>NZ_JAGETZ010000009.1 GCF_017571495.1 Hymenobacter negativus | reverse complement strand
TCTGCGACGCGCTGGGCCGGACCGTGCTGGCCCTGCCGGCCAAAACCTACCCGGCCGGCCCCCAGGCCATCGCCCTGTCCCTGGACGCCGCCCGCCCCCTGCCCGCCGGCCTCTACCTGGTCCGCATCCAGCTCGACGCCCAGGCCTTCACCGCCAAGCTAACCGTCGAGTAAATCCACCAAAGGCAGTAGCTCCCCAAAGCCCCATCCGATACCGGATGGGGCTTTTTCTTGGCTCAGGGCCCGCACAGGTGGCGTACCTTTGTTCCAAATCAGACTTCGGACTGCTGAGGTTTTCGTTCCTCGAGCCCCTCGCTTTCAAATCCGAAGACACAACCAGCAACCTCTTCTCATGCGCAAGCAAAAACCTGTCGCCGACTCCTTCGTCATCATGACCGAGCTGGTGCTGCCCAATGACACCAACACCCTGAACAACCTGATGGGTGGCCGCATGATGCACCTGATGGACATTGCCGCCGCCATCTCTGCGCAGAAGCACTCCAACCGCATTGTGGTTACAGCATCAGTCGATAACGTGTCGTTTCGCGACAGCATTCGGCTGGGTAACGTGGTGACACTGCAAGCCCAGGTGACGCGGGCCTTCAGCTCCAGCATGGAAGTGCACATCGATGTATGGGCCGAGGACATCCCCAGCGGCACCAAGCTCAAAACCAACGAAGCCTTCTTCACTTTCGTGGCCGTGGACCAGTCCGGCCGGCCCATCGATGTGCCCGAGGCAGTGCCCCACACCGAAGAAGAAATCAGTCTCTACGAAGGCGCTCTGCGCCGCCGCCAGCTCCGGCTGGTGCTCGCCGGCCGCATGCAGCCCGCCGAAGCCCAAGAGCTTAAAGCCCTGTTTGCCCTATAGCAGCGGTATGGCTTGTCGCTTATTTTAGTGTTTTTACCGGCTAAATCCCACCCATCATGTCCGCCGAAAAGCTCGCCTTCCTGCAAAATTTCTACACCGACGTTACCCTTTACGTACCCACCGAACCCTCAGTCTCAACGAATCAGCCAGCAGCAGCCGGCGATGCAGGAGCTGCCATCGGAGCACCCCAGGCATTTCCAGTCACTGCTGCTACGGCCAGCCCCCCACCACAAAACACCACGAAGCCCGACAGCCTCGCCGACCGTCTGGCACGGCCGGATGATGCACCAATCCGCTCTGGTCTCCCCAAATCCATTCCCACGGCTACGCAGGCTAAGCTCACCGACCGCCTGGCGGGTGCGGCGGCCCCTGTTGCGCCGGTTGGTCCGCCGGCGCCCGCCATGGCCAATCCGGGCAACGTTCCGCCCGTGATGCTCACGCCGTTTTCGACCATGGGCGACAATGCGCAGGGCATTGTGCTGCTGTTCCGGCTACCACCGGACCAGTTTCAGAAAATGCACCGTAACGTATTTCTCAACAAGATGCTGCAAGCCCTGGGCTACGTAATGGCCGATGTGGTGCTGGTAAACGTGGAATCTGAGCTGCCTGTCGCGCTGGTCAACCTGCGCCGCCAGCTAGCCGCCACGCACATCATCGCATTCGGCAAAAACTTGCTCGACGCCACCATTCGCAACACCCAGATTTATGAGCCCGTGCAGTTCCCCACCCTGGGCTTTTCCTACCTGGCTTCTGCCACCGTGGACCTGGTAGAGTACGACGTAAGCTTGAAAAAGCGCCTCTGGCCCGGCTTGCAGCGCATGTTCCTTGGCTAGAAGTTAGTGACTAACGATTAATTAATAGCCGCTTTGTTGCACTAAAAAAGCCCGGAAATGAGCCGGGCTTTTTTGTTCATAGACTTATGGTTAATCATTAATAACTAACCGTTAACCATTATTTGAGTACTTCGGCCAACTTGGCGGCCAGAGCTTCGCCGCGCAGGTTCTTGGCGATAATCTTGCCCTGGGGGTCGAGCAGGAAGGATTGCGGGATGGCTTTCACGCCGTAGGCGGCACCGGCTACGCTGTTCCAGCCGGCCAGGTCCGACACGTGATGCCAGGTAAGGCCGTCGGCAGCAATAGCTTTTTCCCATTTCCCCTTGTCCTGGTCCAGCGACACGGAGTAGATGGTGAAGCCCTTGCCTTTGTCCTTGAACTGGTTGTATGCCTTCACCACATTGGGGTTTTCCTGGCGGCAGGGACCGCACCAGCTGGCCCAGAAGTCAATCAGCACATACTTACCACGCAGGCTGCTCAGGGCCAGCGTTTTTCCATCGGGGGTGGGCAGGTTAATCTCGGGGGCCTGGGTGCCGGGAGCCGTGGCACGCATGGGCTCCAGACGAGCTGTCAGTTCCTTGGTGAAGGGCGAACCCGGGTTGGCTTTGCGCTGAATGGCGGCCACCGAATCGGCAAAGGCAAACTCTTCTTCGGGGTTGATAAATGCGCCCACGGCAAAACCGCTGGCTACGGCCGTGGCATTCTGCCGAATGAGGGTTTTCACCTTGGTGGTGTTGCCCTTCTGGATGGCAAAATACTCCTTCTCGATGGTCTTCATCTCGTCGGACTTACCCGCTTGACCGGCGGCGTTGTATCGCTGTCCGAGGCTTTCGAGCTGGGTTTTGCTGCCCTCCATCACCTTGGTGAGCTGACGCAGCATCTCCGTATCCTTGCTGCCTTTCACGCTGTAAGTGGCGGGAAGGCTTTTGGCATCGCCGTTGATTTGTACGCGAGTTTTATTGTCGAGCAGCAGCAGCACCTGGTTGGCCTCGTCTACTTTCAACTGGAAAATACCCGGCGTGAGGGCCGCGCCTTTCAGCGTGAAGTTGCCGGAAGCATCGGTTTTCACCTGGGCTTTCTCCACAAACTGATTGGAATTCAGCTCCGAAAGATGCAGCACGGTGCCTGCCGGCGCGTTTTTGAGCTGGCCCGATACCTCGTAGCCGTCCGCAGCTACGGCATTCTGACAGGCGTTGGTCAGGCCCAAAACGGTGGCCGCCAGGAAAACAGATTTTATCATAGGATGAGGCATAAGCTTATGCGTAAAAATAGCCAACGCAAGGCAGAAAAGTTATTGTTCCGCAAGCACGAAACAGTGGGGTTAAACCCGAACGTGAGGCGGAGCAAAGTCAAAGCATCTCTGCCCCTTAGTGGTAAACCAATCAAGATAGATTAGTTATGCAGTAGATGCTTCGACTTTGCTCCGCCTGACGCTCTATTCAGCATTAGCCGTCGTTCAACTAGCCTTCCAGCGCGGCGCGCAGCAGCTGGTTGGCCAGCTTGGGGTCGGCTTTGCCGCCGGTCAGCTTCATGAGCTCACCCATGAACATGCCCGTGAGCGACTTTTTGCCGGCGCGGTACTCGGCTACTTTCGCGGGGTTGGCATCCATCACCTGCTGTACCAGCGTGGCCAACTCGCCATTGTCGGCTTGCGTGAGCAGGCCCAGGCTTTCGGCAGCGCCGGTTGCATTCGCCGTCGGATGGTCGAGCAAATACGGAAACAGTTGCTTGCTGGCCACCGAATAGTTCAGCTTGCCTGCATCAATCAGCTCGATGACGCCGGCCAATTGGGCAGCGTCGAGCGGAAAGTCCTGCATGGTGAGCGCGCGCTCGTTGAGGTAGGACTTCACGGGCCCCATCACCCAGTTGGCGGCGGCTTTGGCGTTAGGCGACAGGCGGGCCAACTCATCAAAGAACAGGGCGACCTCCTTCTGGTCAATCAGCACGGAGGCGTCGTAGTCGCTCAGGCCTAGCTCGCCGGTGAAGCGGGCGTAGAGCTGCTGCGGCAGCGCCGGCAGCTCGGCGGCCACGCGGTGCAGCCACTCGTCGGAAATCACCAAGGGCGGCAGGTCCGGCTCGGGGAAGTAGCGGTAGTCGTTGAGGGTTTCCTTGCTGCGCTGGCCGTTGGTGGTGCCGCTAGCGGCGTCGAAGCCGCGGGTTTCGCTGTCCACTTCGCCACCGGCTTCGAGAATGGTAATCTGCCGCTCGATTTCGTAGGCAATGGCGCGCTGCACGTTGCGGAAGGAGTTCATGTTTTTCACTTCCACCTTCATGCCGAACTGCTTGGCACCTTTCAACATCACCGAAATGTTGGCGTCGCAGCGCAGCGAGCCTTCCTCCATATTGCCGTCGCAGATGCCGAGGTACTCCACCAGCTTCTTGATTTCGGTAAGGTAGGCGTAGGCCTCGTCGCCGGTCCGGATATCGGGCTCCGATACAATCTCAATCAGCGGGACACCGGCGCGGTTCAGGTCCACGAGGGTTTCGGTTTCACCGACCAGGTGCATCGATTTGCCTGCGTCCTCTTCCATGTGGATGCGGGTGATGCCGATGCGCTTCACCTCTTCGCCTACGCGCACCTCAAGGTGGCCATCGTAGCAAATCGGGGTTTTGTCCTGGGTAATCTGGTAACCCTTGGGCAGGTCGGGGTAAAAGTAATTTTTGCGGGCAAACAGGTTGTCGCGTCGAATCTGGCAGTTAGTGGCCAGGCCCATTTTCATGGCAAACTCCACGGCCGTGCCGTTTACCTTGGGCAAAGTGCCGGGGTGGCCGAGGGTGATTACCGACAGGTTGGTATTGGGGGCAACGCCGTACTCGTTTTCATCGGATGAGTACATTTTGCTGTGCGTGAGCAGCTGAGCGTGTACTTCCAGGCCGATTACGGGCTGGTATTTGGCAAGGGTGGCTTCGTCCATCTTCACTATTAAAGCGGGGTACTACGGGCTATTTCGGCCTTAAAGGTAACCAGCAGCGGGCTAGGATGCTTTTTAAGCCGCGCAACTAGCGGAGCGATGGTCGGTAGCCCCTGCTGTAGCCACCGTTATAGCTGCTGTTGTTATACGGCTGGCTGTATTCCAAGGTGTAGTACAGCGGCACGGTGAGGTAGCTCATCTGCACCTGCCCGTCGCGGCGGCCAGGAATGAACTGCCGCTTGAGCTTGGTCACGGCCCGCAGCGCGGCATTATTGAGGAAGCCAGCCGTGGAATTTACCACCCGGGCATTGGTGACGCGGCCATCGGGGGCCACGGCCAGCTCTACATCTACCTGGCGCTGCGAGCCGTAGCGGGCCATGTTCAGCATGCGGCGGCTTTCGCGACGCATGGCATCTGTTTCCTGCGAATTGAGGCGCACGGCCCGGCTCAGCTCCTTTACCAACTGCACATCGCCGCCGGGATACAGGGGCAGTTGCTCGTAGGTGAAATAGGGCACCGGGTTGCCGTTGGCATCGTAGCAGTTGCCTACGCCGCAACGGCCGTTTTCGTAGTGTTCACGGCGCTTCAGGGTGCCATCGGGGTAGTAGGTCAGCAAGTCGCCGTGGCGCACGCCGCGCACGTAGTCTTCCTTGGTGCATAGCTGGCCGTCCTCGTACCAAGTGGTGAGGCAGCCGTAGCGAATGCCCCGGTACACGTTAGCGTACGGGATGTACTGCCTGAGGTGGCCTGATGGATAGTAGACCCGGGTGATGCCGCCGAGGCTGTCGCGAAACGTAGTCTCAGAACACATGGCCGTCGAATCAGCGGCGGTGCTGGTTTGATAATCCCGGGTAAAGTAGCTGACAATGGACTCCGGCGTGGCCGCACGGTGTGTCTGGGCACGGCCGGCCAGCGGCGCCACCAACAAAAACCCCAGATATAGTAGCTGTGTTTTCACCTGAAAGGCAGACTATTAGAAAGCAAACGCCGGAACTGCTCCGTGCTTTCTATTATCTAAATTACGCATAACGAACTCAATCGTTGGGTCTGGTCGAAATAGTCGCAACACTACGACTATTGGGCCCTACTCGGCGTCCAGATAGGTGACCTTAGGGGTGACTTCGGTGTAAGCGTTCGACAGGTTCCATCCATTGGCTGGACGGCCGACCTTGACTGACAGGGTATACAGTACCGACACAGGTTCTTGGTTGACCATACCAGGAGCCTGAAATGGCAGTATTTGCTTTGCGGCAGCTACCACCGCCTGCCCCATATTGGCGGTGGGCGCGTTCACCACTTTTGCGCCAATAATATTGGCCTGGGCATCCACCACAAGTGAAACAAGTACTATTCCCGAACCTTGCTTGGCTATCTCTTCGGTAGGCAGCACAACAGCCGCTTCGAGCGCCTTGACGAGCCCAGCTTTTCCTCCTGGGTATACCGGCGGCAGCTTTTCTTCCTGGCATGCTTTGGCTTGGCCGGTTGGGGCAAAGCATTGTTGGGCCACCCGTTTGCCTTGGTCATAAGTCATCTGCCGGGTCAGCGTACCACTGGCGTCAAAAAGCTGCACCTCGCCCTGCCGACGGCCAGCCAAAAAATCTTCTCGCTTGCGCAGCTTGCCCGTTTCATCATAGCTCATCACCACACCGTGGCGAATACCCAGCTGCACATGGGCAAAGGGAATCACCCGCCAGAGCTTACCCGAGGGGAAATACTCGCGCATGATGCCACTCACGCTGTCCCGCATGGTGATATCGGCCCGGTGGTCGGCCCCATCGGGCGTGGCCAGCTGTTGCCCGGCCGCGTTCAGGTAAATGGTAACCCGACGAGGAGCAGCTACAGGAACTGTTTGGGCCGATGCGCCAACCGAAATGCCTGCAAGGCACGCAGCCAGGGCAAGGCCTGACGGGTAGGAAAACGACATGAAGGTGAGGGAGTCAGTAGTAGAAAGAACAGACAGGAAAGAGCACGCAGAAGCTGGCAGACGGAGCAAGTGCTGTGCTTATTTCACCGGGCGCTGCAGCTGCTGCATGGCCATCATCTGCTCCAGGTTTTTGCTCATGCCTTCGTTCGAGCCGTCGAGGAAGATGACGTTGCCTTTGCCTTGCTCGGCAAAGTGCTTGATGGCTTCGGTCCACATCGAGAAGTAAACCAGCGAGGGGTCGAGGTTGCTTTTGGTGACTTCCTCCACAGCGTGGGCCAAGCCCTTGGTCACTTCCTCGCGGAACAGGGCCACGCCCTGCCCGCGCAGCTGGGCGGCAATTTTCTCTGCTTCGGCCGCGATTTTGATGGCGTTGCCTTCGGCTTCGGCGGCTTTGGTTTTGGTGATGAGCAGGGCCTGACCCTCATTTTCGGCGGCGGCTTTCAGGTTATTGGAAGCTACCACTTTGGCCATCGAGCGCATGATTTCCTCGTCGAAGGCAATGTCGTTCAGCTGCAAATCGATGAGGTGGTAGCCCCAGCTTTCGAGCGTGGCATCGAGCTGGTCTTTCACGTGCAGCACAATTTCGCCCCGCAAGCTCAGCACGGCGGCCTGCCGCTGCGTAGCTACAAATGCCCGGATGCTGCCTTCCACGGTCCGTACCAGCGCCTGCATCAAACTCATCTCATCAACGAACTTGAAGGCCACGTTCTTGATGGCTTCCTCGCTCTGATCGAAGGCCGCATATACCAGCATAGCCTTAAAGTTGACATTGGCCTGGTCGACTGTGATAGCCTGAAAATTAAGCTCCAGTGAGCGGTTCTGGATGGAAATCCGCTTGTACACCGTCTCAATAAATGGCAGCTTGAAGTTCAGCCCCGGCAGCATGATGCGCCGGTATTTTCCAAAAATGGTGATGACCGCCACCGTACCCTGCGGCACGATAACGTAGCTCAGAAACAGCGTGATACCGATGAGGGCCAGCAGAATAAGCGCAAAGTTGGACATGGAAGAAAGGGGAATAAGCTGGACAATACACAGTAGACGGTTTCGCTTCAAAAACTGGCTGGCCGCATGCGGTGAAGCAACACGGCTGCAATAGTAGTCCAAATATCAGGATTACTACTACCGGGTACTGACTTGTCGGGTTTGCGCATCGAACCAGCATATGGAGTTTCCCGTCATGCGCGCAGAGAGAAATCAGTGGCCCGCATCAAAGCCAGGTCCTTATTTCCAACGACAAATGCCGGCGGAAATAAGGACCTGGCTTTGATGCACAAACCTTGGCTACCTGATGCGAAACGTGACGGGCACGGAGTAGCTCACGGGCACCGGCTCGCCGTCTTGCTGGCCGGGCTGAAAAGGCTTAAGCTTGCGTACGGCCTCCATGGCGGCTTCCTGCAAGAGGCGGTAGGTGCCCACCAGGTTTTCGGGCACCAGCTCCATGTTGGTTTTTTCGTCGGGCCGAATGTGCTGCACCAGCCCGTGCTTATCCACCACAAACAGGATTTTGACGATGCCGTATACCCGCTGGCGCAGGGCTTCCCTCGGGTACTGCGTGTTGCGCATCACGGCATTTACCACAGCAGCCTGGTCGCCGTCGCCTTCGGTATACACCGGCATTTTATGATAGTTGAAGTACGGACGCGGCTTGCCATCGGCCCCGAAGCACTCGCCGGTGGTGGGCTGGCCGGGCGTGTGGTGGTCGCGCCGCTTCAAGTTCCCGTCAGGGTAATAGGTCACGAGGTCGCCCACCATCTTGCCAGCCTGGTAGGTCACTTGTTCGCGCAGCTGGCCGCTTTCGTAGTACTGGCTGCTGGTGCCGTGGCGTTGTTTGCGACGCAGGTTGGCGTAGGGCGTGTAGTCCTTCAGCTTGCCCGAAGGCAGGTAGTACTCGCGAATCATGCCGCTTACGCTGTCACGGAACGCGGTTTCGGTGCGGTAGTCGGCCCCAGCTTCAGACGGCAGCCTGAACCGGGTTTCGTCGAAGTATTCAATCTTCACTGGCCGAGCGGGTTGTGCGGCTTGTTCCTGCGCCCGCGCTGGCCCCGCAAGGGCCAGCGTAGCTCCCGGCACGCCGACCAGCAACCCGACTTTGGCAGTGGTAGTGAATCGAATCATTGCACGCAAAAACGGAAAGGGTACACCAACCAGTACTACTGAAATCTTGAATTAGTGTAGGGGCGGGAAATCGACGTTCACCATATAGTAGGATTCTACCGGCTCAGGCCCTTCTAGCTCCGGCGTCCAGTTATCGCGCAGGGTGCTCACCACCCGCAGGGCTTCGAGGTCATATTCTCCCCCCACGCTTTTGTAAATGTGGGTTTGGTGAATTTGCCCATCCACGCCCACCATACAAGCCACTATCACCCGCTCACCCTTGCTGCCGGCGGGCAGCGGTAGGCGGCGTACGGCGTGGCGCACTTCTTCTTCCAGCAGCAGGGTGCCGCGGCGGTAGCGGGCATACACCCGCGAGGCGTCGAGCTGTGTCGGGCATTTCATCGCCTTGCCATTGGCATCGTAGCAGAGACGGCTTTTGCTGTCGCCTTTTTCGAAAGTATCCAGCTGCCGTAGCGTACCATTGGGGTAGTAGGCCTGCATTTGGCCTTCGAGCTGGCCCTCCCGGTACATGCGGCTGCCCCGTAGCTGGCCCGAAGGGTACCAGCTCAGGGCGACGCCTTCGCGCACTTTGCCCTCCTTATCGCTGTATGGAATTTGCTCCAACTGATGCCCTGTGGTGTTATAAATATGCTGCACCATACCTGTTGCCGTGGGCTCGGTCACGATGCCGCGTGCGGCGCCCACCCGCGAGGGCAAGCGCTCGGCGGCGGCATTGTAGTAGACGGTGTCGATTGGGGAGGCTGTTTTTTGGGATTGTGCTGCCAAGGGCAGCGTGCTTAGTAAACCCGCAACGATAGTTAGTGAAACGGTAGTTGGTAAAATTGATTTCATTAAAGAGAAAAAAGAGGGGCTAATAGCAAAGGGAAACGAGCTATAATGGAATTGTTCAGAAAGGTGGTGAGCACGCTGACGAGACGCATCCTGCTGTCTCCTGCTCCGCGCCGTTTAAACAAATTATTCGATATTGCGAGGCGAGGAAAGTCTCGCCATCGTGCTGGCTACCAGCACTGACCGACCAAACAGCTTCAATAGCCGATTATATAGCCAATTTTTGAGTGACAAAGCTGACGGGCAACCTGAAGGCGACTCCCACCGAATTACCAGCCTGCATGCCGGGCTTGAAGCGTTTCAGCCGTCGTGCTGAGTCCCTCACGGCCTCATCGGCCAGCGAGCATAGGCCCTGAACGAGCCGGATATCAGTTACTTCCCCTTGGGTGCTTACATTAAACCTTACGATGCCTCGGCCGGCGTAATGGTCCTTGCGCGCCAGCATTGGAGTGCGTGCGAATGCTTCACGACGCAATGCGGCCCGCAGCTGAGCGCTAGCGGATAGAAAATGTAATGGGCACCGTCAATACCACCTTCACCGCCCGGCGGTCCTGAAAGCCAGGCCGCCAGCGCTTCAGGCTGACGCTTCTTACCGCTTCAAGTGCCGCTGCATCCAAAGCGGGAGTCACTCCTTTTACCACGCAAATAGCATCGACCAGTCCGTCGTGCCGCACTTCAAAGCTGACATATACCCGGCCTGACTCCTGGTTGCGGAGGGACATGGGCGGGTATTTCGTACTCTGCTGGATGGCCGCCACAATTGACTGATTGGCTCCGCCTTCGTACTGCGGCATTTCCTCCTTGTAGGAATAGTTGGGATTTGGCACGGACACGAACCGCTCGGTGAGCAGGTTACCCTCCCGGCGCTTGTGCATTTTTAGCTCGCCGTTGTCGAAAAAGGTTTGATAGTCTACGCACCGCACTCCGTTTACTACGGAGGTCGTCACCCGTACTTTGGGTTGGCCCCAGGGTAGAAACGTTTCCCGACTTTCGAACGGCTGACCAGCGGCATCTAGCCCTTTGCGGGTGCGCTGCGCCAGCCGTTCGTGTCCCAGGCGGAAAAGGCGAGTCTCGGTGATGCTGCCCAGTTCCTCCGTTTCCCGGCGGTGCAACGCTCCTTCAGCGGTGGGCAGCACCGTACCATCTAGGGCAAGAAAGCAGCTGGTGAACAATGCCGGACTGGCTGATTCATCCGGTTGCGCCAACGGCATTTTCCGCAGATTCTTTAGCCAAGCCAGCATGTTTTACAACCTTAGTCGCACTGTTTTTCAAAGCAATTACTCCACTTCGGCAACCGTTGCCTGCAGCACGGTCTTCTTGTGTTTATCACAATTTATTTTTCTGCTTTTCTTTTCGCCGAACAGGTTCGTCCTCCTCGCCTACCCATTGCGGCACTTGCCTGTCGCTTTGCCCAGGTAGCCAAGCTTGTTGCGACGGCAGCTCGTAATGCCCCCGCCGGCCCAGGCTATCGAAAAACTCAGTTTTCAGACCGTCCGGCAGTTTCTGCACATGGCTTTGTACCTTCCCATTGGGGTAGTACGACGTAATAGCAACAGCCAGATTGGCAAAAAACTCGGTACGCGCCATCAATTGCCCTTTTTCGCTCCACATGGTTTCCACTCCATGCTTAATTTCATTGGCCAGGTTGGCGTAAGGAGTGGACTTGTAAAGCTTGCCAGAAGGATAGTACAGCCGCACAACGCCAACTACACTATCCCGATACGAAACCTCGACGCGCCGAAACGCTTGGCCCTCAGCGACAGGCGTACCTCCTTCATTCAGGTAAAACACCAGCTTATGAGGTGCACTCTCGGCCGGTTCTTTCTTCAGCAGGAAAGGCAGCATCCCGCCGATTTCCAACGCTGGATTGACAGGAAGAACCTGCCCCGCTGCATATTCCGGCCACAACACAGCAAGCAGGCCAATTATGAGCAGTAGGCAGGTCTTCGTCATCCGCAATCTACTCCGGTTTTATCAGGCTCTCCGCCTTGGCAATGGCCGCTTTGAGTCCGTCCACGTTCTTGCCCCCGGCCGTAGCGAAGAACGGCTGCCCACCGCCGCCGCCCTGAATTTCCTTGGCCAGCTCGCGTACCAGCGTGGTGGCGTTGAGCTTGCCGGCTTTGGCAGTTTCATCGTCCAAAATGACGGCCAGCTGGGGCTTGCCATCAACCTGGGCACCCAGCACCAGCACCAGCGGCGCGGGCGCGGCCTGCCGCACTTCAAAAGCCAGCGTTTTCAGCGAATCGGCGGAACCAGCGTGCACGGCGGCGGCCAGGAAATGCAGGCCGTTGGGCAGTTGCTTAATTTGGGTGAGCAGCGACCGGCGCTGAGCGGCCAGCTGCTGCTGCGTGAGCTGGTCCAACTGCTTGCGCAGGCTGGCCATTTCATCACCTTGCTTTTCGAGCACAATGAGGAGGTGTTGCGGGTTGCCGAGGGTTTCGCGCACCTGAGCCAGCAAGTCGAGCTGCTGGTCAACGTAAGCTTCGGCGGCGCCGGCCGTTACGGCTTCGATGCGGCGCACGCCAGCTCCCACGGCACTCTCAGTCGTGATTTTGAAGTAGCCGATGCTGCCGGTGTTGGCGACGTGCAGGCCACCGCATAGCTCCACCGAGTAGTCCTTATCGAAGGTGATGACGCGCACGAAGTCGCCGTATTTCTCGCCGAACAGGGCCATTGCGCCCAGGTTTTTGGCCTCGGCAATGGGCACGTTGCGGCGCTCGTCGAGCGGGATTTGCTGGCGGATGCGCTCGTTCACGATGGTTTCGATTTCGCGCAGTTGCTCATCGGTCACCTTGGTGAAGTGCGAAAAATCGAAGCGCAATACCTTCTCATTTACCAGCGAGCCTTTTTGCTGCACGTGGCCGCCCAGCACCTGGCGTAGCGCGGCTTGCAGCAAGTGCGTGGCCGTGTGGTTGTTCTTGATGAGGCCGCGGCGGGCAACATCGGGCCGGGCCAGGAACTCGGCTTCCAAGTCTTGGGGCAAATCTAGGGTGGTGTGGATGATGAGGTCGTTTTCCTTCTTCGTGTCAATCACACGCACCTTGCTTAGCGGCGATTCCAGGTAGCCGGTGTCGCCAATCTGGCCGCCGCTTTCGGCGTAGAACGGGGTTTGGTCGAACACCAACTGGTACTCAGTTTTGCCCTTTTTGTCGACTTTACGGTAGCGCAGCAGACGGGCCGTGGCCTCGTCCTGGTCGTAGCCCACAAATACGTTCGGGGCATCTGTCTCGGTCACCGTCACCCAGTCGCTTTTCTCGGTTTCGGCATCGCCGCGCGACCCATCTTTCTGCTTCTTCAGCCAGAAGTTGAATTCATCCTCCCACTTCTCAGTAAGTTGGGCGCGGTCCGCATTCTCTCGCATAATCAGCTGCGTCAGGTCTTTCGGAAAACCGTATCGGTCGCTTAGAATAAACACCTTTTCACCGTCAAGCACAGCCCGCTCGCCCGAAGCTGTCGCTATCCACGAGTCAAGGATATTTAGACCAGTTTCCAGCGTTTTCAGGAAGGAAATTTCCTCCTCTTCTACCACGCGCTGCACGAAAGCCGTTTGGGCTTTCAGCTCGGGGAAGATGCCAGCCATCTGGTCGGCCAGCACGGGCACCAGCTTATAAAGGAAGGGCTGCTTCTGGTTCAGGCTCGAAAACGCGTAGCGTACGGCCCGGCGCAGAATGCGGCGGATGACGTAGCCGGCCTTCACGTTGCTGGGCAGCTGGCCGTCGGCAATGGTGAAGGCGATGGTGCGGATGTGGTCGGCAATGACCCGGATGGCGATGTCCGTTTTCTCGTTTTCGGTGGCCGGCTGGTCGTTCACCGTGGCGGGCGCGGTGCCGTGGTATTCCAAGCCCACTTCCTTGGCAATGAACTGGATGAGGGGCTGAAACACATCGGTGTCGTAGTTCGACTTCACGCCCGACACGGCCATCATCAGGCGCTCGAAGCCCATGCCGGTGTCCACGCTCTGCTCAGGCAGCTTGATGAGGGACTTGTCGGCCAGGCGCTGGAACTCCATGAACACGTTGTTCCAGATTTCCACCACCTGCGGGTGGTCGGCGTTCACCAGCTCGCGGCCGGGCTTGGCGGCGCGCTCCTCCTCGGAGCGCAGGTCGATGTGGATTTCGGTGCAGGGCCCGCAGGGGCCGGTATCGCCCATCTCCCAGAAGTTATCCTTCTTGTTGCCGGGCAGAATGCGGTCGTCGGTGGTGTATTGGCGCCACAGGTCCTGGGTTTCGGTGTCGGCGGCGGTGCCATCCTTCTCGTCGCCCTCGAAATAAGTGACGTAGAGCCGGTCTTTTTCCAGCTTGAACACGTCGGTCAACAGCTCCCAGGCCCAGGCAATGGCGTCCTTCTTGAAGTAGTCGCCAAACGACCAGTTGCCGAGCATCTCGAACATGGTGTGGTGGTAGGTGTCGTAGCCTACTTCTTCCAGGTCGTTGTGCTTGCCGCTCACACGCAGGCACTTCTGGGTATCGGCGATGCGCTTGTAGGGCGCAGGCTTATTGCCCAGGAAATAGTCTTTGAACGGGGCCATGCCGCTGTTGATAAACAGCAGCGTGGGGTCGTCCTTCACCACAATCGGGGCCGAGGGCACGATGTGGTGGCCTTTGCTGGCGAAGAAATCAAGAAACTGCTGGCGAACAGCGGAAGCGGTGGGGAGTGACATGGGAATGCAAGGGAAAGCTGGTCCAAATCCGGCAAGAAATCGGTTTTGCCACGGGCTCAGTGCCGCAAAGGTAACAACGGGCCCTCCTGCCCCGGTTGTCTGGCTGCCCGTATCTTGCGCCCCCTTCCAAGGTGTGGTGCATGCCGCGCATTTTGCTGTCCCTTTTATGTCGTTTCGTTTGAATTCGCTGCACCGCTTGGGTGGCATCGGCCTGCTGGTGCTGGCTGGCCTGAATAGCATTGCGGCCACGCCACCCGCGCCGCGCAAGGCCAAGCTGGGCAAAGTCCTCGGCGCCGACATTTCCTTTCTGCCCCAGCTCGAAGCGCGCGGCGTTAAATTCTCGGACAAAGGCGTGCAAAAAGACGCCATCCAGATTCTCAAGGACCATCACTTCAACTACATCCGCCTGCGGATTTTCAATAACCCGGCGGCCGACAGCGGCTACTCGCCTGGCAAGGGCTTTTGCGACTTACCGCATACCCTGGCCATGGCCAAGCGCGTGAAGCAGGCGGGCCTGAAGCTGCTCCTCGACTTTCACTACTCCGACACCTGGGCCGACCCGCAGAAGCAGTTCAAGCCGCTTGCGTGGCAAGACCTGCACGGCACCGCCCTGACCCAGGCCGTGCACGACTACACCAAAGAAGTATTGCAGGCCCTGAATGCCCAGGGCACCCCGCCCGATATGGTGCAGGTGGGCAACGAAATCAACCATGGCATGATTTGGCCGGACGGCGACGTGCAAAAATCCGACAGCCTTGCCCGCTTCGATGTCCTGGCCGACCTGGCTAAGGCCGGAGCCCGCGCCGTGCGCGAAACCACGCCTACTGCGCTGGTCATGATGCACATTGCCCTGGGCGGCCAGAACGTACATTCCACGCTCTGGCTCGACCGCATGATTGCGCGCAAAGTTGAATTTGATGTGATTGGCGAGTCGTACTACCCAAAGTGGCACGGCACCATTCCAGACCTGAAGAACAATCTGACGGCGCTGGCCAAAAAGTATCCGCAGGATATTGTGCTGGTCGAATATTCGGAGCGCAAGCGCGAGGTCAACGACATTGCCTTCAACCTGCCGGGCGGCAAAGGCAAGGGCAGCTTTATCTGGGAGCCGCTCAACACCTGGGAATCCATTTTCGACAAACAAGGCCAGGCAAACGACTTGTTGTTAATTTACGACGAAATCAGCCGGAAATACCGGGTTGACTAACCCGCCGCCGGCCCTTAGCACCATGCCCTACAAAGAGCGCAGCATCGAAAAACAATACTTCACCATTGGCGAAGTGGCCGCCCAGTTCAAGGTGGCCGAGTCGCTGGTGCGCTTCTGGGAAACGGAGTTTGAGGAGCTGCGCCCGCGCCGCAGCAAGAAGGGCAACCGCCTCTACACCCCTCAAGACATCGAAGTGTTCCGCACCATCTACCACCTGGTGAAGGAGCGTGGCTACACCATCCCCGGCGCCCGCGACATGCTCAAGCAAAAGGGTCCGCAGCTCAAGGAGAAGATTGACGTGGTGCAGAGCCTGGAGAAGGTTCGGGCGTTTCTGGTGAGCCTCAAGAAGGAAGTGGAGGCAGCAGGGAAGGCGGACCCGGATATAGCCGAGTAGCGCCTGAACAGCAGCATAAGCGTTGGCTTGTGATGAGTGCAACGATGTGCTGTTGCGCCACTACTTCAAAATCAACTCCATTTATCTTCCGGAAGCAGAACTCGTTGCGCTTGTCGCAAGCGAAAGCTTACGCTACCTTTTACTCCGGCGCAAGCCAAAGCTTACGGTACATGTCCAGCGACACCCTCTTCCACGAGCTTGCGCTCACTCTTCTACCCGGCATTGGCCCACAGCTCACACGGCAGTTGATGAGCTACGGCGGCTCGGCCAAAAACGTACTGATGATGCCGTCCGGCAAGCTGCGCCGCATTCCCGGCGTGGGCGACGCCACGGTTAAAATCCTAACTGGCACGGAGCGTGAAAAAGCCTTTCGCAAAGCAGAAGCTGACTTAAAAAAGGCCGAAAAGGACGGTGTGGAAATCATTTTCTACACCAGCAAACGCTTCCCAAGCCGTCTTAAGCTGATTCCCGATGCGCCCGCCATTCTATATTACCAAGGCACGGCCGACTTAAATACCCTCAAAACGGTGGCCCTCGTGGGCACCCGCAAAGCCACGGAGTACGGCCGCGAGCAAACCGAGCGCATCGTGCAAGGCCTGGTGCCGCACCGGCCGCTGGTGGTGAGCGGCCTGGCCTACGGCATCGACATTATGGCCCATCGCGCCGCCCTGCAGGAGGGCCTGGAAACCGTGGGCGTGATGGCCACCGGGCTGGATAGAATTTATCCGCATACCCACCAGAAGACGGCTGAAAAGATGCGCGAGCAAGGCGGCCTGCTCACCGAATTCCCCTTCGGCACGCCGCCCGACCGCTATAACTTCCCCGCCCGCAACCGCATCATTGCCGGCCTTTCGGACGGTACAGTGGTAGTGGAAGCGGCCATAAAGGGCGGGGCCCTGATAACCGCCGAACTGGCCCTGAGCTACGACCGCGACGTGCTGGCTGTGCCCGGCAATGTGGGCTCGCTGGCCTCAGAAGGCTGCAATGCGCTCATCAAAAGCAACAAGGCCGCCATGTACACCGAGCCGCTGGACCTGGAGCAGCTGCTGAACTGGGACGCGGCCCTGCATCAATCGGGGAAGTTCAAACCAGTTCCCTCCTACTCGGCTGATGATTTTACGGCTGAGGAATTTGCCATCATCACCGTGCTGGCCGCCGCAACCGGCCGGGAACTGCAAATGGATGACATTGCCTGGAAAGCGCAAATTGCCATCTATGCGGTGGCTTCGCTGCTGCTGGGGCTGGAGTTCCGGGGCGTGGTGCGGACAATGCCGGGCAAGAAGTTTGCGTTGGTGTAAGAATCTACTTATCAGTTGCTTTTATGTTATTCTCTTTTCCAAATTCATGAAGAAAAGATTACTCCTTTTTACGGCGCTTTGCCTGGGTTTTGCCGACAGGCTGCCGCTTGCTGCTCAGAGCCTATCGGCCACTTTTGCTGCGCCGAGAATGTATGCGCCCGGCACGGTCTACTCAGCGCTGGAACAGCCCGATGGCAAAATTGTCACAACCGGCATATACACCCGTGTTAATGGAACCAGCGCCTCGGGCATTAGTCGTTTCAATACCAACGGCACGCTGGATGCGGCTTTTCAGCAGAACGTCGGTGCCGCCCCGGTGACCTACCGCGTCCGCTTATTGAGCAACGGGCAATTTATGCTGGGCTATTCTCCCAGTGCCCCTTTCACCGTAGGCGGAATTACCCGTCAATCGCTGTTGCGGCTCAATGCCAATGGTACCGGCGATGCATCGTTCAACATTGGCACCGGACCGAGCTATAATGGCGTAACCAGCTACATCGATGATTACCTACCCCTATCCAACGGGCAGCTTATCGCAGTAGGCGGATTCGACCAATTTAATGGCGCGGCCGTACCCGGCGGCATTGTTCGGCTCACAGCGACTGGCGCTGTAGACCCAACTTTTAACAGTGGCGGGCTGGGTGTTAACCTTTACGATGATATACTAAGCATTGTGGCCTTGCCCAACGGGCAGTACCTTATTGGGGGTTATATTACTTCTTACAACGGTGTGCCCTGCAACGGCTTGGCCCGCATAAACTCCGACGGTTCGCTCGACCAGACGTTCACACCTGCCCTAACAGCTGGCAGCGATGCCGACAATATTGTGGTGCAGCCCGACGGCAAAATCCTGATAAGCGGAGGCCTGTTTTTTAATTCAACGGGGCCGCAGGGGCAGGGCATTGCCCGCCTGCTGTCCAATGGCGCCCTCGACCCCAACTTCACGCCCCCGGCTGCGCTCACGTCCTACAGCGTGTATTCTTACTCGGGCGACGCCATGCAGCTGCAACCCGATGGGAAAGTGCTGTTCATCAACGACCCGCTCTATAACGGCACCAGCTTGCCGGGTGTGAACCGCTTGAATGCAGATGGGACGCTGGACACCTCGTTTCAGGTAGGTACCGGGCCTAATATCCGCCCCAACGCGCTGACGCTGCTGGCCAGCGGCCAAGTTCTGGTTGCAGGCACCTTCGGTAGTTTCACGGGCACCCTTGACCGGGGGTTAATCGAACTAACGAGTTCCGGTGTTATCAACCCGGCGTTTCAACCCACCATCCAAACCGATGGCACGGCGACAGCCATGGTACGCCAGCCTGATGGGAAATTGTTGGTGGGTGGAAATTTTTCGGAGATTAATGCCCAGCCGGTGCGGCGCCTTGCCCGCTTCAACACCGATGGCACTGTTGACGCCTCCTTTTCGCCAAACGTAGGCCTCGATTTGGGGGTGGTCGATGTAGCCTTGCAGCCAGATGGTCGCATCCTTACCGCTACCCCGGCAGCTGTGAATCGTTTCCTATCGAACGGCAGCCCCGATAATAGCCTGAATGCCCCCAGCTTTCTCGCCAGCAACGTAGCGCGCCTGCTCCTCCAGCCCGACGGACGCATCCTGGTAGGCAGCCTCAACGTGGCGCTGGCCGGCAACGTGACGAATGCGCTGGTGCGCCTCCTTGCCGATGGCACGCGGGATGCGTCATTCACGCCTGCTACCACTGGTCCCCGCCTCACGGCTTTCCAGACGATGGCCCTGCAACCCGATGGCAAGATTCTGGTGGCTGGCACGGGCATTCCAGTAGGTAGCACCAATTCCAGCCGCGGGGTACTACGGCTGGAAAGTAACGGCGCCACGGACGCGTCTTTTCTAAGCGGTGCCTTCACGAACTCCGGCACCACCCGCCTGCAGGCACTCGCGCTCCAGCCCGATGGCAAACTCCTGGTAGGCGGGGCCTTTTTAGCCATTGGAGGGACAGCCCGTACCAACGTGGCACGGCTGACTGCTACTGGCGCAGTTGATGCCAGCTTTGTGCCCCCTACCATTACTGGCACCGTGAACACACTGGCGCTTCAGCCCAATAACCGGGTGTTGATGGGCGGCCTTTTTACAAGCCCAAGCATCCCCTCAAACCTCGCACGGCTGCAATCAGACGGACAAGCGGATGCCTCATATGGCGCCTCTGCTACGCCCAATGGGGCGGTGCGAGCCTTGCTTATTCAGCCCGATGGCAACATCATGGCGGGCGGCAGCTTCACTGCTATTGCTGGTCAGCCTATTTTCGGCGTAGCCCGCATCACGGCGAGCAATGTGCTGCATGTAGCCGCGCCACAAGCCGTTGCCGACCGCACCGAGGCCTGGCCCATCCCCACGCATACCATCCTCACCGTGGCTCCCGACGCCAGCGCCCACCCACAATCCCTCGACCTGCTCGACGGGTTGGGCCGCACCCTCCGCCACCAGGTGCTGAGTGGCAGCCAGCCTGCTACCTTGTCAGTAGATGCTTTACCCGTTGGCATCTACCTCCTGCGCGTGAACTACGCCGAGGGCACCGTGCTGCGCCGCGTACAGGTGCAATAAGCGGTTGGCGCAGACGAAAGAGACAAATAGGTAACCTATTCACGCATAGCCTGCTCTTTTCTTATTAATAAAGATTAATAAAGAGGCCCTTCATCAGCACGAAGGGCCTCTTTTTATCTTCAACATGGCTTCCTAATTTTTGGCTTTACCCAGGTGATTAACTTAATACAGGCAATACCGAGCCAACTCAATACATTAACCTAATCTAAGCTCACCGGTAATCGTGTTTTTTGTAGCCTGAACAAGGGGCTATAACGCGTAGGACGGCTGGAAGCGTAAGCGTGGCCGGTTGGAGCTCCGAAGTGTGGTGCGGGCAATGCCGAGCAAGAAGTTTGCGTTGATGTAAGGAAGTCAGATGGGCTATTTTTTGACTAACATGAAAATAAATAACCGATTTCTGACGGTCTGCTTCGTAGCTATTCTTAGTGGGGCAGGCGTGTTTCTGCATCGGGGGCAAGCGCAGAATGCTGTCATTTTGGAAAAGATAGTGGCGTTGGAAGCTCGCCTAGCAGCCAACAACCAGCAGGGAGCTCGAGAAATGGCCAATACTGTATATGGAATTAGCGTGGCAGTATCTAAGAACCAAAATCAGGTCCGGGATGTGGTGGTGCTGAAAGAAAGCCAACAGATTTTGAGCCGTGCCAAGTATATTGTAGACACGCTGCACCTGTTTCAACAAGCGCTACGGGCGGCGGCACATGAAACCTCCGCTGGCGCGTTGCATCGCCCCGACGTCGCCACTCAACCCGGCCAAATCACGGAGGAGCAGCTCACCCGACAGCTAGACCAGTACACTGCTTTCATTCGGATTTTTATACCCGAAGTGCCTGCTCTTACGCAAGCTGGTCCCGAAGAAACGACATGGTTTTATGCTGAACACGCGCCCATAGCGTCAGCCCTGGCCAGCCTCACGCGCCTCGAAGCGCAAGTGCGCCACCAAACGGCAGAGGCTCTAAATCGTCAGGCGCAAAAAGTAGGCAGCGGCTGCTGCATGTGCTTCGATAAAATAGGTGCTATAGCAGTAGCCGCTTCAAATACCGTGGCACCGGGGGGCAACTATAAAGCGCAGCTATTTTTAACTCAGGCCGCTTCAAGTCTCCGTCCCATAATGAGTGCTGAGGGAAAAGCCATTGCGGTACAGCCCAATGGCTGGGGACTGGTCGAAATTCAGGTGCCGCCGCTACAGCCCAACCAGCCCGATACCGTACGCGCCCACTGGCGAGGCCTTATCCAGGTCAGGACAAGCACATCGGATACTACATTTCAAGTAAATGTCCCTTACTCTATTGTTAAGCAGCCGGCCCGATGAAACGTCTTCCCACTTTAGTGCTGGTGGTACTGGTTGCTGCCAGCGCTATGGCGTATGCTTTCTATCGTCAGCACCAAGCGCAAACGCAGCTTAACGGGCAGCTATACTACCTCAACCAACTCTTGGCTACGGACAATGAAGATGCCCACCGGCGAACAGAAGGCAATGTGAAAGGAATTGAGGAAGCGGTAGTAAAAAATCAGAATCAGCCGAAGGAAGTCTCGATTTTAGCAGCAGCCCGAAAACTGCATGACAATGCCGATTCGATGGCTCTAACGCTACGCGACCTGACCAACGAATTGCGGCATCCGACTGGCACCAAGGCTGAAGCAAACCCTACGCTGGCTCATTTGGGTGAAATTGGTGCATCCGAAAAGCTATTAGGGTCGACGAGGGCTGCTCAACAGGGCATGCACCAACAGATTACTAATTATCGCTCGGTCCTTCAGGCCCTCAACCCAACTGGCAAGGCCAAACTATCCGAGCCACAATTCACTGGACTGTCGACAGTGGCAGCACTAGCAAACCTTTCCCAGTTGGAAAGTGAGGTGCGAACTGCTGAATTGAATACGTTGCAGTATCTTCTTTCTAGAGTGGGCGCCAAACAACTCCGCTCGCATCTGGTAGCGCTGTACTCCGCTGAATCAGGCGTTGTGGCTCCTGGCGAAATCTACCGGGCTCACCTATTTTTGGGAAGTATTCTAGACCTACGCTACGTCCCCATGCAAATGCGCTGCAATGGCCAGCCCGTAGCCGTTGATTCCAGCAATGTTGGGCAAGTGCGTTTTCGGGCACCTTTAAAATCCGGGCCGGCTGCCTGGACGGGCACAATCCGCTTTAATGCCAGCGGCCGCGATACCACTTTTCAGGTGCATGT
Source organism: Hymenobacter negativus (assembly GCF_017571495.1). Taxonomy (GTDB): domain Bacteria; phylum Bacteroidota; class Bacteroidia; order Cytophagales; family Hymenobacteraceae; genus Hymenobacter; species Hymenobacter negativus. The sequence goes on along the minus strand of NZ_JAGETZ010000009.1, from coordinate 255,913 downwards.
CCCCTATCGCGTGGCCCAGCGCTAGCTTTGGCTCATGCTTTTGCTAAATAACGAATTACTGCCCGCCGTCGCCCTGGTCCTGCCCAACCGCGGCCTGGCTTTCGGAGATGGCTTCTTTGAAACTCTGATTTTCGCCAGCGGCCGCCTGCGCCTTGTGGCCGACCACTACGCCCGTATGCAGCAGGCGGCCGCCGCGCTCTACCTCACGCTGCCCGCCGCCCTAGCCACTGCCGAAGCATTAGAAACTACCCTAGCCCGTCTGGCCCAAGCCAACCATCTAACTCCCTCCCGGTTGCGCCTGCAGCTCTGGCGCGCCGGCGGCGGCCGCTACACGCCCACCACCGACGCCGCCGAATGGCTGGCCACCGCCGAAGCCTTTGTATCCGATGAAACGCCCGTCAGCAAGGCTGATTTTGCCCTGGAAACGCACTCTATACACTCCCCGCTCAGCTTTTGTAAGGGCCCACAGGCGTGGCTCTATGTGCGGGCAGCGCATGAGCGGCAGCAGCGCGGCCTCGCTGAGATTATTCTCTGCGATGTGGCGGGACACGTGGCAGAGGCGGGTGCCGCCGCCATTTTCTGGATAAAAGATGACGTGTTATTTACGCCGTCATTGGCAAGTGGCTGCGTGGCGGGGGTACGCCGGGCGCAGGTGCTACGGGCGGCGCAGACGGCCGGTACGGAGTGCCGGGAGGGGCTATTTTCGCAGCAGGATTTACTGGCAGCCGATGCGGTGTTCACGGCGAATGTAGCGGCTATCAAAGTCGTTCATCGGGTTCAGTCCGTTTCCTTCCGGCCGCAATTGCCAAACTGGCTAGCAGCTATTGCATGAAGTAGCTCATTTGGATGATTATGGTGTCGGGCAGCCCGGCTTTGGGTTCAAATCGCAGCGCCCCGACAACCCGAGCTGCCTCTGCATCGAAAGCGTTGAGTATTGCGTGAGAAGCCGTCGTCGTGAGGTTACGCTTTACCACTTCGACTTTAATCGGCAAGCCTTCAGCCGAAAGTATGGCCCTTACAAATAGACGCCCTTCCACCTGCTCGCGCAACGCCTCGACCGGGAATTTCATGAAATGCTGAAGGGCTTGCAGATACTGGATATAGCCCGTTTGCCAGGCCACTGAATCGGCGCTATGCCAGAAACGGGGCACGATAGCAGGAATTGCCGCCGGTTTTGCCCTTCCTTTCTTTGGCAATGCGCGCGTTTGCAAATGCACCCGCATACCCGGTGCGGCATACACTTCCCCCGAGCCTTGCGCCTTCGCGGCGGTGCTCCACGCCAAACAGATAAGGAACGGTATTTTCATCAGCGAAGAGCACTCTGGTGGGGTCACGGCCCACACCAAACGCTCATTGCGCGATAAAGCGTATGGGCACCACCAGGGAATCCTGCACGGATTTGGACCGCACAAAGCGCAACGCGCCCAGCACCCGCTGCGCCTCCGCATCGAGGGCCCGAATGGCGGCCGGCGGGTAGCTGCTTTCGGGCAAGGCCAACTCGCGCTTGCTGACGCGGGGCGGCTGGCGCACGGAGCCATCTGGCCGTACCAGCACGCGCACCAACAGGCGGCCGGTGGGCATGGGTATTTCCGGGTGGCCGGGCGTGGGGCGGGCTCCTTCCGGAAATGTAGAATTTTTTGATACAAACTCGAAAAACTGCGTGCGGCCCGCTGCCAGCCGGGTGGGGTCGGCTTCGTGCCAGAAGCGCGGCAGAATGGGCGACTGCAGTTTCGCGGGCGCTTTGGCTATGGGTAGCAGGCCCTGGGGCAGCATCGGGAAGCCCGGCGCGGCGTATTGCGCACGGGCCGGCCCACTGACCAGCAATACGCAACCCAACCAAACCAACCCGAAGGTGCCTATTCTCATGCTGCCCCTTATACGGCTACCGGCACTGTAATAGCTGACAAGTAGCTCGGTCTTATGGCCGCTTTTTGGCAGTCAAAATCAACCGCTTGAAGGTCAAGGCTGCCTATCCATTGGCGGCCAATGCTTCGGCGTTTCAGGTCAGCCACAATCGCCCCAACGAATAGAGCATCACAGCCATTCCGCTACCCGCTAGCGCAATCAGGCCGGTAGCAATGGCGCACTCGACATCCAGTGCCGCTTCGGCCCAGCCAAAACGATGCAAGCCGCTGCGGCCATGTTGTTCCCAAAGGTTTAGGAAGCTAACCCGCCCCCGTTCACGAATCCAGAGCCGCACCCAGCCCGTGAGCAGCATGAGCGGGTATAGCAACAACAGCGTGCCCGTGCGGAGTAGCCACCACACCGCTCCAAACAGAAAGTTCAGAATGGGCCCAATAATGAATTCCGCCAGCAGCTCGGCCAGAAAATCTCCCATGATGCCGCCAAGTTACACCGCCACTGGCGCTTTAATAGCAGGCCAGGGCTCGTAGTTCACCAGTTCAAAATCCTCGTACCGAAACCCGAAAATATCCGTCACGGCGGGGTTTATTTGCATCTGGGGCAGCGGCTTGGGCTCGCGGGTGAGCTGGAGCGCGGCCTGCTCGAGGTGGTTGCTGTAGAGGTGGGTGTCGCCGCCGGTCCAGATAAACTCGCCGGGTTGCAGGCCCGTTACCTGGGCCACCATGAGGGTGAGCAGGGCGTAGCTGGCAATGTTGAAGGGCACCCCCAGAAACACGTCGGCCGAACGCTGGTAGAGCTGGCAGGAGAGCTTGCCATCGGCCACGTAGAACTGAAACAAGGCGTGGCAGGGCTGCAATTTCATCTCGGGCAGTTCGGCCACGTTCCAGGCCGAAACGAGGATGCGCCGGGAATCAGGCTGGGTTTTGAGCTGCTGGATAATCTGCGAAATCTGGTCGATGTGGCCGCCGTGGCCGTCGGGCCAGGAGCGCCACTGGTGGCCGTAGACGGGGCCCAGGTCGCCGTTGGCATCAGCCCACTCGTCCCAGATTTTCACGCCGTGCTCCTTGAGGTAGGCAATGTTGGTATCGCCCTGCAAAAACCACAGAAGCTCGTGGATAATGCTCTTCAAATGCACCTTTTTGGTGGTCACGAGCGGGAATCCCTCCGCCAGATTGAACCGCATCTGTGGGCCGAAAATGGACACGGTGCCCGTGCCGGTGCGGTCGGTTTTGACGGTGCCGGTGTCGAGGATTTGGCGGAGCAGGGCTTGGTATTGGCGCATGGGGTGGAGCGTAACGGAAGCATCAAAAATAGCGAAAGCTGCCCGCTTGGGCAGCTTTCGCTATTCACGTGGCGGGCAACCGGTGAGCTAAACAGCTACTTTGGCTTCATGTTTCTGCACAGCCGCACGAATGCGGGAAGCCATGCCGTACAAGTCATCAAGAGAAGTAATATCTACTCGTTCACCACCTTCCACATCGAAGAGTGTTACGTATTTCTTGCTGCCATTGAAGTGCAGCCGGCAGATGGGCTTGCGATTATTGTCGTCCAACAAAATGCCGCAATACGAGTGCACGTCCCGCATCACGACCCGATTTACCGGAACGGACTTGCGCAAAATAGCCCGCACAATCATGAAGCCCTCGGTTTCCTCTACAGTCGTTTCAATGTCTTTATCCCTGCTTTCCGTGTCTGATGCAGCTGCTGTTTCGGCTATTGGCGCGGGTGGCACATCGCTGACCAACAGGCTTTGGCCACTGGTATCAATCATAGCCGACCGCAGGCGCATGGCAATTTTATCATTCAGAAACTGGTGAAACGAGCGGTGCACCAGGATGCTGAACTGCTCTTTCAGCTTTGGGGTCAGGACGCCCTCATAAACTTGTTTCGAAATGAAATTGATAAAGTCAGCCGAAGGCTGAGTGAATTGCTCGTCAAAATATTTCTTGAAAGCGCGCATGTATTTGAGGTTATATGCTGCAAAAAGCATGTCCTCAATATTGAATGCTGCCTTGCTCAGTTTCTTAATCTCGGCTACATCGTTTTCGTTAAAACTGGCGAGGTCAAACTCTAGAAAAGGGCGCTCATCCATCTTATTCGGCTGTTCCAAATCGGTGAACAACCGATATACCAAGCCATTTGTCAGCACTGCAATTCGAGCTTCGGTAACGTGGAAGTATCGAAACAGCTGGCTGGCATGGTTGATATTCAAGTCGCTGCCAACGTGCTTGCACTCTATCAGAATAATTGGCTTACCATCGCGCATGATGGCATAGTCAATCTTCTCACCCTTCTTCGTACCAATGTCGCAAATAAACTCAGGCACTACCTCCGTTGGGTCAAATACATTATAGCCTAAGGCATTGATAAACGGCATCACCAAAGCTGTTTTGGTTGCTTCTTCCGTTTGAATGTGCGCAATCTGTTTCTGCGCTCGCGACGCCAGATTGGAAAGTTGGTCAATGAGCTCCATAAGCCTTTATTTTTTAGTTATATTAATAAGTAAACATATGAATTTATAGTAAATAAAAAAGCCGCTTCAGAAATGAAACGGCTTTTTTATTTCTCAACGGTGGCCGAAGCCGGCCGGAACTACAGTTTTACCGCAACGGCGGGCTTGGCGGCGGGCTTCACGCTGGCGGTTTTGCCACCTTTCATGCAGCACGACGAGCCGCCGGCGGTGGCTTTGGTGCAGGTTTCTTTCTTGCCTTTTTTACCGTCTTTGTCGTGGCCGTCGTGGGCGAAAGCGGTGGTACCGGCGAAGGCAAACAGGGCGATGGCGAGCAGGGTCTTTTTCATGGGATGAGCTATAAAAGGCGGTGAGGGGTTAAACTGTTGCCGTAGCAGCCCCCTAAGATACATCGGCGGGCCACTTTTTTACCAGGCACCGTAGCTTATTGCAGCTTTTGCTCCAGCAGCTTGATGATTTCTGCGTTGCCGCCCTCCTTGGCCAGGGCCAGGGCGTCTTTGCCGTCGTCGTCTTTGGCGCGGGCATCGGCGCCGCTGGCCAGTAGCAGCGCCACCATTTCCTTGTTGCCTTTGCCGGCGGCGGCCATCAGCGCCGTGGCTTTGAAGGCATCGGGCTGGTTGACCTGGGCCTTGTGTTTAAGCAGCAGCTTTACCAGGTCGAGGCTGTTGTTGGAAGCGGCCGTGATGAGGTAGGTGGTGGCGAATCCGGGCACGATTTCAACCACGGCGTTGGGGTTGGCGCCGGCCGCCAGCAGGGTTTCCGCTGCCGGAGCGTCGTTTTTCAGGATGGCCTTCTTCATGCCCTGGGTCTGCGCCGGGGTTTGCGCGTGGGTATTCAGCACGAGGCAATAGAGAGCCGCCGCAAGGAATAGAATTCTCTTCATAGAAATAAACGCACTGGCTTTAAGGGGGAATAAACCACAAAGATGGGCCAACTGAGGGAAGCTTTTGCATGGTTAAAACACTTGCTACAATAAGTCAAAGCGTGTGTATGAAAAGTAATATTGTGAGGGCACGATGTAGCGCGGCCTGGGTAGTACGCGGCCCCGACGGGAAACCGAACGACCTTAATGGCGCGGGGACGCGAACCAATCAGTCCGCGCTACATCGCCGAAACAATTGCGAAAAACGGGGCGTTGCAGGTAGGCACGGCTCCCCTTCGGTGTTGGAGAAAGCCTGAATGCCTCCGAACCGCGCCGCTCTTCTTTGCCTATGCCCCTTCGCCGAATTTCCTATCTGGCCCTGCTCGTGCTCGGCCTGCTGTCTGCGCTCAGTGCCTACTATGTGGCTCAGCTGCGCTTCAACTACAATTTCAACGACTTCTACCCCGCCGGCGACCCCGACCTGGACTACTACCAGGGCTACACCCGCCGCTTCGGCAACGACAACGACTACCTACTACTGGGTCTGGAAGCGCCCGCCGGCCAAACGGTGTTTGCGCCCGGCTTCCTGGCCCGCGTCGATTCCCTCACCCGTCTGGTCCGGCGCGAGCGGCACGTAGTGGCCGTCACTTCCCCCACCACCGTCAGCAACCCCGTGGTGGAGGGCCTGGGCTTCTTCAACCTGCCCTACCTGCACCCCGACGAGCCCGCCCGGCGCGCCCAGGACTCTACGCTAATTTACCGCACGCCAGGCCTCGTGGGCAACGTGTTCAGCCCCGATGCACGGGCCGTCACATTAGTGATTCAAACCACGCCCGACCTCAAAAAACCGCCCGGCGACTCGCTGCTGACCACTTTGCGCAGCGGGCTGGCCCAACTACATTTTCCGGAGAAGGACTACCACTTTGCGGGTCGCGCCGTGGCGCAGTCCGTATTTGTGGACCGGTTGCAGTGGGAGTTGGCCGTGTTCATGAGCCTGTCGGTGCTGCTCGTGACGGGGCTGTTGTGGTTCACGTTTCGGACCTGGTGGGGCGTGGTACTGCCGTTGGTGGTAGTGCTGGGGGCCATTTTGTGGGGGCTGGGCGTGATGGGGGCCTGCGGCGTGAGCATCGACCTGATGACGGCCCTGCTACCGGTGATGATGTTCGTGGTGGGCACTTCGGATACCGTGCACATCATCACGCGCTACGTGGCCGAGCTGGGCTATGGGGCCAGCAAGCGCGACGCGCTACGGGTCACGCTTAAGGAGTCGGGGTTTGGGTCTGGGCTCTCAGCGCTGACCACTAGCCTGGGCTTTTTCACGCTGATGACGAGCACCATCCGGCCCATTTACAACTTCGGGCTTTTCACCGGTATTGCGGTGCTGCTGGCCTTCGTGCTCAGCTTCACGCTGCTGCCGGCGCTGCTGTTGCTCCTCAAGAAACCGCAGCTGCGGGTGCCGCGCCAGCAGGGTCACAGCTGGGACGGCGTGCTAGGCCGCCTGTTTCGGCAGGTGCTGGCCCGGCGGCGCCTGATTTTTCTGGTGAGCGGACTGGTAATTGCGGCGTCCATCGGGCTGGCTACGCGGGTCCGCATCAACTCCGCCTTGCTCGATGACCTTTCCAAAAACGACCCTGTGCGGCTTGATTTCGCCTTTTTCGAGCAGAAGTTTGCCGGCGTTCGGCCTTTCGAGCTAGAGCTGAAACCGGCCGGGGGCCGCGACATCTACGACCTGGCCGTGCTGCGCCAAACTGAGCAGATTGAAGGCTACCTGCAGCGCACCTACGGCCTGCGCTTCGCTGCCTCACCGGTTACGCTGGTGAAGTCGGTGCGCAAGGCCCTCAACGGCGGCGGCCTGGCCGAGTATCGCCTTCCCGCTGATTCTACAGAGCTGGCCCGCCTGCGCAGCAAGCTCAAGCTGTTCCGGAAAAAGCCCGAATTCAGCGCCCTGGCTTTGCCCGACGGCACGGCCGGCCGCCTCACCGGCCGCATGGCCGACGTGGGCAGCATCCGCGCCGATGCCCTCAACGACGACCTGCGCCGCTACCTGCGCACCAGCATCGACTCTACGGTGCTGCGCACCCGCCTCACCGGCTCCAGCAACCTGATTGACAAGAACAACGAGAACCTCACGCTGAACATGATAACCGGCATGAGCATCGACATTGTGATGGTGACCATCATCGTGCTGGCCCTTTTCCGGTCCTTGCGCATGACGGTGGTGGTGCTCATTCCCAACCTCGTGCCCATCCTCATCGTGGCCGGCGTGATGGGCTTGGCCGGCGTGAGCATGAAGGTGAGCACCAGCATCATTTTCACCATCGCCTTCGGCATCGCCGTCGACGACACCATTCACTTCATCAGCAAGCTGCGCCTGACATTGGCCCATGAGCCCAACCTCTTCAAAGCCGTGCGCCACACCTATCTCCTGGCCGGCAAAGCCGTCATCGTCACCTCGCTTATCCTGGTGGGCGGCTTCTCCACGCTGCTCTTTTCCTCCTTCGACGGGACGTTCTACGTGGGCCTGCTCATCGGACTCACGCTGCTCTTCGGCGTGGTAGCCGAGCTAACGCTGCTGCCGCTGCTGATACTGTTTTTCTACAAGCACAAGCCGAAGGCTATTCTGGAGCCACAAACAGAATCAGTACCCTAACGCTTTTCGCTCTTCAAACCATTTATATAGCCCTTCATCACCGAAATCTCCGCCGCTCTCTGCATAGCGAATGATGAATTCAAGTATTGAATCTGTTAGAACAATGATTGGTTCGGTGCCATGATTTTGATTAATAATTTCATAAGCATCAGCAATTTCAGGCTTTAGCCGAACCATCCATACATCACTGTAAATCATGTATTCAGCGAAAGTAAACGCGGAGCCTTTTACTCCATTATTATACTCCTCCAATTCCCGAATGGCCTCTTCAAGTGGAATTACTCTAAAAAGTACATCATCTGTTTCAAAGCCATTGCACTGTCTATAGAAGCTTTGAAGCTCATCTGGCAGAGTTATTTCAAAGGTCTTTTCAAACGCTGCAATTACGTCTGTGGTAGCCGGGGGATTTAATTGTATACCTAGTAAAGTTTGCCGCCCCAGAGCCTTTTGGATTAAAGTGTCAAAATTCATTTCTTCAGCCCTGATTTTAAATAGATAAGCATAGACTTAACTCAGGCTGCTTCCTCCATTCGATACATTACATCCGAGCGCAGCACGTATTTCACGCCCTGCGTCACCTCGCTGCCTTCGTGGTAGAGGCTGTGCAGGAAGATGAGCGCCATGCCCTGCCGCGGCTGGATGCGCAGCCCGCGAAACGTGGTGTCACCGCCCTGGAAGTTGTCGTTCAGGTACACCATGAAGGTGAAGTAGCTGGCCTCACGCTCGTTGCGAATGTAACTTTCGTCGAAATGGCCCTTGAACTGGTGCCCGCGCTGGTAGCGGTAGAACCGGAACAATTCGTTGAGGCCGATGGGGTGGCTGTTGCCTAACTGCGCGGGCACGAAGGGCTGGAGCTTCTCCCACAGCGTTTGGGCCAGTTCTTCGCTTTTGTGAAACGCCCGGTTGTTGTTGCGAATATCGGTGCGCACCTTGGCCCCACTGGCCGTATTCACCTTGGCCAGCTCATACCCGATTTTTTCGCTGAGCACGAGGTTTTCCAAGCATTCCTGCCGGGTCAGAAAATCCTCAACCGTGAAAATAGAATCCGTTATCTGGGTAAATTTCATGCCGCAAGGTAATGATTGACAATGCCTGCGGGAAAAGGTGGCCCGTTTTTACTCCGGGCTGGGTTTTCCCACAGGCACTAAGCCACCGTTACCACAAAATCCGGCCGTATACCAGGGTGGGCAATGCCATTCCCCTGGTACCCAAGGCGCTATTCGCGCTGCCTGTGCACTGCTAGTAAAAATCGAACCCCAGCACGGCCCGGAGGGGAATGCTGTTACCCGATTTCAGGGTAAGGTGCTCAGATGAGTTTGCCCATACGGTCGTATAAACGCGATGAGTGCTCCCATCGGCCGTTTTGAAATAGATGTCGAGCTTGCCGTGGTAGTTATTGCCTAGGGCCGTTGCCCGGTCCGCGTCGCGCTGCCGAACAAGACGCTCGGCTGAAGAATCGAGTACGTCACAGGTGGAGAAACTCAGGGCGGGCAACACCTCTTTTTCGATGGTATTAGTCAGTTCAAGTTGGGCAGTTGTCATGGTGTAAAATTGAACTATGTAAAGAATAAAGTTCTACTCTCTTTTTTCAGTAGAACGAGACTGAAAATGTAATTGGAATTTCTACCACCTCACTACTCACCAGGCAGAATGCATCATTTACTCGGTCAATAGCGGATTTTGAACGGTTAATCAGCAGCTCTGCTTTCAGGCAATACCAGTTCCTCAGAATTCTCAGACGGCTTAAGTCGCTTATAGCATTTGATTTTACTAAACAGGAAAATTGAATTTCATCCAGATTATAATTAAATTCCAGACAATAGCATTAACTTTGCATATCAAAGTTCTTTATAAATATGGCTTATTTCGTAGCTCCTGATTCCATCGTGCGCCGCATCTGGGGCACGGCCGACACAGTGCTGTTCATCTTTGCTGGAGCCGCTGCCGAGTTTGCTCTCAATAAGGCGGTTGACTGGCTCTACTTCACCGGCCGGCTGCCGGCCGACCCGCTGGGCCGCCTATTCTCAACGGTGGACTATGCCCGGCGCATCGTATTTGCCGACCGCGTTGGGGCCGAAAAAGCAATTGACACCATTGCCGCCATTCACGGCGCAGTGGAGAAAAAGCGAGGCTACGCCATTCCCGATTGGGCTTACCGCGACGTGCTGTTTTTGCTCGTAGCTTACTCCATTAAGGCATTTGAGGTGCTGGAACGGCCCCTCACCGGGCCGGAGCACGAGGAAATTGTGGCGGTATTCTGCCGCGTGGGCCAGCGGATGGGCGTCCCTGGCCTCCCCGGCTCCTACGCCGAGTGGCGGGCCGCCCGCGAGCAACACCTGGCGCAAGACCTGGCCCTCAGCCCGCACTCCACCGACCTTTACCGGCAGTACCGCAAGCACTTGGGCAGGCCCCGCTACCAGCTGCTGCGGGCCGTGCAGGGCTTGGTGGTGCCGGCCAGTGTGCGCATCCAGCTACACCTACCCGATGGAAGCTGGATAAATCCGGCCGTGAAATTTTACCGCCTTACCAAACGCTGGCCAGCCAGTCAATGGGCCAAAAATGCCATGTTGCCAAGTGAATACCAAGCCCGCATCCACGCACTCGATGCGGCCCCTGTGGAACTGGCGCCACCCCGCGATGCAGCCGCGGTGGCCGCGCCGCGGGGCTGCCCCTTCCATAAGGCTGTTCCCAGCGCCTAATCAACAAAATATATGCTTCGTTTTCATAAAGGCTATTTTCTGGCGGCCGTCACCTTGTTATTGGTCGAAATCCTTATCGCGCTGTTCATGCACGACCGGTTTATCCGGCCGTACGCAGGTGATTTTTTGGCCACTATTTTCCTGTATTGCCTGCTTGGAAGCTTTTGCAACACATCGGCTTGGTGGATAGCGGGAATAGCATTGACTCTCTCCTATCTGATTGAAGGGTTGCAGTATATCAACTTATTGGCACGACTGGGCTGGCATTCACGGGTGGCACGCATCGTATTCGGCAGTCACTTTGAATGGGGCGACATGCTGGCCTACACCCTGGGCGGCGGCCTTGCACTAGCGGTGAGCTTGGGCGTGGCGAACCTAAATGAACGCCGCTTGTCGAAAGCGTGGAGCCGGCTCAACCCTCACTAAATAAATGAGCAAAACCCGAGCCTTTGAAATTGGCTAATAGCCGCTAAACGTAGCCAGCAGTTCGCTTAGCAATCAAATTTGCTAAAATAAATAGTCGTGAAAATCAGTAGCTTAATACTATACCAAAAATATTAGCAATTTTTCAGAACCTTTGTTCCTAGCTTTGCGGTAGATATTACAATAGCGTCGGGAATCGATGCTGCTTTAATTCAAGCTAACTGCTAAGGCCATGTCTGATTTTGCTTATGCGTACGCCCATCCTTCCACTCTGGAACACAGCCCGGAAGGCAACAAACTATCACTGGCTGCTTATGCCGAGGATGCTCCGACGGGTGCATCCTGCTTTTTCTGGGGGCGGCTTCGCGACTCCTGGCTGGCGGCCCGGGGGCTAACTACTTTAGCCAAGGTGGTGGCCTCACGCTTCGTGCCCCAGAGCGCCGTGCTGCGCGACCCGATAGTGACGGCCGGCGCGGGCATGCTGCGCTTCGAGGCTTTTTCATCGTGCAACGGCGTGTATGCCCGGCTCGATTTGGGCCCTGATGCGTTGGATGGCGAGTTTCTGAGCAGCGGCACAACCAATGTTGATTTCAACGAGCCCATGGTGAATGCCCTGGCGCGCATCTCGCGCACCGAGCCGGTGCTGCTGAGCGTGGGCGACAAGGAAGTGGTGCTGGAACGCGCCGCCGGCAAGGTGACGGAGCGCAAAGTGGCCCTGCCCGAGCGTTGGATTAAGGGCCTGACTGCCGTGCAGGGCTACCTGGCCATTATGGAGGAAAAGATGGCCCTTAGCCGCGTGCAGGCGGTTCAGCTGGTGCAGAGCATCCCGGCGGGCACGGCCAAATCGGACTTTTTTCTGGTGCTGCGGGGGCCCCGGCCGAGCTTTGCGCCGGTGAGCAGCCCGGGCGCGGTGCGGGTGGGCGGCGTACACCGGCTGCGGCTGCTGGAAGGGCTGCTGCCGCTGTGCGAGGGGTTGCGCGTATTTGGCACCGCCGATGGGCAGGCGTCGGCGTTTGTGCTGGCGATGGGCGGCGGGCAGGAGTTTATGCTGGCCCTCTCGGCAGAGGTGAACCGGGGCTTTTCGGGCGAGGGCAACCAGTTGGATACGCTGATGGACGAACTGCCAGCCGAGTGGATTGTGGGCGCCAACAACCTGTTTCGGGGCAATGAGACATTCAACCCAATGCTGTTTGCGATGGAAAATGACCTTGCGCCCGCAACCGTGGACCGCCTGTGTGCCAGCCTCTCGGCCATGGGCCTGCTGGGGTTCGACCTGGCCGAAAACCACTATTTCTACCGCCGGCTGCCCTTCAAGATGGAGCGCATCCTGAAGCTGAACCCGCGGCTGAAAAATGCCCGCGCCCTGCTCGAGGCCGTTGATGATGTGCAGCTGGTGGGCATCGGGACCGGTGGGCGGACCGAGGCGCGCGTGCGCGGCACTGGCGTATGGCACACTGTGGTGGTAGGCGGCACGGAGCCGCCGCGCTGCACTTGCCCGTGGTTTACGGGCAATCAGGGCCAGCGCGGGCCTTGCAAGCACATTCTGGCGGCGCAGATGCGGTTTTTGTAGGCTGCTTATCCACCGCTTAATGCATTCCCAACAATTGATTCCACTGTATGAGTTTGTCGCCTGCTGCTGAAGAGTTTGAACAAATCATCCGCCACCAGAGCGCCCACGAACAGGTGCCATTTTTACTGGCGCTGGAAAAGAAGGACGTTGTAGCAGTGCGCGAGAAGCTGAAGAGCCTCAAAAAAGAGTTGGAAAGTATTGCCCAGATTGCACCCAATACCTGGGGCAGCAGAGGCACCAGCGAGCAGTTTGCCGGCATGGCCCTGAGCGGATTTGCGGTTTTCTCCCGGCGAGAGGCTTTGAGCAACCTGCATAGAGGGTGGGGATTGGGGGGCACCAACCGCAAAAACTACCAGGCAGTGCAGACGAATCTGCTGGTTATCCTCAAGGCATTTCGACCCGACTGGCTGAGCGACTGGCTCCAGGCCCGCAACAACATCGCGGGCGGCTGGGGCATGGATTATGCGCTGCTCCGGCGGCTGGAAGAAGAGCAGCTGGTGCCCCATCAGCCTGAGGTGACGGCCAGAGTAGTGGCGATGGCCATCCATATCTGGGGCAGTGAGTTGAGTGACATTGACCCTGTGCCCCTTAATTCGGCAGAAATCATTGCGGATAAGTTCCGTAACGACTCCGTGCTGCTGCATCGGGACCTACCGCTGGTGTTTGAATTTGACACTTCCATCCTTGCTGGGTCCGGGGTGCGCATTCAGCCTCCAATGCCACCGGGGATGGATGGGCTGCGAGCGGAGAATGGCGAATATATGTACCCCTGGCAGGTCTGGAATCAGCAGCATCCGGCGCAGTTTGTGACGTGGCAGGACGTGTTCCTGCGGTTGGTTGATTCAGGTCACCTCGACCGCGCCGATGTTATTACGCGCTGCCTGCTGGCGCTGCGCCGCGACTTCCGCCGCCTGCTGCTGGTGTGGTTCAAGGAATTATTCCAGGCCCTGAAGCCCACGTTGGACGAGCGGCTGGCCAATCAGGCGGCGCTTGGGGAGTTGCTGGTGCATCCGCTGCCGCTGGTGGCCAATTTCGCTATCGACCAGCTGCAGGGCCTGCTGCCGGAAGCCGGATTCTCCCTGAAGCCGCTGCTCCTCTACGCCGACAACCTGCTGACCCGCCCCGACCTAAAAACCGGCATCCGCGCCCTGCTAGCAAGCCTGCTAAAGCTCCCCAGGCAGAACGCAACGCATGCCCCGGCCGTGACGCGCCTGCTGACGACCGCCCTGCCCCACCCCGATGGCCTGGTGCAGGAGCGCGCCGCCAAAGGCCTGGCCGGCATCTTGGCCGCTCCCCAGCCATTGCTCAGCCCCGCGGAAACGGCGGCAGCCGAAGCGGCCATCAGCTACCACGCCGAGTTGTTGGGACCTGCGGCCCGGACGGCCCTGGCCAACTGGCTGGCTCCGGTTGCAGCGGCCGAAACGGCTATTGAAATCGCGGCCTATGCTCCTGCGGAGGCGTTTGTCCCGGAGCTTTCGGCGGCCACGGCCATTACACCGGTAGCCGATTGGCACGAGCTGCTGTTTCTGACTGGTCAGGTATTGCAGCACAACGACCCGGCGGCTACGGAGCGCTGGCTCGATGGCTTGTTGCGCCTAAATGGGCAGCTGCCCACTGGGTATGCCGGGCAACTGCGGCCGTATCTGGCCCAGCTATTTCCTCAGATTAAGAAAGCATCAGCGGCCGAAGCGGCCATCCTGCGTGAGCCGGTGGACTTATACAGCCACGAAGGCCTGGTGCAGGCTATGTTGCTGACCTGGGCCACCGATTTTGCGACGCGCCGGGTAGAAAGCGTGGACGTAAAGAAACCGCACTCGGTCCTTAACCCGCTGCTGGGCCTGGAGAAACAACGCTACCTGCTGGCCGAAGCACTGCTGGCGGGCCGGCAGGCCCTGCCCCTGCTCAGCACGCCCACCCACCAGCCTAGTTGGGTAGCACCGGGCACCTTAATCACCCGGCTGCTGGCTTACCAGGCCGCTGGTACCCCGCCCGAGCCGGCCGACCTGGCGCTGGCGCTGGCCCGCACCGCCCACACGCACCCCACCGAGGCGGCCGAGGCCCTGCGCCAACTGCCAACCCTGGCCGACGCGGGGCTACGCCAGCTGCTGGCGTGGTTTCTGGGGCCAGCCCACCTGGCGCTGCCGGAGCTGCCGGTGGCCCCGGCTGCCCGGCTCGCGGCTACTGTCCACTCGAACCTGGCCGAGGCGCTGCCGGAGCTGTGGGCCGTGGCCACCCGGACGAAAGCCCCGGCCGGCGTATTTCCTACCCTGCCGGCCGTACTGGGCTATGACTACGCGGGTGTGTCGCAGCCGGTGCACACTACGTTTGAAGTAGTGCACCGAGAAAACAACTACCCGGACCCAGACCAGCCAGGTCAAACTAAAACCTACCGCTTTGTGGAGCTTTCGTGGAGCAACGGGACTAAGCGGGCGGCTCCGTCGGCGCTGCTGCTTTACGCGCCGACTTTTGGCAAAAGCAAGTACGGGTCGTGGGAGGGGAATTGGATGCTGACCCACGATTTTCCCTTTCTGCTGGCTTTAACGCCCAACTACACGGCTCCGCTGTATGAGCAGATTTTGCGCAGCGCAGCCTGGGCCGACAACCTGGAATCATCCGAGCGTGACCTCATTGCCCTGGCACTGCGGGCCTTGCTGAGCCCCGGGCCGGCTTTCGGCGAAAATGAAACGGCACTGCTGGCCAGCGGCCTCATTCACAACACCGCCTTGTGTCGGAGCCTGGCGCAGGAAGTGTTGCTGCGCGCCGTGGCCAATGGCCGCCTGCAACCGGGCGGGCTGGGCGGCATCATCGGCCAGCAGCTGGCCGTTGGCTACGCCCCGGTGCCGCGCCTATCTACCGTGCTCACCACGCTGGTTGCCGTGGATGCGCTGGCGGACGATGCCCTTTGCCAACTGCTCGAAGCCCTGCTCCCCGAGCTGCCCGCCACCCCGCCGCGCAACACGCGCAAGCTGCTGGAGCTATACGCCAGCCTGCGGGACCGCACCCGGCGCGCCATACCGGCCGAAGTGAACGCCCGCTTCAGTATCTGGAAATCAGTCAGCAGCCTTAAAACGGCAAATAGGCTACTGGCATAGCTGTTTCCTTTTTCTTTTGAATCCTTTCCAAATCCTATGCTTACTTCCGTCGAAACGTTTGAGCAGATTGTCCGCCAGCAAGGGCTGCTGGAGCTAGTAAATTTCCTGTTACAGTTGCCGAAGGCCGATGTGGTGCCCGTGCGCCTCAGAACCAAGCAGCTGTACCGGGAAATGAACGACTGGCGCATGGACAGGGCGCAGCAATTCCCCCGCGAAAGGGAGCCGCAGCTGTTTCTGGCGGGTCTGGCCACGTTTTCCAAGCAGGAAGCACTGGGGCGCAACTTCAATTTTCCCTGGAATTTCAACTACGACAACGGCAAAGACCAGCGGGGGCATAAGGAATTATTCACGCAGGTGCTGCTGCACAGCCGGCCTGCGTGGTTCACGAGCTGGCTGCAACGCGTGACGCGCGGCAACTCGTGGGAGGTGATTGACTACGCCCAGTTGCGGGAGCTGGCCGCCGCCGACCTGGTCGAGTACGACCCCTGGCTGTTTGCCCAGTCGCTGGCGCACCGCCTGAACCGCTACAACCGCAACCACGAAGGCCACAGCAAGGACTTCGAAGCGCATATTCTGCGGCAGCTGCGGGCCGATACGGTGATGCTGGAACGGGATGTTCCGCTGTTGTTCGACTTCGATACGGCGGCCGATTCGGCGGCCATCTACCAGAGCAAGACGAACAATACCATTGCCTGGATTGCGCTGCTGCGGGAGCTTGTGGCGTCCGGCCACCTCGACCGCGCCGACATCCTCACCCGCTGCCTGCTGGCCCTGCGCCGCGACTTTCGCCGCCCGCTGCTGACGTGGTTTAAGAACCTGTTTCTGGAGCTGAAGCCCACCGTGGCCGAGCGCCTAGCCCGGCAGGCCGAGCTGGTCGAGCTGCTGGCTCATCCCCTGCCGCTGGTGATTAATTTCGCCCTCGACCAGTTCAAGGATTTGTGGGCCGAAGCCGATTTTGCACCCGCACCGCTGCTGCTTTATGCCGAAAGCCTGACCACGCGCCAGGACCTTAAGACGGGGCTGCGCAACCTGCTCAGCGCTTTCGAGAAGCTGCTGAAGCGGGCACCCGAGCTAGCACCCACCGTAGCCCGCCTGGCAGGCTCTGCCCTAGCTAATGCCGATGCCGCCGTGCAGGAGCGCGCCGCCAAGCTGCTGGCCAGCTTGTTGAACGCCAAGAAACCTCTGCTCACGGCCGAAGAAGCCGCCGAAACCACTGATACCATTGGCCTCTATGCCGACCTGCTGGCCTCAGCGGCGCGCACGGTGCTAACGCCCTTTCTGGCTGCCAGCACTGCTATAGCGGACCAGTTGGAAAACGCCCCGGCAGGCTACGCGCCCCTAGCCGAGTTCAGACCGGAAGTGTCGCCTGCCACGGCCATTGCGCCGGTGCAGGACTGGCACGAACTGCTGTTTCTGACCGGACAGGTATTGCAAAACGATAATCCGGCCGCCTTCGAGCGCTGGCTCGATGGCCTGCTGCGCCTGCGCAGCCAGTTTCCGGCCGACTACCCGGAACTGCTGATGCCTTACCTGAAACAGGCGTTTCAGTGGGAGCTGCAAGACAAGCCCGCAAATCAAATTGCGCTCATTCTGGCAAACTATCAGTTTGGAAACAGCCGCAATGGCCACCGCCAGCTAATTCTCGCCCTATTGATAAGCTGGTACACCCGTTTTGCGCAGCCCAAAGTACCGGAAATCGTCCTCACCGACCAGCAGTACAGCAATCCCGACCCCTTGCTGCGCGTGGAGCAGCGTCGCCTTGTGGCCGCCGAACAGGCGCTGCTTGCGCCCGCAGCTCCGCTGCCGTTGCTGAGCACGCCCAGCCACGCCCCGCATTGGGTAGCCCCTACGACGCTGGTGCAGAAGCTGCTGACCTACCAGGCCGCCGGCCAATTCCCCGACACTGCCGACCTAACCCTGGCGCTGGCCCGCACCGCCATTGGGGCTGAGGAGGACATGGCTCAGGCGCTGGCAATGCTACCCCAGCTTCAGCACGACGGCGTTCGGGAGCTGCTCCGGCAGCTGCTGGCGCCGGAAGCGACGGAGGGCGCTGCTCCCGTTGCGGCGGTAAATGCACCCAGTAAGTCGATGATGAAATCCATCGTCACAAGCTTCGGGCGAATTATTTCCTACAAGCACCAACAGCCGGCAAACGCCACTATTCCATTGGAGGAGTCCTTGCCCTGGCTGCGGGCCGTGGTGGCGCGCACCCGCTATCCGGAAGCAGTTTTGGAGAATCTGCGGCCGCTCTCCGACTACCCGGGCGTGGCTGAACCCTGGCAGCCGAGCTGGCATTTTGAGGAAAAGTCGCATACCTACAAGCAAAGCTGGAACAAGGAAAAGCCCGAGGTCACGAATGTGTGGCAGGAACTGAGCGTGGCCACCACCCATCAGGGCCAGGTGCCGCCGTCGCCGCTGCTGCTCTACTCGCTGCACGCCCGGTTGTCGCAAAGCACCAATTATTACCTCTGGTCGCTGGTTGCCGATTTACCGTTCTTACTCACAGTCCTGCCTAATAACCCCGCCCCGCTGCACTGGCACCTGGTCCGTACCGCCTGCCGCACCGATAACATGGGCTCTGAAGCGCGCGACCTGTTGCTGATTTTCCTGCGCTCCCTGCTGGTACCCGGTCCACGCTTTGAAGAAAGTACTTCTCTATTACTAGCCGTGAGCCTCACGCACAGCGCTCCTACTTGCAGGGCATTGGCCCTGGAAGTGTTGCTCAACGCCATTGCGGCGGGCCGCTTGGTACCGGCGGCACTGGGCGAGGCCATGGGCCGGTTGTTGGCCTCCGGCTTTGCGCCCGTGCAGCGCCTGGCCGATGCCCTCGCCCAAACCCGCGCCATCGATGCGGCCACCGACGATGCCTTGCGCCAGCTATTGGCGGCGCTACTGCCCCAGTTACCCTTTGAACCACTACGCAACCTTCGCAAGCTGCTCGAACCCTACGCCGACCTCATGGCGCGCACCCGGCAAGCCGTGCCCGCTTCCGTGCAGGAACGCCTGCGGGTGTGGCGGGCACAGGCCAGTCTGAAAAAGACAATTGACGCTTTATTGGGTTAAGTCGAAAGTCCTCGAAACCCAGACGACTCACTTGTGGTGTATCCGTCACAAGTGAGCCTAAATAGCCATGGGATAGCAACCAGGGATTGTGGTGCTAAGCTGAGCACAGGATGACCATCCTGCATCGCTGCGGTTACTTTTGTAAGCACCTAGAGCCGTTTTGCGCTAGTGCCTGCATGTACGGGCGCAACAGTTTACTTTCACTAAAAAACCTATGAAAGCTATTATTCCTACCAGTCTGTTTCGGGCACTTTTTGTGATTTTGCTCGGGACCACGGGCCTCCTGTCCACGGCCTGTAAAAAGGATGACCCCCAGGTGCAGGACTACAGTGCTGCCGACCAAGGCATTATTACGCAGTACCTGACCAGTAAAAACATTACCACAGCTCAGAAACAGCCTTCCGGGCTCCATTTTCTGCCCGTTACCACCAATCCGAATGCCCGGCAGGTAACAGCGGGTATGATGGTATCAGTGCTCTACACGGCCCATTTGCTGGACGCAGCCGGCACAGTGTTCGATGCCTCGTCCCGCCACAACAACGTCCCCATAACCTTTACCGTGGGTGCAGGCCAGCTGATTCCGGGCTTCGAGGAAGGCATTGCCCTTATGCACATTGGCGACAAAGCCGAGCTGCTAATCCCTTCGGGGCTGGCATATGGGGCATCAACCGGCGGTGGCGTTATCCCGGCTAACTCGGTAGTGCGCTTTGAGGTAGAGGTGGTGGACTTTGCAGTAGTAGATGACAACTTGATTACAAGTTATTTGACCAGCAAAAACATTAATACGGCCCAAAAGCAGCCTTCCGGACTCTATTTTCTGCCCGTGGCCACCAACCCCAATGCTGTTCCGGTCACTCCCGGGGCTACGGTAGCGGTGCTCTACACCGGCCATTTTCTCGATGCGGCCGGCACGGTGTTCGATGCCTCGTCCCTGAACAACAACACCCCGATAACCTTCACCGCAGGTCGTGGTCAGCTGATTCCGGGCTTCGAGGAAGGCATCGCCTTAATGCACAAGGGCGACCGGGCCGAGCTATTCCTTCCTTCGGCATTGGCCTACGGGCCGCAGGGAACTTCTGGCCGAATCGCGCCTAATACGGTATTGCGGTTCGAAGTAGAAGTAGTGGATGTCAGATAACTGCGCCGCTGAGTTGTGCTACCCCATTTCGTGCCGATAGCGCAGTGACAGGCACAAAACCTCCCCTTTTTCGGTCGTATAAGCTCCTGCTGCAGCTGCGGGCGGGTGACAAAGCTCAGCTTGATAGCCTGCAACACCGTCCTCACTTAGCGGAACCAACCAGCGCTGCAGGATGTCGGAGCAAAAAGTAACGAATCTGGCACTAGTTTCATCAAAAAAAGACGAATGAAAATCCCTTTTTCCGCTGCAGCATTTCGGTTTGTTCTTCTGGGGCTGCTGACCTCGGCCAACGTGCTGCCCATGGCCTGCACAAAAGACCCAGACCCAGTCGTGCTCAAGGATTATTCGGCAGAAGACGAGGCAATTATCCAGAAATTCCTAGCCGATAGCGCCATCACCACTGCGCAAAAGCAGCCCTCGGGCCTCTACTACGTGCCCATCGTCACGAATCCGAACAACGTCCGGGCCACCAAGGGCAAACGGACCTCCGTGCTTTATACCGGTCAGCTCATGGACGGCACGGTCTTCGATGCCTCCTCAAAGCACGGCAATGTGCCATTCACGTTCGTGGTTGGCAGCGGCAACGTAATTCGGGGTTGGGACGAAGGTCTGCCGCTCATGCACAAAGGTGACAAAGGCATGCTGATAATTCCCTCCGCACTCGGTTATGGCCCGAATGCATCGGGGGACATCCCGGCAAACTCGGTAATCCGCTTCAAATTAGAAGTAACGGAAATACAGTAAGGATGTAGCACGGCACATCATGCGACTAACCGCCGCGGGTGGGCGCTGCTTGACAAGCAGCGCCCACCCGCAGCTTTTTGCGCTGCTACTCCGCCGCGCTCACCCGCGCCAGCAAGGCAGCGTGATGCGGAGCCCGGCGCAAAATCTCCTCGTTGCCCAATAGCACCAACTGCTGCCGAGCCCGCGTGAGGGCCACATTGAGCTTGCGGTCTACGGTCCCGTCCTCGTTGGGCGACACCATCAGTTCCAGCTGGTGCTCGTGGTGGCAGCAGAAACTCACCACGATGACATCGCGCTGCGAACCCTGGTAGCGCTCCACAGTATCGACGCTGACCTGGGTGAGGGCCGGCAGGGCCAGCTCTTCGGCCAGCGCCGCCAGCCGCGCCCGGATAAGCGCCGCTTGGTTGCGGTAGCTGGCAATGATGCCCAGCGTGGTTTCGGGGTTGAAAGCGGGGCCGTAGCCTTGCAGCACATAGGCGGCCGTGCGGGCTGCAAGGTCGGCTTCCTGGGCCGATTCTTTCATGGAAAGGTCCTCGGGCTGGCGGCGCGTGGGCACGAAAATCAGGCGCCGGTCGTGCAGCTGTTGCGTGAGGGCATCGGTGGGTGCGGGCCAGGCGGCGCGGTTCAGCGCCTCGTGCTGCCAGGGCAACGGGCAGCGCAGCAGGCCATTATAAAAGTCGTCGTTGACCAGCGCCACCAGCTCGGTGTGCATGCGGTAGTGGTCGGCGAGGGTGCCGTGGGCGTGGGGCCAGTGCGCTTCGGCCTTTTTGAACAGGCGCTCAAAGTAGGAATTGCGCATATTACTCAGGCCCAGTTCCTGCTGCAGCAATTCAGCTACTTCTTCAGCGATGGCGCTGGCTTCGGGTTCCTGCGTGACCACGGCGGGCAGCTGGCGGTGGTCGCCGATGAGGATGAACTTGTTGACTTTGGAAAGCAGGCTCAGCATGGGGGCTTCCAGCACTTGGCTGGCCTCGTCTACTACGGCCAGGTCGAACTGCTTGAGGGTGAACAGCTCCGGCTTGCCCAGCAGGCTGGCCACGGTGCCCACGTAGAACGGGCAGTTCTTGAGCCGGTCGCGCACGGCCTGCCGTGTGGGGCAGTCGCGCAGCATGTTATCCAGCAGGTACGGCCGGTAGTGCGGCGCCGTGCCCAAGCGTGAGCCCACCCGAATAAACGGCAGTCCGGCCGCCACCAGTTGCTCGCAGATTTCATCCACGGCCCGGTTGGTATAGGCGGCCAGCAGTGTGTGCTTGTCTTGCTTATACAGCCGCTCGGCCAGCTCGCGCAGCACGGCGCGGGTCTTGCCGGTGCCAGGCGGGCCGCAGAGCACAAACCAGTCGGGCGCGGCCAGGGCACGGGTCACCACATCGGGCGCCGTGGTAGCGGGCGGCGAGGCCGGCGTCCAGAACTCTGGCTCGGGCTGGCGCGGGCCGGTGCGGGCCAGCAGGCGCTGGCGGCGCTCCGGCGCCAGACTCAGGAAGGCCGAAATGCTGGCCCATTCGCGGCGGAAGGTATCGTAGGTATCGGGCTCTAGGGCCCAGTGCGAGTGGCCGTGCAGGTAGCGCGGGGCCAGCCGCCGGTTGCGAATAGACAGCACCACGCGGCCATCCGTGCTCAGGTCTTCGGCCAGCACCACCTTCACCACTTGGCTATCGAGGGGACTCAGGGTCTTGGATACTTCGGGGCTTGGGTTTCTGCTTTCCGAGGCTGCAGCAAGTACTGGTGTCCCAATCTTGCGGCGCGGATATAAAATCAGCGTATCGCCAGCCCGGAAGTTTACTTCGCGCCCACCGGCCGGGCGCTGAAACACCAGGTGCGGACCGAGGCCATCGCGGGCGTCATCGTCGGCATTGCTCTGGTCTTCAATCAACTCCAATTCATCGAGCAGACTGAAATTCTGGTGCTTGCGGGCCTGAGGCAGCAGCCAGAGGCCTGCCTGGCCGCCGGCATCGCCGGGCCGGGCTTCGTCGCCGAGCAGGGTGAGGCGCATTTCGCGGGCCGAAAAGCGAATCAACTCCAGGCAGTAAGCCCGCTCCACAAGGTCGGCGGCGGCCCAGGCGTTAGCAACGTGCTGGGCTTTGTCGCGGCCGAAGCTGGGCAGGCCCGCTAAATCCGGCTTGATGACGGGCGCGAGCAGCTGCCGCGTCTGGCGGGGGCCAGTGGCGCGGGCCAGCTGCAGCTCCACGCCAACCAGCTGGTTGCGCGCATTGAGCAGGCGGTCAATCAGGGCCTGGTCTTGGTCGACGCGGCGCACGGCGCTCTGGCCGTCGGTGGCGTTGGAGTATAGGATGCTGGTGCGGCCCCGGCCGGCGGTTTCCCCGTCGGCCCCGAATACAGATTCGAGCAGCAAACGATAGAGCTGAGCCTGCGCGGTGTGGTTGGTCCAGGGCGGGCCGCCGGGCACCGACTTGGAGCTTTTCAGCTCGATAAGGTCGTAACCGGTATTACTTTCGTGCAGCAGGTCGAGGCGGCCCTGCAGGCCGTAGGTGGCCGAGAGGAAGGTGGGTTCGAGGAAGCAGTCGGCCACGCGCAGGCGCTGCTGCTGGTAGCCCGTGCGGCTATCGGCCACGAAACCGCGCAGCTGCGTGTCGCGCAGGGTACGGTGGTGGCGGCGCAAGTCGTTGAACAGCTCGGGCACCCCGGTGCGCGTCTGGAACTCGGGCAGGGTACTGAGGGAAAGCGGCGCGAGGCGGAACAGGCGCTTGTGCAGGAAGTGCTCAAGGTCGAAGTCCGTGGTGCCGGCAGTACTGTTCAACGAAACCTCGCCCCCGCCCCCCCTTTCCCAAGGCGAGGGAGAGTCAAACGAATTGCTTGCGGCATCTACTGCACTTTTGGCAAAGCCCTGGCTGGGACGGCTGCCTTCCAGGAGGTTTGCCAGGGAGGCCATGCGCTCCTTCATTTTCGAGTCATCGCTCCTAGCTCGTAGTTCTTCATTTCGGGCCGCGTGACTCACTTCCTCATCCAGCAGCATGTTTACCAGGTTTCCGAGCACCAGGGGGCGCGAGGCTTCATCGGGGAGGAAGGCGCTGATGAGGGCCCATTCGGGGATGGTGCCGTCCTTCTGGGCACACTCGGCCACGGTGGTGACGTTGATAAGGTAATCGGGCTCCAGCACCACGCGGCGCGGTTTTACGCGGCCGTCGGACAGCAATACCGGGCCGATGAGGTGCAGTGTGGGGTGCAGCACGGCCGCCGTGGGCAGCAGACTGGCGTAGGCTTCGGGCAGCAGCAGTTCAAACGGGCCAGCGGGGCGGCCATCGGCAGGCTTGTCCATTTCCACGGTCAGCTCGCCGGTGGCCAGGTTGGTGGCCAGTACGTGCACGCGCCAGGCTTCCAGCGGGGTAGCGGGCGGCAGCGGAGCCGCAGCAGCCAGCGCCGCTTCGAAAGCCTGTTGCTCGTTTTCTTCCAGGCCCGCATCGGGCGGTAATTGCAGTGCGGGGCCGTCGTAGAGCACGCCGGTCAGCTGCTCAATCAACTCGACCACGGCGCTGAAACCGGACGCGACTTCGGCCACGGTACCGGGGTAGCTTTCGTGCAGTACCAGGTTGGCGCTCAGGCGCAGGGCTTGCAACTGGTGGCGCAGGCGGCCCGTGAGCTCGTGCTCGTAGGCTACGAAGCCGATGGCTTGGCTGAGGTTGCCGAAGCTCACGCCCCGGCGCTTGTATTCGTCGCGCAGCACGGCTTCGAGCAGCTTGCGCAGACGCGGGAGCTGGTCGGCGGGTGTGGCCGTGGCATCGGTGGCGAGGGCCGCGAGGCGTGGGAAATAGCGGGCAGGCATAAGTTTCAGCGGTAGAACAAGATTAAAAGTACCGCCGATAGAGGGATTTTGCACCGTCCGAAGTCGCAACCATCCGACCAGCCGTTATGGGCCCGATTCGAGAAGTAGCCGCGCGCTGTTTGGACAGCCAGGGCAGCACGTTCTTACAACAACCGGGCGGACGGCAGCGCCGTCGGACCGGAACCGCCCTAATTCCCCACCCGCTCAAACACTTCGCCGTCGGCCAGCTCGTAGCGAATCAGGCCGTCCTGCTTGTCCCAGTGAAAGGCCCGCAAGCGGCCGGTGCCGTAATTCCTGGCATTTTGGCCGTCGCGAAAAACATAGGCGGCCGGGTACGATTTGCCAGTAGTCAGCTTGCAGGGCTCCTGTACCAGCACGTCGGTGGGACCGATTTTCTGCCCGGACGGCAGCGGATATTCCAGACCGGAAATGCTGAACACGAGCCGGCCGGGCCGGTCGGGCCGGGTTTTGTTGATGCTAACGCTGAAATAAGGCAGCTTTGGGTCGTATTGTGTGGCCGACTTCAAGCCCCGCTGCACGTTGATGGGCTGGTACGAGCCCGATTCCAGCTTATTGCAATCGGTATTTTCGTACCACTCGCGCTGCTTTTGCAAGGTCATGGTATTGGCATTGCCCCGGTTGCTGCGAAAGGTGATGGTGGCGCCTTCCGGCTGCGTCGGAAACCAGGCCCGCTCATCGGGGGTGAGGCTGACTTGCTCGCACGAGCCGCAGCCGGCCGTTAGCAGGGAAAGAAACGACAGTAGCTTTTTCATGCGCGGGAACAGGCGGGGCCGTTTCGCCCGGGCCGGATAGCCTTTGCTTACGAAGCTCAGCGCTGGAAGGCTGCGTGTTGCGGATGCCAGGCAGCGCGCCGTTTGTCATCTTTCGCAAACTCAGGATGACAAACGACACACTATTATTTCCTCCTTAGCGGGCGGCTGTCAGGCCGGACGGGGCAGCCAGCTCCCCTTCCTCGTACATGTTGAGGTAGAGTTTCAGCGGCTCTTTGCGGCCTTTCCAGGTGATGGTGTACACGTCGAGCTGGCCTTCGTTGCCGATGCCACCCGCTTCGGTTTTGAAGGCGCAGCAGCTGCCTTCGCGCTGGTATTCAATGGGCTGACCCTGGGGACCGAGCAGGGCGTTGAGGTAGCGCTGCTGGTTGCGGACGCCAGCTTCCTTGCCGCCGCCAACTCGCACGGGGTTGGTTTCCGTAAAGCCATAGGAAGCGTCGGTGCTGGTTTCCTGAATGAGGAAGGGCAGCACGGCGCTGGCGCCTTTTTCGTGCAGGCCTTCGGAAACTGCACCGCCGTAGGTGGGCGGGGTTTTCAGCCGGGTGGTTTCGCAGCTCCACACGCTCAGCGCCACAAGCAATAAGGCGCTACCTTTCTTCATTATCTGGTTTTTATTCATGCCAATGCCGTTTTCACACTTGTCTTTCAGCCTGCAAAGAACTACACGTCGCCCATTGTTTCGCTTTTTTTTCGCGGCAACAGCGCTATTAATACATGTTTCGGCAGCCGCCCAGGAGCCGGCCCTGACGCCCGACAGCCGCCTGCCCGGCCTGCTGCGCGAGCGGGCCGTGCTCACCCGGCGCTACGCCGAGGCCAGTGCTCAGCGCCATAGCCTGTTCGGCAATAAGCCCTCTAAAAAGGACCTGCAGGAAGTGGTGGATGCCTTGCAAGGCATTGTGGACAAGGACCAGCAGATTGTGGACGTGCTCAACGAGACGACCCAAAAAGCCACTACTACTTCGGCCCGGCTGGCCGCAACCACTACCCACCTCGAAACCAGCTCGCGCGACGACCGCAACCTCACGTCCCAGCGCCTCGCCGAGCTGGAGAGTGAAGCTCAAAACCTGCGTGAGCGCGAAAAGCAGCAGCTCACCAAACTGCGCAACCTGGAAGCGGAAGTGGCCGAAGCCAAGCAAGGCCACTTCGTGCGCGACGTGCTCATTGCCGGGCTGGCGCTGGCCTGCGTGGGCCTGCTGCTGGTACGCCGGCGACGGAAGTAGGCAGCATTGGGTCGGTTTACAGGAAGAAAGTGGCTGACACTTGTTAGCATGAAAACCCGCTTAACCTGTCTGCATGACTGCAATCTACTGGCTGCGCAACGACCTGCGCCTGCACGACAACGAAGCCCTGGCCACCGCCGTGTCTGATGGCACCACCGCCCTGGTGCCGGTGTACTGCTTTGACCCCGTGGCGTTTGGCCCTGATGCTTATTTGGGCCTGCCGCGCACTGGCCCGCACCGCCTCGCTTTCCTGCTCGAAACCCTGGCGGACTTGCAGGGCCGCTACGCCGCGCTGGGCTCTAGCATTCACTTCGTAGTGGGCCGCCCCGAAACTGAGCTGCCGGCCCTGGCCCGGCAATTGGGGGCCCGGGCCGCGTACACCAGTACCGAGCACACCACCGAGGAACAAGCCGCCGAAGCTGCCGTGCAGGCTGCCCTCGGCCCCACCATTCCGCTGCACCGCTTCGAAACCCTGACGCTGCTGCACCCCGCCGACTTGCCCATTCCCATCGGTAATTTGCCGTTTTCCTTCAGCAAGTTTCGGTTTGACGTGGCTTCGAAGATGAGCGTGCGACCGGCCCGGCTGGCCCCGCGCCAGCTGCCGCCGCTGCCGGTGGACTTTGCTCCGGCGGACCTGCCCACTGCTGATTTAATTGCCGCGAAACTTGGCCAGCCGTCGCTGGTGCGTGTTCGGCCCGACCGCCGCTCGGCGCTGCCCGCGTTGGGTGGCGGCGAAACCGCTGGCCTGGCGCGCCTGCATGACTACGCCGTCGAGCGCCACCTCATTGGCCGCTACGACGATACCCGCAACCAAATGCTGGGCGAGGCCTTTAGCACCAAGTTTTCGCCCTGGCTGGCCAATGGCAGCCTCTCGGCCCGGCAGATTTGGACAGCCATCGATGCCTACGATGCCACCCACGGCGCTCGTAGCAAGGGCGCTATGCAGCTGCGGCTGGAGCTGCTGTGGCGCGACTATTTCCGCTTGCTGGCCCAAAAAGCCGGGCCGGATTTCTTTCGCTGGCGCGGTCTGCGCGACCAGCAGCCCAAGCCCACTCAGCCCGACCGGGCGGTGTTTGAAGACTGGGCCGCCGGCCGCACCGGCAACGCCTTCGTGGACGCCAACATGCGGGAGCTGGATGCCACCGGCTTCATGAGCAACCGGGGCCGGCAGAACGTGGCGAGCTACCTCATCCACGACCTGCACCAGGACTGGCGCTGGGGTGCGGCTTGGTTTGAGCACCAGCTTATCGACCACGACGCCGCCTCGAACTGGGGCAACTGGAAGTACATCGCCGGCACCGGCACCGACGTGCGCGACACCGCCTTCGACGTGGCCCAGCAGGCCCGGCGCTACGACCCGCAGGGCCGCTACGTGCGCACCTGGGCCGGGTAGTGCGGGTTGCCTTCGGCGAGGACGACGCTCCCCGGCCACCGTACCTTCGCCGTATGTCTGCCACCTTTCCCTTCCAGGTCACGGCCGCTCCGGCCGCCGTCATGCCCGAATACCAGCTGCTCATTTTTGCCGATGTAGGCGGTCTGGAAGCCTATTACGCGCTGTTTCAGAACTACGGCTTCGGGGGCACGGCCGACTCCTGGGTGGAGCACATTGAAACCATTATTGAGGAAAAGCAGCCCAAGCTGCTGGAGGAGCTGGAGTTTGCCGAGGGCGGGCACACGTTTGTGGCCTACGCCAGCGGCCCGGTGGCCGTGGCCGATTTTATGGCCTGCGTGCTGCCGCATTTCGACACCCTGCCGCACTTGCAGAAGTACCTCAGCCAAGCCGACCCAGACGACTTTTTTGCCTGAGCAGCTTCTAATCAGACGATTTAAAAAGGCCTTCCTGCTGAGCTTGTCGAAGCATCTCTACCGCGTGAGTAATCAGTTCAACCAAGCGGGAGAGATGCTTTGGCTGCGCGGACACCAGATGAGCATGATGTTCCATTTTCGGCCGCTGAACCTGGAAATTCCCCACTACATTTGGGCCCTACCCTGCCCGCATGATTTCCTTCACCGAAGCGCAAGCCCAGTCCCTCATCACCGACTCCGGCACCCTGAAACGGGGCCAGGAGCTGGCCAAACCCACCAAATGGGCCAACCTGGGCCGCACCGATACCGCCGCCTGGGGCGAGTGCGCCGGCAGCGGCTCCAAGCCCTACCTCACCGGCATCGACCTGACAGAACCGGCCTTCAAGTGCAGCTGCCCGAGCCGGGTATTTCCTTGCAAGCATGGGGCGGGCCTGCTCCTGCTCATGGCCCGGCAACCAGATTTGCTATCGGGAAGTACGCCTCCGGTCTGGCTAAATGAGTGGCTGGGAAAACGGCAGCAAACCCAGGAGAAGAAAGCCGAAAAAGCGGTTGCGCCAGCCGCAAAAGCTGCCAAAGCGCCGGCCTCAGAGTTGCCAACGGCTGAAGGACCAGCCGGTGCGGCCACGCTTTTCGAAACGGATGTGGCCACCGCGGCGCCGGCTGCGGCGGCACAGCCCGGCGGCATCACCGTCGACCCCAAGCGACTGGCCCGCATGGCCAATGGCGCCGACGACCTCGCGGCCTGGCTCGAAGACCTGATGCGCGCCGGCCTCGCCACCCTCGACCAGCAGTCGGACCGGTTCTGGGAAGGCCAGGCGGCCCGGCTGGTCGATAACCAGTTGCCCGGCCTGGCCAGCACCTTGCGCGAGCTGGCCACCCTGCGCCACTCCCTCCCCGACTGGCCACCGCGGCTGCTCGGCCGCCTCGGCGAGCTGTACCTGCTGGTTCGCGCCTTCCAGAACCTGCCTCACCTCAGCCCCGATGCCCGGCCGGAAGTTCTTCAGATGGTCGGCGTCAACCTTAAAAAAGACGACTTAATTGCCAACGCCACACCCGTAGCTGATACCTGGCGCGTGCTGGGCCAGTTTGTGTGGGAAGAAGACCGCCTTACCGCTCGCCGCACCTGGCTGAGCGGGCGCAATACCGGCCGCACGGCGCTGGTGCTGGAATTTTCCTTTGGCGGGATGCCCTTCAACTCGCCGTTTATCCCGCAGGGCAGCTACCTCGGCGAGCTGGCTTTTTACCCTGGCTTGCTACCCCTACGGGCGGCCCCGGTCCACATAAAGTTTGACGGCACGGTACCGTCCAACGCCATGCCAGCAGGCCAACCCATCAGCCAGTTGCTGCATGACTATGCTGATGCGCTGGCCCGCCAGCCCTGGCTGCGCGAGTGGCCGGCCACCCTCAGCCAGGTGCTGCCCGCCCCGCTTCCCGATGGCAGCTGGCAGCTGCACCACGCCACCGAGCCGGGTATCCTGCCCCTGCGTCTCGCGGATGAAGATTTCGGCTGGCAGCTGCTGGCCGAAAGCGGTGGCCAGCCGGTCACGCTTTTTGGCGAATGGGATGGCCGGGCTTTTCGCCCGCTTACCAGCTGGGCGCCGGACGGTGCGGGCGAGACCTCACCTCCCAGCTTCCTCTCCCGCGGAGAAGGGAAGCCGGACGACGTTGGACCGGAATCGTTCGGCTCCTCCTCTCCGCGGGAAAGGGGGCCGGGGGATGAGGCAAACGGCGCTCAGCTACTGCGCGTGGCCCTGCTCGGCACCCGTCAGAGCGGTGAAACCATTCCCGCTTTCCCTACGCCCGCGGCCTCGCCCGAGCAGCAGCTCCTGCTGGCGGCTGGCACGCTCGCCCTGATGCGCAAAGCCGGCCACCAGCCCGTTGCCGCCGCCGGGCCGCCCCTGACACCCGCTCCGCCCGAGCTGCTGCCCGTCATTGGCCCGAAAGGCACCGACCACCTGCACCAGATGCTCGTCAACGGCCTGCACCTGGACTTACTGCCCGACTACCTCACCCGCCTGGCTGCCCGCGACCGGCTGGTGCCACCGGCGCTGCTGGTGCCGCTGCTCCATCAGGCCGGCTACTCCACCAAAACACGGGCGGCGCTGGCCCCCGTGCTGGGCAGCCGGGGCCACTGGCTGGCCGGCCTGAACCCCGAATGGGCCAAACTCACGGACGGCGCTTCCCTGCCAACCCCGGACAGCCCCGAAACCGCCACTTGGGAAACCGGCACGCTGGTCCAGCGCCGCGCCTGGCTCACCGAGCGCTTCGCTCAGGCTCCCGACGAAGCCCGGGCCCTACTGCTGGCCGCCCTGCCCACCGAGCCGGCCAAGGCGCAGGAGGCCTTCCTGGAAATTTTGGCGCAGCACCTGCACCCCGATGTGGAGCCGATGCTGGAGGCCCTGCTCAAGGCCCGGGGGCAGGAGGTGCGCCGCCTGGCCACCGAGCTGCTGGTGCAACTACCCGGCGCGGCGCTCACCGAGCGGCTGTGGGCGCGGGCCACACCGCTCCTCTCAGCCAAGCGCAAGCTATTGGGCCTGGGCAAAGCCAGCCTGGAAATTACCCTGCCCGATACGTGGGATAAGTCCTGGCTGCTCGATGGCATTGAGGAGAAAAACGCGCGCTTCCTGTCGCCGTACGGGACGAATTCTAAAGCCACCATAGGCCCCGCCACCGCCCGCCTGGCCAACTTGCTGGCCCTGCTGCCGCCCCACCACTGGACCGCCCACCTCAACCTGACGCCGCCTGAACTACTGGCCGCCGCCCTGGATTCGGAATGGGCCCTGCCGCTGCTCTCGGCCTGGGCCCAAAGCACCCTGCTGCACCACGATGCCGCCTTTGCCGCTGCCTTTGTGGAACTCTGGATGGAGAAGCGACCCGCCTTGGCCAAGGCCAATAGTGAGCAGGGCATCGATTGGGTTGCGCTGGCGGCTCTGCTCACCCCAGCCGACCAGCAAGCCTGTTTGCTGGAGCCCGTGCTGCGGCGCGTGCTCCAGCAAGCGCCGGGCTGGACTGCCGACATTGGCTTTGTGCCTGCGCCCTGGCCGCGGGCCCTGGCCTATGCCGTTGTGAAAGCTCTGGCCAATAAACTTGCGCCATCCGCCTCACCCACCGAGCCCATCCATGAGCTGCGCCAGCTCGCCTGGCTGCTGCCCCAAACCGTAGCCCCCGCCATCGCCCCGGCCGATATCGCGTGGGTCATTGAGCGCATCGAAGCCATTGTCGAGCCCAACATCGTTCTGCAGCCCCAGCTCCATGCTTTTGTTGATATCCTCCGCTTCCAGGCCGAATTAGAGGCCTCACTGAGCGAGTGATGGTACGACGTTCTGTCGACCCCAACTCCTATCCTCACACCTTTCCATCCTCATACCTCAAAAAACTATGACCCCCACCCTGCTCCGTCCTCACGCCGAAGACCTCTACGCCGAAGAGCTCGCCGCCCTCAAAGCCGTCGACAGCCGCCCCAAGCCGCCCGGCTGGCAGCTCTCGCCCTGGGCCGTGGTGACGTACCTGCTGGGCGGCAAGCTCGATAATGGCTTCGAAATCGAGCCCAAGTACATCGGCCAGCGGCGGCTAATGGAAATTGCCGTGGCCACCTTGGCCACCGACCGCGCCCTGCTGCTGCTGGGCGTGCCGGGCACGGCCAAAAGCTGGGTGAGCGAGCACCTCACGGCCGCCATCAGCGGGCACACCAACCTGCTGGTGCAGGGCACGGCCGGCACCGCCGAAGACAGCCTGCGCTACTCCTGGAACTACGCCCGCCTGCTCGCCGAAGGCCCTTCGCTAGGCGCGCTGGTGCCCAGCCCGCTCTACAAAGGCATGGAAACCGGCCAGCTTGTGCGCATCGAAGAGCTCACCCGCATTCCCTCCGATGTGCAGGACACGCTGCTCACCATGCTCTCCGAAAAAGTGCTGCCCATCCCTGAGCTCAGCACCGAAATCCAGGCCACGCAGGGCTTCAACGTCATCGCCACCGCCAACGACCGCGACCGCGGCGTGAACGAGCTCAGCAGCGCCCTGCGCCGCCGCTTCAACGCCGTGGTGCTGCCCCTGCCCGCCACCCTAGCCGAGGAAGTCCACATCGTGCAAACCCGCGTGGCCAAGCAAGGCAAAGCCTTGCAGCTGCCCGTCGAAGCCCCCGCGCTCGAGCAAATCAGCCGCCTCGTTACGGTGTTCCGCGAACTGCGCGCCGGCGTCACCGACAACGGCAAGACCAAGCTGAAGTCGCCCACTGGCACGCTGAGCACTGGCGAGGCCATTTCGGTAATGAACGCCGGCCTGGCCCTGGCCGCCTACTTCGGCGACGGCACCCTGCGCGCCCACGACTTGGCTGCGGGCCTTACCGGTGCCGTCATCAAGGACCCCGCCCCCGACCGCGTGGTGTGGCTCGAATATCTCGAAACTGTGGTGAAAGAGCGCGAAGGCTGGAAAGACCTGTACCGCGCCTGCCGGGAAGTAGTGGAGTAGTGGATAACACCACTATTGTTGCCCGCCTCCAGAAAATAGGGCCAATGCCTGACAGCGATATGTCAGAGATGGCAACATTTCTACTCGAGGAGTTTGACCATTTACTTCAGCAGCTTACCAAACCTTTGGAGCCTGCGCACGCCCTTGTTCTCATCAATTTGGGTCCTCCGCCGGATACATCTGCTTATGAAGTGGAATGGGCACTAGTTCATGCCGCCGAAAGCCTTCCAGCCGAAGAATTATACGGCATTTTGCTACTTGCTAATAATACAGAAGTTAAAAGGCTAATAGAAACACGTCTAAAAAACAGCTATAGTAGCCTAACATGAATCACTTTGAAACAGACTTTGCTATTATTCGCCTTGTCCCAGATTCCATGAGGTATTATCCTGCTTCAGTTAAAATTTCATGTATACTGAAGCGGGGCAGTTTTATCAAACGCACCAAGATAGATATTGCTCTAGGTTAAATCTAGAGTAGGCGGCCCAATTATAGATTTGCCGAATGGAATAGAACACCCAACAGACCTGCGTTTTAACTACCGGCTCAATTTAACCGATGTATTACCCTTCGACTTAACAGGATTACTGCCAAAATCCGGACAGCTACTATTTTTTACTGACCTTGGCAAAGGCAAAGTGGCTTATAGTGAATCAGCTAACGCTGATTTAATCCGCACAATCAAGCAACATGAGGACTCTTTTTATGATGAAAAGCTAATTGCGAGTTTCCAGAGAAAATCCGAAAATCTGCCGAAAATATTCGACCTATCCTTAATCGAAGACAAAGGTAATACTGGATGAAATTATTTCACTGGAAGTAAAAAATCAAAGTTTTTTCTCATCTATTCCCATTGCCAGTTAGAGAATAAATTGAGAGAACAGCTTCCTCTTCAAAAGTATTACTTGTACAAATTGGTGAATATTTCACTAAAGAAAGTATATTAAATACTTTAATTAAGCGCAAGTATTCACAAAAATACAAGTTTGATAATTGAGAATTTTCTTGAAGCCAATCATAGCTTAGCATCTGTCTATAGCTGCGCTTTATATAATTTTACAGCTTTATTTAAAAGACACATAGTTAATTTGCGACACAGCATGTTATAACTATTATCAGACTTCAACAATACACAAAATTTCGCGATAAACACCCGTATCAATTCAAGTTTATTTACACTAATCAGCTAGCGCTGGCTTGACTTAAACAATAGCAGATATAATTCTTGCGCTATTGTTTTACGCGGCATTTTATTTTACCCCAGCACGCCGGCCGGCACCGCGTGCAGAATCAGCCACACCAGTTCCCGCAAAATCTCGGCGTCGTCCATTGAGCCGCTTTCGATGCCCTTGCTCTGCGCGTCGGCTCGCCGGATGTCGTGGATGATGCCCACCACCCGCTCCATCGGATAGGCTCGCATCGCCTGCTGGTAGTCCTTTTGGGCGAAGCTGTTCATAATGCCTAGGCTTTTGTACACGCCATCGGGCGGGTTGGGGCCGGACTGGTGCAGCACCAGCAGCTTGGTGAAAAAATTGAACAGCAGCGTTAGGTTGGGGATGAGCGGGTTGGCCTTAGGGTTGGCCGCGAAGTAGGCCAGAATGCGGTTGGCCTTGAGCACGTCACGCTGCACCAGCGCCTTTTGCAACTCGAAAATATTGTAGTCCTTGCTAATTCCCACCAGCCGTTGCACCAACTCCTCGTCGATGAGCTGCCCCGGCTTCAGGTTGAGCACCAGCTTGTCCACCTCGTTGGCCAGCCGCCCTAGGTCGGCCCCGATGTACTCGGCCAGCATGGCCGTGGCCTGCCCGGTAATCTGCTGGCCGCGCCCGCGCACGTTGGCCGTGAGCCATTGCGGCACTTGGTTGTCGTAAAGCTTCTTGCTGGTCATAAGCACCGCCGGCGAGTCCTTGCCGCTGAGTAGCTTACCCAGCTTCTTGCGGCTGTCCAGCGTTTTGTGCTTGTAGCAAAATACCAGCACGGTGCTTGGCAAGGGGTTTTTCAGGTAGGCTTCCAGAAAAGGCCAACTCCGCTCCTGCTCCAAATCGGCCACCGTCTGGGCCTCTTTTACGATGACGACCGAGCGCTCGGCCATCATCGGAAACCGCTTGGCCTGGCCCAGAATGGCCGTCACATCCACGTCCTTGCCGTACACCACCATTTGGTTGAAGCTGCGCTCGTGCTCCGCCAGGGCCGTTTTCTCAATCAAATCGGCCACCACGTCGATGTAGTACGGCTCCTCGCCCTGCAAAAAATACACGGGTTGAAACTGCCGCTGCTGGAGCTGCTTGAGAATGGCGTCGGCTTCTTGTATCAAGTGTAGATGCGTAAAGGAGTATAATGAGTAAAGCAGCGGCTATGGCAAGCATCGGCTTCGCTCAAGGCAAAGGTAAAGCTGCCTAGTACCTTTGCCGGCAAGTGCACTACCGCGCTATTTCGGGTTGCAGCTCCCGCCTACAGCGTTGGCCATTTTACTTATTTACTCATTTACTCATTTACTCATTTACTCCTTGAATTTCATCCCTGAACTAACCTGGCGCGGCATGTACCACGACGCCATGCCCGGCACCGCCGAACACCTCGCCGCCAATGCTCCCATCACCGGCTACATCGGCTTCGACCCCACGGCGGCTTCGCTGCACATCGGCAACCTGGCTACTATCATGCTGTTGGTACACCTACAGCGCGCTGGCCACCGCCCCGTGGCCCTCGTAGGCGGCGCCACCGGCATGATTGGCGACCCCAGCGGCAAATCGGCCGAGCGCAACCTGCTCGACGAAACCACCTTGCGCCGCAACCAGGCCGGCATCCAGGCCCAGTTGGAGAAGTTTCTGGACTTCTCGGAAGGCCCTACCGGTGCCCTGGTGGTGAATAATTACGACTGGTTCAAAGGCTTCGGCTTCCTGCAATTTCTGCGCGAAGTGGGCAAGCACCTCACGGTAAACTACATGATGGCCAAGGATTCGGTAAAGCGCCGCATCAGTGGCAATGAAGACAGCGGCGCCGACGGCCTTAGCTATACCGAGTTCAGCTACCAATTGCTACAGGGCTACGATTTCGTGCACCTCAACAAAACCCTGGGCGTTACCCTGCAAATGGGCGCCAGCGACCAGTGGGGCAACATCACGACCGGCACCGAGCTCATCCGCCGCGTAGCCAACGCCGAGGGCACCGAAGCCAAAGCCTACGCCCTCACCGGCCAGCTCATCACCAAAGCCGACGGCACCAAGTACGGCAAGTCCGAAACTGGCACCGTCTGGCTCGACCCAGCCCTGACTTCGCCCTACCAGTTCTACCAGTTCTTCCTGCGCGCTGAAGACGCCGACGCCCCCCGCCTCATCCGCGTATTCACCCTGCTCAGCAAGGAAGAAATTGAAGCCATCGAAGCCGAGCACGCCAAAAACCCCAACCTCCGCACGCTACAAAAAGCGCTGGCTAAGGATGTTACCATTCGGGTGCATTCCGAAGCCGCCTACGAGTCCGCCATCGCCGCCTCAGAAGTCCTGTTTGGCAAAGGAGGTGACCTCACCACCCTGAGCGAATCCATGCTGCTGGATGCTTTTGCTGGCCTGCCGCACCTGCGCGTGCCCCGCGCCGATACTGCGGAAATGAACGTAACTGTGCTCCTGAGTGAAGCCACCGACAAGCAGATTCTCCCCTCACGAGGAGAAACCCGCAAACTGGTGCAGTCCAACGGCCTCAGCACCAACGGCACCAAGCTCACTTCGCCCGACACCTTGGTTA
Source organism: Hymenobacter negativus (assembly GCF_017571495.1). Lineage (GTDB taxonomy): Bacteria > Bacteroidota > Bacteroidia > Cytophagales > Hymenobacteraceae > Hymenobacter > Hymenobacter negativus. Next base: position 219,539 of record NZ_JAGETZ010000009.1, on the reverse strand, counting down.
CCGATTTGCCCTTGCTACACGACAAATATGTAGTGATTAGAAAAGGAAGGAAAGACTATTTCCTAGTCGAATTGGTATAAGCCCACGCCGGCTAATGCCTCACACAAAAAAGGCCCCGCCAATCGACGGGGCCTTTTTTATTCGTCCACAGAATCCGAAGAATCCGTGGTCCGGATTACTTCTTAGCAGCGGCTTTCTTTGCCGGAGCAGCTTTGGCAGCCGGAGCGGCTTTCTTAGCGGGAGCAGCTTTTTTGGCAGCAGGAGCAGCCGTAGCAGCACCAGCATTCTTGGTGTTTTGCACCTCGGTGCGGAACGCCTGGGCCATCGTTTTCAGCTCCTGCATGCCTTTGCGCACACGGGTACCAGCAGCGGCGTTGTTTTTGTCGTAGAATTTCGAAAAGTCGTCTTCGAGCGACATCACGAGGTCTTTCAGTTTGCTGAAATTATTCATTGGAAGTTGGGAATTGGGGGTGAAAAATGAAATTGTGGGGGTGTTAAGCCGGCCCTAATATACAGGGATTTCAAATGCAAGCAAGTTTTTCACTTTTTTTTAAAAACCCCCTCCCCTGCTTTCAGAGGCAGATTTTTCCAAAAAAAAGGCCATTTCCGCAAAGTGCGTCAATGGCCACCACCTCAGAATAATCCAAAAAGCAAAACGCGGGTCGCCTGGGAAGGCAACCCGCGTTTTGCTTTAGCATGGCTATTTTACACCGGTTGCGGAACGGCCGTTGTACGGCTGTAAAGGCCCTTTTTGAGCTTATCCGACACGGCTTCAAACGCCGCAATCGTTTCCCGTACATCTTCGAGCGTGTGCGAAGCCGTGGGAATAATGCGCAGCATAATCACCCCCTTAGGAACCACCGGATACACAACAATAGAACAGAAAACCCCGTGATTCTCACGCAAATCCAGCGTAACCTGGGTTGCATCGGCGATTTCTCCTTCCAGTAGCACCGGCGTTACGGGCGAAGTAGTAGTGCCGATATTGAAGCCTTTTTCGCGCAGGCCACTCTGCATGGCCCGCACAATGATCCAGAGGTTGTCTTTCAATTCGGGCTTCGTGCGCAACAGCTCTAAACGCTTCAATGCGCCTACCACAAGGGGCATGGGCAGCGATTTGGCGAAAATCTGGCTGCGCATGTTGTATCGCAAATAGTCAATTACACTTTCTGGCCCCGACACGAATGCACCGATGCTGGCCATGCTCTTAGCGAAGGTCGAAAAATAAAGGTCGATACCGTCCTGCACACCCTGTTCTTCGCCCGTTCCGGCCCCTGTAGCGCCCATTGTGCCGAAGCCGTGGGCGTCGTCAACGAACAGGCGGAAGCTGAATTTTTCTTTCATTGCCACCACACCACGCAGGTCGCCTTGGTTGCCCGACATACCGAACACGCCCTCCGTAATGACGAAGATGCCACCGCCGGTTTCGTCGGTGAGGCGCTTGGCAGCCGTGAGCTGCTTCTCCAGGCTGGCCATGTCGTTGTGGCGGTACACGAAGCGCTTGCCGGCGTGCAGGCGCACCCCATCGATGATGCAGGCGTGCGACTCGGCGTCGTACACGATTACGTCGTGGCGGCTCACCATTGAGTCGATGATGGACACGACGCCCTGGTAACCGAAGTTGAGCAGGCAGGTCGCGGGCTTCTGCACGAATTCGGACAGCTCGTTTTCCAGCTGCTCGTGCAGGTTGGAGTTGCCGCTCATCATGCGGGCACCCATGGGCAAGGCCATGCCGTATTCAGCGGCAGCTTCGGCGTCAACGCGGCGCACTTCGGGGTGATTGGCCAGGCCCAGGTAATTATTCAGGCTCCAGGTCAGCACGGTTTTGCCGCGGAAAATCATGCGGGGCTGAATTTCTCCCTCTAGTTTGGGGAAAGCGAAATAGCCATGGGCGTAGTGCGAGTGTGAGCCCAGCGGGCCGCGATTGGCCGAAACCCGGTCGAAAATATCCACTGAAAAAACGGGAATAGGGTGAAGAAAAGGGTGGTCAACAGACACGAAAAGCCATTTTTGAATTGGCCAACATCTGCCTAATCACAAAGGTAACCCCCACGTGGCGGTTGTACATAATTTGGGCATAACAACCAGGTAGTGCCCATCTGGTTTAGCGTCGGGCTGTGGTTTCGCAGTTTCTTTGCGAGTGTTTCTGAACATTACCCTAATCAGCACGTCATGCTTCGGCTGCGCTTGGCATGACGTGCTGATTGATTTGCTCCAACCCCACCCATGAAAAAAATCACCAAGCTGCTCGTCGCCAACCGGGGCGAAATTGCCTTGCGCGTCCTGCGCTCCGCCAAGGAAATGGGCATTGCCACCGTGGCCATCTACTCCGAAGCCGACCGCAACGCCTTGCACGTGCGCTATGCCGATGAGGCTGTGTGCGTAGGCCCACCGGCTTCAAAAGATAGCTACCTACGCGGCGATAAAATCATCGAAGTCTGCAAGGAATTGGGCGTAGACGCCATTCACCCCGGCTACGGCTTTCTGTCGGAGAATGCTGGCTTTGCCCGCATGGTACGCGAGGCGGGGCTGATTTTTGTAGGCCCCAGCCCCGAGGCAATGGAAATGATGGGCGACAAGCTTTCGGCCAAGCAAGCCGTGAAGGCCTATAATATTCCCTTGGTGCCTGGCACCGACGAAGCCATATCCGACGTGCCCGCCGCCAAGCAGATTGCGCAGGAAGTGGGCTTTCCCATTCTGATTAAAGCGTCGGCCGGCGGCGGCGGCAAGGGCATGCGCATTGTGAACGACGCGGCCGAATTTGAGGAGCAGATGCAGCTAGCTATTAACGAAGCTGTTTCGGCTTTTGGCGACGGGGCAGTGTTTATTGAGAAGTTCGTGACGGGCCCACGGCACATTGAAATCCAGGTGCTGGGCGACGAGCACGGCAACATCGTGCACCTGTTTGAGCGCGAGTGCAGCATCCAACGCCGCCACCAGAAGGTGATTGAAGAAGCCCCTTCGTCGGTGCTCACGCCCGAGCTGCGCGCCGAAATGGGCCGCTGTGCCGTGGACGTGGCCCGCGCCTGCAACTACGCTGGGGCCGGCACCGTGGAATTTCTGCTTGATGATAAGCGAAATTTCTACTTCCTGGAAATGAATACCCGCCTCCAAGTAGAGCACCCTGTGACGGAGCAAATCACGGGCCTCGACCTGGTAAAGGAGCAGATTAAAGTGGCCCAGGGCGAGCCCCTCGCCTTCTCCCAGGAAGACCTCAGCATTACCGGCCACGCGCTGGAACTGCGCGTGTACGCCGAAGACCCGCAAAATAACTTTCTCCCGGATATCGGAACCCTGAGCACTTACGTGCGCCCTCAGGGGCCCGGCGTGCGCGTGGACGACGGCTTTGAGCAGGGCATGGACATTCCGATTTACTACGACCCGATGATTGCCAAGCTGGTCACCTTCGGAGCCGACCGCGCTGAAGCCATTGCCCGCATGCTGCGTGCCATTGAAGAGTATCAAATTACGGGCATCGAAACTACGCTGGGCTTTGGCCGCTACGTGCTGACGCACCCCGCCTTCGTGAGCGGTGACTTCGATACCAACTTCATCAAAGACCATTTCTCCCCGGCCAACCTCGCCCCCACCGCCCCAAACGAGGCCACCGCTAAAGTTGCCGCCGCGCTGGGCGCGATGCTATTGGAAACCAAGAAACCCAAAGCAGCGGCCGTCGCTGGTGAAACGGCTGGGGCGGAAGTTTCGGGCTGGCGGCGGAACCGGCTGGGCGTGCGGTAGCGCCCTCACTTATTTGGCCCGCGCCGCGTTGTTATGCCCACAGGAACGGTGAGTGGGCATAGCAACGCGGCGCAGGCTTTTCGCTACTGTCACTGCTGCTTCCCAAGGTGCGCAAAACCTGCTCGCCAGGCCCGGCGCACACGCAGAAAACGGGTCTTCGTAACTGATGGCATGAGTTCAGCGCCTTCTGGTGCAGATGAGCTTTCCGTTGTTGGTGCATTTGAAGCATTTACTACTTGGCGGGCTGCTGCGCCAAACTGCCACCATTTGCGCTTGGCTGGCTTGGTGGTGAGGGCCAGCGGTGGAAACTGCTGGGATAAGGCTGCTGGGGACAGCACTTCACGGGGGTTGCCATCCAGCGTATACATGGGCTGATTGCCGGTGGTAGCATCCTGGCGGTACTCGATAATGCGGGCGTAGTACGTGCGTTGCGGGTTGAGGTGGGCCAGGTCGGCTGTGCTGTCGGTGGTATTGGCGGCGATGATGGTGCCGTCGGCGAGCATGCTGGATACGGCGTAGGCGGTGCCATCCAGGGGGAAAGCGGTGCTGGGGCTGTCGGCCCGGAGCAGCACTAGGCGGTGGGTGCCGCTGCCGTTGGTCCAGGCGAGGCGGGTGTGGGCGGCATCGGGGGCAGTGACCTGCAGGTGAGAGGCGTTTTGAGCAGGCGCGAACAGGTCATGCGTAGGCCAGGTTTTGACACCAGCTATCCAGAACCAGCCCAGCGATTTCAGGTCTTCCCAGAACTGCGGCGAGCCATTGGCAGTGTTCAGCAAAATGGCCCAGGTGTAGCCGTTGGCAGTACGTTCCAGCAAGCTGGCGGTGCCATCGAGGTGGCCGGTGTGCCACCAAGTGTCGCCGTCCAGCATCCAGCCTTTGCCATACTGCGGCGTAGCGGCGGAGGGCTGCGTCATGCGCTGCAAGGTGGCGGCCGAAAGCAGGTCGGGGCGCGAGTCGAAGCCGTCGGCGGCCAGGGCAAGGCGTACCAGGTCGCGGGCGGTGAACAGCCAGCCGCCATGCGCGCCCATGGCTTCCAGATTGAAGCCGCCGTAGGCAGCGGGAACCTGCCGGCTGCCATTATAGCAGGAGCGCATGCGGTAGCGGCTCAGGTAGCTGCTTTCGCGCTCTAAGTGGGCGGCGGGCAGGTTGTGGCCAAGGTGGGCTTCAAGCACGCCGGTGGGTTCCAGCACGTGCTGGCGCACCCAAGTCTCATAGGACTGCTGCGTCACGGCTTCCAGCACTTTGCCCAGGATGAGGTAGCCCACGTTGCAGTAGGCAAACCGGGTGCCGGGGCCGAAATTTAGCCCCTGGCGCAGCATATAGCAGATAATGGTAGAGTCGCCCACGGGATTGGGTACGTGCATTACCTTGGCTACGTGGGTAGGGAAGTCGATGGGGTCGCAGCCCTCGTAGCCGTCGCAGCCAATGGCGCGGTCCCAGCCGGCGCTGTGCTCCAGCAGGTGCTGCACCGTGATGCTGCGCAGGCGAGGGTCGCGGATTTCCTTGGCATAGGCGCGGCCGTTGAGGTAGCCATCGGAGCCGAAAATTTTGTGACTGAGGCTGAGCTGTCCATCCTCCACCAGCTTCATGATGGCCAGGGCCGTCACAGTTTTGGAGATGCTGGCTACCCGAAGCAGGTTGTGGGGCTGCATGGGCACGGTGCGGGCCACATCGGCGTAGCCAAAGGCCCGTTCGTACACCAGCTTGCCGTCTTTGCTGATGGCTACGGAGGCACCGAGCACGTTCCAACGGCTCATAAATTGCTGCATGGAGGCATCGCAATGCGCAAGCTCCGGCTCGGCAATACCGGTTTGAGCGACGCTCCGCAAGCACAGCAACCCTAGCAGCAGGGTGAACACAAATTTCAAAACGGATTCACTAAGTCAACTTCCCGACTCTGCTATTCTTAGCTCATCCGTTTGACCTAGCAAATTTATTGCATTGGTCTAATAAATCAATTTCAAACTTTCTGAATAAAATTTGATTTTTCTTAGCTAATTGATTTTACAAGAAAAACCAATCAGCTGGCTTGAAGGCATCACCATGAAGCTCTAATGAATTTATAAGCTAATATTCGATATTTATACCTCCCTTGCCGAAATAGTTAAAAACACATAAAAGCGCAAACAGAATTTTTTCATGAATTGACTTATCGCATTATTGCACCGAAGCATATTAGGCTTCTTTAATGCGAGTAATGCAGGCTACTTCGAGTAGCTCATCGATTCAATTGCCTCTGCGGTGCACCACTTTTTAAGGCAAACCGGAGCATGGCTATCAGCAGCGGGTAAATTACCTTCTCAAAACCAATCAAAAATTGCAATAGTCCTCACTTCCCGTCATTTCAGCCCAGCGCGCCGACAGAAACTTAGCATACGCCAGCGGCATCAGGCCATAAGAGCCCAACGAGTGCCCGTCGTTGACCTCCACCACCACAGTTTTTCCGGCGGCCGTGACGCCGATATCTAAGGCAAAAGCCGTTGGCGCATCGGGTAGATACGCCGCCAGGGCTTGTTCTACTACGGCCGGGTCGAAGTGGGCACGCCAGTCTCCTTTATAGGGCCGGGCGTCAAGAATACGGCCATAGCGCACGAAACAGCGCCATTCAGCAACAAACTGCACCGGGTCGGCGCACCAAACGGGCGTGTCTTGGTACTGGTCGCCACAGCCCACCAAGTCGCGCACACCGCGCACCAGCACGCCGGTAAATTTCTTGGCATCGTACACTGGCTTTACGAATACCGGCCACTGACTGGCATCGGCAGCCACTGCGTTGATGGTGCTCTGCCACAGCCGCCGTCCCAGAAACGGCAGCAGCGCCTCGGGGTAGCCCAGCTCGGCGGGCACGGCTAGGCCAAGGGCGCGCAGGCTGGCCCGCACGGCTGCAATATGGCCCACGACTACTTCATCGGGGGCATTATCATGTACCGGCTCTTCGTCGGTATAAGGCACAATCTCCCAGCCCATTTGCTGGAAGCCGTCCAGGGCGAGGTAGTTATTGACGCTCTGAGGCAGGCCGTGGGCAAAGTGGATATGGGCACGCATAACGAGAAGGGAAAATGGGAACAGAGGATAAAGCTAGAGCAATTTCGGAGGTTGGCTTGTGGAAGCTATCGTTCGCACTACTGCCACACTCCTGCGCAGGCTCACGTTCAATACACGCCCCCGCTCAACAGCGTTGCAATCTCCACTCACCACCCAAGCAGCAGCCTGACTAAAAACTGTATATTGAGCCAGCGTTAATTCCTTTATCCTAAATGCCCGACCAGTCCCAAAACTCCACCCAAGACCCCATCTCCGCCATCGAACATCAATACCGCTTTGTGCTGCCGGAGCTTTACCGCCGGCTTTACCGCGATGGCATGCTGGACTGGTTTCTCGACGGAGGCTACCCGAACCGCAACTGGTACGCGGATATCTTTCCTCGCTTACGGCAGAAGCCACCCATGCTGCTTTTCGCACAGGATTTTGAGCTGTACGCGCCCGAGACGGTGCCAGACCTGCTGGGCGAGGATTGGGGCAGCACCTACCAGTTTGTGCCGCTGGGCCACACCGGCGGGGGCGACCTATATGCCTTCTGCCCCACTCTGGCCGCCAACGGCGAAACGCCCATTACGCTTTCGCGCCACGACGAAAACGCCACCATCGTGCTGGCGCCCTCGCTGGAAGCCTTTATTTTTAGGGAAATGCTGGACCGGGCCACCTCTTTCGATGAGTATGACCTGACCGGATACGCCAATTTTGAGGAGCTGCGGCTCGATTTGCAGCGGGCGGCGCAGTCTATTGCCCCGTACCTGCGACCGGCTTGGGCAGCCCAGCTGACCGAAATATATGCCCGGCCCCTGGGCCAGGAAACCATTGTGCTGCCCCGGCGGCAGTACACCGTGGAAATGCTGCTGCCGAGCCCGGAATTCGAGGAAATCCTGCGGCGGGAGATGCCGTTTGAGCACCTGGATACGACCTTCGAGCACTTTCCACAATGACATTTAACGCATTGACGGGACAAGTTCTGTTTCCAACATCGCCTCGATAATTACCGCCTTCCTCCCCCATGGATTTCGCCCAATTGCTGGCCCGCCTCGATGCCCTGCTACAACAGTATCGCCCCGCTTACTACGCCCAACTGGCTCCGCCGGCCCCGGCTGCCGCGCTGGCGGCCTTCGAAACCGAGTTTCAATTGAAACTGCCATTGGAGCTGCACCAGTGGTTTGGCTGGCACGATGGGCAGGCGCCCATATGCTTCGATAGCTTGGTTGGCTTCTATTCGCTGCCTTCGCTGGATGATATGGCCGACACCATGCGCATCAACTGCGAGCTGCTGGCCGACGGCGACTTCGTGCCCAACTGGTGGCGGCCAGGCTGGCTGCCGTTTGCCACAAATGGCAGCGGCGACCACCTCTGTCTTGATTTGGAAGGCACCTTCACCGGCCAGCCCGGCCAGCTTATCGAGCATTGGCACGATTACGAAGCGCGCACGGTGGTCTTTCCCTCCGTCGCCGCCTGGCTGGCAGCCATGGTGCAAGCCTACGAAACCGCCGCGCTAACCAAAACCGAATTCACCGACGACGAGGTTTCCAATTTTGAGTTGGAGCCGCCCGTGGGCTTCCCCTTGGAATTTGTGGCGGGCTGAGTTTGCTGAAATACTACTGAATTTCAATCGTTCTACTCCATGCCCTTCAACTCCCACCGTTTCCCCGTCAACGACACCTACATTGCCTGGGGCAGCACCCTGGCCGAGGCGGAAGCGCTGCTGCCGGGCCATACGTGGTGGGAGCCCTATGGCGGCTGGCCCAACCTGCGCGGGGCCTGCCAGTCGGTTTTTGGGCTGGCGGCTACGGAATGTAACCTGCGAGCCCCCGCCGCGCACAAGCCCATCATGCAGGTGAGCTACCAGTTGGCCGCCCTCGCATTGGGGGAGTGGATGGCAGCCGTGCCGGAGCCTTGGCTGACGCCGCTGACCGCCCTACTGGGCCCACCTGCCGAAGCTGCCTTCACGGCCAATACCTGGCACCGCGGACCGGGCAGCGTGATGTACTCGGCCCGCTGGCGGCGGCCGGAGGTGATAATTTCTTTGTCGGTTTTTGGAGGGGTGCGGCACGAGCAGGGCGGGCCTGCGGCAGCCGGCTTATGGCTGGACTGGCAAGATGAAATTGCAGCGGCCCGGCCGTTTTACGAAGCCGCACGGAACCAGTCGGCGGCACTACAAGCAGCGGCTGGCCAACTGGCCGGGCCGCTTCAGGTTTTCACCACCCAACTGGCTCAGGGCGGCTTCATGATGGCCAACTTTGCGGCCGAAGACCCCTATCCGGCCCTTTCCAATACGCTGCTGAGGCAGTCGCAACGGGCGCTCTACCGCGAAGGCCTCCTGGAAACGCCTATCCAAATACAGGACCAGCTTACTGACCACCAAATCGCGCTGTGGGCCGTGCCCGGCCGGGCCGAGTGGGCCGTTTCGACGCGCTGGGACACGGTACTACTTATCTCTAACGGGCCGGCCGTGGAGCTGGTCATCCTACGCCCGGCCAAGGGCAGTGGTGGCCTCACGCTCCGCATTGGCGATTTGCGGCTGAGCGACGAGTATGATACGCCAGGCCTCGGGGCATTAGCAGCAGCCCTTAAGCAACAGGTGGGTTTGGTAGTGAACCGCGTGGAGGATTATGACTGCTGAAGCAACCCCTACAGGGTATTTCAGGTTAATGCGCACGCCGCTCCGACCCGTTTCGGCCGGTCGAACGTGGGACAGACGCCACCAGTTTCCTGGGAAGTGCGCTCAACCGTAGCCGGCAGAGCAGACTCCCTACCTTGCCGGCTGCATCGGGTTGGTGGCGCTTCCGGCAGTGCATCAACGTCATTTCACCATGAAACTTCACTTTCTTGTTTACCTAAGCCTGCTGCTTGCTGGTTTTGGGGCAGCAGCGCAAGCACCTGATTCGCTGGTGCCCCTGCCGATGCCCACCGGGGCTGCCGTGGTGCTGGCCCCGGCCGACACGCTGTTTCGGGTGTATGGCCGGGTGGGGGCGTTTGGGCCGAAAGAGCGGGCCGAGGCCATTGCCCGCCGACTCGATGCCTTGCCAGCCCCGGGCGGCGGTGGCCCGGCAATACCTCACGGTTCTGCGCACGCACCTGCTGGCAGCCCGGCAAACCAGTAGCTTACTTGAGCTGCTGAAACGTGGTGTGCTGGCCGTGCTCACGCTGCTGATGCTAATGGGTCTGATTTATGGCCTGAACCGCTTTTTTCGAGCCATCTGCACTCCAGGGCTCGTTCTGCACTCCACCGTCACCATCGGTTATGACGTGCCCTGGCCCCAGGTGCACGCCCTGCTGCCGGCCGCCGCCCGCGCCACCGAGGGCGTGGAAGCAACGCCCGCCCCCCTTCGTGCTGCAAACCAGCCTCGACGACTTCTACGTGGCCTACCAAATCAACGCCTACATCCGGCTGCCCCACCGGCAGGCCGGGCTGTATTCGCAACTGCACCAGCACATTCAGGACGAGTTTGCCCGCGCCGGGGTCGAAATTATGTCGCCCCATTACCGCGCCACCCGCACCGGTACGGAGGCAGGTAGTACCATTCCGCCGCTGCCGCCGGGCTAGCGGTGCTGCATCCCCTAAAGCTGCTTTTCCGTTCACTCCTCATGCCCGATTTCAACAGTCCGCCCCCGCTTAGCCTCAGCGATGAGTTGGCCCTCGAGCGCACCCGCTTGGCCAACGAGCGCACATGGCTGGCTTACCTGCGCACGGGCATGGCGCTGGTTATTGCAGGGCTTTCGCTAATTAATTTTTTTCGCGACTACGTTTTCATCTGGATTGGGGCCTTTTTCATTCCCTTCGGCTTGGGCGTCGCCGGGCTGGGCTGGGTCCGGTTTCGGGCCAAGCACCGCCGCATTGCAGCCGTTGTAGCCGCCCGGCAGCTTCAGTAGCAGCGTAATTTAGGGGATGGGACTAGGCTGGTTTCTCGGCTCCGTCGGCCGATGCATCCTTCCGATTATCTATTTGAATTTCAGACTTAAGTTTCGGTACATTTCCAGGCGAGCCAGCCTTGGCGCTGGTGCTGGCAGTTGCTGTCGGTAGCTTCGGTCTGGTCGTGCCACAGAATTTGCTGGGCCGGAAACGGCAGGTCGACGCCGTGGGTGGTAAGGGTGTTTTTGATAGCCTTTAGTATTCGGTCCTGCGCGCCCATGATGCCGGCGCGGCGGGTTTATTGCCCTGGCACGAAGTCGGCCAGCTGTGAATGCTGGTGCCGGTTTGTAAGGAAGCAGCCGCGGCCGCGTCAGGCCATCAGGCTTGCGCTGGTTGCAAGCCGCTTATTTCCTCTTTTTCATGCAAGAATTCGACGTTCTGATTATTGGCGGGAGCTACGCCGGCCTTTCGGCAGCCATGTCGCTGGGCCGGGCCCGCCGCCGCACGCTCATCCTCGACACAGGCTGGCCCTGCAACCGCCAGACGCCCCACTCGCACAACTTCCTCACCCAGGATGGGGCCATGCCGGCCGCTTTGCGCACCCAGGCCATCGAGCAGGTGCTGCACTACCCCACCATCGAGCTTCGCGCTGACGAGGCCCTGAGTGCGGTTCCGACGGAGGGTGGGTTCCTCATTCAAACTGCCGCCGGGACGAGTATCAAGGCCCAAAAGGTGGTGCTGGCCACGGGCATTGTCGACCTGCTTCCGGCCCTACCGGGCTTTGCGGAGTGCTGGGGTATTTCGGTGCTGCACTGCCCCTATTGCCACGGCTACGAGGTGGCCGACCAGCGCCTCGGCGTACTGGGCAACGGCGATATGGGGTTTGATTTTGCCCGCCTGATTCATAATTGGTCACGGCAGCTTACCCTGTTCACCAACGGCCCGGCTACGCTTACCCATGAGCAGCAAGCAACGCTGGCTCGCCACGGCATTGCCTTGGTAGAAACGGCCATCAGCGGCCTCACGCACGAGCAGGGCCAGCTCCGCGCCGTACAACTGGCCGATGGCACGAGCCAACCGCTGGATGCGGTATTTGCCCGTGTGCCGTTTCAGCTGCCCGGCACGCTGGCCCAGCAGCTGGGGTGCGCACTTACCGAAATGGGCTACGTACAGGTCGATGATTTCCAGCGTACCAGCGTGCCGGGGGTATTTGCAGCCGGCGACAATACCACGCCGATGCGGGCGCTGGCGGCGGCCGTAGCGGCAGGCTCGAAGGCCGGGGCGCTCATCAATAAGGAGCTTATTGAGGAAAGATTCCGCTGAGACGTGGGCCGGGCCGGGGGTGCATTCGTAGCCGCGGCCCGGCCTTTTTTCGGGGCAATTGCGGCGCATGGCTGCGGCGCATGATTTCATCATGTTAGGGCTTTCGCGGCTACCTTGCTGCCATGGTCAACAACGCCCTCACCCGCATTGCCCACTGGCTGGCGGCCCACGCGCCACGCATCCTGCACGAAAGCCTGAACCCCAGCGCCTCCGAAGCCCAGCTGGAAGCACTGGAAGCCGCCCTTGGCCACCACCTACCCCCCGATTACAAGGCCCTGTACCGCCGCCACGATGGCCTGAACGAGGACGCCGATAACTTCGGCAGCTTCTTTTATGGCATCAGCTTTCTCCCTTTAGCAGCAGTGACGGCCATTTGGCAGCACCGCACCGCCGCCACCGCACCGGAGCCGTTGCGCCGGGCCCATCCTGCTATCAAAGCCGATAATGCCCAGCGTCCGCAGTGGCTCTGCCTGGGCTTCGATGGCTCGCACGTATGGCTTTGCGTGGATTTGGACCCGGTAGAAGGCCACCGTTACGGCCAGGTAATTCTAGTGGATGAGGAGTTGGAAACCGCCTTCCCCGTCGCCGATTCAGTAGTGGCCCTCCTCACCGAATTTGCTCACGACCTGGAGCACGGCCATTACTTCCTCGACCCCGACGCGCTGGCAGACGGCAACGAATACCTCTCGCCCGATGCCGAAATCGACCTCATCAACTGGCCAAGCACCAAGCGTTGGGCTACTTTTGGATAGTTGTCAGTTCACGGCACGACTTCGACTAACAACCAACAACGAATAACCACCAACGGATTTGATTATGCAGCTCGCCCCCATTACCGACTCCATCTTTGAAATCAAGCATTTTCTTTCGCCGGAGGAGTGCGCCGAGCTGATTAGGGATAGTGAGCGGCTGGGCTTTGCCGAGGCCGGCGTGAGCACCTCAGCCGGAGCGCAAATGATGAAAGGCATTCGAAACAACTACCGTTTGGAATACCACAACCCGGTTTTGGCGGAGCAACTGTGGCAGCGGGCCCGGCCGTTGTTGTCCGCCGAGCCTGACGGGGCTGCTGCAATTGGCTTCTATGAGCTGTTTCGATTTTACCGCTACGACGTGGGCGAACGATTCAACAAGCACAAAGACGGTAGTATTCGCTTGAACGAGTCCGTGGCTAGTCGCTGGACTTTCCTGCTGTATCTCAACGATGAATTTGAAGGCGGAGAAACCGAATTTGAAGGCCTGACGGTGGTACCGCAGCTCGGCAATGCCCTTTGCTTCCGCCACGAGCTACGCCACAAAGGCTGTCCGGTGCTGCAGGGCCGCAAATATGTGTTACGCACCGATGTCCTGTATCAGGACATGTGATTTCACCTCTAACCTCTACCAATCCTCTGAAGCAAGCTTATGCCCTCTGACCTCCGCCTGTTTGGTATCCGCCACCACGGCCCCGGCAGCGCCGCCAGCCTCGTGGCGGCGCTCGAAGACTTCCGGCCCGATATCGTGCTCCTCGAATGCCCGGCAGATGCTGAAGCCGCGCTGGCCACCGCCACCAACCCAGAGCTGGTGCCGCCGGTAGCGCTGTTGGTTTACAACCCCAAGCAGCAAGGCCAGGCCTCGTTTCTGCCGTTCGCGGAGTTTTCGCCGGAATGGCAGGCAGTGCACTGGTGCGCCCGGAACGGAGCCCATGTGCGGTGCATGGATTTGCCGATGAGCCTGCGGTTTGGGATGCGGGATGCGGTGGCAGTTCTGACGCCCTCCGCGTCGCCTGCCCCCCCGGATTCTCTCTCCAAAAAAGACGAGGCACCGGACATCAATCCCGCTGACAAAGTAGCCGCAAATGAAGCAGCTTCCGCCCCCACCGAAGCGCCCTTTACCGAGCAAGCTGAAGAAGGCAATGCCGGTGTCGCCTCTGTTTTGGAGAAGGAATTAGGGGGGATGGTTGATGCAGAGGTCGACTCCGACCCTGTGGCCTACATTGCCCGCCTAGCCGGCTACACCGACTCTGAGCAGTGGTGGGAAACGCACCTCGAACACGCCCCTGGTAACGCCGACACCTTCGCCGTGGTGCTGGACCTGATGACCGCATTGCGAGAAGAATTGCACCGCCCCGAAACCGAGGAAACGTTGCTGCGTGAAGCTTTTATGCGCGAAACGCTGCGCACCACGCTGACCCAGGGCTACCCCCGCGTGGCGGTAGTGTGCGGCGCCTGGCACGCCCCGGTACTTAGGGCTGAGTTGCTGAAGAAAGAAGACAAAGCCCGCCTCAAAGGCTTGAAAAAAGTACCCACTGAAACCACCTGGATTCCGTGGACCTACGAGCGGCTCTCGTTTAGCTCCGGCTACGGTGCTGGCGTGCTGTCGCCGGCCTGGTACGAGTTGCTGTTTACCCAGCCCCGCGCGGAAGTGCTGACGCACTGGATGGTGCGCGTCACTCGCCTGCTGCGTGGGCAGGACGTAGACGCCTCCTCGGCCCACGCCATTGAGGGCGTACGGTTGGCGGCGGCGCTGGCCACTGTGCGCGGGCTGGCGTTGCCGGGCATTGACGAGTTGCAGGAAGCCGCCGTGGCCATTTTGGGCGGGGGCTACGCCGAGCCGCTGGCGCTGGTGCAAAAGGAGTTGGTCATTGGCCACAAGCTGGGCGAAGTACCGGCCGGGCTGCCCGCTACGCCTTTGCAGCAGGATTTGGCGCAGCAGCAAAAATCCCTGCGCCTCAAGCCCGAGGCTACCCCCAAGGACCTGGACCTGGACCTGCGACAGCCCACGCAACTGGAGCGCAGCCACCTGTTGCACCGCCTGCGCCTGCTGGCCATCAACTGGGGCGAGCCGGAAGAAGTGGCCGGCAAAAGCGGCACCTTCCACGAGCTCTGGACCCTGGAATGGGAACCCGAAATGGCCCTGGCCGTGATTGAAGCCGGCCGCTGGGGCAATACCGTACTGGCCGCCGCCGTGGCCCGCGCCACTGCCCGCGCCGCCGAAGCCACCACGCTCGAAGCCGTGAGTACCCTACTCGAAGAAGCCCTGCGCGCCGACCTTGGCCCGGCCATTCCGGCGCTGGTGGCACGGCTCGAAACCATCGGGGCCGACACCCGGGATGTGACCCACCTACTGGCCGCCCTGCCCCCGCTGGCCCAGGTGCTGCGCTACGGCAACGTGCGTCGCACCGACACCGCGCAGGTGGCCCAGGTGGTGCAGCAACTGGTGCCGCGCCTGTGCATTGGCCTGCCCGCCGCCTGCACCGGCCTCGACTACGATGCCGCCAAGGCCCTCCTGACCCGCGTCGAAGCCACCCACCAAGCCATTCGGTTGCTCCAGCACGAGGCGCACGAGGCCGACTGGTACGCCGCCCTGGCCGCTGTGCAGCGCAACCCGGCCAGCAGCGGCCTACTCGCCGGGGCGGTTTCCCGCCTGCTTTTCGACGCCCAGCAAACCGATTCTGACGCTACTGCCACGGTCCTTGGCTTGGCCCTGGCTCCAGCCCAGCCTACCGACTATGCCACCGCCTGGATTGAGGGCTTTCTGCGCGGCAGCGGCCTGCTGCTCATCCACCACCGCGAATTGTTTGGCCTGCTCGACCACTGGCTGGGCGAGCTGAACGAGGACACGTTCCGCGAAATCGTGCCCCTGTTGCGCCGCGCCTTCACCGACTTCTCGCTGCCCGAACGGCGGCAGATTCTGGAAATTGCGAGCACGGATGCGTCAATTTCAGTAACGCAGGAAGTGGAAGACTTTGACTGGGAGCGTGGGGCGCGGGTGCTCCCCACGCTGCGGGAGCTGATAGGCGTATAGAGGTGGCGCACAACGCCTAATTGGAGGAAAGCGCCTGTGCCGCGGCTTTTTCACTTAACTACCCGGGGCGCTGGCGGCTTCGTCTGGCGTGGCGGACTTGGCAGCTGAGGTGCTCCGAAGTAGCAGGTAGCCAAGGGCTCCGGCAGTGAGCGAGGCGGTGAGAATGGCCAGTTTGGCTACGTTGGTACCCGAAGAGTGCTCCCCCAGCGCCAGCAGGGTTACGAAAATGGACATCGTGAAGCCGATGCCAGCCAGTACACCTGCTCCCCACAGCTGCCGCCACGCTACGCCGGGCGGCAGCGCGGCCCAGCCCAGGCGCACCGTAAGCCACGACAGCGTACCGACACCCAACGGCTTGCCCATCACCAAGCCAACCAGGATGCCCAAGCCCAGCGGCGACGACAGGCCCTGCACGGCCGCTGGCTCGATGACTAGGCTGGTGTTGGCAAACGCAAACAGCGGGACAATGCCGAAGCTCACCACCGAGTGCAGCTGGTGTTCGAGCCGTTGGGCGGGCGAGCTGCTGCGCTGATGCAGCTCCTCAAGTTCCTCGCTGATGATGCGCGGGTCGGCTTCGGGCTCGTGCGTTTCGGCGCGCAGCAGGGCCAGGCGCTCGTCAACCCGGCGCAGCAATTCCTGACGCGAGAAGGGAATGCGAAACGGAATAGCTACCGCCAGCAGCACGCCGGCCAGCGTGGCATGAATTCCCGATTCGAGCATGAAATACCACAGCACCACGCCCAAGGGCAAGTACGCCCAGAGGCTGCGCACCCGCAGCGCGTTGAAAACCAGCAACACGCCCCACGTCCCTAGCGCCAGGTACAGGTAATGCAGGTGCAGTTCCCGGGTGTAGAATGCGGCAATGACCACCACTGCTCCCAGGTCGTCGACGATGGCCAGCGCCGTCAGAAACACTTTCAGCCCCAACGGTACCCGCGGGCCCAGTAATTGCAGCACAGCCAGGGCAAAGGCAATATCGGTGGCCATGGGAATGCCCCAGCCGCCGGCCGTGGGCGTACCGTGGTTGAACAAGGCAAACAGCAGCGCTGGTATCAGCATACCGCCCAGCGCACCAGCGATGGGCAGCGCCGCCTGCCGGGGCGAGGCTAGTTCGCCGTCCAGCACCTCCCGCTTGATTTCGAGGCCCACGATGAGAAAAAAAACAGTCATCAGGCCGTCGTTTATCCATTGCAGCAGTGTATGGTCGAGCGAGAGGCCCGGCAACATAATCCGCAGGTGCTCATCCCAGATGGCTGGGAAGTAGCGGGCCGGGCCCCAGCTGGTATTGGCCATCACCACGGCCAGCGCAGCGCTTATCATCAGCACGATACCACCAGCGGCTTCGCGGCGAAAAAATTCAGCAAAGGGCCGCGTCAGCGGCCGCACAAGTAGTTCAACAAGCATCGACAACGGGTAGTGGGCCTCGCTGTCCTACGTGTTCGGGCAGCAGTGTGACGAAAACCGTGGCAATCTCGTCTATTTCTGCTGGTAATGCAGCGGCGCATCACCGGCGAGGGCTTGTTGGTGAACGGCCACTCGCTTTTTGCCCACAATGGTTTCGTGGTGCATCTCGCCCCAACGGCGCATGGCCTGCAGCACCTCGCCGAGGGTTTTGCTGTATTCGGTGGCTTCGTACTCCACGGTTTGGGGCGAGGTGTTGTACACGGTGCGCTTCACCAGCCGGTCCATTTCCATCTCCTGCAATTCCTTGGAGAGGATGCTGGGCGAGATGTTCAGTGCCCGGCTCAACTCCTTAAACCGGTATTTGCGCTCGCGCAGCACCGTCAGAATAACCAGCTTCCACTTGCCGCCCACCACGTCGAGGGTATCGCGCACCGACTGGTGGGCACTGCGGCAGGCAGAATTGGTCAGGTCGATATCAGGAGGAATCATGGCGGCAAGTAATTCGTGCCGTGTACTACCAATCTACCGGCCCGGAGGTTTGCGGGGCAACAAGCGACGGATTTCCAATGAACTAACTACCAAGTCGGTACTCTTTTCAGTACCGGTACAGTTTTGAGTATCAGCTAGGAATTGGGCCGGAGCGGCCGATAGGTTTGCCGGGCCAGTCAGCCTACACCATTGCGGCTGGCCTCTCTCAGCCATGCACATTCTGCATATCATTTCCAGCCCCCGCTCCAACTCCTACAGCGCCCGCCTGGGCCACCAAATCGTGGAAAAGCTCCTGGCCGCCCATCCCGGCAGCACGGTGCACGAGCGTGACCTCACCGTCCACCCCCTACCGCACCTGGAAGAGGTTTTTGTGCGGGGAATCTTTACGCCGGACGAAGCCCGCACGCCCGAGCAAAAATCCGCCGTTCAGCACTCCGATGAGGTTATTAGCGAGGTGCTGGCGGCCGATGTACTAGTCATCGGCTCGCCCATGTACAACTTCAGCATTTCCTCCTCCCTCAAAGCCTGGCTCGACCACCTGGTACGGGCCGGGGTCACCTTTTTGTACGGAGCCAACGGGCCTCAGGGCCTCCTCACCGGCAAAAAAGTGTACCTCGCGCTGGCTAGCGGCGGCGTATATTCCGAAGGCTCGCCGATGGCTGCCTACGATTTCATGGCCCCTTATCTGAAGCCGGTGCTGGCCTTTATCGGCCTCACCGATGTAGAAGTGGTGCGGGTGGAAGGCACCAGCATCCCCGAGTTGGAACCCACGGCCTTGGATAAGGCCCTGGCCAGCGTCGAAGTGTAGCAGCAGCGACCTGTCTGCGCCGTTTCCTTCGCATTTCCGGCTTTTACAAAGAAGCCCTGGCTCATCAGTCAGGGCTTCTTTACTGGTTTATTCGATGAAAATCAATCCCATTGTTTATTAAGCCAGCACCAGCTTTTTTCGCGGATGCAGCCCCACTCCTCCTGTGCGTAGCCAACGCTATCCGTTATGGAGCACACACCCTACCCTATTAGTGAAGCTATTTAGAAAGTAGTCAGCTTCATTATCCCAAGCATTTGCCTACGGCCGTCCCCCTACCAGATATAAATGAGAACCTATTGGGCGGCAAAGCAGTTAAGTACGCATCAACACATGTGCATGTGTTCAGTATTTTTGCCCCATGGACACCAAATCCCTCGTTAAAATCGCCAAAGCCCTTAGTGACCCGAACCGCTTGCGCATTTTGCAAGAGATTTCGCAGGCCCCGCAAGTAGCTTGCGCTGACTTATTCGACGTAGCGCCCGTGAGCCAGCCCTCCATGTCGCACCACGTGAAAGCACTGGTGGAGGCCGGGTTGGTTGAGTCACGCAAGGAAGGCCGCTGTGTGCATTACTCGGTCAATCCAGAGAAGCTGCAGGAGTTGGAGAGCTTCCTGGGCATGCTCAAAGCCAAGTAGCCTCCGACCAGTTGATAGAAATAATCAACTGGTTTTTTATTTTCTCAAAACATCAACACTTGTTAATGTGTTTATAAGACACACGCCAGCAAATGGCGCCTGAGGCCTTGCTCAGCAAGACAAATCAAGTTCAGGCAAGCTTTCCAGTTAAAATTTTTTACCCAAATACATTAACGCATTATTATTAATTGATGCGTTTCACAAAGAAAATCACCCATGACAACCGCATTTTCTCGTTCTAGGGGGCTATTGCTTGGCGCCCTTCTACTCGTAATTCTGCTGGGCTTTGGCATTCCCAAGGTGCTATCCGCCAATAAGACCGGGGCGGCAAGCACGGAAAGCGCCGCGCCAGCAGCTCCCTCAGCCGTGCTAGTTGATAGCTACGTGGTGCGCCCCACCGCTTCCGCCGATGCGCTGCAGGCCACCGGCACCATTCAGGCCAACCAGGAGGTGCAGCTCGTGAGCGAGGTGGCACGCAAAGTCACCGGCATCTACGCCCACGAAGGCACCACGGTGGCCAAAGGCACGCTGCTGTTCCGGCTCGATGATGCCGACCTGCAGGCACGCCGCCGCAAGCTCAAGCTGCAGGAGAAGCTGGCGCTGCTCGACGACGGGCGCATGCGCGGCCTGCTCCGCACCGAATCGGTCACGCAGCAGGAATACGACCAGGTGTCGACCAACCTGCAGGTGCTGCAAGCCGACATTCAGGCCGTGGACGTAGACTTGGCCAAAACACAAATCCGGGCTCCCTTTGCCGGTCGAATCGGCTTGAATAAAGTGGATGTGGGCGCTTACGTGACGCCCAGCACGGTGCTCACCTCCCTGGAAGACGTGAGCCAGGTCGAAGTCACCTTCACAGTGCCGGAGCGTTATGCCGCCGAGGTGCGGCCCGGCCAAACCATCCAGTTCACCACCGAAAATGGCACGGCGCCGCAGTCCGGCCGCATCATCGCCACCGAGCCGCGCACCGACGTGAGCACCCGCAGCCTGCTGGTGAAAGCCATTAGCCCTAATCCCAAGCAACAGCTGGTGCCGGGCATGTCGGCCAAAATCAGCTTCGCTCTGCACGTTACTTCCAATGCCCTGGTCGTGCCCACGCAGGCGCTCATTCCCACCGCCAAGGGTTACGCGCTTTACGCCATCAAGGATGGCAAGGCCAATTACCGCGACGTAACCACTGGCCCCCGTAGCAGCCGTACCGTGCAGGTGCTATCCGGCCTGAGCGCCGGCGATACAGTCATCACCACCAACCTTTTGCGGCTGGGGCCGGGTGCGCCCGTGCAGGTAGCTAGCGGTAAATAGCCAGACGGTCATGCCTCGGCTGCGCTCGGCATGACCTGTTCATAAGGCGCTTCGCGGCCTTCCGCATAATGGCCTATTGGCCAGATGACAGCTTCAAAACCTCATCTAGATAGTCCTACGACTACCCTTCATTTCCTTTTAGCTCATGAGTTTATCGAGCGTTAGCATTCAGCGGCCGGTGTTGGCCGGGGTGCTGTCTGTACTTATTATTTTGTTTGGGCTGGTGGGCTTTTCCTACCTCGGAGTGCGCGAATACCCGGTCACGGACTCGCCCATCGTCACGGTTACGACCTCCTACCCTGGCGCCAGCCCGGACGTGATGGCCTACCAGATTACCAAGCCCTTGGAAGAGTCCATTGGCGAGGCCAACGGTATCCGCACCATTTCCTCGGTTTCGCGGGAAGCGGGCAGCGTGATTACGGTGGAATTTAACCTTAATGCCGACCTGGAAGCCGCTGCCAATGATGTGCGCGACAAGGTGGCCAAGGCCATCCGCCTGCTGCCAGCCGACGTGGACCCGCCGGTGGTGGAAAAAGCCTCGGGCGGCGACGGCGTCATTTTCATGGTGGTGGAGAGCAAGACCAAGAGCATTCTCGAAGTCAGCAACCTGGCTTCCACCGTCATCAAGGAACGCATGCAGAACATCCCCGGCGTGAAGCACGTGGGCATCGCGGGCGAGAAAAAGTACGCCATGCGCCTGCGCATCGACCCGGCTAAGCTGGCCGCCTACCAACTCACGCCCGCCGACGTGGAGCAGGCCCTGCGCAAGGAAAACGTGGACCTGCCCGGCGGCCGCATCGAAGGCGACCGCAACGAGCTGACCGTACGCACCCTGGGCCGCCTGACGCAGGACGAAGACTTCAACAACATGATTGTGAAGCAGGACGGCAACAGCATCGTGCGCTTCCGCGACATCGGCACGGCCGAGCTGGGCGCCGAGAACGAGCGCACGGCCGTGTTCAACGGCTTGCGGCGCAACGCGGCTTGCGTGGGCGTGTTCGTGGAGCCGCAGCGCGGGGCCAACGAAATTGCCATCGCCGACGAGTTCAACCGGCGCCTCGAAGAGCTGCGCAAGGAAGTGCCGGCCGAGTACGAAATGACCATCGGCAAAGACTTTACGGAGTCGATTCGGGCGTCGATTTCGGAGGTGGAAGAGACACTGCTTATTGCTTTTGGGCTGGTGGTGGTTATCCTGTTCGTGTTTTTGCGAGACTGGCGCTCCACCATCATTCCGGTGGTGGCCATTCCGGTCAGCATCGTGTCGGCTTTCTTTATTATGTACCTGGCGGGCTACTCCATCAACGTGCTGACCTTGTTGGGCTTGGTGCTGGCCATTGGGCTGGTGGTGGACGATGCCATTGTGGTACTGGAAAACATCTACGCCAAGGTGGAAGAAGGGATGTCGCCGTTGCAGGCCGCGCTGAAGGGCTCGGCGGAAATTTACTTTGCGGTGATTTCGACCACGATTACGCTGGCGGCGGTGTTTTTGCCAATCCTGTTTTTGCCAGGTATCACAGGCAAGCTGTTCCAGGAATTTGCGGTGGTGGTGGCCGGCTCGGTAACAGTGTCGGCCTTCGTGGCCCTCACCTTGTCGCCGATGATGAGCGCCTACCTACTCAAGCATCAGGACCAGCCCAACTGGCTTTACCGCAAGACCGAGCCGCTGTTCGTGGGCCTCAACGGCGGCTACGAGCGCACGCTAGCTTGGTTCCTGCGCCGGCGCTGGGTGGCGCTGCCGATACTGGTGGCCAGCCTGGGCCTGATTTACGGCGTGGGCCGGCTGCTGCCCTCGGAGCTGGCCCCGCTGGAAGACCGGTCGCAGGTGACGATGGTGATGGTAGCGCCAGAAGGCTCCTCGTACGAGTACACCGAAAAGTACGTGAACGAGTTGTCGAAATTCGTGGTCGACTCGACCCAGGACCTGGGCTTGTTTCAGACTTACTCGCTGCTGGCCCTCACCTTTGGGCCACCCGCGCCGGTGAACGTGGCCATCCAGCAAACCTTCCTCAAGAAAGCCGAGGACCGCACCGCCAGCCAAGCGCAGGTGGCCGCCGTGCTGGGCCGCAACGCCCAGAATTTCCGGGGTGTGCTGGTGTTTCCCTCGCAGCCTCCCACTATTGGCGGGCGCTTCGGGGGCGGGCAGCCGGTGAACTTCGTGCTGCAAGGCCCCAGCCTGGCGGCCGTTACGGCGGTGCTGCCCAAGTTTTTGGAAGAGGCTCGCAAAAGCCCGGTGCTGCGCTTCGTGGATTCGGACCTGAAAGTGAACAAGCCCGAACTGGTGCTGACCATCGACCGCGACAAAGCGGCCGAGCTGGGTATTTCGGTGGTTGAAATTGCCCGCAGTTTGCAGCTGGCCCTCAGCGGACAGCGCTACGGCTACTTCATTTTCAACGACCGGCAATACGACGTCATCGGCCAGCTGCAACGGGCGGACCGCAACACGCCCGACGCCCTGCGCGGCGTGTACGCCCGCACCCGCAGCGGCGAAATGGTGTCGCTCGACAACCTGGTGACCTTCAAGGAAAGCATCAGCCCGGCCGCCATCTACCGCTACGACCAGGCCTTGTCGGCCACAGTATCGGCGGGCCTGGCCCCCGGCGCAACCGTGGGCGACGGCGTGGCCGAGATGCAGCGCATTGCCAAGCAGGTTTTGCCGGCGAACATCAAGACTTCGCTGGCGGGCGAGTCGCGCGACTTTGCCGAAAGCGCTTCGAGCCTAGTACTGGCCTTCAGCTTCGCGCTGGTGCTGATTTACCTGATTCTGGCGGCGCAGTTCGAGAGCCTGATTGACCCGCTCATCATCCTGCTCACCGTGCCGCTGGCCCTCACCGGCGCGCTGCTCAGCCTCTGGGCGCTGGGTCAGACGCTGAACGTGTTCAGCCAAATCGGCATCATCACGCTCATCGGGCTCATTACCAAGAACGGCATCCTCATCGTGGAATTTGCCAACCAGGCCAAGGAGCAGGGCATGACGCCGCTGCAGGCCGCGCAGGCCGCCGCGGCCTCGCGCTTCCGGCCCATCCTGATGACCTCGCTGGCCATGATTTTCGGCACCATCCCCATTGCCTGGGCGGTGAACAGCCGCAGCTCGCTGGGCACAGTCATCGTGGGCGGGCTGGTGTTCGCCGGCTTCCTGACGCTGTACGTCATTCCGGCGGTATACTCCTTCCTCTCGCGCAAGCACAAACCAGTAGCGGTAGAGGAGCAAGTCGCTGTGCTTGCCTGAGTAGAGTGCGGGGCTTGCCCCGCCCGGTGTGTGAACAAAATCGTTTTTCCGACGCGAGTGGCGGTCGGGGGCAAGCCCCGCACCCTACGGCAATCGGTACAATCAACTTCTGACTTTTAAAGTCATTCCCCATGCTATTCTTTGCCTTTTCTGACGCAGCCGCCAGTCGGCACTACGCCCTAATGGCCAGCTTATTGGCCTTTTCATTGACTACTTTTGCTCAAACCCAGCCGCTTACCATTACCGGCGCGGTGGCTCTGGCGCGGGAGAAAAACCGCGACCTGCAAATTGCCAACCTAGCCGTGGCCAAGGCCAGCCAGCGCACCCGGGAAGCCCGCGGGGCGGCCCTGCCCACCGTATCGGGCTTTGGGCAGTACGTTTATAATATTCAACGGCCTGTATCCTTCTTGCCAGGCAATTTTGCAGGGCTGGCTGACAACCAGATTGCCAACCTGCGCGTGGGCGGCGACCAGGCTTTTGTGGGCTCGGTGGGCGTGTACCAGCCGCTGTTTCAGGCCGGGGTGAAGTCGGGCATTCGAGCGGCGGGCATCGACGAAGTGCGCAGCACCGCCGACGCGGCCGTGACGGCCAGCAACGTGGTCACGGCCGTGCGCAAGGCCTACCTCAACGTGCTTATCACCGAGGAGCAGCTGCAACTGCAACAGCAGAGCCTGGGTCGCAACGTGCAGGCCCTGCGCGATGCCCGCTCGCTGCTGCTGCAAGGCCGCGCTTCGCGGGTGGATACACTGCGGGCGTATGTGAACGTGGAGAACCTGCGCCCCGAAATCCTGCGCCTCTCCAACGGCATCGCCATTGCCAAAACCGTGCTGGCCACCACCATCGGCCTGGAGGCCAATGAGCCGCTGATGCTGCAGGACTCTTTGCATTTTGATGACAAGGCCCAGCCCCTAACCAGCGAGCAGGCCTACGCCGAAGCGCTGGAAAAGCGCCCCGAGCTGCGCCAGCTCAAGCTGACGGAAGAGCTGAACCAAGAGCAAATTCGGCTGGCTTCGACGGCGGGCCGGCCGCAGCTGGCGGCAACCGGCCTCGTGCAAACCCAGGCCCAGGCCTACAACTTGCGGCTGGGCGACTACCAGTGGCCAGTGAGTTCCTACGTTGGCGTGCAGGTGTCGGTGCCCATTTATAGTGGCGGCCGGGTGCTGGCGCGCACCGAGCAGGCCCGCATCACCCGCCAGCAAACCGAGCGGGAGCTAGCCAACCAGCAGGAGCTGATTCGGGCCGAAGTGCTAACCAGCGTGTCGAGCGTGCAGGAAGCCCGCCGCCGGGTGGAAAGCCAGAAGCAAACCGTAGCCGCCGCTGCGCTGGGCTACCGCATCACCCGCGACCGGTGGCGCGCCGGCATGGCCTCCCGTCTCGACCTCACCGACGCTGAACTGTCCCTTACCCGAACCAAATTAGGGTATTTGCAGGCGGTATACGACTACCAGAATGCGGCCATCGACCTGGACCGCGCCGTGGGCCGCACTCCCTCGCAATAATCTCCCTCATCCTGCCGTTGAACCGGCATCTCAACTATTCTTATGGAGCTTTTCCTCTTCACCATGCACCAGCTGGCCACTCCATCCCACGCGTTTTGGGAAGACGACCGGCCGCTCAGCCGCGCTTTTCTGCTGGGTTGGCTCCACCGCCACCGCCAAACCAACCCCGATGCCAAACGGGCCGAGCTTCTTGCCGAGGACTTGCATCTGTCTGCCTTCGAGCGCCAGCAGCTCATCACTGGCCTGGAAAGCTGCTACGACATCCGGCTGCCGGACGCGGAAACCGCCCAGCTGCACACCATCGGCGACGTGGAGGCCTACGTGAACCACCGCCTGGGCAGAGCGGCGGCCTGATTGCCTGCTGATGAGCCGAGCCCTTGCGGGGCGAAACCGACCCTAATGCAAAAGGCCCGTTGCATGTGCAATGGGCCTTTTGCATTAGGATGCGCGTATTTTGCGGCTGCTCACCTGCCACCGCTGCGCATTGTCATGAACCCAACCACTCCCACTCGCTGGAAACTCGTCCTCGGCAGCGCTGCCGACGCCCAAAACGCCGTGCCGATGCCGCCCAACTATGGCCGCATGGACGATGTGCTCACCGCCCTCTACGACGGCGAAAAGGCCGAGCGCAAGGCGGGCCTGGGCGGCTCGGCACCCCGCGTGAGCCGCTGGCTGGGCGACATTCGGGAGTATTTTCCCACCGAGGTGGTGGCCGTGATGCAGCAGGACGCCATGACGCGCCTGGGCCTCAACCAACTGCTGCTCGAACCCGAAATTCTGCGCACCGTGCAAGCCGACGTGCACCTGGTGGGCACGCTCATGTCGCTGAGCCGGGTGATGCCGCAGAAGGCCAAGGCCACCGCCCGCGAAGTCATCACCAAAGTGGTGCGCGAACTAGAAAAGAAGCTCAGCAACCCGCTGCGCCAGGCCGTGCAGGGTGCCCTGAGCCGGGCCGTGCGCAACCCGCGCCCGCGCTACCACGAAATTGACTGGGGCGCTACCATCAAGGCCAACCTTAAGCACTACCAGGCGGCCCACAAAACGGTGATTCCGGAGCGGCTGGTGGGTTTCGGGCGGCGCGGGCAGGCGCTAAAAGAAATCGTACTGTGCGTGGACCAGAGCGGGTCCATGGCTTCATCTGTCGTGTACGCGGGCGTGTTTGGAGCAGTGCTGGCGTCGCTGAAAGCCGTGAAAACCCACATGGTGGTGTTCGATACCGCCGTAGTGAACCTGAGCGAAGACCTGCACGACCCCGTGGACCTGCTATTCGGGGTGCAATTGGGCGGCGGCACCGACATTAACCTGGCCCTTACCTACTGCCAGCAGCTGATTTCACGCCCTACCGACACCATCCTCGTCCTCATCACCGACCTCTACGAAGGCGGCAACGAAAAGGAGATGATAAAGCGCGCAGCCGCCCTTAAAGCCGCAGGCGTCAACATAGTCGTGCTCCTGGCCCTGAGCGACGACGGGGCCCCGAGTTTCGACCGCCGCGTGGCCGAGCAGCTGGCGGCCCTCGGCATCCCCAGCTTCGCCTGCACACCGGCTAAGTTTCCGGAACTAATGGCGAAGGCCATTCAGGGGCTAAAGCTGGAAATAGCGTAACGCGAAAGCAGCAGAACGTTGTTCAAACGGCTTTGCAGGAAGTTCAATGATGGGCGGAGGCAAGTCCTGCCCTTAGGTCGTTCAATTCGAAAACCATTCTAACCATTGGTAGAAGCCCTGCCGCCACCCAGCAATTTCTCCAGCGCTGCATCATCTTCTGCCTCCAGCGCTACTTCCGCTTTGAGGTTTTCCAGGTCGCGCTTCACGCTGGCCACGGCCAGGGTTTTTCCTTCGGCTTTGTAGGCAATGGAGAATTCCTGCTTGGCTAAATCGCCGCTCACTTCGGCTTCCTCCCACTTTTCGGCATGGCCGGTGTAGCGGATGGAAAAGTCGTAATGCTTGCTCCAGAAAAAAGGTACAGCCTCGAATTTCTCCTGCCGGCCCAGCATGTTGCGGGCGGCCGTCTGGCCCTGGCGCTGGGCCAGCGCCCAGTGTTCCACCCGGATGTTCTGGCCCGAGTGCGGGTCGGGCCAGCGGGCAATGTCGCCGGCTGCGAAGATGCCGGGCACGCTGGTTTCGAGGTATTCGTTCACGGTTACGCCTTTGTCGAGCGCCAGCCCGGCGGCTTCCGCCAGCGCCAGCCGGGGCCGCACCCCAATGCCTGCCACCACCAAATCAGCTGACAATTGCTCGCCGTTTTCCATCGTCACCACCCCAGCTTCGATGCGGGCGGCGCGTTGCTCCAGATGGAAAATCACGCCTTTGTCCTCGTGTAGCTTCCGCACAATTTCGCCCAAATCCGGTCCCAGAACTTTGGCCAGCGGTAACTTGTCGGGCGCTACTACGTGCACCTCCAGGCCCTTGGTGCGCAGAGCCGCCGCCACTTCCAGCCCAATGAAGCTGGCCCCAAATACCACGGCCCGCTTGGCCGTTTCGGCCGCTTGGGCAATGGCGTGGTGGTCGGCCAGCGAGCGGAGCGTGTGCACGTGTGGCAGGTCGTGGCCGGGCAGGTCCAGCGGTACCGGCGCAGCACCGGTAGTTAGCAGCAGCCGGTCGTAGGCGTGCGCCGTGCCATTGGCCAGCAGCACGCGGCGGCCGGGTACGTCCAGCCCGGTTACCTCGCCCGATACCAGCGCGATGTTGTGCTGGGCGTAGAAACCATCCGGCCGCAGGCTTACCGGCTTTTTTTCATCGGCCGGGAAGCTTTTCGATAAAAACGTGCGGTCATAAGGCGCATCGACCTCGCCATCAAGCAGCGTAATATGGCCTTCGTAGCCCTCGCGGCGCAGCATTTCGGCCGCCGCGCTGCCTGCTGCACCCGCCCCGATGATGACCACGGCGCCCGGCTGCTCCTTCTGCTCCTTGGGGCCAACTGGCACCAGTAAGCCGCGCTCCTGCTTGTGGTCAACGTATATCCGGCCGTCGCGCTGCGCCACGCTCCAGCACGGCAGCGGGTTGAGGGCCGGGGCGCGTAGGGCCTCCCCGGTCCGCAGGCTGAAACAGGCGTGGTGCCAGGGGCAGCGCACGGTATCGCCCACCAGCAGGCCCTTGCCGAGCGGGGCACCCAAGTGGCTGCATTTGGCCGTGATGGCCAGGATTTCAGCGCCGCGCCGGACCAATAGCACAGGTTCGCCCTGGGCGTGGCCGGTCACCATCGCCCCATCGGCCAGGTCGGATAGGGCAAATCCATCAGCAATAAGGTCGGGGCCGGGAAGCGGGGGCGTGGCGGAAGCGGGCATGGATTAAGGGAAGTAAGGTTGAGCTTGCTCATACGGCATTTCCGGGTTTTTAGCGGAGTAGCGCGAACTTTGCAAGTCGCGTGATGGGCATCGTTTCAGCGATTGTCGTTCTGGTACGCGAGCTACAAAGCTTGCGCTACGGCGCGGCCACCGTGGCTGCTACAACTTTTACTTGCCAACTTTGGCCATGCAATCTATCAGACCCATTCGCAGCGAAGCCGATTATCAACAGGCGCGGGCGCGGGTTGAAACTATTTTTGAAGCCGCACCCGGTACGTCCGAATTTGATGAACTGGATATCCTGGGCACGCTGGTAAGCGCCTACGAGGCGCAACACTTTTCCATTCCAGCACCAGCCGCAAGCGAATCCGGTTTAGCACCGTCGGATGTCTGGGTTTTTCACGGCGCGGGTGGCCGGTTCACCAGCGGGGTATTTACCTCCCAAAGCCAGGCCGAACAATTCATCCATCAGTACCGCCTTACCGGTGTGCTCACCAAATATCCCGTCGGAATAAGTATTTACGACTGGGCTATTCAGAAGCGGCTATTTGAGCCTAAGAAACCCGAGCAGTTCCAGGCTGGTTTCATCCAACGCTTCACCACGGCAAGTCAGGAACATTACCATTATGACCCTGACGAAATTGGCTGATAACATAATCCTTATAAACTCATAGTATCGCAACTGATGCAATTGACTCGATACTGGTTTGAATTCGCAGAACCTGACAACTCTCCGTGGCGAGGTTCTTTCGGGGTTTAGGCCTGGACCTACGATGATGCCCTCGCTATAATGAGAGGCACCGTTTCTGATTTTCAGAAATTATAGTTAACTAAAACCATCAGTGCCGTTGATATTCGCACCCTCGACGCCAACCATGTGCTGCCCAATATGGGCAATTGTGCCGTAAGAGGAATCTGGTTTCTCAAGGGCTACCAATAACCGACTATTTCTTGCCGTTTCGTTGTTAACTAATCACAACGAACCCAACCCGCTTTCTTTTGTCCGACCTCACTTTCACCCCCTCCGACCCCTACGCCCTCGAAAAAGAGCTGCGCCACGTCCAGTCTCTAATGAAGCTGGAGCAGCAGGAGGACCTGGAGCAATTCAAAATCAAGAACGCCAAGGCCAGCATTGCCGAGCGGCAGCAGCGCGGCCTCACCTGGTATCCCGTCACCATCAGCAAGGAAGACATTGGCTTCGGCGGCAAGCTGGTGCTGGAGCTCGAACGGCCCGCCGGGCAGCAGGGCCTGCACCTCTTTCAGGTGGGCAAAAATGCCTCACTGTTTGGCAACGTGCCCGGCCGCTCGGCTACCGACCGGCCCACCCTCAGCGGCGTGATTACCAGCGTGCGGCGCAACAAGCTGCTGCTCGCCACCTCTAAGGAAGACCTGCCCGACTGGGCCCTCGAAGGCCACAAAATGGGCATCGACCTCACCTTCGACGAGGTGAGCTACCGCGAGATGGACTATGCGCTGGGCAAAGTCATGGGTGCCTACGGCGACCGCCTGGCCGAACTGCGCGACACCATTCTGGGGGCCCGCGAGGCCCGTTTTCGTGAGGAAAAGGCTTCGGATTTGTTTTATCCCAGCCCGCTGAATGAGTCGCAGCTGGCCGCCGTGCGCCACGTGATGGCCGCGCAGGATGTGGCCATCATCCACGGCCCGCCCGGCACCGGCAAAACCACCACGCTGGTGCAGGCCATTCTGGAAACCATCCGGCGCGAGCGGCGCGTGCTGGTATGCGCACCCTCGAACACGGCCGTCGATTTGCTGACTGAAAAGCTGGCCGAGCGCGGCGTCAACGTCATTCGCATGGGCAACCCCTCGCGGGTTTCCGACCTGCTATTGGAGCACACGCTCGATGCCCAGGTGATGAATCACAACAGCTACAACGAGATGCGCAGCATGCGCCAGACGGCCGACCAGTACCGTGAAACGGCCAGCAAGTACGTGCGCAACTTCGGCTACGAGGAGCAGCAGCACCGCCGCCAACTCAAGGAGGAAGCTCGGATGCTATTTCAGCAGGCCGACGACTTGGAACGCTACATCACCGAGGACTTGCTCGAATCGGTGCAGGTGATAACGTGCACGCTGGTGGGTGCCAGCAACCGCAACATCCGCCACCTCACCTACGAAACGGTGTTCATCGACGAGGCGGCCCAGGCCCTGGAGCCCGGCTGCTGGATTCCGATTGCCAAGGCCAACCGCGTGGTGCTGGCCGGCGACCACCACCAGTTGCCCCCCACCGTGAAGAGCGAAAAAGCCGGCGCCCTGCGCGAAACACTGTTTGAGAAGGCCATCAAGCGGCAGCCGGCCACGGCCCGCATGCTCACGGTGCAGTACCGCATGCATGAGCAAATCATGCAGTTCAGTTCCGACCAGTTCTACGACGGCCAGCTTGAAGCCTACGAAACCGTAGCCCACGCCGGCCTCGACGCCTACGACCTCAAGTTCGCCCCCGACCTGCCCGTCGAATTCCTCGACACGGCCGGCTTCGGCTTCCAGGAAATCACCATCCCCGAAAGCCGCTCCACCGCCAACCCCGAAGAAGCCGACCTGCTGCTCAAGCGCCTCGCCCAGCTCCTCGAACCCTACGACCCGGCCGACCACGAGGACGACCCGCTCAGCATCGGCGTCATTGCCCCCTACCGCGCCCAAATCAACTATTTGAAGGACGCCATCGAGGAAAACGACGAACTCAGCGGCTTCATGCTGCACCGCCAGCTCAGCGTGGGCACCGTCGATTCGTTCCAGGGCCAGGAGCGCGACATCATCGCCATCACCCTCACCCGCAGCAACAATCACGGCGAAATCGGCTTCTTGAGCGACATCCGCCGCATGAACGTGGGCATGACGCGGGCCCGACGCAAACTCCTGTTAGTAGGTGACTCTTCGACGCTCAGCGCCCACCCGTTTTTCAAGGCTATGATTGAATACGTGGAGAGCATTGGCGGCTACCGCACAGCCTGGGAGCTGCAGGACTGAGATAGTATCATCCTACACTGCACCACTGCCCGCAACTGGCGCGAATTACGCTACTCCAAACTTACATCAGACCAAAAAAGCCCGCTGGAACATTCCAGCGGGCTTTTTTAGTTGAATCTAATTGCGCTAGTGCGCGCCGTGCGGCACCTTGTCTGCCGCAGGCGGCGCGGCATAATGGCTGCCTTTGCCGTTGCTACTGGCAACTGCGCCGTTGTCGCTCACGCTTAGACCAGCGGCTACGCTGTCGCCCAGCTTCTGGTCAACTTTGCGCCACAGGGCCACTTGGCGGGCCACAATTTCATCCTTCTTCGGTCCTTCGATACCGGCCATGTGGCCCACAATATTCTTAATGGTGTCTTCCTGGGCCTTGGCGTCCATCAGGCGGAACAGGTTGCCGGGCTGGGTGTAGTGGTCATCGTCGCCGGGAGCGTTGCGGTCGTAGCGCTTCACCAAGGTGGCTTCTACGGGGTAGGCGTAGTCGCTCACGGTCTTGTCTTCGGTAGGGCCGCCGAAGGAGTTGGGGTAGTAGTTCACGCCAGGGCCACCATTGTTGCCGAAAGCCATGTGGCCGTCGCGCTGGTAGTTGCTGGTGGCGTAAGGGTTGCGGTTGGCCGGCAGTTGGTCGTAGTTCACGCCAATGCGGTAGCGGTGGGCATCAGGGTAGCTCAGGATGCGGGTTTGCAACATCTTATCGGGCGAGAACCCCATGCCGTCCACGATGTTGGCGGGCGTGTAGGCAGCCTGCTCCACGAAAGCGTGGTAGTTCACCGGAATGGCGTTCAGCTCCAGTACGCCCACTTCCTGCAACGGGTAGTCGGCGTGGGGCCATACTTTAGTCAGGTCGAAGGGATTCCATTTATAGTCGGCCGCGTCCTCTTCCGGCATGGTCTGGATGAACAGCTTCCACTGCGGAAAATTGCCCTGCGTGATGGCGTCCACGAGGTCGTGCTGGGCGAAATCGGGGTCGAGGCCGCCCATTTCCGTTGCTTCGGCATCGGTGAAGTTTTTGATGCCCTGCTGGGTGAGGAAGTGGTATTTCACCCAAGTCCGCACGTTGTCTTTGTTAATCATCGAGAACGTGTGCGACGAGTAACCGTGCATGTGGCGCACGCCGTAGGGCGTGCCCCGGTCGCTCATCAGGATGAGCACTTGGTGCAGGCTTTCGGGCATCAGGCTCCAGAAGTCCCACATCACGGTTTTGCTGCGCAGGTTGGTGTAGGGGTCACGCTTCTGGCTGTGAATGAAGTCGGGAAACTTCTGGCCATCCTTCACGAAGAACACCGGCGTGTTGTTGCCCACCATGTCCCAGTTGCCGCCTTCGGTGTAGAATTTCAGCGAGAAGCCGCGGGGGTCGCGGGCCGTATCGGCCGAGCCCCGCTCGCCGGCCACCGTGCTGAAGCGGGCCAGCACCTCGCACTCGTTGCCCACCTGAGCAAACAGCTTGGCGCGGGTGTACTTCGTGATGTCGTGCGTGACCGTGAACTTGCCCTGCGCGCCCACGCCCTTGGCGTGCACCACGCGCTCGGGCACCCGCTCGCGGTTGAAATGGGCCAGGCGCTCGAAGGCGCTGTAGTCTTCCTGCAGCACCGGGCCGCGCGGGCCGGCGGTCACAGAGTTCTGCACGTCATCGAGCGGGCGGCCCGAGGAATTGGTGATGTGTTCGCCGCCGCTCAGGTCGGCGGGTTGGGGCGAGTTGGGCGTATCGAACTTGGGAGGGCTTTTGGCCATGATGGAAGGAAGAATAGATGGATGATTGCCACGCGAGCTCTGTTCGGAAGTAAGCCCGGCAGCATTGGCGTGGCAGCTATGGAGTAATTGTTGAGCTAACGCAAAAAGCCCGACTATCGCCGGGCTTTTTGGGCTTGTTTTCAATAAAATTCCGGCTTTGCGTTATGCGTGGGCTTACCAAAAGGCAGTAGTGGCATCAACTACTCTCACCGCCAGTCCGAGGCCTTACGGCAGGTCAATCACCGACATGGTGTGCGGCGCATCCGACTTGGAGTTCACAAAATGTTTCTCGGGCTTGTCAAAGTCCGAAACGTACAGCCGCTTGCCTTTGAGCAACACCTCGGCGGGCTGGTCGAGTCGGCCGCCGGTGCCGTCGGTGTCGCCGTTCTGGGCCAGCGTGGTCACGGCGTTGTTGTTGCGCAGGTCTACCACTTCAATGGCGTTTTCGCGCGAGTTGCAGACGTACATTTTGTCGGTGGTGCGGTCGATGATAAGGCCGTCGACGCAGGGGATTGGCTTGCCGCTGAGCTTCAGGATTTCCTGCTTATCCAGGCTGCCGTCGGGTTTCAACGAGACTTTGTAGAGACGGCCGTCGCCAAAGGAGCCGGTGTAGAAATTGCCTTTGCTGTCGTAGTCCAGGCCATCGGCACCATTGTCAACTTGGGTTTCGTTGGGCGTAGTGCTGAACACGGCCAGCACGTGCGGGTCCATGGTTTTGGGCTTGAGGTGGACGGTGCCCTTGTTCAGCTCGGCCAGCGTGAAGTGCATGATGGCGCTGCCCTTGTCGTTGTTGGGCATGTCCCACTGGCTGTCGGTCACATAAATCGTGTTGCCTTTCCAGACCACGGCATTCGCCAACGCGAAGCCGTCCACGGCCGTGGTGATAGTGCCAGGCTTGCCATTTTTCACGGCCACCTTCATCAGCCGCGACTTGAAATCCTTACTGTTTTCGTACTGGTTTTCGGCGTAGTACAGGTTGCCGTCGGGGCCGAAAGTCAGGTCCATGGGCGCGGCTTTTTTGGTGCTGGGCTCGACGGGTAGATTGCTCAGGTAGGGCTTAAGCGAGTCGCCCACAATCTGCATGAGCACGGCGGGCTTACTGTTATCGGCCAAATTGGGCACTGAGAGAATGAGGTTGCCGTTGGGCGCCAGCGCCAGGCCATCAGGCGTGTTGTGGGCGTCGTCGAGGGTAAAAAGCAGCTTGGGGCTGCCAATGGTGGGCACCGAATCAGTTTTAGCCGGGGCAGCCGTGGAATCGGTTTTTACCACGGCTTCTTTGCTGACGGCTTCTTGTTCGGTTTTGGGTGGGTCGGACTGACAGGCAGCTAGCAGGATGCCGCCGAGTAATAACGAAAAACGTGTACGCATGGGAAAGGGGAAAGGTGGGCAAAAACAATCGTAAGCCCCGCAGGACTACCGTCCTAACGTACCCGCAGCAACCTGGTTACGGCGCTACCCGGTGCCCTTGTGCGCCAACTCAACCGTAGTTGCTACCCTTTCTCCGCTAATTGCGTACCTATCTTGCCTGAAAATTCTTTCACCACCCAACCCAAGCGCCGGCCTGCCCGGCCCGATTCCCACATGGCTGCAATCAGCGAAAACAAAGTCGTCACCATCACCTACGACCTGAGCGTGACCGACGAAAACCAGGAAAAAGTATTGGTTGAATCTGCCGAAGCCGATTCGCCCATGGTGTTCCTCTTCGGCCACAGCGGCTTGCCCGAAGAATTTGAAACCCAGCTCAGCGGCAAAAACGCTGGCGACGAGTTTCAGTTCAGCCTCACTCCCGAGCAGGCTTATGGCGACTACGACGAGCAGGCGCTGGTCGAAATCCCGAAAGAGGTGTTCCTCATCGACGGCAAGCTGGACGACGAAATGCTCCAGCCCGGCAACTTCCTGCCCATGGCCGATAACGAAGGCAACCACATGCAAGCCAAGGTGGTAAGCATCGGCGACACCGCCGTGCAGATGGACTTCAACCACCCACTGGCCGGCATGGTGATGCACTTCCACGGCAAAATTCAGGACGTGCGCGATGCCTCCGCTGAGGAACTGGCCCACGGCCACGTACACGGCGAAGGCGGCCACCATCACTAACAAAACAGTACTCAGTGGTATGTAACAAGTCAGCTAGTTTTAGGATAACAATTTCTGGTCTTACTACTTGGTATTGAGCACTTATGACTAACTAATCAAAAAGCCCCGGTACTGCATTGCACCGGGGCTTTTTGGTGGCACATAGTTTAGCCAGCTTTATGAGAACGATTCGCAAGCGCTGGATAACTGATAAGCGGTTCTGACTTGAAGCCAGCTAGCCGCGCCAAAGTGAGATATCTTTATTTCTCATATCCAGTAAATACTGTTCCTCGGCTTTCTTTCGTTGAACCTGGCAGTTCAGCATGTAAAAGCCGCCATCTACCGGGTAAAAGCTTCCACTGAACCTGATTTTCGCTCCTCCCGAATAAAATCCATCGAATATTGATGTTTGCGCCACCCGTTCCTATCCTGTGACCGGTTCCTTTATGTCTGATAGCATTTCCTCGCCGGACCTAAACCATGGCCCAGCATTGGTTTCATCTGCCTATGCAGCCGACAAAGCGGCCCAGCACCTGGCGCTGCTGCTGGAACTGCTCCCCGAAGGCATAGCGCTGTTTGGAGCCGATAGCAGCGTGGAAGCAATCAACCACCGTTTTTTCGTGCTCTACGGCTTGCCCGACTCCCCAGCCGACTGGGTGGGCCGGCCGGTGAACGAGCTCCTGGCCAGGGTGCAAACGCAGGTGCTGAACCTGGAAGACTTTTTAGCCCGCGCCCGCGCACTCTTTCCGCTCACCTCGGCTAGTCTCCGGGGCGAGCTCCTGGAACTGCGCGACGGCCGATTTCTAGCCACCGACATCGTGCCCGCTCCTGCCGAGATTGGCCATCCAGGCCAGTGGCTGCTCTGCCTGCGCGACGTAACCGCCAAGCACCGGCTCACGCTGGAGATGGAATCCGTGATGCGCATTCCCCGGGAAAACCCGAACCCGGTATTGCGCCTGGCCGCCTCGGGAAAGCAGTTGTATGCCAACGAGGCGGCCGCCCGCCTGGGCGATGGGCTGTCCCGGGCCGAGCGCGTGCGGGTACAGCGCCACCTGCGGGCGTTGGGCAGCCAGGCATTGACCTGCGCCGAAGCGAACGAAACTGAGATAATGCTCGGGGCCCGATTCTTCACGGTACGGGTGGTACCCTTCGTCGCCGATGGCTACGTCAACCTCTACCTCGTCGATATTACTGCCCGCGTTCAGGCCAAGCGGCAGCTTCAGGAGCAGCAGCAGTTCTACGAAAGCATTCTCAACGAGCTGCCCGCCGAGGTATTCGTGGTCGACCCGCAGTACCGCTACCAGTTTGTCAATCCAGCCGCCGTGCCAGACGCTGCGCTACGCCAGTGGATGCTGGGCCGCACCAATGCCGAATACAACGCCTACCTCGGCCGCTCGGCAACCGTGGCCGAGCACCGGCAGCGCCGCCTGCAGGAGGTGCTGAACGTTCGCCAGCGCGTTGAATGGATGGAAACGATGGACGGGGCCACCCCAAGCTACACGCTACGCCGCCTGCAGCCCGTGCCCGAAGCGGGCAACGCGGTGCACCTGGTCATCGGCTACGGCCTGGATGTGACAACCCAGGAAGTTGCGCGCCAACAGCTGGAACGTAGCGAGAAAGAATACCGCGACCTGATGCATTACGCCCAGGCGCTGATTTGCACCTACGACCAGCAAGGCATCGTTCTCACGATGAACCCGGCCCTGGCCACCCTGCTCAATTACCCAGTTGCTGAGCTCCTGGGGCAGCCTGTGGCCACGTTCCTACCCGCAGAGGACCGCCCTGCTTTCGCCGAGTACCTCATGCGCATTGGCATTGACGGCGAGGCCGAAGGTGTGCTGCGGGTACAGCCCCGGGGCAGCGCGGGCTTTCGCTTTTTGCTTTACCACAACTTCCTGATGCGCGAGCCCGGGCGCCCCCCCTACGTCATCTCGCACGCCCACGACATCACCGAGCGCATTCAGGCCGAGCACGAACTGAAGCGGGCCAAGGAAGCGGCCGAGTCGGCGTCACGGGCCAAAGAAAACTTTCTGGCCAATATGAGCCACGAAATTCGCACGCCGCTCAACGGCGTGCTGGGCATGGCCCGGCAGTTGGGCAAAACCCGCCTCGATGCCCACCAGCAGGAGCTGCTACGCGTTATCAATACCTCGGGTCAACACCTGCTCGGCGTCATCAACGACGTGCTGGACATGGCCAAAATCACGGCCGGCAAGCTCGACTTCGAGCAAGTTTCCTTTAATATCTGCGATTCGATGGAGGAGGCACTTCAGCCCTTCGTTCTGCAGATTCAAGAGAAAGGGCTGGCCTTCCATAACCTGCTGCTGCGGGAGCACATCCCGCATGCCTGGGTAATAGGCGACCCCTACCGGATAAACCAGATTCTGCTTAATCTGGTCAGCAACGCCCTCAAATTCACGAAGCGTGGCAGCATCACGGTGGCAGGCCGCCAGGTGGCCGAAACGGCCACTCACCTCACCGTGGAGTTCCGCGTCACGGATACGGGCATCGGCATTCCGCCCGATAAGCAGGACCAGATATTCGACGGCTTCACCCAGGCTTATGCCGACACCACCCGGCAGTTTGGCGGCACGGGCCTGGGCCTTAGCATCAGCCGGGCGCTGGTGCAACAGTTGGGCGGTACCCTTACGCTGGAAAGCGAGGTGGGCACGGGCAGCACCTTTGGCTTCTCGCTCACGCTGCCCACGGCCGAGGCCCCCAACGAAGCCGGCCTGCAAGTAGCCGGCTTCAACACCGGAACGCTGGTGGGACTGCGGGCGCTGCTGGTGGAAGACAACGAAATAAACCGCGAAGTTGTCCGCTTTATTCTGGAAGAATGGGGCGTGGTGCTGGAAGAAGCCGTGGATGGCGAACAGGGCCTGCAAATGCTGAAGGACCACGACTACGACGTGGTGCTGATGGACATTCAGATGCCGGGGCTGAGTGGAGTGGAGGTGACGGAGGCGGTGCGCCTGCTGCCCGACCCGATACGAGCCCAAGTGCCCATTCTGGCCCTAACGGCCAACGCCTTCCGCAAAGACACCGAACGCTACCGTGCCGCCGGCATGAACGACTACCTGGCCAAGCCCTTCGAGGAAGATGAGCTGTACCGCAAGCTGGATGCGTTGCGCACGGCCCCGCGCAACACGGCCCCCTACGACCTCACCAAGCTGCGCGCCATGGCCCACGGCCGGGATGCTTTCGTGACGAAAATTATCCGCTCCTTCCTCGTCAATACGCCCACCAGCCTGGCCCAGCTGGAAGACGCCGCCGCCGCTGGCTATTGGGACCGGGTAGCCGAAATCACGCACCACATCAAACCCAACCTGGAAATGATGGGCGTGGCGGCAGTGGCGGGCCTTGTAAGCATGCTGGAAAAGGCCCCCGACGCGACCCAGTCGGTGGCCGAGCGGCCGGCGCTGGTGGCACAATTCGTAACGCTGGTTCAGCGGGCGCTAAGCGCCGTTCCGGCCGAACTGCCGCAGTAGGCGCAGAAGTCGGAGGCCGGCCGTTGCTCGTTAAGCTGGTGTACTAAAAACGATACCAGAAAGCGCGTCTAGATTTTGCGCAGCTGTTTGTTCAGAACTTCCTGGTACGTTTTGCTTATCGGGACTTCGTACTTGGCAAACTGCACGGTGTGCTCCCCAATGCTTTCGATGCGGTTGATGTTGATGATGTAGGAGCGGTGCACCCGTATGAACTGGGCCGGGGGCAGCAGCTCAGTAAAACGCTTGAGCGAGTGGTAGACAATTATTTTTTGCTGCCCGAACACCAGCACGCAATAGTCAGATAGCGCTTCGACATATAAAATATCGTCCAGCTTCACCTTCACCAGCTTGCGGTTCACTTTCACGTATAGGTGCTGGGGGTCGGCGCCGGGGGCAGCTTCAGGGGGCGGCACGGGGAGCTGCTCCGTCACGCGTTGCAGCGCCTGCTGGAAGCGGGGCAGCTCCACCGGCTTTACCAGGTAGTCGACCACCCGAAGATTGTAAGCATCAATGGCAAAGTCGCGGTGGGAAGTGACAATCACAACGGCCGGGTGAGGCACGGGAAGGATGCGCACCAGGTCCAGTCCCGACAGGTGGGGCATCTCGATGTCCAGAAACAGCACATCTACCTGCCCACCCTGCCGAAAGAAGTTCAGGCATTCCATGCCGTTGGCAAACGAGCCGACTAATTCTAACGAGGGAGTGAGGTCAACCAGGTGCTCAAGCGCAATGCGATTCATCTCGTTATCGTCAACGAGCAGGCACTTGAGAGATGGAAAAGCGGTTATCATAGCCGGAAGAGCAGGGCGAAGAAAGGAGCCGGCTAAGTACGAACGGACCTGGCGGCCCGAGCCTTTTCTAAACCGACAGGGTAAGCCAGGCCGCAAGCTCGCGGCTTAGCCGTGCAACCGGACGGAATGTACACTTATTCCCTTTAAGGGCGCAATAAAGCAAAAAACTCGGTTGCACCGGCACGAATGGCGCGGATTTTTTAGGCGGCTAGCTCCGCCGCCACAAACTGCTGCAGCTCCGGGAAATACTCCCGAAAGTCTGCCTCATACGCCACGTAGTTGCGCTCCAGCTCTCCCACCGCCGTTTCCATGCCCGAGCCTGGCAGTGCCCGCCGGCTCAAGCCGCTGAGGGCCCGCCCGATGCCTTCGGTTCCGGCGTAGCCCAGCAGCCAGTTGTGCTGCGCCATGTAGCCAAACAGCTGCTGCACGCGGGGCGGCATCTGGGTTTGGCGGGTGGCAAGCAGGGCGTACATCCGCTGGGCAAAATCGGGCAGGGCTTCGGCCGTGAACCCGGCGAAATTCCGGGCCAGAAAATGGTCCAGAAACATATCGGAAATCACGCCGGCATACTTGCCGTAGCCGGCTTCGCGCAGGCGCCGGGTACTGCGGCGCACCACGGGGTGCTGGTCGGTGAAGGTGTCGATGGCGCGGTGCAGGCGGATGCCGGTTTGCACGGCGAGCGGGTAGCTTTCGAGCTGCTTGCCGGGTACCGAATCGGCGATGAACTGGCCCAGCAGCACGTCGGTGTAGGTTGGCGCATCGGCGGGGCCGGAAAGGAAGAGGTGGGCCAGAAAATTCATTGTTGCTACAACCGCAAAGTCGACAGTAAGTCCCGGCAATTGGAAACAACTGCCGGCCATGCCCGTAAACCAATCACTTGCTTTCACCCATTCCTCCTTTAAAAACCTATTCCCATGGCCGACCAAGTTGCCGTAAGCCACGACGTAACCAAGCTCGTCGAAAAAATCAAGGACATCAAAATTGCCATGATGACCACCATCGAGAATGGCAATGAGCTGCACTCGCGCCCCATGTATACCTCCCAGCCCGACGAAGACGGCACGCTCTGGTTTTTCACCGAGCAGGACTCGCAGAAGGTCGGCGAGCTGCAGCAGGACCGCCACGTCAACCTTGGCTATTCCAAACCCGACGACAACCTCTACGTGGCCATCACGGGTACCGCCAAGGTGGTAACCGACCGCGCCAAAATCAAGGAACTGTGGAGCGAAGGCCTGCGCGGCTGGTTCCCCAAAGGCTCCGAAGACCCCAATATTGCCCTGCTCAAAGTGACAATTGACAAAGGCGAGTTTTGGGATTCGCCCAACTCTACACTGCTACGCGCCTACACCTACGCCAAGGCCGTCATCACCGGTGAGCGCGACCAGCCCAGCGCCGACCGCCAATCAGTGGTGATTCCCCAATAAAACCGCGCCCGCCGCGATTTGCCCAAAGGCCGGAAGCAATTCCGGCCTTTTTTTGTTGTTTAAAAGCCATACCATGCCGCTTACCACCCTCACCGTTTTCACATTCCGGCCCGGCCACCGGCGCTGGGCGCTGGCCCAAATGGGCACCGCTCCTGCGCAGCTGCAACGCGTGGCCGGGCTGCGGTTTTTCAAGCTGATGGGCAGCGGGGCCAACCACGGCTTCGGGTTCTGGCCCAACTTGCGGCGCTACGGCTTAATGGCCGTGTGGGACGATGCCGCGGCGGCTGAGGCTTTTTTTGCTCAACATCCACTCTGGGCCGCTTACCAGCAGCGAAGCACCGAAAGCTGGACGGTGCACCTTGCGCCACTCAAAGCCCACGGCTTATGGGACGGCCAAGCCCCTTTCGACTACGCTCCTGCCCTACCAGCCACAGCTGCTGCGCCCGTGGCCGTACTCACGCGGGCCAGTATCCGCTGGCGCAAAACGCCCCGGTTCTGGCAATTTGTGGAGCCCACCAGCGCGGCGCTGGCACAAGCAGTGGGCGTGCGCGCCGCCATTGGCCTGGGTGAGCTGCCGTTGGCACGCCAGGCTACGTTCAGTGTGTGGGAATCGGCCCGGGCCATGCAGGACTACGCCTATAAGGATGCGAAGCACCGCGAAGTCATTGCTCTTACGCGTCGCGAAAAATGGTATAGCGAAGAACTGTTTGCCCGGTTTCAGGTGCTGAGCAGCACGGGCACCATGGATGGCGTTGAGCCATTGGCAGGGCTGTTTGGGGCAGTCGGGTCGATATAAAAGGCCCGTCAGGCAGCATGGAAAATCTTCTTTGACAGGGGCCTCACTCCCTGCCCCCTATCCAATCGAGCGAGGGCACTAGCAATAGCTTAATTCTGAGCATCAAGCGGCGCAGCGGACGCCTGTAGTAGTCCCGCGGGAGGCTGCACGATGCCTGACGGGCAGTGCCTGGCATCGCTCCTAATCGCGCAGGTTGTAGCGTTTCAGCCAGGCGTGGCTGTCGGTGGTGAGTTCCGGGTGCGGGTCGGGCTCAATGGTGATG
Organism: Hymenobacter negativus; assembly: GCF_017571495.1. Lineage (GTDB taxonomy): Bacteria > Bacteroidota > Bacteroidia > Cytophagales > Hymenobacteraceae > Hymenobacter > Hymenobacter negativus. The sequence goes on along the minus strand of NZ_JAGETZ010000009.1, from coordinate 177,604 downwards.
CCTGCTTGGTGGCGGGTGGCGTCGCCATCGGGGCGGCTGTACCAGGTGCAAGCCGAAAGGTCGGCGCGGGTAGCGGCAGGACGCAGCACTTGGTCGTGGCCGGCCCCATCATACACGCTCACCAGAAAGCCGGGATTTATGGTCGAGCGCAGCTCGAAAATATCGTTGCCGGCTAAGCCGTACACTTCCAAATGGCGGGTGGTCTGGCGGTCATACACGCGCTCGGTTATCAGGCTATCAGGCTGGCCGGGGCGTAGGGCCAGCATCTGCACGCGTAAACGGCCCGCGCCCGCTTCGCTGAGAATAAACCGCTCAGGTTTATCGGTGCCCACCACCCAGCTTTCCTGGCTAATAATCTCATAGTAGCGGGCGGCTACGGCGGGCAGCTGTTCGCGCCGGGCCCGCAGCAACGGGGCCAGGTGAGCGGCAATGGTGGCCCGCGTTTCGGGCGGGCCGCTGGCGAGGGCCGCCGCAATGGCCCCATCGGTCAGGCGCTGCCGGAGCGAGTCGGCTTCCTGTTGGAAATCGGCCGCGCTCAGGCTGCCAAGCAAGGTCCGGTCGAGGGCCCGGGCGGTGGTGCTGAGGCCGTCGACGGTGCGGAGCGGAATGGTGGCGTGGAAGCTGTGGTACTTCGGTACAAACCACGAAACAATGCGGGTAATCAGGCCATCGTCAAACAGGAAAAAGGCTTGGTCGCGGTCGCGCGGAATGGGCCGGTAGCTGGTGCGGCCTGCCGCCGGAAAGCTGGCCCAGCGCCACTGGTCGGGGCGGCGGCTCCAGTCGCCAAGCCACATATCGAGCAGTCGTGCGCGCAAATAAGCCCGGGCTTCAACCTGCGTCCCGGCCTGTTTTCGAATAGCCAGCAGCATGTGCCGTGAGTTTACCACGGCCGGCGAATGGCCGAAGTTGGCGGCGTATTGCTGGTTGCCATCGGGCCGTTCTTCGAGCAGGTACAGGGCATTGGCATAGCCGGACCGGAACCTGCGCAGGCCGGGGTCGTTGGGCAGGTAGACCAGGCTGGGGTTGGTGTGGTACACGCCAGCCGCTTCGGCCAGCGGGGCGGCCACGTAGGCTCCGTAGGGCTGGCCCACGCTGGTTTGGTCCTTCATGAGGCCGCCCAGCAGCCAGCGAATCCAGCCGGCCGGCAGGGCAGCACTGGCATCCTTGTCCACGGACCGAAGCACGAACTCGTGGCCATTGGTGGCGCACAGGCGCAGGCTGCGGGTCTGGTAGCTGCCGCCGGCTCGTGTGGGCGTGAGGGTATCGGGGATGATGGTGGCCAAGCGCACCACCGGTACCGTGACGGGCGTGGCCCAGATGTCGCGGTAGTGCCGGCCCCAGAAAAAGCGCCACACCGCCCCACGGGTGTACTGGGGCCCGGCCGCTACCCGCACGGTACTCGAGTCCGCCGCCCATTGGGGCGGAGAAACATTGGCCATGTTGGGGCCCGAGCAGCGGGCCAGCGCCAGCACCGCGCATCCCAAGCCACAGCCGATACTAACAGTCGAAAGGCGGAAGCCGCGCATAAGGGGCAAATAATGCAGGGCCTGTGCGCCACTGAGCAAACCAAAACCTGGTGTTCTTACTGACATATACCGCAATGCGACGGCCACGGTTATGCGCCGCGCATTTTCCCTCATTGCCCACCTTTGCGCCCCGGCTGCGTTAAAGGCACACTCCCGCCTGCCTTTTTTCCCGGATGCCTCATTTCTTTGCTCATCTGCCCCGCCTTTGCTGCTACTTGCCCGTGCTGCTGGGTGTGGGGCTGGCCACTACCGGCTGCTCCCGTCGTCATTTTTTCCAGCCCGATGCCCGCGTGGGTCCTGGCAGTGCGCAGGCCCTACCCCCCACCGCCGATTCCGTTCTGGCCACGGCCGGCCGCCAATACAACAAGCATTCAGGGGTTTACTACTGGTTCTGGGGCCGACACTACCGCAAGGTGTGGGCCGCCCCCGTCACGGCACCCGTCCTGCGCCTGGCCACGGCTGCGCCCGGCGGCCTGAAGCCCGGCAAACCCGGCGGCGGCTTCCAAAGCATCAGCATGACGCTGGAAGGCCGCCAGGAACGCGAATACGCCCTGCGCGCCCTCGACAAAGACCCCAGCAAAACCCTACCCAAGGTGCTGCGGCCCACCTTTTTGCTGAATGCCGTCCGTGATGCCACCTCAGCAGCCATGCCCTACGGGGCCCTCACGGTGCCGCCGCTGGCCCAGGCGGCCGGCGTACCCCACACCCGCCCGCGCCTGGTGTATGTGCGGCCCGATGAAACCGGCCTAGGCGAAATGTCGGAGCGGTTTCGGGGCAAGCTGGCGCTGCTGGAAGAGAAGTACGAAGAAGTAGCATCAGCCACGCCGGATTTGGCTGGCGTCACCAATTTCGTGGGCGGTGAAACCGTGCTAAAAAAGGTGTATTTCCATCCGGCCTATTACTTCGACCAGCCGGCTTTTTTGCGGGCGCGGCTGCTCGACATGCTGATTGGCGACTGGGACCGTCACGAGCGACAATGGGACTGGGCCACGTTTCCGGAGAACAACGGGCTGGTCCGCTTCCAACCCATTCCCAAAGACCGGGACCAGGTATATTTCCGTTTCGATGATGGTCTGGTGCCCTGGCTGGCCTCGCGGCGCTTTATTGCGCCGCAGTTCCACACGTTTCGGGAGCACTACGGCTATCTGCCAGGCCTTGTCTACCAGGCCGAGTTTATCGACCAGCGCGCCCTTGCGCAACTCACGCGGGCCGATTTTCAACGCATGGCCACCGACTTGCAGCGCCGCCTTCCCGACTCTCTCATCGAACGCGCCACGCACCGCCTGCCGCACGCCGTGTTCGCCCTCGAAGGCGTCCGCATCGGCAACTACCTCAAGGCCCGCCGCCAGGCCCTGCCCCAGGCCGCCGATGCCTACTACCTGGAGCTGGCCCGCGAGCCCAACCTGGGCGGCAGCGCTTTTGCCGAGCGTTTCGTAGTAAACCGCTACCCCGATTCGACCACCGTGCGCGTGTTTTCCTCTACCCGGCACGTGCCTACTACTTCCGATTCGCTGCGTTTCCGACGCACCTACTTCACCGCCGAAACCCACACCCTGACCCTCGACGGCCTGGGCGGCGACGATATATTTGAGGTAAACACCATTGGCGGCGGCCGCGCCATCCGCCTGCAACTGTACGGCGGCGAGGGCAACAACCAATTACTGCCCCAAGGCAGCGCCCGCCGCCTGAAACTCTACCCCCGGGAAGTTTCCAAGCTCACGGCCGCCAGCCGGCAGCAAGAGCCCTATCTTTCGCGCCGCCGCCACACCCCGGTTGAGCATAAATAATGACAGGACTGCCAGCAGTACGCAAAGGGTGCGGACGAGAGGCCTCAACCCAACCACTGATTTATACGTCACCCTTCAGCTTTTTTCCGTCCGTGGCCGTTCAAAGCCCAGCCTTATTTCTGTTTAGCTTTTGACCACGTCCCGCTTGCGTATTCTATTCCCGATAGCGGGCACTTTGGGCTCCCTGTTGTTGGGCACTGGCTGCGTCCGGCAGCAGTTTTTCCAACCCGATGCGCGGCCCAATGCCGCCCAGCCCCTCTCCGCTTCGGCCGACAGCGTGCGTGGAGCCACCGCCGGCCGCCAATACGCCCGACACGGCGGCCTTTATAATGCCCTGGTGGGCAGGCACCACCGCCCTACCTGGGCCGCCCCGGTTGCGGTACCGGTTCTGCACCTACCCAAGGCGCAGCTTGGTGGCCTGAAGCCGGGCAAAGTAGGTGGCGGTTTCAATAGCACCAGCCTGGCCCTGACCACCACCGACGGCCATGCCTACGTGGTCCGGACCGTCGACAAAGACCCCATTCGGGCCACGCCACAGTGGCTGCGCGGTACGTTTCTGGTAAATGCGCTACGCGACAATATTTCCGCCACCAATCCCTACGCCAGCCTGACCGTGCCAGTGCTGGCCGAAGCGGTGGGCGTGCCCCACGCCAACCCGCGCCTGTTCTACGTGCGGGCCGACGACCCGGCGTTTCAGACCGATTCACTCCGCCACTTTCGGGGCCAGTTGGGCTTGCTGGAAGAGAAAGCCGCACCGCTGCCGGCACGCCAGCCAGCTCCCTCATCCGTGATTAACAGCACCAAAGCATTTAATGCCGTTTTCACGAACTCTGCAACTCAATTTGACCAGCCTGCGCTGCTGCGGGCCCGCCTGCTCGATGGCTGGATGGGCGACTGGGACCGCCACCCCGGCCAGTGGAGCTGGTCCCTCACCCGTCCCACCAAAACTGGCCACGCCACGCTTCTGCCGCTGCCTAAAGACCGCGACATGGTGTTCTATCGCCTCGATGATGGCGTACTGGGCTGGCTGGTGAGCCGCCTGGCATTACGCCACTGGGTCACGTTTGCTCCACGCTACAAGAACCTAACCGGCCTGATGAGCTCCGGTCACTACCTCGACCAGCGCGGGCTGAATGAGCTTAATCGGGCCCAGTTCCGGGCCACGGCACTGGCCATGCAACAGCAGCTGCCCGATACGCTTATCACGCGGGCGGTGCACCGGCTGCCGGCCCCCGCCTTCGCCCTGGAAGGTCCGCGCACCATTGCGGCGCTACAAACCCGGCGTGACAAGCTGCCGGACCTGGCTGATGCATTTTATCAGCAGCTGGCCCGGCGGCCACGCATCGGCGGCACGGCCCAGGCCGAGCGCTTCACCATCCATCGCTACGCCGACTCAACGGTGGTGACGGTCCAGACCGCCGTGGCGGCCCCCGTGCTTTACCGGCGGGCGTTTCTACCAACTGAAACCCAGCGTATCCAAATCGAAGGCTTGGGCGGAAATGATGTTTTCGCCGTCGAGGAACACGGCAACAAACCTGGCCGGAAGCCTGCAATCCGTGTTTTCGGCGGAGCAGGTGCTGATGAGATGCAAGCCGCGAGAAGCAGTAAAGGCATCCGGTTCATACAAGAAAGCGTCTCGGCTGGGCAGGCATTCGATACGCCACCGGAGGAGTAGCCAGGTACAAACAAAACGTCCCGCTGAGCGCTACTTCGGCTGCGCTCGGCGGGACGTCTTGTTACCTACTCATTCCCAGCACGCTATTACGCCTGTTCCAGCATCTTCAGCACCAGCCGCTCGGTGGGCGAGAGCAGGTCGCCGGCTTTTGCTTCGGCGTCGTGCTTACGCAGGTATTCAATGAGCTGGCCGGACTTGAATAGCTCTACTACCTGCGGGTGGATGTAGTATTTCGAGCACACGGTGGGGGTGTTGCCCAAGCCGGTGGCCACTTCCTTCACGGCTTTTTTGATGACTTTTTCAGGGGCCAGGTCCGGCTCCTCATCGAGCACGGCTTCCAGGCAGCCCACCATTTTCACAGTGCCGCCCCAGGTGCGAAAGTCCTTGGCCGAGAGCTGCAGGCCGGTGTGGCGGTGCAGGTACTCGTTCACGTCGCCCGATTCGAGGGCGTGGCGCTGGCCATCGGCCGAGTAGTATTGGAAGAGGTGCTGGCCCGGAATTTCCTTGCACTTGCGCACCAGCCGTGCCAGGCGGGCATCGTGCAAGGTTACATCGTGCGCCACGCCTTTTTTGCCCACAAAGTTAAAGTTCACGTCGGCGCCATCGATGGCCACATGCTTGTCTTGCAGGGTGCTCAGGCCGTAGCTGGGCTTGGTTTTGCCGTTCTTTTTGGCGTACTCCTTGTTGCCGATGCGAATGAACGACTGATCCATGAGCGTGAGCACCAGCGCTACCACTTTCTCCCGGTCTAAGGCGGGGCGACGCAGGTCTTTGGCCAACTGCTCGCGCAAGGGCACGAGCTTCTCACCAAAAGTGCGCAGGCGAGAGAACTTGGTTAGGCTGCGCATTTCGTCCCAGGCCGGGTGGTAGCGGTACTGCTTGCGGCCGAGGGCATCGTGGCCCGTCACCTGCAAATGGGTGTTGGGCGAGGGCGAAATCCAGACCTCCGTCCAGGCCGGCGGAATAACGAAGCCAGAGATGCGGTCCAGCGTTTTCGGGTCGGTTATTTTCTGGCCCTTGGCGTCATGGTAGGTGAAGTGTCCGGCCCGCGTGGGCTTGCGCGTGATGCCCGCACCCTGGTCGGTGGCGTAGCGCAGGCCCGCCATTTCGGCCTGGCGGGCGGGGTCTTTGTACACAATATGCGCCTCGTCTTGTGGCAGCAGCGTCTTCTTACGGGTTTTAGGGCGGGCGGCAGTGGCGGTGGGCATTTTGAGATAAGGAAAAGAAGTTGCCCCTTCTTACGCAAATGTTAAGCTTCGCGACGAACGCAGTTGCTTATTTTTATTCAACCCACCTGCTTAGCCTGTCCGGCGAGCATAGTCTTTAAAACGGATACCCCGAAGCTTTGCCTCGGCCCGCGGATGAGTTTAGTAGCTCAACGCGAGCCGAAGCGCAGCTTCGGGGTACAAGTGCTAGGCAGTATTAGCTACCTCTAGTGGCTAATGACCATGCGCTTCGACAGCTTCTTCCCGTTGAGCACCAGGCGACACTCATACAGGCCATTGGCGAGCGACTGGGCAGCAAACGGCAGCTGATAGGCGCGGCCCTCTTCCACGGTACCGTCGTAGAGGGTCGTCACCAGCTGGCCGAGTGAATTGTAGACCTGCACCAAGGCCTGGCCGGCCTGCACCGGCTTAAACTGCACGGTTGCCTCCGAGGCTACGGGGTTGGGATAGGTTTCCAGCAGGGCGCTTTGGCTGGCGGCGGCCGTAGCGGGGGCCGGGCTCGCACCAGTGCCACGGGCGGCTACCGTTGCCGTGCCCGGCTCCGTACCGTATAGCAGCTGGCCTTTGTAGTACACCGTGACGTGGCTGTTTTCGGCCAGCGGACCCACGGGCTGGTAGGAATAGTCGTTGGCCTGGCTGAAGCTGGACCAGTCGGCTTTGTTGACGCTCACCAGCACTTCGCCCGTGGTGCCGAGGGGCGCCAGCATGCCCAGCGCCGGCGCAAAGCCCAGCTCCAGGTAAGTTTCGGTTCCCTTTTGGCCGGTGCTTACCGTCGTGTTGCCGGCCCCAATCGGGGCGTACGTAACTGCTGCGGCCATCGGCGATGTGCCGTCCGGGCTCAGCCAGTAGCGCACGCTCAGGTCGCTGTAGGCCACGGGCACGTTGCTCAGGTTGTTCACCTGCAGCCCCAACTGGAGGCTGTTGGTGGTCAGGGCAGCGCTCCGGTTTTCGGCAAAGCCTTTGAAGGCGTAGCTAGCCACTACAGGCGTGCTCGGCTCGGTGCCGGCAATCAGCATGCCGTTGCGGTACACCGCAATGCGGCTGTTGGGCAGGTAGGTCGTGTTCGTGGCGTAGGAGTAGTCGTTGGTTTCCTCAAAATCGCCCCAGCTGGCCTGGTGCAGGTTCGAGAGAATCACACCCGAGTTGGCACCGGCGGCCAGGCTGCCGGCGCCGGGCAGGAAGGAATACTCCACGTAGCCGTAAGCGCCTTGCAGCGCGGGCGGCAGCGTTTTGTAGCTCACACCCACCTGACTGGTGCCCAGCTCGGCCCAGCTCACGTCGGCCGCCACAGCCCCGGTGGTTTCGGGGGTCAGCCAGTAGCGCACCGTCAGCTCCTGGTAGGGAATGGCCGCGGTGCCGCCGTTTACCAGCTGCAGGTTGGGCCGGATGTAGTTGTCGCTCGGCTGCGCGTCGCCGTTCTGGTAGAGCACGCTCACCTGCACCGGGGTCACGGTCAGCACCTGGCTCACGGCGGCCGACTGGTACGTGGCGTTGCCGGCCTGCAAGGCCGTGATGGTGGTGCTGCCGGCCTTGAGCAGGTGCACCACGCCATTGGTCACGGTAGCCACCGAGGGGTCGGAGCTGAGGTAGGTAATGGGCAGGCCGGAGCTGGAAGTGGCCGCGAGGGTGAAATCTGCATCCCCGTACAGCCTGGTGGCCAGGGCCCCGAAGGCAATGGTCTGGGCCGTTTTGCAGTTATCGGCGGCCAGGCCCTTTCCCGTGATGGTCAGGCTGGAAGAGGTAACCAGCAGCTTGTCGAGGCCGGTACCGCCGCCGGTATTGTAGCCAATGGTAAGCGTGTGCGGGCCGACACTCAGGGCGGCATCGCGCAGCTTTACCCAGCGCCAGCCGGCGGTTCCGCCCACTTCCTTCACGCTGACATCGTCAATAAAGTAGGTGTTGGCCACCTGCCCCATGTCAAACAGGAAAGTGGTGGACGTCAGGCTGGCCGTGATGGTCCAGGTCACCTGCTGCCAGGCCGTACCAATAGCCTGGTCGCCCTGGTACTGCGGGCTGGAAGGCCCGCTGGACAGCCGGATGGAGCCCCCCGGGGCCGCCGCTTTCACCCAATACGAAATCACATACTGCTTGCCGATGGTCGTCGGGAAGGCCGCGCTCGACACCTGCACCCGCCACTGGTTGCCGGGCTGGGCCGTGGGGTTCACTACTTTCATCGAGCCGGTGCCGCTGTGGGCATCGGCCGCTACGGTATTGGCCGAGATGGTCGCCCCGGTCGCGTTAACCGTGGACCAGCCGGACAAGCCGCTTTCGAAGCCCGGATTGGTTGCCAGCTGGCTGCTAACGGATTGGAAAGTCCCACCGTCAATTTTCAGCCAGTAGCCGTAGTCTTCCCCAACGGGGACGTTCAGCCGGGCCAGGAAATTATAAGTACCGGCGCTGTCGATGGTGAAAGGCGTTGTGAGGAAGGACATGGCCCCGGAAGGCGCGGCGGCCGGACTGCTCAGGCCACTTTTCACTTTCACGTAAGCGCCGGCGGCGGCCGATGTATCGGCCACCACATCCCAGCTCGACCCTAACGTGGCGCACTCGGCTTCCAGCCAGATTCTTTTGCCCAGCGGCTCGGGCGGCAGTGGCGGCAGCACGGGGTTGCCGGTGCCCCACCACTGGTACCAGCGCTGGTAGTTTATCAGCGGGTAGGGATGCACCGTGATGTTGGTATTGACGGAGGTATTGCCCGCCAGGAACTTATCGACAAAAGCCTGCATGGCCGGCACCTGGGTAGCAGGCACGGCGCAGTGGCCGTGCCCGCCATCGATGTAGAACCCAAACCGGTCGCCGATGCCGAACTGCTTCCACACCTCGTGGGCGGCCCGGGCCGAAACGTACGCGGCCGGGTTGGCCAGCCACTCAAAGTCCGTGTTGCCGGTCACCAGCAGGGCACGCGGAGCAATCATGGCCATCAGCTCGTGGTGGTCTTCGGGCAGCTTGGCCACGTTGGTGCCGGCAAATTGCTGCATGTCGTCGCGGAACCAGCGGTAGTCGGTGGCGCCCAGCTTTTCCACGGCTCCCAGCGTTTCGGAAACGCGCCAAGCCGGCGCGCCGCCACCGCCCGATTCCTGTGCAATGGTGAGGGCAATGCGCTCATCGAAAGCGCCGGAGAACAGCGCCATCTTGCCCGCATAGGAGCAGCCCGTCACGCCCAGGTGCTGCAAATCGATGGGCAGGCTGGCCTGCACCAGCTCCAGGCCGTCGATGATGCGGCTCACGCCCCAGGCCCAGGCACTGTACTGGCCCGAATTGGCCAGCGTCTGGTTGGGATACAGCCGGTAGTAGGGGTCCGATAGCTGCGGGTTGCCGTACCGCGTCACCTGGTCGTGGTTGAAGGTGATGCGGGCAATGTTACGGCCGGTAAATACGCTGGCCGGCACGCTGCCGGAAGCGCTGTTCATGCCGATGATGGCCGGAAACGGGCCGTTGCCCGATGGCAGCGACACCTGCGAGGTCAGGGTCAGGGTTTGCCCGTTCTCGGTCACGTTCACCGTCAGCACGCCGGCGGCGTAGCTGGCCGTAATGTTCTGCGGCTTGGTGGGTTTGGTCCCGATTTCGTAATTCTCAATCTGGGCCCGGATTTCGTTGCGTCGGCACTCCCAATCGCTGAACCGGGTGGAGCGTCCGCTGCCGTTGGCCCACATAAAGGGGTCGGGCAGCGGCTCGATGGCCGGCAATTGGCTGAAGCTCGGCAAGGACGGCGCGGTGCAGCTGGCGGCCCCGGTATTTTCAGCACTGTACACAAGCGGGGCTTGTGCGAATAAGCCCAGGCTGCTGAAGTTCAGCGCGAGGGCCAGCATCGTACTTTTTGCTTTCATGTTCTATTGGGTGGGTTAAAGAAATGGGAGGTTGGTATGGGTAGGTTGGCGTGGTAGCAGTTACGAGGGTCAGCTGCATCTTCTCATAGGCAGGCTCAGGTTTAAGAATGAGGGAAAAGGACTATGGCCGCAAGCAGAACACTATGCAAGGCACTTCGCAATCGTTTCCGGCGAAAGTTCAATTGCTTTAACCAAGCATATACCTTGGCAGCACTTGCCCTGATTGCGCCCTAGTTGGTTCTAAGAGGGATTTACTTCGGAAGGTATAGCAACTCGCAAGCAGCATCAGTCTGAATTTTTATTAAAATCCAACTTTCCCTATCGCACACGATTGCGGAATCGTGTGCATAGATTGTAATGACAAAATCTTGTTAGTCAATTGCATCGTCAGCCCCCTCACTCCTATTCTTCCTTTCTATCAGCAATAATCCAGTCGATGATAAAACCCAAAATCAAATAGTACTATTCAAGCCGGCACCTGTACTTAACCCAAGCTGAAGCGTAGTTTCAACGGCGCCACCCGACACCTCGCGAGGGACGGTCCGCCGGGGCTTTGGCCCTTGCCCTTCAAACGAACCCCTGCTGATGGGCTGCTCCGTTGGGAATGTGTTTCAGGGCCAGGGCATCTCCCTGGCGGACCGTCCCTCGCGAGGTTTTATCCAGCATTGGCAATTGGCCTCGTGGTGGCTATTTCAACGGTTGCCGCCCGTTGGCCGTAGGTTTGCCCCATGAAGCTGCCCACTGCCTTTTCTAATTTCTCTGAATGGACCGACCACTTATTTACCCGCTTTTCGGCGCGGCGCGGCTGGCTGCGGCCGCTACAAATCGATGCCTACCGCAGCTACGGCACAGCCACTAAGTTCTACATCAAGGGCCGCCTGCTGGCCGACCCCGGCCTGGTAGCCGCCAGTGCCGAAGACTCGCGCTGGCGCAATTTCCGCAGCATGGTGCGCCGCTTCAACAGCCGCGAAGTGGCCGCGGCCGACCTCGTGGCCGAGCTGCCCGACGGCAGCCAGCACCTCGTCACGACCGACGACGAGGGCTACTTCACCCTAGTGATTGAGCCACGGGTGCTGCCGGCTCCCGTGGCCTACCTCTGGTACCCGGTGCCGGTGCGCGTGGCCCGGCTGCCCAAGTTCCTGAAGATGCCCACCGAAGCCATTGCCACCGATGCCGCCGTGCTGGTGCCGCCCGCCAGCGCCGAGTTTGGTGTGATTTCCGACCTCGACGACACGGTATTTGAAACCAGCGCCACCAATATCTTCAAGATGCTGGGCCGGGTGCTGTTCAGCAACGCGCAGTCGAAACAGCCCTTCGAGGGGGTGGCCGAGTTCTACCGCCGGCTGCAGCGGGGCCGCAACGGCCAGCCCGACAACCCCTTTTTCTTCGTGAGCAGCAGCCCCTGGAACCTCTACGACATGCTCGCGGAGTTTCTGAAGCTGCACGACATTCCCACCGGCCCGCTCCTGCTGCGCGACCTCAGCATCTCGCGCCCCAAGACCACGCCCCCGCCCGGCGTCACGGGCTCGGCTGCCATCCATTTTGCCCACAAGCTCCACGAAATCGACGACATTCTGACCACCTACCCTACCCTGCCTTTCATCCTTTGCGGCGACAGCGGCCAGGAAGATGCCCGCATCTACCGCGAAGTGGTGCGCCGCCACCCCGGCCGCATCAAGGCCATCTATATTAGAGATGTGCAGGTACCGGAGCGGGCCGCGCTGGTCGGGCCCATCATTGAGGAGCTGAGTGCAGAACAGGTGCCCATGCTGCTGGTGGCCGACTATGCCACGGCGGCCACGCACGCGGCGGGGCTAGGACTGCTTGTGTAGGCCAAAGCAGCTTAAAGCAAATTTCGCCCGCCCATTGCCTCTGAAAAGGCAACGAACGGGCGAAATAGAGCGGGCATCACCGCTGTTTGGGGCTTAGCGCGAAGCAGTGCTTCGCGCTATTAAACCGCTTTAATTACAGCTCCATAAGTTGCCGAAATCGTCCAGTCCGAACACGTAGGAATCGCTGCCCGCGTAGAGGGTGCCCATCGGCACGACCAGGCCGCCGTTGCCGGACTGGCCCATATTTCCCCATTGCCCCCATCTGTTAACACAATTCCAGAGTATGCCCTTATCGTCCTGCAGCAGGACGTACGTGTTGTCCCTGGCATAAATGGTCCCCAACGACATAAACAGCGCCACACCCGCGGGCTGCGCCAGGTTGGTCCACTGCCAGGTGGTGGCGTTTTGCTGGCACTGCCAGAGGTTGCCCTTGGGGTCCAGCGTAAACACGGTGGGCAGGCCACTGGACGCAATTACCCCTACGGATTGGGCGCCCTGCAAGCCGCTGGGCTGGTTCAGGGTGCTCCAGGTGGGTACGCCTTGGTTTAGCCCACAGGCCCAGAGCGTGCCCACGTTGTCCAGCAGAAAGGTGCTGCTGCCAGTCGAAGTCGCCAACGCCCCTACCGACCTTAGGCCCACACTACCGCCCGCGGGTTGGCCCAGGCTGGTCCACTGCCAGCTGGTGGTGTAAGCGCATTGCCATAGTATGCTCTTCTCATCGAGAATGTAGACGGTGGAAACGCCTTTGTTTTCTACCGTCCCAGCGGCCTCCACCAGCCGGGTAGTGGTTGGCGATGGGCCCAGGTTGTCCCACTGCCAGCTGGTACCGTTTAGCCAGCAGGTCCACAAGTTGCCCTTGTGGTCGAGCAGCAGCACGTTGGTAGTACCGCTGACGCTAACCGTGCCCATTGGCCGCGCAAGCGGCACGCCCGTGGGTTGGCCCAGGCTGGTCCATTGCCACGCATTGCCGTTTAGCCAGCAGCTCCACAGGTTGCCCTTTGCGTCCAGTCCAAACACGTTGGGACTGCCTCCGCCCATGCTGGTGCCCGCCGAGGCGACTAGCTGGGTATCCGGGCCGGGCAAGCCCAAATTAGTCCAGCGAAAGTTGCTGAGGCTGTCGCCCACCGGTGCGGCAGATGCGTTGGTGGGGCTGGAAGGTTGGTCATTCATAACTTAAAAGGACTGAAGAGTGGGAATTAACCGGCTGTCTGTGTGGCGGCCGGGCAGGTAAACTTACACCCCTTGTCACCAATTACCGCTAGTATACCACTGGAAACCAGGGCCATTATACTCCAATGCTTATTTATGCGGTTTCGTGTAGCTCATTAAACCCATCGCGAGGCCTAAAACCTCAGAGGGACCGCCCCGACTAGGGCCGCAAAGGGCGGCCTTGGTCGGGGCAGTCCCTTTGAAACGGCCCTGCTGAGCTTGTCGCAGCAGGACCGTTTTCTTACCGCAAACAGCTGCTGAGGCACAGCGTCAGGCCTCTATCGCTTGAAAAGAGAGTGTCCCCAGTCCCTACCGCAGGGGGCGGAAGAAAGCGCGGAGGGATTCGGCCAGCGCCTGGGGCTCCTCGAAGGCCGGAAAGTGGCCGCCGGCGGGGTATTCGGCCCACTGGCGCACGTTGTAGAAGCGCTCGGCAAACTCGCGGGGCGCTTGCAGCAAGTCATGGGCAAAGCTGGTAAAGCCCGTTGGCACCTCGATTTTCGGTGCGTTCAGGCCCTGGGGAGCGGGGCCGACCTGGTGGTAGGGGGCGAACGACGAAGCAATGGTATCGGTGGCCCAATAGATGGTCAGGTTCGTGAGCAACTCGTCCTTGCTGAAGCGGCTTTCGAGGTTGCCCCCGCTGTCGCTCCACGCCCGGAACTTATCCAGCAGCCAGGCGGCCAGGCCGGCTGGTGAGTCCCGGAGGCCGGGGGCCAGCGTATGGGGGTCGCGGGCTTGCAGGGTCACGTAAGCCGCTCCTTGCATGAACCGTTGCAAATTGGACGTGAGAAAGGCCTGCTCCGTGGCCGAGGGGTCGGCGGGCGGCACCAGCATGCGGGAAAAGGGCACGCCCGTCATGTGGATACCGCTGAGGCTGGGGGCGTAGTCCAGGGCCAGGCACTCGGTCACCAGGGTGCCCACGTCGGAGCCGTGCGCCCCGTAGCGGGCGTAGCCCAGCGTAGTGGTCATGAGCTGCTGGAGCCGGCTCGCCGTCTGATTCGCAAACGGGCCGGTGGCCGGCAGCGGTGCCGAAAAGCCGAAGCCCGGCAGGTCCGGCGCCACTACGTCGAAGGCATCTTCGGCCCGCCCGCCGTGGGCAGCCGGGTCGGTGAGCAGCGGAATCAGCTTGGTGAATTGCCAGGACGAGTCCGGCCAGCCGTGGCTCAGCAGCAGCGGCAGCGGCCGGGGCCCACGCCCCCGCTCGTGAATAAACCGAAGCTCGGTGCCTTCAATGGTGGCTTGAAACCGAGCAAATTGGTTGAGCCGGGCTTCCTGCTGCCGCCAGTCGAAGTCGTGCTGCCAGTAGGTCAGGAGCTCACGCAGGTAGGCGGGACTGGTGCCCTGCCCCCAACTGGCTTGGGACGGCTCGGCGGGCCAGCGGGTGTGAGCCAGGCGCGCCCGCAGGTCGTCGAGAATGGCTTGGGGAATGTTCAGCTGAAAAGGCTGCATGGGTTGGGGAGAAATGGGGGTTGAAGAATGGGGTTCGTCGTTTGACCCCACAAAATTTCCCGCCGCATCTGACAGCCCTATGTCAGCATCTCAAAATCTGTTTGAATTAATTTTCTGCCGCGATTTTAGCTGACTCAACCCGAGACGTCGTTTTGGCCGTCATGCAGAGCGCAGCGAAGCATCTCGCGTGCTGTAACTAACTCAATCGATTGAATTGCTACCACACGCGAGATGCTTCGCTGCGCTCTGCATGACGTGCTTGCCCGTTTTATTACGCTCTTGCCAGGCTCCTGAACTGTTTCAGCATCTTATTCGGGGTCACAAAAAAAATCGTGCGCCCGTTGGGCCATTTCCCGCAGGTGCTCGCGCAGGGCGGGCGGCTCCACCACCGTAATGGCCCCTGCGTAGGGAAGCAGCCAAGCGGCCAGGTAAGTCAGCGAGCCGAGGAACAAGGTCATCTCCACGCTGCCATCGGGCAGCTGCTGCTCGTGGGCCCAGCCGTACTGGTACTTAGTTTCGTGCAGATACCGCGCCGGGGCGGGCCGCACGCCCGCCGCCCGGAAGCGAATGACGACCTTTTCTTTTTGCCGCCGGCTGGCCTCGGAGGCCCAGTATTGCTGTAGCGTTTCGGGGCGGGCCACGAAGATTTCCGTGGTAGTTTCCAGGTCCTGGATGCGGTCGAGGCGAAAGTCGCGGAAGGCCTGCCGCAGCCGGCAATACGCCACCACGTGCCACTGCCGGCCCAGGTACAGGCCGATGGGCTCGACCTCGCGCGTGGTGGGGGCGTTGTGGTCGGCGGCCCGGTAGTGCAGGCGCACCACGTGCTGCGTGGCCACGGCCGTCACCAGCTGCTGGTAGGCATTCGGGCGTTCGGCCTGGCCGTTGGGTCGCAGCACCTGGATGTGGGGGCCGAGGGTTTCGAGGTGGTCGCGGTCAGTGTGGCGCAGCACGGCGCGCAGCTTGTCCATGGCCGCGCCGCTCAGCTGCGCCGTGGGCGCATCGGTTAGCTTGGAAGCCAGCTTTTCGGCGGTGAGCAGGGCCGTGGCTTCCTCGCGGGTAAACATGACGGGCGGCAGCCGGTAGCCTTCCGCTAGCGAGTACCCCACGCCCGGCTCGCCAAAGAGCGGCACCCCGGCCAGCTCCAGGGTGCGTAGGTCGCGGTAGACCGTGCGCAGGCTCACGCCAAACCGCTCGGCCAGGGCGGGGCCGCTCACCACGCGCCGGGATTGCAGCTGGATGAGCATAGCCGTGATGCGGTCGAATCGATTCATAGGGGCAAAGGAAGGGGCAAATGAGGCCGGACCGCGCAACGCCAAACCATTCGGACGCTTGCGGAGGGACTCTTCTTAGAGGGACTTGGCCGGGGCGGGCCACCAGCGAAGTCCCCTCCGTCGACACAGAGTCGCCCGGCGAAAGCGTGAGGAGGTGAAGCCTGAGCGGGCGCCCTGGCCTGCTCTGCCGGGCAGTGGGATTTAAGGCTAGATTAAATAACGTCGATATCCTTTCAGATGCGCTGGTTTCCGGGGGGCAGCTAATGGCTTGCTGAACAAGCTGCTCGACGGTAGAGACAAGTTATTTGAAAAATTGGCCCCTCGCTGGCGACCACTACAGCATTGGTTCCAAACGAAGATTAGGGCTTTTATTTGCTGCTCTCAATGCTATTCCTTCTTTCATGAATTCCACTCCCCGTCACTTTCTTGTTGCGCTGGCTTTGGCCAGCGGCCTTACTGCCTGCGGTAGCAAAGACCAGCCCGCTGAACAAAGCACCCCACCGACGGCCGCCGCGCCCGCGCCAGCCGAAACGGCTGCCACCCCCGACGCCAGCCCTGCCGCCACCACCGAGCCCGCCGCTACGTTCGACCTGAGCAAGGTGCCCGTTTCCAGCGCCGACCTGGGCGTATTTCCCTACCTGGCTCCCCTGCCGGGCTACGAGGTGAACACGAGCAACAGCGAAAGCTTTGACTTTGAACGTTCCTACATCTTCGATGGCCAGAACATTATTGCAGTCGAAGGCAAAGTATCCCGCCGCCTCTTAGAGCCTGCGGCTGACGCCAAAACGGCCTCCGACCTGATGATACAGCGCAACTACGAAGAGCTGTTTAAGAAGCTCGGCGCGATGAAAGTTGCGGACACCCAGGTGCCCAAAGAAGCCGTCGACAAGATTGGCGGCGACGAATACTACAAGCACAACGGCAAAATAGACGGCGAAAACACGCCGGTGTATACCTACGTCATCCGGCAGAAGGACAAGGAGGTGTGGATGCAGCTGGAGCTCGCCTCCGGCGACTACCGCCTCAACGTGACCGAGCGGGCCCCCATGGCCCAGCAGGCCACCACGCTGAAGGCCGACGAGCTAAAAAAAAACTAGACACGGAAGGCCGGGCCACGCTGTACATCAATTTTGACACCGAGCAGGCGCACATCAAGCCCGAGTCGGAGCCGGCGGTGGCCGAGGTCGTGAAGCTGTTGCAGGCGAACCCGGCACTACGGCTGGCAGTGGAAGGGCACACCGATAATGCCGGCACCCCGGCCCACAACCAGCAGCTATCCGAAGCGCGCGCCCAGGCCGTGGTGGCGGCCCTGGCGGCGCAGGGCATTGCCACCGCCCGCCTCCAGGCGGCGGGTTTCGGCCAAACCAAGCCCCTGGCTGACAATGCCACCGAGGCCGGCCGCGCCCAAAACCGCCGCGTGGAATTAGTAAAGCGCTGATAACGCCTGATTATCTGCCGTCCTCCTTCCTGCCCAGGAGACAATTGCCTGTATGGCCCGCGCCGCCTCGCTTCCTGGCGGCGCGGGTCTGCTTTTGCTTGGCCTGTGGCGGGCCCGCGCTGCCCAGCCTATATTCTCCCAGGGCGATGGCATTACCCCCGATGAAATCATTTTACCTGCATTTGCTGCTAGCTGGCCTGCTGAGTTGGGGGAGCAGCTCACCCGCCCAAACGCCCCGCAAAGCCGCCTCCTCGCCCGCGGTTCCCCTGGCGGCGGCCCCAGCCGACACCTGCTGGACCGGCTACCTGGCGGGCAAGATTCCGGTTACTATGCACTATCAGCGCGACGGGGAGGTACTGATGGGCGAAATCACGTACCTAAATACCAGGCATAAGACCCCGATTCGGCTGCGGGGAACCATCGCGGAAGACCACACTTACCACCTGCTGGAGTTTGATAAGAAGGGCACTATCACGGGCATTCTTATTGGGCGACCGGCCGGTCAGGCGTTCATCGGCCAGTGGTATTCGCCCACTACGGAACGGGAGCTAGCCCTGCGGCTGGTCAAAAAAGAGGCCCGGGTGGCTTCGGTGCCTATGCGCGTCAACGCGGCCCAGCTCTATGGCTCTTACACGTACCGCTACGGGGCGGCGGGGCGTCAAGGCACCTTCAGCATGGCCAAGGTTGCGGCCGGTAAGGCTTCGTTTGAGCTGATGGCTGTGACGGCTACCCCGGCCCATCACTATGCCGAAGTTCCGCTGGATACCATAAGCCTAACGGGCCCTGCGTTTACCTACGCCCTACCCGATGCCCCCAATTGCGCGTTCCAGGTCCGGTTCTACCACGACTTTGTGGTTATCAGCTACACCAAAGGCGAGTGCGCGAGCCAGTTTGGCCACAATGCCACCGTCGAAGGAGTATATCTAAAAACTGAGTAGCCGGTGTGCCCTAGCTATCTTGACCAATATGCCGGCCGGGCATTGGTGTCAGAGCACTTCCACTACCCGCCCATACACTTGCTTCGTCCAGCCGTTGATGTGGCCTTTGTTGTTGCCAATTTGCACGCCCTGCGCTTCGTTTTTGGCTTTTACCAGGTGGGTAAAGCAGCGGCCATGAACTTTGCAAAACACGATATCCCCAACGGCAACTTCCGTCCAGGTTGTGGGAGCCAGCCGCACGGGCTGCTTGCTTTTAATCAGGGGCAACATTGAGTTGCCGGGTTCTTTGCTAATGATGGTTTCTCCAGCTAGTAGCTTGTCAATTTTCCAGTTATTCATGAGGTAGAAGCAACGCCACGTTGGCGTTGTCTTAATTAAGTAAGTATAGGTAAGCGCTAGGGTCCCGCGGTCATCAGAAGTTAGCGGGACATTTGCTTCGCCCGGCTTGCTCTGGGAGCTGGCCGGGCCGCGCTTCGGGTCAGGAATGCCTTTTTTCTGCCGTGCCAGCCTTCTGCCCGGTACCGTCCAATGCCCCCGGATGAAGCAGGCACCAATCCCAACCAATAGCAGGAGCTTGTAGAAGCTATTTGGGCCGCGGTGGGGTTCAACCCAATCCAAAAGCGCTTGCAAAAGCGAAAAAATACGGGACAGCCCATCCGCTTCCCGCTGATTCCCTTCCAGAAATTCTGACCGAAGATATCATTTCCCGTTGAATACTTCTTCATTTGCCAGCGCGGCTAGCCAGGCGCGGGCCTCGTTTGTACCAATATCCACTCCCTCCCAATAGGCGGCCCTTCTGCATGCAGCACCACGAACTTGAAGCGCCGGCAGCGCTCCGCAACGCCATAAAGGACTTTTGGTACATCAGCCGGGACTTCGGCAACGAGCCGTCGAGCTTCGAGGTGACCCCGGACGGCTGTGCGGAAATTGTCTTTCATTTTGGGCGGGGTTGCAGCATAGCTACCCCGGCCGGCTTGCAGCCCCTGCCCTCCCCGTTTCTGGTGGGCCTGCTCAACCAGCCGATTCATTTCCACACGCAAGGCCGCCTGGAAGTCATCGGCGTCAAGTGTTTCCCGTGGGCGGTGTTCGAGCTACTGGGCCTGCCGTCGGGGCCGGGCAGCGTGCGCGTGGTGGAGCATCCCATTGCCCGGCTGCAAGCCCCGCTGGCAACGTGGCTGGAGGCGGGCAACGTGGCGGAAGCCCTGGCGGAAGTGGCCCGGTACTTCACGCTGGCCCGGCCGCGGACGGCCGGCGACCAGGTGCTTGGCAAAGCGGGCGGGGCCATGCGGGCCGCCGGTGGCACCCTGCCGGTCAGCCAGGTGGCGGCGGCAGCGCATGCCACGGTGCGCACCCTGGAACGGAAGTTCAAGCAAGCGGCCGGCCACACCGTGAAAGACGTATCGGGCCTGATGCGCTTTGAGCAGGCCCGCGACCACCTCTGGCTGCATCCGGCGGCCAACCTGGCGGGCCTGGCCCAGGAGCTCGGCTATACCGACCAGTCGCACCTGGGCCGGGAATTCAAGCGCTACAGCGGCACTACGCCGGCAGCATTTGCCCGCAAAGCCACGCACTGGCAACAAACGGTGAGCACCGATTTTGTCGCGTTTATTCTAGCCTAAGGCCGACGCCTCCCGGAGTTTTGTGGTGTACAAACCGGCTAGCAATAGCACCCAAAATCATCCGAAAATGGAATCAGCAAACGGAAAACCAGTACTCATCTCGGGCGCCAGCATCGCCGGACTTTCCACCGCCTATTGGCTGAATAAGCTAGGCTACAAGGTTACGGTAGTGGAGCGGGCCAACGCCCCCCGAACGGGTGGCGCCGCCATCAACGTGCAGGGAGAAGCCCTGGCCAGCGCCCGGCGAATGGGCATTTTTGCGCAGCTACGCGCCCACCGCCTGCAGCTGGAGCGCCTGGAGTTTAAAAATACCGACGACGTGACGGAAGGCTCGATGCTCATGCAACCAGCAGAAGCGCCGCCTTCGGACGATGACATCGAAGACGTTGAAATTGAGCGGGCTACCCTAATGGCTATTTTGGTTGACGCCCTACAAAACGAAGTCAACTTTCTGTTTAACAACAGCATCAGCGCCATGAGCGAAACCGCAGGCGCCATGCAAGTCACGTTTAAAGATGGCTCGTCCGGCACCTTCGCCCTGGTGTTTGGCTGCGATGGTGCCCATTCAGTAGTCCGGAAACTATGGTTCAACAATGAGCCCACGTACGTCCAGTTTCTGCAGCATTACTTCTCCCTCACCATCGTCGACCACGCGCTAATAGCGCCCAACACTGCCCAGCTATACAATGTACCGGGCAAGGGCGTGATGCTAAATGCCTACAACGGCAAAACCGATGTCATTTTCTCGTTCTTTTCCGAACAGGAAATCCCATACGATTACCGGGATGCCGCGCAGCAGCGCCGCATGATTGTGGAGCAGTTTGCCGGCCAGGGCTGGCGCACCGACGAGTTACTGGCCGAAATACAGCAGGCCGACATTTCCTACTTTGATAAGTTCTGCCAAATCCGGATGCCGTCGTGGACCAAAGGCCGGGTGGCCCTGGTGGGCGACGCCGGCTACTGTGCCTCGCCCGCAGCCGGCATCGGCGCCTCGCTAGCCATGGCCGGTGCCGCCGCCATAGCCGATGCCCTGGAGCAACACAACGGCGATTTTGACGCTGCCTTTACGGCCTACAACCAGCAATTGCGGCCGTTTATTGAAGAAACGCAAGCCAACGCCCGCATGATGCTGAACGACTATTTCGTGCCCAAAACCGAAGAGGCGATTCGGACGAGAAACACGCAGGGCATTCCATTTTAAGTGGGTAAGTGATGCGATGGCCGGGCACGGGGCTACAGGAATTTGGTACTCATTTCAATCCAAACATTACTCCCTTTATCTATTTTAATCGAAAGAGCCTTATCCCCTGCTATACTATTTTTTTAGGGCGTAGGCCTTGCTACTTACGAGCTTCGTCATTACCGGTGCAATCTCATTTGGGACATCTTCACCCCACTCTGCGCTGGTAATTTTTGCCACAGGTTGACCTTGTGCATCAACCTTCACGAATGTGGGAACCACATTCACCTCGTAGTAAGCTGCCAGTTCTTGGCAGCTATCAACATTCACTTTAATCAATGCGGTTTGCTGAAGGGCGTTGTCCACCTCCTCACTGGGCAGTGCTTCCCGAAAGCGGCGACAAGGCCCGCACCAGTCGGCATAGAAATAAACTACCTGAACCCGACCTGCCGGCGATGCAGTACGCAGAAATTGCGTAAATGCTTCCTTACTCCCAGCCTGTTTGTATTCGGTGATAACGGCTTTCCGATTGTGAGTAGCTGACTCGCTACAAGCACCCAGCAGTGGCAGTAAAAAAAAGGCGTATCGCAGGATATTCATAAGCATAAAGGTAGAGGGCAAGCTGGTCAGTGACGACCAAAACTCAAGCTCTTGACAAGCAGTCCAGGAACTACGGGGTTCTGGCCCTGCTCGAAAAAGAGCTGGACCGCGACACCCTCACCAACGACATCGCCACGCTCGATACGTTTGTGGCCGCCGTGACCACCCGCCGCGCCGAGCTGTAGCCCGCAGTTATCCGGATAATAAAAGCCCGCTCTGGTGAGAGCGGGCTTTTTTGCGTTTGGGGCCGGCCAGTTGGGCTTTTGCAACCCCGTTTGTTCAGGCTTGGCTGTTACCTTGTGGGCATCCCCCACGTTATGTTGCCCGGCCAATTGGTCATGACGAGGCCCTGAAGATGCAGCTCCACTCCTACCTGCCCACCGCCGCCCTACGGCCCTTTGTTAAGACTTTCCTGATTGTTGAAAGTGGCGCGGCCGTGGAAAACCGGCTGCTGCCCGACGCGTCAATTGTGCTGGCCCTGCGCTTTAAAGGCTACGTCGGCCACGCAGCGGGTGGCGCGGAGCACCAGCTTCCCGCCGCCGTCATTACGGGGCTTCGGAAATCGAGCCGGCGGGTGCAGTACGCGCCCGCGAGTGCGGTTTTGCTGGTGGTGTTTCACGCCGACGGGGCGGCGGCGTTTTTCCGGGAGCCCCTGCACGAGCTGTTCGGCACCAGCGAGCCGTTGGAGGCCCTGGTGCGCTGGGAAACCCTGAGCGAGCTAACCGAAAAGCTGGCGGCCGCCGACAGCCATTTGCAGCGCATTGCGCTCGTCGAGCACTTCCTGTGGGCCCGGCTACGCGCGGCGGCGGTGCCCCCACTCGTGCGCGGAGCCCTCCAACACCTCCGGCACTGCCATGGCAACATCCGCATAAAAGCCCTGGCCGAGGCGCTCAACAGCAGCCAGGACCCGCTGGAAAAGCAGTTTCGCCGCGTGGTCGGGGCGTCGCCGAAGCAGTTTGCCACCATCCTCCGGTTTCGGCAGCTGCTTGCGCGCCACGCGGTGGGCCAGGAGTTAACCGGCCTGGCCTACGAGGCGGGGTATTTCGACCAGTCCCATTTCATCCACGACTTCAGGGCCTTCACCGGGCAAGCGCCGCACGAGTTCTTCCAATCGGGCGCGTACTGGTAAATCACTGATTTTTTACAATTGCCGGCTTCCGTCCCGCGGCAACTTTGTGCTGTTCATCAACCTCCCTTCGCATGAAGACAGCCGTCATCCCGGGGCTTCTCCTCAGCAGCATCGTCTGCCTGGGGGGAGCAGCCCACGCGCAGCAAAAAATCATTACGTCCCCCGTCGCTCACTCCAAAAAGCAGGTCGCTATGCCAGATATCCCCGCATCCGAAAAAAATAAGGCCGTCGTTCGCAAGCTCTACGAAGACATTCTCAACCCCGGCCAGCTCGACCTGCTCCCGCAAGTAGTGGCCGACGAGTACGTGGGTGCGCAAGGCGAACACGGGCCCACGGGGTTGGCCGCAACCATCAGGCCCGTACGGGCCGCCTTTCCCGACATCAGCTGGACCGTGGAAAGCTTACTGGCCGAGGGCGACCAGGTGGTGGTGCGCTGGTCGTGGACGGGGACGCACCAAGGCGCTTTCCGCAGCTTTGCGGCCACTCACCGCCCGGTCACCAACAGTGCCATTGCCATTTACCAGCTCCGGAATTTCAAGATTGTACGGTCTTGGATGCAGAGCGACCGGCTGGGCTTCCTGCAGCAAATCGGGGCGCTCCCCCCGGAGCTTGCCGCACAGCTGCAACCGCCTAGCCCCCCCTCGCGCTAAGCAACCTGCTTTTACGCCTCGCCGGACCTAATGCATCACCATTCGGAGTGATACTGGCTGCTCCCGCACTACGCCAGTTGCACCGTGGGGCCTTACTGCGCAGCTGCGGCGTCGTCGGCCATCTTGGCGCGGAGCTTATCCAAGGCCGTGTGCATGGCCGTGTACCACTCCACTGCTTGGCCAGGCCGCGCTACCAAGCGCTCGGCAAAGGCCAGCAGGATGGTATAGAATGCCGCACGAAAAATGGTAGTATAACCAAAATCATGATGATAGATTTCTACGCTATCAAGAGGTAAAGCGGCGCGCTCAAGTAACCCCCACTCATCTAAATCATTTGGAAAAGTGACCCCAACCGCATTAAATCCCACGCCGATTTCTTACACAGCAGACTCGACAACTCGTGGATAATCCTGTAAAAAGACTCCTGTAAAAAAGAACACCCAAGGAGCATTAGGGTCTGTCAAGTCTATCACCCGAAACCCGAAATTACTTGCGGGTGAAGCTGGTGCGAAGTCCCATTTAAGCTGTTGCATGGCTCAGTTGTAGGCACAGGCACTAGTGGCAGAAGGTAAAAAAACCCACCTAAACCGAAGGGATTTTATAGGATAGCTCACCATTAGAAGCGCCCTAGCCAAGGAACAACTCCAACTTCCCGGAAGCCAAGTCATCAGGATTGATGGCTTCCAATTCAGCAATTAATCTTGCGATACTGGTAGTAACATAGTCGTACTTTTCGTCATCTGGAGTGTAGTAGCGCGGGAATGCGGCTTGGAGCTGGCGTAGCTCATCCAGGACTTCGGGGAGGTTCTCCGGGTCAAAGTCAATGCCTACGTTCATAATTGGCAACCACGCGTATCCCTCAGCCTCGATTACGGGCAGCCAATATGAGAGGAAGTTTTTCTCAGTACTCACAGGTCTTAAGTGGCTGGCGGTTATCAATTCGTTCGTATCAACACGCGGAACCAATTGGCCAGGGAATTGAAAAAGTAAAGCAACTGACATACTTACTGAATGATTAGTTTTTACCATATTGAGCTGTAAACTCCCAACCAGGGTTCTTAGCTCGTAACCGTCGCATTGCATCCTCTGTTGCAGCACGCAAGTCAGGGGCGTCTGCATCAAGACGGAAATGCAAACGGCGAAAATCCCGGATGTGCTCAATATCAGGAGCTGGCTGGGGATAAGTGTATTTGGCGATTTTGAGGCCCTCGATTCTGGTGTTTGTTTTATTGTAAATGTGCTTTTCAGCCCAATCTGCTGGGCTTTGCGCAGGTAGTCCCGTTTTGGGATTTAGCCTCCGTAAGCCTTCCGCATTTTTGTCCTCAATGAATATTTTCTCCTTCATATTAATGCCATCGAATTCGCCAACTGCCTCACGGCGCATCCCAGCCAAATGAACTTCTTCATAATCCGATACTACAGTCCTCAAGTGCGCATCGAGTAGGTGCTCATCAATGCTGTCTAAATGAATACCCCGCACCTTGGCCAGCAGCGCTAGATACTCGGCTTGCTCATCTTTGGTGAGTTGGCCATGTTGGTTCAAATGCTCCAGTTCGGCTAAACGCAGCGCATCCTTATCGAGAATACGAGGATGCTGCGGAATACCAGGCGCGTGAGCTGTTTGGGGAAGTAACAAGAAGCCCGCTAACAGGGCCGGGAAGCTGGCCCCGGCTTCGAGAACCCGCAGGATGCCGAGCCCCAACCGGGTCCAGACCGATTCCTCCACCACTACCTCGACCAATTTCGGCAGCACTGGGGCAGACGTAAGAGCAGGGGCCAGCAGGATGGGATGCATATAGGCCGTGGGCTCACCCAACTGCCAGTTCCAGCCGTCAGGGTCGGAAAGCGTGACCCGGCACTGGTAGGCCCCGCCCTCGGCATCGCCGCTGGCAAAGAATTCCTGGTAGCCCACGCAGTAGGCCCCAGCGAAGCTG
The DNA here is from genome assembly GCF_017571495.1 of Hymenobacter negativus. Taxonomy (GTDB): domain Bacteria; phylum Bacteroidota; class Bacteroidia; order Cytophagales; family Hymenobacteraceae; genus Hymenobacter; species Hymenobacter negativus. The sequence goes on along the minus strand of NZ_JAGETZ010000009.1, from coordinate 152,317 downwards.
AGCGTTTCCAGAAGGTGGCCCGTGGCATCAAAAAACACGGCCTCAGCAGGCAGGCGTTTGAACAGGTCGAGGGCCCAGTCTTCCAAAAAGGAATGGTCGGGCACATCGAAAACAAACTCAACTGGTCCCTTGCGCACTTTGACTACCACGCGCCCACGCTCTTCGGAGAACTGCTCGGCGTCGTAGTGGCAGTGCCGAATGGGCAAGATGTAGCCAGCTACGCGGAACTCTGCGGTAAAAGAGGCCATCAGTAGAAGGAAAAAGAGGAAAGGAGTCCTGAATATAGGACAGCGGCAGCAAAGACTGATGGGCGCGGGACTATCTGCCTCAGTGGTGTGGATGTCAACTCTGTTCGGCAGCCAGGCAAACTCCTGAAAATTTCCGGTGGCGGCGTGACTTGAACAGGCTGGGGGCGCATCACCCGACACCCTACAAAACTTACTGCACGCCTTCTGCCAGCAACAGGCTTAATGTAACCGGCTGGCCAGAGCCACCAACTACTTCCAAAGCTCAATTAGCTACCCGCGCTGACGGGGCTTTTCATTGTGGGTTTTCATCAACCGGGCCAGCATTTCTCGGTCTTTCCTACTTACTGGCTGCTATTGGTGTGGTCGGCCACCACCACCCACTTCCCCTCCACTTGCCGCAGCACCAGCAGGAAATACCCCTGCAAATCGCCCAGCGCCGCCGGCCGGGCCAGGTGCCAGCGGCCCACTACCTGCGCCGCCGTGGGGGCCACCAGCGTCACCCGCAAGCCACTGAAATCCAACTGGCCCATGGCCGTTGCATCGGGGTAGTTTTTCTGGTAGTTGGCCAGCGTGGGCTGCCAGCCATACGTCGGACCCTTCCGCCCGATGAACACCAGCGAATCGGACTTCCAGTAGCCTTCCATGAAGCCGGGAATGTCGCCCCGGTTCCAGGCCGCCGTTTGGGTGGTCAGCACCTGCACGATGGCGCGGCGGGCTACGGCCGGGTCGGCAGTGGCCGACTGACGCGCTGTGGAGCAGCCGCATAAGGTTCCGCCGACGGTCAAGCAGAGGGCGGCAAAGCCTCCTGCCCGCTTCGGCCAGGCAGTTGGTTTCCTACTGCGGTAAGGATGCTTCGCGGTGTTCTGCATGACGTTTTTCTACTGGCGACTTACCTACTTCAGCATATCCGCTACGTAGCGGGTGCCCCCCAGGCGGCGCATGTTGCGCATCACCCGCAGCTGCTTGGCCCGCGCCACCGGCCCGGGGTTAGAAGCCCGAAACCGCAGCGGGTTGGGCAGCACCCCGGCCAGCAGCGCAGCTTCGGCGGTGCTCACCTTGCTGGCTGGCTTGCCGAAATAGCGCTGGCTGGCGGCTTCCACGCCAAAGGTGCAGTCGCCCATTTCGGCCACGCTGAGGTACATTTCCATAATGCGGCGCTTGCTCCATAGTGTTTCGATGAGCACCGTGAAGTAGGCTTCGGCGGCCTTGCGCACGTAGCTGCGGCCCTGCCACAGAAACACGTTTTTGGCCACTTGCTGCGAGATGGTACTGCCCCCCACAATGTGCTTGCCGTCGCCGTTCCAGTTGCGTTTGGCGGCGCTGGCCATGGCGTCCAGGTCGAAGCCGTGGTGAATGAGGAAGCGCTGGTCCTCGGCCGCCACCAGAGCCAAGGGCACGCTCGGGGCCACCTCGTCCAGGGTCCGGAAATCGTAGTGAATGCGCCGGGGCTCTTCCTGAATGCCGTAGTAGCCCAGGCCCACCGGCGGGTGCGCGTGCCGGTCCAGCATCAACCAGGTGGCGGGCGGCGACACCCAGCGGTAAATCAGCACCCAGGCAATGGAGGTGAGGAAAAGCGCCGCGCCTACTTGCAGCAGCAGGCGGCTGGCTTTTTTGAGCAGCAGGGAAACGTCGGGAATTAGCTTGGCAGATGACATTGGGGCAAAAGTAGCGTGGTGCGCCGGGTTTCAGCTTTCCCGCCTACCTTGCTGCCTGCTTACGGTTCCGCTCACTGCTGGGGGTGGCGCCAAACCTAATCAGGCCCTTCCATTGTTAAAGGCTTGATTTATTCCTACTCCTAGTTCGCTGCTCATGGCCCGTCTGTTGCCCTTGTTTCCCCTCAATCTGGTCGTTTTTCCGGGCGAGAAGCTGAACCTGCACATTTTCGAGCCGCGCTACCGCCAACTGGTGCGCGAGTGCATCGAGCAAAACACCACCTTCGGCATTCCGCCCTACCTCGACGAATCCTTGAGCGAGCTGGGCACCGAAATGCGCTTACTCAGCGTGGAGCAAACTTATTCCAGCGGCGAGCTCGACATCCGCACCAAAGCCGTGGGGGTGTTTCGCATTAATAAATTCTACCGCCAGGCCCCCGGCAAGCTCTACGCCGGCGGCCTGGTTGAAGACGTGGTGCAGGACGACGTAGCCGACCCCATGCTGCGCGACATCATCACCCGCCAGGTGCGCCAGCTCTACGAAGCCCTCGGCCTGCGCAAGCTCCTGCTGGAGCTGGCCCCCGACTACTGCATTTTCGACGTGGCCCACCACATTGGCTTCAGCACCGACCAGGAATACCAGCTGCTGGCCACTACCAGCGAGCAGGAGCGCCAGGAAATAGTGCGCGAACACCTCGACACCATCCTGCCCGTCGTGCTCGAAACCGAGCGCCTCAAAGAACGGGTCCGCCTCAACGGCCACTTCAAAAACCTAACGCCCCCCAACTTCTAGCGTGTCGTTGCGAGCATGACAAAGCAATCCGTCCTGTAAAAGCGAGCAACTCCAACAAGTGAAAAGCCCCAACTCTGCTCAGAGTTGGGGCTTTTCAGTAAACCAAGCTTTGTCACCATGCCGGGCTCGTCACACTAACAGGACGGCTTGCTACGGGCTCCGCCCTCGCAATGACAGCGGCTATTGCTTCAATCCAGCCGGCACACCCTGCGGGTATTCGGCGGCAATTTCCTTTTGCAGCTCCCCGATGCGGTTGCCGGGGTCGGGGTGCGTGCTCATGAATTCGGGTGTGCTGCTGCGCCCGCCCTGGCTTTGCAGCATTTCCATTACCTTAATCATTGAGCGCGGGTCGTAGCCTGCTTTGGGGGTAAAGTCGACGGCTAACTTATCGGCTTCCAGCTCGTCGTTGCGGCTGAAACGCAGGCTGATTACTTTGGCAATAGCGGCTGCAATAGCGGCCTTGGCTACTGAGCTACCGGGGTTGTTGGGGTCGTAGGATGCAATGGATGCCGCACCGGCCAGCCCCTGCGTGAGGTTAGACTTGGCTACCTGCTCGGCCGAGTGCCGGCCTACTACGTGCCCAATCTCGTGCGCCAGCACACCCGCCAGCTGCCCTTCCGAAGTCAGGTTTTTGAGCAGGCCCTGCGTGATGAACACCTGCCCGCCGGGCAGCGCAAAGGCATTGATGGTCTGGTCGTCGGCCAACAGGTGAAACTGGAACCGATAGGGCGTCTGGCCGGCCTTGGTGCTGGCAATTATTTTCTGGCCGACCTGCTGCACGGCGGCCGTGGCCCGGGCATCGGGGCTTTCGCCCCCGTATTGGGCGGCCATTTCGGGAGCGGCTTGCAGGCCGAGGGCTATTTCCTGCTCGGTGCTCATGTTGACGTGCTGGGTTTCGCCAGTCACCTCATTTTTGGAAGTATTGAAAAAGTAGCCAAATAGGGACACCGCCGCCACAATGATGGCAATGATGAAGCGAAGATTTAAACGCATGGACAGGGGAAGTAAGGAGGTAAAAAACGCAGCCCGGCCACGAGCCGGCTGCCTCGGGCCGCGCCCGATGCGCTTTTAACGCACCCTTCCCGTTCGGGTTATTCCCGGCGCGGCTTCCTCCTCCGTTCAATTCCTACTGCATGCTGGCAAAAGCGGCCACTGCCCCATCCAAATCCAGCCATTTGGAGCGGTAGCCCGCGCCGGCAGGCCCGTGCAGATACAGCACGCTGCCGCCCTGGATGGCCTTCACAATAGCCGGTGTTTGGGCGACGGGCAAAGCCGGGCAGCCCTGGCTCCGGCCCAGGCGACCATGCGCCCGCACAAAGTCTTCGCACACGTAGTCGGCTCCGTGCACCACCACGGCCCGGCTCTCGGCATTGGTGTTGAAGCCGGGGTCGAGGCCCTTGATTTTTAGCGACAAGCCATGCTTGCCCACGTAGGTGGTGGGGGCCGTGCGGTAGAAACCCAGGCTGCTCATCTCCGAGCCATCCTGGTTGGAAAAGGCCATGGGCACGTCGGCCCCGCTGGCTTTGCCGTGCGCCACCAGCGTGTGGTATAGCACCTTGGCTTTTTCAACATTGATAACCCAAAGGCGTTTTTGCTGGCTGGGCTGGTTAAAGTCAATCAGGGTGAGCACGGGTGGCACGCTGGCCCGGTGGCTGGCAGCCCGCAGATTGTAGTAGCCCACCAGCCCTTCCCGAAACACGGCCAGCGGCAGGCCCGACACATTCAGCCCCATGCGGGTGTAGAGCTGGGCGGCTTTCTGCTCAAAGGCGGTTTGAAAATAGGCCCGGCGCGCCGTTGCCGGCAGTTTTGCCAGAGCATTTACGGGTACTTCCTGCGCTGAAAGCTGGCGCGCTGGCGCCAGCAATAATATTCCAAGACTAGCCCGAACAAGGTATTTGAACATAGATTATAATAATATATAACGCAGTGCCTAGAGCAGTTTCAGCATCAGCGGTAAGTAGCGCGAACTTTCAGTTCGCGTCCCTGCACTGCGTAGCATCCATCCCAAGACGCGAACTGAAAGTTCGCGCTACAGTCCGGCTGCTGCATTGATGCCGAAACGGCTCTAATCTAATTTCTGATGCGCCCACTACACCAGTAGGTCAAATTTAGTGCTTAGTTTCGCCCGATGCTTGGCTTTAAGCCAACTTTTTTCCTTTCGCCTGTGATTTCACGTTCTTTTTCAGGGATTTTTGGCGGTCATGTGATGGCTATTCTGGCCGGTTGCACGCTGCTAACGGGCTGCGGCCACGCCCTGCCCCAGCTCCCGGGCTTCGATGCCGCCGCGTGGCGCGCCGACCCCTATGCTTGCCACGACCAGCGCCGCGTGGCCGTACCCGCCCTTACCCAAAGCAAAGAAAATCTCTACGAAGCGCGGGCCGACGACGTAACTGCCCTGCTCGGCCCACCCGATGAAGAAGAACTGCGCGCCGGCACCGAGAAAGTATATTACTACTACCTGCAGCCCGGCACGCAATGCAACGCCCACCATGCCCGTTCCGGCGCGCCCTGCCTGAGCCTCCGTTTCGGCCCCCTAGGCACTGTAACGGAAGTCCTGACCGACCCACTCGTCCCCACCGTCCCTTAACAGAAACGGCCCGTCAGTTTCCTGACGGGCCGTTTTTTGTATCGATGATGCTTTGCTATCCCAGGCCGTTGCCTGTGCCAGCGGGGGCGCCACTGGGCTGGCCGTTCTGCTGCTGCAGCTGGCTGAGCTGCGTGGGCGTAAGAATGCGGCTGCACTCCTGCTCGTACTGGGCTTCCAACTCGGCAGCTTTGGCGGCCCGGGTGGCGTCATCGTTGCGGTACTCGCGCTCGATGATGCTCATGCCGGCCAGCTTGGTGCGGTTCACGGGCAGCAAGCGCAAAAACTGCCCCTCGTTGAGGTGCAGGCGGGTGGTCATTTCGCGGGTTAGGTTGACGGCTTTGTCGCCGTAGGCCTTGCTCATGGCAGGGTGCTCCGACAGCCGGTCAGCCATTTGGGCCTGTGCGCTGAAGGAGACGCCAGCCAACAACAGCGTTAGCAAAAAGGCGTAGGTCTTGCACATAAAAAACAAATATTTGACAGGGAAGATGTGTGAGATTTGTTCTTAACGGTCGCAAGTTAGTGTTTAGTTTCCAAATCAGTCTAATTCATCTTATAATCTCAATAAAAAATATTTTACGTCAACAACAAAAAGGGCTGGCTCCGAGAGCCAGCCCTTTTCTACCAGATTGTGTTTAACCTTATTTTTCTTGCATTTCAGAGTGCCCTTCGTTCGCGGAACGGTAGTACTGCATGGCAATAAGCGAGGTGATTACCCCGGTCATCGTGCCCATGAGGATGATGCCAAGGCCGCTGATGAGCACGCCCAAGTCAGAGCCAAACAGGTCGCGGGTCCGAATCTGGGCAATGGCCTGCTGGCTGATGCCGCCCAGCAGCCAAAATCCAGCGCCCAACAGTGCCGAAGCAACCAGCGCGGTAATGATACCAGTTCCATAGCCCTGCAGGTAGCCAAAGTCGCGGCCCTTGATGATACTGAGGTGGCGGATGGACAATACCACGCCTGCTACCACAATGAGCCCATTGAGGGCACTGGCTTCGATGCTGCCCAGAAAGCCTGCGATGGCAGCAATTACAAGGTATACTATTAGGACGGCAGCGGTGTAGATGCCGTATTTAACGCCATTGCCTTCAGCAGTAGCGCGGAGTGCAGCCAGCCGGCTGGTAGAAGATGCAGCTGATGATTTGAGTGCGGGTGCAGTAGCCATTGGTAAATTGAGTTTAGGAGTGGAAGTGGCACAGCGGCCACGGACTTTTCTCTTTATACTGGCTTCGCAAGCGCGGGGTTGTACCCAAATGGTCCTGACTGGCACTTATTTGCGTTGCCGAAGGTTTGCTACGATGCTTCGGTGACGGCTTACTGCGTAATTTTACCGCCACTGCATGCCATACGCCTTTTTACGTACTCTTTCTAGTTAGTTGAATGATTTCCACCTCCAATGTGAGCCTGCGCTACGGGAAGCGCGTGCTGTTTGAAGATGTTACTGTTAAGTTTCTACCGGGCAACGTCTACGGCCTCATCGGGGCCAATGGCGCGGGAAAATCCACGTTTCTGAAAATCCTCTCGGGTGAGATTGAGCCCAACACCGGCTCGGTGGAGATGCCGGCCGGCCAGCGCTTGGCCGTGCTGAAGCAGAACCAGTTCGCCTACGATGACCAAGTGGTGCTGCAAACCGTCATCCAGGGCCACCAGCAGCTGGCCAACGTGATGAAGGAAAAAGACGCGCTCTACGCCAAGTACGACGCGGGCACGGCGACCGACGCCGATGGCGAGCGCCTGGGCGTACTCGAAGGCGAATTTGCCGACATGAACGGCTGGGACGCCGACTACCAAGCCGCCGAGCTGCTCTCCGGCCTGGGCATCACCGAAGACAAGCACTACGCGCTGATGTCGGACCTCGGGGCCAGCGAAAAAGTACGCGTGCTGCTCGCTCAGGCCCTTTTCGGCAACCCCGACGTATTGCTGCTTGACGAACCGACCAACAACCTCGACGCCGAGAGCGTGCTCTGGCTCGAAAACTTCCTGGATAACTTCGAGAATACGGTGATTGTGGTAAGCCACGACCGCCACTTCCTTGATGCCGTGTGTAACTACATGGCCGACCTGGACTTCTCAAAAATCACCATGTATCCCGGCAACTACTCGTTCTGGTACGAGAGCAGCCAACTGGCCCTGCGCCAGCGCCAGGATGTGAACAAGAAAACCGAAGACAAGCGCAAGGAGCTCGAAGAGTTTGTGCGGCGCTTCTCGGCCAATGCCTCAAAATCGAAGCAGGCCACCAGCCGCCAGAAGCTGCTGCAGAAGCTGACGCTGGAAGAAATCAAGCCTTCGTCGCGGCGCTACCCCTACATCGCATTCAAACCCGAGCGCGAAGCCGGCAACCAGCTCCTGAGCGTGGAAGGCGTGAGCAAAACGGTAGACGGCCAATCGGTGCTGAAAAACGTGACGTTTGCGCTTGACAAGGGCGACAAGGTGGCCATTGTGGGTCGCGACGACCGGGCGGCCTCCCTCCTGTTCGACATCGTTTTTGGCGAGGCCAAACCAGACAAAGGCGAGTACAAGTGGGGCACCACCATCACGCCCAGCTATTTCCCGAAGGAAAACAGCGCCTTTTTCCAGGCCGACAACATGAACCTGGTGGACTGGCTGCGGCAGTATTCGGTGGAAAAGGACGAGAGCTTTGTGCGCGGCTGGCTGGGCCGAATGCTGTTCTCGGGTGAGGAGTCGCAGAAGAAGCCCAATGTGTTGAGCGGGGGCGAGAAAGTGCGCTGCATGCTCTCGAAAATGATGTTGGAAAGCGGCAACGTGCTGGTGCTGGACGACCCGACGAACCATTTGGATTTGGAAAGCATTCAGGCCCTGAACAACGGCCTCAAGGATTTCACCGGCTCGCTCATCTTCGCCTCGCACGATTTGCAGTTCATTGACACCGTGGCCAATCGCATCATCGAGTTAACCCCGGACGGCATCATCGACCGCCGCATGAACTACGAAGAGTACCTGGCCGACGAAACCCTGAAGGCTCAGCGTCAGAAAATGTACCAGCTGGCGTAAGTAATCGACGAATGGAGCCCGGGGAGCGATTTTTTTCCCGGCCGCTGCTGTTGCTTTGGACTATCGTTTCCCGTTCTTCATTCTCCTCTTTTCCGCTTTCCGCATGAAACGTTATTTGCGCTCGCTGTTGCTCGTAGCCGGTGTGGCTGGCTTGTCTGCTTTGCAGGCCCAGGCTCAGGACAAGCCCGTGCTCAACTCGGCACCTCCCGGCCCGCCCGCTACCACGCCACGCCCGGTAGACCCCACCCCGACTCCTACTACGCCCGCCCCGGAGCCTACGCCTGCTACTCAGGAGCCCATTCCGGCAGCGCCCCCCACGCCCGATGCGCCATCAGGCCTGAACTTCCCCAACCGGGCGGCCACCAAGGCCGGCGGCGCGGAAGACCAGCCGCCATCAAAGAAATTCCTGTACACCAACTTTGGCCTGGGCTTCGCTTCAAATGGGGGGCTCAATCAATTTAACGCGAGCCTTTCGCCGGCCATTGGCTTTCGCCTTACCAATAAGTTAGCGGTTGGACCTGGCATTTCTTACGCCTACAGTAGCTATAGCCTCGATAACAATGCGCGCAATGCCGGCTTCGCCCTGAACCGGCAAGGCGACCAGAGCATTAAGTCGAGCAGTGTGGGCCTGAAAGCCTTCGCACAGTACATCGTGTACAAGGAATTCTTCGTGCATGCCGAGTACGAAGTAACCAACGCCCAACTGATTGACTTTGACACCAACAACGGTTATTTTAAATACAATCGCACGGTAACAACGCCTTTGGCAGGCATCGGGTATCGCTCGTATCTGGGCGAGAAAGCCGCAGTTGATATTGTGGCACTGTATAATTTCGACAGCTCCGTGCTAAACTCGTTGTATCCGGGGTTGGTAGTTCGCTTCAGCTTGCTATTTAATATCGGTAAATAATGGCTGAATTAATTTCAGTTAATTAATTTAATAAAACATAAAAAAGCCGCGCTGAAAACAGCGCGGCTTTTTTTATGTTTTTAAGTTTAACCCGGTCGGGTTGCGCTATACAGCGCTTCGCCCGCTAATGACGCGGAGCAAAATAGCGATGATAGCAATTACCAACAGCGTGTGAATAATGCCGCCGGTGAAGAAGCCGCCGAAGAAGCTAACAGCCCAGATGATGACAAGAATGACGGCGATGATATACAGGAGGTTGCCCATGGCTTGGAGGAAGTTAGAGAATGAAGGGGAGATGAGAAAAGTGCGAGAAGTGTCTCTGCGGCTTTGTACGGGGGGCCTTTCAAAAGGATATATTAATTGAAAAAATATTTCTTCGGAGCCAAACAAAAACGGTGTTTCTAAATGATGCCGTAGCTTTGTTGAAGCAGGCCAACGGGCCTTGTTTTACTTCCCACCCACTCTTTTCTTGTTTGTTATGAATGTTGCCGTTATTGGCTCTGGCACCATGGGCAATGGCATTGCCCACGTATTTGCACAGCACGGTTTTTCGGTGTCGTTAATTGACATCAACCAGCCGGCCCTGGACCGCGCCCTGGGCACCATCACCAAAAACCTGGACCGACAGGTGACCAAAGCCTCCCTGAGCGAGGACGACAAAGCGGCTACCCTGGGCCGCCTCAAAACCTACACCTCCTTGGCGGAGGGCGTGGCTGGCGTGGGCCTGGTGGTAGAAGCTGCCACCGAGAACGTGGACCTAAAGCTGCAAATCTTCCGCGACCTGGACCAGCACGCGCCCGCCGACGCCATTCTGGCCTCGAACACGTCGTCGATTTCCATTACCAAAATTGCAGCCGTCACCAAACGCCCGCAGCAGGTAATTGGCATGCACTTCATGAACCCCGTGCCGGTGATGAAGCTGGTGGAGGTAATCCGGGGCTACGCCACTTCCGATGCGGTGACGCAGCAGGTGATGGAGCTGTCGCGCCAACTGGGCAAAACGCCCACCGAGGTGAACGACTACCCCGGCTTCGTGGCCAACCGCATTTTGATGCCGATGATTAACGAGGCTATCATCACGCTATTTGAGGGCGTGGCTGGCGTGGAGGAAATCGACACGGTGATGAAGCTGGGCATGGCTCACCCGATGGGCCCGCTGCAGCTGGCCGACTTTATTGGCTTGGATGTGTGCCTTGCCATCCTGCGGGTGTTGCATGAGGGCTTGGGCAACTCCAAATACGCCCCCTGCCCCCTGCTGGTGAACATGGTGATGGCCGGCCGCCTGGGCGTGAAATCGGGCGAGGGCTTCTACCAGTACACCGCCGGCTCGAAGGACCTGATGGTGGCCGAGCGGTTCCGGAAATAAGCCCATACCTTTATCTGGAACGGCACAAGGGGCCCTAACTTAGGTTTGGGCCCCTTGTTTGTTTACTGGGAGTCATACGGACTGAGGCTGGTTGGGGTGGCGATGGGCGAACGGGGAACGAGCTATTAGGTACATTTTTGGTCGTATCACAAAAGCAATACTGTATAGTTTAATTCCCGCAATTTTGAGATAGAAATCAGAGCGTTAAGTATTTGTTAAAGTCTGCTATTGCTTTGTACATTAGCCATTATTCCCATCTCTACGCGTCCTGTTTGTGTTCTCCCAATCTTCCAGCAATTATGCGTCCTTGTCGGATGCGGACCTGCTTACCGCGCTGTACTCCGATGATGAGGGTAGCTTCGCAGAAATCTACCAACGCTATTGCTATCGACTTTTTACGCTGGCTTATCAGAAGTTGAAGAGCCGCGAAACGGCCGAAGAACTCGTGCAGGACTTATTTGAAAACCTCTGGAACCGCCGCGCAAATCACGAGATTCAGCAGCTGGAGCAATACCTGTTTTCGGCACTGCGGTATCGCATCATCAACTATATCAAGATGCAGCAGGTCCGGTCAGGTTATGAGTTGTACCGCCGCCTGCATACTTCGGAGGCCGATAGCACTACCGAAAACGCGCTGGCCCTCAACGAGCTGAGCGCCGCGCTGCGAGCCAGCGTGCAAAGGCTACCGGCTAAAACGCGCGAAATATTTCAGCTGAGCCGACTGGAGCAATATTCGGTGGCCGAAATTTCAGGGCGTGTCCATTTATCCGAAAAAGCGGTAGAATATCACCTTACCAAATCGCTGAAGCTGTTGCGCATCTACCTGCGCGATTTTTTGGCAGTAGCATTAGCCGTTTTCTGGCATTTTTAACTTTATATGTTCCCCAAATAAGCAACTGATTACATGAGCTTTCCTGATTGGAATGCTCATTTTTTATAAAAAAGTGGGTGATGAGGTTAGGGGTAATGGCAAGTTAGCTGACTTGTTAGGTAGAAGCCCATCCAACCTCTTGCCCACCGTGACGGAAGCCGAATTCTACTTGCTGCTCCAGCGCTACCTCGATGGCCGCTGCACGCCTGCCGAAAAGGCCCAAGTGACGCAGTGGTATAACCAGCTGCACGAAACGGACCTGCGCCTGCTGCCCAGCCAGGACCAGCAGCAGGTGGAAGCCGCCATCTGGCAGCGGCTGCGGCTAGCTCCAACCAAGCCCAAAACTGCGCCGCGCGAGCGACAACTGGTCTCGGACTTCTGGCACAGGCCGCAACTGCGCTGGGCGGCCGTCGGGCTATTCGTCTTGGGGCTGAGTGGGTTGGTGCCCTTCGTTCGGCATTGGCAGGCTGCCCCAATCCCAGTTGCCGCTACCCCAGTGGATGGCTGGATGCGCCACCACAACACCACCGGCCGGGCGCAGGTGTTCCAGCTGCCCGATGCCAGCCGCGTCACGCTGCAATCGGGTAGCACCTTGCGCTATAGCACGGCCCTGGCCGGCCCCAGGCGCGAGGTATACCTAGAAGGTGAGGCATTTTTTCAGGTGCATAAAAACCCGGCGCGGCCCTTCCTGGTGTTTACTAGCCAAGTAGTAACTACCGTGCTGGGCACCAGTTTCGACGTGAAAGCCTATGCTGGCGGCGCGCAGGCCCTGGTGGCCGTGCGCGAGGGCAAAGTATCGGTGCAGCCCCGGCAAGATGCCCAGCTTGACGCTACCCCGACGCACCCGTCCAAGGCCGGCGTACTGCTCCTGCCCAACCAGCAAGTGGTGTACTCAGTGGCCAGCCATCAACTGAAGAAAGAGCTGGTGGACAAGCCGGCCGTGCTGGTGCCGCAGGCTTTCGATTTTGAGGAACGGCCCGTGACCGAAGTACTCGCGGCTTTGGAAAAGGCTTACGGCGTGGCCATTCTGTACGACAAGCAGAAGCTAGCTGGCTGCACGGTCACCATCACCTTCTACGATGAGGCGTTGTTTGAGAAGTTGGGCCTGTTGTGTAAATCACTGGGGGCTTACTACACGCTGACCGATACCCAGATTACTATTCATAGTAACGGCTGCGAAGCCGCCCCGACCCAGCCGCGCAACTAAGCGGCGCTTTGCCAAGGCAAGCGACTGGCTTTTTCAGAAGCCGGAAATCGAAATAACTGGTTTTGAAACCACTAACTGCATTTGCAAAAATGCAGAACGGCTACTCATTTTCATCATATCCCACCCTTACCTATGGAAAATCAGGTACAAGTTTTCTCTCCTTTCCGACCAGTGCTCCGGCGCCTTTTGCTACCAACCCTGGTAGTATGCCTGCAAGTGAGCCCGGCGCTGGCTCATGGCCGCCCTACGCAAACGGTACTGGAGCGTACCGTGACGGTACAGGTAGAAGGCCAAACGATTAAGTCTATTCTGAGCCAGCTGGCCAAGCAGGCCAATATTCGCTTTGTGTATAGCCAGCAGCTCATTCGAGCTGACCGCAAAGTGACGGTGCGGGCTCAAAATCAGCCGCTGGCAGCGGTACTCGACGAGGTATTTGCGCCCTCGAAAATTGAGTACGAGATAGACCACGACCGTATCGTGTTGCGACTTCCGGCAAAGCCTATTTCCGCAAACGATTCCGGCAGCTCCGATACTGCTCCGCAGGCTGTGCCGGTGACCGGGCGCGTAGTTGATGCCAAGGGTACGGGCCTGCCTGGGGTGACGGTGCTTGTGAAAGGAACCAGTATCGGCACGACGACCGGCCCAGATGGCAGCTTTACCATTCAGGCACCCGAAAACAGTGTGGTGGTGTTCAGCTTCGTGGGCTACGCCCGCCAGGAGGTGCCGGTGACTGGTGCCACCACCAGCCTGAGCGTCACGCTGACCGAAGACAATCAGGCGCTGAACGAGGTGGTAGTTATTGGTTACGGTACCTCCCGCAAAAGCGACCTAACCGGTGCCGTAGCGTCGGTGACGAGCGCGCAATTAACACAGGTAGCTACCTCCGACCCCGTGCAGGCCCTGCAAGGCCGCGCGGCCGGTGTGGAAGTCACTTCCAACAGCGGCCAGCCCGGCTCGGGCACCCGCATTCGGGTCCGGGGCGTGGGCACCATCAACAACAGCGACCCGCTTTATGTGGTGGACGGCATCCAGACCAGCGACATTGGCTTTTTACTGCCCGCCGACATCGAGTCAACCGAAATTTTAAAGGATGCTTCGGCTACAGCCATTTACGGCTCGCGCGGGGCCAACGGCGTGGTGCTCATCACCACCAAACACGGCAAGGCGGGCGCTACGCAGTTCAACCTGTCGGGCTACACAGGCTTCCAGCAGATTCGGCGCACGCTGCCCCTGGCCAACGCCGCTCAATACGCGACGCTCGTGAAGGAGGCATTTACCAACGCTGGACAATCACTGCCCGCCGACTATGGCCCTCAGTTGCAAAACGCCATTGATACCAATGCCCAAGGCATTGATTACCAAAATTTAGTAACTCAGAAGGGTTTGATTACCAACTACAGCCTGTCGGCGTCGGGCGGCACCGAGCAAAACCGTTACCTGGTGAGCGGCAGCTATTTTCAGCAAGACGGCATCGTCAAGAATTCGGGCTTCAAGAAGTATGTAATTCGGGTGAATGACGACGTAGTGCTCACCAAGCACATCAAGGCGGGCGTATCGGCTGCATTTACCAACAACAACCAAACGGGCAGCGGCGACGGCCAGGGTGGCTCGCAGCCCTACCTGGTGCTACAATACGCCTTGCAAAAGAACCCGCTCCTCGACCCCTACGGTCCCGATGGAGCCTACAGCGACGACATCATCACGCGCAATGCACCTAACGTACCGCGCTACCTCGACGAGCAGAAATACAACAAAATCACAAACAACAACTTGTTCAGCAGCAGTTACTTGGATGTTTCGCTGTTCAAAGGACTGACGTTCCGCTCCACGTTTGGCGTCAATTACTTTAACAACCATCCCAAAGTTTTCCAGCCGCAGTACTACATTGGTCCAACTGACCAGCGAGCCCAGAGTGCGCTCATCGAGACGCGCACCGAGAACGTTTCGTGGGTATGGTCGAACTACGCCAACTACACCAAGACCTTCGCCAACAACACTTCCTTTTCGGCTACGCTAGGCCAGGAGTCACAGCGCGGCTATGGCAACGGTATTTCTAGCACGGGCTACGACGTACCAGCCGATGCCTCGTTACAGTACCTATCGGCTTCGCGCAGCACGAACAACGTCGTGCGTAGCAACCAGTATGACGGCAGCTTGTCTTCTTACTTTGGGCGGGCCAACTTCAATTTCCGCGACCGCTACCTCGTGACGGGTACGTTGCGGTTGGACCAAACCTCGAAGTTTCTGGGACCCGTGCGCAAAGGATACTTCCCGTCGGTGGGCGCGGCCTGGAACATCTCCAACGAGAACTTTCTCAAGGGCGTTAGCTACCTGTCAGTGCTGAAACTGCGGGCCAGCTACGGCCAAGTGGGCAACCAGAATGCCGCGCCTAACTACGGCTATGCCTCAGTAGCTAATGGCAACCAGACCTACGTGTTCAATAACACGCCCGCTCCTGGCCTGGCCATTACCCAGCTTAACAACCCGCTACTGAAGTGGGAAACGGCCGTCACCACTGATGTAGGCATTGATGCCGAACTCTTTAACAGTCAATTGACGTTTACAGCCGACTATTTTGAGCGGCGCACCCAGGACATGATTGCCCTGCTGCCAGTGCCCGACTATGTGGGTCAAGCTCCTGCTAGCGCCAACGTAGGCTCCCTGCGTAACCGTGGCTTGGAGCTGGCGCTGAATTACCGCAACTCGGTGGGCAAACTCCAGTATAATTTGGGGCTTAACTTCACTAAAATCAACAACGTAGTAACTAGCCTGGGGGGCGGCAACGCCATTGCCGCCGGCAATGTGCTCACGCAAATCAACAACACCACCCTCACCGACGTAGGCCGCGAGGTAGCTTACTTCAACGGCTTGCAGGCCCAGGGTGTGTTCCACAATCAGGGCGAAATTGACGCTTATAAAAGCACTTCCGGGGTAATGATACAGCCCGATGCCCGCCCGGGCGACGTGAAGTACCTGGATACCAACGGCGACGGTGTGATTACGACCGCTGACTACACGTACCTGGGCAGTGCTACGCCCAGCTTTAGCTACGGTGCCTCGCTGAACCTGAGCTATGTAGGCTTCGACTTCAAGGTGTTGCTCTACGGGGTGCAGGGTGCTGAGGCCGTGAACGGCGCGGGCTTTAACCTGAACAAGTCCTCCAACTTGGTGGGCGTGTGGAGCAACTTCTACGCGAGCCGCATGGACCGCTGGACTCCTAGCAACCCCAACAGTGACCAGCCCCGCGTGACGGCTACTGACAACAACGGCAACGACCGTTTCAGCAGCCGCTACGTGGAGGATGCCAGCTACCTGCGCGCTCGGAACATGGAGCTGGGCTACTCGTTGCCCAAGGACTTTCTGGGCCGTTATCAGGTGGGTGGGGCACGAGTGTTTGTGTCCGTTGATAACGTGTTCACCATCACCAAGTACACGGGCTATGACCCGGAAATTTCGACGGTTGCTTCTTACAACAACCCCCTGGCTTACGGCGTGGACTACGGCAACTATCCGCAGGCGCGCACCTATCGCGTAGGCTTCAACGTGCAGTTTTAATCAACTATGTCCTACCTACCCTATATGAAACCCACCCGCGCCACCGTATTGTTCGGCCTGCTGCTAATTACCACCCTGGCTCCAGGCTGCAAAGATTTTCTGGAAAAAGAGCCCCTTGGTACTACCACCCAGGATAACCTTTTCAGAGACCCTATCAACTCCATTCAGGCCGTCAACGCCGTGTACGACGTGACGGCCTGGGACCAAGGTCCTAAATGGGGCGACCCCAATGGTCAGTACGTGGCCCAGACCTACGAATGGATGTTCGGGGATTTGATGACCGATGATGCTGAAAAAGGAGGCGGTGGGCCCAGCGACTTTCAGTCCCTGATTGAGCTTAAAAGCTGGACCATCCCACCCTCCAGCCCACCTGTTACCACGCTGTGGGTACACAGCTTCACGGGCATCGCCCGGGCCAATACGGTGATTAACAACATCGACGCCGGCACCATCGATGCTGGCCTGAAAACGCGCCTCAAGGGTGAGGCGCTGTTCCTGCGGGCTTATTTCTACTTCAACTTGGTGAAGAGTTTCGGCGGGGTACCGTTGTTTGAAAAGAGCGTGACCCCCACCGAGGCGCCCAACGTGTCCCGCGCTACCATCGCCCAGACTTATGCCTTCATCGAAAAAGACCTGAGGGCTGCGGCCACCATGCTGCCCGAAAAGAGCGGTTACGCTGCTGCTGACGCGGGCCGCGCCACCAAGGGCGCTGCCAACGGCTACCTGGCCCGCGCCATCATGTACCAGCTAGGCACCGTGAACGGCAACAACCACACCTGGCAGGAGGTCTACGACCTCACGAGCACCATCATCACCTCCAACCAGTATAGCCTGCTGGCCAACTATGCCGCTATCCATCAGGACATCGGCGAAAACAGCAGCGAGTCATTATTCGAGATTCAGTTTGGAACGGACAACAACACCTACGGCCCCATCTCGATAGGCACAACCAACAATATTTTCCAGAACAACCGCCGAACGTTCGGCTACGGATTTAACAACCCCACCCAGAATTTGGTCGATGAGTTTGAGGCCAACGACCCCCGCCGCGAAGTCTCGATTATTAGAAACAACGACATCGTGCTGGGCATCCTCAACCCCGTTGACCTCAACGAGAACGCGACGGGTTACTTCAGCCGCAAGGTCGCTATTATCCGTCCGCCCTCCCCGGAGGCTGGCCCCCAGAACATTCGCAAGCTGCGCTACGCCGACATCCTGCTGATGAAGGCTGAAGCCGCCGCCCAGCTCAACAAGTCCGCCGAAGCAATAGCCCTGGTAAACCAAGTGCGCGCCCGCGCCCGCCTGTCGACCCGCCCACCGGGTACCACGCTCGGCTCGCTCACCTACGAGCCGGCCAATACTCCCCCCGGTACGCTGCCCGACCTGGCCGCCAGCCTGTCGGGCCAAGCCCTGCTGAACGCCATTTGGCACGAGCGCCGGGTTGAATTCGCCGAAGAGTCACTCCGGCTGTGGGATTTGATTCGCACGGGGCGCTACCTGGCTGTCCTGCCGGCTGCCGTCCGGGCGCGGGCCCAGTCGCACGTTGCTACTGAGTCGTCGGTCAATCCGTTCCCGCTACTGCCCATTTCGCTGAACGATGCGCAGACCTGGAAGGTACCCCAAAACCCGGGCTATTAGGGTTGACTGTTATTTCAGAAATAAAAAAGCCGGCTGCGAGTATTCGCAGCCGGCTTTTTTATTTACTTTATTTACCAAGCTTGGCGCGTACTCGCTACCCCAGAAAGTCCAGCACGGCGGCCAGTACCTGGTCGGGCTTTTCCTCGAACATGTAATGCCCGCTGTCCAGGATGCCAATAATCTGCGCAGTGGGTGCCATAGCGGCTAGGCTCATCTTCATGTTTTCGAAGGACACATAGCTGCCGATGCCCAGCACCGGCATGGTGAGCGGCGCATACGTTCGGGCATCGGCAATGTCCTGCTCGAAGGTCTGGTACCAGGCGTTGGCGGCCCGGATACTGTTGGCATCGTTGTAGGCGGCGGCATACACGGCGCGGTCGAAGGCCGACATGCGGCTGTCGTCCAGCATCACGTAGGCAAACAGGTAGTCGAGCAGGTACTGGAAACGGCCTTCGAGGAGCTTTTCGGGCAGGCCCTTCACTTGGTTGAAAGCCATCCACCACACGTAGGGCTGGTGGCCGTCCATCTTGCCGGCAAAGGCGCCGGGGGCGGGCAGCAGCGACATGTAGCGCATGCCGTCGCTGGGGTGCCCGCCGTCGGCCAGGATGAGCTTTGTGGTGGCCTCGGGGTAGTTGAAGGCAAAGCTGGCGGCTACCATGCCACCAATGTCGTGCCCCAGCAGCGACGCTTTGGACAGGCCCAGGTGCTGCATCAACGCGTAGATATCCTGAGCCATGGTCTTCTTATCGTAGCCCGATTCGGGTTTGTCGGAGCTGCCCATGCCCCGGATATCCACGATGATGACGCGGTAGTGCTCGGACAGCTGCGCAGCAATGGGATGGTAGGAAAACCAGGTTTGGGGCCAGCCGGGCAGGCAGATGAGGGGTTCGCCGCTGCCGCCCTCCACGTAGTGCAACCGCACCCCATTCACGGTAGCGTACTGATTGTGAAAGCCGGGGAAGTGCCTGATAAGCTCCTCATCGGCATACATATCCAGCGGAACCGAGTTTCTGAGGTCCACTTTCTGACCGGTCAGCAGCTCCGATAGGCTGGTCCAGGCCAGGTCTGGGTAGCGCTGGTTGTCGAGCGGCGTGTTCTGCACGCTGAACATGCTTAATATGTACTGCATCTGCTGCCAGTTGGCGTAGAGTTGCTGCTCGCCGGCCGGGTTGGCCGCGCGGGCATGCTGGATGGCAGTGGCCAGGTCAGCCCGCGAACCCAGGCGCATCAAGTCGAAATGGCCTTTGCCAGCTGATTCGGCCGCAGCGACCAGCTCGGTGGGGCTGGGCTGGAAGCTGGCAATGCGCAAAAAGTGGGGCGTGGTGTTATCCAGGGCGGCAGCGGCGGTGAAGGCGGCCGTATCGTCCATGGTGGTAAAGTCGATGCGCCAATTGGCATCTTCCCAGTAGCTGACTTGGTGCTGCTTGAAATCGAGCAGCGGAATGTTGTAGGTCAGCAGCTCGGCAAAAGCGCCGTTGAGGATAGACGTGGCTCGGATAGGCGCCTGGTCGAGCTGCTCCCGGAACTCGCGCCGCAGGTCGAAGTTGCGGTTTTCGCCGGCCGCCTGCTGGGTGTAGTCGCTGGAAAAATCGGAAGGGATGAAGCGGGGCACGCCAGCCGCCACGGCCGCCGCCAGTAGCGCAGCTTGGCCGTCCACAATTACGTCGCGCAGGCCCGCCACGGCCGATACCACACACGCCACGCCTTGGCAGGCCTGGGTGAGGGCGGCCACATCGGCCATATCCACGCGCCGAATATCAACGCCTTGTTTGGCCAGCTCAGCTACTTTGGCCTCGTCCGTTTCGGCCCGGACAATGGCTCGGACGGCCGCACCGCGCTTGAGCAGCGCCGTGATAATGCGGCCGCCGAGGTTGCCGGTGCCACCGGCTACTAAAATGGGGGTATTCATAATGGGGAGAATGGGGCAGCTTCATGGCTGCTGATGAGGGAGGCAAAGGTCCCCTGCCGCCTCCCCGTACCCCGGTTGATTCTTGCGGTATACTTACAGATTCTTGCTGTCTGCACTCTTGCCGGGTCGTTCCGGGACGCGGACTATAAAGTTCGCGCTACGTCCGCTGGAACTCGCGGGGGCTCTGCCCTACTGCGCGCTTGAAGGCGGCCGAAAAGTGCGCGGGCGAGGCAAAGCCCAGCGCATCGCTGATGTTGGCCATGGGCAGGTGGCCGGCTCGCAGCAGCAATTGGGCCCGCTTGATTTTCCAAGCCAGCACGTACTGATAAGGCGACTGGCCGGTGGTCTGCTTGAAGCGCCGGGCAAAGTGAAACACGCTCAGGTTGGCCAGGCCCGCCAATACTTCCAGCGTCACGGTTTGTTCAGCCGAGGCTTCCAAGTACGCATCGATGCGGGCCAGCACGGGGGCGGGCAGCCGGGCGCCAGTGCCGGCCACACGCCGCTCAAAGGTGGCGTGGTGCTCGATGAGGTGGTAGCAGAGGGCATTGGTCAGCGACTCAACGTAGAGCAGCCCAAGCGCGTGCTCGGCCCCGGCAGCGGCCAGTAGCTGCCGACCTAGCTGGGTCAGCAGCCCGTCGGCGAAACGAAACCGCTCGCGTAGTGCAACGCGCGTCAGGTCGAGGCTCTGGCGAACCCGGTTTTCCAGTTGCCCGGCATCGATGTGGACGTGAATTACGTCGGCGGGGCCATCTAAGGAAATTGGGCCGTACTCGCCGCCGGGGTACAGCCCCGCATCGCCGAAGTGAAACACGTCTTGCTCCAGTCGGCTCCCGCTCCGGCGACTGGAACTCACCGGCTGGCTGCCCTGATGAATGATGAGCAGGTGCTGCGCGTGGAAATGCGCCGGCAGCGCCATGGCCTCCAGTTGAAAGCGTTCGACCCGCAGCCCTGGCCACTCCCGCCCGGCACTGGTTTCCAGCGCTGGCTGGCCATACGTTTCAGAGTGGTAGGTGTAGCTCATCGGGCTATGGTATTCGGTGCCAACCGGCAACAGCGGCAAAAGGTTGAGGGCAGAATCACCGTTTTAGGTGCCATCTGTCATCCTGAGCATTCTCGTGTAAGGAAATAACCACAGCCACGTCTACCGCGTTGTTACCACAAACAACGAATCAATTCCCTACCCATGCAAAAAGCAACATTTGGCGCCGGCTGCTTCTGGTGCGTCGAGGCCGTATTTCAGAACCTGAACGGCGTGGAGAAAGTAGTGTCCGGCTACACCGGCGGCCGCATCGCCAACCCGACGTATAAGGAAGTGTGCAGCGGCCTCACGGGCCACAACGAGGTTATCGACATCACCTTCGACCCAGCCGTTATCAGCTATAAGGAGCTGCTCGAAATCTTCTGGAAAACCCACGACCCCACCACCCTCAACCGCCAGGGAAACGACGTGGGCACCCAGTACCGCTCCGGCATCTACTACCACAACGAGGAGCAAAAGCAGCTCGCCGAGGAATACAAGCAGAAGCTCAACGACAACCACGCCTTCCCCAACCCCGTGGTGACGGAAATTGTGGCTGCCCCTACCTTCTACCCCGCTGAAGACTACCACCAGAACTATTTCAACCTGCACGGCCACGAGCCCTATTGCCAGTTTGTAGCCCGCCCCAAAGTGGACAAGGTGAAGGCACTGTTTGGCGAGAAGTTGAAGGCTGGCGTCTGAACCACGGATTCGACGGATTTCTCGGATTTTGTGGACGGCGCTTCTGGGCGGAGTTCTTGTGCTGATTTACTGCTAAAAAGCCGCTCGCAAGAGCGGCTTTTTTTGTTAGCAGCGCTTTGAGATTGGAATCAGATAGATTAGGTACGGGTGTGGTTCTTGAGAAAGCGTTTGTATTTCAAACTCGTTTCGCCAAAGTTGATAAGCAGGCCTACTTCCAGTTGATAGGCTTCCAGGTAGTTGATAATTTGGGCGTGGTGCGAGTCATTCAGTTCGCTAATTGCTTTGAGTTCGACCAATACAGTGTCTGCCACCAAGAAATCGACTCGCCGCGTTCCTACTTGGACCCATTTGTAAAAGGCCGGCATTTCCAGTTCACGGGCAAAAAGCAGTTTCTTCTCGCCCATTTCAACCGCTAAGCTCCGTTGGTAAATTACCTCCTGAAATCCCGCTCCTAACGCACGGTGCACTGCCATGGCACATCCAATAATCTGGTGCGTAAGTGCATTGAAACGAGTATCTACCAACATAACACAATAAAAAAAGCTGAGCCACCAAAGTAGCTCAGCTTTATTACACACTCACAGGAAATTACCAAGAAGCGCCGTCCACAAAATCCGTGAAATCCGAGAAATCCGTCGAATCCGTGGTTCAGACACTCACACCAAAGTCTCGTAGCGCATCATTCAAACTCGTTTTCAAATCCGTGCTGGGCTTGCGCTGGCCGATGATAAGCGCACACGGCACTTGGTATTCCCCTGCTGGAAACTGCTTGGCGATGGAGCCGGGAATGACTACCGAGCGCGGCGGCACGTAGCCTTTGTATTCCTTGGGCTCGGGGCCAGTCACGTCGATGATTTTGGTGCTGCCGGTAATGGTGACGCCCGCGCCAATCACGGCTTCCTTGCCAATGCGGCAGCCTTCCACGAGGATGCTACGCGAGCCAATGAAGGCGCCGTCCTCGATGATGACGGGGGCTGCCTGCACGGGCTCCAGCACGCCGCCGAGACCCACGCCGCCGCTCAGATGCACGCCTTTGCCCACTTGGGCGCAGCTCCCCACAGTGGCCCAGGTGTCCACCATCGTGCCCTCGCCCACATAGGCGCCGATGTTGGTGTAGCTGGGCATGAGGATGACGCCGGGGGCCAGAAAGGCGCCGTAGCGGGCCACGGCGGGCGGCACCACGCGCACCTGCTGGCCAGCATAGTCGGTTTTAAGCAGCATTTTGTCGTGGTACTCGAATGGACCCACTTCCTGGGTATTCATCTGGCGGATGGGGAAGTAGAGAATCACCGCCTTCTTCACCCATTCGTTAATGGTCCACTCTCCTCCGTCTTCGGTGGGCGGGGTGGCCACGCGCAGGCGGCCTTTGTCGAGTTCCTCGATAACGTGCTCAATGGCAGCTTTGGTTTCGGCGGTTTGGAGCAGGGCACGGTCGGCCCAGGCGGCTTCAATTTGGGTTTGCAGGTCAGCCATTAGAACTGGAATAAAGTAGCGGCAGTCGTCTGCTGCTGGGTTTAGACCGGCAAAACTACCATCTTTGACGCGTGTTTGGCTCCGGTTCGTCTCAGGTGCGGGTATTGCTGGCTTCGGTGCTGAAGCCCGTGGACGATACCCGCATGCGGGGCAAGTTTGCCGAAACGCTGCGCGAGCGGCTCAACGTACAGGTGCACATTGCGGGTCGGGCTTCAGCCAGCGCCTTTCCGCAGGACCCGGCTGTAGCCAGTTCGCAAGTGAAACAACACCCCATTTTTCAGGGCTCGCGCCTTAGCCTAAACCGGCTAACGGCCCAATGGCGCTACTGGCGCCTGCTGCAAGTGCTCCGTCCGGCCCTGGTCATCGTGCATGCGCCGGAGCTGCTGCCCCTCACGCTGCTATGGCAACGGCTGGGCCGAGGCCGCCAGTTTCTCTACGACATCCGCGAAAACTACGCCCTGAACGTTTCGACGCAGCGGGTGTACCAAGGCCTCACGCGCCGCTGGCTGGCGGCGGGTTTGCGCTGGGTGGAAGGCTGGGCCGCCCGGCAAGCCAGCGGCCTGCTGCTAGCCGAAGAAAGCTACGTCACCGAATTACCTTTTCTGCGCGAGCTACCGCCGGAGCGTGTTGTTGTGCTGGAAAACAAATACCAGCCCGCTCCCGGTGAAGCGCCGCCCACCCAGGCGCGCCCGCACCCAATGCTGCACGAGTCGCTGCAGCTGCTTTATTCCGGCACTATTTCGGAGCTTAACGGCATATGGGAAGCCATTGCCCTCGCGCAAGCACTGGCTACTACGTGGCCGGGCAGCGCGCATTGCACCATCATTGGGTTTTGCCAGCAGCCGGGGCTACTTCAGCGGCTGCAAGACACTGTAGCCCAGCAGCCGGCCCTGTTCACGCTCATCGGCGGAGCCGAGCCGGTGCCGCACGCCGCCATTGTAGGCGCAATAGCACACAGTCACCTCGGCTTATTACCCTACAGGCCACACCCCAGCACGGAACGCTGCCGCCCCACCAAGCTGTTTGAATACCTCGCCCTGGGGCTGCCGATACTTATCCCCCGCAATGCGTTGTGGGCGAAAACCATGGGGCAGCATGGAGGCGGCATGATGCTTGAGCTGACTCCAGTCGATGAAACGGCTACCCAAGTGCGAAATGCTTTTGAGCACTGCCGCTTCTATCCCAATGGTCTACCTAAAGAGGCACTATGGACAGGCGAAGGCAAAAAATTGTGGCATTTGCTGGATACTGTTATTTAAACCGCCACCTTTGCGCCCCATTTCGCGCCAAAGCGCGCGCTCGAAACTCAATTTATCATACATAGTTCGGTAATTCCCTGTCCGAAATTCCCACCTCAATCCTTCGTTATTCATGGCAACTTTACGTCACTCTTTCATCGCCGGCGTCGGCCATTACGTCCCGAGCCGGGTCGTCAAAAACGTGGAGCTCGAGCCCATGATGAACACCTCCGATGCCTGGATTCAGGAGCGCACCGGCATTCAGGAGCGGCGCTGGTTTGAGGAAGGCAAGGACACCACCGCCAACATGGGCGCCAACGCCGCCCGCAAGGCCCTCGAAATGGCCGGTGTAGAAGCCAACGAGGTCCAGATGATTGTGTTTGCCACGCTCTCGCCCGATTATTTCTTTCCCGGCTCCGGCGTGCTCATGCAGCGTGAGCTGGGCATGACCAACAACTGCCCGGCCCTCGACGTGCGCAACCAGTGCTCGGGCTTCATCTACGCCCTCTCGGTGGCCGACCAATTCATCCGCACCGGCATGTACGATACGGTGCTAGTGGTAGGCTCCGAAATCCATTCTTCCGGCCTCGATAAGTCGCCCGAAGGCCGGGGTGTTTCCGTCATTTTCGGCGATGGCGCCGGGGCGGTATTGCTGCGGCCCAGCACCTCCGACGAGCACGCCATCCTCAGCACCCACCTGCACGCGCAGGGCGAGCACGCCGAAGAGCTCATCGTCAAAGAGCCTGGTTCAAACCGTGACAACCGCGCTGACTACGTGGTGGCTAACAAGCAGGACCTCTATCCCTACATGAACGGCCAGAACGTGTTCAAGCATGCCGTGGTGCGCTTCCCGCAGGTCATCAAAGAAGCGTTGGACCAGAACGGCTACCAGCCCTCGGATATCGATATGCTCATCCCGCACCAGGCCAACCTGCGCATCACGCAATACGTGCAGCAGAAAATGGGCCTCGGCGACGACAAGGTATTCAGCAACATCCAGCGCTACGGCAACACCACCGCCGCCTCCGTTCCCATTGCCCTGAGCGAAGCCGTACAGGAAGGCAAAATCAAGCCCGGCGACCTGGTATGCTTGGCCGCCTTTGGCTCAGGCTTCACCTGGGCATCGGCGCTGTTGAAATTTTAGGTTTAGTAATTTTTAGGTTGACGGTCAGGGCCAGGGTCTGGTGTGCATTTCTTTGTACTGCCGGGCACTGGCCTTACCGTTCCGCCCCTTCTGCATGAGCGAACCCACTTCGAGTAGTCAGCATTCCAAGCTTCCCAGTCATACGGAAGAAAATTACCTAAAAGCCATTTTCAAGCTGGCCGAAGCCGAGCCGGATACGGCGGGCGTCAGCACCAACCGCATTGCGGCGGCGCTGGCCACCCGCGCCGCCTCCGTTACGGACATGCTGCGCCGCCTCGCCGAGAAAGGCCTGCTGAACTACGAGAAATACCGCGGCGTGCAGCTCACGGCCGAAGGCCAGCGGCTGGCCCTGCTCACCATCCGCAAGCACCGGCTGTGGGAGGTATTCCTGGTGCAGCAGCTCGGCTTTAATTGGGATGAGGTGCACGAAGTAGCCGAGGAGTTGGAGCACGTGCAATCGCCGCTGCTCATGCGGCGGCTGGATGCCTTCCTGGGCCACCCCGCCCTCGACCCGCACGGCGACCCAATCCCGGCCGAAGACGGCGCCATGCGCCGCCCCGCCCACCGCCTCCTGGCCGACCTCTGCCAGGGCGAATGCGGCACGCTGGCCGCCGTCAAAAACACCTCCGCTCCCTTCCTCCAATACCTCGACAAAGTGGGTTTGCAGCTGGGTGCGGCAGTTGAAGTAATGGATAAGGTAACATTTGATAACTCCTTCGAAATCCGAATCAATCAAGAAAACACAGCTTTGATTTCAGCCGAAGTAAGCCGCAATTTGTTTGTGACAGCGTAAGTGAGCCTTCGAATCGAGCACCCGCTACATCCGGGTAATTCGAACAAACACAGTTGAGCGAAGCTAATCCGAAAAATCCGTGGTTCAGACCATTTTCTCCGATACCATTGTCGCCCTTTCGACCCCACCGGGCGCGGGCGCCCTGGCCGTTATCCGTCTTTCCGGCCCCGACGCCATTGCGATTACGGCCGCTGTTTTTTCTAAGAAAAGCTTTGCCAATGCTGCCGGCCACACCCTGCACTACGGCGCCCTGCGCGACCCTAACAACGGTGAAATTCTGGACGAAGTAGTGGCTGCGCTCTACCGCTCCCCGAAGTCTTTCACCCGCGAAGATGCAGTCGAAATCAGCTGCCACGGCTCCGACTATGTGGTGCGACAGGTACTGGCCCTGCTCCTGCGCCACGGCGCCCGCCTCGCTGAAGCCGGCGAATTCACCAAACGCGCCTTCCTCAACGGGGCCATGGACCTGGCCCAGGCCGAAGCCATCGCCGACCTCATTGCCGCCGACTCTGCCCTGAGCCACCGCGTGGCCCTGAATCAGCTACGCGGCGGCTTCTCGCAGGAATTGCGCGACCTACGGGCCCGCCTCATCAAGTTTGCTGCCTTGCTGGAACTGGAACTGGATTTTGGCGAAGAAGATGTAGAATTTGCCGACCGCACCGGCCTAGCATTGTTGCTGGCCGAAGTGCGCGGCGTGGTGCTCGGCTTGCTCCGCTCTTTCGAGTTGGGGAATGTCATCAAAAACGGCATCACCACCGTCATCGCCGGACAGCCCAATGCTGGCAAATCCACGCTGCTCAACGCTTTACTCCGCGAGGAGCGCGCCATTGTATCCGCTATTCCCGGTACGACCCGCGATTTTATTGAGGATGAAGTGAGTATTGATGGCCTACGCTTTCGCTTCGTGGACACGGCCGGCCTGCGCGATAACCCCGCCGATGAAGTGGAAGCCATTGGGGTGCGTCGCACCCGGCAGCGTGTCAGCCAAGCCGCTCTATTGTTATATCTGTTCGATTTGACGGAGATGGGTCCGGCCGAGGTAGAGTCGGAAATTCAGGAGCTAACGGCAGGGCTGGAACTCCCCGTCATTGCGGTAGGCAATAAAACCGACCTGGCTACGCCCGAAGCGCAGGCCGCTTTTGCAGCCAAATTCCAGGCTGACCAGAAATTTCCGGCGGTTCAGGTCCCATTGGTATTGCTAGCTGCCGGCCAAAACCAGGGACTTGAAGCATTGCAGACCGCTTTGCTTACCCAAGTGCGCGGTTCGGCGCTCGAAAACACTGATTCCGCCACCATCGTCACCAATGTCCGCCACGCCCGCGCCCTCGAAACGGCCGCTTCCCATCTGGCCGCCGTGCAGGCAGGCCTTGATACCGGCTTTGGCACCGAGCTGCTGGCGGCCGACTTGCGCCATGCCTTAGCGGCACTGGGGGAGATAACCGGCGAAATTTCCTCCGAAGACCTCCTCACCAGCATTTTTACCCAGTTCTGCATCGGTAAATAATCAGGGTCCGCATGTCTTCTCTTGGCGATTGGCTGAAATCGACGCAAACGTTGCCAAAAGGCCTGAAATCGGTTTTTAGGGCTATTTTATAAAACCTCACGGTGCATTCGATTGTCTTGACCTGGTCCAATACCGCGTAAAAATTTCCCGGCTTAGGGCTTATGCCTTAGTTTCGCACTCTATTCCCCTAACACTCCTCCCGCCCATGGCAGAAACTGCTGAACTCATTCTCGACGGCAAGTCAATCACCTTGCCCGTCATTGAAGGCACCGAACACGAAAAAGCGTTTGACATCGGCAAGCTGCGCGACCAAACCGGCTACGTTACCCTCGATTCGGGCTACAAAAACACCGGCGCCACCAAAAGCGCTATCACCTTCCTCGACGGCGAAGAAGGCATTCTGCGTTACCGTGGCTATCCCATTGAGCAGCTGGCTGAAAAGTCAAGCTTCCTGGAAGTAGCCTACCTGCTGATTTACGGTGCCCTGCCCACGAAAGCCGAGCTCGACAATTTCAGCGGCCAAATCACCAAGCACACGCTGGTGCACGAGGACATGCGCAAAATTTTCGACGGT
This sequence comes from Hymenobacter negativus, assembly GCF_017571495.1. Taxonomy (GTDB): domain Bacteria; phylum Bacteroidota; class Bacteroidia; order Cytophagales; family Hymenobacteraceae; genus Hymenobacter; species Hymenobacter negativus. Next base: position 124,125 of record NZ_JAGETZ010000009.1, on the reverse strand, counting down.
TTCCCCTCGGCTACGCACCCGATGGCCATCCTGTCGTCGCTCATTTGCGCCCTCACCGGCTTCTATCCGCAGAGCGTGTCGCCCGACCTCGGCCCCGAGGAGATGGAACTCAACATCATCCGCCTGCTGGCGAAGATGCCGACCATCGCGGCCTGGACCTATAAGAACAACATGGGTCACCCGCTGAACTACCCGCGCAATGACATGGACTATTGCGCAAATTTCCTTTACATGATGTTCAGCTTCCCCACCGAGAAGTATGAAATCAACCCGGTAGTGGTTAGCGCCCTCAACAAGCTACTCATCCTGCACGCCGACCACGAGCAGAACTGCTCCACCAGCACCGTGCGCCTCGTAGGTTCGGCCAACGCCAGCCTCTACGGCTCGGTTTCGGCCGGCATCAACGCCCTCTGGGGCCCACTGCACGGCGGTGCCAACCAGGAAGTTATCGAAATGCTGGAAGCCATCGAGAAAGACGGCGGCGACACCAGCAAGTTCATTGCCAAGGCCAAGGATAAGAACGACTCGTTCCGTCTTATGGGCTTCGGCCACCGCGTGTACAAGAACTTCGACCCACGCGCCAAAATCATCAAAGTAGCTGCCGACGAAGTGCTGCAAGCCCTTGGCATGCAAGACAGCCCGCTGCTGAAAATTGCGCAGGAGTTGGAGCAAGCCGCCCTCACCGACCAGTACTTCATTGAGCGTAAGCTGTACCCGAACGTGGATTTCTACTCGGGCATCATCTACAAAGCCCTCGGCATCCCCACCGAGATGTTCACCGTAATGTTCGCCCTGGGCCGCCTCCCCGGCTGGATTGCCCAGTGGAAAGAGATGCGCGAAAACAAAGAGCCTATTGGCCGTCCGCGTCAGATTTACACCGGCGAGTTGGAGCGCGACTACACTACAATCGACGCCCGCTAGTTTTTAGTTGTCAGTTGCTCGTTGTCAGGTTTCAAATGAACGAAGCCGGTTGACCAGCACTGAAAACTATCTAAAGGCTGGTAAAACAAAAAGCCCGCTCTATGGAGCGGGCTTTTTCGTGTCCGTTTGGGGAGGTGGCCCTCCCCTATTTCAGGCGGTGCGCGGTAAAGTTATTCCGGAGCGCCTGATACGCTACCAATTGCTGGGGCTGAAGCAGTTGGCTCAGCTCGGTTTCGTAGCGCTGCTGTGCTTCGGCAAGGCGGGTGTCGCGCTCCTCGGCACTGGCACCGTTCAAGAGAATTTCCAGGTCGCGCCGCTCAGTGAGCATGTTGATGTGCAACTGCTTCACGGCGAGGTATTGGGCCTCGTTGAACTGGATGCGTTGCGCCAATGCCCGGGTGAGCGTGGTAGCGCGGGCCATCATGGCGTGTGAGTAAGACCCGTCGCCGGGGCCAGCTGCCACTGCTACCGGAGTTGCGCTTACGCTTGCAGCAATGCAGGTAGCGAAGAACAAGTTTTTCATAAAATGGGGATTGATGGTGGTAAGATGAGTTGTCGGCCCTGATGCAGTGCAATCGGGTTCATCAAACCTAGTCAAACATTCCATTTGAACAAAAAACGACTTTTATGGCACTTTTTTAATCACACAGTTTTTGCAAATCATTATAACCATCTGATTAATAGACATAATCTGACGAAGTAAAAAATCGGTCAGCGAAGACAAAAAAACTCAACCTATTGGCTCAATCACACATTTTTACCGGCGAATCCTATTATATTTCACCTGTTCTCAAGCCTTGCTTTAAGTAAAAAGCCCTTGTTTGGTCACAATTACATTCCACTTAAAGTGCGACTTCATCACCTTAATAAGTACTGGAAGAGGGGCAAAAAATGGGTATTATAGCTTTTCTCCCGCAGCGAGTAGCTCAGATAACAACGTTGCCGCACTAATCCTCAGTTATCGTCTGTGCTGCTAGCTCGTTCTGCAACCCAAACCCAAGTGGCCAATAGTCGCATAGAGGCGAAAGACTCTTGAATAGTTCTTTCACTACTATGCGGCTTTTTCCTCAGAGCATGAGTACCGCTAGCCAACACTGCTATGCAGTTACTGGGCTGCTTAGAGCCGTCACTAAGTCAGTATATCAGCAGGGATAATGTAGCGCGAAACTGCGCTAGTTCAGTCGAAGGTCGGCGCAGCTAAAAGCTACGCAAGAGTTCAATGCGGCAAAATCGCTCATTAACCCAAGCCTCGGGAAGAGTCTGTTGTGACAATACAGTCGCCGAATGGAGAAAGCGACCGGCCCTGAGAAACAATGCTCCTCAACTCGACAGTTGCGGGCCTATAAAAACCCGTGCCTTTTATAGAATGTGTAGCTCGATGCGGCGGTTTAGTTGCCGATGTACTTCGGTATCATTGGCAGCCAACGGGTGGCTTGCTCCGTAGCCTTTCGAACGCAGGCGAGTAGTCGAAATGCCATGCTCCGAAAGATATGTCACCACTGACTGGGCCCGGCGTTCCGAAAGCTGCACATTGGCCTCTGGCGAGCCTACGTTGTCGGTGTAGCCCGACACTTCAATCTGCACATCGCGGTATTGGCGCAGAAACTCAATAAGCCGGTTCAACTCGGTGCGTGACTGGGGCTTGAGGTCGTACTTATTAGTGTCGAAGAACAAGTTATTTAGCACCACACTGCGGCCGGAACGCACCGGTTCCAAGTAGATGTCTAGCGCCGTCGGATTGAAGCTGTGTTGGTTAGAGTAGTCGAAGCTGAGGCTTTTGAGCAGGTATTTATCGGCTGCCGCATACATGGCGTAATGATGGCCTTCGTTGAGCACCACGGTATAGTCGCCGTATTCGGGGTCCGAGGTTACGAATTGAGTCAGCACATCGGTATCAAGGTCGTATAGCTTGACCTCGGCCTTGAGCGGCTTTTTGGTATTGGCATCGAATACCCGGCCTTGCGTGTAAGTGCTTGTCTCACGCGCCTTCACCGGTGGCGGCACGGAGAAACCAAATAGCTCCACAGGTCGCTCACGGGCCATCCGGTAGCCACCGGACGGCTCTTCGCTGGCGCGGCTGCGGGAGCAAAAGCCCCGCTGGTTATCGGAGGTAATAAAGAGCGATGCCTCGTTTTCAAACGTGTTCAGTGGATAACCAAGGTTTTTGGGTTCGCTCCAGCCCCCAGCCGGGGTCTTCTCGCAACGGAATACATCGAGGCCGCCCATACCCACCAAACCATCGGTGACATAGTACAGCGTGGTACCGCTGGCGTGAATGAACGGGGCCATGTCCTTGCCCACTGTGTTCACAGGCGTGCCTACATTCTGGGCCGGGCTCCAGTTGCCGTCGGGCTGTAGGGTTGTGACGTAAATGTCTTCCTGCCCTTGGCCGCCGCGTCGCGTTGAGGTGAAGTAAAGCGTGCGGCCATCGGCCGAAAGCGAGGGTTGAGAATCCCACTCGGTGGAATTCACGTTCAGTCCCAGGTTCACGGGCGGGCTCCAGTTGTTGCCGGTGCGCCGCGAGATGTATAAATCGCAGTTACCAATGGCCTTAGGCCGGTCGCAGGAAGCAAACACCAGCGTCTTGCCATCGCCCGATATAGTGCCCGCCCCCTCGTTATAGCTGGAATTGATAGCCGGCGAAATCGGCACGGGTTCGCCCAGGGTACCATCCTTATTCTGGCGGCTCACATACAGGTCTTCGCCGCTGCTGGCCGCTGGGCGGCCTGTAAACAGCAGAAAGCGGTTATCAGCCGTCAGGGCTGGGAAATACTGAAACTTAAAGGCGTTGAGCGGCGCAGGCAAGGCCACGGGCGCTTCGCCTACCGGGTGCTTTATCGCTTCGAGGGCAAACTCACAGGTGAGCAGCTGCCGCTGCGATTTACTCAGGTTTTTCTGCGTTTTCGGCGCCACCTTCATTAGCTGCTTGTAGGCATCGAGAGCAGTCTGGTACTCGCCATAGCTTAGGGCCAGGTCGCCCAGCAGTTGAAACTCAGAAGCGTGGGTAGCATCGGGGGTGACCTTGGATAGGCCGTCGCGATAGGCTGCGAGGGTACCTCGGTTGTCGCCCATCGCCTTCAACAGGGAGCCCTTCAACAAGAATGCTTCGCCAAACGAGGGAAACTTCTGATTGAGCTGGTTAAGGGTCTCAACCGCCTTTATAAAATCCCGCTCCTTCACCTGCTGCTGTGCTTTTTCGAGCAGGCTGCGGGCCTTCGTGTTGGTGGGCACCTGCACTTTGGGAGGCAGTTGCGCCCAAGCCGTTTCGGCAGAGGCTAGCCCCAGCAGACTTATCATGGCGAGGCGCAAGGCCCCCAACACTGAACTGCGACGCATAGGGTAAGCTAGGGTATATCAAGGTATTTGTGCGTTTGCAGCGACACCTGCCAGCGCGGGTGCTGCTTTACGTAGTCCACCAGCTCGGGGGTCATGCGGGCGGCCCGGCTCCACTCGGGCTGCAAGTATAAGCGAGTTGTGGCCGGTACCAACGCAGCATGCTCTTCGGCCCAGCTAAAATCGTGGCTATTGAAAACGACTACCTTGAGTTCGTGGGCCGCCGCGAGCACCTCCGGCAAAGGAGCCTTAAATTTTTTGGGCGACAAACAGACCCAATCCCAGCTTCCGGACAACGGGTGCGCGCCCGAAGTTTCGAGCCAAGTGCGGCAACCGGCGGCTTGTAATGCGGTTGTGAGTGGCCCCAGATTGTGCATCAGCGGCTCGCCACCGGTGATGACGACGTCGCGGCCGGGGTATTCGAGCACAGCAGCGACCAGCTGCGCTACGGTTTGGCGGGGATGCGCGTCGGCATCCCACGATTCCTTTACATCGCACCACACGCAGCCCACGTCGCAGCCTCCCAACCGGATAAAGTAAGCAGCACGCCCGGTATTATATCCTTCGCCCTGAATGGTATAGAACTGCTCCATTACGGGCAGTAGCTCGCCGGTAGCCAGCGGTGTCCCATCGCGGGAAGATGCAATTAGTTCAGCAGAGAGTAACGTCACGGGTATTTTCACAAAAAGCGTCAGGAAGACTAGCAACCCTAACGCCGACCCTGGGACACACCGTTCCCAACGTCGGACTTTAAAAGTACGTCGCAGTCATATTATAACCAAATATTCCTAAAAATCAACCTGCTTAGCGCGGGTAGATTTCGCCCTTTGCAGCCCGTAAAGTGTTCAATAAAAGCATCGCAATGGTCATTGGACCTACTCCGCCAGGCACGGGTGTAATGGCTGAAGCCAACGGCGCTACCTCGGCAAAATTCACGTCTCCTTTTAGGGCGAAACCACTTTTCTTGGTCGCATCCGGCACGCGGGTGGTACCTACATCTATTACTACTGCGCCGGGGCTAACCATGTCAGCTGTCACAAACTCGGGACGGCCAATGGCAGCTACTACAATGTCGGCCGTTCGACATATTTCGGCCAGGTTCTTAGTACGCGAATGGCATAAAGTAACGGTGCAGTTAGCGGTTTCTAAATTCTTGGCTAACAGAATGCTAACCGGAGTGCCGACTATATTAGAACGGCCGATAACCACTGCGTGCTTACCACTAGTTTTGATGCCCTGGCGGGTCAGCAATTCTACGATACCGGAGGGCGTAGCAGGTAGCAATGCCGGCAAGCCAGCTACCATCCGACCAAGGTTCATGGGATGAAAGCCGTCCACATCTTTCTCAGGGCGGATGGCTTCGATGACCTTATCGGCGTCGATGTGCTTGGGCAATGGCAGTTGTACGATAAAGCCATCAACTGCGGGGTTTTCGTTTAATTCTGCTACTTTAGCGAGCAGCTCGGCTTCGGTGATGTTATCTTCGAAACGTAATAATGTGGACTCGTAGCCAACCCGTTCGCAGGCCAACACCTTGTTGCGCACATAGGTCTCAGACCCACCGTCGTGGCCTACAAGAATGGCGGCCAAGTGCGGGACTTTCTGCCCGGTTGCTTTAAGGGCAGCCACTGCGGCTGCGATTTCAACTTTGATGTCTTCGGCGGTCTGCTTGCCGTCGATGAGATTGGACGTGGTAACGGGGTTTCCAGAAATCATATATACAGAAAAAAAAGAAAAATCTATTTCTATTAAAACTTATTGCTCGCGCTGCCGTAACCTCATCATTACCTTTCTTCACCAACTCCTTTCTTCACCAACAACCAACCATTCATGAACTACTTTCTTGATGTACTCAAAAACAAATACGCTATGTTTAGCGGCCGGGCTCGCCGCGCCGAGTTTTGGCAATTCTACCTGTTTATGGTAATTGGTATTGTAGTGTTTGGTGGCATTGGAAGCGTCATTCGTTTTCCGGCACTTGTCGGCATCTTCTATTTTGCTATGATAGTGCCTTTCATTGCCCTTTCCGTTCGCCGTATGCATGATGTCGGCAAGGACTGGTGGTACATTTTCATTCCTATTTACAACCTCATTCTTTACTGCACTGAAGGTACGCGAGGACCAAACGAGTACGGTCCCGACCCCAAAGGTGCGGTGACTGCTGATACCTTAAACACGCCTCCCAGCACTTATTAGTTGCTGCTCACGGCCTAAAATACAAAGGCCGGCTCCTTCACAGGAGCCGGCCTTTTTTTATTAATCAATTTTAAGAACTGCCAGAAATGCTTCTTGCGGAATTTCGACGGAACCCACGGAACGCATCCGTTTTTTGCCTTCCTTCTGTTTCTCCAGCAGCTTGCGCTTCCGGCTGATGTCGCCGCCGTAGCACTTGGCAATTACGTTTTTGCGCAGGGCCTTTACGGTTTCGCGGGCGATGATTTTCTGGCCGATGGACGCCTGAATGGCAATGTCGAACATTTGGCGGGGCAGTAGCTCGCGCAGCTTCTCGCAGAGGCGCTTGCCCCACTCGTAGCTCTTGGAGCGGTGCACAATGGCCGAGAGGGCATCGACCTTCTCGCCGTTCAGCATCACGTCGAGCTTCACCATGTCGGACTCACGGAAGCCAATCAGCTCGTAGTCGAGCGAGGCGTAGCCGCGGCTGATGGACTTGAGCTTGTCGAAGAAGTCGAACACGATTTCCGACAGCGGTAGCTCAAAGCTCATCTCTACCCGCTCGGAAGTCAGGTAGGACTGGCCTTTGATGATGCCGCGCTTGTCCATGCACAGCGTGATGATGGGGCCTACGTACTCCGAAGCCGTAATAATCTGGGCTTTGATGTAGGGCTCCTCAATGTGCTTGATGAGGTTCGGCTCCGGCATTTCGCTCGGGGCGTTGATGGTCAGCATTTGGTCCTTGGTACCGGTGGCGTGGAACTGCACGCTCGGCACGGTGGTGATAACCGTCATGTTGAACTCACGCTCCAGGCGCTCCTGCACGATTTCCATGTGCAGCATGCCCAGGAAGCCGCAGCGGAAGCCGAAGCCCAGCGCCACCGAAGTTTCGGGCTCCCACACCAGCGAGGCATCGTTGAGCTGCAGCTTTTCCATGCTGGAGCGCAGCTCTTCGTACTCAGTGGTATCAACCGGATAGATGCCGGCGAATACCATCGGTTTCACATCGGCGAAACCCTGAATGGCTTCGGGAGTGGGCCGGTGAACGTGGGTAATGGTATCACCGACTTTTACCTCGCGGGCCTCTTTGATGCCCGAGATGAGGTAGCCCACGTTGCCGGCGCGCATTTCGGTGCGGGGCTCCTGGTTCAGGCCCAGGATACCGATTTCGTCGGCACCGTATTCTTTGCCGGTGGCCATGAAGCGCAGCTTGTCGCCCTTCTTCATCACACCGTTCTTAATGCGGAACAGGACCTCGATGCCCCGGTAGGAGTTAAAAACGGAGTCGAAAATCAGGGCTTGCAGGGGGGCTTCCGGGTCGCCGGCTGGTGCGGGCACCCGCTCGCAGATGGCGTTCAGGATGGCTTCGATGCCAATGCCGGCCTTGCCCGAAGCGTGGATGATGTCATCGGGCTTGCAGCCGATGAGGTCCACGATTTCGTCGGTCACTTCCTCCGGCATGGCGTGCGGCAGGTCGATTTTGTTGAGTACCGGAATGATTTCCAAATCGGCCCCGATGGCGAGGTAGAGATTGGAAATGGTCTGGGCCTCAATGCCCTGCGAGGCATCCACGATGAGCAGAGCACCTTCGCAGGCCGCAATGCTGCGGCTTACCTCGTAGCTAAAGTCGACGTGGCCGGGCGTGTCAATCAGATTCAGCGTGTAGACTTCCCCTTTGTAGGGGTACTGCATCTGAATGGCGTGGCTCTTGATGGTGATGCCGCGCTCACGCTCCAGGTCCATGTTGTCGAGCAATTGGGCCTGCATGTCGCGCTTAGCCACGGTGCTGGTAAACTCCAACAGACGGTCGGCCAGGGTGCTTTTGCCGTGGTCGATGTGGGCAATGATGCAAAAGTTGCGGATATTCTTCACAGAGGGCTATTTTTCAGTTCGCGAAGGTACGAACTGCCGGGCGCAAAACCCAGCTGGCTCCGCTTTCCCCTCGCGCAGCGACGGGGCAGCCCGACGTAGCTTGATTGTAGCAAGAGCTGCTTAGTTTTGTCGATTACCCATTCCCATCCTACTACCCCTATTTGCCTATGCAACCGGAAACAGTTACCACTACTCCAGCGGCTGAAGAAGTCGATAAAACCAAGTTTCTGATTGCGGCGCTGAATGGCACGGCGCTGTACGTCCTCGCCTATTATGTGGTATGGGCAGTGCACCAGGCCGCCAAGCTGGAGGTTTCGCGTTTCTATCACCTGCGCGGAACCTGGGACCCGAGCCGTATCGTGTACACGCTGGCCGATGGCGAGTGGTGGCGCATGGCCATTATTGGTGTGCACGGAGCCGGGCCGGTAGCGTGTGTGCTGATGGGCATGGTGGCGTTTCGGTGGTATTGGCGACGCGAGCGCGCCCGGCGCGGCACCCTGAAGCTGCTCTTGCTCTGGATAGCCTTCCACTGCTGCAATGCGGTGTTTGGGGCTTTGCTGGCCGATACGCTCACGCATTCGGGCTTCTGGTATGTTTCGGACTGGTTGCTTCAGCTGGGCAATGCCGTGGATGTGATTTTGGCCCTGCTGGCCGGCATGGTGCAGCTGGCACTGGGGTATTTTGGCGCAATTGCCTTTTTGCAAGCCCACGATTCGCGCACGGTGATGCGCTACTCCCACCGGCAGCTCATGGTGGTGAGCACCCTGATAGTGCCATGGCTGGTGGGCGGCGCGTGCATTGCCCTCGCCAAACGCCCCTATCTCTCGGTGTATGAGGGGGTGCACCTGCTGATGATGGGCCTGTTGGTGACTCCTTTGGGCCTGGGCTGTCTCAATGAAGTGTTTTCAGACACCGTAGAACGCCCCCAACCAACGCACGTGGCCTGGGGCCTGGTGGCGCTGGCGGTGCTAATGGCAGTGGCCTGGTACATGGCCTTGAGCCCCCCAATTCCTTTTGGATAAAATAGTTTAGGCCATTGCCGCGCATGCAGGGCTTGTTTAGCGCTTTCCAGCCCTGATTCGAATCTCTTTTTAGCTTGCCTCACGTAACCGGAGGACCAGTCTACGGTTGTAGCAAAGTACTTCCTCATCATTTTCAACCCCAAACACCACCATGGGCATTACCCTCGAACAAGCACAAGCCGCCATCCACGCCGCCCACCAGAAAGCCCTTGACATGGGCGTTAAGATGAATATTGCGGTGGTTGATGCCGGCGCCAACCTCACGGCTTTCGTCCGCATGGACGATGCCTGGCTGGGCTCGCTGGATATCTCCATTAAGAAGGCCAAAACGGCCCGCTTCTTCGATATGCCCACCGGCGCTATTGGCGGCCTGTCGCAGCCCGGCGGCCCGCTCTACAATATCGAGCACTCCAATGGTGGCCTCATCACTTTCCCCGGCGGCATTCCGATTATGGATTCGGGCAACCGCGTCGTTGGTGCCATCGGCGTATCGGGCAGCACCGTGGAGGACGACCACGCCGTGGCCCAGGCCGGCGTTGATGCCATTCAGGGGCAGTAAGCTTGTTACTTTTTCTCATACATGAAAAACGCCCCGGCTGGATTGCTGGGGCGTTTTTCGCACTTTAACCAGTGGTTTACCTTCTTATTTGCCGTGTCGTACACATACTTTAAACGGAAGCGAAGTTTAGAGACCCATCGAAATGACGATTCTCTTAATCGGGTAATAGGTAAGCGTGCATTGGGTGGCTTTTTGAATAATGCGAAATGGGTTAAGCTGCTTCATGCACTCGTCGCGCACCATAGCCTAATCAAAGAATGCCAGGTTAAGCTGATATGGGAAGAAGAACCTACCGGCCGCCGGCTCCGCATAGATGAATACACTGATTACCAATTCGATTATTACGACCAAGCAATGGAAGCCATGATTTCCGGCAATCCACGCGGCTGGTACGCGTACCGGGAAATTGAGTGGCTGGAATTTCCCCGCTATCTCACGGACCAAGCCGGAGCGCAAGACCTTGACGCTATTCAGTCAGCCCTTGCCCCTATTGGTCAGCTTCCGCTACTTCTGACTACAAGATTTCACCCTTTGGCTGGAATTTGAACACGTCGATTATTCGAGCAAATGGGACCCGGAAACCGAAACTTTCATTACCGGTATTGAATGGGATAGAACGAATGAGTTTTGCAACATTCATGTCACGCTAGCTGATGGACGACGCTACGGCATCAACGTATGGACATTTGGGTATTTAGCTACATCCATTAGCCATGACCAAGCAAGTGGCGAGAACTTAGGTAGCACTTACCAAATTCCACCTGACTTGTTTGTGCGTGAGCTTACCCGCGAGTGCATTGAGGCTACTATCACTGACCTTCTCAAGCGCGGCAACCTAGATGATGTGCTGAATCCATCAATTATTGATTCCTCTTTAGCAGAAGACGGCGCATAGCAACCAACGCCCCGGCCGAAACGTCCAGGCGTTTTGCTATCCTATTCTTTTTCTTCGTAGACAAACCGATTGCGTGATTCTACTGCGTAGTAACCGCGTCCTTGGTAGCCTACCGACCAGCATTCGCTGCCTTCTTCAAACGGCGCGTCGTTCCAGATTTGCAGGCTGCGGTCATTGGCAAACTGAATAGTGAAGTCGCCAAAAGGAGAAAGAGAAGCGTCGGTTACTTCGCCGCTCAGCAACAACTGCTGTAGAGCCGGGGCCAGCACGGTCTTAGAATCTTCGTGCCAAGAGCAAACAATGCGGCCGGCTTCAACAATTCGCCATGCACAATAAACCATCAAAGAAAATTCGCCCTCTTGGTCATCGTCGTCTGAAGGCAGCCCAAATTGAAACGTAAAAATAGAGCCCGTGCTGGGACCAGCCTCGCTACGCCAAGCGCTGTGTCCTGGTAATTGCGCTATAACCTGCGCGAATTCTTCAAATGAAGCTAGACGGTTTTTCGGCATGGCTCAAAGGTATAATGCCTTTCAGCACTACGCCCCGGCCACCCCGCCGGGGCGTTTTTCGTACCTTCGCCTGCGTTTTCTATCCTCACGGCCGCGGACTAAAAGTCCGCGCTACTCCTTACTCTATGCACCCTGCTCCCACCGCGCCCTATAAGCCCAAAAACCACGTTCGCATCGTCACGGCCGCCGCTTTGTTTGATGGCCACGATGCGGCCATTAATATCATGCGCCGCATTATTCAGAGCAGCGGCGCGGAGGTGATTCACCTCGGGCACAACCGCTCGGTGCAGGAAATTGTGGACTGTGCCATTCAGGAAGATGCCCAGGCCATTGCCATTACGAGCTACCAGGGCGGGCACAACGAGTACTTCAAGTACATGTATGACCTGCTGAAGGAGCGCGGCGCGGGCCACATCAAAATCTTCGGCGGCGGTGGCGGCGTGATTCTGCCCAGCGAAATTGAGGAGTTGATGGGCTACGGCATCACCCGCATCTACTCGCCGGACGATGGCCGTGCGATGGGTTTGCAGGGCATGATTAACAACCTGCTGGAGCAGGCCGACTTTCCGACGGGCCAGAACCTGAATGGCGAGGCCGGCCACATTCAGGACAAAGATGCCCGCAGCATTGGGCGCCTGATTTCGGCGGCGGAGAACTTCCCGGAGGAGTTTGAGCGGGTGAAAGGCCAGCTGGTAGCCGACTTCCAGCAGAGCGAGGCCGACCAAAACCAGAAGCTGGCTTCGAAGTCCTCCGCTCCTATTCTGGGCATTACGGGCACGGGCGGCGCGGGCAAGTCGTCGCTGGTGGATGAGTTGGTGCGGCGCTTCCTGTTTGACTTTCCGGAGAAGACCATAGCCATTATTTCCGTCGACCCCAGCAAGCGCAAGACCGGCGGCGCGCTGCTCGGTGACCGGATTCGGATGAACTCCATCAACTCGCCGCGGGTGTACATGCGCAGCCTGGCCACGCGCCAGAGCAACCTGGCGCTGTCGCGCTACGTGCAGGATGCCGTAGACGTGGTGCGCGCCGCCAACTACGATTTGATTATTCTGGAGACTTCGGGCATCGGGCAATCCGATACCGAAATCATTGAGCACTCCGACGCCAGCCTGTACGTGATGACGCCGGAGTACGGCGCGGCCACGCAGCTGGAGAAAATCGACATGCTCGATTTCGCCGACGTCATTGCCCTGAACAAGTTTGACAAGCGCGGGGCGCAGGATGCCTTGCGCGACGTGCGGAAGCAGTACCAGCGCAACCACGGCCTCTGGGACTCGCCCACGGACCAGATGCCGGTGTTCGGCACCATCGCCTCGCAGTTCAACGACCCGGGCATGAACCGCCTGTACCGGGCGGTGCTGAAGATGCTGGAAACCAAAACCGGCGCCACCTTCGCCTCGCACCTGGAAACCAGCGCCGAGGATTCGGAGAAGATTTACATCATCCCGCCGCACCGCACCCGCTACCTCTCCGAGATTGCCGAAACCAACCGCGCCTACGACCAGCGCGTGCGCGAGCAGGCCCAGATTGCGGAAGTAGCCGGCGCGTTTGCCAAGCTGGAAGAGCACTACCGCGACGAGAAAAAGAGCGCCGACAGCATGGTGGAGGAGTTTGCCAAGAACAAGCAAACCCAGCTCCGCCGCCTCGACGCCGACAGCCAGGCCATCCTGGAAAACTGGGAAAGCACCCTGCAAAACTACCGCAATCCGGAGTACGTGTACTCGGTGCGCGGCAAGGAAATCCGGGTGAAGACGCACACCAAGTCGCTGTCGGGCAATGACATTCCGAAGGTGGCCACGCCGCGCTACTCCGGCTGGGGCGACCGGCTGCGCTGGGCCATGCAGGAAAACTTCCCCGGCGAATTCCCCTACACGGCCGGCGTGTTCCCCTTCAAGCGCGAGGGCGAAGACCCGACGCGCATGTTTGCCGGCGAGGGCGGGCCGGAGCGCACCAACCGCCGCTTCCACTACGTGAGCATGGGCCTGCCGGCCAAGCGGTTGAGCACGGCGTTTGACTCGGTGACGCTGTACGGCGAGGACCCCGACCACCGGCCCGACATCTATGGCAAAATCGGCAACGCGGGCGTGAGCATCTGCTGCCTCGACGATGCGAAGAAGCTGTATTCGGGCTTCAACCTGGCCAACCCCAGCACGTCGGTGTCGATGACCATCAACGGCCCGGCGGCGCAGCTGGCGGCGTTTTTCATGAACGCGGCCATCGACCAGCAGTGCGAGTTGTATATTAAGGAGCAGGGCCTGGAAGCGGAGGTCGACGCTAAAATCGACCAGCTTTACGCCGACAAAAACCTGTCTCGCCCCCGCTACCAGGGCGAGCTGCCGGCCGGCAACGATGGCCTGGGCCTGATGCTGCTCGGCGTGACCGGCGACCAAGTGCTGCCCGCCGACGTGTACGCCGACATCAAAGCCCGCACGCTGACGCAGGTGCGCGGCACCGTGCAGGCCGACATTCTGAAGGAAGACCAGGCCCAGAACACCTGCATTTTCAGCACCGAGTTTGCCCTGCGCCTGATGGGCGACGTGCAGGAATACTTCATCCGGCAGAAGGTGCGGAATTTCTATTCCGTGTCCATCTCCGGCTACCACATTGCCGAGGCCGGCGCCAACCCCATCACCCAGCTGGCCCTCACGCTGAGTAACGGCTTCACGTTTGTGGAGTACTACGTGAGCCGCGGCATGAGCGTCAACGACTTCGCGCCGAACCTGAGCTTCTTCTTCTCCAACGGCATCGACCCGGAGTACGCCGTGATTGGGCGGGTGGCGCGCCGCATCTGGGCCAAGGCCATGAAGCTGAAGTACGGCGCCGACGCCCGCAGCCAGATGCTGAAGTACCACATCCAGACGTCGGGCCGCAGCCTGCACGCCCAGGAAATCGACTTCAACGACATCCGCACCACGCTGCAGGCGCTGTACGCCATCTACGACAACTGCAACTCCCTGCACACCAACGCCTACGACGAGGCCATCACCACGCCCACCGAGGAATCGGTGCGCCGGGCCATGGCCATTCAGCTCATCATCAACCGGGAGCTGGGCCTGGCCAAGAACGAAAACCCGCTGCAAGGTTCCTTCATCATCGAGGAGCTCACCGACCTGGTGGAAGAGGCCGTGCTGGCCGAATTTGACCGCATCACGGAGCGCGGCGGCGTGCTCGGGGCCATGGAAACCATGTACCAGCGCGGCAAAATCCAGGAGGAAAGCATGCACTACGAGATGCTGAAGCACACCGGCGAGTACCCCATCATCGGCGTGAATACCTTCCTCTCGTCGAAGGGCTCGCCCACGGTGGTGCCGGCCGAGGTCATCCGCGCCACGGAGGAGGAAAAGCAGTACCAAATCGAGATGCTCAACATCCTGCACACCCGCAACGCCGACCAGACCGAGGCCCGCCTCAAGCGCCTGCAGCAAGTGGCCGTGGCCAACGGCAACCTCTTCGCCGAACTGATGGAAACGGTGAAGTTCTGCTCCCTCGGCCAGATTACCAACGCGCTGTTTGAGGTCGGCGGCCAGTACCGGCGGAATATGTAGGTAGGTAGCAACCACTAACTCCCTAATACCCAATCGGCCTTACTACCTTGCAAGAGCAAGGAGTAAGGCCGATTGGGTTTATTATTAATACATTACTCCAATAGTCGTTTTCACTTCACAACTCTATGATGATTTAGCTATGCCATTTGCAGGAGTAAGATTTGAGAACAAAAAAGAATGTACCATATGCCTGGTAGAGGATTTCTCTGATGAATTCAAAAAAGAAATCAGGAATACTCTTGCGAGTATTTTTCATGGCGCAATTGAGGTAGGAGCTTTACCTCATTACTATACTTATCAAAGTACAGTAATAGAGTTCTTAAAAAGATATGAAACGAAAGATGATAACGTGAAGAAAGGAATGATAGGCGAACTACTAGCTCATATTCTTTTAAATAAATACCATGTAAACTTCGAAACATTATCTGTACTAAAAAACAAAGAAGAAAGAAATATTAAAAAAGGTTTTGATATTATGTATTTACACAAGAATGATAATTCATTATGGTATTCGGAAGTAAAATCAGGGCATTGCTCGCCTTCTCGCAAGACTGCTGCTATTGACCCAAAGAAATCTAATGCAGGCCTATTAAAAAGAGCCAAAGATGGTATAATCGAAATGTTTGAGAGCAAGAGAGACTCTTTATGGGACAGTGCGCTCATTGATGCAACGCTAACTATGGAATTAGGCAATCTTAAAAACGCCAAAGAATTACTTGCCAATAATTCACCTAGATTAAATGGAAGCGCTAATATCAAAAGAAATGTTATCCTAATCACCGTCTTATATCATACTGTAGGTGACAAAATAGTACTCAAAAGATTAGAAAAATTTCAAACCAAACTAACTAAAGAAGCAGTTTTTGAAAAATCATTGCTTTTTTCAATACAAAAAAGCACTCTTGAAAAAGTAGAAAGCTTTCTGAAATCCGAAACAGCTACCATATGAAAAACCTACTGCTAACTGTATCAAGCTTCAGAAAAAGCTTATCTAATTCTTACTTCGAAGTTGCATACAATAAGCTAATATCTAACAGAAGCAGTGAATTATCGCAAGATGAAAAACTATATCTTCTAAAAACTGCAATTGTATTACTTAATGAGGCAGACTTCAGCCTAGAGAGGCTTGGTTACAGAATTATTTTATCCTATTGCAATGCTTTCCATAATTACATTCCACTCTACGACGTATCACTAAGCAAGGGATATATTCCCATTTCTAAATTTATTGAATTAAATCTTCTTAATGGGGACAAGTTTGGAAATCATTTTTTCAACACATTATTATCTTCTTACAAAGAAAATTTTCTACAAAACGGAATTTATTTATCAGAAGGGCAACAGGATTTGATTAGGTTCGCAAATTCAAATGAAGGCGACTTTGTTTTAATTGCACCAACTTCGTATGGAAAATCAGATATAATTGTATCAAAGGCCCAAAATAATATATCCAAGAGAGTATGCATTGTTGTGCCGAGCAAATCATTATTGGCACAAACCAAGCGGCGTCTATTAAAGAGATTGTCAAATAATGCCTCTAATAAGTTGATAACCCATCCAGATATGTATCTGGGAAATGAGGCAAATTTTATAGCTATACTCACTCAAGAAAGATTATTAAGATTAATACAAAAGCATCCAGACTTCACTTTGGACTTACTTCTTGTAGATGAAGCTCATAATTTACTAAAAGGGGATAGTAGAGCTATTTTTATTAGCTCAGGTCTTATTCATTATTAGAAAAAGAAATCAAGAAACTGTTTTCAATTTCTTTACACCTTTTATGTCAGATGCACAAAGTGTAGAGGCGCCTTATTTAAGCAAAAAACTGGAATCTAGAAGAAGTAATGAATTTTTAAAAATTGAAAAATACTTTTCAATAGACATACGCAAGGAAAACACCCTTGAAGTGTATGACCAATTCACTAACAATTTTATTTTCATTAAGCAGCATAGTAATACTAGTGACTTAATGATTGTAAATTCATACAAAGCCGACAAGAACATTGTTTATTTAAACAAACCGCGCGATATTGAGAACTTTGCAATGGATGCAGAGGCAAATACAAGAGAGCTTACGAACGCGGAAGTATCAGAATTAGAATCAGCAATTGCTGAATTCATTCATCCTGAATACAATTTAATTGATTGCATCAAAAAGGGAATACTATACCATCATGGCTCGATGCCTGATATAATTAGGCTGTACGTCGAAAATGCTTTTACAAGACAAAAGCATTTTGATTTCATCATCACGAATTCCACGCTTCTTGAGGGAGTAGATATCCCGGCTGATAAACTATTTATACTTACCACCAAAATAGGCCATAGATATTTTACAAAATCGGAACTAAAAAATCTTGTAGGCAGGATTTGTAGATTTAGTGAAGTGTTCAACGTTTCTACAGGAAGCTTGAAACGATTAGAACCAGAAATCTATTTGATTAAAGGAAAGTATTCTAGTAGCACAGCAAATATCAAAGGATTCATTGAACGCACTTTAAAATCTGATTTAGTAATTTCAGATGTCGTGGATAATGTGCTTTTAAAAGAGGAAGGTGACATGACCGACCCGAGAGAAAAGAAAAAAGCGGCAGATTCATTAGAGTACCTTGAGAACATTGAACCTAGTGATACACCTGTTGATTCAGTAGAATACGCTCAGACATTCATTGCACAGCTATGCTATAAGAATAATGTCCACGACTTCAATATCAAACAAAACGAAGAAGCGCTTAATAAAAATCTATCGGAAAATCTCCTGTTTGATATCAATGCGCCATCATACCTAATCCGAGCGATTTTAACATTGTTCACAAAAGACATAGTCATAGTAGACGAACAATTCAAAAGACTACTGTCTTTTAATGCACAACTTTACTATTCCATGATTTTGCAATGGAAAATAGACGCCACATCATACAGAGAAATGATACGAAATCTTATTTCTTACTGGACCTCTTCTGGCAGTGACTTGATATACGTTGGAAATAAGTGGGGTGAAATCAACCACAATCAAAGGCAAGGATTCAATAGTTACGTCAGCCTTTCTACTAAAACAGATAAACAACTAATTAACCTTGCTATCGTGAGGGTAAAAGAGGAACAAGACTATGTTGACAACTACTTAATGAAATATGTTGAAATCATCAATGACCTAAAACTTATTGAAAATTCTTTTTATGACCGCATCAAATATGGCACAGATAATCGGACAATAATTTGTCTATTAAGAAATGGTTTCACGATGGAACTGGCTAAGATTTTAATAAAAGAAGTATACCAAATTTACTTAACAATAGACCTTAACAATGACATTGTCACCATTAGCCCAGCCATTATTCAAGCAATGTTAGAGAATAATGAAAACAAAGTTTTGATTTTTGAGGTCGGTCATCACATCAAATAATAGCCTATTTGAAGTAAGGCTCGCATCTATTTAAATACAATTCGATATTAATTGATACTCTGCCTTATCTACCTCAGGCGGACAGGGTGTTATGCATAAAGGGGCGCAGTTCTGAATCACCCCGAGCTTCATTACTAGCTGAAGAGGCTCCAGGGGCAGTTGGGCTGGCTGGCTTGGAGTTTCTGCAACAGCTTCTCTTGCCTCTCCAGCCACGCAAGAGGCGGCGGGGGCGGGGGGGGCAGGGCGCTACTTTGTAGCTTTAACTATGTTTAAAACGCAATATGGCCGTCTGTTGCTCTTGGGCGCAGCTTTAGTAGTTTTCGCGGGCTTGCCGGCGCACGCCGAGTTTGTTTGGAATCCGTTTGAACACATGACGAATGAAGAAGCTGGCGAAACGTACCTTCTGGTTCTATTCGTCATGTTTTTCGGCCTTGTCGGCTTTCCTGCACTCATTGGCTTCGTCACGTACGCGGTTCTCCGGCGCAAATACCCGGAGGTTCCTGCCAAATTGAAAACGGTGCTGCTCTACACTTTCGCGGGCTATTTGGTAGCAAACCTGGTGGGTAAACTTCTTCCCAGCCCGCCGTGGCCCGACTCCCTGAATATCCTGCTTCTGTGCTTGGGGGTAGTCATATCCATCGGCTTTACCGTCGGGGGTGCAGCACTCGGGTTCTTTAAAAGTATAAACCAAGGCTAGGACGGGATTATAGCTACGGGTAATTGAGTTACCTGTGCGCCGCGGCTTCACTTCAGGACATTCGACCGCGCCGAGCGCACGTCGGCTGCAACCCTGGCCTGGGCAAGCCAGTATGCCGCACTTAATTCGTGGCCAGGTGATGCTACCCTGGCCTTTTGCTACTGTGCGCCCTATGATTACCCATTTTACCGAACTGGATAGAGCCAAACTGCTGCTGCTGTATCATCTCAACCCGGTAGAACCCAAGGCCACGCCCGTGCCCAAAGGGCCTTTGCTGCGGATTGTGATTATCCGGCACGGCGAAAAGCCACCACCGGCAAGGTTATGCCCTCCATTGAGGATACTAAAACAATTATAAATACAAACCTGCCAAAAGGACGTCTTGAAATCAAATGAGGAACGCAATGGCTTTGGTGCTGCTTCTTGGTTTAAGCACTTTACACTTTTTTGATGCATCAGCCCAACCCTTTTCTACCCCTGCTCACTTTAGAAAAGCAAACAAGAAGCATCCTATCATTACCATTGACACTACCTTTTTATTCGAATCCTACATTGATAGCTACACTTTTTCCGACCAAATAATGGAGCGCAAGGGCTTATTGCTATACAAGCCTGTCAGCCTGAACAGCTATAAGTCTTTTTATTGTGTGTTTCGCCTGGACCCAAACCAGAACACTAAATACAAACAACTTGAGCAAGAGGCTTTCAATAATAGTGAAGCAAAAAAATCTGTAGTAAAATTAAATCTCGATTTAGAACTAGGAGTAGCCGATTCAATTCCCATTAAGAGCAACATTGATTTACAACCGTATTGTGGAACGCGCTATGTCCCACATCGACTTAAGCTGGATTTGCTTTACCTGGGGAAAATACCGCATAGAGTTCCGCTCTTTTTAGATTGCAAGGGTTATGATAGGTATTTAAAAAATCATCATAACAGAAATTATAGGATTCAAAAACTACGTACTTTTTTAATCACAAAGTACTACTAGCGGCCGGCATCATCGGCTACCCATGGGCGGCGAAGGGCTGAGTTTCCATTGCATCTCTCGCCACTCAAGATGCGCCGGGGGCTTTGGGGCAGACGCAACACCCAGCTTCCGCAGAGGCTTGGAGCGGCGCTGGGGGCACTGGGGCGGGCATGGCTGGAGATTCAACAGCAGCTTCGCTCGCCTCCTCAGCCACGGCAAGAGGCGGCGGGGGCGCGGGGGGTGGGCGTGACTACAAAGCGCTGTGACAGTGGGGATGAGCCATTTGGGCAAGCTGAGCGAAGCTACTGCTGACACACCATTTTTGCCACCAGGCAGGCAGGTGTAACTTGCGCAAAATCCATTTTCCTGTATTCATGAAATACCTTGTCTCTGCACTTGCTTGCCTTTTCCTGCCGGTTGCCGCCCTGGCCCAGTATACCGCCACCGATACGCTTGTGAGCGCGCGCACCCTTGTCTCGAACACGAAAGTGACCCGCCTACTCCTGGCCAAGTCCGGCGGCTTTCTGTTGGGTGGGGAGTACGATGGCGGCTTTAACAGCAGCATTCTGGCCGAGGGCACCGGCACCCGGCTGCTGTGGTACCCGCAGAAGGCGGCTTTCCGGGCGGGCTACGTCGATGCCACGCAATGGGACGACGCGAACATCGGGTCGTATTCCATCGCGGCCGGCTACAATACCCGCGCGTTGGGCGATTACAGCACCGCGTTTGGCTACAACAATGTGGCAGCCCAGGTCGGCTCGACGGCCCTGGGGCAGTACTGCATCGCGTCGGGAGCCGCGTCGGTGGCGCTGGGCTACTACGCCCATACCAACGCTCGCCAGGGGTCGTTTGTCTTCAGCGACCGGTCGGTGCCGGACGATGGCAACATTTTTACCGACGAATCATTTCGAGCCAGCGTCAATCACTCGGCCAACTGGCGGGTTAGTGGCGGGTTCCGCATCTTCACCAGTAGCAACTTATCGACCGGGGTCACGCTGCAATCCGGAGCGGTGACCAGCAACTGGAACCAGACCAACGCGGTGATATCCACTTCGACCGGGGCCTACCTGTCTACTTCCGGCGTATGGACCAATACGTCCGACGTCCACAAAAAGCACCTGTTCGAGGCCGTGTCGGGCGAAGACGTGCTGGCCCGGCTGCGCCAGGTGCCCATTCAGCGCTGGAGCTACAAGGCCGACAATGCCCGGGTGCGCCACCTAGGCCCTATGGCGCAGGACTTCCGCCGCGCCTTCGGCCTGGGGCCGGACAGCGTGAGCATCGGCACCGTGGATGCTGACGGCGTGGCCCTGGCCGGCGTGCAGGCCCTCGACGCCCGTACCCGCACACAGGCCGCCGCCCTGGCGGCCCTGCAAGCCGAGAACCAGGCCCTGCGCGCCCGCCTCGACGCGCTGGAACGGCCGGGTACGCCAGCCGGGTTGCCGCTCGGCGCCGGACTGGGGCTGACCCTGGCGGTGCTGGGGGGCGTAGTGGCGTGGCGGCGCAAGGCCGCCCCCGCCGCGCACTAGCCAGCAGCCAGGCCGCGCCAGCGCTTCTGCCGCCTCTCCCGCCACGGCAAGGGGCGGCGGGGGGCCGGCGTGGAGGCTATCAGCCGTTGAGGTCAATTGGTGTAACTTGGGGACCTAACGTAGCAGGAGAATTCATGGAACGCGAAAAGGCGCTGTGGCTGCTGGGCTGGCTGGCCAATGGAGTGGCTGCCTTGTGCTGGGCAACGTTTAATTGGGCTAAGGCCCGGCTCATGCTGGAAGGCGGCGTTGACGCGCCAACCACTGTGGTACGGGAACTGCTTTTTCCAGCTGTGCGACCCCAGCCTACTGCACAGGTGTTGACGTTGGGCGACTTCGTCGCCTCCGCAGCCGTGGGCTACTTTGTGAAGCGCGAACGGGTACGTTTTGTGTTAGCCAAGTAGCAAAATTATTAATTTGAACAACAATGAAAAGGACTGCATTTTTTTTGATTTTTTCATTGATTTCAGTGAAAAAAATATTCGCTCAATCTGACACGCTCATATCAATTAGCCGGAATCACAAAGAAGAAAATATATCTCAATACATTAGGAAAGAATCTGTAGGAGGAGCTCTTGATTTTAAGAAAAGTCTTGAAAAAGATGAGCATGCTTTTTTTCTATACGGGAGCTTTGCCTACAACAAAAAGGACTTTTCTATTTTCCTTTGGGGAAAGAAAGTAAAAAATCTTGGGCTTGCATCTTCAAAAGAGGCTGTAAAACTCTGGCAAGAAATTTATAATCATCAATTAACTGCTCCTGAGGAAAAGGCTCTGGTTCGAGGGTTCGAAACTAAATCCGACAACTAAGCCTAAATAACTCACTGCCCACGCAGGCCCGCTGGGGGCAACGCTCTTCTGAAACAGCTTCTGCCGTCTCATCAGCCACGCAAGAGGCGGCCGGGGCGCGGGGGGCCGGCGTGGGTGTGGGACGCCAAGTGACGCAGCTTTCCGCAGTATCTTTAGGCACGATGGCTTACAGTGATTTTTCAGCGAAGGAAATCGTGACGCGGTTTGGCATTCGTTATGGTTCCGAAAATTTGTTTCCGGACGTGGTGCCGGTTGCTCCTTCGGCTTGGTTGCGCGAGTCGTTGGAGAAAGGCATGGGCATGGGTTTCAACACCGAGAAGTCGCGTTCGGAGCGGCTGGTTTCGCCGATTCTGATGGAATTAAGTAGCTTGAACACCAACGAGTTTTCCATTTACTCCGGCATGAACCTGGACGTGGATGGCAGCCAGGGGTTGAACGGGGAATGTGATTTCATCTTTTCCTTTAGCCGAATTCAGGACTTTGTAACGGCTCCTATTTTTTGCATCACCGAAGCCAAAAAGCAAGATGTGGAGCAAGGCACCATCCAATGCTCGGCCCAATTGATTGCGGCCCGCAAGTTCAACGATTTGGAAGGTAACCACCCAGCCGTTTTGTACGGTTGCTCGACCACGGGTATTGAGTGGCGCTTTCTCAAATACGAAAACAATGAGATGACCTTGGATAAAAGGCGCTACCTAGTCAACGAGTTGGATACACTTCTGGGCGTTTTACAGCATATCGTTGAAATTTCCCGGAACCAGATTCAATTCAACTAAACCTGCTGCACACCCGCAACGCCGACCAGACCGAGGCCCGCCTCAAGCGCCTGCAGCAAGTGGCCGTGGCCAACGGCAACCTCTTCGCCGAACTGATGGAAACGGTGAAGTTCTGCTCGCTGGGGCAGATTGCCAACGCGCTGTTTGAGGTCGGCGGCCAGTACCGGCGGAATATGTAATTCCGGCCTGCAATCTTTCGCCCAATGGCTCTTCACAACAAGCTCTTTCTGATTGACCTTAATCTTGAAGGGCCAAACGCTCCTTCTTGGGACTTCATGTCCGATGAGTATTGGCAGAATGTGCTTGATAACTTTGTGTTCAAAATTGCTGACAGCTTCGCATTTGCAGGCGTCTCTAAAACAGCGGACTTGTTTCCGAAGGGCTTGGATTACTTCAGTGACTGGCAACTCGATATTATTGAGTTAGTCGAGGCTGACGATGATATAGTCTGCAAATTCAATCTTAACGATAATTGCAAGAAGCATTTTCGGAAGTTTGAATTTGCTGTTCATAGTTTCGAAAGCAAAGAATTCAACGACTACTACGAGTTTGACCAGTTATATTTCTTCAGCGGTGAACGACTAGTTGCTATTTATATCAATCACGAAAGCATGATTGATTTTCTTGACTTAACTGACGACGAAACAGTCCTCATCGAAGCTTTGGAGACACATATAAAAGCTTCTTTCGTTGATTCTGCTGTTTTTACAGATGCCTTCAAGAATAGATAATCTGTAAATCCAATCAGACTACGCCATCCTCTGCCTTCCTCACCTCGGGAGAGCAGGGTGTTGTGCGTAAGGGGGAATTGCCCACGCGAGTCAGTTGAAGGCGGCGCTACGATGCCCTAACTGCTTCTCCCGCCTCCCCCGCCACTTAAGAGGCGGCGGGGGCGCGCGGGACGGGCGTGGGGCCAACCTATGAAACTATCAACCTAGGCTTTATCTTTGGATAGAATGAAAAACGCTCAGCCCACCACCGACCAAACCCAACTGCACGAGGCCCGGCGCCAGAATGCGCTGGCGCAACTACGCCGCCGCTACGATGCCCTTGACAAGCTAACGGGCAAAACGGCGGCCGAACGGGTGGAAGACTTGCGCGAGCGCCGCCCGGCCCGTTGATGCTGGACGAAGCCCGCGTTCGATTCTGCGATTGGGATGAGAGTGGCGGCAATTTGGAATACTACATCAGCTACCTGCACCACGACTGGGACGTGGTCATTCAGACCTATGAGGTGCGCGGCATCAGCTATGAGGAACAGCTGATTTATACCAGCGACTTCACGCTGTTCCAACAAGGCTCAGCAGTGCCGGATGACTTTGCTAGGTATCCGGCGGCGCACAAGCGGCAGTTGTGGGAAATCATTTTTGCCATTAAGCAGCGCTTTCTGGACGAGGTGCGGCCGGCTATTGTGGAGCATTTTATCAAAGCCCCCTATAGCGTGAAGCAACGGCTGGCGCTTTATCAAAAGCACCTCGACCTACGAGAATACGACGTGGAGCAAGCCAGCCACACATTCACGTTCATTCGACGTACTTAATAGTTAGTTTTCTGGGGCAGATTCTGACGCCTCTCCCGCCACTCCAAGAGGCAGCGGGGGCGCTGCAAGGCGGACGGCAATTTGAAAGTTTATCAGCATCGTATCAAATCGTATCACGGGGCGCGGCATCTTTGCCGAGCTTGACGCATTTACGGGTATCCGCTTTCGATGGTAAACGTTGCTATTCTGTTTCGTGTGCTGCTTTTCTACTTCCTACCGGGCGTGTATGCGTTGCGGTTTTTGTTTCTATTTGTGACAGCGCAAAGCACACCTAAGAAGCGAAAAGCCGCTTTGGGTTTTGTAGGAATGATTGCGCTACTGGCTTTTTTTATTTTCAGCAGCTACCGCGTCGATAAAAACTGGGAGCGGAATGAGCTAGGCACTTACCAACTGACTGCTTACCCAAACTGCCGCCCCTGCGAGTTGGAGTTAAGGGAAAATAATGTTTTCGTGGTACGGCAGCAAGACTCCATCCGGGAAACCGGCCATTGGCGCTTCGAGAGCGGCCAAGACTACTGGATTACCTATTTGAATGAGTACGACCAGTTGGGCAGAGGCAAATACAGCTACACAAAGTATCACCTGACGCACCCGCGACGTTAGCCAGCGGCATTCGGCAGTCACCTTCACGCGCCCCCTGCCACTACAAGAGGCGCTGGAGGCGGACGCTTCGTAACCGTGCTTAGTGCAGAATCAATACTTTTATAACCGTATGGAAACCCAAGAAATAGCGGTTCGATTTGCTGATTTACGCCGGGTAGCGACGTCGGTGCCACCCTACATTAAAGACTTACTGGGCGTAACAGAACCTGTTACATTCCGTTCAGCCATCGAAGACGATTTTGGCTTGTGCGGCTTGGACACGGAATCCTTGCTGACCCAATTTGGCGAGAAGTACCAGGTCGACTTGACGCGCTTTGATTTCACCGATTGCATCAGCAGTGAAGTGTCAGAGTCATCTTGCCTGCTGGTACTCGTTCTTCTTCCCGCATTCCTGGCTCTATTCATCCTTGCCTGGACGGCAAATATTATTGCGGCCATTTGTTATGCTCCGTTTGGTCTTGAGAAGGCACGGCTGATGCTGCGAGCAGGCATTGGGAATCCCGCAACTATTGCCCGCACGCTGTTATTTCCGAACGTAAGCCCGCGGCCCCAAGAGAAGATTCTAACGGTAAGTGATTTTGTTGCCTCTGCGGCAACAGGCTACTTTGTGAAGCGCGAAAACGTACGTTTCATCCTAGCGGAATAGAAAGGCTCGCTTCGCTCGCCTCCCCTGCCACTCCAAGCGGCGGCTTGGGTGGCGCGGGCCAGATGACGCCTGGGAAGCTTTAGGAATTAATCAGCTTTTATTCCTGGCAACGCGAAATCCCAGGTCGTCGATTTTAAACGCGGCGGGGTGGCTACGGCGGCGATTGGTGGCCAGGCAGCCCCTGGGCTCGTCGGCCCAGCCGCCGCCCCGGATAATGCGGTAACTGCCGTAGACCGTCTCGTCGTAAATGTCCGAACACCACTCCCACACGTTGCCAAGCATGTCGTACAGCCCCCAGGCATTGGGCTGTTTCAGGCCCACCGGATGGGTCGTTTTTTCGGCGTTCTCCTTATACCAGGCAATGGCGCCAAGCTCGCCGTAGCGAATGCCGCTGGTGCCGGCTTTGCAGGCGTATTCCCATTCGGCCTCGGTGGGGAGGCGGTAGCCGTCGGCCGTTGCATCAACTGCCGTTTCGGCCCCCAGCGAGTAGCAAGGGCGCAACCCAGCAGCGGCGGAAAGCAAATTGCAGAAATGCACGGCATCCCGCCACGACACGGTTTCGACGGGGTTGTTGGCGCCCTTGAAACAGCTGGGTGATTGGTTAGCGATGGCCGCGTATGCGGCTTGGGTGATTGGGTATTTTGCCAGAAAGAAAGGGGCTATTTCTACCCGCCACTGCTGTTTTATTCGGTCATCCCGTAGCAAGATTTCGCCACCCGTAATGAGCACCATTTGCTCCTGCATGCTGGCAAGGGCTGAGGACTGAATAAGGTCTGGTAGTATCATTGTTGCGTTGAGGCACAATTTAGGAGTGCCAAGCATGCACAAAGAAACGGACGCGAACTGACGCCGGGTTGGCGTAACGCAGCTGGCACTATTCCAGCGTCAGTCAGGTAACCCTCGGTGTTTAATTCA
Source organism: Hymenobacter negativus (assembly GCF_017571495.1). Lineage (GTDB taxonomy): Bacteria > Bacteroidota > Bacteroidia > Cytophagales > Hymenobacteraceae > Hymenobacter > Hymenobacter negativus. The sequence continues at coordinate 97,409 of NZ_JAGETZ010000009.1, read as the reverse complement.
AAATCAGCAAACTTGCAGCTATACTATATCATAATCAAACGCATGAAGCAGCAATCAATGGTCATGGGAATAAAACGCGTATGCTGGGGATTGGCTTTAATGCCTCTGCTGGTCGGTTGCGATGCGCTGATGGGCAAAGAGGTGGCCCGCCTACCAATTAATGAGGTCAGCACGACCGGGCACGAAGTAGCGAAGGAGGCGACCATACAGTTGAAAAAGGACGATAAAATCGCATTGTGGTCCGATATGGACTTGGCTTACGAAGGCGATTCGCCCGTTCGGTTTCAGGTGCAGGTAACCAAAGACGGCGCGCCGTTTAAGGAACTGCAGATTGACCCTACCGAGAAAAACGTCACCATTGGCGAAGTAAAAACGGATGTCAACGGGAGTGTGAAATGGCGCTTTAGCGGAAAAAACGCCGAATTGGTAATTCCGGACGCAGGGAGCTATACGTTCAGGGGCATTCTGGTAGCAGCAGCCAATCCAACACTTCACGTAACCAAGGCGGAGCTGGTTATAAAGAAGTAAGGCCCTCTTACCCCTACTGAGTTAGCGCACGGTGGCCAGTTCCGGCAGCAGCCGGTTGATGACGCTGTAGTTGAGGCCGGTCCAGAATTCGGACTGCGCGACGTCGGAGAAGGCCGCTTCGTCGGCTTCGATAGCGCGGTAGTTGTCGGATACGAGGTAGTCTTCCACGTCGTTGATGCTGGCGAAGGCCAGTACTGAGATGCCGTCCATGAGGCTGCCTTCGGGGTCGGGCTGCGTCGAGCCGATGTTGTGCAATTGAGCGTAGCGGCGCACGTAGGTATGGGTGGCAGGCTGGGCGAGCACCAGGGCGGCGTGGTGGTTGAGCAGCCACTCCTGGAACTCTTCGCGGCTGAGGTCGGGCCGGCGGCAGTGAATTTTGACCAGGCTGATGGGGTCGCGGTGCTGGGCGCTGGGCAGCAGGATGTACTCGCGGGTGATGCTGCGCGTGACCATGCGGAAAGCCGTTTGCTCGTCGGGCACCACGCGCTGGTCGTACTGCGGCTGCTTGAGCACACGGTTGATGTCGGCCTCCGCCGCGTAGGCAATGTAGGCAAAGCCGTCCCAGCGCGGTCGCTGATAGGCCGGCACCTGGGCGTAGGGGTCGGCCACAAGCTTGTTGTCGTCGGTGGTCATGGCGTGGTAGGGCGGGCGGAAGTACGAAGAGGGGCCGCCCGCAATTCGGTGCACCTGGTCGTAGCGCAGCACGGGCTCGTTGTCGGTGCCGGGCTCCTCGTAGGCGAATTTGGGGCCGTGTACCTTGCGCCAGTACTCGTCCCAATGCTCAAAGCCCAGGCCGGGGTCGGCTTCGAGGGCAATTTCAGCGGGCTCAGTGTCGGGGTTCTCGATGGCCTCGCCGGTGCGGCTGCGGGTGGCGCCAGCGTCGAGCGGACGCAGGGCGCGGGGCGTGTTGTCGGCCCGGGTGAGGAAGGTGGGCGTCACAATAAGGGGCGCGGTGGTGGTGCGGTAGGCAGCGCGGTAAGGCGGCCGGTGGCGGTTGTCGGCCGAAGAGTCTTCGGCGGCCAGGTCCTGGAAGGTAGTGGGCATGAGGGATGAATGGCGGGGTGGAAAGGCTGCATTTATCAACGTGTAGTTTTGGGTGGAGGTTAGCATCTGGGAAGGCCCGAGTGGTGCGAACCACAGGAGGTACCGCACCTCATTATGGCGTTACCTCGGCAGTGCCGCCGCAGCTTCTGCCGCTACTTCAGCTACTCCGGACGGCTGGTGCTTGTGCTTATCCCCTGCACAATTATTTGGCAGATAAACCAGTTTGAGGAGCTGCTTGCTGGCGACTTCCGAAACAGTCTCATTCCCCATTTCGCTCAAATGCGCATTCAAAGAAATCACCTCCTGCTTTGCCTGCTGGTTAGCCTTTTTTCCTGCTCCTCAAACGCCGCCCAGGAAGTACGGCTGGAAGGCCGGACCACGGCGCAGGGCCATCAGTACTCGCTATTTCATCCGCAGGGCCTTGCTGTGCAGGTCGTAAACAGCCGGCCAGCGGAGGCCGACAACTACAACCAGTTGAGCATAGCCGCGGCGTACACCGATTTGGACACCGACCAGCCGCTGGACCTGCTGGTGTGCCAAGGCCGCGTGCTGCAGCCCAAAGCCAAGGTGGGGTTTCTGGATGGGGTGTTGACGATGGTTGGGGACAGCCTCACGATTGGCCAGATTTCAAGAGGCCAGTCGCCGCCCGGCACGGAACTGGAGCGCGTTCGACAGCAGCACGGGACTCTGTTTTTGCAGGAGCTGCTCGTATTTCGGGGCAAGAGTGTACACCCCGACGGCGGCAGTGTTTTCCAGCGGCGGGCTTTGGCTGAATTGGCGGGCCACCGGTTTGCGGTGGTGGAGAGTGTTGGGGATAATCTCACGATGAAGCAGTTCGGCGACGACCTGCTGGAGCTGGGGGCCCGCAATGCCATCTACCTGGATATGGGCGACTGGGACGAAGGCTGGTACAAAACCGGCAGCCGCGTGGTGAAGCTGGGCCATCGGCGGACGGAAACGTCCCGGCAGTCGAACTGGCTGGTGTTTGTGAAGCCAGCAGCGGCAGTCGACTAGTAGCTGAACACGAGAGGCACGGGTCAGTGCTCGGCGGGAACTTTGACTTCCCCGCAGACGAAAACACGAAAGCGAGCGATAACCGAAAAAGCAGCAGAAGGCAACTTTTCCCAAGCTAAACCATTGCCTACGCCAGCGCCGAGGCAGGCCTGTTGTCCGCAGGCAGGGCTGAAGGCTGGCGGGCCGTGCCGGTTTCGCGGAGCAGGAAGCTGGCCAGAATTGCCAGGCAGGTGCAGCCAATCCAGAACAACCCGCCTTTCTCAAAATGTGCCACTGGGTCGGCCTGGCCCAGGGTCTGGCCATACAAGCGGGCAAATAGAGGGCCGAGCACGGCTGACACGCCAAACGTGAGGAAGTTCATGGCCCCGGTGGCGCTACCTTTTACGTGGTCGGGATTGGCTTCTTTAATGATGGAATATGGAATCATGGCCGCGCCCGAGGCCACGCCGAACAGCAGCAGGCTGAGGGCAAGCGGCATGAGCGCGGGCAGGTAAAGCTGTTGCAAGCCCAGGAGCACCATGCACCCGGCGCCGAGCCAAATTACGGGCTTGCGTCGGCCTAGGTGGTCGGCGAGCCAGCCCAGCGCCGGGCAGCCCACTACCCAGCCCAGCGGCACCATAGAACAGGCCCAAATGGCCGCCGCGTAGCTCATCTGCTGGTCGCGCTGCAAGGCGGCCACACCCCAGTTCATGGCAAAAATGGTGGTGGGCGCAAACAACAGGCCCGCTACCAGGCCGCACAGGTACGACTGCGGATTGCTGAACACGATTTTATAGGGACTCAACAACCCATTACCGGCGGGCGGCGCCTGCGTCCGGGCATCGTTGGGGGTGATGAAGAACAGCGCCACGCCGGTGACCAGATTGGCCAGGCCCATGAGCACCCAGAAAAGGCGCACATCGAACCCACCGTGAATCAGGGGGCCAACCAAAGACTGCCCCAGCGCCCCGCCCAGCATGCCCAGGCACTGCGTGGCCCCGATGGCCGTGGCCAACGACCGCGCCTGAAAGCCACGCGAAGCCAGATAGACCGAGCCCGTGAACGCAAACGCCGAGCCCGCGCCTTGCAGCAGCCGGGCGCTATTGCCGGCCGCCGCGCCGGGCAGCGCGAACAGCAGGCAGCCCAGCGCCACAATGGCAATGCCCGTCGGCAGCGCATATTTCGCGCCGGTGCGGTCGAGGGCCACCCCCGCCACCAGGCCCGCCACCGAATAGGTGTAGTAATACGTGCCCAGAATAGCGCCCACCCCCATGGCATCGACTCCGAACGTGCGCGCCAGCTCGGGAATCATCACCGCTGGCCCTGACCGCACTGCGTACTCTAAAAAGTAGAAAATCAGCGAAAAAACCCAGGCAATGACGTAGGGTTTGGTGCGGGCTGAGCTGTTGGTGGTTTCCATTTAGGCGACGGGTTTAAGCAGTTAGAACTGCCCCTACCAATGAAAGGTTAGCCCGAGCTTACCTCCCTTTGCCATGCGACCAGCAACCACCCAGGGCCGGGGCTGCTCCGAGCCAGATTGGCGAAATAGCTTTATAAGCTCACTTTTGGCCCCGTGCCCGCAGGCTGCTGCCTACTTTTGAAGGAAAACCTGTTCGCATCTGGCACAAGCCGATGCTCTCCCTTGCTTCTCTATGCCGGGCTACCGCAACCTCGACGACATTCTAACATTGGAACAGACGCCCTTGTCGGCGCAACCGGTGCCCGCCCACACCCTGGCCCTGCTGGAACGCGGCAAGGCCCGCAACCCCCAGGCACTGGCCCTGCGCTTCGTGTTCAGCGGCGAGCGGCCCACCGAGTCGGTCGATTTCACTTACACGCAACTGGTGCAGCGCTGCTACCAGGCGGCCAATATGCTGCACGAGTTGGGCGTAGGCCCCACCGACGTGGTATCGTACCTGCTGCCCAACCTGCCCGAGACGCACTTCACGCTCTGGGGCGGGCAGGCCGCCGGCATCGTCAATCCGCTAAACCCGCTGCTGGAGCCGGCCCAGATTGCCGACATCCTCAACGCGGCCGGTACCAAGGTACTGGTCACGCTACGGGCATTTCCGAAAACCGACATCTGGCAGAAAGTACAGGCCGTGGCCCCGCTGGTGCCCACGCTGCGTACAGTGATAACGGTTGATTTGCTCGATTACCTGCCGCTGCCGCAGCGCGTGCTGGTGGGTGCGCTCCGGCTCACGCAAGGCAAGATGGCGCTGCCAGGTATTCAGGTAGTAAATTTTGCCGAGGCCAGTCGCCGCCAGCCTAATGACCGGCTGGTCTCGGGCCGGCAGCTGCTACCGACGGATGTGGCCTGCTACTTCCACACCGGCGGCACCACGGGCACGCCCAAAATCGCGCCCCTCACCCACTACAATATCACCAGCACTTCCTTCGCCTCGGCCCAGCTGTTGGGTGGCGAAGCCGAACCCGACCGGCTGGTGTTCTTCTGCGGGCTGCCCCTGTTTCACGTCAATGGCGTGGTGGTGACGGGCAGCGTGCCGTGGCTGCTGGGCCACACCGTGGTACTGGGCAGTCCGGCGGGCTACCGCGGGCCGGGCATTCTCGACAACTTCTGGCAGCTGGTAGCGCACTACAAGCTGTCGCTCTTCAGCGGCGTGCCCACCATCTTCAGTCGCCTGCTCGACTTGCCCGTGGGCAGCCACGACCTCAGCTCCCTGCGCTACGCCATTTGCGGGGCCGCGCCGCTGCCGGTGGAGCTGTTGCGGGCGTTTGAGCAGCGCACCAAGCTGCGGCTGGTGGAAGGCTACGGCTTCACCGAAGGCAGCTGCATCAGCGTGGTGGGGCCACTGGCGGGTGCGCCCATGCCCGGCAGCATCGGCCTGCGCGTGCCGTATCAGGACGTGCGCATTATGGTGCTGGATGAGCAAACCGGCGTGTTCCTGCGGGAAGCCGAGCCCGAGGAAAGTGGGTTGATTGTGGTGCGGGGCAGTAATATTTTCGGCGGCTACCTGCAGCCCGAGCATAATAAGGGCATCTGGGTGGATACCGGCGACGGCCAGGGTCCCTTCTACAACACCGGCGACCTGGGCCGGCAAGATGCGCAGGGTGGCTTCTACATCACGGGCCGCAAGAAGGAGCTCATCATCCGAGGCGGTCACAACATCGACCCCAAGGTGATTGAGGATGCCCTGACCGCCCACCCGGCCGTGGCGCTGGCCGCCGCCATCGGCAGCCCCGATGCCCACGCCGGCGAGCTGCCCGTGGCCTACGTGACACTGCACCCGGGCCAGCAGGTTTCGGAAGCCGAGCTGCGGACTTTTGCGGAAGCCCACATTCCCGAGCGCGCCGCCTGGCCCAAGCAGGTGTACACGGCGGCCGAGTTACCGCTCACGGCCATCGGCAAAATCTTCAAGCCGGCCCTGGCCAAGCAGGAAATCAGTCGGGTTTACACGCGGCAGCTAGCCACGGTGCCGGGCCTGACCGTGGACTCGCTGACTGTGCGCGACGACCGGCAGCGCGGACTGGTGGCGGAAATCACGGTCAGTGGCACGGCTTCGGAGGAGCAGATTGGGCAGGCCTTGCTGGGCATGGCGGTGCCTTATGACGTGCTTCGGCGCGGATAAACACAGTCCATTATAGACAATGAAGCCCGTCATGCAGAGCTCATTTATTTTCGACTGAATAGAGGGCCACGGTGCCGGCTTTGCCACGCAATGGAAACTCGCCCCGGGCCTGGAAATGGAATTCGGGCGGGTGCGGCAGGGCCTCGTAGAGGGAAGCGGATAGCAGCAAGCGGCTGTGCAGGGCGTTGCACTGGGCCTCGATGCGGGCGGTGGTATTGAGCACGTCGCCGTGAAAAACCAGCTCGGTTTTGATGGCGCCCACCTGGGTAGCCATCACCGGGCCGCCGTGCAAACCCGCTTTGAAGGTGGGCACAACTCCGTAGGTGCGCAGGTAGTAGTCGCGGCGCAGGTCGATGGCCAGCTGCATGGCGAAGAAGCAACGCACACAACGCGCCTGCGCAAGGCCGGGCTTCCACTTCCAGGTCACCACCACTTCATCGCCGACATACTGGTAAATCTCGCCCCGATGGGCCACAATGGGTGCGCCCATGTCGAAGAAAAAGTCGCGAATGAGCTGGCTGTAGCGCTCATTACCCAGCTTTTCGGCCAGCGAAGTGGAGCCCTTCACATCCACAAACAGGAAGATGCGCTGCTCGGCCACCGGGTGGTGGTAACGGCCCAAAAACAGACGCAGCAGTGCGGGCCGGCCAATTTTGTTGCTGAGCTGGTAGAGCATCGACGTGAACAGAATCAGAATGCTGTAGCCGGTGAGCAGGCGCACAAAGGCCTTGCCTTCGGGCCGGATGGCCAGGGTGCTCCAGTCCCGCAGCTCGCCGGCCCTGAGGGAAGCCAGCAGCAGTTGGTTGTCGGGCGAGTGGTTGAAGATGCGGTGGATGAGGTAAAGCATCACCCAAAAGCCGCCCAGGTACAGCATCATGCTCACCACCAACCGGGTGCCCAGCCGCACCCGCGCAAACAGCTGCGGGAACACGTATACCTCCATGGCAGCCACCAGCAAGCCCATGGGGCCGCCCACCCGCAATACCAGCTGCAAATCGAGGAGCGAGAACGTGCCGCGCACCAGCAGCACCAGCAGCAAAGCCCCTAAAACAAAAAACAGACTCAGCGCCAGCACCGAATGCCAGTAAAAACGCTGCAACGGACGCTGCCAGGGCGAGGAATAAGAAGCCATAAGCTGCGAATTACGCAACAACAGCGTAGTAGCGCATCATTCTGTGGGGGCCATTTGTCATGCGGAGCGCCGCTTGTTATTCGCCGCATTCCGCGCATCACGCAGCAATGAAGGACCTTCTCACCGAAAAACGACTGGCCCTAATTCAACCAGCACAAACCTGATACGGCCCGTCACAAGCGCACGGCGGCAAGCGGTACTCCGGATGACAAAGCACCGTCGTGCATATCCTGACCGACATCCTTTTCAAACATCCCGGCCCGCAAACCGTCTTCTGCTTATCCAAACCACCTCTTTCTATATGACCACCATCACCATTGCCCAAAATTCCGCTCATCCCTTCACCGTTAGCCGCCTGGGCTACGGCACCATGCGCCTCACCGGCCCCGGCATCTGGGGCGAGCCCGCCGACCGGCCGCAGGCCCTGGAAATCCTAAAAACTGCCGTGGCCAGCGGCGTCAACTTCCTGGACACCGCCGACTACTACGGGGAGGATGTGACCAACCGGCTCATTGCCGAGGCCCTGCACCCCTACCCGACTGACCTTGTTATCTGCACCAAAGTGGGCGGCGCCCGCAGACCCGACAAGAGCTGGATTCCATTTAACACGCCCGAAAACCTACGCACCAGCATCGACAACAACCTGCGCACCCTGAAGCTGGACCAGATTCAGTTGGTGCATTTCCGGGTGCTGGGGCACGGCGGGCCGTCGATTGAGGAGTCGTTGGGGGCCATGTTTGAGATGCAGAAAGAAGGCAAGATTCTGCACGTGGGCCTCAGCAACGTGAGCCGTGAGGAGCTGGAAGCGGGCCTGAAGCTGGGTGAAATTGCCACCGTAGAAAACATGTACGGCTATGCACAGCGCACCACGCTACGCGAGGCCCACGGCGAAACCCGGGGCGGCGAAGAAGTACTCGACCTGTGCGAGAAGCACGGCATCCCGCTCATTCCGTTCTTCTCGTTGGTGCACGGCCTGCCCAATGCCGGGGATAAGCTAGCCGAAATGGCCCGCCAGCGCGGTGTGACCGAGGCCCAGCTCAATATTGCCTGGCTGCTGCATAAGTCGCCCTGGATTCTGCCGATTCCGGGCACATCGTCGCTGGCGCACCTGCGCGAAAACCTGAAAGCAGCCGAAATTCAGCTGAGCGCGGAAGACATGGCCTATCTGGGCTAACGGGTGCCTCGCCGGCCCCAACGCTTCATTTCCTAATTTGCGGTCATGAGCTTCACCAAGATTCTGCTGCTGGCCCCTGCCCTGCTGCTGGCGGGCCGGCTGGCGGCTTTCGGCCAAACGGCTGCTTCGTGGAACAATAAGTCCTGCGCCGTGGTGCTGACCTACGACGATGCCATCGACGTGGACCTCGACAACGTGGTGCCGGCCCTGGATTCGGCCAAGTTCCGGGGTACGTTTTACATTATCGGCTCCTCACCGGTGGTCACCAAGCGGCTGGGTGAGTGGCGTAAAGCTGCCGGACGCGGGCACGAGCTGGGCAACCACGCCCTGTTTCACCCCTGCGATGGCAGCCTGCCGGGCCGCAGCTTCGTGCAGCCCGACCACGACCTGCACACCTATACCGTGGGCCGGGCTGTGGACGAAATCAGGGCGAACAACACCTTGTTGGCAGCCATTGACGGCAAAACCAGTCGCACCTTTGCCTACCCCTGCGGCGACCGGCTCATTGGCGGTGTGGCCTTTTATGACCAGCTACGCCCCGACTTTGTAGCGGCACGCGGCGTCTCGCCCGGCCTGCAAACCGCCGCTGGCGTCAACCTCGATAACGTGGACTGCTACTCCATCAACGGTCAGAATGGCCAATACATGATTGACTTAGTGAAAAAAGCGCAGCAGTCGCACACCCTGCTGGTGTTCCTGTTTCACGGCGTGGGCGGCGGCCACTCACTGAACGTGGACTTGGCGGCGCACCGGCAGCTGCTGCGCTACCTGAAGGCGCAGGAAAAAGATATCTGGGTAGCGCCAATGGTGGAGGTAGCACATAAAATAAAGGTGGAACAACAGAAGGGCGCTGGCAAGAAGTAATCGAAAGTCTGGCAAAGCGCACGTGGAACGTCATGTTTAGAAGCGCTCGGCATGACGTTCCAAGTGCACTTTGTCATTTAACACCAACTCAAAACATAGCGCAGAGGCAATACTGAGGAAATACCACCACGAGACTTTTGCGGGATAATTCATTTCCCTTACCCGCATTATGCCACTTAAATTTTACCCGTTGGCTTGCCTTTTTGGCGGAATACTCGTTGGCAGCACGCTGCTCAGCGGTTGCAAGAAAGACGAAGAAACGGGCACCACGGCCATCACCTATCCGGCATATGCGGAGGCGAGCAACCCGCGCGTACTTGCAACGGCTTCCAACGGGACCGTACTTTATAACGGCGGCTTTGGCTCGGCGCTGGCCCAGGACCCGAACGACCCGGCCGTATTTTACCTGCTCACCGACCGCGGGCCCAACGCGGCCGGCTCGGTGGCCAATTCCATCATTTTCGGCAAAGCTGACTTCACCCCCCAGATTGGCAAGTTCCGGATGAAGGACGGGCAGCTGACGCTGGAGCAAACCATCCTGCTGAAAAACGCCGCCGGCCAGCCGCTCACCGGCCTACCCAATCCCATTGGCCAGGGCAACACCGGCGAAACTGCTCTCGACCTCAGCGGTCAGGCCCTCGCGCCTAGCGCCGACGGCATCGACTCGGAAGGCCTCGTGCTGGCCCCGGACGGCTCGTTCTGGATTAGCGACGAGTACGGCCCGCACATCGCGCACTTCGACGCTACTGGCCGGACCCTTGAGCGCATCAACCCATTTGGCACGGGCACGCGCACCCTACCGCTCGTACTGGCCCGCCGCCGTCCCAACCGCGGCATGGAAGGCCTGACCATCACCCCCGATGGCAAAACACTGGTCGGGCTGATGCAGTCGCCGATGTACAACCCCTCGTCGTCGGCCATCTCGGGCTCGCTGGTACTGCGCGTGGTCACGTTCGACATTGCCACCGGCGCTACCAAGCAGTATGCCTATTTGATGGAAAACGCCAGCCTGACCGGATGCAGCGAAATAACGGCCATCACCAATACGACCTTCCTGGCGCTGGAGCGCGATGGCCTCTACGGCGGCAACCCGGCCGCGCCGGCTGCTTTCAAGCGGGTGTATAAGTTCGACCTGGCCGGTGCCACCGATATTTCGGACCCGACCAATGCGGCCGCTGGCAAGCTCTACGGCAGCCAGACGGTGGAACAGCTGAAAGACCGCACGGGCCTGACCACGGCCGGTGTGGTGCCCGTCACCAAAACGCTGGTACTGGACCTGCTGACTGACATTTCGCCAGTTTACCCGCATGACAAGGCCGAGGGCATGACGCTCATTGGCAATGACATGCTGGCTATTTCCAACGATGACGACTTCGGTGTGGTCGACAATGGTCTGAATGGTTTCGCGACCAAAACCCTGCCTGCTACGGGCAAAGTCGACCTCAACCGGATTTACTTCGTGAAGCTCAAAGCCCCGCTCCGCTAAGTCTTTCGGACTTGCCCCAACCCATAAAAAAGGCTGTCGGAAATCATTCCGGCAGCCTTTTTGTATTTCCGCCGTCCGTAGTTGAATCCATTCAATTCCTGATGTTCTACTTACCTTTTGGCGGAATGAAACACAGCTTTTGGTGTGGTCTGGGGGCGCTGCTGCTGGCAGGGCCCGCGCAAGCCCAATCCCTGACGGGCGTATGGCAGGGCGTGGAAACCGAAACGGGCCAGTCTGATGACTACTGGCCGGCGGTGCTGCGCTTGCAGAAGAGCAAGGGCACGGACCTGTTTGGGGTGCTTTACGAGGAAGTGGGCGGCAATCCAGGCATCTCGGCCACCTTCCAGATGAATGGCAAGCGCACGGCGGCCGGCCTGCAATTGGAGCACGGCGAAAAGCTGAACGAAACGGGCCGCCGCCCCGGCACCTACTGGTGCGATGGCAGCATCACCTTTACCTACGACCCTGCTCAGGAAAAGCTGACCGGCCACGCCACCTACCGCCCGAAAGGCGACTGCAGCGTGGGTACCTACACCTTCTACCGCATCAAGCTGAAATCGGCGGCTACCGTGCCGGCCGGGGTCGAAAGCAGCATCCGCGTATCGGGCCGCAACGTGCTTTGGTACGCCGATGCTGAGTTGAAACAGCCCCTCACGGCCGGCAATAACTACCGTACCAAGCTCAGCAAAACGACTACCTTCTACCTCAAGCAAGGTTACTATCCTACTGAGCAAAGTCCGGTGGTACCCATTACCATTCAGGTAACGGGCAAGCCGCCCCAAACGCCGCCCACACCACCGGTAGCTGCCGCGCCACCTGATACTGCCCGGCCCATCCCCGCCCCGGCGCCCATCATTTCGGCCAAGCCGGTGGTACTGCCCACGGTTCTATTCAAGGTAGGCAAACCGGAGCTGCTGCCCGAATCGAGCCCGGCCCTCGACCAGTTGGCCGCCGAAATAAAAAGCCGGCCCGCCCTGAAGCTCCGCGTATCGGGCCACGCCGACCGGGTAGGCGAACCGGAGAAGAACCTCGCGCTATCGGAGCAACGAGCCGAAGCCGTGAAAACCTACTTGGTGAAAGCCGGGGTGGCCGCCGAGCGCATCAGCACCATTGGCTACGGCGATACGCGCCCGCTCTACCCCTCGCCCGACGTCCGCAACCGCCGCGTGGAAGTGGAGGAGATGCCGCAGTGAGTATCGGACTGGAAGAGTGGTAGATACGCCATACCGAGCGTAGCCAAGGCATCTTGCCCGCGCGCCGCTTGTTATCCTAAGCTTGCGCGATAACCGCGCAAGCGTCCCTAAACAATTCAACGCAAAAAGCCCCGGCCTGCATCCGCAAGCCGGGGCTTTTCAACATGGTAGAAATGGTAGAAACAAAAGCTTATTCCACAATCAGCTTTTTCACAATGACGCCGGCCGAAGTGCTCAGGCGTAGCGTGTACACGCCGGTGGCCACGTTGGTGAGCGAAAGCTTGTGTGTGCTCAGCCCAGCGGGCAGCACCTGCTGCGACACTACCCGGCCCAAGGCATCAACCAACGCCGCCGTTACGGGCTGACGACTCAGGTTGCCGGGCAGCTCCACGGCCACGGCCGAGCGGGCCGGGTTCGGGAACACTGCTACCTGGGCGGCCAGCGCAGCCGAAGTGCTCAGGACCTGTGCCGGACCAAAAACCAGCTCGAAGCGCGGCGCGGTGTTGACGGCGTTCATGGTGAAGGTATAGTCGGGGGTCAGGCTCAGGTCGGTAAGGGTGTTGAGCTGCAGGTCGCGCAGCCAAGGCTGGGCACCGGTGGCGAAGTTTTGCAGCTGCGCTGCGTGCAGCGTGTAGGTGCCCGTAGCCGGCAGCCCAATAAAGAGCGGCACCGTCACGGGAGCCGTACCAATCAAGGGCAGGCCATTCACGGCCAGGCTGTTGCCGGCAGCTACCGAAGCCAGGTTCAGACCGGTGGTGTTGGGCAGCTTGGCTGCGTCGTAGTGGTCATCAAGGCCGGCGGTAGCACCTTGCTCGAAGTACACAAAGGCCGCATCGCGGGTACCTTGGGCATCGACCAGCTCCAGCTGCACGGCGGGCCGGGTATCGGCCGTGGAGCGGTTGAAAGTAGGGTTCTGGTAGATGGTGGAGCGCCAGGCGTTCAGAAAGTTGAAGGCAGCCACCGGCTGGCTGACCCGCACAAAGAAGCCCTGCATGGAGCCAATCAGCCCACCCGGCAACGTGCCGAAACCGTTCTGATAGAACTGGTAGGTACCGGTGTACTGGCTGCTGGATTTGAAGACGTACACTGCATCAATTACACCGGTAGGCAGGCCAGTGCGCGCCGAATTCCAGTCGAGCGGAGCCGGATATGGGTTGCCCAGCAGGTGCCAGCCGGCATTGGCCTCGGAGCCCCGGCTGAGGGCGCCCACCGGAACGGTACCCGAGTTGAGCGAGCCCACCAAATCGACCTTGCTGGCCGCGTCAATGTTCACGGTGTAGCCCCGGCCGCGCACCAGTGGGTCGGTCAGGCTGCCGGGCGAGAAGTAGCCGTAGTCGAAGTTCTGCGTGGTGGCATTGGTGCTATTGAGGCGGGATTCATCGTAGCCATACACTGTTGGGAACGGTCTCACAGTATTGCCCACGGTGTTGTAGGCGAGGTTCACCACCGGCATGAAGGTGCTGGTAGCCAAGTCGGCCACGGTGGTGCTGGCTACTGGCGAGCTGTAGTGACGGTAGCCCAGACCGGGATTCAGGTTGGGGTCGATGTAGCGCTGCACGGTGGCGGTGCCAGTTACCACACCGCTGTTGTTCACCACCATAGCGGTGGCCGTGGCGTTCGAGAGCAGGGTGAACGGCTGGCCATTGGTAACCAGGTTGCCGTTGAGGGTGAGCAGGCGCTGCACATCAACCGCCCCGCTTAGCGTAGCCGCCGCGGCGCCCACGGTGAGGTTCCAGAAGCTGGTGCGGCTGCTGCCACCTACGCTTTGGGTGCTGCTGCCCGTCAGGGACACTGTGCCGCCGGTGGCGGCGAAGGTGCCGTTGTTCGTCAGGTTGCCGCTGGATGCCAGCGTACCGCCCGTCTGCGTGAGGGTAGTACCCGCATCCAGCGTGAGGCTGCGCACCGTGGCCGTGCCTGCACCGATGCGGGGGTAGTTGCCATTGCCGGACACGGCAATCACAGCATCGAGCGTGCTGGTGGGCACGCCGGCCGTCCAGTTACCCATCGTGAACCAGTCGTTCGAAACCAGCCCAGTCCAGGTCGTGGCGGTAACGGGCAGCGCGTAAATAATGTTGAATTGTGCGGCAGCTGTATTGCCGTTGCCGGCCGCATCCTGGCTCACGTTGGCGGCCACATTCACCGTGACTGTGCCAACTGCGGTGGGCGTTACGCTGAAGGTGTAGGTTGTGCCGTTTACCGCCGTGAACCCGCTCAGCGTGCCATTGGTGATGGTCACGTCGCCGGCCACAAACCCTGTCACACTCTCCGAGAAAGTCACCGTAAAGGGAATCGGAGCAGTGTTGGTCGTGCTGCCTGAAGCCCCAGCGGTGCTGCTGATAACCACGCTCGGGCTGGTGGCGTCCACCACGAATGTATTCGTGTTGGAGTTCGCACTTACCGTGCTGCCGCTGCTCTGGGCCGTGGCAAAAACGGTGTGGCTGCCATCGGCCAGGTTCGTAGGCTGCGTCAGGCTGAAGGTGCCGCCGGTTGCGGTCGTAGTCCCGATGCTGGTGCCATCCACATACACCGTCACAGTGCTGCCGGCCGGGGCCGTGCCGCTGTAAGCCGGCGTGCGGGTGTTAATCAGACTCCCGTTGGCCGGAAGCGTTACAATTGGAGCTGCGGTGCCGGGCAGGTTATACTGAATGCTGAACTGGCTGGCGGCGGTATTGCCGTTGCCGGCCGCATCCTGGCTCACGTTGGCGGCCACGTTTATGGTCACCGTACCGCTAGCAGTCGGCGTTACGTTGAACGTGTAAGTCGTGCTGTTGACAGCGGTGAAACCGCTCAGGGTGCCGTTGGTAATGGCCACATCGCCGGCTACAAAACCCGTTACGCTCTCTGAGAAAGTCACCGTCACTGGAATTGGGGAGGTGCTGGTCGGGTTCGTTGCCGTACTGCTGATGGCGGTTGTTGGGCTCACCGTATCGACGGTGAAGGTGTTGGTGTTTGAGTTGGGGCTCACGGCCGAGCCGCTGGTCTGGGCCGTGGCCCGCACCGTATGGCTGCCCTGGCTCAGGTTCGTGGGCTGCGCGATGCTGAAGCCGCCAACGCCCGTGGCCGTGGTCGTGCCGATGGCCGTGCCGTCGATGTAGACCGTCACGGTGCTGCCGGCCGGGGCCGTGCCTGTGTAGACCGGCGTGCTGGTGGTCAGCAGGCTGCCGTTGGCCGGCGAAATGACCACAGGAGCGGCCGTTACCGGCTGGCTGTAGGTGATGTTGAACTGGGTAGCTGCCGTGTTGCCGTTGCCGGCCGCGTCCTGGCCCACGTTGGCCGGCACATTCACCGTCACCGCGCCATTGCCGGCGGGCGTTACAGCGAATGTGTAGGTCGTGCCGTTTACCGATGTGAACGCAGCTAGCGTGCCATTTGTGATGGTTACATCGCCGGCAACAAAACCCGTCACGTTCTCCGAAAAGGTCACGGTGAATGGAATGGGCGACGTGCCGGTGGTGCTACCCGAGGCCCCAGCCGTACTGCTGATAACCACGCTTGGACTAGTAGCGTCTACCGTGAACGTATTCGTGTTAGAGTTGGGGCTCACCGCGCTGCCACTGGCTTGGGCCGTGGCGCGCACGGTGTGGCTGCCATCGGTCAGGTTCGTGGGTTGCGTCAGGCTAAACGTACCGCCCGTGGCCGTGGTCGTGCCAATGCTGGCGCCATCGACAAAGACGGTGACGGTGCTGCCGGCCGGGGCCGTGCCGCTGTAAGCCGGCGTGCGGGTACTAATCAGGCTTCCATTGGCCGGGGCTGTCACAACCGGTGCCGCCGTCACCGGCTGGCTGTAGGTGATGTTGAACTGGGTAGCTGCCGTGTTGCCGTTGCCGGCCGCATCCTGGCCCACGTTCGCCGGCACATTTACCGTGACCAGGCCGTTTCCGGCGGGCGTTACAGTGAACGTGTAAGTCGTACCATTTACCGATGTGAAACCACTCAGGGTGCCGTTTGTGATGATTACGTCGCCGGCCACAAAACCCGTTACGCTCTCCGAAAAAGTCACGGTGAAGGGAATCGGCGACGTGTTGGTCGTGCTGCCCGAAGCCCCGGCCGTGCTGCTGATGGCGGTTGTTGGGCTCACCGTATCGACGGTGAAGGTGTTGGTGTTTGAGTTGGGGCTCACGGCCGAGCCGCTGGTCTGGGCCGTGGCCCGCACCGTATGGCTGCCCTGGCTCAGGTTCGTGGGTTGTGTCAGGCTAAACGTACCGCCCGTGGCCGTGGTCGTGCCAATGCTGGCGCCATCGACAAAGACGGTCACGATGCTGCCAGCTGGCGCCGTGCCCGTGTAGCTCGGGGTGTTGGTGGTCAGCAGGCTGCCGTTGGCCGGCGAAATGACCACAGGAGCGGCCGTCACCGGCTGGCTGTAGGTGATGTTGAACTGGGTAGCTGCCGTGTTGCCGTTGCCGGCCGCGTCCTGGCCCACGTTGGCCGGCACATTCACCGTCACCAGGCCATTGCCGGCGGGCGTTACATTAAACGTGTAAGTCGTGCCGTTTACCGCCGTGAAGCCGCTTAGTGTGCCGTTCGTGATGGTGACATCACCGGCCACGAAGCCAGTTACATTCTCCGAGAAGCTCACCGTGAACGGAATAGGCGATGTGCTGGTGGTACTGCCCGAAGTGCCCGCCGTGCTGCTAATGGCCACGCTCGGGCTGGTGGCGTCTACCGTGAAGGTGTTCGTGTTTGAGCTGGCACTAGTTGTACCATTCAGTGTAGCCGTGGCGCGCACCGTGTGGCTACCATCGGTCAGGTTCGTGGGCTGCGTCAGGTTAAACGTACCGCCCGTGGCCGTGGTCGTGCCAATGCTGGTGCCATCGACAAAGACGGTGACGGTGCTGCCGGCCGGGGCCGTGCCGCTGTAAGCCGGCGTGCGGGTATTAATCAGGCTGCCATTGGCCGGAGCCGTCACGACTGGCGGGCTGACAGTACCGGTCACCTGCAACAGGTCGAACGCGAAGTCGGCGGGGTCGTCGTCAATCGACAAATCCAACCGGAAATCCACCAACTGGCCATTTGCAGCGGCGGGCAGGGTGAAGTCAAAATTTTGCAGGGCTTCGGTAAGTGTCGTGCCATTGGGCACGGTGCCGGGGTTATTGGGGTCGGTATCCTGCTGCATCACACCATTGCCAACCGCCGCCGAGTTATTGCCCCGAAATGAGCCAAACAGCGTCCAGGTGCCGGCACTACCACCAGTGCGGTAATACAGCTTAAAGTAGTCTGTGGTCTGAATGCGGCTGCCCACCGACGTAGCGCCCAACCGTATCTGAAAGTGCAGATTGCTGAAGCTGCTGGCATCCACCTGCTGCGTTACCAACCGGCCAATGCGCAGGGGGTCGGGGTTGTTGCCGTTGGCGGTATTCTCCCCGAACCAGTAGTAGGCATTGCTGATGTTGGTGAAAGTGGTGGCGTTGCCGGCCGCGTCGTAGGGGTTGCGGTTGGTGCGCAAAAAAGCTGAGTTGCCCGACGAAACAAACTGATTGGAGCTGTAGCGCAGCCCCTCCCCGTCCGTTGTAAAATCCTCCGTGTAGGGCAGTGCCGCCGCCGCGTTCAGCACCGCTGCCACTGCCACAATGCGGGTCGCGCCGTTGGAGTTGTTGACGCCATCGGTCGTAGTGAACTGCACCAGCCGGTTGCCGCCCGTTGCTGTTACCACGTTGGTGTTTTGGTAGGTTACCGTACGCAACGCCGCCTGGTAGGTGGCCACCGACGCCGTGCCCGTCAGCGTGAGGATGCCAGTTGTAGCATTGTAACTTCTATTGATGCCATTGGCCGGGGTAAAAGCCAGAACATCCTGGCCGGATACAAACCCCGAAGTGAATTGCACAGTGGCACCCGTCAGGTTAGGGCTGTCCGCATCCGAAACTGTAAGGGTGTTGGTTACCTGAGTAGCCGCCTGGCCTTCGGCGTAGGGCAATGGTGCGGTTTCAATATTGGCCATCACCGGCGCAGCGGTGGCGCTCAGCGTGCCCAGCACCTGAATTTTATCGAAGGCCAGCTCCTCGGTGGCACCCACCTGGTCTACTTCCACCCGTACCAGCAAAGAACTGGCCGTCACCGGAATACCGAAGGCAAAGGTGGTCAGCGTTTGGCTCAGAATAGGCGAGTTCGTTGCCACATCGTCTACCGACGAGCCATTGAGGTTGGCATCCTGCCGCCAGTTGCCGGCCACGTTTGCCGCCGGGTTGTCGCCCACAAAGCTCCCAATTGTTGTGTAGGAGAGGCCACCGTTGGTGGAATATTGGATGTTGATTTTGTCGTCGTTTTCAATCTGCAGTGCTGTGGGCCGGGTGCCCTGGGCTAGGTCAATCTTTACTTGCAGGCCAGAATAGCCGGTCGTATTGACCGGGTTTAGTGTAAGCGTCGCCGGGGGCCGGATAATGGTGCTGATGTCGCCGGTGCCCCGCGCCGACTCCGATATCCAGAAGGCCGAGCCCGTGACGTTGCCAATGGTAATCGGCGAGGCATTGGCTCCGAACGACGCCCCCCCCGCCGGGTAAGGGTTCAGCACCGGGTTGGCGGTATTCCGCACGAAGTACTGGGTCAGGCCGTTGTTGTTCGGCGAGGGCGGGTTGTTGGTATTGGCGCGAAAATCAAATGTATTCGAGGTGTAGCGCGTGCCCTCACCGTCGGTTTCGAAGCTTTCGGTTAGCAGGACGGTTTGCGCCCGGACGCCGCCGGTCAGCAGCAGGAGCAGCAAAAGGAGTAGACTATTTTTCATATTTGGTGGGACTATTGAATTAGAAAAGAAGGCAAAACAGTTCATCAGCTGAAGGCGCCGGCGGGCTGGGCGATGGGCAGAGCAGCCAGTATTTCGCCAGCCTGCAGGCCCAGGGTGGCCAGTTGGCCGCCCGTGAAATACCCTTCGTCCAAGGCCACCGCATCAAGGCGCAGCGCCTCACCGGCACCGCAGGCCACTATCAGCCCGTCGGTGGCCGAGGCCAGCAGCACGGTGCCGGGCGGCCCCGGGGCGGGCCCGGCCAGCGGTGTCACACTCAGCAGGCGCAGGGGCTGGCCGCGCAGCAGGGCCAGCGCGCCGCGGTTCCAGGGATTCACGGCCCGCACCAGCCGGTCGAGGTCGAGCGCCGACTCTTCCCAGCGCACGCACACGTCGGCCAGGCTGGGTCGTGGCCAGTAGCGAGCCCGCGTCGGCAACTGCTTCACAGCCGCCAGCGGCGGGCCTTCGCTCCGCAACGCAGCCACTAGTTGCCGGCCCACGCCGATAGCAGCCAGGGCCAACTGGCTGTAGTGCAGGCCGTAGGTGTCGCGCGGCCCAATGGGCACGGGCATAGCCAGCAGCACCGGACCGGTATCGAAGTCAGGCTCCATGCGATGCACGGTCACAGCCCCGGCCGCCTCGCCGTTGCGGATTTGCCAGAACAGGGGCTCCGGTCCGCGGTAGCCCGGCAGCGCGGCAAAGTGCATGTTCAGAAATCCCTCGGGCGGCAAGCCCAGCACGGCAGCCGGAATGCGCCACGGAAACATGAGCACCAGCACCGCCGTGGGCGCCAGGTCGGCCACCCACTCTGCGAGGGCCTCCCCTAGTCCGGCGCGCTGCAACCAGCGCACGGGCAAGCCCAGGTCCTGGACCTGCGCGGCCAACTCTTCCGATTCGGGGCGGTCGGCCCGGGGCATGGCCACCCCGGCCACTGCGTTCTGGGCCATTAGGTCCTGTAGCAGCGGCAAGCCCATTTTACTGCTGATTATAACGGCTAAGCGCATGGTGCTGGGCTAGGTAGGACATCAACTTTGTACACGTATCTGCTTTCTTATCTTGTAGCGCGCAGGGCTGGTATCCCGAAACGGAAGGCGCACCCTGCAGGAAATAGCTTTTTTGATGCGGAGGCCCAACTGACAAGCACTGCAAACAACGATTCCCAAAGCCAGCTCTGACCTTGGGAATCGTTATTTTACAGGACCTCAGGGGCTTTCATCGCGTCTGCCTTAGCCGCGGGAAGGAAATATTCCTTGCAGGCAAATGGCGTAGTTCATGGCGATGTAGGGCTGCCGGTTTTCATGCGGCTGGCTGTTACCCGTAAGGCTAGCGGTGCCGGTAACGGCATTGGCGGCCATCGGGGCATTCTTAGGCCCTTTGCTGTACTGGTTCAGCGTGCCGGTACCGATGTATTCGCCGGTAGGGGCCCCGTTGTCGGTAGCAGTGTCGGGCACCATGGTGCCTTGCACCACGTGGCTATGCGAGGGGAGCTGGGCCGGCAGCAGCGTCTGGCTTTCAACGCCGCCGGTCTGGCCAAGCACGTAGTTGCTCTGGCCCAGCAGTTGGCCCTGGCCGATGGGCACACGCGAGCGCAGGTCGGGCAGGTTGAAGGTAGTTTGGCCGTTGCCGCCGTAGGTGGTGCCTAACAGGGAGAACAACGCCTGGTTCTGCGCAATGGGCAGCGTCTGGCCTTGGCAAAGCATCCAGCCTTTGGGGGCATAGCCAAAGCCAATGGGCCGCAACTCGCCGAGAAATGATTCATTCATGATAAATACGAAGCGAAAAAGTGAATGAAAAAGCGGTTTCCAGTGCTAGGGTTGCGATGGGAAAATGCCCTCAGTGGCTATGATGTAGTTCAGCGCCAGTACCGGCTGGATGTTGTTGTGCGGCTGGTTGCCGCCTACTGGCAGGGCCTGGCCGCTCACGGCACCAGCACCCAGCGCAACGTTCTCCGTAGGGGCTGTGGCGTAAAAGCCTTGGCTGCTGGCGGCGGGGTACGCGCCCACCGGGTCGTTCTGCCCGGCCCCCTGGGTGGTGCCATTAAGCTGCCCCGAAAACGGGTGCCCGTGCGAAGCCAGGTTGTTGAGGGTCAGGGTGACATTTTCGACGCCGCCCATCTGGCCAGGGGTGTAGTTCGATAGCCCCGGGCCTGCCCCGGTGCCGGGTACGATGCGCCCCCGGAAATCCGGCACGGCAAACGTGTTTTGGCCGTCGCCGCCGTAGGTAGTACCCAGCAGCATGAAAAGGGTATCGTATTCGGAAATGGGCAGGAGCTGGCCCGCGCAGGGCACCCAGCCCGGAGGCGCAAATGTGAAGCCCACGATGCGGATTTCACCAATAGTAGGAGTTGACATGGCTATGGATATCTGGGAATCGTGAAGAAAGAAACCTGCTTAGGACCGCTGAGGGAACACGCCTTGCAGGGCAATACAGTAGTTGAGCGCCAGGAACGGCATGCGGTTCTCATGCGACTGGCCGCTACCGGTAGCAGCCGTTTGGCCGGTCACCAGGTCGGCGGCCATGGGCTGGCCTCCGCCGGGGTTCTCACTGTACTGGGCGCTCGAAGCAGCGGCCAGATAGCCATTGACGGGGGTACTAACCGTGCCCAGCGCCGAATTGGCAGCTACCGTACCCTTAACGGCGTGCATGTGAGCAGGCATTTGGGTTGTTAGCAGCGTTACACCTTCCGTACCAGTCACTTCGCCCTGTGTATAGTTGCTGGTGCCAGGGCCCTGCCCCACCCCGAGCGCGGCCCGGCCGCGCAGGTCAGGCAAGGCAAAAGAGGTGCGGCCATCGCCACCATACTGCGTACCAAGCAGCGAGAACAGCGCCGTATTCTGGCTGATGGGAATCAGCTGGCCTTGGCAGAATGCCCAGCCGCGCGGGGGGAAATTGATTGCCATCAGGCGAATTTCTCCAAGAAAAGGGTCCATGGTATTGGGGAGGGAAATGGGAGAAAAAGGCGTCGGCAGTGTACCGAAACCGGAATAAATACACGGCACCGTAACCCTCACGCATGGTCCTTCGGCGGCTTTAGCAAGCGGCACGGGAGTACTGTCAAGCCGCTATGCGGGATGCGAGCAAATGACCCAAAATCGTGAGCGTATCAATAAAACAGCCGAGATAAAATCAGCAGTTTTACCAAAAGGAAGCCCTGAGAAAAGCCGGAATCGGCCAGGGCGAAGAAGAAGCCAGGTGTGTTTTCGAAAGGAAGTGCGGAGCGAAGAAGCGTCTACCAGTGCCTCATTCAGTGATGCGAAATAGCAGGTTCCAGATGGGCTATTTCAGCGTAGAAATACCTGGTTTTAAAACCAGGTATTTCTACGTGGATGAAGCAGCGGTTTACACAAAATACAATCGATTGACTAAAAGTGCATTATCTATAATGACACTTCTTAGGAATCGAGTAGCCCGTGTCGGGCGGCGTATACCACCAGCCCGGCCGAGTTGGGCGCGCTGGTTTTTTCCAGGAGGTTCTGGCGGTGCCCTTCCACGGTCCGCCGGCTGATAAAGAGCCGAGACGCTATTTCAGCCGCAGTGCGGCCTTCACAAATCAGGCGCAATACCTCTTCCTCGCGCGGAGTAAGCTGCACCAGGTCGGGCAGGCGGGTAGTGGCAGGCTGGCGGGTGGGCTGCTGCACGCCCCGCATGAGGGCGCGCGAAATACGGGGGGTGAAGTGGTGGCCGGTTATCAGCACGTCTTCAATGGCCTGGCGCAGCTCGTCCTGGTCGGCATCCTTGGGCAGGTAGCTACGGGCCCCAAGCCGCATCATTTGGGTGATGAACTTATCGGCCGACAGCATCGTCAGCACAATAATTTTCAAATCCTTAAATTCGTCAAGCAGCAGCTTTGCTGCCTCGGGACCGTCCATGCCAGGCATTTGCAGGTCGAGGAGCAGCACATCGGGCTGGCGCTCGCGGCAGCAAACCAGTAGCTCGGAAAGAGTAGCGGTTTCAACTACTTCTGCTACGTAGGGAAGGGCGCTGAGAATGTAGCGCAGGCCCTGCCGAAACATGGGATGGTCGTCAAGCAGCGCTATCCGGACCGGAAAATCGATGGCAGACATGGCAGAGGAAAATAAACTTGGGTGGGAAAGGAATGATAAGTAACATATTCGGCACCAAACACCTGGTCACTTCATTTGCATCGCCAGAGTGATTATACAGCTGCTTAGGCGGATGCAGGAATAGGCAACTCGATGACGATGCGGGTACCCAGGGACGGTTCGTGGCGCAGCTGGGCTTGCAGCATCTGCACCCGCACATGGATACTGCGCAGGCCAATGCCTTCAATGAAAGGCCCCTCGGAATCGGCAGCGGTAAACCCGCAGCCGTTGTCTTCCACAATGAGCGTAAGCAAGGCCGCCGTCTGGCGGAGCTGGACCGTGAGCAGCGTGGCATCACGGGCGTGCTTGAGGGCGTTGTGCATCAGCTCCTGGCAGATGCGATAAAGGGCCAATTCCTGGGCCAGGGCCAGCGGCCGGGGGTAATCTAGGTCAAGCTCAATGGTGAGGGTAGCAGTTTCGTTGCATACATCCACCAGGTGCTGAATTGCCTCGGCCAGACCGAAACGGGCCAGCACGGCCGGGTATAGACTGTGCGATACACTGCGCACGTCCTGTACAGCCGTGCTCATTATTTCCTTTACCAGGGCTAGTACGTTGCTGGGTTCTTCGGTGGAGTTTTTGACGTCCAGTCGATTCACCAACATCTTGGCCATGGCAATGGTGGACCCGATGCCGTCGTGCAGGTCGCGCCCGATGCGTTCCCGCTCCCGCTCCTGGGCCTCGATAACGGCCGTGAGCAGCTGCTGCTGGTAGGTGGCTTCGATGGTGCGCTGCTGGAGCTGCTGCCGGAGCAGCCGCTTTTGGTAAGTAACCAGAAAAATCAGCAGTGCCCCCGCCGAAAGCAGCATAAACCCAATGCCGCCAAACAGCAGCTGGCTAAAGGCTACTTCTGCGGGCGCATCCATAGGGCCAGGCTGTAGCAGCTATAGAGCAACATGTAGAGCAGGGCGTGAACGGCCCAGATAGTCAGGTTCAGTTCCTTGGAATAGCGCAGCAGGTAGTTGCTGAACAGCGCAATCTGCACATACCCCAGAAAATAAATAAAGAGACCAGTCGAAATCCAAAACATGGGTTCTTGCTCCAGGCGACGCACCACGAGCTCATTGAGCAGCTTGCGAAAGTACGCCCCAACAATAAGGAGCACCAAAACGCTTTGCACTACTTGCTGGCCCGGCCGAAACTGAGTCGGCAGCGAAGTCTGCAGGCTGTCGAATAGCGCGTAAATGGTAAAGCTGCCTACCAGCCAGGGCATCAGCCGCGAAAAGAAAGCGGACTGCAATGCTTCGCGGTATACCAAGGCCAATAGGCAGAATTCACCAACGGTGTAAATAGGCATCAAAAACAAGTTGGGTCGATGCTGTTCCCGCAACACACGCGTAATGACCTCCAGAATCAGCACGAAGCCGATGAGCCAGACCAACAAACGTAAGCCCCGACGCAACTGATGGTAGCGCACCAACCCGATACCCAAAGCCAACACAACCGGAACGGGTGCCAGTTGAATCAATACTGCCTGAAAAGAAAGAGGAGATGTATTGACCACTACAACGAATGCCCGGTTTCACCCCTATAGGTGAATGTCAGCTTTTTGGATTAGAGGATTAGCACAGAGGCGGGCACGGAGCCGACATGTCGTAGAAGGGGTCACTGGAGCCTTGCTGGCCACTCACGCGCAGCACCAGCCCGAAGGTTTGGGTTAACTTGTCACCTTCAGCGGTACCGCGATAGTATTCGTGCAGGCCAAAATGCACCAGCAGGATTTCGCCGTCTATCTTGGGTAAGTCGTAAAACAGGGCCAGAAAATCATTCACATCGAAGGCATAGCCTTGTAGCGGCGCGTCGGGCATGCTGCTCGTAAACATGTCGCTCGTCACCGGCTGGTCATTGCTCCAGCACTCCAGCCATTTTTCGGCCAGCACGTCGGGCACTTCCGCGCCGGGCAATCCGGGCACCTGTGAGAGATTGCCGGCACCGTAGTACGACGACAGCCTGTTGCGCTCGGCATCGGCCGCATACAGGGCCAGCGTAAATTTTAACCCATCGCTCGTAATCAAGAACTTCGCCATGATGTAGTGGGCACCCACTACCGATACTAACTGCTGAATTTGCTCCATGGTGAAGCTCACCGAAAGCAGCTTGCCGCTATCCGTCTGAAAGCCCTGATTCAGTTCTGCATTGTTGCCCACTACTGTTAGCCAGTTGGCGGCATACTCGTTGAAAACATCTTGGCTAATGATGCCTGAAGGGAAATTGTTGGTCATAGAAAAAGAGGAAAAAGAGTGATTAAGCAGTTCAAAGGTAGAAGGCTGTCCGAAACGCGGCGAGGAAAGTCGCCGGCTTTGACATAGCAGGCAATTATTTTTTACTTATTTATTTGATGTAAAGCACTTTACTTACTTTAGCAAACATATATTTGTCCTCATTGCGGCCAGCAACAGGCTCAACCGTCGGCTACCTTGCCACAAGCTGGTTTTGCTGACTCAAAGCATAATTACAGCCGCAAATGACCGGCTTTTATCCTGCCCCTGTACACGTATAAATACCTGGTTTTAAAACCACGTATTCCTACCTGGTATCCTTCATATTGCCCGTTTTGGGGCAAGGCGGTCTCAAACCCAACCCACAGGTAATGAATGCACTGGCCATGAATCCCTTCCTATGCCTTGGTAAGCCCGGTGCCTGCTCCTATCATTGTGCCACTACCCCACCCCTTGTCTGCATGCCGCATCAGCATTTTCTCATTCATAAGCCCTACGGTTACCTCAGCCAGTTTGTGGGCGAAGCCAAGAAGAAAAAACTGGGCGAATTCCACGATTTTCCGGCGGGTATCATGGCCATTGGCCGGCTTGATGAGGACAGCGAGGGCCTGCTCCTGCTCACCACCGACGGCCGCATGAGCGAGCTGGTGCGCAGCTGCCACTTTGAGAAGGAATATTACTGCCAAGTCGATGGCCTGATTACCGATGCCGCCATCGCGCAGCTGCAGGCCGGCGTCGAAATCGGCATTCACGGCGTGAAATACCAGACCACGCCCTGCGCCGCCCACCGCCTCGACCCTGCCCCCACTTTCGCACCGCGCACCCGCAAAATCCGCGACGACCGGCACGGGCCTACTTCCTGGGTCTCCATCACCCTCACCGAAGGCAAGTTCCGCCAAATTAGAAAGATGACCGCCGCCGTAGGCTTTCCCACCCTCCGCTTGATGCGCGTGCGGGTAGGCGGAATCTGGCTGGGCGACTTAGCGCCGGGCGCAGTGATAGAAGTGGAGGGATTTGGGGTTGAATAGTTGCCCCTCTGCCACATGCCGCGAAGCGTAGTAAGCTATTTCGAAGCGTAGTAAGCTATTTCAATGCCATGGGATTAGAACCGGCTTTCTTCTCATCAACAAATTTCACATTTCACATTGTCGAAATAATACCGTTCAATCAGCTTTTGATAAGGGTCGACGCCGGCTTTTGCGGGCTTTACATTCACCAGCGCACGTAGTCGCCATCGGGGCCGAAGTCGGCTTGGTTGTGGCCGCGTCCCGGATGCCCTTAAGGCCGGCGAAATAATCGAGCAGCACCTTGGCCGAGATGCTGGGATATAGGCCAAGCTCCTAGGGCAGATGGCCCAGCACGCGGCGCACAGCATCTTTTTCCGTCAGTACATTGACATCACCGAGCGTGATGCTGCTACTATCCGGCTCCTGCAAGGTGGCGATGGTGCGCATCAGCGAGCTTTTGCCGGCCCCGTTGGGTCCCAGCAGGCCGAACATGCCATTGGGAATGGTTAGTGAAACGTCGCGCAGGG
Source organism: Hymenobacter negativus (assembly GCF_017571495.1). GTDB lineage: Bacteria > Bacteroidota > Bacteroidia > Cytophagales > Hymenobacteraceae > Hymenobacter > Hymenobacter negativus. Next base: position 70,837 of record NZ_JAGETZ010000009.1, on the reverse strand, counting down.
CGCGCACCCCGTTGCCATAGATTTTGGAAAGGTTTTGTATCGAAAGGCACACGCCGTTAATCCGTTAGACGGAGTGACTTAGCAAAAGTATCACTACTCCAGGTGCGATATATTAGAAAATATCTCTTCTTTATTTCTATTTGTGACAGCACTTGGTATTTTATGCTGCATGCCTAACATATTCTCACTTTCGTGCGTATCTTTGCGCCAGAATTCCCCTCGACCTATCCGCTAAAATCAACTCCCCGACAATATGAAAAAGACCACTGCTTTCTCCGTTTCTTCGCTGCTGCTTTTGGGCGGCGTGAGCTACTTGGCTGCCAAACTGGCTGACCTGGACCTGACGTTCTTCTTCGATGGTGACGACGACCACGCGCACTATTGCTAGACTGATTTATTGCTAACTTGCACACTGTTCCCACTATTTCCGCAAAGAGCCCGGCCATTTGGCCGGGCTTTTTGTTTAACAATTCGGCCATTCCGACCGGCCACGGCGGTTCGGCGCGGCTTTTGGAACTTTGCCCCCGCAACGGCGTAACCCGTTGAGCTATTTTTTCACCGGCTGCGCTGCTGCAGCCCCTACGCACCCTGGTTTTTATATGAACCTCGATTCCCACCAAGCTCAGGTGAGCTACATCATTGGCCGCGACCTGGCCCGCAACTTTGCCCAGCAAGGCCTCGACCTGGATGTGGACGTACTGGCCGGCGCCCTTAAAGAAGGCCTACAGGGCCTCCCCAGCCGCCTGACCCAAGAACAAATGCAGGCCGCCATGCAACAGCTCCAGGAGCAGATGGGCGGCGCTGAAGACGAAACCAACCAAGACACGGACACCATGAACAACAAAGCCGAAGGCGAAGCCTTCCTCGCCCAAAACGCCCAGAAAGCCGGCGTTACCACCCTGCCCAGCGGGCTGCAATACGAGGTAATCACGGAGGGCACCGGCGCCAAGCCTACCCTGCGTTCGTCGGTAACCACGCACTACCACGGCACCCTCATCAACGGCACTGTGTTCGACAGTAGCTACCAGCGCGGCCAGCCTGCTACCTTCCCGGTAAATGGCGTAATCGCCGGCTGGACAGAAGCCCTGCAGTTGATGGCTGAAGGCTCGAAATACCGTCTCTACATCCCCTCCGACCTGGCCTACGGCAAGCGCGGTGCGGGCCGCGACATTCCGGGCGATACCGCGTTGATTTTCGACGTGGAGCTGCTAAAAGTGAACAACTGAGGGACCGTTGGGGCGAGGGCTAAGGCTTTCGCCCCAACAACCACGGCCGCGCCCATTTGGTCGCGCCCAACTCTTACCCAACCGGCTGTTGCTGCGCCCATGAACACTCCCGAAGCCCAGCCCCAGGCGGAACCGTCCAACGTGGCCCCGGAACTTTCTTCCGGGGCTTCTTTGCGCCCGGCATCCGCCGATGGCGTCTACGTTGTCCCACAACCTGACGCCGTTCCCAACCCTGAGCCGTTCCCCGAGTTGCCCCCGCTCCCACCCATTGCCAGCGACGACGGCCGCGTGCGGCTCACCGACAAAACCCTGACCGTGCTGGGCCGGGAGTTTCTGCTGATGGAACTGGAGCGGGTTGATGTCACACCTGTGAAGTGGATTCTGTGGTATCTGCTTGGCGCGCTGGGACTGGCGTTTGTGATGATTGCCTTCCTGCAAAACTGGCTGCATACCGGCCCGGCCATGTTGGGCATGGCTCTCACGGCCTTGTTGTTGGCCTATGGGCACCGCGGCACCAATCGCCTCCGTTTGCACTGCCTGGGCCGCGAGATGGTCAACTTTGCCCTGCCTGGCGAAACGCCGCCCTGGCAGCGCCTCATGGCCGAAGTGAACCGCCGTATCTACCGTGTGCACGACCACGCCGCCCGCGAGGCTGCTGCCATGCTCGCCGCTGCCGACGAGGCCGCCCGGCAGGCCGCTCTGGCTGCTCAAGCCGCGCAAGTGGCTGCACAAACGGGTGAGCAAACAAATAATAACCCGCTGACTTTCAATTAAAGCTACTTTCGTGGCCCGATGCCGTAAGCGCATTCCGGTTGCTTGGCTGCTACCTTCGCGCGCCGTAATTCCTTGTGTAGCTTAATCGGCGGTATAGTTTTTACCCTTTCGTATGGATTCTAAACACTCGCACAACGCCATTTCCGGGGCGGGGCTGCTCATTGCCTTGGGCATCATCTACGGCGACATCGGCACCTCGCCACTCTACGTAATGTCGTCCATCCTGAAAAGCGGCCGCATACCGGACCTGATTGACGAACACCTGATTCTGGGCGGCATTTCCTGCGTAATCTGGACGCTCACGCTTCAAACCACCGTCAAGTATGTGCTACTGACGTTGAATGCCGATAACAACGGGGAAGGCGGGATTTTCTCACTCTACGCCCTGGTGCGGCGGCGCGGGGCCTGGCTCTCAGCCGTGGCCATCATTGGGGGTGCGTCGTTGCTGGCCGATGGGGTTATTACGCCCCCGATTTCGGTATCATCGGCGGTCGAAGGGTTGAAAGCGGTGTTTCCGCAGCTCACCCAGGACATGGTCGTTTACATTGTCATTGGCATTATCGCCGGCTTGTTTCTTCTGCAAAGCTTTGGTACTCAGATTGTCGGCAAAGCATTTGGGCCCATCATGCTGTTGTGGTTTACCATGCTGGGCGTGCTGGGCGTTTCCTGGATTGTGCAGAACCCATCCATTCTGAAGGCCGTCAACCCCTACTACGCCTACGATTTGCTGGCCCGCTACCCGGGCGGCTTCTGGCTGCTGGGCTCGGTGTTCCTCTGCACTACCGGAGCCGAGGCTCTGTATTCCGACCTGGGCCACTGTGGCAAAGGCAACATCCGCATCAGCTGGACCTTTGTAAAAACCACGCTGCTGCTCAATTATTTGGGCCAGGGTGCTTGGCTGCTGAGCCATCTCGGGCAGAAGCTTGACGGCCGTAATCCGTTTTATGAGCTGATGCCATCCTGGTTCCTGCTCATCGGCATTGGCATTGCCACCATTGCGGCCATCATTGCCTCGCAGGCACTCATCACAGGCTCATTCACGCTGGTAGCGGAGGCTATCCGCCTGAATATGTGGCCGAAAGTGAAGCTCAACTACCCTACCGACGTGAAAGGCCAGCTTTTCGTGCCCAGCATGAACCGGCTGCTGCTGCTCGGCTGCATTGGCGTGGTGCTGTACTTCCGGGAGTCGACAAACATGGAAGCGGCTTACGGCCTAGCCATTACGCTCACTATGTTGATGACCACCATTTTGCTCACCATGTGGCTGAAAATGAAGAAGGTGGCATTGCCGCTGATTATTCTGTTCGCGCTGGTATACGGCATCATCGAAGGCTCCTTCCTGATAGCCAACCTGGTGAAATTCCCGCACGGCGGCTGGGTGTCGCTGGCCATTGGCTCAACGCTAATGGGCGTGATGTACGTGTGGCTGAAGTCGTACTTTATCAAGCGCCGCCTCACCGAATTTGTGCGGCTGGAGCCTTATGTGGATGCCCTCAAACAGCTCAGCGACGACGAATCCATCCCGAAATACTCGACCCATCTGGTGTTCCTGACCTCGGCCGAGCGAAATACGGAAATCGAGCAGAAAATCATCTATTCCATCTTCCAGAAGCGGCCTAAACGCGCTGATATCTACTGGTTTATCCACGTTGAAACAACCGATGAGCCGTACACCATGGAATATAAAGTGACCGAAGTAGCGAAGGACGACGTGTTCCGCATCAACTTCCGGCTGGGCTTCCGGGTGCAGCAGCGTATCAACCTCTACTTCCGCAAGGTGATTGAGGACTTGGTCCGCAATAAGGAAGTGGACATCACTTCACGTTACGAGTCGCTTAACAAGCAACACGTTACCGGTGATTTCCGCTTCGTCGTGCTGGAAAAGTTCCTCTCGGTTGAGAACGACTTCCCCACCGTCGAGAAGCTGGTGATGCAGGCTTACTTCTACATTCGTCAGTTCATTGCTTCTGAGGACCAATACTTTGGTCTGGATACTTCATCAGTAAAGGTTGAGAAGGTACCGCTCGTAATTGCGCCGGTGCGCGAAGTAGCACTGAAGCGGATTAAGTAATTCACAGTTGCGAAGTGGCTCTGTAGGGTGACCGGTTTGACTTCCTCATCGGAGACGAAAAAAGCCGCGTAGCAGTGACAGACTACCGACTGGTTCTGTCACCGCTACGCGGCTTTATCTATTTATACCCTAGTTCTCTGCTGTCGCTATGCGGCTTACTCCGCAGCTTTGGACTAGAATAGTACCGAAGTCGATGTACAGGCCCCACGCAGTAGCGCAGACTTTTACGTCTGCATCCGTGCGCCGTTAATGTCGTTCGGGTTTCCGCTGGGGATGCGTACCAGCATCAGTGCTACGATGCCCTGAATGGGAAATTGCTCTAAGGGGTCCAATTTTTACTATTGCCCAATCAAAAAGGCTCCACGCAACCTGCGTGGAGCCTTTTTGATTGGGCAATAAAGCTTTTCTACTGCTTCACCAGCTTCATCTGATGCACGCCGGCAGCAGTGGTGAGGCGCACCAGATAGAGGCCGGAGGCACGATTAGCAGCCTGCCATTTTACGTGGTGCAGCTCGCCAGCTGTGGCAGTGCCGGTGGCCAGCGTTTCGACCAAGCTGCCTTGAGCATTGTATATGGCCAGCGAATACTTGCCGGCCAGCGAGAGCGAGAAGTCCAACTCTACACTGTTGCTGAAGGGGTTGGGGAAGCTTTCCAGTACGGTGGTTAAGGTCACTTCATCGGCTACACTGGGGCGGGCAGCAGCCTGAGCACTGGCCGGCTCCGTCCCATACACAAGTACCCCTTGCCGATAAATGGTCATTTGAGGGTGCTCAGCCAGCGGAGCCGCCGGACGGTAGGAGTAGTCGTTGGCTTGGTTGAAGGCCGACCAGTTGTTCATGTGCAGACGGAACAGCAGGTCGCCCGAGTTGCTCAACGGGGCCAGAGCGCCCGCACCAGCGGCGAAGTGCAGCTCCGCGTAGGTTTGCGTGCCCTGTTGCCCGGTGGCCAGCGTCACATTTGAATTGCCCAAAGCGGCATAATCTACGCTACCAACCACCGGCGACGGGCCATCGGGGGTATACCAGTAGCGCACTGTTAGGTCGGAGTACGGCACGGGCTGGTTGCCCAGGTTGCCTATCTGGGCCAGCGTGGCGATGAGCGGACTGGTAGCGGAAGCGCTTTGGTTTTCAGCATACACCTTCAGGCTGTTCACAACTGGGGCACTGGCAGGCTCCTGGCCGCTGATGAGGATGCCGTTGCGATAAACGGTGATGCGATTGCTGGGCAGGTAGGTACTGTTAGGAGCGTAGGAGTAGTCATCGGTTTCGTCGAAGTTGGTCCAGCTATTCTTGTTGAAGCTGCTCAGAATGCGGCCGGAGCCCGTACCCGGCAGCAAGTTGCTAGCCCCCGGCAGGAAGGAATATTCTACGTAGCCAAATGCTCCCTGACGCGGGGCTGCCAGGGGCACGTACTGCGCCTGCACCAGCGAGGTCCCCAGTTCGGCATAGTTCACGGATGTGGTGAGGGCCGCGAAGTTCTCCACCGTCAGCCAGTAGCGTATCGTTAGCTCGGCGTACGGAATGACCGTGGTGCCATCGTTGAGCAGCTGCAGGTTGGGCCGGATGACATTGTTGGTGGGTTGGCCGGGCTCGTCGTTCTGATAAAGCACCCGCACATTGGCAGCTACTGGTGCGTACACCCGAATGAGCGGCGTGGCGGCGGTATTGTCATTGCCGGCGTCGTCGTGGGCAACGCCAGCCGCAATGGTCACTGTAACCATGCCGGGAGCCGTGGGCGTCACGTTGAAGGCGTAGCTAGTGCCACTGCCTGTGAAGCCGCTCACCGTGCCATTGGCTACGGTTACATCAGTGGCTTCAAAGTCGGCTACCGCTTCCGAGAACAGAACGGTGACCGGAATGGGGCTGGTGCTGGTAGTAGCGCTAGCCGTGCTGCTGAGCGTAACGGTCGGGGCTATGGTGTCAACCGTAAAGGTGTTGGTATTGCTGTTGGCGCTCACACTCTGGCCACTGAGCTGGGCCGTGGCGTACACGGTGTGGGCTCCTTGAGCCAGCGCCAAAGGCTGTAACACGTTGAACACGCCACCCGTAGCCGTGGTGAAGCCAATATTGCTTCCATCCACATACACATTCACGGTGCTGCCCACCGGGGCCGTGCCGCTGTAAGTGGGCGTTGTCGTGGCAGTCTGGCTATTATTGGCCGGGGCCGTCAGCACTGGGGCCGTTGTCACGGCCACAATGTAGCCGATGCTGAACGGCACGGCTGCGGTGTTGCCATTGCCAGCTGCGTCCTGTGCCTGGTTGGCCGCAATGTTGAGCGTTACGGTGCCGGGACCCGCGGGCGTAATGCTCAACGCATACGTGGTGCCGCTGCCGCTCAGAGCGCTCACCGTGCCATTGGTCACGCTCACATCGGTGGCAGTGAAGCCCATCACGGGTTTCGAAAAAACCACCATTACCGGGATGGGGCTCATTGGTGTAATCGGACCGGCGGGACTGGTGATAACAACCGACGGGTTTACGGTATCAACCAATACGCCGGCGGTTGAAGGAACAGCATTAAGCATCAGAACCGCGCTGTTACCAAGCGCGTCTTGGATGATACCGCCATTGAGGACAAGCGTGCCAACGGTGATGCCATCGGAGTCGGAATCGCCCGGAACCACAAAGTAGCGGAAAACCAGCCCCGTTGTTCCCGAGCCCCCCACGTACAGGGCCTGGCGAACGACCGTTCCTACGGTGAGCCCCAGCGAAGGCACGCCGCCTGCCGTGTTCACAATGGCCGCTTTGTTGAAGTTTACGGTGAAAACAAGGTCCTGCCCGGTAACATAAATCCCGTTGGAGGGGACGGTTACCCTGGTCACCACGGGGCCGGTCTTGTCGATGGCGTACACCTGCCCTACGAAGGGCAGCGCCGTCGAAATGCCGGGGCTCAGGCCAGTGGCATTCACCAGGTTTAGGCCCAGCGTGCCGCTGCCGGTACCAGTGTTTACCGCTACCGTGTAAGTAGACCCCGAACCGCTTACCAAACTGATGCTGGCCCCGCTCACGCTGCCAGTGGTAGCGAGCGCAAAATTAGCCGCTGAGAGGCCCGTCACGCTGCCCGAAAACGTTACCGCAAAGGCCACAGTTGCTGAGTTGGTGGGGTTTCCCCCCGCCCGGTTGATGGAGGTGATAGCAACCGGCACCGCCGTTGCGGCAATGGTGAAGTTGGTATTTGAGATATCGAAGAAGTAATTGTCGCCGGCTTCCACCATGATGCGGGCCGTAGTAGTGGGCAGGTTGGGCACCGTAATGGCCTCCGAGCCGTCGTTCTGCGTGTTGGTGGCCAGCACCGTGGGGTAGGTCAGGCCGCCGTCGGTGGATAGGCGAATGTTGACACTGGTGCAGCTAACGGGTGCGGTGTTGGTGCCGGCCACGTCCCAGGTCACGGTCTGAGTCGAAAGCCCAACCCAGCTCACGGCCGCGTTTGGCGCAGTTACCACAAATGGGCCGGCGTTGCTGGTCGTGCTTATGAGCACGGTGCTGCTGCTGTTCACGCCCTTCTGGTTGTCGCGCACCGTCACCCGAAAGTTCAGGTTGCGCGACACTGTAGGCAGCCGCTCGCCCGTAGCAATGGTGTTATTCAGCAGGTCGGTTAGGCGTGGGAAATAGCGTGTGGGGCTTGTAGTAGGCGCAAATGAGCGAAAAATAGGGGGTGACTGCCCGGCCACCTGCGCAGCAGTGAGCGAAACGCTCGGTCCTAGGTCATACTCCTCCCAGTTGTAGGTAAGGGCATTGCCATCGACATCGGTAGCGCCCGCCGTTAGCTTGAATGGTGTGCCGATGGGCATCACCTTGCCACTGATGGGCAGGCTCGTGATAGCCGGTGGCGTATTGCCAGTGGTTGTCGTTGTGCCGCAGCTCACTGTGCCCAGGTAGGCACTGATTTCCTCAAAGCTAACGACATGGAAAAACGGGTCCGAGTGCGACTGCAGGTCATCGGTTCCACAAATGCCAGCGTAGGCCATTATTGTGGAGCCCGAGCCCGGCTCGTAGGCTGTGCTCGCGCTGCGGTTGCCCCCGCCGCAGTTACTGATGCTGCTGTTAAATGTATGGCTCCCACCGAACTGGTGGCCCAGCTCGTGCGCCACGTAATCAATATCATAAGCATCACCTACAGGGGCTGGTAAGCCCGTTTCGCCTTGGGCCTTGCGAGTACTGGAGCACACAACCCCGCGTCCCGCCAGGCCGCCGCCGCCAGTGGTAAACACGTGCCCAACGTCGTAGTTGGCCGTACCAATCACGGCGTCGAGGTTGGTTTGGTTTTCCGACAGCAGCGTGGAAGGACTCGTATTCGTGTAGGGGTCGGTGGCGGCGTTGGTGTAAACAATGGAAGCATTGTTGGCTACCAGCACCATGCGCACGGCCAGCTCGGTTTCATACACGCCGACCACGCGGTTTATACTCGTCACAATGGCCGCCTGCCCCAACGCCACGGTACCTCCGTGAAACGCCGTGTACTCGCCATCAGCGGCCACGGCCAGCCGGAACGTGCGCAGCGTTGTGCCAACGGTACGGGCCGCACTACCGCCGCGCTGGGCGGCACTGACCCCGCTGGGGGTACTCACGCCGCAGTTCCACTGGCTCACGGCCATGTCCTTGTGGTAAAAGCTCAGGTAGTGCTGCTGGTCAGTCTGGCTCACGGGGTCGATGTACACCGTGCCGCTGGCCGAGAGCACTTGCGCGTGGAAGCCTCGTGGCGTCACATCGAGCCGAATGCTGGCCGTGGGGTCGTCCACGCCCACCCCGCTGTAGGTTTTGATGCTGGGAAACTGCGCGGCCAGCCCCGGCTCCATCACCGGCGACTCCACCACCCGGAAATGCCCGGTGCTGCCATCCGGCAGCGGCAGGGCAAATACCAGCGGCGTAGCACCCCGGCCTTCGAGTGGGGCGGTGGCCAGCGCCGCCTGCATGCCCATGGCATCAATGGTGAGCGGGCGCGACTGCCGCAGCGAAGCTGCCAGCGGTGAACGGGCCGCCGCGTTTCGGGCAGCGGCATCATCCTGAAACAGCACGGGCGCGAGCCGCTGCTGTTGGGCCCGCGCCCCCACGGCGCCAAACAAAACCAGGAGCATTATCAGCCCGCCCGGCAACAACCGGCCAGCCTTGCCACCAATGGCCTGCATACGACGCAACGTCGCACCTGAATAAGAGTGTTTCATAATAAAAAAGAAGTAGTGAAGGTGATTATGACGAAGAGGGCCAAATATATCACTTTCAGCCCTTAATAACACGTATAATCCAATATTTTACCCGTATGTTTTAATAAATAACCTATTCAAGCTTGCTACGCCACATAATGCTCGTCCATTCGGAAGCTATGGTGGTCCGGCCTTTATCGTAGTAACATTCCCATTTCGATGGGTGGCGGGAGCGAACGAGGGCCGGTTGGCCACGACCGATTGGTTATTGTCGCCTAGGTTTCTAGCAAGGCTAAGGGACCTATACCTAATATAAAGGGCATAAAAAAACGCTTCCAGCTAGGCCAGAAACGTTTTCTATAGCAAACGAGTTATTCCCTCGCTACTTGCCCAGCCATTTTGCCAGCACCTTCTGCTGAGCGGCCGTGGGGTTGGGCATGGGCTGAATGGTGAACTTGCGGTCGGGGTTGGGCAGCATCTTCAGCTTGAGGTCGCGGGTGAGGCCGTCGCGACGCACTTGCAACGCTACCTCGATGCCCGGCGAGCCGCTCATCAGCGACTTCACGGTTTCCTCGCTCGGGGCCGCCCCGTTGATGAACAGCACTTCATCGTTCACACTGAGGCCGGTATTCCAGGCGGCTCCGTCGCGCAGCACACTTGTCACCAGAAGCTTGCCGGTGCGGTTCGAGAAGTTAGCGCCCAGGGTGCCTTCGGTGGTCAGGGCCGCGTTGGTTAGCGTGAGGCCGGCATAGCCCAGGGCCGTGGCGAAATCGATGGGTTTGGTGCCATACACGCTGTTCTGGAAGAAGTCATCGAAGCGGCGGCCAGCCACGGTGGCCACGGCGTCCTGGTATTCCTGGTCGGTGAAGCCCCGGCCGGCCTTCTTATAATAGGTATCGTAGAGCAGGCGAAACACGTCGTCCAGGTGCTTGGCGCCTTGCGTGGCCTGGGCAATGTTCAAATCAAGCCAGGTGCCAATCAGGTCGCCCTTCGAGTAGTAGCTGATTTGGGTGTTGATGGCATTCTCGTTGGGCCGATAATACTTAATCCAAGCGTCAAAGCTGGATTCGGCGGCCGACTGGATGCGGTTGCCAGGCGTATTTTCCACCTCGCCAATGGCATTGCCCAGCTTGCCCAGGTACTCCTCCTGCGAAAGCACACCGGCCCGCTGGTCGATTTGCTTGGAGTAGTATTCGGTCATGCCCTCACTCACCCACAGCATGTGTGTGTAGTTTTCCTGGTCGTAGTTGAACGGACCCAGCGCCACCGGCCGGATGCGCTTCACGTTCCACAGATGGAAGTACTCGTGCGCCACCAACCCAAGGAAGGACTTGTAGCCGGCATCGGTACCATAGGTGGTGCGGCTCACCTCCAGCGTAGTTGAGAACAGATGCTCCAGGCCACCGCCGCCCCGCTCCAGGTTGTGCACAATGAATACGTAGCGGTCGAGCGGATTCTGGCCTACTACGCGGTGTGCTTCTTCGCACACGCGCTTCACGTCGGCCACCAGCTTGGCGTCATCGGCCTGGTAGGTGCCGTACATAGCCAATTGGTGCGGGGTGCCGTTGGCCGTGAATTCCAGAATTTTCTGGTTACCGATTTCAATAGGCGAGTCGGCCAGCTCGTCGTAGCTTGCAGCCTTGTAGGTAAACTTACCGGTAGCGGGCTTTAGCGAAGTGCTCACCTTTTCCCAGCCGGCAGCGGGCTGCACAACCACAGTGCTGCCCAGCATCTTGTTGTCGGCCGGGTACATGAACACGCTGGTACCGTTGAGGTAGCCATGGTCGGCATCAATGAATGAAGTGCGGACGCTTAGCTCAAACGCGTACACCCGATAGCTCACCTGAAAGCTGGCCTGCTTGGGATGCTTCACCCGCCAGGTGTTTTTGCTGATTTTCTCCACCGCCAGGGCTTGGCCGCCGCTGGTGCGCGCCTGAAATCCTTCTACGTTTTTAGAAAATTCGCGCACCAGGTACGAGCCGGGAGCCCACACGGGCATCTTCACATCAGTATAGTCAGCCGCGAAGCCTCCCAGCTCCATTTTCACTTCGAAGTAGTGGGACTGCGGCGCGGGCATGGCCAGGGTATAGCGTAACGTGGGCACAGCCGCCGCTGGACGCATGGCCAGGCCGGGAGTAGAAATCAGCAGTCCGGCCAGCGCCGCACCACGAATAACTTTGTTTGTTTTTATAGGCATTCGAGAAACAATAAGAAATCAGATGGGAGCAAGGGCACAAAGTAAGCCCCGCAGGTTGCCTCCAACCTAGTGGGCGGCCCGGCCGTTAGGAGCTAGCGCGGTGCTTATCCCCCATCATCGCACCTCAATACCAGGTTTCCTATGCGTTTTATCTGGATGATTTTTGCGGCCTTGTTGATAAGCATGGTGGCGGTGCTGCCTCGCCTGGGCCACCATGCCAAAGCTCCTGCCCCACTGGAAGCCAGCAATTCGGCCTCGCTGGCGCGGCCGGCTTCGCTACGCTCCGCAACCGGCGCGGCACCAGCCGGCCGGGCAGATAGCATTGTGGCCTTCGGGCTGGCCCAGCAAGGGACGCCCTACGTATACGCGGGTACCTCGCCCCTCACCGGCTTTGACTGCTCGGGGTTTATCATGTACACCTTTGCGCATTTTGGGGTGCTTGTCCCCCACTCTACCGCACTGCTGATTGATGTGGGCCGACCCGTGGCCCGCACCGAAGCCCAGCCCGGCGACATTGTCGTATTCACCGGCACGGCTCAAACCAGCACCACACCCGGACACGCCGGTATCGTCATTTCGCAGCGGGGCGAGGTGCCGCTGCGCTTCGTGCATGCCTCCTCCTCGCGCCGTGAGCCATTCGTGAAAGTGAGTCAGGTAGAGAATACCGACTACGAGCGGCGTTTCATGCAAGTGCGGCGGGTACTTGGGCCAGGCACCAGCATCGTAGCCACGGCGCGGCCGAAGTTTCCGGCCCCGGCCAGTACACCACGCGTTGCTCCGCTTCAGGCCCGTCCGGTGGCAATAGCAGAAGCGCCAATGCCCGTAGCCGCTCTACCAACCAAACTGGCACTTAAAAAGAACTCATCCCGTTCCTCAATCTCCTCTCACAAAAAGGCCACGGCCAAAGCCACAGCTGCCAAAAAGAAACCTGCTACGAAGAGCAGAACGGCCACCAAACCCCGCCCAGCCACCAAAAAGCGTGCTGCTACTCCGCTGAAGCGTACCACCCAAAAGTGGTAAACGCAGCGATGCCCGGCCTGCCTCTGCCGTCCCACTGAAGGGCGACTGGGCAAACCGGGCATCTAATCCTTCAAATCTTACCAAGCGGCGAAACTGGGGTACAGTTCCGGCGTCTTCAAAGATAAGACCTGGCCGAATGTGGGCAGCCTTAGGAGCTACCCCACGAAGCTGTTGTTAGGCGCGTACTGCGGTGAAGAGTACGACATTCGACAGGCTTGGCAGGATTTGTTTGGGACTACTAGACATTTTGTACCTCCTTTCTTTACGTTCGACATAGCCCCGGTCGCGCGGCCCAGCACCTTAGGGCTGCTTGAGCGGGGTCGTAGCACTCACTACTGAGCGGTAAAGTTAATAGCCGGGGCTAAGGTTCAAAGCCGAACTGCCTTTTTTGGGGCAAATCGAGCGCTAATACCCTTTTAGTGCTGATAGTCAGCCTTATTATTTTTAGCAATTTTCAGCAGTTTTTGCCGGTTGGCCGTTTGCTGGAAACTTGGCTGCAAACTTGCCATACCGGCTTCGAAATAGCGGCGATAGCCGGCTCTGAAAAATTTCGCTTACTTTTCCCCCTCAAACCCACCTTCACGCACTCTTCAGAAATGAAAAAAACCTTGCTCCTGTTGTTTGCCCTCGTGTTGGGCGCTGCCGGTCTGGCATCCGCCCAATCCATGTCTCCGCTCGGGATTTGGACCAATGCGGAGAAAAAAGCCACGTTCGAAATCTATAAGTGCGGTGATAAGCTGTGTGGCAAAATTGTGAGCCTGACCGTTCCCAACGACCCCGCCACCGGCAAACCCAAAACCGACTCGCAAAACCCCGAGGTAAAGCTCCGCAGCCGCCCCCGTCTGGGCTTGGTATTCATGCAGGATTTCAAGTATGATTCGGACAATAAGTGGGACGATGGTAAAATTTACGACCCCGAAAGCGGCAAAACCTACTCCTGCTACATGAAGATGGAAAGCGCCAATACGATGGAGGTAAAGGGTTACATCGGCTTCTCGCTCATCGGCAAATCGCAGACCTGGACGCGGGTGAAATAACCACTGTCAGCCACTGGTATCCGGGCCGGCTCCTTACTAGGGGCCGGCCTTTTTTATGGCACGGTATGGGTATTGGCGGCGGTAGGCTAGGCGAAAAGTGCTACGGCCCAGCCTTGTTTTCAGAAACTATTTGCCGCAGCCCGTGTTTCGGCTTCATTAAATTCCCACGCCTTGTTCGATTTCCTTCAAAAACTGTTTCGCCCCAAAGTGGCCCACCCGGCTACGTGGCACGCCGTGACACTGTCATCGGCGCAGATACGGCGACACGCTCGCTGGGTCGAGCAGCAGGTCTTTTTGAATTGGCTGGAACCGTATTTTAAAGCCTACCACCTGCGCAAAGGCGGAGCCGCCGGCGCGCGCGGCCTGAAGGTGCAGCTTCTGCAGGAACCCGGCCGGCAGGGAGCCCTTTTCATCTACGACCCCACCATCGGGCCCGGCAATTTTCGCCACTTCTACGAGCACCTGGGTGAGCGGCTGCTGACCTTGGGCTACCACCGCGCCTGCGCCGACAGTTGCACTCAACGCAAGCAGAAGCTGTCCGAAACCGTACTCAAGCAGCTTTTCAAGCCCAATCCGACCGACTGTCCCAAAACCGGCGACTGCAACCAGCGCTTTGGCCTCGTTACTACCGATTTGGTGGCCGTAAATGGACACCCCATGTTTATTCGGGTCACCAGCAATGCTGTACTTCAGCCCGGCTTCACGCCGGCCGATTCATTTGATGAGCTGCTGAAACAGCTGTTGCACGCCCCAGGGCCCACACCGGCCACCCAGGCACTGATAAGCGAATACCACGAACGGTTTTAGATTAATTGCCGGTTATTGGTTGTCCGTTGTCAACGCGTCTTGGCCTCTGACAACGGACAACTAATAACCGACAACTAGCTATTCGCGTACAAACTGGCCCCGGCCCAGCAGTTCCGAACTAGCTCCCAACAGGCGGAGGTAGTAGAGGCCGGGGGTGAGCGCGTGCGTATCGAGTTGCGGAGCCTGAATGGCCTGGCGTAGTACGAGGCGGCCGGTGGCGTCCAACACTTCGGCCGTGATACGGCCAGCGGGCAAGGAAGTCAGCTGCAGTTGGTCGTGGCAGGGATTGGGATAGAGCGCTACTAGTGGGGCGGTGCTGGAGGAGCGCACGGCCAGCGCGAGGGTATTGTCTCGTACGGGTGGGCTGGTGGGCAGGTCGAGTACCCACTGGTCGGGGTCGACGGCGATGCTGGCCACGGTGCCGGTAGCAGCAAACTGAAACGTTTGGGTGGCTTGGCTCTGGTGCAGGCGCACAGTTTGGGTGCCGCCGTTGGTGAAGGTGAGGCGGTAGTCCACATCTGTCTCAAAAAACGGTGTGACGTTTGGCACGGAAGCCGTCTCGTTTATACGCAGCACCACGTTGCCTCCAACCTGGTTCCAGCTTCCAAGGAACGTGGGGTAACCCTGCCCCCGAAACCACTGCTGAAAAAAGTAACCCAGCGGCCGCCCAGCTTCGGCTTCGAAAATAGCCTGGAGGTTGGCCGTGCGGGCCGTCGAGCCCCGATAAGTGCTCTGGTAGGTGCGCAGGGCGCGGAAAAACTTGGTATCGTCGTTCAGCAAATAGCGCAGCATGTGGATGACGGCCGCACCCTTTTTATAGGTGAGCGGACTGTTGAAGATGCGACTCACGTTGGTGGTATCGGGCACGTACACGCTGCCCGACGAGTTTTGGGCTGAGCCGTGGGCGGTATCCATCCAGGAGCGGGCATCGCCGGGGGCTCCAAAGGCTTGGTACGACAGGTATTCGCCATATGAAGCGAAGCCCTCGTTGAGCCAGATGTCTTCCCAGGAGGCGCAAGTCACGTTGTCGCCAAACCACTGGTGGAAAAGCTCGTGGGCCGTGAGGTTGAAGAAAAAGCCATCCTGGGTGGTCATGGTCTGGTGCTCCATGCCACCGCCCAGGCCCAGCGGGGCCATGCTGTGGCCATATTTCTCGTTGGCAAACGGATAGAGGCCCACCAAACTCGAATAGTTTTCGATGAAGCCCGGTGTACGGTCAATCTCTCCTTGGTAGTAGCTCTGAGCTGCTGTATTGTAGAGGTAGTTGACGATGGGAATGGTGGGGCCGCCCGTGGGATGAGCGTAATTTACGTACTCTACGTAGGGCGCCACAGCCACCGAAATCAGGTAGTAATCAATAGGATGACGTGATTTCCATTCGTAGCGCACCTTATTGTTGGGCAGGGTCACGGTGCGGGCCAGCACGCCGTTCGAGCCTACCTTATTGGGCAAGGTAGTGGTCACCCATACGTCGCTGGAATCCGCTTTGTCGGTGAGGACCTGCTTGCACGGAAACCACTCGTGGGCCGAAAAAGGCTCCGATAAGCTCCAGGTGATGTCATAGGGAATGGTGGTGCTGAAGCCAATCTGGGCCTGGCTGCGGTTGCTCAGGCCGTTGCCAATGGCAGCCGAGTTGCCACTCGGGGCGGTACCGTGGTAATAGATCCGAGCGTCGGTGAGGGAGTTAGCAGCAGCGGGCTGGGCCAGAGCCGCGGTGGCATCCTGCCCCGCACGACGAATGCCCGGCGAGCGCCGACCGTTCACCACCACTGAATCGATAAGCAGCGTTGCCGTGCCAGCGGGCGAGTTGGTCGGGGCCTGGTACAGCTCAAACGCCAGCGAATCCAGGGCCTGACTCCCCACCCGCACCCGCATCCAGACCGAGCCGGCCACGTTCAGCGAAATGTTTTCCAGGGCTAGGTCCAGCTTATAGTATTTCACATCGTAGCGGTTCATCTTGGCACGGTGCCTAATTGATGATGTGGCCGTGCGCAACGCCGATTTGATATGCGCCGCCGCGCAAATCGGGCCAGCATCGAGGGCCGTGGCGCTTACGGCGCGGTCGGCCGTTGGCTGAGCACGGAGACTGCCAGCACCGGCCAGTAAGCCTACCAGAATCAAGGCTTTGGAAAAGAAACGCATAGCGTGGGTTGGATTGGTAACTTATTGAATGAGGTAGCGGTTAGCAGTCAGCTTCAGCCCGGTTCGAAGATACGGGGAGCAAGCCAAAAGGTGCCACCGCCGCTTTGCTGCGCCCGCTCATCCGGGGCTTGTTGTGGCGCGGCGGCACGTTGGGGTGCGGAGGCGTATATTTCGGATTATTCAGGATTTAATGCGCTTATTCCTCTACCCCATGCCTTTCCGCTTTCGTTTGCTCAGCTCATCGTGGGCGGCTACATTGCTATTTTTTTGTGGTTGCCTGCTGCTAGCCAGCCCGGCGCGTGCCACGCACATTGTGGGCGGAGAGATGGAACTGGTACACGGTACCGGTGAGTCCTACACGCTGATACTCAATCTCTACTTCGATGCCTACAACGGCAGCCCAAGCGCCCTCGATGCCGACCTGACGGCCTCCATTTTCGACAAAACCAACAACAACCGCATGATGAATGTGGTGTTGCCCCTCACCAGCAACACCTTCGTCAGCTATACCAATCCGGCCTGTACCAAGCCCACGCTCAGCACCCGCAAGCTGGTGTATAGCAAAGTCATCTCGCTACCAGCTAATACTTATACCAGCGCCCAGGGCTATTATGTAGCCGTGGAGCGCTGCTGCCGCAACAACTCCATCAGCAACATTGTGAGCCCCGGCGACGCGGCCCAAACCTTCTATCTGGAGTTTCCGGCGGTGGTGCGCCGGGGCCAGCCATTCTTCGATTCCACCCCCCGCATCTTCCCGCCGCTGGCCGACTATGCCTGTCGCAACGAGTTGTTTTACTACGACTTTGGTGGAACAGATGCCGATGGTGACTCGCTGGTATACGAATTGGTGACGCCGCTCAACGGCCACGCCACGGCCACGCAACCCAAGCCCGCTTCGGCCACGGCCGCGCCGTACTCGCCCATTAGCTGGAATTCGGGGTTGGGAACCTTAAATCAGATTCCGGGGGCCCCCACCCTGCAAATCAACCGGGCTACGGGCCGCCTCACGGTACGGCCCAGCAACTTGGGCCTGTTTGTGTTTGGAGTGAGCTGTTCAGAATACCGGCGGGGTGAAAAAATTGGCGAGGCACGCCGCGACTTTCAGCTCATGGTGCTCAACTGTCCCATCAATACTAAGCCCAGCATGGTGCTGTTGCCCGCCGCAACGGGCCAGGTGCCCTACCGCCCCGGCCGCGATACCCTGCGCCTGGTGCCCGGCGGCAACCACTGCGTACGTCTGCGCTTTACCGACTCCGACCCCAACTCTCGCCTCACCCTTTCGCTAAGCCCGGTAAACTTCTCGGGCCTGTTGCCAAACTTCACTACCGCCACCAGTGGCTCGGTACGCAGCGCCGGCATGCCCGATACCCTCACGGCTACGCTATGCTTCCCCGAATGCATCAACACACGCGGGCGGGTGTTTTTGCTGGATGTGGTGGTGGGTGATGATGGTTGCAGCCTGCCCAAGCGCGACACGGTGCGGGTGGCTTTCACCTCGGTTCCTCCACCTAATTCGCCGCCCTCGCTGGTTACTACGGCTGGTCCTCAGCTGCCCCTGGTGGCGCGAGTGGGCGATTTGGTGACGTTCGATATTGCTGGTACTGACCCAGATAATGACCCCATTCAACTGGAAATGACCGGGCGGAATTTCAATCCCACCGCCCTTGGCGCTACGCTCACGCAGGGTAGCGTGGGCACTCAGCAGCGCGGGCGCTTCTCCTGGCGCGTCGACTGCCGGGCCGTGGGTACCGATTCGCTTTACAATTTTCAGTTCACGGCCGCCACTTCGCCCTGCACCGAGCGGCAGGCGGTGAGCATCACGGTACCCGTTCTTGTGCGCTATACTAACCGGCCGCCGGTGCTGGTGGCCACGCCGGCTTTGCCTGTTCCAACAGCGCCGGGCCAGCTGCCTGTGGTTCGGCTTTCTCTGGGCGATACTTATACAGCCACTTTTGCGGGCA
Organism: Hymenobacter negativus; assembly: GCF_017571495.1. Lineage (GTDB taxonomy): Bacteria > Bacteroidota > Bacteroidia > Cytophagales > Hymenobacteraceae > Hymenobacter > Hymenobacter negativus. The sequence continues at coordinate 52,462 of NZ_JAGETZ010000009.1, read as the reverse complement.
CCGATGCCGACCGCGACGGCCTGACGATGACGGCGATTAGCGAGAATTTTGCGTTGGCTGATGCCGGAATGCGCTTTACCGCTCAGAATGGTACGGGTGTGGCGTCCGGTACCTTCCGCTGGGATGTGACTTGCGATGCTGTAAACCTGCACCGCCCGCTGGATGTAACCTTTCAGCTAGTTGATGCTACTTGCCGCCCGCTGCCCCAGCGCCAGACGGTTCGTTTCGAAGTTATCCGGCCCAATTCGCCGGAGCTCAAGCTCTACAACATCATCACGCCGAATGGCGACAAGGTCAACGACGAGTTTCATCTGCCGGAGTTGCCACTCAACTTCTGTGACGAGCAGTTTGCCAACATCCGGATTTACACCCGCTGGGGCCAACCGGTGTATGAATCCAGCAACCGGGACTTTAGCTGGCCCGGCCAGGGCAGCAGCAGCATCTATTATTATTTGGTCCAATACACCGATGGCCGGCAGTTCAAGGGCTGGCTGGAAGTGAAACCATAATTCGAATTCGCGCTAACAGCCTCAGTACAAGAACAAAAATACGGCAAAAAGTGCCACCCACAGCACGTCGATGAAGTGCCAATAAGTACCAAGAAGCTGCAGTTGGCGACGGTGGTAGGGGTTGCGGATGAACACCAACGCGCGCACCGCGTCGCGGTCGGCGTGGCTGACGCGCAACAGCAATGCCAACAGCAACAGGACGCCGCCGAGCAAGTGCGCTACGTGTAGGGCTGATATCAGGTAGATGAACTGGCCGCTACTGCTACTGGTATCGCCTTGGAATGGGACTCCGTTTCGGGTTAGCTCGTACCAACCCAGCATTTGCAGGCCAGCAAACACACAGCCCAGCAGCAACGTCGCCCCCAGGCAGCGCACAAGGGTACGAAGGTCATCGGCGGCGTAGAGGCGGGGCGCCTGCGCCATGGTGTAGCTACTCAAGAGCAGCACAATAGTGCTGAGAGAGAAGTAGCGCGGTAATGGGTGCAGGCCGGTAGGCACGCCGCTCCGTAAGCGGGTGAACACGTAGGCCACCACCAACATGATGAACATGATGGCAATGGCCAAAATTGCCAGGTACCCAGCCAGCAACAAGGGAGAAAGGCGCTCGATGCGCCCCAATGGCGAGGAGCCCCGCCGGGCTCCAACCTGGTTTTTACGTTCGTGTTCGGAGTTCATTTTGGTAGCACAAAGCGCCTGTACTTACCAAACTAAGCGCGCCAAAATTAGTTGCAAATTCGCTCGGTTTTGCCCGAAAGTTGCGCTACTTAAAAAACGAGCCAATCTTGCCCAGCACTGCATTGAGCGTGATTTTGGGCGTGCGCTGTACGCCAAACGTCACGTAGGTTTTGCCGCCTACGCGCAGGTCGAGCACCCAACCCAGGCGCCGCATCAGGTCGTTGATTTGCTGGAGCGGGTCGGGACCGTCAGATTTAGGCTTTTTGGGCGCACTGGGGTCCTTTGGCGGGCCGGCAGTTAGCTCATCAAGCACGTGCTGGCTGGGGATGTTCAGGATGAGGTAGGTACCAGCTGCCGCCAGTTGCAAAGGATGGCCATTCCAGCTGATGACCAGTTGCGCATCGATTTCGAGCGCGCTAGGCACCGGCTTCGGGGCGGCTGGCGGGAAGCTGGGGGGCTGGGGCCGCAGGTGCGGCGGGCTGCTCGCCACGGGTACGAATGCGTAGCGAGCCGTTCAACTTCCAGGTAGTGGCCGGCGCGTTGGGGTTTTGGGGGTTAGGCATTTGCAGCTCTATCTGGTCGAAAGCGCAGCTGAGCTCAACGCCGCCCGACAGCTTGCTGAGCAGGGAAGCGGCCATATCGGCCCAGTTAGAAGATGAAGTATCAGCCATGATTTTGCGGGTATTTGAATTGGAAACAGAAGCCAGAAGTGCGAGATGCCGGGAACCCCGACAGGCCGCAAAGTAAGGCCCTACCCTGCTAACGCAACACAAAAGCTCAGGTTACGACATGAGCAAGCTCAAATTCTGTACCGCCTCACACGCTAATATCCATTCATTAGCCAACGCACCGGTTCGTTTCTGCCGTGGCATTGGCATACTGTTTTCTCGCAGTGCACGCAGCGGTAAAGCATTGCCTATCAGCGTTTACCGGGTGGCTTTCGGACGACAACTGCTACCAAGAAACACTGCCATGATAATGGCCAACCCTGCCGCCGCAATGCGGCTCATGGTGGTTCAATTTACTCAAATAGCGGCCCAGCCGGTTTGGCCCTGCGGCCCACGCAACAGGCTGAAGCCATTGGCTTGGCCAAGAACAGCAACCACCGTTTTTGCCGCCAGCGCTTCGCTTGCTGCGGCTGTGGCGGCCGGCTGCGCCAGTAGCTCAGTGGCAACTGGCAGCACCAGTTTCCGCAGGGGCGTACCGCTGGCTCCCACCACCGCCCGCGCGGCAACGTAGCCAATCTGGCCATCGGGCGCCTGCACACGCAGGCTTGTGCCTTGCTGTCCTAATACCAGCAGCGGCACTTGTTTCAGCAGCACAGTTTTTGACCGCCGAGTGTTTTTTTCAGTCGCCAATGACGGCCGCAACGATGCAGCCACCTTCAACCGCACAAACTCCCCGCGCCGGTCCGGGCCATGGAGCGGTACGGACGGCACTGCTGCCTGCTGCACAAACGGGAACGGGTCCACGGCGCCACGCCCGCTGCGGTAGATGCCGAAGTGCAGGTGTGGTACGGTGCTGCGGGCATTGCCGGTGTTGCCCACCAAGCCCAGCGTGTCGCCGGCGCGCACGCGCTGGCCGGGCGTCACCAGTTGTTTATCGAGGTGGGCGTAGTAAAGGTGCTCGCCGTGCGCGGCATCGGCCAGCCACACCACACGCCCCCCCAGCGGAGTTTCGCCGGTGCGGGTGATGGTGCCGGCGGTAGCGGCAATGGCGGGGGTACCACGCGGGGCAAAAATGTCGATGCCCTCGTGTCGGCGGGCCCCGCCGTCGCGGTTGGCTCCCCAGAAGCTGCCGGCCGCGGCGTCAGTTCGGCCCAGCACCGGAAATACGCTCAGGCTGGGCTCACGGGCCACACGCAGGGTGTAGCGGCCAGCAGCCAGCAGTTCGGGCTGCACGCGCAACAGGTGCTGGCCGTCGCTCTCAGCCCGGTAGCGGAAATCGAGAACGAGCGTGTCGGCATTGGCGAGGGGCGCGGGCATGCGGCCGGGCACTGCCTCAAAAGCATCGAGAAACACGCGGGCATTGGCCCCAGGAGCCAGCGTCAGGCTGACGTGCACCTGCTCGCCGGCGCGCACAGCGTAGCGGTAGCTGGCCGCCGAAGGCCGCTCGGGGCGGAAGTAGCCGGTTTCGGCAAAAGGCAGGCTGACTACGAGCGAGTCGCGCAGGGCTTTATCGGCTGCGGCCAGCCAGGCGCGACCGGCCGGGCGGCGGTCCAGTCCGGCCTGGGTTAGCTGGCGGGCGTAGGCCTGGTGCGGGCTCGATTTCTGAAACAGCGCCTGCAAGGTTTGCTGCTTGCTACAGCTGCTGATGCCCAGCACCGCGCCCAATAGCAAGGGCCACAGAAATCCGAAGAGCGGCCGGGACACGGGCCGTAGCAAGGTAGAATCCGACTTAAAAAGCATGCCCTCCGAACACCAGCCGGCCCGACGTAGTTCGGCTAGCAAGCGGTGTAGTTATCCTGGTCGAAGCCGGCGCTACGGCCCGGCTGCTACCTTTACGCCCCTATTCCCACCCCCATTCCCTCCCGCCATGAAACTTATTGAATGCCCCCGCGACGCCATGCAGGGCCTGCCTGATTTCATTCCCACGGCCACCAAAACCGCCTACCTCAACGCTCTGCTGCACGTTGGTTTCGATACGCTGGACTTTGGCTCTTTCGTGTCCCCCAAAGCAATTCCGCAGCTGCGCGACACAGCCGAAGTGCTGGCGGGTCTGGACTTAAGCACTACTCAAACCAAGCTGCTGGCTATTGTGGCCAACCAGCGCGGGGCCGAAACTGCCGCGCAACACCCCGAAATCAGTTATCTGGGCTTCCCGCTTTCAGTGTCCGAAACCTTTCAGCGGCGCAACACCAACCAAACCACCTCCAAGGCGCTGGCCGATGTGGCTGCCATGCACGAGCTGTGCGAGCGCACCGGCAAAACGCTGGTTACCTACCTCTCTATGGGTTTCGGCAACCCGTATGGTGATGCCTGGAGTCCGGAAATCGTGACTGATTTCACTCAGCAGCTGGCAGCATTGGGCGTCCGCATTGTAGCCCTTTCTGACACCGTGGGAGCCAGCACCGCAGCCACCATCGCGCCACTATTTTCGGCCCTGATTCCAGCTTTTCCGGCTATTGAGTTTGGCGCGCACCTGCACACCACGCCCACTTCCTGGCGCGAGAAAGTGAGTGCCGCCTACGAGGCTGGCTGCCGCCGTTTTGATGGCGCCATTGGTGGCTTTGGTGGCTGCCCAATGGCGGCCGATGAGCTGACGGGCAACATGGCCACGGAGAATCTAATTGCTTATTTGAGTGAAATAGGCGAACCTTTGGGGCTGGATTTGGATGCGCTGGCACGGGCCCGCGGCGCGGCGAGTGGCATATTCGCCTTCCATTAATAGTTCGAGCCGATGCCCACAACCGTTGATATTTTCATCCCCTGCTTCGTCGACCAACTCTACCCCACCACGGCCCTCAACATGGTGAAGGTGCTGGAGCGTGTAGGCGTCAGGGTCAATTACAACCCCAACCAAACCTGCTGCGGCCAGCCGGCTTACAACGCGGGCTACCACCCCCAGGCCCGGGCCGTGGCCGATAAGTTTCTCCGGGATTTTGCCGCCCCACCGACGGATACTGAGCGCTACATCGTGAGTCCTTCGGCTTCGTGCGTAGGCATGGTGCGCAACAGCTACACCGAGCTTTTTGCCGAAACCGGCCAGCAGAGCGCCTGTCGTCCCGTGCAGGGCCGCATCTATGAGCTAACCGAATTTCTGGTTGGAATAATGGGCGTCACGGCCATTCCAGGGGCAACATTAGCCGGCAAGTATACCTACCACGACTCCTGCTCCGCCTTGCGCGAGTGCGGCATCGGCCCGGGCCCGCGCATGCTGCTGGATAGCGTGGCCGGCCTGGAACGCCTCGAAATGGCCGAAAACACTACCTGCTGCGGCTTCGGCGGCACCTTCGCCGTGAAGTTTGAAGCTATTTCAGTCGCCATGGCCCAACAAAAAGTAGAGCACGCGCTCGACACCGGCGCCGACTTCATCATCAGCACCGACGTGAGCTGCCTGATGCATTTGGAATCATACATCAAGAAGGAAAAGCTGCCCCTCAAGTGCCTGCACGTAGCCGATGCGCTAGTCAGTGGCTGGTAGGATAATGGTTAGTGGTTAAGGAAAGCTGTCATCCTGAGCTTGCGAAGGACCTGTTCACATCCGCGCAGCTTGAATTAATTGCTCCAAGCTGCGCAGATGTGAGCAGGACCTTCGTCACCGCTTGATGCGCGGAGTAACTCAAAATGATAAAGGCCAATCACTAATCACTAATCACTAATCACTAATCACTATCCTACAGCGCTTTGCGAATCCGGTCTTTCAAGCCTTCGGTGGCTTCGAGCAGCGGCAGGCGCACGGCAGTGCCGCACACGCCCAGGCCTTCGAGGGCCGCTTTTACGCCGACCGGGTTGCTTTCCTCATACATGAGCGGGTTGAGGGGCAGCAGGCGGAACAGGCCTTCGCGGGCGGCGGCAAAGTCACCGGCCAGGGCCGCGCGGGTGAGGTCGGAGAAGCGCTTGGGGAAAGCGTTGGCCAGCACTGAGATAACGCCTTCGCCGCCGCAGGCAATGAGGGCGGGCGTAAGCATGTCATCGCCGGAGAGCAGCAGGAAACCCTTGGGCTTGCGGGCCGCAATGGTCAGGCACTGCTCCATAAGGCCACTGGCCTCCTTAATGCCGATGATGTTGGGGTGCTGCGCCAGGCGCAACGTGGTTTCGGCGGTGATGTTGGAAGCTGTGCGGCCCGGCACGTTGTACAAAATGAGCGGCACCGGGCTGGCGTCGGCCAGGTGCTGGTAGTGGGCCACCAAGCCGGCTTGGCTGGGCTTATTGTAAGCCGGGCTAGCCGAAAGCACGGCAACAATACCCTTCAAATCGGTGGTACGCAATAACTCTATGGCAGTAGCCGTATCGTTGCTGCCGATGCCGTACACCAGCGGCACGCGGCCGGCTACGTGTTCCTTAGCCACGCGCAGCAGTTCGGCCTTCTCGGCAGCCGTGGTAGTTGGCGATTCTCCGGTGGTGCCATTCACCACGAGGTATTCCACGCCGCCGTCGATGCAGAAATCGAGCAGGTGCCGCCAGCCGGCGTAATCCACTGCCTTATCCGGAGTAAATGGGGTGACCAGGGCCACCCCAGTGCCGTGAAACGCGGGAAGACGGGAACCAGAATTGTTCATGCCGGGAGTTTGAGAGTTAGTTTTGTGGGCTACAAAAGTAGCAGATGGCTCCGCTATTCGAACTGATTCTACTTGGCACTCCGTCGTGCGTTGCGGTGTGCTGCACAACGGACAAACTTTGATTTCACCATTATTTCCCCAGTTGCGAAGCAGAGCTTCGCGCGTTTCAATGAAATTTACTTCTGCTTCCCTCCTGCTGGCGGCCCTTTCGCTGGCTGCCTGCGACACCAAAACCGCCACCACCGGCGAGGCTGCCAGCAGCAGCGTCACCGTCGAAAAGGCTGATACTGCTACCGATGCAGCCGCGGCCGAAACGTCCGGTACCCGCGCTACTTCGACCGACGAAGCCAACGCGACGCCGGCTCCCGACCCCACCACCATTCCGGCTGGTAAGGCAACCGATGCCGCTGCTATTCTGGCCCGGCCGCAGGTGCCCATTCTCTGCTACCACCAGATTCGGGACTGGACGGCCCGCGACTCCAAAGGTGCCAAAGATTACATCGTTCCCATCGCGGCGTTCAAGGCCCAGATTAAGATGCTGGCCGACTCGGGCTACCACACCATCTCACCCGACCAGCTCTACGCCTACATGACCACCGGCGCCAAGCTGCCGAGCAAGCCCATCATGCTCACCTTCGATGACACCGACCTCGACCAGTTCACCATTGCCCGGCCCACCCTGGACCAGTACGGCTACAAGGCCATGTACTTTGTGATGACTGTGAGCTTGGGCCGCCCCCACTACATGACCAAAGCCATGGTGAAACAGCTTTCCGACGAAGGCAACGTCATCGGCTCGCATACCTGGGACCACCACAATGTGAAGAAATACCAAGGCAAGGATTGGGAAACCCAAATCGACAAGCCCACCAAAACCCTGGAGGAAATCACGGGCAAAAAAATCAACTACTTCGCCTATCCCTTCGGTCTCTGGAATACCCAGGCTTTCCCTGAGCTGAAAAAGCGCGGTTTCGTGGCCGCCTTCTCTTTGGCCGAAAAGCGCGACCAGCAGGACCCGCTGTTCACCATCCGCCGCATTATTGCCAGCGGCTACTGGTCGCCTAAAACACTGCGCAACAACATTGTGCAGTCGTTCTAAGCAGCCCGGGCAATGGCTCCATCCTTGAGTAACAGCGCTCGAAGAATCCTTGTTGAATTAGCCTGGCTGCTTGGCAGCTGGGCTTTTTCATGGCTATTGCTGAGCAAATTATTGGGCTATGATTACTTCTGGAAACCGGAGCTGGACATCCAGATGCACAATACATACTTCGTATTTCAGCCCCTGTTGTTCACGGCGCTGCTGTTTCTGCCCATTGCCACAGTCGTAACCGGCGTGCGGGCGCTGATAGGAGCCTTCCGCCACTTTGGCCCCAATGCTGTGCTCACAAGCCTAACTGTTATCTGGTCGCTCACGCTACTGCTAGCTGTTGCAGGCTGGCTATTCCGTTGAACAACGGCTGGCAGGAAGCTTTTATCGTCTGTAATTTCATAAAAAAATCCCTGCCTTGGCAGCGGGGATTTTTTTATGAAATGACTACACACAGTAGCTAAGGCATTTTCACCGCGCCAGCCCCACTCGACGCGGCGGGGGGCATGCCGGCCGGCACCTGGTGCACGACCACTACGAAGGGGAATTCGCCTTTCATCTGGCTGTAGATGGTGGCGTCGTAATTAGGTCCTTGGTAGCGCACCGCTTCGCAGTTGGGGCAGGTAACGGGCTGGGCGGTGAGCTTGCGGCTTTTGAGTTCGCTACGTAGGTCGCGGACGCAGTTGGCCAGGGTGGTTTTCAGTACTACATCCTGGCCGGGGCGCTGGGCTCGTATCTGCAGGCGGACGGTGGGTTTCTGCTCGCCAAGAACCGGCGTAAACGTCCAGGCGGCCTCCTTCACGGTGGCTGTAGGGGCGACATAAGCCCATTCGGATGGGAGACGGGCCGTGACGACTTTAGGCACCGTCAGGGCCATGGGCTCGGCTCCGATGGCCAATAGGTCATCCAGCACCACGCACTGCGCCCGGAGTGCCGGAGCACATACCGCCTGCACAAAAAAGAAAGCAAAAAGGGCCAGAACTCGCATGGATGGGAAAATGGAGTTCAAATGTCGGAAATTCCACTGATACCCAAAAGCTTGACGGCCTTATTTCCATCTGCCTCATTGAATATTCCAGCATTAACTTGGATAGTTAGTACTGGCCCGCATCTCGCCGCTCAATCACCGATTTTAGAAAAGTGAGCCCTGCTGACCCGTTTCTGCCTCTGGCGGAGCGGTGGGTGCGGGGGCTTCTCCGATATCGACAGCTTCCTCAGCAGGCGTGGTGGTAGGCAGCAGGGCCATCAACTCGGCTTCGGAAATGATGGGTACTTTGAAGCCCAGGGCTTTTTCACGTTTAGCGGGGCCCATATTGTCGCCGGCCACGAGGTAGCTCAGCTTCTTGCTGATGGAACCCGTGATTTTACCCCCATTCGAGATGATGAGCTGTTGCAGCTCGTCGCGGCTGTGGTTTTCAAATACGCCGGAGATAACAAAAGTGAGCCCAGCCAAGCGGTCGGAAGCTGGTACTGGCGCTTCGCCGGTCACTTCCAGCTGCACACCAGCCGTGCGCAGACGCTCCACCAGCTCGCGGTTTTCGGGCTGCTGGAACCAGTGCGCGGCGGCCACGGCAATCACACCGCCCACTTCGGGCACCGCCGCCATTTCCTCGGCTGAAGCCGCCATGATGGCGTCGATGCTGCGGTAGTGGGCCGCCAGTTTCTGGGCCACTGTTTCGCCCACGTAGCGGATGCCCAGACCAAATAGTACCCGTGGAAAAGGCACCTGCTTGCTGGCCTCGATACCGGCAATGAGGTTGTCGATGCTCTTTTCGCCGAGGCGCTCCAGCGTCACCAATTCGGGTCGCCGCGCGGGCAGATCGTAGATGTCGGCGGGAGTTTTTACCATTCCCAGCTCGAAGAAACGGCCTACGGTTTCAGCGCCCAAGCCATCGATATTCAGAGATTTGCGCGACACATAATGTTCTAGGCGGGCTTTGAGCTGGGGCGGGCAGCCGCGCTCATTCGGGCAGCGGAAATGGGCCTCGCCTTCGGGCCGCACCAGCGACGTGCCGCAGGAAGGGCAGTTGGTCGGGTATTGGATGGGCACCGCATCAGCGGGCCGCACCGATAGGTCTACCCCGGTGATTTTGGGAATGATTTCGCCGCCTTTTTCCACGTATACCGTGTCGCCAAGGCGCAGGTCGAGCAGCTCTATCTGGTTGGCGTTGTGCAGGGTGGCGCGTTTCACCACGGTGCCAGCCAGGGGTACGGGCGTGAGCACAGCCACCGGCGTTACGGCGCCAGTACGTCCTACATTATAGAGCACCTCGTTGAGGCGGGTGCGGGCCGCTTCGGCGGGGTACTTGTAGGCAATGGCCCAGCGGGGGCTTTTGGAGGTGAAGCCCAGCTGGTCCTGCTGACGCAGGTCGTCGACTTTGATTACGATGCCATCGGTGGCCACGGGCAAGTCGAAGCGCCTTTTGGCCCAGTGATGCACAAACTCCAACACTTCTTCAATGTTGGAAGCCCGGCGCCACGTATCCGAAACCGGCAAGCCGTAGCGGCTCAGCGCTTCCAGCGCCGCGCTGTGGCTGGGGAAATGCCGGCCCGGCGTGAGCAGCGAATAGGCGTAGAAGCGCAGCTTGCGGGCTGCAACCTGCGCGGAGTTCTGCAGCTTGAGCGTGCCGCTGGCGGCGTTGCGCGGGTTGGCCAGCAGGGCTTCACCGTTTTGCTCACGCTCGGCGTTCAGCTCGTCGAAAACGGGCAGGGGCATGAAAATCTCGCCCCGAACTTCAAAGTCCTCGGGGCGGTCGGTGCCGGGTCGCAGGGATAGTGGCAGCGTTTTAATGGTTCGCACATTGGCCGTCACCACATCGCCGCGGGTACCGTCGCCGCGGGTCACGCCCTGGGTGAGCTGGCCGTGTTCGTAGCGCAGGCTCATGGCCACGCCGTCAAACTTCAATTCGCACACGTAGCTGTAGGGCGCGCCTTCCAAACCCCGCTGCACCCGCTCGTCAAACTCCCGCAGGTCGTCCTCGGAATAGGTATTGCCCAGGCTGAGCATGGGGAAGCGGTGCACCGCCGTGGGGAACTGCTTGGTGATGGTGCCCCCTACGCGCCGCGTAGGCGAATTTTCCAGCACTAAGTCGGGGTGCTCGGCTTCGAGTTGCTGCAATTCGGCCAGCAACTGGTCGAACTCCTGGTCCGGCACTTCGGAAATATCGAGTTGGTAGTACTGATGATTGAGGTGGTGCAGCCGCTCGGTGAGGGCTTCGATGCGGTGCTGGATGGCGGGAGTATCGGGCATTGGGAAAGGCCCCGACCGGGGCAAAAAGCGGTTCAAACTGACGCGGGCCGCAAGCTACGGCAAGGTTTTAAAACAAGCGGTAAAACGAAAAGGCCGCCCGTTGAGGCGGCCTTCCCAGCAATTTCACAGTCAGCGGCTAACCTTAGTTTACCACCCGCACACCATCGGCCAGAAAAGTGAGCTGCTGCTCATCCTGGGTGATGGCGGCAATCTCCTGGTCCGACTTGCCGGCGTCTTTGGCATAGTGCTGCAAATCGGCTTTGGGTACGGTGCTGCGGTAAGCCCAGCCGCTCACTACCACCTCGTGGCCACTAAGGTCCTTGGGTACGAAAAACGCGTAGTCGCGGAAGCGGACGCGCATTTCTTTGCCGTCGGCCGTGGGCAGGGTCATCCAGCAGCCTTTGGCCTGGCACACGGCCGAAGCCTTGCCAGTGAGCGTCACCTTGGCCGAATCGCGGGTGCCAAGGGCCGTGGCGAGGGCCGTCATGGGCAGGGCACCGGCCGGGCTGATGGCTGCGCCGTAGGTCTGGCCGGGCGTGGCCGGCGCAATGCTGGTGCTGCCGTGTTGCTCTTCCTCCTCGCCTTCTTCTTCATCCTGAGTTGCGCCTTTGGGCACGTCGGCATTATGGCCGTTCACTTCTTCCTGGCCTTGCGGCACTGGCAGCACCGGATTGATGGGGGCGGAAGGGAAAAGACGGAAATAGGCCAGTATCAGCACTAGCACCACGGCGAAGGAAATCAGGAACTTCATGAGGTTAACGTAAAAATGAACCAGTGTTTATTAATCAACTATGCTGAGCCAAGCGCTATTGCGCCATATCGACGGCCTTACCCAGCTTGCGGGCGAAGGCGATGCGCCGCTCGGCCCCACCCGCTCCGGTATATTCGAAGCCCACGGTGCTGGGGTCTTCGCGCAGAGCAGACCAGGTTTTGGCGTCTACTTCGGCGGGCTGTTCACTACCGGCCGGGATGGCGGGGTTGGTGAAATGCGAATCAGCGAAAAAATTGTTCATGCCCTGCAAAATGGCAATTTCCTGGTCGCGCACACTGGCCGACTGGGCGTCTGTGATGTCGGTGTGACTGAGCAGGGCGCGGGCGGGCAGCACTTCGTGGCGCAGGGTGTCACCCTTGCTATTGGTCACGATAAGGTGGGCTTGGGCCGTGAGAATGCGGGGGCCCCGCAGCTGCAGAATGAAGTTGTCCTGCGTGGTGGGGTTTGAGAACGTATGGGTGGCGCTCACGGTGTTGAGCACCGTTTTGCCGTTCACCCGGACGCGGCTGCCGGCGGGCGGCGGGGTATAGGTGGCGCGGGGGTCGGTGGAAGAAGTGCTGACTTCGCGCTCGGTGCTGACGCAGGAAGTGAGCTGCAGGCTGAGTCCTAAAGCAATCAGGGTTAGGCCAGAAAGGGCAGAAAAAGACGTTTTCATGAACTGAAAGGGCGGCGCGGTGGGCTGCGAACGCACGAAGGTAAGGTGGGAAGATGGGGCTATGGCAATTCTCCGATTATTTGACCGGTTGCTGGCCTGGAATGAATTTTACGGTAAAGCCCTGAAAATTGGTTTGCCCTTCGGCTTCATTCGCCTCAGAATAAGCCAATTTCTACCCCTAACACCCAGCGCGGCAGCTCCGGCCAGGCCGTGTAAGCACTGGCGTAGGCGGCGCTGGTGCGGTAGCGCGCCGTGAGGGCGTAACGGTCGAACCCCAGGCGGGCGCCCAGGCCGGTGGTCCAGCGGCGGAGGTAGGGCAAGCCGTGCTCGGTGGTTTCGACGGAGCCGATGCCCGGGCCGGGGTCGTCTTCGGTGGTGTGGGAGGTGCCGGCCACCCAGCCGCCGCCAGCCAGCAGGTCGAGGTAGCTGCCCACGGTGTTGCCCCGGCGGCCGTAGTTCAGGCGCAGCCCCACTTCGGAGTAGAGGCGGTGCAGCCCCAGGGTTTCGCGGCGGTGCAGACTGGGTGTGGGCAGGAGCTTCTGGCTATTCTGAGCCAGGTCGTAACGCAGGTAGCCGTATCCCAAATCGACGGTGGCCGCCAGCGCCTGGGTGAAGCGGATTTTCAGCCGGCCCCCGGCACGCAGCTCTGCCGAGCGTAGGCCGTAGCGTATTTCGCTCCCCGGGGCGGCAGCGCCCGCCAGTAGCCCGTAGCCCACATACAAGTGCCCGAAGTAATGCCGGTTTGGGCCGAAGGCATTCTTCACCGTGTCCTCGGCTACGTTGCCCTGCACCAATACCTGCTGGGCATGCGCGGCCGGTGCCGCAATGCCCAGTAGCACGGTTGCTAGCGCTGCCATGCCCCATTTCCCCGGTTTTTGCTTTTTGCTAGCTAGCGCGCTCATTCTGAATAAGTGGCCGTGTAGCCTTTGAAGTGAACCCGTAGCACGTTGCCGCCACTAAACAGCCGGCGAGGAATCTGGACCACCAAGCGTTGGGTTACGGCGCGGGTTTCGTAGCGGCGCAACACGCCGCGGCGGTCGGCCAGGTTCCAGTAGAGATAGGCCGGGTAATTGGGCTCGGGCAGTGAGGCCAGCGGCGGGCTACCGGCCGATATTGGCTGCTCGTGGCCCACACGGGGCACATTGTCGGAAGGCGTTTTGGCCTCGGGCGCGGGCAGAGCAAATGGCAGGGTGGCATCGCTTTGGTCGGCCAATAGCGGAAGGGTTTCGGCCGGCCGAATGGCGGCTTCGGGCCGAATAACGACGGCTACAAGGCTATCGTGCGGCACAAAATCAAAGGTGGGCGCTACCGTAATTTCCGATTTACTGGTTTGAAAGTGCGCAAAGCGGGGCCGGCCGTAGCCGTGCGCATAGTCGAAATAAGGATACAGCTCCGCCGATTTTTCCAGGCCCTGAAATAGCTGCATGGCTGTGAGCTTGCGGTGCTGCTGCCACAGGCAAGCCGCAAAGCCCGCCACCAGCGGCGAGGCAAACGACGTGCCTTCCAGCCGCTCATAATCGCCGCCCGGCGTGGTCGTGAGCACGATGCCGAAAGCCGCCAGATTGGGCTTGAGCCGCCGGTCGGCGGTGGGGCCAAACGAACTAAAATCGACGTGCAGGCCGGTTTCGGGGTCGAGGCCGCCAATAGCCAGCACGGAGTCCGCATCAGCCGGGGTGCCAATGCGGACCCAGTCGTCGTCGCCGTCGTTGCCGGCGGCGCTCACCACCAGCACGCCTTTGCGAGCGGCCAGGTTGGCAGCGCGGGCAATGAGGCTGCGGTGGCCGTCCATCTGCTCGGGAAAATAGCGCTGCTCGGTGTAGGCCAGCGAGGAGTTGATGATGTCGGCGCCCAGGCGGTCGGCCCACTCTACGGCCGCCAGCCAGGCTTCTTCCTCGGCGTAGCGCTCGCGGTGCAGCTGCTCGGTGCGGGCCAGCAGGTACTCGGCCGCGGGAGCCAGGCCCAGCGCCAGACCGGGCACGGCGGTAGGGCTCATGGGCAGGCGGCCAGCCAGGCAGCCCATCACTTCGGTACCGTGTCCGCCACCGAGAAATACGTCGTCGCGGTTGCGCAGGAAGTCGTGCGTGGCCACGATGCGCTTGTCGGCCACCAGTTCGCGGAAGGCCGGATGCTCCTTCAGGCCCCGAAAGCCTACATCGAACACTGCAATGCGCATGCCCTTGCCATCCAGACCCGTAGCGCGCAGGGCGGCTCCGTCGAGGGCGGCGGTTTGGCGACGCGCCAGCAGGTAGTCGTTGGAGTTGATGGGTTTGGGTGTGTCGGCAAAACGGGACTTTGCCGCTGGCAAACCGGCTGGCTTGGTACCTGCAACTTCCACTTCGCGCTGGGGCCATACCGCCACGCTACGCACGCCGGGCAGCTGGCGCAACGCGGCGGCCTGAGCCGGTGTGGCCCGGCAGGCTACGGCATTAAACCAACGGCTCACCAGCGTCACGGTATCGACTTGCGCCGCAATGGCGGCCACGTAATCGGCCCGCACGGGCAGGTCGGTGGCATCGAACGCCGGCAGGTTTTGGCGGACGCGGCGGGCTTGCGCGGCCGGCGAGAAATAATGCGCGGGGTCGAATCGGACGCCGCTTTTATCGCGCAGCGTTACCCAATAGCGCGTCGGATGCTGGGTGGCGGGCGGCATCACTGCTGATTGCCCCACGGCCGGCGCCTGCCCGGCACCTGGCCCGGCGGCTCCCAATAGCGCCAGAACCAGGCCGATGGCCCGCCGCTCCGGCACTCTGCGATTCCAAAGAGCAGAAACTAAATGAAGAAAATACATAGAATTGGCCCAAAGGTAACCCCAGCCAACGGGCCTCGTTTTAAAGGCTGGGCTATTTGAAAGCCTAATTAACTTCTTTACTTCTCTTTCCCACTCATGAATTTTCGCTCCTTCCCCACCCTGCTGGTCAGCGCTGCGCTACTGGCCCTGCCGGGTTGTAATCAGAAAGAAATCGCCGCTCTCCAACAGCAAAACTCTGAGCTAACTAAATCGCGCGACCAACTGGCCCTGGAGAAAAGCGCTCTGGCCGCCGACAAGGCCCGCAGCGAAGAAGCATTGCGCGGCTCGCTTCTGAGCAAAAACCAGCAAGTTAACCAACTGAATCAGAATCTGGGCGACGCCGAAACTGACCTCAAAAACAAGGACGCCGACCTGCGAAATAAGGATGCCGACCTGCAAAGCAAAAACGCCCGCATTGCTGACCTTCAAAGCGCTTTGGCTCAGAAAGATGCCGCCACCAAGGCCCTGCGCCAACGGGTTTCTGATGCGCTGCTGGGCTTCAACGCGCAGGATTTGCAGGTGAGCGTGAAAAACGGCAAGGTCTACGTGTCGCTTTCGGAACAGCTGCTGTTCAAGTCGGGCTCCACCAAAGTCGACCCCAAAGGCCAGGATGCGTTGCGCAAGCTGGCCGTAGCCCTCAAGGATAATAAGGACGTGAACGTGCTAGTGGAAGGCCACACCGACAACGTACCTATCAAAGGCCAGACCGCCAGCGGGGCCCGCGACAACTGGGACCTGAGCGTGATGCGTGCCACCGAAATCACCCGCCTGCTCACCACCGCCGGCATGGACCCCGCCCAGGTAACGCCCTCGGGCCGCGCCGAATACCTGCCCATTGCCGCCAACGACACCCCCGCCAATAAGGCCCTCAACCGTCGCACCGACATCATCTTGACCCCCAAGCTGGATGAGCTGTTCTCGATTCTGGGCCAGAACTAACCCTGGCTTTTCGAACAACAAACCGGCCCCACCCGCGCAAGCAGGTGGGGCCGGTTTGTTTTATCTCTCATGGAGCCCATTGGTCAATGCTGTTCTGTTACAAGCCGTATTTGCTCAGCAGGTAAATCAGTGAGGCCATGCTGGCGCCGCCCAATTCAAGCTCCCGGCGATTCACTTTATCAAAAGTGTCAGCGGCGGTGTGGTGGATGTCGAAGTAGCGCTGTGAGTCGCACTTATAGCCGATGAGGGCTTTGGGATGGACGGCTTCCTGCAGGGGCTCGATGTCGGTGCCGGAATGGCCGGCCGTCACCTCGGCGGCGTGGTAGGGCGCGAGCAGTGGGGCCAGCTTGGCTAGCTTGGCCACGGTGGCCGCGTCACCTTCCACGGTGAAGCCCCGGGGGGTAAAGCCACCGCCGTCGGACTCGATGGCGGCGAGGTGAATTTCCTTGTTGGCGGCGGCCAGCCGGGCATATTCGTTGCCGCCGCGGGTGCCGTTTTCCTCGTTCATGAACAGCACCGCGCGAATGGTGCGCTCGGGCTTGAAGCCGGCAACGCGGAGCAGGCGCAGGGCCTCGATGCTCTGTACGCAGCCGGTGCCGTCGTCGTGGGCGCCCTGGGCAAGGTCCCAGGAATCGAGGTGGCCGCCCACGGTGATGACTTCGTCGGGGTACTTGCTGCCCTTGATTTCGCCTACTACGTTATAGCTTTTTTCATCGGGCAGGGCAATGCACTCCATTTCCAGCTCGAATTGCAGGTCGGCGTTGGCCTTGAGCAACTGGCTGAGCTTATCGGCGGCATTGGTGCTGAGGGCGGCTCCGGGAATAGTGGCCGGGCGCATGGTACCCGTATGCGGGAAGTCGTCGCGGGCGCTGGTCATGGAGCGCACCAAGGCGCCCACGGCACCTTTTTTGGCAGCCTCTACTGCACCAAGCGCGCGCTGGTCCACGGCCCCGCCGTAAGCCGCGCCGGGCTCGATGAGGGCGTCGTTGAAAGGCCGGTTGTAAAACACGAACTTGCCTTTCACGGCCGCTTCGGGCAGGTTGCGGACTTCATCCAGGCTGTGCACTTCCACTACGCCGGCCTTCAGCTTGCCGCCAGTGCCGATAGAGCCACCCAGCGCACAGATGGGTACCTTGATGCCCTTGTCCTTGTTGCCCACGATTTCGCCCCGCTCCTTGCTGCCGCGCACCCAGTGCGGCACCATTACCTCCTGCAGATACACGCGGTCGAACTTGGCCTTTTCCATGGTGGTCTTGCCCCACTCCACTGCCAGCTGGGCCTGGGGCGAGCCGGAGAGGCGGGCCCCAATGTTGCCGGTGAGGTAGCGCAGGTTTTCGTAGCTCTCGCCGCGGAGCAGGGCTTCATCAAAGATGCGGCGCAGGGCCACCGAGTCGGATACGGGCGCCGGAACAGGTGCTGCGGCAGCGGCCGGGGCGGGCTTGGCCGCGGGCTTTGCTTTGCGGCGCTGCGCCGATGCGGCCGAGGAAGTCAGGGCCAGCACAGTGCCGGCACAAACCAGGAATTTCTGAAAGGGAAAATGCATACGACTGTAACCTAAACGCGCCCGCCAGTAGTGCCGGACCACAGCGAAAGTACGGCAACGGCCTTGTAACCGGTGCGCACCAAACTACGGCTTGCGCAAGCCGCGCGCCAGTAGCAGGCGCGCCAGGGGCGTATTGGGCCGCACATAGGGCACCAGTTTGGCATAGGCAATGGTGATGGGCAGCCGTTGCGCTACGTGCGGAGCCCCCACATTGCCCAGAGTTTCGAACAGGCCTTCGCTGTTGAGCCCAAAAGCCGGCAGGTCGGCCAGCTTCACTTTTTTGGGTGAATCAGTGGCTGTTTTTTCGCCGGCAAAAAGCTGGCCGGTTGAATCAGCCCGCAGCGCTTCATCAAAGAGCTCGGCCACGGCGCCAGCTTTCTCCGGACGCAGCCAATCCCTTACATCGCAGCGTTTTCCGGTGCTCAGGTCGTAAGTGTAGGCGGTGTTGGTGCCCAATGGATACGCGCCACCCAACGACTCGTCATCCGTTTGCACCAGCGAAAGGAGCCCGTTGGCGTTGTAGGTAACTTCGCGGTACACACTGGTTCCGTAGCGCTCCGCATCGCAGCCCAGGCCTTTGAGCTCCTCCTGAAGCTGGGCGCGGCGCTGGGCTGGCACGGGGCATTGCAGTCGGCGCAGGCCGGGCTGCAAGGTGTCGGGCCCCAGCAGGTGCAGGTAATATTCCGTGGCCTGGAGGCCAAACTGCTGCCCACCTTCCTGATTGGCCGGGCAGTTTTCACCCTCGGCGTCCTCCCGCAGCATTTCATAGCGCACGGCCCCGTCGTAGTCTTCGTGCAGCGCAAAGGGCAGTTGGCGGCCAGCGGTGCTGGTCCAGGTTCCCGTGAGCACCGGGCCCATGGGTTGCGCGGCCTGCCAGTGGGCCGTGACCGGTTGCGTGGAATCGTCCGACGTTTCCACCATTTCGGCCAAGGCCAGCGGTTTATTGGCCTGCCAGGGCCTACCGGCTTTCAACGCCAGCTCTCCCCCAAACCGGTCGTAATAGTAATGGCCGATGCAGCGAACGGAGTCGCCGGCGTATTCCGGCCCGATGGTCAGCTCCACCGTCACTGGCATATTGCCTACGGTGCCCCGGTAGCGATGATACCCCACGAACGGCGCGGCGGCCGGCCTGGCTGGAAGCTGCTTGCTTGCAGTTTGGGCAGTGGCGGGCGTCTCCGGTTTGGATTTGGGGCCATGCCCGCAGCTTAGCAGCGCTGGCCCCAACAACAGCAACCGGTAGGGTACCTGATTTTTCATGCGGCGAAAGTAGCCGTTGCCGCCGCTACTTCATAGTGCTCACGGCTGCTTTGCCTTTGGGGTCGGGCTTGCGCTCGGCCCCGTAGCCGCGCACTTCCACGGTGGGCATCAGGCCTTCCACCAGGCGCACGGTGAACAAGTATTCATACTCATTGTCAGCAATTTCCTCGACCGGCGGCGTGGCCCCAAAATCATCAATGAGCGACAGCACGTTGTTGGAATGACCCACGATGACCACCGTTTTGCCAGCGTAGTCCTTCGTGATGCGGTCGGTGAGGTCGCGGCCGCGGCGGGGGTCGTACACCTGCGGCTCTAGTTTCAGGGCTTCGGCCAGGGGCGCGAGGGTGGCGCGGGTACGCTTGGTGTCGGTGGTGAAGAGGGCCACGGGCTGCCGGCGCAGCAACGTCTGCCGCAAGGCCACAGCCCGCACCTGCCCCACGCCCGAGAGAGGCGGGTCGGTGGGGTGGCCGGTGGTGTCTTTTTCGGCGTGGCGCACGAGGTAGACGGTGGTCACGAGTGGTTTTACTTTGGTTTTAGAGTTACTTGGCTTGGCTTGGGCCAGCACAGTAGAATTTGTGGCTAAAGCACTCAGAATGGTAAAGAAACAGACAACGTAACGAAAGAACATCATTAAGAAAGGAATAACTTGATGGATGGAAGGATTCATCAGCAAAGTACACCGTAATTGGCAAAGCACAGAGCGTTCGGCTTTGGCTAAAAAACATATTCGGAAACTGTCCCGGCCCGGGCTTCATCTACCGTTCAGACGGATGTGCCGTATGTTGCGACACGTTAAGCGCTGGCGGCCCGGAACTGTTTCGGCCGCGACGCTGCCCCATCAACCACACCCCGCCATGCACGTTCTGCTCATCGAAGACGAAAAAAGCCTGCACCAGGAAATGCGTCAGTTTTTGCTGCAAGCCCAATACCTGGTCGACTCGGCCTACACCTACGCCGAGGCTTCCGAAAAACTGTATGTGAGCAGCTACGACTTCGTGCTACTCGACCTGGGCCTGCCCGGCGGCGACGGCCTTGACCTGCTCAAGGAAGCCCGCCTCAACGAAAACCAGGAGGCCTCCTTCATCATTCTCACTGCCCGCGGCGCCCTCGACGACCGCATTCGCGGCCTCGACCTGGGAGCCGACGACTACCTGCCCAAGCCCTTCTCGCTGCTGGAGCTCACCAGCCGGATGCAGGCCATCACGCGCCGCAAGTTCAACCTGAAGCGGCCTGAAATCAGCTTCGGCCAGGGCTTCAGCATGGACCCCAACGCCCGCATTGTCCGCCATGGCGGCCAGGAAGTACCCCTCACCAAAAAGGAGTTCGACCTGCTGCACTACCTGCTGCTGCACCGCGGCCGGGTGCTCACCCGCCTGCAGCTTGGCGAGCACCTGTGGGGCAACGTGCTGGAAGACGATTCTGATTCCAACTACATCGACGTCCACATCAAAAATGTGCGCAAGAAGCTGGCCCAGTTCGGCCCCGCCGATTTCCTGGAAACGGTGCGTGGCATTGGGTACCGGGCGGCGGAGTAAGCAGTTTTTGTAAGAAAAAACCCCAGAACGTCATGCCGAGCAAAGCCGAGGCATCTCGCGTGCAGCAGTAACTCAATCGTTGAATACAGCATTGATTACTACCCCACGCGAGATGCCTCGGCTCTGCTCGGCATGACGTTCTTTTGTGCTCAACACCATTACACCCCCATGAGACTCGAAGCCAAGCTGGCCCTGTTCAATGCTCTTTCCAAGCTGCTGCTGGTGCTGCTGGGCGCGCTGGTGATTCCGCCCATTGTGCAGCGGGTAGCGGTGGGCCACACCGACCAGCACCTGCGCGAAAAGCAACGGCGGGTACTAGCCCTCATTATCCGCGACGGCCTGCAGGCATTTGAGCGTGGCGAACGGGCCGAAACCTACGCCGACTACAACATCTTTAAGCAGGAGTACATCACGCTCACGCCGCTGCCAACGGGGGCGCAGCTGCCACCCGAGCGCATTTTTGAGGAGCCCCGGCAAGTCGACCAGCAGGTAGAGGACTACCGCATTCTGAGCTTTGCCCGGCCACCGGGAGCGCTGGGCCAGCCCGCTTTCCGGGTAGAAATCGGCTCCTCGCTCGAAACCGTGGAACTACTCACCGACACCCTGCGCACGTTTGCGCTGTGGGTGCTGGTGGCGGCCTCCCTGCTTACCGTGCTATCCGATGCGGCCTTTGCGCACTACCTGCTGGAACCGTTGCGGGAACTCACCATTCGCAAGTTGCGGGGCATTCGGCAGCCTTCCGATTTCCAATTTGAACCCATTGACACTGACACGACTGACTTCCGGCGGCTCGACGACCGGTTGAACTCGCTGATGCGGCAAGTGCAGTCGGCTTTTGCCAAGGAGCGGGAGTTTATGAGCAACGTGAGCCACGAGCTACTCACGCCAGCCAGTATCCTGCAATCGCGCTTTGAGAATATGCTGCAGGACCCTACCTTGCCCGAGCAGCACGCCCAGCAAATCGTGGAATCGCAGCGCACGCTCTACCGCCTGCGCAACACCGTGCGCACCCTCCTGCTCATCGCCAACATCGAAAACGAGCAGTACCTACGCAACGAAGCCGTGCGCCTCTCCGAAGCCGTGGCCGACGTGGCCGAGGAGTTGGACGACCGCCGCCAGCAGCGCGATATCAGCCTGGAAGTGGACGTCCAAGGCGACGACACCCGGCCCCTGGCCAACGCCAGCCTGCTGCACACATTGCTGCGCAATCTGATTTCCAACGCCATCAAGTACAACCGTGAGGGCGGCAGCATTCGGGTGGTGGGCCGGCCCCGGCCCGACGGCGGCTACACGTTGCGGGTGGAGGATTCGGGTCCTGGTATCGCGCCCGAAAACCTGCCTTACCTGTTCGACCGATTCCGCCGCTTCAATTCCAACGCGCCGGGCTCGCCGGAGGGTTACGGGCTGGGCCTGCCCATTGCTCAGACCATTGCCGGCTTCCATGGCGCGGTGCTCCGGGCAGAGTCCAAGGTGGGGCAGGGCACGGATTTTATCCTGGATTTTCAGCCCACCGCCAAATTGGCCGCTGGGTTCATGCCGGCTTCATAGGGGTGATTGTAGCTTCGGGGAGTAATTCAACTCCCTGTGCGTATTCTGCTGAAAATCTTGCTTAGTAGCCTGCTGCTGGTGCTGATAATCGCCGTAGGCACGGAGGTAGTGGCCCTGCATCGCACGGCCCTCTCTCCGCTCGACCAACATGCCCCGCCGGTGGTGGTTCGGAAGTCAACCACTGCCCCCATCCCACTCAAAACAGTGCGGCCGGTACTGGGGCACCGGCCCTCCTTCTTCTGGCTGCGCAAAGGTCGGAAACACAAAACCCCAACGGGATAGCCTGTCCCTGCTCAAACTTTAAAAGCCCTCCTGACCAAGCGGCCAGGAGGGCTTTTTAGGGCCTGGGCCCCGTCATTTGACAACTATAATACCGGCTTTCGCCAGCGGCAGAAAAGGCCAGAGCGCTAAGAAGGCAGGATTAAGGCAGATTCTTCAGAATCGTATTCGTCCAGGTTTCATCGGGTTGCCCCGTACCAGCATCGTAGGGGTTGCCGTTCTTGGGAGTGACCATGCGCACCTTCAAATCATAGGAGAACGTGTAGAGCATTACCCCTGCCTTGGTACCGTTGGCCGGCTCCCACTGGGTGAGGGTGATGACATCGGCCAGCGGTGTGAAATTGTTGGGGTGAGGCGATTTGGGACCACTCATGCAGCTCACTCCAACCGCTAGCTTCTCACTAGAGCCAATGGCGTGCGCATACTTCTCAAACTGCTGCTCGGTATAAGCCAGGCCCGAATAAGGCGTATAATCCATCGTAGTCAGGAGGTCCAGTTGCGCAGCATAGTCCTGCAAAAAGGATTTGTCAGACCAAGCACTGTAGATGGGGGCCATCAGCAAAGCATCCGCTCCCAGCGCCAGACGCAAAGCCTTCACGACTGCCAGCACATGTTGCTGCTTTTTCGGGTCATAGGTCGGGGGCTCGTAGTCGAGGTCAATCCCGTCTACTCCCCATTCCGCAACCGCACGCTTCACGTTCTGAGCGAACTGCTGCGGGTCAACCTCTTCATAGGCAGTTGATAAAATCGATAGCACCACCTTCGTACCGTTGGCCCGGACTGTCTTAATCCAGCCTTGAATCGTTGCGGCCGAATTCTGTTCCGTGAGCAATCCGTAGGTGAGGCTGTTCGTAGCCACGTCAATACCGCAGAAAGCCAACGGCACGATACTAACCGCTGCCGGCATCTGGTCCAGCGTGGGGGACTGCCCCGGGCCGGTGGGCTCCTGCCCTATCCAGTAGATAATCGATTTTTCGGTTGACATGATATTAGGAGGAAGGAAAAGAAATAATCCTCCGCTCGACACAAGCGGAACGGCCCAAAGGAACAACCGCTTTTCACTTGCTTACCAGCGTACTTATACCTCATTTACCTACCACGTAGTAGTACGTGGTGCCAGCCAAAAAAGCCCTTCCAGCCACGCGGCCAGAAGGGCTTTTACTTTCGCCAAAATTATCCATCATCCTGAGCTTGCGAAGGACTTGGTCAAGTCAGAGCAATTAGTTCAGCGGTGAGAAGGTCCTTCGCAAGCCCAGGATGACAGAACTACTCCTGAGCTGCTATTCCATAGTCCTCCGCAGCAAGAGGCTGGGGCGGCGTGGCAGTTACTTCGGCTTCGGGCAGGGGCAGCTGCCAGCGTTTGCTGAGGTAGGCCAGGCCCGCCGCCGCCGTGAGGTCGAACTGGCAGGGCACCACCGATACGTAGTTGTGAGCCAGGGCCCATTCGTCGGTGTCGGTACCGGGGTCGAGGTTTACGAACTCGCCCCGCAGCCAGAAGTACGGGCGCTGGTAGGGGTCGAGGCGCAGGTCGAATTCTTCCTGCCACTTGGCACGGGCCTGGCGGCCCAGGCGTAGGCCGGCAATGGGCGTGTCGGAATTTTTGGGGATGTTGACGTTGAGGGCGGTGCCGGCGGGGATGCCGTGGGCCAGGGCGTGGCGGCAGACTTGGCTCACCCACTCAGCTACGTGCGAGAAATCGGCTTCGTGGCCGTAGTCGCAGAGCGAGAAGCCCACGGCCGGCAGGCCTTCAATTGCGGCTTCAATGGCTGCCGACATGGTGCCTGAGTACAGCACGTTTACCGACGAATTGGAGCCGTGGTTGATGCCGGACACCACGAGGTCGGGGGTGCGGTCTTTGAGAACGTAGTGCCGGGCAATTTTCACGCAGTCGGCGGGAGTGCCGGAGCACTGGTAGGCTTTCACATCGGGGCCAAAAACCGGGTTTTCGGTCAGGCGCATGGGGTGGCCGATGGTGATGGCGTGGCCCATGCCGGACTGCGGCGAATCGGGGGCTACCACCACGACTTCGGCCCCCAGGGCGTGCACGATTTCGACGAGGTGGCGGATGCCAGGGGCGGTGATGCCGTCGTCGTTGGAGACGAGGATGAGCGGGCGGGTGGTCGATTCGGGCATAGACAAGACGGTTGGGACGAGGTTGGGCAAAGGTAGACTCCGCTCTTTGGATAAGGAGGGAGTATCGTCCTTCCAACCGTTCCTTTGCGGCCATGTTTCCTCTGCTC
Source organism: Hymenobacter negativus (assembly GCF_017571495.1). Lineage (GTDB taxonomy): Bacteria > Bacteroidota > Bacteroidia > Cytophagales > Hymenobacteraceae > Hymenobacter > Hymenobacter negativus. The sequence goes on along the minus strand of NZ_JAGETZ010000009.1, from coordinate 28,164 downwards.
CTTGCCTCGCTCATGACCCTCACCCCCACCCTGCCGACTCCGGCGCCCGCCTGGCGCACGCCTTTCGAAAACGACCCGGCCGGCAACACCACCGCCACCTACGCCGAGTGCCTGGCCTACTACCAGAAGCTGGCCGCCGCCTACCCGCAGCACCTGCACCTGGCCGAGGCGGGCCCTACTGACGCCGGCCTGCCGCTGCACGAAGTGGTGCTGAGCAGTGCGGTAAGCTTTAGCATGCCGTCGACCGACCAGGGCCAGGCGCAGGGTGGCAAGCTGAAGCTTACCGCACGCAAACCTGTTGTTTTTATCCAGAACGGCATTCACCCCGGCGAGCCCGAAGGCATTGACGCCAGCATGATGCTGGCCCGCGACCTGCTGCAACAGAAGTCGCTGCTGAAGCTGCTGGACCAGGTCACGGTCGTTATCGTGCCGGTCTATAACATTGACGGCATGCTGAACCGCAACGCCACCACCCGCGTGAACCAGAACGGGCCGGCCGAGTATGGCTTCCGGGGCAACGCCCGCCACCTGGATTTGAACCGCGACTACATCAAGCAGGAGTCGCGCAATGCGCAGTCGTTCGCCCGGCTGTTTCAGAAGTGGAAGCCCGATGTATTTGTGGAAACCCACACCTCCAACGGGGCCGACTACCAGTACACCATGACGCTCATTGCCACCCAGCACAGCAAGCTGGCCCCGGCCCTGGGCACCTACCTGCAAGGCCAGCTGCTGCCCGCACTCTACAAAGGCATGGAGCAGAAAAAGTGGCCGATGACGCCCTACGTGGACTTCGATGGCGAAACGCCCGAGAGCGGCCTGCAAGCCTTCCTAGAGTCGCCGCGCTACTCCACCGGCTACGCGGCGCTGTTCAACACCATCGGCTTCATGCCCGAAACGCACATGCTGAAGGCCTACGCGCCCCGCGTGCACGCCACCTACGACTTCCTGAAGACCGTGCTCGAAACCGTGAGCCAGCAGGCCGAAGCCCTGGCCGCTGCCCGCGCCCAGGCCGCCGCCGACATGGCCGCCCAAACCACCTTCCCCCTCACCTGGGCCCTCGACGACAGCCAGCACGAAACCGTGCAGTTCCGGGGCTACGAGGCGGGCCACAAGCCCAGCGAAATCAGTGGCCAGCCGCGTCTGTACTACGACCGCACCAGGCCCTTTACCAAGCCCGTGAAGTATTATAATACCTTTCAGCCCACCACCACGGCCGGCCGGCCCACGGCCTACCTCATTCCCAAAGCCTGGAGCGAGGTGGCAGACATTCTGCGGCGCAACGGGGCCACCCTGGAACCACTAACCCAGGCGGTGAGCGTGCCCGTGGAGGTTTATTATTTCGAAGATTTCAAGACTACGCCCAAGCCCTTCGAGGGCCACTACCTGCACAGCCAGGTGCAGCTGCGCCCCCGCCAGGAAACGGCCACCTTCCACCAAGGCGACTTTGTGGTGTATCTGAACGAGAGCGCCCCCATCCGCTACCTCATGGAAACGCTGGAGCCGCAAGCCACCGACTCCTTCTTCGCCTGGGGCTTTTTCGATAGTGTGCTCCAGCAGAAAGAGCACTACTCCGACTATGTATTCGAAGACCTGGCCGCCGACCTACTGCGCCGCGACCCGGCCCTGCGCGAGCGCTTGGAGAAGCTTAAAGCCGGCAACCCCGCCTTCGCCGCCAACGGCAAGGCCCAGCTCGAATGGGTGTACCAAAGCTCGGCCTACCACGAGCCAGGCCACAACCGCTACCCGGTGGCCCGCTGGCTGGGCCCGGGCATGCTGAACTAGCCCTGGCCTGGAGTAGCGACGCCGACTGGCATTACCACTCCGGCCTGATGTATATGGGGGCATCTCAGAAAACAAAAATAGCCCGCGAAGCCCAGCGCAGCTATAGTTAGACGCTGTACAACACCTATGGATTCTTTTCAAGCCGCGCTGCCCGTGCCGCTCCTTGCGACCCATTGGCAGCTCCTGCAGGCTATACTGCTGCCAATAACGCTACCAAAAGGCGGCCAAGTTTTACGACCCGGCCAACAGTGCGACCGCATCTATTTTATTCGGCACGGGCTGTTACGGCACTATCTACTGGATGAGGGCAGGGAAATCAATACGCACTTTGCCTTGCCTGGCACCTTTACGACGGACTTTGCTAGCCTGGCGGGCTCAAAGCCTTCGATGCTCTACCTGGAAGCCATGAAGCCGACTGTTTTGTGGGTGCTGTCGCGCGGCGACATGCTGGGCCTCTACGAACGGGCCACCGAATTACAGGCCGTTGGCCGGGGGCTAATGGAACAATTACTCGCGCAGCAGCAAGTTCGCCTAGAACTGCTCTTGCGGGGCACGGCGGCTGAGCGTTACCACCACGTCCAGCAACAGCAGCCGGAGTTGTTGCAAGCCGTTTCCTTGCGGCAGCTGGCCTCTTATCTGGGCGTAAGCCGGGAAACCTTGAGCCGGGTACGCGGCGCATGCTAGTTGGACCATTGTGTGACAAATATCACCGTTATCTTGCGCTTAGCAGGGCCAACTTTGCAGCTCACCAACCTGATTAGTGATGAGCTCGACCGCCCAATTAGTGCAGGAATACATCGAAGTAATTTGGAATCAACAGCGCTTCGACCAGTTGCCCCGCCTGCTGCATCCCGATTATCACGACCACTCCCTGCCACCTACCCTGCCAACTACGGCGGCCGGAACCGAAGCGTGGATAAAGGCCACCAGCGCTTCATTTACGCACCGCACAACTATTGAAGCGCAAGTGAGTGAAGGCGAAAAAACAATGCTCAAAATTCGGATGCACCTCACTCACATCGGCGAGTGGCGAGGCATCGCAGCCACTGGCCGCACCGTGGAGGCAGTTGGCTACCGCTATTTCTGTTTAGAAGACGGCAAAATCCGGGAGCATTGGACATTGCTGGATGGCAACGCCATTGAGAATCAATTGACCGTTAGCGAGCATGGGTGCAAAATGCAAGAATAAAGCGGGGGTTACTCACTGAATTAAGCCAGTTAAGTGCTTAACGAGCTATATTTTCCGTTTCCTCACGCGCCCCTATGCTATACCGAAGACGGGCGCGTGAGGTAGCAGCATTGAAGTATTTTCATCACCTGCCTATTTTCTCGGGCAAATGCTCGTCTCATCTTCTTTTTTGAGGCGCCATTTTATCAGCTTCGCAAGCGCAAACGTTGCCCTTTGTGATAGATTAAAAAACCCGGTATCGTTTGCGGTGGGAAATTAGCAGGAATGCAAAAGCCAAAATCCTGTACTGCAACGGGCTTGGGGCGGCGTTCTACCTTGCGGCCTCACTTCCATAATTCCCACCACTTCATGACACACTTACTCCGCGGGGCAACCCGCGCATCGCTCGCTGCTGCCCTGTTTTTAGCAGGCTGCGCCAAGGAAGCCACGCTTCCCAATGCCGGCATGCCAGCCGCCGTGGCCCCTGCCACTTCCAACGCCACCGTGGCCAACGGGGTGATGATGCAGGGCTTCTACTGGGACGTGCCCACCAGCACGCCCGCCGGCACCTGGTGGCAGAACCTGGGCAGCAAAGCCACCGAGCTGGGCCAGGCCGGCATTACGGCCGTGTGGCTGCCGCCGGCTTACAAGGGCTCGGGTGCCCTGGACGTGGGCTACGGCGTTTACGACCGCTACGACCTGGGCGAGTTTAACCAGAAGGGCACCGTGGCTACTCGCTACGGCACGCTGGCCCAGTTGCAGGGCGCCATTTCTTCGTTGCACGGGCAGGGTGTACAGGTGTACGAAGACATGGTGATGAACCACTTCACCTCGGCTGATGCGCAGGAGCTGGCCAACGGGCAGTACAACGTGTACACCAGCTTTACCTACCCCGGCCGCAACAACACATACAGCACGTACCAGTGGCACTGGGGCAACTTCACGGCCACCCAGCAGGCCCCCAACAATGGCTGGTACCAGTGGAAAGCATACGATTTCCAGCCCTATGCCAACGGCGACGCCTACGACAACCTGCTCGGCTCCGAGATTCAGTACAACGGCAACCCGGCCAACGTGAACGAGACCATTAGCTGGGGCAACTGGATTACGACCAAGCTCGGCCTCGACGGCTATCGGCTGGATGCCACCAAGCACATCTACACGCCCTTCGTGAACCAGTGGCTTGATGCAGTGAAGGGCACTTCGGGCCGCTTTGCCGTGAGCGAGGCCTGGTTTCGGAACCTGGGCGACATGAACAATTACGCCAGCGCCACCGGCGGGCGCACCAGCCTGTTCGACGTGCCGCTGCACTACCTGTTCAGCGACATGAGCAACGGCAACGGCGCCTGGGACATGCGCGGCCTGCAATTCGCGGGCTTCACCGAGGCCAACGGGCCGCTGTCGGTGTCCTTCGTCGACAACCACGATACCGACCAGCAGGGCGGCGCGCTCTTTTCGCCGGTGGCTAACCTGAAAATGCTGGCCTATGCCTACATCCTGACCCGCGAAAAAGGCTACCCCTGCGTGTTCTACCGCGACTTTTACGAATACGGCCTGGGCGCTCAGATTAAGAAGCTTATTGCCATTCGCAAGGCCAATGCCTATGGCGCGGCCAACGAGTACACCAGCATCAACGACGCCAATGTGTACGCCTACTCCCGCGCCGGCGACAGCACCCACAAGGGCCTGCTGGAACTGCTGAACGACGGCAGCACGGCCGCCACCAAGGGCATCACCACGCCCTTCGCCAACGCCACCCTCACCGATGCCACCGGCAACAACACCGGCACCGTGACCACCAACGCCAGCGGCTACGGCGTGTTCCCGGTGGGGGCCCGCTCCTACGCCGTGTGGGTGCCCGGCGGTACCACTACGCCCCCCACCGGCACCACGGCCGTGGCCTTCAACGTGACCTACAGCAACACCGTGAGCGGCCAGGATGTGTACGTGCTGGGCAATACCGCCCAGCTCGGGGCTTGGAACACGGCCAACGCCATCAAGCTCAGCGGCGCCACCTACCCGGTGTGGAAAGGCACCATCAACCTGACCAGCGGCACGGCGGTCAGCTTTAAATACATCCGCAAAGACGCGGCCGGTAACGTCCTCTACGAAGGTGGCTCGGACCGCACCTTCACCCCCACCGGCACCTCCCAGACCCGCAACGATACCTGGCAGTAGCACGACATAGCGCGACCATGGGTTTCGCTGCCCTTCAGTTGGAGTCCGCGCCCCGGATAAGCAAAAGGCGGCCCCGGTGGGGCCGCCTTTTGCTTATCCGGGGCGGTGGGCCTACACAGGCAGGGTGGCGTAGTGGACCGCGACCTCCGCAATACGAGCAGTGAGGGTGTCGACTTGCCCGTCTACCTGGTTGGAATTGACCGTAGCGAGATAGGTTTCTGAGCAGATTTAGGCTGAGGCGGCCAGCGCCAGACGGTCGCCCCCTACTTCCCCACCGCTGGCCCCTTCTCCCGCACAAAGGGCACCAGCATGTCATCAATGAGGTGAATGATGCCGTTGTTGCACACGATGTAGGCATTGAGCAGCTCGACCGGGGCCGTGTTAGTGCCGCTCACGAATACGTGCGGGGGCTGCCCGCTCACCTTCAGGGCAAAGGCGGGATTGAGCGTGCGCAGGGACTGGCCGGCTTTCAGGGCCTCGGTGGGGTAGCGGCCGGGCACTACGTGGAAGCGGAGCAGCAGCTCTTGCTGGTGCTGGTCGAGGCCCTTGCCGGTGCTGCTGGCAAAGCCCAGGCCTCGCTCTTCAAGGCGGCTAAAGGCTTCGTTGGTGGGCACAAACACGGTGTATTGCTGCTTGGGCGAACCATTGAGCACGGAGTCGAGCTTGGCGGCTTTCAGGCCGGCGTAGCACTTCGAGGCGATGCCCATCAGGGCCAGGGTTTGGGCCACGGTTTTGCCCGGCACGGGAGGTATAGGTTTGAGGGTCTGGGCCCAGACGGGCGAAACGGGGAGGGCCGCCAGGGCAAAAGCCAGCGGCAGCAAGCAGCAAACACGTAATAGTCGGGCCATAGGGACAGGATATTTGGGCGAATATATAGGGTTTTCACCCGCTGCCCAAGCCAGCCCTTTGCATACGGCGGCGGCCTTACCGTCCCTCGGTTTTGGTGCCATCCAGCTGGGGCCGGTGCATTTAGGGCGTTGCGGCTCCCCATCCAGCGCCAGCCAGTAGCTTGGTCAGGCCCGCATCACTAACACTTTCGAGGGCTAACACTGCCTGGTAGGCATCGCCGGCAAGGCCCAGCAGCTGGGCAAAAGCCGGTTCCGTTTTGAGCCCGCTGGCTTTGCTGGCAATTACTTGCTGCCTGAACGCTGAGCTGCCCAAGGCCAGCAGCCGTGCTTCTATTATCATATGCCGGTAGCCATTTTGCTGCTCCGAAGCCAGGGGTTGGCCGAACACTTCCACTTCAACACTTTCCAGCCAAAAGGAAACGATGATGGAAGGAATACCCGCCAGCACCGGGTAGCGGACAACATAGGCCGGGTAGTGGGAAAAGCCGGCGGCTACGCTTTCGGCAAAAACCTCAAGGTCGGGCACCTCACAAATCACATCCAAATCGCTGCACGGCACGGTGATGTCCAGCGGGAAAGTACCCACCAGGATGGGATGGTACGGCTTAAGCTGCGTGAGCACCTCGTGCTGCTGCAACAGTCGGTAAGCCAGCCGTTGCACCGCACTGCCTGCCAATAGGTAGTCGATGTCTTTCCAGTTTGCCTGCATTGGCCAACGCAACAACAGTGTATTAAAAATTGGATAACAATTACGTACCGATGGAGCAACGCGCCCCCTCGTGTTGCTCCATCAGGCGCCTTTTATGACTTAGCCCTTGGCTGGAATAGGGAGCAAACTGGTACGCAGCCCCGCTCCTACCAGCCCCCGCTGGCCCCGCCGCCCCCGCTGCCGCCGCCACCCCAGTCGCTGCTGGAGGAGCTGCTATCACTGCTGGAATCGGAACTACTGGAACTGCTGCGCGAGCTACGGTCGTCATCATCGTCATCGCGCACACGCTTGCGGCGGGGCTTCCCAGATTGCCCGCCCGAACTGCGCCGGTTGTGGGCCTTTGCCTGCTGCCGGCCCTCCGTCCACCACTTGCTTTTTTTCCAGGCCCAGAGGCCCGAGATGCCGCCATGGCGCCAGCACTGCCGCAAGAGCAGGAAGCCCCACACGCCCAGCCACCAGCAGGCAAACGTTTTGAAGGAAATTTGATAGCGGCTCGCGCCCGCCGCCCGCTCAAACGAAGCGCTTTCGCCCCGCGCCAGGCGCATGAGCTGGGTGGTAGCGGCTTCGAGCCCCTGGTAGTACCGCTCCTGTTTGAAAGCCGGTTCCAGCACTTCCGCTATCAGCCGGTAGGCAATGGCATCGGGAATGGCGCCCTCCAGGCCGTAGCCGGTCTGGATACGCAGCCGGTGCTCGCGCCGGGCCACCAGCAGCAGCACGCCGTTGTCGGACCCGTGCTGGCCGATGCCCCAACTGGTATACAGGCGCTGGGCCACGTCTTCGACCGGTTCCCCGCCGATGCTGGGCACGGTAACGAGCACAATCTGGGTGGTAGTGGCCTTCTCAAAGCGGTGCAGGCGGGCCCGCAGGGTATCCTGCTCTGCGGCAGTGAGTAGCTGGGCCGCGTCGGTTACCGGCTCGTAGCGCGGCGGGCGCGGCGGAATCACGTTTGCCAGCGCAGCGGGCTCCTCAGCGGCCGGACCGGCGGGCTGTGTAAAATGCAGGTACACGCCCCGGCCACCCGCCCACAGGAGCGCGCCCAGAAACATCAGCACGAAGCTGTGCACGAAGCGGCCTGCAAACGAGCCCATCATCCCGAGGACGACATCTGAAAAGGTGGTTGGGGTCGCTGGAACAGGCTGCTTCATAGATGCGGCAAAGAACTGTATAAAAAAGCCTGGCGGTGTAATACCGCCAGGCTTTTCTACGTAAGGTGGCGCTGCCTTAGGCCGATAGCGTAGCACGATGGGCCGTTACCTCATTGATGCGGGCCGTGATGACGGCCACCTGCCCATCAATCTGGTCGGTGCCCACTTCGTCCATGTAGGCTTCGGTGCCGGTTTGGGCGGTGGTATCTAGGGCCAAGTGGTCGCGCTGGGCGGTGGCCGTAATCAGCGCACTTTGGGCGCGGCGCAGCTCCACGGGCGTTTGGCCAGGGCGGGCCACATCGGTGGTATAACGGGCCACGTCGGCAGTGGCTTTGGCCAGGCGGGTCGCCGTGTTGGTAGCCGTGCGGCCGGCTACCTCCTCCGCATAGTCGATGTTGGCAGTCTGGTGCTGGTAGGTAGCCAGCTTGATGCCGAGGCGGGCGAGCACTTCGTCGCACATGGCCCAGGTAGTGAGATGGGAAAGCGAAGCCATAGAAAAGAAGGGGTTAAAAGATGAATGTTGCCCTTCGAACGCGGTGCTTGTTTCAAAATTGCAGCTATATACTGGTATATTTTTTAAGCTTTCAGGCGGGCCAATAGCCGCTGCTTCCTTGGCCCAAAGCAGCGCGTCCTCTCCTGGCCTACTCGCTTAGCCGCACGGCTAGCGCAGCCGCCTCTGCTTCCAGCGCAGTGGCGCGGGCCCCGGCTAAGTACCAGCGGGCCAGCTCCTCGGGGGGCAGGGCCTGCGGGCGCAGCGCCAGCCAGGCGTGGGCGTAGCGCAGGCGTACGGCTTCGGCCGTGGCGGGGGCCTCATCAGCGGGGGGCGGCGGGGGAAGCGCGGCCAGCAGCCCCGGCAACGCCTGCACCCAGCGAGCCGCCACGGCGGCCTGAGCAGGCAGGCCGCGCACGGCCCAGCGCAGATTGGCGGCCTCGTGCAGGCAGGCGACGCGGCGGGCCTCCAAGGGGCCGTGGTCGAAAACGCCGAGTGGGGGCGCGGTGGGCAGCGGCCCCGTTTCCTCCACCATTTGTCGGGTGAAGGGGGCCAGCCGGTCGAGCACGGCCAGGGTGAGGGCACGGCGGCCGGCTTCGAGGTGGCCCACCAGCGACTCGCCCACGCCCAGCAATGCCGCTAGCTCTTGCTGCCGTAGGCCGTAGTAAGCCCGCACCTGCGCCAGCAGGCTATGTAAGAATTTGGTGGAACGCCCCATAATGAAAATCTGTAGGGAAAAATGGGCAAATTGTAAAATAGCCTACAACAAATGTAGGTTATTTTACAATTTGCCCATTTTTCCCTACACTTTGGTACTGTCTATTAGGGATTCAGGAGGTGATGAGGCTGTTGTTGAAGATTTTCAGTTGTAGAAGCGATTCCTTATGCGACCACAAAAAAGGCCCTTAGCACCACGCTGAGGGCCTTTTTTCATTTTGGGGGCAGAAAGGGGGCAGATTTGCAATTTTTGCTGCTTGTTTCATAATTCCACTACGGACTACGAACAAGGTCCTCACAGCACTGTGAGAGCCTTTTTTATTTTTTCCGTGTCAGTTTCCGTGTCAGTTATTTAGCTGGTGAGGTATTTCTGTACCGTGCTGACCGACACACCTGTGGCCTCCGAAATCTTTCGCCGGCTGAGTCCTTCGGCGCCGAGACGCTTTACTTCAGCCTCGATGTCTTTACCAATGGGCCGGCGGCCGTGCTGGTACACCTCCCCTGCCGCGGCGACCTCCGCGCGCTTGCGGGCGTGGCCCAGCCGCACGTTCTCCGAGTGTCGCTGGTTGCGGTAGCCGGCCGCCCAGGAGATGATGGCTTTGAAAAGGCTGGCCATGGGGCCGGTCGTGTTGAGCTGCGGCTCGCAGTAGCTCCAGAACTGCACCCCGGCCTGCTCCAGTGCGGCCGTGTGCTCAAATACCTTCTCGATGCCTTCGCTGCTGAAGCGGTCCAGCGCGAACACGCGCACCAGGTCGAAGCGCCGCTTGCCGGCATCGCGCATCATTTCCTGGAAGGCCTTGCGGTTGGAGCTGCCACCCGACTTTTCGTCGACGTACTCTTTTATAATCGTATCGCCGGCCCGCTCAGCTTCTCTGCGCAGCAGCACTAGTTGATTTTCGGGGTTCTGGTCTTTGTCGGCCGTTGAAACACGGGCGTAGAGGGCAACGCGCATGCCCGAAATTACCCTCTAAAAACGGACATTCCTGGGAGGCTACCGAGTTTACGAAACTCATCTACTTTGCGCGTTTCGCAAACGTTGATTCGTAGACGGGTTTCGTAAACTCGCTAGGTGCTGGAGCGGCTTTCCGAGCGAGCGTAGTAGTTTAGTAAACCGAGCGTTTATCTTTCAGCATTAGGCACCCACGTGCTCAGTCTGCAGGTAGCTGTATTTAGTATTCTCACCAGCCATGAATTACTTGCCAAAGGGCTGGGCTTGCATCTTGCTCGTTACCCTTTTATCCAGCTGCACAGAGCCGGCCCCCTCCGGCAGGAAACCAAACACGTCCTCCCAGAAGGACACTGGCCGCCCAAACACCGAAGCCGTCCGTTATCAAGTCCTCGATGCCGATTGCGGCCTGTTCCCGTCAACTGCCCACATTCCCACCGATGACCAGGGCAACGACCTGCCTCATCGAGGCCGTTTTACGCCCACGAAGCCGCAGGTAGCCCACCTTGAACAAGCCCTGCGCACCTTGCCCCTGGCCCGCGTTTCAGTGCGGACAGGCTATCGTATTCGGCCTAGCTACCTGGTGCTTATTCAACAGAACCTGCCCCGTTACAAGCGCCAGTACTTCGGCTTCTATAATCAGCAGGGACAACCCTGCCTTTATATCAATTTCTTTCCTGAGCACTTCGTTAAAGAGTACCCTGGCTATACGCCCCGTTGGTTGCTGGAGCCTATTTCTGTCGATGATGGAGGGGCAGGGTTCTGGTCTATCCAATACAATTGGACGACGCACCAATTCTACGATTTAGCTCACAATGCCGACGGATGAGCGGGGCAGAGAGCAGCCATGTGGTAACCACGATTGGACTCGGACATATCCCTGCTAAAACCGTTCAGCCGAACGGTGGCAAGCTAAACGGGGCAGGTTCATTTGAAGGAGGGATTATTCAACCCCTGTTCAAGCGTAGGGTGCGGGAAAGTACCTCTACGCGCGCCCCGTTGACGCGAAGCCACACGGCTTCTTCGCTGTTTTCTTCGGTTAAAATCACCTCCTTTCCCAAAGTGGTGGACAAGTCGACCAAATACGCCAGCACCCGCTCGTGGTCGGCGGGGGAGCGAATTTCCCGGGGGTCGAGGTCGTTTTCGATTTCGGTTTCCACGAAGAAGTGACAGTTGACCTGTACAGCGCCGAGGAACACGTGGGTCGAAACACTGAGCTGGTCGCGCCCTGCGTCCCATCGGCGGGCGATAAAGTCGGCATCGATAGCCGGGGCTGACGCGTCGTCGTTGTGGCCTTCGGCCTCCCAGCGCACGGAGTAGCGGCCGTTGACAAAGGCAATCCAGTGGGCCCAGTCTTGGCGCGTGGTGTCCAGCACATATACGTCGCGCAACGAGCCGTCTTCGCAGTATACGCTCCGTTTAAGGGTGTCCCAGTCGGGTAAGGGCGTCGGGGTAGAAGGTGTCACTGAGTAAAGAAACGAGCTTTCCGTGTGCTCAACAACTCATCATTGCGAGTTCAGCTAAACGGTGAGTTGGCAAGAGGACTTTCGGTTAATGTTTGGACCGCAAACCAATTCCTATTCCGGTGCTCTCACACGCGGTCGCGGTAAACATACCGGCGCTAACGTCCTGAATAATGAAATCTTCCTTTTGGAAGGCAACCGTTTTACCAATAAGGGCCATTAGGCGCTCAGCTCGTTTGTAGCCCAGCAGTGAGTCCTTCTGCAGCTCCTGCGGACAGGTAAAGATTTGCAACCGAAAATAGGCGTCAGCCAGGTCTTGCTGCGTCAAGTTGGAGAGAAACTGCTGCAGGTGCTGGCGACTCTGCGGCTGGACGTCCACCGTGTAAGGAATGAACCAAACCATTGGGGGTTCTGTCGGATTCACGCAGGCAGGTGCCGACCAAAGCCCACTGCCGGGGAAGGCCAACATCAGCGCGCAACCGGTCGTCCAAAATATTTTCATGTGGGCGAGGATACTGTTCAGCGAAAGGGTGCCCTAAACGTACTGCGTTTACGATTAAGAGGGGCTCGCTGGGGATTACCGCAACTCTTTGTTCCAGCGGCCGGGTGTGTGCGGGCCCTTATTCAATGACGACGGTTAAATTAGTTTTGGTTACCCACCAGGTGTGCGGCGACACAAAAACGTTCACGATTCGGAACTTATCCGTGATGGAGAAGCACGCGCACTGCTTCTTGGTATGGTTTACCAGGGTGATGTCCTGGGTGCCGTTGAGCGCCACTTCGATTCCATTGGCCGCATAGGCGGCCCCGTCCTCCGTCGTCCGAAGGCGCCACTGCTTCTGCAACCGGCCGCCGACGAACAGGCTCGCCGAATCCGGCTCACTCCCTCGCACGACAAACAGGACCTGGCCGGCTCGGTGAGCAAGCAAGGGCTGCTCAAGCGAGCCTTTGCCTTTCTTTCGCTGCATCACCAGCGGCACTTGCTCGTACCCAACGCAGCCACATTGGGCCCTCGCTTCCGAAGCCAGCAACGCAAGCGACAAGAATGGAACAAAACACAAGCAGGCGTACACAGAGCGGAGAGGGAAGTGAAGGGAACGGCTAAGGTGAAGGGGTTGTGCGGAGGTGCGTCTAGTGAAACGGTGGTTCAAATTAACGTTATGTACGTTCAAATTAGATTTCTTCTTTGAACACTTTCGTCCCCCCTGCCAAAAGGCTCCGAAAACGCGGTTTTTGGAACCTTGTCTGCAAGATGTAATCTGAACGCCTTCGCGCTTGGCTGTCATCATCCTCCCGCATGTGCGGGCAGGCGGTGCATTTAGCCAACTATGCTTCGAATTGCTGACTTAAGCTACGAGCTGTAGGGAATTTTACGGTTTCTAAATAATACCCTACAATATATGTAGGGTATTATTTAGAAACCGTAAAATTCCCTACACTGGCCAGAAGCCCACGAATAGACGGCACGGGGCACAGCTCTACCGCGTGCCCAGTTGGGGCTTGACCGCCGGCTCCCCAACCTGGATTACATTAAACGACCAAATGGCGTGGGGACGCGAACTACAAAGTCCGCGCTACTTCTGCGCAAACGGCACCAGCACGTCGTCAATGAGGTGGATGATGCCGTTGTTGCATACGATGTAGGCATTTTCCACAGGTTTTTAACCACTGAAAAGTCTCGCGCACCCTCAGGAACGCGGGACTTTTCAGTGGCTATTTCGTCAATTAACGGTGGCAGGGTTTCATCACTCATCCATTGGTCCAATGCTCTTCAAACGTTGGAGCGAGGCTGAATGCCTTTCCAAACAGCTTTAAAAAACGGTTTCGCAGCGCCATATTTGCTGGTATTCACGTCCTGCTATGTCGCTATTTTCCACGGTTCGTCCCGTCCGCAGCTGTTTTCTCCTGTTTTTCTTGCTGAGCAGGGTCCTGCCCGGTCAGGCGCAGACAGTGCCTGCTTCTCCGACCTGGCAGTGGGTGCAGCCCCTGCGGCCCCCGACGCTGGGTGGTTCCTTCAGGGCCGAAGCCGTGGCCCGCGACCGACACGGTGATTATTACCTGACCGGCAGCTTTGAGGGTACGGTGCTGGTGGGTGACGTCTGGCTGCGCGGGCGGGCGCAGGAGCAGGCCTTTGTGGTGCGGCTGGGGCCGGACGGCCGCTGCCGGTGGGCCAGTGCGCTGCCCACGTCCACCAACCGCCTGAGTGCCGGCCAGAGCATCGCCGTCGATGGCACCGGGCACATCTGGGTGAGCGGCAGCACCGACCCGGACAAGACGGGACTGGACGTTGACTGGGGACCCGCCCCCCCTGGTGCCCGCGACAGCCTATACCACTTTGTGGCCCGGCTCGACTCGGCGGGCCGCTGGCAGTGGCAGCACCCGGTGCGGCTGCTGCCGGCCTTGCGCAGCCGCGTGGCCGCCGATGCGCAAGGCCACGGCTACCTGAACGGTGGGCCACTGGCCACCGGGCCGGGCAAGGCAGCGCCGCCCCTGGCCAGCCGGCTTAGTGCGGCCGGCACCTGGGAGTGGGCGCTTGCCACGGGACCAGGCCGCCCCCTTAGGAGCCCGGCGCTGGCCGTGAGCCCGGCCGGTGCGCTTTACCTGGGCGGGCCAATACCGCGCCCGGCCCCGCTCCCACCCCGCCCCAAACCCCAAGGGCCAGTTGCGGCAACTCCGCTGCACAAAGGGCTGGTGCTGGCCCTGTACCCCAATGGGGAACCGCACTGGCAGGCGCAGGTGCCCGAGGTTACCCTCATGCAGAGCCTGAGCGTGGGCCCGGCTGGTGAAATACTAGTGGCTGCTAACCTGGAGCAGCCTACCGTTACCCGGTTTTACAACGGCCGGCGGCTTCTGGAAAGCCGGCTACAGAGCCGGCAATTGCTGGTGACCAGCCTGAGCTCCACCGGCCAGCGCCGCTGGCAGGCCTGGGCCGCTGCCACCGGCACCCACTACGCCGGGCCGGGGCTCTACGCCGAATCCACGTTGGCAGCCCGGGAAGTGAGCGTGGGCCCCGATGGCCAGGTGTGGCTGAGCTGCGCGTTGCTCGGCAGTGCCACCTTATCTGGCGTTCAGCCCATGAGCTTGAGTGGGGGAAATCTCGACCACCGGCGACCAAGCCTGCTCCTGGTTCGCCTCGATGCCCAAGGCCACTGGCGCGGGGCCAGCGGAGGGCGCTCGTCGGAGCTTAAGATGGGCAGTGGCCAGTTGGTAGCCAATGCCAACAGCGCAATAGTTGTCAATGGTCCGGCTGACCCGTATTCATTCGCGGGGCAGTCGGAGGCAACTATCCCGCTGTTTGAAGCAACGGCCGGCCAATCCGACCAGCTGCGCCCGCTGCTCAGCGTGGATTGCGGTACCGGGGAGTCGACGGTGAGCACGCTGGCCCCGCTGCCCCACGCCGGCGGCTGGCTGGTAGCGGGCAGTTTTGCGGGCCAGCTGCCCACCCCCGACGGGCGGCTGGATGCCAGCAGCGGCCACGATGTGCTGACGGGCCAGCTGGCCGACAACGGCACCGTGCGCTGGCTGCGGGCCGGGGGCCTGCCTTGGCAAAGCGACGTTCCCGCCATAGGTACCGCCGTCTCCGATAGCAGCGGCCGGCTGCTCGTTACCGGGCGCTGCCGTTTTTCGCCGGAAGACGCGCCAGCCGCGTCGGCTAATTCGCTGCAGGCGCGGCTGCACAGCGCGCTTCCGCGAAACCATCGGGAGGTGATGCCCTTTGTCGGGCAGGTAGGCCGGGACGGGCAGTGGCGCTGGGCCCACTACCTCCCCAATGACTACAGCGATGCCATTCCGGACGTGGCCGCCGCTCCCGACGGCCGCAGCTGGCTGGCCTACAGCCGCCCCGTGCGCGACACTGCCAGCTGGAGCCCCCCCGGCTTCGAGGTGCTGTTTCAGCAGCGGGACCCCGAGGGCCGGCTCACGGCCGAAAAAGTGCTGGGGCGGGGCAACCTGCGCAACATCCGGCTGGCGCCTGGGCCCGGCGCCGCCTGGTACCTGGCGGGCGAAGTAGCCGACAGCCTCGTGCTGACCACCGCCCATGGTCAGGTACGCTTCCGGCCGTTGCCCCCGCCCACACCGCCGCAGGAGCAGCAACATCAACAAGTGCTGCTAAAGATGGCGGCCAGCGGCCGTGTGGCCTGGGCCCGGCCCCTAGGCACTTCCCTGACGGTGCAGGCGCTGGCAGCGGCCCCAGCCGGCGAGCTGTGGCTGACGGCCCAGCTCACTACCGATTCGGTGACAGTGCCTACTCAGCCCCCCAGCAAGTTCAAACGGCTGCTG
This sequence comes from Hymenobacter negativus, assembly GCF_017571495.1. GTDB lineage: Bacteria > Bacteroidota > Bacteroidia > Cytophagales > Hymenobacteraceae > Hymenobacter > Hymenobacter negativus. The sequence continues at coordinate 12,440 of NZ_JAGETZ010000009.1, read as the reverse complement.
CAGGACCGGACCTGCGGTTTGCTGGGACGCCTCGACTCAACCGGGGCCTGGCGCTGGGCCCGGCAAGGCCTGGACCCAGCGCCGGCCATTGCCCCCGCCCCCGGCAACCAGTTGTTTGTGGCCACCGCACTGGTGGGCGAGCCGTCGCCTTTGCCCCCACCCGACACTACCCAGCCCACGCCGCCCGGCCGCCTGGCCATCAGCCAGCTTTCGGCCCGCGGGCAGGTGCTGGCCGAATGGGACCCCGAGGAAGCGTTGCACTATCAGGAAGTCAGCGCCCTGCGCGTAGCGCCGAACGGCGACCTGCTGCTGGCCGGCGCCTTTTCTGCTAACAGCCACGGGGGCTACGTGGCCCGGCTGCAGCCGCCTGCCCGCCCTGCCCCCGTAGTGCAGCAGCTATTACCTCCCCGGCTGGCCCCTGGCACTACGCTGGAGCTACAGGGCACCGGCCTCGACCAGGTGCAGCAGGTCCTACTCAACGAGGTAGCTGCCGATTTTGAAACCGTATCGGCGCAACTACTGCGGGTGCGGGTACCGGTGGGCATTCCCCCCGGCAAGGTGCGCGTAGCAGTCCGGGCCGGCACCACCTCGGTTACGGTCCCTCTTACGCTGCGGGTGCGCTAGGCATGTTTCCAGGTCTTAGCATCTGCGTTATCCAGAAAACAAAGAGGTAATCAGTCAGGCAAAACCATCCGTCATGCTTCGCTGCACCCTGCATGACGGCCACTTATTCGGTTAACGCATGTGCGACGGCTCAAACTAATAAGCACCCAAAAGCTCCGCGCACCAATGCGTACGCAGGGCTTTTATTGGTAAAAACATGAAGTCGGGCCATAGAGACAGGATATTTGGGCGGACACATAGGCTTTTCGCCTGCTACCCAGTTATCCGCATTACCAATAGCTGTTTCCCGGTCTCGCTACTGAACTCGGCAGCCCGGCCCAGGTAGAACAAGCAGCTTTCTATTCTTCGATGACCACAGCCACTGGCTCGGCAAAGGGGCCAGCGGCAATTATTGATTGGTCGCTGGCTGGAAAAGGGTCGATGTAGTACGCGGGCCCGGCGGGAGTGCTCGCGGTGGTAATAAAGCCTTCCGTGTAAGGAGAGGCCAGAAAATACCCCAGCTCTACCGCGAGCGGATACGGTACGGCCGCGCCCCGTATTGGGGAGTAGTCGTATACAGTGTAGGGCATCAGCGGCAGCGGCAGGTCGAGAGTTTCGGCAAAGGTCTCGCCCGGAAGCACCCGGCTCAAACAGGGTATTTGCAAGGATTCCACAAACATCCACTCGGGCACGTCCACTACGGTCTTGCCTACCACCACCTGTCCATTGGCCACCTGCACATTGGCTAGGTTGGGTTGCACTTCGTAAACCACAACGTCGGCCGCCGGGTCCCGGCGAATGGTTTTATAGAGCCGGTTGCATAAGTATAAGGGCAGAGCGGCGGTGTTGTGCACCTCGTACCAGATGCGCAGCACAGCGGGATTGGGACGCCCGATGCGCACGTGCAGCGTGCAGTCGGGGCCAATGACGTGTAGCAGCTGGCTGTCGGCCGGGGGTGAGTACGAAGGCATCATACGCTTTTGCTAGGGGTTAGTACCGGTCCCGATTGGGTTGCGGAGGCGTCCATTCGGCGCGAATTTTATTTTCTGAAACGTGGTATTCGTCGTGTGGCGGCACCCCCACCGTTTCCAGTTCCACCACTGGTGCTATGGCGGGCTGTAGCGGGTTCATTTTGTTGACTGCCCCCGGATTGGTGGCGCTGCCCCGCCGCATGCGGCCATGTGCGGCCTGCTCCGCATGAATCAGCTCATGGGCCAGGGCAATGGCCGGAGGACGACTGGACCAGGCTTCTTTCCCAATGGTATCAAGGCCGGGGTTGTAGCCCAACGTAATGGCCACACCCTCGCCCGGGGTGCCATCGGCCTGATACAAATGGGTGGTGGTTCCTTTGGGAATGAAGGCCCGGTTCAGGCCATCTAAGGCATACTGAATGGTAGTTGGCTTGCCCGAAGCGTGCAGTGAATCCAGTAGCTTTCGGCCTGTGGGAGTCGAATAAATCTTTTGCAAATCGGCCTTTACAGCTTCTTCAAACAAGTCCGGCCCCTCGTCGCTCCCGGCCCGCTCAATCAGAATTAGCAACAGCCCATACCAACAGCCCATACCAACAGCCCATATCAACAACATCCAGCGTAAGCTGCACTAGGCCGTAGCGCACTTTGGCGCTTGCCTGTCCTCGCTGATAGGTTTCCTGTTGCACCCCGAAAGCACAGTGCGTGAGGGAGTAGCCAGTACCGTTTACACGCAGTTCAGCTGAGAAAGAAGCCATGAAATGGTAGGATGGTAGAAAGGCAGGGCTAAATCTACGGAGTGGGGCTGACTTGCGCTCACTCCACCCCCTGTCAGTCCTGCTTTTATTACTCCTGCTCGCCACCGCGGTTGCGGCTGCCTTAGCCCCGCCCCCCGCGCACCACTGGTGAGCGGGGCTTCTCTTGATGAAGGCGCGAGCTAAAAGCCCGCGCTACTTACTCTTACCGGCGGCGTGGCTTCTCCTTTTCGTCCTCGCCGAAGCTGGGCATGGTGAACATCGAGGAAAGCAGGTTCTTGGAACTGGGCGCCGGCCGTCAGGCGGTTGCGCGAAATCAGGCTGTGCTCGGCCAGGCCGTGGAGCAGGAACTCCATCAGGAAATAAGTGTGCTCGGTCGTCTCGTTGGGGTGCAGCTGCGGGGCCGTGCTTAGAGCCGCCACAGTAGCCACCCAGATATCCTTGTCGCCATTTTGGTAATTTCAGGCCGAACCCGGGATTTCTTTGGGAAGGTCACCTCCGGCGCTGGCAGCGCAGGCACTTTTTACCCAATGGTAACTCCGGCCAGCATCCCCGGCGCGACCTTTGGCGGGTGCCTGCTATCTGGCGCTGCTCCCGATTATTCCTGCTTGCTGCCATGCCCAACTCATCTTTCGACGACTTTTTGCTGCAATTCTATCATTTTAGTCCCCAGCAGTTGCAATTGATTCGCAGCCAGGCAACAGAGCGCACCTACCCGCCAGGCGCCTATTTTTCGGAGGCCGGGCGCGTTGCGCAGGAAATTGGCTTCATCGTGTCAGGCATTTTCCGCGTCTGCTACTTCGACCGGGAAGGTACCGAACACACCAAGTATTTTGTGGAAGAAAACCACCTCATCGTGGACCTGCAAAGCTACCAGTACCAGCAGCCCGCCACCGAGTACGTCCAGGCCGCTACCGAAACCCACGTGCTGGTGTTCAAAGCCCGCGACTGGCAGGCGTTCAGCCTCACCATCGTGGACTGGCCGCTGGTCGAACAAAAGCTCTTCACCAAGGCGCTGCTGGAGAAACTGCACCGCCGCAGCTCCCTGGTCAGCCCCAGTGGGGCGGCCCGCTACGAGCTGTTTCTGGCCACGTTTCCGGGCGTGGCAAACCGGGTTCCCCTCGCCCACCTGGCCTCCTACATTGGCGTCACACCGCAGTCGCTGAGTCGTATCCGCCGCAACCTGGGCACGTTACCCGCTGAGCGGCAAGCGCCCTCCTGACCTGCTCGTTGAGGAGTCCTCGCCGCCGCGGTGGGCATTGGCGTGGGAAGTTTTCCAACGGATGCGAGCCCCTTGCCCGGCCCGAAATAGATAGAAGCACCGGCTGCGTATTTACCCAAAGGTAAGTAGGCCATCAATCGGCAACGGGACCTTTGCGCTGTACTTAACTCATTAGCACAACGCATGAAAAACGCTCTCATCACCGGGGCCAATAAAAGCATCGGCCTGGAAACTGCCCGGCAATTGGCGCAACAAGGCTATTATATCTACTTAGGCTGCCGGGACTTGGCCAAAGGGCAGCAGGCGGTAGCCCAGTTGGCGGAAGCTGGCATCACGCACGTTGAAGCCATTCAGCTCGATGTCTGCGATAAGGCATCCATTCAGGCCGCCGAAAAGGGCATCAGCCAAAAAACCCAGTCGCTGGACGTCTTGATTAATAACGCCGGCGTCCTGGGCACGATGCCGCAACATGCCGCCAACACCAGCACCGACCAAATCCGGGAAGTATTTAACACCAACCTCTTCGGCGTCATCGACGTGACGCAAGCCTTCCTAGGGCTGCTCGGGAAAGCCGAGGTACCCGTGATTATCAACATCACCTCGGGCCTGGCTTCCCTCACGCTGCAAAGCGACCCCACCTGGGTACACGCAGCCTATAAGCTCGCTTCTTACGGCCCATCCAAGACGGCGCTCAACGCCTATACTGTTTTCCTGGCGCACGAGCTTCGGGAAAAAGGCTTCAAAGTCAATGCTGTAGACCCAGGCCAAACGGCCACCGATTTTACGGGGCACCTGGGCGGTTCGGTAGCGGAGGCGGCCCGCTTTGTCGCGCAGTACGCCACCCTTGGGGCGGACGGCCCCACCGGCAAGTACTTCAGTAAGGAAATTACGGCTGGCCACTCCGAAAGCCCCTGGTAGACCAAATCGATGTTTTCAGCAAAACGCCCCGCACACCTTTCGGTATGCGGGGCGTTTTGCGTCATTCATCTTTTCAATTAACGGCGGCGGCGCGGCTTCTCTTCTTCGTCCTCGTCGTCCTCATCCTCGCCGAAGCTGGGCATGGTGAACATCGAGGAAAGCAAGTCCTTGAACTGGGCGCCGGCCGTGAGGCGGTTGCGCGAAATCAGGCTGTGCTCGGCCAGGCCGTGGAGCAGGAACTCCATCAGGAAATAAGTGTGCTCGGGCGTCTCGTTGGGGTGCAGCTCGTTCACAATGTCGCGCAAGCCAGGCACGTCGTCCAGGGCTTTGCGGTAGGCGGCCGTGTCGGCGTCGTGCAGCAAGTCCAGCGTGTTGCCGTTGCCGAACCACTCCTGAATGGTTTTGTAGGGCGAGGGGCGGTTTTTGAGCTTCTTGCTCTTGTCGGGGTCGGGGAAATAGTTCAGGAACAGCGTGCGGATGGCCTTGCCCATCAGCTTCTCGGCCACGATGCCCGCACCCTCCTGCTCACCCTCGTACACCAGCTCCACCTTGCCCGTCACGGCAGGTACGGCCGAAATAAAGTCGCCCAGGCGCACGTAGGTGTTGCTTTCGCCGTTCAGCAGCGCCCGGCGCTCGGCACCCGCAATCACCTGCTCGTAGGCCGAGATGGTGAGGCGGGCCGACACGCCCGACTTGGCATCTACGAACTCGGAGCCGCGGGCTTCCACAGCCACCTGCTCCACGAGGTCGTGGATGATTTCGTTGCTCGTCACCATGCCGCGCTGCTCGTCCTTGATGCGGGCCTCCTGCTTGGTGATGCGCTTGCCGATTTCGATGGACTTGGGGTAGTGCGTGATAATCTGGGCGTCAATCCGGTCCTTGAGCGGCGTTACGATGCTGCCGCGGTTGGTGTAGTCCTCGGGGTTGGCCGTGAATACGAACTGGATATCGAGCGGCAGGCGCACCTTGAAGCCGCGAATCTGGATGTCGCCTTCCTGCAAGATGTTGAAAAGCGACACCTGGATGCGGGCCTGCAAGTCGGGCAATTCGTTAATCACGAAAATGCCGCGGTGGGCGCGCGGAATCAGGCCGAAGTGAATCACCCGCTCGTCGGAATACGGCAGCTTGAGCGTGGCGGCCTTGATGGGGTCGGCGTCGCCGATGAGGTCGGCTACCGATACGTCGGGCGTGGCCAGCTTCTCGGTGTAGCGCTCGTCGCGGTGCAGCCAGGCCACGGGCGTGTCGTCGCCCTTCTCATCAATCAGGTTTTTGGCGAACACCGACAGCGGCTGGAGCGGGTCGTCGTTCAGCTCGGAGCCGGCCACCACGGGCGTGTACTCGTCGAGCAGGCTCACCAGCAAGCGCGCAATACGGGTTTTGGCTTGGCCGCGCAGGCCCAGCAGGTTGATGTGGTGCCCGGCCAGAATGGCGCGCTGCAGCTCGGGAATGACGGTTTCGTCGTAGCCGAAGATGCCGGGGAAAACGTCTTCTTTGTTTTTGAGCTTTTGAATCAGGTTGTCCCGCAGCTCAGCTTTCACGGTACGGGAAGTATAACCACTGGCGCGAAGCTGGCCCAGGGTGCGGATGGTTTCGTGCTTCATAAGGGGCGTTGGCGGGAAACTGTCTTCCCAGGGTCTTTAACCGCGAAAGGGGGCCCGAGGTTCAGGCCGGCAACAGCTGCGGTCAGCGCTGCCCGGGTCCTCAGCGGCCAACAGTCTTTTGTGCGGCGTTGCCAAGTAGTTGGCCTTGGAAAAAGCTGAACCTGTTTTACCTTTCGTGGCTCAATAATAGCCGGCCAATTTGGCCCGCTGCCAGCACCTCTCCCTCCCCCTTTTCGGCACGCTTGGCGTCGGCCGCTGCTTCCATGACTGAATTCGGTATTATCGGCCTGCTTATTCTGGTGGCTACGTTTCTGGTTTCCTACAAAGGGTTTAAAAGCCCGGAATACTTCAACCAGTATGCCTTCCGGATAAAGGACATCCGCTACGGCCGCCAATACTACCGGCTGCTGACCTCGGGCCTGCTCCACACCGGCTGGGTGCATCTGTTGCTCAACTTCCTCACGTTCTACTACTTCAGCAGCGGCGTCGAAATGATGGTGGGCTTCGGCAACTACTTCATCATCTACCTGGCCAGCCTGATTGGGGGCAGCCTGGTGTCGTTGGCGCTGCACTGGAACGAGGATGATTACACCGCCGTGGGAGCTTCCGGAGCCATCAGCGGGCTGGTGTTTGCGGGACTCGCGCTGTTTCCCGGCATGGAAGTCGGCTGGCCAGGACTGTACGTGCCGGGCTGGCTGTACGGGATGTTGTATGTGGTGTACTGCGCCTACGGCATCACCACGCGGCGCGACAACATTGGGCACGATGCTCACCTGGGTGGCGGGCTAATGGGCCTGCTTACCGTCATCATTATGCGGCCGGAGCTGCTAAAAATCAACTACCTAGTCATTGCGGCCATCCTGGTACCGACGGTGGCATTTGCCTACCTGCTCATTAAAAAGCCCGAAGGTCTGCTGCGCGGCAACTTCTTCTCCTCGCCCGACTACCAGACCCTGGACGACCGGTACCAGGCCCAAAAGCGCCAGCAGGAAGCCGACCTGGATGAGCTACTGGACAAAATCAGCCGCAAAGGCCTGGACAGTCTCAGCGCCCGCGAGAAAAAGGAACTGGAAAAGCTGTCACGCTAGGAAGTTGACTACAAAAACAGTGTTTATTTGGCCAGCGCCTGTTCTAGTGCGGCCACTGTCGTTGGCCCGGCCGATGGGCGTGGCGCCGCACCCTGCCGGATGCGTCCGTCGCGCCCAATAATCCAATAGCTGGGGTAGCCGCTGACGTGAAATGGCCGGGCGGCAAGCCAGCCTTCCGGGTCTTGCAAATGCACGCTGTTGGGGCTGTCGAGCGCGTATTTGGCGATGGTACGGTGCCACAAAGCCGGCCCTTGGTCGATGGAGATGTACAGGAACACCACATCCTGGCCGAGGAATTTCTTTTTTAACTCCTGCGCGGCAGGGGCTTCGGCCAGGCAGGGCTTGCAGCTGCTGTACCAGAAATCAATGTACACCACTTTGCCGCGCAAATCCTTTAATGCGACTGCTTTGCCCTCGGCACTTGTTAGCCTAAACTCCGGAGCCAGGTTGCCGGGTTGCAGCGGGGTATTGGCCCGCAGGGCTGCCTGTACCTCACGTACCGAAAGCGAGTCCCGGGTGCGGGCCCGAAACGTGGGCAGGATGGCCTGTACTGCGGCCAAGCTGGTGGTGGCGTGGCTGCTCAACTCGCTGCTCAGCAACATGCTCATCACATAATCACGAGCCGGCGTATCACCAAAATCCGCCGTGGCCTGGGCGTAGAGGCGCTCGGCGGTGCCGGGCACCGTGGCAAGCTGACCGCCGGGTGGCAGCAGGCGAGCTTCCCTGTAGCCAACAAGGAAGTGTGCCAACGGGTCATACAACGACATTGCGACGTTAGGCAGGTAGTATTCGCGCAGAGGCAGCTGGGTTAGGAAATCGTAGTAATCAGCCGGCAGCTGGGGCTCCCGTTGGGTCTTAATTTTTTGGACGGTGACGTAGCGCAGCAGCGAAGTGGCGTGGCGCACGGCCAATACCTGCCGACGTGAGTGCAGCAACGCCTCAGGCAATGGCTGGCGGGCGTGATAAGCGGCCAGGGTGTCGAGCTGCTGCTGCAGCCGGGCATCAACCCGCTGTCGGTACTCCGTCGGCGGCAGGCTTTTAAATTGTTCTTCCGGATAGGTGCCAGGGGCAGCATAGTCAAATTGCCGCTGGGCTCGTGTGAGGTAGGTGTTGGCATAAGCCCCGCGGCCCGTGAAACGGATAGTTTCGAGGAACTGCTGACGGTCAAAACGGACAGTCAGCGAATCGCCCGGCGTGAGGAACACCGTTTGGAACCAACTGCATTTTTGTTTGCAGTTCAATTGAGCATCAATCGGACCAGTCAGGCCTTTCAACTCCAGCTTAAATGCGCCTGTTGCATCTACTGGAGCTTTTATTCCTATGAGCGAGGACCTACTAGGTTGGGGATTGTAGGATAAACACACCGTATCTCCCGGCGCGGCATTGGCCATACTGCCGAGTAGTAGCACGGTAGAAGGTTGCGTTGCGACAGGCGCGAGTCCCACAGGTTGCGGACGTACACTGGCACAGCCGCATAGCAACAGGGTTAGGAAGAGGTACTTCATAAGACAGGGAATAATAAGCAACCAGCGCAAAGGCTTTGCTGGCTTGTCAATAATTACTCCAATCTGTCAAGCATAGGCGCGTCAGTGGCATTGGCGTCCCAGTGCTTTTCAGCTACCTGTTGCGCGTGTAACAGCTTTATGCAGGTAATTTTTGGGTAAAACCCAGGTGTAGGACACAAATCAGCAACTCTTTGCAACATCTGCGAAACCCTCGGTAGGACCTGCGGCCGTGCTTTGCAGCACCCATCACGCTTCCTCTTTTCCCGTTTATGCTTCGCCCCTACCCACTTTTCCTAGTTCTTTGGCTGCTGCACTTTGCCGGCCACGCCCAGGCCCCCCTTGCCCAGTGGCACCACCTCGACCCGACCGCCGACCAGACCATGGGCATCAGCACCGACCGGGCCTATGAGCTGCTGCGCTCCCTGCCGGCGCGGCCCGCGGCCCGCCCCATCGTTGTGGCGGTGATTGATGGCGGCATCGATACGGCGCACGTTGACCTCCGCCACGTGCTGTGGCACAATCCCCGCGAGGTGCCCGCCAACGGCCGAGACGACGACCGCAACGGCTACGCCGACGACGTGTACGGCTGGAATTTCACCGGCGGGGCCGACGGCCGCAACATCTTCTTCAACCAGAAAGAGGAAACCCGCCTCTACGCCCGCCTCAAGCCGCTGTACGAGCACCAGACTCTGGCCACGGTGCCGCCCGGCAAAAAAGCTGAGTTCCGCCTCTACGAGCAGGCGAAGCGGGCCTACACCACCAAGCGGGCAGCCGCCGAGGCCAATTATCAGGATGACGCGCAGGAGCTGGCCAAAGACCTAGCCAACGTGGCCACCCTGCGCCAGGTGTACGGCGTGGCCGTGGTCGATTCGGGCCGGCTGCGCCAGCCGCCTACTGCACCCGACACGGCGCTGCCGCGGCTGGCCGCCCGGTACTACCAAGCCGTGCGCGGCAAATTCGCCAACCTCGACTCGCTCACCAACCAGTACGGCCGCTACCACGCCAAGCTGAAACGGGTGCTCGACTACGACTACAACCTGGCCTACGACCCGCAGCCGCTGGTGGGCGAGCACCCCACCGACCTCGCCGAACGCCACTACGGCAACCCCAACGTGGAAGCCGACCCGCGCGACCACGGCGTCGAACACGGCACGCATTGCGCGGGCATCATCGCGGCCGACCGGGCCAACAACCTCGGCGTGCGCGGCATCGCTGAGCAGGTGCGCATCCTAAGCGTACGGGCCATCCCCAACGGCGACGAGCGCGACAAGGACGTGGCCAACGCCATTCGCTACGCCGTCGACAACGGCGCGAGCATCGTCAGCATGAGCTTCGGCAAATACTTCTCGCCCGAAAAAACTGTGGTGGACGAGGCCATGCGCTACGCCAATGCCAAAGGGGTGCTCCTGGTGCACGCCGCTGGCAACGACCACCTCAACACCGATACCACCACCCAATACCCCACGGGCCGCTTCCTCAACGGCCAAACCATTCCCAACCTGATTACGGTGGGGGCCAGCGCCCGTACCAACGACGAGCACCTTGTGGCTACTTTCTCCAACTACGGCCAGCAGCTGGTGGACGTATTCGCGCCCGGCGTAGACATTGTATCGACCTACCCCAACAACCAGTACCACCCCGGCAGCGGCACCAGCATGGCTTGCCCCGTGGTGGCGGGCATCGCGGCTGTGCTCAAAGTTAATTTCCCGCACCTCACCCCCGCCGACCTCAAGCGCATCATTCTGGCGTCGGCCACGCCCGTTCACACGCAGGTACGCAGGCCCGGCACCAAAACGCTGGTCGATTTCGCCACCCTCTCGCGCACAGGCGGCATCGTCAATATGTATGAAGCGGTGCGGCTGGCCAGCGCCGTACCGGTTCCGGCGGCAACTGCCCACTGCAGCAAATAACCGACTGAGCCAATATCCCGAATGCATAAGTGCCGCTGTAGCTCAGTCGCTACAGCGGCACTTATGCGTTGGCATGAAACCTGGATTACAGCGTCTTGCGGCGGTTCTTCTTGTAGTCCTCGAACACCAAGTGGCCCAGGCCCTTGAGGCCCGAATAGTAGGCCTTGCCTTGGTTCACTTCGGTAAATTCCTCCACGAACTTCTGCAAGTAGGGGTCAGAGGTAATCATGAACGTGGTGATGGGAATCTTAACGCGGCGGGCGGCGGCGGCCAGGTTCAGGGTCTTATTCACCACTTTACGGTCGAGGCCGAAGCTGTTTTTGTAGTAGCCGCCGGGCTCTTTCAGGCAGGTGGGCTTGCCGTCGGTAATCATGAAAATCTGCTTATTAGGCGTTTTGCGCTTGCGCAGCAGGTCCATGGCCAGCTCCAGGCCGGCCACGGTATTGGTGTGGTACGGGCCTACTTGCAGGTAGGGCAAGTCCTTGATTTCAATCTGCCAGGCGTCGTTGCCGAACACGATGACGTCGAGGAAATCCTTGGGGTATTTCTGCTTCACCAGCTCGGCCAGGGCCATGGCCACCTTCTTGGCGGGCGTGATGCGGTCCTCGCCGTAGAGAATCATGGAGTGCGAGATGTCAATCATCAGCACGGTGCTGGTCTGCGACTTGTGCTCGTTTTCGCGCACTTCGAGGTCGCCCTCCGTCAGCATGAACTCGCCGCTTTCCATGCCGTGGTTCAGCTGGGCGTTGCGGATGGACTCGGTCATCTGGATGGACTCCAACGAGTCGCCGAAGCGGAATTCGCGCAGGTCGGTGCTTTGCTCGTCGCCCTGGCCGGTGTGGGGCGTGCGGTGGTTGCCGGTGCTGCTTTTTTTCAGCTTGCCAAAAATCTCCTCCAGAGCTGATTTGCGAATGCCCTGCTCGGTTTTGGGCGTAATCTTGAATTCGCCCTTTTCCTGCTCGTTTTCATCGATGTAGCCTTTCTTTTTCAGGTCATCGATGAAGTTGCCCATGCCGTAGTTGTCGTCGGTGAGGCCATACTGCTTGTCCAGCTCATTGAGCCATTGCAGGGCCTCGCCCACATCACCAGAGGTAATGGTAACGAGTTGCATAAATAGTTTAAACAGCGACTCAAAGCCCTTCTCGGGCTGGTCTTCGGGCACAAAATCGCGGAAGCGGAAGCCAACGGCCATATAGTCAGTGAACAGTTATCGGTTAGCAATTAACAATTCCCGGGCGGCAGATGCTTCTACCTTTCGGCCGGTTGTTGGGTTTTAAAACAACCTCCTTGCTGGCAATGTTCAATTAGGGTCTTGGGGACTCACGAACTTGGGGACTTGATTCGTCTTCGCGCCTTTGCGGTTCCTATCCAAGACCCGGATTTATCAGGATTACCAGCCCAAACCCCATCCATGAAAGCCATCTGGAACAACACCGTCGTGGCCGAGAGCGACGACACCGTAGTGGTTGAGAACAACCACTATTTCCCTGCCGACTCCATCAAAAAGGAGTTTTTCGAGGACAGCATTGCCCAAACTACCTGCCCCTGGAAAGGCCGCGCCAGCTACTATTCCCTGAGCGTGAACGGCGAGAAGAACAAGGACGCTGCCTGGTACTACCCCGAGCCGAAGGACGCCGCCCAGCAAATCAAAGGCCGCGTGGCCTTTTGGAAAGGCGTGAAAGTGGTGGCAGAATAGCCGCCGCAAGGCGACAAGCCACTAGTAGTAACCGGTACCCAAACAGTGAGAAGCCGCGTAGCGGTAGCAGCAACCAATGGTTGCTGCTTCCGCCACGCGGCCTCTCGTTATGAGCCGATTGGATACGCCTGTTCCCCTCCCCCTTCTCCTCGGGGGGGCGGGTGGCCCGGGCGC
>NZ_JAGETZ010000008.1 GCF_017571495.1 Hymenobacter negativus | reverse complement strand
GCGCAAAGAAGTAGACACAGGGAACTAGTGCGGCGAAGTAATACCTGCTAGCAAAGGTCTATTAAAATTAATGGCTCCTTTCACCAGACGCAGCTGGTTTACCTTCGGACCGTTTGAATGAACCCTGTAGGGTATGGTTTACGCTACTTCAGGGCCGCCTTGAGATAACAGTTGTTTGGCTCAACGCAGAGGCTCAGGGGTAAATCGTCAATCCGTTGTTGGTACTGGCGGCCTTTGGCCAGGGCCTGGCCAAAGAACAGCGTATTCTGCACTAGTTGATACGGCAACTCTTCGGGCAGGCTCAACTCATATTGAGCCACCACGACGTGCTGGGGACTGAGGAAGAGCACCCGGCTGTGCCCATGGAGTTGTTGAGCGGCTCGTACCCGATAAAAATCCGTTACCACGTAGTAGCGTGTTCGGCCCTGCCTATCATAAACGCACCCCAGTGCATGCTTTCCTTCGCGGGGCATAACCGGCGAGCCTCCCTGCTGGGATGGTAGGCAACCAGCCGTTTTCCCGCTAACGAACGGGCCAAGCAGAACACACGACAACAGAAGGGTACTGCTAGCGAGAAACGTCTTCTTCCAAGGAAACATGACCAAAAGATAGGCTCGTTAATTTAGACCATCGTTTTCCTGAACGCCCATTTCTCCTTTGGGCTATACTTGTAAGTAGGGTGCTTATCTTATCGTTTTACCGCCTTTCCTGCGCTCATGCTACCTATTTCACAACATTTACTGTACGAATTAATGGCCAAGGGGGATTCTTCTAATCCTGAACTACTCGCGCTCCTTCAAGAACTGGCCCCTTCGGCTACGGTGGATTTTGTCATGCCCCGTTACCATTTATACCATGTCTATGAGACCCGTCTGGGATTAACTCAATACGTCACAGGGGAATTTTACGAGGGATTAAAGGAGGCGGTAGAAGCAATGGCTGCTAGCTCACTGGCCAACATCCGTCTTCTCAAAATCAAGTGCCTGGAGGGCGACTGCGTTCTATTTGTAGAGGAAAATTTGAAGGAGGTACTGGGCATTATCTACTTCCCGCAGAAGAGTGAAGCGACGTAAGCTTCCTTAACCGCTCCTTAATTTAGACCACCGTTTTCCTGAACGCGGAAGAGCTTTGCTTACTACCTATAGCAGCAGGAAAAACGGCCGCTTGTTGTCATGGTGTGGTTTTCGACCGCACAAATTCCAGGTACGCTTGGTCCATGTTGCGCCATTGAAGTCGCAGCGGGCTGTGTTGATAGAAGGCGGTGGAGTCCACGAACACCCGTTCCTGATACGGCGGGGCAAGCACCACCCAGAGCGCCGACACTTCGCTCCCGCGGACATAATTCACGCCTTTCGCAGCCAGGTATAGTTTCGCTTGGCAGATGGCCATGCGTTGCGCATGAAACACCGAGGAAACAGCTCCAGAATCAGAAAAGAGCTTGACTATCCACCCATCCCGTCGGTTGATGCTAATGGCTTCATAGGGGGCCAGCAACGGCAGTCGCTGGCTATCAAATCCCCCGGTGGAGCGGTAAAACGGGTCTTCGTGTAGCCCCACGCTCCGCTCGGAGATAGGCTGGCAGGAAGTCAAGCCGACGAAGTACGCAAGTAGCCAAGCCCCAACCTTTATTTTCATCGAGTCGAAGATAGCAGCATGAACAGTTTTACGCTCGATAATTTAGACCACCGTTTTCTTGAACATTGGCACCCTTGCGTCAGTACTATTCAGCACAATGACCTATTCAACTCAGTGGCTTCAGCTGTGCGAATCCGCACGAGCGTATGGGATGCGCCAGTATGCTGTCTTGCAGGACAAGGAGCAGCTGGCTCTCGATTTGGATAAGGCGCTGACGGAGGATAGTCTCTCGGCTTTGTCGCTGTGGAGTGCCCTCGACCCCGGCCTTGAGATACTCCTGCCCTTGCTTTCGCGGGTGCTAAGCTTCGCCATCGACAGCACCGACCTCGATAAAATCCGCTTGGACCGGGAGATATTATCCCAGCACAAAGAGGACCCTGAGTTCAGGAATCAACTCCAGCCTTTGATTGCCCTGTACTTGGCCGACAACGACGACTGGAACTATCGACGCATTGCCGAGCTCTATACCCTCCTGCAGTACCAAGAAGAACTGGCGGCTTTTCTGGTGCTGTGCCGCGCCAGTGACAACGAACACATTCAGGAAATCGGTGACGATTACCTCCCGCTTTAATTTTGCTTCTTTCGGTGTTGGGCCAAGCCCTCCTTAATTTAGACCACCGTTTATGTGAACTAAGCAAAAGTTGCGAAACTTCGATACATGCTCCTTCTTTTGTCGCCGCACCCTCTCCAGTCTACACTTTTCCGTCTTTCCTCATGGGCCTCGATTACAGTGTTGTTTTTGTGCTGCCTGCTGCGGAGGAATCGCGCTTACAGGCCCGGCTGCGGCAAGCCGGCACCGTGGAAGAACTCCCCGCCCCCTTTGGCACCGCGGTGACCCTTGACTTCCCCCTTGACGACGTGCTGCGCGCATACCTCGACCGTGCACGCACCGAAGCGTTGGGGCAACCCGCTGGTAGTCCAGCTTTCCGGGGCCAAGGGCTCGATCCCCGTTATTTTCCCACTGACACAACGGGACGGGTCGGGTACTGGTATTTGTCCACGTTGCGGCGGGACGGCTTGCCGGACGTGTACGTGCAGCTCACGGCCGCAACCTCGGACATGAGCCGCTTGCTCGAGCGGTCCGCAGCCGTGCAGCAGTGGTTTCGGGAACTGGCCCGCGAGCTCCACACCACCGCGTTTTTGGACTTGGAAGAACA
The DNA here is from genome assembly GCF_017571495.1 of Hymenobacter negativus. Lineage (GTDB taxonomy): Bacteria > Bacteroidota > Bacteroidia > Cytophagales > Hymenobacteraceae > Hymenobacter > Hymenobacter negativus. The sequence goes on along the minus strand of NZ_JAGETZ010000008.1, from coordinate 286,738 downwards.
AGGCGGCGCATTTCTTTGCCGGGCGGGACAAGCCATGTCCGCCACCGTTGACGAGGACGGCCGGGTGCAAGAGGCTGCCCCGGACGACCAGCCTTTTGTCGCGGCGACTTTCGAGGCATACGGCCGATTGCTGAAAGGATAGCCCAAACCCTCGTTTTCCTGAACTACCAGCTGTGAAGCCTGTCCTTATCAACTAAAGCTGCTTACAGACCCGATTGAGTTCAAGAAACCCGTTCATTAATCAACGTTCACGAAACGTCAAATGGAGATGAGTTTCGTGAACTCGATTCTCCATCCAAAACGGTCATGTATCCGTTCGCATGGTAGTCACCCCTGAGGCCTTAAGCCAGCGCCCACCCACTGCTACCATTCCCAGGCGGCCAACGCAAAGCCAGCCACAAAAAAACCAGAACAGCCAGTAGCGCCGGCGAAAGCGCACGTTCGAGGGCAGGCGTTGGCGGTGACGGACAGCCGGGTATTTCATGCCCTGAATATAAAAGCCCCAGCTGCTGGACACGGCTGGGGCTTTGAAGCAGGAGGAAACCGAGGCGTTAGTGCTGAATCATGACGCGCACGGTTTGTGCCTGACCGTTGACAGGTTGAGCCTGTAATAAATATAAGCCATTGGGCACGTCCGAAACGTTGAAATGCCCGGCTTTTTGCATGGCGTGCAGCTGCTTCACTTCCTGCCCTTTACTGTTCACCAGTTGGACGTCACTGAGCATTTCTTCGCCTATCTGAACAGTGAGTTCTTCTCCTGCTGGGGACGGATAAGTGGAAATTTTTGGCGTTTCCATTGTGGTGCGTGCCGCTTGCCCACAGGCGCTGGTTCGGACAACAGAAACGAAGTGAAAAGAGGTGGTAATGGTGCTGGGGTTGTTACTGCCGGGTGCCTGTGTACACGGCGCGGTATAGCTGACGGTGTAGACAACAGGGAGTGAGCCCGGCGTAGGCGCATCTGGGCGAACCCAGTAGCCATCCGGATAGGTGGGAGACGTTCCATATCGTGTAAAGGGGCCCCCAGTTATCGACCAAGTGCCTTGCGTTGAGCCATTGCCAAACGGTACGAACAAGATATTATCCGATTGACACACTGTGGTGTAGTCGGCAATTGTTTGGCCGCCCTGTGCATGGTCCTTAATAGCGACAAGATTAAGGGGATATACCGACGTGGTGCTTGTTGAAATGACCACCCCGCCTCGTCTAACGGTCAACGTGTAATCACCCCAGTAAAAGTTGTCGCTGGCCTGTACCGCTGTCAAGGTGGGATTTAACTGGTTTGACGTGAATAGGTTGCCCCCCCATGGTCCGTTCCACTCGTACGTATCCCCGTAATTACTATTACAGGGGCTAACTGGCGTGGTAGCCAGCGTCACGGGGTCGCCAAGCAACGCACAAGTCGGCAGAGCAGTAGGGGCTGGACATGGGCAAGGTGTGACCGTGGTAGTGGAATAAGAAATGCTGTGATCCGGCAAGATAACGGCTAGCGTATAGGTCGTCGTCGTATTTGGATTAGCCATTGTCGTTATACTAGTAGGAGAACTAAGGCCTGTCGAAGGAATCCAAAAGTAGAGTGCGCCTGGGATGGAACACCCTTCGCCAATGGTTACCCCAGGTGTTGCCCCGGTTCCTGTACAGGCCACGTTGGGTGGGCCCGCCGTAGGAATTTTGTACAACTCGACGTTATCAACGTACACATAGGCGTACGGCCATTGCGCCCAAGGACGCGGTTCGTTCAATTCGTGGTTCGCGTCGAAGTTGCCAATGATGAGATGGTTCAATGCATCACTTTGGTCAACATGAAACTGGTTTGAGACCCGGGTCCACTCACTATTAGGATCAGATGGGTTGGTAGAATTAGTCCCAGCTATGACGCTTTGGCTATATGCGCCGGGATAGGGACCGTTAACAATGCCGTCGCGCGCCGGCGCGTTGCCTAACGAGGCTTGTGATGAGAGCCGTGCCCCTACCTTGGCGGCGAATCGCCCATTACCAGCGCTGAGGACCCGCATGCTGAGGTAGTATTGCCCGGTGGCGAGCACATTGGGCAATTGCTGTGCGGTGTACTCCGTATAATAATAGGTGCCCACATCTTGCAGCGCGAGGATGCCCAAACTGCCATTACTGTAGTCGTAAGGCGCAAAGTGACCAAATGGAGCGTACGCCGGGTTGGTACTCTGGCTGGACGTGGTAGGCGCACTCGTGTGATAGAAATCGGGCGTCCATAAAGGGTGGTCCAGTTAGGCAGTTCGTTGGCGTTGCCGATGGAGCCGGAAACCCCGTAAGGAAAAAGGGCTTCGAAATTGCCGTTAGTTATTAGGTTGCTGCAGGGGGCCTGCGCCTGGGCACGCTGCGTACTACCGAGGCCAAGCCCCAGAACTGTCGCGGCTAGTAAAGAAATAAAATTTGCTTTCATAGAAGGGTTGAGAAAATGAAAAAATGACAAACGAAAGTATATATATTCCTTTTATGTAAAAAGGAATATATAAGTCTGATTGCGACTATGGCTTTATCGATAAAAAATATCAATAAAGCATTTTGAGTGTCTTCATAGAATACATCAGTGCCGTCCAATAAGAAGCATTGCGGTCATTTCGTATTGGTAAGACGCTAGGCAAAGCCAAAAAGCCCCAGCTGCTGGACACCGCTGGGGCTTTTCGTGGGCTAAGAATTTTGTGCACAGTGGCCCAACACCCGTTTAGTTGCCAACCATCAGGCAGGCAACCAGTAAGACGGGTAGCATCTTTTTCATGACGCCAAACTACGAAAAAGCCCCGACTAGCTGGCCGGGGCTTTTCTATCTAGTACCCGTTTATTTTTAGAGCTTTGTGAAGAGTTTGGTCTGGTACATGTCGTTGAACTTGACGCGCAAGATATATACCCCCTGTGGTAAGATTGAGGTGTCGGGAATGGTGATGCCAGGCCCTTCACTTACGAATTTTGTAGTAAGAGGCAAAGGCACTTCCTGGCCTAGGACGTTACTTATCTGTAGTTTCAAACGACCCGCTTTCACCGCAAGGACACGAATGCTCAACTCATCGGACGTAGGCTTAGGGAATGGCTCAATCCCTTTCACTTGGTCTGTGGCTGTACTGGCTACCAAAGTAGTTGCAGCCATTTTGGCATGGAACTCGTCTTCTGAAAACGGCAGCAGCTTTAGGTTCGTTGCCGTTGCTGGCGGGGAAGTATTACAGCATGTAAAATCGGAGTAGCTGCTATTAGGAGGCATTGAATAAAAACGGTTCCCTGAAGCAGTGGGAAGCGCTAGATTATCTTCTTGAACGGCAATGTCGTACTGCCCTTGTTGGTTAGGAATATATTCTAGAGTTGGGCCATAGGCCAGTTCCTCATAACTACCATCGGGGCGACGGCGGTGCCAAGTATATATCGAGCCAGCACAGGGGTTTGCAATCATGAAAAGCCATTTGGGCGCTTTGATAACGTGTGGTGAGCAACTACGCCACGGGAGAGCTACTACAACCTCTCCACATGTAGTAGCTATAGCGGATACCTTTAATGTGTCGGCTGGCTCCCACGCCTCCCTGATGGCGTTCTGGACTTGCTTTGCCGGGTCATCGGTAAGGCACCAATGCGGTTTATTTCGGTCATCAAAAGCCCCCAACATACCGGCGGGATGCATAAACGTTGCGGACGCATTAATCGAAAATTTGCGAATCGCCCTTACATAGTACTTACTCCACTGGGCTTGGTATTGTATTGCTAATGCCTTTAATGAAGCATCTGGTATCAATGCCAGATTCATGAACCAGGTGCCATCGTCTGCATACGGGAAGTTAGAACCTCTAAGATACAAGGGATTACGACAACCACGTTCAGCAGGACCGGTGTATTCCGCATCACACCGCTGCCCGAACTCTCCCTCCCAGCCATCCAAGCCGGCAAGGTAAGGGGTCTGGACGGTGTAAACCTTTCCGATAGGGGATATGCCGGCACCATCTGGCAATAACCCTCCCCCATGACAAGGGTCAACAATGGTCATGGGGAGTTCCCCCGATGGAGTGATTTCAGTGCTAGGTGGAATGATGGGCTCGCTCATCACCGTGCATCGGGGGTCGGCCGTACTGCGCTGTTCCAGGCAGCCTACACCGCCAACAGTAGGGCATGTAATGCCGGTGCAGGGGTCTGCTTCTCCTTCGGGGATGATGTCACGTGGGCGCAATACCGACGCCATGAAGTCAAAAAGCAGTTTAGGATATCCGTTAACTGTTCCGTAAGCCATTTTAACCATTCCAAACGGTTCTGTATAATTTCCGTTCTGGTCCTTCCCCCTATTTATACTGGATGCTTCCGAAGCTAGTAGCACAAACGGCGTTGAAGCATTCGTGGCGGTACTGTTGTAGGCATATGTTACCATCCCCGTAGGGCCTATCACAGTTTTTTGGGGATTATTGGCATAGTTGCGGATATGTGTGACGACCGAGGCGGCTTGTTGCAAAGCAAGTGTTCGAGCCGCTTCATTGGTTGCCATCCGTATTTTCGCCCATATGCCCGTCTGACCCATGTGTATAGCAGTTATGCCTACGTCAACGAGGCATTTCGCTTCATGGAAAAGCCACATGCGCCCTTCTAGCTGAAAGGCATCGGGGGAGTACGAGATGCTGCCATCAGAGCCAGTGCTACACGGATAGGCAATCCGAAGGAAATCAAATTTTACATCGGTTTTAGCCGTGTAAGTGCCATCAGCATTGAGTCGAAAGTATCGGGTTTGCTCATTGAGGCTGAAGATTTCATCTCTAAACTCATCAATGACGATTGGTGAAATCGTGATTTGGTGTATACCATCTTTGGTCGAGTCAGGCATCTGTCCCGCTGGGGTGTCTCGCGTAATTGATTCGAAGATAGACGCCTGGATGATGGGGCGCCGCAGACCTTCACAGTCATAGGCTGCGTTGATGGCAGTAATTGTCCGCTCTAAATCGCCTAGTGCGTAGCGCCCCCAAGGAATACAGACCCCTCTACTGGAATGGCACCAGCCTTCGGAGCACGGAGTATTTTCAGTGCAAGAACTTGTCGCGTTCACAGGCAGAGGGTTAAAGTCTGGATTGAAAGCTGACGTTGTCCCCCAAGGGCCAAAGATATTTCCAATAAAGGAGGCCTTCATATCAGTCAGGCTCTTAATCAGAGCCGTTAGCTTCGGTGCATCGTTGACAGTACTTGCCAACCCTCTCATGTAAACGGCCCGAGCCATGTAGCGCTCTACGGCGGGTGAGTTAGGGTCCGTAGATAGAGATGGGGAAGTAGCCCCTTGCGGGCACGGGTACGGGCAAGGCGGCTCAATGGGTTGTGCTTGGCTGTTCAGGCTATAGCCAAGCAGCCCTAGAATGACGGTGCACCATAACCGCCAAGGTAGATGATTCATCATGGTAAAGGGTAATGATTGGTGAGGAGTGCACGTGTATGCTTGCCTAAATAGAGCGCCAATAGTGAGCAAAGTGTATTTTCACTACCTGACAACTGAGATATGAAAAAGGGACGATTCAGCGTGGCCCAGATAGTGGCCATTCTGCAACAACAAGCCAGCAGTTGGATGGTGACACAACTTGTGCGCAAGCACGGGCTGAGCAATGCCACGTTCTATACGTGGAAAAGCAAATACGGTGGCGCAAGCGTGGCCGAGTTAACGCGGGTCGAACACCTGAAAGAAGAAAATCGGTACCTAAAGCAGATGGTTGCCGATTTGAGCTTACAGAACCAAGCCACCAAGGAGATACTAAGAAAAAAAGCATCAGTTCTGCGGCGCTAGGCAACGTAGGGATTAGTGAACAAAGGCTGGAGCCAACGGCGGGCGTGTGCTCTGGTGAGGCTCTTACGGCAGTTACTACCAAGTAGGACAAGAGCGCGATGACGAACCCGTCCAAGTAGCCTTGCGGGCTTTGACCAAGCAGCACCCAGGCTGGGGCTTCTGGAAACGGCACCAACGGCTGAGTAAAAACGGCTTAGTCATCAACTATAAACGTACGTTGCGTATTTATCGGGCCCTAGCTCTGAACCTACCCCGGCGCCTAAAAAAGCGGGTACCTGCCTGCATCAAGAAACCCTTGGTCGTATCTATTGCGGCTAACGTGTGCTGGTCGCTCGACTTTACCAGCGACGTGATGACTGATGGTTGCCGGTCGAATGCTGAACGTTCTCGACAATTACAACCGGAAACTACTGGGCGTCGAAATCAATTTTTCTTTATCGGCCGTCCGTGTCGTGCAGGTGCTGACCTGCCTGGTCCAGTACCATAGCCGACCCGCCCAGTTGTGCACGGGTAACAAGCCGGAATTTATCAGCCTCCGCCTGAGTAAGTAGTGTGAGGAGCAGGGCATTGTCCTGCACTAGATTCATCTTGGGAGGCCGACCCAAAACGCTTGTATTGAGTGCTTCAACGACTCGTTTCGCCGCGAACTACTCAACGCCCACCTTTTTTGCTCGCTGGCTCACGTGCGCCAACTCGTGGACGAGTGGATGGACAACAACACCCAATGGCCCTACCATGCCTTGAATTTCATGCCCCCATCAAATTTAAACCAGGCGCTTAATCTCTGCTAACTAACTGACTTAATAAAGGGAAAAGCGTACACACGGACTGGATATTCCAGTCCGTGTGTACAAAAAAATAATCATATATATTACAATTTTACTTTTTTATAAAACAATTTCTACTGTGGTCCGTGCCTCCGGCGCCTGCACTCGGCCAGCGCCTCCACTCCGTACTATACCGTGTACCGGGTAAGCAAGGCCGGATTGCTGGGCCCGCTCGTGGTTGAGGCCCATGTCGTGCTTGACCACGGCCGGCAGGTCGCCAGCCAACCGGCTCCACAGTTCTATGACTTGGTAGGCTACGAATAGGGGCAGCCCAACGTGAGCCACGTCGGCTTTCTCGACCTGTGGGGCAGCACGGCCATGTGCCAAACCATCGAGGGCAACACCGGGGGCGGGACGCAGGGCCGCGACGGCGACGGCGTGTATAAAAACTGGCGGCTCAAGCGGCAGGTCGCTTACGTGGCCAATGTCGTCGACAAGCCTAGCTATGGGCGGAAGCACGATTGATGTGCACCCTATGGGACAAATTATCCACTCATTTAAGCGAGTCGCTTTGTGAAAAGGATACGGCTTAATTAAAACGCCCTAGCGAATTTATGACTTCCCAGGCCGTGTCAACCAAGACATGCTTCATAAAGCAATACTAACGGGTTTAGAGGCAACCAGCCCCGGTTTTTTGGCACTGCATGCCTCACAATATCGTCGCATTTGTTGTCCAACAAATAAAAAGCCTCTCTACGTGCTGTAGAGAGGCTTTTTGTGGGCCCACTTGGTGTCGGTCTTCTGATAAGCTGCCGCGTTCAGCGGTAAGAAACCCGCCGAAACACGACTCCGCCCCCGCCGTCGGCTGGTGCCGGCTGGTGTACGGCGCCAGCCAAAGCGGGTGCATTTTTTTCTATTGCACCCACTGTCCCCAACACCTTCCCCCAGGCCTGTAGCAACGCGGGGCCGTAGCGCTCCAGCGCGTCGTGGCCGTAGACGCCGGCGTGGCCCAGCGCCTTCTCCTTCAGATTGGCATCCCCGCCCGAGCCAAGCATGAGCAGGTCCGCCCCGGTATGGCGGGCCGTGTGGGTAGTGATGACTTTGTAGAGGGGCAGCACTTCTTCTTGGGGTTCGCCGCGCACATACTGCACGCGCACAAACGAGCGGGTGAGTTGGGCCATGCGGGCCAACTGCTTCATGCGTCGGTTACGCTCCTGCTGGCTGGGTACCGGGGGGCGTCCCTCCCACCCCTGCCAGATGGCCGCGGCGGCGGGCGGCAGCGGCACGCGCACCTCGTCGCCCGTCTTGGCTTGGTGGAAGCTCAGCACCGGTGTGGCCGGGTAACCGGGCAGGTCGACCGGGGCGACATGGTGCGGCCGCAGCGCCCGCAGGTCGGAGTCGCGCAGCAAGAGCAGCGTTTGGAAGGTGAACAGGGCCGCCTCCTCGCGCAGGTCCGCTTCGGTCAGCTCCAGGGCCATGAGCGCCCGGAGCTCGGCCTGCTGCAATGCCGGTGCCCGGCCGTAGCGGGTTTTGATTTTAAGCCAGGCCGGCATGACCTTGCCGGCGAGGCGGAAGCACTCGCGCAGAAACTTGATGTGCTTGCTCACGGTGCTGTCGACCAGCCCCAGCGCGGCCAGGTGGCCCAGGTAGTCGAGCAGGTCCTTGCGCGTTAGGGCGGTCAGGTCCCAGTGCGGCTGGTAGGTATCGAGGTGGCCCACCACCTGGCGGTAGCGGCGGGCGCTGTTGTAGGTCTGGCCGGGGTTTTCCGCCTGCCAGAGCGCGTAGAAGTCGGCCGCCGTCCTGGCGACGGGTGCTTCCGGCGCGGCGCGGCGGGCGGGCTTTTTGCCCAGGGCAACGCGGGCAGCAGCCACCAGCTCGGCTTCAGCCACGGGCCGGTTATTGGCCGAAGCCAGCGTGAAGATGGTGTTGACGGCGGCCTCCACCTTGGCCAGCTCGTTGTTGAGGCGGGTGTGGTCCGGGTCCTTGCGCATCACCACCTGCCGGGCTTCGGGGCTGAAATGCGCCGGCAGGCAGCTGACGCCGGTGGTGAGCTTGGCCCGCCGGCCGTCCCAGGCCACATCCACCACGACGCGGCAGCGGCCGTCGGCATCGGGACGGGAAAGCACTTGGCGGTAGGTGAGCTTCATGCTAACGAAGGTAGCAACGGGGCCGCTTTACCCTAAACGACGGCGTTGGCAACGGTTCCAACCTTTCGCAGGAGGTCCCGTACATCCGGCACCTTCCTTTCCACATTTCTTGAAGCCCCGGCCAGTTGGCCGGGGCTTTTTCATTGTATATACATTAATCCCTTCCGTACTTTGCCCCATAAGTACCCCGCACGGGCTGGAAATGTGGAAAGGAAGGACCTGCTCGTGCGGCGGGGTGTTGGCTGAACCGGTGGGGTAGACACCGCTCGGCCGCGCCCGCTGCTTTAAGGCCATCGTTGTGATACGGTGGCCTTTTTTATTGCCGTTGCATCAGCTTGGTAAGCGCAGGAAAAAGCCCCGCTGGTGGGCGAGGCTCCTCTCTTATTTGCGCGCAGCACTCAGTAGCACCACTTACATGGGTCCATCGACTGCTGGGCCGAGGCCAAGCTCATGGACACGACCGAGGCCCCGCACCGGGCCAGGCCCCGGCAGCCGGAGGAGGCGTGGTACTTGACCGTGTTGCCGCTGTTGCAGTAGTAGACCACGGGGCCAGCAGCCACGTGCTTGGTCTTGGTTTTGACTTTGGCCGCCGCGTGGTGGGTGACGGCTTTATGGGTGGTGCGGGGGTGGGTGGTCTGGGCCGTTGCGCCGAAGGAGCACGCGAGCAGAGCCACTTGGAGTAGCAGGTGTTTCATGGGGGCAAGGTAACAAAAAGCCCCACTCGGAGTGGGTGGGACTTTTCATGCCTCAATGTGCCGCTCAGTGGATGGCCCGCCGCAGCATATACCGGTGTACGTAGTCTCCCCGAATGAGCACGGAGTTGAATCCCAAATACTCCCAGCCTTGCGTGCCGAGGTAGTTGAGCGCGTCCACGATGGCAGTGAAGCCGCCCACCGTGGCGGCTTGTTCTTTCATCTGCGCGGCCAGAGTTTCCGACAGCCCCTCCCCTTTCCCGTAGTCCAGCTTCAACTCCATTTTGCTGGTGGGGATGCTGAGCCCCTGGGTAGCCAGCAGGCTGCAGTACTGGACCGGGGCCGGCCGGGCCGCCGGGGCCTGGGCCCGAGCGGGCGTCACCAGGGCCGGGCCCAGTAGGGCTGCGAAGAGGAACAGGTGTTTCATGGAGGGAAGCTACGCAAAAGACCAATGGCTTCCGTTGTGCGTTTGCCGTACAAGGCACGTACTCCCTCACCGCTCTTGCTTATGCGCACGCTCCTGCTGCCCGCCCTCCTATTGACTTTCGTTGCCGGTCCCGCCCTGGCCCAAGTGCCCCGCAGAACGACCACGGCGCCTGTACCACAGACGACGGGCCTGCCCGCCCAATCCGGTGCGGTGCCCGCGGCGGCCGTGCCCGGTTACCACAATGGCTACACCAACAAGCACCTGGGCGGTACCACTAGCCCCACGTTTCCCAACGGCTTGCCCGAGCGCAACCTCGACAACGGCACCAGCGCGGCCGACCAGCCGCGCGCCAATCAGTCTCAGGCGGGGGCCCGGCCCACCCGCAGCTTGAACAGCCGCAAGCAGCGCTAATACCGGTGCGGGTGATAACGAAAAAGCCCCGCTCGGTGAGGGCGGGGCTTTTCCTTTGTTTCTGGTTGCGCACTTTCTACACTAGTCGTTGAAACGTATCAGCGCCTGCGTATGTGTCCTGCCAGGTCGATTCGTCCGCACCTTGTGACATCAGGTGCCATAGCGTCGTTATCTGCCCCTGTTGCGGCCCTTCAAGTTGCAATTGTCCGGCCCAGGTTGCTAGCGAGGAGCCAAAATCGACAGTAAAGGTGATGAGGGTGCCATTGACGAACCCAACCAGTGGCGACGGACCTGGTTGCGGGTGGCCAACAGCTGTTGTGTAGCTACCGGTCACTTGCTGGCCATTTACCTGGAAGGTTAGGATGGACCCGAGTTCATTCACCCAAGAATTGGCACCGATTGCATCAGCGGCCTGTCGGGCGTTAGATACGCCAAGTTTTGTGAGGATTTTTTCCATGGGTAACCTGTGAATAAGATGGTGAAGTAGAATGATGAGGCAAACCAACTGGCGAACAGCAGGCCTTTAATCACCTGAAACCTACACTCATTTCGATTGAACAACATCGGTCTCATAAATAGAAAATGCATTCCCAAAAGTAGACCCTGGAGTAGCTGGCCGCAATGCCCTAGCTAAGCTTTATTTGACTGATATCCAGTTCGTCAACAAGTATAAGTACGTGCATACTAAATCAGGTATATCTACGTGGTTGCTACCATAGGATAAGCGCTACGTTTACGGCTCACTTAATCCCATCCTATTTCATGAAGAACTTCTTCCTCACCCTGATGACGCTATGCTTTCTGGCCAGCGTCACCGCCCCTGCCTTCGCGCAAGGTGGCCACTACAAGAACGGCAAAGGCTCGTCGCACAAAGGCGGCAAGTACAAGAATAAGGCTACTGGCAATCACTATCGGAAGCGGAAGTAAAACGAATATCTTACTATGATTACCATCAAGACCGGAAGCGCAGATGGGTTTCTAAATACTCTTTATAAAGCCTTTGAAGAAAAGAGTACCGAAGAAGAACCTGAAAAGGAGCTGCCTACATGGGATTGTAAAAGCTCCCCAAAAGGCACAAAGTATTTTACACATAATCCTAAGCAGTGGAATGGTAAAGCATGGTTTAGAGCATACATTCCACCTAACACAACCGATGAGGTACGATTCGTAATCGTAAAGCCTGACAACGCAGTAATAGAATCTGCTATTTATTCTCATTACCACGGCAGATTTATTGCCATGCTGTTTTCCAACTTTGGCAATACATTCATTTCAATCACAGCTACATCTTTGCCAACATCCGAAGACAGTGTAAATTAACGCGAACTGAGCGTAACTGCATCAATAAGCAAAAGCCCCAGTGATGCTGGGGCTTTTTTGTTGCCTAAAACGGCAGCGACTCAATGGGCACCAGCTCGTCCTCGTAGTAGCAGTCCCAATGCGCCTCGCCCAGCCAGTAGATGGGCACGCGCCGCCGCTGACCAGGCGGGCCCAGCACCAGGTAGCCCCGCCACTGCACCTGGAAGAAGACGTTGCGCGCCGGCAGCAGCACGCCATCGCCCACGGCATACTGGTAACGGGGGCCGAAGAGGTTGCCAAACATGCTTACTCGGTGTCCGGCACCCAGTCCGGCAGCTTCACGAACATGGCGTAGTCCGGCAGCCGGTCATCTTCGCTTCCTGCTTCGAAGGCAAACAGAAACTCGATTTCGTTTTTCTCCACGTCGTAGTTCACTTCCACGAAGAAGCCGCCCGGTACCCGGTAAAGGTTCACGGCCTGGTGGAAGTCATCCCAGCGCCGGGCCAGGTAGGTGCCGCGCTGGAAGACGTAGGCCAGCTGCACCTCATCCGAGAGTTGGTTGAAATCGTGTAAGGTCATGCGGCAAGGTAGGGAGTGGGCATGAAAAAGCCCCGCTGGGTGAGGGCAGGGCTTTTTGCAGGAAAAGGCTACTCCATCTTCCGCCGGCGCCGGAACGCCAGCACCAAGCCGGCCCCCAGCAGGCCGGCGGCCAGCGGCAGTTGGGCCAGGAGATTGGAACCGGTGGCCGGGGTGGCGGCGTGGCGCTCCAGGGCCGCGAGGCGAGCGCGCAGGGCGGTGATTTCGACGGCCTGGGCGCGGCTGCGCGCTTCGAGGGCCTGCACGCCGGCCAGGGCCACCCCGTCGGCGTCGACGGTGCCGATGCTCACGCTGTCGGCTCCCAGGCCGAAGGCGCGGCGGAAATCCTGGGCCATGGGGCCGAGGTGGCGCACCGAGGGCGCGTCGGCCTTGTAGCTCCAGCGCGTGATGGGCACCCGGCGCAGGCGGCGCAATACGTCCTCGCCCGACACGGCCTCGAACCGGTGCTTCTTGTGGCGGTCAGAAGAATTGGTCCATGTGCCGCCGTTGCTCAGGTAGGCCCCGCTGGAGGTGGCAATCAGCGTTACGCTCGCGAATTGCCCCCAGTCGGTGGTGCCGCCGCTGCCCGCAGACGGCAGGATGCTCACGCCGCGCGTGGGCGCGAACGAATCGGTGCCGCCGCCGTCGGTCACGACGCGGAAGCCGCCCGTCACGCGCCAGTTGGCCGAGTGATTGACGGGCGCGCGGAAGAGGCCGGTCGACGAGCGGTCAGCAAAGACGAAGCTGCCCTGACGGGCGTTGGTGTGGGCCCCGAAGCCCAGCGCGACGGAAGCGGCCCCGCTGGCGGTGCACTCGTAGCCGTAGGCGAACGCTGCGGTTTGGGTGGCTGAGGTGGCGTAGCCGGCCGCCAGGGAGTAGTCGCCCCTGGCGAGGCAGGCGTAGCCCAAGGCGGCCGAGTAGTTGCCGGTGTTGGCGTCGTCCCACCAGGTACTGGCCGTGGCGCCGTTCGTTTGCGCGGGCAAGCCCAAGGAGTTCGCGAAGTTGTCCACGCCGCCCACCCGAAAGGCCCCTTTGGCGGGGTACCACAGCAGGCGGGTGCCGGCCCCCTGCACGGGAATGGTGCCCGTGCCGAAGGTGCCGGTCGAGAGCACGCCGTTGTTGTGGTTCACGTCGAGGCCGGCGCGGGGGGTGGTAATGCCGATGCCCACGCCGGTCGATTGGGCCTGCGCAGCCAGGGGTGCGGCGGCCAGCAGCAGGAGCACAGCGGCGCGGCGAAGCGGGGGAAAGTGGTTCATCCTAAGCAGACAACACGTAGCAGCTGGGTCACGCCCCGCCGTATTTGCAAAGGTAGGACCGGTGTATTGTTGTGGCTACTCCTCCCCTTTCTTCGCTCGGGGCGTGGTCCTCCGTGGTGGCGTTGACCTGCACAAGTTTCCTTTCGCTGATGAAAGCTATCCTTTCACTTACAAGAGCCTACTTCATCAATATACCTTGATAATCAAAGCAATAAACCAAATAAAGGTCAGGCTATAAGTGCTTAACAATGGCGCCCGAAAGGATAGACTTTATCAGTCTGATGGCCATGGAAAGGGAACCTTGTTATAAACGAAAGGATAGAAATTATCAGTCAAGGGGCTCCACATACCCGGGTGGTACATGTGCTGGATACGTCGATGCCATTTAGCTTTATGCTTCTACCGGCATCGACTTCCAACACCACTCAACTGTTTCTCCATGCCGACGAAGGAAGAACTAGAACAAGCCAAGTCGCCTCGGGGAGGCTACACCAGAGCGACGCTGGCTGCCTGGGGCATTTCCTGGCCGCCCCTGAAAGGATGGCGAAAACGGTTGCTGAAGGGCATCCCTGAACCAACCCCGGAAATCGACCCAGACGCGCTTCCAGCGCATGACTCGCCCGCATTTGACAGCGCCCAGCACGGCCTGCTGAAGCCGCCAAAGGCGACCTATCGCAGATTGTATTAGGCCCAATACACAATTTGGCTGTTAGTGGATGGGGTGGCGTAGTGCTGCAGCTGCCTGATGTGGGCATCCATTTCCCCGCTGGTTCCCGGCGTTTCTTCTTTGGTGGACATGGGCAGGAGTGAAGGTGGAATGGTTCAACTGCTGGGCACCGGCTTTCGTGTGCCGGTCCCAAAAGAAAAAGCCCCGCTGGTTGGGCGGGGTTTGGTATTCAAGCAAGAATAAATAATTATAATAGGTCTATCTCAAATACTCTGAATTTTTTATCGCCAATACTAAAGAGTTTTTGACCTCTGTCATTACCTCTGAAGCCATTTTTCTAAGCAAATTATAATCAGATAAAAAAATACCATTCTTAAACTTAGGACCGCCATGTGCAATATCATTTCTAACATTTAGCAAACGAGAAATTTTGTTCTCTAAATGGTCAAACTTAGAATAATCAAGCCCAACCTCAAAGAGTAATTTCCTAAGGACCACCGGCTTTAAGTTTGATTCTGTATCTACAATATCATCCGGCAATTTCACTATTAAACTATCTATTACAGCAATACGCTCTAACAATTCTGCTTGCCTGCTAAGCCTGTTGAGTCTTTTATCATTCGGAAGCGTATTTTTAAAAATCTTCGACTTACTTTCGGCTCGGTTCAAGTCTTCAAAAACATGGTACAATGTGCTTGCTGCTAATTCAAATTTAGCATTTCCACAATTTACAAGCAATGCGTTTATCATATTGACAAAGTGTTCAAAACAAAACTTAGCATAACCCTCGAAGTGAGCATACATAGTTAAAATTGCTGTTCTACGGAGCTTATTAGCGTCTTGTTCAGATAAACCTTCTATAAGGTTATGATGAAATCTTATCTCATCCTCACGCCAGGCATAATCAGCCTCAATCTCTGCGATAAAATCAATTAAAGTCATGCTAATAATAAATTATAGAAAGTCCTCAACAAATTTTATTCTAGCTTTTAATAATCCAGGAGAATTTTTACCACCACCAGAGGTCAATTTTACAAACTCCGGATTTAGCTTCAAATCAGCGAGTTTTGTAGCCAACGCAGACACCTCAGCTTGATTGCTTAAATCTATAGACTTAAGATGTTTTTGTATTCCTAGAGTCAAAGCTTCAAAATGCATTGCACTGAAACCTTTAGTAATAGCATCACGGTTTTTGTTAGGAAAGCCGAATGCTTTCTCTCCTAATGTTTTAGCGAATAATTGAAAGGTTTTTTCAAAATCTGCTTTCTCATTTTGATAGTCAAAATTCAGCCTTTTCAAAGGGTCTGGTTCAGATACTGCTTCCATATAGTCAGTTAAAAAATCCCTTACGTCATGCCTGAACTTACCTAGTTGATTTTTAAATGCAAAAAACCGCAACACTAGCTCCCGGTCGAACCATCCATCCTTCTGGTCATCAGTAATAATACCTACGCAAGAAGCAAAAGATGGGTCAGCGGACAAGCTGGCGATGTAATCGTTGAATTGAGGGTCCAACATTCGGATTGTACAATTCCTTATTTGCTGGTCAGTAAGCTTTTCTCCTCCTGTATTAAGCCTCTTAAACATGTGGTATTTAAACCTCACATCACTTGCTTTTTTAACAACTTCCACACGAATGAACGCTCTTTTTAGTCTTATCTGAAGTGTAGTACCTAAGTCTTTGAACTTTTTACCATTAAGAGCAGAGACAATATCACAATCTGACAGCGTCAATTCATCTCCAAGACTAATGCCTTTATGTTTTGCTTCTAACGCACCTCTAAAATGCAAATAAGAAGATATACGCTGCAAGCCATCTATTAAAGAGTATTTACCCTCTTCTATTTCAATCACATAAATAGGTGGAACTGGCATACCAAGTAGTAGTGACTCGATAAACCTAGATTGGGCACCTTCCGACCATTGGAAAAGACGTTGGTAATCGGGGTCAATAACTAACTCTTTCTCTATCTTCATGCCCATCAATTCGTTAAATGATATATCTAGGCTCTGTAAGTGCGCTTTTTCTAAAGCTGCATCAACTTGCGATATTAGGTCTACTACCTTGCTTTCTGATGACATAAAAGAAAGTTATTCTAGTGTTTTTGAAAAAAGAGTACGCTCTCAGTGGCAGTACTTGAAGAACGATATTTTTTTGAACCAGGATTGATTTCAGCCATGTTGTTATTAGCCAAAAACCCGACTGAATTAATATGACTTAAACCAACTCCATATGCCATATCAGACACAATCTTCGGTAAATCATTATGAATATCTTTATAATATGAATCCTGCACTACTAATACGCAATTACCTTCTTTTTTAAGAACACGACTAATCTCAGAAATTGATTTAAAAAGGGAATCAAAATACTGAACGTGATTTTTGAGATAATAAGTAGCTGATGCTTTAGAAGAATGATATTTCAACTTCGTTAAAAACATATTGCAACTCTGCCCCCATTGTTCTGATATAAAAGGTTGTATAGAGGGAACGGTAGTAGTACCTATTAGCTTTCTGCGAAGTGTATCAAACTTCGTATCAGCAAAACCCAGCAAGGCTAACTCAGGCATCGTACTCACTGCATAATCTATTCTAGTACAATAGGGAGGCGATGACATAACAAAATCCACCGTACTTGAACGACATGGAATATTTGACGAGTCACCAACCGTTACCTCTATTTCTCCTGAAAGGCTTGATTCAAATACAGGATTAAAGCAATCTAGCATAGAAGCTATTTCCTTCTCAAAGCACTGCTTTATAAACGAAAATGAATAATCTATTTTATCAGAATCGAGCTTTGGTTTCTTCACCCATGTTGGATTAGACCCAGTAAACTTCCCAATCAGTACTCTGATAGTCTTAAAAAGTGCTAGGTAAAAAAATGCAGCTATTTCTGAAACGCAAGACGTATCAGAGACTATAAATGCATAATCTTGTTTCCGTTGCCTTACTAAACAAACTTGTATAGATTTTTCTATACTCCTAATTGCACTGCTAGCGCTGGAGCCAAACCATATACTCAGTGGCTCATTATCCTCATATTTCCTAAGCCTTGTTGCTTTAGAAACAATCTCTTTCGCAAGAGGCAAAATACTTTGCTTATCTCCTACACTTACATTTAGCGCCTTGGAAATAACTATGGGAACAGGATTCAAATCAAAGCCTTTACCCAAACATCCAGCAGCGCTTGCAGCAAGAGTAGTAGTTCCGATACCATTCCACGGGTCTAAAACTATTGAATCTTTATCAACATTTAAGTATTCAATTACATCTAGTGCGAACTGTGGCGAATAACCAGCATAATATTCGTACCAAAGCGCCCTATTTCTAAATTGTATATTCCCCCGCTTGGGCGTTGAAACTCCAGTTTTATTAATTGAAGCAGAAGCCATCATCATAAAGTAAAAACACCCAAGTTTCTGCTCGAGCTAAACCGCAAATAATTTAGGCAGCAACCAAACGCACCGGCACCACCCCATAAAATTCTCTAACCTCCCAAATAGAGTGGATGTCCTTCCGAGCCACTGTGAACGACCCGCCGGCTCCACCAGTGGCATGCAGCGTCAGGCCGTCTGTGTTGAAGAGTGCGTTGGCAAAAATGGCTTTCACCGTTACTGTGTCGTCGTAGTCCACGACACAGATGGTATTGTGTAGGTACTCCCATTTACCCTCAGGTACAGGCCATGCAATGACTTGCTGTCCGTCACGTAGGCTCGGCTCCATACTGTCCCCCTCGATGTCGAATACTAAGGCATCCTGGTAATCCTCAGCCGTGCGTCCAGGCGGCAGCCGAAACAGTACCTTGTCGAAAAGTTCGCTGTTCATAAAGCGTTGCAACTGTGCGTAATTAAAGGACGCACGCGCTCTGAAGCTAACTCGACCTAATTCAATAACGGGGATTTCAGAAAGCAGGCCCACAGCCTGCACGTTGTTCTGGTCAGGAGGATATGGCAGAATATTTTGATGGCCATCGCTAGAAATGTCGGATTTGAGCATTTCACCCTCACCAGTCAGGAGCCACCGCTCACTAACCTCAGGATATGCTTGCAAGATTTTTCCAGTAAGCTCAAATCCTGGCTTAGACTTCTTCTTGCCGAGAATATCGCCAATTGTGCCCGTCGGTACTCCAACACGCTCAGCGAACCGCGCTTGCACCCCGCCGGCCAACCTTTCGATTAGAAAAATTAATCGCTCATGGACAGGCTGTTGCGTCTTTTCTACGATTTTTCTTGTAGATTCCAATTGATATTTCTTGCGTTTACTAGAAATGTCGTATAGCTTTGCCAACACTAACACTAACCCCTGCAAGGTACACCGCTTTTTCTAGTACCTAACAAAGGGACAAAACCCAAAATCATGGCTCAACTCCAAAAATCCCCGCCCCGCATCCGGGACCTGATGCCCGACAACTACACAGTTACACTAGCTACCCAGACCGGCTGCAAGAACGTGTCGAACCTCTCGCAAATCGTGCGCTTAGAGCACACCAACAGCAAGTACTGGCCCGCCGTGGAAGCGTTGGCACAGAAAACCAACCCCACGGGCTTTGCCGCCTGGAAAGCAGCCCACGCCGAACCGGCACAAGCCGCCTAACCTCCCTCCTACTTCCAACACCAACCAACACGCTTTCACGCTTTCACGCTTTCACGCTTTCACGCTTTCACATCATGAAAACCCCTAAGCCTTCTCTTATCCCCCTGCTCGCCTCTCCCGGCAAAAAGAAACCCGAGCTCTCCGTCACCACGGGCTTCACCGACGGCGACCTGCTGCACCTCACGGCCCCGGTCCTGGACTTTCCCACGGGCACGGTGCTGCCGGTGCTGGGCTACTGCATCGACGAAGAAGTAGACGGCACCCCGTATTGCGTCCGGGCCTACGTGCCGGGTCGGGGCACCACGTTTGCCGGACGCCAGGCCAGCCGCTTCCGCACGGCCTTGCAGCGCGAGGTGTGGTTCGGGGGCATCCGGCCCCTGTTCTTCACCGAGCTGGACGTGACCGACCACGCCGAGGCCCTGCGCCTGGAGCGCATCGTGGAGGCCGTGGTGATTCCCATGTACGACTACACTGGCATGGTTACGCCCATGCGCAAAGCCGCCTAGTGCCATGCAGGTCGAATTAGTAAACGGCGTCATTCAGCTGCAGCTCTCGCACCCCCGCGAGATGGAACTCCTCAACACGGCCGCCCGTGAGCTGGGCGAGCGACTGGCGGGCGCGGCCCTGGAAAACCGCACCTACCACCTGGGCACCAAGCCCACCCCCGGCCGGGGCTACGACGACCGCCTGACCATGCGGCTGGGCTTCTCGGCCACCACCTGCTACGAGTACCTCCGGCTCGACCCCAAGCGCGGCGGGCTGGTGGGCCGGCAAGTCGGCAACAAGTGGCTCGTCACCGAAGAAGCCGTGCGTGCCTTCGAGGGCCGCAAGCAGCAGGCGGCGTAGCTGCCACCCCGCAACGTGTGCAATGCGTGTAGCGCGTGCAATGCATACAGCGAGCGCAATGTGTGCAACGAGCGCAATGCATGTAGCACATGTATACACGGTACACATTGTATACCTATAAGCATCTGCCTGACTTTGAGCACGCTTGCCTTACAAAACGCTTTTGTATACCGTGTATACATGTATAACGAGCATGCGGCCATTCTGGAATGCCATCATTCCTCCATGCTGACCATTTCGAACATGTTGACCCTTGTCACCAGGTTGACCATTTCCAACATGTTGACCATTGTCACCAGGTTGACCATTTCGAACATGTTGACCATAGCGGCTATAGGACCATGCGGGCATGTAACCCTTCCGGCCTACCGAGCAGGCCGCTAGACCGAGCCGTTTCCCTTCATTTCTCATTCCTCCACGTCATGACGCTTTCCAAAGAAGAACTCAACGCCCTCTACACCGGCCACAACACGGCCAGTGGCGCCTACGGGGCCAACTACAACCAGCACCAGGCCGACGCCAAGCGCCGCGTCTGGGCCCGGGAGCACCAGCAGTGGCTCGACCTCAACGACGCCGGCTCCGAGGGCGTGTTCGAAGTCACGGTGCGCTCCCGCACCCAGACCGTAACGCTGACAGTCACGCCGCGCCGCGCCTCCCAAATCGTGTGCGAGCTGCAGGAGGGACAAACCGACACCATGCTTCGCTTAGAGCGCGACATCGTGTTCTACGAGCGCAGCATTGCCGAGGGCGAGGACGCCGACGACCGCGCCGGCACCTCGGACCGCGTCAAGATTCTGGCCCTGTGCCAGCCGGTGGCAGCCAGCGCGCCGGCCGTGGTGCCGGCCCAGTCCACGGCTACCCCGCCGCGCCTGCGCGCCGCTCGTCCCCACCGCGAAGCCGAAGCGGCGGCCTAAGCGCCGCTCCCGCTTGCCATGAACGGCTACACCCTCGCCAACCACTTCCGCAAGCTGCGCTACAGCTTTCCCTTCTCGTCTGTGGAGGCCGACCTGTTCTACGAACTGGTGGCCGTGTGCAACGAGCGGAACTGGCCTACCGAGTTCCAATACTCAAACCCGCTTCTCTGTGCGACCCTCGGCATGGTAGAGACCACGCTCATACGTGCTCGCAACCGACTCAAGCAGGCAGGGCTATTGGAATTCACGTCAGGCCACAAGCGCAGCCCCACGGTGTACCGCTTCCTCGACCCCGATGCTCCGCAAATACCCTTGCCCAAAGCAAGTAAAAGCGCAAGTACAAATGCTAGTACAAGTGAGAGGATAAGTGCTAGGAGAAGTGATACCCCTTATAAGGAACAAACAAAAAGGAAAACAAAAACACCCGCTCCGGCTCCCGCCGTCGGGGCGTGTGCTTCCCCTGCTGACTTGATTTCGCTGCCCGACTGGCAGGCCTGGTTGCAAGCCAACGCCCCGGACGTTCAGCGCCTGAAAACGCCGTTCACGGCCGACACCTGGCAGCGGTTGGTGGCGGACTTTGGCGAGGCCCTGGTCCACGAGGTGGTGCTGGCCATGCAAAACCACGCCGGCCTAACCCGCAAATACACCACGGCCCACCTGACGGCCCGCAATTGGTGCCAGCGCCGGCAGCCCGCCGCGCCTGAACCCGCCCCCCGCCCGCCCTTGCCGGCCAATTTCGACCCTTCCGCCCTGTTTCGGCCGGCCCTGAACGGGGCCCTGGCCGACACCCCCGAACCCGCCCTCACCTCCGCCGCCTAAGCCATGCCCCACCTGCCCTACCTCGACCCCGACCTGACCCAGCAGTTGACCGACGACGCGGCCCACGCCCTGCGCCAGGCCTTGCTGCCCGTGGCCCAGGCTGCCCGCCGTCGACTGGAAAGCCTTGACCCCACAGCCAGGCACGCGGCCTTTGTGGTACGCGATGGGCAGCAGGTGGAAGCGGTACTCGAAGCCGTGTCGGCCTATCACTTTGCCGCCACCGGGGAGCGGGAGCTGGCCACCTACAACGTGGCCCAGCTGGCCCGCACGCTGGCCACCACCGCACCCGAACCAGTGGTTGACTGGCAGGCCATCACCTACCGGCTCTTTGCCCGCTTCACGGCTTACAACCCGCTGCCCTCGCCCACGGTGGCCCGCGTGTCGGCTTTCCTGGCGCAACCCCACCTGCAGGCCCACAAGACCTGGCCGCTGGAAAGGCGCCAGAAAGCGGCGCTACTCACGTCCTACGCCCTCGCCGATGCCCGCCGCTGACTACTTCGCCGACCTTGCCCAGCCACCGAAAAGCGCGAAGCACCCCGCGCCGGCCAATCCCGCCGACGCCCTGCTCAACCCCGCCGAGGTGCTGGATGAGATGCGCGCCGCCTGGAACCGCCAAGACACCAACGGCTCGCCCACCCATTTTCCCACGCTGCAAGGCTGGTGGTCGTGGATGCCGGGCGAAGCCACCCTGGTTACCGGCTGGCCCGGCCACGGCAAAACCGAGTTGATGCTGCAGCTCATGCTCGTCAAAAGCGTGTACGACGGCTGGACCTGGGGCCTGGACTGCCCCGAGAACATGCCCAGCTGGAAGCTGGTGCGCAAGCTGGTGCAGGCCTACGTGGGCCAGACCTGCAACCCCAAATACCGCCGCCTGAGCTTTGCCGAGTACGAGGAGGCAGCCGCCTGGGTGTTACGCCACTTCCACATCGTCAATCCCCGCAAGGCGGGCAAGCTCGACGAGGTACTGGCCGTGATGCAGCATGTCGCCGTGACGCACCAGACCAAGGGCTTTCTCTTCGACCCCTGGAACACGCTCACCGATAATCTGGGAGACTACGGGGGCCGGGACGACGAAATGCTCAAGCACCAGTTGGGCAAACTCTGCGACTTCGCCGAGGATTACGACCAATGCGCCATCGTCTGCGCCCACCCCGCCGGGGTAGCCCGCACGGCCGATGGCAAGCTCAAGGTGCCCGACCAGTTCAGCGTGGCCCAGGGCCGCATGTGGGCCAACAAGATTGACAACCTGCTCGTGGTGCACCGCCCGCTTTACGACGAGATGCCCACCGACAACACGGTGGCTTTTCACGCCAAGAAAATCAAGGAGCAGCCCGAAACCGGCTTCCCGACTTCGGTCGATGGCGTGGCCCTGAGCTACGAGCGCACCAGCTTTCGCTACACCGACCCCAAGCTGGGCCACTCCCCGCTTGACGTGAAATCCCTCAACACCTACCGCCGGCACGGCACCAACTACCTGCCCGACCTACCGGCCGACTTCAACCCCAACGGCCGCGCTGTGCGCCTGCCCTACACCGATTAACCCCATGACCCGCGGAATTACCCTCGCCCTTGCCCAGCGCACGAATGCCATCGCCCGATGCTACCACCCCCTGTTTTACACCTCCATCAACGAGCTCATTGCCGACCTGCCGGCGAGTGGCCAGCACCCCGGCGGGGCCTACATCCGCCGGGCGGTGAAGGTCTGGTTTCCCGAAGGGAGCCGGGTGCTCAACGTCGTCTACTGCGAGCACGCCGGCGATGATGCGGCCCTGCTCGACGAGCTGCGCCTCGGCCTCGATGCGTGGGAAGCCCTGGGCCAGGCGCCCGAAGATTCCTTTTTTCTCACCACCGAAGAGGCCGAGCGCCTACTCGGCTTGGTCACCCACCCGCTCACGGCCCCCGCCGACCGCCGGGAAGTGCTGCGAAAACTACTGCCCTGGCACAACCGCCGCGAAGCCCGCGCCCTCACCGCCGACCTCACCGCCAAGATTGAGGCCCGCAGCCCCGGCATCCTCACCGGCCGCGGTTGGATGCCCCACGGCCCGGCCGAGCCCAAGCCCAGCCCGCACCCTTTTGCGGCCTAGCCCTGACCCCTCACCCCGCTAACCCGCCCACCGGGCACCCCCACCATGTCAAAACTACAAGGCCTCCAATTTCTCGAAGCGCAGTTTTCCTGGCAAGCCGAGCACCTCTCGCACGTGCTGCTGTACAAAAACACCGACGAGGCAAAGCGCACCCACCACACGCTCGGCTATGGCATGTGGATACTACAAGCCAAAGAGTGTTGTGACATCGCCTGGGCGCTGGAAATGATTAGAAGCGTCTGCGAGCAGGGCGACACGGTGCCCGAAGAGTACGACCCGTACTACGACGCCCTCAACGAGGTAGAACTCGACCCCGCCCAAGCCGAGCCCCTGCCCTACGACCCGTACCGGGAGATGTACCAGTACCTCCACGAGGGCGTCACCCCGCACGGCCTGCACTTGCAGCTGCACGAGCAAACGGTGTACGCCGCCGAGTTGCTGCTACAGGGGCCGCGTACGTTGCACCGGATAGAGGACGAACAAGGTCGCCGCATGATGCAGCGCGACCAAGGCGACCCCGAGGGTCCCTTCCGCCCCATGACGGACGAGGAACGCACCCGGCACACCCGAAAGACGGAAACGGCCTTCATGGAGGCCACCGTCTTCCTGCTGGACTTCAACCGCGAGATGGCGCGCCTAGAAGAACTGGTACTGAACCGGGCCCCCTTCGCGGACATCTTGGCCCTGATTGGGCCACCGGCCAAGCCAGCGGAAGAGCTGCTGGAGTTCTAAGCCACACCCCTCTGCAAATCAACAACTTCGATAAAAGTATGAAAATCTACTTTTATCAAATCCACCCTTGTAATGGCCCTGCGCACCGCCGCCCGCATCGACGCCAACCAGCCGGCCATCGTGGCCGCCCTGCGCGGTATCGGCGCCTCCGTCCTGCACCTGCACCAGCTCAAGAACTGCTTCGACCTGCTCGTGGGCTACCGGGGCCGCACCTTCCTGATGGAGGTCAAGGACCCTGCCCAGCCCCCGAGCAAGCGCCAGCTCACCGAGGGCGAGGCCCAATTCAAAGCCCAGTGGCGGGGCAGCACTTACCACGTGGTCCACAGCGTGGACGAGGCGCTGGGCATCGTTACGGCTTCGGGGCCTTGACGAAGAGCAGCGTGGTGAAGCTGCCGGCAGCCGTCGGCGTCGCCGTAAACGTGCTCTGCAACGAATAGCCCTCCTGGTAGAGCTTGAATAAGGCATTGTAATACCCTTTGCCGGATTTGGTCAAACTCTTCTCTGTTGTTCCGCTGTCGAATTTCAGAATCTCGCTCTGGTCCGGCCCCCGAACAATCACCAATTCGACCCACGTCTCATACTCATACACTCGCACCACGGCAATCTCCGGGTTCGTCGCCTGCGCCTTGACCGGATGTACACTCAGTGCCAGCAGGCACGCCCCTAACCAGAACAGCTTTTTCATGGGCCCGAATGTAGTGCCCCACTCCCAGAAACTACCCCACGCTCGCCATGCCTTCTGCAAGCCCTTCCCCCCGCCGTCGAGACTATAAAACCAGCGATTACAACTACATCGCCCAGCACTACCGTAACGAAACAGCCGCCACGTTGGCGGCGCAGCTGGGCCGCACCACGGGCAGCCTCTACGAATACATCTCCCGCTATCCGGAGCTGCGCAAGCACGGCAAGATTTAAGATTTAGGTAACAAGGCTGGATGTCTTTTAAGTAGTCATTTCTATAACGGGTCATGCCCTGCATTCCTTCAAAAAAGCGGTTAGCGGCCTAATAATCGTCTTTTAATGCAAGGCATATGGTATAAGTCCTAGTCACAATTGGGCGGTATACGTCCTTGATTCGATGACTGCAATAGGGCAAGATTTGGGTATCCTTTTCACCCAATTCCCTTTTCTATGAAAACCAAGGCTTATTACAAACCATCACCAGCAGCTGCACTCCGTTTTCTCGTCCCTGCGCTGCTTGGCCTGGGGCTTATACTACAGCCTAGCCAGTCCAATGGTCAGGCTGCTAACCCCTGTAATTTGCTGCCCAACCCTGACTTTGAGTTGCAAAATGTCTCGCAAATGTCAGGGGCACCAGACAACGTTCAATCCCCAACTGCCACACATGATGAGGTAACCAGTTGGAAGTTCAGCGGTTTTGCTGGCGGTACAAATGGACACCCAATCTACTATGCGACCAATGCTCCTACAGGTAGCCTCACCAACCCTTTTACCAACAATCCTGCTGTAAACTTCTCAGGACCAGATGCATATATAGGAGATTCTTTTACTCCGTACCAGTACAACTCGAACCCGGCGGTCCACAACGGAGCCATCAGTATTATTTCCATTCTGCAAGCCTCGTCGTCGCCTTTATATAGAGAAGACAATATTTCACCTACCACGACCTTAACGTTGAGTCCAGGCACTTATTACGCAAGCTTTCAAGCCTATCGTGCTGCTGGCAATGGGTCAACTCGCCTCGGCATGAAACTCGCGAATCCTGAAGCTTTTCCTAATCCGATGCAAAGCAGTGTACCCTTGCAAAATGCTGCCTGGACTAGGGTATCTGGACAAGTCAACGTACCAGCTGTTTCCTCTGCCAATACGAATCAGTGGACCGTAACAATTGGTAATTTTGCTGGCGGTGGTTCCGGCTCATCTACTCCTGTTAGGGTTCGGTATCATATCGACGAGGTAGAACTTTATAAAATTCCCACGGCCGGTCCTGCTGCTGCTTGCTCAGGCTCAAGCGTGATGATCGGTGAGGGATGCCATATCCCAGGTGCTACCTACGAATGGCGCAGGAATGGCAGCCCGAACGTTATCAGCACTTCCACTGCTTCGCCCATCACCTATGTAGACATTACAGATACCTATACTTTAAAAGTGACGCTGCCAGACCAGACTACTTTTTCTAGTTCTGTTGCTGTTACCGGTTGCAACCCTCAACCAGCTATTATAGGCAATGAATCTGCTTGTGCTGGTGTTAGCCCGACATTCACGGCAAATAGTAGCAATGTTACTTGGAGCGCCTCCCCGGCCAGCTTTTTTGCCACAACCAGCGGTTCAGGCTCAACATTCACTCCCGGCTTAGCAACAGGAGCTTCTGGCCAGGGGACGATTACAGCTACTTTCTACAGCCTACTTGGTTCACCAACCGTCACTAAGACCGTGACTACAGTGTCTGTAGCAAACCCCGGACCTATCACCGGAAGCAATAACACTGTCAACGGCCGCTTAACAGCAACTATACAACCAGTCCCTGGTGCCGTTTCATATAACTGGTTCTTTGATGGCCCGGTCACAACAGGTGTCACACCAGGAGAATCCCCAAACAGCAATATTCACGGCACGACTCTGACGCTTTATACGGCACGAGGCGATTGTGGAAGCATTTACTCGGTTTCGGTACAAGCCGTTTTTGCCGGAGGTTGTGTTTCTCCCATAGTAGACGGCCCTAATTTTAGGAATATTGGCTGTGCTAACCGGGAGGCGAATACCCCAGGAGCAGCCTACCCAAACCCAGCCAGTGAGTCCTTAGCTATGCCACAGGGAGCAAGCAATGCCACCCTGCTCAACAGCCAAGGCAAAGTAGTTGCCCAACCCGATGCCACTGGCACCCTCAATGTGCAGCACTTGCCCGCCGGCCTATACAACCTGCGCATGGAGCAGGACGGCAAGATGGTGAACCAACACATTGAAGTGAAGCACTAGACGCATCAGGCAGCAGTCAAAGAGAAGCCCCGGCCAAATGGTCAGGGCTTTTTTTGGTTTTAAATCAGGCGAACGACTCGAAATTCTAACTATAATTTTCTGGCAGGAGCACTGGGAGTAAGCGGAACTTCACTACCTGATTCCAACGGCCGCCAGCAGACCTGGCTAACTATCCAACGGCCTCACTCATGCCCCTCATCGACGATACCCCCAAGCTTACCCTTTACCGCGACGGCTATGCCAGCCTGAACGGAGAAGCCTACCGCAGTCTGGGTACGGCCGTGGCCATCATGCTGCTGCCGCCCACCACGCCGGGCACGCGCTGGCAGCTGCTGCCGCGCAAGACCAGTGCCGGTGCGCTGCTGCTCTCGGTGCGCACCGACCGCGGCGCGTCCCGTTTCCGGGCTCCTGCACTGGCTGCGGCGCTGTTCGCTGCCCTGCCGCCCACCTTCGACGGTCCATTGTATTTGGAGCTGGTCCTCAGCCCTGAAACCGGCTTTGAGCTTGTTGCACAATCCTGTGTAACAACCGCCGCGGCTTGATGCGCAGAACGGCTGGGGCCGGCTGGAACTTTGGGCTATGCCCCCCGCCGAAAACCAGCCCACGCTAACCGCCTACGAGCAACTGACTGCGAAGCAAAAGGCCTTCGTGGACGCGCTGTGCCTGGAGCCCAACATCAGCCACACCAAAGCGGCCGAAAGAGCCGGCTACGCTAAGAAAAGCGCCTTTGTCGAGGGCAGCCGACTGCTAAGAAATGCTAAGGTTCGCAAGGCCCTCGGCGAACAGTTGAAAGGTGTGGCACCGACCTCGGAAGAGATAGCCGTGCGCTGGGACCGGGTGAGCCGTGCCACGCTCGAGGACTTCTATACAACAGAGGAATACGAGGAGCCGACCACCGAGCTGCGGCCGCTGCTGGAGAAGATTGCCGACCTCTCGTATCAAATCGACTTCGAGGAGCGCGTTGCAACGAGGCAGGAACTGGAAGAGGACCAGTTGGAGAAACACCGCTACCGGCAGCAGCAGCGTCGCAATGAGGTTATCCGCCTGGAGGTGGAGCTGGAAATGAACCCCGCCGCTACTTACGAGGTACCTGGTCCGCCCGCCAAGAAGCAGCGTCTACAGTTGGATTTGGTAAAAGCCCAGAAAGCTGGTGTGCTTGACCTGGCCAAAGCCATCAAGCCTACGCAGTTTGGCCTTGGCATCGAACTACGGGACCCCGATGCCGCGCTGGATAAGCTGGCCCGCATGAGCGGGGCCTACGAGAAAGACAACGAGCAAAGTCGCGCCGTGGCCGTCATCAACGCCAAGGTCGAGGTCATTTCGTCGGGTGTGCCCATTGCCCGCAGCGAGCAGGAGGCCGCCGCCCATGTTTAGCACCGGCGACCTCTTTGAGCCCAACCTCAACAGCACGGCCGAGGTGGTGGTGAACCAGGGCGGCACCTGGTCGGGCAAGACCTACACCATCCTGCAAACCCTGTTCGCCAAGCTGGCCGACGACACGCGCGCTGTGGCCACCGTGTGCGGCCAGGACATTCCCAACCTCAAAGCCGGGGCGATTCGGGACGCCAACGAAATCTACCACAACAGCCCCGAGCTGCAACGGCTCATCAAAAGCTACAACAAGTCCGACCACACCTTCACCTACCACAACGGGTGCGTGATGGAGTTCAAGAGCTACGACAGCCCCCAGGACGCGAAGAGTGGCAAGCGCAAGTACCTGTTCGTGAACGAGGCCAACGGCATCCCCTACGGCGTGTTCGAGGAGCTCTACCTGCGCTCCGAGCAGAGCTTCGTTGACTACAACCCGAACGCGGAGTTCTGGGTGCACGAGCAACTGCTGGGCAAGCCGAACGTGGAACACCTGATTTCCTATCACATCCACAACCCCTTCGTCAAGCCCCAGCAGCGGGCCAAAATCGAAGCGCTGAAAGAGAAGGACCTCGAATTGTGGAAGGTGTACGCCCGGGGCCTTACGGGCAAGATTGACGGCTTGGTGTTGCGCAACTGGGTGGTCGTGGAAGACAATGCCATCCCGACCGGCGCCAAGTACCTAGGCACCGGTGTGGACTTCGGCTTTACCAACGACCCGACCACCGCCATCGACCTCTACCTGGGGGGTGGCGAGCTGTGGGCCGACGAGCAGTTGTATGCCGAGGGCCTGACCAACCCCGACATCTTCAAGGCGCTGACAACAATTCGCCCCCGCCAGCGCTGGGACGTGATTGCCGATTCGGCCGAGCCCAAGAGCATCGAAGAGCTGCGGCGGATGGGCCTGACCATGGAAGGCGCACTGAAGGGGCCCGACAGCGTAAATGCGGGCCTGGACCTGCTGAAGCAGTACAAGCTCAACGTGACACGCCGCAGCGTCATGCTGCGCAAGGAACTCAACAACTACAAATACAAAGTGGACCGCCTCACCGGCAAGGCCATTAACCAGCCGGTCGATGCCTTCAACCACTGCATCGACCCGCTACGCTACGTGGCCCTCAACCGCTTGCCCAAAGCCACGACACCCCGCCGCGGCAGTGCTCCCCCCATCCTCATTTCGTAACGATGCCCACCACGCTTACCCTCACTGCGCTCGACACCACCCCGCTGGCCATCACCGTGCCCACGCGCTGGCCCGACGTGTCGTTTGCCACCTTCGTGGACTACCTGGCCCCAGCACCCGACGAGCAACGCCTACCGGCCGAAATCCTGTGCGGCCTCGATGCCGGCACGCTGGGAGCACTGGCGCTGACCGATGCCGAGTACCTGCTGAATCTGCTGGCCTTTAGCCTCGATGCCAGCGACGTGCTGGCGCTGCCGGCAACGCCTGGCCTGCCCGACGTGGGCAGCCTCAGCTACGGGGCCATGCTGGAAGTACACCAGCACCTCGAAAGCCAGCCCGACCGGCCGCCCCTGGCCAGCATGGCCTACATCCTGGCCGTGTACCGCTGCGAACTGCTCTGGGGCAAGTACAACGAGGCCAAAGTGAGTGCGGCCCATACGGCCCTGCTGGAGGCGCCCTGTACGGAGGTCTACCCGGATGCCAGCCATTTTATGAGCAGCTGGCGCAACTGGCAAAAAGGCACCAACCCAACCCCGAAGACAGCCCCGAGCTCGACGACGAAGAAATCGACGCCGGTGCCGAAGAGCTGGGCGAGCGGTTTGGCCCGCTGCTTCACCTGGATGCGGCGGCGGGCGGTGCCGTCCTGAGCTACCGCGCGGTGCTGGCCCTGGATGCTGATACCGTGCTGACCCACCTGAATTTGAACGCAGCCCGCAGCGCTTACCAGCGCCGGCTGCAGAAGCTCTACAATCCCAAAACCACCTAATGAGCGATACCACCCAACCCCAGCCCACCGAGGGCGGCCCCGTCAAGATGACACTGCAGGCCGCCGTCGACCAGCAGACCGCGAAACTGGCCCCGCAGTACGTGGCCGAGTTCCAGGCGATGCTCAGCAAAGTGCATCCGGCTTGGCTGGTCAACCCCGAAACCGAAGTGGTGTGCGAAGACAAGTTCGAAGCCGCCGCCTACCGCGTGCTGCTCGATGCCCACGACCTGACCCATATCCCGGTGCGCATCAAGGCCAAGCCCGGCACATCGCTGAAAAAGAAGATTCTCAACCAACCCCAGCCGCCCCGCCGGCCCCGCTAAGTAATGACCTACAAGCAAGTCGTCGATTACCTGAAGCAGCAGGCCACAGCCGTAGGGGCCGGCTCTTTCTGGCACGGCAAGGAAACGGCCAAGGACATCAACTACGATGCGGCCTTCCCGCAGGTGTACCTGTTTTTGGTCCCCAGCACCATTCGGGACGGCCGCGTCATCAGCAAGGTGCGCATGTGCTTCTTCGGCAACGACGAGCAGGGCTCCAGCAGTGACGAAGCCCTGCTGATTCAGGACGCCATGGACGTGCTGACGCAGCAGTTCGTGGCGGCGCTCGACGAGGATGGGCAGGGCGCCCTGGGGGACGTGGACCGCGGCCCCGTCACCCGCTCCGGTTCGACCATCGGCACGGGCTTCTTCCTGTCGTTCACCTTCTCCACGCCGGCCCTATGCTGACCTCGGCCAAAATCGCCTTTGCGCAGGCGGGCCCCGAGTTGCTGGCCGCCACCATCGAGGCGCTACGCACGCACCGGCAGCCGCCCCGGGGCCGGCCGGCCTACACCACCGGCAAGACAGCGGCGGCGCTACACTTCGAAGCCGATGACGACAGCCTGACCCTCTACGGCCCGGCCCATCTGCAAACGCTGCTCACCGGCCGGGGGCCCACCACGGCAGCCGGGGCTGGCGGCGAGCCCAAGCTCTCGGAAATCCTGGCGCAGTGGGCCGAGGACAAAGGCCTGCAGTTCGACGACCCCCGCATGACCTTCCAGCAGTTTGGCTTCCTGGCGGCCCGCAAGATGCACGAGCAGGGCTCGGCGCTCTACCGGACCGGGGAGCCCAGCGGCCTGCTGGATAAGGTGCTGACCGAGGACTACCTCGACACGCTGCTGGCCCGCATTGCCGCCGGCGAGATGACCGCCATCACCACGGCCCTCACCCACGTTTTACAAGGAAAATAACCATGGCGTTTGAAGACATCGAAATCAGGTCCGGCTGCGAAACGGACGGCGGCTGGTACGAGCTGCAGTACATGAGTGAATATGCCCAGCAGGGCGTGTACCGCCTGGTGGTGCTGGGTGCCGATGGCATCGACTACGGCGGGGCCTACGCGCCGAATGCACTGCCGTTTCGGGTATCGGGCTTGGTTGACCAAGCGTACACGGTTACCGTGCAGGAGCGCGACCTGGGCGGCACCATCACGCGGCAGGCATTTACCGCTGTTGCGCCCATCGAATGCGGCGTAGTGACGTGTACCATCGCCCTGTCAGCCCTCATCGCGCATGCTCCCACTACGCCCGGCGGCAGCGACGGCTACCTAACCTTTACCTTGAGCGGGATACAGACCACCGCCGCCGCCACGCAGGTCTACGAGCAGCCCAGTGGGGACCCGGTTGGTGCGGCGGCTGCGCACGCTAACGGCACCTGGAATACCGTGGGGCTGCCGGCGGGGTCCTTCATCCTTTACGCCAACGAGAACCTAGACGTAGGCGGTACGGGCATCGTGTGTACCCTAAACCAGCCGTTTACCATTCCGGAAGCAGCGCCCACCACGGGCTGCATGGACGAGTACGCCGACAACTACGTCCCGGGCGCCACCAGCGACACCACGCCGACCAGTTGCACCTACACGCCGCGCTGGCGCTCGGCCTGGCAGCCCATGGCCGTGCAGGTGGCCGCTGTGCCCGGGCAGCAACAGGCCTTCATCGAGGCCGAGTTGTTTATTGGTTTCCGGCCCGGTCATCCCCTCTCGACCGTGCGGCCCTATGGTGACCCGGTGCTGCTGCAGGCTACGGTCGGGCCGCAGGGCTACGCCATCTTCCGGTTGGGCTGGTTCCTGCGTCCGGAGCTGGGCGCACCCGATGGCTCAGGCGGGCGCCGCCTCGACCTGAACTCACCCGGGGCTTACGGCATCGACTTGTACGTTGGCTACGAGCTGCGCCGTACCACCGGCGAACTACTGGAGCACGGCTACGCCATCAATGCCGCCGTTCCCGATGAGCAGGTGCAATTTGATAATGCATCAGTCCTGAGTCCCTTCGCCCAACGCCCCTTGTGGCCCGGCTTTGAAACCTACCTCGTGGTGCAGTCCGCGCTGGCGGTAGGTGGCTTTGGCTCCCTGGCAAGCGAAACGGCGCAGAACCTCGACCCGGTGGTAGTGCTGCCCTGCCCGCTCAACCCGCTGCCCGTGGCCTGGCTCGCGCCCGGTGGCGGCTACGGGTATTGGGTGTTTTCCGGCAAGCCAGCGGTCAGCGACGAAGTAGAAGACGGCCAGTTCTTCAATGAAGCTAGTACAGGAGAAAAACGCTACTCGGAGCGCGGGGCCTCCCGCACGGCCATCACGGCCAGCAGCGGCCCGTTTGCCGGTGAGGCATTACTGGCCGGCCTGCGCACGCTGGCCCGCAGCCCGCAGGTGTGGTACCAACCCGTGCTCGATGGGCCCTGGGTGCCGGTCACGCTGGACTCGGGCAGCTTCGCGGCCGGCCGCCTTGGGGTGCGGCGGAAGGAAATCAGCATTACGTTCACCGAGGCAGCTCCAGCATTTTCCCAAGGCCAATGAGCACGACTACCAACGAAGTCTGGGTGCGTGGGGAACGGCTCGACCTCGACGACGAAACCGCCCTCCTGCCAAGCTTCCAGGCCAACGACCGGTCGAAACCCGATACGATACAGAGCTCGTACTCTCCCGAATTTTCGGTTCCGGGTAACACGCACAACCACCGCCTGCTACGCCAGGCTGCGGCCAGCCAGTCCACCCAGGGCGCGGCTTACGTGCGTGTGCCGGCCGTGCTCACGTCGGGTGGGGTCGAGACCCTGCCCCTGGCCATCCTGACCATCAAGGGCTACAGTGCCGGCCGGTACCAGCTGCAACTCTTCGGCGGCAACCGACGGCTCGTCGAGCAGCTGGGGGAGAAAACCCTGCGCGACCTGGACCTGAGCCGGTTCAATCACCTGTGGACGCCGGCCAACATCGCGCCCCGGCTGCCCTACGCCTACTGGGAAACCAATGGCTATGGCTACGAGATTTATGATAGGGGCAAAAATCTCGATTTCCAAAGCATCGACCCGTGGCAGTGCTACCCCAGCGTCGCGGCCTGGCTCATCTGGAATCAGATTCTGACCGATGCCGGCTTCACGGCTGACTCGCTGATGGGCGAGCCGCTGTTTGCTGCGCTCAACGTGCCAGTGGCCAACCCATTTGTGTATTCGAATGAATTTAGGGAGGCTAGAGCGTTGAATGCTGGGCTAGTCACTACGCCCACCACCAATCCGCGTGGCATTGAGCACGAATCGGAATTTGGTCCTGAGCGGCTGCCGATGGTGTATACCGCTCAAGCACCTTACCATGCACCAAGCGCCGGTGCCACTTACACAGGGGCGCGCTACACTGTCGATACATTGGGCTACTATAATTTGTCGGCAAGCGTTTTTGTGCATTTCTACTGCGATACATTATGGCCGGGCAAAGTCAGCTGCAAAGTGGAACTGCGCATTAACGGCCAGCCAATCTATCAGAACGGGGCCCAGATTGCCTATGACGAATCCAGCCACGTTGCTGGCCCGCAGGATAAAGCATTTGCCCCACGCCTCGACAGGTGGATACTACACCCCGGCGATACGGTAGAATTATTCTGGCAGGGTGATGAGTGGGATGGATTTGGGAATGTCGGCCCAACGGACCCGCTGTGGCAGGTGGGTTATCGGGGGCGGCAGTACGTGTTCCCAAACGGCGACTCACTTGATACGCAAGTGACTTTTACAGTTACCCTATTGGAAGAATTTCCGCCGGGTGGGTTGATAAAGCTCAATGAGTGGCTGCCGGATGGAGTGACACAGCTGGAATTTGTGAAAACGATAATGATATTGTTGTCTTTAACAATCACCTGCGACAACTACCGCCCTCATCTTCACCTAGCCACGGGCAATAAGCTATTGGAAAACATTCCAATAGCGCGCAATTGGTCGAATAAGCTGGATTTATTCGCCCCTCCTAGCCGATTGCCAGAGCGGGACTTAGTCTACAAATTTGGCGACTACGGGAAGCGCAATTTATTGCAATGGAAAGAGGATGAAAACGTCAAAAAAGGCTATGGGAACGGCGAAATTTTAGTGGCCGACGAAAACCTGCCCGCTGAATATGTGCTGGCAACATTGCCATTTGCCGCCAGTGAGCCCAGCGATACTGTGCCGGGTGTGTTACGCATCCTGAACTACAAGGCCAGTGATATTACCGTGCAGCCGGTTGCCTATTCCGGTGTTAAAGCTCAGCCGCGCCTAGTCTTGCGAGAAGAGGCGCCAATCAGCACCGGGCAAATTGACATGGGTAACGGGAGCTTGCAGCCGTTCACCACCTCGCTGAGCTACTTTGCCAGCGTGGGCCTAAGCCTACTGCTGGACACTACTGTTTTAAGCGTGTATTGGGCGGATTTAAAAGCAATGCTTGATGAAACCAGGTATTTGGTAGAGCAGCTTCGGTTGACTCCCGCAGATATAGCAGGACTGGACTACTCAATACCAGTGTGGATAGATGCCTTTCAGGATTACTTCGCCGTGTCACGAGTTGAAGAATATAGCCCTAGTCGAAGCACATCTGTCCACCTAGTTCGTTTATCAGCTAAACACCTCCCGCCACCTGTATTGCCAGGGGATGGGCGAGAATTCTGGCGCGGAGAGTTTTATCAAGGTGAATGGTATTGATTGCCCCACCGATTGCCCCGCGTCTTGCAGCTGAGCACCCCGAAAAACATTGTTGCACAGCCGTTGTGCACAAAAATATCGGCCCACGAAAAAGCTCCAACTGGTGAGGTCGGGGCTTTTTAACAACCTAGGCTTGAGCCAGCAACGAAGCTGCCAGCGTCTTGGCCGTCTTCGAGCTTTGGGGGTTGCGCAGAATCCGGCTTGCCAACTTGGCAACGGCAGCTGACGTGGTTTTGGTGTTTTTGCCATCGTGTGGAGGCTTAAGGTGAAACGATGGGGCAAGAATACCGGCGTAACTGGTCGGGCCGGAAACGGTGGGTCCGCTACGGTAACATAGCCAAGTTGTCCCGCTTTCAATCGGAGCGATTTGCAGGGGACTACTTGTGGCGGTGCCGGGTAACAAATCCGGGCCCGAGTCCTTACCTAGGCAAGAAATTTTGCTTGCAACTAGCCAAAAAATCAGGGTTGCTGCTTTTCCATTTATAAGCCTCTCCCACGTGCTCTGGTATCCATGTGCTAAAACAAACCCAAAAAACTTGCCCATAACTAGCCACAAAAATGAGACTTCCGCTTTAGGTAGTATGCACATCGCCCCTACTAACAGCGCCAAACAGAAGCTCCTAACCGTTCCGCGCACTCATCGGGCGCACATCAGGCGGTTTCTGGCTAAAAGCAACTCGACCTTTGACACGTCATATTATGATTTTTAGATTTCACAGAGATTGCAAAAGCATTGATGTTTCCGGCTCGGCTGCCTGTGCCGCGAACATTGCGCTACTCACTCCAATTGCCCCTTGCGGCCCACTACACCGGGTAGTTGGAGCAGTGCTAGGAACTGTGCAGCCTCATGCCAACCAAAATAGTAACATCTCCTTCGCAGCAGTATCTTGCTAAACACCTGCCCCACCAAATGACCGACGATTCATCTAAGCCTGCCAATTCCTCTAAAGAACAGACCCCACAGAACAGTCTTACGGCGGCCATTGCTCTACTTGGCGGTGCAGTATTTGCCGGGCACCCTGTTTTGCAGGGCGTAACGGTCGCTGCCGCCCCGTTCTTATCATCCGGGACCTTTGGGTTGTTGAAGTACGTGGCGGCAAGAGTAAAAGAGAAGAGAGAGAGGGCCGCTGGGCGCTTGGGTTTTGATGAATACCTGGCTACTATTGAAAAGGAGCTTAAGGGATTGCCAGCAGACTCCCCAAGACGAGCTGAGCTTGAAGCTGATGCAACAGAGGTGCGCCGTGCGCGTCATGCCGAAGAAATGAAGCGACTAACTGCCAGGCCTCAAGCAGCGCAACCGTCTGAACCATTGCGCATAGCGCTTACTTCCAAACCCGACCCGCCGAATCAAGAGTAAAGAAAAAGGCCCGGTTTGCACCGGGCCTTTTCAATGACAGGAATAGTGATTAATGTTCAACTAGCTTGGCCAGCTCTTTGACCGCCTCATGACTATATTGCTTTGGAAGCAATATAGACTCTTTTGTTCGAGAGTTTGTGACCACAAGTGATTCACTTTCAGTAGGCTTGGTTAATTTCTGCCAAGTTGAAACCAACCCATATACCGCTGCCACAGAAGCAGCAGAACTGAGTATAGCTAGAATGGCTGATTGCATGACTTTTTTTTGTAGTTGCACAAATGTAACGGACCGTTACATACTTTGGTTTAATTAAGTTGAATTTGGCTTACAATTGCCTAATTATCGTGAATAAAGGCGAACTAAGCCAACGATTGCCCCGCACAAACGGTGGCCTATCTCGGCTGCGCCGCAGATATTAAAAGGGCTTTTAGGCTGCTGGCGCCGAACAGGCTTGCATGAACTGCTTGCCGAATACGGTGGCCCCAATTTGGCTGGGGCGGTCAGGGTCATAGAACATGCCCCCTCTCTCGGTACGACCCACGCACAGGTGCAGGCGAATCAAGTTGTCAACCGACAAATTAATATCGGCATAGCTGAGCCCCAGTCCGTCGAACTGCTTGAGCATGCGCTGGCTCGCAGGAAGTCCACTACCTTTAGGGGGATAGTAGAGCGAATGTAGCAGCAGTGCATCAGCAGGCGTGAGCTGCCGCAGCACCTCCACGAACCCCGGTTGCACCGCAACCCGCTGGGCCGAATCGGCCGCATTGGCCAGCAGCGCCGCCCACCTGTCGGATAACGATTCGTCCGATTCAAGCGCTGCCGCCTGCACCAGGGGCACAAGCAGCTTCGGCTCGACGGGTTGGGGCTCGCGGCCGACATTCTTTAGCAGTTGCACGGCTGCTGTAGCCAGCCGTTGCCCACGCTCTAAGGCTGCTTCGCCCAAGCTTTTGGCCCCAGGGGAAAGGAACTGCGTGATGGCAACGGTTTCAATCAGGGTAACCAGGTCAGCGGCCATCAGGGCGAGAGATAGATGAGCGGCCAAGCTACGAAAAAGCTGATGCTTAAGAACGAAGCTTTTCTACCCCTTGCCTTTTTTTTCTTCGATAGATATAAGCTCCGGTTCGCGTAGTTCCTCAACAGTGGCTACCTTCTCTACCTCAAAGGCATTTTCGTACTTCGGCTTAATATGCAAAGTCAATTCTCCCTTTGTTGAATAGTCCCGAGCACGCAAATGCCAGTGTATTGGAAGGGTGTACTCCCGCTGGTCAGGCCGGACGTATACCTCAAGACTACGAGTGTCGCCTTGCACCCAAGGCTTATTTGACGGGGAAGAGAACCCCACGCGATTTCCGTCGACCCATGTGCCGGAATTGAACGGCCGTATCGCTGGCAACCCAAAGCTACCGCTGCTACCAGTGTTGGTATCCAGTTCTTTGAAGCTGCCCATAAATTCGAACTGTACTTTCCAGTCTTCGATGACTTGATGGCCAGAGTTAGTTAGAGAAAACCCCACCTCTTTTGTGGCATGGTTGATAGTCGAACCATAAAGCGATGTTGCCTGCATAGCCCCGATGTTTCTGAATAGAGCGGTCGATTCCATTAAGCGTCGCAAATGCCCTGGTACTGGCATAGGGGGGCGATACCGGATGGTTTGCCCATTAATTACCAATTGTTGAACCTGCGGGGGAGTATCTGGGTCATCCAGTTCATAGATTTTTATCTTTCGAACGAACACGGGCTCTATCTCCAATTCGCTAGAGGTCGCGCCAGTTTCAGTCTGGAACCCTACTTCAACCGCAAAGCTTGTCGCAAACTTTTGCTCTAGTATGTACCAGTTGTAAGTAATTCGATTCTCCTCGATTAAGTCGGCAATATCCTCCCAACAGAAGAGCAGAATCTTTGGCCCACCTGCCTGGCGGCTGGCTAGGTCAAGTTCACGCACATATTGCTCAATGACAGCATCCTTATTGGCCGTGGTGGCAAAAATCAACCCTTCTAAGGCTGGGGTAAAAGCGCGACTTTTCTCCAGTTCACTGTCGATTTCCTCCTTACTGAGACGGGCATTGGTGTAATCGTCTTTGCCTTTGCACTGAATGCCCCAGTAGCCATTTTGACCGAATGGAATGGCAGACACATCCACCCCGGCTTGCGCCTGCCCTGTCCGTCCGTTCTTCTTTATTTCGTTAGGCGCCTGCCAGATTTCACCCCACAGCTTTTTGCAGAGTGTTTCAAAATCCTGCCAGTTGGCGGGTTTACGAAGTTGCTTTTGCATGCTCGCAAGCTACCAAGAATTTATGCACAATGATTGTGCAACGGCTGCGGCGTTCAGCATGACCACTCAGGCCCACCCCAATGATTGCCCCCGCGCAAAAGGCGGCTCCCGTCGCTTCGCGCACGGTGTACTTGGCAAGGCTTTTAAGGTTGGTAGGCATCCGTCCATTGGTTCGGCGCCTCCCCAGCCGTTTCCACCGAGCCGCCTGCCGTAGCGCCCGCGCCCGGTGCCACGCTTGCCGCAA
Organism: Hymenobacter negativus; assembly: GCF_017571495.1. Taxonomy (GTDB): domain Bacteria; phylum Bacteroidota; class Bacteroidia; order Cytophagales; family Hymenobacteraceae; genus Hymenobacter; species Hymenobacter negativus. Next base: position 247,643 of record NZ_JAGETZ010000008.1, on the reverse strand, counting down.
TCCCAACCCCACCCACCAGAGCAGTAGCCCCGCCACCACGGGGCAGCCCACGGCCATGGCCAGCAGCAGACCGTAGCTAAGGTTAGGGACAGCGTACTGGCTCAGCAGCAGGGCGGCTAGCAGGGCGAGCCAAAGGACTAGGAAGCGGCGGGTGAAGGTGGACATGGGGGCAAAGAAAAAGCCCCGCCGTAGGGCGGGGCTTGTCTGCTATATAGGGCGTATGCTAAGCGTTTAGCGGGCGCAGGCCCCTAAACAATTGCTTAGCGCGTTCCAGTTTTTCAGGAAACATTTCCTTTCCTTTGAATGCGTTGGAAACCGCCTTCAGTTTTTTCTTCGTTGCGTTTGTCATTTCAACAGCTTTGTTTTTTTGCGTCGGCAATTTGCTAGTGTTCATGGCTATGCAAATGTAATAGGTTGCTTCTTGGAAACAAAAATAGCGTCGTATTTAACGTTACGTTGATACGGCACTACCCGTTGCAGGGCGCTAATGTAGCCGGAAAAAACATAGGTTTGTTTTAGTTCCTCGTAATTTCTGTCAACGAAGAAGCGGTACGCTTTTATGCGCCGGTCTACGTTTCGGCACCCGCCAGCGCATCGTTTGTTGGCGCAAATGGCTTTGCATTGTTCTTCAAACTCCGCGCCGCTGTCGCTCCCTTGCACGGTGATGGTAGCAAAGGGGTGCTCGGAAAAGAACGTGGGCACCGTGTTCACCACCGTGTTCAGCACGGGCCATATATCGTCGTTGTTGCTGTTCTTGTCGTCGGATATGGCGCCCGTGGCCCTGTCGTAATCTCCGAACGCTAGGTTATAGAGCCCGCCCAGCCCATACTCCATAACAAAGCTGTATTCTACGGCTTTGACGATAGATTGTTTGCCTGTGCTTTCAAAGAAAAACTTTCGGCTCTTCGGCTCGTCGTCGGCCTCTATGATGGGGTAAGTACTGATTGTCTTCATTTAAAAATTGTCTTCATTTAAAAAATGAATCTGGCCGCAAAGAAAAAGTGAGGGCAGCCGGAGGCTTAGAAAAAGCGAACCCCTCCTGCCTCTGTTGCACAGCTGACGGGGTGGCCGATAAGATTGGGTGTAGCAGGGCTACTTATTGAGGCCTAGGCAACTGACTTCGTTAAAAGTCAGCAGACGGTGAAGCGAAAAGGCCAGGCTCATTGAAAGCCTGAAGTTGCCATCTTTATGCTTGCTGCATGTATTCGTCTAGCGCCTGCTTCAACTCGCTTTCTTCGTTAGTCCTTTGCGGGAAATAGGCTATCAACAGTTCGTGTTCGCTGCCTTCATTATTTGCAACCACCTTGAATATTGTACGACCTGCATATGCAGGATTTACTTTAAACTTCGCGCCATTGTACTTATTGACAAATTGCTGAAGAATAAGCTTTTTACCCCGGAGTGACCTTCGCATCTCTACTGAGTAGCTTACCCCATCCCACTTGTCTTCAAGATTGAGGCTTAGGCCTAGTACATCACGCCACGCCCCATCAATAGCAGTTCGCTCACTAAAATTGGTTTGTTCATCAGGTGATATACCTATGAATATCCTATTGGTGCTTTCTCCGCTTGAGCTAAGCGCTGAGCATTCTACACTCTTATTATACACGCGAGGTTCATAGGTAGTAATCGAAAAGTCGCAGTCGGCTTCATACCTCAACAGAAATTGACTGAAGATGCCCAGTTTCGTTTCGCTGCTTTCACTAGCGTCTACAATATACTGGTATCTTGAATCTTGACTTTTAAAATCGTCAAGTAAAGCAGGTGCACCTAAGCGCTTACCCTCTGCATTCAGTAGTTCGCGCACTAGTGCTGCAAGCTTCATGTTGCGAGCTTCAGCTACTTGTCCAAAGTATATTTTTTCCGATTCGTTAACCTCTATATTTATTTGAGACTTACGGCTTGGAGTGCGCGGCATGGATTCGGGTTGATTCTTCATAGTGGTAGCAAAAGTAGGCAAAAATATTTTTACTAGCAATTTTTAACAAAAATACTAGGAACAAACAGATGATTGACCTATCTTTGTTCCGTTCCAAGTGGGAACACCTTCACCGACTAGAACGCAAAAAGGCCAGGCGCTAGAACACCTGACCTTCCGCAACGGCTGCTAGAACAGCCGCTACTAAGTGAGGGCCTTGACAACCCCCAATACCCCACAAAAATACATGAAAACTCATGTAAATGGGCAAGCTGCTGCTAGAACAGCCGCCCCCACCGCCCAGGCCCAGCGCTTGGCCGACCTCCGTTTCATGGTGCTCGACGCCGTGACCTATTCACCCTATGCCACGGCCGACGAGAAGGCCCGCACCGCCGCCAGCGTCGCCCGCTGCCAGGACGAGACCACGCTGCTCAAGTGGTACGCCAACGTGCTCACGGTGATATCTGACCGGGAGTTGGCCCCGCCCGTGTTCGCCACCACGGAGCAGAAGCAGGAAATCATCAAACTGCTGAACTATCCGGCCGTAAGCCGCCCGACGAAAACGAAGGTCCTGCGGGGCATCAACTGCCTGACCGAAACGCAAGCGGTGGACCTTATCGCCCAGCTCACAGCCGTCGCCTTCCCCGAACCCACACCCCCAACCCGCCCCGCTGGGGCGGGCTTGGTGGTCAACCGGCGCGGGCAGCTAGCCGTGGCGGCGCTGCTGAGCTATGCCAGCAGGGCGGTGAGCCGGGGCGGGGTGGCAACCTCCTATGGTCAGGCAGCTTAAGGGGAGGTCATGCAATGGACAGGAATCACCACGCCCACCGGGCAGCCGAACGCGGCTGGCCTGCTACGTTTATGGGCTTTACGCCCGACCAACGCGGCTATTTCATGGAGCCGGGCTTGCCTTGGCAGCCCCGCACCGACAGCCCGGCATACGTCGCCACCCCGGACCGGCGCGGCCAGCATGTTATCTGGCATTACCTGCGGTTTGCCTGTGACTACATGGCCCCGCGCTTTCCCGGTGGGACCGTGGTCAACATCGCCCCCGTCTGGCACCGGGACGAGCTGGAGGTGGGCCGGGTATACGCCCATGTGTACCAGGACGCTGCGACCAAGGCAAAACGAGCACAGGTTGGCCGGCTGGCGTTCATTGGCGGCAACTACCTGGAGTTGACCTTGGACAACGCGGCCACCGGCTTGCTCTGGCCCCTGCGGGCCGACGAAACCGAGGCAACCTGGGACGTGTACGAGGTGACGCACTACGTCGCTTATCCCGGCGAAGACGAAACGGCTGCGGGAGTATGAGCGCCGCCTTACCAACCAATGACCCCACCGCCCGGCGCGGTGGTGGGGTTACGCGGGCATGGTGGATGAGTCATCAGAATGGGCGCAAGGCCGTGCTCTACTTGATAAAGCTCTACGGCAACGGCGAAGTGTTTTACAAAATCGGCATCACGTTCAGCTTAACGCAACGCTTCCGAACCCTGCGCTTCGTGGGCTACAAGTGGCGCACGGTGGCCCGGTTTTCCAGCTGGGATGCGGGCCAGGTCTTTGACCTGGAGGCAAGGTTGCACGGCTCATGTTTTGCGCCTTACGTGCCGCTGCTAGCGTTTGCGGGCAAGTCGGAGTGCTACGCGGAATTAGCCCCGCTGCTGGCTGCCTTGCCTACTGTGGGCACCTTCATTTTACAAAACCAAGAAACTGATATTTAAATCATGCCTAAGAAACTGACACAAGCAGAATTCATCGCAAAAGCCCAGGCCGTTCATGGTCTGAGCAAATACGATTACTCCGAAACGGTATATCAGGGCTCGATGCAGAAAGTTAAAATTATCTGCCCCGAACATGGCGCTTTTGAGCAAACGCCAAATGGCCACACAAATGGTAAAGGATGTCATTTGTGCGCAAGAAAGCATGTAGTGCAAAAGCAAACGAAAGGGCTTGCGTATTTCTTAACCAAAGCCGAAGCCGCACACGGTGCGGGTGTTTACGACTATTCGCAGGTAGTGTGCGCGGGTGCAAGTCAGCAGGTTAAAATCATTTGCCCCCAACACGGCCCTTTTAACCAAACGCTTGGCAGCCATGCACGAGGTCACGGCTGCCCGCGTTGTGGCAAGGTGGAGAGGGCAAGAAAAGCAGTGCGCGACACCTCTGAATTCATTGCCAAGGCACAGGCCGTACATGGAGCTAGCCGTTATGATTACTCGCAAACGATGTATTCAGGAGTAAATTTTAAGGTTAGTATTCGTTGCACTTCACATGGCGTGTTCACACAGAAAGCAAAAAGCCACTTACGCGGCGATGGTTGCGCGAAATGTGGCGCCGCCTTAAGAGGGCAAAGCCAGCGGTTAAACACGGACTTTTTTATTGAACGAGCCCGCGCAACGCATGGCGATTTATATGATTACTCACTGGCAAAGTACACAACGTCAAAGGATAGGGTCACTATCATTTGCTCAGTTCATGGCACTTTTGAGCAACTGCCATACACACACATACTTGGTTTTGGATGCTCTAAATGCGGGTTTGAACTATCAGCAAACGCCAGCCGCTACAATACCAAAATGTTTATTGATAAGGCTCGCGAAGTGCATGAGGGAAAGTACGATTATTCAAAATCTGCCTATGTGTCAAGCCAGGTTAAATTGAAAATAATTTGCCCCGAACACGGCGAGTTTGAACAAGTCCCCGGCAATCATTTGCAAGGTAGCGGTTGTAATAAGTGCGTCCGTAATGAGTGGGATGAAGTTTCATTTTTAGATAAATGCCGTGAGTTGTGGCCTCTTTTTGATTTTTCTAAAACGAAATACAGCGGACTGAGCAACAAAGTGGTGTTTAGTTGCCCATTGCATGGTGAGGTTGAAAACTATGCAGGCGGCTTATTATTTAGTCAACGCGGTTGCGCTGATTGCGGAAAATCAAGACAGCCGGGCTGGAGCCGTGCGGCGTGGGTGAGCGCACAACAAGGCAGAGTGCCAACTTTGTACCTAGTCAGAATGTGGAAAGGCGAAGAAGCGTTCTATAAGGTCGGAATTACGTATACTAGTGTCGCTACCAGATTCAAAAAAATACCTTACAATGTTCAGTTGCTGGCATTGTACTCGGGAAATGAACCAGGAAGTGTGTATGACTTGGAAAAAAGCATAAAGCGTCAATGCAAGGATTCGCGCTATATGCCAAAAGAACTGTTTGGCGGGAGGCATGAATGCTATTCAGAAAGTAGCCAAGTCCTTCCGCTTCTGCCGCTCAGCACAGAGGTTTTTTCAGTGCCTTTACCTGTGCGTATTATGCTTTGAAAAAGCCCCGACTGGTTAAGGTCGGGGCTTTTTCGTGGGCTTTGGCCATTTCCCTGAAAAGTCAATCGCCCGTAAATCGGAGCGAAGCTCGATAGGCTTCAGAGCGGCCGCAGGGCAATCGTTGGGGTGCGGCGAGTGTTGCCCGAAAAACGGGCAAAAGATTTTTGGTAGCTTCGGGCATGAAAAAGCTACTCCTTTTCTACCTACTGGTTGCTGGGCCAGTTGCTGCCAGTGGTCAAATCATTGGGCGACCTATTAAGACTTATACTTCTCGGCTAGGTACGACAGTGCACGCTGGGGATACACTCTTTTTTACACACGGCCAACGTGAGGACGGCTCATTTAAATACGCCTCTATTCCACGTCAAGTAATGGCTACAGAGTCGAGCCTTCCTTCTACTTGGAATGGCCGCAAGGCAGTGGTGAAAGAGATACGCGAGATACCATATAAGACAGGCTCTGTGTACACTGTCGTATTTAAGTCAGGTATGCTTAATGCTGTTATTGATTTCAATTCTGCTGAAGAAACGGGCGAAATCAGAACGGCCAACAATCAAAAGAAAGCCACCCCTGCCACGACAGGCGGGGTGGCTGATGAGTTGATTAAGCTAAGGGCGCTGCTGGACAATGGCACGCTTACCCAGGCTGAGTTTGACGCACAGAAGGCCAAACTGCTAGCCCGTTAACTACTGGCAATCGAATCGGTGTAGGCGGCGCGGCCCTCGGCTGCTTTGAAGTCGGACCACTTAGTTACTGGTGGGTTCTTTCGTAGGGCCTCGGCTACTGAAGCACCTAAACGGGCGTAGTCAATTGGCGCTACGCTTGGCCCTCCCCCTTGTTGGCTCAGCAAAGGCGCAGCGATACCACCTAGGGCCATGTGGCGAAAGAGCGGGCCGGCAGGCAGCAGGGCCCGGCCACCACCGAGTTCATTTAGGTGGCTTAGGATGGGGAGGAAAAGCGAAGTAGACCGCTTATTAATCACCGCTTCGCCGCCCTCCAACTCTCCCAAGTGTGCGCCGTTCTGGTGCCACAGTTGCACGCCGCCTTGAGCATGGGAGGGGCCGTCTACCACTAGGCCGCCCTGAGCAAATTTGGCCTGGCTCTGCTTTAGCGCTGCCTCCAATGGCGCTGTAGCCGCTGTGACTGCGGCTATTATACCCAATGCCCTAAAGCCACCTGTTGCTCCGAAAGTTGCTATGCTGTCAGCAGTTGCGAAACTGTTGACAAGTATTTTAATCTGGGCAGCATAAACCTCTTTGCGCACGCTATCAATCAGCATTTCTAGGCTTCGCTTGGCAAAATCCTCAATCGTTGCTCCTGATGTTGTAACGGTTTCATAGAAAATGTCAAGCAGGTTGCCTGCCATCTGTTCGGCTAGCGCAATGCGCTTATCGTGTTCGCTCTTTTCTTTTTCGGCCACTTTTTCAATTGCAGCGATTTTGGCTTGTGCGGCTTGGCGCTCCAAAGCCGTGGTGTCTTGGCTGTAGTGCTTGGCTAGCACAATACGGGCGGCAACGCTGCCCTGCTCGATAAGCTGCAACTGATTCTCGTATTCCTGCTTAGAAACCTTGCCATCACCATAGCTCTGCTCAATGGCCAATCGGCGTGTTTCAAGACTGCGGGTTAATAGCGCTATGTCGGCCTGTAAGGCTGCGGAGTCCTGCGCCTTCTTTTCGTCGATAACCCGTTGGTTTGAGGCAATTCGCAGTTGGTCGCCTTTGAGCTGGTCATCCAGAAACTTTGCGGCTGCGGCTTCTCGGCTTAAGCCAGCCGCGTTTTCGGCCTCGATACGCTTTAGCATGGCCTCGTCCAGTGCTTTGCGGGCTGCCTCAGTCTTCGCCGCCGCCTCAGTTGCCAGCGAGTTAATCTTATTCTGCAACTCGGTAGAAAGCGTTTCGCTTTCCTGAATCGTCTTGGCTCGTTCGCTTCGCAGGTCGGCCATTGCCTGTTTATCCTCGTTGGTGATGTTGCCTTTGATTCGCTGCTCTGCTTGCAGGTTGTTGATTTTATCCTGCTGAAGCTTGAGTTGGGCCGCAAGCAGCCCGTTTTCTATTTGCGCTGCCTGCTTCGCCGCCACGGCACGGACAGCAGTGCTTTTCGTAGAATCGTCGCTCAGTTTTTTAAGGCTTTCAATCTTGGCCCGGCTCTCGTCACGTTCGACGTTCAGCGCCCGTTCAGCGGCGCGAATCCGTTGGGTTTCACCCGTAAGCTGCTCCTGTGCCGTGGCCGCGTTGCCTAGCTCTGCTACGAGCGCTTTTGCCTTTGCCGTGCCGTCCGTGATACCGGTAGTAAGCTGGATAAGACCATCGGTCAGCTTGCCAAAATCCCGGTTACGGATGGCATCCACTAGCACCCCGAATGCTTTAAATCGGTTGGCTACGTTCGTTTCCAAGAAACTTACCAAGTCCAATACCGCCTGCTTAGGGTCGGTGAATACGCGCAACATGGCCTCGCCGATTGGGGCAACGATTTTCAGCAGCACACTGAAAGCAGCGCCCACAGCGGCCGTTTTGCGCTCCACGAAATCCATGCCTTTCTGTGTGCTGGTCAGAAAGGTATAAAGTGTGCCCAGCAAAGCGATAACGGCGAACAATGGAATGGCCAGGAAGGCTACGCGCAGGGCTTTGGTTACGCCGGTGGTTTCGGCCGTTACAAAAGCCGTGAGTTTTTGGGCCGCCGCGTACTTTTCCTGAACGCCGGATAGCCGCTCGGTCACGGACCCAAACAGGCCGCTTTCTTTGGCCGCCCCCAAAATGGCCTCTTTGTAGGCCCCCACCCCGCGCCGGTTGTCCCCCACTTTTTGTCCCGCTTCCAATAGGGCCTTATTGGTGGCTTCTAACTCGGCCGTGAGCACCTTGCCCGCTTCGCTGGTGGTGCGCTCGGATTCGCTCAGGGCGTTGTACTGCGTAGTGAGCAGCGCGGCTTTGGCTTTGAGCTGGTCAACCGAACCCGTGGCGCTGGTCATCATGGCGCGGTAGCTGGTGAGGGTTTTGGTGAGGGCCGATTGTTCTTGCTGCTGACCCTTTAGCTGTAGTTGTAGCTTAACTGCCTGCTGGTTATACGCCTCATCGCTTAGCCGTCCTAGCTCTCGCTCTTTGGTGAGTGCGGCTTGGGCTTTTTTGGTGGCCTCTATTTCGCTGGCAACCTTGGCAATCTGTTTTTCGGTTTCGCCCTCATCGAGTTGCACGCGCAACACAACAACGTTTTCCTGTCCCATAGTCGAATAGCATCTGATTCTCACCAAAGCTACCCAGCACCCAAACCGGCATAGCAACGCCGCCTCAACCTTTGTTGCACAGCGCCCCAACGGCTTCATAGCTGCTCGACGAAGCCCGCCGCCTGGGAGTCGAATAAGCTATCCTATATCTTCGCGCCCTATGCAACCCACTCCACATCGAAGGCGCGAAATAGAAGCTTCCAATGTTCTACTGGTCGGCTTGTTCATCTCCGGGGTTCTTTGGCGGCTTCACCTGTTAGGCCACACCTTGCCGGCCACTGCCAAACCGATGAAATGGTGGATGGAGGTTGGTGTGTACTTGCTGATAGCCGGCTGGTACTACGCCATTCGCCTCGGCAAACAATGGGCGAAGTACCTGTTGCTGGTTCTTTTTGTCGGCAGTCTGGTGCTGAACTTCACCTATCACCCGGAGCGGCTGCTGCACACGTGGCGCACCAGTTGGCCAGCCGCCGCCAGCTATGCCATAGGACAGGTAACGCAGCTTTGGGCGCTGGTACTGCTCTTTCACCGGCCCAGCCTCCAGCCAATCTAACGGCCCCCTGTCCCTTGACGAAGCCCGCCGCCTGGGCATTTCCTAGCCTATGTCACAAGAGTTTTATCGTGTTTTTCGGGATGGCCCATTTCTTCAGTCAACCCTGGAATTAACAATTCCAACGGCAGCGGATGCTATTTGGTCGATTGAAGAACTGCACACCAAGAGCGATGCACTGCACCTGCTCCAGCGATTGTATGGGTCGGGCATTTCCCGGCATGGTGAGCAATACTTATTCGGTGACTACCAGTACCTTTATAATGAGCATGGCACCAGCTACACCCAGCACCATCCTATGATGGAACTAGCATACGAACTGGTTAGACTTTATCGGTTTCCGACGCTTCCCTCCCGATTCACCTCCTTTTTTGGGTGCCGAACGCTGGCCGAGGCACAACACTTTCGGCGCTCCTACAGCCAGGGCCGAGGCGCTATTCACCGCGTAACGTGCGAACAGCACTTCAGCGCCGACATGACGTACCTACACATGGGCGCGGGGTTGCCGAGCACGATGGTGGTCGCTGAACGCTACTGGAGCGGCACGGCCAGCCCGACGCCTTTTTGGGAAGTGCTCATGCAGGGGCCTGTTCACGTTTTGGAGCAAGTGGACTAGCTTTCTCTCTATAATTACCCCACCGCTTGGGCGTTGAACAACTCAACCCCAAGCCGCCCCCGGCCGGCCCGCCCTTTCGCGCCGTACGGCCCGGTGTAGAACCCGGTGCGACTACGGATGCTGGGGCTGGTGCCCCTGGGGTGCGGAAGCCCAGCCCGAACCGGCTGGGCTTTTCTGTATCTGCTCACTACCTTACGCTGCCAACCACGGCCGGAGCGAATACATTATTGACCGGCTGGGGCTGGAATGTTTGTATATTTGGCTATCATTAGCAAGAAAACAGATGCCCATGGCGGCGTTTAGGCTGGGCTGCTGGTGTATTTTCCTGGTTTGTCAACTGTAGCGGTTGAAGCGTTAACGAACCCTTTCATTACCCACGGCGCGGAGTATGTCCTCAATCTGATTGTTGGACACTTCATTCTTACAGGTTTGTTGGCTATTAGTAAACGATTCAACTTTAATGTGATGAATAAAATCCTCATTGTTGGAGCGCCTCTCGTCATCTGTGGAGTGAAAGTGGTTCAGTACACGCTTCAACCGCGCTTAGTAAGTCAGGTACAATACCCAGCGGTTCGATAGAGAGCGGGGGTTCGATTCCCCCCTCCACAGCATTGCGAAAGCCCCGGCCCACCAGTCGGGGCTTTTTCGTAGCTTGGCAACTTCACGATGAAGCCCGACGCCTGGTTCTTAAGTAATTAAAAAAAGCTACCTGCTATTTCATGTCCCACTTGGGCATAGCATAATTCTTCATCTTGTCGCATCAACATGCGACAAGATGAGCGCGAAGGACCTAGTACTTTCGCCCCCACGAGGTCCTATACCATTTTTTCTTGTTCTATGCGCAATCTGTATTCCTTGCTCTGTGTCGCCGCACTAACTTGGCTGCCGACTTTCGCCTTTGCCCAAAGTGTAGGCATCGGCACCACCAGCCCCGCTGCTTCGGCGGCGCTGGAAGTGCGCAGCACCAGCCAGGGGCTGTTGCTGCCCCGCCTCACCCTGGCCCAGCGCAATGCCCTCACGGCCAGCACCACCGCCCCGCCGGTGCCGGGCCTGCTCATTTACCTCACCGACAGTACCCCCGGCTTATATGCCTACGACGGCGCGGCCTGGGTGCGCCTGGGGGCCGACAACCTGGGCAACCACACCGCCACCCAAACCCTCGACCTGAACGCGCAGCGCCTGCTGGGTACCACGAGCACCTCCCTGGGCGACTCCACCGCCCAAGTGGAGTTGAACGCCAGCGTGGGCACGCAGAGCGCCGCGCTCATCACCCGCAGCAACTTTGGGGCGAAGTACACGCGCACCATCCTCTCGGGCTACGGCAAGCTGCCCGAGGGCACCACCACGCCCAACGACTTCGGCATCTGGGCCACGGCATACCGAGGCGGCGGCTGGGCGGGCTTTTTCTCGACGGGCAGCAATTTGCGCGCGGGCTTTCGCTGGGTGGGCATCTGCCAGAACCCGGGCTACAACAACACCGGCTCGGCCATCCGCATCGTCGACGGCACCCAGGGCGCGGGCAAGGTGCTGACCTCGGACGGCGTCGGCTACGGCACCTGGCGGGCGCTGCCGGCCGCGACGGCGGCCGGGGGCAACTTCGACCTGGGCCCCTACTACCTGGTGGGCAACGGCGGCAGCACGGGCCTGGCCATCAGCAGCGCGGGCCGGGTGGGCATCAATACCACCGCGCCCTACTCGCAGCTGGCCAACACGGCCACCAACATCATTGGCAGCGACGGCGCCGGCGGCAACCCTGGCTCGCTGACCTGGGCCGCCGACCAGGCCGGCTACGTGAGCATGTTCTACAACGACAACACGGCAACCAACGCCAACGGCCTAGCCGTGAAGGTGGCCGCCACCGGCACCGCCGCCGCCCTCGACGTGAGCCAGGGCACCACCCAGGACGCGGCGGGCACCCCGCTGCTGCGGGTGCAGGCCAACGGCAACGTGGGCATCGGCACCGGTGCCCCAGCGGCCCAGCTCACCGTGCAGCCGGCCAGCAACGACGATGTGGGCCTGCGCGTCACCAACGGCGTGGCCGACGGCACGGCCGTCAGCGGCAACATCGTGCTGCAAACCCTGACCGGAGGCAACAGCGGCTTTTCCTTCCTGGGCTTCAACGGGGCTAACAGCAGCGGCGGCGAAGTGCGCTACGGCACCAGTAAGAACCGCTGGCGGTTAGGCGTGGACCAGCGCAGCAGCGATGAATTCTTTCTTGATACCTACGGTACCAGCGGCACCTCGGTGCTGCGGGTTTCTACGGCTGGCAACGTGGGCCTGGGCCTAGCCCCCAGCAGCACCTATAAGCTTGACGTGAGCGGCCAGGTGCGGGCCAACGGCGTGGTGCTCACCTCTGATGCCCGCTTTAAGCAGCACGTGCGCCCCCTAGGCAGCGCCCTGGCCGCCGTGCTGGCCCTGCGCGGGGTGCGCTACGAGTGGAACGCCCTGGGGGTCAAGCATGGTGGCACGGCCGGCGCTCCCCAGGTGGGCGTACTGGCCCAGGAAGTAGAGAAAATTTATCCTGAGCTGGTGAGCACCGACGCCGAGGGCTACAAGGCCGTCAACTACGCCCAGTTCACCCCCGTGCTCATCGAGGCCCTGAAAGAGCAGCAGGCCCAGATTGAGGCGCTCAAACAGGAAGCAATTGCCGCCAAGGCCGAGGCTGCCGCTGCCAAAACGGCCGCTGGCGCTGCTGCCTCCCGCGCCGCCTCAGCGGAAGAGAAAGCCGCCCAGGCCACGGCCACCCTGGAAACCTTCGAGGCCCGGCTGCAGCGGCTAGAGGCGACCACCGGCGGTCAGGCCCGGCACTAACCTGGTATTAAGCACAAACAAGAAAAGCCCTGCGCCCTTACCGGCCGGGGCTTTTTTATTGCCGTGCAACAGCGGTGGGAAGGGTGCGCTTTTTTTAAAAGCCGCCAATTTCCGTACTAATCCGGTACGAATACGCAGTTCTCCTGATTGACTGCTAGCTGGATGCCTCTGCAATTTGCAAGGTGAAACCATCGCTTGCTTTATTAATGCACCGGCAGCAACCCAGCGAACTTGCAACCGAACCCCAGCGCCGCCGCGCTCTAGCGGTTGCGCTCAATCTTTCGGCTGGCACCCCCGCTCGCGCCCAAAGCCTACGAGCGCATGTTGCTGGAGCAATTTGTACGTGGAGAATTGACCCTAGACCAAGTGCTTTACCGCATGGAAGTGCATCAGCGAGACAACCCCTTTCTCTAATAGCCCTTGCATCCGTAAATCTGCGACGCAGCCGAGATAGGCCACCGTTTGCGTGGGGCAATCGTTGGTGGGTTCCTAGTTGAGCTAGGCCAGCTAGGTCAACTATACAAACTATATTTCTTATTAAAACTACTGTACTATAAACCAATTACTTGCGTTTTGAGTTACACAATATGCAACGTATTGTGTAGAACAGGTCTACAACAAACCCGTATGTTTGTACAAGCTTCAACAAAAAGAGGCAGCCCGGCACACGGCCGAACTGCCTCAATCGAACTACCGGAGCAGGTAGGCGATAAAGGCGAGCCCGAGGGCTTTACCGATACCGCTTGCAAGCCCCACTAAAACAGCCGGGCCGACCGTTTTAAGCAGTTCTAACACACGTTTTTTCCTCATTTGAGTCAAAGAATGTAGGTGTACTTACCACCTGCTTCTTTAGAGCCTCGACTGTTCCACCAGTCGGGGCTCTGCTTTTTTAGGAGCTGCCGAGGTGAGGTGGGGTAACCGTGCGATGGGATAAAGGTACGGGGGCGGTTGCGGAAAGCAGCAAGCCGCTTTCTGCCAAAGAACACAACTATATAAGCCGGAATGCGGGTTTTTGAGCTGCCAAGGTGTTTTATGCCGTGTACTTCTGTTGTTGTTTGGCAGATGCACTAAGGCTTGGTGTAGCTTGCCCACATGAACGGCGCGAAAAGTTGAACGATGAAATGAGCCAGTTGCGGGCCGTTTGGCTAAAACATCTACTACTGGATAGCAACTAAGCAAAAGCCCCGTCCGGTCAAGGGCGGGGCTTTTTCGTGGGCCGATATTTTTGTGCACAGTGGCTGTGCAATAATGTTTTTCAAGGTGTTCAGCCGTGAGCGCAGGGCAATGGTTGCTCTCACTCCTGGTCGGCAAGCATTTGATTTGATTCTTACCAAAGCTACCCAGCACCCAAAGTGGCATAGCAATGCCACCTCAACCTTTGTTGCACAGCGCCCCAACGGCTTCATAGCTGCTCGATGAAGCCCAGCGCTTGGGTGTCGTTAAGTAACCTCACTGCCAACCAAATCCCCGACCGATATAGGCCAGCCGTGTAAAATAGGCGGAATGGGTGTGTTTTTTTAAAGCCGCCTATCACGTTTTGGTAAATGACGTTGACCGAGAGCAGGGCTAAGACGTCTTACACGCGATTGGCTTGCCAGATAGTCGATGTTCCAGGGACAATAGTCTGATTTTACTGGAACATTGACCGCCAGCCACAGACCAACGTGCTTCATAAACACTTCTCATTTCATTCATTAGGCCAATAGACTACATTATTATTATTTTTTATTATATATTATATTTATTTAATTATAGTCTGAATAGTAAGGGTTTTGTCCTTTGTCCTTTTTGTAAAAGGTGGTTGCTTTGGGCACAATTCATCTAATCCAACTCTTTATGAAAACAGCTTACACTCTTCCATCGGCTGCGGCCCAACTAGTAAAAGGACCCCATAGCCTAATTAGGCGAGCTTGGGTGCTGTGGTTGGTGTGTGCCTCCTTGCTCCCCTTTGCATCACAAGCCCAAGCGCAGTTTCCTCCAGCCCCCGGTTCGCAAGGGCTGTACAGACTCTACAATCCACTTACTGGCCTTTCGCTTGAAATAGGCGGCGGTGGCGGAATACGGTTGGTTCCTGGTTGTACCGCGAATCTCTGGACCTACGACAATCATGCGAACCAGCAGTGGCTTATCAAATTTGTGGACCCTACCTATGTTCAAATCATTAATCGCGGCAGTGGGCAAGTGCTGGAGATTGGCGGTTATAGCACTGCTGCAGATGCGACGGCCAGCCAATATATTTTTGGGCCACCTAATTCCTTCCAAGAATGGAGGATTACCAATATACCGGGCACGAATCGTTTTTTTCTGACCAATCGCGGTAGCAGCCAAGCGCTCCAAATAGCAGCGACCGCTCCATCAACCAGAATGGGAGAAGTTGCCAGGCAACAACCGCTCGCCGGAACGGCTAATCAGCAATGGGAATTGATAGATGTCAGCACTCACACCGATGCATATACGCTTACCAACCTGGCCAGCTTTAAAGTAGCTGAGGTAAACACAGCGGATGTTGCGCCAAACGTTGCCATCGAACAGCGAACCTATCATGTGGAGCCAACAGGCGTGGGGCAGGCACACCAGCAATGGTACCTGCGCTACTTTCAGTCAGCTGCCGGCCATGATTACTGGGTCATTCTCAACCGCAACAGCACACAGGCACTGCAAATCAGTGGAACCGGAGCACAATTACTGGCCGAAAATCAGCCAGCCAACCAAGCACCATTAACGGGTGCCCTTAATCAGCAATGGGAAATGCTAAGCGATGGTGGTATGTATTATCATTTCATCAACCGGCAAAGCGGCTTAGCGCTATCGCTTGCTGGGGGTGACGGGAGTACTAGCGACGGTGACGCCATTGCACAATCGACTTATGAGGGTCTCAAGCACCAGACGTGGCTCTTGGATATCCCAACAAATAATCGTGGGGTATCCAACCCGGTAACAATGGCTGGGCCTACAAGCGAGGCTTCCTCCTCTAAACGAAAATCTTTGGATTCGGTGCTCACGCTTTATCCCAATCCTACTCTTACAACACTATACCTCTCCCTGTCAAATGCTGGCGGGGTGGGTGATGTGACGATTCGAGACATTCGTGGAACTGTTGTATCAACTGCTCCTCATCCAACATCTACACGAATAGATGTATCTCACCTACCGGCAGGCATCTATTTTGTAACCGTCACCGATGAGCGACAGGAGTACCATCAAAAATTTATAAAGCAATAGCTCTAGTCAAAGCCCCGCCCACCCAGCGGGGCTTTTTCATGCCCGCTCCCTACCTTACCCCCATGAAACACCTGCTACTCCAAGTGGCCCTGCTCGCGCTTTCCCTCACCGCCCCGGCCCAGACCACCCACCCGCGCACCACCCATAAGACCGTCACCCACCACGCGGCGGCCAAAGTCAAAACCAAAACCAAGCACGTGGCCGCTGGCGCCGTGGTGTACTACTGCAACAGCGGCAACACGGTCAAGTACCACGCTTCCGCCGGCTGCCGGGGGCTGGCCCGGTGCGGGGCGTCCGTCGTATCCATGAGCCTGGCTTCTGCCCAACAGCAGATGGACCCGTGCAAGTGGTGCTATTAGGATACGCCTGCTCATGACCCTCCACGACTTCAACCAATTATCGGACGAGGTGCAACTGGCCTACCTCTTTCAGCGTGGTACCTACCTGGCCCGGCGCTGGGATGACTTTCACCAGGCCGTGCAGCTCTACCAGGTACCGTCAGGCTTTTTCGTCGAGCTCAACTACGACGTGGAGAAAAACGAAATCGAGTTTCTGTTTGCCTTCGAAGCGGGGAGCGAAGATGACCGGCTACCAGACTACGCCATGTTCGTGAAGCTGCCGGACTGGATGCCGGATGCGGAGTAACTATAACCACCCTTTGAATGGACGCCCGTCCAAGTACCCCAGACAACGGCTTTCCCTGATATGCTCCAATCGAACAACGTAGTTTTGCGGCGGCTCGAAGCTGCGGACCAAGCGGCGCTGGCCCGCCTTGCCAACAACAAAAAGATTTGGGACCAGCTGCGCGACTACATTCCCTTCCCGTATTCGAGCCAGCACGCCGCCGACTTCATTGCTCTAACCCGCCAAGAGCCCGTGCCGATGACGTTCGGCATTGAGGCCAGGGGCTGCTTGAGCGGCGTAGTGGGGTTGGTGGGGTTAAGCGACGTCTACCGGAAAACGGCGGAAATCGGGTATTGGATCGGCGAGCCGTTCTGGAACCAGGGCCTGGCCTCGGCGGCCGTCGGACTGGCCACGCACCACGCGGTCCAGCACCTGGGGTTTACCCGGGTCCACGCCGGGGTGTTTGCCTACAACGTGGCGTCCATGCGAGTGCTGCTCAAGAACGGCTACGTGAGGGAAGGCATCTTCCAAAAGGCCGTCTTCAAAAACGAGCAGGTGTGGGACGAGCACCGGTTTGCATTTGTGAAATAACCACCGTTTTCCTAGACAGTATGCTGCCTGATCTATCATGCTCCCCAGGCAGCACTACTTTACCACGTGAATAAATTTTTATCCACCTCTGCCTGGTTTGTCGGGCTCGCGTCGCTGGCATTTGTTGGATACGCCCTCTTCCGACACCCTGTGCCAGGAGCCCCGCCCAGCCCCGTCGTGTTATTCGCTTCCTACAAATCCGGGATTTCCGCTACGATGCTGGAATTTCGAGCCGATGGGACGTTTCGCTACGAGAGCGCAGCGTTTATGGCGTCGGACGTGGTAACCGGCCACTACACATGGACAGACAGCTTAATTCGATTGGACCAATTGCCGAAAACTGGACTTCTCAAGAGCACTTCGTTGCTGGTGCGGTACTACCCCAAACACGAGGCGTTGCATCCCGGCAAATCGGTATGGCAACTGAACCAAGCAGGGCGGGCCGATTCCGCTTGGGTTCACTTTACCGTGTACAACCCAGTGGTACTTCCTGCGGCAAACTAAACGCTCGTTAATTTAAACCATCGTTTTCTTGAATAGGCGGTCCATAGTGCTGACAATGGGTTTGCCTAGGGGTTGGGTGCAAACCGTTGGCAAGGCCATGCGCCTCCGGGCCGCTTCTACCCTAGGGCGACGGGCTCACAGGTTGTCAAAAACAACCGGGTGTAAAGCGCCCATCTGCGTCACGCTAACTGGGCCTGCCCACCGCACCTGTTCCGTGTTCAGAACGTAGTGAAAGGCTTTGTTATGGGGATTCGAGGGATTCCGCTGGTCTGTAAACGCCAAGTGCACACTCGTCAGGTACAGCTTCCCCAATCCGGCGGGACGCCGGGGGTCCGTGCTGGTTAACCGGACCACCCGGTGGCGCAACGCCCGCAAGACCGACCCGTAGTGCACGCGCACGCTTACGCCTTCCGATGCGCGCCGCAAGGACCCCACCAAATCGGCGGTGTCCACTTCACAGACGGGAAAGAATACAACAAACGTGGAGCCGTCTTCCGAAGTCGCGGTTTCCAGTAATAAGAGCCCGTTCCCGTCAAAGCGCTCGTTGGGGTGAACGGTGCAATCGCGTTGTTTCCGGCAGCCGAAGAGGCCAGTGAACGTGCAAAAAATCAGGAGCCCGGCGACATACTTCATACAATCCCTCTGGAGATTATAACTGAATTTGCAATCTAACGCTCCTTTTCCTGAACTACCAGCTGTGACGCCTGTCCTTATCAACTAAAGCTCCTTACAGACCAGATTGAGTTCAAGAAACCCGTTCATTAATCAACGTTCACGAAACGCCAAATGGAGATGAGTTTCGTGAACTCGATTCTCCAGCCAAAACCGTCATGTATCCGTTCGCATGGTGGTCACGGCTGGGGCCTTAAGCCAGCGCCCAACCACTGCCACCATTCCCAGGCGGCCAATGCAAAGCCAGCCACAAAAAAACCAGAAGAGCCAGTAGCGCCGGCGAAAGCGCACGTTCGAGGGCAGGCGTTGACGGTGACGGACAGCCGGGTATTTCATGCCCTGAATATAAAAGCCCCAGCTGCTGGACACCGCTGGGGCTTTTGCTTTGGGTAAGAATTTTGTGGCCTCAGTACCCCAACACCCGTTTAGTTGCCAAACAGCAGGCTGGCAACCAATAAGAGGGGTAGCATCTTTTTCATGCCCGAATATAGCGCACTGAACCCAAGCCGCTTTACTGAGAAAGGCGCTAACGGGTCAACGTGTCGGTGGTGACCATGCTGTAGTTGGTGTCCCCTCTGGTTTCAACTGTCACCAGGCGCGTATCAGTCAGCTCGCTCACGCTGAGCACACTGGTCATTATGCCGTTGTTGCTGTAGTCGAGGGTAATAACGTTGTTGGCGAAGGTATAGGTACCGCCCTCCGTTGTGATTCTTCGGGGGTAGTGATTCTTGACGATGAACACACCATTAGCCAAATACTCGACCGTAATCGGGCTGGTAATCTGCACGTTATTCGTAGTGGCAGGCGCACCATTACGTGTAGTCACGATGGTTTCGCTTTGAAGGTTCCAAGTGCCTAGCAGCGGCGTAGCCGCTGGCTGCCCGTCATTCGATTTCGAGCAGTTGCCAAACATCAGGCTGGCAACCAGTAAGACGGGTAGAATCTTTTTCATGACGCCAAGCTACGAAAAAGCCCCGACTAGGTAGCCGGGGCTTTTGCTATAGTTCATTCTGTAGCGGCGCTCCTAGCCCTTAGCTATGTCGGATATTGCCTGACATGGTTTTCACGCGCCCAGCTACGGGGCCACAGTGCACGCTTCCAGACATTGACTCTACGTCTCCATTCACCGAGCCATCCACCTGAATGCTGCCCGAAGTCGATTCTACTTTACCGCCCACCATGCCGCCGACTCGAACACTCCCCGACTGTGTTTTTACGTGCTGACAGTCGCCGGTGATTTGTACCTGGTTGCAGGCATCGACGCTGAGGGATTCGACGCTGCCATTTACGCTGATGTTAATTTCCTTTTGTTCGGCTGCCTCACCAGTGACTTCCTTCCCGTCGATGAAGACGCGGTTATTGATAACTGAAATGCTACGGCCGCCGCTGTATGTCTTGCCGTTGATAGTAACACTGTTCATGCTAAAGGAATTTTATGCCGCCTTGCCAGGCTGCGGTTTGGGTGGGGGAAAGTGTGGCACCATCACCAAGGTGCGGTCAGCAATGGCTTTCAGAAACGGAGCCAGTAAGTGCGAGTAGGGCACGCCCTGCTCTGCCGCCAGCTTCCGGATGTCTTCTTCGATTTTCGAGGCGCAATATACTTTTAGCATAAGGTTTGGGCCCTAGTTGGGCCTTGACAGGGACTAAGTTGGGACCAAAACTAGGAGGGCCCCAAACCCAGCGAAAACCTTTGTTGCACAGCGCCCCAACGGCGCTTTGCAACATGCCCGAACTCCTCATTCCCGTAGGCGAAAACATCGGTCCCGGCTTCATTGACTGGGAGGAATACGAGTACGTGCCCGGCTTCACCGTCGACGACATCCGCATGCGGCTGGAGTACGCCGCCTACCAGGGCCAGGCAGTGGATAGCATCACGCTGCAGATGGGCATCAACTACGGCGGCTCGGTGCGGCACGCCATCGAAATCTACAACTACGTGCGGGCCCTGGGCATTCCGGTCACCTGCCACGTCATGAGCATGACGGCCAGCGCCGGCACCATCGTGGCCCTGGCCGCCGATGAGGTGATTCTGGAGCAGACCGCGCAGTGGATGGTGCACCGCCCCCTCTACACGGACGGCACCAGCTCGCAGCGCTCGGAAGAGCTGCGGGCCGATGCCGACCGCCTCGACCGCGACACCCAGAACATGGTCGACATCTACGTGGCCCGCAGCGGCCAGAACGAAGCCGCCGTGCGCCAGCTCGTGAGCGTGGACCGCTTCATGACGGCGCAGGAAGCGGCCGACTTCGGCTTCGTCACCACCGTCAAGCCCCTGGCCAGCAAAGCCCCCTCCTCGGCCCAGACCCAGGCCCGCCTGCGCTCCTACAAAATGGCCGTGGCCCGCGCCGACAAGCGCCGCAGCAAGGCCCGCACCGCGCCCACTCCCAACGCAAAACCGGCTTCGGCCTCTTCTAAATCCCCCCGCCCCATGGCTAAAAAAGTAATTCCGATTGCCAAGGCAGTCGCTAAAACCGCTGTGCCCACTGCGCAGCAGAAAGCCAATGCGGCCGCTGTCGCGGCCCTGGCCAAGTCCCTTGGCGTGAAAGCCACTATTGAAGGCGTTGAGGCCGCCGACGACGAACCCGATGCCGCAGTAGAAAGCACCGAAACCGACCAGGACGGGGCCCTGCTCTACCACGATGGCCCACTCGCAGAGGGCTCGGCCGTGTTCTACGACGAGGCCTTGACCGAGGTAGCCGAAGACGGCGAGTATGGCCTGGCCGATGGCCGCACCATTGTCGTCACCGATGGCGTGGTGGAGAGCATCACCGAAGCCTCGGCCGAAGAGCAGGAGGACGATGCCCCCGCCAGTACGGCGGCCATCACGGCGGCAGTGCAGGCAGCAATGGCTCCCGTGATGAAGAAAGTGGAGGACCTGACGGCCACCGTCGACCGCTTCAAAAAGCTGGTACCGGAAACGCCCACGCCCCGGGCGCGCGCTGCTTCCAGCTCGCAGACCGACCCCAAAGGCGGCAAGGCTGGCGGCAACAAACCGCACCCGATGGATAAGGCCAAGACCTAAGCCACACGCGCCTACCCAACCAATCATTGCCGCCCGCCGGCCCCACTCATTTCCCTACCCCTAGACGATGGCTTATTTCGCGAACCCTATTACCTACGGCGGCAAGCAACCCACGGCCGAAGACCTCAAGGCCAAGATGCTGCTGGAGCCGCCCACCGAGCAGCTCGACCTCAAAACCCTGGGCTTCCAGATTCAGGAGGGCATCAAGTCCAGCACCACCGACTACTCGCTCACGGCCGCCCGCAAGGTGACGCGCCGTGACACGGGCTGCGGCAGTTGGACCCCGACCGGCGACTTGCTCACGATGGGCAGCAACACCATCGTGGTGTGGCCGCTAAAAATCGAGCTGGAGGAATGTGCCGACCGCTACGACGGCACCATCCTGGAACTGGCCAAGAAGAAAGGCCACGCCACCGACAACGACCTGACGGGCACCGTGCTCGAAGAAATCGTGCGCGAGGCCTTGAGCCCGGTGGTGTACGAGGACATGCTGCGCATCCTCTTCCTGGGTGACCGCACGGCGGCCAGTGCCGACTACAACCAAATTGACGGCTTGCGCAAGCAGCTGCTGGCCAAAGCCACCGCTGGCAAAGTGACCAAGGGCGCGGCCATCGTCGCCGCGGACATTGAGGACGACGACAGTGGCCCCACCGCGGCCATCAAGGTGCTGGAAGACCTGCACAAAAAGCAATCGAAAAAGCTCAAAAACGTGGCCCGCGCCAACAAGGCGTACTACGTGGACGAGAACTTGTACGACCAGGTGGAGATGGCCTACATCAACTACGGCAAGGGCACCACGGTGCTGGAGTCGGGCAAGGTCCAGCTCTTCAGCGGCGTGGATGATATCCGCTACCGCGGCATCATCGTCAAAAAACTACCGACCTACTTCCAGTACGCCAGCGAAGACCTGCCGGCTGGCCAGTCCCCGCACCTGGCGTTCCTGACGGTGCCCACGAACATCATCGTGGCCATGGACCAGGAAAGCGACTTGAGCGAAATCACGATGTGGTACGGCATCAAGGAGCGGCTCAACTACACCCGCGTACTCTACCGCCTCGGTACTGGCTTCGCGTTCGATGCCATGATTGTCTTCGCCATTTAAGCGCGGCTATCCTATCCCATATGTCACCCGCCCCGGCCGCTAGGTCGGGGCCATTTTTAAGGAGAACCCAGCCATGGCAGACATCTGCAACCGCATCAGCAAAAATATCAGCTCCCGTAGCTGCGCCACCGCCGGCGGCACGGCGCGCAACAGCTGGACGTTTCAGGCCGACCAGTTCACCGGGGCCTTTACTAAGAGCGGCACCACCGGCGCGATTTCGGGCTTCACCCTGAAGCCCGATGAATTGGGCATCAAGGGCATCGGCCGCCCGAAGAAAGGCAGCGGTAGCTCCAAAGGCACGCAGGCCGACACCGGCAGCACCGAGGTCGAGCAAACGCTTATCCAGGAGTACAAGTTCGGCAACCAGCTGGAGCTCGACGCCCTGGAGGAATTCTTCAAGGGCGAAGCCAAGGTGACGTTCCAGGAACTGGCCAACGGCGCCATCCGCATTTTCTTTAAGGAATTCGGCAACGAAAGCGGCACGGCCGAGGAAGGCACCGGCGTGCTGTTGCCCGACGAAAGTCAGGTGATGAAGGTCACCCTGGTAGGCAAGGAGCCCAGCTTCCCGGTGTTCTTCGAGGCCCCCATCAGCGGCCAGCTCTCGCAGCTGGCCAGCAGCCGCGCCTACCTCGACGCCCTGGTACAGCCCGACTAAGATGCGCACGGCCTACACCCCGGAACTGCTGGCCCGTGCGCAGGCGTGGGTCAGTTTGCCGCTTAATGATAAGCGCTATCAAGCGGGCATGACGGAGCTATGGGCGCTGTATGCCGCCATCACCCAAACGCCGGTCAGCACGTGCCGGCAGTGCCAGTATTCAGATTACGCGGCCATCGTAGTCGCCTACGTCCGCGAAGCCACCACCTTTTTACACCCTGAAACCGTGTCAGACACCAAATACACCCTTGCCAACGGCTACGAGAACGAGCAGTTTGTGCACGAAAAATACGCCACCACCATCACGGGTGAAAACCTGACGGACGAAGCGGCTGAATTCTTCATTAAAAACGGCTTCGCCCACGCCATTATCCTCAAAGCCGGCCAGAATGCCGACGGCTCGACAGGTGAGGTAGACACCAAGGCCAGCAAAGCCGACCTGCAGGCCCGCTACAAGGAGCTGTATGGCGAGGATGCGCCCAAAAAGCACACCGTTGACAAGCTGACGGCCGACATCCACACTAAAGAGGGCGAGAATGCCCTTGCCGACGCCCGCGCTGCCTACGAGGCAGCCTTCGGCGAGACCGGCGACCATCGCCTGGGCGTCGAGAAGCTCAACGAGCTGACGGCCGCCAAGCTGGCTGAGCCCGCCGCCCCGACCGAATAGTCTACCCCGCGCCCATTGCCTGCAAAGCCCGCCTCCTAACATGGTAGGCGGGCTTTTTTCCTGAACCACTCCCGCTTTTCGCCATGCCTCCGCGCCCCCGCTCCACCCCTTCCACCCTGGTACGCACCGGCTACAAAGCCGAGGACGTTGCCCCGGCCCTGCCGGATGGCAAAACGCCTGATGCCATCAAAATCGAGCCCTGGGGGGCCAACAACCTGCAGCCGCAGGACGTGCTGCGCGTGCTCTACGACTCGGGTACGGCCGAGACCTGCACCGAGCGCCTGACGCAGTTCATCAACGGGCGCGGGTTCGCCAATCCGGCCACGGCCCGGACCATGGCCAACCCCGAACAGACTATGAACCAGCTGCTGGCCGAAGCGTCCGGCTACGCGGCGGCGGGGTTCGGGGTCGCTTATATCGCGCGCTACACCTTCGGCGGCACCGACCCCGAAGTGTACGTCGCGCCGGTGGACTGCCTGCGCAAAGAGAAAGAGGGCGGGCTGGGGCGCTACGTCATCAACCACAAGTTGGCCGTGGGCAAGATGCCCGCCGGCGAGAACCGGGTGTACCTGCCCTACGACCCGCTGGCTACAGCGGAGGAAATCAGCGACGAGGTGATTGAGGCCGCGGCCAGCGAGGCCGGCTACTGGGGCCACCTGCACTGGCCCTTCGGCCGCAAGGTGGGCCGCAACCTGTACCCGGTGCCGACCTGGTGGAGCGCCAAGGAATCGGTGGAGTCCGATGCCGAACTGCCCAAGTACGAGCTCAAGCAGCTGCGCAACGGCTTCTTTCCGGATGCCGTGTTTACGCTGGTGGGCAAGAAGTACGCGCCCATTGAGGATTCCAACTGGACACCAGCAGAGGGCCAAACCGAAAAGGACCGGCCCTTTATCCCGTCGCCGGACCTGACGAATGTCATTCAAACCATCACGGCCCTGAAGGGGGCCAGCACGCAGTCGAGCGTGTTCGTAAACGTGGTGGAAACCGAAGACGAAAAGCCGCAGCTCGACTTCATTGACAAGGGCCCGAACTCGAAGGGACTCACCGACATGACCACCCGCATTGAGGGCCGGGTGTACCGCCGGCTCGGGGTGCCGCCGGTCCTGTGCGGCGTAGCGGAGCCGGGCCTGCTGGGCAGCAACCAGCAGATTGTGAACTCGATTAAGCTCTTTGGCCTGACGGTGAACCCCCGCCGGGCCCACTGCACCGAGCCGCTGCAGCAGTTCTTTCCCCTGCTGGATTTCACGGTCCTGCCCCTCAACCCGGTCGAGTACATCGACCCGGCGGTAGCCACCAAGATGACGGACGATGAGCTCCGCGCCATTCAGGACCTGCCCCCCTTGGAAAAGCCGAAGGACAGCGAGGCCGAGCGCACCATCAAGGCGCTGAATGGCCTCTCGCCCCTCGTGGCCACCAAGGTGCTGGAAGAGATGACGAGCGAAGAAATCCGGGGCCTGATATCGCTGGGCCCCAAAACGAAACCAGTTCCCAAGCCGCGCGCCAAATGAAGCTCCTCATCACCAAGTTCGACCTACCGGATTACGTCAAGTTCACATCCAACACGGCTGACTCCCTCATCAACCCCGACATCCGGGACGCCCACGAGTTCGACGTGCTGCCCCTGCTGACCCCGGCCGAGGTACAGGTCGTGGCCACGTACGTCGGCTACCAGCAGGCCGTGGCCGCCTTTCAGGTGATGACGGAGGCCGACCAGGCCACGCACCCGCTCACGCCGGAGCAACTGGCTTATGCGGCGTACCTGACCCTGCCCGAAGCCGAGCAGCCGCTGGATGTGCTCTACAAGCCCTATCAATTCTACCGGGCCGTGCGCGGCCTGCTCTGCCACGAGAGCTACCGACGCTTCCTGCTCAGCCACGGTCTGCACCAGACGCCCAACGGGTTCGAGGTGATTTCCGACGGGGGGCACCAGCCCATCAGCAACCAGCAGCGCACCGAACTGCGCGGCGACGCACAGGCCAAGTGCGCCACCTACCGCAGCCGGCTACTGGTGACCCAGCGAGCCTTTAGCGGGGTGCCCATTGCCACGACCTGTCCTTCTTCCACCCAGCGCCCTGGCAACGGGGGCCTGATGACCTACGCCGTATGAGCGCGCAACAATTAAAAGACTTTTTCCGGACCCTGATTAAGGTGGTGGCCGGTGGGCCCGCCGTGGGCACGCCCGGCAAAAACCGCGCGGCTGGGGTCTTGCAAGCGCTCGATGCGCTGGTGGATTTTGTGACCGCCAACGCGGGCGGGGGCGGGACCGACGCCGACGCCCTGCCCGCGCCCGAAGTGGGCGGGGTGCGCACGGTCAGCGTGGCGTTCACGCTGGATGTGACCCCCGGCGTAAAAGACGGACACGGCTTTGATGGACCGAACCTGGGACCCGCCGACCGCAACTACTTGGCGGGCAATTGGCAGCTCCGCAGCTTTGGCAGCAATGCCAACTACTTCGGGTTTGCCGACAACGACGCGACCGCCATCATTCGGAAGGATTACCTCGTCGCCTACGTGCAGCAGGCGATACAAAACGAGCTATCCTTCCGCTTCACGCAGGGCAGCGCGGACTTTGCCGAGGAACTTATCAGCAGCGCTTTCGCAGGCACCTACGGCACACAGGGCAACAGCGGCGTGAGCAGCATCATCTACCGAGTGAACGCCGCTATTAGGCCGCTTCCGCTGGTGCTGGTAGCCGGCGACCTGCTGCGCGTGGAAATCGTGCGGAGCGGGGCCACCGCACTCGTCGAGCTTAAACCCTAACGTATGCGCCGCCGGATTATTCAAGCACCGTTCAACGGTTTCGGGACCGCCGGGCTATTCGAAGAGACCGATTTGCGCGTCATTGTGTCCACAGAGGGGGGCGGGTGGCAGGTGGGAGACGGCAGCGTGCACAGTGGCGGCTACTGCTACTACACCACCCGCAACGGGGCTACAGCTACCTGGTCGATGTGGTTTGATGTGCCCATGCGCTTTGACCTCATTTCCATTTTGGCGGCCGGGCTGGGCTCGATAAGCGTGTCAATGGATGGCACTACGCTGGGCACCTTTAGCCAGGCCGCGCCGACCACGGTCAACGCGGCCACGGTCTGGACTTCGCCGGTCATTCAGCCCGGCCCGCATACCGTCGTGGAGACGGTCATTTCGGTGGGCGGGCAGGTCAGCATTGTGGACGCCATTTACTTCTACCCTGCCTGATTTCCCCCATTCGTGACATTCTCGAAGCCATCGGGCTTGCCATAGCCCGCGGTTGAAGAATACCTACCCCATCGCCTACTAACCCGCCTTCCCGCTCTCTTTCTGCTACCCAATGGCTGCCCTCAAAGTCAACCCTGACAACTCCATTACCCTGCCCTGGCCCTTCGTGGCCATCCTCGTGACGCTGCTCATCGCCTGCGGCACCTGGGCCAGCAGCATTCGCTCCGACGTGGCCGACCTGAAGGCCTGGCGCACCGAGCACACCAAGCAGGCGGCCGATAACCTGGCCGAAATCCGGGCCGCCATCAAGCAGACCAACGACCTGGTGACGGCCACCGCCGCGGCCAGCACCAAGCAGAATGCCGAGCTGCAGGAAACCCTCACCACCGTCCGCATCCAGATGGCTGCCCGCGGTCGCTAACTCCTTTTCCTTTCCACCATCCCTCCTCCACCATGAAAAACGTGTTTTACCTGCTGCTCCTGCTCGTCTTGAGCAACTGCGCCTCCGTTCAGGAGGCCCGCCAAAAACGCCGCATTGCCAAAGCCGAAAAGGTGCTGGCTGACTACAAGGCGGCTACCCCGCCCGCGCAGCAGCTCGCCGAGTTGGTCGGCAAGCACCCGGAACTGGAAGGGCAAAAGGTGCGCATCGTCACGAAAACCGACACGGTGCGCATCCCGGGCGCTACCATCACCGTGCGCATCCCGGCCGAGAGCAGCCCGGCCACTGATAATATCCTGATTGATTCGCTCATGCGCTCAGCGGCTACGCAGCTGCACGCCAAAGATTCGCTGGCCTACGCCTCTCGGCTGCGGGCCATTCTTGCCGCCCGGCCCAAGCTGCGCCGCGATACGCTGGTGCAGGTGCTCGGCCCGCTCACGGTCCGGACCTGGGTGGATGGCAAAGGCCTCCCCCACACCACCGTCACCAGTGCCCCGCAGAAAGTCGCCTACGAGAAAGAGGTCCACGAAACCGGGCCCATTCTGGTGAAAAAGGAGCTGGCCTGGTGGGAGCGCTTCCAACTCTTTATCAAGGACGCCGCCGGCATCATCATCGCCATGCTCGTGCTGGTCGGCGGCATCTGGCTCTGGTTTTTCATCAAGCGGCAACGCCAACAACAGCCCATTCCCTAATTCTTCATTCCTCACTACTCATGCCCATAACCCATCCCCCTGCCTCCCGAGGCCCCCGCATCCTGCTCATGGTGGCCCTGGCCGCCGCCGTTTTCTTTCTGGCGCCGCCGGCGCTACGTCAGTTCACGGCGTACTTCCACCTGCCCCTCGCCGGCTCCTTCGACCTGGGCACGCTCAACGTGCCCGTGCTGGCCGCCGTGCAATTCTTCGCGGCCGTGAGCATGGCCTACGTGCCGTGGCGCTTCCTCTTCCCCGGCCTCTACGGCTACGTGCGCGACTGCATGGAGGGCAAGCTGTTCGAAAACCTCACCGCCGACCTGCTGGGCCAACTGCCTGCGCCCACCGAGTGGAACACGCAGGCGCAAACCCAAATCAGCGCCGAGCGCCGCCGCATTTCTCAATTCCAATTCACCATCCGATGCGTCCGATTTCTCTTTTCCTTGCTGCCCTTCTTTGTCTTCCTGGTGCTGGCCACGTCCATGGTCAGCAGCTCGCTAACGGTCGTTCCGCATTAAGCCCGCAACGGGCCGCCCTACGCACCTGGGCCCACGCCCAGCTGCAGGTACGTGAAATCGGCAAGACCAACCGCGGGGCCGCCATCGACCAGTGGCAACGCGCCGCCGGCAGCTACGCATTGGGCACGTTCTGGTGCTCGTGGTTTGTGTCGGCTGGCTTCCGTGCCTGCGGCGTGCCCACGGCCTACTTCGGCCGGGCCCGCTCGTGGTTTGACAAGGCCCACGTCGTGCTCGACCACGGCCGGCAGGTCGCCAGCCAACCGGCCCCACAGCCCTACGACCTGGCAGGCTACGAATGGGGGCAGCCCAACGTGAGCCACGTCGGCTTTCTCGACCTGTGGGGCAGCACGGCCATGTGCCAAACCATCGAGGGCAACACCGGGGGCGGCAAGCAAAGCCGCGACGGCGACGGCGTGTATAAAAACTGGCGGCTCAAGCGGCAGGTCGCTTACGTGGCCAATGTCGTCGACAAACCCGGCTATGGGCGGAAGCGCGACTAACGACGTGGACTACCGTATTCAGCAGTCGGGGCTTTTTTTATGACTTCCAGTAAGCTTATACTTGACCAGTACATGACAACATAGGCAATACCCAACGCCTATAACTCTGGCCATGCAAAAGCCAGCGCAACCGCTAGTACTGCGAAATATGCCGCTAAACTGGATTAAAATTCATGTTTTGTCTCATCATATCGCCTGCAAAACCGGGTGCAATAATTAAAAAAGCCTCTCTACGTGCTGTAGAGAGGCTTTTTGTGGGCCCACTTGGAATCGAACCAAGGACCTGCTGATTATGAGTCAGCTGCTCTAACCGATTGAGCTATAGGCCCGGTGCTGGAGGTAGTCATCTTTCACCTCAACCTTGCCGTTTCCGGCGCTCCAACGGAGCAAAAGTACGACCTTCGCGGACGGAAAACCAAGTCAGCCCATGCTTCCCAACCTACTATTTGATTTTGGCGGTGTCATCATCGACATCGACTACGCAGCTACGCCCGCCGCCATGCGCCGCCTAAGCCGGAGCGGCAGCACCGTGGAATACACGCAGGCCCAACAGGCTGAGCTGTTTGACCGGCTCGAAACCGGCCACCTCTCCCCAGCCGAATTCCGGGCCGGCCTGCGCGCTGCTTACGACCTCGACGCCACCGATGCCGAACTGGATGCTGCCTGGCATGCCATGCTGCTCGACGTACCCGCCGAACGCCTTGCCCTCATCGGCGAGCTGCGGGCGCAGGGCCACCAAACAGCTCTCCTCTCCAACACGAACTCCCTGCACATTGGCGAGATTAACCAGCGGCTGGCTCGGCAATACGGCTTCAAAAACGGCATTGCTGACGTACTGGACCGCGTTTTTTACTCACAGGAAGTCGGCCTGCGCAAGCCGGGTGAAGAAATATTCCGGCACGCGCTGGACGAAATGGGCTGGCGCGCTGTTGATACCCTGTTCATTGAGGACAGCCCGCAGCACATTGCCACGGCTCGCCGCCTGGGGCTGCAGGTGCTGCACCTGGCCCCACCTCTCACCCTCGTCACCGCCCTGCCCGAAGCCCTCCGTGCCTTTCCCCGAGAATACGCCCCCGCCCGCTCCTGACCCTGATTTTACTGGCTTACCGACCCACGCGGCGGGCCCGCCGCCACTGGCCAAAGCACCAGCCGAGCTGGCGCGGGCCCGGCGGCTGTTTCGGCGGTTCGAGCGGCCGGCGCCCTCGCCGGGCCGCACGGCAGCGCTGCACATCGGGCTGTTTCTGATTACGCTCGTGACCACTACGCTGGCGGGCATTCAACTCACGCGGGGTGCCGTCGACTTTCTGCCGATTGAGGTATTCTCGTTGCGCGGGGCAGCGCTGTGGGCGGCATTGCGGCCCGGGCTGTGGTTTGCGTTGCCGTTTCTGGGGGTGCTCACAGTGCATGAGTTTGGGCATTATTTCACGGCGCGCTACAACCGGGTGCGGGCGTCGTTGCCTTATTATATCCCGTTTCCGATGGGGCTGGGCACGTTTGGGGCCGTCATCCGGATTCGGGAGCGGATTTTTTCGCGACGTGAGTTTTTCGATATCGGCCTGGCTGGGCCACTGGCAGGCTTTCTGGTGGCAGTGCCCTTGCTGATTTACGGCTTCACGCACTTGCCACCGCTGGATTATCTGTTTGCCATTCACCCGGAATATGCCCGCTTTGGAGCTAACTACGCGCAGTATGTGTACCCACCAAACACCTCCGCGCTGACCCTGGCCCGGCCGCTGCTCTACCAGTGGCTCGAACGTGCCTTTGCCAACCCGGTCCTCCTGCCCCACCCCAACGAGCTACTACACTACCCCGTGCTGCTGGCTGGCGAGCTTAGCTTATTCTTTACGGCGCTCAACCTGCTGCCCATGGGCCAGCTCGACGGCGGCCATATTCTGTATGGCTTGCTAGGGCCGGGCCGATTCAACCGAATGGTGCCGGTGCTGTTCGTAGGCTTCATTTTCTACGCGGGGCTGGGACTGTTTTCACTGCACGATGACTGGCAGACCTGGGCCTACGGGGGACCGGTATACGCCGGTTACCTAGCCCTGATATTCTGGCGGGTACTGCCCCGGCCCCAGCACGGCCTACTGCTGGCGGCGGGCATCTGGGCGGCGCAGCTGGGGTGCACGGTGCTGTGGCCCGGCATCATCGGCAACCCCGGGTGGCTAGTGTTTGGGCTGCTGCTGGGACGCTTCACGGGCATCTATCACCCGCCCGCACCTGATGAGCGCGAGTTGAGCCGGGGCCGCCAGCTGCTGGGCTGGGTGATGGTGGTTATTTTTGTGCTTTGCTTCACGCCGAGCCCGTTTAGCTGATGGTTTAGTGGCTGTCATTCAGAGGGCATCATGCCGGGCATAGCCGCGGCATCTTGCGGGCCGCTACTAATTCATCCGTCAGTCATCCTAAGCAGCGTGTAGGACCTTACCAATAAAGGATAGTTTGTAGTAATTCAATTGACCCATCGACGATAAGCCCTTGCGTAAGCTCACAATGACAATCAGACGGCACGCACGCAAGATGCCGCAGCTACGCACGGCGTGACGTTCTTTTTTCAATCCATTGCCTCCCCTTCCCCCTTTCTACCCTTCTCATCCATTTTCTGAATGATTTTCACCCAAAAACAGCTTTTCCAGGGCAGCACAGTTATTGCGCTGCGTGCCGAAAGCCTTTACGTCTGCAAGCGCAATCCTCAGGGTGTTGCCACTCTCGAAACCGAAGTGCCTTACGAAGAGATTCTTCCGGTTAAGTCCGGTGAGCATCGTCATATCCCCACCAGTCAACTGTTGTTCACGGGCCTGCTGTTGGCGCTTTTGGGCTACGGGCCGTGGCGGGAGTGGCTGGCCACGGGCACGGCCTCGGCGGCCTTCTACGGCTGGTGGGCGGTGTTGGTACTTAACCTGCTAGCCAGCTGGTTGCGCTTCGAGCAGCAGTGGTGCACGTTCCGGCTGCAAACGGCTCACATGGTCGTCACGCTGGCCGGGCGCCCCTGGCAGCGCAAGCAGTTTCGCACACTGGTAGCGGAGCTGGAGCGCCGCACCAAAACCTACCTGCGCGGCGAGTACGGGCAGGTCAACCCCCTGGGCTTCATCGAGCCGCAGCTGCGCCGGGTGGCTTGGCTGCGCGACCTGGAGGTGCTAACTGCCCCCGAAGCCCGGGCCCTGAGCACGCGCCTGACCGGCCGCTGGGGTGCCGACACGCTCAAAAGTATGGGCCAGGAGTTGGAATCACCGTACCTGAACTAGCCAGCTCCGGCCGCTGAATTGTTAGCCGTATATGGTTCAGCCCCTTGTTTCGATGCTTCCTGCCCAAACGGCTACACCAGTCAGCATTATCATTCCGACCTACAACGAAGCGGTAGAAATTGAAGCGCTGCTGCACCACCTCCGCCGGGCCGGCACGGCTACTGATATGGCCGTAGAAATCATTGTAGCCGACGGCCAGAGCACCGACGCTACAGCGGCACTAGCGCGGCAGGCCGGAGCGCGTGTTATCGTCTGCCCCCGCAAAGGCCGGGCGCTTCAGCTCAATTACGGCGCCAAGCGGGCAACGGGTAGTATCCTGTATTTTCTGCACGCCGATACGCTGCCGCCCGTGGGCTTTCTCGACGATATCCGGCGGGCCGTGGCGGCGGGTTATGGCTGTGGCTGCTACCGGCTGGCCTTCGATGAGCCGCATTGGTTTTTGCGAGCCAATGCTTGGTTTACGCGCTTCAATTTCGACGCGGTGCGGTTTGGCGACCAGAGCCTGTTTGTAGATAGAACTGTATTTGAACAGGCCGGGGGTTTCCGCGAAGACCTGTTACTAATGGAAGACCAGGAAATCATCGTCCGCCTGAAACAGCACACCCGGCTGCGGGTGCTGCCAGGGCCCATCGTCACTTCAGCCCGCAAGTACCGGGCAAATGGCGTGTTTCGGCTCCA
Source organism: Hymenobacter negativus (assembly GCF_017571495.1). GTDB lineage: Bacteria > Bacteroidota > Bacteroidia > Cytophagales > Hymenobacteraceae > Hymenobacter > Hymenobacter negativus. Next base: position 214,909 of record NZ_JAGETZ010000008.1, on the reverse strand, counting down.
GGGCACTTTTGCGCTACTAGCGCTGCTGTATTATCTGCGCGTGCCACAACCGGTGCTGCTGCGGCTCTACTGTCGGCTTATCCGGCAGGACAAGATGTGAAGGGAGTATCTGCTGGTTGTTGTTGTCGTGTCGAGCGCCGCCCACTGGCTACACTGATGGCTACCATTAGGCAGGGAATTCAACGAAAAAGCCCCGACCAGACGGCCGGGGCTTTCGCGCATTTAACATTCCACCAGCTGTTTACTCTCTTGTGACGCGTAGGGTTTGGATTTCGCCATCGAGCACCACGCGTACTACGTACACGCCAGCGGCCAAACGGCCGGCTTCGGGCAGGGCCACGGCGCTGAGGCCCGTAGGCACAGCAAGTGCGCGCTGCACCAAGAGGCGGCCGGTGAGGTCATACACCGCGACCGAGGCGGCGGGCTGGGGCCGGGTAGCTTGCAGGGAAAGCGAGAAGCCATTGGCCCCAAACGGTACCGGCAGGGCCTGCACAGCAAAGCTGCCAGCGGCCGGATTACGCACGGGCAGGATGGCAGTGGGCGTGCTCAGCGTCCAGGTACCCGAGATGCTGGAGGCGCCTTCTACGTAGTTCAGGCTGGTGTTTTGGGCAGTGCGGACAATGGGCGTCCAAGGGCCCGAGAGGCTGCCACGGTAGAGCTGCAAATCAGCTTCGGCCAGGCCATTGAGTTCGGCGTCGCGGTAGCCTACGCGCACGGTTCCACCCACCACAACGGTTGGAATAAAGCCAACCTCATAGTAGCGCCGGATGCTGGTGCGGGCCGGAGCCTGGCCAATGGCCTGGTCGGTTTTGCGGTTTACCGTTACCTGGACAGCACTGGAAGCCTGGCTGATGCTCAGGCCCAGCCCGCCAAAATCCTGGTTGCCGCTCGTGGCCACCATACCAGTCGCCCGCACCAGCCCCGACACATAAGCATCGGCTGTTTCGTTGATGGTTGCGCCCTGCGTCAGGACCAGCGTGGCAGCCTGCGTTTTCAGGATGCCGCGCTGGGCTACCAAGGCCGTGCCCACGGTCAGGCTCTGGGCCAGGCGGGCAGTGTCGGCTGCAGCGGGCAGGTTCACCAGCAGGCGGGGCACGTTGATGGCGGTAGTGATGGGCGCGTTGAGGGTTACGGCTGCACCACGCAGGCTCAGCGTGCCGTTGGTACCGGCGATGGTGGCACCGTTTTCCAGGGTTAGGCTGCCGTATACTTCCAGCGTGCCGCCGTTGAGGGCCAGCGCAGTACCGGCGCGCACGGTCAGGTTGCGCACTTGTACCAAGCCAGCGCTAAGCACAGGCTGACCAGCGGCCGTGCCAAGCACTTCGGCATCGGTGGTTGGGGTGGGCAGGCAGGTCCAGTTGGCGGCCAGGGCGAGGTCGGTGCTCTGGCGCAGGCGCCACTGTGGGCCGGGAGCCACGCGCACGTTCACGGTATCGCGGAAGGTGCAGTTACCCGCCGTGGTGGTCCCAATGTAGCGATAGTGGCCGGGTGTGGTGGGCACAGCCGCCAGGACGTTGCTGCCCGTAGCCGTAATGCCGTTGGGGCCGCTCCAGGTCACGTTGTTATCGCGCGTCACGATGCTCCAGGCCGTGACTGGCCCCACGTCCGTCGGGCCGCCATCCACCACAAACAAGTTCCAGGTGCCCGCCTGAGGGGCGTTGCGTAGCTTGGCAAAGCCGGTGGGCTCATCTGCTTTCCAAACGCCGGTGAACGGGGCCGTACCGGAATTCAAGGCACGGGCTCCGACCGAATCCACGAATAGCGTGTTCTGGTAATTCTGGCCGGCTCCGCCGTTCATGTTGCTGAGCAACACGCGGGTGCCATCGGGCGCTTCCACATACAGCTTCAGGTCGCCGGTGTAGGTATGGGTAATGCTCACGCGGATGCCGCGCAGGTCGAAAAAGCTTTCGTTCGAGCCCGTTACGACCAATGGAATGCGCACCCCGGCGGGGTTGTTGTCGGGAATCTGCACGCTGCCCGTGAACTGGTACGGGCCACTCAGCTGGTTCTCAAATAGGCGGCTACGCAGGCGGGCGGTGCTCCCGGCGCAGGCCACGGAATCGGTCCCGGTGGGCGCGGCAGCCGTGGGGCGGTAGGCCATAACGGTCACGGTTTGCTGGGCAGCACAGTTTGAAACCGGCGTGGTGGTACGCACGGTGTAACGCAGGCGGCCGGCGGTGGTAGGCGTGGTGTTTATGCGCTTGCCGGTGCGGGCAAAGCTGGCCGGGCCGCTCCACTGGTAAGTCTGGCTGGCCACACTGTCGTCGGCGGTCACGCGCAGGTTCACGGCACCAAAGGCCTGGCCGCGGCCGGCGCACAGCTCCGTTTGCAGGGCGGCGGCCGTGAGCACGGGTTGGCTCACAGTGACGGTCAGGTCCTTAACACTGGTGCAGCCAAAGAAAGGGTCCGACGCCAGCACGGTGTATTTATAGGTAGCCGTGCCACCGTTGGCCGGTCCGGCCGGGCTAGTGGTGGCCACCAGGGCCGCTACCTCCACGCCCGGGCCTACCCAACGCACGGAAGGCACATCGGCGGCCAAACGGTTGAAAAGCAGTTCCACCTGCTCCACGGTGCCGGTGCTGCCGGCCTGGCCATCCCGGGCTTCCAGGTTGATGCCCAGCACCGTGCCACTCACCAACATACCGGCGAAAGGCGCCGCCGCCTGGTAAGTGCCCGTGAGGCTGCTGCCGGCGGTGGCCGGCAGGGCATTGGGCGTGGTATCGGTAAAGGTGAGGTCGTAGGTAGCCGGGCCACTCGAGGTGGGCAGCGCCGTGGCCAGGTTCTGGTATACCGTGCCGCTGGCCGTGCGAATAGCCAGCCGCAAGGCCACCTGGCCGGGCTGGGCGTGCGTGAGGCGAACCCGCACCCCGCGCAGGTCGGCGTAGCTGCGGTAGGTGTTTTCGAGACCGTGCTGCAAGGTGGTACCGTTCGTGAGCGTGGTGCTGTACAGGGGCACGGCGGTGTAGGCCGTGGCGCCATCGGGCAGGGCCACCGAGGTGGTGTTGCGCATGCGGCGGGTGGCCGGGAAGGTGGCCGTAGCCGTCAGGGTCAGGACGTCGCCGGCGCACAGGGCCGTGCCCGAAGCCGTAGCCGCGAGCACGGGCGCATCATCGGTGGGGCACTGGGCCTGGGTGGTGGCGGGTGCGGTGCTGTCGGTGCCCAGGCCCACGGCGTACCAGGCATCGGTCACGGCCACTACTTCGGCCGAGTTGGCTCCGTACAAGTCCGTGGCAGCCTGAATGGTGAACACCCGCGCCGAACGGTAGTCGGAGTTGGCCGTGAGGTAGAGGCGCTCGGCCCGATAGGCAATGCGGGCCGCTTTGGTGATGCCAATTCCGGTCACATTGTAGGTTTGCTGCTGCTCGTTTACGCCGGCTTTGCCTACGCTCAGAATGTAGTACCAGTGGTTGAGCACGCCCGAGTTGGTGTGCACGCCGCCATTATCAGCCGTGCCGAAAGCCCAGCGCTGGCCCCGGTAGTTGGCCGGGCAGGGCGAGAGCACGCCAGTACTCAGCGGGTTGCTCATCGAGCGCAGACCACCCGAATTGATAGTGATGTCCTCGCCCACAATCCAGGTTTGCTTGGTGGGGTCTACGTAGTTTTCGATGGTAGCACCCCAGATGTCAGAAAAGCCTTCATTCAAAGCTCCCGACTCGTTCAGGTACACCAGGCCGGCCGTGGCCTGGCACACGCCGTGGCCGGTTTCGTGGGCGCACACGTCCAGCGCCGTGAGGGGCCGGAACAGGGTGGCACCGTCACCGTAGCGCATGGCCGTGCCGTTCCAGTTGGCATTGTCGTAGTTGTTGCTAAAGTGTACGTAGTTAATTAGTTTGCTACCCAGGCCGTCCCAGGAGTCGCGGCCGTGTACAGTCATCCAGTAGTCATACACCTGCGTCGACCCAAAATGCGCGTCGAGGGCGGCGTTGTCTTTGGCGGTGTTATCGAATTCGGCCACCGTCCAGTTGTTGTCGACGTCGGTGAAATCAGTGCCGGCCGTCAGGTTGGTGCCGTTGCGCAGGTTGTAGGTTTCGATGCCAGCGGCGCGGGTGTAGTCGCGCAGGCGGTAGCTGCCACCCGACAGGTCGGTAGCTACCTGCCGCGTGCCCATGTAGCGCGTGGCAAACGTACCCGTGGCCGGCGTGGCCACGCGGCGGACGCCCGCCGGCTTCACCGCCGGTTTGGCGTGGGCCGCACCCGCCGCTACCAGCCCCTTGGCGTGCTTAATGATGGCATCCTGCAACACCACCGCGCCTGTGTGAGCATCCACGTATACCCAGGCCCGGCTCTCGGGCTGCTGGGCGTAGATGTTGAATTTCCAGGCCAGCACCAGCGGGCGCTGGGTAGCGGCAGTGTTTCGGTAGTCCTCCACAATCACCAGCTCGCCGCTGGGGCGGTAGGTGGCGGCGGGGTTGTTCTGCTCGCGCTTCAGGCCGGCCTCTTCGGCAGCATCGTCCCACATGTAGCGGCGGGCACCCACGGCGGCCAGGCCGGCGCGCAGCGCCGTCGCGGCACTCAGCGAGGGCTTGGTGCTCAGGCTGGTTGGCACAGGCTTGAACTCTCCGCTCAGCACGCCGGCATCGCGGTGCACGGTGTACTGGCCGTGCTCCACTTTCACCCCGTTGTAGTACTGCTGAAACCGCTCGTGGCGCTGGCCCAGGTCGTCGGTTTCGGTGCGCAGGGCGCGGAGGTCGTCGGCGGGGCGCAGGCCCAGCTCCTGGCGCAGCAGCTGGCGGCTGTCGAGAGGCAACGCGCGCTGGGCAACAGCGGTTTTGGCGGGCAGCCGCCGGAGCTGCGGCGCGCCATCAGTGGGCAGGCTTTGGGCAGAAACCGTGACGGCAGCCAGCAGCGGCAGCGCGCTCAGCAGCCCGGCGCGTAGGGGTTGAATCATGCGAGGAGTGAATGTGAGATGAAAAGCAGTTCCTAAAGATACAGGTCTGCTGGCAACATTATTTTTGTGTGAAAACCGGCTGGCTTTCTGGCCCCGATTCTGCCTTTCCCGGGTGGTAGTCAGTTAGCTGGTTGGTTTCTTCCAACCTTTCTCGCACCGTCAGGCAACCGCCCGGCCCGCCGCTCCGATTTAGCAGAAACCGAATTCGTGATGTAACTTTTGGCTGTCGACGTACTTTTGCCGCTGTAACCCCTTCGCTTGTGACGCGCTTTCTGGCTTATTTCCTCACCGCCCTGCTGCTGCTCCAAACCCTGGGGCAGGAGGTGCTGGTGGTGGACTACCAGCTGCACAAAGCCCAAATCACGGCCCGCTACTGCGTCAACAAAGCCCGGCCGCAGCTGCACTGCAACGGCAAGTGCCACCTGGTCCAGCAGCTGCGCAAAGCCGACGGCGGCGACAAAAAAGCCCCCGCCCTGGCCCTGGCCAAGGTCAAATACGACGTGCTACCCACCCCGGCCCTCGTGCTGGCTGCGCCCCAGCGCTGGCCCTTGCCCACGCCGCGCTTCGCCAGCCGCTTGGTGGCTAGCTGCCCGGCGGGCAACGGCCCGAGCGTGTTTCGCCCGCCCCTTCTATCCGTCTGATTTTTGGGCCCACTGCCTCCCGCGCTGCCGGAGGCCCGCCCCTTGCCGATGCGGCCGTGCTCACGGCCGCCCGGCGCGCAGTGCGCTTAGCCTGAGTACTCAGTCATAAACACGCAGCAGGTAGCCAGACAGCTTATTGCCATTCAATAAGTTGCTGCCTCACTCCTTGCTGCCTACAGCTGAATACTTGCTTGTGCGCTGCTATCTAAATCAGTATGTGATACTTCCCTCTTGACTTTCCTCCGATGAAACAGTTTTCAATCGCTGCTTTTGCCTATTCCCTCGCCTTTGCCGCGCTCACCCTCACGGGGTGCAAAAAGGACGAGCCCGCAGCCGCCACCACCGGCGAGTTTACCCTGCACATGGCCAATGTGGTGGGTACTGCCCCGCTCGCACTGGATGTTGCCACCTACCAGAACGCCAACGGCGACAACTTCACCGTCAGCACGTTCAAATACTACATTTCCAACGTAATACTACGCAAGTCGGATAATTCAACCTACGCTGTACCCAATAGCTATTTCCTGGTCGACCAGTCCAAAGCCGACTCGCAGGACCTGCTCATGAAAGACGTGCCGGTGGGCGACTACACTGGCATCACCTTCACGGTGGGCGTCGACAGCGCCCGCACCAAAGCCGGCAATTTCACCGGTGTGCTCAACGCCAACAATGGCATGTACTGGGACATGAACGGCCCCGAGTTCATCAATGTGAAGCTGGAAGGCCGCTCGCAGCAGGCGCCCTCCACCGGCCTTATCTTTCACATTGCCGGCTACAAGCATTCCACCACCAACACCATTCGCACCGTCACGCTGCCGTTTCCGTCGAGCAGCCTGCTCATTCGCACCGACCACTCGCCCGAGATTCACACCAATGTGGACGTGCTGAAAATGTTCACCGGCGCAAACGGGACGAATATCATACGCTTTGCCGACATCTACAACACGATGGGCGGCCCCAACTCGGTGAAGGTGGCCGATAACATTGCCGCCGGCATGTTCACCGTCGAACACATTCACGCCAACTAGGCCCTTTGGCGGCGGCAATCTGCCGCCGCCTAATCCCGGTTTTTGCGATGAAAACGCTCTTCTTGTTCCTGACGGGGGCTTTGCTCCTGCTGGCACCGGCTCCGGGCCGGGCCTGTGATATCTGTGGCTGTTTCATGGGCATCACGCCCTACGACAACCAAAGCGGCATCAGCCTGATGCACCGCTACCGCATCTTCAACGGCTACCACGCGCTGGGCCAGACGCCGCAGTTCTTTCCGAGCGGGGCCCGGCCATTTTTTCCCTCGCCCCTCAACGGCGACGCGGGCTACGCGCACGACCACAAAGGCGACCCCACCGATTTTGAAGCCTTCCGGGTAATCGAGCTGCGGGCCAAGTACTTTCTTTCGCGGCGCGTAGAGCTGAACGCCTTCGTGCCCTACGTGATGAACACCTCGCAGATAAACGGCCGGCAGCTCAATGCCGCCGGCGTGGGCGACGTGACCATTTTTGCCGGCTACCACCTCATCCGGGCCATCGAAACGGCCGGCGTGCAAAGCCGGCTCATCGTGGGCGGCGGGGTGAAGTTGCCCACTGGCGAGTACACCCGCCAGAACGCCCGGGGCCAGCGGTATGCGCTGCTCAACCAGGTGGGCACCGGCACCACCGACGGCTTCCTCTATGCCAATTACATCGGCAGCTTCCACAGCTTTGGGCTGAGCGTGAACAGCAGCTACCGCCGCGCTTCGGAAAATACGTTCCGCAATAGTCTGGCCCCCAGCACGGCTACCTACGCCAGCTTATTTTACCGCGTGCCGCTGGGCGAAAACTGGCAGATTTACCCGTCGGCGCAGTTTTTCTACGAGAAAACCAAAGGTGAAATGCTGGAAGGCCAGCTCACCGGCGAGCACGCCATGAACAATGCGCTGCTGGGCCCGGGCCTGGACTTTTACTACAAGAACGTGTCGCTCAACACCAGCTTCCAACTGCCCATCTACACGGCCGAAACGGACCACCCGGCCAGCGCCGGCCGCTTCGTAGTTTCGGTAGGCTACAGCTTCAAGCAGACCAAATACCTGCTTCACGGCAAGAACGGCGGCTAATTTTGCGTAGCGCCGGAGCCACTGCCCCGGCGGTCTGGCCAATTGCAAAGCCCTATCATGCCTCAAGGAATGGCTACTGACGTACCTAGTGTACGGAGTTGACCTGTCCGCCATTTAGTAGAATGTATATTATATTCATTATGAATAATTTTATTATACATTCGCAATTGTAACTCTTTCCATTCCCTTCGCTTGTGACGCGCTTTCTGGCTTATTTCCTCACCGCCCTGCTGCTGCTCCAAACCCTGGGGCAGGAGGTGCTGGTGGTGGACTACCAGCTGCACAAAGCCCAAATCACGGCCCGCTACTGCGTCAACAAAGCCCGGCCGCAGCTGCACTGCAACGGCAAGTGCCACCTGGTCCAGCAGCTGCGCAAAGCCGACGGCGGCGACAAAAAAGCCCCCGCCGAAGCCCTGACTAAGGTGAAGTACGACGTGCTGCCCACCCCGGCTCTCGTGCTGCCCATGCCCTGGCGCGGGCGGCCGCAGGCGGAAGTATTTCCCACCTTGGTGGGGGCGCGGTGTATGGCAGGCACTGTTTTGAGCGTGTTTCGCCCTCCCCTCCCGCTGGTTTGATTGCATTGGTTCGACCGTGCGCACGGCGAGCCGGCGTGACCACCGCCCTGGGCCGCCTATATCATTCAATACCCGCTTTTTACCTGTCATTTTCCGATGAAACGTTTTTCTATTCCTGCTTTTGCTTCTTCGCTGGCTTTGGCCGCACTTTTCCTGTCTGGCTGCTCCAAAGAAGATGAAGCAGTGCCCGCCACCACCGGCACGGTTGCCCTCGAATTCGACCAGATGGTGGGCACGGCCCCGCTGGTTCTCAGCACACAGACCTATACGACTACCGGCGGCGACCAATTCAGGGTCAGCACTTTCCGGCAGTACATCTCCAACATCAAGCTGACCCGGGCCGATGGCAGCCAGTATACCCAGCCCGATAGCTACCACCTGCTGGATGCCGCCGTGCCCGAATCGCTTGAAATAACCCTGACCGATGTGCCAACCGGCGACTACACGGGCATTTCCTTTACCATCGGGGTTGATAGCGCACGCAACGTTTCGGGGGCACAAAAAGGAGCTCTAGACCCCAGCAATGGCATGTTCTGGACCTGGAACTCGGGCTACATCTACACCAAGCTGGAAGGCTATTCGCCCCAGGCGCCCAAGCCAGCCGGCGTAGCCGAAGGCGGCCTCACATTCCACGTTGGGGGCTTTAAAACGCCCAGCAATGCCATTCGTACGGTGTCGCCGGCCTTCCCCAGCGGCACCAAGCTGCTGGTGCGCGCCGACCACAGCCCGGAAATCCACCTCAAAGCTGATATCCTGAAGATGTTTGCCGGCACGACCCCGGTCCGGTTCAGCTCGCTGTCGTTCATCATGTCGGCCGGGCCCAATGCCGTGCTGGTGGCCAATAACTACGCCCAGGGCATGTTCACCGTCGACCATATCCACGCCAACTAATTTGGCTATGCAACGCACACTAGCTACCCCGCTGGCCTTTGGGCTGGCAGGGCTGCTGGCGGCCGGCTGCCACTCCACCAATGGCGAGGAGCCACTGCCGGTTGCAACCGTGCCCGGGACCACCGTGCCGGCCAATTTCCCGTCCCCGGTATACGCAGCCAGCACCAACCAGCCCGATGCGGCAACCTTTGCCCTGGGCCGCACTCTGTTCTACGACCCACGCCTGTCGCGCGATGCCTCCGTATCGTGCGGCAGTTGCCACCAGCAGGCCGGGGCCTTTGCCCAGATAGACCACCGCCTGAGCCACGGCGTGGATGACCGCCTGGGCACCCGCAATTCGCCAGCCCTGCAAAACCTGCGCTGGAAGTCGGAGTTTTTCTGGGACGGCGGGCCTAAAAACCTCGAAACGCTGCCCCTGGCTCCGCTCACCAACCCGCTTGAGATGGACGAGACCTTGCCCAATCTCCTGGCCAAGCTCAACGGTGACCCTACTTATCGACAGCGCTTCGCGGCGATATACGGGCCGGGGCCCATCACGTCCTACCAGTTTTTGCGGGCGCTGGCCCAGTTCACGGCCGCACTCACCTCGGCCAACTCGCGCTACGATAAGTACGTGCGTGGCGAAGCCGGTGGGGCACTTACCGGACCTGAGCTGCGCGGCAAGGCATTGTTGGCGCAGAAATGTGCCAGCTGCCACGCCACCGACTTATTCACCGACGAAACCTACCGCAACAACGGTCTTGATGCCTCGTTCCAAGCCGACTCGGGCCGGGCGCACATCACCGGCCGCGCTGCTGACTTGGGCCGCTTCAAGGTGCCGAGCTTGCGCAACATTGCCCGCACCGCCCCCTACATGCACGATGGTCGCTTTGCCACCCTGCCCGAGGTGCTGGCTCACTACGACCACGGCGTGCTGGCATCGGCCACGCTGGACCCCGCGTTGCGCCCAGCCGCCGGGCCGCTAGGCATCCGCCTGACTACCGCTGAGCAAGCCGACCTTATTGCCTTCCTGCACACGCTCACGGATGAGGAGTTTCTCCACGACCCGCGCCTGGCAGAGCAGTAACCGTTCATGCAGTTTGCCGCAAGGCCAATAAAATACGCTTCCTGGCACAAGCTGAGCACTAGAAACCTCGGCCCAACCGACGCGTAGGACAGGCATCCAAGTACCTTTCCACCCCTTTCCGCTATGAGCATTTCCCTAAATTCAGCCGCTGTTACGTTTGCCAAAAAGCTTATTAAAGACGGCAAAATCAAGAACGACGAAGGCCACTGGGGCCAGCACAATCCCGGCTCGAACGAAGAAAACGCCTTCCTCAAAAAGCACGAGATGGAGGAATACGCCAGCTGGCACCTGGGCCTCGACAAAAGCATGGGTGAAGACACCAAGGGCCGCTACAAATTCCCCTATGGCGACTTCAAAACGGTGCACCGCGACGGCCTGATTGCCGCCAAGGAGCGCGCCGCCCAGCAAGGCTACAGCGACATCGAGAAAGCAGCTGACGAGTTGCTAGCACTGCTGGAGAAAGCAGCAGCGTAAGGCCCTTAATTTTTTGCCATTCCATAAAAAAAGCCTTGGCTGCGTATGCGCCAGGGCTTTTTTATATTGAACTATTGGTTCTAATGCAGATGCACATCATCCAAAATCAGCTCGGGGTTGGGCAGATAGCCGGCCGGGAAGTCCTGCACTACGGAATGCTCGTAGTTGGTAGCCCAGGCCGTTTGTGCGGCTTGAGGCACCAGTTGGTAGGTGAATTTGAACTTAACTCCGGGCCGAAAAACGGCGGTATCAGCCAAGCTGAACACCTTTACCTGGGTATAGTCGCGGCCGCCCAAACCCGGCACGCGGAGTGGCGAGGCCAACTGCACAATCCAGCGCACGCGTGGGTTCTGGCCGTCGGCATCGTAGGTGAGGTCGTAGCGCACCACCTGGCCCCGGGCCAAAAAATCGGGGCTGGCATCGGGGCCGATGCTGGCGCGCTGGCAGCTGCCCAACCCAAGGGCCAGCAGTAGTAGTGTAAAAAGCTTATTCACGTAGCAGGCAGGAAAGAGGTGTATGTGCCGATGACCAGACGAAGCCCTGGAAGGTTGCTCCCCATGGACAAACTTTATGCCTCGCTTATTTTCGAGCACATAAAAAGGCCCCGGCTGCACAAGCAGTCGGGGGCCTTTGGAATGGTCCAGGTGAAGATGGCTTAGTCGACCAGTAGCTTTTTCACCACCAGGCCGGCTTCGGTTTGCAGATGCAGCGAGTACACGCCAGCCGCCACATTGGTCAGCGGCAGCACGTGGGTAGCCGGGCCGACGGGCAGCACCTGCTGCACCACCACGCGGCCCAGGGCATCGACCAGCGCCGCATTTACCGGCTTGCGCCCTAAGGCGGCGGGCAGCTCTACAAACACCGTTTTGCTGGCCGGGTTCGGGAACACCGCCACCTGTGCCGCCAGCGCGGCCGAAGCCGCGCCCAATACCTGCTGGCCAAACACCAGCTCAAAACGCGGGGTGGTGCTGGTGGCATTCAGGCTGAAGGAGTAGGCTGGTTGCAGGCTAAGGTCGGTGAGGGTGCCCAGTTGCATGTCGCGCAGGAAGGGCTGCGCGCCTGGCACGAAGTTGCTCAGCTCAGTAGCCGTGAGGGTGTAGGTGCCGGTGGCCGGCACGCGCACGGTGAGCGGCACCGTTACGGGGGCCACCGCAAGGGGCAGGCCGTTAATGGCCAACTCGGTGCCAACGGCCGTAGTCGAAATATTCAGGCCCGTGGAGTTGGGCAGCTTCACAGCATCGTATTGCGTATCAACGCCCGCCGTGGCACCAGCTTCAAAATACACGAATGTTTCGTCGGTGGCGCTAGTGCTGGCACCGCGAATGGTCAGCTGGAGGCGAGAGCGGTTATCAGTAGCCGTGCCGCGCTGGAAGGCCGTTGCATCGGGCGTAGTCAGGCGCTGGCTGTTGTGGAATGTGAGGCTGCCACTGGTCTGGCCAGGGCTCACCCGCGTAAAGAAGCCCTGCGCTACAGGAATAATCGGGTTGCCGCCAACGCCATTCACATAGGCACGGTACTGGCCGTTGTATTGGCTGGTGCTGCTGAACACGTAAATAGCCGCGTCGAGGTTGGGCCGGTCGCCCTGGGCTACCAGGCTGTAGTCGAGCGGGGCCGGATACGGGTTGCCCAGCAGCTGCCAGCCGGCATCAGGTGCTGTGGCTCCCGTGTTGCGGCTGAGCCCAAGGGTGCGGTCCCCGTTGTTGAGTGTGCCGACAAAATCGACCAGCTGCGAGGCCCCGATGTTTACGGTGTAGCCGCGGCCCACCGCCAGGGGGTCACCCAGAGTGGTTGGCGAAAACCAGCCTTTATCGAATGCATTCAAGCTGTTAGCTGCCGAAGCCAGGCGAGCCTGGTCATAGCCAAATACCGTTGGAAATGGCGTTTCGAGCGAGGGAGTAGCCGAGGTGTTGTAGGTCAGATTCACCACCGGGGTGAAGCCGGACGTGGCCAGGTCGGCCACGGTGGTGCTGGCTACTGGTGCACTGTAGTGGCGGTAGCCCAGGCCAGCGTTGAGCGAAGGGTCGATGTAGCGCTGCACGGTAGTTGTGCCGTTCACCACGCCACTGTTGTTCACCACCAGGGCCGTGCCGCTGGCGGCCGACAGCAGGGTGAATGGCTGCCCGCCGGTGGTCAGATTGCCGTCGAGCGTGAGCACGCGCTGTATTGCAGTGGCTCCGCTCAGCGTAGCGCCGGCGGTGCCCACACTCAGATTCCAGAAGCTGGTGAGGCTGCTGCCGCCCACAGTTTGTGCCGCCGCGCCGGTCAGGGCCACGCTGCCACCCGATGCGCTGAAGGTGCCATTGTTCACGAACCCACCTTTCAGGTCGAGGGTGCCGCCGCTTTGGGTCAGGCTGCCGCCGGTGGCCAGCGTCAGGGCTTTGGCAGTGGCAGTACCGGAAGTCAGCACCGGATAGCGCGGGGCACCGGCCGGAATGGTGGCATCAAGCGTAGCCGTGGGCACGCCGCCGGTCCAGTTGGCCGCCGTAAACCAATCGGTGCTCACGCTGCCGTTCCAGACCGCCACTACAGCCGGGGCATTGTAGGTGATGCTGAACTGTGGGGCAGCCGTGTTGCCATTGCCGGCCGCGTCCTGGGCCACATTAGCGGCCACGTTCACCGTCACCAGGCCCGACGCAGTGGGCGTTACGCTGAACGTATACGTCGTGCCGCTGACAGCCGTGAAGCCGCTCAGCGTGCTGTTGGTTACGGTCACGTCGCCGGCCACAAAACCCGTCACAGCCTCCGAGAACGTCACCGTCACCGGAATCGGCGTGGTGCTCGTCGGGCTACCGGCCGTGCTGCTGATGACCACCGTCGGAGCCGTCGTATCAATCGTGAAGGTATTGGTGTTGCTATTGGCGCTCACAGCACTGCCACTGCTCTGGGCCGTGGCGAATACCGTGTGCGAGCCCTGGGCAAGCGCTGAGGGCTGGGTAAAGCTCCAGTTGCCCGCAGCATCAGTTGTCACAGTGCCACTAAGTGGGCTGCTGTCCACGTACACCTTTACGATGCTGCCAGCAGTGGCCGTACCCGTATAAACCGGCTGGCTGTTGCTGAAGGTACTGCCATTGACTGGGGTTATCACTACTGGGGCCGCCGTGGCCGGCTGGGTAACGGTGAAGTTGGTAGCTGAAGTCCCCGTGCCATCGGACGTCGTCACGGTGATGGGTCCGGTGGTCGTGCCTGCTGCAACAGTAGCCGTAATGCTGGTGGCCGAGTTCACGGTGAATGAGCTGGCGGCCGTGCCATTGAAAGCCACCGCCGTAGCTCCGGTAAGGAGTGTCCCGGTGATGGTCACCACGGTGGTGACCGGCCCGCTCGGTGGCGTAAAGCTGATGATGGTGGGGCCGGCCTGGTTCAGACGGACGCTGGCGGTAGTGGTGTTCTGATTGGGGGTCACGAAGTCCAGGTCGCCATCGGCATCCAGGTCACCCAGCGCTACGTTGTAAGGGCCACTGCCCACGGCTATGGTTCGGGTATTCGTGAAAGTACCGGTGCCGTTGTTCAACCACAGCGCCACGTTGTCGTTGGCGTGGCTGCTCACCAGGAAATCCAGGTCGCCGTCGGCATCCACATCGCCTAGGGTTACACCGTAGGGATTAGTGCCCACGACCAGGCTCTGGCTGCTCCCGAAGATGCCGGCGCCGTTGTTCAGGCTCACGCTTACCGTACTGCTTGAGTTATTAGCTGTCAGGAAATCCAGGTCGCCGTCGCCGTCGATGTCGCCCAGTGCTATGTTAATAGGGTCGTTACCCACGGTAATGGTTTGAGAACCGGAAAAGATGCCGGCCCCGTTGTTCACCCGCACGTTGACGGTGGTGCTGGTATAATTGCTGACGACCATGTCCAGGTCGCCGTCGCTATCCACATCGCCTAACGCTACATCGTAGGCGTTAGCACCAGCCGCTACGTTCTGGCTGCCGCTAAAACTACCGGCACCGTTGTTCAGGCGCACGCTCACTGTGCTACTGCCGTAATTGCTCGCTAGCAGGTCCAGGTCACCGTCACCATCCACGTCGCCCAGAGCAGCATGGTAAGGCGAGGAACCCACCCCTACTTCCTGGCTACTGGAGAAAGTGCCCGTGCCATTATTCAAGCGCACACTCACTGTATTACTAGAGACGTTGGGGGTGAGCAAATCCAGGTCACCATCGTCATCAATGTCCCCCAATACAACCTCGGCAGGGCTAGTGCCCACGGCTACCGTCTGGCTGCCGCTGAAACTACCGGCACCATTGTTCAGGCGCACGCTCACCGTGCCACCGCCGAAATTGCTCGCCAGCAGGTCCAGGCTGCCATCACCATTCACATCTCCTACTATCACACCAGCGGAAGCATTCCCTATGCCGGGGTCGGAGCCGGGTTGAAAGTTGCCCCGGCCAGTACCGCCTACGGCTGCCATAAACTGCGCTACCTGCGGAGTGGCCAGGCTGCCCCCGCCACTGGTAGCAGCCGTCGTGATGGTGCTGGACACCAGTTCCCCAGCCCGAAAATCGGTAGTCGGGTTCAATGTCAGGGTGCTGCCGCTGACGGTGGCTGTGCCGCCGCCCACGCGGTTCAGCTGTCCGCCCCGCTGGGCCGAGTACACTTTCAGCGCCCCTTGCGTAGCGGCGTTGTTGGTTAGGTTCTGGTTGAAGGTAATGGCTACGTTACTGGTCTGTGGAGCACTTTTCTCGTTGCGTGTCGGGCTCAGCGCCGTAATTGTCAGCGCCGAAGAGGCGTTGTAGGTGATGCTGAATTGGGTGGCAGCAGTGTTGCCGTTGCCGGCCACGTCCTGGGCCACATTGGCCGCCACGTTCACCGTCACCAAACCAGAGCCGACAGGCGTTACATTGAAAGTATAAGTAGTGCCATTGACGGCCGTGAAGCCGCTGATGGTCCCATTGATTACGGCCACATCGCCGGAAATAAAGCCCGTCACGGCTTCCGAGAACGTCACCGTCACCGGAATGGGCGAGGTGCTCGTGGGGCTGCTAGCCGTGCTGCTGATGACCACCGTCGGAGCCGTCGTATCCACGATGAAGTTATTGGAATTGCTGAACAAGCTCACGCCCTGGCCGCTGAGCTGCGCCGTAGCCCGCACCGAGTGTGGGCCCAACGTCAGCGCGGTAAACTGGCCGAGGCTCCAGGTACCACCCACAGCCGTGACCATGCCAATGCTAGCGCCATCCACATACACCGTCACGGTGCTGCCTGCAGGAGCCGTGCCGCTGTAGGTGGGGGTAGTGGTGTTGAGGCTACTACCGTCGGTCGGCGTGTTTACCACTGGGGCGGCAGTCACCGTCAGGCTAAAATTGATGCTGAACGGCGCGGCGGCGGTGTTGCCGGTACCAGCCCCATCTTGGGCTACGTTGGCGGGCACATTTACCGTTACCGGTCCGATAGCCAACGGGGTTATGTTAAAGGTGTAGGTAGTGCCACTGCCACTGAAGCCGCTGATGTTCCCATTGGTCACGGCTACATCGCCGGCCACGAAGCCCGTCACGCTGCCCGAGAACGTCACCGTCACCGGAATCGGCACGGTGCTGGTGGGGTTGCTGGCCGTGCTTGTGATAGCTACCGTCGGGGCCGCAGCGGTGGTAAAGCCCACCGTGGCCGGGCTGGCAGTGAGGCCGCCTGCGCAGTTGCTCACAATGTTGACCGTGTAAGCCGTGCCGGCCGTCAGTCCCATCAGGCTTACTGGCGAGGCACTGATGATTTGCGTGGTGCTGGCCGGTGTGGTGGTCACGGTGTAGCCGGTGGCCGTGCCGCTGGCCGCAAAGCTCACCGAAGCCGAGCTGCTCGTAATGCTACCCGCTACCAGATTGGTGGGGGCATCGCAGATAGCCGCGGGCGTGATGGTGAAGTTGGCATTTGAAATATCGAAGAAGTAATTGCCGGCCGCTTCCACCATCACGCGGGCCGTGCTGGTGCTGATGTTGGGCACCGTTATCGGGGCCGAGCCGTCGTTGGCCGTGCCGCTGAGCAGCGTGGTGGGATAGGTCAGTCCGCCATCAGTAGAGAGCAGCACGTTGACGGTGGCACAGTTCACGCCGTTGGCGCTGGTGCCTGCCACGTTCCAGGTCACGGTCTGCGTCGAGCCCCCGGCCCAGGTCAGGGCTATGTTCGGGCTGGTCACCAGGAAAGGACCAGCCGCGTTGGTCACGCTCAGCGTTACGTTGCTGCTGTAGTTGACGCCGCCCACCACGCCGGCCGCGCCGTTGTGCTGGTCGCGGGCCGTGCAGCGAAAGGTGAGCGTGCGCGTCACCGTCGGCAGGCGCTCCGCGCTGGTGCTGGTATTGCTGATGATAGCGGGGAGGCGGGGAAAGTAACGCGTGGGCGAGGCCACGGGCAGGAAGGAGCGGAACAGCGGCACGTTGTTGTTGGCCACCTGTGCAGCCGTCAGGGCAACGGAGGAGCCCAGGTCCATTTCTTCCCAGCTGTACGTCAGGGCATCCCCATTGGCATCGGTGGCGCTGGCCGTGAGGCGGAAGGGCGTGCCGATGGGCACAACCCTGGCCGCTGGGACGCCCACGGTTGGGGCAGTATTGCCGGTAGCGGTGGAGGTACCGCAGGCGGTAGTGGCAATAAACGTCGCCATTTCCTGAAACGAGCCCGAGTGGAAGTACGCATCGGAGTTGTTCTGCAGGTCATCGGGGCTGCAAATCCCGGCATAGGCCATAATGGTGCTACCCGAGCCCGGCTCGTAGGCCGTGCTGGTGTTGACGTTGCCGGCGCAGAATCCATTAGGACTGTTGAAGGTGTGGTTGCCGCCGAACTGATGCCCCATTTCGTGGGCCACGTAGTCAATGTCGAAGGCATCACCCACGGGGCTGCTGGTCCCGGTTTCGCCGCGGGCTTTGTTGTTGGTGTTGCATACCACGCCTAACCCCGCATACCCCCCCCCGGCCGTGCTGAACACATGCCCGATGTCAAAGCCGGCCGTGCCGATGACGTTCGTAACATTGGTCTGGTTCTCGCCGAGCAGCGCGCTTGGGTCGTTATTGGTGTACGGGTCGGTACTGGGGTTGGTGTAGATGAGGCTGCTATTGCCGGCTATCAACTGCAGGCGCACGGCCAGCTCTTTCTCATACACGCCCACCACGCGGTTGACGGTCGTCACAATGGCCGCCTGGGCCAGGGCCACCGTGCCACCCTGAAACTGGGTGTACTCGCCAGTGGCCGCCACCGCCAGCCGGAAGGTGCGCAGCGTGGTTCCAGTAGCAATTAGGGTACGTTGCAGGGGCCCCTGACTGTTAGCAGCGGCCCGCGCCTGGCTCGCGGCCACATCGGCGGCCGAGGGGCGGAACTGGCAAACAGGCACGGCCCCGGCCGCGGCGCGGTTCATGTCGCGGCGGTAGAAGCTCACGCAGTGCAGCGGGTCAAGGCGGGTGGTAGGGTCGATGTAGACGGTGCCGCTGGCAGCCGATAAAATCTGGGCGTGAAAGCCCTGAGGCGTCAAATCCAGCTGCACAGTGGCGGTGGGGTCGTCGAGGCCCACCCCGCGGTAGGTCCGGATTTGCGGAAACTGCGCCGCCAATGCCGGGGCCATCACGGCTGTTTCCACCACGGCAAAGCGCCCGGTGCTGCCATCGGGCAACGGCAGCGCCAGCCGCAGCGGCGCTGCGCCGGCCTGGTTTTCAGATGGGGCACTGGTTAGGGCCACCCGCAAGCCTGCCGCATCCAACGACAGCGGACGGACGTGCAGCAGAGCCGGTGCCCCCGCCGACCGTGCCGCTACGCGCTGGGCTTCGGCATCGTCGCGAAAAAAGAGGGGCGCGGCTTGTTGTGCCTGCGCCCCCAAGGTATTCAGCAGAAAAAAGAGCAGGCCATAAGCCCACCGATGTCGCCGCGTGGGCGAATTAGACTGATGAAAAGAAGAGTCAATGTGCTTCATAGAAATGAGCCGCTTGGTAAGATTTTAAATCAAGCATCAAATATATTACCTATTCACAATGAAGCTGTTCAGCCTCACCCATATCGTTCAACCCACTATTTAAATTTGGGCCTACCCGTTCCCATCCCGGAGAGGCGTCACACTTATATATAATATATTGATTTACATAAATATAAACCCATCACAACTCCTCAGTCGCACCAAGATTTGGGGCCGCACCCCTAGGGTTTTTATTATTTTCCACACTGATTTACTACCGATTGACCACCCTTCCAAAGTAAAAAATGTGCAAGTGTTATGAATAAAAAAGGTGCGGGATAAACCCCGCACCTTTTTGCGTAATCAAGAAGAATAAGTGCTGCGCTTAGCCCAGCGCCGTCACGCCGGGCAGTTCCTTGCCTTCCATATACTCCAGCAGCGCGCCACCGCCGGTCGATATGTAGCTCACCTGGTCGCCAAAGCCGAGCTGCTGCACCGCGGCGGCCGAGTCGCCGCCGCCAATGAGCGAGTAAGCACCAGCCGCTGTGGCTTCGGCGATGGCCTGGGCCACGTATTCGGTGCCGAGCGAGAAATTGCTCATCTCGAACACGCCCATCGGGCCGTTCCAGAGGATGGTTTTGCTGTTGCGAATGACTTCGGCAAACTGCTCGCGGCTGTCGGGGCCGAGGTCAAGGCCCATCCAGCCGTCGGGGATGCTCAGGTTAGAGGCCACATCGGTATTGGCGTCGTTGGCGAACTTATCGGCAATGATTGAGTCGCCGGGTAGCATCAGGTTGACGCCCTTGTCCTTGGCCTTCTGAATGAGCTGACGGGCCAGGTCCACCTTGTCGGCTTCCAGGAGCGAGCTGCCCACATGGCCATTCTCGGCCACGGCAAATGTGTAAGCCATGCCACCGCCAATAAGCAGGTTATCAACCTTATCGAGCAGCTTTTCGATGATGAGAATCTTGTCCGAAATCTTGGCCCCGCCCATGATGGCGGTGAAGGGCCGCTCGGCCTGCTCCAACACTTTTTTGGCGTTGTCGATTTCGGATTGCAGCAGGTAGCCGCCCACGCGGTCCTGCGGGGCAAAGGAGTTGGCCATCACAGCCGTGGAGGCGTGGGCGCGGTGAGCCGTGCCAAAGGCGTCGTTCACATACACGTCGCCCAGCTTGGCCAGTTTGGCGGCAAAGGCCGGGTCGCCGGCTTCTTCCTCCTTGTAGAAACGCACATTGTCGAGCAGCAGCACCTCGCCGGGTTGCAGGGCGGCGGCTTTCTGCGCCGCTTCCTCGCCCAGCACGTCGCCGCCGAACTGCACCTCGCGGCCATACTCCTGCGAGAGGCGCGCTACCAGGGCCTGCAGCGAGTATTTCTGCTCGTAGCCGCCTTTGGGCCGGCCCAGGTGCGAGAGCAACACCACGGAACCGCCATCATTCAGGATTTTCATCACCGAGCGTGTGGCCATGCGAATGCGTGTATCGTCGGTGATGTGCAGGTCCTTATCGAGCGGCACGTTGAAATCGACGCGCATCACGGCGTGCTTGCCAGCGAAATTGTAGGTATCGAGGGTGTTCATGAGGGGAAGTGAAACGTTGGAAGTATGCGGTTATTAAGAGGTACAAAAGTGCAGTTGTTTCGCAGATTTCTCTGCTTTACTGTCGGGAGTTGCCCGAAGTTGGGCAGAGAGTAGCGCGGACGCTGTAGTCCGCGTCCCTGCGCCACCTGAACGGTTATCGTTCCGGGACGCGGACTACAGCGTCCGCGCTACTTCGTGGTAGCGCACCAGCGTATCAATTGGAGCTTCCAAAATCTGGCCCACGGCCATGCCATGGCCGGCCGCCGCCGCCGCCAGCGCCTCCCGAAAATGGTAGCCCACCGAGCCCACGCAGTTGAAGGTGTAGCGCTGGTAGTCGGGGTACTGCGTCACAATTTGCTCGAAAAATGCTTTGAAAGCCTGCGCCACCACGCCCTGGCAATACGGCTCGGCGTAATGCTTGCCCGCAAACCGGGCAAAGCTGGCTAGGAAGCGGTTGGGCATCGGCTGGTTGTAGAGTCGGTCGAGCACCTCGCTCACTTCGCCCAGCTGATAAGTGGCTTTGAAATCCTCGGCCAGGCCCGCAGGTAGCCGGCCGCGCAAGTAGTCGCGCAGCAGCAGCCGGCCAATGCTGGTGCCCGAGCCTTCGTCGCCCAGCGAGTAGCCCAGCGACTCCACTACCTGCGTAATGCGCTGGCCATCATACAAACAGGAATTGGTACCCGTGCCCAGGATGGCGGCAAAACCGGCCTCACGTCCCAGCAGCGCCCGGGCCGCCGCCAGCAAATCCTCATCCACCGTTACCTGCGGGGTCTGCGGAAACACCTGCCGCAAGGCCCCGGCTACTATTTCCGCCTTGGCCGCTGAGAGGACGCCGGAGCCGTAATAGTGAATGGCCGAAATGGCTGCCTCCCGCACGGCAGCGGGCACGCTACGGGCCAGCGAGGCGGCAATGGCGGGCGTATCCCAGAAATAGGGGTTGTAGCCTTCGGTGCTGAAATGGACGGGGGCGGGTCCGCCCAGCAGGCACCAGCTGCACTTGGTCGAGCCGCCGTCGGCGATGAGTATCATAGAAGGCGAAAGTACGGGGAGTTGGCGCGTAGCACTATCTTTCGGCGATAGTCGATGCCTGTTTGAGCCATTCCCGAACGTCATGCCGCGCATAGCAAAGCGCCTTTACTGCTTAGTTGGGCAACTGAGGTAGTGGCAGCGGGCAAGATGCTTCGCGACGCGCGGCATGACGTTCGGTTACTCACTTTTTCTCCCAATCCATGTCATCTCGCCGGAAATTTCTACACACTTCCGCCGCCGGCCTGGCCGGGCTGGCCGCCGCGCCCCTTGCTGCCGTAGCCCTGCCCGCTGCCCCAAAGGCCAACAAACCCATTGTCATTTCGACCTGGGATGCGGGCGTGAACGCCAACAAAGGCGCCTGGAAAATCCTGGGCGCCGGGGGCTATGCCCTTGATGCCGTGGAGGCCGGCGTGATGGTAACCGAGTCGGAACAGGGCTGCTGCGTGGGCCTGGGCGGCCACCCCGACCGCGACGGCATTGTGACGCTCGATGCCTGCATCATGGACGAGAAATTTAACTGCGGCGGCGTGGCGGCGCTGGAGCGCATCAAGCACCCCATCAGCGTGGCGCGGCGCGTGATGGAGCGCACCCCGCACGTGCTCATCGTGGGTGAGGGCGCGCAGCAGTTTGCCTTGGCCCAGGGGTTCCCGCTCGAACCGCAGAAGCTGAGCGCCGACGCAACGGCGGCCTATAAGGAGTGGCTCAAAACCAGTCAGTACAAGCCCATTGTCAACATCGAAAATTCCGGTCGGCAGCGGCCTACTGGCCCCGTGGGCGACCGCCAGAACCACGATACCATTGCCATGCTGGCCCTCGATGCGCAGGGCCGTCTCAGTGGCAGCTGTACCACCAGTGGCATGCGCTTCAAGATGCACGGCCGGGTGGGCGACTCGCCCCTCATCGGCTCCGGCCTGTTTGTGGACCCGGCCGTGGGGGCCGCCGCTGCTACTGGCCAGGGCGAGGATGTGGTGCGTATAGCCGGGGCCCATACTGTGGTGGAGCTTATGCGCCAGGGCCGCACCCCGCAGCAGGCTTGTAAGGAAGCTATTGAGCGTATTGCTGCTATCAAGGGTGCGAAAGCCAAGGATATTCAGGTGGCCTTCATCGCACTTGATAAAAACGGTCAGACGGGCTCCTATGCCCTGCAAACGGGCTTCAACTACACCGTGAGCACCACCGATACCCCGCGCCTGATTGACGGCGAGTTTCTGCTGAAATAGGTAATTGTCTGTCTTCCACCTGTCATCCTGAGGGCAGCTAAGAACGAAACAACCCCATGACCCGGACGTTGGAAATCTGCGCTGCTTCCCTCCCTTCCGCCTTGGCGGCGCAGGCGGGCGGTGCCCACCGCATCGAGCTGTGTCAGAACCTGGAACAGGGCGGCATCACGCCTTCCTATGGGCTGATTCAGGAAGCACTGGCGCAGCTGAGCATCTCGGTATTCGTCCTGATTCGGCCCCGGCCGGGCGGCTTTGCTTACAACGCCGACGAGCTAGCCATCATGCGGGCCGATGTTGTTATTTGCCGCGAGTTAGGCTGTGCAGGCGTGGTGCTGGGCGCGCTAACTCCAGCAGGCCGCGTCGACGTGGCCGCCTGCCGCTCCCTCATAGCCGCTGCCGGACCGATGGAAATCACCTTTCACCGTGCCTTCGATTCCTGCGCCGACCAGGCCCAGGCACTGGAAGATATAATTGCGCTGGGCTGCCAGCGCGTGCTTACCTCCGGGGGGCAGGCCACGGCCGAGACAGGGCAAGACCAACTGGCAGCGTTGGTGACGCAGGCCGCCGGGCGCATCAGAATTATGCCGGGCGCGGGCGTTTCGGTAGCCAATATCCAAGCACTGGCCAATCACACCGGCGCCCGGGAGTTTCATACCAGCGCCAAGCGAGTGGTGCAGGCCAATCCAGCCGATGGTCTGTTTCAGACGGAACGCTTTGAAACCGATGCCGCTTTGGTAGCCGAGCTGGTGGAACTGCTACACGGCCTGGGGAAATAGTGTAGAGAAGCGAAAGTGGTGTCTCCACACCGCTTCGGTCTTAATTCGAGGTCTATACCTCTGCATCACGAGGCAGACCGTTTTGCTTTACCTTTTTCGCACTTCTTAGAAAAGTAAAGCAAAACGAACGCCTCCATTTGCTTTACCTTTTTTGAATAGGTCAGAATCGTAAAGCAAAATCTGTTCAGTTGGTAGTTCGTACTCGGTAGGGCTGGACAATTTGCGGCTTTGAATAGTTGATGGTGCGGTGGCCCGGACTACAAGTCCGCGCTACGGGTTCTTACCTTTGCTGTACTTATGAAAATCGGTATTTTTTTCGGGGGCACTTCGCGCGAGCGGGAAATTTCTTTCGCCGGCGGCCGCACCGTGTTTGATAATCTGGACAAGGCGCTGTTTCAGCCTGTGCCCATCTTCGTGGACAGCCTGGGGCAGTTCATTCTGCTCGACTGGCAGTTTATCTACAAAGGCACCATTCGGGACTTCTACCCGCCCGTGAGCTCGCAGCCGCCGTCGTTGCACCACTTGCAGGTATATATCGAAAGCCTGGGCGAGCTCAGCCACGACGAAAAGTTCGAGGCCATTGCCAAAGTAGGCCGTAAGATTGACGCCGAGCAACTGCCGCTGCTCATGGACTTTGCCTTTCTGGCCCTGCACGGGCCGGGCGGCGAGGACGGCGCCATTCAGGGCATGTTGGAGTGGCTGGGCATTCCGTATTCGGGCTCGGGCATTTTGCCGTCGGCATTTGGCATTGACAAAGTCGCGCAGAAAAACCTGCTGAAGGCCACTGGCCAGCCCACGCCGGATTTCCGGGTTCTGACGGCGGAAGCCTGGGATTACGCAGCAGTTGGGGCCGGCTACTTAAAATCACTGGTGAAACAGCTGGGCTTGCCACTGGTGATAAAAGCGCCGCATCAGGGCAGTAGCCTGGGCATTAGCATTCTGAAAACCGAAGACCCAGCCGCTTTCGAAGCGGCGGTGCAAAAGGCATTGTTTCGGCGAAAGGTGGCCCGGGCTGAATGGACGAGCCTTACCCAGGCGGCCCAAGTGGCCTGGGTGCGCCAGCTGGCTGATATTCGGGAGGGGATTGGCCTGCCGGTGGTAGCCGTTACCGGCAAGGCTGGTCATGGCGCCTATTTTTCCATTGCCGACATTCAGCAAACCACCATCTACCACCCGGAAAGCCTGCTGAACTTCTTGAACCTAAGCTTTGAAGAAGGGGCCGATACCGTGAGCTTGGAAAGCACGTCGGGCGAAACCCAGGTTCTGATTGAAAGCTTTGTGGCCGGCCGGGAGTTTAGCTGCATTGTTATCGAAAACCAGCACGGCGACCCGCTGGCTCTGCCGCCCACCGAGATTGTGAAGGGCGAGGAGATGTTCGACTACCGCTCGAAGTACCTGCCCGGCCTGGCCCGCAAAGTCACGCCCATCGACTTGCCCGAGGACAAGATTCAGGAAATCCGCAAAGCGTGCGAAAAGATGTTCCGCACCTTCGGCTTCCAGGTTTATGCCCGCCTCGATGGCTTTTACACCCCCGATGGCCAGATTTTCCTGAACGACCCGAACACCACATCAGGGATGTTGCCGGCTTCGTTCTTCTTCCATCAGGCAGCCGAAATTGGCCTCAATCCCAGCCAGTTTCTGACCTACCTCATTCGGACCTCGCTGGCGGCGCGCCAACGCGGCGGCCTGAAGCCGGTGCAGCTAAAGCGGCAAATGCAGCTGCTGGATGAGGCCGTGGAGGCCCGCCAGAGCGAAGCCACCGAGCGCATTCGCGTGGCCGTGATAATGGGCGGCTACTCATCAGAACGCCACATTTCGGTGGAAAGCGGGCGCAATATTTACGAGAAGCTCAGCTCCTCGGCCAAGTACGCGCCGGTGCCGGTGTTCCTCACCGGTTCGGCCCAGGAGCACAAGCTGTACGTGCTGCCCGTGAATGTGATGCTGAAGGACAACGCCGACGACATCCGCGAGAAAATTGAGCATGCCGAGGCCGGCGAGGCCCCCCACCCCATCCTGGAGCGCATCCGGCGCGAGGCAGGCACCATCACCAGCACCTACGCGGGCCAGGCCCTGGCCCAGCCGCGCCGCATTTCGTTTGAAGAGCTGGCCCAACTGGCTGATGAGGTATTCATTGCCCTGCACGGCCGGCCCGGCGAAGACGGGGCCCTGCAAGTGGAGCTGGAAAAGCTTGGCTTGCCCTACAACGGCTCGGGCGTGGCCAGCAGCAGCATTACCATCAATAAGTTCGAAACCAACAAGCGCCTGCGCGAGGCTGGCCTGCTGGTAGCCGAACACCGCATGGCCAACAAGCTGGAGTGGCAGGCCGACGCCGAAAGCTTCTACCGCTCACTCGAAACCCAGTTCCCCTACCCTTTCATTGCCAAGCCCGCCGACGACGGCTGCTCTTCGGCGGTGAAGAAAATCAAGAACCGGGCGGAGCTGGAAGCCTTCTGCCAGCTTATTTTCCGCTCCGAGGAAGACCTCCTGCCCGCCCCGGCTGAGGTGCTGCACCTAGGTTTCAAGGAGGAGTTTCCGCAGAAGGATGCTTTCCTGGTCGAAACCCTCATCAGCCGCGACGGTGCCGCCCATTTTTTGGAAGTGACCGGCGGCCTGCTGACTTCTTACGACGAAGACGGCCTGCTCGACATCGAAGTATTTGAAGCCAGCGAGGCCTTGGCCACCGGCGAGGTGCTGAGCCTGGAAGAGAAATTCCTGGCCGGCGAAGGCCAGAACATCACCCCCGCCCGCTACGACGTGGACCCCGTGGAACGCCAGCGCATCAGCAACGAGGTGAAGGCCGTGCTGCGCCGCGTGGCCGAAGTGCTCGACATTCAGGGCTATGCCCGGATTGACGCCTTTGTGCGGGTGCGCCAGGAGGGCGAGGTGGAGGTGCTCATCATCGAAGTAAACTCGCTGCCCGGCATGACGCCGGCCACCTGTATCTTTCACCAAACGGCGCTGGCCGGTTACACGCCATACGAGTTTATCGACCGGATTCTGGAGTTCGGCAAGGCGCGGACGGCTAAAATGGTGACACAATAGACCATCGTGATTGAACGCTATGCAGAGCGGAGCGAAGCATCTTTACCGCCACAGTAACTGATTACTTGTGCAGTAAAGATGCTTCGCTCCGCTCTGCATGACGTTCTTTGG
Organism: Hymenobacter negativus; assembly: GCF_017571495.1. GTDB lineage: Bacteria > Bacteroidota > Bacteroidia > Cytophagales > Hymenobacteraceae > Hymenobacter > Hymenobacter negativus. Next base: position 188,676 of record NZ_JAGETZ010000008.1, on the reverse strand, counting down.
ATTCCTAATACAGTACCAACGTTACCCAAATGGCTTTTCTGACTTCCAATACCCCGCTCGACGTTGTGAAGCACCTCGTGCTCATTGCCGTAGCGGGCCTGCTGCTCGTGCTGGGCTTTTTCTACGTGTACCTGCCCGTGAGCACCCACCACGGCGAAACCATTACGGTGCCCAAAGTGACGGGCATGAACGTGGCCGACCTGGAGAAATACCTCGACGAGCGCAACCTCAACTACTTTGTGGATGACTCCAGCTACAGCCCCAACATTCGGCCCTTCACGGTGCTGGTGCAGGACCCCGCCCCGGGCGAAAAGGTGAAGGAAGGCCGCAAAATCTACCTGCAGGTGAGCATGAAAAACCCGCCGGTGATTAAAATGCCCACCCTCACCGGGGGCTCGTCGAAGAATGCCATGCTCATCCTGAAAAGCTATGACCTCGTGGTGGGCCAGATTCAGTTGGTACCCGACCTGGCTTCCGGCGCGGTGCTCAAGCAGTTGGTGAACGGCAAGGAAATAGCGCCCGGTGCGCCTATTGCCAAAGGCACCAAGGTCGACCTGGTGGTGGGCGACGGCCAGGGCAACCAAACCTTCGCCGTGCCCAACCTCATCAACATGCCCGAGGACGAGGCCGTGACCCTGCTTGTAGGCCAGGGCCTGGTAAAAGGTGAAGTGTTTGAGCAGCCCGCCGAAGAAGGTCAGGCGGCGGGCACCGTAGTACGCCAGCGCCCCGTAGCTGGCCCCGATGCTACCATTCGCATGGGCCAGCTCGTAGATATCTGGGTGGCTAAATAGGTAGCTGTTCGTTGCGAGTTGTCCACTGCTAGTCTGAATAGGCTGACAACAGACGACTCGCAACGAGCAATGAACGCCACGCGGCGCACTATTTCCCCTGCTGCCATCGTTAGGATGGCTTAATCCCTTTCCGATATGATGACACGATTCCGCACGTATTGCCGTTGGGTACTGCCGACACTGCTATTTGCTGGCCCGGTGGCGGCCCAGCAGGCCTTGCCCATCATTCCGCTGACCTCCGACCCCGCCCGCGCTGCTTATGTGCCCACCATGGCCCAGCAGGCGCAACAGCGGGGCACGGCGCTTTCGCTGCCCTTCTTCGACGATTTTACCTCTCCGCTTGAAGGGGCACCCAGCATCTTGCGCTGGCAAGCCAAAGGGGGCGCACTGGTATCAAACCGCTTTGCCCTGGCACCTCTCACCCGGGGCGCGGCCACGCTCGATGGCCTCACGGCCAAAGGCCTGACCTATAGCGGCGGCGCAGTCACCAGCCCCAATGCTACCCTCGACTCGCTAATCTCGCAGCCCATCAACCTGGCGGGCCTCACGCCGGCCAGTAATGTGGTGCTGAGCTTCGCCTGGCAGGCCGGCAGCGTTGTTGGCCTGCCAAATAATAACTCATTACAGACGCCGGTTCGCCTGGAGCTGTTTGTCAAGACGAATACCAGCGGTACCATTGGCTGGGAATCCAAATGGTCGGTTGTCAGCAGGGGGCGCACGACTCCCTTTCGCCAGCAAACCATTGCCCTCGACCAAACCAAATACCTGCACGGCGACTTTCAGTTTATGCTGGTCGCCACGGGCAATACCACCGTCAACAGCGATACCTGGAGCGTGGACTACGTGCTGCTCAACCAAGGCCGTACCCTCACCGATACCGTCTTTGTAGATGCCGCTACCGGGGCCGGGCTGGTGGGCGGCAACCCTTCGGGTGGCCTACGCAGCCCCCTGCGCCGGTTTTCATCCATGCCAGTGTGGCAGTATAATGCCGCCACCACCAGCGAGCTCAACCCCGCAATGGGCGTAAACGTGACCAATTTGGACACTGGCCCGCCGCTGTCCGTCACTACCACTGGTAAGGTGCGCGAGCTGCCAAGCGGTGCGCCTATCGGCACCTGGCTTCAGGATGTAAACACCATTCCTACCAACACTCGTCAGAGCGCCCGGACCGGTGATGCGAGCGCGGCCCCACTGCCTACGACAGCCACAGCGAAGCGCTTTCGCTACAGCATGTATATTGCTTCCAGAGAACCAGCTACTTCGCCCACCATTGCCAACGATACTATCTCCCGCGACCTGGAGCTGAGCAACTATTACGCTTACGACGATGGCACTGCGGAAAGCGCCACTCAACTCTTTCCCTATACCACTGGGCAACAGTCAGCCTTGGCGTACCGCTTCGACCTCAACCAGCCCGACTATGTGCGGGGACTGCGCCTGTATCCGGTGTTCACAAGCGACCTAGCGGCCCGTCCCATTACCGTCAGCATCTGGGACGACAACGCTGGGGTGCCTGCACTGAATGCGCGCGCCACCAAAACCTACACCATCCAATATCCCTACCCCACCGGGTGGGACTACTATCAGGTTGATTTTGACCAGCCGGTACGTGTAACCGGCTCCTTCTACGTAGGTTTTTCGCAGCCTTCCACCGGTCGATACCTTCAGTATGCTACTGACCTGAACAGCACCTATCCAGCTCAGCATTTTTTCCGCCGCGACAATACGGGTGCCTGGACCGAGCTTATACCGACCACAACCAGTGCCGTTGTCTTGATGCGCCCCGTGATGACGAACAGCAACCCCACCGCCACTGCATCGGCCCAGGAAGCGGCCGCTTATAGCCTCTACCCTAACCCCGCGCACAATGCAGTGACCATTTCCGGGCCGGCGTTTGCCCGCGCCGCTGTGCTCGACGCACTGGGTCGCAACGTATGGGAACAGCCCACTGCCCAAGCTGGTAAGTTCGAATTGGCTTTGCCCACGCTCCCGGCTGGTGTATACACGGTGCGCCTGACGCTGCACGACGGCCACACCGTAAGCCGCCGCCTGTTGCTGGAATAAGGATATAATTGCTCATAAAAAAGGCTTGCCAGGTATCTGGCAAGCCTTTTTTGTTTTAGCGTTGGAGTCCGGCTGGCATTCTGAGCTGCAGCCAGCACTCAGAACAAGAGCTCTTGCTCAATGAGACGGAGGTGCGCTTAGTTAGCTGGCATCAGTACCGTATCGATGACGTGGGTCACGCCGTTGCTCGAAATCACGTTGGGAATAGTCACGGTGGCCATACCGCCTTTGGCATCTTTTAGCATCACGCTGTTGCCCGATTTCATCACGGTCAACTGCTCGCCTTCCACGGTGGTCAGAACCTGACCATTCTTCAGGTCGGCGGCGGTGAAGCGGCCGGGGATGACGTGGTAGGTCAATACCTTGGTGAGCGTGGGCTTCATGTCGGGCTGCACCAGTGAGTTTACCGTGCCAGCAGGCAGCTTATCGAATGCCGCGTTGGTGGGCGCAAATACGGTGAAAGGACCCGCGCTTTTCAATGTTTCAACTAGGCCGGCGGCTTTCACGGCACTTACCAGCGTGGTGTGGTCGGCGCTGCCCACGGCATTATCCACAATGTCTTTGTCGGGGGTCATCATGGCGCCGCCCACCATTACGCCTTTGCCACTCATGCCGGCCATTTCACCTTTGCGGGGCTTGGTGGTAGCTTTCATCTTGTCACCGGCGTCCGACTTGCCTTTGATTTTCATCTTGCCATCGTCCGCCATCTTGGTTTTGGTGGTCATGCCGTCGGCTTTGGTTTTGGTTTTTTCGTCGTCGCTCTTGGTCTTCATGTCCTGAGCAAAGGCAGGGGCGCTGAAGGCAAAGGCAAGAGCGAGGGCAGCGAAGAATGGTTTCGTGGTCATGGGTTTTAGTTGGGGTGAGAGAATTTGTATGGTTCAGCTATACGGCCAAATCGCTGGTTTTGATTTACCCAATCCATTCCGCTGACCGCGCCCCCCCAAACCGACTGCTGCTGATTGCCGATACGTTTCCAGCAACTCAAGCTACCCCAACGTTAATCACTCAGTTTTTTCAGGTTTTGTACACAAACCCGGCACACGAATTTTCCCACAATGTACGCAGTGGCGCAGGGAGCTTTTCCTAGCTAATTACGACAGCAAGGATGCGATATTCTACTCATCCGGCTCTTGCAGAATGAGAGTGGGCTCTTAGCCACCGGCCGTAAGCAGGGTGCGGAGTGCATGCCACCCCCTAATCCTAGCATGCCGCAGGTACGCTACCCCGAAACGTGTAAAACTACGCGAGCAAAATACGTAATTCTACTTGATAAGCGCCCCAGCCACCGGCGGATATTCGCACTGCTAACTCAATGAAATACAATGAGAATTGGTTTGATAAACGCTAGTAACAGGACGAGCTGTGTGGGTTTCTAAAGAAGCTGGCTATCACTACGGGGTCTTGGATTATAGCTAGCCATGACACCTGAAGCCAAGCCAAAACCTCATTTAGAATTCAGGAGGCTTCTTCCACTGGCCCGTCATCATTTGTTAACACTATACGTGTTAACAATGGCTCTGTCGTAGCGTCAGTTTGACGTTTCACTCATTCTGTTGATTTTGCTTACCCTCATCTCCTCACCTTACCAGCTTCTTAAATCGACACCAACCATGCGCGCAAATACATCCTGAAAGGATTTGTTGCCGGAGTTACTTCCGGAATACATCCAGAACAAAGAGGGGAAGATGGTGCCGACCGAGCAGACCCGAAACCTGATGAATATCATTCAGAACGGTATTCCAAAAGCAAAATCTCCGAAAAACGTGGCCATCATTGGAGCGGGAATGTCGGGCATGGTGGCAGCGTCGCTGCTGGCGGCGGCCGGGCACAAGGTATCGGTCTTCGAGGCCAGTATGCGGGTGGGCGGCCGCATCAAGACTATTCGGGAGCCGCTGCGCAACGGCCAGAGTGGTGAGGCCGGGGCCATGCGACTGGTTACATCCTACCACTTGGTGTTTGAGTATATCAGCAAGTTTGGGTTGAAAACCTTTTCATTTATCAACCACGATGTCAAAGGCAATGAGTTGATTTACGTCAACGGCATCAAAATCACCCGCACAGAATACGAGAAAAACCCCGACCAACTGCTGTTCCGAACGGTAGGCTCGGAGCGCGGGAAAACGGCAGACGTCTTGTGGAGTGAAGCCATCAAGCCCCTGCTAGACCGGGTTACGGCATCAAATACGGTTGAGACCTGGGCAAGGCTCATTGAAGAATATGACCAGTATTCGGTTCGGGGCTAACTGAAGGCGAAAACCAAGCTGTCGGAAGGAGCTATTGAAATGATTGAGGTGATGCTCAACCTAGAATCTCGCTCCAACCTGGGCCTCATTCAGCAGATTGTCGAAACCATTGACCACGACCCGAAAGCGACGTACTTCGGCATCGGCGGCGGGATGGACCTGCTGCCGCAGCGGTTTTACGAGTACCTCCAGCAGCAGGGCGTCCAGGTTTATTTCAACCACATGCTGACCAAGCTGGACCGCGGCACGAAAACAACCCTGCATTTTGAAGCCGGAAAGCCCCAGGCTGGCAACACCATGCTGGGGCATGGAGTGGCTGCCCCACCTGCCCTGCACAAGACGGTAGCAGCCGACGAAGTCATTCTGACCATTCCATTCCCGGCAGCCCGGGTGCTGGATGTCAATCCGGCCTTCTCGCCGCTGAAGCGAAAAACCCTCCGCGAGCTCAACTATAACGGCGCGACAAAGGTGTTTCTGCAGTTCCGTGACCGATTCTGGGAGACGAAACACAACATCTTCGGCGGCCAGGTGATTACCGACCTGGCTTCACGGTTCATTTACTTCCCAAGCACCGACTTTGGCGGGAAAGACGGCGGTGTGGTGATTTCTTCCTTTGTATGGGCCACAGAGGCCGCTATGTGGGTTGCCTTCACCGACGAATCACGCGTGGAATACACACTCAACGACCTGGCTAAGATATTTGGCGAAGGCATCCGCGACTCCTTCGTGGTGGGCACGTCGCAGTCTTGGTCGAACGATATTTACTCAACGGGCGAGGCCGCCATGCTGGCCGCGGGCCAGTTTATGGAGTTGGAAGGCTACGTACAACAGGCAGAAGACAACATCCACTTTGGCGGCGACGCGACCTCGTTCAAAATTGCCTGGATTGAAGGTGCAATTGAAGCGGGCATTCGTACAGCCTTGGAAATTTAGCTACCCGCACTGACTGGTGGTAGAAAGGTTATGGTGCACTGCAGGGCGAACTTTGTAATTCGACTCATGGCAGAGCATATAGTACGCTGCGATGTTGCCCCGGTTGAAAAGACCTCAATGACAGTCAGAATGGTGCGCTGGGAGTCCAGCCTAATGAAGCTGATGTTGCCTTGGAATGCGAGAGCGTACTTCTGGCGCAAAATTTCGACAAAACTTACCAGGAAATCTACGACAACTCGGAGCTTGACTACTGCTACTGGATGCGCGCCGACGAGGCCAAAGAGTACGGCTTGATTGACGAAGTACTGGAGAAGAAGGCTTCATTTCAGGTTTATTTAGATATAAAAAAAGCTCCTACTGAATCAGCAGGAGCTTTTTTTATGGTTGCCTGCGTAGCGAAACGGGGCTATTTCACTGCTGTAGTGGCAGGCTGAAATGCGGGGTGGCCGGCCTGCCAGAGGGCGAAGGCGTACATATTGGCGAAGTTGCGGAAGGCCACTTTTTTATCTTCGGTGAAGTGGCCGTTGTCGTAGTTCACCTGCATGAGCACGGGCTTGCCGGAGGTGCTGGCGCCTTGCAGGGCCGCAGCGAACTTGCCGGGCTGCCACACAATCACGCGGGGGTCGTTCATGCCGCCCACACAGAGCACGGCGGGGTATTTGGTGCCGGGCACGACGTGGTTGAAGGCATCCATTTCATAGAGGCCCATGCACTGCACCGAGTCTTTCACGGTACCAAACTCGGGGGCGTTGACGGGGCCGTTGGGCGAATTCTCGAAACGCAAAGCATTGGAGCAGCTCACGTTGCTAATGGCGGCGGCGAACAAATCGGGCCGTTCGGTGATGGCCCGGCCGATGAGGACACCGCCCGCACTGGTGCCCATGCCAATGAGGTGCTGCGGGCTGGTGTAGCTATTCTTCACGAGGTAGTCGCCGCAGGCGATAAAGTCCTTCCAGGTGTTGGGTTTGGTGGTCTGGTAACCGGCGCGGTACCACTTGTCGCCTTTTTCGGAGCCGCCGCGCGGGTGCGTTTCGGCCCAAACCACGCCTTGGTTAAGCAGGGCCAGGTTGCGCCGGCTGAAGTAGGGCGTGGCCGAGTTGCCGTAGGCGCCGTAACCGTCCATCAGGCACACGGCGCTGCCATCCTTTTTCAGGCCTTTGCGGTAAATGAGCGAGAGCGGCACCATGGTCCCGTCGTGGCTGGGCACTTCCAGTTCTTCCACCACCAAATCGGCCACGCCCGGGTAGTTCATGGGCACGTGGAAGGCGCTGGTGACCAACTTTTGGGTAGCCGGGTTGTAGTCGTAGAGCGTGCCGGGGTCGTTCCAGGACATCACGTACACCAGCGCCTCGTTGCTGCTGCTGGGGTCGTAGAACTCGATGCCGGTGGTGCCCTTGGTTGTTAGTGGCACATCGGCCCATTGCTTGGTAGCGGGGCTATACTGCCGGATGTGCTCATTAATGCCGTCGCTTAGGGTCACGAACAAATAATCTTTCGTGGCACTGAGGCGGGTAATGTTCTGAGTGCTTTCGGGCAGCAGCACGGTGGCGGTGGCGGGACTGGGCGCAGCAGCATCCGTCATGAGAATGCGGCCGTTGGGCGCGCCTTTCACGCTATGCAGAAAGAGCTTGCTGCCAATTTTGGAGTAGCTGTACACGCTGTCGGTGGGCGCGGCCAGCTTCTTCCAGGCAATCTTGGGTTTGCTCAGGTCGGCGGGTGTGGTGACCCAGGCATTGATGCGGCGGTCGACTGAGCTCAGTTCGCCGTAGACCTGGGTGCGGTCGTTGGAGAAAGCCATCAGCGGGTACTGGTCGGGCCGGATGCCCATGTCGGGGTTTTTGGCCCGCGAAAACAGGTCGGGGTCCGCCTTAGGCGGGGTGCCGAGGCGGTGCAGGCGGGCTTTGGTATTGAGGTTGCCCTTGGGGTCTTTGGGGTCGGTGGAGTTGTTGGGCGTGTAGAGGAAGCCACTGTTATCGGGCAGCCAGTCGACGGTACCACCGAATACAGCCGGGATGCTCTCGGGCCGAAACGCTTTGGTAGCCACCGTCATGGTGCGCAGCGTGGACAGCTCAGCCCCGCCTTCCTGAAGGCCGATGACAACCAGCTGGCCGTTCGGGCTGGGCGTGAAGGCCGTCATGGCGTAGCTTTTCTGCTTATCGGTGGCCAGGCTCATCGGGTCGAAGAGGGGCTTTTCGGCGCCAGTTTTGCCCTCGCGCACGTAGAGCTTGCCTACTTTTTCGTTGGGCAGGGTTTTGCGGTAGAAGTAGCGGTTGCCGCGCTGCTTGATTTCGCCGTAGCGTACGGCCAGCAGCTTGTCGTAGTCCTCGAAGGTTTTGATGAGGCGGTCGCGCCCCGGAATCTGGTCCAGCGTCTGGTTCGTGTAGTCGCCCTGAGCCTTGAACCAGGCCTGCACCTCGGGGTTGTTGGTGTCTTCGAGCCAGCGGTAGTTGTCCACCACTTTCTTGCCGAAGTACGTGTCCGTGACCGGGCGCTTGGGCGTGGCGGGCAGGCTTTGGGCCACGGCCGGAAGTGCCCCAGCGGCGGCCAGGGCTACCAATCCGAATAAGCTCTTTTTCATGACAGATAAGCGTGTAAGATGATGGGTTGAAAAGCCGGCGCACCCACTGGCCGCCAGCGGGCGCTACAGCTTAACCAGCTCGACGCGGCGGTTTTTGGCTTTGTTGGGCTCGGTGCTGTTGTCGACCAGCGGCTTGGTCTGGCCGAAGCCGGAGGCCTGCAAGCGGTCGGCGGCAATGCCCTGGGCTGTGAGGTTGGCCACCACGGTGCGGGCGCGGGCTTCGGACAACTCCTGGTTGTGGGCAGGAGTGCCGGCGTTGTCGGTGTGGCCCTGCACGGCCAGCTTGAGGTCAGGATTTTGGGCCAGCAAGGCGATGATTTGGGCAATGGTAGCCTGCGCATCGGGCTTGAGGGTAGCCTGGTCGGTGTCGAAATTGAGGTACAGCGCCACGTGGCCGGTGGCGTCGAGCGCTTTTTTCATTTCGGCGGCGGGCAGCACGGAAGCCTGCATAGGCAAGGCCTTTTTCTCCACTACCGTCAGCCAATAGTTTTCGTGGTCGTCGTAAATCTGGTAGGGCTCCACCCAGATTTCCTTGTCGGGCGTGCGCAGCATGTACACCCCGGCTTTCTCCGAGTTCCACATGTTGTAGCGGCCCCGGTGGCGGCGCTCGTCAAAGTTCAGCTTTGCGTCCTTGAACTTCTCCATGTTACCCTCCCACACGGTCACACCGCCCAGGTCGTGCACCAGCTTCTCGTAGGTTTTCTGCACCTGAAAGAATGAGGCCCCATTCCCAACGGCCTTAATAGTGGCAAGACGGCCCTCCACGGGGATGATTTTGACACCGTCGAAAAACTCGTACCGGTCAAAGGCAGCGTCCTTCATCAGGTCCTTCACTTCCTCCGAGCGTACCTCACTGTCCTTGATGGTGCCCTTGTGGTAATTGTCGAGCAGGGTGAAGTAGGGAAACGCGCCCAGCTTCGGGCTGACAACGGGCACCGTGCTGGGGTCGAAGCCGGCCGGAGCCGCGGGCGCCGGGGTTTCGGCTGCGGCAGGCGTTTCGACGGGGGCTGGCTTGGGGGTGGGCGCGACAGCTACCGGAGCCACGGGCGTGGCAGCAGCGGCCTGCGCATCCGGCTTTTTATCCGATGAGCAAGCGGCAATGAGCAACAACGGGCTGAGAAGCACCGCGCGCGAGAAACGAATAAAGGTCATGGAAAATGGGATGTTGAGAAGCAAAACAGGAGTAGTTACAATGCTTGGATAAGACTTTTTCAGAGAAGACCTAGACTGAAGTGCGCTGCACTGCAACCCAGTATATTATTCCTCTAAAATACACTATCGCAAGTAGATAAAGAATGAGAAATCTCACTCAGGCTGCTGGTTGTTGACGGCGTTATAGGTGGCCACGTCGACTTCCCCACCGGTGGGGAAGTCGACGTGGTTAGTGTGATGCCGAGGGTGGTGCTGGTGGCCCCGGTGGCTCACGGCCGTGGCGGCGGATTGGCTAGGGGCGGTACACCACAAAGGAGAAGTCGGCCTCGGCTAGGTCGAAGGGCGTGCTCAGGGCGCTCACATGCACTTCTATCTTGCCGTTGGGCTGGCCGTTGGCGGTGGCCGTAAACTCGGCGTTGGGCCTGCCCGGCACCCCGAAGCGGCACGTCGCCTGGCACACGGCGTTGGTCAGGTCGACGCCGGTGAGGTTGTTGATGGTGACCGTGTAGATTCCGTAGCCGGGCAGGTTCTGTAGTACCGAGAAGTTGCCGGTGCCCCCCAGGACGGTGCCCGTGCGGCTGATGCGCCCGTAGGCAGCGGGCAGCAGGTTGGCGGTGCCGGTAGCGAGCGAGTTGATTTCCTGCAGCTGCGAGGCCCCGGTCACTACCAGCGCCGGGTCACTGATGCCGCTGGCCTGCCGGATGGTCATCACCGGACCCGTGCTGCCGGTGCCTTTGATGAAGCTGCCGGCCGGTCCGCTGCCAGTAGCAAAGGCTTCTACTGCCGTGGCCCCGGTGCCGGCCACCGCCTGCACGGCACTGCCCATCACCCCGTTGACCACCCCGTTGCTGCTGGCGTGGAGGCCAATGCCGCCATTGCCCGTGCTGATGGCCCACATACCGATGACCCCGCTGCCGTAGACGCCAATGCCCGTGACAGTGCCCGAGGCCTCGCCCTGCACCCCATGGCCGCTAACGGTTTGGCCCAGCACGCCCACGCTGGTGCCGCTGCCCACGCCCTGCACGCCGGCTACGGTGCTGCTGTTGGCGGCCGTGCTACCATACGCGCCCACCCCGCTCGTGCTGCTGCCGATGACACCGTAGGAGTCGGTGGCCGAGCCGCTGACGCCGTAGCCGCCGCTGGCCGAGGCGATGCCGCGCACGCCGTAGCCGCCGGCCGTAAGACCGATGACGCCGCTGCCGCCGCCGCTGCCGCTCTGGTCGAGCCCGCGCACGCCGGCCGCGTTGCCCGTGGCCCCGCTGGTGATGACGCCTTCCACCCCGATGCCGTCGGTGCTGGCGCTTTGCTTCACGCCCCGGATGGCGGCCTGGGCCGAGGCGGCCGTGTTCACCGCACGCAGGGCCGGCCGGTCGCCGCCGCTGCTCACATGCAGGGCCGTCGAGTCGTTATCCGGGTTGTTGTTGATAAACTCGGCCACCCGGCCCGTTTGGCCGGGAATGTTGAGGGCGGGAAATGCGGCGGCTTTGGCACCCCGCACGGCTACGCCAGTGGCCGAGGCGCCGGTGAGCCCCGTGCCGGCTCCGGTACTGCTGCCCGACACGCCCACACCCGTGCTAGAGCTGCCGCTTACGCCCGCGCCGCTGGTGCTGGTACCACTCACGGCCGAGCTGAGCGTGGACGTGGCCACAATAGCCGCTCCAATGCCGGTGTTGCTCACGCCAAACGCATTGCCAATGCCGGAGTACGTGCCCGAATAAGGCAGGCTGAAACTACCGGGAGCCGGGTCGATAAACACCCAGCCGCCGGTGCCCGCGTAGTACCAGAAGCCGGTTTGGGCGCCGCCGCTGACTGTGCCATCGGTTTGGTACACCATCAGGCCCTGTGGGGGCGCAGCAATGGCTAAGCGTTGGGCTTCGGTGAGGCGGGGAACGAGCAAGCCTTTATCCGAGGCCCGAATGTCGAGGGCTGCGTTGGCGTTGGGTGTGGTGGTACCAATGCCAATGCTCTGGGCATGAGCAGCCGCGGGCAGCAGGGCCAAGCCGGCCGCGATGCGCAAAAGTAATTTCATAGCAAGAGAAGTTGAAGCAGATAAAAATTAGGGTACTGGCTATATTCCGTTGGGAGCGACTTGCAGCTTGGTCAGGCGGAACGAGCCAGCCGTTACGGTCTGGGTAGCTGGGGAAGCCGTGCTCATGGACTTGGCTGTGAACTCGAAGGTGCCGGCGAAGCGCTGGGCCTGCGGGTTGCACTCAGTGAGCGTGAGCGAGCCATTGGCGGCGGCCGGCCCGAATTCGGTGCTGTAGCTGCGGGGCGTAGAGGCCTCAGCCGGCGGCAGCACCAGCTGGCCCGAAACCACGCTGAATGAGTTGCCGCTTTGCGGGAGCGGGTAAGTACCCGGCTTGGCGAAAGTGGTCGGAATGGAAAGCGTGAGGGTGCGTTCGCTCAGCCCTTGCCCCTCGGCTACTATGCCGCCGTTGATGCTGATAACGGGCAGGGTTTGGTAGCGAAAGGCCGACACATCGGTGGCCTTGTACACCTGCCCATCCTGCGTCCAGGTCACGAAGTCCGCGTTGGGGTCGGCGGGGGCAGTAGGTGTTTCGGCCTTATCAGTTGTGGTGGCGGGCTGCTCGTGGTTGCAAGCGGTGAGCAGCAGCGCGCTGATGCACGCTAAGGGCCCAAAAACCAGAGAAAAATTACGGCGCATTCTGGGGGTTGCGTTAGGGTGGTTGGGGAGAGGCCCGAAGGCCCGATGAAGCGATTTATAAGCCGAAAGCAGCAGGGATGAGCACGACGGGTGGGCCTACTTACTGACCGGCTCGAAGGAAGCCGTTACTTGGTCGAACACCTTCTGCAAGGGAGCGAACTGCGCGGGGGCCCGCGTGGCCGAGAAGCCGTAGCGCCGGCCGTCGCGGTAGGCATACACGCTCACAAGCTTCAGGCCAAAGGCGGCATTCTCGACCCGGTAAGCGGGTAGTCCGGCCCCCACTTTGGCGGGGCTTACCTGCGGCGCGGCGCCACCCGCACTGCGAGCCGCGCTTTGCACCACGGCCGTAAACTCGGCCTGGCTCAGAGCGGGCTTGCCGGCGTGGGCAAATACCATGAGCTGGTCGTTCGGGTCGCTCAGGCGGTAGAGCTGCAAGCCGTTCATGCGCCCGAGCTGCGCGGGCGGAGTGGTGGCGGGCATGCTCTCACTTTCCTGCGGTCCGGCCGGCTGGTCCGGGCGGTCGGGCAGCATGCTGCTGATGCGGAGGTAGCTATAAGCCCATCCCGCCGGCACCTGCACCGAAAAGTTGGCGCCCGGCACCCGCACCCGCTGCCCACCGCTAGCCACGGGGCGCGCCACCGCAACCGGCACTGCAGCGGTAGCGGGCCGGGATGCGGGCGCCGGCGCGGCCGGTGTGGGCTTGTCTTTACGGCGGCCAAACAGGCCTTTTACCCCGGCCCCAATGCCATCAATTCCGGCATTGACGCCGCGGCTGATTTCGCCATTGGCACGGCTGTTCACAGTGCCTTCGGCTGTGCGCGTGGCTTGGTCTTTGGTAATTACCTGGGCAGCGCCGGCCCGGGCCAGCAGTACCCCGGAGAGTAGGAGAAAGAAAGGACGTTTCATAAGCAAGTGGAAATTGAAAGGCGGACAATGAACTACTTATCGTGCTCTGCAGAGGGCAGAGAGCTACGGAGTGGGTGGTAGGGCAGCGCCCCACGGACAGGGACAGCTCAGGGTCGGTACACCATGAAAGAGAAGGCGTCCTGCGCGCCGGCCGGGTCGAAGATGAACTGCACCTGGCCCGCGCTGCCGGCAAAGCCGAAGATGGGCGCGTTCGAGCCGTTGGGGGTGGCCATGATGGTGGCCGAGCCAAAACTGGTGGTGTTTAGCCCCGAGGCCGCTGTGAACGTCACGGTGTATAGGCCGTTGGTTTGTGAGCAGGTGAAGTTGCCGGTGCCCGAGGCCACACTGCCGTTGGCCTGGATGCGGCCATAGGCCACGGGCAGCAGGTTGGCCGCGCCGGTGGTGGGCGTGTTCACTTCCACGGCACGCATGGTGCCGCCCACGTCGAGCAAGGCCTGGGGATTGTTGGTGCCGATGCCCACGCGGCCGTTGCCCTTGATGCGCATGAGCTCAGCACCGTTGCCGTTTTTGCCGCCGGCATAGAACACGTGGTTGTCGGTGGCGGCAGCCACGTGGTAGTTGAGCTGGGCGCTACTCACCCCAAAGCCGTAGTGGTCGGTGCCGCTGTTGGCGTCGTAGAGCGTGATTTTGGCTTCGGTCGTGACGGGCGAGATGCTCAGCCGGGTGAGTGGAACAAGGCTGCCGATGCCCACCCCGCTCCCACCGGTAAGCACCAGGGTGGGGCCGCTGCCGTTTTGGGTGACCACAGCGGCCGCGCTGCTGGTGTTGGCCTGGGCGCTGAGGGCTCGCGCTCCGTTGGTGCCCACGGCCCGTACCGCGGTGCCGCCGGTGGCACTGGCTTCGGCTTCTACGCCCACGCCATTCGTGCTGCTGGCCGCGCCGTACACGCCCCGCCCGCCCGCACCGAAAGCCAGGCCGCGCACACCCTGGCCGGTTTCGGTGCGGCCCATCACGCCGGTACCGGCATTGTTGGTGTTATCGCCGATGACGCCGGCCTCCAGCAAGGCACTGGAGTTGCCCACGCCACGCACGCCCGTGCCCGAACCGGACTCTCCCAGTATGCCGACATCGGAATTGGACGCGCCGTAAACGCCCACACCTGAAGACGACTGCCCGCTAACTCCGTAAAAGGAGTCGCTGAGGCCGCCGAGCCCCGTTCCGCTCGTAGCAGTGCCCAGCACGCCGACACCGGCAGCCGTTTTGCCCAGCACGCCGATGGCCTGGTCGCTGGTGACGTTGGTATTCTGGCCCACCACGCCAGCCTTGGATTCATCGGCGGCCGCGGTGCTGCCGAACACACCCGTGCCGCCCCCCGCGCCCACAGACAGCCCCCACACCCCAATGCCGCTGCTGGTGGTGCCAAAAACGCCCGTGCCGCTGGTGGTGCCCGAGCCGCGGAGGCCCGTAGCCGTGGCCCCGCTGGCATTCACCCAAAATCCCACCTCATTCGCGCCCGAAACCGTGCTGAAGTACGGCAAGGTGAGCGTGCCGCCGGCGGGGTTGGGGTCGAGGTAGACCCAAGTGCCCGGGCTCCCGCCAAAATAGTAAAAGCCTTCGGGCGCATCCGTTTGGTAGACCATCAGGCCCCGCGGGGGGCTGCCGATGGCTGAGCGCTGAGCCGCCGTTAGCCGGGGAATCAGCAGGCCTTTATCGGCCGCCTGAATGTCCAGCGCTGCTTTGGCATTGGGCGTGGTAGTGCCCACCCCCACCTGAGCGCGGGCAACGGTGGAAGTCAACAGCAACAGCAGCAGGGGGCCAAACAGCAATGGTCGGTTCATGGCGCAGTTGGAAAGCGTGGAAAGGAGGAATTAAGGCCCGGAGACGTACTAGTGCTTGGTGCTAGCCGCCGCATTGGCCGGAGCGGTGGGCAGCTTTTGAGCCAGCAGCCACTGCCAGAAAGTGGCGTCGGTGTACACGTTGTCAATAATGAAATGGCCCTCAGCAGGGTACTCCGTGTACTTGGCGGCGTGGCCAGCGGCTTTGAGGGCGGCTACCATCTGGCGTGATTCCGCCACAGGCACTACCTCGTCTTTGGCTCCGTGAAACACCCAGACGGGCGTGCTTCCTAACGCTTTGGCAGTGGCGGCATAGGTGTACAGCGGCTGGGTTTTATAGGCCGTGAGCGAAGGCGACGGGAAAGCCTGGTCGAACCAGCTAGGGACCAATACCCCGCCGGCCATCGGAGCGATGGCAGCAAATTTGCCCGGGTGCTGCGCAGCTATGCACCAGGTACCGTAGCCTCCCAGCGACAGCCCCGTGAGGTAGAGCCGGCTGGGGTCGGCCTTGAATTCTGCCACAGTTTGGTCCAGGGCTTTCAGGGCCTGCTCGGCTCCTTCGCCAAACCACAGCTCGGGCGCGGCTACCTGCGGGAATACGGCCAGGAAAGCCCCAAACCGTTCCGGCTGCTTGTGCGAGTAGAGCTGGATGACGCTGCCCAGACCGTGCCCCATCTGCTGCTCATTGTCCTGGCCCCACTCCCCTACTCCGTGCAGGTACATTACCACCGGGTAGGCTTTCCCAGGCTTGTAGTCTTCGGGCACGTACACGCGGTAGGCATAGGTCCGGCTCCCCACGGTGACCGTGCGCTTTAAGAAGCCGGTTTCGGGGCGGCCGGCAGGGGCATTTTGTGCCCGCGTGAGGGGGCTCAGCAAAAGCAGCAGGGCCAGTAAAAGAGCAGAAGTCTTCATGGTGATGTGTTAAGCGTTATCGTTCATCCGAAACAGTGCCTGAGCCACCCCTACCGGAACTTGGTGAAGCTGAAGCTGCCGTTGGTCACATTTTGGGTGCCGGCAGCGCTGGTGTTGGGGATAGCACCGGCCGTGAACGTGAAGGTGCCGCTGATTTTCTGGGCCGTTTTGTCGTACTGGCTCACCGTAATGGTGCCGTTGCTGTTGGTAGGGCCGTAGAGGGTGAGGTATTGCGTCCCCTGACTGGGATTGCTGCCGTTTAGGGTGA
Source organism: Hymenobacter negativus (assembly GCF_017571495.1). Taxonomy (GTDB): domain Bacteria; phylum Bacteroidota; class Bacteroidia; order Cytophagales; family Hymenobacteraceae; genus Hymenobacter; species Hymenobacter negativus. The sequence goes on along the minus strand of NZ_JAGETZ010000008.1, from coordinate 172,368 downwards.
TGCCCCCGGCGGGCAGGTCGTCCAGCACCGAGCCTTTGCGCAGCTCGTACACGCCCGGCCCTTTGGCATTGATGCCCTGCAGGCTCAGCGACACGACGTTGTTGTTGTCTTTGGAACCGCCCGTGATGATAATTTTATCGCCGGAGTCGACAATGGCCGAAGCCCCCAACGTGCTGGTGTAGGAGGTGCCGTTGTGGGTCCAGGTCACGGAGCCATCGCCGGCACTGGGGACAGAATCATCAGAATCTTTCTTGCAAGCGGTGAGCGAGAGGCAAGTAGCAGCGAGCAAAAGAAGGGAATAACGGAGGCTGGTTTGCATATGCAAGGAGTGGAATAGGTGGATGGATAGGTAACAGTTGTTATCCGGACTCCAGCGAAGGAGCTTACTATGGCTGAATAGCTAGCAGCAATTCCAGTAAATGCGAACGTGATAAGGTCCTTCGCACTGCTCAGGATGACCGGTGGGCGCTGCCTAGCGGGGCACGCAGTTGCTCTGGTAGCGGAAGCTGGTGAGCTGCGCGACAGGCACCGTGGGGGTGTTGGCAGGGAAGGTGAAGTTGCCGGCCGATAAAATGAGGTAAGGCAGGATATCGCCGGAATTGGGAGCCAAGGCAGTTTGTATCTGGGTCTGGTTGTAATTCACGCCAAAGGCCAGCTTGTTGCTGCTGAGTTCGAACAGCTCGAAGGTTTGGGGATTATTGCCCGCCCCGGTGGTTTTGATTTGGGTTTCGTTGTTGGCAAAGGCCCAGGTCCCGGTTTCGGGAGCGGAGGTGCCATCCGTCACGGTCAGGGTGCCGTTGGCCGCAAACTGATAGGTTGTGGTATTGGCTGCGCTCGGCGTGTAGTTGCCCGCCACGCCGTTGAGGGTCATGGTCTGGGACGACTCCTTCCAGGTCACGCCCGAGAGCATGGCGGTTTTAGAAGGCGCATTTTCTTTGTCTTTTTTACAGCCTGCGGCGGTAAACAGCAGGCCGGATAGCAGTAGGAATGGAATGGCTTTCATGCGAAAAGGAGGAATGGGAAAGGTGAAAACGGGATGATATAATGATTACTTGGGAAGCCGGTTAAGTTGACCGCACGCGGGCTCGCAGCGCTACTTTGAGCGTTGAATGGCATCGTGCTGGCAGGCCGAAGCGGAGGTTGGGATATGCTTGTTCTGCTGTGGTTTAGCGGGTGGCCTGGGCCACCAGGGCGGCGGCCGACCGGGCACCGCCCTGCTCCAGCGCGGCAAGGCGGGCGTCGAGGGCATTCTGGCCGGTTTGCTCGGCTTGCAGCTGCTGGCGGAGTTGGGCGTTTTCGGCCTTCAGGGCATCGCTTTGCCGGGCCAGCTCCTGCACGCCCACGAGGGCCATGCCGGCCGGGTCGATGGTGCTCACGCTGGTATCGTTCAGTCCGAGGTGGAGGAGGCGGTAGAAATCCTGGGCCATGGGGCCAAGGTGAATTTCGTCATTCGTGCCCTCGTAAGTCCAGCGCGAGAGGGGCAGCTCGCGGATGAGGCCGAGTACCTGCGCGCCTTCTACGGGCTGGATATTTTCCTTAAGGTTGATGTCGGAAGCATTGGTCCAGGTGCCGCCGTCGCTGAGGTAGGCGCCGTTGCCGTTACTACCGTTGGTGCCCACTTGCAGGGCAAAGGCGGAGCTGCCGATGGTGGAGCGGCCAAAAATCCAGGTATTGGTGCTGGTTCCGAAGGCCATCAGGTTGTTGCCGCCTACCCGCGAGTTGGCCCCGATGGCAGTAGCGTTGGTAATGTTCCCTTGGGAAGCATCGGCTCCAACTCCCAGAAACAGGTTGTTTGAGCCACCCGAGACCGTCGTGCCAGCTTGGTTGTCGAGGGCCGTATTGTCGGCCCCGGTGGCCACATTATGGCCCACCAGAAAGCCCAGCAGCGTGTTGCCTCCGCCCGACGTGCTGTTAATGCCCGCCTGAAAACCCACGAAATAGTTGCCATCGGCGGTGGTGTTGGAATGGCCCACCTGAAATCCGCTAAACTGGTTGTATTTGCTAGTCGTTTTCAGGCCGGCCTGGTAGCCCATGAACGGGTTGTTGAAGGAAATTGTAGGGAGCTTTTTGCCGGCCTGGTAGCCTATCAGCAACTGGTTGTCGGGAAAAGAGGCGGAGCCGAGGGGGTCACCGCCCAGCCAGAATGCGCTATTCGTGTGCAGCCGGGCTTTTTCCTGGCCGTTGATGCCCAGCCGAACTGGCTTCACATCATTCGTAACCAGAAAGTTAGCTATGGAGTCGGTGGCGGCGTTGCCGGTCAGGCTCCAATCACTGCCAGTTGGAGCCGTACCGGTGCTGAGTTTTGTCCAGCTGGGCGCGGCGGCTGTGCCGGCGTTGTAGTAAAAACCCACCCCGCCGCTGATTGCGGCGTTACGGTTGAAGACAAGAAGACCAGTTCCAGGTGTTGGTATTGTGTTTCCATCAGTGAGAGAGGTTAAGGTGACTTGAGGAATGAGTAGACCTTTGTTGGTGGCTCGGATTTCGAGGGCAGCCGAAGCATCCGGCGTAAGGGTGCCAATGCCTACTTGCGCGGCGGCCTGGTGGGCCGCCGCGCTTATCATCAGCAGGAAAAGGCTGCGGAAAATGGTTTTCATAAGGCAGTCGGAAAGAAAGAAGTGGTGGGAATTGAATGGCGTAGCAGCACTTCCGTTTCGGCCGCCTGCCGGCAGCCTTCCGGGCTTAGAACTTGGCCGAAAGCCCGACTTTGAGGTAGGTCTGGTCGTAGCCTAGCTCGGCGAAGGCCCCGATGCTTTCGGTGAAGAAGTAGCGCCCACCCACGAAAAGCCCCGCGGCAAACTCCGTGGCGCTGGCCGAGCCCAGGGAGCCGTAGATGCTGCTACCCGAGAAGGAAACGCCAGCGTGGCGCACACCCAGACCCAGGCCGCCGTAGGCATCAAACTTCTCATTTACAGGGTAATGAAATGCGCCACGCAGCATCACCACGATGTCGGTATACTTCCATTTGTCGCCACCGCCCAGGTCATAGCTGGCACCCTGGTAGGCTACCAGGCCACCCAAGCCCAGCACGCCCGGTCCCAGCGGCATGAAGCCCCGCTCGTACGACAAGCTAATGGCCGGCGATACCGACGAGCTGCCACCAAAAAAGCCAGAGCCGTAGTTATAGCGGCTGCCCAGCCCAATGCCCAGGTTCAAGGCATTGGTGCCCACTCCGAAAGGCCCACTGGGCGAGGATGTCTCCGCCGTGCGGGCGGGCGCTGGTGCTGGGGAGGGCGCAGGTGCTGGCGCAGCAGTACGAGCCGGGGTGGCTGGGGCGGGCTTAGCGACCGGTTTGGGGGCTGGTTTCGCAGCTGGTTTGGGGGCCGGCTTGCGGGTCTGGGCCTGCATGGTGAGCGGCAGGGTGGCTACGCACGCGGCCACGAGTAAAGTGCGGAAAACAATTTGCATTGGGTTGAAAGAAAGAATGATGAAGTAATAAGATAAGTCAATGGGCACGTCAGCATGCGCCATCTTAATGGCAAAACTAAGGTTTGTAAGTCACGAAGTTGAAGGGCCGGTCGGCGGAGCTTCCCGACGAGTCGTAGGTGAATACCCGCAGTTGTAAAGCGCCAATGCTGTTGACCGAAATCTCCCCGCCTACCCCGTTTAGCGTGGCTACGGTGGTGTAGTCTGTGTAGAAATAGCTTTCGTTCGTGATGGAGATATCGTAAACGCCCAGGCTAGCTCTGGTCACGGTGAAATTGGGCGTGCTACCCGCAGTATTGATGGTGGCGCTGGCGTTCACGTTGCCGTAGCAGATGGGCAGCAGGTTGGCCGCACCGGTCTGGGCACGGTTCACTTCATTGGCATTTGAGCCCGACATGGTGATGGTGCCGTCCACATCCAGCCGCGAATCGGGCGAGGTGGTGCCAATGCCCAAGCGGCCGTTGACGAGGCGCATGCCTTCCAGCGAAGCCGTTTTGTTGGCTGTGCCGGTGCCGTTGGTGTAAAATGCCAGTCCGCCCGTGAAGCTACCTGCGTCGATGGAGCGCAGAAACGAGGGCCGCCATTCCGAGGCCGACCCCTCGGGGTCAGAATAGAAATCGAGGCCGGCTGCGCCAAATGCCGCGCTGCTGTGCACCCGCAGCACCGTAGGGCTGCTGGGCGAATACACGTGCAAGGCGCTGGCCGGGGCCGCCGTGCCAATGCCTACCGCCCCGGAGTAGCTGCCCGAAGGCGAGGGGAGAAAGCTGAAGGTCTTGGCACGCAGCTGCATGCGGTCGTCGCCGCCGGCTTCGCCCACGGTCACATAGTCGTTGTCGCCGAACCGGAGCAGGCCATCGTCGGCCGTACTCACCCACGAGGAGGTTTTGCCCAGGTGGCCGTCGCCATCGGCCAGCACGCTCAGGCCGCGGGTACTGCCGTTGCCCAACACCTCATTGGTGCCCAGGTTCAAGTTTTGGGTGGCGGTGTGGTTGCCCAAGTTGTCGCCGCCGGGGCTGAGAAATACCCAGCCGCTGGTGCCACCATAATACCAGAAGCCAGTTTGGGTGCCGCCGCCAGTTGTGCCGTCGGTCTGGTATACCATCAGGCCCTGCGGCGGCGAGGCAATGGCCAAGCGCTGAGCCGCCGTGAGGCGTGGAATAAGTACGCCCGTGTTATTGGCCGGGCTTTGAATGTCGAGGGCTGCCTTCGCATTGGGCGTAGTCGTGCCAACCCCAATCTGGGCCCGGCTGACGCGAGCCAGAAACAAGGCGGCAATGAGGAGTAAGAAAACGAAGATGTTTTTCATAATGCTTGGTATTCAGAATTTTGACTCAGGTTTAGAAGTAGTTGCCCCATCAAGCGCGTCCTTCGCGCATCAATCCCCAATTGGTGGGGGCCGCGGCATCATTGCCGGTGGGGCATTGGCCCATCATCCGGAAACCCAAGCGCTGGAAGAATCCCAGCTGGGCCGGGTGCTGGGCGTCGATGTAGCAGGGGGCATGCGTGGCCTGCATGGCTACCAGTGTGGCCTGGAGCAGGCGGCGGCCCAGCCCACGACCGCGGGCCGTGGGCCGCACGGCCAGGGCCAGCAGGTAGTATTGCGTGGCGGCGGCATGGCTGTGCCGCCGCAGCCATGCTGTGGCCATTAGGTAGTGCCGAAGCCGCTGAAACCCGCTCCAGTTCAGCCGCCAGAGTGCAGTGGGCAGCAGCCCCGTACGCAGCATCTTATACAGGGTGGCAGCTGGGTGGCCCGGCCCCAGCCACACGGCCACCGCGCTGGAATCGGTGTTGGTGTATACCCGGCCGAAGCGGAGGCCGAAACGCAGCAGCTGCTCCAGCAGCCACAGGCGCTTGCTCTGGGCATCGGGGCCGGTGCAGCAGTACGCCAGCACGGGGTGCTCGGCACAGGATGCTTCGAGCAGAGCCGTAGCCCACACCAGGTCGGCAGGTTCTAGGCGGCGGGCGGGCAGAGCGAGCATAAACGTGCTGGTAATGAGGAAAGGAATGGGCAGTGGCTTATTCGCGGACCAGCTTCAGCACCTGGCTGGTACCAGTAGTTGTCACGCGCAGCAGGTACACGCCACTGGCCAGGGCGGCCGTTTCGGTTGCGAACAGGCCCTCGCTGAGGCGGGACGTGGTGTGGTACACGGCCAGCTGGCGGCCCGTGGCATCGGTAAGGGTGGCGGTGAGGGCATTCTCGCCGGGCTGCTCTACCCGGATGTGTGGCCCGGCTCCGGCCGAAGGATTGGGCCAGGCGCTAACCAGCAGGGCCGAAGCGCTTTCCACGGCTACCGTGCGTACCGTTGAGTAGCTAACAGTGCCCTCCTTATCCACCTGGCGTAGGCGGTAGTACAGGGTCGGCACGCCGTACTGCGCCACCTTGGGGTCGAGGAAAGAATAGTCGTGGGCTACCGTGCTGCTGCCCTGGCCCGCCACGCGGCCGGCCGGCTCAAACTCCAGCCCGTCGCGGCTGCGCTCCACGTCGAAGTAGTCGTTGCTTTTCTCCGATGCCGTGTTCCAATCCAGGCGGGCATTCACACCCTCGCGCCGGGCCGTAAAGGCGGTAAGCTCTACCGGCAGTGGCGTGGCCACATCCGACATCGTGAAGCGACCCACCACATCTTCGGTATTGGCCGCCCCAGGGTTGTACTGGCGCGGGTTGGACGCCGAGACGTTGGTAGTAGGGCCATCGGCCTGCGTCCATACCGTATAAGGTGCATCACTCCGCCACGGCGTGGCCTGCGCCATGTTGCGGCCATTATCCAGCGCGCTCAACCAGCTGAAATACATCTTGCGCTTGGGGTTGCCGCCGGCCGAGGAAGCCACCGTCCAGTATACGGCCGCCGACGAATTGCCCCCGACCGTGGTAATGCCCGTTGGCCCGGTCACCCGCGTCAGGGTAATGCTGCCCACGTTGCCCCCACCGGCAGGCATGGTCAGGCCCAGAAAGGGTCCGAAAGCTCCGCCGCCCACGCTACGGGCAGCCATTGTTACGGGTCCCACCAAGCGTGCGCTGTTGGTTTCAACGGGGTCGGTGGCGGTGGTGAGCAGGGTAATGGGTGTGCTGCTGCCAATGGTGACCAGGCCGTTGGTGAGCGTGATGGTGCCGGCCACATTAATAGGAGCGGCTACTGCCACGCCAGCGGCGTTGTTCACCGTCAGGTTCTGCACCGGGAGGGTAGCCGAACCAGTCAGGTTTTGGAGGCCGGCCGCGCCCATGACCCGCAGTTGCGCCGCCGACGTCACGGGCGCAGTCACGATGCCGTTGTTGGTCAGGTCACCGCCAAAATCGAGCTGGCCTTCATTAGTAAGTGTAGCGCCCGTGCCCACGGTCAGGTACGAGGGCATCGCCATGAGTCCACCCGGTCCGATGTACAGCGTTACAGGTCCGGAGATAGTGAGTTGGGCCTGTACTACGGTTGCCGGCAAGCCAATTCCCAGGCCTGTGAGCAACAGAATCCAATAGAACTTTTTCATGACTGGTTATAAAGGCTAAACGATGGCTGATTGATATTGCCAAAGCACGCCTCCCCCCTGTCGAATGCCATCTGCTGGTGTTGCGAATGCGTTAGTGAACGTTGCACCACTTGCGCAAACCGCGCATTTGCTTTCGTTTTTGTGCCATTGCCCCCAGATTTCATTGTCTCAAGCACAAAAAAGCCGGTGAGCAAGGAAGCTCACCGGCAAGGCTTAAGCAGCACTATTTTAGTATTTATCCCCTTCCGGCTTATTGACTTTGTCGCTGGACTTTTCATTATTCTGACGGGCAGTTGCGCTGGGCGGGTAGCCAAATTGCCGGGAGAAAGCGGTGGAGAAGGCCGCCGGGCTCCCAAAGCCCACCTGGTAGGAAACCTCCGCGACCGTGCCGACCTGGGCCCGCAGCAAGGCCCGCGCCCGGTGTAGCCGCGTACCCCGGATGTAGTCGCCGGGGCTCTGCCCGGTGAGGGCTTTTAGCTTGCGGTGCACCTGCGTTCGGCTCAGGCCAATGTCGTTGCCCAACTGGTCTACGCCGAATGCTTCGTCGGCCAGATGCTTCAATACGGTCTCGCTCACGCGCTGCAAAAACTCCTGGTCGAGTGAGGGCAGGCCAGCCACGGCCGCCTCGTGTGGTGACTCCGAAGTGGGCAGGGACGTGGTGGGCTCTACAGTTGCTTTGGCCTCCGCTACGGCTGGTATTCGGTCGTTGTTGCCGGGAGCTGGCACGGGGGTGAAACGCGCCTGCACCCGCTCGCGCAGAGCCAGCAGGTTGCGCACCTGAGCCCGTAGCGTGCGCGGGTCAAACGGCTTGGCCAGGAAAGCGTCGGCCCCGGTTTCCAGCCCTTCGAGCTTGGCTTCGGAACCGGATTTGGCCGTGAGCAGCACCACTGGAATATGGCTGGTGGCCACATCGGTTTTGAGCTGCTGGCAAACCTCGTAGCCGGTTAGGCCGGGCATCATCACGTCGCTCACCACGAGGTCGGGCACTTCGGTTCGGGCCAGGGCCACGCCAGCGGCCCCGTCGGGCGCCAACAGCAGGTGGTAGCCGAGGGGCGCCAACGTAGCCCGCACAAACTCGCGCACTTCCTCATTGTCTTCGATAATGAGCACCACGTCGGCATCGGTGCTGGCGGGGGCACCGACCTCGGGTGGCAGCGCGGGCTCGCTCGCCACCCGCGCCACAAACGACTTGACTGGCAGCCGTGCATCGGCCACCGACAGCAAACCTTTGGGCAGCTGCACCGTGAACGTGGCTCCCTGGCCCGGTTCGCTGGCGGCACTCACCCGGCCGCCGTGCAATGTGGTAAGCTCGCGCACCAGCGCCAGCCCAATGCCGGTGCCCATGCGCTGCCCATCGGTAGCGGCATTGCTAGCCTGATAAAAACGGTCGAACAAATGCGGCAAGTCTTCGGGGGCAATGCCAGCGCCGGTATCGCGCACGGTTATTTCGACGCTGCCCGCCGGGGCATTGGCCGTTGGGCCCAACTCAACGACGGTGACGGTGACGGTTCCGCCAGCTGGCGTGAAGCGCAAGGCATTGGCCAGCAGGTTCGTCAGAATTTCATCCAGCTTGGCTGCATCAAATACCAGCGGAATGGCAGGCGGTGCTTCGCAGGACAGGCATATGGCGCGGCTACCGGCCAGCGACGAAAACGCGGCTACCAACTGCCGCACCGCAATAGCCGCATCCCCCGAGGTGGGCATCAGCCGAAGGGCTCCCGCTTCCAGCTTGCTCAGGTCGAGCAGCTGGTTGATGAGGTTGAGCAGCTTGCGGGCGTTGCGCAGCACCAAGCCCCCACGCTGACGTACTTCGGGGTCCACCGGGTCGGTGGCCAGCAGCTCGGCCGGGCCCAGGATGAGGGTGAGCGGGGTGCGCAGTTCGTGGCTGACGTTGGTGAAGAAGTCGGTTTTCACCCGGTCCATCTCCTGCAGGTGCCGCAGGGCCTGGTGTTCGAGCTGACGGTCGGCCCGCTCCCGCTCCCGGTCGCGGGTGTAGGTCCGCACCCCATAAATCACCAGGCCAAACGCACTTGCATACAACACATAAGCCCACCACCGCCGCCACCACGGCGACTGAATGGTAAAGGCATACGTGGCTGGGCGGGCATTCCAGACGCCGTCATTATTGGCGGCCCGCACCTGAAAAGAGTAGTCCCCGGGCGGCAGGTTAGTATAAGTGGCCGAAGTTGCTTTGAGCGGCCCCACCCAGTCGGGGTCGAACCCGGCCAGCCGGTATTGGTAGCGCACCTTGCCGGGATTGGTCAGGCTCACGCCAATGTAGTCGAACGTGAGGTGGTTGAGCTGGTGCGGCAACGTCAGACCGGACGTTAGCGCAGTATCCTTCAGAAAGATGCGCAGGCCCGCCACCGACGTGCGTGGGGCGACGCGGTTGGGCCGGGCCAGGGCGGGGTTATAGTGCATCAGGCCGTTGATGGTGCCCACCCACAGCTGCCCGCGCTGGTCCAGCATCACGGCATTCTGGTTGGTTTCCTGCCCCAGAAAGCCTTCGGTGAGGCCGTAGCTACGGGCCTGACCCGTGCGAATATCGAAGCAGTCGAGCCCCAGGTTGGTGCCCAGCCAGACGTGCCCCAGGCTGTCGCACTGCACAAAAAACGGGTTGTTGGATTGCAACCCCGTTTGCAGACCGAACGATTGCAGCCGCTTGCCATCATACCGCAACAGCCCGCTGCCAATGCTGCCCAGCCACAAATTGCCCCGCAGGTCCTCGCTGATGGACCCGATGCTGAGGCGCGCCGGCTGCCCGGCCACGGGCTCAAAAGTATCCGTAGCTGGGTCCAGGCGCACAAGGCCCCGGTCATCGGTTCCCACCCAAAGCAGGCCGTTGCGAGCCCGCTTAATCGTCCACAGATTATTGGTAGGCAGACTACTATGCTGCGCGTCAAAAACTTGGATTGCCTGGGTGGCGGGGTCGAATACCATCAGGCCGGCCTGCCGCGTGAGCAGCCAGACGCGCCCGCGCCCGTCCTCGGCTATGCTGGCTACCGACTGCCCGCGCAGGCCCGGGGTTTGGTTGAAGGCCGTCCAGTGGCCGGTGGCGGCGTGGTAGCACAGGGCCCCAGCCTCGGATAGCCCCACCCAGATGTCGCCCCGGCTGTCGCGGAACAGGCAACGCGCAAATGGCTGCTTGCGAAAGCCGGGCAGCGGCAATATCCGCGCTTGCTGCCCAGCCGGCGCGGTTGGCCGCAACACCGTCAGGCCGTTGGGGGTGCCCACCCAGTATTCGCCGGACTTGATTTTCAGGATGCTGTGCACTTCGTTGTTCGGCAGTCCCTGCGCGGTGGTGAACTGGGCAAACCGCTCATCGGGCAGGTGCTGGGCAATGCCGTTGTCGTGCACGGTCCAGAGGCTACCCTCGCGGTCTTCGAGCAGGTCCGCTGCCACGTCGCTGTCGAAGCTATTGCCCACCGCCACGCATTCAAAGCGGGTCCCGGTGGCAGCCATACGGCTCAGCCCGGTTTCGGTGGAGGCCCACACGCGGCCCTCCCGGTCTTGCAGCACGCGTCGCACGTTGGCACTGCACAAGCCGTTTTCCGCCCCGAAGCGGCGCACGCGCCACGCCCGCGAACTGCCGCTCAGACGCAGCAACCCGCCCCCAGTCCCCACCCAAAACAGGGTGTCACTCACCCGAAAAAAGCTATTGATAGTGCCTGTTCGCACGGCGGGCGGCAGGGCCTGGCACAATTGGGGCAGCGGTTGGCCCGTGGTAGCATTCAGTACCGCAAGGCCGGCATCGGTAGCCGCCCAGCACTGTCCGGCGGGGCCGGCTTCCACAAAAGCTATTTTATCAGAAGGCAGGCCCCGGGCCCGGCCGAAGCGGGTAAGGCTGGTATCGCGGGGGCCGCAGCGGAGGCGCAGCAGGCCCTGGCCCTCGGTGGCCACCCACACGGCGCCGCCCGGTCCCAGCCAGATATGGCGGGCGTGCAGCGGCAGCGTGAGGCCTGGCAGGCGGCACCGTCCCACCTGCTCATCGCGCAGCCAGGCCAAACCGCCGTACTCGTGGCCCAGCCACATGGTGCCGTTGGGGGCGGCGGCCACGGCCCGCACGTGGTTGTCGGTGAGATTGCGGCGGCCGTCGAACACCCGAAACTGCTGGCCGTCAAAGACGCACACACCGCCTTGCGTGCCGGCCCACAGCCGCCCGCGCGCATCCTGGCACAGCGCATATACAATGCTCTGAGGCAAGCCATTGGCAATGGTATATTCGCGCAATGCCAGCGTCTGGGCACTGGCTGGCCGGGGCAGCAGCACCCAGGCGAGCACCAGCATCCTCAATAGCCTCTTCAGCATAAACACTTGATGTAAGCCCAAAACAAAGCCCCGACCCAGCCGCTTTGTGCAAGGCACAGTGGTTAAAACTACGCAATATCCGTCAAATGCTGTATTTTGACCTTTGCGTAGCGGCACCATTTTTCTGGCCCCCGACGTTGGGCTTGTCGTATCTTTGAGCCCGCTTGTTTGAAAAGCGCGCCCTCCCACCCTTTTGTTTTCCTCTTTCCGTGGCCGAAATATCCTGTTCCTTTTGCAATAAGAGCAAGCGCGAAGTCGCCGTCATGATTTCGGGCATCAATGCCCACATTTGCGAGAAATGCGTGGGTCAGGCCCAGCACATTCTCAACGAAGAGGCTAAGGCTCAGGACGCTAGCAAACAACCCAAGTTTACGCTTATTAAGCCTAAGGCCATCAAGGAACACCTCGACCAGTACGTGGTGGGCCAGGACGAGGCCAAGCGCGTGATGGCAGTGGCGGTGTACAACCACTACAAGCGCCTCATGCAAAAGCCCTCCGACGACGAGGTGCAGATTGAGAAATCGAACATCATCATGGTGGGCGAAACCGGCACCGGCAAAACCTTCCTGGCGCGCATGCTGGCCAAAATCCTGCAAGTGCCCTTCTGCATTGCCGACGCTACGGTGCTGACGGAGGCCGGCTACGTGGGCGAAGACGTGGAAAGCATCCTCACCCGCCTGCTGCAAGCGGCCGACTACAACCTCGAATCGGCAGAGCGCGGCATCGTGTACATCGACGAAATCGATAAAATTGCCCGCAAGAGCGACAACCCCAGCATCACCCGCGATGTGAGCGGCGAGGGCGTGCAGCAGGCGCTGCTGAAGCTGCTGGAAGGGACCAACATCAACGTGCCACCTCAGGGGGGCCGCAAGCACCCTGAGCAGAAGATGATTTCGGTGAACACCGAGAACATCCTCTTCATCTGCGGCGGCGCCTTCTCGGGCATCGACCGTATCATCAAGAGCCGCCTGAATACCAAGCCGATGGGCTTCGCCAAAACCAATCTGGAGGAGCAGGTCGACACGCAGAACTTCCTGCGCTATGTCACGGCCCAGGACATCAAGAGCTTCGGCCTCATCCCCGAGCTCATTGGCCGCCTGCCCGTGCTCACCCACCTCAACCCGCTGGACCATAAAACGCTACGCATGATTCTGACCGAGCCCAAAAACTCGCTCGTGCGTCAGTACAAGCGTCTGTTCAGCATGGAAAATATCGAGCTCAGCTTTACGGAGGACGCACTGGAATACATTGTGGAGAAAGCCGATGAGTACCGCCTCGGCGCCCGCGGCCTGCGCTCCATCTGCGAGAGCATCATGACGGATGCCATGTTCGAGATGCCATCGGAGAAAGACAGCTCGGAGCTTCAGATTAACCTGAGTTACTGCCGCAGCAAGTTTGAGAAGTCACCGCTACGCCACATGCGGGCAGCGTAGTTTGAGGCCTGATAGTTGGTACTGAGCAGTCAGTATTTGGTAGTGGGAAGTTCGGTTTGGGCCGGGCTTCCCATTTTTGTTGACTTACTTTCAAAAGCCGACTTCCGTTTGGAACACTTCTACGCACTACTCACGCGCCTTGCCTTTCCATGTCTTATTCCTTACAAGCTTTACCAGTTGAGTTCCACCTGACTACTGCTCCGCTGACGCCCAACGAGTTGGCAGGCTTTGAGGCATTGTGCCAGCGGGCTGGTGGTAAGGCTTTGCTGATTGAGCTGGCCCGCGGTCAGCACTGCCAGCAACCGATGTTGAGCCTTATCAAAACGGGTATCGCCCCAGCCGATGCGCTGCTAGAGGCGAGAAAGCTGGCGGAGCAGTTTGGGGATGGTGGCTACCCGGTGCTGCGGCTTAAGCTGGAGGTACCGGCTTGGGGTGCGGCCTGGGCACGCCCGGCCCAGCGTGCCGCGGGCGGCACGTACTACGAGTGGCACGGCCGGGTAAGGTATGAGCGAGAAGCGGCATTGCGGGCCTGGTGTGAACAGCACGCGGTGCACCTCTCCTCCAATGCGTTGCGCCATCGGCCAGATGTCCGTTTCGTTACCCTGCGCGAGTTTGGGCCGGTGGCTCAGTTTGCGGCCCGCGTGGCAGTGGTGCAGGCCGGGCTAGTGGCTAATGGCTGGCACATAGCCAAGCAGCAGGCCGAATTTTGTTTTTTCGACAGCCGGGTATCGCTCGATGCCGGTTGGCTAACCACCTGATTTTAGTTGTCCGTTGTTCGTGTTCAAAAACGGCCCGATGACTAATAACTGATAACTAGTAACTAACACCTCATGACACCAGAAAAACTTTGGACTCCGCGCAATGAAATGCTGGCGCAGGAGGCCTTTATCCGGCGGGCGGCAGCAGTGGGTGGGCCATTTATGCTGAAGGGCAGCTTTGTAACGCGCCAATACCTTGCCCACCCCGAGCAGCGCATTCCGCAGGATTTGGATTGGGTGTGCCTCACACCGGCCCAGAGCGAAGAGCAGATGCGTACGCTGCTCAATGCCTGGGCTACCGCCGTAACCGAGCAACCCGCCACCGACGGCTTCACTTTCCAGAGCTTCCGGGAAAACACGTTCTGGCGCATGATAGAATATGCCATGAGCGACGATTTCCCCACCGTGAACACAGATGTCGGCGTCTGGCTGCCCGGCCATCCTCCTACTACCGAAGCCACCATGCTGAGCATTTCGGTCGACGTAAGCTTCAACCTGGTGGTGGAGCCGCCGCCGGTACCGCTCACCTATCGCCCCCTCGAAGGCGAGACTTTTCTGGTGCCGCGCACCTGTCCCCTGGCCTTACAGGTAGCCTGGAAACTACACCAAACCCTGGTGCGCCCCCGCTACAAAGACCTCACCGACCTGATAGCACTGTTGGCCGTGCCCGCTTTTGATGCTTCCACTCGGGCCGCTGCCCTGCAAGCCTTCGTGGATGAGTGCCACAGCGACCAGGTCGACCCCAGGAAACTTCGTTACTACGCAACCGGAGATGCAGCGGCCGACAGCCGCAAGTTTGGCCAGCGCGAGTCGTCGTGGTTCCATCAGCTGCTAAACTCCGGGGACAAGGCATCTAACCCATTTGGCGACATCTACCTGCAATACGGTCATCACCTAGGGGCAGGTAGCAAGAGTTATACGTCATTGCCTGAGCTATTTGCAGATTTTCAACTAGCGCTGAACCGTGCCGGTATCAACGCAGCGGTGCTTGAGTATCTGCCTTTGCCTACTCCTCGGCCCGCTGAATAAGTCGTTGTTTGCGTCGAACGAGTACCCCGAATTGCCAATTCAGGGTACTCGTTCTAACAACCCAGGCTGGCTCTAAAGCCTTGCAGGCATAGCATTAGCAGCGGCCCAGCCCTTACCTTCGCCCCACTGCCTCCCGTCTTGCGATTTTCAATAGCTGCGCGCATTCTGTTTGTGGCATGTCTTCTTAGTGGGGGAATGCTGAGTGGCGCGCTGACAGCTTGCCGGCCTCAATCAGCCGCACCGCCGCTGCGAGTGAGCATGGTGGGCGATGTGCTGTTGGCGCGCAACGTGCCCGCCGCGCTGGCCCGCGACAGCGCCACCCTGGCCCGCCGCGCCCGCCGCTGGTGGGCCGGCAGCCGCTACGTAATTGGCAACCTGGAGTGTCCGCTCACGACTGCAGAACAGCCGGTTGCCAAGCAGTTCACCTTTCGGGCCGACTTGCGCTGGGCGGCGTGGCTGCGGCGGTTGGGGCTCACGCACGTGTCGCTGGCTAACAACCACACGCTCGACCAGCACTGGTTCGGCTTGCGTGATACGTACCGGGCCGCCAGCACGGCCCGCCTGGGTACACTGGGCTACCAGCCCGATTCGACCGCCGGCTGCCTGCCCACGCTGCTGGGCCCCGATAGCAGCGTAGCAGTGCTGGCGTATTCGGCATTTCGGGTGGGCGTGCCGGGCGAGGGCTGCGTGTGCGGGCGCGATTTCAGTGCATTGTGTGAGCGGCTGGCGGCTTACAAAACGCTGTTTCCGCAACGGGCCGTGCTGGTGTACCTGCACTGGGGCACCGAATACGCGGCCCAGCCCACCGACGGCCAACGGCAGCAGGCTCGCGCCCTCATCGACTGTGGTGCGACGGCCGTGGTTGGTAGCCACCCGCATGTAGTGCAAACTGTGGAATACTACCGTGGTAAACCCATTATATACAGCCTTGGCAACTTCCTGTTCGACCAGCACAGGGCCGCCACCGACCTCGCACTGCAAGTCGATTTCGACCTGCGCGCCGGGCAGGTAGCAACCACCTGCCTGCGGCCCTTGCAGCTGATAAATGCGGTGCCACACGCGGCCAACACGCGGGCAACAGCTAGCCTGCTGGCCCGCCTGCGACGCTATTCCCCCAACCTTCGGTTCAACCCCGATGCGGTGGGTGGCTGGCAGCTCCAATCCAGCATTCTGGCCGCCAAAGCAGATTCTTTACCGGCTTATTTTCAGCGGCAAGTAACAGTAGACGGCCCAACGGGACTCGTGACAGCGCGGCTGCGCTACCTGCCCCACTCCCGGCAATACCAGGCCTGGGCGCGCACGCCCAGTGGCACCGCTACTACAGTCACGCTGCGATTCCCCATCTACGCTCTCGGTGCTGGCGACGTGGACAATGACGGCCGGACCGACCTGCTTCTGGGTCCGGTCAAACCCACACCGCTCGACACTGTCCGGCGGCGGCGCTTGTTTGTTTATTCGCTCGATTCGGCGGGGCATTGGCAGCCGAAGTGGCGCGGCTCCCGGCTCACGTTCCAGTTGCTGTGCTTCCGGGCCGGGCCGGCGGCCGATGGGCGGACGTATGTTCGCACCATCGAACAAGCGCCCGATGGCCTCTACTGCGTTGGACAATACCGGTGGCAGGGCTTTGGCCTGGTGCTCGACCGGTTTTTGGCCCGGCGGCTGTCGCGGGATGCGGCTTACCGCTGCTTTGTTTTGTGATGCTTTTTCTTCTCCTTCTCCCAGCTATGAACCTCCTTTCAGTATGAATCGCAAACTTTTACTCCCGCTCCTAGCGGTAGCCGCGCTGCTGGCGTTGGGCACCGCCTGGTTTTTCTGGCAACGCCATTCAGCCAATCCGTCTGCTACCGGCCCTGCTTCGGCGGCGCTTGTGGCCCCGCCCGGCACGACGCTGCACGACAATGGCTTCGGCGAGCAGGTGCCCGTGCAGCTCACGGAAGACAAGGGCGAGCTGGCCAAAATATACGCCCGGCCTTACATCAAGGAATATTATGAGGGCTACGGCGAAACCAGCGAAGGGGAAATACCGAAGCGCGCCCCGCTGCCGGCCTTCGACTACAACCAGCCCCTGGCCGGGAAGTCCTACCTCGACCTCATGCTGCTGCGCAACACGCTTTACGCCCGCAACGGCTACTGTTTTATGAATGCCACACTCCGGCGCTATTTCGATAAAACAGCCTGGTACACTCCATTGTGGGACGAAGGGACTGATTCGGCGGGTGTCGTCACGGCGCCGAAGCTTATTCCAGTGCCGCTCAACAAGCAGGAAGTTGCCTTCGAGCAGAAAGTTCTGGCTCTCGAAACCAAGCTTCAGGCTGGCCGCCTGACCAAACAGGGCGGCTTCTCGATGATTAACCCCGACTTCATCACCAACCAGCGCGAATTTCTGTTGCCGCCAGCGCTACTCAGCACCCTCACCCGCAGCAACTTTGCTGTGGTACCCACCCGCGAGGAGCAGCTGTTTTACCTCTACGACAAGGGCGAATATGCCTTCACGCCCGCTTTTGTCACCACCGATTTGTTCCTGCAGCTGCTGCACAAGTACCTGAACGGCATTCTCAGCGACGTGGAGGAAAAGCGGCTGGGGCCCATTGTAGCCGACATGCTGCGCCAAGGCAACGCCCAGGCCCGCACCCTGGCCCAGCAAAGCCAGCTGCCCGCCGCCCACGATGCCGCCGAATGGGCCGCAGCCTACTACGCGGTGGGCCATGAGCTGCTCACCGGCCAAGCCGCACAGGTACCTGCCACTTACGCCACCGATGCCCGGACCGAAGTAACTGAGGCCACTGCGGCGGCCGGCAAGGGTTCGGTTCTATTGCAGGATTCCCTTTTTCAGTACCAGGCGCTGAAGCCCCGCGGTATGTACACCCGCAACGATACCACCAAGCGCTACTTCCGCACGGTGAAATGGCTGAACTCCGCCCCGGTTTTTCTTGATTCCGATGCGGGCCTGCTGCGGGCCGTGGCCCTAGCCAAGGCGCTGGCCGGCAATCCAGCCGCAACCCGCGGCTTCCAGCGCTTCACACAGGTGCTGGATGTGCTGGCCGGCGACGAGGACAACCGCTCGCTCACTAACTTGCTCAAGCTGCTGGGTAGCCCTGCCTACGCCGGCAAAACCCTTGACCAGTTGGCCACGCCCGCCGTACTGGCCCAGTTACGCCCCGCGCTGCTGGCCACTGGCACCGACCGCATTCGGCCCAAAGGCGTCACCGCTCACGCCCAGGATGCCCTCGACCGCCCTACCCTCCTTTTCACAGCCGGCCGCTACACCTTCGACGCGGAAATTCTCTCGCGCCTGACGGAGGTGCTCAACCGCAAACGCCCCTTTCCAAAAGGGCTGGACGTATTTGCCACTTTCGGCAACCACACCGCGCAGGACGTATTACTGAGCCACTACCACGAAGCCGCCCAGTGGCCCGCCTACCCCGACACGCTCCGCCAGCTGCAAAAGCAGCTTGCCAAGGCCCCGGTCTGGGACCGCAACCTCTACACCAAGACTCTGCAAACCCTGCTCAGCCTCAATGCGCCCGCCCCGGCTACCGTAGGAACCCCGCTATTTGCGCGCACGCCAGCCTGGCAGAAGCGCAACCTGAGCACTGCCCTCGGCGGCTGGGCCGAGCTCAAGCACGACCTGCTGCTGTATTCTGAGCAGCCGATGGCGGCAGAAATGGGCGACGGCGGTGGCGGCCCGCCCGAGCCCATCATTCTAGCTTACGTGGAGCCCAACCTGCCTTTCTGGGAGGCGGCCCTGGGCTTGCTGGCATTTCAGGACCAGGCTCTTACCAGGCTAAAAGTCAATACCGAGCACTTGTCGGGCCTCAATAAGGAGATGCGTGAGAAGATTACCAAGCTCCGCACCATTGCCCAGCAGGAGCTACGCGGCGAAAAAGTAAGCACCGACTACATGGCCGAAATGGCCCAAATCGGCGGCTGGGCCGAGCAGCTGACGTTCAACATCCTTAAAACCGACCGGCTGCCCGACCGGGAACGCCACGTTGGCGTGGTGGCCGATGTGTACGCTTTCAATGCTGAAGTACTGGAAGAAGCAGTAGGTGCCGTTGATGCCCTGTACACTGTAGTCGATATTAATGGCACGACCGTGGTGGCCGTCGGTCCGGTATTCAGTTACTACGAGTTCCGCAGCCAAAGCCGCCTCACCGACGAGGAGTGGCAGGCCAAATTGAACACCTCTCCCCCGCCCCGCCCTACCTGGCTACAGGAGCTACTCGTGCCAGTAGCCAAGCTCAACACAAAGAGCGACCGGTAGACAGACGCTACCACCCACAAAAAAGGCCCGCCAATTGGCGGGCCTTTTTCTTATACAACCGGGAAGCTCCCGGCCAGACTCAACCTTATTCCACTACCACGCGCTGGATGCTGGGCGCACGGCCGTCCATCTGCACGGTGAGGAGGTAGGTGCCACTGGCAAGGTTGGCCATGCTCAGGTCGGTGGTGCTACCGCTAAAGGTGCGGGTAGCTACTGTCTGACCCAGCACGGTGCGCAGGGTAGCGCTGGCCTTGGTAGCCGCAGTCGTCAGGGATACGTGCAGGGTGCCTTTGCCAGCCACCGGGTTTGGCCACACGCTGAACTCGCTCTTGTTGGCGTTAGCAGAAGCTGATACAACCGTTACGGTGAACGTGGTACCGGTGCTAGCACCTCCAGGAGTGGTAACTACTACCGGCCCCGTGGTGGCGGTGGCAGGCACCGTGAAGGTGATGGTAGTAGCATTCACTACGGTGAAGCCGGTGATGGCTACTCCGTTCAACGTCACGGCAGTAGCACCCGTGAAATTGGCACCGGTGATGGTTACGACCGTGCCAGCCGGGCCGGTAGTGGGGCTCAGACTGGCCACCGTGGGGGCGAGCGGAGCGCAAGTCGTGCTCAGAACAAACGTCCCGGTTGCGCCCTGATAGCCCGTCACGAAAATGCGGTAGGTAGTACCTAGAGTCGTGTTGAAGGTGACTGACGAAGCATATTGACGCGGAGCACAGGTTACATCGTCATTGGCTGTTACGCAGACGTAGCTGCTGCAAGTGCCAGTGTAAACAAACAGCTTGGTATCGAAGGCAGTACCTGCGTTGCAGGTCGATATCGTAACGCTGGCACCCGTGCCCACCAGGGTATAGAATACGCCACCGCCATCAATAGCGATGCCATTGCAGGTTGCCGTGGGGTCGCCGAAAGCGGTGGCGCCCACGAGGGTACCGGTCACCGGTGTGCCGCAGGTCAGGGCGATAGCATCAGCACATAGGTCGTTGGCCACCGTAGGAACGGTGAAGTTGGTGGTCGAAGTGCCCGGGCCACCCAGGCCGGTTACCGTGATGGGGCCGGTGCTGACGCCAGCGGGCGCCGTCACCGTAATCTGCGTGTTGGAGTTGACGATAAACGTGGGCGCGTTAACCCCATTGAAGGCCACAGTCGTAGCCCCAGTGAAGTAATTGCCCGTGAGCACTACCACCGTGCCCGCGCGGCCATAAGCCGGCGTAAACGATGTGATAACTGGAGCCGGAATAACCGTAAAGCTACCCGTCGAAACACCCGAACCCGTGGGCGTAGTTACCCCAATTACCCCAGTCGTAGCGCCGGTGGGCACCGTAACTGTAATCTGAGTAGCCGAGTTTACCGTGTAGGTAGGCGCGCTGATGCCATTGAAAGTCACCTGCGAAGCCAGCGTAAAGTTGGTGCCGGTGACAACGACTACCGTACCAACGGGGCCGGTAGTAGGCGTAAAGCTCGTGATGGTAGGCGGGGCGCCAACGACGAACGGCGTAGCCGAAGTAGCCATACCCGTAGGTGCCGTAATGGTGATGGCACCTGTAGTAGTGCCAGCGGCCACCGTAGCCGTAATCTGCGTAGCCGATACTACCGTGAAGCTGGCAGCAGCCGTACCGTTGAAGGCCACGGCCGTAGCGCCCGTGAAGTTCGAGCCCAAGATGGTTACCACCGTACCCACCGGACCACCGCCGGGCGTGAAGCTGGTGATGGTAGGTCCAACGGCGGGCGGTGTGATGGTGAAGTTGGCGTTCGAAATGTCGAAGAAGTAGTTATCAGCTGCTTCCACCATGATGCGTGCCTGGGTCTCGGCCGTGGTGGGGCTAGGAGCTATCACAATGGCCGAGCCGTTGTTGGGCACGTTGGTGGCCAGCGTGGTGGGATAGGTCAGGCCGCCATCAAGGCTGAGCCGGATGTTGACGAGGGCGCAGCTTACAGGCGCAGCAGTAGTGTTGGCTACGTTCCAGGTCACGGTTTGGGCGGCGCCACCTATCCAGCTCACAGCCGTGTTAGGAAACTGCACCACAAACGGACCAGCGGTGCTAGTCACGCCCATGTTCACCGTTGAGCTATAGCTCACGCCACCAATCACGCCCACCGTGCCGCTGTGCTCGTCGCGAGCTGTGCAGCGGAAGTTAAGCGAGCGGGTTACCGTGGGCAAACGCTCCCCGATAACGGTGGTATTATTCACCAGGTCGCTCAGACGGGGGAAGTAGCGCGTGCCAGTAGTCAGGGGCACAAATGAGCGGAACAACGGCACGTTGTTGTTGGCCGTCTGGGCAGACGTCGGCGACTGTTGCGTGCCAAGGTCCAGTTCTTCCCACAGATAGGTTAGGGCGTCACCATCAGCGTCGGTGGCAGTGGCGGTCAGCTTGAATGGCGTGCCGATGGGCAGGGTTTTGCCGCTGGCCGGAGCCGTTACCACAGGAGCCGTGTTGCCGGTAGCCGAGGTGGTGCTGCAAGTGGTGCCATCAATAAAAGCACGCATTTCCTGGTAGCTACCGGTGTGGAAAATAGCATCGGAATGCGCCTGCAGGTCGTTGGTAGTGTTGCAAATACCTGCATAAGCCATAATGGTCGAGCCCGAACCAGGCTCCCAGGCCGTAGCAGCGTTGCGGTTGCCACCGGCGCAGCTGCCATCGTTGCCATTGAAAGGGTGATTACCACCGAACTGGTGACCCATTTCATGAGCTACGTAGTCGATATCAAAGGCATCGCCTACGGGCGAATTAGTCCCGGTTTCGCCCTGTGCTTTGCGGGTCGAAGAGCACACCACACCCAAGCCGGCCAGGCCGCCGCCGGCGGTGCTTACCACGTGGCCAATGTCGTAGTTAGCCGAGCCAATAATGGCGTCGATGTTGCTCTGGTTCTGCGTAAGCAGGGAGTTTGGGTTGCTGTTGGTGTAGGCGGTGGGCGGCTGGGTACCGGTACCACTCAGGAAGTCCAGCAAGTTGTTGTTGGCTACCAGCACCAGACGCACGGCCAACTCCTTTTCATAAACGCCCACTACCCGGTTGACGGTAGCGGCCTTAGCAGCCATTACCCCCGCAGCAGTGTTACCATGGAAAACTGCATATTCTGCTGTGTTGGCCAAGGCTAGGCGGTAAGTACGCAGCTGCGGGCCGGTGGCCAGCACCAGGTTACTGCTGCCCGAAGCGGCAGTCACCAGACGAGCAGCTGCGGCCTGCTTGTCGGCGGGCGTCAACTGATAGTCGCAGGACGAAGGTGCACCAGCCGCCGCCGCCGCCCGGTTCATATCCGTTTTGTAGAACGCGAGGTAGTGCCGGGTGTCGTTCCGGGTCACGGGGTCGATATAGAAGCTTTTGCCATTGCCCGTCAGCACCTGGGCGTGGAAGCCCTGGGGCGAGAGGTCGAGGCGTACCGAGGCCGAAGCATCGTCGAGGCCGATGCCGGCGTAGGTTTTAATATTCGGGAACTGCGCGGCCAGCGCGGGCGCCATAATGGGGGCCTCACGCAAGGCAAAGCGGCCGGTGCTACCGTCGGGCAATGGCAGGGCCAGCACCAGCGGCGCAACATCGGCCCGGTTTTCGAGCGGAGCGGTGGCCAGCGCAGCGTGCAGGCCGTTCACATCCAGCGTGAGTGGCCGCGAGTGAAACAGCGCCGACGATAGTGGGGACGTAGCTGCCGCGCTACGGGCTTCCGCATCGGCCTGAAAAAACGGCGACGAAGCCCGTTGTGCCTTAGCACCAAGGGTCAGGCCCAGAGCCAGCAGCAGGGCTCCGGCCCGGCCACGACCAGAACCGGCTGCCGCGGATGCCGCCAGCCGAAGGGCGGCGGGCCAGCGCGAGTATTGTTGTGTCATTAAGAAAGAATGAGTTGAAGTGAGATTGTAAATTTAACAGAAAACCCTAAGCGTCGGCTATTACGTCGCCCAATCCCCCGCCTTTATCGACAAGCTCCCGCTCCTTACCGCTCCAAAACTCACCAGACCCTTCGCTACTGAAACAGGCATGAAAAAGCCCCAATGCTGCACATTGGGGCTTCTCATCACTATACAAACGTGAATACGAACTAAAAAAGAGGTATTGGCAACCCGTTTTCTAGCTGGCCCGCAGGTATTTCACCATTAGCTCGGCCGTCTTTTTAGCAGCCTGCTGCTGCCCAAGCTTCTGGCGCAACTCGGCATAGCCACTTTTGAGGCGGGCCATATAATCCGGGTCGGTCAGCAGATTGCGAAGCTCATCAAGCAGGTTGCGGGCATTAAACTCGCCTTGGATGAGCTCTTTCACCACCTCACGGCCCACCACCAGATTTACTAGGGAGATATAGGGCACCTTGATAACCATTTTGCCAATGGCATAGGTGATGGCGCTGGTGCGGTAGCACACAATCTGGGGCACGCCGAACAATGCCGTTTCGAGGGTGGCCGTGCCGCTTGTCACCAAGGCAGCTTTGGCATGGCTCAGCAGGTCAAATGTTTGGTCGAAAACGAAGCGGATGTTGTTGCGGTGGAAGTGCTTGTAGTAGTTGGGGTCGAGGTTGTTGACACCCGCCACCACAAACTGATACTCCTGAAAGCCGGGCAAAATGGCAATCATCTCGTGCAGCATCTCCTCGATTTCCTGCTTGCGCGAGCCCGGCAGCACGGCAATAATGGGCTTCTCTCGGTCGAGGCGGTTGCGCTCAAAGAAATCGGAAGTTGGCTTGAACTCGGCCACGGCATCGGCGGTGGGGTTGCCGGCGTAGTCGACATCGTAGCCAAATTTCTGGTAGAACTCCTCCTCGAAGGGCAGGATGACGAACATCTTGTCGACGTAGGATTTCACCTGCTCGACGCGGCTCTGGTTCCAGGCCCATATTTTGGGCGAAATATAATAGAACACCTTGATGCCGTGCTCTTTGGCAAACCGAGCCATGCGCAGATTGAAGCCCGCATAGTCAACCAAAATCAGTACATCGGGCTTAAAAGTCAGGATGTCCTGCTGGCACTGCTTGAGGTATCCGCGAAACTTGAGCACGCTGGTAGCAGCCTCCAGAAAGCCCATGATGGCCAAATCCTGGTAGTGGCGCACCAGCTCGCCGCCTTCGCCCTGCATCATATCGCCGCCCCAGTAACGAAACTGCGCGGCGGTATCCTGCTGGCGCAGCTCGCGCATGAGGTGAGAAGCGTGGAAATCGCCCGAGCGTTCGCCGGCAATGAGGTAGTATTTCACTTTAGAAGTTTTGAGGGTTGAATGTTGAGTTTTGAATTGAGGGGTTACTTATCAGATGATGGCTGCTTGTTCGGGATGGCCCCACAACTCAACATTCAACCCTCAAATTTCAAAACTTCTACCCGCCGTAGTATTCCACAAAGTTGCGCGGGGTTTCGTATAGCTTGACGCAGTGGAGCTTAGCGCCGGTAATAGCAGGCAATTCGCGCTCGATGATTTGCCAGAAGGCGACGGCCAGGTTTTCGGTGCTGGCCATCTGGCCGGCCATGAAGGGCACGTCGAGGTTGAGGTTTTTGTGGTCGACCTGGTCGGTGATGTGCACGCGGAGCAGGTCGGAAAGGGCCTTTAAATCGACCACGAAGCCGGTTTCAGGGTCGGGTTCGCCCTTCACCGTCACGATGAGGTCGTAGTTGTGGCCGTGCCAATTGGTATTGGCACAGGGGCCGAACACTTCGCGGTTGCGCTCCTCGCTCCACTTGGGGTTGTAGAGCTTGTGGGCGGCGTTGAAGTGTTCCTGGCGGCTGATGTATATCATTCTGATTTTTAGCTGTTAGCTGTCAGCTATTAGCCATTAGCTTTTCAATAAGCTCCGTAAAGCGGAGCTAACAACTGTCAGCTAGTAGCTAACAGCTTAATTATTTTTCCGCAGCAAATATACGAAGAAGGGTACCCCAAACAGGGCCGTGACCAGGCCCACCGGCAGCCCGGCCGGTGGGTAGAGCACGCGCGCCAGCAAGTCGCAGGCCAGCAGGAAGGCACCGCCGAGCACCGCGCATATCAGTATATTGTAGCGGCCCGTGGTGCCCAGCAGCCGGCGCGTGAGGTGCGGAGCCAGCAGCCCCACGAAACCCACCGGCCCGCATAGCGCCACCACCCCACCCGTGAGGCCGGCCGCCAGCAGCACCAGCAGCCAGCGCAGCCGCGCCACGGGCAGCCCCAGCGCAGCAGCCCGCTCCTCCCCCAGCAGCAGCAGGTTCAAATCTTTTTGCAGAAAGGCCAACACGAATAAGCTGATAACCAGCGCCGCGGCCGGATATGGCAGCACGTCCCAGCCCGCCCGCTCAAAACTACCAAACGCCCAGAACACCACGCTCCGCAAGCTGCCCTCGGGCGACGCCAGAAAGGTGAGCAGGCTGCCGATGGCCGCCGCCAGCGCCCCCACTGACACACCGGCCAGCAGCAGCGGGGCGGGCAGAATCCGGCCCCGCCGCGTACCCAGCGCCACCACCAGCAACGTGGCCGTGAAGGCCCCGGCCAGCGCAGCCACCGGCGGCAGGTACACGCCCATCACCGTGAGCGACGGCACCAGTACATAGGAAGCAATAGCGCCCAGCGAAGCCCCCGAGGCCGTACCCAGCAGGTACGGGTCGGCCAGCGGGTTGGTGACGAGGGTTTGGAGCAGGTAGCCGCTCACGGCCAGGCTGGCGCCGGCCAGCAGCGCCAGCAGCAGCCGCGGCAGCCGCAGCTGCACCAGCACTAGCTGGGCGGGGTCGGCGGGGTTGTAGTGCCAGAAAGCATTTAGAATGAAGCTATACGATGTAGCATAGCTCCCCACCCGCAGGCCCAGCACCACCAGCGCCAGCGTGAGCAGCAGGCCTGCTATGAGCCACAATACGGGGCGACGAGTTGGCATCAGCGGGCAGGGGGCAGCGAATTGCCGAGGCGCGGCGCAAGCAGTTCCCGCAGCTCGCGCACCGATTCTACTACCCGAGGGCCGGGCCGTTCCATAAGGTTTCCGGTGATGGCAAAGACGCGGTGGTTCTTATAGGCATTGATGCGCTTCAGCTCAGGATAGTTTTTGAAAAACGTGCTGTCCAGCTTCTCAAAGCTGCCGCCGAGCAGCACGTCGGGGTTCAGCTTGAGGATGTACTCGCGGGTCAGGGCTGGGTAGGGCTGTGGGAAGGTTTCGGTGATGGCATTCTGGCCACCAGCAAAGTGGATTTCGTCCGTGAACAGCGTATTCTGACCGTAGCAATAAATAGGGTCAATCCAGGTGATGGCCAGCACCCTGGGCTCATTGCCATCGTAATCTTCTGGCTGTAAGGCATGCATGCGCTGACGGAGCGAATCCGTGAGGTGTTTGGCTTGCGCATCGCGCCCGAGTATTCGGCCCACTTCATCAATGCCTTTGAAAACATCCTCTACGCGGCGGTAGCGCTGATAATACACCGGAATACCCAGTTTCTGGAGACGCTGGGCGTCATCAACGGAGGTGATGCCTTCGGTGGTGAAGACCACATCGGGCTTGAGCAACACCAGCTTTTCCAGGTCGAGCGGGTAGTTGTTGACAACGGGCTTGCGGTAGACGCCGGCGGGATAATTGTCCTGGGGCACGCGGGCCACGATGGTGGCAGTATCGGCCACGGCGAACAGGATTTCGGTCATGCTGGGGGCTAGGGCCAGCACGCGGCGCGGGTGCGCGGGCAGCGTGAGGGTCCGGCCCATGCCGTCGCGCACCTGCACGGTGGCTTTTTGCTCAGACTCGGATTGGCAACCCAGCAGCAAGGCCAGGGGTAAAAGCAGTAATCGAAAACGCATGGGGCAAAGGTAGAACCGGCACTGCGTGGCCCGAGTACTGCGGAATTTCATTTCGCCCCGCGCAACAAGCGTAATCCTAAGGGCGCGGGGCCGGATTGAAAATTCGCGGTACTCGTTCAGCTAGCCGGTTTACCTTTGCCGCATCCCAACTCCGCTCCCCATGATAGTAGTCACTGGTGCGGCCGGCTTCATTGCCAGCTGCCTTGTTTCCCGCCTCAATGCCGCCAATTTTAACGACATCGTGGTGGTGGATAATTTTTCCATCGAGAAAAAGCTGCCCAACATCGAAGGCAAGAAGCTGCGCGAATACGTGGACCGCGAAACGTTTTTCGACTGGCTCGATGCCAACCACGAGCAGGTGGAATTCATCTTCCACCTCGGGGCCCGCACCGATACCACGGAGATGGACCCGGCCGTGTTTGATGTACTTAACCTGAACTATTCCAAGCAGATGTGGCAGGCCTGCGTGCGCTACAACCTGCCGCTGGTATACGCCTCCTCGGCCGCGACCTACGGCGACGGCACCCTGGGCTACACCGATACCGAAGAAGCACTATTTCCGCTCTACCGCCCCCTGAACCCCTACGGAGACTCGAAAAACGACTTTGACAACTGGGCTCTGCAGCAGGAAGAAAAACCGTATTTCTGGGCTGGGCTGAAGTTTTTTAACGTGTACGGGCCCAATGAGTACCACAAGGGCCGCATGGCTTCGGTCATCATGCACGCCTTCCACCAGATTCAGCAGTCAGGCTCGATGATGCTGTTCAAATCGCATAACCCCAACTACACCGATGGCGGGCAGATGCGCGATTTTGTGTACGTGAAGGACGTGGTGGAAGTGTGCTTTTTCCTGCTGAACCACCGCACCCACTCGGGCATCTACAACTTGGGTAGCGGCACGGCCCGCACCTTCCTGGACCTGGCACTGAACACCTTCAATGCCTTGGGCCGCACGGCGGATATTCAGTTCAGAGACACGCCGGAGGACATCCGCGACAAGTACCAGTACTTCACCGAAGCCGATATGAGCAAGCTGAAAAGCATTGGCTACGACCGGCCGTTTACACGGCTGGAAGACGGCATTGCTGACTACGTGCAGAATTATCTGG
Source organism: Hymenobacter negativus (assembly GCF_017571495.1). Classification (GTDB taxonomy): domain Bacteria; phylum Bacteroidota; class Bacteroidia; order Cytophagales; family Hymenobacteraceae; genus Hymenobacter; species Hymenobacter negativus. The sequence goes on along the minus strand of NZ_JAGETZ010000008.1, from coordinate 144,849 downwards.
TGCCGGGCCGGTACATGTAGCAAAGCGTAGAGACGCATTTGGCGTGTACCGTCTGTCATCAGTTCTACTATCCCAATCCTTCCATCTGTGATTCCACCCGCTCGTCCTGTCATTACCGTTGTGGGCGGCGGCTTCGCGGGCACGGCCCTGGTGTTGCAATTGCGCCAGCAGCCGGCCCTGGCCCACGCCGAAATTCACTTGGTAGAGCCCCGCGATATTCCTGGCCCCGGCCTAGCCTACAGCGCCCGGCGGCCCGAGTACCTGCTCAACGTGCGCCCCGGTGCCCTTAGCTTGTATCCCGATGCCCCCGACCACTTTGCCTCCTGGCTGGCAGGGCAACCCGAATGCGCCGCCGGGGTACCCGAATTTGCATCCCGCAGCACCTATGGGCGCTATTTAAGCCAGGAGCTGACGGCTGCTTTGGCAGCCCCTGCTTCCAGCACTGGCCCTTTGCGCTGGCACCAGACCACTGCTGTAACCGCCCCGCTCCGGCCCGATGGCCGCCGGGCTGTGCAGCTGGCCAATGGAACTACCCTGCTGAGCGACTGCGTGGTGCTGGCATTGGGCAACTTCCCCCCGCCCCCACCCGCCGGGCCCGACCACCGCTACCTCCACCATCCCGCCTACCACACCGACCCGTGGGCTATTGGCAACATCCGCCGCATCGGCCCCGACGACTCCGTACTGCTCATCGGCTCGGGTTTAACGTCAATTGACGTGCTGCTGGCCCTACGCCAGGATGGCCACCGCGCCCCCGTGACGGTGGTAGCCCGCCACGGCCGCTGGCCCAGCGCGCACGGCCCCGCCACGCCATCCTACCCCAACTTTTACCCCGAAGTGGCAGGAGCAACCACCGTAACGGACGTGGTAGCAGTATTCAAGCGGCACCTGCGCTACGCCGCGGCGCAAGGAGTCAACTGGCGGGCAGTGCTGGATGCCTTGCGGCCGGATTTGGGGCGCATCTGGGCGGCGTGGCCGTTAGCGGAGCAACGACGGTTTCTGCGGCATTTGGCGGGCTTGTGGGCCGTGACGCGGCATCGCAGCCCACCCGGTAACGCCGCAGCCGTGGCCGCCCTCACCGAGGCTGGGCTGGTACAACTGCACATCGGCACGGTGCGTGAAATCATCCCCGATGGCGACGTCTTGCGGGTACGGGTGCGCCCCCACGGCACGGCCGGCTGTTGGCACACCGCCCAGCACGTAGTGTGCTGCGCCGGCCCGCTGCTCGACTACGCCCGCATTGCCGACCCGCTGGTGATGCACCTGCGCGATGCCGGCCACCTCACCGCCGACGCGCTGCACCTAGGCCTGCTCACCGACGCCCACGGCGCCCTGCGCGGAGCCGATGGCCGGGTTTCCAGCACCCTGTTCACGCTGGGTCCCAGCCGCCGGCCGGCTTATTTCGAATCGACGGCCGTGCCAGAAATCCGACAGCAAGCGGCTGCGATGGCAGCGCATTTGGCTGAGAAGCTGGGATGAAAAAGAAAGGCCCGAATTAAAATTCGGGCCTTTCTTTTATGGCTATTGAAAAATGTAGAGACGCAACACTTCGCGTCCGTTCGACATTATGCAGCCATGCGCTCATGGGCCGGGTATAGCGGCAGCAATGGCGTGGTATCAGTGAAATAGGAAGCAGCGGCCGGCGCGATGACAGCCGTGTCATTATCGTGGCGGCGCAGGGCGCGCATCAGCAGGTAGCGGTATTTTTCAGCGTCGGCCAGGGCCTGCTCTACGGCTTGCACTGCGTCGGCGTAGGCCACCACGGACTGCAACTCGCGCCGCGGACGGCGGGCTTCAAAGACGTGGTTATTGAGGTATTCGGCGGCGGATTTCATGGCAAAAACGGGCTGGTTTTAACTGGATTCTCAGCGCAGTTAATTAACCTTAAGAAGCCCATTTTCATTCCCTTTTGGCCCAATTTTAACACTATTTATTGCGTAAATATTGTTTTGAAAATCAATGGCTTGCGAGACAGGATACAGCTCTTTTTCGGCGGCAGTTTCAGACAATTTTTAACACGACTTTGCCGAACTGCGCACCAGTTTCGAGGCGGCGCAGGGCGGCTTCGCCTGCGGCCAACGGAAAAACTTCATCTATCACCGGAACGAGCTGCTTTTCTGTCACCAGCGCCAGCATATCGGCAAAATCTTGCAGCGAGCCCATGGTAGAGCCCAGAATGCTGAGCTGCTTCCAGAACACCTTCGCGGGCGGCAGGTCGGGGATGTTGCCCAGCGTGCCGCCGTAGAATACAATGCGGCCACCGGGCGCGGCGGCATCGAGCAGGGCGCCGAAAGCGGCCCCGGCCGCACTGTCGATGATGACATCGAACGGCCCGCCGGCTTGCTGAATGAGGGTTTTTACCCAGCCCTCGGTGTTGTAGCTGATGCCGCCTTTGGCCCCCAGGGTCTGGGCGCGGGCAATTTTCTCTTCAACGCTGGATGTCACCCACACCTCCGCACCCCGGGCGGCACAGAACTGCACGGCCGTGCCGGCTACGCCGCCCCCCACGCCCGTCACCAACACCCGCTCGCCGGGCTGCACCTGCGCACGCGTGGAGGCGACCCGGTAGGCCGTGAGGCCCGCCAATGGCAGCGCGGCACCCTGCTCGAAGCTCAGGTGCGTGGGCAGCGGGAATATGTATTCGGCCGGCAGGTTGATGTATTCGGCAAACGTGCCGGGGTCGGGCATGCCCAGCACCACAAAGTCCCGGGCCTGGGCGCGGGGGTTATTGCCCCAGCGCAGGCCCGGGTAAATGAGCACGCGGGCCCCCACGGCCGGCGCATCGGCTGGTACGCTGGGGCCGTGCGCGGCTACTTCGCCCGCGCCGTCGGCCCCGAGCGTGCAGGGCAGCCGGATGCCAGCATACTTGCCTTCCTGAATAAATACGTCGCGGTGATTGAGGGCCGCAGCGTGAAGTTTTACCAGGATTTCACCAGGTCCGGGCGTGGGCGTAGGCAGCTCGCGCAGCACGGCGGGCTGGTGAATGGCATCAAGTTGAAGGGCTTGCATTGGGGCTGGGCGGGGTTTTGGAAGAGTGGATAACTTCTGTCGGCCTGGGTAGCGTGAAGGACCTTATGACATCATAACAGCTTGCAGTGTTTTCAACGGATGCGGGCGTGAGAAGGCCTTCGTGCTGCTTACGGATGAAAGAAGCCATACACTGCTCCAACCTTCCGAGTAAGATGTCGTTCAAAACAGGGGCTGAGTTACCCTCGGGCCCGAGTAGCTTAATAACTAACTTCTCAATTTCATGCAAGAAACCCATTCGCTCGAAAAGGTGCTGAATACGCAGCAAAAGAAACTCGCTTTCTTTCAAAATCTGGTGCTAGTAGCGGCGGCCGATGGCCAGCTAAGCCCAGAGGAAAGTGACTTTCTGTTGCAAATCGGCAACAGGCTCGGCCTGAAACCGGAGGAGGTGATGCCCATTGCCGATAACCTCGGTGTGCTGAGCTTTATTCTGCCAGCTGATGGGCTCCAGCGCACCCTGGAGCTGCAAACGCTGGTGCAAATGATGCTGCAGGACGGCCAGCTGGACGCCCGCGAATACGGCCTGTGTCAGGAATACGCCATGCGCGTTGGCTACAGCAAATCCATTCTCGACGACATGGTGAGCCAACTGGCCGGCGGCCCACCCAATCCCTACCCCAACCCACCTACGGTGAGCTAAATCCCTTGTTGTGAAACACCCAGCAAGTGGGTGCGGCCTACTTCTGAAAAAGCCCGTTGATGAATGTCAACGGGCTTTTTTGATAAACGTCAAAGGAGGTGGGAGAGACGGAGCCAGACCTTTGTATTGTCGGAATAACAAATCCCAACGGGGGCGACACACCCGTTTACCCTCTCAAAATCAACCTCGTGATTTAGCTCATTTTTATTACGGGCACCAGCACTGGCTTTGGCAAACTGATGACTACTACCCTGGCTGCCGCCGGACACACTGTAGTGGCCGGCATGCGTGGCGCTACTACTAAAAACGCAGCCGTGGCCTCGAAACTATCGGCCCTGCCCAACGTGGAAGTAGTAGAGCTGGACGTGACCAGCGACGAATCGGATTGGCTCTGCAGGTTGTCGAGGTGCAGCATGTGACATTTCTGCGGTAAATGATGCACATGGCGCGGTTCTGGACGTTTACTGAGGAGGCGCGACATACTGCGCCTCCTCTTTGTTTTGGCCGTTGTTTGGCCCCCTACGAGCAAAACCGGGTTGTTTTGCGCGCCCAACCGTATGTGTTTGCGCCCATGTTTGCCGTCTTTGCTCAATATCTCCAGCAGCACGCCCCTTTTACGCCCAATGAAATTGCGCAAATCGAGGCGGTGAGCGTGGTGCGGTCGGTACGCAAGCGCCAGTACCTGTTGCAAGCCGGTGATATCTGGAGCTACAATGCCTTCGTAGTCAATGGCTGCCTGCGCACCTACTCCGTGGATGCCAAGGGCGCCGAGCACATCCTCAATTTTGCGATGGAAAACTGGTGGATAGGCGACCGGGAAAGCCTCACAACGGGCCACCCCTCGCGCTACAACATTGAGGCCATTGAAGACTCGACGGTGATACTGATTAACAAAGAGGACTTTGACCACCTGCGCCAGCAGATTCCGGCCTTGCATGAGTTGGTCAACAATATCCTGCACCGCAGCTTTCTGGCCTCGCAAAACCGGATTCACTCGGCCATCAGTTACTCAGCCGAGGAGAAGTACCGCGAGTTTCTGTTGAAATACCCGGCCATTGCCCTGCGCATTCCGCAGCACATGGTGGCCTCTTACCTAGGAATGACGACCGAAACGCTCAGCCGCATCCGGCGACATATTGAATGAAGCCGAAGGTGTCGGTCGTAATTACTCGCGCACCAAACGCTTAACGATAACGCCCTCCAAGGCCCGCAAGCGCAGGGTGTACACGCCCGCCGGCAGCGCCCGCAGGTCCAGCACTTCGCGCACCGCGCCCTGGCTCACCAGGGCCGTGCGGGCCAGCACCACCTGCCCCAGTACGTTGACCACCTCCAGGGCCACCGCGCCCTGCGCCCGCAGGCCGGCCAGCGCCAGCGTCACGGCCCCGGCCGTGGGGTTGGGGTAGAGCTGTACTTGAGCCGCCAGCGCCCGCGCTTGAGCCGTGGCCAGGGCAAAGGGAAATACGGCCTGGGAGCTGGTACAGCCCAGGTTATTGGTCACACTCAGCCGCACGGCCGTCCCCGCGCTGGTCCCGGCCGGGTAGCGGTGCGGCGGCGGGGCGGGTCCGTCGTAGCTGGTGCCGTCGCCGAAGTCCCAGTGCCAGAGCGCCAGCTGCGCGTAGCGCGGCCCGGCCGAGGACAAACTCACGAAGCGTAGGCTGTCGCCCCCGGCCGTCGGCGCGTAGCCCAGCACCGCCTGCGGCGGCTCCCGGCACAGGTCGGCCAAAAACGGCGCGCCCGCGTTGGCAATGTGGGCAAAATAATCTTCGTATACCGGGTTGGTGCTCGTGCTGGTGAGCCGTGTCCCGCCCATGAAGTAAGCCGAGCTGTCGGCACTGCTCACCCAGGTGGCCAACCCGGTCAGCCGCTGCGAGCCAGGGCCGCCGAAGCGGTAGGCCCAGAACCAGCGCGGCACGCCGGCCGCCGTGTAGCAGTTCAGCTCCACGCGCACTTGCCGCGCCGCCGCGTCCACCCGCCCGCCCCCGAAGAGCACGGCGCCCCGCGTGGTAGGCTGCACAAACCCGAAGGAGTCGTAGTCATTGCTCGTGTTGGGCTGGGTATAGGTCCATTGCGGACGCAGCAGGCTGTCGAGCTGCACCAGCTGGGCATCGTTGTTGCCGCCCGGCAGCAGGCGCCGCACCCCGCCGATGACGGCCCCGCCCCCGCGCGTGTTCAACACCTTCGTGGCGGTTTCCAGCTGCGGACTCACCCCGAAGCGCACCGTGCGCAGCGTGTCGCCCTGCGGGCTGAACTGCACCACCCAGTAGTCCAGCCGCGGCGAAGTGGCCCCGCCCGTGTAGGGCGTGCCGTTGTCGGCCGAGCCCGCGGCCAGGTACGAGCCATCGGGCCGGGCCACCAGCCCGGCCAGGTAGCCCACCCCGCCGTAGCCCCGGCTCGGCCAGGTGCGCTGCCACACCACGGCCCCCTGCCGGTCTAGCTTCACCGCCCCGGCGTAGGTATAGGTGGCCGAGGGCGTGCTCGCCGCCGCGTTCACCGGGTTGGCCAGCACTAGATAGCCGTCGGGCACCCGCAGCAGGGCCGTGGCATCCACCGCCGTGCCCACCGGGTAGAGCGGATACGACCACTGCCGCCGCACCTGCCCCAGCGTGTCTAATTGCGTCAGCTCGTACGTGCGGATATCTATGCCGGGTTGCGGCCCAGGCACAAATCGCATGCTCAAATACGTAATGCTGTAGTCAGGCTCAAGAACCGCATCCACGAACCGGTCGCCGCCCTGGGATGGGTTTCGGTCCAGTCGTCGGTAGCGCACCGTATCCCCTAAGGCCGTGCTTACCACTAGTGTCAACTCGTCTTTACCAGTGAGAAGTGTTCGAATTAAAGCATTGCCACAGTGCACGAAACGGCGGCCGGGCAACTCAAACGATTTGCCAAAGGTGTTTTCAAAGCGCGGTAGGTTCTTGTGCTCGGCCATGAGCGCGGGCTGGGCAATAGCATCTACGGCCACCGCCAACTGCCAGCACCCGATTATTATCAGGTGCTGGCAAATGAGAAGCAGGCGGCTCATTGCACAAGCAGGTTATGGTGGGCGACGGGCTGGCCGTCTACTTCTAAAGCATAATGGTAGCCCCCTGGCCGCAGCTTACTCACGTTCACTTCCACGGTATGCTCCCCGGCCGGCACTACCTGCCGCTGCACCACCGCCCCCGAAAAATAATCCCGGATAACCAACTGGACATCCTGCTTTCCGATGGGGGTGCGGTAGCTCACTGAAGTGGTGCCCGCACAAGGATTCGGCACGTTCTGCGCCAGGAACACGTCTTTCAGGACACTTGCTGACGAACTATTGGGTGTCGAGGGCCCTGTTGACCGCCCTTGCAGGCCATACTGGTAGCCCTCGGAAGCGCAGTCGTTGCCAACAATGGAGCCCGCAGTGGCCGTTAAAACGACGTTCGAATTATAGACATAAACCAATGCCGAAGAATTCACGACAATCGTTGGTACGATGCCGCTAAAGGTCGAGTATGTAATCTGTGCGTTCGTGGGTGAATTGTAGATATGGTAGAAAGGCGCGGCGGTGCTGGATGGCCCCTCGAACTTGTTCTTCTGCAAGCGGTAGATAGGGGAGCCGTTTGAAGCGATGCCCGACGTCATAAAATCAATCTGGTCGCAGGCCCCACCCATGCCTTGGGCCTGACAGTAGTCGCGCACGATGCCGTAGCTCGTGCCACTCACGTTGGGCTGGCGCAGGAACGTATTGCAGCTCACTGTGGCCGTACCCACACTGCTCGCGGTGCGCGGCTGGCTGTTGGTGAAGTACAGCCCATACACGCAGTTTTCGAACAAGTTGTTCTTTACCTCCCCATCTTGCTGCGTCGAGCCGCTCATGTAGGCGATGTGCAGGTTGCGAAAAATATTCTCCTTCAGGATGCCGCCGCTGATTATCACGCCGTATTGGGGGTATTGGTTGGGTATCCGGGTCTCGAAGCTAGTGAGCGGCACGGGCTGCGTAAACATATTGCCCTGCAGGGTAAACGTACCTCCTGACGTAGGACCGAAAATGCCCACGCACACGCCCTCGCGCAGCAGGGAGTTCGGGCCTTCTACCGCCAGGTCCGTGTTGAAGACGCCCCGCATCTGCGGGCTGTGGCTCGTGATGACTTCGTTGTTGGCCGTCGGATAAATGAACTGGTTCAGCGTGAGCTGCGTGGCGGACGTTAACGCATCACGGGCATAGATGCCCGCCACGTAGATGTCCCGAAACACGCTGTTGGTAGCGATGAACGGAGCCGAGGTAGGCACCCACACCCCAAACAGAGCCAGGCTGAGAATGGTAGTACTCATGGTCAGCGCCGAGCAGTTGCCGGACAAAGCCAGATGGCGCAGGCTTACGTGCAGGTCCTGGGCCGATACGTACTGCCAGGGCGCCAGCATCTGGCGCGGGTCGGAGTCGAACTGACAATGGTCGATGACGCCGGCAAAGGCCGGCGCACTGGCCGAGGTCGGTGCCTGCACCTGCACCCCCTGGCCGTTATGCAAAAACGCGACGTAGCGGAGCTGCAAGGTCGGCTGCGCGAGCGCAGGCGCGCTGCTGCTGAGCACCAGTCCATTGCGGCTATGGCTGATTTCGGAGTAGGGCAGGCTGGCTGGCTTCTGGGCGACCACGCCCCGGCTGCTGGCTTCGGCCACAATGCCGCTCCACATCTGGTCGCAGAGGGCCGTGAGGGTGCCGCCCTGCAGGTCCAGCCGGGCGTTATTGCGCAGCGTGAGCTTCACATTCGGCCCGAACAACAGACGCGTACCTTGCGGAATTGTAAAAATGCTGGTCGTAAACTCCGTATCCTGGTTGAACACGTAGGTCTTGCCCGCCACGAAATTGTAGCTGGCAAAGCTGGTGCCGGCCAGGCTCATGTTGGTGTAGTTGCCGCCCAGGCAAGCCAGGCAGGTGGGCCGGTTCACCGCCACCAGCACCTGCCGCGTAGCCTGGCACCCGCTGGCCGCCGTGCCGGTCACGGCATAAGTCGTGTTAACCGTGGGAGTTACCGTTACACTCGTCCCGGTCAGGCTGCCCGGCTGCCATTGGTACGTGGTACCGGCCGGGCCGCTGGCCGTGAGCGTTACGGGCTGCCCCAGGCAAGTGGCGGCCGGGGTGGGCACCGTGAAGGCCGGCGCATTCAGGTTGATGGTTACCGTAGCGCAGGTTTCACAAGGAATGTTCGGGTTGGTGCTGGTATTGCATAGCTGAAGCGGGTAAGAAGAGACGCCGAACGCACGCAGGTTGGCCAGCCGGAGGAAATAAAAGTTTGCTGTACCATTGAAACTTCTTCCTACCACTGATTGGGCCGGGTTAGCGGGGTCCTTCCAGCTGTAAGTCGTATTCAGGTTGGCAGGGGCATTGGGGTTGCGAATACTCCCGGTGGCACTGGTTAAATCGAACCAGTCATTGGACAGGTAGCCAGCGCCAGTCCCAGCCCCACACACGGTTATTGAATTACTCAGCAGCTGAATGGTTGCCGCCGGATTAATGGTCTGGATGAAGCTCCAGGTGACCGGCGGGCAGCCATTGTTTAAATCGACCTGCGCTTGGTACACAATAGAAGCGGTGCCGGTAGGCGTCTCGCTGTAGTTTTCTGTATTCGCGACCAGCATACCGTTACGAAACCATTGTACACTAGCCCCGGCCAAGCTTGAATGTACCGCCATCGCGACGGCATCGCCCGAACACAGAGGAGTCGTGCCCTGCGTATTCACCGTCGATGCAGTAAACGAAACGGTTTGGCTCAGCAGCTCACACATATCCTGCTCACATTTATCGAAATTGCCCAGGATGGCAGGGTTCACACCAAGGATGGTTCCGGGCTGAATGGTGAGCTGGGCCTGCCGGGCATAGCTGAACGTTGCCCCGGGCTCCACGCACAGATAGCTGTCATCGTCGGTTCTCAGCCGGCAGCCGTCCAGCAGCACGGGCACCGGGTCGATGTGCAGGGTGGCGCCAGCGGTCAGCACTGCGTTTAGCCGGGGAGAAGTGAACCCGCCGCCATTGCGAATGCTGATAAGGCCGCTGTTGTCGCCGTCGCTGCCATCGCCGCCTAGCCACAGGCGCAGGTCGTTGGGGCATTCCAGCCGGTCACTGGTGGCGTAGTTGCCAATGGTGCCATTGTCGAGCACCAACTCACCGCCCCTGCGCACCACTATTTTGGCCTCCGGCCCCACAAAGCCAACCCGGCAGCGGATAGTCAGGGATGCCCCCGGCTCGATGTATAGGTTGCCGCGCAGGTTGTGGGCGCTGCTCCATACCTCCACCTTACCGGCCTTAATGGTGACGTCCTCGCTGGCCGCATGCTGGCAATAGTCCGGCACCAGCATATTGTCCAAGTAGGAAACAACGCTCCCCCCGCTTTGCAATAACTGCAAGCCCATTCCGTTATGACCCAAAAAATAGTGCATTTTACCAATCTGGCACTGCGAGAGCGAGAAGCCCGGCATGCCGGCGTTAGCACCGGGCGGGTCCATCACATTATTGGAAACCACGGTGCTGGTGCTGGCGGGTCCGTAAAAGCATTGCAATCATCCGACCCATCGACGTGCCACAGGCCCAGGCAGTGCCCGAGTTCGTGGGCCAGCACCCATGTGGCATACCTGAAACCCGCCTCGCTCAATGACCAAGCCGGATGTTGCTTGATGTCCCAGTACAAGCCCCGGCAATACATATAAGCGCCGGGCACGCCGCTTGCAACCCCTCCGGTCCCGTAGCGGGTACCCATTTGACCGTACTGGTCGAGCCGGGTACTGGCAATTCCCGGGTGCTCCCCGAGAAAGATGTGCAGAATATCCGTTTTCTGTGATGCCGTTAGTGCGGTGCCGCTGGCATCCTGGCTGGTACTGCTGTTGGTAATAAAGGTCGTGTAGAATCCTTTTCTGCAGGCGTCATTATTCACACTAGGGTCTGGATTACTCCCACAGCCCCAGGGGTTATTATCTGTTAAGTTCCAGTAAGCGGAGTTTCGGTAGTAGCGAATGCCTTCGAGCTGAAACCGAATGCGCGTATCGGCTCGCGGCGCGGCAGCGGGCACCACCGCTAGGTTGGTCATGGTACTCACCAGTCGCTCGTCAAGCTGGCCGTAGATGCCGTTTAGGCCTCGTATCGTTCGGCTTGGAGTACCCGTGCTAATAGGCCAGCGTGGCAACCCGTTAACCAAGCCTCGCAGCAGCACTTCATCAGCCCCGCCATCCTGGGCGGGCGACTGCCAGTTGTCATTGCCGTTATCATCCTGAAAAACGTGAAACATAATCCGAACGGTTTTGATAGGCATTTCGGGCAAGTCATGCTCGACCTGAAAGCCAGGCGCGTATTCCGGAAACTGCATGCAGCTACTATTACCCACCACCAGCCGCTGCCCGATAGTCAGCGCACCAGTACCCGTTGCGTTTTGCGCAGGCGCATTGGGCGAAAGGGTGTAGCACTGAATTTGGGTTTCTGGCCCCAACACCTGTGCGTAAACAACTGGCCCGTAAAGCCAGCTTATAAATACCCACAAAAGAGCAAATAACTGGTTTTTACCAACTATGAATTTTAATAAACGTGAAATAGACTCTGTCAGGTAAGTGTTGCCCATAAGTAAGTGTGGAAAAAGTGAAGGAATAAGGCATTGCCAAGGTATAGCAATTATGCTGCGATTCAAGCGCCCATTTCACAAATAATTTTCTATCCTGCAAGCCAGTCATTAATCGACCTCCCAATTTTCTTTCGCATTAGCCGGGTCCGTATACTCATCGGGATGCCGAGTGATATACCTACTCATCGGCCGCTCAATACCTGTATGCAGCAGAGCAGGGCGCAGTCAATTTCTTGCTTCCGTTCAATTTCTGCTCACCTACTCTAGGCCTACTCCAAACAAAGTGTACACCTACTGTACACGCCTCCCAGACCGAACAGCTCGCTGCCATCCCGCCAAAACAATATTTCTCCGGCTCTCGCCTCACCGCTGTCCTTCTACGTGTTTTCTCAGCCCAATCAAAGCCAGCGGGCCAGCCACGAACAACCCCGTAGCCAGTCCGCCGAGGTGAGCCGCATTGTCGATGTTGCCGGTGATGCCCGACAGCAGGTTACTCAGCACCAGGTAGAGCACCAGGCCCAGCATGGCACGGCGGTCCGATTTATCGAGCACCAGCTTTTTGCCCACCAGCAGCACTAGCAGCAGGCCGTAGAGGCCGAAAATAGCTCCGCTCGCCCCCACGGAGTTGATGCCGCTGGTGTGCCACCACAGGCTGGCCAGGCTGCCGCCAATGCCGCTGGCCAGGTACACCAGCGCCAGGCGCAACGGCCCCACCCGGTCTTCCACCAACAGGCCCAGCAGCCAGAGAGAAAACATATTCAGGAGCAGGTGCGAGAGGCCGGCGTGCACAAACAGGCAGGTGAACAGGCGCCAGGGCTGGCCGTGCAGCGTGAGGTCGGAGAGGTTGGAGCCCCAATGGGTGAGGTCGCGGCCGGTGGGGTTGGAGGCCGAAACGCCGCTGAGCACCATCAGCCCGAAGATGAGCAGGCAGGTATCAATCAGCAGCGGGGTGGCCAGGAAGCGGCGCGATGGGATGAACAGGCCCCGCGCCAGCTGCCCGAACAGCTGGCTCCAGGTTTCGGCCTCGGCGGGCGGCGGTGGCGGGGCGGGACGGGCAGGCTCGGGCAGCAGCTCGCGGCGGCGCAGCTCGGCTACAGCGGCGGCGCTCACGGCCGGGCCGTAGCGGGCGGCATTCTGGGCCAGATACAGCAGCTCGGCTTCGGGCTTTTGGGCGAAAAGCTGGGCGGCAAGGGCGGCCGTGGAGCCGGGGGCAGGTTCGGGAGTAGGTGCTTCCATTGCAAGCAGACGCGGCAAGGAGCGCGCCAGCTTGCCCAACCGGCCACTTTGCCAGATGTTGCCCGCAGTGAAGACTTGAACAACCCAAAGGAACGTCATGCGCGCCGGCCGTTATCCGGAACGACGCGATGACAGATGCCTCTCCTACAACGTCACCCGACGCACGATGGCAACGTAGGGCTCGCCCGTGACCGGCGACTTTGGCAGCAGGCCGGAGAGCAGGTCGTTGACATCGGCAGCCCGTTGGCGGGTTTTGCTGTTTTCGTAGCTCTGCGGGTTGTTGGCTACCAGCAGCAAATCGGACAGCGCTTCCTGCTGCTGCCGGCCCACGCGGCTCATTATGTCGAGGTGGCTGGTCATGGCCGGGCCGAATTTGTAGCTGTACACCGTGGCTTTGTTCAACTGCTGCCAGGCAACTTCAGCGGCTTCGACGTGGCCCGGCAGGGCGGTATCGAGCTTGCCTTGCTGGGCTTGCTGCAGCAGGTATTCGGTCTGGGTTTCGGCCGTCCAGAAGCGCTTGGCCAGCTCGCGGTACTGCCGTAGGGGCTGGCCGGCTTGGGCAGCAGCGGCCCGTTCGGTAGCGGGCACGTGCTTAAGCTGCTGTTCGATAATGGCCGGTACATCGAAGGTTGGCACAACCGAAGTGGCTACTTCGGTGAGTTCCGGCGGGTTTTTGCGGGCTGGAGTGGCTTCGGCCGCGGGGTCCGCTTCAGTTGCCGGGGCTATATCAGCTGCCGGAACTGAATCAGTTACCGGAGCCACATCAGCCACCGGAGCTACGCTGGTGACCGGACTATTTTTCTGCTTCACGTAGTAGAAGCCGCCCACACTCAGGGCCAGCACCACGGCCACACCCATTACCACCGGGAAGCCGGGCAGCCCGGAAGCAGGGGCAGCTTTGGATGCGGGCTGGTAGCTTGGGGCCGGTGCAGGCGCGGCGAATACGGGAGCTGCGGCGGGTGCGGGAGCCGGCTCAGGCACGGAGGCTGCGACGGGCGCGGGCGGCACGGGCCCCACGCCCCGGCGGCGCAGCTCAAGGCGGGCTTCCTGCACCAGCTCGGGCTGATAATAGCCAGGGTTGTCAACGAAAAACTGTAGCTCGGCGTCGGTTTTCTGGTGGTAGAAATCGGTGGGGGAATCGGACACGGTATCGAAGGAAGCAACGGCCTGTCCACTGGAAGGCCGGATTGAATGAAGGAAAAGACAAATGCAGCCCCAAGATGGCACACGGCGCGCAATTGGGCTGCGCCCAACCACCGGGCCGGCTGGCCGTACAGCAGGAAACCGCCACCGTGGTGGCTTTCCCTTCATCAACTTCGGCCACTGCCCCGGCAGGCCGAAGCTTACTTCCCTTTCCCATGCCCACGCCCGAACAGAACCCCACCGACCCCCGTCCCGACATGGCCAACAGCGCCGCCTCGACGCCCAGCCAGGAATCGGAAAACGATGCTACGGTGAACGCCACCCCCGACACGGCGCCCGATGAACAAGCCAGCACCGGCACTACCATCCCCAGCAGCACTCAGCAAAATATGGGCGACGGCGCGGGTATCCGCGGTGACTACGGCGACGCCAGCCAGACCAATGGCCTCGAAGGCGGCCCCGATACACCCGACCAACCGCTGACGGATACCGAGCTAACAGGCTCCTGAGTAAGCACGGCTTCTGGCTCGACCAGGGCCATGCTCATCCGAGAACAGAAAAGGCCCGCAAACCAGGTTTGCGGGCCTTTTTGTTGAATGCCGGGGTATAGTTAGACGGCAGTGTTCCGTAGCTGAATCTGCTCGATGAGCACGTCGATTATCCGGAGCATTTCGTCGTGGGTCGATTCCTGGTAGGATTGTGCGGCTGCGCTATCGGACTGCTCTTCCCAGCTGGCCAGCGAGGCCAGGGTTTCCAGCCGCAGTATCGAGGTTTCGATGCGCTCGTACACCGCCGTCCAAAGCTGCTGGTTCCAGAGGGGCTGCTGCACCAAGTGTAAGCGCAGGTCGAGCAGGCTCATGACTACTTTGCCCATGCGTTCCAGCAGGTCGCCTTCTTCGGTGCGGAAGCGGCGGGCTTTGTGGTCAATCACGCACAATACGCCGATGGCGTGGCCTTCGGGCGTTCGCAGGGTGGTGCCGGCGTAAAAGCCCAGGTTGAGCTTTAGCACCAAGGCTGAGTCGATGAGGTCGCAGGGCTTGTTGTGCAGGTCTTCGTACACGCTGACGCCCTCGTCCAGCATGGCCACCGAGCACAGGGTTTCCCAACGGTTCACGCGGTCCATGGAGGGGTCGAGGCCGTGGTTGAGGCCGAAGCGGACCTCTTCTTCCTCCACAAAGGCAATGATGCCGATGGGCACGTTGAAGAGCTTTGCGGCGAGGCGCACAAGTTCCGTAAACGTCTCATCCTGCATGGTATTGAACAGCTGGTACGGGCGCAGGGCCTGTAGGCGCAGCTCTTCATTGAGCGGGAGTAGATTGGATAGTTCGGCCATTAGATGGGTAAAGCTTCAGCGTTTGAATGAGGTATCAAACTGGCCTTCCTTCTGTAAAATTACGCACCGCTCCAGGTATTTGGCGAATAGTCAGGCGATAATTAGGGATGCTGTCCTGCTTTTGGAGAGTTGGGAGCTGACAAGCGGATGGAAGGCAATGCCAGGGCGCGACCCGCAAATTGGCCCGCATCGCCCAGCCGAAACGGCCCGCCTAAACGCACCGCCCGGCCGCTGCCTGCGGCGGAGCCCGGCGGTGCGCCGTAATTTGCGGCAATTATCCCTGCTATCGTCTTTGCTTGATGCTCCGTTCTCTTGCCGCTGGCCGGCTTCTATTGGTGCTGTTGCTGCTGGGCAGCGGCGCCTGGCTGACTCCCTCCCAGGCCCAAACCACCCCCGACGCTGCCGAGGTGGTGGAAGCCCTGCCGCCCCCCAAGCGCGAGCTGCGGGCCATGTGGATTGCCACCGTGGAGAACATCGACTGGCCCAACCAGCGCGGTGAAACGCCCGACCAGTACCGCCGCGAGTACCGCCGCCTGCTCGATGCCGGCCAGCGTGCCGGCCTGAACGCGGTGTTCGTGCAAATCCGGCCGGCTTCGGATGCCTTTTATAAGTCGGACCTGGAGCCCTGGAGCCGCTGGCTGACCGGTACCCAGGGCAAGGCCCCGGCCGACGGTGTCGACCCCCTGCCCTTCCTCATCACGGAGGCACACCGGCGCGGCATGGAGTTTCACGCCTGGTTCAACCCCTACCGCGCCAGCATGGACTCCGTCACGCGCCGCCTGGCCCCCAACCACCCCTACCGCCAGCACCCGGAGTGGTTTCTGCGCTTCACGGGCAAGCTGCTGTACAACCCCGGGCTGCCGGAGGTGCGCGACCACATCACCCGCGTGATTCTGGACGTGGTGCGGCGCTACGATATTGACGCGGTGCATTTTGACGACTATTTCTACCCCTACCCCGAGGCCGGGCAGGTGCTGCACGACGAGGCGGCTTTCCGGGCCTTCAACCCCGACAGCATTGCCAAGATAGGCGACTGGCGGCGGCGCAACGTGGACATTCTTATCCACGATTTGCACGACAGCATTCAGGCCACCAAGCGCTGGGTGAAGTTCGGCATCTCGCCCTTTGGGGTATGGATGAACAAGTCGAAGGACTTCCCGCAGGGCTCCGACACGCGGGCCGGGCAGCCCTCCTACTCCAACCTGTATGCCGACACCCGCGGCTGGCTGGAAAAGGGTTGGATTGACTACATCGTGCCGCAGCTATACTGGAGCACCAATTTCCGCCTTTGCCCCTACCCCGTGCTGGTAGAGTGGTGGGCCAATAACAAGTTCGACCGCCACCTCTACATCGGCCACGGCACCTACCGCATGTTCGAGAGCACCCGCTCGGACACCACCTGGCGCAACCCGCGCGAGCTGCCCCGCCAGATTCGCCTCAACCGCAGCTACGAGGGCGAGGTAAACGGCAGCGTGTTCTTCTCGGCCAAATCGGTGATGCGTAACCCCCTGCACACCACCGACACCCTCACCCAGGACCTGTTCCGCTACCCGGCGCTGGTGCCCACCATGCCCTGGAAGGACGCCCTGCCGCCCCTGCCCGTGACCAACCTGCTGCTGCGCCGCACCGGCCCCACCGTGACGCTAAGCTGGCAATCCGGCCCGCCCGCTACCGACGGCGACGCGGCCACTTACTACGTGCTCTACCGCTTCGAGGCCAACGAGGCCAGCTCGCCCAACGACCCGCGCCGCATCCTGGCCCTGCCGCGCCCGGCACCCGGCTACCCCGCCACCTACGTGGATACCACCGCCGTGCCCGGCCAGGCCTACGCCTACTACGTGACGGCCGTGGACCGCATGCACAACGAGGGCCGGCCGATGCGCGTCATCACCACCGGCCAGGCCGGGCCCGAAATTGCCCAGGGCCAGGCGCCCGGCGGCACCAAGCCGGTGGCCGCTGCTCCCATAGCCACCCCGGCCGCCCCGACCAAGCCCGACCCGCGCTTCACCCTGCCCAACGGCGGCGAGAGCCCGGACAAAGCCGCGCCCTTCACCAAGGTCAAGGTGAAGGAGAAGCCCAAGAAGCGCGGCTTCTTCGGGCGGCTGTTTGGGGGCGGGAATTAGTACCGCTCTTCCGACCGGGCCTCGCTCAGATTCAACAAAAATTCGCAGCAGCGCCGGAAGGGTGCTTGCTCGTTGCGGGGACTTTGGCGAAAAACCACTTTATACTGGTCTGGCTCGTGAGCTTCCAGTACCCAACTAGACCCGTCCGTTAGGTGGATGGGCTCGCAGCTGGGCAACTGCCAGAAACCAGCTTGCATGAGCAACTCACGAAACTGCTGAACCTGGGCGTTGCTCAAGGTGACCGGCTTTCCCGTTATTATCTCCAATGGTAGCTTGGTGAGCCTAAGGTCCTCCCGTGTGCTTTTGGCGCTTCCCAAGAAAGAGGCCCTTCTTTCTTCGTCTTTCTCTTCTCGGGCGAGGCTTTCTGCTTCAGCAATACGCTTAAGGGTCTGTTGTTCTTCCGCCAATGAAAGAGTCTTAAACATGAGATTCTTGCTTAGAAGCTGCGTTCTCAGGATCCCACCGGCCTCCGACAATGCCAACGTGAGCAGGACCGGCCGGTCAAAGGAACGCGACCACAAAAACCGGTAGATGGCGTGGCCCGGGTAATAGTTGTATAACACCGGCGCGTTGAAGGTACCCAACTCCTTCGAGGCATCTTGGAATTCACTTTCGCAACCTCCCAACTGCCTCATCAGCGAATCCGGGCTGGTATTCACGCTGGCGCTGGCCGGGAAGTAGCTAATGGCCGAGTCGTGGGGCACCCCAACAGGTGAGGAAATGGCCGCGTTCTGCGGGTAAGCGCTGGTGGATGCATCCGGCGTGGAGCAACCACTCAACGCCGCGCATGCAAGCAGGTAGCAGCGGGTATGGTTCATCAGCGAGCAATACTTGGGAGATGTGAGTCCAAGGGGAACGCTCGATAATACTGCCTATTGTCCGCATCTACAATGCGCGCCAGCAAGGCGAAACCGCTTACCCTATTGCCGAAAACCGTCGCAACGTATTGCGATGCCCATTACCACACTGCTCACGGGCATCACAATACGTTGCGGGCCTATGCACCACACTGCTCACAGGTACTGCAATACGTTGCGGGCCTATGCACCACACTGCCCACGGGCATCGCAATACGTTGCGGGCCTATATACCACAGTGCCCACGGGCATCGCAATACGTTGCGGACCTATACACCACAGTGCCCACCCAGCCAGCCACATGTGGCGAGCCAGGTGGGCACTCTCGGTAAGGCGCTTGCCGCAAGCGGCGCTACAGCGCCTTGATGTTCAGGCTTACCACCACATCCGTCGTGGAAGTGCGGTTGATGCCCGCCACCTGCACCACGGCATAATGGTCGAGCCCGCGCAGCTTGAGGAGGATGACATCGCCCACCACAATGTTGTCCAGCGTGGTGACCTGAGCCGTGGCCGCAGCCGTGTTGTACAGCTGCCGAAGGTTGTTCAGGTTGGCGTTGGTGTAAGCAGCGGCCGTGGAGCGCACCAACCGGGTGCCCGTGCTCAGGCTGCGGAACTGCACCGCATTGCTGGCCGTGCTACTGATGGTCAGGTCCTTGCTGGTGGCAGGGGCGGCGGCAGCCACCGGGGTGAAAGTGGTTAAATCCAGCGCGGCCAGGTCGCCGCCCGCGGTGCCGGTGTAGGTGAGGGAGAGGGCGCGCACGGCGGCCAGTGGCGTGGCCGTGCCCAGCGTGATGGGCGCGGCCGTGACCGAAGCAGTGCGGAAATTGGGCGTGCCCAGGTAGCGGCTTTTGGCCTCGAAGCGGAACACCACGTCCTGGCCAGCGGTGCCGGCGGGCAGGGTCAGGTCCAGGTTCACCGTGGTAGCGGCCCCCGTCTGGGTGCCGGTGGCGGGAAGCTTCTGGCGGGCAAACCGGCGCTCGGGGGCCGTGCCCACGCGCACGTAGGTCACGAGGCTATCGAGGTTGTTGAAGAGCACGGCGGTAGCGGCGGGCGGGGCGGCCGGCCGCTCGGGGTAGGCGTTGATGCCGTTCTCATTCAGGAGCACGCTGTAGCGCACCACGTCGCCGGGCACGAGCGAGGCGGCAGCCGGTGCCGTCACGTTGCTAACCGATGCGATGCGCGCCGTGGGCGTGGCCGCCGCTATCCGAATGGGCACCGAGCGCACCTTGGTCAGCCCATTGGCACTCGCCACCACCGCCGAGAAGCGCACCCGCGCCTGGTTGGGCGCAGGGGGAATCACAAGGTTCACCACCAGCGTATCGACAAATTTGCGGCGCGAATAGACTGCCTGCGTGCCGGGCAGCGTCTGCACCACCACCGAATCGGAGGCGGGCTCGATGCGCTGGAAAATGCGGATTTCCTGGATGGGCGCGCCCTGCGCGGCAAACTGCAATTCAATGGGCACCGTTTCGCCCACCGCGTACTTGGTGGCGTTGCCGAAGGCATTGGTGAGCAGGGTGGGAAATTGGTCGTCGCTGCTCACGGCATAGGGCCGCTCTTCGTTTTTCTGGCAGCTGGCCAGCAGCCCGCCCGCTACCGCCAGCACCGGCAGCAGCCAGGAGATATATCGTTGGGTGTTCATGATGTCAGGTTTTTATTAGTGAAACGGTAGCGATGCTGCGGCCATCCCTACTGGTCCCACCACATTTTTTGGGTGAAGAACTTTGGGCTGAGGCCGTTGATGCCGTCCGGGCCCGTGAGGGCCTGCAGGCGGGCGTTGTTGTAGAGCACCTCGGTAGCGCCGGGCAGCAGGCGGCGCGGAAATTGCCCGCCCGCGTCGGAGCTGGCCCCGGCCGGGAACACCAGGTTGGGGTAGATGTCGGGGCTGAAGTCGTAGCGCCGCATGTCGGTCCAGGATTCCGGGTTCAGGAACATGGCGATGTACTTCTGCTGCATGATGGCGCGGGGCACGTTGGGCGTGGCGGGCGACGCCAGGTCGGCCTCGGTCTGGGCCACGGCGCCGCTGGCCAGGTAGGCCGTTATCTGGGCCGGGGTAATGGCCGGGAACGTGACCGTGGGCGTGCTAAACGTGCCGCCGGGCCCAATCTTGGTCATGTGCGCCTGGATGCCCTCGCGGTAAGCGGCCAGCGCCACCGACTTTTGGTTGGCCAGAAACGCCGCCTCGGCCTTGATGAACTGGAGCTCGTGATAGGTGATGACGTCCATGTAGCCAATGTCGCGGGCATACCAGGAGCTGTAGAAGTCGGTCAGCGTCGTGGTGCTAGCCGGTCCCCCACCCCGGCCGGGGTCGGCGCCGGTGCTGGTAGCCGTGGCCATGATAGGCAGGCGCGGGTCGACTACACCCGGGAAGGTGGCACCGTTCAGGAATTTGATGAAGTTGGCCCCGTAGGTGTAGGTAGCGAAGTTGTTGCGCGTCTGGCCGTAGTAGTTGGTGGTATTGGCCAGCGGCGACACCAGCGTTTGGAACTGCAAGATGCAGTCATCGGCCGAGCCCCGGAAGCCCTTGCTGACGTAGTCGAGCACCTTGGCGGGGTCGTACTTGCCGCCTTTTTTGGTGAGGTGCTGCTGCTGACGGGCCTTGAGCGACCACGCCAGGCGCACCCATTTCGTGGGGTCGCCCTTGTACAGAATGTCGCCGTTGGGGCTGGGTGAGGTCGAGTAGAAAGGGCGCATATTGGCCGACGCCGGCTTGCTCATTTCCGTGATGCCCTCGTCCAGCAATTGGTCGATGTCGCCGTAGAGCTGCTCCTGCGGGTCGTAGGCCGGCGTGTAGTTTTTGTCGCCCTGGAAGGCCTCGCGGTAGGGAATGTCGCCCAGCATGTCGGTGGCGTGGGCCAGAATCAGGGCCATCATAATCTTGCCCGCCCCCACATAATAAGCCGAGCCCTCCTGCTGGGCCAGCTTAATCATGGGCCCGATGTTGCCGCCCACCAGGAAGTAGGTGTTGTTGAAGGTGGCCGTGCTGAAGGCGTTGGTGAAGAAATACTGGTCGATGCCGCCCGCATTGGCCGAGCGGGCCGCAATGTTCTGGGTAATGGCCGCCACCCGCTGCTCGGAAGCATACTGAATAGCCAGCCCGTTGCTGATGATGCTTGGCAGCAGGAAGTTGGGCGTGGTTTCGGTCGGACTGTTAGGGTCGGTATTTTTATCGAGAAACTTCTCGCAGCTGGTCAGAGCCGGCGCAGCCAGGGCCAGCCCCAGGAGCATAAGTAGCTTTTTCATATAAGTCAGAGGAAAGTCAGAAGGAAGAAAAGGAAACGGCCCACGTGGGAACCTCACCCCCAGCCCCTCTCCCGTGGAGAGGGGAGCCTGAAGCCAACGTCGTGGGTGGACAATTGGCTCCCCTCTCCACGGGAGAGGGGCTGGGGGTGAGGTAAGCAGGCACGCGGCATAGCCTCCAAGCGTTAGAAGCTGGCCCGAATGGCCATATCCACGCCGCGGGTGGCGGGCACCCCGCCGTAGTCGAAGCCGCCGGAGCCGCCGCCGCGCACGCCCGAGCCGGCCGCTGCCACTTCGGGGTCGGTGCCGGTGTAGTTGGTGAAGAGCAGCAGGTTGCGGCCCGTCACGCTTAGCTCGATGCCTTTCACGATGCCCGAGGCGCCTAGCCACTTTTTGGGCAGGCCGTAGCTCAGGGTCACGTAGCGCAGGCGGGCCCAGCTCACGTCTTCCACAAACATGCCGCCAGCCGCGCCCAGAATGTCGCGGTAGTAGCCTTGGGTAGCTTCTACGGCCTTGGTGTTGGGCACGTAGGTCACGTTGCCATTGGCCGGGTCGGTCACGGCTACCACGCCGTCAATCACAATGTTCTTGGAGCGGTCGAGGGTGCGCTCGCTCATGCCAATGCGGGTGGCGTACTGCGCGTTGCCGTTGTACACCTTGCCGCCCTTGCGGAAATCCCACAAAAAGGTTAGCGTAGCGTTTTTATAGGTCAGCGTATTGGTTACCTGGGTGGTGAAGTCGGGGGCACGGTTGCCGAGGTAGGTAAAGGCGCCGTTCACCGAGGGGTAGCCGTTGGCGTTGATGAGCACCTGGCCGTTGGGGGCCCGCACCAAATCGGTGCCGGCTATGCCGCTGATGGGCAGGCCAGGGAAGGCCCCGCCCTGCACATAATCTGTCACGGAAGCGTCGGCCTGCGCCACGATGCTCAGGCTGGCGGGTAGCTCGGAGCTGTTGCGGTTGGTGAAGAAGTTGGCGCCAATGTCCCAGGTCAGGCCGTTGGCTTGCTTGATGGGGGTGCCGCTCAAGCTCAGCTCCAGGCCCTCGTTGGTTACGGTGCCGCCGTTCAGGTACTGGAAGGTGAAGCCGGTGGCCTGGCTCACGCGCGGGGCAATGAGCTGGTCGGTCGTCACCTGGCGGTACACGGCGCCGTCTAGGCGCAGGCGGTTTTTGAGGAACTGCAGGTCCAGGCCTACCTCGTAGCTGCGGGTTTGCTCAGGGCGCAGGTTGGGGTTGGCCCCGAAAAACGCGTTGCGCAGGCCACCCCCGATGAAGTTGTTGTTGGTAAGTGCTGGCACCACGCGGTACGGGCCCGTATCCTTGCCCACCTGCGCAATGGAGGCGCGCAGCTTGCCGTAGCTCAGGATGGGGTTGGTGTCGAGGTTGAGGGTGCGGGAAAATTCCCAGCCTACCGCGGCCGAACCGTAACCGAAGCCTTTACCGAAAATCTTGCCCTCATCGGGCCGCGGCAGCGTGGAGGACTGGTCGTAGCGGCCCGACAATTCCACGGTCACCTGCCGGAACAGGTCAAGGTTGACGCGGGCGAAGTTGCCGATGATGGACCGCGTCGAGTAGCGTTGCAGCTCGTTGCGGTTCACCGTGTTGTTCTGGCTGATGAAGGTGGTGTTCAGGAAAATGGTGCCGATGAAATCATTGGCCTTGTTCTCGTTCAGCTCCAGCGAATTGCCGAGCAGCAGCGAGCCCTGCACGTTTTCGCTGAACTTGTGGGTGAAAGTGGCCAGCAGGTTGGAGTTGATTACTTGGTTGAAGTTCACGGTTTCGGCCAGGCCGCCGTCCTGGTTGCCCACCTGCGAAGTGCCCACAGCCCGCACCGAGCGGGTGCGCTCCTGGTAGAAGTCGTTGCCCAGAATGTAGCTCAGCGCCAGCCAGGTGGTGGGCTTGTAGCCCAGCGACACGTTGCTGATGAGGCGGTTGGTGCGGTCAGACTGCGGGTTGCGCTCGGCGCTGAAGTAGGGATTGTCGGGGTCATTGGCCGCGGTGGAAGCGCCCAGCAGGCGACGGCGGGTGCCGTCGGGGTTCTCAAAAATCCGGGCGTCGTCGTTGCGCGGCCAGTTCAGCAAGCTCAGAAAAAAGCCGCTGGGCTGCAGCGAATTACCAAAAAGGCCCTGCCCCTGAAACGGCCGCTCCCCGCCCGAGTTGATGTAGTTGGCCGACGCTGAGGCGCTGAGCTTGGCCGACAGCTGCGCCGTGCCCGACAGCCGCACCGACGTCTTGTCGTAGCTGCTATTCGGCACGATGCCGGTCTGATTCAGGTTGGAAGCCGACAGGAAAAAGGTGGCCTTGTCGGTGCCGCCCGACATGGTGAGGTAGTTCTGGAAGGCTTTGCCAGTGTCAAAAAAGTTGCCCAGGTTGTCGTACACCGTTTCATTGGCCCCGAAGCGCGGCCCCCACGACGTGCGGACGGTGGGGTCGAAGATGCCGCCCGTGCCCTGCTTGTACTGGCCCTGTAGCTTGGGCAGGCGGTTCACCTCGTCCAGCGAATACTGGGTGCGGTAGGTGATGGAGGTGCGGCCCGTGCTGCCCTTCTTGGTGGTGATGATGACGGCACCGTTGCCGGCCCGCAGCCCGTAGAGGGCCGATGCCGCCGGGCCCTTCAGCACCGTGATGCTGGCCACGTCCTCGGGATTGATGTCGGAGGCGCGGTTTGTGGTGGCCGACGAGCGGCCCAGCTGGCCGTTGAAGCCCGAGCCGCCGCCCGGTACGGTGGACTCGGCAAACGAGGAGTTATCCATAATCACGCCGTCGATGACGAACAGCGGCTGGTTGTCGCCGTCCAGCGAGTTGCCACCCCGGATAACGATGCTCGCGCCCTCGCCCGGCGCGCCACCCGAGCTGGTGATGGCCACGCCCGCGACTTTGCCCTGCAAGGCGTTCACGATGTTGGGCTGGCGCGTGTCAACAATCTCTTCGCCGCTCACTTGCTGAGCCGCGTAGTTCACTTGCCGCCGCTCCTGCTTGATGCCGAGCGACGTCACAATGACCTCATCCAGCGCGGCGGTGCTTTCTTTCAATGCAACATCAACACTGCCGTCGGCACCCACGGCTCGCTCCTGCGAGGTGTAGCCGATGAAACTGAACACCAGCGTAGCCCCCGGCGCGGCCTGCACCGAATAGCGGCCATCAGCCCCGGAGGTGCTGCCGGTGGTGGTGCCTTTCACCAGCACCGTCACGCCCGGCAAGGGGCTTTGGTCGGTGCCCGACGTGACAGTGCCGCTAACCGTGCGCAGGGCCTGGGCCCAGCCGGGAGGTGCCAGCAGCACGCCCAGCAAAAGCAGGAGTAGCCAGTACGTTTTTTTCATAAGGGAAGGAAGTTTGGTGAGAGAAAGCGTGGGGATGGGGTCGTATATGGTTTGCCTGGGACCGGTTACGCACTGGTAGTGGGCGTGCAGCCAGTGAAATCAGTCTGCGTCGTTCAACTGTAGCAGGCTAGGGCCTACCTACGGTTGAGGCAATGCCGGGAATACCTCAAAGTAGCCGACCATCTGACTGGCAGCTTGGGCTGTATGATGAGTAAAAAATGAACTTGGGGCGTCAAATGTGCGAAATATTCGGGTAATATTACCCCAAACGTTTGCAGAAAAAGTGCATCTTGCAGCTCAAGCAATATCTATGTTAATTTATTGGCATTCCAGCATCAGTCATATATTATTGAGGTCAATACCTATTTTTTAGCTATTTCCGGTTCGTTCTTGCCGGCTGCCTCCCCTTCTCTTTCACACCTTGCTCCTATGATTCCTGAACTTGCTCATTTGCCCGCCACGCCGGGTGCCCACCTGCCCGTCAGCATCTATTCTGATTCGGAATTAGCCTCCGCCGCCGTCGCTGGTCAGATTGCCGACCTCATCCGCACCCGCGCCGCGGAGGGCCGCACCTGCGTGCTGGGTTTGGCCACCGGCTCCTCTCCCACCCGCGTGTACGAGGAGCTGGTGCGGCTGCACCGCGAGGACGGCCTGAGCTTCCAGAACGTCGTCAGTTTCAACCTGGATGAGTATTATCCCATGGCGCCCGACTCGTTGCAGAGCTACGTGCGTTTCATGCGGGAGTACCTGTTCGACCACGTCGACATCCGGCCCGAAAACGTGCACATCCCCGACGGCACCGTGCCACCGGAGCAGGTGGCGGACTTTTGCCAACGCTACGAGGAGCAGATTCGGGAAGCCGGCGGCATCGATTTGCAGCTGCTGGGCATCGGGCGCACCGGCCACATCGGCTTCAACGAGCCCGGCTCCGGCCCCACCTCCCGCACCCGCATGATTACCCTGGACCATGTGACGCGCACCGACGCGGCTTCGGACTTTTACGGCGAGGAAAATGTGCCGCGCCGGGCCCTGACGATGGGCGTGGGCACCATCCTGGAAGCCCGCCAGATTGTGCTCATGGCCTGGGGCGAAGGCAAGGCTGCCGTAGTGAAACGCATGGTGGAGGGCGAGGTAACCGACACCGTGCCGGCCACTTACCTGCAGCGCCACCCCGCCGTACAGGTGGTGCTCGACGAAGCCGCCGGAGCCGAGCTCACACCCCGCAAAACGCCCTGGCTGCTTCACCTGCCCTGCAACTGGCACGATGCCGCGCTGGTCCGCAAAGCCGTGACCTGGCTGGCCCGCACCGTTGCCAAACCCATTCTCAAGCTCACCGAGGAGCATTACAACGAGAACGGTCTTTCGGAGCTGCTGGCGCAATCGGGTCCGGCCTACGATATCAACATTCGGGTGTTCAACGAGCTGCAGCACACCATCACCGGCTGGCCCGGCGGCAAGCCCAACGCCGACGACACCTACCGCCCCGAGCGCGCCGAGCCCTTTCCCAAGCGCGTACTCATCTTCAGCCCCCACCCCGACGACGACGTGATTTCCATGGGCGGCACGCTGCTGCGGCTCGTGGACCAGGGCCACGAGGTGCACGTCGCCTACCAGACCTCGGGCAACATTGCCGTATTTGATGACGAGGCTATTCGCTTCGCTGATTTTGTGGCCGACTACGACCAGGCCTTCCACCTGCCCGCCGATGAACCAGCTGACAACCTCTACCACCGCGTGGCCGATTTCCTCAAAAACAAGCAGCCCGGCCAGGTCGACAGTGCGGAAGTGCAGCAGATAAAGGGCCTCATCCGGCGCGGCGAGGCCAAAAGTGCCTGTCGCCTTGCCGGCATCCCCGATGCCAACGCGCACTTTCTGGATTTACCGTTTTACGAAACGGGCCGGGTACGCAAAAAGCCGCTGGGCGATGAGGACATCCGCCTCACGATGGAGCTGCTGAATCGCATTCAGCCCCAGCAGATTTACGCCGCCGGCGACCTCTCGGACCCACATGGCACTCACCGCGTGTGCCTGGCTGCCATTTTCGAGTCCATCCACCGCCTCAAAGCCTCCGGCACGCCGTGGCTGGATGACTGCTGGGTATGGCTCTACCGCGGCGCCTGGCAGGAATGGGACATCGACCAAATCGAAATGGCCGTGCCCCTCTCCCCGGCGGAGCTCACGCGCAAGCGGCGCGCCATCTTCAAGCACCAAAGCCAGAAGGACCGCCCCCTCTTCCCCGGCGCCGACCAGCGCGAGTTCTGGCAGCGCGCCGAGGCCCGCAACCGGACCACAGCCAAGATTTATGACGAGTTGGGACTCCCGGAGTATGAGGGTATCGAGGCCTTCGTGCGCTGGGAGTTTTGATGCCGGAACGATGCCCCAGCACGTCATGCTGAGGATAGCCGAAGCATGACGGCATTTATCCGATAGCCTTAGCCATACCACCTTTTCCCACCATTAATCCCTTTTTGTATGCCGAAATCTTACCGAAACCAGCTGGCCCGATGCCTGGGCGGGCTGCTGTTTTTTTTGCTGTGCGTGGGGCCGCTGCTGGTGCAGGCCCAGGACCAGCGCTACAACCTACAGGGCCGGGTGACTGATGCCGCCGGGCAGGGCATACCGGGCGCCACGGTGCTACTGGGCGGCACTACTACCGGGGCCACATCCGATGCAGATGGAGCTTATAACCTGACTGCTACGCTGGCCCCGGGCAGCTACACGCTCACATTTTCGCTGGTGGGCTACAAGACGGAAACGCGCCCGCTCCGGCTGGGCACCGATGCGACCGTGACCACTGACGTGGCCCTGGTCGAAGCCCAGCAGAAGCTCGATGAAGTGGTGGTGGTGGGCTCGACGGTGACCGTGAACCGGCGCGAACTGGGCAACGCCATCAGCACCATCAAGGGTGAGGAACTAACGCAAAGCGGCTCGGGCGGCGTGCTGAACTCGCTGCAGGGCAAGGTACCAGGCGCGCAAATTACCCAGAACTCCGGCGACCCGGCGGGCTCGCTGTCGGTGCGGCTGCGCGGCATTCATACGCTGGCGGGCAGTTCCGACCCGTTGTATGTAATTGACGGGGTGATTGTGAGCAACGCCAGCACCAACGTGTCGCAGCTGGCGCTGGCCAATGACATCGGGCAGGCCAACGCGGGGCAAAATCGCCTGGCTGACCTCAACCCCAACGACATTGCCAGCCTCAACGTCATCAACGGAGCGGCCGCGGCGGCCATCTACGGCTCGCGGGCGGCCAACGGGGTGGTGCTCATCACCACCAAGCGCGGGGTAACGGGCGCGCCGCGGGTGAGCGTGAGCACCAGCGTGACGATGAACGAATTGCGCAAATCGGTGCCGGTGAACACCTATGGCAAGCAGTTTGGGGCCGATACCTATCTCACCAGAAATACAAATGGGACCATCGCAACCAATGCTTTTCGTTTATATCCCATTGGCCCGGCAGCGCCCCTCATTGGAGCCAATATTCCGGTTCCAAACCTCACTACTACTACCATCACCCGTGCTGGCGTGGCTACCCCGTTGGCTACCAACCTCGTGGACGTACCGCGCTACAACTACTTCGACCAGATTTTCCAGAAGGGCTACGGCACCGACAATAACGTGTCCATTGCGGGCGGCTCGGAGCGCACGCAGTACTACATTTCGGCGGGTTATCTTAAGAATCAGGGCATCATCAAGGGCACCGATTTCACGCGCTACAACCTGCGGGCGCGGGTCGACCAGCGCCTGACTGATTGGGCCAAAGTGTCGGCCGGGTTGAGCTACATCAACAGCTTTTCGAACGAGAAGGCCAATGGCAACGTGTTCTACAGCCCGATTAACTCGGTGAACATCACCAACAACATCTACGACATCACCCAGCGCGACATCAACGGCAACCTGCTGGCCGTGGAACCCACCCGCGTGAATCCGCTTTCGACCATCGAGGACATGAAATTTACGCAGGGCGTGAACCGCACCGTGAGCGACGTGCAGGTCAACCTCACGCCATTTAAGGGCTTCTCGCTCGACTATGTAATTGGCGTTGACGCCTTTTCGCAGGTGGGCCAGGGCTACATCCGGCCCTACCCCTACCAGGCGGCGGCCGGTTTGCCAGCGGCCCGCTACCCGCTCGGCTTTGCTTCCAACGCCAATAACGCAGCTGTGCAGCTAAACTCCGACATCAACGCCGGCTACGAGGTTTCCTTCACCGAGGACCTGAAGCTGAACCTGCGCGCCGGCTACAGCTACCAGTACAGCCAGCAGGAAATCACGGCCACCCAGGGCCAGAATCTGGCCCCATTCATCACCACCGTAAGCGGGGCGTCGAATACCACCGTGACCTCGGCCTACAACCTCGACCGGTTTTCGTTGAGCGGCTACTACGGACAGGCCACCATCGGCTTCCGCAACCTGGCGTTCATTACCGGAGCCGTTCGGCGCGACCAGGCCACGAAGTTCTCGCCGGCCCAAACCAACCAGGTGTACCCTAAAATCAGCGGTTCGCTGGTGGTGTCAGACCTGGGCTTCTGGCAGGATGCCGCCTACGCCAACACCTTCAATACCCTGAAGCTGCGGGCCAGCTACGGCGAGGCCGGCAACCTGGTCACACTGCCCACCTACGGCCGCTTTTATCAGTTCAACCCCGTAGGCTTTCTGGGCAAAAATACCCTCACACCTAGCACCCAGCTGGCCAACCCCGATGTGAAGCCCGAGCGCAACGCCGAGTTGGAAGGCGGCGTGGACTTAGGCTTTCTCAAGGACCGTATTGGGCTAGGCGTGACGGCGTATTATCAGAAAATCGATGACCTGCTACTCTCGCGTAACCTTGCGCCCTCGTCGGGTGGGGCCACTATTTTCAACAACGTGGGCCGGATGGAAAACCGGGGCGTGGAAATTCAGCTGACCGTAGTGCCCGTGAAAACCACCGATTTCACCTGGGACGTGACGGCCATCTATAACCGCAACCGCAACAAAGTGCTGGACCTGCCCGGCTCGAACGGCAGCACCCAGGCCATTTCCGTCGACAATGCAGCCGGCGCGCCGGTGTACCTGCTGGCCGGGCAGCCGGCGGGCGTGTTCTACGGCTCGGGCTACGCCCGCACTTCCGATGGCGAGTTGCTGCTCACGCCCCAGGGCTTCCCGCAGGATGAGCGCGCCATTGGCCAGGCTGTGGGCGCTACAGGCTTCACGCCTGCCCGCGACGGCAACGGCCAGCCCAGCTACGCCACCGGCTCGGCCATTGCCAACCTGATTATTGGCGACCCGAACCCGAAATGGACCGGCTCCATCAGCACCAATCTGACCTACAAGAAACTGAGCCTGCACCTACTGGCCGATGCCGTGCAGGGCAACAACGTGTTCAATGCCGACAAGCGCACGCGCCAGGGCGTGGGCCTCGGCGATTTGGCCGAGCAAGAGCTGCGCGGCACGCTGCCTCGCGGCTACATTTTCGCCATCTACAACACCCAGGAATTCCGGGTCGACGACGGCTCCTTCGTGAAGCTGCGCGAGGCGGCCCTGAGCTATACGCTGCCCACGTTCAGCAAGCTTATCAGCAACCTGACCGTGTCGGTGGTAGGCCGCAACCTGATTTCGTGGGACAACTACAACGGGTTCGACCCCGAAACCAGCGCCGGCGGCTCCAACGACTTACTCCGCGCCATCGACTTCGGCAACGTGCCTATCCCGCGCACCTATCAGCTCAAACTCTCGGCTTCGTTTTAGCCCGTTTTCACCATGAAAAAATATACCATACTCGCGGCATTGCTGGCCCTGTCGCTCGGCAGCTGCAATAAGGAATACCTGAACCCCAGCTCGGCCAGCCAGCAACAGGTCGTGACTTCATCCGATGGCCTGATTACGCTCTGCAACGGCTTGCAAGCCCGCTACAGCACAGGTGGCCTGTTGAGTGTTATCTACAACTCGGTGGCGGCTGGCGGGCTCACCACCAGAGAGTTGAATATTCTGAACGTGGGCAATATTGAAGAATACAACGTGAGCCTAGGCGCTGGCAACGTCACTAACAGCAACGGCGTGGTGCGCAACCTCTGGACCCAGGCCAACCTGGTGAAAGCCAACGCCGACCTGGTGCTGGCCAATGCCAACAATGCCACGGACCTGGGTACCCGTAGCGGCATTGTGGCCTACGCCAGCGTTTTTCGGGCGCTATCGCTGGGCACGCTGGCGCAGTTTTTTGAGCAGGCCCCGCTGACGGTGCAGGAAAACGCGCCCTTCGTGCCCCGGGTGCAGCTGCTGCAAAACGCCGTCGCTCAGCTCGAAACGGCCGCCACCCAGTTGGCCACCAATCCCGTTTCGGCCGATTTCAACGCTAAGATTGTGCCTGGCATCGACCTGGCCAACACCATTCAGGCGCTGATTGCGCGCTACAGCCTGCAAGCCGGCGATTACGATAAGGCCCTGGCTGCGGCGGCCCGCGTCAACCTGACCAGCCGCTCGGTGTTCAACTTTGACGACAACACCCGCAACCCGATTTTTGAAGTGGCTTTCGGCAATCGCAACGTATTCGAACCCTCCAACGTCAACCTGGGCCTCACCGGCGCACTCGCACCCGAAGCCGGCGACCAGCGCATCCCCTTCTATATCCGCACCACGCCGCCGCCCCTGCCTCCAGCGGCCCAGCCGAACCTGGGCGCGGGTTTTTACACCGCCAACAATGCGCCTATTCCGGTGTATGTGCCCAATGAGATGCTTCTGATTCGGGCCGAGGCGTACGCGCGCAAAGGCGACCTAACAAACGCCGTTATCGAGTTGAACCGGGTGCGGACCAGCACGGCGGCGGCTTCCTTCGCCGGCACGTTGCCTACCTCGCCCCCCGGCGCGGGCCTGCCACCCTATTCCGGCCCGCTCACCGCTACCGATATCCTGACGGATATTCTGCGCAACCGGAATATTGAGTTGGCTTTCCAGGGCTTCCGCCTCGATGACAGCCGCCGCTTCGGCCGCCCCGGCCCTGGCGCCACTGGCTCGGAGCGCAACCGCAACTTCTTCCCCTACCCGCGCACCGAACGTGAAAACAACGCTTCCACCCCCACCGACCCACAGATTTGATGGGCGTTTGTAATCCACAGGCTCCCTCTCCGCGGGAAAGGGGCCGGGGGTGAGGTTAGCTGATAGAACGTTCTTTTGCGCATTCAGCACTATTCCCCACAGCTCCGCATGAACGCCCACCTCACCCGCTTACATCACCTCGCCAGTCAGCCCAGCCGCCACATCATTGGCCTGATGTCGGGCACCTCGCTCGATGGGCTTGATGTGGCGCTGTGCCGCCTGGATGGACACGGCGCGGGCACGCAGCTGGTGCTGGAGCAATTCCACACCGTGCCATATGACGAGGATACGAAGGCCCGCATCCGCCAGGTATTTGCCCGCGAGCAGGTGAGCCTGGAATACCTCACGCTCCTCAATGCCTGGCTGGGCCAGCTACATGCCCGCGCCGTATTGGATTGCCTGAAGATTTGGCAAATAAACCCCGCCGAAGTCGACCTCATTGCCAGTCACGGCCAGACGGTATACCACGCCCCCCAGCACCAGCACCAGCGCCCGGATTTTGCCCTGAACGCCACGCTGCAAATCGGCGATGGTGACCACGTGGCCGTGGGCACGGGCATCATCACACTCAGCGACTTCCGGCAGAAACACGTGGCAGCCGGCGGCGAAGGCGCCCCGCTGGCGGCCTACGGCGACTTCCTGCTGCTGAGCAGCACTGATGAGGAGCGACTGCTGCTCAATCTCGGCGGCATCGCCAACTTCACCTACCTGCCCCGCGCCGACGGCGATGCCCGCACGGCCTTCAGCACCGACACCGGCCCCGGCAATACCCTGCTCGATGCCACCATCCGCGCCCACCGCCCCGAGCTAGCTTACGATGAAGACGGCCGCCTCGCCCTGGCCGGCCGCGTGCACGAAGGCCTGCTGGCTGCCCTGCTCGACCATCCATTTTTTGCTGCCCCCCTGCCCAAAACCACTGGCCCAGAGCTTTTCGGCCCGGCTTATTTAGAAGCAGCACAGCAGCGCAGCGCCACTCTTGACTTATGTTTGGAAGACATGCTGGCCACTTTGGTTGAGTTGAGCGCCGTGGGCGTAGCGCGGGCCGCGCGGGCGGCTTTTGCGAGTCGACCTGCTCCCGTGGCCATCTACACCAGCGGCGGCGGGGCGCACAATCCGGCCCTGCTGGAAGCGTTGGGCCGGCACTTGCCCGAGGCACGATTCGCTAGTACCGACATTTTAGGCATCCCCGGTGATGCGAAAGAAGCCATCCTGTTTGCCGTGCTGGCCAATGAAGCGGTAGCGGGGCAGCCGGTAGCAATTGGCGCGGGGCGGCAGCGGGTACCCGCGGTGGGCATGGGCAAGGTGTCGTTTCCGGGGTGATGGTATCAGCACAAACACAGCAATAAATGTCATGCAGCGCACTACCCAAGCCGCCCTCGAAACAACTGGCACCCAACCCATAGCGGAAGCCTCCCAACCCGGCCGGCTCATCAGCCTCGACGTGTTTAGGGGCCTCACCGTGATGGCCATGATACTGGTGAACAACCCCGGCGACTGGGGCCACATCTACCCGCCGCTGGAGCATGCGGAATGGAACGGCTGCACGCCTACCGACCTCATTTTTCCGTTCTTCCTGTTCATTGTGGGCGTGAGCCTGGTGTATGCGCTGGACGGCGTGAAGCAGCGCGGCGGGCCGCAGGGCACCGTGCTGCTGCGGGTTTTGCGCCGGGCAGCGGTGCTCTTTGGATTGGGCCTGCTGCTGTCGCTCTACCCGAAGTTCGACTTCTCGACGGTGCGCATCATGGGCGTGTTGCAGCGCATTGCGCTGGTGTTTCTGGGGTGCGGCTTTATTTTCCTGAAAACGAGCTGGCGCACCCAGGTCTGGCTGATTATCGGGTTCCTAGTCGGTTACGCGGTACTGATGCAGCTGGTGCCCGTGCCTGGTTTCGGCGCTGCCAACCTAGAGCCGACCACCAACCTCGGCGCCTGGCTCGACCGCACCCTCTTCACCGAAGCCCACCTCTGGAAACAAAGCCGCACCTGGGACCCCGAAGGCCTGCTCGGCACCTTGCCAGCGCTAGGAACTGGCCTGCTGGGCGTGCTCACAGCCCAATGGCTGCGCCGGCGCGACCAGGAGCCCGCCGCCAAAGTGGCCTGGCTCTTCGTGGCAGCCGGCGGGCTCATCGTCCTCGGCTTGTGCTGGTCGCCGTGGTTTCCCATCAATAAAGCCCTGTGGAGTAGCTCCTACGTACTCTTTTGTGGTGGGCTGGCGATGGCCGGCTTGGCGGCACTCTACTGGATTTGTGACGTGCAGGGCTACCGCGCCTGGACGCGCCCGGCGCTGGTGTATGGCGTCAATGCCATTCTGGTCTTTTGCCTCTCGGCGTTGCTCTCGCGCACGTTTGGGCTGTTTCAGTTAGCGTTGCCAGGCGGCAAAACCGGCGGGCTAAAGGAGTGGCTCTACGAGTGGGGCATCGCGCCGCATTTCCAAGACCCGCGCAATGCCTCGCTGGTGGGAGCCATCACGCTCATTGTCATCTGGTACTTTATCCTGAGTTGGATGTACAAGAAAGGCGTGGTGCTGAAGGTGTGAGTGTTTTCGTCTGTTATCCTGAGCGCAGCGAAGGACCTTATCACTACTGAACAGATTGCAGTAATATCAATCTACGCAGCCGTGATAAGGTCCTTCGCCGTGCTCAGGAGACAGACGGCATGACGTTCTTTGCTATTCGAATAGCAACTTTTATTATGAAAATCCTCATCATCGGTGGTGGCAACATGGGCCTGACTTACGCCCGCAGCTTTGCCCGCACCCACGTCACGTCCCGGCTCGATTTGCGCCTGCTGGCGCGCTCGCCGGAGCGGGTGGCAGCGCTGGCCGTCCACGAAATCGGCACCGTGTGGGGCTCGCCGGCCGAGTGCGTGCCGGGTGCCAACATCCTCATTCTCGCCGTTAAACCCCAGGATTCGCCCGCCCTCTTTGAAACCCTTAAGTCGCTGGTGCAGCCGGAACAGCTGGTGCTCAGCATTATGGCTGGCGTGCGCATTGCCACCATCAAAGAGGCGCTGGGCACACCTAAAGTTATTCGGGCCATGCCCAACCTGCCCGCCCAGATTGGCATGGGCATGACGGCCTTCACCGGCACCGACGAGGTGACCCGCGCCGAACTGGTGCAGGTGCAAAACCTACTCAGCACCACCGGCAAAACGGTGTATGTGGAGCAGGAAAGCGCCATCGATGCCAGCACCGCTATTTCGGGCAGTGGCCCGGCCTACGTATACTACTGCATGGGCGCCCTCATGGACGCCGCCGCCCAAATGGGCTTCTCCCCCGCCGAAGCCGAGCTGCTGGTGAGCCAGACCTTCCGCGGCGCGGTGGAGTTGTATTCGCAATCGGGCCTGAGCTGCCAGGACTGGATTGCCAAGGTGGCCTCCAAAGGCGGCACCACCGAGGCAGCCTTGAAAGCCTTCGGCACGGGAGCAGTACGCGAGGGCCTGATGGCCGGGGCTGGGGCAGCAAGGGACCGGGCCGAAGAGTTGGGGAAATAAAGTCTAAAAAGCCCGTCATGCGCAGTGTAGCCGAAGCACATCTAACGCTGTGGTAATCCCTTCGTTTGAATTTGTATTGCGGTAGATATGCTTCGATTACGCTACGCATGACGCTTTGACTTGCCTGCTTCTACGCCACTGAGTACCCCGCAAAATCTTTGCGTAGCTGCGTCTTAAGCAGCTTTCCCGTAGCCGTGTGCGGCAAAGCATCCACAAATTCCACCGCATCGGGCTCCCAGAACTTAGCCACTTTGCCTCGGAAAAAGGCCAGCATTTCCTCGGCTGAAACGTCCAGACCAGGGCGGCGCACCACCAGCAGCAAGGGCCGCTCGCTCCACTTCGCGCTGGGCACACCAATGACGGCCGCCTCGGCCACGGCGGGGTGGGCCACGGCTAGGTTTTCGAGGTCGATGCTGGAAATCCACTCGCCGCCCGACTTAATAACGTCCTTCGAACGGTCGGTGATTTGCATGAAGCCGTCGGGGTCGATGGTGGCTACGTCGCCGGTGCGGAACCAGCCATCGGCCGTAAGCTCACCGGGCGTGGGGCTGCGGAAGTACTCGCGCACCACCCACGGCCCGCGCACCAGCAGGTCGCCGAATGCCTCGCCGTCGTGCGGCAGTTCCTGGCCATCGTCGCCTACTATTTTCATATCGACGCCGAACACGGCCCGGCCTTGTTTGGCCAAAACGCTGGCTTTCTCGCTGGCCGGCAGCTCCAGCTGGTTGGCTTTGAGGCGGCCAGCAGTGCCGAGCGGGCTGGTTTCGGTCATGCCCCAGGCGTGGGTGATTGTCACGCTTAGCTCGTCCACAAACGCCTTCATCAATGCCGGCGGGCACGACGAACCGCCCACCACCGTGCGCCGCAATGTGCGGAAGCGGCGCTGGCCTTCGCGCATGAATTGCAACAGCGCCAACCAGATAGTGGGCACCCCAGCCGAGAACGTAACGCCTTCGTTCTCCATCAGCTCATAGAGGCTGGCACTGTCCATGCCCGCGCCCGGCAGTACGAGTTTGGCACCGGCGAGCGGGGCCGCGTAGGGCAAGCCCCAGGCGTTGACGTGGAACATGGGCACCACCGGCATTATCACGTCGAGGGCCGAGCAGCCGAGCGAATCGGGCAGCGAAATGCCCAGCGCGTGCAGCACCGTGGACCGGTGCGAGTATAGCACACCCTTGGGCTGGTCGGTAGTGCCAGAGGTGTAGCACAGCGAACAGGCCGTGTTCTCATCAAAGCTGGGCCATTCGTAGCCAGTCGTTTCAGCCGACAGTAAGTCCTCGTAGCTGCACAGGCCGGGCATTTCTGAACGAGCCGGCAGGTGCTCAGGGCCAGCCAGCAGCACCCATTTTTCCACGGTGGGGCACACCGGGGCCAGGCGCTCGACCAAGGGTAAAAAGGTGAGGTCGAAGAACAGCAGCCGGTCCTCGGCGTGGTTGATGATGTAGACCAGTTGCTCGGGAAACAGGCGCGGGTTGATGGTGTGACACACCGCCCCGATGCCTGCCACACCGAAATACAGCTCAAAGTGGCGGTGCGTATTCCAGGCCAGTGTCCCCACCCGGTCGCCGTTTGCGACGCCCAGCTTCAACAGGGCCTGGGCCAGCTGCTTGCTGCGACGGTTGGCCTCGGCGTAGGTATAGCGGTGGATGCCGCCCTCGGGCCGGCGCGACACGATTTCGGTGGTGGCGTGCCACTTGGCGGCGTGCTCGATAATCGTGGCCACCCGCAGGGGTTCGGCCATCATCAGTCCTAACATAGTGGGGCGGGAATAAGAGTAGGGCCGTAAGGTAGCAAGCCGACACTCATTTTCTCTGCCCGCCCGATAGGCTGCGTAACCGCCTTACCGCGCCGCCTCGATGGCCAGCTGCAGCAGCGACGAGCGCACGCTCAAATCGCCCAGCTTGTTGTTGCGCCGCGTGGGGTGCACGCGGTTGGTGAGCAGCACCACCACCAGGTCCTTCTCAGGCTCGACCCAGAAGTAGGTGCCCGTGAAGCCAGTGTGCCCGTAGCTGCGCTGCGAGGCCGATTTGGCCGAGTTCACCGTAGGGTCGGCGGCGGGGCGGTCGAAGGCCAGGGCGCGGCGGTTGTCGGGGCAGAACTGGCAGCGCGTCCAGTCGGCCAGAATGGTTTTGTCGAACAGCTGCTGGCCGCCATAGCGCCCGCCCCAGGCATAGGTTTGGGCGAGTTTGGCCACGTCGTTGGCATCGCCGAAGAGGCCGGCATGGCCTGAGAGGCCGCCCAGCAGGGCCGCGCCTTCGTCGTGCACGGTGCCGTGCAGCAGCTGCTTACGGAAGGCCGAATCAACTTCCGTGGGTACGATACGCGCCAATGAAAAGCGGTTGGCAGGCCGGAAGCCGAGTGTGCGGGCGCCCAGCGGCCCGTATACTTCCTTCTGCAAAAAGGCATCGAGCGACATTCCGGTACGGCGTTGCACCAGGTCCGGATATAGAATAAACGACAGGTCGGAGTACACGTAACCCGGCTTCGCATTCAGCGGCGACTCCCCAATTTCCTTATAGATACGGGCCGGCAAATCCTTGCTGGCCCACAGGCCTTGGGCCGCTGGCAGCGGGAAGCGCGCCGACGAATCGGGCCGGAAGTAGCGGCGGCGCAGGTCGCCGTTTTTCTTGGTTAGCTCCTTCCAAAACGGAATCCAGGCTTGCAGGCCGGCCTGGTGAGCCAGCACGTCACGCATCTTCAAGTTGGCCTTGTTGGTGCCGCGCAGAAAGGGGAAGTAGTTACCCAGCGTGCTATCGGGGCTGAATTTATGGTCGGCTTCGAGCTTGAGAAGCGCGGGTGTGGCGGCCAGCAGCTTGGTCATCGAAGCCAAATCGTAGAGGTCTTCGTTTCTGACGGGACGAGGAACTGACACCAGCTTGGTATCCGCTGTTGGCACGCCTGTTTTCTTCTTTTTAGCATCAACTACTGCTTCTCCAAAACCTGCATACGTCTGGTTGCCATAGCTTTTGCGGAGCACCACCGTGCCGCGCCGGGCAATAACCACCTGCGCGCCCGGAAACGCTTGGGCGGCCAGCGCCCGGCCCACGAGGCTGTCCACGCGAGCTTCGAGGCGGCCGTCCATGTTCACGTCTTCTGGGTTGGCGTAGCGCAGGCGGAAGGGGGCAGCCGTGCGCAAGCCAAAGCCACGCGGGTACCGGTCGCTCACCGTGACGGGCAGCTTGCCCGTGGCTGCGATACCGCCAAAAATGGCCTGGGCAGCCAGGTTTTGCGCATTCTCACTTTCCTGATAGGCCAAGACGACAGCGGCAGCGCGGTCCGAATCGCGCACCCGCGCTACGGCGTAGGCCGAGCCAAACACGCTGAGCACCAGTTGTTGCTTTTGGTCGACCAGTTCGCGCAGCAGCATGTTTTCCTCGGGCGAGATGCCGAAGCTGGTAGCAGGCAGTCGGCCTAGGTTTTGCAGACTCACCAACACAAGGTTGTAGGGCTTGAGGGCGGCGCGCAGCTTGGTCAGCTCATCGAGCGAGGCAGTAGCGGCGATGTGGAAATGCGCGGCTGGCGCATAGTCGGCCACTGCTTTCTGGAAGGCCGTCGTGTCGCTGGGAGCGCCGCCGAGCACTAGCGTGGCAATGCGCAACGTATCGAGGCGCTGGAGCGGCAGCAGGTTCTTCTGGTTTCGCAGCAGCGTGATGCTCAGCTCCGTGAGGCGGTGGCTCAGGTACTGCGCGTGCGGGCCGTTGAGGTCTTCGTAGAGGTTTTTGGTATCGATGGGCCGGTAGTGGTTCAGGTCCGCCCACTGCTTGAGGGCCAGCACGCGGCGGCAGTGTTCGTCGATTTCTTTTTGCGAAATCCGACCACTGTCCACCGCAATGCGGACCATTTTGAGCGCCAGCGGAATGTTCTTGCTGAACTCCAGAATGTCGTTGCCGGCCATGATGGCGCGCACGTCGGCCTCGCCGGGCGGGAACTTGCTGATAACGCCGCGCATGTTCATCGCATCCGTGAATATCAAGCCTTTGAAGCCCATTTCCTCGCGTAGCACGCCCGTGATGATGGGCCGCGAAAGCGTGCTGGGCCCCAGTACCGTATCCAGGGCCGGCACGTTGAGGTGGGCCACCATCATGCCGCCGAGCCCGCCCGCAATCAGGCTACGGAAGGGCGGCAGTTCTAGGGTATCGAGCCGGCGGCGGTCGACGCGCACGGTGGGCAAAGCCAGGTGGGAGTCGGCGTCAACGTCGCCGTGGCCCGGGAAGTGCTTGGCCACAGCCAGAATGCCGGCGTCCTGCATGCCGCGCATGTACTGGCGGCCGTCGCGGGCCACGGCGGCCGGGTTTTCGCCCCAGCTCCGGAAGCCGATGACGGGGTTGGCCGGGTTGTTATTGACGTCGACTACCGGCGCGAAGTTGACGTGCATGCCCAGCCGCTTAAACTGGTGGGCGATTTCGCGGCCCATATCGTAGAGCAGCGTGGTGTCGGTTTCGCCGCCCAGGCTCATCTGGTAAGGGAATTTCACCACGCTGTCGAGGCGCATGCCTACGCCCCATTCGCCATCCAGGGCCACCAGCAGCGGCACTTTGCTCTGGCTCTGGTAGCGGTTAAGCAGATTGGCCTGACGCACCGGCCCGCCCTGAAAAAATATCAGCCCGCCAATGCCGTACTGCTGAACGAGGGCCGAAATCGAGTCCTCGTCCGCGCGCTTGCGGTTGGAATAAGCAGCCACCATGAACAGCTGCGCGGCCCGTTGGTCGGGCGTGAGCTGGCGCATCAGGCTATCGACCCAGGTCGAGTGCAGGTATTTGGTGAAGGCCGGGGTGCTGGCGGCAAGGGCTTTCTGGCGGGCCGCAGCCTGGGCGGCCCGGCGCGCTGCTTCCACGCGCGGTATCGTTGGGCGCTTGACCGGACCAGTTGGCCGGCGCTGGGCCCAGACCAATGATGGCGCCGCAAGCAGCAAAAACAGCAAGAGAAACGCGGGAATTGGAGTACGCAAGGCGAGGACTTTTTTACGAAAGTACCGCCTCGTAAGGCATTGGCTCGCGAGGAAGCCAGGGGGTTTGCCAGAGCAAGGCTGATAATTGGGCAAGGGCATATTACGTCGACTTCTACGGTCGGCCGATAACATCTGTTGAAAGGAACAGACCTAGGCGGGCAATCCGGCTGCTTCGATTCAGCACAAGGCCCGGCTCCACTGCCTGCACTGATTGGCAAATTACCTGCAACTGCTAAAACCCTACTTGTCCCAACCATAATAACTGCACCAAATGGCCTTAAGACTCAATACTATATATCCTATTCTATCTACAAGTTCAAAACCTTACACAAAGTCATTGATTATACAATAATTAC
Source organism: Hymenobacter negativus (assembly GCF_017571495.1). Taxonomy (GTDB): domain Bacteria; phylum Bacteroidota; class Bacteroidia; order Cytophagales; family Hymenobacteraceae; genus Hymenobacter; species Hymenobacter negativus. The sequence continues at coordinate 104,504 of NZ_JAGETZ010000008.1, read as the reverse complement.
AAACAGTAGTGTGTGCTATATTTTTGCATATAAAACAGCAAATAAATACGACTTATACACCACTGCTATGCATTGTTCATGCCTACTTCTTCGCTTTTACTGCTTTGCTTATCCAGCAGCAGGATTGGCGTATGTATCTCTTTAACCAACCCACTCTTTCTTTATGAAACACCCTTTACACTGCCTGGGCAGCGCTTGGCCAAGTGCGGCAGCACTGCTCCTTTGCTCGCTCAGCGTAGCCGCGCAGGTTAGTTCAAAAACCCAGGATTTTTCGGGGAGTGCCGCTACTCCCAGTACATACGTTACCCTGACCACCAGCGCCAACGCTACCAACTCCGGCACAGCCGGCTACTTCTCAACAAGCTTTACCCAGCCTGGTACTGGCGCATTCGGCGTCGCCGACAACAACGCCAGTACCACCCCCAACACCATTCCAGTTGTTTTTTCGAGAGAGACATTTCAGGCAGGCTCGGCAAATAATAAAGTAACCTTTCAGTTGGGCCAGAAAGGAAACTTTGGTTTTGATGACAATAATAATGTGACGGTAAGCATATCCATTAATGGTGGCGCTGCAGTCAACGCTTTAACCATCGACGGCCCGAACAGCAACAGTGCCCCTGTTTTTAACATTGGCACCGGGGGCTCTTACACGTCGACGTACGGAACTCCCGCGACCTATTCATTTACCATGCTGGCCGCAACCGGCGCCAACCCAAGCCTGAACGCTGTTGGGAATTATACGATTAATCTGCCTGCTTTCAGCAGCAGAACAACCGTTGACGTAACCATCTCGGTTAGAGCAGCACGCAAGTCGACGGTTCTCATCGACAACGTTACGATTTCTTCGAGCTTGCCCCTGCCCGTTGAACTAACCCGTTTCGAGGCCTTGGCCAGCACACAGGCCATGAACCTGAGCTGGGCCACGGCCAGCGAGAAAAACAGCGACCGGTTTGAGGTGCAGCGCAGCGCCACCGGCGAGGCCTACCAAACCATTGGTATGGTAAAAGGCCAGGGCAGCAGCACCAGCGCCCACACCTACTCGTTCGTGGACAGCCGCCCTTTCACCGGCCGGGCCTATTACCGCCTGCGTCAGGTCGATACCGATGGCACGGTGACCTTCTCGCCGGTAGTAGCGACGCAGGCACTGGCGGGCATAGCAGCTGCTTATCCGAATCCCAGCCTGGGGCTCGTGACGCTGCCATCAGCCCTGAGCTTCGTGCAATACCGCATTTTTAATACCATAGGCCAGATGCTCCTAACCGGCAAGGCTGCTGGCAATGACCGTATCGACATCACCAGCCTGCCCAAAGGCCCTTTCTTTCTGGAACTAGCCAGCAAAACAGGCTGTACAACGCAGCGCTTGGTGCACGAATAGGTTTTGCGAAAAGTCCACATTATGCGCGGGCAGAATGCGCTTCAGCCCTGCTTTCCTTTGGGGGCAGGGCTTTTTTTGGCCCAATGCCGTACAACGGAACACGACGGGGGTTCTTTTGCCCCGCGCTCTTGGCTCTATGTCCCTTATTTTCACTTTGGTTGGTCCGCTGAAGCGGGCAGGAGGTTTTATTGCGAGCTGTGCACTACTCCTCGGGCTTGAGGCTTGTTCGGGCAATGCGCCGCTGGAGCAGTCGAGTGGCGGCTCGGGCCGTTCCACCGTGGTGTCGGCCGACACAACAGCCACGCTGCCCACCGAAGCCTGCGGCCTGCTCACGCCCGGCGAAGTAGCCAATCTCACCGGGCGCCCCGTGCAGCAGCAGGCCCAAGGAGATGCCTGCCGCTTTGTGGAAGCCGACCAGCCCGGTAGCCCCGATGCGGTGGTGATGGTATCGTTTCGGCCTGCTGCGGCTTTCCAGATTGCGGAAGCCGGCAACGACCTGCGGCACAGCGTTTCGCCTGTAACTGGCTTGGGCCGCGCCGCCTACTACGACGACAACCACGGCGACCTTTACGTGCAGTTGCCCGACCGCACCTTGGTTATCGGCATGCCGCGCCGCGTGAAAAGCTACTCCCGCGAGCGCATTGCACCGGAGCTGGGCCGCCTAGCCATGGCACGTCTGGCTGCGAATGCGAGGAGCACCCCGGCACAATAGCCAACCAAGCGGATGGGCATGCAGCGGCTTCGTAGCTTGCGCCACATTCCCATTCGCTCATGAAGAAAATTGCTTTGGCCGGCCTCGTTGCCGCTGCCCTCACTTCGGCCTGCAACCAGACCAAAACCTCCGAAACGGCCAGCACCAGCGCCAACGGCGCGGCCGCCGATACCACTAAGGGCCTCAACGGCCTGTTTGCCAGCTTCTGGGAGCAGCAGTCGCGCCTCGACCCGCTGTCGGCCACGGCCCAGGGCGACAACCGCTACAACAACCTGCTGCCCAACGACCAGACCCAGGCTTTCCGGGATACGCTGAGCACTTTTTACCAGGACTACTTGACGCAGTTGGGCAAGTTCGACCGCGCCCAGCTGGATGAGAACGACAAAATCAGCTACGATATCTTTCAGTATGACCTCAAGCAGCGGGTGGCGGGCCTGAAGTTGAACACGTGGATGATTCCGTTTCAGCAGTTCTGGGGGTTGCCCATTAGCATGGGCCAGTACGGCTCGGGGCAGGGCAATCAGCCGTTTAAAACGGTGAAGGACTACGACAACTGGCTGGGCCGGGTGCGCGGCTTTTCGGTATGGGCCGACTCGGCCATTGGCAACTTCCGGCGTGGCATGAAGGCGGGCGTGGTGCTCCCCAAAGCCTTGGTGGTAAAGATGCTGCCGCAGATGCGCGCCGCCGACATGCAGGTAACGGACCCCACCAAGTCGCTGTTCTACGGCCCTATCAACAGCTTCCCCAAGGACTTTTCCGACGCCGATAAGCAGCGCCTCACCGCGGACTACAAGAAGGCAATTTTGACCGAGGTGGTACCGACTTATAAGAAGCTGGGCGACTTTCTGGCCAACGAATACCTGCCCAAGTCCCGCGCCACCAGCGGCATCAATGCCGTACCGGGCGGGCCGGAAATCTACCGCTACTACGCCAGCTACTGGACCACTACGGAGAAGACGCCGGCCGAAATCCACGCTTTGGGCCTGCGCGAAGTGGCCCGCCTGCGCGCCGAGATGGAGCGCATGAAAATTCAATTGGGCTTTAAGGGCACTTTGCGGCAGTTCTTCGAAAGCCTGAAAACTGACCCCAAGGCCATGCCCTTCAAAACGGCCGAGGAAGTGCTGGCGGGCTTCCGCAAGATTCAGGCAACCATCGACCCGAACCTGAAAAAGATGTTCGGGCGCACGCCCAAAACCCCGTTTGAAATCCGCGAAACGGAGAAATTCCGCGAAGCATCGGCGTCGGCGGAGTACAACCAGGGTTCGCCAGATGGCACGCGGCCGGGCATTTTCTACGTGCCCATTCCCAAGCCCGCCGAGTACAACGTGACGCAGGGCATGGAGTCGCTGTTTCTGCACGAGGCCATTCCGGGCCACCACTACCAGATTTCCTTGCAGCAGGAAAATACCAGCTTGCCCAAGTTCCGGCAGTTTGCTGGCTACGGCGCCATGACCGAAGGCTGGGCCCTCTACTGCGAAAGCCTGGGCAAAGAGCTGGGCCTCTACAACGACCCCTACCAGTACATCGGCGCGCTAAGCGACGAGATGCTGCGCGCCGTGCGCCTGGTGGTGGATACCGGCCTGCACACCGGCCAGATGACCCGCGAGCAAGCCATTGACTACATGCTCGATAACACGCCCGACAACAAGGAGAACGACACGGCGGCCATCGAGCGCTACATGGCCATTCCGGGTCAGGCGTTGGCCTACAAAATCGGCCAGCTTAAGATTCAGGAGTTGCGCGCCAAGTACACCAAGCAGCTCGGCAGCAAGTTCTCCCTCAGCAACTTTCACGACGAACTGCTGAAAGACGGCGTGATGCCGCTGGGCGTGCTCGAAACCAAGATGGACGCCTGGGCAGCCAAGCAATAATACTTCTCCTAAAGGGTTGTCATCCTGAGCGCAGCGAAGGACCTTATCACGTTTGCGCAGTGGTTTACTGCAAATTACTCATCGGTGATAAGGTCCTTCGCTACGCTCAGGATGACAGAAATGCTTTTGTTCATCTTGCCAACACCCTGCTAAAATCTTCTATGCTGCCTCTCCTCCCCCACCAACGTTTGACCGGTTTCCTGGCTGCCCTCGGACTGACGTTCACCGTACTTTCCCCTCCCGCAATGGCCCAATCCACTGCTCCTACCATCACGGTAGCCACCAGCGCCAGTCAACCGCTGCTCGCGCCCTGGGGCGGCCCCCACGGCGGTGTGCCCGCGTTCGACAAGGTGAAAGTGGCCGATTTTAAGCCGGCGCTGGAAGCGGCAATGGCTGAGAATCTGGCCGAAATCAATGCCATTGCCAACAACCCGGCGGCGCCCACGTTCGAGAATACCATTGTGGCACTGGAGCGCAGCGGCCAGACGCTCATCCGCGTGAATACGGTGTACGATATCTGGAGTAGCACGCTAAATGATGACACGTTCAGCGCCATCGAGACGGAAATGGCGCCCAAGCTGGCAGCTTTCAGCGACCAGATTACGCAGAACGCGGCGCTGTTTAAGCGCATCGAAGCGGTGTATAAAGCACCCGAAATTAAGAAGCTCACCCCGGAGCAGCAGCGCTTGGTGGAAGTTGATTATAAACAGTTTGTGCGTGCTGGGGCAAAGCTGGATGCCACGGCCAAGGCGCGACTCTCGCAAATAAACCAGCAGCTGGCGGGACTGTTCACCAAGTTTTCGCAGAACGTGCTGGCCGATGAATCGGACTCGGTGCTGGTGCTGAAAACCGATAAGGACCTGGGCGGGCTGCCGGCCTCGCTGCGCGACGCGGCCAAAACCACGGCGGGCACGCGCAAGATTGCGGCGGCGGGCGTCATCACCAACACCCGGTCCAGCATCGACCCGTTCCTGACGTACTCGGACCAGCGCCAGCTGCGCGAAAAGGCCTGGCGCATGTTCACCAACCGGGGCGATAACGGCGGTGCCCACGACAACAACGCCCTCATCACCCAGATTTTGCAGCTGCGGGCCGAGCGGGCCAAGCTGCTGGGTTACGCCACCCACGCCCACCTGCGCCTCGACAACACCATGGCCAAGACGCCCGAAGACGCCATGCAGCTCATGGAACAGGTTTGGAAGCCCGCCGTGGCCCGCGTGCACGAGGAAGTGGCCGACATGCAGGCCCTGGCCCTGAAAGAAGGCGCCCCCGCCAGCTTCAAAATCGAGCCCTGGGACTACCGCTACTACGCCGAGAAGGTGCGCAAGGCCCGCTACGACCTCGACCAAAACGAGGTAAAGCAGTACCTGCAGCTCGACAAGATGCGCGAGGGCATGTTCTGGGTGGCCGGCGAGTTATTCAACTTCGCCTTCGTGCCCGTGACCGATGTGCCCGTGTACCACCCCGACGTGAAGGTGTGGCAGGTGAACGACAAAACTAATGGCAAGCAGGTGGGCCTCTGGTATTTCGACCCCTACGCCCGGCCCGGCAAACGCTCCGGCGCCTGGATGAATGCCTACCGCGACCAGCAGCGCATCGATGGTAAAAACGTCACCACCATTGTGTCGAACAACTCGAACTTCGTGAAAGGCAAGGACGGCGAGCCCGTGCTCATCTCCTGGACCGACGCCACCACGCTGTTTCACGAGTTCGGCCACGCCCTGCACGGGCTGTCGAGCAACGTAACCTACCCCACCCTTTCGGGCACCAACGTGGTGCGCGACTATGTGGAATTCCCCTCGCAGTTGCTCGAAAACTGGCTACCGACGCCGCAAGTTCTCAGCCGCTTCGCCCTGCATTACCAAACGGGCAAGCCCATTCCGCAGGCGTTGGTCGACCGCATCGACAAGGCCAGCAGCTTCAACGAAGGCTTCGCCACGGTAGAATTCCTGGCCAGCGCGCTGATTGACATGAAGCTACACCTGGCCGGCAGCCAGAAAATTGACCCCGACAAGTTTGAGCGCGAAACCCTAGCCCAAATGGGCATGCCCAGCGAGCTGGTGATGCGTCACCGCACGCCGCAGTTCGGCCACGTTTTTTCCTCCGATGGGTACTCGGCGGGCTACTATTCCTACCTGTGGTCGGTGGTGCTGGCGGCCGATGCCTCCAGCGCCTTCACCGAGGCCGGCGGGCCTTACGACAAAGCCGTGGCTGCCCGCCTGCGCCAAAACGTGTTCACGGTGGGCAACACCGTGGACCCGGCCGCGGGCTACCGCGCCTTCCGGGGTCGCGACCCGAAGATTGATGCGCTAATGAAGCAGCGCAACTTCCCGATGACGGCTGCTAAACCCGGCGGCAAGCTGGGCCCCGGTAAGCCCATTGATGTGCCACCGAAGCAGCCTGTGCGGCGGAAAAAGTAGTCGCTCATCGGATAATATTCATTGCAGGAGAGCCCCGTTTGCGGGGCTCTCTTTTTTTGCAACTGCTCAGAAGCCACCAAAGCATCATGCACTAAGGAGTAACCCGTATTCCTTACCTTCTGCCATGCAAAATCAGATTATCAGTTTCTGGTCCGCAGCCTTGCTGCAGTTTATCGAGCTGCTGTTGCCCAACGCGGCCTGCGCCCAGCGCCGCTTCGAGTTGGCCGACATTGGCAAAGTTGTGAGCGTAACCGACCCGCAGCTTTCACCCGATGGCCGGCAGGTTCTCATCGTGGTTTCGCGCCCCAACCTAACTGCTAACCGCCATGAGGCCGAAGTAGTAATGGTGGAAACTACCAGCGGCCAACAGCGCGTATTGGTAGCCGGCCGGCCCACCGTGAAGCAGCCGCGCTGGTCGCCCACCGGCGACCGGGTGGCCTTCCTGGCTCGCACGGGCGCGGGCAAAGACGCGCATACGCAGCTTTTTATCCAGGCTCCTACCGGCACCGCTGAAGCCCGCCAGGTAACCGCTGGACCTACCAACGTACAGCATTTCCGCTGGAGCCCTGATGGCAGGACGCTCGCCTACACTGCTGCCGACGAGCCCGCCAACAAAGCCGAAATTGAGCGCGGCAACGACAGTTTCGAGGTAGGTGACGGCAGCGCCACGCTCACCGCCTCCCCCGCTCCCGACCACCTCTGGCTGGCCGATGCCAGTGGCAACCAGCCTGCCCGCCGCCTCACCAGTGGTACCTGGAGCCTGCCCGACGACTCTTCCGAGCCCTTTGACTGGGCGCCGGATAGCCGCACGCTGGTGTTCACGCGGCGCGCCACGCCCCAGGCCGGCGACCCAGCCAGCAGCCTCTGCACTGTGGAGGTGGCCACCGGTACCATCCGGATGCTGAGCGGGCCGCCCCGCCAAATTGAGCTGCCCGCATTTTCGCCCGATGGCCGCTGGATTAGCTACCAGACGCCACGCGATACGGCCTTTTTTGAGGGACTGGAATTCCAGGTGATTCCGGCTAATGGCGGTGCGCCACGCCCGCTCACCCGGCCCATCGACCGCAACTTGCAACGGGCAGTGTGGAGCCCCGATAGCAAAAGTCTTTTCGTGGGCGGCAACGACGGAGCGGGCGTGTCCATCTGGCAGCAGCCGCTGAGTGGCAAGGCCCGTAAGCTGCCGCTGGGCGCGGTATCGCCCAATGGGAATTACTGGGTGGAGATGTCAATTAGCCGGCGCAACTCCGTGGCCCTGACGGCCAACGAGCCGGGGCGCCCGGCCGAGCTGTACTACCTGGCGTCGCCCACGGCTGCCCCGCGCCGCCTCACCGATTTCAACCACGAAACTGCAGCGCTGGCCCTGGGCCGCTTGGAAGCCCTGGAGTGGACCTCCGATGAGCTGCGCCCCAATGGCATCCTCACTTACCCGCCTGATTTCGACCCCGCCAAAAAATACCCGTTGGTGCTGATGATGCACGGCGGCCCGTCGAATGCCTCGCGGGTGGCGTTTTACGGGCTGGGACAGGCGGTGGCAGCGCGGGGCTACGTGGTGTTTCAGCCTAACTACCGGGGCAGCGACAACCTGGGCTACGCCTTTCAGCGCGCTATTCGGAACGATGCGGGAGCCGGGCCGGGGCGCGATGTACTGGCTGGCATCCGGGCGCTGGAACAGCGCGGCTGGGTCGACACGAGCCGCATGGCGCTGTCGGGCGCCAGCTACGGCGGGTTGATGACGGCCTGGCTGATGGGCGAGCCCCGACGCTGGCGTTGCGCTGTGGCCGCCGCCTCGGTGGTTGATTTGCTGGACAGCTACAACCTGAGCGACAACAACGTAGCCAATGCAGTGCATTACGGACCCTCGCCCTGGCTCAGCGCCGAAAACCTGGCCAGCTACCGGGCGCAGTCGCCCATTTCAAGGGCCGGGCGCTGGCGCACGCCCACGCTCATTCTGCACAACGTGGGCGACTACCGCGTGCCCATCGCCAATGCCTACAAGCTTTACCACGCCCTGGAAGACCACCGCGTACCCGTCCGTTTCGTGGCCTTCCCCATCTCTGCCCACGTCCCCTCTGACCCAGTGCGCAGCGCCGAATGGAACCGGCTGTGGGTAGAATGGCTCGACCAGTATTTGCAAAATGCTGCATCGGATGGGCCGCGTTAAGGCCCAAATTTTCACGACAAACAAATTACGGCTACCATACTTTCTCCTTTATGCAAACTACCCTTCGCAACCTGGGCTTCCGGCTGCTTGCCACCCTTACGCTGACCGCGCCACTAGCCGCATCAGCCCAAAAGAAGCCCGCTCCCAAGTCCGCCAACGCCGAAAGCGCCATCCGGGAAACCGATATTAAGCGCGACTTGTATGCTCTGGCCGGCGACCATTTTCGGGGCCGCGAGGGCGGTACGCTCGATGAACTGAAGGCCTCGGCCTGGCTAGCCGAGCAGATTCGGGCCATTGGCCTACTGCCGGCCGGCGACGATGGGACCTACTTCCAATGGTTCCACTTGCAGCGCACGCGGCTGACGAAGGCCAGCCGGCTCAGCATCGGTACGCACCAGCTAAAGCTGCACGAGGATGCGCTGGTGATTGCGCCCACTACCTACGCCATTACGGCGCCGCTGCTGTACGTGGGCACGGGCACGGCGGCCGAGCTGGCCAAGGTCGATGTGAAAGGCAAGGCGGTGGCGCTGCTGTTTTCGGGCACGCCGCCGGCCGAATCGAGCTTCCGCTACTACCTGCGACAGGTGATGACTGATAAGTCGGCTGAGCTGCTGAAGGCGGGTGCGGTGGCCGTGGTGTTTGTGGCCGATGCGCGAGCGCAGGCCATTTACGAGCACTGGGGCCACACCTACGAACGGGGCCGCTACGGCCTGCCCGGCGATGCTGCCACCCAACCGGTGAGCACGCCGCCCACCATTCTGCTCCCCGAAACGGCCAAGGACTGGGTGCAACAGGCCGGTCAGCAAGTCAGCATCGACCTGCGGACGGAGAGCTTCCTCTACCCTTCCGTCAACGTTGTGGCCCGGCAGCCCGGCACCGATGCGGAGCTGAAAAAGCAGTACGTTCTCTTCAGCACCCACCAGGACCACGATGGCGTGCGCGCGCCCGTAGCCGGCGATTCCATCTATAACGGGGCCGACGACAACGCCACCGGCTGCGCCGCGCTGCTGGCCATCATGCGGGCTTTTCGGCAGCAGCCAGCCCGGCGCTCGGCGCTGTTTGTGTACCACGGGGCTGAGGAGCGAGGCCTGCTGGGCTCGCGCTACTTCTCAGCCAATCCCACGGTGCCCCAAGCCAGTATTGTGGCCGTGCTCAACGCTGAGATGATGGGCCGCAACGCTGCCGACAGCGCCGCACTGATAGGTTCGACGCCGCCTCACCTCAACTCTTCCGATTTGGTGAAGACAGCCCTGGCAGCCAACCAGGCGGGGCCAAAATTCAAGCTCGATACTGAGTGGGACAAGCCTACGCACCCCGAGCGCTGGTATTTCCGCTCCGACCACCTGCCTTACGCCCGCCTGGGCATCCCGGCCGTGATGTACACTTCCCTGCTCCACCCCGACTACCACACGCCCCGTGACGAGCCCAAAACCATCGACTACGCCAAGCTAACCCGCATGACTACCTGGATATACCTCACCGGCTGGGCCGTAGCCAACCGCACCGCCGCTCCCGCCCGCGAACCAGGGTTCAAGCTGGAGCGATAAGAAAGGGAAGCTGCTCAACGCTACCGTATAACGAACAAGCAGAGTTGCGGAATAGGCACGTAGCGGCGACAGGTTTGTAGCAACGAAGCTAACAGAAGCATAAAGCCGCGTAGCGGTGACAGATTACCAAGTGGTTCTGTCACCGCTACGCGGCTTTTTTGCTTTGCCTCGCTGTGGATGTTTTGCAACTGAGACTCAACGCAAAAGCAATGCTCCTAATTATTCTTGTTTTATGAATAATATAAGTACTTTAGTGCTCCATTATTTTGTCGCCCCATGAAGCACCTTTTGCTTGTCGTTCTGTCATTTGTTGCTCCGGCTGTGCATGCCCAGGCAGCCAAGAAAGCGGCTGCGCCGGCTGGGGCCCCTTCGGTTCCGCTGGCTACATTATTTGAGCGCTACCACGACCGCACCAACCGCCTGTTTCCGCTCCGGGCCACGGTGCAGGGCGACAACCGCTTCAACGACAAGCTGCCCAACGACCAGACCCGCGTATACCGCGACACCCTACGCGCCTTCTACACGCACTATTCCAACGCCCTGCGCCGTGTGAACCGCGCCGCCCTGACACCCAACGACCAGCTGAGCTACGACATTCTGCGCTACGAGCTGGACCAGGAGTTAGCCGCGTTCAGGTTTAATAACTGGATGATGCCTTTCAATCAGTTTTATGGGCTGCCCACCAGCCTGCCGCAGCTCGGCTCGGGCAAAGGCGCTCAGCCATTCAACACGGTGAAAGACTACGACAACTGGCTGGCGCGCATGCGCAGCTTCCCCGCCTGGACCGACTCGGCCATTGCCAACTTTCAGCACGGCGAGCGCAGTGGCATTGTGCTACCCAAGGCACTCGTGACCAAAATGATAGCGCAGCTAAAAGCAGTAGCCAGCGCCGACCCCACCACCAGCTTGTTTTTTGCGCCGGTAGCCAACTTTCCAAAAACCTTCACGCCCGCCGACAAGGCCCGGCTGACGCCCCTCTACCAGAGCGCCATCCGGCGCGATGTGCTAAACCAATACCGCAAGCTGACCGACTTTCTCGAAGTGGAATACCTGCCCAAGGCGCGCACCACGTCGGGCATCAATGCCTTGCCGCAGGGCGCGGCCCGTTATGCCTACGCTGTGCAGGTGGGCACTACCACCGCCCGCACCCCGGCCCAGATTTATGAAACCGGCCTGGCCGAAGTGGCCCGCATCAGGGCCGAAATGGATACGGCAAAAAACCGGACAGGCTTCAAAGGTGACCTCAAAGGCTATTTCAACTACGTAAATACCGACCCCAAATTCCGGCCTTTCAAAACCGAGGCCGAAGTTATTAACGCTTTCCGAGCCATTCAGGGCCGCGTCGAGGTCACGATTCCGACCTTGTTTAGCCGCGGGCCCAAGGCGCTTTTTGAGGTGCGGGCCACCGAGGCCTACCGGGCGGCCTCCGCCTCGGCCCAATACAACCGCGGCGCACCCGATGGCTCGCGGCCGGGCATTTTCTACGTGCCCATCCTCGATGCCACCAAATACAACACCGTTGCCAACCCGGCCATGGAAACCTTGTTTTTGCACGAGGCGCTGCCGGGGCACCACTTTCAGGCCTCGATGCAGCAGGAGAATACCGCCTTGCCCAAGTTCCGACGCTTTGGGGGATATTCGGCTTGTAGCGAAGGTTGGGGTCTGTATTGCGAAAGCCTGGGCAAGTCCCTAGGCCTCTACACCGACCCCAACCAGTATATGGGCCACCTGGGTGCCGAAATGCACCGCGCCCTGCGCCTCGTAACCGATGTGGGCCTGCACACCGGCAAGCTCACCCGCGAGCAAGCCATTCAGTACATGATGGATAACGAGGTTATCAGCGAGCAAGGCGCTACGGCGGAAGTAGAGCGCTACATGGCCATTCCGGGCCAGGCGCTGAGCTACAAAACCGGCCAGCTCAAGCTCACTGAGCTACGCGACCGGTACCGCCAGCAGCTGGGAGCGAAGTTCGACCTGCGCGCCTTCCACGACGAGCTGCTGAGCGTGGGCCAGATGCCCCTGGCCGTGCTGGAAACCCACATGGATGCCTGGGCCGCCCGTATTAAGTAAGCCCAAGGCATCCCCGCGCTCCGAAACCGCGTTGACGCAAACGGTGCTTCCATTTCAACACCGTTTGCTTCATGAATCTGACTAATCCTGAGCTGGCCTTCGTGCTGGGCCGCCTGCTGATGGGCGTGGCTTTCCTGACCCATTTTCTGGTGCGGCTGCCCAAGCTGGCTGCGTTTCAGGCAGGCATGGTGAAGCAGTTTGCTAACTCCCTGCTGCCCGAGCTACTGGTGCGCCCCTTCGCGGTGGTGCTGCCGTTTGTGGAAGGCGGCATTGGCTTGCTGCTCATTATCGGCCTGTTTACCCGCCCGGCCCTGGCGGCGGCCATGCTGCTGATGACAGCGCTGGTGTTCGGCAGCAGCCTGCTGGAGCAGTGGGATACGGTGGGCACGCAGCTGGTATATGGGCTTTTCCTCTTCGCCCTCATTCTGCATTGCCACTACAACCGCCTCTGCCTCGACCGTACGGCAAGCGTTGGTGGGCGCTAGGGCGGGGCTTCACCCCCTACCCCCTGCCTCTCTCCCACGGAGAGCCTGGCGATTGCCAACGACCACGCCGCCGTAGCCCCCTATCCATCTAAGAGGGAGCCGGGGTGAGCCTCTCACTAGCGCCACAGTCATCTGAACAATTCCGGCAATGAGCCGGTCATTGCCGCAATACCTCCCTACTTCGCCTTTCTCGCATGCGCCACTTTACTGCCGCCGACATTGCTGGCTTTGAAAAAATCTACCGCCTGAACCTCGTCAATGGGCTGCCAGGCTTCAAGCCGGCCAACCTGGTGGGTACCGTTGCGGCGGATGGCCAAACCAACCTGACCGTGTTTAGCTCAGCCCTGCACCTGGGCTCCGACCCGGCCCTGCTCGGCATCGTGACGCGGCCCACCACCGTGCCGCGCCACACCTACGCCAACCTCAAGGCCAACGGTTGCTACACCCTCAACCATGTACCAGAGGCGCGGGCGGCATCAGCCCATTACACGTCGGCCAATTTCCCCGATGATGTCTCGGAGTTTGACGAATGCGGATTCACTGCCGTATTCCGGGATGAATTTCCCGCGCCCTACGTAGCCGAAAGTCCCTTGAGCATCGGCCTACGCCTGCTGGAAGAGCACCACATCAGCAACGGCACCGTGCTGCTGGTGGGCACCGTGGAGCACGTGTACCTGCGGGAAGATGGCCTACGCGAAGACGGCACCCTCGACCTTGTGGCGCTGGCCACAGCCTGCATCTCCGGTCTTGATGGCTACCACGCCGTGGCGCCGCCCGTGCGCTTCGGCTACGCCCGGCCCGGCCAGCCGCCGGTGGCGCTGTAGCTTCTCCGTACTTTGACCTAATTAAAACAAAAGGCCCATTCCTGCGCAGGAATGGGCCTTTTTTCTGGCTTTCTCGGGTGTAGTTATGGGTACTGTGTTTCAATCTTACGGCCCAGCGAATCGGTGTATTGATGGGCGGTTGCAGTCAGCCCGTCGTCATTGGGCAAACGGCTGGTAGCGGCGGCATAAGACTGGCGGGCATCGTTTCCGAATTGATTGCTGGGCTTGCTGTTGCGCTTTTCTCCGTCTTCCCGTTTTTTAGCTTTGCGGCCCTTTTTCTTGCCGGCAGTGGCCAGCGCCACGCCACCCAGCACCAGGCCCGCTACGGCGGCCACTTTCAGCCAGGGTTTCACCAACGGCGGTGGCACAGACGTTACGCCACCGCTGTCGGCCCGGGCGGGCTGGTGCGCGTAGCGGCCAGTTTTGGGTCGGGCCAGGGAATCGAAGCGGGGCACGAAGTCGGCCAGTTGGCGGCGCAGCTCTTCGCCGTGCATGGGGATGCCGTGACCAGTGGCAGCTACTGCGGGCTCCATGCGTGCGAGTAGCTCCATCGAAGCGCGGGCAGCATCCCAGTCGGGCGTGAAATAGGCTGGCGGGCCATGCACTTCCTGCTTTTGGGTGAGCGTGCCGAGGCCCGATTCAGCGAAAACGGTGGTGAAGGCATCACCGGCTACCAGAATTTTATCGTGTTGCCGGAAGAAGGAAACGTGCCCAAAGGTGTGCCCCGGGGTGTGCACCCACCGCCAGCCGGGCAGGCCGGGCACACTGCCATCGGCAGGCAGGGCGTGCACCCGTTCGCCAAAATCATAGGGCGTTTTAGGATAGGCAAAGGAGAGGTAGGCCATCATGCCCCCACCCACCGTGGGGTCGGGTGGTGGGTAGCTGGAACGGCCGGTGAGGAAGGGCAGCTCCAGTGGGTGGGCGTACACGGGCGCGTCGGGCCAGACTTCGAGCAAGCCCTGAAGGCCACCGGCGTGGTCGAAATGGCCGTGCGTGAGCAGGATGGCCGCGGGCGGGATGTTGGCTCCGAACAGGGTTTCGGCCTGCTTCTTAATCTTGTCGGCTGAGCCGGGCAGGCCAGCATCAATGAGCACCCACGGCCCCTCCGGCTGGTCCTGCGGGAAGGCATAATAGAGGTTCACAAATACGTCGCGCAGCACACTCAGGCCGGGTACTACGGCAGTGAAAGCAGGCGTATCGGCCCGCGTGGCATCATTGGAAAGCATAAGCAAACGAAGAAAAAGGTGGAACCAGCAAAGCAAAAACCAAGGCTACTACGGGCCCGCCCGCGCTTGGGGTTGGCTTTTTTTGCTACGCTTGAGGCTAGGCTTTTTCTAGCGCTCAGCTTCGGCCGAACGCAAAAAGCCCCTCGCCTAATTGGTAAGGGGCTTTCATAGCAGCGCTAAAAAAAATTATTCTGCCGACTTGCCTTTGTCGCCGGTGGCCTGGTCGGGCGAGCCCATCTGGCCGCTGGCGTTCTGGGGCGAGGTGGTGCTGTTGCCGGAAGGGGCCGAATCCAGTTGGTCCTGCGTGCTGCCGTTCTTGATAGCGGCGGCCGAGCCCACACCGCCGGCCGGCTCTACGCGCTGCTTATAGTTGATGCTGTCGCGGTTCACGTCCGAATTGTGCCAGCCGGGAGGGTTGGCGAAACCGTGTTTGAATTGCACGTTTTCGCCGGGGCTCCAGCGGTAGTCGCAGGACGAAAGCGAGGCCGCCAGGGCGGTGCCCAGCAGCAAGGCCAGGGCGGGACGAATGGAAAGCTTCATGAAGTAGTGCTTGGGATTGGTCTTGCAAAGTACGTTGATTTCGGGCGGAAGGCCAACGCAATACCGCGCGGGCCGTTACTTTCGGGTCTTCCGCCGCTTAGCCGCCATTCCCGCCCATGTCTGATTCTGATGCTTCCCAGCCTTCCCGCTTTCGCCGCGCCCTGGGGGCCGTGGGGCGGGCAGCCCTGCTGCCCGTGCGCGGTGCCAGCTATGTGGTGCGGGCGGGCCAGGCCCACCAGCATTTTTTCCTACCGGTGCTCAATGGCGCCCTCGGCGACCAGCTAGCGGCGCGCTACGACCCGCGAGCCATCCAAATGAGCTTTCGGCGCGGGGGCCAAGACGTGCCCGTGGCGGCCCTGCGCCTGCTGGAGCCCCACCAGAAAACCGTGGTGTACGTGCACGGCCTGATGGGCGACGAGCTCATCTGGCAAACTGGCTTTCAGGACGCGCCCGGCAGCCGGCGCTACGGCCCCCGCCTGGCCGAGGAAACCCACAGCCGCGCCCTCTACCTGCGCTTCAACTCCGGCCTGCACCTCTCCGAAAACGGCCGCGAGCTCAACCGCCTTCTCACCCAACTGGTCGAAACCTACCCCGATGCCGTGGGCGAGCTTGTGCTGGTAGGCCACAGCATGGGCGGGCTGATTATCCGCTCGGCAGGATATTACGCTTCGCCTGCTACTCCGCTTAACAAAGTAGCAAAGGATGCTGAATTGACTGAGGACGAGGCAGTGGCTGAAAGCACAGCGCCCTGGCTAGCTCATTTGCGCTCCGTGTTCCTTATTGGCACGCCCAACGACGGCTCGTGGCTGGAGCAGAATTCGCACTTTACGGCGCGGCTGCTGGAACGCATCAACCTGTTTCCGACGCGCTTTCTGAGCAAGGCGCTCAACCAGCGCAGCAACGGCATCAAGGACCTGCGCTACTCCATTCTGGTAGATGAGGACTGGCAGGATGCCCACGCCAACGACCTCACGCCACCGCGCACGCCCGTGCCGCCGCTCCCCGGTGTGCAATACCATATTTTGGTGGGTGCATGGCTGCGCACATCGCGCCCCGCCGCATTGCGCGAGTATTTTGGCGATGGCCTAGTGGGCAAAGGCAGCGCCCACGGCCATACTACTTTCGGCGATGAAGCCGGACTGCCAGCCGGTGCCAGCGTGCGCACGGCCGTATTCAGCCAGCAACACCACGGCGGCCTACTCACGCATCCAGAGGTATTTCAGTACCTCAAGCACTGGGCCTGACCATCACCTACAACACTCGAAACGCCTCCATTTACTTAAAAAAGGAGGCTTCTTGAGTGAAAGCGAAGTAGCGTGAGGTTGTTGAGCCTGTGGGGCTGTCGGATGTTTCCTAATCCGTATTTGGGCTTGGATAGCCGCCGCTACTCACAATCGCACAGAACTTCCCGCGTGGGCTTGGCCACCTTGTAGTCGGGCAGCGAAACCTCCTTCATGTAAACGACCGAAAGATGCTTTAGCGGCGCATGTTGGGGGTTTTCCTTCCAGATACGCAGCAGGTAGTTGCAGTAATAAGGCCGCATCCAGGCGTTGTTGACGAACAGGTAGTTCTCGGAATACTTGCGCCATCGGTCGTTTTTGAACAGCGATACCACAGCGGCAGGTTTGGCGTAAGTAAGCGGCGCGCCGGCCCGGTTCAAATCGACCTTCTGGCCGCCGGCAGTAGTCGCTTCCAGAATGTACCAGCCGTCGTCCTTGAACACGGCGGGGGCAAACATGCCCCAGTGCTGGTCCACCCGCAGCAGGTAGCCGAACCAGCGCACGGGCTCCGCCATCACCCCTCCGGCAGGGCGCAGCACGGCCACATCGTCGAGGTTCCACCAGCAAACGTAGGCCAGCACAGCGGCTACGAACGTTTCGCGTACGGCCCGGCCCAATCGGCGGCGGCTGGCAGCGGGCGGGCGGGTACGCTCCAGCCGTAGCTGCCAGGGCAGTTGCCAGGCAGGCAGGCGCGGCTGCAGCCAGGTTCGCAGGCGTACCGCGTGGGAAGCCAGCCGCCCCGTGAGCCAGTCGAGCGCCATGGGCGGCAGCAGGCCCAGCACCGAAGCCATGTTTATCAGGAAAAACAGCCCCACGTATAAAGTGAGGCTGATGCCTAGATGAAACCCGAACAGCACCCCAATAACCAGCAGCCGCCACCACCGCACGCCCACCGGCAAAAACAGTGCAAACGGCAGCAGCAGCTCGGTATAATACGTAGCAAAGGTGAGCCCCCGCAGCACCTCCGGATAAGGATAAAGCAGCCGCCCACCGGGCAGCAGCAGCTGGTCGAGACTGAACGCATAGTAGAGGGCCGTGCCGGTTTCGGTCCATTCGGGGCCGGTTTTGAGCAAGGCGGTGCACCAGTACAGCAGGCAGAGCTGCACGATGTAGGCTACCGTGGCAGCACTGAAGTAATCGAGGCGGGCGGGCTCCGGCTTGTGGCGGGTATCCCAGGACCAGACCCGCCCCCAGGGCAGAAACATGCCCCAGAACAGCAGCATCCGCAGTAGGTCGTCGCCGCCCTGGCTGATGAGGGTGTTGCGGTTTTGCAACGACACCAGCAGCACCCATGAGAATACCGTAGCCAGCCGCGTGTGGTAGCCTAGCAACAGCGCCCCTGCCACGCCCGCCGCCAGCAAAAACAGCACCGCCTGCCCCTGCCACAGCCCACTGGCGGTGTGCAGTGAAAATCCGTACTGCATCCAGGCGTGCTCAAACAGCACGGGCAGTGGCAGCACGCCCAGGTTGGCATAATGCGCCTCCAGGTCGGTACTGCGAATAGCCAAATCGACCAATACTACGGCCGCAACGGCCATTCGCAGCAGCGCCAACGCCCGCAAATCGAGGGTAAACGGCCGACGGAGCACACCCCAGAAACCAGTTGGCGCGGAAAGCTCCGGAACATCAGAAATGGGAGTGGGCGACGGCGTAAGTACTTGGCTCATAAAGTCAGTTTGGCAGGCTCGCCGCAGCAGCGAATGGAACAATGCCAACCGCTGCCCCTTCAGCGGGCTTGGCTACATGGCGGTCGGTCCATTTCCTTCTGGCTACCCGCTAAGTCGTCCGTAAATCATGTATACGGCTCCCAATCGGGATTCAGCTGCCGAAGAAACCCCTATTTTTTCCAAAGCCTCTCTACGTAGAAACCCGGCGCTTCTTTTCCTGCTGGTCCCGTTGCCGCTATTCAGCCCGGTAGTTGCCAGCGCTTCCCAACACGGCGGGCAACTCCAACGGCCGGTCTGGGGTAAGCAGGTAGGTTTAGGTTTGCGCCGTACCAGTAGCTTTTTCGCCTGCCATGCCCTCCCCTGCTCCCGATACCATCCTGTTCGATGGGGTATGCAACCTCTGCAACGGCTTTGTGCAGTTCGTTATTCGGCACGACCCGGCGGGCCGCTTTCGCTTCGCCGCGCTGCAGAGCGACGCGGGGCGGGCCCTGCTGCTGGCCCACGGCATTGCCCCCGCCATAGTAGCTGCCGAGCCCGAATCGGTGCTTTTGCTCAGCGCTGGGAAGCTATATTCCCACTCCGATGCGGTGCTGCGGATTGCGCACGGGCTGGGCGGCAGCTGGCGCCTGGCAGCGGTGGGCAGCTGGCTGCCTCGTATTTGGCGCGATGCGCTGTACCGGTTTGTGGCGCGGCACCGCTACCGCTGGTTTGGTCGGCAAGAAAGCTGCATGCTGCCGACCCCTGCGCTGAAAGCGCGATTCCTGCCATAGCCTGTTCCTTCTTCATCACAAGGTTGCGGGTGGGCCAATGTAGCTACGCTCCCTTCGCATATCCATAGTTAAATGATTTGCTAAAACGGCACAAATGCCGAGAGGCAAAGGGACATGTCACTACATCGGTTGCAGTTCGCTCTGCGGCAGCTTCCCTTACCAAAGGCTGTTAATCGGAGCTTGCAGACAGCAAAGGTTTGTTATTCGATTAAGGATAATTGACAGGTAATAACCAGTAGTAATAATCAACACTGATTACTTTGCATTTTGCGGAGCTTTATCTGAACAAATAGATTAGCATCTAGTACATTCGCGTAATTGTATGCACTATAATCCATAATTTTCTACTGATTATATAATAAGCCTAAGTACTTAGCGAGCAGCTTATCCACCTAATCTGTTCATAAGAATTATCAATTTTATTCTTTCTACCATGAAAACGAGCTACTCGGCGGCCTTGTTCTTAGTTCAGGCTTTGTTGCTATTAGCCCGGGAAGCCGTGGCGCAGTCGGGTGGGGCACTATGGCAACCAGTACAGGCGCCAATGGCCCGCGGTGGAGGCAGGCCTCTGGGCAGCTGGTTCACTCTTGATGCCAGCCAGTTGAATATGCGGCTGGCCAGCGCCCCGCCCGAAAGCCACCCAGCGGCGGCCGTACCAGTCGAGCTCCCCTTTCCTGATGGCAGTCTGCACCGCTTTGCCTTGACCCTGGTGCCGGTGCTGGCCCCGGCCCTCGCCGCCCAATACCCTCAGATTCGTACGTATGCCGGCCGCAGCCTCGATGCCCCTACTACCACCGTGCGCCTCGAAACGTCGCCCGCCGGCTTGCACGCACAGGTAACCTCCCTCACCGGCACCCTCACTATTGCGGCCGACCCGGCCGCTACCAACCGCTACCAGAGCGCTGCTGATGCCCCCGATGGCTTTACCTGTCAGGCGCTGCCGGTGCTGGGGCGGGCAGCGCGACCCACCAGCGGCAATGCGCCCCCGCCTCCCACGCCTTATGGCAGCCAGCTTCGTACGCTACGGCTGGCACTGGCCGCCACCGGCGAGTATACCCAGAACCTGGGCGGTGGCACCGTGGCCGGCACGCTGGCCAGCATGGCCTCATTGGTGAACTCGGTGAATACTGTGTACGAGCGCGACCTGGCACTGCGCCTCGAATTAGTGCCCAACAACGACCTGCTGATTTACAGCAGAACCACCACCGACCCCTACGACAACAACGACCCCACGAGCCTGATGAACAGCAACCAGGCCGTCGTGGATGGAACCATCGGCAATGGCAGCTACGACTTAGCACATGTACTGGGCTTCCGAAGCGGTGGCTACTCAGGTATTGCCTACATCGACGTGGTATGCTACGCGCCCTATAAAGGTGGCGGCGCTTCTACCGGCGGCTCGGCCGCACTGATGGCCACTGTGGCTACCCATGAGCTGGGGCACCAGCTGGGCTCCAACCACACCTTCAACGGTGATAAGGGCAACTGCGGCGGTGGCAACCGCAGCGGTGGCTTCGCCTACGAGCCGGGTGCGGGCAACACCATCATGTCGTACGACCAGCGCTGCTACCCCGACGATGTAGGACCAGGCATCAGCTACTTTCACGCCGCCAGCCTCAGCATCATCCGGCCCGAGCTGCAGTGCGGCACCCAGACACCCACCGGCAACCAGCCGCCCACCGTGACTGTGCCGCCCAGCAATACCTACACCATTCCGCAGGGCACGCCCTTCACCCTGGTTGGCTCTGGTACCGACCCCGACGGCGACCCACTCACCTATTCTTGGGAGGAACTGGACCTTGGCAACCCGAGTGGTCTGACCGGAGCCGCTACCGATGCTTCGGGGCCACCGCTGTTTCGCAGCTTCGCGCCTGTTACCAGCCCCGAGCGCACCTTCCCGCAACTGAGTACCCTGCTGACGAACACGCCTTCGGTGGGCGAAATACTGCCCCGTGTGGCGCGCTCGCTCAACTTCCGATTCACGGCGCGTGACAACCGCAGCGGCGGGGGTGGCGTGGCCGGAGCCAACGTGACCCTGACCGTGGGCGAAGCTGGCCCATTTGCCATTATCGAGCCCCGGGGCACCGTCACAGCGGCTTCTAACAGCACCCTCCGCCTCAACTGGTCCGTGCTGGGCACCGACCGCGCTCCCGTGAACTGTGCCAATGTGCAGGTGCTTTTTTCGACCGATAACGGCCAGAGCTTTCCGCTGGTGCTGCTGGCCAGCACCCCCAACACAGGCGTGGCCACGGTGCAACTGCCCAACGTGGCCACTAATCGGGGCCGCCTGAAAATCCAAGCCATCGACAACGTGTTTTTTGCCATCAATAACGCCGCCATCACCCTCACCCGGCCCCTGCCCGTGGAGCTTACGGCCTTCACGGCGGAGGCCTACGGCGCAACGGCTCACCTGAACTGGGCCACGGCTTCGGAGAAAAACAACGCCGGTTTTGCTGTCGAAACCTCGCCTGATGGCCACGACTTTCGCCGCCTGGGCTGGGTGCCGGGCGCGGGCAGCAGCACTAGGCCCAGCCGCTACCAATTCGATGATGGCACGCTGGCCGCCGCGCCCGGCACCATGGCTTACTACCGCCTGCGCCAGACCGATGCCGACGGCACCGAAACCTTTTCGCCGGTGCGGGCCGTGCCCGTGCCCACTGGCGGGGCTGCCAAGCTTCAGCTGTGGCCCAACCCGGCACACGGCACCGTGACCGTGGCAGAACTAGCCCCGCGCCAGTCGGTACAGCTGCTGGACCTCACCGGCCGGGTACTGCTTACGGCCATATCGCCTGCCGCCGGGCCATTGGAGTTGGTACTACCGGTCGGGGTGCGGCCGGGCCTCTACGTGGTGCGGGCTGGCGGTCAGGCCCTGCGGCTGGCGGTAGAATAGGGCTGCATATTCTGGGCAGGTGAGTGGGTGGTAGAATGGGGTTTAGTCGGCTTACCGACCTTCTCCGTCGATTGCAGGGAGTGAAAAACGGCCTAGCTGGTATATTTGGCCACATCATTCACTTCCTAACCCGTTTTCGCTATGAAAACCCTTACCCGTTTTACGCTTGCGCTTGCCGCTAGCGCTTTCACCTTGGGCACAGCCCATGCCCAAGCTGTGCTCAACCTCAACCTCGAAACTTGGTCGACCCGTTCCACAGCCGTAGCAGGCGGCGTAGAAGCGCCCACCGGCTGGCTCACCGACGATGACTTGGTAGCGCAGGATGGCGGTGCGCAACTACCGGCCAGCTTTAACACCCTGACCAAAACCACCGACAGCCACGGTGGCTCCTACGCAGCCAAGCTCACCACCGACGCCAGCGGCTTTCCCACCTACTTCGTGCTGGGCTCGCGGGCGGCTTCAAACTCCAGCAATTCGCTGGGGGGTATGCCCTTCACCGGGCGGCCCGCCCAGTTGCAATTCTACTACAAGCTGACCGGTGCCAGTGCCGTGGCCGACTCGGCTTATGTGCAGATGGAACTAACCACCACCGTAAACGGCGCTTCCCAAACGGTAGGTTACGTTACCCAAATTCTGACCAGTCCGTCGTCCACTTACACGCTGGCGTCATTTCCCGTCACATACCTCTCCACCGCTACCCCCGACTCTGTGCACCTGATGTTCCTATCGGGTGTGGCCAGCAACATCACCACGGGTACGTCGGTATACATCGACGACATTGACCTTGGCCTCATCCCCACGGCCACCCGCAACACGGCTCTCAATGCTGCCGTCACGGCTTCGCCCAACCCCAGCCCCAACGGCCGCTACGCCCTCAACACCACCGAGCCGGCCCTGCTAGCGGCCCCGCTCATTGTGCTTGATGCTACTGGTCGCGTCGTGCGCCGCGAAGCCGCCGCTGTGGCGTCTGCCTCGCGGGAGCTTGATTTGAGCGCCCTGCCCGCTGGCCTCTATACCATGCAACTGTTCACGACTAAGGGCTTGGTGAGCCAAAAGCTGGTAGTACAATAACGGATTGGCAATAGAAGTCGATTTACGACTTTCATAAGAACGTCATGCCAAGGGCAGCCGACGCCTTTCTATCGCAACAGTAAAATTGATTACTTCTGCGTCAGAAATGCGCCAACTGCCCTTGACATGACGTTCTTTTCTTGCCCCATCAATACACGCAGCGGCATTTCGCTTCCTGCCTTCAAAAATGCACCTGCTCGGCCCGGCGTAACCAGGCTTCATCAATGGTTGCCCCCAGGCCGGGGGCGGTGGGCATTGCAAGCACGCCACCGGGCTGGTAGCAGAATCCGCCCAACACCGGGTCGTCGGTGAACATGAGGGGCGTGTCAAAATCGCAGTGATGAATGGCGGGGTTGGTGAGGGCGAGGTGCGCCGCGGCCGTCATGCCCAGCCGCGATTCTAGGAAGCCGCCCACTTGCAGGGTCAGGCCGGCGGCTTCGGCCAGGCGGGCTATTTTCTGGGCCCGATGAAAGCCAGAGGACTTGCCTAGCTTGATGTTGAGCAGCTGGCAGGCCTGCAATTGGATGAGGCGGGCTGCATCGTGCTCGTCGCCGCAGCTTTCATCGGCCATGATGGGAATGGGCGAGGCCGCCGACACCCGGCTCAGCTCCATGAAATGCTGGCGCAGGATGGGCTCCTCGCAGTGTTCGATGTTGAACTCGCCCAGGGCTTGCAGCACAGCAATGGCGTTGTCGGCGGTTTGCCAGCCCTGGTTGGCATCTACCCGCAGCGGGTGCGCCAGGCCAATGCCGTCCCGGATGGCCCGAATCCGGGCCACATCGTCTTCCAGCGTTCCGCCCAGCTTCACCTTAATGGCTGGGAAGCCCTCCTGCTGAAAGCGCATGGCATCGGCCTGCATCTTGGCGGGCGGGCCAAGACTTACGGTCATATCAGTGGTGAGCGTTTTATCGAGCTTACCGCCCAGAAACGCGTAGATGGGCAGGCCGGCGTGCTGGGCCGCAATATCGTGCAGGGCAATATCGAAGGCACTTTTGATGCTGCTGTTGCCGTAGATGATGCGGTCCATCTCGGCAAGGCAGCCGGCCAGGTCCAGCGCATCACGCCCTTTCAAAGCCGGGGCAAAATATTGGCCCACCACGAAGCAGGTATCCACGCTCTCGCCATTGATGGTGAGGAAGGGACTGCACTCGCCGTAACCGACGTGGCCATCGGCGGTGCGCAGCACCACTACCACGTTCTGCACCGCCAGCAGCGGCCCGAGGGAGATGACGAATGGCTCACGCAGCGGCACCAGCAGCTTGTAGATGCTAATGGCGTGGATGGTGGTACCGGGCATGTTGGGGCGAAATTGGAGCGGAATGACAACCCAAAGTAGGGCAAAGCACTAGCTCGCGCGGCCCGAACGGAGGCGGAAATGCAAGCAACTGGCCAGCACGCCGCTTCAGCCCAGCACCGCCAACGAGCCCACGATGCCGCCGCCAAGCAGCGCGAACGCGGAGGCAATGATGGCCAGGATGAATAGCACGGTTTTAAAGCCCGCGTCGGGGATGATGCGCAGCTGGTCGCCGGGGTTGAACTGCGCCGCGCCGGGGTTGCGCAGCTCGTACTCGCCGGGCGCGGCGGCCGAAAAGCTGTCGAAGCGCAACGTAGTATCGCCGCTCAGGTTGGTGCGCTTTGTGCGGCTCCAGCGCGGCGGCGTGAGGCGCTGCACCACGCCGCCGGGTAGGGCCTGCACCTCCAGCACCACGGACGGCAAGGTGAACAGCAGCCCCCAGCGGCCGGGCCGGGTGCAGCCCACCTCGTACTGACCGGGCCGGGTGAGCGTGAAGCGGAATGCCGGCTGGGCCGCCGAAAACGTAAAGGCATTTTCGGCGGGGTCGAATAGGCGGACCAAGCCCCGAATGCTATAGAAAAGCCCTACCATCCCCAGCAGGCTTAGTGGAAGTAACGGGAAGGCCAGCCACGATGGCAAAGTGGGCGAAACAGTGGCCGGCGTGGCCTCAATAAACAGCAGCATGGGTCAGTAGATAGGTTATGACGGCTTCTCGCAAAGCCATTTTTGGCCAGGATGAATGCTAAATCCAGCGGCGGCTCTGCCAGAAAAGCTCATAAAAAATCAGCCAGAACAGGGTAATAAACCCGATGACAGAGCCGGCAACCACAGACCTGAAATCGTAGCCCTTTTCCGAACTGCCTTTCTTTTTCGCGTCCTTGTTGAAGGACGAAATTGCGCCGTAAATAAAGGCTACCGTGACAACCAGCGCCAGTGCAGCCGAGATGAGGATTTCTTTTAAAACAAGGTCCATGGAAGCGGGCAGGTCAATACAGTCCGGATTAGGTTGTTCAAAGCAGCATCCGGTTTTTACACCGTCATCAGCATCCCTAGGAGAGGCAACTGATGTGGCGGGATGTGCCGGGCATGAGGCGCACATCAGCAGGGAGCGTGCGTCGCAGTCAGCCACCAGCTCATCTTACGAATGGATACCTATATTGTTATTGCTCTTCAGACTTAAGCACGGGCGTATTCATCTTCTCTTTTAGCTGCACCTGCAGCTTCGCGGCGGCGGCCGCAAAGCTCTTGCGTTCGGCCTCCAGCATATTGCCCCCGTCTTCGTTGATGGCATGTGTTTTAATCAGGTCGTCTTCGACTGGGCGCTTTGAAGACGACAGCGGCTTGGCCACGGGGTATTCGAAAACAAAATCCGTCACCTCGTACCGGTAGCGGCCTTCCCGGACCGCCAGCTTCACCGTGTAGTGGAGCACCATGTTCACGGTATTGGGCTGCGGCAGGCGGGTGCCGTGGTTCGTAAAAGGAAAAGTATAGGCAAACGGCTGCGCCCCATCCGCGGTAATCACCTCGGTACCCGGCTCCTGGATGACAACGGGAGGCGGGCCGGCAGGGGCCTTGCTGCTGGCCCAAGCGAAGGCGCGGGCGTGCAAGTCGGCTTGGCTTGCACCGGCCATCGGTACTACCGCCGAGTAGCATATCCGGCGCGTCGTCTTATCGAGGGGGAAAGCCGTGGGGGCCTGCCCTCTGGCCATACCGGCCACGCAACATAGAAAGGCAATGGGGTGTTGCGGTTTCATCAGAAAAACAGGTTTAGGCAAACAAGATGGTACTGACTTTACCTTGTCGGCGCGCATCGTAGAAACGCACCAGCGAGGCAGCCTTTTGAATGACCATTTTTGCAAACGGCCGCTACTCGCAAAGCAATTATGGCAGAATATGCATTCGAAACTCCAGCAGTTGGTCTTGCCGAACAGCGACTATACCAACTGCAAAGCCGATTTGCTTTCGAACATATTGATTATTCGCTCATTCAATGAACGTATTTTCTGTTTTCTTATTCTTTTTAAGAACCTTAAGTAGCTGAATATAGTTAAGGCCCGCTCGTACGCGTATCGAGGGCTGAACGTCCCATTGCTGACGCGCTTGCTGAGGGTGCGCCAACCTATTTGTTTCTTATGTCGCACCGCTACTTCGCCGTCCACAAGCCCTACGGCTACCTTAGCCAGTTCGGTGGCCCGTCTTCGGGCGAAGTAAAAAAGCCCTTGCTGGGCGAGCTTCACGACTTCCCGGCCGGCACCATGGCCACCGACCAGCTTGAGGAAGAAACCGAGGGCCTGCTCCTGCTCACCACCAACAACCAGATTGGCGACCTGATACGGAGCTACAAGACAGCGCAGGAATACCACGTGCTAGTCGATGGCCTGATTGACGCCGCCGCCATCGCCCGGCTCCAAACCGGCGTCGAGAGCGAGGCCTACCCGACCAGTTCGTGCCTCGCCCGCCGGCTCGACGCTGGCCCTTATTTCCCGCCCTGCGCTCGCAACGTTGGCGACGGACCCACCTCCTGGGTGTCCATCACCATCACCGAAGGCAATTGCCGGCAGGTGCGCAAAATGACGGCTGCCGTGGGCTTCCCCACGCTTCGCCTGTTGCGGGAACGGATAGGTGGCATCCACCTGGGCAATATGCAGCCGGGCTGGGTAGTAGAGTCGGACGATTTTGTGTTTTGGCCCAACAATGAGATTAGCGCCCGCACGTACATGCCAGATTTCAGGGGCTGAGCCTCTATTCACCCTTCCAATGCCCATGCCTCCCCCTCCCGCCCCGCACCTGGCCGGTGTATCCATTTCCAGCAAGAAAGGCATCATCGTGCTCTTCGTCCTCATCGTGCTACTTGCCCTTTTTGGCAGGGCCCCAACCACGCCGCCGCACTCGACGGGCAGCACCTCCCCAGGCAGCACCGGCCCCAACTCCGACACTTCTTCCGCCGAAGCGGCGGCCACCGGGCCGGGCCAAAGATAGGCAGCGGCAAGGCCCGCTACGCCGCCCGATAGCTGTGGCCCAGCCCACCGGCACTGGTGCGAGGCCGTGCACGCCCCCCCCACGCTGCCCCCTCCAAACGGCTGAAAAGACCTTGCGCTGACCGTTCGTAGTGATGGGCTGACCGTTCGTAGTGGTGGGCCGGGCCTTTGGAGGGGGTGGTGGAGCTTTCGGCAGTGAGCGGGGAGCGTTGGGCCGCGATAGCGGGGGCTTGGGAGGAGTGGGCCGGGCATTGGGCCGGGCCGGCGGGGCGTTTGGTGGCACCTGCCAAAAATTCCATTACTTTCGACGCGCCTCCGGCTGCGGTTGGGGGGAAATGTCTATCCCACAACCCCTTTTTCGTTTCTAGTGATGCGCCAAACCCAACCGGTGGCCCTGTTCCACATGCCCCAAAGCGAGCTGATTCTGACCAGCTCCAACAAACACGGCTGCCTCGTGCGCGATGCTGCCGAGCTGGCCCCGCGCGGCGTAGATGCCAAGCGCATTGCCGCTTTCGACAAGCTGCGGCAGGATTTTGAGCTGCTGCCCACCGACATCGAGTTGGATACCGCCAAGCAAAACACCACCTTGGCCAAGGAAGCCGTGAAGACGCGAGCCACCACGGAGCTGCAAGCCCTGATGGGCATTGTGGGCACGGTGCACGATGTACGCTCGGCCAGCTACAAGATGTTTGGGAGCGGCGGCTTGGCCGGCGGCCCCGAGGCCGAGCTGTACGTGGGCTTGCTGCGGGTGGTGCGCGTGGGCCGCGCCCACCTGGCCGAGTACGCACCCAAAGGCCTTACAGCAGTCATGCTGGACACGCTGGCCGCTTCCGCCGCCGAGTTTCTGGAGCGGTTGGGCGACCAACAGGACGCCGAAGCTGCCCGGGGCCGCGCCGCTGATGTGCGCATCCTGGCCGGCAACGCCCTCTATGCCGAGCTTATCGACCTCTGCGGCATCGGCAAGGCCCTTTATGCCACCACCGACGCCCGCAAGTACGCCGACTATGTGGTGACCGATGCGCCCGCCCCGGACAACGCTCCCGAGCTGCCCAAAGCGTAGGGTTTGGATGGGTTGAAATGGAACAGGGCATCTCGCGAGGTGCCCTGTTTTGGTTTGTAATAAGGTTGGCAATTGGGTTGTTATCCCAATTGCCAATGCCATGTTCCCGGTTCAATGTACTCAGGTCCGGCAAGCATCAGCCAACGAATGATAAATAAACTGCTGCTGCTATAGGCTCGAAATGACACCTCTTCCCTTCTCTTGTTGGCGCGCGGCTGCGACGCGCGCCAACAAGAACATCCCCACCCGCGCCGGCTTACCGTAGCGCGGCCTGCACGTCCACCACCTCAAACTGGTCGTTGTTTTCCAGCAGGTGTTTCAGAATGGGGATGTGCCCCTGGCCGAAGATGACCACTATATAGCCATCGCCGGGCCGTACCTGGCTGATGATGTTGGCGTAAATCATCAGGTTGCGCAAGTACCAATCGGACACCGCGCCGGCGCCGGCGAAATTCTGGCCGGCACCGATGCGGGCCATGTACTGGAGGTAGAGCGCCAGGTTGGCCCGCAATTGCGCTGGCTGGTTGATGAAGCGGAGCACGTCGGTGATGGTTCCCTTTTTCAGCTCGGCATCGAATGAGCCCAGCAAGGCGGTGGCGGCCACGCCCATTTCGCGCAGCAGGGCCTGCTGGCCGGCGGCAGCCGTGGCCGTCATGAGGCTGTCGTGGGGGTTGGTACTCAGCTCATCGACGCAAGTGATATGGGGCAGGCGCAGCTGCCGTGCCAGCCGGAACCCGAGCTGCTCGCGCTCGGAAATGGCCAGGGCGTAGCGCCCGGCCAGGTACTGCTGGTAGAGGCTGTCGACGGCCGCCTGCCGCTCGTGAGGCCGCTCAATCATGACCTGCCGGGCGTGGGTCCGGGCCAGCAGCGCCGTGAGGGCCTCCAGCTCCTGCTGGCGGCGGGGGCTGCGGAAATCATCGGTTTTCAACTCGTACCGGTCTTTGTGCGGCGTCTCGAAGTGAACAGTGCCGAGCAGCAGGATTTTCGTTTTGGCCGGCTGCGCCCCGGCCGGCCAGCTCAGGGCCCAGGCCAGCAGCAGGAGCAGTATGTTGAGGTGCTTCATGGTTAGGGGCGTCGGGGCGAGGAGGTGTCAGCGGCAGCCACGTCCCTGCTGATACGGCTTTCGGTGGCAACAGGTGCGGGCTGACCCTTGGGCTGGTGACGGGCACACCGTGGACGACCGCCGAAGCCAGGCGGCAGCGGCCAGTCCCGCTACGCCACCACTTACGCCCACAAGTATGAGGGTTATGGGGTGAACGATACGCTCGCGCCGGTGGTGCTGCCCCGGCTGTGAGGCTCGGAGAAATCTGGACAAAAAAGGGCGCCCCAGCGGGCGCCTTTTTTTGGGTTTAAGTGGCTAGAGGTGGTTAATTGACCTTCACCAATGTGATGTTGTCTAAGAAATAGTAACAGTCTTGTTCAGAGCCGACCCTACGAGGGCGGCGGCGGTTGTGCTCGACAGCTTGCTTGTACTTTCGAAGGTCGAATAGGCTCCGGGATAATCCCAATGACAGATACTGCCAAGCGGCTGAGGCCTGAAACGTTGCCACAACCTGTTGCCACCCTGCGGAAGTAACTGCGGTTCTCAGAGGCAGGAGGACTCCCTGTCCCTGGCTCGGAGCGGCGAGCTTATCGAACGGAGTCGCGCCGAGTACGGCCGTGAGGTAGGGGGTAAAGAATTGAGAAGAGTCAGCCAATGCCACCCACAAAGTCAGACGGTACATGTGCCCAGGAACAAGCGGCGTTGCCAAGCCGGTCCATATGGACTCCTCTATATGAAATGCTTCTTTCAGGGAGCTATTTTCCTCCTGCGAGAACAGAACGAGCCCAGCGTAGCATCCCCCATCAAGGGGCGTTTGGGTCCCTACATAGGTATGAGGCACGTGCAAGCCGTTGTCCCCCGTGCCGGTGCATGTACTTAACAAGTCTGGGGTAAGTCCTCCATTGCGCCAACCCTGAGCATATTCGATGTCACCCACAGAACGGGGACAGTCGTGTACACGCTCAAAGCTACCGTTACTTATTAGGGACTGCCCCAATGCCTCATGTGTGTGAAGCAACAGCCCAAACAAAACTAAACGCAGGAACATCGGATGAAGCTCTTTAAGAAACTCAAGTCTTTAAGAAACTCAAGCCACCGGAGCAGTCGGCGCCACCTCCCCCACCGCCACCACGCTTACGCGCACCTCGCCGAAGCCTACCGGCACCACGAGGCTGGGCAGCACCAACCCCGTTTCCAGGGTCATTTCTGCAACTTCGGCAGCCTGGCCATCGATGGTTACTTCGATGGCACCAGCCACGCCGTGCAGCACCACACGGTAGGTGGCGTAGCTGGGCGTGTAGTCGCCCTCGATGGTTTGGGTGAGCACAAGGTCTTTAGTAGTGCCAGCGACGGTGAAGCGGCGCAGGGTTTTGTGGCCTTCGGTGTAGGCGTAGCCTTCGCCACCGTCGTCGTAGAGGACGCTCTCGGCCTTGCCGTTTTTGTAGTAGACGTGCAGGGTGAGTTCTTCCACGGGTTTTTCGCCCACGTACTGCATCACCGGCTGCATGGGTACCACGGCTCCGGCTTTCACGAACAGGGGAATACGGGTGAGGTCGGCGGCGGCCCAGACTTCGCTGCCACCGGCCTGGGGCGTGTCGGTCCAGTAGTAGAACCAGTCGCCACGGGGCAGGTACATCCAGCGGCCGTCGGCGCCGGGCTGGGTGATGGGGCAGACCAGCAGGTTGTCGCCGAGGCCGAATTCGGCCATGCGCAGGTAGGTTTCGGTGTCGTTCTGGTCGAGGAAGGTGAGCGGGCGCAGCATGGGCGTGCCCTTGGTGGCGTACTGCCAGAAGGCGGTGTACATGTAGGGCAGCAGGCGGTAGCGCAGCTCGATGAAGTAGCGGGCCAAATCCGTCACGGTGTCGCCGAAGCTCCAGGGCTCCTGGTCGCCGTGGTCGCCGGAGCTATGGGTGCGGAAGAACGGGTGGAAGGCCCCCAGGGCAATCCAGCGGGCGTAGAGCTCGCCGGTGGGCGTGTCCACGAAGCCGCCGATGTCGGAGCCGATGAAGCTGAAGCCCGAGATGCTCAGGCGCTGGCACTGGATGTTGGCCAGCCAGAGGTGCTCCCAGCTGGCGATGTTGTCGCCGGTCCAGCCGGAGGAGTAGCGCTGGCCGCCGCTGTAGGTGCTGCGCGTGATGGTGAAGGGCCGGTTGGGGTAGCTGAAGCGCTTCACGCCGTCGTTGGTGGCGCGGGCCATCTGCATGCCGTAGATGTTGTGGGCCTTCTGGTGCGAGGCCCAGTGGCCGTCGTAGTGGAAGCGCACGTCGGGCGGGAAGGTGCCCTTCTCGAACACCGCCGGCTCGTTCATGTCGTTCCACACGCCCTTCACGCCGATGTCCTGGATGAGCTCCTTGAATAAGCCGGCCCACCATTCGCGCACCTCGGGGTTGGTGTAGTCGGGGAAATTGCAGAGGCCGGGCCACACCGAGCCTTTCATCAGCGGGCCGTCGGCACGGCGGCAGAAGTAGTCGTTGGCCACGCCCTCCTGGTACACCGAATACTCGGGGTCAATCTTGATGCCGGGGTCGATGATGACGATGGTTTTGAAGCCGTCGGCGGCCAGTTCCTGCACCATGCGCTTGGGCTCGGGGAAGTGCTGCTTGCTCCAGGTGAAGCAGCGGTAGCCCTCCATGTAGTCGATGTCGAGGTAAAGGGCATCGCAGGGAATCTGGCGGTCGCGCAGCCCCGAGGCAATTTCCTTGACGTTGCTTTCCGGGAAGTAGCTCCACTTGCACTGGTGGTAGCCCAGCGTCCAGAGGGGCGGCAGCTCGGGCGGGCAGGTGAGCAGGGTGTACTCCTGGGCCACCTCCATGAGCGTGGGGCCATAGATGAAATAGTAGTTCAGCTCGCCGCCCTGGGCCCAGAAGCTGGTCACGTCGGCCCGCTCGGCCGCAAAGTCGAAGCTGGCCTTGAAGGTGTTGTCGAAAAAAATGCCGTGGGCAATTTTCTGGTGCAGCACGTGGTAGAACGGGATGTTCTTATACAGCGGGTCGGAGCCCTTCACGTAGCCGTAGGTATCGGAGCCCCAGTTGGTGAAGCGCTTGCCGCGCAGGTTCATGTTGTCGGGCTTGTCGCCGAGGCCGTAGTAGTGCACGCCGGCGGGTACCTGCTTGCTCATCTTCACGATGTCGTTGCCGGTGTCGTAGTCGTACTCCCAATGGAAGCCCTTCTCGTCGTCGCTCAGGATGGTGCCGGAGCGGTCGAGCACGCGGGCCTTCAGGCTTTCCTTCTGAATGATGCAGATGAGGCGGGCCGTGGTGAGGCGGTAGTGGTCGGGCTTTTCGCGGAATTCGACCAGGGCCGGGGCCAGGCGCGAGAGGGCATCGGCGGGCACGGCGTAAGAAAAATCGGGCGAGAGCGGGCCGTCGGTGAGGTAGCGGAAGCGCAGGATTTTGTCGCTCAGCACGTGCAGCAGCAACCGCACACCATTCTGGCAATTGAATAGAAAGCGGTGGTTGTCGAGCTCGTCGACCCGAATTACTTCACCGGGATAATGCTCCTGATGGCTTTTGGCCGCCAGGTCGTTCACCATGTAGTTATTTTCCTGAATCGAGGTATTCATAAAGTAATGCTAAGCAAAAGGCAAAAGCCCTCTAAAAGTGAGTCGAAGAAAGGCCGGCCGGGCCTGCGGCGCGAAGGCTAAGAGCGCAAGTTACTTTTTTCTGCGGCTGACAAAAGGGTTTTTTCGGCAAATGCGGCCCCGCTGCCGTAGCATTGGGGGTTAATTCACGGCCGAGCTCCCCTCCCTGCCGCAGGCCGGCCGAATTCCCTTTCCTGCTTTACCCATGACTCCGCCCGATTTCTCCGTCTTGCTGCTGGCCTGGGACGATGCCGACCCGCAGGTAGCCGTACTCGGCGGCGCGGCCCTGCCTCCTACCCTGCCGCTGGTCTACCAATTGGCCACCCAGCATCCCGTGGTAGCCCTCTACCCCCACCTCCCAGCCACTGAAAACCCGGCCGCAAATCCTTCGGCCCAGCCGGTGCCACCCACTGCCAACCACCTCCAAACCACAACTGCGGCCGAGGCAGCCGCAGCGCCTACCGTCCCCGAAGCAGCTTCCGACGCACTAGCGACCACCGTGGCTGGGCCTGGTGTGCAGCTGCTGCCCACTCCCACCGCAGAAACCGACGCCCGGCACGCCCCCGTACAGGTTTCGCGCATCGTCGGTTTGGCCGAACTGCTGCCGGCGGAGCTTCCATTAGCAGCAGCGGTAACGGAAACGGCACTGCAGGCATCTGTTTCCATCACCGCTGCCCTGGCCGCTCCTGGCCGCAGCCAGTGGCCCACGGGCATCAATGCGCCCGTATTCACCAAGCAGTGGCAGGCCCCCGCCGCGCCTTATCTGGGTGCTGGCTCGGGTGCTTTCTTTCCGCCGCCCCCGCCGGCCCCACCGCGCCTAGCCGCCCCGAAAGCTGCGCAATCGGGCGTTCCAACTTCTGCCCCAGTTGCCCCGCCCCGCCGGCCCACAGCTGCAGAAGCAACCCCAATCACGCCGCTACAGCCTCGCCAACTCCCGTTGGCCGGTGACTTGAACTTCGACCCCGACCCGGAGCTTCCCGCCGTCACCATTCAGCAGCCGGCTCTTTTCGACGAGCCCACAGAGGAAATAGGGGCCGCCGAAGCCAACGACATTTCGGCCCCCGAAGACGACCTAGTACCCGATGCCCCAGCCCCGGTTGAGTCCCAGGCCGCGCCAGAGCCAGCAGCCCTGCCTGCCGCTGCCGCGCCCCAAATGCCGCAGCTAGAAGGGCTGAACTTTCGCATGATTCAGTATGCGCGGCAGGCGGCACAGCTGGTGCAGCACCGCCCGGACTTTGGGGTAATTTATGCACCCAACTGGCCCGCCTGGCTAGCCGCGCTCGAAATCCGGAACAGCTCGCGCCAGCCGTTGGTACTGTACCTCACCAGCCTCGCGGCCGACTTTGCGGGCCCCGCCGAGCGCGGCTGGCTCCCTGAGTTAGAGCGCATGACCCTGCGCCGGGCCACCCTCGTACTAGTGCCCGATGCTACCGTGCAGCGGCGTCTGGTGGCCCTCTATGGCGGGCTGGCGGGCGAAATACGCGTCCTGGCCGCCGATGACGAAGCGGCCGTGCAGCGCATGCTCGGCGAGGTGGCATTGAGGTAGCAGTCGGGGTATTGGCGCGGGGAGTTTAGGTTGGAATTGGCTTCCTTTGTTCGATACAAGCATTTTTTGCCCTCCCTCCTATGCAGCCCGAACACGAATTTGAAGGTATTTTAGAAGCCTCTGGTGAAACCGGCGGGGTGTACGTGGTTGTGCCTTTTTCGGTACCCGAAGTATATGGGACCCGCGGTCGGGTGCCCGTGCAAGCCACCTTCGACGGCTACCCCTACCAGGGTAGCATCGTGCCCATGGGCGACGGCTACCACGCCTTGCTCATCCTCAAGCAAATCCGCAAAGCCATTGATAAAACGGTGGGCGACACCGTGCGCATCACCCTCACGCGCGACACCGCCGAACGCAAGATGGAAGCCCCCGCCGACCTGGCTGCCCTGCTGGCCGAGGCTCCCAAAGCTGCCGCCTACTTCGCCAAGCTAGCCTACACCCACCAGCGCGAGTACGTCCGCTGGCTGGAAGGCTCCAAACGCCCCGAAACCCGCACCCGCCGCCTGGCTGAAATTGTGGAGATGCTGAGCCAGGGCCGTAAGCGCGGGTAGCGGGTTATTATCGGCTATTAAAACGGTCATGTCGAGCGCAGCCGGGATATCCCGCTTGGGGTAGTAACTCATTGCTGCGGCACGCAAGCTGTCCCGGCTGCGCTCGACCTAACGGTCTGAATCATTACGTCACAATCACTGCTGGTTTCCCACCAACCATCCTCATGAAAAAGCACTACTTGCCGCTCCTGGCCTTACTGCTCCCATTCCTGGCTAGCGCCCAAACCGCCGCTATCGACCGCGTGAACCCGACCAACTGGTGGGTCGGCCTGAAAAACCCGAATGTGCAGCTGATTGTCCATGGGCCGGGCGCGGGCACGTTAACTTACACCATCAATTACCCGGGGGTAAAGCTGGTGAAAGCCAGCACCGTCGAGAACCCCAACTACGCCTTTCTGGACCTCACCATTGCTGCTACTGCCAAGCCCGGCCGGGTACAACTGGTAGGCAAAAAAGGCAGCCAGACGGTGACGCAAAGCTGGGAGCTGCGCGCCCGGGACAACTCCCCCAAAGCGCAGGGTGTAACGGCTGCCGACTTTATTTACTGCGCCATGATTGACCGTTTTGCCAACGGTGACCCGGCCAATGACAAGTTTGCTGACATGCGCGACCCTAACCTGGACCGCGCCAATCCATTTATGCGCCACGGCGGCGATTTGGCCGGAGTAGCCGCGCACCTACTCTACCTCAAAGACCTGGGCGTGACGGCCGTGTGGCTAACCCCGGTGACGGAAAACGACCAGCCGCTTACCAACGAGGGCGGCACCATGCGCGCCTCCTACCACGGCTTCGGCTTCACGGACCAGTATCAGATTGACCGGCGCTTCGGCGGCAATGCAGGCTACAAAAGCTACGTGCAGCAGGCCCACGCCGCCGGCCTGAAGGTGGTGCAAGACGCTGTGTACAACCACGTAGGCAATACCCACTGGACGGTGCAGGACCTGCCCATGAAAAACTGGCTGCACCAGTGGCCCTCCTACACCAACACCAGCTACAAATACCAGCCCGTGACCGACCCACACGCCGCGCAGAGCGACCGGCGCGTGACGCTCGACGGTTGGTTTGTGCCGTTCCTGCCCGACCTCAACCAGCAGAACCCCTACGTGGCCAACTACCTGATTGAAAACGCCATCTGGAATGTGGAAAATTTTGGCATCGATGCCTATCGCATCGACACCTATCTGTACAACGACCAACCCTTTATGAACCGCTGCAACGCGGCGCTGCTGGCCGAGTACCCGCACCTGCACATCTTCGGCGAGTCGGCGGTGACCAACGTGGTGGACCAGGCCTACTATACCCGCAGCAAGATTGACTTTCCCTTTAAATCGAACCAGCCCGGCGGACTCGACTTTGTGCTCGAAGGCGCCATGTTGGGCGCCTTGAAGGAAGTGGGCACGCCCGCCACTACCGGTTTCGACGGTGGCCCGCACCGCTTCTACCAGACCCTGGCCCAGGATGTGGTGTACCAGGACCCCACCAAGCTCGTCACTTTCCTCGACAACTTCGACCACGACCGGTACCTGTCCGTCATCGGCGACGACTTCGACCGCTATAAGATGGGCCTGACCTGGCTGCTCACCACCCGGGGCATCCCGAGCATGTACTACGGCACCGAAATTCTGATGAAGAACTTCAAGGACCCCACCGATGCCGAGGTGCGCAAGGACTTCCCCGGCGGCTGGGCGGGCGATAAGGAGAACAAGTTCACTGCCGCTGGCCGTAGCGCAAAAGAAAACGAGGCCTTCGACTATGTGCGTAAGCTGGCCACTTACCGCCGCGAACACAAGGTGCTACACGAGGGAAAGCTCATGCAGTACCTGCCCGAAAATGGCCTCTACGTGTACTTCCGCTACGATGCTGTCGGCACGGTACTGGTGGCTTCGAATACCACCGACAAAGCCGCCACGCTGCCCACCGCCCGGTTTAAGGAGCGCATAAACGGCTTCAGCAAGGCCCGCAACGTGATGACGGGCGAAAGCTTGAGCGACGTTGCAAAGCTCCAGCTGCCAGCCAAAACTGCAGTGGTGTTGGAACTATTGAGATAGCATTTTGACCCTGAAGTGGCGAAGCCACGTCAGCAAAGAAGGCGCGTGTAAGGAGTTCACGAAACTTATCCCGCTACTAAGCATTTCGTAAACTTTGATTGGTGAGCCAGTTTATTAAACCCGCACTATACGGGTGCGGAGGCAATGTTAAACAGCTTCTATCGCAAACACTTAGTTTACTAAAACGAGCGATTCCTTGGCAAGATGCCTCTGCCGTCATCATGTAATGCTTATCAGTTTCTGTCACTAAAGGGAGTAAATCCGCACCTAACGTATGTTCTATTCCCTTGTTAGAATTGATGCGGATTTTAACTGCCAACTGGGGCGCGGGGCTTTTACGGGTTAGGGCCGCACTTTACGTCCCGTTTCCGATGCCCTAACCCGTTGCGGGCTGCGCGCTCGGCTGGCTGGTGGCGGCCCGTCGCGGGGCGGGGCGGCCGCTCACAGGTCGACAACAAAGGTCGTCCCCTCATTTTCCCGGCTTTCCACCCGGATGAGGCCGCCGTGCAGGCGCACGATTTGCTGGGTGATAAACAGACCCAGGCCCGTCGCGGACTCACCAGCCAAGCCCTCGCGGGCGGCCGTGCTGAACTTGTCGAAAAGGTGCGCGTGGTATTCGGCGGGAATACCGATGCCAGTGTCCTGCACCGCGAGACGCAGCCGGCCGGCCGGCTTGTCCAGCCGCACCGTCACCCGGCCCCCGGCCGGCGTAAACTTTAGCGCGTTGCTTACCAGGTTGTCTACCACCCGGCCAAAATTATGCGGGTTGAGGTTCGCCTGTACGGCATGGGAAGGTACCTCCAGCACTAGGGTCACCCCCTTGGCGCGGGCGACAAGTCGGTGGGTGTCCAAGTGCGCATCCAGGTAGGCCGAAAAGTCGAGGGACTGCTTGCGCAACTGCCCCGCGTCCAGTTGGCCGAGGTAGAGCACGTCTTTTAGGATGGCTTCAGCCTGCACGGCAGCTTGCTCGATAATAGCGAGGTACTG
Source organism: Hymenobacter negativus (assembly GCF_017571495.1). Lineage (GTDB taxonomy): Bacteria > Bacteroidota > Bacteroidia > Cytophagales > Hymenobacteraceae > Hymenobacter > Hymenobacter negativus. The sequence continues at coordinate 66,509 of NZ_JAGETZ010000008.1, read as the reverse complement.
GGCCTCTTCGCCGACTTGCTCGCGCCGCAGCAGCTCCACTGATAGCTTTATGTTAGCCAACGAGTTGCGCACGTCGTGGGCGGCCATGTGCAGCGCGGTTTCTTGCGAATCGTAAAGGCGCTTGATCGAGGTGTGCAACTCCATGTGGGCCGTGGTGTCGATTAGGGTCGTGTATCCCATTTCTTGGCCGTGGTCGGAGAGCCGGACGGAGTGGACTTGGCACCAGAGCAACGTCCCGTCCGCACGGATTAGACATGTTTGCAGGGTGAAACAGGGTATTTTGCACGCCCACAATTGTTCTTGCAACTCGCACCAGTCGGCGCGGTAGTGCGGGTGGGCAAAATCGAGGATGCGCCGGCCTTCGACCTGGTCGGCGCGCGTACAACCCAACATAGCCACCAACGCCGGGTTGACCTGGCAGATGGTCAGGTCGGGGGTCACGATTTTGTGGCCCAGCGGCGAATTCTCAAACACCGTGCGGAAGAGCGAGGGGCGTGGGGCGTCACCGCTCTTCTCTCGTTGCTGGTCCCCGGCTTGCCGGCCGGGGACCAGCTGCTGGCTGAGCACTGGCTGGGAGGCCGGGGACAGGGCGGCGGGTTGGTCCTCTCGCAGCAGCCACGCCATGGCTTCGGCTTCGGCCGTGAAAACGCGGGTGTGGTAGGGGTGCGGTGCGGCGAAGGCCTCGGCCACGGCTTCGCCCACTGGGGCGTCGGTGTGCAGCTGCGCCAAGCGGGCCGGTGAGCACAAGACAGCCAGCCGCAGGACCCGGGGCGCCAGTCGGGCGACTGCCCGCGGCAAAAAGTTTTGGGTGAGCCACTGCGTGACGTACAAGTCAATTGGGCCGGCGCGGCGCGAATCGAGCAGCCAATGGGCACTGCCGTACCGGCGGGCCAGGTTCAGAGCGGCGCGGTAGGATTCCTGTAACTCCCGTAGCGAATAGGTCCCGCGCCAGCGCAGGGCTAGGATGTGCTGATGCGGGTGGTATTCCAATGAATATACCGGCGCAACGCCAACGCGTGTAGCTTCCATGGCCCAAAAGTGAAGTATTAAATTATCTGAGTCGAAATGTACAACAAATTACCAATTGTTAAATAAGCAATTGTTCAACAGCTTTTTAACTACAATAAAAACACCCTGCCAAGCGTAAGCATCCTTGTTCGTAGTATCGGTCCAAAGACAACTCTTAAGTGCCTGTTTTCGCGTTTAGTGAAACGGGGGTCTAAATTAACGAGCATTTTCGTTGTAAGGTGACTCTAACGGCAGCATGTAATGTTTGCTGGTTGCTGTCGATAAAGGGTATAAACCAACCCTTTTTTGCATAGCATGGAACGACACGCCGAGCCGATAGGAGTTAAATTGAAAGCGCTTTTGGTCGCCTGGATAACGCTGGTGTTTGGTACGAGTGCGCTCCTCGTCCTCTTCAGCCCACTGCACTTTACGCCATACAGTCCTCAAGTATTGGTCAACTTTTTTCGCACCATTTGGGAAGTTGCCGACGAGGTCGGTCCCGTGGTGAAGCTGACGCTTATCTTGCTTTTCACGCTCTTGGTTGGCACCAGTGAGAAGCTTCTCAAACCCCGCATCGCGAATGCCTACGCCGCGCGTGCGCTGGTAGCCGTCTTGGCGACGGTCACGGTCCTGGGCGCACTGCCAGCAGCGTATTCCCGCGGGTTTGGCATCGGGTTGACGGAAACCCGGTTTGACGAGCGAACTCTCTGGCTCTACCTGCTCGGCGCGGTGTTAAGCGGGGTGGCCTATCAATATTCCCTGCAGAAGCAGCGGGAACAGTTGTAATCTCCTCCCCGCACACATACGCCGTTGTAAACAAAGGTGTTACTGGCTCCAAAAGTGGTGTACCCAAACGGTCCGAATAAAATAACGAGGGTATTGTTAGAAAATGCGGAGGTCTTCAAAATGTAGGCCTTCCAGCCCCTCCTGCTTAGCGGCCTCTTTTACTTCTCGGCTGATGCACAGCCCGCTAGGAATTTGCCAGCTTGTGGAAGGGTAGCCAAATACACTCAGGCCCGCAATTTTTTCCGGGGCAAACACGGGTTTTACGAGCAGGGCCGGTCGGTTGGCCACTGGGTGAAAGACCGACGCGGCTTCGTTCAAGACGTCGGGCTGGTACGTGAAGCGTAACAGGTAGTACGACCGGCCTGGGCCCGTGGCTGGCCGCACCGTGACGCGGACCCACTCTTGGCCTTCCCGTCCGCAGGCGTGCCGGTCGATGAGGGCGCGCAGGCGGGCAGAGACCACCGGCCACGCCAACGTGTTAGGCTGGTAATCCGCCCAGGGGTGCCGCAACCCGCTCAAGTCCTCGGAATCTTCGGGCCCGTGTTTGCTAAACGTGACCTGTTTCAGCACTAAGTCGAATGGCAAGGCGTCGAGGGTCAGCACCTCGGCCGGCACCGGGTCCAGTAGGGCATAGGACGGAGGCAACTGCGACGGGAAAAAGGCCACGGCCACATGTCGGCTGTCCTTAGGGGACAAGAAGTAGTGCGTCATCGCTGATACAAGGCCATTGAGCCCGCAAGGTGGGCGCAAAAGCATGAAAACGTGCGTCCAGTCTCAGTTCACCTAAACGGTAGGCTAACCAAATTCCCCGCCATCTCAATCGTTCGAGGGCTACGCCCGCGCCAGCACCAGCGCCACCCGGCTTGGCACGTACAGACTTAGCTGATGCTCGTATGTCTCGTACTCGTAACCCTCATCGGGCCGGTCGAAGCCGCCAAAGCGAGCGTTATCGGACGACAGCACCACGCGGTATTTGCCTTCCTCGGTCACCCAGAAGCGGTAGTCGGTGAGGCTGCGCTCAACGTGCAGGTTCACAATGAAGACCAAGTCGCCGCGCTCGAAGGCCAGCACCTGGTTTTCCTCATCGTGCCTGAGCAAGTTGGCAGGGCCGGCAGCCAGCAAGTGTCGGGCTTTGGCCAGGTGAATCATGGCCTTATCAAAAGTGCCCATTTGGTGGAATTTCAGGTCGGGATTGTCACCCAGGCTCCACTGGCGGCGGGCGAAATGGTAGCTCCAGCCGTTGCCCTCACGGGGGAAATCGACCCATTCGGGGTGGCCGAATTCGTTGCCGATGAAGTTGAGGTAGCCCTCGCCACCAGCCGCCAGCGTGAGGAGTCGAATGATTTTGTGCAGCGCCAGTGCCCGCGCCGCACCGGGGTCGCCGTCCACGTTGTGCATGTGGGTGTAGATGGCCGCATCGAATAACCAATGAGCCAGGGTTTTGTCTCCTACCAGGGCCTGGTCGTGGCTTTCGGCGTAGGCAATGGTTTTCTCGCCGGCCCGGCGGTTGGTAAGGGTGTGCCAGAGGTCGCCAAGGCGCCAGTTTTCATCGGGCGTGTGCTTCAGCAGCTTAATCCAATAATCCGGAATGCCCATGGCCAGGCGGTAGTCGAACCCCACACCGCCCTCCTTGATAGGCCGGCACAGGCCGGGCAGGCCGCTCATGTCCTCGGCCACCAGCATGCTGCCTTTCCTGAACTCATGCGCCAGCGTGGTGGCCAGCTGCAAATACAGAATGGCGTCCTCATCGGCGCTGAGGCCGAAGTAGTTGTCGTAGCCCACAAAGGCCACGCCCTCGCCGTGGTGGTGGTAGAGCATGCTCGTCACGCCATCGAAGCGGAAGCCGTCGAAGTGAAATTCTTCGAGCCAGTAGCGCACGTTGCTGAGCAGGAACTGCTGCACCTCGGGCCGGCCGTAATCGAAGAGCTTGCTGTCCCAGCCGGGGTGGTTGCCACGCTCGCCTTTGTGGAAATACTGGTTGCCGGAACCGTCAAAATCGGCCAAACCTTCTGCTTCGTTTTTCACGGCGTGCGAGTGCACGATATCCAGCAGCACCGCAATGCCGCGCCGATGGGCTTCGTTGATGAGAAACTTCAGGTCTTCGGGCGTGCCGAAGCGGGAGCTGGCGGCAAACAGATTGGCCACGTGGTAACCAAAGGACCCATAATAAGGATGCTCCTGTACGGCCATTAGCTGGATGGTATTGTAGCCATCAGCTTCAATGCGCGGCAGGATGTTTTCGGCAAATTCGCGGTAGCTGCCCACGCGGCCTTCCTCGGTGGCCATGCCCACGTGCGTCTCATAAATTAGCGGCTCCTGCACGGCAGTGGCTGTTTTGAATTGCTGGTCGGTCCAGGCGAAGGGCTGCTCCGGCCGCCAGATTTGGCCCGCGAAGTCCTTGGTGTGCTCGTCCTGCACGGCGCGGCGCAGAGTGGCGGGCAGGCGGTCCTTGCCCTGGCCATTGGCTACCACGTGCACCTTGAAGCGGCTGCCGTGGGTGAGGCGCTGGTCGTAGTCCGCATCGGGCAAAAATGCTTCCCAGACCCCGAATTCCAGCTTTTGAAGCGGGTTGGCTCCACGGTCCCAGCCGTTGAAGTCGCCGACCAGGTACAAGGCCTCGGCGGCGGGGGCCCACTCGCGGTACACCCAGCCACCGCGGCCGGCGTCGTGGTTCAGGCCCAGCTGCTGGTGCGCGGTGGCGTAATTCAGCAAAGAGCCGTGGTACTGCTTGATTTCGGCCAGCCGGGCTTGCAGGCGCTCCTGGCGCTGGCGTAGCACGGGCTCGTAGGGAGCCAGCCAGCCATCGTTCTTTACGAGGGCCAGCGGAGCAGGACGGCGGGGTTTGACAGCGGCGGGCGTGGTGGGTTTTGACTTAGCCATGAGTGCGGGAGGTTTGGGCCAAATGTAGTGCGTTGAAATTGCCGGTACAGTGCCTTGGGCAGCTTAGCGGCTATTTCTTTCAGCATTAACGGCTATTTGAGCCCAACGGTAGTAATCCCGCTAATCATAGCGTTATTTTGCCCGCTATGAAACAACGCTTACTTGCTGTTCCCCTGGCATTACTGTTGGCTTGCTCGGCCGAGCGACCGGTCACTTCCACTTCCAAGGCTTTTGAGGGGTCATTGGGCACGCCGATACCCAAGGCCGCCGCCCCCCGCCTGGCTAACTATGCCATGGTCGTGTCGGCCCATCCCGAGGCATCTAAAATCGGCACGCTCATTTTGCAGCGCGGCGGCAATGCCTACGATGCGGCTGTGGCCGTGCAGTTTGCCTTGGCCGTGGCCCTACCCGCCGCCGGCAACATTGGCGGGGGTGGTTTCCTGCTCTACCGCGACCGCAACGGTTCGGCCGGTTCGCTCGATTTCCGCGAAACTGCACCGGGCAAGGCTTCGCGCGATATGTACCTGGACAAGCAAGGCAACGTGGTGGCGGGCCTGAGCACCGCCGGCTCGCTGGCCGTGGGCACGCCCGGCACGGTGGCCGGCATGGCCGCGCTACACAAGCAATTGGGCAAGCTTTCGTGGCCCGCGCTGGTGCAGCCGGCGGTGGCCCTCGCCACGCAGGGCTTTCCCCTCACTGCCAAGGAAGCCGCTGGCCTTAATAGAGCCCGGACCGATTTCCAGAAATACAACCCCGGGAGCACGCCAGCCTACCTGCGCCCCGGAGGCGGCGACTGGCAACCCGGCGACACCCTGCGCCTGCCCGAGCTGGCCCGCACGCTGGCTCGTGTGCGCGACCAGGGCCGCGCCGGCTTCTACAAGGGTGAAACCGCCCGCCTGCTGCTCGCCGAAATGAAACGCAGCCGGGGCCTCGTCAGCCAAACCGACCTCGACAACTACAAGGCCAAGTGGCGCGAGCCGCTGCGTGGCCGCTACCGCGACTACGACGTGATTACGATGCCGCCGCCCAGCTCCGGCGGCGTAGCCCTGCTCCAGATGCTGCAGATGCTGGAGCCCGTGGACCTGGCCCAGGCCGGCTACCACACGCCCCTGGCCGTGCACTACATCACCGAAGCAGAGCGCCGGGCCTACGCCGACCGCGCCACCTACCTCGGCGACCCAGATTTTGGCCATGTGCCTACCCAGAAGCTGCTCGATGTAGACTACAACCGCCAGCGGGCCGGCTCTATGCGCCCGAAGGGCCGGGCCACGGCCAGCGCCACACTAGCCGCCGGAGCTAAGCTGCCGGGCTACGAAAGCAGCGAAACCACGCATTTCAGCATCATCGATGCCTTCGGCAACGCGGTGAGCTGCACCACCACACTCAACGGTGGCTACGGCAGCAAGGTGGTGGTGCCCGGGGCCGGCTTCCTGCTGAATAATGAGATGGACGATTTCAGCGCGAAAGCCGGAGTGCCGAACTCCTATGGCCTGACCGGCGGCGTGGCCAATGCCATTGCTCCCGGCAAGCGCATGCTCAGCAGCATGACCCCCACCATTCTCACCCACAACGGCAAAGTGGCCCTCGTGACGGGCACGCCGGGCGGCAGCACCATCATCACCAGCGTGTTGCAAAGCATCATCGGCATCGTGGACTATGGCCTGAACGCCCAGCAAGTAGTGACGGCCCCACGCCTGCACCACCAGTGGTTGCCCGACCAGCTTGATGTGGAAGCCGGGGCGTTGTTGCCCGCCGCGCAGGACACGCTCCGCGCCCGTGGTTACCACCCTACCCCACAGTTGCCTTGGGGCAGGCTGGATATCATCCATGTACTGCCCGACGGCAAGTTAGAAGGCGGAGCCGACCCTCGCGGCGACGATACCGCCCTGGGGTATTAGAAGGTAGACCAAATCAAAAAACGTCATGCCGAGCACAGCCGAGGCATCTTGCGTAGAGTCGTAACCCCAATTGAAAGGATTACTATTCCACGCAAGATGCCTCGGCTGCGCTCGGCATGACGTTCTTATTGCTCTGTCAATTGAGCAAACGGCAGCTGCTTAGTGCTGCGCGGGCACCGTGCGGGCAATCATGCGCAGGTTGCCCGCAGCGGTGATGAGCTTCTGGCTCAGTTCGCGGGCTTTGTCGCCCTCGCCGCTGAAGTTATGGGTAGCCAGAGCCGCTTTCGCCGTCAGCTCGCCGATGTTCTGGAAGGCCACGGCCATACCGGCTGCATTGTTGTTATTGATGTGGCCGCGCAGGGTTTCCAGCTCCGTTACGATGGGACGAGTAGTGGGCTGGTCGATGCTGCGTAGGTGCTGAATCCAGTTTTCGAGGTGGTCCTGGCCCTTGCCGGGGTCAACATTGAAACCGGCATTAACGGTATCGAACAGCAAGCGAATGCTGGATTCTGCTTCAGAAAAAAAGCTCATGTAGCGAAAAGTAAAGTGGGATATTGAACGTTCCGGGCCAGACGCACGCGACAGTCTGCGCCGTTCGGCGGCCAAAGATAACCGGCGGGGCGGCTAGTTTTCGGGTCCGGGGTGCAATTCCTGTACGTCGGGGTGGCTGTAGTTGACCACAATAACCGAAAACGGATGCGGCTCGCCCTCGCGCTTCTCAATGCGAATGGTGCCGGCATCGCGCAGCTTATTAAGCAGGTCCCGGCGCTCGTAGTCGGGCAGCTCGGGCAGCTCATCGGTAAGCAGGCGCATAAACGGACCCAGCCACAGCTCCGTTACGCGGCGCTGCTGCTTGGCTTCCAGCTTCTGAAATTCGGCCAGCATAAAGGCCAGTGTCCGGCGCTCGGTATCGGTAGCCAGGCGGCGGCTGGGGGCAAAATCGGGCACCTCCTCGGCTAGGCGGGCAAAAGGACGGGCAGCAACCGACACGATGGTCCGGGGCATAATGGTCGTTGGCGCGGACGTTGCTTTGGGTTGGGAATCGGCCTCGGGTGCGGCAGCGCGGGCGGCCAGCGCCGCGGCCGAGGGCACCCCCGCCAGGCCTTGCTCGCGCAGTCGGCGGCTTTCTTCGATGGAGCGCTGACGGTCGGCCCGGCGTTTTTCCAGTTCCTCTACCCGGCCGGCAGTCAGCAGGCTACGGGCATCCAGAAACTGCTCGGCCCCAATGTTCTGCAGCAAGTCGCCGGATACCGACTCCCGGAAGCCAGCCACCAGCACCTGCCGGGCCTGGCGGCGCAGGTGCTGCAATACGGGGATATAATCCCGGTCGCCGGCCACGAGCACGAAGGTGCCGATTTCGGGCCGGGTGTACATCACCTCCAGCGCATCGATGCACAGCTGCATGTCAGCGGCGTTTTTGTGGTCGGTGCCCAGCACGTTGCGGGTACTCACGCCCATCAGGTAGAGGGCGCCCTGGGGTGCGGTGGCCAGGCGCTCAAAGTCGGCGTAGGCGTAGCTGATGAGGCTGTCGAGGCTCTTTTTGCCCAATTCCTCCCGCAGGCTCCGGACGATATCGAGCACGATGTCGTTGAGGTCGGGCGGGTCGTGGAAGTGGTTCTTTAAGAAATAGTAAATGTTTTCAAAATCAATGAAAACAGCGGCATATGGGGAAGCAGTTGGCTTGGGCAGCATGGGGCAAAATACGTTGTCGTGTCATGGAGAATCAGCCCTGAGGATAGACCAGAACAGCTTGCAAACGTGCCTTGTGGACAAACAGCCGGGCCCCACCCTGGAAAGCAGGAAAGGCCTCGACTTCGGCCGTAACTTGCCGGCTCGTGTTTTATTTGAGTTGATGAAGGTACGAAACCTTGCGCCTGCTTCGGCAACCGCCCTGCTGGCGGTGCTGTCTTTATGCCTCTTTTCTTCGGCGGCCCAGGCCCAGCGCGCCGAGAACGGCCGCCCAACGAGTGACCCGTTTGGCCGGCGCATGGAGCCGGCGCGGGCGGTGCCGGGCGGGCGGTACAAGTCGCATTTGCAGGGAGTCAATTATTTTCAGATACTCGCCACTGATGGCAGCACATTGCGCATAACGGACTGGCAAACCGGCATTTTGAAGGTGGATTACTTTCCAGCCGGCCATGCCCTCTTGCCCGACAGCTCGATAAGTGTGATGCCCATTGCGGGCGAAAAACCAGGCCCTGTACCGGAAAAAACGAAGTATATGCAGCGGGATGGCCTCGTATGCGTGTTGCCGCTGCGCACCGCATCCCGAGCCTCCCTTCGCCGGACCGCGGCCGAGGCGGCGGCCCCTTTGCTGCATTTCAACATGGCGGGTGGCTTGGTAGTCGAGGTTCAGAAAAACCCGTTACAGGTGCGCCTCATCGGAACCGACGGCACCCGTTTGGTTGAAGCAGCCAGTCCCTTCCGCCGCGCAGCAGTCCTTCCTACCGCTGCCACCGTTTCCGCGGCGGGCGGCGCGGGCGTGCGCTTCTCCCTCGCGCCGGGCGAGCAGTTGTACGGCACGGGCTCGCGCGCCCTGCCCGTGGACCGGCGCGGCTACCGCCTGGAGCTGTATAATCAGGCGCATTATGGCTCCCAAAACAACGAGCCCAACCTGAACATCACCCTGCCCACGGTGCTCAGCAGCCGGGGCTACATGCTGTTTTTCGACAACCACGCGCCGGGCTACCTCGATTTGGGGAAGACGGAAAAGGATGTGCTGGAATACGGTGGCGAAGGCCTGACCTCCCTCTCCTACTTCGTAATAACCGGCCGCAACCAAGCCGAAATCCTCAGCCGCTACACGGCCCTGACCGGCCGGCAGCCGCTGCCGCCGCGCTGGGCCCTGGGCCTGATTCAAAGCCGCTTCGGCTACAAGACCGATGTAGAGATGCAGAACGTGGCCAGCCGTATGCGCCACGAAGGGTTCCCCCTTGATGCGCTGGTGCTGGACCTGTACTGGTTTGGCGGCACCAAAAAACAGGGCGATTTAAGCTGGGACAAGGCCGGTTTTCCCGACCCGGCTGGGATGATGAGCAGCCTGAACAAGCAGGGTGTGAAGACCATCCTGATTTCGGAGCCTTACGTGATGCGCACCTCGCGCAACGACTCAACGGTGCGCACTCGGGGGCTGGTGGGCACCACAGCAGCGGGGCGGCCATTTACGGTCTCTTCGTTCTGGGCGGGGCCGGCCAGCATCCTGGATGTGTTTAAGCCAGCGGCCCGTGACTGGCTGTGGGACTATTACCGCACGCTGCACGACCAAGGGGCCGCCGGTTGGTGGTCGGACCTGGGCGAGCCTGAAAACCACCCCGAGGCCATGCAGCACGTAGCCGGCTCCGCCCGCGCGGTGCACAATGCTTACGGACAAAGCTGGGCCAGCATTTTCACCGAAGGCTACGCCCGGGATTTTCCCCAGGAACGGGTGTTCAATCTGGCCCGCTCGGGCTGGGCGGGCATGCAGCGTAACTCGGTTTTTCCGTGGTCGGGCGACATCAACCGCTCGTGGAGCGGCTACCGCGCCCAGGTGCCCGTGATGGTAGGCATGGGCCAGGGCGGCGTGGGCTACATGCACTCCGATGCGGGGGGCTTCTGCGTGGGCGGCATCGACCCGGAGCTGTACACGCGCTGGCTCCAAATGGCCAGCCTCTGCCCCATCCTGCGCCCCCACGGCGAAGGCGTGCCCCCCGAACCCTACTATTACCCAGAGCCATACAAGAGCAGTGTGCGCGCGGCGGTGCGGCTTCGGTATCAGCTGCTGCCTTATCTGTATACGCTGGCCTGGCAGAACGCGACAACCGGGGCACCCCTGGCCCGCGCAATGGATTTTGATGCTTCGCCTCATAAAGAATTAAGCAAAGCATCCAGCGACCAATACCTGCTTGGTCCCAACTTGCTCGTGGCCCCCGTGCTCAACCCCAGCCAGCGGCGGCGCAACGTGGTGCTGCCCGGCGGCAATTGGATTGACTTCCACACCAACCAGACCTATGCGGGCAACTGCACGGCAAGCGTGCCCGCGCCGCTGGCCCACACGCCATTGCTGGTACGAGCCGGGGCTTTCCTGCCGATGACGGCCTACCGCCCCAGCACAGCCCTGTACCGCCCCGATACACTGCTGCTGCGCTACTACCCCGACCCTAGCGCCCCGGAATCGGAATTCAGGATGTATGACGACGACGGGCATTCGGCCCAGGCGCTGGCCCGGCATCAGTACGAAACACTGGTGGCGCACGGATTCTGCACGCCCGCGCAAACGGATGTGATTCTGAGCAGCAACGGTGAGTATCCGGGGCAGCCGGTGTTTCGGTTTCTGCGGCTGCTGGTGCAGCGGGTGGCAGCCCCGCCCACGACCATCTTCTTCGATGAAAAGCCAGTGCCGGCCGAAGGCTACTCCTATGACCCCGTGAAGCATGAGCTGGAAGTCCATTTTCTGATGAATGCCGGCGTGGCCGTGCGGATGAGCGGGCTGAAGCTTCTGACGGCTTCCGTGGCCGATGCCGCGCCCGAAATCCTCACGCTGGAAGGCCCCGACAGCCGCAGCTTCGGGCCGGATGGCACCACGCTGCGCTACACCCGGCTCTCGACGGGCCCAGCCGCTGCATCCTTCCTGCGCATCCGCAACGCGCAGGGCGAAGTGGTCCGGACGCTGCCACTGGACGGCGCGGCCGGCCCCCACGCCCTGCCCTGGAACGGCCGCAACGAGGCCCGCCAGCCCCTGCCGCCCGGTGTGTACACGGCCGAGGTGGCCGGGCAGCACCAGCGCCTGATTATAACGCGGTAAATTTGTGGCAACAGCCTTGGTGCGGCATACCCTGTGCCAGACATAAGCCAAGGCTTGTTGCTACACCATGCAGCCTTTCGATACCCCGCGCCTACACTTCCGCCCTTTTTTGGCAACTGATGCAGCCGGCATGTTTGCCCTCGATTCGGACCCCGCTGTGCACCGCTACCTGGGCGGCATTGGCGGGCATATGGCGACCAGCCTGGAGCAAAGCGCGGCTACTATCGCCTTCATTCAGGCCCAATACGCGGCCAATGGCATTGGGCGTTGGGCAGTTTTGCTACGCGAAACCGGCGAGTTTATGGGTTGGGCCGGGCTGAAGCTGGTGGCTGGGCCGCTGAATGACCATTGCAATTTCTACGACCTTGGGTACCGTTTACGGTCGCAGTTCTGGCGACAGGGCTATGGCTACGAAGCTGCTCAGGCCTGGCTTGATTACGGATTTGAGACGCTGAAGCTGCCGCGTATCTGCGCTTATGCCGATGCAGAAAACCTGGGGTCGCGCCGCATTCTCGAGAAAGTGGGCTTGCAGTTGGGCAATGAGTTTGAGGAAGACGGCACGCGTTGCGTGTGGTATGAGGCTCGGAACCCGAAGTGGTAACCGAGCTGTCGTATGGCCTGAGTACCCCGAATTTCCAATTCGACTCGCGTTAAAATCAGTTGTGCAACACCAGCCGAATTGGAAATTTGGGGTACTCGGTCATTGGGATGCCGTTCAACGCGGGTCTAAGCGCAGCTTCGGGGTGATTGAGCTAATAAGCCAAACGGTCCCATAATGGCCGGTTAGCCATGCCCTGCACCAGCAGCACCCAGCCCACGGCGGCGGTCCAGCCGGCCAGCACGTCGGAAGGGTTATGCACGCCCAAGTACATCCGCGCCCAGCCCACGCCCAGTGCAAACAGCGGAGCCAGTAACCAGGTGAGGCGGTGGGCACGGTAACGCCATGCCAAGAATCCCAAAGCAGTAGCAATTGCCGCCGTATCCATGGCGTGCCCACTGGGGAAGCTAAACGTGTGTTCGGGCCGGATACTGGTCCACAGAACGGGTCGGGGCCGCGCTACCAGCGCCTTTATCACCTGGGTAAGCAGCATTGAGCCCCCCACCGACAGCGCAAAAACCCACGCCTCCTGCCGCTGCCGCCGCGCCAGCAACCACCCGGCAACCAATAGCCCAGTACCCACCATCGGCCAGGTATTGCCAGTGATGGTGAGAAAAATAGCCAGCTTATCGAGCGCGGGCGTGGCGTGACGGTGCCAGTAATTGAGCAGCGGCACGTCCCAGGGCAGGCCCCCGCGCTGCACCACGGCCGTCGCCAGCCAGCTGGTGGTGGCCCAGGCCACGCCCACAGCCAACGGCTGCACCCAAGGCAAAGCAAGGCGCAGACGTTGACGAAGAACAGACATAAGGCAGAGTGTGCAGTAGGCCAATAGGCCAGAAATTAGTTTGGCAAGCTAGCTCCCATAACAGCCGTGACGCAGCGCGTAACGAGGCATCTTCGCTACAATACTAACCCAATTGCGGCACTGAAGAAGTAAAAGATGCTTCGTTACGCGCTGCGTCACGGCCTTTTTGCTAGGCAGCGGGTATCGGTTTGGACTGTTCCAGCGTCGCTAAATCTTCGGTGGTGAGCAGCAGTTCGGTGGCTTCGAGCAACTCGGTGACCTGGCCGACGCTGGTGGCGCTGGCAATAGGAGCCGTAACGGCCGGTGCCTGCATCAGCCAGGCCAGTGCTACCTGGGCGGGCGTGGCCTGCTGGCGGTCGGCCACAGCGTCGAGAGCGGTGAGCAGGGCAAGGCCTTTCTCATTCAGGTATTTCTGACCGACGCCGGCCCCACGAGGGCTTTTCTGGAGGTCATTTTGGTCGCGGTACTTGCCGGTGAGGAAACCGGCGGCGAGGCCGTAGTACGGAATGGCGCTGATGTTTTCCGCAAGCAGCAGCGGCGCGAGGTTTTGCTCAAAATCCTCGCGGTCGTACAGATTGTAGAGGTTTTGCAGTGTTTCGTAGCGCGGGAACCCGTGCTTCTTGCTGGCTGCCAGCGACTCCTGCAGGCGCGCTGCCGTGAAGTTGGATGCGCCAATGGCCCGCACTTTGCCCTCTTTTAACAGTTGGGCGTAAGCTTCTAGGGTTTCCTCTACGGGTGTGGTGGGGTCGTCCTTGTGCGACTGATAGAGGTCGATGTAATCGGTTTGCAGGCGCTTGAGCGAGCCTTCCACGGCCCGCAGGATGTAGTCCTTTTTCAGGCCTTTGTTTTCGGCATTCACTTCCCAGCCCACTTTAGTGGCAATAACGACGTCATCGCGCCGGCCGCGCCGTTGCAGCCACTTGCCAATGATGGTTTCGGATTCGCCCCCGACGTGGCCAGGCACCCATACTGAGTAACCGTCGGCGGTATCGATGGCATTGCCGCCGTTGGCCACGAAAGCATCGAGCACAGCGAAGGAAGTGGCTTCGTCGATGGTCCAGCCGAAGACGTTGCCGCCCAGCATGAGGGGCGAAATATGTAGGCCGGAGCGGCCCAGTTCACGGGTTTGCATAACAAGTAAAAATATTCAAGGAATGAGTTTCCCTAACCGAAGAACGAGCCAGAAGGTTGGGAAGCGTGGTACCGGCTTAAAACCGAATTACATCCGTATCGACTGGCATATAGCCCAGTTGCCGGCTCATGCTTAGCACCTGACCCTTATGGTGAAACTCATGCGTGACAACGTGTGTGAACAGTTGCAGCGGCATGAGAGTAAGTGTCTTTGCCTGACGCGAGAAATCAAATAGCATAGGCTCCTGCCAACGGCTGGCGTAGTGCCGCATGAAGTCCGTTAGCAGCGCATCAACTTCGGTAAAAAGGGCCCGCACAGCCGCCACATCCGGGACCCTGGACGCGGCTGGCCGCTGAACCTCCCGCCGCAGGCCAACCTCGCCCAGCCAAACCGTGTAAGCCCCGGCCACATGCACCAGCAGGTCGCGCATCGAGCTGTTGTTGAACACCGGGACCGGGGCAGTAAAATCGGCGGGTCTGAGGGTGGCGCAGTAATCGAGCAGGGCTGCGCGGGCTTCAAGAATCAATTCATATTGGCCCTGAAAAGCGGTATTCATACCGGTCGGAAAAATTGGAATGGCCCCGAAAGCTAGCTCACTAGTACGCGCCAGCCGTGGGCAGGCACCAGCAATTCCTCGCCGGCCCAGAGCGTCAGGGTTTCGTCGCTGAACAGGTCGCGCCAATTGCCCGGCATGGCCGGAATTACCTGCGCTTCGGCTGCAACATTCACCGCACATAGCACGGCAGCCGTGTCTTTGGTGCGGCAAAATGCGTACACTTCGGGCGGACCGGGCAGGCGCAGCAAGTGGCTGGTGTGGTCGCCGTTACGCAAAGCGGGGTGGCGTTGCTTGAGTTGCAACAGGCGCGTGTAGAAATCCTGCAGTGGATAATTACCCCATGCTATGGTATCGCGCTCGAAGAATTCCAACCGGCGGTTCAGGGCTGCTTCCTGGCCCGAGTACACCAACGGCATGCCCGGCAGCAGCGCCGTGAGCACGGCGAAGGGCCGTGCCAGCGGGCCCAGGCGCTCGTATTCGGTGCCGTCCCAGCTGTTCACGTCGTGGTTGCTGGTGAAGTGCATCAGGTACACGCTGGACGGGTATTTTTCGCGCTCAGCGGCCAGGTAGGTGTCGATTTCGGCCAGGGCAGCGTGGCCCTCGGCAATGCGGTCGAGCAGGTAGTGCAGACGCAGACCGAAAGCCATGTTGAACGCCTTTTCGAGCAGCCGGGTGTCGGAGTCGAACTCCTCCCAGCTCAGGCCGCCCGAAGGGTACAGCTCGTCCCATTCGGCCAGCATAAATACTGGCTTGATGAGGTCCAGTGCGGGCCGGGCTTCGTTCCAGAAATCGGTGGGTACCAGGCCGGCCACGTCGCAACGGTAACCATCTATGTCAGCCTCCCAAATCCAGTAGGCCAGCGCCTCGGTCATGTAGTGGCGCAGGGCGCGGTTCGTGTAATCCAGCGCTACTACGTCGGTCCAGTCGGCCACGGGGGGTACCAGCTGGCCCTGCGCATCGTGCTGGTACCAGTCGGGGTGTTCGGCAATCAGGGCGTTGTCGCGGCTGGTGTGGTTGGCGACCCAGTCCAGTATCACCTTCATTTCCAACGCGTGGGCGGCCTGCACGAGGTGCCGCAAATCATCAAGCGTACCAAATTCCGGATTCACGGCAAAGTAGTCGCGCACGGCGTAGGGCGAGCCCAACGAGCCTTTGCGCCCGACTTCTCCAATGTGATGCACCGGCATCAGCCACACAATGCTGATACCCATTTTTTGCAAGCGGGGCAAATGGGCTTCAAAAGCCCGAAAAGTGCCTTCCGGGGTATAATTGCGGACGTTTACTTCGTAAATGGTGGCGTGGGCCGCCCATTCAGGATGGGGCACGGTGAAGCGAGCGGCAAGCGGATGGTCGAGCATAGTGGCGTGGCAAGGAGGAAATCTCGCTACGGGGCCTGAGCTGCTGCGGTTACCTGAGCCGTTGCGTCGTGCGGAGGCGCAGCCCTGTGGCTCCGCGTTTATGCCGATTTGCTATTGTTCGGACGCAAGTCATTCAATGGGACGCCGCTGAAGAGCGTGTCTACACCTCATAGAATTCCAACGGCAGGCCGTCGGGGTCGGCGAAGAAGGTGAAGCGGCGGCCGGTCAGCTCATCAATGCGAATGGGCTCGCAGGCCACACCATGCTGTTCCAGGTGCCGGATGGCGGCAGCCACATCGGGCACGGCGAAGGCGAGGTGGCGCAGGCCGGCCGCCTCGGGGTAGCTGGGGCGCGGCGGCGGACTAGGAAAGGAGAACAGTTCGATGACGTACTGCCCGTTGATGCCCAGGTCCAGCTTGTAAGAGTCGCGGGCGGCGCGGTAGGTTTCGGCCAGGATTTCCAGTCCGATTACCTCGGTGTAGAAGCGTTTCGAAACTTCATAGTCGGAAACGATAAGGGCAACGTGGTGCAGGCCAAGGAGGGGCGGCATGGGCGGGTCGTTTGGTGAATTGGCAAGTTCTGGCGTAAGGACTACTCGTTTACCCAGCGGGTCTTGTCATGTATCGACCCGCGCTGGCCTGGTGCCGAAGGAACCTCGATGTAGCCTAACTGAAAGAATCCGAGCAACCTATCCTCTGGTCCGAGACCGAAAAATGCCTTGGCTTCCTCGGTGTAAGTGATGCCGCCGCTGCTCCAGTAGCCGCCCAGGCCGTAGGCGTGGGCCGAGAGGTGCAGGTTTTGCACGGCGCAGGCCACGGCTTCGATTTCCTCGATTTCGGGTAGGCGCGGCTCGGTGCGCTTCATGGCAATGGCGATGACGTGCGAACACTGCGGCGGGTTGTTGCGCAGGTTGGCGTGCTTGGCAGCTTTGTAGGCCGGACCAGCCGTTTTCTCATACAAATCAGCCTGGAACTCGGCCAGCCGGTGCAGGCCCGCGCCCGTGAACACGACGAAGCGCCAGGGCTCGGTTTGCTTGTGGCTGGGGGCCCAGTTGGCGTTTTCGAGCAGCTGCCACACGGTGGAATCGGGGATGACCCGGCCAGGCACGAACTGTGGAATGAACGTGCTGCGCCGCGTGCGGATAAGGTTGTTGATTTGTTCGGTGTCGAAGAGGGAAGAGGTCATTGAAGAGCAAATAGAAGGTTGTGCTGCTAACTCCCGGACAGCCCAGAAAGTTGATTCACGCCACCCACCGTACCTGCTCGCTGTCGCGCCACGCCGAGCAGGTATAGCGAATAACGGCGACTTACTTATTCAGGAGGGTTAAGCTCCCAAACCTGATAGCCGTGGGGCGGTACGGTCACAACGTCATTATCCTCAAGAGCTGAATATTCGGGCGTAGCAAATAGGGAGACGTAGTACCACACATGCAAATTAGACGTTTTCGGTAAAGCCACTTGTTGAAATTTGTCACTCAAATTCACGGCTACAACAATTCCTTCCTCGTCTTTGCGGCGTTCAAACAGAACGGTTTGCGGTGGGCTGTTTAATAGCCTGAATTTAGATTTAGCATCAAAATTTTGCAAAGCGTAGTTGTGACTCTTTAGATGCAATAGCTTCGAATAAAATCCTTGCAGCGAGTAATTTCCCCACGGAATTGTGTCCTTGTCAAAAAAGCGCAGCCGCTTTTTCATCGCTGCTTCCTGGCCATTATACAGCATCGGGATACCGGGCCAGAGCATGGCGAGCACGCCTTCTGCTTCAGCATTGGCTCCGAGGCGCTCGTACTCGCTGCCGTCCCAGGCGTTGATGTCGTGGGTGCTGGTGAAAGTCATCAGGTTCACGCTCGGCGGGTATAGCTTCCGCTCGGCGGCCCAGTAATGAGCCAGGTCGGCAGTAGGTTTCTGGCCCCGGCCCAAGCTGTCGAGCAGGCCGTGCAGGCGTAACGCATAGGTGGCATCGAAAGCCTTTTCGAGCAGGCGGGTGTTGGGGTCGAACTCCTTACGGGAAATGAAGGTGGGCGGAAATAATTCATCCCACTCGGCCAGCATAAATACCGGCTTTATCTTCTCCAATTCCTGCCGGGTGTGGTTCCAGAAATCCGTCGGCACCAGCCCCGCCACGTCACAACGGAAGCCGTCGAGGTCGGCGGTTTTCACCCAGTAGGCCATGGTCTCGGTCATGTACCGGCGCAGGGCGGGCTTCGAGTAATCGAGGTCGATGACGTCCTGCCAGTCGGCCACGGGCGGGCGGAAATGACCGAGGCTGTCGCGGGTGTACCAGTCGGGGTGCGCGGTGGTCAGGTTGCTGTCCCAGGCCGTGTGGTTGGCCACCCAATCCAGGATAACGTGCATGCCCAGCTTATGCGCGGTGGCTACGTAGTGCTGCAAATCGGCCAGCGTGCCCAGTTCCAGGTTCACGGCGCGGTAGTCGCGCACGGAGTAGGCGCTGCCCAACGTGCCCTTGCGGTGGCTGCGGCCAATGGGGTTAATGGGCATCAGCCAGAGAATGCCCACGCCCATCCGTTGCAGGCGCGGCAGGTCGGCCTCCGCTGCCCGAAACGTGCCTTGCGGCGTGTATTGGCGCACATTTACCTGGTAAATAGTCGCAGTTCGAGCCCAGCCCGGATGCCGGACGGTGAAGGCGGCCGAATCGGTTGC
This sequence comes from Hymenobacter negativus, assembly GCF_017571495.1. GTDB lineage: Bacteria > Bacteroidota > Bacteroidia > Cytophagales > Hymenobacteraceae > Hymenobacter > Hymenobacter negativus. The sequence continues at coordinate 48,048 of NZ_JAGETZ010000008.1, read as the reverse complement.
GGCAGTAGGCGCTTCGGTTTCTGCCGCAGTTTGGGTGCCCGACGACTGGCAGGCGCCCAGCCACAGCAGCGGGGCCAGCAGCGCAGCCCACGGGCGGAAACGGGTGGGAAGAATCATGCCTACTGCGCCGTGATATCCGAAAACTCGTACACCCGGCCTACCTCCAGCGGCTTGCCATCGGCCTCGGCGTAGGGATATACGAAGTAGTTGAGCGGTGGGCCAGCTTGCTTGGGCGTCAGTTCCAGGTCGCGCCCCCGGGTGAATTCGACGCGGTTTTCGTCGTGCGCGCCGAAGAAGTAGTTGCGCTTATCGGGGTTCTTGGCGGCTTCGGAGGCATCGACGGGCACCCAGCCTGTTTCCGGGGTGAAGAACTCGGCCCAGCAATGGTAGCCCTTTACTTCGCCGCGCCCGCGCTCCACTGGCAGCGGCAGGCCGATGCTGAACCGCGCCGGAATGCCCAGGCTGCGGCAGTAGCCAATGACGATGGCGTGGAAATCGGTGCAATTGCCGCGCCGGGCGTCGCAGGCGTAATAAATATCACCGCGGCCCCAGCCCTGGCCGGTTTTGTCGTAGGTCACGGTGCTCACTACGTGCTCGTAAATGGCGCGGGCTTTTTCGAGCGGGGTTTTGGCATTTGCCTTCGCCACTACTTCTTCGGCCTGCTGCTTGATTTTGGCATCGAGCGGCACGAGGCGGTCGGGGGCCAGCCAGCGGGCCATATTGGGGTCAGCTTTCTCCTTTTTCGCCTTAGCGGCAGTGGTACCCGTGGGGCCGTTGGCGCGCAGGTTCAGGTGCTCGCGGCGCGTGATTTGGGCCGTAAGCTTCACCACCAGCGGTGCAGTGGGCATGGCGCTGGGCCGCAAATGCAGCATCTCATTGCCGTAGGCGCCTTTCTCGATTTTGTACGGTACCGGCGCCTCAATTTTCAGGTCGCGCACATCCTGCGAGGCGTCGGCGTGGGGCACGGGCAGCCAGAGGTCCAGGGTTTTGGTGCCGGCGGGCGGCACGGGCACGGTAGCCGTGCTGGTAAGCTGAAAGGTGCGGCTGCGCAGCACAGGCGCCGTTTGGGCGGTGGCCGGCTGGGCGACAAGCGCAGCCAGCAATAGCATTCCCGCCCGAGCGGTGGGAAAAATCAGGGAATAAACGTTCACGGCAACAGGGCAACTAGTCGCTGCTGGCGGGCGTCGGCCGAGCTGGTTCAAAGGCATTTGCACGCCCCTGCTTCACCGGCCAAAGCGTAGTGCTATGCCCGGTAACGCGACGCCACCAGGGCATCCGCCAGTCAGAGCCAACCAGACCCCAGCAGTACCCTAAGGTACGGCGCAGCCAAGCAGACGGCTGGAAAGCGAGCTAAGGAATTCGCCCGCAATTGTCCATTAACACTCAACTGTTCAGACTAGGGCGCGTACCTGCATAGCCGATACTGTTTTGCTTTATGAGCACCCGGCCATCCCTCCTACCTTCACTTTGTGCTATGCTGCTACTCGCCGAACCCATCACGCCCTTCGATTGGGAACGCCTGCTCTGGACGGCCGACGCGCCGGGCACGTTCCTACTCGAAGTCGTTTTCCGTTGCGTCGTGACCTACCTCATGCTGCTGGCCACGCTTCGCGTGACGGGCCGACGGGGGGTGCGCCAGCTGTCGATTTTTGAGCTCAGCATCATCCTGGCCCTGGGTTCGGCGGCCGGCGACACCATGTTTTACCACGATACGCCGCTACTGCCCGTGGCCATTGTGTTTGTGGTCGTGAGTGCCATGTACTGGCTGTTCAACCGCCTTACCGAGTGGTATCCTCCCTTCAGCGACTGGCTGGAAGGCACGCCCGTACTGCTCATCGAAGAGGGCCGCGTGAACATCAAAAACCTCAACAACATCAATCTGACACAGAAAGAGCTGTTTGGCGAGCTGCGCCTGCAGCAAATTGAGCACCTGGGCCAGGTACGCCGCGCCTACATGGAGGCCACCGGCAACCTCAGCGCGTACTTCTACGCTCCTGAGAAGGCGCTGCCCGGCCTGCCCATCTGGCCCGAGCGGCTGGCCGCCTCGCAGCGCCGCATGGAAGCCGCTGGCTCCCACGCCTGCTGCAAATGCGGCCATGTGGAAGAGTTAGCCCGAGGTGCAACGGCCGTTTGCCCCGTGTGCAAGGCCGATGAATGGGTGCCCGTGTGTGATGCCAAGCGCGAGGCCTAAGCAACGCGCCTACAACTTAATTTAACTCGCCTTTCACCGGATTAGCCCACTACTTGGGCATAAATTGGCGCTACTGGCCCCGTATGGTGCCCTCATTGAAGCGGACGAGATACCACCGGGCAGGCTATCGATTTTATTCCACCACCAGCGTGGTTTTGCCCAAGGCCCGGCCATCGGAGCCCGTAGCCAGTACGTGGTATACCCCAGCAGACAACTGTGGCAGGTCAACTTCTGCAAAGCCGGCTGCGGCCACTGGCACGCACATAGCCACCTGCTGACCCAATAAATTCACCACCTGTACTTTGGACGAAGCCGGAGCCGACAGCTTCAGGTGCACGCGGCATTTGGTCTGGTTAGTGTTTATTGGATTGGGATAAACAGTGAGCCCGGATTCGGCCAGTCCGGTAGTGGCAGTGGACAATGCGGCACCCATAATCCTGGCCACAAAACCGCCGTAACCATAGAGCGTTTGGTTGGTGAATGAATTACCGGCCAGGGTCATGGCCCGCTGAAAGGTACCCGTGACGGCCACATTACCCAAACGGTCGGCCGACAAGGTGGCACAATAGTCGGCACCCGCCCCGCCTACTCCAAGTGCCCAGCCCCACTGTCCGTTGTTGGGCAGCTGCGCCACAAACCCGTCGCTGGCGCCGGCACAAGCCAGGGTAGTATTGCCGAAGGTAGCGCCCCCTTCTATTTGCCCGGCTACCAGCACGTTGCCATTGGCGTCGAGCCCAAGGGCGTTGCCGCTCGCATTAGTTACGCTGGCAGTGCCCTGCCACTGGCCCATGGCACTGAGGCGGGCCACATACAGCGTGGAACTGCCGGAGGGCAGGCCATTGAGAAGGGTGCTGCCGAAGGTGGCGTTGCCCCGGAAAAAACCAGTCACCACGGTTTCGCCCTGTCCAGTTGCCAGCGCTGCCCCACAGCCGATGGGACTGGGGCCGCCGGCCCGGTTGGCCCACAGCCACTGCCCGGTATCCGATATTTTAGCGACGAACACGTCCCCGCCAACCATGCCTTGGTTGGTAAGCAGCGTGGTCCCAAAGCTGGCCTGGCTCCGAAAGTTTCCAGCTACCACCGCGTTGCCGGAACCGTCGAGCGCAAATGCACTGGCGCCGTCAAAATCGGGTCCGCCGGCGCTCACGGCCCACAGCCACTGCCCCACCGCGCTGAGTTTGCCCACCAGCACATCGGTGGCCCCGGCACTGCTGAGCTGCTGCGCCCCCACACTCACCTGCCCGGAAAATGACGCGCTGAGCCAGACATTGCCGGCCGCGTCGGATTGTACCCTGGTGTTACCATCGTAGCCCGGGCCTCCGAAGCTGGTGGCCCACAGCCACTGGCCGCTGGCCGATACGCGGGCCACAAACACATCGGCTTGGCCAACGGAAGTGAGCTGGGTGGCCCCAAATGTGGCTGTTCCGACAAAGGTGCCATTTACAAATGCGCCCCCGGCGCCGTCGGCTACTACCGACGTAATAAAGCCCAGCGGTGCCTGGGCAACCCACAGCCATTGCCCCGTGGGGCTGAGCTTGCCAATAAAGCCATCCTGCCCCTGGGCCGAGCTACCAGTAAGCGTGAAGCTCCCAAACGTGGCCCGGCCAACCAGATAGCCGGTCACTAAAACATTGCCAGCGTGGTCAAGGGCCGCACAATTTGGACGAGCTTCGTCGGCGGCAGCAAAGGGAATGGGCGTGGTGGCCCAGGCCCAAACCGGCGCTTGCGCCCGCCCAGAAGACAGTGCCCCAACGGTAAGGAGCCAAAAACAAAGTATGGTTTTTATCATCTGGAGGGGGTAGAGCCGCGGGCATAATATTGCGGGCAAGTTAACAGCGGCCAAAGATGACACGAATTGTCCTTACTTTCCGACCTGCTTGCGCTCAGAAAGTTGGTTTATCATTCTCAGGTGTAGAGACGCGTGCCCTGGTCATTCCCTACGGATCAGGTGGCCCCGGGAACAGGAGCGCGGGGCACCCGCTATTTTCGCCGTTTCGCTACTCCTGACTATGAAACCCTCTGCGCCGCCGGTTCTGGCTCTGGCCTCGTTTCCGCAGCCGCCGGCTCGCACTCCTTATTACTGCGAGCGGCTGGAAACGCACGTGGTTCGGTTTCCGCACGTCAATGCGCCGCACGCCCACGACTTCTACCTGCTGCTCTACATTACCGAGGGAGGTGGCACGCATACCATTGATTTGGTAACGTATGAGCTGCGGCCGGGCAGCGTATTTTTCCTCACACCCGGGCAGGTGCACCACTGGCAACTGAGCGCCGCCACGCGCGGCTTCCTGGTGTTTTTCGACACGGATTTCTACCTGTTCCGCTACCCCGGGAGCCGGCTCTACGAGTACCCGTTTTTCGAGCATAAGCACCCACCGGTGCTCTACCTGCCCGCCGACGAGCCGGAAATCCAACCGCTTTTTGCGCGGCTTTATGCCGAATACCTGGCGCCGCAAGCCAATCAGGCAGAGGTTTTCCGCTCCTACCTGTACCTGTGCCTGGAGCTAGCCGCCCGCCATTATCCCGCCCTACCCGCCGCCGAAACTAACCTGGCCCAGCAGCAAATCCGGCAGTTTGGCGCGCTGCTCAATGAGCATTATCGCACCCGGCGCAGCGTGAGCGACTACGCCGAACTGCTGCACCTCAGTGCCAACCACCTCAACGCCCTGTGCCGCCGGGTGCTCAACAAAACGGCCAGCGCCCTCATCCACGAGCGGGTCATCACGGAGGCGCGGCGCTTGCTCAGCTACTCGGCGTTGGGGGTGGCCCAGGTGGCCTATGAGCTGGGGTTTGAAGATGCGTCGTACTTCGTGCGCTACTTTCGCAAGTATGCGGGCACCACGCCCGAGGCGTTTCGGCAACAGCGTTGATTTGTCCTGTAAAGGCCTGAAATAGGGCTGCGCCAGCGGATAGTAGGGCTGGTAATTTTGTGTCAGCACAATGATTTAGCGGCGATTGTGCTTCCCGTACGAGCGTCAGCCGCCCTTCTCCGTATAGCCTTTGTCACGTATGCTCATTTCCCCCACGCCGGTCATGGCCGAACCCACTGCCCCTTCCGAATTCGTCGATTCCACCGCGCTGGCGTTGCTCCAGCTGCGCTGCCCACGCTGCCACACTGGCAAGCTCTTCAGCACCTCGGCGCTGAACGTGACCAAATTTGCCCAGATGCCGGCCCAGTGTCCCGCCTGCGGGCAGTCGTTTGAGCCGGAGCCAGGCTTCTACTTCGGCTCCATGTACATCACCTTCGCTTTCAACGTGGCCACCTTCCTCGTGCTCGGCGTGCTGATTTACTACCTGCTCGGCAACCCCGATACGTGGGTGTACGTGGCCATTATCACCGGGGCTACGGTGCTGCTCACGCCGGTTATCCTACGTTACTCGCGGGCAATGATGCTGTATTTATTCGGTGGCGTGCAGTACAACCGCGACTGGCAGCGGCATCGCCACATGGGCGTTTCAGGCCAGGAGTAACCGAGAACCTGTGCCCCGAATTTCCAATTCGGCTGGTGTTGAACGATGGACGTTCGCGCCGGCCGAATTGGAAATTCGGGGCACAGGTTTTAGCGTAGTACTTGGGCCTGCCACACGTTGTTGCTGGGGTTCGCGTCGGGCAACAGTTTGGTGGCATTTAGGCGGACCTGGGTGAGCGGGGTGGTGGAATTGTAGCGAAAGGTCCAGGTTCCACCGCGCTGCCAGATTTCCACCGGGAGCTTCACGCGGGTGGTTTTGCCGCTGGTTTCGGTCACATCGGCCGTCACGGGCATGGCGGCCTGCCCCCGGTTTTCGATGGTGATGAGGGCGCCCTTGGCCGGGTCCTGGTTGACGTAGGTGACGGTGGTCACGGCCTGGTCCAGAATCCAGTTGTTGTACACCCATTCGCGCCAAAACCAGGTCAGGTCCTCGCCGCTGGCCTCGTTCATGGTGCGGAAAAAGTCCTTGGGCTGCGGGTGCTTAAAGGCCCAGCGCCGGATGTAGGTGCGGAACGCGTAGTCAAACCGCTCCGGCCCCAGAATCTCCGAGCGCAACAAGAATAGACCATAGCCCATCTTGCTATACGCCGCGAAACCCAGGTTGCGGGGCTGGGTCACGTCGGGCACGGTGTAGGGCGGGTCGGTGGCGGGGTCGAGGATGCTGCGCACCGTGCCGGCCACCAGCCGGGTGGTATCGTTCAGCTGCTTGGCGTATTCGCCGTTGTTGAAGGCGTTGCTCGACAGGATGTTAATGAAGGTGTTGAAGCCTTCGTCCATCCACGGGTACTTGCGCTCATTGGAGCCCACAATCATCGGAAACCAGTTGTGGCCGAACTCGTGGTCCGTCACACTCCACAGGCTCGCCTTGCGTGACTTCGCCCCGCAAAACACGATGCCCGGATACTCCATGCCGCCCACGATGCCGGCCACGTTCGTCGCCACCGGGTAGGTGAATTCGTACCACTGCTTCGAGTTGTATTCGATGCTTTTCTTCACGTACTCCGTGCTGCGGTTCCAAGCCGTGTCCTGGGCCGCCTCCACGGGGTAGAGCGACATGGCCAAGGACTTGCGCCCGCTGGGCAGGTTCATTTTGGCCGCATCCCACACAAAAGCTGCCGAGGCAGCCCAGGCCACATCCCGCGCCCGCTGGCAGCGGAAATGCCAGGTCAGGCGGCCGTTTTTGCCGCCAGGCCGCGAGCCCGCCTGTGTCACCTCATCGGCCGAGCGCACCATTACCGTTTGGTCGGAGCCGGCGGCTTTGGCCAGGCGGGTTTGCTGGGCGCTGGTGAGCACTTCGGTGGGGTTCAGCAGCTCGCCCGAGCCGCCCACGAGGTAGTTGGCCGGCACGTTCACGGTGTAGTCGAAGTTGCCATATTCGAGGTAGAACTCAGCCACCATGTAGGGCAGCGTGTTCCAGCCCTCCACGTCATCGTACACGGCCATGCGGGGATACCACTGCGCGATTTCGAAGATTTCGCCATTCTTGGTCTGCATACGGCCAAGGCGGTCGGAGCCGTATTCGGGCACATTGAAGCCGTAGCTGATATTGATTTTCAGCTTATCGCCCTTGGCCTTCAGCTCTTCGGGCAGCATGATTTGCATGCGCGTGTCCTGCACGCGGTAGTTGGCTTTCAGCTTTTTGCCGTGCAACTCGATGTTCACGGTTTGCAGGCTGTCGCCACCCTGGAAGCCGCGGGCCGAGTTGCCAAAGCGCCCGCCCGCTACCGCTGTCGCGGCGGCCCCGCGCGAGTCGGCGCGGTACAGGTTCTGGTCGAGCTGCAGCCAGATGAAGGCCAGATTATCGGGGCTGTTGTTGGTGTAGGTGATGTCGGCGGTTGCCGTCACACGGGCCGCTTTCTCATCAAGCCGGGCAGCAATTTTATAGTCGGCCGCATTTTGCCAGTACTGGGCGCCGGGCTGGCCGCCGGCGGTGCGCGTAGGCGTCGAGAGCTGTTCAATAAACGAGGGGTTGAACAGCGTGTGGGCATCGAAAGCCGGGCCGGTATTCACAGCCTGGGCTGCCGCAGCCCCAGCCACGAGCAAGGACGCACCCAGCAGCACGCCGGGCAGGAAATTAATTTTCATGTAAACAGTCGTTTGAACGAAGATTTAACAGACCGTCGTGGTGAGCGCAGTTGAGATGCTTTTCGGTCCCCCTACGCGTGACGTTCCGGTTTCAAAGGTAGCCGCTTGCCTTCTACAGCTGTTTCCGCACCAGCTCCATCAGGCCATTCAGGTCGGCCGCATTCATCATCGGGGCCTCAATAAAGGGCGTCAGCTCCCCGTTTTTCTCCAATGCGAAAGCGGCCGGCAGCGCGTGCTGCGCCCATTGTGGGTAGTCGCGCACGAACTCATCGCGGTGCAGGAAATCAACCGGAACCGGCAGGTGCTGAACAAACTCCCGCCACTCCGGCCGCATGCTGGTGGCGCCGTAGGTGATGGCGCACAGCGAACACGGATAAGTGGCCGGGGATAGGATTTTGTGGAACATGTCCTTGAGCCCGGCCAGACGGCCACCATCGGCATTGTACACGAAAACGAGACGTTGAGGCATGGCTGGGAGCTTGGGAGCCGCAAGATAAAGCCCGACCCAATGGGGCACCGTTTGGAGCCAGGCGTTAGTACGTCATCTGTCATGATGAGCAGCGAAGGGTGACAGAGATGGCGCTCCAATCCTCATTTTTCCGCGTACTGATAGGGCACATAATTCTCCCACTGCCAGGGCGTGGCCTTGTCGCCGAGCAGCTTCTCCAGCAGCGCTTTGAAGATTTTGTCGGCGTTCGAACTGTTGCCCATCAGCAGCAGGCCCACTTTGCGTCCGTCGAAGACGACGCTGTGGTTTTCCCAGCCATCGTCGTGTCCTTCCTTGAAATAGGCGTGGCCGTAGGGCGACTCAAACGTGCCCCAGCCTAGCCCATAGCCCAGCCGGATGGCGCGGTTGCTATCCGGTGCGGCCACGGCGGCTAGCGGCCCAAACTGCGCTTTGAAGGGAATGCGCACCTGCAGGCGCGTCATCTCCCGCTTGGCGGCGGGCGTCAGGCCTTTGCCCTGCATCACGGCGGCCAGAAACGTGGCGTAATCGGCCGGCGTGGTTTCCATCGACCCGGCGGCTCCGGCTTTGGTGCGCCGGCGCTTTTCCTGGGCTTTGCCCTGCTCATCGTAGCCCAGGGCGTAGTTCTGCTCGAAGGCCGGTTGCCACACGTAGCTGGTGTGGCGCATGCCCAAAGGCCGAAAAACCCGTTCCTCGCTCAGCTGCACCAAGCCTTGTTTCGTGATGGTTTCGACAACCAGCTGGAGTAGCTGCAGGCCCTCGCCGGAGTAGCCGTAACGGGCACCGGGCTCAAACTTGAAGCGCAGCTTTTTGTCCGGCTCAATCCAGCGCAGGTTGGGCAGGCCAGTGGTGTGCGTCAGGGCCATGCGGGCGGTGAGGCGCCGCCACCGCGCATCGCCGGCCAGGTCCTGGTAGGCTTCGTATTCGGGCAGCGGCTTGGGCAAGTATTGGGCTATTGGCTTATCCAGGTCGAGGCGCTTTTCCTGCACCAGCTGCATTACCAGGTAGGCAAACACGGCCTTGCTGAACGAGGCCGCGTACATGGCCGTTTGCGGCTCCAGTGGCGCGTGGGTATCCAGGTTTCGGTAGCCATAAGTGTGCAGGTAGCGCACCTTGTTGTCTTCCAGCAGCGCCACCGCCAGGCCCGGCACCCTGGCCGAATCCATAAGCTGCTGCACGGTGCGGTCGATGTCGGCCGGGCGCAGCGTGCGGCCATCAAGAGTGTGGAAGGCAGGCGCTTTTTGGGCCGAAGCCGGTACAGTGGGCAGTGCTAGGCCCAGCCCAATAATGAATAATATCCCTTTCATAAGCAAGCTGCTGGATGGGGCCAAAATAAATAGTTCGCTCCGCACCATGCCGCCCCAGTCTAGCCGCGCCAGCGCCTTAAGCCACGGCCTCGAAGTCAAGGAAACCGAGCCGTGAGGGCGATATCCAGCAGCGGCGCGCATTATTCAGTTTCGGCTTGCATAACGGAGCTTACGGGCAGTTGAAGGCTAGAATGCTGCCTTTGCTCATGGGTGGTGGGCAGTACTAGCTGAAGACCTTATCGTCAGCTTGGCATAGGTGTAAGTACCACCGGGATTTTTTCCGGTCCACATTCGCTTTTTTAAAATCAAGCTATTGGCAGAAAGCCAGTAGATTTCATTTGGCTCCCAAGTGGCAGGCTCCACGGCGGGCTCTACTTTCCAAATCTGGCGCCAAGTGCCATTTTGAAAACGGAATAGCTGAATACTATTTGAATTTGCCCAGTATTCTATGCCACTTGAAATCGCGACGAAGCTTTTTAGGTCGGGCGAATAAATAGGTGGCTCACATAATTCTACCTCCTGACCATTTCTATTGAGCAAAATATAGTTCGACCACTCGTAGTGGTTGTGCAATATCAAGTGGCACCCAAACTGTGGCCAGTAACCCAGGTAGGTATATTTTTCCCAATCCGGATTTTCTTCATCTACTGCATTATCTTGAAAAGCTTTGCTGCCTTTCGCGGTGGGGATTACAACTCGTCCTTGTGCTTTTTTCAGCGGAAAAGTCATTGCCGGCTTGGTCAAAACTGCCACCTTTTTTGCTTCCAAATACGCCGCCTTCGTCAGCGCACTAAACGTGACACGCACCGCGCCCGGAGTAGCCGCCGGAGGCATTTTGAGAAGCAGTAGCAGTAATAGCAGCGTGCCTTTCATGAAATGCGTGGGTTGAATTAGTTTTCCGTTTGCGCTATTGAATCGTCAGCCGCGAATAAGTATAGGTGTTCCCTGGCTTTTCCCAGTCCACATCATTCGGCTCAATAGTAAGGTATTGGCCGATGTCCAACCTACTCGGTACGGCTCCCAGTGTTTGGGCTCCTGCTTCCAGACCTGTTTCCACACACCGTTTCGTAGCGCCAGCAGTTGTAGAATATTGGGTTGCCCGCCGCCGTATTCAATGCCCATGCAGGTAGCAATGATGTGCTGCATGTCGGGCGCGAAAATGGGTTCGCCCCACAATTCCAGTTGCTGCCCCGAGTCACTAATCAGCAAGTATTGAGACGTCTCGTAATAGTTGACTCGCAGCAAATGGCATTTGAATGCCGGTAGGTAGCCCAGATAGTCGTGAATAAGCGTCTCGGCTTCTCCAATTCCACTTTTATTCGCTGCTTCGTCAACGACAATGTCTTTAAAAATCTTCGGCCCTTTGGTTGTAAGAATCGTGAGCTGGCCGTTCTGCTTTTTAAGCGGAAATGTCATCTTTGGCTTGGTTACAACCACCGATTTCTTCGCTTCCAAATACGCTGGTTTTGTCAGCGGGCTGAACGTGATGCGCACCGGGCCCGGGCCGGCTGTGGGCATTTCAGGCGGTAAGGCCAACAGTAACAGTAGAGCAGGTTTCATATGCACAGAAAGTAAGTGCCCCCAAGGTAGCGCCGGCGCATCTTTGCGCTCAGCCCAGCGGGCCTCATCCTATTGCAGAGGATTTCTTATCGCATTCAGGAAAAATATAGCTTTCAAGCCGATTGCAGGAGAAATAGTTGGGTTGAGGCCGGCGCTATTTATTTATCCATCATGGGCTTGGGTTGCCGTAGCGGCGGCCCTACCCGCTTGAAGCCGTGCGCTTCCCGAAAGGCATCCTGCTCGGCCTCCGACATATTGCGCGTCGCGCCCTGGCTGATTTTGCGGAAGCACTCCTCCATTTTGCCGGCCGGCTGGAAAATCATTAGCAGCCGGCCTGGCCCCGGCCCCACCTTGGCAAAACTGTGCGGCACCCGGCGGGGTCCAAACACGCTGTCGCCTACTTTGGCCTGAAACACCTCTTCGCCAACTTTAACCAGGAATTCGCCTTCCAGCACATACCACCACTCGTCCTGCTCGAAGTGGTAGTGGTGTGAGGGGCCACCCTCCTTCTCGCGGCGCGACTCAAACACGTACAAGTCCCCCTCCGTATCGGCTGCCGCTATTTTCGTCCAGAACGTGTCGCCATCAAACAGCGCCATTGGTTGGCTGGTCCGGTCTTGGGCGGCCTTCACCATAAACCCTATGCCCACCCGCCAGCGGGCCAACGCCCTGGCTGCCGCCCCAAATGGATAAGCCAGGAATGCGCTGGCGGCCAAACCGGCTTTCAAGAAATGGTTTCGATTCATTTTCATAGCAATGTGTGAAGTTGAGTGAACTACCAACCTGCCATTCCTCAATGGCGCTGACGCTTTCAGCCGAGAAACAGAGAAGCGCTGGCAGACTTCAAAGCGTAGTTACTGTCCGGTTTTTCCTATAGAAATACGTGCAGTTTCCGGCACTTCAAAAAGCTCCGATAGAATTGACTAAAGTAAAAAATATATTATAATATTTTATATCAATAACAATTGATTGATTACTAGCCAACAGCAAGCATTCTACTATTTTATTCCCAACCCGCAATCCTCCCTGTGCAGACAGCGCACCGAACGGACCCAGCTAGCACTTCGCCTTTCTGTTACGCCGGGTGAAAAGGGCAAGCGGCCATAAACCGCTAGAGAACCTGAAAATACTTGGGCCCTAAACAACCCGACAAAGTGGCCCCGCGCCCATCTTTGTGCATATGCCCAACGCCACCGCCCCCCTGCCCTACCTCGTTTTCGATTTCGACAGCACGTTCACGCAGGTCGAAGGCCTCGATGAACTAGCTGATATCGCTCTGCAAGGCCGCCCCGATGCTGCCGAGCGGGTAGCCAAAATTCGCGCCCTTACCGACCAGGGCATGGCCGGCGAAATTGGCTTTCAGGAGTCGCTGAGCCGGCGGTTGGAACTGCTCGGGGCCAACGAGGAGCACCTAGCACCGCTCATTGCCCGGCTCAAAACCAAGGTGAGCGAGAGCATCCGGCGCAACGGCGATTTCTTCCGGCAGTTTGCGGACAGAATTTACGTGGTGAGCAGCGGCTTCCGCGAGTTCATTGAGCCGGTGGTGGCCGAGTTCGGCATTCCCGCTGGTCATGTGCTGGCCAACACCTTTACCTTCGACGCTGATGGCAACATCACTGGCTGCGACCCAGCCAACGTGTTGAGCCGCGACGGCGGTAAAATTCGCCAACTGGTGTTGCTCGATTTGGACGGACCGGTCTATGTGCTCGGCGACGGTTATACCGACTACCAGATACGCGAGGCTGGCCTAGCCCACCGATTTTATGCTTACACCGAGAATGTTAGTCGGCCCAGCGTCGTGGCTCATGCCGACGAGGTGCTCCCGACATTCGATGAATTTTTGTACCAACTACGACTCCCTATGACTTTATCATACCCCAAAAACCGCATTAAGGTGCTCCTGCTGGAGAATCCGGATGCCCGCGCTGCCGAGCTTTTCCGCCAGGAAGGCTACCAGGTGGAGGAAGTGAAAGGCGGCCTCGACGAAGAGGAATTGATTGCCCGCATTGAAGGGGTGAGCCTGCTCGGCATCCGCTCGAAAACACAGGTGACGCAGCGCGTGCTCGACGCCGCTAATCGGCTGATTGGCATCGGCGCTTTCTGCATCGGCACCAATCAGATTGACCTGGTGGGAGCCATGAAAAAGGGCGTGGCGGTGTTCAATGCGCCGTTTTCGAACACCCGCTCGGTGGTAGAGCTCACCTTGGCCGAGCTGATTGTGCTGGCCCGCCGCATCCCCGAAAAGAACCCCAAGATGCACGCCGGCGAGTGGGATAAGTCGGCCAGCGGCTCGTTCGAGATTCGTGGCAAAACCCTTGGCATCGTGGGCTACGGCAACATCGGCTCGCAGCTCTCCGTGGTGGCCGAGGCCGTGGGCATGAAGGTGATGTACTACGACATGGCCGAAAAGCTACAGCTCGGCAACGCGGTGAAGGCCCGCACGCTGGAAGAGCTGCTCGCGCAGTCCGACGTGGTGACGCTGCACATCGACGGCCGGCCCGAAAACGAGAACTACATCGGCGCCAAAGAATTTGCCCTGATGAAGCCCGGCGCTTTGTTCATTAATAACGCCCGCGGCCACGTCGTGGACGTGCCGGCCCTGGCCGAGGCCCTGCGCAGCGGCCACCTCGGCGGTGCGGCCGTCGACGTGTTTCCCTACGAGCCCAAAACCAATAACGAGAGCTTCGAAAACGAGCTGCGCGGCCTGAAAAACGTGCTGCTCACGCCCCACATCGGCGGCAGCACGGCTGAGGCCCAGCGCAACATCGCCGAGTTTGTGCCGGAGCGCATCATGCAGTACATCAACACCGGCAACACCCAGCAGTCGGTCAATTTCCCCAATATTCAGCTGCCAGCACAGCAGGCCCACCGCCTCATCCACATCCACGCCAACGTGCCGGGTGTGCTGGCCAAAATCAACAACGTACTGGCCCAGCACCACGTCAACATCCTGGGCCAGTACCTGAAAACCAACGAGCACATCGGCTACGTGATTACGGACATCGACCGGCAGTACGACCAAGAAGTAATTCAGGCCCTGCGCGCCGTGGAGCACACCATCAAGTTCCGGGTGCTGTACTAGGGCCGGATGAAAGCGCTGCTCATTCTGGGCCTGGCGGTGCTGCTGGCGGTGGTGGTCCGGCTTGTGGGCCAGCGCACCGCCGCGCCGGGAGCAGCTTTCGCCGAACGGCTTTATCGGGCCCGCCTGCTCACGGCGGCGGGCCGCGATGAGCTGCTGCGCCAAATGCGGCAGAACGAGTTGAAGTTTGAGCAGACAGACCCGCTCACGCACCGCTCACAAGAGCATTACGGCACCAACCGCGCCTCTATTCTGAATTTTTGCGCCGAGGCATTTCAGACAGAATTCAACTACCGGCAGTTGGGCATTGCCGATGATTTGCTGCTTGCCGAAGACGACCAATTCATCGCGGGAAGCTCCGGACAGCCGACGGAGCAAGGCCGAGCACCGCGGGTGCGCTACCAAGAAGCCTTGAAACGCTTTGGTGGCGACACATCGGCGCTGCTGCGCTGGTACTACGACCAGCAGCCGGCCCGCCTGAAAATCGAATACGCCATTCCGGCCGAAGACTCCATGCCGCAGGGATGGACCATTTACCCACCGCTGGCTGGGCCATCCGGCGCAAAGGGCCTGCACCACTGGATTGATGAGCGGCGCAGCATCCTGGGCAAAACGCGTTCCCGTACGGCCCGCGACCTCCTGGCTGTGGGCCTGCTGGACCAAGCAGCCTACCAACAGCTGCAGCAGGCGATGGACCAGGGTGGCTTCATGAGCGAAATGCAGGTTTGCCAAGCTGCCGCGAGCATTATGCAGCGCCGCGAAACCCACACGCAGGACCAGGCCCGGCAACAGCAGTGGCTACGGCAACTGGAGCAGGCCGGCCAGCTTAGCCCCGCCCAATGCCAGCGCCTCACGCAGGAAAGTCGCCCATATGAGGTCAGGGACTTATTTAACGTGGTGGGCTACTGCGAGCACGCCCGCATTGTGGACCTGCGCCCCTTGCCGCACGCCCCGCAACAGCTCTACCCTTTGCTATTTAAGGAAATACAGGCCGTGTTACCTGATTTTCACTATACGTATTTATCCCTGAGGCTGAGTGTCGAAGACGAAGGTTCCGACCTGCTAGACCAGAATATCACGCTCAGCTTCCGCGCCAATGGCCGGCGCTATGAAACCACTTTTCTGCACGACTACCTGCGCCGCGACGGCTCCGACCCGAACCCCGACGCGTGGCCGGGTGTGAGCGAGAACTTTCATAAAAGCATCAACCAATGGCTCACCGACCGCCACTCCCCCCTGCGCCTCTACCAGGCCTGGACACCCGACGCCAGTTCGCCGCATGGCAACGAAAAACTGGGCCTGCTGGCTATGACCCAAACCCAGCGCAAGCTGTGGGGCAATGAGCACTCGTTTTCTCTCTTCTCGACGGAATCCTACGACACGCGGTTTAGCTCCGCCGCTATTGAGCGGCTGGTGGCCGATTATCAGAAACTCGGCCTGTTCGCTCACCTCTCCACCGCCGACATCGCGCGGGGCCAAGCCGCCGCCCTCAGCGGCGCCAAAACCAGCTATGCAGAGGTGCTGCTGAGCTTCCCGCATGTCATTTACGCCTTCGACTGGGAATCGGCTAACCCGCCGTATCCCTATGCGGCCCTCACCCGCGAGCTGGTGGCAATTTCGCGCGGCGGCTTTGCCCCCACCCTGGTACAGGACGGTTTCGGCGCCGACTACCCCACCACGCCAACCGTGCCGTTCAGCTTCCAGCTCAACCAGCGACGCTACCACACCCCACTGCCCGTGCGGTCCGACTGGCTGGCGGCCGAAAGCGTGGAGCTGATGCAGCAGGCCCTGCGGGAACAGCACGCCCCCGGCCAGTTCTACTCCTGCCTGGACGGCGAAGGCTACATCTACCTGACGCCTGCGCAATACCAAGCCCTGAATAAGGCACAGCCTGAACTCTTCAAAACCCCGATTGAGGAAGCAGAAGGCGAGCCCGCGTTTTAGAACCTGTTTGCGTTAGCAGAACGAATACCCCGAAGCCATGCTTCGGCCTCACCAGCACTTGCCTGCAATGATTTCGCGAAGCCCAACGCAAGTCCAAGCACCGCTTCGGTTGGGGTACTCCTCCGGCCGCTTTTGGCTGCTGGTGCCCTTTCGGGATTGATGTACTGTGGCTGGGACGCGAACTAGAAGTTCGTGCTACGGCTACTTGTTGGCACATTATCTAGTGAGGCCCAATAACGCTACGGCATCAGCCCGGGCGGCAAGCTCAGCACGACGCTGAGTGGTATCGCCCGCATTTCGGCTTCCGGGATGGAGGCTTTTAGCTCCGTCTGCAATTCGGCTACCGTCTGAATGGCCGCCGACATGGAGCAGCGGTGCTTCCGTATCACATAGGCCGTGGTTAGGCCCAGCCACCGGTCGGCTACCTGTTGCAGATGCAGTAGGTCGGCATTGGGGGTTTCGCGCAAGTGAGGCTGCTGAGCTAGCAGGCTGTCTTCTTCCAGGTATATTCGGATAATATTCATTACCAGCGCGAAAACAGTTTTATCGCGGCGCAGCTGGCGCATGCGGGGAGCAGCAGGCATAAGTGAGGCTTGAATGTGAAGCACCGCAAAGGTAGCCCCAGACGGGTCGGCTAGCTCAACGACAAGCAGCCGGCTGTGAACTCATCTTAGCCTTGAAACGCGCCCTATACAAGCCGTGGAAGCTGCCAAACCCAACGCCCAAGCTAACAAGCAGCAGCTTTTATAAAACAGTGGAGTAAAAGTAATCGTTGTCAAAAACCGCTCTGTTAGGCGCAGCCGAGGCACAACGAACTGGGGTTATTGAGGCTACAACTGCGTAAACAATCTGGCCCCAACCTTCCTTGCGGAGGCCGGGGCCAGATTGTGGGCATAAGCAATTCTGCTTATTGGCGGGTCACCTTGTGGCTGATGGTACCACTGGCGGTGGTCAGGCGCAGGACGTACACGCCGGCGGGCAGTTCGGGTAGGGCGACAAGGGCCTGCGGCGCGGCACTAAGAGTCAGTTTGCCAGTGTATACCGGACGGCCAGCGAGGCTCAGCAGGGTTATGGTAGCCGCCTGGGGCTCGAAGGCGCCGGGCAGGGCTACCGTAAGCTGGTTGGCGAAGGGGTTGGGGTAGGCCTCAAAGGTGGACGAGGTAGCGGCTACCGTGCGGCTCAGAACAACAACGGTCGAGTAAGTCAGGGAGCCGTCCAGGTCTACCTGGCGCAGGCGGTAGTAGCGGCGGGTGGCGCTTTGTGCAGCAGCCGAAGCATCGAGGTACTGGTAGGTGCGCGCCGAGGTGCTATTGCCCGCGGCAGCCAGCTCAGCCACAGCGGCAAAAGTGCTGCCATCGGCCGAAGCTTCTATCACAAAGCTTGCGCTTTTCACTTCCTGAGCAGTAGCCCAGCTCAACTGGTTGCCGGCGCTGGTGGCCTGGCCGGTGAAGGAGGTGAGCACCACTGGCAGCGGAGCGGTAAGGGTAGGCACGGAGGCCGACTGGGTTTGCTCGTAGCGGTAAATGCTGCCGTTGCCGTTGCCCACGTAGAGGTCGAGCAGGCCGTCGCCGTCGATGTCGGTAATGGCAGGGGCTGCGTAGCCGCCCATGCTGCTCGGGTTGGTACCCGAGCTACCCATGTTGATAACCGTGGCGGCAGTACCAGCCGTGCTGAGGTTGCCCACGGCGGTGAAGGTGGCAGCATCGCGGCCGCTCTGGGTGTAGAGCATGATATTCCCAGCCTTGTTGCCGAGCAGCATATCGAGGTAGCCGTCGCCGTTGTAATCGGTCAGCAGCGGCTTGTCCACGTCACCGGCATCGATGGTGGTACCGTCGGCCAGTTTCATTAGGCCCAGGGCGTTGAAGCCGGCGGTGGTGGAAGCGTTGGGAGTAGCTTGCTCGTAGCGTCGCAGGGTGCCGTCGTTGCTACCCACCAGAATGTCGAGCAGGCCGTCGTTGTCGAGGTCCGACACACCGGGGCGGGCGTAGGAGCCGCCGTTCGGTGCGCTGTTGGTAGCCGTGCCAAAGGGATTGGTGAAGAGCGTTGTTACGTTGAACTTCAGGGCGTCGGTACCCGTGGCGGCCACCTGCTCGTAGCGGAGCACGTTGCCGGTGTCCTCGCCCACAATCAGTTCCAGCAAGCCGTCGCCGTCGAGGTCGGCAATGGTGGGTTTGGCGAAGGAGCCCACATCGAGGGTGCTGCCGCTGGCGTTGAGCAGCAGCACGCCGGTGCCCAGCGCGGCCTGCCCCGCAGTGGTTTGCTCATACATCATAATGGTGCCGTCGCCCTGGCCCATCAGCAGGTCCACTTTGCCGTTGGCGTTGATGTCGCCAGCCGTGGGCGTCGAGTAGTTGCCAGTCGCGGTGCCGCCGGTCACGCTCGTGCTGATGTTGCTGTAGCTCACCGCCGACGACTGCCGGGTGATGCCCAGCTTGGTGCTGCTCAGCACCGTGCCGCTGGCCGTGGTGAGGCGCAGCTTGCCTGTAGCCGCCGCCGGCGGCACAACCACCGACACCGAAATGGCGCTGCTGGCGGTAACCCGCATCGTCAGGCCGTTCAGCTGCACCGATTTGAGCTGGCTCAGGGCGGTCCCAGTAATAATAACCGTGCTGCCCGCAGCGGCTGTGGTGGGGGTGAAAGAAACAATGGTTTGTGCCGAAACAACGGCGGGCAGGAACAGTGCGAAGCTGGCCAGCAGGGCCCGGCGAACGGAAGGCATAAAGCTGAAAGAGTAAGCAGAAATGAACATGGCTATTGAGCTGGATTAGTCGAGTAAGGTGCCTGCGGTGGCTGTTCCGATTTGGCGTTACAAAATTGGTATGCACGCCGAGCATCGTGTTTCCACAATCGTTTAACCTGGTCCATTCCTCGTCAAGCGGGGTCATTTCCCCAGCGAAAGAACAACCTCACCCGACAGAGAAAATATGCCCTCAGATAGCCTAAATGCGGTTTTTCAGAAAAATCCAGTACTAAAACCTGGTGTCTGAAGCAACGATTTACAAGCTTATGGCCCTGCTTTCGCCGTTGGGCGAGCCAAAGTGCCTGTTGGGCGATACATGCACCCTGGCAAGACTAATGCTCCTATATCTTTATTCTGCTTAGAACCTAAACAGCTCGCTTCAGCAATGCTCTCATCCTTTTTCACATCACTCACATTCACCCCCGACGCATTTAGTATGCAAAAATCCTTTTATTCCTTACTGCTGCTACTGCTGCCCGCCCTGGCCGGCGCCCAGGTCACACCCATCGTCAACAGCTGGGTGGTGAATACCACCGGGGCCACCGGCTACGCCGGCATTCCGACCAACGTGCAACGCGTACAGTACTCCACCGGCAACGTGTACATCACCTGCGCGAGTATTCCGAGCTACACGATTGGGCCAAGTTGGGGCAATAACCCCAACACTCCCTCAAACCAGAACTTCGTGTACAAAATCACCCGCACGCCTGTGCCCAATACGGGCACGGCCACGGCCACGCCCCTCGGCCACACCGGGGTGTGGAGCAACGGCGTGAGTATGTACAACGCTTGGGACGCCATGAGCTACACCAACGGCGGTGTGTGGCGCCAGAACGCCATCGTGGTGGAAGGGCCGGGGTTTGACTCCTGCCTGGGCCATCCCGCGGCTAACGGCGAGTACCACCACCACCTCAACCCCCGGTGCCTATACAACGACCACGACAGCTCTCGGCACTCCCCCATCATCGGCTATGCCCTCGACGGCTACCCCATCTACGGGGCCTATGGTTATGCCAACCCCACTACTCCTGGTGCTCTCAAAAGCATGCGCAGCTCGTACCGGACCCGCAACATCACCACTCGTACCACCCTGCCCAACGGCAGCACAGCCAGCCAGGTCGGCCCGGTCGTGAACGCGGCCAAGCCCATCGGATATTACCTGGAGGACTTTGAGTACGTGGCCGGCCGCGGCGATTTGGATGACCACAACGGCCGCTTTTGCGTGACGCCGGAGTATCCGATGGGTACCTATGCCTACTTCATTACCATCAACCGCTGGTACGAAGGAGCCTATCCCTACACCACCGGCCCCACCTACTACGGCGTAGTACCGGCCGGGGCAACTGGTCCTCAGTCGGGCCATGCCGTGGTGAATGAGCCCGTGACAACCTACGTGGTGACCGCTACGTTTGCCGCCGCCAATTTGGAGGTTAACATCTTTCCCAATCCTGTGAACACCACGCTCACCGTGGATGTGGCAAATGCCCTTCAGACGAACCTACGCGGCACGCTATACAATACGCTAGGCCAGCCCGTAACCGCAACGGCCGAGTTGCCCCCCTCAGTACCAACTAATTTTGACTTGTCGCGCCTGGCAGCCGGCATTTATTATCTGCGCGTCATGGGCAACGGAGTGACGGCCACACAGAAGGTGGTTGTGACACACTAAAAAGCGATTTATGCCATTGCCGAGCTGCTTTGCGGCTTGGCAACGGCATCAGAATGGAGACGTTAGCCAAAAGAAAAGGAGGTGTTGAACCAACCTTTTTTCTTTTGGCTAACGTCTCCGTTTTTCGTAGAATGAACCTGACCGCTTTATGCCAACAGCTTTAGCCCAACGGCTCACGGCATGAACAACCCATTATGGTGCTGCAAATACTACTTGGCTGGCTGGTCAGAGAGGAGTTTCGGCAGCATCTTCAGTGGCTTGCCATCGAATTGATAGTACTCCTTACCATTCTGGAATTCTTCTTTGATACGGCTACTAACCCGAATTATCCGGTCGTCGGCGGCGATGGTGAGGTAGTGGCGGTCTAAGAGCTTGTGTAAATCTGAACGCAGCAACAGGCCGTTGCCGAGCGAATCGGGACCTGCCTGAGAGAAAGGCTGAATATGGGCCGCTTCCAGCACCAACAGGGTTTTCTCACCTGAGATGGCACATTTTTTATCGTAGGCCTGCGTTACCAGCGCTTTAAACGCGCCCTGGCCAATACGCACTTTGGTCAGGGCTTCGCGGTAGATGCCCGGCGACTCCAGTACCAGCGAATCGGTGGCTAGCTCGTGTGTGAAAGCATCGTGGCGCTCACATTGGCCCACAGCTTATTGCCAGCACCAAACGCACAGCCGAACAAACCCTCCGCATCGAGTTGGACGAAGACGCCTGGGAACGGCTCTACGGCCTCCGCTCCCATCCAGCTGCGGCCGGGCCGGCGCGTGGCTATGCGCGTCATCAGCCAGTTTGGGGAGGAGAGTACGCGGGTACTAGAGCTGTAATATTTTTTCTGTCATACTGAGCACATCCAGTCATGCTAAGCACAGCGAAGGATGACAGCTGATTTCTAATCCTGCTTCTACAGCCGCTCCCGCACTTGGCGCAGCACCCGCTCCACCTCGTTGCGCATGTAGTAGCTGTCCACCACGTGGTTATTATTCATGAAAGTGAAGGCCACCAGCCGGCCGCTTTTGGTGCGCAGGTAGCCGCACGTGTTCAGGTTGTTACTGAGCGTGCCGGTTTTGCCCCACACCCACGGGCCGCTGGTGTCGTGGTAGCGCTTGCGCAGGGTGCCCTGGCCCCCGCCGGCCGCCAGCAGACTCAGCAAACGTTGCTCCGGCAGCTCCTGATGCAGCTTCAGCAGCAGTGCCGTGAGGGTGCGTGGGGTGATGAGGTTGAGGCGGGAGAGGCCCGAGCCATCTACCCAGTAAACCGGGTCGGGCAGGCCAGTGAGCAGTTTTTTGCGCGTGTAGCGGATGGCGCGACCGGTGCTGAGCGAGTCGCGGTAGCCGATTTTAGTGCTGCACATGAGCAGCAGCTGCTCGGCCAGGAAGTTGTCGCTCACGCGCAGCATGCGGCGGTAGAGCGAGTCGACGCGCAGGCCGTAGAGCGTGCGAATGGAGTCGCCTTGCGCGGGACGGGGCCGCCAGGCGGCGGCGCTGGTAGCGCGGCGCAGGGTGTCGCCCAGCAGCCGCAGCATCAGCCCGCGGCTGGTGACGAAGGGGGTTTCATCGACCCACTTTTTGGTGGTGGGCAGCACGTAGAAGCGGTTTTCGTGCGGGGCGCGGATGATGTGCACGTCCTTATCCAGGCCCGGCGTGAGCAGGGTGGCAGGAGCTGGCCCCACCAAGGGCGCGAAGAAGCGCGGCAGTACCCGCACCCGCGATTGCGGCGCCACGGCGGCTCCTTTGGCACCGCGCACTGGCGCGGGCGGTGTGGCGTAGAAGCGCACTGTGTGGCCGTAAATGGGAAACGCGCCACGCTCGGGCTGGAAGTAGTAGCCGTAGTCGTCCCAGGTCCAGCCGGGGCCGTAGGGCGTCACGCAGGCAATGTCGCAGTAGGCCAGCGTCTTTTCGGGCCGGTTCAGCAGGAAGCTGTAGGCGCGGCGGCTGGGCACGTCGCCGTGCAGCAGCGTGGGGTCGCCGGTGCCCTGGAAAAACAGGGTGTCGTGGCGGCTGAAGTAGCGCAGGCTGGGCAGCGAGTCGCCGAGCAGGTGCAGGCCGGCGTAGAAGCTGAACAGCTTCATGGTGCTGGCCGGGGTAAAGTATTTGGTATCCTGAAAGCCGTAGAAGGGCCGGGCGCTGTCGGCATAAGCGAGGCTCACGCCCACCTGGTGCCGCGCCAGGATGGGCGAGGCCGACAGGATGGAATCCAACCAGGGCAGTGGCTTGCCGGGCACGCCGATTTCGGCTACCACCGCCGGCTTCTCGGGGTTGGATTGGGCACAGGCCGGCAGTTGGGTGGCGCCGAGGATAAGTAATAAGACGAAATACAGGGGTCGTAGCATCGGCCGCAACTTACGCAGCAAACGGGGCTAGGGTGGCTTTTTAGCAGGAATTACTGCTTATGCAATAGGGATTTTTTAGCCCGTCATGCTTCGGCTCTGCTCAGCATGACGGGCTAAAAAATCAAAACCCACCGCTAACCGGTTGTTGTCGATTCTTCCTTTATCCGACAAAAGCAACCGCAGAACTATGTCCACTAACCCCCTTTTCGCGCCTTTTGCGCTGAAATCCCTGCAACTCAAAAACCGCATTGTCATGGCCCCCATGACCCGCTCCTTCTCGCCCAACGGGGTGCCGGGTGCCGACGTGGCCGCCTACTACCGCCGCCGGGCCGAGGGCCAGGTCGGCCTCATCCTCTCCGAAGGCACGGTGGTAGAGCGCCCGGCCTCGTCCAACGACCCTAACATCCCGCATTTCTACGGCGAGCAGGCCCTGGCCGGCTGGCAGCACGTCATCGACGAAGTGCACGCAGCCGGCGGCAAAATGGGCCCGCAGCTCTGGCACATGGGCGTGATGAGTGGCCACCGCTCCGGCTGGAAACCTACGGAAGCTTTCGAAGGCCCGTCCGGCCTACTAAAACCCGGTGAGGCCACCGGCAAGGCCATGACCGAAAACGACATCACCGACACCATTGCCGCCTTCGCCCGCGCCGCCGCCGACGCCCAGCGCCTCGGCTTCGACTGCCTGGAGTTACACGGGGCCCATGGCTACCTCATCGACCAGTTTTTCTGGGCCGGTATGAACGAGCGCACCGACCACTACGGCGGCCCCTCCCTCCCCGACCGTAGCCGCCTGGCCGTGGAGCTGGTGGAAGAAGTACGCCGCCACGTAGGCGAGGATTTCGTCATCAGCCTCCGTCTCTCGCAGTGGAAACAGCAGGACTACGCCGTGAAGCTAGCCCACACACCCCAAGAAATGGAAGCCTGGCTCCAGCCCCTGGCCGATGCCGGCGTGGACATTTTTCACTGCTCGCAGCGCCGCTTCTGGGAGCCTGAGTTCGAGAACGAAGGCTCAGATTTGAACTTCGCAGGCTGGGTGAAAAAGCTCACCGGCAAAACCACCATCACCGTGGGTTCAGTCGGCTTATCGGGCGAATTCCTGGCCGGTTTCGCAGGCGAAGCGTCCGAGCCCAGCGGCATCGAGGAGTTGCTGCGTCGCCTCGACCGCAACGAGTTCGACCTCGTGGCCGTGGGCCGCCAGCTGATTGTGGACCCGAATTGGGTAGAGAAAATTCAGCAAGGCCGCGCCGATGAGATGAAAGGTTTCAGCCGCGAGACCTTGGCGACACTGGTATAAACCGGCAGCTACTTTTAGCACCACTGATACGCAAAGAATCCCAGCCGCCCATCATTTAGGGTAGCTGGGATTCTTTGCTTTGGTAGCAGTAAGGCAGACTTCGTAGTCTGCGCTATACGCTCGGGTAGCTTTCCTGCGTGGCTACGGGCAAGGTACCGAAGCGCTTTTTTAACTCCTCGTACGCCACCGGTGAAATGGCCAGGTACTGCACCACCGTGTCCGTTGACTGCGTGGCTTTTCCTTTGTCGTCGATTTTGGTGGTGACGTTTTCCAAGGTCAGGTACTGGCAATTATGGTCGTTGGGGGCACGGTGCAGCTTGAGGCGGGCGAAGGGGTCTGTTTCTGATTGGGCCACGTACGGGGTGAGAGCGTGAAACTGGCCGGTTTCGAGGGCGGTGCGGGTCTGGGCCACATCCTGGGCAAAGCCAATGGGATGGGGCAGGGTTTCTTCGTCGGCCCACTCATTGGCCACCTCCGAAAAGGGCTCATCGGCCTGCGAGCGGGCCAGCAGGTAGGCCCCACCGAGAATAATCAGCAACTCAATCACCCAGATAATCCCCAGAAATACGCCTGAAGGCGTGGCCCCCTTCAGCGACCAAGTACCAGTTTCGTTGATTTTGCCAATGGCTTCCCACATCGTGCCTGGGTGCGTGAACACGTCGGCAAACAGGGCCGCGCTGAACGAAGTGCTGGTGTCGGCATCGCGCCCGGTGCCGGTGGCTTCGGCGTTGAACAGCAACGTCAGGTACACGCTCCACTCCAGATACACGGCCACCAGCCCCACTAGCAGGGCCAGCAGACCCACCCCAACGGGGCTGCGCAGCTTACCGGCACGGGCCAGCAGCATCAGCACTCCACCCAGTACCAGCCCAAAGCCCAGGCAGATAAAGACGTTGATGTACACAAAGGGGATGTACCAAATGGCATAGATGTAGACCAACGCCAAAAGAGCCGATGCCAGCACCCCGACCAGCAGAAACAGCAGCACGCCCCCAATGGGCATTTTATTGGAAGGTTTGTAATACAGACTCATCTAAAAAGTGAGGAAAGAGAAGGATAAAATCAGCCGCAAGAAACGACAAAGAATAAACCCAACCGCTATATCTGAACATGCCCACCAATGCATTTGGGCCAAAAAGCCGTCATGCCTCGGCTACGCTCGGCATGACGGCTTTTTGGCCCAAACGACCTTGTTACGCCAGCGCCCCCTCCGACTCTAGCACAGCCGGCGATTCCGCCGGCGCATTCAGGCTGTCCAGCGCCTGCGTCAAGTCGGCAATCAGGTCATCGGCCGCTTCCAGCCCGATGGACAGGCGCAGCAGGCTATCCGCAAAGCCGGCAGCGCGGCGCGTTTCGGCCGGGATGGCCGTGTGCGTCATAGAGGCGGAGTGACACACGAGACTCTTGCCGCCGCCCAGGCTCACGGCCAGCTTGAAGTATTGCAGGCGCGTGGCCAGCTGTGTGGCGGCTTCCACGGTATCGTCCTTCAGCACCAGCGCAACGATGCCGCCGAAGCCATCTGGCTGTTGCTGCTTGGCCAGGGCGTGGTTGGGGTGCGATTCCAGGCCGGGATAGTACACGGCGCTGATTTCGGGGCGGCTTTGCAGAAAGCGGGCCACCTTCAGGGCCGCGCTGCAGTGCTGGGCAATGCGCAGGTGCAGTGTTTCGAGCCCGCGAATAACCAGGAACGAATCGAACGGCCCGAGAATGGCGCCTGAGGCATTCTGGATGAACTGGATTTGGGCGCCCAGTTCGGGCGTGGCCGCTACCACAGCCCCGGCAATGAGGTCGGAGTGGCCGCCCAGGTACTTGGTGGCGCTGTGCACCACCAAATCAGCGCCCAGCAGAATGGGCTGTTGCAGCACGGGCGAGGCAAACGTATTATCGACGCACAGCCACGCCCCGGCGGCGTGCGCCAGCTCGGCCAGGCCGGCAATGTCGGAGATTTTAAGCGTGGGGTTGGAAGGCGTTTCCAGCCACACCAGCTTGGTGCGCTTGGTGATGGCGGCTTCCACCTCGGCCAGATTGGCGGTGTCGCAATACACGATGTCGATACCGAAGCGGCGGTACACGTGCTCAAACAGGCGGAAGGCCCCACCGTAGATGTCGTCGATGGCCACAATCTGGTCGCCAGTCGAAAGGAGCTTCAGCACGGCATCGATGGCGGCCATGCCGCTGGCGAAGGCATAAGCCGAATGGCCGTGTTCGAGGCCGGCCAGCAGCTGCTCCAGGGCGCTGCGGGTGGGGTTGGCGGTGCGGGAGTAGTCGAAGCCCTTGTGCACGCCCGGCGACTCCTGCACGAAGGTACAGGTCTGGTAAATCGGCACGGAGAGGGCACCGGTTAGCTCGTCGACGGGAAAGGACTGGATGAGGCGGGTGGAGGCTTGCATGAGGTATTTGGCGTTTTTGTGGTTGAGACGAAAACGCACCCGGTTACCTAAGCACTTACAAGATTTCTCACCGGAAGGGCATAAAAAAAGCCCTTCCGACAAGTCAGAAGAGCACCACCGCTGCAGACGGGAAGCATCTTTTCGACTTATCTTCTTCCAAACCGACCGAAGCCGACTTAGAACAGGATTTAGCACCTGGTATCTCTACTGGTTGCTAAGGCATCGCAGGGCCTGTCCCTCCGCCTTTCTTGATAAGTGCTCCGATTAGGGAGCGCGCTGCAAATATAGCGGCCGAATGAAACGGAGCAAGTAGCACGGCAAAAAATAATCAGCCCGGCATGCTTCGGCGGCACCTAGCATGACGGGCTGATAGTATTTCAGAAGCCCTGCTACCTTGAAACTACACTGCGCTCTTCGCAGGCTTCTGCCGCAGCGTGAGATGCAGGTGCTTGGGCAGCGCCTTGCCCCAGGTTCTATCGATAAACACTACATACAGCACCCCCAGTAGTGGTGCCAAAGAAATGGCTACCAGCAGGCGCAGGTGCCAGTATTGAGCCGGGCTCAAATGCCAGACTTGGGCGAGGTGCTTGATGAAATGTTCCATGATTGAATCTACGCATTATCAGATGGTTTTGTAACACGTAGCTCCAATATTATCGTTCGCCTTATTTCTTATAGCATTATGATTCCCCGCACGGAAACAGCCTTTAAATCATCAAAATACGCGTTTTGGCCTTCCAATAACCGACCTAAAATTCCTCGAATCGTTTGCGATAATTTATTGGCGGCGCGCCAGGGATTATGTATGCGGCCTAACGGCCCCCATTTTATCGCTCGATGTGTTTCACTTTGGCCTCGTCCAGGTCGAGTTGGGCTTCCTGCTGGCGCAGCACTTCATCGTCGAAGCTGTCGTGGTGGCGCAGGTGGGCCAGGGCCTCACGCTCCACATTCAGCACATCAAGCAGCACGAGGTGGTATTGGCGCAGGGCGTCGCGGCCGGCCTCGTTCACCTCCAGCGAATTGAGGGTGCGGGTGGTGAGGTTGATTTCGGTTTGCATGCGCTGCTGGAGGCGGGCAATGAGCTCATTGGACTCTGTTTCGGCGGCGTACTGGCGCTGAAGGTGCTTCACAGCGGCCGTGCGCAGGTGCAGACGCACGCCGGCTTCCTGTTCTTCGAGGGGCATACTATTGTCGCGGTCGGCCAGCTTGGTGAAGCGGATGATGGCCGGCAGCGTGAGTCCCTGCAGCACCAGCGTGACCAGAATCACCACGAAGGTGATGAACAGAATGAGGTTGCGCTGGGGGAATTGCAGGCCGTCGTTCGTCATCAGCGGCACCGACAGCGCCGAGGCCAGCGACACCACCCCGCGCATGCCCGCCCAGCCCAGCACCAGCGTGCCCTGCCAGCCGGGGCTGGGCTCGCTGTCCCGGACTTTCCTGCTCAAATAGCGCGGCACGAAAGCAGCCGGATACATCCACAGCAGGCGAATAACAATGACCAAGCCGCTCATCAGCAGGCCGTAAGTGATGGCCTGCTGCAGGGAATAATTACCCAGCCCTTCTACCGCAATGGGCAGTTGCAAACCAATGAGAATGAACACCAATCCGTTGAGCACGAAGCTCACGCTGGCCCACACGCTATTGGCCTGCAGGCGGGTATTGGCATCGAACACGCGGTGCGAGAGGTGCGAAAGCAGCAGCCCGCCGCTTACCACCGCCAGCACGCCTGAAAAGTGGAATTCTTCAGCCAGCAGGTACATCACGTAGGGCGCCATGAAGGTGAGCACCGTGTTGATGCTGGGCGTGGTGGGCAGGTACCGGTGCAGCAAAAAGAAGCCACAAGCCACCAGGATGCCCACCACCAGCCCCATGCCACTCACCACCACGAAGCTGGTGGCCGCCTCCTGCCAGACAAATACACCCGACGATACGGCCAGCAGCGCAAACCGGAACACAATGAGGCTGCTGGCATCGTTAATCAAACTCTCGCCCTCCAAAATGGCCGTCACCCGCCGGGGCACCTTCACGCCCCGCAGCACCGAGGTAGCCGCCACAGCATCGGGTGGCGAAATAATGCCGCCGAGCAGGAACCCCAGCCCCAGCGTGAACCCGGGAATAACCGCTCGGGCCACATACGCCACAATGCCCGACGTGAAGGCCACCAGCCCAAACGCCAGCAGCCCAATGGCTCGCCGCCAGCGCCAGAAGTCGTTCCAGGAGGTAGTCCAGGCCGCTTCGTAAAGCAGGGGTGGCAGGAAAATCAGGAAAATCAGGTCCGGTGCGATGGCAATGCGCGGCAGGCCCGGTACAAAACTCAGCCCCAGCCCGCCCAGCACTAGGAAAATGGGATAGGAAATATGCAGCTTCTGCGCCAGCATCACCAGCAGAAAAACGGCGAAGAGTAGTCCAAGAATGAGGAGTAAGCTTTCGTGCAGCATGAGGCAAAAAAGGGAAGCAGGAGGCATGCAAGGTAAAACAGAACCTTACCAGAACGTCGTGCAGAGCGCAGCAAAGCATCTTTACCTCGACACTAATTTCAGTCATCTTGACGAAGCGCTAAAGGTGCTTCGGTGTGCTCTGCATGACGTTCTTAAGCTTATGGCGGCGCCATTCATGTCACTCAAACCGACTCACTCTGCCCAGATTTTTTCCCGTTCCAACTCCAGATGCCGTACTTTTGACCCCCGTCATGCCCGAACGCCCAACCCCCTCCCCCTCCGCGTCGGCTGCGAAATTCATTTTCGTTACCGGCGGCGTCACTTCTTCACTCGGCAAAGGAATTGTTTCCGCCTCGCTGGCCAAGCTTTTGCAGGCCCGCGGGTTCCGAGTCACCATCCAGAAGTTCGACCCCTACATCAACATCGACCCCGGTACGCTGAACCCGTACGAGCACGGCGAGTGCTACGTGACCGATGACGGGGCCGAAACCGACCTCGACCTCGGCCATTACGAGCGGTTCCTGAACACGCCCACCTCGCAGGCCAACAACGTGACGACCGGCCGGATTTACGACCACGTCATCCGCCGCGAGCGCGAAGGTGCCTTCCTCGGCAAAACCGTGCAGGTAGTGCCCCACATCACCGACGAAATCAAGCGCCGCATGCTGCTGCTGGGCCAGAACGGCCAGTTCGACGTGGTCATCACCGAAATCGGCGGCTGCATCGGCGACATCGAGAGCCTGCCCTTCGTGGAGGCCGTGCGCCAGCTCCGCTGGGAGCTGCCCGAGTACGATTCGCTGGTGATTCACCTCACGCTGCTGCCCTACCTGAAGGCCGCTGGCGAGCTCAAAACCAAGCCCACCCAGCACTCGGTGCGCGACCTGCGCGAAGCCGGCCTGCAGCCCGACATCCTGGTGTGCCGCTCCGAGCACCCTATTCCGATGGAGATGCGCCGCAAAATTGCGCTGTTCTGCAACGTGAAAATCAACTCGGTTATCGAAAGCCTCGATGCCGACAGCATCTACTCGGTGCCGTTGCTCATGCGCAAAGAGGGCCTCGACGAGCGGGTTATCAAGCGCCTGAAGCTGACCGGTGGCGCCCAACACCCCGATTTGGAAGCCTGGAAAGACTTCCTCGGCAAGCTAAAAAACCCGACCGAGGAAGTAACCATCGCACTGGTAGGCAAGTATGTGGAGCTCCCCGACGCCTACAAGTCCATCAACGAAGCCTTCGTGCACGCCGGCGCTCAGAACGAGTGCAAGGTCACGCTCCGCAGCATTCAGTCTGACAACATCACCCACGAAAACGTGGCGGCCCTGCTGCACGGCTGCGATGGCGTGTTGGTAGCGCCTGGCTTCGGTGAGCGCGGCTTTGAGGGGAAAATTGCCGCCGTGAAGCACGTGCGGGAGAACAACATTCCGTTCTTCGGCATCTGCCTGGGCATGCAAGTGGCCGTGGTGGAATACGCCCGCAACGTGCTCGGCCTGCCCCACGCCAACTCTACCGAGATGGACGCCCTCACGCCCAACCCGGTGGTGGCCATGATGGAAGAGCAGAAAAACGTAACCCTGAAAGGCGGCACCATGCGCCTCGGGGCTTACGCCTGCGACCTGCGCCGCAACTCCCGCGCCGCCAAGGCTTACGGCAAAAACCACATCAGCGAGCGCCACCGCCACCGCTACGAGTTCAACAACCAGTACCTGGAGCAGTTTGAAGCCGCCGGCCTGCAAGCCACCGGCACCAACCCCGATACCGGCTTGGTCGAAGTAATCGAGTTGCCCACGCATCCTTGGTTCGTAGCTGGCCAGTTCCACCCCGAACTGAAAAGCACCGTGGAGCAGCCCCATCCGCTGTTCACCCGCTTTGTGCGGGCAGCCATCCAGCACCGCAAGGGCTGAAATCAGCGTCCAACATAAAAACTGACCTGCCCCGGTTCTTTGCTTTAAAGCAAAAGGGCCGGGGCATCGTTTACTTCCCTAATTCGGCGGTGAGCAGCGCAATTTCTGCAAATGAATGGCCGCATGCTGCTCCGCTTTACCCTTATGCCCGACGAGGGCGTTTGCCCCCGTACCTTTGCGCCTTCGCAACCCTTACTAACTAATGGATAGAAATTCAGCAACCGGCCTTTTCCTCATTGCGGCCTTGCTCCTCGTGTACCTGTTCTTCTTCAGCCCGAAGAAGCCGGATGAAAAAGCTGCTGGTAAAACCCCGGCTGCGACCACTGCTGCCGCCAAAGCACCCGCAATTCCCGCTACGGCCCTTGCTCCGGAAGCAGCCCTCGACACGACAGCCGGCGTGGTTAAAACCGATAGTCTGGTCAACAAAAACCTGCGCGTGGCTTTCTCCAGCCGGGGTGGCCGCATCACAGCGGTGCGCCTGCGCGAGTACAAGACCTTCTTCGGCAAACCGATGGACTTGTTCGATGCCAAGAGCGCCCGCATGGATACCAAATTCCGGACGGTGGACGGCAAAACCGTTAAGTTCTCGGATTTGAACTTCCAGTCGGTGGCTTCGCAATCGACGGATGGCGGCTCGGTACTCACCTTCACCGCGCCCGTAGCCGGCGGCAGCATCGTGCAGACCTACACGCTGCCCGCTAATAGCTACGAGCTCAAGTATGACCTGCGTTTGAATGGCCTGGAGCGCACCGTAGCTCAGGAACCGCTCACTTTCACCTTCGTGGATGAGGTGCGCCAGACCGAGCAGGACCTCAAGCAGAACCGCAACCACACCACCATCAACCACTACCTCGCCGCCGGCGACCAAGGTGCCCTGGCCGAAGCCAGCGAGAAGCCCGAAGAATATAAGGCCGCCGGCCCGGTGAAGTGGGCCGCCCACAAGCACGACTTCTTCGTGGCAGGCCTCATCGCCGACCAGCAGCCTTTCGCGGGCGGTGCCTTCAACGCCGATGTGAATCTGGAGGACTCCACGACCATCAAAACCCTGAGTTCGACCCTTACTATCCCGGTGGCCGAGGTGGAGCAGGGCCGTGGCCAATACCGCTTCTATTTTGGCCCGAACTCTTTCAACACGCTGAAGGCCGTTGCGCCAGAATTTGACCGCAACGTGTACCTCGGCTGGGGCTTGTTCCGCTGGGTGAACCGGTTTGTGGTGCTGCCGGTGTTCCACTTCCTGGAGCAGTTTATTTCGTCCTACGGTGTCATCATCGCGCTATTGGTACTGCTTATCAAGCTGGTAACCTGGCCGCTCACCTACAAAACCTACGAAAGCCAGGCCCGCATGAAAGTGCTGAAGCCGGAAATTGACGCGCTGAAAGCCAAGCACGGCGACGACAACACCAAGGTGCAGCAGGAAACCATGAAGCTGTACCAGGAATTCGGAGTGAGCCCGCTCAGCGGCTGCGTGCCTACGCTGCTCACGCTCCCAATTCTGTTTGCCATGTTCCAGTTCTTCCCGAACGCCATCGAACTGCGCCAACAAAGTTTCCTCTGGGCCAAGGACTTGAGTAGCTACGACGTGTTCATCAAGCTACCTTTCTACGTGAAGTGGTACGGCGACCACGTTTCCCTCTTCACCCTGATGATGACGGCCTCCACCCTGCTCATGACCTGGCAGAGCAACCAGACCAACACGGCCATGCAGGGCCCGATGAAGACATACAGCTACCTGATGCCCATCATCTTCCTGTTCGTGCTGAATAGCTTCGCCGCGGGCCTCACCTGGTATTACTTCGTTTCTAACGTCATCACCTTCGCCCAGCAAGTCGCTACCAAGGCTTTTGTTGACGACACGAAAATCCGCGCCCAGCTCGACGCCAACAAAATCAAAAACAAGGACAAGAAGCCCGGCGGCCTGCAAGGCCGCATTGCCGAAGCCATGAAAGCTGCGCAGGAGCGCGAGGCACAGGCCAAACGCAAGTCGTAGCCCCGCTAGAACGTTCTTTCAGAACGCCCCAACCCGACAGCACGAAACCCCAGGCACGGTTTTCGTTCTGTCGGGTTTTTGTTTGCCCATATTCACGGCTTCAATGCCCCATATCCCCATGCGCTACTTCACGCTGCTCTTGCTGCTCAGTTTCTTCGGTCTCAATCTGCAGGCGTGTGCCCAGCAGACAGCGGTTCAGAAAACTAAAAAAGCCAGTAAAAAAGCTGGTCCTGTCAAAAAGCCCGCTCCTACCGAAGCAGGGCCGGTTATCACCTTCGAGCGCACGCCGTGCTTCGGTACCTGCCCCAGTTACACCGCCCTGGTATACGCCGACGGCCGTGTGGCCTACGAAGGCCGCCGCTTCGTATCAATGGAGGGCAAAAAAGACCTGAAATTGCCGGCTGCTACGGTAGCCGACCTGCTGCGCCAAGCCAAAGAATCCCGCTTTGAAACGTTCGAAAACAGCTATTCAAGCGGCGTGACCGATGTACCGAGCACCATCGTTGCCATCCGTCAGCCCGACGGCATATTCAAAAAAGTAACAGTAGAAGGCAATGCTCCAGAAAACGTGCGGGAGCTATTCGCCTATTTTGGCACTCAGTTCGATGCGCTGGCCAAGCCAGATGGAACGCGTAAATAACCGGATAGCATGTTCTTGCTAACTGAATCCGACGACTGTTAATTACCGACCGGTTGGTGGTTTAAAGACTGCCCGAAAAGCCCGGAGCGCCGCCGGATGATAAATAGTGGCGTGCGTTTCCTGCGGCATCGGCTCGTAGTGCCAGGAGCCGGGGCGCGCTGCTTGTTGGTTACCAACCTGTACGACCTTGCGCGTAGCTGCTGTATCGCCTTGGATGCTGGTGGCCAAGTATACCGTAGGTGCTACGCTGCGGCCGGCTTTTTGAAGCAGTGTGCCGGCCTGGGCGGCCAGTTGGCCGTTGTTCCACCACAGGCTGGGGTCAAAAGCGAGGTAAGTATTAAATAAAGTGGGTTCGAGCAACAACGTCTCTACCACAAACAGGCCGGCGAGCGACTCACCCACAATGGCTGTTTCGGCCGTGGTGCGGTAGCGCTGCTTCACGGCGGGCATCAACTCCTGCCGAATAAACTGGCGGAAAGCAGCCGAGCCGCCTACCTTGGGCGCAATTTTCTTGTCCTCGACATTAGTGGTAGGCCCAGTCATATCGCGTCGCCGGGCGGTATTTTCGATGCCGACCAAAATAAACGGCCGCATGGTGGCATTGCCCACCGACACTTGCACCAAGCCTGCAACGTGTAAAAAATCTTCCTGCAGGCCGCCGTCCGGCATGTACAGTACGGGCAGGCGCAAGCTAGCAGAGTCTGTATAAGCTGGCGGCAAGTACACATTAATGCGGCGCGTTTCGCCCAGCACTTTCGACTGCAGCGTGAACGTCTGGCCAATAACCAAAGGTGCGGCGGATGATGCAGGCTTCGATGTTTGCCCGTGGGCCATCGACAGGTTGGCAATTGCCAGTACCAGAGTTGCGCATCCTACTCGGAAATAAGACATGGCTGCAGCTGATTTTAAGTCAATAAATGCCACTGTTGTGCAGGGCTGAGCTTGTGGCCTTATTCCTTACGCACCCGCTCCAGCAGCAGTTGGTTCATCGGGTTTGGGGTGAGGCCGCGCACATTGTTCTGCGTCAGGCGCACTACCTCATCATAATAGAGGCTGATGACGGGTGATTCTTCTACCACAATCCGGTCCATAGCCTGGTAGAGGGCCGTGCGCCGGGCCACGTCCTGGGTGCGGCGGGCTTCGTCGTAGAGCTTGTCGTAGGCCGCGCTTTTGAAGTGGGTTTTATCGGGGCCGGCGGGGCTGAAGTTGGGGCTGTAGAACAGGGCCAGGTAGTTTTCGGCGTCGGGGTAGTCGCCTAGCCAGCTTTTAGCGAAAAAGGCAACCCGACCGTTATCCACCAAGTCCTGTTGCGCAGCCGACTGGTTGATATCAATCTGAACCTGCACGCCTACGTCGGCCCATTGCTTCTGCAGGTACTCGCCTATTTCCTTGCGTTCCAGCACCGTGCTGAGGCGCAGCTTCAACGGCCGCTGGGGCCCGTAGCCGGCGGTGCGCAGTAGCTGCCGGGCCTTCTGCGGCTGGTAGCTGTAGCCGGGCACCTCCTTTTCGGAGAACGATGGCAGCGCCGTAGGCACGAAGCCCGACGTACCCGGATGCCCCACCCGGTTGAGCAGGTAGGTCAGCATTTCGGGCTTGTTGAGGGCGTAATTGAGGGCCTGCCGCACCTGCTTGTTGCGCAGGGCGCGGCCTTGCACGGCCTGCTCACCAAGCAGATTGACCGAATCGAGCTGAATGCCCAAGTACTCCGTGTTCAGGTATGGCGCTTTCTGCACCGTGAACTTGCCTTTGAAATCGGCCCGAATGGTGCCGTCGGGGTGCATAATTAAGTCGCGCGAGCCGGCCCGAATACCCGATAGGAAATCCAGTTTGCCCTGCATAAAGGTCAGGAACTCGGTTTTGCGGTCGGGCAAGAAGCTCACGGCCACGGCATCGAGGTAGGGCAGCGGCCGGCCCTTCTCGTCGCTTCGCCAGTAGTTGGGGTTGCGCTCATAAAGCAGCACGTTGCCCTCGTCCCAGAGCTTGAAGCGAAACGGCCCCGTGCCCACCGGATGCTCACGGAAGTCCTTGCCGTATTTTTCCACGGCCTCGTGCGGCACCACATAGGCGTACGGCATCGTGAGGATACCCAAAAACGGGATAAACGGCTCCTTAAGGTGAATGCGAAACGTGGAGTCATTCGCCGCCACAAAAGCCGTGTCGCTAATGCTGCCATCGGGCTTCTCCAGCACCTTGCCCCGGAAAATCCAGCCGCCCGAACTGGCCGTGGTCGGGTCGAGGATGCGCTTGAAGCTGTAGACGAAGTCCTGAGCGACGACTTGACGCGTAGCTACAGGAAAAGCCTCTGTGCCGTATTTCTCTATATCAGCTCGATTGCGACCAGGATGGTCTTTCAATTCTTGGTCTACCAATGCTTTCAAATCCGAATCCGAAAGCTGAAATACATCCTCATTCTCATGAAAGGAAATGCCCTTGCGTAGCACGAACGTGTACGTGCGCCCATCCGGCGAAATGCTGTATCGCCGGGCCAGCGCCGGTACCGGCTGCAGGGTCGAATCCAGCTCCATCAGCCCGTTGTAGAGCTGCGACACGGCCCAGGAATTGGCCTGGTTGCGGGCAAAAGCGGGGTCGAGCGAGGACAGCGCCTCGGGCTGGTTGTAGCGGAATACGCGGCGCTCGTCGGCTGCTGAACGGGCGGCGTCGTGGCAGCCGGCTACTGCCAGCGCCCCCGCCGAAAATCCAAACAGTTTAGCCGAGAAGCCAGCCCAACGAGCCAAAAAAGGGGCCATGCGAACAGGGAAAGAATGTATCTTTGTGCAATGCTACGGCAAAAGTTATTAGTTATTCGTTGTTGTTTATTTAGTAGTCGTTGTTAGTGGCTGAGGCTTAGTGAGCCTCAAAAACACGCAACGAAGACTGAACAGCCAACCCCGAGCAACTGACAACGAACAACGAACAACTAATCCAATGGGAAAAATCATCGCGGTAGCCAATCAGAAAGGCGGGGTGGGCAAAACCACTACCTCTATTAACCTCGCGGCGTCCCTGGCCGCCCTGGACTACCGGACCTTGCTCGTCGACGCCGACCCCCAGGCCAATGCCACCTCGGGCGTGGGCTACGACCCCAAGGACATCCAGAACAGCATCTACGAGTGCATGGTGGACGGCATCAACGCCCACGACATCATCGTGCCCACCAATATTTTGCCCCACCTCGACCTCATGCCCTCCCACATCGACTTGGTGGGTGCCGAGGTGGAGATGATAAACCTGCCCAACCGCGAGGAGAAAATGAAGGAGGCCCTGCGCCCCCTGGCCGCTGAGTACGACTTCATCATCATCGACTGCTCGCCCTCGCTCGGCCTCATCACGGTGAACGCCCTCACGGCCGCGCACTCGGTTATCATCCCGGTGCAGTGCGAATACTTCGCCCTCGAAGGCCTGGGCAAGCTCCTGAATACCATCAAAATCATTCAGAGCCGTCTCAACACTGAGCTCGAAATCGAAGGCATCCTGCTCACGATGTACGACGTGCGCCTGCGCTTGAGCAACCAGGTGGTGGAGGAAGTCCGCATGCACTTCCAGCAGTTGGCCTTCGACACCATCATCCCACGCAACGTGAAGCTGAGCGAGTCGCCCAGTTTCGGCATCCCCGTCATCCTGCACGACGCCGAAAGCAAAGGCTCCATCAGCTACCTCAATCTGGCCCGCGAAATCGTAGAGAAAAACAGCGTGGAAGCCACCGAGGAGACGGCGGAGGACGAGCGGATTTAAGGGTTTGACTTTATTCGGTCAGCTTATGATTGATAAACGAGCCGACCCAGTTGCCTGGTCTATTTTCATGCATGAGTTAGAAGATGCGCAAGAACATCTGGCAAGCTTATGCAAAGAGTTGAATAGCAACTGTGACTATAGTGATATTGAATTCCAAATCGATATTGCTCACGTTTATTCTCATCTAAACCGTGCTTGGCATGGGAGAAATGCCACGGAGAAGCAGTCAGATGATGATAATCTTTGGAACCAATGGAGCCAATTCCCAACTGATATTGAACCATTAACTTAGGAGAAACCAAATTGCTTTAGTGGGGCAGCATACCGGTAGCCACGCTAGCTTTTCTAGATTTTTAAAGCCCCATCGGGGCGGCATTCGTTGAACGAGTGCCGCCCCGATGGGGCTTTAAAAATCATCTGAAACCCTCGACGCGCCAGCATCTTTCGTTACTTGCAGCATGCAAGCTTTCATTCGTGCTTTCGATGGCCAGCAGGCCCACATCGAAATTCTTCCCGGCTCGTCGCAGGAAGCCGGCTGGCTGGAAGCGGTAGAAGAAGGCTTGGTGCGCACTTTCGACGCCGACTTTCGCCCACTAGTGAATGAGGCGCTGGCAGCGGCTGGCCACGGCGCGTATCGAATGCAGGTTTATAAGGGTCGTAGGGGCTCGTGTCACGTATTCACGGTTGGTTTGGGCCCCCGGCCAGCGAATTAGCCAGGCTAATTACAAGCTCAACCACCCGTCCAAACTTTCCGGCTTGCCCTTCGCTGAACAATCCGTAATTTTGACATCCGTTGCCGCATGCCTTTTATGGGCCCGGCCGATGAACTATGCCGCTAGAGAAGAACGAAGAGAAATTGCAAGCTGCCCTGGCCGCCGCCGCCGCAGTAAAACGCAAGGGTGGCCTCGGCCGCGGCCTCAATGCCCTTATTGAGGGCAGCTACGAGAAAAAAGGCGAACGGCCCGGCACCAGCGACCGGCTGGTATCGCACCCCGTCAACTCGGTGGGATTTATCTCGGTCGAGCACATCGAAGCCAACCCATACCAGCCCCGCACCCATTTCGACCAGCAAGCCTTGCAGGAACTGGCCGATAGCATCAAAATCCAAGGCATCATTCAGCCCGTGACCCTGCGCCAGCTCGGCACTAATTCCTACCAGCTCATTTCGGGGGAGCGCCGCCTGCAGGCCTCCAAGCTGGCAGGTCTGGAGACAATTCCGGCCTATATACGCAAGGCGGACGACCAGCAAATGCTGGAAATGGCCCTGATTGAGAACATTCAGCGGGAAAACCTGAATGCCATCGAAATTGCTCTCAGCTACCAGCGTCTGCTGAGCGAGTGCAACCTGCGCCAGGAAGAACTAGGCGACCGGGTGGGCAAAAACCGCTCGACGGTGACCAACTACCTGCGCCTGCTGAAGCTGCCGCCCGATGTGCAGATTGGCCTGCGTGATGCCGAAATCAGCATGGGCCACGCCCGTGCTCTCATCGGCCTCGACGACCCCAAGCTGCAAGTTGACCTGTTTCGTAAAATCGTGGCCGAGGAGCTTTCCGTGCGCCGTGTAGAGGAGTTAGTACGCGCCGGTTTCGGCCGCAACAATGCCGAGGCTCAGCCCAAAGCCGACGGCACTACCGCCCCGGCGCAGCCTGCCGTGCCCGTAGCTGAAATTCGGCGGGCCGAGCGCCACCTCACCGACCGCTTTGGCTCACGGGTGCAGGTGCGGCCTACGGCTAAGGGCAACGGCGAAATCAAAATTGCCTTCGATTCGGTGGAGGATATGCAGCGTATTCTGCACATTCTGCAACCATCATAAGTAAAAAAGTCGGACGCTGTCAACGCCTCCTTACATGCCAAACACGCTAAAAACCGGCGTATTCCGTTAGCAGGTTTGTTATGAAAAAACTGTATTCCCGCCTCGGGATGGTACTGATTCTGGCAGGCAGCCTGCTGGTTGGCCGCACCAGCCACGCCCAGGTATTCACACCGGAAACCACCGTAAATCCGGCTGCCATCCTGGCCGATACAACCGAGCGCCGGGAGGTAGTGGTGACCCCCGAAGCCAAAAAAAGAAAAGAGGCCGCCGATTCAGCCAAGCGCACCGAGCACATGTTCCGGGCTTTTGGCTTCAAAGGCATCCGTCTGACGCGCCCGGGCAAAGCGGCGATGCTGGCGCTGGTGCTGCCCGGCGCGGGCCAGATTTACAACCATAGCTACTGGAAGCTGCCGCTGGTGTACGGCGGGCTGGGCGGCGTCATTTACGGCGAGATTTTTTATCAGCAGGGCTACCGGGAGTTTTCCGTTGCTTATAATAAGGTTACGCAACAAGGTGTTCCACTGCACGATGAGAGTCTGGGCGACCGCGCCCGGCTATTTAATACTGCCGATGCGCTGAACACGGGCGTAGTGTTCTACCGCGGCTACCGCGACATTTTCTACCTCTACATCGGCCTTGTGTACGGCCTGCAAATCGTGGATGCACTCGTCGATGCTCACCTCAAAGACTTCGATGTGAGCGACGACCTGACCTTTCATTGGGAGCCCACGCTCATGGCTGTACCTGGCCAACGAGCAGCATTCCCAACGAATCCCGGCCTCACTTTCGCCCTGCGGGTGAAATAATTATCTGTCAGTTGCTAGTTATCGGTTGCTAGGCCAAGTGTGCCGAACTTCTGCTGCCCCGGCAACTGACAACAAACAAGAACTACTATGAAGATTCTACTCATCGGCTACGGGAAAATGGGCCGCACCATTGCTGCTTTGGCCCAACAGCGCGGCCACGAAATTGCAGGCATTGTAGACTCCCACGCCAGTGAGGCTACTATTGCCGACTTCACCCCTGCCATTGCCGACGTGGCCATTGAGTTTACACATCCCGATTCGGCTTTTGCCAACGTGACCGCCTGCCTGCGTCAGGGCCTGCCAGTGGTGTGCGGCTCTACGGGCTGGCTGCACCATTTCGAAGAAGCCAAAGCCCTGACCAACGAGGTGGGCGGCAGCCTGTTCTACGCTTCTAACTACAGCGTTGGCGTAAACCTGTTCTTCCACTTCAACGAGTACATTGCCAGCAAGATGGCACAGTTCGGAGGCTACGACGTGGCGGTCCGGGAAATTCACCATACCCAGAAAATCGACCAGCCCAGCGGTACGGCCCTCACCACAGGCGAAGGCATTCTGCGGCATTTCCCGACCAAAACTACCTGGCGCAACGCTGCGGCCGAATCTTCGGCCGAGTTAGCCATCATCAGCGAGCGCAAAGGGGATGCCGTGGGCACACACATCGTCACCTACTCGTCGGATGTAGACACGCTGGAGCTCAAGCACGAAGCCCACAGCCGGACTGGTTTTGCGCTAGGTGCCTTGCTGGCGGCCGAGTGGTTACCTGGCCGTCAGGGCGTATTTGGGATGAAAGACCTGTTGGATTTGTAGTCACTGCCGTTACCGGTGCGAGCGCACTGGCGTTCTGCTGCGTTTCTTTGCCTGATATTCATTGCCAAGCCTAAGCTTGCCTCCTCATGTCCTTGCTCAAAACCGACCCCACTGCCCCTCCGAAACCGCCCAAAACGAAAACCCGCGAGTGGGCCGATTCGCTGATTTTTGCCATTGTAGCAGCTACGCTCATCCGCTGGGCCACGTTTGAGGCCTACACCATTCCCTCGCCCAGCATGGAAGCCTCCCTGCTAGTGGGTGATTACCTGTTTGTGAGCAAGCTGCACTACGGCCCCATCACGCCCCAAACGCCGTTACAAGTACCCCTCACGCACCAAACCATCTGGGGCACAGGCCTGAAAAGCTATTCCGAGCTGATTCAGCTGCCGACGTACCGGCTGCCGGGCTTCTCCGAAATCAAGCGTAACGACGTGGTGGTATTCCACGTGCCGCACGAGGCCCAGTACCCGGCCGACCTGCGCACCAACTACATCAAGCGTTGCGTGGCCGTGGCCGGTGATACCCTCGAAATCAAAGACGGGCAGGTATACCTCAACGGCAAGCCCGGCGTGGCACCTCCCGGCCTGCAAACTACCTACTTCATGCAGGTGGATAACCCCAATGACGAGGTGCTGGCAGCGCTGCGTGGCCAAGGTGTCGTCGATTACGACCAACCCGGCGGCCTGCCTCAGGCCGTAGCTGGCCCCGATGGCAAGTTTGGCTACGCCATCAGCTGCACGCAGGCCACCGCCGACTATTTCAAGAAGCAGCCTTACGTGAAGGCCATGACCGTGCTACAGCCGCAGGTGCAGCTGTTTCCGGATATAGCTGATTTTCATGGCTCGGCGGCTGTGAGCGCCACGCCGCGCAACTGGAACCTCGACAACTACGGTCCGCTGCCCATTCCGAAAAAAGGCCAGACCATCACCCTTTCGCCCGCCAACGCAGCCATCTACTACAAAATAGTGGCCCGCTACGAGCACAATACCGGCATTACTTGGCAGGACGGCATGATTTACCAGAACGGCAAGCAGCTCACCAGCTACACCGTGAAGCAGAACTACTACATGATGATGGGCGACAACCGCCACAACTCCGAAGACTCCCGCTTCTGGGGCTTCGTGCCCGAAGACCACGTGGTGGGCAAAGCCGTCCTCATCTGGCTCTCAATGGACCCAAATGGTGACTTCTGGCACAAAATCCGCTGGAGCCGCTTGTTCAATATCATTCATTAAGCCCACACAGCCTGCCTGTCAATGCGAACGTAGCACGGCCTATTTGTGATAAGCAATGAGACGTAAAAAAAGCCCTGGCACTACAGTGTGCCGGGGCTTTTTTTGTGAAATTATAGCCGCGTTCAAAGGAGGGTTTGCTTTGTGCATTGTCTTTGTAACGGCACTGTTACCATTCAATCGGCGTCAATCCTTTGCTTTCCAGCCAGGCGTTGGCTTTGCTGAAGGGCTTGCTACCGAAAAAGCCTTTGTCCGCCGCGTAGGGCGAGGGATGCACCGATTTTAAAATCAAGTGTTTCTTCTCATCAATCAGCTCTGATTTTTTGCCCGCATAGGCACCCCAGAGGATGAATACGACGTGTTCCTTTTCCTCAGAAACCTTGCGGATAACGGCATCAGTGAATTCTTCCCAGCCTTTTTTCTGGTGCGAAGCGGGTTCGCTGGCGCGCACGGTTAGGGTGGCATTCAGGAGCAGCACGCCTTGCTGGGCCCAGCGGTCGAGGTTGCCGTTGGCGGGGGGTGGCGTGCCAGGAATGTCGCTTTGCAATTCCTTAAAAATATTTTGCAACGAAGGGGGTGTGCGCTGGCCTTCCTGCACTGAGAAAGAGAGGCCGTGCGCCTGGTTTTTGCCGTGGTAAGGGTCCTGGCCCAGAATGACCACCCGCACTTGGTCGAACGGTGTGGCACTGAAGGCGTGGAAAATTTGGGGGCCGGCCGGATACACGGTTGCCGTGGCGTATTCGCCCTTTACAAAGGCAATAAGCCGCTGGAAATAGGGCTTTTCGAACTCATCGGCTAGCACGGGCTGCCAGCTTTCGGCTATCTTTACCATCGGACTTTTTAAGGAAAATAAAGGGACTTGTACGGCGTTTGATGGCCGTATTTGCGTAAAACCAATTTCGGCGGGCGGCTGTTACGTCCGCAAGCTACTTCTCAGCTCCCGACACCTATGCCCACCACCACTACGCAAGGCGTCACCGTTTCGGTTACGACCAATTACCTGCCCGATTATTCCAGTCCCGGCCAGGAGCATTTCGTTTTTGCTTACAAAATTGAGATTCGCAATAATAGCGAGTTTACGGTGAAGCTCTTGCGCCGCCACTGGCACATCCACGACGCCAATGGCGTGGTGCGCGAAGTGGAGGGCGAGGGTGTAGTAGGCCGCCAGCCCGTGCTGGAGCCCGGCGAAGCCCACCAATACGTGAGCGGCTGCAACCTAAAATCAGGGGTGGGCAAGATGCGCGGCACCTATCTCATGGAGCGGTTGGCCAACGGTCAGGAATTCACGGTAGAAATCCCGGAGTTTACCCTCATGGTGCCGTATCGGATGAACTAGGGATAGTTGTCAGGTGCTCGTTGTCGGTTGTTAGTTTGTAGCGTAGTTGTCGCTTGTACCTGACAACGGACAACCAACCACCACCAACCAATTTGTTTCAACTCCTCGCTTACCTCCGCTTCTGGCTGCGTTCCGGCAACGCCCACGGGCTGCATTCGCCGTTTGTTTTCGGCCTCTATACCTCGGTAGTGCGGCACACGGGCCCGTATGCTGCCTATGCGGCTGTGGAAGCGCGGCGGCGGCAATTGCTCAGCAGCCCGGCCAGCATCAGCGTTACCGATTTTGGGGCGGGCTCGCACACGGGTGCGGGCCGGCAGCGCCGCATCGCCGATATTGCCCGCACGGCAGCCAAGCCGAAGCACCTCGCGCAACTGCTGTTTCGCCTGGCCAATTACTTCCGCCCGGCTACTATTCTGGAGCTTGGTACCTCGCTCGGCCTCACCACGGCTTATCTGGCCACTGCTGATTCGCGCCACCGCGTCATCACTTTGGAGGGTTGCCCCAACGTGGCAGCCGTTGCGCGCGAAACCTTCGATAAGCTGGAGCTACGCAATGTGGAGGTGGTTGAGGGCAACATTGATAACACCCTCGCTCCTACCCTGGCCGCACTTTCGGCTCCTATCGACTTTGCTTTTTTCGATGGCAATCATCGTTACGACCCCACCCTGTATTACTTCGAGCTTTGCCTGAAGCATCGCACCGATGACTCTGTATTCGTGTTCGACGACATCCACTGGTCAGAAGACATGGAGCGCGCCTGGGAGGTCATCAAAGCCCACCCCGAGGTGACGCTGACCGTCGATTTATTCTACATCGGGCTGGTCTTCTTCCGGAAAAACCAGCCCAAGCAGCATTTCTGGCTACGGACCTGAGCCAGTAGCACCTGCTTTAGCTTGGACCGGTACCGCGCACAAGCTAAAGCAGGTGCTATG
The DNA here is from genome assembly GCF_017571495.1 of Hymenobacter negativus. GTDB lineage: Bacteria > Bacteroidota > Bacteroidia > Cytophagales > Hymenobacteraceae > Hymenobacter > Hymenobacter negativus. The sequence continues at coordinate 3,903 of NZ_JAGETZ010000008.1, read as the reverse complement.
GGCTAGGGCAGCTGGTTCAGCTCTATTTCGCCGGTTTCCCGGATGGCTTGGCGCACACGCGTCAGCTTCACCAGCAGCGCTTCGAGTTGGTCGAGGGGGAGCATGTTGGCGCCATCTGAGAGGGCGGTAGCGGGCGTGGGGTGAGTTTCGATGAACAAGCCGTCGGCCCCTACGGCGATGGCGGCTTTGGCGATGGTTTCGATGAGGGCGGGCTGGCCGCCGGTCACGCCGCTGGCTTGGTTGGGCTGTTGCAGGGAGTGCGTCACGTCCATCACCACAGGCACTTCGAAGCGACGCATGGTGGGCAGGTTACGGAAGTCCACCACCAGTTCAGAGTAGCCGAAGGAGTTGCCACGCTCGGTGAGAATGACGTTTTCGTTGCCGGCCTGACGCACCTTGTCCACGGCCCATTTCATGGCCTCCCCACTCAGGAACTGGCCTTTTTTGATGTTGACCACTTTGCCGGTTTGGGCGGCGGCTACCAGCAAATCGGTTTGGCGGCACAGGAAGGCCGGGATTTGTAGCACGTCGACGTACTCAGCCGCCAGGGCAGCTTCGCTCGATTCGTGGATGTCGGTGACGGTGGGCACACCAATTTCACGCCCTACTTTTTGCAGGATGCGCAGGGCCGTTTCGTCGCCAATGCCGGTGAAGGAATCCAGGCGTGAGCGGTTGGCCTTGCGGTAGGACCCCTTGAAGATATAGGGAATCTGGAGCTTGTCCGTCATGTGCTTGATGCGCTCGGCGATGCGCAGGGCCATGTCCTCGCCTTCGATGACGCAAGGCCCGGCCATGAGGAAAAACTGGCCGGAATTGGTGTGGCGGAAGTGCGGAAGGGTGTTGGCGAGGGCTTGGAGCATGGCTTTTGAGTTTCTGGTTACTAGGTATCTGGTTGCGGGCAGAACGTCCTGCGAAGCGCAGCCGAAGTAGCTCTATCGCTTCGTTGCAATCGTCTTGATTACTGTTGCACGCGAGCTGCTTCGGCTGCGCTCCGCAGAACGTTCTATTATGGTCAGCATGTTGGGCTAAACAGCTTTTCGCTTTAAACAAATAAACAGCTCTCGCCCCTGGCGGGGCCGGAGTGAATTGGTGGACGTATCGAAGTGCCGGAAGTCGAAGTAGGGCACGAAATATTCGCGGTATTCTTCCTTGCTGCCACCAAATGGGGGCTCCTGCACCGGGCCAAAAGCAGTATTGAAGAGCAGTCCCGTGAGCGTGCCGCCGGGGCGCAGCAGTTGGGCGCACTGCCGGGCATAAGCCGGCCGTAGCACGGGGTTGAGGGCACAAAAAAACGTCTGCTCCACAATCAGGTCGTAGAGCGGGTCGTTGGGCAGGGCAAAAAAGTCAGCTAAAAGCAGGTGGGCGGCTGGAAAATCGGGCACGCGGGCAGCTAGCGCGGCCAGGGCTTCGGGTGCGATATCAGCCACGAAAACCTGCTTAAAGCCCAGCTGGTGCAGGTATTCGGCCTCGTAGGCGCGGCCGGCCCCGGGAATGAGGATGCGGGGCTGCTGCACGACATCGAGTTGGTCGAAGTAGGCGCGCAGCGGCGGCGTGATGGCGTGGGCATCCCAGCCGTCGCGGCCGGTGGCGTAACGTGCTTGCCAATAGGCTGCATCAAAGTCGGGTAAAACCGTTTCCATTCCGCTGAAGTATAGAGTAAACTTGCCAGGGCAGCAAAGTCCCCTATTTTTACGCCAAAGGTACGTGCCGCACTGCGCCACAAGCCTTGCTTTTTCTTACGCTCCTCTCGCTTAACTATTCCCGCATGGACCCAAACGAAACCCCCGAACCCCGCTCCAATAATAGCCGCGTCTTACTCTGGGTGGCCCTTGTGCTTGTGCTGCTCGGCATCAACGGCGTCCTGTTTTACCTCAACCAGCAGAAGGGCGAGCAAAACGAAGCGCTGACCACTGAGGTAAAAGCGAAGGATAGTAAGCTACAGGAACAAATCAAGCAATACGAAGCCCTGAAGGCTGATTTTGAGCGCCAAAGCCAGGAGCTGCAAGCCCTGGGCCTGAGCAACGACTCGCTCGAAGCCAAGATTGCTAGCGTCAACGCCGACCTGCTGAAACTGCGCTCCTTCCGGGCCGGCAGCTTCTCCATTGCCCAGCAAAACGTGTTCAAGCAGCGCGCGAAGAACCTGGAAGTTCAGCTCCGCAAGAAGGATGAAGATATTTCGCAGCTGAAGAAGGACAACGAAACCCTCTACACCGAGACCACCGCGCTGAAGGATAAGCAGAACAAGCTGACCGATACCATCAGCACCATCGCGCGCACCAACCGCGAGCTGTCGGATAAAGTGTCAGTGGCCTCGCGCCTGCAGGCCGACAACATCAAAGTGGCCATTATCACGTCGAAGAACAAGGAAAAGGACGACGACAAAGAGGAATTCAAAGCCAAGCGCGTGGAAAAAGTGAAGGTCACATTCGCCTTAGCCCGCAATGACGTATCACCCAAGGAAACCAAGGCCATCTACCTGCGCATTCTGGAGCCCGATGGTGCAGCCCTCTACAACCTGAGCACGGGCGGCGGCACTTTCACCGTGGAAGGCCAAGAGGCATTCTACACCCAGAAGCAGGACGTGGTGTACGACAACACCAAGCAGAAGCTGGAATTTGTGTACGCCAAAGGCGCTGAGTACAAGAAGGGCCAGCACACTGTGGAACTGTATGAAAGCGGCCAGCTAATGGGCAAAACGACCTTCACGCTGAAGTAGCCCAACCTCGAAATACAAGGCACAAAAAAGCCGCTTCAGTTGCTGAAGCGGCTTTTTTTATTTTACTCTACCGCCAAACGCAGGGCTGGGCCGGCGCCGCGCAGCAGGTAGAGGCCGGCAGGCAGGCCGCGCAGGTCCAGGATGGCCTCGGGCCCGGCTGGGGAAAGATAGTGGCGCATGGTTCGGCCCAGCGCGTCGCTCAGCACCAGGGGTGTGGGGGTGGTGCTAGTAGGCAGGCGCAGGGTAGCCGTGTGGCGGGCGGGATTGGGGGTAGAGCTGCGCAGGCGTTAGGACGCGGCCGGGGGCGGTGGCCGTCAGGGTGGGGTCGGTGAGGGAGGCTAGGAAGCCGAAGGTGAAGCCGGGGTAAGGATTGGTGAGAGTAGTATTACCAAAGCTTGCTGCGAGGCTGTAGCAATATCCGGTCACGTATACGCTCGTGCCGCTCACAACCAGTGCGGTGGCTATATCGTCGCGTACGCCGCCAGCTCGTTGGGTCCACACAAAATTGCCCGAGTTGCCCGCATCCGTGAGTTTAGCCACAAAGACGTCTGCAGTAGCTGCGGAAGTGCTTGTGCTAACGTTCACATTGGTCAGGATGCTAGGGCCAAAGCTTACAGTGTTGCTGTTAAATGCCCCCGTCACGTACACGCTCGTGCCACTCACAGTCATCCCATTAAGGTTGTCATTATCAGTACCGCCTGCCCGTTGGGCCCATACGAATTGGCTATTAACAGGGTTAAATTTGGCAACGAACACATCATCACTGCTTCCAAGACTAGTGAGCGTAATATTACCTAGCACTACCGTATTCGTGAAATTTCCGGCTAGATAAACATTACCCGCTGCATCAACGGCAGTGGCATTTACTGTTAAGGAATTGCCTACTGCATTTGATGCCATTGCTACAGCCTGCGCCGACTGCTAGGCCGGTACCTAGGCCGCCGGCAGGCGCAAGACCAGCAGCAAAATAGCCAGCAAGGTGCGACCCAGCACAGCAGGAAATGAGAAAGTAGAAGTTTTGAACATAGCGGAAAGGAAGTAGAGCAGCGCTCTGGTTGTGGTATGACACAAAAGTAGGGAGCGGGGCCTGTCCCCGCCCGTCGTCGGACTATTCTTCTTGTAACGTTCGTCGACGGGTGGCGACACGGCCCGGTCCCTACTGGGGACAATGGCCTTAACCCGCTCTA
>NZ_JAGETZ010000007.1 GCF_017571495.1 Hymenobacter negativus | reverse complement strand
CCGGCCTGTGCGCCAGTAGCCAGCCTTTCAGCCGGCAGCATTACCTCCACCACGGCCAGCTTGAGCTTCACAGCCGGAGCCGGCAACACCAGCTTCCGGGTGACTTATCGGCCCACCGGTGGCGCGGCCACCACCGTTACCCCCGCTCCCACGGCGTCGCCGGTGGCCTTGACGAGCCTTACGCCCAACACGACTTATTCGGTATCAGTCATCGGCAACTGCGCCGGCGGCGATTCCACCACGGCCGTTACCACCACCTTCACCACGCTGCCATTGCCACCGGCCAACGACGAGTGTACCACGGCCACAGCCATCCCCAGCATCGGCGTGGGCACCTGCGGCACGGCTGTGAACGGCACCAACGTGGGCGCCACTGCTTCGTCGACCACCGGCACGCCGGCCCCGGGCTGCGCGAGCTACTCGGGCGGCGACGTCTGGTTCCGCCTCACCGTGCCGGCCAACGGCATCGTGCAGGTGCAAACCGACCAGGGCACGGGCACGAGCATTTCCGACAGCGGCCTGGCCCTGTACTCGGGCAGCTGCGGCAGCCTGACGCTCATCAGCTGCGACGACGACAGCGGCTCCGGCGCCTTCTCTTTCATTCGCGCCACCGGCCTGACGCCCGGCGCCACCCTTTACGCCCGCGTCTGGGAATACGGCAACGACGAATTCGGCACCTTCACCATCTGTGCTCAGACCGACCCGGCCTGTGCGGCCCCGACGGCCCTGACGGCCAGCAGCATCACCACGACCACGGCCAGCTTGGGCTTTACGGCTGGCACAGGCAACACCAGCTTCCGGGTGACTTATCGGCCCACGGGTGGCGCGGCCACGACGGTTACTCCTGCCCCCACGACCTCGCCGGTCGCCCTGACGGGCCTTACCCCCAACACGACTTATTCGGTATCGGTCATCGGCAACTGCGCCGGCGGCGATTCCACCACGGCCGTTACCACCACCTTCACCACGCTGCCATTGCCGCCGGCCAACGATAACTGCGCCACGGCCACCGTCATTAGCTGTGGCCAGACGCTGAACGGCACTACTGTCGGGGCCACTACCACCGGCGACCCTACGGGTAGCTGTAGCGGTAACGCGCCCTCCTCTTCACCGGGTGTGTTCTACTCTTTTGTGGGCACCGGCGACGTCGTGACGGTGACCACCTGTACCGCCGCCACCGCCATCGATACCAAGCTCTTCGTGTACTCCGGCACTTGCGCCGCACTTACCTGCGTGGGTAGCAACGATGACGACAACAATTGCACTTCCAGCGGGGCTTCTACCGTCACCTTCACCAGCGTAGTAGGCACCACATACTACTTTATGGTGCAGCGCTTCGGTGCCGGCAATACCGGCACTTTCGCACTGAATGTTACCTGCGCGCCCGCGCCTCCGGCCAACCTTGTAGTAACCTCTCCGCAGAACGTGAGCGGCACTTATAACAACGTAACCGTACAGAGCGGCGGCGTGGCCACCCTCACTGGCACGCTCACCGTGAATGGTACTCTGACGGTGCAAACCGGCGGTATACTGGCCCAGAACTGCCAGCCCCTGAACGGTCCTGGCAGCTTCGTGCTGCAAACCGGTGCCGAACTGCGCATTTGTGACCCGGCCGGGATTGCACCTACTGGGGCCACTGGCGCTATTCAGCTCACCGGCACCCGTACCTACGCTTCCGATGCCTCGTACACCTATAACGGCACCGCCGCCCAGGTAACCGGCGCGGGCCTGCCCGCCACCGTGCGCAACCTGACGGTAAACAATGCCACCGGCCTCACCCTGAGCCAGGCCGTGAGCATCGCGCAAGTTGCCAATCTGCAAAGCGGCAACCTCACCACTGCGGGCTTTGGTTTCACGCTGCTGTCGTCAGCTAGCGGCACCGCCCTGATTGACAACACCGGCGGCATCGTAACCGGTATCGGCACCATGCAGCGCGCCATCACGAACGCCGTGACCGGCCCGGCTTACCGCCACTTCAGCTCGCCGGTGCAAAGCACCACGCTGGCCGACCTAGCCACCACTGGTTTCGCACCTACGTTCAATACTTCCTACAACAACGTTGCTAACCCCAGCCTCGTCACGCCCTTCCCTACGGTGTTCGGCTACGACCAAGCCCGCATTGCTACCGTTACCTCTACCTACGGTGCGTTTGACAAAGGCTGGTTCTCGCCCACCGGCCCCGGCGACGTAATGCAGCCCACCCGCGGCTATACCGTGAACGCACCCGCAACGGCCACGCCCATCGACTTCGTGGGCACGTTCAACAACGCGACGCAGAACTCCGGCACCCTGAGCCGGGGCACCGATGCCCAGGCCGGCTGGCAGCTGCTGGGCAACCCCTACCCCTCGCCCCTGGACTGGAGCACCGTAACTGCTGGTCAGCGCCCTGGCATGGACGGTGCCATGTACGTGTACCAGAGTACCGGCCAGTACGCCGGCACCTACCGTAGCTTCGACAACGGCGTGGGTGCCTCGCCGCTGATTGTGGCTGGCTCGGGCTACTTCGCCCGCGTGACGGCTCCTGGCGGCTCTGGTTCGGTAAATCTGACCAACGCCAACCGTGTCACCATCTTCGGCGCGCAGCCTACCTTCGGGCGCGGCAACGACACCCGGCCCCAGCTCCACCTCACCCTGACCGGAGCCGGCCACGTCGATGAAACCTTCCTGTACCTGCAGGCCGGCGCCACTACCGCCATCGAGCCCGAATACGACGCTATCAAGCTGGCCAATCCTACCGGTCTTGACCTGGCTTCGCTGAGTGGCAACGAGGCATTGGCCATCAACGGTCTGGCCCCCCTCTCCCGCACCGATGTAGTGGTGCCGCTGCTGATACGCGCTCCCCAGGCTGGCACCTTCAGCTTCGAAGCTGCCGAGCTAGCCAACTTCGGAGCAACTACTGTATTCCTGCGCGACGCCCTCACCGGCACCCAACAGCAGCTCACGGCGGGCACGCGCTACTCGTTCGCCCTGGCCACGGCTTCGGCCGGCGCCGGCCGCTTTAGCGTAGTGTTCCGCCCGGCCAATGTGACGGCCACCCGTCTGGAGCTTGACGCTGCTTCAGTGAGCCTCTACCCCAACCCGGCCCACGGCAGCTTCACCGTGCTGCTGCCACCACTGGCAGGCCAGCGTGAAGTACACGCCATGTTGGTAAACGCCCTGGGACAAGTAGTTCTCTCCCACACCATTGGCCTGACGGCGGCTGGCGCTACAGCAGAATTCAGCACCCAGAACCTTGCCACTGGAGTTTACACGCTGCGCTTGCAAGCCGAAAACCAATTCCTTACCAAACGCGTAGTCCTTGAATAATTGGATTTATCAGAAAATACTCCCAGCTGCCTTACGGCTGGGAGTATTTCTTAAATAATAGCTCTACATTTACTAAATCTGCTACTTACTAACTCTCAAACTACTTTCACAGCTTACTGCATGAAATCATTTCTCCTCACTCGTTTGCTTCCAGCCCTAATGCTGGCAGTTGCTGTTGGCGGTGTCGCCATGGCCCAGCCCGGTAGTGGTGGCCCTGGCCCCGGTACCCCCGACCCCGACCCTACCGCCGTCCCGCTCGATGGCGGTGCTTCGCTGTTGCTGGCCAGTGGTGTCGCTTATGGCATCAAGCATCTGCGTAATCGCCGCAAAAAATCCTAAGCCATTCGCTACTATTGAAATAATATTGAAAAGGCGGCTTTCCCATCGCGGAAAAGCCGCCTTTTTTGCAGCTTTGCAGTATTACCTCCCAGCTTATGCAACCTTCTATTCCAGCCAATGCCACTCCCTCCGGCAACCAACTGCTCATTCGCTTCATTCTGGTAGCCTCGGCGATGTACATGGTATGGTTTTTTGGATATGAGCAGTGGCTTGCCCCCGACGGCCGGCTCGACACCGCTTTGTGCATCCAGATTTCACGCACCAGCATGGCTTTGCTACAAGCTCTCGGCTTCGACGCCAGCCTCGATAAAACATATGCCAGCGTGCTCCTGATGGACGGGCGAGCGGCTGTTATTGTGGGCCCGCCTTGCAATGGGTTGGTGCTTTATGCTTTGTTTAGCGGCTTTGTGTTGGCATTTCCGGGCCCTTGGCGACGCAAGCTGTGGTTTATCCCGGCGGGCATGGTACTCATCTGGGTACTAAACGTGCTGCGTGTAGGCGCTCTGGCACTCAACCAGCAATATGCCCACCAGTCGGTCGATTTTAACCACCACTATACGTTCACCTTCATCGTGTACAGCTGCATCTTCGGCCTCTGGATGCTCTGGGCCCGGAGGTTAGCCGTACCTGCCCGCTAAATGACCGCCTCATTACCCGTGGCCTTACCTTCTGACGGCCTTCCTGCCCCTTCGCCACGCCTGCGCACCGGGCCAAAGCACTGGCTGCTGATAGGTCTGCTGCTCGTAGCCCTGCTGCTCATCGGGGTTTACAGCGATTCCATCCTTGCTTCCATCACTTCGCTGTGGCAGCAGGCACTGGCCGCTGCCGGCCTGAGCCGGGTAGCCGATGCCATGCAGCAAGGCATCAATGGCGGCATTACCAAGCGGCCGCTGCCGGCGGTAGCGACCTACGCGGTGCTCTACCTCAGCATTTGCCTGGCGCTCCTGTGGCTTGTACTGTTGCCTATGCAATGGCGGATGGCTTGGAAGCTATATGTGGGTGCTTTGCTGGTCTACGTGGCTATCACCCTGCTTGGCAAACTCGCTGGCAACGTACAATGGGCCTACCGCCTCAGCCGCCAGGTGCTTGATTTCGTCATCAGCCCACTGCCCGTAGCAGGCTTGTACGTGCTGTTTCGGGCTGGCTTTGGGCCACAGCCTGCGCGCCCCACTACCACTCTTCCAATTGATTCAGTTTCTGAATAAATCATTTCCCTTTAAAGCAAATCCCCGCTGCAGCTAGCTGCAGCGGGGATTTGCTTTTGTACCAGAGACGGGACTCGAACCCGTACGTCCGTGAAGACAAGGGATTTTAAGTCCCTCGTGGCTACCATTACACCACTCTGGCTCAAGCAGTTATTGCTTCTCTGCTTTGTTGATTTTTACCTCGATAATTATTTGTTAATGCGTGGCAACTGGAGCAAAGCAAGCGCAAGTTACTAATTCGATGGTCATTGTTGATGCCATTGGTGTGATGAAGTTCCAACGGAATTGGTTGTTGCTACCATTCAATCAAGCCACGGCTTTCACGTTTTGGATGCTTTAGTCTATGCTCAATCAATCGGTTACGAAGCCAAGTAGGTGGCGCATAAGTCGAATTTTCGACCAATATATTTTTCCAGGAAAATGCCGCCTCCAGTATTTAGAGCCGTCCCCCTAGTTACAGGCAGCCCCGGCACAATGACTGGTATCCAATTCTAACCTGGTAATTCTTGTGTGTACTGTCTTACTAATTGCCGCCAGCTGGCATCAGTTAAATGGCATTCAGCACCGGCAGACTTTCGGTTATGGCCTACTGGAATTATTCAGCGGCACTCAGGCACTTGTGGATAGCGGCCATAACGAAAGGTTAGTAAACAAAAAACGCTGCCCGGAGACAGCGTTTTTTTATTTTGGAGCGGGAGACGAGGTTCGAACTCGCGACCTCGACCTTGGCAAGGTCGCGCTCTACCAACTGAGCTACTCTCGCAGGAGGTTCAGAACAATTTTCGTTGTGCTGAATGGTGCGACAAAGGTAAGGTGATTTTTTGGAGATGCAAGTAGTAGGTGTGGAAATTTTCATTCTAGAGGCCTTTCTACTTCATTTTCAGCCCGAAAAAATTAACCTTTCCCTAACGTCAGCTTCAACTCGTTTAGCTTCATAAGCGCCTCGATGGGCGTAAGGGTGTTTACATCGAGGTGTTGCAGCAGCTCGCGGATGCGCTCCAAGGCTGGGTCGCTGGGTTCGAAGATGCTGAGTTGGGCCCGGGGTGCATTAGCTACAGCCGACGTGGCACGGGGCTGCGGTGTGGCGGGCTGCCGGGCAGGCTGAACGGCAATGCCCGCTCGCCCATTGCCGGGCTCGATACCGGCCAGTACGTCGTCGAATTCTGTTGCTACGCCGTCCTCGGCGCCGGCGCTGGTACGCTCCACTTCGAGATGGTGCATAATTTCATTGGCTCGCAGTACTACGCTGGTGGGCATGCCGGCCAGCCGGGCCACGTGGATGCCGAAGCTGTGCTCCGAGCCACCGGGCTGGAGCTTGCGCAGGAATAGGATACGGCCGTCGGCTTCCTTCACGGCCACGTTGTAGTTGCGCACGCGGGGGCAGTCGTCGGCCAGTTGGTTGAGCTCGTGGTAGTGGGTAGCGAAGAGGGTCTTGGCTTTGGCTTTGGGGTTGTTGTGCAGATGCTCCACGATGGCCCAGGCGATGCTGATGCCGTCGTAGGTGCTAGTGCCGCGCCCGATTTCATCCATCAACACGAGGCTTCTGTCTGAGAGGTTGTTCAGAATGGAAGCGGTTTCAGTCATTTCCACCATGAAGGTACTTTCGCCCTTGCTCAGGTTATCGGAGGCGCCCACGCGGGTGAAAATCTTGTCGATAATACCCACCGTAGCCGCATCGGCGGGCACGAAAGAACCGATTTGGGCCAGCAGCACGATGAGGGCAGTTTGGCGCAGCAGCGCTGACTTACCGGCCATGTTGGGGCCGGTTATCACCACAATCTGCTGCTCATCCTGGTCGAGGCAGATGTCGTTGGGAATGTAGCTTTCGCCGGGTGGCAGCTGCCGCTCAATGACGGGGTGGCGGCCCGCTTTGATGTCGAGCACGGTGCCGTCGTTCACCACGGGCTGCACGTAGCGCTGCTGCCGAGCCGTGAGCGCGAAGCTGGCTAGGCAGTCGGTAACGCCAATGGCGCGGGCATTTTGCTGAATCTGGGGCACGAAATCCAACGCGGCCAACACGAGGTCGTTGTAGATTTTCTGCTCGATGATGAACAGCTTTTCCTCGGCGTTGAGGATTTTCTCTTCGTAGGTTTTCAGCTCCTCAGTCACGTAGCGCTCAGCATTCACCAGCGTTTGCTTACGAATCCACTCGGCCGGCACCTTGTCTTTGTGGGCGTTGGTGACTTCGAGATAGTAGCCAAACACCTTGTTGTAGGCCACTTTCAGCGAAGATATGCCCGTATTGCGTTGCTCCCTCATCTGCAATTGCAGCAGGAAATCCTTACCCGAGAAGGCCAGGGCACGTAGCTCATCCAGTTCGGAATCGACGCCCGAGTTTAGCACGCCACCCTGGTTGGTGAGGATGGGCGCGTCGGGCTTGATTTTAGCGATGATTTCCTGGCGCAGGTTGGTGCAAGGGTTGAGCTGCTCGGCGAGTTTCACCAGCGCTCGCACGCCGGAAGCAGCCAGCCGCTCGCGCATGGGAGCCACGGCTTCGAGGGCGCGGGCCAGCTGCAGGAGTTCGCGCGGGTTCACGCGGCGCACGGCCACTTTGGAAATCAGGCGCTCCAAGTCGTTGATTTGGCGCAGGTGCTGGGTAAGGTCGCCGAGCAGTTCCTCGTCGGCCACCAGCGCGGCCACGGTGTCGAGGCGGCGCTGAATCTGGCTTACTTCTTTGAGAGGCAGCACTATCCACTTGCGCAGCAGGCGGGCGCCCATGGGCGTCAGGGTCTGGTCGAGCACATCGATGAGGGGCACGCCGCCGGGGTGCTGGGCCTGCACCAATTCTAGGTTGCGCACCGTGAAACGGTCGAGCCAGACGTACTTGTCCTCCTCCAAACGGCCGAGACTGGCGATGTGCTGGATGTCGGTGTGCTTGGTTTCGGCGAGGTAGTGCAGGATGCAGCCGGCCGCAATCACACCTTCCTTCAGGTTATCAACACCAAAGCCTTTGAGCGAGGTGGTGCGGAAGTGGCGCGTGAGGGTGTCGTGGGCGTAGTCGGCCCCAAAAACCCAATCGTCCAGCGCATAGGTACAATAGTCGGGGCCGAAATGCTGCTCAAACTCGCCCCGGCTTTTCTTGCAGAACAGTACTTCGGCGGGGCTGAAATTCTGCATCAGCTTGCCCAGGTAATCGAGTGAGCCCTGAGCCGCCAGGAACTCACCAGTGCTGATATCCAAGAAGGAAATACCGGCCTCCTGCTTGCCAAAGTGGATGGCCGCAAGGTAGTTGTTGGAGCGCCGCTCGAGCACATTGTCGTGCATGCTCACGCCGGGCGTCACCAGTTCAGTAATACCACGTTTCACAAGGCCCTTCGCTTCCTTGGGATTTTCGAGCTGGTCGCAGATGGCTACGCGCTGGCCGGCGCGCACCAGCTTGGGCAGGTAGTTGTCGAGCGAATGATGTGGAAAGCCGGCCAGGGCCACTTCGCTGCTGCTGCCGGCCCCGCGCTTGGTGAGCGTGATGTCGAGAATGCGCGCAGCTGTGACGGCGTCCTCGCCGAAGGTTTCGTAAAAATCGCCCACCCGGAACAGGAGCACCGCGCCCGGGTGCTGCTGCTTGAGCTGGTAATACTGCTTCATCAGCGGCGTTTCCGACACGGCCGGAATGGGCACGGTGAAGTGGTCGGGGCCAACGGACTTGATGACGAATTCTTTTTTGGGTGCAGCCAAGGCAAGTAGCGCGACCTTTGCGGCGCGCAGATTTGGTGTGTGAACAAGGAAGTGGCAGCCGCTTTCGAAGTCACGGACTTTTGCTTGGCAAACTTCGCCAAACCATGCGGCCGCCCTATTTTAAACCGACAAAGCGAACCGCAAAGTTCGCGCTATTTCCATGCGAAAACTCACAATGGCCGAGTTGAACCGGGCCTCGGTGGATGAATTCAAAAGTACGCCCAAAAGCCCCGTGGTTTTGGTACTCGACAACGTGCGTAGCATGCACAACGTGGGCGCCATCTTCCGCACAGCCGACGCGTTTGCGCTGGAGAAAATCTACCTCTGTGGCTACACGCCGCGACCACCACACCGCGAAATCACCAAAACCGCGCTGGGCAGCGAGGAATCCATGGCCTGGGAATACGCCGCCGAAACGGTGACTGCCGTGGCCGCGCTCAAGCAGGTCGGCTACCAGGTAGTGGCGGTAGAACAGACTACTGGCAGCGTCTCGCTTTCGCAGTTTCGGCCGGAGCCGGGCAAGCCGCTGGCGCTGGTGCTGGGCAACGAGGTATTTGGGGTGGAAGATGACGTATTAGCCCTGTGCGACCTGGCCGTGGAAATCCCGCAGTTTGGCACCAAGCACTCGTTGAACGTAGGCGTGGCCGCCGGTGTGGTACTCTGGGACGCGCTGGTGAAGCTGGGCGTGGTGTAGAAAGAGGTTTTCAACTGTTGTCCATCAAAACGACCAAAACTTCCCAACCCTAATGGCTGACATCCGCCCAAACGACGCCCTGCTGAACCTGCGCCCCACTGTGCCCACTGAAACCACCGATGCTGATGGCTCGGCTGGCGCCTTTCTCCACGCCACGCTGCGCCCCGTCCTGAAGCTGCAAAACGACCTATTGCTAGCCGTGGTGGCTGATTTCGTGCGTGAACACCACATCACCTTACGCCCCACCGACCAGCACCACCAACTCGCTGAGCTGATGAGCCGCAACACCAAGCTGCGTTACACCGTGGTAGGGCTGATAACGGGCCAGTTCACTACTGAGGAGTACGCCTTTTACCGCCAACACCGCTCCGAATGCAACCGCCGCCTGCTGGAGCTGGCCCAGCGCCGCGTGCTCGACCAGGCGGCTACCGTACTGACGCTAGCCTAGTTTTAACCGCCGAGCGCGCAGCAGAAAGGCGCGGAGGTCGCAAAACGTTCTGCGAACCTCCGCGCCTTTCTGCTGCGCGCTCGGCGGTTAAGTCTTAATCGTACTGCGAGTCGCGTAACTGCACGGGCTTGTTTTTCTTCCGCAAGCGCAGGTTCAGCAGCTCCACAATCAGCGAGAAGGCCATGGCGAAGTAGAGGTAGCCCTTTTCGATTTCCTTGTGCGCAGCCTCCATCACCAGCATGAACCCAATCATGATGAGGAACGACAGCGCCAGCATCTTAATGGTGGGGTTGTTGTTCACAAAATTAGCTACCACACCACTGAAGCTCAACATGATGCCCATGGCGCAAATCACAGCGGCAATCATCACCAGCACGTTGTCTACAAGGCCCACGGCGGTCAGAATAGAGTCGAAGCTGAACACGATGTCAATCACCACAATCTGCGCAATAATGGACATCATCGACGCACTACCGCCCTTACCAACTTCTTCTTCTTCTTCGCCTTGCAGCTTAGTATGAATCTCGGTGGTGCTCTTGTACATCAGAAACAAGCCGCCGGCCAGCAGAATCAGGTCGCGACCGGTCACGCCGAAGGGTTGGTCCAGCCATGGAAAATCCGGCAGGTTAAACAGCGGATTCCGCAAACTAACAATCCAGGAAATACTCAGCAGCAAGCCTATGCGGAATACCAGTGCCAGCAGCAGGCCAATGGTGCGGCCCCGCGCCTGCTGGGCTTTGGGCAGCCGGTTGACGACGATGGAAATGAAGATAATATTGTCGATGCCCAGCACGATTTCCATGAACGTGAGGGTAAGCAGGCTTATCCAGGTAGCCGGGTGGGCAAAGGCCGAAAAATCGTACAAGGCAGGGGATTTAAAGGAGTGAATTGGTAAAAGAGTGAATGGCTGAGTTAATAAATTGGGGAACACTGAATCGTGAAACGGCCCGGCGCATTACCAATAGAGCCTGCTTTTTTCAGGAAGTGCTAGCCGAAGCCAATTCACTTATCCAACCATTAGCTTTTCATGTTCACAAATTGCAGCGGCAGGCCGATATCGGCCTTACGCAGCACGGCGATGGCGGCCTGCAAATCGTCGATTTTCTTGGATGTTACGCGTACCTGGTCGTCCTGCATCTGGGCTTCTACCTTCACTTTGGAATCTTTGATAGCCTTGATGATTTTGCGACCAAACTCCTTATCAACGCCGGCGCGCACCTTGATGGTTTTCTTGATAAGCTGGCCGCTAGGCTGCTCATCAGCACTGAAGTCGAGGCTGGTGCCGTCGATGCCCTGCTTCACCACACGGCCCAGCAGGATGTCTTCCAGCGCTTTGATGCGCATGGAATTTTCGGACGAGAGCAGAATGGTGTTTTCCTTTTTGTTGAGTTCGATGCCGCCTTTGGTATCACGCAGGTCGTAGCGGGTCTGGAGTTCTTTTTGGGCCGTATTCACCGCATTTTCCAGGGTTTGCGGGTCAACTTTGCTCACGATGTCGAAGGATGCCATGGCGGGGTGGATGTAGTTTTGAAGAGAAAACCGGCCGTGACCGGGCCGTAAAGGTAACGCCCCAAATGGGCCTTGGTTCTGGTTCTGCTTCATACTTGCCTCATGAAACCCGCGTCTCTTCCTATTCATCCACCTCGCACCCCAACTGAATGGACAGCCTACTATCAGTTGCGCTACGCCGTATTGCGGGCACCTTGGCAGCAACCCGTCGGCTCGGAGCGCGTGCCCGCCGATGAGGAGCCCGACACCATCCACGCCCTCCTTCTGGCCCCTGATGCAGCCACTGCGCTGGCAGTGGGCATGCTACAGCCCATAGGCGAACACCAGGGCCAAATCCGATTCATGGCTGTGGCCCCTGAGGCCGCCGGCCAGGGCCTGGGGCAGCAGGTAGTGACCTATCTCGAAGCGCAAGCCCAAGCAGCAGGCCTCAACGAAATTGTGCTGCATTCGCGGGAAACCGCTGTGGGATTCTACCAACGGCTAGGTTATGTGGTGGTGGAGCCGTCGCATACATTATTTGGCGTACTACTGCACTTTTTGATGCGCAAGCTGCTATAATGCCCGTTATCCAGAGCTTGCGAAAGACCTTGTCATATTTGCACCATTTGAATTAGTGCAAGACGGTCCTCAGCAACAGAATCTCTGTCTCTGCTTGATTGGCAGAATAATCAGCCGGACAAATGCTTAGCAAGGCTGAATGCACGGCATCCAATTCTTTCGTCTTTACTTCCAAACCCACCCGCTTCTTATTGTGTCAGACATTTCTCCTTCCCTACCTGAACTGGCCACCATGGTAGCAGCCTATAATCAGATGAACCACTATGGCCGCACCAATGGCATGGTTCTTACTGTGCCCCGGCCCGGGCTAGCCGAATACCGCATGACTGTGCAGGCCGAGCACCTCTCCTCCCCCAACACCTGCCACGGCGGTGTGCTGGCCGGCCTCATGGATGCGGCACTGGGCGCGGCAGCCCTCACCTTAGCCTTCACTAAACTGGAGTTTGTGTCTACGGTCGAATTCAAGATGAACTACCTGCACGCCGTCCATCTGCACGATGCGCTGGTGGCCCGGGGCATGGTCGACCACGCCGGCAACTCCTTGTTAGTAAGCAGTTGCATAATTTATCGGGTAATAGAAGGGCAGGAAGAGGTCGCGGTAGCCCGGGGCCTGGGCACGTTTAACCGCTACCCGGCCAACAAGCGCGACTTTGCCAAGCTGGTGATGGAGTGACCCTGGCATTGCAAGGCCACAGGTTGTGGCAAACAACGGCCAGCGGAGCTAATCCGTCCTCTCAACACGCCCATTCCTGAGTTGTGACAATATCTTTTCAAACGCAAAAAGCCCCGGCACTGCATAGTGCCGGGGCTTTTCACATCTTCTAAGTACTTGGTATTGAAAGGACCAATTAGCTTCGCTGGTGTTTGGTTGCTGCGTTGCGCTTCGCTCCACTCGCAATGGCCGGCCTCTTACAGTTCGGCCGAAGCGTGCAGGCCTACGGGCTCGTACTCGTCCTCGCCGTCGGTCATTTGCGGAGCGGGCACCTTGCGCACGTTGCGGGCGCAGTCCTCGTCGCGGTGGTTGCGGCCCACGGTGAATTCTACCCAGTCGCCTTCGCGCAGGTCGTTGAAGTCACCCTCAGTTAGGTCGGCGTAGCTGAAGAACAGGTTGTTCGGGGGCATTACCACGAAACCGAAACCGTTTTTCAGATTTTTGATGGTGCTCATGCCGAGCGTACCCACGGGGCCAGCGGCGGTAGGGCCAGTAGGACGGGCCAGTTTGGGTGCAGCAGCCGTGCTGGGCGCGAAAGCAGCAGGCTCCGACTGGTTCACGAACATGGCTTCCACCACTTCGTCCTGCTGCTCCAGGCCGCGGTCAATCACGTCGTGCATGGCCACTGGGTAAGTCACTTGCTCCAGCAGTTGCTGTGAGGCGCGCGTAACGCGGGTTTCACCTTTGAAATCTTCGTATTTGAAGTCCCAGTTCAGCAGCATCACGCGGGTGCCCACGGTGTTGAGCTTGCGGATGAGAGGCACATAGTCGGAATCACCGGCGATGAGCACGACCACGTCGAGGGTTTTATGCAGGGCGAGTTCTAGGGCTTCGAGGCTCAGCCACACGTCGATGCCTTTTTCCTGGAGGCGGCCATCGCGGGTTTTGAGGGCCATGTAGTGCGTTTGCACGCCCAGGTTCATCAGAATGTCGTCGAGCAGGCGGTCATGGAACAGGCGGTCCTTGTCGCGGGCTTCGGTAGCTGAGAGGCGGCCGCGAAAAAAATGAGCATCTGTAATTTGCGCCAGACGAACATCTACATCTTCTTCTTCAGCAACTTGATGACGAATGTATTCGTGCAAACCTTCAAGGCTGATGCGCGCCTTACGCTCGTGCTGGAAATAATAATAGTCGCTAATTTTTAAGAAATAGTTGCCGTCATAAAAGACACCAACCCGAATCAAGGGGCTGTTCATCTGGTTCATTGGATGCGTTAAGTAAAGTTAAGAAATGTGTTAGGAGTGGGAAGAGGGTTGCACAATCGAAAAAACCCTGCGAACTGTGCGGAATGAGGATTCCGGCACAAATTCTTGGCGGTTCGGAATAACGAGGAGTTGTGGCCCGGCGAAGCTGCCTGAGTAGCAGGCAAAAAATCGGCGTGGAAAGGTAAATTAATTGGGTTTTATGAATATTTGGCGTCGCAAACGATTGAAAACGCAGAATAATAACACGAAGCAATACCAATACATGCCTAAGCGGCCGGCATATCTGCTGCGAAGCTAATGTACTTGGCTGACTTTTGCAACAAGCATATACATTACGCTACGGCCCTGCTGAACTGCTTTGGGGCATTTTCGGGCTAGAAACCCATGTGGCCCACTACCAGTCCCAGCACCAGCAGGGCATAGCCGACGCAAATGCCCACCTCCATTGCGTTGCCACTCGCCGAACCGGTGCTGATGAGCGGAACTCTGAAGCAAAGCGGAATCGGCAGCAACCAGCGAACCCCCGACTTCGTCAGTGTATCAGCCAACAAATGAGACACGTAGCCGCCGCCTGCATACAGTGCCACACCGCGCCAGCCGAGGTGCTGGTCGGCCAGGTGGCCGATGTAGGTCCAGAGTGCGGTGGCCCAAAGAGTGTGCGTCCAAGAACGGTGCGTGGTGAAGGGAGCCAACGCCACAAAGGTGCCCAACAGGCTCAGCCAAAGCTGCTCGGTGTAGAGGCCCGCCACCACCGTGGCCAGCCCAGTGAACAGCAGTGCCAGCCGCCGGGCCGAACCGCCCTGCATGCCCACGCCAATCAGCCCGAAGGCCAGCGCGCCGGTGTAGTACAGGCGCTGCTCGGCCCCGGGCCGCGTTTGAAAGTAGGCGTAGGCCGCCAGAGCCAGCGCCCCAAAAGCAAAGGCCCAGCGCACGTAGTTCTGCGTGAAGCCGAGGCGCTTGCTGAGGCGGCTTTCGGGGTGGTCGAGGTCGGGAGCGAGGCTGGAGAAGCCGGCCAGCGCAATGCCGGCCAGCGAGAACGGGATGCTGGGAGCCAGCCCGGCAATGGCCACGCCGGTGATGAGGCCGATGGCCAGATGAGAAGAGCCGCGCATGCGTTAGTTTGTAGGCGTCAGTTGTTGGTTTGTTGGCTGCACGAACTATTGTTGGCCTGACAACTAAACTGGCAACGAAGCTACGGGCAGCCCCGGAAACCTTCGCTGCCGCTCCCGTGTATTTACCCCGCTGCCCGACCAGGAATTACTCTGGCCGGGCTAGTTCATTTGCTCCCCTAGCCTGATTTTTTGTGCAAGTAGCCGACTTTCTCCGCCTCTATCGCCTTTCGCCCGAGCTGCAAACCCTGGCCGCCCGCTTGCGTGGCGCCGCCAAACCCGACCCCAGCAGCGTGCGCCTGCACCTGCG
Source organism: Hymenobacter negativus (assembly GCF_017571495.1). GTDB lineage: Bacteria > Bacteroidota > Bacteroidia > Cytophagales > Hymenobacteraceae > Hymenobacter > Hymenobacter negativus. The sequence continues at coordinate 282,154 of NZ_JAGETZ010000007.1, read as the reverse complement.
TGGCCTAGTAGGCAGCCAGGATGCCGTGGTAGCCGCAGCCGTGGCGCACGGACAGCACCCGCACGTGTTCATTCTGCACGACAAAGAGGAAGCGGCTTACTTCCTTTCCGACTTGCAGCACTTGCTGCCGGAGGGACCGGAGGCGCTGCTGTTCCCCAGCTCCTACAAGCGGGCGTATCAGTTTGATGAAACGGAAAACGCCAATGTGCTGATGCGTGCCGAGGCCTTAAACCGGCTGAACACCACGCGGGCGGCTGGCAGCGGCAACAGCGTGTTTATTGTGACGTATCCGGAAGCGCTGACGGAGAAGGTAATCAACCGACAAAGCCTGGTAAAGAACACCTTCAACGCGAAAGTGGGCGACAAGCTGGACGTAAATTTCCTGGGTGAATTGCTAGGTGAATACGACTTTGAGAAGACGGATTTCGTGTATGAGGCCGGGCAATATGCGGTGCGCGGCGGCATTGTGGACGTGTTTAGCTACGCGAATGAGTTGCCGTTTCGCCTGGAATTATTCGGCGATGAAATTGAAAGTATTCGGACGTTTAACCCCGAGACCCAGCTTTCGGTGGAGCCGCGGCCGAGCATCAGCATCATTCCTAATGTGCAGACGAAGATGCTACACGAAACGCGGGAAGCTTTCTTCGACTTTCTGCCGCGCACGGCCTGCATTTGGGTGAAGGACGTGCGGCAGACGCTGGATGTGGTGAGCGAGCTGTTTGAGAAAGCCGAAGCCAATTTCGAGCAGATGCTCGCCGAGGCGCATGGCATGCAGATTGTGAGCAAGCCAGCCGATTTATTTGAATCAGGCAAGAGCTTTAAGAAGCTGCTGGATGAGTTTGCGGTAGTGGAATTTGGCAAGCGCTTCCACTTTAAGAATGCCGAAACGTTCCAGTTTGCGGCTAAGCCACAGCCAAGCTTCAACAAGGAATTTGAGCGCATGGCGAAGAACCTGCGCGAAAACCAGCTGCGGAATTTCACCACGATAATTGCAGCCGATACCGTGCGCCAGGCCGACCGGCTGCGGACCATTTTTGACGAGTTGGACAACAACGTGCAGTTCCAGCACCTGCTGCTGGCCCTGCGCGAGGGCTACGTGGACGAACAGCTTGAGCTGGCTGTGTACACCGACCACCAGCTGTTTGAGCGCTACTACCGGGCCCAGGAAACCCGGAAATTCTCCAAGAAGAAGGCCTTGACCTTGCGCGAGTTGAAAACCCTGCAGCCCGGCGACTACGTGACCCACCAGGACTATGGCATCGCACGCTTTGCGGGGCTGACGCAGGTGGACATTAACGGGCAAATTCAGGAGGCCATCCGGCTGGTATACCGCGATGACGATGTGCTGACGGTGAGCATTCACGCGCTGCATAAGATTGCGAAGTACAGTGGCGCGGAAGGCTCGCCGCCCACCATGAGCAAGCTGGGCTCGCCGGAGTGGGAGAACAAGAAGAAGTCGGTAAAGAAGAAGGTGAAGGACATTGCGGCCGACCTTATCCGGCTGTATGCCAAGCGCAAGACGGCGCCGGGCTTCGCTTTTTCACCCGATGGCTTCATGCAGGCCGAGCTGGAATCGAGCTTCATTTACGAGGACACGCCCGACCAGGCCAAAGCCACCGAGGACGTGAAAAACGACATGCAGCAGCCCCATCCCATGGACCGGCTGGTGTGCGGCGACGTGGGCTTTGGCAAGACCGAAGTGGCCATTCGGGCGGCCTTCAAGGCGGTGGCCGATGGCAAGCAGGCGGCTGTGCTGGTGCCCACCACCATCCTGGCCATGCAGCACTACAAGACCTTCCGCGACCGGTTGGCCACGCTGCCCGTGACGGTGGAATACATCAACCGCTTCAAAACCACCAAGCAAATCAAGGAGACGCTCCAGCGCGTGGCCGAAGGCAAAACCGACATTTTAATTGGCACGCACCGGCTGACCAATAAGGACATTAAGTTTAAAGACTTGGGGCTGCTGGTGATTGATGAGGAGCAGAAGTTCGGGGTGAAAACCAAGGACAAGCTCAAGGAGCTGAAAGTGAACGTGGACACGCTCACGCTGTCGGCCACGCCGATTCCGCGTACGCTGCACTTCTCGCTGATGGGTGCCCGCGACCTGAGCGTAATTGCCACGCCGCCACCCAACCGGCAGCCGGTTCAGACGGAGCTGCATGTATTCGATGAGATTCTGATTCGAGACGCGGTGGCTCGGGAGTTGAAGCGCGGCGGGCAGGTGTTTTTTGTGCACAACCGCGTGAAAGATTTGGACGAACAGGCCGCCATGATACTGCGCATGGTGCCCGATGCCCGCATTACCACCATTCACGGACAGATGGAGGGCGACATGCTAGAGAAGCGCATGATGAAGTTCGTGGAGGGCGAGTACGACGTGCTGGTGAGCACCAACCTCATCGAGTCGGGCCTGGATATTCCCAATGCCAACACCATCATCATCAACCGCGCCCACTTGCACGGCCTGAGCGACCTGCACCAGATGCGCGGCCGCGTGGGACGTTCCAACCGCAAGGCTTACTGCTATTTGCTTACGCCACCGGTGGCCAACCTGCCCTCGGATGCGCGCAAGCGGCTGAGTACCCTGGAGGAGTTTTCGGACTTGGGCGCAGGCTTCAACGTGGCCATGCGCGACCTGGACATTCGCGGCGCGGGCAACCTGCTGGGCGGTGAGCAGTCGGGCTTCATCAATGACCTTGGTTATGAAACCTACCACCAGATTCTGGATGAGGCCGTGACGGAGTTGAAGGAAACTGAATTCCGCGACCTGTTCCTCGGCGACTCGGCACAGCGGCTGCAAATGGCGGCTGGCGCGGGCCGCTCGCGCGAATGCAACGTGGAAACAGACCAACAGGTCCTGATACCGGAAAAGTACGTGAGCAACGTGTCGGAGCGCCTACAGCTCTATGCCAAGCTCGACCGCGCCCAGAAGCAGGAAGAGCTGCAGAAACTGCTCACGAGCATGACGGACCGGTTTGGCCCGCTGCCGCCCGAAGTGGAACAGCTGGCCGACATCGTGCGGCTGCGTTGGCAGGCCTGCAAGGTGGGCTTCACCAAAATCACGCTCAAGCGCGACACCCTGAAAGGCTATCTGGCGGCTGATGACGACCACAAAGCCTATTTCCAGGGCGAGCAGTTCGGCACCATCCTCAACTACGTGCAGACGCACCCGCGCACGGCCAAGCTGAAGGAGCACAAGGAGCAATTGATTGTGACATTTGATGAAGTGCGCTCCATTCAACAGGCCAAGCGGGTGCTCAACGAGCTGAGCAGCGAGGAAGCCGTGACAGCGTAAGGCGCGAGTCCTCCGAAGTAAAAGCACAGCTTCGGAAGGACCGGGCTATGCAAACAAGCTAAACAGTGGCATTTCAGTACCAACGGTGGCCGTTGAAACGCCGTAAGGCCTAGTATTCCTTATCCACGTTTTCAACTTCCATTGTTATGAAAAGCCTTTTTGTTTTAGCCGCTTTAGCCCTGACTATCACCACTGCTTCGGCCCAGACTTCTCCTACCCGGAGTGGGTCCGGCTCGGCGGCGCAGCGTTCCTCAACCAACAACGCGGATACGCCCGCGCCATCGGCCGTTAATTCGCGGCCCACGGCCTCGCCGGCCAAAGGGCAGCGCACAGATAAGCCCATTAATACGGCACCGGCCACTGGCGCTACCCAGGCTTCGCGCACCAGCTCAACGACTAAGTCGACGCGCCAGGCCGGGGCCACAGGCAGCAGTAACATCGAAAGCATCAGCAAAAGCGCGAACAACTCGCCGGCGCCGAAAAAATAAAAGCTGCGGCCTTTTGCATCCTTTTTTATTAATTCCGGCTCGCTGCATATGCAGCGGGCCGGAATTATTTTTGAGCGCTACTGGCTTTCTCCTGCCGTTCACTCCTTGCCATGAAAGCCACCGCTTCCCTCCTGTTGCTTTTGCTGCTTGCGGCGTTTTCAGGCCGGGCCCAAAACCAGTTCAACCCGGACCTGAAACGGGAGCTGGACAGTATTTATGCCGTCGACCAAAAGTGGCGGAGCATGTTGTTTAATCCGCATCAACGCTTCCGGCCCGACTCTCTGGCCCGGGCACTGGGCGTAACGCGACAGAGCCTGCCCACTTACATTCCCCGTCAGATGATGCGGACGGACTCGCTGAATCTGCTGCGGATGCGCCTTATTTTAAAGCAGTATGGCTACCCCGGCAAGACCCTGGTGGGTGAGCCCACAAACGAAGCCGCCTGGTACGTCATCCAGCATTCCGATGAAATCGACCGCTACCTGCCGCTCATCAAAAAAGCTGCTAACAAAGGCGAATTACCCTTTTACTTCTACGCCCAGATGCTGGACCGCCAGCTTATGCGCGAGGGCAAAGAACAGCTCTACGGCACCCAGGCCATGGGCTACAATGTGACCAACCCGGCCACCGGCCGCCGCGAAAGCCAGCGCCCATTTGTATGGCCAATCAAGGATGTGGCCGGGGTAAATACGCGCCGCCAGAAGGCTGGCTTCAAGAATACCGTGGAAGAGAATGCCGCCATCATGGGCATTTCCTACCGCGTGGTGACCTTGGAAGAGGTAGCCAAAATGCCCAAAAACTAACGCTTCTTATGACCATCCGCTGGCACTGCCTTCCCTTCGAATCCTTTCCCCCCCTCATTCTCTACGACGTGTTGCGCCTGCGCTCGGAGGTGTTTGTGGTAGAGCAAAACTGCGCCTATCAAGACATTGACCGCCAAGACCCCGACGCCTACCACCTGCTGGGCTACAACGAAGCCGGCGAGCTGGCCGCCTACGCCCGCCTCTTCGATGCCGGCAAGTGCTACACCGAAGCCAGCATTGGGCGCGTCATCGTGGCACCACCGTTTCGGCAGTATGGGCTGGGCCGCGAGCTGATGCGGCAGGCGCTGGCGCATTCCGACGCGCTATTTGGCCCGCAACCCAATAAGATTGGGGCCCAGCAGCATCTAGAGGCCTTTTATAACGGATTCGGGTATGAGCAATGCGGGCCAATGTATGTGGAAGACGGTATTCCGCACATTCCCATGCGACGGGCGTAGGCCCGAACGACAAAACAGCCCGCCATGCTTCGGTAGTCCTCAGCACAACGGGCTATTTGCGGTCAGGTGAAAGCAGGCGCTTAGTCGCAGCCCTCCGGCCCGCACACCGCGCCATCGGCTACCAGTGTCAGCTTAGGCTTAAACTCGTCGTATACCTTTTCCAGCACTTCGGCGAATAGCTCGGGCTGCTGGGCACCGGAAACGGCGTATTTATCCTCAAACACGAAGAAGGGCACGCCACGAACGCCTATTTGCTGGGCTTGGTACTCGTCGAGGCGCACGGCGTTGGCGTAGGTGCCGGCCGTGAGGGCCTCACGGCTTTCGGTAGCGTGGAGGCCGACTTCGGTACCGAGCTTTACCAAGGTGTCGAGGTCGCCCACGTTCTGACCTTCGAGGTAGTAGGCAGCCATGAGGCGTTCCTTGGTGGCATCCTGCTTGCCGTGGTGGGCACCGAGGTGAATGAGCTGGTGCGCCAGGAACGTGTTGGCCGGAATGGTGCGGTCGAAGTCGTAATGCAGGCCGACTTCGACGGCGGCTTTGGTTACGTACTCGCCCATGCTGCGGGCTTCGTCAACGGAAACGCCCTTTTTTTTGGCCAGCGAGTCATGGATGCTTTGGCCGGGCAAGGGCTCAGAGTTGGGGTCGAGCTGGAAGCTGTGCCATACTACTTCTACCTCGTCGCGGTGGGCGAAGCCGGCCAGGGCTTTTTCGAATTTGCGCTTGCCGATGTAGCAGAACGGGCATACCACATCGGACCAGATTTCAACTTTCATATCGTTGGGATTTTAAAGCTACAGAAGTGGCTACAAGAGGCAGAGGCAGCGAAAAGTTTCGAGGAAGTGCGGAGATTCGGGAACGGTGCAACGTCCTGCGGAGCGTAGCCGAAGCAGCTCTACTTCAACGGTGATTCAACCGTTGAATAAGCGAGTTACCAATCCACACGAGCTGCTTCGGCTGTGCTCCGCACGACCATTCGTTTTAGTACCTGTCCCGGCTCTTCCAATTAGCTCCTCCGCAACCTTCGGCCCCAAAGGCCGGTTAGCAACCTCGCCCCTCCGGGCATTCACCAGACCAACTCACTCTCATGGAATTTCAAAAATTAGGCTCCTCCGACGTTTCCGTTTCGCGCATCGCCTTTGGCAGTTGGGCGGCCGGCGGCTGGATGTGGGGCGGCACCGAACAGAACGACGCGGTGGGCGCCATCCACGCCAGCTACGATTTGGGCGTGACCAGCATCGACACCGCGCCCATCTACGGCATGGGATTCAGCGAGCAGATTGTGGGCGAGGCCATCAAAAGCCTGCCCCGCGATAAGGTGCAAATCCTCACCAAGTTCGGCATGCGCTGGGACCTGGCCCAGGGTGATTTCGCCATGAAAACCAAGGACAACAACGGCCAGGACCTCGACGTGTACAAATACGCCGGCCGCGACAGCATCATCAAGGAGTGTGAAGACAGCCTGCGCCGCCTCGGCACCGACTACATCGACCTCTACCAGCAGCACTGGCCCGACGTAACCACGCCGATTGACGAAACCATGGAAGCCCTGAGCCGCCTCATCGAGCAGGGCAAAGTACGCGCGGGCGGCGTGAGCAACTATTCGGTGGCCCAAATGCAGGAAGCCGAGAAAACCCTCAACATCGCCTCTAACCAGGTGCCCTACAGCATGGTGCGCCGCGATATCGAAAAGGACGTGGTACCGTACTCCATCGAAAACGATAAGGGCATTCTGGTGTACAGCCCACTGCAACTGGGCTTGCTGACGGGTAAAATGAAGCCCGGCCAGGAGTTTGGCGAAGGTGACCTGCGCAAAGGCCATCGCCTGTTCACGCCCGAAAACGTGAAGCGGGTGAATGCCGTGCTGAACAAAATCCGGCCGCTGGCCGAAACCAAAAACGCCTCCCTCGGCCAGCTGGTGCTGCGCTGGACGCTGGCCCAGCCCGGCATCACGGTGGCGCTGGTGGGTGCCCGGAACCCTGAGCAGGCCATGCAGAATGCCAAGGCAATGGACTTTCAACTAACGTTTGAAGAGGTGGATTTCATCAACAAACAGTTGCGAGAACTGGAAACGGCCACTGCATAGCGCCCCACTGGGACCGACCTGGCACCCAAACGAGTTGGGGTCGGACCCAAACTCACTACCCAAAAAGGGGAACAAGTTGGGGTCGGCCCCCAACTTGTTCCCCTTTTTGGGTAGCTGGCTGCCTTTTTTGCCGTACTGGTTCGGCTTTAGTAGAAACTAATTGCCCTGTGGACCAAACTGGTTCGTCTTTTTGGGCAATTTGTTTCCATCAAAGCCAAACCAGTTGCCTAAAAAGACGAACCGGTTCATGTTTTTAGGCAACTGGTTGCGGGTGGGCACATCTTTGCGCGTCTTTGCTATTTACCCCATGCCCCTCCCCTATCGCCGCCTCGTTGTTAAAATCGGTTCCAACGTTCTCACACAGGACAACGGCCTGCCCGACCTTGACCGCATGGAGCAGTTGGTGGGCCAGATTGTGCAGCTCAAAACCTTGGGCCTGGAAGTCATCGTGGTGTCGTCGGGCGCGGTGGCGGCGGGCCGCAGCCTCATCACCCTCCCAGCCCAGACCGATGCAGTGCGCAGCCGCCAGCTGCTGGCCGCTGTGGGCCAGGTAAAGCTGCTGAGCACCTACGCCGAGCTGCTGGCCAAGCACAACCTGCTCTGCGCCCAGGTGCTGGTGACCAAGGAAGATTTCCGCGACCGCCAGCACTACCTGAACATGAAAAACTGCTTTCAGGAGCTGCTGCAGCAGCAGGTAATTCCGATTGTGAATGAGAACGATGTCATCTCCGTCACGGAGCTGATGTTTACGGATAACGACGAGCTGGCCAGCCTCATTGCGGCCCAGCTCGACGCCGATGCGCTCATCATCCTCACCAACGTGGACGGCATTTTCACCGGCGACCCGCGCCTGCCGGAATCAGAATTGATTCGGGAGATTGCGCCGAGCGATAAGGGATTCGACACCTTTATTACGGCGCAACGCTCACAGTTTGGGCGGGGCGGCATGCTCACCAAGTGCCACATGGCGCACAAGGTGGCCAAGCTGGGCATCAGCGTGCACATTGCCAATGGCAAAACGGCCGGCATCCTACCCGCCGTGCTGGCCGAAAATGCGGTAAACACTTGGTTCCGGCCCAGCAAAACAGCTTCGGGCAAGAAGAAATGGCTGGCCCACGCCCAAAGCGCGGTGAAGGCCACTGTGCAGGTAAATGCCGGGGCGCGGGAGGCCCTCAGCACGCCAGGCAAGGCCGTAAGCCTGCTGCCGGTGGGCGTGCTGGGCATCAAAGGCGAGTTTCAAAAAGGCGATATTGTGCAGATTACCGACGAAGCCGGCCAGCCTCTGGGCCTCGGCATTGCCGAATACGGAGCCGAGAAAGCGCAGGAGCGGCTGGGCCAGCAACACCAGCGCCCGCTGGTGCACTACGATTACCTGTTTCTGAACCCTGACCTTGCCTAACGTGGACCTGACGCCTCTCTTTCAAGCCGCCCAACAAGCCAGCCGCGAGTTGGCCGCCTTCGGCCCTGCTGCCACCGATGCATTGCTGCGCGACTTGGCCACAGCCATCGTGGCCGAAACCGACTTCCTGTTGGTCGAAAACGCCAGGGATTTGGCCCTGATGCCCGAAACCAACCCCAACCACGACCGCCTGCGCCTCACCGCCGAGCGCCTCCAGGGTATGGCCGACGACCTGCGCAATGTAGCCGCACTGCCCTCGCCGCTGGGCCAGGTTATCAGCGAAACCGAGCGGCCGAATGGCTTGCAGCTGCGCAAGGTGCGGGTGCCATTGGGCGTGGTTGGCATCGTCTACGAGGCACGGCCCAATGTGACGTTCGACAGCCTCGCGCTGTGCCTGAAAACCGGCAACACCTGCCTGTTGAAAGGCGGCTCCGATGCGGCTTTCTCCAACGCCGCGCTGCTGTTCGTGGCTCGCCCCGTGCTCGTGCGCCATGGCCTGAACCCTGCCGTGGCCACCCTCCTGCCGCCCGACCGCGCTGCCACGGCGGCCCTGCTGGCGGCAGTAGGCTACGTCGATGTACTAATTCCACGCGGCAGCCAGTCGCTTATCAACTATGTGCGGGAAAAAGCGCGGGTGCCCGTCATTGAAACCGGGGCTGGCGTGGTACACACTTTCTTCGATGAAACCGGCGATTTAGAAACAGGCGCGGCCATTATTCACAATGCCAAAACCCGCCGCGTGAGCGTGTGCAACTCGCTCGACTGCCTGCTGATTCACGAAAGCCGACTTACTGACTTACCCAAGCTACTGGTCCCGGTAGCCGCTGCCGGCGTCCAGCTTTTTGCCGACGCATCGGCCCGGAAGGCACTTACCGGGCACTACCCGGCTGAACTACTGGCTCCGGCCACTGAGGCGCACTTCGGCACGGAGTTTCTATCGCTGCGCATGGCCGTGAAAACCGTCGCTTCGTTGACCGAGGCGCTGGACCACATTGCGCAATTTGGCTCGAAGCACAGCGAGGCCATTATCTCGGAAGATGCTGAGCATCTCGAAACCTTCCTCAATGCCGTGGATGCCGCAGCCGTGTACGCCAACGCCTCCACCGCTTTCACCGATGGCGCGCAGTTTGGGCTGGGGGCTGAAATCGGTATCAGCACTCAGAAGCTGCACGCCCGCGGCCCAATGGGCCTGGAGGAGCTAACCAGCTACAAATGGCAGGTGCGCGGCTCCGGGCAGGTCCGAAATTCGTGAACAAGATTTGCCCAGTGGCGCTATCTTTTGTCCTTATGAATCCTTTCGTCATCTTTCGCGCCCCACTGGAGCCAGGCGGCCCCAGCTTTATGCCCACCCAAACCATTGTGGTGCCAGCCGACGTGCTCGAAGCCCTCGGCGGCAAAGCGGCTAAGCGCGTCATCGTCACCATTCGTGGGCAGGCGTTGCGGCTGGGGCTGCTGCCGTTGGAAGGCGGCGGACGCTACCTTATGCTGAATAAGGATGTGTGCCGCCACGTAGGTATATCCTTGGGCGACGAGTTGGAAATCGCCATCGAGCCCGACCCTAACCCCGACCACGTCGACCTGCCCAACGAGCTAGCCGAAGCCCTCGCCGCTTGGCCCGAGGCCGAAACCGCCTTTCACAACTACAGCGGCGCGCACCGCCGCGCCATGGCCCGGCTGGTGGACGAGGCCAAGCAGCCCGAAACCCGCATCCGCCGCGCCGTGAAACTCACCGAGAACCTAGCGCGCGGGCTGCACCCGTTTCGGGGCGATTGATGGACTTGAAGCAAAGAAAAAGCCCGTCATGCTTCGGCGGCGCTCAGCATGACGGGCTTTTTTTATTCTGACCTAGTGCTGGTCAATCCTTCAGCACGATGCTGACTACTTTGCCCGGACCGTCGACCATGAACTTGCACTCATCGAAACCGGGCGCAGCCACGGTGGGACGAATGTTGTTCGAGAAAGCATAGGGCTCGGTGGGGATGCCGAGGAAATTCTTATCGATTTTATCGTTGTTATTCATATCCTGGGTGATGGCCACGGCCCATTCGCCTTTGGGCAAGTCGACGGGCAGCGAAAACTCGCTTTTCCCACCGGGATTTACCGACTTGGAGAAAGCCCACTTGCCACTTTTCAGGAAGCCCTCGCGGGTGTTATAGAAATACAGTCGGACGGCAGCAGTGGTGGATACCAGAGAAGAAACCACGACCGTAACCGAACTGGTTTCAACGGGTGAGGAAGCTGGCACGGCGGCGGCTAAAAAACTACTGCCAATCAACAACGAGCAAAGCGATAACACGTTCATAAGCGGGATTATTGAAGTAAGCGGCAAATAGCGGGTAGGGCCCCAACGCCCCCGCTTACGCAAAGAGTTCGCAAACAACTGGGTTTGGCTGAAAACAAATAGCTATGGCCCAGCTTGTTTTCAGCCCGTGGCCGCTTACTAAACATTGTCGTTTTCGTATTTTGTTACTATTATTACACCTTCACGCTCAACTGCTTTCCCAATGAATCCCCGGCGCTTACTACCCCTGGCCTTTTTATCCGCCTTCGCGCTGGCCAGCTGCGAGAAAGAAGAAGTAACCGCCCCCACTGAGGTGCCCCTGCTCGCTACCCATTGGATGCTGGCCCGCGTGGATAGTTTTCCGGTAGAAGTATCAAGCTACTCCGAAACCACTAAGTCCTACCTGGAGCTGCTGGACCTGGGCAAGTGCACCGTGGGCCTGGGCCCGTGCAACAACTTCAGCGGCCGTTTCAGCCTCGGCAGTAACGGCCACCTCAGCATCTCACCCCAGATTTCGACTCGCGTCGCCTGCCCCGTGCAGGAGCTCGAAACCCGCTACCTCGACAACCTGGCCCTGACAACACGCTACGAAATCAGCAGCGGCGAGCTACGGCTTTTCGATGCGGATACGGCCACGCCAAGGCTGGTATTTCGGCAGGCCGAGAAGTAAGTGAGGCGCCTCATGCTGGCTTCATAAAGCAACCCCGCAGCCTCGATTCCGGTAAGCAGGCACGTTGCGGGTCGCCAACCGGCCGCACATCTTTACTGCATGGAAGGGTTAACGAAAATAGACGACCTCGGCAAGCCGCGCGTGGTGATTGTGGGGGGCGGTTTTGGTGGGCTGGAGCTGGCCAAGGCCCTGGCCAACGCACCGGTACAGGTGGTGCTTATTGATAAGCAGAACTACCACACGTTTCAGCCGCTGCTCTACCAGGTGGCAACAGCCGGGCTCGATGAGGGCGACATTGTGTCGCCGTTTCGTAAAATCCTCAATCATCAGGACAACTTTTACTTCCGGCTGGCCGAAGTCACCAGCATCGACCCTACAGCGCAGGTAGTAGAAACGTCCATTGGCCTGCTGCGCTACGATTTCCTGGTGCTGGCTACCGGCGCGAATACCAACTATTTTGGCGATGAGGTGATGGCCAAAAACGCCATTGCCATCAAGAACGTGGAGGATGCCCTGGAACTGCGCAACACCGTGCTTTCCAATTTCGAGCAGGCCTTACAGCTCGGCGACCACGAGCAGCTTAATAGCATGCTCGACTTCGTGATTGTGGGCGGTGGCCCCACTGGCGTCGAAATAGCGGGGGCCCTGAGCGAGCTACGCACCCATGTGTTCCCAAAAGACTACCGCGAAATCGACTTTAAGGAGATGGATATCCACGTGGTGCAGAGTGGGCCGGTGCTGCTGAAGGGCATGTCGGCCAATGCCTCGGCAAAGTCGCTGGAGTACCTGGAGAAGTTGGGCGTGCAGGTGTGGCTCGATACACGGGTGAAGTCGTACGACGGCTACACCGTGACGCTAAACAACGGCAAGCAGCTCATTGCCCGCACCCTCATTTGGGCGGCGGGCGTGACGGGCGCCCCCATTCCCGGCCTCAACGACGACTGCCTAGTATCCGGCAACCGCTACCTGGTGGACGAATACAACCGTGTGCACGGCTACGACAACGTGTTTGCCATCGGCGACATCGCCCTGATGAAAACCGAGAAATATCCCGACGGCCACCCCATGGTAGCGCAGCCGGCACTTCAGCAGGGCCGCCAGCTGGGCGACAATATCCAGCGCCAGCTTAATGGTGGGCTAATGGAGCATTTCGTGTACGACGACAAGGGTGCCATGGCTACCATCGGCCGCAACCACGCCGTGGCCGATATCAAGCTCTTCGGCCGCGAAATCCACCTCGACGGCTTCATTGCCTGGCTGGCTTGGAGCTTTATCCACGTCATTTCCCTGGTTAGCTTCCGCAACCGCATCGGCGTATTCTTCACCTGGGCCTGGAATTATTTCACCCAAGACAAGGGCCTCCGCTACATTATCGGCAAAACCAAAGCCCCGCTCGTGGAGCAGGACATGGAAGAGAAAGCCATTGTATAGTGGTCAGTGGATGGTGCTCAGTGATTAATCATTACAGAATGGCCCTCCCTACCATCCTCTCCGACATGTTTGCGCCGGCGGTGCTGGTTTCGGCTTGCGGCTCGCTCATCCTCACCACCTCCCAGCGCCTGAGCCGTAGCGTGGAGCGACAGCGCGACGTAGCCCATAGCCTACGCCACCACAAGCGCCATGCCCCTGCACCCGACCCCGCCGAGCAGGCTCACCTGAAACTGCAGCTGTCGTTTGCCGCCCGCCGGGCCCGCCTGCTCCAGCAGGCCATGACCGTACTGCACCTCACGCTGGGCGTGTTCATTGCCAGCATCCTCAGCATTGGCGTGTTCGAGCTGACCCACAGCACCGCGACATGGGCGGTATCGGTGCTCAGTGTGCTGGGCGCGGGCTTGCTGCTCTACGCCAGCGTGCTCCTCATTCGCGAGTCGCGCCTCGCCGTGGCCGATGTGGCCGAGGAAACGGCTTATTTATTAGGTATTTAGAGCCAAGCAGCATTTTGCATTATTCAGAACGCAACAAGGCCCGACTGGTAAAGTCGGGCCTTGTTGTTTGTTGTTGACAAGTCTTTCTCACGAACCTGCTTTCCCACCAGGGAATTTCTCCAGAATGTCCTTGGCGGCCTCGGCAAACTGCTTTCCCAGACGAGCGGGGTCGTCCACTGGGTCGGCCATGGAGCCGCGCCAGACGAGGTTATTGGTCTTCGCGTCAATGAAATCGAGCACCAGCGTGCCTTCGCGGTACTGCTCGGTGTGCGTGGTTTGGTAGTAGGCCGGCGAGTACCAGTAGCCGTAGTTCACGGGCAGCAGGCCGCCGCGGTAGCGCACCAGGTAGGGATATGCGTAGCCCGTAGGCGGCGGGTTGGTGACGGTCCGCTCGGCCTGCTCCACAAAAATGTGGGTGGTGAGATAGAAATCGGGGTTGCTCTGCGCCTCCCGGATGCCACGCTCGGCCAACTCGCTAGCAATTGCCTGCCGGATGCGGTCCTGCGCAATGGGGCTGCGCAACAACGGGTTTTGGTCGCCGGGAGCCTTCACTTCGGTATCGGCCCAGGCAAAGGTGTGGTACTTGCTAAAATTGACGCCGGGCCGCTGCTCAACGTTCACGGCGGGCGAGCAGGCACTGAGCCACAGCAGGAACAGCACCGCCCACGAGAAGGAATATTTCATAAAAAATAACTGAAAGTGGAAAGGAATTGGCATTGGCTGTACCCTGCCCGGCGAGCAAAGGTTATAGCCCAGCTTCGCTCCCACGCTACCTCTTTAACCTTAGAATACCCCATGCCACGGACCTTTTCCAGTGTCAGCCGTCCGCTAAATCCATTTGTTATTTTTTATTTTTTATTTATCCATTAGACAAATTAAGCACTATATAATTCACAAATAGTTATAATAGTATCAATTCTTTCATTTCAACCATACCTCATCTATAAATAATATAACTTACTGTATATTTGTTGAAACATATCAACACGGTTTTACTCAAAGAAGGGCAATGAACCATATTTGGTGTTCATTAAATCCATAATATCGGCTTTTGCGTTAGGTATGCCCCACCCAAAATCCTTTCATATCCAGTCCATTTATAAATGCCTCAATTAGCTACTTCCTCCATCCTCGAACGCAGCAATGTTACCATCTCGGGCGTTTCGGGACCCAACACACAAGCCATCGTGTTTTTGCACGGCCTTGGCGGTGACCAAAACGACTGGCGCCTTGTAGCGCCGGCCTTCGAAAACCAATACCAGGTAGTGCTACTCGACCTGATTGGAGCAGGCAAATCGGACCTCAACGCCTACACCCCCACCACCCACGGCACCCTCAACGGCCACGCCTCCGACCTGCTCGACGTACTCGGTGCCTTGGCTCTGCACGATGTCGTATTTGTAGGCCATTCGGTGGCCGCCATGATTGGTGTGATTGCAGCCGTACACGAGCCCCAGCGCTTCTCGAAAATGGTGCTGGTTTCGCCCTCGCCGCGCTTCATCAACGACCACGGCTATGCTGGCGGCTTCGAGCAAAAAGACATCACCGAGCTACTAGCCGCCATGGAGGCCGATTACAACGGCTGGTCGCACGGCTTCGCCCCGGTGATGATGGGCGCCAATGAAAGCCCTGAGTTGGTGATGGCCCTCACCAACAGCTTCATCCGCACCAATCCTGAAATCGTGAAGCACTTCGCGCGCGTCACCTTCTTCTCCGACACCCGCACCGAGTTAGGCTTCCTCACCATCCCCACCCTGATTGTGCAATCGGCCCACGACGTCATCGCGCCCCTGGCCGTGGGCCATTATATCAACGAGCAACTGGCCGATAGCCGCATTAACGTTATCGAAACCGGCGGCCACTGCCCCCACCTCAGCGCCCCTCAGAAAACCCTCAGGGCCATCGCTGATTTTCTGCACCACGAAACGCAACTGGGGTAATTAGCGCCCTACCGTCAGCCTTGCCCGGCCCTCCTGCAACCCACATGGTTTGCAGGGGGGCTTTTTGCTGTTGGCCTGGCCCCGAGCCAATGGCTACTGCTTTGGTTACGTTTTTGATTTTTAATGCCAGCTCCGCCACTCAACGGCGACTCACCCGGCCGCAACAACCAGCTTATACCCGATGAATCAATCGTTTATTCCATAAGCAACACCAAATCACCAGCTACTGTACCTGCTTATCCAATCCCAAAATGGGAAAATTTTCTAAATGGTGGAGCTTAGCTGGAGCTGGTAGTACTCGCGGCCAAGGCAACGCAATATTTTTTCATCTTTTTTTCTACCGACTTTCTCCCTCTATTTAACCACTACCCCGCATGAAAATCGCATCTCCTTCCGACGCGCTTGCGCGCAGCAACGTCCACTTAAGCGGCACGGGCAGCCAAGCCATTGTGCTACTGCACGGCCTGGGCGGCAACCAGTGCATGTGGCAGCCCCTTCTGCCTGCGCTGGAAAAGCGCTACCGGGTAGTAATGCTCGACTTGGTAGGCTGCGGAAACTCGGATGTGACGGCCTACAGCACCGAGCGGCATGGCACCCTAGCTGGCCACGCCCATGACCTGCTCGACGTGTTACGCACCCTCGACCTGCACCACGTCATCTTCATGGGCCATTCCGTGGGGTCCATCATCGGGATGCTGGCGGCTATTGAAGAGCCCAGCCGCTTTACCAGCATGGTATTGATTGCCCCCTCCCCCCGCTTCCTCAACAGCACGGATTATCACGGCGGCTACGAGCGCAGCGACGTGGAGGAGCTGCTAGCCGCTATGGAATCCGATTTCATGGGCTGGACGGAGGCATTCGTACCCGCCGTGGTGGGCGTAACCAACCGCCCTGACCTGCTGATGGCCTTCACCAACAGCTTTGTGCAATCCAACCCGGCGGTGGTGCGCCACCTGACCCGAGTAGTGTTTATGGCCGATGTGCGCGATGACTTGCCGCGCCTCACTATCCCCACTCTCATTGTGCAGTCGGCCCACGATGCCATCACGCCTTTGGCCGTGGGCCACTACCTCCACAATCACCTCGTGGACAGTCACTTTTCCATCATCGACACGACCGGCCACTGCCCTCACCTCACCGCCCCTGAGCAAACGATGGCTGCTGTCGATAAATTTCTGAGCTACCAAGCGGCCCAAAACAGCTCCCAGTTCCAGCCACGGGTCGGTACGTCGCAGTTCAAAGCCGCAAGCTGAACGCCAGCGGCTCCACCACCCACGTGCCTACCGCGCCCCGATACACCACCCGAACACCGGCCTCAACCGGCGTACGCAGCCGCAGTACGTTGAACAATACCAGCGCATCCATGCCCGCGTTGCGGTAGCGGTACTGGTAGTCGGCCCCCCGAAAGTCGTTGCCTTGGGCAAAATCGGCAAACACGGCGGCCCGCAAGCGCTGCACATAGAGCCAGCGGCCCAGCGCCCAGTGGGTGTAGGCCAGCGGTAGGTTGTAGTCGAGGCTGGCTACGCGGAGGCGGTCGAAATTGGTGTAGCCTTCGCCACGCGGAAACGATACGGCGGGCGCAAACTGGTACTGCGCCTGGTCCTGCCACTGGTAGCCGGCCCGCACCCGAATGGCGTGGTGCGACGCTAAGCCAGGCAGAAATATACTGCCCTGCGCTGCCCATTGCCGCGCCGCCAGCCCGGTACCAAAGGGCGTGGTGCGCCAGGTGCCCAGAAAGGTGTAGCCCAATGTGGGTGCCACGCCCCGCGCCGGCAGCTTGCGCTGTTTCACGTAGCTGAGGGTCGTTTGCAGGGCATTGAGGGGCGTATTGGGGCCGGTTTCGGTGGCTTTGCGCACGGGCAGGTTGTAGTCGTACACCTGCTCGTGCAGGAAGTAGGTGCCCAGCGAAAGGGCTTGCAGAAATCTGGAATGCGTGAGGTTGAGCGGCAGCCGCAGCCCGGCCGTGACGCGGGCGTACTGCCACTGGTCGCGGTAGGTTTTGCCTTGGTACACGATGCCCGCGTCGCGCCCACCGTAGGTCACGTCGGCATCCAGCACCGGAAAGCGGCCCTGGTAGCTAAAGGCCCCAGTTGCGCTGAAGGTGCGCTCCGTCTGGTCGTAGCCCACGCCGGCAAACGCTTGGGTGGTATTCAGAAAATCCTGGGAACGCAGGCCCACGCTCACGGCATTGCCGCTGGGGCTCTGCACCACGCCATAGCTGAACAAGTTGAAGGCATGCTTAAGAGGCGAGTAGCGGCGTACCTCGTAGCGCAGGGCCGCCGCTTCGGGCAGCTTCAGGAGTTGGGCAAGCTGTGGGCCATTAGGCAAATCGGCCAGATAGGGCATATCCAGTAGATTGGCTACCCGCCGGCCTTCCGGCTCGGCGGCCGCCAGCCGGGTGGCGTAGAGGTCAGGCGTATCCTGGGGCCAACGGTCATGAACCAGCTTCCAGTCCGTGGGATTCAGCGGCATCTCCACAATGCGGGCGCCGGTGGCCCGGTAGTCGTGGAAAGCCAGGGTACGCCCGTCGGGCGAAGGGGCTGCGTGGTACGCGCCCAAACGTTGGCTCGTAACCTGGTAGGTGCTGCCGGTTTTCACCGATACGGCGTAGATGTTATCCACCCCCGGCAGGGATTCACTTTCAAATACCTCTACCTTTTCTGAGCGTACCTCGCCCTCTTCCATCCCTACACTCTCCGGCTGCGCTCCTACATGAGGTGGCCCCGTCAGCATTTGCGGCGAATTGTAGAGCACGTACTCGCCCCAAGGCTGGGGGTTGGTAAGGTTCACATTGGCCCAAGGCAGCAGATTCTGGGCTGCGCCGGTGGCAGGGTCGAGGATTTGCAGCGTTTTGCCGGTGTTTTTTTTAAGCGCCACGGTCACGATGCGGCCATCGGGCAGCCAGCGCGGCTGCTGGTAGAGGTGGTTGTAGGGATTGGGCAGCACACTGATAACTTGGTCGTTATCCACATCGAGTACCACCAGGGCGTGGTGGTAGCTTTCATCGGTGCGCACGGCCACTAGGCGGCGGCCATCGGAGGAGAGGGCAGCGGCAGCATACCGCCCGCCTTTGCCGATGCGCCGCAGCTTGCCGGTACTTAAATCCAGTACTTTCAGCTCGGAATAAACCTGCTGCCCCCAACGCGGGTGCTGACGAAATTCCGGCCACACCGCCCGACCGCCGCCCACCGACAGCATTTCCGGAATGTTCTGCTGGCCAAGCGTGAACACCTTTTTCTGCTGACCTTGATGCCCCAGCTGCACTAGCTGTGGAATGTCATCGAGGCCGGTTTTGAGGGCTAGGATGGTGCTATCAGTAAGGTACTGCGGGTATTGGTACTCGGTAAAAATCTTCGCCTCGGGCTGGCCGGACAGCTCGCGCACGGGGGGCTGTCCGGCCAGCCGGGGCTGCTTGCGCCAGGCCGAATCCAGCTCGTGCATGGTGAGGGCGTACAGGTCTTCGACGCGCAGGCCGGTAGTGCGGCGCAGCGCGTTGGAAAACGAAAACGGATAGAACGGGAAACGGTAGTAGCGGTCCAGCACCCGGTCCCACACGTCCTGGCCGTAGTGCACCTTGGCGTAGGAAGTCAGAAAATAGCCCAGCACGTACCAGTCGGGCACTTGGTCGCGCAGGGAGCCGTTCACGGCTTTCTGGTAGCTATAGTGGCGGCCGGCCCGTAGGTTGGCGCGCAGGCCTATGTTGAAATTGGGAATGCGCCCGCGCCCACTGCTCGTGAAGGCTGTTTCGTTGCCCACGGCGTCGCCCTCAAAAAACCACTGCGGCACGCCCACCGCCGCCACGCCCAGCGCGCCATCGCCGAGCAACGGCCCCAGCACCCGCCCAACACCCTGGCGGGCTTTCTCAAACTGCACCACGTGCCGGTACTCGTGCACCACCAGCCCATCGAGCCAATCGACGGTGCCAAGCCCCTGCCCCTGCTCGGGCGTGGTGAAAAACTCGGCGTGCCGGGGCAGAAAGGTGACGAAGCCGTTGGAAACCGTGGTCTGGTTTTGCAGCACCACCGCAATGGGGCGCGGGCTCACGCCAAGGCTGGCAGCGGCCGGGCCGTGCACGGTTTCGAGCCGGCTGGCCGTGCGCTGGGCCGCCGAGTCGATGCCGCCCGCATAGAGCACCCGGAAGTGGGGCGTCCGCACCTCGTGCCAGCGCAGCGCGGGCGGGTTCTGGGGAAGCACGGGCAGGCTTTGGGCGCGAACCGGGACGGTGCAGAATAGGCTCAGAAGCCCCGGCAGCAGCAAACGACGCATGGGTAGCAGGTTGAAATTATATGACAGGGTAAAGAACGGCATACGGCGTCACCTCCTCTCCGGCCTCCCTTCCCCAAGGCTTCGCACATCAAGCAAATCGGGGCCAGGGTGAAGTGAGCCAACCGGGAACGATTGCGCAATTATAATCCCGCAATTGCATTGGCAATAACCAAATCAGCCACCAACTTACGGGCCTGAAATCCTAAAATTCCCACACAATGAAACGTCGAACTTTTACCCAGCTTACCGGCACGGCCCTGGCTGGCTCCCTGCTCACCAACAATGTGCTGGCCTCGGCCCTGACGCCCGCCAAAAAGCAACGCGTGGCCATGGTGGGCACCGGCCACCGCGGCCTGGGTATGTGGGGTGTGGAAGTGCTGAAAGAGCACGGCAGCCGCATGGAATTTGTGGGGCTGTGCGACATCAACCCCGGCCGCGTGGCCACCGGCAAAAAAATGCTGGGCGTGAGCTGCCCCACCTACACCGATTTCGACAAGATGATGAAAGAGGTCAAGCCCGAAGTCCTCATCGTGACCACGGTGGATGCCACGCACAACGAATTCATCGTGAAAGGCCTGGAATATGGCGCTGATATTGTGACGGAGAAGCCTATGACCACCGACGAGAAGAAGTGCCAACAGATTCTCGACGCCGAAAAGCGCACCGGCAAGAAGGTGAAAGTGACCTTTAACTACCGCTACTCGCCTCACCGCCAGAAACTGTACGAAATGCTCCGCGCCGGCGCCATCGGCAAGGTGGAAGCCGTGGATTTTCATTGGTACCTGGATGTGCACCACGGCGCCGACTACTTCCGCCGTTGGCACCGCCTGCGCCAGAACAGCGGCTCGCTATTGGTGCACAAAGCCACCCACCACTTCGACCTGCTGAACTGGTGGCTGGAATCGGACCCGGAAGAGGTTTTTGCCTACGGCCGGCTCGATTTCTACGGCAAAAACAACGACTTCCGCTACACTAACTGCCGCCCGTGCCCGCACAAAAGCAAGTGCGCCTTCTACTGGGACATGACCAAGGATGCGCGCCTAATGGCTATTTATGCCGACAATGAACAACACGACGGCTACCTGCGCGACGGCTGCGTGTGGAAGGAAGACATCGACATTTTTGATAAGATGGCCGTGCAGATTAAGTACGCCAACAACGTGCAGGTCAGCTACTCGCTCACCACGCACTCGCCCTACGAGGGCTACCGCATTGCCTTCAACGGCACCAAGGGCCGGCTCGAAGCCTGGATTAAGGAGAAGCAGCCGTGGGAGGAAGAAGCATTCGACGAAATCCAGCTGACCACCAACTTCGGCAAGCGCGAGATTATCCGCGTCCCAAACAATGAAGAGGGCCACGGTGGCGGCGACGTGCGCCTGCGCAAGCAAATCTTCGCCTCCGATGGCCAGGACCCCTACCGCCAAGCCGCCGGCACCCGCGACGGGGCCATGTCCTGCCTGGTCGGCATCGCGGCCCGCCACAGCATTGACAGCGGCCAGCCCGTTAAAATCGGCAGCCTGACGTCGTTGCAGCCCTCAGCCACACGGGGCGTTTAAGCTATACTGAACAGAAAATGGTGGGCATAAAAAAATAATTAATGTAGTTACATCAAATGTAGCAACATCAGTTATCTTTGTATCCTCAATTAACCATTTCACTCCCCAACGCCATGTCTGAAGCAACCGCCACCGCCACTACTACCAAATGGACGCTTGACCCCATGCACTCCGAAGTGCAGTTCAAAATCAAGCACCTGGTGATTTCCACCGTTACCGGCTCGTTCAAAACCTTCGAAGGCTCGATGCAGTCGGAAGGCGACACGTTTGAAAACGCCCAGGTTGAGTTTTCGCTCGATGTAGAGAGCATCGACACCAACCAGGAAATGCGCGACGGCCACTTGAAAGGCGAAGAATTCTTCGACGCCGCTAAATTCCCCAAAATCAAATTCGAGTCGACTTCCTTCGTGAAGGAAAGCGGCGACACCTACAAGCTCACCGGCAACCTCACGATGAAAGACGTGACCAAACCCGTGACCCTGGAGGCCGAGTACGGCGGCACGGCCGTTGACTTCTATGGCAACACCAAGGCTGGCTTCGAGGTAACCGGCAAAATCAACCGCAAAGAGTTCGGCCTCACTTGGGGCGGCATCACCGAAGCCGGTGCCATCGTACTGGGCGACGACGTGAAGCTGATTGCCAACGTGCAATTTGCCAAGCAGGCCTAAGGAAACTGTCATCCTGAACGAGTGCAAAGGACCTTATTACCAAAGAGCAGTTGGCAGTAATGCTGACAACGCGAACGTAATGAGCTATTTCGCACTGCTCAGAATGACGATAAAAGAGCGGCGGCTTCTTCGGAGGCCGCCGCTCTTTTATTGGCCGTGCAACTTAAGTGGGAGCCCACAGGTCAAGGCCCTGAAATCCTTTTCCTGCTTCCCACCCATGCGCTACAAACTCCTTTCCCTGAGCTTGGCAGTACTCACCACTAGTACCTTCTGCGGCTGCAAAAAAGACACCGCCGCCCCACCCTGCTACGCCGGCAAAGTGGTGGGCCTTACCTGTTTCGATGGCATGCTGATTAACGTCGACCCGGCTTACCGCATCGGCGTACGCGCCACCCGCAACGACAGCGCCCATTCCGTGCTCGGTACCAACGTCATATCTGTTGTCAATACCATGGATTACGGCCGGTTGGCTACCGTTGGCCTCACGCTGCATTTCAACGCTGTGAATGACCCAAATCGACAACATAGTGGGTTGCAGTGCTTCGCCGCCGACGGCGTGCAGGGGGGAGTACCCCGCCTAGTACTCGGCAATGTATCGACTATGGGCTGCCAGGAAGGGCCGCGTTAAACGAATAATACCCAATCAAAAAAGCTGCCGCCGACCCAGGTTATCCCAGGCCGGCGGCAGCTTTTTTAACCAGTTGTCGATACTATGCCGACAGCAATTCCTTGTCTGGCACGCTCTGGTCTTTCAGCGTGGCCGTACCGCGCTCCCGGCGCGTGATGCGCGAGTAGAGGCTGATTTCCTGGTCGAACAGGAACATGAAGAACAGCTTAGTATAGCTGGTGTGGGCCAGCAGCGGCTCGTAGAACTCGGGCGCAAGGGCTTTGATTTTCGGCAGGTTGTTCCACGGAATGCTCGGCATGTCGTGATGCTCGTTGTGGAAGCCCACATTGAGGTTGATGCCGTTGAGGCGGCCGTAATAAGAATAGGTTTCCTGCTCGGGGCTGAGGGTGAGATAGTGCTCCTGAATCCAGCGGGCACCCAGTGGGTGCAGGCCCACAGAGAACCAGAAGCTGAGAAACAGGTAGAGCAGCGCCGTCCAGCCAAAGAAGTAAACAATGGCCGCATCGAACGCCACCTGGGCTACAATGTTGGCGAAAACGTAGCGGTCAATGGTGGCCACTTCGCGGCAGCGCGCCGTACGAATCACCTGAAACACGGGGAAGAAAAACAGCCAGATAGCTTTGCCAATGCTGTAGTTATGAATCAGTTTGGCCTCGTACCAGTCGGGCAGGTCAGCGTCCAGCTCGTGCACGCCCTGGAAAACGTGGTGCTTGATGTGAAAATTCTTGAAGCTGATGGCCGTGGGAAATACCGACGGGAAATTGGCCAGAATGCCGGTGGCCACGTTTTGCCACAGCTTCTTAAAAACCAGGTTGTGAGCAGCCTCGTGAATGACCACAAACAGCGTATGCGAAAAGAACGCGCCCACCAGATAAGCCACTGGAATGGTCCAGTACCAAGCTTGGTTGCGCAGGAAATACGCCAGGGCCACCTGGGCTACCACGCAGCCCAGGCCAATGAGGAAAGTGGTGGGGTTGCGCGTCATCAGTTGCTTCACCTCGGGGTGGGCTTTGATGATTTGGCGGGTGCGCACGCGGTGCGGCTCGGTAGCCGTGGCAACGGTGAAAGCGGTTGGAGCTTGGGCCATACAGAAGCAGAAAGCCGGCGCAGCAATTGGTAGCACGCCTGGGCTTTCAGACAAAAATACGGCAAATTGGTTCAGCTTGCGTGCAGCCGGAGCTAGGTTAGGGCACACTGTTGAGCCAGCCTTCAGCATCGGCCAGCTGATTGAACATCTTTATTTCGAACTGGTCACTGATGCGCAGGTGCAAGTCCTGCATTGATAGCTGGCCAAACACCCCCGGTGCCAGCACCTGTGCAAAGTAGCGCAACCCGGCCTGCATGATGAGCGGTGTCCAGACGTCGGCAATCCACTGATTGGCATCGGTGAAGCGGCCTATCAGCTCGCGGTGGTCGTTCAACAGCTTCATGCAGGGCTCTTCCCCCAGCATTTTGACGTAGGCCAAGCCGCCGGTTTGGATGGTTTCCATGGTTTGGATACCGGTCCATTGAGCGTGAATCCAGCCGTTGGTGCGGTCACGGGTGGCAGTAAGAAATACGTGACCGTCGGAACGGCGAAACGTGCGGATATCAGCAGTATTCACGAAGCGTAGACAAGCAGGCAAAACAACATTTACCCGCCAGCGGCCCGAAGGGTTACACCTGCTTAAGCCAGGCCGCAGCAGTGGCTATATCATCGAAAGTGGCTACGATGGGCGCGGCGCCGGTGAATTGCAGGGTCAGGTCGGTGGACAGGCGGCTGTAGGTATTGGGAGAATACACCCAGGCAAAGTATTGCAGTCCCGCCGCCGTCATGGCTGGAAACCATTCTTTGCCGGCCCATTCGGCGGCTTCGCTCCACATGCTAGTGACATTAGTATTGTCATTCAGCACTTTATAGCATTGCTGCTGCTTGAGCAGCCGCAGCATTTCTGCGCCGCCCTGCTGCACGCTGACCAAGTTCTGGTCGCCGCGCCAGTCGGCTACCAGCCATTCGCTCAAGTGGTCGTAACTAATAATGATATGAGAATCTTCGAGTAAAGTTTGTAGGGACATGGACTGGTGGAAAGGACAGTGGCTCTACTACGGTAAATACGTAAAAAGGGTGTACATAACCCCGAATCATCTTCAGCATTGTTTATTGAATCCTAATTCAGCGGCACATCAGGCCACCTCAACTGTCCTTTTCGCGATAAGTACGTAGAAGAAGCTTTGTAGTGCGTGGCGTCGTTTTATTTTTGAAACGCTTGTTAAGTCTGGCACGGCTGCTCAACCACTCGGCCCCGCGCCAGACACACTCTTATACACGGCTACTTTAGGTCGGCGCAAGCCGTGGGGTATCTGATTTTCGTATGCTTTCCTGTGGCGCTTATGCAGCTGTAAGGTTGGCTGCCGGCGCGCGTCTATTGTCATGTACCGGCCGGTTGCGGCCTTTTTCGTCTTTCTTTTTCCCATGAAAAACCGATTGAAATCGTTGGCTAGCCTGAGTGTGCTGGCTTTCACGTTTGCCTGCGGCACGCAGCAGCCGGCCGATGCCCAAAACCCGCCGCGCTCCACGGCCGGCTTTGCCCCAACCAACCTCACCGGGTTGGCCGAAGCCACGTTTGCCGGCGGCTGCTTCTGGGCACAGGAGGAAGCATTTGAGCAGCTCAAGGGCGTGAAGCAGGTGGTGAGCGGCTACGCCGGCGGCACCAAGGCCAACCCCACCTACGAGGAAGTGGCCGACCAACGCACCGGCCACACCGAAACCGTGCAGATTTACTACGACCCCAAAGTCATCAGCTACCAGACGCTGGCCGACATCTTCTTCACCGCCTCGCACGACCCTACGCAACTCAACCGCCAGGGCCCTGATAGCGGGCCGGAATACCGCTCGGCCGCGTTCTACCGCACGCCGGAGGAGAAAAAAATTCTGGAAGCGACCATTGCCAAAGTCAACGCCTCCAAAGAATACGACAGCAAGATTGTAACGCAGGTGGTGCCCTTCCAGAAGTTCTGGCCAGCCGAAGACTACCACCAGGGCTACTACCGCCTGCACCCCGAAAACCCCTACATCGCCCACGTCTCGGCCCATAAGGTGGAGCACGTGCAGAAGCTGTTCCCGAAAGAACTCAAGAGTCCACTGTAAGGGCGGCGCTTTTGTATGCTTTTATGTTGAAGCCCCGGTCCTTTGCAGGCCGGGGCTTTTTGCTAATGCCTGCTTTTACGGGGCACTGGCAACTTATCTTTGAAAACGGAAAAGATTCCGGCGGGCAGCTTGCCTTCGAACACCCTTTTTATGTCTCCCTCTGCGCCTCCTACTCTGGATTTCGAGCTGCTTTTTTCGCTGCTCCCGGCTCCGCATGGGGTACTGACGCCCGAGGGCACGGTGCTGCAACTGAACCACGCCCTGCTGGCGCTGGCGTCGACGGACAGCACCGGGGCTGAATTTATTGGCCAGCCGCTAGCTGTTTTGGTGGCGGCAGCCGAAGCCAATGGGGCCGTGGTAGCTACTGCCACCGATTGGGAAGCTGGCCTGACCGCTGCCCAAGCCGGCACCACGCAGGTGCTACTCCCGCCCCTGCCAGCCGCTGACGACGACGCGGCACCTTGCTCTTGGCAAGCTACGCTCCAGCCTGTGCCGCAGCAAGCGCCGCAGTACCTACTGCTGCGCCTGCTTGATGTGACGGCGGAGCTGCGCAGCCAGCAAGCCACCGCGCGCGAACGGCAGCAGTTTCGGTTTCTGGCCGAAAGCCTGCCGCAACTGGTGTGGGCTGCCAATGCCCACGGCACGGTGGAGTACACCAATCAACGCTTTATTGCCTATACCGGCCACGATGTGCTGACCATGAGCGAGGCCGACAAGGCCGCGCTGTGGCAGGAAATAATTCACCCCGATGACCTGGGCGGAATGTACGCCCGCTGGGGCGAGGCCCTGAGTTCGAAACAGGAATTTGAGCTGGAATTCCGGATGCGTGGGACCGATGGCGAGTACCACTGGTTTATGGCGCAGGTGGCGGCCCAGCGCGATGCCACTGGACAGGTGCAGCGCTGGTTTGGCATATGCGCCGACGTGGATGCCCACCGCCGGGCCCAGCAGCAGGTGGCGCAGCAGCAGCGGCACATGCAGCGCATCCTCGACCAACTGCCGCTCACCATTACCACCATGGAGGCGCCCGATTTCCGGTTCACGTTCCTATCGGGGCAGGCACAGCAGTTTATGGGGCCACGGGTCCGGGTGGGCAGTACCGCCGCCGAAAGCCTGCCCGAAATAGCAGCGCAAGGGTATCTAGACCTATTGGGGAAGGTGGTTGCGACTAACCAGCCCATCTTCGGCCACGAGGAGCGTAGCATGCTGGCTGACCCCATTACGGCCGAGCTGCGCGAGCAATTCCACAACTTCGGCTACCTGCCACTGGCCGGGGAAATTGGCACGCCGCCCAGCGTATTGGCCTACAGCCTCAACGTGACCGAGCAGGTGCAGGCCCGCCAGCGGAACGATGCCCTGACCACCGAAGCCCATGCTGCCGACCAACGCCTGCGGCGCGTGACGGAAAGCCTCCCTTCCATCACCTTCATCAGCGACCAGGACGGGCAGGTGCTCTACATCAGCCCGCAGTGGTACGCCTACACCGGCACCAACGCAACCGATGACCTGTCGGAGGCATGGGCAACTTGCCTGCACCCGGAAGATAACGCCCGGGTTGCCACTGCATACGCTGCCGCCCTGGCCGCCGGCACCCCGTGGCGCTACGAGCTGCGCCTGCGTCGGCACGACGGCCAGTACCGTTGGTTCATGAGTGAGGGCGTGCCCGAGCCGCTGGCCGAGGCCGAAGCAGCGGACCGTCCGCGCCAGTGGTTCTGCTCGGACCTCGACATTCACGAGCTGCACGAGGCCCGGCAACACCTTGAAGCCAAAGACCAGCAGCTCAGCCAGATTCTGAGCCAAACCCCGGCCCTCATTGCCACTCTCGAAGGCCCAGAGCATCGGTTCACGTTTACCAATCCGGGGTTTGATGCGCTGGTGGGCTACCGGGCCCAGTTGGGCCGGCCAGCGGCTGAGCATATTAACGAAGCTACGGAACAAGGCTTCATTGCCTTGCTCGACCGTGTGTACCACACCGGCGGAACCTTTGTGGGCGAAGAAATCCCGGCACTGCTGCTGGACCCGACCACGGGTCAATCGAGACAGTCTTTCCTTGACTTTACCTACCAGGCCCTGCGCAACGACCAGCAGCAGATTACCGGCGTGCTGGCGTTTGCAGTCGATGTGACGAACCGTGTACTGGCCCGCCGCGAAGCCGAAGCCCTGGCAGCGGAAATCAAGCGCCGTGACGAGGAGCTGGAACGCAGCCGCGCCGACTTTGCCACCCTGGCCGAAAACATGGCCCAGCTGGCCTGGATGGCTGATGAGACGGGCCACATTTTCTGGTATAACCAGCAGTGGTACGACTACACCGGCTCGGACCTGGCCACCATGCAAGGCGACGGCTGGCAAGCGGTGCACGACCCAGCCCTGGTGGCTGGGATAGTTGAGCGCTACCTGGCCAGCATCAGCAGCGGTGAGCCGTGGGAAGACACTTTCCCACTGCGGCGGCACGACGGCGAGTACCGCTGGTTCCTGAGCCGGGCGCGGCCTATTCGGGACGCGTCGACCGGGGCCGTGCGCTGGTTTGGCACCAACACCGACGTTACCGAGCTGCGCTTGCTGCAAGACCGGCTCAGCGAAAGCGAAGAGGAACAACGGATTCAGGCCGAGAGTATTCCGCAGCAAGTATGGACGGCCAAGCCCGACGGCACGGTTGACTTTTACAACCACCGCACGGCCGCCTACCTGGGTGTGCCCATGACCCAGAACGGCGCCGCCCACTGGCTCAGCTTTGTGCACCCCGACGACCGGGACCACATGCAGGAACGCTGGGAGCACGCCATTGCCACGCAGCGCTACTACGAGGCCGAATTCCGCCTGCGTGGCTACGACGGGCAGTACCGCTGGTTTCTGGGACAGGCGCAGGCGCGCCGCACGCCCAGCGGCCAGTTGCTGAAGTGGTACGGCACCAACACCGACGTGCACCAGCTGCGCGTGCTGCAGGAGCAGGTGCTGGCTAGTCAGGCCCGCTTCAAGCAATTGCTCGAAACCCTGCCCCAGATGGCTTGGACCTCCCGGCCCGATGGCAGCGTGAACTACTACAACCAGCGCTGGTATGATTTCACGGGTGGGACCTTTGCCGAGCTCCAGGATTGGGGTTGGGAGCACTTCATCCACCCCGATGATTTGGCTCTCACTATGAGTCGCTGGCAGCACAGCCTCACTACCGGCGACTCCTTTGAAACCGAGCACCGCTGGCGCAACCGGCAGGGCCAGTACCGCTGGTTCTTGGCCCGGGGCGAGGCGTTGCGCGATAGTACCGGCACCATCACGCTCTGGGTGGGCGCCAATACCGACATTCACGATTTTAAGCAGGCACAGCAGCAGTTGGAGGAGAAAAACGCCCGGCTGGTACGTACCAACGAAGACCTCGACAACTTCATTTACACTGCTAGCCACGACCTCAAGCAGCCCATCAACAACATGGCCGGCATTTTTGAGGAACTAACCCGCACCGCCTATTTCCGCGACCCCGACGCCATCAAGCTCATTACTTATTTTGAGCGCGCCCTGAACCGGATTTATGCTACCATCGACGACCTCAGCGCCATTGTGCAGGTGCAGCGCCAGCAGCAGGAACTGCCCACCGAGGCCGTGGAGCTTGCTCCGCTGGTGGCCGAAGTCATTGCCAGCCTGCAAGACCAGGTAACGCAGGCCGGGGCCACGTTCGAGCTGGACTTTGCCACCTGCCCGCTGATGACCTTCGTGCGACCCAACCTGCAAAGCGTGCTCTTCAACCTCATCAGTAATTCCATTAAGTACGCAGCGCCCGGCCGGCCACCCCGTATCCGCCTCAGTTGCACCCCCGATTTGGTAACCGGCCGGCCAATTCTCACCGTGGAAGACAACGGCCTGGGCATCGACCTGGAGCGGTTTGGACCGCAGCTATTCCAGCTATTCCGGCGCTTCCATCCCCACGTCGATGGCACGGGCATGGGCCTGTATCTCGTCAACCGCATCGTGCAGAACCACGGCGGCCGGCTGGAAGTGAACAGCGCCGTGGACGAGGGCACGACGTTTCAGATTTATCTATAATCCACCCTCGCCTAACCTTGGAAGAGGGTCTTTAAACATTACGGGAGAACCCTTAATAGTAGAGGACTCTCCCCTAATATTTGAGCGAGCTTCGCCTACTACTGAGCACTCTCTGCCCGATGTTAGGTGAGGCTTGCTTAAACTTGGGCGGGACTACTCAATTCTCATTCCCCCGAATCAACCCATGCCTGCCGTGCTCCACTCCAAGCTCCCCGATGTTGGCGTCAGCATCTTCACCCAAATGACCCTACTGGCCCAGGAAACCGGCGCCATTAATCTTGCCCAGGGCTTTCCGGACTACGACCCACCGCAGGAGCTGCTGGAGGCGCTGGCCCGCCATGCCCGCACCCCCGGCCACCACCAGTACGCGCCCATGCCCGGCCTGCCGCGCCTGCGGGCAGCCATTTCTGCCCAGGTAGCCCGCCTGCAAGCCGATGCCCCCGCGCCCGACCCAGCTACTGAAATCACCATCACGGCCGGGGCCACCGAGGCGCTGTATGCCGTGCTGGCTGCCGTGGTGCGACCCGGCGATGAGGTGTTGGTGTTTGAGCCGGCTTATGACCTGTACGGGCCAGCCATCCGGCTGCAGGGTGGCATCCCGCGCTACGTGCGCCTGCCCGCCCCGCACTTCCGCCCCGATTGGGACGCCGTGCGCCGCGTGCTGTCGCCGCGCACCCGCTTGGTGATGGTGAACACGCCGCACAACCCCAGCGGCGCTGTTTTCACAGCCGAGGACTGGCACGAGCTAGCCCGCCTCCTGGATGGTACCGACGCCCTCGTGCTCAGCGATGAAGTATATGAGCACCTGGTGTTTGACGATGCACCGCGCATAAGTGCCCGGCAGCACCCAGCCCTGCGTGAGCGCAGCTTCGTGCTCTCGTCATTTGGCAAAACCTACCACGCCACCGGCTGGAAAGCCGGCTATTGCATTGCGCCGCCCGCCCTCACCACCGAAGTGCGACGGGTGCACCAGTTCGTGACTTTCGCCGTGAGCACGCCCACCCAGCACGCCCTGGCTGATGCCCTCGAAGCCGACATAACCGATGCTCACGCCCGCGGCCTGGCGACCTTTTATCAGGAAAAGCGCGACCATTTCCGCACGCTGCTGGCCGGTGCGGGCTGGGACTTGCTTCCCGTGCCTGGCGGCTACTTCCAGCTGGCTCGCTACGATGCTTTCTCACCAGCCAAAGATGTCGCTTTTGCCGAGTTTCTGGCCCGCGAGAAGGGTGTGGCCGTGGTGCCAGTATCCGCGTTTTACCACGATGGGCTTGATGAGGGGCTGATTCGGTTTTGCTTTGCGAAAGAAGCCGCCACACTGGAAGCCGCAGCAGCCCGGCTACGGTAGCATGGAAATCAAGAACGTCATGCCTAGGCTCAGCATAACGTTCTCAAGCTAGTAATCTTCGCCCTTATGTCCGACCTCACCGTTTCCTTCCTTCAAACTGCGCTGCACTGGCATGATGCCGCCGCCAACCGCGCGGCCATTGGCCAGCAGCTTGCTACCCTCTCCCAGCCCACCGACCTCATTGTGCTGCCCGAGATGTTTACCACCGGCTTCAGCATGGAGGCTGCGGGCCAGGCCGAAACCATGAGCGGCCCCACCGTGGCCTGGCTCCGCGAGCAGGCCGCCGCGCACGATGCTGTGGTGACGGGGAGTGTCATCATCGAAGAAAACGGGGCTTACTTCAACCGGCTGCTCTGGGTGCGGCCCGACGGCACACTGAGCTACTACAACAAGCGGCACCTCTTCACGCTGGCCGGCGAGCAGCACACCTACACCCCCGGCCAGGTCCGTCTGGTAGAAGACTGGCGCGACTGGCGCATTTGCCCGCTGGTGTGCTACGACCTGCGCTTCCCCGTTTGGAGCCGCAACCACTCCACCGAGCCCTACGACCTGCTGCTGTACGTGGCCAACTGGCCCGCCGTGCGCCGCACCGCCTGGATGACGCTGCTCCGGGCCCGGGCCATTGAGAACGTGGCCTGCACCCTGGGCGTGAACCGAATAGGCCAGGATGCACTAGGTCACGAATACTCCGGCGACTCGGCTCTGCTTGATGCCAAAGGCAACTACCTGGCAGAGGCGAATTCCGAAGCAGGCATTTTCACGCACACGCTGAAGCGCGACGAGCTGGACGAGTTCCGCACCCGCTTCACGGCACTGAATGACGGTGACGCCTTTGAGCTGCGCGGCTGAAGTCCACTGTCATTGCGAGGAAGTACGACACGCCGCGCATCAAGTGGCAACAATCCATCCTCTCAGTGCAGCCAATCCTGCTAAATTTGAAAAGCCCCGGCACTGGATTGAGCCGGGGCTTTTCTGTTATTGATTAGCAATAGCTTGTTATCACTCAAGGTTTGCCGCATTGAGCGGACAAATTGCTCCGCTCGCAATGGCAATGGTGCCTTATTGCACCGCCAGGCGCTGCACGGCCGATACACCATCGGCGCCGGTGGCGCGCACCAGGTACACACCGGGCGTCAGGCTGGTGAGACTCAGGGCATGGCGGCGTTGGGCGGTGGCTCCGGTCAGTACTACGCGGCCGGTGAGGTCGAACACGGTGAGACGGGTGGGCGTGGCGGTTTCGACGGTGGCCGTCGCGGTGGCAGGATTGGGGTACACACTCAGGGCCAGGGCGCGAGCGGCTTCGGCGTGAGTGGCCGTCACGGTGCCGCGGTTGCGGGTGCCGTAGCTGAGCACACCGCCCGTTTCGGTACCAACGAAGAGTTCGGGAGCCCCGTCACCGTCTACATCGGCAGCGGCCAGTCCGTAGTGGGTGTAGAGGTCTTTGCCCAGGCGGTTGGTTTCATACTGGCCCTTAACGTTATTGTACAGCACATCGTTGCGTTCCGAGAACAGACTGCCCTGTTGGCTACGGTAATCGGAAAAGAAGCGGAGCATGCCTTCATCATCGGTCACTACCAGGTCGGGGCGGCCGTCGCCGTCGAAGTCGGCTACCGAGGGGCTCAGGTTGACCGGACGCTGGCCTTTGGAATCGCGAATTTGCCCAAAGTCATTGTTCACCAACACAAAGGCACTATCGAGTGCACCCCGGCCGCGGTTGCGGAAGTAGCGCAGGCTCATGCCCGGCTCCCGCGTTTCGTTGGTACCAATGAGCAAATCCACGAAGCCGTCGTTGTCTACATCCGTGAAGTAGGGCATGTCGCCCCGGGTATACGTGAGCACACCCGAGGCAATGGTCGGATTGGGATAGGCAGCGCCCACAGGGCCCTGACGCTTAAAATCGACAGCATTGGCCGCATTCAGTGTCACGGCTTGTCCGGAATTGGCCGTGTTCAGAATATAGTACAGCACGTTCGTACCCCGGTCCCACACGCTGTAGGCCAAATCGATGGCGTTGTCGCGGTTCAGGTCGACCAGCACGGGCTTGATGCCTTGCAGCGACTGGCTGGACAGCCCCAGGTAGTCGCTGTTCATCAGCTTGAAAATTGGCCGGGCGCGGGTGCCCACGTTGCGGTAGTACGTGAGCGAAGCCCGGTACGTCCCGCCCACCTGGTCGCCCTGGTTGCCGATAAGCATATCGGTCAAGCCGTCGCCATCAATGTCACCGAAGGTGGGCGCTGCCCCTTCGCTCACGTCAATCATCTCATTTTGCAGGAAGCCCGCCGCTTGGTAGGTATAGGAAGGAGCGCCACTAGCCGTGCCATTTGCGTACAGCTGCACGTTGTGGCTCATGCTCACAAGGTCGGCCAGGTTGTTCACCATGTTGGGCGCTACCACCAGGTCGGGGCGGCCGTCGAAGTTGGCATCGAAAGAATAGCCGGCTGGGAATACCGGTACCCGAACCGGCGCGCCAGCCGAGGGAAAGCTGGATGAAATACCGGCCTGCGTCACTACGGGTGCAGCTGTGGTGCCCTGGTTGAGCAGGCGGGTCAGCTCGGGGCAGTTGTCGCGGCCGTCGAGCACGTCCTGGTCGCCGTCGCCGTCCAGGTCGACCAGCAGCAGGCTGTGGCCGCCGGTGTGGGTGGGCCGCTGCGCCGTGAAGCACTGCTGCCCGTTGAGCATATAGGCCGAGCAGCCCGAGCAAGCTTCCATATCGCCCCACTTGCTGGTGCTCATGGTAAAGGTGAGGGCCCCACCGCAGGTGCCGGGGCTGGTATTGATGTATTGCTCAATTTGGGATGAGGCCACAAAATCATAGCTCATGATGTCGAGCTTGCCGTCGCCGTTCACGTCCTGAATGGCTGGCAGGTTGTAGCCGCCAATGGTGAGGTTGGCCGTGCCCACAAAACTTCCCGAGTAGCGGATTTGATTGGTGGTGAGCTGAAACGTGACGCGGCCGTTGACCAGCACGTTGCGCAGCACCGCAATGTTGCCGCCATTAACGTAAGTGAAGATGTCGGCGCGGCCGTCGCAGTCATAGTCGCGCAGCAGTACCCAACTGTTGAGGCTATCCGGAAAAATGGTTTCGTACTCCGGGGCGTATTGCCAGCGGCGGCCGGCGGCCGTGCCCGCGGTGGCCACATTGAGGAAGGTGTAGCAGCGATTGGTTTCGTGGTCGAAGGCAAACAGGTCCTGCTGGCCGTCATTGTTCAGGTCGATGGTGCTGAACTGCGGCGTGTTGAAGCCGCCAGCCCAGGCATTGCGCAGTGTATCGGTGCCGTGCACCACTTTGGCTACGGGTCGGTATTCGAAGCCAAAACTGGTAGGTGCCTGGGCCTTGCTGACGATGGTAATCGTCAGGAATACCAGTAACAACGCGTAAGAACGAAGCATATGGAAAGGAATAGTGTGAAAGGTTGGTATTGGGTTGTGCTGCGAACTACAAAAATCGCGCCCACCTTTGTACCAAGTTACATCCGGTAAGCCTTTTCCGTTCATGCCTACGCCGCTTTACTCCCACTACCTGGCCGCCGGCGGCCAAGTCAGCACCGATTCGCGCCAACCCCAGCCCGGCACCCTGTTTTTCGCCCTGAACGGCCCCAGCTTCCGCGGCGCGGCCTTTGCTGCCGGCGCCTTGGACAAAGGCGCCGCCCATGCCGTGGTGGACGATGTGCTGCTGGCCGCTTCCGACCCCATCCGCTACACCTATGCCCCCGACCCGTTGCGGGCTCTGCAGGAACTGGCGTCAGAGCACCGGCAGCAGTTCCGCATCCCGGTGCTGGCCGTGACGGGTTCCAACGGCAAAACCACTACCAAAGAACTGCTTACCGCCGTGTTGGCTCAGCAATTCCAGGTGCTGGCCACCATCGGCAACCTCAACAACCACATTGGGGTGCCGCTCACGCTGCTGCGCCTGCGGGCCGGCGAGCACAATTTCGCCGTGATTGAGATGGGCGCCAACCATCGGGGCGAAATCGCGGCTTACTGCGAATGGGCCGCCCCCACCCACGGCCTCATCACCAACATCGGCAAGGCTCACCTCGAAGGGTTTGGCGGGGCTGAAGGCGTGGCCCTGGGCAAAGGCGAGCTGTTCGACTACCTGGTCCGCAACGGTGGCACAGCCTTCGTGAATACGCTTGATGCCCGCCTGCCGTCCTTGGCGGCACAGGTGCCCACGCGCATCAGCTACCCCAATCTGGTGGATACCTACCCCGCCACGCTGCTGGCCGCCGACCCCGCCGTGGCCCTGCGCCTGGCCGACGGCACCGACGTAGCCGCCCAGCTCACCGGCGACTACAACTTCCCGAACCTGGCCGCGGCTGCCGCTGTAGGGCTGCACTTCGGGATTTCAACTGCTAAAGTGGCTACCGCCCTAGCCAGCTACAACCCGCAAAACAACCGCTCGCAGCTGGTGCGGACCGCCGCCGGCAACGAGTTGGTGCTGGATGCCTACAACGCCAACCCCAGCAGCATGGCCGCGGCGCTGCGCAGCTTTGCGGGCCGCCCCGTGGCACCTGGCCACACCAAGCTGGTCATCCTTGGCGATATGTTTGAGCTGGGCGACGACAGCGCTGCCGAACACCAGCACCTGGGCCAGCTGTTGGCCGGGCTGCAGTTCCCAGAGGTGCTGCTCATCGGCTCGGAGATGGCTGGAGCAGCAGCACAAGCCGCAACGGCCCGGCATTTCGCGACCAAAGCGGAGGCGGCCGACTGGATACGCCAGCACCCGGTGCGTGGCCGGCAAATCCTGGTGAAAGGCAGCCGCGGCATGGCCCTGGAAACCCTGGTGGAGATGCTGTAGCCCGTCATTGCGAGCATGGTGCTGCAATTAAGCCCTGGGAAGTATAAAAGCCCCGGTACTGTATAGTACTGGGGCTTTTCACATTATTGCGGTAGTCGCATTTACAGGACGGATTGCCGCGCTATGCTCGGCTAGGGTCTAGTCCTAAAATGGGCTTACAAAATCATTGAAACTGGGGAGCTCATTGTCCTTGCCCGATACCAGAGGGGCTACTTCTGTGCCCCAATCAATGGCCAAGGTGGCATCGTCCCAGCGCAGGCCGCCTTCGGCGGAAGGCGCGTAGTAGTCGGAGCACTTGTAGAGGAAGATGGTCTCGTCTTCGAGGGCGATGAAGCCGTGGGCGAAGCCGATGGGAATGTAGAGCATGTTGCCACGAGCAGCTGCGAGCTCCACCGTCTGGTACTGGCCGTAGGTGGGCGAGTCGGGGCGCAGGTCCACGGCAACATCGAGAGCGCGGCCCTGGCCGACGCGTACCAGCTTGGCCTGAGCGTGGGGCGGGCGCTGAAAATGCAGGCCGCGCAACACGCCTTTCTTAGAGTTGGACTGGTTGTCCTGCACCCATTGGGCATCGGCTCCGGCCTGCGCCATGAGGCGGGCACTGAACGTTTCGAAAAACACACCCCGGTCGTCGGCAAACACGCGGGGAACAAATTCAATCAGGCCGGCTATGGGAAACGTCTTTACTTCCATCGCGACAAAGGTAAAGGGTTAGCAGAAACGGCTGGATTATTCTTACTGAAAATTAAAACTGGCAGCATTTCAGGTTAAGCTATTGAGGGGTTTGCCGGCCGGCAACTCAGCGCCCGGACTGGAGGGGGCGTGTATTTTCAGCAGGAGGCGGTTGGTGAAGGCGCCCAGCGGCTTGCTCAGTGGCTGCTCTACCCAGCGGTTTATCAAATAGGCCACGGCCAGCATGGTGCTTACCAATAGCGCCAGCAGCAGCCACCGGTTCATGGACGGGCCCAGGCGCAGGTAGGCCACGTAGCCGATATTGCTGTGGATAAGGTACAAGGGGTACGTTAGGGTGCCCAGCAACGCCAGCCCGGCACTGTGGGGCAATGCAAACTTGCGCTTGGCCAGCAGCCAGAAGACACCAAAAAACAGCACTGTAGCGCCGGCCACCACGGCATAGGAGTAGGCTTGCGGATTCTGAAAAATCCGGTTCAGGTTGTTCATCTCCTGGTGGGCCGAGTACAGGGCCAGCACCAGCGACGCCAGCAGCAGCACGTAAATTTTGGGAGCGCTGGCCAGCTTGTTTTGCAGCAGGTAGAACAGCATGCCGGCGGCAAAATACGGGCTGTACTTGCTGATGAACAGGTAGGCGGCGGGGCTGTGGCTGTCGGCGCCGGCCAGCAGGTAGAGGGCCAGCGTGAGCAGCAGCCAGCCCGCTACCACGCTGATGAGGCGGTCCATGAGCTTGTACCCAATCAGAAGGCTGATGAGGAAGTAGAAGGTTATCTCATAGGTCAGCGACCAGTAGGCGGTGTCGAGGTTGAGGTAGCCGAAGTACTCGAACAGCATGGTCATGTTGACGAGGTACTGCTTGAGATAAACCGCCAGGTAGGGCGTGTAGTGCGGGTCGGTGGGTGCGAGGTGCGGACCAAATAGCTTTACCACCACAAACGTGAGGGTGCACGCCACCCAGAACGCCGGATACAGCCGCGTGACGCGGGACACGAAGAACTGCTTCACCGTTTTGTTGTACGCCGACATCAGGACCACGTAGCCGCTGATGATGAAGAACAGCTCCACCCCGAGGTAGCCGTAACGGGTCACGCCGTCGATTTCCGGGTAGCTCACCGGGCTCAGGTGGTCGGCGGCGAAGCCCCGATAGGTATAGTGGTAGCACACAACGGCCAGCGCGGCCACAAAGCGTAACAGGTCCAGCTCATGAAACCGAATGGGTTTCACACGAGGTTGCGGTTCCATTGTTTGATAAGTTAAATTTCATAAAGATATAGCACAAGCGGCGCGGCCATCCAAATCGATGCGGGGTGAGCAAATGCCTTCTCCGGGGCCGCCGCGCCGGAAAGCTGTTACCTTCGCGGCGTTGGTTCTCGGTTTGATTTCCTTCAATCAGCGGACGGTTTCCGGCCGGGGCTTTGGCCGCGACGGGAATTAAAAGGGAATCGGGTGCAACTCCCGAACAGACGCGCTACTGTGAGTTTCCCGGCCCCGAGCGGCCGGAGCCGGTGCCCCCATCGATGCCCATTGGCCCGCTTCCGGCGGCCGAGAAGGGCGGGGCCACCCGAAACAAGTCAGGAGACCTGCCGGCCGCCGAGTGATGCTGCCCTCGCGCTTTGGGGCTGGCATCGGCGGTGCCGTGCCGCTGCGCCCTGGGCGCGGCCGGGGTGTGGTGTGGCCGGTGGCTGGCTTTCGCAGAACAGGGCTTGAACGCAAGCAGAGGCCGTTTTCCCGCCTTCATCCTTGTTCCTTATTCCTGTTCCTTATGCTTCTTGCCGACCGCATTGCCCGCGCCGAAACGCGCATTTTCAAAGCCGTTTTCCCCAACACCACCAACCACTACGACACGCTGTTTGGCGGCACCACGCTGCTGCTCATGGACGAGGTGGCCTTCATCGCGGCCACCCGGTTTTCGCGCCTCAAAATGGTGACCGTTTCCTCCGAGCGGGTCGATTTCACGCACCCCATTCCTGGCGGCTCGCTGGTGGAGCTGGTGGCTAATATCGAGCACGTCGGCAATACCAGCCTGAAGGTGCGCGTCGAGCTTTTTGTGGAGCAGATGTACTCCGAAGAGCGCCACAAAGCCGTGACCGGCCTCTTCACGTTCGTGGCCGTGGACGAGCACAAGCAGCCCGTGCGGATTCTGGCCGAGGAAAAGGCGGCGCTTCCAACGCCGGTAATGCCATCATTAGGAGCCTAACGGGCCTTCCAAACGTCGGGAGGACGGGTTTTAAGGTCAAAACCTCCTTCCAAACGTTTGGAAGGGCTGCTTCGGCCTCAAACCATGGGTCCCCGACGTTTGGAAGGAGGTTTTGGAGTCAAAGCAAGCCATCCAAACGTTTGGAAGAAGGTTTTAAAGCCAAACCAAGGCATCCAAACGTTTGGAAGGGGGTTTTGGCTTTAAAACCCGTCCTCCCGACGTTTGGAAGCCGGGGCGCTAGTGCTTCCCCAGCCCCACCCAGCCACGCTGCATGCCGTAGTAAATGGCCGTGCCCACCACCAGGCCCACCAGGTAGCCATACGGCAGGCCGGCGCAGAGCAGCCCCACCAGCAGCGCCACCAGCAAATCGCGGCGCTCGCCGCTGATGTCGCGCAGCAGCGTGGCCAGCGACAGGGCCTCGAACAGCAGCAGCACACCCAGCACCGGCAGCGGGAAAATCTGCACCACCTCGGCAAAGCCCTGGCTGAAAAACAGGCCCATCACCAGGAAAAGGCCGCCGTAGATAACCACCGAGCCGCCCGTGCGCGCCCCAAACGCGTAGTGCCCCACCATGCCGCCCGAGCCGTGGCACACCGGAAAGCCCCCAAAGAAGGGGTTCACCAGGTTCATCAGGGCGTAGGTGAAGCTGATTTTCTTGATGGTGAGCGGCTCGCGCTCGGGGAATAAGTCCTGGGCCACCTGCTTGGTAGCCAAAATGGAATTGCCGAGCGAGAGCGGAATCTGGGGCAGGGCCAGCAGCAGGGCGCCGGTGAGAATGTCCTGGGTCTGGGGCAGGTGCCAAGTGGGCAGGTGCAGGCCCACCGCCTTCTGGGCAGTGGCCACATCCAGCTTGAACACCAGCGCATACGCCACGCCCAGGGCAATAACGACGAGGGCCGCCGGCCAGCGCCGGTTGCCAAACAGCCCCACCGTGACCCCGAAAGCCGCCGCCGCCAGCGCGTAGCCGGCCGCACCGTCGGCCCCCACGTATTTGGTGAGGGCCAGCGTGGAGAGTTGCAGCGCCAGCCCAAACTGAATGCCGCGCACCACGGCCTTGGGCACCAGCCGCGCCAGCGCATCAATCAGCCCGGTTATCGAGAGAAAAAACATGCTGATGCCAATGGCCAGCCCCCCTCCGAAAATGACCCGGCCCGGAATTTTCTGGGCAATAACCAGGGCCGCAAAGGCCTTGAGCGGCTGCACCGGCATGGGCATCCGGTACCATAGCCCAGTGAATACCTGCATCAGCCCAAATAGGATGAGCACGCCCGCGCTGTCCACGCCCGAAGCGGCAATGACGCCGATGAGCAGCGGCAAATCGGTGCCCAGGTCGCCGAAAGCGCCGGCCACCTCGTTGCGGTCGAAGCGAATGGGCGGGCGCGTGGGGGCGGGCGAAAGGGTGGGCTGCATGGCGGCAAAGTTCGGAGCGTTTGGCACGAGTACCGCGAATTTTCAATTCGCCTCGCGTTGGCGCGGTACCAGCGACGTCGAAACCCGACGCGAGGCGAATTGAAAATTCGCGGTACTCGTGCTTTACGGCGCGGCCTCTTCGGCCACTTCGCCCAGGTATTCGCCGCTGGTTAGGTCCTTGCGGCCCCGCAGACGCAATGGCTTCAGGCGCTTGCCTAGCGCCTCCACGGCCATTTCGTGGTCGAGGGCATCTTCGGTGTGGGCCAGGAAAATGGTGGCCACGCCGTTGCCAATGAAGTTGGTGATGGAGCGCGCTTCCGACATAAATCGGTCGACGCCCAGCAGCAGGGCCAGGCCTTCCACCGGAATCACCTTCATGGCCGTGAGCGTGCTGGCCAGCACCACAAAGCCGCTGCCCGCCACGCCCGCCGCGCCTTTTGAAGTCACCATGAGGATGCCCATCATGGTCAGAATCTGGGCGCCGGAAAGCTCGACGTGGAACACCTGGGCCAGAAACAGGGTCGAGAGCGAGAGGTAAATCGTGGTGCCGTCGAGGTTGAAGGAATAGCCCGTGGGCACCACCAGCCCCACCACCGGTTGGGCGCAGCCCATGCCTTCCAGCTTCTCCATCAAGCCCGGCAGGCCCGCTTCGGAAGAGGACGTGCCCAGCACAATCAGCAATTCGGCTTTGATGTATTTGAGGAACGTCCACATGCCGATGCCGCAGTAGCGTAAAATGGCGCCCAGCACCAGGAAAATGAACACGCCCATGGTCAGGTACACCGTCACCATGAGCTTGCCCAGCGGCAGCAGTGTGGCAATACCGTATTTCCCGATGGTGAAGGCCATGCCGCCAAATGCCCCAATGGGCGCCAGCAGCATCACCAGGTGCAGCCCACGAAACACGTATTTTGAGCACGCCTTCAGGAAGTGAATAATGGGCTTGCGCCCCGCGTATTTGCTGAGCGCAATGCCCAGCGCGATGGCCACGAGCAGCACTTGCAACGTCAGGTTATCGGCCAGAAAATGGCCCCAGGAAAACTCCGTGGCCCTTTTGGTGAACTCGCCCACCTTCTCGGCATTGAGCTTGCCGGTGCTCACGCCCGCCCCCGGCCGCACCAGCGCCGCCACCCCCACGCCAATAAACAGCGCCAGCGTGGTCACGATTTCAAAGTACAGCAGCGCCTTGCCCCCAATGCGCCCCACCTTCTTCAAATCGCCCATGGTGCTAATGCCAAGCGTAATGGTAAGGAAGATGATGGGGTTAATAAAGAGCTTCACCACGTCGATAAAGCGCTTCCCCAGCGGCTCCATCTGCACGGCGGCAGCAGGCTTGAAGTGGCCCAGCAGCGCCCCGGCCACAATGGCCAGCAGCACCCAAAACGTGAGGTTGCGGACGAGTTTGTTGAGTTTCATAGGCAGAAGACGGGCGTTAAAAGGTCCACAAGAACGTCATCCTAAAAAGAACGTCAGGTAGAGCGCAGCAGAGGCATCTCGGTGTGCTACTCCTAATCCTTTTTGTTTGACGATTGGTTTACTAGTGGCGGACAAGATGATGTGTTGCGCTCTACCTGACGCTCCAGTACTTGCCCATAAGCTCAATCCACCCCCCTTATGCAACCCGCCATTCTGCTCCCCGCCGCCAGCTACGAGTTCGCCCGCATCGAGAAAGTGAGCGGCAGCGGCCTCCCCATCCCCACCTCCGACCAGCTTGCTGCCGAGGAGCCGCTGGAAATTCGCGTGGGCTACGAGCAGGACGGCCAGCGCCAACACCGCACGCTCTCCGTGACCATGCGCACCCCCGGCCACGACGAGGAACTGGCCGCCGGCTTCCTGCTCACCGAGGGCCTCATCCACACCAAAGCCGACCTGCTCGGCATCATCCCCTGCCCCGACGTGCAGAAGGCCGAAGAAGCCGGCAACGTGGTCCGGGCCGAGCTAGCCGCCCACGTTCAGGTCGATTTCCAAGCCATGGAGCGGCATTTCTACACCAGCTCCAGCTGCGGCGTGTGCGGCAAAACCAGCATCGATGCCGTGCGTACCGCCTCCTGCCCGGTGCTGCCCACCGCCGGCCCGCACATCAGCGCCGCCGTGGTACACCAGCTGCCCGAGAAGCTGCGCGCTGCCCAGGCTGGCTTCGAGCAAACCGGCGGGCAGCACGCCTCGGCCCTGTTTTCGCCCGAGGGGGAATTGCTGCTGCTGCGCGAAGACGTGGGCCGCCACAATGCGCTGGACAAAGTAATCGGGGCCGCGCTGCTGGCCGACTGGCTACCGCTGCACCAGCACGTGCTGCTGGTGAGCGGCCGCGTCAGCTTCGAGCTGGTGCAGAAAGCGGCGGCGGGCGGCATCGGGATTCTGGCGGCGGTGGGCGCCCCCAGCAGCTTAGCCGTGCAAGCCGCCGAGAGCTTCGGGATGACAGTATTGGGCTTCGTGCGCAACGAGCGGTTCAACATCTACAGCCACGGCTGGCGGCTGCTGACGCCGACAACGGAACCTGCTAAAGGCTAATCAAAAGCAACGGCCATCTTCGCCTTACGTTAAACCTCACTACAATTATTCCCACTCGCTCGTGCTATGAAACTCCGCATCGAAGACGACACCCTGCGCCTGCGCCTCTCCGACAGCGAGGTGCGCGAATTTGCCGAGCAAGGCCGCGTGGAAGGCGCGGTACACTTCGGCCTCAACCCCGAGCAGCGTCTGACCTACGCCCTGGAGCGCGGCTCCGAGCGCCCCCAAACCATGCCCAACGAGGAACCCGTGCAAATTCACTACGAACCAGGCGCCCTCACCGTGCTCGTGCCCTTTGCCCTGGCCAAATCCTGGGTTGAAACCGACCAGAATGGCTTTTCGCACGACCTGCCGTTGGCGGAAAACCAGCGCCTCCGCATTCTGGTCGAGAAGGACCTGGATTGCAAGCATTAAAAAACGTCATACAGAGTGCAGCGAAGCATCTCGCCTGCTCAAACCAATTCAATTGCTTAGACTACTTGAGTAGGCGAGATGCTTCGCTATGCTCTGCATGACGTCTCATCTTTATCCTTCTTCCGCTATGCCTGATACCCCCCACTCCCCACAGAACGACCCGAGCAAAGCCGGCCGCACCCACGAGCAGGGTGCCGAAGCCAACGCCCCCAAAAGCGGCGAGCGGCCCAACCAGGGCGAGGCTCCCGCACCCAATCATTACCGCTCCGACCCCAACCGAACCCACGTGCACGCCCACATTCCCGCGCCCGACGTCGCCAACGCCAAATACGAGCACCCGGTATTAGCACAGCCGCCCGAAGCCCTCACCGGCCTGCAGCTGGAGGAGCGCCAGAAAATTGCGGCCGGCGTCACGGCGGTGCTCAAGTCCATGGAGTTTAGCTGGAGCGAGGGCGGCATGACGCGCGGCACCCACGCGCTGCTGAAGATGAACCAGAAGGATGGCTTCGACTGCTCCAGCTGCGCCTGGCCCGACCCCGACGAGCACCGCTCCGTGGCCGAGTTCTGCGAGAACGGCGCCAAAGCCAGCGCTTCCGACTCCGACCACCGCGCCGCCGGCCCGGAGTTTTTTATGAAGCACAGCCTGGCCGAGCTTTCGCGCATGACCGACCGCGACCTCAACAACGCCGGCCGCCTCACCCACCCGCTGGTGAAGCGCCCCGGCGACAATCATTACTCGCGCATTGCCTGGCCCGAGGTGTTCGACATCATCGCCAAGGAATTGAACGGCA
This sequence comes from Hymenobacter negativus, assembly GCF_017571495.1. Taxonomy (GTDB): domain Bacteria; phylum Bacteroidota; class Bacteroidia; order Cytophagales; family Hymenobacteraceae; genus Hymenobacter; species Hymenobacter negativus. Next base: position 238,379 of record NZ_JAGETZ010000007.1, on the reverse strand, counting down.
TGAACTCGCCCGAGGAAGCCATTTTTTACACCTCCGGTAAAGTGCCGAATGAGCCGGCTTTTCTGTTCCAGCTGTTTGCCCGCGAGTTTGGTACGAACAACTTGCCCGACTGTTCCAACATGTGCCACGAGAGCAGCGGCTCGGGCCTCACACCCACCACAGGCCTGGGCAAAGGCTCGGTCACGCTCAACGACATCCACGAGGCCGAGGTGCTCATCATCATGGGCCAAAACCCGGGCACCAACCACCCGCGCATGCTCACGGCCCTGCAGATTGCGAAGAAGAACGGGGCTAAAATCATTAGCGTCAACCCGCTGATTGAGGCCGGCCTCAACCACTTCCGCAACCCGCAGGACTTCATGAACCCGGTGAAGGCGCTGGGCACCCTGCTTGGGGGCGGCACCCAGATTACCGACGTGTACCTGCAAGTGCGCATCGACGGCGACATGGCCCTGCTGCGCGGCATCATGAAGCACCTCTTTGAGGCCGAAGACCTGAACCCCGGCCAGGTGGTCGACCGCGCTTTTGTGGAAGAATTTACTACTGGCTTCGAGGAATTTAAACAGAACATTCTCACCACTAGCTGGGAGGACATTGAGGAAATCAGCGGCATCAGCCGCGCGCAGTTGCTGGAAGCTGCCAACCTGATTGCCCGCAAGCAGAAAATCATTGTATGCTGGGCCATGGGCATCACGCAGCAGCGCCAGGGCGTGGAAACGGTGAAGGAAATTGTGAACCTACTGCTCATGAAAGGCGCCATCGGCAAGCCCGGTGCGGGCACCTGCCCGGTGCGCGGCCACTCCAACGTGCAGGGTGACCGCACAATGGGCATCTGGGAGCGCATGCCGAAAAAATTCCTCGATTCATTAGAGAAGGAATTTGGCTTCACCCCGCCAACAAAAGACGGGTTCGACGTAGTCGAGTCCATTAAGGCTATGCGCCTAGGCCACACCAAGGTGTACTTCAGCCTGGGAGGCAACCTGCTGGCCGCTGGCCCCGACACTGAGATGATTGCCGAAGCCATGCGCAAGCAAAAGCTGACCGTATACGTGGGCACCAAGCTCAACCGCGGCCACCTCGTAACCGGCGAAACCAGCCTGCTCCTCCCCACCTTCGCCCACGCCGACATCGACATGCAGAAGGCTGGCCACCAGATGACCAGCTGCGAAAACTCCATGGGCGTGGTGAGCCAGAACAAGGGCGTGCTGGTACCGGTAGAAGGCGACCAGCTCAGCGAAGTGGCCATTATCTGCGGCATGGCCATTGCCACCCTCGGCAGCAAAACCAAGACCGACTGGGTGGCCATGACGGAGAACTACGACGTCATCCGCGACCACATTGCCCGCGTCATTCCCGGCTTCGAAGACTATAACCAGAAGCTGCGCAAACCCGGCGGCTTCTACCTGCCCAACGGCCCCCGCGAGCGGAAATTCACCACCGACAACGGCAAGGCCAACTTCAGCAAAACCACGCTGGAGAAATACCCCCTTGAACCCGACCAGCTCGTGCTCATGACCGTGCGCTCGCACGACCAGTTCAACACCACGATTTACGAATACAACGACCGGTACCGCGGCATCCACGGCGAGCGCCGCGTGCTGTTCATGAACCCGGCCGACATGGCTGACCGCAACATCAAAGCCAAGGACCTCATCGACATCACCAGCCACTACAAGGGCGAACAGCGACGGGTAGAACGGTTTGTGGCCGTGCCTTACGACATTCCCAAAGGCAATGTCTCGGCCTACTTCCCGGAAGCTAACCCGTTGGTACCCATTGGCAGCGTGGCCAAAGTCAGCAACACGCCCACCTCCAAATACGTGGTGGTAACAGTTGTGCTCACCGCCGTGAACAACGACATCCGCATCAAAGAGCGGGAGAAAATGATGGCGTAGGCATGCCATCTGTCATTGCGAGTATACCGCGCATCAAGTGGATACGAGATAATCTGTTCTCTCAACGCGACCAGCCCTAAAATGTGAAAAGGCCCCGATTCTGTGCGAATCGGGGCCTTTTGCTTGAGTCATTAACATCCGGTCAGACCACCTGCGGCGGTCCGAAGGGAGACATTTTATTTGCTCGGAATCAAATACCCCAGCGACAGTTGGAACGCGGAGTGCCGGGCGTTTTTCAAGTCGCCGTTGAAGTAAGTGCTGTTGTCGGATTTCACGAAGTCGCTGAAGGCGCCGGTGTAGCGCAGGTTCAGGCTCAAGCCGTTTTCGGCCTCGTAGCCCACGCCGGCCAGGTAGCCCAGCTCGTTGCGGTTGAGGCCGTTGACGTCGGTTTTGTTCTCGGCTTCGGAAACCGTGGGGTTGCCGATGGTAGGCGTGGTGGTCGTCTTTGTTTGGTTATTGGCGTTCAGCAGGTAGGAGTACTGCGGGCCGGCTTCAAACACCAGGCCGGCGGCTTTCACTTTCAGCAGCACTGGCACGTCGATGTAGTTGTAATTCACGCTGCCCTCGCGCTTCTGCGTACCCAGGATGGAGGTGTACTCGGTGGGCTTATTCTCGAAGCCTTTCTGTGAATACAGCACCTCCGGCTGGAGCGACAGGAAGCCGTCGGCGATAATGGGAACGTTGAGCATCACGCCGCCCATAAAGCCGACTTTGTTGTTATAAGTGTCTTCGTTTTTGATGTTGCCGGCCAGATTGGAGTAATTGGCACCGGCCCGCAGGCCAATGCGAACACTCTGGGCTTGCACTGAGGAAACAGCGGCCGTGGCTAAAAGCGCGGCGGCTAGCATTGCAGTTTTTTTCATGATGAAATAGCGAGTTAATGAATAGGTGTTGGCTGGTTTATTTTAAAAAGCGTGCCAACCTGCATTCACAACGCACTTTTTCATTGGATTATTCTGAACAGCAGGCAAAAAAAGAACCGCCGGGTAAGGGCGGTTCTTCGGCAATAGGCCCTTAGCACCTGAAGCATCTACAGGGCTTCAACCAGCTGCACAGCGCGTTCCAGCGCCTCGTCGCGCCCTGCCCGAATGCCTTGGATAGTAGGCGTCGCCACCACATCGGGCACGATGCCGACGCGCTGGGTTTCGCGGCCATTGGGGTAATACACGCCCAAGCCGCTAATCATGGTGGAGATGTTGCCTGGTAGAATAATGCTGGACACATTACCGTCGGCGCCGGCCGTGGTGCTGCCCACTACCCGGGCACCCGGCACGGCGCGCAGGGCCATAGTAGTGTATTCCGACTGACTCTGACTTAACTCATTGACCAGAATAATGACCTTGCCTGCGTAAGGCGCTTCTTTGGTACCTAGCACTGCCAGCACCGGCGTGCGCAAAAACAGGCCTGGGTACGTCGGCTGCGGCTCGCTGAACCACACGAAAGGCACAGGCTTCGCCGACAAGTATTTTGTAAGCGAAAACACCACGAACTCGGCCGGGTAGTTGCGGATGTCAATCACGAGGCCCTTGGTGTTTTTCAACTGGGCCATCGCGGCAGGCAGTTCGGCCTGCTTGATGGTGCCCAGCGAGAGGTAGCCGATGTTGTTGGGCAGCATTTTCCAGAACGGGGCCTTGGGGTCGGGCGTGCCGTTGTTCAGGGCCAAGTTGAGCTGGGCGGCGGGCACGCGCGCCACGGTCACGGGGAAGTCGCGGCCGTCGCGGCGCACCAGCAGCTTGGTTTTGTCGGTGGCACCGCGTAACAGGTCGCGAGCGATGTTGCGGAGCTGGGTGGGCTCATTGGAAGCGGGCGCTAAGGGCTGGCGTGCCTTCACCATATCCGCCACTTTCAATCCATCAACCTGTAACACCACATCGCCTTTTTGCAGGCCGGTGGCCGTTCCCAGAGCGTCGTTATAATAGCCCGTTACCACAGCTTGGTTTTCCACGAAACGCACCTGCACCGGCGCGTAGAAGACGCCACGGTAGGCAGCCAGCACCTTGTCGTTGCCGAAAATATTGGCGTGCGTATCGTGAATGCGGGCGATGATGGCCAGCGCGGCCAACCGGTACTGCTCGTCACTGCGGGCCTCTACGAATTTAGGTACGAACTCCGGCAGCACTTTCTGCCAATCCTCCCCGATAGCGTAGCGGTAGGGGAAGAAGTATTCAATCATGTTCCAGTAGCGGTACAGGGCCAGCAGGCGCAGGCCGGCATCGGGCGTCACCGGCTGGGCGTAAGTCTCCTCGTGCAAAAAAAGCGGGTTGCCCACGTTGGGGGCGCCACGCACATAGTAGTGCGGGCCTTGGTTGCGGTTGTGGCGTAGGTACGCCAGCTGCTGGCTCAGGGCAGAACCAAGCTGTTTTTTATCGGTAAGCCACGCCAAGTCGGGTTGGAGGCGGACGCTGTCGGGCGCGGGCTCGCGGCAGGTGGCGCAGGCTGGCACGGGCCCGAGGCTAGTGAACCAGGTGCTGAGGATGGCGCTACGGTCGTCGGTATTCTTTGCGGTGAGTACTTTGGGGAGCACGCGCAGCATTTCGGCGTCCCAGTTGTAGTCGCCGCGCGCCACGGCGGGGTGGTAGTATTTCACGAAGCCCCACACCCGGCCCAGCACGGCGAGGTTGTCAATCTGCTGCTTGCTCAGGTTATCCAGTGTAATACCGGAACCGTGGCGAAAGGCCGTATCCTGCTCGGCTTTATAATGGACTACGGGCCGGAGCGGCGCCTGAGCCAGCGGCTGGCCGTCCACGGTCAGACTCAGCTGGTCAATCCACATCGTACCAAGGGCCGGGAGCAGGCCACCCAGCAGCACGGTTTCGGCTTTGTCGCCCAGTGGCAGCTCAATGGTATAGGGCTGCCAGTCGAGGGTGCCGTGGAGGGCCTGCTTTTGCATGTTATCGAAGGCCAGCGTTCCATTCTCGCCATCTACTCGCAGCCAGAGGCCCGCGAAGCCCTCTCGTACATTTTCCGTTTTGAGATAACCCGTCAGTTTCACGGTTTTCCCTTGGAACCGCACGGGAATTTTCAGCCGTGCCACCCCGAAACTACTCCCCTCATGCACCGCCGTTTCCGACTGAATGCGCACGGCGTAGCGCCCCTCGTAGTGCACCAACGAATCGGTAGCTACACGGTAGTTTTTATCGGTGGGCAGTTCCCAGCCCGCGGGCAGGCGGGTTTTAGGGTCAAGCTGCTCGAAATTCAGGTTCGAACCGGGCGCGGGACTTTGGGCCGCTGCTGCCAGGCGCAAGGCCAGCAGCGCCAAGCAGAGGAAAGGATGCTTCATACTCCCAGAGATGGCAAACACTATCTCCGGGTTGCCCACGACCAGTTTTTCTCCCGCGCTTGCGGCCCTGGCTATCGGCGCTGCTCCAGCTCCTGCGTGGCTGCGGCGCGCTCCTCGGGGGTATTCACGTTGCGTAATTCCTCGGGCACCGGCGGAGCCAGCAGCTCGATGTCAGAGTTGATAAGAGCCTTGCGCGGGCAGGAATAGCCCAGACTCAGAAACCGCAGCAGTTGCCCGTAGCTGCGCGGCTCCCAGATGCTGACCAGCGGCTCGGGAAATTCATCCCAAGGGCTTTTGAACGAAGTAGCCATTCGCGCCGGCTGCCGGTTGCTCACCAAGTGCTCCAGCGTGTCGCGGGTGAGGAAAGGCAGGTCGCAGGCCAGCACCAGCCACGCCGCATTGGGGTCGGCTTGGAAGGCAGAAAGGATGCCGCCCAGCGGACCCAGGCCTAGGAAGGTATCGGACAGGGGCTGGAGGCCAGCGGGCAGGTCGGCGGATTGGTCGGGGCGCACGGACACGCGCACATCGGGGCAAAATTCGGCCAATAGCGCGGCGGTGTGCTGACGCTGGTCGAGGTCGTGGTATTGCAAAGCGCCTTTGTCGGTTTGCATGCGTTCGCTCCGGCCGCCGGCCAGCACCAAGCCGCGCAGCACCGGCACCGCCAGCTGGTACCATTGCCGGAGAAAGGTGGCTATTTTCTGCGTCTCGGCCAGGCGCAGCACGGGCGGCAGCGGGGCGGCACTGAGGTGCTCGGCTAACACCGCGGGCAGGTCGGCCTGGCCCTCGGCGAGCAGGATGAGGCGTACATCGGTGAGGCGGTCGAGCTTCTTATCCAGAGGCTTGCGCGGGTCGACGATAACGACCTGCTGACGGGCCCGGAAGTGGTTACCGTTCACCAGCACCACGCTTTCGTGGGCCAGCAGCTCGGGCTGGGTGAAGCGGTCCAGCGCCCGCGTCAGGTTGAGTTGGCGGTGGGTGATTTTATCCACCAGCTCGGCCGACAAACCATTATCGGCTATGTAAGGCGCAGGCCCCGCCGGAACGGCCGATGATTCTTCGGCGGCATCACCGGCGGCATGGTCGGCATCCACATAGGCCACGCGCAATTGCGGGGCCAGCAACGGCAGCAACCGAGCCACCAGGGCCTGAATATCGCCGCAGGGTGCGCCCAGAATGGCAACTTCGTGGCGGCCAAACTCACCCAAATCGGGGCGGGTGAGGGCGGCGTGTTTAAAGCGTTTTACGGTTGAGTTGGGCAGACTATCCATACCGGAATTTACGAATTTTCGAACCGATTGAAATCATTCTTACCGCCGGTTTTAGCGATAAGCTGCACGTTATCAATCGTAATGTCATGAGAGAAGGCCTTACACATATCGTAGATGGTGAGGGCGGCCACGGTTGCACCGGTCAGGGCTTCCATTTCTACGCCGGTGCGGCCCGTAACCACGGCGGTGCACACCACGCGCAGGGCATCCGGGCCGTCGGGCTCGATGGTGATGCTGCAATCATCCAGCCCCAGCGGGTGGCAGAGGGGTATCAATTCCGAGGTGCGCTTGGCGCCCATGATGCCCGCCAGGATGGCTGTGTGAATGACCGGGCCTTTGTGCGAAGGCATTTCGCCGGCCTGCACATGGCTCAGCAGCTCGGTGCCCAGCACCACGCGGCAGTGGGCGCGGGCTACGCGGCGGGTAGGCGTTTTGGCCCCCACGTCCACCATCGTGGGCTGGTTGGCGGCATTGACGTGGGTAAAGTTCTTGGTTTGCATAGGGCGTAAAGACGCATATTTGCGCCTAATCGTTGGAATGGCTGCCTCAATAATCAGCGGCTGCTGCGTTGCTGATAGCTAACTCCCGCCGCAGATTGTTTGCCGGCGGGCACAATAGTTCACTGTTTAAGCCGCTGCCTCGTTCAACGAGGGACCCCAATTGGCGTCTCTCCTACCGCTACTCCCCCATGCTCACCCCCGCCGAAGCTACTGCCCGCGTCCTCGCCACGGCCCGTCCGCTCCCATCCGAAACCGTGTCGCTCCCGCACGCCTCCGGGCGCATCCTGGCCGAAACCCTGACAGCCGACCGCGACTTTCCGCCCTTCAACCGGGTGGCGATGGACGGCATTGCGATAACCTACGCCGCCTGGGCCGGGGGTCAGACCGCGTTTGCCATCCAGCACGCGCAGTATGCCGGCGCGCCACCCCGGCCGCTGCTCAGCCCACATCAGGCCGTGGAGGTGATGACCGGCGCGGTGCTGCCAGCCGGCACCGATGTGGTGGTGCGCTATGAGGACATTCTGCTGCACGACAACCGCGCCACCATCCAGATTCCACCCCCCGTTGCGCCCGGCGTTAACATCCATCATCAGGCGGCCGACCGCCGCGTGGGCGACGCCCTGCTCCGCCCCGGCACCCGCCTGGGCCCGGCCGAGTTGGCCGTGGCCGCCACGGTGGGGGCCGCCGAATTAGCCGTGACCCGACCCGCCCGCGTGGCCGTGGTGAGCACCGGCGACGAGCTGGTGGGCATTCACGAAACGCCGTTGCCGCATCAGATTCGGCGTTCCAACGCGTATGCTTTGCAGGCGCTGTTTGGCCAGGATGGGGCTGATGTCTCGCTGTTTCACCTGCCCGATGCCTTGGATAAGCTGCGCGACGGCCTCACCAACATTCTCGGGGCGGGCTTCGATGCCGTGGTGCTGAGCGGGGCCGTGAGCAAGGGCCGCGCCGACCACCTGCCAGGCCTGCTGCGCGAATTACACGTCGAAGAAATTTTTCACGAGGTGCAGCAGCGGCCCGGTAAGCCGTTATGGTTTGGGGCGCAGACCGGCGGGCCGGTAGTGTTCGGCCTGCCCGGTAATCCGGTGTCTACTTTCATCACGGCATGCCGCTACGTGCGGCCTTGGCTGCGGGCTTGTCAGCAGCCCGCCGATGCTGCCGATGCTTCGGCCGCTTTCGCATCACCCGCGCTGGCCGTGCTCACCGTGGACATTCAGTTCAAGCCCCAGCTCACGCATTTCGTGCCGGTGCGCCTGACCGTGGACGGTGAGGGCCGCCGCCTGGCCACTCCGCTCCGCGTGGGCGGCTCCGGCGATTTGGCCGGACTGGTGGGCGCCACCGCGTTTCTGGAGCTGCCACCGGAGCCAGTAGGGTTTGCGGCCGGCAGCGTATGGCCGACCTGGGCATTGTAGCACGTATTTCAGCTTGCGCCACCCGGTCTCCCTAACTCAAGTCACAATTGGGTACGTCTTCAAGGCGAAAATATACCGGCAACCCGCGTGCCTGGGCAATGCGCACATCTTCGTCAGCTCCCGTGGAGGCACCGGATAGCCGCAGGACGGCATCGCATTTGGCCAGCAGCCGGTGAGCAGCCGGATAGGAGATTTCCTGATAAGCCTCGTCGCCGGGCTGCTGCGAGCCCGCTAACGTCAGCAGCGGCAAGGCCACCCATTCACCGATGATGGGCAGATGACCGGCGCGAAACAACGGCAACGCAACGGATTCAAGGTGGTGCAGGTTGGCGGCCATGCGCATGGGGTCGTCGTTGGTCCCGCTGCGATAGGGACCGGATATGAGAATCATCATGACTGGTGAGTTAAGCAGTTAACTGTTTCAGGCGGAGGTGCTGCAGCAGCATAATGGTTTTGCCGTCCTGGATTTCGCCCGTTTTCACCATTGCCAGTGCTTTCGGCAACGACATTTCCAGCACTTCGATTTCCTCTTCGTCGATGCCGCCACCCGCCTGCTGCTCGGTGCTGGCGGAATACTCGGCCAGGTAAAAAAACAGGCGTTCTGTCACGGAGCCGGGGCTCATGTAGGCCTCCATCACCTTTTCCACGTGCGTCAGGCGGTAGCCGGTTTCCTCCTCCGTTTCGCGGATGATGGCGACGTCCGGATGGTCATCATCGAGCAGGCCGGCACAGGCTTCGATGAGCATGCCGGTGGGGTTGCCATTGACGAAAGTGGGCAGGCGAAACTGCCGGGTCAGGATAACATTGTCGGTAGCCGGGTCGTGGAGCAGGATGACGGCCCCGTTACCCCGGTCGTAGGCCTCACGCGATTGCGTTTCCCAGGTTCCGTTTTTTCGCTGATAGTCGAAGGTGATTTTCTTCAGAGTAAACCAGTCGTCAGCTAATGTTAGCTGCTCTCGTAGCCGAATTCGTTCGTTCATCATGAATGGGTCGTTCGTTTTTGTTCTTATTTGTTCTTTTATGTTTGTTGAGAACAAGTAAGGCCAATCCGATGAATTTCCAACTGCGCAAGCAATACATTCTGCAAACCCTGGAGCAGCACGGCAGCGTGGAAGTAGCGGCTGTAGCCGGGCACCTGCGCACCACGCCCATCACCATTCGGCGCGATTTGGCGCTGCTGGCTGACCAGGGCCTGGTGGTGCGCACGCACGGCGGCGCGGTACGGCCCAACATGGCCCGGCATCCGATAGCCTTCATTACCAAAGCCACCGCCCAAGGTCCCCAGAAGGAATACATTTGCCAGCTGGCGGCGCGCCATATTGCAGAGGGCGACACCATTTTCATCGATTGCGGCAGCACTACGTTTCCGCTATGCGCCCTCATTCGGCACCTGAAAATCCGGGTTGTGACCAATTCCCTGCCGGTCCTGTTCGAGCTAGCCGGCTCGGCGGTGCAGGTTGTGATGGCGGGCGGGGAGGTAGATGCTAAGCGCCGGGCCACGCACGGCGCCGTTGCCACGGAGCACCTGCGCCGCTACGCCGTGGACAAGGCCTTTGTGGGGGTCGATGGGGTTTCGCTGCGGCGTGGTCTCAGTGCCAACAGCGAAAAGGAAGCGTCTATTTTCCTGGCAGTGGCAGCCTCGGCCGGCCACGTCTACCTGCTCTGCGATTCTAGCAAGCTGGAGCGCGACCAGTACTTTCAATTTGCGCCCCTCTCTGCTGTCGGCACGCTTGTTACGGATAAGCAAGCGCCGGCCGAGCTGCTGGCGCAACACCGCGACGCCGGCTTGGCTGTGCTTTCATAGATAATTCTTAAGCTGACAGCATTTGTACCCCAAACAGCGGTTCCGTTGTATCTTCGCCCTACGCTGCTATCCAGAAAGACCGAGGGACCGGGCCCGATGACGTCTTGGCAACCTACCACGAGTAGGTGCCAACTCCCGTTTTACCTTGCGTTTGGGTGAAAGAAGATGACAGCCGGAACCGAACTTTATTGTTCGGGTTTCTTTCTGGATACGCGCTTACGTAGCTATTCGTCCCGAAAGAAATGCCCACTGCCACCCTGAATGCCCCCTCCTCACTTCCCGAGCTCCTCCGCCAGCGCCTGCTGATTCTCGATGGCGCCATGGGCACCATGATTCAGCGCCATCCGCTGACCGAGGAGGACTTCCGCGGTACCCGCTTTGCCGAACATCCCAAGCCCCTGCGCGGCAACAACGACCTGCTGAGCCTGACCCGGCCCGACATCATCAAGGGCATCCACGCCGAATACTTCGCCGCCGGGGCCGATATGGTGGAAACCAACACCTTCAGTGGCACCACCATCGCGCAGGCCGACTACGGCCTGGAGCACGTGGTGTATGAGTTGAACTACGAGTCGGCCCGCCTGGCCCGCGAGGCCGCCGACGAGTACGCCACGCCTGAGCGCCCGCGCTTCGTGGCCGGGGCCGTGGGCCCCACCAACCGCACGGCCTCGCTCTCGCCCGATGTGAACCGGCCCGGCTTCCGCGCTGTGACGTTTGATGAGCTGGCCACCGCCTACCTGGAGCAGGTGCGTGGCCTCGTGGATGGCGGCGTCGACACGCTACTCATCGAAACCATTTTCGACACGCTGAACGCCAAAGCCGCGCTTTACGCCGTGCAGAAGTTCTTCGACGAAGGCGGCCGCGTGGTACCCGTTATGATTTCGGGCACAATTACGGATGCCTCCGGCCGCACCCTTTCGGGCCAGACGGTAGAGGCATTCTGGAACAGCATTCGCCACCTGCCCCTGCTGAGCGTGGGCCTGAACTGTGCTCTCGGCGCCGACCAGCTACGTCAGTACGTGCAGGAGCTAAGCCGCATTTCCGACGTGCACATTTCGGCTTACCCCAACGCTGGCTTGCCCAATGCCTTCGGGGGCTACGATGAATCAGCCGAAGAATTTGCCGCGCTGGTGGAGGATTATCTGAAGGAAGGCATCGTGACGGTGGTGGGCGGCTGTTGCGGCACCACGCCCCAGCACATTGCCGAACTCAGCAAGCTGGCCGAGAGATACCAGCCCCGCCAGCTGCCCGCCGAAATTCAGCCCGCTACGCGCCTCAGCGGCTTGGAACCGTTTGGCATCACCAACGAGAGCCTCTTCGTGAACGTGGGCGAGCGCTGCAACGTGACGGGCTCGCGCGCTTTCGCCCGCCTCATTCGCACCGGTGCCTACGAGGAAGCCCTGGCGGTGGCCCGCCTGCAAGTAGAAGAAGGCGCCCAGGTCCTCGACATCAACATGGACGAGGGCATGCTCGATTCCGAGCAGGTGATGACAACGTTTCTGCACCTCATTGCCTCGGAGCCCGACATTGCGCGGGTGCCGCTAATGATTGACTCCTCGAAGTGGAGCGTGCTGGAAGCGGGCCTGAAATGCGTGCAGGGCAAGAGCATTGTGAACTCGATTTCGCTGAAAGAGGGCGAAGCGGCATTCCGGGAGCGGGCCCACACGGTGCGCCAGTACGGCGCTGCGGTAGTGGTAATGGCCTTTGACGAAAACGGGCAAGCCGACTCGCTGGAACGCCGCATCGAAATTTGCCAGCGCAGCTACGACATCCTGGTGAAGGAAGTGGGCTTCGACCCGTCCGATATCATCTTCGACCCCAACATCCTGACCGTGGGCACGGGCATGGACGAGCACCGCAACTACGCCATCGACTTTATCGAAGCAGTGCGTTGGATTAAGCAGAACCTGCCCGGCGCCCTCACCAGCGGCGGTATTTCGAACATCAGCTTCTCGTTCCGCGGCAACGACGTGGTGCGCGAGGCCATGCACACGGCCTTCCTCTACCACGCCATCAAAGCCGGCCTTGATATGGGCATCGTGAACCCCGGCCAGCTCGGCGTGTACGATGAAATCGAGCCCGGCCTGCTGGAGCTGGCCGAGGACGTGCTACTCAACCGCCGCGCCGACGCCACCGAGCGCCTGGTGGAATTTGCCGATACCGTTAAGCAAAAGGACAAGGCCGAAGTAGTGGCCGACGAGTGGCGGAGCCTGCCAGTGCAGGAGCGCCTGCAACACGCACTGGTGAAGGGCATTACGGAGTTTATCGACCAGGACACCGAGGAAGTGCGCCAGCTGGTGGGCCGCCCGCTCGAAGTGATTGAAGGCCCGCTGATGGCTGGCATGAACGTGGTGGGCGACCTGTTCGGGGCCGGCAAAATGTTCCTGCCCCAGGTGGTAAAATCGGCGCGGGTGATGAAGAAGGCCGTGGCCTACCTGGAGCCGTACCTATTGGCCGACAAGCAGGGCTCCGACCGCCAGACGGCCGGCAAAATACTGATGGCCACCGTGAAAGGCGACGTGCACGACATCGGCAAAAACATTGTGGGCGTGGTACTGGCTTGCAACAATTTCGACATCGTGGACCTGGGCGTGATGGTGCCGCTGGAACGTATTCTGGACGAAGCACAGAAGCAGCAGGTCGACGTTATTGGCCTGTCCGGCCTCATCACGCCGAGCCTTGATGAGATGGTATACGTGGCCCAGGCCATGGAAAAGCGCGGCATGAAAGTGCCCCTGCTCATTGGCGGCGCTACCACGTCGCGCCTGCATACGGCCGTGAAAATTGCGCCGTCCTACAGCGGGGCGGTGGTGCACGTCAACGACGCCTCGCGCTCGGTGGGCGTGGCGGCCGGCCTGCTCGGCTCGGGCGAAAAAGCTTATGCCCAGACTGTGGCCGACGACTACGCCACGCTGCGCGCCGACTACGCCAGCCGACAGCGCGAGAAGAACTACCTGACCATCGAAGCAGCCCGCGAAAATGGCTTCAAATCGGACTGGAACACGGTTTCGATTACCAAGCCCAGCTTCCTCGGCACCAAAGTACTGGAAGACTACGACCTTGCCGAACTGGCTGAATACATCGACTGGACGCCCTTCTTCCACACTTGGGAGCTGAAGGGCCGCTACCCGCGCATCCTCACCGACGAGACGCTGGGTGAAGCGGCCACTAAGCTTTTCGAAGACGCCCAGGCCATGCTCCGCAAAATCATCGACGAGAAGCTGCTCACGGCCCGCGCCGTGCTGGGCTTTTGGCCGGCGAATACCAAGGACTACGACACCATCGAAATCTACGCCGATGACGCGCGTGATGCAGTAGCCACCGAATTTTTCACGTTGCGCCAGCAGGGCGAAAAAGGCCCGAAAATCCCCAACATTGCCTTCTCCGACTTCCTGGCTCCGAAAGAAACTGGTCGCCCGGATTACATGGGTGGGTTTGCCGTCACGGCCGGCATTGGCATCGAGAAGCTGATTGAGCAGTACGAAGCCGACCACGACGACTACTCCAGCATCATGGTGAAGGCGCTGGCCGACCGTCTGGCGGAGGCCTTTGCCGAGCGCCTGCACGAGCGGGTGCGCCGCGAGTTCTGGGGCTACGCGCCCGACGAGCACCTCACCGGCGACGACCTCATTCAGGAGAAATACCGCGGCGTGCGCCCCGCCCCCGGCTACCCCGGCTGCCCCGACCACACCGAGAAAATCACCTTGTTTCAACTGCTCGACGCCGAGGGCAAAACCGGCATCACCCTCACCGAAAACCTGGCCATGTACCCGGCCTCTTCGGTGAGCGGCATGTACTATGCCCACCCGGACGCGCGCTACTTCGGCCTGGGTAAAATTGGGGTCGACCAAGTGGCCGACATCGCCCAGCGCAAAAACATGCCCTTGGCCGACCTGGAGCGCTGGCTGATGCCCAACCTGAACTACGAGCCGAAGTAACCCCATCCCAACCCCTCCCCCTCCGAGGAAGGGCTTTCGCAACTATTTCAATTTAAACCCTGATATGTCTGGCACCCCTCCCCTGGAGGGGAGAGCTAGGGGTGGGGTTACTCATATGAAAGTTACCGACCACCTCGCCCGCGCCAACGGCAAAACCCTCTTCTCCTTCGAGGTACTGCCACCCAAAAAGGGCGAAAACATCCTCACGCTGTTCTCGAACATCGAGCCGTTGATGGAGTTCAAGCCGCCGTTTATCGACGTGACCTACCACCGCGAGGAGTACGTGTACCGCCACCACCCCAACGGGCTGCTGGAGAAGAAAACCGTGCGCCGCCGGCCTGGTACCGTAGGCATTTGCGCGGCCATCAAGAACCGCTTTGATGTCGATACGGTGCCCCACCTCATCTGCGGCGGCTTCACGAAGGAAGAGACCGAGAATGCGCTGATTGACCTGCATTTCCTGGGCATCGATTCTATCCTGGCCCTGCGCGGCGACCCCATCAAGTCCGAAGGCGTGTTCAAGGCCGAGCCCGACGGCCACGCCTACGCCTGCGACCTTATCGGGCAGGTAGCCAACCTGAACAAGGGCGAATATCTGGATGAGGAGCAGGACGATACCTGGGCCACCAACTTCTGCATCGGCACGGCTGGCTACCCCGAGAAGCACTTCGAGGCGCCCAACTACGCCTCCGATATCCGCTACCTGAAGCACAAAGTGGACCGCGGCGCCGACTATATTGTGACCCAAATGTTCTTCGACAACGAGGAGTTTTTCAAGTTTGAGAAGAAGTGCCGCGACGCGGGCATCAACGTGCCCATCATCCCCGGCCTCAAGCCCCTAACCACCAAAAGCCAGCTCACCATGCTCCCCCGGGCTTTCTTCCTCAACCTGCCCGAGCCGCTGGTGGAAGCCATTAGCCAATGCCGCGACAACGAAGCGGCCCGCGCCGTGGGCATCGAGTGGTGCCTCAACCAAAGCCGCGAGCTGATGGCTCATGGCGTGCCCTGCCTGCACTACTATAGCATGGGCAAGTCGGAAAGCATCCGGCGGGTGGCCAAGGAACTGTTTTAAATTCAGTTAGTACCCAGCAGCTTCACATTAGCATTGTTAATGCTAATGTGAAGCTGCTAACTGTTCACGGACTATGCTCGACGACCTGTTTGCCCGCCTGCGGCTAGCCACTACGCCGGCCGAGATTGAAACCCTGCAAAACGGCATCTGGCAGCTCTGGCTGACGACCGGCGATGTAGCCCTGGATAAGGAATTAGAAGCCGGGATGCGCGCTTTGCAGGCAGAGGAATTCACGGTGGCAATAAAGCATTTCACCTATATAATTCAATTAAACCCCAATTTTACTGAAGCCTGGAACAAGCGTGCTACGGCCTATTACCTACGGGGTGATTACCGGGCTTCTTTAGCCGATATAAATGAAACCCTGCTTAGAGAACCCCGGCATTTCGGAGCATTATGGGGACAATATTCTATTCTACAACAGCTCGGCTTTATTCGACAAGCCTTAAAATCAATCACCAAGCTGTCAGCTATTTGCCCTCATACACCCGGACTACGCGAACGGGAGCACGACCTACGTGAACAGCTTGAAGAGGGCTAAATAACAAGGGAACCCCTTGAACGGAAATAGAACTTTTACTACCTTCGGGTTATCAAAGGTTTGTGTATTTCAGAGAAGTATAATATTCTGTTTTACGTCATCTATCCAACTATGAATAATAACATTTACAAACTTACGCAGCTTATTCTTTTTCTTGGCTTAGCGTTCGGCGCTCAGGCACAGAAGATGCACACTACCAAATGGGAAAGCGGCATGCTCGACCGTCGTACCAAAGTAGGCGTGTGGGAATATTATGGCATCACACCCTCCAAAGAAATGGTGGTGGTGCAGCGGTACGACCACACGGCCAATAAGCTGATATTCTACCGCCCCGGCAGCGACGTTCCCTACAGCACCGAAACCAGCCCCGGCCAGTGGCAGCGCCACAGCGTGGACCGCCCGCCCCTGTTCATCGGCGGCGATGCGGCGCTGGCGGCCTACACCACACAGCTACAGTACCCGCAGCTGGCGCAGGAGCGCAACATTCAGGGCCAGGTAACCATTGGCTTTATCATTGATAAGCAGGGCAAAGCCAGCGCCCACCGGGTACTGCGCAGCATTGGTGGTGGCTGCGACCAGGAAGCCTTGCGCGTGGCCAAAACCATTCCCGACGAATGGATTCCGGCCCAGATTGGCGGTAACGATGTGGCCGTGGAATACGAGCTAACGCTAACCTTTCGACTGGCCAAGCAGTAGAGCGGCGCAGTGGCCGGACGTAACTTGCGGCCAACTTACTGCTTCGTGCTATGAAAGGTGTTTTGCACAACCAATTTTCGGGCTTAAAGCCCTTCAGCGGTGCGCTGCTGGCTGTTTCTTTGCTGCTCAGCAGCTGCGACTCTACGCCCCGTGAGCGGCAGGAAGCCGCCCGCGAAGCCGGCCACAAGCTGGATACCGTGGCCCGCACCGCGACCCACAAGCTGGCCCGCATTGGCAAAGGCGCGGCTACCTACAACGCTAACAACCGCGCCCGTCGCGCCCGGCCCCTCGACCCGCGCCAGGAGCTGGCCATGGAAGCCAAGCTGATGGGCCCCTACTCCGGCCAAATCAACGCCCTTACGCCCCAGGACCTGCCGGCGGCCTACGGACAGCTGGTACGCGAAACCCGCACCCAGCGCACTTCTTGGACCGACCGCGACTGGGACTACGCCCGCGCCGTGTACCAGCGCCTGAACGACCAGTTGAAGCAAATCCGGATGGACATGCCGGCCCGCGATGAGGTGCGCGTGCGAGCCCGGCAAGCCGAGTTTGTGGCGCTGCAAGCTGGCCACGCCGCCAAAGGAATCGACGCCGCCACCCGGCAGCAGCCAAAGTAAGCACTGTTGAATGTTAAGGGTTGCGCTCGATGGGTTGAGTCGTTTGGATTTGATAACACTCGCATTCAACCTTTAAAACGCAACCCTCAACATTCAACCCTACTAGTCCTGCATGTCTGCTCCCGATTCCGTCGTTTTTCTTGAATCGTTTTATGAGCCGATGGCAGCTAACCTGGCGCGCACGCGGCTGGAAGCAGCGGGTATTCCGTGTTTTCTGAGCAACGAGAATTTGGTCTCGCTGATACCGCTCTACAGCCCCATTACGGGCGGCGTGCGGCTGTACGTGCTCCAACGCGATGCCGAAGCCGCCCTGGAAATCCTACACCATGAGCCGGTACCCCTGGCTACTGAGCCCGACGTGGCTTCTTTCGCTGCCGATGCGCCCGACCCGGTGACGCCCCGCTGCCCCCGCTGTGGCTCGTCGAATGTGGCGTATGGGCCGGCTACACGCAACACCTATGGGTTTTGGGCGTCGTTGCTATCGGTGCTGCTGCGGTTTCCGGTGCGGGGCAACCGTTTTCACTGCTTTCACTGCGGCAACGAGTTTGAGTAACTGGTGAGGCGGTAGTCTCAAGGCATGCACTAGAGAAGCCTTCTTCACCGTTATACTCGCATGCTTCGCCCTGTCTATTCATTCCTAACCCGGAAGTGCTGGCTCATCATACCAGGCTTGCTGGCAGCAACCTCCGGCCCGGCCGAAGCTCAGGTTCAGGCGCTGCCAACCGGCGACGGCATTCTCGGTGAATACTACAACGGACCAGAATTTGACCGCCTTGTAACGCGGCGGCGCGATGCCACGCTGGCTTTTGACTGGGGCCATGCGCCGCCGGTGCCAGGGATGCCGGCCGAGTACTTCTCGGTGCGCTGGACCGGCTGGCTGGTGCCGCCAGCCAGCGGGCGCTACCTACTGCACGTGACTGTGGACGATGGGGTCCGCATCTGGCTGAATGACAATCTGATTATGAATGAGTGGCGGCCGCAGCCGGTGCGCACCTTCACTACCAGCGTGGAGCTGAAAGCGGGTGAGCCCTACAAGCTGCGTGTCGATTATTATCAGGACATCATCGATACCAGCATGCGTATTACCTGGGAGCGGCCCGACAAGCCATTAAAGCCGCCGGTTTCGTCGTGGCGCAACCTTTGGGGTATGACGGCCGAAACGCCCAAGCCCGAGCCGATTCCTACGGGCTTTTTGTATAGTCGCAACCCACGACCGGCACCTAGCGCATCGGCCTCCAAACCGGCAGTGCAGCCACCTAAACCGGCACCAGCGCCGGCCCGCGTCATTTTCGTACCGCCTGCCGTCGCCACAAGCCGGCCGGCAACGGTGGCACCCAAGCCAGTCCGCCGGCCGGCTCCGCTGCCGGAGCCAGCGACCCTGCCAGGCGGTTCCCCGGCAGTGGTAATCCCGCTGCCCGCTGCCGCTCCTACCGTGCTGCTGGCTGATTCCGGCAGTACGGCCTCGCTGTCGAAGCTGGCCGTGGGTGGCACCGTGACGCTGCCCGAGCTATATTTTGAACAGGGTAAAGCCGGGCTGCTGCCACCCGTGCGCACGGCGCTCAATGCGCTGGCCGCCACCCTGCGCACCCGGCCGGAGCTGCGCTTTGAGGTGCAGGGCCACACCGATAACGTGGGCAATGCGGAGCTGAACCGCCAGCTTTCGCAACAGCGGGCCGAAGTGGTATGCCTCTACCTCACAGCCCACGGCGTGGGCACGGCCCAGCTTCAGCCCAAAGGCTACGGCGGCACTCAGCCCGTGGCCGATAATGCCGACCCCACCCAGCGCCCCCGCAACCGCCGCGTGGTGCTGCGCCGGTTGTGAGGACTTCGCTTAACCCGTTGGCCGTTTTTGCGTTGCAGACAGGTACCCCAGCCCGCTTCCCGCATGGCTTTCGCCGCTCAACTGTTTCAGGCCCTGCGCCACAACTGGCGCCACTACATGGTCGAAGCTGCTGGTATCATGGCTTTCCTCACGGTTTCGAGCGTAGCTTCTGTGGTGTTTCACCATCCCGATTCGGCGCTGGCCCGAGCCCTGGGACCGAGCGCCTGGGTGCAGCGCATCGGGGTGGGCCTGGCCGTGGGACTGCTAATAGTGGCCATGGCCTACTCGCCCTGGGGCAAGCGCTCGGGGGCGCACTTTAACCCAGCCGTGACGCTGGGATTCTGGCAGTTGGGGCACATTGGCACGGCCGATGCGCTCTGGTATGTGCTGGCACAGTTTTCGGGCGCGCTGCTGGCAGGCTTCGGCATGTTTTGGCTACTGAAGCCGTGGTTTGCCCATCCGGAAATTCACTACAATACCACGCGCCCCACTGAGGGAGCGCACGGCTGGGCGCTGGCCTTGGGGGCCGAGCTGTTGATTTCGGCCGGCCTGATGCTCGTGTTGCTCTGGTCGCTGCACTCGGCGCGCTTCAAGCAGTGGGCCGGGGCACTTGTTGGGTTTACGCTGGCGCTCTTTGTGGTGGTAGAGTCGCCGCTTTCGGGTATGAGTCTGAACCCAGCCCGCTCACTGGGCGCAGCGGTGGCCGCTGGCAGCGGGTCGGAGCTGTGGCTGTATTTTCTGGGTCCGCTACTGGCCATGTGGACTACTGCTGAACTGTACCGGCGCTACCGAGAGCGGCACCGCCCAAGCGAAAGGCCACCGCAGTACCCCGACACCTCAAACTGAGCAGATTTCACGGCCTGACCTGAGCTGCCCGCAACGCCCGAAGTTGCCTTCTCATTAGCCATGTCGCCCTTTTTCGCGTAAGCAGCCTTACACCCTTGCCAACTGCTATGCCCACCAAACAGACTACTTCAGCCACAGCCAATTCTCCCAAAAAAGCGGCGCCGGCCAAGCCAGAGCACCGTCCCACGGCCAAAGACATGAAGGCCGCCGCTCAAAAGCTGCCCTATCCGGCCAAGCAAGCAGACATGAAGCTGCAACCCGATTCGGACCTGGCCAACTACAAAGCAGCCGGCAAGCTCACCAACAAAGTCGCCATCATCACCGGAGCCGATTCGGGTATTGGCCGGGCCGTGGCCATTGCCTTTGCCAAAGAGGGTGCGCACGTGGCTGTGGTGTTCAACGAGAACGTGGAGGATGCCGAAGAAACCCGCCGCCTGGTAGAGAAAGAGAAGCGCAAGTGCCTGCTGCTCCAGCTCGACGTGCGCGACCCGGAGCAATGCAAGCAGGCGGTGCGCCGCACGCTGGCCGAACTGGGTGGCCTCAACATTCTGGTAAACAACGCCGCGTTCCAGATGAGCCAGGAGAAGTTCGAGGACATTCCGGAGGAGCAGATTCGCCGCACCTTCGACACCAACATTCTGGGCTACATCTGGATGGCGCAGGCCGTGATTCCCCACCTCAAACAGGACGACTGCATCATCAATACCGGCAGCATTGTGGGTATTGTGGGCATCCCGATATTAGTAGATTATGCCGCATCAAAGGCCGGCATTCATGCCCTCACCAAGTCGTTGGCGCTGTATCTGGGTGAGCGTGGCATTCGGGTGAACTGCGTGGTGCCCGGCCCGGTCTGGACGCCCAACATCCCTGGCACCATGCCCCGCGAGGAAGTAGCCAAGTTTGGCCACGAAGTCGCCTTAAAACGCCCCGGCCAGCCCGAGGAACTGGCCCCAGCCTACGTGCTACTGGCCTCGCAAGACGGTTCCTTCATGACCGGCAGCCTCGTGCATGTGACGGGTGGCAAGCTGAGCAGCGACGAGTAGAAGCTATTCTGCCGAAGTGTAACCATTCAAGGTGATAAAAGCCGCCTAGCGGTGACAGACCCAGTTGGTAATCTGTCACCGCTAGGCGGCTTTTATCTTTCGGCGTACCAGATGTTCCGAATCTTTTGTTGCCAGGCGGCTACTCTGCAGCTTTAGATTAAATAAGGCAGCAGCCGGTAGAGTGGGCCACCTGCGCGGCGGCGGCTTTTTTACGGGGTTTGTGGAAGAAATAACCATTAAAACTTCCACCATTGACGAGGTTTTGCTCGTATGGGATTTAGCTGAACTGTCTGGAATGCGGTATCCAGCAGCCCAATCCCCTGTTATGTCCCTCCCCACGTACCCAAGCGGCACCGTGCGCGCCCTGCTGGCCACACCACACGTATCCGAAGCCACGCGCGATGCCTTGCAAGCCCGCCTTGATGCGCCAGCATATGCGCCGCAGTTCCTGGCCCCAGAATCCTTCGCTTTGCTGGAAGCCGTAGCTGCCCGCCTTTTACCGCAGCCCGACCGCTCCGACTCCCCTATTCCCCTGGCTCCTGCCGTGGACCAGCGCCTTGCCGAAGGCCGCGCCGACGGCTGGCGCTACGACGCCCTGCCGCCCGACCGCGAAGCCTACCGTCTGGGCCTGGGCGGCATTCAGGAAATAGCCCAGGCCATGTTTCAAACCGATTTCCAAGCGCTCGATGCCACCGGGCAAGACGCCGTGCTGCAAGCCTTGGCCAGCACTACCCCGCCCGGCTCCACCTGGGAAACCTTGAACGCTGGCCGCTTTTTTGAAGAACTGCTGGCCGAGCTCACCGAGGCCTACTACTCGCACCCCCTGGCCCAGGAAGAAATCGGCTACGTGGGCATGGCCGACCTACCCGCCTGGACGAAAATCGGCCTTAACGAAAAAGACGACCGGGAGCCTTCTAATGGGTGAATGAGTAGCTGAGCGAATGGGTGAATGCTTTTCCCCACTTGCTCTGTCACCCATTCGCTCAGTCACTCATTCACTTACTGCTAAAAATGCCCGACGAAGAAGTTCTCGAAGAAGGTGTCCTCAATCCGGTCAAACCCGAAATCCAGGACCCGCTCCTGCGTGCCTTGCTGACCGATGAGCCAGCCCCGGCCGCCACCCCGGTCGACACGCCCCTGGAGCAGCCACAAGCCATTGCCCCCGAAGCCGATGAAGTAGACTGCATTGTCATTGGCCTGGGCGCGGGCGGGGCGCCGCTGCTGGCCCGCCTGGCAATGGCCGGCCTAAAAGTAGTAGTGCTGGAGGCCGGCCCCTGGCACAACCCGGAGAAAGACTTTGCGACCGACGAAACCGCGCAAAACTTCCTGTTCTGGAACGACGAGCGGCTGGCCGCCGGCGCCGACCCACTGGCCATGGGCAAGAACAACTCGGGTACCGGCGTGGGCGGCTCCACGCTGCACTACACCGCCTACACGCCCCGCCCGCTGCCCGACGACCTGCACGTGCGGCGCGATTTTGGGCAGGGCGAGGACTGGCCCGTGAGCTACGAGGAGCTGGAACCCTATTACGAGGAGTTGGAACAGTTTCTGGGGATTTCGGGGCCAACGCCTTACCCCTGGGGCCCCACGCGTCGTAAGGGCTACCCGCTGGCACCGCTGCCGCTCAATAGCGCCGCCCAGCTCATGGTGCGCGGAGCGGAGAAGGTCGGTATCCGTACCTCACCGGCGGCGAATGCAGCATTATCGGCCCGTTATTACCAAGAAGGTATTGGCTGGCGGGAGGCCTGCACCAACCGGGGTTTCTGCCAGGCCGGCTGCTCCAATGGCGCCAAGGCCAGCATGGATGTCACCTTTATTCCGCTGGCCGTGAAGCACGGGGCTGATATACGGCCCAACAGCTTCGTAACCGAGATTGAGCGCGATGCGCGGGGCTACATCACCGGCGTGGTATACACCCAAAACGGCATTGAGCAGCGGCAGCGCTGCCGCCACTTGTTTATCTGCGCGGGTTCGGTGGAAACGCCACGCCTGCTGCTACTGAATGAGTTGGCCCTGACCAGCGGACAGGTAGGCAAGAACCTGATGGCCCACCCCGGCCTGCAGGTTTTCGGCACCTTTGCCGATGAGGTGCGGCCCAACAAAGGCATTCCCGGCGGCCTGATTTCGCAGGATACCCACCGGCCGAAGGATGCTGATTTTATTGGCGGCTACCTGCTGCAAAGCATTGGCATCATGCCCGTCACGTTTGCCGGGCAGGTGGCCCGGGGCCGCAAATACTGGGGCCAGCAGCTACGCGACTACATGCGGAATTACAACCACATTGCCGGCATCAATATTCTCGGCGACTGCCTGCCCCACGCCGACAACTACATGGAACTAGCCGAGGAAAAAGACGTCCGCGGCCTGCCCAAACCGCGCCTGCACTTCACCGCTCAGGAAAACGAGCAGCGCATGAATGCCCACGCTGAGAAGACGATGCGCGCCATTTGGGAAGCCGCCGGGGCCACCGACATTTGGTCGTTTCAGCGCTACGCTCACGTCATCGGCACGGCCCGCATGGGCCGGAGCGGCGACGATGCCGTGGTGGACGCCAATGGGCGCGCCTTCGACGTGCCCAACCTCTACATCTCCGACAACTCCACCTTCCCCAGCGCCCTGAGCGTGAACCCGGCCCTGACCATCATGGCTCTGAGCCTGCGCACGGCCGATAAGTTTCTGGAACAGCAACAGCGCCGGGACGCCTGATTTTAGTTGTCAGTTGCTCGTTGTCAGTGTTGGTTCTTCCAGCAAATGCTGGCAGCCATGCACAATAGCAAGAACCTGACAACGAGCAACTGACAACTAAAATATTATGAAGTCTTTCTTAACAGAAATTAAAGAGCATTTCGGCGACGGCAACTTCGAGGGCGACGAATTTGGCGGCGCTACCGGCCACAACGGCAATGGCCTGCCCACGGGCTTGCCGAACAACTTCATGTTTGCTACCGGCATCGAGTGCAGCTACCCGACCATCGACCAAGGCAAAACCCGCCGCGACCTGCTGGCCGAATGCGACCATTATAACCGTTATAAGGAAGACCTGGCCTTGGTGAAGGAAATGGGCCTGAAGGTGCTCCGCTACGGCCTACCCTATTACAAGATTCAGCTGAGTCCCACCAAATACGATTGGGAATTTGCCGACTTGGCTATGGCCGAGATGCAGCGCCTGGGCATTACCCCGATTTTGGATTTGATGCACTTCGGGGTGCCCGACTGGCTGGGCAATTTTCAGAATTCGGAGTTGCCCGTGCACTTCGCGGCTTATTGCGAGGAAGTGGCTAAGCGCTACCCTTGGGTGCGCTTCTACACCCCAGTGAACGAGATTTACGTCACGGCCAAGATGAGCGCTAAGGACGGCATCTGGAATGAGCAGCTGAAGTCAGACAAGGCTTTTGTGACCGCGCTGAAGCACTTGGTGGCTGCCAGCATCATGGGCACGCAACGCATTGCCAAGCACCGGCCCGACTGCGTGATTGTGCAGAGCGAATCGGCTGAGTTTACCCACGAGCTGCGGGCCGAGCATACATTTGAAGTACAGATGCAGAACAAGCTGCGCTTTGCCTCCCTCGATTTGCTCTACGGGCATCACCCCGAAGGCGACGTCCTCAACTACTTATATGACAACGGACTAACACGCCGCGAATACGATTGGTTTATGGCTGGCGAGCCGCCCGGGTACCAGATAATGGGCAACGACTACTACGGCCGCAACGAGAAAATTATGCTACCGAACGGTGAAATCTGTACCAGCATGGACGTTCTGGGCTGGTACAACATCACCCACGACTACTATCAGCGCTACAAGAAGCCGGTGATGCACACCGAGACCAACGTGCTCGAAGCCAAAGACGCCCCCACCTGGCTATGGAAGCAGTGGGTTAACATCCTGCGGATGCGTAAGGAGGGTGTACCCGTGCTGGGTTTCACCTGGTACTCCCTTATCGACCAGATTGACTGGGACAAGGGCTTGGAGCGCAAGGTGGGCACCGTGAACCCCTGCGGCCTCTTCGACCTCGACCGCAAGCCCCGCCCCGTAGCCGATGCCTATAAAATGCTCCTCCGGGAGTACGGCCAAATAACCATTGTTCCCCATGGTGAGCTATTTGAAGTAACGAAGGCACCCGCCACGTTGAAAGTAGAGGTGTAGCTACAAGCTAAACGGACATCATGCCGAGCGGAGGCATGACGTCCTTCCGTACATCCATTCACCTCGCGCACACCCAGCTCGTTGTTATTGGACCATATGAACCGCCTGAAACCCCAGAACCAATTTCATCAGTTGCTCTGGCAGCATGGGCTGCTGCTCCTGCTGGGCCTGGGCCTGTACCTTATTGACAAGTACGAGGGCTTGCCGCCGGATGTCATTACGGGAGTTTTACTACTGGGTGCGGCGGCCAAAACCGGCTATTTTCTGCTGCACAATTTCCGGGCGCTGGCGGCGCTACGGCAGGCATTCCAACAGTTTGTGCTGCTGGTATCCCTCAATCTGGGCATGATTGCCCTGTCGTTTGCCCTCGATTTTTATTGCCTGTATCGGGTGAACGACCACGCCTTTGCAGGCTTGCGGCCCGGAACCGAGCTGGACATTTTCGGGCAGCTTTTTTACCACAGCGTGGGCACGCTCATCAGCAATTCGGGTGGCAATGCAACGGCAGCAGCGGGCAGTACACAAGTACTGTTGCTACTGGAGAAAATTGCTGGCTTCGTGTCAACAGTCTTCGTGATTTCAAATGCGGCCAACTTCCTGCGTCCCGCACCGCGCCACCGAAAACCTGAAGCATCCGCGAGCCCGGATACAGTTGCTACGGCCCCTAACCACTAATTTCTCATGCCTACTCTCCTGCTACGGGTTGCCGCTACCTGGCCGTTGCCAGGGCTGGGTTTATTGGTGTTGCCGGCCGGCCCCACACCCCACCTCCTACCATACGCTTTGCATACCACACTGGCAGTAATAGTATCTGGTCCCAATGGAGAACAGTACCCCGGTAGCGCTACTGTAGAGGAAATTACGCAGCCCAACGCAACCCACGCGCCGCTGCGCGGCCTGCTCCTCGACCTGAGTATACGCGTGGTAGTGTTGCCAGGTGCCAAGATATGGCTGCACGATTCTGAGTAATGATTGAACGATTATTCGAGGCATGATAAAGCCCGCGCTATCAGCCACTATTCAAACCTTTAAGTGAATCCGGTCTGCACTACAGGTTAGTATCCACTCACTATATCGCAAATACTCTTTACCGGGCCCTGACAACAGTTCAGCCAGCAGGTTTAACAACTCGTCCAAAAATTTCCTGTTTTCGGCGCGGAACTACTTGGGAGCCACTTACGCTTTGCGTAAATTGCGGGACTACTGCTAATCCTCGTATTTGGCTTCTTACTACTACTTATGAAATTTCTTGCTTCGTTGCTCCTGGCATGCCTCTTCGCATTGCCAGCCGCAGCCCAGCGCATAGTTATCAGTGGCCAGGTAGTGGAAGCTACGAACGGTGAGCCGGTACCGTTTGCATCCATCTTCGTCCCTAAAACCAGCGCCGGCATCACGGCTGATGCCGATGGCAAATTCAAGCTTGCTGTAACCGGCTCCCCCGACTCTATCGCAGCTTCGGCGATGGGCTTTGCTACTCAGCGGCGCAAGCTTTCCGATGCAGCGGTGCAAACAGTGCTTTTCCGTTTGAAATCCGGCGGTGTTGCCCTGGCCGAAGTCGTAGTATCATCGCGCAAACCAGAAAATCCAGCTTTTCGCATTCTGCGCGAAGTGCAGAAGCACAAGCCCGAAAACGAGCGCAGTGCTCTAAAGGCCGCAGAATTCGATTCGTATAACCGCATCGAAACCAGCCTGATTGACCTGCCTAAGAGCCTTTCTAACCGGAAAGTAATCAAGGATATTCGGGCGCTAGCCGTGCGTCAGGGTGCCGCCGCGGCCGCCGATGTTGATGCGCCGCTGCCCATCTTCGCCTCTGAAGTCGGCTCACGGGTCTACCAGAAGTACACGCCTCTCCGCCGGCGTGAAGACCTGCTGCACAAGCAGATGCGCGGAGTTGGTCCGCGCGAAGGCTCTGTGCTTTCGCAAATGCTGGGCTCAAACTTTCAGAACTTCGACTTTTATCCCAACTGGCAAAACGTGCTGGGCAAGGATTTTATCTCGCCCATTGCCGAAGGTGGCCGCCTCACCTACGAGTACGAGCTACAGGATTCCGTATTCATTGGCAAAGACTGGTGCTATAAGATTGGCGTTACGCCCAAGCGCAGCCACGACCTGGCTTTCAAGGGTACTATCTGGATTTCAGCCCAAGGGTATGCCCTCCGTCGGGTCGACCTGATAGCCAGCCCCGAAGCCAACATCAACTTTGTGAGCGACCTGCGCATTTTTCAGGACCTCACGCCCCCCACCGATGGCCCTGGCCTGCCAGCACGCACCAAGTTGGTAATCAGTGTTCGACCCTACGAAAAGCAGGCTGCTATGCTGGTGCGATTCACCACGGTGAGCAGCAATTTCGTGCGCAACAAGCTGCACGAAGAAACCGGCTTCTACGACCAACCAATTGTGTCGTCGTTGATGGAATCGACCGACAATAGCCTGGCAGGAAAGCTAAATCCGGGCATGCCGGAAAGCGGCGCCGGCGGCTATTTCGACCAGCATCGGCCGGACACGCTGAGCTTGAGTGAGCGCCAGACTTTTGCCGTACTCGATTCCGCTAAGTCACTGCCCTCGGTGCGCAATGTGCTCGATTGGGTTGACTTGCTGGTGAATGGCTACAAGCGCGTAGGCAAGTTTGACCTGGGCCCCATTGCCAACGCATACGCCAACAACGACTTTGAAGGCAACCGCTTCCGTTTTGGCTTTCGCACCACACCCGACATCAGTCGCAACTGGGTGACGCAGGCCTACGTGGCCTACGGCACCAAAGACGGCCGCTTCAAGTACGGTGCCCGCACCAGCTACATTGCCGAGCGGCGTCATTGGACAGTTTTCACCGGCGAATTCAAGCACGATGTGGAACAGGCAGCCTTGCTTGACAATGACTTCCTTGACAACAACAACCTTTTCGTAGCTGCCTCGCGCTGGGGCCGCTTCCGCCAGGGCAAGCCCGTGCTGCGCGACCTCACTGCTTTAAGCGTGCAGCGCGACCTCTTCCATGGCTTCACCCAGACCCTAACCCTACGTTACCAGAACATCGAACCACTGTTCGACATTCGCCACCGGCCGGGTCCCAACATGCCGCCAGTAAGCGACGCACCAGAATCCAACGGATTGCACCTGAGCGAGCTAGTATCGGAGTCGCGCTATGCTCCCGATGAAAACCTAGTGCAAAGCGAGAACCGTCGGCGGGCCGTGGGCCTGAAACGCTGGCCGGTGTTTGGGCTCCGCTACACGCTGGGTGCTATTGACTGGAATCAAGGTAATTTCATGTACCACAAGTTCAACCTTTCGATTGTGCACAGCCTGTCGGTGGGCCAACTGGGCCGCCTGACCTACCGCGCCGAAGGCAATTACATCCCAACCGCGCTGCCCTATTTCATTCTGAAAACCCCGCTGGGCAATCAGACGCCTTTCTATAACGCCAACGCATTCAACCTGATGAACTACTTCGAGTTCATCACCGACCGCTCGGCTACCCTTCGCCTTGACCACCATTTTGAAGGCCTGTTTGTCAATTCTATTCCGGGTCTGCGGTCGCTCAACTGGCGTTTGGTGGCTACCGGTAACGTACTCTACGGCAAACTCTCGGACCGCAGCCGACGCATCAATGGCGATAGCCCCGACCTGCCCGGCCCTATTTCTACGCCTTATATAGAAGTAGGCTACGGCATCGAAAACATTTTCAAATTCGTGCGGGTCGACTTCATCCACCGCCTTACCTATCGTGATGCGCCCGGAACCAGCAACTTCGGCATTAAAGTAGGTGCGCAGTTCCGCTTGTAGATTTTCATTATCAGTTATTTAAACGAGCAACGCCCGGTTGTGCTAGCGCACGGCCGGGCGTTGCTCGTTTAAATTCTTAATTATCCAAACAACCATACTACTCCATTAATTAAACAGAGGATGTAATTGAACAAAGTGAGTAAAGGCTCACTTCCCAATTCCAACAAGCTATTATAATTGTTCGTAAGTTAGTCGTGCTATGCTTGTTCCTACCCAATTAGCTAACTCTGCCAACAAACTACCCTACGCGTGGTCCGGCGTACGCAACTTATTGCTGCTCTTGGTACTGCTCATACCTGCGCAAGTCCAGGCAGCCCGCGAAGACACCCTGGCCACCAACCCGGCCCAGCCCGAACACTACCTCGATGACAACTACTACAGCATGCTGGAGGACCCCACCGGCCGGCTTACCATCGCCGACGTGCAGTCTCCGGCCTGGAGCCGTCGTTTTGTGGTCATGCGGGGCTCCGGGCATCCACCCAACATCCAGCATCCGCACAGCACTTACTGGCTGCGGCTTACCATGCGCCACGCCCCTAACGAAACCGCCGCTTGGTACTTGGAATTGTATGACTCGCACATTGGCTGGGCCGTCTTTTTCCGGCCCATGCAGGGCAGCCTGTCGGCTTATGACAGCGTGGCTACCGGCGCTACCCTGCCCTTTGCCACCCGCCCGCATCCCTACAAAAACTTTCTTTTTGACCTACCGCCCCGACCGGGCCAAACCGTAACCTACTATCTGCGCCTGCGCTCGGACACACGCACCAGCTTTCGGGCCATGCTGCATAGTGGCTCCGGGCTCATACCAGAACTGTCGCTGCAATACTGGCTGCTGGGCGTCTTCTATGGCGTACTGGCCATTATGGTGCTCTACAACCTGATTCTGTTCTTCTTTCTGAAAGAGCAGACCTACTTGTCGTACGTGCTTTACGTGGTTAGTGGCGCTCTGCTGTTCCTGACCGAGGACGGGTTGGGTTTCCAATACTTATGGCCTGGTGGGCCAAAATTCAACCACTTTATTGGGGCCGTGGCACCAGTACTGCTGCTGGTTACGTTTGCTATTTACGCCAATGGCTTTCTTGATGCGGCCTCGCGCCTGCCGCGGCTGTACCGCGTTGGGCGCTGGGTGGTAGGCATGAGTACGGCGCTGCTACTGCTCGATGCGGCAGTAGTGCACTCAGGTTTCAGCTTTTGGCTGTATCTGTTGCCCTATGGACTACTGTTTTATATTGGCATTCAAGCGTATAGAGAGGGATTGAAGCCGGCGCGCTACCTGCTGCTGGCACAGGCCTTGGTGGCCGGCAGCCTCTCTTTCCTCATCATGCGTAAGCTGGGCATCGACTTCTACAACAATGCTTACACGGTATACAGCTTGAATGCGGCATTTGTGTTGGAAGTCGTCATTCTGAGCTACGCACTGGGCGAGAAGCTGAAGGGATTGATGGATACTACACTACTCACCCAGCACCGCCTCCTAAAGCAATTGCGCAAAAAGCACCAGGCCCAGGACCGGCTGGTTGAGCAGATGCGCGAAAACCAGGAACTGAAAGACCGCCTCAACACCGAGTTAGAGGCCTTAGTGGCCCAGCGCACCGGCGAGCTACGACGCCAGAACGAAACAGTAGCCGCCCAAAACCGTGAGTTGCTTGAAGCCAACGGCCTACTAGCCTTGCAGTCGGCGGCCATTGAGCAGCTCAACGGTGAGCTGAGCCGCGACCTGCACGCCGAGAAGGCCGCCCGCATCGAGGCCCGGGAGGTGGACTTCGGTGAGTTCAGCCAGATTTACCCGGATAAGGACGCCTGCCTGCGCTACTTGGCTGGCTTGAAATGGGACCAGGGCGGCTACCGCTGCCGCAAGTGTGGCCACGAGAAAAGCTGCGAAGCCCGCGAACCCTACGCCCGGCGCTGCACCCGGTGCCGCTACGTAGAGTCAGCTACCGCTGGCACATTATTACAAAAGTGCAAGTTTTCGATTGTGAAGGCGCTGTACGCAGTTTTCCTTCTGCACGCCCATCGGGGCAGCTATTCGGCGGCCGAACTGGCGCGTGTGCTGGAGCTACGTCAGGCGACAAGCTGGGCATTTGCGCAGAAGGTGATGGCGGCATTGCAGCGCCGCCGCCTGGCGCCCGACTATGAAGACGGCGAGCCCTGGACGCACGTACTGTTGGACGCCGGCTATGACACCGAAATCATGGCTGATGAGCTAGCCGAACCAGACGAAAAAGCAGCATGAGCGTTCCGGTAACGTTTGCGAAATGCCCCTACCGCAATTTGTCCACTATTTGGTATTCCAGTAGATTTTCGGATGGCTAAATCCTCATTGGACTTCTGAGGCTATTTTTTTTCGTTGAAGCACTGTTTTTTTTCGTTGTTTTTTAGCCCAACAGCTGGTTTACCGAAAAGGGGTTAAGTAGGGAATTAGGGAACAAAACGGGAATTGCTACGTGTGCAGCAAGCGTATAGGTTCCTGCTACACAAGTGGCAAAAATGCCTAAAATAGACAGATTGGGCCATTTATGGGCTTGCATTTGCAAAACACACGCCCATACATTTGACCATTCCCACCTGTTCAATGATTACTTTTTTTAACTCCATAGGCTGCCTTTGGGCACCTGTCCAGCGCGTACTACCAACCACGATTGTACGGCGTGCGCACTGGAAAAACATGCTGCTGGCCCTGCCTTTACTCGCAGCCTGCCAGCGAGCAGTGGTACCCACTACAGCCAGCACACCAGTTCCAATATCTCCAGTAACACCAGCCACCCCGGAACTGCCCATCACTTCTTTTAGCCCGCGGGTGCAGCAACTGCTGGCCCAAATGACTCTGGAAGAGAAAATCGGGCAGATGACCCAACTCAACCTATCAGCGATAAATCATAACGGCACCAATGGAGATGTAACCCTAGACTCGGCAAAAGCAGCCGGGTTGGTACGGGATTTTCATATTGGCTCTTTCCTAAACGGCGAGGCAGTGCCAGCTATGCAGTGGCTGCGTTACTCAGCCGCACTTCAGCGCATTGCTGTGCGCGAGTCACGGCTGCACATCCCCATGATATATGGCATCGACCATATGCACGGGGCGAGCTATGTGAGCGGCACCGCCATTTTCCCGCACAACATCAACCTTGGCGCCAGCTTCAACCCTGAGTTGGCCAAGCAGGCGGCCCGCGCTACCATTATGGAATCGGCTGACCTGGGTCACCACTGGGTGTTTGCTCCGGTGCTGGATTTGGGAGTAAATACCTACTGGCCACGCTTCTACGAAACCTACGGCGAAGACCCCTTGGTGGCGGCTACATTGGGTGAGGCCTTCGTGCGTGAAATGCAGACCAACACCGAGATAGCACCTTATAAAGTAGCCGCTTGCGGCAAGCACTTTCTGGGTTACTCCGACCCACGCAACGGTTGGGACCGCACCAATGCCCTGATACCCGACCAGCGGCTGCAGGAGTTCTTTCGTCCTTCGTTTCAAGCCGCAATCGATTCCGGTTTGAAGTCAATTATGATTAATTCCGGCGAAATCAATGGCGAGCCGGTGCATGCTTCCAAAGCTATTCTAACGGACTTGCTGCGGCGGCAAATGGGTTTCAAAGGCGTGGCTGTGACTGACTGGGAGGACATTATCCGACTGGTTCGCATTCAGAAAACGGCCGCTAACGAGAAGGAAGCCACCTGGATGGCCATTGATGCGGGTGTGGATATGGCCATGACGCCCTACAACACCAACTTCTGCCGCATTGTGAAGGAATTGGTGCAGGAAGGCCGCCTCACACAGGCTCGCATCGACCTTTCGGCGGGCCGGATACTACAGCTGAAGGACGAAATCGGCTTGTTTGAAAACCCCATGCCCCGGGCCGACCGGCTGAGCCGCATTGGCGACCCGGCCTTTCGGGCCCAGGCGGTGGCGGCAGCGCGCGAGTCGGTAGTACTGCTTAAGAATGAGAAAAATACCCTGCCCCTGGCCCCAAGCCGCGTAAAGCGGCTGTTGGTAGTAGGCCCATCGGCCAACTCGCGGGCCAACCTGTGCGGCGGATGGACGCTGGCTTGGCAGGGCCGTCCCGAAGAGGCGTACCCAACGGACGTGCCTACGCTGCTGGAAGCCCTCCGCCAGGAATATCCGCAGGCCAAAGTGGAGCTGATGCCCTACTACGACAAAACGGGCAAAATGCTGCTAGCCACCATCGCCAGCGCAGCCAAGCAGGCCGACGCTGTAGTACTGGCCCTTGGCGAGCGGCCCTACACCGAAGGCATCGGCAATACTTCTGACCTGACCCTGCCCGACGACCAGCAGCAGTTGACGCGCACGGTGCAGGCCAGCGGCAAGCCCACGGTAGTCGTCATGATTGGCGGCCGGCCGAACATTATTCGCAGCATTAGCGAGGGGTCGTCGGCCATTATCTGGGCGGGGCTGCCGGGCTACGGCGGCGGCACGGCGCTGGCCGAAATCATCAGCGGCAAAACCAACCCGAGCGGCAAGCTGCCTTTTACCTATCCGCAGTTCGCTGGCCACATCACCAACTACCACCACGACAACAACGAGAACAGTCTCGACCTGAGCGACTTTGGTGCCGGTTTTGAGCAGCGGGCGCCCAAGTACAAAAGCTCGATGCTGACCGAGTTTGGTGAGGGCATGAGCTACACGACTTATACCTATTCTAACCTAGCCCTGACTGACTCGGTGCTGAACGGCCCGAGCTCCCGGCTGCGGGCTACGGTGCGCGTAGCCAACACCGGTGCCCGCGCCGGCCAGGAAACGGCGCTGTGGTTTCTGACCGATGAAGTAGGCCGAGTGGCCCGCCCGGTGCGCATGCTGAAGCACTTTGACAAGCAGGAGTTTGCCGCCGGCCAAAGCCGGGAACTAACATTTGACATCGACCCGCTGCACGACCTGAGCTACCCCGATGGTCAGGGCCGCCCCCAACTGGAAACTGGCTGGTATACCCTGCGCGTGGGCTCCCAAACCGCGCGGTTCCGCTACGTGGGCGGACCAGTGGCCCGCAACGCCACCACGCCCGACGGCTCGACGGGCACCGTGCGGCCCACGAATGGCCTGCTGCGACCCGGCGCGGCCACAGCCGAAGCTTCTCCGACTAAATAGCTCGTTTTCGGGCCTTTACAGCTGTTTCACTTTTTTCTCACCAATTCGCTGACTCACTTTTAAAACTCCCACCATGAAGCGAAACATTTACCTCATTGCACTGGTACGCCGCTCGGCTGTGCTGCTGGCCTGCGGAATTCCTGCCGTGGCCGTAGCAGCTCCCGCAACGGCTACCATTCGACTCGCTCGCCCCCTGGCCGAAGTGCCCGTAACAGGCCGTGTGACTGGCCCCGACGGGTCGGGCCTACCTGGCGTTACAGTACTGGTGCGTGGCACCACGCTGGGCACCAGCACCAATTCTGATGGCGCGTTCAGCCTGAATGCACCAGAAGGCAGCACCTTGGTATTCAGCTTTGTAGGCTACACCACTCAGACGGCCGCGGTGGTTAGCGGCAGCCCCATCAGCGTTAGCCTGAAGGAGGACACGCAGAAGCTGAACGAAATTGTGGTAGTAGGCTACGGCACTCAGCAACGCGGCAGCGTGACGGGTGCCGTGTCGTCGGTGTCGTCGCGCGAAATCGCTTCGCAGCCGGTGGCCGATGCTACCCAGGCTATTCAGGGCCGCGCGGCGGGTGTCACAGTTACCTCGAACGGCGGTGCGCCGGGCGGCGCGGCAGGCACGTCCATTCGGGTACGCGGAATCACTTCGGCGGGCAACAATAACCCGCTGTACGTAGTGGACGGCTTCCCATTGCCCGACAACGGCAGCGAAAACCAACTAAATGCCATCAGCCCCAATGACATCGAAAGCATTGACATTCTGAAGGATGCTTCGGCCACGGCCATCTACGGCCTGCGGGCAGCCAACGGGGTGGTTATCATCACCACGAAACGCGGCAAGGCTGGCGTGTCGACGGTGAACGTGGACGGCTACCGGGGCATTCAGCAGGTGTGGCGCAAGCTCGACCTGCTGAACGCGGAAGAGTACGCAGTTATCAACAACGAAAACCGAATTGCCAATGGCGATGCTATTGTGGTGAACAAACTGCGGGACCCCAAGTCACTAGGTGAGGGCACCAACTGGCAGGACGAGGTTTTCCGTCAGGCCGCGATTCAGAACTATTCGCTGTCGGCCACGGGTGGCAGCGATAAAGCACGCTACGCACTGTCGGGCACGTATTTCCAGCAGGACGGCACCATTATCGGCTCACAGTTTGAGCGGTTTACGCTGCGGGCCAACGGCGATGTGCAGCTGAATAAGATATTCAAAATCGGCAATAGCATCTCGCTCACGCACCTGCAGGACCGCCAGATTACGTCGAACAGCGGCGAGTACGGCACGGTACAGCAGACGCTACGCATTCCAGCTTTCCTGCCCGTGTATCGGCCCGATGGGTACTACTACGAGCCGCGCACTTCGGACAACTTTATCGAGGAAAACCCGCTGGCATCGGCCACCATCACCAACCAGAAGTTTGTGCGCAACCGGATGCTGACCACGCTGTATGCTGAGTTGGAGCCCGTGAAAGGGCTGCGCTTCCGCACCAACGTGGGCGCCGACCTCATTTTTGACAATTTCAACTCTTTCCGGCCCGGCGTACCTGAGCTACGCGTGGGTTCCGAGATTTACAATACGCGCTACACGCAACTGACCGCGGGCGCATCGGCCACTTCAGGCTACACGCCTAGCTACCTGATTGAGAACACCATCACCTACGACCACTTGTTTGCCGACAAGCACCAAGTGACTTTGCTGGCCGGCCAGTCGGCGCAGGAGTTCAACTACAGCAACGTGGAGGCCTACCGCACGGGTTACCTGCGCAACGACCTGGCGGTAATCAACTCAGGGCCAATTAACACGTCGCTGGCCAATGCTGGTAAGGTTGACCCGCGCTCGCACTTGGCCAGCTACTTTGCACGCCTCAACTACGAGTTTGGCGGCAAGTACCTGTTCTCGGCCATTGCCCGCTACGACGGTTCGGGCAACTTCCCGCCCGGCGAGCAGTTTGGCTTCTTCCCCGGCGTGTCGGCCGGCTGGCGGGTGTCGGAAGAGGAATTTTTGAAGGGCAACCGCGTCATCAGCAACCTGAAAATCCGGGCGGGCTACGGCAAGGTGGGTAACCCCAACAACGCCGGCCGCTTCGCCTACCTCTACGCCGTGAACTCGGGCATTCTGGTGCCTTTCGGCACATCGGCTACCGGCGGCGGCACGCTGCAAACCGGCGCGGCCCCCACGCGCCAGGCCAACACGGAACTGCGCTGGGAAACCAACAACCAAGCAAACTTCGGCATCGACCTGGGCTTCCTGGACAACCGCTTTGAAGCCACCATTGACCTCTACAACCGCACCTCGCCGAACCTGATTGCGCCGGTGCCGCCGTCGCTGGTTTCGGGCACTTATGAGAACGTGAACCGCAACGCGGCCTCGGCCTACAACCGCGGCATCGACCTCTCGCTGACCTCGCACAACGTGCAGAGCGCCGATTTCAACTGGACCACGACGCTGAACATGTCAGCCTACAAAACCCAGCTCGAATCGCTCGGGGTAGGGCAGCCCTACAACGGCTTGAGCGCTCTGAGCGGTGTGATTGTGCGCTACGACCAGGGCCAGCCCTTCGGCTCATTCTATGGTTTCGTGGCCGATGGCTTGTTTCAGACGCCGGAAGATGTGAAAAACCACGCTTTCCAGACCAATGGCACGGCCCCCGGCGACATTCGCTTTAAGGACCTGAACGGCGACAACGTCATCAACGCGGCTGACCGCACGTTTATCGGCAACCCCAATCCTTCGTTCACCTACGGTTTCAACAACACTGTGACCTGGAAGGGCTTCGACCTGAACGTGTTTGTGCAGGGCTCGCAGGGCAATAAGATTTACAACCAGAACCGCTACCTGCTAGAAAGCGCCCTCTACGGCAACAGCAGCGGCAGCACCCGCGTGCTAGCCCGCTGGACCGGCCCCGGCACCAGCAACGACGTGCCCCGCGCCATTGCCGGCGACCCCAACCAGAACCTGCGCGTGAGCACCTACTACATGGAGGACGGCTCTTACCTGCGCATTAAAACCCTGACCCTGGGCTACAACCTGCCCAAAGCCATCCTGGACCGCATCTACACCAAGCAGGTGCGCGTGTACGTGAGCGCCCAAAATCTGCTGACGCTGACCAAATACACTGGCTTCGACCCCGAAGTGGGCTCGCGCGGCGTGGATTTGGGCATCTATCCGCAGCCCCGCGTGTTCCTGGCCGGCCTCAATCTGGGTTTCTAATCTCCTCATTCTTTACGACTAAGAAGATGTTTACCATCACAAAATATACTTTCGGCGCGGCAGCGCTCACCCTCACCCTGCTCTCGGGCTGCGGCAAGAAATTTCTGGATGAAAGCCCAAGCGACCAGGTTACGGACGCTAACTTTTACAAGACCGAAACCGACGCCATTCAGGCAACCACCGCGGTTTATAGCCAACTGGGCACGCTGGGCCAGTACAATTCATCCCTGTGGGGTATTGGCGATATTGGCTCGGACCTAAGCACCACCGGCGGCGGTGGCGGCGGCGACGGCATTGAGCAGCAGCAGCTCGATTTCTTTAACATTCCGGCCACCAACCCACTCACCAGCCGCCTGTGGGGCAGCTGCTACGTAGGCATCGGCACGGCCAACATTGTGTTGCAGAAGGTACCGAAGATGTCCATCGACCCGGCTATCCAGTCGCGGTGCATTGGCGAGGCCGAATTTCTACGCGCCAAATACTACTTCGACCTAGTGCGGGCCTATGGCGACGTGCCCCTGATAACGGTGCCGCCCACCACGCTGGCTGAAGTGAACATTCCACGCAGCCCGGCCGCCCAAA
The DNA here is from genome assembly GCF_017571495.1 of Hymenobacter negativus. Taxonomy (GTDB): domain Bacteria; phylum Bacteroidota; class Bacteroidia; order Cytophagales; family Hymenobacteraceae; genus Hymenobacter; species Hymenobacter negativus. The sequence goes on along the minus strand of NZ_JAGETZ010000007.1, from coordinate 200,833 downwards.
TCTATACCCTGATTGAAAGCGACCTGCGCGACGCCATTACCAAACTGCCCCCCTCTTACACCGGCGACAACCTGGGCCGCGCTACCAAGTGGGCAGCTACGGGCCTGCTGGCCAAGGTATACCTCACCGAAAACAAGATGACCGAAGCCGCTGCGCAGGCGCGCGCGCTGGTGGCACCCGCCAGCGGCGTAACCGGCACCCCGGTGAGCGGCCGCGACCTGTGGGCCAACTACGCCGACAACTTCAAGGTGACCAACGAGCACGGCAAGGAGTCGCTGTTTGAGGTGGGCTTTATTGCTGGTCGCAACCAGTACACGCAGGACGGGCCCGGCTGGAGCGGCAACGAATTTATGGGCCCGCGCGGCATGGGCATCACGCCCCAGGGCGGCTACGGTTTCAACGTGCCCGAGCCCGATTTCGTGGCCGGCTATGAGGCGGGCGATACACGCCGCGAAGCCACCATCTGGAAGCCCGGCGACGTGTACCCCGATGGCCGCACGCAGCCGGCCTTCCTGCCCGGCTCGCCCAACGGCTACAACGTACGCAAGTTTTACACTGATAAAGCCCTGTCCAACATCTGGGATTCGCCGCTGAACATTGCCGTTATGCGCCTGGCCGAAGCCTACCTCATTCTGGCCGAGGCCGTGGGGCCGACTACCGAGGGCCTGGCCGCCATCAATCGGGTGCGCCGCCGTGCTTTTGGCGAAGCGCTGGACACACCCGGCACGCACGATATCCAAGCCGGCATCTCCGTTACCGACTTCAAAACCCGGGTGTGGCGTGAGCGCAAATACGAGCTGGCCTTCGAGATGGACCGCTGGTTCGACATGAAGCGCACCGGTGAGTTGCTCACCTCGCCTCAGCTCATTGCCAAAGGCGTGAAGCCATTCAACGTGGTGCTCCCCATTCCACAGTCGGAGCGTGACGTGAACCCCAATCTCACCCAAAATCCTGGCTATTAATAGAATGATTAATGAGTAACGGTTCGTGATTAATGCCTGTCGGGATGCTGCTTTAGCAAGCACTGCCTATTAACCGTTAATCACGAACCGTTAATCCTTAACCTCAACTCTCTCGCAGAATTCCCATGAAAAATATAGTACGCGCCGCAGCCCTGGGCCTCCTCACGGCCCCGCTGTTGCTAGCCTCCTGCAAAAAGGAAGGCGACGATAATACCCTGGAAGGCCCCGTGCCGGTCGCCGATTTCTCGTCGACGGTTGATGCTTCGCAGTTTCCAGTGCGGGTTAGCTTCAAAAACAATAGCCAGGACGGTTTCATCTACCAGTGGGATTTCGGTGACAACTCTGGCCTTGGCAAGGGCACCGATGTGGTGCACCCCTACCAGCGCGCCGGCACCTACCAGGTGAAGCTTACGGCTGCCGGCCGTGGTGGCACCAGCCCCACACAGCAGAAAAGTGTGGTCATTCCCTCGGCCTGCGACAACGCCGGCTTCTCGTTCCTGACGGCCTGCAGCGGCACCGGAGCTGCTTCCTGGACCATTTCCAACCAGCCCGGTGCCATCATCACCTACGCCGCCAACGGCACTACGGTGGTTAGCTCGCTGCCGGCTACCGGCACCCAGCTGCCCGCCTGCCTGCTCGACGACCAGTTCTCCTTCGGCAGCAACTATGCTTATGGCTACGATGCCGGCGGGGTAACCGGGCAGACGTATTCCACCGCCACCAACACCTGTGGAACGGCCCGGGCGGCCAGCTCCAGCTTCATCTACAAGCCCGTGGCGGGCACGCTGGGCCAGATTATTCTGACTACCAACAAGTCGTTCATCGGTCTTTCCGACTCGGTGGTGAACAAAACCTACGACATTCTGGAGGCCACCGCCACCCGCCTGCGCCTGAGTGGCACCAACCCCAACGGCACCAAAACAGTGGTTACCTACACGCCGCAACTCTCGGCAGTGGACCAGGCCAAGCAGTTCCTGACCGGCGGCTCTACCCGCACCTGGAAGCTGGACAACACGATGGCAGCCACCATTGTGGTGGGTCCCAGCGACGCCGACCCCACGGGCTACTACGCCGGTGGGCTGGCCGGTAGCCTGCCCCCCTGCCAGGCCGACGATGAATTCACGTTCACCATGGCCAATACTTACCAGTACAACGCGCTGGCCGAAACTTTCGTGGCTGGTAGCAGTGGCGGCTGCCAGGCTCCGCGCAACGTGACTACGTCCTTCACGTTTGGGGCGGCCACCGGCGCAGGCATTGCGCAGTTTGAGCTGGCACCCGCTACGCCGTCCCCGTTCATCGGCATTACCGATGCGCCGGACCGCGTGTACCGCATCATTTCCATCGACAATCAGCACATGGTACTTCGGGCAGGCAGCTCGACGGCAGGCACTATTTTCACAATGAAACTGGTGGTTAAGTAGGTATATCCTACTAATTACCATACCTCTAGTGAACCATGCTGGAGTCCATTTGCTTGACTTATTCATGAAAAACTCATTTTCCCCATTTCGCCAATGGACCGGGGCTGGCTTCGTGCTGGCCCTGAGCCTGGCCGGCTGCACCGAGAAGAAATCGGCGCCGCCCGTTGCCCCCCCAATCACCTCGACGGAAGTAAACGCCGATGCCCGCGACTACAGCCAATACACCGAGCTGGTGTGGAGCGACGAGTTCAACGGTGGTGCCATCGACCAAGCCAAATGGGGCTACGACCTGGGCGGCGGCGGCTGGGGCAACAACGAGTTGCAGGCTTACACCAACTCTAACAACAACGCCTTCGTGAGTGGCGGCAACCTGACCATTGTGGCCCGCCGCGAGCAGTCGGGCAATAATGCCTACACCTCGGCCCGTCTTCTCTCCAAGGGCAAGCAGACGTTCGTGTTCGGCCGTACCGACATCCGCGCCAAGCTGCCGAAGGGCAAGGGTATCTGGCCCGCCATCTGGATGCTTGGGGCCGACATCGACCAGAATAACTGGCCCAAGTGTGGCGAAATCGACATCATGGAGCTGCGCGGCAGCCGGCCCAATGAGTTGCTCTCCACGATGCACTTCGGCAACCCAACCCGCGTGTTGGTTGGCACTACATCATTGCGGCCGACCGACTTGTCTACTGATTTTCACATTTACTCGGCGGTGCGCAGCAAAGACCAAATCCGCTTTTTCATTGACGGGGTGCAGTATTTCACCTTCACCAGTGCCGATGCCGGCTCTAATCCTTATCCATTCAACAACCCGTTTTTCATGATTCTGAACGTGGCGGTGGGCGGCGATTTTGATGGCAACCCCGACGCCGGCACCACTTTCCCCCAGGAAATGCTGGTGGACTACGTGAAGCACTTCCAATACAAATAAGGCGGCAAAGCACCCAGTACCTCGTTATTCCGGCTGGGAAATTGGTGGGAACAAATTTATACCGGCCGGATAGGGCGGTGGCTACGCCCGGCTTGTGAGTGCCGGGTGTGGCTACCCCCGATGGGTACGTCGCTCCACCACAACGATATTTACTGATTGCCAGTTATTGCTCCCACGCGCGCTTCTTCGCCGCCTGCTGCACAACAGTCTCCTCCCTCACCTTATGATTTCAACTCTCCTCTCTGGCTTCCTGCTGCTGAGCAGCGTATTTAGTGCCGACACACCAGCGGCCCCAGCAGCTGACAAGGCAGGCTACACGTTTAAAAAGCTAACCTGGAGCGATGAGTTCAATTACACCGGCTTGCCCGACTCGACGAAGTGGACTTACGATGTAGGCGGCCACGGCTGGGGCAATAAGGAGTTGCAATACTATACGAAGAAGCGACGCGAAAATGCCCGCGTAGAAGGCGGCAACCTGATTGTGGAGGCCCGCAAGGAAGCCCTGATGGCCGGCAACGACTACACCTCGGCCCGTTTGGTTTCGCGGGGCAAAGGCGGTAGTCAGTTGTATGGCCGCTTCGAGATTCGGGCTAAGATTCCGGTGGCCCGGGGCACCTGGCCCGCCATCTGGATGCTGCCTGAGCAAAACACCTACGGCAACAAAAGCTGGCCCGACAACGGCGAAATCGACATCATGGAGCACGTAGGGTACGACCCCAACGTGATTCATGCCACTACGCACTGCAAGGCATACTACTTCCGCACCAACACCCAGAAAACTGGTATTACCAAGGTACCCGATGCCAACGCCTTCCACGTGTATTCGATGGAATGGACCCCCGAAACTATTACGGCTCAGATTGACGGCCAGCTTTACTTCGCCCACCGCAACGAAGGCACCGGCTGGGAAACCTGGCCCTGGGATAAAGCCTTCCACCTGCTGCTAAACGTGGCTGTGGGCGGCGAGTGGGGTGGCCTGAAAGGCGTGGATGAGTCCGCCTTCCCTCAGCAAATGGTGGTGGACTATGTGCGCTTTTACGAGATGAAAAAGGGCTAAGCCAGATTGCGCCAGCCATGTCAGGCCCCACCGGATTCAAGCCGGTGGGGCCTGATGCGTTTAGTAGCGGCACGCCGTACTTTACGCCATGTCTGATTTCCGTTTGCGCGTGTTCGAAGCCGTGGCCCGGCACCTGAGCTTCACAAAAGCGGCCCAAGAACTGTTTGTAACGCAGCCCGCCGTCACCAAGCACATTCATGAGCTTGAAAAGCACTATGGCCAGCGCCTGCTGGCACGGCGCGGCAACCGCGTGACCCTTACCGAAGCCGGCCGCCTGCTGCAAAGCCACGCCGAGGCTGTGGCCGCATCCACCCAGCAACTCGCCGACCAGCTCCTGGCCCTGCGCGACCCCGACGAGGCCGCCGGTCGTCTGCGCTTGGGAGCCAGTACTACTATCTGCCAGTACGTGCTGCCGGGCCTGCTGCCCACCTTCCAGGCCCGCTATCCCAACGTGCAGCTCACGCTCGCCAACGCCAATTCGGAGCACATTGCCGAAGCCCTGCTACACGGCAAGCTGGACCTGGGCTTCGTGGAAGGCCGCTCGAAAAGCCGCGACCTACACTACGAACTGCTCTTGCCCGACGAGCTGGTAGCCGTGCGCCGCGCCACCCCTGCCGGCCCGCCCCTCACCCCTGTGCCCCTGGCCGAAGCCCTGATGTATCCGCTGGTGCTGCGCGAGCGAGGCTCCGGCACCTTGGAAGTGCTGGAATTTGCATTGCGCGAACTTAAAGTCAACCTCAACTCGTTGCGCGTAGCCTTCTATTTCGATAATACCGAAGCCATCAAAGGCTACCTGGAAGCTGCACCCGGAGCGCTAGGCTTCGTATCGCGCCGGGCGCTGGCGCGGGAACTGGCCGGTGGGCAGCTGGAAGTGGTGCCAATTGAGGGCCTGCATCTGTCTCGGCAATTTGAAGCCGTGTGGGTGCAGGGCCAGCCGCTGGCACGGGCGGCGCAACGGTTTCTAAGCTTTGCTCAAGCCCAACTCAAGCCCTGATATAACTTTTAGTAATTCTGGATAACCTTTTTCGATTACACAAACAGGAGGCAATATCGTAGGTTTGGGGTAGTTATTTGCTCTTCCCCGTGCCCTTACCCACCCTCAATCCTCCTGCCCAACAGCCGGCTGCCGCACCCGAGGCAGCCGGCTGTTTTCGCCATTTCCATACGCAGCACTTCGTATTCGGCCGCGCCGTTACGCTGCGCCAAGTGGTGTTCGGGCTACTACTGTTGTTCTGCCTCACGCCGTGGGCGTCGCCGCCGGTGGCGCTGGCGCTGGGATTGGTACTGGCTCAAACGCTGGGCAATCCCTTCGCCAGCCAAACCAAGGCAGCTACGGCCAAGCTCCTGCAATACTCGGTGGTGGGCCTGGGGTTCGGAATGAATGCTCACGCCGCCGTGCAGGCCGGCCGGGAGGGCATTCTGTTCACGGTCGTTTCCATTTTCGGCACCCTGATTCTGGGATATTTTGCCGGCCGCTGGCTGGGACTGGGGCGGCAGGTAACGCACTTGATTTCGTGCGGCACTGCCATTTGCGGGGGCAGCGCCATCGCGGCCGTAGGGCCGGTGATGCGGGCCAAGGACGAGGAAATGTCGGTTGCGCTAGGTACGGTATTCGTGCTGAATGCGCTGGCCCTGTTTGCTTTTCCACCCATCGGCCACGCCCTGGCCATGACACAAAACCAGTTCGGCTTGTGGTGCGCCATTGCCATCCACGATACCTCCTCGGTGGTAGGCGCGGCCAAGGTCTATGGCGACCAGGCCCTGCAGGTGGCCACCACCATCAAGTTGGCCCGCGCCCTCTGGATTATCCCCATCAGCATTGGCACTGCGCTGCTGTTCAAGCAGAAGGGCGTGAAGGTCAAAATCCCTTATTTCATCTTCGGCTTCATCGCCGCCATGCTGCTGAATACCTACGTGCCTGCCTTGCAGCCACTAGGCCCCATTGCAGTGAAGCTGGCAAAAATTGGCCTTACGGTCACCCTATTCTTTATCGGCGCGGGCTTGTCAGCCAAAACGGTGCGCTCAGTGGGCGCGCGGCCCTACCTGTTGGGCGTGTTGCTGTGGCTGGTGATTTCGAGCGCTTCGCTCTACGTCATTCTACACACGGTGTAGAGGTGCTACACCAGTAGCGCCAGGAAATCGGGCTGGCCGTTCAGGTACTCAAAACTGAATCCCTCCTCCCCCATTCTGCTTTTGATAGCGTCCACGTCCAGAGGCTGCTTCACTTCAATGCCGATGAAAACGGGGCCTTTTTCCTTATTGTTCTTCTTGATGTACTGAAAGTGAATGATGTCGTCACCCTCGGCCAGTACCTGGTTTACGAAGCGGCGGAGGGCGCCGGGGGCTTGGTTGAAATTCACCATGAAGTAGTGCTTCAGGCCCTGGTACTTGGCGGCCCGCTCCTTGATGTCCTCCATCCGGGTGATGTCGTTGTTGGAGCCGCTGACCACGCACACCACGGTTTTGCCTGCAATGCGGTCGGCAAACTGGTGCAGGGCTGAGATGGTGAGCGTGCCGGCTGGTTCCAGCACAATGCCCTCCTCGTTGTACATCTTCAGCAAGTCGAGGCACACCTGCCCCTCGGGCACCAGCACTACTTCGTCGAGCAACTCGCGGCACAGCGCGTACGTGAGCTGGCCGGGGCACTTCACTGCCGCCCCATCCACAAAGCTGTCGATGCTGGCCAGCGCCGCGTGCTGCTGGTTCTGGATGGCATTGTGCATGGACGGCGCACCCAACGGCTGCACGCCAATGAGCTTGGTGGCAGGGCTCAACAGCCGGAACACGCTGGCTACACCCGAGGCCAGCCCGCCGCCGCCGATGGGCATAAAGCAGTAGTCGATGGGCGCGGTGGAAGCTTTCAGAATCTCCAGCCCCACGGTGGCCTGCCCCTCCACAATGGCCAGGTCGTCGAAGGGATGGATGAAGGTGCTGCCCCGCTCGTCGCCAAACGCCTTGGCGGCGCGGAATGAGTCGTCGAAGCTGGCGCCGGTTAGCACCACTTCCACAAACTGCTTCCCGAAGAGGCGCACCTTGTCCACCTTCTGGGCCGGCGTTTGGGCGGGCATGAAGATGTAGCCTTTCAGCCCCAGCAGCTGGCAGGCGTAGGCCACACCCTGGGCGTGGTTACCAGCGCTGGCACACACAATTTCGCGCTCCCCGGCAATGGGCGGCAACGTGCTCATCTTGTGGTAAGCGCCCCGAATCTTGTAGGAGCGCACCACTTGCAAGTCTTCGCGCTTCAGCAGCACAGTGGCATCGTAGTGCCGCGACAGGCCGTGGTTTTGCAGCAGAGGCGTCTTGTAGATAACGTCTTTGAGGTTATGCGCCGCCTGCTCCACGTTTTTCAGGGAAACCACAGGAGCAGCTGTTGTCAGGTCTGGCGTCATGGATGTTAGGTTATAAAGTAGCAGACAGTGATGCGGGGTGTCTCACGCGGGCTTTTCAGCCACGATGCGCAGGCGCTTGTAATCGGCCAACCACTGCCCATTCCGCCATAGCACCGGCCGTAGCTCGGCATCAACAGCGGCCAGGATTTCGGCTTTATCAGCTGCATGCACACCGGCAAAAAACTGGTCACCGAACTGCTCAATCCAATCTATAAGGCCGGTTTCGGGGTCGGACAGCGCGGTAGGTCGGTCGAAGTGCAGGGCCAAGCGTACCCGGAAGCCTTGCTTTTCAAGTAGCATGGCATACTCGCCTACAGAAGGGAAATACCACCACCCGAACTCGGTCAAGGCGTAGCCTCGCTGCTGAAGCTGGCGCAATACCGCCGCCACAATCTGGCCTACATTGCCTTGGCCGCCCATTTCGGCCACCAGTCGGCCGCCTGGTTTCAGGTGCCGGTGCATCTGCCGGATGGCCCCTTCAGCGTCAGGCACCCAATGCAATGCGGCGTTGGAGAAGATGGCATCGAAGCGCTCCGGCAACTCAAAGCTAGCCGCATCGCCCAATCGGCAATCGAGGTTTGGGAATTGCTGGCGGGCTTTGGCGAGCATATCCGCCGAGGCATCCAAGCCGACCACTTGCGCACCGTAATTCGCAATTTCCTGCGCTAATTCGCCCGAGCCACAGCCTAGGTCTAGAATTAGCTCGCCCGGTTTGGGAGCGAGCAAGTCAACCAGGCCGGCTCCGTATTCAAAAACGAAAGCATGCTTTTGCGTGTAAGAATCCGCGTTCCATTGCATAAAATTGGGCTTTGTCGATTGCGAAAAAGGGACGTCATGCCTCGGCTACGCTCGGCATGACGTCCCGGGTCGTTCAGAAACATTGCTCAACGAGGAGACGCGAAGTGTTGCGGCTCTACTACACCGCTTCCACTTTTTCGGCTGCTTTGGAGCGCAGCTGGCGCACGGTCGCGCCAGTGGCCCACAGTTCCGAATCACGTACTTCCTGCAGCTCAGCTTCCAGTTCCTGGCGGTAGTTGGGGGTGGTACCGCGCTCGATGGTGCGACGGGCTTCTTCGCCGCTGGCCACGCTGTCGTACAACTCGTTGAGGACCGGCAGGGTGGCTTCGCGGAACTTACCTTTCCAGTCGAGGGCGCCGCGCTGGGCGGTTACCGAACAGTTGGCAAACATCCAGTCCATGCCGTTTTCGCCCACCAACGGCACGAGGCTTTGGGTGAGCTCTTCCACGGTTTCGTTGAAGGCTTCGGAGGGCGAGTGGCCGCGCTGGCGCAGCACCTGGTACTGGGCTTCGATGATACCGGCCAGGGCGCCCATCAGCACACCACGCTCGCCGGTGAGGTCGGAATATACTTCCTTCTTAAAGTCGGTTTCGAACAGGTAGCCCGAGCCCACGCCGATGCCCATGGCAATGGCTTTCTCCCAGGCTTTGCCGCTGGCATCCTGGTACACGGCAAATGACGAGTTCAGCCCGCCGCCGGCCAGAAACAGGCGGCGCAGGCTGGTGCCGCTGCCCTTGGGCGCCACCAGAATCACATCCACGTCGGCGGGCGGGATGATGTTGGTCTGGTCGTTGAACGTGATGCCGAAACCATGCGAGAAGTACAGGGTTTTGCCGGGCGTGAGCTTGCTTTTGAGCATGGGCCACAAGGCAATCTGGCCGGCATCGCTCAGCAGGTTGCACACGATGGTGCCACGCTCGGCCGCCTCTTCCAGCGAAAATAGCGTTTCGCCCTCCACCCAACCGTCTCGGATAGCGCGGTCCCAGGAGGGCGTGCCCTGGCGCTGCCCCACGATGACGTTGAAGCCGTTGTCGCGCATGTTCAGGGCCTGGCCCGGTCCCTGCACGCCGTAGCCAATAACGGCAATGGTGTCATCTTTCAGGTATTCCAGTGACTTGTCAAGGGGGAATTCGTCGCGGGTTACAACGGTTTCATCTACGCCGCCGAAATTGATTTGTGCCATAGGGATTGGGGGTTTGGGTTGTAGCGTGGGCTCTGCGAGTCCGCGCATGGTTGAAAAATCGTTCAGGTCGCGGACTACAAAGTCCGCGCTACATCACATCGTAAACACCGCGTCGCGGCTGTTCAGAAATTCGTTTTCGGCCACGTCCTCGCCGGGCTCGCGGCGCTCAAACTCACGCAGCTTGCTGTTGAATCCGTTGCTGCCTTTGATAATGGCGATGCGGGCGCTGCGCACGAATTCGATGAGGCCGTAGGGCTGCAAAACGGCAATCAGCGCGTCGGTTTCCTCGCGGTGGCCGGTCGTTTCAAACACCGTGTAATCCTTGCGGATGACCACGGCGCGGGCCCCATTTTCGCGCAACAAGCGCTCCACGGAGGCCTTTTCGGCAATGACATCGGTGGGCACTTTGTAGAGGGCCATTTCCTGCCAGATGACGTCGGCGTTGGTGTTGTAGTATACTTTCAGCACCTCCACCTGTTTTTCAATCTGCCCGGCCAGCTTGCTCACCACATCCTCCGTTTCCGTAATCACGATGTTGAAGCGGTGGATGCCCTCAATCTCGGAAGGCGACACGTTCAGGCTCTCGATGTTGATTTTGCGGCGCGAGAAAATGATGGCAATGCGGTTGAGCAAACCCACCTGGTTTTCGGTGTAGGCCGTGATGTTATATTCCTGGCGGTCTGGTTGGTGGGACATGGTTGACGGTTTTATTAGAACGTCATGCTGAGCGCAGTCGAAGCATCTCGCTTGACACCACTAACTCAATCGTTCCAAGATTTTGATTACTACCACACGCGAGATGCTTCGACTGCGCTCAGCATGACGTTTATTTATCGTTCTACCGCAGCCGGATTTCTGCCACGCTGCATCCTTGCGGCACCATGGGGAAGATGTTGTTTTCCTTTGCTACCATCACTTCCAGCAGGAAAGAGCCGGGGTGCTCCAGCATCTGCCGCAGCCCATAAGCCAGGTCTTCCCGCGCCTCCACGCGCTGGCCGGCAATGTGGTAGCCGCTGGCAACGGTCACATAATCGGGGCTGGCAATGTCGACGAAGGAGTAGCGGCGGGTGTGAAACAGCTCCTGCCACTGCCGGACCATCCCTAGAAAACGGTTGTTGAGAATGATGATTTTCACATCGACGCCAGTCTGCATGATGGTGCCCAACTCTTGGATGGTCATCTGAATGCCACCGTCGCCAATGATGGCCACTACTGGCCGCTCGGCTGCCCCAAACTTGGCCCCGATGGCCGCCGGCAGCGCAAAGCCCATCGTGCCCAGCCCGCCGCTGGTAATGTTGCTGCGCGAGTGGTTGAACCGAGCGTAGCGGCAAGCCACCATCTGATGCTGGCCCACGTCAGTCACAATAACCGCTTCCCCCTGCGTCAGCTCGTTGAGCTGTTGCAGCACCTCCCCCATAGTCAGTTCTTCGCCGGTCGGAAACAGCTCGTCTTTTATCACTGCGTCCACTTCCTCGGCCATGTAGCCCTGGAAGCGTTGGTGCCATTCGGAGTGGCTTTTCGCTTCTACCAGCGCCGTGAGCAAGGGCAGGGTTTCCTTACAGTCGCCCCACACGGGCACGGCAGTGGTCACGTTCTTGCCGATTTCAGTCGGGTCGATATCGAGATGAATAATCTGGGCCTGGCGGGCGTACTTGTCGAGGCGGCCCGTTACCCGGTCGTCGAAACGCATGCCAATGGCAATGAGCACGTCGCACTCGTTGGTGAGTACGTTGGGGCCATAGTTGCCGTGCATGCCCAGCATGCCCACGTTCAGCGGGTGGTTGGTAGGCAGCGCGCCGGCTCCCAGAATGGTCCAGGCGGCCGGAATGCCGCTCTTCTCAATAAACGCCTTGAACTCCTGCTCGGCCGCGCCCAGAATCACGCCCTGCCCCCAGAGCACAAACGGCCGCTGGGCCTGATTGATGAGCGCCGCCGCCTGCTGCAAATACTCAGTCCGCACGATGGGCTTTGGGCGGTAGCTGCGGATATGAGTGCAGGGCTTGTACGGCGCAAAGTGGAACGGCTGAAGCTGGGCATTCTTGGTGATGTCAATCAGCACCGGACCGGGCCGGCCGCTACGAGCAATGTAAAACGCCTTCGCCAGCGCCTCCGGAATTTCCTCGGCTTTGGTTACCTGGTAGTTCCACTTGGTAACCGGTGTCGTAATATTGATGATGTCGGTTTCCTGGAAGGCATCGGTGCCCAGCAAGTGCGCGAACACCTGCCCCGTGATGCACACCAGCGGCGTGCTGTCAATCTGCGCATCGGCCAAGCCGGTTACAAGATTGGTAGCGCCGGGTCCGCTGGTGGCGAACACCACCCCAACCCGGCCCGACGCCCGCGCATAGCCCTGCGCCGCGTGGATGCCGCCCTGCTCGTGCCGCACCAGCACATGGTTCAGCTGGTCTTTGAAGTCGTAGAGCGCATCATAAATCGGGATAATGGCTCCGCCCGGATAGCCGAAAATCGTGTCCACCCCCTCGGCCAGCAAGATGTTCAGCACGGCCACCGCCCCGGTAGCGTTTGGGGCAAGGGCTTCTTCCATATCTGATGGCGCGGCGGCAGCTAACGCTTCCGGCTCGGCGATGGTAGTTGGCTCGTTGTTTAACATGGTGTTGAGCTAAAATCAGTTGGAATGACGCGGCTGGCGGGACCTCACCCCCGCCCCTCTCCCAAGGAGAGGGGAGCCTGATAATTCACGTCGGCGCCGGTCCGGTGCCCCCTCTTTTTTGGAGAGGGGGTCAGGGGGTGAGGTTGACGTGGGCGGCCGTTGGAGCCGTTACCGCTTCTTCCTCTAAATCAGTGATGCAGCCGTGGCTGGCGTCGCTCACGGTGCGGATGTATTTCAGCAGCACGCCCTGGCGCACGTTGGGGCGTGGGCGCTGCCACTCGCGGCGGCGCAGTTCCAGCAGAGCGGGGTCCATTTTAATATCGATGGTGTTAGTGGCAGCGTCCAGCACAATCCAGTCGCCGTTTTCGACCAGCGCGATGGCCCCACCGTCATAGGCCTCGGGGCAAACGTGGCCTACCACGAAGCCGTGGGTGCCGCCCGAAAAGCGTCCGTCTGTAATCAGGGCCACTTTGTCGCCCAGCCCGGCCCCGATAATGGCCGAAGTCGGCTTGAGCATTTCCGGCATTCCTGGCCCGCCTTTTGGCCCCACGTAGCGAATTACGACCACCTGCCCGGCCTTGATTTCCCCCTGCGTAATGCCTTCGTTCAGCGCCTCCTCAGAGTCGAATACGATGGCTGGCCCTTCAAACCGCAGCCCTTCCTTGCCTGTGATTTTCGCCACCGCGCCCTTGGGGGCCAGGTTGCCATACAGAATCTGAATGTGTCCATCGGCCTTGATGGGATTGCTGAGCGGGCGCAGCAAGTCCTGCTCAGCCCCCAGCGGCAGCACGTCGGCCAGGTTTTCGGCCAGGGTGCGGCCGGTCACCGTCAGCAGGTCGCCGTGGAGCAGGCCGGCATCGAGCAGAGTGCGCATCACGGCGGGCACGCCGCCCAGGGCCGAGAGGTCTTCCATGAGGTATTTGCCGCTGGGCTTGAGGTCGGCCAGCACCGGTACGCGGTTGCTCACGGCCTGAAAGTCCTCCATCGTCAGCTTCACGCCGGCCGCGTGGGCAATAGCAATGAGGTGCAGCACTGCGTTGGTCGAGCCGCCCAGCACCGTCACCACCACCAGCGCGTTCTCGAACGCTGCTCGCACCAGAATGTCGCGGGGCTTGATGTCGCGCTCCAGCAGTAGGCGCAGGTAGGCCCCGGCGTCGAGGCATTCCTGGTTTTTCTCGGTGCTCACGGCTGGCAGCGACGACGAGAACGGTACGCTCATGCCCAGCGCCTCAATGGCGGCGGCCATGGTATTGGCCGTGTACATGCCGCCGCAAGCTCCTGGCCCTGGGCAAGCGTTGTGGATGATGCCGCTGTAGTCCTCGTCCGAAATCTGCCCTTGCAGCTTCTTCCCGTATGCCTCGAAGCACGACACGATGTTGAGCTGCTGCCCCTTAAAGGTGCCGCCCTTGATGGTGCCGCCGTACACCATCAGGCTCGGCCGGTTGAGGCGGGCCATGGCGATGAGCGCGCCGGGCATGTTCTTGTCGCAGCCCACCACGGTAGCCACGGCGTCGTAGTTGTGCGCCCCCGCCATCGCCTCAATCGAGTCGGCAATAATCTCGCGCGACACCAGCGAAAACCGCATACCCGGTGTGCCGTTCGTGATGCCGTCGCTCACCCCGATGGTGTTGAAGCGCAGCCCCACCAGCCCCTGCGCCTGCACGCCAATCTTCACGCCGTCGGCCAGCGCATCAAGGTGCATGTTGCAGGTGTTGCCCTCGAAGCCGGTGGAGCAGATGCCCACGAACGGCTTGCGCAAGTCCGCATCCGACAAGCCCGAGCCGATGAGCATGGCCTGCGAGGCCGGCAAGCTGTCGTCCTGGGTGTAAATGCGGCTGTATTTATTGAGAATCATGGTGGGGTTGTTTTAAAATCGTATGTCATACCGCCTGACGCCGGGACCTCACCCCCGGCCCCTCTCCCGCGGAGAGGGGAGCCAGACGCAAGCGCCGGGCCGGTGCCCCCTCTCTGCGGGAGAGGGGGTCAGGGGGTGAGGTCCCGCCCCTAGGCCGGCTGCGCTACCGCCACGCCGGTCACCAGCGCCCGGTAACGCTCGGCCAGCTGGGCGCCTAGCGTTTCGGCGAATGGCGTGCTGAACTCCAGCTCGTCAATAGCGGCGATGCCCACGACTTCGGCGGCCGTGCCGGTGTAAAAGGCCCCGGTAGCGCCTTGCAGCTCGTCGGGGGTGAAGAACTTCTCCGTCACGCTGATGCCAGCCTCGCGGGCCAGGTCAATTATGGTGTTGCGGGTGATGCCGCGCAGGATGCTGCCTTTGGGAGCGGTGAACAGCTCGCCGTTTTTCTCGAAGAAGAAGTTGGCGCCCGGGCCTTCGGCCACGTAGCCGTTCATATCCAAGAGCAGGGCTTCATCATAGCCTCGGCCTTTAGCTTCCGAGCTGGCAATGATGGAGTTGACGTAGTGACCCGACACTTTGGCTTCGATGGGTACGGCGTTGGGGTTGGGGCGCTGGTAAGGCGAGATGGTGAGGCGCAGGCTCTGGTCGCCGAGGTACTTGCCCCAGTCCCACACGGCAATGAGCAGGTTGCTGCTGGTCGCGTGCTTCAGGGTCATGTTGGGGGTGGCGGCGTACACCAGGGGGCGGATGTAGGCGTCGGACAAGTTGTTCTTTTCCAGCAGCTGGTAGGTGATATCCGTCAGTTCCTCCACCGAGTAGTTGAAGGGCAAGCCGATGCTGCGGCACGAGTAATGCAGGCGCTCGTAGTGCTCCTGCGCTTTGAAAATTTGGGTGCCGCTGGGCGTCGCGTACGACCGGATGCCCTCGAAAACAGCGTAGCCATAATGCAGCGACTGGGCATAAGCACCCACCTGGGCCTCATCGGCTTTCACGAACTCACCATCCACAAAAGCCAGGGTGTCGGAATTGAAATACATGCGTGTTAAAACTTGAAAGAGAGAAGGGAGAGAAAAATCGATAAAAAAAGCCTTTCTCAGCGCGGGGCTTAGAAAGGCTTTTGCTTGACCACAAAAAGCTATTCCTAAACGCCCGCCGGGCAAGGAGTAATGACCTTAATGACTAGGCTAAAGAGGTTTTTCATGGTGGTTTATATGATGGCTCGGGGCTGTGCCCCGCGTGACTTATTCGCGGGCCTCCGGTCCGCACCCGCCAGGGTAAGCTATTGAGAAATCGTACTGTCGGTGCCGGCTGAAAGCCGGCTAAATAGTCGGCACGGGGCACAGCCCCGCGCCATGAACTTATCAAATAATCGTGCTGAGTCCGATTTCCACGTTGTTCTTATTCCACTGCTTTTCGCTGGAATCTGCAATCCAGAAGGCGATGTAGTTGCCTACTTCTTCGGTGGTGTAGGGAGCGGTGGTATTCAGTTCCTTGGTCAAAACGCCGTTGTTCAGCGCCTCGTCCACGGCCTCGCGCACAAGGGCTGCTTCCTCATTCAGCTCCAGGTGCTCCAGCAGCATGGCAGCCGAGAGAATGGTGGCAATGGGATTGGCAATGCCCTTGCCTTTGGCCTGCGGATACGAGCCGTGAATGGGCTCAAACAGCGCCACCTCCGCGCCCACTGAAGCAGAGGGCAGCAGGCCCATGGAACCGGCAATGACCGACGCCTCATCCGAAATAATATCACCGAACATGTTCTCGGTCAGAATTACGTCGAACTGCTTGGGGTTGAGAATCATCTGCATCGCAGCGTTGTCCACGAGCAAGTAATCGACGGTTACCTCGGGGTATTGGTGGGCCATTTCGCGCACCTCTTCGCGCCACAGGCGGGAGGTTTCCAGCACGTTGGCTTTGTCTACGAGCGTGAGTCTTTGGCGCCGGCCGGCAGCCGACTGAAACGCCATGTGCGCAATGCGGCGGATTTCATGGCGGCTATATACGCAATGGTCGTAAGCGCCTTCGCCATCGTCGGTGCGGCCTTTGGCTCCGAAGTAGATGCCGCCCGTCAGCTCCCGGAAAATCACCATGTCGGTGCCTTGAATGCGGTCCTGTTTCAGGGGCGAATGCGGCAGCAAGATGTCATATGCCGTAATGGGACGGATGTTCGCGAACAACCCCAGCTCTTTGCGCAGGCGCAGCAGGCCCTGTTCGGGGCGCACCTTAGCACTGGGGTCGTTGTCGTACTTGGGGTCGCCAATGGCGCCGAGCAGCACCGCATCGGCGGCGCGGCAGGCGTCCAGGGTTTCGTCGGGCAGGGGGTTGCCGGTGGCGTCAATGGCGCAGGCGCCCATCGGGTAGCTCTGCATCTCGAAGCGGTGACCGAAGCGGGTAGCCACCGCTTCCAGCACTTTCACGGCCTGCCGACACACTTCCGGACCGATGCCATCGCCGGGCAATACGGCTATTTTCTTGCTTACCATCGTCTTAATTATTTACCAGCTCCAGGTTCGGTTTTGTTCGTAGGCTTCGATGGCGGGCTTCTGGCTCACCAGAAAGTCAATGTCGTCGTAGCCGTTGATGAGGCATTCCTTCTTGTAGGCGTCGATATCGAAGCGAATGGTCGCGTCGTGGGCCGGCACGTGGAGCGTTTGCTCCGGCAGGTTCACCACAAACTGCGTGTTGGCATCGGCTTCCACCCAGGCAAAGAGCTGGCTCAACTCAGCATCGGTTACCTGCAAGGGTAGCAGGCCGGTGTTCAGGGCATTGCCCCGGAAAATATCGGCGAAGTAGCTCGAAATCACCACCCGAAAACCGGCATCGTAGAGCGCCCAGGCGGCGTGTTCCCGGCTGGAGCCGCAGCCAAAATTCTTACCTGCCAGCAGAATCTGCCCGCTGTAAGTCGGGTTGTTCAGCACGAACTCCGGCTTTGGCGTGCCGTCCGGGTTGCGGCGCCAGTCGCAAAACAGGTTCTCGCCGAACCCTTCCCGCGTCGTCGCCTTCAGGAAACGGGCCGGAATAATCTGGTCCGTGTCGATGTTTTCGAGCGGCAGCGGAACGGCGCTGGAGTACAGGGTTTGGAATTTTTCCATTTAAGTTATGTAGCCTGGACTCTGCGAGTCCGGGCCTAGTCGTTCGTGTAATGCCCGGACTCGCAGAGTCCAGGCTACAATCAGTTCAAATACTGCGTGATATCTACAATTCGGCCCTGCACGGCCGTGATGGCTGCCACCAGCGGGCTGGCTAGCAGCGTGCGGGAGCCCGGTCCTTGGCGCCCCTCGAAGTTGCGGTTCGACGTAGCCACGCAGTAAGCGCCGGCGGGGATTTTGTCTTCGTTCATGGCGAGGCAGGCGCTGCAACCGGGTTCGCGCAGTTCGAAGCCGGCCTCGGCCAGAATCCGGTCCAGCCCCTCGGCAATGGCTTGCTGCTCCACTTGCTTCGAGCCGGGCACGATGATGGCCTCGACGTGGCCGGCCTTCTGCTTGCCTTGCACATAGGCCGCCACGGCCCGCAGGTCCTCGATGCGGGAATTGGTGCAACTGCCAATGAAAACGTAGTTGATTTCCTTGCCCAGCAGCGACTCGCCCCGCTGAAAGCCCATATACTGAAGCGACTTATCGAAACTTTCGGCTTCGCTGGCCGGCACCTCGCTGGGAATGTGGCCGTTCAGTGCGATGCCCATGCCGGGGTTGGTGCCGTAGGTAATCATCGGCGTGATGGCTTCGGCAGCGAAGCGGTGCTCGGCGTCAAAAACCGTGTCGTCGTCCGAATATAGTGTTTGCCAATAGGCCACGGCTTGGTCCCAGGCGGCTTCTTTGGGGGCGTACGGACGGCCTTTCACATAAGCAAAAGTCGTTTCGTCGGGGGCAATGAGGCCACCGCGCGCGCCCATTTCGATGCTCATGTTGCACACCGTCATGCGGCCTTCCATGCTCAGGCTGCGCACCGCGCTGCCCGCGTACTCCACGAAGTAGCCGGTGGCTCCGCCCGTGCCAAGCTGCGAAATCACGTAGAGAATCAAGTCCTTGGCCGTAACGCCGGGCCGCAACTCACCATCCACCGAAATGCGCATGCGCTTGGGGCGGCTAAGGAGCAGGCATTGGGTGGCCATCACCTGCGCCACCTGGCTGGTGCCGATGCCAAAGGCCACCGCGCCAAACGCGCCGTGCGTCGAGGTGTGGCTATCGCCGCACACGATGGTGGTGCCAGGCAGTGTGAGGCCCAGCTCCGGCCCGATGACGTGCACGATGCCCTGGCGGGCGTGGCCCAGACCGTACAGCTCCACGCCGTACTTCTCGCAGTTGGCGGTCAGCTTGTCCACCTGCGAGCGGCTTAGCGGCTCCTCAATCGGCAGGTGCTGGTTGCGGGTGGGCACGTTGTGGTCGGCCGTGGCCAGAATGCGATTGGGGCGATACAGCGGCAGGTCGCGGGCTTCGAGTTCGTCGAATGCCTGCGGGCTGGTCACCTCATGAATGAGGTGCCGGTCGATATACATGATATCCAGGCCGCCCGGCGCGGGTTGAACCACGTGCGCATCCCAGATTTTATCGAATAAGGACTTAGCCATTTTGCGGGTTGTAAAGAAGCGATACTTCGCGTCTCGGCGTTGCTGATGTTGTCTGGTTGGTTCGGTTAGGCGTGGTTTGGGTCGTTCAATGACGAGACGCAAAGTGTCGCGTCTCTACATCGTTCAGCGGCTGGCTTGCGAAACGGTTTGCTGTGTCACGGCCACGCCATAGCTAATCCAATCGGCGTAGCGCGTTGGCTTAGAGGTTTCGCTTGGTGCGGGCTGGCGGCTGGTTTCGGCGGTTTTTTGTTCTTGCGGGATATTCATATCAGTTATAATTAGTTAATGGGTAAAGGATTAGTTAGCGGTGACGAGTTTTTCCTGTTCTACTAAAGCGTGCAGGTCGTGGTCTACTACCTCGCGCTGGCGGTCGGCTAGCTCCATGAAGCGGGCGTAGGCTTTATTCAGAGCAGTTTTTTCGAAATCGTAGCCCAGTTTCTGGAGGCGGTAGGCCAAGGCGGCGCGGCCGGAGCGGGCCGTGAGCACAATGGACGAATCGGCTACGCCCACTTCTTTGGGGTCGATGATTTCGTAGGTTTCGCGGTGCTTAATGATGCCGTCCTGGTGGATGCCGCTGCTGTGCGAGAAGGCGTTAGCACCCACAATGGCTTTATTGGGCTGCACGGGCATGGTCATCAGGTGCGACACCATGGCCGAGGTTTCGGCCAGCAGGCGGGTATTGATGTTGGTGTGCAGGTTGAGATAAGGATGCTGGCGCAGAATCATTACCACTTCTTCCAGGGCGGTGTTGCCGGCGCGCTCGCCCACGCCGTTTATCGTGCATTCGATTTGCAACGCGCCGTTCATCACGCCGGCGATGGAGTTGGCGGTGGCCAGGCCGAGGTCGTTGTGGCAATGGGTGGAGAGGCGCACGTTCTGGATGCCCGTCACGTTCTCGTAGAGGTACTTGATTTTGGCGCCGTATTCCTGGGGCAGGCAGTAGCCGGTGGTATCGGGGATGTTGAGGACGGTGGCACCGGCTTTGATGGCCGCCTCGCACACGCGGGCCAGGAATTCGTTGTCGGTGCGGCCGGCGTCTTCGGCGTAAAACTCCACGTCCTCCACGAAGCTTTTGGCCAGCTTCACGGCCGCAATGGCGCGGGCCATCACGTCTTCCCGCGTGGTGCAGAGCTTGTGCAGCACGTGGATATCGGAAGTACCAATGCCGGTGTGGATGCGCGGGTAGCGGGCCGGGCGCAGGGCCTCGGCCGCCACGCGGATGTCGTTTTCCACAGCCCGCGAGAGGCCGCAGACGGTGGCAGTTTGTGTTTGGGCAGCAATGGCCTGCACGGCGGCAAAATCGCCGGGGCTCGACACCGGGAAACCGGCCTCAATCACATCGACGCCGAGTAGCTCTAGCTGCTGGGCAATGAGAAGCTTCTCGTCTCTGTTTAGCTTGCAGCCCGGCACCTGTTCGCCGTCGCGGAGCGTGGTATCGAAGATTTGAATTTGCTGTTGCGCCATGCTTGAAAGAGGCCGGATAGCCGGCAGTAGTGCTGGATTGGAAGCGTAAGTACCGGCCCGCATGACGGCGCAAAAACTAAATTTTAGTTATTCCTACTATTTCCAAACCGCAACTTCACAATAACAACACATTACCTGTCAGTATTTTATCGAATAATTTCGTACAATGCCAAATAAGAGTCAGGACCCGGTTTTTCAGTTAATAAAGTCCCTCAACCGGTCAGAAAAGCGCCATTTCCGGCTGTTTACGAGCCGGCCGGGCGCAGCCGAGGACCTCAAGTTTCTGCGCCTCTTCGATGCCCTCGACGTGTTGGACAGCTACGACGAAGCCCAGATTCTGGCTCTGGTACCGGCCATCAAGCGCGTGCAGCTAGCCAATCTAAAGGCCAACCTCTATAAGCAGGTGCTGTCCAGCCTCCGCGTGTACCACGCCGGTCAGAACCCTGACATTCAGCTCCACGAGCAACTCGACTACGCTCGCGTGCTCTATAACAAGGGATTCTACCAGCAGGCCCTGCGCATGCTGGAACGCGTGAAGCAGCAGGCCCGGCAGGTGGAAATGCCGCATATTGTGCTACTGGCGCTGGATTTTGAGAAGCTGATTGAAAGCCAGTACATCACCCGCAGCCTGAAGGACCGCGCCGAAACCCTGACCAGCGAGGCTGTGGAAACGGTGGAGCACCTGGCCAACATGCACGAGCTGAGCAACGCCTCGCTGCGCCTCTACGGCCTGTACCTGAAGGCCGGCCACGCCCGCAACCAGGCTGACCATGAGCGCATCACGGCGTTTTTCAAAGAGAATTTGCCAGCAATACAAGAGAGAAATGCCGGCTTTTTTGAGAAGCTGTATTTCTACCAGGCGCATGTATGGTACCACACGCTCGACCAGGATTTTCGGGCAAGCTACCGCTACGCACAGAAGTGGGTTGATTTGTTTGAACGGGCCCCGCACATGAAGGACTTGCAGGCCATGCTCTACATTAAAGGGCTGCACAACCTGTTGGCCACGCTGTACAATATGCTGTACTACAGCAAGTTTATGCAGGTACTGAATACGCTGGAAGCCTTCGCTGCCAGCCCCGACCGGCGCAGTAGCCCCAACACCGAAATCCTGCTGTTTCAGTACATCTACACCAATAAAATCAACGCGTACTTCCTGGAAGGGCGCTTCACGGAAGGGCTGGAAATCATCCCGAATTTGCTGGAGCAGCTGGAGCATTTCAAGGCCCAACTTGACATGCACCGCACGCTGGTGTTTTACTACAAAATCGCCAGCCTGTATTTCGGCAGCGGTGAATTCACAAAGGCCATCGAGTACCTGAACCTGATTATTCAGCACAAGGACCTGAGTTTGCGCGAAGACCTGCAATGCTTCGCCCGCATCCTCAACCTGATTGCGCACTACGAGGCCGGCGACGATGCCAGCCTGGAATACCAAGTGCGCTCGGTGTACCGCTTCCTGGGCACCATGGACGACCAGCAGCCCATGCAGGTCGAGATTTTTCGGTTCCTGCGCAACGTGGGCAGCATCGCGCCGCACCAGATGCGCGAAGCCTTCATTGCACTCAAAGACAAGCTAATGGTGATTGCGGCCAACCCATTCGAGAGCCGGCCTTTTCTGTACCTGGACATCATTTCCTGGCTGGAAAGCAAGATTTCGAACGTACCCGTGCAGGACGTGATGAAGCGGAAGTTTCGGATGATGAAGTAAAATGTAGCGTGGCCTCTGTGAGTCCGTGCCTGAACAAACAATGCGCAGCCGTAAACGTTGCCAATGCGCGGACTTGTAAAGCCTACGCCACGGTACATTTGCAGCCCTATTTCATTTCCCAGATAAAAAATGTCGGCAACGACTTTACTACTGCTTTTCAACCTGCTTTTTAGCCTTTTACCAGCTCAAAAGCCGGCCACCACGTTTCCAGCGCCGACAGGGGTAACCAATCAGCTGTTTTACCTGCAGCGCGACCCCAACACCAACACGGTGATATACCAGCTGAACGTGGACCGCGCGGGCAAGCTGAATGAAGACGAGCCCGTGAACATTTTCTGGATACGCTACGACGAGCACGGCGAACGCAAGGATTTGAACTTCATTCAGCGCAAGTTTGCCTACGGCCTCACGGCTGAAAAGCTGGCGGTGGATAAGTACGAGTTGAAGTTTGCGGCCTACAACAAAGTCCGGTTCTACCTGCTGCGCTCGCCGGTGGACAAGGCTTTTCATGTTTACACCACCATCGGTGGCAAGCAGATTCAGCTAGAGCGGGTGTTTTTGCGCATTGAGGGTGGCACGTTTTGGGTACCCAATGTGAAATACATCGAGTTCAAGGGGTTGAGCTCGGCCACCCGCGAGCCAGTGGTGGAGCGAATAACGCTGTAGCGCGGACTCTGCGAGTCTGCGTATTGCTTAGGCAAGCTATTCCGTCCCAGGCGCTGAAAACATCCACGCTGGCTAAAAGTCCGCGCTACAAGCCGGCCGTGTATCTTTGACTACGGCCGTGCCCGGTGGTGCCGGCTTCCTTTTCGCATGATTTCGGCCACCTCTCTGCAAAACCTATTCGGCATCAAAGCCAGCGAAACCCGCACGGTAGGGCTGTTTTTGCTGCATAACTTTCTCCTCGGCATCGGCTCGGTGCTGGTATATGTGGCGGCCAACGTGCTGCTGCTGGAGCACAACCCCGAGCAGAGCCTGCCACTGGGCTACGTCTTCGGCGCGCTGTCTATGATGGCAGTAGGCAAGGTGTACACGCACTTCGAGCACCACTTGCTGCTGCGGAAGCTGGCGGTGCGCGTGCTGCTGGTCGTGGTGGCCCTCACGGTGGTACTGGGACTGCTGGTGTGGCTGGGGCATTCGGTGGCGGCAGCCGTGGCCATCATGGCGGGCTACCGGGTCATTTACCTGCTCACGAACCTGGAGTTTTGGGGCGTGTCGGCGGTGGTGTTTGACGTACGGCAGAGCAAGCGGCTGTTCAGCACCATCAGCGCGGGCGACATGCCGGCGAAGGCGCTGGGGGCCATTCTGGCGGCTCTTATTCACGGCGATGCGCAGCTGCCCATTTTGCTGGGCGTGTCGTTCGTAGCTTATCTGGCGGCGCTGCTTACGTTGCGCTCCACACTCAACTCGCACACCGTGGAGGCCACGGCCCGGCCAGTGCGCCGGGTGCACAAAGCTCCGGGCAAGCTGGCCCGGCAGCTGTTTGGCGGCAGCGAGTTAGTGCTGGCCATGTGCCTGAGTCTGGTCGCCATCTCGGCCGTGATTTCGGGGGTGGAATACATGTTTTTCATTCATGTAAAGCACAAGTTTCACGAATCGGAAGACGTAATGCAATCCGTGGGCTGGATACTGGCCATCACCTACTTTGCTGCCACGTTCTTTAAGCTGCTGGTGAGCCGGCAGGCCCTGGAGCGCTACGGCGTGCAGTGGTCGCTGCGGCTGCTGCCGGTGGTGGCACTGGCGAGCCTAGCCGTTTTTGGGGGACTGAAAGTGGCGCACGGCTACACCCAAACCGAGCAACTGGTCTTTTACTGCGGCCTATATCTGCTGCTGGAAGTGCTGCGCCGCACCGTGTTTGACCCCGTATTTCTGGTGCTGTTTCAGCCGCTGGCGCCGCCGCAACGGTTGGCCGCTCACACGCTGGCCAAGGGCTTTTACGAGCCGCTGGGCATGGGCCTGACGGGCCTTCTGTTCTTCGCCTTCCGCTACTCGGGCCTGCTCGACGGTGGCTTGCCCTTCCTTTGGATGGGGGCGTTGCTGCTGCTGGCGCTGCTGTTTCTGCGGCGCACCTATCTCAACTACCTGGCAGAGTTGAAGGAGGGGCTGGGCCGCCGCTTTGCCGAAACTGCCGAGTTAGCCCCACCTGACGCAGCCCGCCATGTTGTGCTGGCACATTTGCTCAGCCGCCACCCCACCGAGGTACTGAATGCCATGGCCTGGTTGCGGCAGCACGAGCCCGCTACCCTGGCCGTGCACGCCCCCACCCTGCTCGAAGATGCTGATGAGCGGGTACGCCTGGCCCTACTGGCCACGCCCGAAGCCCGCCCGCTGCCCGTGGAAGCCTTGCAGGCACTGGCCCTGCGCGACCCGGCTCCGGCTGTGCGCGAAGTTGCCGCTCAGCAGTTGGCTACAGCCATCCCCGACGCCCCGACCGTAACAGCCCTGTTGAACGGACCGGATATGGCTGCCCGCCAGGGAGGCATTCGGGGCAGCCTCAAAGTAGCTCCCCTCCACGAAGCAGCCCGCACTAGCCTCTACCAGCTACTGCCCAAGGCTGGCAAAGCGGCCAACCCTGCCAGTGGCTTGGCGGCGCTCAAGCTCCTTGGCCTTTTTCCACTCGACATTCAGCGGCACTTGGTCGAAAACCAACTGGCCAGCGCCGAGCCGGAGGTAGTGAAGGCAACTTTGAAGGCTCTGGGCTCGGTGGGCCATTTACAACTAGCCCATCATTTGCTGGTGGCTCTTGACAGTAAAAAATACTGGTCTGTAGCAGCCGACAGCCTGGTCAAGCTGGGCCCCGCCGTGCTGCCATTGGTGCGTGAAGCCTTGTTCCGCGAAGCCGAGCCGGCGCATCCACAGCGCCTTGCCTTGGTGCTGGAGCGCCTTGATACCAGTGCCAGCCGCGCAGTGCTGGTAGAACTGGCCCGGCACCCACACCTGTTTTCGCGGGGGGTGGCGTTGCGGGCCCTGCGCCGCTTCCCGGCCCGGTCAGCCGACCGGCCGACGTTTGAGCACTTGCTGCATGAGGAGTTTATGCTGGCTACCCAACTGCTCCAAGGGGTGGTGGCCGATGGCCGCCCGGATTTCGCCGCCACCATTGATTATGAGTTGACGCTGCTGCACCAGCGCGTATTTGGCCTGCTGGCTCAGCTCTATGATGCCGAGCTGGTGGCCACAGCACAACGCAACGTAGCCCACGCCGCTCGCGAGCGCCAGGCCAACGCCCTCGAAATCCTCGACAATCTCATTCCCCGCCCCATTTACCAAGGCCTGCAAGCATTGCTGGACGACACGCCAGTGGTCGAAAAGGCCGCACTGTTTGCCCGCGTGTCGGCGGGTACTGGGCTGGCCCAGAGCCACCTGGTGGATGCGACCCGCATTGCGGCGGCTCCTGTTCTCCGCGCATACACTGCTCAGCTCATGCCAGAGCCGCTGCCCACGCTGCTGTTGCGCCGCGGCCATGCCGCTTTCACCTCCTGGACGTTGAGCGTGGCCCTGCGCCATTGGCAGCCTACCGAACCCGACGCCCTGGTTCTGCTTCGCCCTTACTTCTCTTCGCCCTACCTGCTGCTGCGCGAGAGTGCCCAGCTAGCTGCTAGGGCTTTGGCGGCCCAGTTGGGCCAATCCCTATCTGCTTTGCAACTGCCTGATGCTATGAGCCATTCGCATGCCACGCCCGAAGCCCGCATCTCCGCACTGGAGCGGGTAGACATCCTGAAAAACACCGCTTTATTTGCTCAAACACCGGAGAACGTGCTCAGCAGCGTGGTGCCCATTATGAAGGAGGTGACGTTTCACGAAGGCGAAGAAATCTTTGCCAAAGGCGACCTGGGGACTTCGCTTTTCATCGTGCACGACGGCCAAGTGGGCGTATTCACAGGCAGCCAGCAGCTGGCCACTTTCGAGGCCGGCGACTTTTTCGGTGAGCTGGCTCTCCTCGATGCTGAGCCCCGCTCAGCTACCGCCGTGGCGCTGAGCGAGGTGCTGGCCTTCCGCATCGACCAGGAAGATTTCTATGATGTGATGGAAGAACGGGCTGAGGTGCTGCGCAACATCCTGCGCATGCTCTGCCAACGCATCCGGCAGCAGAATGAGAAGATGCACGAGCTCGCGGAGGGCAACCTTCTGGCATCCTGAGCGGGATTACTCCACCACTTCGTAAATTTTCACTGGCTGAGCCTTGTTCTTGAGTGTTACCTCGCTCACATACTCGCACTTAAAGGATTCTTTTACCTGCAAATACACGGCTTCGCTGATGATAATCTGGCCGGCTTTGGCGGCTGATTGCAGGCGCTGAGACATGTTCACCACGTCGCCAATCACGGTGTAATCCAGGCGCTTGAGCGAGGCCGAGCCAATGTTGCCAGACACGACTTCGCCGGTATTGACGCCAATGCTGACACGGGGCCGGTAGTCGAAGCCGACCGGCAGTGGGGTATCGCTCTGCTCCAGCGCGGTACGGGCCGAAAGGGCCGCGTCGATGGCGCGGTCGAGGTGGTGCTCGCCCCGAAAAACAGCCATCACGGCGTCGCCCATAAACTTATCGACGTGGCCGCCTTGGGCGATAAACTCCTTCACTACCAAGTCGAAATAAGTATTAAGCAGGCTCACAACATCCGTAGCTGGCAGCTTTTCCGATAGCGCGGTGAAGCCGCACACGTCGAGGAAAATCACGGTGGCCTGCACGGTTTCAGAAGCCAGGAGCCGGTTTTCGAAATCGGGCCGCGTCATGAAATTGAGCACGGTTTCGTCGACGTACATCTTCAGGATGTTGTTTTCCTGGATGGCGCGGAGGGTATCCTGCAGCTGACGTACCTGGCCGGCGGTTTTCTCAATGGTCAACTCCAGGTCGGCAAAATCGACGGGCTTTACCACGAAGTCGAAGGCGCCGCGGTTCATTGCGGTGCGTAGGTTGGCGAGGTCGCCGTAGGCCGATACGATGACGGTTTTCATGCCCGGCTGCTCGGTGTGGGTGCGCGTGAGCAGCGTGAGCCCGTCCATCACTGGCATGTTGATATCGCTGAGAATAACGGCTGTATCGGGGTGTTCGGCGAGGCGTTCGAGGGCCTCCTGTCCGTTGGTAGCAAACACAAACTCGTATACACTTTCCCGGATTTTGCGCCGGAATTTCTGCTTGATGAGCAGTTCCAGGTCGGCTTCGTCGTCGACTACCAGGATTTTGGTTTTCATAGAAAGCAGTAACAGGGTGAAAACGTATCCAAAACTACTGCACGTCATGCCTAGCGCCGCCACAGCACGACGGGTGGATTCGCTTATTGCTTCTTACGACAGCAGGTGTTGGAGCTTGCCTTTCAATACCGCAAAATCGACGGGTTTGGTCAGGAAGTCTTGAGCGCCTAGGCGCAGCGCCTCCTGGTAGCTGGCGTCGTCGCCATAGGCCGTAATCATCATCATGGTAGTGGGCGGCATTTCAAATTCCTCCTTGACGTGGCTCAGCAGGTCGAGCCCGCTCATACCAGGCATGTTGATGTCGGAGAGAATAATGAGCACTTCGGAGTGGTGGGCACGCAAAAACGTGAGGGCTTCCTCGCCGGAAAAGGCGAAGCTGAAATTCATTTCACCGCTACGGATTTCGCGGCGAAAGCGCTGCTGAAACAAGTCGCGCACATCGGTTTCGTCGTCAACAACCAGAATTTGCATGGAGTAGGCTTGTCGGAATTGGGCTGGCCCCAAAGGTAGTACCACTGGGCTCAGGCAGGCAGGGTTACGACGAATTCGGTGCCTTCGCCCTCGCGGCTTTCCACGGTAAGGGTGCCGCCGTGGCCGGTGGTTACTACGTCGTGGCTCAGCGACAGGCCCAGGCCAGTGCCTTCGCCCACCGCCTTAGTGGTAAAAAAGGGCTGGAAAATGCGAGCCTTTACTACCTCCGACATGCCAATGCCATTGTCGCGGATGCGGATTTCGATGCCACCTGCCACTGCCTGCGTACTTACTGCCACCGCGGGCCGGTAATCGGATTCGGGCTGCTGCTGCCGGGCCTGCACCGCATGAAAAGCATTGGTAAACAGATTTATCATCACCCGGCCAATGTCTAGCGGCATCACCGAAATGCGCGGCAGGTCCGGGGCATAGGAGGTTAGGAGGTCGGCAACGAAACCCTTCTCCTTGGCTTGCAGCCCTTGGTAAGCCAAGCGCAGGCTGTCCTCGGTCAGCTGGTTGAGGTCGATGGACTGACGCTGGCCGGTACCGGTGCGCGAGTGCTCCAGCATGCCCTTGATGATGGAGGTGGCGCGCTGCCCGTGCTGGCTGATTTGCAGCAGGTTCTGCTTCAAGCCGGCCAGGATTTCCTGTTCAAGCCCGTTACTGCGGGCGGGGTCGCGCCGCTCGCCGGTTATCTCGTCCACGAGGTCGGTGCTAACTTCGGCGAAGTTCTTCACGAAGTTGAGCGGGTTTTGCAGCTCGTGGGCGATGCCCGCCGTAAGCTCCCCCAAAAAGGCCATTTTTTCGCGCTGCACCAACTGGTCCTGCGCCGTTTTGAGCTCGGCCAACGACCGTTCCAGCGCCTCCTTGGCACGCTCCTGCTGGCGGCCGTGGCGGGCCAGAATCAGGGCCAGCACTAGCAGCGCCACCACGCCAGCCAGGAGGCCGTAGGTGCGGTAGCGGCCGCGTAGCGCGGCTTGGCTGGCGGCCACCTCGCGGGTGCGCTGCTGCTCGCGGTAGTTGAGGTTTTGCAGGCGCATCACCTTTTCCTGCCCAAAAAGCGTGTCTTTCATCACCAGCAGCAGGCTCTGGTACTTGAGGGCGCTATCGGGTTTGTCACGGGATTTGAAGTCCTGAGTGAGCAGGCTGCTGGCATTGAGCACGCCGCGCAAGAAACCGTTGTCCCGGGCCGCCTGGCAACCCAGCCGGGCGTAGTAAATGCTGGAATCCGTACGCCCGATTTGCTGGTAGAGCTGGGCCAGGCCCACATAGGCAAAATTGAGGCTGCGCAAGTGGTGCACCTTCCTCGATTCCGCAATGCTTTCGCGGTAGAAAATACGCGCCTGGGCCACTTCACCGCGCTTGCGGGCCGCGTTGCCCAGGCCGTAGAGAATGTAGTTGGTGGGCGTGTGCAGGCGGCGCGCCATCCTAAACGCGCGCTCTTGAAAAAGCTGCGCCGAATCGAGCGGGCCAAACAGGTCGTATGCCAGGCCAATGTTGCTGAGCTCGATGACTACGCGGCGGTCGTCATGCAGAGCTTCGCCAATTTTCAGGGCCCGGAAATAATAAGCCAACGCCTGCGGCTTATCGCGCAGATAGACGTAAATGATGCCGATGCTGCGCAGGTTTTGCGCCATCAGGGCCTGGTCCTTGGTGCTTTCGGCCAAGCGGAGCGACTGCTGAAACACTTCCAGCGACCGAGCCAGGTTGCTTTCGCGAAGGGCCGCGCCCAGGCGGTTCAGGGCCTCGCCTTCGCCTTGGAGGTAGTGAATGCGTCGGGCAATGGCAAGAGCCTTATTGGCATATACTGCGGCCGAATCGGTGTTTTGGGTCCACAACTGGTCGCTGACCTGGCATAGTAGCGACACCCGGTCGTAGTCGGTTTGGGGGAGCGCAAGCAGGTGGCGCAGGCTGTCCACCACGGAGCTGGACGGCTTAACATCCACATCGGCCCGCACGGGTACGGCCAGGCACCATAAGGCCAGCAGCAAGCCCAGCCTAAGTGGTACGCGCGCAGCTAAATAACAAGGAGAAGATATACGCACCACGAAAAAACTGAGACCGGCAAATTAAGCTTTTTTCCTCACCCAATACTATTAGGTACGGCCAAGAGCTCCGGCTGCCGGACCAACGCGTGTCAGCGCGCCTTAACCGGAATCTTCGCGCAGAAGTTTTGGGGCAAACGTGAAATAGCTGGCATGCCGCGCAACGCTCTTACAGACGGGCTTCGGCAAATACCAAACTCGTTTGTGTGATTAGCTAACCAACCTGGTTGATAGGGAAGCTAATCACGAACTCGGTCCCTTTTCCTTCTTCGCTTTCCACGACCAATGTGCCACCGTGCCCCTGCGTGATGATGTCGTAGCTCAGCGACAAGCCCAGGCCCGTGCCCTCACCCGTGGGCTTGGTAGTGAAAAAGGGCTGGAAGATTTTGGCTCGCACCGCGGCCGGAATGCCTGCGCCGTTGTCGCGCACCCGGATTTCCACTTCCTTGCCCAGGTTGCGAGTGCTGATGCTCACGGTGGGCGCGTAGCCGGCCTCGCCGGTTTGCTGGCGCTGGCGCACTGCATAAAACGCGTTGTTGAGCAGGTTGAGCAGTACCCGGCCCAGGTCCTGCGAAATGACGGCGACTGGCGGCAGGCTGGGGTCGAAATCAGGATTGAGGGTGGCGTTGAAGGTTTTATCCTTGGCGCGTAGGCCGTGGTAGGCCAGGCGCAGGTACTCGTCGGCCAGGGCGTTGAGGTTGGTGGCTGTGCGCTCGCCAGAACTGGTGCGCGAGTGTTCGAGCATGCCCCGCACGATGCTGGCCGCGCGCCCGCCGTGCTGGCTAATTTTGATGAGGTTCTGCTTGAGGTCAGCGAGCAGCTCGGCTTCCAGTTCCAGGTCGCGGTCGGGTTTGGCCTGCTCCTCTTCCAGTTCCGTCAACAGCTCGGCGCTCACATCGGCGAAGTTGTTGACGAAATTGAGCGGGTTCTGAATCTCGTGGGCAATGCCGGCCGTCAGCTCGCCCAGGCTGGCCATTTTCTCGGACTGCACCAGCTGGGCCTGGGTGGTGCGCAGCTCGGTGAGGGTAGCTTGCAGCTCCTGGGCCTGGTTGGTAAGGGCGACTGTGCGCTCGGCCACCAGGTGCTCCAACTGCATGTTCTGGGCTTCGATGAGGCGCTTGGCTTTGGCTTCTTCCTCGCGCAGCAATTCCTCTTTTTCCAGCTGCTTTTTCTGGCTGCGGGAAATAAACATGAAGGTTATCACCCAAATCATCACGAAGCCCTGCGTGCTGTCCATAAAGGCATCGAAGCGCTTGGGCATCTCGCCGCTGCCATCCTCCAGCACCATCTCAACCAACTTGTAGAGCACGAAGGGCGCCGTGGCAAACAGCAGCGTGCGGGCCGGTCGGTAGTGGCGGAGCGCCACCAGCGTCCCCAGTATCGTCAGCAGGGCGAATAGCCAATAGAAATCGCCGACGAGGGGCGACTTTATTTCGAACAGCAGCACAATGCCCAACAGCACCACCGCTGGCACCCAGATAAAGCGCAGCACCTTTTCCAAAAGCGGATTGCGCCTGGGCACGTCGAGAAACTTGCTCATTGCCCGCGTGATGCCGTAGGCCATCGGGGCTAGGTAAAACAGTTCGCTGTAACCATCCGAGTGCGCCATAGCAGGGAAGCAGGACCAGGTAATCCGATTGTAGACAAGAAATGCCGGCACCCGCCGTGCGCCGCAAAGTTGGGGTTTTTACCGAGAGCTTGTATCCGGCTGGCCCGGGGCTGTGGGCAAGGCCACCACAAATTCGGTTCCTTCGCCCTCGCGGCTCTCCACGGTGAGGGTGCCGCCGTGGCCTTTGGTCACAATATCGTGGCTCAGCGACAGGCCCAGGCCGGTGCCTTCTTCGGCCGGCTTGGTCGTAAAAAAGGGCTGAAACACTTTGCTCAGCACTTCGGCATTCATACCGGTGCCGTTGTCGCGCACCCGGATTTCCACGGTATGCGGCGCGTGGTGCCGGGTACTTACCGTCACGGTGGGCTGGAAGGTGGCGGCGGTGCCGGCAGCAGCTTCCTGGCGCTGGCGTGCGCGCACGGCATGCAGGGCGTTGGTGCACAGGTTCACCAGCACGCGGGTGAGGTCGGAGGGCACGACGGCTACGAGCGGCTGGCGCGGCGGCAGGTCCTGCACTAGCGTGGCATGAAAGGTTTTGTCCTGCACGCACAAGCCTTGGTAGGCCAGCGTGAGGCCCTCAGCCGCGAGGGCGTTGAGGTCGGTGGGCACGCGCTGGCCGCTGCCGGCGCGGGCGTGGGTGAGCATATCGTTGATGATGGACGAGGCACGCTGGCCCTGCTGGCTGATTTTTTCCAGGTTCTGCCGCAGGCCGGCCATTATTTCCTGCTCCAGGCTGGCCGGCCCGGTCGGCGGCACGGGGTCGGTGTCGAGCAGGGCCACGCTCACATCGGCAAAGTTTTTCATGAAGGCCAGCGGGTTCTGCAGCTCGTGGGCAATGCCGGCCGAAAGCTCGCCCACAAACGCCCACTTTTCGGACGCTACCAACTGGCTTTGCGTGGCGCGCAGCTCGTCCTGCTGCTGCTTGAGCACGGCGTTGGCCCGCTGCTTTTCGCGGTTGTTGCGCCAGAGCACCACACTCAGCGTGCCCACCGCGCCCAGCCCCAGCAGCGCACTCAGCAAAGCCCAGCGCTGCTGGCGATTTTGGGCTTGAATGAACTGGCTGGAACTGGTGAGCTTCACAATCTGGGCCTGCTTTCTGGCCAGGTCGGCGCGGTATTCCAGCACTGCAGCTCGGCGCTTCAGGTCGCTGCTGTTCAGGCTGTCGCGGTAGGCACCGAACAGTTTTTCGTAGCGGTAGGCCGCTGCAAAGTTGCCGAGGCGGGCCGAAGCCTGGGCCAGAACCTGGCTGGCATCGCGGCTGTATTCTTTGGCCCCGCTGCGTTGCGTAGTCTGCAAGCTCTGCTGCGCGTAGCGCAGGGCACTATCGAGTTGGCCAGCACGCAGGAAGGAACGGGCCAATACCAGCTGGGCGCGGGGCACATCGCCGGCAGCCGACCGCATGCGCAAGGCCCGCCGCAGGCCACTGCGAACGGCGGCAAATGCTTCTGGTATATGGCCCTGGCGCTCCTGCATGTCACCAATATTGATTTCTTCGAAGAGCAGGCCCTGCTCATCATTCAGCTCCCGCGATATTTCCGCGTCAACCTCATAGTTGCGTTGCGCCTCGGCCCACTTGCCCTGGATGCGATACAAGGCCCCAAACCCCGCGTGGGCGTGCCCGATGCTGTTTG
This sequence comes from Hymenobacter negativus, assembly GCF_017571495.1. Lineage (GTDB taxonomy): Bacteria > Bacteroidota > Bacteroidia > Cytophagales > Hymenobacteraceae > Hymenobacter > Hymenobacter negativus. Next base: position 167,944 of record NZ_JAGETZ010000007.1, on the reverse strand, counting down.
GGTCGCCCGATTCTTTGGCCAGGCCCAAGCCTTGGTCGAGGTAGCGGGTAGCAGTGGCGTATTCGCCCAGGTAGGTACTGCTGATGCCCAGTTGGGTATTGAGAAACGCCTGCCATTTCAGGTTGCGTGCGGCTTCGGCCAGGGCCAGACCGCGCAGGTTGGCCTGCAGCGACTTGTTGTAGAAGCCCTGGTCAGAGTAGATACACGACAGGTTGTAAAAGCTGCGCATCTGGCCCAGCAGGTTGCCAGCCTGCTCAAAGCCCTGCCGGGATTGCTCCGAATAGGCTTCGGCCGTGCCGTACTCGCCCCGGTGGCGGTAGTAAAACCCCAGGCCCAACGACGCCTCCGCCTCGCCCACGGTGTATCCCAGCTCCTGCCCCAACTGGCGCGCCTCCCGAAACAGAGCCGCCGACTTCTCGGGGGCGTTGTTGCGCAGCGCCAGTGCCAGCGCATTGAGGCGGTTGTTGCGGGCGGTATCGGGCCGAGCGTGGCTGCGCAAGTCGGCCTGCAGGCTATCGGCCACTTGCGCCTGGGCGTGGGCAGCGCCGGGCAGCCCCGCGCCTAACAGGCAGCCCAGTGCTGCCCGGCGCACTACTGGCACACAGCCCGCTACAATTGCCACGATAAACTGATTGGCCGCTCCCACTGCTACGCCGACAGAATGATGAGGAATTCGGTTCCTTCGCCCTCGCGGCTTTCCACGGTGAGGGTGCCGCCGTGGCCTTTGGTCACAATATCGTAACTCAGCGACAGGCCCAGGCCGGTGCCCTCGCCCACGGGCCGGGTGGTGAAAAAGGGCTGAAAAATCTTGCTTTTCACATGGTCGGGCATGCCCGTGCCGTTGTCGCGCACCCGAATTTCGACCATCTGGTTAGTGGGCCGATGCGTGCTTACGGTCACGGTAGGCTCGTAGGCGGGGTCATTGGCATCGCTGGTGGCGGCGCGCTGGCGCTCGCGCACGGCGTGCAGGGCATTGGTGCACAGGTTGAGCAGCACGCGGCCCATATCCTGCGTCACTACGGCCACGGTGCCAAGCTGAGGGTCGAGGTTTTTGCCCAGGGTAGCGTAAAAATTCTGGTCACTTGTGCGAAAGCCCTGGTAGGCCAGGTGCAGCGATTCTTCGGCCAGGGCGTTGAGGTCGCTGGGTACGCGCTGGCTGGTGCCGGTGCGCGAGTGCTCCAGCATGTCTTTGATAATGGAGGAAGCCCGCTGCCCGTGCTGGCTGATTTGCTGAAGGTTTTGCTTCAGGCCCACCAGAATTTCCTGTTCTAGGTTAGCAGGCCGGTCGTGGCCGTTCATGTCTTCCACCAAAGTGGTGCTCACCTCAGCAAAGTTTTTCATGAAGTTGAGCGGGTTTTGCAGCTCGTGCGCAATGCCCGCCGTAAGCTCGCCCAGAAACGCCATCTTCTCGGCTTGCACCAGTTGCGACTGGGTTTCGCGGAGCTGGGCCAGGTTGCGACGGTTGGTTTGCAGCTGCCGGTAGATGAACACACCCAGCCCAGACACCAGCATCACGGCCAGCAGCGCCCCCAGCAGCAGCCGCTTGCCCAGGCGCAAGCGCACCGCTTGCAAGGCCTGCTCCTGGCGCAGATTATCAATCTGGGCGTACTGAGCCTGCTCTACCCGCTCGCCTTCGTACTGAGCCACGTGGAATGTGTTCTGGGTTGCGTCCAAGGTATCGGTGAGGGCAATGTAGGCGCGGGAATAGCGCTGGGCTTCGGCCGGGCGGTTGCGCGCGTCATAGAACTCGGCCAACTGTTTCAGGTATTTAGGCCGCAGCCGGTCGACGTGCGCGGCGGTGGCTTTGCGGTAAGCCCGCAGCCAGTGCTGCTCGGCGCGGGCCGCGTCGTGGTGGGCCGTGTAGTAGCGCGCCCAGGCCGCATCCAGCTCAAACTCACCAGGCTTGCCCGACATCGGGAAGTGCAGCTCATCATCGAGCTCCTGGGCCTCAGTCAGCAAGCGCCCGGCCGCGTCCACCTGTTGCATCTGGAGCAGCACCAGGGCCTTTTCCACCAGCCCGTAGGCATGGCTGGCCTGCTGCTCGGCGGGGTCGGGCATGTGGGCCAGCAGCACCGAGTCGGCCATGCGCAGGGCCATTGCCTTGTCGCCATCTTCGGTGTATAGGCGCGACAGGGCCAGAAAGGTAAATACGCGCTCCATGCCTTGCAACCGCCGGAAATCGGGCAGGCGCTGGGCTTGGCGCAGGTATTGCACGGCCTTGGCGCGGTTGCCCCACTCGGCGTACACGTTGCCGGCCACCAGCAGTTCGCGCAGGTACAGGCGCTGGTCGTAGGCCTGCACCAAGTCGGCGGCGCGCAGCAGGCTGTTGAGGGTACGGTTGTAGTCGCCCATGCGCCGATAGTAGCCACCCTGTGAGATATAGCAGGCGGCCAGGTTTTCGGTGGCGCCGTGCAGGCGGTAGTAGGCCAGCTTTTCGTCGTAGTACTGCTTGCGCGCATCTATCAGGTTCAGCCGGTTATACAGCGTTACCAGGTCAATCAGCACCCACGGGATAGGCCGGCCGGTTTGGTCAAAAGCCGTCACGGCCACTTTTATGCTGTCGAGCGCGGCTGCATTGGCATCGCCCTGGCGCCAGAGAGCCACCCCAGCGCGGAGGCGGCGGTAGGGGGCATCGTTCAGGGCGTGCAGGCGCTGGTTGAGCGTCAGCAACTGGTCGAGCAAAGGCAGGGCCCGAGCGTTCGTGGGGTGCAGGTCGAGCAGGTGCTGGATGAGCCGCAGACGGGCCGTGTCGCTGCGCTGCAGCGGCAGCGCCCGGCTCAGCGAGTCATAGTCGGCATCCCAGTAGCTGCCTCGGGCCTGTGCGGCGATGCTTATCAGCCAGGCAGCCAGCACCATTACTATCCATTTCATGGGCGGGATGCGAGCCTAACAGTGGTTGATAAAGAAGTTGCCCTGTTCGGTCCGCTCAAGCGGTGGGACATTTGCCTGGGCAGAAACCAAGTAATGGCAAGAGGCATGGAAAGTATTCGGTAGAAAAGCTAAAAAATAAGCATCCGCCAAAAAGCATTTTATCAGCCGGTTTCCCGTTCTGATTTAGCTCACTCCGCCGCTGCCAATCCGGCCCCCGGCAGCGGGTTTATATGTACGCATCAAGCTAAAGACCTGAATTGCTGTGTGAAGGCTGCCTACGGTCTTCAATTGTGAAAAACCAGAAGAAAGCGGCTGCGAAATTTATTTATTTCAATTTTTTTTTCTACAAAGCTAGCAATTCACCAGGCCTGTTGCAACCGCTTCAGGCTGGTCGAAATGCGGCCGCAAGCCCAACGGTAAGCGAACTACTTCAGCGAGCCCAAATGCCTCCGGGGAATAGCACCTGCTGCTCCGCTTATCTTCGGTCCGAAGCCCTCGCTTTTTCGTATGAATACAGACTTACCATAGGTCATTTCCCGCCCATGAACCAGCAAGCTGCCGAAGACTTTATCCTGAACGAGCTACGGCGTGGGCTGGCGCCCACCCTCACCTACCACGGCCTGGCCCACACCCTCGATGTGGCCCTGGCCGCCAGCAGCCTGGCTGCCGCCGAGGGCGTGACCGAACCCGAACCCCTGGCCCTGCTGCGCACCGCCGCCCTCTACCATGATGCTGGCTTCCTCTACACCTACGAACAGCACGAAGCCCGCGGCAGCGAGCTGGTGCGGGCCACCCTGCCCGGCTTTGGCTACTCACCCGCGCAGGTTGAGCAGGTTTGTGCACTGATAATGGCCACCCAATACCCGCAGCAACCCGCCGACCACCTCGCCCAAATTCTCTGCGATGCTGACCTTGACTACCTCGGCCGGCCTGATTTCGAGCCCATTTCCACCAGCCTGTTCCATGAGCTTACCGCCCAGCAGCTCATCGCCGACGAACACGCTTGGTTTCGGCTGCAAGAACGGTTTCTCACCAGCCACCACTACTGGACGGCTACCGCCCAGGCCCGGCGCACCGCTCCCAAGCAGGCTCAGCTAAAACACATAATGGCACGACTGGCCAACTGGCCCACGGCTCAGTAATCGGCCAAGCCGTTGCGAAGCGAATAGACCTCCGTAAACCCATTGGCCAGCAGCAGCAGTGCGGCTTTTTGGCTACGCACGCCACTGGCGCAATGCACTATCACCGGTGTACCGGGTGCTAAGTCGGCCAGCTGCGCAGGGAGTTGCCCTAGCGGAATCAGCTGCCCGCCGATGCTCCGCCGGGCATGTTCATGGGGCTCGCGTACGTCCAGGAGCTGTAGCGGGCGCTCACTCTGCTGCCACGCTTTTAGCTCCTCGGCCGAGATTTCGGGGGCACGGGTGGGGGCTGCTTCCAATGGGGCTTCGCCACAAAAGGCGGCATAGTCCGAGGCGAGAGCAGTCAGCGCCTGGTTGGCGGCTACGGCCCGGAACCGGATGGTTTGAAACTGCATGTCCAGCGCGTTCACCAGTAGTAGCCGGCCGCTCAGCACCTCTCCTATTTCCAGAATAATCTTCAAGGCCTCATTGGCCTGCATGGTACCGATAAGGCCCGGCAACACGCCCAACACACCGATTTCGGCACAATTGGGTGAATCGCCGGGAGCGGGCGGTACGGGGTGGAGGCAGCGGTAGGTAGGGCCGTTTTGATAGTTGAATACCGTCACCTGGCCCTCAAACTTGAAAATGGCCCCAAACACCAGCGGCCGGCCTAGCACCACGCACGCGTCGTTTACCAGGTAGCGGGTAGCGAAATTATCGGAGCAATCCACCACGATGTCGTATTCGGCAAACAGAACCAGCGCATTAGCCGCCGAAAGCAATACCTGATGCGTACGCAGTTCGATGAATGGGTTTTGGGCGTGCAGCTTCTCGGCAGCTACCACGGCCTTGGGCCGGCCCACGTCGGCGGTGGCATATAGCACCTGGCGCTGCAGATTGGAATCGTCCACGGTATCGAAGTCGAGCAGGCCCAGGGTACCCACGCCAGCGGCAGCCAGGTATTGCAGAACGGGGCAGCCCAGGCCACCGCAGCCTACCACCAGCACGCGGGCAGCCTTCAGCTTCTGCTGGCCGGCTGCCCCAATTTCGGGTAGCAGCAGGTGGCGGCTGTAACGGTTGTTTTCGGCAGCGGATAGGTTTGAAGTGACGGGTTGCATTGCGGTGACAAACGAAGGATTAGAAGCGAATAAGCAGCATAAACAAATTTCGGCGGAAACAGGCCAGTAGCATAGTCCTTTTTGGCCCGCATGCTCCCGCGTTGTGCCTATGCCATCAGCGATGGCAGGAAAATTATTTGGTAGTTCGTTGCTCGCTTGCGCCTGCTCTACATTTGCCGTGCTGGTTCAGCTTACAAGCATTTTATCCGCATCAAAGCAAAGCTTATTTGATTTAACATAATAATGAAATGAACAGAAAAACCTGCTTACCTTGCTGCAAACAGTGTTTTGAGCTAATAACCGAAGCTGGCTAATCAGCAAAAATCACCGCTTCTCTACTCGCTGACTGCTGCGCTGGCCACCGCTGCTAGCGGTAAGAACATAGCTCCCGGGCACCAGACTGGCTGGTATGCGCACGGTGAGTTGGCGCGCAGCCGGACGCTGTGTGGTACTAAATACCCGACGGCCGGCGGCATCCGCCAGTGAGATGGTTATGGCTTCGGTTAGGTCCTGACCAAGTGCCACTGTCAGCTCAGAGCTGAAAGGGTTCGGAAACACGCTAGTAAGTAAGGCCGGCGCAGTGCCACCGGCGGGCACCGCTACCACCACTACCGGCGAGTAGGCACTGGTACCGTCAAGGTCAACCTGACGCAGGCGATAATAGTATGGGCGGCCCGCCTCTACCTTGGCATCGAGGTAAGAATAGATGTGACGGCTAGTGCTGGTGCCAGCCGCCGCCACACGGCCCAGCGGCTGGTAGTTCACGGCATCAATGGCCCGCTCGATGTCGAAATAGCTTGATTTCAACTCACTGGCAGTTTGCCAGCCTAGCTCTATGCCCTCCGGCGTGCGGCTGCCCGTGAAGCGGAGCAGCGTGACCGGCAGCGGCGCGGCCGGGTCGAGCACGTTGGAGGTAAACAGACCCCGACCGTGGGTGGCGGCGCCCACCAGTTTATCGCCGGGTCGGTAGCGCAACATGTCGACGCGGGTATTGACGAGGCCGTTGCTGGCGGGCGTCCACACGGTAGCACTGCCGCTGAGCTGTTCGGTGGTGTATACGCCCATCTCAGTGGCCAGCAGGGCGCGGGTAGTGTTGGTAGGGTCAAACAGCGCCCAGCGCACGGGCATATCGGGCAGCAGGTTTTCCACGCTGGTCCAGGTAGGTGAGGCCGCGTCGGCGTTGGTGGTTTCGTATACGCTCACGGTGCCATAGTTGCTGTAGGTCAGCAGCAAGTGCTTCTCATTGGTGGGGTCGACGGCTACGCACGACACCGACGTGCCGGCAGTGCCCGTACGCAGTGTGGTGACAGCAGGCGTGGCCGTATTGGCGTTGTCGACGCGCAGGAGCTTGCCGGCATTCGTACCCACATAAATGCGATTGGCGGTGAGGGGCGACACGGTGATGTGCGTGACCTTGCCTGCGCCGGTGCCCAGGCCAGGCGTCAAAGTCGTAGCAGCCGCTACGCTGGTAGCCGTGAGCGGATTGGTCCAGGCCAGGTAGAAATCGGCGTTGTGGCAGGCATAGAGCACGTCGGCCTGGCTGTCGTACTCCCAAGGATTGATAAACGAGCCGATGCTGGCGCTGATGTTGAAGTTGGTGAACGAGGCACCGCCGTTGGTAGAGCGCCGGTATTGGTTGTACACGTAGCTGGTAAACTGCGCGTTTGCATTGGTCTGGTCGATGGCACAGAAGCCGCCGTCGCCACTGGTGGCCATGGTGGTAGTGCCCAGCCCGGCCGTGGTAAACTTCTGGGTGCCATTGTCCTGCGCCCCGGCCAGGAAGTAGTTGAAATTAGTCGGGTGCATAGCCAGCGCGTAGAACTGCGTCACATTCAACCCATTATTGCGCTGGCTGAAAGTGGGCTCGGTAGCATTGCTGGTGGAGGCATCAGCCGAATAAGCCACCCCGCCATCGCTGCCGAAATACGCTTGGTTGGCTGGCGCCGTGGCGGTGGGCACAAAGGCAATGGCGTGGTGGTCGGCGTGCACATAATAAGAAGAGGAGACACCGGCATTCCACACTGATTCCTGGTCCCAGGCAATGTTGCCGGGTGTGGCATTGCCGGCATCCGACGTAAACCATAGGTCGAGGCCGCCCAAGTACACAGCGTTGGGGTCGCTTGGCGAGACGGAAATGGCCAGGTTGTACCACGCCTGGCCGTTGGTGTAGTCGGTGGTGCTACCACCGGGGCGGCCCATCACCACCCAGGTATTTCCCTTGTCAGTGGAACGGTAAATATTGAGCAACGAATTCGTGGTGGTAGTCTGAAACACCGCGTAGAGCCGGTTGGCGTCGGAAGGCGCACAGGCCAGTTCAATGCGCTGGTAACCCGTGGTGGGCAGGCCCGAGCCGGCCAGGGTATTGAGCTTGGTCCAGGAGCCGGAGTTGCCAGTGGTCGAGCGGTAGATACCATCGGTGTTGAAGATTCCCAATGCCGCATACACCGTATTGTCGGCCCCAATTTCCACGTCGGCCACCCGGGTAGCAGTGCCACTCAGCACCAGGCTCCAGGTGCTGCCGGCGTTCTGGCTGCGCCAGAGGCCGTTGCGGGTAGCAGCGTACACCTCCCCGGTGGTGGGCTGCACCGCTATTTTCTGTACAAAGTAAAAGTTCGCGTTATTGGTGCTGGCCAGCCGGGCCCAGGTGGCACCGCCGTCCGTCGACTTCCAGATGCCCGCACCCTGAATGGCATCGACGTTGAAATAGCCCTCGCCGGTGCCGCAGTACAGCACCTCCGGGCTGCTGCCGGGCACGGCCGCAACGGTAGTCACGGCCAGGTTGGTGAGCGAGGCATTCACGTTTCGCCACTGCACCGAAGGGCTTTTGGCGTTGGTGCCCTTCCAGAGCCCGCCGCCCGCCGAGCCGGCCCAGATGGTGCTGCCAGTAGCATCAGCGGGGTCCACCAGCAGGCCCAGAATGCGGCCGGCCACATTGGAAGGCCCACGCTCGACCCAGGTGGCACCGGCCAGGTTGCCGGATGTGGGGCGCTGCAAGGCCTGACTGGTCAGGGCAGTCTGGTTGAAGGCGGCAGCGGCGGTGAGGCGCTCGCGGGGCACGGTACCAGTAGCGGGGTCGCGGGTCAGAGCGGCTTCCTGCTCCAGGGCCAGGTCGGGGCGGTCGGCGAAGACCCGGTCACCATCTTCGGCTTCGTCTTCTTCCTCCTCTTCCTCCCGCGATTCGCGTACCAGCTCCTGCTTGGTTTTCGGCCCGGTTTCGAGCGCCAGCTGGAAGCTTCCGGCAAATAGGAGCATCAGCAGCCCGCCACTGAGTAACTGACGCCAATGAGAAGCGGCGAGTAGCGTTTTTTTCATCGTCTCGGTGCAGTCAATATTGCTGCGGAATTAGCTAAGTAAAGGCAACGCGCTGTGCGAAAGCAATATTGCGCCGCTCGCACGAGTGCGCTCGACAAAGCTACTTAAGCAACAGTAGCAGCTGGCCATCATTGCCCGGACCCGAAGGTCCTGCACTATTAAGGTAATGGTAAACCAGTTGCTGGAATCGATAAAATCCAATATCTTCGCCTGTCACGCACTGTTATCCACTTATCTTCTGGCTATGTTACAAAAGACTCTATTTTTCTTCGTGTTATTGGGCGCGTCTTTCACCGCCCGGGCCCAGGTTGATACCGTACGAGCCAGTACCCTGCCCGGCCCCCAGCGGGCCGAGAAAGCCTACAACAGCGGCCTGGCCAGCTTCAACGCCCAGAGCTACCCGGCGGCACTGGCCAGCTTCGACCAAGCCATTGCCGCCAAGCCCGATTTCGCAGCCGCTTATACCAACCGAGCTGCCACTCGCTATGAGCTCAAAGAATACGCCCAGGCGCTGGCCGACTACGACCAGGCCCTGAAGCTGGAGCCCGGCAACTACGCTGGCTACTTTGGCCGGGCCCGCGCTCACGAAGCCCAAAAGGAGCTAACGGAAGCCGAAAATGACTACGCCGAAGCTGTAAAAGCCAAGCCCGACTACGCCCCCGCCTGGTACAACCGCGGTGTGCTACGCTTCGAAAAAGGCGACTACCAAGCCGCCCGCGACGACTTTGATGGAGCCATCAAGGCCGACCCCAAGATGGCCTACGCCTACCACGACCGCGCCAGTACTCAGCAGAAGCTCGGCAACTACGCCGCCGCCGCCCAAGACTACACCCAGGCCCTGGCCGTGCAGCCCGACCTGCTTTCGGCTTTGCTGAACCGCGCCACTGCCGAGCGCCGCACCGGCCAATTGCCCCAGGCCCTGAAAGATTACGACGCCTACCTTGCCAAGAAGACCGACAATGCCCTGGCGTACAACAACCGGGGCAGCGCCCGCTTCGAAAACAAGGATTACGCCGGGGCTATTGCCGATTTCAGCCAGGCCCTGCAGCTCGATGCCAAGTACGCCTACGCTTGGAACAACCGCGCCGCCGCCCAGCTCAAGCTGGAGAAATTCGCCGATGCCGCCGCCGACGCCAGCGCCGCTATCAAGCTGAAACCCGACTACGCCGAGGCCTACCTCAACCGCGGCCATGCGCGCGAAATGCTCCGCCAGGCCGACGAAGCCTGCCAGGACTGGCGCAAAGCCGCCGAGCTGGGCATTGCCGTAGGCAATAACTACGCGGCCGCGGCTGGCTGTGCCGGCGAGGCCGCAGAATAATTTTCAGGTCAAAACGATAAACCATAAATCCAGAACGTCATGCCGAGCGCAGCCGAGGCAGCTCGCGTGGAATAGCCATCAAAGTCGCCCACGACGCGAGCGAGCTGCCTCGGCTGCGCTCGGCATGACGCCTCTCTAATATCCTTTCGCTATGTCCTTTCCTATTCGCCAACTATTGCTACTGCTCCTGGCCAGCGCCACCCTACCCGTTGCCGCCCAAAGCATCGCCTTCACCAAAGACAACTTTGGCGATAACAAAGACGGCCTGCGCGAAGCCAACCGCGAGCTAAAAGCCGGCGACGAAGAATACCGCGCCGACCCACCGCGCTACGCCGACGCCCTACCCCACTTCCTCGCCGCTCAGGAATTCAACCCCAACAACGCGGCGCTAAACGTAAAAATCGGCGACTGCTACCTGAACTCTACCAGCAAAACCGCCGCTCTCCCCTTTCTGCAAAAAGCGGCTAAGCTCGACGCCACGGCCGATTCCCGCACTCACTACTTGCTGGCCCGCGCCCTGCACCTGAGTGCCAAGTGGCGGGAAGCCATTGCCGAATACCAGCAGGCCACACCAGTAAGCAGCAACACCCGCAACGGTGAAACCGGCACCATCACGCCCAACGACTTGCAACGCCGCATTCAAGAGTGCCGCAATGGCCAGCAGCTGGTGGCGCACCCAACGCGGGTGTTTATCGACAATGCCGGGCCGGAGCTAAACTCTTCGGCCTCGGATTACGGCCCGGTGGTGTCGGCCGACGAGTCGACCATCGTCATTACTTCGCGCCGTGAGGGCTCGACGGGTGGCAAAAAGGACCCGACCGGCAACGGCTATTTCGAGGACATTTACCAGGCCACCTGGAAGGGCAAAACCTGGAGCAAGGCCACCAACCTGGGCGCGCCCGTGAATACCGACGACCACAACGCCACCGTGGGCCTTGCGCCCGACGGCCAGCGCATGCTGGTATACGCCGGCACCAATGGCGGCGACCTACTCGAAACCGGCCTTAGCGGCAGCACCTGGGACAAGCCCCACCGCCTCAATAGCCGCATCAACACCAACTCCCACGAAACCTCGGCCAGCTACTCGCCCGATGGCCGCTACCTGTATTTTGTGAGCGACCGCGAAGGCGGCGCAGGCGGCTCCGACATTTATAAAGTTGATTTGGAGGGCAAGAATACGCCCGTTAACCTGGGCTCGGCCATCAATACGGCTTACGGCGAAGAAGGCGCGTTCATGTCGCCCGACGGCAAAACGCTCTATTTTTCCTCAGAGGGCCACAACTCGATGGGCGGCTACGACATCTTCAAGTCGGTGTTTGAGAACGGCAAATGGAGCACGCCCGAAAACCTGGGCTGGCCCATTAATACGCCCGATGACGACGTATTCTTCGTGGCCTCGGCATCGGGGCGGCACGGCTACTACAGCAGCGACCGGCCCGGTGGCCTGGGTGCAAAGGACATCTACCGCATTACCTTCCTCGGCCCCGAAAAGCAACCCCTGCTTAGTGAAGAAGACCAATTGCTGGCCTCGCGCCTCGCCCCGGTGAAGCAAACCGTGCTGGCCCCCGCCGTTGCTGTAGCCACCGCCCAGGTCACCATCCTGAAAGGCACCGTAACCGATGATGTGACCAAGCAGCCGGTCGACGCCGCCATCGACCTCATCGACAATACCAGTGGGCAGACCATTGCCACGTTCCGCAGCAACGCCACGTCGGGCAGATACCTCGTCAGCCTGCCTTCGGGCACCAACTACGGCATCGTGGTGCGCCAGGAAGGCTACCTGTTCCACTCCGAAAACTTTGACCTACCCGCCGGCGCGGCCTTCGCCGAAGTAGTGAAAGACATTCCGCTGAAGAAGCTGGAAGTAGGCACCGTCATCGTGCTACGCAACATTTTCTTTGATACCGGCAAGGCTACGCTACGCCCCGAAAGCACCGCCGAGCTGGAGCGCCTGCAGAAGCTCCTCACCGAAACGCCCGCTCTGAAGCTGGAGATGGCCGGCCACACCGATGATGTGGGCGAAGCCGCTAAAAACCAAGACCTCAGCCAACGGCGCGCCCAAGCCGTAGTCACTTACCTCACTCAGCACGGCGTCGCCGCGGCCCGCCTCAGCGCCGTGGGCTACGGCGAAACCAAGCCGGAAGTACCCAACACTTCTAAGTTCAACCGCCAGCTCAACCGCCGTACCGAGTTTAAAGTGACAGGCAAATAGCGACGCGGACTCTGATTGTAGGCATAGAAAAAGCAGCCAGAACTGGTACCCCAAATTTCCAATTCGGCTCGTAAGCGCAATATCCTAGCGGACCGTTCACGCGAGCCGAATTGGAAATTCGGGGTACTAGTTCTGCCAGGGCCACAACCGGGCAAAACCTCCCTTTCATCGGGCCATGCCCCTTGATAATCGGAAACTTGCCCCGCCGCGAAATAGCCGTTCTACCTTGCAGCGTCATCCAACTGCCTTGTCTGAACAGCCGGGCTTTTTTGCTTGAAATCACTGCTTCACTTTCTGTACCTCCGGCGGCCGGGGTTGCTGCTATTGGCGGCGCTGGGGCTTTCGCTCTTCTTGACGCGGCCAGCTAGCGCCCAGCAGGTTTACCTGCGCCAGTTTGGGCCCGCCGAGGGCTTCCGGCCATCATTCGTCTATGCGCTGCTGCAGGACCGGCAAGGCTACCTCTGGCTGGGCACCGGCGAAGGGCTGGTGCGCTACGACGGCACGCAGTTCACCACGTTCACGCAAAAAGATGGCCTGACCGACGATTTTGTGGTGTCGTTGCGCGAGGACCCCGCCAGCGGGCGTCTTTGGGTAGGCCATTACCAAGGCGGCATTTCAGTCAAAGCAGCGGCTTCCAATTCATTTAGCTCCGCCAAGCGCAGTATCATTCCTGCTGGCTTGCACCTGCCCGCCGATGGTACGCCACCGGTAGATACCGCTGCCATTGGCCGCTACCAGCGCCGGTACCACGTGCACCTGCCGGCTGGCACCGAGGCCATTTGCCTGCTCGAAGACCGCGAGGGCAACGCTTGGTTGGGGACCGCCGGCCAGGGCCTCTGGCGACACTCCGACCGCTATCTGCGGCTCGACTACACCGATAACTGGGACGCCTCAGTGGCTCCGGCCCTGACGACCGTTTACCAGCATAAGCAGGCGCAGGCTTGGGCCACTTCCTTTGGCAACCACTTTTTCCAGCTGAAGCCCACGGCCGAACCGCAGATTTTCGGCAGCCCGCGCCTGCTGCCTTTGCCCTTGGGCAACTCGTCGGTAAAAGTGCTGCTGGCTAAGCGGGGCGGTGGCTTCTGGCTGGGCACGGCGGTGGGCTTGTGGCACACCAGCAGCTTCGACAAACCCGCTGTGCACGAGCGTCGCCTTCCCGCCAATCTCAGCATAACCGCGCTGGCTCATACCACAAAGCAAGGGCTATGGGTAGGCACTGCCGATGACGGCATCTACCTGCTGCCCACCGATACGGCGCAACGAATTCGCCATTTCACAACGGCCAATGGCCTGCTGCACAACACCATTTACGCCCTGCTAGCCGACCGCAACGGGCGGGTGTGGGTAGCTACCCACGGCACCGGAATTGGCTCCTACGACCCGGTGATGGACGAGTTTGCCCACTACCGCCTAGGGTCTGGAGGCCTCGATGCCACCAGTCTGGCCGAGGATGCTGATGGCCGTCTGTGGGTGGGCACTGAGGGCCAGAGCCTCTATTGCCGCCAGCGTTCCGGCCAGTGGCAACAGCTCACCGCCCAAAGCAAGCTGCCATCGGATTACACCTACGGCATCTTGCCGCTGCCCGCTGCGTCCAGCCAGACCGGCCCGCAGCTGCTGCTGGTTCACCGCCAGGGCCTCACCCTGCTCGATGCCCGCACCCACCGCTTCACCGCCCTGGCGGCAGCCGACGACCCGCTGGTACGCGAGTTGCTCGGCCCCATTGCCCTCACCGCCAAGCCCAAAGGCCATGCGGTGGCGTGGCTGACCACCCGCGCCGGCATGCTGCGGGTAGACGTGAACGCCGCCCGTCGCCTGGCTGATGCCCGCCCGCCCGGCTTGGCCTTCACGCTGGCCGAAGTCGATGGCGAGCCTCGGGCTGTGGGCACACTCGGCTGGCTATCGGCCGCCCGGCACCGGCTTAACTTTAATTTTCAGGGCATTAGCCTGAACTCTGGCGAGCCGCTCACTTACCAATACCGCTTGCGCGGCCTCTCCGATGCCTGGAGCCGGCCCAGCAGCTCGGGCGAGGCCCAGTTTCCCAGCTTGGACGCTGGCCAGTACGTGATGCAGGCACGGGTGCGGCGCGGTAGCGCCGGCCCGTGGAGCCCGGTAGCTACAGCGGCCTTCGGCATTGCCACCCCTTTTTGGCGGACGTGGTGGTTCCGGGCATTTGCGGTGCTGGGACTGACCGGGCTGATTTTTGGCGTGGTCCGGGCCCGCGAAGGCAGCCTGCGCCGCACCCAGCTGGTGCTGGAACGCACCGTGCGCGAGCGCACTGCCGAGCTGCGCCAGCAAAAAGCGCAAATCGAAGTCATCAATGCCGATTTGGTGGTGGCCCGCGACGCAGCCGAAAGCTCGCGCCGGGCCAAGGCGCAGTTTCTGGCCAACATGAGCCACGAAATTCGCACCCCGATGAATGCCGTCATCGGCCTCACCAACCTGCTACAAGCCACGCGGCCCACCCAGGAACAGGGCGAATACCTCACGGCCATTGAGTCGTCGTCGCAGAATTTGTTGGTGATTATCAATGACATTCTCGACAGCTCGAAGATGGAAGCTGGCAAGCTCACGCTGGAGCAGGTGCCCTTCCGCCTGCCCGAGGCTGTACGCCGGCTGGGGGCTATGTTCAAGTTTGCTACCGAAAGCAAGGGCCTGTTCTTCAAGGTAAATGTGGCCGATAATGTGCCTGCCGCCGTGCTCGGCGACCCGGTGCGACTGAACCAAGTACTGGTCAATCTGGTCGGCAATGCCATTAAGTTCACGCGCCACGGCGGCGTCACGGTCACCGTCGAAGCAGTCGAAACACCCGATTTAGCAAACCCCTCAGCCCCTCAGCTATTTGGTCATTCGCGGGTGCGCTTTGCGGTACGCGATACCGGCATTGGCATTCCGAACGATAAGCTGGGGGCCATTTTCGAAGATTTTTCGCAGGCCAATACGTCTACTACCCGCGAGTTTGGCGGCACCGGCCTGGGCCTGAGCATTGCCCGCAACCTCGTGCAGCTGCATGGCGGCCAGCTCGGCGTGACCAGCGAAGAAGGCCAGGGCTCTGAGTTCTTTTTTGAGCTGCCCTACGAAGTGGCCGATGCCAGCGCCGCCCAGCCCGACGCCCATGCCGGTCTGCTCACGCCTTTCGAGCCCGCCCTGCGCGTATTGGTGGCCGAAGATAATGCCCTCAACCAGCTTGTAGCCCGCAAAACTCTGGAAGCCTGGAACGTACAGGTGGTTATCGCCGAAAATGGCCGCCTGGCTCTGGAGGCCGTTACCGAAGCGAACGCCCTCTTCGACGCCGTCTTTATGGATGTACAGATGCCCGAGATGGACGGCTATGAGGCCGCCCGCCAAATCCGCCAGCACTTCCCTGGCCCCAACCAGCTTCCAATCATCGGCCTCACCGCCTCCGTGCTCCCCGAAGACCGCGCCCTGGCCCTGGCTGCCGGCATGAACGATACCCTCGCCAAACCCTTCGAGCCCGCCGTGCTCTACGCCCGCCTCGCCTATTTTACCGGCCGCACTGGTCCAGGGCAAGAGGGTGCGGAAGTCGGAATGCAAGCGGGCACTGTGGCTGATTCGTCAACGCCAACTCCAGCCCCTCCCCCATCCTCCCCCCATACCCTGATAAAACCTGACTGGCACTTATTGGAAGAGTTGGCCGGTGGCAATGAAGGCTTCCTCCGCCAGATTATCAACACTTTCCTGACCGAAGCGCCAGCGCTTGAAGCACTGCTGGCCGCCACCTACCCCACCGACCCGCCCGCCCTGGCCAGCACCGCGCACAAGCTAAAGGGCCAGGTTGCCTACTTCGGCGTGCCAGTGCTGCACACCCAGCTCGACGAGTTGGAGCGCGCCGCCAAGCACCCGGCCATGCCCTATTGCGAGCCACTACTCGATACCATTCGGCACCAATTGGCCGAGCTTTATCCGCAGCTTGAAGAACGTGCGGGGACGTAAAAACCGCTGGTTCAACCTACATTCGTTCACGAAATGTCCATTGACCAGCTTTTATGCCTGCAACCTCTCCTGTCGCTCCCCTGCGCTGCCTTGTGGTCGATGACGACCCACTGTCGGTACAGGTGGTGCTGAACTGCATTGCCAATACTCCTTTTCTCACCGCCGAAGGCAGCTTCACCAATCCCGTCGAAGCCGCCGAAGTCCTGCGCACCCAGCCTGTCGACTTGCTGTTTCTGGATGTCGAGATGCCGTTGCTTTCCGGCATCGAGCTGCTGGGCACCCTGCAGCACCCGCCCATGGTTGTTCTCATCACCAGCAGCAAGGACTATGCGGTGCAGGCCTTCGAGCACGCTGTGGTCGACTATCTGGTGAAGCCCGTCAGCTACGCCCGCTTCCTGCAAGCCGCCCAAAAAGCCCGCGAGCGAGCCGATAACCAGGCTGCTGCCAGCCCAGACGCCATCGAAGCATCTGCCCCCGATGCCGATTTCACCTTCGTAAAAGTTGACAACAAGCTCGTGCGGATAAACTTCGACGAAGTGCGCTACGTGGAAGCCCTCGGCGATTACGTGCACATTGTCACGGGCCAGACCAAGCTCATCGTGTATAGCACCATGAAGGCAGTGGAGGAAAAATTTCCTAGTGCCCGCTTCCTCCGCGTACACCGTTCCTTTATCGTCAACTTCGACCGTATTCAGGCTTTAGAAGACAATTCCGTTATCGTTGAGGGCAAGCTGATTCCGGTGGGCCAGACCTATTTGCGCGATGTAATGCAGCGCCTCAATAAGTTCTAAGTTCTGCGGCGCTGCCATCTCATCATTTTTCTCTGCTTAGTATGCGCTTTCCAGTAGACCGTTTTGGCAGGTTTTCGCTGTCGGCTTTGGTGCTGCTCATGATGAGCACCGCGGCCCATGCCCAGCAGGCCGGCGATACCACCAGCGTAGGCTGCGGCCCGCCGCTGCCCCGTATGCTCTGTGTAGACCTCGACGGCCGCCCGTCCATCGACGAGCCTGCTGGCCCTTTCACATACCAGTGGCACATGGGCGATGGCACCACCCTCACCGGCCCCACGGTGAGCCATTGCTACAAGGAGCGCAAGAACTACGTGGTCGAGCTCGACGTCATCGTGGATAAAACCGGCGAAATCCGGCGCGGCCAGAAGTACATTCCCGTCAACCTCGTGCAGCAGGACATCGTGGATTTCACTCCCTCCGCCACCCGCGTGCGCGTGGGCGAAGCCGTGAGTTTCACGGCCCCCGAAGCCCAACTCCTGACCTGCAACAACGTGCAGCTGGTGTGGGATTTTCGCGACGGCACTGTGGTGCAGGGCTCCAAAGCCCAGCATACGTTCCGTCGGCCTGGCACCTACGCCGTGCGCTTCAGCATGCGTGGCTACGGCTCCGCAGCCTGCATCAGCAGTCACTGCGTATCGCGCGAAATTGTGGTGGAACAGTAGCCATTGCAAAACCAAGTCACCAAGCCAAAGGCGCAGCCGGATTCATCCAGCCGCGCCTTTGGCTTGAAAATCAAGCTTAACCCAAAAGCTTGTCATGCAAGGTGTCAGGCCAGTTCAGCAGTAAGCGGCACTGGCACGCCTTCGCGCAGCAGCTTTAGCACCAGCTCCCACAGGTGCTCGTAAGGGATGATTTCAACCTCCGCGAAGGCATTGCCGGGGGGCGGTGTGTCGCTCAGTTGCTGCAGTAGCGTTTTACCTCGGTCGGCGGCCTGCCCCGGGTCAAAGTTCTTCTCCACGATTAACTGGAGGAGCCGCAGGAATAATCGGCTACGTATCGTAGTGGCTTCGTAGAGGTGGCGCTGCTGGTATTTGCGCAGGCGTTCCAAGCGCAGTAATACGGCTTCGAGGTTACGCTCACGCAGGAAATACAGCAGCTGCAGTACCAGAATAGCCACGTTGTGCCCCCGCTTGTCGCGGCTGTACTCGGGCAGCTGTAACACCAATTGCGCCAGTTGCCGGTACCGCGCCGCATTGGTCCGGGGCGGGGGCAGCACAAAGTCGATGTAGGCGCGGTACAGGTCCCAACGTTGTAAGGCCGCTTCCCGCTGAATGATATAGGCCGGGTTTTTCATAATCACAGCCATCAGCTCTTGGGCACGCTCGTATTGCTCGGCGTGCAGGGCCAGCAGCACATGGTGCTCCTGAAAATAAAACCAGTTGCTCGACGACGGATGAAAATCACGAGTATATTCCTCGGCCAGACGCAGGCCCTGCACTGGCTGCCGCCCACGTAGGTAAGCATAAATGCTCACGAAGTGGTTGAAGCGCAAATCGAAGCGCCGGGCATTGAGCTTGCCATCACGCCAGCGTTTAGCTGCTGCCGACGTCACCCGAATCATCTCCTGAAAATTGCCCTGCAGTTCTTCGTATGCCAGCCGCGCTCGGTACACCATATTATAGGTAGTGAAGCTACGGGCCCGGCGGTGCAGCGCCTCGAGCTGTGCAATGCGTTCGGGTAGTACCGTCAGCACCGCCCGCCGGGCGGCCACGCTGCCATTCAACGCTAGCTGGGTATCGGCAAATAGTTGCTCGGCCTCGTCTTCCCAGGTCAGCTGCTGCTGGGCCTTTTGCAGGGTCTTGGTAACCTTCTTATATGGTATGGGCTGCTGGCGCTCCATGTGCAGGCTCCGCAGCATACGGGAGCACTGCACTTCGTATTGCGTAAATTCCCCAAGCTTGCACAGGCGTAGGCAGCGCTGCAATAGCCTCTCAGTCAATTTGTATTCGCGCTCGGCGTATAGAATACTTACCTTGTGCAGCAGGTCTAGGCACTCAAGCTCGTAGCGCCGCGATACCAGATGACGTGCATCCGAATGGTCCAGAAAGTAGAGATGATTCAGCAGCTTGGTTCGTACCCGCGACTGGAGCTTCTGCAAAGCCCGAGTGTTGGCGGCCGTGGGTTTGCCATAAATGGCTTTCACCACCTGCAGCTGGGTCACCTCCGGGGCACTCGTCAGCGCGGCTACCAGTTGGTTTTCCTTGTTCGGCTGCCGGCTGTGCAGGTCCAATACTGGCAAAGATGCCAAACTACGGGATGTCACAATTCGCGCCAAATTTGCAATTTCATTCATCGTAAAAATGGCCTAACGCCCAGAAAACGGCTATTTACTAAAAGAAGTGTGGTAAAAACCGACGTCACAAAAATGGGTGTTCTTTCCTTTTTTCATCGTGGAGCGTGACTGAATCTTTGTATCGTGAATTATTGTGAGCTTTTAGGGCGGTTAACGTCACAAAATGAGGTTTTTTTCTGAAATGAGCGATAAAAAATCTTTGTCGAAATTCAATCAGGCCAAAACAATATTTTTTTTCTAATTAAAAACAAATAACTTATACGATTAATAATAGTCTCATTTAGGACAATATTGTCCTTTTGTACGGCTGAATAGAGCGTCAACTTTGTGTCATTCAATCACCTGACACATCATCTGACACAGATTTTAATCACTCATTCGCCGTGCTGAACCTCCTCACTATTGCCCTTTTCCAAATTGCTAGCTTCACTACTAGCGCCACTCAAAACACAGCTGCTCAACAGCCGCAGGCTGTTGCTATCAGCGCCTCCACAAAGCTGGCTAACGACGGCGGCATCGGCGGCTGGGGCGGCGACATTGTAGCGACAACCGATGGCGGTATTGGCGGCTGGGGCGGCGATATCAGTGCCGAGGACGATGGTGGCATTGGCGGCTGGGGCGGCGACATTAGTGCGGAAGACGACGGTGGCATCGGCGGCTGGGGCGGCGACATTAGTGCCGAAGACGACGGTGGCATTGGTGGCTGGGGCGGCGACCTCACGCTGAATGATGGCGGGATTGGCGGTTGGGGCGGCGATGTTGCCCTCAACGGCGGTGGTATCGGCGGCTGGGGTGGCGATATTGCAATGGTTGATGGCGGCATCGGCGGCTGGGGCGGCGACATCGCAGCTTAATCTCAAGCGGACCTTTCGTGCCTATATTGCTTTCCCGTGGCTACGGGAACAGTCCAGGCTTACCACGTGAACTTCTATTTCTCAATACGTTATTCGTTCTGTATTGTAGCATTGCTGCTGACCTTCGGCTGTAGCAAACGCAAACACTCTTCAGACGCTACTATCCGCATCCGCTGGGCCCACGACCCCGAAACCCTGGACCCGCTGAGCTTGCACAATCAAGCCGCACTTGATGCTTATAACCTATTAAATATCAGCCTACTTCAGGCTGATGCTTCGACCCAGACGCTGGCACCTGCGTTAGCGGAGGCATTGCCCTCGGTCCAGTTCCTCAACGATTCGATAACGGCCATCGGCTACCGCATTCGTAGTGTTGCCGCCTGGGACAGCGGCCAGCCGGTACTGGCCAGCGACGTAGATTTCACGCTCAAGCTGATGCTTTGCCCCGGCCTGCCTAATGAGGTGGCTCAGAGCCAGTATCACTTTATTCGGGCACTACAAGTAGCCGCAAATGACCCACGGCGCTTCTCTTTTCTTTGCCGGGGCCGCTCGATAGAATATGCCCATACCACCGGCGACTTCTTCATACTCCCCGAAGCTGAACTCGACCCGCATGGCAGCTTACGACACTTCGACTTGGCTGATTTCCAATACCGACGTGCCGAAATCGCCACTGATTCTGGTATTCAGACAGTGGTGCGGCATTACCTAGCGGCCATTACCTCCCAGGCTACCCGGCAGCTACCGGGCTGCGGTGCCTATCAGCTGGTGAAATGGGAAAAAGACCGGTACATAACGTTTCATCGCAAATCGCACTGGTGGGCCGACCAGGTGCGGCCAACTCCTTTTGTGCTGCAAGCACGGCCTCAGCAGCTTACGTACGCCATTATTCCGGATGCGGCCACGGCTACCCTGGCCCTGCAGCGTGGTGAAATTGATTTGTATCCGCGAGTGCCAGCCCACGAGTTTTCCCGCTTACGCGCTTCCTCCACGGCTGCGAAAACGCTACGCTTTTATACTTCGGACTCGCACGATGTGGCCACGGCTGGCTTTAATACGCGGCACCCAATCTTGGCCGATGCCCAGACGCGGCGTGCACTCAGCCAGTGTTTTGATGCAGCCGGCTTGCTCCGGGCCACACAGTTGGGCCAGGGCCAGCCTACGGTCGGCCTCATCAGCCCAAACGACCACCTGAACTATAACGACAGTATTGCACCGCTGCCTTTTGTGCCCAAGAGTGCCGCGGCCCTGCTCCGGCAAGCCGGCTGGCGCCCAAGCCGTATGGGTGAGGTAATGGGTTGGACGCGTACTCCCGTCCGAGGCCCTCGCCAGGAATTGCGGCTGGCTCTGCGCTACCGGGCTGGCGATGAGCTTTTTGCAACCGTTGCATTGCAATTTCAAGCAGCGGCGGCCAGCATTGACGTTCCTGTTCAGCTCTTACCAACCGAGTCCGGCGCCTTCTCCCAGGCTTTGCAAACCGGTGACTTTGATGTGTACCTGCGCACGTTGGGAGGCAATCCGTTTATGTTCAACTTCATCCCTATTCTGCACACTGCTGGTATTGGCGCGGGTAATGCATCGGGCTACAGCACGCCGGCCAGCGACCAACTTATCGAAGCTATTGCCGCTGCCGACAGCAAGATACGCCGTGCCCAGCTTCTACGGCGGTTTCAGGCCATGATGCAGGACCAGAGTCCGATGGCACCGCTTTTTTTCCTACCCAACCGCGTCGCGGCCAGCCGGAACCTAACCGGCATTCATGTGAACAGCCTCAAACCAGGCTATTCAGTTATGACGCTGGCCTGGGATTCTGCGCCACAGGTGCCATAACTCATGGTACGCAGCGCACTGTGGCACCTGTTCCGAACCGGCCTGGCAGTTTGGGTACTCGCTTCGGTAGTGTTTTTGCTCAGCTACCGCAGCCTGAACGCGACCACTGAGCTAGTGCTGCCGGACACGACTGACTTAGCAACCACAACCACTGCGGTAGCACGCCGGGCGGCGCAGCAAGCCATACGGCAACGCCTCGGCCTTGACCTGCCACTTTTTTATATTGGCCGTAATGATGGCAATGGCTGGCACTGGAACGGACAGCACAACCAATACCATCGGTGGGCCGGTCGTTTGTTGCACGGTGACTTGGGCACTTCGTTTCGCACTGGGCAAGCAGTGAGTAGCCAACTGGGTACTGCGCTGGCCTACACGCTGCCACTTACGGGCACTGCTGCGGTACTGGCGGTGTTGGGGGCGCTGGGCTTGGCGCAGCGTTTGGCCACACGGCCGTGGTGGCACCGGGCTGGGCGGGGCATACTGTTGGGACTGCATGCACTGCCTCTATTTGTAGTAGCACTGGCGCTGCTGCTGTTGCTGGCGAATCCTGAGATGCTGGCGTGGTTTCCCACTTACGGCCTTGATGACGCTGCTGATGAGCAACTGGATGCAACTACTCAGTTTGTGAGGTACATCTGGCACTTGGTGTTGCCAGTAGCAGCACTCACCCTTTCCGCTTTGCCCGATTTTACTCTTCAGCTGGAGGCAGCCCTCACGCAGGAGCTGAGGGCAGGCTATGCCATTACGGCGCGGGCCAAAGGCCTTTCTGAGCAAGGCATTATCCGAAACCACGTACTACGCAATGCCCTGTTACCCACCCTGACGCAAGTTGCACAATTGCTGCCAGCGCTGGTAGCCGGAGCCGTAGTAGTAGAAGTGGTGTTTGCGCTGCCAGGCATGGGCCGGCTACTGGCCGAAGCGGCTGCCAATCGGGACTTCCCCATTCTGGTAGGTGGCGTGCTGCTTACTGGGCTGGCCCGGCTCCTGGCCCTTTTGCTCGCCGACCTCCTCTACCTTTGGGCCGACCCTCGTATCCGTTGGCAGTCCTGATATTTTCTCGCTCTTGGCCCCAGAGAATTGCTCTGGGATGGCTAAGTGTGGTGTTGCTAACGGCAGCGCTGGCACCGGTACTTCCCCTGCCCTATCTGCCCAATGTACCCGATTTGTCCCAGGTATCGCAGCCACCTTTTAGTATTGGCAAGCACTGGCTGGGCACCGACTCACAGGGCCTTGACATTCTTAGCCAACTGGTTTTTGGCGCGCGAACGGCGGTAGCTCTCACGCTCCCCGCCACTGTAATGGCTGCCTTGCTGGGTGCCATAGCAGGCGGAGCAGCAGGGTTTTGGCTAAACCAAAGCCGTTTGGCAGCACCCTACTGGCTGTTGCTGGTAGCTTGTGTGTGGTGGGCTCTGAGCTTGCCGTGGCCATGGCTGGTGCTGGTAGGCGCGGCGGCCGCAAGCGGCTGCTTGCTGGCTATAGCAAAGTGGCGGCAACGTCCCCTTCCTGCCTGGCGCCTGCCGCTCGATTCCATCGTTATGGCAATAGCCACCACCCTTGACACCATTCCGCGCCTGATACTGGTGGTGGCTATTGCGGCTGGTACCAGCGTCGCCATCCAAGGGATGCTGTTGCTGCTGGCGCTCACCAGCTGGCCGCAACCTGCCCGACTGGTGCGCGCCCAAATGCTGCGGGTTCGCGTCTTGCCTTTCGTAGAGGCGGCTCGGGCTACTGGATTTTCACCCGGCCGCGTGTGGCTGTGGCATGCGCTGCCTCATGCCGTGCAGCCGCTACGCGCGGCTTTCCCGCTGAGCATGGCGGGGCTGCTTGGCTTAGAAAGTACGCTGTCCTTTTTAGGTATTGGCCTGCCCCCGAACGTAGCTAGCTGGGGACGGCTATTAGCAGGGATTCGCCACGACCAAAGCGCTTGGTGGATAGCTTTTTTTCCATGTTTATGTCTGATTACAAGCATATTAAGTCTTTATATATTAAGTAGGCACCAATCTTCCCAACCCTGATATACAGCCTGTCGTTTCGATGATTTTAGCAGTAAAATAACAGTACATATTTGGCACTTTTGATGTCACAAATCGCTGTTTTTTTCGATTTTCCAACAAAGCCACACAGGAAGAATCAACCAAGGTAATGCATTGATTATCAAACCAATATCCATATATTATTTATATAACCACAACCAAGGCCCATGCTTTTATGCTAAATCAGTAGCATTTTTTTAACAACTCAGTCTATTTTCTGATGTCCGAAAATAGGGCAGAGTGTCCTTTTGTGCGGCGACCTGCGGCAGTAACATTGTATTGTCTTAGCCAGCCCACAGATTATGTGGTTTGGATTGCATCACCTCCTTCTACCTCTCTCGCCTATGTACCTGCTCATTTATCCCTCCCTGAATACCCCGAGGCGTCCCAAAACGCACGGCACCACACGTCCTATCTCCGTAGGCATCGACTTCGTGACCCCAGATGGCACGGTAGTTCCTCGTGCGGTAGGTGAGGCAGCTCTTCAGGGACGCACTGCGGTACTTGTAGGCGGGTTACTGGTAGGTGTTTGGCACCAGCACTAAGTGCGGCTAATCAGCTTTTGCTTTCAACTATTTTAATCTTTCCAATTTCCAGCTCTCACAATCAACTGTTCCAACACCCTGGAATCCGGCACCATATTCTACCCCATCGACAGATTCTACTGCTCACAGTCTACCCTTGTTGAGTGTTAACCCGCCGTCTACCCCGGCGGGTTTTTTTTATGCTTCTGCGTCGCTCTGCGCAGCTACCAGCGCAATGCCTTCGGCCAAACCGCGCGGGGTGTACCCAAGCTCGCGCCGGGCCTTATCGATGAAAAAGCCCGTGCGAGCTGGCCGTTTGGCGGACTGAGAGAAACAACTGGCATCCACTTGCTCAATCAGACTGGCATCAAGGCCAAAGTGGGCGGCCACGCGTAGCGCCATGGCGTAAGGCGTCAGTAACTCATCGCCGCTGATGTGAAAAATGCCTTGGGCATTCTGCTGGGCAATCAGCCAGCAGCCCTGGGCAAGGTCTTCGGCCAGGGTAGGCGTACGCCACTGGTCGGCCACTACTTTAATGGCTTTGCTGGCGCGTAAGGAGTCACGCACCCATAGCAGAATGTTGCTACGGCCGTAGTCGTGTGCCACGCCATACACCAGCACAGTGCGGGCAATGGCCCAGCGGCCGGTGCTGGCCTGCACTGCCTTCTCGGCGGCCAGCTTGCTTTCGCCGTAGAAGTTTACTGGCCCCGGCGCGGCGTCTTCGGCCAGTGGGCCGTGCTCACCACTAAAGACGAAGTCGGTGCTGAGGTGAGTGAGGTGGATGTTTGCTTCGGCGCAGGCAGCTACCAGATTCTCGACTGCTGTCACGTTTTGCTGCCAGCATGCGGCGCGGTTTTGCTCGCACTCGTCCACATTGGTCATGGCGGCGGTGTGGATGAGGTGCGTGGGTTGCTCCTGTGCCAACAGCTGCCGCACCTGGGTGACATCAGTCACGTCGAGCGGCACGAAGCGCACATCCGGGTACAGGTCGGCCAGCTTGTTAGTCCCGCGGGAAGTGGCCAGCAGTTCCACCCCGGCTTGCTGCCGCAACTGGGCCACGAGCTTCTGACCGAGCAGGCCGTTGGAACCAGTGAGGAAAATTTTCATACCTGCAGGCTAATTAGTTACAGTGGGCATTACTCATACTTGTAGCCGTAGAGCTTGGTGATTTTTTTCCGCTTCAGCTTTTCTACTTTCACAGTCATTTTGGAGTCGGTCAAAGGGCGGTCAGTGGGGCCTTTGGGCAGTTTGGCAATCTTATCGATGACATCAAGCCCCTGAATAACCTGCCCGAAAACGGTGTACTGGCCATCGAGAAAGTGTGTGCCATCGTGGTTTTCAACCAGGTAGAACTGGCTCCCGCTGCTGGGCGTACCGGCCGGGCCGCCCATGCGGGCTGCAGCCACAGCGCCGTAGATGTGCTGATGGCCTACCAACTCAGCCGGAATAGTCGGCTCATTGGGCTGGCCGAGGCCGTCGTTGCTGGGGTCGGCATCCTTGGAATTTATATCGCCGCCTTGAATCATAAAATTGTCGATGACGCGGTGAAAAGTGGTGCCCGTGTAGAAGCCGTTCTGAGCCTTTTTCAGAAAATTAGCCTTATGTAATGGGGTGTCATCAAACAGAATGAGGCGGATAACGCCCTGCGGCGTGGTGATGGTCACCACTTCATCCTTACTACTCTTTTTGGGAGACTTGCCGGGCTTTCCGGCGGCGAAGACGGGAGTAGCAAGCCACAGCAGGGCCAATAGCAAGCTGGCAAAAGAAGAGAAGGAAGGTTTCATTTGAGGCAGTAGGTAATCAGAATTAGGTAGCAAGCACCAAGACAACGAATTAGTCTTGCTACTTATGCTGTAAATAACGGAAGGCAAAACTACGCGGATTCGGCAGGTGGCTGCTTAGCCCCGGTGCTCGCGGATGCTGGCCAGAATTTCGCGCCCGCCGCGGGCCAGCACCGCATCGGCCACGGAAACACCCAAGCTATAGGCGTCGGCCGCTTGAGCAGTCTGAATTTCTTCTACATATTCTTCGCCGCTGAGGCTGATGAGCCCGCCATGTAGACGCAAGGTGCCATTGTGCAGGGTGGCGAGGGCAAACGACGGAATGCTGCACCCGCCTTCCATGGTGTGCAAAAAAGCCCGCTCGGCTAGCAGGCAAGTATGAGTGGCGGGATGGTCGAGGGCAGTTTTCAAACGGGCTTTCAGTTCGTTGTCTAACTCTGCGGCGCACTCCACAGCAATGCTCCCCTGGCCGGTAGCGGGCACAAACTGCGTGGCCGGCAGCGTGTGGCGTACCAAGTGCTCGTAGCCCATGCGGTGCACGCCGGCATAGGCGAGTACCAGCGCATCAAACTGGCCTTCTTCCAGCTTGCGCAGGCGGGTCTGGAGGTTGCCGCGGGCTTCGGCGGTTTCGGCGTGGGGGTAGAATCGGCGCAGCTGAGCCTTGCGGCGCGTGCTGCTGGTACCCAGCACGATGCCATGCTTATCGAGCGAGAAATTTTCGTCGAAGCTCAGCACCACGTCGTTTACCTGCTCGCGCTCCAAGAACGCCAACAACTCCAACTCGCGCGGGATGCTGCTTTGCACGTCTTTAGCTGAGTGCACGGCAAGGTGAGTTTCGCCGCGCAGGAGGCTGTTTTCCAGTTCTTCGGTAAAGACGCCCTTAGAGCCAATCTTGGCTAAACTACGGTCCTGCACAGCGTCGCCGGTGGTCTGCATGGGCACAATTTCGGTTTCGAAGCCAGCTTTTTGCAGCAGATGGGCAACATGTTCGGTTTGCCAAAGGGCAAGGCGACTGGCGCGGGTAGCAAGGCGGATGGTCATTTTCAGTTATCAGCTAACAGTGAGCAGTTAACAAAGTGGCAGTACAGATTATTGGGCCAGACGCAGCTGCCCGCCCAGGCGTAGCGAGCTATCCACGAACACCATTTTGGCATTAGCGTTGCGTTCGATGTGGTAGTGGGCGTCGGTCAACTCTTTGGTTAGTAAGTCGGCGTTGCGCGGGGTCACAAATTTGGCGAAGCCGGTCACGAATTGCTGCTCGCCGTTGGCGAGGTGGGGTACGAATTTCGGGTCGATGCCGAACAGGAGCACCTTGCGCACAAGACCAAGCGAATACGCCAACAGCTCTTTCTGGTTTTCTCGGCCTAGCTTCTGAAACTCCTCGCTTTTCTTGATAATATCCCCCGCCTTGCTGCCGTAGTTGAAGCAGAGACGCATCCAGTCGCGGAAGAATTCGAAGTAGTCGTGGTCGGCGTTGGCGTCGCGGCTGGCCAGGGCGGCGCCCAGGCTGCCTTCGGCCAGTTGGGCTACCTGGCGAGCCTTGGCTTCGGGCACTTGGTACTCAGCATGCAGGTACGCAGTGATGTCGTCCTCCGAAAACGGGCGCACTACCACCGGCTGCACCCGGCTGATGATGGTGGGCAGCAGCAGCTCCGGCGCGTGGCTCACCAGCAGGAAGATGGTGGCGGGCGGCGGCTCTTCCAGCAGCTTGAGCACGGCATTGGCGGCGGCGGGGTGCATCAGTTCGGGCAGCCAGAGGATGACGATTTTAAAACGCGCCTCGAACGCTTTCAGGCTCACGAGCTTCAGAATTTGCACGGCCTCGTCTTTGCTGATGTTGCCCTGCTTGTTCTCGGCCCCGATGTGCTGCATCCAATCGTTGAGCCCCTGGTATGGGTTATCGAGGATGAAGGCGCGCCACTCGGCCATGAACTTGCTGCTCACTGCATCCTTGGCCACTGTTTTGGTGGTGGTTACGGGCACGATGAAGTTCAGGTCCGGATGGGCCAGCTTAGCTGTTTTGGTGCAAGCCGGGCAGTGACCGCAGCTGTCGTCGGCCCCGGGGGCGCGCTCCTCGCAGTTCAGGTATTGGGCATAAGCGAGAGCGAGGGCTAGCGCCGCACTGCCCTCCTGCCCCCGGAAAAGCTGGGCGTGCGCCACGTGCTGCCGCTGCACCGACTGGCGTAGCAGGCTTTTGACGGCAGTTTGGTTAGGAATTTCGGCAAAAGTCATGACTTCACCTTTTCCCAAATCCTATCCTCCGTGGTTGCCTCAAACACCGCCTGCATAATCTTCTGCTCCACCGCATCATACGGGAGGCTGCGGCGGGCCATCACGCGCTCGGCTACTTCGTTCACCTTCGGCAGCTTAAAGGTTTCGAAGCCCGCCGCGCCGCCCCAGCTGAAACTTGGGATGAAGGTGCGCGGAAAGCCAGCCCCGAATATATTGGCCCCCACGCCCACCACCGTACCGGTATTGAACATGGTGTTGATGCCGCATTTGCTGTGGTCGCCCATCATGAGGCCGCAGAAGGTTTGGCCGGTATCTACGAAGCGCTTGGCGGTGTGACTCCAGATTTTGACCGGCGCGTAGTTGTTTTTGAGGTTCGACGTGTTGGTATCGGCACCCAGGTTGCACCACTCGCCGATGACGGAGTTGCCCAGGTAGCCGTCGTGGCCTTTGTTGCTGTATCCCAGCAGGATGCTGTTGCCCACTTCGCCGCCTACTTTCGAGAACGGCCCTACGGTATTGTCGCCGCGCATCTTAGCACCAACATTGATGTGTGAGCCCTCGCACAGGGCCAATGGGCCTTTGATGATAGCACCTTCGTGCACCTGCGAGTTTTTACCCAAGTAAATCGGGCCGTCCTCCGCATTCAAAATAGCTGCCCGGATTTTCACTCCCTCCTCGATAAAGATGTTTTCGGCACCATACACAATGGTGTGGGCATCGCCGACAGGCTGCGAAGTGCGGCCTTTCGTAAGCAGGGTGAAGTCGCGGCGGATTTCCACACCGTTGCGCAGGAACAGCTGCCACGGCCGGTCAATCACCGTCACGGGCTCGGCCACCTGCCGCGTTTCCGGAATACCGTCTTGGATAAGCTCGGCTACCAACGCCGCATCAGCTACGTGCGCGGCCACCAGCAGTTCGTCGCAGTACAGAGCCTGGCCGGGCGTGAGGGCCTGTACCTGACGCACCAGCACGTCATCGGGGCACACGGCGCCGTTGATAATTAGGGCCGCGCCGCGTACATCGCCGGCCGGAAACTTGGCTTGCAGGTAGGGTTGAGTGAGGTAGCCAACGGTTTCGACGCCCAGGCGATGCTGCCATTTTTCGGCCAGCGTGAGGATGCCGCAACGCAGCGCCGCCACCGGACGGGTAAAGGTGAAGGGCAGCAAGTGCGGCCGAATGGCCGGGTCATCGAAAAGCAATACGTGCATGATTTTATAAGCAGTTAGCTACTAGCGGTTGGCCAGTAGCCTCATTTTTAAGCAAGCCCAAATTTACGGCAGACAACTTGGCGAAGGGCCAATAAAAAACTCCTTCCGGTAGTTACCAGAAGGAGTTTCCAAAAAGCGAACAGCTAGCAGCTACAAACTAACAGCTTAGCAAAAGCTACGCTTTGTTGGCGCTGCTCTGCTCTTTCTTGGCGTAGCGGCTGCGGAATTTCTCCACGCGACCGGCCGTGTCGATGAACATGTTTTTGCCGGTGTAGAAGGGGTGCGAAGCAGAGCTTACTTCGATTTTCACCAGCGGATACGTTTTGCCGTCTTCCATCACGATGGTGTCGGTCGGCTTCATCGTGGAGCGGGTGATGAATTTAAAATCAGAAGAAGAGTCCTGAAATACTACTTCCTGATACTCGGGGTGCGTGTCTTTTTTCATATCGAAGGGCCTGTTTTACCAATTGAACCCTGCCGATTTTGCGGAAGGGACTGCAAAAGTACAGCTTAGCTCGGAAATACCCAACTCTGAGTCTAAACATTTTCCGGTGCGGCCGGCCACGTCAGGTCGTGCGACTGAGGTTGTTGACTTTCTGAAAAGGTTGTACATTTGAATTCGGCCCACACTTGGGGCCAGCCTGTCGCGCGTGCTGAAACCCATACTCATCCGCCGTCTTTTCCGCCGCTCCGGCCTCCTCATCCTGCTGCTGTTGCTCGGGAGCGTAGCTGTGGCTTATGCCGCTACGCTCACCCTTTTCTCGGCGGCCTACACCGGTTCCACGGTGCGCGTGGACTGGGAAGTGGACACCGAAACCAATATCACGGGATTTGAGCTCTCGCGCAAAGCTGCCACCGAAACCAGCTTCACGACGGTCAGCACCACAGCAGCTACCGGGCAGCGTCGCTATCAATACCTCGACACCAATGTGTACCGGCTGAGTGGCCCCGGTACCTCTACCCCCACGCCGGCCGCCGGCAATGGCCCTTACACCTACCGCCTCACCGTGCGCAGCCCCAACGGCGACCAGAGTTACCTGACTATTCTGGCAGGCACGCCCAGCGCCGTGCAGCGCTCCTGGGGCACCATCAAGTCGATGTTCCGGTAGGACAACACAATAGCATATTGATTTGGCAAAACGTCATGCGGAGTTTGCCGAAGCATCTTTACCACGTAGCTAATTAAATTTAGTATTGCAGTAGAGATGCTTCGGCAAGCTCCGCATGACGTTCTTTTTTTCGCTTTCTTTTGCCAATTCACCTCACTACTCACCCCATGCGCCTTTGCTTCGCTTCCAATAATGCTCACAAGCTCGATGAGATTCGGCCGCTGCTGCCAGCTAGCATCGAGTTGCTGAGCCTGGCCGACATCAACTGCCACGAAGAGCTGCCCGAAACCCAGGATACCCTCGAAGGCAATGCCCGCCAAAAGGCTGAATACGTGCGCCAACACTACGGCGTGGCCTGCTTCGCCGATGATACCGGACTGGAAGTAGCAGCTCTAAACGGAGAGCCGGGCGTGTATTCAGCCCGCTACGCCGGCCCCCAGCGCCTGGCCGAAGACAACGTTGCCAAGCTGCTGCATGAGCTGGCCGGGTCGCCCGACCGCTCGGCCCGGTTTCGGACGGTGGTGGCCCTGGCCGGGGCCGATGGTACGATGCACGAGTTTGCGGGCGAAGTAGACGGCCACATTACCGAGGCGGTGCGCGGCACGGGCGGCTTCGGCTACGACCCGGTATTTGTGCCCGTCGAAGGCGACGGCCGCACCTTCGCCGAAATGACGGGCACCGAGAAAAACCTCATCAGCCACCGGGCGCGGGCGGTGGCTGGGCTGGTCGCGTTTTTGAATGCGGCCTCGCTCTCATCCTGATTGTTTGGCGATTCAAGCAGCAACGAAGGACCTTATCGTCGATGAACAGGTTGGCAACAACTCAAAATTAGCGCAGGCGTGAGACGGTCATTTGCAAGCTAAGAAGGACAGAAACGCCCGACTCTTCCTTCTTCCCTCCTCATTCTTCATTAAGCGAAGCGTTATCTTTGCCTGCTATGCAGACCCCTTACTTAATTGGTATTACCGGCGGCAGCGCTTCTGGCAAAACCACCTTCCTGCGCCGGCTGCTGGAAGCTTTTCCGGAGGAACAGATTTGCCTCATCTCGCAGGACAACTATTATCATCCGCGCGAAAAGCAGCTGCGCGACGATATGGGGGTAGAAAATTTTGACCTGCCGGCTAGCATCGACGCTGCTGCTTATGCCGCCGATGTGCTGCACATCAGCCAGGGCCACGAGGTGCGGCGTAAGGAATACACCTTCAACAATGCCGCCGTGACACCGAAAGAACTCGTGTTCCGGCCCGCACCCATTGTGGTGGTAGAGGGCATCTTCGTGTTTCACTTTGAGGAAATTGCCAAGCTGCTCAACCTGAAAGTGTACATCGATGCCCAAGAGCACGTGAAGCTGCATCGCCGCATCATCCGCGACCGCGACGAGCGAGGCTACGACCTGGCCGACGTGCTGTATCGCTACACGCACCACGTAGCCCCCACGTACGAGCAATTCATCGCGCCCTACAAGCACTACGCCGACATCGTGATTCCCAACAACCGCCACTTCGAGCGCGGGCTAGAGGTGCTGGTGGGTTTCCTAAAATCCAAGGTGGCTGCTGGGGCCGAGCAATAGCAGCAGTATCAATGGCACCTTTGGGCGTAAGAGCCGTATAAAGTTTGTGGCTTCCTCATAAAGTATAAGTTAAAATAGATTAACTTGAACCGTTGATTTCAGAAAGCACCCACTTTTCTGAGCAGTCTCCTTTATACTCACCTCTTTCTCATCGGCCACCCGGCTTCTTTGCTTATGAAACGCTCCTTTCTACGCTTCTCCTTTTTGCTTTCAGCTGGCCTGATGGGGCTGATGAGCTGCGATAAGAATGGCCAGGCCGGCGTGTTGCAACACCCTGCTGGCAATGCAGCACTGCGCGTCTCCGTAACGCCGGACAAGGAATACGGCCAGGCGTTTGACGCTTCGCTGAGCAAGCTGACGGATACTACTTACCTCATCATCACCAAGGCCGAGCGCGGCAGCGTATTTGCCGTGCACACCGGCCCGCTGCCCACTGCCGACCACGCCGTTTGCTTTGCCAGCACCAACAATGCCGGCTTCAAAGAGTGTGTGGAGGAATACTACCACAATGCGGGCGGCGTTGCTATTCAGAGTAACGAGGCTGGCTGGTGGGCCACCCCGCTGTAACGTTGTAGGGTACGGGGGTCGGAGGACCTGAGGGATAAGAGCTATTATTATTGCAGCAACATCTTACCCTAGGTCCTCCGACCCCGTACCCTATAGGAATGTACAGCAAAGCAGAAACTACCCAGCTACGCCAGGCTTTCTGGACCACGCTTGGGCAGTACATGGCCCCGGTGCCTTCGGCCGAGGGCGACACCACTAACTGGATAAACTATAAAACGGGGCTGAAAAACGTGTATTTCCGGATGCAGGCCGACAACCGGCGGGCCAGCATCGGCATCGAACTCACGCACCCCGATGCGGGTATCCGGGAACTGTTCTGGGAGCAGTTTCTGGAACTGCGCACGCTGCTGCACGAAACCCTTGGCGAAACCTGGACCTGGGAGGCCGAAGCCATCGATGCCCACGGCCAGCAGTTCAGCCGCATCTACAAGGACCTGGCCCCGGCCAACCTGTTCGACCGTGCGAGCTGGCCGGCGCTGATATCGTTCTTTAAACCACGGCTAGTGGCGCTAGATACCTTCTGGGCGGATGCCCAGTATGCATTTGAGGCGCTGAAGTAGGTTAGGGAAGCCCGTTCTTATCTTTGGCAACATGGCCCTCGCCCGTTTAACAATTGACGACGAAATGTTCGGCCAGGACATTGTGCCAGCCTGGGAGCGCAGTTTCGGCATTCGTTTCGTCCGGGACGAATTCGCCCAGGTCACGACAGTGGGCGATGTCTGGGCAGTAGTAGAACGACACCTGGTAGCGCAAATAGGTGAAAATCCATCGGGGCTGACTGTTGCTTGCGCCACGCAGCGCACCTTTTATCGGCTGCGCCGGGCCTTGATGGCCCAAGGCTTAACGCGTGCTGAAATAGTCCCGCGGGCCCAGCTGCAAACGCTGTTTCCGTGGCGCCAACGCCGGCGGCTATGGCGCGAGCTGCAGCAAACAAGCATGCTGCCACTACCTAGACTACGGATGTCCGCGCTACTATTTGTGGCAATGTGGGCCGTAGGAGCGGCTATGTGTTGGGGGTTGTGGCCCGGCTGGGGCATGCCCCTTATATATGGATTGGCAATGGCCGTAATCGTGAGCCAGTTGCCGTGGGTGCGGTGGATATTGCCAACTGGAACACTGGGCAAACTAACCGCCGCTGTGGTAGCCGACCATTACCGGACTCTCTCCCACCCTTATGTGCGCAACAACCTGGGCGAAATGCGGGATATTATCCTAGCTGGCTTGGCCAGGTGCGGAGTAGAAGTCACTGAAATCGACCCCGATGAGTTGTACGATGGCACTAAACTAGAATGGTAACGGAATAGCCGTTCAAACACCAGCCATTATACGAGTACAGAGGGCCTGCATTATTTCAGCCCAGTTGTGAAATAGCCGCGTAGCGATGACAGATTCGTTCAGCGTTTCTGTTACCGCTACGCGGCTTCACCTATGTTATACTCCCAGTGCTACAAACCTGCCGCCGCTACGCGCTACCTTGCAATTCAGGTTTCTTGAGAAGATATTATTAGCCTCTGCAAACACGCTAAGAAGCTTAAGAGTACTGTTTTCGAACTATTGAAACGCTTGGCTAGCTTGACTTTTACGGCCAAGTTGATAGGGCTGTAAAATTGGTTTAGTGGATTGCACGGGCCCTTAGTCGGCGCCCCAAAAGAACCCTTGCGCTCGTTCCTCTCAAAATAGTATCTTTGCAGACCCCGTTTATACCATGTTGGCGCTACTCTCCCGTTTTTGGCTTTCGCTCCGCTTCGCCTGGCTCACTGCCACGGTGCTGCTGGTGCTGGGCCTGAACCAGCGGGCTGTGAGCGTGCTCCGCCCCGTGGGTAAGAGCGAGACAACGTGGACCGCACCCACCCGCGCCACCGTCGTCAAGCAAAAAGTGCTGCTGGAAGCCACTGCTTCGCTTAAGCACTTTGTGGCTCCGCTGGGCACGGCCTGGTTGCCGTTGCCAGCTACCACCACCTGGCTGCCCACGCTACGTCAGCTGCTGGCTGCCCCACGCCTGTTGGCGGGCATTCGGGCCGGTGAGGTTTTCCGGGCCCGGCTGCTGGCCGTGGCGCTATCGCCGCAGGCCCCCTAGTGAAGGATTGATTTTTGAGGGTTGAATGCTGAATGACTGTTCGCTGGTTGGCCAACGGTTTACTCAGTATTTGGCCCTTTCAGCTTCATTCACCCCTGCTTTTACAGCCGGGCACCCAACCCTCAACATTCAAATTTCAACACTTCTAAAATGCGTAATAAAGGATTAATTATCGCGCTTACCCTCGTCGTCACGGCGTTGTGTGCGTACTTCCTCTTCTTCACCTACGTCTCGCGCGGGGTGCAGGAGAAGGCCGTGGCGTATGCCACCAAAAACGGCAAGCTTGACGAAGGTCAGCGCCAGCACTACCTTGACTCGGTGTGGCGGGCGCCCGTGTTCGGCCCCTTCACCTACCGCGAAGTGCGCCAGAGCGAGCTCGGCCTCGGCCTTGACTTGAAAGGCGGCATGCACGTAACGCTGGAAGTATCGCCGGTGGAAATTGTGCGCGCCATGAGCGGCAACAGCAAAGACCCAGCTTTCAACAAGTCGCTGGCCGATGCGCAGGAAGCTCAGAAAACCAACTCAAGCACGCCTTTCACAGCTCTTTTCGCCCAGGCCTGGCAGCAAAATGCGCCTAGCAAGCCCTTGGCTAGCATCTTCGCCAACACCACCAACAAGAGCCGCAACATCGACATCAACTCTTCGAATGAGAAGGTGATTGGTGCCATCGATAAGGAAGTAGAGGAAGCCATCGACCGGTCGTTCAACATCCTGCGCACCCGCGTCGACAAGTTCGGTGTGAACCAGCCCAGCATCCAGCGCGTGAAAGGCACCGGCCGCCTGCAAATCGAGCTGCCGGGCGTAGACAACCCCGACCGCGTGCGCAAGCTGCTGCAAGGCCAGGCCAAGCTGGAGTTCTGGGAAGTATGGAACCAGAACGAAGTGAATCCCTTCCTGGTAGCCCTCGACAAGCAGCTGCAAGCCAAAGAAGCTGCTGCCAAAGCCGGCCCCGCTGCTACCACTACCGACACTACCGCTACCAGCGCCGCTGGCGACTCGACTTCGCTCGCTGCTCAGCTGGCTAAGAAAAAAGATGGCAAATCGGCTGCTGACTCGGCCACTGCCAATAAGGGTGGGGCCCTCGCCAAACTCTTTACCATGCCTGGCCGCCTGGGCGTGAACCTGCGTGATACTTCGGCCATGAATAAAATCCTGCGCTCGCCCGAAGCCAAAGCCACCCTGCCCCCCACCCTGGCCCTGCTCTGGAGCCTGAAGCCGACTACCATTGAGAAGCAGGAGTACCTGGAGCTGATTCCGGTGCGCAAAACCCGCGACGGCGTACCTCCCTTGGGCGGCGAAGTAGTGAGCGATGCCCGTGCCGACCTCGGCCAGAACGGTCAGCCCGAAGTATTGATGAACATGACGCCCTCGGGCTCGCGCAAGTGGCAGAAAATGACGGCTGCCAACATCGGCAAGCAAGTGGCCATGGTGCTCGACGACTACGTGTGCTCGGCTCCGGTAGTACAGAGCGAGATTTCGGGTGGTGGCACCAGCATCACGGGTAGCTTCAGCGTGGAAGACACCGATGACTTGGCCAACCAGTTGAAGGCTGGTAAGCTGCCCGCCCCCACGCGCATCGTGGAAGAAGCGGTAGTTGGTCCGTCTCTGGGTCAGGAAGCCATCAACCAAGGCCTGTACTCGTCGTTGGCCGGCGTGGTAATTATCATGCTGTTCATGGCCTTCTACTACGGCCGTGCCGGTATCGTAGCCGACATCGCCTTGCTCTTCAACATCTTCCTGATTCTGGGGGTGCTGGCACAGTTCGGTACCGCCCTCACGCTGCCCGGCATCGCCGGTCTGATTCTGGTGATGGGTACCTCGGTGGATGCCAACGTACTGATTTTCGAACGAATTCGGGAAGAGCTGGACCACGGCCTTGGCCTCACCGATGCCATAAACAAAGGCTACTCGCGGGCCTTCTCGGCTATCTTTGACTCGAACGTGACGACCATGCTGATTGCCGTGATTCTCGGCTTCTTCGGCACGGGTCCGGTACAGAGCTTCGCGGTTACGCTCGGCATTGGCGTACTCACCTCGTTCCTGTCGGCCGTGTTCGTGTCGCGTCTCATCATTGAGTGGATGGTGAAAGGCAACGAGAACCACCCGATGACTTTCAGCACCGCGATTTCGCGCAACCTATTCAAGAACCTGAACTTTGACATTGTGGGCAAGCGCAAGCTCGCTTACACCTTCTCGGCGGTCTTCATCATCGTTGGCTTTGTGCTGATGGCAGTGCAGGGCGGTCCGAACCTGGGTGTGGACTTCAAAGGCGGCCGCGCTTACGTGGTTGACTTCAACAAAACGATGGTTGCCTCCGACGTGGCCGACAAAATCCGTCCGTCGTTCCAAGACGCTGGCCTTGAAGTGAAGCAGTACGGCGCGCCCGACCGCTTGCGCATCACCACCGGCTACCTGGCCGAGGATGAAAGCCCTGCCGCCGATGCCAAAGTAGTAGCCGCATTGAACCAAGGCCTGCAAGCCTACAGCGCCGACGCGCCGGTAATCAAATCGACCTCGAAAGTGGGCGCTACCATTGCCGACGACATCAAGCGCACTTCGGTGCTCTCGCTGGGCCTCACCCTGCTGGGCATCTTCGTGTACGTGTTGTTCCGTTTCGAGCGCTGGCAGTACTCGATGGCTGCCGTGGTAGCACTGTTCCACGATGCCCTGCTCGTGATTGCAGCCTTCCCGATTGCCCGCCTCTTCGGCCTGAACTACGAGATGGACCAGATTTTTGTGGCCGCGCTGCTCACGGTTATCGGCTTCTCGATGAACGACACAGTGGTTATCTATGACCGTATCCGCGAGTACCTGCGCGAGAACCCCAAGCTGACCTTTGCCCAAGTGGTGAACCCAGCTTTGAACTCGACCTTCTCGCGCACCATGATTACGTTCACCACGGTGTTCTTGGTAGTGTTCGTGATGTATGTGTTCGGTGGCGAAACGTTGCGTTCGTTCTCCTTCGCCATGATTATCGGTGTGATTTTCGGCACGTACTCGTCGCTGTTCATCGCCACCCCAATCATCCTCGATACCTATGGTAAAAAAGAGGAGCGTGAGCGCCTTGCCCGCGGTGAGGACGTGACCAACACGCCTGGCGACGCCCCCAAGCTGAGCACGGCCAACGTCTAAACCACAGATTGACGCGGATTTCCCGGATTTCGTGGACGTACTAATCCAGAATCGACAGGAAGTTTGACGCCAGTCGATAGAATGAAAAAAGGCCGCCCGATGGGCGGCCTTTTTTCATTCTATCGACTGCGGAACTGGGCAATCCGGCGGGACCGGCCACAAAATCCGGGAATCCGCAAAATCCGCGTCAATCCGTGGTTCAGACACAGGCAACCATTTTTTGCTATCTTCCGAGTGGTCTGATAGAAGCCCGTCAACCGCTGCGCATGCTGCACGTTTCCCCACCTCGCCATACTCCACCAACGCTCGCGGAGCTACTGGCTGCCTGTATCCGGCAGGAGCGGGTAGCGCAGCGGCGGCTTTACGGGCAGTTCCATGGGTTTGCAATGGGCATTTGCCTGCGTTATGCCCGCGACCGCGACCAGGCGATGGAGGCAGTCAATGACGGTTTCCTGAAAGTCTTCCGTGACTTGTACCGTTTCGACATGGCCCGGCACCCCGAGGATGTGCTGGGCTCGTTCCGGGGTTGGCTCAAGCGCATCATGATTCACACGGCCATCGACCACTACCGCGCCAACGAACGCCACCAACACCAGCAGGAGCTAGACGACGTGACCCTGAACCAGGCCGACCAGGCCGCTACTCCGCTCGACAACCTGAGTTACGATGAGCTGCTAGCCTTGGTGCAGCGCCTGCCGCCAGCCTATCGGGCGGTGTTCAATCTAGCAGTGATTGACGGCTTCGGCCACGAGGAAATTGCCGAACAGCTCCACATTTCCGTGGGCACTTCCAAATCAAACCTATTCAAGGCCCGAGCCCATTTGCGGACGATGCTGGCCCAGCACACTACTTCTTCAGCTCGCTATGTGGTCGGATAATGATATCGATAAGGCCTTCCAGCGGCTAAACCCGCCGGAACCGGAGCCAACGCCCTTCCCCCTGGACGCCTGGCTGCGGCTGGAGACCGAGCTGGACAAGGCCGTGATAGAGCGCGCCGTACGCCGCCGGCTGTGGAAGTTTTTTGCGGCCGAGGTAGCCATAGTGGCCATTTTGCTTCTGGGCTGGCTGGCCTGGCCAACTGCAACAGCCCATTTAGCCGAAAGCCCATCCAAACCAACCTCTGGTGCGAATGCTAGGGCGGTTGATAATACCAGCCTGACCCAGCAGCGCGTCACCGACCAATCTGTCACCATTGGCGCGGCTAAAGATGCTGCCGCTGCACAGCCCAATACTCAAACGACTGCAAACAAGGCGGCTTCGACAGTTTCACCTGCACCATCAGCGGGGGCCTCTGGGCTGGAATCAGCGCCTTATTCGTCGACAGCCATTGCCGCCGCGCCTACAGTAAACCACGCTGCCTCAACTCCAGAAATGCCCTTTGCTGGCACTACTGGCCTAACACTCAACCGCCGACGGCGGAATGCAGCCGAATCCGGGCTAGCTTTTCATGGCGCAGTTTTGCCAGCAGGACGCTTGATAAAGGGCCGCCGAAGCACTGCGGCTCGGTCAGAACATACCCGAAATCGGCAGCATCGTAACGCTCCGGGCATTTCGGTAGCTGCAGTGGCCCAGCAAGGTTTTGGTAGCGGCCCAGTACTTGCAAAAAATACCGACCAGCATCCGGCGGCTGGCAGCATCGCGGTTCCCACCGGAGCCCCCGCCGAGGCAGTAGTTGCAGATGCTGCCGCCCCGGGTCAGCTTCGCCGCGAAGGCCAGTCGCCCTTGCTGGACCAGACAGCTGTCCTTCCAGAAGCCATTGCTAATGAAGGAACAAAAGCCGATGCACCGGATGCCTTGGCTGGCAGCTCCTCCGCAACAGCCGTCGCCGCCCTTGTTCCTATTACCAGTCGAATGCCCTTGGCTATTCCGGCCGGCCTGCCGTCCCCGCTGGCACCTATTGCCGTAGTACCGGCCGACTTACCAGCACCGGTACGGCAGCCCCGCTTCTACATCGGGCTAGTGGCCGCCCCCGACCTGACCACGGTAAAATTTGTGGATGTGGAG
This sequence comes from Hymenobacter negativus, assembly GCF_017571495.1. Lineage (GTDB taxonomy): Bacteria > Bacteroidota > Bacteroidia > Cytophagales > Hymenobacteraceae > Hymenobacter > Hymenobacter negativus. The sequence continues at coordinate 128,036 of NZ_JAGETZ010000007.1, read as the reverse complement.
CGGCCCAAGCTCAACATCGGCGTGGTGCTGGAATACCGCCTCACCAACCGGTTGCGCGTGAGCACCGGCCTGCTGCGTGCCAATAAGCAATACGTAGCCCGCCGCGAAGACTACGACTGGGGCGCTTACCCCAAAGCGGCCACGCGCAATTTCACCTGGGTAGATGGTGCCTGCACAGTGCTCGATGTGCCCCTGAACCTACGCTACGATGCCGTGGTCCGGCCCCAGGCGCGGCTGTTTGGCTCGGTAGGCTTGTCGTCATTTTTCATGCAGCGCGAGCGCTACATGTACGATTACACGGAGTACAACACACCTTATGTATGGGACCGCACTTACGTGAATGAGAACCAGCACCTGTTCAGCGTGCTCAACCTTTCCTTTGGCTATGAGCACCGGCTGGGCACGCATTGGAGCCTGCAAGCTGAGCCTTACCTGAAGGTGCCGCTGGCTGGCGTGGGGGTCGGCAAGGTGCAGCTTACCAGCGGCGGTGTGTTTTTCGGCGCGAAGTACGGTTTCTAACTATCCGGCCCACCCAGTGGGGTATAACTTACTGGCCTAAAGCCAGTTCATCCTTCATTATCCCAAGCTTTACCACTATTTGGTATGCCCATTTTCGACTCTTTTTCTGCATTCATCCGGCCCGCTTTGGTGGGCACTGCTGCCCTGCTGCTGGGCCTGGCGGCTAGCTGCACCTACTCACACGGCGACCCGGCCCCGGAGTGCGATGTCGCCAACGAAACCATTACCTACGCCAGGGTGATTTCGCCCATTTTTGACGCCCACTGCCGCGAATGCCACAACACGGCCGACGCAAACGTCAAAGGGGCAGGCTACGATTTCAGTAATTACCAGGGAATCAACCAATACTACTCCCCGACCCGCATGCTGGGCTGCATAAAACGCCTGCCCGGCTATCCGCCCATGCCCCAAAACCGCGACAAGCTGTCGGACTGCGATATCCAGCGCATCGAAGCTTGGATAGCAGCCGGCAAGCCCAATAACTAACCTTATTTCTGCACGATGAAACGCCCCTTTTTTCTGCTCCTGCCCACTTTTCTACTCTGCACGGGGCTGACGTACTCCCACGCCCAAGGCAAGTACATGACCAAAACGGGGCAGGTGTCCTTCTTTTCGGCCACGCCTATTGAGGACATCGAAGCCAAAACCCAGCAGGTAGCGGCCGTGCTCGATTTCAGCACCGGCCAGCTGGCTTTCAGCCTACCGGTGAAGAGCTTCGTGTTTAAGCGCACACTCATGCAGGAGCACTTCAACGAGAACTACATGGAGTCGGATAAATTCCCGAAAGCCACGTTTGCGGGCCATTTTGTGGGCTTTGATGCGGCTACACTTAATGCTGCCGGGCCGCACACCGTGCAAGTGGAAGGTGACCTGACCCTGCACGGTGTGACGCACCGCGTGCAGGTGTCTGCCAGCGTGGAACTGAAGGACGGCCAGGTGTTGGCCTCGGCCACATTCCCGGTTGCCTCAGCCGATTACAACATTGAGATTCCGCTGCTTGTGCGCAACAGCATTGCCAAGTCGGTGACCGTGCGCGTGGCCCTGGCATGCGCCCCTGCGGCCGGTGCCGTAGGAGCCGCATCCCCGCAGCGCTAAAGGTTATTCGCGCCTGCTTAGTAGCTTCCGCCGCATTTTCTGTCCCTTTTCTATGACCCGTCGCTTTTACTCCGCTTCCCTTTTTTCGGGCTTGTTGCTCGCGGCCTGCGCCCTGGCCCACCCCGCCCAGGCCCAGACCGACTTGCTGAGTGACCTTGAAAAGCAAACCGCTGACTCGACCAAGCGCGAGGTGGTGGCTGCTACGTTCAAAGGCACGCACATCATCAACGCCCAGTCCATCGAAACGCCAGGCCACGGCACGCTGGCCTTCCTCATCCAGCACCGTTTCGGCACCCTCAACAGCGGTGCTTACGAGTTTTTTGGCCTCGACCAAGCCGTGTTGCGCCTCAGCTTTGAGTACGGCCTGACCGACCGGCTAGCCGTTGGCGTCGGCCGCAGCTCGATAGACAAAACTTTTGATGGTTTTTTGAAATACAAGGCGTTGCAGCAAACTACTGGCTCCCGGGCCATGCCGGTTTCAGTCACCTTGTTCGCCTCATCAGCCATCACTACCCTTAAGTTCAATACGCCGGCTAACACGACTGAACGCAGCACGGCCTCGCGCCTAGACTACGCCTACCAGGTACTTATTGCGCGGAAATTCAGCCCTAGCCTGTCGCTGCAGCTCATGCCCACGCTCATCCATCGCAATTATGTGCCCCTCGATGGCATGCAGAATGATGTGTATTCCATCGGTGCGGGCCTGCGCCAGAAGCTCACCAAGCGCATCGCCCTCACCGCCGATTACTTCTACCTGCTACCCGGCTACGCCGCTGACAATTACTACAATGCCCTCGGCCTGGGTGTGGACATCGAGACTGGCGGCCACGTTTTTCAGCTCCACGTCACCAATGCCCAAGGCATGACCGAGAAGTTCTTCGTGCCCCAAACGAATGGCAATTTCTTCGATGGCGACATTTATTTCGGCTTCACCGTAGCCAGGAATTTCACGGTTAAATCGCAGTTGAAATAAGAAGATTAAACACCATCTGTCATTGCACACAAGCGAAGTATCCTTCCGCTTCTCAGGTAGCTAGCCCCAAGACGTAACGAAGCCTTTCTCCAACGTAAAAGCCCCGGCTCTACGCAGAGCCGGGGCTTTTTACTTTACAGGGCTAGCCAGTGAGAAGCGGACGTTTTACTGCGTTGCGCTTGCAATAAGCGCGCAAAACATTCACACCACGGCAGCAGCCAACTTACACCATAATTCCTTCGGCCACTACGCTTTGTACCTCGGGAACCATGCGCTTGAGCAGGTTTTCAATGCCTGATTTCAAGGTAACCGTAGCTGAGGGGCAGCCGGAGCAGGAACCTTGCAGATTCACAGTCACGATGCCTTCGTGGTAGCTTTTGAAGGTAATGTTGCCACCGTCCTGTTCCACGGCGGGACGCACGTAATTGTCGAGCAAGTCGATAACTTTCTGAGCAATCTGGCCTTCCTGCTGGCTGGGGTCGCCGGCGGTGGCGGCTTGCGCGGCTTTTTGTTCAGCGGCGGGGTCGACCAGGAAAATGGGACCGCCAGCTTCAACGTAGCTTTTCAGGAACTGGCGCAGTTCAGGAATAAGCTGGGTCCAGCCCAGTTCAGGCTGGTTTTTAGTAACGGTGACGAAGTTCTGGGCGATGAACACCCGGCCCACGTAATCGAAGCCAAACAACTCCTGCGCCAGCGGCGAATTAGCGGCGGCTTCGAGGTTGGGATAATCTACGCTCACACCATCCACCAACAGGTTTTGGTTGAGGACAAATTTCATGCTCTCCGGGTTGGGAGAAGCTTCGGCATAAATGGAAACAGACATGGCTGAGAGCTTAAAAATCAAGAAGAAAGCGCCGCCGCAACGGCAGCCGCAAAGGTACAACCACAATGGGCGTTCAGAGGTTGCAAATGTACCTACATCATTTTGCTTGGAGCTTGTGCTGGGATTCGTCAGCTATTGCTAGCCGACCTTGCAAAGCGGCAAGCCGATTGAGTGCATCTAGGCGCCCTCCTACGTCGTTTGCATCTGATACGAGGAACTCGGTTTTCGCAAGTTGTAAATGTGTGTACCCACGTATTGCCCGGTGGCCCAGGCTACTGCTGCTTGGTAAAAATGGCGCTTGTTGTGTTCAAATGGTTTACCTGCTGTGCGTACACAAGCCGGCATAGAATTAGGGTTGTCCCGGCTTTGGCAATTCCTTCAAATCGGCAAGCCCATGCCAGTATTACAGTTGATTCGCTCGGGCGCGCAGCAGCAAATCGGCCAGCACGAGCTGGGTCATGGCTTCCACAATGGGCACGGCACGAGGCAGCACGCAGGGGTCGTGGCGCCCCCGGCCCACCAGCGTGATGGCCTCGCCCTGGTCATTGATGGTTTGCTGGGGCTGGAGCAACGTGGCCACAGGCTTGAAGGCAACGCGAAAATAAATATCCTGCCCGTTGCTAATGCCGCCCTGGCTGCCGCCGCTGTGGTTGGTGCGGGTGCGCACGGCCCCGGTTTCGTCGGTATAAAACGCATCATTATGCACCGAGCCGGGCAACTTAGTCCCTTCAAAGCCGGAGCCAAACTCGAACCCTTTCACCGCATTAATACTGAGCAGGGCGTGGCCTAGCACAGCAGGCAGCTTGTCGAAAACTGGTTCGCCCAGGCCAGCGGGAACGTGCCGGGCCACACCCGTAATCACGCCGCCCACGGTATCGTGCGCGGCCTGCGCGGCCCGGATGCGGGCTTCCATCAGAGCGGCCGTTTCAGGGTGCGGGCAGCGCACCAGATTGCTGTCGATAAGGCTCAAATCCAGCTCGGTGTATTCCAGCGGCACTTCCACCTCACCCACTGCCGAGACGTAGGCCACGGTATCGATGCCAAAGTGCGCCAGCAGCCGGGCTGCCACAGCGCCAGCTGCCACGCGGGCCGCTGTTTCGCGGGCCGAGCTGCGGCCACCGCCACGGTAGTCGCGGCGGCCATATTTCACGTCGTAGGTGTAGTCGGCGTGGCTGGCGCGGTAGGCGTGGGCAATGTGCGAGTAGTCGTCGGAGCGCTGGTCGGCGTTGGGGATGAACAGGCTGATGGGCGTGCCCGTCGTCACACCCTCAAACAGGCCCGACTGGATGTGCACGGTATCAGCCTCTTTGCGCGGTGTGGTGAGGTCAGACTGGCCGGGCCGGCGCCGGTCCAGCGCCGCCTGAATATGCGCCGCCTCTACTGCTACGCCTGCCGGGCAACCGTCGATAATCACGCCGATGCCCGCTCCGTGCGACTCGCCAAATGTGGTGATGCGAAAGAGGGAGCCGAAGGTGTTAGACATTCTTGGTACTTAGTGCTTAGTGTTAGGTGTTTTTGTCGTCCTAAAGCAGAACTGTCCAGGATGACAGATAACTCCGCCCCAAAACTACGCCTGCCGCCCTGCCCGCCACCAGCCGAAGCCCGCCACGGCTACCAGCCCCAGCAGCAGCCAATCGGCATAGCGGCGCACGTCGCGGTACACATCCAAGGACTGCATCGTGGTATCGGCACCGGCCAGAGCCGGACCGTAGAAGGGGTCATCCTCGGGTTTAGACAATGGGGCTGGGGTGGCGACGCCACGTATTTCGGGTCGCAAATCGGGTCGCAGGGTATCGTAGCGGGTGGTAGCGGGGTTGAAAATCACCACTTGCAGCAGGCTATCGAGGGGCAGCACGCCGGGGCGGCGGGCCACCAGTCGATAACGAAAAAGCTTACGCCCCCCACCCGGTGCGGGCTGTTCGCGCACCTCCGGCCCATACACATCCACGCCCGGCCTCGGCGCAAGTGCCGGGGCTAGTAGGGCCGATAAATTCCCCTTTCCTTCCAGGCCAAAGGTGTACGTGAATGACTCGCCCACCCGAAATTTCGTGCGGCTGACGGCCTCCAGCACCTTGTAACTACCCACGGCTACGGCTCCGCCCCGGGCCGCCTGCGGCAGTGCCCGCACCTGCACGCTCACGCCGGGCGAATAATAGGTTTTGTATCCTGCCAAGCGGTTGTCCTGGCCGGGCTCCGGCTTTTTCAGCACCTTGTACTTCACCATTGTCAGGGCCAAGGGCGGGAAGCGCAGGGGCTGAGACGTGAGCGGATAATAGAGGTTTTCGGCCAGTCGGAAACGCAGGTAGCGCTGGCCCAGGTGGCGCACGGTATCGGGCGTCACGCTGGGTTCGGGGCCGGGTTCCTGCCACGCGGTGGGCTGGTGCAACTCGTGTAACAGCGGCGGCAGCTGGTTATTAAAATCGTGAAAAGCCAGCAGCGCCTGGTCTTCGGGCTTGAGGTAAAAATAGAGGCCCACCCGCACGCCCTCCCCCGCAAACACGCGGGGCCGGTCGGCCATCACGGCCAGAAAGGCGTGGTCGGGCACGTCCTGGTACAGCACCGGCTTGGGTTTGCCAAACATCTTATCCAAGTCGCCCACGGCTTGCAGCTGGGTATTGCCAGGCACTGGCTTAGTCATGGCTGTAGGATTGGGCAATGCCGCCTGCACCCGTACGGTGGCTTCCGTGCTGCGCAGTACCACACCGTTCACAGTCATCTGAAACGGCTTGATAACGATTTCACCCTCTCCATACGGCATGTAGCGCTGCGTAATGGTGAGGTCGCTGAAGCGGCGGCCCTGCACGATTCGTGTGGTGGTGGTACTGGTTTTGCCGCTTTTCTTAAAGCCTTCCAGCTCCGGAAAATCGGAGTATTTGCCTAACTGGCCTCCGCGCAGGCGGAAAGACACTGTATATATTCCTGTAACGGGCAGTGTGGCCGGGCCAGGCAGCAGGGCCACATCGGCTGCGGCCGTCTGGGTAGGCGCGGCCGGGACGGCGGGGGGCGTGCCGGGCTGACCCAGCCCCCACAGCAACGCCAACACCCCAAAAAGTCGTCCCATAGTCACTGGCTTAATAGCAGACCTTAAAAGTAGCGTTAAACGCTGGAATCGGCTTTCCAACAAGCCTTAGCCTCCGGCGGCTACGGTTGAAAGACAGTTGATAAACAAAAAAATGAGCGCCTATTAAATCCTTTAGCGCCACTGTAGCCGTATCTGCCCATAAATCACCCAATCAAGCTGGGTTTTCTTATAAAAAAGCGGACCTCCGGCTCCGGCTGGTCTCCTATTGCCTTTGCCTTCCTAGTAATCTCTCACCAAACCATTTCTCGCTCATGTCTGATAATCTTCAGCCCCGCAGCGCCGACGAAGCTTCGTTCGCCCAGCCGCTGTACACGCCCATCAAGCGCCGTTCTTTCTTCATGTACGCCGGTGCCACGGCTGGAGCTACGGCTCTGGTGCTGGCGGGCTGCTCGAAAGACAGCGATTCCACGCCTGTTAACAATGGCATCAGCTTAGGCTCCGGCGATGTTGGGGTCCTTAACTACGCATACGCTCTGGAACAGCTGGAAGCTGCGTTCTATGCGCAAGTGAAGGCATCGACCAACACGGGTCTGTCGGCGGCCGAAACGGCTTATTTTTCTGAAGTTGCTGCGCACGAAGCCATTCACCGCGACTTCTTCAAGGCAGCTATCAACCGCGACGCTCCCGGTAAGATTCTGCAGAACCTGACCCCCAATTTTTCGAACATCGATTTCACGAAGCGCCTGAAGTCGGGTACGGATACCAAACTCGGTATTCTGGATGCGGCCAAAGCTTTTGAGGACCTTGGTGTGGCGGCTTACAACGGTGCGGGCAAGCTGATTAAAACAGCTGCCTACTTGGTTATTGCCGGCCAAATCGTATCGGTTGAAGCCCGGCATGCCGCATATGTTCGCGAACTGATTACTCCGAACACCTTCTCTTCTTCTGACCAGGTAGATGCCAGTGGTCTCGATAAGGCTATGTCGCCGATGGATGTAATTGCCATCGCTCAGTCGTTTGTCACAGAGAAGCTTGATGCTAGCACTGTTGGCAAATAATCCCTTCCTTCACTTGTAATCAACCTTTGTCATGGATTTTTTCAAAATAATCGACGACCTTTCTAAAGTAGACGCCGACGTTCTGGGCCGCTTCGACTCGCGCCGTGCCGTTTTTGGTTCGTTGGGCAACATCGCCAAACGCTCTGCTTTGGCTGCTACGCCTTTGTTTCTGGGTGCTTTGTTCCAAAAAGCCTATGCTGGCACTACCTCTACCCCAGTGGAGGTATTGCAGTACGCGCTGACCCTAGAGCTGTTCGAGCAGGACTTTTATGCTAAAGTGAAGGCTTCATCGCAATATGCAGGTGCTTCGGCCGCCGACAAAGCCGCTATCGACCAAATCAAAGGCCACGAAGACGCACACGTTGCGCTGCTGCGTACGGCCATCACGGGTCTGGGTGGTACGCCAGTGGCCAGCGCGCCGTTTAAATCAGCCGTTTTCGCCGGCCTCACCACTTTTGCGGCCCAGCTCGGCATTGCCCAGTTGCTGGAAGACACCGGCGTCCGCGCTTACAAAGGCCGCGCCGGCGAACTGCTCGGTACCGACCTCCTGACTGTAGCCTTGCAAATCCACTCCGTGGAAGCCCGCCACGCCTCGAAAATCCGCTACATGCGCGGTCAAAAGCCTTGGGTTAATCCGGGCGATGACCTGGCTGCTCACCCGGTATACACCAGCGGGGTAACGGGCCCGACTTCGACTACTTCGCCTTTCGGCTACGGCATTCCGGCGTACACCGCCGCCAGCCCGGTTGAGAGCAATACGACCCAGTCGAACGTGCCCATCACCACCGGCTTGGGCGCTACGTATACCGCTGCTGATGCTGCAGCCTCGTTTGATGAGTACTTGCAAGCTGCTGAAGTCCTCGATGCCTCGCGCGCAGGTGGCCTGGTAGGAGCTTAGATGGTTATGGCCTTTTCGGCCCTATAACGACGCAAAGCCGGTTCCGCAGTACGCGGAACCGGCTTTGCGTCGTTATAGGGCCTGGATAATTTGCAGTTTCCGTACCGACGCCTGCAACGGGTTAGCTTTGTATCGGCATCTTCCTTCGGAATTCCGTTTGGGAATCCGGCTTTGCAGGTCTGTGGGCGGCGGAGCCACCTAGCTCAGACTATCTGCTTTGGCCTCCATTCGTCTATTTGCTCATTAAATATTCTTCGCTCATGCCCGATACCCTTCGGCCGACTGACTCCGAAAGCCCGCGGCCCGCGCAGTCGCTGCACACTCCCATCAAGCGGCGCTCCTTCTTTATGTATGCCGGCGCTACAGCTGGTGTTACGGCGCTGGCACTGGCCGGCTGTTCCAAAGAATCGGAAACCACCGCCCCCAGTATCAACGTGAGCCTGGGCTTTGGCGATGCCAGCGTGCTCAACTATGCCTACGCCCTAGAGCAGTTGGAAGCGGCCTTTTATGCCAAAGCAGTGGCGGCAACCACTACGGTGCTATCGACGGCTGAGAAGGCCGTTCTTACCAACGTGGCAACACACGAAGCCATTCACCGCGACTTCCTGCAGGCAGCCATCAACCGGGACTTCCCGGGGCAGTTGCTGCAAACACTCACGTTCAAATTCGACGACGCCACTTTCACGGACCGCACCCGGCTGTTAACGGCCGCCAAGACGTTTGAAGACTTGGGCGTAGCCGCCTACAACGGCGCGGGCAAGCTGTTCAAAGTGCCGGCTTACGTGAGCATTGCCGGGCAGATTGTGTCGGTGGAAGCTCGTCATGCGGCCTACGTCCGCGACCTGCTCACGTCCGGCTCCTTCGCCGCAATCGACCAGGTAGATGCCACTACCGGCTTAGACAAGCAGATGGCACCCGCTGATGTCATCAAAATCGTGAATACTTACCTGGATGCCACCGTGGTGCAGCTCGATGTGAGCACCATCGGCCAGTAAGTTCCTGTCTATTCTTTCGCCCCGTCATTCGTTATGAACCTGTTTAATATCATCGAGCACCTCGCCGAAGTGGATTCCGACGTACTGGGCCGCTTCGATTCGCGCCGCGCCGTATTCAATTCCCTCGGCTCCGTGGCCAAGCGGGCTGCACTGGCTACTTCGCCACTGTTCCTAGGGGCCCTGTTCCAGAAAGCTTATGCCGGCACCACATCTACTCCAATTGATGTACTGAATTACGCCCTGACTTTGGAATTGCTGGAGGCCGACTTCTACCGGCAGTTCATTGCCGCCCGCCAGATTCCGAGCGGGGCCGACGATACGGCTATTCGCCTTATCAAATCCCACGAAGACGCCCACGTCACGGCCCTGACCGCTGCCATTCGTGCCCTGAGCGGCACGCCCGTTGCGGGCACTGCCACCACAGGTATCCGCTTCAATGCCAGCCTGCTGCCCGCCAGCTACGCCGACCAACTGAAACTGGCCCAGTTGCTTGAAGACACAGGCGTGCGCGCCTATAAAGGCCGTGCAGCCGAGCTATTAGGGGCTCCTAATGACCTGCTTACCGTGGCCCTCCAGATTCACTCGGTCGAGGCGCGGCACGCAGCCCACATCCGCAGCATGCGCAACCAACTGCCCTGGCCCAACGCGGCCGATGATGTAGCCACCGACACTACCTATACCGGTGGCGTACCCAACACCTCGACTACCTCTACGGTGGTCACACTGGGCGGTACTACCTACGGCATTCCCGCTTATGAACGCACTAAGCCCAGCATGGCAGAAAGTAATATCAACCAAGGCGCTATCGGGACAAAGGCGGCGCTGCCTATCACGACGGCTTTTGGCGATACACCGCCAAAGTACTCAGCCGATGATGCCGCTGCTGCCTTTGATGAGGCCTTACAGCCGGCAGAAGTACTGGATGCTTCACGCGCCGGCCGGCTCCTCGCGTAGGCGTTCCGCGTCCATTCAGGGCACTTCTTTTAGCCAAAGCCGGTTCTGCACGCGCGGGGCCGGCTTTGTTTCTCAAGGCCTTTGCAACCAATGGAAGGGTAGCGAGTACCTTTGTAATGGCTGGAGCCTGGCTCATTGGGTGAGCAGGTCAGCCTGAATACTTACCAGATGTCTGACTACACTTTTTTCCCCGCCTGGCGGGAACAGTCGCTGGGGCGGCGCGTTTTTTTACGGGTTTCGGCCGCCTCGGCTGCTTCGGTGGCTCTGATTGCAGCGGGCTGTAGCGACTCGACTCCCGAGCCCGTTACGTCCGACCCCAACCTACTTACCCTGCCCAGCGGCGATTCCGGGCTGCTCTATTACGCTTACCTGCTTAGCCTGGCCCAAACCACGCTTTATCAGAAAGCAGTGGATGTACCGCCTTCCGACTTTACCGCGACCGACCGCTCCGTATTTGCCGACCTGCGCGACCACGCCATCGTGCACCGCGAGCTATTCCGCTACTTTATCGACCCCGCTGGCACGGCGGTGCTCTTTCCCACTGATTTCGTCTTCAACCTCACCTCCTTCACGCTCACCAGCCGGGCTGGGGTGCTGGCTGCCGCCCAGCAGATAGCCGATTTGGCCGCCGCTGCTTTCCCTGTGTTGCTGACGCTGTTCACTGCTAGCGGTACATCGCAGCGGTTGATGATGCTGAAAGCCGGGTCGGTCGTGTCGCGCCAGGCCGCTGCCATTCGTGATTTGCTCACACCCGGCTCCTTTGCCAGCAGCAACGTGGTGGATAGCACCGGGCTGCTCATCACCAAAACCCCGATGGAGGTCAATACTGCCCTGGCGCCCTACTTCGCCCCCTACGTTATTTCCGTGGCCAACCTGGCCGTTCCCGTATGAAGCTGATTTCCGTTCTCGACCATTTAGCGGCCACCCCGACGGCTCCCGAGCCTACTCCCCGCCGGGCTTTGCTGACCAAGCTGGGACGTGCAGCCGCGGCAGCCCTTCCGCTGGGCCTGGGCACCGCGCAGGCTACCACCGCCGGCACCCTCGACAGCTCGTTTGATGCCGCGCTCCAACTGCTGCAGTTGGAGCGGCTGCAGGTAGCACTCTATACGCAGGCCTTGGCCGCAGCCGGCTTGATTACGACAGCTCAACGCCCGGATTTTGAGCGCATGCTGGCCCACCAGACGCAGCATGCCGCGCTATTGCAGCAGGCCTTGCAAAATGCCGGAGCCATTGTGCCCACCGTACCCACGTTTGATTTCAGTGGCCGTCACGGGCAGTCTTCCAACCCGGTCCTGTTCCCGAACGTGTTCACCAGCTTCGATGATTTTCTGGCCCTGGCGCAGCAAATCGAAGACCTGGGCGTGCGGCTCTACACCGCGCACGCATTTAATCTGGTGTACGATGCAGTGCTGACCCGTAGCGTCCTGCGCATACTGCCCGTTGAGTCGCAGCATGCGTCCCATGTGCGCAGCCTGCGCCGGAGCCGGGGTGCAGTGGTGCAGAACTGGCCCAGTGAAGAAGATGCTGTCATTACTCGTCCGGCGGCCGCGCAGGTGCTGACTACTGCCGCTACCGGTGGCGAAGAAACCACCATCCAATATCAGTCGGCAGGCGTTTCCATTCCCTTCAGCACCTTCCTCACCATTAGCAAAGGCGCTGCCATTCACGACCCAGCGCTGGCCGAGTCTTTTGATGAGGCGGCCAATACTGCTACGGCGCAAGCGGCTATGGATTTGTTCGTCTAGCCGAGTAGTGCAACATTCTGGCTTTTTTTAGCGAAAGAGTAGCCATGGCTGCTCTTTTTGCGTATTCGGGCATCCTATGGGGTGCTATTGGCCTTGGTCAGTTGCGAAGCCCTACCTCAATGTTGTATATTTCTATATTCCAAAGCCAGCCGTGGCCTTTTGCGGCGGGCTTTGGGGTGCCAATACCTTCTTTCACTGTCTTTCGTTCACTTCCCACCCATGCTAGACTACGTGAAATTGATTCTGATGAAAGTCAGCTTCAACCGCGCCCTTTTCGAGAAAGAGCTTCGCAAAGCCCTCAGAATGCTGGTTCCAGCCGAAGTTCCCGACTTTCGGAGCTGGTGCTACCAGCAGTTTGCTCGCATCTACCGCACCGTGCTGAAGCGGGTGTTCGGCAATTTTCAGGGCGAGTTTCCGGTAGCGGGGGTGGGCTAAGCCAGCCCCGGCCACTAGGTTCTCATTTGCCTTCTGTCACAAACCGGATGTTGCGTTTCAGGCCTTCGTAGCCAGTGCGCTTCACCGCCGACTGCCGGAACAGCTCCGTAAATAATTCGTGGGTGATTTCGCGCCAGTCGCCGGGCGTCAGGTCTTTCAGGCCGGGCGCAGGGTTGAACTGCGGCTCATTGTGCGGCTTGGAGAAGCGGTTCCAGGGGCACACGTCTTGGCAGATGTCGCAGCCAAACATCCAGTTGCCGAACTGCCCAGCTACTTCCATCGGAATCTGGTCCTTCAGCTCGATGGTAAAGTAGCTGATGCATTTGCTGCCGTCTACTACGTAGGGTTCCGTAATGGCCTGCGTGGGGCAGGCATCTACGCACTTGGTGCAGGTACCGCAGTAGTCCCGGATGGGCCCATCGGCGGGAAGCTCCACGTCCACAATCAGCTCGGCAATGAAGTAGAACGAGCCGGTGCCGGGCGTTATCAGGTTCGAGTTTTTGCCCACCCAGCCAAGGCCGGACTTCTTTGCCCAGGCCTTGTCCAGCACCGGTGCAGAATCTACGAAGCAACGCCCGCCGATGGCCCCTATCTCGGCTTCCATGTCGGCCAGCAGTGTCTTCAACTTGTCTTTGATAACGAAGTGGTAGTCGCGGCCGTAGGCGTACTTGCTGATTTTCAGGGTATCGTCGGGCTGTTGGGTTTCGGGGGCGGGGTAGTAGTTGAGCAGCAGCGAAATCACCGATTTAGCGCCGTCCACCAGCAAGCGCGGGTCGAGGCGCTTGTCGAAGTGGTTTTCCATGTAGCCCATCTTGCCATTCATGCGGCGCGTGAGCCAGGTTTCGAGGCGCGGGGCTTCTTCCTCCAGGAATTCCGCTTTCGAAATGCCGCAGGCCATAAAGCCCAGTTCCGCTGCGCGACGCTTGATGAAGGGAGCCCACTGGGACTGGGAAAGCATACAAGGCAAGGTTAAATGTTAGGGCCGGTCACGGCCGACAAACCGGTTTTTGCCCAGCAAAAATCCGATGGCGCGGTCGAGGTTGCGCGCCAAGCTCTCCGGAGACTTCAGACGTGCTAAGTACCGTACCAACTCCAGTTGGCGCGAGGGCGGCAGGCTGGCAAACACCAGCTGGGCTTCGGGGGTTTGGGCCAGCGCCTGTTCGAAGGCCGGGCAGGTGAATGCTGGTGGGGCCAATGGGTTGTAGTCGAGAGTCACCGCCAGTACTTCTCCAATGCGGCGCGGCGAGTTAGGCAGCAGCATCAGGTTGATGTAGAGGCGCCAGCAGCCGGCGTAGCGCACCAGCGTTTGCTGAAACGGCTTGCCGTTGACGGTTCCATGCACCCGTACCGGCCCCTTGCTGCGCCCGGCCTGGGAAAATACATCGGCCAGCACCTCGGTAGGAACCTGCACAAAAGGATTGACGCCTATCAACTCAAGCACGGCGGTAAAAGTGTGCATATAGTACGACAAGCTCACGCAAAAACGCACCGCTGGCTGGCGGTGCGTTTTTGCGTAAGGTAAAATAGGCTATTGGGTTATTTCATCGAACAAGCTGGCGCCGTTGTTGCCGCGCAGATGGTTGGGCAGCAGGCGACCCAAGTGCTGGTACGCAGCCTCCGTCGCCTCCCGGCCGCGTGAGGTGCGCTTGATGTAGCCTTCCTGAATCAGGAAGGGTTCGTACACTTCCTCAATGGTTTCGCCTTCCTCGCCGCAGGCCGTGGCAATGGTGCTGATACCCACCGGACCACCTTTGAACTTGTCGATGATGGTGGTAAGAATCCGCTTATCCATATCGTCCAAGCCACGGGCGTCCACGTCGAGGGCATTAAGCGCAAACTGGGCGATTTCAACTGTAATGGTGCCGTCGCCCTTGATTTGGGCAAAATCACGGGTGCGGCGCAACAGGTTGTTGGCAATGCGGGGCGTACCGCGCGAGCGCCGGGCAATCTCATAGGCTGCATCTTCGTGGATGGGCGTACCCAGAATCTCGGCCGAGCGCTGCACAATGGTAGTCAGCAGCTTGGAGTCGTAGTATTCGAGGCGGGCCGAGATGCCGAAGCGCGCTCGCAACGGAGCCGTGAGCATGCCCGAGCGCGTGGTAGCGCCTACTAGCGTAAAGGGCGACAGCGAAATCTGCACTGAGCGGGCATTAGGACCCGAATCGAGCATGATGTCGATGCGGTAATCCTCCATTGCCGAGTACAGGTACTCTTCCACCACCGGATTCAGGCGATGGATTTCGTCAATGAATAGCACATCGTGCGGCTCCAAGTTGGTGAGCAGGCCAGCGAGGTCGGAGGGCTTGTCGAGCACCGGGCCGCTGGTCATTTTGATGCCCGAACCCAGCTCGTTGGCGATGATGTGGGAGAGGGTGGTTTTGCCCAGGCCAGGAGGACCGTGCAGCAAGACGTGGTCGAGGGCATCGCCGCGCATTTTGGCGGCGGCTACGAAGACTTTCAGGTTCTCCAGAATCTTGTCCTGGCCAGTAAAATCATCGAAGCTGAGCGGCCGAAGGGCTTTATCAATGTCCTTGTCGGTGGCATCGAACCCTTCGGTGCCGCCAGAGAGAAAGGCTTCTCGCATAACGATAGTTGCTAAAATTATTGGTCGGCGCTTGCTAAGCTAATGAGTAACCATTCCGCTGGCAAAAAAGCTCCTTTGGAAGGAAGAATTTGCCCGTTATGCCGGGCGCAGCCGAGGCACGACGTTTGGCTACTCGTGCAGCAGCACTTCGATGTCGAGGTGCAGCCAGTCGGTTTCCCAGGATTTGTGGTTGAGGCGGGCAGAGAGGTGCTTGCCGGCGTCGAGCAGGCGCGCGACGGTTTCGTTGCGGCCCTCGGGCAGGTAGCCGAGCCAGACGTTGGAGGGGTCGGTGGCGGGGGCGGTGTGCACCTGCACGGCCCAGTCGTCGTAATGGTTATCGGCCTCGCGGGTGAGCAGCAGGGCCTGGCCTACTTTCAGCTTCGGCTCGTACTTCTCCAGGTTGGGGCGATGCGAGGTGCCAGCCACGAGGCATTCGAGCAGCACCAGGGGTTCGGACTCGGGAACGATTTTCATCATGGGGGCCAAATTACGGCATGAGCGGGTTTGAGTGGGACTTACCGCCTCTTTCAAATGCTGCGTAAACCAATATTTTCCCCCAATTTACCACTGCCATCGTGCGTGGCACTTTCTGGCTATCCCTCTTATGGCGGATTTTGATGACGATGCGAACCTGGATTCCTCTTCCGAGGAAGACAATGCCGCAGAACAGGCAGCGCAGTTTGAAGCTGAATTAGCCCGGCAGGTGTCGCAGCTGCCACCCGAGCTCTACGAAACCATGAAGCCGCTGCTGCTGCTGGGCAGCGTAGCCAACCACATGCTGCTGGGCCACTCCGAAGACCCTGTGCCCCAGGCGCTGAAGGAACTATTGGAATACGACCTTGACGCCCTGCAAACCGTGACGGCAGCCGTCGACACGCCCACGCTGGGCCGGGTGATGGCCGCCCACACCCTGGAGCTGTTCGATTTTATTGTGATTGGCCGGCTGGTGTTCGAAAGCTCCCTGGATGAGCCACTGCGCGCCTACCTCATGCGCCACAGCGCAGCCGAAGATGCTTTTACCGGGCCCCGCGACTACTTGCTGACCTTTGGCGAGTCGCTGCTGGAAAACATCACCCACTACCTGACCGGCGCCAACCCCGACATGCACGAGGAGTTGCACATGCGGCGCCTGCAAACCGAGAGCATCTTCGCCCGCCTCGACGATACGCTGCGGCCCTTCTACCCCACCGGCCAGTCGCCGGACGAGCTGGCGGCCGCTGCCCTCGATGCCGCCGATGAAGCCGAAGACCAGCAGGAAGCCGCCGTGCACGTAACCTTCAACGAAGGCCAGCGCGTGACCTTGGGCACAGCCCTGCGCCTGCCCTACATCCTGGCCGAGCTGGGTGAAACACCTTTTGCCCGGGCCCTGGCTGGCGTGGCCCGGCTCCGTAAGAAAGCCCTGGAACGGCTGGCTGCCCGCCTAGCCAGCAGTGTTGCGGAGGAGCCGTTCGGCCTCACCTGGTCGGAGCTGCTGCGCATGTACCAGGCGGCGCAGGTGTGCGCCCTCAGCGCCGTGACCGACGTGCTGGCCACTGGCAGCCTGGAGGACATGATGTACAGCTCGGCAGCAGCGGAAGAGCAAACACTGGAAGAAGCCGCCGCCTTTGCCCATCATGCCCGCGAAGTCATCACCATCATGATGGCCGGCTTTGTGGAAGTAGTGGAAGTAAATCACCCCGACAACGAGGAAGTAGCGGAAGCCAAAGCGGAGATATCCCGGCTGGCCGAGCTGCTGGCGGAGTAGGCCTTACAACCTGGTACCTGATGATTCTAAGACTGGGCGGTACTAATGATTTTCACCAAATACCACTGGTCGTTGTGCCGTCGCATGACCACCGTAAAGTATTCGGCGCAGAGAAAACCGCACCGATAGCTGATTTGAAGGATAGCTACTTGGCCATTTTTTGAAAAGAATGGCAAACTCACGCCATAAATGGAGTGCCCATACCGCTGGATAGTCCACCGCTGAAAGTCGACGTATCGCTCACGCATCGCCAAGAGCGAATCAACTGGCACTAAGGTGCAGCCTGGTAGCCGAGCCGCCTCCAGCCGAAAATCGTGTGATTGTTGCCTTTGCAACAGAATGAAACTGGTATCGGCAGCGGTGAGCACGCCCGCTTGATACAGCTTGGTAAGTTCGCCAGGCAGCAACTCAGGCCCGCAATTGTACCCTCTTCCTTGGCAATCGAACATCACCCGACCATACCTAAACGGTGCAATACCATCTCCCTGCTCCCACCGGATAACGGGGTGCCGAGCCAGGTAACCAACCAAGTGATAAATGCTTGTATCTGGTACCACCAGATGGGCCCTGGCGACGCCCCAAACATACCGATGCTTTATCGTTGCCTCTGGAAGCGGGTCTGATTGGCAGCCAGCTACCAGACTGGCCCACAGATAAAACAGCCAGCAGAACGTTCTATTCATTTCGTTATCATGGTAGCGCCAGCCAAGACCTCTTGGGTTCTATGCTGTAAAACTGGTTGAGTGCTGTTTTAATTGTTACGTTGCGCTAGTCCATCCCCAAATCATTGGCAAAGCTGCTACTGAGCCGTATTTTCGGCACATCCACCCCGCACTTGTCGCTGGTGGGGCCAATGACAACCTGCTCCACCTCGTGCTAGCTACAGTATGGCGGGCGAAGCAGATTCTCGTAGTTGCAGGCTGCGGTCCAAACTACAAACTACCCCACCCACGGCACAGCCAACTCGACGGGAGCCACGCCCCTGCTCACTGTGCTCGACGCGCTGGGCCGGGTGCGCCTCACCGCCACGGCCGATGCCACCGGCACCGCCCGGCTGGTCCTGCCCGAGGAACTGCCTGCCGGCGTGTACTTGGTGCGTAGCAGCGAGCAGGTGCGCCAGCTGGTGGTAGAGTAAGCTCTTCGTACTGACGGCATCCCCGCTTCACTGAGGGTCATTAATTATTTTTCAAAGGACCCTCAATGACTACTGAGGGTCCTTTGAAAAATAATTAATGACCCTCAATGGCGTTACATCTCCTACAAATAACTGTTTGTATGCACCGCCCCACCTCCTATTCCTCTACCCTGGCCGCCGAAGTGCGGCAGCGCTTCACGCTCACGCAACTGGAGTTGGGCGACTACCTGGGCGTGACTGCCGAGCAGGTGGCGCACGTTGAAGCAGGCCGGCATAGCTTCTCGGCAGCCTCTAACGAACGGCTCTAACGGTTAGCCCAGCTACCCAGCCCTGCCGTCCCGGCAGGGCTGCCCCCATCAGGACCATTGCCGACCCAGCCCCTGGCGGAGCATGAAGTTGCGGCCCTTACCAAGCGCCTGCGCCGCTGCCGCCATCTAGCCGATAGCCTGCGCTTCGAGCAGGAAACCTGGGCTATACAAGACGCCACTCTGGTACGGCGGTGGCAGGCACTGGCTGCTCTAGGCCAAGCCCTGGCCGCCGCCCTGCCGCCCACCGTCGTGCTGCCCATCTCTGATGAGCTCTGGCTAAAGCACCTTCAAGGAATGACCAACCATGCCGCCCGCCGGCGCCCCAGCTTAGCTGCCCGCGCCCTACTGGCCCTGCGCCTGCGCCACTACGAGGAAGAAGCAGACGCACTTTCCGCGCTGTTGGGGCCAGACATGCGGTAAGGAGGTGGATGTTAAGCCAGGTAGAGAATGATGGCCTGTTGCTGACGGGTGGCACAGCCCAGAAAAGCCCGCAACTCGCTCGCAGCCTCTTCCAGAAATTCGAGATTTTCGCTGGTTTCTGCTTCCCGGTCCCAAATTTCAGGATATATCTTCAGCTTGGTCATCGCCGGGCCATTATAGCGGCGTTGGATTTCGGCCACTGTCAGTGCATCTACAACCGTGCGAAATGCAGCTACCTGGGCCGGCATCAGGATGCGGGCCGGGCCGTAGCCGTACACGTCGTGCTCCTCCTCATCACCGACTTGCGCGCCACCGGCCAGCAGGTAGCAGGTAGGTTCCGGCCCGCCCCAGTCCGTGCCAGTGAGCAGGTAGTGCAGACCGTGCCAAGCTTTGTCGAGGTTCAGGTCCTCGCCCTGGGCTTCCTTGGGCAGGCGACCCGAGTCGGCTTTGTCTACGTAGTGTAACACCTGGTCTGGGTCGGCCAGCAGCTTGCCAGCGTAGTCAAGAGTAATTTGACGGAGTTCGCAGTACATGCCCATGCGTGAGCAGAATTAAAGAAGAAAGCGAATAATTGGATGTCGGCGAAGTGCCTTTACCCAGGGCAAAGTACATTGTGGTCCCATCCAATACGCTCCTTTTCTCCTCGTTCTATGAAAAAAGTATTTCTCTCCGCCGCGCTAGCCCTAGCCGTAGCCGGCTCGTGGGCATTCTATCCCAACGCCGCGCCCGCACCCACGGGCTACCTGATGGTGGTGGGCAGCGGCCGGCCGGGCAATGAGTCCTACGTGCCCGAGGTCATTACCATTCTGCCCGACGGCAAGCAGCAGGTACAACGCCTGACCAATGTTAAAATCGGCACCGACCGCACCAGCACCGATGTGGCCGTGGCCCTGCATCACGCCGAAGTGCTGCAGGTGAATGCCCTAGCGGCCAAAGGCTGGCGCTTGGTGAGCGTGGCCCAAAGCACCGTAGGCGTGGGTGCCACCACCGAAACCGTATACATGATGGAGCGGCGCTAGGAATTTTGGGTCAAAGAAAAACGGCCGCCTCATTGCTGGGGCGGCCGTTTTCAACGCTTATTTCGAGACCGTGCAATCCTATTCAGCAGCCAGGCAACGACACCGGCTCCAAGCCAGGCCAGAGGCAGCAAAAAGAAACCAACGGAACAGAGACCACCGTCGCAACTCCCTTTGAAGGATTCACTAAGTATCAGCCACGACGTCAGCACGCAAAGCACCAACCACAGCAGCCAGTAGCTCCCATCCGCGCGACGGCCTCCCTCAGAAGCAGCAGACGTGCTATCTGGAAAGACTACCGGCGGCGGGCCGACCGAAACGGTGAAGTTGGCCGACCCACCAATTTTTATAATTAGCAGGATAAACCCTACCACCAGCAGCAACACCAGAAAATAGCCCAGGGTATCCATGGTGTGGCCGCTTACCTCATCAGGCTACAAGTATCAGACCTTATTTAAAGGCCTGAATGCCGGTAATGTCGGCGCCGGTGATGAGCAGGTGAATGTCGTGGGTGCCTTCGTAGGTAATTACCGACTCCAGGTTCATCATGTGGCGCATGATGGGGTACTCGCCGGTGATGCCCATGCCGCCGTGGATTTGGCGGGCTTCGCGGGCTACGTGCAGGGCCATTTCAACGCTGTTGCGCTTGGCCATGCTGATTTGCGCGCTGGTGGCTTTGCCTTCGTTTTTGAGCACACCCAGGCGCCAGGCCATGAGCTGGGCTTTAGTGATTTCGGTAATCATCTCGGCCAGTTTCTTCTGCTGGAGCTGGAAGCCGCCGATGGGTTGGCCGAACTGCTCGCGCTGGAGCGAATACTTCAGGGCCGACTCGTAGCAGTCGATGGCCGCGCCGATGGCGCCCCAAGCAATGCCGAAGCGGGCCGAATCGAGGCAGCTAAGCGGGCCTTTGAGGCCGTCCACATTGGGCAGGATGTTTTCCTTGGGAATTTTTACGTCCTCAAACACCAGCTCGCCGGTGGTGCTGGCGCGCAGGCTCCACTTGTTGTGGATTTCGGGGGTGCTGAAGCCTTCCATGCCGCGCTCCACGATGACGCCTTTGATGCGGCCATGCTCGTTTTTGGCCCACACCACGGCCACCTGGCACTCCGGCGAGTTCGAAATCCAGAGCTTGGCACCGTTCAGCAGGTAGTGGTCGCCCATGTCCTTGAGGTTGGTGGTCATGCCGCCGGGGTTCGAGCCGTGGTCGGGCTCGGTGAGGCCGAAGCAGCCCAGCCATTCGCCGCTGGCCAGCTTGGGCAGGTACTTGCGGCGCTGCTCCTCGGAGCCGTATTGGTAAATCGGAAACATCACCAAAGAGCCCTGCACCGAGGCGGTGGAGCGCATGCCGGAGTCGCCGCGCTCAATTTCCTGCATGATGAGACCGTAGCTGATGTAGTCCAGGCCACCACCGCCGTATTCCTGCGGAATGGTGGGACCAAAGGCGCCCACATCGCCGAACTTCCGCACGATTTCACTCGGGAAGTGCGCGTCCTGCGCCCATTTCTCGATGTTGGGGCTGATTTCCTTCTTCACGAAGTCGCGGATGGACTGGCGAATGAGCAGATGCTCCTCGGTCAGCAGGCCGTCGAGGTCGAAATAATCGGTGAAGCCGTTGGCGTTGGTGCTGCCTTTCTGGGCAGTGTGGGCTTTGGCCTGGGGGGAGAGAACGTCAGCTTCCGAAGACATGGGGCGGGGATTGGGTGGTGAGGTGGGAGTTTGAGGCAAAGATAACAGGCTGGGCCAAGGTGCGGTTCGCAGGTGGCAGCGCCAGCCAACATTGCCTGCTTTTAAGAAGTAAACACCAGAAATTCATTTCTTGCGGCCCGCTTCAGGCGCTTCGTCGTATTGCCTCCTACTCACACGCCCTTCTCCATGCCCAACCCCATACCCGCCCACCACGCCAAGAAGCTAAGCGAGCTGGAGGCCACGGCCATTTGCGGCAACGACATTTCTTCGTCTTGCTTGTACGTGTCGGCACTGGCCATTTCTTACGCCGGGCAATATGCCTGGCTGGCGCTGCTGGTAGTAGGTGCCGTGCTGTTTCTGTTTCGCCGAATCTACGGTGAAGTGGTGGGGGCCCTGCCCCTGAATGGCGGAGCCTACAACGTGCTGCTGAACACCACCAGCAAGCGCAATGCCGCCCTGGCCGCTTCGCTCACCATCCTGTCCTACATGGCCACGGCCGTGCTCTCGGCCAACGAGGCGATGCACTACCTGCACACGCTGTGGCACGGGCTGCCCATCATTCCGGCCACCATGGGGCTGCTGGCGCTGTTTCTAGCACTCACTATCCTGGGTATGTCCGAATCGGCTATTGTGGCGGTTATCATTTTCATTACCCACCTCACGTCGCTCACGCTGCTGGTGGGCGTGGCAGTGTGGTACCTGGCCACCCACGGCCTGCATAATCTGGCGCTCAACTTTCAGTTGCCGGTGAAGGGCGGCAGTATCCTAAATGCGCTGTTTTTTGGGTTTAGCGCGGCCATGCTGGGCATTTCAGGGTTCGAGAGCTCGGCCAACTTCGTGGAGGAGCAGGCCAAGGGTGTATTTCAGAAAACGCTACGCAATATGTGGGTGGTGGTCACGGTCTTCAACCCGCTCATTGCGTTTCTGGCCGTGGCGGTGCTGCCGCTGGTAGAAGTGGGCGAGCACACCGAAACGCTGCTCTCGTACCTGGGCACTGTCACGGGCGGGCCGTGGCTGGGCACGGTCATCTCGGTAAATGCCGTGGCCGTGCTGAGCGGAGCCGTGCTCACCTCCTTTGTGGGCGTAAGCGGCCTGATGAAGCGCATGACCCTGGACCGGATTCTGCCGCAGTTTTTCCTCAAGGAAAATGCCCGGGGCAGCAATTACTTCATCCTGATTGCGTTTTTTCTGCTCTGCATTTCGGTCCTGCTCATCACCAACGGGCAGCTGGGGCCGCTGGCGGGCGTCTACACCATCTCGTTTCTCTCGGTGATGGCCTTTTTTGCCCTCGGCAACTTCCTGCTGAAGGGCAAGCGGCCCAACCTGCCGCGGCCGGTGTATGCGGGCATTCTGACGGTGACGCTGGCCCTGGCCGGCGTGCTGCTGGCCCTGTTCGGCAACGTCAAAATTCACCCCGAATACCTGATTGTGTTCCTCGAATACTTCCTGCCGGCCATGGCGGTGGTGTCCATCATGCTCAACCGCATTGCCATTCTCAAGCTCCTGCTGTCGGCGGCCGAGTCGCTGGTGCTGCACCTGCCACGGGTGGCGCGCCTGGCCCGCCTCAAGATACAACGCCACCTGCGCGAGCTGGCCAAGCAGGAATTCGTGTTTTTCACCAAGGGCGACAACGTATCCAACCTCAACAAGGTGATGACCTACGTGGTGGAAAATGAGTTTACCAACCGCCTGAAAATCGTAACCCTGCTCCAGCCCGGCGAAAAGTACCCCGAAGAGCTGCTGAACGACATCCGGGTCTTGGACCGTGCCTACGAGCAAATCGAAGTAGACTTCGTGACCATGGAAGGCCATTTTGGTCCGGACCTGATTAATGAGCTGTCGGAGCAGTGGAACATCCCCAAAAACTTCATGTTCATCGGCTCGCCCGGCGACCGGTTTCCCTACCAGATTTCGGAGCTGGGCGGCGTCCGCCTGATTATCTGAACCACGGATTTATGCGGATTTGTCGGATTACACGGATTTTGTGAACGGTGCTAATGTCCAAGCAAAAACGATGTGAAAAAGGCCACTCCAAATGAGTGGCCTTTTTGCATGTTGGGCTTTCATAAATCTTCCACAAAATCCGTGTAATCCGACAAATCCGCATGAATCCGTGGTTCAGATAATTAGAATCGCAGATTTAGAGAGGCCAGGAAGTTGGTTTTGGCCTGTGGGTAGAAGTAGTTGAAATACTGGTTTTGCCCCCCGTACACGTAGCCGTAGGTGTAGCCGTTGTTCACGTACTCGGTGGCGAAAACGTTGTTGACCAGCACGGCCAGCTCCACCTCGCGCAGCCCCGCAAACGAGGCAGGGTGCCAGAGGTAGCGCAGGCGCACGTCCTGCACGTAGTAGGGGTTGATGCTGCGACTCGCGGTGCTGGTGTTGTCGAGGTACTGGCGGCTGGCGTAGCGGGCCAGCGCGGCCAGCTTCAGGCCCGCCACCGGCTCGTACTCCACGGTGTAGGACGCGGTGAGGTCGGGCGAGAAGGAAATGTTGGTTTGGGTGAAAGCAGTGGGCTGGTCACCAGTGTATTCGAACTTTTCGTTATAGATGGCCAGGTAGTCGGTATAGTGGTTGATTTTGTTGCGACTGGCCGTGGCAGTACCCGTCAGACTGAGCTGAGGTACGGGCCGGTAAGTCACCTGGGCCTCCACGCCGGTGCGGTAGGAATCGGCCACGTTGGTGTGGATGGCATTTCCTACGTCATCGAGCCGGCCGCTGAGCACGAGCTGGTTGCGGTAGGCCATGTAGTAGTAGTTCAGGCTGGCCTGCACCTTGGCTGAGGCATGGCGCACACCGGCTTCGTAGTTGTAGAGGGTTTCCGAGGTGGGCCGGCGGCTGGCGGGTGTATCGG
Organism: Hymenobacter negativus; assembly: GCF_017571495.1. Classification (GTDB taxonomy): domain Bacteria; phylum Bacteroidota; class Bacteroidia; order Cytophagales; family Hymenobacteraceae; genus Hymenobacter; species Hymenobacter negativus. The sequence continues at coordinate 103,772 of NZ_JAGETZ010000007.1, read as the reverse complement.
TATAGTCGGTGCGGGTGGGCTCGCGGCGCGCCACGGCAAAGGACGCATAAGCCTGCAAGCCAGTCGAAACCTGGTAGGTAAGCCCCGCCTTGGGATTCAGGAACTGGAAGTTGATGGCCTGCTGGCTTTTGCCGCTAACGGCATTGCTATCGGGCGCAAACAGTTCGTAGCGCACGGTACGGTACTGCAGGTCGCCGAAGACACCCAGCTTTTCGGTGAGGCTCACATTGGCCCGGGCGTAGACGTTGATGTCCGTTTTGTGGGCGTTGGGCTCGTCGGCGTAGCGGGTGCCGCTTTCGGGAATGTTGAGGCCGCGCTGGGCCCAGGTCAGCTCATCGAAATGCTGGCCCCGGTACCCCACGAAGGCGCCGCCGAGCGTGGCCTCGGTCACGAGGCCGCTGCTGGGCCGCAGCTGCAAGGCATAGGTGGCGCCGTAGAGGTCGGTTTTCAGCCAGCGCCGCCGAATGACGTCGGTGGTCGTGAGTGTATCGAGGCTGCCAACGGCGTTGGGCTGAAAGACGGGCCCGCTGATGCCGTATTTTTCAAACTCCTGGTTCGCCTTGTACTCCTCATAATATCCGCCGCCGCGCGTCCAGAAGGGTGTCACGCTTAGGTTGAGGGTTTTCGAGAGCTGACGCGAAATCAGGAATTGGTAGTAGTCCTGCTGGTAGTTGTCGGTCTGGTTTTTATAGGCCGGCAGGTGCTGGCCAGCGTCGGTGCCGGACTCATTGTAGCGGCGGTTTTTGTGTAGCAGCGAGTCGGCCAGGCCAAACCAGCTTTGGTAGGTGGTCTCGTAGCCGGTGAGGACCAGGGCGCGCAGCAGCGTTTTTTCATCGGAGTAGGTACCGGTCAGGTACAGCGACTTTAGCCGCGACCAGCCGCGGTCCACGTAGCCTTCGCTCTGCACCCGCGAGGCCCGGGCATCTACCGTGAAATGCCCGTTTATCAGCCCCGTACCCGCCATAATGGTCGATTTCCAGGTCCCAAACGAGCCGACCGAGTTGTTTACTTCAGCATAAGCCTTCGGGCGCAGGCCGAGGGTTTCCACGTTCAGGCTGGCCCCGAAAGCGCCCGCGCCGTTGGTGCTGGGCCCGGCCCCGCGCTGCACCTGAATGCTTTGGGTGGAAGAAGCCAAATCGGGCAAGTCGACGAAGAACACGCCGTGGCTTTCAGCCTCGTTCACGGGCACGCCGTTCAGCGTCACGTTGATGCGGGTGCCGTCGGTGCCGCGAATGCGGATGCCGGTGTAGCCCACGCCGGTGCCCGCGTCGGAAGTCGTGACCACGCTCGGCGTCTGGTCGAGCAGGTAGGGAATATCCTGGCCGAAGTTGCGGGCCTGCAGCTGCTCGCGGCTCACGTTTTGGTAGGTGGTGCCGGTTTTGTCGGTGGCGCGGGTGGCCGTCACCACGGCCTCGGGCGTGAGGATGGTGCGCCGCCGGGCGGTATCGGCGGGGACGGGCTGCTGGGCATGGGCCGGCACAGTGGCCAGCCCCAGCAGGGTGGCACCCGCAAGGAATACAGTTTTCAACAGAAGCCTGGGTAAAAATGGAACGCGCGGTTGCCCCAGGGGTCGGAGCAGCAGCGAAAACGTCCGCGGATTGTTTGTTCCCTGCGCCGGCATTACCCGGTTCAGGTTCGATGGGTATCATCTCAGCCAGCATTGCGTACAATGCCAGCACCCCTAAACATGCCGCAAAGGTAGGCCCCAAATGCGCGGGGCGCATTTTTTTATTATTTCACTAGGGAGCAGCGCGGCGGTTTGCTGACTGTCAGTTAATTTAGTGACGTCGGCCGACGCAACGCCAGGCCAGGGGCCTGCGTTCTAAGGTCCGCACCGTTTTAGCCTTTCTTCGCCATGTTCAGCCTAGTCTACGCCGTTGCTTTCTGCGCCTTTTTTCTCTTCGTGCTGGTGATGCCACGGCGCCGGCGTGTGCTGCCCCCACCCCCTCCGCAAGACGGCGACGACGATGGCGGCGAACCCCACGACCCCGGCCTGCCCGACCTGGACCTGCCGCCCGGCATCTCGCGCCCCATCAACGACTGGGAGCCAGAATACAACCGCCGCCGCGTGGAGCTATAAGTTGTTAGTCAGGTACTGCAAATCACGTTTGAACGTCATGCCGAGCGGAGCCGAAACATCGCGCCCGCTTGGCATGACGTTCTTAGTATTGCCGAAATCCCAGACGTAGGCTCAGTCTAAAACAAACGCCATGCGCACGTAGGCAATTGGGCCTTTGTAGAAGATTTCGCCCTCGGGCTGCATGCCAAATCGGGCGTAGAAGCCAGCGCTGTCCTGCCGGGCATCGCACCAAATAACCTGGGCGGCTTGCCGCCGGGCCTCGGCAAAGACATGCTGAAGCAAGGCACTGCCCAGACCCTGCCCCTGGCAGTCGGGCCGGGTGGCAAACTTGCGAAAGCGGGCTTCCGCACCATCCACGAATAGGGAAATGACGGCCACCAGCTCATCGTGCCGAAAAATGCCGAAGTGCTGGCCGGCGGCATCATTTTCAACTTTCACGTAGGCCAGTGGCTTATCGGGCCACAGTACCTGGTGGCGCAGGGCATAAGTTGCCTCGGCCGGAATGGGCCGGATTTCGGGAGCGGTGGGCACTGAGGTAAATGGGCTGAGGGCTGGTTCAAAAGGTGTCACGCGCTGGATAGCCTCATGCTGGCTGCATGATGTGCTATAGGCTATTCTGGAATCCGGCCCTACCCTACCTCAATGGTATAGGCTGCCGTGAATACCTGACCGGGCTCCAGCGTCAGGATGCCTTCTTTCTCGCTTAGCTCGCCGGGGCGGCCGTCGGGGCTAGCTACGCCGTACCAGGGCTCGACGCAGACGAAACCCGCACCGGGACCTTTGGTCCAGAGGCCGAGGTAGGGAAAGCCATCGAACTGAAAGCGCACGAAACGCTCCGACTTGCGCGAGCGCAGCACCAAGCGGTTGAAATCGTAGTGCTTGAACACCAAGGCATCGTCGGAAAACAAGGAGTAGCTGAGCGGCAGCTCCCGCTCCTCGTTTAGCACCGGCGCGGTCTGGCCCGTGAGCAGGCCGCCTTTCAGCAAGTGGCGTTCCAGGGTAACGGGGTGGTCGAACTCAAAATAATAGTCCTCAAAGGCCTCGCCGGGCAGCAGGGGGCAGCGCACGGCCGGGTGTGCCCCAATGCTGAAGAGCAACGGCTGGTCGGTGGCGGGGTTGCGCACGTCCCAGCGCACGGTGAGTTGGGCCTCGCGCAGGGTGTAAGTGATGGTGAGCTCAAAAGCGAAGGGGAAAACGGCGCGGGTGGTTTCGTCGTGGTGCAGCTGGAATACCAGCTCGGCAGGACTCTGGTGCAGCACGGCAAATTCCTGGTCGCGGGCGAAACCGTGCTGCGGCAGCTTGTAGGCGCGGCCAGCGTAGGAATAGGCATCGTCGGGCAGGCGGCCCACCAAGGGGAACAGCACCGGCGCGTGCCGGGCCCACACAGCAGGGTCGGCGGCCCAAATGTATTCGAGGCCGTTGTCGGGGGTGCGCAGGCTGGTGAGCTCGGCACCGTGGGCAGAGAAGGTGGCGTGGCAGGCCGGCGTGGTCAGGGTGTAGTGCATGGGGCGGTACGGCAAAAAATTCTCGGCAAAAATGGACTGCGAAGTGGTCGGCCGCAGCAGCTCATCAACCAGAAAGCAGGCTTGCTCGAAACGGCGCTCACCGGAGCCCACTATCTCGGCAAAGTTGGACATGCGCTCGCTTAGCTCGCGCCGGTAGAGGTCGTAGAATTGCTGACGCAGGTGCGGGTGCTCGCGCAGCGGGTCGGGCACCCAGGGTAAGTCTACGCCCATGAGCAGCACAAGGTCGTACTGCTGCTCGTCGATGCACTGCATTATCCACTCGGGGCAGGTGCCGAAGGAATGCTCGAACCAGATTTTAATGACCAGCAAGTCGCTGTCGCAGAACACAACGCGGTGGCCAGCTGCCGCGGCAGCAGCTTCGGCCATTAGCTGGCCCCGGGCTATTTCTTCGAGGTCTTCGGCCGTGTAGTGCGGGCCGGAACGGGCGAGGTATTCGCGGGCATACTCGGGGGCAAACGAGGTGCCGTAGTGCGCCGCCAGCTGAGCAGCCAACGTCGATTTGCCCGTAGATTCGGGGCCGGTGAGGGAAACGCGCAGCAACTTTGGGGTGGAGGGGGAAAGGCGTAAATACAGGGGAAAGGGCAACGCTGGGAGTCATTATCTGGAGGAGTAATGCGGGTGCCTCCCGGCGTGGTGGATTCAACAGCAAGAGTGGACGGCCGCTAGCTAACGGCTATCCAGGAAGGAGGAGCAGGGTATTTAGAAAGCAAACTTAGAAGTGCGACGCGAGGCATAAGAGCTGTTTTTAGGCTAGCACCGTCTTTTCTCGTGTCCTGTACCTGGGCAAAATCAACTTCACATTTCATCTTCAACAAGCGCTTATTAGGTCATTTCAGTGGCCGGGGGCAGCACAGAAGCAGACAGTTTCTGCTCGCGCCGCCATTGCCAGTAGCCGTAGGCAGCCAACCCCAGGTAGAGCGCATACAGCGCGCTGGTGGGATAAAGCGCTTTGTACCAGAGCACGGGCACGTAAATGATGTCGACTAAAATCCAGAGCAGCCAGTTTTCGAGGCGCTTGCGGGTGAGCAGGTATTGGGCCACGATACTGCCGGCCGTGGTAAAGCTGTCTAGGTAGGGAAAGGTCGCATCGGTGTGGTAGCGCAGGTAGTAGCCGAAACCCAGCGTGTAAGCCAGGGCAAAAACAGCCGAGCCCAGCCATTCGCGGCGAGTGGTGTGCGACACGCCCAATTCGGTTTTGCCACGGCCGCCATACAGCCATTCGTACCAGCCGTACAGGCTGAGGGCAATGAACAGGAATTGCAGGTTGCGGTCGGAGTACAGCTGCGCCCGGTGGTAGATAACAACGTAGAGCGCGCAGCTTACCAGGGCCACGGGGAAGTTCCAGAGCGACTCGCGCGCAGCCAGCCATACGCAGGCGAAACCCGTGACCACAGCCACCCATTCGAGCAGGGTAGTGGTGCGCGCAAACTGCGCAAATGCCGAAGAAATATCGAGCAACAACAATGCAAACACGCGGGCCCGGTGTAAGTAGAAGCCGAAAGGTAGGGCCCAGACGGCCTATTTTTGCTACTTCATCTTGCCATCATCATGCAAAGCACTCCTCTAGAAATCAGCCCCGCCGACCTGAACCGCCGCCTGCAAGCCGGCGACGACCTCCAGCTGGTGGACGTGCGCGAGGACATGGAATTCGAGTATTGCCACCTGCCCAACAGCCAGTTGGTGCCCCTGAGCGAGCTGACGCGCCGCACCGCCGAAATCCGCTCCGAAGGCCCGGTGGTGCTCATCTGCCACCACGGTGTGCGCTCCATGCAAGCCCTGGCCTACCTGCAGCAGCGCCTAGGCTACCAGAACCTGCTCAGCCTGCGCGGCGGCGTAGACGCTTGGGCTGAACAGGTCGACCCGACGTTTCCCACGTACTAGTAGTTAGCAGGGCGCAAATAGGCAGCAAGCAGTGAGCAATTAGCGGGCGTACACCTAGCCATTGTTAACCTTTCATTGTTACCTGTTCACTACTAACCACAACTACCCATTGTCCACTCCCCCTACCCTTTCGGCCCGGCTGGCCCTACGCGAGCGGCCCGAAGGCATCCCACTGCTGCGCCAGCAATGGAGCGAGCTGCTGTTTTTGCATTGGCCGGTGCCGGCTGCACTCCTCCAGCCCCACCTGCCGCCCCGGTTGCAGGTTGATACCCACGACGGCATGGCGTGGCTGGCCGTGGTGCCGTTTCAAATGAGCAAGGTGCGCACCCGCGTGACCCCGGAAGTGCCCGGCACCAACGCCTTCCTGGAGCTGAACGTGCGGACCTATGTGCACCTGGATGGCGTGCCTGGCGTCTGGTTTTTCTCGCTTGATGCAACCAGCGCGCTGGCGGTCTGGACGGCCCGCACGTTTTTTCACCTGCCCTACCTGCGCGCCACCATGCGGATGGATACGCCCAGCCCCAACTTGCGCCAGTTCATGGCCGAGCGCACGCATGGCGGCGCCCCGCCGGCCACTTTTCGCGCCACCTGGAAAATTGGCGCGCCTCTGCCACCCTCCGAACCTGGCTCACTGGCCTTTTTCCTGACGGAGCGCTACTGCCTCTACGCCAGCAACAAGGCCCAGACCAAGCTGTACCGGGGCCGGGTGGCGCACACGCCCTGGCCCCTCAGCACGGCTCAGCTGCTCCATTATGAGTCCAACCTAGTTGAAGGCCACGGCTTGGCCACGCCCACCGTTCCGCCGCTGGTGCACACCGGTGGCGCCGTGAGCGTGGAGCTGTGGCCCATGCAGCAGGTGTAGCGGGCTTACTCGCGCAGCCAGCGATTCATGCGCGGGAAGTCGGGCGTGGTGGTCAGGCCCATCCAGACCAGCAGGGGCAGGCCGGGGTAGATGCCCTGGCGGAAATTATCCAGCATCCAGGTGCTTTGGTTGCGGTAACCGGCAGGATGGAATACGACTTCCGGCGCGATATCAACGGCTTGCGCGGCGGCGTACGACCACAGCATGGCGGCTATTTCCTCGCCGTCGGTGCCGTGCTGCTCGGGCTTGTTGGCCATCACGTTGCCCGAAAGCTGGGCTCGCTCGGCGGCAGGCGTCACGGCTAGGTGGCCGGCTTCGTGCAGCACATCGCCGGGATAGAGCAAGCGGGCGGGGTCGATGAGCAGCCGGCCACCGTCGATGAGCAGACCAGGCAGAAAGGTGTCTTTGGGGAGGCGCATCTCCTGCGTTTCCAGCCCGATTTCGGTCAGAAACCGGCGCATGGTGGGCAAAGGCGAATCGGCGGGTGGGGTGGTGCGTTGGAAGAAGGGCAGGCTGAATGACATAGCGCGGACGAATAGCGGCTGAAAAATACGCGTTATCTCCACTAAATCAATCGGCCGGCTTCTCCCCAACATCTCCGCCTCACAGGTATAAGTTAACCATGCTTTGCCAGGCCAGGGGTGAATGGGCCTCGCCGTTCCAAACGTGGAGTTGGTGGTTGATGTGCTTTTCCTGGAGCTGCTGGCTCAGCACCATATTATTTTCGAGGAAGGCGTCAGTGTTGCCCACGGCTAGTGTGATGTCGAGCCGGCGCAGGTGAGCCAGGTAGAAATCGTGGTCGAGGTGAGCGAGAAAGCGGTTTGGAGTGTTCAGATACACATCCTCATCGACGTAGCCCTGGAACAAGTCGCGGAAGCTGGCCATGGGCTGGGTGAGGTCGTAGCGCCCGCTCAGGCCCACCACTTTGCCAAACAAGTCTGGATGCCGGAAGGCCAGGTTGACGGCGTGAAAGGCGCCCATGCTGCACCCAGCGGCTATCAGGCACATGTTGGGGTTGAGGCGCTGGGTGAGGGGCAGCACCTCATCCAGAATGTAGCGCTCGTACTGCAAATGCCGCTGAATACGCTCGGCGGGGTGTTTTTCGGGGCAGTACAGGCTTTCGCCGTCGATGCTGTCTACGCAGTAGAGCTGGATTTGGCCAGCTTCGATTTTGGGCCGCAGGGCTTCCACCACGCCCCAGTTTTCGTAGTCGAAGAAGCGGGCCCGGCGCGTGGGAAAGAACAGTACCCGTGCGCCCGCTTCGCCAAAGACAAGCAGTTCCATTCGGCGGTCCAGGACCGGGCTCAGCCATTCGTGGTATTCGCGGCGCATCGGGGTAGAGCGGTTTTCAAGGCGTGGAAGGGTATAAATGCATCAGCGCGGCCCCAATTTTCTGCTGCCACACGGCGTAGCCCTCGGGCGAGAGGTGCAGGCCATCGGCCTCAAACAGTGCCGGCCGGGGGTAGCCTCGCCCGTCCACCATGCCGGGGTTGATATCGAGGTAATAACTATTTGGGCCGGCCCCGGCAATGCGCTGGCGGATGGTGGCATTAGCGTAGTCGATGCTCGGGCGCAGGTGCTGGCGGGCCGGGCTCAGCTTAATGCTCACGAACACTACCGGAATCTGGCCCAACGTAGCCCGCACAGAAGCCAGCAGGTGGTCGTAGAACAACACCACTTCTTCGGCCGTGCGGCCATCGCCAAGGTCATTGTCACCAGCATAAATCAGCAGCGCATCGGGCTGCTGCTGCGGCACCAACTGCTGAAAAAACCAGGCACAGGCCGCCAGCGTCGAGCCCCCAAAGCCCAGGTTCACCGTTTCAACCCACGGGAAGCACCGCGCCAGCTCCGGCCAGCGCGTAAACGTGGAACTGCCGTAGAACACCACCCGCGGCCGCGACTTTGTGGAGGCTACAGGCAACTCCTTCAGTCGGGCAATTTCTTCCTGGTACCACTGCATGCGTTAGAAATAAGGGGTTGATATCAGCGTACGTGCAAATTGAGGACAGTGGCGCACAAAGGTCCGCGCCGTCCGTGGCGGCAACCTTACCAGAACATTACGGCCAGGTCATGGTTCGGTCACGCTGCTCCCGACAGTCAGCTAGCACCTGCCGGACATCGGGGCGTAATTTTGGCCGGTGAACAACTTTGTCCTGCCGCCCCTCCCCGATTTGCCCATCATCGCGGCGCTACCCGAGTTGCGGGCCGCCTTGGCTGCCCACAGCCGCGTGGTGCTGGAAGCGCCGCCCGGCGCCGGCAAAACCACCGTGGTGCCGCTGGCCCTGCTGGCCGCCGAGTGGCGCAATGCTGAGGATAAAATCCTGGTGCTGGAACCCCGCCAGCTGGCCGTGCGTGGCGCAGCTGCCCGCCTGGCCCAGCTGCTGGGCGAGCCCGTAGGCCGCACCATCGGCTACCGCGTGCGCCTCGACAGCAAAGTGAGCAAGGAAACCCGCGTGGAAGTCATCACCGAAGGCATTCTCACGCGCATGATTCAGGACGACCCCGCTTTGGAGGGGGTGGCCGCCGTGGTGTTTGATGAATTCCACGAGCGCAGCCTCAATGCCGACCTGGGCCTGGCGCTGGCGCTGGACGCGCAGGCCGTGCTGCGTGATGACCTGCGCATTCTAATAATGAGCGCCACGCTGGAAGCGCAGCGGCTGGGCCAGTGGCTGCCCGCGCCAGTGGTGTCGTCGGCCGGCTTTCTGTTTCCCATTGACACCCACTACCTCGACCCGCGCCGGGCCTCCACCCTACCCAACAAGCCCACCGAGCGGCTGGCGGAGTTGGTACCCGGCCAAGTGCGGGCGGCGCTGACTACGCATCCCGAGGGCGACATCCTGGTGTTTCTGCCTGGCGTGGGCGACCTGCAACGCAGCGCCCGCAAGCTGGAGGACTCACTCGCTGAAACCATTGACCTGCATTTGCTGCACGGCGAGCTGCCACTCGAAACCCAGGACGCCGCCCTGCGTCCGTCGAAAGCCGGCCGGCGCAAGGTCATCCTGGCCACGAGCATTGCCGAAACCAGCCTCACCATTGAGGGGGTGCGGGTGGTAATTGATGGCGGCTTTGCACGGGTGCCACGCTTCGTGCCACGCACCGGCTTCACTACCCTCGAAACCGTGCCCGTGGCCCGCGCCGCCGCCGACCAGCGCCGGGGCCGCGCCGGCCGCCTCGGACCCGGCACCTGCTACCGCCTCTGGACCAAAGCCGAACATCACAACCTCCCGGCCCACCGCCCACCCGAAATCCAGACCGCCGACCTCAGCAGTCTGGCTCTGGAGTTGGCCCTGTGGGGGGCCACCGAGCCCACCAGCCTGCGCTGGCTGGACGTGCCCCCCGCAGCCGCATACGGCCAGGCACGCGAGCTACTGCTGCGACTGGGAGCAATTGTAGGGCAAGAAAGCAAGAAAGCAAGAGAGCAGGAAACTGAGAAAACAGTCCTCCCAACTCCCCACGGCCGCCAGCTGGCCGCACTGGGCCTGCCGCCGCGCCTGGGCCACCTCGTGGTACGCGGGCAGGAGCTGAACCACGGCGCGGCGGCGGCTTCGCTGGCAGCATTGCTGGCTGAGCGCGACCTGCTGCGCTGGGCCTCCCCCACCGATACCCGGCCAGCCCCGCCCGACCTGCGCCTGCGCCTCGAAGCACTGGCCAGCGGCCGCCCGCCCCTGCCGGGCCTGGCTCTGCACCACGCCACTTTGCAGCGCGTGCGCGATGTGGCCCGCAACCTCACCAGCCGGCTGGGCAAAACCACTCCGTCACTCAGCCACTCCGTTGCCCAGTCGCCGGTAGGCCTACTCACCGCCTTGGCCTACCCCGACCGGCTGGCCCAGCGCGAAACCCACGACCGGCTGCGCCTCGTGACTGGCCAGCGCGTGGGGCTAAATACGACGGACGTCGACCCGCAGGCCACCTTTTTCGCAGTAGCGCATTTGGCGGGTACGGCCTCGGCTCCCCGCGCTACGCTGGCGGCACCATTGGGGCAGGATGAGCTGGAATTGGCCTTCGCCGACCAGATTACCACCAGCGATGAAGTGCGCTACGACCCCACTACCCAACGCGTGACCGGCCGCCGGGTGCGCCGCTTAGGCGCACTGCTACTGGAGGAAAAAGTCATCGGCCAGCCCGACCCCGCATTGGTAGCCCGGGCACTGCTGGCCTATCTGCAGGAAGCCGGCGTGGAGAAGCTGAATTGGACGGCCAATGCCCGCCAGCTACAGCAGCGGCTGGAATTTCTGCGGCAGCACTTCCCCGTCAGTGAAGTCCTGACCACCGACAGCGAACAGCCAGTGGCACCCAGCTGGCGCCCCTTCGATGATGCGACCCTGACGCAGGAGCTAGCCGACTGGCTGGGCCCGCACCTCACCGGCCTCAAAACCCTCGACCAGGTGCAACGCCTCGACCTCACAGAGCCGCTGCTGGCCCGCCTGCCCGGCGGCTGGAACCAGCGCCAGGAACTGGACCGCCTGGCCCCGGCCGCGCTGGAAGTGCCCAGCGGCTCGCACATTACCTTGGATTATAGCGACCCCGCCGCGCCAGTACTGGCCGTGAAACTACAGGAATTGTTTGGCCTGACCGAAACGCCTACCGTAGCGGCTGGCCGGGTGCCGCTGCTGCTGCACCTGCTCTCGCCCGGCGGGCGGCCCGCGCAGGTGACGCGCGACCTGCGCAGCTTCTGGGAGAAAGGCTATTTTGACGTTCGCAAGGACCTGAAGGGCCGTTACCCTCGGCATCCGTGGCCCGACAAGCCAATGGAGCACATTCCTACCAAACTTACCAAGAAGCGGTTGGGACAATAATGCGTCTAATTCCGCCACGAAATCTCGGCAATGTTAAGTTTTACTATTCCGGGGTAACAATTACGTAATCTGACATAACAATTACGTAACTTGAGGGAGTGAAACACTTCTTCCCGCTACTATCCCTACTTCTCATAACCGGTCTTGCTGCCCACGGCCAGGGTGGCGGGGCACCCGTGGGCTGGCTCAAGCTCAGCGCCGACTTGCCCTTACGCAACCACTGGAGCTTGTATTCGGAAGTAGAAAGCCGCCAGGGCAATGCCCAATTGATGGCTCAGCAACTAGGCCGCGTGGGCCTGCGCCTGCATGTAGCCCCCAGCTTCAGCCTGACCACCGGCTACGTGCTGGCCGCCAACGACTGTGGTCCCACCAACGCGCTCAAGGCCCCAGAGCACCGCTTTTACCAGGAAGTGATGCTGGCTGATGTGAGTGGGCCCGTGCGCGCCAGTCACCGCCTGCGCGCCGAGGAACGGTGGCTGCGCCCCAGCCCGGAAGCCGCCTTCCGGTTTGCCCCACGCCTACGTTACCAGTTGCGGCTGGTGGTGCCGCTGCATGCGGGCAGCCTGCTCCCAGTAGGCAGCCTGTATGCCGTGGCCGCCGATGAACTATTTGCTGGCTTGGGTGCTCGCAACGGACGTAGTTTTATGGAGGAAAACCGCCTTAGCGCCGGCCTGGGCTACCGCGCCAGTCGCCGCACCACAGTAGAAATGGCATACCTACACCAAAGCCAGAATGGCACAGCTGGGTATTCACTAGCCCGCAACGCCGTGCAGCTCAGCGTAGCCGTTGCTACGCCCAGCCACGTCGCCTTGGTGCGCCGCTAGGCCTTTCCAGACCTCCGCTTTTACAAGCAAACATTAGCGCATCTCGTTGTCGTCAAGAAAGTTCTTGCCATCGGTGCGGGGTGAGTAGTGCCGATGCAGCCAACGGCTGAGGCCACCGAGGCCCGGCAGCAGCACCCGCTCGGTAATGTTGGCCTGGTCGAGCTTGTCGCGCACTTCCCACTTGAGGTGGGCGGGCAGGATGATGCGAAAGTAGAGGTCGGGCCGATTGGCCAGCCAGTCGTGCAGCACACTTTGGCCCGTACTCATCAGGGAAAACAGCGCGTACTGATGCACAATGCGGGCATCCAGGCTGGGTGGCTCCAAAAACAGCACGTAGGGTTCGGCTTGCAGTTCTTCCAACTCCCGCAGGCTGCTGCTCACAGGTTGCAGCAGCTCGGAGGTGAAGACGTTTGACCCTTCGGTTTGAAGGGCCTGGCGCAGGCGCTGGGGCAGGTGTTCAGCAGCCTTCACGTAGTTCAGTGCCCAGATGATGCCGTCTTCGTGGTAGGCAGACAGGTCGTCGGTGGCAAAGTGGAGGGCTACGTAGGGCGAGTACGTCCAGTCGAGCAGGCGGGTGGGCAGGCCGTGATGCTGGGCCAGGGCCAACCAGTCCCAGGTGCTGGCAGCGGCGGCGGGCAGGCCCGTTTCGCGGGCATACTTGCGGAAGTTGCGCAGCAAGTGGTGCTCCAGCTGGTGGTATTCGCCGCCAAGGCGCTGCAAGCTAGTTTCTAGTTGAAAATGGCGCGAGCGGCCGCCCCGGTACACAAACGGCGACCGAAACCGCCCGATGCGCGCATCCCAGGTATCCTGGAACAGCAGCCGTTGCAGGTCTTCCCAAGAAGTAGCTTCGTAGTCGTTGGCAGCAGATAAGGGCATGGGGCGAAGATACACCGTTGGATAGCCTAATCCATGTTAAAAAACGGTCATGCTGAACGCAGTGAAGCATCGCCACCGCAACAGTAAATCCAATTACTACTGCGGTGGCGATGCTTCACTGCGTTCAGCATGACCAGTTTTAGCGGTCAGCCAACATGCGTGCCTTTCTTACTCGCCAGCCGGGAAATCGGCCGCGTCACCCATGTCGGCGTATTGCTCTAACTCCTTCACCAAGCCGGCAAACTTCTCGCGAGCCCCCTTCACGGCAGCTTTGCCCAGCGGCAGGTGCAGGGGCGGGTTTTCCATCTGCACTACCTCGTACATGGCGTGAGCGGCGCGCACGGGGTCGCCAGGCTGGCGTCCACTGTAGCCCTCTATGCCCCGAATATTTTCGCCTACAGTGGGCTGGTAGTCCTCTATTTTGGTGTTCGAAATAGTGGCCGACTCGCCGGCCCATTTGGTGCGGAACCCGCTGGGCTCTATGTTGGTAACCTTAATACCCAACGGCCCCACCTGCTGGCTCAGGCTTTCGCCAATGGCTTCCAGAGCAAATTTTGAGGCATTGTAGATACCCACGCCGGGGAAGGTCTTCAGCCCGCCAATGCTGGTAATATTCAGCACGTGCCCCGAGCGCTGCTTGCGCAGCTGCGGCAGTACCGCCCGCAACACGTGCAGCGCCCCAAACACGTTTACGTCGAACTGCCGCTGCACTTCCTCGGCCGGCACCTCTTCAATGCTGCCCATCGAGCCGTAACCGGCGTTGTTGACGATGACATCGAGCTGGCTGAATTTTGCGATGGCATCAGCAACAGCCGTTTTAACAGTGGCTTCGTCGGTCACGTCGCACACCAGACCGAGGGTGCGGCCGTCCGCTTTTTGGCTGAAGGCTTCGGCCTGTTCGGGCTTGCGGAAAGTAGCGGCAACGCGGCCGCCTTTGTCGAGCACATGGTCGGCTAAGGCTTCGCCGAACCCGGACGAAGCACCGGTAATAAACCAGGTTTGGTTGGTGGAATCAGGCATAGAAATCCAGATTGTGAATTAGGAGGTGCTTAAGACGGCTTGGGACCGTGAATTGTTTAGCCCGGTTGCTTCAATCTTTTGTTAAGTGGGCTCCTATTCTACCAGCACGCCGTGCGTTGCAACGCCATTAGAGCCTAATACTTGCAGTAGGTAGTGGCCCGGCGCCATGCCCGCCGTAGGCACGCTGACGGCCGTCTCCCGCATGGGCAACACTTGCCGACGCACTTCGCGGCCCAGCATATCCAGCACCCGAACTACTCCCCCATCAGCCGATAGCATTGGCGTAATGGTGAGCTGCCAAGTTTGGCCGGAACGTGCCGGAACGGGAAAAACCGTGAAGGATGCCATGCCGCTGTTGGCCGGAGTCGTGGCTAGCACGGTGGCAGCCAGCGCGACCACAAAGGCGGTATTGCTACTCACAGCGGGCAAACTCACCCCGGCAATGCTGCCGGGACCGAAGGTGTAATATCCAGCCACGCGGGGCTGCCCGCCAGCAGTGAGCGCCAGCGCCGTAAAGAACTCCTGACCGCTCCCACCGTCGCGCCGTGCATTCAGCAGCCCACCCTGGGGAGAGTAGGTCAGCAGGAAGGCGTCGAATCCACCTGCGCTGCTCAGGCCGCCGGCGGTGGCAGCAAGCTGGCCGGCAAAGTAGCCTACTGCATAGCCATTGCCGTTGCTGTCGGCGGCTACATCCCAGGCTTCGATGTAGTTGCTGCCCTGGATGCCACGCGCCCATTGCACCGCACCTTGGCTGTCGAACCGAGCTATTAGCCCACTGGAATATGTGGAAGAACCTGGCACTGACAAAGTGCCAATAGTTGCCAACCCTGTGTAGGAGCCGCAAGCCAGAAAATCGGCACCCGCAGCTACTATGCGCACCAGCCGGGCCCGGTTGCCGGTGCCACTAGTCAACGTCTGGACCCATTGCCCCTCACCATTCGGGCTGTAGCCGGCCACAAACCCAGTGCTACTGTTGATGCCCGGCGCATTCACGACCAGTGCCGAAGCAGTGCCGGCTGCCTGCAACGTCACACTGCCTTCGAGTACCCAGCCGGCCAGTGCCAATTGCTGCCCGTTCGCTGATACCGCCAACCCTGTGATGGTTATGCTACCCGTGCCACCGGGCATTGAGTTTGCGGCTATTGGCTGTACTACGCCAGCTGACGAGTACTTCTGAATAAACGCTGAGGCCGAACTGCCGTTCAGGCTGCCGGCCGCATACACGGTGCCACTCGGATCAACGGCCACCGCCCCAACAGTGCTCTGCCGTCCGGCATCTACTGCCGCCCGGGCCCAGCTGATAGTACCAGCCGGGTCGAGCTTGGCCACGAACCCCTGCGAGTAAAGCACTCCGGCCGGATGGCCAGCGAGTGTAACATTGCCCAACGTCCAAGCACCGCCCGAGAAGGTGCCCCCAATGAGGACGTTTCCATTGCCATCAACGGCCACACTCTCGATGCCCAGCCGAGAATAGGAACCTGGCACCGTTGGCTGCCGTACCCAAATTAGCGCCCCTTGCTGACTAAATTTAGCCACGTAAGCGCCAAAAGCAGCGGACGTAGCTGCCTGCAATACCGTCCCGCCAATTGTAATCGTGTTCGTAAAGCTGCCTCCGACATAAGAGTTGCCATTGGCATCGGTGGCAATAGTGGAGGCATTCGACTGCGTACCGCCGCTCACGGCCTGCACCCAAGGAGTCTGAGCCATTACACTCCTGGCGCTCCAGCCAAGCACGAGCAGTAAGAACAGAAAAGTTGTTTTCATAAAATCTAGTGTGGGAAGGGTGAAAAATGAATCACAAATAACGGTTGAACGACGCACGCCCATCTGCCAGCAGCGCAAACGGGAAATAGCGTAAATGCGTATTGTGCATGTAGCTAATTCCATTGCGAAGTATGGCCCCAAAAGGGCACCGGCAGGTGATATCCAGCTGTCGAACAACCATTCACACCACCATGGGGCTTATCGACAAATCCTAACGCAACCTGGTTTAGCTACTCCACCAGCACGCCCCGAGTTGCTACACCTTCGGCGTTCACGACCTGCAGCACGTAACGCCCCGGCGCCAGTCCTGCCGTGGGCACGGTAGCTGTGGCAGTGCGGGCCGGTACTTGCTGCTGATGCACTGACTGGCCGAGTACGTTCAACAGTTGTATGGCTGTGGGGGCTGCTCCCGGCAGCAGCTTTACTTGCAAAGCCGCGCCGCCGCTGCTGGGGTTTGGGAAGACCTGCAAAGCAGCCGCTGCCGCGCTGTTTGCCCGGGTGGCCAGCGGCGTGCGGCTTAATCGGGCCACAAAGCCGTTGGATTGCCGGGGGCCACTGGCCACCACAACGCCGCCTACACTACAAGTGCCCATAAAGTAGCCAGCTACGCGGGGCTGCCCCGTGGGGTCCAGGGCCAGGGCTTGCGGGTATTCGTTGCCATAGCTGCCATCGCGCTGGGTACCCAGCAACTGGCCTTGCGGTGAGTACGTCAGCAGCAGCAGGTCAGAACCACCAGCACTTATCTGCCCGCCGCCATCAGCCGCAAGCTGCCCACCAAAAAAGGCGGCTACCTGGAGTTGCCCGGCTGCATCCGTAGCCAGGGCATTGGCCACCGCTCCGCTCTCCGGCTGCCCATCGCCCGATATGGCCCGCGTCCAGAGCAAACTGCCCTGACCATCGAGCCGGGCCAGCACACCGGTAATATTGTCCGAAGTGGCGCTGCCAGGCAGCACGGCACCGGCAATAGTGCCCGCCCCCAGATAGCCACCCGCCACCGCAAACCCGTTTCCGGCTGGTATCACCCCGTTCAGTCGGTTCAAAAAAGAACCCGTTCGTCCATTCTGGCTCATGCCGGTGCTGGTCAGTACCTGCGCCCACTCCGGAGCTCCCGTGGTTGACAACCCGGCGATGAAAGCTCCTTTTTGCGGCTCAGGTGGCGAGGTAAACGTAAGCGCTGGCCCTGCACTGCCCGCCGCACGTAGCGTAAGCGTGCCCTGAAAATCGCCGACCGCGCCCAACTGCCCCGTGGTGGGATTCACTACCAAGTCGAGAATGCTGCCAAAAACCCCCAGTGGACTGTTGACCGCTGTTCCGCTTATTCCCGGATAGTCAGTGCCCACACCCGGTACCCCGGCGCTTGAAAAGCTGCGCAGCCCCAGCCCAGCCGCAAAAGCGGAGGTCCCAAAAGTGTTTACTGCCACGTAAACGGTGCCGGCAGCATCAACGGCAGCGGCTGTAGTCGACAGACTTTCCGTGGAACCGGCAGAAACGGCTTGGGCCCACAGAAAATTACCCGTTGGGCTAAGCTTCGCGACCACACCATTCGTGTGGGCTACGGTGCTATTCGCCGGTAGCGTAAAGTTGCCCAGTGTCAGCGCCCCGTTATGATAGGAGCCGCAGAGGACTGCGTTGCCCGCAGCATCCAGGGCCAGACCGGTCACATCGGCTTCAATGCCGGAGCCGGCAGCGGCTAGTGCGCGCACCCACTGCACAGCCCCCTGCGGGTCGAGCCGGGCCACGAAGCCATTCCGGAGTTGGGCCCCGCCTACTGGCACCGGCACCCCGCCTAGGGTGGCCGGCCCATTTAAGAAACCCGATACAAAGGTGTAATTGCTGGCGTCGACTACCACCCGGGTAACGAGGGCCAAGTCGCTGCCGCTCACGTCGCTGGTCAACGGCTTGGCCCATGGGGCATTCTGGGCAGTAGCGACAAAGGGGTGAACGGCCTCGGTGACCAGCAACGCGGCTAAGGAGAAAATGTGTAGAATCTTCATGCAGTTAATGATGGAAAGGAGAGCTTACTTATAGTATTTCTTCCTACCAGAGTCCCTTTCCTCTGACAGGGTTGCCTGACGTTAGCAGGTTTATCTGTTAAGAAAATAAGATGTTGGATTTGGATAGTAATGAAAATGCTTCGTCCGATTTCCCATCACAACACTGCTTCAACCCGATTTCTCGCCGTATCTTTGACTGGCAAAAGGCACCAAACCCCAACTCCTTTTGCCATGGCGGATTCCGCAAACCCCAAAATTGCCTTCGAGGCCCTCACCTACGACGACGTACTGCTGCTGCCCGCGTACTCCGAGGTTTTGCCCCGAGACTGCGACACTGGCACCCGCCTCACCCCCAACATCCGGCTGCAAACCCCGCTGATTTCGGCGGCCATGGACACCGTCACGGAGTCAGACATGGCCATCGCGCTGGCGCAAGAAGGAGGTCTGGGCATTATTCATAAGAATATGTCCATCAAGGCTCAGGCCGAGCAGGTTCGCCGCGTAAAGCGCAGTGAATCGGCCCTGATTCAGGACCCTTTCACCCTGCCGCCCACAGCTACCCTGGCCGATGCCCGCCAGCTCATGCGCAAGCACAACATCGGCGGCATTCCGGTCGTGAACGCCGACCATACCCTCGAAGGCATCCTCACCAGCCGCGACCTGCGCTTTGAGAAGGACATGACCCAGCCCGTCACCACCGTGATGGTACCCCTGGCCCGCCTCGTCACGGCTCCCGCCGGTATCGACCAAGCCGCCGCCGAGCAACTCCTGACCGATAGCAAGGTAGACAAGCTCCCACTGGTGGACGCCGAAGGCCGCCTCGCTGGCCTCATGACTTATAAAGACATTCGCAAGCGCCGCCGCGCTCCCCACGCCAGCAAGGACCAGCTGGGTCGCCTCCGAGTGGGCGCCGCCGTAGGTGTGACGCCCGACCTGCTCCAGCGTGTGGCTGCCTTGGTTGATGCCGGCGTGGATATTGTGAGCCTCGACACCGCTCACGGCCACTCCAAAGGGGTGATGGATGCTGTGCGCGCCATTAAAGCTGCCTATCCTAAGCTTGATGTAATGGCCGGCAACGTAGCTACCGAAGCCGGAGCCCGTGCCCTGGCCGAAGCTGGCGCCGACTGTGTGAAAGTGGGCGTGGGCCCGGGTTCCATCTGCACCACGCGCATCATTGCAGGCATTGGCGTACCACAGCTTTCGGCTGTGCTCGAAGCGGCGAAGGGCTTAGCTGGTACAGGCGTCACGCTGGTAGCCGACGGCGGCATCAAGTTCTCGGGCGACCTAGTGAAAGCCCTCGCTGGCGGCGCCGCTGCCGTGATGGTGGGTTCGCTGCTGGCCGGTACCGAAGAAGCCCCCGGCGACCTCATCATCTACGAAGGCCGCAAGTACAAGAGCTACCGCGGCATGGGTTCCGTGGAGGCCATGGAGGACGGCAGCAAGGACCGGTACTTCCAAGATGCTGAGGACGACGTGAAGAAACTGGTGCCGGAAGGCATCGTGGGCCGCGTTCCCTTCAAGGGC
This sequence comes from Hymenobacter negativus, assembly GCF_017571495.1. Classification (GTDB taxonomy): domain Bacteria; phylum Bacteroidota; class Bacteroidia; order Cytophagales; family Hymenobacteraceae; genus Hymenobacter; species Hymenobacter negativus. Next base: position 84,625 of record NZ_JAGETZ010000007.1, on the reverse strand, counting down.
AATGTCTCGGAGGTAATTTATCAGCTGGCGGGCGGGTTGCGCGCTGGCATGGGCTACGTAGGTGCCGCTAACATTGAAGCCCTGCAAGCGGCGCAGTTTGTGCGCATCACCGGCGCTGGCCTGCGCGAGTCGCATCCGCACGACGTGCAGATTACCCGTGAGGCCCCTAATTATTCGAGCCGCTAGCTTTCTGGCTTACTTGTTGATTTGCAACGGGCAGCCCCGGCTACGGTCGGTGCTGCCCGTTTTTTATGGCCCAAATCCAATGGAGCCATTTCCAATGCTCGATTGTATCTTGCACTTCGGTTGAGCGTCGAGAATGACGCAATAGGCGGTGGCGCTTGTGTTATTCCTAGTTTTTGCCTGTGTCTCAACGACTCCTGAATTTCCTTTTGCCCTTTAGCCTATTGAGTTGGGTGCTGCTGCTGCTTAGTGCGCTCAGCCACTCGGGAGCTAGCCCATGGCTGGGCGTCTGGCCAGAATGGAGCACCCAACTGACGCAAGGGGCATTCGTGCTGGGCATTTTTCTATACTACCGCTATCGGTCATCGCCGCTGCAGGGCCAGGCTTTTGTGCGGCTATTACGGGGGTTGCTCACCGGACCGGGCATGCTGGCTCTGGCCTGTGTGGGCTTGCACCTGCTGGAGCGGCTGGCAAAAGACCAGCCCGTTTTTAGCAGCAACAGCCTTTTTTTCACCTGTATATACACGCTCAATCTCGGGCTATTTGTTATTTTTCTGGCCCGCACCAACTATGCCTGGCGGGCCTTGGTGTTGTTTCGCTCCGGCCAGCGGCTCCAGCGCGAATGGACCGTTTTCGAAGTTCTGCTCGGGTTTACCTTGCTCTTTCGACTGGTCGGCATCAACCCACCCAACTACATCGGCATTCCCATTGTCGTGGCGTTGGGGCTCTATGGAATTTACCTCAGCGGGCACCAGAAATGGGTAGCTTATCTCAGCCAACGCGAGAAATGGCGGGCCGTGCTACTGCAGGCTGGCCTGCTACTGGGCGTGCTTATTTTCGTGCAATACTTCCGCGTCACGCAGGCCGACCCGCAGCTGATTGCCCCACAGCCACAGTATGCTTTTCTGCTGCTCACGGCCTTTTTCTCGGCATTTTATGCCTTGATGGGGCTCATGGTGACGTTTTTCAATCTGCCTATTTCCGATATTATTGAGCAGCGGCGTAGCGAGATTCTGCGCCTGCAGCGCCTTACCCAAATCATTCAGCGGGGCCAGACCTCGGCCGAAGTCTACGGAATCCTATTGGAATCCGCTGTGCAAACCGTCAGCGCCGATGCTGCCTGGCTCGACCTGGCGCCGGGCCATGCTGGGGCCGAAAGCGCCGAAGCCACGCAATACTTCAACCTATCCAAACCCCAGGTTGATGAGTTGCGCACGCGGCTAGCGGCCCACGACTTGCCCGAGGGTGAGTTTATTACCAACGACCTGAATATGCGGGCAGGCTTTGAGGGACTTCCGCAGCACTTTCGCTCCTTATTGCAACTGCCGCTGCGCGGGCTCCAGTTCAACTACGGCATGCTGTACCTGCTAAAGCTGGAGCCCCACACCTTTGACCGCGAAGACCTTAGCATCCTCCAAACGTTCACGAGCCAGGCCGTGCTCAGCATCGAGAACCTCGAGTTGGTTCGTACCTCGCTCGATAACCAGCGCACTCAGGAAGAGCTAAAAATCTCCTTTCAGGTGCAGGACAGCCTCATCCCGAAGAACCTGCCTACGGATAACTGGTTCGAAATCAGCTCGCACTCGCTGGCAGCCCGTGAAGTAGGCGGCGATTTCTACGATTTCCTCCACCTGCCGGGCCGGCGGCTGGCCGTCATAATCGGCGATGTGAGCGGCAAGGGCGTGACCGCAGCCTTCCACATGGCTCAGATGAAAGGCATCTTTCACTCGCTGATGCAGGAAAACCCGTTGGCCAAAAACGAGCGCGACAAGTTTCCGGTGCCCAGCAGGTTCATGGCCCAAGCCAACATGGCACTCACCCACTGCCTGGAAAAGTCATCCTTTATCACCTCTTCGCTCTACATCATTGACTATGAGCAGGGAGGATTCGTATTTGCCCGCGCCGGGCATTGCCACACCTTGTACTACCACGCCCTGCGCGAGGAGGTTTTTTACTTTGACTCCGCTGGCCTGGGCCTGGGTATTATTCGCAACGAGAGCTACGAGAAGCACATCAAAAACCAGTTCTACGACTACAGTCCCGGCGATGTGATGGTGATTTACACCGACGGCATTGTGGAGGCGCGGGGCGGTAGTGGCACCGATGAATACGGAGAAGACCGCCTGAAGCTTCGGCTTGAAGAAAGTTATTTCCAGAACGCCGAGGAAATCAAAAGGTATATTCTAAACGACCTCAACGCCTTTACCTCTGGCTATCCCATCCACGACGACCAGACTTTGCTCGTCATTAAATTCAAGTCGGCCCAACCCCCGCCAACCGCCTGACGTATCGCCCCACTATGAAAGTTACCGCGCAACCCTCCGCTGATACGCTCACCCTCCTGCTCGACGGCGAGCTGGACGCTAGCTCCGCTATTGTCCTTGATACTGAATTGGCTAAACCTGATATTTTGAATTTTCGCAAAGTCTTGATTGACTGCGCTAAGCTGAGCTATATTTCCTCAGCCGGCTTAGGCGTATTCATTTCGCACCTGCAGCGCTTTCAGGATGCCAACGTGAAGTTGGTGTTCTTCAACATGCAGGAAAAAGTCTTCAACGTATTCGAAATTCTGGGCCTTGATGCGCTGATGACCATTGTGCCCAGCGCCACCGAAGCCGAAGCAGCCTAATGAAGTGGTGAGGGCTGAGTTTTGAATGTTGAGTTAGAGATGGCTTATACCTTCTTGTTCAACATTTTATCCAACTCAGCCCTCAACCCTCAACATTCAAAACCTCTAAAGTGAAATCCGTTCTCCGCGTTGCCTGCTCGCGCGCCCACCTGCAAGAGGTGCGCGATTTTGTGCGCAATTACCTCGACAGTCGTCAGCTGTCGGAGGTAGTGGTGAACCAGGTAGTGCTGGCCGTAGACGAGGTAGTAGCCAATTTTATTATTCACGCCAACGGCGAGGATGAAACCCAGTTTCTGGACCTCACGCTCGCTATCGACGAGCACGACCTGAACGTAGAAATTGCCGACAACGGCGACACTATTTTCCTTCCCGGACCACATCAGAGCCCTGATTTGCGCGCCTACATCCAGCAGGGACGCAAGGGCGGAATGGGCATGGCGCTGGTCAATCGCCTCATGGACCGGGTGGAGTTTTTCACCCGGGGTAACCATACGGTGTGCCACCTTAGCAAGCACCTGGCTTAGAGGATTTCGGGACAAATCTGGACGACTTCAACTACTGAACGTCATGTTGCGCTTGTCGCAGCATGACGTTCTTTTTTATCCGGACACCATTCCGACCGGAAATTACTTAATTTCGCATCGGTAATTTTATGCCCGCTCTGCTGGCTTCTTATAGTCCGGCGTTTTCGTCTTCCTTCTTTTCATATGCACAAACGCATTCTGTATGCCAGCGCGGCCGTTGCTACGGTGCTGGCTGGTTGCCAGACTTCTAAACCGGCTGCCTCGACTGCCACGGCAGCGACTCCTACCGGGCCAGCGGTTGAAACACTGGGCACGTACCCGGTTCCGGCCAATGAGTTTGCCTACGTATATCGCAAGAACAATAGCTCGGCTCCGGACTACGGCACCCGCCAAAGCGTAACTGATTACCTGGACCTCTACACCAATTTCCGCCTCAAGGTGCTGGAAGCCGAGCAGCGCGGCCTCGACACTACGCAGGCTTTCAAACGCGAGTTGGATGGCTACCGTCAGCAACTGGCCCAGCCCTATCTGACGGAAAAAAGCGTGACTGACCAGTTGGTGCGCGAAGCCTACGACCGCATGGGCCAGGAGGTAAACGCCTCGCACATCCTAATCCGCGTAGCGCCCGATGCTACCCCACAGGACACGCTGACCGCCTACCAGAAGATTGAGAAAATCCGCCAGCAGGCACTATCGGGCACCGATTTTGGCCAGTTGGCCCGTACCGAGAGCGAAGACCCATCGGCGAAGGAGAACGGTGGTAAGCTCGGCTACTTCACGTCGATGCAGATGGTGTACCCGTTCGAGACGGCCGCTTACAAAACGCCGGTAGGCCAAGTGTCGCAGCCTGTTCGCACGCGCTTTGGCTATCACCTCATCAAGGTGAATGATAAGCGCACGGCACAGGGCGAAATCAAGGTGGCTCACCTTATGATTCGAGCCACCACCAATGCGGCCAAATCTGACTCGCTCACCGCGAAGAAAAAGATTGACGAGCTCTATAGCCGCCTGAAGAAGGGCGAAAATTGGGACAAGCTCGTGGCGCAATTCTCGGAAGATGCTGGCTCGGCAGCTAACGGCGGCGAGTTGCCGCCCTTTGGCACGGGCCGCATGATTCCGTCGTTTGAGGAGGTGGCGTTCAAACTGCAAAAGCCGGGCGATATCGCGGCTCCGGTCCAGACGCCCTACGGTTGGCACGTTATCAAGCTGATTGAAAAGCAGCCGCTGGCCAAGTTTTCCGACATGGAATCGGGCTTGAAAAGCAAGGTGGCCAAGGATTCGCGCTCGGAACTTAACAAAGCAGCGTTCCTGAAGCGCATTCGTCAGGAAGACCAGTTCTCGGAGGTTGCCGCCGCCAAAACCTATGCTTTTAGCAAAGCCGATACAGCTCTCGTCGCCGGACGCTACAAGTACACGGCTCCTGCCGCTACGATGAAGGCCGCTAAAGGCAGCGCCAACGACAACTCTACACTGTTCACCATCAAGGGCAAGCCTTACTTGGTGAAGGACTTCCTAACTTACGCACAGCAAAACCAGCGGCCCCGCACGGGCGCCCAGCCGGCTTTCGCTATGCAGCAGCTCTACGACCAGTACGTGGAGCAGTCGCTGACCGACTTTGAGAAAGGGAGTCTCGATACCAAGTATGAGGACTACCGCATGCTGGTGAAAGAGTACCGCGACGGCATCCTGCTCTTCCAATTGATGGACGAGAAGGTGTGGAGCAAGGCCATTGAGGACACGGTGGGTCTTAAGAAGTACTTCGCCGAGAATCAGGCCAAGTACCAGTGGGACCAGCGCGTGCAGGGCACCGTCATCAGCGCTGCTACGCCGGCACTGCTGGCCCGCGTGCAGAAAGAAGTGAAGGGTGGCCACTACATGCTCACCAAGAATGTACCTCAGAAGGTCGTGTTCATTGGCAACACGTCACTAGCCAAAGTGGGCGTTATGGCGCTGGATGAAGTGGGCAAGCGCATGCTGCAGGACCCTACCATGCTGGTTACCATCACGGGCCGCATGAAAAAGGGTGAGAAATCTAATCTAGCTGGTGCCCGCGCCGATTCCATCATCAGCAGCCTGCGCCGCCGCGGCGTTGACCGCGCCCGCATTAGCAAAGTGGTACAGAAAGCAGCCGGCACCGATGGCGCTGCCCTGATAACGCTGTTCACCGGTAACGCCGCCGCCATTGAAACCGATTTCAATGAGCAGAACCCGCTGTCGGTACAAATTGCCCAGCGGGTGTTCCAAAAAGGCGACAACAAGGTGATGGACGAGCTAATGAGCAAAGGACCGGGCACCTACAACGTGCAGAAAGACGGACGCTACTACGCTGCTACCATTGACAAAATCTTGCCTTCTGGTCCCAAAACGTTGGCTGAAGCCCGTGGCCAAGCTACTTCTGATTATCAGGCCTACCTCGAAAAAGAGTGGATTGCTCAGATGCGCGCCGCCAAGCCAGTGAAGGTGAACGAGGCCGAAGTGAGCAAGCTGGTTACTAAATAAACAGCATCTGTCAGTTAATGGCGAGCAGTTAGCGATGAGCATCTACTACGGGAGAGCTCACTGCTAACTGCTCGCCGTTAACTGACAAGTGTTTTAAGCCTGCAACCTTCTGCAGCTCCTCGGGCTCCTTGTTTTTGTCTGCCGACGGATTTATCATGAAATTTGTGTGCCCGTTTGCGTGTTAGCTGCTCACGGGTCCGGCCCTGGCACCTTGCCGGCGGGCGTTAATTACTCTTCTATGCTTGTTAAAGTGAATCGCGCAGTGGCATCGGCCCTGCTTACGGTGGTGTTATTACTAGGCTTTGCCCCCGCCTCCCAGGCACAGCTGGGCATCAGTCGGCCCAAGGGGCAGCAGCTTCTGGACGGCATCGTCGTGAAAGTAGACAACCAGATTGTGCTTCGCTCCGAAGTGGAACTCATCTATGCGCAGGAAGTAGCCCGCGCCGAAGGCAAGGCAATTCCCCCGGATTTGAAGTGCAAAATTCTGCAGAGTCTGGTACTGAATAAGCTGATGCTGGCCCGCGCTGAAGTAGACTCCGTGACCGTGACCGACCAGCAGGTGAACAATGAAGTGGACCGTCGCATGGCCTACTTCGTGCAGCAGATTGGTTCCGAAAAGCGCCTTGAAGAGCAGTACAACAAGCCCATCAAAACCCTGAAAGACGACCTGCGTCCCCAGATTAAGGACCAGCTTACCCAGCAAAAAATGCAGGAAACCATCACGGGTAAAGTAGCCGTGACGCCGCGCGAGGTTTCGCAATACTTTAGCAAGGTGCCCAAGGATAGCCTGCCTTACTTCAGCACGGAAGTGGAAGTGGGCCAGATTGTGATTCCGGCGCAAGTGAACGAAAAAGCTAAACAGGCTGCCATTGCCAAACTGAATGATATTCGGGCGCAGGTGCTGGCCGGAGCTGATTTTGCCACGCTGGCTAAGCAATATTCCGAAGACCCGGGCTCAGCTAAGGAAGGCGGCTACTTGGGCTTTTTCAAGCGCGGTGAACTGGTACCGGAGTATGAAGCGGCTTCGATGAAGCTGGAGCCAGGGCAGATGTCGCCGGTGGTACAGTCGCAGTTCGGCTTCCACCTTATTCAGTTTATCGAGCGCAAGGGCAACACGTATTCTACGCGTCACATCCTGCTCAAGCCCGAAACCGGCACGGCTGATGCGGGTGCCTCGGCAGCTACACTGGTGAAGCTGCGCCGCCAGATTTTGAGCGACAGCATCAGCTTTGCGAAAGCGGCCAAAGAAAACTCTTCGGATAAAAACAGCAGCGGCAACGGTGGCCTGCTCCAAAACCGGCAGGATGGTGGCACGCGCTTGCCCCTCGATAAGCTCGACCCCGGCATCTTCTTCACTATCGATACCATGAAGGTGGGCCACATCACGCCGCCCCTGCCCTACCGCACCGACGACGGCAAGGACGCCATGCGCATTCTGTATCTAAAGTCGAACACCCCGCCCCATCAGGCCAACCTGCAGGACGACTATCAGAAAATTGCCGCGGCGGCCCTCAACGAGAAGAAAAACAAAGCGTTGGACGAGTGGTTCCTGAAAAACCGCGGCACCGTGTACCTGGAAATTGCTCCTGAGTATGCGCAGTGCAAAGTGCTGGACGTAGCCGACAGGTAACGTTGACGGCAGCTACCAATTAAATACGGCGGGTTGTCTGGGGTTGCGAAGGTCCTTTGCAATGCTCAGGATGACAAGCTTACTATCTTTTCTTCCGAATGGCTCAATTTCAAAACGACAAAGAAGCTGCTGATGCCTTGGCTGCCTCCTTCCAGAAGCTGCGCCAGGAAATCGGCAAGGTCATCGTAGGACAGGACGAAGTGGTCCGGTTGGTACTCACCGCCGTATTTTCGCAGGGGCACAGCCTGTTGGTGGGCGTACCTGGCTTGGCCAAGACCCTGCTGATTCAGACCATTGCTGATTCGCTGGACTTGTCGTTCAACCGCATCCAGTTCACGCCTGATTTGATGCCTTCCGACATCGTGGGCTCCGAAACGATGAACCAGCAGCGGGATTTTCACTTCGTGAAAGGCCCCATTTTCGCCAACATCATCCTGGCCGACGAAATCAACCGGACGCCGCCCAAGACCCAGGCAGCCCTGCTCGAAAGCATGCAGGAATACGCCGTAACGGTAGCCGGGCAGCGCTATCCGCTGAGCCGTCCGTTCTTCGTGCTGGCTACGCAGAACCCCATCGAGCAAGAAGGCACGTACCCGTTGCCCGAAGCCCAACTCGACCGGTTTATGTTCAACATCGAGCTAGGTTACCCTACTTATGCGGAAGAACTGAACATCGTCAAAAACACGACTTCTAACATCAAGCAGACGGTTAGCAAAGTGCTCCACGCGGCCGATATCCAGGCCTTTCAGGAGTTGGTGCGCCGGGTGCCGGTGGCCGACAACGTGGTAGAATACGCTGTAAGCCTTGTGCACAAAACTCGCCCCAAAACCGAGCGCGCCGCCCCCCGCACCAACCAATTGTTGGAATGGGGCGCCGGCCCGCGGGCCTCGCAGCACCTCATCGTGGGCGCGAAGTGCAACGCTCTGCTCAATGGCAAATACTCGCCCGACATTGAAGACGTACGCGCCGTTGCCGTGCCGATATTGCGCCACCGCCTTGTGCGCAACTTCAAAGCTGAAGCCGAGGGCATCGGCGTAGAGCAGATTGTGAAAGAGTTATTATAGACGACCATAGAGGAACGTCATGCTAAGCGAATTCGAAGCATCTCTACTGCGAGAGTAATTATTTACTTCCTCGGTGCAGATGTTTCGACTTCGCTTAGCATGACGTTCTTTGTGCCCGTAAAGTCCCTATTTGAAAATGGAAGCCCAAGCCTACTATCAGCAATTTGAGCGCAATGTGCGCATCATCCTCGACGCTCTGGCCGCTGGCCTCGACCTACGCACCACAGCCCTCGAAACGAGCTTGCCCATTGAAGTGTATGTGCTGTGTGAAGTGCTGAACCAGGGTGCCGGCGAAGACTTCGCCCTTTCGGCCAGCGGCGTAGCCCGGCTGGCCGAGTTCCAGCAGCAGTTCATGAAGCACGAAGACCAAACGCTGGCCGCCATGCAGCGCGTGCTAGCCGATAAGCGCGGCACCATGCGCACGCCCGAAGGCCGTGTGCTGGTAAAGGAAATGCTCATCCGCCGCCTCGAATTCTTCAACGAAGCCGCCCGGCAGGTGAATGTTATGCGGACCCAGCAGGCCCTAGGTAGCCCTAGCCAATACGTGGGCGAAAACAAGTAATCTGAACTGCGGATTGGCCGGATTTTGGGAATGTTTTCCTGGCAGAAGTGCTCATCTGTATATTTCCTTGAAAAGGCAGCCTTCGGGCTGCCTTTTCTGTTAAACCACCACCTTCGCCTGGCACAACCGTAATCAGGCAATCATTCCCGAAATCCGCAGAATCCGCTAAATCCGTGGTTCAGACAGACCCGCTCCTTACTGCCCGCCTTTGCCTGCGCCCCTACGAAGCGGCCGACGCCGAGGCTTTCTTCGCCCTGCTCCACGCCGACCGGGCACGCTTCCAGCCCTCCTTCCCCGACCGGTTGCAGGCCGTGCGCTCCATTTCCGATGCCCGGGCTGCTCTGCGCGCGTTTGCCGATGACTGGCGCACGGGACGCTTCTACGTGTTTGGCATCTGGGACCGCATGGCAGGTTCCTACCTGGGCGACATCTGCATCATGCCCCAGCAAAAAGGACAAGCCGAAATTGGCTACTACCTGGCTGCCGCTGCCGAGGGCCAGGGCTATGCACGGGAAGCCTTGGCCGCGATTATTGATTTTGGCTTTGGGCAATTGGACCGCCAGCGACTGCTTGTGCGCTGCTTCCAGAGCAACGAGCGGGGCCAAGCCGTGGCCCGCGCCGTGGGCTTCCAACATGAGCCGCCGCCCAAACGGCCGCTCTGGTTCCGCAATTCTGACGCCATGAGCCGCATTTGCCGGTTGTGGCTGGCACGGGATGTGGCATAAGCTTTAGCTTGCGCTGTGCAAACTAGTGGTGATTGCACAAGCGAAAGCCCGTGCCGCCCCTTACTGCCCCACCCGCACCCGTTTGCCTACGTTGCCCAGCAGCCATTCCTGCCGGAAGTTTAAATACACCCCAAACGAGAAGTCCAGCAGCTTGGCGTTGAAATCGTACAGTGGCTCAACACGCACCGTGAGCGCTGCCGCATCCGAGATGCGGAAGTCGCGCAACAGACGCACCAGCAACAGCTTCCGTTGGCGGTCCAGAAACTCGGGATTCGACACGGTGCGTGAGGCGCTCTGGTATAAGTCGCCCCCCAGCGGCGCAATGAAGCGCGAGCCCTGCCAATAGCTCAGCATCACGTCGGCATAGCGCGTTTCAAGAGTGGTATTCAGGTAGAGCCCGTTGCCGTATTTAAAAGGGTTCTGGCCTTGCGTGGGTGAGTTGTCTTGAAAGCCGAGCACGTAGCCGTTGAAGCGCAGGGCGCGTTGCCGGCTCCCCAGCAGCATGCGCGCCTCAATCCCCACAGCTTCGTTGAACAGTGTTTGCAGCGGTTTATTCAAAGTGTCAATCTGTCCGCCGTGATGAATAGCCGTGAACTGAAAAGGCAGTGCCACCTGAATGGCGTTTTCCGGCTGCGTCAGGGTATAGCTGCTGCTTAGGCCACCGGCAATTTCTTCTTGGTAGTTGCTGTAGCGGTACTGCTGTCGCTGCCAGTCCACCCACACATCCACAAACAGCTTGTTGCCGAGGTAGCGGTATTGCAAGCCTTCTTCCAGTGGGTTTAGTATTACTCGCTCAAAGTTGAACATCGGCTCAATGTAGCCGTGGCTCAGGTTGGCGCGAATATTCCCAAGGGTAAACTGATGCTTGTCCTTAGTCCAAGTAGCGCGGTACGTAGGGCGCACCTGCTGCAACTGCGGGTTGCCAAAATCCTTCCAGATGAACACGCCGGCTTCCAGTCGCAAATCTTTACTTGGATAATAGACCAACTGCGGATTCAGCTGGGTGCCGAATAAGGTGTAGCCATCAACAATCTTGTTGAAGTACTCGTTGTCTTTGAAGAAGGTAAAGGCGTTGAGGGAAAGGCGCAGGTCCCCAGCAACAGCAGGAATTGCTGCGCGAATGACATTCGCTGTCACAGAGTCCATCTCCTTTCCTTGCTCATTTAGCAAATTATCCATTTCCATATGGCCTTCTGGCCGGCCCGGTCGGGGACTCGTAAATGCACGATTGTCCAGTTGCGCCTGTGCTGTTTCCACTCTAATTAGCACAGCCACAAGGCCAACTAAAATTTTTAGATAATTCCTCATATATTTCCGCTTTCTACGGCACGATTCCAGTAGGCAGTGTGTTAGAAAAAGCCGTCGCAAAAGGGCCTATTCGAAGTTTTAACTGAGGAATAGAATTATCTGATTGCAGCGTCGCTAAAACCCTTAACTTTACCAAACCTAATTCCTTTTTCTCAAACACCCCAACATGGCACTAGCTACCAAAACGGCCCCCAAAGCCGATAAAGTTGAAAAAGCGGAGAAAGGCGATATGAATGTCGCTGCCGAAAAAATGAAAGCCCTTCAGCTTACGCTCGACAAGCTGGACAAAGCTTACGGCAAAGGCACCGTGATGAAGCTCTCCGACAACAAGGTGGGCGACATTCCGAGCATCAGCACCGGCTCGCTCTCGCTCGACATTGCCCTTGGCATTGGCGGTGTGCCTCGTGGCCGTGTGATTGAAATCTACGGCCCGGAATCGTCGGGTAAAACCACGCTGACGATGCACATGATTGCCGAAGCGCAGAAAAAAGGTGGCATGGCCGCGTTCATCGACGCCGAGCACGCCTTCGACAAATCATATGCTGAGAAGCTGGGCATTGATACCAGCAACCTACTCATCGCCCAGCCCGATAACGGCGAGCAAGCCCTCGAAATCGCCGACCAGTTGATTTCTTCGGGTGCGATTGACATCATTGTTATTGACTCCGTGGCTGCCCTTGTGCCCAAAGGCGAACTAGAAGGCGACATGGGCGACTCGAAAGTGGGCCTGCACGCCCGCCTCATGAGCCAAGCCTTGCGTAAGCTCACCGGCACCATCAACAAGACCGGCTGCTGCTGCATTTTCATCAACCAGCTGCGCGAAAAAATCGGCGTGATGTTTGGCTCGCCCGAAACCACCACCGGTGGTAACGCCCTGAAATTCTACGCTTCCGTTCGCCTCGATATCCGTCGCATTGGCCAAATTAAGGAAGACAAAGACAACGTAACCGGCAACCGTACCAAGGTGAAGGTGGTGAAGAACAAAGTAGCACCGCCCTTCAAAGTGGTCGAGTTTGACATCATTTACGGCCAAGGCATTTCGAAAGTCGGTGAAATCGTGGACCTTGGCGTCGACATGGGCATCATCGGAAAATCCGGCTCGTGGTTCAACTACGGCGACCAGAAAATTGGCCAAGGCCGCGAAGCTGTGAAAACCTTGTTGCTCGACAACCCTGAGCTAGCCGAGGAAATCGAAGCCAAAATCCGCACCATGGCCAAAGGCGACGAAGACATCATTCCCGTCGATTTGACCATTGTGGAAGATGGCGAAGACACGCTGTAATTTGGTCAGGAGTTGAAGGCAAGGCGTAATACCACATTCGGTTTCACCTTTTGACTTCCAATTCTTAACTTAAAAGCCCGTTGCTCAAGGCAACGGGCTTTTTTTACATCTGTATCTTTGGTGAATTATTGGGCTGGCACTGCATTTGTCTAAACGCAGCGTAAGCTATTTCTTATTTATCCTTATGAATCGCCGCTGGCTCATCTTTACCCCTGCTATTTTGTTTCTATTGGCGTCGGCGCAGCTGGCCCTGGGCCCTGGCGATGCCGTGCGGAGCGTTCCGCAATCCAGCTTTGGCCGCGGCGAAACCATTAAATATACGGTGCATTATGGCCTCATCAACGGCGGCGAAGCAACCGTGGAGACCAGCGGCAGCCTAGAGCGCGTGAATGACCGCCCCTGCTACAAAGCCACCGTGAGTGGCAAAACCACCGGCTCGTTCGACTTTTTCCTGCGCATCCGCGACCAGTGGCGGGCCTATATCGACACCACCAGCATTCTGCCCCTGCGCGCTCAGCGCGAGATTGCCGAGAAGAATTACCGCAAAAAGGAAACCGTAGAGTTCGACCACCTGCACGACATGGCCGAGGTGACCGACCACACCCACAACAACGCTCGCTCTACGGTGAAGGTGGCCAACAATTCGCTGGAGCTGGTGAGTGGTTTTTACTACCTGCGCACCCTCAATTTTGAGCGCATGCACGTGGGCGATGTGGTGCGCGTGCCGGGCTATTTCGACGGCGACAACTTCATGCTGGAAGTGGTGTTTAAGGGGCGCGAGGTGGTGGAAACCAAGGCCGGCGATGTACGCGCCTTTAAGCTGGTGCCCAGAATGCCAAACAACAAGCTCTTCCGAGGCGAAAACGCTATTTCGGTGTATTTTTCTGACGACCGTAATAAGATTCCGGTGCTTTTTCAGGCCGAGATGTTTGTAGGCACAGTGAAGGTGGACATGGTCAGCTATAAAGGCCTGAAATCGCGCCTGAACATGGCCAATTAGTGCCGGGCACAGCCAAGCATTCTATGTATTACTCTTTCCTGATTGCGTAGCCGCTACCGACGACGGCACTCCGGCTCGCTTGCATGGACGCTATTACGTACTTCCTCATAAACTGCCCTATTGTAGTCGTAGTAGTGGTTGCGGCTATTGGCTTGGGGCGGTATCGCAAGCCTCGACCTACGCAGCGGTGTGGGCTATTCATGCATTGTTGTATACTTTCCTCAATGTCATATACGGCATTGCCTTGTGGCTGCCCGAACGGCAGCGCGTTTAGGCTACTGCCTTATTCCAAGGTCACACAATCGTAACATAGCCTCGGCCCTACAAGGCGGTACTTTTGCGGAAACATTGTCTCGCTTCACATTAAGCCCAACGCCCGTGACTGCTGCTAAATCGCCCGTGTATAAGATTCTCGTGGTTGACGACGACCCGGATATCGTGGAGCTTTTGGAGTTCAACCTGAAGAAGGAAGGATATCAGACCGCCTCCGCCTCCGACGGTCGCAAAGCCCTGGAAATCGCCGCCGATTTCAACCCCGACATCATCCTGCTCGACGTGATGATGCCAAACCTCGACGGCATCGCCACCTGCCGCCTGCTCCGCGAGCAGCCCAAGTTCAAGGATACCTACATCCTGTTTCTGACGGCCCGCGCCGAGGAATTCTCCGAAGTAGCCGCCTTCGAAGCCGGCGCCGACGACTTCATTGCCAAGCCCATCAAGCCCCGTGCCCTGCTCGGCCGCCTGGCCGCCGTAAAGCGCCGCGACCAGGACCCCCACAACGCCATTGATGCCATCGACATCAACGGCTTACGCATCGACCGCACGGCCTTCGCCGTGTACCAGGACGGCAAAAAAATCACCCTGCCGAAGAAAGAATTCGAGCTGCTGGCCTTCCTAGCCTCCACCCCCCACAAAGTGTTCAACCGCGAAGAGCTGCTCCAGAACATCTGGGGCAATGACGTTTTTGTGTTGGCCCGCACCGTGGATGTGCACGTGCGCAAAGTGCGCGAAAAAGTAGGCGACCACCACATCCAGACCATCAAGGGCGTGGGTTACAAGTTCAACGCTGATTAAGGCGCTCATTCTGCCTGTCATCCTGAGTACTGCGAAGGACCTTACCACGCCCAGAACTACGGTTGTTCAAGCGTAGTAAGGTCCTTCACAGTACTCAGGATGACTTATTTTTACCCAAGAATACCTGCCATTTATGAATCTTTCTTCCCGCACCATTGCCATTCTTATTGCGCTACTGGTGGCGGGCGTGCTCACCACCTATGCCCGCATTGGCCCTACGCTGCCGTTTCGCGAGGCCTTTCTGGCGGCGGGCGTCACGGTAGCAGCGTGCTTTTTGTTAGTTTACCTCTCGTTTGAGGCGCTGATTTTTCGGGAAATCAATGGCATCTACGCAGGCCTCGAACATATCAAGCGGAAGGAGTTCAAGAAGCTGAGCAGCAAGTTCCTGTTTCGCCCCGAGCCAGTGAAGCGCGTGCGCGATGAGATTCTGCTCATGGCCGAGCGTCGGCAGCAGGAGTTGGACGAGTTGGTGCGCCTGCAGGCCCTGCGCCGCGAGTTTCTGGCCGATGTATCGCACGAGTTGAAGACGCCATTATTTGCCGCACAAGGCTTTGTGCACACCATTCTGGACGATGAAGACGACGATATCGACCTTGCTACCCGCCGCAAATTTCTGAGCAAAGCCGCCGCCAGCCTCGATACGCTGGATGCGTTGGTACAGGACCTCGTCACCATCGCGCAGCTCGAAAAAGGCGTGGTACGCATGCGCCGCCAGCGCTTCGACCTCATTGTGCTGGTACGCGAAATATTTGAGCTGCTGGAGCAGCAGGCCGCCCGGCGCGGCACCACGCTGGAGCTGTTTCCGCCCACCCTGCCCGAAGCGGGTTTGATGATAGTGGCCGACCGCAACCGCATTCGCCAGGTCCTTGTCAATTTGATTGACAATGCCATCAAGTACGGCCGCGACCATGGCCGGGTAGTGGTGTCGCTGATTGAAGGCAGCCGCTCCGTGCGCGTTGCCGTGCGCGACGACGGTGCGGGCATCGCCCCCGAACACCAGGGCCGCATCTTTGAGCGCTTCTATCGCATCGATAAAAGCCGTTCCCGCGAGTCTGGCGGCTCAGGGCTGGGCCTAGCCATCAGCAAACACATTGTGGAAGCACACAAGTCCACCATCAAGGTGAAGAGTACACTTGGCGAAGGTACCACCTTGGAGTTCAAGCTTAACAAGCCAAAAGGCACGTTACCAGCAGCCAGTTAGTGTTTGGTAAGAAGGTAGATTTAGCCGAAGCGTCAATGCATGAGCCACCGAACCCAATCAGGTATTTGGCCGAAAACGCTACTTACAAGGTGTACTCTTTGCATGAAAGCGTTTACCTAAAAAAGAAGGCGACCAGTCAGAATTTCAATGCATTCGAGGAGTGCGACCTCAACATCGCTTGGCACTATGGCGACCCTGCGGCGGCCATTCTCCTGTATTCAGCAAATCACGTTGTAATAGCCGGCTGCGGCATTACAATTTACGACATCAGCCAAGAGCTGGCAGTTAATCTGTTCAATAAGCCTAATAACATCTGGTGGACAGATGGACTATATCAGGACGGAGCCGATAAGCTGACCGAATGCCGCTTCGTAAGCCATTTTGAGAACGACAGCTTGCGTGTGTTCAAGCTCAATGTCTTAACAAAAGAGGTTATGATGCTCCCATGAAGCGTACCGTGCAGACATAGCGCACGGCCGTGGCCGTACCTTTGTGGCTTCTTATGAAGCTTCCCGATTTTTCCGACCTCGTTATTTTTGAAAACGACGACTACCTCGTCGTCAACAAGCCACCGTTTCTAGCCACGCTCGATGAGCGGGTGGGCGGCGCGCCCAACATGCTGCGCTTGGCTCGCCAGCACCACGATGATATTCAGGCCGCCCACCGCCTCGACCGCGAAACCAGCGGCGCGTTGGCCTTTGCCAAAAACCCGGCCGCCTACCGCCACCTCGCCATGCAGTTTGAAAACCGCGAGGTGAAGAAGCAATACCACGCTGTGGTGTGGGGCACGCCGCAGCTCGACCGCCAACTGGTTGAGCGCAGCATCGAAACCACTAGCCGAGGCAAAGCGCGGCTCGCCTACAAAGGCAAGCCCGCCGAGACCTACTTCACCACCCTCGACACCTTCACCCGCCACGCTCTCATTCTGTGCGAGCCCATCACCGGCCGCATGCACCAGATTCGCCTGCACCTTATGTACCTGCAGTCTCCCATTGTGGGCGACAAAGACTACGGCGGGGAAGATTTCTACCTATCTACGCTCAAAAAGAAGTTTAACCTGAAAGAGGGCCAGGAAGAGCAGCCCTTCATTAAGCGTTTTGCCCTGCATGCCCTAAAACTTCAGTTTACAGGGTTGAATGGCGAAGAAATCAGCGTAGAAGCACCATATCCAAAGGACTTCCGGGTGCTGGTGGAAGTGCTTGGGCAGAACCGTTAACAGGGCTACGTAGCCATGTTAGGGGCGCTGGACGAACACGGCGACGTGGGTCGAGTCGTTGGCATGCGGCTTGGTGAGGTTGCGAGGGATGCCACGCTGCCATTTTAGCGCATACTGTGGGTTGCTGCGTAGCTGCGTCAGTGTAACGCCATCATCAACAACTGCAATGCGGCTATCCCACACCAGCACCGTTCCCGCTGGCAAAGGCTGTTGGGCAGCTACCACATCGAAGCGGTGGATGTAGTTCGCGAAAGGGTCGGTCCCCAACACAAAATGGAGCGCTGGCATCGTCGTTACCAGCGCAGGTGGCCCAGCTGGGTAATTGTGATGTATCCAATCAGCAACCTGATGGTTTAGAACCAACTCCCCCTGCGGCCCAAAGTCACGGCGCCAGCGCAACGCAAGGTTCAGTCCAGTTAAAGGATATATGAGTACTACTGCTACTAAGGCTATCTGCACGCGCTGCCGCACCTCGGGCCTTTTTAGCCATCCGGTCAACACTGCCAAGCCGCTAATTGCTACAATAGCTGCCAGCGGGGTCAGGGCGGCTAGTACGCGCGTCATGCCATACGATTTAAAGATGCCAAGCGCCCAGAAGGTGGAATGGGCCGTGATATAAGCCACGATGCTTCCATACACCAGTAGCAGTTCGGTAGTCCATTGGGCCGGACGGTGGCGCCACGCAGGCCGCAGCCAAGCTACTGCTCCCCACACCATACCCGCTACAAATAGGGGCAACAAGGCCCATCCCAGCCAGCCTTGCAAGTGCACAATGTAATCAAACCAGTTGCCGTGGCCGTAGCTGGACTGACCGCCTCGGTAAGCATTGCGGCCGAAGACCCAACCTAATTCGTCGAAGGCCAGCCAGCCCGCTACACTGTATACACTGAATCCGATTGCCAACATCGCCAGCCAACGCATATTTCTGCTTACCAACAGGTAAACTACCCAAACGATGAGCAGCACAAATCCTTCGGCCCGCACAAATGGCAGCCAGGAAAGCACCAGCGCAGACCAGCCTACGCGGTTATGCGCCGCCAAGGCCACACCCAGTATCAGCACCAAGCCAAACAGGGGTTCGGTAAGTCCCGAAAACTGCATTAAGAAGTAGTCCGGAGCCGCGTAAGTAAATGGTACGGCCAACCAAGGGGCCGGCATCCGAAGCTGCACAGCCACCCGAAAAGCTAAGTGTGCTGATAGCGCTGCAACGAGGCATTGGAACAGCATAATACCCACAAAGCCCGCCTGCGACGGCAGCACAGTGAGCAATACAAACAGCGGCTTTGCCCACGAATCAAGGAACAATTCGGGGTGTGCCAGGGCATAGCGACTGCACAGGTAATGTTGGATGCTGTCGCCGGTATCGTAGGTATTTTGGGTCTTGAAGGCCAATATCATTGATACTGCAAGCAAGACTACTCCTGCTAAATAGGCCCAGCGCGTATCAGCTAAATCGGCTTTCAGAGGTCCATTATCCATCATTACCTGCAAAAGTAGGTGCCCAGCCGTTAGGCCGTTTCAGAAAAACTACTGCGCCACGTTTGGCTATTATCCGATAAATCAGTACCTTTGTGTCCGTTTTTCCCGGAGCCCAATCGGCTCCGTACTCTTATTCAATAGTTTAGCATACCTTTTTTTCGACTCATGGACCACCTGAGCTTCAAGACGACCCACGTCAGTAAGGCCAACGCCCAGAAGAGCTGGGTTATCGTAGACGCCAGCGTCGCCCCTCTGGGCCGCGTTTGCTCGCAGATTGCCAACATTCTGCGTGGCAAGCATAAGCCTTCGTTTACGCCCAACGCTGATTGCGGCGACAATGTCATCGTTATCAACGCCGACAACCTGCGTGTAACGGGCAAAAAAATGACCGAGAAGGTCTACATCACGCACTCGGGCTACCCCGGCGGCCAGAAGCGTCGTACGGTGCGCGAGCAGATGAACCGCGACTCGCGCCGCGTAATTGAGCACGCTGTGAAAGGCATGCTGCAAGGCAACCGCCTTGGCGCCGCTCAGTACCGCAACCTGTACGTGTACGCTGGTACCGAGCATCCCCACGAGGCCCAGCAGCCCGTGGCAATCGAACTGAAAAACCTGTAAGCCAACGACGGCTTACGCTTTTATTTTTCCACTAAATGGCAATTACCAACACCTCTGGTAGAAGAAAAACCTCGGTGGCCCGCATCTACATGCAGGCCGGGCAAGGGAATATCACTATCAATGACCGGGACATGAAGTCGTATTTCAGCAATGAGTTGCTGGAAAACGTTGTGAACCAACCCCTGGCAATCCTCGAGCAAGTCGGCCAGTACGACATCAAGGTGAACGTGCGCGGCGGCGGCATTTCGGCACAAGCCGAGGCTATCCGTCTGGCTATCACTAAGGCGCTCGTGAGCGACAACGAAGAAACCCGCCCTGCTTTGAAGAAGGAAGGTTTCATGACCCGCGACCCCCGCATGGTGGAACGCAAGAAATTCGGCAAGCGCAAGGCTCGTCGTTCGTTCCAGTTCTCGAAACGCTAATCCAGGAGGAAATATATCATGGCCCAGACTACCTATAAGGACCTGCTCGACGCAGGTGCCCACTTTGGTCACCTCACCCGCAAGTGGGACCCCAAAATGGCGCCGTACATCTTCATGGAGAAGAACGGCATCCACATCATTGACCTCAACAAAACGCTGGTTTCGCTCGACTACGCAGCCCAAGCTATTCGCAACATCGCGAAGAGCGGCCGCAAAGTGATGTTCGTAGCCACGAAAAAGCAGGCGCAGGAAATCGTTACGACGGAAGCTGAGCGCTTGAAAATGCCTTTTGTTACCGACCGGTGGCTGGGTGGCATGCTCACTAACTTCGCTACGGTTCGCAAGAGCCTGAAGAAGATGGCTACCATCGACAAGATGGTGAAAGAAAACACCGCCTACGCCGCACTGGCAAAGCGTGAGAAACTGATGATGTCGCGTGAGCGTGAGAAACTCGGCCGTGTGCTGGGTGGTATCTCCGACCTCGGCCGTCTGCCCGCTGCGCTATTTGTAGTGGACGTGAAGCGCGAGCACATCGCCGTGAAAGAGGCTGCTAAACTGGGTATCCCGGTTTTCGCTATCTGCGATACGAACTCGAATCCTGAGCTGGTGCAATTCCCGATTCCTGCCAACGATGACGCTTCGAAATCCATCCAACTGATTGTTGGCGTGATTGGCAAGGCCATCGAAGAAGGCCTGTCGGAGCGCAAAGTTGACAAAGAAGATGCCGACCGCAAAGAAGCCGATGAGGCTGCTATTGCTGAGAAAACGGCTGCTGACGAAGAATAGTCTCTTCCTCGCTCTTTGAAAAAAGGGAACCTTCGAGTAGTCTAGGCTCCGGAGGTTCCCTTTTTCTTTTTGTAGCGCGGACTGTTAATCCGCGACCCTTTTCAAAAAAACCATCCACTTAATTCGCGGACTAAAGTCCGCGCTACATCAAATGGCCGCTATTACCGCCGCAGACGTAAACAAGCTCCGCACCATGACCGGTGCTGGCATGATGGATTGCAAAAAAGCCCTGACCGAAGCCGATGGCGACTTCGAAGCTGCGCGCGACATTCTGCGCAAGGCTGGTCAGAAAATCGCTGACAAGCGTGCTGAGAACACGACGTCGGAAGGCTTCGTGGCCGTGGCCGTGAGCGAAGATGGCACCAATGGCAAACTGGTAGCCTTGGCTTGCGAAACTGAATCGGTAGCCAAAGTGGCTAACTTCCGCGAGCTGGTGCAGCGCATTCTGGATGCGGCCGTGCGTACCAACGCGACCAGCAAAGAAGAACTGCTGGCTGTGAAAGAGGACGACGGGTTGACCATTCAGGAGCACATCACCGACCTGACCGGCAAAATCGGCGAGAAGCTGGACCTCACCTACGTGACCCTGACCGCTGAGAAAGTTGCTTCGTACATCCACTCCGACAGCAAGAAAGGCGTACTTGTGGGCCTGAAAAATGTAGGCTCGGCCGACGTTGCTGCCGTGGGCCGCGACGTGGCGATGCAGATTGTGGCTATGAAGCCCGTTGCTGTTGACAAAGATGGCGTAGACTCGGCTACGGTAGAGCGCGAAATCGAAATCGGCAAAGAGCAGGCGCGTGCTGAAGGCAAGCCCGAGGCGATGCTGGAGAAAATTGCACAAGGCAAGCTGAACAAGTTCTACAAAGAGCAGACTCTGCTGAACCAGGAGTTTGTGAAAGATGGCTCGATGACCATCGCCCAGCTGCTCGATAGCAAGTCGAAAGGCATGACGGTATCGGACTTCAAGCGTGTAGCTATCGGCGCTTAATTGGAGTTTTTAGCTGAACACCCCATTTTTAGCTAAATTGAAAGCCCTGCCGGCATCTTGCCGGCGGGGCTTTTCTCTGTAACGATGAATGCTGCTATTCAAAGCTCCAGCAAGCTGGCACGAGTAGGTGCTATACTCGCCATACTCATCGGCACGTTGTTGCTAAACGGATTTATAGTGGCGTACCTGTGGGGTACAGGCGTTGATTTTGCTACGCAGGACATCGTGCTACCAGCAGGGTCTGGCTTTCAGATAAATCCGCTTCCTGCCAGCTACAAATGGTTGTTAGGTGCGGTACTGGTAGCCAACATGGGGGCACTGCTGTACTTGCTGATAAGAAGCAAGCGGTATTATGTGCTGAGTTTTGCAGCGGGAGCGGCCGTACCTATGAGCTACCTGATTAGTATTTTGATATCGGTGTAACTGGGCACTAACGCTGCTGCCACGCCCGCACCCGCGCCCGGGCATTCTCGCGGAGGTTGACATAGAACAGGCTATAATCGGCAATGTGGTATGAATGACGCAGAATCCATTCACCAGGAAGGATGAAGCGGGGATAGCCGCCGGGCTTTGGGGGCGTAACCCAGAGCAGACCCCGGTGGATTTTAGCATCGGTGAGGTGCGGGTCGATGCGCTTGAAGCGCTGGCTGACGCCACCGCGGTTGAGGCTGGCGGGAGCCAGAAGGGTATCCGTGGTCCAGGTGAGGGGATTGGTGACGGCAAAGGGATGGAAGGGTGGAAAATCGTTGCCGGTGGCTACTGCGTTGTAAGTTATGAAGCAGCCCGTTGCGACTGAGTCCTGGCAGGGACGAATGGTTTGGTATTCGTGAGGCTTCACTTTGAAGCCGATGAGATAGGCTGCCACGAGTTGACGGCGCAGTTTGGGGTCGTTATCAAAAAATTCGTGGAGGAGGCGCGTAGCATGGTCGGTACCCTGGCTGTGTCCGGCGATGATAATGGGCCGGCCTTGGTTGTAGTGCGCGAGGTAGTATTTGAAAGCAGTACGGACGTCAGAATAGGCCAGGTTCAGGGCCTGACGGCCGCTGGTATTTGCGGTGGAATCGAAGAAAGAATAGAGGGTGGCCTGCCGGTAGCGCGGCGCATAGATGCGGGCGGCAGCATTGAATACGGTGGCCTGCTTGCGAATGGTGCTTTTGTCGGTATAGCGGTTGAGGCGGCTGTTGCTGACGTTGGCATTCCAAGCTTTGCGCCAGAAGTAGGTGGTAGGATGAATGAAGAAAACGTCGGCTTCAGCAGTGGCTTGTTGGTCGCGCAGGGTGGTTTTGCGTGGCGTGGCGTGGCCGGAATCCTGGTGGGTAGGCAGAGCGGCCCAGCTGCTGGCATTGGTGTAGTCGGGTGCGGGCGACGGAGTATAGTAGGCGAAATCGTGCGGCGGCTTAAGGAGCTTCAGGCAACTGGTGAGGGGGAATAAAACCAGCATTGCCCAGAGGAAGGGCCCAATTCTGCGGCCACCTCTCGGGTGGTGAGGAAGGGCCTGATGATTTTCACTTGAATAGGTCATAGAATAATGGGCAACGCTTATGCTTCACTGGGTTTTGGGGGCCAGTGCTGTAGCTTGCGGGGCTCGCCTGATTCCTCGTAGAGCAGCGTCAGCGGTTGGGCCGGTTTGGCCACCACATCAGCCAGGGTGATGTTCCAGCGGTGCCACATTTCGGCCAGTGCCTGAGTGTAAGCGCTGTTTTCCCAAGGGTTGAAGATGGTACCGGTGACGTCGTCCAGGAGTGCATCGAAAACCAGGTGGGTATCGCCGGGGCGCGGGTGGCGCGGGTAGATGTCGGGCACTACGTTGAGCAAGTGGGCGGCGTAATACACGCGGGCTTTGAACTCAGCAATTTGCACGGGATGGAGCGGACGCTGGGCATCGGCGTAGACCTTGCGCATGGCCTGCCCTACCAGCCCGATGTCGACCAGGCAGGCTACTAACACGGCTTTGTCGAGCTTGATACTGAAAACGAGCGTGTTCAGGTCGTCGTCGTATTCAAAGGGCGTAATGTCCTCGGTGGGGTCGGCTTCGAGCACGAACACGGAGCCAGGCACAAAATCAGCGTACTCGGTGGACACGCGCAGGCCTTGTAGCAGTTGGAAAAAGGCCTGGAAGCGACGTACCAGCGCAGCGTTTTCGGCCAGCGGATACTTGGGCTTTATCAGCGGCTCGAACTCATTCAGCAGCTCGGTGATGAAGATGCCGTAGAACATTTTGCCCATCCAGAGAAACAGCGTGTCATCGCCGAGGGCGCGGAGGGCGGCGGGGCCCTGTAAACTGGCGGCCTCTATCCTACTTTCCAGGTCGGCGATGCGCTGGCGGGCGGCCGGTGCAGCGGGAATGCGCAGGTCGGCCATGCGAACGATGCGCTGGTCGAGGAGTTGCATGGGGCGGTCGGCCAGGTTATAGCGGGCCTGGAGCCACTCGGCAAAAACGGGCACAGTGTCATCGGGGCCAACGGGCTGGCCGCTTAGAAAGCAGGTTTCGGGACCGAACCGCATGCCATCGAAGGGGTCGTAGGGCAAGAGGTCGGCGGGAGTGAGCTGGGGCATAAAAAGCAATAGCGCGAACTTTGTGGCCCGCGCCGCCACACGGCCAGCCGGATGTTCCGGGCAGCGCGCGGGGACGCGGACTACAAAGTTCGCGCTACAATGGTTACGAAATCGAGCGGTTAGCGCGAGAGCGTGTTGCCGGCTTTGATGAGCAACTTGCTCAGGTTGGTGAGCGGAGCAGCGTAGTCGCCGCCGGCATCATCGGCTACTTTAGCGGTTTCGGCGCCGAGGCTGGCCAGGATTTCGGCAATGTCGTGGGCGGGGGTTTTGCTATCGGCCAGCAGTTCGCCTAACTGGTTGAGCTCCTGCTTAATTTTGGCCAGGCCCGGGCGTTCAGAAGCGGCTAGCACTGCCGTCCAGCGCTCTACTTCGCTACGGCCTTGCGGGCCGGAATTAGTAGGCGTACCCGCCGCGAGAAAGGCGAGGGTATCGTCGAGCAGCGCGGTGTTTTGTTGGTCGCTCACAGCCATGGGAACTTCGGGCGTAGTGGGCGTTTGCGGTGTGTTGGCGGTGGAATCCATGAAAATGCGAAAAAGAAAAAGCGTAAGGGGCTATACTCATGCCAGCCCAGAAAAGTTAGCGGGCCGGTTTACGCAAGGTAGCGGGTTACCTTTTTGCACCGTTCAGATTAACGGCATCATCTCACCCCTTTTTTCAAGAAAGTCATGAAATTCTCCGTTAAAACGCTGTTCGTTGCTGCTGCCGTTGCTTTCACTGCCACTGCTTGCGAGCAAACCAAAACCACCGAAACCACCACCACTACGCCCGAAGGCACCACTGCTACCGTAACCACGGACTCGACCGCCACGATGTCGGCCGAAGAAGCTGGTGCTAAAATGGACGCCGCTGGCGACAAAATGGAAGGCAAGATGGAAGAAGCCGGTGCCAAAATGGACGCTAAAATGGAAGCTGCCGGTGATAAAATGGATGCTGCTGGTGCCAAGATGGATGCCAAAATGGATGCTGCTGGCGACAAAATGAAAGCCATGGGCAACGCTGCCGCCAAATCGGCTGAGCAAACTAAAGACAACATGAAAGAAGCCGCTAAGAAGTAACTCCCCTGCTTTTGGAAGGCCCGGCCCGGACGCTACAGCGTCTGGGTCTTTTTTTGCCTTTGGTGCAAGCGGCACTTATAATCCCGAAACTTCATTTTGGGCTACTCGTGCCAAATGACTTGCGCTAGCCGTTGGCGATTTCCAGCAGCACCTCATAGTAGGGCCGGCCCAGGGTACGGGCCCGCAGCCACGAGTAGAAGCTGATAACCTGCAAGTCCTCCCGCTCTTCCGAAATGAAGTGTGGGATGTGCGATACCCGATTGGCAAAATCATGGTCGTGCTCGGCAATGGGGTTTTCCAGTAGCTCGCGCACCATGCCCAGGTAGGTGAGCACGGGGATGTAGGGGCCACCCAGGGGCACGGCGGCGGTGCCCGCTTCGGCATCGGCCGGCACAGCGGGGAACTGCTCGCGGATGGTGCGCTCAATGGCCTTTATGCGGTTCAGAGCCAGTTCGGGGTTGTTGAGCTCGACCTGAATGAGGGCTTCGCCAATGTTGCGGTTCAGCAGCCACTCCAGGCCCAGGTGCTGCTCAAGCCAGTGGTCGGTGCGGGCTAGGCTGAGCAGAGCCTGATTGGCTTTAGCAAATTTGCCTTCGGCAAAATAGTGGAAGGAGAGCTGGAAACGCAGCGTGAGGTCGTCGGCGGTGGTGAGGGATTTGGCATCGCGCAACACTTTTTCGAGCAGCTGAATGCCCTCGGCGTTGCGGCTCAGAAAGGCATAGTTCGCAGCCAGCAGAAAGGTAAAACGGGGGCCTTCGGCAAGCTGGCGGCCCGGTGCGGCGGCCAGCAGCGCCTGCGCTTTCTCCAGATACGCCACCGAATCGGCGAAGCGGCGCGAGCGGTATAGCGCATGGGCCAGCATGTAAAGCAGCTTAAGCTGGTGCCCGCGCTGGGCCGGCGCAAAGCCATGGCGGCGTTCCATCAGCTTGTAGCACCGCTCGATGAAGACAGCGAACGAGGTAAAATCGCGCCGGACCAGCATAGCATTGCGCGTAATCGACATGAGGCGGCTCAGCAGCGAGGGCGAGCGGGCAAAGGCTTCCTGGAGGTCGTATTCGGCCAGAATTTTTTGCAGAATATCATCGACGGATACTGCGGCGCGGCCGCGCACGCGGGCTTCGCGCAGGCGCTGACGCAGCAGGCTGTCGGCAATATTGGCGCGCTCTTCTTCGTCGGCGGCTTTCTTATTGAGGCGGTAGCGGGGCAGGATTTCATCGAGCGGCTCGGCGTGGGGCGAGTCGGCGTGCTGAATCTGGAGGTTGTACACGGCATTCAACTGCTCATACTGCTCGCTTTCGCGGCCCAGCTTTTCGGCTTTGCGCAGGGTATTCCAGGCCAGACGCGGAATGCCGGCTTCAAACAGGTATTGGGCCAGGGTGAGGTGGCCGCGCACGGTGGCGGCGGCCGTACTATCGAGCTGGCGCTGGCGCAGCAGCAGGTAATCGGTGAGGTGGCGCATGAGGCGCTTGCGCAGCGCGTAATAGGCTACGGGGTTGGGCTCGTCGGGGTAGAGCTGAGCCACCAGCTGCTCGGGCTTGAGGGGTTTGGCCCGCACCAGCAGCTCGAAGAGGCGCGAATCGAGGCGGCCAGCCACTTTGCGCCGCTGCCGCTGAATGAAGCGGCCAAAATCGCGCCGGTCGTCGGGGCTGAGGGTAAGGAGCGTAGTACGGAGGTCATCCATATAAACAATCGAATATTATTGACTGATTTGCAATATCCTTTTATCAGCGCGATTTGATTTGAATTACAGCCTATTGAGCAGCAAAAATCAGTGTACGCAACGTCTGATAACGTGCAAAATACGGTTGAAAATGGATTACACAGCATCGCACCTTTGGGCAACACTCACGCTTAGCCCCTCGCCTGATGCTTACACGCTTACTATTGCTGCTCCCCTGCCTGTTTTTGCTGGCCGGCGCGGCCCGCGCCCAGGATATGCTCACCAAGCGCAACGGCGAGGAAATTGCCGTGAAGGTGATTGAAATCACGCCCGCTGAAGTCCGCTACCGCCGCACCGACAACCCCGACGGCCCGCTCATCAGCGTGTGGAAAACGGACCTGTTTATGGTGCGCTACGCCAACGGCACCAAGGAGCTTTTTACCACGCCCACGGCGGCCCAAGGAATGCCTGTAACAGCAGGTACGGCCCACACGGCTTTTCCCGGCGAGGTACCTACGAATAATCAGTCGCCGGACGATGCTATTCTCGACGAGCCCATTCACCTCGATGGACCCCGGATAGGCTTCACCGTGCTGTCGGGCGGGGTGCTCGACAAGGCCCGCGAAAACATTGGCGACCTCAACCCTTTTCTCACGCAGTTTGGCTGGCAGTTTGAAAACCGCCTTTTCCGGCTACCCAATGGCCTGAGCGGGCTAGTGGAGCTGGTACCACTGGTGGGCGGCCTGGAGCAGGGCAAATTTATTCCCAGCGTGAGCGGGCTGCTGGGCATTCGCGGGGCCAAGGGCTTTGAGTTCGGCCTGGGCCCCAACGTGACGCCGCTGGGCGCCAACCTGGTGCTGGCCGTGGGCTCCTCTTTCAAATCCAACGGCATCAACTTTCCGATAAACCTGGCCGTGGTGCCCGGCAACGGCGGGGCCCGCGTCAGCCTCATGCTGGGATTCAATGCCCGGCATCGCTAAGCACTTTTCACTGGTTACTAAATTGTTATCATGAAAAGTTTCTTGCTCGCATTGCTATTGGCCAGCCCCAGCATGACTTGGGCTCAGAATGCGCCGACTGATATCATTCTGCGTACCGACGGCAGTGAAGTGGTAGGCCGCGTGCTCACTATTTCGCCCGTGACGGTGAGCTACCTGCCGCCAGCGAGTGCTGATACCCTGCGCCTGGCAGCAGCCGACGTATTTCTGGTGCGCTACGCCAACGGCACCCGCGAAGTACTGCACCCGATTGCCCCTGTTGCCGGCCCGGACAAAGATGATTTGCTGCCCGGCATGAGCGACCTGCAACGGCGCGTGCAGGGCCGCCAAGATGCAGCTCGCTACTACACCAACCAAGCTCCGTTTTGGGGCTCGCTGGGTGCCACCCTCTACACGGGGCCGCTGCTGGGACTGATAGCGCCTGCCGTGATAACAACGCCAGCAGTAGCAACGCGCAACCTGCACGCTCCGCACCCGGAGTTGCTGGCTGACCCCGCGTATAGCAATGCCTACCGGGAAGAGGCACACCGCCGCAAGCGGGGCCGGGCCTGGGGTGGCTACGGCGTGGGGGCTGGCGTGTGGGTAGTACTGATTGGCGCATTGGTGGCAAGCGTGCCCTAGGCGTCGGTGTGCAAAATTTCGGCATTCCGACACCAACCCCAACGCTGCCCAAAATGGCTGCGTACAAGCCCAACAATTGCACCTACTGTCCCACCCACATTTCCTTACTAAACTCTTTAAGCCATGGATATCAACAACAATAACATCGGCGATAGCACCGAGCTTAAGGCTCGCGGCAACTGGAACGACATCAAAGGCCAGGCCAAGCAGAAATGGGCCGGCCTGACGGATGATGACCTTACCTACGACGAAGGCAAACAAGACGAGTGGTTTGGCCGGCTTCAACAGAAAACCGGTCACGCCATTGATGACATCAAGAACTGGTTCAACGAAAAGACCGACAACGCAACGGCCTCGACTACTGGTACCGAGTGGCGCGCCCGCGGCAACTGGGACCAGGTGAAAGGCCAGGCCAAGCAAAAGTGGGGAAACCTCACCGATGATGACCTGACTTACCAGGAAGGCAAGCAGGACGAGTGGTTTGGCCGCTTGCAGGAGAAAACCGGTGAAACGGTTGACGACATCAAAGCCTGGTTTCAGCGGAATTTCTAGTTCTAAATCCCCCCGATGAAGTAGCAGCGCCTTCCAGTTCCACACGCTACTGCTTTGTCATTAAAAGCCCCTCCTGTTTATCAGGAGGGGCTTTTTTATTATACCTGCCCAGCAGTAAGCACAATAATATTGCTAAATACGGCGCCATTCTTGCTCCGCAGAGCCCGTACTTATTCTCTACTTTATGAAAGCAATTTTTTTACGCTTACAACGCTTAGGGGTCTTACTGCTACTGCTCTTGGTGGGACGCGGAATGGCATGGGCGCAAGGCCCAAACGTCGACCCTGGTTTTCAGCCAACGTCAGTTTATAAGCCCGCCGTTGTTCGGCAGGCCATTGAGCAGGCTGATGGGAAGCGCGTGCTACTCGGCGATATGACGCGGGCTAGCGGAAGCCCAGCCAAGGGCCTGGCCCGGCTGCTGGCTGCTAGCAATCAGTCTGATGCTGTTTTTCAGACCAATGTGCAGGCTCTGCAAGGCACGGTGCAGTACGTAGTGCTGCTGCCCAACGGCCAGCTGCTGCTTACAAGCAGCGGCGCGCTTAGCTTGGGCAGCGTGACCCGGCAACGCCTGCTGCGGCTCAATACGGATGGTACGCCCGATGCAGGCTTCGATGCAGGTACGGGTTCCTGGCAAGCAGGCGGCCTCAACCACGTGCTGGCTCAGCCCGATGGGAAGTTGCTGGTAGTCGGCACGTTCAATGTGCAGCTCAATGGGATAACAGTGCGAAACCTACTGCGCCTTGACGTTGATGGCACGCTGGATACGTCTTTTCAGACCGCCCTGGGCACTGGCCTCAACGCGGCCGTCAACTTTGTAGCCCTGCAACCCGATGGCAAAATCCTGGTGGCGGGCAACTTTAGCCAGGTAGACGGGCTACCCCGGCAGGGGGTAGCCCGCTTGCTCGCTTCCGGCGCCCCAGACGCCTCGTTTACGTCCCCCATCCCATCAAATACCACCGCCCGCGCTCTGGCCGTGCAACCCGACGGCAAGGTGCTGGTGGGCGGCGATGCCAACAGCGCCGGCGGCTGGCTCCCGCTGATGCGCCTGCTGCCTTCGGGGGTGGTGGATACTGGTTTCCAAGCTTCCGCAGCCTTCAACTTTAGTTCTAACAGCGCTTTCGCTCCAGCCTTGTTGGTGCAGCCCGATGGCAATATTCTGGTCTACACTAAGGCGAGTGCCTACACGGGGCCATCTGTTGGTGAGCTGGTGCGACTGCTGCCCGATGGCTCCCTCGACCCCAGTTTCAGCAACACCGCGCGGGCTGATGCGTCGGCATTCATCAGCAGTGTGCAGCTGCTGGCGAACGGGCAGCTGCTGGTAAGTGCTACTCAATCTCGCTACGCGTCTACTGGCGGTTTGCGCACGGGCGTGGCCCTGCTACAAGCCAATGGCGCCATCGATTCCGGCTTTGCGCCAAGTCTGCTGACGCCGGCGCAGGTATACGATGTGGTGCGCTTGGCTAATGGCAGCTATCTAGCCGGTGGCGACTTCACGGAGATTGATGGGCAGCCCATTGCCTACCTCGCCTACCTGAGTGCTAACGGCGTGCCCGATGCTGCGCTGTCGGCTCCGATGGCACCGGATAACGCTGTCAACAGCCTCTTGGTGCAGGCCGACGGCAAGGTGCTGGTGGGTGGGTTCTTCGGGCGCATTGCCGGGAGTAGTCGCGCATCGGTGGCCCGGCTGCTGCCATCCGGCACGCTGGATACGGGCTTTACATCCCCCTTCACCACCTCCCCAGATGCCTGGACTACCGTTCGGCACATTGCACGGCACCCCGATGGCCGGGTGCTGGTAGCGGGGTCGCTCCGGCTGGCCAATGGCTCTACCAGTGTCGATGTCAACGGGCTTTACTTTCTGGATGGCGCCACCGGACAGCTCGATGTCAGTATGCCCCACTACGTTACGGGGGACATGCTGGTGCAGCCCGGCGGCAAGATTGTGATAGCAGGAGAAGCTACTCCTGCGCCTGGCACCAACACCTATTCGGTCTTCCGCATTCTGGCCGATGGCTCGTTCGATTCCCCGTTCCCAGGCATCATCAATAACTTTACGGGCAGTGTTCCTACTGTGCTGGCCCAGGATGCGACCGGCCGGCTTTACGTCGGGGGGCGAAGTGGTATCAGTCCAACGTCGACCAGCTTTCTGCAGCTCTTATCAGTTGATGGCCAGCCCACCGCTGGCGGCACTGGTTACCTCAGCGCATTCAGCAAGATTAATAGCGTGGCGGTGCAGCCCAATGGCCTTATTCTGCTGGGTGGCCTTGGCAGCAGTAGTTCTTTGGGCCTGGACCGCATCACCTCACCAGGACTGGCCGACCCCACTTTTACGGCCAGCAACGGGCCGGCCAGCGCTGTCAACCGCCTGCTGGTACAAGCCGATGGCGCCATCATGGCGGCCGGCAGCTTCACCACTGTGGGCGGCCAAGCCATCGGCGGCCTCGTACGCCTGCTCGATGCCAACGTGCTGAGCATCTCGAACCAGCCGCTGGCGGCCCGCACCCAGGCCTGGCCCGTGCCCGCCCACAACCAGCTCCACCTGGCCCTGGATGCCGCCCGCCGCCCCCAGCGCGTGGAGCTGCTCGACGCCCTGGGCCGCGTGGCGCTGGCCCAAGCCGTGAGCCAAGCCGAGCTGACGCTTGACACCTCGCCCCTGCGCGCCGGCCACTACGTGCTGCGCGTGCAGTACGCCAACGGCCCCGTTACCCGCCGCGTGGTAGTGGAGTAGCAGTTGTATTGTCCCTCCTTTCCTAACTTATCTTCTTACGGTGAAGCACTTTACACTAATTCAGCGATTTGCACTTTTTCTACTGTTTTGCCTGGTTCTGAGCAAGCCGGCAGCTCAGGCGCAGGGCCCCAGCATCGACCCGTCGTTCATACCATCGTATGCCTACCGGCCGGCCAGCGTTCAGCAGGCGGCACAGCAAACGGATGGTAAGTACCTGCTGCTTTCCGATGCTGTGCGCGCGGGTGGCAGTTCCGCTACCGGGCTGCTACGGTTATTGGCCGACGGCTCTTCCCCTGACTTAGCTTTTCAGACCAACGTAAGCAGTTTGCAAGGCACTTGTCGACTCTTTAGCCTGCTGCCGAATGGGCAGATACTGCTGGTAAGCGACGCCGCCCTGACGTTGGGCAGCGTGACGCGGCAGCGCCTGCTACGACTCAATACCGACGGCACCCCCGATGCCGGATTTAATGCGGGCAGTGGTGCCGGGTTCTCCAACTTCTATTCAGTAGCAGCCCAGCCTGATGGCAAAGTATTGGTAGCCGGAGACTTCACAACATTTAACGGCAGTGCGGCCGGGCGTTTGGTGCGCCTCAACACCGACGGCAGCCTGGATGCTGCCTTTCAAACCGCTCTGGGTACGGGCTTCTCAATGCAGACCGCTGCCATTGCCGTCCAGACCGATGGAAAAATAGTGGTGACTGGCGCTTTCAGCAGTATTAATGGCACTGCCCGACAAGCCATTGTGCGGCTGCTGCCTACAGGCGCCATCGATACCAGTTTTACGCCGGCTGTGCCCAGCGGAGGCAGCTTGCTCGATGTGGCCGTGCAGCCGGATGGCAAACTATTGGTAGCCACCTATAACCCAATGCCCGGGTGGCCGGCTCTAACACGCCTGAACGCCAACGGCACCTTGGATACCAGCTTTCAAAATGGCACGAACTTCACCAACCTGAGCGGCTTGATTTCTCCGGCGATACAGGTACAGCCCGATGGCAAAATTCTCGTCCTCAGTATTGTCAGCCGAACCTATAACGGCACGGCTATCGGCAAGCTGGTACGCCTGCTGCCCAACGGTGGCCTCGACCCAGCTTTTGCCAATACCAGCGCTGTTCCGGCAAACTCACAGTTGAATACGATGCAGCTGCTGCCCAATGGCAAGGTGCTGGTGGCCCTGCTGTCACCCACTCGCTTTGCACCCGCGGGCAGCGCTGCCACAGGTATTGCCCTGCTCAATACGGACGGCAGCCGTGACCCGGCCTTTGTCCCGCTGGTACAGGCCCCCGCATCGGTCAATGCATTGGTGCAGCAGCCCGATGGCAAGTACGTAGTGGGAGGTAATTTCACCGAAATTGGGGGCGTAGCTGCTGGGTATGTGGCCCGCCTGAATACGGATGGGACGCTCGATGCCGGCTTTACGGCCGCCGCCCGGGCCTCGGATGTGGTGACAGCACTGGCGCTGCAGCCCGATGGTAAGGTGCTAGTCGGCGGAACGTTCGACCAGTTGGCAGGTGGAGTTCGTCAGTCGCTGGGCCGCCTGCTGCCCAATGGAGCGCTGGACACCGGGTTTGCCCCAGTCTTCGTGCCCACGGTATTCGGGCAATCCAACGTGGAGCTGCTGGCCGTGCAGAATGACGGCCGTGTCTTGGTAAAGGGCACGCTCACAGAGGCTAGTGCACCTCTCAACATTTTCTCGCAGCTACTGTGCCTTAATGGCGTCACGGGCCAACGCGACACGAGCTTCCCGGTCACCTACCAAGCTGATGCATTGCTGGTACAGCCCGATGGCAACTTGGTGATAGGCGGGTCCAATAATATTAGTGGCAGCCGCTATCCAATACTGCGCCTGCTGCCAAGTGGAACCTTGGACCCTTCTTTTACGCAAACGGCTGTTCCCACCAACTCGCTGAATTTTGCTACCCAACTGGCCCGCGACGCGGCGGGGCGATTGTATGCGTCGGGCAGCTTCACCAGTTTCGGCGGCCTGCCAATGGGCGAAGTCGTGCGCCTGCTTCCCAATGGCACCCCCGACCCCGGCTTTGCGGCCGGCGCTGTTAGTACCCGCATTCAGACCTTGGCCGTGCAGCCCAACGGCCGGGTGCTGGTGGGTGGGCAGGTGGGCACGCAGAATGCAAACGGTACACTACGCCTGCTGTCTAACGGGGCATTCGACCTTAGCTATAATGGAGCCACCGGTCCCAATACGACTGTGAACAGCCTGCTGGTGCAGGCCGATGGAGCCATCATGGCAGCCGGCAGTTTCACCACCGTTTCTGGCATTTCCTACAATGGCCTCGTGCGGCTGCTCGATGCCAATGTGCTGAGCGTATCAAACCAGAAGCTGGCCGCCCGCACCCAGGCCTGGCCGGTGCCGGCCCACGGCCGGCTCAACCTCGCCCTCGATGCCGCCAGCCGGCCCCAGCGCGTGGAATTGCTCGACGCCCTGGGCCGCGTGGTGCTTACTCAAGTGGTGAGCCAACCCGAGCTCACGCTGGACACCTCGCCCTTGCGCGCCGGCGCTTACCTGCTGCGCGTGCACTACGCTGGGGGAACGACCACCCGCCGCGTCATGCTGGAGTAGCTTATTCCACTTGTACCAACTTCATAAAAAAACACCCCTAACAGTAAACAGGGGTGTTTTTTTATGAAGTCACCCAATTATACAGCTGCAGCCTCGGCCACGTAATCGGCTAGATACTGGTACCGTTCGGTAAGCTGGCCACCCCTGGCAATGGTGGCCCGGGCGATAACACCTGCCGCATCATCGCCCACCAAGTGGGGCAGCACATTGTCGAGGAGCTGGCGGCCGAAGTCGCGGCTGGCGTTGCGGGGCAGTTCGCAGGGCAGGTTGTCCACGGCCATCACGGTGATGTTGGAGGGGCGTGAGTAAGCGGATTCCAGCTCGCCGGTGGCGCAGTTATAGTCGAATGCGGGGTCGGCGATGGTGCTGTTGCGCTTGGTAACAGGGACCGAGCCATCCACGTCGCAGGTCACGTCGGCGATGGTGTTGATGCGAAAATCGGGCTGCTGCGTATCGGCTTCGGTGAAGAGCAGCGGCGCGGCTGGGTGCCAGTAGGCGCAGGCAATGAGCAGGTCCGTAACGGGCAGGAATTTGTCGAAGGTCGACTCGTACTCCTCGGGGTGCTGGTGGAAATCCGGGGTGTCCCACACGCGGCCGTCGCGGCGGCGGTTGTAGTCGGAGCTGCGCAGTTGGGTGTACACCGGCTCGTTGAAAGTCAGGTATAAGTAGTCATACACGCTCACCCGGCGGATGCCCATGCGGTCGAGCACTTCCAGCGCACCCTGGGCCACGCGCCCCGAGCCAGTGACGGCCATTTTGATGGGTGGCAGCTTCTTCACCTTGAAAAACTCCTCCTGCATGTCGTCCATGTCCACGCACTGGTAGGCCGGCTTCAGGTCATAGAGGCCGTGCTTACGGCCGTAGGTGAGCAGGCCATTGTAGGCCCCCACAATGCCGGCGTAGCGCCCGAAGGCTACGATGCGCTCGCCACGCTCGTTGGTCAGCAGCTCGTAGTCGATGAGGGTGATGTTCTTCTTCAGCACGGCGCGCAGCAGGTTGCGATTAGCGGGCTGCTTCTTCACAGTGTGCGAGAAGAACAGGTAGGTTTTGTTGGGAATAAGCTGGTCGAGAGGCACCTCCTTCACGCCCATGAGCACATCGCAGTCGCTCACATCGTCGCGCACTTCAATGCCGAGGTCGCGGTATTCCTGGTCGATGTAGCTGCGAATGGGGCTGCTCTGCGCCACCACACGCAGGCCGGGAAAAGTCGCCTGGGCTTCGACGCACTTTTTGGGGGTAAGGGGCACACGCTTGTCGGGCGGGGTTTTGCCTTCACGAATGAGACCGATGGTAAAGGGCATAAGCGGGGTGGGATGGGGAATGGATGGGCTAGCAAAGCTAGAGATTTTGCGGATGGCGAACCCACTGGTCTGCTCGGCCCATACAGAATTCGGGCATTGCCCCACCGCACAGGAAGGCACAGGACACCCGCACCTGCTAAGTCCTTGTACTTAGTGTTATTACCATCCCACTCAACCTTCAACTCCCTTTCTATGAAGCAGATTACCCTACCCATCCACCGCGCCCAAGCCTGCTACCGGGGCGGCTGGCGCAAGCTCTTGGCCCTGTGCGCGGCCTTGCTCTTCCTTGCTCCATTTGCCCAGGCACAGCGGCGCATGGAGAAGCTCAACCGCAGCGTGGTGGCCCTTCGCAGCAGCGCCAGCACCGTATTCGTCAGCTGGCGGCTATTTGGTACCGACCCCGCCGGCGTTTCTTTCAACGTGTACCGGGGCAGCACCCTGGTGAATGCCACGCCCATCACCGGGGCCACCAACCTCGTTGACAACACCGCCATCGACGCGACTTATACCGTGCGCCCCGTGCTAAACGGCGTGGAACAGCCCGCTTCGGCCGCGGCCAGCGTGTGGACCGACAAGTTCCTGCGCATCCCCATTCAGCAGCCGGCGGGTGGCACCACGCCCGATGGCGTGGCCTACACCTACAGCGCCAACGATGCCAGCGTGGGCGACGTGGACGGCGATGGGGAATACGAAATCATCCTGAAATGGGACCCCTCCAACTCGAAGGACAACTCCCAGGCCGGCTACACTGGCAACGTATACCTCGACTGCTACCGCCTGAACGGCACCCGGCTCTGGCGCATCGATTTGGGCCGCAACATCCGGGCGGGGGCGCATTACACGCAGTTCATGGTGTATGATTTCGACAGCGACGGCAAGGCCGAAGTGGCCTGCAAAACCGCCGACGGCACCGTGGATGGGGTGGGTACGGTCATCGGCGATGCTACGGCCGACTACCGGGTGACCACCGCCGGCTCGTCGTTGGGCTACGTGCTGAGCGGGCCCGAATTTTTGACCATGTTCAACGGGCGCACCGGTGCGGCCATGGCCAGCACCGCCTACCTGCCCGCCCGTGGCACCGTGAGCAGCTGGGGCGACAGCTACGGCAACCGCGTCGACCGCTTTGTGTCGACGGTGGCCTACCTCGACGGCGTGCGGCCCAGCCTGATAATGGGGCGCGGCTACTATACCCGCTTGGTGCGCGTGGCCTGGGACTGGCGCAACGGTCAGCTTACTCCGCGCTGGACCTTCGACAGCAACACGGCCGGCAACAGCGCCTACGCCGGCCAGGGCAACCACCAGCTGACGGTGGGCGACGTGAACGGCGACGGCCGCGACGAAATCGTGAACGGTGCCAGCGCCATCAGCGCCACTGGCACGGGGTTCTACAACACCACCCTGGGCCACGGCGACGCCCTGCACATGAGCGACATGAACCCCAACCGCCCCGGCCAGGAGGTGTGGCAGTGCCACGAAGAGCCCGCCCGCTACGGCCAGTACGGCCTCGAATTGCGCGATGCTAACACCGGCGTACCCATTTGGGGTGTGCCCGCTACCGTCGATGTGGGCCGGTGCCTGGCCGCCGATGTGGACCCTAACTATCCCGGCTATGAAATGTGGGGTTCGGTGGGCGGCCTCTATTCCTGCACCGGCGTGCAGATAGGCACCAGCAAGCCCACCACCAACTTCGCCGTGTGGTGGGACGGCGACCTAAGCCGTGAGCTACTCGATGCCGGTTATAATTCGACCACCAACGAAGCTACCGTGCGCCTCGAAAAGTGGGTTCCCCCCACCGGCACGGCCACCAATGGCACCCTCACCCGCCTGCTCACCCCCAGCACCGCTGCCGACGGCGATGCTCAAACCAACAACACCACCAAGGCCAACCCCTGCGTAACGGCCGACATTCTGGGCGACTGGCGCGAGGAAATCCTGCTCCGCGCCCGCAACAACCAGAGTCTTATTCTCTACTCTACCTCAACCCCGACCACCGAGCGCATTTATACGCTGATGCACGACTCGCAGTACCGCTTGGCGGTGGCCCACGAAAACTCGGCCTACAACCAGCCCCCCCACCCCAGCTTTTTCCTGGGCACCGGCATGAGTGCCCCTCCCACACCCAACATCGTACTGGCTGATAGTGCCAACAACGTGGTGACGGCCACCCGCTCCACCAACGCCCGCCTGGCCGTAGCCATCTACCCGAACCCCACCACCAGCACCATCCACCTGCGCACGCCCGGCACCTTCACCTACCAGGTGTATGATTTCGCCGGCAAATTGGTAGAACAAGGCTCCGGCCACGACGACTTCCAGGCCGGCCAGCACCTGCGCGCCGGCCTCTACTTGGTGCGCGTGCAAACCCCCGACGGCCAGCAGACAACTGCCAAGGTGCGGAAGGAATAGTTTTACCCCCCCTTCTCTCCGACGGAAAGGGGTGCATTCAACGATTTACAACCGCACACAACCGGTGCCCCCTCTCCATTGGAGAGGGGGTCAGGGGGTGAGGCCCAACGTTCACGCACAATGTCACGGCACTAGCATTCTTTTTCAGACAACATGGGCACAAAGCCGGATGCCAAATAAAATGCTATAGCAAACCGAGAAAATGCTGTTTCTGAGTGTACGGGAGCTCAGGATAAGTATACGGGAGCTCTTGCGGGCTCTACCGTCACAACTTTTAGGGCTACGGGAACTGTGGTGGAGGCTACGGGAGGTACTGCCGGGCCTACGGTGGCTGTTGCCGGAACTACGGGCACTCCTGACGACACAACGGGGTTATAATATGCCGCCTTGGCCCGCATTTACGGGCGCAGCCGTACCGGCGGCAATCCTTTCGGGGCTACCTTTGTTATCCCGGAAACCCAGCCCCTCCCCCATCATTTTTTCGTGTTTATGTCGTTGAAATTCTCGCCCGTCGACGTTTTTGAGGCCCGCCACAACGCGCCCGGCGCCGACGCCCAGGCCGCCATGCTCCGCACCATCGGGGTCGAAAGCATCGAGCAGCTCATCAATGAAACGGTGCCGCCCGCCATTCGCCTGAAAAAACCACTCGACCTGCCCGCCGCCCTCAGCGAACGGGCTTTTTTGGCGAAATTCAAGCAGATTGCCAGCCAGAATCAGGTCTTCAAATCCTACATCGGCCTCGGCTATCACGACACCACCCTGCCCCCCGTTATCCAGCGCAACATTCTGGAAAACCCGGGCTGGTACACCGCCTACACGCCCTACCAGGCCGAAATTGCCCAGGGCCGCCTCGAAGCCCTCATCAACTACCAAACGGTCGTAATTGACCTCACCGGCCTCGAAATCGCCAACGCCAGCCTGCTGGATGAAGGCACCGCCGCCGCCGAGGCCATGCACATGCTGCACAGCCAGACCAAGAAAAAAGGCGCTAACCAGTACTTCGTGTCGGAGCAGGTGCTGCCCCAGACCATCGACCTGCTGCGCACCCGCGCCACGCCAGTCGGCATCGAGCTGGTGGTGGGCGACCACCGTCAGATTGACCTCAGCAACGAAGGCTTCTTCGGCGCCATGGTGCAGTACCCCGCTGCCGACGGCGAAGTGTTCGACTACACCGACTTCATTGCCGCTGCTAAGAAAAACAACGTGTTCGTGGTGATGGCGGCCGATTTGCTGGCCCTCACGCTGCTTACTTCGCCCGGCGAGCTGGGCGCCGACGTGTGCGTGGGCAACTCCCAGCGCTTCGGCGTGCCGATGGGCTACGGCGGACCGCACGCCGGTTTCTTCACCTGCAAAGAGCAGTTCAAGCGCGTGATTCCCGGCCGCCTCATCGGCCAGAGTGTGGACGCGGCCGGCAACAAGGCCTACCGCATGGCCCTGCAAACCCGCGAGCAGCACATCCGCCGCGAAAAAGCCACGAGTAACATCTGCACCGCGCAGGTGCTGCTGAGCGTGCTGGCCGGTATGTACGCCGTGTACCACGGTCCGCAGCGCCTGAAGCAGTTTGCCACCAACACCCACATCCTGGCCCAAACCCTGGAAGCCGGCCTCAAGAAACTAGGCGTTTCGCAGGTGAATGAGCACTACTTCGACACCCTGAACGTGCGTCTCGAAAGCGCCGAACTGCAGCAGGCCCTCAAGCAGGAAGCCGAAGCCATGCAGCTGAACTTCCGCTACTTCGAGGAAGTGCACGTAGGCATTTCGCTGAACCAGAATACCGAACTACACGACGTAGCCGATATTCTGGACGTATTCGCCAAAGTGCTGGGCAAGGAGTCGGACCAGCTGGCCGAGGCTTTGGAAGCCGAAGAGCTGCGCCTGCCCGCCAGCCTGGTGCGCAGCAGCGAGTACCTCACGCACCCGGTGTTCAACACGCACCATGCCGAGCACGAGATGCTGCGCTACATGAAGCAGCTCGAAAATAAGGACCTCAGTCTCGCGCACAGCATGATTCCGCTGGGCTCGTGCACCATGAAGCTGAACGCCACCGCCGAAATGATTCCGGTGACTTGGCCCGAAATCGGCGGCCTGCACCCCTTCGCCCCCATCGAGCAAGCCAAAGGCTACGAGCAGATTTTCTCGGACCTGCAAGCCTGGCTATGTGAGGTAACCGGCTTTGCGGCCGTGAGCCTGCAGCCCAACTCCGGTGCGCAGGGTGAGTACGCCGGCCTGCTAGCCATCAAAGGCTACCACGACGCCCGTGGCGACCACCACCGCAACGTGGCCCTCATCCCCGCCTCGGCCCACGGCACTAATCCCGCCTCGGCCGTAATGGCCGGCATGCAGGTAGTGGTGGTGAAGAGCACCGAAGACGGCAACATTGACGTGGCCGACCTCAAAGCCAAAGCCGAGCAGCACGCCGCCAACCTTAGCTGCCTGATGGTAACTTACCCCAGCACGCACGGCGTTTACGAGGAAACCATCATCGACATCTGCGAAACCATCCACCAGCACGGCGGCCGGGTGTACATGGACGGCGCCAACATGAACGCGCAAGTAGGCCTCACCTCGCCCGCCAACATCGGCGCCGACGTGTGCCACCTCAACTTGCACAAAACCTTCTGCATCCCGCACGGCGGCGGCGGCCCCGGCATCGGCCCCATCGGCGTGGTAGAAGACCTGGTGCCCTACCTGCCCGGCCACGCCGTGGTGCCGGTAGAGGGCCGCACTAGCGGCTCGGTTTCGGCCGCGCCGTGGGGTTCGGCCAGCATCCTGCCCATCAGCTACGCCTACATCTCGATGATGGGCGGCGACGGCCTGAAGCGCGCCACCGAAACCGCCATCCTGAATGCCAACTACATCAAGGCCCGCCTCGAGGCCCACTACCCGGTGCTGTACAGCGGCAGCCACGGCCGCTGCGCCCACGAGATGATTCTGGAATGCCGCCACTTCAAAAAGGCCGGCATCGAGGTAGAAGACATTGCCAAGCGCCTGATGGACTATGGCTTCCACGCTCCCACGGTATCATTCCCCGTGGCCGGCACGCTCATGATTGAGCCCACCGAAAGCGAGAGCAAAGCCGAGTTGGACCGCTTCTGCGACGCAATGATTTCCATCCGCAAGGAAATCGCCGATGTGGAATCGGGCAAAGCCGATGCCAAGGACAACGTCCTCAAGCACGCCCCGCACACCGCCGCCAGCGTGCTCGTGCACGAGTGGACTCGCCCCTACACCCGCGAGCAAGCCGTGTACCCGATGGAGTACGTGCGCGCCGCCAAGTTCTGGCCCAGCGTCGCCCGCATCGACTCGGCCTACGGCGACCGCAACCTGATTTGCAGCTGCACCCCCATCGAGGAGTTTGCCGACCAAGAGGAGCATTTGGTACAGGCTGACAAAGGCCCGTCATACTAGTCGTATAGCATTGCAAGAGTAGCCAAAGTAACTAGGCCTGTTCTCAGCAACTAGCTTTACCAGCAAAAAGCCCCGGCTCTGAGTGGAGTCGGGGCTTTTTGCTGGTAAAGCGTTGTCACATTAGTAGAATCGTCGTGCTGACAGGACAGATTTGCTTCGACTGCGCCTCGCAATGACAGGCGTTGTCGCTCTACTTGCTGCCCCGCTCGCCGAAGCAGCGCCGGTCCATGTAGCCAACTTTGGTTTGGCCGTCTTTTTCCAACCGAACACGCACGAAATAAGCGTTGATGGTATCGGTTATCTGCACTTCGTTGCCGGCAGTGGTTTGGGAAAGCACAGTGGAGGTTTTGGTCATGCCGTCGTATACGGGGCAATCCACGATGGTATTGTGCGCTACTGGCGCACGGCTGCCAACTGGTTTGCGCATCTCATCACGCGAAGAGGAGCAGGCAGTTAGTAGGCCGGCGATTGACAAAACCAATAAGGCAGTACTTTTCATTGATGAAGCAGGAATGATATCGTGGGAATTCGGGGGTAAGGTAGGGTAAAATCCTGTTATCTCAAGCCACTAGGCTGGGAAATTTGTCGCTCAAATCCCCTCTCCATCCGACCAAAATGTGAACGACGGGCCCCGCTTTTTCGTTAGCACAATAGCCTTTGAAACAGTTACGTTCTCTACTCTGAAACGGCATTTCAGGCCTTCCAATCATTCTGTTTTTTCCGCTATATATGAACCGCATCACCCGTTTTCTGGCTGGTCCTGCTACACTGATGGCCGCCAGCCTTATCCTTCTGCTGAGTGGCTGCACGGCAGCTTCGCGCGTAGGTGTCACCAACGATTTTGACCACGCTGTGAACTTCCGGGCCTTCAAAACCTGGGCTTGGTACCCACAGCAGCCCAGAGATGCCGAAGGTGGCCCTGCCAAAGGCTACGAATCTTTTCTTGACAAGCGCATGCGCGCTTCGGTAGCCGCCGAAATGGCCGCCAAAGGTTTGACCGAAGTCACAACGACTCCCGACATTTACGTGGCTTACAGTGCCCGCGTGGAAGACAAGCAGCAGGTTTCGCCCTATTACAATGGCCTCGGTTATCCCTACGGCTATGGTTACGGCTACTACGGCCGCGGTGCCTACTCGCCCGTAACCCAATACAAAGCCGGCACCGTGGTGATTGACATCATCGACGCGCATCGCAAAGAGTTAGCATGGCGTGGCACGGGTCAGGCCCAGGTCAACCAAAACACAATTGACGAAGCCGAAACCCACCGCATTGTGAACGGTATTCTGAGCACTTATCCGCCGCAGGATAACAACGCCCGCCGCTAAGTAGCGCACACGTTTCTATTACAAGCAAAAAGCCCGCTCAACTTGAGCGGGCTTTTTGCTTGTGGAGCTATCGAAAGATTCTCTATACCGGTACGTTTACGTGGCGCTCGGCGTGGTAGGAACTGCGCACCAGCGGGCCGCTTTCCACGTATTTCAAGCCGCGCTTGAGGCCTTCTTCCTTGTAATGGGCAAACTGGTCGGGGGTGATAAATTCGGCTACTTCCAAGTGGCGCTTGGTAGGTTGCAGGTACTGGCCGAGGGTAAGGATGTCGAGGCCGTTGGCCACAAGGTCATCCATGGCTTGGTACAGTTCATCGGGCTTCTCACCCAGGCCCAGCATGATGCCGGATTTGGTGCGATGGCCGGCCAGCTTGGTGCGCCGGATTTGCTCCAGGCTGCGGTCGTATTTGGCCTGCGGGCGCACGAGGCGGTAGAGGCTGCCCACGGTTTCCACGTTGTGCGAAATCACCTCCTGGCCACCCGAAATCATCACATCCAGGGCATCCCAGTTAGCTTTCACATCCGGAATCAGGGTTTCGATGGTGGTGCTGGGCGAGAGCTGCTTGGTGAACACCACCGTGTCGCGCCACACGCTGGCGCCACGGTCCTTTAGCTCGTCGCGGTTCACGGAGGTGATAACGGCGTGCTTCACTTTCATGAGGGCAATGGCCTCGGCCACGCGGCGGGGCTCGTCGAGGTCGTACTCAGTAGGGCGGCCGGTAGCCACGGCGCAGAATGAGCAGGAACGGGTACAGATGTTGCCCAGAATCATAAACGTGGCCGTACCGGCACCCCAGCACTCGCCCATATTGGGGCAGTTGCCACTCTCGCAGATGGTGTGCAGTTTGTGCTCGTCGACGAGGCGGCGCACGGCGGCGTATTCTTCGCCCACGGGCAGCTTCACGCGCAGCCAGTCGGGCTTGCGTGGGCGGGCGGGGGCAGCAGTTTCGGGCTGGATAACGGGCAAATCAATCATTTCAATAATCTAGAATGAGGAATGAAGAAGAAGGAATTAACCTCTGCCCATTCGATGCTTAGCACTAACAAATTTACGGCGTAATTGATGCGACTTACTCATGAGCATCAATTACGCCGTAAATCTTTCGTGAGCTAAACCGCCCTCCGCTTTATTCTATACCTATTCTTCACCAGGCCAAAGATGTTAGCTCCGGTGCCCGAAGAATAGGGTCAGGTAGACCGAGGGGAAAAATTGCCGGTTGAGGTTATCCGTTTCGGACAAGTAAGGGCTGAGGATGACCATACGCTTGGTGAACCCTTCGACCAGAAAGCCTACTTCGAGGCCCGTGACTGCATCGCGGTAGCGCCCGTACTCAAAGCTGAGGCCGCCGCGCAAATGGAAGCCAGGCACCACCTGGGTTTGGCCAATGCCGCTAAACAGCGGACCGTGGTCGAGGATGGCGTCCGGAAATGTGTGTATTCGCGGGTTATACTGCTCGTTCACAATCTCATCGGTGGCCAAGTTCGGAACGCCCGTTGCCGCGTACGTTCGGTCGTAGCTGATATAGTAAGGCATCAGCAGTCCGATGGACGGCCCTACGCTCAATAGCCCGTTCACCTGCACACCGGCATCAGCCGCCTTGCGGAACAGAATGCGCTGCAAGCCGATGGAAGGCCGCAACACAAATGCGTAGTTGGTTTTCTGGTCGATGTAGGTGCCGCCGATTCCTGTGGTGATGCGGTCTTCTTTGGCATTTTTCAGCATTACGCCTTCTAGGCTCCAGAAGCGCAGCAGCCGGTCGTCGAGCACGCGTGACGAGCGGATGGACGCCCCGCCCAATAGTCCGCCCTGGGTGTTGAAGTTTACCCCAAAAACAAATTCCTTCCGGTAAGACTGTTCGTCCGACGGTGCATCAGGCACCACGGATGGGACGGGCCGCGTGGGAGCCTGGGCACGGGCAGTGGTTACAGCCAACAAACCGGCCACCAGCAAGCCTGAAAAGCGAGAAAGAGAGAGCTGCATAAATAACCAGAAGTAAGGCCCGACCCAACGCCACCGGCGCGGCGCACCACGTAATACGTAAATTAGCTAAAGAAAAACAACTTTGTAAAGGTAACTTCCTGACTTAATGAGCACCGCAACCGCCCGCTACGCCGGCCACCTTCGCACCGAAGCCACGCATGTGGCGTCGGGCACTACTATTCAGACCGACGCCCCCGTAGATAACCACGGCCGTGGCGAGGCTTTTTCGCCCACCGACCTGGTGAGTACCGCCTTGGGCGCCTGCATCGTGACAACCATGGCCATTGTGGCCGAGCGCCACGAGTGGGACCTAACGAGCTGCACCTTTGAAGTCACCAAGCACATGAGCACCGACGGCCCACGGCGCATCGCGCAGATTGACGTAACCATTACGCTGCCTGCATCGCTGGCACCA
Organism: Hymenobacter negativus; assembly: GCF_017571495.1. GTDB lineage: Bacteria > Bacteroidota > Bacteroidia > Cytophagales > Hymenobacteraceae > Hymenobacter > Hymenobacter negativus. The sequence goes on along the minus strand of NZ_JAGETZ010000007.1, from coordinate 39,850 downwards.
AGCGAGCGTACCCTGTTGGAACGCGTGGCGCATACATGCCCGGTTACGCTGAGCCTGCACCCCGATTTGGTGCAGAATGTGGTGTTTGAGTATAAATAATTGGTAGAGTTACCGCTCTTCCCGGGCCGCATGAAGGTCTTGCGCGGCCCAGGAAGAGCGGTGACTTTCTATTTCACCACCGCCTTCACATCGGCTAGGCGGATGCCCATGTGGGAGGCGTCGTAAACGCATTCGCCATCCTGGATAACGAGTAACTGCGGCGACTCGTGGCGGATGCCAAACTGCTCGGCAACCTGCGCAGAGAGGGGGCGGAAGCGCAGCAAGTCGAGGTAGTAGATGGGCAGTTCGAGGCCGCTATCGGCCCACTGGCGCTCAATCTTGCTTTTGGCCGCTGCGCTGATGGAACACGTGGTGCTGTGCTTGAAAATAAGCACTGGTTGCTCGTGCGAAGCTTGCGCGAGGTCAGTAATCTGCTCGGGTTGGGTGAGGGGAAGCCAGGGGGTGGACATTGAATGAAGGGGTTAAAAACGAAGCGGATGGACGCCGGAATAAGTGGATAACTGGTACAACAGTTTTCCGGCTACTTGATTCCCCGGCGGCTAGTCATTTTTTCCGGAGTTGAGTTCCGGCTTGCGGTTTTTCTGGCGCTGCTCTTTGCGCACAAGGGTGGTGGTTTTGTCGCGGCGCAGGCCCAGAAAGCCTGAAGACTTCACGTTGGGCGCGGTGCCTTTTTTATAGTCGACGGCTTTGCTGGCCTTGGTTTGCTGGGTGCTCTGGCCCCGCTTGAGCTGGTCGCGGGTCACATCGAGGTGGCTGTCTTTGTAGGGGGATTCGGTTTTTTTGGCCTCGCGCAAGGCGCGGCGGTTGGCGGCGTTGATTTTGCCGGGCTTCTCACGCACAATCTGGCCGTGGGCCAACGGACCGCTCAGCAGGCCCAGCACGGCCAGCACTAGCAGAAGCAGCGCACTACGGCTTGCCATCGGGAGCCGGGGTGGGCATGGGCTCGTCGGGCAGGGTGTCTTCCGAAGCTTCTTTGGGCTGTTTAGGCGCCGGCCGGTGGTCGGGGCTGTAGTTCGGTTTTTTGTGGAGGCCATATTTGAAGAAGTTACGGATAGACTCGATGGGATGGAAGCCTTTGCCTCCCTTGTTATGACGCCGGCGCCGCATCAGCTTCGGCTTCTTCATCATCTGGTGCTTATCGTATTTCACCGTTGAGCGCTCCGGATACACGCTGCTTTTGATGTCGGACGTATTGTTGTTGGCGGTGGCGCCGTCGTTGCTGGGCATCGAGACGTCGGTAGCCGCTTCTTCGGTGCCAACACCCGATTTTTTCTTAGCCGAAGCGGCCGACTTGGCCAAGTCGTTGCGCAGTTTTTCGTCTTCTTTTTTCTTCTTGAGCTGGGCCAGATACTCCGGTGAGGGCTTGGGCGTGGGCAGGCGGTAGGGGTGATGAATCTTATGGTAGAGGCTACAGCTGCCCAATGCCGCCAGTAGCAGCACGCCCAGCAGGCACCGAAAAACAACGGAAGGTAGACTGTATTTCACCGGCGAGGTTTAGTAGTAGTTGTTCGTTATCAGTTGCTAGTCACCCGTGGTCAGTTATTAACGTTGCTCAATGTACGCCACTATTAACGTTACTTATGCAACCTAATAACTGACAACGAGCAACTGATAACGAAGCTAGTAGTTGCGCAGGGCCTGCACCTGCTCGCGCAGGCGCTGCTGGGGCAGAAAGGCAGCTTCCAGCGGCGGCGCAAATGGAATGGCCGTATCTAGGGAAGCCACGCGCCGAACCGGTGCATCGAGGTGCTCGAAGCAATGCTCGCCAATCCAGGCCGCGATTTCGCCGCCGATACCACCGGTCATCGTGTCTTCGTGCAGGATGAGGACGCGACCGTTTTTCTCCACAGTTTTGCGCACGGCTTCCTGGTCCCAGGGCAGCAGGGTGCGCAGGTCCAGAATATCGGCCGACACGCCCAGGTCCTGGCAGACTTGCAGGGCCCAGCGCACGCCCATGCCGTAGGTGATGATGCTTAGCTCGTCGCCTTGCGCGGCCAGCGCGGCCTGGCCGATAGGCGTGGTGTAATAAGCCTCCGGTACGGGACCCGACAAGCTACGGTACAGCATTTTATGCTCGAAATACAGCACCGGGTTGGGGTCCTCGAAAGCAGCGCAGAGCAAGCCTTTGGCATCGTGGGGGTTGCTAGGGTATACTACTTTCAGGCCGGGTGTGTGCGTGAACCACGCCTCGTTGCTCTGCGAATGGAAGGGGCCGGCGGCCGAGCCCGCGCCGGTAGGCATGCGCACCACTACGTCGGCATTCTGGCCCCAGCGGTAGTGGCTTTTGGCGAGGTTGTTCACAATCTGGTTGAAGCCGCAGGTCACAAAATCCGCAAACTGCATCTCGACCATTGCCTTCTTCCGCTTGATGCTCAGCCCCAGGCCAATGCCCACGATGGCCGACTCGCAGAGCGGCGTGTTACGCACCCGGGTCTTGCCAAATTCAGCCACGAAACCCTCGGTGATTTTGAACACGCCGCCATAGTCGGCAATGTCCTGGCCCATGAGTACAAGTTCTGGGTAGCGCTCCATGCTCTGCTTCATGCCCTCCGAAATGGCATCGATGAACCGCTTTTCCGGCGCCGGACCGTCTTTCGGGGCGGCCGTAATTGGCGCGTCGAAGGGCTGGTACATGTCGGCAATTTCCTCCTGCACATCCGCGGTAGGCATGGGTTCGGCATCGGCTTCCTGCAGGCCAGCTTCAATGGCGGCCTTGATTTTCTCGCGGATGCCGTGCTTGGCGGTTTCGGTAAGGATGCCTTCGGCAAGGAGCCACTTTTCGTAGTTCTCAACCGGGTCTTTGGCAGCCCATTCTTCCATCAGGCTCTGGGGCACGTACTTAGTGCCGCTGGCTTCCTCGTGGCCGCGCATGCGGAAGGTGAGGGCTTCGACCAGCACGGGGCGCGGGTTTTGGCGGAGGTCTTCGGCCAAGCGCTTTACCGTCGTATACACTTCGAGTACGTTATTGCCGTCGACCTGCACAGCTTCCATGCCGTAGGCGGGGCCTTTATCGACGAAGGATTTGAAGCGGAACTGCTCGTTGCTAGGCGTGCTGAGGCCGTAGCCGTTATTTTCAATCATGAAAATAACCGGGAGCTGCCACACAGCGGCTACGTTCAGGGCCTCGTGGAAGTCGCCTTCCGAAGCGCCGCCGTCACCGCTGTAAGTCAAGGTCACTTTGGGCCTTTTGTCGAGCAAATCGGCCAGAGCGATGCCGCCCGCCACAGCCAGCTGCGGGCCGAGGTGCGAAATCATGCCCACAATGTGGTGCTCGTTGGTGCCGAAGTGGAAGCTGCGGTCGCGGCCCTTGGTGTAGCCGGTGCGCTTGCCCTGCCACTGCGCAAAGAGGCGGCCCAGCGGCACCTCGCGCCCCGTGAAAACGCCCAGGTTGCGGTGCAGCGGCAGTATATACTCGTCGGCATCCAGGGCCAGGGTGCTGCCCACCGAAATGGCTTCCTGCCCGATACCCGAAAACCATTTGCTCACCTTGCCCTGGCGCAGCAGAATCAGCATTTTTTCTTCAATCAGCCGGGGGCGCAGCAGGTGCTGATAGAGGTGCAGCAGGGTTTCATTGGAGAGGTCCTGGCGGTCGAACTGCAGGGCGGTGGCAACTGGGCTCATGGGGTAAAAGGGGTGGGTTGGGAAGGGCAAAGGTAGCGGACACAGCGGTGGCTATATTTGGGTTCGTCCCGACTTCCTTTTCCAGTGCTTGTACAGTTCGGATTTCCACAAGCCGGCGCGGCGGTTATTGATGGCCTGTCTCTTCGCTAGAGAGCTTGGTCCCACGCACGAGAACGGGCTTCGACCTGCTGGCTCTGGCCTGAGCAAAGCGTCTTGCTGCTGCACCGGTCCAGCTCACCCCAGCCTCGACTGAAAAATACCAGCGCTCGTCGCCGTGTGTAGAAAAACCTTTCCGGGCATCAAATGCCCATGCAACGCTCTATGACGCTTTTTACTGCGCTTACTTTTTTGATGAGTACCGGGGGCACCAGTCCAGCCCGCGCCCAGCTGCTACCGCCCGCTGCCCCGCCCCTGATAGTAGTAGAAGCCCCCGCCCATCTCGGCGACACCATTCACCTGAGTGGCGTGTGCGTAGTGGGCTCCGGAACTAATGACCGGGAAACCACGAAGTGCTGTAGCTGCAACAACCCCGTAAATATCATCAACATTCCGTGGTCGCCCCCCGCCTTTCTCACCATCCAGACCCTGCTACCGCAGGTACCCGGCGTACAGGTGACGCCCAACTCCGGCGCGCCCGGCGACTGGGCCACGGTGCGTATTCGGGGCGGCAGCAGCTTGGCCGGGCCCGACCAGCCGCTGTACGTGGTGGATGGGACGCCTGCGCTGAACGCTGATTTCCAGCCAGGCACTTTTATCCAGGCGGCCTTTTCGCTCGGCAGCGCCCCGGAAGCCTCACTCACGGGGGCCAACCCACTGCTGGCTCTCCCCATGGAAGACGTTGAGCGCATCACGGTGATTTCGGGCGGGGTAGCGGCGGCTCAATACGGAGCGCAAGGCAGCAACGGCGTGATTGAAATAACGACGAAGCGCGGCGGCAAGCTGGGCCAGAAGCAGCCGCTGCGGGTGCGCTACGCCGCTTTTGGTGGGGTACAGCAGGTGCGCCAGCGCTACGACCTATTGAATGCCCGCCAGTATGCCGACCTGGCCAACGAAGCCAGCTTTGGGATAAATTACTATCCGCTTAGCGGGCCGGTAACCCCCGATACCGACTGGCAGGCCGAACTGTTCCAGCCAGCCGTGCTGCACAACCATCACCTGGCCCTGGACGGCAGCAGCGCCCGCACCCGCTACGCCGTGAGCGCCGACTACCTCAACCAGCAGGGCGTGGTTTTAAACTCGGGCCTCGACCGCTATTTGCTACGCTTCAACCTCGACCAGCAGATAGGCCAGCGATTGCGCCTCTCGCTGAGCACGTCGGCCTCGGCCATTAGCCAGGACTTGCCGGTAGCGGGCACGGTGGCGCAGGCATTGCTGGCTCCACCGACAGTGGCCGTGCGCGATGCGCAGGGCAATTTCCAACGCTACGACTTTGGTAATAGCTCCCGCAACCCAGTGGACTGGGCCACCACCGATGGCACCCGCGCTACCACCCGCCGCCTGCTGTTGCAAACCGGGGCCGAATACACGCTGCATCCCAGCCTCATCCTTAGCGGCCAAGTGAGCCGCGAAGAAGGCCGGGTGAACAGCAACACGCATTTTCTGGTGAACACCGGCCAGCAGGCCATGCCCACCTCTACCACTACCAGAACGCTGAGCATCAATACCACTGCCACCATTGCCCAGCTACGGCTGGCTTACGACCACACTTTTGGCGACGCCCACCGGGTGGACCTGACGGCTACCGCTGGCTACCAGCACTACCTGCGCGGCACGGCCAACAGCAGCTACGACTACCCCTATGCATCCGCATTCAGCACCGATGCCACCACCAGCTTTTCGAGTGCCGGGCTGCTGGCCAGCTACGCCTACCGCGCCCGCTATGAGTTACTAGCGTCGTTGCGGCGCGATGCCAACCGTGGTGCTCCTGGCTACTTCTCGGCCGAAATACCCACCGTCTGGCTGCCGGGGGCCGAAGTGCGTTGGCAGCTGCATCAAGAGTCCTTTATGGCTGATGCCGCCGTGCTCACCAAAGCCACGCTCTGGGCGAGCGCAGGCCAAACCAGTACCACTAGCCTGCCCGCCACTGGCTGGGGCAGCGGAGTCGGGTCGGGCAACATCCTACTGAATATTAATCAAACTGTGACTACGCTGGCCTCCTCAGGCCCGGTGCCACCTGCTCCCCGCACCACCCAGCTGGAGGCCGGCCTAAACCTGGGCTTTTGGCAGGACCGGCTGCGGGTTGATGTGACGGCTTTCCGCCGCAACACGGCTCATCTTACGGTGCCTCAAGTACTAGTGCGGGGCACGGTAGCGGGCATAAGCCTCCAGAACGAGCCGCGCGAAGCCACGTTGCGAAACCAGGGCCTCCTGTTGGGCATTTCAACCTACTGGCAGCGCGGCCGCCTCAGTGGCAGCGCCCGGCTGGCGGCTACCTGGCAGCAGCAGCGCATCCAGGCCGTGACGGCGCTGGCCGGTGCCGGCGACGTGCCCGGCCTGGTAGTGGGTGAGGCGCCGCATCCGTTTTTCCTCTACCAGCGGCTGCCGGTGTCAGAAACGGGTGTGCTTCGCTACCAAGACCTAAACAATAGCAACGGCTACATCACCGATGCCGATGCCCGCTACCAAGGCACGGCCCTGCCCACGCAGCTCTACACCCTCACCCAGACACTGAGCTGGGGCCGCCTCAGTTTCGATGCCCAGCTGGATGCCATGGCTGGCCAGCAATTACTCAACACCACGCTGGCTACCCTGGACCTGCCCTCCGGCCGTACCAACGGAACCACCCGCCTGCTCGACCGCTGGACGCCTACCCACTACAGCCCCGATATTCCCAGGGCTGGTTCATCACTCAACGCCTCGGGCCTCAGCAACCAGCGCTACGATGATGCCCAGCTGCAGTCGGCCACGTATCTGCGCCTCAGCCAGCTCAGCGTGAGCTACGCCCTGCGCCCGGCCACTGCAATGCGTCCCATCAGCGTGTGGGTGGGGGCCCAAAACCTGTTTGTGCTGACCAGCTACCGCGGCTTTGACCCCAACGTGAGCAGCGGCGGCGCCACGTTGCTGGCAGCAGGTTATGACACTAATTATTTCCCCGTGCCCCGCACCTGGCTGCTGGGCGTACGGGCCACGCTGTAACCCATAAGCTGTATGACTTTCCTAACCCTCGTGCTATTGCTCAGATGCGCGCTAGCTGGCCCGTTAGGCCCAATAGCACCCATTTCGCCCCGACAGGCTGCTTTGCAAGTGCCTGCTTTGCCCATCGTCTTTGCAGCAGTACACTCCTTACCAGGCCGTGTTGTCAGCATCAATATCCCACCGGTTTTTCCTTCGGTAGTGCCCGACCAAATCTGGCTGCAATCGTGGCTGGGAATACCTCCCGCCCTCCGCTGATGCATGCTTAGCTTGTTTTTCATAGGTTTACTTTCCTCTGTGGTTCGGCTTTATAATTTGCCAAAGGTTTTTCCTTTGAAGAAGTAGCAGGGGTGCTTCAGGCTTTGCATAAGCCAAAAAAGGAGTGGAACTTTGATGTATCTTTCTTTATCCCACCCTTTTTTACTATTGCATATTTCTACATACTTTCGGCGCAGCCACTGGCTGCGTAGCGGCTTGTTGCTGCTGGCACTGGCCTATATGCCGCTGTTCTGGCTGCTCACCAGTCACCCGGTGCAAGTCTGGGACGAAGCCCGGACCGGCCTGAACGGGCTCAACATTCTGCGCAACAACGAATGGTTGGTGATGCGCGATGCCGCCCAGCAACCCGACCTCTGGAACTGTAAGCCACCGCTCTGGCCCTGGCTACTAGCCTTGAGTTTCAAGCTACTGGGGCCCACAGAGCTGGGCCTGCGGCTGCCGTCGGCACTGGCCGGCCTGGCCACTGCGCTGGTGGTGTACCGCGCCGGGAGGCGCTGGCTGGGCAGCTGGGAAGGCGGCTTGCTAGCAGCCATCATTCTGCTCACTTCATCGGGCTACGTGGGCTACCATGTCACCCGGTCCGGCGACTTTGACGCCCTGCTTACCCTCTGGACCACACTGGGCACCCTTAATTGGCTACGCTACCTCACCGAAGGCCGCAACCGGGAAGCGTGGCTAGCAGGGCTGTTCTTTTTTCTGGCGGCTTTCACCAAAGGAGTGGCCGGGCTACTCTTTGGACCGGGTCTGCTAGTGGCCACACTAGCGCTCGGCCAGGGCCAACGGCTGCGGCGCCCGGCGCCCTGGCTGGCTATTCTGCTACTACTGGCGGGCATGGGTACCTGGTACGGTGTGCGCGAATTTGCCGAGCCTGGCTACTGGCAGGCCGTGTGGCAGTACGAGTTGGGTGGTCCGGCTGGCTCCCAGCTCGAAGGACACTTTACCGAGCCCTACTACTACCTGGGCATCCTGATTGAAAGCAAGTTTGTGTTTTGGCTGGTGCCGGCGCTGCTGGGCGGCCTGGTAGGCTGGAACATGCCGGCGGGTAGTCGGGGCTGGGCTCTGGCACGGCTAGCGGTATGCGTGGCGGGCACCTTTATGCTCGTGCTGGCGGCCACCCAAAACCGGCTACCGTGGTACGATGCGCCCATGTACCCGTTGCTGGCCCTACTGGCGGCGCTGGGCCTGCAGCAAGCCGGGCAGGCAGTGGCTAGTCAGCAACATTGGCACCTGGGTCCGACGACGCGCCTGGGGGGGATGCTCCTGCTAGTGTGCCTGCCCTACTGGGCGCAATGCCGCTACCTAGTCCGCATCTATGATGCCCGCTACCAGCTGGCAACCACCCGAGTGGGACCGCACCTGCACCACCAGCTCCGGGAAAAGCCCGAGATTTACGATTACTATTATGCCAACAACAGCGACAACGGCGATGTGCAGTCCTTTTACCTGCTGGCGACGGAAATGGCCAACGGGCACTACATCCAACAAGTAGCACCGGGCGAAGTGCCGGACGCCGATATCGGGCGCATGGTGGTGGTTTGTGGGGCCCGTCCTCGCCAGCTCTGGGAGAGCCGCTACCGCACCCGTCTGGTGCTGCAAACAGATTCGTGCGTCACATTGCAGCTTGAGGGACGGCGCTAGCCTGATAGTTGGTCATCAATAGCTCAACGTTAGTTTTCCCGCTCTTTTCATCCTTTCCTTACTACCGAGTGAGAAACTTCTACTTTGTCGGTGTCTTGCTAACCGCGGGCACAGCCACAGCCCAGACGGCTTCCCTACCAGCCACGGCCATACCGTCCGATACGCTGCGCCCGCATTTTCGCGGCACCTGGCCCGACTCGCTGGCGGCTGCGCCCACGCCGGGTGGCACCTTCCGGCTGCAAGGGCAGGACCAGCCCGCCCGGCCATTTCTCACCATTCAGGACCAGCTGCGCACTGTGGCCGGCGTACAGGTAACGCCCTACGACGGTAGCCCCGGCAGCGGCAACGTAGTACGCATTAGGGGAGCCAGTGTGGCGTCGGGGCTGGCCCAGCCGCTGTATGTGATTGATGGATTACCGGCTCTGAATGATGACCTGACACCGGGCCAGAGCTACGGCCTGACGGCCCCCATGGCTCCTTATGAGCCTTCCGGCACCTATCCATATCAGGCCACTATCGCCGATAGAAACGCTGAAGCGGGGGCCAGCCCAATGCAGCTTTTGCCCCCCGATGCCATTGCCAGCATTGAGGTGCTGGCTGGCCCGGCAGCCGTGGCGCGCTACGGGCCGCTGGCCGCCAATGGGGTGGTCAGCATCCGCACCCGAACCGGCCGCGCAGACCGGCCGCTCCGGGTGCGCTACGCGGCCTACCTGGGCTTGCAGCAAGTGCGCCAGCGCTACGACTTGCTCAACGCGACCCAGTATGCGCAACTGGCGAATGAAGTCATCCTGAACGCAGGCTTACCCACCGTCCCTTTCACCAATACCAATTTGGGCTCTGGCACCGACTGGCAGGCCGAAACCTACCGCAACGCCGGTGTGCAGCAGCATCAAATCAGCTTGGAAGGCGGCCGGGACAAAACGGCTTTTCTGCTCAGTCTGGATTATCGCAAGCAAAACGGCGTGCTACAGCACGCTGACCTAACCCGCCTGGGCCTGCGGCTGGCGCTGGACCAGCGCGTGGGCCAACGCCTGCACCTGCGCGGCACGGCCGCACTGGGCCAAAGTACTCAGCAGCTGCCCTACACCACAGGCAGCGCAGGAGCCACCCGCGCCGCCTTGCTGGCCCCGCCCACCCAGCCAGTGCGCAACTCCGATGGCGCATACAGCGGCTACGGCAACCCCAGTAGCTACGGTCCTGCGCTGGCCCTGACCAACCCAGTAGCGGTGGCCGACTACGCCTACCGTACCCCACGCACCCGCCGTCTGCTCACGCAGCTGGCCGCCGACTACAATGTGCTGCCGCACCTGACCGTACACGCGGCAGCCAACTTTCAGCGTACCCTGCTCAGCGCCGAAAGCAGCCGGCTTTATACTTTTTATACTGCCAATACCTTTACCCCGCCAACCGGCCAGAACTACGCCACGCAGCTTTATCGCACCAGCCAGTGGGGTGCGCAGGTGGCCGTGCGTTACCAGCAGCAGCTAGGCCTGCGGCACGCCATCGGGGCCGAAATCGATTACCAATACCAAGGCACCGACCTCATTGGCCGCACCGACTACCTATTTCAAAACGGCAGCTTCGGGTACAACGGCGGCTATTATGAGCAAACGGCCGAGCTACGCCTGCACCGGCCCTGGGCCAGCCTGCACTACAGCCTCGACAGCGCCCTGACGGTAGAAACCGGCCTGAGCTACGCCCACTACCGCAATGCCGACCGCACCGAATACTTCCCCAATGCCCAGTTAAGCTGGCAGGCCCACTCTGGCCAGCCCACGACCCTGCGCCTGTGGCTGGGAGCAGCCCGCACCAGCACCCTCGGGGCTAACTACCCACTGTTTGGCCCGGCGCAGCTTATCTCCCCGTTCGGCTACGGGACCCTGCCGAGGAGCCGTGTCCAGTCGCCACTTTATGTCGACCAGCTGGAGACGGGGCTGCATTTGGGGCGCCGCTATGGCCGCCTCACCGGCCAGCTGGTGGTTTATCAGCGCACCAGCTACCACGCCCTGCTCAGTCAGCTGGTTCCGATTTCGTTTAGCAGTGGCAACTACACCTATTTCATGGCTTATGAAGAAGCTACCATTCGTAACCAGGGACTGGAACTGACGCTGGCCGCCGACTGGCAACACGGCCGGCTGCAAGGCACCACGCGCCTAGTGGGCAGCCTCAACCGCAACCGACTACGTGAGCAGCAGGACATTTCATCGTTTAGTCCGGCCTTCGACAACCAGCCTGTAGGAACGTTTTACGGCTACCAGCAGGACGGCTTGGATGCCAATGGGGCGCGGCGTTTTGTGCAGGCCAGCAACGGGGGCAATGCGTATCTGGCCCAAAGCGTGCTCGGCAGCGGCATCCCGGCCCAACTGGCCAGTCTGAGCCAGCAGTTGCGCCTGAGTCGCCTGGCTCTTGATGCACAGCTAGACGGCATGTTTGGCTACCGGGTCCTGAACCAGCAGCTCGACCTGCTCGACACGCCCACCGGCTTCAACAACAGCGCCACTAGCGTCAATGACCGGTGGACGCGTACCCATCAGAACACCACCATTCCCGCCGCGGGTGCCCGCTCGAACGACCCTTCAACGCAGTCAAACCCGATGGGCACCACCGACCGCCTACTCGAAAACGGAGCCAATGTCCGGCTCTCTTCCCTTACCCTTACCTACCGCCTGCGCCAAACCGAAACCCAGGACATCAGCGTGTGGGTGGGCGGCCAGAATTTATTCGTGCTGACCGGCTACCGCGGCTACGACCCCAATGTGAGCAGCGGCGGGGCCACGCCCACCTACGCCGGCGTCGATTACGGGGCTGTGCCTGTGCCCCGCACCTGGCTGCTGGGTGTGAAAGCAGAGTTTTAATTAAGAATTGCCGAATCAGGAATGAAGAATTGACGTTCTGACTGTTGTTCATTTGTACCCCTGTTCCAGTCCCCATTCTTTAGCATTCAATCTCTCCCGTGATTCACTTCCAGGAATTTACCCTCGCCAATGGTCTGCGCTGCATTGTGCACGAAGATTTCAGCACGCCCATGGCCGTGCTCAACGTGATGTACGACGTGGGCTCGCGTGATGAGGACGCCGCGCACACCGGCTTTGCCCACCTGTTCGAGCACCTGATGTTCTCGGGCTCGGTCAATATTCCGAGCTACGACGAGCCCCTGCAGCGCGTGGGCGGCGAAAACAACGCCTTCACTTCGGCCGATGTTACCAACTACTACCTCTCGCTGCCGGCCGCCAACCTGGAAACCGGCTTCTGGCTCGAATCCGACCGGATGCTAAACCTGGCCTTCTCCGAAAACGGCCTCGAAGTGCAGCGCAAAGTAGTGGTGGAAGAGTTCAAGCAGAGCTACCTCAACCAGCCCTACGGCGACGTGTGGCTCCAGCTCAAGCCCCTCGCCTACCACACCCACCCCTACCAGTGGAACACCATTGGCAAGGAGATTTCGCACATCGAAAACGCCGTAATGGACGACGTGCGCGGCTTTTTCCAGAAGCATTACGCCCCGCAGAACGCCGTGTTGGTAGTGGCCGGTGCGGCCAGCCTGGCTACCGTGCGCCAGTTGGCTGAGAAGTGGTTTGGCCCCATTCCCGGCGGCCCCGCCTACCAGCGCCATCTGCCCCAGGAGCCGGTCCAGACTGCCGCTCGCTACCACACGGCCCAGGCCGCCGTGCCGCTCTCGGCGCTCTACAAAGCCTACCACATGCCCGCTCGCGGCGATGCCCGTTACCACGCCGTCGACCTGCTCAGCGATATGCTGGGCCACGGCAAATCGGCCCGCCTACACCAGCGCCTGGTCAAGGAGCTGGCCCTGTTCAATAACATTTCCTCCTCCCTCACCGGCTCGCTCGACCCCGGCCTGCTCGTCATCAGTGGCAAACTGAACGAAGGCGTGGATATCAAAGAGGCCGACGCTGCTGTGGAAGCGGTAGTGGCTGAGTTCTTGACCACCGACGTGGATGCCTACGAGTTGGAAAAAGTAAAAAACCAGGCCGAGAGCAGCCTGGTTTTTGGAGAAATTGACTTGCTGCACCGGGCCCTCAACCTGGCCTACAGCAAGCTACAGGGCGATGCCAACCTGGTGAACACCGAAAGCCAGCGCATCCAGGCCGTAACCGTGGCCGACGTCCGCGATATGGCCAACCTGGTACTGCGTCCCGAAAATTGCAACACCCTTTACTACGAAGCCGTGGCCACGCCAGAGCTGGCAGAAGCCGAATAGTCCTGTAAAAAACGAGTACCCCAAAATTTCATTTCGGCCATTGAACCCGTTGTTCTTGCGGACCGAAATGAAATTTCGGGGTACTCGTTTTTATAGCCGACGGGCTACTTCACTTTGGCCTTCACCTTGCTGGCCGCTGGAACATTGGTATCGCGGCTGAGGCTGCTGTTGGCGGGCTTCACGTAGCGCGGGCGCGGAGTGCGGTTGTCGTTGTAGCCGCCATTGGCATGGTAGCCTTCCTGCTTGCGCATGGGCACGCCGGGCGCGAGGTAAGCCGTACCGTCCTTAATGTCCTGCGAAACACCATAGCCATAAGGCTTACCGGTATGCGGATTGATTTTGACGGCGGGTTTCTTCGTGGTTTTGCGGGTGGAGTAAGGCGCAATTTTCTTGCGGGTCTGGGCACTGGCATCGGCAGCGGTAATGGCGACGAGCAGTAAAGCAGCGAAAAAGTAGCGGAACATATCAAATAGGTTAGGGAGCAACAAAAGTATCGGCTGGTCGGTGGTTATGCCTAACAGCAAGGGCGTACGCCCAAAATACAGAACGGCCATGCCAGGGCTTCCCATGCATGACCGTTCCGTTTACTTATTCATCCGACGATTAGTTGCCCAGCGTAGTTTCGGCGGCGGGCTTGCGGGCCGGGCGCACACTGTAGGGGGTCAGACCGTTGCTGGTGCGCACGTGCACCGGCATGCCGGGGGCGGCCGAAATGCTGTGGTTATCAAGCTCACCACGCGAGGGAGCAGCGGCCGTTTCGGTGGGCCAGCCACCGTTGGTAGTAGTAGCCGAGGCAACGGCCGTTTGGGGCTCATCGAGGGCAGGCCAGCCGTCGTTTACCACGGGAGTGACGGGGGTCGTTTTGAGGGCTACGCGGCGGGCCTTCTTGGCTTTGCGGGCGGCTACTTTGGTGGCTTTAGTTGTTGCTTTTTTGCTGGCGGCGGGAGTCGTCTGGGCGCTGGCTTCAGCCAACAGGAATACCGACAGGGCGAGGGTGAGGAAGGAGCGAATCATGGCTGAAGAAGTTGAAGGTGAGGTTGAAAAGTTAGTTCCCATTACTGATAAGAGACTATTCGAAAAGTATGCCAATTTCTCGTTTACCGCCGCCACACCACACAAAAAGGCCCGGCCGGTGCGAGAACGCATACCAACCGGGCCCTTTTATCGACAAACTCCCTTTTAGCGCGGCGAGAGCGTGGTGCCAGTACGGGATTTAGTAGGCGCCGGGCCATTGTAGCCCTCCACTTTCTTGGGGTTGTCCACGTTCACGGGCATTCCAGGGGCGGCGTAAGCATTCTGGCCCTTCCCATCGGCATTTTCCGTGGAGCCCACGGCGCCGTTGCCAGCCGGGCCAATATCGTTGCGCCCGCCGGGCGTCGCTTTGGCTGCCGACTGGCTTTGCATGGTAGTACTGCGCGAGGTGGTAGCACGGGCCGTACTGGTTGTTTTAGTAGTCTTTTTAACAGGCGCGGTTTGCGCAGCGGCACTGGCTACTGTCGCCAGCACTATCGAAACGGAGAAGAAGGAACGAAACAGCATAAGCAAGCAAATGTGATGGGTGAAGGAGAAAGCAGCTAGCGCCAGCAACAGCGCCCGTTGGGCATACGCGAAACACTTTCGCCGGGTGGTTTTTAGCCTACAATTAAAGCTAGCTGTCGCAGCACACCGAAATGGTACACAGGTTTGTCCCTTCGCCTTCCATCGCCCGCACCGCTCTATGCAGTCGAAAACCAGTCAACTAAAAAACCCGCCCCAACCAGCAGCAGCTGATTCGGACGGGCTTCTCATTTCACCCAGTTTTTACCTGGCGCGGCAGGCTCAGTGCTACCAGCCCGAAGGCTCAGGCGCTTTCTTCTTGGCGGGAGCAGCTTTGGGGGCCGTTTTTGCTTTGGTGGTAGTGGCGGGAGCGGCTTTTGCAGCAGCCGTTTCGGCCCCACCAGCGGCATTGCTGGCACCAGCTTCTTCCGCTGGAGCGGGCGCGGGCGTAGCGGCGGGCGCCGGAGCAGCAGCCATAGGAGCCGGTTCGGCAGGGCGTGGGGGCCAGGGCTTGGGATGGCGCACTTTGCGGTTGGCGCGACGCTCGGCAGCAGCAGCAGCATCGGCGGCCATGATGTTGCGGCCGCTCGTCAGCATTACAGGCGAGCCGGGAGCCACCGAAATGAACTGGCCCGAGCTAACGGTGGAGTTTCCGCCACCAGCACTCAATCCGCCTTTGTCGGCGGGTGCGGGCGCTGCAGCAGCGTCCGGCGTCGGCGTAGCCTCTGGGGCTGCGGGCTCGGCCACTGCGCCGCCGTTTTTCGTGGCAGCCTGGTCAGTGGCTTTGGTCGTAGTGGTGGTTTTCGTAGTGGTTTTTTTGGCGGGAGCCTTTTTGGGCGCATCGCCCCAGCCGCCGCCGGTGTCCCAGCCGCCTTGAGCAAAAGCGGAAGTAGCCAGGCCTCCTAGCAATAACAGAAGAAATAGTACACGTTTCATGATGTGGGGGTTGGGTAAATGAATATCAGGCAGGTTAACTGAATGTGTTTATGAATCGTTCGGACAGGGCCGGGACCTTGCCGTAACTTTGTGGCCTATGATGCAGGAATCAATTGCCGCTCTTGCGGCCGAAATTACAACGGCCGCGCTGAATAATAGCGCTGAACTCGATGCTTTTCGCATCAGCTACCTCGGGCGCAAAGGCCGGCTGGCCGATTTGTTCGACCAGCTTAAGACCGTGCCCAATGAGGAGAAGCGCGCCGTAGGCCAGCAGCTCAACGCCCTGAAGCAGCAGGCCCAGGCCCGTTTCGACGAGGCCCAGCAAGCCGCCGAAGCCGCTGCCGACAACGCCCCCGCCAACCCGGACTTCGACTACACCTTGCCCACGGTGCCCAACGCCCTGGGCACCCGCCACCCCCTGAGCCTGGTGCGCGAGGAGATGCTGCGTGTATTCGCCCGCATCGGCTTTGCTGTGGCCGAAGGCCCTGAAATTGAGGACGATTGGCACAACTTCACAGCCCTCAACTTCCCCGAAAATCATCCGGCCCGCGACATGCAGGACACGTTTTTCGTGGCCCCGGTGTCGCACGCGGCCGGCGCGGATAATGCCGGCGCAACCGGCGATGCCGCTACCGGCGCACCCAATTTGCCCCACTTGCTGCGCACCCACACCAGCACTGTGCAGGTACGCGTGATGGAAACCGAACCGCTGCCCATCCGCCGGGTGATGCCGGGCCGGGTGTTCCGCAACGAGGCCATTTCTGCCCGCGCTCATATGATGTTCCACCAAGTGGAGGGCATTTTTATTGACGAAGGCGTGAGCTTTGCTGACCTGAAGCAGACGGTGTATTACTTCGTGCAAGAGCTGTTTGGAGCTGACATTAATATTCGCTTCCGCCCTAGCTTCTTCCCCTTCACCGAACCCAGCGCCGAAATTGACATCACCTGCCTGATTTGCAAGGGCGCGGGCTGCAACATCTGCAAGTACTCGGGCTGGGTCGAAATCGGCGGTTGTGGCATGGTGGACCCCGCCGTGCTCGAAAACGCTAAAATTGACTCCGATAAATACTCGGGCTACGCCTGGGGCATGGGCATCGAGCGCATTGCCATGCTTAAGTACCAGATTAAGGACCTACGCCTGTTCACCGAGAACGATATGCGTTTCCTGCGGCAGTTCGAGGCGCTGTAAGAGCCTCGTAGTTATAAAGGCGGGCGTGCTGAGCGCCGCCGAAGCACCTCTATGATAGCAGTAAACCAAATTACTAGCCCGGTAGAGATGCTTCGGCAGCGCTCAGCATGCCCGCCTTTTCCGGTTTTTCCTGCACAACCGTTTCCCGCTTTTTCGCATCCTTGCAGCTATGACTGCACCCCTACCGTCCGTACCCACTCCGCTCGATTCCTTCCTCAGCCAGAAGCTTCGGTTTTGGTCGCTGGTGGCCATGGTACTGCTGATTTATGTGCATGCCTATAACCTGCACCCGCGCTACCTGCAGCCCTTCACGCCGGTTAATGAACCTTTAGGACCAGGTACTTGGCTGCAATATTTCCTGGCTAATGGGGTGCTGCGCTTCCGCATTCCCATTCTATTTGCCATTTCGGGCTACCTGTTTGCGCGGCGTGAGGGCACGGAGCCGCACGGCCAGCGCGTGCGGCGGCGCCTGCGCACCCTGGGCCTTCCCTACCTGTTCTGGAGCTTGCTGTGGCTGGCGGTACTGTGGGCGCTGGAGCAGTTCCCTGTGACGCGCCAAGCCGTTGTTGATGCCGAAATCAGCCCGTTCTGGCCCCGGCAGCTGCTCGGCCAGTACTCGGTGGGTGAGCTGGTGCAGCGCTGGCTGGTGGTACCGGCCCCGTTTCAGCTGTGGTTTCTGCGCAGCTTGCTGATGTATAATCTGGCCTATCCGTGGCTGCGGGTGGCCATTTTGCGCAAGCCGGCCATCTACTTCAGCGTGGCGGGGCTGCTGTGGTTTTTTATGGTGCCGCTACCGTTGGTGGAGGGCGACGGGCTGTTGTTTTTCGGGCTGGGCATGTGGCTGGCACTGCGCCACCAGGAGGTGCTGGTACCGCCACACTGGTTCCGGCCGATGCTATTCGCAGGATTATGGCTGGGCAGCGCGGCGCTGAAAACCTGGTTGGCGTTCTACGTCGAGCCGCCATTTTCGCTGCCGCTGGGGCTAAGCATGCTGGCGCTGCACAGAGTAGGCGAAATCAGCGGGATGCTGGCAGCTTGGTTTGGGCTGAATGGGCTGGTGCGCTGGTGCATGGCGCAGACCTGGTTTCGGTGGCTGACGGGCTTTTCGTTTATGATTTACGTGCTGCACGTGCCCCTGGTGAACTATACCACCGAGCTGGCGTTGCGCTACTGGCGCGCCGTTCCGCACATCCATTTGCTTACCTACCTCGCCTTGCCCCTGCTGGTAGCGGCTGTGAGCGTGGGCATTGGCGCGGTGTTGCGCTGGGTGGCTCCGGGTATTTATGCGGTGCTTACTGGTGGTCGGGGACTGGCTACGTCGTAATTTTGGGGTTCGGCCGGCAAGCAATCTATCCTATTCGCGCTTGCAGCCTTGTTCCATCGACGCGGCTGATGCCCTTGCCCGCATTAATGCATCAGCGAAATCACGGTTAATCAGTTTAAATCAGCGCTTGTGAAAGTTAGAAATCAGACCCAGAATAAAGTTAACGTCATCACCCTCGGCTGCTCGAAGAACATCGTGGACTCGGAAGTACTGATGGGCCAGCTGCAAGCCAACCAGTTTGATGTGACGCACGAGGCCGAAAAATCCGATGCCAACATTGTCATTATCAACACCTGTGGCTTTATTGATAATGCCAAGCAGGAAAGCATCGATACCATCCTGCGCTACGCGGATGAGAAGGAAGCTGGCCGCCTTGAAAAACTGTACGTAACGGGTTGCCTCTCGCAGCGCTATAAGGACGAGCTGGAAGTCGAAATCCCGCAGGTAGACGCCTATTTCGGCACGCTGGAGCTGCCCCAGATGCTGAAAGTGCTCAACGCCGACTACAAGCACGAACTCATCGGCGAGCGGCTGATTACCACGCCACGCCACTACGCCTATTTCAAAATCGCGGAGGGCTGCAACCGCCCCTGCTCGTTCTGCGCCATCCCACTGATGCGCGGCAAGCACGTAGACCGGCCCATTGAGGACCTTGTGAAGGAAGCCAAGCGCTTGGCCGGTATGGGCACCAAAGAGTTGATTCTCATTGCCCAGGACCTGACCTACTATGGCCTGCAAGCCTACGGCGAACGCAAGCTTGCCGACCTGCTCCGCAACCTGTCCGATGTGAACGGCATCGACTGGATTCGGCTGCAGTACGCCTACCCCTCGCAGTTCCCGTTGGATGCATTGGACGTGATGGCCGAGCGCGAAAATATTTGCAAGTACCTCGACATGCCCCTGCAGCACGGCTCCGACAACATGCTAAAAACCATGCGCCGGGGCATCACCAAGCGCCGTACCATCGAGCTGGTGGACACCATTCGGCAGCGTGTGCCGGGCATTGCGTTGCGCACCACGCTTATTTCGGGCCACCCCGGCGAGACCGAGCAGGACTTCCAGGAAATGTATGACTTCGTGGAGCAAACCCGCTTTGAGCGCCTGGGCATCTTCACCTACTCACACGAGGAAAACACGCACTCCCACACCCTCGTGGATGACGTGCCAGTCGAAGTGAAGCAGGAGCGCGCCGATGCCATTATGGAGCTGCAACAGGGTATTTCGATGGAGCTGAACGAGGCCCGCGTGGGCCAAACCTACAAGGTACTGTTCGACCGCAAGGAAAGTGGCCATTTCGTGGGCCGCACGGAGTTCGACTCGCCCGAGGTGGACAATGAAGTGCTGGTGCCCGTGGAAAAAGACACGTTCGTGCGGCTAGGTGACTTTGCCAACGTGAAGATTGATTCAGCTTCAGATTTCGACCTGTACGGCCACCTGGTCTGAACCACGGATTTGGCGGATTTTTCGGATTAATCGGATTTTGTGGACGGCGCGGGCGCCGCGCCGTCCATTATAACTTTTCCGGCGGGGCCTGGTTTTGTGCGGACTTTTGCCATTGGCTAAGGTTCACTCCGAACCCGGCCCCGTTTGCTTTACCATGCCTACTCGCTGTACCACGCTGCCCTACGCCGAAACCGGCGCCTTCTCGGGCCTGCTCACTGATTACATTGCCCAGAAGCCCGCCCTGGCCCCGTTCTACAACCGTTGGCCCGCGCTGGAAAATTTCGCCGCTCAAATAGAGGAGAAAAAAGCGGCCTACACGCCCGAGGCACGGCAGCGGCTGGTAACCGCGCTGCGCGAACAGTACGACGGTAATGCACCAGCCGCCGTAGCGGCAAACATCGAATTGCTGGCTCAGGAAACCACCTTCACCGTCACCACCGGGCATCAGCTCAACCTGCTTACGGGGCCGCTGTATTTCATCTACAAAATTGTGTCGGCCATCAAGCTGAGCCGCGAGTTGAAGGCGAAATACCCGCAGTATGATTTCGTGCCGGTGTACTGGATGGCGACCGAGGACCACGACTTTGCCGAAATCAACCACTTTTCGCTTTTCGGAAAAACCTACGCCTGGGATGCGGCCGGTACCGGCGGGCCAGTCGGCCGCCTGGCCTTGGATGGCATCGACGAGCAGCTGCTGAGCCAACTACCGCCCGAAGTGCCGACGGCTTTTCACGAAGCCTATTCAACCTCAATAAACCTGGCCGAAGCTACTCGCAAGCTGGCCGATGCGCTGTTTGGCGAGTTCGGATTGGTGACGCTAGACGCCGACCGGCCAGCCCTGAAACAGGCCTTGGTACCGCTGCTGACCAAGGAGATTCAGGAGCAGGTTTCCAATGCGGCCGTGCAGGCCACCAATGCCCAACTCACCGCCGCTGGCTACAAGCCGCAGGTGTATTCACGCCCCATCAACCTGTTTTTTATCACCGATGAGGGCAAGCGGGAGCGCCTCGAACCCGACGCCAACGGTGCCGACTGCGTGGAAGTGACCATCCGCAATACGGCCAAGTGCCACAGCCAGGCCGAACTGCTGGAACTAGCCCAAACGCACCCCGAGCAGTTCAGCCCCAACGTGGTGCTGCGGCCGGTGTACCAGGAAATTCTGCTGCCCAACCTGGTGTACATCGGCGGCGGGGCCGAGGTGGCGTACTGGTTCCAGCTGAAGGACGTGTTTGCGGCGTTTGGGGTGCCCTACCCCATCGTGCTGCCGCGCAACTCGGCCGAATACATCAGCCGCGTTAATGCGGGCAAGCTGAAAAAGCTAGGCCTGACTTCGCTGGAAGTATTCCGGCCGATGCCTGAGCTGAAAAAGCAGGTCGGCGCCACGCTGGGCCAGGAAGAAATCAGCCTGAAGGAGCAGCAGCAGGCCCTGGCTGCGGCTTTTCAGCAGGTGCA
Organism: Hymenobacter negativus; assembly: GCF_017571495.1. Lineage (GTDB taxonomy): Bacteria > Bacteroidota > Bacteroidia > Cytophagales > Hymenobacteraceae > Hymenobacter > Hymenobacter negativus. The sequence continues at coordinate 19,024 of NZ_JAGETZ010000007.1, read as the reverse complement.
GGACGTAGCCCAGCGCCTCGACCCCACGTTGGTAAAAACTGTGGCTGCCGAAGCCCAGAAAGCCGCCGCCGGCCTCGCCGGCCTCGAAAAGCGCCTCAGCAAAGCCGCCGAAACCAAGCACGAAACGGCCTACACGCAGTTGGCCGCCCTCAAGGAAAAGCTGTTCCCCGGCGGCGGCTTGCAGGAGCGCAGCGAAAATGTGCTCAGCATTCTGATTAACAACCCCGGCTTTATCGAGCAGCTTCTGGAAGCGTTTGAGCCGTTGGCATTGGAATTTGCGGTGCTGGAGGAAGAATAATTCAGTAGTTTGGGGGTCTTAACTCTGTTCGTTATGTGCCGCTACGGAATGACTACCTACAAGCCGCATTATGCGTGCTTTGAATGCCGCAAGACATTTAAGCGGCGGTTATTGAAGGATATAAAAACGCCTGATGCGCACCCCTCGGCCGCTGCAAAATGCCCCGAATGCGGCAGCCTAATGGCCGATATGGGGCTTGATTTTAAGTCTCCTCTTAGAGATGACCTCAAGGCGTGGCAACACATGCGCAACCTATACGCCGTGGGCATCACCTATCATTCGTGCGGATGTAGTGGGCCCGGTTATATCCCCGCTGACGCTGCTGCACTTGCCAATTTATTCCTTCACAGGAAAGAAGAATACATTCGCAATCTGCGCTTTTGGCTGAATAAAGCTGACCCCGTCAATGCAAAGGATATTGACCGGGACAAAGCAAGAAATTCTAATGAATACGGAAAGGTGTACCATCTACAGGGCAAAAAAGGCGGAGTCGTAGCCCAGGAAGCTGTTGCATATTGGACTGAGCAGCTACATGCTGTTGAGCATAATTTAGGCAAAGTGCTTGCTGGGATTTAAGAAATTCCAGCAAGCACTTTGTTTGCTGTATAAAACTGAAAGCCAAGATATTATTTCAAAGCAGCAACCTGCCGCTGGACTTACTGATTAACAACCCAAATTCATCAAGCAACCCACTGATGCTTTTAAGGTACTGGAAAAAAAGCAGGTAGCCAGACTCATTGCCTAAAGTAACTTCTGTAGACCCATGCGCATCTTCTTCGTAGCCGCTGGTTTTCTTTCGCTGGTCACGAGTGGAAATGCGTGGGGCCAGGCGAGTTATTCAGGCACGATTGGTACACTTTCTATCGAGTTGGCGCTGGATTCCCAGGGCGAAGGGGAAATGGATGGGACGTATTTCTACAAGAAATTCGGCACACCTATCGCGCTGCACGGTACCAGCGCCAAGGGCGTCCTTACGCTCACCGAAAGCGACGGGCGCGGCAAACCCTCCGCCCGCCTCACGATACCCACCTTCGCCACCGACCAGCAAAGCATTGTCGGCACCTGGCAAAACCTGACCACCGGCCAGAAGCTGCCCCTCCTGCTCACCCAACAAGCCACGTCTGGTCCGGACCAGGATTCCACTGGCTTGCAGGAGCTATTGCAGGCTTCCGCGTTGAAAACGTGCTACTTCAAAGTTGTTTTGAGCAGTAGCGAAAGCATCAGCAGCGTGAAGCTGTATGAGAAAAGAACGGGCCGGCTTGTGCAGGAAGTCAAGGCCGACTGTGAGTCGCGGGGCATCCGAAGCGTATCGGTGGGCGACTTCAATTTTGATGGCCTGGAGGACTTTGCCGTGTATCAGCAGGGCTTTGCGGGCCCGAATACGGCCAGCCTGTATTTCCTGTACGACCCCAACACGAAGCAGTACATCGACAGCGGCTTTGAGGGCGTTTCACTACAATTTGACGCGAAAACCAAGCGCGTTTCCGAAACCAACTCCTGTTGCGCCGGCTCCTCGGTGCAAAATTCAGTCTACAAAATAGTCCGCAACCGGATGGTGCTAGTAGAACAGCACTGCTACAAGTGGGACGAGAAAAAGCAGGAGTTGGTGGAGCGCAAACTGAGCGCTTGCCAGTGAAATTCGGGGCGCTACAGCCACCGCAAAGGCCACCCATCCGCTACGCGTAGTGGGTAAAAGGCGTGTGAGTGCTAACATATCAAAGCCGTGAAGCAGTAACTTTTGTAGCTATTTATTGTCGCTAAACAGAATCGCGCAGCGACAGGCTTGTAGTAAAGGCGTAATAAAAGCTACAGTCGCATATCCGTGAGTGCTACCGGGCTGCCAACTGAAACCTAGCTTCTTCCACGCGATGTCATCGTGACCAGCCCCATCGTGCGCGGCCCCATCACTGTCGATTTGAGCGCCGACCAGTTGGTGCTGAACGAGGATTTCTTCTTGGCTATTGAGATGCTAAAATGGACCAACCCCGCTCCTACCGGGGCCGAATTGGCCTTTTCTGCCTCCCTGGGCTATTTCCACAACGAAATCTATTATCGCCACACCAGTCAGGCTTCCTGGAAAAGGGCTTCGATTGGAGCGCTGATGGCCGGCATGCAGCCCCGCCTCAGCTTTTTTGTAACTGTAAACGATTAGCCCATCGGATGGCATTCGGACCGGGTGCGGTTTATTTGCGCTAGCCGGAGCCCAATGCCGCAAAAGGACGCTACTCACCCATGTTCGCCAAAGCCACCAAAGCCGACCTGCGCCGCACCGCCCTGGCCCGCCGCATGGCGCTGGACTCGGGCGAGGTGGCGCGCCGGAGCGACAAGCTGCGCGAGAACCTGTTCCGCCAGTTTCCGGTGGACGCTTGGCAGTGGCTGCACCTATTTCTGCCCTTGGCCAAGCGGAACGAGCCCGACACCTGGGGCTTTATCAGTTGGGTGTGGAGCGAGGCACTGCCCTTGCGCCTGGCCGCGCCCGTGGTGCAGCCCGATGGCATCTCGCTGAAGCACTATGAGCTGACGCCGGATGGCCAGAACACCCTAAACCGCTGGGGCATTACGGAGCCGGTGCCCCACCCCGTCACCGCGCCAGAGGTATTTCCGGTTTTGCTGGATGCCGTGCTGGTGCCACTGCTGGCCGTGGACCGCACCGGCCAGCGCGTGGGCTACGGCGGGGGCTTCTACGACCGGTTTCTGGCCCAGTGCCGGCCGGGTACGCAGTTTATCGGCCTTAACCTGCTCAATGAGCCGCCCGTCCGCCGCATTGCCGACGTGCTACCTACCGATGTGCCGCTCACGGCCTACATCACGCCGGGTCGGGTGTGGCGGTTTTAGAGCCGGTATTGGGTGGCGTAGGAACAGACCCTGCTCAAATGCCGCCCAGCAGCCCTCACTAATTCCCTTTAGACAAGCTGACAGAACGCTGAACAGGCCGTTCTGGTATGCGCCTGAAAATTTAATTTTTACATATAATACCCTTACAATAAGGCAATAGCGCTTCGCGTTCATTGGGTATCGTTCACCTTTTAAAGCACGGAACCCATGGCCGAAATCCAACCGCAAGCCGCCAGCGCGCATAAGTCCGGCAAACGACGAGCAAAAAAGATGTCGACCCGCATCGACATGACGCCGATGGTGGACCTGGCGTTTCTGCTGCTCACCTTCTTCATGCTCACCACCACCTTCGCCAAGCCCTACAACCTGGAGCTGACGATGCCGGTGAAAAGCAACGAGCCCAATGATGTGGCGCGGTCGAAGGCGATGACCATTCTGCTGGGCAAAGGCCACAAGGTGCACTACTTCTTTGGCCTGAATGCGCCGCAAGACAAAACGGTAGCGGTGCCCGAATTGAAGACGACCTCCTTCGCGGCCGACGGCATCCGGCAAGTACTTCTGACGCGGATGCGCCAGCAGCCCGGCCTGGTGGTCCTCATCAAGCCCACCGACGAATCTAAATACCAGGACATGATTGATATTCTGGACGAGATGAGCATCACCAACCAGAAAAAGTATGCCCTCGTCAAGACTACCCCAGCCGACTTAACACTCCTTAAAACCCCCACCCTATGATGAATAATGCTCAGCTGGCCACCGCCAGCCTCGACGACATCGTGTTCGATGGTCGCAACCGCCACTATGGGGCCTACGAGCTCCGGGCGCTTTACCAGCGCCACATGACCCGGGCGCTCATTATTGCCACGGCTGTGTGTGCGCTGCTGCTGGTATTTCCGCTGGTAGCGCAACTCTTGAAGAAAGACGTGGTGACAGTGGTGCCACCTATCATCGTAGAGTCGAACCCGACCATTATCGACATGCCGGAAGAACTGAAAGTGCTGCCTCCTCCTCCAGCTGCTAGCCGGCCAGCGGTGCCGCCCCCCCAGCCCCCTACGGTGCAAGACATTGTGCCTGTAGTAACAACTGACGACAAAGTGACACCCAACGATAAGGTGCCTGACCAAAGTGAGCTTGTTGATGCTAAGCCCGGCCTAGTGACCCAGATTGGCGAAATTGGTGCCGACCCCAATGCCAGTCTCGATGATTTAAAGATTGGCACTGGCCCTGGTGGAGATGTCACCGGTGAAACCGTTACCGAAAAGCCCTACTTCTATGTGGAACAAATGCCACAGTTACCAGGTGGTGGCGGGCAGGCGGCTATTGTAGCGGCTATTCAGAAAGCCGCTCGTTACCCTGGCGAAGCCCTGCGCAATCAGGTAGAAGGTAAAGTATTTGTAAGCTTCGTGGTAAATCCGCTAGGTGAAGTAACTGATGTGAAAGTAATTAAGGGATTAGGCGCCGGTTTAGATGAAGAAACCATCCGTGCCGTAAAAACCTTGCCCCGGTTCATTCCTGGTAAGCAAAACGGCCGGGCTGTAAGCGTAGCCTACACCGTGCCGATTAGCTTCAAGATTCAATAGCGCTTTCGGGTTTTAGCTTAAACAAGGACATTCTGCTGCGTGCAGAATGTCCTTGTTTTTGTTTCCGGCTATTTCTGCACGGCCACCCGTGTAATGCGGGCCTGTCCCCACGGCGCGATGCTGACGCGCACCCGCAACGGGTGCAGCCGGCCAGCTTTTTCCAGGCGCAGGTCGCTACCTTCGGGTACATAGTAGCGCTCCAGGTTGAAGCGCAGGTTCAGGGAGTTGCGGTACACATCCGTGACCCAGCCGCGTAGCACGGCCTGCCCAACGCCAGCAGCCGGCGCTTGCGGATACAACCCCACGGCAGTGCTCAGGCTATCGGGGCCGGCGGCCAGCAGCACAAACACGGCCTGACGGCGGCGTGGCGCTTGCGGTCCGTGCCACTGGCTCAGCGGCATGGCCCCGATGGCGTAGTGCAGGCGCACGAAGTCGCCGGAAAGTAGCTCTTTGGGGTCGATGGGAGTGGTAGCTAGCACCACCTGCTTGCCCAGCGCCGTGGTGGCGTAGCCCGCCCCGGCCACGCCCAGCACGTAGAGCACTTGTGCGCCTACCAGCAGGCGCAGCAGCGGCCGGCGGCGCACCGGGTCCGAAAACCAGCTCAGCAGGTCAGCCATCTATTGTTGAGTTATACGTTTTGAATTATGAGTTATGGGCCGGCGCTTCGGGCTCATTGTCGTTGCCGGGAGCTGGGGGGGTGCCGGCTTGCTGGGCTACGGGCGGGGCAGCAGCAGCCAGCACCTGGGCGTTGCGGCGCCGCAGGTACCAGCTCAGGCCCAGCAGCAGCACACCACCAATCAGGAAGAACAGCGACTTATCCATGAAGCCCCAGGTGAGCTTGAAATAGGCTACTGCCGTAGCGGCTACAAACAGCACCGCACCCAGCGTAAGCTGGTCGGAGTCATGCTCGCGGTTTGCGCGGGCCAGCACCGAGCCGGCGTGGGCATACAGCACCACCAGCGTGGCCACGGCCAGCGTCAGCCCCCCCGAGAGGTAGAAGCCCGGCAACAGCAGCAGCCACTCGGGCAGCGAGGCCAGCCGCCCCTGTGCCCGCTTGCCCAACGCCGACAGTCCAAACACGGCTCCCAGTGCTGCCAGGTAGGGCAGTAGCGGCGGCCGTAGAATATTCGCGTACGCATCGGTCTCGCCAAACGTGGCCAGCCCGAACATGAACAGGTAGGCCGCCACCAGCGAAGGCACCTGAATGGCCCGGCCCACGGCCCGGTTGGGATGCCAGTCGCCGGCCGCGTAGATGGCCATGGCCGGCACAAAAAACCAGGTAATCTTGGCATGGAGTACGATAATCAGCAGCCCGGCCTGCCAGAGCAAGCCCACGGCCAGCACGGTGGCACTCACGGCATCGGGCCGGCGCCACCAGTAGTAGCCCATGCCGCCCACCACCAGCCAAGCCGTGACGTAGCTGAAAATGCCCAACGACTCGACGCAGTAGGTCTGCACTGCCGCCCCAATGAGCACCGTAAGCAGCACCAGCAGCCGCGAGCCATACACGTAGCTGACGGCCACGCCAGCCACCACCCAGGCCAGCAGCCCGCTGGCATCGTAGCCCACCAGCTGGTAGAGCTGGCTGGTGAGAATAATGCTGGCGCCAAACAAGATGAGGCCTAAGCCGATGAGGCCGTGGCCCAAATCATCGTTGCCACGTCGCAGGAAATACGAGCCAGCCGCGTAGCTACCTGTCAGGCTGCCCAGCAGCAACGCCAGCCGTAGCGCGACGGGCAGGGCCTGCCAGTTGGCGGCCACCACGCTCAGGGCGCTCAGACCCACCAGCACGCTGCCCAGCAGCGGCAGCAGGCCCAGCGGCTGGGCTTCGGGCGGGTAGCGGGCCAGCAGCTGTTGCCGCTGCGCCTCGCTGATGAGGCCATCGGTGACCCAGCTGGGGCTTTCGGTTTCGAGGAATTTGCGCGACAAGAGCAGAACGAGATTTAATGTGGTAGCCGAGCCCAGCCCGTCGTGCTGAGCGCCGCCGAAGCATCTCTGCCGCAATAGTAAACCTTCCTACTGAAATTACTTACGTAGCAGCAATGCTTTGGCGGCGCCGATGCCAGGTAAGCATAACAGTTAGTTGGCTTTCACCGCCCGCGTCATTTCGCGCTTGCCGGGCGGGCCAGGCAGCTTCTCGGTGCGCCAGCCGGCGGCGCGCAAGTTGCGCCGAAACTGGCCTTGGGCGCAATAGCTCACCAGCACCGCGCCGGGAGCAGCGGCTTCGTAGAGCTTGGCAAAGATGGCTTCGGTCCACAGTTCGGGCTGCTTTTCAGGGGCGAAGGCATCAAAGTAAATCAGGTGATAGTGCGCGGCTGACAGCGCGGCCTGCTGCAGGGGCTGCTGCATTTTGGTGATGGTAAAGCGCGGTGCCATTTCCACTGGCACGTTCCAGGAGGCGGCGTGCAGGTAGGCAAAGTGCTTGCCCAGCCAAGCGCCCTGCTGCTCCCACTCAGGCTGCAACGCGGCGGCAATGGCGGCCGGAATGGGAAAAGTCTCCAGTCCATCGTACTGAATGAAGGCTTCCGCAGCCTGGCCGGCGTCCAGGGTGAGCATGGCATTCAGGCCCGTGCCCAGGCCTACTTCCAACACGCGCAACGGCTGAGCGGCGGAGGTGCCTCCAGCCGCTAGCAGCGGGGCCAGCCCAGCCCGGATAAAAACGTGCGCCGACTCCTGCCGCGCCCCGTGGTGCGAGTGGTAGTGTTCGTTGAGTTCGGGCACAAATAAGGTGGCCGAGCCGTCACCAGTCACGCGGACTTCTATCTTTGGATTATTCGACATTTGTTGCTCGCTTATCTATTGCTTCTGCACAAGTATTTCCCACCCCTTCCTCGCCTATGAACCGCGTAAAAGTAGCTCTTCCCGACGCCTTCGCTTTCAGCACCGAGGCGCTGGTGCGCATCACCGACCTCAACTACGGCGGCCACCTTGGCTACGATGCGCTGCTGGGCCTGCTGCACAATGCCCGGCAGCAATTCCTCCAGGCTCAGGGGTTTCCCAGCGAATTCAACGCCGACACCAAGCTCGGCCTCATCATGGTCGATGTGGCCGTGGAGTATAAAAACGAAGCTTTTGAAGGCGACCTGCTACAAATCGACGTGGCCGCCACCGCCCCGAACAAGTACGGCTTCGACGTGGTGTACCATGTGCATAAATCCGGCCGAGAAGTAGCCCGCGCCAAAACCGGCATGCTCTGCTTCGACTATAACACCCACAAGCTGCGCCCGCTGCCGGAGGATTTGGCCACGCAGCCACAGTAGCACCCACCGGTGTTCCGCCTACTCGTCATTACTGCGCCCATCGCCCTCCCCGATGAGCCGCGCCTGCTGACCAACCTGCTGGATGCGGGCCTGCCCAGCCTGCACCTGCGCAAGCCCGGTTGGCCGGCTGCCCAGGTCGAAACGCTGATTCGAGCCATCCCTACGCCGTTTCATAAGCGTCTGGTGCTGCACGAGCACCCCGAGTTAGTGCGCCAATACCACCTCGGTGGCCTGCACCTCACCGGAGCGCAGCGGGCTGCTACGGGACCCCGTCCGTCGCTTCGGTCCGGCCAAACGCTTTCTACCTCCCTCCATTCGCTGGCCGAAATCCGGCGGCACCGCCGTCGCTACGACTACGTTTTTCTCAGCCCGATTTTCAACAGCATCAGCAAGCAGGGCTACGCTAGCGGCTTCCAGTTGCCGGAGGTTCAGAAGTGTTTGGAGTTGCTGGCGACCCGGGTCGGCTACTGCCCGCATGTGTTGGCACTAGGCGGCGTCGCGGCCGAAAATATCGGTCTGCTGCCATCCGCCGGTTTCGCTGGCGCCGCCGTGCTGGGCACTATCTGGCAAAGCATAGACCCAGTGGCGGCATGGCGGCAGCTAACAGCGCAGACGCTTTGACCCCAAGTTGTGGAGCTAGCCACGCATCCTTGCCACTACTCAGAACAGTGAAAGCCCCACTAGCGCCATCGGATGCGTTGCCGGGCCTATCGGACGAGTTTCCGGCTGCATCGGATTCCAGAGCCATCGGATGAGCTTCCAGATACATTGAATGAGTTCCTGGGACCGTTGAACGGTTTCCGGAGCCATTGGACGAAGCTCTGGAACTACTAAGAAGCCCGCGCCACTACGCCAGCGCAGCGTCCCAATCCTTCCACACCGGCTCGTAGCCCTGACGGCGCAGCATAGCAGCAATCTCGGCCGGACTGCGTTCGTCCGAAATCTCAAATTGCTCCAGCGATTCCGGCGCCACCGCGTAGCCGCCGGGGTTTGTTTTGGAGCCCGCGCTGATGCTGGTGATGCCCAGCTTCACCACATGGTCGCGGAAGACCGGAGTTTCGCGGGTTGAAATCGACAGCTCCACCTCGCCATTCCAGATGCGGTAGGCACAAATGAGTTGCACCAATTCACGGTCGCTCATTTCCACTTTGGGCTGCAACAGCCCTTCTGCTGGTCGTAGGCGCGGGAAAGACAGACTGTACTTGGTCTGCCAGTACGTGCGCTCCAAGTAGTCAAGGTGCAGTGCGGTGTAGAAGCAGTCCGTCCGCCAGTCTTCCAACCCGATGAGCACGCCCAGTCCCATTTTGTGGATGCCGGCCCGGCCCAACCGGTCGGGCGTGTCGAGGCGGTAGTTGAAGTTCGACTTTTTGCCCTTGGGGTGATGCTTCTTGTAGTCGGCGCGGTGATAGGTTTCCTGGTACACCAGCACCGTGTTCAGGCCTTCGGGAATCAGGCGCTCGTAGTCGGCTTGGTCCAGCGGCTGCACTTCCATTGAAATATGCGCAAACTGCGAGCGCAACGTGCGCAAGGCCTTTTCCAGGTAATCAACGCCCACCGTCACATTGGCCTCGCCCGTCACGAGCAGCACGTGGTCGTAGCCCCAGTCCTTGAGCACGGCCGCCTCCTGCAGAATTTCCACGCTGCTCAGGGTGCGCCGGGCTATTTTATTATCCAGACTGAAGCCGCAATACGTGCAGATGTTCTGGCACTTGTTGCTCAGGTACAGCGGCGCATACAGCTGCACTGTATTACCAAAGCGCTTGCGCGTGAGCAGGTGGCTGCGTTGCGCCAGCTGCTCCAGGTACGGCGCGGCAGCGGGTGCAATCAGGGCCTTAAAGTCCTCCAGCGTCGGCTTAGGTGCCGCCAGCGCCTGCTCCACATCCGCCGCAGTCTTGGCGTATATACTGGCCTTCACATCGTCCCACGGCTGGGCCTCAAAAATAGGTTGGAAGCTCATGGATTTGTTTTGAGTGAATTTTTTTGGCACGTCATGTTGAGCGCAGTCGAAGCATCTCTACTGTGCAAGTAATCAGATTTACTGCTATAGTAGAGATGCTTCGACTGCGCTCAGCATGACCGTTTTTCGGTGATGTTCTTTCTCTATGCTAAATGTCCAGAAATGCGGTGAGGGGCGAGCTGGCCACGGCCTCGCCATGTGCCACCGGCGCGGCCAGTCGGGCCTCGTAGGCCATGCGCCCGGCTTCTACTGCTAGGCGGAAGGCGGTAGCCATGGCCACTGGCTGCCCGGCCACCGCAATGGCCGTGTTCACCAGTACAGCATCAGCCCCCATTTCCAGGGCGGCGGCGGCGTGCGAGGGCGCCCCAATCCCGGCATCAACCACCACCGGCACCCGGCTCTGACCGATGATGATTTCCAGAAACTCCCGTGTCAGTAGGCCCTTATTCGAGCCGATGGGCGAGCCCAGGGGCATCACGGCCGCCACGCCCACTTCTTCCAAGCGCTTGCACAGCACCGGGTCGGCGTGGATGTAGGGCAGCACGACGAAGCCCAGCTTCACCAGTTCCTCGGCGGCTTTCAGGGTCTCGATGGGGTCGGGTAGTAAGTATTTGGGGTCGGGGTGGATTTCGAGCTTGAGCCAGTTGGTTTCTAACGCCTCGCGGGCCAGCTGGGCAGCAAATACGGCCTCCCGGGCCGTGCGTACGCCCGACGTATTGGGCAGCAGGTGGAACTGCGGATGCGCGAGGTGACGCAGGATGTCGTCCTCGGCATCGGCCACGTCCACCCGTTTCAGGGCCACCGTCACCAGTTCCGAGCCGGAGGCTAGCAGTGCTTCTTCCATCAACTGCGACGAGCCAAACTTACCGGTGCCGGTGAACAGCCGCGACGAAAACGTGCGGTCGGCAATTACGAGGGGTTGCGTAGTCATATAGCGGGAGTAGAAGTTGTGAGTAATTCAACAAATTGACTTGCTGCAGCCACCGGCTCGGCTGCCGCCCCAATGGCCCCCGACACCGCCACCCCGTGCAGCCCCGTTTCGCGCAAGCCCACCACATCAGCCAGTGTGATGCCGCCAATGCCGATAATGGGCACCGCAATTCCGGCCGCCCGGCACCGGCTCAGAATGTCAGCGTAGCCCGCCAACCCCAAGATTGGGCTGAGCTTCTCCTTGGTGCTGGTGAAGCGGAACGGTCCCAGCCCGATGTAGTCCACGCCAGCCGCGGCCAGCCGCTCCACATCGGCAAATGTGTTGGCCGTGCCACCGATGGTAAAGCCGGAACCTAGCATGGCGCGGGCTTCGGCCGGCGGAACATCTTCTTTGCCTAGATGCACTCCATCAGCCCCGATTTCCTGAGCCAGGCGCGGGTTATCGTTGATGATGAGCACCGCGTCGTAATGATGGCACACGGCCTGGGTATCCAACGCCAACTGCTTCCAAGTGGCGTAAGGTTGGTTTTTCACCCGAAGCTGCACCCACCGGACTCCGCCCTGGCAAGCCAGCTCAGCGGCCTCGGGATTGGTTGTGATGTAATGAAGACGATTGATTTTCATACAAAATGGAGAGCGGGCTCATACCCGTTGATAGAATGGAAACCCAACAGCGTCTCGTTGCTGCCCAGAAAAGCGCTGGTGTAGCCCTTGGCTAATCGGCAGGCGTCCACCAGCCCCTGCCCTTTCGCGAGGCCGGCCAGTACCGCAGCCGACAGCACGCAGCCACTGCCATGTTTCTCGCCGTGCGCTAAGCGCGGCACCGAAAACTCGTGCCGCGCGCCTTCGGCCAGTAGCACGTCAGTCGCCAGGTCGCCCGTAGCGTGCCCGCCCTTCAGCAGCACCGGGCAGAACCTACTCACCACCCGCGCGGCCGTCTCAGCTGAATCGGCCGGCCATAGGCGCAGCATTTCAGGCTGATTGGGAGTGATGAGGGCCACTTCGGAACAGAGAGCTCGCACTAATTCCTGGTCAGGGGCCAAGTGGAACTCGTAGCCGGCGGTGGCTTTCAGCACGGGGTCCCATATTATTTGCAGGCTGGAGTTCTGGCTTTTCATCCAGCGCACCAGTTCCAGTAGCTGCGCCAGACTCTCCACGAGACCGATTTTGATGAAATCAACCTTGAAGCGGGCGAATAGAATCTGAATCTGGTCCCGAATTTCAACAGTAGGCACCCAGCTCACGCGCTCAAACGTCATATCGTTCTGCACGGTGAGAGCCGTGCAGGCGCCCAAGCCATACACGCCGTAGGCTTCCAGCGTTTTCACGTCGGCGAGCAGGCCCGCGCCCGCGCTGGGGTCGAAGCCGGCAATGGAGAGGGCATAAGGGCGGATTGGGTGGGTCATTATTTGGGGTATTCAGACCGTCATGCAGCGAGCGACGAAGCATAACCGATTTTTTTAGTCGCCCGTGCTACAAATAGATTTCGCTGCCTTTTTCCACAAACTCTCGCGACTTTTCCACCAAACCTTTGGCCAGCACCTCGCTGGCCGTGAGGTCCTGTTTGGCGGCGTAGTCGCGCACTTCCTGGGTAATTTTCATCGAGCAGAAATGCGGGCCGCACATCGAGCAGAAATGAGCCACTTTGGCGCCTTCGGCGGGCAGCGTTTCGTCGTGGTATTCGCGGGCCGTGTCGGGGTCGAGGCTGAGGTTGAACTGGTCTTCCCAGCGGAACTCGAAGCGTGCCTTGCTCAAGGCGTTGTCGCGGTACTGCGCTCCCGGGTGGCCTTTGGCCAAATCGGCGGCGTGGGCGGCAATTTTGTAGGCGATGACGCCGTCTTTCACGTCCTGCTTGTTGGGCAGGCCGAGGTGCTCCTTGGGCGTCACGTAGCATAGCATGGCCGTGCCAAACCAACCAATCATGGCCGCCCCGATAGCCGAGGTGATGTGGTCGTAGCCCGGGGCAATGTCCGTGGTCAGCGGGCCTAGTGTGTAGAACGGGGCTTCGTGGCACTCTTTCAGCTGCTTGTCCATGTTCTCCTTGATGAGGTGCATGGGCACGTGGCCAGGCCCCTCAATCATCACCTGCACGTCGTGCTTCCAGGCAATTTTGGTGAGTTCGCCCAGGGTTTCCAGCTCGGCAAACTGCGCCTCGTCGTTGGCGTCGGCAATGGAGCCGGGGCGCAGGCCGTCGCCCAGCGAGAAGGCCACGTCGTAGGCCTTCATGATTTCGCAGATTTCCTCGAAGTGCGTGTAGAGGAAGCTCTCCTTATGGTGCGCCAGGCACCACTTAGCCATAATGGAACCGCCGCGCGACACAATGCCGGTCACGCGCTTGGCGGTCATGGGCACGTAGCGCAGCAGCACGCCCGCGTGGATGGTGAAGTAGTCGACACCCTGCTCGGCCTGCTCAATTAGCGTGTCGCGAAACAGCTCCCAGGTCAGGTCTTCGGCCTTGCCGTTCACCTTTTCCAGGGCCTGGTAGATGGGCACCGTGCCCACCGGCACCGGGCAGTTGCGGATAATCCATTCGCGGGTTTCGTGGATGTTTTTACCGGTGCTCAGGTCCATCAGCGTGTCGCCGCCCCAGCGGCAGCTCCACACGGCCTTATCCACCTCTTCCTCAATAGAGGAAGTCACGGCCGAGTTGCCGATGTTGGTATTGATTTTCACCAGGAAATTGCGCCCGATAATCATCGGCTCGCTCTCTGGGTGGTTGATGTTGCTGGGAATGACGGCGCGGCCGGACGCTACTTCCTGGCGCACAAACTCGGCCGTGATGTGGCCCTCCGGTGTATTTGCCCCGAAGCTGTGGCCGCGGTGCTGCGTGCGCAACGGGTCGTCGGCGGGCATCTCATCGAAGCGCTGGTTTTCGCGGATGGCGATGTACTCCATTTCGGGTGTGATAATGCCCTTTTTGGCGTAGTGCATCTGGCTCACATTGTAGCCTGGCTTGGCGCGCAATGGAGCCGCGATGTGCTCAAAGCGCAGGTGGTCCAGCTGAGTATCTGCGGCGCGTTGCTGGCCGTATTCGGAAGTCGTGCCGGGTAGCTGCTCCACGTCGCCGCGGCCCAGAATCCAGCTTTCGCGCAGGCGGGGCAGGCCTTTTTTCAGGTCGATTGCCACGTTGGGGTCAGTGTAGGGGCCGCTGGTGTCGTACACCGTCACGGGTGGGTTCTGCTCCGACGGGAAGCCGAAATCGAACTTGCGCTCGGTGTCGGCCAGCGCGATTTCGCGCATGGCCACCCGGATTTCGGGGTGCAGCTTGCCGGGCACGTAGATTTTGCGGGAGCCGGTAAGCGGCTGGCGCTCCACCAGCGTCTGCTGCGGGGCGTGGTCTTTCTTTTTCATCTATCGAACGGTATGACGGTGAAATGTTGATGATTGGCGCCCCTACCCACCCTGCGTGGCGCGGATGATGGTGACCCGGTCGTGGGCATGCAGGGCGTGGGTGGACCAGTCGGCGCGGGGTACCACGGCGTCGTTCACGGCCACGGCGAGGCCGCGGGGCTCGGTGATGCCACGGGCGGCGAGCAGGTCGAGGAGCAGCTGGTTTTCAGCGGCTTCGTAGGCAATATTGTTTACGTAGCAAACCATGGCAACCAGGGAGTAGTTGGGACAGGAAAACGCCATAAACAATAGTGGGTGCCGGCCACGGCCCGCCCCGAAAGGCAGCCGCGATGCGGACCAGTACTTTTCCCTTCGCTGGTATTAGCCAGAATCAGGTTCCAAGGGTATCATCTCAGCCGCGGCAATGCGCAGCACCCCTAAAGTTTATGCGGCGAAGATAGCGAGCGGACGCATTTATCCTAATGAAGAAAATCGGCGGGTGCGCAAATATGCTGGCCGACACTTCACTCGATAATAGCTTCAGCAGCTACACTTGCGGCAGGCTAAAATTTAGTACTCATGCATAGGCCACTGTGGCCTCATTCCTCATCATAATTATTTACCCAGTCATTGCCATATTTTTCCTTCAGACGCGTGTCCTTCTCCCAACGCGCAGTTATTGCTGGCAAATCATGGACATTGCAGAAACCCAATTTAGCTCTCCACTTCCACTCTGGCGGCTCTAGGAATCGACCATCTTCCTTGCATAAGAGATTAAAAATGGCTGGCACTTCCCCTTCAAAGCAGAAGACACAAAAATGCCTATGCCCGTGTTCAATGCTCTCAATTGGGAACCAGCCATTCAGAACACTTTGAGTAAGCTCGTAATTCATCAGCACATAATAATCCCGAGGATTAGCGCAGTGAAAAATGCAGTTGAATCTTTTGGGTAAGCTCAGGTCGGCGTAAGCGTATAGCGTGGAGACGAGGAGTTCATTGGGCTTCGGTAGCCACTTGATGAATTTATGATACGCTTCACCCTTTTGACGGTCTTTGCAATTCCGAACGCAATCTGCCTGCAGCACCTGAATAGCAGCGTACTCAAAAACACTATACGCGAACAGATAACGGGTTTCTGGTGGGGCTTGGGATTCGGTTTGCATTTATTGGCTGATGAATGGAAGCTGATGGGCAGCTAGGATTGATGCAAACTACACGATGCGTAACTAACTACATCCGCTGGCCGGGAACCCAACGCCCTGCTGGCTTGTATCTTTGCACTATGTTACTGGAACTGCCCCTCGCCCCCGTTGTCAAGAAGCGTGATATCCGCAAAACCTCGCCCGACGAGCTCAAGG
This sequence comes from Hymenobacter negativus, assembly GCF_017571495.1. Classification (GTDB taxonomy): domain Bacteria; phylum Bacteroidota; class Bacteroidia; order Cytophagales; family Hymenobacteraceae; genus Hymenobacter; species Hymenobacter negativus. Next base: position 3,476 of record NZ_JAGETZ010000007.1, on the reverse strand, counting down.
CCTTTATGGTGGAGCACGGCGAGAAGCCCTTCCGCGCCAAGCAGGTGACGGAGTGGCTGTGGAAGAATACCGCCGCCACCTTTGAGGAGATGAACAACATCTCGGTCGCCACCCGCGAGCTGCTGGACCAGCACTTTGTAATAAACGGCGTGACGGTGCAGAACAAGCAGCTCAGCAACGACGGCACCATCAAATCGGCCTTCCGGCTCTACGATGGCAACGTGGTGGAGGGCGTACTGATTCCGCACGATACGCGGATGACGGCCTGCATCTCGAGCCAAGTAGGCTGCTCGCTGACGTGTAAGTTTTGCGCCACCGGCTACATGGACCGCAAGCGCAACCTCGACGCGGCCGAGATTTATGACCAGGTGGTGCGCATCCGGGAGCAGTGCGAGGCGCAGTACGGCACGCCGCTCACCAACATCGTGTACATGGGCATGGGCGAGCCGCTGCTCAACTACGCCAACGTGGTGGAAAGCGTGCGCCGCATCACCGCGCCCGACGGGCTAAACATGGCCCCGCGCCGCATCACCATCAGCACGGCCGGCATTGCCAAGATGATTAAGAAGCTGGCCGATGACGACGTGAAGGCCAACCTGGCCCTCTCGCTGCACGCGCCTACCGATGCCAAGCGCAACGAAATCATGCCCATCAACGAAGCCAACTCGCTGGCTGCGCTGAAGGAAGCCCTCCAGTATTACCACCAGAAAACCGGGCGCAAGGTGACGTATGAATACATCGTATTCGATGGCTTCAACGACGGGCTGGACGATGCCGAGCACCTCTTCAAGATTGCGAAGTGGCTGCCCTGCAAGGTGAATCTGATTGAGTATAACCCCATCGAAAACGCGAGCTACCAGAATGCGGAGGCCGACAAAATCACCGCCTTCCACAAGTACTTGGCCGACCGCGGCGTGCAAACCAACATCCGCCGCTCGCGGGGCAAGGACATTGATGCGGCTTGCGGACAGCTGGCAGTGAAGGAAGAGAAAACGGCCGCTTAAAGGCCTGCTCAGAAGTACTCAAAAAGAAAAGGGCCGGCTCATCGCCGGCCCTTTTTCGTGGGGCTTGCCCTACGATTTCCAGCGGCCGGTGGAGCGGGGACGACCGGTTACGATTTCCTCTTTTGACTCGCCGGGGGCTATTTCTTCAAGGCGCACGCGCACGGCGTGGGCTTTGGGCTGCACGCGCTGGCCGAAGGCATCGGCGAATTCCTGGGTGAATTCGGCCCCGAAGAAGATGATGAGCGACGAGTAGTTGACCCACAGCAACAGCACGATGGCCGAACCAGCCGCCCCAAACGCCGAGCCGGGGTTGGACTTGGCAATGTAGAAGGCGATGAGGTACTTGCCGATTACGAAGAGCAGGGCCGTGATGAAGGCGCCCACGCCCACGTCGCGCCAGCGAATAATGGCATCGGGCAGAAAGCGGTAAATCAGGGCGAAGAGCAACGTGGTGACGCCCAGCGACAGGGCGAAATCGACCAGGCGGATGGCAATGACGCCCACCTCGGGCAGCAACTTTTGGAGCCAGCCGGTGAAGGCGCTGAGCACGGCGCTAATCACAAAGGAAATGAGCAGCAGCAGGGCCACGCTCAGGATGAGCCCGAAGGACAGGAAGCGCTGCTTGACGAAGGCCCCAATGCCGATGCCGTTGGTTTTTACCTTGAGGTTCCAGATGTCGTTGATGCTTTCCTGGAGGGTGACGAAGAAGGTGGTAGCCGCGAAAATCAGCGTGGCTACGCCGATGGTGGTGGCCACTGGCCCGCGCTGCTGCACGGTGAATTTGGCAATGCTTTCCTGCAAAAACGCGGCCGACTCGGCCCCGACGAGGCCCTTGAGCTGGCCGTAAATCTGGCCGGTTACGGCTTCGCCCCCGTAGGCAGCACTGGCCACTGTGATGACGATGAGCAGCAACGGCGGCAACGAGAAAATGGTGTAGTACGAGAGCGCCGCCGCGTGCCGAAAGGAGTTATTGTTGCTGAACTCTCCGGCCGATGCTTTGAGCACCGCCAGCACATCGGATATTTTATAATGAGTAGCCATGAAGCAGAAAAACGGGACTGATTGCTTCTAGTACGGCTGGTGGCGGGCGGCGTTGGGCCCGACAATGCCATTGGCGGCCGGAGCCCGACGGTAGCCGGCTAGGCGTGCAGCGTCCAGCGGAGGGTTTCGAGGGGGGCCGCGCGCAGGGCAGTGGCCAGCTCGGCATCGTCCTGGAACTGAAGCTGGGTGAGGATGCTGGCCTCCACGCTGACCTCGATTTCCTTGGCCTGGAAGGGCCAGGGCCGGATGATGACCGGGCCGCTGGCTTCGGGCTGGGCCAGGGTGTGGGTGGTGCCGTCGGGCCCGCGGTGGATTTCCACGGCGCGGCCCATCTCCGGGACTTCGTGGCGGCAGAGAATGAGCGAGAGCCGGTCGCACCAGTGCAGCAGGGCGTAGGCTTGGTCGGCTTGCTTTTTGGTGATTTTCAGTTCCAGCTCCCATTGCCGCTGGTGGGCTCGTAGCTCGTCCAAGAAGGCATCAATGTTCTTTTGCTGGCCACGCAGGCTTTCGTAAAGGCAGCTCAGGTGCAGGCTGGTGAGAAGGCTACGCCAGCGGCCTTGGAACCGCGCAGCGGCCTGCACCCCGGCGGCCTGCTCCATGGAAAAGGCTTTTTGGGTGAAGTTGGCCGGGGCGCCGGCGGGCGTGAGGCCGTAGTGACCGCCGCGGCCGTGCCAGTCGGCCTGCTCGTCGTCGTGCTGGGCAATGGCGGCCAGCAGGCCCACCCAGCGGTCGGGCGGGAGCGTGGGCGGCCAGTGCCAGGCCAGCTGCGCGGCCAGCAGGGCGTGGGCCTGCTGGTAGATGATTTGCCAGCCGGCGGGCGTGGAGTTGACTATCATACACCAAACAACCGAATACAGTTACTTGCAATTCGTTAAAAGGCTGGCTTACGTACCAAACGCTAATTGGGCTATCAAAATGCGAACGCCTTCAGCAGTAAATATGCATATTATGAACAACCTTATCTTAATCTTGAATTTTTAACTGTTAACAATAAATTATTATCAAAATATAAACAAATCAATACCACTAACAAATGCCGGAATAATAGCAAATTGACTTCCTGAGACCCGTATTTATATAGTATTATTGCCGAGGATTTTTATCTCTAGCACAATAGCCATCAATTAAATATTATTAGATTTGCAACCTCTTTAACTTGTTGACTATTGCCTCAGTTAAAAGCACTGGCAGTGGGAGTAAGAGATGTGTAACAAGGGGCTGCAACTCTTTGTAACGACAGTAATTTATTATCTGTTTTGGTGAGTGAAAACTAAATGAATTTGCTTACCCCACTGTCTTGCTGCGCTGATTGAGTAGTAAGGCCACTTACTTAAAAGCTGATATTTTCAGCATTTTACATTAGACCACAAATAGGCGGGCGGCTAATGCAGTGCACATTTTATGTGCACTGCATTAGCAGTGCACATAAAA
>NZ_JAGETZ010000006.1 GCF_017571495.1 Hymenobacter negativus | reverse complement strand
ACGCTCGTGGTGGGTAGCTCACTTCGCACTTCCTGCGTGACCTAAAATCAATCTTGGCGCCCGTTCACGAAAACGGTGGTCTAAATTACCGAGCCATTGGCTTTACCAAAGGCCCCGTTACTTACTTTCGTCTTCATGAAGCCCGCACGAGTTGCCTTGGAAAAAGAGTCCCTCGTCGCCCTGCACGTCACGGCGGTGCGCCGCGATTGGTTCTCTTACCAACCTGCCTTCACCAACGTGCTGCTCCTGCTGGCACTCCTGGCCTTCGTGGCCTTTGCCTGTGTGGGTAACCAGGAGGTGGCAGTGCGCACTTTCTTTCTTGGCGGGGGGCTGGTGCTCCTCGGTCTGGGGACGGCGCTGCTCAGCGGCCTAGCCTCAGCTTGCGCGCGACGGCGGGCCGGGGAAATCACCTTCCGTCGCGAAACCTTTACGCTGCGCCTTCCCGAATCCGAATGGACCCTGCCCAACCACCACCTGGTCGCGTTGCAGCTCAACTACGCCGCAGTGGGAAACCGGCCCGCGCAGTTGCTGACCTGGGGCCATGTGGTGACGATTGCTCTACCAGGCCAGCGGCTCTCCTTCGCGCTGCTGGACGTGCCCCCGGATGCGCGGGCGGTATTGTCTTCGCTGAATGTGAAGGGCCGGGCCAGCGAAGTGCCGTGGTGGGAGCAACCCACCGGCTCTTTCTTAGTCGATTGCCTAAGCGGCTGGACAGGGTAAGCAAATTCCTGCGCAGTTCACGAAAACGGTCGTCTAAATTACCGAGCATTAATATGTTACATCAAACCGGCCGTTTCGAATCGTGGCGAAGGTCCCGGGGTTGAAGCCATCTTCGAGTTGCCCTTCGAAGGTGCCGGAGACGATATGGCGAACGGTATCGACGCGGGTGAGTACTATGCGCGTGGCATTGGCGCGACTCACGTACGCCCGGTTGAAGCGGGCATCAGCCAGGTGGATGCCGTTGGCGCCGATGCCGGCGGTTCCGGGCGGCAGGGGGACAAAAGGCGGGCCTGCCGGATACGTTCCGGGCCCCCGTAAGGTGTCAATGTGCAAGTCAAAACTTTCTTGGTGCTGAGGCGTCAGCAAGTCGGCGGAAACGGTAAGGGAGCGCACGCCGCGGCGGGTGCCGGATTGTGCCTGCAACACGTTGTCGTAGCAGCCGCTGAAGAGGTAGCAGCTCCGGCCATAGTTGACCCACACGCGCCCATCAATTTCGAAGCCTAAGGTATTGGCTCCCACAGCCGTCACCGCCGGCAGCACCAAGCGGGGCTCCTGTGTTGGCGTGGGCTTTGGAAACGGGTCGCGTATTGCGCACCCAACCAGCAGCGTGGCCAAACTACCAAACGCAAGGTACAGGGCATGTTTCATGGTCGTCCGAAAAGGAATGCGGAACAGCGAACGTACGCGTTGCGCCTGTCACGCCCAACCTTATTTTACGCGGGATTAGGCGCGACTACCATCCTGTTGCTTATCTATATCGCTTGACCATTAACTATATAGAGGTCAAAGAAAGGACTTTTCATTTCTTGTGCGAGAAGAATCTTATTCATTCTCACGTACCAAAAGCCTAGAGCTTACCATTGCATCAGCTGTTCAGGAAAACGGTCCGAAAGTAAAACTGCTTTGTTTAGAATAACGAGCGCAATATTGTACCTGTTCGCAAATCCACTTCCCTAGTCGACATGCACGTCTTCACGTTAAAGAACCAAGACCGCTACAAGCTCACGGTCCAACTCGAACCGTGGGCCGAGGTATTTTACCTGCGCAAAGGGGAGGAATTGCAGTTGCGTCAACCTGCTTCTCTGCAAGGCTCCTATCATCTGGCCGTGTACGCCGATGGAGATGTCCAGATTTTTCCCATGGGTGAGTTCGACTATCCACAAGTCTTCATCGACAACGTGGAAACGGAGCCGTGGAACGACTTCGTGTAGCACCCATCCCCATTACTGGGCTGTTCAGCCAAACAGTGGTTTTAACGAGGGTATGTTTGCCCACGCTATTAAGGGCTTTTCCTAATGGGCCGTGCATCCATTTTATATGCCAGGGCGGTGCCCTGCTACGTGTCATGTTCGAGTGTGCCAATCCGCTTTTAACACATGATTGCCACCACTTTTTATAAGCCGGCCTTGTTCGCAGCTGTGTTGCTGCCCACTGTTTGGGCTGTGCACAGCCTGTCCCGACGCGGTGGCGCCGCCGTCCAGTACTACGGCGTGGTCGGGGGGGCTGGGGTGCTGGCGCTAGCCATTTGGTGCATGCCGCGTACCCTGTTGGATGACCTGCCCCTTTTGGGATTTGCTTTACTCTACGAATTTATCGCCCTGGTGCTTGCCTCGCTGTGGCTTTCGATAAGGGCGTTATTTAATCCATCGCCCATCCCCTGGTGGTTCGCCCTGCCCTGCTTGCTCGCCGCGTTCCTTTTTGTCCTGTTCCTCTCTCTTGTCTCCATCGGGCTTGGCAGTAGTGGTATGGTTGGCTAAACTGACAGCGAGTTTATCTAAACGGTCATTTATAGATACCCTTTTGTTTAGGTACGCGTCCGTCAGCAGGCGGGCGCGTACCTAAACAAAAACGACAAGGCCGCTGAGGCGGCGGAGGCTTTGGGCAGCAAGAAGTAAGTGTGGTGTCTACCATCGCACCCTATTGCAATGGGCATGGGAGGTGTGACAACATGGCTTACACAAGCGTGCAGGCCGCCTCACCACACTGGCGAAGGGCACCGCAACGATGCGCGGGCCATGTAAGCAGTGTGGCGAAGGGCATCGCAACGTATTGCGACGGCCTTCGCCACACTGATGTACCCCATCGCACTGTATTGCGACGGTTTTCCGGCTAGGGCTGAGTAGAGGTATCGCCGTCGGCATCTGTCTTCTTCACATTGCGGCGGGGTAGCAAGCCGTAGTTGAAGTAGATTTCGGCCTGCTCCGGGTGCTCCCAGAAGGCAGCCAGGGCCGTGCAGTGCACCTGCCACAGCAGCTGGCAGGCCTGCGTCCACTGTCCGCCCAATGCGCCAATGGTTTCCTTGGCCACTTTCAGGCCGGCATCTTTGGCGGCGGTGGCGGCGGCCAGCTCGGTGAGGAGGGCGGTGGCCTTCACGCCCACGGCGGTGCCGAGGTCGGCCTTGTGGGCGGTGAGGGTTTGGGCGAAGGCTTCGAAACGCACCGGGAAGTCGGTGGCGCTGGCTTTGGTGAGGTGCATGAGGCCCTGGGGCAGCAGCTGTTTCAGGGTTTCGGGCTGCTGGCGGTAGGTGGGCACGAGGCTCAGGGCGTTGGTGTCCTGCACAAACACGCGCATGGCCCGCAGCACGTCCTTGCGGGAACGGGTGAGGGTCTGGCTCGTGCCGTCCTGGCCTTCGCGGGCCACCACGCTGGTGCCGAGGGCGCCGGCAGCGGCATGCAGGCCGGCACTCAGGGCCTGCACGGCGGGGTTGGCGCTGGCAGCGGTGGCCGTCACGGTGTAGCTGAGAAAGCCCAGGAACGTGGCCCGGCTGCACCGGATGTTGGCGAAATGGTTGGTGTAAAGGTCGTGGTAGGGAGCTGCCATTGGGGTAGTTGGTTAGTGAAGTGGGAAGGTAGGAAAAGGGATTGAAAGCAGAACATTAGGCAGGATAAAGTGTCTCGGCGCTAACGATGCCCCACCCGCCACTCCGCCGCCAGCTCAAAGTAGGGCAGCACGCGGCGCGTGTCCCGGTCCAAATCCAGGGCCGTGTAGCTGCTGCCGGAGTAGGTGCCCTTGCCCCGGCTGTAGGTTGAGTAGGTGCGCATCCATTGCAGCCAGATGCTGGCCGTGAGGTTGAAGCTGCCCGAGCCCGAATGGCGCTCCACGGCCAGTTCTGGCCCCTGCTGCCGGGTGATGTTGTGCAGGTAGATGAGGGAGGTAGCCGGGCCGGTGGGCTGGTCGAGCACCAGGGCAGCGCGGCCGTAGTTGCGCTGCTCCAGCAGGCGGTAGCCCAGGCGCAGGCTGGTGCTGCCCCGGCGGCCCACCCAGCTCTGGCGCCCGCCCACGGAGAGGTCGTGCGTCACGCTGGTATCGAGCGGGCTCTCCCGAAACTGCGTCCAGTTGAGCTGGCCCACCCGGTTTTCGCGGCGCACGTAGTCGGCCAGCAGCAGCAAGCGCGGCTGCAGCTGGTAGGTGATGGCCTGGGTTTGTTCCAGCACGCGGCTGGCGCGGTTGCGGGCTTGCTCGGCCTCCAGGTTGCGCACCTGGTAGCTCACCCACAGGTGGTACTGCGACCGGATGCTCCACTTGCCCGGCGCCCAGGTAAAGCCGGGCTCCCAATGCAGCAGGTGGTCGTCGTAGTTCTCCGCACTCTGGCTCGCCCGGATAAAGATGGTCTGGCGGTACTCACCGGCCACGCCCAGCGTGGTGCGGAAAGCCCCGGCCCAGCGCCCCGTCCACACCAGCCGCAGCAGGTGCTGGGCCTCGTCGCGGATTTGCTGGTTGTCCTTGCTCGGCGCATCCACGCGCAGCAGCTGGGCCGTGCCCGCCAACGACAAGGAGTGCCGCGGCGAAGGCAGCCAGGTCATGTTGCCCTGCCACAAAATGGTTTGCTCCGTGATGTCTTTCACCTGCTCGCGGGCCAGGGCCGCCGCCAGGCGCGGCACATTCAGGTAGCGGGAGTTGTCCAGGTAATAGGCCCGCGTACGCTCGTGGTAGCTGAAGCTGAGGGACGTTTGCAGCTTGGGCTGGGCAAAGCGCAGCTCCTGGCGGGTATCCAGCTCGCGCTGGCGGTAGCCCACGTCCTGCAAGGTATCGGGCCGCTCGCCCAGCCGCCGGTAGCGGAAGGCCCGGTTGGGCACCAGCAGGCTATTATCGGAGCGCAGGGTGGCAAACTCGTTCAGCTTGTAGGTAGCACCCGCCTGCACCGCCACCGTATCGGACTGAATGCGCTGCACCGAGCCCAGCAGGTAGTCCTCGGCGCGGTTGGTGCGGTAGCCCAGGCGGCCCTGCACCGTGAGCGGTGCCCCTTCCAGAAAGGTCTGCTCCCCCACGGCCTCGGCCACCAGCCGCTGCATAATGCGCGGCCCCAGGTTGGCGCGGGTGCCCAGCACGCGCACCGCCAGCGGCGCAGCGGCTAGTCCATTGGCAAAGTAGATGGCCGCCGCATCGAAACCATAGGCCGCCCCGGCATCGGAGCGGCCGTTGCGGGTGTCGGTGGCTAGGCCCCCCAGCAGCGTCAGCCGCATTTGCGACAGCGTATCGGCGGCGTGGCCGGGCCGCAGGCGGGTCTGGTAGCCCAGGCGGCCCAGCCACAGGCCGGTGCGGGTGGCATTGGCCCTGCTCTGGTCGTAGTGCAGCTGCTGGCCCACCTGCCAGTGCTGGGCCGCATCCAGGGTGATGATGTGGGCGAGGTCGGCCCCGTAGTCTTCCCGCACGAAGGGCGGCACGCCCCGCGAGTCGTAAATCATGTCGGTGCCCACCCGGTAGCGCACCTGCTGGTTCCCAAAATGCAGGTAGCCCCGTGCCCCGCTGGTTTGCACGAAGGTGCTCACGCCCACCCGCCGGGCCCGCGCCACCAGCAGCAGCGAAGTATCGGCCCCGGCCGGCCGCAGCCCCCGAAACACCGGCCCAAACGCCGTGGCTCCCACCAGCACCTGCGCCCGTCCCGCCAGCGGCAGCAGCCCCAGCAGGCCCAATAGCCCCGCCATGCGCAAGCTGCCTGCCGCGCCACGCGCCACCGCTGCTCTACCTGCCGAGAACCATTGGTTTACCACGTCCGTTCGGCCTTCAACTTACCCCGTCGGTGGGCCGTAGCGGAAAGGTAACAGGTTGGCCGCAGAGGTTCATGAAATAGTTTTTTACTAAGTTAGCTGTCCCAAAATATAGCTCCCACAGCGACACTGATGTAAATTTGCCCAGCACCGTCGTATCAAAACTTTTTTCTACTATCGTTACCATGAATAATTATCTTATGAGGAATCTGTTGGCCGCCGTGCCCATTGGCATTGCCTTGTTCACCGCCCAGGCCGCCCAGGCCCAGCACGTGCAATGGGCCGCCCGCCTGGTGGCAGTATCGTCGCAAAAGTCTGAAGGCAAGGACCCATTCTCGCCTTCGCAGGTACTGAGCACGCCCAATGCCCTGCCGCTGGGCCAAATCAGCAACGATGCCTGGATTCCCCGTAAGGAGGGCCCGAACGAGTTTATCGAAGTGCGCTTTGCGCGCTCGGTATCGGCCCAGCAGGTGACCATTGTAGAGAACTTCAACCCTGGCTCCATCACCAAAGTAGAATTGGTGGATACCAAGGGCGAGCACCACGAGGTGTACACCAACGATAAGCCTGGCCCCCTGCCCGAAGCCTACCGCACCCTCGAAGTGAAGTTCCCGGCCGCCGAATACCGCACCCTGGGCGTGAAGGTGTACATGAACACGGCCAAGGTGGAAGGCGTGAACCAGATTGACGCCATCGGCATTGCCGACGTGCCCTCTACAATGGTAAAGCAGGCCTTCACCGAAGAGAAAGGCCCCGATGCCGTAAAGTCGACGCAGTTTGACTCCTCGCTCGTGAGCCTGGGCCCGAACGTGAACACACGCTACGTGGAAACCCACCCCGTGATTTCGCCTAACGGCCGCACGCTCTACTTCGCCCGCGAAAGCAACCCCGACAACGTGGGCGGCGGCCGCGACCCGCAGGACGTGTACTACTCCACCCTGACCAGCGGCAAAAACAAAACCTGGAGCCTGGCCAAAAACCTCGGCGGCCCCGTGAACACCCCCGACGACCCCAACGGCATCGCCTCGGTATCGGCCAACGGCCAGAACGCCATCCTCATCAACATCTACAACCGCGACGGGACCATGGACCCGCTCGGCTGCAGCCTCACCAAGCGTACCCGCATGGGCTGGACCCAGCCGGTGCCCCAGGTCATCAAAGACTTCGTGAACCTGGACAAAGAGCACGTCGACTTCTTCCTCGCCACCTCGGGCAAGGCACTGCTCATGGCCGTGGAGCGCCCCGACGGCATGGGCGGCCAAGACATCTTCGTGAGCTTCCCGGTGCCTGAGCAAAACAATACCTGGGGCAAGCCCAAGAGCCTCGGCCCGAATGTAAACACGGCCAAATCGGACTTCGCCCCCTTCCTCGCGGCTGATGAAAAGACCCTGTATTTTGCCAGCGAAGGCCGCGGCGGCTACGGCAAGTCCGACATCTTCTACACCAAGCGCCTCGACGACACCTGGACCAACTGGAGCCCGCCCCGCAACCTAGGCCCGGTGGTGAACTCGCCCGACTTCGACGCCTACTATACCATTTCAGCTGCCGGTCAGGATGCCTACTTGGTGTCGTCGCGCAACGGCGTGGATGGCTCCAAGGACATTTTCCGCATCTCGCTGGCACCCGCCTTCCAGCCCGAAGTGGTGACGCTGGTAACCGGCCGCGTGCTCGACGTGAACACCGGCAAGCCCATCAAGGCCATTATTCACTACGAAAACCTGCTGACCGGCGAAGAAATCGGCGTGACCGAAACCGACCCCGCCGACGGCTCCTACACCATTGTGCTGCCCAGCGGCGTGCAATACGGCTACCGGGCCGAAGCCAAAGGCTACATCGCCGAAAACGCTAACCTCGACGTAACGGCCAAGGACAAGTACTCGGAAGAGAAAAAGGACCTGTACCTGGTACCCTTCAACGTGGGCCAGACAGTGAAAATGAACAACATCTTCTTCCCCCAGAGCAAGTACTACCTCAACACCAGTTCCTATCCTGAGCTGTTGCGCCTCATCCGCATCCTGAAGGACTACCCCACGGTGGAAATCAAGCTCTCCGGCCACACCGACAACCAAGGTGACCCCGCGCTCAACCTCAAACTGAGCCAAGACCGCGTGAATGAAGTGAAGAAATACCTCGTCTCGCACGGCATCAATGGCGGCCGTATCACCACCGAAGGCTTTGGGGGCACCATGCCCATTGCCAGCAACGACCAAGAGGAAAGCCGCTCCAAAAACCGCCGGGTAGAATTTACCATCACCAAGAAGTAAGCAACCCGCCATTAACGCAAAGAGCCCCGAATCCAGCTGGATTCGGGGCTCTTTGTTTATGTTATTTTGAAAAAGGAACGTCGTTTTGAGAGAAGCCGAAGCAGCTATACTGCTTTTAATGTACCTGGACCGCACTCAGTATGATGTGCTTCGTCGGTTATTTCTCTGCCTTAGGCTGGGCCACGAAAGAAGCCAGACGGCCATCCGAGCTTTCCAGCCCAACAATTTCCATTAGCTCCTGAAAGTACTCGGCTACCTGCTGGCGGTCCTGCACATTGGTGGTGAGCGGGGCCAGGCGGGCCAAGCCTTTGTCGATGCACTGCAGGTATGCCTCTTTGGTCGGGGCATTGTTCGTCACTTGCAGAAAGTCATTGGCCGAAATCACGAGGTAACGGTTCAGTTCGGGGCGAGCTTCGGCGTGGGTTTTGGCCTTCACGGTGGACTTTTTCGATACCTCTGCTTTGGTAAGGTCCATCAGGTCGGCTAGCTGGCTGGAGGCTTTAGCTGGCACTTGCATAGGGGTCGACTGGGCTTGTCCGGTCAGGGCCGCGCAACTCAGAAACCCAAGTAGTAACAACTGTTTCATAGTGGAGTCTGGAATATTATTTATTGATTGTGAAAATATTACTAAAGCCGCACGGTACTCTTTCTGCTTCAGAACTAAACCCGAAGATAGTAGCACAGATGGCGTAGCAGGCACTTAAAAGCGCACTTTTTTTGCGCGATGCTTCGCTCAGGGCACTATCACAGTTCTTTTTAAGATGCATCTGTCACCCCTGCTTTCACTAGGAAGCCGCGCTGCTTCGGCAAGCAGCGCGGCTTCTTGACCAAGCCTTTAGCAGCTGATACAGTTTAGTAAGCGCGGGCGAAATAAGCGCGGCGCGGGCTGGGCTTGCCCGTCACCATGCAGATGCCTTCTTCGTCGGCTTCGTTTAGCGGCAAGCAGCGCACAGTGGCTTTGGTTTCGTCCTTGATGCGCTCCTCTGTTTCGGAAGTGCCGTCGTAGTGGGCCAGCAGGAACCCGGGCTCCTCGTCCAGCATCCGCTTGAACTCGTCGTAGCTGTCCACGCGGGTCGTGTGCGCGTCGCGGAAGCCCCGGGCCTTGTTGTAGATGTTGGTCTGAATGTCGGTCAGGAGCTGGTCTACGCTGGCCACGATGTCGGCTAGTGGCAAGCTCATTTTCTCCTTGGTGTCGCGGCGTACCACTTCTACCGTGCCCGCGTCGAGGTCGCGTGCGCCGATGGCCAGGCGTACGGGCACCCCTTTCAACTCCCATTCGGCAAACTTGAAGCCAGGGCGCTCGGTATCGCGGGCGTCCAGCTTCACCGAGATGCCCCGGGCAATGAGGCCCATCTGAATGGGCTTGATGCGCTCCAACAGGGCGTCGAGCTCGCCAGTTTTGTAAACGGGTACAATAACCACTTGGATAGGCGCCAGCTTGGGTGGCAGCACCAGGCCTTCATCGTCGGAATGAGCCATGACGAGGGCGCCCATGAGGCGGGTGCTTACGCCCCAGCTGGTACCCCACACGTGCTCACGCACACCTTCTTTGTTGGCAAACTGCACATCAAACGCTTTGGCGAAGTTTTGCCCCAGGAAGTGGCTGGTGCCGGCTTGCAGCGCCTTGCCATCCTGCATCAAGGCTTCGATGCAGTAGGTATCCTCCGCTCCGGCAAAACGCTCGTTGGGGGTTTTCACGCCTTTCACCACCGGCAGCGCCATGTGCTCTTCAGCAAACTCGGCGTACACGTCCAGCATCTGGCGGGTTTCGGCTACTGCTTCCTCGGCGGTGGCATGAGCAGTATGGCCCTCCTGCCACAAAAATTCGGCGGTGCGCAGGAAAAGGCGGGTCCGCATTTCCCAGCGTACCACGTTGGCCCACTGGTTGATGAGCAGCGGCAGGTCGCGGTAGCTCTGCACCCAGTTTTTGTAGGTGCTCCAGATAATGGCCTCCGAAGTGGGCCGCACCACCAACTCTTCTTCCAGCTTGGCGTTGGGGTCAACGCGCAGCTTGCCCGGCTTGTCGGGGTCGGTCTGGAGGCGGTAGTGCGTTACCACGGCGCACTCTTTAGCGAAGCCTTCCGCGTTTTTTTCTTCGGCCTCAAACAGGCTTTTGGGTACGAAGAGCGGGAAATAGGCGTTTTCGTGACCAGTACGCTTGAACATGTCGTCCAATTGGCGCTGCATTTTTTCCCAAATGGCGTAGCCGTAGGGTTTAATGACCATGCAGCCGCGCACGGCCGAATTTTCGGCCAGACCAGCGCGCTTCACTAACTCGTTGTACCAAAGCGAATAATCTTCCTGGCGGGTAGGCAACTTTTTGCTCATAGGAGGCATCTTAGGGGTAATCGGAAAAGTTCCCAACTCTGGTACAACATTTGAATTGAACCCGGGGCACCGTTTCGGGTTCAAATTACGTTACTAAAATGCGGACCTACGCGCAGAGCTGCTGTTATTCTGCCAACGGTACAAACCTGCTTGCTTTCCAGTATTTTTAGTTGAATCGGGTCTGATTATTAGCCTCTTCATCCCTCTTCCACCGTATAGTTCGTTACTTTACAACAGGCTACCCACCCTCACCTTTTTTCCGTCATGAAAAACCTACTCACCGCTTATTTGCCCGCTTTTGCCCTGCTTGCGCTGGGCGGCTGCGCGGGTACGTCGGCCCTAACTTCTTCGGAAGACGACGGGGTTTATTATTCTTCTAAAGACCGCACCTCGATGGTGGTAAGCCAAGCCCCTACGACGGCGACTACCACCGACGAAGCGGCTAACCCCGACTACAACGGCGGGACCAACGGCACTACAGCCCGCCAGAATAGCCAAAGCTCGGGCTCGGACCAGTACTACGACAACACGTACACCTACATGCGCGGCGTGCCTAGCTACAGCTCGGCTACCTATTACGGGCCAGGTGTGGGCTACTACGCCCCCTACAGCCCCTACACGTCACTCAACATGAGCTACGGGTATGGCTATGGCGGAGTATACGGCGGCTACGACCCGTTTTACAGCTCGTTCTACAGCCCTTACGGCTACAGCCCATACTACGGTTCGGGGTTGAGCATCAGCTTCGGCTTTGGCCGGCCCTGGGGCTATGGGAGCTACGGATACGGTGGCTATGGCTACCGCCCCTACGGCTATGGTTACGGAGGTGGGTTCTATGACCCCTATTACTATAACAGCCGCTTCTATGGTGGCTACTATGGCTCGGGTGGCTACTACGGCAACAATTATTACGGTAGTAACTACGGCAATGGCTACTATGGTGGTGGCTACAACGGCGAAAGCGGCCGGGGTCGTACCTCCGGCCACCGCACCGACCGGACTTCGGAAGGCCGCAGCAATGCGGGCGTTGGCAGTGTAGCATCTCCTGGTACTTCGGGTGCCACGGGTGGTGGCCGTGTGCGCAGTGAAAGAATGGCCCCTGGCAGCAACACGCCGCAGTCGATGCCCAATGGCATGGCAAATGAAGGTGGCCGCGTGCGCTCCGCAGATGTGAAAGCTAACTCTGCCGTTATGACGGACCGTTCAGCCGATTCTTACGGCAACCGCCCTAGGCAAATGGACGCAGTGGCGCAGCCCCGCTACCGCGATATGCAGCCTGCTACGGCTACTCCCGATGCGCAACCAATGCAGGACCAGGTAAGCCGTGGTCGCTCGCGCAACGCTGCCGATGCACAGCCGCAGAGCATGCCAGGCCAGATGCAGCCGGCTGCAGGTCAGGCGCAGGAAAGCCAGCGGCGTCGGGGTGGCTTCTTCCAGAACGTATTCAGTGAGCCCGCCAATAATGCCGGCCAGGCAAGCGATGCCTCGCAGACGCGCCAGCGCTCCTACGACCAGTCGCGCCAGCAAACCTATAGCCAGCCCCAGCGCACCTACGAGCAACCCCAACGCACGTACGAGCAGCCCCAGCGCTCATATGAGCAGCCCCAGCGTTCCAGCAGCCAGCCTTCGTACTCGGCCCCGTCGTATGGCGGTGGTGGGGGCGGCGGTGGAGGCGGCCACAGCCGTGGTCGTGGCAACTAACCAGCATCTTTCTTTTTGCGGAAAAACCCTCGATTGAGCCGGCCCGACGGCCGGCTCTTTTTTCTTCCTACTCCCATGAAAAAACGGATTATTCGGCTTAGCCTGGCCCTCGTAGTAGGGCAGGCCAGCCACGCCTTTGCCCAAGGCGCCAGCGACGCGCTGCAATATTCGCGGCTGCAGTTTGGCGGCCCGGCCCGGACGCAGGGCATCGGCGGGGCCAATGTGGCCCTAGGTGCCGACTTTGGCAACCTGACCAGCAACCCAGCCGGCCTAGGGCTGTTCCAAAAATCAGAAGCCCATATCACGCCGGGCATTGGGTTGGGGCAGAGCGATGCCCGCATTGATGGCAACTCCGCTGCGGCAGTGAATGAAACTAAGAACAGCTTTCACCTGGGCAGCATCGGCATGGTGTTCGCCACCCGCCGGCCTGATGATGACCAGAGCTCTAACTGGCGTGGCGGTGCTTTCGCACTAGGCTTTACCCGACTAGCTGACTTTAACACAGCCTCCCGCTACCAGGGCTCGGTGGGCAACGACCAGTCGTACTTGGCTTCGCTCCGTGGCACTGCTGGTTTGGACTATTTCTTAGATATTCGTCGGCAAGGGGGGTCTGGAAATTATAATACGGTTGATTATGGCTTGGATGGTTTGGCGTATGGCGCTTACCTGACGGATGTAAATCGAGTTCGTGTTCCTGGAGGTACTATTAATGACTCGATTACTGCTATTACATCAACTACACGCCGTGGGCCTATCGGGCAGTCAGAATATGTGACGTCAAAGGGCTCTATATCACAGTTTGACTTAGGTTATGGTGCCAGCTACCGCGACCGGCTTTATTTAGGATTTGGAATTGGGATTGTAAGCTCCAATCACACGATAACGAAGGACCTCACCGAAACTGAAACTGACCCAACTACCCATCTTAGCAGTTTCACACTACACGAGGATTCCAAAACCACCGGAACTGGCATCAATGCTCGTATTGGGGCTATTGTTCGGGCTACAGATGCGCTACGAGTGGGTGCATCTATTCAAACGCCGACATACATGCGGCTTTCGAATAGCTATAATGCCAGTTTCACAACCACTTTTACGGCGCAGGGTAACGATGTGGTATCAGTTTCATTGCCGACTGGACCAATCGGCACTTCGTCGGTCGATGCACTACCCAATGACTATGATTACGCTATTACGACGCCTTTCCGGGCCAATGGTGGCGTCGCCTACACGCTGGGCAAGCACGGCTTCGTGACGGGTGATGTAGAGTATGTGGGCTACGGCCAGGCCCGCCTGCACAGCTCGCCCAACACCGCCAACGGTGATAACTATTCCTTCTCGTCGCAGAATGCCGACATTCAGAACCAGTACAAGAATACTGTCAACCTGCGCTTTGGCGCGGAGGGCCGCTTCGATGTGTTCCGGGTGCGGCTGGGCTACGCCCGCTACGGCGACCCCTACAAGGCAGATACCAACAACGAGCGGGTGCAGAATTTCTACACTGCCGGCGCCGGCTTGCGCCAAGGCAACTTCTTCCTCGATGCCGCCGTGGTGTACACCACCTTCGACCGGAATTATACGCCCTACAGCTTGGGTGGCCAGGAGCCACTCATCAAGGTGAATAATACTCGCTACACGACGGCCGTGACGGCGGGCGTCACCTTCTAGCCTCTTACTTCAATGATATAAAAAAGGCTGCTCCGTGCTGGAGCAGCCTTTTTTGTGGGCAAAAGGTCCTGCTTGATGCTATTTCTGCACCTTTATCGAGCAGGTAATGCGCGGAGAGCTACCAAATACAATGTCTGAAACCAGTAGCAGGCCGGTGTAATTCTGGTTGTTTTCAACCACCCGAAAGGCGATGACTTGGCCCTTTGCCAGCGGAGTCGTACTGAATGGGCTGGTGTAAGCTAGTCCGTTGGTGAAGGCCAGATTGAAGGCGTCGGTGGTACTGGCGTTGGAGAAATCGGTGTCGCTGAGGCTGGTGGAGCGTAGTTCCGTATGGCGGCGGTTGGCTTCGGGCCAAGTGGTGGAATTGAGAAGCAGATTGGCGGTGTTAGTCTCGGCCGGGGTAGTGAGGATGACGGTAGTGGTATTTTTGGCCACGCATATCAGGTCGACGAGTGACTGATTGGCCAGGAGGCTATTGTCGTTGTTAATAAGCGCGTATTTCGGCAGCATCAGCCCCGAGCGCAGGCTCATGAATACCCGAGTCTGGTCGCGCCGCTGGACATAGTCTTCGGTCAGACTGCTTTGGCGAATGACCGGACGCAGATAAGCCGTATATCGATGGTATACGAGAGCCGAGTCCCGGTTACGGATGGTCAGACGAAAGGCCCGTGCGGCCGATGCGCCGGTTACGTCGGTGGCCGTGTATTGCCACTGCTCCGTGCCGGAAGTGGAGCGCGCCGTGAACTTATTAAGGAACAGGAAAGCCCCACCGCGTGGCGGGTTGCTACCATCCTTTTTGCCGACAATTGCCGAATCAGCAAACACCAGCTCGTCGTCGTCCGGCGTGCCTTTGGGGTCGTAACTTGTGATGGGTGATGGGTAGATAATGGGGTTGCGCGTGGGCTCGTACTTAACCGTGATGCGCATATGCGTCAGGTTGTTGTCGTTGCCCTCAGCGTAGGCGCGGGTGGTAAGGGTATCGCTGGCGTTCACGGTGCGGTTGCCAGAGGTGAGACCAGTAGCTCCGATAAAGTCGAGCCGGACGGGCGAGGCCGTTTTAGAGCAGGCAGCCAGAACCACTGGCAGGCAAAGCAACAGGAGGCGAAAACGCATAATGCAAAGGTAAGGGCAGGCCGGACCTGCAACCGTGCTACAGGCAACTGTTACCTTTAACGTTCTGTTCCTTCCCTTATTTCGCTCACCAGTTCTCTCTGTATGCGTTTTCGCTCTTTTATTCTGGCTGCTTTGCTGGCAGCCAATGGTCCGGCCCTGGTGCCGGGCCTCACTCCCACCCTCACCCTGGCGCAGCAAAAGCAACAACTCACGCTGGAAGACATCTGGGCCAAACCTACCTTCCGTACTGCCACCGTTCCAGGTTTCGACTGGATGAACGACGGGCGCTACTACGCGGCGCTGGAAAGCGGCAGCTTGGTGCAGCACGAAGTAACCACCGGCAATACCGTGCAAACCCTGGTGACGGCCGCCGAACTGCAGCTGAATGGCGCGCCGCTCAACGTGGACGGCTACTCCTTCAATGCCAACGAGCAGAAAATCCTGTTTACCACCGGCACCGAGCCTATTTACCGGCGCAGCGCCCGCGCCAGCTATTACGTGTTCGACCGCAGCAGCAAGAAGCTGACGCCACTGAGCGCCGGGGGCAAGCAGGGCTACGCCACGTTTTCGCCCGATGGGCAGCGGGTGGCTTTCACCCGCGACAATAATATGTTTGTGACCGACCTGGCCACGATGCAGGAAACAGCCGTGACCAGCAACGGCGTAAAAAACAACCTCATCAATGGCTCGGCCGATTGGGTATATGAGGAGGAATTTGGCTTTGCGCAGGGCTTTTTCTGGTCGCCGGACAGCAAGCAAATTGCCTTCTACACCTTCGATGAAAGCCAGGTGCCGGAGTACGACATGCAGGAATGGGGCGGGCTTTATCCGAAGGAATACCGCTTCAAATACCCCAAGGCCGGCGAGAAAAACTCGGTAGTGAGCGTGAGCAGCTACGACGTAGCCAGTGGCAAAACGGTGAAGCTGGACGTGGGCCCCAACCCCGACCAGTACATTCCCCGCGTGATGTGGACGCAGGTGCCCAATACCGTTAGCATTCAGCGCCTCAACCGCTTGCAGAACAAGCTAGAGCTTCTGCACGGCGACGTGAACACCGGCAAAACCCAGGTGGTGCTGACGGATACCAACCCGGCTTACGTCGAAATTAACGATGATTTGAAGTACCTGGCCGGCGGCAAGCAGTTCATCTTCACCAGCGAGAAGGACGGCTACCAGCACATTTACCTGCACGACATGAGCGGCAAGCAGGTGCGCCAACTCACGAAGGGCAACTGGGAAATTTCGGCCATCAATGGCTTTGACCCCAAGACCGGCAACCTGTATTACACCAGCACCGAAGGCTCGGCCCTGCAACGCCACCTCTACCGCATCAACTTGAGCGGCAAGGGTAAGCAGCGCATCAGCGAAGCCGGCAATGGCCTTGACGTGGTGAACATGAGCCCCGACACCCGGTATTTTCTCAACACGCACTCCACGGCGGGCGTGCCGCCGGTGGTGAGCCTGCGCGAAGGCAGCACCGGCAAGCTGGTGAAAACCCTGGAGGACAACGCCAAGCTTAAGCAAACCCTGACCCAGTACGACCTGGGCAAGCACGAGTTCTTCACCTTCAAAAACGCCGAGGGCATTGAATTGAATGCCTGGATGATTAAGCCCAGCAACTTCGACCCGGCCAAAAAATACCCCGTGCTGATGCACGTGTACGGCGGCCCGAGCTTCGGCACCAGCAGTACCCAAACTGTGCTCGACAATGCCGGCGGTGGCACGGCCTTCACCAATTACCTCTGGCACCAACTGCTGGCTGAGAAGGGTTACATCGTGGTTTCGGTCGAAAACCGGGGCACTTCTGGCCGCGGCTCGGCCTTCCGCAAGGCTACCTATGCTAATCTGGGCAAGTTCGAAACCATCGACCAAGGCGATGGGGCTAAGTACCTCGCCACACTGCCCTACGTAGACAAGTCGCGCATTGGCATCTGGGGCTGGAGCTACGGCGGCTACATGGCTTCGCTGGCCATGACCAAGAATGCTGACCTCTTCAAGATGGGCATCGCCGTGGCACCGGTCACGAACTGGCGCTACTACGACTCCGTGTACACGGAGCGCTACTTAAAAACGCCCCAGGAAAACCCCGGCGGCTACGACGACAACTCGCCCGTGCAGTTTGCCCAGAACCTGACGGGCAAGTTCCTGCTCGTGCACGGTACCGGCGACGATAACGTGCACTTCCAGAACTCCATCGCCTTCGTCGACGCCCTCATCAAGGCCAATAAAGATTACCAGACGCTGTACTACCCCAACCGCAACCATGGCATTGCGGGCGGCAACACGCGCCTACACCTCTACCGCCAGATGACGAATTTTGTGACGCAGAACCTATAGGTCAGTTTTCCCATCAATCGGCTTTTTTATCCAAAAGTCCAATAGCAGGCAGCAACATTGCAATGGATGAGCTTACTAGCATGGAGAGCAGGGCTACTGGTGCGGAGGTGGAGGCTATCAGAACCGGAGGACAGACCTACTGGCACCAAGGCCGCTGTTACTGGCGCAGAGGCTGGGCTGACCAAAGCTGTGGCCGGGCCTGCGGGCCTGTGTTCGGCACGGCACACAAAAAAAGGGCACCCGATGGGTGCCCTTTTTGGTTGCTTCAAAAGCGACTAGTACGGCTTGGCGTCGTGCGCGATGGCCTCGGCTTCGGCTACGGCATCGGAGCCTTTGGCTTCGTTGTACTGGTTGCCGCCTTCGGCAGTTTGACCGGCACGGGCAGCTTGCAGGCCTTCCGCCAGGCGGCGGCCCCAGTCGGCATCGCAGTTGGTGCACAACTCCACCATCTTGTCGCTCACCCGGTGGTCGGCGGTGGCCAGGGCACCCACCATGTTGCTGATGAGGTCGTCACGCTCCCAGTCTTCATGCAGGCGGTAGCGCTCACCTGCTTGCTTGAAGTTGTTCTGGCGGTCGATGGTCTGGCGCATCAGGCGGCCCTTATACTCGGGCATATGGTCGGGCGCGGTGCGGGGCGCTTCCTTCAGGCCGTTGAGCGAGCTGGGCTCGTAGTTGATGTGGTTGTTCTGACCAGGGGCCGAATCCACGTGGTAAGCCATTTGGCCGTCGCGCTGGTTGGTGGCCACGTGCTTTTTGGGCGCGTTGATAGGCAGTTGCAGGTAGTTGGTGCCCACGCGGTAGCGCTGCGTATCCGAATACGAGAAGGTGCGGCCCTGCAGCATCTTGTCGTCCGAAAAATCGAGTCCATCTACCAATACCCCCGTGCCGAAAGCGGCCTGCTCTACTTCAGCGAAGTAGTTCTCGGGGTTCTTGTTCAGCGTCATCATGCCCACGGGCAGGTGCGGAAATTGGTCTTCGGGCCAGATTTTGGTATCGTCGAGCGGGTCGAAGTCTAGTTCCGGGTGCTCGTCGTCGCTCATAATCTGCACGCGCAGCTCCCACTTGGGGAAGTTGCCTTTCTGGATGTTCTCGAACAGGTCCTGCGTGGCGTGGTTGAAGTTCTTGGCCTGAATGGCTTCGGCTTCGCCAGCAGTCAGGTTCTTGATGCCCTGCTGCGGCTCCCAGTGGTATTTCACCAGCACGGCGTCGCCATTGGCATTCACCCATTTATAAGTGTTCACGCCCGAACCCTGCATCTGGCGGTAGTTGGCCGGAATGCCCCAGGGCGAGAACAGGAAGCTCACCATGTGCATGGCCTCCGGCGTATTGGCAATAAAGTCGAAGATGCGCTCGCCGGTCTGGCGGTTATGCACCGGGTCGGGCTTTTGCGAGTGAATGAGGTCCGGGAACTTCATGGCATCGCGGATAAAGAACACTTTCAGGTTGTTGCCCACCAGGTCCCAGTTGCCGTCTTCGGTATAGAATTTCACCGCGAAGCCACGCGGGTCGCGCAGGGTTTCGGGCGAGTGGCCGCCATGGCCCACCGTGCTGAAACGCACAAACACCGGCGTTTCCTTGCCCTTGGTGTTGAACAGCTTGGCGCGGGTGTACTTGGCAATAGGCTCGTCGCCGACCGTGCCGTAGGCTTCGAATACGCCGTGGGCACCGGCGCCGCGGGCATGCACCACGCGCTCGGGCACCCGCTCACGGTCGAAGTGGCTGATTTTTTCAATGAACTGATAGTTCTCCAGCGTGGCTGGGCCGCGGTTGCCCACGGTGCGGGTGTTCTGGTTGTTGGTCAGGGGGTGGCCCTGCCGCGTGGTCAGCGTTTGGGGGTTTTCGCCGGCAGCTAGGCGGCCGTCCTGCGAAGTGCCAGCCCCGTTTACCGCCGTACCAGTACCGTCGCCGGATGTGGGATTTTGCTCGTTGGTCATGGAAGGAAGAGTTAAGGTGGAAAAAAATGGAACTATACTAACGTGTGTACCAAGCCAAAGGCTAACTGCCGCAGGGCCGATTTCACATCAACAAAGGTGCTTCGACCGAATCTATAAGTCAAATCACTTGTTTTGATAATTGTATCAGCAAGTCTTATACTTGATACTTTAATTTCCCGAACCACTTGTCATCCTAGTTAGAGCGAAGGCCCTTACCAGCAATGAACAGTAGTAAATAATTTGAGTAATGCACATTGCTCAAACCTGATAAGGTCCTTCGCTCCAACCAAGATGACAAAAGGCACGCGGGGTGCCCTAGCAACGCTTGGCACGACCGTTTCCATTCCCCTTCGAATGCTTCCCCCATGAACTTCCAACAGCTCGAATACCTCGTCGCCCTCGACACGCACCGTCAGTTTGTGGGAGCGGCGGCTAGCTGCTGCGTCACGCAGCCGGCCCTCAGCATGCAGCTCCAAAAGCTGGAAGATGAGTTGGGTGTGCTCTTATTCGACCGCAAAAAGAAGCGCCTCGAACCTACCGCTGTGGGCGTGAAAGTGGTAGCCCATGCCCGGCAGGTACTGCGGGAGGTGCAGCTGCTGCGCGAAGCCGTGCAGGTGGAGAAGGACGAGCTGGTGGGCGAAGTGCGGCTGGGCATCATCCCCACGCTGGCGCCTTATTTAGTGCCGCTGTTCCTAGTAGCGCTGGCTGGGCGCAACCCGCAGCTGCGGGTGCGGGTAGAGGAGCTGCAATCGGAAGAGCTGGTGCGCCGCCTAAAGGCCCACCAGCTGGATGTAGGCTTGCTCAGTACGCCGCTCGACGACCCGCAGCTGCGCGAAGTGCCGCTACTGGACGAGCCCTTCCTGGGCTACGTGTCGGAATCGCATCCGCTCTACCAGCGCGCCACCCTGAAGCCTGCCGACATTTCGGGCGAAGGCCTGTGGCTGTTGCAGCAGGGCCACTGCTTCCGCAACCAGGTGCTAAATATTTGCGCTCCCCCACCCGACAATCCCAGCAGCTACACCTATGAAAGCGGCTCCATCGAAACTTTGAAGGAGCTGGTGCGCCGCAACCACGGCTACACGCTGGTACCCGAGCTCTCGGTACTCAACGAAATTGAAAACAACCCCATGATAAAGCGCTTCGAAGGCCCCGAGCCGGTGCGCGAGGTGAGCTTGGTGGTACACCACGGCTTCGTGCGCACCCAGCTACTCAACCAGCTGCGGCACCTGATTCTGGAGCAGGTGCCCGCCCGCCTGCACGCGGGCCAGGCCGGTCAGAAGATTAACTGGAAATAACCAACCGTCTGGTAGAGCCGTCCGACCGATTGTCGTTGCCCGGTACCGTTAAGGCAGCGCGTCCAACTAGCTGGAATGCTCTGCCATCGGACCAGTCAAAGGACCTACCCCTACAGATTCGCTAGCCTGACGGGTGCCACGCACCATGCGCGTTTTTCCAAACATATCGGGCAGTATTTTGACATCTTTAAAGCCTTGCGCTACCAGCAGCGCCGCCGTTTCCGGACCCAGCGCTTCATTGATTTCGAGGTAGATATTACCGCTTTCCTTCAACAATTCCCGCCCTACTTCCGCCAGCCGGCGATAGAACAGCAGCGGGTCCTCATCGGGGACGAATAGCGCGGTAGCAGGCTCCCAGGCCAGCACGTTATCGCGCATTTCGGGACGCTCGCTTTCGCGTACGTAAGGAGGGTTGCTCACCAACACATCGAGGGTGCCGGGCGGAATGCCGGCCGGCAAGCCATGCAGAATATCAACTTGCTCGAAGGCCACTGCCGGCGCAAACCGCGCTGCGTTTCGTCGCGCTACGGCCAATGCCTCGGCCGAGATGTCTACCGCCAGCACCTGGGCCTCCGGCAGCAGGTTGGCCAGTGCCAGCGCCAGGCAGCCCGAGCCGGTACCCACATCCAGCACCGACAGCCCAGTGTGGCCGGCCTGCTCCTGCTTAATAAGGTGAACCAACTCCTCGGTTTCGGGGCGCGGAATGAGGGTAGCTGGAGTTACTTCCAGCTCCATGTCGGCAAAATAGGCGGTGCCCAGCACATATTGTACCGGTTCGTGGGCCAGCAGCCGCACCAGCAACGGCTCAAAAGCGGCTTCGGTGCCTTCGGCAATGGGCTGCTGGGCTTCCATCATTCGCTCCATTGCATCCATTTGCAACAGATGCTCTACAACCAGAGCAGCAATGGCTTTCGCTTCCGCCTCGGGGTAGATTGGCCGCAGTGCCGTGGCAACTGCGGTGGTGAATTGGCGTACGTTCATCGGTACAAATGTAGGTCAGCGGCCCAGCCGGAGCCGGTTAATTACCTTCGCGCCCATGAAAAACGATGATGCGCTGTTCATGCGCCGGGCACTCGACCTGGCCCTTCTTGGCACCGGCTACGCCCGTCCTAATCCACTGGTTGGCTGTGTGATAACGCACGAAGGCCGCATCATTGGCGAGGGCTGGCACCAGCAATATGGCGGCCCCCACGCCGAGGTGAACGCCATAGCGGCGGTAGAAGACAAGGCCCTCCTGAAAAAATCCCGCGTGTACGTGACGCTGGAGCCCTGTGCTCATCACGGCAAAACGCCGCCCTGCGCCGACCTGCTCATTGCCCACGGCGTGCCCGAAGTCGTCATCTGCAACGAAGACCCGTTTCCGCTGGTGGCCGGCCGGGGCATCGACAAGTTGAAAACAGCCGGGGTACAGGTCGAAACCGGCTTGCTGGCCGAAGAAGGCCGCTGGCTGAACCGGCGCTTTTTCACTTTCCACGAAAAGAAACGGCCCTACCTGGTGCTGAAATGGGCCGAAACGGCCGATGGCTTTCTGGCCGGGCGCTACTTCCAGCCGGTCCAAATCAGTGGGCCGCAGGCCAATATGCTTACTCACCGCTGGCGCACCGAGGAGCAAGCCATTCTAGTAGGTACCCGCACGGCCCTGCACGACAACCCCCGCCTGAGCGCCCGCGAGTGGCCCGGCCAGCAGCCCACTCGCTTGGTCATTGACAAAAACCTAAGCCTGCCGCCCACGCACAACCTCCTCGACGGCTCGCAGCCCACGCTCATCTACACCTACCGCCAGCCCTACCACAAGGCCAATCTCGACCTTGTGCACCTTTCGGAAGCCGATGACCTGTTGCCCCAGGTGTTGGCCGACCTGTACGGGCGTAACATTCAATCGGTACTGGTGGAGGGCGGTCCCACGGTGCTCAATGCGCTGATATCTGCCGGCCTGTGGGATGAAATCCGCATTTTCCGGTCGTCTAAAAAGCTGGGCCAGGGCATTGCCGCGCCCCGCCCGGGCTTTACGGGCTTGCATGAGCACACAACCGTAGGCCCCGACGAGCTGTTCTGGTATGTGAATGCGTAACTTGGCGGCCGGTCCGCCGCCCGGCTCGTCCCTTCCCTTTCTGTGTGCGTATGGATGCTCAATCGCTGCTTTCCAAAATCCTCGCTTCTCACAAGCCGGACGACGTTTTTAGCCGCGCTAATTTCCGAAAAGAGTACCTCGCCTACCTCAAGCTGCTGCACCCCGATGTGTGCAAGCTGCCGTATGCCACCGACGCCGTGGCCCGCCTCAACATTTACGTAGAGGAACTAGAAGCCGCCTTGCGCCTCACCGACGATGCCGGCCCGCTGCGCGTGCTCCCCAACAATCAGCTGCGCTTCGAAGGCGACCCGACCCTGCTGCGTCAGTCCCAACACAACTATGAGCGCCTGCTGGCCCTGCGCGACCCGGCGGCTCAGCACTTCCATAAATACCTGCCGGGCAGCCTTACCTGGGACGGTGCCAACCTGGTGGCTACTACGCCCGTCCGGGTGGTGCCGCTGGCCGGGCTGGTGCTGCCGCCGCACCACGTGGCCTGGGTGTTGAGCCGCCTGCTGGAGTTGGTGGCCTGGCTGCACCAAAGCGGCTTTTGCCACGCCGGCTTCAACCCGGAGTCGCTGGCGCTGGTGCCCGAAACGCACGGGCTGGTGTGCCTGTCGTTCTATCATATGGCCCGGCTGAATGGGACGCTAACCACCATTTCGGGCAAGTATCGGCTGTGGTACCCCGATGCCGTGTTTGCCGACAAGCGCGCCTTACCGGGCATCGACCTGGCCCTGGCGCAGCGCACGGCCGTGTGCCTGCTCGGCGACGCCTCGGGCAATGGTGTGCGCCTGCGCGCCACCGTGGACGAGCGGCTGGTGGACTTCCTGCTCACGCCCCGGCACAATGCCTACACGGCTTTCACCGATTACCGTAAGTTACTAAAGCAGCTTTACCCAAAACGCGAATTTCACCCTTTAAACCTTTAATCTCATGGGCTACACAAAATGGTCGGACGATGCGTATGACTTCCTCAAAGACACCCGGGTGGGTGCCAGCGCGGATGATATTTTCACCAACAACCGCACCGGCCGCGCCAGCGACCAGATGCTACCCAAGGGGGTGAAATTCCGGGAAAGCCGTGACTCCGATATTCACCCGGAGTCGCTATCTATTGCCGTATTCCTAGACGAAACCGGGAGCATGGGCCGCATCCCCGAGGTGCTAGTGCGCGAAAAGCTGGGCCCGCTGATGAACACGCTCATCGACCACGGCGTACCGCATCCCCAGATTCTGTTCGGCGGCATCGGCGACCATCATTCTGATAACTATCCGCTGCAGGTGGGCCAGTTTGAGAGCGGCACCGCCGAGCTGGACCAATGGCTGACCGACATCTATTTGGAAGGCAACGGCGGGGGCCAGAACCGCGAATCTTACACGCTAGCCTGGCTGTTTGCGGCCCGGCACACGTCGTGCGACTGCTTCGAGAAGCGCGGCCAGAAAGGTTTTCTTTTCACCATCGGCGACGAGGCAGCCTGGGATGTGCTGCAAGCCAGCGCCCTCAAGGCCATCATGGGCTACGCCGAGGCCGAGGACGTGACCGACCAGCAGCTGCTCGAAGAAGTGCAGCGCACCTACCACGTTTTCCACATCCACGTGAACGAGGGCAGCTACCGCGACGACCCCAAAGTACTGGGCTACTGGAAGAAGATGCTGACCGAGCGGCTCATTGTACTTAATGACTACAATGCCATTGCCGAAACCATTGCCACCGCCGTCGCCCTGGTGCATGGCGTAGAGCTGCAAGACATTCTGGCCTCGTTCGACAAAGGCATTGCTGGCACCGTGGAAAATGCACTGGTGCACGTCACCAAAGGTCTCACCACTACGGATAAGAAGAGCAGCTTTTTGGGCGGCATCTTCAAGCTATAAGGTTGATAACAAAAGAAGCACACATTGTCGTCGGGCTGGGATTTGGCGATGAAGGCAAGGGCTTGGCTACGGATTGGCTCTGTGGTCGGGCCCTTGCCCAAGGCCGCCAACCGCTGGTGGTGCGCTTCAACGGTGGCCACCAGGCCGGCCACACTGTGACCACAGCGGCCGGTCAGCGCCACGTGTTTTCCAATTTCGGGGCCGGCACCTTGCGCGGGGTGCCTACCTACTGGTCGGAATACTGCACGTTCTCGCCGGGCTCGGTGCTCAAGGAATACGCCGCCCTGCAAGCTGCAGGCGTGCAGCCACGCCTGTTGGTGGATGCCCGCTGCCCTGTGACTACGCACTACGATGTGCTCTACAACCGCGCCCTCGAAACCACGCGCGGCGCGGCCCGTCACGGCAGTTGCGGCCTGGGATTCGGAGCCACCATCGAGCGGCATGAGCAAACCCCGCTGCGCCTTTATGCGCAGGATTTGCGGTTTCCCACCGTGTATGGCCACAAGCTGCGCCAAATTCGGGCCCACTACCGAACCCGGATTCAGACCGAAACCACCGTCGATTTCGACCAATTCGACCACGACGCCGAGGACCAGCGTTTTGGAGCATATGCCGAAGCGCTGGTGCGACTGCATGGGGAACAAGTCATTCAGCTCGTCAACGAAGCAGATGTCTTCGGCCCAGCTTCTACCTGGCAGGCGTTCATTTTTGAAGGGGCACAGGGCGTGTTGCTCGACATGGATTTTGGCCTGTTTCCGCACGTTACACGCAGCCACACCACCACGACCAATGCGCTGGCGCTGCTGCAACGCAACCAGCCTGACCTCGCTGCAAAGGCAGAGGTCCACTACATCACCCGCGCCTACCATACCCGACACGGAGCCGGTCCCTTCCCCCACGAGGCAGAAGTTTCCCTCATCAATAACAGGGACGAAACCAACCAGCTCAACGATTATCAGGGGCATTTCCGCACTGGGCCGCTGTCGGTAGAGCTGCTTAATTATGCGCTGGCGTGTGATGCTACTATATCAACCGGCCTGCGTAAGCATTTGCTCGTTACCTGTCTCGACCAACTGCCCGATGGGCTGCTGCCCTGCTGGCATGACAACCAGCTACGGGCAATTGTGCCCACCGCTTTATCCGAGCTTCTCGAAACTGAGTTTGCCAGCTGCCAGTTTAGCACTAGCAGCTCCGGTGCTGGGCTGCCGGAGCTGTAATGTTTCGGCAAACTCGCCGATTCTACTACTGCAGTTTCTCCGCCCCATTCTCTTCCAACTACTTTCTCATGGCCGAAACCCTCGCCCTCGACACCACGCTCACCAAAGCCGGACAGTACCAACAGCTCCTGCCCCAAATAGAGGCCCTCACCACCGGCGAGCCCGACCTTACCGCCAATCTGGCCAATACGGCTGCCGCGTTGCGCCAGGCGTTCGGCTTTTTCTGGGTGGGATTTTATTTGGTGAAGGGCGATGAACTGGTGCTTGGCCCATTCCAAGGTCCGATTGCCTGCACCCGCATCCGACACGGCAAGGGCGTATGCGGCGCCAGTTGGGCTCAGGCGCAAACCATTCTTGTGCCCGATGTGGAGGAATTTCCCGGTCATATTGCCTGCAGCTCTGACTCGAAATCAGAAATTGTGGTTCCCATCTTCAAAAATGGTCAGGTCGTGGCTGTACTCGATGTAGACAGTGACCAGCTCAACGACTTCGACCTGGACGACCAAACGGCGCTAGAGCAGTTGATGCAGCTGGCAGCCACATGGTTTTAATAGGTTTTCAATCGCGCCTCTTCTTCAATCTTGCTATGAAACGACACTTTCACCCGCTCGGCAACTGGCGCCGCAACGTGCTGCTGCTGGCCGCCGCTGGCAGCCTCGGCCTCACCTTGCCCGCCTGCTCCTCCAACGACGAAAGCAGTACGGATGAAAACGGCGCCGAAGCCAGCTGGGATGGCCAAACCTACAGCCAGGGCGTCATCACGGAGATGACCGAAGTGCAGCCCGGCGAATGGAAAATCACCGCCGAGCGCCCGGCGGGCAAGGAGGAAGTGGCCGCCATCCTGCACCACGCCGATGGCAAAACCGACACCCTTCAGGGCCAGGCCTTGCAACGCCAGATGCAGGATTACAGCCGCCAAAACCCCGAAAACCGCGCCCAGGGCAATGGCATGATGAACGTGCTGATGTGGAGCGGCATTGGCTTCATGGCCGGCCGCTACATGACGCCCAACCCCGGCTACTATGCCAACCCCGCCCTGGTCCAGCAGAACCAAGGCTGGCGCACGACCGTGGCCGACGAACGCCAGCGTGGCCGGGGCTTCTTCGGGCGCGGCTTCAGCGGGGGCCGCACTTCGCCCACGGCGGGCGTGCAGGAAAGCCGCTCGACGCTGCGCTCGTCGCCGCGCCCCAGCTTTCGGAGCAGTGCGCCCGCCGGCCGCAGCAGTGGCTTTGGCAGCCGTGGCGGTTTCCGGGGTTTTGGCGGATAGGTTAAAGAACGTCATGGTAATATCCCTGTATCCTGCGCTTCAACAATGAACATCAACCTCCTCCCCCTCACCGGCGATGTGGCGCCTGCTGTGCGGGCCTTGGACTGGGACTGGGCCATTGAAGATGCCTGCCAGCACTACGTAGCCCGCGAGGCAGTGCAGCTATCAGAAAGCGACGCCGAAACCCTGCTGCAAGCCGCCGACACGCTTTACGACATGCTGGTGCAAGCCATTCCAGACCCGATTCCGGATGACCTGCTCCAACAACTGGCAATTGCGCCCAACTTGTGGGCTGCCGTGCGCCACTCCTGGAACGACGAGCGGCACTGGCATCTCTACGGCCGCTTCGACCTAGCCCTGACTGCGGAGGGTCCCAAACTACTGGAATTCAATGCCGACACGGCTACCAGCCTGCCCGAAACCAGTGTGGTGCAATGGGCCAGTCTGATAGCGGCTGGCCAGGCCGACGATGACCGTCAGGCCAACGGCCTGTTTGAATGCCTCGAAGACCAATTCCGCCACTGGCGCGGGCTTAACAACGAGCTTCGGGCCACGCTTCTGCTCGTGCACCTGCCCGACAGCGCCGAAGACGCCGCCAACTGCGCCGTACTAGCTGAAGCGGCCCGCGTAGCGGGCTTTGCCGATACCTACATTTGCTCTGTAGACGATATACGGGTGTCTGTGGATGGCGAGGACCGGGGCGTGTGGGCCGAAACCGTGCCGGGCCAATGGCAGCGGTTCGATTTTTTGTTCAAACTGGTGCCGTGGGAGATTCTGGCGGAAGAAGAGCCGGCCCTAACCGCCGACCTGACTGACCTACTGCTCACCCGCAACGTAATAATAGCCAACCCGGCCTACAGTCTCATTTTCCAGAGCAAGGGCCTGCTGGCGCACTTGTGGAAGGTATTTCCGCACCACCCACTGTTACTCGAAGCCAGCTTGCAACCGCTGGCAGGCCACCAGGTGCGCAAGCCCATATTAGGCCGTGAGGGACAGAACGTGGCCGAAATCCAGCCCGATGGCCAGACCACGACCAAGATTCCCGGCGAGTTCGGCCAGCAGCCTCAGCTCTACCAACAATGGGCCGAGCTTCCCACCGACGCTCAAGGCCGCCGCTACCAGGCCGGCGTATTCTGGGCCGGAGAGGCCTGCGCCATTGGTTTCCGGCGCGACGCCAGCCTGATTACCAACCTATCGGAATTCGTGCCGCACATTCTCACCTGAACCACGGATTGACGCGGATTTTTTGGATTTCACGGATTTTGTCGACGATGAGCTTATCCATCTGAGATAAAAAAAGGCCACTCAATGAGTGGCCTTTCGCTTTGGAAGAGACTCTTCAGCCGTCCACAAAATCCGTGAAATCCGAAAAATCCGCGTCAATCCGTGGTTCAGACCTTAAGCTGGCAAATAACGGTCTCGCCGCCCTTCACCTTCTGGCCCAACTCCACCTTCACTTCGGTGTCGAGCGGCACAAAGACATCAACGCGGGAGCCGAACTTGATGAAACCGAATTCCTCGCCCTGGCTCACTTCGTCGCCCTCGTTCACGTACCACACAATGCGACGGGCCATGGCACCGGCAATCTGCCGGAAGAGCACCAGTGGGCCGGCATCAGACTCTACCACCACAGTGGTGCGCTCATTTTGCGTGCTGCTTTTGGGGTGCCAGGCCACGAGGTAGTTACCGGGGTGATACTTGAAGTATTTCACCAATCCCGAAATGGGGTTGCGGGTAACGTGCACGTTGATAGGCGACATGAAGATGCTGATTTGCTTGCGCTCATCCTCAAAATACTCGGGCTCGAACACATTCTCGATTACCACCACCTTGCCATCGGCGGGAGCCAGCAGCAGGTCCTCGTGGGTGAACATGTGCCGGAATGGGCTGCGAAAAAACTGTAGAATCAACAAAAAGATAATGACCGTGGCGCCGGCAAACAGCCGATTCACGAGGTCAGCGCCCTTGTTGAATTGAAATACCAGCAAGTTGAGCGCCAACAAAATCAGCAGCGTAACAAACAGGATGCGTCGTCCTTCTTTATGAATCTTCATATACGGCGAATCGAAGCAGATTTTATAAACTCTGTTTCAAATGAAAAAGCTATTTAGCAGCCTTAAAAGGGGGATTAACGAACCGAATGGCTACCTGCCCACGGCTTGCGTGAGCAAAGGTCGGCACAGAAATTAGAAAGGCACGAACCGAGCGGCCCGTGCCTTTTCAAAGAGCAATTACGGAAGAACGCACAAAAAAAATGCGAAGCCCCTAAAATCTGTCGAAAATCTGATTCTAGAAGCCGCCGCGGAACTTGTAGGTCTGGGCTACTTTATCGATGCTCACCACATAAGCCGCGATGCGCATCGGAATCTTATATTTCTGGCTGGTAGCGTACACCTTGTTGAATGCGTCGGTCATGATGCGGTCGGCGCGCTCGGTCACCATTTCCTCGGTCCACTTGAAGCCCTGCTTGTTTTGCACCCACTCGAAGTAAGACACCGTAACGCCGCCTGAGTTGGCCAGAATGTCCGGCACCACCATGATGCCCTTCTCGTTAATAATCGGGTCGGCCGAAGCCGACGTGGGGCCGTTAGCGCCTTCTACGATGAGCTTGGCCTTGATGTCGCCGGCGTTGTGTTCGGTGATGACATCTTCTACGGCGGCGGGCACCAGCACCTCTACATCGGTGGTCAGCAGGTCGTCGGCGTTGTCCATGAGGGTGGCACCGGTGTAGCCGTCGAGACGACCGTTGTGGGCATTTTTATAGGCAATGGCTTCGTCGATGTTGATGCCGTTGTCGTTCCAGTACGCGCCTGAAACGTCGCTCACCGCCTTGATTTTTACGCCTTTTTCGCTCAACAGCTTGGCAGCCCAGGAACCCACGTTGCCGAAACCCTGCACGGCAGCCGAAACATCCGTCGGCTTCAGGCCGAGCTTGCTCAGCGCGGCTAGCGTCGAAACCATGACGCCGCGGCCAGTGGCTTCGGTGCGGCCCAGCGAGCCACCCATTACCAGAGGCTTGCCCGTGACCACGGCAGGCGAAGTCATACCCACGGTTTTGGAGAATTCGTCCATCAACCAGGCCATTTCGCGGGGGCCGGTGCCCATGTCGGGGGCCGGAATGTCGCGGTCGGGGCCAAAAACGTCTTTCAGGGCCAGCGTGTAGGCGCGGGTTAGGCGCTCCAGCTCGCCGGGACTCATGGTGGTGGGGTCGCAAATGATGCCGCCCTTGGCACCGCCGTAAGGAATATCAACTACGGCACACTTCCAGGTCATCCAGGCCGCAAGCGCCTTCACCTCGTCGAGGTGCACGTGCTTGTCGTAGCGGATGCCGCCTTTCGAAGGGCCAAGAATAGTGTTGTGAATCACGCGGTACCCTTCGAACACGCGCAGCTTGCCGTCGTCCATCGTCACGGGCAGGTTCACGATGACCTGCTTATCGGGCGCTTTGAGAACGTTGTAGGTTTCGTCATCCAAGCCGAGGATTTCAGCTGCGATGTTGAAACGCGACATCATGGATTCCAGCGGGTTTTCGCGGTCGAGGAGCGGGGCTGGCTCTTTATAAACGGTGTGGGCTGCCATTCGGAATGGGGGTTAGTTGGGAAACGTTGGGTGGGATGATGGGTACGATTCAGGGCCGCAAAGGTATTGGTTTTGTCAGGATGCGGAAGGATTCGGCCGCAAACGTTTGGGGTATTTTTCCGGCATTAACTGGTACCTAAAGTCGCGCTGCTACGCAGTTGGCTGCGCTGGCCGCAAGAAATAACCCGGACAGCAGCATACAGTTTCAGTCCTCCGAATAACACTCGCTGAACAAGCGTGCCCGTCAGTACCCTCTGCATGCAATACGAAAGGCAGCAGCGCACCGCTTTAGCCCTTTGAGGAGCATACAGAAGGCAGCTGCACTGCTTCCGTACTCCGAAGAAAATACAGAGGGCCAAAGCATACTGCTTCGGCCCTCTGTATTTTTTGGGTTAGGCGCTGCCCTTCCCTACTCCGCCAGCAGCTGCAGCAGCGCCAGCACCGGCAGTACCAGCAGAAACGCATCGAATCGGTCGAGCAGTCCGCCGTGGCCCGGCATGATGCTGCCGGAATCCTTCACCCCCACACTGCGCTTGAGCATGGACTCGGCCAGGTCGCCCAACGGCGCAAACACGGCCACCACGCCAGCCGCCACGAGGCGGTGCATCAGCGGCATATCGGGCAGCATGAAGCCAATGGCCCAGCCCACCACCAAGGTTATTGCAAAGCCGCCGGCCCAGCCTTCCCAGGTTTTGCCGGGCGAGATTTTGGGGGCCAGCTTGTGCTTGCCGAAGGTGCGGCCCACGGCATAGGCCCCGATATCAGATGACCAAATGAGGAAGAGCAAAGCGAAGACGTGGCGGTAGTCGTAGTGATTATTTGATAAGGCTATCAGATTCAGCATACTCATCGGAATACTGACGTAGAGCAGGCCCCCTAGTGTAAGCGAGATATTCTGAAAAGGCTTGGTTTCTTGCGGCCAAACCTTGATTTGCAATAGAATCAAGAGTGGCACTACTGCCAGCAGTATTTCCAGACAAACCAGCGCATAGCGACCAGCAAATTGTATCAAGAAGAAGCGGGCAGGGTCTGGAGTACTGATAGAACCGAGGACATTTGTGCCCATATAAAGCTCCCACAAAATATCTTGGGGGGCAAATGCTAATGCGGTGCCTGTCATGGATAACAGTAAGCCGCTTACCGTACCAGCCCAAGCCATTGGTGCATAGCCTCCCGCCCGCATCATGCGGTAGAATTCCCACAACATCACAGCTTGCACGAAGGCGAAGAACAGCCCGAATGTCCAGGGGCTGAACCAGACGCTGCCCAGCAGCAGCGCGGCCCCGATGACGCCCCAGATAAGGCGCAGACGCAGGTCGCTGGGCGCGGCTTTGGCAGCAGGGACGTCAGGAGAAACAGGAGTAATCGGAGGCGTAGAATCGGCCAATGCAGATAGGATGTAGAGATGCGACACTTCGCGTCCCGGCGTTAGAATTGATGTTGGGCAGTTACGATTGTTCGGCGGCATCGTTCAACGCCGGGATGCAAAATGTCGCGTCTTTACACTGTTCGTTTCACGCCTTCGCTGCTGAGGGTGAGCATTTCGGTAGGCGGCGTGGGGGCAGTCATGCGTTGGTGCAAGAAGTAGAGCAGGCCGGCCGTGAGCAGCGCCGATGGCACCACCAGCGTCCAGGGCAGTGCCTCGTTACCATCGGGGTCGAAGCCCCAGCCGAACTGGCCACGTTGCGCAATGTAGAGGATGAGGAGTTGAAAGGCATTCTGGGTGAAGTGCGCAGCCATGCTCACCAGAATGTTGCCGCTCCAGAGGTACAGGTACCCCAGTATCAACCCCAGCACGAAGCGCGGCACAAACCCAAAAAACTGGAAGTGAATGGCCGAAAACAGCGCCGCCCCCAGCCACACCCCCACGTGCGGCGAAAACCAACGCACCAGGTTTTTCTGAATCACGCCCCGAAACACCAGTTCCTCGCTGATGGCCGGCACCAGCGCAATGACCACCACACCCACCAAAAACCGGCCCACCGAATTGAACCGCGTGAGAAACTTGGTAAGCACGGCGGCCTTGTCCTCGCTGGCCCGCGCCCACACCTCAAAGTCGTGCAGTGCCGCCGGAAAATGCGCCCCGGCATTCCAGGCAATGAGGGTGGACATGAACGGCAGGATAATGATAATCAGCAGGGCCGCCGCCAGCAGCCACCAGCCCGCCCCCAACCGGCGCGGACTAAAATACTCGGCCCAGCCGTAGCCCAGCGCCGATGCCAGCAGCACGGCCCCACCCGCAAAGGCACTGAATAATAACACCCCCTGGTAGGCCATTAGCAGGCTCCAGCCTTGCGGGTAAGCCGCCGGATTGGCCACAATGCCCCCCATCTCCAGCAGCGAAACGCCCGGCCCCAGCTGGGCGTAGACGCCGAAAATGGCCATCCCCACGCAGGCCCCTACCACCATCAGGGCCAGCAGCAACAGTATCTGAAGGCCAGGGTGCAGCGTACGGGGTAGGAAACCTTTCATGACGGGGTGCTAGTTGGGAAGGGCGTAAATTTACCGGAGTTTTTAACTTAGGCTTGTTGAAGTATCAAGAACGTACTGTTTCGGCTGCGCTCAGCCGGACGTTCTCGATACCTCCTTACATATTTCTTATTCCCCGTGGTCAACATAGGTCCCAACATCCAGCTGCCTGATTTCCCGCTCCTGCTCGCGCCCATGGAGGACGTAAGCGACCCGCCCTTCCGCGCCGTGTGCAAGGCCAATGGGGCCGACCTGATGTACACCGAGTTTATTTCCTCGGAAGGCCTGATTCGGGCCGCCGCCAAGAGCCGCAAGAAGCTCGATATTTTCGACTACGAGCGGCCCATCGGCATCCAGCTCTTCGGCTCCGATATCGAGACGATGGGCGAGTGCGCGGCCATCAGCACCGAGGCTGGGCCCGATTTGATTGACATCAACTACGGCTGCCCGGTAAAGCAGGTGGCCTGCCGGGGTGCCGGCGCGGCCCTGCTCCAGGACATCCCTAAAATGGTGGCCATGACCGCTGCCGTGGTGAAACACACCCACTTGCCCGTGACCGTGAAGACCCGCCTGGGCTGGGACGAAGGCACCAAGAATGTGGAAGAAGTGGCTGAGCGCCTGCAGGACGTGGGTATTGCTGCCCTCACCGTGCACGGCCGCACCCGCGCCCAGCTCTATAAGGGCGAGGCCGACTGGCGCCTCATTGCCAGCATCAAAAACAACCCGCGCATCAAAATCCCCATCTTCGGCAACGGCGACATCGACTCGCCCCAGAAGGCGGTGGAGTATAAAAACCGCTACGGCGTCGACGGTGTGATGATAGGCCGGGCTAGCATCGGCTACCCCTGGATTTTCCGGGAGGTGAAGCACTTCGTGGCCACCGGCGAATTGCTGGCGCCGCCCACGCTGGAGGAGCGGGTAGCTGCCTGCCAAATGCACTTCGACCGCAGCATTGAGTGGAAAGGGCCGAAAGTGGGCATTTTCGAGATGCGCCGGCACTACGCCCACTACTTCCGCGGCCTGGAGGGCGCTAAGACCTGGCGCACCAGCTTAGTGAATGCCGAAACCCCGGCCGACGTACTGGAAATCCTGGCCGAGATTGCTGCGAGCGACGCGGTGCTGGTGGGCTGAGCGTAGCAGCGCGAGCTTTGTAGTTCGCGTCCCCACGCCGTTTAGCTCCGGTACAATTACACTTTAACGATTGTCGTTCGGAGACGCGAACTACAAAGTTCGCGCTACTATATGATTCCGATTTACGAAAAGAAAACCCGCATCAAAGTGCTGGTGGCCGTGGTGGCGCTACTTATTGGAGCGGCCACGGTGGTATACACCAACCTGCTGGTGCAGCGCGTGTCGGAACGGGAGCAGCAGCAGATTCAGCTCTATGCCAAGGCCCAGGAGTACATCGTGAACTCGGAGTCGGAAACCAATCCGTTCGTACTCAACGAAATCATCAACGGCAACACCACTATTCCCGTCATCCTCAGCAGCGACGGCAAGGACATCATCGCAGCCAAAAACATCGACATGATGGCGCACCTGCCCGAAGCCGATTCCATTGCGCGGCTGCAAGTGGAGCTGGCCCTGATGAAGGAAAAGCATCCGCCCATTGTGGTGAAGTTTGGGGCGGGGCAGGTGAACTACATTTTCTACCGCGACTCGCAGCTACTACGGCAGCTGCGCACCTACCCGCTGGTGCAGCTCATCGTGATTGGCTGCCTGGCCGTGATTGCCTACTTCGCGTTTAGCTTCTCGCGCCGGGCCGAGCAAAACCGCGTGTGGGTGGGCTTGGCCAAAGAAACCGCCCACCAGCTGGGCACGCCGCTCAGCAGCCTAGTAGGCTGGCAGAGCTACCTTCGCGAGTCGGAACGTTTCAAGGACGAGCCCATTGTAGAGGAGCTGGGCAAGGATATCCGGCGGCTCGAAATTATTACGGAGCGCTTCTCCAACATCGGCTCGGTGCCGGTGCTGAAGGACGAGAACCTCTACCAGACTACCCGCAACGCCATCGAGTACCTGCAAAGCCGGGTGTCTAAAAAGGTGGTGTTCAAGATTGAAAGCGACCTGCCAATGGACACGCCGGCCCGCATCAACGTGCCGCTGTTCGACTGGGTGGTTGAAAACATCTGCAAGAATGCAGTTGATGCCATGGAAGGCCGCGGCTCCATCACGCTGCACCTGCGCCGCGTGCGCACCCGCCGCACCTGGTACCGCCGTGGCCAACCCGCCCGCCAAGTCGCCATCGACATTACTGATACCGGCAAAGGCATATCCAAAGCCAAGCTCGAAACCGTGTTTATGCCCGGCTTCACCACCAAAAAGCGCGGCTGGGGCCTGGGCCTGGCGCTGGCCAAGCGCATCATCGAGAACTATCACGAAGGCAAGCTTTTCGTGAAATGGAGCGAGCTGGGCCGGGGCACCACATTCCGGGTGGTGCTGAACCAGTAGAACGAGTACCCTGAATTTCCAATTCGGCGTGCGTTGAACAGTTGCTAGTAGCTCATTCAAGCGGCCGAATTGAAAATTCAGGGTACTCGTTCTATCGATTCGTAATCTCCACGTACGCCTTGCCGGTCACCGGCTGGCCGTTGTGTGTGCCCGTCACACGGCACATGCCTTCCCAGTAATACATGGTGAAGGCATGGAAAAACCGGAGCGCCAGTTCCTGTTGGGGCACCAGCGGCTCCACGGTGAGGTCGTAGCCCTGGCCAGGCACCTGCACCCGCCATTTGGCCGGGTACTTCTTCTTGGATTTGGGGCTGGTCCAGTACGTGAGAGGCGTGAGCTGGAAATCGGGGCCGGACAGGTGCAGGTCGGAGCCACCGGCGCGGCTGAAGGTGCCGTTGTTCAGGTTCAGGCCAGTGGCGGAGTTGCGTAGGGTATTGAGCATGAACTCCTCGCTGGGCTCATCGAGCTGGATGCTGAGCCAGTCCCAACCTACGTTCTTATCCACGATGCTGGTGCAGTTCCACTGCCGGTCGTACCACAGCTCGCCGGTCACGGCGTGGGCTTTGCCACCTACCGTGATGGTGCCCGTGGTGGCTAGGCGCGGGTAGGAATAGTAGCCGGCTGTGATGCCGTTGCCATAATTCTCGTAGCCGGTGCCGCTGTGCAGCACCACGGGCCGCGTGGGCCGCGTGGTGAGGTCGAGGGCATAGCCGGCGTTGGCCTTGCCGGTGAGGGCGGCCTGCAGGTGGTAGGCGCCCTCCTGCCCATCAAGCTTCCAGACTTGGCCGCGCTGTCGCTCGCGCAGGCGCACGGGTAGCGAGTCGGTGAGCAGGCGCGGCAGCGAACCCAGCTTGTAGTCGTAGTGAAACTGCTGGTCCTGCGGGTCGGTGAGGGCCACGTTCACCATCTGCCAGTCCTGCTTGCCATCCTTCAGGTTGAAGTGGAAGAAAACGTACTCCACGCCGTACTGGTGGCCGGTGGCCTGGTCGGTGAGGTGACCGGTGAGGTACCACCACTCCAGCGAGTTTTTGGGGTGCACGGCTTCCTCGTGGGGCAGTTCGGCGCGGGTAGCGGTAGGGTTGAAGCGGGTGGTGGGATGAGGCGCCGCACAAGCCGTGGCCAGCAGCAGAATTGCAAAACGTAACACTTTCATACCCTCCCACAAGGTTTTTGGGCAAGGAAAGGTTTGCGCGAGGCTTGGCAAGGCTTAGCCTTTCGGCGGCGCTACCGGCGCTTCCGGCATTCGGATTCTACCCATCACCTTGCCCCGGTCGGGAATAGAGGCCAGCCGCACCACCAGCGGCGCGGGTTTGGGCGTGGCGCGCACGTCCACCGTCAAGGTCTGCTCCTTGAAGTCAAAGGGGTTGCCGAGGAATTTCAGCGCCACCTTGCCGCCGGCGATGGGGGCCCAGGTGCGGGCCATCGTCAGCTCGAAGTTGCCTTTTTCATCGGTGGTGGTACCATACTGGGTGTCGTTGATGAGCACCCGAACGCCGGCGGCGGGTGTGCCATTGGCCTCGTCCATCACCTGGCCAAGGATGATGACTTGCTGGGCCTCGGGCGCGCTCGCATCAGTAGCGGCCGAAGCGGAGGCCTGCGTGGGCGGGGTTTGGGGTGGCTTAGTGGTGCACGAAGTGGCCGAGTGCCAGCCCAGCAGCGCCAGCCCGGCCACCAGCCAGCGCCGCCAGCGGCTGGCCGGCGCGGGGGCCAGCTGCGTGGCAAAGGCATTGGCACACACCGGCCGCCCATCCTGCCGCGCCAGAAACGCCAGAATCTCGGCTTCGCTCAGGCGAGTGAAATCCACCACTTCGGTAGCGCAGGTGGCGCAGTGTCGACCGGCTTCAGTGGGCGTCATGGCAGCCCAGTTCACGGAACAGGGCTGCGGAATGGAAATGCGGGAGAGAGTAGTCATGCAGCTAAAGTAGCTTTTTTGTGGTTTACCAGCGCCGGAACGGCCGCGTCACCCAGTACTTTCCCCAGCCGTAGAAACGGCGCGGATGCCACGGGGCCGGCGGCGTTTTGCGATAAAACGTAGTAATCACCACTTCGCCCAGCATTCTAGTATCGGCGTGCAGCTGAAAGTTCTGCGCGTTGGCTGCCTCATCTGCAATCAGTGTATGCTGCTGGGTATGGTAGCCGATGTAGACGATGCTTAGCGGGATTTCCTGCGCGCCCACCAATGCAGGTGGCAGCGGGAGCTCAAACGTGCCATCGGTCTTGGCACAGGTCCCAACAGTGGTACCGGTGATGAGCACCGTCGCTCCTGCCATTGCCTCTCCATTAGCAGCATCTGTAATCGCACCCCGTAGCATAGTTATCGGCGCCAGGAGTGGCAGGTGGGTCGGCACGGGGTTTATGCTTATCGGAAGCCCACCCATTATTACCTGCTCCGTAACGGTCGGGTGGGTTTCCGGAGCGGCAGCTGCTTGCGTAGTGGTAGCTTCTGTAGGCGCAGCCGGCATCGGACCGCCCCAGTACCGGGCGCGCCATTCGACGGGTGCTTGTGCCTTGGTCGTGACGCCCGTTGCCTCCCGCACGCCCCAAACGGCGGCAGCGGCCGCCAGCCAGGCCCGCCAACGAGCCGCCGGGGCCACGGGCACAACGGGCTGCAACGGCCGCTCCAGCTGCTTTGCAGTGAAGCGACCACAGGTGCGCTTGCCGGATGCGTTGGCCAGATCAGCCAGAATTTCAGCGTCGGTTTTCTGCGTAAAGTCGACGACCGTTTTTTGACAGGCCGCGCAGTGCCGACCGGCGGTATCGGGCGTCATGGCGTCCCAGCTTTCATGGCAGGGCTGCGGAATCG
This sequence comes from Hymenobacter negativus, assembly GCF_017571495.1. Classification (GTDB taxonomy): domain Bacteria; phylum Bacteroidota; class Bacteroidia; order Cytophagales; family Hymenobacteraceae; genus Hymenobacter; species Hymenobacter negativus. The sequence goes on along the minus strand of NZ_JAGETZ010000006.1, from coordinate 268,066 downwards.
AAATCAGGTGCGGAAGCATATGCTGGTTGTTTGCTGATAAGTAGTTAAGGACTGGCCATCGGTTCTACTTGCGATGAAAGGGGCGCGTGAGCCAGTATTTGCTCCAGTAATAAAATTCTCTTGGGTGCCAGGGGAGCGGACGTAATGCAAGCTGCCCCATTATTTGAAGAGGCATGACAAAGCGCTGTGCGGCACCAATAGCATTGGCAGTCAATATCTTTTCCTGAGTCACGTAACCAACGGTTTGGACCACCACCACAAACTCCGCTTCGCGCTCAAACTGAGCTGGAATAGCTAGCTCAAATGCGCCGTCGGCGTTCGTACTAGTTCTGGTAGTAGTGCCCTTAAGTTGAATTGTAACGCCTGGTATTAATTCCTTGGTCGACGCGTCGGCAACGACGCCTCGCAATACCAGCGTGGGATGCGCCAGTGGCTCCGGATGAGCGGGAATATGAGCATTACTGACAGGAAGCCCACCCATAATTATCTGCCCGTCGATAGCAGGCGACACACTTGAAGCAGGCGCTTGCTGTGCTTCAGTAGTAGCCGCTGCTGGCAGAGCCGGCACCGGCCCGCCCCAGTAGCGGGCCCGCCACTCGCTTGGAATCTGAGCTTTGGCCTCAATGCTCACTCCTTCCCGCACACCCCACACGGCCACGGCAGCAGCCAGCCAGGCCCGCCAACGCGTCGTTGGAGCAGCCGAGGCGGCGCGCTGCAACGGCCGCTCCAGCTGCCCCGCCGCGAAACGGCCGCAGGTGCGGCCGCCCGCAGCCTTGGCCAGGTAGGCCAGGATTTCGGCGTCGGTTTTATGGGTAAAATCAACCACCGTTTTTTGGCAAGCCGCGCAGTGCCGGCCAGAGACATTGGGCGTCATGGCGTCCCAGCTTTCATGGCAGGGCTGCGGGATGTGAATGCTGGCGTGGCGAGGCATGGGGCGGAAACTAATTGGTGGCTTTGCGGCGGCGAAACGAACGGGTGAGCCAGTACCAGAAGCCGTGCTTAGCGTCGGGAGCTGCGGCAGGCAGCACTCCTGACGGGCCCAATTCTTTGGCGTCGATAATGGATATGGCCCCTCCGGTTATCTGACGGCGGGACTGCGTAGCATAGCCTGTCACCTCAGCTCCACTGGCCGCGCCATCCGTCCGCAATGCGATAGCCAGATTGCTCACGGCCTTTGCCGCAGGCGGCACAGCTACCTTCTTCGAATAGTAACCGAAAGCGTGCAGCACCAGGGCGTGATGCGTGCGCCCGGCTGGCACCCGCAGGCTAAACCGCCCGGCCGAATCGGTGGTAGCATGGCGGTTTTCATTCTTCAGAAATACCGCGACGCCCGGCACCGGCTCGTTGGTGCTGGCGTCGCGCACTACGCCCCGAATGCGCAAGGCAGGCCGCGAAGTGGCCCGTACCACTTTCTTCGGCGGAAGTTCAACCGTTGGAGAAGAGGCCGTAGCCTGCCAAGCGGTGGCTTCGCGCAGCCCCCACACAGTGGCTGCGGCAGCTAGCCAGGTGCGCCAGCGGCTGCCGGCCAGCGGCGCCACCGGAAGCCGTAGCGGGCGCGACAGCTGGTCGTCCCAAAACCGCCCGCAGGTATTAGAGCTAGGCTGGGCGAAATAAGCCAGCAGTTCGGCGTCGGTCTTCTGAGTAAAATCGACCACCGTTTTCTGGCAGGCGGCGCAGTGCCGACCGGCGGCAGTGGGCGTCATGGCGTCCCAGCTTTCGGAACAGGGCTGCGGGATGGAAAGAGCAAGAGACGGGCGCATTGGCAGGAGCTTTTGCAGAATAGATGTCCGGCTGCGGGAAACTGCACACGTCCTCCCGTGAAATTCTCGTAACTTGGTTATCATCCGCCCACCTTTCTCACGCGTTATGCCTGCCATCCTACGTCTTATGCCGTTGGCGCTGCTCGTTTTGCCCTTGCTCAGCCACGCCCAGGCGGGTGGCAGCGCCATCGGGCTGGAAATTCCGGCTCCGACACCACCCAGCAAAGGCCATTTTCTCACGGGGGCTTATATGGTGGGGGCCTACTCCCCGCTGCCCACTACCGGCGGCTACGGCTATGGCATGCAGCCTTTTCTGCGCTACCAGCTAGGCACTGGCGACAAGGGCCGCCTGCGCCCCTACGTGCAATACAGCTTTGCGCCCTACCGCATGCCCACCTACGGCGCGGGCCAGTTCTACGGGGCCGATATGGGCTCCCTACCGGCTAATCCCGGGTTTGCGCCGCTGGCGGTGCGCAATTCGCCTTACGGGGCCCTGCCCTATGGTGGCTATGGCGGATTGGGGAGCTTTTCGGTAGGAATTCCCATGCGAATCGGCAACGGCTCGGCCATGCTGAACGTGGGCGGCAGCATCGTCGGGAGCTTGCTGGGCGGCGGAATCCGGTAGCCCAACTAGCGGGGTGCAGGCTGATAACCCGCGCCGGGGCGCTATCTTTTGCCCTTCAAACCCGCCCCATCCACCTTACATGCGTTCCGATAAATCCCTTTTCCGCCGCAAAACCATTGCGGCCATTCTGCAAAATCCCCCGGCCGACCACGAGGGCCATTCCCCCGGCGGTCTGGAGCGCCACCTCACCGTGCGCGACCTCACGGCGCTAGGCATCGCGGCCATCATCGGGGCCGGCATTTTCAGCACCATTGGCAAAGCCAGCCTGGACGGCGGCCCGGCCGTGTCGCTGCTGTTTGTATTTACGGCTATTGCCTGCGCATTTTCGGCGTTGTGCTACGCCCAGTTTGCGGCCACCATCCCAGTCAGCGGCTCGGCTTACACGTACGCTTACGCCTCGTTTGGCGAGCTGGCAGCCTGGATTATTGGCTGGGCTCTGATAATGGAATACGCGGTGGGCAACATCGTGGTAGCCATTTCGTGGTCTGATTACTTCACGGGATTATTGGATGGAATAGGCGTCCACCTGCCCTTGTGGCTAACGATGGGCACCCAGACCGGCCACGCGGGCTATGAGGCAGTGATGACGCTCATGCAGGCCAGCCGCCCGCTCACGGAAGCCACACCAGCCCAAATGGAGGGCTACCAAGCCTGGACGCAGGCCCCGGAGCTGTTCAACGGCCTGCACCTGGTGGTTGATTTGCCGGCCTTTCTCATCACGGTGCTCATCACCTCGCTGGTATACGTGGGCATCAAGGAAAGCAAGAATGCCTCGAACCTGCTGGTGCTGCTCAAGCTGATTATCGTTTTCATTGTCATTGCAGTAGGTGCGTTTTATGTGCAACCGGCCAACTGGACGCCCTTTGCTCCCAATGGCGTGAGCGGCGTGCTCAAAGGCGTGTCGGCGGTGTTTTTTGCCTATATCGGCTTCGATGCCATCTCGACCACGGCCGAGGAATGCAAGAACCCGCAGCGCGACCTGCCCAAGGCTATGATGTATGCCCTCATCATTTGCACAGTGTTGTATGTACTCATCACACTGGTACTCACGGGCATGGTGAGCTACAAAGAGCTGGGCGTGGGCGACCCGCTGTCCTTCGTGTTTGCCAAGGTGGGCTTGTCGCGCCTATCGGGGCTGGTGGCAGTGAGTGCGGTGTTTGCGATGGCTTCGGTGCTGCTGGTGTTTCAGCTGGGGCAGCCGCGCATTTGGCTCACCATGAGCCGCGACGGGCTGCTGCCTTCGGTGTTTTCGCGCATTCACCCGCGCTTTCACACCCCGTCGTTCAGCACCATTGTCACGGGCTTTTTCGTGGCGGTACCAGCCCTTATTCTGAACATGGATTTGGTGGTCGACCTCACCAGCATCGGCACATTGTTCGCGTTTGCGCTGGTGTGCGGCGGTATCCTGATTATTGACCCCTATGGCAAGTCGGAAGCCCGGTTTAAGGTGCCGTACATCAACGGGCAGTGGCTGGTGCCGCTGATTCTGGCCATTGGGATTTTCCTGGTGGTGCGCTACAACGCGGCCAGCAACCATGAGTTTTGGCTCGACGTAACCGGTCAGCACGGCTGGCTGCAAACCGATGCGCTGAGCGGCAAGGTGACCGGCGGTTTTGCCCACCAGATTCCGACGGTGGTGTTTTTCCTGTTCTGCATCGCGCTGTGCGTGTTGTCGTTCCGTAAGAAGCTGTCGCTGCTGCCGGTGCTGGGCCTGCTCATCAACCTGTACCTGATGACCGAGCTGGGCATCAGCAACTGGACCTTGTTTTTTGCGTGGCTGCTGATTGGGCTGGCTGTCTATTTCGGCTACGGGTATAAGAACTCGAAGCTGAACCCACTGGTCCGCTAACCAGTTGTAGGTTGTCCCAGTATTTTGCCGCTGGCTTTTTCTTTCCTGCCTTATGCTTCCCACCACTGATTTTCTGCAACAGGCCCTCGACGTCAGCCCGCAAACCTTCTTTGTCTATGATGCTGATGCGGGCCGCATGTTGTTTGTGAGCGCCGCTTACGAGCAACTATTCCCCGACCTGCAGCGTGAAAACGCCACCACCGACCTCCCCCGCCTGCTGGCCTACCTGCCCCACGACGACCAGCAATACGCCCTGCACTGCCTGGCCGAACTGATTGCCGGCAACCACTGCGACGACCTCTTGCTACGCCTTCAGCCACATCCCAATGTGCCTTTGCGCTGGCTCTCGATGCAGGCCCAGCGCAGCCTAGGCCCGGAGGGCCAGGTATTGCTTTCGGGCACGCTGGAAGACGTGACGGTGGAGCAGGAATACCTGCGCAACGCCGACAAGTACATGGCCAAAAAAAACACCACGCTCGAAATCCTGTCGCACGACCTGGCCGGGCCGTTCAACATGCTCCAGCAGCTGGCCGAGTTTCTGGAAGAGCGAACCAAAACCCTGCAGGACGAACAGGTGCAGCGAATGCTCCGCATCATGCGCGACACCTGCCGCGACAGCGTGACGCTTATCCGCGATTTCGTGGATGGGGAGTTTATGGACTCGGCGAACGTCGATTTCAAGCCCCTGCGCGTGGATTTGGTGCAGAATATTGCCCAGATAGTGGACACGTATCAACAAGGTGAGCACTTGGTTGCCAAGCACTTCACCTTCCACCATTCGCAGCCCACGATATACGCAGAAATCGACAACAATAAGTTCTTGCAGGTCATCAACAACCTGGTATCCAATGCCATCAAGTTCACCCGCGAGGGTGGAAATATTGCCGTGGGCCTCACGCAACAGCCCGACCATGTGCTCGTGACCGTGGCCGACGACGGCATTGGCATCCCGGCTCATCTGCTGCCCGTGCTGTTCGACCGCTTCACCAAGGCCCGGCGGCCGGGCCTGCGTGGCGAGAAAACCACCGGCTTGGGCATGCACATCATCGAAACCATTGTGCGCCTGCACCACGGCCGTATTTGGGTTGAAAGTGAGGAAAACGTGGGCACCACGTTCTACATCCAGCTGCCCATCCCAACGCGGGCCCCGGGAGTAGACGCCTCAACCAGCTGATTCACCATCAAGCAGTTGGGCTAGGTCTGAAAATATGTATAACCGCTCCGCTACCTGAACCCATGACCTCGCTCCTGACCTTTCGCCTGCACGGCACCATTCCGGCTGCCACCGGCCGGGAGTTGAAAGCGGAGCTGCGGCAGGACCAGGAAGCGGGCACCGACCACCGCCGGGCCCAGAAGCAGTTCTTCGCCAGGTTTGATGCCGTGCTGGACCGGGCGCCTATCGGAGCCAGTTATTTTGAGAGCGAGAAAATGGCCGAGGTGCTGGCCGGCGAAATCATGATGCTGGAAGAAACCGGCTTCACCGTTCACGGCTTCGCCATCTTGCCCAACCACGCCCACATCGTGCTGGAGCTGCCCGATAACAGCGGGCTGTCCTTCGCCAAAGCCATCGACCTGCTGCACCTGCGTACCGGCACCAACTGTCGCCGCCTGGTGCGCCCCAAGCTCCCACCCGAAGCCGAGTTCTGGCAAGTCGGCTGGTTTGAATACGAGGTACAGGATGCCGCCGAGCTCAATCGCTTGCTGGCCTACGTGCGCGGCAACGCCTGCACCACCGGTCTGCCCGCCCGTTTCCAGGAGTGGCCCTATGTGAATGATTGAGCGCAGATGAAGTACCAAGCGTCTGCCATACTACGCCTGCGAAGGACCTTCTCAAACTCAAATTTGGACTGTTTGGATTGCTGCAAACTGTTCTGGCTTGAATAAGCGCTTGGGATGAAGGGCGGCGCTTGCAGTGACCGGTCAGATGGCAGCGCCGTCCGGCCGGTGTTCAACCTGAACTCGCCCTCAATCTCTACCGCTGGCCAGCTCGTACTTCTGGCCACTTATGCGCTTGCTGCTACTCTTGTTTCTACTGCTGCCCTGGCTGGGGCATGCCGCACCCGCCGATACGCTGCGCCCCCTCAGCGCCGCCCGCCTGCTACGCTACACTTACGCGAATGACCTGTTTTTTCGCACCGATTACTATTTCACGCAGGGCATGACGCTCACGCTGGTGCATCCGGCCCTGGCCCGCCTGCCCACGCGGCACCTGCTGGCAGCGGGTGCGAAAGGGAGTACCCAGGGTTATGGCATCACATTGCGCTACGATGGTTTTACGCCCCTGCGCATTCAGGACGCATTTATTCGGGTGGGCGACCGGCCGTACGCGACTTACCTCTACGCCTCGATTTTTCGGACCAGCAACCAACCCACCAGGCAGCAGCGCCTGACGACAGCACTAGAAATTGGCTTCATTGGTCCGGCTGCCGGAGGCAAGCAGCTGCAAACTGCCATTCACCGCATCACGGGCAATGCGGAGCCGCGCGGCTGGGATTACCAGATTCGCAACGCGCCGATTGTGGGCTACCGTGCAGCGTTCGAAAAGCTCCTGCTGGCCCGGGCCAGTCACGTTGAGCTGCTGGCTACCACCGAAGCTTCCTTGGGCACACTTTATACCTACGCCGCCACCGGCTTGCGGCTACGCGCCGGATATTTCCATCCCTATTTTGCCGATTCAGACGGCAAAAAAACCAGTACCTCAGAAGGCTGGCAGTTTTATGGCCAGGCTACTCTGGAAGGTCGTGCCATTGGCTACAACGCAACGCTGCAAGGCAGCCTGTTCCGCAACAACGACCCTTACATCTTAGCGCCCACCGCTGTGCGCCGCGGCGTACTGCGCAGTTCCGGTGGCGTGGTACTGGCCCACAATAAGCTCTGCTTTGAAGCGGCCGCAGCCTGGGTTTCTCCGGAATTTGCAGGTGCCCGCTCGCACCGCTGGGGCCAACTAGTCATAACAGCAGCGTTTTGACGCTCCGCTTAATGACGAATTAGTGGCCTCGTCATCCTGAGCTTCCCAATTCCTCATCAAGCCGAAGGCGACCTACTTTGCCCGGTGAATAATAAGAACCCCCGCCAGAATCACCACCATGCCCACGAAGTGCCACACGTTGAAGGCCTCGCCATCGAGCGCACCGAGGGCCAACGCCACGATGGGAATAAGGTAGGTACTCGACGAGGCAAACAGCGCCGTTGACTGCTGAATCAGCTTATTAAACAGCACCATGGCCACGGCCGTGCTCATGGTGGCCAGCAGCGCAATGTAACTAAATGCCGTCCAGGCCCCCGGCGCGGTGGTCAGCTTGTGCAGGAAATCAGTTCCGATAAGCAGATACGCCAACGCTGGCCCCCCAATGAGCAGAAGCAGCACCGAAGTAACCGTTACGGGCGTCAGCCCGCCCAGCTTGTACTTGATAACGTTCACGCTCAGGCCATAGCCAATGGTAGCCACCAGAATATAAATGCCGTACCACGCGTTGCCCTCGCCAGTGGGCGTGGCATCGCCGCCACTCCCGCCCAGCTGCAACATCACCACCGTGCCCGCCAGCCCCAGCCCGATGCCCAGCACCCGAAGCCACGTTAGCCGCTGCCCAAACAGCAGCGCCCCTACCAGCAGCGTGAATACCGCCGTGAGGGCATTGAGCACGCCCGCCAGCCCTGAGGCCAGCCGGGTTTCGGCGTAAGCAAATAGAAAGGCTGGAATCAGTGTACCCACCACCCCACTCAGCGCCAACCACTTAAAGCGACTGCGCTCTACCTTGCCTACATGGCGCAGGGCAAAGGGCAGCAGCAGCAATGCCGCCACACTCACGCGAATAGCTCCTAGCTCCAGCGCCGAAAACACCACCAGGCCCTTCTTCATCAGAATGAACGAGGTCCCCCAAATGCAGGCTAACACTAGCAGCAGGGCCCACGCCACGGGGGTGGTACCAGCCGGCGCGGGGGGCGTCAGCGCCTCGGCCGCTTCCAGCGAGGCACTTTCGTCGGCCGCACCCGGCATGGGACTTTCGTTGCGCCGGGAAGCCGAAGCAACCGGAGCGGGCGGCGTTCCGAGTGAAGAATCAGTAGCGCGGGGCGAGGTGGGAAGCATGGCACAAAGGTACGCGGCCCCGCCCAGCGCCTTTCTGCCGGTCTGCTTCGCGGCGCGGCGGACTACACCACCTGATTTTTATCAGTCAGAAATAGTCCGTCCCCTACAACAGGCCCTGGGCGCCCCTGGCGGCCTGATATTCGTCAACTTTCCCGTCGAACCCTGCTTATGAGTTGGCTGTTGTGATATCCTACCGAAATCCTGCCGTAATTTTGTCGTCCGATTTCGTGTCGTTTCTATCTATGTCGCATCCGTTCAAGGCCGTTAGCCTATCCTTTAAGAAAGCCCCGCTGGCCATCCGCGAGCTGCTTTCGCTGGACGAGGCCGCCTGCCGCCGCTTCCTGCACACGCTGCATAATGAGCTGGGTCTAAGCGACCTGCTCGTGCTAAGTACCTGTAACCGCACCGAAGTTTACTACGCCGCCGAGGATGAACGCAGCCGCGAAATCATCCTTGCCCTGGGCCATTTGAAGAACCGCGCCGATACTGGCCAGTTCCTCCCGTACTTCGACCTGCTGCCCACCGCCGACGCGGCCGTGCAGCACCTCTTCGAAGTAGCCATGGGCCTTGACGCGCAGGTAGTTGGCGACCTGCAAATCAGCAACCAGGTGAAGATGGCCTACCAGTGGGCGGCGGATGCCGACGCGGCCGGCCCCTTCCTGCACCGCTTGCTACACACCGTTTTTTTTACCAACAAGCGGGTGCAAACCGAAACCAGCTTCCGCGACGGGGCTGCTTCCATCAGCTACGCGGCTCTGGAACTGGTAGAAGAACTAACCGCCGATGTGGCCAATCCGAAAGTATTGGTGGTAGGACTGGGCGAAATCGGGGCCGATGTGTGCCGCCACTTGGCTGCTAGCAAGGCTTTTGGCGAAGTCGTGCTCTGCAACCGCACCCGCGCCAAGGCCGAAGCCCTCGCCGAAGAATGCGGCATGCGCATCGTGGATTTTGAAGAGCTGGTGCCCGCTTTGAAGGAGGCCGATGTCATCATTTCCTCCATCAATCGCGCCGAACCCTTCTTCACTAAAGAGATGGTGCAGCACCTTGATGTGCTCAGCTTCAAATTCTTCATCGACCTGAGCGTGCCCCGCAGCATTGCCGCCGATGTGGAGCAGGTACCCGGCGTGCTGGTGTATAACATAGACGCTATTCAAAGCAAGGCCTCGGCGGCCCTCGAAGTCCGCCTGGCCGCCGTACCGCAGGTACGCGCCATCATCACCGAAAGCATTGTAGGTCTTAATGGCTGGGCCAAGGAAATGATGGTGTCGCCCATCATTCAGAAAGTGAAAGCTAGCCTGGAGCAGCTGCGCCTCGAAGAACTGGACCGCTTCCAGAAAAAGGCTACCCCCGCCGAAAGCAAGCTCCTCGACGAAGCCACCCGCTCGCTCATGCAGAAGGTGCTTAAGCAACACGTGTTGCAGCTCAAAGCCGCCTGCAAGCGCGACGATGCCGGCCAGCTGGTAGAGCTGCTGGGCGAACTATTCGACCTGGAAAAGCATAACGAACCCGTGGCCTAACAGCCTTATAGGTTTCTTGTCAGACGCAGAAAGCCGCTCGATGAGCGGCTTTCTGCGTTTTCGGGCACGGGTGCTCTAAAAGCGGAGCGCCGGTTCGCGCCGAGCATTAAGCTTGCATGTTTCAATGAGGCCGTAACGCTTCGGGGTACTCGTTTTGTCACTCGTTTACGGGTGCGCGGCTACCCACTCGGTGCCATCTTCATACTCCTCGCGCTTCCAGATGGTGACTACCAGTTTCAGCGTATCGATGATGTACTGGCAGGCGGCGAAGCTTTCGGCGCGGTGCGGCGTGGCCACGGCCACCACTACCGCCACATCACCCAGCGCCAATGTTCCTTTACGGTGCACCACGGCCACAGCCTGCAACATGGGCCATTTTTCATAAGCTTGGCTTACTACGTGACCGAGCTGGGTAAGGGCCATGCTGTCATAAGACTCATAATGCAGGCGGCGCACCGGGCGTCCGCCCGACTGGTTGCGCACCGTGCCGATGAAAGCATTGACAGCACCAGCCGCTTCGGTTTGCACGGCTGCCAAGGCTGCAGCCACGTCAATAGGCTGGTCGGTAATGGAAAGGTGGGGAATCATTAAATCAATAAGCAGTTGGTAATGAACAGTTGCGCCGAGCTTGAGCCACAATAAATAGTCCTGAAAGCTGCTCACTGTTAACTGATTTTCTAGCCGCCAGCTACGGGCGGAATGAGGGCGATTTCATCAACGGTATGCAGCGGCTGGTCGTTGCTCGCATACTCGTTATTGACGGCTACGGCGCAGCTACGCAGCTCACCCAGAGCAGGGTATTGCTTGCGCATCTCGGCCAATAGTTCGCCCACAGTAGCTGGAGCTGGGGCGGGCAGCTCAATCACCGACGTGCCCACTATTTCGCGGGTGATGCCGTAGAGGGAGATTTTTAAAGACATATCTTTCGACATAAAAGTGGAAGGTAGCGGCTAACAACAGGCATGGGCACCGGCCCAGGCCCGCCGCCTGAACACCTTTCCTGCTTCCGGGGTTTACCGCAGACCGGCTGTCTTACGTACAGCCCCGTAAAATTGGTGATAAACGTGCTTCCATCTATACCTACTTCGGCTGCGCTGCCGGCCGTCACGCCCCTATATGACCAGCACGGCCGCCCCCTGGAATACCTGCGTCTGGCCGTGACGGACCGCTGCAACCTGCGCTGCTTCTACTGCATGCCCGAGGAAGGCATTAAATACATGCCCAAGCACGAGCTGTTGAGCTACGAGGAAATGCTCCGCTTGACTGGCCTGCTGGCTACGCTAGGCGTACGCAAAGTGCGCCTGACTGGCGGCGAGCCTTTCGTGCGGCGCGACCTGGTGCCTTTTATGGAGAGGCTGGCGCAGCTGCCGGGCATCGACGACATCAGCCTGACGACCAACGGGGTTCTCACTGCGCCACACGTGCCCGCACTGGCCCGTTTGGGCGTGAAGGCCGTCAACCTCAGCCTCGATACCCTGGACCGGGAGCGGTTCTTTCAAATAACGCGGCGCGATGAACTGCCCAAAGTGCTGAATACTTTCTACGCTCTGCTTGAGGTGGGTATTCAAGTAAAAATCAACGCCGTTGTAATGGACGGGCAGAACATTGACGACCTGATACCGCTGGCCGAACTCAGCCGCGAGCTGCCCGTGGATGTGCGCTTCATCGAAGAAATGCCTTTCAACGGCGGCAGCCACGAGGCGGGACCAGCCTCGCTGCCGTGGAACCACGTCCGCATTCGCCAGCACCTGGAAGCGCATTTTGGGTCCCTCACACCGGTGGCCATGGCAGCTGGCGCCACAGCTTCAGATTATCGTATTGCTGGCCACCAGGGCCGCGTGGGCATCATTGCGGCGTACTCGCGCACCTTCTGCGGCACCTGCAACCGCCTGCGGCTCACGGCCGAAGGCGGCATCAAAACCTGCCTCTACGACCAGGGCGTACTCGATACCCGTGCCTTGCTGCGCGGCGGCAAAACCGACGAGGAAATTGTGGCAGCCCTGGCGGCAGCCTTCCGCTTCCGGGCCGCCAATGGCTTCGAGGCTGAGCGGCAGCGGCCCCTGCATCAGCTCAGCTTCGAGAGCATGGCCACAATTGGGGGATAAGGCCGCTTTCGGGACACTAGAATAGGGAGCCGCTACCTTGCATTCAGCCAATAGCCAAACCCTTGCTCATCTATTGAATGAAAGTTGCTTTGATAATAGCCGCCGTCCTGGCGTCGCTCTACGTGCTGATATGCGCAGTGCTTTATTTCAAGCAGGAAAGGTTGCTTTTTGCTCCTACGCGGCTGCCAGCTAATTATCAGTTCCACTTTCCTGGCCAGTTTGAAGAACGGTGGACCACGGCTGCCGATGGCACCCGCCTGCATGGCCTGCTGTTCCGTGCGCCCAATTCCAAGGGCCTGCTGTTTTACCTGCACGGCAACGGGGGCGCGCTCGATAGCTGGGGCGACGTGGCCGCTACCTACACCGCGCTGCGCTACGATGTGTTTCTACTCGACTACCGCGGCTATGGCAAAAGCGGCAGTTACATCAGCAATCAGGCGCAGATGCTGAACGATGTAGATGCCGCCTACCGCCAGCTGCTGGCCGAATATCCAGAAAGCCAGACAGTAATTCTGGGCTACTCGTTGGGCACGGGGCCCGCCACCTGGCTGGCCGCCCGGCATCAGCCCCGGCTCCTGATTTTGCAGGCGCCCTACTACAGCATGCGCGACATGGCCAAGCAGCTTTATCCCTTTGTGCCGGGCTTCGTGCTGCGCTATCCCATGCCTACCAACGAATTTATTGGGCAGGTAAAAGCTCCCATCGTGCTCTTTCACGGCTACCGGGATGAGGTCATTACGCATACCTCTACCCTCCGTCTGAAAGCGCTTCTTAAGCCTAGCGACCAGCTTATTATTTTGCCCGGTGCCGGCCATAACGGCATGACCGACAACCTGCAATACCGACAGGAACTGGCTCGGCTACTTTAATCCGGCTACGCCAATGGCATCAACCTGATGCAGGAGTAATTATTTTTTTACTGGATTTCTACTTTCTACTGATTAAATGCACGGCAAAGAACCGGGTATAGCCTACTGAGAAGGATATGACGTAAATGAACTACTTGCAGATTCCCAAACAATTACACAACGACAGCTATTATTTATCCAAAAACATATACTAAAAACCAAATTCTAATTTCAATAATTTATTAATAAAACACAATTATTGAGAGGCATAATTGCAAGAAAACAAGCATTTTATCAGTAATAATTAAAGTATATTTGCTACAAGCTTGATATTGTTACGTGATATTATATGTCAGAATTTTACAATTTAAATCTTACATCTGTTCCTGAATCTGTTTCTCGCGAAGAGTGTAGTGTCTGCCTGCCCATCGAAAAGCAATTGGAGAACTTACAGCAACAACTTGCTACCGTGCAGGACGAGCTGAAAGCCCAACGAGCACGCTTTGCCGCGCTGGTTGATGCCCTGCCGGACGGTGTGATGTTTACGACCAGTGAGGGGCATGCACTAGCAACGAATCAGCTTTGCCGTGACTTATTCGGGCTGGGGACTACCGGCGTCGACGACCAGCTACAGGATATGGCCGAGGCCATTCAGCACCATTTCCGGGACCCGGCCGATTTTCTGACCCGTACACAAGCGCAGCGCGCAACCGGTGGCAACCTGCTTGGCGAAGAGTTTGTCCTGACCGATGGCCGGGTAGTAGAGCGGCGCTACGTGGTGCTGGCCGATAAAAGCCTCGGGCATATGGTGAGCTTCCGGGACGTAACGGCACAACGCCAGCAGGAGGCCCGGATTCAGGAGCTGGAGCAGCGCCTGACCGAGCAGCGGGAAATGTACACCACCGTACTCGACCAACTGAAAGTTGAAGTGGTGGTGTTTGATGCAGAACACCGCTACCAATATGCCAACGCGCAGTGCTTCAAGGATGCCGAGACGCGGGAATGGGTGATTGGCAAAAACGATTTTGAATACTTTGCTTACCGGCAGCGCCCGCTGGAGCTGGCTACTACCCGCTGGCAAAAATTTGATGAAGCGGTGCAAACCCGCACAGAGGTGGCATGGGAAGAGAGCATGCTTTCGCCCGATGGCATCCAGCAGATATGGCGGCACTTTATTCCAGTATTTGCCCCTGATGGCACCCTGCGCATGATGGTAGGCACGGGTTCCAACCTTACCCTGCGCCGCCAAGCTGAGCGGAAACTAGTTGAACAGCGCGAATTTTACGAATTCACCCTCAATCATATTCCCTGCGACATTGGCGTGTTTGATGTCGAGGGCCGCTACCTGTTCGTGAATGCCACGGGCATTAAGGACCCCGCTAAGCGGGAATGGGTTATAGGCAAAGACAATTTTGACTACTGCGAGCGGTACGGCTACCCTCGCGCCCTGGCCGAAGAGCGGCATGTGCGCCTGACGGAGGCTTTCCGCGAGCGCCGATTGGTGACGTTTGAGGAAACGTTTGACCGGCCCGAAGGCATCCGCCATCAGTTCCGCTGCCTGCAGCCGGTGTTTTACCCCGATGGCTCGCCGCGCATGATAGTGGCCTACGGCCTCGATATCACGGAGCGGGTGGGCACCGAGCGTGCCCTGCGCCACGCCAAGCTGGCGGCAGAGTCGGCGGTGCGGGCCCGCGAGATTTTCCTGGCCAACATGAGCCACGAAATCCGCACGCCCATGAACGCCATTCTGGGCATGAGCCAGCTGCTGGCCAAAACCGAGCTGGCCCCCGACCAAGATAGCTACCGCCAGGCCATCACTACTTCGGCCGAGCATCTGCTGGTGATTATCAACGACATCCTGGACCTGTCGAAGCTGGAGGCCGGCAAGATGGCGCTGGAACAAGTCGGCTTCACTCCTACCCACCTGCTGGCCGAAATCGAGCAGACCCTGCACTACAAGGCCGAGGAAAAGGGCCTACGCCTGCTGACCCGCGTGGCCCCGACCGTGCCCCGCGTGCTGCTCGGCGACCCCTATCGTATTCGGCAGGTACTGCTGAACCTGGCCGGTAATTCCATCAAGTTCACCGATTCCGGGTACGTGGCCATTACCTGCGACTTCGTGCCCAGCCCCGATGGCAGCACCGGGAACGTGATGTTCCGGGTGGCCGATACCGGCATTGGCATTGAGCCGGAGTTTGTGCAGCACATTTTCAACGAGTTCAGCCAACAGGACTCGTCGGTGACACGCAAGTTTGGCGGTACGGGCCTGGGCCTGAGCATCACGCGTAATTTGCTGAAGCTGATGGGCAGTGACATTCAGCTGGATAGCACGCTGAACAAGGGCACGGTGATGCAGTTTGCGCTCAGCCTGCCCGTGGGCAGCACCGAGGACCTCGCCCCTAAGGTGATACTGCCCGCCGACAGCCCCACTCGCCAGTTTCTGCGCGACAAACGGGTGCTGCTGGTGGAAGACAACCGCTTCAACCGTCAGATTGCCAAGACCTTCCTCAGCCACGCTCAAGTACAGGTAACTGAGGCCGAGCACGGCGCGATAGCCGTGGAGCTGGCCCAGCACACCCGCTTCGACCTGATTCTGATGGACATTCAGATGCCGGTGATGGATGGGTACGCAGCTACGGCGCTGCTGCGCCAGCAATTGGGCCTCTCTACCCCCATTGTGGCCCTCACGGCCAATGCGGTAAAAGGCGAGCGCGAAAAATGCCTCTCGGCGGGCATGAACGGCTACCTCGCCAAGCCCTTTAAGGAAGAAGAGCTACTGCGCGTGGTGGGCGACTGGACCCTGACCATGCCCCTCCCCACCCTACCGCCTGAGCCGGCAGCAACGTCCGATTTTCTGCTTCCTCCCGCCGAGCCTACCGAGGCCCCGACCGTGAAGCTATACGGCGTAGAAGACCTGCTGGCGGCTGGCCAGGGCGACCTGGAATTCGTGTCTTTCATGCTGGAAACCTTCGTGGAAAGTTGCGAGGAGGCAATGAAAAACCTGGCGCTGGGCATGCAGGAGCAAAATATCACCATTCTGAAAACAACGGCCCATACGCTTAAGCCTAACCTGGTGCATTTGCATGCCCTGAACCTGCTGCCCCCAGTGGAAGCACTGGACCAATGGCAAGGCTCTTTCGAAGCGGCGGCCTTGAAGCCGCTGGTCGACTCCATTCGCCTGCTTTTGCTTGATGTGGTGGCCCAGATACGGCTGGATATGGCCGCTTAGAGCAGTTTCGCGCTACGGCATGCCGTAGCGCGAAACTGCTCTAACGATGCGAAGTGCTGATAGAAGTACGTGAAAGCCAGCTACCGCTTCGCGGCTTTTTAGCTCCCTAAGAATAGCGGAAACGTTTGTTGAAGTCCTGGGCAAAATTTGAAATCCAAGGCAACTTCTGCGGGAATCCTACTGTTGCAGCGCCTTACTTTTGCCGCAATCCGGCGCCTCCTGTTGGGGCTGCAAAGACGAGGTGTAGAGACGCTAGCACACCATGATTCCATTGGCTCCTTCGCCCCAATATATTTCCCGTAAAGCCCATCGCATTGCGGTAGGCGCGCTGTTTTTTCTGCTAGGGCTGTGCTTTGCTACCTGGGCTTCCCGGATTCCGAGCATTCAGCAGCGCATGGGCATTTCGGAGGCGGGGCTGGGCGGCGTGCTGCTGGCCATTCCACTAGGCCAGCTACTCACGCTGCCGCTGGCCGGCTGGCTGGTGGCGAAAGAGGGCAGCCGCAAGGTGGTGCTGTACGGCGTGGTATTTTACGCCATGGCGCTGGTGGGCCTGGGCTGGGCCACCAGCCTATACCAGCTGCTGCCCTGCCTGGTGCTCTTTGGCGTGGGCGGCAACCTGACGAATATTTCGGTAAATACCCAGGCTGTGGGTGTGGAGCGGCTCTACCAGCATAAGCCCATTATGGCTTCATTTCACGGGCTGTGGAGCCTGGCGGGCTTTGTGGCAGCGGCAGTGGGCTCGTTTATGATTGGCCACGCCGTGACGCCGGGGCTGCATTTCATCTTCATCGCTTTGTTTATCATGGCTGGTCTGGCCGTGGCAGCCGGCTCCACAGTGCGCGAAGACAGCGGCACCGACCCCGACCAGCCCATCTTCGTGAAGCCCGACAAGGAACTGCTAGGCCTGGGCGCCATTGCTTTCTGCGCGCTGATTTGCGAAGGAGCCATGTTCGACTGGAGCGGGGTGTACTTCAAGAAAGTGATTCAGGCTGATAAAGACTGGGTGGGCGCGGGCTACACAGCCTTCATGAGCACTATGGCGCTGGGCCGCTTCGGGGCCGACTGGCTGGCACACCGACTGGGCCCGAAGCGAGTGATTCAGCTCTGCGGGCTGCTCACGGCCGTAGGCTTGACCATTGCGGTCCTGCTACCCACGCTGCCCACGGCGCTGCTGGGCTTCCTGCTGGTGGGCTTCGGCACCTCGGCGGTGGTGCCCCTGGTATACAGCGCGGCGGGCAAGTCCACGCACATGTCGGCGGGCATGGCGCTGGCTTCGGTGTCGACTATTGGCTTCTTCGGCTTTCTGCTGGGGCCGCCGGTAATTGGGGTAGTAGCCGGCGCCACGAGCCTGCGGATTTCGTTCGCCTTTATTGCCTTTATGGGCTTGTGCGTGTCGGCGGTAGCCAGCCGAGTTCGGGTGTAAGCACACGTATCCCGAATTTCTCATTCGGCCGCGTGAACGAGCTATTGAAACACCGTTCGCGCGGCCGAATGGGAAATTTGGGGTACTCGTGCTACTTGCGCTGCACGGCAGCTACGGCGGAGAGGTACTTCTCCAGCACCAGTCGCTCATCAAATTTTGTTTCGGCCAAATGGCGGCTGGCTTTGCCCATAGCTTCCAGTTCAGCTTCTGGCAACTGGAGAACTTTGAGCATTTTGGCCGCTAGGTCTTCGCCGCTGCGCACCTGGCACAGGTAACCATTGAGGCCGTCGACCACCGTTTCGCGGCAGCCGGGCACGTCGGTGGTCACCAGGGGCTTGCCCACGGCTGCGGCTTCGAGCAGGGTTTTGGGGGTACCTTCGCGGTAGCTGGGCAGCACCACACAATCGGCTTTATGCAAGTGGGCGGCCACATCGTCGGAGCGGCCCAGGTATTCAATGTCGCCGGCTTTCAGCCATTCTTCGAACGTGGCGCGGGGCACGCCCACGCCACCGGCCTCATCAAGGCCGCCCAGCAGCTGGATTCGCGTGCCCGGCAGCACAGAGCGGATAATTTTGGCCGCCTCAAAATACTCCACTACGCCTTTTTCATAGAGCACCCGCGCCACCATCAGGAACACGAAGGGAATTTGGCGCACAAACTGCCCGGCGGGCCGGAACTTGCGGGTATCGACGCCGGAGCCGGGCAGCAGGTCGGTAATTTCCTGACGCACCAAGCCGTTGTCGAGGAACAGCTGCCGGTCGTCGCCATTCTGAAAAAACACCTTGGCCGGGAAGCGGAACGCGAAGCGATAGAGGCCAAGCGCCACCTTGCTCACAAAGTTTTTGATGATGAACACCGTGCCCAATCCGCTCACGTTGTTGATGCTGGGGATGCCCGCCAGCTTGGCCGCGATGCTGCCGTAGATGTTCGGCTTGATGGTGTAGTGCAGCACCACATCGGGCCGCTCGCGCCGGTAAATCTGGTAGAAACGGCGCGTGAGGGCGGCATCTTTCACCGGATTAGTGCCCTTGTTCTCCATGAGGATGGGCACGAAACGGCAGCCTAACTCGGTTTCGAGACGCGCAGAATAGTCATCGGGCGGCGCAATGGCCAGCACTTCGTGGCCGGCCGCCTGTAGGGCCCGCACGAGACTGGCGCGGAAGTTCCAAATATTCCAACTGGTATTGATAACGAGGGCGACGCGCACTTTTCTGGGGTAAGAGGGTATGGGGGTAGCAGGGCAAGAGTTGGCAAAGGTCGGGACTATGGCGCGATGTATGGTAGGGCTACGGAATACGTCCCTCCGGTCCTCTTCCTCGCCTGCCTTCATTCCCTTATTTATTCTTCCGGTACTTTGCGGGCTCTTTGCGTGTTATTCCAGCTATGAACCTTCGCTTTTCGGCTTTTTTGCTCCTGCTGCCGCAGCTGGCCCTGGCCGGGCCGCCAGCGTTGCCGGGACAGGCCATTTTCCAAAAAAACTGCGCCCGCTGCCACGGCGCCAATGGCAAGCTGGGCCTCAACGGCGCCCACGACCTCACCAAGAGCAACCTCAACGCCTTCGGCCGTACTTACATGGTAACGAAGGGACTGGGCAAGATGCCGGCTTTTGAAAAAGTGCTCACCCCGGCACAGGTGCAACAGGTGGTGGCATATTCGCTCACTTTAAAATAGTTGCTAGTTGTCGGCTGCTGGTATTCCTGAATATTGATAATTGACAGTCGGACCCGCAAAAAATACGTTTAGTAACAGGCCGCAACTTCTGCCCGCATGCTAACAACTGACAACGAATAACTGACAACTACACATGGCAAACAACCAATCCGGCGGCCGCAAGCCAGGCAACAGCACCCGCCATATCGGAGCAACCGATAACGTGAAGGGCCGCGCCGGCCGCATCCTCGCCAAAGCCGCCGACAACGGCACCTACGAAACCGCCAAAGAGCAGGAAACGGCCGTACTCGTGTCGGTGCCCCCGCGCCGGCAGTCCGAAGCCCAAACCACCGAATACCTTGACGAGCTGGCGTTTCTGATTGAAACCGCTGGCGCCACCGCGACCAAACGCTTCGTGCAGCGGCTGGAAAAGCCCGACATCCGCACCTACGTGGGCGAGGGCAAGCTGGCCGAAATAAAGGCATACGTGCAACACGAAGGCACTAGCATGGTGGTGTTCGACGATGACCTGTCTCCTTCGCAGCTCCGCAACCTGGAAGCCGAGTTGCTGGTGAAAATTGTGGACCGCTCGCTGCTCATTCTCGATATTTTCGCCTTGCGGGCCAAGTCGGCCACCTCGCGTACGCAGGTGGAGTTGGCACAGTACCAGTACCTATTGCCTCGCCTCACCGGCCTCTGGACTCACTTGGACAAGCAGCGTGGGGGTGTGGGCATGAAAGGCCCGGGTGAAACGGAAATCGAAACCGACCGTCGCATTGTGCGCGACCGGATTGCCTTCCTCAAGGAAAAGCTCGAAGACCTCGACAAGCAGAGCCACACCCAGCGTAAGGCGCGGGGCGGCAGCATCCGGGTGGCGCTGGTAGGCTACACCAACGTGGGCAAAAGCACCCTGATGAACGTGCTGGGCAAGTCCGACGTATTCGCCGAAAACAAGCTCTTTGCGACCGTGGACGCCACTACGCGCAAGGTAGTGCTCGACAACACGCCGTTTTTGCTTTCCGACACGGTGGGATTTATTCGCAAGCTGCCTACCAAGCTGATTGAGAGCTTTAAGAGCACGCTGGATGAGATTCGGGAGGCCGACTTGCTGCTGCATGTCGTGGACATTTCGCACCCGGGCTTTGAAGAGCAGATTCAGGTGGTGAACGACACGCTGGCCGACATCGGCGCGGCCGACAAACCGGTGCTGCTGGTGTTCAACAAAATTGACCAGTACCAGCCCGACGATGCCGAGCAAGACCCCTTCGGTGAAGTGCTGGAGGCCGAGGACGATGGCACCGCGCCGCGCCCGCCGCTGGCGCAGTTGCAAGCCACCTACATGGCCAAGCTGCACGACCCCGTGGTGTTCATCTCGGCCCAGGAGCGCACCAACATGGAGGAGCTGCGTGAGCTGATAGCCAAGCGGGTGGCGGCCCTGCACCAACAGCGCTACCCCTACCAATCAAACGCTTACTCGGATTACACCGAACAGTAGGCAGTAGTTTATGTCGGCTAAAAGCGTCTGCCTGGCAAAAGGCAGGCGCTTTTTTGTGCGGATATCGCCGGTTTTCTTCATCATTTTCTCATTTGATAACTTCTGCAATCAGCCGTAGTGGGCATTTTCGCGTAAGGGAGCAAACTGGTCTATAAAGGGCTGTTTTGACTATGCGTTACTCGTTAATCGTTCGGATTGGACTGCTGGGGGCTGTGATTACTGGTGCCGCTGCTGAAGCGTCGGCGCAGGTGCAGGAGCGAGTATATCCGCCCGCCGCCCCTAACGCCGCCGATACCACTGCCCGCGATAAGCAGCAGTTTGCCAATCCCTCGGTGCTGGGCATGGGCCCAAGCAAGGGCCTGATTGTGCGCTACGAGCGGATGCCCCGGTTTGGGGTATCGTCGTCGGCGCAGGTGCAGGGGTTGAACGATTTCAACACCGATGCTACAAAGAATGCTCGTCTGTCCATCAAGGGCTACATCCCGGCCTGGAACCACCCGCACCTCAAGGTCATTGTGGGGCTGAGCTACGAGCGGGAGGAATTCCAGTTCGACAAGCTGCCGACTTCCTACGAGCTGTACGACAACATTGAAAACAAGGGCCTGAAAAGCACCGCGGCTCAGATTGCCATCATACGGCCCGTCGACGATGTGCACTGGTACCTGGCCCGCGTGAAAGGTGAGTTGAGCGGCGACTACACATCGAGCCAACTGAGCCGCTCCGACTATTCCCGCTTCTCGGCCGAAGCCATTTATGGGTGGAAGCGCAGCCCGAATTTCTCCTGGGGCGTGGGCTTTCAGTACGGCTACACGTTCGGGCGGCTGAGCATTTACCCGGCGGTGATTTACAACCGCACCTTCAATTCCCACTGGGGCATTGAGGCGCTGGCGCCGGCCCGCATCACCGCCCGCTACAACGTGAACGAGAGCTCCATCCTCTACGCGGGCTACACCGTGGACGGCTACAACTACATCGTGCACCTGAGCCGCGACCCGCTGGAGCGCCGCAACAGCGACGGTTCCGTCGACCGCAGCAAAGCCCCGCTCAATACCCTGGAGCTACGCGAAACCGAGGTAAAATTCCGCTTACGCTGGGAGCGCGAAATATTCAGCTTCCTATGGCTGGGTGCTGAAGGCGGCTACCGCTACAACTACGCCTTCGACGCCTTTGACCGGACCAATGCTGACCGCGAGAAAATCATCGACTCCAAGTTCAACGGCGCACCTTATGCCAGCTTGGAGCTATTCATCACGCCGCCCCGCAAGCTACTAGAGAAATCCGGCGTACGCCGGTAAGAATGAGTACCCCGAATGTTCAATCCGGCCGCTTGAACGATGGTTATGCATCTCGTTCAAGCGGCCGAATTGGAAATTCGGGGTACCCGTTCTTACGTCTTCACTTGGCGCCGCTTCAGGCCTTTGAGCCACTTGTAAGTGGCCTCCTGCGCTTGCAAGGGCTTCTCTCCCTCTGCGGCGGGGACGAACGTATTTCCGAAGTCACGAGCCTTCACGTTGTCCTGCCGCTGGAAGTCGAGCAGTTGGCGCACTTCGGCGCGGAGGGATTCGTCGAGGATGGGGAAGGCTACTTCCACGCGGCGGTCGAGGTTGCGGGTCATCCAGTCGGCGGAGGAAACGTAGACTTGCTCCGCGCCGCCGTGGGCGAAGACGTACACCCGGCTGTGCTCCAGAAACCGGTCAACGATGCCGCGCTGGTGGATGTTGTCGCTCAGGCCCGGCTCGCCTGGCACGAGGCGGCCGATGCCGCGCACGATGAGTTCGACGCGCACGCCGGCCCGGCTGGCGTCGTAGAGCTTGCAAATCATGCCCTCGTCCTCCACAGCATTTACCTTGAGGATGATGTAGGCCTGCTTGCCTTTTTTGGCTTGTTTGATTTCGTAGTCAATCAGGGCGTTGAGGCCGGGGCGCAGGCCAAAGGGTGCTACCAGCAGCTGCTTAAGCTCGGGCACTACGGTTTGGTCGCGCAGGTAGCC
The DNA here is from genome assembly GCF_017571495.1 of Hymenobacter negativus. Lineage (GTDB taxonomy): Bacteria > Bacteroidota > Bacteroidia > Cytophagales > Hymenobacteraceae > Hymenobacter > Hymenobacter negativus. The sequence continues at coordinate 245,488 of NZ_JAGETZ010000006.1, read as the reverse complement.
GAACACGGCGGCGGCTTCTTTGGTCAGTTCCTCATTGGCCGTAAATAAGCCGTGGTCGGTGTAGAGGTCAGCGGTGCTTTCGTTGAAGTTACCGGTGCTGAAGTAGGCGTACTGGCGGGTGGTTTCATCGACTTCGCGGCGAGCAATGAGCAGGAGCTTGCTGTGCACCTTCAGCTCGGGCGGAGTGAAAATGACATGGGCACCGGCGCGCTTCAGCTTGTCGGCCCAAAAGAGGTTGGACTCTTCGTCGAAACGCGCTTTCAGCTCCATCACCACCGTCACCTGCTTGCCGTGCTTGGCGGCTTTTATCAGGTTTTTCACCACAGCGCTTTTGCTGGCCACGCGGTAGAGCGTGATGCTGATGCTGGACACGCGGGCATCGGTGGCGGCCTCGCGCAACAGGCGGGTCACGTAGTCGAAGCTCTGGTACGGGAGGTGCAGCAGGTGGTCGCGTTGCCCGATGGCGGCCAGCAGGCTGCCCGTGCGCGGCAGCGTGGGGTGTGCCAGAGCCGGCCGGGGCGGATAGTGAAACGCGGGCTCATCGAAGCTTGGGAAGCCAAAGAAGTCGCGGAAGTTGTGGTAGCGGCTGCCTTCCACCAGTTCCTCGTCGGTGATGCCGGTTTTCTGCTTGATGGCCCGCAGCACCTCCTTGGGCATTTCGGGGTCATAGAGCAGGCGGGCAGGGAAGCCGGTGGCGCGCTTGGCCAGGCTGCTGCGAATTTTCTCCATCAGGTCACCGGACACTTCTTCTTCGATGTCTAGTTCGGCATCGCGCGAGAGCTTGATGGCGTTGACGGCAACCTGCTTATACGCCGGAAACAGCTCGGCCGCGCCCACCCGAATTACGTCGTCCAGAAACAGCACGTAGCGCTCCTCGCCCTCGTCGGGCAGGCGCACGAAGCGGCCGCCGTGGCGCTTGGTGGGCAGCTCCATCACCATCACGCGTTCGGCTTCCAGCTTGGGTTTTTGGGCTTTGGGCTTGGTGAGGAAGAAGGTGAGGTACACCGCCTGGTCCTTCAGGAAGAGGTGGTGCAGCGTCTCATCGAGCACTACGGGCGAGAGCAGGTTCAGGACCTTGTCGCGGAAGTACTGGGCGGTCCACTCGCGCTGCTTATGCGTCAGCTCGGCCTCGCTCAGCAGGTGAATGTGCTGCTCATTCAACGCGGGGAGTAATTGCTGCCGGAAGGTCTGGCCAAATTCCTCCTGCTGCCGGGCTACTTCGGCCAGCACCTCCTTCAGCAGGCGCTTGGGGCTTTCGCCGAGCTTGGCGCGGGTCTTTTTCTTGAGCTTCACCAGCCGCCGCAGCGTGGCCACCCGCACCTTGAAAAACTCGTCGAGGTTGCTGCTGAAAATAGCCAGGAACTTGAGGCGCTCCAGCAGCGGCACGGTGTCGCTCTGGGCCTCTTGCAGCACGCGGGCATTGAAACGCAGCCAGCTCAGGTCGCGGGAGAGGGTCTTCAAATGGAGTTGGGTTGGTGAAACGTGCCTTTAACGGAAACAGAAAGCAGAACGGTCGTGCTTCGCTGCGCTCTGCATGACCGTTCTGTTAAATCTAAAAAAAGGCTCTTAACTCACATTGCGCGGGTAGTCGTAGAAATAGAACTCGGCGTTTGCCTTGCTCACGTCGGCCCAGTGCTCGCACTCGAAGCGCAGGCAGACCACGGCGGCCGTGGGCATCTCGTTGATGCTAGACGGCGACAGCTCATTGGCCGTTTCGGTGATGGTGGGATTGTGGCCCACCAGCAGCACCGCATCGGCAGCGTCGGGCAGGTCCTTGATGATGGCGAGCAGGTCGTCGGCATCGGCGCCGTAAATGCCGGACTCAACCGCAATTTTATCGTGGGGATACTGCATTTCGCGGGCCACCAGCACAGCGGTGCTCATGGCGCGCACGGCGGGCGAGCTCACGATGAGGTCGGGGCAGATGCGGCGCTTGGCCAGGGCCTGGCCCATGGCGGGGGCATCGTCGCGGCCGCGGTCATTGAGCGGGCGCTCCTGGTCGCTGAGCTCGTCGAAGCTCCAGCTGGATTTGGCGTGGCGAAGGAGATAGAGCGTTTTCATAACGGCGAAGCTAACGGGGTTTTGCTTACCGGGGGCATTAGGAAAAGGTTATGGCAGCAGTGGCGGGCCGCCAAAAAGGCGGACGGGGCGATAGGAACTCATCTGTTTAGGGTCTATGACACTAGCTTTATTACGCCTTCTCATCCACTCTTCCAGTAACCAATGGCTTCCTTCTCGGCCGAACTGTGTATTGTCGGCTACGCTTTTCCCGTGCTGAACTGCACTTTTGGCCTCAAGCAGGCCACCTACCAGCGCGGGCTGGTCGACACCAAGGTGCGCTATGAGCTGGTGGAACTCATGCTGTCGGTTCCCGACAACGATGTCCTGCTTGCCTGGGCCAACGACCCGCACAAGCACCAAGCGGCCACCGTCGTGTTTCTTGACGCCAATGGTGGACAAGCCATCGAAACGCTGCAGTTGGCTGCTGCCATCGCCGTGGCCTACGCCGAAACATTCCACCACGGCGATGGCACCCACGGGGCCTATGTGTGCGCGCTAACCCTGTCCGACCCCATGGGCTGGACGATTCAGGCCGGGGGGCCGGTCACGGCCTTTGCGGCACCGGCGGCGCGGGAGCATGGGCTGCCGAGCGTTATCCTGCCAAAGGAATCAACGAGGGGGTTAGTGTCCCGACCGCTCATGAAGAATGAGGCTGACCCAATTCATGATTTGTTTGGACCGGGACGGTTGTCTCATTCAGCAGAATCGGCGGAGACTTTAGGCCAGCTGCAAAAAGTAAGGAGTAGAAATAATTCATCGTAAAGGGGTTATGGCGTATGGCCCTTCCCCAGCCAGTGGAAGCCCCGGCCAGTTACTATTGGATGAGAATGCCTCTATTGGAGCCCTGCGGCACGAAGCACGGCACTACGCCGATGACAAATCACTTGGTTTCCCAGGGGCGATGAAATATTTTCAAGACCCTGGCTTGAGGTGGCAACCGGAATACAATGCCTATATGGAAGAAGTAAAAATTGCACGACAGGTACGCCGGTTCGATATAGGCCATGATTTGGTGGATAATGCTCGGAACGAAAGACAGTACCTAATTGACAATTTTAACCTAGACCAGTAACTGTAATGGAAACGAACCAGCATATCTTCCCAGTGCTTCCTCAATATGAGCACCTCAACCTGGATGAATTAGTAGATTGCCTCAACCACAAGTCGCCGCAAGTACGCGCTGGTGCTCTGGCGGCCTTGGGAAACAGCCATTGGGAGCAGGGTTTGGCACCTATTGTAAAAGCCATCAAAGACGCTGAGAACAGAAATACTCCGTGGTTTGGATTCGTTACGGTTTCGTGGGTAGGCGTGGTTGCGCTGCTAAAAACCGGAGACCCGACCGCACAGAAGCTGGCGCGGGAAATAGTGCAGGAATGGGGTATTGAAGAGCGAGCGCACCTTATCAGTTGGTTGAAAGGTTTTCCTGCTTACGCGCAGGCGTTGGCTTCCTGAAACTGTTTTTCTCTCCACGAAGCTGTTCAGAAAGTCTAAAATGAGATTAAACTCTCTGAACAGCTTCACAATAAGATGCATGATTGCTCCGGCGCCAATTATCAGGACCGACTGCCTGCTGGTAGTCACGGTCACTCAGCTACCCGATGCACTGCAGCTGCGCTATGAGGTAACGAATACATCCGGCCAGCCGCTTTACCTGTTCAACAAGTTGGCACGGGCGGGCGGCGCGAGTGTGTTCGACACGGACCCCAATGCGGCCAATATTATTCTTAGCCCCGAGCGTGTGACGGTCAGCAAAACCCTGGTACCGGTCCCTGACGACAAGGAAGTAGAGCGGCCCTACGTGCCTTGCCTGAGCCGCCTGCTACCCAACGAAAAACTGGCGGAGCATATGCTGTTGGCTACCCCGCTTTCCCCGTTTACATGGTACGCAAGCCGCCCCATGCGGACGGCCCCAGTCCATCGCGCCCTCTTCTTTGAAATGGGCTATGTCGTAGCTTCGGCTGAAGTTGAGCGGTATATTCAGCCACTTAGCACGCCCTATGGGCAAGTATATACGGCGAGTTGGTTTCCGCTGGAGCTGCAGGAAACCATTCTCAGCGGGCCGCTGCTCCCGGAAGCCCTGGTATTCTCGGCCCGCTGATTTGTCTGCTGCAAGGCAAACCGGCTTTTCCTTCCCTTGCCATGCTGCCATCCTCCGAACAGTCAGCCTCCGCGCCCATCACCGTAGCGGTTCAGGTCCTGCCGGGCTCGTCGGCACGACTACGCCTGCGCTATCAGGTGCGCAATGATTCTGCTGACGTCCTGTTCCTCGTCAATCAGTTCTGGACGAATATCCTGGCGGACGGCCACTTCGAAACCATGCCGAACTTGGTGAACGTGCAGCTACTAGCCGACCGCGTCGTGGTGGGTAAGGCCGTGGTGCCCGTACCCGACGACACCGAGGTGGAGCGGCACTATACTCCGTGCCTGACCCGCGTGGCTCCGCACAATTACTACGAAGAGACGGTGGACCTGCCTCTCCCGCTTAGCCCTTTCACCTGGTACCGGGGCCGCCCCATGCGAAGCAGCCCCGTGGTGCTGCCGCTCTATTTCGAGCTGGGCTATGTGGCCGTTAGTTCCGAAAAGGACGCACTGGTGCCCCCCGTAGCCACTACGCACGGCCCGGCGCACCATTTGGATATAGAGCCCGAAAACCAGTCTTTGATTCGCGTGGGGCCCATATTGCCCGAAATAGCCGTTTTCTCGGCGCGTTAAGCCGCTGGTTATGCATGCCCCACGATGACTGTGCTGTCTGCGGAGGCCCTTTTTCTCCTACTCCTGACGGCCAAGGCTTGCTAATTAGCAGCGCTTACGCACGATGCGCGGTGAGCTGACGCATCGAATCCCGCGCAGCCTCGCGCTGCGGGCCCGGCGGAAAATGCCGGCGCAGCACCAGCCCGCCAGCCAGGAAAACGGCTGCGGCCGGCCCCAGCGTGACCCACCAAAAATAAGCCACCGGAAAAAGTCGGTAGGTGCTTTCCACTACCAACGCCGCGTAGAGGCCCGTTACCGACGCGCCCATGCCCAGATAGTGCCACTGCCGCCACGCGGCCAGCACCGGCCGGCACAGCACCGCCCCCGTGCCGACGCCCAGCGCCAGGGTGCTGCCCACCGCTCCCCAGTGCACCACTCCAAACCGGCCAAAGAGGAAATACATGCGAAAGGCCGTGAGCAGCACCATGGCCATGCTGCCCACATACACCCGGCCGAGGCGCCGGTGTTGCCCCGTGGCCTTGGGCCCCAATACAATGGCAGTACCGGCCATCAGGGCCAGCGCTACGGCCAACAAATGCACCATGCTGGTAGAAGAATGTAGAAAAACAGGCATAGCGTCGTTAGTGGGAGCCCCGGTCTACTTACACGCGACACTGTGCTGTGGCAAAGCGCTTGAAAGTAGTGGCTGGATGATGTGGAAACACTCATCTACGGCCCGTTTGGAGTACTGTTTGGGCAAATAGTGACTAATGCCCGCGGGTGGAAAGGCAAAAAGGCCGGCGTGCCTTTTCGCCTTTCCTTAGCCCAACACTGCCACCCCTACTTCAAAGCAATGCACTAGGAGCCGCTTTGGGAGGCGGGGCGGCGAGTTACCTTTCTATCCTCCCCACCTACCTCCGCCGCTTTCAGAAGCTCCGCGTGGCCAGCCGCCGCCAGCACGGGGAAGCGCCCTACAAGTCCGCCCTGCTGATGGCCGTGCTCGAAGGCATTGCCGACGGCTCCATTCAGGGCAACCGCATTGAAATCACGCCCGAGCTTATTGCGGCCTTCAAAGCTATTTGCACCGACTTGGGCACCTCGGCGCTGTTCACGGCGGCCAACTTCGCCCTGCCCTTCTACCACCTGCGCTCCGATGGCTTCTGGCACCTGCACACCTGGCCCGGCCTCGAAATCCTGCTCACCCGCTCGGGCTCCATCCGCAGCTTCCGCCACCTGCGCGACGTGGTGGCCTACGCCGCCCTCGATGCCGACCTCTGGCTGCTGCTGCAAGACTCCACCCAGCGGGCGGCCTTCACCCAGGCGCTACTCACGCGCTACTTTGCCCAGACGCAGGGCCGCTACCGGGCCCGGGCCGGCCAGGACGCCCTAGCCGGCATCCGCCGCCAGATGCTGGAAGAGCCCGCCGCCCTCTACCGCACCCATTTTGCCGCCACCGATGAGCTCGACCTTACGGTGCGCAGCGGCGTGTTTAAACGCGTGGTGCTCGAAGCCTACGACTACACCTGCGCCGTGTCGGGCCTCAAGCTGCTCAGCACCCGCAGCAGCCCCGTGCCCCTGCTCGACGCCTGCCACATCGTGCCCTGGGCCGTGAGCCACGACGACACCCTGCCCAACGGCCTCGCCCTGTGCCCCAACCTGCACCGCGCCTTCGACCGCCACCTGTTCTGGATTGATGCCGACTACCGCGTGCGCCTGGCCAACGACTTCGGCGAGTTCAGCGGCGGCGACTACGGCGTGCGCCGCTTCGAGGGACAGGAACTGCGGCTACCCCAGCGGCCGGAGTGGTGGCCGGGGCGGGAGAATCTGGCTACCCAGCAACAGCGAGCAACTTAGAGCGGTACTGAAATCAGTGGCTAGTAGCGCGGACTTTCAGTTCGCGTTTCTGCACCGCTTGGCAGTCTTTCTGAGACGCGAACTGAAAGTTCGCGCTACGGCCTCTTGTCCCGTTATTTACGCTATGCGAAACTACCGAAACCTCCGGGCAGCCTGCGCGGCGCTGGTTGCCCTACTCACCCTGGCCGGCTGCCAGCCCCAGGCCGAAACCACCGGCACTGCCGCTACCGCTACCGGCCCAGGCCAGTGGGTGGGCACTGGCGGGCAGCGCCTATGGGCCCAGGTATACCGCAGCCCGCAGCTCAGCGCCCATCCCACGCTGCTGCTCGTGCTGCACGGCGATGCCCCCTTCAACAAGCCCGACTACCAATACACCGTGGCCCGGCAGGTAGCCCAGGCCAACCCCGACGTAGTGGCCGTGGCCCTGCTGCGCCCCGGCTACACCGACCCCGCCGGACACCAGTCGGCCGGCGAGCGCGGCGAAACCACCGGCGACAACTACACCCCTGCCGTTATCGACGCCATCGCGGCGGCCCTCGACACGCTCAAGCGCCGCTACCATGCCGGGCGCGTGGTGGTGGCCGGGCACTCCGGTGGGGCCGCCATCACCGCCGACCTGCTCGGACGCCACCCCGGCGCGGCCGATGCGGCGCTGCTGGCTTCCTGCCCCTGCAACGTGGCCGCCTGGCGCATCCACATGAAGCGCCACACGGGCGGCGGGGCCATCTGGGACCAGCCCGTGGCCAGCGTATCGCCGGAGCAGGTGGTGGCCCGCATTCCGGCCCGCACGCGGGTGGCTTTGCTCGTGGGCACCGCCGATTCCATCGCCCCGCCCGCGCTAACCCAGGAGTACTACCGCCGGCTGCAGCAGCAAGGCATCCCGGCCACCCTGCACGAGCTGCCGGGGCTCGGCCACGAGATTTTCCTGGGTAAGACTGTTCAGCAGGAAATTAAAGTTCTGCTGCACTGAGGCAAGGGAAACCAAGTTCAGCGGCGGCCCGAATGATGGCAGGCGCGGGGAACCTAGCCGCCTAGCAACAGAAGTAGTCAACTTAAACTAGTTGCGAAACGACTGCCTGCCCAACTATTTCCAACACGCGAAACTACCGAAGCCCCGTGGCGGTCAGCGCCGCATTTCTGGCCCTGCTCGCTGGATATTTCAATTTTTGTGGGTGGCTCAAGCTTCGGTCGTGGCCAACCCTTAGCGCGCGGGTTTGGGAGCGGAAGGGCCGTCGGGGCTGAACGAGTCGCGGAATATCTTCCAGCCAGCCGGTATCTTTTTCAAGAGCACTAGGTATTTGCCGCTGCCCAGCAGGGTTTGGTGGCCGTTGCGCAATTCAAACCGCCCCTGCCAGTGGCATACTCGCCGCTGCCCCACACCCCTTCGGTGGTGAAGAGCCCCTCGCGAATGCCCATCTGCCGGTAGGCAGTGTCCCCCTCAAAAGGCAGGCCGTGCCCTAACCTGCACCGCGCCTTCGTCCGCCTCACCCCTACTCTGTTACCCGATTTCCAAAAAATAAAACTCATGTAACCGCCGTTGTTACAAGCCTCCGGATTTTCCCGAGCGATGTAACAACCAGACTTATGCCCCGCGCCTTGCCTTCTAACTCCCTGGCGGCGGCCGTGCGGGCGCATTTCGGTCTGACGCAGGCGGAGCTGGGGCGCTACCTGGGCGTGGCGCGCGAGCAGGTGGCCTTCGTGGAAGCGGGCAAACGCTCGTTTGCGCTGGGAGCGGAGCGGCGACTGCGGCAGCTGGTGCTGCTGTTGCCGCCCGAAGGGGAATCTGTGCCACCTGCTACCCCAGCGGCTGAAGTGACGAAGCCCCTGACTGCCACCGAGCTGCTGGCCCTGCGCAAGCGCCTGCGCCGCTGCCGGCATGAGGCCACCCAGCTGCGCTACCAGCTGGAAACCGAAGCTGACCGCACCCAGGCCCAGACGCGCCGCCAGCGCAGCCTGGCGCACTTGCGGGCGGGCCTGCTGCCGGCTACCGGCGCGCTCACGGCCGAGGAAGAGCGGGCCCGCGACTGGCTTGCACGGTTGGCTCCTACCCCGGTGCACCCGCCCCTGTTGGCTGGGGCGCAGGGCTTGCTGGTGGCCCGCCTGCAAGGGCTCACGGCCGAAGCCAATGCACTGGAAGAACAGCTAGCTGTCAACAGTGGAAAACTTACTGAAAATCAGAGATAAATAAGAGTAGTCATGCAATTTGCAGGGGTACTTACCGTTCAGCTGCTGAATCTCATTTTTTCACCTAAACCATTTAACCTACTATGGCTTACTCTGTGAATTTACTGACCACGCCGGCCGACTGCGACGCCGTCCTGACCATTGCGCAAGCGGAGCTCCGCAACCTGAACCACCGCGCCGATAACCTCGACTTCACCCGCGAGAACTCGACCGACGGCGCGACGGAAATGCAAGCCGAGCTGGCTAGCCTGACGGCCGAAATTGGGGCACTGAACACCATCATCCCCACGCTGGCGGCGGGCACCAAAGCCCGCAAAACCAACGAGGTGAACCTGCGCCGCGCCACCAATCGCCAGGCCGACCTCAACGACCGTCAGGAATCGCGGGGGCCAGCAGCCCTGCTCATCCGCGAGTTGGATTTGGCCCAGGTGCAGGTCCAGATTACCGAAACGAACGCCTTCATAGCGGCCGTCACAGCTCACAAGGCAACGCTGTAGCAGCAAAACCACGCAGCACGCGGGTGGAGGAGGCCTCCCCCTCATCCGCCTTCAGCCTGACGTTCTGAATTATTCCCAAAAAAGAAGCCCCAGCCAGTTGGCCGGGGCTTCTTTGCGTTGAAAGCATAGCTCAGAAAGGTGTAAGGCAGGAAAATTTATTGGCGCACCACTGCGCGAGCGGGTAGCCAACGGCTGCAAACCTACCACCGCTACGCGGCTACTCCACCTCCATGAGTGCCAAGCTGAACAAAAAAGAGGCCCCGGCCAAGGACCGAGGCTTCTCCACGATTGAAAGAAATAGCTCAGAAAGGCGGTAGGAAAGGTTATTGGAGCACGACTTTGCGGGTGAGCACTTCGCTGCCGGCCTGCACGCGCAGGGTGTAGAGGCCCGCGGCCAGCTTGCCGGTGCCCAGGGTCTGCTCGCCAGCGGCCAACGGCTGGCGCTGCACCACCTGCCCCAGCGCATTGACCAGTTCCACCGTGCCGGCGCCCAGCGGACGCGCCACTTGCAGCGTGAGTTGGCCCGTGGCGCTCGGGTTGGGGAACACGCTCAGGGCCGTGCTGTTGGCCTGGGCAGTGCGGCCCAGCACCAGACCAGTAGCCGCGATGGTGAAAGTGCCACCGGTATCGGAGCTGCCGTAACCGCTCACGGCCACGTAATAGCGCGTGCCCGCCGTCAGGCCCATTACGCTTACAGTGCCCACGGCGGTGTTATTGGCCCCGCTGCCGGCGCAGAACACCTGCGTAAACGGGCCGCTGGCGCAGTTCGGCGTGCTGAACACCCGCACCATGCCGGCCGCGTTGCCGGTCAGGGTGAGGCTGGTGCTGGGGCCGCTGGGCGTGAAAGTAAACCACACGTCTTTCGGCAGCGAGGCCGGCGAGCAGGCCGGCGTGATAATAGTGGGCTGCAATGTGGTGCTGGCCCCGCTGTTGGAGCCTGTGAGGGGTCCGCTGCTCAGAGCAATGGCCGTGCAGGGCTCGTCGTTGTCGGGTGTGGGCTGGGTGAAGGTCGTGGTCAGGGTGTTGTTGGTGGCGTTGCCATCGGGCTGCCCGTTGGGCAGGCTGGCTGTCACGCTCAGTGTATTGGAGCCGCTGGGTACCACCACGCCCTGCGCGAAGGTGAGTTGCTGGGTGGCACCGGCGGCCAGCGTGAGGCCCGCGAAGGTTTGCGGGGCCGTGGGGGTGCCGCCGTTCAGGGTGTAGCTAAGGGTTACGCTGGTGAGGGTGGCCGTGCCCCCGTTGCGGATAGTCACCCGCACGGGGTTCGCGCCGGGTACGGCGGGCGTAGCGGGCGCGTCGATGCTCACCAGGGCCACGTCGTTGGCCACGGGTGTAAACTCGTAGGCGCCCAGGTCGGGCGGGCTGACGCGCAACACGTTGTTGATGTCGCGCGGTACGCGTACGATGGTAGCCACGGTACCAGCGCCGTTGAGGGCTACGTTGCCGGGCTCCAGGTTGGTGACGCTCGCGAAGCGGGGGTCGGCCGCAATGCTGTTCTGGTCGAAGGCACTGGCATTGGCCCCGCGCCAGTCGGTGAGGGTAGCGTAGTTCGTGGTCCCGTAGCGGCCGGTGAAGAAGTTGGTGCCGGTGCTCACAGACAGGTCGTTGTAGTTCGAAGTAATGGTGGAAGTCGTCGTCACGAAGTACAGGGCAAAGCGGTTGCCTGTGCCGCCGCGCGTCACGCTCACCACGTTGTTGCGGAAATCGAGGCCCGCAGCCTGTGTGGTCTGGTAAAAGCCGTAGCTGAGGGTTGTGGCCGCGCTGGCCGTGTTGTCCAGCGACACCGTGTTATGATAATAGCGCGCAAAGTCTGAGCCCGTGTTGTAGATGCCATACTCAGTGCCCGCGCCGTTGAAGTTGTAGATAACGTTGTTCACCACATCGTTCTCGTTGCCGGCCGTAGCATCATCAGCCGAGAAGTAGATGCCGTAGGCAATGCTGGTGCTGGCCGGGTTGCCCGTAAAATTGTCGTGAATGCGGTTGCGCTCAATGGCGGTGCCCACGCTGCCAATCAGGTACACGCCGTAGAAAGTAGTTACCGTGCTGCGGTTGGTGCGATGGATGTTGTTGGCCACCAGACGGGCGCCTGCGGTGCTTTCCACGTCCAGCCCGTAGAGGTAGAAGTCCTTCAGTTCGTTGCCTGTTATGCGCACGCCGCTGGTACGGGCCGTGGTGCTGGTACCGGTCAGAATCAGGCCGTAGTAGCCGCCGCTGATGACGTTGTTCTCGATGCGCAGCGTGTTGGCATCGCCGGCCGTGGCGGCCGAGGTCACGCTGCCGCTGGCGGCAATGCCGGCATTGGCCGTGCTTGAGGTGGCCGTGGCGGGGCCCATCACCACGCAGTTGGCCACCCGGTTGTTGTTGGCCGAGCCAATGAAATGCACCCCGATGCCATAGGTAGCGCCGGCCGAGGCGTCAATGGTCAGGTTTTGCAGCGTCACGTAGTCCGTGCCATTTAGTTGCACGGCCGCCGGCTGGCTCACAATTCCGCTGTAGCTGAGCGTTTGCTTGCTGGCCCCGCCATCTACCACAATGGTATCGGTAGCACTGACACCCGCCACACTGTTCAGCACAAACTGCTCAGCGTATGGCCCGTTCAGCACATTGAAGCGCACCGAGGCCGAAATACCGGCAGTGTTCAGGGCCGTAGCAGCGGCCGAAAAGCTAGCGAAGTTGGTGCCCGCAGTCGGCAGGTTTTTGTTGATGGTATAAGTTCCGGCCAGTTGTGCGAAAGCGGCCGGGCCGGCGAGTAGCAACAGCAGCGTCAGCAGCCAGGAAGTGGTAATCTTTCTGTCAGAAAAGACTTTTGGAAGAGTACATGTATTCATAAGCAAAAAGGAGAAAAATGGATGTGCAAAGCGAGTAGCTAAGCAAGGAATTTTACAAAATCTCACCAAACCACCATTCCTATTTACTCATTATTTAACAAACAATTAATTAATAGTCATTTTAATGCCATTTTAATAATATCCCCACACTCCTATGCTTCCGCATCATTTTCAATTAACCCCACCGGTAAATTTAATTCTTGTGAGTTTTTGATGAATTTTATAATAGATAGGCAACGACTACAAAATTTGGTTGTTGCCGGAAAAAGCCGCTTTGCTTTCTTTTAGATACCGCTTCTATACCTCTTACCAATGGCGGAGTGCTAAAACGGTATTGCCCTATCCCCGGGGTTTGCATGTCGAACTGGCACGAGAGCTTTCCCACAGTGCGCGCAGTGGTAAAGCTCTGGCTCGCAGTGCTCATCAGACACTTTTCACACGGTAAGCGACGGCAATAGCGCCACGTTTCATCTCAGGCGCAAAGCCCCCCCGGCCAGCGGAACTCAACCTGCTACCGGCAAGGAAAGCACTCCGAACCAACCAGCATAACAATAAAAAGCCCTGACTGAGTAGTCAGGGCCTTTCTTAATCAACATACGCTCGAAAGCGCCTGTGGCTTTATTGCTTCACAAAGCGCTGGTGCGTGGTCGAAACGCCGTCTTTCACGGTCAGCACGTAGATGCCGGATTGCAGGCCCGATACATTCAACTGCCCATCGGTGAAGGACAGCCCTTTTACTTCGCTGCCGCGCAGGTCAAACACGCGCACGGTGAACGGCTGCTCGGGGTCGGCGCTCAGCGGACGGGCAATGCTTAGCACGTCGGTGGCCGGGTTCGGGTACAGGGTGTACTGGTCGAGGGCCCCGTTGGCATTGCTGGTGCGGGCGGTAGCAGCACTGGTACGGGCCGTGCCGCCGGTGATGTTGAGGGTGTAGTCCTCCGTTTCGCCGTAGCTGTAGGTGCCACAGCTGGCGGTGCTGCTGTTATCACTCAGCACCACGCGCGCACGGGTAATGCCGTTTTTGGCCGTGGCAGGCACCGTGAAAGTTGCAGTGCGAACGGCGGCGCTGGTGCTGCCAGCCGCCGATACCACCGTTTCACCGGCATCGGTGAACACGCCGTTCTGGTTGTAATCGATGTATACTTTCACGTACTCCGTGTAAGCCGAGCCGGTGAAGCCGGTCGAGAAGCTGATGGTCTGCGACGAGCCGGCAGCCACCGTGGTGCTCAGTGCCGTGCCATTGTAGTAGCCCCCGTCGGCGCCCGAAGTCCGGCTGATGCTGCCAAGCTGCACCAGGTCGAGGTACTCATACGCTACGCTGTTGCCCTTGCTGGCGCAGTAGGTGATGGTGGTGGGTGGCGTGGTGGTGCCGCCGGGAGCTACGCCACCCTGCGAGGTGAGCAGGCCCACGCGGGCACCGCCGGTAGCAAATAGCGCATTCATGCGCGAGCTTTGGCCGGTCGAGAACATGTACATGGCAGCATCGTCCACATAGTCCATGTAGTTCATGAACATGTCGCCATTCGGGCCGTTGGAGCAGGACACCTGCGGGAAGGTGGGCTTGCCGTAGTTTTCATCGGCTTGGTTGGGCGTATCGGCTACGTTATCGGTGCCGGTGCAAGCCGTACCATCATCGCCCCAGATGTGGTTCAGGTTTAGCCAGTGGCCTACTTCGTGGCTGGCAGTACGGCCCAGGTTGTAGGGCGACGTCACGGTGCCGGTGCGGCCGAAGTACACGGGCGAAATCACCACCCCATCGGTAGCCGTTGCGCCGCCGGGAAACTGGGCGTAGCCCAGAATTCCACCCCCGATGGTGCCTACCCACAGGTTGAGGTACTTGGTCGCGTCCCAGGCATCGAGGCCGCCGGTGCTCGCTTTCTTGATTTTGTCGGCAGTGCCCCAGGTAGTAGTGCTGCTGCTTTTGCGCTCAATGCCGGTGGTGGCTACGCCGGCCGGCGTGCGCTTGGCCAGCGTGAACTGAATGCCCACATCGGCCACCAGGCCAGCAAACACACTTGGCACCTTGCTCACATCGCTGTTTAGCTTGTGATAATCCTCGTTCAGCACGTCAATCTGCGACTGAATCTGGGCATCCGAAATGTTTTCGGACGTCGTGCTGTAGAGCACGTGCACCACTACCGGAATGGTAACAGTAATGGCCGAAGTGCGCTGCGCCGTACCAGCTTGCTGCGCCACCTGCTTGGCAGCAAACTGCATGGCCTGACTATTGATGGCTGCCATGCGCTGAGCCATGCCGGGGTCGGCGACCAGTTGCTGCTTGAGTACTTCAACCGAGGCGCAGGTACGCCGGGCGGGTGCCTGGGCGTGGGTAGAGAAAGAGGTGAGCGCCAACCCTGCAAAGCCGAGCGCTGCTACGTAAACATTTGTCTTCATGTAAAACGGTTTTTGTTGGAAAAATGGGACTTGGATTAGCAATCTATTAAAAATATTGCTGAATTATCAACACAATTATGGCATTGCATTCAAAATCCATGTCGCTTATTGCAATTCATATAACCTTTTGACACAAACCCAGAAAAATCATCTGTTCTTCATTGACAGGCAACTTGTTCCGCATCAAAAAGGGCTGCCCAATCGGACAGCCCTTATTTGGTAATAACTAACCACAACGCCCTGCTCGGTAGGGCAAGGCGTTGACTGGTCAGGCAAGCTGGTTGAGCTATTGTTTTTCGAAGTGCTGCCGAGTTGTTTCGGTGCCGTTACCGATGGAGATGTAGTACAAGCCTTTGGGCAGGCTACCTACCTGCACCTGGCCGGTGCCGTCGTAGCGCACGCTGTTCATTTCGTGGCCGGTCAGGTCATACACGTGCACATTGTACTGGGCTGCTTTCGCGTTGGCGGGCAGGTCCAGGGTGAGCACGTCGGTGGCGGGGTTCGGATAAAACGAAGCCGAAGAGGTAACAACAGCGCGCGGCGCAGTGCCACCCAGCGATGTGGTGATGGCTGCCCGGGGGCCACCGGCGGCAAATACGGCATTCATGCGGGTGCTCTGACCGGCCGAGAACATGTACATGCACCGGTCGTCGGTGTAGTCCATATAGTTCATGCTCATGTCGCCGGAGTTGGAGCACGACACGTGCGGGAAGGCGGGGCAGCCGTAGTTCTCAGCGCCCTGGTTAGGCGTATCGGCCACCAGGTCCGAGCCGGTGCAGGCGCCGTTGTCGTCGCCCCAGATGTGGCGCAGGTTCAGCCAGTGGCCCACTTCGTGGGTGGCGGTGCGGCCCAGGTCGTAGGTAGTGGTGTAGGTGCCGGCAGCGTACTTGGCGCGGCTACCAAAAGCCGAGTACAGAATCACGACGCCATCGGTAGCCGTGGGGCCACCGGGAAATTGGGCGTAGCCCAGCAGGCCCTGGCCCAGGTTGCAGGCCCACAGATTGAGGTATTTGGTGGCATCCCACGGGTCGTCGCCGCCACGCTTGGACTTCTTCACGGCGTCGTCGGTGCGCCAGGAAGTCGTTTTGGTAGCCTTGTGGATGATGCCGATGGTAGCGGCCCCGCTGGGGTCGCGCTTGGCCAGCACAAACTGCACGTTGACGTCGGCAGCCAGGCCAGCGTAGATGCTGGGCGTGTTGCCGGCGTCGGCGTTCAGCTTGCGGTAGTCCTCATTCAGCACGGCAATCTGCGACTGCACCTGGGCATCTGAAATGTTCTGGGCGGCCGTGCTGTAGAGCACGTGCACCACCACCGGAATGATGATGGTGCCGGCCGTGGTACGCTGCAAGCCCGGGTTGGCCAGCATGCGCTGGGTATGGGCTTCGATGGCCGCCATGCGCTGGGCCTGAGCAGGGTCGGCAGCCAACTGGGCACTCAATACCTCCATCGTGCCGCAAGCCCGGCGCGTGATAACGGGCGTGGTTTCAGCCTTTGCATCCAGCGAAGCGCGGCTCTGAAAATCCTGCGCTAAAACAGGCGCGGCACTAGCAAGTAGCGCCAGCGCGGAAAAGTAAAATTTGTTCATGTAGCCGTTTGGTAATAGAGTGGGGATTGATAAAACAAAGCATTAACAGACACAATGTATTGATATTATTCGCTAACACATGCCATTTTTGTTACAAAATATTCAATAAAAACAATGTACAACAAGAAAAAACCTCAATAAAAGCAGCCAGGAGCTGATTTTATTGAGGTTATAAAATTTTGGCTAAAACCGAATGCTTGCTATGCTTGCTATGCGGATGGCTAGCTAGCCTTTTTACTTCAGGTATCCCCTAGAAGAGGAAATCGAACCCGACGAACACCAGCTTCTCCTCCCCTACCGAATACGTGGCGTTGATTACGGCCTGCTTGAGGATATCGACGTAGATGCCGCCGCCAAAGCCACTGTGGAAGGCATTGAGGCCTGTGTAGGTGCCGGTATCATTGTCGGAATACACGCGGCCGATGTCGGCCAGGCCCATAATGCCGAGTTTGCCGGGGAAGAGGTAGGCATTGAAAGAAAACAGCTCCAGGCGCGGCTCAAAGTTGGCATAGATGGCGGTGCGACCGGCAAAGCGGGTGCGGCGGTAGCCGCGCAGGTTGGTGGTGCCGCCCAGCGTATTGGCCTGGTAGAAGCGGTAGTCGCCGTAGTTGTGCTGGTAGCCAATGCGGCCGGCATAGGTGAGGTGAAAAGGAAAGTTGGGCGTGAGGTAGGCCCGGAATTCCGACGAAATGCGGCCAAAGCTCAGGCTTTCCTGGTTGAGCTGCCAGTTGTACTGGAACTCGTTGTACCAACGCAGGCCAATACGGGGGTTCTTGGCCGATGAGCTGGCATCGAGGTTCAGGTACATCAGTCCGCCGAGGTACTGGTTGGTCTGGAAATCGGAGGAGCGCACGCCGAACCGACGGTTTTCGTAGGTGGTCATGCCTGCTTTGTTGGTCAGGCTGTCCTTGAGCACCGAGCCGATGGGGTCCTTCTCAACCCGGAACTGGTCGTACTGCGGACCAATTCCGAACTTGAGAAAGCTGAACAGCTTGCGCTCGAAGGTGGGCGCAATGGTGAAGCGCTGAAAGCGCACGCGGTAGGCGCTGTTCACGGTGCGATTCGTCACCCGGTCCCGGTTTTCATCTTCGGTGGCTAGGTTGGCCGTGTTGTTGCCGATGCCGAAGAAGTTGTACAGCAGCTGCGGGCCGTAGTACTGGGCCGCAATGTGCAGGTCGGTATTCTTGAAAATGCGGGTAAACTGGCCCGTGTAGCGGATGTTGTAGGCCTCACGGGCCGGCGCGAAGTTGGCCGTGATGGACTGCTCCCAGGAGAAGGGCTCGCGGCGGAAGCCGTAGTGCCGGTAGGTCACGCCGCCGCCAATGAGCACACCGTCGTCAATGTTGTAGCCAAAATACAGGGCCGGGCCCACGTAGTCGAGGCGGTAGTCCTTCAGGTCGAAGCGGTGCGGGTAGTCGTAGCGACTCACCTCGTAGCCGGGCTCCAGACGCAGGCGAGCCTCGGCACTGGTGTTGATGACGTTGCCGGTGTCGGCGTCATAAATCTGGGTTTTGTGGAGCAGGCCGCCCACCCGGTCGCGGGTGCTGATGGAGTCGCGGCCGGTGCCAGCAATGATGCGCAGCTTCACGCCGCTGCTCACGTTGCCACGCACATCGTACACGTCCTGCCCGCTGATGCCGTAGAGGCGCACCTCATCCGTCACCTTGCTGTCGAAAGTGCGGTCGTAGAGGGTTTTGGTGAGCTTGCCATCCTTGTTGATTTTGCGCATCACGACGTGCGTTTTGTTACCCGACAGGCGCTCTACGATGAACTTCTCGTCCTTCTTTGAGCCGCGCACTTCCACTATTTCAGCCAGTACGTCGGCATAGTCGGCGGCCAGCTTGGGCAACAGGTCACGGCGGCTTTTCAGCTTGGCGATGATTTCCTTGCCGTGCAGGTCGTAGATTTCCTTGGGCCACTTCTCGCGGAAGGCCTTCTCAATCACCTCGTCGGTGAGGTGGGTTTTCATGTAGTCGGCCTCCTTCACCCAATCCTCCTTGGTCACGGCGCTCATGAATACCCGGTCGTTGCTCATGCCGGTCTGGTTCAGGCCGCGGAAGTCGGCGTAGTCGTAGCCGAAATTCTGGAAGTTGCGGATGGCAAACTTGCGCGAAATCAGGTAAGGCAGCACGCCATCGCCCTTGAAGAAGGCAATGTCGCGGTCCTCGGGCACGGCCGTGAAGGTGCGGTCGCCGTCCTTGTCCTTCTTCTCGCTCCAGCGCCACTGGTCTTCGTGCCGGTCCCAGTCGCCAATCCACATATCAAAGAGGCGCGAGCGGGCAAAAGCTTTCTGGTCGACTTTGTTGTCGTTGTCATCGAGCAAGCGGCTGAGCATTTTCTCGGTACCCACCAGGTTTTTGGCGTAGCCGAGGCTTTCCACATTATCCTGGCTGTCCTTGGCGTCTTCTTCCAAGGCAGCGGGCAGGTTGGCAAACTGGGCGTAGTACTGGCCCAGCAGCGGGTCCTGCGGAACGTAGACCGGGACGGGGTTGGTGTGCAGAATGCCGGCTGCGGTGCCCAGCGGCGGCAGCACAAACGACGCGTACGGGTGCTGGGCCGAAATCTGGTCCTGCAACACGGCTTTGGCCAGGCCGGTGCGCAGTTGCTCGGGCAGCACGGCGGCGGGGTCTTTGTCGATGCCGCGCAGGGTAAAGTTGTAGCCGGCCTCGTTGCGCACTTTCAGCGAAGCGGTTTGCTTGCCGCCGCCGGTTTTGTAGGCCATCAGGCCGCCTTTGTCGTTGGCCAGGTCCAGGGTGCGGAACTTCACGGGCGTGGCCCACTCCTTGCGGTAGTGCTCGCCCAGCAGCCAGTTGTGGAAGCCGCCGTGCTTGTCGTAGTTCGGGTTAATGGCCACCGTCACGGAGCTGTCGCGGTAGTCAGGGCGCTTGGTGGGGATGGGCGCCAGGGCAATGGCCTCGGCTTCCTTCTTCTTTTTCTTATCCTTGTCTCTTTTCTTGTTCTTGATGGCGTCCTCCGTCTGGGGCAGTTTTTTGCCGTTGGCCTGGCCGTTGGTAGAAGTCAGGGCTGTTTCGGAGATGGGCTGGGCCGGCGTGGTGGCAATGGCGCCGGTGGTTTTAGCGTACATGGGCGTGCGGAACACGCGGCGGGCAGTCTTGCCATCGCCCTCCGGAATGAAGTATTCCACCCACACCTGGCCATCGTCGTAGTAATTCACCTCGGCAAAGCCCTTTTCCTTATCCGAGAAAATGGCCCCGCCGCCGTCGCCGGGCTTCACGTGCTGGGTTTTGCAGCCCGAGCCGCTGGTGATGAAGTGCGTGCTGCCTTCCTTATAGTATTGCAGGTTGTGCTCGTGGCCGGCCGAGTACACCACGTTCGGGTACTTAGCGAAAATATCGAGCAGGCCCTTACGATAGGCCTGGTACAGAGGGTGCGGAATGTCCTGGCTGATTCCGCCGTATTTGCGCGCAAACGGATAAATCGACCCAATGACCGGCAACGGGATAAAGGCGTATTTAACCACGATGCTGAGCGGGAAGATGTGGTCGGCCAGCGTGAAGTAGCCCCCGTGGATGCCGTCGGAGAACAGCGGATGGTGGGCAAACACCATGATGTGCTTCTCCTTGTTGCGGGCAATGATTTCTTCGAGCGCCGCGAATACGTCGTCGTTGTTATCGGCTCCGCAAGCGCCATTGAGGCCAAACGGGCGGTTGCTGGCCGGAGTCAGGAACCACTGCGAGTTCAGGGCAATGAGTACGAGGTCGTCCTGCACGCGCACTTCAAACGGGCCGGGGCAGCCGTCGCGGGGCAGGAAAAAGTCGCCGGTGTAACTGAACGCCGTCGAGTCCTTGCGCATGTACTGCTCCACGAAGGCCTGCTCGCGGTTCACCTGGGCCAGGCCGCCGGGTGCCCCCTGAATCCAGTCGTGATTGCCGGGCGTCATGTACTTCTCACCCGCGTAGCCTTTAAAAACGTCGAGCTGGGTGGCCAGGCGCTTTTCGGCAATCTTGCGGTCGTAGGCCCCTTCGGGCGGCATGCCGTAGTTGTAGATGTTGTCGCCGAGGTAGATGGTAGTGCTGTTTTTGCCCGCCTTCAGCATTTCCTGCCGCATGAAATTGAGGCTGGGCTCGCCGCCTTTTTCGGGCAGGATGGGGTTGCCCACGTCGCCAATCAAGAACACGCGGTAGCGAATGCGGGTCGAATCGGGCGGAATGTTTTTCTGCCAGTTCACGCCCGCTTTGCGGTAGTTGGGCCGCGACACGTGCGGGTTCTGGTCCGATTCGCCGGGTTCGGGCATCTCCTTCTGGGTTTCCTTCGGCGGTTTGGGAGGCTTCGGCGATTGGGCGGCAACGGCCACGGGAAGCCAGCAGGCAAGCAGAAAAGTAAGGCGTTGAAGTAGGGTCATGTAATAGGGTACGAAGCCCGGCCGCAGGGCAGCGGTCGGGCATTAAGGTAAATTTACGGGCCGCTTGTAAGCGGCCGGCTAGCGCCCGTTACGCAAAGCGCGGCGGTGCGGTTAGGACCGCGGGTTTAACTTACGTCCGGCGCTTCGCGTTGAAAGCCGGCGGGCCCGCCGGATGCGTGGGTCGTAGCTTCGCTTATCATGAAAGAAACCCCTCCCGAAACCGTCGAAACTCCTGCGGCGCCGGCGCCATCGGCGCAGTTGGAAAAGCCGGTGGTTGATGCCCCTACAGCGGCGGCAGACACCGAGCTTCCCCCCGATTCTGACGGCGAAAAAACGCCCAAAGCCAAAGCCTCCGCGTTGGTAAAAGAGGCGCAGGCTTACGTCACCGACCTGTTTGCCCGGGAGCTGCCGGCCAAGCTCACCTACCACACCCTCGGCCACACCGAAGTGGTGGTGAAAGAGTGCCGCACGCTGGCGCCCGCCGCCGAGCTTAGCCCCTCTGATACCGAGGCGTTGTTGCTGGCAGCCTGGTTTCACGATGTCGGCTACATTGAGGTGTACGATGGCCACGAGTTCCGCAGCATGGAGCGCGCCGGAGCTTGGCTGGCCGAGCACAACGCGCCCAAAAGCCAGATTGAGCTGGTGCAAAGCCTTATCAAGAGCACGCACCGCGACTCGCCCCCCGAAACCGAGCTGCAAAAAATCCTCGTCGATGCCGATATGAGCAACCTGGCGCGCGACGATTTCCGCTCCCGCGCCGAGTTGCTGCGCACCGAATGGGAAGTGGTGCTCGACAAAACCTACACCACCCCGGAGTGGACCGAGCTGCAGCTCAACTTCATGCTGGCCCACAAGTACCTTTCGGAAGTGGGTAAGGACCGGTACAAGAAGGCCCTTAAGGAGAATATTGAGGACCAGCGCGACCACCTCAAAAAGAAGCAGAAAAAGGACAAGAAGAAGAGCAAGGAGAAGACCGATACCTTTGCCGAGCCCAAGCGGGGCATCGAAACCATGTTCCGCACCATGTATTCCAACCACATGAAGCTGAGTGACATGGCCGACAAGAAGGCCAGCATGATGATTCAGCTCAACGCCGTGCTCATGTCGGTCATTATTACCTACCTCGGGGCCAAGATGGGCAAGGCTGGTACGCTGGGGCCGGTGCTCACCAACAACCCGGTGCTGGGCATTCCGGTGGCCATTCTGCTGGTTACGGCGCTGGGCTCGGTCATCACGGCCATCCTCTCGGCCCAGCCCGACGTGACGAGCTTTGCCTGGCTGAAGAAGAGTCCCGAAATTGCCACAAACCGCCGCGTCAACCTGTTGTTTTTCGGGCAGTTTACCAAGCTCAACCTCGACAACTTTCAGAATGGTATGCGCGAGCTGATGCGCACGAAGGACATGCTCTACAACAACATGGTAACGGATATTTATTACCTCGGCGAGGTGCTCACGCGTAAGTACCGCCTGCTGCGTACCAGCTACACCATTTTCATGGTAGGCCTGATTCTGACGGCGCTGTCGTTTGGCATCGCGCTGCTCTATAAGTCGTAGGCAATGGGCCGGCGCGGCGCTCGTTCTTATCTTTGCGCTACGGCTGCGTAGTTCAACGGATAGAATAGGCGTTTCCTAAACGCTTGATATGAGTTCGATTCTCGTCGCGGCTACTTTTTTGGCTTCACGCCATTTGTCCGCCTGACTCCTAACGGGGTCAGGCGGCTTTGTTTTTAAGGCTTGGCGGGCTTGTACCTCAAATTAGGTACAAGCTACGCTTGCGGTCCGAAAGCGCAGGGCGGACGTTTGCATCCTCAAGGAAGTCCATCCGCCGCCTGAAAGCCACCCGTGGTTTTTGCCCGCCACTCCACATTCACTGGCAAAAACGCCAACTGGCTTCGCACGTCCAGATTCATCCTTGCTTGTCCGCGTTAATCACCCTTAACCCTTTCATAAAAAGCAAGATGACAAGAACAAGTATGCTGTCCTTCGAGGGGCAGTGGGTCGCCGTTGCGGCCGAGCCCAACCGTCCCGTTCAGTTCTTCGACGGCCGAGGCACGCTGGCGCGCTGCGCTTTCGAGCAGGTGCCCTTGGCTGGCGGCGGGGTAGCCCTGCACTGGTTTGCCGGCAACCAGTACCTCACGGCCTTCCCCGACGGCCGCCTCTACGGCTGGGCCGTGCCAGCCGGCGAGCTGCAGGACGCCGGACATAACGGGCCCTACGCCTTTTTGCTGGACCAGGGCCCCGACGGCTCCTATCAGCTCCGTAGCCGGGATGGCCGGGTGTTGGGAAACCCCGACGGCCTGCGGCTCGACGGCCGGCAATGGAATGAGCCCCTGAAACTGAAGCTGAACGACGGTGCCCCGGATTTTTCGCGGCTACAAAACGCCTGCGGCTCGGACCACGGCAGCCACGACCCGCACACCCGCCGGGTGCAGTGGGAGAAAGAAGTGCATGCCAATATGGTGGGCCGGGCATTTAACGTGTTTGGCCTCCTGCGTGAGCACGAGGAGGCCCGGCGGCTCCACGACTTGTTTGGTAATTTCAGTGAAGCCAAAAAAGAACCGGGGCACCAGAACACCCGACAAGAGGACCTGATGGAGCAATTGCAGGACGGGTTGCTCAAGGCCGACGTTGAGTCGTTGTATTCCGGCGTAATTGCAGGGAAGAATGCCTTTTACAAGCATTTCTTCGACCCCCGCGTGCGGCAGAACTACCTAGGGGATTTTGACTATCTGCTTAATCTATTCAGCGGCACGCCAGAGAACAACTTCACAGACAATGCTTACACCGAGGCGTTGCGCTACGCCCAGCAGGCCGCCGACTACTTCGGTATGGCGGATGACCACGAGATGCACAAAAAAGGGGCGTTTGCACTGGGGCTGGCCCTGCACTACGTGTCGGACCTGAGCCAGCCCATGCACGCTACCAACACCATCAATTTTCCCCTCTTCGGCGAAGATTCGAACTTTGGCGATTGGCGGCACCACAACCTGGAAACCTACGCCGACGAGCACCGCAACAGCTATTTGCTGCCCGCCGAGGCGTTCAACTGGGACGACATCCGGCCGGATAACGCCGAGTTTGAGTCGGAAACCATGCCGGCACTGCTGGATAAAATCGCCTGGAAATCGGTCGATATTTACAACAACACGCTCGAGCCCGTGATGAACAAAGCGTTGTGGAACATGTACAAGGGCAACTTGTTCAGCGACGAGCAGGTGGGGCCGGCGCTGCGGCAGGCCATTCCACACGGCCAGCGGGCCAGCGCGGCCTTCCTGCTGCTGTGGAGCCGGCTGGGGCTGGGCCACGTCTGGTCAACCAGCAAGCTGAACATGGGCGACCAAAGCGCCTGGGCCCCCAACTTCTTCCGGCACGGCAACCGCAATTGGGTGGTGCTGGCTGACTCAAACGCCCACGACACCCGTTTCCATTCAATGAACGGCAACTTCGAGCCCGACAACGTGCAGAACTTCGTGCACGGCTCCTCCAATTGCTTCGAGGTACCTTCGGTAGTTAGCGACGGCGGGCAGCAGCTCGTGTCGGCTTGGCACGCCCACGGCAGCATGAGCCTCTGGACCGGTTTCGCCACCTGCACCGACCTAACCCGGTACACCGAATGGCACCACGTGAACCTGCCCGATGCCCGCATCAAGGATTACACTTCGCCCACGGTGTTTCACATTCAGGGCCGGATTTGGATGATATGGGTGGACTATGGCCACTGCCTGCCGGGCGGCGAAGGCATCTACATTTCTCTGGCCGATACCAACTCGCGCAGTTGGAGCACCCCGCGCAAGATTCCTGGCGTAGGCACCACGCACTCGCCGGCCGTGCTGGTACGTGGCAACCAGCTCTGGCTAGCCTGGACGGGCACGCAAAGCCACGAAGGGATTTTCTGGACCACCAGCACCGACTGCGAAAACTGGGATGCGCAGCAACAAACGCGGTTCGTGTCGCGCAGCGGCCCGGGCCTGGGCGTGCTTCGCGGCATGCCCTACTTGTTCTGGCGCGCGCCCGACGACGCAATTCATTATTCCATCTTCAGCAACAATCAGTGGTCCTTCCCGCCGCGGCCGGTGCTCACGCCCGATGTATGGTCGCACCAGGATGTGCGGGCCGTCACGCTCGAAGACCAGATTGTGGTGGGCTGGAGCAATTCTTGGTGGCCCCATCGCCTCGTGCTGAAGGACGGTTACAAGGCTTAGCCGGCACAAACTTGATTTATAGAAAAAGCCCTGGCCTTGTGGTCGGGGCTTTTTTATTACCCAGTCTCCGGAAGCAGAACCAGGGTTTGATGCTTCCTTGCGGCTCCAACGCCGCGCCTTGCCCCAATGAAGAAACTCCTGCCCCTGCTCCTGCTCCTTGCTGCCCCTGCACTTGCTCAAAAACCCGTCACCACTTCGCCTGAAAACCTCGTCCAGTACGCGCACCCCATCGTCGGCACGCAGAAGATGGGCCACACCTACCCCGGTGCCACCGTGCCCTTCGGCATGGTGCAGCTCTCGCCCGATACCGACACGCTGAGCTACGAGCAGAACGGCAAGTACAACCCCGACATCTACAAGTACTGCGCGGGGTATAACTACGACGACAAAACCATCGTGGGCTTCAGCCACACGCACTTCAGCGGCACGGGGCACTCCGATTTGGGCGACTTTCTGCTCATGCCTACTACCGGCCCGCTGCAGCTCAACCCCGGCACCGCCGACCGGCCCCAGAGCGGCTACCGCTCCGCCTTCTCGCACCAGAACGAGGTGGCCGAGCCGGCCTACTACCGCGTGAAGCTCGACGACCACAACATCGTGGCCGAGCTCACGGCCACCACCCGCGTGGGCTTTCACCAGTACACGTTTCCGGGCACCGAGCCGGCCCACGTCATTCTGGATATGATGGCCGGCATCTACAACTACCCCGATAAGAACGTGTGGAGCTACGTGCGCATCGAGAATGACTCGCTCGTGACCGGTTACCGCCAAACCACCGGCTGGGGCCGCACTCGCACCGAGTACTTCGCCATGCAGTTCTCGAAGCCGTTCAAGAGCTACGGCGCCCGCAAGTACGACGCCAAGGAAGCTTACCGCGGCTTCTGGGGCCGCTTCGACCAGACGAAGAACTGGCCCGAGCAGGCCGGCCGCCAGCTGCGCCTCTACTTCGATTTCGCCACCGTGACGGGCGAGAAAATCAAGGTCAAGCTTGCCCTTTCGCCCGTGAGCATGGCCGGCGCCTTGGCCAACATGCGCGCCGAGCTGCCCGGCTGGAACTTCGACCAGACCCGCCGCGCGGGCCAGCAGCTCTGGCAGCAGGAGCTAAGTAAAGTCACCATCCAGACGCCCAACCGGGCCGACAAGGAGAACTTCTACACGGCCCTCTACCACGCCTACCTCAGCCCCACCGTGTACCAGGACGCCGACGGCCAGTACCGCGGCCTCGACCAGCAAACCCACCGCGCCGAGGGCTTCGTGAACTACACCACCTTCTCGCTCTGGGATACCTTCCGGGCCCTGCACCCGCTTTTCAATCTCATCCAGCCCGCGCGCAATGCCGACATGGTGCAGTCCATGCTGGCTCACTACGACCAGAGCCCCGAGCACATGCTGCCCGTCTGGAGCCACCACGCCAACGAAAACTGGTGCATGAGCGGCTACCACAGCACCTCCGTGGTGGCCGATGCCGTGCTGAACGGCACCGTGCCGCCCGCCCAGGCCGAGCGCGCCCTGGCCGCCTGCGTGGCCACCGCCCGCCACGGCTGGTACGACGGCCTCGACGCCTACATGGCCCGCGGCTACGTGCCCAGCGAGCGCAGCGGCACGTCCGTATCGGCCACCCTGGAGTTTGCCTTCGATGACTGGTGCATTGCCCAGCTCGCCCAGAAGCTCGGCCACCAAGACATTTACCAGGAGTTCAGCAAGCGCGCTGCCAACTGGCAAAACGTGTTCGACCCGCGCGTGAACGCCATGCGCCCGCGCCTGGCCGACGGCAGCTTCCGCCCCAAATTCGACGTGCTGAGCACCAACGGCCAGGGCTTCATCGAGGGCAACGCCTGGAACTACACCCTCGCCGTGCCCCACGACCCTGCCGGCCTGATTGCCAAAATGGGCGGCAACCGCCGCTTCGTGCCTCACCTCGATTCGCTCTTCACCATGCACCTGCCCGACTCGTTCTTCGCCGAAACCGAGGACATTACCCGCGAGGGCATCATCGGGGGCTACGTGCACGGCAACGAGCCCGCCCACCACGCCGCCTACCTCTACAACTACACCGACCAGCCCTGGAAAACCCAGGCCCAGGTCCGCAACATCCTCGCCCGCCAGTACCACCCCACCCCCGACGGCCTCGGCGGCAACGACGACTGCGGCCAGATGAGCGCCTGGTACATCTTCTCGGCCCTAGGCTTCTACCCGGTGGCCCCGTCGTCGGGCCAGTACGCGCTGGGCAGCCCGCTGGTGCACGGCGCCATCCTGCACCTCGAAAACGGCAAGGATTTCACCATCCAGGTCAAAAACCAAAGCCCCAAAAATGTCTACGTGCAGTCGGCTACGCTCAACGGGCAGCGGCTGGCGCAGCCGTTTCTGGCGCAAGCAGATGTGGTGAAGGGCGGCACGTTGGTGTTTGTGATGGGAGCGCGGCCAGCACGGAAGTAAGTAGCTTTTCAATTTTCTTCATGCGACAGATTGGCAAAGAGCATCATAATGAGCTTTATCAGTTGCTTCAATAGCATCTAGTAATGTCTTGGCTACACTAGTGCATTCTGCTAAATCAGGAAATTGAATCATGCGTGTAGTGTCAAGGCCATGAGAATTATAATGCACGAATTTTCTTATCTGTTCACATTCAATAGGATTTTTAATAATCTTATCTAAGTGTTGGTCTATATTTAAAGTGCTTAAGAATTTGAAAGCGCTAAACGTCTCGATAAAACGCCTCATTATATTAGGAAGGTTGTACAAGTGTTCAAACTCCGTGCTTGGACTGTCTTTAAATGAATGTATTATAGAAAATAAGTAAGCATACTCAGACTTAAATTTAAGGACGGTATTAGGCATTTTAATAATCTTGCTATTATTACCCTGCCCCCTTTCAACAGTATAATAAGACGAATCATTTTTAGCCATCTTACCAAACCAATCTTTTATAAGATTGAGCAATTCAAAATTATGCGTTGAGATAAAAAGCTGTTTACACAAACATTTGTGCTTATCAGGCCCATTCTCTCCCATTTTATAAAAATGCGTTCTTATAAATGCATATGTATTAAAAAGATGATTAGCATCTAAACTTGAAATAGGGTCATCTAAATAAACTATGGTATCAGCCAACTTATTTCCATTATGCTCCAGGCTCGCTATAAAATACGCAAAAGCAATAGCGCTTTTTTCTCCTTCGCTCAAATTTTTAGCGGGCAAACCCTCTCGCATGAGCATAAACTGGCTTTTTTTATTAGCTTCGATTACAATATCGCTCTTATTAAAATATTCAGCCAAATAAGCATTAATTTGCTCTGCACCCTTAACAGTATCGGACAATCTTGCTTCCGTGCTTTTTATTACAATTTTTTGGGCTGCAATGACATCATTGAATTTTGATATCGCTTGCTCATCTGCAACAAGCTTTGCAAGCCGCAAGCTATAATTATATTTATCTTCAAAGTCAGCTGTATAAGCTTGAATCACTCTTTTTTCAGCTTCTGTTTTTTCGCCACTGAACTTATCAGTCCTTTCATTATTCTTCTTGACTAAGTTTTGCAGATTTCCTAGAGCAAGTTCTATATCATCTTGGTTATTGGTGAAATCACAAGTTGTTAGCTTGTCAAAGGGCTGGTTTCTCTTCCTTTCAATATCAGCCAGCAGTAAGTTCAAAGAACTATTATATTCTATAACTGCCTTTTCCAAGCTGATTTTGCATTGCTCATATTCCTCCTGAAAATCCTTATAAAAGTCAGACTCAGAAGGCAAATGACTAATCAAATTAATAGTTGAGCCACTTATTCTTATCCGACTTTCCTCAAGAGCCTGTTTCAGTTGTTCATAGTCCTCCGAAAAGTGGCTATTCAATTTAGCTAAGAAGCCATTAGGCAATATACCACCACAGAATTCACACTCCTCTTTATTTTCGTGCAGACTCCTGCCTGACTCTACCCACTGACTCAATTTAATATCCTCTAATAATCTTTCAATTTTAGATTCTGATATACACTGCCTTTCTAGAATACCACTAACCTCAGTGTGTATAATCTTCAACTTAAGCAAAACAGGATATGTGAAATTTATCTTCTTCTTTTGCTCTGTCGATGTCGCTTTTGCGTGATAATTAGACAATTCTTCTTCTCCAAGTAAGAAAGAACGATAATCTGGTTTTATCTGGTCAATTATTTTAGTCAAATGCGTCCTGTTGAATGTTGTCAATCTTAACATTCTTGCTATTTCCTTCGCTTTACTAGTGGCAACACTTCCCAACTGCTCAGTTTCCAATTCTCTTTCAGTGATTCGCTTTTGCAATACTTCCTCCATCTTGACCAAGCTGGATTTCTCCATTTCTAACCTAGATTGAAGCTCAATATTTTCTTCACCAAGAAGCACGATTGGATGTATTCTATCATCTAAATCCCATTTTAGATTTTCTCTAATAAAGTCGGTATTAAATACTCTTACTATAGGCTTCGATACTGAACTCTGATTATACCTATCAGCATTAGCATTCTCAAATTCTATTTCTAATCCATCTATTGGCTCAATATTATGTATTGCACCTATCTCTAGACATCTAAAAGCGCGTGACAACGTGGTTTTACCTGAGTAATTCCACCCATAAATCACGTTGAATTTGCAGAAATTCGGAGATTCAGTAGGCCAGGTAAAAGCTCTATAGATGCCGAAGTTTTTAAGCTTTGTAACTTTTGCTATCATTACTGACTGAGTAAAATATGTTGAGAAAACCCGCCCGCTCCCCAACCGGAAGCGGGCGGCTTTATTTTCAACCCGGCCGAAACTTACGCCTCGGCTGGTTTCTCCTTGCTGCTGCCGCCGCCGGAGTTGATGATTTTGCGGGCCTGCAAGTACCCGGCGTACAGCTCCCGGTTCAGGAGCTTGAAGGCTTTCATGTCCTCGTCCAGTTCGCGCAGCTCGTCCATCAGGTCGGTGTGCAGGTCTTCGAGGGCCGCGCCGGAGCGGGCGCGCTCGTTGATGGTTTTGCGCACGGCCGGCTGGGCGGTGCGGAAGGTGGCTAAGGCATCGGAGAGGGGCTTCAGGGCCTTCGGGGTGAGTCCCTGCTTGGTGAGCTCAGGGGCTACGTCGGGGCGGGCGGCGCTGGCCAGCACCGCGCCCACCACCGACAGGAATGGCACCGGGCGCAGCTTGCGAAGCTGCTTGCTGCCGAGTGTCACGGCGGCTTGCAGGTCAGCGTCGCCGAGGCGCTTGGCTACCCGGCTCAGGGGCCCGAGCAGGGCGGGCAGCAGGTCGAGCAGCGTTTTCTGGGCCTCCTGGGCGGCGGCCGTCAGCTCCTCGGTGCGGCGGGCGGTGCCGCCGTGGGCCTGGGCCACTTGCGCATACAGGGTTTGCACGTCGGCGGCCTGCTGGGCTGCTACTTCGCTGGCGGCTAAGTCCGCCTCGTGTTCGGCCACGTAGGCCGCTACCCGCCCGCACATGGCAAGCTGGTCTTCTTTGTACTGTTCCATCGAAACATTGGGTAGAAATGTAATGGAGGCGCTCCATCGGGCGGGGCAAGCGGTTCTTGCCACCACCAAGGTAGCGGGAATTTTCGGTGCGGCCATACGCCTTCGGAATCAGGAAATTCACTCACCGTAGCCGGTCCCGCCGCCACGGTTCCCGGCAGCGGTTCGACGGCCTCCGGCAACGGTTCAACCCTTCCCGGCAACGACTTCCCCCTACCCGGCATCGGTCCGCCGACCTTCAGCAGCGCCTTCACCCCATCCGGCAGCGCTTCAACCGTTCCCGGCAGCGCCCAAACCTCTCCCGGCATCGGTTCAACGGCATTCGGCAACGCCCCGACGCACCCCGGCAGCGGTGCAACACCCGCCGGCAACGGCTGGCACCCCGCCGGGGCCAGTTGCGCCTGGCCAGAGTGCGCGTCAGAGTACCCCCACTACCAGTGCGCTTTCACTAAAATGTCCTTAATTACCAGCAACAAACTACTGATATAAACAGCCTGATGAAACCCGCCAAGAACCCGCCGCGACTTCCCGAATCAGAAATTGTAGCCAGGGTAATCCGGAATTTCGTGGTGAAGCCGCGGCGACAACGCTACCTGACGATGCTGGCGAAGCCCAATGCGCATGGTGGCTACGGATTCGGCGAGCTGGCGCACTTTGTCGATAAGTTAGACCTACGCTTTTGCAAGCTAATTCCGGGTGGAGAACAGTACGTCAGCGCTGTTCTCGAAAAAATCAGGTCGCTGACCGAAACGACGGAATGCTACATCATGCACGAAAACCGGGAGCTAGACGGCCAATGGATGGACCTGCAAGATGCCTTATACCAGATTCTAGGCAGGAATCTAGGCGCTTTCGTTATCGTCGATAATGGCGACATCATCTACCACGAAAGCGAAACCATGAAACACCGTTACCTCGGCGTCCGACGAGGACTTGCGTAACTGCCGCGCTAACCAAAAAGCCGCCCGTTCCCCTCACGGGAACAGGCGGCTTCACTTTCGACCTTTACTAGCCGAGCCTCTAATGGCCCGGCCGCCCCTGCCAAAACGGAGTAGCGGCTGGGCGTTAGCTCCGGGTTATTCTACCACGAGGCGGATGGTTTGCTTATCGGCGCGCACCAGGTAGATGCCCCCAGGCAGCCGGGCGGGTAGTACTAGCGCCGCCGTGCCAGTAGCATCGGCCGTGGCAGTGGCCACCACCCGGCCCAAACCATCGAACACCTGCACGGCCGCGCCAGGGGCGGCACCGTTCAGGGTGGTAGCACGGGCGGGGTTGGGGAAGAGCGCGAGAACCGAACGGCTGGTGGCATTGAACGCCACCACCCGCACCGGCGAGTAGCTGGCCGTACCATCACGGTCTACTTGCCGCAGGCGGTAATAATTGGCGGCGCGGGGTACCTGGCTATCCAAATAAGCATAGGTGGTGGGGCTGGTTTTGGTGCCCTGAGCTGCCACCTCACCAATCGGGCTAAATTGCTGCCCATCGGCACTGCGTTCGATTTCGAAGCGCGCGCTGTTTTTCTCCGAGGCCGTGGTCCAGGTTAGCCGCACGGCCGGGCC
Organism: Hymenobacter negativus; assembly: GCF_017571495.1. Lineage (GTDB taxonomy): Bacteria > Bacteroidota > Bacteroidia > Cytophagales > Hymenobacteraceae > Hymenobacter > Hymenobacter negativus. The sequence goes on along the minus strand of NZ_JAGETZ010000006.1, from coordinate 213,808 downwards.
CGATACGGCTTCCGCCGCGAAGGCCGTCAGCTCTACCGGCAGGGGCGTGGCCTGGTTGCTGCCGGCCACAAAGCTGGCCCCCACATACTGCCAGGGGCCATATCGCACCCGCACACCCGCGCCGCCGGTGCCATTGGTCGGACTAAGGCTACTGAGCGGCGAGCCGGCGTATTCGAGGCGGGCCCGCACCCGGGTAACATGCCGCACCTTCGTGACCAAGGCTTTGAGTTCGGTGGCAGTGGTGGCAGGCTGGCTGGTCCAGGCGCCCCGGCCGGTATAAGCCGTGGAGTTGGCCAGGGGCGAGTTGTGCGAGAAGTTGGTGCCGTTGCCCACGGCCTCCCATACCACCCGCACCTTGGAACGCCCGCCCACGGGCCGGGCCACCAGCCCAATGCCGAACTGGGTTGATGCGTAGTTGGCGGCGGGCTGTAGGGGGGTACTGAGGTCGGTGTTTAGCAGGCGCAGGCGGGCGGTGCGGCCCAGGGCATCGTTGCCGTAGTAGAGGTAGCTGCGGCCGGTGTTGGTGGTGTTGGCGTAAGCCCCCACCAGCACATCAGCGTAGCCGTCGCCATTCACGTCGCCGGCCCCGGCCACGCTGGCCCCGAAGTAGTTGTTGCTGGCCTCGCCCGAGCGCACGTCGGGCGAGGCGGTGCTCAGGCCGGTTTCGCTGCCGTAGTAGAGGTAGCTGCGGCCGGTGTTGGTGGTGTTGCCATAGGCCCCGATAACGACATCACCGTATCCGTCACCGTCTACATCGCCGGCCCCTGCCACACTAGCGGCGAAGAAGTTGCTGGTGGCCTCGCCCAGGCGCGTAGCCGGACTGGCCGTGTTCAGGCCCGTGGCACTGCCATAGTACACGTAAGCCTTGCCGGTGTTCGTCGCGTTGCCGGAGGCTCCAATGACCACATCGGTAAACCCGTCGCCGTTCACGTCGCCTGCCCCGGCCACGCTGGTGCCGAAAAAATTGTTGGTAGCCTCGCCCGAACAGGTAGCAGGCGTCGCTGTGCGCAGGCCTGCAGGCCCCCCGTAGTACACGTAGGCGCGGCCGGTGTTGGTGGCATTGCCCCGGGCTCCTACCACGATGTCGGCAAAGCCATCGCCGTTTACGTCGCTGGTCCCGGCCACACTATAGCCAAAGGCATCATTGGTCGCCTCGCCCAAACGAGTGTCCGGGCTGGCCGTACTCAGGCCCGCACTGCTGCCGTAGTATACGTACACTTTGCCGGTGCTCGTAGCGTTACCATAAGCCCCCACCACAAGGTCGGCGTAGCCGTCGCTGTTCACGTCGCCGGCTCCGGCCACGCTGTAGCCGAAGTTATCGCCGTTGACCTCGCCCGAGCGGATAGCTGGCCCGGTGGCACTTAGGCCCGTGCTGCTGCCGTAGTACACGTAGGCCCGGCCCTTGTTGCTGTTGCCGTAGGCTCCTATCACGATGTCGGCGTAGCCGTCGCCATTCACGTCGCCGGTGCCGGCCACGCTATAGCCGAAATAGTTATTGCCGGCCTCGCCCGAGCGTATGTCGGGGCTGGCCGCGCTCAGGCCGGTGGCGCTGCCGTAGTACACGTAGGCGCGGCCCTTGTTGCCGTTGTTATAAGCCCCAATGACCACATCAGCAAAGCCGTCGCCGTTTACATCGCCGGCCCCGGCCACACTGCATGCGAAGTAGTCGTTGGTTGATTCCCCCGAACGGTTGGTGGGGGCACTAGCGGCCAGTTGGCCGGGGCTGCCGTAGTAGGTATAGCTGCGGCCCGTGCTGCTGCTGTAGCCCGCGGCGCCCACCAGCAAGTCGCCGTAGCCGTCGCCGTTGGCATCGCCGCCGCTGATGCTGCCGCCAAACCTGTCTCCCGCTGCTCCGCCGTTCAGGGTCTGCGTCAGGACGAAGGTGGCGGCCGTGGCGGTGCCGCCGTAGTAGTACACGCGGCCGGTGTTGCTGCTCACGCCGGGCGCACCCACGGCAAAGTCGGCGTAGCCGTCGCCATTCACATCGCTGGCCCCGCTCAGGCTTTGCCCAAAGGCATCGCCGGCAGTGGTGCCCGTGAGCATGGTAGTAGGGTTGGTAGCAGCGGTGATGCTGGTACTGCTGCCAAGGTAGTAATGGGCTGCCCCCGCGCCGCTGCTTACGCCTGGCGCCCCAATCAGGAAGTCGGCGTAGCCGTCGCCGTTGGTGTCGCCCGCGCTGGTCAGGCTGGCTCCAAACCGGTCGGAAGCCGTGCCGCGCGTGAGGGAAACGAACGACAAGGTGCTGCCGCCGGAGTAGAAGCGCACGGTTCCGCTGGCCGTGCCGCTGCCCGGTGCGCCAATCATGAAGTCGGCGTAGCCATCACCATTCACATCGCCCGCCCCGGCAATGGCCGAGCCGAGGGCCTCGGTGCCACTCCCCCCAAGGCTCAGCGCCGCCCCGCCGGTAAAGCCCAGCGTCGTCCGGCCGAGGTAAACGTAAAAGCCCCCCGCATTGCTAAAGAGCAGGGGCATGCCAAAGCCGATATCATCGTAGCCATCCCCGTTCACGTCGCCCAGGCCCGCCACCGATGTCCCCATCTGGCCATCGGCGTTGCCGCTACCGAGCGCATACACGGAGCTAAAGCCACCGGCTGACCCGTAAAAAAGGAGCACCCGTCCTTTGTTGCCACTAAACCCGGGCTCGCCCACCAGCATATCGCCGTAGCCGTCGCCGTTGTAGTCGCCGGCCCCGGCTACGCTGGTCCCAAAGTGCCCATTGCCCTCGCCATATTCGAAGGTGTACAAAGGCGAAGTCGCGTGGCCCGTGCTGGAGCCCAGGTAGACGTAGGCTTTGCCAGCCCCGAGTCCACCGGGGCCAGTCGCATTGGGCGCTCCCACGGCCACGTCGCCATAGCCGTCGTTGTTGATGTCGCCGATGTGCGCCACTGCGGTGGCGTAGCTGTCGCCGGCCGTGACGCCGGTAATGGTGGTGCCAGCCGTGCTGGCCAGCGGGTCGATGGTGAGTGGGTAGCGGGCCCCGGCATCGTCGACGACCAGCGCCAGGGCTTGGCCGGCCGGGTCGAGGCGCAGGTGCGCCGCCAGCGGCGAGCCGTCAGCATCCCAGGCTTTGAGGCTGTTGTAGGTAAGCACGGCGGCCCCGGCCGAATCCGGTGCAAACGCCACCTCGCCGGGGCTAGTCTGGCGGGCGCGCAGGGCCGTGTGCACGGCCAGCTGTACCTCTACCGGGCCCGTGCCGGCGGGACGCCGGGCCAGCCGATACGTCTGGCGCACACCCTCGGTGGTGTTGTCGAAGTCGACGGCAAAATGGGGGTACTGGTACGTTGCGTGGGCTTCTGTTGCGGCGGGCTGCACGGCTGCATTGGGCTGCCACAGTTCCTGGCCGCGCCGGCCAATGCCGCGCAGCTGCTACCGCACCTCCCAGGCCGAAGCCGTGGCACCGCTGTCGGGCGCGGCGCCTACGGTGTAGGCGGTGGGCTCGAAACGCGCCACCAGCCGCTGGGCGTAGTTGTCGGCCAGCAGGCGGGGTGTACCGGGCGTGGGCACCAGAAAAAAGGAGCGTCGGCGCACATCGGCCAGCACATCGGCCATGCCGGTGGGAGCGCTCGTAGGCAAGCTGCTGAAGCGAGCTTTCGCCTTCTGAGCCAATGCAGCCTTGGGCTGGGGAAGCCGAAGAGCCTGCGGAACTGATTGGTGCGAGCAGCCCGCCAGGAGCGGCAGCACGCCCAACAGCCCCCCTGTCAGCATTCGGTTGAAGAAATGACCAGGTTGCAGAGCGTAAAGGTTTATTATCATAGCTCAAATAAAAGCACTAGACCAAACAGTCCCGAATTAAATGCATTTAATAGTAAAGCTTTTATACTTTTAGAGCTATTCAGGAAGTCAATGAAATGCCATGTAGCGCATGCTCGTTGATACCCAGCAGGTGCTACATGACATTCTAGTCGATTTACCTATCCCAGCAGCTTCACTACTTTCACCCATTTCTACCCGCCATAATCACCGCTGTTCCCCAAACCCTCTTCGCCCGCAACCTGCACAAGCTAAACTAAGAAGTCGAAGCCTACCACCCCGGCCAAATCAACTATTACCGCCGGCTGCTGGATGGGGCCGATTGAACCAACCAACTGCTACCAGCAATAAAAACAGCCTCATGGATACTAACATATCGTCATCCTTCCTAAAGCTGGAAGTCATCTGGAAGGACGACCATATGTTTGAATTGAGAGTGACAGCCTCCAACGGACGTTATTCAGGTACTACTGAAGTTTATGACACCACAGAATCATTAGCTGCTTTTGCTACCTCATTACATGGCTTTCCACAAAACGACAAGGCTTTAGCACACGAGGCAGGGGAAAGAGATGGTTATGCTTACTTCCAAATGAAATACTATCCCTATAGTCATGCAGGATACATTGGAGTAGAAGTAAGTCTGGAAGAAAATGTGTCTCCACCGTATCGAGAAATAGAAAAGGTCAAGCTAAAGCTGGAAATAGTTGTTGAGCCGCCTGCTCTTGATGTCTTTCTAAAAGCGCTGTCACAGCTTGCCAGGAAACAGGAAGGAATGGTGACTCTTTATGGTCGAGACAACTAATGAAATTGTCAGTTGCGCTCAACGAGCAGCATGTTCCGGGCCTCCTGCGCGGCGGCCGTCAACTCCTCGGTGCGGCAGGCGATTGCTGGGCCGCTGTAGACATCCGCTCCGTCGTAGCCGGCAAGAATCAACTATTCCGTTCCAGGTAATCGTTTAAGTTACTCCGCAGAATCTGGGCCCAGCCATTCTCAAATCGATGCCTTGCAAAGTGGGGGTCATGCGGGAAGCTTTCCAAGCCTGTATGTGTGAGGTGGAGCTGTGTTTTGTCTCCTTGCTCAACCAATTCAAAGCTCACTTCCGAACTACCGGGATAGTTCTTATAAGCCCAGGTATGCGCCAATTTGCGCCCGGCTACCACTTCCGTTACCACCCACTCTTTCGCATAGGGCGACCCATCAGTGGCAAACTCAAAATTGAACCCGACCAGAGGGGCGAATTTCTGTACTTGCGGGAAATACCACGCTTTCAGCTTGTCCTTATCGGTTAGTGCCTGCCACACTTTTTCAATTGGAGCAGCATAAACACACTCCATGTTAAACGGAGTGCCGTCTGTTTTAACGTTCATAATCGGCGGTTGAAGAAAACACTTTCTAAACAGCTGTCCTGAGCAATAGTTGGATTGCCGCTGAATTTAAGCCGCCTTCTCCCCACCCAGCAGCGGGTAGCTTCATTTCTAAAGTGAAGGAGACTGTAAGCCTCCGCGCAAGGGCCGCATTTGCAACCTGCCTGTAATTCCCCGACACTCCAACTCGATAAACCTCCCATTAGCCAAGTCCGCAACTCCCCACCGCCGCCCCTATAGCCCACACAGATGATTGGAATCCTCGTTGAACTCGTCATTTCGTGGTTGCTCCTGTGGCTGGTTGCCAAAAGCAGCCTGACGGTACTCGGCTTCGCGCCCCGAAAAAGCCGGCTTATGGACTTGGCAACCGGCCTGCTGTTGGCCGGATTGGTTTGCGCCCTCTATCACCTGTCGACCACTTATTTTGCCGGCAACGGCTGGGCGCTGAATCCGGGCTATTCCGCTGCTACTTTCTTCAAAAGTAGCCTTTGGGTTCTGAAATCGGTGCTTTTTGAAACCCTGATTTTCCAGGGCGCGCTGCTTCACCTAGCCATTCGGAAGGTTGGCAGCACCAGGGCCTGCGTGCTGTCGGCCGCCTGCTTCGGGGTATACCACTGGTTTTCTTACGGGGCATTTGGCAACCCCGTCTCCATGGCCCTCATCTTTTTCATGACCGGCATTACCGGCCTCATGTATGCTTTTGCGTTTGCCAAAACCGGCGCGCTTTACCTCACCATTGCCCTCCACTTCGGCTGGAACCTGTGCAGCACCGTCTTCTTTTCCAATGGGCCATTAGGCAAGCAGCTCCTCCTTCCCGAAAACCACCACAAGCTGCAAGGCGTTTTATCGCTGGTTGTCTTCCTGTTTCAAATCTTTGCCCTACCCGCCATTACCTACTGGTACCTAAAGAAGCGTGGCACCGCCCCGCTGCAAACCACTCCCTAAGCCAGCTTCGGGCTCAAAATCCAATCCGCGAGCACGAAGGCAGGTAGCAACTCCACCTTCCATTTCGCCTATAAGAATGATGAGCATGACTGCCGGCTACACCGTCTACCTGAATGGGTACTACTTCAGCTCCCTGGCCAGCGCCGACGTCTTTGGCGACCGGCCCGAACCTTACCGCCAGCAGGAAAAATCCCTCTGGACCATCTACCAGCTCCTGCAGCTCGGGGCGCACGAAGTCACCATCACCGACACGGCCAAGCAACCGGTCCTTCGCACACGCACAGCCGCCGATTTTAGTGCCTGGCTCCAACAGACGTATCCCGATTTTGCCGCCCAGCTCGACCAACCCGTCTACACCAAGTTTCCCCATTCGCAAGACTACTTATAGCCAGCGGTGCGGAGTAGCCGCGTCGCGGCAGCGACAACGCCTGGTAATCCGTCTCCACTACCCAGTTACGCTGCAACTTAGGACAGCTTCGGCATCAGTGCTAGTAGCGCGGACTTTCAGTTCGCGGCCCTGCACGTCTTGAAACGACTGTCAAGCGGCGCAGGGACGCGAACTAAAAGTTCGCGCTACGGCTCCGGCCGGTTCATCGGTAGCCCAAGCTCCTGTTTTCTTCGATGATTCAGAAAACCTTTCCAGCATTTAGCTACGGCGGAACTGGTGGATGAGTGCTGGCACATCGAAAGCCCGAAACGCAACGTTTCGTCATGGCTTCCTGCTTGCGGTATCTACCTTCGCTTCCTGAAAAAAGCACTGCTGCTTTTGCACCCCCAGAAACCACCGATGGAAACGTATATCGTAGATTCCTTCACGAAAGAGCCTTTTAAGGGCAACCCGGCCGGGGTGTGCTTTCCCAAGCAGGAACTAACTGAGGCGACCATGCTGAAAATAGCCCAGGAGTTCGGGCTTTCGGAAACGGCTTTCGTGCGGGAAACGAGCGCAGAAGGCGTTTATGCAATACGTTACTTCTCGCCGAAACAGGAAATTCCCTTGTGCGGCCACGCCACTCTGGCTGCCGCCAAGGTACTGTTTACCCAAACGCCGCAAACCGAAATTCACTTCCTCACCCACCAGCAGGTGGATTTGTTTATTAGCTGCCGGGGCGAGGAAATAACCATGCAGTTTCCGGTATATGACACCGAGCCAGCTGCTGCTCCACCGGCCATGCTGGCAGCCCTAGGGTTGCCGGCCGTTCTCAACACCGCTTTTAGCCCGAAGAATAAGATACTGCTCCTGGAAATTGCCGATGACCAGCTGCTGGCCGCGCTCCGGCCCGACTTCAACGCGCTGCTGCAATCCCATACCGGCATCAACGGCGTGCTGGTGACGGCCCCGGCTAGCCACGCCCCCTACGACTACCACTACCGGTACTTCTGGCCCTGGGCCGGCACCACCGAAGACCCCGTCACGGGCGGCGTGCAAACATTTCTGGCCAAGTATTGGTCCACCCGCCTCCACAAGTCGGTGATGCAGGCATTCCAATCATCCAGCCGCACCGGCTCCATGCAGGTCGAGCTGCAAGCCGACAAGGTATTGCTCACCAGCCACGCCGTCATCATCCTCGAAGGCAAGCTGGTGGCCTTCGAATAATCACCTCCACCCCACGCCTGCCATGCTAGTAGCCATTCTCCAAACCCTTTTCGAGCGCGACCTGAACAAGCTGAAGCTTGAAATTGAATCTTACCGCAGCGAAGACACTATTTGGCGGGTCGAAAAAAGCATCAGCAACTCGGCCGGCAACCTCTGCCTGCACCTGATTGGCAACCTGAACACCTACATCGGGGCCGAACTGGGCGGCAGCGGCTACGTCCGGCACCGGGAGCTGGAATTCTCACGGAAAGACGTTCCCCGCGCCGAGCTGGTGGCCGGCATCGAAGCCACGCGCCTGGTTGTGGGCGCCGCGCTCGCCCAGCTGCCCGATGAGCAGCTGAGCCAGGAATACCCCGTTCAGGTATTCGAAAGCGAGACTTCCACGGCCCATATGCTACTCCACCTAGCCACCCACCTGACCTACCACCTGGGTCAAATCAACTACCACCGCCGGTTATTGGACGCGTAAAACCCACGCCAGCACCCGTTACTGCACCTGCACCCGCACAGTACCGCGCTGGCCATCGCGGGTAGTCGCCTCCACCGAGTACAGCCCCGGCTGCAGGCCGCTCAGCACCGCTGTGGGCTCGCCGGATACGGTGGCCGCGCTGGCTACTTGCCGGCCCACCAGGTCACGCACGATGAGCTGCACCGGCTGCCGGTCACCGGCGAGCGTCAGCGTGAAGCGGCCGGTCGTCACCGGGTTGGGGTAGGCCTGCAACGCCCCCGCTGGCAATTGGCCGGCGCGGGTGCTGGTTACCGTTCCGAGGTTGGCCTCACCCGAATACCAGATGCTGAACCACGGCCGTAGGGTTTGAAAACCGGCATTGCTGTAGAACAGCTGCAAGGCCGGCTGAGCCGAGTTTTCGCGGAAGAAAGCGGTCCGAAACGTGTTGTACTGCCGGCCTTGCTGCATGTTCAGGGTTTCCAGCAGCTGCGCCGGGGCAGGCTGGCTGCCGAGGTACAGGCTATCCGTTTCCTGCATCACGGTGCGCTGCATCAGCACCGGAAACGCGGCTGATGGCCCCATTGCCGTAGGCAGCCGCATGGTACCGTAGCCCACCACGGTATCGGTCTGGGCCACGCGGTGTACCAGGCGCACCGGCGCGGCATTCAGGCCCGAGCCCGGCTCCGTCACGCGCAGCTGCGTCACGGTCCGGTAAGTCATCGCACTGGCCGAGCTGGCCGTCAACGGAAACTGCACCTGGTAAGCCGGGCCCTCGTAGGCCACCTGCTGCGCGGGCACTTCCCAGGTATATGCGGCCGTCGTGTTGGGGCTAGCCAGCTGCCACTGGTCGGCGGCCAGCGTGAAGCCCAGGCGTTGCAGGCCGCTGGGCGTCAGGGCCTCATAGTTTTCTCTGTTGTAAGGGAAGTTGCTGGCTCCCGTAACGTAGTAGCTGATGCCAATAAAGGTATTCTCCGCGTAGCGCCGCGTGGCAGCGCCAAAAGTTGGGCCGCTAGCAGCACCCGGCACCTGGTAGTGTTGCTCCGCTACTGCCGAGTCGGCAACCAAGCTGCTGTAGTCCCACGCCTGGTTTGCCCCTGGCTGCGGCAGTGCAAAGGATGAGGGCACCCGCGTCACTGGCATGTACCGCTCAACGCCACTGGCCGAAGCCGGGAAATTGGCCTGAGTAAGCGTAATCGACTGCGCGCCAGCCGGCGAAGAAAACATCAGCAAAGCCGCAGCCGAGCCCAGTAGCAAGAGGTTTTTCATGGGAAGGAAGAAATGAGATTCTGGCCTCCAAGCGCACCCGCGCCGCCAGTTCCCCCCTGACCGGCCCCTGTCCGCAAACGTTGCATCAATCCTGGCAGCATCGCATATCTCGCAGCAGGTGGCCGTCACAAATCGGCTGCTTCGCCCTATTTGGGCAGATGTAGTAACCCGTGCCCCGTGCCCAAATACCCCAAGCTCCGCATCATCACGCTCCGCCTCGCCCAAACCGAATAATATTGCGCTACCCATCGCCCCCCGCATGACCGTCTTCAATCTTCCCCACGACCTGCTCCCGCCCGGCAGCCCTGCCCCGGGCGACGTTCTCATCCGCAGCTACGCCTCGCAGCAGCCCTCCGTCAAGAACAAGCTGATACTGCACTACCACCTGCTCAACCTGCTCATTGCCGGCCGCAAAACCATTGTGCAGGCCGCCGGCACCGTCACCATCTACCACGACGAAATCCTGCTCATGGCCGCCGGCAACACCCTCACCAGTGAGCTCCTCTCCGACGCCGGCCAGTTTCGCAGCATCCTTATCTACTTCAGCAATCAGGTGCTCGAAGAGTTTCACGTCCGGCACGCCGCCCAACTGCGCCAACCCGGCACCGGGCTCCATTCGCCCCTGGTCACCTTCGCTAAGGATGACTTTATCCGCAACTACATTGAGTCCCTGCGCCTCCTGCTGGCCGGCCCCACGCCTCCCAGCCCCGAAATCCAGCACCTGAAGCTGCAAGAACTGCTCCTCTACCTGCTCCACACCAACCCCGACGCCCTGCGCACCTTCCCACTCCACCCCCACCCCACGCCTTCCGAGCTCACCCTGCGTCAGGTCGTCGAAACCCACCTCACTCAGCCCATCACCGTCGAGGAGCTGGCTTTCCTCAGCCACATGAGCGTGTCCACCTTCCAACGGAAATTCGCTGCCATTTACAGCCTCCCGCCCCAAAAATGGCTCCTGCATCAACGCATGCAGCACGCCGCCGCTCTCCTGCGCCACCAGCACCAGCCCCCCAGCACCGTGTACCAACAGGTAGGCTACGAAAGCCACTCCAGCTTCTCCGAAGCCTTTAAAAAGACCTTCGGCGTGTCCCCCAGCGAGTTCAAGCAGCAAAAGCTGGCGGTAGGATGAGCAAGTTTGTCCCGAAACAAAGCACGCTGTGCTCGTCTGACGTGCTTTCCCTGCCCGACACATTGACCATCCGGCCACACTTTTTGACCAACTTCCGCTAACCCGCCCCCTCCCCCGCCGCCCAATTTTGCAGCATACTTTTTCACCCTCAAAAAAGCTGCTGCCATGAGCACCAACCTCGAAGAAAATAAGGCCATCATTCGCCGCTACAACCACGAAGGCATTGCCCAGGGCAATGTCGATACCCTCGAAGAACTGCTGGCGCCTGACTTCATCAACCACTCGGCCCCTGCCGGCATGGACGCCGGCCGCGGTGGCATGTTCTACTTCTTCCTCCGCATCCTGCAATCCGCCCTCTCCAACCTAGAAGTCGAAATCCTCGACCAAGTAGCCGAAGGCGACAAAGTCACCACCCGCAAAGCCATCACAGGCATCCACACCGGCGAGCTCCTGGGCCTTGCTCCTACCCAAAAGCCCGTCGTCATCAACGTCATCGACATCTACCGCCTGCGCGAAGGCAAATTGACAGCGCACTGGGGCCTCACCACCCTCTCCGATGTAATGGCCCAATTAGCCAGCTAACTACCCCAGGTTATCTACGTCGTAAAAGCCGCCCGCTCCCCCAACCGGAAGCGGGCGGCTTCATTTCTACCCCTCAAGTACATTTACCCCACGCTTAACATCCCATTCCTGGCTCCGGCAAACTCTCTTCGCTTCCGCATGCAGCCCTTTCTCAACCTCTGGTCGGTACTGATTCTGCTGGGCGCCGCCCAGGGGCTGTTCCTGAGCTGGACGTTCTTTTTCTCGCCTCAGGGGGCCCGCCTCTCCAACCGCCTACTGGGCCTGCTGGTGTTCAGCCTAGCTCTGCTCGTCGTCGAGATTCTACTCTGTTACTCCGGCTACATCCAGTTGGCGCCCTTCTTCGTGGGCCTCACCGAGCCGCTCAATTTTGTGGCTTCGCCGCTGTTCTACCTCTACGCGCGCAGCCTCACCGAGCCCGCGTTTCGCTGGCGGCCGCGCTACTTGCTGCTATTCCTGCCCGCCGCCGCGCACGCCGTCTACATGGTTCCCTTCTTCGCCCAGAGCAACGCCTGGAAGCTGCGCACCGTGGCCGAGTCGTTCCACCAGCCGCACCCCGCCGCTCCAGAAGCCATGCACAACTTCTGGTGGTTCGCCACCTACACCCGGTTCTACAGCGTGTTCTACCTGCTGCTGGGCGGCTACCTGCTGTTGTACCTGGGGCTGCAGCTGCGCGTGCTGCTCCGCTACCAACGCCAGCAGGCGGCCCGCCCCGCCGCCCACCAGGTCCCGGTGCTGGGCTGGCTGAAGCGCTTGGGCCTGGGCTTTGGCCTGCTGCTGCTCGTGTATCTGGGTGCCACCACTTACTTCCACCACACTACCGCCGACGTCAACGACGCCGGCGACGTTTGGGTGGCCACTTGCATTGCCGTGCTCTTCTATGGCATGAGTGGCCGGGCCATCAGCCGCTCCACCCTTCTGGCCCTGCAGACTCCGCCCGAAGCACCCGCCACCGAACCTGACGCCCCGCGCCGAAAATATGAAAAAACCGCGCTAAGCTCCGAGACCAGCGCCGAAATCCTCGCCCGCCTCCGCACCCTCATGACCACCGACCAACCCCACCAAAATCCCGACCTTTCCCTCGCCGACCTGGCTGCCCAGTTGCGCCTGCCGCCCCACCACCTCTCCCAGGTCATCAACGAGCAGTGCCAGCAGAACTTCTTCGACTTCATCAACACCTACCGCATCGAAGAAGTAAAACGCCAGCTTCAGCGCCCCGAAACCGCCCACCTCAAGCTGGAAGAAATTGGGTTTGCCGCCGGCTTCAACTCGAAATCGGCCTTCAATGCCGCCTTTAAAAAGAACACCGATACCACTCCCTCACAATTTCGCAAAAACGCATTAGCGCAATAATGCCAACATGTTAACACATTCACAACGTCCCAATTCGCAAGGTAGTACGCCGGGTTTGTGAGGCGTGTCGTGGTTCGGGAAGCCCTCCGGTAGGTTTGAGCATCGATTCACCTACTCCCCTCACCGGCCATGAGCCCAACCACCGTTCTCCCGCTTCCTTCCACCCGCCGCTACGACCTCGACTGGCTCCGAGTTCTCGCCTTTGGGCTGCTCATCCTCTACCATACCGGCCTGGTATTCGTGGGCTGGAACTTTCACATCATGAGCAAGACCACCAGCCCCGCCCTGGAGCTGCCTATGGAATTTCTTAACCAGTGGCGCATGCCCCTGCTGTTTGTAATATCCGGGGTCGGTGTCACCTTCGCCCTGGGCCGCCGCACCGCTGGCCAGTTTGCCGCTGAGCGAGTGCAGCGCCTGCTACTCCCGCTGGTTTTCGGCATGGTCGTCGTCGTGGTGCCGCAGGTCTACTACCAGCGCCTGTCCGAGGGTGCCCACTACACCTCCTTGCTCGATTTCTACCCTCACTACTTCAACGGCGCCGCGCCGAAGGGCAATTTCACTTGGAACCACCTCTGGTTTATTGCCTATCTGCTCCCCTTCTCGCTACTCAGCCTGCCCCTCTTCCTTAAGCTGCGCAGGCCCGCCGGACAGGCCCTCCTCGCCAAGCTCAGCCAGTGGCTGAGCCGGCCCGGAACCGTGCTGGTTTTTGCCTTACCGCTCATCCTCATCCAACTTACGCTCCGCCCCTACTGGCCCGATACCCGCAACCTGGTTTCCGATTGGTTCAACTTCGCTTTCTACCTCACGCTGTTCATCTACGGCTACATCCTCGGCCCCCTGGCCGGCTTCTGGCAAGCTGCCGAGCGGCAACGCTACCTGTTCCTTGCGCTGGGCCTGGCCGCCTTCAGCTTCTACTACTGGGGCGATGACTACTACTATGCCCTCATCGGCAATGCCATCAAGCGCGCCGTACAAGGCCTAAACTGCTGGTGCTGGATACTGGTGTGTGTGGGTTTCGGCCGCCGCTACCTCAACCGCAACTCCCCCCTCCTCCAGCGCGCCAACGAAGCCGTGTTCCCTTTCTACATTCTGCACCAAACCGTCCTCATCGCCCTGGCCTACTACGTGCTACGCTGGCCCGCCACCAACGCAGCCAAATTCCTGCTTATCGCCCTCGGCACCTTCGGCTTCACGCTGCTCCTGTATACTGTGATTCAGCGGTTTTCACTGCTCAGAGTATTGTTTGGCCTCAAATCCAATAGGGCAACCTGATGCACAAAGCAGGCAGGTTTAGTTCTATAGGAAGCCGGCTCTTTGTTCATTTCTCCCGGGTTGCCGGCCTTGTTACTGATAGCCAATGTATGATGCCTTAAAAAAAATTTAACTAATGAGTACACTTCACGCAAAGCATTGGTAATAGCACTTAACTTAGGCGTCATAATCAATTCATTCTCCTCACCACCTGTATGAGAAAACTAGTACTTGTTACCGCCATTGCAGCGCTTGGGACCACGGCCGTCCACGCCCAAAACCGCCTCGCACTGTACGAAGAGTTTTCGGGCGAGAATTGCGCACCCTGCGCTGCCTCCAACCCCGGCCTCAACACCCTGCTCGCCGCTGGCACCAACCCCTCAAAGGTGCTGCTGATTAAGTACCAGAGCCCCATCCCATCGGCTGGCCCCATCTACAACGCTTACACCACCGTCACCAACGCCCGCCTGTCGTATTACAGCGTGCCCTTCGCCCCCTACGGCCGCCTCGACGGCACCATACAGGGCGTGGGCACTACCAGCCCCGGTCACGTCAACTACCTTACCCAAGCGGACATTGATAACGCGTCGAATCTCGCGGCCCCGTTCAGTGCCACCGTAGCGCACCAGTGGACTGCCAACGGCGACTCGGTACGGGCTACTATCAACCTCTCTGCGTTGCAAGCCTACGCTCCAGCCGGTGCCAACCTCAAGTTGCGCGTGGCCCTTATTGAGCACCTGCGCTATGCCACTGCCCCCGGCACCAACGGCGAAACCGAGTTTCACAACGTGGTGCGCGAAATGTACCCCAACGCCGCTGGTACTCAGCTTTCCAACGCCTGGACGGCCGGCCAGACCCAAACCATCACCCTCAAAGGCCGCGTACCATCTTACGTAGACAAAGCTGCGGCCAATGAAACCCGTCTGGTCGTTTGGATTCAGAACGACACTGATAAGTCGATTGCTTTTGCCATGCCCTCTACCTATGTAGCCGTGCCCCTTGACATGGGTGCTACACAGGTAAGCCTGCCCTCGGCTCTCACCTGCGCCGCTGGCTCAGCCTCCGTTACGCCCTCGCTGACACTGAAGAATACGGGTACTACCACCGTTACCTCGGCCCGGATTTACTACAAGGTCGACGCCACCGCCTGGCTCACTTACAACTGGACGGGCTCGCTGGCCGCTAATGCTACTGCGGCCGTCGCCATGCCTGCACTGACCGTAACCCCCGGCTCGCACGTCATCGCCGACTCCGTGGCCCTGCCCAATGGCACTGTAGATGTGAACGGCGGCAACAATAAAATTACTGCCAGCATTGTGGTGTATAACAACGCTGGTACCGCGCTGCCCCTGTCCACCGGCTTTGAGAATGGCGGTGCCCTGCCCACCAACTGGATTCTGTTCGACGCCAACGCCAATAACAGCAACTGGCTCCTGACCCGCAGCAACACTGCAAACATTGGCCACAACAACAGCACTTACCTGCTCTATCACAACAACTTCGACTACCCTTCGGGCGAAGCTAACTACGCCATTCTACCCGCCGCCGTGCTACCTACCAGCGGCACCAAAACCCTGGAATTCTGGCAGGCTTATGCTCAGTACGCCACCGAGCAGGACCGCCTCGAAGTAGTATACTCCACTAACTGCGGCACTACCTGGACTTCGATATGGAACCTGGCCGGGGCCAATCTGGCCACTGCCCCCGCTACCATCACCCGCTTTTTGCCCACCCAGTCGCAGTGGCTCCTGCGCACCGTCGACGTAACGGCCGTGCCGGCCGGTGCTATGCTTGCCCTGCGCGCCACCAGCAACTATGGCAATAGCCTCTTCGTTGATGATATCACCTTGCGTGCCACCAACACCACGGCCGTGACCAACGTGGTGGCTGCTACCGGCACTACCCTAGCTCCCAACCCCGCCGCCGACCGCACCGACCTATCGTTCGAGTTGCTCAAGTCCTCAGCTGTGCGTGTTGATGTAATCGACGCCATCGGCCGCATTGTTGCCACGCCGGCCAACGCGAATATGGCAGCCGGCGTGCAGCACGTTGCCATCAACACCGCTGCCCTCAGCGGCGGTGTATATAGCGTAACCATCCGGACCGCCGAAGGCAGTGTTACCAAACACCTCTCCGTAGTGCACTAACCATTTAAGAATATTTAGGAAAAGAGCCTCCTTTTGGGAGGCTCTTTTTATTTCCAGTTCTAGCAATAAACCACAGACATGTGCCTTATGAGGGGTGGTCTCTCAATATTCAAGGTATTGGCGGGCAAAAGCCCTTTGCAAGGGCAATTCACGTTGCCGTCAACTCAAATTAATAAACAATCTACTTTCTTGCCATAGTCAAATTTTACCTGACTCTAGCACTCCTCACAAAGGAAGGTTGGCCTGAATTCTGCATTGCTACCTACGTGGACACACTACACCCAAATATGGCTTTCAGCACATATTAGAAGCTTGTTTTACCAGCAGCCACCTTACACTCCCTCGGCAAGCCTGGGCCGGTGCAATGGTTTATTCACCGATTATTTCTGCACGTTCATCTGAAAAAATCACATTTCACCCCCAATAGTTATTCCAAACCCCTACCTTTAACATAGAAAGCTTTTCACCAGTCAGCTGGCTTTCTTTTTCTATCCTCCTTGTACCCTCCCACCGTGTCCATCGAACTAGAACATTTGGCCCATTTGGCCATTTCGCATGTTTCGCCTGCCGAAACTGCTCCCGCCCGCACTTCCTACGACCATGTCGTACTGCCTGGCGATTTCCCTGACCCCACCATCACGAAAATAGGTGATACCTATTGGGCCAGTGCCACTTCCGCCGAGTGGGGTGCTGTGTTTCCCATCTTCTCCTCCAAAAACCTGCTTGATTGGGAGCTGGTCGGCCACATCTTCCCCGAGAAGCTGCCCGACTGGGCCAGCTCCAACTTCTGGGCGCCGGAGTTTCATTACGAAAATGGCCGCACCTACCTGTATTATACTGCCCGTAGCAAGCAGGGCGGCATGCTGTGCGTAGCCGTAGCCAGCGCCGACCACCCCGCCGGCCCCTACCATGACCACGGTCCCTTGGTAGGCCAGGAAGCCGGCTCCATCGACGGCTTTGCCATGCCCGATGAAAACGGCGACCTCTTCCTCATCTGGAAAGAGGACGGCAATTCCTGCCAGCAGGAAACCCCCATCTGGGCTCAGCGCCTGAACGACGAGCGCACTGCCCTCATCGGCGAGGCCACCGAGCTGTTTACCAACGACGTGCGTTGGGAAGGGCCGCTGGTGGAAGGCTCGGCGCTGGTGCGCCACGGCGGCTGGTACTACATGTTCTACGCTGGTAACAGCTGCTGCGGCAAGGGCTGTAACTATGCCACTGGCGTAGCCCGCTCCCGCAACCTGCTGGGTCCTTGGGAAAAGCATCAGCAGAATCCCATCCTCGACCGCAACGATGTGTGGAAGTGCCCCGGCCACGGCACCGTGACCGAAATGGATGGCCGCTGGTTCCTGCTGCATCATGCCTACGCGGCCGAAAGCCACGAATTCGTAGGCCGCCAGGGCCTCCTCAGCGAGTTCACCTGGAATGCACAGGAGTGGCCTGAGTTCGTGAACCGCAGCCCCCAGGCCCCGGCGCTCGCCGACATGACTCAGTTCAACATCACGGATGAGTTTGAGGGCGAAGCCCTTGGCCTGGCTTGGCAGTGGCCCATCACGGCACCCAAGCCTACTACTACCGTGCGCCACGGCCAGTTGCACCTCACCGCCGGGGCCTCGCGCCTCGGCACCATCATTGCCCGCCGCACCCACGCCGCCACCTATAAAGCCGCTACCACCCTCGACTTCACCAACCTGCCCGTTGACACTTTCGCCGGCCTTGCTGCCGTGGGTGACCCTTACAACGCTCTGGCGCTCATGGCAGGCAATGGTCAGGTGCAAATCTGGCACGTGAAGAGTGGCAAGCAGCAGTGCCTCGCTCAAGCCTACGTTGAGCCCTGTGACACCCTTACGCTCCGTCTCGAAGTGTGGGGCGGCCAGCGCTACCGCTTCGCCTACAGCACCGACGGCGCCACCTGGCAGCCCCTGCCCACCGAGAGCTTCACCCTCAACGGTACTTACCTCCCGCCATGGGACCGCGGCGTGCGCGTAGCCCTCATCGCCCAAGGTGCCGAACACACAACGGCCACATTCAACAACTTCATCGTCCTCAACAAGCGGTAGTTTGAATGCGCGCTGTTGACAGGTTGCCTCTCCTTCTGTCATACTGAGCGCAGTAAAGAATCTTGCCACCGATGACCCCGCTTTGAAGTAGCCGTGATGCGGCGACAGAGCTGTAGCGAATCACCATCTCACTTATTTAAAATCCGCGTAGCAGTGACAGAACCAGCTGGTAATCTGTCACTGCTACGCGGATTTTTTCCTCATGCAGGCAACTCTTGCCGCGAGGAGGCTGCGCCACACTTGCGCCCCACAATTTGGAGTAATCGGCGCAGCCTTGGTAGGGGCATTATTATCTGTACCGCACTTCGGTATGCAAGCTTAAAGCAGTTTCGCATTCAATGGTAGCGCGAACTTTCAGTTCGCGTCCCTGCGCCGCTTGGCAGTCATTCCAAGACGCGAACTGAAAGTTCGCGCTACTAGCTACTGATGCGAAACTGCTCTAGGATGATAGCTAGGGCACATGCTGCGTTACGACCAACAGCCCGCAGCCCCATAAACCAACAAGGCCCGACACAGTAGTGTCGGGCCTTGTTGGTTTATGCTTTAAAGCGTTGCTTAGCGGCGCTTCTTAGTTTTGCTCTTCGACTTCGAAGGGGTGCTTTTCTTAGTGGCTTTGTGGGTAGTGCTCTTCTTGCTGCTGCTTTTCTTAGCGCTGCTCTTGGCCTTGTTGGCCTTCACTTTGCTTTTGCTGGTATGCGAGGCCGATTTAGCTTTTGTTTTGGACTTGGTCGACTTCGATTTACTGCTGTGCGAAGTAGTCTTATGGGACTTGGACTTGCTGCTGTGGCTGCGAGCCGAGTGGTGGCGGGCGGCGCGGCGGGCTTCGGCACGAGCCTCGGCTCTGGCTTCGGCGCGGGCCTCTTCGCGACGGGCGGCGGCGCGGCGGGCAGCTAGTGCCTCGGCGTGGCGGGCTTCGTAGCTGCGGGCGGTGCGGGCCGTGAGGGCGGCCTCATCAGTGGCCTCGGAATAGTGAGCGGTAGCGTCCGTTTCAGGGGCTGCGGTGTTGTCATCGGCGGCTACTTTTGGCGCTTCGGTTACGATTTTCTTGCGACGCACCGGCATCAGAAAATCACGTTCGGCCCGCTCGCGGAGGCTAAGGTTTTCCTCGCCGGGAAGCTTGGTTACGGGGGTCTGTTTCTCAGTTTGGGCTTGAGCACCACCCCAGGTCAGGAGCAGTGTTAAAAGGACAAATAGATGCTTCATAGACGAATAATGTAATACCGACAGAAGACAAAGCTACATCCCACCCCGTTTAAATGCAAGGCAAAAGCGGTTTTAAACGCTATAGGGGCCATTCCTGGGGCTCAGAGGCCTGATTTTGCCTACGAGCGGCTACGGTGCTACCCGTAGCCGCACTCCAGCCGAGTGCGCTCCAAATTCGGGAGCGTACAAGCACTGTACTTGGCTAAGTCCCCCCGAAAAGTCGCCGGCTTGGCTGGCTCGTAAACGGTATTCGAAAACGTGGGTACCGCGCGGTACTTCGCCCAGGAAGAAGTTGGTGGCCGCGTCGCGGGGCGACTCGTAGTAGCCCAAGCCATTCTGGTAGCGGTAGCCGCTGGTTTGGGCAATGGGTTCCAGGCCGGCGGCGCGCTGGTCTTTGAGGTGCACATATTCCAGGGCGCGGTCGGTGCGGAGCACGAGGCGCACCACCAGCGCATCCCCGATTTTCAGGGGCGACGCGGAGGTGAGCTTTTCCAGCACCGGGCCGCTGGCGGTGCGGGTTTCGCGGTACAGCTCGCGCTCCAGGCTGAGCGAGGTGGTGGCCGACGTCACCTTGTCGATGTCTTCGAAATACTGCCAGTAGAGCGCCCCCCAGGCCACGCCCGCGTCGGGCTTGGTGAGGGTGACTTTGCCCTGCGCGGGCTGGATTTCGGCAGCGGCCCAGGCGGTTTTGAAGTAGCCGGTACCGGCCTGCGCCGCTTCGGGCTTGACAAGCTGACCGCCGACGGTGACTTGCAGGGGCTGGGTGGGGGCCAGCCAGTCGGAGCCGCGCAGCAGCAGGGCGTAGCAGGCATCGGCGGTGGCGCGGGTGCTTTCCCAGCTGTGGGTTTGCTTTTGCTTGAGCAGCCAGAGCTTCATCTCATCGACGGATTTCTGGTCCTGCTTCACTTCATCGAAGGCTTCGATGAGGGTGGCCTGGGTTTCGGTGGGGGCTTCGCGCCAGTAGTAGCCGCCGCGCACTTCCTTCCAGTACATGCCCAGCTCGGGCGAGTGCAGAGCGTTTTCGGCCAAGGCGCGCAGGACTTCGGCCGCGGCAGTAGCCTTGGCATCGTGGCGGAACAGGGCCAGGGCAACCTGGGCTTGCAGGTAGCGCGTCTGGGCGGGCCAGTACTTGGCGGCCTGCCCGCGGTAGTAGGCATACGCATCCTTCGCGGCCGATGCTTCGGGCTGCTGCGACCAGAAGCTGCGGGCGTAGAGGGCCTGGATGTGCTGGTCGCCGAGGTGGTTGTCGGTCAGCTTGATGCCTTTGATTTTGCGCAGCTCGCGGTAGTCGTCGGCCAGCTCGGCATCGAGGTAGCGCAGGGCTTGCTGCAAAATGGCCTGGGCGGTGGCATCCTGGCTGGCATCGAAGGCACCCAGCCGTTTCAGCTTGCCAAAACCGGCCACGATGAGCTGGGTAATGTACCGGTCCTCGGGCATCTTCTCGAACCACGGGAAAGCGCCGTTATCCAGCTGCATGCGCTGGAGCTTGAGCAGGGCGCGGCTGGTTTCGGCCTGCAGGCGGGGCTCGTCGAACAGCTCGGTGAGGCGGGCCAGGCGAGCGGCTTCGCCCTGGGCATCGCGCACCCAGGGCGTTTCCTGCAGCAGCAGGTTTTTCAGCTCCTGATTTTGGGCCAGCTTGCTTTCGAGGGCGTTTTTCTGGGCGGCGGTGCCGTTTTGGGCCTGGCGCGTCCACTCGGCCAGAATGGTTTTGAAGCGGGGATTGGACTTGAGAATCTGGGCGGCCAGCAGGTTGGCGTAGAGGCGGCTGAAGGTTTGCTCGGAGCACTCGTAGGGGTACTCCATGAGATAGGGCAGGCTCTGCACGGCGTACCAGGCGGGGTTGGCCGTCATTTCCAGCGTGAGGCTGTAGTTGCGCCGCGTGGGGCTGCTGGTACTGGTGAGCTTGCTCAGCTCAAAGGTTCGGCTGCCGGGCCCCACGATGGGCAGCGGCAGGCTCTCGGTGAGCAGAATGCGGTTGGGCAGCACGGGCAGGGTGTTTTCCTCGCCGTCGGAGTACGAAACCGACCCTCCGAGGTCCGGTTTCGACCCTTTGCCGGCCAAAACCGACCCTTCGAGGTCCGGTTTTGCTTCTCCGAGGTCCGCTTTCGAGCCTTTGTGCTTCAACTTAGACCCTTTGCGCTCCGATTTCGACCCTTCAAGGCCCGAAACCGTTCCTCCGAGGGCCGAAACCACCACCCGGTACGTCACCGCAGCCGGCGCAAAGTCACTGGGCAGGCTGATTTCCCAGCCTAAGGCGGCACTCTGGTGCGCGGCGGCGGATACGGGCTGCTGCGCCGGGCCCTTCAGCAATTGACTGGTGATATCCTGGCCGGTGGCGGCGTCGAGCAGCACAAGCTGGGCGGTGCCGCTGGTGGCGTGGTCGGTCAGGTTCGAGAACTTGGCGGGAAAGGTGAAGGTGTCGCCCTGCCGGAAGAAGCGCGGCGCATTGGGCGTAATCTGAACTTCCTTCTGCGTGACGAGCTGCCGGGCCAGCTGGCCGCTGTGCAGGCTTTTGTCGTGGGCCAGGGCCAGCAGCTGCCAGCGCGTCACGGCTTCGGGCATCTGAAATTCGAGCACCACGTCGCCGTTTTTGTCGGTGCGCAGGGCAGGCTGCCACAGGGCCGTTTCGCGGAAATCGGTGCGGGTGGGCACGGCAGTCAGGTCAGGCGCGGCGGGCTTTTTGGTGCTGACATCATCACTACGTCCAGACAAAACCTGCACTTCTCCATTGGTCCTAGCGTCCATTGCAGCCGAAGCCATTGGCGCCGCGGCCATTGGCGGAGCAGGCATGGCCAGGTTACCACCAATCGCCTGTTCATATAGCGCAGAGCCCTGCTTTGGACTGGCCATTCGACGCATGACCCGCCCCGGGCCACCGCCGTACCCGACCAAACCTCCCCTGCTCCCAATGCCCCAGGTGTTCAAGTCCGGGTATTCAATACCCGACAAGCCATCGGAATATTCCGGCGCAAGCAGCACCTCCGAATTCATCTCTCCAAACTGGCCCTGCCAGCCAAAATGCATCGGATGATACCCCCCGCCAAACGCCAGCCCCAGGAAGCTGTGCGGCCGGAATACGTCTAGGCTTTGGTCGTAGAGGGTGGCCAGCAGCTCGGCATCGGCGGGTTTGCCGTTGGCCTGATGAATGGTCACGCGCCAGGTTTCCTTCTGGCCGGGCTGGAGCTTGTCGCGGAAAGTGGCGATGGAGAGCTGGAGCGGCTGCGGCTGCTCGGCCACCTCCACGGTGGCATCGTGGCGGTAGAGGTGGTTGTCGCGCACCTGCGTGGTGTGGATGTAGAGCGGGCCCACGGCGGTGGCTTCGCCGCTTTCGATGCTGAGGCGGCGCTGCTCGTTGGCTTGCAGCGTCAGCCATTCGCGGCGCAGCAGCACGCCTTCGCGCTCCACTTCCAGCAGGATGTGCGCGCCGGCTTCGCTGCTGCCCAGCAATACGCTGGTGGGCTGGCCGGGGGCCACGGTGTCGGCCAGGGCCACAAACCAATCGGGCGTGGCGTAGGGCACTGTGGCAGCCTGCGAGTCGTAGAGGTCGAAATCGTGCGTGGCGCGGGCGGAGGTATCGGCCCCGGCAGCTTGCGCTTCGAGGCGGTAACGGCCCGTGGGCAGGGCGGCCAGCGCCGCTTTTAGGTCGAGCGCCGGACCATTTTTCGTATCGAAGGGCAGCGTTTTCAGCAGCTCGGCCGGCAGTTCGGTTTCGGCGGAAATGACCGGGGCACCGGCCACGCCGAGCGGATTGGGACGGTACTTGCGGGCCAGCAGGCGCAGGGTGCCAGCAGCCGTCAGGGGCTCGCCGGTGGCGTTGGTGCTCAGGAGCGTGAACGTGGGCAGGTGCTGCTTATCCACTTCGCCCGGCCCTACCAGGCGCAGGCTGAGCGGGTTGCGGCCAATGGGCACGCTGCGGGTGCCGGTGCGGGTTTCGCCGGCCGCATCGGTCACGTCGGCCGTGATTTCGAACAGATAGCCCGGCTCCCAGCCGCGTCGGCTCCCAGCCTTCGTGGGCACCAGTGGCGGCGTGAACGTGAGGCTGAACCGACCCTCGGCATCGGTGGTGGTGGTGCCGTGGGCAATTTCCTGGTTTCCCTGGCCGGGGTTGTAAGTGCGCCGGCTAAATCCATAGTCAAACATGGGCCACAGCTCGCGGCGCGTCATGCGGTAGCTCACCGTAGCACCGTCGGTGGCCTGGCCAGCGTAGGCACGGGCGTGGCCGTTGAGGGTGAGCGGCTGGCCCAGCTGCGGCCGGCCGGGCACCGAGTCGATGGTAACGAGGAAGGTGGGCCGCTTGTAGTCTTCCACCGCAAAGCTGAGGCTGCCGTGGTCGGTTTGCAGGCTCATTTGGCCGTTTAGCAAGCCCGTGGGCAGCACCAGCGAGCCGTTGAAGCTGCCAAACTCGGAAGTGGTGAACGGCAGCGTCTGCACAGTCTGGCCGTTCACGTCCACCAGCCGCACGCTCACCGATTGGCCGGTCAGGAGGCTGGATTTGGAACGCAGGGTTTCGGTCAGAATGCCTTTGAAATACAGGGTCTGGCCGGGGCGGTAAATGGCGCGGTCGGTGAAGAGGAAGGTGCGGCGTTGGGCCTGTTCTGCACCGTTGCGGCTGGGCTGGTAATAGCCGTTGATGTTGGTTAGCCGCAACGTGTCTTGTCCCCGCCAGATGTGCACGCTTGTCAGCTGCTCGTTGTTCCTCTGCCCGTTATTGGGCGCGGGCAGCTTCATTTCGCCTTCCGCGTTTGTTGTCACAGTTGCGCCTACCCGCGTTACTTGCTTGCGGGCTTTCTGGTCGTAATGACTGTAGATTGGCTGGCCTTGCACCTTGGCCAGCGCGGTGCCATTCTGACGATGCAGCACCAGCAGCTGGGTCGCCGGGTCATTGAATTCGTGTCGGTTCACGGCGCTCAGCTCGCTTGCGCCCACAAAGCCGTAGCTCGTCATCGCGCCAGTCTGCGGCGTCGTTGGCTTCTCGGCCTGGTTGCTGATGATGACCAAGTAGTAGCCGATGGGCAGCACCGCGCCCGCCACGGCAAACTTCTGCTCTTTATAATCCTGCGGATGCGTGGGCACCGGCACTGTCCAAGTTGCTGCCGGTGCAGCTTTTAAAGCACGGGCGTAACGCTGCACGACGGTGCGCTCTTTCTCATCATACTCACCCGATTGTTCCCACTCTTTCAGCGAAATGCGGTAGGCCCAGGCGTGCAGGCCCGTCACGTTGCGAGCCGTCATGTCTAGTCGCCAGGGTTGGTTGGGCACCACAATATCAGCCGCCGTAAACGCCACTTCGGGCTGCTCCAGCTGCTCACGCAGCTGCCGGGCCCGCGCCGCGCCGCGCGACTTCGGAAACCGGGCCTCGGCCTCCCGTGCCAGGCGCACGGCGGCCACGTTGTCGCCGGCCTCCCGCTCAACTTCGGCCCGCCGCACCATAAGCTCCGTGCTGATGGGCAGGGCCTTATATGTTTCGGCCAGGCGCGTCAGGGCCGGCTCGTACTGCGTGCCCAAATCAGTATGCTGCGTCAGGCTGTGCAGGTAGTCCATGCGCTGCAGGTCCACGTCGGCCAGCGCAGCCAGGTTGGGCGGCGTCTGCTGCTGGCGCGAGGCCGTGAGGCGCTGCAACAGGTGCAGTGCGTGCAGCTGGCCATTGAGCGAGTCGGCATCGGAGGCGAGCAGGCGCAACTCGGCAAACGTGGCAGCATCGCCAAACAGCTGGGGCTCCGTGAGCTGGAACTGCTGCTCGGGCTTAGTCACGTACAGTTCCTGGTTTTTCAGGCCTTCGATGGCGCGCTGGGCCAGCAGGTCATACAGGGTAGGCCGCAGGGCGCGGCCTTCGGCATTGCCTCCCACAGCTAGGTCGCCGAGGTCAGCCAGGGTGGTTTTCAGCTGCTTTTGGGGCTCATCTTCCACCGACTGGTAGTAGTGCCGCACAATGGCAGCGCCCAGCCGGCCCATGTCCCAGGTAGCGAGGCCGGTGCCGCCATCGGCCTCGGTGTTGCCGTCGGCCGGAGTAGGTTTGGCCCCGGCCGTGCGCTGGTAGAGGCGGTAGCGGTTTTGGTTGAGGTATTTAGTGTATTCCTCAGCCAGCAGCGAGTGTAGGATGGGCCGGGCCGGGAAACTGGCCGTTTTCACTTCAGTTTCCAGCAGGCCAATGGCTTTCTCGGTCTCGTCTTCCTCCTTGGCTTGCAGCAGGCGGATTTTGTAGAGTAGCGCCCGCACGTAGGCCGGGCTGTTGCCTTCCTTTTTGGCCTGCTGGTAGAGGCGCTCCACCAGCGGCGCGGCAGTGGCGGTCTGGTCCTTTTTGAGCAGCTCATCAATCTTCTTCCATTGGGCGGCGTAGGGGCCGGACGGCGGGGCGGGGGCAGCGGAGTCAGAAGTAAAAATCATAGTGAGCAGCAAGAAGGAAAGGAGGAACAAACGCATAGGCAGGACGGGCACAAGGCCGGGTTGGAGACCTAAAGATGCCCGGTGCAGTTTTATTGCACACGTCCACCCTGCTTTTCACACCGCTACCTGACTCGGGAAGGAAGGCAGCATCTTTATCTTTGTCTCTATTAGCCAGCCGGAAAAATCCGGCAGCCTACTCTTTGTCGCTTCTTTTACCTCTTTTTCTCTTTCCATGAAAAACCTGTTTACCGCTTTGTTTCTGACAGCGGCCACGGCTACCACCGTTCAGGCTCAGACCACCGTTTCCTTCGGCCCGCGCCTGGGGCTGAATATTTCAAATTTTTCGTACAAGTATGGCAACATACCGGCTGGACTTTCCAACGAAGCGAGTGCTATCGCAGGCGTTCAGGTTGGTGGAACGCTTAATGTGGGGTTTGGCAAATTCGCTTTCCAGCCTTCGCTGCTTTTCAGCCAGAAAGGTGCCGAGTTGAAATTTTCAGCCGTTGACAACACCAATGTTCCCTACGTTACCACCATTACCTATACTGCGACGCCCAAACTCAATTATTTAGAGGTACCTCTCAACTTTGTGTACACCTCCGATACCGATAATGGCTTTCAGGTATTTGCGGGACCTTACGTAGCTTTTGGTGTAGGAGGGAACGGCTCCAGCAAACTGGCCATTACCAGCAACGACCCCGACGTACTGATGAGTGGGGCCGTTAATTCTTTTCCCATCGCCCTGACCATAGAATACGGCAGCAAGCAAAATGCCAACACGCAACTGGACGACGCCTTGAACAACGGACTGGCCAGTTCTCCGGAGGTTATTGCCACGTTTCGTCGCTTTGATGCCGGGCTCAACGCTGGTCTTGGCTACCGCGTTGGCCCATTCCAGGCGCAGATAGGCTACAGCCTGGGCCTGCTGAATCTTACCCCAAATGACCCGGACGGCAACGACACCGACGGCAAAATATATAACCGCGGCTTCCAGCTAACGGCCAACTATTTCTTTGGCAACAAGTAAGTTATCCTCGCGACGCAGCTGCCACAAATAAAAACCCGCACTGATAACTCGGCGCGGTTTTTATTTGTGGCAGCTTTAGGCGAATGCTTTTAGCGTGGATACCAGCTTAGCCCACCGATGCTTTGGCGGCCACGCCATTGCCTGTTAGCACAGCTTCTGCCTGGGCAATGTGGCGCTGAATGTGCACAACCAGAAATTCGAGCTGGTCGGTAAGGCGAAACAACAGCAGCGGGAAAATGGCGTTGGGAATGCGAATAGCGTTGGCGTTGACCTGCCGGGCCAGCAGCACAAGGCGCAGCAATTCGTCAATCTGCCGGCTGAATACCTCCGCCACGGTGCGGGGCAGCCGGGTGCCGGTGGGCGCGTAGCGTTGCGGTGTAACGTAGGTTTTCTCACTAACCGGCGCGCGCATGGCCTCAATGAAACGCCGCCCGATATAGCCTGATTTAGCAATTTGGGCTGGTTTAGAGCCGCGCTCCTGGGCCTTCTTGATGCGGGCCGCGATGCTGGGCAAGTAGTAGCCGCCCACGATGTTGAGGTGTTCCAGGCACTGACCGGCGCTCCAGCGGCTGGGGCTGGGCCGCCGGTTCAGCTCTTCGGCGCTCAAGGGCCGGAAACGTTGCTGGGCCACTACCCGCAGCACCAGCAGGTCATTGGTCAGCTGGTCGAAAAAATCAGAAGTGGCGCGGACGGCAGCGGGCATAGTGCGAGGCTAACAAGTCGTAAACATACAATTTAGCAGCGGATTCCGAATAATTTCCGACAAATCCGTCCCGGCACAAGCCCAGCAATTGAATTGGCATGGGTAACTTGGCCACATGGTAAAACAATGCTTTTGGTATAGTGGTGCACTGGTAGCCTTGTGGACCTTACCGCTAACCAACGCGCACGCCCAGGCCGTGCCTAACGCTGGCGAGCGGGTAGAAAGCCTGGTCACGTTCGGCGCGCAGTCGGACAAAATGTGGGGCGACGACGACTTCACCCAGACCTTCTTTTTCCTCATCCCCGAGCAGCAGCGTACCCCCGTTTACATCCGGGTGTGGGACCCAGACTGCGGTGGCAAAAACGACGACCTCAAGGGGCCGGCTAATACCACTACCTCGTTCAACCTGTACGGCGGGCCCGGCACATTTAGTGGCCCGCAGGCCCGGGACCCGCGCCCAACCAACCCCACGCCGCCCGGCCGCCTGCTTAAGAGCATGACCTTCGGGGCCGACCCAAAGTACGACGGCAAGTGGTACACCTTCGGCCCACTCAACCCGCTGGAAGGCGAAATGGTGGACGAGTTCAAAGGCCACGTCTTCAAACTGGTAGCCCGCGGCTTGACCGGCAACGATGGCAACTTGTATCGCTACTTTTTCAGCACCAGCCCCACCGAAAACATATCAGTAGAAGGTGGCAATGCTTTTACCTACGAGTACTGCTTCCGGCTGCCGGCTACAGCCAGCAAAACCACCGTGCACCTC
The DNA here is from genome assembly GCF_017571495.1 of Hymenobacter negativus. Lineage (GTDB taxonomy): Bacteria > Bacteroidota > Bacteroidia > Cytophagales > Hymenobacteraceae > Hymenobacter > Hymenobacter negativus. The sequence continues at coordinate 185,839 of NZ_JAGETZ010000006.1, read as the reverse complement.
TACCCTTTCGTGAACGACAAGGTGGTGAGCATTAAGCAAAGCAACTTTGATGCGGACAACGCGGCTACGCTCAACGTATTCAGCATTGCCAAAAACGGCCAGCCTGGCACCATGAGCGGCGACGGTGAATGGACCAGCAGCGTCTTCCAGGTTTCACCTAAAGAGCACGGTCTCAGCCTCGATTTTCGCCTTACATCAACCAAGCCTGCCCCCAACGACATGGTGTTCTACGTGACCGACCAGTACAACACGGCCATGCCCTTTTTTGCCATTCCGCTGGGCGGCCCTCCCCGCTACCAATACGACATCAACGTGAAGGTGCACCGATAGAAAACGCCTGTCATCCTTCGCTGCGCTCAGGATGACAGGCGTTTTCTATTTATTCGTCTGCTTCGCCATCACGGCCGGCGTTGCGGCGGGGAGCACCGTGGTCGGCGGCGTTGTCGTCGCCTTCGGCTGAGCGGTTTTCGGTGCGGGCGCTGCTGCCGTAATTGTGGTTGCGGTCTTCGCTACGCTCCTCACCTCTGGCTGGTGAGCCGGTGCGGCTGTTGGGCTGGCTGTCATCATAGGCATCGTTGTAGGAACCGCCGCGAGAGCCGGTGCCCTGAGCCGCATCACCTTTGTTAGCATTGGGCTGCACATAGCCGTTGCGCTCGTTACCAGTGCCAAAGTCCGGGGCTTCGTTGGCTTGGTCGCGGCCGCGGTCGCCGTAGCCTTGGCTACCGGCAGCAGGGCGTTGGCCACCGGTTTCGGGGTTGGCCGTGCCAGCGGTGGTGTTGGAGGGGCTAGCGGGTGCAGGCATGTAGTCCTCGTTCTGGTTGCGGCGGTCTGTCCCGGTAGTATTGCTTTGGGGGCCGACGCCCTGCATGGCCCGGAGCGAGGTGTGGCCGTAATCCTGAGCGTAGCCGCTATCGGTGCCTTTCGGCGAGCCGTTGTCGTTGGTATCGGTGGTTTTGGAGGAGGGGTCGAGGGAAACGGTGGTCCCGGCTTCGAAGCCGTACTCGGTGCGGGCATCGGGGCGCTCGTCGCGGCCGTCGTATTCGCGGTAAGAATTGGTTTGCTCGCCAGGAGCACCCGGACCGCCATAATACCGGTCCTCGGCGGTGTTGTGGGGCTCGTAGTCAGCCAGCCGGTTTTGGTTGCCGAAGCCACCGTGGGTGGCTCCCTGCTGGCCGTGAGCCCCAAACTCACCCCGGCTGGGGTCACTGTCCTGGTTGTCGCGGCGGTCCTGGTCGCGGTAGCTGCCCTGGGTGCTGTTGCTGAAATTGCCCCCGTAAGTATCGGTAGGTTTCAGGTCGTCGGGGTTGGCTTCCTTGTTTTCCTGGGGTTCGGTCTCACCATCCACGGCACCCTGGCCTACACTGGTTTCGGAGGCCGCCAACGATTCGCTGGAGGTCGGAGCAGCTGGGTTTTCCACGTTGGGCGTGCCAGCCGGAGCCGCGGCATCGGTGCCGGGCTGGCCGATGCCAGGGCCGCCGTTGTGCTGGGCGGCGGTGTTGCCGACGGGCCCATCAATGCGGTTGCCCGCAATGTCATTGGATTCGGTGTTGAGGTTTTCTTCGGCGTTTTGCATGGCGGGTGCGAGCAGGATGAGAAGCGGCACCAGGGGAATTCCCAGGCCGGTTCTGCTTACATACGCGTGCCCGAATCCGTGGTTCTACAGCAACCGGTGTGGTAGGTGAGCAGGGCTACATTGACCGGTTTTGACGGCGCAATTTTACCTTTGCCAACCTTGCACGCATGCAGCTAATTTTTAAGTACCCAACCTGGCACTGGTCGGCTGCGTTAGTTCAGGGCTCAATTCATTATTTATTACCTCCCACACATGCTTACCGGCACCGTTAAGTTTTTCAACGACACCAAAGGCTTCGGCTTCATCATCGCCGACGATTCACAAGAAGAAATCTTCGTTCATCAAACTGGCCTCATCCACGAGATTCAGGAGGGTGACCGGGTTCAGTTTAACATCAAAGCCGGCAAAAAAGGCCCTAATGCCGTAGATGTCACTCGCCTGCAATAACGGCAAGGACCAAGCCATAAAAGACCCACCAAAAACGTCATGCCGGGCGATGTCGGGGCCTCTCTACCGCAATACTAAAGCGGTAAAGAGGCCCCGACATCGCCCGGCATGACGTTCTTTTTTGATGCTCTGCTATTCCAGCTAATTGCTTCGGACGAATTACTTCTTCACCTCGTGCTTAGCCACGCGCACGCCCACGGCCATAAGACCCGGCAACTGGTCCTGGCGCATGTATTGCTCCAAGGTGAGGGTGTAGCTGCCGGCTTTGGTGAAGTGCTGGTTGGGCAGGGCCAATACTTGTAGGTCGTAGATGTCGCCGGTACCGCTGCCCTTGGGCTCGCCGGTTTTAGGGTCCATCAGCAATATCTGGTGTAGCAGCGGCGGGCCTACCGGGCCGCCGGGGCCAGTCAGGGTATGCTTCATGTAGAGGTTGTAGAAGCCGTAGGCCGGCGCATAGCGCACGTTGAAAAACACGTCGTAGCGGGCCGTCGTGTCCTGAATAGCAAAGGTGAAAGCGGGTTTTTGCTGGACGTCCCAGGAGTAGTTAGCAAAGTCCGTGTTCTGCTCAAACACCTGATTGGGGTCGCAGGCAGTGAGCATACTGAGGCAACCAATGACGAGGGCCCAGCGAAAAGCAAAGCGTTGATTCATGCGGATAGTTGGCAATCGAAAGCGAAACGGCGTAAGTTGAGCAAGCACCCAGCCTGAAGCAGCAAATAGTAAGCAAGAAATCGTCTCACTACTTGCTGCTTCAGGCGGTGCGCTTAGGAGCCAGCGGGGGCGGGGGCGGCACCAGAAGCAGCCCCGCCCTCACCGGCCGAACCGCGGCCACCACGGCGGTTGCGACCACTGCGGCCTTCGCGCCGCTCACCACCTTCGCGGGGCGGGCGGGCCTCACCACCAGCCTCGCCCGTGGGACGGACTTTTTCGGGGTTGGCCTCGCCCCGACGGGCGTTCTGGCCAGCGCCATCCCGGGGTTCGGAGCGGCGGTTGCGGCCACTGCCTTCCGGGCGCACCGCACCAGCCTCACCTTCGGGACGGGGGGCATCACCGCGGCCCCGGCCGCCGCGGCGGTTGAGTGGCCGGGCAGCCGCGCCACGCCGACCGCGCTGCTCGGCGGTATCGCCAAGGGCGGGTGTAGGGTTTTCGGTATCGCCGGGGCCGGGGCTGGTCATTTGCTCGGGCGGGCGGGGGCCGCCGGGTGCGGCACCAGCCGGGCGGCGGCCATCGCGGCCAGGGCGGCCTTCCCGACCCTCGCGGGGCGGACGGCCTTCGCGGGGCTCACGGGCTTCGCGGGGTTGTTCGGTGCCGGGTTCCTCGGCCGCGCGGGGTTCGCGCTCGGGGCGAGGAGCACGCGGCTCGCGGGGCTCACGGCCTTCGCGGGGGGCGCGGGCTTCCGCAGTTGGGGCACCCTCTTTCTCGCCCTTGCCTTTTTTGCGTTTGCTGCGCTTGCTGCTCGATTTGATTTTATCGTCGAGGCGGTCGAGGGAGCCCTCCACGATGGCCGATACTTCGGGCTCGGGGGCTTCTTCACGCGGGGGCAGCAAGGTTTCGATGACTTCGCCGCGCTTGTTCATTTCCAGCAGCTCACGCACGCGGGCCGTGTCAAGCATCACCCAGTTATTATCGCCTTTGAAGGCAAACCACATGCGACGGCGGAATATGTCGGTTTTCTGCAGAAAGGCTTCGCCCTTGCTGGTTTTGAGGGGGCGCTGCACCTGCGGAATATCCTTCAGGGCGTCGAGATAGGCGTCGAGCTCGTAGTTGAGGCAGCATTTGAGGCGACCGCACTGGCCGGCCAGCTTCTGGGGGTTGAGGCTGAGATTCTGATAGCGGGCAGCAGTGGTGCTCACCGTTTTGAAATCCTGGAGCCAGGTGGAGCAGCAAAGCTCACGTCCGCACACGCCAATGCCGCCAATGCGACCGGCTTCCTGGCGTAGGGAAATCTGGCGCATCTCGACGCGCACACGGAACTCGTCGGCTAATCGGCGGATGAGTTCGCGGAAGTCAACCCGGTCTTCAGCCGAGTAATAGAATAGAGCGCGGGTGCGGTCGGCCTGGTACTCCACATCGCTCAGCTTCATGCGGAGGCGCAGCTCGCTGACCACCGCACGGGCCCGGAACATGGTACCGGTTTCGAGGTCGCGCACGGCCTGCCAGCGCTCCTCGTCGTCAGGCGTGGCAATGCGCAGGATGTTGCGGATTTCCTTCGAGTCGGTGGGTACCTTCTTCTTGCGCATCTGCAAGCGCACCAGCTCGCCCTTGAGCGAGACGTGGCCGAGGTGCCAACCCGAGCCGGCGGCATCTACTACTACGGCATCACCGGTCACGAGCGGCAGGCGCTGGTCGTTGCGCATGAATTCCTTGCGGCCGCCTTTGAAGCGGACTTCCACCATATCGAACCCGGCAAAAGAGTCGGGAATCTCCACATCTTGGAGCCAATCGAACACATTCATGCGGGTGCAGCCGCCGGAACTGCAGCCGCCTTTGGAGCCGCAGCCTCCTACTTTGGTGGTGCCGCAGCCCCCACCGGTTGAACAAGTTGAACAAGCCATCTGGCTGAATATCTATGTGTAAAGCGGCGCTTTGTCCGGGCCGCCGAAAAGTCGGAATCTAGCAAAGATAACCCGTTTGAGAGAGGGAAAGGTTTGGGCAGAATCACACGTTTTGCGCATGTGGTAAAGCCCCCATGAAGCGGCTATTTCCCCATGGCAAGCACAACGCAACTGCTTTGATTGGCGGAGTATAGCGGGCTCATGCGAGAAGGACAACAAACAGCGGCTCCGTTACGGCCGCAACGGCACTATCCGGCACAAAGCACGGCTTGTCTTGCGCACCAACCGCCGCAAAGGCGAAAGGGGGATGAATTACCAGCAAACTCCCATAGCATGGACGCGGCTGCTATGCCCATTTGCTGCCCTAACCAAGCCTGATTGGCCAACCTCAACGGTAGTCGATAATCCAGTCTCCGCTGATTTCACTATTCTAATAGTTTGTTAGACTGCCACTTATAAAATTTTGGCATTATTGTTAATCAAAACACCAATAACATGCCATTTTTAATATCATTAAGCCGCTTTTGTTGTTCTATTCTCAAATTATTCGCCATTTACCCCACTTGCTCGCAATTTATCTGCTGCTATATTCGCCCATCACTTACCAAACAACCACAACTAAACAGTTCTATGAAAAACCTCAAACTTCTCCCACTGCTTGCGCTGGCTGGCGCGACTCTATCACTCTCGTCGTGCAGCAAAAAAGAAGACGCTGCCGTTGCTCCCGCCGCTGTTTCGCAAGATACAATGGCTCAAATTACAGCCTTGGGTTTTAGCACGCAAGGCGTAAAAGCGGTCGAAGGCGGCTACGTCGTTGAAGGCGACATGCTGCTGACGCCGGAGCTGCTGGCCAGCGCCCCTGGCTACTCCACGCTGCGCGTGGGCCAAGACGAGCAGTATCGTACCACCAACCTGGTAACCGGCCTGCCGCGCGTGCTCACGGTAAGCATCAGCAGCTCGTTTCCTTCAGCCTACGTTTCGGCCATCGATGAAGCTATTCGGCGCTACAACGCGGCCGGCCTGCGCCTGACGTTCCGGCGCATCACCTCGGGCACGGCCAACCTGCCCATCAAGTACTCGTCCAACCTGGGCGCGGGAGTGCTGGGCCAGTCGGGCGGCTTCCCCAGCGGCGGTAATCCCGCGCCGGGCTTCACGCTGGTTCCCAACGTAATTAATAGTTCGAACGTCAACTACATCGCCACTATCATGGCCCACGAGATGGGGCACTGCATCGGCATGCGCCATACCGACTATTTCAACCGGGCGTATAGCTGCGGCGGCAGTGCTTCCAACGAAGGAGCCAGTAGCGTCGGCGCTATTCTCATTCCCGGCACCCCCTCGGGCGCCGACCCCAGCTCCTGGATGCTGGCTTGCGTGGGCAACGGCGTCAACCGTCCCTTCACCGCCAACGACCTGACGGCCCTGAACTACATCTACTAACCTCGGTTAGTACGGCAACAAAAAGCCCCGGCTCCTGCGAGCCGGGGCTTTTTGTTTGGGCTTTTGTGGCGGGTATCGGGCAATTTGGCTTTGTTATCCTAAGCGAAGGACTTAGCACGAGTGAGCCATTTAGATTACTGCCAGTTGTTCAGCTTTGAGAAGGTCCTTCGCTGGGCTTAGCATGATAGGCGGGTTGAATAACTAAATAGTCAGGACCAAGTCAGCAGCGGTAGCCTCTTACTGTATTACCACCCGAATTAGCTGAGCTGGCTGCCCCGCCACCTGCACCCGCAGCAGGTAGATGGCAGGACGAAGGCCGCTGGTATCAAGCTCGTTGATTATTCCATCGATGGTGGCTTCACGCTGAAAGCGACCCAGCAGGTCGTAGAGCTGCACGGTAGCTGGGCCGGCCGTGTTGGCGGCTAGTTGCAGGGGCTGGCCGGCAGCTACCGGGTTGGGGTAAGCCTGTACCAGACCGGCCCGCAACAGGAAGGCTTCTTCCGTATCGCTGTAGAATTGCTGGCCGGCCGCATTGTCGAGGCGTACGCGGTAGAGGTAGCGGCCGGCGGCCGGCGGCTGGTCTTTGAACGTGAACGAGGTGCTGGTGACCGGGCTAATCGTTTGGACGGCCTGAAAGCTGCCATCGTCCTGCTGGCGCTCCAGCGTGGCAGACCGTAGGTTATACACCGTGCCCAGCGCCACATCGAAGTGAATGACTTCATCGACCAGCTGCCGGGGCAGGAATGAGCGAAAGTAGCACGCCGTGCCCTGCGTGGTGTAGTTGGTGGTGGGACCCGACTGGGCCACGCGCCCGCTCACGATGGGTGCCACGGCGTAATAAAGCACTGGAAGCTGCGGGCGGCTGAGCACCGTAGCGGTATCGACTGTTTGCCGCAACGGTTCGAGTGAGGTAGCACCCAGCTGGTACACCTGGTAGCGGGCCACGCCCGGGATACGCTGCCATTGCAGCAGCACCTCCTCGGGGCAAGCGTAGCCGACCTGCACCGCCGGGGCCCGCACAATGGTAAAGGTGTCGGACACAAACTCGCTGCTGCCGCTCACCAGCCGCAGTTGAGCCAGGGTGGTGGTATCGGGCACGGACCAGGTGGTTTTGGCGCTGCTCAGCACCACCGCTGGGGCTAGTACGCGCCAGCCCGAGCCGCCCGCGGGGCGGTAGTCGAGGCGGGCGGTGGCGGTGGCCGGGCCGCTCCACTGCCACCGCAGGGTGGCGGTGGTGCCGGGCCGCAGGTTGTCGGGACGTAGGGGGTTGGTCCAGGTCAGGCCGGGGGGACTGAATTCGTAGGCCAGGCTGAAGGCTTGCGGGCCCTGCGGCACGGCGAAGCCGCGCACGTGCAGCTCGTAGGTGCCGGCAGCGGGGAGCATCAGGGTAATTTGCTCGGCGTTGTTGAGGTGGTCGGGGCGGCGGCGGGCGGGGCGGGCCAACGAGTCGGCATTGGGGTAGGGGCTGAGGGCCCAGGGCAGCCAGCGCTGGCCCGTGCTCACGGCTACCAGCTCCAGGTCGAGGTCATTCACGAGGGCCTTGGCGGCATTGGCGGCGGCGGCGGGGTCGCTCCAGACCAGCGTGGCTTTTAGCTGTTGCTGGCCGGCGGGCACAGTGATGCGGAAAACCTGGTCGGTGCCTTGCGTAGCGCTGCCGCCGAAGAAGTGGCCGGCGCGCATGGCGCCCACGGCCCCGAGCGCATCAAGCTGCCCAAAGCCACTGCGGTAGTCGACTTCGGCCGGACCCAGGTCGTCGGCGCTGTTCAGGAGCAGCGCTTTGACGAGGGCGGCGGGCGGCAGGGTGCCGGCGTGCTGGTCGCGGTACTGCTGCTGAAGCAGGATGCTGACGCCCGACACCAGCGCAGCCGCTTCGGAGGAACCCCCTTCGCCGTAGGCCACTAGTTCGGGTTTGAGGCGGCCGTCGTAGGCGGGGCCGCGCGAGCTAAGGGTAGCTACCTGACCGCTGGGGTCGGTAGCGCCAACGGTCAGCGTGTTCTTCGACATTTTGAACTGTCCACTGATGTTGGCGAACCCGGCAATGCCCTGATACGCCCCGCTGGGGCTGGCCGACGAGCCTACGTTGCCGGACGAAAACACGTGCAGCAGCTGCGGCAATTGCTGAGCCTGCTGGTCGTAAGCCTGCGATTCGAGGCCGTAGTAGTTTTCAATACCCACGCCATAGGAGTGGTTTTGGACCGACACGCCGGACTGGGTAAGCTGGCTGGCATCGTCGGGCAGCAGGCGCGCGAAGTCGGACGTGGCCAGCCGCACGGCGTGGGCACCGCCCCGGCCCAGCGGGTCGGAGCTGCCGGCCCCGCCGAGCAGGGTGGCCATGGCCGTAGCATGGTCGGAATAAGGAGCGGCAAAGGTGCCCGGAGCCACCACCCGGCCCTTCAGGTCGAGGTCGGTGGGGTCGAAAGGCAGCTCTTTCACCGAGGCGGTGAGGCCTTGCCCGGTGAGGTCGGGGAAGCGGGCATGCACCGCCGAAATGGCATTCACCGAGAGGTCGGAGTTGCTGAGGCGGCGCTCTTCATGCGCGCGGCGGTCGGCTACGTCCACAAACTCCACGCCCGGCGCGGCAGCCAGCTGCGCCACCGTGAAGCCCCTGACAGTGAGCGTGCGGCCATCGGGGCCGGGCTGGGTGAGCTGCGCGGTGGGCTGGTGCTGGCGCATCCACTGCCGGAAGGCCGGACCGTCGGCCACGCGGATGCGCAACGGGCGCGGCACGGTGGCAGCTTGTAGGCCGGGAGCCTGCTTGGCCGGGGGAGCAAGGCGAGCTACTGGGGCTTGGGCACTAAGCAGCCGCGGCAGCACCAGCAGCGCGAGCAGCCGGCATACTATTGCTACGCTTCTGGCTGGCCGCATGTGCTGGGTTGAAATAAAATCGAGTAGAAAAAGACCGTTCAGTCAAAGATAAAAGCCCCAGCATGAGCGGGCCCGCCCTACTGAATGACGCGTACCGTGTGGTTGCTTTGGTCGGTGACGTACACGGCGCCGGTGGGGCCCACGGCCACGCCCATCGGGCAGTTGAAGCGGGCGGCGCCCCCGGTGCCATTGCTGCTGCCGGCCCCAAGCGGGTTGCCGGCCAGCGTGGTTACGCTGCCCGAAGGGGCAATGACGCGGATGGCATGGTTGAACCGGTCGGCGACGTATAAAGTGCCGGTGGCGTCGATGGCGATGCCGGTGGGGAAGTTGAAGCGGGCGTAGAGCGCGGCCGTGGTATCGCGGCGGCCAGTGTACCCGTTCTGCCCCGCCAGCCGCGTGACGACGCCCGCCGGCGTGACCTTGCGAATCATCCGATTCTCCTGGTCGGCCACGTACACGTTGCCAGCAGCATCGACGGCAACACCGGCGGGCTGTTCAAATCGGGCATTGGCCCCCGTGCCATCCAAGGTATCGGCGATGAGGGCCCGGCCGGCCAGGGTACTTACCACGCCGGCTGGGGTGATTTTGCGGATGGTGTGGTTGCCTTGGTCGGCCACGTAGAGGTTGCCGGCCGCATCGAAGGCCAGGCCCGCGGGGTTGCGGAAACGGGCGGCGGGGCCGCTGCCATCGGTGCTGCCAAGCTGGCCGGGCTGGCCCGCAAAGGTGCTGACGACACCCGCCGGGGTGATTTTGCGGATGGTGTGGTTGTACTGGTCGCTCACGTAGACCATGCCCGCTGCATCAACGGCCACGCCGTAGGGATACTTAAAGCGGGCCGCCGCACCAGCTCCATCGGCCGAACCCACGCTGAGGGCGGTGCCGGCCAGCGTGGATACCACCCCGGCGGCAGTAATGCGCCGGATGACGTGGTTGCTTTGGTCGGCTACGTAGGCTGTACCACTGGCATCAACGGCCACGCCAATGGGGTGATGAAAGCGAGCGGCCGAGCCGCTACCATCGGTGCTGCCGGCGCTGGTGGCCGTGCCGGCTAGCGTGGTCACGGCGCCGGTATTGAGCTGGCGGCTGATGGCGGCACTGGCCAGGGCCAGCACGGCGCCCCCCAGCACGAGGCGGGTAAAGGTTGTTGGCATCGGTATCGGAAAGGTGAGGGAAGGACTGTTCAAATATAGCGACCTTTCGCATGGGCCCGGCGAGGGCCTGCCTTTCCACAAAAATGCCCCGGCCAAACCGGCCGGGGCATTTTTATTGCGTTGCAAACAGCAGCTACGGGTTCGTCGTCGAGCCGGTGCCGGGGGCCGGGGCCTCAATCACGTCGAAGCCGTAGTCGCCGAGGGCGGCGGGGTTGGCAGCGTGCTTGGCCAGCAGGATGTCGCGGGAGCGGCGGGCCAGGTCGGTGAAGGTTTCGAGGTTGGGGTCGCGCTGGCCGTAGAGGTTCTTTAGCTCCCGCTCCAACTCTTCGATGCGCACCTGGACGGCCGCCGTTTTCTGCACTTCGGGCCCTAGCTCGTCCCAAGTAGGCGAATCGAGAATGACAAGCGGCGACTTAGTTCCCAGCTTCTGGTGCTGGGCATAGACGAGGCCGGTGAGCTTCATCAGTTCGCCGGGATTTTCGGGGATAACAACGCGCGGTTTGCGGGCCATGGTAGAAGGACGCTCAAGGGGACGTGAAACTTAAGCAGCTAAATATAAGCAGTCTTTCAGAAAAACACGCTTCAGCTATTCGCCCCTATTTCCAGAAGCTAGATTTCCCAATCTGGGCTCAGGTTTGGCAAACTTGGTCCCAGATTGGGAAACCTGAACTCAAACTTGCCAATCCCAAACTCAAGTTTGCTAAACGTGGCTTCCGGAACACCAAACCTGAGCTCAGAAATGCCAAACCCGAACTCAGGTTTGCCAAACCTGAAGTCAGGAGAGGCAAACCTGAGCCCGGGTTTGACAACCGGGCGCTTTGAAAAGGTATTCCCGGGTTCGGGAGTGGCGGCCGGCGCTTACTCGCCGGGCTTCAGCACCACCTTCACGCAGCCGTCCTTCTTATGACGGAAGATGTCGTAGCCGTGCGGGGCCTGCGAGAGCGGCAAGCGGTGGGTGATGATGTCGTCGAGCTTCACGTCGCCGTCCGACACGTGCTTCAGCAGCTTGTCGATGTGCTTGTGGGCGGGCGCCTGGCCGGCCTGGATGATAATGCCCTTGTCGAAAATCTGACCCAGCGGGAAGTTGTCGAACGGCGTGGCATACACCCCCAGGATGGACACGAACCCGCCCCGCCGCACGGCGCTGATGCAGGCCAGCACCACCTTGTCGGAGCCTTTTTCGAGGTTCACCACCGACTTAGCGCGGTCCAGGATGTTGCGGTCGGGCTCGAAGCCCACGGCTTCCACGCACACGTCGGCGCCGCGGCCATTGCTCTTGCTCCGGATTTCGTCGACCACCTGCTGGTGGCTTTCCCACAGGATGCACTCGGCGTTGGCCGACTTCTTGGCCATGTCGAGGCGGTACTGCTGGGTATCGACGATGATAACGCGGCTGGCCCCGCGCAGCCAGGCCGATTTGGCAGCCATGATGCCCACCGGCCCGGCTCCGAAAATGGCAATGATTTCGCCACCCTTCACATTGGCCCAGTCGATACCGGAATAGCCCGTTGGGAAGATGTCGGTGAGGAAAAGGACTTGTTCGTCGGTTAGGTTGTCGGGCACTTTGCGGGGCCCTACGTTGGCATAGGGTACGCGCACGTATTCCGCCTGGCCGCCGTCGTAGCCGCCATACAGGCTGGTGTAGCCGAAGAGGGCGCCGCCTTTTTCGGTCAGCAGGCCGCCTTCAGGGCCGTAGTGGTCGGGGTTGGAGTTTTCGCAGTGGCCGGGCAGGTCGTGGTTGCAAAACAGGCAGTGGCCGCAGGCTACTGGGAAGGGCACTACCACGCGGTCGCCGCGCCGCAGGTTGGTCACGCCCTTGCCCACTTCCTCCACAATGCCCATGAACTCGTGGCCCAGGGTCTGGGGCGTGGGTTGGGGCAGGCTGCCGTTGTAAATGTGCAGGTCGGACCCGCATATGGCCGTGCTCGTGACGCGGATAATGGCATCGCGCGACTCGTGGATTTCGGGGTCGTCAACGGTGTCGACGCGCACATCGCGCATGCCGTGAATTCGGAGAGCTTTCATGAAAAAATGCTGAAAGTGGAAAGGAAGAACTATTGCTCCTAACGCCGCGCTTTTTTTCAGGTTGCTACGGTTCAGCCAATGTGCGCCGGTAACCTCCGCCCTACCCCACCCCCTTACATCTGATATACAGCCACGCCCGCCGCCGTGAAAATGTAAGCGAAAGTTTCGCCCACCAACACCTGCCGCACGGCCCCGGGGTCGAGGCCGGCAGGAAGGGCCACGCGCCGCTCGGTCTGGTTGTAGAGGTGGAAAAAGTGCAGCGCCCCGCCATCCAGGTAGTACAGCTCATCGCTCCGAAAGCCCACCATGCTCAGCCCTGTGAAGGGCAACTTTTTCTTGTAATTCCCAAGGTTGTCGAACACGTAGATGCCGGTGCTGCGGTCCACCAGATAGGTGTTGTTCTGGTACTGCCTGATAAACCGGAAGTCCGGCCGGGAGCGCCCGATGATGAGGTCCAGTGGGGTGTTTTGCACCTGACGTAGGGTATTGGGGTCGAATTCGCGCAGTGTCAGGGTGCTCTCATCGAGCAGCCAGATAAAGTTGTCGGGTGCCAGCGTAGCCACGCGCACCGTGCCATCGAGCACATCCCCCAGCCGCACCTCACTGATGAGTGAGAGGAACCTATCCAGCAATACCAGCTGCTGCCGGTCGTCGTTGAAAATCATGGTTGTGGTCACGTTCCAGGCTTCTACCTGAGCCGCGTGGCCCGGCTGGGCGGGCGCATAAGTGCTCAGCGGCAGGCCCTCGGGGCCGTATTGGCGCAGATTGTTGTCGGCATCGGCCACGTACAGCACCCCGCGCCGGTCCAGCGACGCAGCGCCCGGATTGGGCAGCTTAATAAGACGCAGCATCTTCCAGGCGGCCACGGTAGGCGCGGCGCTGGCATCATCTTTCGGAGCGGGTGCGGCCTGCACCGGGGCCACCGCCTGGGTAGCCGCCGGAGCGCTGGAAGCAGCGGAAGGCACGGTAACCTGGGCCTGGACAGCGTTTAGCGCTAAAAACCCAAAAGCCAGGGCCATAATTAGGGCAACACGGATGAGAGGCCGGTGGTGAGCCTCAGCGGTCGCGCCATCCCTTTTACTGCTCAAAATGCCGCAAGGCCAGTTCGTTGCCATCATACACGCCATAAGAACGATAATTGACCCATTCGCCGAGGTTTACGTAACGGCTGCCGGCCGCCACTTCTACGTCGAGGGGCAAATGACGGTGGCCAAATACGTAGTAGTCGTGGTGCAAACGCGTTTCCAGCTCGCGGCAGTATTGCAACAGCCACTCTTCATCGCCGAAATAGGTAGCATCGTCCTTGCCGGTCTGCATGCGGCTGCGTCGGCTCCACTTGTTGGCCATGCCAATACCGAAATTGGGATGCAGCCGCGCAAACAGCCACTGCGCCACCCCAGAGGTGAACACCTGCTTCAACGCCTTATAGCTGTAGTCTTTCGGCCCCAATCCGTCGCCGTGCCCGATGTGGAACATCTTATCCCCAATCCGCTGGCTCACTTCCTGCCGTAGCACCGGAATCCCCATTTCCTGAGTGAAGTAACCAAACATCCACATGTCGTGGTTGCCGGTAAAAATGGTGATGGGCATGCCCCCATCAGCCAGTTCCGCCAGCTTCCCCTGCAGCCGGATAAAGCCGCGCGGCACCGCGTGCCGGTACTCAAACCAGAAATCGAACAAGTCGCCCAGCAGGTAGATGGCTGCCGCATTGTGCGCTACCTCATCCAGCCAGCGCACAATGCGTTTCTCTCGCGCCAGCGAAGACGCCGCATCGGGCGCACCCAGGTGGAAATCGGAAGCAAAATAGACCTTCTTGCCAGGTGGCAACGCAAGGTCAGACAGCAAATGGGGAGACTTCAATGCTAATGACTAACGGTTAGTGGCTAATGAGTAAGGGGTGGGCTGACTGGTGGCCGGCTAAACGGCATTCATCACTAGCCGTTAATCATTAACCGTTATTTTCCTCTTCTTCCAGCAAAAACAGCGCGATGCGGCGCGGGCCGTGTGCGCCCAGCACCAGCGTCTTTTCAATATCGGCTGTGCGGCTGGGACCGGTGGTGAGCGATACCATCGACGGCAGCTGCTGGGCGCCGTAGCGCTCCTGCATTACCCGCAACGCATCACCAATTTCGGCCACCACTTGGCTGGGCCGCGCTAGCACCAAATGCTGGTCGGGGTAGATGCTGAGCCGCCGTCCGCTCTCCGTAGCCGCCGATACCAGCACGCTACCAGTCCGCGCCACCAGCGCCTCACAAGATGTCAGACTGAGGTCGGCATTGGCGATAAAGTCTGCCTCGTCAGCCAAAAACTCGATACCAGCGGCTTGCAGCACCGCCTGCAAATCAGACTCCCACACATAAGGAGGCCCTACCTGCTGCCGCTCCTGGAAAGCGGCCAGTTGCACCGCCAACTGCTCCAGCGACTCGCAATAGTAAAACTCGCCACCCACGCGCTGAAAGCTTTCGGCAAAAGCCACCACAATATCAGGGTTGTTGAGCGGCGGATGCACGGGAGCCGCAAAGTCGGGCCGGGGCGGCAGCGGCGCAGGTCCGGCTGCCAAACCCTGACGGATTCGGGCCAGCACGGCGTCGCGGGATGTATTGGACATAAGTGCAAAAGTAATAACATAAAAAAAGCCAGCCCTTTTGCGGGGCTGGCTTTCACATGCAGCATAAGCTTACAACACTTATCCAGCAACGGCACTTCCGCTGGAAGCTGAAGCTTCATTGCTGCGGTTGTCATCCATACCGGGCAGGTTCAGGTCGGGCAGGTCGCTGCCGAGCTTGCCGCCAGCCGTTTGCTCACCTTTCACCTCCGAAGCAGTTTCGCTACGGTCGGTACCGGCCATGTGGGCCTGGTAATTGGTCTGGGTAGCGAACGGGCGCGGGCCCACGAGACGGGTCAGGTCCTCCTGCTGAAGAACTTCTTTCTCAAGCAGTTCTTTAGCCACTACTTCCAACTCATGGCGGCGCTCAGTCAGCAGCTCTTTGGTCCGGACGTAAGCGTTTTCGATGATGGCGCGTACCTCCTCGTCAATCATCTGCGAAGTAGCTTCCGAATACGGCTTCGAGAAACCGTACTCACTTTGCCCCTTCGAATCGTAGAACGACACGTTGCCAAGCTTGGCATTCATGCCGTACATCGTCACAATGGAGTAAGCCATTTTGGTGATGCGCTCCAAGTCGCTCAGCGCGCCGGTCGAGATTTTGCCGAATACCAGCTCCTCAGCAGCACGGCCACCCAGAGCCATGCACATCTCGTCAATCAGTTGCTCAGTATTGTAAAGGAACTGCTCCTTGGGCAGGTATTGCGCATAGCCCAGTGCGGCCACGCCGCGGGGCACAATGCTCACTTTCACCAAAGGGTCGACGTGCTCCAGGAACCAGCCCGCTATGGCGTGGCCAGCCTCGTGGTAGGCCACAATGCGCTTCTCACCGGGCGAGATGATTTTGTTCTTCTTCTCCAAGCCACCAATCACGCGGTCAATGGCATCGGTGAAGTCCTGGTCGGTGATGAACTTCTTATCGCGACGGGCAGCAATCAGGGCGGCCTCGTTGCAAACGTTGGCAATCTCGGCACCTGCGAAGCCCGGCGTTTGAGCCGAAAGACGTTTGGCGTCCACATCGGGGCCCAACGTCAGGGGCTTCAAATGCACGTTGAAAATCTGCGTACGGCCGTTAATATCCGGCTTATCGATGCTGATTTGACGGTCGAAACGACCAGGCCGCAGCAAAGCCGAGTCCAGCGTATCGGGCCGGTTGGTAGCCGCCAAGATGATAACACCCGAGTCCGTGCCAAAACCGTCCATCTCCACCAGCAGGGAGTTCAGGGTGTTCTCGCGCTCGTCGTTGCCGCCGGGCATGGAGCCCTTGCTACGCGAACGGCCCACGGCGTCAATCTCGTCAATAAAGATGATGCAGGGCGCTTTTGCTTTGGCTTGCTTGAACAAGTCCCGTACCCGGGCGGCACCTACGCCCACGAACATCTCCACAAAGTCGGAACCCGACAGCGAGAAGAACGGCACATCGGCCTCGCCAGCTACAGCTTTGGCCAGCAACGTCTTGCCGGTGCCGGGAGGGCCGACTAGCAGGGCGCCTTTCGGAATCTTGCCGCCAAGGATGGTGAACTTGCTCGGGTTCTTCAGGAACTCCACAATCTCCTGCACCTCCTCTTTGGCTTCTTCGAGGCCAGCCACGTCTTTGAAGGTGATTTTCACCTTGTCGCCGCCTTCGAACAAGGCAGCTTTGCTCTTGCCGATACTGAAAATCTGACCACCGGGGCCACCAGCGCTACCCATACGGCGCATCAGGAACCAGAAGCCCACAATCATCAGGATGATGAAACCGTAGGTCCCGATGTAGTCGCCGGGGCTCTGCCGGTCCTCAATGTCGAGGGGCAGTCGCTGGGCAGGCGGCACATTAGCTTGCAGCTTGTCCAGGTTTTCCTGGAACAGCTTGGCATCCACCACCGGGAAATAGAACTGCGAGCCCGAGCCGGTAGCGCCAAATGGCGTGCGGCGCGTCAGTTCCTGGCGGTACTCTGGCTTAGCCAGGGCTTCGGGCTTGAGCGAAACCTCCACCACCTTCTGGTTGCTGATGATGGTGACTTTGCTCACGTCGCCAGCGGCCAGAATTTGCTCGAAGCGCTGCTGGTTAATTTTGGCGGGCGAGTTCAGGTTATTCACCCACATCACGCCAAACAAGAACACGAGCAAGCCGGCCAGCACCCAAAGCTGCACACCCGGACGGGGCGAGGGCGTGGGCACCATCGGCTTCTTTTTCTTATTGTTACTGGGATTTTTATCCGACATGTAAATAGCTAGTTAAATCTGGTATAACCACGGGCAGAACACCGGCTCGAAAGCAAATGTTCGGTAAAAAGGAAGACGCGGCGGCAACGATTTTATTTTATTCGAAGGCTTTTCTCTGCTAGGCAAGCGGCGTAGAACCTGTCATCCTGAACGCAGCGAAGGCCCTTCTCACCGAAGAACAGTTGGCATTAAATTACAATAGCAATGCGGACGTAATAGGTCGTTCGCAAGCTCAGGATGACAGACGCCGCTTTGCCTGACATTCAATGAGGAGTTATGACGGTTCCGATTCGATGTAGCTGATGTCGGCGTCGCCCCACAGTTCTTCGAGGGCATAGAACCGGCGGCGGTCGCGCAGGAATACGTGCACCACCACATCTACGTAATCGAGCAGCACCCACTCGCGGTTGGTGCGGCCTTCGGTTTGCCAGGGGCTTTCGCCGGTTACTTTCTCAATTTCCTCCTCTACCGAGCGAGCTACGGCTTCGAGTTGGGTATCGGAGTTGGCCGAGCAAATGATAAAATAATCTGCGACAGCGTTTTTTAATTCCTTCAAATTCAGCACCACGATGTCGGATGCCTTTTTATCCTGCATGCCGCGAACGACCAAATCTGCCAATGTGTCTGAATCCTGACGGACCAACGTGCTTTTCATATTGTCTTGTTAGGTGTGAGCTTTACAGCCGAAAGTCTACGAAGTTAACGATACGCGAAAGAAGGCTGTGGTAGTCACCCCAAAAACCCTGTTCACGGGCCAGCAATTGATATGGATGCCGGCCTGTGCCTCGACGAATTCGGAGGCTCAAAGTTTGATTGTCCAAAACCGGGCCAGCGAAGGCTGCACCATTATTACGGACTTTCAGACCGCTGGCCGGGGCCAGCGCGGCAACCAATGGGAAGGCGCCCCCGCCGAAAACCTGATGATGTCGGTGGTGTGGCAGCCCACGTTTCTGGCCGCCCCCGAGCAGTTTCGCCTTAGCCAGACCGTAGCGTTGGGGGTGCACGACTGGGCGCAAACCCTGCTCGGACCCGCCCCAAAACTGAAGCTAAAATGGCCCAACGACCTCTACTATGGCGACCAAAAGCTGGGCGGCATTCTGATTGAGAACACCCTGAGCGGCGCAAAGATTCAATATAGCATCATTGGTATTGGCCTGAATATCAACCAGCAGGAATTTGCCGTTCCCACGGCTACATCCATTGCAAAGGTCACGGGCCGCAGCTACCAGCGCGATGCGCTGGCCGCCCGCCTGCTGGAGTACTTGGAGCGACGCTACCTGCAACTGCGGGCCGGCCAGGTGGGTGCCCTGCGGCGTGAATATTTACAGGCGCTCTACCGCTACCAAGAGGTTCACTCGTTTATAATCGACGGCCAAACAGTGAGCGGCCAGATTGTCGGGGTAGAGGACGACGGCCGGCTGGCCGTGGCCATCGGCAATGAGCTGCGCCGGTTCGGACTACAGGAAATCCGCCACGCCTAGCAACCAATGCCGCCGTTTTGGCATCTGTTCACTATATTCAAACTTTCGAATAAAAAATAATTTTGGGCAGGCAACCTTATTAACAGCATTGCCGAGTTGTTTTTGCTACGGACATTCAACTTCTGAGTGTTTTGGCAGTACATCAAACCGAAATGCTTCGGCTGGCGTTGGTTACGTCAGGCGGCGGCAACATCGGCACGGTGCTTGTCTTACGTGGCTTGGTCCGAATTTTTCCACCTTCATTTTTCTGCTTACCTGATGAAACTCTTTACTCGCTCCTTTGCTACCCTCGCCATGCTGGCGATGTCGCTGGCCACAGCCTTCGCGGCTAATATCACCATTAACGTGGGTGATAACTTCTACCGCGGTCCAGGCAATACCAGCGGCGTAGCCGATATCCGCACCATCAACGTAGGCGATGTCGTGACTTGGCACAATGTAGGCTTCAGTAGCCACCCTACCATGTCGGACAACGGCGCTTGGAGCACCTTCCCGATGAACCCCGGGAGTCCGGACTTCACCCGTACTTTTTCCACGGTAGGTTCTTTCCCTTACCACTGCACGGCACACGGCGGCCCCGGTTCTGGCCAATATGGTGTTCTAAACGTAGTAGCTACCCCTACAGCCACGTTGGCTGATGCCAACCTGGCTGCTGCTACGCTGAATGTATTTCCTAATCCCAGCCACGGCCAGGTGACGGTGAAGCTGGAACAGAAAGGCGGTGCCGACTACAAGCTGCGCCTGAGCAACATCATCGGTCAGGAAATTCGCACCATCGCCCTCAAGCCAGAGCTGACGGCCGCTGGCCTGCCGCTCGACCTGAGCGACCTGCGCACCGGTGTGTATTTCTATAGCTTGCTCGTGGACGGCAAGGTGGCCAGCACGAAACGCCTCGTGTTGCAGAACTAAGCTAACCTATTTTTGTGATTGACCAAAAAGCAGCCTCGGGCTGCTTTTTGTGTTTCTAGCCTGAATTGGTTTGCAGCAAGCGTCAGTGCAACGGTGCATTGCCTACTTTTGCCTTTTCACTGAGTAGTTGTTGCTTTTTCCGGCAATGCGTTTTGTTGGCGCTTGCTGGGCCCTCGTGTCTCACCCGTTTCTATGCGTTCCTTTAAAAGTCTGAACAACCTCGTCGGCTGGCTGGTGTTTGCCATTGCCGCCGCTACCTACCTGCTCACCCTGGAACCCACGGCCTCGTTCTGGGACTGCGGCGAGTTCATTGCCTGCTCCTACAAGCTGCTGGTGCCGCACCCTCCGGGGGCACCCACGTTTCTGCTGCTGGGCCGCTTGTTTTCGCTGTTCTCGTTTGGCGACGTGACGAAGGTGGCCGTGCTTATAAACGCCCTGTCGGGTTTGAGCAGCGCCTTTACCGTTCTGTTCCTGTTCTGGATTATCACGCGCATGGCCCGCAAGCTGGTGCTGCGCGGCGAGGCCAATGAGTACTCGCTGGCTGCCGAAGCCATTGAGCCGACGGGTGCTCAGACCTTGCTCATTCTGAGTGCGGGCGTGGTGGGGGCGCTGGCGTTTGCCTTCTCCGATTCGTTCTGGTTCAATGCCGTGGAGGGCGAGGTGTACGCCATGTCGGCGCTGTGCACTGCGGCCGTGGTTTGGATAATGCTGAAGTGGGAAGCTCGCGCCAGTGAGCCCGACTCGGATAAATGGCTGGTATTGATTGCCTACGTTATCGGTCTCAGCATCGGGGTGCACTTGCTAAACCTACTCACGCTGCCCGCCCTGGGCTTCACCTACTACTACCGCCGCACAGCCAACCCAACGATGAAAGGCGGCATTATCGTACTGGTGGTGAGCATGATTATCGTAGGCTCCATCCTGGTAGGCATCATCCCAGGCCTGCCCACGCTGGCCGGCAACTTCGAGGTGTTCTTTATTAACACCATCGGATTACCCTTCAACTCGGGCCTGTTTATTTTCCTGATTGTTTTTGTGGGGCTGATTTGGTTCGGTTTCCGGATGTCGTTCCAGCGCCGCAGCCAGCTGCTGAACACAGCCATGCTGTGCTTCGTGTTCATCCTGATTGGCTACTCCTCGTACCTGATTGTACCCATTCGCAGCTCCTTCCAGCCCACCATCAACGAGAACGACCCGGAGGATGTGCTGAGCTTTGTGAGCTACCTCAAGCGGGAGCAGTACGGCTCGCGCCCGCTGCTCTACGGCCCGCAGTTCAACGCCCAGCCGGTGGACTACGCCCAGGGTGCCCCACGCTACGCCCGCGACCTGAAGACCGGCACCTACAAGGAGATTCTGCCGCGTCAGCAGGAGCCCGTGTACCGCGACGAGGACAAAATGCTACTGCCCCGCATCTACAGCTACGAGCCCGACCAGATTGCCAACTACAAGAAATGGGTCGACATTCAGGACGGCGTGAAGCCCACCATGGGCCAGAATCTGGGCTTCCTGTTCCGCTACCAGATGGGCCACATGTTCTGGCGCTACTTCATGTGGAACTACGTGGGCCGGGAGTCCGACATTCAGCAGGCGGGCGTGGTGACACCGTTTAGCCCCGGCAAAGGCACGCTGCCGCCCCGCATCGGCGATAGCCCGGCGCACAACAACTTCCTGGCACTGCCGCTTATTCTGGGTCTCATCGGCCTGTTTTTTCAGAGCCGCCGCAACAGCAAGGACGCCTGGGTGACCGGCCTACTCTTCCTGATGACAGGCCTAGCCATTGTGCTCTACCTCAACCAGCCGCCACGCGAGCCGCGCGAGCGCGACTACACCTTCACGGGGGCCACTTTCGCCTTTGCCATTTGGATAGGCCTGGGCGTGCTGGGCGTGGCCGAGCTGCTGGGCAAGGTGGTGAAAGCCGACGGCGTGCGCGCCGGGGTGGCCTTGCTGGCCGGTCTGCTGGTGCCGGGCATTATGGTGGCCCAGGGCTGGGACGACCACAACCGCTCTGACCGCTACAACTCGGTGGACTCGGCCAAGAACCTGCTCAATAGCTGCGAGAAAAACGCCATTCTGTTCACCAACGGCGACAACGACACCTTCCCGCTCTGGTACGCGCAGGAGGTGGAAGGCGTGCGAACCGATGTGCGCGTGGCCGTGCTCTCGTACCTGAATACCGACTGGTACATCGCCCAGATGAAGCGCCGCTCCTACCTCTCGGAGGGCTTCCCCATCTCGATGCCTGCCGAGGCCTATGCCCAAGGTACCAATGACATGCTGCCCTTCGCCGCCAACCCGGCTGTACCGAGCGTGAACCTCAAGGAGTTCATCGCGCTGGTGAAGGACAACAACCCGCTGCTGCAGGTACAGTACCAGGAAGGCGGCCCGAGCATGATGAGCTTCCCGACCCCCAACTTCTTCCTGCCGATTGATACTGTGGCCGTGAAAAACCTGAACATCATTCCCAAAGACCGGGAAAAGCAGCTGGTAAGCAAGATGGAGTGGAGCATGGGCAAGCGCGCCATCGAGAAGAAAAACCTGGTGATTCTGGACATGATTGCGACCAACAACTGGAAGCGGCCCATCTACTTCAGCAGCACCGTGGCGCCTTCCGACTACATGAACCTGCAGCCCTACTTCCAGCTGGAGGGCATGGCCTACCGCCTGCTGCCCCTGAAAGACTCGAACTACGACCCGCGTAGTGGCGACGAAGGTTACGTGGAAAAAGCACTCACCGAGCAGCGTTTGCTGAAGGACTTCAGCTACCGCGGCCTGCAAAACCCGCACATTTTCTACGACGAAAACAACCTGCGTTTCCCGGCCAACTACCGCGACAAGTTTGCCCGCTTAGCCAATGCCTACATGGCCGCCGGCAACGTAGCCAAAGCCAAGGAAATAGCCAACAAGTGTTTGGAGCTAATGCCAGATGCTGCCATTCCCTACGACTACTACTCGCCGCAGCTGGTGCCCGCTTTGGTAGCCGGCGGCGAGAAGAAGAAAGCCGACCAACTGCTCGATACCATGACGCAGCGCTCGGAGCAGATGCTGGCCTACTACAGCACCAAGCCCGATGGCAGCCTCTTCGAGGACGATATGCGCGGCTATTTGCTGGGCCTGCAAAGCGTATACCGCGCCGCCGAGCTGGCCGGTGACACGGCCCGCAGCCAGAAGGCTTATACCCTGATGAGCCAGTACTACCCACGCTAGGAAATAATTGGGTGATTTTCAACCAGCAAAAGGCCGGTTCGCAATGTGCGGACCGGCCTTTTCGTTTAGAAAGCGGCTGAGCTTCTCAATGACCTTAGGCAAGTGGTGCCAATGGCAGCCGAGACGCTCAACTACCCGGACAGTAGGTTCCATTGCCAGTTGAGAGCTGTAACTGCCATTGACACTTGGTGACGCGGCTACTTTCGGGCTGCGACTTGATTAGGAACCCTCGGCTATTGGCAGTTGCGGGCCACAGTTGCCATCAGCTGAGGATAGCCTGACTGGTTGCGGGCCGTCACCGTTTGGCTTTCATTAGCCTTCCTATCTGTTTTCCCGTAGCTTTAATCTATGCAGGTTCGTTCGCTTCTATTAGTCGTTTTTGTGCTCATGGCCTTCGCCCCGCTGGCCCCGCGCCCCGACTTCGCCGGCCTTTACCGCGACGGCCCGCACTTGGAGGTGGACACCCGCCGCGAGGGCGACAGCCTGCGCCTCTACCTGCGCTTGCCGTCACCTGCCCGCTTGGGACCGGGCCACACGCTGCGCCTCACCGCCTGGCCCAGCTACGAAGCCAAAATGCCGCTGTGGCAGGACAGCATTCCGCGCCGCCAGCAGCACCCGCGCCCTGTGGCGGGTGGCGACATGCGCCTGAGTTTTTGCATTGCCACTGCCCGCGTGCCAGCCGGGGCCATTTTGCAGCTCACCACCGCCCCTGCCGACGCTAAAGACGACTACCAGGAACCCAGCACTACCACTTGGCTGCGCCTGACCGAGGCCGTACTCGCCCGCCCGTTCGTGCTCACCGATTCGACCGGGCAACCCCTGCTGCGGCGCTATGTGCAGGCCAATGAAGCCTTTGGCGTGGAAAGCTTCGGCCTGATGCAGCCCGTGCGCTGGAAGCGCTACGCCGTGACGCCCACTCCTGCCCTGCCCCCCATGACCAATCCGGCCGCTATGCCCGCTGGCCCGCGCACCCTGCCCCTACTCGACTCAGCCACTACCCAGCCCGGCGAGCCGTTGCGTCTGCGCGAAGCGGGCTTGTATGCTCTGCGCGTGGGCGGCACGGGCGGCATGCCCTTGCGCACGCTGGCCGTACTGGTGGCCGACAATGCCTACCCCGCCCTCACCACTGCATCGGAACTAATTGAGCCACTGCGCTACATCACCACCAGCGAGGAGCGCAAGCGCATTACCAACACCCGTGACCACAAGCGGGCCGTGGATAGGTTCTGGCTCGACATTGCCCAAGGCAACCAGCGCCTGGGCAAAGACCTCATTCGGCGCTACTACGGCCGCGTCACAACTGCCAACCGCCTCTTTGCCGCTCACAAGGCTGGCTGGCTTACCGATAAAGGACTATTGTACGTAGTGCTGGGGCCGCCACCCAGCGTCCGGCGGCTGTTTAGTGGGGAAGAACGATGGTTTTATCCTGATGGAGGAATTGATGGCGGCCCCATTACCTACACCTTCCGGCCCCGGCCGAGTACCTTTGCCCCTGATTACTACGAATTGGTGCGCCGGCCCGAGTACGAAATGCTCTGGTATGCCGCCGTTGAAAAATGGAGAACCCCAACGACCGCCCTGACCGGCCCGAACGTCCCCAGCGACCTGCCCGCCCGGTAGCCGGCCGCCGCTTCTATGACGGCGCCAATCGCCCCGTCACGCCCAAACAGTTCCGCCCCGACCGTGGCGGCAGCGAGTTTGACGACCGCCCCGCCCGCCCCCGTGGCCGTGGTGGCTCCGACAACCAGGACGACGCGCCTGCAGGCCGTGGCCCGCGCCCCGAGCGCGGTGAAAGCCGCCCGCCCTACCGTGAGCGCGAAGGCGGCTCCGACCGGCCCCGCTACGAAAACCGCCCGGCCCAGGCTTCCAGCATCGACATGCTGTTTGGCCTGCGCCCTATTCTAGAGGCATTGAGCGCGGGCCGCACGCTGGAGAAAATATTCCTGCTGCGCGGCACCAAAAACAGCCTCGTCACGGACATCTCTACGGCCGCTCGCGAAGCCGGCATCCAGGTGCAGATGGTGCCGGTGGAGAAGCTCGACAACCTGACGCGCAAGAACCACCAAGGCGCAGTTGCCTTTGTTTCGCCCATTGATTACGCGCCGCTCGATAACATCGTGTCGGGCCTGTTTGAGGAAGGCAAAGTGCCCTTCCTACTGCTCCTCGACCGTATTACCGATGTGCGCAACTTCGGCGCTATCGCCCGCACGGCCGAATGCTTGGGCGTGCAAGCCATTGTGGTGCCCAGCCGTGGTGCTGCCCAAATCAACGGCGACGCCTTGAAAACCTCGGCCGGCGCGCTCAACATCCTGCCGGTGTGCCGCGAGGTCAGCCTGCACGAAACCATCCGCTTCCTCCAGCAGTCGGGCATCATGGTAGTAGCCTGTACTGAAAAAGCGGAAGAAGCTGTGGGTTCAGCCGAAATTGATTTCAGCGGTCCGGTGGCCGTGCTTATGGGCTCGGAGGAAGACGGCATCTCGCCCGACCTCCTAAACCTGGCCGATGTGAAGCTCAAAGTGCCCATGACCGGCCAGATTCAAAGCCTGAATGTGGGCGTAGCCGCTGGCATCATGCTGTTTGAGGTGGCCCGTCAGCGGGTGAGCGCAGAATAAATTCAAATTAATACCAAAGCAGAAGCCCAACCAGCCCATTGATAATGGGTCGGTTGGGCTTCTGCTTTGATTACTTTTGGAAGTTCTGTTAACGCGAATAGCTGCTTATTCAAGCTCGCCTTTGGTAACCTTGGTGTTATCTCGAAATCCTATGATGTTGCCTTTCACGGTTCCGACTCTAGCGCCTATTTGAGTTGCTTTTCCGTTCACAATTGCCTCAATGCCAACGTCGTTACCTTTATCCTCTTCCTGCTCGGCACTATAGTTTTGGTAGAGCCGGTATTTTACTCCACCATTGGTGAACCGAAGCTCGTTGATGTCGAGTCCTGCATTGGAAATTCCGCCGCCTCGCAAGTAGAAGGCGTACGTGAACTTCTTCCAGCTGCTGCGGTCCAGCACGGCCGGGTATTGCAACTCAACCTGGGTGGCCGTACCGAAACGATACGCCAGATACGCCTGCTTGGGGCCCTCGCAAAGACAGGCTGTTTTACCGCCTTTGGTCACGAACGAAAACACGCTGGTTTCGCCGGCCCGACAGAGAGTGGCTGGCCGCGGTGGGGCGCTGCCAGTCAGGAGAAGCAAACCTATGCCAGCACCAAAAGAAGCGGTTAGGAGCTTCATGAACATCGTTGATTTATTGAAAATTAGTTGTACCCAGCGCCTTTCTTGGCCTTCACGTCGGCCACAAACTCCTTCACGCGCTGCTCTTCACTACGCTTGCAGATGAGCAGCACGTTGTCGTATTCAGCTACGATGTAGTCTTCTAGGCCCTGTACTACCACCAGGCGCTCGGCGGGCGTTTTGATGACGCAGCCGGTGGTATCGTACAGCAGCACGTCGCCGCTCACCATGTTGTCGTTCTCATCGTGCCGGCCAATGCGGTGCAGCGAGTCCCAGGTGCCTACGTCGCTCCAGCCGAAATCGGCGGGCAGCACGTACACGTTATCGGCCTTTTCCATCACGCCGTAATCGATGCTGATGTTGCGGCAGCGGGAATAGGCCTGGCCAATAAACTCTTCTTCCTGGGGCGTACCCAGCAGGTTGGCCCCTTCTTCAAACACCTCGGCGATATCGCTCAGGTAGTGGTGGAAGGCATTGATAATAACATCGGCGCGCCACACAAACAGGCCGGAATTCCACAGGAAGTCGCCGCTGTCGATAAACATGCGGGCCAACTCCAGGTTGGGCTTCTCCGTGAAGGTTTTCACCTTGTGCAGCTGGCCGCCGGGCAGGCTCTGCTCGTCCATAAACTGGATATAGCCATAGCCGGTATCGGGCCGCGAGGGCTGAATGCCGAGCGTAATCAGGACGTCGTTGGCGCGGGCAGCATCCACGGCCTGGCGGATGAGGCGGCGGAACTCATCGTCGCGCAGCACGGCGTGGTCGGCCGGAGTTACAATGATGGTAGCCTTGGGGTCGCGCTGGGCAATGCGGTAGCTGGCGTAGGCAATGCAAGGTGCCGTATTGCGGCCAATGGGTTCGCCCAGAATCTGGTCGGGCGGCAGCATCGGCAGGTGTTCCTGCACCAACTCCATATAGTCGCGGTTGGTGACCACAAACACATTTTCCAGCGGGCAAATGCCTTCAAAGCGGTCCACGGTGAGCTGAAGCATCGACCGGCCCACGCCCAGCACATCGTGAAACTGCTTGGGATGATGCGTGCGGCTAAAGGGCCAGAACCGGCTGCCAATGCCGCCGGCCATTACGATGAGATAGGTGCTGGTCAAAGGGTATGAGGGTAAAAGGGTAGGCGGGTACGAGGGCGGAAAATCACTGCGCAAACCTCGGAATAACCTTAAAGTTAAACGGCATGCAAAGTTGCACCTAAAAAACGGAGCAAATCCCTCCGTTCCGGCCCTCACACCCGCCCGCCCGCTTGTCCTAAAACCTACACCAAGCCTTCGCGCAGCAAGTCGTGCAGGTGAATAAAGCCATTGAACGCTCCATCCTGGGTCACGACTAGCTGCGTGATGTTGCGCTGCTGCATGCGGGCCAGAGCTTCGGCAGCAAAATCCTCGATGTCGATGGTAGCCGGGCGGGGCGTGAGAATGTCACGAGCCGTGAGTCGCTCCAGGTCTGAGAAGCTGCCCAGCATACGGCGCAGGTCACCATCGGTGATGATGCCAGCCAGCTGGCCCGTCGCATCCAGCACGGCGGTAGCGCCAAGGCGCTTGCCCGAGATTTCCAGCAGCACCTCCTTCAAGGGCGCATCCTCGAGCACCTGAGGCCGTTGGTTCTGGCGGCTAAGGTCACCCACTTTCAGGTAGAGGCGCTTGCCCAGGGTGCCGCCGGGGTGCAATCGGGCAAAATCAGCAGCAGTGAACTGGCGGCTTTCGAGCAGGCACACGGCCAACGCGTCGCCCAGAGCCAGGGCCGCCGTGGTGCTAGTGGTGGGGGCCAGATTGTTGGGGCAGGCCTCCTTGGTTACCGGGGCGTGCAGAATATAGGTGGCCTGCTGCCCCAAGTACGAATCGGCGTTGCTCACCAGCGCGGCCAGCGGCACACCCTTGCGGCGCAGCAGCGGCACCAGTACCTTGATTTCGGGCGTGTCGCCGCTCTTGCTGATGGCAATGACGAAATCCTCGGGCTGAATCATGCCCAGGTCGCCGTGGATGGCATCGGCGGCGTGCATAAACAAGGCCGGCGTGCCCGTGCTGTTGAGGGTGGCCACGATTTTGCCCGCTACGTGGGCGCTTTTGCCAATGCCCGTCACTACTACCCGGCCCTTCAACTGCAGAATGGCCTGCACGCAATTGGCAAAGTCGGGCGTGGACGCGAGGGCCGTGGCCACGTCGTGCAGGGCGGCGGCCTCCTCGTACAATACCTGCCGGGCAACGGCCAGCACATCAACGGCGGTGGCCGACGGGTTTTCGAAGGGAATGGAAACAGGCATGGGCAATACGCGGAATGTTATTGCAAAATTGGGGGAAAGAAGCTCCCCCAACGCAAAGCCGCAAAAACGAGTGCCACCGGCATATTAGCTCGCCAATACAGAGCACACAAGTGATTGTGCCGTCTAGTCCGCTGCTACTTGTATAAAAAGCCAATCGGGACATCTTGGCGTAATGGCCCGGCAGCTTTCTGCTCCGCAACCGGTGTGCCCGCGAAGCGCGATGTTAATATGAATAAATTGTTTTCCACAATTCACGAAAAACAACATTTTTCATGCTGAGAATATTGGCTATTGCTTATCTTCGTTATGAACCGCGCATTGGTATGCCTTTCACCAGAGCTTTCTAACTATGTCATCTATTGCCCTTCAAGATGCCCCGGCCATTAGCGCCGACTTGAAACATACACTTAAAGAAGTATTCGGCTACGGCCAGTTTCGGGGCACGCAAGAGGCTGTTATTCAAAATGTATTGGCGGGGCACAACACCTTTGTGATTATGCCCACTGGTGCCGGCAAAAGCTTGTGCTACCAACTGCCAGCCCTGGTGCGGCCGGGCACAGCCATTGTTATTTCGCCCCTCATTGCCCTGATGAAAAATCAGGTCGACCAGCTCGGAGCCTTCGGGGTGAATGCGCAGGTGTACAATTCGACGCTGACCAAAAGCGAAATGAACCGTGTGAAAAAGGACGTCATGAGCGGCGAAGTTCGTCTGCTCTACGTAGCTCCGGAAAGCCTCACGAAGGACGACACCATCGATTTCCTGCTGAAAAGCACCATCAGCTTCGTAGCAATCGACGAGGCCCACTGCATTTCGGAATGGGGCCATGACTTCCGGCCCGAGTACCGCAAGATTCGCGGCATTATTGATAACCTGGGCGGCAACGTGCCCATCATCGCCCTCACGGCCACGGCCACGCCCAAAGTGCAGCTGGATATCCAGAAAAACCTGCACATGGACGACGCCAGCGTGTTTAAAACCAGCTTCAACCGCACCAACCTCTATTACGAGGTGCGCGCTAAGCACAACACCAAAAAGCAGCTGATTCAGTACGTGAAGCAGCACAAGGGCAAAGCCGGCATCATCTACTGCCTGAGCCGCAAGAAGGTGGAGGAAATTGCCGAGTTGCTGCGCGTGAACGACGTGCGCGCCCGCCCCTACCACGCCGGCCTCGACCAGCAGGTACGCATCGACAACCAGGATGCTTTCCTCAACGAGGAGTGCGACGTGATTGTGGCCACCATCGCCTTCGGCATGGGCATCGATAAACCGGACGTGCGCTTCGTGGTGCACTACGATGCGCCCAAATCCATTGAGGGCTACTACCAGGAAACCGGCCGCGGTGGCCGCGACGGTCTGGAAGGCAACTGCCTGATGTTCTACAGCTACGACGACATTCTGAAGCTGGAAAAATTTAGCAAGGACAAGCCGGTGACCGAGCGCGACAATGCCCACCAGTTGCTGGCCGAAATGACCAATTATGCCGAAAGCGCCGTGTGCCGCCGCCGGCAACTGCTGCACTACTTCGGTGAGCAACTGGACAAGGACTGCGGCTTCTGCGACAACTGCAAGCACCCCAAGGAGCGGTTTGAGGGCGAGGCGGCGGTAGGCCTGGCCCTGCGCGCCGTGGTGCAGACGGAGGCCCGCTTCAATCTTACGCACATTGGGCAGGTGCTATTGGGGTTGAGCAACCCGCACATTGAGAGCTACGCGCACAACGCACTGCCAGTGTACGGCCAGGGTAAGGAGTTGGGCGACGCGCAGTTCTGGCACTCGGTGCTGCGCCAGTGCCTGCTCAACGGCTTTTTGGAAAAGGACATCGATAGCCTGGGCCTGGTGCGCATCACCGACAAGGGCATTGATTTCATTGAAAACCCGCGCTCCATCACCCTCACCCGCGACCACAACTTCGACGAGGAGCAGAAGGCCGACGAGGAAAAGGAGGAAGTGCAGCACGCCGCCGGCCACGACGAAGCGCTGTTTGCCCAGCTGAAAGAGTTGCGCAAGCAGGTGGCCAAGCAGAAGAACCTGCCGCCCTACGTCCTCTTCCAGGACCCAAGTCTGAAGGAGATGGCCACCACCTACCCCACCACGCTGCACGACCTCACGCACGTGTCGGGCGTGGGACAGGGCAAGGCGCAGAAGTTTGGGGCGCCCTTCGTGGCCGCCATCAAGAAGTACGTGGAAGACAACGACATCGAAACCGCGGAGGACGTAGTGGTGAAGTCAGCCGTGAACCGTTCGAAAATCAAGATTTACGTTATCCAGCAGATTGACAAGAAGATGATGCTGGAGGACATTGCTTCCTCGAAAGGCATTACGATGACGGAGCTGATGGAGGAGATTGAACACATCTGCTACTCCGGCACCCGCCTGAACATCGACTACTACCTCAACGAGATGGTGGAGGAAGACCGCCAGGAGGAAATTTACGATTACTTCATGTCGGCCAGCACCGACAACATTGCCGCAGCTATGAAAGAGTTGGGTGATGAGTTCACTGAAGAAGAGCTCCGACTGGTCCGAATTAAGTTCATCAGTGAGGTGGCTAACTAGCGACGCCACCTTCTTCGTTTTCTCCACTTAAAAAAGACCTTGCTCCATCGAGTAAGGTCTTTTTTTGCGCCTGACTGATTGGAATAAGGCTTGGGCCGCTAACGGGCATTTCGGCAGTCCAAAACTGTCTATTTACCAAAGCAACCGTTTGACCAGCAAATTTTAAATGAATCGCATTAAATAGCTTTAATATCTTTTTTAATAATTTAAAAAAGCGATATCTTCGTTCCCCTCCGTCACTTTTTAATGTTTTATATGGGAAACGTTCTACGCTATTCATTCTTCCTTGCGGCACTGCTGGCTGGCTTGCAGGCGCAGTCGGCGTGGGCGCAAGCCAGGGTGGCGGCCCCGGCAAAGAAGCCAGTGGCACCAAAGGCCACGCCAGTGCGGGCCGTGCCAGCCAAAGCACCGGCCGCTCCGGTAACTGGTAAGGCGGCAGCAGCGATGCCAGCCCCAACCCAGGCCCTGCCCGCTGATACTGCCCGCGGCGTGGCCTTGACCGACACCGTGCAGGTGCTGACGCCCGCCCAGATTGCTGAACAAGCGTACCAGGCCGGCCTGACCAGCTTTCAGAGTAAGGATTTTGCGGCGGCCATGACTAGCTTCACGGCGGCCATCGCGGCCAAGGCCGACTACGCGCCGCCTTTTGCTTCGCGGGCTGCCACGCACTTCGAACTAAAGGAATACGCGCCCGCGCTGGCCGACTATACCGAGGCTATTAAGCTGGCGCCCACCGACTACACCAGCTACTTGGGCCGGGCGCAGGTTTACGAGGCCAATAGCCAGCCTGCCGAAGCCGAAAAGGACTATGCTGAGGCCATAAAGGGCGGCAGCAGTTTTGGGGCGGCGTGGTACCGGCGGGGCCTGCTGCGCTTTGAGCGGGGTGAATACCAGGCCGCCCGCGAGGACTTCGACGGAGCCCTCAAGGCCGACCAGAAGGATGCGCTGGCCCACCATGACCGGGGCTGTGCCAACCTGCAGCTGGGCAATTACCCCGAGGCAGTCATTGATTTCACCGCAGCGCTGGCCTTGCAGCCCACACTGCTATCGGCACTGCTCAACCGGGCCGCCGCCGAGCGCCGCGTGGGACAGATGCCCCAAGCGCTACACGATTACGACACCTATCTTAAAGCCAAGACCGATGACGCGCTGGCCTTTGCCAACCGGGGCAGCGCCCGCTTTGATAACCAGGATTTCAAAGGCGCAGTGGCCGATTTTACGCAGGCCATTTTGCTGGATGCCAAGTATGCGCTGGCTTGGAACAACCGCGCCGCAGCCAACCTGAAGCTGGAGGAATACGCCAAGGCCGAAGTGGATGCCACGCAGGCCATCACGCTCGAAGCCAAGTATGCCGAGGCGTACCTGAACCGGGGCCACGCCCGCGAAATGCTGCGCAAGCCCGAAGAAGCCTGCCAGGACTGGCGGAAGTCGGCGGAGCTGGGCATTGAAGCCGGCAGCAGCTACGCGACTATTTCGGGCTGCGCGGCCCCACCGCCGATGATTTCGACGCCCGAAGCCGACAACGCGCAGGCAACTTCCAAACCTTAACCGGCGGACTCTCCGACGACGAAAACTTAATTTCCTGCTTATTACCTGCTATATCCGTATGGCTTTTCCTGTACGCTCCTTGCTCCTGACGAGCCTATTCGCGGGGGTGCTCCAGCTGGCTCATGGCCAGAATGTGCCCTTTGATGCCGCCCATATTCCCAATAAAGAGCTGCTAAAAATTGCGCAAAAAGCCCTGCGCAACGGCGAGGAAGAATACACTGCCGCGCCGCCGCGCTACGCCGCCGCGCTGCCGCTCTTCCTAGAGGCCCAAAAAATAAACCCCAACAACGGGGCTCTGAATATGCGCGTGGGCGACTGCTACCTGAACGCCGGCGACGTGCCCACGGCTCTGCCCTTTCTGCAAAAAGCTGCCGAGCTGGAAACCGGCTCCCGCGCGCCGCGCGCGCATTACGTGTTGGGCCGCGCATACCAGCTGAGCTCCCGCTGGGCCGAAGCACTCAAGGAATTTGAACGTGCCAAGCCAATAGCTGCGGCGGCAGTGACCGCCAAGAAAGGCCAGGCTCCCGCCGATGCCGCTGCCGCCGAAGTAGGGCGCCGGCTGGCCGAGTGCAGGGTGGGCCAGCAGCTGACGCAGCGCCCAGTGCGCATGTTTGTGGATAACCTGGGCCCTACTGTGAACTCGCCGGAAGACGACCATAGCCCGCAGGTGCTGGCCGATGAGTCGATGCTGATTCTGACCTCGCGCCGGGCCGGGGCCATGGGCGGCACCAAAGCCAGCACCGGGCGCGGCTTTGCCGATGACATCTACATGGCCACGGGCAGCGGCGCGGCCTGGGGCCCGGCCCGCGTCCTCAATGCGCCGGTGAACACCAACGGGGCCGACGTGGCGGTGGCCGTATCGGTGGACGGGCAGCGCATGCTGCTGCACGCCGACGGCAACGACGGCGACCTGAGCGAAACCCGCCTTTCGGCCACGGGCTGGAGCAAGCCGCACCCGCTGGGCTCGCACATCAACACCAAGTACCGCGAAACATCGGCTACGTTCTCGCCCGATGGGCGCTACGTGTTTTTTGTGAGCGACAAGCCAGAGGGCAGCCTGGGCGGCAAAGACATTTATAAGGCCGAAATCGATGGAAAGACGCCGGCCGTGAACCTAGGCGCAGCCATCAACACGCCGTTTGATGAGGAAGGGGTATTCATGCAGCCTGATGGCAAAACGCTGATTTTCTCCTCGCAGGGGCACAGCACCATGGGCGGGTTTGACCTATTCAGGTCGGTGTATGAGAATGGCAAGTGGAGCACGCCCGAGAACCTGGGCTCGCCCATCAATAGCCCGAATGATGACATGTCTCTGGTGACCATGGCCTCGGGGCGCTACGGCTACTTTGCCAGCGACCGGCCCGGTGGGTTAGGCGGACAAGACCTTTACCGCATCACCTTTTTGGGGGCCGAGAAGCAGGTCGTCATCAACCACGAAGACCGGCTGCTGGCCTCGCGCCCGCGCGTGGTGCGCCAGGCCCGGGCCACGCTGGCCGTGCCGGTCATCACCCCAGCCGTAACGCTCCTGAAGGGCACCGTGACCGACATTGCCAACCAGCAGCCCGTCCCGGCCCGGCTGGAGGTAATCGACAATGCCAATGGCCAGGTACTGGGCTCGTTTCTGACCACGCCAAACGGTAAATACCTGCTCAGCTTCCCGTCGGGCACCAACTATGGGCTGGTGGTGAGCACCGAGGGCTACCTGCCCCACTCCGAAAACGTGAACCTGCCGCCGGCCACCGGCTACGCCGAAAACAAGCGCGATATCCGGCTGCAGAAGCCAGAACCCGGCTCCAACATCGTGCTCAACAACGTGTTTTTTGACCCCGGCAAGGCCAACCTGCGCCCCGAAAGCACCGCCGAGCTGGACCGCCTCGTGCGTCTGCTGGCCGACTCGCCTAAGCTAAAGCTGCACCTGGCTGGCCACACCGATAACTCCGGCGAGCCCGCCGCCAATCAGGACCTGAGCCAGCGCCGCGTGCAGGCCATCATGACCTACCTCATCGAGCATAAGGTCAAGCCCGACCGCCTCACGGCCACCGGCTACGGCGGCACGGTGCCGCTGGCTTCCAACACCACTGAGGCGGGCCGCCAGCTCAATCGTCGCACCGAATTCAAAGTGGTATCGCGCTGATAGGCTGAACTCACCCCGCCGGGGTCCGTATGGGAAAGCACACGTATCCGCCACAGCCGGCGGGTGTTTTCCCGTTCGCATGTGGATAGTATTTGCCCTGTTGGCGGCCGTGGTATCGGCCACGGTTGTCACGTTGTCGAAAGCCGGGATTAAAAATGTGCCGCCCAGCCTGGCCTTTGCCATTCAAGCTGTGCTGATAATTCTGGTGTCTTGGGGCACGGTGCTGTGGCAGGGCCTGCTGCCCGAAATCGGTAAGATTGACCGCAAGAGCTGGGTTTTCCTACTAGCGGCGGGTGTGCTCACGGCCGCCTCGTCGCTGCTTTCGTTTCGGGCGCTGTCGCTCGGCGATGCCTCGCGGGTATCGCCGCTCACCAACACGGCCTTGATATTCTCGGTGCTGCTGGCGGCGTTTTTTCTAAAAGAGAAACTGACGTGGCAGGTGCTGCTGGGCGCGGGCCTGATGGTGGCCGGCGCCATTCTGATTGCTACCACTAAGCCCGCCAGCAAGAAAGAAAGCAGCAGCAAAAATGGCCGCCCCGCCAGCGGAACGACCATTTACGAATCCAAGCCAACCGCTTAGTCCTGGCTGGCAGCCCTGGTCAGCAGGGCTTCGGCTTCCAGCAGCAAGCTGGCGCTCATCAGCAAATCATGCAGCTGAAATACTTCTTCGAGGTTGAAGACAAACGCCTGGTAGCTCACCGGACCGGGCAGGGTGATGCAGCGGGCTAGCGGGTCGGGCAGGCCAATGGCGTGCCTTTCGTATAGCGTGGCCACGGCCGCGCGCCATCCGGGCAGTTCGTCTTGCTTCAGGCACAGTGCTACATTGCCGAAATATAGATGCAGGCAGCAGCCAGTGGAACAGCGCGAAATGCAGCCCAGGTCGTTGTGGTGCAGGTAGCGGCACATTGCAGGGTTGAGTTTTTAGGGTTGAGGGTTGAATGTGAGGGTTGGGTTTTAGGTGCCAACGCTTTTAATCATGCGTCATTCAACCCTTAAAACTCAACCCTCAGCATTTCCTAAAGCGCGGCCACCAGTTCGCGCCACGAGTCCTGCTCGGGGATGCCGGGCTTGCGCTTGCCGAACATCAGAAGCAGGTTGCGGCCCTGGTTATCGAACAGTTCGAGGGAGGTTACCACGCCGTCGGCGGTGGGTTTTTGCACCACCCAGCTTTCGGCCACGTCTTCGGCTTTGAGGTGGAGGTTGAACTCAGGGTCGAGCACGTTAATCCAAGGGCCAGTAGGCACGATGCGCTGGGTGAGGCCGGTGTGAATCTGGATGCAGCCGCGGCTGGCTACGAAAATCATCACGCCTTGCTCCTGAGCCGAGGCAGCGCGCAGGGCCCGTTCGATGGCATCATTCGCCACTTTGCGCAGCAGCTCGGGCGGGCCGAGGCGCAGGGCCTGGGTGCGGCTCACACCAAATTGGCGGAGCAGGCCGAAGAAGGCGTGGGTATCCTGCAAGCCGCGCCAAGCCGCCTGGAAACCGGCCACATCGATGCTATTGTCAGGCGCTTCTTCTTTTTCGGCGGGCGTGGGCACGATGGTGAGCGTGGTGGGCTGCTCAGCGGAGCGGTAGCGGTCTACCAGGGCGTCGTAGGCCGCGGCGTTGCTGGTTTCGGTAAGGTAGATTTTGTGCAGGGCCTCGCCATCGGCGGCGAAAAACTGGAGGCTGCGGCGGCTATTCTCGCTCACGGCAAAGCCGAACTGCCAGTGCATCATGAACAGGCGCAAGTCGATGTCTTCGCCCAGCACCAGGCCCATCGGGCCCTGAAACGAGATGTCGTGGTAGGTACCCTTGCGCTCGTGCACCACGCTGTCGTGGCGGGTGAGGGCCATGACGTGGCCCAGGGTGGGCACCTCTTTCAGTAGCTCGCGGAAGTCGCCGGTGAGCAGCACCACGAGCGAATCATCGGCCCCAGTTATTTGAGTGGCCAGCAGCTCGGCTTCGCTGGACTGGAGCGCCTTGGCGGCGTCGCGGATGCGGGCTTTGGGGTTGGCTTCTTTGTAGTCGGCCCAGCGGGCAGCGAGGTCGGGGACGAGGGTTTCAGGAGTCATGGCGAAGAAGGGGTTATATTGAAAATGGAGCGTGGACGCTGTGAGTTCGCATTTCACCGCAACGCGGCAAACGATGTAATAGCTATTCGCGCGGTTGTGCAGCAAAATCCTTATTGGCCGCGTTGCGACAAAACGCGGACTCACAGTGTCCACGCTACGGCAGCTTGGCGCAGGCAGGGCACGATGAGCGGGCAGCCCAACCGGGGATGGGCCAGTAGCTCGACTTCGAGGCCGAAGCCGGTGTGGATGTTTTCGCAGGTGAGCACCTCAGTAACGGGGCCATAGGCCACGGCCTGGCCCTGGCGCAGCAGCAGCATTTGGTCGGCATACTGGGCGGCTAAGTTCAGGTCGTGCAGCACGGTGATGACGCCGAAGCCGCGCTGGCGAGCCAAGTCGCGGGCCACTTCCAGGGTGTGGTGCTGGTGGGCGAGGTCGAGACCGGTGAGCGGCTCATCGAGCAGGAGGAAGCCGGCTTCGGCCTCCCACACCTGGGCCAGTACGCGGGCCAGTTGGGCCCGCTGCTGCTCGCCCCCCGAGAGCGTAGGGTAGCTGCGCTCGGCTAAGTGTGAGAGACCTACGGCGGCCAGGGCAGCGGCAACCACGGCCTGGTCATGGGCGGTGGGCTCGCCGCCGAAGTGCGGGTAGCGGCCCAGCAGCACCAGCTCACGCACCTGGAACGCCAGTGCCAGTGTGTGCTGCTGGGCGAGCACCGCCCGCCGCCGCGCCAGCCCAGCAGCGGGCCATTTGGCCAGCGGACCGCCACCAAACAGCAACTCGCCGCCGCTGGGCTTGAGGTCGCCGCTGAGCAGGCGCAGCAGGGTAGATTTGCCCGCCCCGTTGGCTCCCACCACGGCCAGAATTTCGCCGGGACGGGCCTGGCCCGAAACCCGTTGCAGCAGGGTCTTCGAGCCGATTTTGTAAGTCAGGTTCTGAAACTCGTACATGGGTGGGGAATACTTAACAATAGCGCGCTTAGCAGGACCAGCCGCGTACTCAAGTGAAAGCCGGCATCTCCGGTAGCGGACCCGCATCGGGTTCCCATGCCACGGGCTCGCCAAATTTTAGCAGGTTACCATCGGGGTCCAGCACGTAGAATTCGTTCATGCCCCAGGCTCGTACTGTCAGTGCGTGTTCGGGCCGGAGCAGGTCTGGCACAGCTGTGTAGGCTTTGTAAAGGGCCGTAATGTCCCGCACTCGCACATAACAGGCAGATGTCTCGGCCAAAGTCGCGTCGGTTGTGCGCCAGAATTGCAGCTCCTGTTCCTGCAGTTTCAAAATCAGCAAGTCGGGGTATCGCCCCACCTCCCGAAAACCCAGCTTCTGCCGGTAAAACCGACTAGTGGCTTCCAGGCAAGTGCTGGGTAGCTGCGGAACAATGGCGATGATGGAAGGCGGAAGCATTAGAATCTGTCAGCAGAAAAATCAGCGGGATTGAGAAATAGTAGTGGTTCAGCGGCTCAGTTTGCGCTGCTCGCGCAGCACCATCCAGAGAAACACCGGCGCGCCCAGCAGCGCGGTGAGGATGCCGATGGGCAGTTCGGCTGGCGCCACCACGGTGCGCGAAAGCGTATCGGCCAGCACCAGTATCAGGGCGCCGCCCAGCGCGGCGGCTGGCAGCACAAACCGGTGGTCGGGCCCGCCGATGGTGCGCAACAGATGCGGCACCAGAAACCCGAGGAAGCCAATGGTGCCTACCATGGCCACCGAAGCGCCCACGGCCAATGTGGCCAGCGTCACGAGCTGCCACTTCAGCTTGGCTACTGGCAAACCCAGGTGGGCCGCCTGGTCTTCGCCGAGAGCCAGCAAGTTGAGCGGCTTGCCCAGGCGCGGCAGCCACAGCAGCGGCACCGCCAGAAACGGCAGCAGCGTGCCCACCGTCGCCCACGAAGCCCCGCCCAGGCTGCCCAGCCCCCAGAAGGTGATGCTGCGCAGCTGCTCATCGGTAGCGGCGTAGGTGAACAGGCCGGTGAAAGCGCCCGACAAGCCATTGGTGGCCACTCCGACCAACAGCATCGTTGCCACCGCCACCCGTCCGCCTACCCGCGACACCCGATACACAAACAGCGTGGTGAGGCTGGCTCCCACGAAAGCCGCCAGCGGCAACACGTAGGGGCCCAGCGTTCCCGCCGCCCCAGCCAGCCCTGGAAAAGCAGCCAGAATTTTCACTTCCAGCACAATGGTGGCCACCGCCGCTAGCGACGCCCCCGAGGAAATCCCGAGGAGCGAAGGGTCGGCCAATGGGTTGCGGAACAGCCCCTGCATGGCCGCGCCCGACAGGCCCAATGCCGCCCCCACCAGTAGCCCCAGCACCACCCGCGGCAGCCGAATAGCCAGCAATACGCCCTCCTGCTGCGGCTCAAACATCAACCCCGTGCTCAAGCCAATTTTGCTGAACAAAATGCTCAGAACCGCCGGCGCCGGAATGCTCACCGCGCCTACCCCCACCCCCAGTAGCACGGCCGCTACCAGCCCCACCGCTAATGCCAACAGCACCAGTTGCGGCCGGCGCGTGGGCTTGGGCAGCGGCAGGGCTACTGGAGTGATAATAGGTTGAGTGATGGTAGCGGGCATTTCCTGATTTAGATATAGGATGGCGCGGGGCTGAGCCCCGTGCCAATTATTAGCAGGCCTCCGGCCTGCATTCTTTGAGCATTATTACCCTGGCGTGATTGTCCTGGCGTTGCGAACCAGCGGCTCGCTAATAGGGGGTCACGGGGCTCAGCCCCGCGCCATCTCCCTACTTCAGCTTCTGGCCCAGTTCCGTCACGGCCAGGCCCAGGCGCGGGCCGAAACCAGTGAGCAGCTGGCCGTCCATTTCCACTACACGGCCGGTTTTGCCGGCGGTAGTTTGGGCGATGCCGGGGATTTTCTGGAGGCCGGCCACGCCACCCAGGCTAGCCAGGCCGCTATCGAAGAGCAGGAGCACGTCGGGATTGGCGGCCACCAGGGCTTCGGCGGTGAGGGGCTTGAAATCGGCGAAATCGGTGACGGCATTTTGGCCCCCGGCTAGCTGAATAACTTTCGCGGCCTGGGTGCCGGTGCCGGCCACCATCATCGTGCCCGTGCCCCGGGCGTAGATAAAGAGGACTTTCGGCGCTTTGGCTGGCTTTTTGGCTTGGGCTAAATCGGCGTCAAGCTTCTTGAGCACCGCCGGTACCTGGGCTGAGGCACCGAAAGCGGCGGCCACTTCTTTCACCAGTTGCTTGGTGCCGGCCACCGAGTAGTCTTGCTTGAACAGTTGCACCGTTACGCCAGCCAATTTCAGCTGCGCCGCTACTTCCGGCTTCAGCGACTCAGTGGTACCAATGACCAGCGTAGGCGTCAGCGCCAGCACGCCTTCGGCCGAGATGTTACGTGAGTGGCCCACTTTGGGCAGCTTTTCCAGCGCATCGGGATAGGTGCTGGTTACGTCCACACCCACCAATTGGGCCTGCCTGCCCAGCGCACAGATGATTTCGCTGGTGGTACCGCTCAACGACACAATGCGCGGCGCGGGTGCAGCCGATGCCAGGCCCATGCTCAGCAACGCGCCGAGCAATAGCAGGCAGAATTTTAACAAGGGATTTTTCATAACTCAGAAAGACAAAGGGGGTATTAATCAGGCCGGTAAAACTTGGCAAGCCGTCACGATGAGTGGAGCCAAGGCATCTCGCTTGTGGTAGTAATTCGCTCGCCGAAACAGTATTTACTGGAGCACGCGAGATGCCTCGGCTCCGCTCGGCATGACGGCCTGTCGGCGGCGCTTGGTTTACTTCAGATTGCGCGAGCCGTCCGGCTGGTACAGGTAGCGGAAAGTGTAGTAGCGGCTCACGCTGGTAGCTGTGGGGGTGGCAGGCGCATTTTGGTAGTAGCTCACGATTTCCAGCTTGGCGTATTTACCCGTGGCTGTGCGCACCAAGATGACCTTGCCCGCGATGGGCGTCACGATGTTGGTAGCGCCGTCGTAATTGTACCAGCCGTTGCCCGAACCAGTCGGAATGGCTTTGCCCGCGGCGGCATCTACCGCATAGCCCGTTTCAGGAGCCGATGCGATGTCCGTGAACAGACCCGTCTGCACCAAGGCTCCGCCCTGGCCGGGGCCGCTGTTGCCGCCGTTGATGATGAGTGTCGTGCCTTTGAAGCCTACATCCCACTTAGTGGTGTTGGAGTCGGCGGTAGCTACCTGGGCGTTGTTGGCGAGGCTGTAGAACGTGTACTTGGTAGCCGAAGTAGGCTGGCCGCCACCGCCGTTGGTGGTGGTTACGCCGGCGGCCAGGTTGCTCACAGTGGTGGCTTCCAGAGACGGCTTTATTAAGGTTTCTTCTTTATCATCGGAGCAAGAGCTGAAGCCGATAGTGAGGGCTAACAGGGCAAAAGAGGTGGCCGTTTTCATAAGGGTAACTAAGTAAAAGGGAGGGTGTTGGTTGAATTTTATTTGTAGAAAAGACTGGTTATTTCTTGGCCAGGCGTAGCTCCACGCTGGCGTAGAAGAGGCGGCCGGGCAGCGTGCTGATGTAGGCCGCGTCGGTGTAGCCCAGCACGTTGTCGATGCCGGCCTGCAGGGTGTAGCGCTGCTGCCAGGTTTTGCTGGCGGCCACGTTCCAGAGGGTGTAGCCGCGCACATACTCAGCGTCGGTGTCCAGAATGGCGTTGCCGTTCACATCCTGAAAGCCGTAGCGCCCGCGGTAGATGCCGCGCAGGCTGGCTGTGAGGCCTTTTGCCGGACTTTCATAGAAGAGCTTCACATTGCCCGAGTGCTTCGAGCGGTTGAAGAGACCGCCGTAGTCGGCCGCCTTCACGCGCTCGGTCATCAGCGTGGCCGGGTCGCGGCGGTAGATGCTGCCGGCGGCTAGCTGGGCTTCCACGGTCTGGTCTTTGGCCAGCAGGAATTGGTAGCCGCCGCTCAGGCGCAGGCCGCGCAGGAGCTGGTAGCCGACCTCGGCTTCCACGCCCTGGGTGTAGGCCTGGCTCACGTTGTAATAGGTGAATACCGACTGACCGTTGGTTTTCTGGGCGATGGGCGTGGTGTCAATCAGGTCGCGCAGGGTGTTGCGGAAGTAGCTGGCCGTGATGCTCAGCTTCTCGGTGGGGTCGAGCTGCAAGCCGGCGTTGTAGGCCACCGAGCTTTCGGGCCGCAGGCTGCTGGCCCGGTCCAGCAGCGTGGTGTTGA
This sequence comes from Hymenobacter negativus, assembly GCF_017571495.1. Classification (GTDB taxonomy): domain Bacteria; phylum Bacteroidota; class Bacteroidia; order Cytophagales; family Hymenobacteraceae; genus Hymenobacter; species Hymenobacter negativus. Next base: position 144,435 of record NZ_JAGETZ010000006.1, on the reverse strand, counting down.
TAAGCGGCTGGCCGGTGGCGGGGTCCAGTGAAAGCTGGCCCGCTGCCGCCAGTGCCGCCAGCCGCTCGCGCACCTCGTGGGTGCCAAACACGCTGTAGCCCACCACCGGATTGGAGAAATTGAGGTAGAGCTGGCGGAAATCTGGCGCCCGGTAGCCCCTCCCCGCCGAGCCGCGCACCGCCAGCCAGGGCCGCACCTGGTAGCGCGCCGATACCTTCGGGCTCAGTTGCCCCTGGTATTGGTTGTGCCCATCGTAGCGCGCCCCGGCCACGATATTCAGGCCCGGCAGCGGCGTCCAGTCGTCCTGCACGAAGCCATAGTACGACTGCATGTGCCGGGCCGCATCGTAGCGCGTAGCCTCCACACTTTCATTGATGTAGCCCGCACCACCGGTCAGGGTGTGCCGGGTACCCAGCCGCCAGTCCAGCTGCACTTCGGGCCGCAGAAACGTCTGGTTGAAATAGGTATTGTCGTAGGGTGCGCCATCGGCCACATAGGTGTAATTCTCGCGGGTGCGGTAGCCAGCCACGTAGAAGCGAGCCGTAGCAAACAGCCGCCCGTTGGCCGTGCCGTGCGTCAGCACCGGGTTGAAGCTGTAATCCTGCTGGCGGCTCTCGTAGCGCACATCGGCGGTGCCGGTGCCGGATGCCACCGGGTAGGTGCTGGCCTGGCTTTCGCTGAAATAGCGGCCTGATACGCTCAGTTTGGTACGCTCGCCCAGCTTGTAAGTCAGCCGGCTTTGGGCCGTGTAGTTTGAGAAGGGTGGCACGGTAGCGGTGCCGCTTTCCGGCAGCAGCGTGTAGCCAGTCGAACTGTAGCGGTCCACGAAGGCAGTCAGGCCCAGCCGCTCGCCCTGCGTGTTGAAGCTGGCGCTGAGGTCGGCCGTGCGGTTGCTGCCGTAGCGCAGGCGCAGGGTGCCGCTGGTGCCGTCCTGGGGCTTTTGGGTGATGATGTTGACCACGCCGGCCAGCGCCTCCGAGCCCCACAAAGCCGAGGCCGGGCCCTTCACCACTTCCACCCGCTGGATATTGCCCACGGCCACCCGCGACAGCTCCAGCGTGCCCGCCGTGCGGCCAATCAGCGGCTCGCCGTCCACCAGTATCAGGGTGTACTCGGGGTTTAGGCCCTGCATTTGCACGCCGCGGCCGTGGTCGGCCACGATGCTCAGGCCAGTTTGCTCGCCCAGCACGTCGTTCAGCCGCACCGAGCCCATGGCCTTGATTTGCTTCGCCCCCACCACCGTCACCGGGATGGGCACTTCGGCAATGCTACGCTCGGTGCGCGTGGCCGTCACCACTACTTCGCTCAACTTCTGACGCCGCAGGGTGTCGGTGGGCTGCTGGGCCAAGGCCGGCAGCACCAGCCCAGCCAGCGACGAGATGCAGAAGAAACGAGCGAAGGCCATGAGCTTGCTTATTTAGAATTATTCTAAACAGTGGCAAAGGTATTCGCGGATGATTTACTCACGCAATATTATTTAGAATAATTCTAAATAATTTTTTAGGCCATAAAAAAGCCGCTCCTGCAATGGAAGCGGCTTTTTCAGCTTGGTAATTCTCAGCTATAGGTGCTGAACTGGTGATTAGCAGTACTCTTCGAACGCGCCCTGCAGGTTGTTCACGATGCGCATGGCGTCGGAACCTTCGATGTGGTAGCGCTCAATCATGTGCACCAGCTCGCCGTCTTTGAACAGGGCGATGCAAGGGGACGAGGGAGGATACGGAAGCAGGTGCTCGCGCATCTTGGCCACGGCGTCGGTTTCCATGCCGGCGAAAACGGTTACCAGTTTGCCGGGCTTTTTGTCGGCGCTGGCGAGGGCCATTTTCAGGGCCGGACGGGCCTTGGCGGCGGCGCAACCGCACACCGAGTTCACGGCCACCAGCACGGTGCCTTCGTTGGAGGCGAGAGCCGACTCTACTTCGTCGGGGGTCATGAGTTGCTCGAAGCCCACTTCGGTAAGGTCCTGGCGGATGGGCGCTACCATGTATTCGGGATAAACTGCCATTGTCGTAATGAGTTATAAAAAAGCGGCGCGGCCGCATGAAGATGCAAAAATACGCATGCTTAAAGCAATGAGGCCGGCGGAAAGTTTCGGGAAGTATTGTTCGCTCGTGAAACCTCACCCCCGGCCCCTCTCCAAAAGAGAGGGAAGCCACAGCGGCGTGGACGTGGCATGTTCCGTCTATGAAAAAAAGCCTCGGTTCAAAATTGAGCCGAGGCTTTCAATCCAATTGTCAGGCTCACCCTCTCTTTTAGAGAGGAACCGGCCCCGTAGGCGACTTGTGAGGTTTACGGGACTATCGTCTCGATGCTACCATCGGCTTTGCGCTTTAGCTCGGTCACTTTGATGTTGCGCAGCCAGGTTTTGCCGGAGAGCTGGGTGTCGTGGTAGAAGATGTACCACTTGCCTTTCACCTCAATGATGGAGTGATGCGTGGTCCAGCCCTCCACGGGCTGCATGATGACGCCTTTGTAGGTGAAGGGGCCGGTGGGGTTGTCGCCCACGGCGTACACTAGCAGGTGGGTGTCGCCGGTGGAGTAGGAGAAGTAGTACTTGCCGTTGTACTTGTGCAGCCAGCCGCCCTCGAAGAAGCGACGCTTGGTGTCACTGGCCAGCAGGGGTTTGCCGGCTTCGTCAAGTATTTTGACATCCTGCACGGGTCCGTCGAAATGCTTCATATCGGCCGAGAGCTTGCCCATGCGGGCGCTGAGGGCGGGTACGTCGGTGCTAGGCTCTTTTTCGGCGGCATTGGCATCGTAAGTGCCTTTTTGCCAGCGCTGGAGCTGGCCACCCCAGAGGCCGCCGAAGTACATGTAGGCATTGCCATCGGTATCCTGGAACACGGCCGGGTCGATGCTAAAGCTGCCGGCAATGGGCGTGGCTTCGGCTTTGAACGGGCCGCTGGGCGAGGTGCTGGTAGCCACGCCGATGCGGAATACGTCCTGCTTGTCCTTCACCGGGAAGTAGAGGTAGTAGGTACCGCTTTTAAAAGCTGCATCGGGCGCCCAAAGCTGGCGGCCGGCCCAGGGAATGTCCTTCACCGAAAGGGCTACACCGTGGTCGGTGACTTTACTGCCCACGCTGTCCATCGATAGAATGTGGTAGTCGTTCATGGCGAAGTGGTCGCCCTTGTCATTCTCCGGCATCCCCGTTTCGATGTCGTGCGAGGGGTAGATGTAAATCTTGCCGTTGAAGACGTGGGCCGACGGGTCGGCGGTGTAGATGTTGCTGATGAGGGGCTCCGACAGGTACTTTTTGGCGCCAGCCGAATCGGCTTTGGGGGCTTCGGCCGGGGCCGTGGTGGCGGTGGTTTCCTGCTTGGTTTCGGTGGATTGGCAGGCGGCCAGCAGGGCCAGCGAGGCCGCCATAACCGAGGCCGACAACTTGGTTTTTGACGAAAACAACATGGGGGAATTTTGGGGTTGAAAGCGAATGCAAGAGCCGGCAAATCCGGACTGAGCTGGACCTATCGAATGGGTAGCTATTTCGAAAGCCGTGTAAATATAGAGCCCACCTCGCCCCTGCAACCAATTGATAAATAACACTTTTTAATCAGAAACTACCGAAACCGATTGCGATAGACGGGCTAAAACCCGCCGTCTAAAAGCCCGTTTACCTCATTGACGCAGATAACTATTTTGCGCCCAAATGCTTTTATAAAACCGCCGCTGGATGCGGGCTTTCGCACCGGCCTTTTTTGCTTTTTATGGAAACTACCCACGCTACTACCTTCCGCCGCATCTTCCAGGTGATTGACGGCAACAGAAAAGCCGTGGGCGACGGCTTCCAAGTGACCAGCCCCATGCCGGGGCCACGCATCCGGCAGCTCAGCCCCTTCCTGCTCATCGACCACATCGGGCCCATGACCATTGCGCCAAGCGAGCAGCCGCTGGGCTCGCCGCCCCACCCCCACCGCGGCTTCGAGACCGTGACCATCATGTACAGTGGCGTGCTGGCGCACCGCGATACGGCCGGCCACGCGGGCAACATTGGGCCCGGCGACGTGCAGTGGATGACGGCCGGCGCGGGCCTGCTCCACGAGGAGCTGTATGAGAAGGAGTTCACGCGCCGGGGCGGCACGCTGGAAGTGGTGCAGCTGTGGGTGAACATGCCGAAGAAGGACAAAATGGCCCCGGCCAACTACCAGGACATTCCTTCGGCCGACATCAAAACCCTGCCCACGCCCGACGGACGGGGCACCGTCCGCGTCATTGCGGGCACTTACGAGGGTGTGACCGGGCCGGCCAGCACCTTTTCGCCCATGACCATGCTGGACGTGCACCTGCCCAAAGGCACCGAATTCAACCTCACGCTGCCGCAGGACTACAACGTGGGCCTCTACATTGTGAAGGGCGACGTGCGGCTTCACGGCGACTACTCCGCCACCACCAAGCAACTGGTGGTGCTGGGTTGGAACTCCAGCGAAGCAAGCATCACGGCCAACGAAGACAGCATTATTCTGGTCCTGGCCGGCGAGCCAATTGAAGAGCCCCTGGCGACGTACGGGCCGTTTGTGATGAACACGAATAAGGAGTTGGTGCAGGCCATTGCTGACTATGAGAGCGGGGCCATGGGGTCCTTTGCGGACACAGATTAGAAGGCCATAGAAAGCCGCCCGTCATGCCTCGGCTGCGCTCGGCATGACGGGCGGCTTTATCCTACACCTGTGTTATCCTATGTTACTGCTGGCCGCCGTAGCGCACCCCGAAAAAGTCGCCCTTATTCCACGTCGGACGCGCCGCATCCTGCGCTACCTGATAGCCGATGAGGAAGCAGAGCTGCACGTATTTGCGGCCGGCTTCGAAGTCGAAGCGGCCGTTGATATCGTCCTGGGGCTTGTGGTAGGTAACGGCGCGCCACTTCTGCACGTCTTCGCTGAGGTTGTTTTTGCCGTCGGCGGTTTTGTTGCCGTATTTGATGTGCAGGGCCGGAATGCCGGCCGTCACGAAGCTGTATTGGTCGCTGCGGATGAAGCGATTTTGCTCGGGCTCGGGGTCGTTTTCAAGGTCGATGGCCATGTAGGCGCAGGCCTTTTTCACGGGCTCGATGAGGGTGGAATGTGGGGCACCCAGCGCTACCACCGAGAGTAGCGGGGCAATGAGCGTGGGCATGTCCATGTTGATATCGGCCACGATTTTGGCCTTGGGCACCGTGGGATTGGCCGCAAAAGCTGATGAACCCAGCAGGCCCAGTTCTTCGCCGGTCATGAAGACGAAGAGCATCGAGCGCTTGGGCTTTTCCTTCAGCTTGGAGTAGACTTTGGCGATTTCGAGCACGCAGGACACACCCGAAGCATTATCGTGGGCGCCGTTGTTGATTGAGTCGCCTTTCACTGGCGCAGTGATGCCGAGGTGGTCGAGGTGGGCGGAGTGCACCACGTATTCGTCACGCAGCTTAGCATCGGAGCCCGTGAATTTGCCCACCACATTATAGCTCTCAAAGTCCTGATACGTGGATTCGGTGCGGGCCGTGATGGTAGTTTTGAGCACCGCCGAAGCCGGTTTGCCAGCCCGAATGGATGCAAAAACTGCTGTGGTATCCAAGGCCGATGTTTGCAGGAAGCGCTGCAGCGCGGCCGAATTTACAGACGCGTAGAATTGCTGCTGGCTACCAACAGCGAAGGTGCGCGACACTGCTACTTTGCCATTGGCCCCGAGCACGCTGTTGGTACCGGCTTTCACGCTGGCCGGTGGCGTGGCGTGCGTCGAAGCCAGTATCAGCCCTACAGCGCCGTGGTTGATGGCCGCTTTCAGCAGCCCTGCCAAATCCTGGCTGGCCGAGGCCACAGTGGAGGCAAACGTGCGGGGAGACCCGCGTACAATCATTACCACTTTCCCCTTCACATCGAGGCCGGCGTAGTCGTCATAGCCCAATTCGGGGGCACTGATGCCGAAGCCGGCGAAGGCCACCGGGGCATCCTTCACACTGGTGGCGGGCAGCTCGGGGCTGGGGTAAAGCACATAGTCGGGGCCGGCAGCAAGAGGCAAGGCGGTGCCCTGCGCATCGCGCACCTGGAAAGTGGCGCCGGGCTTGAGAAAAGCGCGGCGCAGGCGCACTTTCTGGATGTAGGTGCCGCCTTCGCCGGCCGGCTGCACACCCAGGATTTTCAGCTGCTGCGTGACGTAGTCGACGGCCATTTGGTAGCCGGGCGTGCCGGCTTTGCGGCCCTGCAGGCGGTCGTCGGCCAGGTAGGCAATGTGGGCTTTGATATCGGCAGGTTTGACTTGCTCCAGGGCAGCCGTCACGGGCTTGGGGACGGTGAGCGGTGCCTGGGCCTGGGCTGTAAGGCCGAATAATAGGTTGCCAAGTAAGCTAAGGGGACAGAATAATCTCATGCTGCAAAGTAGCGCGAACTTTTAGTTCGAGCCCCCGCGCCGTCACAGCGGTGGTCGTTCGGCGACGCGAACTAAAAGTTCGCGCTACTTTGCAGCATGCCCGACGCCCCGCCGCCCGTTATCCAAGTTACCAACCTTCACAAGAGCTTTGGCGCACAGGCCGTGGTGCGCGACGTATCATTTGCCGTGGCAGCCGGCGAAACACTGGTGCTGCTTGGGCCCAGCGGCTGCGGCAAAACCACGCTGCTCAAGCTGCTCAACCGCCTGATTGAGCCCGACGGCGGCACGGTAGAAATCAACGGGTGCGATGTGCGCCAGCAGCCACCGGCCCAACTGCGGCGCGGCATCGGCTACGTTATTCAGCAGGTAGGGCTGCTGCCACACTACACCGTGGCCGAAAACATTGCCGTGGTGCCCAAGCTGCTGGGCCACGCCCCGGCGGCCATTGCCGCGCGCACCGCCGCGCTGCTCACCCGCCTGCACCTGCCGCCTGAGCGCTACGCCGGGCAACTGCCGCAGCAGCTTTCGGGCGGACAGCAGCAGCGCGTGGGCCTGGCCCGCGCCCTGGCCGCCGACCCGCCCATCATCCTCATGGACGAGCCCTTCGGAGCCCTCGACCCTATTACCAGGGCTAGCATCCGACGCGAGTTTCGGGAACTGGACGAATTGAAACGTAAGACGGTGGTGCTGGTGACGCACGACGTAACCGAAGCCTTTGAGCTAGCCGACCGCATTATGCTACTCGAGGCCGGGCAGATTCAGCAATTGGGCACACCGCGCGAGCTCCTGTTTCGGCCCGCTAATGGTTTTGTGCGGCGCTTTTTCACAGCTGAACGGCTGGCCTTGCAACTGCGTACGCTTACCCTAAGTGATGTTTTTGCGGAGGAAGAAGCAAATAAACTCCTACTGGAAGTACATAACCCCAGTTTGGCAGCACAAAATACCCTTCCTTTGTCAAGCTCAACAACAAACTCAGCACATACAGAAGGTTCGGCAGTAAATAACCCTGAAGTCAGAGTAAATAACCAAACAGGCAGCCCGGCAATTTTGAGCGCAAGTAAGCAAGAGGTCACGTCAAAAACATCATCTGCCGCTGATTTTACCGCTGCTACTACCGTACAGCAGGCCTTGGAAACACTGACTGGCCCGAATGCCCCACTGGCTTCCTTCGGCGTGCCCCAGCTCATGGCCGCTTTTGGTGAGGCCTTGCAACGAGAGGAGTACGCATGGAAACGCTAAGCGCCCTCTTCACTTTCTGGCATGAGCAGGCCGGCAAGCTTGGCGAGCAGACTTTGCAACACATCGGCCTCACGGCGGGCTCGCTGTTGCTGGGCGTGTTGCTGGGCGTACCGCTGGGCATCTGGCTGTCGCGCCGGCCGCGCTGGGCGCCAGCAGTGCTGGGCCTGGCCGGCGTGCTTCAGACGGTGCCCAGTATCGCCCTGCTCGGCGTGTTGATTCCGCTGCTGGGCATTGGGTGGCAGCCGGCCATTTTCGCGCTGTTTCTGTATTCGCTGCTGCCCATTATTCGCAACACGTTCGAGGGAATCAGAGGCGTGCCGCCGGCCGTGGTAGAAGCTGCCCGCGGCCTGGGCCTGACGGATGGGCAGGTGCTGCGCAAGGTGGAACTGCCGCTGGCCCTGCCGGTGCTCATGGCCGGCATCCGCACGGCCACGGTGATAAACGTGGGCGTGGCTACGCTGGCGGCCTACGTGGCGGCGGGCGGGCTGGGCGAGTTCATTTTCGGTGGCATCGCTCTCAACAATCCGGTAATGATACTAGCCGGCGCGCTGCCTGCTGCCGGGCTGGCGCTGGTGTTTGATGCCCTGCTAGGCGGGGTGCAAAAGCTGAGCACCCGCCGATTAGGCCAGGTGGGCGCGGCCCTGCTAGTGTCCCTCCCGCTGCTGGGCGGGCTGTACCTACTTCCCCGCGCCACCGGCAAGCTGCTGGCTGGCTTCAGTCCGGAGTTTGTGGGCCGGGCCGATGGCCTGCCGGGCCTTACCAAAGCCTACGGCCTCACGCACCTGCCCAACGTGGTGCTGGCGCCCACCCTCGTGTACGAGGCGGCCCGCAACGCCCACGTCGACGTGATAGACGGCTACAGCACCGACGGCCGCATCCGGGCCTATGGCCTGCGCGTGCTGCGCGACGACCGCCGCGCCTTCCCGCCCTACTTTGCCGTGCCCGTGGTGCGCCCTGCCCTGCTCCGCGAGCATCCGGAGCTGGCCCCCGTACTGGCCAAGCTCGATGACCAGATTTCCGACTCGGTCATGACCAACCTGAACTACCAGGCCGACTATCTGCATCAAGACCCCAAAGCTATTGCTGAAGCGTTTCTGAAGCGGCGCGGGCTATGGAAGGCCCCACGCCCGGCCGTGGCGGGCGCGCCGGTGGTGCGACTGGGCTCCAAGATTTTCGCCGAGCAATACATCCTGGCCGAGCTGTACGCCAATCTTATTCGAGGAAATACCGACCTGGCCGTGCAAACCAAAACCGGTCTGGGCGGCACCACCATCTGCTTCGAGGCGTTGCGCCACGGCGAGATTGATATGTACCCCGAATACACCGGCACGGGCCTGCTGGTGCTTCTGCAGCCAAAGCCGACGGTGGTTGATTCGCTGGGTGGGCGGCCAGCGGCAGTGCTCGGATACGTGCGCCAGGAATTCCGCCGCCGCTTCGGGCTGGAATGGCTGGCTCCGCTGGGCTTCAATAACACTTATGCGCTGCTAATGCGCGGGCAGCAAGCACACGAGTTGGGCATTGTAAGCGTGTCGGATTTGGGGGGATACCTGCAGAAGTAGCATGGACTCTGCGAGTCTGGGCCTTGCAGGAGTCGTTCATTCCGGCGCGGACTCGCAGAGTCCACGCTACTTTCGCCCCATGATTCTCGCTACTGCCACGCCCGCCGACGCCCCCCGTCTTACCCGCTTCGTGAATGCTGCCTACCGCGGCGATACCGCCCGCCAGGGCTGGACCACCGAAGCCGACCTGCTCGACGGCCAGCGCATTGACGAAGAAGGACTGCTGGAAATGCTTGCCCGGCCCGGCGCCGCCATCCTGCTCTGCCTGAACGAAGCCAGCGAGTTGCTGGGCAGCTTCCATGTGCAAGTGAAGAGCGAACTGGTGTACCTCTCCATGCTGGCCGTGAACCCGGCCGGCCAAACGCAGGGCGTGGGCAAATTCTTGCTGCAAGCCGCGGAAGACTACGGCCGCCAGCACGGCTGCACCCTCAGCCGCATGACCGTTATTTCCGTGCGAACCGAGCTTATTGCCTACTACGAGCGGCGCGGCTACCACCGCACCGGCGCCACCGAGCCCTTCCCCACGGACCCACGCTTCGGCATCCCGCGACAGCCGCTGGTGCTGCTGGTGCTGGAGAAGGAGCTGTAGGGGTAAGCCCTGCCCCTTTTTCTCTACCGCACCAGCTTCTCGGCCCGAAACAGGTCGTCGCTAGCTTGTAAGAGCTTGGCGCGGAGCTGCGGGTTATAGTTCGGGTGCGCGGTCAGGAAGCCACGCACAGTGGCGGCAGCCGTGGGCGACTGGTAGCTGCCCAGCGTGGCTTGCAGCCAGGAGTAAGGAAAGAAAATATCGCCGGTAAGCTGGATTTCCTGGAGCAAATCGAGGCTAGCGGGCAGGTATTTTTCCGAAGTAGCTTGGCGCAACGGATGGTGCAGGTAGCCGAGGGCAGCCGTCACCCAGGCTTCTTTGGCGCGGCCGGCCTTGTCGTGCAATGAGGCGAAAAAAGTGTCGCGGGTGGCCACGTCAGGAGCCAGGGCGGGCATGAGGTATTGCAGGCGCTGGCGCCGGTCGGGGTTTTTGATGCGGGCGAGCTGGGCGGGCAGGATGGGCGCGGACGCCGGGTAGTCGCGCACAGCCAGCGCCAGGGCCAGCGCGGTGTAATCGTCCTCGGTCAGCTTCACGCCGGCCAGGGCCTTTTCCGTCTGCCAGATTTGATACAGCCTGCTTTGCGCCGCCTTGGTCAGGGCCACCGCCTGATAGGTTTTAAAGAGCAGCTTTTTGGAATTTGGGGCCGCGTTTTTCTGCATCGCGGCCCACAGGTCCTGCTCCAGCGCGGGGCCCACGGCGAGGCGCTGAGCGGGGCTCAAAAACTGCCAGAAAATGGCGCTGGCCTGCCCCGTCAGCAGCTTCAGGTTCAACTCTTCGGGTTCCAGGTTCAGGGCCTGGCGGTAGGCATTGAGCAGAGCCAGCGGCGCGATTTGCTGCCCGTTCAGCATGTTTTCGTAGAGGTTGACATAGGTGGCGGCGCGGGCTACCGGGTCATTCAGCTTCGTTGTGCTGGTGAGCAGTTCCGGCGCGGTTGGAAACACGCCATAGCCGATGCCGGTGACGTTGAACACCACGCGCTTGGGCAGAAACGATATCCGAACGCCCTTTTCCTGGCTATCCATTTTCACCGTTACCTGCTGCTTTTCGCCACTAGCCGACTCTACCAGCACGTCGAACTCCTGCGGCCACAGGCGGTCGGAGCCATCCTCGGCGGTTTGGGTTACATAGATGCCGTAGCGCTGGTCGTGCCCCCCGCTGATGCGGTAGCTGAAGACGGGGCGACCGGGCTGGTTCACCCATACCTGGTTCCAGGCCTGCAGGTCGGCAGGGGTGCGGGCGTCCAAGATGGTGATGAGGTCGGGCCAAGTGGCGTTGCCGTGGGCGTAGGTTTTAAGATATTCCTGCAAGCCGGCCTGGAAGGCTTCGGGCCCCATCAGGCGCTCCAGCTGGCGCATCATGATTGGAGCTTTATGGTAAATGATGTTGCCGTAGAGCGAGCCCGCGTCCTGCAAATTGGCCAGCGGCTGCCGGATGGGATTGGCCCCGGCGGTGCGGTCGATGCCGTAGGCGGCGGGGTAGTGGTCGATAACGAATTTGAGGTCGTAGCTTGAGTTTTTGACCGATACCTGGGTGATTTTATCAGCCATGAAATTGGCAAACACCTCCTTCATCCACACGTCGTTGAACCACTGCATGGTCACGAGGTCGCCGAACCACATGTGGGCCGTTTCGTGCGACACCAGGTTGGAGCGGGCCAGCACCTGGTCTTGGGTCGCGCCCTCATCCAGAAACAGCGTCGCGGCCTTGTAGTCAATGGCCCCGACATGCTCCATGCCGCCGTACTGAAAGTCAGGAATGGCTGTGAAATCGAACTTCTGAAACGGATACTTGATGCCCGTGTACTGCTCCATGAAAGCCAGCGCATCGGCATGCAACTGGAAGATGGGGTCGAGGCTTAGGCGCAGCTTGGCCGGGTCGGTTTCGCGGTGCAGAAAGGTCATTGGGCGGCCGTTTGTTGTACGGCTCACCCGCGAAAATTTGCCTGCCGCGAAGGAAAACAGGTAGGTACTGATGCTATCCGAAGTGGCGAAACGGTAGGTTTTCATGCCGGGCACCCGCCCGTTGAGCGTTATGGAGGAGTCGCGTACCGGTGCATTGGCCACGGCCTGCCACTCCAGCGGCACCGTAAGAGCCAATGTAAACGTCGCCTTCAAATCGGGCTGGTCGAAGACTGGGAAGACGGTGCGGGCGCGGTCGGGCACCAGCAGCGTGTAGAGGTAGTCGTCGTTGCGATTAAGGGACTGTTCGCCAGCCGTGAGCTCAATTTCGACCACATTGCGGCCGGTTTTCAGCGCAGCGGCAGGCAGCACGAGGTGCTCGTTGCGATGGTCCAGGGCCACGGGCTGGCCATTGACTAACAGCTTGTGCAGGTGGTCAGCGCTGGCTTTAAAATCCAGCTGCACCGGGCTACGGTTGTCTTTCAGGGTGAACGAAACCAAATCCGTCACCGCAATTGGTGCAGTTTTTTGCGCCGGAATGTTCAGGCGCAAGTCATACGCTACGCCGCTGATGAGCTGCTTCCGCGCCGCAGCCAGGGCCTCAGACACTCCTTTTTCAACGGCCAGTTCCGGAGCAACTTCCTTGATGATAGGCGGCATTACAGCCGTGGCTACTGGCTGCCGCTGGCAGGCGGTGGCCAGCAAACCGAGCAATACCAGCTTGGTGCAGCAGTAAGGAAGCAGGCTCTTATTCATAAAGGTTGATTTTCAGATAGCAGGCCAAAGTTCGGACTTCTGACGTCGGGGATGGTCATAGCCCACCCGCCGCGTATCTTGACGCCACTTTTCCCATTCCAATTTCCTTTATGAAACAACTGCTACCGCTATTGCTCCTCCTCGGTATGGCCGGGTCGGCCCAGGCTCAGCTCGTCAACCTTATTGCCACTGGGGTGCGGGTGGGTACGTCGGCCGCGGTGGCCAGCCGCTCTAGCGCGGGGGCCCGCAATTACGTGGAGAAAGCCGACCCACGCGGCTTCGGTACGGATGTGAACATCACGCCGGCCATTTACCGGGGGCTGGCTTACCCGCAAAAGCGCACCCCGCCGGGCAAGCTAAAAACACCCGGCGGCGAGCAAATTGCTGCGCAGGAAGCAGAGCTGCAAAAGTACCAGGCCGACATGCTGGCCGATTCGACGGCCGCAATTGGCACCACCGAAACCTGGGCAAGGCTCAAAGCCGCGCAGGAAACCATTGCCCGCGAGCGCCCCACCTGGAACGTGCAGGCCTACCGCGACGAGGCTGCCTTCTACCAAGCCGAAGCTGCTCGGCGTCAGCGCGTGGCGGCAACGGCTCCTCACTAATCGTTCTTATATTCGGCCGGGTCATCTTTTACCGCAACTGCTATGAACACCGCGTCCGAAACCCTCGCCGCTCCTGGTCTCACCAGTCCCGATTTGGCGCCCGTGGCCCCCGCTGAGCGCACCTGGGGCACCGGCAACTACGCCGCCCTGTGGATTAGCATGAGCCTGTGCATCCCGACTTACATGTTGGCCAGCTCGCTCATCGAGGGCGGCATGAACTGGTGGCAAGCACTGCTCACCATTTTCCTGGGCAACACCATTGTGCTGGTGCCCATGCTGCTCAACGGCCGGGCCGGCGCGCAGTACGGCATCCCGTTTCCGGTACTGGCCCGGGCCAGCTTTGGCGTGCGCGGGGCCAACGTACCGGCGCTGCTGCGAGCCATTATTGCCTGCGGCTGGTTCGGCATCCAAACCTGGATTGGGGGCTACGCGCTTTATCAAATGGCAGTGCTGTGGGTGCCCTCGCTGGCCACGCTGCCAGCCGTGTTTCCGGCCAACTGGGGCCTGGCTACGGGGCCGGCACTGGTATTTCTGCTGTTTTGGATACTGAATATGTACGTGGTGTACCTCGGCGTCGAGAGTATTCGGAAGCTACTGGTATTCAAAGCGTTTTTCCTACCGTTTGCGGCACTGGCGCTGCTGTTGTGGGCCATTTCGGCGGGGCACGGATTGGGGCCGATTTTGTCGCAGCCGAGCAAGTTTGCCGATAGCGCGGCGTTCTGGGCCTTCTTCTTTCCCTCGCTCACGGGCATGGTGGGCTTCTGGGCCACGCTCTCGCTGAATATTCCGGATTTCACCCGCTACGCCACCAGCCAACGGGCCCAGCAGCTGGGGCAGGCGCTGGCCCTGCCGGCTTCGATGACCATGTTTTCCTTCGTGGGCGTGGTCGTGACGTCGGCTACGCTGGTCATTTACGGCAAAACCATCTGGGACCCGGTGGTACTGGCTGGCCGCTTCGACAGCAAGCTGCTGGTGAGTACGGCCATGCTGGCCGTGGCCCTGAGCACGCTGGCCACCAACATCGCGGCCAACATCGTGAGCCCGGCCAACGACTTCGCCAACTTCTCGCCCGAGCGCATCAGCTTCAAAACCGGCGGCTATATTACCGGCATCATTGGCGTGCTCATCTTCCCCTGGAAGCTTATTGCCGACCCCTCTGGCTACATTTTCACCTGGCTGGTGGGCTACTCGGGGCTGCTGGGTCCCATCGGCGGCATCATGATTGTGGACTACTACCTCCTGCGCAAGCAGCAGTTGGCCGTACCCGAACTCTACCAATACACCGGCCGCTACGCCTACCGCAACGGCGTGAACACAGCCGCCATCTGGGCACTCATCATCGGGGTGCTGCCCAACGTGCCGGGCTTTCTGGTGGCCATTGGCGCATTAGAAAAGGCCAACGTGTGGCTGGGGCTGGTGGCGGTGTACAACTACGCGTGGTTCGTGGGCTTTCTGGTGTCGGGCGGCGTGTACCTGCTGCTGATGCGCGGGCAGCGCGTCGCTGAGGCTATTGCGCCGCCACACGCTTCGGCGGCGCCATCTACTCCTTCCCTCGCTTAGTTTTCGGCTTTATGGTTGATGTTTCTTTCCACGGCGACGACGTACTATTTACAGTGCAGGGCCTGCACAAGGTCTGGGCGTTCAAAAGCTCGCTCACCATTCCGCGCAGCCACATTTCCGGGGCACGGCTCGATGCTGAAGTAGCTAAAAACCTAAGCGGCTTCCGGGCGCTGGGCACCTCCGTGCCGTGGCTCATCAAGGCGGGTAAGTTTTACCTGCACGGCGAGCCCGGACTGAAGCCCACGTTTGTGGACGTAGTTCACCCGGAGCAGGTCGTCGTTATTGACTTGCGCGACGAGGACTACCAGCAGCTCATTATCGAGGTGGAAGACCCCGTGGCCGTGGTGGCCTTGCTTGCAACAAGTAGCTGACCCAGAGGCTATTTTTTGAGCCTGTCCAGTTCGTCCAGGTCGGCGGCACCTTGTTTGGGAGGCATCCACTGCCAGGGCTGACGGGTATTGGCGGCATCAAGCTTTAGGTAGTTGAGCTGGCTGGTATTGGGTACCACCAGCAGGCAGGGCTCGGCCAGCGGCAAGCCGGTCAGGCACATGCGCAGGGGCTTGCCGAAGCGCGTCCACGGTATTTCCAGGTACTGCCCGGGGCTCAGCACGCCGGCTTCGCGGCCTTCGGCCACTACTACCACGCGGCCAGCACCACCGGCGCGGGCCGGCTGAGGGGGCGGCATCTGGTATACATACACGTAGGCAGTATCGAGGCGCAGGGCGGTATGTAGGCCAGGGTAGGGCTCAATGGCGCCAGTGCGTGGGTCAAGGCCATAGGCCATGGGCTCGGCGGTATGGTCGGACATGCCGCCAGATGTGGCACCCGCAATGGCCCCACCGATGGCCCCGCCCATTACGCCGGCCTTCGCCTGGCGCTGCGATTGAACGGCCGTATACACGGCGTCCAGCGGGGCCTCGCCCACGAAGGTGAATAGATTTCCCTGACGCATTAGCGGATAAAATTGCTTGGCATAGCGCACAAATACCTGGTGCCCGTCGGAAAAACCCCACAGGTCGGGCGGCACTCCGCCGTGCTGCATCGCCGTGCCAGCTAGCGGCCGCACCCGGGCCACGCCCGACCACTTGGCCGCAGCCAGCTGGCTGCCATAGCGCCGCCGAATGGTGTCGACCACAAACGGCGCAATAGTATCCGGTTGATTGGCCAAAAAGTGCTCTAGCCGGTAGTACAGGCCCCGACGGGGCGCTTCCCGCAGAATGGCGGGCAAGCGGCGCCCACCCGTGGGCACATCGGTTGGCAGTTCGGCCAGGGTGCGGGCCGGTTGGTGAGCCACGGCGTCCCAGCTGGCCGGCGCTATCTGCTCCAGGCACTGGGTCAGCATCTGGGCGAGGTGGCCGACATGGCGGCCGGTGGTTTCGACGCCGTAGGAACTGGCGTGGGCGCCTACGTTTTGCACAAAGTGATAGCCATCAGGAAGGGAGGCGTACACATCGGCAGTCATGTCGGCAAATGCCTGCTCCTTGGTTCCACCCAGCGTTTCGCCGATGTGCAGGGAGCGCACGCACAGCACCACGGTATGGTCGGCGGGCCGGGTGGGCAGCAGCAGGTGCACAAACGCGGTAAGCTCCGGGCCAAGCCCCTGCCGGAAAGCCACAGCGGCCGACTTGCCGCCCCAGCCCCGATACACCACGCCGATGGGCGGCTGGCCAGCCCGGCCATCAACCACCTGCTCCACCGCCAAGGTAAGATAGGGCGCAGTCGCCGCCTGGGTGCTCGGTAGTAGTTTTGGGCGCGAGCGGCCAAGCTGGTAGCTGCCAGCAGCACAGTTAATAGAAATGCTTTCACAGAAAAGAAGGATTTGCAATATCAAGGTTAAGCAGGATTTTACAGATTGCCAACCCAGTGCATAAGTGGGCTGGCATACAAGTAGCGCAGGCGGCTGGCATGAGGCGCTGGCAAGAGCCAACGCTTACCAAAACCGTAGTCTATAAATCGGCGTTGCCGGCATCCCCTCAACTATTCCATTCTATTATTTTAGACCCATGCTGCGCTGGAAAGACGTTCTCATCTACGCTAAATATGGCAACCCCGAGCCCGCCCGGCGCGTGGAGCATTCCGAAGCGGAATGGGCGCAACTGCTGCCACCCGAGCGCTACCACGTGCTGCGCGAAGCGGCCACCGAGCCGCCTTACCGCAACGCCTACTGCCGCGCCTACGAGCCGGGCCGCTACGTTTGTGCCGGTTGCGGCAGCCTGCTGTTTGCGGCAGAGGAGAAGTACCACGCCATTTCGGGCTGGCCCAGCTTCCGGCAGCCGGCGGCCCGCAACGCCATCCACTATGCATTCGATGCCAGCTTCAATATGCAGCGCATCGAGGCGCGATGCAACGTGTGCGATGGCCACCTCGGCCACGTATTTCCGGACGGGCCGGAGCCCGGCGGCCTGCGCTACTGCATGAACTCGGCCAGCCTGCGACAACTGAACGAGGAGGATAGGAGTAATTGATTACCCTACGGCACCACCCTTTCCGCCACTCATACATGCCTAAATCCTCTTCCTCTGACTTCTCCGGCTTCGTGCGGGTGCGCGGCGCCCGCGAGCACAACCTCAAAAACGTCGACGTTGATATTCCGCGTGATGCCTTGGTGGTGTTCACCGGTGTGTCTGGCTCGGGCAAGTCGAGCCTGGCGTTTGGCACGCTCTACGCCGAGGCCCAGCGGCGCTACTTGGAGTCGGTGTCGCCGTATGCGCGGCGGCTATTTCACCAGATGGCGGTGCCAGAAGTGACTTCGATTGATGGTTTGCCGCCGGCCGTGGCCTTGCAGCAGCAGCGGGGTGCACCCAGCACCCGCTCGTCGGTGGGCTCGGTCACGACGCTATCGAACTTGCTGCGCATGCTGTACTCGCGGGCCGGCGACTACCCGCCCGGTCAGGGCATCATTTACGCCGAAGCCTTTTCGCCTAATACCGCCGAGGGCGCCTGCCCCACCTGCCATGGCCTGGGCCGCGTGTATGAAGTGAACGAGGCCAGCATGGTACCCGACCCCACACTCACCATCCGGGAGCGGGCCATTGCGGCGTGGCCGCAGGCCTGGGGCGGCCAGAACCAGCGCGATATATTGGTGAGCATGGGCTACGACGTGGACACGCCGTGGAAAGACCTGCCCCAAAAAGACCGGGACTGGATTCTATTCACCGAGGAGCAGCCGGTGCTGCCCGTGTACCCTGGCTACTCGCCCGAGCAAACCCAGCGGGCCATCAAGCGCCGCGAGCCACCGAACTACATGGGCACCTTCACGGGAGTGAAAAAGTACGTGCTGCACACCTTCGCCACCACCCAAAGCGCGCTGATGAAGCGCCGCGTAGCCCAGTACATGCTGGGCTCCGACTGCCCCATCTGCCACGGCAAGCGCCTGCGCGTGGAGTCGCTGTCGGTGAAGTTTGCCGGTCTGGATATCGCGGAGATGTCGCGCCTGCCACTCAAGCGGCTGGCGGCACTGCTACAGCCTTTCGCGGCGGGCAAAACGGCCGGCCACACAGCGCACCCGGAGCAGGCCATTGTGGCCCGGCGCATTGCCGAAGACCTGGCTGCCCGCCTCGCCGTTTTACTCGATTTAGGACTGGGCTATTTGTCGCTGGAGCGCGGCACGCCCACCCTTTCGCCGGGCGAGCTGCAACGGCTGCGGCTGGCCACGCAGCTGTATTCCAACCTTTTTGGCGTAGTCTATGTGCTTGATGAGCCTTCCGCCGGCTTGCACCCGGCCGATACTGAGGCCCTGCTCAACGCCTTGGCTGGACTTCAACGTGCGGGCAACTCGCTGTTTGTGGTAGAGCACGATTTGGACGTCATCCGCCGGGCCGACTGGCTGGTGGACGTGGGCCCGGCCGCCGGCACCCAGGGCGGCGAAATCCTCTACAGTGGCCCACCCGAAGGGCTGAAAGCTGTGGTCGCCTCCCAAACGCGCCAGTTCTTGTTCGACGCCCCCACTCTGCCTGACCAGCCGACGCGCACCCCCACCGGCTGGCTGAGGCTAGCCGGCGTGACCCGCAACAATCTGGAAAACCTCGATGTGGAGTTTCCGCTGGGCGTGTTCACGACGGTCACGGGCGTGTCGGGCTCGGGCAAATCCAGCCTCATCAGTCAGGTACTGGTAGAGCTGGTGGCCGAACAGCTGGGCCAGGAAATCAGCCCCGAAGAAGAGGAAACCGACCCGCTGGCTCCGGCTGCCCCTGCCACGCTCGGCGGCCACATCACGGCGGGCATGGAAGGTATTAAGCGCCTCGTCCGGGTCGACCAGAAGCCCATTGGCCGCACCCCCCGCTCCAACATGGCCACGTATACAGGTTTGTTCGACCACGTCCGCAAGCTCTTCGCGGCCACGCCAGAAGCCAAAAAGCGCCGCTACGACGCCGGCCGCTTCTCCTTCAATGTGGCCAAGGGCCGTTGCGAAAACTGTCAGGGCGAGGGCTTTGTGATGGTGGAGCTGCTGTTTCTGCCTAGTGTGTACGCGCCCTGCCCGGTCTGCCACGGTGCCCGCTACAACGCCAAAACCCTGGAAGTGACCTACCGCGACAAGAACATTGCCGAAGTGCTGGGCCTGACCGTGGACGCCGCCTGGGCCTTTTTCGATGAGGAGCCGCTTATTTACCGCGCCCTCACGGTGCTGCGCGAAGTGGGGCTGGGCTACCTGCGCCTCGGCCAGCCCGCTACCGAGCTAAGCGGCGGCGAGGCCCAGCGCATCAAGCTCGCCACCGAGCTACAACGCATCGGACGCGGCAATACGCTCTACGTCCTGGACGAGCCTACCACCGGCCTCCACCCCTCCGACATCGAAAAGCTCATGCTTCAGCTCCAAGGCCTGGTAGAAGCCGGCAACACCGTCATCGTGGTGGAACACGACATGCGCGTGGTGGCCGGTTCCGATTGGGTTATCGACATTGGGCCCGGGGCGGGTGAGGACGGGGGACGCGTAGTGGTAGCCGGCCCGCCACAGGAAGTAGCCAAAGCAGCAAAAAGCCGCACGGCACCATACCTACAGCAGTTTTTGACGCAGCACTAGCATTCAATGCCGATACGTCTTGGCAATGGGCGCGTGCTTCCAGCGCTGCATGTTTGGCCCCGCACTCCAAGCAGGCGCGGGGTCATAATACACTGTGCCAGCGCCTTTCTGAACAGCTTCAATTTCATGATTCTTAAGCACTAACCAATGGATGCAATTACCTTAGCTCGTACTTGATGGCTTGCGGCTGACCGTGCTCACACCTTTGCTTCCTTTTCACTATGAAACATGCTTTTCTACTGTTTGGCGTGGGCCTACTCGCCGCCGCTTGCCAGAAAAAAGACCCTGAACTTCCCCTCGAGGCCGAAGACCCGGACTGGATAAAACTAGAAATCCCAACCGCTTTTTCCGGTGATGAGGCCTATGCCATCACGGGTGACCTCGACCGGACGCTTATGGTCTCGACCAAAGCACAGGCGTTTACCAGCTCCGACCGGGGCCGAACCTGGCAGGAGTCGCGCAATTTCAAACAAGCAGTGCACGGCTTCCTGATGCGCAACGACACCCTTTTTGCCCTTACTTCCTATCGCTCTACCCCCCAGGGCGAAAGAACCGAGGCCACCGATGCGGAGTTGTTCACCACCGACTTTGGCAAAACCTGGGCCTATACCACACCCCTACCGCGCGGCTACGAGCGCTACCACAAGCTCAGCCAGCCCTATGGCCGGGTAACGGCGGCGGGTATTACCTACCGCGCCCAGGAGAATACCGAGTCGATTGCCAACTCCTCCTCCCGCCTGGTGGTGGCCTCCGACTTGCTGCGCACGGCCGGCGGCCCCGAAACCAGCCTGCGCCTCCCGGCCCGGCACTACCTCAAAAATCTTTACCTCGACGGACAGCAACGCTTGTACGTAGCCGCCTCCGGCCTCCGCTTCGATGCTACCACCGGCCTGGCCATCAATCCAACCAAGGGCCGGCCCGCGGTGGTGTACGTTTCGCGCCGTCCCCTTCCCTAGCCGGATAGTCCACCAGCCCAAACAAGCAACGGCCCCGCATTTCATCTGAAATGCGGGGCCGTTGCCGTTTCAAAAGACTAACCGATTAGCGGCCGTAGCGTCCATCGTGGCGGTCGTTGCGGTGTTGAGCTTCCCAACGGGCGCGCTCGGCGGCTTTGCGCTGGTCTTCGCGGCGCTGGGCTTCCAGGCGGGCGCGCTCCAGGGCCTGCTGCTTGCGTTGGGCTTCTTCGTAGCGGGCCCGTTCCAGGGCCATGCGGCGCTCGTTGTCGCGCTGGGCTTTTTCGTAGCGAGCCCGTTCGATGGGCGAGAGACGGCGCGGGTCGTTGTGGTCGGCCGGAGCCGCAGCCGAAGCAGTGGTGGAAGCAAACAGGCCGAAGGCGGCAACGAGCGAAAGCAAGGAGGTTTTCATGGCTAAAGTTGCGTTGAAGGGTTGGGAAAAGCGTCAGCGGAACAAGGTTTTTCAGGTGGCGCTGAGCCGGAAGTTTTTATTGACGCATCTGCCCTTCCAGATACAAGCGCTGTGCCATGCCCGAAAAACGCTTTTCCAGCCTTTCAATCTAACTCTTTAATAAAAAACAGCTTACGGATTTTAAGCTCCTCAACTCATCGATTAGCCCGCCAAATGTGCCGACGTAAGCCCTCGAATCAGGCGCCCCGGTAGCGGCGGGAATCCAGCCGCCGCTTTCCCGCCCGGTTATTTCAGCTCAGTGAGCCAGTGGTTGGGCTTGCAATCAGGTATGCAATCGGCCATCAGATGGCATCGGAGGAGAAATCCTTCCAGCCCGCCCGCCTATGCGCCCTCTCCTACTCCTCGCTTTTTTCGTGTTGCTACTCCAGCCCGCCCACGCCCAGCAGCGCCTAGCCCAGGCCCGCCAACAGAGCTACCTCACCAAAACCTTCCGCATTACCGACGACCAGGCCCGCTACCTCTACGAGCGCAGCCTAGACGCGGCGCGGCCGGAATTCTTCACGCAAGCTGTCGATTCCTTTCCCTCCGACAAACCCGTGCACCGCCCCCTGCCGCTGGGCTACTACCTGGTGGCCCACACCGAAGGCCCGCGCCTGGTGTATCAGCTGCGCACCGAAACGGACCGGGAAGTGGTGGTAATTGACAACCAGGTGGACCTGGCGCTGGTGGTGCGCGACTCGCTGGGCCACCTGCTGCCCGATGCCCAAGTGGCCCTGGCCGGCCGGGCCCTGCTCTTTGATACCACCACCCAAAGCTACCGGCAGGCCCGGGGCGGCCGGGCCGGGCTGCTGGCTGTGACCCTGGGCGGGCGCACCACCTTCCACGCCCTGGACCAGACCTTTCCCTATCAGCCGCGCCAGAGCTACCAGGCGCGGGGACCGTGGCTGCGCCGGGCGGGGAGGCGGCTGCTCTACGGGGTTCCGTTGGGCTACCTCACTCGGCCCGTGTGGCGGCTGGTGCATGACCTCAAGCACGCCAGCAACGTCTCGACCGGCTTGTTGGGCCTGCTGCGTTCGGCTTTCAACGAAGAAGTGCGCGACGAGCGCCAGGACCGCCGCGAACAAAAGCACGAAGGCCAAGAAGAAGCTGCTCGCTGGGTCAGCTACGTGGCCACCAGCCAGCCCCGTTACCGCCCCACTGGCGACACGCTATTACTAAAAGCGCGGGTGCTGCGCCAGAAAAACGGCCGCCCCTACCGCCGGCCTCTCACCCTGTGGGTGGGCGGCCTCTACGACCGCGACGGCGGCAAGCGCATTGCCAGCCTGCGCCCCACCCGTCCCGGCAGCTACCAGTATGCTCTGCCCCTGACCGATACGCTAGGCCTGCGCCCCGATACCCACGTGGGCTTCCGCCTGAAAGACCAGCACGACAACGTGCTGGCCAGCGGTCAGTTTAAACTGGAAGACTATGAGCTCAAAAACAGCCACTACACCCTGCGGGTGGCCGAAAAAACCCACCGCCAGGGCCAGCCCCAAGCCGTGTACGTGCGCGGCACCGATGCCAACGACCTCAACCTGCTCGATGCCCGGCTGCAACTCAGCCTCACCCCGGCTGGGGCGCCGGGGGCGCTGCCGCAACGCCAGCTGTTCATCCCCGATACGCTCTGGACCAAGAGGCAACTGCTGGATGCCCTGGGCGAAACCCGTGTCAACGTGCCCGAAACGGCCCTGCCAGACGTGGATTTCCGCTACAACGTACAGGCTACCCTGCTGACCTCTGACAACGAGCGCCGCACTGAAAGCACTACCGTGGACTTCCGCCGCGACCCTGGCGAGTTGCACCTAGAGCTGCGCGGCGACTCGGTGTACCTCAGCTATCAGCACCTTGGCCAGGCGCGGGCGCACGCGGCCACGCTCAAGGTTTCCACGGCGAGCGAGCTGGGCAGCGGCTGGCTGTTTCGGGGGGCGGTGCAGCTACCGTGCGCGGTGCGGGTTGATGTCCAGGCCGATAGCTATGAGCTACGCGACGAGCAAGGCCGTAAGGCTACGCTCGATATCGACGCCGACAACGCCGGCTTGGCCCTGCTCTCCGACCGCTCTGCCGACTCGCTGGTGCTGGCCGTAGCCAACCCCCACCGGGTGGCTTTCTGGTACTACATCTACCAGGGCAACCGGCTGCGCTACCGCGGCTACGGCCCCAATTTGCGGCTGGCCGTGCCCCACGCCGGTTCCGAGCCCTGGTTTGCCTCGCTGCACTACTGGTGGGGCGATGAACTGCGCTCGGCCGAGTACACCATGGCTCTGCCCGCCCCGCAGCTCGTCATCACTACCGAACAGCCGGAGGTGGCGTACCCGGGCCAGAAAATCAGCCTGCGCTTTGCCGTAACCGATGAGCAGGGCCGCCCCGTGCCCAACGCCGACCTCACGAGCTACGCTTACACCAGCAAGTTTGGACAAGCCGAGGCACCGGCGCTGCCAGTGCTGCGCGTGGCCCGCCCGGTGGTGGGGCGGCAGTCGCTGCGGCGTTTCAAGCTGTCCAAGAATTTTGATGATGCCACCAGCAAGCCCTTGCCCTGGGGCCGCTGGCGGCATGTGCTGGGGCTCGATTCCCTGCGTTTTTATCAGTTCCTGTACCCGGAAACCGGCTTCTTTCACGAATACCGGCCCGCGCCGGGTGGCCTCGCGCAGGTGGCGGTTTTCCTGGTCGATTCGGGCCGGGTGCAGCCGCCGGTGGCCATTTACGTCGACGGCCAGCCCGGCTACATCCACAACGTCAACCAGAACGACCCTTACACGGTGGTGGCCGACAGCGGCCACCACACGCTAAGCGTGCGCACAGCCACGCGCCTCGTTACGCTGCGCGACGTGTACCTGCGCCCCCTACACAAGCTTACACTCAGCATCGATGTAAACCGGAAGTGCCACGAGCTGAGCGTGGAAAAGCGTGACCCGCAGCTCAGCTCCTCCGAGCTGCTGGGCCTGCAACGCGCCCTTGTAATAGTGGACAACACGCCCCTGGCAAACGCCACATTGCGCCAGGGCCGGGTCCTGCGGCCTTTCACCCAGAATAATTACCGCTACGGCAACAGCCGGGTGAGCGGGCCGTTCCGGCCCGATTCGGTACTGCTGCGTGATGACTACGGGCTGCGGCGCAAGTTTCTGTTCGAGCCGCTTTTCCGGTATTCGTTCGGGCCGGAGTTGCTGCGCATGCAGTGCCTGGAAACAGACTACCTGGGCTCACTCAACGGCTATGAGCGGTACAATTGGCTGCCCCTGGCGGGCTTTGCTTACACGGAAGCTGACTTCAAGCGCCCGCCGCTGCAACCCAACGGCAAGAGAAGCGCCACCTACTACGACTACCTCAACACCCGATTCGATGTGCCCTACGCCACGCCACGCGGACAGGGACGCCTGGAGCTGCGCCTCCCCCCGCGTCCGGCCGATGCCGGCCCCAATTACCAGGGTCTGCCCACGTTGCGCTACGTCCTGCTCACCCGCCCTGGCCAGCCCAAGTTCCAGCGGTTGGAGCACGGCAATGGCTTCGTGCACGCGCTGGCACCCGGCCGCTACCGCGTGGCGGTACTGCTGGCCGACAGCTCCTGCCTGGCCCCGGCCGAGGACGTCATCATCGAGCCTAATGGCCAGACCTACTTCCAGTTCCAGCTTGCCGACCGGGTGCCGGCCGGCCGCCTTAGCCAGCGCATCAACCAGCTGTTGTGGCGGCGCCGGCCCATCAGCCACGTGACGATGGCCGACAGCGTGCCTGCCCGTCGCGAAATCCGAGTTGAAACGCCAACCGCGCCCAAAGCTGGCTGGCGCACCGTGCGCGGGCAGGTGCTCGACGCGGCCAGCGAGGAAGGGCTGCCCGGCGCCACAGTACTACTAAAAGGCACGACCATGGGCGTTTCCACCCAAGCCGATGGCAGCTTCTCGCTGCAAGTGCCACCCGATGGGTCACCCGTGCTGACGATTAGCAGCATCGGGTATGTCACAAATGAAATTCCGCTAGAACGCCAGAGCGTGTTCACTATCCGGCTAGCCGTTGATACTAAGCGGTTGGACGAGGTAGTCGTGACGGGATATAGTATTCAACGCGAAAGGCGCTCATTGGGCTATGCCGTTTCTTCTATTACCCTCAATACACTGGCCGGTAAAGTACCCGGGGTGCAAATCATTGGGGCCGCCCCGGGCGCAAGCTCGCATATAACGATTCGTGGCGCCGCTACCATCAGTGGGAATGACCGGCCGCTGATTATCCTCGACGGCCTGCCCTTCAACGGCCTGCTGACGGACCTGGACCCGGCCACCGTGGCCAACGTCACAGTGGTAAAGAGCGCCCAGGCTCAGGGGCTCTACGGCAGTCTGGCGGCCAATGGCGTGCTACTCATCACCACCAAAAAAAGCGTCGATGCCGACATGCCCGGCCACGACCCGCGCCTGGCCATGCGTCGCCATTTCCGCGACTACGCCTGGTGGCGGCCCCTGCTCCTGACCGATGCCCACGGCCAGGCCCACACCGATGTGGTGCTGCCCGACGACGTGACCAGCTGGGACAGCTTCGTGCTGGCCTCCAACAACCACGGCCGGCTGGGCCGCGCCACCAGTCGCCTGCGGGCTTTCAAGCAGTTGCGGGCTGAGCTGGCCACGCCCCGCTTTCTGGTGGCCGGCGACCGCACCCAGTTGATGGGAAAAAGCTTAAACTACGGCTTCGACACGGCCCAGGTCACTACCACATTCCGGGCCGGGACGCAGGTGCTGCGCACGCAAAGCCGACGGGTCAGCCCCATGGCCCTGGACACGCTCACCTTCACCGCCCCCGCCGCCACCGTGCCCGATTCGGTGCAGCTCAGCTTTGCCCTGGCCCAGCCCAATGGCTACCAGGACGGCGAGCAGCGCAGCCTGCCCGTGCTGCCGGCCGGCACCCTGGAGCGCATCGGCACCTTCGCCACCCTCACCGCCGCCGATACGACCCTGCAGCTGCCCACCGACCCGGCCCTGGGTGAGGCCACGGTGCACCTCGAAAGCGACGCCCTGCCCCTGCTGCTCTCCGAGATTGAGCACCTGCAACACTACGCCTACCTCTGCAACGAGCAGGCCGCCTCCAAGCTCAAGGCCCTGTTGCTGGAGCGGCGTATTCGGGCGGTGCAGCAGGTGCCGTTCAGGGGCGACCGGGCAGTGAATTTCCTTATCCGCAAGCTGCTGGCCGGCCAGCACCAGCCCGAAGGCCTGTGGGGCACCTGGCCCAAGTCGGAGGTTAGCCCCTGGGCCACTTCCCACGTCGTAGAGGCCTTATTGGAAGCCGAAAAGGCTGGCTACAAGGTGAAGTTCGACCGGGCGCCGGCGCAGGCCTACCTGCTGCGCGAACTCGACGACCACCTCAGTGATGCTTCGACAGTGGCCATTTTGCGGGGCCGCCCGCTGCCCAGCTACTACAGCTACTACCGCTCGCCCGACGACCTTATCCGCCTGCTAGCTCTGCTGCACCGGCTGGGCGCACCCACTGATTTTGCCACCTACCTGGCCCGGTTCGACCGCCTTCAGACCGGTCGCCAGCCCCTCGACCGCTACCTGGCCCTCGTGAACCTGCGGCAGGAGCTGAGCCTTCCCTATCAGCTCGACACGCTGCGCCGCTACAGGCTGCGCACCCAGCTGGGCGGGGTTTTCTACGCCGATACGCTGCATTTTTCTTCCTACTATGGCTATTTGCTGCGCGACAAAGTGGGCACCACGCTGCTGGCCTACCGGGCCCTGCGCGCACACGGCGGGCACGAGGCCGAACTGGCCCGCCTGCGCGTGGGCCTGCTCAACCTGCGCGAAGGCGGCCACTGGACCAGCACCTACGAAGCCGCCCAAATCCTCGAAACCATCGGGCCCGACCTATTTGCCCCGGGCCGGGCCACGTTTGCCCGGGCCAGCCTCAGCGGGGGTATAAACCAGACCATCACACAGTTTCCCTTCACCGCCAAGGTAGCCGCCACCGCTGGCCCGCTCACCCTGCGCAAGGAAGGCGTGCTGCCGCTCTACGCCACGGCTTACCAAAGCCGCTGGAACCCCACGCCGCCCCCCGTAGCTGCCGCCTTCGCCGTGCGAACCGAGCTGGCGGGCCAGACTGGCACCCATGTGGTGCTGCGCGCCGGCCAACCCGCCGAGTTGCTCGTGACCGTGGATGTGAAAGCCGAAGCCCGTTACGTGCTGCTGGAAGTGCCCATTCCGGCCGGCTGCTCCTACGGCGAGCCTGCCCAGCCCAGCTACCTCGAAACCCACCGCGAGTACCTACGCCACCAAACCGGCATCTTCCTCGACCGCCTGCCCGTGGGCCGGCACCAGTTCCGCATCGCGCTCCAGCCCCGCTTCCGGGGCACCTATACCATCAACCCGGCCAAAGCGGAGCTGGTCTATTTCCCCACCAAATTTGGCCGCTCGGCCAGCAAGCAGGCCGTGGTGAAATAACTGATTTTGAACTCGCTTATCATCTGAGCATTTTGCAAATTAAGCAGAATGCTCCGGATGACAAGCGTACGACCTACTCCTCGCTTTCACTGATGGAATGAAGCGAAATACGCCCGGTATCTTCCAGCAGCGCAAACTTCTGGCGGCTGATGGTGGGCAGCACGGCGACGAATTCACTACTCGTTTTAATGGTCCGCATTGGCTGTATTTCGTCGATTGTGTAGTAGTAAAGCACGGCTTCGTGCTGTTCCGTTATTGCGGACCGATGAGTTGTTACCAAGTGTTCCGGCCCAACGAATTGCATGTTGCTGGCCATAGAATCGGTCGAGAAAACGGGACCTGGTTTGTTGGGGGGCGTAGTAGGCTCCCAGAGCAGAAAGCCCTCTCCTGTCGCGATGGCCAGGCACAGTTTGGCGGAATAGAGCGAACGCACGAGCATATAGTTGCCCCCGTCGGGCGTCTCATACGCCATCATACGTTGGCTATTCTCTGTTAGCTGAACCAATTGGTCTTCCCAGTAAGTGTAGTACATGCCGTTGCGGTACAGCAGTTCACTGGGCCACATCCGGGCATCTTCATCAAATTTCAGGTCTGGAATCTCATGCGTCAACAGGAATGGCCCCTCTGCTTTCCCTTGGGCCGAATACTGTATCAGATGAATAAAAGAGCTACGTATTTGGGCGCTGGCCAGCTTGCCCTCGGGTAGTAGCGCTATCCGTATAGGCCATGGGGGGAGCCAGCTCGGACTTTCCACTACCAACGCATGGGGGAAATACTTGTTTTTGGGTAGCTGCTTGGTTTCCAGTGCCACCGCCGCAGAAGTTCGTAGCAGAATGCGATTCCCGTGCTGCTCATCAGCCATGAGTAGCACCTGAATGCCTGACACATCGGTCATCCACGAATAATACTCCACGTTGCCGTACCAGTTGCCGCGAGCCAAGTGCAGGCGCTTATCGCGCCAGCCAATGGCAACCCATTGATGGCCGTGCGCCACGGCGCTTTGCCATGAAATGGTAGCATCCAGCTGCGGGGCAATTACCTGGCCCGTCTTGCTGCTGTCGGCGGCCGGGCGCGAGGCGCTACTGACGTAGCGGCTGCAATCGGCGGCAATGAGGCGGTCGTCGGGCAGGAAGTTGCGGAGCAGGGCCAGGTGGGACACGTTGCCCGCGCTGGCCTCGGTGCTGACTACCTCGTAGGCCACTTCCAGGGAAGCGGCACGCAACTCCGGCGTGGTGTACCGGGCATTGACGGCCGTGAGGACTTGCAGCAGCGGCACGCGCCGCGCCGCCGGGGTGTGGTGCTGGTAAATATCCCGAACGTGGGCGCTCAGGTCCTCATCAGAACCGGCAGCCAGCACGTCGAAATATTGTTTGAGGCACGTTTCGGGCTGTTTGGGGCTCGCCCATCCTTGCAGCAGCACGGCCTGGGCGCGGCCGGGGTCGGCCAGCTTGTCGGCTAGGAGGCGGGCGGCAGCGGGGTGGTCGGTGTTGTCGAGGAACAGGGCTACGCCGCGTTCGTAGTGGCGGGCGGCCAGCGCGGGCTGGTCCAGCTTCTGATGCAAGTCGCCGGCTTTTTCGTGCTCCTTGAGTTCAGCGTAGAGGTCGGCGGCTTCGAGGAGCAGGCCGCCATTTTCGAGGCACTTGGCCGCAGCGGGGCGGTTGTTGAGGTGGTCTTTGTAGAGGGCAGCGGCTTCGCGGTAATAGCCGCCCTGCTCCAGCACGCTCGCGGCGCTGTGGTAGTCGCCCAACAGGTGGGCATGGATGTAGGCGGCCTTTTTGTGGCGGCCGGCCTCTACCTCTTGGCGGGCGGCGGCCAGGTATTGCTGGCGCAGGTTGTCGCGGTAGGCATCGAGGTTCCACACGTCCACGCGCCCGCCGCCACCCAGGCCACCTAGGTTGAAGTTGGTCGCCCGCGGCCCCAGCCGGGCCGACTCCGGCGCCGCGCCCCGGTTCTGATAGGGCCCGCCGAGCGGAATGGCGTACTTCAGCGCCTCGTCCATGTTTTCGCCAAACAGCCGCAGCAGGCGCTCAATCTCGTTCTGGCGCTTCTGCTCCAGGTTGTGAATCCGGCCGCCCAGCCAGTTTTCCATCCGCTGGAACATGCCCGGACGAGCCGGCGCGGTCGGCCGGTAGCTGGCTGGCCGGCTTTTCTCTTTCTCCGAAAAGCTGCGCCAGATTCGCACCGCCAGAATGGTCAACGGCACGATGAGCCCGCTTAGGTTACCACTACCCAACTGACTAAATACGGAAAACAGCAGCGCCAACGCCATCACTACCAGGATTACCAGGCCCAACACCCGCATGACCCGGCCCGTCGGCAGCCCCGGCAGCCAGCGCACCACCGCCAGCACCGCTTTCAGCAAGCGGCGGCGCAGGTTATCCCAGGCAGCCTGGGCGGGACCGGGTTGGTCTTCGGTCAGCCCGGGCAGCTGCGCCAGCGGCACCGTACCCACTTCTTCCTGAATGGATTCGACCACCTCGGCTACGGTGGGCGCCAACACCCGCACCCGCTCCAGCCGGGGCTTGGGCTCGACGCCGGGCCGGGCACGGTCCCAGGCCGTGGGGCGTGGCGGGCCGCAGTCGAGCAGCCCAGCCAGATTGATTTCATCAGTAGTGTCGAAGCCGACCATGCCGATAGCCGGGTGTAGCAGCTGGCGGGGCCAGAGCAGGGCGGCACTAAGCTCGTCGGACGCGGTGGCGGGCCACAGGGCTGCCCGCACGGGCACGTAGAGGCGGCTGGCCACCACGCCGTAGGGCTCCAGCACGTCGGCCGGCAATTCCCCGTTTTTCACCACCACAAACAGGCCGACCAGCTGCACCGAGCGGATGGACTCCGGCACCAGGTAGCAGCTCAACTGGCCGGCGGCCAAACCCCAGCGACCGATTTCGCGCAGCCAGGCCGCCGGGTCGGGGCCGCGCAGAAAGGCTGCGCACGCCGGCCGCTGGGCCGATTCCTGGTAGCGAAGCGTGAGGAGCATGGGTTAGGCCAGATGGGCGATAAAGCGTTGAAGATACTGCTGGTAGAACTCCGGCGCCGATACCCGTTGGGCGGGATTGCGCCCAGTGAAATAATCCGGCCCGCACACCGTGCCATCGGCGGCCCAGGCAGCGGTAGGCTTGCCCATGATGAGCAGCAGGGTGATTTCGGGGATGCTGGCATCGGCGCTGCGCAGGTGGAGCAGGCCGCGCGGGTCCACCACGGTTTCGCTGCCATCGGGCCAGGTGAAGCGGTGGAAGCGCACCTGCTCGTTGGGCGTCAGGGTGGCAGTGCCGGCCCCGGTTGCTTGCACCCGGCGCACCGCGTTGCGGTCCGAGGCAACGGTCATCAGCTGCAGGCCGTGGTTCAATGTTGCGGCATAGCTGATGAGTCGCAGCTCATGTCCTTGAATCACCAGCTCACTCAAGCCATTCACTTCCAGCCGGCTTATGCGCAGCAACACGTTGTACCCGTTGTTGACATGGCGCTTGAGGTGACCGAAATCAGGCCGAAATACGGGATGCGTATTAGCCGGGAAGATGTTGCTGTGATGGTCGGTCAGCCGTCGTTGCTGCCAATCGAATACGGCTACATTTCTGGATTTCCGCTGCACATAAAAGCGCTGGTTTATGAATGCTGCCCGAACGATGTCTTCCCCCGCTTCCAGTTCCCCGGATAAGTCGATACTAGTCACTTCCTGCGTCATATCCACCTGGCCAGCTTCCAAGTTGTAGGGCGCAAACAGGTAAGCTAGCAGCCGCCCGGGGCCACTTACCAACACGTAAAACTGCGTTTGGCCATCGCTGCCAAACCAGTAATTGCCCTCCTCAATTACCGGCAAAAGCTCCCGTGCTCCCAGATTTCTATCGGTCCAAAACAGTACCCGCCGTACGTCATTGATGGCCAGCACACCGATTTCCGGCACTTGAAATGTGTTCCTGATGGACATGAACAGGCCCGTGACCGGCAGGTAAAGCGGGGCTGGGTCGCATTGCAAAAAAGCCGGCGAATTGGCGTTATACTGAGCAGGGCGGCGCGACTGACGCGGTGGCGCGGCAAACAGCAGCTCCTCCAAATCATAGCGGGCGGCGCTGAGCGGCACGCGGTGGCCGTTCTGGTACTCGTAGAGTTGCAGCTCGCCGCTGCGGTCCACTGTGAGCAGGAAGCGCAGGGCAGTTTTGGCCTCGGCCAGCGCGAGGGCAAACTCGGGCTGGTGCAGCAGTTGCGCATCAGTAATGAGCAGGCTATCGGCCGGGGCCTGCGTTTGCGAAAGCCGCGCAAATGCCTGCAACGCCACGCCGCCGTGCAGCGCCACATCAAGCAGCTCCAGCGCCGCCACCACGCCTTCGAACGTCTCTAAGTCGAGGGGTGAAAACTGCTCTCCACCCAGGGCCACGGCCGCCACCGGAGCCGGCGGGCGAGTCTGACGCGAGTTGCGGGCCCAGGCCAGCGCGGCGGCCAGCGCAAACACGCGCGGTACGCCCCACATGCGCAAGGTGGTATCGAGCAGGATGATGCGCGGGCGCACGTCCTGGCGTGGCGGCTCTTCGCGGCGCAGGTACAGGGCTTCGTTGTTCACCAGCCGGGCCATCAGCGAGAGGTCGTCGTGGGCCAGCTCGCTGAGCAGCAGCCGGTCGAAGTTGCCCCGGTTGGTCACATCCGATACGCCGCCCAGGGGCTGGTCGCTGGCCCCTTGAAGGTGCATGGGGATGCGCAGCGCCGCCACCAGGTGCTGGGTGAGGCGGGCCAGGCCGGCCGTGCGCGGGTCCTGCGCCAGCTGGGCCATCAGGTCGAGCGGCGGGGCGAGGATTTCGGGAGCGGGCGGCTCGGGCAACGGCAGGGGCTCGGGCAGTTGGTCGAGGCCGGTGCGCAGGTGTAATTCGAGGCTGCCCGGGACCTCAAACCGCCGGCCTGCATTTCCCAATGGGATGAGGTCACTAATGAGTTTACTCCAATGGGAGGACGGGCCTATTCCTTGTAAAGCAACATCCAGCCGGCCACTTGCCCACTCATCAACCATCGATAATGCTTGCACAGGCTCGATGCTTCGCGACGTGCGTTCCGCAAATACCTCTCGAAATAGATGCTGCTTTGGTACGCCAGTACGCAGTTCGGCTGGCAAAGCGGCCACCTGCTGCAACAGCTTAATTGTATAGTCTATGTTTCTCGTCAGCAGTGTGTCATCCAGAAACCCGCTGTATTGCCGACGTTGCTGCCACAACCGCTCCCCAGCCGCATCGGACCAGCTACTGCAACCGGCAAGCAACAGCAATACCGACCCAAGCTGGGGCAAGGCCAAGCCATTGGTAAGTAAGCTCTTCAGCATCCCCAACAATTCCTCCCGGTAGCCGATGGTGTTACCGTCCTGCCATTCCACTACGTCCAGCCCTTCTGCCCACCGCCAGAAATAATCAGTAGTGGCCTGAAAATATTTAATTGCAGCATCTTGTCCTTCTTCACGTTCACTCATCACCAAAACCCTTAGCCGTGAGCCGTACCGCACTGCGCGTCACGGGCAATAAATGCTCATTCGGAATCCGCTCCCAACTGCCATCTGCCGCGAAAAGCAGCACAGAATCGACCGCCGGGTTGAGCTGCCGGGCGAGCAGGGCAGCCAGCATCGGGGCTTCAAAATCGAACCCGGCGGGCAGCAGCATGCCCTCGCTCAGCCAATGCTCCTGGCCCGGCAGGGGCGGCAGGGGCGTGCCCAGCAGCAGTACGCGCCGGTCGGTGGCCACGGCAAAGCGCAGGCCCGTCAGCCGGATTTCGGGCGCGGTGTTGGCATATTCGTGCCAGGCGGCAAGGGTGGTGAGCAGGGCAGCGCCCGTCTCGGCCTGGGCCGAAGGAGCCAGTTGCACACGGTAGCGCGGGGCAGCCTGGGCGGGCAGCGCGGCTGTCGGCAGTTCCAACGGCACAAACACCCGAATGGGCTGCCAGACCAGCGTCGGCAGCTGCGCGATGGGCGTGAGGCTGCCCGTGGGAAACAGCCGGCCGGCGGCATCCAGCACGAAGGAAGCCGTGGCCGGCAGCGCCCGCACGGCCAGCGGAAGCTCGCCGGTGGCGGGCAGGCCGCGCAACCAGAGCTGCCCGGCGGCTTCGGTGGCTTGCAGACCTGGCACGGCGCGCACACCGCCCAAGGTTTCCCGGGCGGAAGCGGCCAGCACGAAGACGCGCTCCGTCATCATGCGTGCTGCAGCACTTTCTGCCAGAGGGCGTCCAGCGGCTCCTGCACGTAGGCACGCTGCACCTCGTTGGTGAGCCACTGGGCCCGGCCGTGCAGGTAGCGCAGCTGGTCTTTGATGGCCGTGCGCTCGGCGGGCGAAGTTTCGGGCAGTTCCCACTGGGCGGCCAGGGTGCTGATTTCGCGCAGCAGCGCGTCGGCATCCGGGGCGTCGTGGCCGGCGGCGCGGGGGTGCTGGGCGGGCTGCGCGTCGGCGTGCACTACGGCATCCACGATGCCAGCCACTACTTCGCGCTGCTCGTCGGTGTCCCAGATATAGCGCAGCACCCACATATCGGAGGGGATGACGGTGGTGCGCTGGCACAGCAACGCGCTGGCGGCCAGCAGCCGCTGCAGCTTCACGGCACGGCGGTCCGACACGGCCACGCCGGCCAGCCGCAGCTTGCGGATGAGGTCGGTGTAGGCCGGACGCACTTCGCGCAGGTCCACCTGCGGGATGGCGGCTTGCAGACGCAGAATGTCCTCGGCGGCGATGGTGGGCGCGGTTTCATCGGCGCGGCGCTCCAGGTTCCAGCCGGCTTCCAGCACTTCGACCAGGGCATCGGGAGCTACGTAGTCGCAGTGCACCCGCACCAGGAAGCGGTCAAATAGCGCTTGCAGGGCCTCGTCTTCGGGCAGGTGGTTGCTGGCGCCCACCATCAGCAGGGCGGGCAGGGCGCGGGTTTCGCGGCCGCGCCGGAACACCCGCTCGTTCAGCACCATCAGCAGGCTATTGAGGATGGCGCTGTTGGCATTCAGCAGCTCATCCAGAAAGATGAGGTGGGCCTCGGGAAGCATGCCTTCGGTGTTGGTGACGAGGTCGCCCTCGCGCAGCCGCCGGATGTCGAAGGGCCCAAACAGCTCGTTCGGTTCGGTGAAGCGCGTGAGCAGGTATTCGAAGGTGCGGCCCTGCAGGCGCTGGGCCAGGGCGCGCACCAGGGCACTTTTGGCCGTGCCGGGCGGCCCCAGCAGAAACAGGTTTTCGCGCCCTACCAGGCAGATGCTCATCAGGTCGATGATGTCGTTTTTGCCCACAAAGGTGCTTTTGAGGTGGCCCGCCACGAGGTTGAGCTTCTCAACCAGCAGCCATTCCTCGGTCAGTAGATTTTCCATTAGGTTAGTAAGTTGAAGGCCGCGAAATCGGGCCAAAGGGTAGCGGCGTGGGCGCCCAGCGCGGCCTGCACCAGCGGCGCAAGGTGCGGCCGGGCCGCCCGCACCCAGTCCTGCAGCCCAATAATGCGGTCAATATAGGCCTGCCGCAGCGCCGGATGCGCCAGCAGCACTGCTTCCGCTTCCGCCGCGTCCGGTGGGGTGCCCACGAATGAAAATGGCCACTGCCGGGCCGTAACCAGCAGGCGGGCCACCAATGCATCGCCGGGTGCGAGGCCCTTGGCCAGCCGCAGCAAGTCGGGCAGGTAGCGAAAGGTCAGGTCGACGGAGTAGATGGCTTCGGGCGTGGTTTCACCCGGAAAATCGGCCAGACACTGCGCTACGACGGTTTCATCCAGTTCCCGCAACAAAGTCAGCTGGACGGTATGGTACAGGTATTCGACCGCCCACAGCGCGGCGGGGGCGTTGAAAGCGGGCGCGACGTACGGCATTTCCAGCGCATCCTCGGCATGGCGGGCGCGCAGCCGGACTTCGGCCGCCGCTTGGTCGGCCGGCTCGAAGGGCACCGGCTGACCGCCCAGGGTCACGGCACCGGTGTTCAGCAGGTCATCAAGAAAGCCGGACAGCAGCATGCAAGAGCATTAATTACAGGAAATAGCGGGCGTGGAAGCCAGCACCGCGCCTGCGCGGGAAAGCCCCGCAAGTTGCCTCCGAAACCGTGGAATCCCTAACCGAATGGCCATGTCCTTGGGTGCGGCTTCGGGAGCGGGGCATTTCGACACCGCACTGGCTTTGGCCGCTTGCTCATAACGGCTACTTTGCCGTAGTTTGCTGGCCCTCACTGTGATGCTTTGCCATGAATGACCTCCTTACATCCCCGATAGTCATTCGCCGCTCAAAAGCCCTCGGCTTTGTATTGGTGGTCGTCACGGGCTTGCCTTTGCTGCTGGCGCTGCATCAGTACCTATACAATCCTGCCTGGAAACCACCGGTGGGGTCAAGTTTCTTTAACGGCCCGCTCGAATTTCTGCTCGTTTTTCTGCTGGGCGTACTGGTGCTGCTACGGCCGGCGCGGCTGACGCTAACCACCGAAGGCTTGACATATGAGCGGTTTCTCTGGTTCTGGCGCCGCTCCTGGCACTGGCAGGAAATTACTGCTTTCGAGTGGCAAAAGATTGGAACCGGCAAAAACACGCGGCATTCCATCGTGTTTTCCAGTGGTCCTGAACAGGTTGAGGTGCCCTCCTACTGGGAACTGCCAACGAGTACGGTACTCGCGCTGCTGAACCAGGCCCGCACCACCTGGCGTGGGAGTTCCTCCGGGATTTTGGAGGTACTCTCGGCCGAAAATCCTTCTCCCGCATTACGTTTCCCACTACCAGGGAGACAGGCAGAAGCAATAACGGTGGCACCCGCCCGCATCACCGCCCGGGACTTCTGGCTCTGGCTCATTTCCCTGGCGCTCATCGGGGTGGGCTCAGGTATTGATTACCTATTTGGCTACAAAGACAGCCTCTTTATTGAAGGCGGGTATATGTTGCTCATCATCTTCGGCTGGCTCGGACTGCTTTTCGCAGCTGTTGTCGCACTGCCCGGAGCAGCAAAACAGCAGGAAGAATGGGAACTGCGGCCGGCTCCATTCCGGGTCCGCTTGTGGCGGCGCGTTAAGCAGTTGGCCTACGCAATGGCCTTCCTTACCTGTCTTGGACTTCTGGTTGGCAACCTGCTCGTCATCAACCAGCAACGGACCCAGCGCGTCGCGCGCATCCTGGCTACCGAGCCCACTATGACTACGCTGGCCACGGTAATCCAGTTGCGGGAACGGGGCAGTCGCTCGGGGACCTTTCGCTCTACCGTGCTCACCTACCAAGCCGGAACAATGCTGATAAACCAAGCCCTGCCAGGCATCGGGCAGTATGCAGTGGGGCAGCAGCTGCGCGTAAAGTACGCGGTAAGCTACCCGGATATGTTCACTATAGTAAATTGAAAAGCCAGAAGCTACGCCAAATGAAAAGGCCGTTTCCACATTGGAAACGGCCTCTTAGGTAGCGGGGACTGGACTCGAACCAGTGACCTTTGGGTTATGAGCCCAACGAGCTACCAACTGCTCCACCCCGCACTGTTTGGTTCTGCAAAGGTAGCTCGATTTGTTGGGGAAACAAGCCTGCGAGAAGAAAAATCCGTTCTGACATAGTAAAACATTGCCTATCAGACGAATATTTTATCAAAAGCCCAGCTGTTCAGGCACGGTCGCTAGTGGTTTTTACCAGGTTGATGCCGGCGAAAAAGAAAATGAGGCCAACTACAAACGGAACTATGGAATTCATTTTGCCCAGATGCAGGCCGCCGATGCCCAGAAAACCCAACGCGCCCAGGATAATGCCAATGATACCCAGGATGGTGAGAATGCTGCCGAAAGTGCGTTTCTGATTCATGACGCGAGAAGTCGAGGTGAGAGAATATCCTAAAGACTCAGGATTGGGCTTCATACGCGAGCAAGCAGAGAAAGGGCTAAGATGTACCTCAAAAATGACTTTGCTGTATGCCTGTCAGGCATGCAGCAGGAAATACTGTTGGTATTATAAGCGGTACATAGTCAATAGCTAACCTACCTTATACGTGTCGAGCGCACCAAAAAGCCATTTTATTTAGCAATATTTGCTAAAATATATCGCTTTTATTCAGTTCGAAATGACACCCAAACGCTCCCCGGCCCTCGGCTTCATCTTCGTCACCATTCTGATTGATGTTATCGGGCTGGGCATTATTATTCCAGTGGTGCCTAAGCTCATTGAGCAGCTCACGGGCGAGGGGTTGAGCCGGGCTTCGATATACTCCGGCTGGCTCACCTTTGCCTACGCCAGCGCGCAGTTTTGCTTTGCGCCGGTAATGGGCGGGCTCAGCGACAAGTTGGGGCGGCGGCCGGTGCTGCTGGCCGCGCTGTTTGGCCTGGGGATTGATTATGTGTTTGTAAGCTTTGCACCCACGCTGGCCTGGCTGTTTGTGGGGCGCGTGCTTGCGGGCATCACAGGGGCCAGCTTCACCACGGCCACGGCCTACATCGCCGACATCAGCACGCCCGAGAAGCGGGCTCAGAACTTTGGGCTGGTGGGGGCAGCATTTGGCATTGGCTTCATCGTGGGGCCGGCTTTGGGTGGACTGCTAGCTGATTTTGGGCCACGGGTACCGTTTATGGCGGCGGCAGCGCTGAGCTTGTGCAATGTGCTGTACGGCTTCTTTGTGCTGCCGGAGTCGCTGGCTCTGGATAAGCGCCGGCCGTTTGAGTGGCGGCGCGCCAACCCGGTGGCGTCGCTGCTGCGCCTGGGCAAGTACCCGGCCACGTTGGGACTGGTGGCGGCGTTGGTGCTGCTGTACCTGGCAGGCTCGGCCACGCAGTCGATTTGGACGTTTTACACCATGCTCAAATTTGGCTGGACCGAGCGGCTGGTGGGCATTTCGCTGGCCGTTATCGGGCTGTTTTCGGGACTGGTGCAGGGCGGCCTGGTGCGCATTGCCATCCCAAAGCTGGGCGCGGCGCGGGCCATTGTGATTGGGCTGCTGTGCTATACGGTGGGGTTTGTGCTGTTTGCATTTGCCTCGCAGGGCTGGATGATGCTGGCCTTTCTGGCGCCGTACTGCCTGGGTGGCATTTCGGGACCGGCGCTGCAAAGCACCATTTCGGGCCAGGTGCCGGCCACTGAGCAGGGCGAGCTACAGGGCGCACTTACTAGCCTTATCAGCGTGACGGGCGTGGTGGGGCCGGTGCTGATGAGCTATTTATTCGGGGAATTTACCCGCAAGGGCGCACCGGTTTACTTCCCGGGGGCTCCTTTTATTGTGGGCGCCTTGCTGGCCCTGGGCAGCGTGGCGCTGGCGGTGCGCTCGCTACGCAAATACCCGCCCGTGGCGTTCCAGCCCGCCGAAACCGAAGCGCTGCCGGCGCACTAATGGAAGTAAGGTATTGCCAGGCCGATGAGCAAATGTCCTTAATTTGCCCGTTCATCGCCCTTCCACCGCTATGAATCTGGATACGACCAGCCCCTTACTTCACCTGGCCCACCGCCCCGACCTCGACATCATGGTTGGACGCTGGGGCTACCAACCTGCCCCCGACGAGCTGCCCGCCGTGTACCAACAAGTGGAGAAAGAAGCCTTACGCTCACGGTGCCGGTTCTGGCTGCAAGACATCCGCCGCCGCACCCTGAATGACCCCCAAACCACTCGCTGGCTGCTCAATGTCTTTTTCCCGGACATGGCCCAGCGGTTGGGTGGGCGCCTGTTTATTGCCTACCTGGTGGGGCCGGCTCTGCACGAGTCCATCGTTAAGCAGCCCGGCTACGTGCCCGCCGAAGCCTATAACGACAAGCCCTTTGCCACCTCCTTTTTTGGCGATGAGGGCGCGGCCATCCGCTGGCTTCAGATTCAGCAAACGGATAAGGTGCGCTGACAAGGCGCTTGGATAACAATCCCCTGTGTCATGCTTTGGCTCCGCTTAACATGACCCGGAGGACCAATAATTTATTAACAGCAAAAGGCCATTCCTGTAGCGGGAATGGCCTTTTTGCGTTCCTTCTAAAAATTGTTAGGTACCACTCTAATCGCAATTACGAAATTATCGTAGATTTACGACGCATTCGTAATCCTACTGCTTCAACCAAATGGAACGCCTCACCCAACCCGAAGAAGATGCCCTGCGCGTACTCTGGCCGCTGCCTGCCGGGGGCTTTGTCAAAGATGTGTTGGATGCGCTACCCGCCCCGCGCCCGCCCTACACTACCCTGGCTAGCACCCTGCGAAACCTGGAACGCAAGGGCTACGTGCGTGCCGAAAAGCTGGGCAATTCTTACCGCTTTGTGCCCGTGGTGACGGCCGACGACTACCAGCGCCGCTCACTGGGCACGCTGGTGAAGCAGCATTTCCAGAACTCTTATAAGGACTTGGTTTCGTTTTTCGCGCAGGAAAACAAGGTGAGCGCCGAGGATTTGCAGGAGATTATCAAGCTCATCGAGAGCAAGAAGGAGGAGTAGCCATGCTGTCTGTTCTGCTCTATTTGCTGAAGGCCAATGCCGCGCTGCTGCTGTTTGCGGTGGCTTATTTCGGGCTGTTGCGCCGGCTCACGTTTTTTACCCTGAACCGGGTTTACCTTTTGTTTGCGCTACTGTTTGCGGCTGTATACCCGGCCCTGCCAGTGCCCGCGCTGCTGCCGGCCGAGGCCGCTCCCGCCATGCTTTTGCCTGTGGTGGGAAATGCAGGAGTTGCGGTCGCTTTGCCGGCGGCTGGGGCGCCAGCTGTTGATTGGGCAGCTGT
Source organism: Hymenobacter negativus (assembly GCF_017571495.1). Classification (GTDB taxonomy): domain Bacteria; phylum Bacteroidota; class Bacteroidia; order Cytophagales; family Hymenobacteraceae; genus Hymenobacter; species Hymenobacter negativus. The sequence continues at coordinate 104,449 of NZ_JAGETZ010000006.1, read as the reverse complement.
GGGGGTGGCCTTATACGGCGCAGGCGTGGTGGCATTGCTGGGACGACTGCTGATGCAACTGGTATCGCTGGCGCGGCTGCGACGGGCTTCCCGGCCGGCCGTGGTGCAAGGGCAGGCGGTGCGGGTGCTGCCGGGCGAAATAAGCCCGTTTTCCTTTGGACAAAGCATTTACCTGAACCCGGCGCAGCACCCCGGCCCCGAGCTGGCCGCCGTGCTACGGCACGAATTGGTGCACGTGCGCCAATGGCATACCGTGGACGTGCTGCTGACCCAACTGGCGCTGGCGGCGGCCTGGTGCAACCCCGCGGCGTGGCTGCTGCGCCGCGCCCTGCTCGACAACCTCGAATACCTGGCCGACCACGCCGTGCTCGAAGCAGGCCTTGACCGCCGCGCTTATCAATACAGCCTGCTCCGCCTCAGCCATGCAGCGAACGGCCTTTCCCTGGTTTCCCATTTCACCTTTCCAACCCTTAAAAACCGCATTGCTATGATGAATAAACCATTTTCTTCAAGTGGACAGCTAGCCCGCTATTTCGTAGCCGGGCCGCTGGTGCTGGCCGTGGCGCTGGGCTTTTCGGCAGCGCGGGCACAGGTGGTTGAACCAGTAGCACCAGTGCCGGTTCTCGCCGAAACTGCTCGTGCTACGCCAGCCCCGCCGGCCCCGGCAGCAGAAGCTCAAGCGGTGCCTGCGGTTTCACACCGGACGGGGCCGGTGCGTAAGACACATTCTTCTAAACCGCTCGTGGCCAGGACTGACGCTGCTAATCCTGCACCTACGCAAGGCGGCCGGCTCGTAAGCAAAATCAGCGGCCCGCAACCGGTATACTATGTAGATGGCAACGTGACGACCGATGCCATCAACGGCGTCGACCCCAAGGACATTGCTAGTGTGAATGTGTTCAAGGGCGAGCAAGCGCGCCGGCTGGCCGGTGAAGCCGGAGCCAGGGGCATTGTCGTTGTCACGACCAAGCAAAAGCAAAACACGCCGGAAGTGTTGGCTTTCAACGAAAAAATGGGCATTGTGGCGGCGCCCGTAGTGCTGCCACCGGCCCCAAGTGTGCCTTACTTAGCTGCACCCGCGCTGGCATACATCACGCAGCGCTACCCGGGGGCGCGGCTGCTGGGCGTGGCAGAAGTGAAAGCGGCAGATGGCAGCCCGTCCCGCTATCAGGCCGAGGTGGCAATTGGCCGGCGGCCCGGCTACCTGCTGTTCGATGGCCAGGGACAGTTTATTTCGGATTCTTATACCAGCTACTTGAAGTAGCGGCTTTTTCCAACCCATGAACTTCCGGATTTCCCTGCTTGGGGCGGCGCTAGCCGCCGTCCCTGGGCCGCTGTATGCCCAAAAAAACGTGGCCCCGTCCACCCATATCACCATCTCGGGTCAGTTTACCGGCGTGCCGGACTCGACCATTATTAGCGTTTTTGAGCCCATGCCGGGCGTGGCGCTGAACTACTTTTTCACCGATGTGCCCAATGAGACCGTGGTACGCGACGGGCGCTTCAGCTACCAGCTGCGGCACGCGGAAACAGGCTTTGTGCGCTACGATGGCAAATACATAGCGCACAACCTGTCGTTTGTGGAGCCCGGCGCCCGCATCACCTTCACCCTGACGCCCGGCACCGGCAGCGCCCCCCCCACAGTGGTTTTCGGTGGTACCAATGCGGCGGGCAACAACTTCATGGAGCAGGGCAAACTCCTGAATGGCGGCCCCGCTGATGGCCAGCGCCTGACGCGGGTGATGGCCGCCGCTCCCACAGCCGCGGCCGGGCTGGCGGCTCTTGAAGCCGAAATGGCCACGCCCAAGGCCCTACTCGCGGCCGCGCTGAAGGCGCACAGCATCAGCCAGCGGTGCCACGACGCGCTGGCGGCCGAGGTGGAGCAGCGCGTGCTGTTCTGGCTGGGCAATGCGCTGGCGGTGCATTTCCGGGACCCCGCCAAGGCCAACCTACATCTGCAGATGCCCGACGCCGACGCCCGGAAGGTGGCCGTGGCCCTCTTCACCCGCTACGACCCCGCCCTACCCCGCTACCGCTACAGTGCCCTGGGCAACCTCTTCAACGCGGCGGTGCTGCGCGAGCAAGGCGTGCTGCCCAGCCCCGCGCCCACGGCCCGCATTTGGGCCGGCTACGCTCCGCAGTTTGCACCGGTGAACTCGGGCATGAACGTTTTTGACTACCTGCCCGCCGCTGCACAGAGCCGAGCTATGGGCGACGTGTTACTGACCGCGCTGGCCTTCAATGCCATGAGCGCGGCCGATTTTGCCAGGGTGGCGGCCGATTACCGACGGCTGTTTCCGGCCAGTCCGTACGTGCCCATCATCGCCAAAGCCCTGCCCAAGGCACCCGCCCCAGCCGCGGCCAGCACGGGCCAGAATCAGACTTTCGGCACTCTGGCAGCGGGGGCACACGTCCTGGCCTTCGCCCCCGCGCCGGGCCTGGATACGGTACGGACGCTGGCAGCGCTGGTGCGGCAGCAGTTTCCTGGTCGGCCGGTGTTCGTCGATTTCTGGGCCTCGTGGTGCGGGCCGTGCATTGCGGAGTTCAAGTATGAGCCGGGCCTGCACGAGTTTGCCAGCAAAAACGGGGTTGAGGTGCTTTACATCTCGGTCGACAAAGCGGGTTCCCGGGAGAAGTGGGCGGCGCTGGCGGCCAAAAATGGCCTGCGCGGCTCCCACTATTTGGCCTCGGAGGCCGTGCAGGAGTCGCTGAAGAAGGTGATTCCCTACCTGCCTACTTACATGCTGTTTGATAAGAACGGGCAGCTGGTGGAAGCCAGCGCCTACCACCCCAGCGACGGCGAAAAGCTCTATCAGCAGATGCGCGAGCGGCTGGGGCTGCGGTAGGGCCTTTTCATAATTCCGTCCCCATGCAATTATTGGGTGCGGCGGGAGTCTTTGGCGCTACTTTGCGCTTGAAACCCTTACTCCTATGAAGAAATCTGTTCCTCATCTCGGCCTGCTGACGGCGCTGGCCCTGGCCGGCTGCACCAGCACCAAACCCACCGCCCCTACCAATGCCAGCACCACCGCCTCGGCTGCGCCCGTTGCCGCCACCGCACCCGACCCCAAAGGCGTGGGCCTCGACATGGCCGACCTTGACCGCTCGGTAAACCCCTGCGACGACTTCTTCCAATTTTCGGGCGGCAACTGGCTGAAAAATAATCCGGTGCCGAGCTACGCCAGCAGCTGGGGCCCGCGCAACCTGCTGGGTAACCGCACCCAGGATTTGCTGCGCAAGATTCTGGAAGACGCGGCGGCTAACCGCAACGCCGCGCCCGGCAGCAATGCCCAGAAGGTGGGCGACTTCTACGCCAGCGCCATGGACACGGTAGCCATCGACCGGGCCGGCATTGCGCCGCTGAAACCGGAGCTGGACCGCGTGGCCAACATTCGCAGCCTGGCTAACCTGCGCACGGAAATTGTGCGCTTGCAAGAGCTGGGGGCCAACGTGTTTTTCAACGCGGGCGTGGACGTGGACGAGAAAAAGACCACCCAATATGCCGTGCAGCTATACCAGGGCGGCATCACGCTGCCCAACCGCGAGTTCTACTTCAAGACTGATGCCCGCACCGAGAAGGTGAAAGCAGCCTACCGCGCTTACATGACGCAGGTGTTTGGTTTGTTGGGCACGGCCCCGACCGTGGCCCAGCTCGACGCGGCCACCGTGGAGCGCATCGAAACGCGGCTGGCCAAGGCCTCGCGCACGCCGGTGGAGCTGCGCGACCCACAGGCCAACTACAACAAGATGACCGTGGCCGCCGCCCAGCAGCGCTACCCCGTGCTCGACCCCAAAGGCTTGCTAGCGGGCATGCAGTTAGGCAAGGCGCAGGAGGTCATCATTGGCCAGCCGGCGTTTTTTGATGAGGTGAATGCGTTGCTGAAAACCGAAAGCCTGCCCGACCTGAAGGTATACCTGCGCTGGCACCTGGTGCGCTCGGTGGCCAGCACGCTGCCCACGCCCTACGCCGAAGCGGCTTTTAAATACAGCCAGGCCCTGACCGGGGCCAAGCAGCAGGCCCCACGCTGGAAACGCATCCAGGCCGCGACGGACAGCTACCTCGGGGAGGCATTTGGCCAGCTCTACGTGGACCAGGCATTCAGCCCCGAAGCCAAGGCCAAGGCCTTAGAAATGGTGGGCAACATCAAAGCCAGCATGGCCGAGCACATCCAGACGAATACCTGGATGAGCGCGCCCACCAAGGCCGAAGCCCTGAAAAAGCTGAACGCCCTGCGCGTGAAAATCGGCTACCCCGACGTGTGGAAGGACTATTCGGCCCTGCCCATTTCGCGGGAAAGCTACGCGAAGAACGTGCTGGCGGCCCGCCTGTGGGAGAGCCGGCGCGAGGCGGCCAAGTTCGGCGGGCCCATCGACCGCAACGAGTGGGGCATGACGCCGCCCACCATCAATGCTTATTACAACCCGCCGATGAATGAAATCGTGTTTCCGGCCGGCTACCTGCAGCCGCCGTTCTTCGACCCCAAGGCCGACGACGCCATCAACTACGGGGCCATTGGCGGGGTAATGGGCCACGAGATGACGCATGGCTTCGACGACCAGGGCCGGCAGTACGACTCGGAAGGCAACCTGCGCGACTGGTGGACGCCGGCCGACGGGGCCGAATTCACGAAGCGCGCCGCCGTGGTGGGCCGCCAGTACGACGCCTTCTCCCCCCTCGACTCGGTGCACGTGAACGGCCAACTCACGATGGGCGAAAACCTGGCCGATTTTGCCGGCCTTACCGTGGTGTATGGGGCGCTGGAAAAGCAGCTCCAGCAACGCTACGGCAACGGCCCGCGCCCGAAGTACGACGGCTTCACGCCCGAGCAGCGCTACTTCCTGAGCTGGGCCCAGCTGCGCCGCACCAACATCCGCCCCGAAGCCCTGCGCCAGCAAATTGCCACCGACCCGCACTCGCCCGGCCAGTACCGCACCATCGGGCCCCTCATGAACATGCCGCAGTTTCAGCAGGCCTTCGGCTGCCCGGAGGGGAGCAAGATGATTCGCAAGCCGGCCGATAGGGCCGTGATTTGGTAGCAGCGCGAACGTTTGGTTCGCGCCCCCACACCGCTTGCTAACCAGTTAGAAAGAAAGCCCCGGTGCCGGTGCATCGGGGCTTTCTTATGCCGCTGTATTTACCCCAGCCTTCTACCAATGGTGAGCCTTTACTTCCTTTTTATTCATGAAGCACTTCTTCTCGTGGATGCGCGGCTGCACTTTGGCGGCGCTATTGATTCACCTGTGGCTAGCGGGGCCGGCGGCGCGGGCCCAGGCCCCAGCGTGGCAAACCGTGATAGCGGCGAACCAGAATCGTGGCGATTACTCTACTATCAAAGCCACAGTTACTGACGCCAGTGGCAATGTGTACTTGGTCGGCGATTTTGGGGGCACTGTACACTTCGATAGCATAACGTTGGTATGCAGTGGTGGCGACACGGATATTTTTATCGCAAAATGGAGCCCGATTACCGGTTTTGTATGGGCTAAACGAGCGGGCGGTAATTCTCTCGATTATGCCGAGGCAGTAGCCATAAACGGCACCGATATTTACGTGGCCGGTACGTTTGCCAGTAACACCGCCGATTTTGGAAGCAGTATACTCACTAATGCAAATGCTACTACCACTCCTGTCGGGGATATGTTCGTGACCAAACTAACGGACGCAGGCACCAGCGCAAATTTTATATGGAGCCTACGGGCGGGCGGCCCTTATGATGATGGTGCCACAGGGATAGCCGTTAATGGAGCCAGCATTTACGTGGTTGGTTCGTTCAGCGATACGGCCAATTTTGGCAGCGTCGTGCTGACGAGTGCCGGGCGGAACGATGCCTTCGTTGCCAAGCTTGTAGACGCAGGCCCCAATGGCAGCTTTTCATGGGTTCAACGCGCCGGTGGCCCTTCCTTCGAGCGCCTGAATGCGGTGGCTATTAATGGCACCAGCATCTATGTGACAGGCACTTTTTCCAGTGCCTTGGCTGATTTTGGCAGTAGCATCTTAAATAGCATTGGCAGCTATTATGATGTGTTCATTACCAAGCTTACCGATGCGGGCACTACTAGCAGCTTTACGTGGACAAAACAAGCCGGTGGCACGGGTTGGGACGAGGCTTTTGATATTGCCGTTAATGGCGCCAACGTGTATGTTGTGGGCGAATTTTCTGGTACCAGTGCCACTTTTGGCAATACTACTGTGACCAACACCGGCAACAGCGTTACCTATGATGCGTTTGTAACCAAAATAATTGACAGTGGGAGCACCAGCAATTTTAGCTGGACTCAACAAGCTGGCGGTCCTCTTAATGACCAGGTTTATGCCATGGCAGTACACGGCTCTAGCTTGTATCTAACGGGGGGATTTGGGGGTCCTACAGCACTTTTTGGAAGCACCATGCTAACTAATGCAAGTGGCACTCTCAATCCCAGTCATGACATATTCACGGCCAAGCTGCTAGATACAGGCACTTCCGGCAATTTTGCTTGGGTTCAGCAGGCAGGGAGTTCCATCGCTGATGAGGCATATGCTTTGGCTGTCAGTGGAGCTACTATTTACGTGGGCGGTACCGTTGCCTCGCCCGCCAGCTTTAGTAGCATAACCGTTAACAGCCCTAATCTTTATCGAGTCGCCTTCCTTGCCTCCCTCACCGACCCCACCCTGATCGCCACCACGGCCGCGCAAGGTTCTTTGCCCTTCACTCTGGCCCCCAACCCCGCCCGCGCCGCCACCACTCTCACGCTGCCCGCCATGCCTGGCGCTCCCACCGCCACTCTCACCCTGACCGATGCCCTGGGCCGCACCCTGCACACCACAACCGTGGCCCTGCCCGCCGCTGGCCTGCGCCACCCGCTGGACCTCAGCGGCCTGGCTCCCGGCCTCTACGCCGTGCAGGTGCGGGCCGGCAGCACCACCAGCACCCAGCGCCTGGTGGTGGAGTAAGTCACGCTGAGTAACCAAGTTGCAGCGTATCGAACGAGAGCCGCATAGGGGCCGTACCCGAGGGGCCAGTCCGCATCCCTATGCCCTTTTAAATTCCGCCGCAGGGGTACCGCAGATTTGGCATCGAAACGGGGGGTTCCCAGCGGTGCTGGGGGTCGAGCTGGTGAAACTCGGCCAGCAGCTCTGCTCGCGTCACCGGGTGAAATACCAGCGCTGGCTCGGGACGGGCGCTAAGTTTCACGGGGCGGGTGGCCAGCTCGATTTGGCCCTTCACCCAGCGCACCGCCACCAGCGTGGCTGGCTCGTTGGTGGGCACGTTGGCAAATACGACTTGGCGGCCGTGCGCTTCGCCGTGCAGCAGCCCTCGAAAATCTTTGAACACCAGGCTGATTTCTACGGGCTCGCTGTCGGTGGATACGGCGTAGTCGAGCAGGGTGGCAGCGGGCCGGTCAAGGAATCGGTCGCAGTTAATCCAGCTCAGCTGCGTGGTGGCAAACAGATAACCGCTTACCTCCGCCAGGCTGTCGGCTTGCGTGGCGCGGGGCCCTTGCCGACGCGGTACGGCCGCATAGGTGGCACCTTCGCTCCCAGCCTCCAGGTCGCTGAGGCAGGCGGTACGCCAGCGGTAGGCTTCCGGGGCACCACGCAGTGGGGCAACGGCTGACACTGCACCGGGCTCCATGCCCTCTACGTAGATAAAATCAAACCGGGGCTGTGCCAGTACCAGCGGCGGCACCGTGGTAGCGCGCACGGGCGGCAGCGGCTGCCATTGGACGGGGCCACGGCCAGCCAGCTCCTGACCAGCAAATAGACGCATGCCCGGCTCGGGCCGAAACGCCGGAAACAGCACGGCCAGCGCCACACCCGGTCGCAGCTGGCAGGGCTGGCCACTGCCCGTGCGCGCCGCCAGATGCACCATGCCGCCCGTGGCCAGCAGGCGGGGGCCCGCCTGGGTGGCCAGCCCGTGGACCAAGGCATCGGCCAGGTCGTAGTATTCGCGCAGCTCCACCTCCACGGGCCCGGTCACTGGCTTGCCAGTGGCCGTGGCAAACGCATTGGCCGGTACCCATACCGAGGTACCGGCTGCTCCCCGCACCCGCGCCGCCCGGTCCGCCGGCACTTGAAACACCTGAACCGGGGGGCCGCTGGCCGCCAGGAAATCGTTCAGGGACCGCCGGGCAACGGCCTTGGGGTCGGGCGGGGCGGAAGCCGTTTTCTCCTGACGGGCATCGTCGGCACAGGCGCTGAGCAGGGCCAGGGAAAGCAGCAGGTGAGGCTTTATCATGTCGCAAGCTACTGCGCTGGCGCGATGCGGGCACGGCCAGTAGCGTGGCCTGGGCTCAGCGTGTCGGCGGCAGCGGCATCGACGCGCCTGCGGCCCCTAGCGGGTACTAGTCTGTACGTGGCGGGCGGCTTCAAAAGTCCCACCGCCAGCTTTGGCTCAAACACGCTCACCAATGCCGACGCTAGTGGCAACAGCAACGACGTTTTCTTGGTCAAGCTCACCGATGCGGGCAGTACTGGCAGCGTGGCCTGGGCCCAACGCGCCGGCGGTACTGATGATGACGCTGGTATTGCATTGCTTCTGTAAGGAGCAGCCGTATTGACCGGGGGTTACTTTACTGGGCCCACAGCTCCTTTCAGTACCCTGGCGCTTGCCGGCCCGGCTTCAGGCCCCACTGCCTTCCTAGCCTCCCTCACCAACCCTACCCTCACCGCCACCGCTGCCGCGCAAGGCAACTTATCCTTCACCCTCGCGCCTAACCCCGCCCGCACTGCCGTCGCTGTGCAGCTGCCCGCCCGACCCGACGCTCCCACGGCCACCCTCACCCTGACCGATGCCCTGGGCCGCACCCTGCGCACGGCCATACTAACTGCCGCCGGTCTTCACCAGGAGTTGGACTTGCGCGGCCTTGCTCCCGGCTTGTATACCGTGCAGATGCGGGCCGCTAATACCGTTGGTTACCAGCGCCTAGTAGTGGAATGAGGCAGCTTCTTGCTTAGCCCATGTTGCTACTCGGTGCACGGTGCAAAGCAAATACCTTTGCCATATAGCAGTATTTAGGGTTAATAGATTGTTTTTCGCAGATAAGTCCCTTTGCCTTGCATTTGGACTTCTGTGTGCGCCTAACTTTACTGAGTTCCACCACGTAATGGCGCTTTTAACGCCTCTATTCATGAAAGCTTTTTCCTCCTTACTGTGCAGCGGGCTAGTATGGCTACTGGTGCTGACCAGGCCAACAAGTCAGGCCCAGACGCCCGCCTGGCAGTCGGCCATGGTGGTGGGGGGAAGTAGCTCCAATGTCGTTATCAAAGCCACAACCACTGCAGCCAGCGGCGACCTTTACGTGGCCGGCAGTTTTTCCAACTACGTCAGCATTGGCAATACTCAGCTGCTCAGTACCGGCGGTACCGACGGCTTTATAGCCAAATGGAGCCCGGTTGCCAACGACTTCGTGTGGGCCTACCGCCTTGGCGGCACCGACCTCGACCAAGTAACGGCCGTGGCACTCAGTGGCAACCAGGTGTACATCGCTGGCACCTTTTTCAGCCCCACCGCCAGCTTCGGCAACGTGAACATCAGCAATGCCGGCGGCTTCACCACCGTGGGCACCGATGGCTTCGTAGCCAAGCTCACCGATGCTGGCACCAGCGCCAGCTTCAACTGGGCCCAGCAGTTGGGAGGCGCCGGCCAAGATGCTGCTACTGCCTTGGTAGCTAATGGAAGCAGCGTGTACGTGGGTGGTCATTTTGCCAGCCCCAGCGCCAGCTTCGGCAGCGTCACGCTCACCAATTCCACCTCCTCGCCCACATTTGCCGATGGCTTCGTAGCCAAGCTGGTCGATGCCGGCACGAACACCAGCGTCAGCTGGGCCCGGCCTATCACCGGCCCAGCAGCCAAGTACGTCAATGCCCTCGCCGTAAGCGGTGCCACCGTGTACGCCACGGGCTACTTCGGCGGCCTTTCGGTTTCCTTCGGCGGCACTACCCTTCCTAACTCCGGCGGCACTGCCAATGCTTACGTGGCCAAAATAGCCGATGCCGGTACCAGCAGTACTTGGCAATGGGCCCTGCAAGCCGGTGGCACGGGCCGCGACGTGTGCAACGCCATTGCCGTGAGCGGCAGCCGGGTGTACGTGGCCGGCAGCTTCTCCGGGGCCACCATGCCACTGGGCAGCCTCACCATTGCCAACGCTGATGCAGGTGGTACTTCCGATGCCTTTGTAGCAGCCGTGGCCGACGCGGGCAGCACCGCCACCTGGCGCTGGGCCCAGCAGGCCGGCGGCAGCTCCAACGACCAGGCCACCGTGCTAACCACTTCCGGCACCAGTGGCGTGTACCTGGCCGGCACTTTCACCAGCGGGGCCTTCACTATTGGCACCACCGCATTCACCAATACCGGCGGTAGCGCCCTGGTTGCCAGCCTCACCGATAACGGCCTCACGGCCACGGCCAACTGGGCCCAGCGCGGAGGCACCACCAGCACCAATGCTGACGCCGCCTGCCTGACCCTGACCGGGGCCAAGCTATACGTGGCCGGCAGCTTCCAGAGCACAGCCACCTTCGGCACCCAGACGCTGACCAGCTCCATTCCCGGCGCAGCCAACTTCCTAGCCTCCCTCACCGACCCCACCATCACGGCCAACACATCAGCCAAAAACAGCCTGTCGTTCGAGCTGGCGCCCAATCCGGCCCACGCCGCCACCAGTGTGCAGCTACCCGGCGTGCCCGGCGCGACCACCACGACCATGGCTTTGCTTGATGTACTGGGGCGCAACGTACGCACTGCCACCGTGCAGCTGCCCACCGCCGGCCTGCACCACGAGTTCAACCTAACGGGCATCACCCCTGGCATTTACACCATGCGCGTAACTGCTGGCACCACCGCATCTGCCCGCCGGCTGGTAGTGGAGTAACAGCACTGCACAGAAAGACCTTGTCATTGCGAGGAGGCACGACATTCCGCGAATTGAGCGGAGACAATCCGTCCTGTTCTCAGCGCCTAACCTCATAATGGAACGAAGCCCCGGCACTGCGTAGCACCGGGGCTTTGTCACTTCTCGAGGTTGGTCGCGTTGGGAGAACGGTTGCCGCGTTGCGCTTGCAATGACGCTGTTTCCCAACCGTTCTACCCTTCCATCACTTTATTCTGGCGGTTGATGGACTCCAGGTGCACGGCGGCCAGGTATTGCTCCACAAAGTCGTGGGTGAGGCCCACGGTGGCACCCTGGCGCTGGGCGCGTTCCAGTACCTCGTTCCAGCGGCTGGTTTGGAGGATGGTGATGTCGTTTTCCTTTTTGTAGAGACCGATTTTCTCAGCCACGCCCATGCGGCGGCCCAACAGCTGCATAATCTCGGCATCGAGCTGGTTGATTTGCTCGCGTAGCCCGGACAGGGCCGTGAGGAATTCGCGCTGGTCGGTGGTCTCGTGCCGCCACACCAAGCCCTCAATAAGGTCGCGGAGCGCTTCGGGGGTGATTTGCTGCTTGGCATCGCTCCAGGCATTGTCCGGGTCGATGTGGCTTTCTATCATCGTGCCATCGAAGTCCAGGTTGAGGGCCTGCTGGGCCACCGCAGCCAGCGTATCGCGCCGTCCGCAAATGTGGCTGGGGTCGCAGAGCAGCGGTAGTTCGGGCAGCCGGCGCTTCATCTCGATGGGCAGGTGCCACATCGGCGCATTGCGAAAATCGGTATTCCCATAGCTCGAGAAGCCCCGGTGAATGAGTCCTACCTGCTTCAAACCGGCTTTTTGCAGGCGCTCCACCGCGCCCACCCACAACTCCAGCTCAGGGTGAATGGGATTTTTCACTAGCACCGGCACATCCACGCCGCGCAGTACGTTGGCGATTTCCTGCACCGAAAACGGGTTACCGGTCGTGCGCGCGCCCACCCACAGAATGTCGACGCCGAAGGCCAGGCAGTCTTCCACGTGCTTGGCCGTGGCCACTTCCACGGCAATGGGCAGGCCGGTTAGCTCACTGGCTTTCTTGAGCCACGGCAGCCCCTTGGTGCCCACGCCCTCGAACATGCCGGGTTTGGTGCGTGGTTTCCAGATGCCGGCGCGCAAGGCCTGCACCTTGCCAGTAGCGGCCAGGCGTTGGCAGGTTTCGAGCACTTGCTCCTCGGTTTCGGCCGAGCACGGGCCCGAAATGAGGAAAGGCTTGTCGTCGGGCTGGCGGTTGAATAAGGCGGATTTCATTTGGGTTTCGGGAGTCATATGAATTTTGAATTTTTAGTCCTCAGAACGTCAAAGTGAGCCGAGCCTACCTCGCATGCGGCAGTAATCAAGACTGGCCAAAAGTTGATTTACCTACTCGGCAAGATGATGCGGCTCGGCTCCGCGTGATGTTCTTTATGGTTGTGTTGAAAAGCATGAGTCCATCACGGAATGATTTTCCGGATGTGATTAGCCTGCTGAATCTGCTCCGTCAGGCCGTCGTAGTCTTCCCGCGCCAGCAGCTCGCGCAGGTGCTGGAGTTGGTGCAAATGCTCATCGAGCACATCGAGCACATTGAGTCGGTTTTGGCGAAAGATGGGCACCCACATTGCCGGCGAGCTTTTCGCCAGCCGCACTGTGGAGGCGAACCCCCCGCCCGCCAAATCGAAGATGCGCTGCTCCTCCTTTTCCTTTTCCAGCACCGTGAGTGCCAGGGCAAACGAGGTGATGTGCGAAATGTGCGACACATAGGCCGTGTGCAGGTCGTGCGCCGCCGCATCCAGATACAGCAGCCGCATGGGCAGCGCCTGAAATAGGGTGGTAACCGTGGCCACGGCGTCGGCGTCGCTCCGCTCCGTGTCGCAGAGCACCACGGTTTTGCCATCGAACAGGCCCTGTATGGCTGCATCCGGCCCTGAGTATTCGGTGCCAGCCATGGGGTGCACCGCCACGAAACGTCCTCGGCGCGGGTGCCCAGCCACAGCCGCCAGCAGCGCCCCCTTGGTCGAGCCCACGTCGAAAACGACCTGATGGCTTTCAACGGCATCGAGCACGGCGGGCAGCACCGTGAGCATGGCGTCCATGGGCACGGCCACCACCACCAAATCGGCCCAGCGCACGGCGGCAGTCAGGTCCGTTTCAATGGCATCGACTAAGCCCAGCTCCAGCGCCCGGCGGGCGTGCTCCGCGCTATGCTCTACGCCTACAAACTGCTGCGCCAGCCCGCGCTGCCGCAAGCTGAGGGCCAGCGAGCCGCCAATGAGGCCAAGGCCGATGATGGCAACGGTTTTAGTGCTTGGTACCTGGTGCTTGGTGCCTGGCATTGTTTCACTGCCGGCAGTTGATGGTGAAGGCATGGGGAGCTTTTCCATTGTTTCAGGTTTTCAATTCGACTAAGCACTACGCACCAGGCACCAATTTTCAACCCGCGCCAGGGCCTCACGCAGCAACGCTTCCGGCTGGCACAGGCTGGCCCGAATGTATCCGAGCCCATTGCTGCCGAAGATGCCGCCCGGCGTGAGGAACACCCGCGCCTCGGCCAGCACGGCATCGCTTAGCGCGTAGCCATCGGTGAAGCTGGCCGGTACCGCCGCCCAGATGAATAGGCCTGTCTGGCCCGGCGCAGGGGCACAGCCCAGGGCCCGCAGCAGCTCCAGCACCAGCTCGCGGCGGGAGCGGTAGGTGGCGTTCAATGCTGCAAACCAGTCTTCGCCGAGGGCCAGGGCCGCCATCGCTGCTTGCTGCACCGGCAGAAACATGCCCGAGTCCATGTTGCTCTTGAAGCGCAGCACATCGGCCAGAATATCGGCTCGGCCGACCAGCATACCCACCCGCCAGCCGGCCATGTTATGGCTTTTGCTGAGCGAGTTCAGCTCAATGGCTACCTCGCGGGCACCGGGCACCGCCAGCAGGCTCACAGGCGGCGTTTCATTCAAAATGAAGCCGTAGGGATTATCGTGCACCAGCAGAATCCCATGGGCTTTGGCGAAGGCCACGAGGCGCGTTAGGAACGGCAAATCGGCGGCCGTGCCGGTGGGCATGTGCGGGTAGTTCACCAGCATCAGTTTCACCCGCGAAAGGTCGGTTTCAGCTAGCGCCTCCAAATCGGGCAGCCAGCCTTGGGCTTCCGTCAGGTCATATTCGCGCACCTCGGCCCCGCAGATTTCGGCTACGGCGCGGTACGTCGGGTAGCCGGGGTTGGGGATGAGCACAACATCGCCGGCCTCCAGAAACGTCATGCCGATGTGCATCAGGCCCTCTTTCGAGCCCAGCAGCGGCAGGATTTCGGTGGCCGGGTCCAGCGCCACGCCGTAGTGCCGCTGGTAGAAACCGGCCATCGCCCCACGCAACGTGGGCGTGCCCTGGTAGCTCTGGTAGCCGTGGGCATTGGGCTGGGCGGCAGCTTGGGTTAGCGCCTCAATCACGCTGGGGTGTGGCGGCAAATCCGGGCTGCCAATGCCCAGGCTGATGATATTGGCCCCGGCGGCATTGAGGGCCGCCAGTTCGCGTAGCTTGCGGGAAAAGTAGTATTCGCCGGTGTGAGCCAGGCGGCTGGCAATGGAAATGTTCATGATGCTGGTTGTCATTGCGAGCGGAGCGAAGTAACCCATCCTTGTAAAAGCGCTTCACTTCGTGATATGATGAGACTTGAAATCTGGAAGAAACAGAGCGATTGGTCACATTTCGAGGGTTGGTCGCGCCGAGAGGACGGATTGCTGCGCTCCATTGCGCTCTGCTTGCAATGACAGTTCTGCACCCATTGCCTCCTCCATGCTGCCGCGCCGGTACGCCCCCAGCACCCGCAGCTCCTCCGTGACTGGCGCTAAATCATCCAGCAATGCCTCCAGCTGGCTGATTTCAGCAAACTCCACATCGGCATGGAATCCGTAGTGCCAGGCTCCTGCCGGGGTACGAGCATGGCCGGAACGCGGACACGACTGCAGCTTGCTCAGATTCAGCCCTTGTGCCGCCACACGAGCAAGCACGGCAGCCAGGCTCCCCGGCGCGTGCGGTGCACAGAAATAGAGCGAAGCCTTATCTGCCAACGGGTCACTTTCAGCGGTTTCGGCGCGCTCTAGCACCAGGAAGCGGGTGTAGTTGTGCGGGTCGTCGTGGATGGCGGGGGCGAGGATTTCGAGGCCGAACTGCGCAGCAGCCTGGGCCCCGGCCACTACAGCCACGCCGGGCGTGCGGGTTTCGGCCAGGAGCTGGGCACTATGGCCGGTGTCGTCGGTTTCCACCAGCTTCCAGTGAGGGTGGCGGTCCAGGAATTCGCCGCACTGGCGCAGGGCCATGGGATGGGAGTGGACGGCCTGCACATCGGCCAGCGTGGTACCGGGCAGGCCCATCAGGTGCTGGTGAATGGGCAGGTACACCTCCCCCGTCACACGGACAGCATGGCGCTCCAGGAGTAGGTAGTTGGGCAGAATGCTGCCGGCCAGCGAATTTTCCATGGCCATGAGGCCCGCGTCAGCTGTGCCATTTACTACATGGGCCACCACAGCCGCGAAGGTGGTGCAAGCCAGCAACTCGGGCTTAGCCCCGAAGAACTGACGGGCCGCTACTTCGTGGAAACTTCCCTGAAAACCCTGGATGGATACGTTTCTTGGTGCCTGGTGCATGGTGCTTGGTTGTTGGCTGGCTTTCATTACCGTCTCTGTTTTCCCTGTTACCATCCTGAACGCAATAAAAAAGGGCCTCGCTTGTGCGATGGCCCTGGTTGTTGATTGTCGTGCGATGGTTGGCACGGGCAACAAGGGGCCGGCTTCTTCGGATAAAAGAAGTAGCAGCAATAGCTAAAGAAGAAGGCTTGCAGGGACTGCATGAGCGGAAAAATAGGCATTAAAAAAGCGCCTCCCGAAGAACGAGCGGCGCTGGAGATGCTTGAGGGCTAGCTACAAACGGCGGCTCGTTCTACGCGGTGGCGTAGAAGTAATAAAAGCCAAAAAAGTAGCGCGTCTGGAGCATGAGTTGCGATGTTTGCGGCTGCAAGGTAGGCAGCGCTGCGAGAAAAGCAAATTTTCGGACAATTTGTTCGTCTTCATTGTTGGTCCGTAATCAATGCCGCCGGCCGCGCCGCCGCTTCGTATAATTTAATTCCACTATGATTCCGCTTATCACCCAAACGCCCCACCTCACCATTCTGTCGGCCAGCCGCGCCCTGCTCACGGCCGAGCTGCACAAGCCCCATTATTTCCCGGTGTTGCTGGGGGCCGCCCTACCAGATAACTGGCCGCCCAGCACCTACGAGCGCGCCATTCAGGAGAATGCGCTGGCGCAGCTCACGGCCGGCGGCCGTGATGCTGCCGGCTGGTATGGCTGGTATGCCCTACGCAAAGCCGACGATGCCGCTCCACGCACCCTCGTGGGCATGGGTGGCTTCCTGGGCCCGCCCGATGCCACCGGCACAGCCGAAATCGACTACGCCATTGCCTCGGACTGGCGCAGCCAGGGCTTGGGCACGGAACTGGTAGCGGGACTGGTGCAGCAAGCAGCTGCCACGGGCATGGTGCGCCGGCTGGTAGCGCATATTCCAGCTGATGAGCCAGCCGCGCAGCAGGTGCTGCTACGCAACGGCTTCGCGCCGGCTGATGCTCCCGAGGCGGACGGCCGCCAGCGTTTCGAGCGGGCCGTGGAGCCGGCCGCGGCGTAGTACGCCCTGCCACCCAGGTTGCAGCTCTAGCCGCAGCCTAACTGGCACGGAAGCTGCCAGCACGCGGTATCTTCACCGCGTTCAATGACGCTTTCTCTCTTTTCAAACATGAAAAATCCCTTGCTGAAAACCGGCCTGCTGCTGCTTGGTGTGGCGGCGCTTGGCTTCACGGCCCGCGCCCAAACCACTCCTGCTGCTACCACCGAGACCTGGACCAAAAAAAAGGCCGAAAAGTGGTTCAAGAGCCGCGTTTGGGCCAATGGCTTGAAGCTGAATGTGCAGGAGTCGATTGACAAAGTCGAGTTTGCCAAGCAGTATAATGCCAACAAGGCCGTCTGGGATAAGGCTTTCGCCTACTTCCGCGATACCAACCTCGACCAGCTCACGCCCGGCAAGTACCCGGTAGACGGTGATAACGTAACCGCTGCCGTGACCGAAAACCCTACCAAAGACTACGATAAAACCAACTGGGAATCGCACCGCAAGTTCATCGACATGCAGTACGTGGTGCAGGGAGCCGAGAAAATTGGGGTGGTGCCCATCGACAAAGCCACTGTGACTAAGCCTTACGATGAGACCCGTGACGTGGCCAATTACAGCGCCGAAGGCACGCTTTACGAAGCCAAGCCCGGCACTATTTACGTTTTCTTCCCAAGCGATGTGCACCGGCCCAACATCAAAGCCGACGGCTTCGACAAGGACAAGAAGCTGGTACTGAAAGTGCGGGTGGCCTCTACGGGCAGCTAATTAGCAGCGGATGACGTAGAAGGCGCATCAAAGGCTTTCCACTTCATCCGCTGAGCTATGCATCGTTTCCTGCTTTTCGCTTTTCTATTTCTCTCGGCTGGGCTGGCGCGGCCTGTGCTGGCCCAGACCGACGGCTTGCCACCCCGGCCCAACCCCTTCCGCTTCGTCAATGACCAGGCCCAGCTGATGCAGCCGGCCGACGCTAAGAAGCTGGAAAACGGCCTGCGCCGCTACGCCGACAACACTGGGACGCAAGTGGTGGTCGTGACCGTACCCTCGCTGGGCGGCCGCACCGTGTCCGATTACGGCCGGGCCTTGGGCAACGCCTGGGGCGTGGGGCAGCGCGACAAAAACAACGGTATTGTGGTGCTGGTGAGCCAGCAGGAGCGCAAGGTGACCATCCAGCCCGGCAGTGGGTTGGAGAGCGTCATCACGCCAGCTGTGACAAGCCGCGTCATCAATGAAATGACGCCCGGCTTCAAGCAGGGCAACTATTTCGCCGGTCTACGCACCGGCCTGAATACGCTGATGGCCACGGCTAACCCCAATACAGCGAAGAACCAGGCAGCCGCTAGCAACGACGTTGCCACGCCCGGCGCAACGGACGGCATGAGCACGACGGAATCATCGGCATCGTCGAACCTGTCGCAGAATACCCAGTACCCAACCTCCAACGAGCCCGTCACGACGCCCATTGAGTCGGCGCCATCGGGCCCGGGCATGGGCACGCTGCTAATTGGCGCGCTTGTGATTGGCGGTATCCTGTGGTTTATCATCCGCATGTTCCGCAATCGTAGCGCGGCGGGCAGCGCCCCGCAGAATGGCACGCCTAACTTCTACCCTAATCGGCCTAGCGGTCCGGCTGGTGGCGGTTACGGCCAGGCCCCCGGCAACTACGGCCCTGCCGGCTATGGCCAGATGCCAATGCAAAGCAGCGGCTCCGGCATCGGCGGTATGCTGGCTACTGGTGCGGCAGCAGCGGCCGGTGCCTATATCGGCAACCGCATGGCATCGGGGCACGATACATCGGGTCAGAACATGTCGAATTATGACAACAGCAATTTCAACACTGGCGCGGCTGGGGTAGCGGGTGCTGCTGGCACGGGTGCGGCCGGCGACTACTTTTCTTCACGCGACGGCGGCACGACTGAAAATACCTCCCCCGACTATTTTTCCGACGCTAATACGGCCTCAGATAACTCGTCGGACTACTTCTCGTCGGACGATAATTCTTCCTACGACGACCCGTCGTCCGGCGACACCGGCGGCGGAGGCTTCGACAGCAGCAACGACAACAGCGGTTCCTGGTAGAGCAATGGCCTGCCAGCTGGCAGCAGCTACTATGAAACGGGCCCCGGCGCAAGCAGCGTCGGGGCCCGTTGGCGTTCCGGTGCTGTGGTAAATAACCGTAAGTTGCGCTCCGAAACACGGGACCGGCCGGAACGCAGCCTGTTCTGAGCCGCCCTGGTTTGCCCGCACTTTTTCCTTCTGCAATGTCCACCACTCCTCCTATCCAACTAGCCCCCATACTGGAAACCAGCCGCCTACGCCTGCGCGGCTTTCGCGCCGATGACTTCGATGCCTGGTTTGCCATGAGCCGGAACATTGATTACCACCGCTACTTTACCCCGGAGCCCATGCCAGCGGAGGAAGTATGGAAGCTGCTGCTGCGCAGCGCTGGCCATTGGGCGGTGATGGGCTATGGCTTCTGGGCTGTGGAGGAAAAAGCCAGTGGCCGCTTTGTGGGCGGCATCGGCTTTCTGAACCTGAAGCGCGACATTGACCCGCCGCTGGGCGACGCACCCGAAATTGGCTGGGTGCTTGACCCCGCCATCCACGGACTGGGCTATGCCACCGAGGGCGTGACCGCTGCCTTGGAATGGGGCGCGCAGCACTTCGGACCGGTGCGGACGGTGTGCATCATTCACCCCGAAAATGAGCCCTCGCTACGCGTAGCGGCCAAATTCGGCTACCACGAATACGCTCGCTCCACCTACCACGATGCGCCAATCGTGCTATTGGAGCGTCTCGTACAATAGTGCTAAAGCGTCCCTTGGCGGTGCACTCGCAATAGCCGCACGATGGCATAAATGCCCGGCAGCATGGGCAGCGCGGCCGTCCACATGCCGGGAAAGTAGTAATGGCCGGTAGTGCCGAAATAATAGTTCGGCATGTTAGCCACAAAATGCCCGTTGCTTACCACGGCCGAAATTGTGTGGGTCAGTTCGGGATGAATAGCCGGTTTTAGGGCCGAAAAAATAAAGTGCGTGAATTCGGCCACGCCCGGCCCAATGAAAATGAACCAAGCCATAAAGCCTGCGATGGGCACGCGATAGTACAGTCCCAACGCTGTGAGCGTATACAGCACGGGACCAAAAAAGGCGAACACCAGCAGGAAGCCCCGCTCCGTCCAGCTGATGTCGAACAGCCGGCTCATCGCCGGGCCAAAGCCGGTCAGGTACTCCTCCGTCATGTGAATTTCCAGGGCCGCTACCGTCAGCAGGAAAAGCGGCAGAATGAGCGCGGGGTCGGTGGGACGGCTCAGGTTGGTTCTGTACCACAGCAGGAGTGCTACCGTGCCCGAGCCACCCACAATTACTACTGGTGGCAAGCCGATATTATAGTAGCCAGCGGCCATTGCCACGACCAGAAAAACCAGCGCGCCGCCAAAGCTAGCCCGTTGGGTAAAATTGGTTGAATGTATCATGAGTGAATTTAAACTAACCAGTTGGTTAATGAACGAGTAAAAAAAACTCACAGCTGCCTTAGCAGCAGCTGCGTGATGTGAGAGGTACGCTCACGGAGAAAAGCACGGTATTTTGCCTCATTCTTGTGCATGAGGGGGCTGAGTAGGGGCTGGGCCAGCACAGGATACACACACAGAGACACCATGTTGGCAAAAAAATGCTCGGCCGCATTAGGCTCCTGATACTGCGGCTTGGTGGCAGCCAGCTGCTGCCGAAAGTTGGTCAGGTCGATAATGCGGCGGTCGCTGAACTGGGCGCTGAGGCGCTCGGGATGCTGTTGCAACTCGTGCATGATAAAGGCGGCGAGGGCCGGCGTTTCCATCAGGGCCGTAGTAGTGTAGGCCACGTACTGCTCAATTTTGGTTTGTAGCGGGGCCGTGCCACTCAGCACCTGCGCGATGCCGCCCAGAAACTGCCCCAAGGCCTGCTGAAATACCATGTCGAACAGCTGCTCCTTGCTCTTGAAATAATAGTGCAACATCGCCTTATTGATGCCGGCCAAGTCAGCAATTTCTTGCATTCGAGCCCCACTGAAGCCCTTTTGATAGAACACAGCGCTGGCTAAAGTCAGAATTGTGTCGCGGGTGGAGGCATCCAAGCTTTTCATGAATTAACCAGTTGGTTAATTCAAAGGTAATTATTTTTAACATAATCTGCGCTTAGCCGACACGAGCTGCACCACAACCGATAACTTCGTTCTTACGTCATCATTCTCCCTCCCCTAATGGCCCCGCGTCCCTACATTCTCGCTGAAACCACCTGGAAAACTGTGCAGGAGCACTACTATGAAGTAGTGGTCCTGCCCTGGGGTGCCACCGAGGCGCACAACTACCACCTGCCCTACGCTACCGATAACATCCAGGCCGATTACGTGGCGGCGGAGGCCGCGCGCAAGGCGTGGGAGAAGGGCGCAAAAGTGGTGGTGCTGCCCTGCATCCCGTTTGGGGTGAACACCGGCCAGCTTGATATCACGCTGGATATGAACCTGAACCCGAGCACGCAGCTGGCTATTCTGGGCGACATTGTGCACACCTTAGCCCGCCAGGGCATCCCGAAGCTGGTGATTCTGAACGGCCACGGCGGCAATGACTTCCGCCAGATGCTGCGCGAACTGCAAGCCGATTTCCCCAACGTATTCCTAAGTACGCTGAACTGGTTTAAAGCGGCCGACCGCAATCAGTATTTCGACGCGCCCGGCGACCATGCCGACGAGCTGGAAACCAGCACCATGCTGCACATCACCCCCCACCTGGTGAGCCCATTGGCCGAAGCCGGCGACGGGGCGGCCAAGCAATTCCGCATCGCGGCGTTGCGCCAGGGCTGGGCCTGGGCGCAACGCGAATGGAGCCAGGTTTCGGCCGATACCGGCGTGGGCAACCCTGCCGCTGCCACGGCCGCAAAAGGCGCTGCCTTTCTCGAAGCCGTGACCACGAACATCGCACAATTCCTGGTAGAGTTGGCCGCCGCCGACCCGCAGGATTTGTACGAATAAGAACCCGAAGGCTATTCAGCAAGTTAGTTCAGGACCGGCGAGTGGTTTTGCTGGTCCTTTTTGCCGTTGCCTGGTCCAACCACGCCAGACATCAAATGCTCATACCAGCCTATGCCCGTTCAATTTGACAGCGTGATTTTCGACCTCGACGGCACCTTATGGGATGCCTCGGTGGCCATTACCAAAGCCTTCCAGACGGCCAGCAGCAGCGTCGACTACATTGACCACGACGTGACCCTGGCCCAAGTGCAGGCCGTGACCGGCCAGCCCTACACCGTGGTATATGAGCGGCTGTTTCCGAACCTACCCGCTGAAAAATTTGATGAGTACCGCACCCTCTGCGCCCGCCACGAGCTGGCCGCTGCCGTGGAGCACGGCGGAGCTTCCTACCCCGGCCTGGAAACCACGTTACGCTATCTGCTGAACCAGGGCTACCGCCTGTTCATCGTCAGCAACTGCCAGCGAGGCTACGTGGAGGCTTTTTTCGAACACACCGGCCTGGAACGCTACTTCGAAGGGCACCAGTGCTTCGGCACCAAGCTGCTGCCAAAATCCGAAAACATCCGCGAGATAGTGGCGGAGTTTGGCCTGCAAGCACCTGTATATGTAGGCGATACCCTGGGCGACCTCACTGCCAGTCAAGCGGCGGGCGTGCCGTTTATCTTCGCTACCTACGGCTTTGGTCAGCTGAATGAGGCGGAAGCGCCCGTCCGCATCGACCACCTCGGCGACCTGGAGCGACTGCTGTAGCAACGGGCCAGTTGCGCACCCGGCCGGGTTTTTGTAATATTGGAAATATGAATTTTCCAGCCATTCCCCGTATTACCATCCATCCGGCCATTTGTGAAGGGCAGCCTACGGTGCGCGGCCTGCGCTATCCCGTGTGGCAAGTGCTTGATTGGCTGGCGGCGGGCCTGACTACGGATGAAATTCAGGCCCAGCACCCGGTGCTGGAGCCCGAAGACTTCCAGGCGTGCCTGGCGTTTGCGGCGGGCCGCCTCAAGCCCTTGGCCCGCGCCATTGAGCCACCAGCAGAAACTGAAAATTCGGAGCAGTGGCTGCTGGGCCGCCAAAGCCAGTGGCTGGCCGAGCAGGAATTCCTAAAGCAGCTTTGGGAGCGTAATCCAGCTCGCCCGTCGGCTTCGTAAGCACAAAAAGCAGCCGTGGTGCCAGCGCGGCTCAGCGTCTTTGGCATTACGCGTAACTGCGTAGCTTTGGCAGGCTTGCCATTGTCGAAATATAGCCGTGGTTTGTTGTGCCCCATGTACCAGGAACTCGCCTCAAGCTCTTTTCTGCACGTCTCTTACCGGCCCGATTCGTGCCTTCTCATCGGGCGCTGGCTTGCGTCCATCAGCGAGGAGCAGTTGCGTGAGGGCTACGAAACCATGCGCCTGGCAGCCCTCGAACACAACTGCACGCACTGGCTGATGGATGCCCGCCGGCGCGTCGACCGCAGCCGCAATGGCCCCGAATGGGTCGTAACTACTTTCCTGCCCAAAGTGCAACGCGAGTTCGACCGCCGGCTCTGCGTAGCCTTCCTCGTACTGCCCAACCGCCTTGCCGAACTGGAAGCCGAAGGTGAATCGGAGAAGTCACCCGACCGGGCCGCGCTTTTTCAATACGCCCGCTTTATTGACGAGGGTGCTGCCAATGCCTGGCTCGACCACTACCGGCTGGGTGGGCAGTAAGCCGGCAGGCCTTACCGCTGGCTTTCCAGCGTGGCAATGGGCGTGGCCATTTCCACATTTGATGTATTGGGGAACGATAGAAAGTGCGTAACCCTGGGCTCCTCGGGCCCTCGATGAAACTGCCGCACGCGGGCCTCCACCACTTGGTCTTCGCGGGTGAAGCGGTGGTGCTGGCGCTCGTGTTCGCCCCAGGTAGCCACATAGAAAAACTCGGTAATGCGCGTGGGCTGTGCCACGTCGGAAAACACGCCAGCGCGCAGGGCGCCGTCGCGCAGTCGCAGCCGTTTTAGCTTCTCGGCGGCAGCCTGGAAAGCGGCCCAGTCGGTGGGGTCGATGCGGTATTCCACCATCACCAGCACGGGGCCATCGTCAGGGTCGATGGGGCCTTTTGTGGTGGGGTCGGGCCAGTGCTCGGCGGGAGCCAGGTCCAGGCCCTCGGCCGATTTCATAGGGAAGGGCAACGCCAGCAGCGTGCTGGCCAGCATCCAGCCGGCGGCGGCCAGCAGCGCAATTTCCAGCGAGAGGTGGTCGGCCAGCTCGCCCCACACCAGACTGCCCACCGAGAGGCCCGCCTGAAACACCAGCATGTACACGCTAATCACGCGGGCCTGCACCCAGCGCGGCACACTCAGCTGCACCGTGGTGCTAAAGCTGGTCATCACCATCAGCCAGGCAATGCCCGAAATGAACATCACCGCGTAAAGAATGTAAATCTGCGTCACCAGTGCCAACGCGGTATTGGTACCCACGAAAACCAGTACACCCAGCAGCACGCGTTGATTGAAAGTGAGCCGCGAGCCCGCCCGGCCCATCAGCAGCGCTCCCGTAATGGCGCCCGCGCCCAGCCACGACAGCATCACCCCGTAGTGCCCGGAGCTCAGGTGCAGCTTGCGCGCTACCACCACCGATACCAGGCCCCACATGGCCGCCGCCCCAAACGCAAACGCGAACGTGCGCACCAGCACCCCATAAATGGCCGGCGAATACTGCACGTAGCGCATCCCCGCCCGCAACGCGCCAATGAAGTTTTCGGCCGGTCCGCTGGTCACCGTAGGCTTGCGCTTCCAGAAGTACACCACCGCCCAGGTGCCCAAAAACGAAATTCCGTTCAGAATAAACACCCAGCCTGCTGAGTAATAGGCAATAATGGCCCCGCCAATGGCCGGTCCAATAGCCCGCGCAATGTTGTTGCTAACGCCATTGAGCGTAATAGCTGAGGGCAGTACCGGCCGCGGCACCAACTCCGTGGCCACTGCCTGCCAGATGGGTGCATTCAGGGCCGCGCCCATGCCCAGCAGGAAGGTAAAACCCAGCACTCCGTAGGCCGAAATGCCGTTCATCAGGGTGAGGGCTCCCAACCCCGTGGCCACCACCGCCATGAAGCCCTGCGTGAGCAGCAGCAGCTTGCGGCGGTCAATGAGGTCGGCCATGGCACCGGCCGGCATGCTGAGCAGGAAGGAAGGCAATGAGGTGGCGGTCTGCATCAGGGCCACCAGCAGTGCCGAGCTGGTGAGCATGGTCACGAGCCACACCCCGGCCACGTTCTGCATCCAGGTGCCCACGTTAGATACCATGCCCGCAATCCAGATAGCGCGGAAAACGGAGTAGGCGAACGGCGTCCAGAGGGTTACTTTGGCAGCAGGGGCATCGGGCGAAACAGCAGTATCGGACATCAAGCAGCAGTAGGTTTTCGCTGATGATAACAGCGAAGCGGCGCAAATGGCTTCCTACGGCGGAGGACGATAAAAGGTGGGGAAAGGAACGTCATGCCTTGGCTACGCTCGGCATAACGTTCTACAATTATCGGCGCTGCGACGACTCGCGCACCAATAGCTTGGGCTTGAGCACGATGGGCTTGGGGGGGCCCTGACGCTGGGGGCTGCCTTTCAACATTTTTTGCAGCAGCTGCACGGCGGTTTTACCCATTTGCTCGCAGCGCTGGTCTACCGAGGAAAGGTTGGGCTCGGTGAGGGTGGTGAACATTTCGTTGCTGAAGCCCACCACGGCCACATCCTGCGGCACGCGCAGGCGCTGGCTTTTGGCGGCTTGTACCGCCCCGATGGCCGCCAGGTCGTTGCTCGAAAACACGCCATTAGGGCGCTGAGGCAGCTTTAGCAGCTGGCGCATGGCCTGGGTGCCGCCCTTCTGGTTCATCTCGCAAAACAAAATCAACTCCTCGTCCACCTCGATACCGTGGGCGGTGAGGGCGTCGCGGTAGCCCTGGTGGCGGTTTTTGTGGATATTGAGGTGCAGCGGGCCGCTAAGGTGGGCAATACGCGTGCAGCCCTGCTCTATAAGGTGCGTCACCACCTGGTAAGCGCCCTGATAGTCGTCAATCATCACCGAACTGATGTTGCTGCCCTCGAAATCCTCCACCACGCGGTCGAAAAACACCAGCGGAATGTTCTGCTGGCGCACGGCCTCGAAATGCCGGAAATCGTGGGTTGTATTGGCCAGCGATACCATGATGCCTTCCACCTGCGAGTTCATCAGCAGGTCGATATTGGTTTGTTCCTGGCGGGTGTCTTCGTTCGATTGGCAAATCATCACGTTGAAGCCCAGCTTGGCGGCTTCGGTGGCGATGCCGTGTACCACTTGTGGGAAAAAGTGCCCCGTGATGTGCGGTACCAGCACGCCCAGTGTGTTGCTACGGCCCCGACGCAGGGCGGCGGCCAGCTGGTTGGGCTTGTAGTGTAGCTCTTCGGCTAGCTGGCGCACGCGGGCCTTGGTGGCTTCGCTCACGTCGTCGTGGTCGGAGAGGGCACGGGAAATAGTGGAGGGCGACAAGCCCAGGGTCTTGGCGAGGTCGGTAATGGAAGCGCGGCGATTGGCCATCTGAATTCGTTGTAGCAAGATAAAAAAACACCCGCGCGCTGGTCGCGCAAGGCGGCGTCTGGCGCAACCGGAAGCGAGCCTGTGAGTTGCTCTGAAGCGCTCCGGCGCCGCCTACTAACAAGGAACCGAAAGGGGAACAACAGCCCGGTGAAAGGGCCATTTTTTCGGGCATAGATGGGAATTCCCCCGCAATCTAACAACCGGAATCGAATCCGGAACCCTCGCGGCTATGTTTTTTGCGTTGACATTCAGGAAAGGCCATATTTAAGCCTCATTCAGGACCTTCTGCGCAAACGTTATTCCACCACCAATTCCCACTTGGCAACTACCCCCAGCAGGCCGTGCAAAGTGAATTTCGCACCTTTCAGCGGATTGGCTTCGGGGTCGATGGTAAAGCCGGTAGCAGTGCGAAAATCAGCGCCCGACAGCCGGGTATTCTGAAATACCGTGCCCGCCAGCACACACTCCTGAAACACGGCTTCGGTGAGGTCGGCGTCGGCAAAATCGGCATCCTCCAGGTTGCAGCCTACGAAACGGGTGGCGGGCATGGTGCGGCCCGCGAAGGAGGCATAGCGCAACTGGCACTGGTCGAAATGCACGCCAAACAGCATATCGCGGCAGGCTGTAAACTGCAATCCTAGCAGCTTGCATTCGTCAAACGCCACGTTCTGCAGGGCCGTGCCTGCTAGCTTGGCCGCCGAGAGGTTGCAGCGCTCAAACCGGCAGTCGGTAAAGCGCAGCCGGCTCAAATCGGCTTCGCCGAACTCGCAGTTGATGAAGTGATATTCCTCGAACTCGGTATGACCCAGCAGGTGGCGGGCGTCCCAGCGCTCTACCACGTTTTCTTCGGGAAAATGGCTCGGCTTACGGAGCAGGGCGGGCTTGCGGCGGGGTTTCATGGTTGGCTAAGGCAGGATTTGCGACAGCGAAGAACGTCATGCCGAGCGTAGCCAAGGCATCTCGCGGGCCGGGCATTGTTCCTTATTGCTTCACCACGCGCTGCGCCTGGCTAAATCCAGCGCCGCTCAGCCGTAGCAAATAGGTACCCGGCAGCAGCCGCAACGTCTTTTGGCGGATTTCAGCCTGCAAATACTCAGCCGAGCCATGCAGCGAAAGCACGCGCTGGCCCAGCGCGGATACGACTTCCAGCGTCATCGGCCGCGCTTCAAAGCCAGCAAGGCGCAGGTTGAAGGCCCCCGTAGCGGGATTCGGAAATACCTGAAGCTGGCCTGTGGTAGCTGATTTTGCCGTGCCCGTCACGGTACTGCGGAAGTTCAGGCCAATCAACACGGGGTCATGGTCGGAGGAGCGGAAGGGGCTGGTAACGTCTGTAGCCGCACCGGCCACATCGTATTCCAGAAACTCGGGCTCGGCGGCGTTGATGTGCCACTTTTCTACGGCCGCGTGGCCGACCAGCTCGGGCGAGAGCACAGCGTGGTCGAGGCTGCCGCTCAGGCCATTGAAGACGTAGGAAACGCTGCTGGCGGGGCTGCTCAGCACAAAGCCGGCGGCCCGCAGAATGTCCATGGGGTCTTCCTCGTAGTTGGCGTTGTAGTCGCCCACGCTCACCACGTAGCGCGTGCCGGCGGGTCGCACCGTGTTGTTAATAAACTGTACCAGAGCGGCGGCCTGATTCTTCCGGCGCAGGTTGGACGCGCCCTGGCCATCCTGCTGGTCGGCGTTGGCCCCGCTGCCGCTGGCCTTGGACTTCAGGTGGTTCACGACGAGCGCGAAGGTGTCGCGCACGGCCGTGTTGTTGGTGGTAAAAAGCTGGGCCAGCGGTGGCCGCTCGAAGGTGCCCGTGACGGTAGCCAGCAGCACGTTGCCGTAGGGCGTAAGGACGGCCGGCTTGTAGACGATGGCGCAGTGAATGAGGTCGGTGTTGTTGGGCTGGCTGTTGGCCCCGTCGTTGATGAAGGCGTAGGTGCCCGCGCCCAGCACTTGGTTCAGGCCGTTTACCAGGTCCTGAATGGCCGAATTGGGGCCGGTGCCATCGTTCTCAATCTCCATCAGGCCAAATACGTCGGCATTCATCTGGGTGAGGGCGGCGATGATTTTGCTGCGCTGACGCTGGAAGTCGGCCAATGTATTGGCACCGCGCGAGGTCGGAAAGCCGCCGCCCAGCCCGTCGCCGTTGAAGAAATTGAGCACGTTCATGCTGGCCACTTTCACCTGCGCATTGCTGAAAACCGGCACTGGCGGGCGCACGGTGGTTACTACTGGCGCGTCGGCCCCAGCCAGAGGCTGAATGCGCCAGCTGCTGCTGGCATAGCCCATAATGCCACGTAATTGCGTAATGGTGCTGCCCACCCGTACCGTGCCGGTGGCCGCGTCGAGGTAGGGAATAGGCTGCGGATTGACGGTGACGCGGCCGTCATCGAGGAGCAGGGACTTACCGACGTTGGCGGCCTGGTAGGCATTTACGGCGGGCACGTTGCTGATGCCTGTGCTGCTGGTGCCGCTGGCGGGGTCGTCGTTGGGGTCCACCAGCTGGGTGGGTTGGTAGACGAGGCCGCGCAGGGAAATATCCAGCTCACCCCGCGATTTCAGCGTGGACAAATCCGACACCGTAACCGGAGCCGAAAACTGCACCCGCATGCCTTCATATGCCTCCGCGTTGGCTATGGAAAAAGTAGCATTGTCGAGCACCGTAAAGGTTGGTTGCGGGCTGCTGGCTGCCAGCACGGTAATGGTGGGGCTGGTGAGTACGGCTTGGTTGAAGGAAGGTGTGCTGGCAATTTCCTGCACTGCCCCGCTGATGCGCACGCGGTTGCCCACCACTACGGCAGGGTTGGTTTGCACCACGTATAGGGCGTCCGAGGTGGTAGGGTCGGCATCGGCGCTGGCGGCGTCGTTCTGCACGTAGAAGCCAGCCGGGCTCAGGCCTGGGTACACAGCCGTCACCACGCCTTCGATGGTGTAGGTGCCCGAAGTGGCCAGCACGCCCGTGCCCTGGATGGTGCCAATGGGCGTGATGGTTTGGGCCTGGGCCAGACTACCCGTTAGCAGGCCGAGAAAAGCAACAAAGAAAGAGCGGGTCAGAACCGGCATCATACAGTTGAAAACAATTATAATCCCAATACGGGGACTACAAATGTACTTGTAAATTGACAGTTGGACCCGAAGCAGTTCTCTGAAAAAAACCGCAGGGCTCGGCAGGCACTCACCCGCATAGCTCAAGCTGAACCATGGCTGCAATAAGCGCAACCAGCCCGAAATTTTCGGCAACTCGCAAGCCGGCCCGGCACGTAAGCAAAAGCTGTACTCTTCCAATTATGACCATGTTCCAGGAAAATACCGCTTATAACACGGCCTTCAACTCCGAAGCCGAAAACGGCTACGACTATTCGCGCCGCCACTTTATCAACCACGCCGGCCGGGGGCTGCTGGCGGTGGGCGTGGCTAGTGCCCTACCCCTGGCCGCTGCCGGAGCAGCCACTGCGGCCAAAGAAGCTTTCCCGCCCACCAGCGGCCCGCTTGATATCAAGCTGCCGCCGCTCGAAGCCCCCACCGACCCCAAAGGCGCCGAGCCCTTCAACCCCGACGCGCCCGAGCGCCGCGTGGGCTATGCCGTGGTAGGCCTGGGCCACCTTACGTTGAATGAGATTCTGCCGGCTTTTGCTCAGTGCAAGCACGCCAAACCAGTAGCGCTGGTGAGCGGCGACGCCGATAAAATGGCCAAAGTAGCTCAGCAGTACGGCATCAAGCCCAGCAGCTGCTACTCGTACCAGACCTACGACAACCTCAAGAATAACCCCGAGGTGGAGGTGATTTACATCGTGCTGCCCAACTCCATGCACCACGAGTTTACCATTCGGGGCGCCAAGGCAGGAAAGCACATTCTCTGCGAAAAGCCCATGGCCAACTCGGCCAAAGAGTGCGAAGAAATGATTGAGGCCTGCAAAAAAGCCGGCAAAAAACTCATGATTGCCTACCGCATTCAGTACGAGCCGCTGAACCGCCAGGTGCAGAAGCTGGTGCGCGACAAAACCTACGGCGCCACCAAGATGCTGCAAATGATGAACACCCAAAACCAGGCCCACGACCAGCAGTGGCGCCATAAAAAAGCCCTGGCCGGCGGCGGCTCCCTGCCCGACGTGGGCTTGTATTGCCTCAACACCACCCGCTTCCTCCTCGGAGAGGAGCCCATCGAGGTATCGGCCCAGATTTACAGCACGTCGGGCGACGACCGGTTCAAAGAAATCGAAGAGAATGTGAGCTTTACACTGCGCTTCCCCAGCGGCGCCATCTCACAGTGCATGACCGGGTACGGCTCCTTCAACAACAAAAGCTACACCGTGTACGCCGAAACCGGCAGCATCAAGATGGACCCGGCTTTCCCCTACAAAGGCCTGCACCAAGAGCGCATTCACGCGCCCGGCGGCAAGCAGCTAAAGGAAACGCCCAACGACCCGCAGAAGGACCAGTTTGCCCTCGAAATGGACCACATGGCCGAGTGCGTGCGCCAAAACAAAACGCCCTACACGCCCGGCGAAGAAGGTCTGCAAGACCAGCGCATTATGGAAGCCATCTACAAATCGGCCAAGGAAAACAAGCCCGTCAAACTACCCGCCGTGGCCAAGCTCGACGCTTTCCGGGGAGAGGCACCTAAGGAAGAAGAAGCCTAAGCCACAATAGGTCGGCGAACGACTTAACGCTTTCAACGGCTGCCAAAAGCAATTCGCCGAAAACCGTTCCGCAACGCCCAACCTCAGCCGGAGTTTTCGGTTGAGGTTGGGCGTTGCCGCCCAGGGTAGTTTTTCCGTGCCGCAATTGCCTTGTTTAGTTGCTTACCTTGATGACTCCCCCCACCCGTTCCCTTTATTTTGAAAACAGCAGCGGCCGCATCTGGGAAGAGCCCAGCGGCTACCTGCGATTGGAGTACCGGCCCGGTCCGCGCGAGGCCGTGCAGTTTCGCGCTTTGCTCACGCACACGGCGCAGGCCATGAGCCGGCGCCAGTGGGACAAAATGCTGGTCGACCAGCGCGACATGGCCCCTTTCAATCCCAGCGAGCAAGACTGGATGACCAACGAGTGGCTGCCGCGCACCGTGCAGGAAAATGGCTACCGCTACGGAGCCATTCTGGTAGCCAAAAACGTATTTGCCCGCCTGGCTACCAATCAGTTTGTCATGGCCAGCCGCAACCTGCCCCACACCTACCGCACCTTCGAAACCGAGGATGACGCAGTGGCCTGGCTGCTGAAGCCGGGGCATAATTGAGGACAACAGGGCCGTAAAAGTGAACTGTTATGCCGAGCGCGACCGAGGCATCTCGCGTGCAAGCGTAACTTCAATCGCAGGGGAAAGAATGACTACTCTACGCGGGATGCCTTGGCTGCGCTCGGCATGACAGGCTTCTTGTCTTTGGTAAAACCAGCTACGCTGGCTGCGCAGGCACCTCTGCCACTACGTCTACCTGCCCAGCCAGCAAGTCCTCAAAGGTTTGGCGCTTGCGGATGAGACGCAACTCGCCGTCCTCCTGCAGCAGCACTTCGGCCGGGCGAGTGCGCGAGTTGAAGCTACTGCTCATCTCGAAACCGTAGGCACCGGCGTTGTGGAAAGCTAGTAGGTCGTTTTCGTGGATTTCGGGCAGCAGCCGGTCCCAGGCGAAGGTGTCCGTTTCGCAGATATTGCCCACCACGGTGTACAGTCGCTCCGAGCCTTTGGGATTGGTCAGGTTGCTGATGTGGTGGTAGCTGTCGTAGAACATTGGCCGGATGAGGTGGTTGAAGCCCGAATTCACGCCGGCAAACACCGTGGCAGTTGTTTGCTTCACCACTGCCACGTTCACCAGCAGGTAGCCACTTTCGCTCACCAAGTATTTGCCGGGCTCAAACCAGCACTCCAACGGCCGGCCGTATTCTTTCTCGAAGGTCTGAAACGCTTGGGCCACCTGCTGGCCCAGCGTGGCCACATCGGTTTCGGGGTCGCCGGGCTTGTACGGCACTTTGAAACCTGAGCCCAAGTCCAGAAAATCTAGTTCCGGAAAGCGCCCGGCGGCATCAAACAGGATTTCGAGCGAGCGCAGGAACACGCCCACGTCCTTGATTTCGGAGCCCGTGTGCATGTGCAGGCCTTTGACGTGCAGGCCGGTGCCCTTCACCACGCGCTCCAAATGGCGCAGCTGGTGAATGCTGATGCCGAATTTGGAGTCGATGTGACCGGTTTGAATCTTGTAGTTGCCGCCCGCTTCAATGTGCGGGTTCAGGCGCACGCACACTGGGTAAGAACCGCCAAAAGTGGCTCCGAACCGCTCCAGCAGCGAGATGTTGTCAATGTTGAGGTTGACGCCCAACTCCTTGGCTTCTACCAGCTCTTCAAACGTTACGCTGTTGGGCGTAAAGAGAATGTTTTCCGGCAGAAAACCCGCGTGCAGCCCCAGCCGCACCTCGTTGATGCTCACGCAATCAAGCCCGGAGCCCAAGCCGTGGATGTGGCGTAGAATAGCCACGTTGCTCAATGCTTTACAGGCGTAGAAAAACCGGGTTTTATGCCCCGAGAAAGCCGATTTAAGCTTATTGTATTGGCGCGTAATAATGGTAGCGTCGTAAACGTAAAGCGGGGTGCCGAACTGGTCGGCCGCAGCGCGTAGCGAGTTATTTATATTGGGCATAATCACAAAAGTACTGCCTGGGAAGGCCGCTTGACAGGTCTTGTTTAATATGAACGGTGGAATTGAGAACGTGATGCTGAGGCGTCTCGCGTGGCTTAGTAGCTTAACCGTTCAGCAGTATTGATTAGTGCTAGCCGCAAGATGTCTCGGCTGCGCTGGGCATCACGTTCTTTTATCTATCAAACATTCCCGTTTATGTCAACTCCCCAAAACCTTGAAATCTGGCTGCGTGGCCCCATCCCCGGAGTGCCGCCGCTGCTCCAGCCCGTGGCCCACGCCCTACTACAGGCCCGCGACGAGCTGAATGCCGCCATGCAGGAATTCCCGCCCACACTGCTCAATGAACGGCCGGCTGGGGTAGCTTCCGTCGGCTTCCACCTCCAGCACCTGGCGGGCGTGCTCGACCGCCTACTAACGTACGCCCGCCAGGAAACTCTGACGGAACAGCAGTTCGCTGCTTTCAATGCCGAAGTGCCACCGTTAAGCATTGCCCAAGACACTGTTGAAAAGCTGATACAGGAGTTCAACAACCAAATCGACAAGGCGCTGGCTCAGTTGAAAGCCACTGATGAAGCCACCCTCTCCGAAGTACGCGGCGTGGGTCGAGCGCAGGTGCCATCCACGCACCTGGGACTGTTGGTGCATGCGGCTGAGCACACCACGCGCCACCTCGGCCAGTTGCTGGTGACGGCAAAATGGGTACAGAGTCTGGCGATATAGAAACGCGCCCCTTCGCATCGCGGCGTCTGCACTGTTTAGGCAGTTCGGTCAACGCCGAGACGCGAAAGGGCGCGTTTCAATAACTATTCTGGAAACTCCTACCGCTGGCCAGCGGCTGAAGCTATGCGCGGCTTGGCACGCTCGTACTGCGCCGGCCATTCCACTTCCACGCCCAAATCATGGGCAGCGAAGAGGGGGAAATAAGGCTCGCGCAGGAATTCGCGGGCCAGCAGCACGAGGTCGGCTTGGCCGTTGGCCAGAATGGCTTCGGCATCAATAGGCGTGGTAATGAGGCCTACTGCGCCGGTCCGAATGCCGGCTTCGGCCTTGATGCGCTCAGCAAACTGCACCTGGTAGCCGGGGCCGACGGGAATGGGTGCCTTGGGCACGTTGCCGCCTGTAGAAACGTCAATTAGGTCTACACCACGCGTTTTGAGCAGGGCCGCCAGCTGCACCGATTCGTCGGCGTTCCAGCCACCTTCGGTCCAGTCGGTGGCCGAGATGCGCACGATGAGTGGCAGGTCTTCGGGCCACACTTCGCGGGTGGCAGCCACCACCTCCAACAGCAGCCGGGCGCGGTTTTCGAAGGTACCGCCGTATTCGTCGGTACGGTGGTTGCTGAGGGGCGACAGGAACTCGTGCAGCAGGTAGCCATGCGCGCCGTGCAGCTCAATCACCTGAAAACCGGCGGCCAAAGCCCGCTGGGCGGCGGACCGGAAGTCGGTAATGACTTTCTGGATGCCAGCGGCATCCAACGCTTCGGGCTGGGGATAGTTATCAGTAAAAGCTTCGGCGCTGGGGCCTACTACCGGCCAGCCGCCTTCAGCGGCGGGCACCTCGCCCGAGCCAGTAAAGGGGCTGTACGTGCTGGCTTTGCGGCCCGCGTGGGCCAGCTGCACGCCAGGCACACTGCCCTGCGCCGTGATGAAGTCGTTGATGCGCCGTAGCATAGGCACTTGCTCGTCTTTCCAGATGCCAAGGTCTTCGGGGCTGATGCGGCCTTCCGGCGACACGGCCGTGGCCTCCTGAATGATGAGGCCGGCCCCGCCCACGGCCCGGCTGCCAAGGTGAACGAGGTGCCAGTCGTTGGCAAAGCCGTCTTGGGCGCTGTACTGGCACATGGGCGAGACAACAATGCGGTTTTTCAGAGTGACGCCGCGCAGGGCGAGGGGTTCAAATAGCTTGGGCATATCGGGGTCCAGTGAGGGATACGAAGCCTTATAAACCCGTTTTTGAGGGTTTGGGTTATGCGGCTTCGGAGTGGTGGGACCACAGGCATCAGACAGCGCCAAGGCCTTAAGCAGTTGTTGGAGCTGGCAGACCGAGTACCCGTAGCGCGGCTTTGGCTCGCGCAGGAGCTTGACAGAAGGCCGTTGCGTGGCTCGGTCAGCCGAAGTAGCGCTCCGCAGTACCCGTGCGGCGCAAAGTATGAACAACCTAATAGCGCCGTTGAAACGTAGGGCTGTTGCCAGCAGCCCAATATATTTGTCACCCCGCTTATGTTCATTTTTAACTTGGCCATGTACCAAAAGCTCCTCTTTTCCGCAGCTACCCTCTTAACTGCTTATTCTGTAGGCGCTACCCCCATCGGGGCTATTCAGGGCACGGGCAAAGTGGCCAAAGCAGGCAGCTACACTATTGAGGCGGTGGTGACGGGCGTGTATGCCGGCCTCAAGCCAGCCGGTTTTTACGTGCAGGACGACAAAGCCACGGCCGATGGCAACCCCGAAACCTCCGATGCACTGTTTGTAATTCAGAGTAACCCTACTGTGAAGGTGGGCGACAAGGTGCGCATCACTGGGGTGGTGAAGGAGGACGCGGGTGCTCCGTCCTTCAACCAGGCCGTGCTCACCGAACCAAATACCACCGTGGTGTCGTCGGGCAATGGCGCGCCGGCCTTTACCACCATCGTCAACAGCGCGTTTTCGGCGGCCACGGCGGAGCGCTACGAGGGCATGCGGGTGAATTTCGTGGCCCCGCTCACTGTGACCGACAATTACAACCTGAAGCAGCGCGGCGAGCTGATTGTGTCGGTGGAAGGCCTCACCTATCAGCCCACGCAGTTCATCGACCCGAACGACATTCCGGCTACGGGCACCCACACCAGTGGCGTTGCCAACGTGCCTGCCATCAACGCCTTCCAAGCAGCCAACGACAACCGGAGCCTAGTACTCGACGACGGCAGTTCGGTCACCAACCCCACGCCTACGCCCTACCTCGA
The DNA here is from genome assembly GCF_017571495.1 of Hymenobacter negativus. GTDB lineage: Bacteria > Bacteroidota > Bacteroidia > Cytophagales > Hymenobacteraceae > Hymenobacter > Hymenobacter negativus. The sequence goes on along the minus strand of NZ_JAGETZ010000006.1, from coordinate 68,861 downwards.
TGCCCGCTTCCACACGGTGCGGGTGGGCAGCACGCTGGCCAGCTCGGGCGGCATTCTGGGGTTTGGCTACGGGCGCTGGCGCCTGCAGCCGCTGGCCGGAGCCGAAGCGCCGGTAATCACGGTGGCCCGGCCGCTGTCGCCGCCCAGCTTCGGGCCGGTCAATTTGAAGCTGGCGAGTTTCAACGTGCTCAACTATTTCAACGGCGATGGCGCGGGCGGCGGCTTCCCCACGCCGCGCGGGGCCAAAACGCTGGCCGACTTTCAGCGGCAGCGCGCCAAGATTATTCTCGCCCTCAGCCAAATGAATGCCGACATAGTGGGCCTTACCGAGATTGAGAATGACGGCAACGGCTCGGCCTCGGCCATCCAGGATTTGGTGGATGGGCTGAACAAGGTGATGGGTGCGGGCACCTACATTTTCGTGAACGACGGCGACGGCGAAAAGCAGCCCAACAACACCGACCTGATTCACTGCGCCATCCTGTACAAGCCCGCGATGGTGCAGTCGCTGGGGCCGGCGCTGGTGGCCAGCACGCCGGGCGTGTTTGAGCGGCCGCCACTGGCGCAGGTGTTCATCACCAAGCGCAAGGAGCGGGCCGATACGCTGGGCTTTGTGGTGAACCACTTCAAGAGCAAAAGCAGCGGCAGCGGGCCCAATGCCGACCAGAACGACGGCCAGGGCGGCTCCAATGCCCGCCGCAAGGCCCAGGCGGCGGCCCTGGTTGAGTTCATCAACAAGACGGTGATTCCGGCCGGGGCCGCGCGCATCGTGAGTGCCGGCGACTACAACGCCAACTACGAGGAAGACCCCATCGACATTCTGCGGTCAGCGGGCTTGGTACCGGCCACGCCGCCCACCAGCGCATCTTATGTCTATAAAGGCCTCACCGGCTCGCTAGACCACGCTGTGGTGACACCTAACCTGGTGGGATTTGTGGATGTGAAGAAGTGGCACATCAACTCGGCGGAGCCTAGCGTGCTGGAATACGACCAAGCCGGCGAAGCCACCGACGTCAGCACGCCGTTCCGTTGCTCCGACCACGACCCGGTACTTATCGGGGTGAACTTTGCAGGCGTCCGTAATGCCTACTACAAGGCACAGAACCGCCTGTTTGTGTATCCTGGGCCGGCGGCTGGTCCGCTGGCTTTCAGCCTGAAGAATGTGCCGGCCAGCGCTGGGGCCGTTACGCTTGACTTCTCGCTGCCGCAGGGCACACCCATGCTGTTGCTGCACGGCACGCCCGGCATGCTGGCAAGCCAGCTCAATAATTACACGGCCCACCTCGCGCCGGGCATCTACGTGCTGAAGATAAGCGGCACCAATTTCCAGAAAACCCAGCGGGTGATGAAGGAATAGCCTACAAGAGCAGTCACGGCCTTGGCTGAATTCGGGGTGAGCCACAAAGCGGCAGCGGCGAGAACTTTGCATGCCTGAAAACCACCGGGCATTCCCCAGGTTTCCTACCCGGCACCGACTGCTTTTTCCCTTCATGAGTCTCGCAAACCCGCTTTTGTTGTTTAAGAATAATGCTGGCCAGCTATTGGCCGACCCTACTGGGTTTCTGAGAACCAACTGGGGCTCACAGGCGCGGACACTGGCCGAAACCCGCGACTTGTTTATCAACATGCAACGGGAGTTGCAGCGGCACCGCTGGAGCCGCATCCTGATTAATCAGGTGGGCATGGCCCCTTTCAGCCAGGCCGAGCAACAATGGGTGGCCCATGAGTGGCTGCCCCAGGCCGTACAGGCGGGCGGCTACCGGCACGGGGCCGTACTGGTATCGCACGATGTGCTGGTGCGGCTGGCAACGGCCTACGTCACCACGCATGTGCAGGGCCTGCCGCTGGTGTATCGCTCCTTCGACAAGGATGCCGACGCCGTGCGCTGGCTGGTGCAGCAGCCCAAGTCGCCGATAGGGTGAAGCCGGGCAAGGGCGCACTTTTACGGCTAATTTCCGTACTTGCCGCCCATGTTTTCTACCGAACGCATTTCGACGCTACGCAAAAGCAAAGGGCTGTCGCAGGAAGTCCTAGCCGAACAATCGGGCGTGAGCCTGCGCACCATCCAGCGGATGGAGCAGGGCGACACCGTGCCGCGCGGCCACACTCTTCAGGCACTGGCCACGGCCCTCGGGGTACCGCTCGACGCCCTGCGCACCGAGCCGGCCCCGCCCGCCGAGGCGTCCCCCGTTGCCGCTCCGCCCACCACGGAACCGCAGTGGCCCGTGCCACCCGCACCGCCCGTTGCCGATGCGGCCCCGGTCGCGCTGCCCACCGACCCTGATTTTTTGCAGTGGCTCAACCTGAGCGCCCTCAGCTTCCTCGTCCTGCCGTTGCTGAATGTGGCGGTACCGTGGTGGCTGTGGCGCACCCGCCGCCACCGCATCGCGCACGTGGCGGAGCTGGGGCGCCGCATTGTGGGCTTCCAGGTGCTGTGGCAGGTGGGTACATTCTTCCTGATGCTGCTGGCCCTAACGGCTCAGCTGGTGTTGTTCCGGCGCTTCCACGTGGCCCTGCCGGAGCTGTGGCTGAGTGTGCTGATTGGCACCTACGCGGCCAACGTTTGCACGGTGGCGTACTACGGCGCGCAGCTGCGCCAGGGCCGGCTCAACGTATACCGCTACCGGCTTTAAGCTCCACTAGGCAAAACAATCCACCTTCACTGTCAATGAATTGACATAAGTGGCGGCAAAATGGCGGGCTAATGGCGCCCGGTTCCGGGAGGAACCACGGATACTTTTGACGCAGTAAATCACCCGCTTTTCTGCATCATGAAACCCGCACTCAAAATTCTCCTTTCTGTCCTGACCCTGTTCCTGCTTAGTGGCATCGGCGGCTACTTCTACATGCGCCAGAAGTTCACGCCGGCGGCCAACCAATTGGTGGTGTCGGGGCTGCCAGCCACTACTTCCTTCACCTGGTGGGCCGATACTGCCCGGGGCCGGGCCATGCCCCACGCCGCGGTGCTGGTACCGGTGCGGCTGCCGGGCTGCCCCCGCACCTGCTACTTCCAGTTCGACACGGGGGCCCCTTATTCGTTGCTCTACACCGAGTCGCTGGCTTCGCTGCAAGCCGCCTATCCTACCCTGCCCTTCGCCCAAGCGGCCGATACCGTGCGCGACTTTCGCTGCTCGCTGGGCCAGAGTCAGCTGCTGGCCCACTGGGTCCGCGTGAAGCCCCATGGCCCCCACAACTTGCCCGCCGACACAGCCACTGCGTTCATCATCGGCACGCTGGGCGCTGACGTTATCGACGGGCGAAGCCTGGTGCTTGACTTTGCCCACCGCCGCTTTAGCCTTGATGCGCACCTTCCCGATAGCCTGGCCCAGCGCGCCACCTTCGTGCCGCTGGCCTTCGAAAACCGCCGCGTGCTGCTGACCATGAATCTGCAAGGCAAGCCCCGGCAGTTGCTCTACGACTCGGGCACCAGTGCGTTTTCCCTGCTCACCAGCCACGGCGAGTGGGACCGGCTGGCCCAACCCGGCGCGCCCGTTCACAAGGTAGACGTAAAGTCATTTGACCGTACCCTCACCTCGTACACGGCCCCCACGGCAGCCACCCTGGAACTCGACAACACGGTGCCGCCATTGCCCCTGGGCACCACCACCTACATGGAAGGTATTAGCCTGACTCAAAGCATGCTGATGCGCTTCTCGGGCATGGGCGGCATGCTCGGCAACCGGGCATTCGATGAGCAAACCATTTTGCTGGACGTGCCCGGCGGCCGGTTCGGGCTGGTGCGGAGGCGCTAATGGCGGCCCAGATAGGGCGCGGCTTCCACCAGCCGGTAGGCCGGGTCTTCGCGGAAGATGCCTTTCAAGGAGCCAATGTGGCGCAACCCGATTATCAGCAGCTGGCGGTTTTGGTGGGTATCCAGCTGAGTGGTCACGATGTTGGAATACACTTTCAGGTCGCGGTTGTATAACACGGAAATAAACTCCGCGCCCACGTAACGCGGGTTGATGAAGGCGGAATCCACCATCGGGTCAGGCTTTAGGGTGCCGTTGGTGACGCGGGCCGGCACGTTATACACCAGCGTGTGCAGCTGCTGCACGATGGCCGGCTTGTTGAGCGTCTGCATGTACTGCGACATGGTGGATTTGCCGTCCAGTAATTCCCTGTCGAGTGGGGCTACGTACTGCTCTCGCCAGCGGGCCGTGGCCTGCTCGTAAAGCTCAATGTTCTTGCCCCGGTTCAGGATGCTCTGGGAGGTACCGCCAGGGGCATTCGCGCAATGGATGCGGGGCAGGCCCAGGCGCTTGCCCAGCGCAAACCCCAGCTGGTACACCTCGTTGCGGCCACCGGGCATGGTATTGAGGTCGAGCTTACCCTGCCGGTAGAGTTGGTAGAGGCTGTCGATGCGGGGCTGGTCTTCGGGCAGCACCTCCACCAGGATGCCATCGGGCCGGTAGCGCTGCAGCCCGTCGAGTAGGGTGCTCAACTCGGCTTGCCGCCTGGGCGTGAGCACGTCGGAGTTCGGGTTATCTGCTTTGTAGAGCTGTGCCAAGTGGTTGGAGCCCAATAGCAGGATGTCGGTAGTGGCGGCCGCGTTGGCGGCCGGGCCAGTGGGTTGTTTTTTGGTAGTGGTGCAGGCGGCCAGGCCCAGCATCAGGACCAGGGACTGGCTCGCCCGGCGCCAGGCGCGGGAGTCGAATAGGTTCATGCAAAAAAGGAAAGGCAGCGTGTGCTGGCAAAGAAACCAAAGTTGTTCTGAAAGCTGCACACCCGATGCAGATGCCACCCCTACCCCACACCATTCGGCCCAGCCTAGACACAGGCCCAACTGACGACTACCAAAGCGCCTGCATCAATTCACCACCTTATCCGGTGCGGCATTGACTTCCATGTGCGGTGTGCTTGTGCTATTTGCCCTACTGCTGGGTGGTCTTCGGCGCGTTGGGTTTGTCGGCGGCTTTTTTGGCATTTGCCGCGTCCACGTACGTTTTGAACAGCTCACGCCAGTTGCGGCCGTGGGTGTTCAGGTACTCCTCGTTCTTGTTTTTGTAGATTTCAAAAACGGCGGATATCTCCTTCATGTTCTTGAAATCCACGGCCTGTTCGCGGGCCTGCTTCAGGTTAGTCAGAATCACCTGTTCTTCCGTAGGCGTCAGGTTGGGCACGATGGATTTGTAGCCATTCAGCGTGAAGGCGACTTTGCCGATGGTGTATTTGTCCAGCACGGCCTCTACCTGCTCGAGCGTTAGCTGCTGGCGCAGGCCGGCCATCAGGTTGTCGTGAATGGCTTTTGGCATGGCCGAAACGGTGATGAGCTGCCGGTCCATGGTGGTCAGCGGCTTGCCGGTAGCCGGGTTGATGCCGGCCGGGGTTTCGGTGTAGGGGTGCGCGTTGTGGTAATCCCGAATGGCCTTCAGGTGCGTGGCTATTACCTGCTGCACAGCGGCCTCCTTTTTGGGGTCTTTTAGCTGAAGCGCGGCTACCCATTCGGTGGCTTTCTGTTCGACTTCCTGATTGGCTTTTGCGCTGGCCTCCGCGCTCACGGCCGGTACTGGGGCTGCGGGACTGGCAGTCGTTTGGGCGCAGGCGGCCGAGGTGGCCCACAAGCCCAGACCCAATGCCAGGGCCGCGGCTGTAAAATGGTTGCTCATAGCAAGGTTATCATTAGCGCACGCCGAGAGCCGGCCCGCGAAGATACCAACACCCCACCTACCTGCTGCTTCCCCAAACGGCGCAATTGTTTGAATTCTACAGCAGATGGTTTGCGTCGCGCAGCGCCGGCGTTGGTTCACGGCCAGACCTTTGTGCCGTACTTATTTCATCCTTTAAACACTCCATTCTATGAAGGTTTTTGTAACAGGCGCGTCGGGCTTTGTGGGCTCGGCCGTGGTGCAGGAATTGCTACAAGCCGGGCACCAGGTGCTTGGGCTGGCCCGCTCCGAGGCGTCGGCGCAGGCCCTGACTGCTGCTGGCGCCGAGGTGGTGCACGGCGACCTCAACGACCTCGACAGCCTGAAGCGCGGCGCGGCAGCGGCCGAAGGCGTGATTCACCTGGCGTTCAACCACGATTTTTCGCAGTACCAAGCCGCCGCCGTTACCGACCAGCAGGCCATTGAGGCGATGGGCAGCGTACTGGCCGGCTCCAACCGGCCGCTGGTGGTGACGTCCGGTCTGGCCGGCTTTGAGCCGGGCCACCTGGCCACCGAGGACGACGTTCCCGGCGCCTTCGCCCGCGTTTCGGAGCAGGCGGCCCTGGCTTTGGTGCCGCAGGGCGTGCGGGCCATGGTGGTGCGGCTGGCCGCGTCTGTGCACGACGTGAACGACCACGGCTTCGTGCCCTACCTCATTCAGCTCGCCCGGGAGAAGGGGGAGGCGGCCTATATCGGCGAGGGCCTAAACCGCTGGCCGGCGGTGCACCGGCTCGATGCGGCCCACCTGTTTCGGCTGGTGGTGGAAAATGGTACGGCTGGCCAGCGCTACCACGGCGTGGCCGACGAGGGCATTGCCCTGCGCGACCTGGCCGCCGTCATCGGCCGTCACCTGAACGTGCCGGTGGTGTCGAAATCAGCCGAAGAAGCCCCCGAGCACTTCGGCTGGATCGCCCGCTTCGCTGGCCTGGGCCTGGCTGCTTCCAGCACGCTCACGCAGCAGCGGCTAAACTGGCACCCCACCCACCCCGACCTGCTGGCCGATTTGGAGCAGGGCCACTACTTCGCCGGCTAGCCGCCGCTGGCCCGGACCATACAGAAAGCCCCCGTAGCAGTTGCTGCGGGGGCTTTCTGTATGGCTATTCGGGCGGTCTGGGCGATTTTGGGCAACCACTTGCATCTGCTGTCTCCGGGCGGGCAAGCGGGGGAGCAATACCTCGGTTGCCTTTCGCGTCCTCTCGGTACGGTAAGCAGTTCCTATCCCAGCCGAAGGGATTCCCGGCCGCTGAGCGTTGCGTAGCCGGCCCCCGATGGCGCGGGGCAGCTAGTCGGGCTGCATCAGGCCCACAAACACGAGGCTCCAGCCCACCAGCCCCGCCGACAGCGCAATCAGTTGCCGTGCGCTGAAATGCGGCTGGTGGCTGCCGCCGTAGGCCGGCGCCTGAAGCATGGCATCGCGGAACGCTCGGAAAGCGGGCACCAGAAACCCTATCGCGCCCAGGGAAACGAGCCACAGCGGGTCGGGCAGCCGGGTCAGCAGGCTCAGAACCACGTAGCCGGAGGCCAGCCCGCCTGGGTTCGCAATGGGGGTATAGCCGCCGGTGGAGCGCGCAAATTGGTTGATGGTTTTCAGTAGGTCGTGGAAGGTGAACAGGCTGAAGAGCGCCCGCATCACCGGCCAGGTATCCGTCTGCTGCCACTGTCGGAAAAAGCGCCACGTTTTATACTGCCACCACAGGCCGTATAAGCCCAGGCTGAGCAGGCAGAGCACCAAAAACTTGTTGGGGCTGATGAGGGGATACGCTTCCCAGGTTTCGGCCTGCGCCGAGCTAGCGAGTGGCGTAGCAAAAGATTCCATAATCAGGTGGCAGATTGGTCGGCAGCGGCCGATATGAGCGAACAATATACGGTGCTCAGGCGGCGTGCCCGGTGCCGGGCTCGCAGGTCCTCCACGGTGGAAATGCCTCTATGGCTTGACGAAAACATACGTCACGGTCTCATCAAACCCACCCGCCGAAATGTTGCTTACGGTGCTGTTCTTTAGCTCGTAGCCGTCGGTATAAAGCTCGGTAAATAAGACGAGGAGCTTCTCGGCATTCGGCTCAAAGTTCTTGATGGCCTCCTGCGTTCCCAGCGCAATGGTCCGTGTATTCTGAGGGCCGCGCGTGAGCGTGAGTGTATTGTTGCGGGAGTGTATTTGCACCAGCACCACACTCGGTGGAGCGGCAAGGGCGGGCAGGGAAAGTATCACCGTCAGAACGGCGCTCAGCAGAAACGTACGCATTGTTGAAAAGGGCTGAAAAGGGCAAAACCTAAAGGTACTCCCCGGCCCCAAACGCCAACCAGCCGCCACCAAAACGGCAGCGGCTGGAAGAAGCGGATTCCCATCGGGCTTTATGCTACTACCTAGGCCGGCAGGGGCTTGTTGGTGGCAATGCTCATGCGGTTCCAGGCATTGATGGCCACAATGGCCATGATGACCTGGGCCAGGTACTGCTCGCCCAGGGCGGCCACGCCTTGCTGGTAGGTGGCGGCCGACACGTGCTTGCTAATGAAGGTCACCTCTTCGGTCATCGCCAGAATGGCTTGCTCCTCGGGGGTGAAGAGAGTGGTCTCGCGCCAGGCACTGAGCAGGTAGAGGCGTTGCTCGGTTTCGCCGTGGGCGCGGGCTTCGCGGGTGTGCATGTCGAGGCAAAAGGCGCAGCCATTGAGCTGCGAGGCCCGCACCATAATCAGGTGGTGGTGGGTGGTGGTGAGCTGGGTGGTGCCCAGGTATTTCACGAGGCCATACATGGCTTTGTAGGCGTTGGGCTCGAGTTGCTCCAGATTAAGTCGCTGGTCCATAAGAAGTGGGGGTTGAAGTATGTGACAAAATTCCGCCCCCGCCCGGCTGGTTCTCCTTAACCTAGATTAAGAAACGCCGGGCTCGTAATGGCTGGCTTTGCCGGCAGCATGGCCCCCGGGCCGGGCCCGAATCTTACTCAGAAACTCGGGCGTGAACCCCAAATACGAGGCTAGCATGTACTGCGGCACCCGCTGCACAAACCCCGGAAACAAGGTACTGAACTGGTGGTAGCGTTCCTCGGCCGATAGCCCGAACTGGAACAAGGGGCGCGTTTGGTCGGCAGCAGCCAGGCGCTGCAGCACCAGCCGGAAGTAGCGCTCCAGCACCGGTACCAGGGCCAGCAGCTCCTCCTGGCGCGCATGGTCGAGCACGGCCACGGTGGTGGGCTCCACTGCCTGCATGAAAAACTGCGACGGCCGCTGGCTCAGCAGGCTGGAGTAGTCGGCCAGCCACCAGCTTTCGAGCGCGAAACGCGTGATTTGCTCGGTGCCCTTCTCGGTGATGAAGTACATACGCAGGCAGCCTTGCAGCACGAAGTAGCTGGCGGTGCAGGGTTGCCCGGCCTCTAGCAGGTGGGCTTTGCGCGGCACGGACTGCAGCGTCAGGTGGTCGCACACCAGCTGGGTTTCGGCCGGGGTCAGGGCTACGTAGCGGGCAATGTGCGCAAGGAGAGCGGTGTACATGGGAAGCCAACGGCTTATGGGCCAGCCGCGAAGGTAGGCGGCCACAACCGGCATTCGTTAACCGGCGGGCGAAGGTATCGTCCGGCTGCTATACGCTCACCTTCACGCCGGCTACCGGGTACACTGTGCTGGCAACAGTGGCACCGGCGGCTGGTACTACCGTCCAGCCTACGACGCGACTTGTTTAGCCGCCGATTACCAGAGTTACTTCACCATTGGGAATAACAATGGTGCTCCCCGAAGTGGCACGTTAGTCATCACCAGTGTCAGCGCCTCCCCACGCCGCTTCTCGGGCACGTTCGCATTTGAGGGCTTCAGCACCAACAACTCCGGGGCTTATGTTTCGGCCCGGATTACCAACGGTGTATTTGCCAATCTGCCCTACTAGAGCGGTTTCGGAGCCAGTGGGCCGTAGCGCGAACTTTTAGTTCGCGTCCCGGAACGATTACCGAATGTCGTGGGGACGCGAACTGAAAGTTCGCGCTACGGCCCGTCCTGTATACTGACCTCAAAACTACTGTAAGCACAACGCCCACGTTGGCATGCCGGGTTCGCGGTAGCCATATCCGCGTTTCCCCTCATTGTCCCTTGGCACATAAACGCCCCTAACACCAAGCCAGCCGCTACCGGCAACGGCAGCGGCTGGGTATACCGGTCACTTGGGCTCTATCAGCGCACCGCTGTGGCTTCCACCTCCACTTTCAGGCCCGCGTAGGCCAGGAAGTTTACTTCTACCATGGTGGCGGCCGCCTGAATGCCGTGCCGGGCTACCCAATCGGTGAACACGTCGAAGCTTCCGCCTTCGCCAAACAGCGCGTCAGTATCGATGGTGTACACGCGCAGGTGCACGATATCGCGGCACTGGTAGCCGGCTGTTGTTATCACCTGCTCCACGTTGCCGAGCACTTGTTGAAGCTGGGCCCGCATGTCGCCGGTGCTGGGGTTGCCCTCGGCGTCGATGGCGGCCTGGCCGGCGCAATAGAGCGTGGCCGACGGTTGGGTTACTTCTACGGCTTGCTGGTAGGCGCTTTGCGCCTGCCACTGCCACGGGTTAATTGCTCGCTTTTCCATTGAGTTGGCGGTTAAGTGCACCCGGCCTGTGAAGGCCGCGGCGCGGGGTGAGGTTGCGGAAGCAAAGGTCCCGGCCAGTTGCACCTCATCCCTGTGACTTAGCGCACTATTTTGGGCACCCGGCCCGGCTCAACCAGTCGGCTCAGGGTTTCGCGCGACAGGCCCAGGTAGGCCGCCAGCAGCGTTTTAGATACCCGCTGCGGCAGCGTGGGGTACTGGCGCAGCAGCAGCTCGTACCGCTCGCGGGCCGGCAACGCCAGCAGCGACAGGATACGCTGCTGGGCAGCCACCCCGCCCCGGGTGAACTTGACCAGGAAAAAGCGCGCCATCTGGGGCAGTTGGCGGCAGAGGTAGTCGTAGCCCTCCAGCGGCAGGCACCACACGGCCGTGTCTTCGAGGCACTGCAGCGACAGCGTGGCCGGCGTCTGGGCCAGGTAGGCGGCAAAGTCGCCCTCCCACCAATCTTCCAGCGCAAACGACACGACGTGGGCCCGGCCCGTCGCGTCGGTGTGCACCAGCTTCAGCAGGCCGGTTACCACGAAATACATCTCGCGGACCCGCTCCCCTTCCCGAATCAGAAACTGGTGCTTGCGCAGCTGCCGGCTGGTAAACTGGGCCAGTACCAGCGCAAACTCCTCGTCGGTGAGCGACACTATTTGTTCCAGATGCTCTCGTAACTGCTGCTGCATGGCCCTAACATACGCAGGGCCACCCCAGCAGGAGCAGCCCAAAATAAACCTGTTACCGAAGGCAGTAGCTGAGGAAGCTGCCGTGGCTCAGCAGGCAGCTACGGTTTCACGCGTACGTAGCGCTCGATATTAATTCGGTTCACGCCAGCACTTTCCACCTTCTCCACTCCGCTTTGCGTGAGGGTATCGTTTTTCAGCGTAATAGTGAATGCAAAATCATTGTCCTCCCAGTTTCGGGCGCTGCAATACTCCAAATGCTCACTGTACAGGCTGTCTTTGAGTGAATACCGGCCCCCACCTGCCACGAATACGGCAGCAGTGTCCTTGCCTTTTTTCAAATCGTGCTGCAGAAAGGCGAAGTGGCTGTCATTGATGATTTTGATAAAGGATTCGTCTTTGCTGCTAGCGGTTGTCACGGTGTCGCCTTTCTCAATAACGGTTCTGCTGACAAGCTGCCAGGTGCCGGTTATCGGCACTTTACCGGCTTTCAGTGGTTGCTCCGTTTTTGATGCACACGATAGGAAGCTGCCCAGAACAGCGGTGAGGGCGGCGACGGTTACTATTCTTCTCATTTTTTCTTTTTTACAGCCCCGGAGGTACCGCTGTTGAATCAGAGATGGACAACGGGCTTTTGTATGACCAGCGCAATTAGCAGCAGCTAAGGTAGCAGTGGCTGATATATAGCACTGCTATGAGCGCCTACTGCCCGCTAAACACGGCCTCGTTTCCCGGCATTATTGGCCGTACGTGTGGCGGCCGGGTGATAATGCTTGCATAAAGGACTTTCCAAGTCGTTGTAATTGTCGGCGCTTCCAGCCGCTCCAATACCGGGAGCAGCTGACAACGGGTGCTAGTCCATCTCCTGAAGCAGTCCTAAAGATGGCGCGGGCCTGCGGCCCGTGCCGACTATTGGCATGCTTCAGGCCTGCAATCGTTGAACGATGGAGCATAGATTGTGCACGGCGCGGACGTCTGCGGGCCTGGAGGCCCGCGCATAGTTGGCACGGGCCACAGGCCCGCGCCATCAGTGGGCTAGAGGAATTCGCTTAAGGGCACGCCGCAGCCGGGGAAGGCGCTGCTGAATGGGTAGTGCTGGGCCTCATCTACTAGCCGGCTTTGCACCGGGTTCTGGTGGATGTAGTCCTGTTTCTCCCGCATCCAAGCTGTTGATTTTAAATCAATCGGGTGGTTGCCTTCCTGCCAGAGTTTGAACACCTGGCCGTGGGGCCGGCCGTAGAATTGCAACAGGCGCAACAGCCAGTCGCGGCGGCTTTCCTGCGGGTGGGTTTCGATGAGCTCGTAAATCCGCTTGGCGGTGAAGCTTTTTAAGTCGCGCAGCACGTGGGCCAGCAGCAGGCCGTCGTCCACATCGGCAATGAGGTGGATGTGGCTGGGCATGATGCAGAAGGCATACACCCGCAGCCCCTTGCGCCGGATGCAGTACCGCAGGTTTTCCAGAAATACCTCCGCATAATCGGGCCGGGTAAACACGTCAATCCAGCCCACCACGGTCAGCGTCACAAAAAATAGCCCGCCCTCATACGTCTTATACTTCTCTGACATGGCAGCCTGTGTAATGTGTAAGGTGCTAGAAAGCCGATGGCGCGGGCCTACGGCCCGTGCCCACTACACGCAGGCCTCCAGGCCTGCAATAGTTGAACGATACCCGAACAGCGCGCCCCCTGCGGGCCCGGAGCCCCGCGAATAGACGGCACGGGCCCGCAGGCCCGCGCCATCGTTCGCTTACGCTTAGCTCCTAGTATACCTCCTTCTGGAAACCGAAGGCCCGCAGCACGCCGCGCTGAGCATCCTCATCGGGGTAGTTGGCCTTGATGCTGAGCACCAACGAGCTCAGCCCCTCGCGTAGGGGCGCTTCGAGGGCATTCTTCTGGCCCACGGCGTCGGAGGCGGCGCCGCGCAGTTCTCCGCTGTCCTTGGCTAGCTGCGCGTACTCGGTGGCGATGGGCTGCCAGAAGGCGGTGCCGAATTTCTTCTTGTCGTACTTGTGGGCCGTGAGGGCGGCCACCAGCTTGCCCAGGGCCAGGGCGCGGGCCGTGCGGGCGGTGGGCAGACGGAAGTTCTTGCCCTCGCGCACAATGCCGAACTCGGCGTAGTAGGCTTCGCCACCGTCCTCGTCGTGGTCTTCGGCCAGGTAGCCTTTCACGAAGTTCAGGTTTTTGGCGATGAGCTTGTCGAGCGCTTTCAGACGGCTGGACTTGGGGCTGGCGCCGTCGCCCACGGCATCGGCCGTGCCCAGGCTGGCGGCGTAGGCAGTCGCCTGGTCGCTGAACGCGGCTTTGCTCACGAAGAGCAGCGCGGGCAGCTCCGACGCCTGCCAGGCTTTGGCAGCGGCCACGCCCAGGGTGGCGAGGGCGAGCTGAGACTTGGGCAATCCGTCTTTTTTGCGGGGCTTGGTAGCGGAGGCGGCGGTAGCAGCCGAAGCACCGGGAATGGTAGGCGACATGGAAATGAAGTAAAAAGGTTGAGAATGAAACGGATTCAACCGTTAATGTATTGCTATTCTCACGTTTTTCCTATTTCAGCTCGCCCCGTAGCCCAGCGCAGCGCGGCCGGGCGCCTGGGGGCCGCCCCGTAAGGCGCCGCAGCGCTACGCGGGGTTACGGGGCCGCCCCACAAGACCGCGCAGCCCCTCCCCGGCCTGCGGGGCCGCCCCCATGCCTCCGGCCGCGCCGCCGCGCCCGTTGGGGCGCCCCCGCCCCGGGCCGCTGCGGCTCAAGAAGCTCAGGTGCCAAAACCAACCCAGCCGCTCCCGGCGCGAAGCGGCTTCGTGACAGGGAGCCGCACCAGCGCGGAACAGCCCCACCCTGCCGGGGAATTTTGGCTGGCTCTACTCCCAAAAATGGCTGGGCTACCTAGCAGGCCCTCTGTGCTGATAGGCGGTTGAGGACAGCAAGCTTACTCGTTTTTGCGGCTTTACTGCTTCTCTACCAGAGAGGCGGAGAGGGCATCTAAACGCTGCTGATGCTGGATGCCCCACGCCTTCAACACCTCAATTACGGGGTCGAGCGATTGCGCATACGGCAGGACGTGGTAGTCCACCACCACGGGCGGGCCGGGATGCACGGTGCGGGCAATGAACTGATGGGCTTCCAGCTCCTTGAGCTCTTTGGCCAGCACTTTGGTCGAGATGCCGGGCACGCTCCGCTCCAGGCCGCGAAAATGCCGGGTGCCCTTGTTCATGGCCACAATGATGGGCAGCTTCCACTTGCTGTTGACGACCAGAAAAGAATTGCGCAAGGCCTGCATCGTCACGGCGCAGGCAGGAGTATCGGGGTTAATCATAGGAGAAGAAAGGGCTGGGTGAAATGGTGCAACCACGTGATTACCGGGAGGTAACCAGGCTACCAATCAGTAATCTGCAAGTGGTAAAACGGGCGAACAACTCGCCAGCTGATTGCTTGGAGTAATCAGAATACCTAACCGCCTACCCCGCCGCTTAGTTGGCGGGCCGGCGCCGGGCGTTCGCCTTTTATCATCCCATTTCCCTTTAATCATGCAGATTCTGCAAATCATTTCCAGCGCCCGGGGTGCTGAGTCGTTCAGCACCCAGCTTAGCCAGGGCATCATCGACAAGCTGTTGGCCGCGCATCCGGGCAGCACCGTGGTCGTGCGCGACCTGGCGAAACATCCGTTTCCCCACCTGGAGGAAGCGCACCTACAAGCCTACTTCACGCCGGCCGAAGGCCGCTCGCCGGAGCAGCAAGCCGCCGTGCGCCACTCCGATGAGGCCATTGCCGAAGTCATGGCTTCGGACGTGCTCGTGATTGGGTCGCCGTTCTACAACTTCACCATTCCGTCCTCGCTCAAGGCCTGGCTCGACCACCTCACGCGGGCCAACATCACGTTTCGCTACACCCCGACCGGTCCCGAAGGGCTCATCACCGGCAAAAAGGTGTACGTTGCCCTAGCGAGTGGGGGCATCTACTCCGAGGGCCCGATGCAGCCCTATGACTTCGCGGCGCCCTACCTGCGCTGGATGCTCGGCTTTCTGGGCATGCGCGATGTTACGGTGGCGCGGGCCGAGGGCGTGAAGCTGCCGGAGTTTCAGGCCACCGCGGTGCAGAAGGGCCTCGCGGGCATCACCGCGTAGGGGCGGCGAGCCGCGCCCGCACCCATGCCCGGCGGGCGGTTCCCAGCAGGTGCTCCTTTTCGCGGGGGCACCTGCCAGGCGGCTCTTCTCCCCTCCGCTATTCCCTGTCCTGATGCAACGCCGCGTGTTTTTGCAAGCGTGCGCACGCACGCCTTTTTTTCCTTTGGTTATGAATCTGAAATCCTTGGTGGCCGCTGCGGCCAGCTACCCGGCCACCCCGGCCATGCCCGTGCTGTTCGTGGGCCACGGCTCGCCCATGAACGCGCTCTACGATAACGCCTTCACGCGCAGCCTGCGCCAGCTGGGGGAGCGCCTCACACCGCCCAAAGCCATCGTGGTCATTTCGGCGCACTGGCTCACCCCGGGCACTTACGTCACCACCAATCAGCGCCCCACCACTGTCCACGACTTCGGGGGCTTCCCGCCCGCGCTGCACGCCATGGAGTACCCCGCGCCTGGGGCGCCCGAGCTGGCCCAAGCCATTATTGACCACGTGCACGAGGTGCACGGCGCCGCCAATTGGGGCCTGGACCACGGCACTTGGACCGTGCTGCATCACCTCTACCCCAAAGCGGATATCCCGGTGTTGCAACTCAGCCTCGACTACACCAAGCCCTTGGCCTGGCACTTTGCTTTTGCCCGCCAGCTGCGCTTTCTGCGCGAGCGGGGTGTGCTGCTCATCGGCAGCGGCAACATCGTGCACAACACGCGCCTGAGCGTACCCAAGCTGCGGGCCGGCGACACCAGCCCCTTCGCGTGGGCCACCGAATTTGACGAGTGGGTGAAGCAGCAGCTCGACCAGCGCGACTTCCAGCGCCTGGTGGCGTATCAGCAGGCAGGCCCCAGCGGGGCGCTGGCCGTGCCCACACCCGACCACTACCTGCCGCTGCTCTACAGCGCCGGCCTGGCCCAGCCTGACGAGGCGGTGAGCTACGCCCATGAGGAAGTGTCCTTTGGCGGGCTCAGCATGCGGACGTTCCAGCTAGGATAGTCCAACCGCCCGCCGCCCCCGGCGCGAAGGCGGCTGAGAGAAGCTAAGGAATCTCTCTTACAGGGAGGTTGGAGCACAAAGCTTCAAAGGCCTCGGCTCCGCTTCCAAAAGAAACCAAGATGTCGTCGTATCCTCCATACACTTGTCCAGTGTCATCCATGAACAATAGCATGTGGCCGGAAAGCTCGCCAATAGCGCATAGCTGAGAGCGGCCTATACGCGACGCATATTCTCCCGTCACCCACCGAGTATCATACCTTCCCGTGGCGTAGCAGGCATCAAATGTCAGCTTGCTCGCTCCTCCCCTCCCTTCGTAGGTTATCCATAAGTCGCCGAACTCCTCTAGGAACTCGGCTACGGCAGGAAACCACGGGTAGCCCTCAACTCTGAGACACACCCGATACTTTGCCAGCCACACCTTGCGCCCAGGCTGCCAACCGGCTTTCGTCAGGTATTCGAGTATGGCGGGGGCAAATCTGTCCATGAGCCCAAAGCTACTGCCCCCCCCCGAGGCCGCCGCGCCTCAAGAAACCCAGGTTGCAGGACCCCACCCGCCGCCCCCGGCACCGCCGCGGCTGCACGATGCTTCGTGTTTCTACCTAACGGCGCGAGCGACCCCAACACCATCCCAGCCGCTCCCAGGGCGGCAGCAGCTGAAGAAGCTTGGGTGTGCCAGTTCGACTCCGGCTAGGGGCCGAACCTAATGAGGGGAGTATTCGTTATATTTGCACTGTGACTCGCCTAAGCCCTGTAGCTTAGAACGGGCCACGACAAAGTCCTCGGTTGTTTTAACCGGGGCATTTTTTTACCCCATTAGGCTCGGATGATGCCTTGTGGGTCAGCCGGCGCGGCGGTTTTGAGTAACATCGTATCGAGGGTTTTGAATAGCTGATGCAAGTTGAACTTGCGGGTGCTGCCTTTGGGGTACTCCTGCTGGTAGAGGCAGAAGGCAATTGCATCGACGGCTTGGACGTAGTAAGAGTGGATGGATTGTCGGCATACCACGTCTTCCAGAATGGCGATGATGGGCCGGGACTCCTTGCGCATCGAGCGGAACAGCAGCCGAAGCGCCGTTTCATTCGTGTCGTCAGACACCACAAGTCCCAGTTGATTTTGCGACTTCAAAAACGCATCAAACCCGCGTAGCAGTAGCCGCCAAGCTATTTCCTGATAATTGGTTTCGGCAGTCAACTGCTGTTTGTCGAGGCATACGCTTAGAATGCGTGCCTTAGGGAAAAAGGTGGGCATCAGCCCCACGAAGTCCCTCAGCAACCGCACGCGCACCGACTTATGAATTTGCTTGTACGCATCCAGCTTGTGGGGACGAATTAGCTCGCTGCTGTGAAACTCCACCTTTTTGGGTAAGCCGGTTGCCTGCTTCACGCCTTCACGGAACGCCAGCATCCGTGCCAACCCTGCCGCCCACTCCTCTTCGGGGATGACCAAGCCGTTCAGAATAAAGTGCGGCGTGTTGCTGCCATTGTAACGGCCGGGGTCGCCGCTTTCGTCCACGTACAAGAAATGCATTTAGTTTACCGGTTAGCAAAAAGCCACCCCATGTTGGGGTGGCTTCTCAGTGATGCTAAGGTAAGGTTTGAGGGCTCTATTTGTTACACGACTATGCTGCGTAGGCCTGACAGGCGCGCAGGTCCTCGGCCTCCAAATCAGGATAATCGGCCAGGATTTCGGCTTCCGTCATGCCGGAGGCGAGGTATTCGAGCACGTTTTGCACCGGGTAGCGCAGGCCGCGCACGGTAGGTTGCCCGTGGCAGATGTTCGGGTCGAGGGTGATGCGCGGGTGCGCCGCTGAAGCTGCCGTTTCCATGTGGCTAAGATACGAAGGTGCAAACCCGCTCCCCCACCGCCCCTGGCACCGCCGCGGCTGCACGATGCTTCGTGTTTCTACCTAACGGCGCGAGCTCCCCCAAACCCACCCCATCCGCCCCCGGGGCGAAGCGGCAACAGAAACGCTAGTATCTTCACCACATGGAATCCTTGCAGCATCGCATTACTACCAACCCGCGCCAGTGCGGCGGCCGGCCCTGCATTCGCGGCATGCGCATCCGCGTGGCCGACGTGCTCCAGCTCTTCGCCGCCGGCCTCAGCGCCGAGCAGATTTTGGCTGAGATGCCCGACCTCGAAGCCGCCGACCTGCAAGCGGCCTTACAATACGCCGCCCGTCAGATTGACTACCCGCGCCTGGCCGCATGACCATCTGGATTGACGCGCACCTCTCGCCCCTCATCGCGGCTTGGATAAAATGGAAATTCCCCGTTGACGCCGTGCCCCTGCGCACGCTGGGCCTGCGCGACGCGGAAGACGAAGAAATATTCCGGGCCGCCAAAGCTGCCGGAGCCGTGGTGCTCACCAAAGACGCCGACTTCCGCCACCTGCTCGACCGCTTCGGCCCGCCGCCCCGGGTTATCTGGCTCACCTGCGGCAACACCTCCAACGAGCGGCTGCAAGAAGTGCTGCTCACCACCCTGCCCGCCGCGATAGAACTACTGGAAGCCGGGGAGCCGTTCGTGGAGATTGGCAACGCTCTGCCTTAACGCCCCCCCGCCGCCCCAGGCACCGCCGCAGCTGAACGATGCTTCGTGTTCCTACCTAACGGCGCGCGCTACCCCAACACCACCCCAGCCGCCCCCGGCGCGCAGCGGCTGAGAGAAGCTAAGGTTACAAAAAAATGTCGCCGTGTAAAAGTGCGTTTTCGGCATATCCAACCGCATTTATTATCCAGATTTGGTGTGCATTATCAGCATTGGGGCAAGTCCAATGGCTCTAAACAGAACTCCTAACACCTAGGCATATACATTTGCCACCCCTTCAAACTCTACCCCTGCCAGTTTTATGACCTTCGAATTACTCAAAGAGGATGGCATTGAATGCGAGTGCATTTCTAATGCTGGTCTAGATGAAACATCTACATTCATCTGCTCAGTCGGAAGCAATAATCCGAAGGGTCGCGACTTCCTATCTAAATGGGAGCGTTATAAAAATGCTGGAAAAGAATTGCCCTTCGATGGATGCGGCGACCTTTGCGCATTGAAAGGCTTTTCGATGAATAAGCTCGATGGCTACGATGAAAATGAGATAATAGAAGTCTATAAGCAAAGGCTTGTTTTCAGTGCTAAAAGCAAAACGTTTCTTTTCAAGTTTAATATCAGTGAAGAAGTTGGAGTTGTCGAGCACACTCCAAACGATGACCATCATAGTCATCACGACTTGTTCAAATGTGATGGGTTCGATGTCAGTGGCTTCAAAAATCCATCTGTAACCAAACTAGAAGTGGAAGACGATGCTGATTAACGAAATCAAACACGACCCTCTAGATTCTGGCCTTGAGTTCGCTGAAATCGTTTCTGATTTCGATATGCTTTTGCACGTCGAATATCCAGTGCTTTATGTAGGAAAGAATATCTATGGTTCCCGCATCATCGGCTCATTTATTGAGGAAGATGAGGACGACCTGACTGTTCTACATTATGTGCATTTCATAATAAAGAACATAGACTATTTGGACTTTGTGGCAGGAAGGATTAGCTATCGAGACATTTTCGAAGTAGCTAAAACCGCCTTTCTTATCAAGAAGGATTTAGCTAGCGCTGCAACGCAAAGCGTTTCCTTGATTAATGCAGACAACATTCCAAAGGACTATTTCCCCCATAGGAAGAGTTTTTATCCTAAAAAGAAAAAGACGTCTTCTTTATCATACAAAATCAGCTTAGAGGGAGGAATAGCAGATTCATACCATGCATTATCAAAAGACCTTCTAGAGATTCAAGCAGCATGTTCTGATATGCTATTTGAAACGATAAATAAGCTGCCTGAATTAGACTTAGAAGTCAGCATTTTCCAATCTGCTCTTACAGAAGGAAGTGTCCAAATGAATTTTGAAGTCAGTATTGTGCCGAATAAGTCCGATTTATTTTTTCATGAATCGCCTTTCGCCGCATATCAGAACTACATCATAGAATACATTATCAAGACTCTCCATATTGAAGCAGTTGAGCTGTATTCTGCTGAAACAATCCCTCCTCTTTTCCAAAGCCTTGTTGACAAGGCCAAGCAAGTGTATACAGATTTAGGAATTGCTGTAGACAATGAAAACCTACAACAAACTATCAAAGACTGTGTACATAACACCGCTTCTAATATTGTCAGAGCATCTAGCTCGATAGGCATAAGCTATGATTCTCTAAGCTTCACTAGCATCACGAGCCAGAACAGCACAGAACTCATTGCGGAGGTAACGGACTCGTCTAAGGCTGAGTTAGCACAAACGGTTAGCATCATTGATGACATGCTTACTGAGGATGATGACAGCATTACTGATGATGAGCCGAAAGACTACAAAGTATATATCTATAACCTAAATACCAAGACTAGGAATGGCACTGGAATAATTGTAGCAGAGAACGGAGACGTTTCTGAACCAAGAATTTCAATTACTGGCTCCGAAGCTTTAGAAGAAACAAAATTCACTGAAAGTCTTTATACGCATCGAATCATTGATGTAAAAGCTATTGGCACGACGAAGAATGGACGCATCAAACGTTTAGTCATAGAATTTTAAAATTAAAAAGAAAGGGCTGGCTATAAATAGCCAGCCCTTTCTTTTGGGAACATATCTTAAATATTCCTTACGACCCGCAGGCCTCGCAGGCGTCCGGGTTATCCAGGGAGCAGGCCATGTCGGACTGGTTTTGCTCCACCAGGGCCAGGGGCTCCAGGGTTTCGGCGGCTTGCTTTTCCACCGTGAACTTGATAGCGGAGGCTGAGCAAATATACATGGCTTTCATGCCCTTGCAAGTTGTCGCGAACAGAACCGCCCCCCTTCGTTGTTCACGGTAGCGTACTTTGCACTAGCTTTACTTAAACCGGCCCCGGCCCGGTTCCTATTCCTATTTCTCTATGGCTACTCTCACCACCGACCCGCACGGCCGCCTCGCCAAAGCCCAGATTGAGGTCCTACTCGTCCTCGACGACGACAGCGGCCAGTACGTGGCCTATTGCCCCGCGCTGGAAGTCTCGTCCTATGGCGACACCGAAGAGGAAGCCCGCGCTGCTTTCGAAGATGCCCTGGCCATTTTCATCAAAGACACTGCTGAGCGCGGCACCCTCGACCAATTCCTGCTGGCGCTGGGGTGGCGCTTACTCAAGCAGCCCGAGCCCGTGTATGAGCCCCCGCGCTTGCCCATTGAGCTGCTCAACCGCACCTCCCGTAGCCGTCGCATCCTCACCGAAGAAGTATTGCTGCCTGTTTAATAGGGGACCAGCATCCCAATAAAAAAGCCCTGACCAGTACGGTCAGGGCTTTTTTATTGGTGTTACTCCTTGTCTTTGCGTTTGCGGGCCGCCGCTTTGGCCGCTTTCGGATTCGCTTGTTCCGCCAGCATCCGGTTGAATTCCTCCCGCGTCACCACGCCTGAGAGTTCGAGCGTCATCAGGTTGGTGTGCATGTGCAAAACCGGAATATCCTTGTCCTTATCGCGGATAATCAGGTGCCGAAGCAGCTTCTTGCCTGCGTCAGGCGGAAAGTCCCAATGCTGGTGGCTGGCCTCGGTGCGCACATGCACCAAGCCAAGCAACTTCAGCAAAGCGACGAATTGTTGATAGGGAATACTTTTCATTTATAGGCCGGTTAGCAAAAAGCCGCCTCACTAGGAGGCGGCTTTTTGAGGTGATGAGTAGATTAGGAATGCTAACCTGATTTGTTACTCAACAACCCTAAACTCTACGACCCGCAGGCCTCGCAGGCGTCCGGGTTATCCAGGGAGCAGGCCATGTCGGACTGGTTTTGCTCCACCAGGGCCAGGGGCTCCAGGGTTTCGGCGGCTTGCTTTTCCACCGTGAACTTGATGGCGTCGGCGGCGGCTTTGGTGCGCAGGTAGTACATGCCGGTTTTCAGGCCGCGCTTCCAGGCGTGGAAGTGCATGCTGGTGAGCTTGCCGAAGTTCACGTTTTGCACGTGCAGGTTCAGGCTCTGGCTCTGGCAGATGTAGGCCCCGCGGTCGGCGGCCTGGTCGATGATGCGGCGCTGCGAAATCTCCCACACCGTCTTGTACAGGTCCTTGATGTGCTGCGGAATGCGCTGGATGTTCTGCACCGAGCCGTTGGCCGCGATGATTTCCTGCTTCATCGCGTCGTTCCACAGGCCCAGGGCCACCAGGTCCTTCAGCAGGTGCTTGTTCACCACCATGAACTCGCCGCTGAGCACGCGCCGCACGTAAATGTTGCTCGTGTAGGGCTCAAACGACTCGTTGTTGCCCAGAATCTGGGCGGTGCTGGCCGTGGGCATGGGTGCCACCAGCAGCGAGTTGCGGGCGCCGTGCTTCACCACCTCGGCGCGCAGGCTTTCCCAGTCCCAGCGGCCCGAGTCGGGCGTCACGCCCCACAGGTCGAACTGGAACTTGCCCTGGCTCAGGGGCGAGCCGGGGAAGGTCTCGTAGTGCCCGTCCTTGATGGCGAGGTCCTTCGAGGCCGTCATGGCCGCGAAGTAGATGGTTTCGAAGATGTCCTTGTTCAGGCCCGAGGCTTCGTCACTCTCGAAGGGCATGCGCAGGGCAATGAACGTGTCGGCCAGGCCCTGCACGCCCAGCCCGATGGGGCGGTGGCGGAAGTTCGACTTCTGCGTTTCGGGCACCGGGTAGTAGTTCACGTCAATCACCTTGTTCAGGTTCACCGTGGCCTGGTAGGTCACCTCGTACAGCTTCTGGTGGTCGAAGGTGGTGTTGCCCTGGGCGTCGGTCACCAGGTAGCGGGGCAGCGCCAGCGAAGCCAGGTTGCACACCGCAATTTCGTCGGCGTCGGTGTACTCAATAATCTCGGTGCACAGGTTCGAGCTCTTAATCGTGCCCAGGTTTTGCTGGTTGCTCTTGCCGTTGGCCGCGTCCTTGAACAGCATGTAGGGCGTGCCCGTCTCCGTCTGGCTTTCCAGGATGGCAAACCACAGCTCCTGCGCCTTGATGGTGCGGCGGCCGCGGCCCTCCTTCTCGTACTTCATGTAGAGCTTCTCGAACTCCGGGCCCCAGGAGTTTTCCAGACCGGGGCACTCGTGGGGGCACATCAGCGTCCAGTCGCCGTTTTCCTCCACGCGCTTCATGAACAAGTCGGGCGTCCACAGCGCATAAAACAAGTCGCGGGCGCGCATTTCCTCCTTGCCGTGGTTCTTCTTCAGGTCGAGGAACTCGAACACGTCGGCGTGCCAGGGCTCCAGGTAAATGGCGAACGCGCCCTTGCGCTTGCCACCGCCCTGGTCCACGTAGCGGGCCGTGTCGTTGAACACCTTCAGCATGGGCACCAGCCCGTTCGAGTTGCCATTCGTGCCCTTGATGTAGGAGCCCGTGGCCCGCACGTTGCTCACCGACAGCCCGATGCCGCCGGCAGATTGCGAAATCAACGCGCAGTTCTTCAGCGTGTCATAAATGCCGTCGATGGAGTCGTCCTTCATCGTGAGCAGGAAGCAGCTCGACATCTGCGGCTTCGGCGTGCCCGCGTTGAACAGCGTGGGCGTGGCGTGCGTAAACCACCGCTCGCTCAGCAAGTTGTAGGTCTTAATAACCGACTCAATGTCATCCTTGTGGATGCCCACCGACACGCGCATCAGCATGTGCTGGGGCCGCTCCACCACCTTGCCCTCCAGGCGCAGCAGGTACGAGCGTTCCAGCGTCTTGAAGCCGAAGAAGTCGTAGTTGTAGTCCCGGTCATAAATAATGGCCGAGTCCAGCGTAGCGGCATTCTTATGAATCACCTCCCACACGTCGGTGGCCAGCAGCGAAGCGTTGTCGCCGTTCTTGGGGTCCTCGTAAGTATACAGCCGCTTCATCGTGCTCGAGAAGGACTTAGAAGTCACCTTGTGCAGGTTGCTCACCGCAATGCGGGCCGCCAGAATGGCGTAGTCCGGGTGCTTGGTGGTGAGCGAAGCGGCGGTTTCGGCGGCGAGGTTGTCAAGCTCCACGGTGGTCACGCCGTCGTAGATGCCGTCAATCACCTTCTTGGCCACCTCAATCGGCGACACGTAGTCCATGTGCAAGCCATAGCACAGCTTCTCAATGCGGGCAGTTACCTTGTCGAACTTGACGGATTCGCGGCGTCCGTCGCGTTTAATTACGAGCATACCAGTAGTGTTTTGGTGTGGATTTTTTTGTATACAAAAACCCGCGGCAGGGGCAGCCCCCGCCGCAAGTCGTTCAGTCAGTTGTGAAAGGGTAGATTGGAGGGTGGCGGAGTGTGGACCTCCGGGGTTATTCAATCCTTGAAATTACCCGTTGTGTTTGGGGAGGACAAGGAAAAACCTCAGAAGTTTTCCACAACGCCCCAGGTTGGGTCCTACAGCCGTTTTTTATTGTGCCGCTATTTATCCCGACCAAACTCACGATGCTGCCGTTCGGGTTACACATTTCCGCAGCTGGCTTTGCCTTGAATGAATGGCCACTCTTCTCTAGCCGGGCAGTGCTGTCTACCTCAGGAAAGTGCGTTCTAAATGCTCCCTTCGACTTTCTCATTATCTCCTGTTTTGCCAGTTCCTCCTGTACGCGGCGGCTTGCTACTGGACTGTTCCACTGCGGCTCCCAGAAGAATTACCCCTCTCCGTCATAGGTCTGGTTGCAGATACAGTCGGCCTTGACAGGGCGGTTTGGGAACAGCAGGTGGTAGAACAGGGCCTGCGTTTTCAGGGAGCCGTGCGGAGCGTCAGTAGCAGCATCCCAGTAAATCACTTTCAGCGGGTTTGGGCCATATGCTGATGCCTCACGCGCCCAAAGGCTTACGTTTATCAGCGGGTCGTGTAGAGGCGGGCGCCAGCCATCGAGAATGAATTCGGGGTAGTTGTGATACTTAAAGTAAGCGCCGGCTAATCGTTCCGCCGCGTAGCTGCGCGGCACCACTCGGGCCAGGGCCGAAGGTTTGTGCCGTTCAGCAGCGGGTAGGCTGGCCACCGCCGCTTCTACCTCCCGGAACTGTTTCTCCACCCACAGTTGGGGCAATATCAACAGCATCGCCCCGGCGCCAAAAATCCAGCGCGCTCCAGGAAGCGCACTGACCATTGTCCGGTTCAGCGCCTGCACTGCAAACACCACCGGCACCCAAAGCAGCAATGGAAACACCAGAAAGAAGAACAGCAGCATGCTTAACAGCTGCATGGGATTAATGAACAGCGCGCAATACACGCACACCGTAAAATGCATACCCATTAGAAAGAGCATCAGGTAATTCAGCACCGGAATGCGCTTCGCAAATGGCCACAGCAGAAAAGCCGCCGTACTCACGGCCAGCACCCATGCCGCCCATTCCACCGGCTGGCAGAATCCCTGAAACCAATACTCATTGGCCCAATAGGCCGTGCCGGCTAAGGCAATGTTGATATAAGGCATGTGCGGCCGCAGCCACTGCAAGAAGCATCGAAGTTTGGTCATAGCTTCTGCAACGGCGGGCGGCGCTGGTTTCGTGTTTGGCGCACAAGAAAGCCCGCCGCTGCAAGCGCAGGGCGGGCCTTCATTTTTGGAATAACGCTGCGTTACTTAGCGATGCTTGCCGTGCCGGCGGGGCCAGGCTGGCAGCTTAGAATCACGCTCACATCGATGCTTTTGGCGATGTTGTTGCGCACCAGGGCGGGGATTTTGATTTTGTAGTCGGCCGGCGCTACAGCGAACTTGGAGGTTACCACCAGGTCATTGCCGCGTAGCTGCAGGGTGCCGGGCACGCGCACTTTGCGCTTCACATTGTGGATGGTGAGCAAACCCTGCACATACACCGGCTGGGGGCCGCTGCGCAGCTGTGCCTCGGTGGGCATGGTCACGAGCGTGCCGGTAAAGCGGGCGCGGGGGTACTTGTCGCTCTCGGCGTAGTTCTCGTTGAAATGCTCCTGCATCAGCGAGTTTTTGAACTGGAAGTCCTTCATCAGCATGGAAAACGCCAGCTGGCCGTTGCTCAAATCGAAAATGGCGGCCACGCGGGAGTTCAGGGCCTCAATGTCTTCGAGCGGCGCGGTGGAGAAGAAGGTGGTTTGCCCGCCGGCGGTAGTGTAGCGCTGGAGCATGGCCGCTGTCGGCTCGGAAGCGGCGGTGGCAGCAGGCGCGGGCGCTTGCGCATGGGCGGCCCCGGCAGCACCCAGGCCCAGAAGGAACAGTAACGCGTATTTCATGCGAACGAGGTATAGAAGAAGTGGGTGGGAATGCCGCAGCCGCTGCAAAGCGCTTGCTTTGCTCAACTCGGTGATAGTGGAGAAAAAGTTGCCTGAAAAGCGCCTTTCCTGCGGCCGCACCTCACGAAGCGCTATAGCCGCGGCAATGCGGATAAGCAGGCATAATTTGAGGCGTAATGATTAAGCATTGACGACAAGAGGCCAGCTGCCTAAAAGCCGGACACAAAAAAGCTGGCCTTATCCCGCCTTAGCAAAATGCTTCGGGGGATAAGGCCAGCTAGGGCGTGTGCACCGGCGCCGGGCTATTTTTTTAGCACCAGGTAGCCGTAGGCGGGCAGCGCAACCGAAGCGCCAACGGTGACTGAACTGCCGGTCAGGGCATTGGTCCAGGCACCCTGCAGGGCGGCGGGCACGGCGAAGGGTTGGACCGAGTTGCGCACGTTCGCCAGCACGAAGGCCCGGTCGGAGCCGGCCGCCTTGGTGAAGGCGCACACGTTGGCGGTGCTGTAGGCAGTGGGCGTGCCGTGCTGTAGGGCTGGGCTGGCGGCGCGGGCGGCCATCAGCTGCTTGTAGGCACGGGTCACGGCAGGTTTCGTGCCCCACTGCACCTTTACGGTGGTGAAGGGGAAGGTAATAGCCGTGCTCATGCCAGCCTCCTGCCCGTTGTAAATGAAGGGAATGCCCTTGTAGAGGGCGGCAACCACAAACGCTGACATGGCCCCGGCATCGCCGCCAAACAGTGCGACAGGGGTGCCGTCGGAACCGTTCACGTCGTGGTTGGTGATGTAGCGCACGACGCTTTGCGTGCCGGTAGCGCTGGCGAACTCACTGGTATTGAGGGCGTCGAAAGTGGTCGCCGACTGGCCGTTCTTATACACCTGGTAGATGCTGCCGTAGAAGTTGAAGCCGAAGTTGTAGTCGAAGCCCGAGGCGAAATTGCTGGCGCGGGTGCCTTCTGCCAGCAGCAGCAGCTTGTGGGTGCGCACGCTGCGCAGGGTGTCCACGGCTTGCTTCCAGAAATCGGTAGCGGCGATATCAGGGGCATCGGCGTAGTCACAGCGAAACCCGTCGACGTTGGCGGTAAACACCCACGACTTCATGGCCGAAATCATTTCCAGGCGCATGGCCGCGTTAGTGAAATTGAGCTGCGCCACATCGGTAAACGTAGTGTTGGGCGGGCTCTGGATGCCCCCGGCCCCGTCTTTCTGGTACCAGTCGGGGTGGGCCGTTATCCAGGCGTTGTCCCAGCTGGTATGGTTGGCCACCCAGTCCAACATCACGGCCATATTTCGGGCGTGGGCGGCGTCTACCAGCGTGCGCAGGTCGGCGAGGCTGCCAAACTCGGGGTTTACGGCGCGGTAGTCCTTCACTGCGTAGGGCGAGTTCGACGACCGACTATTGGTCCCAATCGGGTAAATCGGCATCAGGTACAGCACGTTCGCGCCAACGGCCTTGATGGAATCGAGCCGGGCCGTGACGCCCGCCAGGTTGCCCGCCTGGCTAAAGGCCCGGATGTTCACTTGATACACCACGGCATCCTCCCGGTTGGGCACCCCGGCGAAGGGCGTGCCGTACTGCGGCGGCGTGGTTGTGGTGACCACCGGCGGGATGATAGGGTCGGGCGCGGCTGGCGAGTCTTTCTTGCAAGCAGCCAGCAGGCTTAGGGACACTGCCAAAGCCAAGCCTTTTTTGAAGGCGTTATTGTAAAAGAGCATGTTTTTAGTGGTTAATGTTTTTAAATTCAGACTGTTACATCCTTGCTTTGCATTACACTTTACCACGCAGCAATCCCTCCCCGCAGCGGGGGCATCAAGCAATTTCCCATCTTGTCACAGCTGCCCCTCTCCCAGAAAGGCGGGAGTGAATGTCCTTCCTACTTCACGGGCTTGAAGCTGACCGCCGCGCCACCCCCGGCTGCCAGCTGCAGCGTGAGCGCCGACTTGCTGGTCACCACTTGCCTGGTGATGCGGTAAGCGGTGGGGTTTTTATCCCAGCTGGCCCCTTTGCCGTCGGCGTAGATGGTGGCCTCGTAGCGCTGGCCGGGCGTCAGAAAGTCCAGCTTGAGGGGCTGCTGCCGGGCGTTTTCGTCAGTAATGCTGCCGAGGTACCACTCGTCGCGGCCCTTGGCTTTGCGCACGGTGGTGAGGTAGTCGCCGGGCTCGGCGGCCAGGATGCGGGTGTCGTCCCAGTCCACGGGCACGTCTTCGATGAATTTGAAGGCATCGAGGTGCGGCTGGTAGTTTTCGGGCAGGTCGGCGGCCATTTGCAGGGGCGAGTACATCGTCACGTAAAGGGCCAGCTGCTTGGCCAGGGTGGTGTGCACCTGACGCTTGAGCTTGGCATCGGCGAAGCCCTGGATTTTGAAGATGCCCGGCGTGTAATCCATCGGGCCGCCCATCATGCGGGTGAAGGGCAGAATGGTTTCGTGCTCGGGCATATTGCCCTCACTGAAGGCGTTAAACTCGTTGCCGCGGGCCGACTCGCAGGCTAGCCAGTTGGGGTAGGTGCGGTGCAGGCCGGTGGGACGCACGGCCTCGTGCATGTCCACCATTATCTGGTTGTCGGCCGTTTTTTGAGCGGTGCGCACGTAGTGGTTGGCCATCCACTGGCCGTCGTGGTGCTCGCCGCGCGGGATAATGCGGCCCACGTAGCCGGTCTTGACGGAGGTATAGCCGTGCTGTTTCATGAAGCGGTAGGCAGCATCCTGGCGGCGCTCGTAGTTGGTGACGGAGCTGCTGGTTTCGTGGTGCATGATGATGTTGACGCCCTTGCTGGCGGCGTAGCGCTGCAGCTCGTCCACGTCAAAATCGGGATAGGGCGTCACGAAGTCGAACACTTCTTCCTTCCAGTTATTGGCCCAGTCTTCCCAGCCCACGTTCCAGCCCTCCACCAGTACGCCGGTGATGTGGTGCGCAGCCGCAAAGTCGATGTATTCCTTCACGTGGGCGGTGTTGGCCATGTGGCGGCCGTTGGGCTTGAGCTTGCTCCAGTCGGTGCCGGCCAGCTTGATGTTGAAGGTATCGGCGTAGTTCCAGGAGCCGCGGCTCACCTGCATTTCCCACCACACGCCCACAAATTTCTGGGGCTTAATCCAGCTCGGGTCAGCAATTTTGCTGGGTTCGTTCAGGTTTAGAATGAGCTTGCTGGCCAGCACCTCGGGCGCCTTGTCGCTCACCACGATGGTGCGCCAGGGCGTGTGCTCAGGGGCCTGCAAGTAGGCTTTGGCGCCGGTGCCGGTGGCATCGGGCACCAGCTGGCTGCTCAGGCCGAAGGTTTTGGTGTCCACGTTCAGGAACATGGCCGGGTAGTTCACCAGCGCCGCCTCGTGGATGTTGACGTACAGGCCGTCGTCCGATTTCAGCATCAGCGGCGTCTGGATGCGGTTGGCCGGTGCCTTCAGCTGAATAGCCTTGATGGGTGTGGTGTTTACCTCGCTCACGCGGCTGGTGGTGTAGGCGTACTCGTTCGAGTCGTAGTCGCCCGGAATCCAGAAGGCCTTGTGGTTGGCCGGCAGGTTGAACTCCGTGAACTCGTCCTGCACCGTGAAATACTGCAGCCCGGACTGGCGCGGAAACTCGTAACGAAAGCCCACTCCATCGGCAAATACCCGGAACACCACGTCCAGCTTGCGGCCGTCGGCGGCGGGTTGGCGCAGGTGCACCGTGAGCTGCTGGTAATGGTTGCGAATGTCCTTTACTTCGCCCCACACTGGCTGCCAGGTTTCGTCCACGTCCTTGGTTTCGCTGCCGGCGAGTACCAGCGGACCATCGAAGCCCTTGCCATCGGCAAAAGACATACCCAGGCGAGAGGGCTTGAGGACGGTTTTCGGACCATAAGAAACGGCGTAGGCGGGGCGGCCATCCGGCCCCAGCGTCACCGTCAGGCTGACTTTGTCGAGATGAGCGGTCAGGGGTGCGGCGGCTTGCGCCTGGGCACGGTAGGTGGCCGGGAGCACCAGCAAGGCTAATAATATGTTTCGCTTCATTCGTAGGTATCGGCCCTGTTCTTATAGTTGTTTAGGAATTCGCATTGCTCATTCCGCCCTCACCCCCGGTCCATCTCCCGCGGAGAGGGAAGCCTAACGATTTTCGACAGGTGCATTTCCATTGCCCTCTCTCCGAGGGAGAGGGGGTCAGGGGGTGAGGCGACCCGCGTCAGGCAAAACAGGCGGCTATTTCTTCAAAATTAGATACTGATAGGGCTGTAGCGTCAGGTTGGTCAGCGCGGCGGGTTTGCCGTCGTAGGCATTGCGCCAGCCCGCACTGCCTACGCTGGCAGGCACGGGGTAGTTCACGGCGGCGTTGCGCAGGTTGGCCAGCACCAGCACTTGCTCTTTGCCATCGGTTTTGGTGAAGGCGCACACGTCGTCGGTGCTGTAGGAAGCCAGCGTGCCGTTGCGCACGGCGTTGCTGCCGTTGCGGAAGCGGATAAGCTGCTTGTATTCGCGGGTCAGGGCTGGGTTGGGCGTCCAGGCGATGGGCTTGCGGGCGCCCATGAAGGGTACCCGCTCGGCATACCCTACCTCCTGTCCGTTGTAAATCATGGGCACGGCCTTCATGTAGGCCGCCACCACGAAGGCCGCCATCATGCCCCGCTCGCCGCCGAACAGCTGCTGCGGCGTGCCGTCCCAAGCGTTGATGTCGTGGTTGGAGGTGTAGCGCACCATGCTGGCGTTGGCCGGGGCGTTGCGGTAGTTGGCGGTGTTCACCGAGTCGATGAGCTTGACGCTTTTGCCTTTGGCGAAAATGTCGCCCTTCATGGTGTTCATGAAACCGAAGTCGTAGCACAAGTCGAAGCCGGCCTGCAGGTAGTATTTCTTTTTGTCGCCCTCGGCCAGCATCAGCAGCTTGTGGCCGGGAATGGCGCGCAGGTTGGCCAGGGCTTCGGTAAAGAACTCCTGGCTTGGGCCGTCGGCGTAGTCGAAGCGGTAGCCGTCGATGTTGGCCGCGAACACCCAGTAGCGCAGGGCCTGAATCATAGCCGTGTGTACCTCGGGCTTGGCCCAATTGAGCTGGGCAATATCTTTCCAATCGGGGATGGGGTTCACGATATTGCCGGCTGCGTCGTGCACATACCAGTCAGGATGCTGCGTTACCCAGGCGTGGTCGAAGCTGGTGTGGTTGCCCACCCAGTCGAGTATTACGGCCAAGCCACGGGCGTGGGCGGCGTCAATTAGCGTGCGCAGGTCGCTGAGGCTACCAAATTCCGGATTGACAGCCGTGTAATTCTGCACGGCAAAGGGCGAATCGACGGCCCGCAGCTTGCCGATGGGGAAGATGGGCATCAGATACACCACATTCGCCCCCAGGGCCTTAACCGAATCGAGCCGGGCCGTGACGGCCTTGAAAGTGCCTTCCTTGCTAAAGCCCCGCATGTTGACCTGGTAGATGGTTGCGTTCCGGCCATCGGGCACGCCGGCAAAGGGCTTACCATACGGCGCGGGGTCTTTGTAGGCAGCCTTCGGGGCGGTTTGGGCCAGGGCAGAGCCCGTACAAGCCAACCCGGCCAGCAGCGTTAGGAAGGAAGATAAAGCGTTTTTTTTCATAGAGAAATGACCAGCGGGCCGGGCCTCGTTGGCCCAACCCGATAATCAGAAAGTGAAGAACTAGCGAGTTACTTCCAGGCGGCGGGTCGCAACTTTGTCGCCTACCTGCACCTTCGCCAGGTACAGGCCGGGCGTCAGAGCGTCGCCGGAAACCCGCAGTTCGTGAAAGCCGGCGCTCTGCTTGGCGTTCAGCAAGGTGCTTACCTCACGGCCCAGCAAATCGGTGATGCGCACGGCCACGTTCTGGCTGCCCAGCACTTGGTAGGAAATCGTCGATTCGCCCTGCACGGGGTTCGGAAACACGCTCATGGCCACCACGGCGGCGTCGGCTTGGCGGGCGCTGGTCACTACCACGTTTAAGGGAGCGGCCTGGTTGCCGGCGAGGGTTGTGAAATCAGGGTTGAACCCCAGGTTGTTGTTGCCGTTGCCGGGAATTTCGGGAATCACGTCCGACGACCAAAATCCGTCGCCGCTCACGTAGGCGGCCATCACCCGCACGATGGACGCGCCCGAGGGCAGGCCCAGCGAAGTGCGATTGAACTCGTATTCGAGGGCGTAGGAGCCGGCCCCGCCGCCGTTGGCATTGCCCGGGTTGCCGGTGATGTCGGTGGGCGACGCCAGGTAGGCCACGCGAGTGCCCGCAAACAGGCTATACACGCCGGTGGTGGATGCCGGCGGGATGGTGCTGGGCTGGCCGTTGTTGGTGGCCGTGGCGCTCAGGCCGTCGCCCAGCGACTTGGCCACGCCCGCGGTCGAGGTATAAATGGCTGCCTGCACGTCCAGATTGCCGGTGGTGGCAATGGCCGCGTCGGCTTCCAGTTCCAGCTTGGTGCCACCAATGCTGTGGGGGTTGCCGTTATTATCGACAAAAGAGCCGAACACCGTCGCATTGGTCGCAATGCTGGGCAAAGCAGTACCCACAGGCACCCCAGTACGGTTCGGCAAGTCCATATACAGCTGGAAGTTGTTGCCACTGGCTTCGATGGTGCCCGCCAATGCGATGTAGAGTTTGGTGGGGCTGTTGGCCCCGTACATGCGCAGCAGACCGGCATTGCCAAAGCCCGCCGAACCAACATGCGCCGTGGTGAAAGCCCCCAGCGAGGCATACTGCCCGCTCGTCGTACCGATTTCATTGGCATTGACAACGCCATCGAGCGTAATCTGCGCCTGGGCGTTGAGCGCGCCGCCGGTTAGAGCGGTTACCAGAGCCAGAGTAAACGTTTTGTTCATGAGTGAAAGGATGAAGGAGTGAGTGGGAATTGAAACTCTTATGAGAAGCGAATGGCCGCATAGAGGCAGGGCTTGCCCCTGTCCACACGTTTGGACCATCTCACTAACTGTTTGGCAACGACGGGCGAGCACAAGCCCCGCCTCTGCCACCGTTTGGTGCGTTGCCGAATGGGTAGTTTCGGACTTAGTACCTGGCCCACTCAAAACCCGGCATTACCAGTGCCGGACCGGGCTTGCACCCGATTTCCCACCTTGAGCGCCAGGCACTAAGTCCCAAACCGTATGTAATTCGTGAGCAGATGCTTAGTAGCCGGGGTTCTGCTTCAGCGTGGGGTTGGCCACGAGGTCGGTGGAAGGCAGCGGGTACAGGTTGCGGGTGGTTTGGATGTCGTGGCCCGCTTTGGTGTCGCCGGCGCCGGTGTAGCCTTTGAAGGGCCAGTTGTAGCCCGTGGTGAACTTGCCGAAGCGCACCAGGTCGGTGCGGCGGGTGCCTTCCCAATACATCTCGCGGGCGCGCTCGTCCAGAATGAAACTGGTGGTGAGGTCACTGGCGCTGATGCGGCCGTCGGTGGCACCGCCAGTGTTGCCGTAGGCGCGGTCGCGCAGGTGGTTCACATAGGTCAGGGCCTGGGCCTGGCTGCCGCCGGTGCCGCCGCGCAGCACGGCTTCGGCATACATCAGGTATACATCGCCGAGGCGGAGGAGCGGAAAGTCGGTGTCGGCAAAAATCAGCTGCGGGTCGTTGCCATTGGCACCGGTAGAGGTTTTATTGCGCCACTTGGTCACGCCATAGCCTTCAGTGAAGATAGTCAGGTCGTTGATTTCCAAGCTTTGGCCGTTCGTAAAAAACATGGCCCGGGTATCGAATCCGCTGGCCGGCGTGGGGAACAGCAGCGGCAGGTTGCGGCGGGTACGGTTGCCGGCCCAGCCACTGTTCACGCCGAAGCCGCTGGCCAGCATGTTGCCGCCCACGGCGGCGTGTATCAGGTAGGTAGTGCCGCCATACACCTGCGAAACCACGCCGTCGCTGGTGATGGGGAAGATGATTTCCGAAGCCGCCGTCCGGTTGTTGTCGGCCAGAAACAGGAAGCGGTATTCCGGGGCCAGCGTGTAGCTGGACGTGCCCAGAATCTTGTTGCAGTAGGTGAGGCAGTCGGTGTAGTGGTCGGTGCCAGTGTACACTTCGGCATTCAGGTAGAGCTTGGCCAGCAGCGTCCAGGCGGCGCCCTGGTCGGCGCGGCCGTAGGGGGCAGTGTGGGCAGCCAGCAATACGGGCTCGATGGCCTTCAGCTCCGACTCGATGTAGGCAAACAGCGCGGCACGGGTGGTTTGCGCGGGCAGGTCCTTGCTGGGCGCGTTGGCTTCGGTCACGAAGGGCACGTTGCCATACAAATCGATGGCGTGGTAATAAGCCAGCGCACGCAGGAAGCGGGCTTCGGCGCGGTAGAGGCGGGCCTTATCGGCATCGGTGCCCAAGATGCCGCGGGTGCTGAGCTTGTCGTCGCTGGTTTCGCGGATGAACTCATTGCACAGCGCCACCTCGTAGAAAATCCGGGTGTAGCTATTATTTATCAGGTCGTTGCTCGACGTCCAGGTGCCGGTGTTCAGCTCCTGCAGCGGGCCGCTGTTCCAGGCCACCACGGCTTCGTCGGTCACCAGTTCCTGCAGGTACCAGTAGGCGCGCATGTAGGAAGTTTCGCCCTCGTCCTTGCCCTGCCCGGCAAATACGTCGGGGGCGCCGGAGTTACCGGAGAGGTTGAAGCCGGCATAGCACTTAGCCAGCACCTGGATGTAGTTGGCCGGGTCGCGGTACACCGACTCGGTGTTCAAATCGTAAAACGGCGAGCGGTCGAGGTCTTTGTTGCAAGCCGTGAGGCCGCCGGTAAGCAGGGCTGCAGCGAGGGCCAGGGTCAGGCCGCCACGGCGCAGGGTAAGGTGGGAATTCATATCGGGAAGTGGTGGAATGGTGGGGATGTTGGGCTGGTGGCAGCACGTTATGCCAAGCGCAGCCGGGGCAGTTCGTGCGCGCCGTTATCACGACTGAATTGGTGGCATATGAGACGCATCAACCCCGCTCAGCATGACATTGCCTAGAAGCCGATGTTGACGCCGGCCGTGATGGTGCGGGGCAGCGGATAGAAATTGTTGTCGATGCCCGTGGCGCGCTCCGGGTCAAGGCCGGTGTACTTGGTGAGCAGCAGCAGGTTCTGGCCGGCCAGGGTGAAGCGTAGCGTGGTGCCGGCTTTCAGCAGTTCGCCGAAATCGTAGCCCAGCGTCACGTTCTGGAGGCGTACAAACGTGCCGTCTTCCAAGTTAATGTCGCTCAGCGGCTGGCCATTTCGGAAACCAGTTTCGTAGATGGCGGGCACCACGTTGTTCGAGAAATTCAGACCGGTGTTCAGGCCGGCGTAGTTGCTTTGGCCGCTGGCCACGTTGTTATACACATAGCCGCCGATGTTGGAGCGCACCGTGAAGGCCAGGCTGGCTTTGCCGTAGCTCAGGTTCGAGCTAAAGCCCAAAATGGCTTTCGGGGCGGGGTTCTTGCCATACACTTTGTCGCGCTCGTTGATGAGGCCGTCGCCGTTCTGGTCCACGTACTGCACCGGGCTGAGGGCGGCCGTCGGGCCCTGCAAGGGCTTGCCATTCTCGTACTTCTGCTGGTACAGGAAGAAGGTGTTGGGCGCGTAGCCTACGGCGTTCACCTGCACAAACTGGAAGTTGCTGATGTCGCCGGTGGGCGTGCCCTGGTAGGCCGGGTCTTCCACCTGCGAGAGCTTGGTAATCTTGCCCCGGTTGAAGGTCGCGTTGGCGTTCACCGACCAATTCAGCTTGTCGCCCTGCAACACGTTGTAGTTCAAGGACAACTCCAAGCCCCGGTTTTCGAGGTTGCCGATGTTGGTGAGCAGCGTGTTGGAAAGGTTGCTGCCCGCCGGAATTGGAATTACGGCCAGCAAGTCCTTGGTTTTGCGCAGGTACACGTCCACGGTACCCGTCAGGCGGTTGTTGAAGAAGCCGAAATCCAGGCCCACATCATACGTGGCGGTTTGCTCCCATTTCAGGTTGCGGTCGTAGGCCGCCGGCCGCAAGGTGCGGATGGTATCGGTGCCGATAATCTGGCTCACCGTCGGCGAGCCGATGCTGTACTTGGCCAGGTAAGGGTAGTCGCCGGCCACACCGTACACGTCCTGCTGGCCGGTGCTGCCGTAGCTCAGGCGCAGCTTCAGGTCCGACAGGGTTTTGGCTTCGGCCAGGAAGTTTTCCTTGTTGATGCGCCAGGCCACCGAAGCGGCCGGGAAGTAGCCCCAGCGCTGCTCGGGGCTGAAGCGCGACGAGGCATCGGCCCGCAGCGTGCCCGTGAACAGGTACCGGTCCTTGAAGTTGTAGTTGACCCGGCCGTAGTACGACAGCAGCGTGTACTGCGTCTTGAATGGGTTTTCGGCCGGCGTGAGCGGGTTCACCCGCGAGCCATCGGCCTTGTAGGCAAAGCGGAAGGGCGAGTAGGTGTAAAAGTCCTGGTACGAGTAGCCGGCCAGCGCCTCAACGCGGTGGTCGCCAATCTGTTTGCTGTAGTTCAGGTACGCTTCCAGCAGCTTGTTGTCCTTCTCCTGACGGTAAGAAGTATTCTGCCCCTGATTAGCGAAAGCCAGGGCCGAGGCCGCCGGAATGAACACGGTGCCAGCGCTGCGCGAGATGTCGTAGCCCAGGTTCAGGTTGGCGTGCAGGTCGGGCAGGAAATGCAGCGAATAGTCAAACTGCACGTTGCCGATGCTGCGCAGCACCGTGCTGCGGTCGCGCTTGTCGTTGAGCCGGGCTACCGGGTTGCGACCACTCAGCGTGTTCGGAATGGCCCCGTCGCGCCACTCGAAGTAGCCGTTGAACCCGTTCGGGCCGTTGTCGTAAATAGGCTGCGTAGGATTGAAGCGCGCCGCCTCTCCAATAGCCCCCTGGTCGGCAAAGCGGTAGTCGGCCCAGGTGCCCTTGGCGTTAATATCGATGCGCAAGTGGTTATCCAACAGCTTTGGTGTGAGGCCAATGGAAGCTGAGTTACGCTTCAGGTTGCCGGTGCGCAGGGTGCCGTCCTGGTTGAGGTAGCCCACCGACACGCGGTAGGGCATGTTCTTGACGCTGCCAGTCAGGCTCACGCTGTTGTCGGTGGTCCAGGCCGTTTTGTAGATGGCGTCCTGCCAGTCGGTATTGGCCGTGCCCAGGTAGGCCGTGTTGGTGGCCGGAATGGTGCCCTGGGCCACGGCATTGTTCAGCAGCACGCGGTAGGCGTCGGCGCTCAGCACGTCCACCTTGCCATAGTTCGTGGCCCGCGACACCTGCGAGCTGATGTTAACGTGCATCTTCTCCCCGACCACCCCTTTTTTGGTGGTGATGAGGATGACGCCGTTAGCTGCCCGCGAGCCGTAGATAGCGGTGGCCGAAGCATCTTTCAGCACCGTAAAGCTCTCAATGTCTTGTGGGTTCACCAGTGCCAGTGCGTTGCCCGCACCGTTAATAGCCTGGTTGTCTACCGGTACTCCATCGATGACGATGAGCGGGTCGTTGCTGGCATTCAGCGACGAGCCGCCGCGCACCCGGATGGTGCTCACCTCGCCGGGAGCCCCGCCGCTGGTCGTGATTTGCACACCGGCCACCTTGCCCTGCACCAGCTGCTCGGGCGAGGTCACCTGGCCTTTCACAAAGTCCTTGGTGGTCACCGTAGTTACGGAGCCGGTCAGGTCCTGACGGCGGGTGGTGCCGTAGCCCACAATCACTGCCTCGTTCAGGGCAGTAGCGTTTTCAGTCAGCGTGGTGGCGGCCACAGTAGCCGTTTGCCCGTCGCCCACGGTCACTGCCACTCGACTGGAATTCAGTCCAATAGAGGAAAAAACCAGCGTACGCGCCCCAGCCGGCACATTAGTAATAGAATACGCCCCGGAGGCATCGGTGGAAGCTCCCAGCGTGGTGCCCTCCACAATAACCGTGACGCCGGGGATGCCTTCGCCCTTGGCGTCCACTACGCGGCCCGTCACGGTGCCGCCGGCCACTGCGCGGGTGGCAAGTCGTGTGGCTGGGCCGGCCGGGTGCGCCACGGCGGTGCTTATAACAAGGCCTCCCAGCACCGAAGTGAGCAAGGATTTCCGAAGAAAATGGGGAGGTAATAGCGGCGGTAACAAGTGCAGCATGGGTGGGATTTTTGGTGAGTTGCAAAAATTTTGGAGCCCGAACGGTACCATCTGGCTTCCATTCGGGCTTCCTCCCCTCCGCTGTTCTGCCGCTACGCCGAATGTACATTTTCAGCGGCGGCAGCAATCGTTTGGGGTGGGAACAGTGGCAAAACTATACCTCCCCCCCACCGACTGGAATTTGTCAAACAGGAGTATCAAAAATATTAATCTGCTACATCCTCATAGCATTGAATAACAATTCAATATACCATAAAAATGACACCAAAATATTGAGGTTGTATAGCCAGTTTAGCTATGTTTTCCCTTGAAAAAAGAGGCCGAAACCTCCTGAATTCGCTGATAAAGCGGGCAGTTTTATGCATTTAAGAACTCCAGCTCCAAAGCCCTGAATCAGCGAATGAGTGCTCACTCACCGAACGTCAATTGGAGCGGATACAGGACGGCACCGACCACATGCCAGCACGATGGAAAAGGCCCAGAAGACACAAACCCCAAAACCGCAAGCAGCATAGCAGCAACGTGGCGACAGGTTGGTAGCCAACCCCGGGTATGAACTAGAAAAGCCGCGTAGCGGTGACAGATTTCCAATTGGTTCTGTCGTCGCTACGCGGCTTCTTCTCGCCTCTATTATTCGGGGGCCACCAACTTGTAGCGGTGTTGCGGCTATGCTGCAAACTCAGGTTTTACACAGCTGTATTACTAAACAGCTTGGATGGCCTGGATGCGCGCCTCAAACTCCTCATTGGGGAGCAGCGACCGATTTTTTACCCGGGTTTTGTAGGTATAAATCGTGTTGATGGAGTAGCCCAGCATGCGGCTGATTTGCTCGCTGTCGACAATACCTAGGCGAATGAGGGCGAAGATGCGCAGCTCCGTGGTCAGCAGCTGGTCTTCGGGCAGCTGAATGCGGTCTTCCTCCCGAAACAGGGCGTTGAACTGCGCGATAAAGTTCGGAAACAGGCGCAGAAATACAGTATCGAAGCCCTTTAGCAGCTCGTTGCGCTCGGTTTTGATGTTCACACTGTCCACCAGTTTTTGCACGCCGGCGTATTGCTTGCTGGCCAGCAGGGCATCGACGCGCTTCTTTAGCGTTTCCAGCTTGTCAATGTACTGGGAGTTGTTGTGGAAGTAGAAGCCAATGTATTCTTCCTTAATCTTGTTGGCTTCGTTGAGGTCGCTGTTCAGCTCATGCAGGGCCTCGTTGCGCTCGCGCAGCTCCTGGTTGGCGGCAAAAATCAACTGGTCGGCCTTGCGCACTTTTTGCAGCTGCCGAAAGCTGATGACCGCAAAGCCGATGACCACGCCCGCCAACAGCGTCATGATAATAGCGTAGGTTTTCAGCGACTTGCGCTGGTTCTCGATGATGTTGATTTTCTGCCCCTCGATGATAGACGAGACATGGCTGATTTCAATCTGCCGCTGTCGGGCCTTGTAAAACGTGGCATCCTCGCGGGCTTCCTTGATAAAGGTGTAGGCGTTTTTCAGGTCGCCCTGCCGATAGCAGTAGTCTGAGAGCTTGAAGATGGCCGTGGTTTCCTTAGTAGCCGTTTTCACGTCGGCAATGGCGGCCACCAACAGCAGCTCAAACGCCTTATCGGGCTGGCCGGCCAGCTCGTACACGTAGGCGGTGGTGCTGGCGCTCACGGCCAGCTGGTGCAGCGACAGGTGCGGCAGCCGACGAATCTGCTCGTACACGGCGGTGCCAGTGGCCAGGTTGTTGTTTTTCTGGGCCCGAAATTCCTGCACCGAAAGCGACTCGTAGGAACCCGGCCGGCTGAAAAGCAGCGCCGTGTCGGCGTAGGCCAGGGCTTTTTGGTAGTAGATAGGCCGGTAGGTCTGGTCCTGGTTGAAATCGCCCAGGTCGCTGTAGGCCCGCGCAATCAGGAAGTAAAAGCTCTGCTTATCGGCCGCGTTCAGGTAGGCCGGCCGGATGCTTTCCAGCGTTTCGAAGGTTTCCTTGAACAGGCCCGACGACAGCAGCACGAAAGCCAGCTTGAGCTTGGCTACTTCTATCTTCTCCGGCTTCTTCAGCCGCTCCGCCAGCCGCGTAATCTTCTGGCAGTATACAAAGGCCGAATCATACTTAAACGCCTTGTACTCATCATAAATACGCAAGCCCAGGTCGAACCGGGTATCGTCGCCGACTTCGGCCGAAGCAAAATCGGCCGTGAGCACAGCAATGCGGTTCAGGCGCTGCCCGTCGTATTGCTTTTTATGGGCCAGCGCTTGGTTTAGCTCCGTTAGCAGGCTATCGGCAGTAGCTGCTCCGGCGAATGCGCGGGCCGGCAACAGACTGAGCAATAAGCCGCAAAGAACGAGTAAAAGCTTCACCAGGTGGGATGGGGTAATCGTTGGGGCGGGGCAAGCCCCAAAAGTAGCAAATTGATTGGGGACCGCATTACCCACCTTGTGGGCCAGCGCTGCCCAAAGAACCAGCCAGCGCCAAACCAGGGGCGCAGTACCGAAAACAGTTTGAAGCAAGCACAGCTTGTAGGTGATAACATCAAAGCTGAAGCGCATCAGAAAGGCGCCCGGCACCGTACTAGCAGGCACTAGCCCATGGCGTGCTGCCTGAGCTTTTGAAAAGGGTAATCGTGCCCTTGAATTCAGGAGCGCCGCCGGGCCGGACATCAAGTAGCTTTGAGATGCCTGCCCCGGCTTCACACGCTGCGGAGGCTCCCGCTGGCTACGGATATTTTCACCCTTCTGCTTACTTCTTCCTTCATTATCATGGCCTCTGAACCCGAAGTACCAGCCAACCACGACGAAAACCGGCGCACCTTTCTCAAACAGTCGTCGCTGCTCACGGCGCTGGCCTTCGTGCCGGGCACCGTGGTAGAAGCCGCCGCGGGCAAGTTGGATGAGCGGGTAGCGGAGGCCTTCGAGCAAGTGCCGCTGAGCCTGAAAGTCAACGGCGTCCGGCACAAGCTCAAAGTTGAGCCGCGCACTACGCTGCTCGACCTGCTGCGCGAAAACCTGAACCTCACCGGCACTAAGAAAGGCTGCGACTATGGCCAGTGCGGCGCCTGCACGGTGCACGTAGATGGCCAGCGCGTGAACAGCTGCCTGAGCTTTGCCGTGATGCACGATGGCAAGGAAATAACCACCATTGAGGGCCTGGCCGATGGCGACAAGCTGCATCCCATGCAGGAGGCATTTGTGAAACACGACGGCTTCCAGTGCGGCTACTGCACGCCGGGCCAGATTATGAGTGCCGTGGCCTGCGTGCGGGAAGGCCACGCCGGCTCAGAGGGTGAAATCCGGGAGTACATGAGCGGCAACATTTGTCGCTGCGGGGCTTATACCAACATTGTGGCAGCCATTCAGGAAGTAAAAGACGGAGGAAAAAAGGTATGAACCAGTTCCAATACGTACGGCCTACCAAGCAGCAGGCCGCCATTGAAGCCGTGGCCAAAGATGCTAATGCCACCTTCATTGCCGGCGGCACCAACCTCGTGGACCTGATGAAGCGCGGCGTGATGACGCCGCAAAAGCTGGTCGACATCAACCGCCTGCCTCTCGCCAAAATTGAGCGGGAGAATAACGGCCTGCGCATCGGCGCCCTGGCCCTGAACTCGGCCGTAGCCGACGACAAGCTGGTGCGCGAAAAGCAGCCGCTACTGGCACTGGCCCTCAACGCCGGGGCCTCGGCCCAGCTGCGCAACATGGCTACGGTGGGCGGCAACATGCTGCAACGCACCCGGTGCCCCTATTTCTACGACACCACCATGCCCTGCAACAAACGCGAGCCTGGCACCGGCTGTGGCGCCCTGGAAGGCATAAACCGCATGCACGCCATCTTCGGCTTCTCGGACAAGTGTATTGCCGTGCACCCCTCCGACATGAGCGTGGCCCTGGTGGCCCTCGATGCCACCGTGCTGGTGAGTGGCCCCAAGGGCGACCGCCGTATTTCCTTTGCCGACTTCCACCGCCTACCCGGCGATACGCCCCATCGCGACACCAACCTGGAACCGGGCGAGCTGATTACCGCCGTAGACGTGCCTGATGCCCCCTTTACCAAGCACGTGAGCTACTATAAGGTGCGCGAGCGCGCCAGCTACGCTTTTGCCTTGGTGAGTGCTGCCGCCGCACTGGAGCTGGACGGCAACACCATCAAAGCCGCGCGGCTGGCTATGGGCGGAGTGGCCCACAAGCCCTGGCGCCTCACGGCGGCCGAGCAGGCGTTGGTTGGCAAACCCGCCACGGAAGCCACGTTCCGGCAGGCCGCAGAGGTGGCTATGCAAGGCGCAAAAGCCTTCAAGCACAATGCCTATAAGCTGAAACTGGCCCCGAATACGCTCATTCAAGCCCTGAAAACTGCCACAACCGCTTAGCTGTAGCGTGGGCTCCGGAAGCCTGCGCGTTGTCAGGATGTTCGCTCCAGCGCGGAATCGCAGAGTCCACGCTACACCCCCTTACCTATGAAACCACTAAGCAAGCAAATTGGGACCGGTATGAACCGGGTGGACGGTCGGCTGAAAGTGACCGGCGCGGCCACTTACTCAGCCGAGTACGAGCTGCCGGGCATTACCTATGCCGTACTCGTGGGCAGCACCATTGCCAAGGGCCGCCTCGCCAGCATCGATACAAAAGATGCCGAGCGCGCGCCCGGTGTGCTGGCCGTTATTACCCACCTCAACGCCCCCAAGGCCCCGGGCACCAAGCCGGAAGGCAAAGACCCCTCGCAGCCCCAAACCGTCGGCAGTGCCCTGCAGGTGCTGGTCGATGATAAAATTCGCTTCAACGACCAGCCCATTGCCGTAGTGGTGGCTGACACCCTGGAGCGGGCCCGCTTCGCCGCCGGCCTGGTCAAGGCTCAATATGCCAAGGAAGCCCACCAAACCAACCTGGAAGCCAATCGGCCCAATGCCTTCCTGCCAACGCAGGCGAAGAAAAACCCTAAGTCGCCGGTGGCCGACTACCAGCGCGGCCAGGCCGACGCCTACAAAACCGGTGCGCTGAAACTGGAAGCCGAGTACGTGATTCCGACCGAAGTGCACCATCCCATGGAGCTCCAGGCCATTACGGCTCACTGGGAAGCTCCCGACCGGCTTACGCTCTACGACAAAACCCAGGGCACCATGGCCACCCGCCGCGAC
Source organism: Hymenobacter negativus (assembly GCF_017571495.1). Classification (GTDB taxonomy): domain Bacteria; phylum Bacteroidota; class Bacteroidia; order Cytophagales; family Hymenobacteraceae; genus Hymenobacter; species Hymenobacter negativus. Next base: position 25,676 of record NZ_JAGETZ010000006.1, on the reverse strand, counting down.
TTTGCCAAGCAGTGGGGCCTGCCCGAGGAGAACGTGAAGGTGATTGCCACCTTCGTGGGCGGGGCCTTCGGCAATGCCCTGCACAGCTGGCCCCACGAGTCGGCAGCCATCATTGCCGCCAAAGTGGTGAACCGGCCGGTGAAGCTCATGCTCACCCGCGAGCAGATGTTCACGATGGTGGGCTACCGGCCCCACACCTGGCAGAAAATCGGGATGAGTGCCACGCCGGATGGTAAAATCACGGCCATTACGCACGAGGCCGTGGGGCAGACTTCCACCTACGAGGAGTTTACCGAGTCCACACTGGGCCAGACACGCATGATGTACGAGGCTCCCAACCTCACCACACGCTACCGGTTGGTGGCCCTCGATATTGGCTCGCCCATTTGGATGCGCGGTCCCGGCGAAGCAACCGGCGCTTTTGCCCTGGAATCGGCCATGGACGAAATGGCCCACCTGCTGAACCTCGACCCGTTGGAGTTTCGCCTGCGCAACTACACCGAGCAGGACCCCGAGCGGAACCGCCCCTGGAGCACGAAATTTCTCAAGGAATGCTACAAGGCCGGCGCCGACCGCATTGGCTGGAGCAAGCGCCAGCTCAAGCCTGGCGCATTGCGCGAGGGCGACTGGCTTATCGGCTATGGCATGGGCGTGGGCACGTTTGGGGCGCACCGCGGCTCGTCCAAAGCCAACGCCCAGCTGCTGCCCAATGGCACGGTGCTGCTGCAAAGCGCCGTCACGGACATTGGCCCCGGCACCGGTACAGCCATGACCCAGATTGCTGCCGACACCCTGGGCCTGGAACCTGGGAAAATCCGGTTTGAATGGGGCAACTCCACTTTTGCGCAGGCCCCTACGCAGGGTGGCTCGGCCATCGTGAACAGCGTAGGCCCGGCCGTGCAAGAAGCCTGCCTAGCCCTCAAAGACAAGCTGCGCGAACTGGCAGCCACCGGCAACAGCGCCTTTGCCGCAGCCCGCAAAGAAGACGTGGCGTTTGCCGACGGCTACCTCACCCTGAATGGCAACCCCACCGCCCGCGCCAACTACGTCGACCTGGTGCGGCAGGCCGGCGGCACCGCCGTAGCCGTGGATTCCAAACCCGGCCCCGATGGCCAGAAGTACTCGATGTACTCGTTCTCGGTACATTTTGCCGAAGTGCGGGTGCACCAACTCACGGGCGAAGTGCGGGTAAGCAAGCTGGTGAGCTGCGCCGATGCGGGCACCATCATTAACGAAAAAACTGCTGGCAACCAGATGAAAGGCGGCGCCGTGGGCGGCATTGGCATGGCCCTGATGGAACACGCCCTCATCGATGACCGTTTCGGCCGCTACGTGACCAAGGACCTGGCCGACTACCACGTACCAGTGCACGCCGACGCCCCTGCTGTGGAGGTCTTTTTTGTCAACCAGCCCGACCCGCACGTCAATGCCCTGGGCACGAAAGGCATCGGCGAAATTGCCACCATCGGCGTGGCGCCGGCCATTGCCAACGCCGTGTTCAACGCCACCGGTAAGCGGGTGCGCGAGCTTCCCATCACGCCCGACAAGCTGATATAAGGCGGTGTAAGTCGGAGCGGGTAGTGGGCCCTGCTGCCTACCGCTCCGGCTAGAGGTGTTTTACTACCCACGCTAGCACCTCAGCTACGATGCTATAGCAGACGCATTTTGCCACACGATAGCATTCCCTCTAATAGTGATGCCTGGCATTACAAGCACATCGGCCCCAATCCTACCTTATGCGCCAAACTAGAAACAGCCACCTAGCAATGAAGCTAAATGGCTGTTTTTAAATGAGCGAGAAACGAGGTTCGAACTCGCGACCCTCAGCTTGGGAAGCTGATGCTCTACCAACTGAGCTACTCTCGCAGGATACTTTGGTGCAACGAAATTACGCCAAAGAACCGGATTCGCAATCCGGCGGGGTGCCCTAACCCTGGATTTGCCCAGTGCGTATCAACTAACATTATGGCTACCCCTCCCCTTGCCCCTGCCACCAGCCGCTTGGTGGGCCTTTTGTTGATATGCAGCGGCTTCCTTTTGGGGCTGGGCCTGCTGCTGAAGGTGGGCGTAAGCGTGTACGGCTGGTACGTAGGCGGGGTCGACACGGCGTCGGTTGCCCTGCTGTCGGTCAACTTATTAGGCTTGCTTGCCAGTGGGCTGCTGATGCGTTGGGGGCTGCAAATGCGGCGTGGCGACCGCGCGACTCGCAACCCGGACCGTAACGAAATGCTGTAGAAACGGCGGGCCTTACCTTTGCGCGATGTCATCTCCCCTGCGTATTTCACTGGCGAAAGCCAACATTGCCACCGCCACCCAATTGGCTGAGGTAGGTCGCCAAACATTTATGGAGACCTATCAGGCCCAAAACACGCCAGAAAACATGGCGGCGTTTGTCGCCCAGACCTTCGGCCCGGAAATCCAGCTTGCTGAGCTGCAAGACCCGGAAATCACCTTTCTCATCGCGCATATGCAGGGCGAAGCCGTTGGCTACGCCAAGCTGCAGGACAATTCTGACCTAGGCGTGCCCGAATCCCAGGACACAGCTGGCCGCTTGGAAATTAAGCAGCTCTATGTGCGGGAAGACTGGCAGGGCACCGGCCTGGGAGCCGCGCTGATGCGCAGCATCCTAGCGCTGGCCGAGCAACTACACTGCACCGCTGTGGTGCTGGGAGTGTGGGAGAAGAATGAGCGGGCACGGGCCTTCTACCAACGGTTTGGCTTCCGCGAAATTGGGCAGCATGCGTTTCAATTGGGCCAGGACACCCAGACCGATTTGATTTTGCGCAAAGGCCTGGCTGGCCGCTAACGCCTACTTTCACGCATGCCCATCCTCCCGCTTATCCATTCGCATGATACTCGTCGCCGTTTCAATAGCGGGATTTTAGGGATGGTGTGGACGGGGATGTTGCTGGCGGGCTGCCAGTCCCACCACGAGCAGACCACGGAAGCGGCCACCCCGCCTGTGGGGCACTACGAGGGCAGCCTGGGGGCGGACGGGCAGGCCGAAACCCGGGCGGCGCTGGATATTCGCCACCCCAGCCCCGGCCACTACGAGGCCGAGCTGACGGTGGCCGGAGCCGGCACCCTGAGTTTCGTGTCCGACACCATCATTTTCAGCAACAACCAGCTGCGCCTCACCCGGCCCGCCCGGCCCGGCCAGGTGCTGACCCTAACGCTAGATGGCGACTTCTGGCGCGGTACCCTGGCCCTGGACTCAGTACAGGTCAAAACTATTCTGGTTAAGCGCGGGGTACCCACCCCCAGTACCTACCGCGTGGAAGAAGTGCCGCAGGCCAACGGTTCAGCCTGGCTCTTTGCGCCGGCCGACACCACCACGCCCGGCGCGGCCCTCGCCCTGCTGCCCGACGCCAGCACCGCCCCTACAGCAGCTATCTGGGCCGATGCGTTGGCCCGCGAAGGCCTGATTGTGCTGCTGCTACCGTCCGTCGACTCGACCTCTACAGCGGCCGAGACCCCACGTTTGGAAGCAGCATTGCGCTTTTTGCGTGGCACTTCCGGTGCCGATACAACCAATATTGGGGCCTGGGCCGTGGGCAACCGCGCCACGGTTCTAGCTACTGTATTGGCGGGGGCTAATGCACCTCGCACCGCCTTTTTCATCACCCAGAATACGATGGTGACGCCCGATGCGCGGGCAGCATTCCGGGAGCTGCGCGGCCGAAAGTTGCCTACACTGGCCTTGTACGGCGGGCCGGGGGCAAACGCGCAGGCTGCCGCCATGCGCACGGCTCTGGGCAGCCGGCGCGGGTCCACGGTGCGCCCTTACCGCGCCACCGGGCCCGACTTACTGGTTTCGGACGGGTTGAACCCGCGCTTCGGGCCAGGGCTGCCATCTGACGTGGTGCACTGGCTGCAAGGCGAATAGCACGGCGCTGCTTATTCGACCAGAATTTGGCGATTTATTACTTAGACATATTCCTGCCCTGGAGCTCAGCTAAATAATCAGCAGCCCCTTTTCGCGCAGCAGCTGCCAGGCCGGACTTTGTAGGAATGCCTCGAATGGCCCTTCCGACTTCGGAAAGGAAGCCGCCGCGTCCTTCAGCAGCATTTTAGTATCGTAATCAGCGGTGAGTTGGGTGAGGAGCTGGTGTAACCAACGGCCCGCGGCCTCGGTGGTTTTCACTTCAAAATCCTCGGCCTGCTCATAGCAGGTGAGGATGGCGCGAGGGGCTTTTTTGCCGGGCTCAATGCGGATTTCGGGCGCGTTGCCGAGCCAGAACAAGCGCTGATTCTGTCGGGCAAAATCCGGTTTTTCGGGGGCTTGCAGGGCCTGCTGCACAAGGTGGCGCGGGGTGCTGGGGCGCGGGGTTTTGAAGTCGAACCAGCGGGCCAACGGCTCATCCAGGGCTACGCCGTGCAGGTAGTTGTAGAGGCTTTGGGCCAGGCCGGGGCCGAAGGCTTCGTGGTCGGTGCCGAGGGGGTCGTCGTGCCAGAGGTCGTTCCACGCGAAGCCAGCGGGCTCAGGGCCAATGGCGGCCACCTGGTACTTCGCCGGATTTTTGCCCACGGGCGAGTGCGCCGTCATCGAGAAGCGGTGCCAGTAGCCGCTTTGCAGCACGCCGGCCGCGAACAGTTGGCGCACCACTTCGAGGCTGTCGATGGTTTCCTGGGCGGTTTGAGTGGGGAAACCATACATCAGGTAGGCGTGCACCATGATGCCGGCCTGGGTGAAACCGTCGGCCACACGGGCCACCTGCGCAATGGTCACGCCCTTCTCCATGAGGGCCAGCAGGCGGTCCGATGCCACTTCGAGCCCGCCCGAAATGGCGATGCAGCCCGAGGCGGCCAGCAGCCGGCAGAGGTCGGCGGAGAAGGTTTTTTCGAAGCGAATGTTGCCCCACCAGGTGATGGGCACGCGGCGCTTGAGCAGCTCCACGGCGAGGTCGCGCAGGGCCAGGGGCGGCGCGGCCTCGTCCACGAAGTGAAAGCCGGTCTGGCCGGTTTGCTGGATAATTTGTTCGATGCGGTCGACCAGCAGCGTGCTGGGGGCGGTTTCGTAGCGCGAGATGTAGTCCAACGTCACATCGCAAAAGGAGCAGCGCTTCCAATAGCAGCCGTGGGCCACGGTGAGCTTGTTCCAGCGGCCGTCGCTCCAGAGGCGGTGCATGGGGTTCAGCACTTCTAGCACCGAGAGGTACTCCGTCAGGGGTAAATCGGAATAGTCGGGCGTGCCTACTTCGTGGTGAGGCACATCGGGATACGGGTGGTTGCGGTACTCAATTTCACCCTGCGCGTTACGAAGGAAGGTGCGCTGCAACGGCAAATCCGCCGCAATGGGTGCCCGGTAAGGCCGCAATAGCTCCGAGTAAGGCGCCAACTCGGTAAACGAAGGCGCCGATTGCCCAAGAGCAAACGCTGAGACAGCCGATACAGGTGTCAATTGGCCAAAAGCAAACTCGGACGCTACAGCAGGGGGCGCCGATTGCCCAGAAGCAAACTCCGATTGACCAGTATAAGGCGCCGATTGGCCAACCGACGGCCGCAATTGCGCCGCTAGTCCCTCCAGTAGGCGCAGCCACGGTCCCTCGCCGTCGTCGAGGGTCAGGAAGTCGATGTAGTCGAAGAAGCGCGGCTCTTTGATGGTGCGCAGCTCGGTATTGGGGTAGCCGCCGCCCATAATGGTTACAATTGCGGGACAGGTTTGCTTGATGTGCTTGGCCAGCCGCAGGGCGCCGTAGAGGTTGCCGGGAAAGGGCACGGTGAAGCCCACAACATCGGGCTGCACCCGCGCCAGCAGGGGCGCAAGCTCCTCCAGCAGCATGCGGTCCAGCAAGTTGGGGGCCGCTTCCAGTTCGCGGTGCAGGGGCTCGAAGCTGGTGGCGGAGAGGGCCAGCTTCTCGGCGTATCGGGAGAAGCCGAAGTGCGGCCCCACGGTTTCCTTAATGAGGTCGGCGAGGTCTTCGAGGTAGAGCGTGGCCAGGTGGCGGGCCTGGTCGGTCAGGCCCATGGTGCCGAAGGCGGTTTCGAGGTCGGCCACGTTATCGAACCGGCTGGCTTCGGGCAGGAAGCGGCCGTGGCAGATGCGCGGGGCCAGCGTGAGGTCCTTGTTTTGCAGGAAGCGGATGACCGGAGCAATAGTGGCCAGGTAGCGGTTTTGCAGGCGCAGCATCCGCTTCGCGTTATCGCTTAGGTCGAAATCACCGGCTTCGATTGCGCTAAATACGCGCTTCAACCCTGCTTCCGAAAACAGCCGCAACACCAGCTGCAAGCCCATGTCGGCCTGCGTCACGGTGTAGCCGCGCCCGCCCAGAAAGCCCTTGATGTAGGCCGTGGCCGGGTAGGGCGTGTTGAGCTGCGTGAGCGGTGGCGTGAGCAGCAGAATGCGGGGCGAGGCAGTAGGCACAGTGGAGACTAACCCGGTAGCGGGCGCCAGGGTTCATTTTCGGGCAAAGGTCGGGCCTGGCGAGCCGAGCCCGGCTGCCTCTACCCCCGAATTATATTGCCCGACGCATGAATCTTGAAAGACCACCACCTACGCCTTGCTCGTAAGAAGCCTTATCAATCAATTTCTTCCACCGCTAAGAAAGGTCTCGATGAATACGCCCGTCCCCCGCACCCGCCCAAATAACCAAGCTGTTCTCGATGCTCTCAGCCGCTGCATTGCCGCCTGCGAGCTCTGTGCCGACGCCTGCCTCGACGAAGAGAATGTGGCCATGATGGTGCCCTGCATCCGTCTCGACCGCGACTGCGCCGACATCTGCCGCCTTACCGCCGCCTTCATTGCCCGCGGCTCCGACCACGCCCAGCACGTGCTCAAGGAGTGCATCGAAATTTGCCGGAAGTGCCACACCGAATGTGCCCAGCACCAGCACGAGCACTGCCAGGCTTGCGCCGCTGCCTGCCAGGCCTGCGTGGAGGCGTGCCAGGCGTACCAGGCTGCGTAACAGGATTGGATTGCGCGTTTGGCCTTGCAAGGCCACAGGCCGTGGCAACCAAGGGTCAGCGCAACTAATCCGTCCTACGAAGTGACAAGCTCTTGATTATGATAGAGCCATTTACAAAAAAGCCCCGATACAGTGTCGTATCAGGGCTTTTCACATTATCGGGTTGGTTGCAGAGAACAGGTTGATTACGCTGAATCTTGGTTGCTACGGCCTGCGGCTTTGCAAGGCCAAGCGTTACGCCAGGGCATCCAGCGACATGCGCTCAGGGGTCATCAGGCGGCGGAATTCGCTCACGGAATAGCCTGTCACCTGGCGAAATTGATTGCTCAGGTGCTGGCCGGAACTGTAGCGCATCTGGTCGGCTATTTGGTTCAGGGTCAGCTCGCCGTAGCTGAGCAGCTCTTTCACACGCTCAATCTTGAGACGGATAAGGTATTTCTCGATGGTGAGGTGCGCAGTGCGCGAAAACACCTTGCTCAGGTGCGAGTAGGTAGCCGCAAAACGGTCCGTCAGAAAGGCCGATGTGGTGAGGGGCGAACGGGCCGTACGCAGGTGCTCCAGGTACTCGGCCAGGGTGCCTTTGATTTGTTCGGTCAGCTGCTCGGCCCGGCCGCGCAGCAGCTCGAAGCCAGCGGCGTGCAGCAGTGGCGCCAAAGCTTCGGGGTCAGCGGGGGTGGCTTCGTCCAGTTCGGCTACGCCCAGGGAAACCGCCTTGGGCCGGTAGCCCGCACGCTCCAATAGACTATGCACGGCCTCCACGCAACGGGGGCACACCATATTTTTGATATGCAGCAGATTAGTTTTCAAGGGCTTTACGATTTTTCGGGCCGCCGTGAGGCAGCCGGTGAAGAATGAGAACGCGCTGCGGCAACACCCGCCGACGCCCGGCGCGGACGCGGTGCCGGGGTAGAGACTTCGGCCCAGCCCCGCCCAAACCAATGGGCGGTGGCCCAGGTCACGAACGGTACCACGGCCAGGAAGGTAACCGCCAACAGCCAGCACAATACGAAAAAGGCAGAAAAAAGTCGACCAAAAAAATGGTCGCTCACCCCAAACAGGTAAATCACCAGCATTAGTGCCAGCAGCAGGCTGATACCGGCCAGGATGCCCACCCGCCGCCAAGGCCAGGCGGCAACGTATTTTTGAAGGCGAGCACGCAGAGGCAAAGGCATAGATTTACGAATTCGGGACGGTGAAAATACGTGAATTCTGTTGAACAATGCACACCTAGCCCAGCAGCGCCAGCAGTTCGCGCTGTACCGACTCGCCATTGTCAGCCGCGTACCACTCGTTCATCCCTTTCACAACCTGGTTAGTATGCAGCGTTTTATCACTGTGCAGCTGGTGCGCCAGCTCGTGGGCCGCGGCTGGACGCGGGCCCCAGTCGCCGAGGTCGGCGCCGGTAGCCGCATCGCGTCGGATGAGCTTGGGAATGCTGTTTTTGCCATCGGTTTGGTGGGCGGCCATGAGCTCCGGATGTTCAGAGCGGAGCACAACGTGAAGCGTCACGCGCCCACCGCTCTCATCAGCCAGGTGCGCCAGGATGGGCAGGATGTGGGCCGTGTCGCCGCACCAGGCTTCGCCCAGCACCAGCCACTGTTCGGGCCGGGGCAGCGTGCGCAGCTTTTCTACCAGCTCGGGCAGCAGCGGCAGCACATAGGCACGGTCGAGGTGGCCCTGGTTCTGGTCGGTGTAGCGAATCAGGCCGGGCGACTGCTCGGGACCGGTGGTGCGGCGCCCGTCGGCCAGGTCACTGACCAGCTGCCGGAATTCGGTATAAGTGTAAGCCGGGGCCGGCACAGCGGCGGAATTGAGAGAGAACATGGGCGAAAAAATACGAGTGAAGCCACATGTACGTAACCTATCAGGCACGCACACCGCTACAACCGTACCCGGGCCCGCAGGTTCGGGTTGCGCCACGGGAGGTTATTTCTTTACCTTGCGGCGTCGCTCATCTTTCACATCCCCTACTCCTTGCGTTCATGCTTCTGAAATCCCTCCTCCGTCCCGTTGCCGTTGCCCTCGCTCTCACCGCTTCACTAAGCGCCTGTAGCTCTGGCACCAAAGAAGGCGACACCAACGTCGAGCGCGGCTATACCAAAAAAGGCCCCGCCGCCGGCCAGGACGGCGTAGCGGGCGGCGACTCGGCCACGGCCGGCCTCTCCCGCGACACGACCCACCGCCCTACCGGCAAGGAGCTCTACAAAGCCGCCGGCGAAGCCACCGACCGCAACCACGACGGCATCGCAGACTAGCCGATGGTGTTTACCCCATCAAAAAAGCCCCTCGCCTTGCGGTGAGGGGCTTTTTCCCTTTTTACAGAAAAAAGGTATGTGGAAAAGGAAGGAAAGTATTAGTTGAACACGAAACCATTGGGGTATTTTCCCACTTGGAAGGAATCGATTTTGGTACCTGTGGTGGTGTAGCGGGCCACGTAGCCATTGGCCGTGCCGCGGGGTGTAGCACCGTAAATGACTCCGTCTTTATCAATACCCAATCCATAAAAATTACGGCGAATAACCGGGGTAGCGGGCAAGGCCGTAGCCGTAAGCGGCAACTGATAGGTGCCCGTGCCCAACGACACGAATACCTGGTCGCCAGCCGGGGTGATGCGCAGGTTGCCGTTTCTGTAATCGTTGGGAAAGGAAATATTGGTTTGCGTAGCTGGCGTAGCCGGATTAAAGCGAATGAGGTGGTCAGTAGTGCCAGCGTATGAGCTGCAAAGCACCCAGATATTGCCAGCATTATCCTGCACAATGTTTTTGGGGCCGTCCGGCGTTGCAATGGGCGTTTGCACCGCATCAGTGGCCGGATTGATGACGGTGAGAAAGTTGCTGCTGGTGTTAGTTACGTACACCAAGCCGTTTTTGCCCAGCAGAATCTCCTCGGGCTGCACGCCCAGGCCCGTGCTGATAGTACCCGTCAGACGGTTGGTAGCCAAGTCGATAATACCCACAGTGCCCGGCAAAGTATAGCCGTTCCATTGCGTCACGTAGGCTTTGGTGGCCGATACTGCCACTAGGTAGCGCGGCTGCTTTAAGTGCAGGCCGGCCGAGTGCCGGAAATCAGCGAGGGTCACTACGTTCAGCGAGTCGCTGGCCGTCACGGCCAAGTAGGCCTTCGTGCCAATGATTGTCATTGACTGGGGGTTAACACCTAAATCCGTGCGGTTTACGCTGTTATATAGATTGGCACTAGCCACCGTTTTGGTAGTGGTATTGAACAAGCTGATGTCGCCATCTGGGTTGGGGAAATAGCCTTCGTTCACCACATACACCCGCTCGCTAGGGTTGGGCAATTCAACTTTGGGGTCTTCCTTGTCAGGGTCGCAAGCGGTGAGGAAAAGACTACCGGCCAACGCCAGCAAGGACAATCTTTTGAGAGAAAACATGAAATTTGTAAAAGGTAAAATGATTAATTAATAAGCAATTGTGGTTCGATTTAACCGACCACCTACCGCCAAGCCACACGCAAGCTGAACTGCCCTGCCCGCGGAGGCATCACGCGGTAGGCATAGCTTTGGTAAGCCTGGTTGGCGAGGTTAGTGCCTTGCAGCAATAAAGTGCAGGCCCATACCAAGCCAGGCCGAAACGTGTAACCCAGGTTGGCATTGAGCAGCAGGTAGGACGGCAGAAACTCCTCGGCGGCAGCGTTGGTGTAACGGTAGCCGGTGAGCTGCAACGCGGCGCCGGCCTGCCAGCCCCGCCACGTATGGTCGGTGCTGAGAGTGGCGGCGTGCAGGGGCACGTAAGCTAGCTGCATGCCCACGGGGTCGGTATCCTGGGCGTATCCCTCAAGCTTGCGGGCCTGCGTAAAGGCATAGGCCGCCCGCACCCGCATGCCGTGCACCGGCCGCCGCCACCCGAGCTCGGCGTTGGCTTCGAGGCCCTGAGTGCGTACCAAGCGCAGGTTTTGGGGCGAGTAGCTGCCGGCGTACTCAGCGGCGGGCAACCACTGCACCCAGTTGTCGACGGTTTGGCGGTAAGCAGTGATTTCGGCTTCCCAGCGCAGGGTCGAGGGCTGAGCGGGCTGCCCCTTGTAGGCCAGGCCGGCCTCGTAGCCCATGCCGGTTTCGGGCAGCAGGTTGGGGTTGCCGCCGGGGCTCCAGTACCGCTCGTTGAGGGTAGGGGCGCGGTAGCTACGGGCTGCGCTGGCCTTAGCGGCGAGGTGTTGGGTGGCGCGGTCGAGCAACGCCCACTCGCCTCCTACTGTTGGCAGCAGTGGCGGGCGCTGCCCCGGCAGCACAGCCTGCCGCAATTGGGCGCTCAGATGCAGGCGCGGCAAGGGGTCGTAGCGGGCCAGTAGAAATCCAGCGCTGCGGTACTCGTTCAGGTTGCGACCATAGTCAGAAATTCGGGCATCAAAGCGTTGAACCTCCATACCCGCGTGCACGCCCAGTCGAGTAGTTAATTGGGCTGTGTATTCGGCTTGGGCCTGCGTGGTGAAAACGCGAGACGGGCTGTCAAGGTCGTCGTCCCAATAGTCGAGGCCGTCATCAAACCAGGCGCCACGCACGGCCCAGCTTTGCCGGTCCGAGATGGTGTGACGGTAGCCCAGCAGCACGCGCCGGTTACGGTCGCGCTGCATCGCGTGCCGGTTAGCTGCGCCCAGGCTGGGCTGTATTTCCCGCTCGGTATCCGTCAGCCACACCGAAGCCAGGACTTCGCCGCCGGAGCCTACGCGCCAGGCTAGGTCTTCGGCCACACTCCGCTGGTGCCGCAGCGCGGCATTCACCAACCGGCGGTTGCGGCCCGTGCCGGGCTCAGCGTAAGTAAAATCGTTCTGTGCGGTGCGGGCTGAAGCAGCCACCTGTGCGGCCACCCGCTCGTTGCTGAAGCCGCCTTCTACGCTGCCGCCCCACAAGCCAAAGCTGCCTGCATCGGCCTGCACGCTGGCCCAGCCCTGGCGGCCCCAGCGCAACGGCGACGACAGTAGCACTGCCCCGCCCACAGCTCCGCTGCCAAAAGCGGCCCCAGCCGGCCCCAACTGCACCTCGACCCGACTGTTGGCGCTGGCGGGCAAGGTAGCAAAATCGGACTCGCCCAACGAAGGCAGACTGATGTTGAAGCCGTTCCACAGCACGGCGGTGTGCCGTGCGGCCGTGCCTCGCACCGTGATGCTGCTGAGTTGGCCCGGCCCGTAGGTTTTGAAATAGATGGGGTTGCGAGCGGACAGCACATCGGCCAGTGTGCCGCCACGTTGTTGGCTGAGGGCAGTCGAATCAATTAGCAGCCGGCGGCTACCCACAGCAAAGCGGGCCGTTCGACTAGCTCGCACCTGCACATCGGGCAGGGCATGCACGCTATCGGTCAGGCTGGTGCGGGCCGGGCGCGGGTAGCTCTGTGCCATAGCCGGGCCAGCGCTACACACCAGCAGCACCCCGCCCCAAAAGGCAGTCATTTTAAAGGAAAAAAAACGAAACGGAATCAAATTTTCGGCAAAGAAAATTCGATTCAAAATCCGCCGTCAGCCTGCTTCTTTCGAAGCCAGCTACCGTCAGACCGAGGCCGAAAAACAGGGGTACTCTGGCCGTCCAAGGGCGGCCGCTGCTCTCTTTCTCCATTCGTCCTCCGCGAATGCTGAACCTGTGAATGCCCTGGCAGGTCTCCTGGCTTACTCCGCCGAGCGGGCCGCCTTCCCATTTAGCTGATTGATACTCAACCAGCCAACAGTGGCATCGTGGCCCGCCCCGATGTGGAGCGTACAGTTGCGGGGACAGCTCCGGCATCGAACCGAATTCCCTTTTCAGCCGCGCCCCGTGACCGGGGTCTGGCACCATTGCAGGCGCAAAGGTAAGGCGTAGCGTGGACTCTGCGAGTCCGCTTATAGAAGGGCCCAAACGAATTCAGCATGCCTTCGCGTCACGCGCGGACTCGCAGAGTCCAGGCTACAGGCTAGCGACGGAACGTGAAGCCCACGAAATACTCGTGGTCGCTGAGGCGGTTCAGGGCCAAGTGGGTACCGAGGTCGAGTTGTAGGTTGTCGGTGAGTTTGAAGATGGGCGCAATGTTGGTGGACGCCTGCCAACGGCGCTGCTCGGTGTTCCACTGCGTCACGCCTTCGAGGACAATGCCTACCTTTTTGGCAAAGTCCCACTCGAGCGCGGCCGAAGGCATCAGGCGTACAAAGCGCTGGGCCTGTTCCCGGTCGTAGTTGAGGTCGGTTTCGAGCTGGGCTTCCAGGTTTATTTGCTCGCTCAATTCAATATCGATGGGCAGCACCACGCCGTATTCCATGCCACCATCGCCCACTTGCCCGCCGGTGGGCAGCCGCACGTAGCCGATAACGGAGGCCGCCAGCGAGCCGTCCTGGTCGTCGCCCACGAAGTTGTGCTTCACCCGCAGGGTCACGTCGCCGAAGCCGGAATTGCGCTCCTGCCACTCACTCACGTCGGTGTGCCGCTGCTTGGCAATGCTGTAGAGCGGCACCTCAATCTGCACATCGGTGCGGCGGCTCAGGCCCAGCTTGAGCATGGTGTAAGCCAGGTGCATCTCGCGGTCCTGGTCGTCGTTGCCCGAGCCGCTATTGCTTAGGCGAAAAGCATCCATCTCCACCTGCGCATGGCCGGCATCTACGGTAAATGGGCTTTCGGTGATGCCGGGCCGGTCGGGCTGCAGCTCGCGCAGACGGTTGCGCGGCACCGGCTTGCGCCAGCTGAAATGAGCCGAATCGTAGGGCGAGGTTTTCTGTGGCCCCTGCGCATAACTCGCCACTGGCAACAGGAAAATGAGTAAAAAAAGGAGTTTCATGGGCCCTCTACGAGAGCAAGGGCATTATTGATGACTTATGTTTTCCAGACTCAGGGCCAACGGTAGCCTAACCGGAACAAAGCTTCTAAAACGGCACGACCACTTTCACGCCCACGTTGCGCCCAGGGTTGTAGATGCCACTCCGTCCGTTGGACGAAGCTGTGTAGTACTCGAAATACTTCAGGCGGTTGAGGTGGGCCTGGTAGCTAGTGTTCAACACATTGTCGGCCTGCAGGAATACCTGCACCGCGTCACGACCAGCGCGGGTGCGGAAGGTAGTACCCGCGCCCAGGCTCAGCAGTACGTAGCCAGCGGTGGCGGTTTCAGCTCCGTCCACAGCGTAAAACTGGTTTTGGCGAGCCACGCCATCAAGACCGATGCGGAAGTAGGTATCGGCGAGGCGGCTGGCGTGAACAGGGGCAGTCAGGCGCAGTTCGGTGCGGGCCTGCGGCGGCGGAATGAGCGGCAGGTAGCGCGCCGCGGCGCCGAGGCGTTCCAGCAGCTGCGCGTTTTCGTTGAGGCCGCGCACCAGGGCCGCACCGCTGCGCCAGCTCAACCAGGGCAAGGCGGCAGGGTGGATATTCACGCTGATTTCCAACCCATAGAGCCGGGCTGCCGCTTGCTGGTATTGGTAGGTGGCATTGCCGGGCACAAGCTCCACTGGCTGGCCGACGGCATCGAATAGGCGGGCCTGATAGATGAAGTTCTGGACGTAGTTATGGAAGATTTCGGCGCTAGCCTCCCAGTTGGGCGACTGCCACAGCACGCCTACATCTTCCTGCAGGCTGAATTCGGGCTGGAAGTCCCGGTTGCCCAGGTACACAATGTGGGCGCCGGGGTCGAGGCCATTGGAGCCGATTTCCGGAATATTAGGGGCGCGGTAGCCCCGCGCCACGTTGGCCCGCAACGTGAGGCGCGGCCCCAGCGCATAGCTCCCGCCCAGGCTGGCCGATACACCCTGGTATGTGTTGCGGAAAGAAGGGAACGGCAGCTCACTTCCCACTGTGCCTGCCCCGGCAGCTCCAGAAAAACCGGTGGCCGGATTCGGAGCCACGTAGAAATCAGCCCAGCGCACCACTCGCGTATCGTAGCGCAGGCCGCCAGTTATTTCCAGCGCACCAAAGGCTTTCTTCACCACCCCAAATCCGCCCAAATCCGCCAGCGTGTAGGCCGGAATGGGGAAGTCGGTGGCATCTTGGTGGCGGTTAACTTGCGTCATGCCGTTGCCGCCCACCGTGATTTCCAGGCCGTGCCAGGCCGGCAGCAGGTAGCGGGCATCGTAGCTGTAAGTGGTCAGGCGCAGGTCGAGCCCCGGCTGACTTGGCGCGGTGGGGTGGTTGAACTCCTGGCGGTGGTTTTGCTGCACACCCAGCAGCAGGCGAAGCTCGCCCTCGCCCAAATGGAAGGTACTGCGGTTGAATAACCGGTAGTGCTGAATGTGTTGGCGCAGGCTGCTGATTTGATAGGACTGCAGCTCCCTATCCGTTACCAGCGGCCGGTTTTTAATGTCGTCGGCCGGCCCCTCTCCTACCTGTCGGGTGAAGCGGCGGCTGAGCGAGTCGCGGCTGCCGTCGGGAATTCCCTGGTGGTCGTCGTAGGCTGTGAGGTAGAAGTGCGCACTGCCCCAGTTTTTCTGCACGCCCACCATGCCCGTCACGGTCAGCTCCCGAAAACCGGTGTTGTATACGAGGCCATCCACGGCGTTCCGGTAGTCATGGGCCAAGCGGTAGCTGGCCCGCAAGCTGGTCTGAAAGCCATTTTTCTGGTAGTTCAGGCCCAGTGAATTGCCAAATAAGCCGTTCACGCTCTGATATTCAGCCAGCGCTTCGCCGCGCAGCTGGCCGTCCGGGCCGCTGGGCAGGGCGGGCAGCAGGTTTACCACTCCAGCCACAGCATCAGAGCCGTAGAGCAGGCTGGCAGGACCTTTTACTACTTCCACTCTATCAATATCATAGTTATCTACTTCGAGGCCGTGCTCGTCGCCCCACTGCTGGCCTTCCTGCCGCAGGCCGTTGTACATGGTCAGCACCCGGTTGTAGCCCAGTCCGCGGATGAATGGCTTGCTGATATTGGGGCCAGTGGTGACGGCACTCAGGCCCGGCACGCCGCGCACGGCCGCATCAATGGCGTTGGTGTTGGCGTTGAGCTGCATCTCGCGCTTGCTCAGGGCCGCAATGGGTACGGGGCTGCGCCGGATTTCGGTGGCCCGGCCCACGCCCGTCACTACTACTTCGGTGAGGGCCGCAGTGGCAGCCATCAGGGTGAAATCAACCCTTAGACCAGCTACGGGCTCCACATTTTTCACAACCGGCGCAAAACCCACAGCGCTGGCTTGCAGGCGCAAAACGGCATTGGCCGGAACTCCGGGCAGGCTGAAATGACCGTCAGCATCAGCCGTGACGCCAAGGGCCGTACCCGGCACAGCCACGCTGGCGAAAGGCACGGCTTGTTGCCGGGTATCGCGCACCGACCCGCTAATGGTTACTACCTGTGCAATAAGCAGCTGTGGCAGCAACAAAAAGAGTAACGCTATTATTTTCATAGTTATCTTATTCGATGTAAAAGGGCATAAGAAGGCCTCACCACGCAATAAATGGCTTTAGGTACCCCCTGATTTTAGGACTTCGCTATCCCGCGAAGGTTTGCCAAAGCAAAAACACGTTCAGCACGATGATAATGCCGGACACCGCCCAGGCCACCACCTGCACCCAGGGTCGATTCACAAATACGCCCATCTTGGCCTTACTGCCCGTGAACAGCACCAAGGGCACCACCGCAAAGCTGAGCTGCAACGACAAGATTACCTGACTGAGCACCAGCAGCTGCCCGGTACCTTTCTCGCCGTAGAGCACCGCCACAATCAGGGCCGGGACTACGGCAATAAGCCGCGTGATAAGCCGGCGCACCCAGGGCTTCATCTTCAAATCGAGGAAGCCCTCCATCACAATCTGGCCGGCCAGCGTGCCGGTCAAGGTCGAATTCTGGCCCGACGCCAGCAGCGCCACGGCAAATAGTACACTGGCCGCGCCCGCCCCCAACACCGGTGTCAGCAACTTATAGGCATCGGCAATGTCGGCCACGTTCTCATGGCCTTTGCCATGGAACGCTGCGGCCGCTGTTACCAGGATGGCCGCATTCACGAAAAACGCCAGAAACAGCGCCAAGGTGGAATCAATAGTTGCGAACTTGATGGCCGAGCGTTTGCCGGGCTCATCCTTCGGAAAGTCACGGGTCTGCACGATGCTGGAGTGCAGGTACAGGTTATGCGGCATCACGGTAGCGCCCAGAATGCCGATGGCCACATACAGCATCTGCGGATTCGTCACGATTTCGGGCTGCGGCACCAAGCCTTTGCTGAGCAATAGCCAGTTGGGGTGTGACACCAGAATTTCGTAGAGAAAGCAGCCGAAAATCAGGATAATCAGCCCCGCCACCAAGCTTTCGATAACCCGAAAGCCCTTGCTTTGGAAGAACAGCACCACTAGCACATCCAGTGTGGTCAGCACCACACCCCAGGCTAGCGGTAGCCCGAAAAGTAAGTTTAGCGCAATGGCAGAGCCAATGACCTCGGCCAAATCGCAGGCGGCAATCGCTATTTCGCACAAGCCCCACAGTACTAGGCTCACCGGTCGCGAATAATGGTCGCGGCAGGCCTGCGCCAGGTCACGGCCGGTCACGATGCCCAGCTTAGCGGCCAAGTGCTGTAGCAGCATGGCAAACAAGTTGGAAATCAGCACCACCGACAGCAGCGTGTAGCCGTAGCGGGCGCCACCGGCCAGGTCGGTAGCCCAGTTGCCCGGGTCCATGTAGCCCACCGCTACCAACAGGCCGGGCCCCCAAAACGCCATCAGTTTGCGCCAAAAGGACGCATCAGCTGCCGGCACCTTGATGCTGGCGTACACCTCGCTTAGCGAATTACCGCGCCGGGCGTGGCGCCAGCCGGTTTCGGGAACAGGTATTTTCGACTCGGTAGCAGTACTGGGAGGCACGATAAGCAGATGATTTTAACAAATATACTTAATTTTTAGGCTAACCTAAAAATTATTTTTGACTGGTTTAAATACTTGATATTCCTGAAAAGGTTGCGCCCTGCTACTTAAAAACTGATACCCCACATCCAGCATATTTCCAGCCGCTCGCCCCAAAAGCCCGACCTTTGAGCCGAAAATTCCCTTGCATGACGTCGTCTCAAACCAAATACCGGCTCGGCTTGCTTTCCCTTGTGGTTAGTATCGCGCTGGTAGCCATTAAGTTTTACGCTTACCGCCTCACCCGCTCGCAAGCTGTACTCACCGATGCCCTGGAAAGCATTATCAACGTGGCAACCAGTGGCTTTGCGCTCTATAGCCTCTACCTGGCCGGCCTGCCGAAAGACGAAAACCACCCCTACGGCCACGGCAAGGTGGAGAACCTGTCGCTGGGCTTCGAAGGCGGGCTGATTTTCATGGCCGGGGCCTTCATTCTGTACAGCGCAACCAAAAGCTTCATTCACCCGCATCCGGTGGGCCGGCCCGATTGGGGAGTGCTCCTCTTGGCCAGCACTGCTGTGGTCAACCTGGGTGTGGGCCTGCTGCTGGTACGCACTGGCAAGCGCCTGAACTCAGTGGCCCTGGTAGGCGATGGCCAGCACCTATACATCGATGCGCTTACCTCAATTGTGTCGTCAGCAGCACTGGTGCTGGTAGCGGCTACGGGCGTGGTGCGCTTCGACAGTGGCGCAGCCCTGCTGCTGGGCGGCTTTATTCTGGTGAATGGCTGGCGCATGGTGCGCCGCTCGGTGTCGGGCCTGATGGACGAAACGGACACAGCTGTGGTGACCGAAGTAATTGCCGAACTCCAGGCTCAGCGCCGGGCCCCTTGGATTGACGTCCATAACCTACGCGTGCAGCGCTACGGTGCCAATCTGCACATCGACTGCCATATGCAGATGCCCTACTACTTCACCCTGGAGGAGGTTCATTCCCAATTGTTTGACATAGAAGAGCTCATTCGTGCACGCTTTGCCGTCGAAGTCGAGATGTTCGTACACGCCGACCCCTGCACCTTTGCCGCGTGCTCGCTATGTCTGATGGCCGAGTGCCCGGTGCGCCTGCACGCTTTCCAGCACGAGGTAGAATGGAACCTGCAAAACGCGGTTAAAAACGAGCGTCATCGGTTGCCGTAAGTAGTTGGCCTTGGCAGCCGGTGAAGCAGGGGCTACGCCTAGCATGGCTACTTTATGCTCTGTATGCTCTCTATGCTTTTACAACGCTGCTTCGCAACCTAAGTCAAATAGGCATGTACAAGTGTCCTATTGGTTTTAATCACTGCCTGAGAAGCTTTGGCAACTACCTGTAAAAACCCACAAAAAAAGAGCCCCGCAAAATTCGCGGAGCTCCTTTTTTACTGAATGCAGCGAAGATTACTTCACTACTTCAATCCAGCCTTTGGTTTTGGCACCACCCTTATCGGTGATGTAGTAGTAATATACGCCAGGACCTTGACCATCAGCTTTCCAAGTGTTCTGGTAATTGCTGAACTCTTCAACCTTGGTACCCCAACGGTTGTAAATTTCCAGTTTGCCACCACGTTGCGTCGAGTTTACAACGAAGAAATCGTTGTAGTTGTCGCCGTTTGGCGTGATAATGTTCGGAGTGACTACGTCTGGAACGAAAACCTCTTGTAATAATACGCCTTCGGGGCAGTTAGTGCCAGCCGCACGTGTGCTTACGAACAGGCGAATAGCATAGAAACCAGGCTGCAACGGAGGAGTGGTAGCCGTGGTGCGGCTATTTGAGAAACGTACTTGAGGAGCCGTAACAGCAGCACCGCTCACGTTGCGAACGAGTTGATAAGTCCAACGGACCGTGTCAACCTGGAAACCAGGAGTTACTGGGTTCAATGAACCGTTGTACTGAAACGAGAAGGTTACCGGAGGAATCAGGCTGAGGCTGCCGGGACGCGACGAAATTTCGGCAGTCTTAGTGAAGTTAGCGACAGCAGCTGGAGCTACAGCTATTGCAGAAGTAGCTGTGGCAGAGCAACCATAAGCCGGAGCACCAGTGGCAACTACCGTATAGGTAGTAGCAGCAGTCGGGTTTACGGTGATGCTTGCACCGGTAGCAGTGAAGCCACCCGGAGCCGTCCAACGGTAGGTGTACACGTCGGTCAGAGCGTCGGTAGCGCGACGAGCAGTAGCCGTCAGCGTGACAGGCGAGCCCGAGCATACCGTGGTATTGCTGGCTACGATGCTCACTGTGGGCGGGGGCACTACGCGTACCAGCACCGAAGTGGTGTCGCCGCACAAGCCAATGCCGAAGCCTTGGATAGGCGAAATGAACAGGCGATAGCGCGTCGTGACGGTGGGACGAACCGTGATATTCTGTGTATTGGTTACAGTAGGCAGGCCAGCGTCAGCTAGTGTGCGGCCAGGTACGTTCGTGTTCAGGGGTACCCACTGGTAAGAATAGGTTTGTAGAATTACGGCGCCAGTGGTAGCGACCCGAACCGAATCAGGACGGTCGACCGCACCGTTGATTTGCAGCGAGCCACCAGCACAGATTGCAGGGTTGGGCGCACTGTTGCCCAAGCCAGGAGCACTGATGTTGGCTACAGCAGTAGCACCTTTATAGTTTACTATCCGAACGCGGATAGTCCGATACTGAATGCCTTTTGCAGGACAACCGTCGTCTTCAATACGCAACGGAATCAGGATAGTTGTACCGGCCAGCGACGAAATGGGCTGGAAGTAGAAGGTAGCCGAAGGGTTAGGAGTGCCGTTGTTTGAGAGAACAAATGACCCGATGTCACCACCCTGTAGCAGGTCAGTGCTGATATTGCTAGGATAGAACACCGTCAGGTTCTGACGAGGCGTGGGCGGGTTCGGCCCAGTATTATCGGGGTCGGTGAAGTTGAAACGAACGCGCGAGTAATTGCAGGTTTTAATTTCCAGGTCGGTGGTGTCGCGGGTGATGTTCAACACTACGCCGCTACGGGGCGGACCAGCCGTACCGGTGGGGTTAGAAGGCACTGTGTTGCCAGCACCGTTAATGACGATAACCAGGAAATCGCGACGCGACGTACCAACGAGGTATTCCTGACCATTGATGGTACGGTATTCGTCTACTTTGCCTACTACTACGTATTTGTTGTCACCACTGCTGGAAGGCGTGTTCAGGTAGCGGTTGGGTGTGAAGGTGAAGCTGGCCTGCGACGCGTTGAATCTGAAGCGAGGTTGAATAGTACCCGTAGTCAGACCGGAGCCGCATACCCCGTTGCGGATAGTGTCACTAGCTACTGCGATGGGCAGGTTTTGCGAGTAATTAGCGCCAGCGGCATTGCCGCAGGACAATAAACGGGTAGAACACTTGGGGTCAATAGTAGGAGTACAGCCAGAAGTAGGATAAGTAGCATACGTCTCGTACGTATTGCAACCGTTCAGCGGGCGGTCCAGAGTGTATACCAGTCTGTCAGCCAAGTTGTTTGGACCGTTCAAACGGTCAGGGTCAGCAGCAGCAAACGAGATGGTAGATTCCTGGTTCAGGTACACAAACGGTACGGGCAGGTTGGTAAGGGAGAAAATGGGCGAGTCGTTGTGAATAACGATGGGCGTGCCACCACCCACGGGGGTGAGAAGCGAGTGGAGCCGTGCCTCCAGGCGCAGGTTGCCCCCCGTCGAAAGGTTGGTTACCGAAGGACGGGCACTTTCCTCTACGCTCAGAATCCATTCGGCTGCTGGTGGCAGCACAATGGTATTCTGATAGGTATAAACTACAAAGTTGGCTAGTGCGGTGCTCGGGGAGGAACCCGTGAGAGAACAGGCAGCCTGGGCTTGAAAGCTGGCGCAGTAGGGAGAGCCGATGATGGGCTGGCCAACCTGGTTCAGCGTTGCAGTACGAGCGGTGGAGCCGCAGGACATAGTAGCGGTAAGCGGAAACGAGGTAGGTGCCGCGATACCCGAGCAGTCCCGATAGAATTCAACCTTCACCAGATAGGTCTGGTCACCATTGGCAGCAGTGCTCACATAGCTGTAGCTCAGCTGCCCGGCCTGGGCGTGCGAGGCCCACGCTTGCTGCATACCGGCCAGCGACAGGCACCAACTTAACAGCAAGAGGGTGGAAAGATGTAGTATTTTCTTCATGAGAGGTGAAAAGGGGTAATAAAAGGGTGAAAAATCACTAACCGGGTGGTCACCGACTAATCGGCGAACCAAGATACTGGTAGAAATTTAGAGCGTAAAAATTGTAAGCATGTTAACGATTAATTCAGAGCAAATTCAGGGCCAAAAATGGTGATTTTTGGATGAAATGGAACTAATTTATAACAAAACTCACAGCATTGATTTTCTTTGTATGTTACAGGCGAAATCAACATAAAAGGCCTAGTCAGCACATTTTTTCACGCAAAGCAACAAAAGTTCAAGGACAAAATATTGCTACGGCACTCTCTAATTTTCATATTCCCACTTTTCTCATCCATTTTTTCATCACATGAAGCACTCCTACTTTTTTACCTCTGCGCGCTTTGGAAGGCGCAGCAGCTGGCTGGCGCTGCTATGGCTGCTGTGTTGCGGCACAGCGGCTGTGGCCCAGCCCACCACCTATTGCACCAGCAACCTAGGGGCCTATTGCGGCACTGGTAATGCCAACATTAATGGCGTAGCTATATCGAGCACGACGCTAAATAACCCAAATACTATTTGTAATACAGTGAATGGGAGCGGCTATACACTGTTTCCGACGGCGGGTAGTACGACCGGGACCCTGCTACGTGGCCTCACCTATCAGGTGAGCGTGACGACGCCAGAAGCTGGCATCATCTCCGTGTGGTTCGACTGGAACCAGGACGGCCTCTTCGACGCCAGTGAGTGGACTCAGGTAGCCACGGCTTCAACCGCCGGTACACCGGCGACGATAGGAGTAACGGTACCCGTGACGGCTACGCTGGGCCTGACCGGCATGCGGGTGCGCTCGCGCCTGAGCGGGAATACTAACGGAGCAGCCGATGCCTGCGCCAGCTTTGGCTCGGGCGAAACGGAAGACTACACCGTGACCATTGGCGCGGCCCCGGCTTGCGCGCCGCCGGCTGGCCTCACGGCCACCAATATCACGACCAATGGAGCCACGCTTGGCTTTGCTACTACTACCAACGGCACGGCAACCAACTACATCGTGCAGTACGGCCCGAACAACTTCACGCCGGGCGGCACGGGCAGCACCACGGTTAACACCACGACGACCAGCACGAACATTAGTGGCCTGACCGCTAATACGACGTACCAGTTTTATGTAACCAAGGACTGCGGCGGCGGCCAGACCAGCCAAGTAGCTGGCCCTTTCACGTTCCGCACGGCCTGCGTGGCCCCTACCTACGCGTCCCTGCCAGTTTCGGAGAGCTTTGAAAGCACCTGGGTGGGCATCTGTGATACGCAGGACTCGCCTTCGGCTTTCTGGCGCAACACGCCCGTGACGGGCAATAACTCGTGGCGTCGTGAAGATGACGGTGCCAGCGCCGCCTGGACCTCGCCTACCGTAGGGGCTTACACCCCAGCGGGCAGCCAAGGCACGCACTCGGCCCGCTTCCACTCCTACTACGCCCCGGCCGGCGCACTGGGCACGCTGGACCTGTATGTGAACCTGAGCGCCAGCGGCAACAAAGTGCTGCAATTTGACTACCTGAACACAGCCGGCAACGACTCGCTGCAGGTGCAGGTATCGACGGATGGTGGCAATACGTTTAGCGCGCCCCTCATTCGCCTCGGCGTGAGCGGCACCGTGGCCCAGGGCTGGCAGCCCCAGAGCGTGAGCCTGACGGCGACTGCAGCGACGACGGCAGTTCGCTTCCGCACAAAAGTGACGGGCACTTTCACCAGTGACATCGGCCTCGACAACGTGCGCATCAACCTCTTGAGCGGCGTGCCTAGCTGCGCCACCAACATTACACCCGCTGCCGGCGCTGTGAACCAGGCTCGCAATACCAGCCTGACCTGGCAAGCTGGCACCGGCGTAGTGACCGGCTACGACGTGTACTTCGGCACGACGACCACACCGCCGCTGGTGAGCACCAACCAGCCCGGCACTACCTACACGGCCCCAGCACTGCTGGCTGCCGGCACCACTTACTACTACCAGATAGTACCGCGCAACGCCAACGGCCCGGCCGTGGGCTGCGGCGTGCAAAGCTTCAGCACCAACAGCGTGCCAGTGTACTGCAACCCCAGCAATACGGCACTGGGTGGCTTCTGCGGCGGCAACGATATTACACAGGTTACTTTGGGCGGCTCGGGCCTGAATGCCACCGGCCTCACCTGCAATACGGTGACCACCAGCGCAGGCACCAGCTACTACACCAGCTACCCAGTGGCCGGCACCACCACGGGCACCGTGCTTCAGGGCCTAAACTACTCGCTGGGCGTGACGGTGAGCGGCAGCAGCATTATCTCGGTATGGGCCGACTGGAACCAGAACGGCACGTTTGAGGCCAGCGAGTGGACCCAAGTGGCCACGACGTCGCCCAGTGGCACGCCGGCTACGGTGACCATTACGGTGCCGGCCACTGCTGTACAGGGCCTGACTGGCCTGCGCATCCGGAGCCGCGGCACGGGCAACACCAACGGCGCCGGCGATGCCTGCTCAAACTTCGGCAGCGGCGAAACCAAGGACTTTGTGCTGACGGTGGGTCCCGCGCCATCCTGCGCACCGCCAACTGCCCTGCTTGCTACCAACGTAACCACGACGACGGCCACACTTACCTTCAGCGGTGCTACCAATGGCACGGCCACGGGCTACATCGTGCAATACGGCCTGAACAACTTCACGCCGGGCGGCACGGGCAGCACCACGGTTAACACCACGACGACCAGCACGAACATTAGTGGCCTGACCGCTAATACGACGTATCAGTTCTATGTAACGAAGAACTGCGGCGGTGGCCAGA
The DNA here is from genome assembly GCF_017571495.1 of Hymenobacter negativus. Taxonomy (GTDB): domain Bacteria; phylum Bacteroidota; class Bacteroidia; order Cytophagales; family Hymenobacteraceae; genus Hymenobacter; species Hymenobacter negativus. The sequence continues at coordinate 1,108 of NZ_JAGETZ010000006.1, read as the reverse complement.
CCAGCCAGACGGCTGGGCCGTTCACGTTCACCACACTGTGCCTGGCACCCGTGTATGCCACGCTGCCAGTTACCCAGAGTTTTGAGAATGCTTGGGTAGATGGCTGCGGCACCCACGATATACCGACGACCAGCTGGCGCAACACACCCGTAACGGGCGACAACTCCTGGCGCCGCGACGACGACGGCACCACGGCCGCCTGGACTTCGCCCACCTTCGGGCTTTACACGCCGGTGGCCAGCCAGGGCACGCACTCGGCTCGCTTCCACACATACTATGCGCCCAGCGGCAGCATTGGTTCGCTCGATTTGTTTGTGAACCTGAGCCTGGCTGGTGCCAAGCGACTGAGCTTCGACTACGTGAATACCTCGGGTACCGACTCGCTGGTGGTTCTGCTCTCGACCGACGGCGGCACAACCTTCAGCCGCTTGGCTGGCTACGGCATCAGCGGTACCATCGCGGCCGGCTTTATAACGCAGGTGCTGCCCATCAGTGCTACCTCGGCTACGGCGGTTATCCGCTTCCGGGCCAAGGGTGACTTTGGCGTAACCGATATCGGCCTGGATAACGTCATTCTGGAATCGGCGACGGGCTGCCTGACGCCGGCCTCGCTCACGGCTACGACCACTACTACCACTGCTTCGCTTTCGTGGCTGGCAGGTGGCACGGGCACCTACACCGTGCTCTACGGTCCAACGGGCTTCAACCCCGCCCAGACTTCGTCGCCCACCAACGTCTACACCACGGTGACCGGCCTGACGGGCCCGCCCTACGCCGTTTCGGGCCTGACGCCTGGCACCACCTACCAGTTCTACGTGACGTCGAACTGCGGCGCGGGCACCAACTCCGGCACGGCCGGCCCGCAGTCCTTCACCACGCTCATCGTGAACGACAACCCCTGCGGCGCCACGGTGCTGACCATCAACAACACGTGCACGCCGCTGTCGACTACCACTTTTGGGGCCACCACCACGGCGACCAGCGTGTACGCCACCGGTGGCCAGGGCGCAGGTTGCGGTTCGATTACCGCGCCGCGTGACGTGTGGTTTACCTTCACCACGGCCGCGACCGGCCCCACCAGCACGGCCGTCCGCATTTCGGTAACGGG
>NZ_JAGETZ010000005.1 GCF_017571495.1 Hymenobacter negativus | reverse complement strand
GCGCTCGCGCTCGGACTCGCAGAGTCCACGCTACCTTCCTCCCATGTACTTCAAATCAACCTTTTTCGAAGACTACACCATCGGCGACAAGCGCGTGACCCTCGGCCGCACCATCACCGAAACCGACTTCGTGGTGCACGCCGGGCACACCGGCGACTTCTTCCCCCACCACCTCGACGCGGAGTGGTGCAAAACCCAGCCGTTTGGCCAGCGCATTGCGCACGGCACCATGATTTTCAGCATCGGCATCGGCCTCACGGCTTCCGAAATCAACCCCGAAGCCTTCTCCAAGGGCTACGACCGGCTGCGCTTCGTGAAGCCTGTTTTCATCGGCAGCACCATTCATTCCGAAGTCACGATTTCGGCCAAGGAGGAAGGCAAAAAGCCGGGCTATGGCACCGTGACCGAGCACGTGGAAGTCATCAACGAGCACGGCGAAGTGGTGCTGGCCTGCGACCACCTGCTGGTGGTGAAGCTGCGGGGTCAGCTGTAAAACGGGCAGTGCGCCGCCTGACGTTCTTACCTTTCAATACGGACTACTTTTTACCTATTTATCCCACCCGATGGCCCTTGCTCCTGCTTCCACCCCGCCACCCGTTGCTACTGGCGGCCCCGTCAGTGCCCGCACTTATCTGCTGCCGTTTATACTGGTGGTAGGCGTGTTTTTTCTGTGGGGCATGGCGCATAGCCTGGATTCAATTCTGATTCCGCACCTCCAGAAAGCCTGCCAACTCAACAACCGGCAGTCCACCTTCGTGGATACGGCCGTGTTTTTGGCTTACTTCCTGATGGCCATTCCGGCCGGGATACTGCTCAAGCGGCTGGGCTACAAATTCACCATCATTCTAGGTTTGCTAGCCTTTGCGGGCGGGGCCTTTCTGTTCGTACCCGCCGCCGATGCCCGCTCCTACGGCCTGTTTCTGACCGCGCTGTTCATCATCGGCTGCGGCCTAACGACGCTGGAAACCGCCGCCAACCCCTACGCCGCCGTGCTCGGCCCGCCCGAGTCCTCGACAAGCCGGCTGAACCTGGCGGCCTCGTTCAACGGACTGGCGGTTTTCGTGGCCCCCATCATCGGCGCCAACATGATTTTGTCGGGCAAGGAATACACGAAAGCCCAACTGGCCGCGATGCCCGATGCTATCCGTAACACCTACCTCAACCACGAAGCCGCGGCTGTGAAGCTGCCCTACATCGTGCTGGGTTGTGTGCTGGTGGCCGTGGCGGTACTGTTCTTTTTCAGCAAGCTGCCCGAAGTGCGGGCCTCCGAGGCCGAGCCGTCGGAAGGCGGGGGCTTCTTCGCGGTGCTGAAACATCGGCACCTCACCTGGGCCGTGGTGGCGCAGTTTTTCTACGTGGGGGCGCAGGTGTGCGTCACGAGCTTCTTCATCCGGATGGCCAAGCAAGGCGCCGGGGTTGATGAGAAAACGGCCGGCTACTACCTGGCCGTGTACGGGCTGCTGTTTATGGTGGGGCGCTTCATCGGCACGGCTTTGCTTAAGTATATCGCCTCGCAGAAGCTGCTGTCGATTTATGCCGTTGTCGCCATGGCGCTGTGCGCGGTGGCCGTGTTCGGCGACGGGGCCTACGTCATCTACGCCCTGGGCGGACTAGGCTTTTTCATGAGCATTATGTTCCCCACCATCTTCGCCCTGGGCATCGCTGGCCTCGGCGACGACACCAAGCCCGGCTCGTCGTGGCTGGTAATGTCCATTGTGGGCGGCGCCATCATGCCTCCCCTCATGGGCACCCTCATCGACATGCGCGGCGATAACATCCAGATTGGCTACCTCATCCCGATGGTCTGCTACCTGGTGATTCTGCTCTTCGGTCAGTACGGCTACCGCATAAAAGGACAGTTGGCCTAATCGTCTGCGAAAACCAGAACGTCATGCAGAGCGCAGCGAAGCATCTCGCTCACTTCGTTGCAATTAGTTATGAATAGTGCTGCACGCGAGATGCTTCGCTGCGCTCTGCATGACGGTCAAATAATTACAGTTCAACTAATAACACGAATGAAAACCCGCTTGCTTCCCAAGACGCTCCTGTTGCTTGCGCTGCCGACGCTCGGCCTGCTGCCGGCCCCGGTGTGCGCCCAGCAAGCGCCCGATTTAGAATCCGTCTTTAAAAACCCGCCGGAAGCGGCCCGGCCGTGGGTGTTCTGGTACTGGATGAACGGCGCCGTGACCCCGGCCGGCATCACCGCCGACCTGGAAGCCATGAAGGAAGCCGGCATCGGCGGGGCGTACCTGATGCCGATAAAGGACGTGGAAAACCCGCCAGCCATTTCGCCGCCGGCCCGACAGCTCTCGCCGCAGTGGTGGGCCATGGTGAAGCATTCCATGCAGGAAGCCGACCGGCTAGGCCTGAAACTGGCCATGCACGTCAGCGACGGCTTCGCACTGGCGGGCGGGCCATGGATTACGCCCGAGCTGTCGATGCAGCACGTGGTATCGGCCCAAACGCAGGTAACGGGCGGCAAAAAGCTCAGCCTGACGCTGCCTCAGCCGCCCCGGGTGCAGGGCTATTACCGCGACGTGGCGGTGTACGCCTACCCCACGCCCACCGGCAGCGGCGTTTCTACCGCCACCCTTAAGCCCACCATTACCAGCAGCCTCACCGGCGAAAACCTGGACTTAATAGCCACACCCGGCAACAAAAAAGGCTTCAAAACCAGCGACACAGGCTGGATTCAATACGCATTCGACCAGCCTTTTACCTGCCGCAGCATCCGCATCCGCTCCAACGGCTATAACTACCAGGCCAACCGCCTGCGGGTGGAAGTGAGCGACGACGGCCACACCTTCCGGCCCCTCACGCGCCTGCAACCGCCCCGCAGCGGCTGGCAGGACAGCAGCGCCGTGACGCACGCGCTACCGGCTACTACAGCGCGATTTTTCCGCTTCCTCTACGACCCCGCCGGCTCGGAGCCGGGCGCCGAAGACCTCGACGCGGCCAAGTGGAAACAGTCGCTGAAAGTGTCGGAAATCCAGCTTTCGGGCGAGGCACGCATCCACCAGTTTGAGGGCAAAAATGGCGACGTATGGCGCGTGAGCCAGCGCACCACGCTCGCCCAAGTGCCCGACGCGCAGTGCGTGCCGCTGGGCAACGTCATCAACCTCACTGATAAGCTCGACGCCACCGGCCGCCTGACCTGGACCGCACCGCCCGGCCGCTGGACCATCCTGCGCATGGGCCACGCCAGCACCGGCCAAATCAATACCACCGGCGGCGGCGGGCGCGGGCTGGAATGCGACAAGTTCAACCCCGCTGCCGTCAGCTTGCAGTTTGACAAGTGGTTTGGCGAGGCGGTGCGGCAGGGCGGGCCGGAGCTGGCGGCGCGCGTGCTCAAGGTCTTCCACGTCGACAGCTGGGAATGCGGCTCGCAGAACTGGTCGACCAACTTTCCGGCCGAGTTCAAGCAGCGGCGGGGCTACGACTTACTGCCCTGGCTGCCCGTAATGGCCGGCGTGCCCCTGGCCAGCGCCGACCAATCGGAGCGGGTACTATCCGATGTGCGTCAGACGATTGCGGAGCTGGTGAACGACAAGTTTTACGTAACATTGAAGGACTTGGCGCACGCCAAAGGCTGCACGTTTTCGGCCGAGGCCATTGCGCCCACCATGGTGAGCGACGGCCTGCTGCACTACCAGCACGCCGACGTGCCGATGGGCGAATTCTGGTTGCGCAGCCCCACCCACGACAAGCCCAACGACATGCTCGACGCCGTTTCGGGCGCGCACATCTATGGCAAGAACATCGTGCAGGCCGAAGCCTTCACCGAGCTAAAGCTGGCCTGGGATGAGCACCCCGGCATGCTCAAGGCATTGCAGGACCGTAACTACGCGCTGGGGGTCAACCGCTTGGTGTACCACGTGTTCGTGCACAACCCCTGGCTCGACCGCAAGCCGGGCATGACGTTGAGCGGCATCGGCCTGTTCTTCCAGCGCGACCAAACCTGGTGGAAGCCCGGCCGCGCCTGGGTCGACTATGCCAGCCGCTGCCAGGCCCTGCTGCAACTCGGCCACCCGGTAGCCGATGTAGCAGTCTTTACCGGCGAGGAAACCCCGCGCCGCGCCATACTGCCCAATCATTTAGTGAACGACCTGTCCGGCATTTTCGGCCCGCAAGCCGTGACCGCCGAGCAAAAGCGCCTCGCCAACGTGGGCTTGCCGATGCGCGAGCAGCCCGAAAAAGTCTCCGCCTCGGCCAACATGGAAACCGCCGACATGCTGGTCGACCCGCTGCATGGCTACAAGTACGATTCCTTCAACAAGGACGCACTACTACGCTTGGCTAAGGTGGAAAACGGCCGTATCGTGCTGCCAGGCGGCGCCAGCTACGGCCTGCTGGTGGTACCGGGGGCGTTGAAAATGATTCCGGACAGCACGGCCATGTCGCCCGAAGTAGCGAAGAAACTGCGGGCGCTAGTAGATACTGGAGCCACCATTTTGCTCAACCAGCAGCCTAGCCGCTCGCCGTCGTTGCGCGGCTTCCCGAATGCAGATAAGGATGTACAAAAAGCAGTAGTAGACCTAGACCGAGTCAGTGATGTAGCAGCTTTTGCTTCTTATGCAGGAGCGGCGAATAGTGGTAGGTACAACAATAAAGTTTTATTAGGCCCATTCACTACTGAGTCTTTTCAGAAATTGGGTTTGGAGCGCGATGTAACGGCTAGCACCGTCAGCAGCCAGCGTGCCAAGGGCATCGCCTGGACACACCGCGCCGCGCCGGAGTTTGACATCTATTTCATTTCCAACCAACTCGATTCGGCTCGCACCATCAACCTGTCATTACGCGTGACGGGCCGACAGCCGGAGCTGTGGGATGCGGTGACCGGCGAAACCCGCCCGGCGACTGACTGGAAAGTGGAAAACGGCCGCACAATGCTACCGCTGCGCTTGGAACGCAATGGCTCCATTTTCGTGATTTTTCGTGAATCGACAACGCAACGAAGCGCCCAAAATGGCTCCAATTGGCTTGAAACGCAGCCCGTGCAAACCCTCGCCGGCCAATGGCAAGTCCGTTTCGACCCAAAAATGGGCGGGCCGGTCCAGCCAGTTAATTTCTCCCAATTGACGGATTGGAGCAAAAGCTCGGACGCCAGCATAAGCCATTATTCCGGCACCGCTACCTACACCCAAAGCTTCCGTTGGCAGCCGCCCAAGCAACTGAAGAAGCAAAAAGGACAACTCGCTGGCGCGCCTTCGGCCCAGGTTTACCTGGACCTCGGCACGGTTGCCAACCTAGCCGAAGTGCGCGTGAACGGCCAGCCCTGCGGCATCTCTTGGACGCCGCCTTACCGCCTCGACGTTACTCAAGCGCTCAAAAAGGGTGATAACCAGCTAGAAGTCAGCGTCACCAACACCTGGGCCAATCGCCTCATCGGCGACCAAGCCTTGCCCACCGAGCAACGCCAAACCTGGACGCCTGCGCCATCGCCGGCCGCGGGCAAGCCGCTGCTGCCGGCGGGGCTACTAGGCCCAGTAACGCTTGAAGTCAGCAACTCAGCCATTCCCACCTCCACCAAATAGCTTATGAACGTGTCCATTAAAAAGATTAGCCTAGGGCTAGTGGCGATGGCCTTCGCCAGCCCCACTTTTGCTCAGCAAAAGGCCCTCGTGAACACCTCCGCCAGCTCTCACGCCAAGCTGAGCAGCGTAGACATGGGCAGCGTGCAGTGGACCAATGGCTTCTGGGCAGAGCGGTTCGACGTGTGCCAGAAGTCGATGATTCCGACCATGTGGGCGCTCTACCACTCCGACCGCAACCACGCGTACAAGAACTTCGAGATTGCGGCAGGTCTGGAGAAAGGCGCGCATAAAGGCCCGCCTTTCCACGATGGCGACTTCTTTAAGCTGCTGGAGGCCCTGTCGGCATCCTATGCCGTGACCCACGACCCCAAGCTGGATAAACAGCTCGATGAAGCCATTGCGCTGGTGGTGAAGGTGCAGCGGCCCGATGGCTACCTCAGCACCCAGAGTACTATCGCAGAGTTGAATAATCCGGGCCAAAAAGCCGCCTTTAAGGACCGCCTGAATTTCGAGACCTACAACCTGGGCCACCTCATGACGGCTGGCTGCGTGCACTATCGCGCCACTGGCAAAACCACTCTGCTCAACGCCGCCAAGAAAGCCACCGACTACCTCTACAATTTCTACAAAAAAGCCTCGCCCGAGCTGGCCCGCAACGCCATTTGCCCGGCGCACTACATGGGCGTGGTGGAAATGTACCGCACCACCCGCGACCCGCGCTATCTGGAACTGGCCGAAAGCCTCATCAACATCCGCGGGCTGGCTGCTGACATCGGCACCGATGACAACCAAGACCGCCTGCCCTTCCGGCAGATGCAGAAGGCTGGCGGCCACGCTGTGCGGGCCAACTACCTCTTTGCGGGCGCGGCCGACGTGTACGCCGAAACCGGCGACAAAACCCTGCTCACAACACTGGACCGCATGTGGGACGACGTGACCCAGCACAAAATGTACGTCACCGGCGCCTGCGGGGCGCTTTACGACGGCGTATCGCCCGACGGCACGGCCTACAAGCCCGATACGGTGCAGAAAATTCACCAGGCCTACGGCCGCGACTACCAGTTGCCCAACCTCACGGCCCACGGCGAAACCTGCGCCAACATCGGCAACGTGCTCTGGAACTGGCGCATGCTGCAAATCACCGGCGACGCCATGTATGCTGACGTGATGGAAACGGCTCTCTACAACAGCGTCCTATCCGGCATCAGCCTCGACGGGCAGCGTTTCCTCTACACCAACCCGCTGGCCTATTCCACCGACTTGCCCTTCGCCCAACGCTGGTCCAAAGAGCGGGTTGATTATATCAGCCTTTCCAACTGCTGCCCGCCCAATGTGGTGCGCACCATCGCGGAGGTGAACAACTACGTCTACAACGTATCAGACAAAGGCCTGTGGCTGAACCTCTACGGCGGCAATAACCTAAGCACGAAGCTCAAAGACGGCTCGCCCCTCAAGCTGACCCAGGAAACCAATTACCCCTGGGATGGCAACGTGAAAGTTACCCTGCAAACCGCGCCAAAGAAGCCGTTTTCGATGTTTTTCCGGGTGCCCGGCTGGAGCGAAGGCGCCACCCTGCTCGTGAATGGCCAGCCCGTGGCCGCCACCCTCACGCCCGGCAAGTACGCCGAAATCAACCGCCGCTGGAAAGCCGGCGACAAAGTAGAGCTGCAACTCCCGATGCCCGCGCAACTTCTGGAAGCCAACGCTTTAGTGGAAGAAGCCCGCAACCAGGTGGCCGTGCGGCGCGGCCCGGTAGTCTACTGCCTCGAAGCCAGCGACCTGCCCGCCGGCAAACCCCTCAGCGGCTTGGTTATTAATGCCAACATCGTCTTCACTCCGCGCCATACCACTATTGCTGGCTCGGATGTGGTTTGGCTGGAAGGACAGAGTGAATTTGCCGATAACTCGGCCTGGAAGGGCCAGCTCTACCATCCCATTTCCAAGGAAAAGCCCGCTACCGTGCCATTCAAGCTGGTGCCGTACTACGCCTGGGGCAACCGCGGGCTGCACGATATGGAGGTATGGCTGCCGGTGAGCCGGTAGCCCCTGACGCCGGAACCTCCCCCTCGGCTCCTCTCCAAAAGTGAAGGGAGCCGAACGACTCAAAAAATAACTATTTGTTTTTGTAATGCCTTTTTCTCGGTTTTCAAGAAAGGACACGTCAGGCTCCCCTCTCTTTTGGAGAGGGGCCGGGGGTGAGGTTTACCAAGCTGGCTCACCACCACGAAAGAGCAGCGTCATGAGGTTCGTCGTTTGGGCAGCTCTGCTATGCATTCCGCAACTGAGCCATGCCCAGTTGCGCTTGTCCTCGTTGTTCACCGACAACATGGTGCTGCAGCAGCAAGCCGAATGCACCGTGTGGGGCTGGGCCAAAGCCGGCAGTACCATCACCGTGAGCCCAAGCTGGGGCAAGCAAAAATACACCGCCCAGACTGATGCCACTGGCAAGTGGCAGCTGAAAGTGAAAACGCCAGCCGCGAGCTACACGTCCTACACGCTGGGCATCAGCGGCGACGGGCCGACCGTGCAACTGAAGAACGTGCTGGTGGGCGAGGTATGGCTCTGCGGCGGGCAGTCGAACATGGAGATGCCGCTGAAGGGCTTCAAAAGCCAACCGGTGCTGGGCTCCAACGAGGCCATTCTACACTCTCGCAACGACCAGTTGCGGCTCTACACCGTGCCTCGCTCGTCCGTCACAGAGCCGCAGGAAAACAGCAAGCCCTCGCCTTGGCGCCTAGCCGAACCCGAGGCAGTGAGCAACTTCAGCGCCACGGCCTATTATTTCGGGCGGCTGTTGCAGGAGCAGCTACAGGTGCCGGTGGGCCTGCTGCATTGCAGCTACAGCGGCTCTTTCATTGAGGCGTGGATGGACGCCGAAACCGTGCGCCAGTTTGCGGGCGTGAAGGTGCCGGCTAAGGGCGACACCATCAAGCTGGTGAGCCGGACGGCTACTACACTGTATAACGGCATGCTACATCCCATTGAAGGCTACGGCATTAAAGGCGCCATCTGGTACCAGGGCGAATCCAACTACGACAACCCCGACGAGTACCCGGCCCGCATGGCGGCGCTGGTGAAGCTGTGGCGTACGAAGTGGGGCATGGGCGAATTTCCATTTTACTACGCCCAAATTGCGCCCTTCGACTACACCCGCACCTCCAAAAACAAGGGCGGCAAGTACAACTCGGCCTTCCTGCGCGACGCCCAGCGCAAGGCCCAAGAGCAGATTCCCAACTCGGCCATGGCCGTGCTACTCGATATTGGCGAGGAAACCTCTATTCATCCCATGCGCAAGGAGCCCGGCGGCACCCGCCTGGCCCTGCTGGCATTGGCTCAAACCTACGGCCGCAAAGGCTTCGGAGCACTGAGCCCAACCTACGAATCCATGACGGTGAAGGACAACGCTGTAGTGGTACGCTTCAAGAACTCGCCCAATGGCATGACTACTTTCGGACAGGAGCTAACGGGCTTCGAAATAGCCGGTGCCGACCAGAAATGGTATCCCGCCAAGGCCAACATCAGCGGCAGCAGCATCACCGTTTCAGCTGATGCGGTGGAGTCGCCGGTAGCGGTACGCTACGCATTTCAGGACTTCACGCGGGCCACGTTGTTCAGCAACGAAGGGCTGCCGGTGTCATCGTTCCGGACGGATGACTGGGCGCAATGAGCACGAAACCTCACCCCCCGGCCCCCTCTCCCGCGGAGAGGGGGTGCATTCAACATTTTTTGCAACTAGCTCCCCCTCTCCGCGGGAGAGGGGGCCGGGGGGTGAGGTTAATCGTCTGGCTTGTCGCGCTTCTCCCCTTCCTCGCCCAAGCCCAGACCGAACTTGCCTCCAACAACATCGCTTGGAATACCCCCAGCCAAAACGCGGGTGAATCAATGCCCTGCGGCGGCGGCGACATTGGCCTGAACGTGTGGAGCGAAAATGGCGACGTGTTGTTTTACATCGCGCGCAGCGGCACATTTGATGAGAATAACAGCTTGTTGAAGCTCGGCCGCGTGCGCCTGCGCCTCACGCCCAATCCGTTTGAGAAAGGCACCTTTAAGCAAGAACTAGCCCTGCAAACCGGCGACGTGACGCTGACCGGTACCGTAGGCAAAACTACCGCCCGGGTACACGTTTGGGTCGATGTATTCCGGCCCATCGTGCATGTGGAAGTGAACAGCACCGAAAAGCTCACGGCCACAGCTAGCTACGAAAGCTGGCGTTTCGAGGACCGGGTGCTGAAAGGCAAGGAAAACAACCAGAATTCTTACAAATGGGCGCCGCAGGGCGAGGTAAAAACCCGGCACGACAGCATCAGCTTCCGGGGCCACACCGTAGAGTTTTTTCACCAGAACCAACCGCAAACCGTCTTCGATGTGGCTGTGCAGCAGCAGGGACTGGCGACGGTGAAAACTCAGTTATTCAACCCACTGCAAAACCTGGTTTTTGGCGGCGTGCTGTGGGGCGAAAACATGCAGCCAGCCAGCACCACCGACGGCCAGTATCTACGCACACCCTACCGGAGCTGGCAGTTGAAAAGCCGTGCCCCGGCCCATAATCACTCGCTTACGTTGGTTCTGCACACGGCGCATGTCACCTCTCAGCAAGGCCATTTAGGGCTGTTAGCCATTAATTCACCGGCTAAGGTGCAGTGGCAAGCCGGACTGCAACAGGTTATTAGCACCCTCCCCAACCCACTGGCTGCCCGGCGCCGCACTGTGGCCTGGTGGCGTGGCTATTGGAACCGCAGCTTCATCCATATCCAGCCCAGTCAGCCAACGGCTAATGCTCCGGAGTGGCAGGCGGGCCGCAACTACCAGCTCATGCGCTACATGCTGGGCTGCAACGCCTTCGGCACCTCCCCCACCAAGTTCAACGGCGGCCTCTTTACCTACGACCCCGTCCTGACGGATTCCACGCTGAAGTTCACGCCCGATTTTCGCAATTGGGGCGGTGGCACCCACACCGCCCAAAACCAGCGTCTTGTGTACTGGCCCATGCTGAAAAGCGGCGACGCGGCACTGATGAAACCGCAGTTTGACTTCTACCTGCGCCTGTTGCGCAACGCTGAGCTGCGCAGCCAAACTTACTGGCGGCATCCCGGCGCCTGCTTCACCGAGCAGCTCGAAAACTTCGGCCTGCCCAATCCCGCTGAGTATAACTGGAAACGCCCCACCGACTTCGACAAAGGCCTTGAATACAACGCTTGGCTGGAATACGAATGGGATACTGTGCTAGAATTCTGCCTGATGATGCTCGAAACTGAGCGCTATGCCAGTCAGGATGCGACGCCATACCTGCCCTTCATCGAAAGTTGCCTCACCTTCTTCGACGAACACTACCAATACCTGGCCCGCCAGCGCGGGGCCAAGGCGCTCGATGGTGAAGGTCACTTGGTGCTCTACCCAGGCTCAGGGGCAGAGACCTACAAGATGGCCTACAATTCGACCTCAACTATCGCCGGCCTGCGCACGGTCCTCACTCGCCTGTTGGAGCTGCCGCCCGCCTATGGCACTCTGGAACAGCGCCAGAAGTGGACAGCTATGCTGAGCCGGATTCCACCCTTCAATTTCCGCGAAATCGACGGCCACAAGATGCTGGCTCCAGCCAAAACCTGGGAGCGCATCAACAACACCGAAAGTCCCCAGCTCTACCCCGTGTTTCCCTGGGACATTTACGGCGTGGGTAAGCCCGATTTAACCACCGCCGTGAATACTTACCGCTACGACCCCGATGTGCAGAAATTCCGCAGCCACGTAGGCTGGAAGCAACACAACCTCTTCGCCGCCCGCCTCGGCCTGACCAACGAAGCCGCCGAGCTAACGGTGCAGAAACTCCAGGATTCCGGCCGCCGCTTTCCCGCCTTCTGGGGCCCCGGCTACGACTGGGCGCCCGACCACAACTGGGGCGGCTCCGGCATGCTGGGCCTGCAGGAAATGCTGCTGCAAACCAACGGGCGTAAAATCTACCTCCTTTCGGCCTGGCCCAAAGCTTGGGACGTGCATTTCAAGCTACACGCACCCTACCAAACCACTGTGGAGGCCGTGGTGAAGGGCGGTAAAATCCAGGAACTTAAAGTATCACCTGAAGCGCGGCGGGCCGATGTGGAGGTGCTACTGAAATAGCCACAGCAGGTAGTCAATTGAAGGCCACCAGACCTCAGCCATCAGTGGTGGTGACAAGTGCCGTTATTGGTTCGGCTGTTTGGCGGTGGGCGTCACCCCAGGTTTCCAGGCCTTTCCAGATGGGCGAGAGTGCTCGGCCATTAGCTGACAAGTCATACTCAACCCGCGGTGGTACTTCCGCAAATACGGTGCGGCTAATCAGTCCATCACGCTCTAGTTCACGCAATTGTAACGTCAGCATGCGGTCGGTGATGTGAGGAAGCGTTTTCTTTAGCTCACTAAAGCGACGTTTCTGCGGCTCCAGTTTGTGCAGAATCAATAGTTTCCATCGCCCGCCCAGCAGGTTCATGGCGTAGGTCAGTCCGCAGAAATTATCGAGGGCTTCGCGGTTACGATTATTGGTCGAGGTAGGCTTTCGAGCGGCCATTACTTCCTTTTTTGTTAGTACCACACAAAGGGTTATCAACTTCGCTTTTGGCTGGCGACAAAGGTAGTTTTGCCCCACCTCAAACGCCTTCCCTTTATGAATGTACTGATTGTTTTTGCGCACCCCGAGCCCCAAAGCTTCAACGGTGCCCTGCTGCACACCGCCGTGGCCGCGCTCGAAGCGGCGGGGCACGCCGTGCAAGTTTCGAACTTGTACGCCCACCTGTTTGACCCCGTCTCGGACCGCCACAACTTTACGACCACTCGCGATGCATCCTTCTTCAAGCAACAAGCCGAAGAACTGTACGCTACCGAACACAACGGCTTCGCGGCCAACATTGAGGCTGAACTTCAAAAGTTGGCTTGGTGCGATGTTATGATTTGGCAATTTCCGCTCTGGTGGTTCAGCGTGCCGGCCATTCTGAAAGGCTGGGTAGACCGGGTGTTTGCCATGGGCCGAGCCTACGGCAATGGCCGGTTGTACGAACATGGACCGTTCCGAGGCAAACGGGCACTGCTTTCCCTAACTACTGGCGGAAGCGCCGCCGACTACTCATCAGGCGGTTTGCAGGGAGAGCTAGCGGGTATTTTGCGGCCGATTCATCGGGGCATGCTGCAATTCACAGGCTTTACAGTTCTGCCGCCTCACGTGGTGTATGGCCCCGCACGACAATCGGAAACGGAGCGCCAAACAGTGTTGGAAGCCTGGACTGCGCGGCTTCCAGGCTTGGCCGCCGAAGCGCCGCTAGAAGTAGGAAGGTATTAATGCTTTCAAGGTGGTGCCTCTTGGCGTTCCCTAGCCGTTTTTCTGCCACCGGCAATTGCCTGCTAATGCCCGTTGAATACCACGTATAGCCCAATCATCACCAAGGCTAACGCCGCCCACAGCACCTGCACGCGTCGTGTAGGCCGCGCCAGCACCCCATAGTCCACTGCCTGCCGCCGCGCCTGGCCCGCTGAGTCCGCGAGCGAGAGCAGCACGGCGGCCACGAACAGCACCGCAAAGATGAGAAACGACAGTATGAGGTAGTGCGGCCAGAAGCTGTATTTTGCCGATGGCAGCACCCACAAATACACCACGCCCACGCCCAGGCTGAAGGCCGAACCGATGGATAAAATAGCGTTAACCGCCTGCTGCGTGGTGCGCCGCCAGAATACAGTGAGTAGGAAAACCACCGCCAGCGGCGGCGCAATGAAGCCCAGCACCGCCTGAAATACATCGAACAGATTCAAGCCTTTCACACTGTCGATAGCCAGCGCCATGAGGATGGCGAAGCCGCAACCGACCAAAATGGTGGTGCGCCCCACGGCCCGCAACTGCGACTGGCTGGCATCGGGGTTGATGTTGCGGGCGTACACATCCATCGTAAACACGGTGCTTAGGGAGTTGAGCGAGGAACTGATGGTGCCCACCAGCACCGCAATGAGCACCACAATGACCAGGCCCTTCATGCCCGCCGGAAACAGGCTGGTCACCATCGTCATATAGGCTTCGCTAGGGTCTTTGAGGCCCGGATACAGCTCGTAGCACAAGATACCGGTGCCGATGAACAGCGGGAGCGACAGTATTTTAAGCCAGCCGATGAAGTTGACACCGAGTTGCCCCTGCTCCAGGTTTTTGGCTCCGAGCACCGACTGCACCATGGCCTGGTCAGTGCAGAAAAACGCCACCGCCGACACTGGGTAGCCCAACAAAATGGCGTACCACGGGTATTTAGGGTCGGAGGCTGGGTGCAGCAGGTTCCAGTAGTGGCCGGGCACGCCGTGAAAGACCTTGCCCAGGCCGCCCACCTTCGCCACCCCTAGAAGCGTGAGCGTGAGCGACACAGCAATGAGCAAAATCATCTGGAAAACGTTGACTTTGGCAATGGCCTTAAGCCCACCCGCGAAGGCGAAAAATCCCGCGAACAGCACCAGCACAATCACCGACTGCCACATTGGAATTCCAAGAATCTGACGCACCAGAAAGCCGCCCGCAAACAGGCCCAACGACAGCCACGAAATCAGGATTTTGATGAGGGCGTACCAAGCCAGAATATTCTGCGTGGAATCGCCGTACTGTCGGCCCATGAAGCCGGGCATGGTACTCACGCTGGCCGCCAAATAGCGTGGCGCAAATACCACCGCCAGCAGGAACAGAAATACGAAAGCGTACCATTCAAAATTCACCGCCACGATGCCCGTGCTATACCCAATGCTGGCAAAGGCCAGCAGCATCGACGGCCCCACGTTGGTGCCCCACATATTGAACCCGATGCTGGCCCAACCCAACGACTTAATTGCCAAGAAGATGGATTCGTCTGGCTTGTCGCGCTGCGACGCGCTGGCCCGGAAGCCAATGACGACCAGGATAACGACATAGGCCGCGACGATGGCGTAGTCCCAGGCAGTGAGGTGGCCAAGCAGGTTATTACCCATGCGGAAAAGGGGATTGAGGTGAGATTTTAGAATGGGGCGTTATTGTCCTCACGCGCGGGACCTCACCCTCGGCCCCTCTCCAAAAGAGAGGGGAGCTACAGCGGCGCGACCGTCTGTTGTTGTCAGGCTCCCCTCTCCGCGGGAGAGGGGCCGGGGGTGAGGTTACGGAGCTAGAGCGTAATGCCATGCTCGGCCAGCAGGTCGCGCACTTTCACCGGCTGGCCGGTACTCAGCGAGCGGTCCATGGCTTGCAGCAGCGCAATGGTGCCGATGCCCTCTTTCAAGTCAGGGTAAGCCGTGAAATTCTGCTCGATAGAATCAGCGAAATACTCCAGATAATTTTGGTATTCGCCGGCGTGGTGGCTCTTGCCTTCGAAACGGAAGTAGTGCTTGAGCTTGTGCTCCCAGGTAATGAGGCGTTCCTCGCCGGTGCGGTCGGTGACGGCGTAGCGCAGGTCCATGTAGTCGCCCTGGCTGGCGCCCTCGGTGCCGCGCAGGACGCAGCTCATCTCCGAGTCGCGCGTTACGGGTTGCACCGGGCCGGTGTAGGCGCCGCTCACGCGGGCCACGCGGCCATCGGTGGCCTTGAAGATGAAGTGCATGGTATCCTGGTGCTTAAGTCCTCCCTTGGCGCCGTTGCTGCTGAGCATGCCGTAGCCCATCACCTCCTCGATGTTGGGCAAGTACCAGCGGATAAAATCCACGGGATGGCTGAGGCCGCCGTAGAGCCACTTAAAGGCGTTTTCCAGCGACCAACCTTTCTCCAGAAACCACCGATGGTCGGCGTGGTAGTAGGCTTCGATGGTGATGAGTTCACCAATCAGGCCCGCTTCATAGTCGGCGCGTTGTTTCTTCATCGGCTCGAAAAACCGGGAGCTTTGGCCCACAAATAGCTTTTTGCCCGAGGTGCGGCTCAGCTCCAGCAGTTCGTTGGCCTTGCCGAGGTCGTCGATAAAGGGCTTGGTGCAGACGACGTGCTTGCCGGCCCGCAGCGCTTGGGCCACGTGTTCGGCATGCAGATGGTCGGGGGTGTAAATAGCTACGGCGTCGATTTCCGGGTCATCGAGCAGGTCCTGGTACTGCGTGGTGTAGTGGTGGAAATTGAATTCCTCAGCGCGATGCCGACACAGGTCTTCGTTGCGGTCGCAGATGGTTTTGAGGGTCCATTTTGGGCTGTTCAAAGCGGCCGACATGGTGCTGCGGCCTTCGCCGAGGCCCAGGATTCCGAGAGTTAGCATTTCGAGAGATTTATTGGCTGTTAATTATTGATTATTAATTGTTGGTCATACAGAGCGTAGCGAAGCATCTCGCCCACTTCGTTGCTGATACCTATGCTTACTGCGACCTGCCAGATGCTATGCCCTGCATGACACCCCTTTTCATTTCTCAAGCACCACCGGCTGCTTTGCCGCTACCGGCTTCAGAAACACCCACGTCTCACCGGGTTTGGTACCCAGCAGGCCCTCCTGGTACTGCTTCATCAGGGCATTCCAGTCGTCCACGCGCGGGTTGTTCAGGGAGGTTTTCGGGTTCAATTCATCCAGATTGGCACCCTTCGGAATGCTGATAACCAGCATCAGCTGCCGCCCTTGCCGAAACACCAGCAGCTGCTGAAAGCTGGCGTTGCAGAAGCCCTGAGCTACCTCGGGCCACTTTTGAAACTGGGTGGCGTGGTAGGCCAGGTACTCCTGCTGCTTCTTCGGGCTACTGACCAGGTTTGCCGTCAGGATGATGTTGTCCCACTGCTTAGCGGGGATTTTATCCTGACAGTATTGCCGGTCGAATTTGTAGAAGGGCGCGGGGTAAAGCTTCACCTCGTTACCAGCATAAATGGCGGCCAGATTCTTTTGCACGGCCTTAATGCCTCCCGCTTTTCCGTAGGCGATGAGGTGGTTTTGCCACGCGTACACGCCGGTAGTCGGCACCTGGTATTTGCGGCATAGCTTCAACAGGTTTTCAACTGCAACCGGCCCTTTGCCGGGACCAATAACTTCGACTACAGCCATCTTTTCGCCGGCTTGCGCAAGAGCGGAAATGACTGGCAACAGAAGCAGTAAGAGTGTCCCCAAGAAGCTGCTAGCTCGCAGGGCTTTGGAATTAGGTAGAGCCACATCCTTGCATCTCGTCGTCCGCATCGTTTGGCTGTACTCGCTCAACGACGAGACGCAGGGATGCGGCTCTACCTCATTAAGATTAGCGGACAGTTCCATTACAACGCCTGATAAGTCACTACGTACTCGCGCCCCTTTTCCAGCGTCAACTCATATTGCCCGCTGCCTTTCGAGACGATTTTGCCGCCCTTGCAAGAAGGCTTTGACTTGCTTTTGAAACGCAGCGTGCCGGTACCCATAGCCCCTTTCACCTTCAGCTGCTTGGGGCTGGCGGCCACTGTAATGTCGCCCTGCGGCGTGGGCACAGCACCGTCCATCCATTGCAGGCCGCCGAGGTTGGGCACTACTTCGTAGGTCGCGTAGCCCGCCGTGAGGGGCTTCACGCCGAGGTAGTACTTGCCGAGCAGGTAAATCGGGCTGGCTCCCCAGGCGTGACAGAGGCTCTTGCCGAAGGGCCGTCCGTACATAGCATAGTGCTCAGCGCCCTTCTTGGCCGGGTCGTATTCTTCCCAAAAGGAAGTAGCGCCCAGGTCCAACATGCCGCCCCAGTACGACTTCATTTCCTTGAGCACGTAGGGCTGCTCGCCCATCGCGCACAGGGCTTCCAACTCGTAGAAGCGCATGTAGGGCGTCGTGATTTTGGGCACCTGCGGGTTCAGCAGCACCGATTTCTTCACCTGCTGCTCCTGCTCGGGGCTGAGGTAGTCGAAGAAGATGGCGAACATGTTGGCGTAGCGCGTCACGTTGTCGGTAGGCTGGCCGTTGATGCGGCTGTGCACCAGGGCACCTTTGCTGGCATTCCAGTAGGTGGCGAAGATTTTGGCTTTGAGGTCAGTGGCCAGCTGCTGGTATTTCTGGGCTCCGACTTGGTCATCAACCAGCTTGGCGCACAACGCCATGCTTTCGAGGCTGCGGCACAGCAGCAGCTGCTCGAAGCTCACTTCGCCCTTCTTGCTCAGGCCGTCGGCCCAGTCGATGAAGACCCAGTCGCCGGCCAGGCCTTCCACCAGGCCGTCCTTGTTGCGGCGGCCGAGGCAGTAGTCCATCAGGCTCTGCATGCGGGGGTAGAGCTGCTGCACCTGGGCCTTGTCGCCGGTGTACTGGTAGGCATCGCACACGCTGATGAACCAGTAAAAACTATAGTCCATGATGGTGTTGATGTGGCTGGTAACCGGGTCTTTGCCGCGCAGGGCAAACTGCGTGCGGTTCACCGTTGGCGTGTCGAAGTAGAGGTAATAGTTCATCAGGTAGCTCTGGTATGCGTCGCCCGACCATACCCACCGGTCGCGCTTGATGCCGTCGATGAAAAACTCCCGCGTATTGAGGTGCATGGTATAGGCCGCCACGTCCCAGATTTTATTCAGCTGCGCATCCGAGCAGCGGAATTTACCCCGCTCCGCTACCGGCGCATATTCATACAGCATCGACACCGAATCGAGGCTTACGCCCGCCTCCGGCCGGATATTCACGTAGCGAAACGCTTTGGATAAGCTCGTAACCCGGTCGCCTTTCTGCGGCTGGTCCACGGCTAGGTATTCCAGCGTTTCGCCGGTTTCAGTAGCTAAAGCTTCCTCCTTCGATTCGCCGAAATACACCGCCACCTGGCCCTTGCCGCGCAGCCCGTGCAGCTTGATGTAGCCGAAGGTTTCGCGCCCGAAATCGACTACCATGTTCTGCCCGTTACGCTCGACGCGGGCCGCCCGGCGCACCTCCGTCGGCAGCTTGAAAGCCGAGGGCCGCGCCTCGGGCGAGTCAAAATTCCAAGCCCCCGCTTGCAGCCAAGTGGTGGCCGACTGGTCGGAGGTTTTACCCGACGCGTCAATCCATTCCTTATCCTCATAGGTCACCAGCCACGATGCATCGGAAGCAATAGTTTTGCCGCGCACGAACACCGCCGGCGGTGTGGCTTGGTTGTAGACCTTAAGATTAATACGATGCTTGCCGGCGGGCACCGTCAGGCGTGTGGGAGCACCAGTCAGCGGCTTGCCGTCAAGTTTCACGTTGTATTGGCCTTCGGCGCGCAGTTCTACTTCCTCGGGCTGCGCGAGGTCGAAATCCTTATGGAAGTCGATGAGTACATAGTGGCTGTCCATCCGCCAGAACACCGGGAAGAAGGTACCGCGCTCGGTGCGGCGGTTCTGCATCTGGTTACCCAGCCAGATTTCGTAGTCGCCGGGATACCAAATCCAAGTGGCTTTGGGGGCGGTTTGGGCTTGGGCAGAGGTTGCTAGAAGTAGCAAAAGCAGCACAGCCGCAACTCGTTTCAGACAGGGTTTTATCATCAGGTGGGTTGATGTTATTGAGGTTGGTTCGTCATGCAGAGCGCAGCGAAGCATCTCGTTAGCATCTTTGCAATGGCGTTGATTACTGCACCCTGGGAGATGCTTCGCTGCGCTCTGCATGACGTTTTAGGTTATTCATTTCTGGGCTGAAGCTTTCCGTAAATCCTGATAAGGTGGCTCCAGCCCTGCCGCCTGCTTGATGGCTTCACTTACCATTGGTCCGTTGTTCTTCCACACATTGCCGGGCCCGTTGGCATTGGCTAGAAATTTCTCGGCTGGGCACCAGTTGTCCTGCACCGTAATGTTGGAGGAGCCTTCGTCGAGATAGAGGTAGAACCAGTGGTCAGGGTCGTGCACGTAGGGCGCGCGGCCAATTTCATCGACGCGGTTTTCGGTGATAACCGTGCCCGGCTGGGCCGAAAGCGTGTACACGCCAGCCACATCGTAGGTATGCTGGGCGTAGTGGTGAATGTAGTTGGCCTGCACGCGGTTGTTGCGCATGGCGTTGGCGGTTTTGGTCCAGCCCCAGCCCAAGCTAATGCCGGTGTAGGGCACCTGCGAAACTTCATTGTGCCGAATGGTGGTGCCGCGCACGAAGCCGGCGGCTATGCCAACCGCGCCCCAGTCCTCGTTGCCACAATCGGTCACGAGGTTGTTTTCAATCAATTCATTCGTGCTGATTTCCCGTTCATCCTTCGGGTTGTAAGGCAGGTGCGTTTCCACTCCTTCGTCGGAAAACTTGCCCATCTGAATACCATTCACAGCTACATCGCGGAAGGTACAGCCGGTAATTACGTCGTCGTGAGTGCCGCTCTGGAAGTCCAGCCCCGTTGCGCCCATGTGCAGAAACTGGCACCGCTCGAAGCGCGTGTGATGGGCCGCCTGCAGTTCCACCCCCGCCGGCGGCCGGCCAATCCAGCCCTGGTTTTCAAGGCCGGCTTTGTCGGGCGTGCCGGGCTTGGCCAGCGAGTAGCCATCCAGAAGATACATGCCGGCCTGCAAAGGCACGTGGCCCTGCTCAGAGGGCCGCAGCCAGGTAGTGTAAGCGAAAGTCAGGCCTTTGAACTGCACGTAGCTCACGGGCTGGTCGAGGGTGCCGGCTACCCGCACCACTGTTTCCAGGGCTGGCGCTACTACCTGGGCGGTAGCCAGGTTTTCGCCAGAGCGGGGCCAGTAATATACCTGCCCGTGTGGCGCGTCATAAAACCACTCGCCGGGCTGGTCGAGCAGTTCAATGGCATTGGTCAGGAAGAAGGCCGAGCTGCCGTTTTTGCCGTTGATGATGGGCCGCGGCCATGGGTGCTCAAACTGGATGCGGCTTTCAGGCTCCTGAAACGTCACGCGAGCTCTGTCGCCTTGCACGGCCAGGGTTTTCACGCGCAGCACGTTCACGGCCCACATTTGGTGCAGCACCATTTCCAGTTGACCGGGTTGTTTGACGCCACTTAGGGTGGCAGTTGGCACCATGGTTTCCCGCTTATCGGTATCCCAGGTGAGCAGGCGGGGCAGGTTGTCGTTGTTGGGGGTGCGAGCGCGAGTGGCTTTGCGCCCATTCACCCAAAGCTGGCGAAAATCGAGAGCGCGGCCTGCCAGAAGCGGCGCGGCGGCCACCCATACCTGGCCTTGCGCGGCAGCCGGCAAGCCAGCGGTTTTGCCAGCCGCTTTGTACCACCCCGTTACCGACACGCCGCCGCTCAGCACCGGCCGCTCGCCGGGCGCGGCAGCTACGATGGTCGGGCTATCGGCCGTGCCCGCGTCTTCGGGTCGGAAAAACCACGACTCCTTAAGCTGGTACTCGCCGCCCTTCAACCAGATATGCACGCCCCCAACCACCGAGGCATCGTGCAGGCGGCGCAGGTTGCGGGCCTGGCGCAAAGCCTCATTTGGGGTTGCCAACGGCTGCGCTTGGGTACCGGGGTTGCGGTCCGAGCCGGTGGGTGCCACCCAGATATCGGCGGCGTGGGCTGGCGCGGCGCCTAGCAGGCTAAAGGCGATGAATAACGTTCGAGTCATGCTGAAAGTAGCGTGGACTCTGCGAGTCCGCGTAACGAGCGCAGCGAGTATTATCTAGCTGCACTTGAATTAGGATTGAAACTGAACGACGTAGACGCGGATACTCGCTGCGCTCGTTGCGCGGACTCGCAGAGTCCACGCTACATCGTTCATCGGGCGGCCGTCAGCTTATTAAACTCTGCTTGCAAGTCCTCGAAGCTGTGTAGCGCATTGGCCGGCAGCCCCTCCCCTTTCGGACCGAAAACATACTGCGCCTGCTGCTTCTCCACAGTCACTTTCGACTCGTCCAGTTTGCCGGTTTTATCCTCAGCAGCAGTTAGGTTCAGACCTAGATTCTTGGCCATGAACTCATACATGGCCTGGCGCTTCGAGGGGCCATAGTCGTGGCCTTCCTTGGGCAGGTGCACGTTTTGCACAAGGTCGGTTTTGCCGTAGTAGCCGTAGATTTTCTGGAGGTAGGGATAAGCTACTTCGGGCGTCTGGGCAGTCCAGTCGCCGCCGTCGGTGATGGCGAGTTGGGGGCGTGGGGCAGCCATGGCGGCGATTTCGGCGTTGTTGGTGCCGTTGCCGCAGAGGTGCACGGGCTGGCCGCTTTCGCAGGGGCAGCCGCCGCTGTGGTAGGTCGAGAGCATCACCACCGGCACGCTCACTTTGATGCGGTCGTCGAGCGCCGTGAGCAGCATGGTTTGGCTGCCGCCGCCCGAGCCGCCGGTGATGGCTACACGGGTCTTGTCGGCTTCTTTCAGCGACAGCAGGTAGTCCAGGGCCCGCTCGCCGTTCAGGGCCTGCACCGTCATGGCGAGGCTGCGGCGGTGGTCTTCGCCCTTAAATTGCAGCAGCGACTCGCCCCAGGCAAAGAGGTCGTAGCTGTACACCATCGCGCCCATGCGGGCTAGCGTGGCGCAGCGCAATTGCGCATCGGCCCGGTAGCGGCCGTCACCAAAGTGCCCGTCGGGACTGATGATAACCGGGATTTTGCCCTTGGCCTTAGTGGGTTTATAAATCGAGCCCGTCATGTAGTAGCCCGGCAGCGTTTCGATAGCCACATTCTCCACCGTGTAGCCGTCGAATTGCCGCTTATTGGTAATGATGGGTTTGCTGGTCGGCTTGGCGGGCATGGGCGATAGCCGCAACGCCGACCACATGCAGCTGCGCAGCTCTGCTTTGCGCTTTTCCCAAGTGGCCGCATCGTGGTACTGGCTGGCCAGTTGCGCTAGCTGAGCAGCGCCTTCGTCGGGCGTTTTAAGGTGGTATTGGAAGGTTTTGAGCTTGTAAGTTTTATCGCCGGTTTTCGCCGCCTGGTAGTCGAACGGGGCCAGCACGCTGCGCAAGGTTTCGTCCACGTCGGGACGGAAGCGCCACTCGGCGTAGGTCACGTATTTGTCCTTCACCATGGCCGCGTCGGGCCGGATTTTCACCCCGTAGCGCTGCTGAATCTCCTCCAACACCTGCTGCAATGGCTCGCGGTACTGGTCGTCGGAGTTTTGCGCCTGGGCGGCGGTAGTGAGGAAAAGTGAACCTAGGAGCAGGCGGAAGATTCTAGACATGGGTGGGAATGCTGTTGGTGTTTGGGGTACCGCACTAACGGGGGTGCCTAACCCCCTAGCCCCCTCTCCGAAAAAGAGAGGGGGAACTAGTTTCTAGTCTTAGCTCTAATTCAATAGTCATCTGGCTCCCCCTCTCCTTTTCGGAGAGGGGGCCGGGGGGTGAGGCGCCCCGTTGAACGAGCTAGGCTCAGTCCTTCGTAATCTCCGCCTCGCCCACCGGCGCTGTGTAGCCTTTCATGGCTGGCCACATACCGTTTTCTATCTTCACCAGCTTCATCTTTTTGGGGTCGAGCACGGCGTGCTTGATGCGCTGGCGGCGCCAGGTGTACACGAAATGTACCAGCCCGTCTTTGGTCTGAATTACCGAGGGGTACGAGTACTGACTGATGGGCGAGTCCTCCAGAATGGCCACCGCGTACCACTCTTTGCCGTCCTTTGACACGGCCACGTTGAGGGGGGTGCGAGGGCCTTTGGCGAGGGTGCCGGGGGGTAGCACGTGGTTATACACCAATAGTTGGCGGCCGTCTTTCAGGGTCACGGCGTCGGTGCCGGAGTTGTTGTTGGGCAGGGTGGTTTTGGCGAGGGGCGACCAGGTTTTGCCCTGGTCCGTGGACCACGTTTCGAGGATGGCGCGGTCGCGGCTGCGGCAGAGGGCTTGCAGGCGGCCGTCTTTGTAGGTGAGGATGCTGGGCTGAATGGCGCCTTGGGTGGCGCCGTTGGGCACGGGCGCAGTTTTGGTCCAGGTCTTGCCAAAATCCGGCGAAGCCTCAAAATGCACCAGCCAGCCGCCGCTACCCTCGGTGCTGGTGGGCGAAAGCAAGGTACCGTTTTTGAGCAGTACGGGCTTGTTTTTCACCGGACCGATGTAGCCTTCCGGCAGCGCCTGAGCCGCCGACCACGTCAGGCCGTTGTCTTTGGAAGTCCGCAGCCAGCCCTTCCACTCCGAGGGTTTCGGGCCGATTTTGTAGAACAGCAGCAACTCCCCGCCGGGCGCCTGGTAGAGCACCGGGTTCCAGGTGGGGTAGCGCAGGGTTTCGTTTTGGATGCCATTGGCTACCTCCACGGGGGCGGTCCAGTGGCCGTTTTCCTGGCGGCTCACCCAGATGCCCACGTCGGGGTTGCGCTCCTTGGTGCCGCCAAACCAGGCGGCCACGAGGCCCTTCGGTGTCTCGGCGATGGTGGCGGCGTGACTCTCGGGGAAGGGCGCTTTTTCGAAGATGAATTCGTCGGTGACGATGCCCTGTTTCCACGGCTGCGTTTGGGCCGATGCGCCGTGTGCAAGCAGCCCGAGGGCCAGTAGCAAAATGGGGTTTCTCATGGCGGTACGTTGGATGGCCGGAGCCGCTATTTATTGAGTTCGAGGCTGGCCAGAATGAACGGCCCTACCCCTTTCAAATCGTTGATTTTGATGCGCTCGCCCACGTAGTATTCGTAGGAGCCGTTGCGCTCGGTGCCGGGACCTAGGCCTGCTACTTCGCATACTTGCAGCAGGTTTAGCTCGCCGTCGGGCTGGGTTTTGATGAGCTTGGACGTGATGCCGTCGAAGCCTTTTTGGGCTACCGGGCGGTACTTCTTATTGAGGTAGCCCTTGTTCACGCCCTTAGCTAGCGTGTACACGAACATGCCCGAGGCCGACGCCTCCAGGTAGTTGCCGGGCTGGCCGCCCTTGTCCACCACCTGGTACCAGAGGCCGCTGGCGGGGTCCTGGTATTTCTGGATGGCTACGGCCAGTTGGTCGAGCACCTGCACCAGCTTGGGGCGGTCGGGGTGCTTGGCGGGGAGGTAGTCGAGCACATCTACCAGCGCCATGCCGTACCAACCAATGGCGCGTCCCCAGAAGTTGGGCGACTGGCCGGTTTGGGGGTTGGCCCAGGCTTGCACGTGCTTTTCGTCCCAGCCGTGGTAGAGCAGGCCGGTTTTGGGGTCGCGAAGGTGCTTGTCGAGCAAGAGTAGCTGCTTGGCCGCCTCATCAAACCCAGCCGGCTCCTTGAAATACGCCGCGTACTGCGCCACAAACGGGCTGGCCATGTAGGCCCCGTCGAGCCACATCTGGCTGGGGTATTTCTTCTTGTGCCAGTAGCCGCCGTCGCTGGTTTTGGGCTGTTGCTGAAGCTCGGTGTGCAGCTTTTGGAGGGCAATTTTATACTTCTCCTGCTTGGTATCGGTGTAGAGTTGGAACAGGAGCTTGCCCGAGTTGATGTTGTCGAGGCTGTTGTCCAGCGGCTTGTAGTCTTTGTTGTGAATCTCGCCCTGAGCATCCACCATCTTGTCGCCGTACTGCTGCAAGGCGGTGCGCAGGCGCGGGTCGTGGTTCTGGTGTTCCAGCGCTTCCAGCGCGTGCATCAGCAGCCCCTGCGTGTAGCCCCAGGAATCACCTAGGGCAGGGTCTTGCAGCCACGGGCTCCGCTTCAACACCGAAAGCGCCATGCGCTCCGACCACTTGGCGGTGGCGGGAATGGTGATTGGCGCAGCGGTGGGCGCGGGCGTTTGGGCCAGCGCGGCTGGTGGACACGCTAGTAGCGTGGCGCCTATTGCTAGGGCCAGGCCGGTTGCTTTTGCTTTATTGATAATCTTGGCTTTGCGCATCAATTACAGGTCAAATTATGCTAGCTTGTTTCATTAAATTAGAGAACGTGCAGGCGTGATGCCTCACCCCCGGCCCCTCTCCGAAAAGGAGAGGGGAGCCACGACGGCGCGACTGTCTGCAATCGTCAGGCTCCCATCTCCTTTTCGGAGAGGGGCCGGGGGTGAGGCGCCTATAATCGAACAGTGTGCCATTCTATTGCTTCGCCACAAACGCATACTCCCCCGAGCCAACCTCAAACACTGCCCTACCCTCTTCCATCCGCAAAAACTTCACCCCAGCCGCGCCAGAAGCGTTTTTGCCGCCTTCTGTCACGTCCTTCACATCCTTGGCCGGCACGTACACCAGCGCCTTGGCATTGCCCGGCACCGTGATGTTCCAGGTGAAGCGCTTCGCATCCCGCGTCCAGCTGCTGCGCACCAGGCCGCGCACCGATTGATACGAAGCCTGCACTGAGGTCAGCCCGTCAATCAGGGCGGGCTTCATTTCTAGCTCTTGAAAACCCGGCGCGGCCGACTTGATACCGGCCAGGTTCTCGTAGTCCCAAATGATTAAATCGCCGAGCAGCATCACGTGGTTTTGGGAGTTCATGGCGGGGTCGGCGGTGTTGCCGTTCCAGAGCTCCCAGATGGTGGTGGCGCCGTTGGCGGCCATGTAGCCCCAGCTCGGGTAGTCGCGGTTGGTGGCCAGTTTGTAGGCAATGTCGGGCCGGCCCTCGGCGGTGAGGCCACGCATCAGCCACTGCGTGCCGATGACGCCGGTGCTGATGTGGCCCTTGTTTTCGACCAAGATTTTATCGGCGATGTTCTGGAACACCTTGCCCCGCTCGGCGTCGGGCGTCATGCCGTAGGCCAAGGGTAGCAGGTTGGCCGTCACGGTGTTGTTGGCGTACTGCTGGTTTTGGGCGTTCAGGAACTTCTGGTTGAACGCGTCCTTGATTTTGGCACCTAGGGCGGCGTATTCCTGCGCATCGGCGGGCTTGCCGAGCACGGTGGCGAAGCGCTGCATCAGGGTCAGCATGTGGTAGTAGGTGCTGGTGGCGATGACCTCGCCGCTGGTGTTGCGAGCGGGGTCTTGCGAGTGAATCAGCTTCTCCGATTCGGGCGGCACGCACCAGTCGCCGTACTTGTCCTTGGTCACGAGGTAGCCGGCGGTCATGTAGTTGGCCCGCATGTAGGCGAGCCAGCGGCGCATCGAGTCGTAGTGCTTGGCAATGGGCTGGGCGTCGCCGTACTGCGAATACAGCATGTCGGCGATGGTGAGGTAGGTGCCGGGCCAGGTCACGTTGTCGCCGTAGTAGCGCCAGAAGGCGGGGGCCACGTCGGGGATGCTGCCGTCGGCTTTTTGGGCCTGGGCAATGTCGTCGAGCCACTTCGCGTACAGCCGCGAGTTGTCAAACACGAAGCTCTCGCCGTAGGCCCCAGTGGTGCGGTCGCCGAGCCAGGGCTGCCGCTCGTTGCGCTGCGGGCAGTCGATGGGCATGCCCTTGTAGTTGCTCCTGATGCCCCAGTAGGCATTCTTATACACCTGGTTGATGGTGGCGTTGGAGGTCACGAACTCGCCCGTCGTGGCCAGGTCGTCGTACACCACGCGGCCGTCGAAATCGGCCAGCGTGGGCGTGCCGGGGTAGCCGCTGATTTCGACGTAGCGGAAGCCGTGGTACACAAACGTCGGCTCCCAGGTTTCGCGGGCGCCGCCGCGCAGCGTGTACACGTCGGTCACGCGGGCGTCGCGCAGGTTGGCCACGTACAGCTCGCCGGTTTTTTGCAGCGTCTCGGCAAAGCGCAGCGTGATTTTTTGGCCCCTAGGCCCCGTGACGCGCAGCCGCAGCCAGCCCGCCATGTTCTGGCCCATGTCGAGGACGAACTTACCGCCCGCCAGCGGCTTGAGGGCCACCGGCTTCAGGGTTTCCATCACCTTCATGTTCTCGTTCATCTGGGCCTCGAAGGCGCCGCCGGGCTCCTGCACCAGCTCGGCCTTGCCCCATTTTTGGGCGTCGAAGCCGGCGGTGCTCCAGCCGGGCATTTCCTTGGTGGCGTCGTATTCTTCGCCGTCGTACTCGTTGTTGGCCCGGATGGGACCGTCGGCCGTGGCCTGCCAGGTTTCGTCGGTTTTCACGACCTCGTGGCTGCCGTCGGCGTAGGTCACATCCAGCTGCATCAGCAGCTTGGGGTAGCCGAAGGTCTTGATTTTGTACGGCTTGTAGTGCTGCCGCATGGCGTAGAAGCGGCCGTTGCCGAGCACGGTACCTAGGGCGTTGGCGCCCGGCCGCAGCAGGCGCGTCACGTCGAAGGTGTTGTACTTCACGCCCTGGGTGTAGTCGGTGGGGCCGGGTGCCAGCACCTGGTCGCCCACGCGCTGGCCGTTCACATACAGCTCGTACAGCCCCAGCCCGATGATGGACGCCGTGGCCCGCGTCACGGCCTTCGCGGCCTTGAACTCCTTGCGGAAATAACGGGCCGACAGCCGGGCGTGGGTCGTCTCATCGTCCCACGGAAAGGCGCGGTCCAGCCCAATCCAGCGGCCTTTCCAGTCGAGGTAGTTCAGCAGGCCCATGCTCCACTGCGCCGGCGCGCTCCACGCGGTTTCGCCCTGGCTGGTCCAGGTGCGCACCTTCCAGTAGCAGCGCGCTTGGCTGCGCAGGGGCGCGCCCCCGTAGCCCACGTGCACCGACTGCGCCGCGGCTACCTTGCCCGAGTTCCACAAGTCGCCCTCGTCGGCGGCCAGCTTCTCGGGCGTGGAGGCCACCAACACCTGGTAGGCCGTTTGGGTGAGGCCGCGGGCCGGGCCGCTCAGCTCCCAGCTCAGGCGCGGGGCGGTGGCGTCGATGCCTTCGGGGTTGGTCAGCAGCTCGCAGCGCAGCCGCTGAAGCTGCACGGCAGCAGGCGGCGCGGCCCGCAAGACCGTGAGCGACAAACAAGTAAGCAGCAGAAACAGAAGTCGGGCAGTCATAGTCGGAGCCTCCCCCTTGCGCTCGCTCCTAGGTAGAGCAAGCGCCTCGGCCACCGGGCCGGCTGGGGGGTGCGCGGGGCGCAGTTCGGCACCCACATAGTTCGGACTTTTTTGCTTCCCGTTATTCTAGGATGTTAGCACGAATCTGGTCGATTTGTGCATGGTGTGGGGAGGATGGTGGAATGGGGGTGGATACAGGCGGTTTAAATGCGCTGAAAAACCTAATTTTCCTACAAAGTCTACTCTACTTGATTAAATAGGTCAAATTCTAAGTCATCTCCATCAAACATTTTATGTATAACAAATTTGTCAATGTGATATACCACAGTATCTACGCCTTTAATGTTTAAACTAATAGTGTTTTTAATATTTAGCTCAAACATTAGCATGTCCGAACGATAAAACATAATATTATTTTGAGCTACGTCAATTTTCAACTCTTTTATTGGCTTAATTTTCGCAAAAAACTCACTCTCAATATAAAACCCATTAACTACAATACCACTTTTCGAACCCAAGCTATCAAGTGTATAAGCTTTGGCAAAAGCTGTATTCATTTGAAATTCAGCAGGATTGTATACAAATGTTGTATTAAGCAGTTTTTTACCATAATCACTCACGTTGTTTTCATCATAGTACAAATTAGAGTGACCAGTAGTAGAAGCAGCCGAATATTGCACTCGCTGCCCACCAGCTACAACTGTTCGTACACCAACATTATGTACTTTAGTAATTCTTAGCAAAGATAAATGAGAGAATAAAAGGTCTCTGACATAGAGCAGAAATACGTGCGCATCTATCCGATCAATGTGCAATAAGTCAATTGTTCTGGCAATACCATCATTGAGAACTATAACCTTGTCATTTGGGTATGGGTCTATTCCTATCATTAAAGGCCTACCCGCAATCAAATGCATCTGATTCAACAAATAGACAACGCCTTGCTCTTGCAGTCTCGCCAAATCCCAATCATTAGCCTCTAATAAACTGCCAAATCCGCAGATATCGGTCCAACTTGAAATACAATTATTAATATTTAGTCTCTTCTTTCTTGATGCATCCCGCCAGTAAGCTGCATCTGAAAATTCCTCACTCTCAAAAGGCGTTGCCATCTAATTTCAATTGTTTATAAAAATTGAATATTCGGCTCATCGACTAAAAGTATCAATCAATGAGCCGAATAATATTCAAAATAACTTTAAAGTTAATCCCTCAACTTTTTTAAAGGAGTGATTTTTACCGAATATTTCCCAATTTTTGCATTTTGCTTGTGAGTGTCTGATATTAGAAGATACTCACCATCCACGTGCTCCATTTTTTGCCATTTGGCATCAAAAACAGTTGGGTACAAATATGGGTCTAAGTCGCTTTGCATTAGTTTCACTTGGCCCATGCTATTATAATCGTTAAACGTTATCATCACATCTACATTTCTATTCATGACCTTATTGTCGGCTATAGCTGTAGTTATAGTCACATTAGAATTAAAATGTACGACAGAATAACTGTCTCTTAAATCGTGTTTCTCGACAAAATCACGAAGTTCTCGGCTGCTTAAATCTTCATTATTCATTTTTGAGATTTTAAAAGGTTTTAAAAATTGTTTTTGCGTCTGTCTCTCTAAGTAGATAAGTAGAGGACATAAGTTCCCGCAATATAAATATAAATCCTATTATGGAAGCTACATCAAACCTTGCCTCGCCTAGAAGAACCGCATTTTCCGCATTTTATAAACACAAAGGCTTGGTTTATACTATTGAAGAACCCACCTCCGATGCCTGAGCCCATTCCCCATCCACTAGCACCTTCTTTCTCAACCACTCCCGCACCGGCTCATCGTAAAATTTCAAGCACCCATACGCCAGCGCCACCGCCGCCAGATAGACCAGCGCCGCCACGGGCAAGCCCTCGCGCAAGGACACTTTATGGGTAGCGACCCAGGCCGTGTAGGTGTAGATGAGCGGGTAGTGCGTGATGTAAATCGGATACGAAATATCACCTAGGAAGCGGCACAGCCGCTGGGCCGCGCCCGAGCGCACCGCCCCGCTGGCCCCGAAGAAGATGATAGCGGGGAAGACGAAAATGATGCAGAGCGCATCGTAGAGCCCATTTTGCCACAGCTGCGCGGGGCTGCCGATGCGGGGCATGGCCAGCACCACTACCACCGCCAGGCTGCACCACCAAAAGGCATTTTGCACCGGCCGCAGCCGCGCCAGCCGAAACAACAGCAGCCCCGCAAAAAACGGGTACGTCATGCGGGCGAAGCCGATGTGCAGTTGCTCGGGCTCCAGCGACCAGCCCCCAATGACATCGCCCTGGGGACTGGTGAGGCCTAGGTGCAGCAGCGCCCCCGCCGCCAGCACCACCAAGATGCCCAGCGCCAGGTTGGAGAAGCGGCGCACCACCGTCGCGTACAGCACGTTGGCCACGTACTCGAAAAACAGCGACCAGCCCGGCCCGTTGAGCGGAAAGGTTTCGTGCCAGCCCCGCACGTCGAGCGACACGGGCACCGGCACCATAAAGCAGCCGATGAGCATCACGAGCAGCATCTTCCACACCGGCGTCTGGCCGATGATGGGGAACAGCGCCGACGCCTGGAAGTAGTACATCCCCGCCCCTATCACCATGCCCAGCACCACCATGGGTTGCAGCCGCACCAGCCGCCGCTTGAAGAAACCGCCCACCGTGAGGCGGCCCCAACGGTCGTCGTAGGCGTAGCCAATCACGAAGCCCGACAGCAAAAAGAAGAAATCCACCGCCAGGTAGCCGTGGTTAATCACCTGGTCGAGGTGGCTGGTAGCGTGGGCCTCGCACAAGTGAAAGGCCACCACCATAAGGGCCGCCACGCCCCGTAGGCCGTCGAGAATGGGGTAATGGGGTTTGGTGGGTAGCGGGGTAGGCTGCATGCGGGCGGGAAAGGTTAGCCCGCAAGATAAATATGGTTGCTCATGCGGCGCTCGGCATGACTGACTGCATACAGCCTTACTGCACAACCTGCTTTCAGCGAATGTCTCCCAATTCCAGCCAACAATTCCTAAGCGGCGACAAATGCGGCTTGCGGGTTTTGCAAATTATTCGCCTGTAAAAAGGCGGCGTGACATGCCTGACACACCGGGATTGTTTGCGCGTAGGCTTCAAAAGACGCTTCCTCCCCCAAGTTATCCAACGACAGCGCGGAAGGAGCTGTTTCGCAGCTAAACCCTAGCTCGTTAATGAATTGCAGATTGCTCCAGAAGTAGGCATGGGTATCCAGCACTTCAATATACATTTTCACCGGGAAAATTTCTTCCTGCACTCGTTCATCAGCCAGAATGAGTTTCTGGATGTAGGGAGATGTAAAGACAATATCCTGCAGCCCGTGTTTGTCGCAGTTTACCATATAGTTCGAAGGTTTTAAGAGCTTTGTAAAAACGAATGGCTGCATGAGGTGCCGGCATTTTGTAGCTCAGTGCCTGAAAGGATTGGTTTTTAGAAGCCCAGGCTTTTCAAGAATTTTAGCTGCCCCAGTGGGGTTTTGGGAATATCTACTCCGCCTTCGCGCAACACTTCGCAAACGTGGTCGACGCAGCTGTTGGTCTTTTTATCGTAAGGGCCCAGCTGCTCGCCCAGTATCTTATCCTGGTACTTCATGGCGTCCTCGGCTTTGGGCAGGGCTACTTCCACCGATTTGGTAACGCCCTCGCGTTGCCCCATCACAATATCCACTTCCGTAGCAGAATAGTCGCGCTTGGTGATAACCTGATGCGTGTGCACTTTCGTGACTTCGCCCGACTTGCTAATCTGGCGCGTTTCGACGCTGTAGTGGCCGAAGGGGTTCAGCTCATTGCCTGGGGAATGGTGAATCTCGGCGGTTCCGATTCCACACTCACTCAGCCCCAGAATATCGAGCTGGTGCAGGGGGTTGAGCACGTAGCCGTATAGCCGGTGGCCGCCCTGCACACCAATCGGGTCTTGGGAGATGTAGCTGCCGGCTTCCGCATCGTAATAGCGGAAGCGGTTGTAGTAGAGGCCGGTTTCGGTGTCTTCGTACTGGCCCTGGTAGCGAAACGGACAGTCCTGAGGCTTGCCCCTACCTTGACGCACAGCGCCGTAGGCGTCGAGTGTCATCTCCCAGGTGGCGTTGCCGCGGCCGTCGTACATCGTCAGGGGCGTGCCCAGGTGGTCGCACACAATGCTGTAGGCGCCCTGGGCCGTGAGCTTCGCGGCTGGCACAAAGCTTTCTTCATTGAACAGCCAGGTAATGACATCGGCGGCACTGCTAGCGGTGGCGCCTACTTCCAGCTCCGTCCACTCGTGCAAGGGCTTGTCGCGGTCCCACAGCCACTTGGTTACCCGTCCCCGGAACCGTTTGCTCAGGCGGCGGCCCAGCGCATCGTACGTGAACGTAACGGCATAACCATCGGGCCGGGTAACGCACGCAAGCTGCCCGGCGCCGTCCCAATCGTAGCGCCATTGCTGGCCGTTGGGCAATATTTTCCGAATCAGGTTGCCTTCTGCGTCGTACTTGTAGCGGACGTTATCGGCCTGCTGTAGCTGCCCGCCTTTGGTGTAGTGCCGGTCGGTGCGCGTGGAGGTGCGGAACAAGTTGCCGGCTTCGTCGGGGTGGCGCAGCTCCTGCGCATTATCCGGGTATGCAGCGGCTTCCAGGTTTCCCCAGGCATCATAAGCGAATTGCGTGGTGCCGGCCAAGCTGTCCTCCAAGGCGGCCAGCTGGTCGGTGTGCTGCCAGTGGTAGCGGCGCTGATGCGGGGCACCACCCCCGGCCGTGGTGCGTTGGCTAACGAGCCGGCCCAAGCCATCGCGCTGCCAGTTGGTCCGAATGCCGCCGCTCATCTCCCGCTGTATTTCCAGCCCTTCAGCATCGCGCCCAATCACGCTTTGCCAGGTGCCGGCCTGCATGCGGTGCACTTGGCCCCGGTCGTCGCGCTCGAAGCTCACGGCTGCATGTAGCGAAGAGGCTAAGCTGACCCGCCGCCCCCCCAGGTCGTAGCTACTTGTAACGGCCTCGCCATTCTGAATTTCGCGCAGAATTCGCCCTAATGGGTCGCGCTCAAACTGCACAATGCTGGTCGCGTTACGGGCTTCTACCAGGGTGCCATCGGCACGGTAACGAAAGCTGGTGCGCTCCGCTTCGTTGTAAACTACTTCGGTAATCCGGCCCGCGGGGTCATACGTGTATGTGGTGGTGGCGCGTGCGGCCGGCCGCTGCACCCGCGTCACGTTGCCGGCGGCATCCCGCTCGTAGTGGCGGGTCAGCCCGTCGAAACCGGTTTCTGTTATAACCCGGCCGGCGGCATCCAAGACGAACTGATGGCTGTCGTTCTGCTCGTTGATGATGCCCGTCAGGTTGCCTTCCAGGTCATAGGTAAACTGCACTTGCTGGCCGGCCTCCTGGCGCAACGTAACCCGGCCTGTGGGAGAATGGGCGTACTCGATGGTTTGCTGGCCGTCCTCGGCCCGCACCACCCGGCCTTCGGCATCGTACGTGAACCGCCGCACGGAGCCATCCGGCATCTGCACATCGGTGAGCTGCCCCGCCCGGTCGTACCGGCGGCGCTGCACATGGCCGGAAGCATCGGTTAGCTTGATTAACCGGCCCAGCACGTCGTATTCCCGGGAGCGAATGCTGCCGTCCGGCGTTACGGTGTGGGCCAGGTTGCCGTGGGCGTCGTAGCGGAGGCGCGTGGCGTAGCCAAGACTGTCAGTTACCTCAAGTAGCTTCCCGCCCTCGTCGTAAGCGTATTGGGTAGTAGCCTGCGTGGGAAGCGTGCGGCCGGTCTGCTGGCCGTGGTCGTCGTACTGCCAGTGCCAGGTGCCGCCATTGGCATCGGTGCCCTGCACGGGCAAGTCCAGGGCATTGAACTGCGAGGCTACTTTGCTGCCATCGGGGTAGGCCACGGCGGTCTGGTTGCCGCGGCCGTCGTGGTCGTAGCGGGTGAGCTGGCCCAGGGGGTCCAGGTAATGCTCCAGCTCGGCGTATTCGTTGTAGCGCCAGTGCTGCATAGCCCCGAGCGCATCCTGGCGGTGCGTTACCAGGCCCCGCTGATGGAAATATTCTTTTTGGTGACCGTAGGAGTCCCACACGGTGGTATGACCAGGGGTATTGTAGCGCAGGCGGGTATCGAAAATCCCGCCGTCGCCCCAGGTGTGGGTGCAACGAGCGTCGGGACCAGAGCCGTCGTATTCAAAATAGAAATTGAGGCCCGAGCGGAAAGTCTCGCGAGTGAGCAGGTGGCCGGCGTAGGCAAAACGGGCGGCGTGACCCAGCGCGTCGGTGGACGCGAGCAGGTCGCCGGCTTCGCCATAGGCGTAGCGCACCAGGGCGAAGGTGGCACCGGGAAGGTCGGGGTCGGGGGCATGCAGGGCCAGCAGGCGGCCGGCCGTATCGGTTTCGCAGGGCAACACCCGACCCGCGCTGTCGGTGAGGGCGGCGAGGTGGCCAGCAGGTGAGTACGCGAATCGGATGCCGACTCCGTTGCTGTTCTCCACTGCCCGGAGGCGCTGCTGCATTTCAGAACTGGCTGGCTCGAATACGTACCACAGCCGCTCGCGCAGGCTCCAGACCCGCCAGCTGGTGGCTTCCTGAACCAGTTCCAGCTTGTGGCGGCGGTTGAAGCTGCGAGCGCCGGGAGCCGGGGCGGCGAATACCGCCAGGCGGCCGTCGGCTAGGCGTAGCGTGGCCCCGCCATCAGCGGTGGGCATCAGGGCTAAATCGTAGCTGTGGTGCCAGCCGTGGCCCAAGGCCCCGCGATGGGTGGAAGCTGAAAACCAGGTGCGCGTCCAGACCAGCGGCAGGGGACCCGGCAGGGTGAAGTCGGTGGCCTGGGTGAACAAGAGACCCGTAGCCACATCGACAGGGTGGCCTTCGGTGAAGCATTCCTTCACCCCGGCAAACAGTTCTTCAAGCTTACCGGGAGCTTGCGCGGCTTCGGCAGCGTCGGCGCCCTTGGCGCCGGTTTTTACTTCGCCCAGCAGGCGCATTCCGCTGGCGGCAGCCTCTCCCCCTTCGGCTAGTTTGGCGCCTTCGGCGGCTTTGGCCAGCTTGGTTTCGGGCACCAGCAAGGCGGCTACCTCGAAGGCTACCCGGCCCTTTATGGTACTACGCTCGTAGTCGGTGAGGCCGGCTTCCCAGGCTTTGGCTTTGGCATAGGCTGCTCCCACTTTGGCCCGGTTCTGCTCGTCGCTGAGCCAGACGGCCCCCTTGACGGCCAGAACGCCGGGTATGGCATTTTCGGCCACGTTGGCAGCGGCAAGCCAGTTGTCTTTGTCGGTTACGGCCTGCCAGCCGGCGCTAGCGGCCCGCTGGGTACCTTCGGCCACGGCATGGGCGGCTTCAACCGGGTGGGCGATGGCAAACAGCAGCGCATTGTCTACTTTCTGGTCGAACTCGGCCTTCATTTTGGCCAGGCTCACCAGTCCCTCGCCCAAGCTGTAGAGCCCCTGCCACACGCCTTTGGCATTGCCCAACGTGTCGCGCAGCTCACCGCCAAAAGGCGGGCCGACACTTTCCAACGACGCATAGGCCGAGTCAAAGGCTTGCGATACCACATCGGGCAGCGTAGCCAGCGCCGCCGCTTTGGTGAGATAGATACTGATTTGCCCGCCCACCACACACCGGATTTTTGAGTCTTCCAGCAGGGCCTTGCCACCCAGCGGGCCTACTTCTACGGTCTCCATCACCGGGCTCCAGCCAGGCGGCAACGGGGCGTAGGTACAGGGCACGTGGGTGACGGCGCACACTCCGAATGGCGGCACGTTCAGCAACGGAAGTTCGTCAAACGAAGTAGCGCAAAGACCTCCCGGCAGCAATACGGTAGACTGCGAGGTCACCGTGAGCGGCATGGGCACGGGGGCCACGCATTTGTCACAAAGCAAAAAAGCTCCTGAATGAACGTACTTCTTCTCACTCATACCTGGGGTAGACAATTTGGCGAAGGATTAGTGGTTTCGGGTGTGCAGCAACACCGTCAGTTGCCGACTCATTACCCCTAATACGTCAGCGCGGGTGTAGCGGCTGGCTTCCAACAACTCGTGCTGTTGCCCAAACGTGTAGCATTCGTGATGCACGGCCTGCACTTCCGTATTGAGGTTGGGCTCATCGGTGAGGGTGCACAAGGCCTTGCGGGCTTCATCGGCCTGGTAGTGGGATACATCGACTGCTCCTGCTACGCTCACCAGTGCGGCCGCTTCCGCCAGCAGCGGAGTACCAAGTAGGGCTTCGGTACGCAAGGGCAGGTCAATTTCACCGACAAAGCGGGGAAGAGAGGCAGTGCCATACACCGGAATTTCGGCAGAGAATGTGCGGCCGTAGAGTGGCGGAAAAAGGAGGCTGTACTCGGGCGAACTGGCCAGCATAGCTTCGAGCGCGGTGCCTTCGTCGAGCACCTGCCCCAGCTGTTCCAGTAAAGCAGGCGGCACGTAGGGGTGGTGGCGGTAGGTGGCTTGCAGGCGGGGCAACAGCGCTTCCCACTGCTGGCGCAAGGCTCGCTTGTTTAGCACGCGCACTAAACGGCCAATAGCATCGGTTTCGATTACCAGCTTGGCCAGC
Organism: Hymenobacter negativus; assembly: GCF_017571495.1. Lineage (GTDB taxonomy): Bacteria > Bacteroidota > Bacteroidia > Cytophagales > Hymenobacteraceae > Hymenobacter > Hymenobacter negativus. The sequence continues at coordinate 415,305 of NZ_JAGETZ010000005.1, read as the reverse complement.
AAGGGAGCCAATTCAGCAGTCAGTTGCTCGGCTCCCTGCCCGGGGGTTTGCACGCGGGAAAGTGTCGTGACATCGAAGACGAACCCGCCACTGGGAGTTGTATGGTGCAGGACTTTGCGCACCCGTAGCTGGGAGGCCCGCTCGCTGCTGAGGTTGCCCAGCCGCAACGCAGCCTGGGTAGTAATGGTGTAGACAACTTCAGGCACCAGGGCCACTAGCGAAGGAGAAAAAGCGCTCAGCATGACGGCAGCTGGGAGAAGCCCAACCTATAGAAAGAAGCGGTAGAAAGGACGCGCAGCTAGTTCCGAGCCCGAACAGCAAGATGAACAAATCTACTGCTAGATGGCCGTGCTTAATAACCTAGTGGTGGCCGGTGGCGTGGACCTCGCGCAGGTGAAAGGCCACCACCATAAGCGCCACCACGCCCCGCAGGCCGTCGAGGATGGGGTAATGAGGTTTGGTGGGTAGCGGGGTGGGCTGCATGCGGGTGGAAGTCGGGCTATTTCAAGTCTTCGCTTTTAAGCAGCGTAAACTTAGCCCTACCCAGTGAATCGCGCTGGTATTTCAGCGTGTGTCTTTCATGCGAGAATTCTTCAAGGATGAAAGAGCCGTCGCTTGTAATGATGGCCTCTTTTACGCCGTCGTTATCTGTGTCCTCAAAAGTCAAAGCCCCGAAGTCGGCCCCAACCGTAGGCCCAAGCGCTGTATTCTTATTCGCTTTCAAAACGGGGGTAAATGTTCGGTATCTATCGCCAGCACCGGGTCAGTCTTCCACCCACTCAACTTCAGGATAAGGATTGTGAGACTTCGACGTGAAGTAAAGCCCTAGTAAGCTAAGGAGAACGATAATAAATACTGGCTTTGAGAACAGCTTTCTCATACAAAGCGCTTAGTCGCTTTACTTCCTATTTCTTTTTAGCTCCTCAATATCCATTATATCCTTGGGGCGTGCATTAGCCTCTTTATCGACTATCAAATCATCAAAGCTTATGAATGGGATATCGACCTCACGGATGGTAATAATCTCACGCTTATTGAAAGACACACCAAATTTTAATGGCGCCCGCAATTCCGGCAAAAGGTCTAGTGTGAATTGCTCGAATTCGTACTTGAAGAATGACTTCCTGGGATTGGGCGACTGTTCTTGCTTGAATTTATTAACGTCCTGCCCAAGTTCTTCCAGCGTCTTCAGCACCCTGAAATAATTGCTATAAGTCGGGTTATACCAGAAATCTAAATCAGGTTTTTCCGCGACTACCCCAGCTGCATTCATCGATTGTCGGTAGTAGCCGTGCAACGCAACCGCGGTTCCGCCAACAATAAGATATTCGACATCCTGCTTGTTGAGGATACCGCAGACGGTGAGGAGGCTATTTACCAGGTTACCGTTCATCGGAGGGCTTTGCGCTCTTCTTGGCTGCTAACTCGCGTTGCAGAAGCTTTACAAACTCCTCGAATTCAGCATGCGCTTTGGCACTATCAGCTTGGTTCAGCTTGGCCGGCTGAATATCCGATTTCAGCGCTTCGAAGCTTGTGTATCGTGTCAGCTTTGCCATGATTGTATACTTGAGACTAACTCTCAGACCCTCTCCGCTAAGGTATAAGGTAAAAGAACTCTGATAAAGATAATAGCGGGCAACAAACCGGATTGGTTCGCTGCCCGCTACTTGTGACACTTAAGTTTCTAAAACGGGTTCCCTCCTACTTCTTCCCCAATGCCTTTGGCACGGGCGCATTATCCCCCGAAAAATCGAAGTACAGCGTGATTTCCTTGGCGTAGGACGGGTCTTTGCTGTAGTCGTAGTACATGTTGGTTTTGCCCATGGGGCCCATGTTTTCGGCTTTTTGCGACTTGGTGCCGATGGGTGTGATGCCGTGCATGAACGAGAGGTTGCCGCTGGGGAAGGCCGGGGCCGTGTTGTAGGGCTTGGCGGCGAAGCGGGGCGTGAAGAGGCGCAGGTACACGTCTTCCTGGTCGCAGATGATGGTGAGGGGCTGGCCGGTGGTTTGGAGCGTGAGCCAGTAGAAGTTGGAGTAGTAGCCCTTGAACTCGGGGTAGAGCGGGCTTTTGGTGCCGTCGGGCTCGCCGGTGCTGGTGTTGTTGTAGGCCTTGGTCCACACGCCTAGGTTGGTGCCTTTCAGGCGGTCTTTCCAGACGCGGTAGGGGCCATCGCCGCGCCACTGGATGCCGCGCACCTCCTTTTCGGGGTAGTTGAAGCTGAGGCCGGCTAGGGCAAAATCATAGTCTTTGGGAAAGTACTTGGCCGTCATGCGGACCCAGCCCGAGGGGTACACCGTCCATTGCAGCGATTGGTAGCGGCTGGCCTTGCCGAAGGTGGCGTCGATGACTACGTTGGGTCCATCCTGGTGCTGCTTGAGGCCTTCGAAGGCGGTTTCGCCTTCAGCCAGCACGGGGCCGTTGGTGAGCGGAATGAGGCCCTTGGCGTTGCGCACCTGGCGCAGCAGGCCGGTTTTGCGGCTGAAGGTGAGCGTGACGCCGTGGGCGCTGGCGGTGTAGAGCGAATCGGTTTCGGTGATAGTGGCCGAGCCTGTGCCGGTGGCGGGCACCAGCAGCTGGGCCACCTGCGCGGGGCGGGCAATGGGCCAGCTCCAGGTATAAATTTCGCGGCCGCTAGGGTCGTTGGCAGTCACGTAGAGCACATCGGCCTGCTGCCAGTCGGCGGGCAGCGCCAGCTTGAGCGGGCCGTACTCGGTGGGCGCGATGCTGGGCGCGGCGATGGTGCCGGTGCGTGGAGCGGGCGCGGCGCTGCTGCCAGGTGTGGACAGTTGGGCCAGCTTCCAGGCGAATTTGCAGGCGCTTAGGTTGGTGTAGGTGAAGCGGTTTTGGATGCGGAAGGTACCGTCGAAGGCGGGCGTGATTTCGCGGCGCTCGAAGAATATGGGGCTCCACACTTCCTTGATGGTAAAGTAGCTTCCCTCCTTCTCGCGGTACGGGCCCACGATGCCGTCGGGGCCGTGGTCGCCATCGGTGTCGAGGATGCCGCCTTTGTCGGTGCGCACCACGGCGGCGTCTGAGAAGTCCCAGAGGAAACCGCCGGCCGAGAGCGGCTCGCGCCACATTTGCTCCCAGTAATCTTCGAGGCCCGCGCCGTGGCCACCGTCGTACAGGCCGTGTAGAAACTCGGTGGGAAACACGATGTTGTGGCCGTGCAGGTGGGTGCCGTTGCCGTAGTCGTAGTTGATGTAGTGCTGGGTATCGGTGCCGCGAAATACTTGCCAGGCGTGCACCACGGGGCGCTTTTGCAGGTCCATGCGGTCGAGCACGGGGTCGAGGTCGAAGTTGTGGCCGCCCTCGTTGCCGTTTATCCAGCCGATGATGCTGGGGTGAGTTTCGTCTTTCACCACCATTTCTTCGGTGAGCTTGGTGCCGGTGGGCGTGTCGTAATTGGCGTGCCAGCCGGCCACTTCGTCAAACACAAAGAGGCCGAGCGAGTCGCAGGCTTCCAGGAAATGGTCGTCGGGCGGGTAGTGCGACATGCGCACGGCGTTCATGTTCATGTCCTTCATCAGGTTCACGTCCATGATGCTGAGCGCCTTGCTGGTAGCGCGCCCCGAGCTGGGCCAGAACGAGTGTCGGTTCACGCCCTTAAACTTGACCTTCACGCCATTCACGTAGTATCCTTCACGCTCGCGCAACTCCACGGTGCGGAAACCGAAGCGCTGGTTGAGCGTGTGCACGGTCTGGCCGCCTTTGCGCAAGGTGAGGGCCAGGCGGTAGCGGTTGGGCGTTTCGGGCGTCCAGGGCTGCGGATTGGAGACTGTGGTTTGCAGGTGCGTGGCTGCGCCCCCAGCCGCTACTGCAGCTTTGAACTCCCCTCCTACTTTCTGCCCATCCAGTGTATAAAGCTGTCCCAATACTTCATCGGCCTCGCCGCCCGCGTACACATCGGCTTTGAAGCTGCCGTCGGCCCGCGCATCTAGCGCCACGCGGCTGATATGCGCGGCCGGCAGCGCCTCCAGAAATACCGGGCGGAAGATGCCGCCGAAAATCCAGAAGTCGCCGCGCCGCTCGGCGTCATTTACTGACTCGTTAGCCGAGTGCTTGCTGACCTTGGCTTCGAGCAGGTTGGTTTTGCCATATTTCAGCAGCTTCGAGATGTCGTACTTGAAACGGTAGTACGAGCCCTGATGCACGGCCCCAGCCGACTGGCCGTTGATTTTGACTTCAGTATCCGTCATCGAGCCATCGAACACGATATTCACGACTTTGCCTTGCCAGTTGGCCGGCACTTTGAACTGATACTTATAGAGGCCGCTTTCTTTGCCGCGAGCAGTGTCTTTGTTGTGGCCGTAGTTGTATTTGCCGAAGCCTTGCAGTTCCCAGTTGGATGGCACCGGAATGGTAGTCCACTTGCCCGAATTGCGGCCGGCGGTGCAGTAGAACTGCCACTTCACAGTTTTGTCGTTGCCCGTGCCGGAGAGCATCTGGGTTTCGGTGCGCTGCGCGTGGAGTTGGCTCAGGGGAAGCAGCAAGAGTAGCAGCGCGACGAGTTTGGAAATCTGGGGTAATCGGGAAGGCATGCGGTTCGGGGTGTAGAGACGCGACACTTCGCGTCTCGTCGTTACTGATGTTGGTAGTGGTGAGGTGCTGATGCTTGGTTTTGGTTGTTCAACGAGGAGACGCGAAGTGTCGGTCTCCACATCGTTCTAATTGGCGCCCAAACCTTTGGGAGTTGGGTCCGGCGCCGACGTCTTCAACGACTTCAGATAAAACACCGCCAGCGGCTCCGAATCGCCGGCTTTGGGCAGGTCGTAGGCTTGGTCGGCGGGCGTGTCAGGCGTGGGGAAGTGGCGGGCCGGACCGGTGCGGAACATCACTCGCTCAAAGGCGGCGACTGGCGCGAAGAAGATGAAGGTGCTGGTTTTGCCGTTGGCCGTGATGGTGCAGGTGCGGCTGGGAGCATCCAGCGTCACTTTTAGGTCCAGTGGCTGGCCGGCCTGGTATTTGGTCACGCCTTTGAAGCGGGCGCCGGCTTTGTAGCTAAGCGTGCCGGTCGAGTCGAAGCTGAGCTGTACGGCGGGCTGGCCCTTGGCGTCCTGAAACTCGATTTGCAGTAGGCCGTGGTCGTTCTGGCCGGGCACTACCGACAGCTCGGCCACCAGTTGCTTGCTTTCGGGAATGATGCGCTCAGCCTTGGCGTAGTCGAACTTGTCGAAATCCTTAAGAATTAGGCCTTTGCTCCCATCGGGCAGCTTGCCGATTTCGACCGGCGCCTGTACGAGGCTATAGGTATTCCACTGGTCCAGTTCCTGCCCGGCGGGCAGCTGGGCGAAAACCTCATTGGCGTGGCTGGTGGCGGTGGCGCGCACAGGCACCGGTACCGAGGCCACCCAAAGGTCTTCTTTGTTCACGCTGTAGCTCACCCATAGCTTTTTATCGGGTGGCAGGCCGTCGCCTTCCTGGATGCCGCGCACGTACTGCGGGCCGTAGCTTTTGTAGTTGCCGCCGTAGCGCATGGGCGTGAGTTCGCCGTGCACCAGCCAGAGGTCGGTGTAATCGAGGCCGTTTTCGCTGGTTGAAATTGCCAGCGGCCAGCGAAATTCCGAAGGATTATACACCGTGGCGTAGCGTCCATCGGAGGTGCGCTGGCCCCAGATTTTGGCGTTGCTATTTACGAAGTGCGGCGCCCGAATGACCGGGTTAGGCCAGGTTTTGCCGCCGTCGGGGCTGATGGTGGTGAGGGCGTGCTTCCAGAGGCCCACCACGCGCTGGCCATCGGGCAAGTAGTAGTAGCTGAAGGCCTTGTAGTCCTTCTTAATGGGAATCAACGGGTCGTCCTTGTCCTGCTCCTCCACCATCTGCTGCATCATCAGCGGGTTGGCCAGTATTTCCTCGCAGGCGGCCACGAAGCCTTTGTCCTTGCTGGTGGTGTAGAAGGGATAAGCCGATTTAGACTTGTCCCAGGTCTTGTTGTTCCGCAGGAAATAAATCGGCCCAAACTTGCCGCCTGGCAGCACCTCGCGCACCACCCGGCCAATGCCCTGCCCGTCGTTGGGGTCGTCCTTGGCGTCGAGGGCCACGCCGTAGTAGCCCAGCGTCAGCAGGCGGTTTTTCTTCGAGGTGTAGAATCCGATGCGCTGGTGCATCACGGCCAGTAGGTTCTTGGCCACCTTGCCGGGCTGGTCGGGTTTGGTGAAGCCGTCGGGTACCTTATATGGAGGGAAGATGACCCTGGGGTTGGTCCAGGTGTAGCCGTCCTTGCTGGTTAGCAGCAGCGTGCGGCCGGGCGGCACGTGCTCGCCTACGGGGTTGCTGAGGTACTGGTAGTAAAACTGCCCCTGCCAGTAGGCCAGCATGGGCGCGTGGTTGTAGGTCCAGCCCTCGCCATTGGCGGCGTCGGGGTGCTCGCGATTGGCGCGCAGCACCTGCCGGGCGTGTGTGCCGATGGCCGGCCGCAGCTGTCCGTGGTGGTAGTCCACGTTGCTGAGCGTGGTGCCGGTGTAGCGGATGGTTTCGGGCGCGGTTTGAGCTTGGGCGGCCAGGGACCCTAGCGCCAGCACAGCCGCCAACCTCACCCCCCGCCCCCCTCTCCCGCGGAGAGGGGGAGCCAGCAGTTGCAGTGGTTGAACACTCCCTCTCTCCGCGGGAGAGGGGGCCGGGGGGTGAGGTGAGCTGTTGCGTTGTGTGACGGAGAATTCACTCATGGTTTTCCAATAGCTGATGCTGCACCCCCTACCCCTACCGGCGCGGTTTGCAACAAATTCTTAAGCGTCTTGCGCGGCACCATGAAGATGGTCCCGTGCTTGTGGCCGGTCGGCACGCTCACCTGGGCCGAGACGTCGGTGAAGGTTTTGAAGTCGCTGGTTTTAGCCGCGCCGTACTTCTTCTCTTTATAAGCGTCGTAGTAAATCAACCATTGATTATGCGGCAGCTTGGCCACGCTGGGACCTTCAGTGAAATTATCGGTGAAGGGAGGCGAGACTTGCAGGAACGGGCCAGTGGCGGTGGGCCCGAAAGCTATTTTGATGTCGCGCTCGGGCCGGGTGTTATCCTTCACCACCAGCACGTAATCATCCACGCCGCGCCGCAGCACTTCCGAATCGATGGCGCTGAATCCAGGGTCGAGATAGAGTTTCGTTTCTGAAAACTTCTGGAAATCCTTGGTTGTGGTGTAGTAGAGGCGGTGGTTATTATCCTCGTCCTCCACTCCTTTGGGGAAGCGCAACGGGATGGTACTGGCCCACACGATGAGAAATTGCTGCGTGGGTGGGTCGAAGAAAATTTCGGGAGCCCACACATTCACGGTGCTGGGTTCGTGGCTCATCACGTCGATGAAACGCTGCTCCGACCAATGCACCAAATCCTTAGAACTGGCATAACCGAAGCCCTTGTCGCCCTTCCAGCCGCAGGTCCAGACCAAGTGGTAGGTGCCATCCGGACCTTGTGCGATGCTAGGGTCGCGCATCAGCTTACTGGGGCCCACCTGTGGCGTCAGAAACGACTTACCGGCGTCCTGCCACTTGTAGCCGTCGTAGCTGTAGAGGAAGTGGAGGCCATCGGTAGCCGGCTCGTGGAAGGACGTGAACATGTAGGCCTCCTTCGCGCAGGAGCTTAGCAGGACGGTGCTACTGAGAATCAGGAAAGATTTGGAGAGGGATTTAAGCACGGTGCTTTAGCTGACGGAGTCCAGAATGAGCACCCAGTCGTTGCCATCCTTCTGCTCGCCGGGCGGGTTGAATTCCTGGGTGCCTTTATTGGGGAAGGTACCAATGGCGGTGGTTTTGCCGTCGCGCGGGCTGAACCACGAGGCCTTCACTTTTGCGCTGGTAATTTTGCCCAGATTCACCTTCATATTTCGCCCGTTGTAAGCGTAGATGAAGGCGTAATTCTTGCCCCGCGTAGCAAACAGGCGGTTGTACTTCTCGCCCGCATCACCGGCAATTAGCGACTGGTCGGGCACTCGCTCAAAATACGGCCGCGACAGCATCAGCTGCTTCAAATACTGCATCTGAGCCGCGCCAGGCGCATTGATGGCCGACGACCACAACTCACTGGAGCCATAGGCGCTGCCCTTATCGAAGCTGCTGTGCATCTGCATCACCGAGTTCTGCCCATAGGTATAGCCGAATGCACCTGCGAATACTGACCAGTAGCCATAGCGGCGCACGTCGGCATCGGTCCAGCGGGGCTGTTTGATATCATGCAGGCCTTGGGGAATGCCTTCGTAGGAAGGCTCACCGTCGATGCTCGGTTTGGCAGGTTTCAGCGCATAGTCAGCTTGTTGGTATTTCCAGTTATCGGGGCCGTAGTGGTTCTTCTCCTTGCGTGAGGTATCCTGTTCATAACGTTGGTGGCCCGACTGGTACATGTTGAAATCCAGCCAGCTGGCGTTGTGGAACCAGTCCGACGACTGCGTGCGGCCACGCGGGTGGTAGGTTTCTAGGTGGTTCGGGTCCACGGCTTTCAGGGTGGCCCCAATGGTGTTCCAGACCTTCAGCGAGTCGCTACCGGCGATGTCGCCACCGTTCAACCAGATGATGTTCGGCCGGTTCTTATACCGCTCGGCCAGGAAAGTGGCGTAGGTTTTGGCTTGCGCCTGGTTCACCTTGCCACCCTTTACATTGGTGCCCCATACCGGCACCATGCCCATGTAGAGGCCCTTTTTGGCGGCCAGGTCCACGATGTAGTCCATGTGGTCCCAGTAGTCGTATTGCGCGGCATCGGTCGGCGAGCTGCCGGGCGTGGTAAGGGGCCGGGCCACGTTGCCGTGCACCATCGCCGAGTCGCCGTACACGTTGGCGATGGGCACCTGGTGCAGCACCATCACTTGGATGACGTTGAATCCCTTTTTGCGGCGGTCTTCGAGGTACGTTTCAGCCTCTTCGCGCTTGAGCTTGCTGAAAAGCAACCAGCCGGTATCGCCCAGCCAGAAAAAGGGTTTGCCGCTACCCGTCATCAGGTAGCGGCCGTTGGGCGATACTTTGAGCGGGCCGGTGGTGGGCGCGGCCGGAGCAAAGGCTACTAAAAGCAGCAGAAGCAACGCAGAGAAACGGGTTATTATGGTCATCTATTCGTTACAAACAACAACAGAACGGTCATGCTGAGCGAAGTCGAAGCATCTCTATCGCAATGCTAACATTGATTACTTGCGAGGTAGAGATGCTTCGACTTCGCTCAGCATGATATTCTTATTCGTTAAGATTTCACCTTGCTGGCATTGGGCCGCACGTTCTGCAGCGGCACCACGCTGTTCAGGTATTCCTCGATATTGGCGTAGCCATCCTTGTCGCGGTCCTGGGTGGCGTCGGCGGCGCTTTTGGGGTTGAGGCCGTGAGCGGTTTCCCATTTGTCGGGTATGCCGTCGTTGTCGGCATCGGCGTAGGGCGTGCCTTTGTAATCGGGGTAACCACCCACTTGCGCAGGGTCGGTGATGATGCCGTTTTTATAAGAATCGGCGGGCAGGCGGCGCTTGATGTAGGGGCTTTGGGGCGTGGATTGCGCGTTTTTGGCGTAGGTAATTTTGCCGGTGCGCACGTCTTCCACAATGCGGGTATCTACAGCGTCGCGCTTGGGCAGGGTGCAGCCAGCGTTGGCCAGCACGTACTGGTAAGCCTCCTGGGCGGGCAACACGGTGTTCATGTTGGGCAGCGTGAAGGGCTTATCAGTCCGAACTTCGGCCACGATTTTCGCGGCGTCGGGCTGGTCTTCCACCTGCACGCCGCCGGCCCAGTTGTCCTGGGTCACTTTGTCGTTGCCGGCCACCACGTTGCCCGCCACATAGGCTTTGCCGAACAGGTTCTTCTGGTCTTTGTCGCGGCCCGATTCGGGCTTGAGGATGCGGTAAGAAATGGGTTCACCGGCCGGCGTGATGGGGCCGGGCTTGTAGTAGTTGTTCACGAAGTTGTACTCCGAGTGGTTGTCGCCGCCATCGGCCGAGCGGTTCCACCAGTTGAATACCACGTTGTTGGCGAAGTTGAAGTCGCCGTACATGCCCACCGATGGATTGCGGGCAATGTTATTGGCCCACAGGTTGCGGGTAAACAGGCTGTTCAACCCGCCGATGGTGCTGCCAAAAGCGTGGTTATAGGTATCGAGGCCTTCCGAGAAAATGGAGTTCTGAATGGTCACGTTTACCGTGGGCAGCTTGTCGGCCTTGCCGGTTTCGGGGTTGTGGTACACGTGCCGGTAAATGGACATGTTCTCATCCAAGCCCCAGGAAGCCGAAACATGGTCGATGATAATATTACCCACCGGATTACCGCCCAGGCCGTCATCGCGCCGGGCCACATCGGTAGCGCCGCGACGGAAGCGCACGTAGCGTACCACCACGTCGTGGGTGTTAATCCAGATTGACTCGCCCGCTACACAAATGCCGTCGCCCGGGGCCGTTTGGCCGGCGATGGTGACGTAGGGCGCTCGAATAATAATGGGGCTTTGCAGCTTGATGATACCCGCTACATTGAACACGATGATGCGAGCCCCGCCCTGCTCCAGCGCTTCGCGCAACGTACCAGGGCCACTGTCGGCCAGACTTTTTACCACGTACACCTTGCCGCCCTGCCCGCCAAAAACGTGGGCTCCCCCACCCTCCGCGCCAGGAAACGCCAGCCGGCTCGACTGAGGTAGGTCGCTGGGTTTGGCAGCCCAGGGAACGTAGGGCTTTCCAGCTTTGGCTTCGGCCTGAATGACGGGCTGCGCTTTCTGCCAGGCTTCCTCGGAGCGTTTTTCGGCGTCGGCCAAGGCGGCGTCGGCTTTAGCTTGTACCTCCGGCGGAATCTTGGGATACTGGGCGCGGGCGACTGGTGCGGCGCAGGCAGAGGCGAAGAGAACAGTAAGGAGGGCGCGGCGGTGGGACATTTGGGTTGTGTTTTTGTCATGTCGAGCGCAGCCGAGACATCTCGCTCGCTTTGTTCAACGATTGGTTTAGTAGTGACACGCGAGATGTCTCGGCTACGCTCGACATGACGGCTTTTGGTTCCTGTTAATAACCTGGGTTTTGCCGGAAGTCGCCCTTGTTCGTCACGGCGTCGAGGTCGCTTTGCGGGATGGGGCGCAGGGTATGGAAATCCTGGATATTGGGAGCCGCGTCGGGGTTGTAGAGGCGCACGCGCTCCACCAGCTTGCCGGTGCGCTTGAGGTCGAACCAGCGGACTTGCTCGCCGGCCAGCTCGCGGGCGCGCTCGTCGAGGATGAAGTCGAGCGTTACCTGGCTGGCGGTGATTTGCATGGCAGGGACGCGGGCAGGCGTGAGGGCAGCCCGGGTGCGAACCTGGTTGATGTAGTAGGCGGCCGAATCAAGCTTGCCGTTGCGGAACTGGGCTTCGGCGGCAATCAGGTAGATGTCGCCAAGGCGGAGCAGATTGGCATCGCGGGAGCTTTCCTGCACGGTGGCAGTGGCGCGGGTGGGGTCGTCAAACTTCCGCAGCGAGGGGTAGTGAAACCGGTCGAGGGGCGTGCCGTTGGCGGCGTAGATGTCGTCCACATCATACACCCGATAGCGGTAGCGACGGGTATACTGCTGCTGAAAGTTGGGAATGGAGCGCTTGGTGGTCAGCACGGCCGTGTCACCAATTGCGAACTTGTTTTGGCCGGTTAGGCCGGCTAGTTCGGTCGGGTTTTGGGCGACTTCGGCGGCAGTCCATTTGGGGATGGTGGCGGCGTTGTTGGCCAGCCAGGCCTGCTTGAAGGTGGCGTTGTAGCGGGCGTCGTTCTGCTCGTTGTAGAGGTTGAGCAGGAAGCGTGTAGGCATGTAGCGCACGTTGGCGAAGCCATTCAGGATGTCGCGTTGCAGGCCAGGCAGCGTACCGTAATCCATCAGGAAGAAGGTATTGCCCAGGTTGCTGCCGGCGTTGTAGGTGAGCGTGGGCGAGTAGTTCACGGCCCACAGCACCTCAGAATTGCGCTGATTGGCAATGTCCCAGAGGCTGGCGTAGTTGGTTACCAGACGAATGCCCTGCCCGGTGTATTTGCTTACCACGCGGTTAGCCAGATTGGCGGCGCGCTGGTACTGGCCGCGGGTGAGGTAGACTTTGGAGGCAAATGCCTCGGCGGCCGGCTTGGTGATGCGGCCGTAATCGGTGGTGGTGGCCGGCAGGTTGGCAGTAGCAAAATCCAGGTCCTGGAAAATCTGGTTGTACACGTCGGCCACGGGGGCGCGGGTGGCGGTGGTTACCACGCCTTCGGTGGGCTCCAGGCGCAGCGGTACGTCGCCGAACGACTCCACCAGATGGTAGTAGTACCAGGCCCGCATGAAGCGGATTTCGGCTTCGAGCACCGGGCGGCGGGCAGGCAGCAGGCCAGCGGTGTTTACGTATTTCAGGGCCTGGTTGCCGAGGTTGATGGCGGCGTAGCACTGCTGCCAGAGCTGGGCTTTCACCCAGATATTATCGGAAATTAGGCCCTGGTAGGTGGTCAGCGCTGGCTGGGGTGCGGCACCGCTCACCACCGTGCCGCCGTTGTTGGCGGCATTGGTCCAGATATCGGTGCCCATTTCGAGCAGCGCGTAGCCGGCCTCTTTGCCGTAGAGGGCGCGGTTGTAAGTGTACATGCCGGTTACGGCGGTTTCGAAGCCCTCGGGCGTAGTGAACACGGCTTCGGCCGTGGCGCCGCTGGGGTTGTATTCTTCGAGCTGGTCTTTGCAGGCGGTGGCCGCGAGCGCCAGCAGCGCCAGGGTCAGGTTCTTTTTGAGAGTCGTTTTCATGACGTCAATTCTATTAGAAGCCCACGTTCAGACCCACCACGTACACCCGGTTTAGCGGGCGGTCAATCACGCCCTCGCCTTCGGGGTCGAAGTCCTTGAGGTCGCTGAGGGTGTAGAGGTTTTTGCCCGACACGTACAGCCGCACGTTGTCGATGCGCAGCTTGCCGGTGGCGGCTTTGGGCAGGGTGTAGCCGAGGGTCACGTTGCGCACTTTGGCGTAGGACGCCTGGCGCTCGGTGAGGGTGGTTACGTAGTTAGAAACGCGCGTGGCGTTGGGTCGCGGGTACTCGTTGGTAGGGTTTTCGGGGGTCCAGTAGTCCACCACGGCGCCGTTGTTGCTGCCGCTGCGCTGGTACTTGGCGTAGTAGTCGGAGCTAATCCACTGGCCGACGCGGGCCACGAACAACACGTTCAGGTCGAAGCCCTTGTAGCGGAAGTCATTGCTGAGGCCGCCGGTCCATTTCGGCACGCGCGAGCCGATGATAGTGCGGTCGGCGGCCGTGATTTTGCCGTCGGGCACACCGTCGGGGCCTGACAGGTCGGCCACTTTGATGTCGCCGGGCTGGAACTGGCCCGGGGTGCCGGCCGCGGCCGCCGCGGCTTCCTCGCCCAGCTGCCAGATGCCGATTTTCTTGTAGTCGTAATAAATCTGGGAGGGCTGGCCTTCGATGAGCGAGTTGCGGTAGTCGTCGGCGATAACGTTGCCGTTGGGCAGCGACACGATGGTTTCGCGGTTGGCCGCAAACGTGGCGGTGGTGGACCAGGTGAAGGCGCCGCCGCGGAAGTTTTGCGAAGTCAGCGAGACTTCGATGCCGCGGTTGCGGGTTTTGCCGATGTTGCGGTTGACGGTGGTCACGCCCGTGAACAGCGGTAGCGTGTAGGGGAAAATCAGGTCGTTGGTGCGGGCGTCGTAGTAGTCCACGGTGCCGGTCAGGCGGTTGTCGAACAGGCCGAAGTCCACGCCGAAGTCGGCGGTGGTGGTCAGCTCCCATTTCAGGCTCTGGTTGCCGATGGTGGGCGAAATGGTATAGGCCGGCGCGGCGGTGGTTTCGTTGTAGGAAATCTGGGCCAGCGTGAGCGAGTTCTGGGTGGCGTAGGCGTTGATGACGTCGTTGCCGGAGATGCCGTAGCTGCCGCGCAGCTTCAGCTCCGAAAACACCTTCTGGCCCTTCATGAAGTCCTCGTCAATCACGCGCCAGCCCAGACCGGCCGATGGGAAAAACGCCCATTTGTTGCCCGGCGCCAGCTTCGAGGAGCCATCGGAGCGGCCCGTCACGGTCAGCAGGTACTTGCCCTTGAAGCTGTAGTTGACGCGGCCAGTGAAGGAAATGAGCTTGTTCTGCACGAAGCCGCTGCCGAAAAATGGGTTCTGGTTGGCGCTGCCCAGGTTGTAAAACGACTGCGAGGGCAGCACCTGGTTGGCCCCACCCACAAAGCTGTTTGTGTTGGTAAACGTCAGAATACTGCCCACGCCCGTGGCCGTGATGGAATGGTCGCCGATGTCCTTGTGGTAGGTCAGCACATTTTCCCAGCTCAGGTTGCGGTTCTGGTTGTTGGTGATGGACGCCTGCGAGTTGGCCCCGCGCCCGTCGATGGTGTTGCGGGCATAGAAGCTGCCGGCCTCCGAGGTCGAAAAGTTGGCGCCGAAAGTGGAGCGGAAAGTTAGGCCATTGAAGGGGGCGATTTCGAGGTAGGCAGCGGCCGAAATGCGGTTGGTTTTGGTGTTGCGCTGGTAGGCGCCGGGCTGCTCGTCGGCCAGCGGGTTGATGAGCGTGCCACCTAGGGGGAAGATGTTTAGGTTGCCGTCGGCGTCGTAGGGCGTGCCCAGTGGCGCTACTTGCGAGGCCTGGTTCAGCGGGTCGCGGCGGATGTCGTTGTCGGTATACGAAAGCTGCGTTTGGGCTCCAGCTTTCAACCACTTATAGATGGTTTGGTCGATATTCAGGCGGCCGGTATAGCGCTTGTAGCGGTCCAGGTTCAGCAGGCCTTTTTCTTCGAAGTAGTTGCCCGAAAAGTAGATTTTGGTGTTGTCCGAACCGCCCGAAATGCCAATCTGGTAGTTCTGCTGCATCCCGTTATTCAGCAGCAAATCCGACCAGTTCACGTACTGCCCGTTGTTGATGGCGTCGAGCTGCGGCGCGGTAAATACCTTGCTGTCGTCAGCCGGGCTGTTCCAGGTGCCCACCGCCCGAAAGGCTTCGCGCCGGAACGCCACGTACTGCGGCCCGTCCATGAACTTGCCGTAGCCAGCTACCTTCGTGAGGCCGGTGTAGGCATTCAGCGATAACCGGGGCTTGCCGTTGGTGCCGCGCTTGGTGGTGATGATAATCACGCCGTTGGCCCCGCGCGACCCGTAGATGGACGTCGAGGAAGCGTCTTTCAGCACTTCAATGCTTTCCACGTCGTTCGGGTCAATCACCGAAGCATCCACGCCCTGCACGCCGTCCACGATGTAGAGCACGTTGTTGGAACTGCTGGGGTTGGCAATGGAGCGGTTGCCACGAATGCGGATGGACGCGCCCTGGCCCGCGTAGCCGTTGGCCCGCGAAATGTCGGCCCCCGGGATTTTGCCTTGCAAGGCTTCCACCACCGTCGTAGTGGGCAGCTTCGTGACCTCCTCCCCTTTCACCGACGTGACCGCGCCGGTCAAATCGCGCTTCCGCACCGTCCCGTAGCCGATTACCACCACGTCGTCGAGGGCGGCGGCTTCGGGGGCCAGCTTCACTTCGATGCGGGTTTGGTCGGGCTTCACCACCAGCTCCTGGGCCTTATAGCTCAGGTAGGAAATCACGAGCGTGATGTCCTGCTTATCGGGCACCTGCAGGGTAAAGCCACCATCCGGGTCGGTGGAAATACCGTTCGTGGTGCCTTTCACCACCACGGTCACACCGGGCAGCACCTCGGCTTTATCGGCGCTCACCACATTGCCAGTAATGGTTCGCGTTTGGGCCTGCGCGGCACTCACACAGAGCACAGTAGCCGCCAGTATGGGAAAGAGAGGTTTCATAGGGTGGGATTTAGAAAGTAGTTGGGAGGGGCTGGGTGAGGCTACGCTGGCTGCGCAACCTGCGCAGGCGCGACCTCCATAGCCTTGGTCACGCCTTGCACATCGCCGCAGAAATGCACCTCGATGCCCAATTCCGCCAGCGCGGCGGCTTTGATGCGGCAGAGCTGGTGGGCCTTGGCAGCATAGGGTGCGTACACCACCTGGATGTGGTTAGCCTTGTGACGAGCCATCATTTGGTCGCGGGTTACGCCGCACAATACTGCGTGCATGATGGGCCATTCAGGGGTGGTTTCCTGCCAGCGGCGCTGGGTTTCGGCGGCGGGCAGGGCCACCGATTCGCCCACCCCAAGGTCGCAGTGCAGCTTGCCATCCATCATGTACACGCGGCTCCAGACGATGGAGCCGGGGCGGCTCACCCCCTTCACGCTGCCCCCGCCGAGACGGAAATACATGGCGGGCTGCCGCTCGCTGCTGGTGCCCGCGTAGCCATCAATGAAGTGAGCCGGAGGCGCAGCGCCCGAAATCAAGAACACCCACACAAATTCTTCGCCGTCGCCGGTGTCGAAGCTTTGGCCCCAGCGCAGGTCGTGCAGTGTGGTTTCGCCGCTCAAGCCCAACTCGTTCCAGAGGCGGTAAGTGAGCAGCGCATCGAGGCCAGCGCACTCGTCCACTTCATTAAAGTGCGGCAGCGCCTGGCCGGCGTACAGCTCCTGGCCGGTGGTGGAGAACACCGGCGGACGGTCGGCGTTATTCAGGAGTCCTTCGGCCAGGTCGCTGGCCACGGTCAGGTCCTTGAGGCCCTGCTGGTACTGGATGCCGATGGTGTCGCAGCCGAACTCATCGGCGATGCGCACGGCGGCAATGTACATCTTGCATTGCTCCAGTGTCTGGTTTTTAGTGAGCTGGGTGGCCTCGTCGGTGCCCCAGTTGAATTTCATGCCGCGGGCCAGCAGCCAGTCAAGCACGGTCTGGGCCTCGGCCTCGGTCACGTTGCGCATGGCGGCGTAGAGGCTGGCCTGACTCAGGCGCTCCTTGAAGATGCCGGTAGCGTGAAGCAACTCGTCGGGCACAATGGCGTTGTACATGCCCATGCAGCCCTCGTCAAAGACGCCCATGATGGCCTTGTGCTGCTTAAACTTTCGGCCAAAGGTGCGGCCGGCGTGCTCCTCGGTGGCGGGCAGTGTGGTGGTGGCGAAGCTCTTGACGTGGCGCTCGTCTTGGGTAATATGGCCGTGCTTGAGCCACTGTTTCAGGCCATTTTCAAAGAAAGCATCCGTAAAATCCTCGCTCCAAAGCGTGCTGTAGTTCACGTCGGCTTTGGTGAGGCAGCCGTTCAGGTTGAGCATGCCCACCAGGCCGGGCCACTGCCCGCTCCAGTTGGCCACCGTGAGGATAGGCCCCTGGTGGGTGGTGAGGCCAGCCAGCACGTGGTGCGAATACTGCCACACGCTTTCGGCCACGATGAGCGGCTGCTGGGGGTGGATGTGGCGAAACACCTCCATGCCCATGCGCTGCGAGTCGAGGAAGCCGTGCTGCTTCTGAGGGTCGTAGGCATGGGCGCGCTTCACTTTCCAGCCCTGCTTTTCGAGCGCCGCGGTGAGTTGCGCTTCCATGGCTTCCTGGGCGGCCCAGCAATTTTGGTTGGCGGCCAGGCGCAAATCGCCGCTGGCGAGGAGGAGGACTTCGTTGGTAGGGAAAGAAACCACAGCTTGCTACGGGAAAAAGTGAGTGCGAAATCTGCCGCGGCCACGGTTAGATATCCTGGCCAACGCGCTGAATTCCGCAGAAAAAATTTGGATGACTGGCTAGACAAATTTGCTAGCATATTCCCCCCTAAGCCTCCGCTTTTTTGCCTACTTAGTGTAGGATGTTACCATGGGTCCGGAACCCATCGCGCACTGCCGTTTTCAGGCTCTGAAGCCAAAATCAGTACGTCGCACCAAACAAAAGCAGCCTATTATCACGCCATTTAGCCCGCCAGGAGACCTGAGCAGGCGAGTACAGGAGAGTTCGGTTTTTAGAGAGCTATAGCTTAGTGACTACTTACTGACTGATTTTATCCATTCTCGACCAGTTTTGAGCTTCTCAGAGCTCAGGATAATATCCTAGAGAAGCCTAAGCCAGAGGCCCTTTTTTAACGCTGAACTCATCTTTATCGATTTACCTTCTGCCTCTACCCCAAACGATTTCATGATTTTGTAGCGGCTCGGCCCACCCGAATTGCTGCACCTCCTCCAATTCCCACCAAACTCCCCCTTCTCATGAAAGCCCATTTCCACAAAGTCCCGGTTGCTCCTCAAAGCTCTTTCAGCGTGCGGCACGACCAAAAGCCAAACTTTGGCACCGTGTGGCATTACCACCCCGAATTGGAGCTGCACTACGTTATTAAGGGCGAGGGCGTGCGCCTGATGGGCGACAACATCAGCAATTTCTCGTCGGGCGAAATCGTGCTACTGGGCGCCAACCTGCCCCACACCTGGCGCTGCAACGAGGAGTACTTTCAGGGCAACCCGGAGAAGGAAGTGGAGGCGATTGTGATTCAGTTTTTGCCCGAATGCCTGGGCCGCTACCTTTTCGGCCTGCCCGAGGCCTACCTCATTCCTAAGCTATTCGAGAAGGCCAAAAGCGGCCTGCTCATTACCGGCAAGGCCAAGGCCAAGCTGGCGCCTCTCATGCGCCAAGCCGTGCACGCCACCGACCTAGACCGTATCATCATCTTCCTCTCCATCCTGAAAATCCTCTCCGAAACGGCAGAAACCAAAACCATCGCCTCGGAGCACCACGCCTTCAAGCAGAGCAACGAGTCGGATGTGCAGCGCATCAACAAGGTGTGCAACTACACGCTGTCGAACTACAAAAAGGAAATCACGCTGGACGAAATTGCTTCCATCAGCAACCTGAGCGTCACTTCCTTCTGCCGTTATTTTAAGCTGATTACGAAGAAGACATACTACGACTTCCTCATCGAAATTCGCATCAGCCAAGCCTGCCGTCAGCTCATTGAGGACAAGCTGCCCACGGAAGTTATCTGCTTCGAATGCGGCTTTAATAACGTATCGAATTTCTATCGTCACTTCAAGAAAATCACCAAGATGACGCCGCTGGAATACAAGAAGAAGTACCTGCACAGCCATAAGGAATTGGCGATGGCAGCGTAACCTCACCCCGGACGCCCTCTCCCAAAAAGAGGGGGGTACCGGTCTGGTCACAACGATTCTCCAGATATCAAAAGAGCCTTTTGCATCAGCAAAAGGCTCTTTTTGGTTTTTGACTGCTCAAAGCTGGTGCCCCTCTTTTTGGGAGAGGGCGTCCGGGGGTGAGGTGAACGTGGCGGGCGTTATGCCACCAGTTCCAAGCTGCGGCTCAAGGTGCTATAGTCGCCGTACAGTGCCTCAACTCCTGCGCGGACTTCACCCGAGAAGTTACCCACTTTGCGGCGCGTGAAGGTGGAAATATCCACGCCGCGCTGCTTGAGGGAGTACTTGGCCACGGTCGGGTACACATCGTGCATCACGCCCATGTTTTTGATGAAAAACTCCTGCACCTCTGCTACTTCGTGTTGCAGCGAGGCGTTGTCGTAGTTCTTGCAGAGCCACACGATAAGCTCGGGGAAGAAATTACCCTGGATGCAGGAGAGGCCTGCCGCACCGGCACGCAGCGACTCCACAGCGTGGCCCATGTAGGCATCGTAGAGGCCGAATTTGTGGCCTTCGGTGGCCGCCAGCTTGGCGCGAATCTGCTCAATATCGAGGCAGGTGTCTTTGTGGTAAGTAACGCGGCCGGTAGCCACGAACTGGCCCAGCTGTTCGGCCGTTAGCACGCGCTTGTAGGGCTCGGGGCACTCGTAGAAGCCCAGGGGCACGCCGCTGGTCCACTCCAAAAGGCGGTGGAAACGCTCGTTGAATACGGCGTCAGATTCCTCTTGCGCGGCCAGTAGGCCGGTGATGACGATGACAGCTTCGGTCCCAGCTTCGTAGACTTGCTTCACGAAATCGGCCTGCTCGTTGAGGGGGCCGGCGAAGGTGCCGGTGGCGACTACGGGCACCGCACCGCCCACCACATCTACAATGTGATGGATGCTTTGCAGGCGTTCTTCAGCGCTCAGTTCAAACATCTCACTGGAGAGGCAATTGGCGAATAGCCCAGCCGCTCCGGACTTTAAATACATCTCTGTCAGTCCAGTAAGTGCTGGATAATCGATTTGCCCGTCGTTTTGGAAGGGCATGAGCATAACGGGGATAAATCCCTTGGATGCGTTTTTCATAATGATAAGGGCTGTGGCGGGTGAGCCGCGGGGGTTGTAAAAGTGGGCCGGCTAGTGGACGGACTGAGTTAAAGTTTCTTCGGAGGCGACAGGCGTAGCGCGGCGTTGGCGGAGGCGCGTGAGCAACAGGCCCAGCAGGAAAATGGTGAGCGTGCCCACTACTATCACCATGCTCTGGTGCAAGGGGTTGCGCAGTCCGGCCAGGCCCTCGGGCAGCTTGGGCGAGAGCGTGAGCCAGATGATGACCAGCACGCCGATGATGGTGGCGGTGAGAGCCTCAGCATTGCGCGTCTGGCGGCTGATGATGCCGAGCAAGAACAGGCCCAGCATACCGGCGGCGAAAATCCCCGACAGCTGCCACCACACGTCGAGCACGCTTTTCACGCCAATCATGGCAATGCCCACGCCCATGCCCAGCAGGCCCACCACCACAGTGCCAGTGTGCAGCATCCGCATGGTTTGCTTCACCCCCAGATTGGGCCGAAAATACCGTTCGTAGATATCAACAGTGAAGACCGTAGCGGAGGCATTCATGCCCGAGCTGATGGTGCTCATGGCCGCTGACAGGATGGCCGAAACGATAAGGCCAACGAAGCCAGGCGGGATTTTGGTCACCATGAAGTGCGGCATCACCTTGTCGCCGTAGTCGGCGGGCTGCAGGGCGGCGGCGGCCTGCGCAATCTGGCTCGCAGTGGCGGTAAGGGGCAACTTTTCGGCGGCCACTTTCAGCTTCACGGCCTCAATCAGCTCGGGGTGGACCTGGTAGTAGGCAAACAGCGCCGAGCCTATGATGAAGAACAGCAGCGAAGCCGGCACGTAAATCAACACGCAGAGCCAGATGGACTTGGCGGCCTGCTTAGCCGAGGTAGCGGTGTGGTAGCGCTGCACGTAGTTCTGGTCGACCCCAAAGTTATTGAGGTTGATGAAGAAGCCGTAGAGCAGCACCACCCAGAAGGTGGACTGCGTGAAATCGGGTGAGAAACCGCCGAGGCTGAACTTGTGCTGATGCTCGCCGATGGCCACAATTTTGGAGAAGCCGCCCGGCATGTTGGTCACAATCAGGTACAGAATGAGCAGGGCGCCGAAGGTCTTCACCACGCCCTGCACCACCTCCGTCCAGATGACGGCCTCAATACCGCCCAGCACAGTGTACACGATGATGCAGCTACCGGTGACGAGCATAATCAGCTCCATCGAGAAGCCGGTGAGGGCCTGCAAGGTCAGGGCAATGCCGAAGAAGATGGACCCAATACGGGCCAGTTGGGTGAGCAGGAAGCAGGCTACCGCGTAAGTCCGAGCCCAGCTCCCAAAACGGTGCTCAAGGTGTGTATAGGCCGATATTTCGCCGGTGCTGCGGTAGAACGGCACAAAGTAGCGCGTAGCTACCCACGCCGCCAGCGGCATCGAAATACTGAAAACAAAGGCATTCCAGTTGGTGCCAAAGGCCTTGCCCGGCACGCCCAGAAAGGTGTTGCTACTCAGGAATGTAGCATAAATGGACATGCCGATGGCCCAGCCGGGAATCATTCCGGAGGCGCTGGAATACTGCTCAGCGCTGTCGTTTTTTCGGGCAAACCAGGCGCCCACGGCAATCATGGCGGCCAGATACAGCGCGATGATAACAAGGTCAAGAACTCGCAAATTGCTCATGAGGCCATATTACCAAATTGCCGCGACATTGAGCCAGAAATGGTGCTCGTGGTACTGATAGCAAATTTACCAGTAGCGCCAGCGGAGGCCGTGTAGCTTGTTAGCTTCCTATTGTAACATCTTAGCGCAGGACCTCACCCCCGGCCCCTCTCCCGCGGAGAGGGGAGCCACGGCGGTGCGACCGTCTGCAATCGTCAGGCTCCCCTCTCCGCGGGAAAGGGGCCGGGGGTGAGGTCTCGCCTACTGCACATCCAGCCCGGAAACGCTCAGCCCAGCGGCGGCTGTACCCGCGAGCTTGACGCGGTAGCTGCCCGCATTTATCATGCCGCCGGTGGAGGTGGTGAGGTAGTTCCACTTGCCGGGCTTGGAGGGCGCCAGTTCAACGGTTTCGGTTTTGAGGACGGTACCATCGGCCAGGGCCAGGGTGAACAGGGCGGTGAGCGGCTGGGTGCCTTGATTGGCGTACCGAAACGTGAGCGAATAGGTATCGGCCACGCCCGTCTGGATGGTCCACTCGATGGCGTTGCCGGTGGGCTCTTTGAAGGTGATACTTTCCTTGGTGTTGACGGGTTCCCTCACAAGGCCGGGACCGCTGAGGCGCGCAGTGGCGGGTTTGTAGCCGGTAGTGGGCTTGAGGTCGTAAGCCGGCTCGATGGTGCTGGCGCGGTTCACAGCCACGACGTAGGGGCTGCTGCTGGAGCCGAATGCAACGGAAGCATTGGCCGGGAAGCGCTTGCGATACAGGTGGAAAGTGCTGGTGGCTGGACCATTGGTTTCGAGGGTCGTTTTGGTATCCTCGTAATCCTTGAGCCAGGTTGGGCGAGTGGTCTGTTTGACATCAAGAGCAACGTACACATCGGCAGCGGTGCTAACGCTGAATGCGCCACCGGCAGCCCCAGGCTTGCTGGGTCCGCGCAGCCATTCGGCCCCGTAGAGGGCGGAAGGTAAGGCACTGAAAGTGGCCGGCGCGTCGCTGAAGCTCTGGCTACCCGTGTCGAGCCAGGTTTGGGCCGACCATTGCGCGGCCTGGGCCTGGTTGCTGATTTTCAGGTTGCCGATGACGGACTGCGGAGACGGGGCCGGCTGGGCGCTGGCATCGGCGGTGGCAATTGCAATGGCAGAAATCAGGGCTTGGCCGGAAGCGACGTGCGGGAAGGAGATAACGAGCTGGCCGTCGGTCACGCGGACTTTCACGGTCTTTTTCAGGGCTTGGTCGTGGCCGGCTTCCTTCCAGATGTCGAGGTTTTTCAGCACCGTTTCCTGGTTAACGGCCACGTCGAACAGGCGCCAGCCAGTGCAATCCAGCCCGCCGCCGGTGCCCAGCCAAGGCTCCGTGAAATACAGCTCCACCGAATACTCGCCATTGGGCACGGGGAAGGCGTAGCGCAGTTTCTCGCGGCCGTAGCGGAAGTTCTCGAACAACGGCCAGTCGCGGGTGCCGCGGATGGGGTCGTGGGTGCGGCGCTGGCTGGCGAAGAAGGGCGTGATGCCGGGGAAGTCCTGCGTCCAAGACTCCGAACCCCAGGTTTGGGGGCCGGTGCGGGGCTGGTCGGCCTGCCAGGTGCTGCCGTTTTGGTCCTGGTAGGCAGGGCCGCCGCAGTTCACGCGGTATAGGTAGTTCAGGCCCGGCTGCGGTTGGGTGAGGGGCTGAGCATCGGCAAGGAACTGGTCGAAATTCGGTGCTTTGGGCAGGTGGTGCAACACAATGTAATCCTTCGCCACGGCTTTGCCAGCCACATAGCCCACGGCATAGAGCACGTTGTATTTGATGTCGACGCCATCCCACTGGAAATGGGTGCCAATGCCCGCCGGGCGGGTTTTGCGGCCCAACGAGGCGGCATTTACGTCATTGAAAAGCTCCACTTCATCGCAGTTGGAATAAACCGTGATGCTGTCCTGACGGCCAAGCGTGCGCCAGCGGTCGGGCCAGGTGTGTGAGGCGAGGTACACCATCGGCTCCTTGTCTTTGGGCGCGTAGTTGGCCCGGAACATGTAGAAGGCATCCGTTGGCTCCTCCCAGGGCGTGAGCAAGCCCTTGTAGTTGACGGGGCCAATGCGGTCGAGTTCGCGCTGGCCTTCGCCGCCCTGCACCCGGCCGGGGTTGTCGTGTGAGGTCAGCAGCCAAAAGAAGTGGCCGGCGGTTTGGTCCTTGGCAGCTTCGGCGAGGCGCACTTTCAGCTCCATCAACTGGGCAAACCGGTCTTCGCTGAAAGGACCGTTGTTGAAGGCGGGCGGGCCGGACTGGTGCAAGTCGAGGGTGCGCCAGGCGCCGTATTCGCCGATGAGGACTTGACGGGCCACATCGGCGCCGTACTGGTTGGGGTCGCCGCCGTAGGTGCCGGTCCAGTTCTGGGGCACGTCCCAATCGGTGCCCTGGCCACCGTTACAGGTCGTAATTTTGCGTTCGCGGGAGGCCGTGGGGTCGAGCTGGCGGATGAGGGCGCTGCACTCGCGGGCGAAGTCGGCGGGCAGGGTGCTTTCGTTCTCAAGTCCCCAGAGTACTACCGAGGGGCTATTGCGGCGCTCCTTTACCCAGTCGGTGAGCAGGGTTTTGAAGTTCTGGCGGAACGTGGGCGTGTCGTACCACACGTGCGCGGCCAGTTGCGGCCACCACAATAGCCCCAGCGAATCCCAGTTGGCCTGGTAACGCAGGTTATGCGGCTGGTGGGCATCGCGGAAGGCGTTGAAACCGGTGGCTTTTATCATTTGCACGCGGGTGCGAATCTGCTCCGGCGTGAAGGCGTGGCTTTGGCCCAGCAAGTGCTCATATTCAGCAATGCCATTGATGAAAACCGGCTGCCCGTTCAGCAAAAACTGCTTCTGCCCGGCTGCGGCGGCACGCCCAATCGGCCAACTCACCCAGCGAATGCCGTAGGGTGTTTCTACCTCATCGAGCAGGTTGTTCTTGGCGCTGACTTTAGTAACCAGCCGATATAAATATGGGTCGGCCAACGACCATAGGTGCGGCTGCTTCAGCACCGGCAGTTGCTGGTGAAGCTGCGCGCTGGCCCCGGCCGCCAGCTTCTGCTTTGTGCTGATTTCGGCCACGCTCCTCCCCTGCCGGTCCAGCAGCCGACTGCTGACGGTGAGGGTTTGCGCCCTGGTCCCGTAGTTTTTTAGTTCAGTGTCAGCTCGTAACTGTGCCGCCTGGGCCGACACCGTAGAATCGGCCCAGACGTGGACGCCGAACGGCTCGACCCGCACCGGGCTGGTGACTACCAGCGACACCGGCCGGAAAATGCCCATCGGCTGCGAGCCCTCCGAGAAGCCGCGCTCTTCGGAGCAGCCGCCGCATACCCAGGGCAAATCCTGAATATTGGCGGGATGGTCGGCGCGCACGGCCAGCACGTTGGGCTGGCTGGCGGGGCGCAGGGTGGTGGTTACGTCTAGGGTGAAAGTAGTACGGCCACCGGCATGGTAGCCCACCTTTTGGCCGTTCAGCCACACCGTGGCGTAGGAGCCCACACCTTCAAAGAACAGGAAGCTGCGGGCGTCTTTCGCGGTGGCCGGCGACGGAAAGGTTTTGCGGTACCAGGCGTAGCCGTGGCGGTTGCCGTGACGCTGGCGGCGGTAGCCTTCGTAGGCGTCCCAGTTGTGGGGCACGGCCACGGTTTGCCAAGCCTGGTCGTTGAAATCGGGGCGCTCGAAGTTGGGGTGGGCCTGCTGGTTTTTATCGTCGGCAGCGGTGCGCCAGTTTTCCAGCAGGGGGATGGTGGTACGGGTTTGGGCGCGGGCGGTGAATGAGAGCAAGAACAGCAGGATTCTTACCGCCTGACGAGCAACCTCACCCCCTAGTCCCCTCTCCCGCGGAGAGGAGGAACCAGCTATATTTTTTAGTTTTTGAAACAGGAATTTGACACTCATTGTCACTGTATTTATTTCTAGAGCTAGTTCCCCCTCTCTGCGGGAGAGGGGGCTAGGGGGTGAGGTTGCCCGTCAGGCGGTAACTCTTCCCCGCTTTCGTCGCGAAGCGCACTTCTTTCCCGCCGTATTTCACCACGCATTTCTGCCCGGCTTCCGACTTAATATCAACGGCTTGCAGCTTGCCTCCGTCCCATTTCATATCCACCACGAAGCCGCCGCGGGCCCGCAGGCCACGCACGCTGCCTCTGGCCCAGGCCGTGGGCATTGCGGGCAGCAAATCGAGCGCGCCGGTCTGGCTTTGCAGGAGCATTTCGGCCATGCCGGCCGCGCCGCCGAAGTTGCCGTCAATCTGAAACGGCGGGTGAGCGTCGAAGAGGTTTTTATAGACGCCGCCTTGCTCGGAACCGGTGCCGTTTTCGGCGGGCGAAAGCAGGTTTTGCAGGATGCGCAGGGCGTGGTTGCCGTCGCGGAAACGGGCCCAGAGGTTCACCTTCCAGGCCAGGCTCCAGCCGGTGCCGCCGTCGCCGCGCTGCGTGAGGGAGGTGCGAGCGGCTTGCAGCAGCTTGGGCGCGGCGGGGCTGATTTCAGAGCCTGGGAATACGCCCCAGAGGTGCGACACGTGCCGGTGCGTGTCGGCAGGGTCGTCCTTGTCTTCGAGCCACTCCTGCAGTTGGCCGTGCTGGCCGATTTGGTTCGGGGCCAACTGGCCGGCTTTGGCGGTCAATTCCTGTTGCAAACTGGCATCCACGCCCAGCACTTTGGCGGCGGCGCTGGTGGTTTTGAACAGCTCCCGAATAATCTGGTGGTCCATCGTGGGCCCGGCCACCAAGCCGCCGTGCTCCGGCGAGTTCGACGGCGTGCTGATGAGCCAGCCGGTACGCGGGTCCTTCACCAGAAAGCTGGCGTAAAACCGAGCCGCTTCCTTTAGCACGGGGTATTGCTGGCGCAAAAACCCCCGGTCCTGCGTGAACTGGTAATGCTCCCAAATGGGCTGGCAGAGCCAAGCCGCGCCTGTTACCCAGATGCCGTGGTTGGCGGCGTTGATGGGCGCGGTGCCGGCCCAGATATCGGTGTTGTGGTGCAGCACCCAGCCCGGAGCATTGTAGTTGGTTTTGGCGGTGGCCTGGCCGGTGCGGGCCAGTTGGTCGATGAAGCTGAACAGCGGCGCGGTGCAGGCCGACAGGTTGAGCACTTCGGCCGGCCAGTAGTTCATCTGCAGGTTGATGTTGGTAGTGTATTTGCTGCCCCACGACGGCGTCAGCGACTCGTTCCACAGCCCTTGCAGATTGGCCGGCGGCCCACCCGCCCGAGAGGACGAAATCAGCAGGTAGCGCCCAAATTGCAGGTACAGTGCCAGCAGCGCCGGGTCGGCGGCAGGGGTAAATTTCAGAATGCGCGCATCCGTCGGCAGTTGCTCGCTGGCGGTGTGGCCGAGGTCGATG
Organism: Hymenobacter negativus; assembly: GCF_017571495.1. Taxonomy (GTDB): domain Bacteria; phylum Bacteroidota; class Bacteroidia; order Cytophagales; family Hymenobacteraceae; genus Hymenobacter; species Hymenobacter negativus. The sequence goes on along the minus strand of NZ_JAGETZ010000005.1, from coordinate 388,416 downwards.
GCGAAGGGATTGAACAGCTGCTGGTAGTTGCGGACGTGGGCTGCTTTCAGGTCTTCGTGCAGGGGTTTGGCCAGCCGGTCTAGCGCCTGCTTGGCCAGCTGCTCGGGCTGGCCCGAAACGTCCTGGTAGCTTTTGAAGTTGGTGGCGGCCGTCAGGTAAAGCTTGGCGTCGCTGGCGTTCGTAATGCGAATCTGGTCATCGGTGACGTTGATGTTACCATCCGAGAAGATGCGCAGGTAGCTCACACCGCGCAGCACGCCGTCGCGTACCTGCACGGCCAGCGCCAGCGTGTGGTCGTCTACCCGATATGTTTTTCGTTTGTCGTGAAGGCTGGTTAGCCGGGCCGTGAATGTGAGCTTGCCCAGCTTGTCAGCCTTCAGATGCCCCATGATGGCCTGGCCGGGGGCACTGGCGAAGTATTCCCGCGTAAACTGCACGCCGTCTTGCGTGTAGCTGGTCTGCGCCACAGCTTGGCTGATATCCAGCTCGCGGCGGTACCCACTCACCGGGCCGTCGGGCGCGAAATCCAGCCACACATCCCCAAACGGCTGGTATGACGCTTGGTAGCTGGGGGCCAGCGGCGGGTTGGCATCCTGCACCCAATATTGCCAATCGGAACTCAATGCCACGCCGGTTTCGGGGGACGCATCTTCGGGGTAAGCCACGAAAACCGGTTGCTTTTCCTTCACCCCAATCAGCCCGCCCTTGTCGAAGTAGTTGATAACCTGTATCACCACTTCGTTTCGACCCGGCCGGAGCGCGGCGGCCGGAACCCGGTAGCGCCTCTTCTTGCTGATGCCCTCATCGGTGCCCACCTGCTGGCCGTTCACGTAGGTCACGTCCGCGTCGCGGATGCGGCCCAAGCTAAGCGTGAGGTCTTTGCCGGCCCAGGCAGCGGGCAGGTCAAAGGTGGTTTTGAACCAGACCGCGCCATCCAGACCTTCCAGGCCCGCACTTTCCCAGCCGTTGGGCGAGGGCACGGTCCAGGGTTTCCAGCCGGGCTTTGCCACGGCCTGCGCCACGCTCACGGCCCGGATTTTTTGCAGCCAAGTGGCTTTCTCGGCGTCGTAAGTTTCTTCGTGGTCTTTCAGACCCATGAAGTGCTGCTCGGCCAGCGCCTCAGCTTCGGCCTGCTTGCCCTCAGCCAGCAGCTGCCGGATTTGGGGCAGGTACTGCGCGGCGCCGGACCGGGCGTAGGCGCGCGGCCGGCCGGTCCAGAGCGTGGCTTCGTTGAACTGAATATGCTCCTGCTCCACCCTGCCGTACACGATGCCGCCCAGCCGGCCATTGCCGATGGGCAGCGCGTCGGTCCACTTCGCGGCCGGCTGGGCGTACCACAGCTTCAGCGGCTGCTGGGCGGCGGCCGAGAGGCAGGTGAGCAGGAGTAGAAGAAAGAGGCGCGGCATTATGGTAATTCGGCTTACAAATCAGGTTGTCATGCCGAGCACAGCCGAGGCATCTCGCTCGCATCATTGCTTACAATGAATTACTGCTGCACGCGAGATGCTTCGGCTGCGCTCAGCATGACGTTCTCTTTATATCTTCTGACTACGGCCCAACGACCCTCTCCTTGACGTCGGCGTCTTGGCTTACGGGGATTTTCACGTATTTCAAGTTATTGTTTTGCAGGCCGATGCTGCGCGTGCTGGCTCCTTTCAGTGTCAAGAAAGTCTCGGTGCCGGCAGCGGGAAAGCAGTTGTACACGAAGGCATCGACCGTGTTATTCAGCTCCAGAAGCGACGTGGCAGCCACCGGCTTGGCGCTGCGGATGCCGTCGAGCCAGATTTGCTGTACGTTTTCGGTACGCACAGCCGGGCCGGTAGCGGCGTTGATGAGCACGTTGTGGAAAGCAATATCGCGGGCCTCTTTCACGGTGAAGCCCGTCTTCGTATCGAAGTTGCAGTTGCTGAACGTGATATTTTCGATGGGCATTTCCGTCAGGCCGTTCAGAAAGCCGGCCTGCTTGCCCTCAGCAGTGATGTTGCTGAAATGGATGTTGCGGAAGCGTGGCGTGCGTTCCGAAACCGGCTCGGGCGTCGACTTGCTATACTGCATATCTAGCACAATCGCCTGCTCACGAATGTTCTTCATTACGATGTTATCCACCCGAATATCTTCCACCACCGCGCCCCGGCCCCGAGCGGTTTTGATGCGGATGCCCCGGTCGGTACCATCAAAAACGCAGTTGGAAATCGTGATTTTCTTCACCCCGCCCGACATCTCACTCCCAATCACCACGCCGCCGTGCCCGCTGAGCATGGTGCAGTTGGTGATGGTGTAGTTTTCGGCCGGCACGTTCATCTTGCGCCCCGCCTCGTCCTTACCCGATTTGATGGTGATGCAGTCATCGCCCACGCTGATGTGACAGTTCGAAATGTGCACGTAGCGGCACGATTCCGGGTTGATGCCGTCGGTATTCGGCGACTTCGGATTGTTGATGGTGACACCCGTTACGGTCACGTTCTCACAGAACTCGGGGTTCACCGTCCAGAAGGGCGAGTTGCGGATGGTGATGCCCTCAATCAGCACATTTTTGCAATACATGGGCTGGATGAACGGCGGACGCAGAAAGGCGCGGTCTAGCACGCCGCCCGGCTCGTTGGGACGGGTAATATTGGCGTTAAGCTTCCGGAACTCGACCTGCCACTTCGACTCATTGGCCACCCGCGACTTGCCTTCGGCGAAGTCCCACCACTTTTTGCCCTGCCCATCGATGATGCCCCGGCCCCGAATGGTGATATTTTCCGCTCTGTAAGCGTAAAACAGCGGCGAGAAGTTAGTGACATCCGTCCCCTCGTAGCGCGACGGCACCATGGGCAGGTAGTCGTCGAAATTGTTGCTGAAGTAAATGATGGCGCCCGCGCTTATCTCAATCGTGATGTTGCTTTTGAGGTGGATGGGCCCCGTTAGGTAGCGCCCCGCCGGAAAGTAAATGGTGCCGCCGCCCACCTTGCTGGCCGCATCAATTGCCTTGGCAATCCCGGCTGTGGACAGCTTCGTGCTGTCGTTTTTCGCGCCGTATTTCAAGACGTTGTAGTAGTCCTGGGCACGGGCCGCCGAGATGGTCAGGAGCAGGAGAAATGCGAGAAGGATTTGTTTCATAGGTAATTAATCATGTGTATTTAGCTGGTCGCCGTTCACCTCACCCCTGGCCCCTCTCCCGCGGAGAGGGGCCTGCCCCGAAGGGGTCACGTGAGGTTCCCCGCGTCAGGTTCAGCCGGGCAGTTTAGCTGTCACCCGTTTCAACTCCTTGGCACGGGCTATTTCCTTGCCGTCCGCAAAAATGCGCAGGCCCTGCCCTTTGCCGTACTTCTGGCCGGTTTTATCCCAGATAACCGAAATCGTTTTGCCGTGGTAGCGCACCTGGTCGAGCGCAAACCAGTCCCACTGGCCGGCGGGTACCAATGGGAAAACTTCCACCATGTTATCGGGCCGGGGCTTGAGACCAACGAGGCCCGTTATTACCAAATCGGCGAAGCCGGAGTGGTTATAGTAGCTGCTGCGTGGGTTGTCGCCTTTCAGCCATTCGCCGGTTTTTTCGTCCTGATATTCGCCGAGGTAGGGCACGCCGTTTTTCTGGTGCGAGAGAGCGTATTTACGCAGCTCGTCGTAGTAAATCTGGGCGCTCATGCCGTCGTGGTGCTTGTAGTCGGTGAGCAGGTTGGCGAGGCCCTTTAAGGTTTGAGTGGTGGCGTAGGGCCACACCGCGCCGTCCCATTCGCAACCGTGGCCCGAGCCGTGGGTGCGGAAACCGGGCGCGCGCCGCTCGGCCGTGGTGATGCCCCACGGTGCTTTGAAGCCACCTTCATCCGTCAGTTGCGCCCACTGTTTGGCGTACTGCGGCTTGTCGGTGGGCAAATTGAAATACCAGGGAATGTAGCCCAGTTCCTCCCGCGCTTCGCAAAGGCCACCCTTGGCGTATTGAACTTTAAAAAAGTCGGTTTTGGGGTCCCAGAGTGTGCGCTGAATATCAGTCCGCAGCTGGGCAGCTCTAGCGGCGTACTTGCGCGTCAGGGTGTCGTTTTTGGTAAGCTTGCCCATGGCGGCCAGGGCTTTGGCGTTGCCGTACATGTAGCTGTTGATGGTGGGCCGCACGTTTTGCTCCTTGCGCCCGCCGCTGATGGACTCCTCCATCGCATCCTTCACATCGTACTGCCAGAACATGCCACTGGGCAGCTTGCGCTCTGCCTCCCACTGCCGGTAGTCGGCTGTGAGCGCGGGCAGCACTTCCTGCACAAACGCCTGGTTCTTGTTCACCAGGTACATGCTGTACACGGCATCTTCCAGCCAACCGCTGAAGCCGTGCAGCTTCTTGGTTTTCTTGGAGTCCACATTCAGCCAAAACTTCGTGTACTGCTCCGTGTACTGCGGGTCGTGCAGCCAGCGGCCTTCGTTGAGGTGGTGGCCCAGCGCGCTGCTGATGGTGTTGTACATCCCGGCATGCTTCATCGGGGTGATGAACTCCGTGAAGACGTAGCCGTCGGGCGTCTGCTTGAGGTGCTTGCGAAACGTCCACCAGCGGTAGTAGTACGTCTCCTGAATGGCCGAGTCCGGGCACTCAAACAGCGGCACTTGCTGAGCCAGCCAGTCGGCCGCCTGGGCATTGGGCACGAGGTTGATGACGTCCTCCTTGTCCAGCGCATTAAACCGGGCCACGCTGGCGCGCAGGTGCTCGGCAGTGAGCACCGACTGCTGGGCGGCGGCCGGGGCGGTGCTTAAGAGGCTGAAAGCAAGAACTAAGTGGGTGGGTTTCATAGCAAGGAAAGTAGCGTGGACTCTGCAAGTCCGCGTTAATCAGCTTATTGGCAACGCAGACTCACAGAGTCCACGCTACAGGTCTACTCGAACAACCAATCAATTTCGCGGCCCGGCGCCACTGCGCTGCCCAGTCCAGCATTGTAAACCGGTAGCGGCTGGCTTGCATCAACAAACCCCAGAATCAAGCAAGCGCCACGGGCCAAGTTCAGGGTGTGGGTGCCGGCCTTGAAGGAGTAAGCATGCACGTTCACGGGCGGCATTCCGGGAATGGTCAGCGCGTTGGAAATCTTGCTGTCGGCCTGGCCGTAGTCGTTGGCGCTGGCGTCAATTTCCAGGGTGGGCACGGGCAGATAACGCGGGCTTTTCTGGTTGAAGAAGCCGACCAGCACCTGCACCGGCTTTTTGGTAGAAAACCGGATTTCCGTGCCCTGCGCCACCTGCTGCGCCTTGCTGAACAGCACGCCTTTTAATCCGGCCAGTTCCGGCGCCAGGGCCGAAAGCTGCGCCGTGGTATCGGCAAAAACGGACTGGCCGGCAGCAATGGTATAGGTGCTAGCTTTGGTGAGCAGCGTGACCGGCGCGTTGCGCAATAGCACCAGTTGCTTGGTAGCCGGGGTGGCTTTGGCCGTCTTTAATGAGTCGATGTTGTGCTGAAAATCGGCCAGTTCCTTCCTGTACACTGGCAGCATTTCTGCCCAGGTTTTGTAGGTGCCGTCCACGCCGCGCATCGGGATTTTGCGCTGGGCGGTTTGCATGCTGTTGGCGTAGAGGTAGGTGTCTTTGGTGAGGTCCACCAGCTTTTGCCAGTGCGCTACGCTGCTTTGTAGCAGCGGTACGGCGGCGGCCAAGTCCTGCACGTTGTGCGAGTACTTATAGCGCAGCACCTGCAGGGCGGACCGGGCCTTTTCGGCATAGAAATTTGCCAGCGCTTCCTGGCAGTACATATCGTTTTTGATGCGGGCAAATTCGGCTTGATTTTGTTTGATGGCCGGCGCTGCGCGCTCAATAGCCGCCACTGCCTTTTTCCCGTGTTCCACTACCTCACTGGCTATCTGCGGCGGGGTTTCGCCGATGTGCTTCTCCCCTTTCGCTTCCTTCTCGGCGTACTCGATAATCATCTCACCCTCGGGTGATTCTGATTCATACAACAGCGTAAACAAGCCGTAGCGCTTGGGGTCGATGAGTTGGTTCATCAGCATACCCAAGGTCAGCGTTTGGCGGTTGCCGTCGGTGATGCCGTAGCGGCGCAGCAGCTTGGGCTCGATTTCGCCGGCTTCCTCGTAGGCCGTCAGAATCTGCTGGCCGGCCTGCTCGTCGCAGCCAAATTGTGCCGCCAATTTCTGGCTCCAATGAGTGACTTCGGCCGGGCGGGACCGGTTGGCGCGCCAGGCGTAGCGGGCCCACTCGGCGTACCAGAGCCAGTCGCGGTCCACTTGCAGCTGGCGGCCGGCCACGTTGTCAGCGGTGTAGGGCCAGTCCCAGTACGACGACTCCGGGTAGAGGTGCAAGCCATTAGCCCCGTAAGTATTGTGCATGGCCTGCACCGATTTCTGAATAAAATCGGCCGAGCCGTAACGGAACGGCTCCAGGTTGGCGAGGATGTGCACGTTCTCTATGTGCACCGAATTCATGCCGCTAAGCTTGCGGTGCAGCTCGGCCCAGGAGCCGCGCGGCGTGTACGTGGTGAGGGCTTCGCCGTTGAATTTGGCTTCGGTGTAGAGGTTTTTGTAGAGCGGCAGCGCGGCGGTTATTACGCGGGGCGCATCGGTGTCGTGGGCGCGCAGCACGATGGGCGGCAGCTCGGTGGTGCCGGAGGCCTTTAGGCCGTCGAGCACGCCGGGAATGATAGTTTTCGTGAACCAGTCCACGTCGTCCTGACCGGCACCTTCCATGGCTTCGCCCAAAGCCACCATCAGGCCCACGTTGGGGTATTTCTGCACGAAAGCGGCAATGGATTTGCGCGTATAGTCGGCAATAAGGGGCACGATGGGCCGGGCGCGGTCCTGGGTTTTGATGTTATAATGCTCAGCAAATGGCTTGGACACGATGATGTTGTAGAACATCTGAATCACCCAGATGCCACGCTTATCGGCTTCCTTGGTCAGGAAGCGGTACATCTCCTCGTTTTTCTTAAATGTGGCATCGTCTACCTCCACCGCAAACGGGTATTCCTTCAGCCGCACCAGCGAGGCGAAGGGGTGGCCGTTCCAGAGGTAGAGCGAGTTGTACCGGTTATCAACCATCATGTCGAGGTATTTCACCCAGAGCGCCTTATCGTAAAACCAGGGAAACGTCTCGGGTGTGTAGGGGTACTCGTACACGTTGCGGCCGGGCAGGTAGGTGGGCTTTTGCACGCCAATGCAGGTACCGCGCAACACCATTTCGGGCTGGTCGGTGAGGTGCAGGTTGTCGCTGAGTTTGCCTTGGGTTTTGACCTGTTCGGCCAGTTCCAGGCAGCCGTAGAGGGCACCGGAATTGTCGGTTCCGCTGATGAGCAAGGCATCGTCATTGGCCGAAGTCACGGCAAAGCCCTCTTTACCAGGCGCTTTCTCGGACGCGGCGTGAAAGGCGGCAGTGGCTTGCTTTATCAACGGGTCCGTGGCCTGGCCAATTATAATCAGGCCTTTGGCTTTGGGCAGCTTATCCGCCTGCTGAATCTGCACCTGGTAGCCAGCTGTACGGAGCGCACTGGCTAGCCGGCCGGCCCCGTATTGCAGCCGGGAATGAGCGTTTTTGGGCAGCAGGATGGTGCGGGTTTGCGCGACTGGAACACGCCGCGAGAATTTAGAGACGTGATTGTTCGCGTCTCGGCGTTTGGCCGACGTTGTCAGAATAGCATCGTTCAACGAGGAGACACGCAATGTGGCGCTTCTACACGGTTTCGACGACTCTCGCGTAGTGGCTGTGGCCGAAGTGGCCTGAACCACGCCCAATAACAGACCAGCCACTAAGCAAGCGCGGCAAAGGAGCTGGTTCCAGCGGTTCCGATGCGCTGGTGATTCGCGGAAAGAAGAAGCAAAATTGACAAATGGCATCAGGTCAAAATTATTGACCTGATGTGCCGATTCTGTATACCATCTTCTCTGCGTGTTGTAGCATGTTGCCATAGCAAAATTCGCTTTTTCACAATCGATAAAGTGGCCGTTTCGGTCTATTCTAAAAGAAGTAGTGCTTTGGCTGGTGAGGCTTTACCAACCGCAAACAGCACTGTTGCACCCGTCTTGCTACACACCATCGCAAGCAGCAATATCTGCTACCTGAAGCTGCTTTTTTCTCTATCTATCAATAGTTACCCGCGCGGCAACATCACTGCCAGTTGTTTGAAACAAGGCCTATGAATACCAGCGTGGTGAGCTTTTACTCAGGTGAACCGGCTAGGTAAGAATACGCCTTGCAGGGAATGATAACATCCTACATAGGGTCGAGAAAATGGTATAGGTGGCCCGGGTTTTTGTCCTGTTATTTCGCTTCATCCAAATTCCCTCCCCCGCCCATGAACAAACCGCTTGCTTTCCTCTGCGCCTTAGGCCTCATCTTTTCTGCGCAGTACGCGGCGCATGCCCAGTACCCCTCCATCCCGCCGGATGTGCAGAAGGCCAGCGACGAGCTGATGGCCAACGAGCGGCGGCAGTCGGACATTGCTTGGAACAAGGCCTATCCCATTATTAAAAAGGAGGCACAGCAGGGCAAACCCTACATTCCGTGGGCCGCCCGACCGATTGACTTGCCGCAGTCGCCGCTATTGGCATTTCCGGGGGCTGAGGGGGGCGGTGCGCACACGTTTGGCGGGCGCGGCGGCAAGGTTATCGTAGTCACGAGTCTGGAAGACCGAGGCCCAGGCACCCTGCGCGAGGCCTGCGAGCAGGGCGGGGCGCGCATCGTGGTGTTCAATGTGGCCGGCATCATCCGTATCAAAAGCCCGCTCATCATCCGGGCACCTTACATCACCATCGAGGGCCAGAGCGCGCCCGGCGACGGCGTGTGCGTGGCGGGCGAGTCGGTGTGGCTGAACACGCACGACGTGCTGATTCGCTTCATGCGCTTCCGCCGGGGCGAAACCAACGTGGGCCGACGCGACGATGCCATCGGCGGCAACCCCGTGGGCAACATCATGATTGACCACGTGTCGGCGTCATGGGGCTTGGACGAGAACATGTCGATGTATCGCCACATGTACAACGACAGCACCGGCATTGCCGAGCAGAAGCTGGGCACGGTGAACATCACCATTCAGAACTCCATTTTCTCGGAGGCGCTCGACACTTGGAACCACGCGTTTGGTAGCACGCTGGGCGGCGAGAACTGCTCGTTTATGCGCAACCTGTGGGCCGACAACGCGGGCCGTAACCCCTCCATCGGCTGGAACGGGGTGTTCAACTTCGTGAACAACGTGATGTTTAACTGGGTACACCGCTCCACCGACGGCGGCGACTACCGCGCCCTCTACAACATCGTCAACAACTACTACAAGCCCGGCCCCTCCACGCCGAAGGACACCCCCATCGGCCACCGCATTCTGAAACCCGAATCGGGCCGCAGCAAGTTGAAATACCAGGTGTACGGCCGCGCCTACGTGGCCGGCAACATCGTGGAAGGCTTCCCCAACGTGACCAAGGACAACTGGGACGGCGGCGTGCAAGTGGAAGAGTTGCCCAACGCCGGCCCCTACACGGCCGACATGAAGGTAACTTCGCCCTTGCCCATGCCCGCGCTCACCATGCTACCGGCCGACAAAGCCTACACCTATGTGCTCGACCACGTAGGAGCCACCCTACCCAAGCGCGACCCGGTGGACGTGCGCGTAACTACCCAGGTACGCACCGGCAAAATCGACTACAAGGAGGGCGTGAAACTACCGGAAACGCAGTTTAAGCACCGCCGCCTGCCCATCGACTCCTACAAGCAAGGCATCATCACCGACCCATCGCAAGTAGGCGGCTACCCCACCTATGCCGGCAAGCCCTACACCGATACTGATAAGGACGGTATGCCCGACGACTACGAAAAGAAGAACGGCCTCGACCCCAAAAGTGCTGCTGATGGCGGCGCCATTGCCAAAAACGGCTACGCCAACATCGAGAACTACCTCAACAGCCTGGTGGACGTGAAGGACGTGAAGCCAACCGGCGGGGTAGCAATGGGCACTGCGCTGTCGGGTATGTAATCAGCAGATGCCTCACGCCTAGCCCCTGCTCGAAACCAACTTCCCTGCCGTGCCCCAGCCCACCCGCACTTTTTACTTCCTGCTGCTTTCCGGCCTGCTCGCGGCGGTACCCGCAGCTGCGCAGAAACCGGCCAAGCTAGTTCCACCGCCCGGTCCCATCAAGTTCAAGGATGGCAAGCTGAGCTACGCGCCGGACTCGCTGGGCAATCGGGTGCCTGATTTCTCGTACGCTGGCTATCGGGCGGGTGAAGCGGCTATTCCCACGGCCACTATCAAAGTAGTGGTACCCGCGAAAGCCGGCGATGCCACAGCGCGCATTCAGTCGGCGCTGGATTACATGGCGGGATTGCCCGTGGGAAAGGATGGGTTACGCGGTGCGGTGCTGTTGGAAAAAGGCACATATGAGGTGGCTGGGCGGCTATTCATTCGCGCCTCGGGCGTGGTGCTGCGGGGCAGCGGCATAGGCGAAGGCGGCACCATCGTCATCGGCAGCGGCGTGAGCCGCGACCACCTGCTAACCGTGGGTGGACGCAACGACCGCAAGTTTGAAACGGCCGGGGCCGTGACGGATAAGTACGTGCCGGTGAACGCCCGCACGATAAAAGTAGCCAACGCCACCAGCTTCAAAGTGGGCGACCGGGTGCAGGTGCGGCGGCCCAGCACGGCCGCCTGGGTGCACAAGCTGGGCATGGAAACCTTCGGCGGCGGCCTCTCCTTGCTGGGCTGGAAACCCGGCCAACGCGACCTCGCCTGGGACCGCCAAGTAGTGGCCGTTGATGTCAACGGCATCACTTTGGATGCGCCTATTACTACTGCATTAGACCAAGCTTATGGCGGCGGCACTGTGGCCCGCTACACCTGGCCGGGTCTGGTTTCGCAGGTCGGCGTGGAGAACATGCGGCTGGAATCCACCTTCGACGCCGCCAATCCGAAAGACGAAAACCACCGTTGGGTGGCTATTAACATTGAAAACGCCCAGGATGCGTGGGTGCGGCAAGTAGCCTTCCGGCACTTCGCCGGCTCGGCGGTGCTGGCGCAGGCTACGGCCCGTCGTCTAACGGTGGAAGACTGCATTTCGACTGAGCCGGTGTCCGAAATCGGTAATGAGCGGCGCAATACCTTCTACACCCTCGGTTCGCAAACGCTGTTTCAGCGGCTGTACGCGGAGAATGGCTACCACGATTTCGCCCTGGGATTCTGTGCGTCCGGTCCCAATGCCTTCGTGCAGTGCGACGCCGAGCAGGCCCTAAGCTTCAGCGGTGGCGTGGATAGCTGGGCTTCGGGTGTGCTGTTCGACATCATCAAGGAATACGGCCAGGCCCTGCGCTTTGGCAACCGCGAGCAGGACGGCCAGGGAGCCGGCTGGGCCGTGGCCAATAGCGTGTTCTGGCAATGCACCGCCGCCCGCGTGGACTGCTACCAGCCGCCCACCGCCCAGAACTGGGCTTATGGTACCTGGGCGCAGTTCGCCGGCAACGGCTACTGGGACCAATCGAACGAAAACATCAACCCGCGCAGCCTTTACTACGCACAGCTACAAGAGCGGCTGGGCGACGCAGTGAAAGCTCGTGCCATTATACTGCCGGTGCCCACTGAGGCATCGAGCAGCCCCAAAGTAGCCGTAGCCCAGGAGCTGACACGGCTCTCCGTAAACCCCGCTCCTACCGTGCTGGAGCTGGTGAAAGCCGCGCCCACGCGCCAGCCCATTGCCATCCAGAATTCGGCCCCCAGCATCGACAAGCTGAAGGTGAAAACGGCCCTGGCGCCCACCTACGCGGCCCCGTTGCGGGTGGCGCACGGCATGGTGGTGCGCGGCAACGTCATGGTGCTGGGCCGCCGCCAGGAGGTGCCGTGGTGGAACGGCAGCGCCCGTCCCTACGGCCTGCTCAATCCCAAGCCACACATCACGCGCTTCGTGCCGGGTCAGATTGGCCGGGGGCTGACCGATGATTTGCAGGAAATGACCGACTCGATGCGGGCCCAGAACGTGGTGGCCCTGCACCACAACTACGGCCTATGGTACGAGCGCCGGCGCGACGACCACGAGCGCATCCGCCGGATGGATGGCGAGGTGTGGGCGCCATTCTATGAGTTGCCCTTCGCCCGCAGCGGTACCGGCCAGGCCTGGGATGGCCTCAGCCGCTACGACCTCACCAAGTACAATGCCTGGTACTGGAGCCGCCTGAATCAGTTCGCGGACCTTGCCGACCAAAAAGGCCTCGTGTTGCTCAATCAACACTATTTCCAGCACAACATCATCGAAGCCGGCGCCCACTATGCCGACTTCCCCTGGCGCCCGGTGAATAACGTGAACAACACGGGCTTCCCAGAGCCTGCGCCCTACGCCGGCGACAAGCGCATCTTTATGGCCGAGCAGTTTTACGACGTCACCGATGCGGTGCGCCGGCCGTTGCATCGCGCCTACATCCGCCAGTGTCTCGACAATTTCAAGGGCCAGACCAGCGTCATTCACCTCATCGGGGCCGAATTCACCGGGCCGCTGGCCTTTGTGCAGTTCTGGCTCGATACCATCAAGGAGTGGGAAGCTGAAACCGGCCAGCACCCCACCATCGCCCTGAGCACCACTAAGGACGTGCAGGACGCCATTCTGGCCGACCCAGCCCGAGCCGGCGTGGTCGATGTCATCGACATCAACTACTGGCACTACCAGTTCAACGGCCAAGCCTACGCCCCGGCCGGCGGCCAGAACCTGGCCCCGCGCCAGCACGCCCGCCTCACCCCGCCAAAGCGCAGCTCCTTCGAGCAGGTGTACCGGGCCGTGCGCGAGTACCGCCAGCAATTCCCCAACAAAGCCGTGCTCTACTCGGCCGATGGCTACGACGCCTTCGGGTGGGCGGTGCTGCTAGCGGGCGGCTCCATGGCCAGCCTGCCCCGCGTGGCCGATGCTCGGTTTGCCTCGGCTATTTCGGAGATGAAGCCCGTGGAATTGCCCGGCAAGCCCGCCGACCAGTGGGCCCTGAGTGACGGCAAAACTGGCCTGCTGCTGTATCGGGAGGGCCAGTCGCCGGTGCAGGTTGATTTATCGGGGATGAATGGCACGTTCGCCGTGCGCCGCATCAACCCCAAAACGGGCGCGCTAACCGACACAAAGGAGACGGTGAAAGGTGGAAAATCCATCACGCTGAACAGCGCGGCGACGGGCACGGAAGTCATTTGGCTAGCGAAGAAATGAGCACAACCTGCCCCATGCGGCTCACCTCACCCCCCGGCCCCCTCTCCCGCGGAGAGGGGGGGACAGAAGCAAGAATTGTTGAACACACCCCCTCTCCGCGGGAGAGGGGGCCGGGGGGTGAGGTGAGCCGCATGGCCTGGTTGGGTTGGTTGTTCTTTTTAGTGTTCTGCACAACCAACTCAGCCCACGCCACCATCACCCTGCCCCGTATTCTCGGGCACGACATGGTGCTGCAGCGCGAGAAGCCCGTGCCCATCTGGGGAACGGCCGCTCCGGGCGAGACCGTGGGGGTGCAGTTTGCCAGCCAGCGTCTCAGCACCAAGGCCGATGCGGCGGGCAAATGGCAGGTGACGTTGAAGCCACTAAAGGCATCGGCCACGCCGGCTGAACTGGTTATCAGTGGCAGCAACACCATCCGGCTGCGCAATGTGTTGGTGGGCGAAGTCTGGGTATGCTCGGGGCAGTCAAACATGGAATACACCATGCGCAAAAACAGCAAGGTGACGCGGCCCGATATGCCCGGGCCCAACCCGGTGGATGAGCTGAACGTGGCCCATAACCCCGCCATCCGCATTTTCCTGGTCAACCGCAAAACGCTGCCCAAGCCCGACACCCTACACCGCGACTGGGCCGTGGCCCAGGATTCGGCCCTGCGCTCGTTTTCAGCAGCGGCTTATTTCTTTGCGAAAGAGCTCAACAAGCGCCTAAACGTGCCGGTGGGCATGGTCGCTACTTCAGTGCCCGGCAGCCGTATTGAGCCTTGGATTTCGGAAGAGGCTTTTGCGAAAGACCCAGCTTTTGCAGGGAAAAAAGTAGACGGCGAGCCCGGCAAGTTCTGGGAGCCGATGGTGAAGCCACTGGTGCCGCTGGCGGTGCGCGGCTTTCTCTGGTACCAGGGCGAAAGCAACTGCTTTTTGGCCGAAACCACGACGTACACGCAGAAAATGCGCACGCTCATCAGCAGCTGGCGCGCGACCTGGGGCGATGCCAATTTGCCGTTCTATTACGTGTCGCTGGCCCCGTTCAAGTATTCTGACACCCACGACAAAGTGGTGCTGACGCGGGAAACGCTACCGCTGTTCCGCGAGGCGCAGGCGGCGGTGCTGCAAGTGCCACACACGGCCATGATTGAAACCACCGACTTGGCCACTGCCGAGGGCGGCATTCACCCCGGTTTCAAGTGGGAAATCGGGCGGCGGCTGGCGTTGTTGGCGCTAGCCAACACCTATAAAATGCCCAGTGTAGTGGCCGAGGGCCCGGTTTTCCGCAGCCTGAAAGTAAAGCGTGGCGTAGCAACGGTGTCATTTGCCTCGGCGGCGACTTTGATAAGCAAGGACGGTAAGCCGCTGACGGATTTCACCATCGCCGGGCCCGATGGCGTGTTCGTGCCGGCACAGGCCCGCATTCAGGGCGCGCAGGTGCTGGTATCGGCGCCACAAGTGAAGCAGCCCACGGCCGTGCGCTTCGGCTGGGACGAAGTGGCGCAGCCCAACCTGTTTTCGGAAGCGGGGCTGCCCGCCCGGCCTTTCCGGACCGATAAGCCGCAATAAATCAGCTTTTTGATGAAAAACGAGACTTTTTCCCGCCGCGATTTCATATCCGCCAGCGCGCTGCTGACTGTTGGCCTGCTGCTGCCTAATTGGGCCAGCGCCCTCGCGCCTGCCAAAAAGAAGCTGACCTACAAAGTCGCCGTGGTGGACCTCATGATTCTGAAGCGGCAGAAACTGGGGGCCTTACAGCTCACCAAAGACATTGGGGCCGACGGCGTGGAGGTAGACATGGGCGGCCTGGGCCAGCGCGAAACCTTCGACAACCAGTTGGCCAACCCCGAAATCCGCCAGCAATTCATCGACAAGGCCAAGGAGCTTAACCTAGAAATCTGCTCACTGGCCATGACCGGCTTCTACGCCCAGTCTTTCGCTACCCGCCCCACCTACCAGCGCATGATTCAGGACTGCCTCGACACCATGAAGGCGCTGAATGTGAAGGTGGCTTTCCTGCCCCTCGGCACGCAGGGCGACTTGCGCAAGAACCCCGAACTGCGCCCTGCCATCGTGGAACGGTTGAAGGTGGTGGGCGAAATGGCCAAGAAAGCGGGCGTCATCGTCGGCATCGAAACTGCACTGGATGCCACCAGCGAAGTCGCGCTGCTAAATGAAATCGGCTCGAAAAACGTCCAGATTTACTTCAACTTCTCGAACCCGCTCAAGGAAGGCCGCGACCTGCATCAGGAATTGAAGATTCTGGGCGGCAAGCGCATTTGTCAAATCCATGCCACGGACGAGGATGGCGTGTGGCTGCAAAACAACACGCGCCTGGATATGAACAAGGTGAAGCAAACGCTGTCCGACATCAACTGGCAAGGCTGGCTGGTGATTGAACGCTCGCGCGACGCCAACGACGCCCGCAACGTGAAGAAGAATTTCGGAGCAAATGCGGCCTATTTGAAGTCAATTTTTCAGGGGTAACCATTCCGCCCAAAACCTCACCCCCGGCCCCTCTCTCGCGGAGCGGGGAGCCTGACGAATTAGATAGCCGCGCCGCCATGGCTCCCCGCTCCGCGAGAGAGGGGCCGGGGGTGAGGTTTCGCCGCCAGAATATCATTATGGAACGCATCACCGCCGCCTACTACATCGAAACCCCTTTCCGTCCTGAAGACGCGGCGGCCGTGCTGGCAGGCGAGCAGTCCTCCGGCACCTTCGTCGCCGTGCCGGGCGAAACCGCCGAGCTCAAGCAGCGCTTCGCCGCCCGCGTGGAGTCGGTGGAAGAGTTGGAAACGGTGCGCGAGCCGGCCATTCCGGGTGCAACGAGTAGCAGCGGGCTGTATCATCGGGCGCGGGTGCGGGTGTCGTGGTCGGTAGAAAATTTCGGGTACAACCTCCCGCTGCTGGTGTCCACGCTGCAAGGGAACCTGTATGAAATCCGACAGTTCACGGGGCTGAAGCTGATGGATATTGACGTGCCGGCTTCGTACGCGGCGCATTTTACCGGGCCGGCGTTCGGCGTGGACGGTTGCCGCGAACTGACTGGCGTGCAGGGCCGGCCGCTCATTGGCACCATCATCAAGCCCAGCATCGGCCTCACGCCGGAGCAAACCGCCGGCCTGGTGCAGACGCTGGCCGAGGCAGGCATCGACTTCGTAAAGGATGATGAGCTGCAAATGGCTGCCGCCAATTCGCCCTTCGAGGCCCGCGTCGATACCGTGATGGCCGTAATTAACCGTCATGCCGACCGCACCGGCAAGAAGGTAATGTACGCCTTCAACATCAGCGGGGAAATCGACGACATGCTGCGCCGCTACGAGTACGTGGTGCGCGCCGGCGGCACCTGCGCCATGGTCAGCATCAACAGCGTGGGGCTGGCCGGCACCCGCAAAATCTGTGACCAACGGGCACTGGCCATTCACGGGCACCGCAACGGCTGGGGCATGCTCACGCGCCACCCGTTGCTGGGCATCGACTTCCGCGCCTACCAGAAGCTGTGGCGGCTGGCGGGCGTCGACCAGCTGCACGTCAACGGCATTCAGAACAAGTTCTGGGAATCGGACGACAGCGTAGTAGCTTCCATCGAAGCCTGCCAGACGCCGCTGCTAGGTGGCTATTCGGTGCTGCCGGTGGTGTCGTCGGGCCAGTGGGGTGGGCAGGCGTTTGAAACTTACCGTCGCACCCGCACCACCGACTTGCTCTATATGGCCGGTGGCGGCATCCTGGCTCATCCCATGGGCCCGGCGGCTGGCGTGCAAGCCCTGCAGCAAGCCTGGCAGGGGGCTGTCGATGGCCTTAGTCTGACTGAAACGGCCGCGCAACACCCGGAATTCGCGGCGGCCGTGCAAAAATTCGGTGGCAAATGAGCAAGCAGCTTCTCCTCGCCTACTACGGCGATGACTTCACCGGCAGCACCGACGCGCTCGAATTCCTGAGCCGCGCCGGGGCCCGTACCGCCTTATTCATTGCGCCGCCCACGCCCGCCCAGCTCGCCGCCTACCCTGGTCTGGATGCCATTGGCGTAGCCGGCCTCACCCGCGCCATGCTGCCGGATGCCATGCAGGCCGCACTGGAGCCGGCCTTCGCGCAGCTTCGAGCCCTGGGCCCGCGCCACGTACATTATAAGGTATGCTCGACGTTCGATTCTTCACCGACGGTCGGCAGCATCGGCCGGGCCATTGAGGTGGGAAGCCGGGTATTCGCTGGGGCTTTTGTGCCGCTGCTGGTGGCGGCCCCGCCGCTGGGCCGCTACTGCGTATTTGGCAATTTGTTTGCGCGACTGGGCATCGGCAGCGGTGGTGGCATCTTCCGACTCGACCGCCACCCCTCGATGAGCCGGCACCCCGTTACGCCCGCCGACGAGAGCGACCTGCGCCTGCATCTGGCCCGCCAAACCAACAAGCCAATTGGCCTGCTCGACATCCTGCAAATCACCCGGCCGCTGGCCGAGGTGCAGGCCGCTCTCGCGGCGCAGGTACGCGCAGGGGCCGAAGTGATTTTATTCGATGCCCTTTATGATGAGCAATTGCTCGGCATCGGCGCGGCGCTGGATGGCTGCGCCACGGAGAAGGAGCCGCTTTTTTCAGTAGGCTCATCCGGGGTTGAAATGGCGCTGGGGCAGCTGTGGGCGCAATTCGGCACGTTGACGCCGGTGGTCGAGTGGCCAAGCCCAGGCCGCGCCGCACCGCTGCTAGTAGTGTCGGGCAGCTGCTCACCAGTCACGGCCGGACAAATCGAATGGGCCAAAGCCAATGGCTTTGCCGAAGTAGTTCTCGATGCCGAAACGCTGGCTGCGGGCATTAACACCCCAGCTGCCGTGGCTCCCTATCAGCAGCAAGCCGTTAATTTATTGACTGGCCATCGCAGCGTAATCGTCCATACCAACGGCGGCGTAAAAACTACCTCCACCAACCTGCCCGCCGAAATCTTGGGCACTGCCCTGGGCCTCATCGCCCGCGAGGCAGTGCAGCAAACGGGCGTGCGACGCGTGGTAGTGGCCGGTGGCGACACCTCCAGCTACGCCGCCCGCGCCATGGGCATCGAAGCCGTGGAGATGGTTGCGCCGCTTTATCCCGGTGCGCCGCTGTGCCGCGCCTCCGCACCGGACTCGCCCCTGCATGGCCTTGAAGTCAATTTCAAAGGTGGCCAAGTGGGCGCTCCAGAGTATTTCGGCGTGCTGCTGGAAGGTCGCATGCCGTAGCACTCCGCGCCCGACGAAACCTCCCAACCGCGCCTCTCACGTTAAAATCACCTAGTCATGTCCACCAAAACCCTCGCCCTTATCCACACTTCCGCCACGCTGGTGCCCGTGTTCCAGCAGCTTTGCGCCGAGCATTTACCGGGCGTACAGGTTTTCAATATCGTCGACGACAGCCTGGTGCGCACCATAAACCGCGAGGGCTCCCTGACGCCCGCCGTGGCCCGGCGCGTGGTGGGCTACGTGAACTCGGCCGAAGAAGGCGGGGCCGACTACGTGCTGGTGACCTGCTCGTCCATCGGTGCGGCGGTGGAGCAGGCCGCTGGCCTCTCCGGCGTGCCCGTGCTGCGCGTCGACCAGCCCATGGCCGACCAGGCTGTGCAAACCGGCCGGCGCATCGGCGTCATCGCCACGCTGCCCACCACCCTCGGCCCCACCGCCGACCTCGTGCAGCGCCGTGCCGCCCGCGCCGGCCAGGAAATCGAGTTGACTTCGGTGCTCTGCGAAGGCGCTTTCGAGGCCCTGATAAGCGGCAATGGCGTCCAGCACGATGCCATCGTATCGGCAGCCCTCAAGGAATTAGTGACCAAAGTCGACGTCATCGTACTGGCCCAGGCCAGC
Source organism: Hymenobacter negativus (assembly GCF_017571495.1). Lineage (GTDB taxonomy): Bacteria > Bacteroidota > Bacteroidia > Cytophagales > Hymenobacteraceae > Hymenobacter > Hymenobacter negativus. Next base: position 369,499 of record NZ_JAGETZ010000005.1, on the reverse strand, counting down.
ATGGGTCGGGTGGTCGATGCTCTGGACGCGGCCGACCGGGTGGTGCCCATCCTGGCCAGCCCCGGCATTGCCATCCAGCACCTGGCTTCGCAACTGGTGTAGGGGCTGGCCCCACCCGAATCGTTGCCCACTACGCAGTCCATGCCGGGCGGAGGCAAGCCCCGCCCCCACCCTCTTTATTGCCCCAGTTCATGAATCGACTTTTTCAGCTTTGTCTGGTTGTGGCTGGCCTCGCGGGCGTGGCCTTGGTGGTGGGCGTCAGTCAGGACAATGCCGCGCTTTGGCAGCCGGCCGCGGTGCTGGCGGCAGTAGGCCTGGCCCTGGGTTTCAAAGCGGTGCCGCTACTGCGCAGCTACCAATACACCGCTTGGATTATCGTGGCCGTGGTGGCGGGCATGGTGTACCCCGACGCATTCAAGCAATGGGGTGGCGTGGACTTGCGCAACAAATGGCTGATTCTGGTGGTGGTGCAACTGGTGATGTTTGGCATGGGTATTCAGATGAGCATCCGGGACTTTTCCGGACTCGGTAGCACGGGCAAAGGTGTGCTCATTGGGCTACTGTGCCACTTTTCGGTAATGCCGCTCATGGGCCTGCTGCTCACCAAAGTGTTTCACTTCGAGCCGGAAATTGCGGCTGGCATCATCCTTATTGGCTCTTGTTCCAGTGGGTTGGCGTCGAATGTGATGGTGTACCTGGCGCGGGCCAACATGGTGCTTTCCGTTGTCATCACGGCTATGGCCACGCTGGCGGCCCCTTTCCTCACTCCTTTATTATTGAAGCTGCTGGCAGGCACACTCATTGAAGTGAAGTTTGTGAACATGATGATGGAAATCATCAAAATCGTGCTCGTGCCCATCATGGCCGCTTTGTTGCACGACTACCTGAAAACGGCCGCGCCGCAGGGCCGGCGCACCGTGGGCCTGCTGGCCGGATTGGGCGTGCTGTGGCTGGCCGCGCTGCCACTGGGCTTGGGGGCTGCGCTGGAGCGCAGCTTTACTACTCCCGAACTGCTCCAAGCAATCGAGATTTTCAGCTTCCTTGTGGCGGCGCTGGTGGTGGGTGTACTCTATCATCAATTGGCGAATAAATTGCCTAAAATCGATGAAGTGATGCCTTACTTATCTATGTTCGGCATCATCTATTTCACGGCCGTGACTACGGCGGCTGGGCACGACAACTTGCTGCGGGTGGGCTTCCTGTTGTTCCTGGCTTCGGTGCTGCACAATGCGGCGGGCTATTTCTTCGGCTACTGGCTCAGCCGGCTGTTTGGGCTTGATGTGAATTCGGCCCGCACGGTGGCCTTTGAGGTTGGGCTGCAGAACGGCGGCATGGCCTCGGGCCTGGCGGGCAGCATGGGCAAGCTGGGTACGGTGGGTTTGCCAGCCGCCGTGTTCAGCCCCTGGATGAATATTTCGGGTTCTATTCTGGCCAATTACTGGCGCAAGCGGCCGGCGCCGACGGCGGCCGACGCCCCCCCAAATCTATACAGCGTTGCGGCGCTATCGGATAGATAATTCCGGATGATACCTTCTTGCCGCTCAGCAAGCCCAAAGCGCCGGGAACGATTGCGTGACGTTTTTCAGCTCTTTTGGCCCGTTTTATCGCCTGATTTGGCAGCTCAGCTAAGCATCTAAAACAGCCTCAATGGTATCCTTAGGCCACTTTTAGCTATGATTGGCGGCATTGTTAATGAGAACTTCATACTCATGATAACATCCTACAATAAGTTAGTTAAAACTGACACATTGCCCTTCTACAACGTGGATAACTTGCTGCTCTTCTGAAGCTATCCGCAAATCATGAATCACATAGTGCGAAGCCTGTTTCTAACAGGTTTTCTTTCGGCAGTTTTCGTTCTTCCGGCCTCGGCGCAGGCACCCGCACCCACCGAAACCAAGGAGGCGGCTTATACCCGCACCATCACGGAGCGAGCCGCCAAAATCGTGGGTAAGATTGATGGGCTGAAGGCGAAGGACTCGGTGCAGGTGCGTGACCTTATTGCCGACCAGTACCGCGCCCTCAACGACATCTACGAGCAGCAGAAAACCCGCAAGGCCGCCCTCAAAGCCCAGCCCGCCACCGATGCCACCAAAGCCGAGCTGGCCAGGGTAGAAACCGAAACCACCGCCGCCCTCGACAAGCTGCACCCCCAGTTTCTCAAAAAGCTCAGCCGTCGCCTCACCCCGGCGCAGGTCGACCAAGTGAAGGATGGCATGACCTACGGCGTGCTGCCCGTTACGATGACGGCCTACAATGACATGCTGCCCAACCTCACGGCCGAGCAGCGCGCCCAGATGCTGGCCTGGCTCACCGAAGCCCGCGAGCACGCCATGGACGGCGGCACCTCGGAGCAAAAGCACGCCTGGTTCGGCAAATACAAGGGCCGCATCAACAACTACCTCTCCGCCGCCGGCATCGACATGAACCAGGCCGGCAAAGACTGGCAGGCGCGCATCGCGGCCCGCAAAGCCGCCGAGGCCTCCCACTGATTTCACTCTTCACCCTTTTTCTCAGTTTAACCCACCAAACTGTTATGGCCCACTCCTTACCCAAATCATTGCCGCTTTCGGCCGTGCTCCCCAAGCGGTTCGCCTGCGCGCTGCTTGTGGGCGGCACCCTGCTAGGTGCGGCCCAGGCACACGCTGCCGCTACGTCCCCACCTGTTCGCACCTCGCCCAAGAGCGTGAAAGTCGGCTTTACGGGCTTGGTAAAAGACGCCAAGGGCAACGCGCTGCCCGGTGTGACGGTGCTCATCAAAGGCACCAAAACCGGCACCAGCTCGGGTGCCGACGGCACTTTCCATTTCAACCTGCCCACGGGCAACGAAATTCTGATTTTCAGCTTTATCGGCTTTAAAACCCAGGAAGTGGCCGTAAACGGCCGCACTACCCTCGAAATCAAGCTGGAAGACGACAACGCCGCGCTGGAAGAAGTAGTGGTGGTGGGCTACGGCACGCAGACACGGGCGAGCCTGACCGGAGCCGTGGCCACCGTGGACATGAAGGCCATCGAGGAGCTGCCGGTGGGCAGCCTTTCCACGGCCATTGCCGGGCAGTTGCCGGGCGTGGGCGTGAGCGGCGGCTCGGGCCGCCCCGGCGAAAAAGGCCAGATTACGGTTCGTAACCCCGTGACGCTGGCCAAGGACGGCAGCGCCACGCTGCGCCCGCTCTATGTGATTGACAACGTAGTGCGCTCGGAAGAAGACTTCAACCTGCTCGACCAGTCGGAGGTAGAGGCCATTTCGGTGCTCAAGGACGCGGCGGCGGCCATCTACGGCGCCCGCTCGAACCAGGGCGTGGTGGTGGTGCTCACCAAGCGGGGCAAGGCCGGCCCGGCCCGCTTTACCTACAGTGGCTCGGCCGGTGTGTCGGACGCAGTGCGCCTGCCCACAATGATGAACGGTGTGGAGCAGGCCAACTTCATCAACGACTACAACATTTACCGCGGCACGGCGGCCACTACCCCCGCCGTCCTCTACGCGCCGGACGAACTGGCCTACTTTGCCAATAACAGCACCGACTGGCTGCGTCAAGCCTGGAAGCCCTCCCTGGTAACGCGCAACGCCCTGAACGTGAGCGGCGGCGGCGAGCGGGCCACGTATTTCGCCAGCGTGACGTACAACCGCCAGGACGGCAACTTTGACAAAATCCTCTCCGACAAGTGGACGTTCCGGGCCAGCACCGATGTGAACGTGGCCAAAGGCCTACGAGCAGGTCTTTCGTTGAGCGGCGACATCTTCAAGCGGAGCACCTACTACTTCAAGCAGGGCCAGGAAAGCGTGGAAAACGACATGCGGTCGCTGATGTTGACGCCGCAGTTCGTGCCCTTCTACATCAACGGCGTGCCCAACTATACCGCGCTGAACAACACCACGAACTCAATCGACGCCACCAACTTCTTCGAGGTGCAGAAGTCGAATAACTACACCTCGCAGAACAACACCGGCCTGAACCTGACGGCCAACGTGGAGTACGACATTCCGTTTTTGAAAGGCCTGAAGGCGCGGGTGCTCTACGCCCGCACCCTCGACAACACGAACGGCAAGCAGTTTGGCACCAGCTACCAAGTGACGGAATTTAAGGGCCTGGGCACCAACAAGCACATTCCAGGCGGCGAGGTGCTGCAGCAGCGCACCCTCAAAAACGGCGACATCGTGCGCTTGACGCCAGGCTATACGGACTCGTACCAGTTCAACGGCTACCTGAACTACGAGCAGCAGTTTGGCAAGCACTACGTTTCGGCCCTGGCGTTCTTCGAGCAGTCCGAAACCTCCGCCGACGCATCCGAAGCCTATCGCACGGGCGTGGTGCCGGGTGGTCTCGACAACATCCGCTTTGCCACGGGCGACTACTTCAACAACGAAACGGCCTCTGAAACCGGCATTCTCTCCTACGCCGGCCGCCTCAACTACAACTACGCTAACAAGTATTTCGCCGAGCTATCTGTGCGCTACGACGGCTCCACGGCCTTTGCGCCGGAGTATCGCTGGGGTTTGTTCCCGTCGCTGTCGGCGGGCTGGGTGATTTCGGAAGAAAACTTCTTCCCCAAAACCCCGGCCGTGACCTTCCTGAAGCTGCGCGGCTCGTTTGGCCTGCTGGGCGGCGACGGCACCAAGCCCTACACCTGGCTGGAAAGCTACCAGTTCCAGGCGGGCAAAGGCGCGGTGTTCGGCGGCGACAGCAACCCCCGCACGCTCGTCATCACGCCCAACAACGCGATGGCCAACCGGCGTGTACGATGGGACAACAACGAGAAGTATAACGTGGGCATTGACGCGCGCTTCCTGAACGACCGGCTGTCGTTCACGGCTGATGGTTTCTACGACCACCGCTACAACCTGCTCACCAACATTTCGTCGTCGGTGCCGCTGCTGGTGGGGGCCACGCTGCCGTCGGAAAACTTTGCCACCGTGGACGCCTTCGGCTATGAGCTGTCGCTGGGCTACGGCGACAAAATCAACAACGACCTGACGTACCGGGTGAACTCCTTCTTCACTTGGAGCGACAACAAGCAGGTTAAAGTGGATGTGGACCCGGGCAAGATTGGACAGTACGACGACCCCACCGGCCGCTCGAGCGACCAGGGCGTGCTGGGCTACAAGTACCTGGGCATGTTCCGCACGCAGGCCGACGTGGACAAGTTCTTCAGCGACAATCCCAACCTGGACAAGAAAACGTACTCATTCGGCGAAGAGGCGAAACCCGGCATGCTGTACTATCAGGACATCCGCGGCCCCAAAGATGCCAACGGCAACTACACCGCGCCCGACGGCAAGGTGACGGACGTGGACGTGATGTACCTGACCCCGAAGGCCAGCAACCACTACAGCATTGGGCTGAACCCGAGCATCAGCTACAAGGGCCTGACGCTGCAGGTAACCATGGGCATGTCGTGGGGCGGCCAGGATTTAGTGGAAGGCTCGGCCCGCAACAGCGTTAGCTCTAGCTTACCAATCACCCAAAACAGGCCGGCGTTCTGGGCCGACCACTGGACTCCGGAAAACACCAACGCTGCGTTCCCGGCCCCCTCTACGTTCAACAGCTACAACCGAAACTCGGAGTTCTGGTTCCGCAGCTCCACCTCGGCCAGTATGCGCAACGCCACCGTTTCCTACAGCCTGCCCACCGCCCTCGTGAGCCGCATCAGCCTCAGCAGCGTGAGGGTGTTCTTCGTAGCCGTCAACCCCATCAACTTCTACAATCCCTACAGCTACAAAGTGTACGGGGGGGCGTACGACTCGTACCCCACGCTCCGCTCGCTGTCGCTGGGTCTGAATGTTGGCTTTTAAATTCCCACTGAACTCATGAAAATTACCCGCATTGCTACGCTGCTCGCGCTTTCGGCTTCGGTGCTGACCGTGGCGGGCTGCAAAGACGTCCTCGACAAGACCGACCTGTCGGCCGCCAGCGAAGAGTTGGCTTACCAAAACGAGCAGGTGGCCTTTCTCAACCTGAGCTACATCTACGACCAGAACCTGCCCGGCTGGTTCGGCCAGAGTGGCACCGGCATTGGAGCCACCAACCCCAGCATTCTGTCCGAAGAAGCCGCCGGCGACAGCCCCTACCTGCAGGGCACGGTGCAGCAGAACACCGTGACGGACTTTGGCACCGGCCTCGCCGCCGCCTCCAACGCCAACTACACGAAAATCCGGACCATCAACATGTTCATCCGGTCCATTAGTAAGTCGCCCATTCCGGCGCAGCCCCGCAACGCGCTCAAGGGCGAGGCGCTGTTCTTCCGGGCCTGGCGCTACTTCGACCTGGTGCGCGTGTACGGCGGGGTACCGCTGGTGCTCACGCCGCAGGATGCCGTAGGCGAGGATGCCCGCGCCGCCGCTTACCTGCCCCGCAACACCACCACCGAGTGCTTCAACCAGATTACCGCCGACCTCGACTCGGCCATTGCTTACTTACCAGGCAAGTATTCGGGCAACGGCACCTGGGGCCGCATCACCAGCGGCGCGGCCGCAGCCTTCAAGGCCCGGGCCTTGCTTACCGCCGCTAGCCCGCAGTTCAACCCCAGCGATGATGCTACAAAATGGCAGAAGGCCTTTGCGGCCAGCCAGCAGGCTAAAGCCATACTGAGCGCCAACGGCTTCGGCCTCTTTACCTCGGCTGGTGCCAATTCCTACTCCCAGTTGTGGTTTCAGGAAGTCAACAACCCGGAGGCCGTGATGGTAACGGGCTTCAACACCGTGGCTAACGGCACCCAGCCTGCCAAAAACAACCAGTACGATAACAGCACCCGGCCTTCCTACACCGGCACTGGCGGGGGTTCCAACCGTCCCACCTGGGACCTGGTGCAGGCCTTCCCGATGCTCGACGGCAAAAAGCCGGGCGAATCGACCCGCTATCCCTACACGGTGCAGCAATTCTACAAAAACCGGGACCCCCGGTTTAGCCAGACCATTGCCTTTAACGGGGCCACCTGGCCGCTAAATGGCAACAACAACTACAAAATCTGGACCTACCTGCGACTTAGTGGAACCACCGCGACCAGCGTGGAACCCGTGCCTGCCAGCGCCACACCCACCAGCTTCTACCTGCGCAAAGCCATCAGCCCCACGGCCCCGGCCAATGCGGTGAACATCGTGGGCACCGACTGGATTGAGATTCGCTACGCTGAGGTGCTGCTGAACCTGGCCGAGGCCGCCTGCGGAGTGGGCAACCTCACCGAGGCGTACACCCAGCTCCGGGCCATTCGGGCACGGGCCGGCATTGAGTCGGGCGGCGGTGAATACGGCCTGCAACCCGGCATGAGCCGGGCGCAGATGTTCGACGCCATCCTGTACGAGCGGCAGATTGAGCTGGCTTTCGAAGGCAAGCGCTTCTGGGACTTGCGGCGCTGGAAGAAGATGGAAACCCTCAACGGCAAGCGTCGCGAAGGCCTCATCATTACGCTGAAAACAACCGGCGTACCCGCTGACTTCGCCACTAACCGCGACAACCTCGACCTCGATTTCGTGTACACCAACTATTTCACGCTCACCACCACGCCTACCTCTAACGTGCCATTAGTGAGAGTACTGGACACGCCTGCGAACTTCACCAATGGCGGCATTCTCTGGCGGCCGGAATACTACTTCTTCGCGCTGCCGCAGCAAGCCATCGACAACAACCCCAAGCTGGCCCAAACCAACGGCTGGCCTGGCGGGTCTTTCGACCCACAGCTGTAAGCATAACGAGTTGAATACCTAGCTTTACCCGCTCCCCAATTCGCCGCCGTTCAAGCTGAACGGCGGCGAATTGTTATGTAGAGGCCTCGGCATACGTGCCGGGTCCTACTTCTTTTCTGTACTTCGCTTCTTTCACTTCTATGTTTAGTTTAACCGGAAAAACGGCCGTCATCACCGGTGGCGGCAGCGGCATTGGCCGGGCCATTGCGCTGCTATTTGCCAAGCAGGGTGCCACCGTGCACATCATCGAATTGAGCGCTGAAGCCGGCCAGCAAACGGCCGCCGATATTCACGCCGCTGGGGGGCAGGCGCAGGTGCACGCCGCCGATGTAAGCCAGCAGGCAGCCGTGGTGGCCGTATTCCAGGCCATTGGCCGGGTCGATGTGCTGGTGAATAACGCGGGCATTGCGCACGTCGGCAATGTGGAAACGACCTCGGAGGCTGACTTCGAGCGCGTGTACCAGGTGAACGTGAAGGGCGCTTACAACTGCCTGTTTGCCGCCGTGCCGCTGATGAAAGCGCAGGGCGGCGGCGCCATCGTGAACATGGCCTCCATCGCGGCGCACGTGGGCCTCACCGACCGCCTGGCCTACTCCATGAGCAAGGGCGCGGTGTACGCCATGACGCTCTCGGTGGCCCGCGACTACCTCAGCGCCAATATCCGCTGCAACAGCATCTCGCCGGCCCGCGTGCACACGCCTTTCGTCGACGGCTTCATCGCCAAAAACTACGCCGGCCGCGAGGACGAAATCTTTGAGAAGCTCTCCCAGAGCCAGCCCATCGGCCGCATGGGCCAGCCCGACGAGGTGGCCGCCCTGGCCCTCTACCTGGCCTCGGACGAAGCCGGCTTCGTAACCGGCTGCGACTACCCGCTGGACGGTGGGTTCATTAAGCTAAACACTTAAAAAAGGCGCGGGCAAATTCCTTACAGGACACTCCATAACAGTGATGCACCGCGCGGCAAAGCATCTTTACCCTGAAGCATATCAACTGCGACAACAAAGCGGTGACGATGCTTTGCTACGCGCTGCATGACGACCTAACCAAGGCGCTTAAACCTATTCCGTTCATCTATGAAACTCATTCGCTACGGCCAGCCCGGCCAGGAAAAGCCCGGCGTCATCATCAACGACCAGAACTACGACGTCTCGGCTTTTGGCGAGGACTACAACGAAGCGTTTTTTGCCACCGACGGCATCCAGCGCCTGGCTGACTTTCTGCAGGCTGACGACAATGGCCTCACCCTTATCGCCGATGGCGAGCGGCTGGGCCCGCCGGTAGCCCGGCCCTCCAAAATCCTGTGCATTGGCCTGAACTATGCCGACCACGCCCGCGAAACCGGGGCCACGCCCCCACCCGAGCCGGTGCTGTTTATGAAATCGACCACCGCCTACGTGGGACCTTTCGATGATTTGGTGATTCCTAAAAACTCGGTGAAAACCGACTGGGAAGTAGAGTTGGCCGTCGTTATCGGCAAGAAAGCCTCCTATGTGGAAGAGGCCGATGCGCACGAGTACATTGCGGGCTACGCGCTGCACAACGACGTATCGGAGCGCGAATTTCAGCTGGAGCGCAGCGGCACCTGGGACAAGGGCAAGGGCTGCGACACCTTCGCGCCGGTAGGCCCGTTTATGGCCACGCCCGATGAAATCGGCGACGTGGACAACCTGCGCCTCTGGCTGAGCGTGAACGGCCAGATGATGCAGGACGGCACCACGGCCAACCTGATTTTCAAGATTCCCTTCCTCATCTCCTACCTCAGCCAGTTCATGACGCTGCTGCCCGGCGACATCATCTCGACGGGCACGCCCGCCGGCGTGGGCCTGGGCATGAAGCCACCCGTGTACCTGCAGCCCGGCGACGTGGTGGAACTGGGCATCGATGGCCTCGGCACCTCGCGCCAAACCGTGAAAGCGTATGGCCAGAATTGACGCACACCAGCATTTCTGGCAGTTCGACCCGGTACGCGACGCCTGGATTGGAACCGACATGGCAGCAATTCAGCGCGACTTTCTGCCCACTGACTTAGCGCCCATCCTGCAGAAGCACGGCCTGGATGGCTGCGTGGCGGTGCAGGCCAGCCAAAGCGAAGCCGAAACCGACTGGCTGCTTCAGCTGGCCGGGGAGCACGACTTCATCAGGGGCGTGGTGGGCTGGGTCGATTTGCAGGCGGAGAACATTCACGAGCGCCTAGCCCATTACAGCCGCTTCGACAAGCTGAAAGGCTTCCGGCACGTGCTGCAGGGCGAAGCGGACCGCGCGCTGATGCTGCGAAACGAGTTCCGGCGCGGCGTAGCGGCGCTCTACCAGCACGGCTTCGCCTACGACCTGTTGGTGCTGCCCGACCAGCTGAGCTACGCGGCCGAACTAGCCGCGGCGTTTCCAGCCCAGCCGTTCGTGCTCGACCATTTGGCCAAGCCGCTCATCAAAGCGGGCGAAATAGAACCGTGGCGGCGCGACCTTCAGGCATTGGCCGCGCACGAAAATGTGCTGTGCAAAATATCGGGCATGGTGACGGAAGCCGACTGGCAGCACTGGCAACCGGCCGATTTCCGACCCTACCTCGACGTTGTGTTTGAAGCCTTCGGGGCCAACCGCGTCCTGTTTGGCTCCGACTGGCCGGTGTGCAACGTGGCCGGTGGCTACGGCCGCACGCACGCCTTGGTGGCCGACTACGTCGCGCGGCTTTCGACCGGCGAACAAGCCCGCTTTTGGGGCGGTAACGCAGTGCGCTTCTACAACCTTGCTAACTGAATAAAATGGATTTACAGCTTCAGGATAAAGTCATTATTGTTACCGGCGGGGCCAAGGGCATCGGCGAAGGCATCGCGCAGGTGCTGGCAAAGGAAGGAGCTATTCCGGTCATTATTGGCCGTAATGCCGCCGATAACCAGCAGGCTGTGGCCGCCATCGAGGCCGCCGGCGGGCAAGCCTGGCAAGTAGCTGCAGAGCTGGCCGAACCTGACGCCTGCGCCGCCGCTGTGCAGGCCGTGGTGGCACAGTTTGGCCGCATCGACGGCTTGGTGAATAACGCTGGCGTGAACGACGGCGTGGGCCTGGAAAACGGCGACTACGCCGGCTTCATGGCCAGCCTGCACCGCAACGTGGTGCACTACTACCTCATGGCCCACCACGCCCTGCCCGAGCTAAAGAAAGCGAAAGGCGCCATCGTCAACATCACCTCCAAAACCGCCGAAACCGGCCAGGGCAACACCTCCGCCTACGCCGCCGCCAACGGAGGCCGCAACGCGCTCACCCGCGAGTGGGCCGTCGAATTGCTCAAATACGGCATCCGGGTGAATGCCGTGATGGTGGCCGAATGCTGGACGCCCGCCTACGAAACCTGGATTAAAACCCTGCCCAACCCCGAGGAAAAGCTGCGCGAAATCACCAGCAAAATCCCCCTCGAAAACCGCATGACGACCGCCGAGGAAATTGCCAACACCACGGCCTTCCTCCTCTCCAGCCGCAGCAGCCACACCACCGGCCAAATCCTGCACATCGACGGCGGCTACGTCCACCTCGACCGCGCTTTGGCAAACGCTTAAGCAATGAGGCCCAGCTGTCGTTCTGAGCAGCGCAAAAGCCCTCACCACATTTGAACCAGCTGCATTACCGCCAGTCGTTCACCGGTGCTAAGGTCGTTCGCGCTGCTCAGGATTACAGATAGGCCCAATCACTACCTCATCACCTTGCCATTTCATCAGTGAATACCCTAGTCTGCACCGAACCCGGTCATTTCAGCTACGAAACGCGCCCGGCACCCACCCCCGCGCCGGGCCATGCCTTGTTGCGCATCCGGCGCATTGGCATCTGCGGCACCGATTTGCATGCGTTTCAGGGCACCCAGCCGTTTTTCAACTACCCGCGCGTGCTGGGGCACGAGTTGGCTGCAGAGCTGGTAGATGCCGGCGGTGCCGCTGGCTTTGACCCGGGCGAGGCCGTCACGTTCATCCCGTATTTCAACTGCGGGCACTGCGTGGCTTGCCGCGCCGGCAAGCCCAACTGCTGCACCCACATGCAGGTGTGCGGCGTGCACGTAGACGGCGGCATGGCCGAATACCTGACCGTGCGAACCGACCTCCTGCTGCACGGCGAAGGCCTCAGCTACGACGAGTTGGCGCTGGTGGAACCGCTGGCCATTGGGGCGCACGGCGTGCGACGCGCCGCCGTGCAGCCGGGCGAGTTTGTGCTGGTAATCGGGGCCGGGCCCATTGGGCTGGGCATTATGGAGTTTGCGCGCATCGCCGGCGGCCACGTCATTGCCCTCGACATCAACGAGCAGCGCTTGGCGTTCTGCCAGGAAAAGCTGGGCGTGACGCACACCATCAATGCGCTGGCACCGGATGTGCTGGAGCAGCTGGCAGCCATCACCCAAGGCGACATGCCGACGGTGGTGATTGACGCGACAGGCAGCCAGAAGGCTATTCTGGGCGCTTTTCAGTACCTGGCACACGGGGGCCGGTTTGTACTGGTGGGCCTGCAAAAGGGCGAAATCAGTTTTTCGCACCCTGAGTTTCACAAGCGCGAAGCCACGCTGATGAGCAGCCGCAACGCCACCCGCCAGGACTTCGAGCACGTCATCCATTCCATGAAGCAGGGCTTCGTGAAGCCGACTACTTACATCACGCACCGCGTACGCTTCGACGCAGTAAAAACTGAGTTTGAGCAGTGGCTGGACCCGACCAACGGCGTCATCAAAGCCATAGTGGAGCTGGACTAATTAGTAGTTCATCTTCCTTACCCTAAGCTCTGTAGCGGTTTCGGCATCACTGGCAAGTAACGCGAACTTTCAGTCCGTGTCCCCGCGCCGCTTGGTAGTCGTTCCAAGATGCGAAGGGAAAGTTCGCGCTACGGCCCGGCCGGCACATGAATGCCGGAACGGCTCTAAGCCCGTCACGCCTCGGCATGACGGGCTTTTGCTTACTATCAACTGCACAACCCGGGAGATGCACTATTAGTCCGTTGTTATCGCACAACGGCAGTTTGCACCAGCGGCCAGTTCCGCAGGGCAACGCTTTTTACCACGGTCCGTCCAATCGCTCCACAGGAAAGGTCGACTAATAATGGTCATCAAACGGCTTGGGGGTGGGGGCCCATCCCTCCGCAGGCAGAACTGGCGCAAACGTGGCTGATGGCTGGATGCCTGGAGCGCTGCACCGAGGGGCTGAGCAGCTCAATTGTTCTATACCAACAAAATTTTGGCATTGTGCCTATCGGAATCGTTGCCGTCAACTATCGAAACCGATTGCACTGAATTTTAGTCTTTTAAGAAGATATTTTAGGCAATAACGTCTTAAGTGAGTACTTACTTTTAATGGCTGATGAGTTGGATTAAATCCTGCTTCATCAGCCATTTACTTTTTTATCCCACCCAAAAAGTCTTCGCTATGAAGGAATTTCAACGCGCTTTTTTTACGCTCATCGCTGCATTTGGCAGTCAGTTTATTGCGGCGGCGCAAAACGCGCCAGTACCTATTGAGGCCGAATCCGGCATATCGGCCGGGGTGCTGGCGGCAGGCGCTACCACCGGCGACTGGGCCACGCGCAACGCCAGCGGCGTAACGTACACCACCAGCCTGAGCGACGTATCGACCTATGCTGGTGTGGGCGGCGGCACCTTCCCGGCTACCGATGCGCGGGTGCTGAGCTACACCGTCACGTTTCCCGGGCCCGGGACTTACGACCTCTACGCCCGCATACGCATCGGAGCCAATGGCGCCAACGACGACAGCTTTTTTGAGCCCACCAGCCTCGGTGCCAAAAGCCCGACCACAGCCAGCGACTGGACGAGCAGCAACAACATCTACAACATCGGCTACACCGGTGCCACGCAGGTAGTGGACGGTGGCGGCGGTTCAGGCACGGGCGTTTGGAAGTGGATTAATTTCTCGAAATACAGCTTCGGCGGTGCGGCTTTGGTCACCTATACCGTCACAGCCGGCAACCTTACCCAGACGTTTCAGATTGGGGCGCGGGAAGACGGTATGGACTTCGATAAGTTCGTTTTTGGCCAATCGGGCCTGTATTTCACGGTGGCTAACCTCGATGCCGGGCAGCAGGGCTCGGTGACGCCGCCGGTCACGTTCATTCCCACCGGCACGCCCATTGCTACCGGGAAGCCCAAGTACCTGGGCAGCGCCCATAGCGCGCAGCAGGCCCCCTATTTCGGGGTGTACTGGAACGCCGTAACGGCCGAAAACGGCGGCAAATGGGGCAGCGCCGAACCCACTCGCGGCACCTTCAACTGGACCGATTTGGACGCGGCCTACGCCATGGCACAAACAACCGGCGGCCCTTTCCGCATGCACACCCTCGTCTGGGGGACGCAACAGCCCTCCTGGATGGTTGGCCTGTCGCCGGCCGACCAGCTGATAGAAATAAACAACTGGTTTGCGGCTGTGGCGGCCCGCTACCCTAAAATCGATTTCGTTGATGTGGTGAACGAGCCCACGCACCAGCCCCCGGTAGTGCGGGCGGGCGTTGCCGACTGCGGCGGCTACATTGGGGCCTTGGGCGGCAGTGGCGCCACCGGCTGGGATTGGGTCATTACCTCCTTCCAACTGGCCCGCCAGTACTTCCCCCGCGCCAAGCTCATGCTGAACGAGTACAGTGTGGAGAACGAGCCTGCGCGTGCGGCTACCTACGTTACCATTGCCAATCTGCTGAAGGCCCGCGGCCTTATTGATGGCATAGGCATTCAGGGCCACTCCTTCTCCCTGCTGCCTACCTCCACGGCTTCTATACAGAGCAATATGGCCACGCTGGCGGCTACCAACCTGCCCCTCTACATCACCGAGTTTGACTTGGATGGGTTGAATGACGCGACGCAGCTAGCTGACTATCAGCGTATTTTTCCCTTGTTCTGGGAAAACCCGGCTGTACGCGGTATCACGCTATGGGGCTACCGCGTGGGCCATTGGCGCACGGCGCAAGGAGCCAACATCGCTAATGCCGACAACACCGAGCGCCCGGCCCTGACCTGGCTGCGCAGCTACGTGGCCAGCACCTACACCGGCCCCATGTGGACCGGCACCAGCAGCGCCGCTTGGAACACCGGCAGCAACTGGATATCGGGCTCGAACACGCCCGACAACTCGGCGGTATCGTCGGCCACCACCAATACGGTACCAGCTGCTACGGATGACGTTTTCTTCCCTAGCTACGCGGCCAATCAGCCCTCGGTAAGCGGCACCCAGGCTATCCGGAACGTGACACTAGGCACCGCCTCTTCGCTGACCACCACGGCCGGCAGCACGCTGGCGATGACCGGCAACCTGACCAACAACGGCGGCACGCTGCCCGGCACCGGCAATGTGCTGCTGGCCGGCACCGGCTCCCAGACCATCGGCGGTTCGGCGACGTCCACCTTCCCCAGCCTGACGGTGGGCGCCACCGCCACGGCCAGCCTGAGTGCGCCCGCCCAGGTGCGCCAAGTGCTCACCCTCAACAGCAACCTGACCACCAACGGCCAGCCGTTCACGCTGCTTTCCGATGCGACGGGCACGGCCATGGTGGTGAACAGTAGCGGGAGCGTGGTAGGCAATGCCACCGTGCAGCGCTACATCGACCCTTCGGCCAATGCTGGCCTGGGCTACCGCCACTACAGCTCGCCAGTGGCCAGCACCACCGTGGCCGACCTGGCTACCAGTATTTTCACGCCGGTGGTGAACCCGGCTTACAACACCGTGGGCAATACTGTGACGCCTTTCCCAACGGTATTCAGCTACAACCCAACGCGTCTCACGGCCTCGGCTTCGGCCGCGACCAGCGCGTTTGACTACGGTTGGGAGTCGCCCTCGTCGCTCGGCGATGTGCTAAGGCCTGGCCAGGGCTACACCGTGAACCTGAGCGGCTCGCAACTGGTCGATTTTGTGGGGTCGCTGAACAACGGCAGCCTCAGCCGCGGCGGCCTCACGCGCAACGGGCTGCCTGATGGCGGCTGGCAGCTGCTGGGTAACCCCTACCCTGCCCCACTCAACTGGGACCTAGTGAACACTAGCGGACTCGATGCGGCCGTGTACGTATTCCGCTCCAGCGGGCCCTACGCGGGCACATATGCCAGCTACGTACCCGGTGGTGCCAGCACCAACGGCGGCACCAATCTGCTGGCCAGCATGCAGGGCTTCTTCGTGCGGACCTCCTCGGCGGCAACGCCTGGCGCTATCAATTTCACCAACGCGGCCCGGGCTACCCCTTACGCCAGCCCGGTTTTCCAGCGCAGCACCACCTACCCGCTGGTGCGCCTTGATCTGCGCGGCACCTCCGGCGCGGCCGATGAGGCAGTGGTTTATTTCAGCAGCAACGCCACCAACAACTTCGATGCTACCGCCGATGCCTACAAGCTAACGGTTGGCAATGTGCCCGTACTGGCCACTGAGCTGAGTGCCACGGACCTCTTGTCCATCAACGGCCTGCCCAACCTGACCGCGGCCGATGTAACCGTGCCGCTCCGCGTGAGTGCCCCGCAGGCTGGCCGCTACACCCTGCGCGCCACCGAACTGCTGAACCTGCCCGCCGGCCGCTACGCCTACCTGCGCGATGCCCAGGCGGGCACGATGTTCGACCTGAGCCAGCCCACCGGCTACACTGTGAACCTGGCGGCCGGCAACGCTGCTTCCGGCCGGTTTAGCCTGGTAATTACGGCCAACCGGGTGCTGGCCACGGCGCCGGCTTCCATCAGCCAGCAAGTGGCGGTGTACCCCAATCCCGCGCACGGCGGCAGCATCTCGCTCAGCTTGCCAGCCACCCTGGGCGGGCATGTTTTGGAAGTGTCGCTGCTGAATGCACTGGGCCAAACCGTGCTGCATCAAACCCTGGCCGCCAGCGCCGACCTCGTGCGTCCGCTCACGTTGCCCAGCTTGGCCCAGGGCATCTACACGGTGCAGCTCCAAACGGCTGCCGGCACCATTAGCAAGCGCCTGACCATCAACTAGCCACTTTTCCGCTCGTTCTGTGCCCCGGCCGCTACATGGGTTGGGGCACTTACGCCGGACTTCTCATCATCCATTCCTCCCACCCATTCCGATGAAAAAATCTACTTTTCAGCGCTTGACTCTGGTTACCGCCGGGCTCTGGCTGACTTCGGCCGCGTTCACGGCAGCGGTGGCCCAGCCGGGCAGTGGCGGGCCCGGCCCAGGTACCCCCACCGTCGACCCCACGGCTGTCCCAATCGACGGCGGTGCTTCGCTGTTGCTGGCCGCTGGCGTGGGCCTGGGCATCAAGCGGCTACGTGAGCGCCGACGGGTACACCGATAACTGGCTATTTCTATCCCCTTTCAAGCGACGCCCTCTATTTCGAGGGCGTCGCTTTTATTATTAGAGCTGTTTGAATTAGCGGAGCGAATACCCCGAAGCGGTGCCTCGACTGAACGGTACCCGGAAAACAGCCTCCAACAAGGTCCTAACGCGAGCCGAAGCACCGTTTCAGAGTATTCGTTTGGCCGCTGCTTGGCTAATGCAATATTTTTTAAGGGAATGCAGCAAAAATAAATTGCTATAGCCTCCCTTGATGCAAAGCGCTGCACTCACTCAGCAAAGCCGGCTGATGATAAGCAGCCTATGACAGGTGGCCAATACTACTTATAAGGGCTTACGAATGGCACCCATGAGCAGTTAGTAGGCTATGAATAACATGGTTAGCCGCATGTTTATATTTTATTAATATATTTGTTTTTATAAATATAAACACTGTGACTTTTCACGGAAAAGGCAAAGCCACGCAGCCCTTGAGCACAACTTGTTGAAATTTAAGCATTAACCCTTATTGCAACCCCTATCAATCAGCTTCCGAACTATAAGCCACTGAGAACGATGAACCCTCTTGACATTCTTAGGAAAACGTTGGCGGGATGTCTGTTACTAAGCACCGCTTTGGCTGCCAATGCCCAGTTCAGAGGCGGTGTCGACGA
Source organism: Hymenobacter negativus (assembly GCF_017571495.1). Taxonomy (GTDB): domain Bacteria; phylum Bacteroidota; class Bacteroidia; order Cytophagales; family Hymenobacteraceae; genus Hymenobacter; species Hymenobacter negativus. The sequence goes on along the minus strand of NZ_JAGETZ010000005.1, from coordinate 351,910 downwards.
TGGAACGCATTTTAGCCAAACCAGCAACCAGTTACTGGGCCGCAACATCTTTCTGGGCGGTATCGACGATGGCACCAGCTTCGGCCTAGCTGCTAGTCAGCCGTTCGGCCGCAACATCTTCCTAGGCGGCATCGACGACGGCACTAGCTTCGGCCTGGCTGCGAACCAGCCATTCGGCCGCAATATCTTCCTAGGCGGGATTGACGACGGCGCTGCCCTGAGCCTGACTACTGGTCAGCCATTCGGCCGCAACATTTTCCTGGGCGGTATCGACGATGGCAGTAACAGCAGTCAAGTCCCTGCACAACCTCTTGGCCGCAATATTTTCCCGGGTGGGGGTAACGATGGTTGGGCAATTGCTTTTAAGTCGAAAGATGACACGCCGCTGCCCGTTACGCTTACCGATTTTAGCGGCCACTGGCAGCAGAACGATGCCCTGCTTCTCTGGCAAACAGCCACCGAAGTGAATACGTCGCATTTTGAGCTTGAACGCAGCTTTGATGGCAACACCTTCGCACCCATCCAGCGCATCGCAGCTGCCGGCCAAAGCACCAGCCCTAAAAACTATCAGTACACGGATGTAGCCGTTAATACACTGCTGCCAGCTGGGGCTGCTTATGCCTACTACCGGCTGCGCTCGGTGGATATAAACGGCGCGGCCACCTATTCCGGCGTGGTAGTGCTGCAGGCAACCCGCAGCAGCAAAATTGAATACGCTGTTTTCCCCAATCCAGCCCAGGATGTGGTGACGATTACAGCCACAGCATTACCTGCCACTGGCGGGGCTTATATCCGCTTGGTCGATGTGACCGGCAAAGTGCTGCTGCTACAAAAAATGACCTCGGACCGCCAGCAGATTTCGGTGTCGGCTTTTGTCGATGGGCTTTATTTCCTGCAGCTTATGGCTGCTGATAAAGTTGTCTACACTCAACGAATCATCATCAGTAAATAATTGAAAATGAAAAGGTTTTTCTCCTTACTGGCCTTGCTGTGTACTGCGCTCATTGGCCGGGCCAATAACGTGCAGATTACCGGGGTAACGACGACCGTTGCCGGCAGCACAACAACCGTGAACCTCAACATCAGCTGGGAAAATAGCTGGCGCGGCGGCCCGGCCAACAACTACGATGCCGTGTGGGTATTCATAAAATATTACGACGACAACAACATCTGGCAGCCGCTGAAAATGACGGGAAACAACGTCACGGCTCCCAGCGGCCTGACCGTTGATATTGCCTCCGATAAAGCCGGCGCGTTTGTTTACCGCAGTACCGATGGTTCCGGTAGCATCGCCAGCTCATCCATAAGCATCGGGGTAGAGCAAAAGGCGGGCTCCTTTGATGTCAAAGCGTTTGCGCTGGAAATGGTCTATATTCCGCAAGGGCCTTTTTGGGCAGGCTATAATAACAGCATCGGGGCCTACAACTACGGCGATGGCAGCAGCCTTGCACCCTTGCTAATCAATAGTGCCTTTCCTCCCGCAATGGGCAATGCTCCCGGCCAGCTGTGGGACCCGCGGGGCACCGGCACTTTAAACTCCAGCTTTCCTACCGGCTACAATGCGTATTACATCATGAAGTACGAACTGTCGCAGGCAGGCTATCGAGATTTTTTGAATTCCATTAGCTACAACAATTCCGACTTCCTGAAAGAGCGTTCGGACCTGACCGGCACAAACTACCTGACCATCGGTACCAAGCTCTTTCCGACAGGCGTAAGAAACAACCTGAAAGTAAGAAGCAGTAGCATCAACGTCGGATACGTGGGGGCTGACGCGAACAACAATGCGAACACAAGTGCAGCCAACTGGAATGAAGCAAACGATGGCGAGTGGACGGCCTGCGGTTCCTTGTACTGGAGCGATGCGGCCGCTTTTCTGGACTGGGCCTGCCTGCGGCCCCTGACCGAGCTGGAGTATGAAAAAGCTGCCAACGGCCCTGACGTCCAGGTGTACCCCCGCTTTGCTACCGGCACCTACATTATTCCGCCCACTGGCGCAATAGCCAGCGCCTACACCAGTGCGGAAAGCCAAGTACGGACGTCAACTACCAACTACATTAACACCTCCGATGGGACCATTCTGGCACCGCTGCGCAGTGGCTATGCCGCCGATGCCACCTCCGACAGGAAACGCTCCGGCGGCAGCTACTACGGCGTAATGGACCTGAGCGGCAACCTGTGGGAGTATTGTGTAACAACCAGCAATGCAGCCGGCAGAAGCTTTAGAGGCAATGTCGGCGATGGCATCTTATCGATAACCGAAGGCCGGGCTAACCAGAACAGCTGGCCGGGGGTGAAAAACACCGTAACCAGTGCCAACACCACGGGGGAAGTTCTCAAAGAATACGTAGCAGGCATTGGTATGAAGGGCGGCAGCTTTGTCGACAGCTACCAAGCTGCGGTTACTTCCATCTTACAAGACCCTATTGCTCCCGGTTCTCCCTCTGGGCCTCCAAACCGTTTTGCGTACCGAGGCTATGGGTGCAGAGGTGTGCGCCAGCCATAGAGCCCCTGCGTCTCTTTTCTTAACCAAATGCGAAACGGTTCTGGCATTATCTAAAAAGACATATTCCCTCAATCCAGCCAGATGAGCGGATTGCGCACCGGCAGGTTGCGCACCACTTCGGGCACCTCGGGCGCGTGGTCCAGCTTTTGCCAGGTGCTAAGCCAGGCTTGGTTGCCAAACTGCACCGCGCCGAACACCAGGAAGGGCTGCGCCACGGGCCAGTTTTCCCAGTGCATCACATCTTTGGGGAAGGGCCAGGCATTTTTATGTTGCACAAAGGGGTATAGGAATTCGATGCCTTTCCGGATGCTGCGGCCGTCGGTGGTTTGGTAGGCCCACAGGTTGTCGGTGGGTGTGCTCAGGACCTGGCAGAGCGTGGTCATGGCATCGAGGTTGAACAAGGAATAGCCGTAGGGTTTGGTGCGCTTGGTTTCGAGGGGAAAGCTGCCGTCGGGGGCCATTTGGGTGGGCAGATGCACGGTTTTGTAACGGGTGCGGCACAGAGCCAGCAGTTCCTCGTTGGCGGTGAGGCGGGCGAAGGCGGCCACCTGCATGGTCCAGCAGGTGCCGTGGTTGTTAGCCGCATTCATCTCCTCCTTGGCATTGGGGTGCGTGGTGAGCCAGGTCAGGTACTCGCTAAACCAGCTTTTGATACCCGCCAAATCGTCCTTGCTGAAGCTTTTGGCCGCCTGCATCGCCAGCACCCCTTGAGCCACTTCCATCAGCTGAATGGTATCGATGATGCCAATGCCGCGCCCGGTGAACTTACCCGAAATGGCCTGCGCATAGAGCAGCGAAGGATTCATCAGCGTTTGCGGGTCCGTGAACCAGGCCCGCAAATGCACCAGCGCATGGCGCACGTACTTCTCATCCTTCGTTAGCTTATAGGCCGAAGCCAGCGCGCCCACAATGCGGCTGAAGCGAATCATGGCCAGGCGGTGAGCCGTGAAGTTATCGGGGTTGGTGAGGCCATCTTTCTGGATGTAGGGGCCGCTCGGGTTCTGCGGGTCGGGCCACCAGTAGTCGCCTTCGGAGAAGAAATCGTGCGGGCCACCCGCGCTGCGCGCCGAGGTACTGGCCGTAACCGTTACGGGCGCCTGCTGCAAGGCCCAGGCGGCTTCCTTCAGCACGTAGGGCCGCAAGGTGCGCATGGCTTCCTGCCGGAGTTTGTCGGCGGGCGGCGGAGCGGTGGGGCGGGCGGGGGCAGTTACGAGCAGGACCAGGAGTAGCGTGAGAATCTGATATATCATGGCATTGAAAGCGAGCTAAAACGCCGAAACACGCCCTGCGGCTTCACCGCCGCAGGGCGTGCTGTAGCGCGGACTTTGCGAGTCCGTGCGTTGGCGGGGTTGTTCGTTTGGGCGCGGACTCGCAGAGTCCGCGCTACGCTAGCGCACGGTGCCGATGCTGCGGTGCGTGAAGGAAGTGAAGCCCAGGAAGGTCTTGTCGCCTGACACGCCGTAGGGGTCCTGGCGGTCGCGCAGGGAGGCTAGCTTGCTGGTGCCGTAGTAGTTGTAGGCCGTTTCGATGCCAGGAAAAATCTGGCTGCCGCTGCAGTTGCGGGAATAGCTTCCGGCTTCGGCGTCTTCGAACTTGTTCCAGCCGTTCTTGATGAGCTGGCCGTTGGCTTCGTAGAGGGCATTGTTGCCCTGGATGCGAGCGGTTTCGGCGGCGTAGGTCATGGCCGTGAGGGTGTATTGCGGGTGAACGCAGTCGCGGTCGCGCAGTTCCTTAATGGCCCCGTCGGAATACACCAGCTGGGGCATAATTTGCAGCAGGTAGTCGTAACCCGAGTCGTACACCGCCGTGCTGTTGAACCACACGCCCAGCGCCATTTTGGCGTAGCAGTACGAGGCCTGCCAGTTGTTGGTGTCGTTGATGGCTCCGGGCACGTTGTTGACGTAGTTGTTTTTCAGGTTGTTGAGGAAGTCCGAGAACTTGGCCACGTCGGTGGACGACCAGCCCGCGCCAGTACCATTCACCTGATAGTAGCGGATGATTTCGCCGGCCGCCACGAAGGTGGGCGCCACCCAGGCGGCTTCTAAGTAGGTTTGACGGAACTCGGTGGGGCTGCCGTCGGGCTTAGGCGAGGTGGAATAGCGCTGGAAGTTGTAGGAGTAGCCGTTCAGAATCTGCTTGGCCTGGTTGGCGTAGGTGCTGCTGCCGGTTTTCACCCAACGCAGGGCGCAGGCGTAGGCCAGAATGCAGTCGCGCCGAATCTGGTCTTCGGTGGGACTGCCGCCGCTGCCCACCACGTATACCACTGAGGGGAAACTGGTTGGCACCGAGTACTGGTTCATATAATCGGTGACCTTATTGTAGCCAGCCGTGCGGGTAGCATCGCCGGAGTTGGCTTGGCTGGCCACCAGGTTCAGGCTGGCGGCGCTTACCACCACGCCGGGGTGGCGGAAGGTGGTAATGGTAGAATCGGCGGTGTTGGTAGTAGCCGTGTCGGGCGTGGCAGCCTGTTCTTTTTGGCAGCCGCTGAGGAGGGCGATGGCAGTTGCCAAACCCAAGCGGGCAAGGCGCGGCAGAGCGATAAAATGCGTCATGGCTTTTTGTGGGAATTGAAGGATGGAAATGATGATTGTCAGGCAGCTCCGGGAGTTAGGCCATCGTCGGGGAGCAGCATAAAAGTAGAGTCATCGAGGTCCGATAAGTACCCACTCACCCGTGTTTATTTACGGAACCGTTTGCGGAAAATATGAGCTTTTACAAGCTCTTATTCAGTGATTTATATACGATTTTAACATAAAAAACCTCACCCCCAGCCCCTCTCCAAAAGAGAGGTGAGCCTGACAGTTCTGGCAGGCGCAGACTCGCAGAGTCCACGCTACAAGTCACAGGCGCCGCCGTGGCCCTTCTGTCTACAGGACCGGGGGTGACGCTTTGCGTCTTATAAACTCAAAAACACCGTTTCCATCCCCTCCGAGGCGACGCTGGCGACGCTGTGCAGCTTGTTGGTGAGCACCCGGATGATAGCGCGGCCGTTGTAGGCCTGCACCTTGCGCGAGCCGCTGCTGGTGCCCAAGTCATCGAGCAGCACGCCGTCGCCGACGAGGCCGAAACGCACCCAGTTGACCGCATCCAAGCACGGCACGCCTTGGGCGTCGAGCAGCTTCACTTCGATGGTAGCGAGTCCGTTGGCTTCGCCGGTTTTGGTGAGGATTAGCTTGGCGGGCTTGCCCCATTGGGCAGTTTGGTAGCGCTGGGTTATCTGGTCCTGCACGGTGGTTTTGCCCTGGCGGGCTACAGCGAGGAAGGTATTTTCGCCTTCGTTCAACTGTACCAGCCAGCGCAGGCCGGCGGCGGGAAAGTCCTGGCTGTCGCGCTTTTTCACGCCCTGGCTTTTGCCGTTCACAAACAGCTCGACCTCAGCCGCATTTGAGTACACTTTCACCATCTTTTGCTCGCCGGCTGCGCCCCAGCGCACGGGCCAGGAGTGACCGTAGATATGCACCATCGGCGCGGTGGTCCAGTAGGATTGAAAGACGTAGAAGGCCTCTTTGGGTGTGAAATCGCGCTCTACCACGCCCTTTTGGTTCATGTAGGGAATGGGGTTGTCGGGGCGTACGGGCGTGCTAAAATCTTTGAAGGGCCAGTAGGCGGTGCCGCTCAGCCAGGGCATGGTTTCCTGCTCTTTCAGGTGCCAGTCGACGAGGTTACAGAGGTAGCTTTCGCTCCAGTCGCCATCCTTCGACACGCGGGCGCTGCCCCCGAACAAGCTGGCGTCGCCGGCTCGCTCGTCGGCACCCTGGCCGTGGGTTATTTTGGCGAGGGCGTTGTCAGGGTTTTCGGAGTGGCGGCCGGCGTGGCTGTCGCCGCCCCATTCCACGTGCAGGAAGCGCTTCACGGATTTAAATTCCTGCTCCGTTACCTGCTTATAATCGGTGTAGATGCCCCGGTACCAGCCGGCCCAGATGGATGGCGAGTACACATCGGGAATGTCTTTGCAGAAGTCGCAGCGCCGGATGGCGGTATAACGGGCGGGGTCGAGTTGGTGCGCCAGGTCGTTGAGCGACTTCATGTAGGTTCGAATTTTCTCCTTGTCGAACTCCGGGAAGTCGCCGGGCCAGTCGTTCTCATTGCCCAGACCCCAGATGATGACGGCGGGATGGTTGTAATGCTGCTGCACCATGTTGGTGAGCATACGGCGTCCCTGCGCCTGGTACACCTCACCGCCCAGCCCGCCCCGGCACCAGGGAATTTCCTCCCACACCACAATGCCCAGCGAATCGCAGAGGTTCAGCACGATGCGCGACTGCTGGTAGTGGCCCAGGCGGATGAAGTTGACGCCCATGCTCTTCATCAGCCGCATTTCCTGCCGAATCTGGGGCTCGGTCATGGCGGCGGCCACGCCGGCGTGGTCCTCGTGGCGGTGGGTTCCGCGCAGCAGCAGGCGCTGCCCATTCAGCAGAAACGGGCCATGCTCCACAAACTCAATGTTGCGGAAGCCGACTTTTTCGGTTTGCTCGAACCGCTGGTCAGCAGCCGTCACGACCACCTCCACCGTGTATAAGTCCGGGTGCTCCGGCGACCAACGGCGCGGCGTCTTCACTTTGAAACTGCCCAGGTCCAGCTCACCGGATTTGATGGTGATGGAAGCCTGAGACTTGGCCACCAGCTGGCCCCGCGAATCAAGCAGCCGCACGCTCACCTGAGCACTGCCAGCAGGCAGCGGTTCGCGGAAAACACCTTTCAGCGTCAGCAGGCCCAGCTTGCCGGCTGGGTCTACTTCAGCTTTCGCGGCCAGGCGCTCCAGGGACACAGCCGGCTCGTAGCGCAGATTGAGGTAGCGGTAGAGGCCGCCGTAGACGTTGAAATCCGACAAATCGGAGGGCATCATCTCCAAATCCCGCGAGTTATCGCAACGAATAGACAACGGGACTTTGCCTTTGAACTGGGTTTTGAACGCGTCAGTTTTCTGGAAGTCGGCCACGGCCTGAGTAATGTCCACGGTCCATTCGTCGTAGCCCCCGACGTGGCTACCCACTTCGGTGGTGTATATGAAAACGCGGGTTTTCTGGCCGGCCCCCTCGAAGTGCAGCAACGTGCGGCCGTTGGCGTAAGGGTTTGTGATGCTGAGTTGGGTGCGGTACCAACCGGGACCCTGGTAGTAATTCACATCGGGGTCTGCGGCATCGCGGGCGTTGAAGCAGTGCGGCAAGCTCACGGGCTCCCAGAGTGGCACACTTTCGGGGTTGCCTGCCGTCACCGGGCGCACGGCTTCCCACACCCCGCCCAGGTCCTGGCGCACGAACTCCCAGCCGGTATTCAGGCGGGTTTGCTGCTGCGCGACAGCAGGCCGAGTGAGCGCTAAAAGCAGTATTACGAAGAAGTAAGCGGGTTTTATCATGGTTGGTTGCGGATTTATCGGGCAGCGCGAACGGCGGGACCTCACCCCCGGCCCCTCTCCCGCGGAGAGGGGAGCCACGGCGCAGCCGTCAATAATCGTCAAGCTCCCCTCTCCGCGGGAGAGGGGCCTGCCCCGAAGGGGTCACGTGAGGTTATTCCACCCGCTTCACCTGAATGCCATTCAGCACCGCCTCGTCAGCGGTAGCGCTGAAATCGAGCGTGATGCCCTGCCCTTTCCGTACGTTCACCGGGAACTTGAAGCTGACGGCTTCCAGCGGCGGCAGGCCGTTTTCGGGGCCTAAATCGGATAGAACCGGCAGGCCGTTGAGAACGACGCTGAAGCGGCGGGTGGATTTGGCAGTAGCGGCGATGGCGTCGGGTTTGGCGAGGTTGTAGGCCAATTGCTCGGCGGCGGGCACGGCTTCGAGCTCGGCGAAGTGCAGGGTGACTTCGTACTGGCCGGCCGGAACGTCGAGGCGGAACTGGGTCAGGCCCACGCGCTGGGTTTCGTAGAGGGCGTCGTATTCGGTGCCGAGAATGTTGCGGTCGGAGCCGTAGGGCAGGCGGTCGCCGGGCAGCTTGTAGGGGTGGCCACCCACGTAGCCCCAGCCGCCGGGCGCGTAGGCCTGCTCGGGCAGCCACACCTGGTTTAGCTTGGCATCGGTGAAAATGCGCTGGTCGCCGAGGCTCACGTTGAGCTCGGTGAAAGGCAGCTTTTCGGTATCTAGCTTGGTGGGCAGCAGCTGAAATTGCACCTCCACGTTATCGGCCGGCGCAGTACCGGCGCGGGCCGTAAGCTGGTTTAGCCCCGCGCTGAAGGGCACCGTGAAGCGGGCTATGCCGAACTCGGCCGGATGCGTGCCCAGCGACTTGCCGTTCAGCAGCAGTTCGGCGCTGGGCTGGTTGGTGTACACTTCCACCGGCTGGTTGCAGTATAGCGAATCGGGGCCAGCGGCGAGGCCGGCGCGCAGTGTCCAGGCGCGGGAGCCAATGCGAACGAAGGGCGTGCGCAGCAGGTGGGCCTGGTAGAACAGGTAGGCATCTTTGGGCTGGCGGTCGGCGGTGAGCAGGCTTTTGTTGTTGATGTGTGGCACAGCCTCTTGCCGACCTTCGGAGTTGAACTCGGCCAGGTTCCAGACGGTAGCACCGGCCACAAAGGGTCGTTCCTGAATGGCTTTCAGGTAGAACTGGTGGTAGCGGTTGGCGTACTCGGTCGTTTTATCAAAGCGCAGCGGCTGGAAGGAATGCAGCCGGGCATCGGCGTCGGCCCCGAATTCGGTTACTAACAGGGGCTTATCGGGCAGTTCGCGGCGGTGGCGGTCCAGGAAATCGGGAAAACCCTGGAAGCCACCCGAGTACCAGCCGGCGTAGAGGTTCCAGCCAATGAGTTGGGAAATGTTGAGCAGGCCGGCCTGCTGGTAGAGGTCGAACGCACCGTGATTCACCAGCATGGTATAGCGGGTGGGGTCTTCGCGGCGGGTCAGGGCGTCGAGTTCGCGGGCTAGGGCGGCTACGCGGGCGAGGTAGGCTTTACCAGCTTCGTTATCCTTGGTGAGGCCGGCGGGCAGGCGCAGCAGCACTTCGTTCATATAGGCCCAGATGATTACGCTGGGATGGTTGTAGCCCTGCCGAATCATCTCCGTCTGCATAGTGCGGCAGTTCTGGAAGAAGGCTTCCGAGTCGGTAATAGCGTTCACAACCGGGATTTCCACCGAGGCCAGGATGCCCAGCCGGTCGCAGGCCGCGAGCACGGCGGGGTCCTGCGGGTAGTGCGACACGCGCAGGAAGTTGCCGCCCATCTGTTTCAGCAGCAGCAGGTCGCGCTCGGCCAGGGCATCGGGCAGGGCATTGCCGAGGCCGGGAAAGTCCTGGTGCCGGTTGGTGCCGATGAGCTTGAGCGGCTGGCCGTTCAGATAGAAGCCGGTGGCCGCGTCGAAGCGGAACCAGCGCAAGCCCAACGGGCTGCTCACGGCATCGAGCGGCGGGGCACTGGCCGGGCCGGCCTCCCGCACGGTGGCCGTGACGTGGTACAGGTACGGGTCGGTAGGCGACCACAGGTGCGGCCGGCGCAGCCCGGCAAACGTCTGCCGGAACTCCCGCTTCTCCCCTGCCGCCAGCGTGAGGCCGCTGCGCTGCTGGGCCACTACATTGCCGGCGCGGTCCGTCAGTTCCGTTAGCACCGTGAGGCGGCGCTTACTGGCCGATTCGTTCACCAGCGTGCCCCGCGTTAGCACCTGAGCTATTTCGGCCGATACAGCCGGCGTGCTCACAAACAGGCCGCTGGACGCATAATTATCGAGGTCGAAATGAACTGGGCTGGCGGCCACCAGGTACACGTCGCGGTAGAGCCCACCGTAGAACGTGAAGTCGGCCGACAGCGGCGGCAGCGCCGGATTTGGGCTGTTATCTACTTTCACCACCACTTCGTTGGTAGCAGCTTTATCGAATTTCAGCCATTTGCTAACTGGGAACTGAAAGGCCGTATAGCCGCCGGCGTGGCGGCCGGCCAGCTGGCCGTTCACGTACACTTCGGCCTCCTGGCCCGCGCCCTCAAATAAGAGGTAGACGCGACGGTTTTGCCAGTTGGCGGGGATGTGCAATGTTTTTTTATACCACCCTACGCCACGGTAGTAGCCGGGCTCGTCGTCGTTTACATCGGTCGCATTCCAGGTGTGCGGGACGGAGACTTTTCCCCAGCCGGTGACGGCGGTAGTGTGGGCGTAGTCGGTGCCGTCGGCTTTTCGAAACTGCCAGCCGGCGTTGATGGACTGGGTGATGCGGTCCTGCGCGGCGGCAGGGAGCGTGAGGAGTAGGAGCAAGAGCAGACGCCGGAACCTCACCCCCGGCCCCTCTCCCGCAGAGAGGAGAGCCACGGTGGCACGGGTGTAGAAGTCTGCGCATGGAGGGCATTTTTCGGGAGAAGTACGGGCGTTTCTGCGCGGACTCGCAGAGGCCACACTACGGAAATTACTAAGCTCCCCTCTCCGCGGGAGAGGGGTCGGGGGTGAGGTGCGGGGCTCTATCATTAGCCGAATTAAACGCCGCCGAAGATGGAAAAGCCGCCATCTACGCAAATCATGGAGCCGGTGACGAAGCGGGAGGCGTCGCTCAGCAGCCAGACGAGGGCGCCCTTCAGCTCGTCGGGCTGGCCGAAGCGCTTGAAGGGCGTTTGGCGGATGACCAGCTCGCCGCGGGGAGTGAAGCCGCCTTCGGGGGTGGTAAGCAGGCTGCGGTTTTGCTCGGTGAGGAAGAAGCCGGGGGCCAGCGCGTTCATGCGCAGGCGGTCGCCGTAGCGGTTGGCCATTTCCACCGCAAACCACTGGTTGTAGCAGTCCACAGCGGCCTTGCCCATGTTGTAGCCCAGCACTTTGGTGATGGCGCGCTTTGAGTTCATCGACGAGATGTTGACAATACTGCCCGCGCCCGACTCAGCAATGGCAGGACCGAAAACCTGGGTAGGCAGCAGCGTGCCCCACACGTTGAGGTCCATCACGCGGCGCATGCCGGCGAGGTCCATGCTGAACACATCGGTATCGGGGGCCAGCACGCCGTCGGGGGCGTTGCCGCCGGCCGCGTTCACCAGGCCGTCGATTCGGCCGAAGGTGCTTAGCATGAGGTCGCAGGCCAGGCGCAACTCGCCTTCGTTCAGCACGTCGGCCACCAGCGCCAAGGCTCGGCCGCCCTGCTCGTTGATGGCGGCGGCGCGGGCTTCGGCCACGGCCGCGTTGCGGCCCAGGATGCCTACCGTGCCGCCCGCTTCCACGATGCCGGCCAGGAAGGCATCGCCAAGGATACCGGTGCCGCCGGTAACGACAATGACTTTGTTTTCGAGGGAAAAAGGGTTGGCCGCGGGGGCTAGTTGAGGGTCAGCTGGGCGTAGTTCTGATAGCGCCATAGGGCTTCGAGGAAATAATAGTCGGCGTAGACGAGGGGGACGTCGATTTCAGAGTTGGACGGCTTGTTGCCGGTGCTGTGCTTCAGCAGGAAGTAGTTGTTGGTGCCCGCCGCCGCGAGGTATTCGGGCGTGCTTAGGCTGGTGAGAATGGCCGTGGCGGCGGCGTAATAGGTTTTCTTCGGTGCGTACTTGCTCAGCTCCAGCAAGCCGGAAGCAGCGGCAGCGGCGGCCGAGGCATCACGCGGGGCCTTCGGAATATCGGGCGCGTTGAAGTCCCAGTAGGGAATGCGGTCGGGAATTTTGGCGGTTTGGGCCAGGAAATAGTCGGCGGCGTGCTGGGCGGCGGTCAAGAACCGGGGGTCATGGGTTTCGCGGTACACCATGGTGTAGCCGTAGATGGCCCAGGCCTGTCCCCGCGCCCAGCAGGAGTTGTCGGCAAAACCCTGGTGGGTGACAGCAGTGAGCAATTTGCCAGTGGCAGGGTCGAAATTTAGCACATGGTAGGTGCTGAAATCAGCCCGAAACCGGTATTTTAAATCGGTAGCGGCGTGGGTTTTGGCGGTGTGGGCGTAAGTGGTATCACCAGTGAGACGGGAGGCGGCGAAGAGCAGCTCCAGGTTCAGTAAGTTGTCCACAATGACGGGGTAGGACCATACCTCGGCGTGGTGGTCCCAGGAGCGAATGGCGCCGACTTTGGGATTGAAGCGTTTGGCCAGCGTAGCCGCAGCTTGCAGCAGCACGGCGCGGTACTGCGGGTTTTTCGTGACGGCGTAGCCCTGCCCGTAGCTGTTGTTGAGGATGAAGCCAAGGTCGTGGGTGGTAGTTACGTTCTTCTCGGCATCCAGCGTCTCGGTGAAGGCGGCGGCGCGGCGCGGCCACTGCGGCTGCCCGCTCAGGCGCGCCAGGTACCACAGGTTGCCGGCGAAAAAGCCGCTGGTCCAGTTGCGCGAGGTGGTGCGCACCAAGCGGCCATCACTCTCGGTGCTGCGCGGGTGCTGGGTGCTGTCGGGGTAGCGGCGCAGGTAGGCGGCGTACTGGGCTTCGGCACGGGCTATTATGGTGGCGACAGGCACCGCTAGCTTGGCTGATGGCAGTTTTGCGGGCTGTTTCTTCTGGGCGTGAAGTGGACTGAGGCTTATGCCGAAGCACAGTAGTGCTAGGGCCATTCGCAGTAGAAACGCGACCAGAGAATCGGTTTGGTTTTTCATCATCAATAGGCCCACGGCACGGGCTTGAAATCCGAGTGTTTTGCAAATACTTCGGTGGCTTTTAGGTCGGGGTAGGCGCGGCTGGCCTGCTCATACACGTCTAGGGCCAGGGAGTTGGAGGTGCCGGCTGCGTCGGCTTTGTCCATCTTTTTCTGGCCCAGCAGGTAGGGCCGGAACCACTCCACGGCGGGACGCAGGCCACGGCCGTCGGGCGTGGCATAATGCCAGAGGTCGAGGCCAACGTGCGGGGCCATGAGGGCCAGGCGGGCCCAGCCCTGCAGGTTCATGCTGGTGTAGTTCCAGGGGCGGGTGCGGGCCAGTTCCAGCGGCTGCGCACCGTCGGGCTCAATTTGCACGGGCACGCGGGGCCAGGTTTGCTGCTGCAGGGTGGTTTTGGCCAGGACCGTATTGCCGGTGAAAAGGGCAAAGTCCACCACCTGGGTGTCGTAGAAAGTGCCGTGATTGTTCTTGGCTGCGCCTTCGGGCAGGGCCACTGGGCTGGTGGTGAGCCAGGTAGTAAAGTCCTTAAACCAGGACCTAAGCCCACCCACCAGCGGGGCGTCAATGCTGGGGCTGCCGTTCATCAGGGCCAGCGCCTCCGGGATATTCACCAAGTGACGCGTTTCGATGATACCGAAATTGCGGCCGTTGTTGATGCCGAGAATGCCCTGCCCGAAGTTCAGGTTGGGGTTCATGCGAGTGGCAGGGTCCAAGAAAAACACCCGCAGCAGGCGCGCGGCCTGGCGGGCGTAGTCCTCATTGCCCGCGAAGTAGTAAGCCAGGCCCAGTTTCTGCACGTCGCCGCACAGCTTGCTCATCGTCTCGCTGTCCTTCATGGCCTCCGACTCCGGATTGCGCAGCCCGTCTTTCTGGATGTAAGGCTTGCCGTCGGGCTTCGTGGGGTCGGGCCACCAGTACGGGGCCTGCGAAATGTAGTCGTGCTTGTCGCCGCTGGGTGGCGTCTGCGGCTTGGTGGTGATGGTATAAGGGCTGCGCTTGAGTATAGCAGTAGCCTCACGCAACAGCTCCTGCACGCGGGTGGCCTCGGGCTGGTGGCCTGCTTTGTAGGCGGTTTTGTAAGCTGCCATGGCGGCGGGGTCGAGCAGAATGAACGCAGCCGGCGCAGCGGTTGCAGCCGCCAGCGCCGGCGCGCTCATCGCCCACCACACCAGGAAAAGAAGGATAAAGCGCATTGTTAAGTAGTTATTGATTTGATGACGCGGACGTGGGGCCTCACCCCCGGCCCCTCTCCCGCGGAGAGGGGAGTTGGATGGCGCAGACGGGTGGCCTCACCTCCAGCCCCTCTCCGATGGAGAGGGAAGCCGGACGATTTTTGACATAATTAAGGCCGGTGTCCCCTCTCTATCGGAGAGGGGGTCAGGGGGTGAGGCCACCCGTCTGCGCCGTTAGTTGTACCCCGGATTTTGTGTCAGATTGGGGTTTAGAATCAGCTCTGGCTGCGGAATAGGAAAAAGCAGGTACTTGTTGTCCACCGTGCGGTTGAAGATGGCGCGCTCCCGCTCCTGCAGGCGGTTCAGGCGCACGAGGTCGAACCAGCGGTGGCCTTCCTGCACCAGCTCCCAGCCGCGCTCACGCACCAGCATGTCCACGAAGGCATCTTTGGTGGTGACACGAGTATTGGCCCACTGGGGCAGGCCGGCACGCTGGCGCACCCGGTTGTAGCCTTCGTATTTCAGCGGGTCGTTGGGGTTGAGATTGTTGCGGGCCTCCGATTGCAGCAGCAGAATGTCGGCGAAGCGGGTGATGAGGTAGTTGGCGCGCGAGTCGTTCACGATGCGCTTGTCGTCCCGAAACTTGTTGAAGTAGTAGCGGGCCAGCGTGGTGGTGCCGGCCATGTTGCTGATGTTCCAGGCCCGGCGCACGTCGGTGGTGCGGTAGGAGCGCACGAGGCTGTCTTCCACCGTGAAAGTGCCCAGGCCGGCCAGTTGCGAGGGCAAAAACTGCCGCACAATGATGTTGCCCGTGTTTGGCGGCAGGTCGAACTGGATGCTGAAGATGTGCTCCGGTCCGTTCTCCTTGTCGGGGTTAAACACGTCGCCGTACACCGGCAGCAGGCTGTATAAGCCCGAATTAATCACGCGGTTGCAGGCATCCAGGCCGCTCTGGTTGTCGGTGCCCAAAGCGGCGCTGGTGGTGGCGCGGGTAATGTACACCTTGGCCAGCACGGCCGCCGCCGCACCCTTCGACACGCGGCCCTTTTCACCGGCCGGAATTTGGTTTTCGGCGTAGCAGTTGGCCTCGGCAAACTGCAGGTCCTCGATAATTTGGTTGTACACCTGCGCCAGCGGCGTGCGGGTGGGCCGCAGGTCGTCGGTAGGGCCTTTCACGGTGGCCGTCACCAGGGGTACATCGCCGAAGCAGCGCACCAAATCGAAATAGCCCTGCGCCCGCAGGAAACGGGCGTTGCCGATGATGTTGGCCTTGCGGGTGGCATCCATGCTGATAGCGGGTACCTTCTCAATCACGTCGTTGGCCCGGTTTATCATCCGGTACGAGTTGGTCCACCAGCTGTTGATTTCCGTGTTGGTGGGCGTGAAGGTGAAGCGCGAGAGCTGGGCCCGCTCGTCGGTGCTGGAGCCCACCCGAATCAGCTCGGCCGGCAGCTCGGTGATTTGCCAGCCCGTGCGGCCGTAGTAGGTCTGGGGCAGCAGGGCGTTGAACACCCCGTTGAGGCCGGCAATGGCGTCGCCCTCGTTCTGGTAAAAGTTTTCGGCAGCGAGAAAGTCATAGGGCTTCTCTTCCAGAAATTTCTCGCAGGAACCCAGCGTCAGGCTCAGGGTTAGCAAGCTCAGGAACAGGATATTTTTTTTCATGGGAAGTCTGGAGTTAATAATTGTTAGGCGGCGCAGCCGGCGGAACCTCACCCCCGGCCCCTCTCCGCGGGAGAGGGGCCGGGGGTGAGGTTAAAACCCAATCTTCAGCCCTGCGATGAAGGTGCGGGTGCTGGGGTAGGCGTTGTAGTCGGTGTTCAGACTCAGGTTGTCGCGGCCGAAGGAGTTTACCTCGGGGTCGAAGCCGGTGTATTTGGTTAGCGTGACGAGGTTTTGGGCGGTGATGTACACGCTGGCCGATTTCACGGCTTTGCCAAACTTGGGCAGGGTGTAGCCCAGGGTCACGGTTTTGAGGCGCACGAAGCTGCCGTCCTCCACCACGTCGCTCACGATGCCGGTGCTGCGGCGGATGGTGCTGCCCGCCCGCGCCAGGGTGTTGCTGGGGTTGGTAGGCGTCCAGCGGTCAACTACCGTTTTGAGCTTATTAGTGGTCGTGATGCCGGATTCCAACTCGTAGCGGTTCAGGTTCAACACATCCGAGCCCTGCACGCCTTGGATAAATACGCTCAAGCTAAAACCGCCCACGGTGAAGTTGTTGGTGACGCCGTAGATGAAATCGGGCTGGGCGCGGCCGATGATGACGCGGTCAAAGAGGTTGACCACGCCGTCGCCGTTGCGGTCCACGTAGCGCGGGTCGCCGGGGCGCACGTTGTCGCGGGTGCCGCTGGCCGCAATTTCGTCCTGGGTCTGCCAGATGCCGTCAAACACGTTGCCGTAGAACGAGCCGATGGGCTCGCCCTCGCGCAGAATGCTGGTCTGGCCCAGGCCCGCGCCCACAAACAGGCTGGAGCTGGAAGCGCCCACCGGCAGCTCGCTCACGCTGTACAGGTCGAGCACCTTGTTGCGGTTGAGGGAAAGGTTGAGATTGGTTTTCCAGCCAAAAGCCTTGCTGTCGAAGTTGGTGGTATTGAGGGCGAATTCCAGGCCCTTGTTTTCCACGCTGCCGGCGTTCAGCAGAATATCGGCGTAGCCGGTGGTGCGGGGCGTGGCCACGCGCAGCAGCAAGTCGGTGGTTTTCTTGTAGTAGGCGTCGGCCGTGAAGGTGATGCGATTTTGCAGGAAAGCTGCGTCGATGCCCACGTTGGTGGCCGCCGTCGATTCCCAGCGCAAGTCCGGATTCACGATGTTGGCCGGCACCAAGCCCACCAGGCGCGTGCTGCCCGAGGCGTAGGAGCCCACGTCGTAACGCGCCAAGGACTGGTAGTTATTGATTTCCTGGTTGCCCGTCACCCCGAAGCCCACGCGCAGCTTCAGGTCACTGATGGCCGTGAAGCCCGACATGAACTTCTCGTCAATCAGCCGGTAAGCGAAGGCCGCCGAGGGAAAATAGCCCCACTTGTTGTTCTTACCAAAGCGCGACGAGCCGTCGGCCCGCAGCGTAGCCGTGAACAGGTAGCGCTCGAACAGCCGGTAGTTGACGCGGCCGAAGTACGAGGCCAGCGAGTTGGTGAACTTGCCCGAGTTAGGCGTCTGAATATTAGAACCCAGCGCTAAGTTGTCGGACCCCAGCGTGTTGGTAAAGAAGCCATTGGCCGTGGCGCTGAAGTCGTTGCCCAGAAACTGCTGCTCGGTGAGGCCCACCACCACGTTGAGGGCGTTATTCTCGTTCAGCTTCTTGTCGTAGGTCAGCGTATTCTCGTTCAGCCAGCTGTAACGGTTGGTTTGCACGCGGTTGGCCGAGCCGTTGGTGAGGCGGCCGAGGTAGATATCCGATGGCCGGTACACGTCCTGCTGGTTGTTGGTGTAGTCGAGGCCGCCGGTCACGCGCAGGGTCAGGCCGGGCAGGATTTCGTAGTTACCCGCCACGTTGAAAAGGCCCCGTGCCGTGGTGCGGTGGTCCTTGGCTTTTTCGGCGTAGGCCACGGGGTTGCCCACGTCTTCTACGTAAGGCAGCGGCGTGTTGGAGTAGGTATAGTTGCCGGCCGCGTCGCGCACCGGGTTGATGGGGCTGAAGCGCAGGGCATCCAGAATCACGCCGCCGTTGCTGCCACCCGAGGAGTTGGCAAAGGCGCGCTTCTCGAAGGTACCCGCCAGCTGGCTCGAAAAATCAAAGCTTAGCTTCTGGCTGATTTTTCGGTTCAGGTTCAGACGCACCGTGGCCCGCTGGAAACCCGAATTCAGCACGATGCCTTCTTGGTCAAAATAGTTGAAACTCAAATTATACCGCGTTTCTTCCGAGCCGCCGTTGAAGGCCAGCTGGTAGTTGCTCATGCGGGCCGGGCGCAGAATGGCGTCCTGCCAGTCGGTACCCTCCCCCATCGAGTCAATTTGCCCCTGCCGGTATGGCTGCGGGATGGCACCAACCCCGGTGCCGGGATTCACCTCGTTCAGGTACTGCGCAAATTCCTTGGCGTTCATCAGCTCGTACTTGTGCCGCACAATCTGCGCGCCGGTGTAGGCTTCCAGGTTGATGGTGCCTTTGCCCACTTTGCCTTTTTTGGTGGTAATGAGCACCACGCCATTGGCTCCGCGCGAGCCGTAAATAGCAGTAGCCGAGGCATCTTTCAGCACCTCCACGCTCTCGATATCGCTGGGATTGATGGAGTTCAGGTCGCCTGCGCCGGGAAAGCCGTCGACCACAAACAGTGGCTCGTTGCCGGTGTTGATGGAGTTGGTGCCCCGGATGCGGATAGACACGTTGCCGCCCGGCTCCGAGTTGGTTTGGGTCACCTGCACGCCGCTTACGCGGCCCTGCAAAATCTGGTCGGCGCGGGCGATAGGCGTTTCGGCCACCTGCTCGGCCGAAATGGAGGCCACTGAGCCCGTGATGTCGCGCTTGCGCTGGGTGCCATAGCCCACCACCACCACTTCGTTCAGGTCCTGGGCCTGTTCTTTCAGCTGCACGTTGATGGAGGCCGAGGAACCCAGCGGCTGCTCTACTGATTCGAAGCCCACAAAGGAGAACACGAGCGTGCCACTGCCATTAGCCGGCACACTCAGCTCAAATTCGCCGGCCGCGTTGGTGCTGCTGCCCGTGGTAGTGCCTTTCAGCAGCACCGACACACCGGGCAAAGGCATTTTATCAGTCGCACTGAGAACCCGCCCGGACACTTGCCGGGTCTGTGCATGGGCCACAAACGTTCCCAGGAACGCTAGCAGCCCAATAAGGAGACGAAGTTTTTGCATAATTGGTGGGATTATTATGGTGAGTGAGGGCTCATTTATTCAGTAAATAAAGAAGCCCTGCCCCTGCTCATGGAACAGAAAAAACGTTTTTTTACGGAATCGTTTACGTAAAAATTTGATATAAATACCTTTATTACAGGCATATACATTCAATCAAACGAAACACACATCACAGAAGCCAATGCCTGGTTGCATTAGCTAAAAGCCCGGAAAGAGAACCGTAGCGCCAGTACCGCCGCAATTCGAGCCCAACACTAGCCAGCCCTCCGAAAGACGGGTGTATATTTGGGTAAGTCGGGCCATTGGCTTCCCCCGACATTTTAGGATTACCCGTGATTAGTAGGAGTAGCTTTCGAGTATGGGCGTTGTTATTGACGGTGTGGGCGCTGCTGGGCGGGTGCGCCGAGCCAGCCAGGCCGCACGCCTACCGCATTGGTTTTTCGCAGTGTAGCACGCAGGGCATCTGGCGGCAGGCGGTGCTGGCCGGCATGGAGCGCGAGCTGAGCTTCCATCCCGAAGTGGAGCTGCGCATGCTGGACGCCAAGGATAACAGCCAGCGCCAGAGCCAGCAAATCAACGAGTTGGTGCGCGGTGGCATCGACCTACTGATTGTATCTCCTTACGAGCCCGGACCCGTGACCCCAGCTGTGGAAGCGGCTTATCAGACTGGCATCCCCGTGCTGCTGCTCGACCGCCGCATTACCTCGCAGCAGTTCACGGCCTACGTGGGTGGCGACAACGTGGAGGTTGGCCAGACGGCCGCCCGCTACGCTGCCAGCCTGCTGCACGAGCATGGCAGCGTGATTGAGTTGACCGGGGCGCGAAAGTCGTCGGCGACGGCCGGGCGACACCAGGGTTTTGCGCTGGGCATGGCAGCCTATCCCACTATGCACGTGGCAGCGGAGGTCACGGGCAACTGGAACATTACCACCCTGAAAGCGCCGTTGCAAGCCGCGCTGCTGGCCCACCCAGAGGCCGCGCTCATCTTCGCCCACAACGACAACATGGGCAAAGCCGCCGCCGAAGTACTTCAGCACTTAGGACTTACGAAGAAAGTGGGCATTATTGGGGTCGACGGGTTGGCACTGGAGTTGGTGGAACAGGGCGTATTTAAGGCCTCGCTGCTGTACTCGCCGGCCGGGGAAGACGCCATTCGCACGGCGCTGCGTATCCTCAATCATCAGCCCTTCCAGCGCGAAAACAAGCTGAGCACGGTGGTTATCGACTCGACCAATGTGGGCATGATGATGCAGCAGCGCGAGAAAATTCTCACCCAGCAAACGGATATTGAGCTGCAGCACGGCCTGCTCCAGGGCTTGCGCGCCACCTACGCCAGCCAGCGCACGGTGCTTTATGTGCTGCTGGCCACCTTGCTTGGGGCCTTGGTACTGGGTGCGGTGGCCTGGCGCTCGGCCCGCAGAAACCGCCTGATAAACCACCAGCTGGCCCTGCAAAACGCCGAGAATGATAAAATCAACCGTCAGCTGCAGCAGCAGAACGAGGAAATCAGCCAGCAGCGCAACCAGATTCAGGCCTTGGCCGAACAGGCCCGCGCCGATACCGAGGCCAAGCTGCACTTCTTCACCAATTTCTCGCACGAGTTGCGCACGCCGCTCACCCTCATCATGGGGCCGGTGGAGGAGCTGCTCAGCAGCAGTTCAGACCTGTCGGGGGCACAGCGGCAGGACCTGGCGCTGGTGCAGCGCAACACCCAGCGGCTGTTGCAACTGGTGAACCAACTGCTAGATTTCCGGAAGATTGAAGTGGGCAAAATGGCTGTGCGCGCCACCGAAAGCAACCTGGTGGCCTTCGTGCACGAAATTGTGGAGGCATTTGAAAAGCCCGCCCGGCTGCGTGGTGTGCAGTTCCGTTTCATGGCTGCTGAGGCAGAGTTGATGGCTTGGTTCGATGCGAACCTACTGGACAAGGTTTTCCTCAACCTGCTGTCCAATGCTCTGAAGTTCACGCCCGAACAGGGCCAGATTACCGTGAGCCTGCAAGCCGTTGAGGGCGGCCGTGCCTGGCGCGTGAGCGTAGCCGACACCGGCCCTGGTATCAGCGCGCGGGACCGGGCGCACGTGTTCGAGTGGTTTTATCAGGGTGAGCAGGGCGCAGTGGCCAAGGGTTCGGGCATGGGCCTGGCGTTGGCGCACGGGCTGGTGCGACTGCACCAGGGCCAGCTCACGCTCAGCAGTCAGCCGGGCCAAGGCAGCACTTTCACTGTGACTGTGCCGCGGGAATTGCCAATGGAATTGCGTGCCAGCGACCCGGCCCACTTGCCCACAATCACACTGGCTGAACCGGAGCCACTGTCAGCTGAATTCGGCAACGAAGTCGCAATGGCGGCAGCTGAACCCGCCAGCGACACGCTGGTGCTCGTGATTGAGGACAACGCCGAAGTCAACGATTTTCTGGCCCGCAAGCTGCGCAACGATTTCCGGGTGCAGACGGCTACCGACGGCCACAGCGGCTTCCGGCTGGCCACAGAGCTAATTCCGGACCTGATAGTATGCGACGTGATGATGCCTGGCCTGAGCGGGCTGGAAGTAGTGGCCCAACTGCGGGCCGACTGGCGTACCTCGCACATTCCGGTGGTGCTGCTCACAGCCCGCTTGGCAGCAGAGCAGCAGTTGGAGGGCGTGCAGGCCGGCGCCGACTTATATCTCACCAAACCGTTCAACCCGGCTTTCCTGCTCGAAAGCGCGCGCACGCTGCTCAGCAACCGCGCCCGGCAGCGCGAGCATTTCCGCCGCGAGTTGAGCCTGGATACCGTCACCGTAGCGCCCGCCAGCCCCGACCAAAAATTTCTCTTCGACCTGACCGCCGTGGTGGAAGCCAACCTCACCAAAACCGACCTGAGTGTAGAGGATGTGGCCCGTGCCCTGGGCATTTCGCGCATGCAGCTCTACCGCAAGGTGAAGGCCGTGCTGGGCACCGGCGTCACCGATTTTATCCAGAGCCTGCGCCTGACCAAGGCCCGGGAATTGCTGCTGGATGAGCAGCGCACCGTAGCGGATGTGGCCTACGAGCTAGGCTTCTCCTCTCCTTCTTATTTCTCCACCAGCTTCCGGGCGCGCTACCAACTGTCGCCATCAGAGTTTCGGGCGCTACACGTTTCGGCCACACCTTAAGCAAAGCAGTGCTATTCGGGAATACGTCTCAACACTCGTCATGAAGTGGTGTGGGAGTCCGATGAAGAGACGTGAGAAGGCACGGTCTACATCCCAGCCGATTTATTACTTAATCCGAGTTGCGGGCTATCCGTAGCGCGGCGACAGGTTTGCAGCAACCTACCCAGGGTAAAACGAGCCGCGTAGCGGTGACAGACCCAGCCGGTACTCTGTCACCGCTACGCGGCTTTTTGCTTGTCGTCGCCTATGCTCTACCAACCTGTCGCCGCTACGCGGCTAGTCCACAACTCGAATTAAGTATTGAGGCGACGTGCGAGATGAGGCACTGAGCTTTGCATAGCTATCAGTTAAACGCTTTCTGAATGGAAACAAACTCAAAAGCCTTGTTATAAAATCGAAAATGAGCTGCTCATAGGTCGAGCCTAATGATTACCCTAAATGTTGACCTACAAATTGTTGTGTAAATTTCACTCGTTGAACAATACGTGTAAGAAATGAGCAAGGGCTGAGCTGGCGTGGCGGGGATTTTTGTGGAAGGTAACAGTAGCGCTGGCGGCCAATGGCCCGGCGCGACGCCAACCTCCCAACTGCCACTTCCCACCCAGTATCATGAGCTTTGTTAACCTTAGGCAGCTGGCCGGCGAGCTCGGCCTGTCCTCGTCCACAGTATCGCGGGCCATGCGCGACAGCTACGAAATCAGCACAGCCACCCGGGAGCGGGTGCAGACGGTGGCCCGCCAGCTCAACTACCAGCCCAATCCGTTTGCGGGCAGCTTGCGCAACAACGTCACCAAAACAATTGCCGTTATCCTGCCCCAGCTCGACAACCATTTCTTTTCGCTCGCCATCAACGGCATCGAAGAAGTGGCGCAGCAGAACGGCTACCACGTCCTCATCTACCTCACCCACGACAGCGGCGAGCAGGAGAAAGCCGTGACGAAATACCTCACCAGCGGCCGGGTCGATGGCATCCTGCTGGCCCTGGCCAGTGGCACGCGCGGCGTGGGCCACCTCGAAAAACTCAAGCTGCTGGGCGTGCCCATCGTGCAATTCGACCGCGTAAGCGAAACGCTGCGCACGGCCACCGTCACCACCGACGACTACGCCAGCAGCTACCAGGCCACTGAGCACCTCATCAAGGCCGGCTGCCGCACCATCGCTCATCTGCTGGTTTCGGAAAGCCTGTCCATCGGCAGCAAGCGCCTGAAAGGCTACCAAGCGGCCCTCGAAGCCCACCGCATTCCCTTCGACGCGGGCCTGGTGCTGAACGGCCGGGGCTCGAACGACAACAACCTGCGCCGCATTACCCAACTGCTGGAGCAGCGGCCGGAAATCGACGGCATCTTTGCCGCAGTCGAGCGCCTGGCCCTGAGCAGCTACCTGGCCTGCCAGCGCCTGGGCCGCGCCATTCCACAGGACATCAAAATTGTAGGGTTCTCCAACATGGAAACCGCGTCACTACTCGCTCCTAGCCTCACCACCATCACCCAGCCGGCCTATGCCATTGGTAAGGAGGCAGCGCGCATTCTGTTTCAAGCCATTATCAAGCACAAGCCGGTGCTGCCCGCCCACAGCCTGGAGCTAAAATCGGAACTGATTGCGCGGGCTTCTACGGCTGGGCCGCTGCGGTAGCAAGGGGCTGCGTTTCGTCCACTTCCCGTAGCGACGAATCGCGCACCAATAGCTCGGGCCGAAGCGAGAGCTGGCGCGGAATAAAGGCATTGGAGCCGACGCCAATCAGCTCCAATAGCAGGCGCACAGTGGCCTGGCCCATTTCTTCGCAATGCTGGTCGACGGTAGTGATGGTGGGCTCGGCCACCACGGTGAAGGCCTCGTTGCTAAAACCCGCAATGGCCATATCGGTGGGAACGCACAGGCCCTGGCGGCGGGCCTCCTGCATGGCCCCGAGGGCGCTGTAGTCGCCGGCTGCAAATACCGCATCCGGGGGCGATTCCAGGGCCAGAAGGGCGCGGGTGGCTTCGGCCGATTGGGCCTGGGTCATGTCGGTATAGCGCACGAGGCGCTCGTCGGCCGGCTGACCGGCTTCGCGCAGGGCATCGAAATAGCCTTGCAGGCGGTTGCGGTAGATGTTGAGGTGTTGCGGTCCGGCGAGGTGCGCAATGCGCTGGCACCCCTGGGTCAGCAGGTGCCGGGTGGCCAGATAGCCGCCTTCGCGGTCGTCGAGCAGCACCGCATTCACATTGTTACCTTCAATTACGCGGTCGAAAAACACCAGCGGCACGCCCCGGTCGCGCAGCTTGTCGAAGTGGTGAAACTCGTGGGTAGTGCGCGATAAGGACACCATTACGCCGGCCACCTGGGCGCTGAGGAGGCTTTCCAGGTTACGCCGCTCGTTGGCCACGTCCTCATTCGACTGGCAGATAATGACGTTGTAGCCCGCCTTGGTGGCGGCCGTCTCGATGCCGTGTACCACTTTGGCAAAGAACCGACCCTCGATGTAGGGCACAATCACGCCCAGCAGCTTGCTTTTGCCCTTGCGCAGAGCCGAAGCCATGTGGTTGGGTTGGTAGTTATACTTTTTAGCCAGCTTCAGCACCTTCTGCTTCATGGCCGGGCCGATGCTGAAATGGTCGCTCAGCGCCCGCGAAATGGTAGTGGTAGACACACCCAGCTCCCGGGCCAGGTCGGCCATTGAAACCGGGCTTTGGTTCGGTTTATCCTTCGAGGAGTCAGTAGGTTGTTTTTTAGAAGATGACATACAAATACTTTTTTTGCTTCGCAAAGCATTGCGTAAAGGTAGCGGGAACAATAGTCCCTTGATTGCTGCCAATATTCACCGTGCTTGATTATTAAATCTGCCCAACTATGGCAGCTACCCAATACTGCGCTACTGTAGCGGAGTCCCTGAATGACAAGCTACACTGTTTTCAGCAGCAACCACTCATATTAGAAATTTAGCCTAAATTTACACAATCGATTGTGTCGACTCACTCCCTACGCTGTTCTTTGTTGCTTCGGCATCCGCTCTTTCACTCCTTCCATGCTTCTAATCCCCACCCAACTTGCCGGCCTGGCTACTAGTCTGATGCTGTGCGCTGGCTTAGCGCCGGCCTGGGCGCAGGCCCCGCCCACTGCCCTCACGGTGCAGGTAAGCAAGCCCGGCGCGCCCATTGCCAAAACCATGTATGGGCTGTTTTTTGAAGATATCAACTTTGCCGCCGACGGTGGTCTTTACCCGGAGCTGGTCAAGAACAAGTCGTTTGAAACCGACGACCGCCTGCTGGGCTGGAAAGCCATTCGGGGCGCGGCGGCGCTGGCGGCATATGTCGTTTCCAGCGACCGGCCCATTGGCAATACCAACTCCCATTTTCTGCGTCTGACGGCCAATACGGCCAGCCCCGACGCGGGCTTCATCAACGACGGCTTTCGGGGCATGGGCGTGCAGCAGGAGGCCGAGTACACGTTTTCGGTGTACTTGCGGCGCGGGCCGGGCAACGTAGCCGGGCTGAATGTGGAGTTGGAAGAGCCGGGCCGCCGCGCAAACGGTGGGGAAGCTGCCACCCCGGACCGGGTGCTGGCCCGCACGCGCATTGCCGACCTCAGCAGCGAGTGGAAAAAATACAGCGTGGTACTCCGGCCTTCGGCCACAGCCGCGCACGCCCGCCTCAAGCTGACGCTGGATGGGGCTGGCACGCTGGATTTGGATGTGGTGTCGCTGTTTCCGAAAGCCACCTGGAAAAACCGCGAAAACGGCCTGCGCACCGACCTCGTGCAGCTGCTGCGCGACATGCAGCCGGGTTTCCTGCGCTTCCCCGGCGGCTGCATTGTGGAGGGCATGACCCTCGACAACCGCTACCAGTGGAAATCGACCATTGGCGACGTGGCCACGCGTCAGCCCCTGATGAACCGCTGGAATAAAGAGTTTAAGTGGCGCTTCACGCCCGACTATTACCAGTCGTTCGGGCTGGGCTTTTTTGAGTATTTCCAGCTTTCCGAAGACATTGGGGCCGAGCCAGTACCGATTCTGAACGTGGGCATGGCCTGCCAGTACAACTCGGCTGAGCTGGCTCCCATTGGCCGCGCCAACGGCCCCAGTGCCCCCGAAACGCACCCCGCCGACGAGCCCACGCTAGAAACCTTCATCCAGGACGCGCTTGATTTGATTGAGTTTGCCAACGGCCCGGCCAGCAGCCCCTGGGGAGCCCGTCGCGTGGCCATGGGCCACCCCGCCCCGTTCAACCTGAAGTACATCGGCATCGGCAACGAGCAGTGGGGCCCGCAGTACCTGGAGCGCTACGAACCCTTCTCAAAAGCCGTGAAGACCAAATACCCGGCCATCAACATTGTGGCCAGCGCCGGCCCCAGCCCCGACGGACCACTTTTCGACGCCGCCACCAAACGCATGCGCGAACTCAAGGCTGAAGTGCTGGATGAGCACTACTACGCCCGCCCCGAGTGGTTCCGCCAGAACGTGGGTCGCTACGACAACTACCCCACCACCGGCACCAAGATTTTCGCGGGCGAATACGCGGCCCAAACCGCAGCCATTGCCAGCTCCGAGAACAAAAACAGCTGGGACGCTGCTATTTCAGAAGCTGCGTTTATGACCGGCCTGGAGCGCAACGCCGACAAGGTCGTGATGGCTTCCTACGCGCCGCTTTTTGCGCACGTCGACGCCTGGCAGTGGACGCCGGACCTGATTTGGTTCGACAACCTGAAGGCTTACGGCACGCCCAACTACTACGTTCAGAAGCTTTTCTCGACCAACAAAGGCACTACCATGTTGCCCGTGCAGTGCGCCGCCGGCGCCAAAAATGGCGCCGACAACCTCTTCAGCAGCGCCGTGGCTGATGATGCCACCGGTGATATTGTGGTAAAACTGGTGAACTACTCGCCCGAGGCACGCCCCGTCAGCATTAATCTGCAAGGCGTGAAAAAGCTGGGCAAAGCCGGCAAGGCCACCGTCCTCGCCAGCGCCGATTTGAATGCCGTGAACAGCCTGGAGCAACCGCTGAACGTGGCCCCAAAGGAGGGAGGCTTCAAGGTTACTTCGGCCAACGTGGCCTACACGCTGGCGCCCAACTCCTTCACGGTGCTGCGTATTCCAGGCAAGCGCTAACAAACTTTGGAAGGCAGGCCAGCAGCTTATTTCCGGCCCGCCGGCCTGCCCCCCGAAATCCGGTACAGCCGGGCGCCGTGCCGCCGCACGTAGGGCGCAAACTCGCCGGCGACGTTGGGCTGGGTCTGGCCGGTCCAGAGGTCGCGTACGGTGCAGGGGCCGGTGATGCCCAACTGGGCCAAGGCCACGGGCACCCGCACCGAGTCGGCGGGCATGGGGCGCATGGGGCTACTGGTGTACACCAGAAACTGCACCGTACCACCGGTGTTCTGCATGGCGCTGGCGTTGTCGAGCCCGGCTGTGGCCTGAAAGCGGGTGTAGCCGGCTGGCAGACTGTACGTAATCAAAGAGTTGGCGTGTGTGCCGATGCCTTGGGCGTAAGTCTTGCCGGCCACCACCAGCGGCGCGCCCGACACGCTTTTGTTGAGCGCGACATTGCCCCAGCCAGCCGTGGCGGCTTGCCAGGGCACGGTGGTGAGCGGCACGATTTGGTCGCCATTGCGCAGCATGGGGGTCAGCCAGTCGGCGTGGTCCCAGGCCGAGCCGTCACCGCCGTCGCGCACATTGAGGTAGAGCGTGCGGGCCCCGGTAATGTCCACGTCTACCGCCTGGGCCTGGCCGGGCGTGCGGCGACTGATGACCGCGCTGGACCAGGCCGCTTCGCTGGCGGGGTTCATTTCCTGGTCCTGGGCATTGAAAACGGCCAAGAATTTATCGCCGGTGGCGGGGTCGTCGGCAGTCCAGGCCAACAGGTCGTTGTGGCGGAAAAGCTGGCGGTTGTGGGTGCTGCGGCGGTTCACGGCGAGCACGTCTTTGTTGGTGATGAGGCCCAGCGTGAAGGGGTCGTTGCTGGGCAGGTCACCACCAAACATCAGCGGTGAGCGGAAGATGCTCCACAAACTCATCAGCGTGTACTGCTCGTCGCGGGTGAAGCGGGTCATGCGGTCGTCGCCGCGCTCGGCCCGGATGCCCAGGCGGCCCAGCGGCAGCATGTCAGCATCGGGAAAGGCGCCAGAGCTGATGTGCGGCGCCCAGCGGTTGCACACCTCGAAATGTTCCTTCAACTGGCCCCAGCTGTCCCAAAAATCGCCAACGGTGCGCCACATATTGGCGTGCGCGGCCACGTGCTGAGATTCGGCAATGGGCGTTTCGCCGGGCGAGGTGCTGAACACGATGCGGCGCCCCGACTTGTCGATGGCCCGCCGAATCATCTCCACTTCCGGCTTGTGGTAGGGCTCCGACAGGTCGTCGACTTTCACAAAATCGAGCCCCCACGAGGCATAGAGCTTGAACAGCGAATCGTAGTACTCCTGCGCGCCGGGCCGGCCGTCCACCACGGTGTACATGTCGTGCAGCCAAGCGGCCTGGCCTTCTTTTGAATAGATGTCGGCTGCAGTGGCCTTGCTGCCGAGGATGGGCAGCCGGCGCTGCACCGCCACCACTGGCACGCCGCGCATGATGTGGATACCGAATTTCAGCCCCTTGGCGTGCAGGTAATCGGCCAGGGGCTTGAAGCCTTTGCCTCCCGCAGCCGAGGGGAAGCGGTTCACGGCCGGCACGAAACGGCCGTATTCGTCGATGTTCCAGGCGGGGTCTTTCTCGTTGTAACCGTGGGCGGTATCGTTGCCCACGTACCAGCGGATGTCCACCACCACGTAGTCCCAGCCGCTACTTTTCATGTTTTTGGCCATGTAGTCGGCGTTGGCGCGCACCTCGGCTTCGGTCACGGTGGGGCCGTAGCAGTCCCAGCTATTCCAGCCCATGGGCGGCGTGGCGGCCCACTGGTGGAAGTCGGACGCGGGCGCGGATTTCTGGGCCAGGGTGGGCCCGGCGCCAAGAACGAGCAGCACCGCCGCCAAGCGTCGGGCAACGAGAGAGAATGTGGGCATAGCGGCTAAATTACCGGAATCGGGCCGGATGGAGCCTCATACTTTAAGCCTTTGCCGACGCAAAGCCGGTACCTTTGCCCGTGGCTGCTTGGTAATTCACAGCCTTCTCATCCTAAGCATGTCGCGCCCGAGATAAAGGCAATGGCTCTTCTCACGCCCGGCAGGCTATTGCTAATCCTTCCATCGTAACAAGGTCCTTCGCGCTGCTCAGGATGACAGATAGCCCCGACAACTCAGTTGCTAAACAGCCTAATCTGCCGCCTCGACGGTGGCAGTCGGTGCTGACTGCGGGGCAGTTGCCCGACCTGCTTTTTCTGGGGCGCTGGCTGCTGATTTGCCTGGCCGTGGGTGCGCTGGTGGGCTCGGCTTCGGCGGGCTTTCTGGTGGCGCTCGACTGGGTTACCCATTGGCGCGAGGCCCATCCCTGGATAATCTGGCTGCTGCCGGTGAGCGGGTTTGTGGTGGGCGCCAGCTACCATTATTTGGGCCAGAACGTGGTGAAGGGCAACAACCTGCTGCTTGACGAAATCCATAGCCCGCGCCACACCATTCCACTGCGCATGGCGCCACTGGTGCTGTTTGGCACACTGGCCACGCACCTGTTTGGGGGGTCGGCGGGGCGCGAGGGCACGGCCGTGCAGATGGGCGGCACCCTGGCCGACCAACTCACCCGCTGGCTGCGGCTGCGCCCGCGCGACCGCCGGCTGCTGCTCATTGCGGGCATCAGTGCGGGGTTTGCGTCGGTGTTTGGGACGCCGCTGGCTGGGGCGGTGTTCGGGCTGGAAGTGTTTCTGATTGGCTCGGTGCGCTACGATGCCCTTGTGCCCAGCTTCCTGGCCGCCGCTGCCGCCGATGCCGTAACGCGGGCCTGGGGCGTGGGCCACACACACTACCCGGAGCTGGCGGTGCCGGAGCTGGCCCCGGTGTCGCTGCTGCTGGCGCTGGGCGTGGGCGCGCTGTGCGGGCTGACCGCGCGCGGCTTTGCCACGCTCACGCACGGCCTTGCACGGCAGTTTCAGCGCATTGCCTACCCGCCACTGCGGCCTGTGGTGGGCGGCGCGCTAGTGGCGTTGACCGTGGCCGCGCTGGGCACCACCAAGTACATCGGGCTGGGCATTCCTACCATTGTGGCGGCGTTTCAGGCCCCGCTCCCACCCCAGGATTTCGCCCTGAAACTAGCCCTCACGGCCCTCACGCTGGGCTGCGGCTTCAAGGGCGGCGAGGTGACGCCGCTGTTTTTCATTGGGGCAGCGCTGGGCTCGGCGTTGGCGGTGGTGCTGCCGCTGCCGGTGGCACTGCTGGCGGGCATGGGCTTCGTGGCGGTGTTTGCGGGTGCGGCCAACACACCGTTGGCCTGCACATTTATGGGCGTGGAGCTGTTTGGGGTGCACGCGGGCATTTACCTGGGGCTGGCCTGTGTGGCGGCTTACCTGTTCTCAGGCCACACGGGCATCTATTCGTCGCAGGTTATCGGGCGGGCCAAGCACCTGCGCTTCGGCCGGGAGCAGGGCCGGTTGCTGAGCGAGATTCCAGGGAGGCGTGAAGCCAGCCGCAAACGCACTGAATGAACCAGCATGACGGCCTTTTCCCACTGTTCACTACACACTACCAACTGCCTGCATGAACATTCTACTTGTTGAAGACGACCCGCGGCTGGCGGCCCTCATTCGGCGGGGGCTGGAGGAAGAGCAATTCACAGTAACGCTGGCCTCGGATGGCCTGCTGGGGCAGCAGCTGGCCCTTTCCCAACCCTTCGACCTGATTATTCTGGACGTAATTTTGCCCCACCGCAGCGGGCTGGAGGTACTGGCCGCCATCCGGGTGCAGGACGCGCAGGTGCCCGTGCTGCTGCTCACGGCCCTGGGCACTACCACCGACAAGCTCCAGGGCTTCGGTGGCGGGGCCGATGACTACCTCGTAAAACCCTTCGACTTTGCCGAGTTGGTGGCACGGATGCGGGCCCTGATGCGGCGCGGCAGCCCCCAGCCCAAAGGCAGCCGCCTGGCTTTTGCCGATGTGGTGATGGACATCCCCAGCCGCACCGTGACGCGGGCCGGGCAGCCGCTGCGTCTCACCACCCGCGAGTTCAACCTGCTGGAACTGCTGCTGCGCCACCCGGGCCGCGTACTAAGCCGGGGCGAAATTGCAGAGCGCGGCTGGGACGAGTCGTTTGATGCCGGCAGCAACGTAATTGATGTGTACGTGAATTACCTGCGCAAAAAGGTGGACCACGGCTTTCCAAGCAAGCTCATTCACACAGTAATTGGGGCGGGGTACGTGCTGCGGCAGGAATAGAACGTGTAAAGGTTAAAAATATGACCATCCGTAACCGACTAACCTGGCTGTTTGTGGGCTTGGTGGCCGTCATTCTGCTGGTGGTGCTTACCACGGCCTTCCTGCTGCAGCTCGACTACGGGCAGCGAGAGTTTCGGCAGCGCCTACGCGACCGGGCCGAGGTGGCGGCCTACTTTTTTCTGGAGAAAGACGAACTGCGCAGCTCCGCTTTTCAGGAGTTTCAGAAGCGCTACCAGCGTACGCTAACGGGTGAAATCATTCAACTGTATGATGCGCGGGGCGAGGTGCGTTTTGTGCGCGAGGATGCGCGGCTAGAGGTGCCACCCGAAGTGCTGGCCCGCATTAAGGAAGGCCACGAAGAGTATTTTGAGGACGGCCCGCGCCTGGCCGTCGGCATTTTTTACCACGACAACCAGGGGCAATACGTGGTAGTGGCCGGGGCCGAAAATGTATATGGCCAGGCCCGCCTGCGCTACCTGGCTACTATTCTGGCTTCGCTGTTTGTGCTCAGCCTGCTGCTGATTTATGCGGCCGGGCGCCTGTTTGCGGGCCGGGCGCTGGGGCCCATTGCTGCCCTCAACGACCAGATGGACCGCATCACGGCCCACGACCTGCACCTGCGCGTGACCGAAAACCTATCGGGCCGCGAGCAGGACGAACTGGCGCGCCTGGCCCACACCTTCAACCGCCTGCTCGACCGCCTCGAAAGCAGCTTTGAGGGCCAGCGGGCATTTGTGCGCAATGCCTCGCACGAGCTGCGCACGCCGCTGGCTGCCAGCATCGGCGAGGCGCAGCTGGCCCTCACGCGCGACCGTGAGCCCGCCGCCTACCGCGCCGCGCTGCACGACCTGCTAACTGACCTCACCCAACTCAACTCCCTGCTCAACCACCTGCTGGAGCTGGCCCAGGCCGAAGTCCACCTGCCTGAGCACGACGCCGTAATCCGCGTGGATGAGCTGCTGGCCGAGGCCTGCGCGGCCATTACGCCCACCCAACGCCCGCGCCTGCACCTGCACACCGGTTACCTCCCCGCCGAGCCTGAGCAGCTGGAGCTCACCGGCAACCGCGCCCTGCTCAGCCGCGCCCTCACCAACCTGCTGGAAAATGCCCTGAAATACTCCGACCCGCAGCCCGTGAGTGTCATGTTGGAGTACGAACCCGGGGGCGTGCGGCTGCGCATCCGCGACGAGGGCATCGGCATTGCCGACGACGACCTGGCGCAGGTATTTCAGCCCTTTTTCCGGGCAGCCAATGCCCGGCTGGTAGCGGGTCATGGCGTGGGCTTGTCGCTCGCCCGCAAAATCATTGAGCACCACGGCGGCCAGCTGCAGCTGAGTTCGCGCCTGGGCCACGGCACCACGGTGCTGGTGCTGCTGCCCACGGCGTAAGAGGTTTTATGGTTGGGTGAGGCCCACCGCCTGAACGACTATTCCATTAAAGCCTTTCTAATCGCATTCTAATGCCACGCCTGTAGTCTTGCGGCAGCTTCACCATTAGCTGCCTGCCATGACAACTGTCCCTCTGCCATTTGCAACGCCCCGCCGGAGCGCACAAAATCCGGCAATTCACCCCAAGGTCCATGCCCGAAAAGTGGGCTACCGCTGGAGCTTTCTACTGGGCGCAGCATTGCTCGGCGCGTGCACCGAGTCGCCCGTTGATGAGCTGAACCAACCTGAGCCACAGGCGCAAGCGGCCGTCTCCGGGGCCTTACCCGAACCGGCGCTGGAAGAGCTGGTGCTGAGCGGCGAAATTGCCACCGATGGCAACCGCACGGCTCGGGTGTTTCCGCTGGTGGGCGGGCAGGTGGTGCGCGTGGGCGCCGAGCTGGGCGATGAAGTGCGCCAGGGCCAAGTGCTGGCCGTGCTGAAAAGCAGCGAAATAGCCGACCTTCAAAACCAACACACCGCCGGCACCGCCGACCTGGTTGTGGCCCGCAAAAACCTGGCGGTGGCCGAAGAGCTGTACCAGGCCGGCCTAGCGGCCGAGCAGGACGTGTACAAGGCCCGTGTAGAAGTAGCCCGCGCCACGGGCAACGACACCCGCAACCAGCGGCAGCTGGGCGTGTACAGCATTGCTAAAAGCGGCCTGAATGAGCTGCGCGCTCCCTTGGCGGGCTACGTCATCGAGAAGAACCTAGCGCTAGGCCTGCGCTTTACCACCGCTAATATGCAGACGGCCTTCACCGTAGCTAACCTGGACAGCGTGTGGCTGATGGCCAATGTGTTTGAGGCCGACCTGGACCGGGTGCGCAAGGGCCAGACGCTGGAAATCACTACCCTCAGCTACCCCGACCAGCCGTTGCGCGGGCGCATCGACAAGGTTTTCCACGTGCTCGACCACGACAGCAAGGTGATGAAAGTGCGCTGCACGCTACCCAATCCAGGCCACCGGCTTAAGCCTGGTATGCACGCCCAGGTACGGATACTGGCCGAAACCAAACAGTAAGCAACTATGGCTATTCTCATTGTTGAAGCCGAAGAAACTCGGCTCTACAGCACGCAGCGCTTTCTGCATCGGGCCGGCTACCAGACCGACGCCGCCCCTACCCTGACCATTGCCGAAGGCAAGCTGGCCAGCCGGCACTACGAGTTTGTGCTGCTCGCCCAGGCCCTCCCCGATGGCGACGGCCTCACCCTGCTGCAAGACGCCATGCGCCGCGAAGACCATTCCTCGTCGTTCATCCTCACCGATGCTTCCGACGTAGACGCCCGGCTACGGGGCTTCGCCGCCGGCGCCGATGACTGCCTGGCCAGGTCCGTGTCGCTCATCGAGCTGGAACGCCGGCTACGCACCATTCGGCGGCAGCGGTTTGGGCACCAGCGGCCAAAAATCAGCTTCGGCAAAGGCTTTGTGCTGGACCTGGCCGGCCGCTTGCTGCGCTATGGGCCGCAAGAGGTATACCTGAGCCGGGCGCAGTTCGATTTGGTGCATCACCTGCTGCGCCGCCGCGGCCAAGCTGTTACCCGCGAGGAACTTGGTGCCCACCTCGGCAAAGGCACCGAAGCGTCGAACTACATTGATGTGCACGTTAGGAACGTGCGCAAGGCTCTGGCCCGCCACGCCCCGCCGGACTTCCTGCAAACTGTGCGCGGCATCGGCTACCTGATGGCAGCTTAGAAGCCGTTTGTAAGCCCGCCATGGCAACTCTTCTTCGCACAGTTTTCTTTCAAAGAATCTGCTTTTACGGCATTTTCTGCAGGCCTTCCCACTTCACTTTCCAGTTTTTGGGAATGCCGGGGTTGGCTTCTTTGCAGCCGTCGTAGCCGGCGCACATGAGGGCTACCGCGGCCAGCAGGCCGCCGTTGCCGGGCAGGTAGAGGGGTAGGCGACCTTCCTGGTAGTTGTGGCCGTTGGGCAGATAGGTGTTCTTCTGCACCTTCATCAGCAGGGCATCCACGGCCTTTTCGGGCAGGCCGAGGCGGGTGGCCGTCATGGAAGTCATGGGGAAGTCCCAGCCCCAGGTGTCGTTCCAGCTCCAGTCTTTCCAGATGAGGTCGAAGGTGCGGCGCATGGTGGCAGGGTCTACCTGGCCGGTGGCGGGCATCACGCCCAGCGCAGCCAGCACCGAGGGGTGGTCGGTTTTGTATTCGGGGTTGGTGTAGGAATCGGGCGCGCTTTCGGCGGCCAGGTACACGCCGTTGGCCTCGGGCAATTTCGAGAGCTTAGCCAGTACCTCGTCCCACTGGGCATTGCGCGGCTGGCCCTGGCGCTCGCGCCATTTCTGCGCAATATCCAGCGCCCAATGCCAGTACACCAGTTCAAATGTGGGATTAAATGTCTCCTCAGCTTTGAACCGTTCCTGGGCCGGAATCACGCCTTTGCCCAGGATGTAGCGGCCTTTGTCTTTCTCAAAAAACGGGTAGGACGCAATGAATTCGGCCGTTTGGGCTACCCGCTCCTGGTAGAGCTTCAGAGTGGCGGCATTCGGGTGGGCACGGTAGGCTTCTTCGGCAAAATAAATGGTGTGGGGCTGCTGCCAGATGAGAAACGCGCCCACTGATGACGGTCCTTCTTCGCCCCAGGGGTCGGTCATTTTCTGCCAGCGCCAGCCGGCGTAGCCCTGCCGCTGGGCAATGCCCTTGGCTACGGCCTGCACATCGGGCCGGGCGTACCAGGTCAGGCTTTTTTCCAGGATTTCGGGACGGCCCCAGAGGGCGAAATGGGCCGCGTGCCACCAGTGCATTTCGAGGTGCGGGCGGCCGTACCAGCTGTTGAGGAGCAGCCCGGTTTCCTGCGGCGGCTGCGAGCCGGCGTTGTGGATGCGGGTGAGGTACTGCGAGAGCACCACGCGGCGCTCCAGCTCCTTGGCGCGCGGGTCGGCGGTGCCGCCGAAATCGACGGCCCCACCGCTGCGCCAGTAGGCCTGCCACTGCTGGCGGCTGTTGGCCTGGGTAGCGGCGAAGGTTGGGGCTGAAGCTTTGGCTTTAAGTGGCGTGAACTGGCAGCTCAGCTCCAGCACCGCGCTTTTGCGGTCGGGCGTGAGCAGGTATTCGTGCGGCCGGCCGGCTGCCAGCGTGGCGGTTTGGGACCAGCTCAGCGCGGCAAAATACTTGGTAGTATCGAGCTGATGGGTGAGCAGGGCGCGGCCGGCTTTCTGCTCCACGATGGCCGATTTGTGCGCGTCGTCGTGGGTGTAGTCCACGGCCATATCAGCCCAGCCAGCGGTGGGGAAAGGAAAACGCAAAGCCACTTTCAGTCGGCCGGTTTTCAGCAGCTCGGAAGTCACTTTAGCAGCCACCGCGTCCTGCGTCTGGTGGCCGACGGTTACCACATCCACCGCCGCGCCTTCTACCGTGAAGTGGCTCTGGATTTCGCCGGTCCACGGGTTCAGCGCCTGGTGGATGTTTTTAATATCCCGAATACTGGCCGGCTGGCCGTCTTTTTTCAGGATGATGAAGCCCAGATTGCCCAACTGCAAGCGGTGCGGGTTGGCGCGGAAGTAGTCGCCCGATTCTCTGTTACCGGGCGTTTTCACCTGCACGGCGTAGCTCACTTTGCGGCCATTCAAGGTGTATTCGCGCAGGCTCTGCTCAAATTTGTAGCCGTCTTTGTTTGGAAAGCGGTGCCAACCCCACTCCGATTCGGTGCCGAGCGGCAGGGCTTTTTCGTAGTGCAGCGGGAAAGTCTGGAGGCCGGTCACGTCGGCGGTGAAAGCAAATTTGCCATTGCCCACGGAGAGCGAATTGAGCGAGTCGGTGTTGGTGACGACGACTTTATGGCGCTCCACCACAGCCTGGCGGTTGATGGGCTGGGCTTGTGCTGCTAATGGTAGGAAGGCAAGTAGCAGGATGGCCAGCCGTGGGGCTTCACCCCCAGTTCCTCTTCGATGGAGAGAGGAGCCTGACGGGTGTTCTAGGTTCGTTTTTTTCATAGGGAATTCAAGTTCAATCTGGTTACGTCGGGCTGGCTTGGGTGAGGGTTAACGCCCCAGCGTTACACTCATCAGCCCTATCACCACGTCATTGGCCAGCGCTTTCACGGTAAGGCTTTTGAGTTTTTTCTTTGGGTCTAAGGGCAATTCCAGCACGGTGGCTGCGCCGCCGTCGATGGCGCGGGTGCTGAAGCCTTTAATGCTGGTGAATTGGTTGAAATCCTGGGCAATGAGGCCGGTTTTGAGGTGGACGCGCCAGGGCTTGGGAGCACCCGTCTGGAAGGCAAAGCCGTCGTCCAGCAGGTCCTGTTCGATGGGCCACCAGTTGTCGGGGTTGCGCAGGGGGAGCGTGGCGGTGGTGTTGTCGGTGTAGGTAATTGTTACCTCGCCATTCACTAGCTGGCTTTGCATGGGGTTGGTGCTGCCGGCCATGAGTAACGTGGCGCGGCTGGCCTGCCCCCGCAGCGGCAGCGTGGCCTGGTGAGGATAATTGTCCCACTGCGACACGAACAAAATGTTCTTCGTCCCGCCCGCGCCGGGCGTGCGCAGCGGCACACCGGTAGGTAGTTTAATTTCGTTCTTGGCCCCGGCCAGTTGGCGCAGGCCAGCATCGTCAATAGTTGCCTGGGTGAGCGGGTAGCACCAGTTGCCGATGCCCTGGGTGGGCAGCGCCAGCGTGGCCGTTTGGGTCCGCGGAGTGAGGTAATTGTTGCGGAAAATCTGCGTCACCCGGTCGTTGAAGGCAGCGCTGAGGTCCACCGTTTCCCAGGTGGCAGGCGCCGCTAACGCATTGCCGGTACCAGTCGGACTTGCTACCACTGTTTTCAGCGGCTCCCACCAAGCCAGCCTTCCTTGCTTCAGCTGTATGAAGGCCGTGCGGCTGCCGGGCGCGCCGGCCAGCTGCGCCGTCAGTGTTGAGCCAGTAAGCTGCACCTGGCTGAGGGCCTGTTGAGGGTCGGCCACGGCGACGGCTTGCGCATGGGCAAAACCGGTGGAAACAACTGTTCCAACCGAAGCTGTTTTTAGGGACGCGGCAGGGTCCAGCGCTTCGCCCTGCCACTCTATTTCGATGCGGTAGCCCGCCGCCGGAGCACTGTTGATTTCGACAAGTGGCCGACCCACGGCGGTAGCTACGTTGCGCCACGCAGCGGGCTGGCCGTTCACTTTCAGCGAAGCCACGTCATCGGCCAGGGCCGGGATTTGCAGCTGGAGCGCCAGCAGTTTCGGCAGGCGCTGGGCAATGGTGTAGGTTTCGCGCTGGCCCTGGCGGCGGTAGCGGAACGTCACGTCTGGCACTTTCAAAGACGCCGAATCCCAGGCGGCGGGCAGGCCGGGGCGCACCCGCAGCGTGTCGTGTAGGGCATCGGGGCGGATGCCAAACAGGCCTTCCACCAGCGAGCGGGCCGCCATGCCGATGGGGTCGGCAAAGTCGCGGTATAGCTCGCCGCGATAATTGTCATAAAAGGAAATTTGCTGAAAATTGCCGGGGCTGCTGCCCAGGTACATACTTTCGAGCAGGGCGCTTTTCCAGAGCAAAAAGGCATCCTGCCCGCGGCCGGCCTGCCAGTAAGCCAGGGATGTGTGCAGGTTTTCGGCCAGCACCACATTGTTCAACGACCAGTCGTAGGGCTGCCAGTTGGTGGTTGAGAGCAAGTAGTAGCCAGCATCGGGCAGACCGGCAGCCCGCACCGGAATATGTGGGATTTCGGCATCGATGTAGCGCGTGGCCTGGTAGGCGTCGAGGGCTTCGGGCACCTCCGAATCGATGGCGTGGTAAATGGTCCACAGCCCCGCCGACTGGTGAAGACTTTTGAGTCCCAGCGCATCCTGGTACTCGGCATACCAACCCAGCTTTGTCAGCCACAGCCGGCTTTGCATGGCCTGGCGGATGCGGGCGGCCTCCTGGTGGTACGGCGCCGCGTTTTCGCCCAATAGCCGGGCCAATTCAGCAGCCTGGCGGTTGGCGTAGTAGTTATAAGCCGAGCTGTGGGTGACGCCACCGCCGCTGTACTGCAGAGCATCGGACGCCCAGATGGCTGCGTAGGCATCGTAGAGGCCATCGCCGTCGGGGTCGAAGTTGCGCTTCTCCCAAGCAAGGTGGCGCTGGAGCAAGGGCCACATTTCGCGGGCCAGGGCGAGGTCGCCGGTCCAGTTGAAATGGCGCAGCAGCTCATCGATGAACACGAGGTTCATGTCGTAGTGGTGCGGCCGGAAATCCCCGCCAGGGTTGCGGCTAATGTAGCCTTCGCTGAACACGGTGGTGCCCAGCTTTTCCAGCTGCCGGGCCAGGTGCAAAGCGGTATCGGGCGTTACCGGGCCGTTGGGCGGGCTGGTCAGCTGCGACTTGGCGTAGGCGCGGAAGTGCGTGGCGGCGCGGTCGTGCCAGCCCAGCGGGTCGGCCGCGTAGGGGCCGCGCCAGCCGTTGAGGCGCATGCGCCAGGCCACCGCGCCGTGCATGTAAGAGGGCGTTTCCCAAATGGCATCGGCGGCTACGGCCAGCGTTCCACCGAGGGTGTTGAGGTAAGCATCGGGGGTGCTGACGCTGACGCGGCTAGCGAGGGCCGTCCGCGCCGCCTCGGCCCGGGCAAAGGCGGCGGGCAGTGTTTTGTAAGTCACAACCGCGGCCTGCTCTGCCTTCTGCACTCCGAAATAATAGTCTTCGCCTGCTTTCGCCGTCAGCACGCCCACCGCCACTGGCGTGGCCGTAGCCGCCGATGCAAACAGTTGCTGCGGACTTTCCTGTTGCGCGGCATCGGCTATGTGGTTTTGGGCGCCGGGTGGCACAATGCCAAGGAGGGTTTTGAGCGGTGCCGGAGCGGCTGCTTTGCTGGCAATGCTGTAGCTCAAGGTAAAGGCATTCTTTTTCAGCTCAAATGCATTGCCCTGGCAGTACTCTGGCTTCAGATAAAAGCTGGATTCTGGGTCGGCCCCGATGTCGCCGTCGCGGCTAAACTTCTTGCCCGTGGCTCCGCCGAAAGCCCACAACAGCTGCACCTTTTTGGCCGGCACGTTTTCAAACCGGGCCTTCACCAACAGGCCTTCGGCATCGGCCATGGCCAGCACTTCGAGATGCAATGTGCCGGAGCCCAGCAGTGGGTCGGTGATGTCGTAAAGCATGCTGCCCGGCCGGTAGCGGGCCACAATGTTTTCGGCTTTAACCAGCCACTTGCTCTGGCCGTTGGCCAGCAGGCCGAACTTCATGTTACCGCCCATGCCGGGTAGGTAGAGCGCAAATTCCGGCAAGTCGCCAGCCTCTACACGGAAGGCGGTATTGGTGCCGTAGAGGGCGCGTGTGAAGCGGTGCGTACCGTTGGTGATGACAAAGTCGGAGCCCTCAGGCCGGTAGCGGAGGGTGCGCGGCTGGTTGTGCCAGAGCGGCGGCGGGGTTTGAGCGTGGGCAGTGAGAGTTAGGAGGAATAGGAGAACGAGTGTCGCCCACCGCGTCAACCTCACCCCCTGACCCCCTCTCCAAAAAAGAGGGGGCATCGGAAATGCACCTATCGGAATCGTCCTCACGAACCGGTGCCCCCTCTTTTTTGGAGAGGGGGTGATGGGGTGAGGTTTCGTTGCGCAAGCAAAACACTGTAATTGCATAGTTATGGCCGGTTTGCAACAGCCGGTTTCTCATACATTTCTACCTCCACCAGCCCGAGTGTGCCGGGCGGGCCGGCTTGGTCCGTGGCGGCGGTGGCATTTTTGGGCGTCTCCAGCTCGGTGATGTTGAAGGCGTCTTTGGCCTGGGTGTGGCCTGTTAATTCAATGCGGACTTTCTGGCCCGTACGCGGCGGAAAAACGGCTGTAAAGTAGCCCAGGCTGCGCTCGGTTTTTCCGCTGAAAGCTTCCTGCCCATCTATCAGGATGCGGATTGGGTAGGTACTGTTGCGCCAGCCGGTCAGCTTCATGGCCACCTGGCTGATGGGCGCGGCGCGGGCCAGCGTGTATTCTATCCACGGCCGGCCCTCCTTGCGGTCCGAAACCCACTCCGACAACTCGTTGTCATCGAAGCTGTAGGTGGCATTGGTCGGGTTGGAATTGGCGGTGGCGGCGGTGATAGGCACCGACACCCGCGACACCGTGAACGATGGCCCGGCCGGCGTGGGCCCGCGCCGCAAGCTCACCGGCAAATCAGCGCCGGGCAGCTGCGTGGCCAAGCCGTTTTCCACCAGCACGGGCTGCGACTTCAGGCTGACCGTGGCTGGTTTCAGTCCCTCAGCCGTGGCCGTGACTGTGATTTTGCCAGCTTGGGTCGTGCTGCGAATAAGTACGCGGTTCACACCGCCTTCCACCGGCAGGTTCTTGCTCAGAATGTAGTTGCCTGGGCCCTGCGCCAGGCCGCCGCGCCATTCGGCCGGGCCGCTCAGGCTGAAGTTGACCATGTTCAGGGCTGTGGGGCAGCGGCGGCCCTTAGCATCCACTGCCTCCACTTGCAGCAAGGACAGGTCGGTACCATCGGCGTGCAGGCCGGCGGGGCTGGTGGTGGCCGTGAGGCGCAGGGCCACGGCTGGGCCGGTGGTTTGGTGTTCGGCTTCGCTCACTTTTTTACCGGTGGCGTCGTAGCTCACGGCGCGCAGGGTGCCGGGCTGCCAGGCCACGTTCGGGAAGGTGAACAGGAAGCGGTACTGCTGCTGGCCAAAGCCCATCGACTTGCCATTGAGAAACAGCTCCACCTTCTCGCCGCTGGATATTACATCCACATTTTTCACCACGCCTGCTTTGTAGTTCCAATGGCCAATGAGGTGGGTGCGGGCCTTCTCAGGCTCTACCCAGCCATCCCACATTACCTGATGAGCGAAGTAGCCGTCCTTGGCAATGCGCAGGGCATCCACCTCGCCGCTACGGCGGTAATTTTCCGCGCCCCGGTAGTGGGTATTGGTGTCGGAGAAAACGATGTTGACACCGCCGGCACTGCTGCGGGTACCGGTGCCGGGCCGCTCGTGCCAGTAGTCGTACCAGCGAATAACGTCCTCACGGGCAAACGAGTCCTGGTTGCGGTTGTAGGCGCTGGCATCCGGCTTTTTCTCGGTGGTATTGGTCGTCACCGAATGGTAGGCACTCGGCCCTTCGCCGTCTTTGTGGTAGGGCGGTGAGAATTCGTCCCAATACTTGCGCAGGGCTTCATCGCGCGAGTATTCCATGGCCCATAGCGGCTTGGTAGCGCTTTTGTTGATGTAGAGCATCTCGCCGCCATATTCGGCAGCCGGAATATCCAGCATCTCGCGCGAGCCGATGGCCCGGCCGCCGTGCGGGTCGTACTGATTCCGAATGTCCTTCAATTCCTGCATGTGGGCCGCGCTGATGCTCTCGTTGCCCCCCTCATAAAACAGAATGCTGGGATTGTTGCGGTTGTAGATGATGGCGTCGCGCATCAACTCCAGGCGCTGGCCCCAGCGGCGGTCAGCCACGTCTTTTTCGGCGTCGCCGGCGGGCATGGACTGCGGCAGGCCTACCCGGTCGCAGCTTTCGATGTCCTGCTTCCAGGGCGTGACGTGCATCCAACGGACCATGTTGGCATTGCCGGCCACCATCAGGCCGTTGCTGTAGTCGGAAAGCCAGGCGGGTACCCCCAGGCCCACGGCGGGCCACTCGTTGCTGGTGCGTTGGGCGTAGCCGTGCACCATCATCACCCGGTCGTTCAGCTTGATAAGGCCGTTGGCAAATTCGGTTTTGCGGAAACCGGTGCGGGTTTGCACCTCGTCCACCACCTTATTATCGACTAGCAGGCGGGTCGAAACCGTGTACAGATAGCCGTAGCCCCAGCTCCAGAAATGCAGGCCTGAAATATGCTTCTGGGCTTTCACGGTTTTTGTTTCACCCGGCTGCAGGGTCGTTTCGCCACCGCTCAGGGTGCCCACGGTTTTGCCCTCCCCATCCAGCACCGTGGCTTCGAAGCGGAAAGTGCGGGCCGCCGACAACTCGTTCTTCACCTGCGCCTCCGCTACTACCGTGGCCTTGCCGCCGGCTACGTCGAAGTCCTGCGCATATACATATACGCCGGTGGTGCCCAGCGCCGAAAACAGCGGCAGCGTCTGGTGCAGCGGACTCATGACGTGCAGGAACACGTTCTTGGGGATACCGCCATAGTTGGCATTGAAGTTCCGGTTACTCCACTGAAAAGTCTGGCCGCTGGCGCGCTCCTTGTAGTCCCAGTCGTTGTCGGTGCGCACGGCCAGCACGTTGTCGGCCGGCGCGGGCTTGAGGTAGGGCGTCAGGTCGAAGCCCACGGCCATCACGCCGTTTTCGTGCAGGCCCAGACGCTGGCCGTTCAGCCAGAACTCGCCAGCCAGTCGCACCCCCTCAAACTCAACAAACACCTTTTGGCCCACAGCCCCGGCCGGCAGATGGAAATGCTTGCGGTACCAGGCCACGCCCGTGCTCAAATCCTTAATGTCCTTGCTGAAAGCCTCGTCCTCATTCCAGGCGTAGGGCAGCGTCACGCTTTTCCATTTGGCATCGTCAAACGCGGCAGCTTCGGCGCCGGGCGCCTCCCCTACCCGCACCTGCCAGCCGGGGTTGAAACTATACTTCGTGCGCCCGGCGGCGGGTGGCGCGGCCCAGGCGGCGGCACTTAGGCTCCACAGCAGCGGTAGCCAGCAGTAGCGCCAGACCTTCGCAAGCAGGTGGAAATTCGCTTTCGGCATTGAGTGGAAAAAGAAGGAGTGTCACAAAAGAAGCCGCAGCTTCCGAGCGCACCATCCTGTACTGTGGGGTATGGACTGCCCGCGCGGGCTGGGCAGTTGCCGTTTTCTATCCGCGCTATCCCAACAGCTGGTTGAAACGGAGTCGAATAGGAACGCAGTTGCGCCCGGCTCCAGCCCCGCCAGGAGGCCAAAACCGGGCGCAACGCCTCAGGTCTCAATCTTGATTAGTATCCGTTATTCTGAGTGTAAACGCCGGGAGCCGAGCTTAGCTCCACCTGCGGCACGGGGTAGAGCAGCAGTTCGGCCGGAATGGGGCGCACGATTTTATAATCCCGCCGCTGGCCGTTTGGCAATGTTGTAGGGTCTTCGCGGCTTGCCCAGGCGTTCATGGTGGTCAGGGCCAGGCCAGAGCGCATGAGGTCGTTCCAGCGCAGGTTTTCGCCGGCAAACTCGCGGCGACGCTCCTCCATGAGGGTTTCCAGCGTGAGGGTAGTGAAGGCGGGCTGGCCGGCGCGGGTGCGTATTGGGGTGAGACGGGCAGCGGCACTGGCAGCCGAGCCGCCTACGTTGCGCACCTCGCACTCAGCCTTCATCATCAGAATATCGGTGTAGCGCAGCACGATAAAATTGGTGCCCCAGTCGGTACGGCTAGTGCCTTTGGCGGCCACGTTAAGATACTTTTTGTAGAAGGGGCGTGGGTCGGTGGTGCCGGCGTTGGTGTAGCCCTGCTGAATGTTCACGGCGCGACGCAGGTCGCGGCGGGTACGGGTGGTGTCGTACGACACATTGTTCAGGTCGTTGGACACGGGTTTAATTTC
This sequence comes from Hymenobacter negativus, assembly GCF_017571495.1. Lineage (GTDB taxonomy): Bacteria > Bacteroidota > Bacteroidia > Cytophagales > Hymenobacteraceae > Hymenobacter > Hymenobacter negativus. Next base: position 307,746 of record NZ_JAGETZ010000005.1, on the reverse strand, counting down.
AACCGAACCAGCCGAAAAAGGCAGGGCCAGCAACGTGGGCGACGTGTAGTAAATATCAGGCACCACCACGTTCATGAACGACGAGCCTAGTGTTCCCAAACCGTTGGAAATGTACTGAATGTCAAAAAGAACCTCCGAGTTGTTTTCGTTGGTGGGCGAAAAGATATTGGCGTAGCTGGACTGCAGAGAGTAAGCAGCCGAAACGGGGGTTCCGGTGCGGTTGATGAGCTCATCGAGCAGCGTGTTGGCCTTGCCGTACTCATTGCTGGCCAGGCCAGGGCCGTCGATGCCATAGTTGGGGCCCGACTTGGTGAGGTACATCAGCGCAAGCATTCCTTTGGCTGCGCCATTTGTGACCCGGCCCACGCCCGAGGTAGACCCGACGCCGCTGGCGGTGTAGGCAGCGGGCAGGGCATTGATGGCCGCCTTTAAGTCATCTTCAATCAGGTTGTACACAGCAGATACTTCGCTGCGCCCAATCTTGGCCACATCCTGCGGAATGAGGGGCTTATCAATCACGGGCACCCGGCCAAACTTGCGCACCAGGTCGAAGTACATAAAGGCCCGGATGAACTTGGCTTCGCCTTCGTAGCGGGTGCGCAGCGAACCCGTCACGGCCCCGTTCTCGGCCAGTTGGGCCAGCATGGTGTTGGCCCGGAAGATGGTGGAGTAGTCCGATGCCCAGGCATCGGCCACGTAGGGGTTCACCACGAGCAAGGCAGCGGAGAAGTTGTTGACGGGGTCCCAGTCGCGCGAGCCGATGGAGCTTACGGCAAACATGTTGTCGGACCGCAGCTCGGAGAGGATAACTTCCCGGTCAGGGTAGCCCCGCAGGGAACTGTACACAGCCGACATGGCTTGGTCGAAATCGGCCGCCGTCTTGTAGAAATCTGGCACCGAGCCGTTCGAGATTGGCGTCTGGTCCAGGTCCTTTTCACAGCCTCCCAGAGTAACCAGCGCACAGGCCAGGGATAAGCTAAGGAATATCTTTTTCATGAGGAATTTTAAGGGAAGAAAGGCGTACTTCAGAAGGTTATGCTGCGCATGACGTTCTTTTCAGCTCAAATCCGTGCCTGATTTAGAAAGTGAGGTTAAGACCAAGCACGAGGGTTTTGGCCAGCGGCAGTCCACCATAGTCCGAGCCCGAGATAAAGGTGCCGGTGTTGCCGGTGTTGAGGGCGTCGGGGTTGAGGCCACCGGTGTATTTATCCCCGCCAAACCAGTTTTCAGCGGTCACATACACACGGGCGCCTTGCGCAATGCGCTTGTCGATGAGCTGGCCCAGGTCGTAGCCCAGCGTGATGGTCCGCACCCGGTAGTAGTTCGACGAGTACAGCCAGTCGGTGTTGCGGATGAAGCCGAAGTTGCCCGTTGCCTTGCCCTTCACCCCGGCACCGGGGTTTTCGGACGAGAACCAACGGTCGCGGGCACGGCCCAGGTTGTTTTCCTTGTAGCCCAGGCTGGTGCGGTCGATGGCGCGGCCCAGGGTCGAGTAGATGGAGCCACCATACTGGCCCTGCACCAGGAAGCTCAGGTCAAAGCCTTTGTAGCGTAGCGTGTTGGTGATGCCAGCGGTGTAGGTCGGGTTGGGGTTGCCCACCACCTGGCGGTCGTTCACGTCAATTTTATGGTCGCCGTTGAAGTCTTCGTACTTGGCGTCGCCGGCGGTCTGGCCGGCCAGGATGCCCACGCGCTGGTTGATGTCGGTACCGGGCGCATTAGTATCGATATCGGCTTGAGTCAGGATGCCGTTCTGCTTCACCACAAAGATGCTGTATACAGGCAAGCCAACTTGCAGGATGTTGCTGGGTGTATCGAGGCCGTTGGGCACTTCGATGGTGGCATCGCCGGGGCCCAGGTGCACCACTTTGTTTTCGTTGTGGCTCAGGTTGAAAGAGGTCGTCCAGGAAAGTGCGCCTTCCAGGTTGCGGGTGTTCAGCTCCACTTCCCAGCCGGTGTTGCGTACCTCACCAATGTTTTGCAGGTTGGTGCTAAAGCCCGAGCCTGTGAGTACGGGCACGTTCAGGAGCAGGTCGAGGCTGTTTTTGGTGTAGTAATCGAACGTGGCCGTGAAGCGATTTTTCAGCACACCGAAGTCAGCACCGAAGTCGATGGTGCGGTTGCGCTCCCACTTCAGCTGCGAGTTGCCCACTTTGTTGGGAGCCTGCCCGGGGGCGATGAGGCCGCCAAAGGTGTAGTTGTTTACACCCAGGGTGGCAATGCTGCTGTAGTCGCCGATGGTGTTGTTACCGGAGTAGCCCAGGCTGGCGCGCAGCTTCAAGTCACTCAGGAAGGTAACGGACTGCAGGAACGATTCTTGCGAGATGCGCCAGCCCGCCGACACGGCCGGGAATATCCCGGCGCGGTCCTCGAAGCCGAAGCGCGACGAAGCATCGCGGCGCACACTGGCCGAGAGCAGATACTTGCCATCGAAAGCATATTGCAGACGGCCGAAGTATGACAGCAGCACGCTTTGCGACGCGGTGGGGCCGCTGGTCGTAATGGCCACGGCCCCGTTCAGGGTCCGCACCGTGTTGTTTACAAAGCCCCCCGACGACGACGCGCTGTTGTTATCGAGCCGCGAGAAGTTGTAGGACTGCCCCGCCAGCAGCGAAAAATCATGCTTGCCAAGGGTTTTGCTGTAAGTAGCCGTGTTCTCGTTCACGAACGTTTGGCGGCGGTAGGTGCTGTACGAGCCACTGGCCAGCGAAGTGGTCTGGTTGCGGGCCGGCGGCACATAGGATGTCGAGGTTGACTCGTTGTTATCGAAGTTCAGCGTGGAGCGGAAACGCAAGCCGCTGATGGGCTGATACTCTCCAAACACGGTACCCAGCGTGCGGTAGTTGCGGGTATCGCCCTCGTAGGCGTTGATGACGGCGATAGGGCTTGCCGTACTTACGCCCCAACGGTAGGCGTCGTTTTTGCCGTAGGCGGTATTTATGCCGGCCGTATCTTCTACAATCGGCGTTTCGGAGAGCAGCTGGTGAAAGCGGGCGTCCTTGCCCTCAATGCCGGGGTCTTTCGAAATGGAGTACGTTGGGTTTATCGTAATGCCAAACTTGAGTTTGTCGCTGGCTTTTACTTCCACGTTGGCGCGGGCCGTGAAGCGCTTGTAGCCCAGGCCCAGCGCAAAACCCTGCTGGTCATTGTAGTTGCCCGACACGTAGTAGTTCACGTTGTCGGTAGCACCGGCGGCGCTCACCTGGTAGTTCTGGCTGATGCCCGTGCGGAATAGCTCATCCTGCCAATCCACGTAGGTCAGGCCGGGGTGGCCGGGCATGGCCCAGCGGTCGTCCAGCATCAGGTCAGGGTTGACGTTGTTACCGGTCAGGCCCAGAATCTGGCGGCGTTGGGCCGTGGTCTGGCTGGCGGTGCGCTGAACGGCGCCTGGTGTGGTCGGCGTCGATTTCACCCAGTTGTTGTTGATGATTTCCGTAGCCCGTGAAGCCCACTCTTCACCGCTCAGCAGGTCGAGTTTTTTGGCGGCGCGGGAGCCCCCTACATAGGTATTCACGCTGATTTGGGGCTTGCCCGAGCGGCCACGCTTGGTGGTGATGAGCACCACGCCGTTGGCAGCCCGCGAGCCGTAGATGGCGGCCGCGGCCGCATCCTTCAGCACTTCAATCTTCTCAATATCGTTGGGGTTGATGTTGTCGAGCGGGTTGCCGCTGCCGAAACGTCCGTTGCTGCTGGCGCCCACGGTTTCGAGCGGGAAGCCATCAATCACGTACAGCGGCTCGTTGCCGGCCGAGATAGAGCCCGCGCCCCGCACCTGAATGCTGAAGGGCCGGCCGGGTACACCCGAGGTCTGCTTTACCTGCACACCCGCCAACTGGCCTACCAAGGCTTGGTCGACGCGGGCAATGGGCCGCTCTTCCAGCTTGCGGGCATCGAGGGTGGCAATGGCACTGGTCACGTCGCCGCGCTTTTGGGTGCCGTAGCCCACTACTACTACTTCGTCGAGGCTCTTGGTATCGTCGGCCAGGGCAACGGTAAAGTTACCAGGTCCTGAATAGGTTATCTCCTGGGTATGAAATCCGATAAAACTGAATACCAGCGTACCAGATTTATCCGGCACCGAAACGCTGAACGACCCGTCGGGGTTGGTAGTGGTACCTAACGTGGTGCCTTTCACTACTATTGTCACACCGGGCAGGCCTTCACCATTGGGCGAGGTCACTTTGCCAGTGAGTGGCCACTCAGCCAATACGTGCCGGGGTGGACGCACGGCAGCCGTCGCCACTACAGGCGGCACCGCTACCAAAAGCATTGGCAGGCACGCCGCAGTCCGCAAACGTTGCCAAGAGTATAATTTATTCATGTGGGAAATGAGTGGGTGAGATTTTTTAAATACAGATAAGCGGCGCATAGGAGGCGGAACCTGGGGCCAATATTAGAATCCTGGTTTAGCCCTACTCTCCTGTAGCGTACTGCTCAGGGCAGTTTGAATGAAATCTTGGGGTCTTTTTGTAGTTTTTTATCCGCTATTTCCTAGCGCTAGCGCAACACAGACCATCCGCCACGAATAAAAAATTGTCTTTATCAAAGACCGGCTTTATTCACTACCCTCTATAGCAGGCAGGTGCAGGGCAGAGCAATTGGTGATTAGGTCCTTTATTGGACGCACTGTATCAGCACACCACGAATCCTGACTGCATCACAAAACTCCTCTTTGTCAATTGAGTGGCCTTCACGCACCCTCCTGCTCCTTATCCAGGTTCGTACAAATCAATTTTTTCCCTGAGTGAGTGCCCACCAGTTATCGGTGCGAAATGGGGACGCTGGCAGTCCTGCACCATTAAATAGGTTAGGCATCGGCGACTTGCTCCAGCCGAAGCGCACTGCTACCGGCTGCGCCACCTGCGGGCTGCTCACCACCACTGCACGGCCCTCAATGCGGGCCTGCGCGGGATGAAACACGCTGTCGGGACCGGCAAGGGTGAACTCGCGCAGGGCGCCATCTTTGGCGTCAAGACCGGCGGCATAGTCAAAAGCCAGGCGCGCCTCCCCATTCTTCACTTCCATGCTTTTGTAGAGGGGACCGGAATACAGCAGGTTCTTCTCGCCATAGGTTTTGGCCAGTGCCCACAGCGCCAGGCGGTGGCCTACGGTCTGCTTATCGCGGGGATGAATGTCGAGCGAGTCGCCCACATCGGTGGTTACCACCATGCCGGTGTGGGGCACGGTTTGCCAGCTCACCAGCTGCGCTTCGCGGATTTCGGCGTTCTGGCTCTTGTGCGGCGCAATCTGCACGAAGTAGAATGGCAGCTCGGGCTGCTGCCAGTCCTGGCGCCAGCTGGCAATCATCGCCGGGAAAAGGGTGCGGTATTGGTAAGCCCGCTCGGCGTTGCTCTCGCCCTGGTACCAGATAACGCCGCGTAGTGTATATGGCTCCAACCCGCGAATCATACCGTTGTATAGCTTGGCCGGCGATTTATTGCTGCTGGCGCTGAGCGGCTCGGCAGGCTTGGGGGTTTTGCTTTGCGGATTGGCAGCTTTCTCCTGTTTCCAGGCTGCCAGGGCCAGTTCATAGGCCGGGCGCTGGGTCAGGCCGGCTTCGTAGCGGGCGAGGATGGGCCGGAGCAGGGGGTTGTTTTTCAGTATCTCCTTCCGCGTCCAGGATTCGGCCGGCGTACCGCCCCACGATGCGTGGATGAGCCCCACTGGCACCCCGAGCTTCCGATGGATTTCGAGCCCGAAAAAGTAGGCTACTGCCGAGAATTTGCCCACGGTTTCGGGGCTGCACACCGTCCAGGAGCCGGCTACGTCGCGTTCTGGCACATCGGCTACCCGCTCCGCTACCGTGAACATGCGAATGGCTGGGAATTTCGCCTGGGGCATCACCTCAGCCGCATTTTTAACACCAGTCATCCACTTAGCAGCGCCTTTATCCACCGAGAATTTCATATTTGACTGCCCCGAGCACAGCCATACTTCGCCCAGCAGCACATTGCTAATGGTAAGCTTATTATTTCCCTGAATGGTGATGGTGTAGGGGCCTCCTGCCTTACCGGTAGGAACGCGCACCAGCCAGCTGCCCTGCGTGTCGGCCGTGGTTTTAATGGGCGCCTTTTGCCAGCTGGCGGCCACCGTCACGGTTTCGCCGGGAGCAGCCCAGCCCCAGAGCGCCACGGTGGTTTTCTGCTGCAATACCAGGTTGTCGGCGAGTAGTGCGGGCAGCGTAACATCGGCGTAGCTGAAGAATGGCAGGCACAGGAACAGCAGCAGGAAGTAGCGCATGGTAAGCAATGGCGCGTACTTTTAGTCCGCGAGTTTGTCAGGTTGATGTAAATTTTCCGGTCCGACGGCTCCCCTGTCGGACCGGGGACGCTAGCTCACCTTCAGGATAAAGGCCGAGGCCGTCATGCTTTTGCCGCCCTGCGAGGCGCAGAACAGGTATTCCGGCTTGCCATCGCGGAGCAGCAGTTGTGGGCGTTCGAGGCGGCCGTAGCGCTTGAGCTTGGGCGGCGCGGGCGGCTCCGTCACGCCGTAGTCGCGGATGGGCAGGTAGGCGATTTTGGGGAAGGTCCAGGTTTTGCCGTCTTCGGATTCGAGGTAGAGGCCCACTTCCTGGCTATACACGCCCATGTCGCGGGCCAGCATGTTGAACTTGCCGTGTTGCCGCCACACAAAGGCATCTTCGAACTGTTTGTTGTTGCCCTGCTTCGAGAAGTCGATGACGGGGTTGCCGGCAAACTTTTCATAGGGCCCTTCCAACTTGTCCGAAACTGCCAGGCCGTATTTGCGGTTGCCGCGAATTTCCTTGCCCTTGGCTTCCTCGTACTCCCCGGTATTCCACGACTTGTAGTAGAGCCAGTACTGGCCGTTGGGGTGCTTGAGGAAGGCGGGGTTGGTGGTGCAGTGGTCGTCCCAGGCGCCGGCGGGGCCGGGCAGCAACAGGGGCGCTTCGGGGCGCGTCCAGGGGCCGTTGAGGCTGGGCGCGGTGGCCAGACCAATGCGCTTGGTGTCGGTTTTGCCGTTGGAATTGCCCATGAAAAACAGGCAGTACTTCCCATCCACAAACTGAATGCTGGGGTTGTGGCAGGTAGTGGCATCCCAGTAGCCGGGGCCGCGCGGGGCCAGCACCACTTCCTGAAATGCGAAGGGGCCTTCCGGCTTGTCAGCCACAGCATGGCAGATTTCGGAGCCATTCAGCCAGCCGCCCATGCCCTTGCTGGCCACCCAGCGCGAAAAGAAAACGTGCACCTTCCCATCGGGCCCGTAGATGGGCGAGTTGCACCACACGTAGTAGTCGGGCAGCTCCAACGCCCGCCCTACCGGCTTCAGGTGCTTGCTGAACTTCGCAAAATCAGCCTTGGGGTAGTCAATCAACCGGCCGGCAAAGCCCGCTAGCGCACGTGTGAATGGGGTCAGGAGCAAACCAGTCAGAAACGTGCGGCGAGCCAGCATAATCGGGTGGGAATTGGAGCGGAGGGACTTGACGCTGCAAGGAAGCCTGCTGTCTTGGCCGTACTCTCCTGCACTCTGCCGTCACCTCGCGGGCATGACGGTGCAGGTATGCATCGACGGGGGCTCAGGGTACTTTTAGCCCATCAGTGATTTCCCACCTACTCCGCACTATGAAAACAATCTTCTTTGCTGCCGCTGCTGGGGTGTTGCTGGCCGCCTCAGCTGCCGCGCAAGCGCCAAAAACCACGTTCAAATTCGATTTTGGCCCTGGCAAAACGGCCACTGGCTACCAGCAGGTGCTGCCCACGGCGGCCTACTCCGCCACCATGGGTTATGGTTTCGATTTCGGCACAACGGTAACAGGCGTGGACCGCGGTGGCAAGGATGCGCTGAAAGGCGATTTTGTGACCAGTAAGCAGCCGTTCTACTTCTCCGTCAACCTGCCCGAGGGCAATTACAACGTGACCGTGACGCTGGGCGACGCCAAAGGGCCTTCCAGCACGTTTCTGAAAGCTGAATCGCGCCGCCTGCTGTTGGAAACCACCACGACCAAGCCCGGCCAGTTCACCACCCAAACCTTCACCCTGAATGTGAAGAGCCGCCGTATCAACGACACCGAAACCGTGAGCCTCAAGCCCCGCGAGTTGCGCAAGCTGGATTGGGATGACCGCCTCACCCTCGAGTTCGACGGCACCAACCCCTGCCTGGCCGCGCTGGAAATCACCCCGGCGCCGCAAGCCGTGACGGTTTTTCTGGCCGGCAACTCTACCGTGGTAAACCAGGACGACGAGCCCTGGGCGGCTTGGGGTCAGATGCTGCCGCGCTTCCTCAAGCCCAGTGTGGCCGTGGCCAATCACGCCGAATCGGGCCTCACGCTGGGCAGCTTTCTGGGCTCGAAACGCTTGGCCAAAGTGCTGAGCGTAATGAAGCCCGGTGATTACCTTTTCATCGAATTCGGCCACAACGACCAGAAGGACAAGGGCGAAAACGACGGTGCCTGGAAAGCCTACACCGAGCGGCTGCACCTCTTCGTGCAGGAAGCGCGCAAAAAGGGTGGCATCCCGGTTATCGTCACCTCTACCAGCCGCCGCACCTTCGGAGCTGATGGCCGGATTGAAAACAGCCTCGGTGATTTCCCCGCCGCCGCTCGCAAAGTAGCCGAGGAAGAAAAAGTGGCCCTCATCGACCTCAACTCCATGACGGCCAAGCTCTACGAAGCCCTGGGCGTGGAAGAGTCGAAAAAAGCCCTCGTCCATTACCCCGCCAACACCTACCCCGGCCAAACCGCGGCGCTGGCCGACAACACTCATTTCAATCCCTACGGTGCCTACGAAATCGCCAAATGTGTGGTGGAAGGAATCAAAGCCAACAAATTAGGCCTGGTGAAATTCCTGCGCAACGACACCCCTGCTTTCGACCCTGCTAAACCGGACGCGCTGGCCAACTGGATTTGGATGGACAGTCCCCGTAGTGAAGTGACCAAGCCAGACGGGAATTAAAAATGGCTAGGCGGCACGACTAAATTCTGGCGATTGCATAAGCTAAAGCTTACGCTACGAGTCGCCCGGCTCCCCTCTTCTAAGGCTTCGTACTTTAAGCAAACTGGGTTGGGGTGAGGTTGCCCGCGTCAGGCAGCGCCAGCATTATAAAAACACCCCATGAAGTCTCTCCTCCCCTTCCTACTGTACCTCGCACTGCTGATTAGTCCCAGCCAAACCAGGGCCCAGAAGGCTACTAAAGCTACCTCCGTTTCTAACGCAGCCGCCCAGCCTGCACCCAAGCCACTGTTCAGCGACCCGATATACGACGGTGTAGCCGACCCCGTCATTATCTGGAACAAGCAGATGCGGAAGTGGTGGATGTTTTACACCAACCGCCGCGCCACCGATACCACCGCCACCGGCGTAACTTGGGTGCATGGCACCCGCATCGGCATCGCCGAATCCGGGGACGGCGGCACGACTTGGCGCTACCGCGACACGGCCAACATAGCCTACCGTCCCAACCCCGGCTACACCCACTGGGCACCCGATATTGTGCAGGACAAGGGCATGTACCACATGTTTCTGACCTACGTGCCCGGCACGTTTACCGACTGGAATCACCCGCGCGTCATCGTCCAGCTCAGCAGCACCGACTTACTGAATTGGAAGTATGTGCAAACCCTGCCACTTGTCACCGATAAAGTCATTGATGCCAGCGTGTTCAAGCTGCCCGATGGTACCTGGCGCCTGTGGTACAACAACGAGCGAGACCATAAATCAATCTACTACACCGACAGTCCCGACCTGCGCCACTGGACCGACCGTGGCCAGGCCCTGAACGAGCGCGGCGAAGGCCCCAAAGTCTTCCACTGGCACGAACAATATTGGATGATAATCGACCAGTGGAAAGGCATGGCCGTGTACCACTCCACCGACCTGCTGCACTGGCAGCCCCAGCCCGAACGCCTCCTCGAACTCCCCGGCCAGGGCCGCGACGACCAGGCCATCGGCGGCCACTGCGACGTGGTGGTGAGCAACGGCCGTGCTTTTCTGTTCTACTTCACCCACCCCGGCCGTAGCAAAGCCAATCCCGCCCCGGCCAATTCCATTGCCGCCAAGCGCAGCGTGATTCAGGTGACAGAGCTGGAATTCAACGACGGAAGATTGATTTGTGACCGAGACAAGCCCACATTCGTGCAGTTGGCAAAGCCTAAATAACGATGTAGAAACGTGAAGGGTCGCGTTTCTACATCGTTCCACAACTTAAAATCTCAAGTGCCCAAAAACATTCCGGCGACCTCTGCGTTTTAATACCAAGCGGTATATTTGCACCGTCATCATGTCAAAGGCCGAGCGCACCCGCCAGTTCATTATCGAGCAAACGGCCCCTGTTTTCAACAAACAGGGCTACGCCGGCACGTCGTTGAATGACCTCACGGCGGCCACCGGCCTGACCAAAGGCGCCATTTACGGCAACTTCGAGAATAAGGAAGAAGTGGCCCTGGCGGCCTTCGACTACAACCTGGGGCTGGTTAATGAAGGGCTGCGCGCCGGTACCCTCAACGGCAGCACCGTACGCGAGCAGCTGCTGGCCACGCCCCGGTTCTACCGCCAGCGTTATCCCCTGATGAAGCAGCACGGCGGCTGTCCCATCCTGAACGCAGCCGTGGAATGCGACGACGCCCCACCCGCAGCCCTACTTCAACGCGTGCAGGACAGTCTGGCCCGATGGCACCGCAACATTGTGCACCTTATCGAAAAAGGCCAGCAAACCGGCGAAATCAAGCCTGCGGCCGACGCCAGCCGCTACGCTAGCTTGTTCATTACCCTCATCGAGGGAGGGATTCTTGTTTCCAAGACAACGGGCAGCCCTACGGCGCTTTTAACCAGCCTCGACCACATCGAGCACCTGATTGAAACTGAATTGGTTGTCTGATATTTTTTTGCTTAAAATTATACCGATTGGTATAATAAATCATATTACCATGAGTCCCCTTCGCATTTTCCTGCTGTGTTCCACCGTGATTGCGGCGGCCGTGATGGAGCTAATTGACACGAGCATTGTGAACGTGGCCTTGTCGCACATGAGCGGTAACCTGGGCGCCACGCTGGCCGATACGTCGTGGGTAATCACGTCCTACGCCATTGCCAACATCATTATCATCCCGATTACCAGCTTCCTGGCGGCGCGGCTGGGGAGGCGGCGCTACTTCATCGGCTCGATAATCCTGTTTACGCTTGCTTCGGTGATGTGCGGCACGGCTGGTAATATCTGGACGTTGGTGGCCTTTCGGTTTGTGCAGGGCCTGGGCGGCGGGGCTTTGCTGTCGACTTCCCAGACCATTGTGTTTGAAGCGTTTCCGCCGGCCAAGCGCGGGGTGGCGAGTGCGCTGTTTGGCATCGGCGTGTTTACAGGGCCCACGATTGGGCCCACGCTGGGCGGTTACATTCTGGATGTGAGTACCTGGCACTGGATATTTCTGGTGAACGTGCCCATTGGCATCATCGTCACGATTGGGGCGGTTTTGCTGGTGCGGGAACCGGCCGTGCAGGTAGCGCGCAACACGCTACGCATGGATTGGGTGGGGCTGTTTTTCCTGGTGGTGGGCGTGGGCGCTTTGCAGGTGGTGCTGGAGCGCGGGCAGGAAGAAGACTGGTTCCAAACCGCCTACATCATGCAATTGAGCGTGGCGGCGGCCGTGGGCATCATCGCTTTCATCTGGTGGGAGCTGACCACCGAATTCCCCATCGTGAACCTGCGCGTGCTGAAAAGCCGCTCGCTGGCCGTGGCGGCGCTGCTCACGTTCGTGACCGGAATGGGGCTATTTACCTCGGTGTATCTCACGCCGGTATTTGCGCAGCGGCTGCTGCACTTCCCGGTGCTCGATACGGGCCTGCTTCTGCTGCCGGGCGCGGTGCTAGCCATTTTCTGCCTGATACTCACGGCGCGCGCCCTGCAAAGCGGCGTGCCGATTCCGGCAGTTGTCACGCTGGGGTTTCTGCTATTCTTTGCCTTCAGCTGGCGCATGGCCCTGCTCAATGGCACGGCGGGCAAGGGCGATTTTTACCTTCCCCTGATTTTGCGCGGAGCCGGCCTGGCCCTGCTCACGGTGCCACTTACGGCGCTGGCCGTATCGGGCCTGCCGCTGAAGGACATTGCCCAGGGCGCGGCCCTCAACAACATGATGCGCCAGCTGGGTGGCTCCTTCGGCATTGCCATCGTCAATACGTTTCTGGCCACGCAGTTTGCCGTGCACCGGCAGGCCCTAGTCACGCACCTCACGGCCACCGACCTGGGCGTGGCCGAGCGGCTGGCGGCTGGTGCCCAGCTGGTAACCGTGCGCCTGGGCCAGCCTATGTTTGAAGCCCAACGGCGCGCCTACCAGCTGCTCGATGCGACGGTAAACCAACAAGCTGGCATCATGAGCTACAACGACGCTTTCCTACTGGTAGGCTGCTTTTTCCTGGCGGCCATGCCGCTGCTGCTTTTGGTGGTGAAACGGCAGCCGGGCGGCGCGCCAGTAAAGGTCAGCCTGTCGGACCATTAGATAACTCCGGTTGCACTTCAGTCGAGAATCGTCTGGCTCCCCTCTCCACGGGAGATGGGCTGGGGTGAGGTTCCAGCGTCAGGCAAAGCCTCAGTATGATGGCTCATTTCTCTTTCATCTTCATTAATTCCTCTTCGCAATGCCTGAATATAAACGGGTAGTTATTACGGGTGTGGGTGCCCTCACGCCCATCGGCAACGATGCAACTAGCTTCGGGCGGGCGCTGGTGGCGGGCGTGAGCGGCGCGGCACCCATCACGCACTTTGATGCATCAAAATTCAAAACCCGCTTCGCCTGCGAGGTGAAGGGATTTGACCCGCTCAACTTCCTCGACCGCCAGGAAGTGCGTAAGTACGACCTGTTTACACAGTACGCGCTAGTGGCGGCCGAAGAAGCTATACAGCACGCGGAGCTGGATTTCGACCGGCTCAACCGCAACCGGATTGGCGTCATCTGGGGCTCGGGCGTGGGCGGGCTGGGCACCTTGCAGGAACAGATAACCGAGTTTGCACACGGCGACGGCACGCCGCGCTTCAACCCCTTCATGGGTGCGAAGATGATAATTGACATTGCGGCCGGCGTGATTTCCATCAAGCACGGCTTGCGGGGGCTGAATTTCGCCACAGTTTCGGCCTGTGCCACTTCCACCACGGCTCTGATTGATGCCTTCAACTACATCCGCTGGGGTAAGGCTGATGTGCTGATTTCGGGCGGCTCCGAGGCGGCCGTCAACGAGACGGGCATCGGGAGCTACAACGCCCTCAGGGCCCTTTCTACCCGCAACGACGACTTCGCCACCGCCTCCCGGCCCTTCGATGTAACCCGCGACGGCTTTGTGGTGGGCGAAGGAGCCGGCGCATTGATTCTGGAAGAATACGAGCATGCCCTCCGGCGCGGCGCGCCCATTCTGGCCGAAGTAGTAGGCGGGGGCATGGCGGCCGACGCCTACCACCTCACCGGCACCCACCCCGAGGGCGAAGGCGCCTACCTGAGCATGCTGGCCGCGCTGGACGACGCCGGCCTGCACGCCGCCCAAATCGACTACCTGAACGCGCACGCCACCTCCACCGGCCTGGGCGATGCGAGCGAGCTGCACGCCATCGGACGGGTATTTGGGCCGGCACCGCACCTGCACATCAGCGCCACCAAAAGCATGACCGGGCACCTGCTGGGCGCCGCCGGAGCCGTGGAGGCCATTGCCTGCGTGCAGGCCGTGCAGCATGACGTGGTGCCGCCCACCATCAACACCACCCAGCCCGACCCGGAGCTAACCAGCCGCTTGCAGCTCACGCTGGGCCAGCCAGCCTACCGCCCCATCGAGTACGCCATGAGTAACTCCTTCGGCTTCGGTGGCCACACGGCCACGCTGATTGTGAAGAAGTTTTCGAGTTGAATCAAGCAGCTTTCCAGGTAAGGCCCCACGAAACCGCTGCGCCGGCAGCCTTTCAGAAACCGGCATTTTTCATCATTCCCATTACCAAACCCTATGAACATCTCCAACCAAACCGTCCTCGTTACGGGCGGCGGCTCCGGCATCGGCCTGGCCATTGCCAAAATGCTGATTGAAAAAGGCAACCGCGTCATCATCGTGGGCCGCAACGAGGCCAAGCTGCGAGCAGCAGCAGGCCAGCTACCCGGCGTGTCAATCATTGCCGCCGACATCAACAACACGGCCGATGTTGCGCGCCTGGTGCAGCAAGTCCAGGCTGATTTCAGCGACCTGAGCGTGCTCATCAACAATGCGGGCCAGGCTTCGGCCTATCAGCTCACGGCCGGCGCAGATGCTTTCTCGAAAGCCAGCGCCGAAATCGCCACCAACTACCTGGCCATGATACAGCTGACCGAGCTGTTGCTGCCGGTGCTGAGTGCGCAGCCGGAAGCAGCCATCGTGAACGTGTCGTCTATCGTGGCCTATGCACCATCCTCGGCCGTGCCCACCTATTCGGCCAGCAAAGCGGCGGTGCATTCTTACACCCAGGCGTTGCGCCACACGCTCAAAAGCACCAGCGTTCGGGTAATTGAGCTGATGCCGCCGCTGGTGAACACCGAGTTTTCGACGGAAATCGGAGGGGCCAACGGGATTCCGCCCCAGCAGGTGGCCGAGGAGCTGTTAACGGGTCTGGCCAACGGCGACGACGAAATCCGGGTGGGCCAGACGGCGCAGTTCTACGAATTCCAACGGACTTCGCCGTCTGAAGCTTTCGCGATGATGAACAGCTAGACAGCCCCGCTGACACGCATAAGCCGCCGTCCGAACCGCTGGGTTTGGGCGGCGTTTTTGGGTTAAGCGCTCAGGCGTTGCGTCGCTGCGTTTCGCTAGCTTCTTAGCATTAGGGAGCAGTGTCGGCAGTGAGGGGGAAGCTGAGCATGGCGCCCAGGCTCCACGCCAGCCATGAACCACCAAGAAGCAACAAAAACAGGGAGAGAACGCGCTGCATAAGTCAAAATAGTATGACAGCACAGCCTCCGACTGGTACACAATGCGGTAGTGCCACTGATGGCGGGTTGTTAGAACAGGTCGTCCTTTACCGGGGCGATGTAGGGCTGGGGCTTGCTGTCGGTGGGCGGCAGGCCGAAGTAGAAGTACAGCGTACGCTTGGTGGGTGTACCGTTGAAATGGTTCAGCTCGCTGTTGGGGCCGAGCTTTTCAGGGTGCTGGTCGATATTCAAACCCAGCTTGGTGCCGATGGGTGGGATGGCGTCGAGGAAGGAAATGTCGCCGATAGGCAGGCCGGGCTGGGGCTTCACACCCGAGAGGCCGTAGAAGTTGAAGCGGCGAATGAACAGGTCATTATCCGGGCTGGCCACGAGGAAGGCGCCCTCTACGGTGTTGAACTCCATCCAGGCGATGTCGGCGAAGTAGCCTTTGAACTCGGGGTAAATCCAAGGTGCGGCGGCGGTTTGAGTGTTGTTGTTGGCGTTGTCCCACACGTTGAGGGTAGTGCCAGCCAAGCGGTTTTTCCAGGCGCGGTACGGGCCCTGGCCCAGCCACTTGGCACCGATGACGAAGTTTTCAGGATAGGTGAAGCTAAGGCCCGCGAAGGCGTGGTCGCCGGTAAGGGCGTACTCGTAGGACAGCTCCAGCCAGCCGGTGGCGTGCATTTTCCAGCGCACGCTGCGCAGGTCACCGGTGTAGCGAGCCTCTATCACCTCCCCATCGGGCTCGGTGCGGTGCGTGAGGCCGGTGAAGGTGGCCGTGCCGGCCACCAGCACGGGACCATTGGTGAAGCTGAGCTTGTCGCCGTTGTTGCCCTTCACGGCCGTGAGGTGGCCATTCGCTTTGCTAAAGGTGACCGAAATGCCGCTGGCCGTGAGGTTAAGAGTAGAATCGGTTTCGGCCACCTGTACGGCGGGCTTGTCCTTGGCAGCAAGGGCCAGCACACCGTCGAGCAGGCGGGTGTTGCCGCCGGTTTTCCAGGTCCATTTATACACCAGGTTCTTGGCCGGGTCGAAAGCCGACAGGACAATGGCATCGTAGTTTTTCCAATCCTTCGGGAGCTCCAACTTTAGCCGGCCCGTAGCCAGCGGGGCCACAGCAGGGCTTTTGAAACGGCTTTTCTTGCCGGGCAAACTTCCCGCAAATGGGTCACTCGGCTTGCGGAAGTTTACCAGCTCCCACTGGAAAAAGCACTGGCTGAAGTTGGTGAAATGGTAGCGATTTTCAACCGGAATCGTGCCATCGAACTTGGCGGGCAGCTCTTTCAGGGTGATGTGCACAGGCGAGAAAATCTCGCGGATGGCGAAGAAGCTGCCTTCCTTTTCGCGGTGCGGGCCCAGCAGGCCGTCGGGCGCGTTCACGCCGTTTACGTCGATGATGTTGTTCTGGTCGGTCCGCACAATGCCTTCATCGACCATGGCCCAGAGGAAACCGCCGCCGGAGCGTTGCGACTTCCAGTGCAGCTCCCACATGTCGGCCAGGCCGGCGCCCCCTCCCCCATCGTCCTGGCTGTGCAGGAACTCGGTGGGCATGTAAATGAGTGAATCGGCGAGGATTTTTTGGGTGCTGTAGTAGTCCTCGTAGTGGTTGCAGTCGATGCCGCTGGCGGCGTTACCGGGGCGGTGGTGCGGGTGAATGACGGGCCGCTTGGTGAGGTCATACTGGTAGAAAATGGCGTCCAGTTCTTTGTTGGTGCCGCCCTCGTTGCCATTATCCCAGAAGATGATGCTGGGGTGGTTTTGGTCCTTTTCCACCATCGACCGCACCAGCGGCGTGCCGGCCTTAGTGCTGTAGAATTTCTGCCAGCCAGCCAGCTCGTCGAGCACGTAGAGGCCCAGCGAGTCGCAGAGGTGCAGGAACTCGGCATCGGGTGGGTAGTGCGACATGCGCACGGCGTTCATGTTCATCTCCTTCAGCAGTTTCACGTCCTGCAGCTGGATGCTGTCGTTGAGGGTGCGGCCGGTTTCGGGCCACCAGCTGTGGCGGTTGGTGCCCTTCATTTTCACCTGCGTGCCGTTTACATAAATGCCCTTACCGCGCCGCACCTCAATGGTGCGGAAGCCGAAGGTTTCGGTGGTTTGGTACTGGGTTTCGTTGCCGACGCGCAGCGTGAGGCGGGCGCGGTAGAGGCTGGGCGTTTCGCTGGTCCACTGGCGTGGGTTTTTCACGGTAGTAGTCAGGCGCGCGAGGGTGTCGCCGGCGGCCACGCTGGTGCTGGCGGTGCCCACGGTCTGACCTTTTTGGTCCAGAATTTCAGCCTGGAGCCGGGCGGCTTGCTTCACGTTGCGCACGTTGGCACGGAGCGTGAAGCTGCCGTTGGCGCGGGCGTCGATGGCTACGTTTTCGGCGTATTGCTGCGGGTAAGACTGCAGGTAAACTGGCCGGAAAATCCCGCCGAAAACCCAGTAGTCGGCCAGCCGCTCGGCGTTGTTCACACTGGGCTCAGCCGACATCTTGCTCACTTTCACTTCGAGCAAATTGGCCTCACCAAATTTGAGTTTGTCGGTGAGGTCGTACTTGAAACGGTAGAACGCACCCTGATGGATGGGCCCGGCCACCTGGCCGTTCACCTTCACCTCGGTGTCCGTCATCGAACCTTCGAACACGATTTCGACGCGCCGGCCGCGCCAGGCGGCGGGCACGGTGAAGCTATGCTTGTAGAGGCCCTGCTCATCGGCGAATCGGAAGTTTTTGCCGTAGGTTTTGTAGTCGCGGCCGTAGTTGTAGAGGCCGAAGCCTTCCTGCTCCCAACACGAAGGCACGGCGATGGTGGTCCAGTAGCCGCTTTTGCGTCCGCCGGTGCAGTAGAAATCCCACTTCACGGCGCGGCGGTTGTCGCGGCCGGAAAGGTATTGGATTTGCTTGGTGGTTTGGGCGCTAACTGGCTGGTTCAGCAGCAGAATGAGGAGCAGGAAGAGGAAGTTTTTGAACATATAAAATTCAGAACGTCATGCCGAGCGCAGCCGAGGCATCTCGCGTGGTATAGTAAATGAGTCGTTTAAAAAAGGATTAGCGAAAGCACGCGAGATGCCTGGGCTGCGCTCTGCATGACAGCTCAGTTATGAATCAATAATGCGTGTGGTTCACCACGGAATTGCGCAGGTATTCCACATCCTTCTTCGAATCCTTGCCGCTGTGGGTGGCGCTGCGGCTGCCGAAAATGCTGAGCCGGCCCTGGCTTAGGGTGATGACTTCTTCGGCGCCCTGGCCGGTGAAATCGAACATGTGGAAGACTGTGTCCGGGAAATACAGCTCGCCGGTGCCGACATCATTCAGGTGGAATTTGTGCCAGAACAGCCAAGTGGAGCCGTCGCCGCGCCAGTTGCCGCGCACAAAATCGGGGTTGCCGTTGATGGGGTTGCCGGGCCATTTTTTTACCAGGCTGCCGCCGTTGTCGAACCAGTAGAGCTGGCTGGAGAGGCCGGGCTCGTCGGTGCCGCGGGTGCCGTAGGTGCGGCCACCGATGACGAGCTGCGGACCGGAAACACCTTTCAGGAAATTGCCCACGGCGAGCTGCTGGCTGTGCTCGGCAGTGTTTTGCCAGATGGTTTTGCCGGTCGCCGCATCCACTACAAACACGCCGGTTTCGCTGTTGGCGGTGGCGATGTCGAGCTTGCCGTCGCCGTTCATGTCGATGAATTTGTAGCTGTCGGCGTGGTCGTGGTTATCAGGCAGCAGGTCGAAGCGGTTCCAGATTTCCTGGCCTTTGGTGTCGAGCAGCAGGGAGCCCACCAGCACTTCGTCGAAGTTGTCACTGTTCAAATCAATGGGGTAAACGTAGTGGCCGAGGTTGTCCTTTTTGCGGTGCTCGGTGTGTTGCCACAGTTGTTTGAGGTCGGCGGCGTAGGCCGTTACGGTTTGGGTGCCGCCCATGTCGGTGTAGGCCACCAGGTCGTTGGCCGGGCCGGGGTGCAGGTGGGCAATAGCTAGCCGGAAGTTGTTGTAGACGTGCGGCAGCGGCTGGGTGGGCCAGGGGGTTTTGCGCAGGATTTTACCGGTGCGGCCATCGGCTACTACCAGCCACTCCTGGCCCTCGATGAAGCGCCAGTGCACCACTTCGGCGCGGCCGTTGTGGTCGAAGTCCCAGAGCACGCCGGGCGCTTCAAATTCCGACCGCTCTTTCACGTATTCGGTCGGCGCCTGATATGCCCAAAGCTCCTTGCCGGCGTTGTTGAAAACGTGGGCCGAGAAGTTGGGCTCCAGCACCATAAAATCGGTTTTACCGTCGCCGTCCACATCGCCAAACTTCACGGCATTCGACTGCGGAATAGCGTATTGCTTGAGCAGCTGCACATCCTCCGGCAGTTGGTAGGGCCGCACGTCTTCCTCCTGCAAGCCGGCGTTTTTGCTCAGCACCAGCACATCCACGGCCGCGCCCATCTCTATGCGGGTCAGCTTGACGTAAGCCGGGCAGGCCGGCAGCTCAAACGTGCCGCCGGCCTGCCAGCTCAGCGGGCCCCGGCCGAAGCTAGCGGCCGTCACCTTGTCGTTGATGGCCACTTTGAAGCTGGTGTTTTTCTCGCCCTGGCTGCGTACGTACAGCGTGTAGGTACCGGCTTCGGGCACTTGCACGCGCACCTGCATGTTGGTTTTCGACTTCAGCACGAGGGCCGTGTTGTTGAAAATCCAGGGTGCGTGGAGGGCGTCGGCATCGGCGATGATGACGCCTTTTGGGATTTCCTGAATGAAGTCTGAAGCCGGGATGATGACCGTGGCGGGCAGTGGTGCCGGACGAACGGCGGGTAGTTGGGCGCAGACATTCAGGGTGCCAAAGCAGCCCAGCAACACAGCCAGAACGGCACGTTTTTTCATAAGAAAGCAGTAGCAAAGGCGGGAATGGGTGCATCGAAGGAACCGCCCGCCCCGCCCGTAAGCCTCCTGCACCGTCCTGCCAAGCAGGGAGCGGCGGGCCGGTGAAACATGGCGAATTTTCAAAACATGGCC
The DNA here is from genome assembly GCF_017571495.1 of Hymenobacter negativus. Classification (GTDB taxonomy): domain Bacteria; phylum Bacteroidota; class Bacteroidia; order Cytophagales; family Hymenobacteraceae; genus Hymenobacter; species Hymenobacter negativus. Next base: position 287,923 of record NZ_JAGETZ010000005.1, on the reverse strand, counting down.
AACACGCGAAACACGGCAAACACGAAAAACATCGCCTATGAAGCGATTTGCGTACTGCATGGGGCCGTTTGCATGGCCCATGCGGCCATTTGCAGGCCCTATGAAGCGGTTTGCGAGCCGTGTGAGGCGATTTGCGGGCCGTATAGCGTGGTTCGCGTGGCCTATGCAGCGGTTTGCATGGCGTAGGCAGCGGTTCGCGGGGTGTGACAACGGATTCGCGGGCCCAATTGGCGCGTAGCAGCGCTATTTCTTCACGTATTTGCTCAAGGCCAGGCCTTTTGTGGCTTTGAGGCCTTCGGCCACGGTGGCCGCGTTCAGGATGGCGCCGGCTTCGATGGTATGGGTGTGGTCTTTCGAGGTGAAGTAGACGGTGCCGACTTTGGCTTCGCCTTCGCGGTCGTACTTGTCGGCTACCAGGCGGTTCAAGTCAATGAAATAGGCGCTGCCCTGCTTGGCGGCGTCGGCGGCCCATTTGGTATAGCTGTCGGTGGCGCGGCTCACCTTGCCGTCCTTCCACACGTTGCGCGGGATGAGCGAGCACACCACCGGCGTGGCCCCTTTGGCCTTGGTTTCGGTGATGACTTTGCGGAGGTACCAGCCGTAGCTGTGCACCACTTCCTGCTGCTTGGTAAGGGGGTTGTAGATTTCCTGGCTTTCGTCGCCGTTGCTTTTGATGGTGCCGCGCGCCCGGGAAGTGTCGGCCAGGGCGCCGTCGTCGTTGTGGCCGAACTGCATGATGACGAAGTCGCCGGGCTGGATTTTGGCCCGCACGGCTTCCCACAAGCCCTTGGTTTGGAAGGTGCGGCTGCTGGTGCCGCCCAGCGCGTCGTTCTCGATGCGGATGCGGGTGGTGTCGAAGTGCGCGGGCAGGTAGCTGCCCCAGCCCCAGAGGCCGCCGTCGCCCTTGCCCTTGCCGTTTTTCACGGTGGAGTCGCCGATGAGGAAGAGCGTGGGCTTGCGCTTGGGCGGGCGGGCGGTGAAGGCGGCCAGCAGTAGAGCGAGAATTAGCAGGCCAGAAGTGAGGGCCGTTTTGGTGGATTTCATGGGTCGTTAGAACGGTACAGAGGCGTTAGCCCTTCTTCAGGTACTTGTTCAGCACCAGTTTCTTATTGGTTTTGATGCCATCGACTACTGACTCGGCATTCAGGCGGGCGCCTTCCGCGTTGGTATGGGTGTGGTCGCCGGGAAAGAACTTCTTCACTTCCTCGGGCCCCAACTTCTCGTATTTCAGGGCCGTGATGTCGTTCAAATCGATGAAAGTGACTCCCTCCTGCTGCGCTACTTCCCGCGCCCACTTGCCAAAGTCATTGCTGGCGCGGATGACTTTGCCGTCCTTCCACTCGTTGCGCGGAATCATGGAGCAAACTACCGGCGTAGCCCCTTTGGCTTTGGCTTCGCGGATGAATTTGCGCAGGTAGAAGCCGTAGGTGTTCACGGTTTCGGGGTGGCCGTCGGGCCACACGAGGCTCTTGGTTTCCTCGCCGGTGCCGCGTAGCACGCCGCGGCGGCCAGCCTTGCTGGTATCGGGCACGCTGCCTTCGTTGTGGCCGAACTGCATGAGCAGGAAATCGCCGGGCTTGATGGCGTCGATGGTGGTTTTCCAACGGCCTTCGGTGATGAAGGTGCGGGTGCTGCGGCCGGCCTTGGCGTTGTTGCGAATCTTTAGCCGCGTGGTGTCGAAGTAGGCCCCGATGACGTTGCCCCAGCCCAACTGCCCCTTGCCATTGTTGTTCACCGTCGAGTCGCCGATAATAAACAGCGTAGGCGGCGGGCTGGGTTTGGTGAAGGCAAGCGACAGCAGCAGGAGCAGCACAAAGGGAAACAGGAGTCTGGCTTTCATGAGGTGTGGAGGTTCAGAAATTGGGTGCTCAGCAGGCATGATGGCCTTTATCAATTCGCTTCGCCTTTCATGCCTTCGCCCAGAAAAAAACCGGGGTGCGGCGGCTGGTTATAGCCCACGTTTTCGCGGGCCACGCCCAGACGGTAAGCGCGGTCCTGCATCAGCGTCGCCATGCGGTGAGTGGTCGGAATCGTTGTGCTGAAAATGAGCAGCGCCGCATTATCGGCCGTGCGCCATACCACCTCCTCGCGCCAATCGCCCAGCAAGTCGGCGCTGAGGCAGGGCGTGGCTTTGGTGCCATTGCAGGAGGCGGCGCCGAAGGCTTTGCCTTCGAGCAGCGTGCTGAGCTGGCCAGCCTGATAGTCCCACTTTTCCACGCGGGTGTCGTTGAGCAATTCGCGCAGCAGGTCGCCGTCCCACCACAGGCCGAAATTGACGGAACGGGGTGCAGGACCTATTTTCTCGCCCTTGCAGCTTAGCAGGCCCAGTTCGGCCACGTTGGTCCACATTTCGGCCCCGGGGTGGCGCGGGTCGATGTCGGCGGCCATGCCACGGCCCACATCCTGGCCCGGCAGCTCGGAGAAGAGGATTTTGCCAGTGCCGGCGGCGTACAGAGCCGCGCCGGGGCCATTTTCGTAGCCGGGCACTTTCTCCTCGTTCTCGTGCACGCCCCAGGCTTCGAGGCCAGGTGTAGCGGGGTCGAAGTCGCTCACGTGCAGGGCATCGCCGTGGCGCAAACCGGTGCTGAAGAGGCCCGTGCCATTGTCGTCCACCACCATCGAGCCGTACACGATTTCGTCTTTGCCGTCGCCGTCCACGTCGTTCACGCTCAACCCGTGGTTGCCCATGCCAGAAAAGGGGCTTTTGCCATCTTTTGAGTCGAATACCCAGCGCGAGGTGAGCTGGCCGCCGCGCCAGTCCCAGGCAGCCAGCACGGTGCGGCCGTAGTAGCCGCGGCACATCACCACGCTGGGCTTGGCGCCGTCGAGGTAAGCCACGCAAGCCAGGAAACGGTCAACGCGGTTGCCGTAGCTGTCGTTGCCGCCATTGCCCCCGATGCCGCCCCAGCCATTGAGGTCGCCCCGGGCGGGCAGGTAGGGTGTGCTGGCGAGCGCGCCACCGGTCAGGCCATTGAACACCGTGAAATACTCCGGCCCGGCCAGGACGCGGCCGTATTTGCTGTCGCGGGCCGAGGCCACGCCTAGCCCATCGGTGGGCACGGTGAGTGAGCGGTAGTCTTTGCTGGCATCGCCAAGGGTTTTGCCCTGGCCGTCCACAGTGCCATCGGCGGTTTTGCAGGCTACTTCGGCCCGGCCGTCGCCGTCGAGGTCGTAGGCCATAAACTGGGTGTAGTGTGCGCCAGCCCTAATATTCTTCCCTAAGTTGATGCGCCAGAGCCGGGTGCCATTCAGCTTATAGGCATCCAGAATGACCGGGCCGGTAATACCGTTCGAACCATTGTCGCGGGAGTTGGTGGGCTCCCATTTCAGCACGATTTCGTACTGGCCGTCGCCGTCCAGGTCGGCCGTGCTGGCATCGTTGGCAGTGTAGGTGTAAGCGCTGGTTTCGGAGCCGCTGCTCACGGTGCCACCGGGCGGCGGCTGAAGCGGCAGGCGCAGGTAGCCGTCGGCCCACGCAGCAGCGGTGGCAGAAGCATCATTTGCGGCTTTGGACGTGCCGGCCAGGCACACGGAGTAGGTGCCCGACTTGCCTTTTTTAGCAGCTTCATCCAGCCAGTTGGTGCCGGCCGTGAGCGGCTGCGCGTTCAGCTTAATGGGAGTCCCCTTGCCGGTTTGGCGGTACACATCGAAGGCCACACCGGGCGCATCCGTGGTCAGCAAGCGCCAGCTGATGAACACCTTACCATCAGGCTGCGCCACGGCCACCACGCCGCGCCCCAGCCGCTCGGCCTGGGCCTGCGGGGCAGCGGGAGGCGCGGCCATCGGGCGGGCACTTAGCAGGCCAGTGGTCAGCAGAAAAGCAACGAAGCGTTGGGTCATGGCAAATGAATAAAAAAGCCCAGGCCCCATCTACTGACAAGGCCCGGGCGCTTGGCCTGCGGCAGCCAAAAACGACTATTTGCCGGAACTGACGGCCGCTGCATCCTGCGCGGGCTGGCTGTGCTCCGGCGAGCCCAGGTAGTTGCCGTAGCCCACCACAATGGTCGAAAACACTACCGTCAGAATGCCCAGCGTCACGGTGCGCATAGTGGCCTTATTGGCCCCGCGCCACTCGTGCAGCACCAAGCCCCACATGCTGCTGAAGGCGATGATGAAGGCCATGTGCAGCGTCCAGCCCGAGAAGCGGTAAGTGCCCAATTTGGTATCGCCCATGCCGTAGAAGAAGAACTGGAAGTACCACATGGTGCCTGCCATAGCGCAGAAAATGATGTTGCGCAGGGCCGGATACGAGGGGTTGAAGTAGTCGGTGTAAGTTTTGTTCTTGACGTTGAGGTAGAGGCACCACACGGCGTTGGTGGTGAGGCCACCCAACAGAATGACCACCAGAATGGCGTTGTTCTTAAAGAGCGGGTCGGCGCCCTGCTGCACGGCCAGGTCGGCTATTTTCTGCCCGGCCGCCAGCCCGAAGGCAAAGCAGGCGCTCATGATGCCGGAGAATACGGCCACCATCAGCCCCTTGCGCAGGTCGTACTCAGCAATGGACTTGCCTTTTTCTTCCGCCGTCAGCGACTTCTCCTTCATCAGGCCAGCGCGGCTACAAATCAGGATACCCACCAGGCACACCAGCAGCCCCAGCAGCGTTACCTGCCCGGAGAGGGTGCTAGCCAGGTGCCCCATGGTCCCTTCCCAGATGGGCGGTACCAGCGTGCCCACCAGGGCGCACAGGCCCATAATCACGGCCATGCCCAGGCTCAGGCCCAGGTAGCGCATAGCCAGCCCAAAGGTGAGACCACCAAAGCCCCACATGATGCCCCAGAAATACACCCACAGCAGCGTGGTACCATCGGTTTGGTGCAGCACCTCCAGCAGGTTCGGCACGGTGGCAAAGCCCAGTATCCACGGCACCACCAGCCAGCTCACGATGCCTCCCACCAGCCAGTAGCTTTCCCAGGCCCAGCCGCTCACCTTCTTATAAGGCAGGTAAAAACTGCCGGAAGCAAAGCCGCCCAGCGCATGAAGGATAACTCCCCAGATTACAGCCATAGTTATGTCGATTTTAGGCAAAGCTGCCCGGTAAGTGAGTCCAAACCCTCCTGTGCTCTCCTGAACGCGAAATAACAGCGAATTTGCGGTCCAGGCCCTCGTTTGCTGCGATATTACCAGCAGGCCAACATTTTTTTTACGACCGAAGCAGGAGAGTGCAGGATGTTGCCGGTTTGTTATTCCAGCACCTTTGTCGAAAGCAAACCTATCCCTGTTTTCTGGTTAACCGCAACCGAAGCCTTATCATGGAAAAAACCCTCACTTTCCAGCACGTCAGCTACCTCTGGGACGAAGCCAAAGCCGCCGAGCTGGCGGGCGATGAAGTAGCCCTTTTCCTCTACCGCTCCAACCTGCTCGGCGCCGACCTGCGCCTGACCAACTACGCCGGTGGCAACACTTCCTGCAAAATCCAGGAGACCAACCCCGTGACCGGCGAAGCCGCCGAAGTGATGTGGGTGAAAGGCTCGGGCGGCGATATCGGCACGCTCACCAAAGCCGGCTGCGCCAACCTCTACGTGGAAAAGCTGCACCAGCTGAAAAACCGCTACCGCGGCCTGGAATTCGAAGATGAAATGGTGGGCCTGTTCGAGTACTGCCTTTTCGACCCCAAGTGCGCTACGCCTTCCATTGATACCCCCCTGCACGGCCTGCTGCCCTTCAAGCACATCGACCACCTGCACCCCGACGCCCTGATTGCCATCGCGGCCAGCAAGGACGGCGAGCAAATCATGCACGAAATCTGGGGCGACACCATGGGTTGGTTGCCTTGGCAGAAGCCCGGTTTCGACCTGGGCTTGCAGCTCGAAAAGATTGTAGCCGACAACCCCGGCCTGCGCGGCGTCATCCTCGGCGGCCACGGCCTGTTCACCTGGGGCGACACGTCGTACGAGTCGTACATGAACACGCTCGAAGTTATTGAGCAAGCTGCCACCTACCTCGAAGCCAACTACGGCAAGAAAGCCCCGGTTTTCGGCGGTGTGAAGCGCGAGCAAACCCTTGATGCTGCCGGCCGCCGCAACGCCGCCGCTGCCGTGATGCCCGTGCTGCGCGGCCTCGCCAGCAGCCAGCGCCGCATGCTGGGCCACTACACCGACGACGCCCGCGTGCTGGAGTTCGTGAATTCGCACGACCTCGCCCGCCTCGCCGCCAAAGGCACTTCCTGCCCCGACCACTTCCTGCGTACCAAAATTCGTCCGCTCGTGCTCGATGCCGATGTGATGCAGGGCGATGCCGCCAGCGTAAAAACCTACCTGGAAAGCCAGTTCGAAGCCTACCGTGCCGACTACGCCGCCTACTACGAGCGCAGCAAGCATCCGAACTCGCCTGCCATGCGCGACGCCAACCCGGTTATCATCCTGTGGCCCGGCGTGGGCTTGTTCTCCTTCTCGAAAGACAAGCAGACCGCCCGCGTAGCCGCTGAGTTCTACACCAACGCCATCAATGTGATGCGCGGCGCCGAAGCCGTGAGCACCTACCAGGGTCTGCCTGAGCAGGAAGCGTTCAACATTGAATACTGGCTGCTGGAAGAAGCCAAGCTGCAGCGCATGGCTCCGCCCAAAGCCCTTTCGGGCAAGGTGGCCTATGTGACTGGTGGTACCGGCGGCATCGGCAAAGCCATCTGCGAAGAGCTGCTGAAATTCGGCGCCTGCGTGGTAGCCGTGGACCGCGACCGTCTGGAAGAAACTCAAACCGACCTGCGCAAGCAATTTGGCAAGGACAGCGCCATCACCGCCCCCATCGAAGTAACCAGCGCCGAGAGCATCGCCGAGTCGCTAAAGGCCGGCGTGCTGCAATTCGGCGGCGTCGACATCATCGTGAACTGCGCTGGTCTGTCGATTTCCAAACCGCTGGCCGATACTACGCAAGCCGACTGGGACATCCTGAACGATGTGCTCGTGAAAGGCCAGTTCCTGGTAAGCCAAGCTGCCGTGACTATCCTGCGCCAGCAAGGCCTGGGCGGTGACATCGTGAACATTGCCAGCAAAAACGGCCTCGTGGCCGGCCCCAACAACGTGGCCTACGGTACCGCCAAAGCCGCCCAGCTGCACATGAGCCGCCTGCTGGCCGCCGAACTTGGCGCCGACAAAATCCGCGTCAACACCGTGAACCCCGACGCGGTGCTCCGCGGCTCCAAAATCTGGGAAGGCGACTGGGCCGCTGGCCGTGCCAAAGCTTACGGCATCTCGGTGGAAGAGCTGCCCGCCCACTACGCCAAGCGCACCTTGCTAGGCGAGGAGTTGCTCTCTGAAGACATTGCCAAGGCAGTTCGCGTATTCGTGGATGGCTCGCTGAGCAAGAGCACCGGCAACGTGCTGAACGTGGACGGCGGCGTAGCAATGGCTTTCGTGCGCTAAGCCGCTGACGACTGTGTCAGTTTGATTAGAAAGAACGTCATGCTGAGCGCAGTCGAAGCCTCTCATGTGCAGTAGTAAACCAATTGATTGAGTTACTACTGCACGAAAGAGGTTTCGGCTGCGCTCAGCATGACGTTCTTTTTTGTGCAAACAAAAACGAGATATCTATCCACTGGCATTGCGGAAAAAGCTACATTTGGGGTAACGCCTCGCGTTTGCCTCTCCCACCTTCCTACTTGCGCTGCTGAATTTCGCTGCCTCCAACCGGGTTTCCCTTAGTAGAAACGCATGAAATCGCATGATTTGCCCACCACCCCCGGGATGTATCAACTTCAACTAAAGCCGCTCGATAAAACCCCGAAGTACAAGCAGATTGTGCAATCGGTCATCATGGATATCGAGCGCGGCGTGCTGAAAAACGGTGACCACCTGCCCAGCATCAGCGAGCTGAGCGTGGAGCATTACCTGGCGCGCGACACCGTGGAAAAGGCCTACCGCGAGCTGCGCGAGCGGGGTTTCATAACCTCGGTGCAGGGTAAAGGCTACTACGTGCAAGCCAGCGACACCTCGAAGCTGAAGATTTTGCTGGTGTTTAACAAGCTCAGCTCCTACAAAAAAATCATCTACTACGCTTTCCTCGAAACCCTCGGTGACCGGGCCACCGTCGACCTCCAGATTCACCATTACAACGTGAACCTGTTTCAGGAAATCATTGAGAAGAATCTCGGCAAGTACAACTACTACGTGGTGATGCCGCACTTTGCCCTGAACAGCGACAAGGTGCAGTCGCGCGCGGTACTCAACACCATTCCCAGCCAGGAACTGGTGCTACTCGACAAGGACATTCCTGAGCTGACCCACGATTGCCTGCGCGTCTTTCAGGATTTCGACAAGGACATTTTCAACGCCCTGGAAAGCTCCGAGGACCTGCTCGAAAAGTACTCCCGCTTGGTTCTCGTGCTGCCTTCCGACGCTAACCACCCGGAGGAATTACCCTGGGGTTTCCGCTCCTTTTGCCTGATGCGCAATAAGGAGTTTTCGGTGGTTGAAAACGCCATGAACGAAGTGGTGCAGGCCGGCACTGCCTACGTGGTAATCCGCGAAACGGACCTAGTGGAGCTGGTGAAGAAAATCCGCCAGACCAGCTACCTGCTGGGCCGTGAAGTGGGCATTATTTCCTTCAACGAAACGCCCCTCAAAGAACTGCTTAACATGACGGTGATTACCACCGACTTCGAAGCCATGGGCAAAACCGCTGCCACGCTGTTGCTGGAAAAGCAGCGCGTGAAAGTGAAGAACCCGTTCTACACGATTCGGCGCGGGTCGTTGTAACTGCGTTCGCCTCCCCCGGCCCCGGTTTGCTTAAAGCGCGAAGCCCGCGGAGAGGAGAGCCACGGCGGCGCAAGCGGTGTAGCGCGGACTTTCAGTTCGCGTTTAGTTAGCATTGGTTTAGGCAACTCACGGAATGAAAGTCCGCGCTACAAATCGCTAGGTTCCCCTCTCCGCGGGCTTCGCGCTTTAAGCAAACCGGGGCCGGGGGGAGGTTTCCCGCGTCAGGTTTTCACGCACAAAACAGGAGAGCCCAGAACAGTTCCGGCCGATACCAACGGGTAATTTGTTCTACCCAACCCACACCGGACATTATTTCTTTAGCCAACTATGTTCTCTGACCAACGCCTAGCCGAACTCAACCAGCCGCTGCTGGCCGAGCACCAAACCCAGTTTCAGTACACGGCCGAGTCGCCGCGCCTGCGCCACGCCGATGTGGCTGCCGTGGTGCAAAAGCTGATTGATTTTCAGGTGGCGATTCCGAGTTGGGCACTGGGCACCGGCGGCACCCGTTTCGGCCGATTTGCAGCCGGCGGTGAGCCTGCTACGCTGGAAGATAAAATCAGCGACGTGGGCATTCTGCAGGCGCTCAACCGCTCATCGAACTCCATTTCGCTGCACATTCCCTGGGACATCCCGCAGGACATTCCTGGCCTTCAGCAACTGCTGAAAGAAAAAGGTCTGGTGATTGATTCGGTAAACTCCAACACCTTCCAAGACCAGAAAGACCAGCCGCAGTCGTATAAATTCGGCTCGCTCAGCCACACCGATAAGGCCGTGCGCGAACAGGCCATTCAGCACAACATCGACTGCGTGCGCTATGGCAAACAGCTCGATGCCAAGACGCTAACCATCTGGCTAGCCGACGGCTCCAACTTCCCGGGCCAGTCGCACCTGCGCCGCGCATTTTTGCGCACCCAAGAGTCGCTGGCGGCCATCTACGAGGCCATGCCGAGCGACTGGACCATGCTGGTGGAGTACAAGCCCTACGAGCCTAACTTCTACTCGATGGTGATTCCGGACTGGGGCACTTCGCTGGCGCTTTGCCAGGCACTGGGCCAGCAGGCTCAGGTGTTGGTTGACCTCGGCCATCACCTGCCCAACACCAACATTGAGCAGATTGTGGGCCGCCTGCGGCAGTTTGGCCGCCTAGGTGGCTTCCACTTCAACGGCTCGATGTACGGCGACGACGACCTGACCACCGGCAGCATCAAGCCCTTCCAGTTGTTCCTGATTTTCAACGAGCTGGTGGACGCCGCCCTCGACCAATCGGTACCCGCCGAGGCCGTGGCCTACATGATTGATGCTAGCCACAACGTGAAAGACCCGCTGGAAGACCTCCTGCAATCGGTCGAAAACATCCTCTCGGCCTACGCCAAAGCTCTGCTGGTAGACCGCGAAGCCCTCGCCGAAGCCCAGGACGCCAACGACGTAGTGCGCGCCGAGGAAATCCTGCGCGACGCCTTCCTCACCGACGTGCGCCCGCTAGTTTCAGAAGCTTATCTGCGCGCCGGCGGCGCCATCCGGCCCCTTTCGGCCTTCCGCGCCGAGAGCGTGCGCGAGAAACTCATCCAGCAGCGCGGCAAGCACAGCGTATCGACGGGGCTATGAATCCAAGCGTAAAGAAAACCGTCTATGCCGTTTTCGATATCGGCAAGACCAATAAGAAGCTGATTCTTTTTGATGAGGACCAGCAGATTATCAACGAGGAGCTGCACGTCTGCACCGATGTGCTGGATGATGACGGCTTTGTATGCGACCACCTGCCCCGCCTCACAGAGTGGGTGCTGGACCACTGGAAGCAGCTACGCCACCACCCGCACTACACCGTAAAGGGCGTGAATTTCACGGCCTACGGTGCCAGTTGGGTGCATCTCGGGGCCGACGGCCAGCCCATGCTGCCGCTCTACAACTACCTCAAACCGATGCCGGCCGACATTGAGGCCAAGTTCTACACAGAGCTGAGCCAGTCGCCAGAAGAATTCGCGGCCGACACTTGCTCGCCGCGCCTGGGCTTGCTCAATTCGGGCCTGCAGCTCTACTGGCTGAAATATGCCAAGCCGGAGAAATTCGCCCAGATTCACACCTCGCTGCACCTGCCGAATTACCTCTGCTACCTGATTTCAGGTGAAAAATTCAGCGACTTCACGTCCATTGGCTGCCACACGGCCCTATGGGATTTCAAGCGCGGCGACTACCACGAGTGGGTGTACCGCGAAGGCATCGACGAGAAGCTGGCGCCCCTCACGCGCGACTCCATCGCCTCCGTGGTGGATGGTATCATGGTGGGCGTAGGCCTGCACGACAGCACTTCGGCGGTAATGCCCTATCTGGCGGAGCACGACGAGCCCTTTGTGCTGGTCTCCACCGGCACCTGGTCGGTCACCATCAATCCCTTCAACAGCAACCCGCTCACGCCGGAGCTGCTGCGCCGCGACTGCCTCAGCTTCATGACGCCGCGGGGCGAGGCTACCCGCGCCGCCCGCGTATTCCTGGGCCGCGAGCACGACTACCAAGTGGAGCGCATTGCCGCCCACTTCCACGTCAAGCCCGATTTTTACCGCTCCATCGTGCTGGCCCGACCGTATGATGAGGCTTCGGCTGGCTTCCGCCCCGCCTGCATGGCCGGCACCGGCCCCTTCCCCGACCAACCGGCCGAGGACTGGGACCTGAGCGGCTTCCGCACCGCTTCGGATGCCTACCAGCACCTCATGCACGGCTTGATAAACATTCTTCTCGAATCTATTCACCTCGTGTGGCAGGGCGAGAAAACCATCTTCGTCGATGGCGGTTTTGCTCGTAACCCGCTCTTCATGCAAACGCTGAGCTGGAACTTCCCGAAGGCGGAAATTCGCACGCTGGAAGTGCCGCAGGCCACGGCGCTGGGTGCCTTGGTGCATCTGGAGCAGGGCGAGGCGCTGAAGAAAACCCAGCCGCTGTTTACGGATGACGAGGATATGCCGCTGGTAGCCGCGCCAAGCCGGACGGTTTAAGAGAGCTGAACAATTGTAGCGTGGACTCTGCGAGTCTGCGCGTTGCCGGGATGTTCGCCTACGCGCGAACTCACAGATTACACGCTGCATACGCTATAAAACAGAATGAAAGTCGCCCTATTCGTACCGTGCTATATCGACCAGTTCTACCCGCAGGTCGGCATTGCGACGCTGCAGCTGCTGGAGAAGCTGGGTGTGCAGGCGCACTTCCCGGCTCAGCAAACCTGCTGCGGCCAGCCCCTGGCCAACAGCGGCTGCGAGCGCGACGCCCTGCCCATCTACAAGCACTTCGTGCAGACGTTTAGCGACTACGACTATGTAGTAGCCCCATCGGGAAGTTGCGTGTATCACGTCCGCAAGCACTTCGACAAGCTGGACCAGACCGCCGATGTGCAACACGTGCGCGGCGCGGCCTACGACCTGATTGACTTCATCAGCACGGTGCTGAAGGTGGAGGAATTGCCCGGGGCCTTCCCGCACAAAGTGGGCCTGCACCTGAGTTGCCATGGCCAGCGCGGCCTGCACCAAGCCAACGAGTCGGAGATGACGCCCGTGCGCGATGGCCAGCTCAGCCGCCTGCTACGTTCGCTCGATGGCATTGAGCTAACCAACTTGAACCGCAACGATGAATGCTGCGGTTTCGGCGGCACCTTCTGCGTCTCGGAAGCTGGAATCTCAGCTCGTATGGGCCAGGACCGCGTGGCCGACCACGTCCGTAACGGCACGCAGGTGCTCACCGGCAGCGACATGTCTTGCCTCATGCACTTGGAAGGCATTGTGCGCCGCGCCAAGCTGCCCATCAAAGTGATGCACGCAGCGGAGATTCTGAATGGAGTAATGGTTAATGCGTAGATACTTCAGGTTGAAACAGCCCGTCATGCCGAGCACAGCCGAGGCATCTCGCGTGCAGAAGTGATTATACCATTGCAACGAAGTGAGCGCGATGCCTCGGCTGCGCTCGGCATGACGGGCTGATTGTCCGCCCATCCACCAATCCACTACCCCACCGCATGAACCACGCCATTCGCGCCGACAAATTTTTGCTGGATGCCGACCGCACCACCTGGCACGACGAAACCCTTTGGTTCGTGCGGGAGAAGCGTGACCGCGCCGCGTACGGCGTGCCCGAATTCCAGGAACTGCGCGAGCTGGCTTCCGGCATTAAAAACCACACATTGAGCCGGCTCGACCTGTATTTGCAGGAATTCGAAGCAGCAGCACAAGCCAACGGCGTGCACGTGCACTGGGCTGCCGACGCGGCCGAGCACAACGCTATTATTCTGGATATTATTCAGAAGCAGGGTGCCACGCGCATCGTCAAAAGCAAGTCGATGCTGACGGAAGAGTGCCACCTAAACCCGTTCCTCATCAAGCACGGCATCGAGGTGGTGGACACGGATTTGGGGGAGCGGATTATTCAGTTTCGGGACGAGCCGCCGAGTCATATTGTGCTGCCGGCCATTCACCTGAAGAAGGAGGATGTGGGCGATACTTTCCACACGCACCTGGGCACGACGAAGGGCGAAAGCGACCCGCAACGTCTTACCGAAGCTGCGCGCCAGCACTTGCGAGCCAAGTTTCTGGCGGGGCAAGTGGCCATTTCGGGCGTCAACTTCGCCATTGCCGAAACCGGCGCGGTAGTGGTTTGCACCAACGAGGGCAACGCGGATTTGGGCGTGAATCTGGCCAAGGTGCACATCGCGGCGATGGGCATTGAGAAGATTATTCCGCGATTGAGCGACCTGGGCGTATTCACGCGGCTGCTGGCGCGGAGTGCTACCGGGCAGCCGGTCACGACCTACACGTCACATTTCACCAAGCCGGCGCCGGGCAAGGAGATGCACATTGTCATTGTGGACAATGGCCGCACGCAGCAGTTGGGCCGACCTGATTTCCGGGCGTCGCTGAAGTGCATTCGCTGCGGAGCCTGTATGAACACCTGCCCGGTGTACCGGCGCAGCGGCGGCCACAGCTACGACTTCACCGTGCCCGGTCCGATTGGAGCCATTCTGTCGCCCAATATCGACATGAAGAAGCACGCTTCGCTGCCGTTTGCCAGCACGCTCTGCGGCTCCTGCACCGACGTGTGCCCGGTAAAAATTGACATTCACACCCAGCTCTACAAGTGGCGGCAGGTGCTGGGCGAGGCCAATGAAATCCCAGCCTCCAAGAAGTGGAGCATGAAATTTATGGGTCGCGTACTGGCCAGCACGCGCGTGTACGGACTGGGCGGACAGTTTGCGCGCAAGGCCCTGCGCCTGCTTCCGCACGGCCTCACCCATGCCCCCTCTATGAATGCCTGGGCCGTGGCCCGCGAGTTGCCCGAAGCGCCCAAGCAAAGCTTCCGCGAGTGGTACGCCAAGCAGCCCGCACCAGCCGCTCAGCCCACGCAACCTCAGATTTCCGCATGAGCACCACTTCCCGCGAACGAATTCTAGCCGCCACCAAGGCCAACAAACCGGAGGAACTGCCGCTGCCCACCGTGCCCGACTTTGGCGGCGAAGCCACCATTGAGCGGTTCACGACCGTGCTCACGGGTATTGGCGGCACCGTGGTGCGGATGGCCGGCCTGAATGAGCTGGAGGAAACGTTGCGCCAGCTTTTTCCGGAAGCCAAGCTGAAGGCCTCAACTCTGGCCACTGCTACGGTCGCGGTAGATGCCCAAACGCCCACCGATGTGCTGGCCGACATCGACCTGGCCGTGTTGCAGGGCGAGATTGGGGTGGCTGAAAACGGCGCGGTCTGGCTGCCCGAGGTGAACATGCTGAACCGGGCCTTGCCCACCATCACGCAGCATCTGGCGCTGGTGCTCGACCACCGGCGCATTGTGGCCACTATGCACCAAGCCTATGCGCAATTGCCGAATACGGGCGGTTATGGCAAGTTTGTGGCCGGGCCATCCAAAACGGCCGATATTGAGCAGTCGCTAGTCATTGGAGCGCACGGGGCGCGCAGCTTGGTAGTGCTGGTGTATTAGGTGTATAGAGACACAGCGCTTCGCGTCTCGCGGTTGAAAAATTTATCAATAACGGCGCAAGCAGGCAACGCGAAATGTCGCGCCTCTACAGTCCAAACCCAATCCAAACCCAGATTAACCATACCGTAACAAAGCGGTAACTTGCCCGCCTTACGTCGCCGGTAGCTTTGTCTACTGGTATGATGTTCGCACTTACTTCTTCTGACAAGCAGTACCTCGAAGCGCTTGCTTCGGGCAATGAAGCGGCTTTTGATGCGCTGTTTACCCGCCACTACGCCGGGCTGCTGCGCTACGCCAAGAGCCTGCTCCCCTACCCCACCGACGCCGCCGAAGACGTGGTGGCCGACACCTTTTGCGCCATTTGGACCAGCCGCGCACAGCTCCACGTACAAGGCTCGCTGGCGTCCTACCTCTACGCGGCTGTGAAGCACCGCAGCTTTGACAAGCTCCGGCAGCAGCGACGCAGCATTATTGAGGCGGAGGAGGAACTGCCGCTGCATCAGTCCGAAGACGCTTACCTGCAACCGGACCAACTGCTGGTTTTTCAGGAGCTAAATTCTCAACTGTTCAACTTTATAGAGCGGCTGCCGGAGCGTACCCGCCAGGTTTTCCAGCTGCACCGCGACGGCAACCTGACGTATGAGGAAATTGCGACGTTGCTGGGCATTTCCATCAATTCGGTGAAGACGCATATGTTCCGGGCCCTGCGCTTTTTGAAAGAGGCGCTACAGGTGTCCGGCGCCCGATAGCCTGGCGACAGGTTGGATAGCGGCCCACCAGTGGAAAGTGGCTACTTTTGGTCATGATGCGCATCTCCTCCGTTAATGTAGGCCTGCCACGGGAGATTCTGTGGGAAGGCCAGCCCGTGAAAACCGGCATTTTCAAGCAGCCCGTAAGCGGCCCCGTGCGGGTACTGGCCAAGCACTTGGAAGGCGATGGCCAGGCCGACTTGCGCGTGCACGGCGGCCCTGACAAGTCGGTGTACGCCTATGCGCTGGAGCATTACGATTACTGGCGCGACATCGTGCCAGCTGACAGATGCTGCCTTTGGGGAGAACCTGACCACCAGCGGCTTGTTGGAAACGCAGGTTTGCATCGGTGACTTGTTTCGGGTGGGGACGGCGGTGCTCATGGCCGTGCAGCCGCGCATGCCGTGCTACAAGCAGGGCATCCGGCTCAATGATGCCGGGATGGTGAAGCAGTTCGTGCGTGCCCGGCGTAGCGGCATCTATTTCCGGGTGCTGGAGCAAGGCGTCCTGCAAGTCGGTGATGCCATCACGCTGCTGGAACCGTCGGCTCACGCGGTAACCGTGCAGCAGGTAGTTGATAATTTCTGGTTGCCGGATAAGGATGCCGCGCAGGTGCGGGCCATTCTGGCGGTACCGGTTTTGCCGGCTTTTTGGCAGCGGGCATTCCGCGAAATTCAGGCGGCGCTTTAGCGGTTTCTTACGGGGCAGGTGCAGGGACTCGTATTACGCTAGCGTTACGGTTGTTACCCTTCGGTTATGCTTGATTTCCCGTGTCACGAGGTGCGCGGGCGGCGGCGTCTTTGAGGCATACGGAGCCAGTTCGGCCCGTGCTGCCCTGTGGAATTAGAAGAAATCTACCTGCTCATCACCCGCTACCTGGCCCGGCAAACGTCGTCGGACGAGAACACACAACTGGCTACCTGGGTCGCTCAATCGCCGGAAAACGAACGCACGTTCGAGCAGCTAAAAGCCGTGTGGCAACGCAGCCAGACGCCCACCGCCACGCCCGAAACCGCCGTCGCGCTCCGTAGCGTGAAAGCCCGACTGGCCCAGTCGGCGCCCCAGCCTGTTGCACCTGCCCGCCGGTGGCGCATGGCGCGTCGGCATCAGTTCGTGGCCATGCTGCTGCTGGTGGGCTTGGTTGGTGGCGGATACGCTTATCTGAAGCCCAGCCCGGCGGTAGCCTACCAAACCTGCCGGACGATGGCGGGCCAAAAGCAACAGGTGCGTCTGCCCGATGGCTCACTGGTGACGCTGGCGCCGCAAAGCCAGCTGCGCTACCCGGCCAAATTCAGCGACACCAACCGCGAAGTGTACCTGGAGGGCGAGGCTTTTTTTGAAGTCAGCAAGAATCCGCACCGGCCGTTTCGGGTGCACAGCGGCACCTGGGTGACGCAGGTGCTGGGCACCAAGTTTAACGTCAGCGCCGTGCACGGGGCGGGGCAAACGGCCGTTTCGCTAGTGGAAGGCAAGGTGGAGGTGTTTGACAGGCAGGAGCATTACCTGCTCGCACCGGGCCAGCAGCTGCGGGCCGAGCACGCCACGGGCCACATCTACCGGCAGTCGTTCGACGCGGCAAAGGTGACGGGCTGGCGCACCAACAAGCTGGTGTTTCGCAACGAGAAGCTGGGCGACGTGGCCGGCCAGATTGAGCGCCTGTACGGCGTGAAGCTGGTGTTTGCCGATGCCGCCACGGCCGAGGTTCGCCTCTGGGCCACTTTCGAAAACGAACCCCTCCCGGCCGTACTGGCCGCCCTGCAACTAGCTGGCCCGCTGAGCTACCGGCGCGAGGGCCAGGTGATTTACCTACAGCAACCAACCAGCGGAAACGCCGCTGAATGATGCTTTTTCAAAAGGAAAGCAGCAGGCGCCAACCCGCTGCCTCCCAGGCAAAAACCGGCAGTTCGTACCTGCCGGCGAGGTGGAGAGTCCCTAAATCCGATTAGCACTTAACAACGCTCACGCACAAACTTATGACCAAAACGAGGTACTCCCGAACGGGGCGGCGCTACCGGCGCGCCCTGCTGGGCCTGAGCCTGACCGCCCTGAGCCCCGTGCCCGGCTTTGCTACGGCCACGGGGCTGGCCGCAGTGCAGGACGAGCCCGCCGCTACGCCCTGCGTCCTCACGGTGCACCAGCAGCCGCTGGCCGAGGTGTTCGCCAGCATCGAGCAGCAAACTGGCTACCGGTTTCTATACGTGGACCAAGCCGGGCTGCTAGGCCGTAAAATCAGCGTAGACGCCCCGCACAGCACCCTCGGCGCCGTGCTCGACCTGGTGGCGCCGCAGGCCGGTGTGCAGTTCACCATGCAGCAGAAGCGCATTCTGGTGAAGGCGGACGAAACGCGCAAAGCCGCGCCCGTGAAGGGCCGCGTGGTGGACGCCAAAGGCGGTGGTCTACCGGGCGTTTCCGTCCGCATCAAGGACAGCACCACGGGCACTATTACTGATGCGGATGGCAGCTATGAGTTGGCCGCGCAGCCCGGCAACGTGCTGATTTTCTCCTTCATCGGCTTCGTGCAGCAGGAGCTGACGGTGGGCGGCGACAACAGGTACGACGTGACCCTGCGCGAGGACGTGACCAGCCTCGACGAAGTGGTGGTGACGGCGCTGGGCATCAAGCGGGAGGAGAAAGCGCTGGGCTACTCCGTGACGCAGGTGAGCAACGAGCAGCTTACCGAAGCCAAATCCAACAACTGGACCGATGCGCTCTCGGGCAAGGTGGCGGGGCTGAACCTGGTGCGCTCGGGCGGCGGCCCGGCCGGCTCGAACAAGATTGTGCTGCGCGGCGAAAGCTCGCTGGCGGGTGATAATGATGCGCTTATCGTCGTAGATGGCGTGGTGCTGGGCGGCAGCAACCGCAACACCGGCAACGGCAGCACGGCCTACCTGCAATCGGAGTCGCCGGTCGATTTCGGCACCAGCCTCAACGACATCAACCCCGAGGACATTGAGTCGGTGACGGTGCTGAAGGGGCCCGCGGCCACGGCGCTGTACGGCGCGCGCGGCGGCAACGGCGCGGTCATCATCACCACCAAATCGGGCAAGGCGCGCAAGAAAGGCATTGGTGTCACCTTCAACTCGAACGCGGCGCTGGACCAGATTTCGCGCTGGCCCGACTTTCAATATGAGTACGGCCAGGGCGCGGCGGGCGAGAATTACTACTCCTACAATGCCACCGCCGACGGACCCAGCACCCGCAGCACCAGCTCGGCCTGGGGGCCGAAATTCAACGGGCAGTCGTTCTTCCAATATGACCCAGCTACCAATACTACCGGCGCCGAGCGCACGCCCTGGGTGCCCTACAAAAACAACCGCAAGGACTTCTTCCAAACCGGCAAAACCTTTACCAACACCATTGCCCTGGACGGCGGCACCGACCGCACGGCCGTGCGCCTCTCGCTGACTAACCTCCAGAATACCTGGATTATCCCGAACACGGGCTACGACCGCAACACCGTGGCGCTGTCGGCCAGCCAGAAGATTACCGACCGGCTCACGGTGTCGACCAAGGTGAACTACACCAACCGCAACAGCGACAACCTCCCCAGCACCGGCTACAACAACCAGACGATTATGTACTGGACCATGTTTCAGCTGCCGAACGCGGATTTGAGCTGGATAAAGGACTACTGGGCGCCGGGCGCGACGGGCATTACGCAGCGCTATCCCTTTAGCAGCCTGGTGGATAACCCCTACCTGATTACGCGGGAGATGCTAAACAAGAGCAACCGCAACTCGCTCACGGGCAACGTGCAGGTGAACTACAAGTTCGGCAAGGACTGGAACCTGATGCTGCGCTCGGCGCTGGACTTTTCGTACGAGGCCCGCTCGCAGCAGCGCCCGAAGGATACCGAGAAGTACAAGGAGGGCATGTACCGCACCCAGAACATCTTCTCGCAGGAGATGAACCACGATTTCCTGCTACAGTACGCCCACAAATTTGGCAAGTTTGAGACGAGCCTGTCGGGCGGCGGCAGCACCCTGCGCAACCGCTACAATAAGGACGAGCTGCGCGCCGAGCGCCTGCTCTACCCCGACGTGTTCACCTTCGCCAACAGCCGCGACCTGCCGCTGGCGCTGCCCTACCGGGCCGAGTTTGCGGTGAACAGCTTCTACGGACTGGCTACCGTGGGCTATAACAACTTCCTGTACCTCGACCTGACCGGGCGACAGGACTGGACCAGCACGCTGGCCACGCCCACGTCGGTGAAGGCCTCGCGGGTGCCGTTTTACTCATCGGCCAGTTTGAGCACCATCGTTTCGACGCTGGTGCCGCTGCCGGAATTCGTGTCGTTTGCCAAGCTGCGGGCCTCGGTGGCGCAGGTGGGCAGCGGCACCACCACGCCCTACCTCACGTCGTACACCTACGCGGTAGCCTCGGGCTTTGCCTCGGGGTTGAGCAACCCCGAAGCCATTGCCAACGACAACCTGAAGCCCCGCCGCACCGAAAGCATCGAGCTGGGCGCCGACCTGCGCTTCCTGCGCAACCGCATCGGCATCGACGTGGCGGTGTATCGCAACAATACCTTCGACCAGATTCTGCGGGTGCCCGTGGACCGCGCTTCGGGCTACAATTACGCCGTGCTGAACGCCGGCCTGGTGCGCAACGAGGGCCTGGAAATTCAAGCCAACGCCCAAATTATTACGAGCCCCAAGGGCTTCAGCTGGAAGACCTACGGCACCTTCACCGCCAACCGCAACCAGGTGGTGAGCCTGGCCGACAGCGTGCTGACTTACCAATTGCAGCGCGGCCCCGGCGGCCGTGGCTCAGTGGAAGCGCGGCCCGGCGGCAGCATGGGCGCCATTTATGGGCGTGGCTACGAGCGCGCCCCCGACGGCCAGATTATCTACCAGAACGGCTACCCCGTGCTGGGCGACGAAATCAAATACCTCGGCAACGCGCTGCCGCAGTGGAAAGCCAGCGCCGGCACCGAGTTCAGCTACAAGCAGCTGCGTCTCAATATTTTGTTCGATGGGCAGTTTGGGGCCAAAGCCTACTCGATGACCAACGCGGTGCTGGCCGAGCAGGGCAAGAGCAACCTCACGCTGCCGGGCCGCTACAACGGCATTATCGGCAACGGCGTGATTGCCAACGGCGACGGCACCTTTCGCCCCAACGACGTGGTGGCCACCGACATCCCGGCCTACTACACCGCCCACTACGGCCGCGACAACGTGGAGGCCAACCTCTTCCGCACCGACTTCATCAAGCTACGCGAGATGCGCCTTGACTACGCCCTGCCCGCCACGCTGCTGAGCAAGCTGAAGCTGACCCAGGCCTCCATCGGCCTCTACGGCCGCGACCTGTTCATTTTCACTAAATGGCCCGCCTTCGACCCCGAATTCGGCACCCTGAACGACGGCACCATTGACCTGGGATTTGAGCTGGGACAGTTCCCGAGCACCCGCACCATGGGCATCAACCTGACGGTGGGGATCTAGAAATCGAGAACGGTGTAGAGACGCGACACTTCGCGTCTCGTCGTGGAACGTCCCTTTGACCAACCAGGACTGCACCGGCTAAACAACATCAGCAACGACGAGACGCGAAGTGTCGCGTCTCTACATTCCACTTTCATCGTCGTGAAAACCCTAAACCGCCTGTTCCTCCTGCTCCTCACCGCTGCCGGCCTAGCTACTGCGCCGGCCTGCACCAAGGGCTTTGAGGAGATGAACATCAACCCCAACCAAAACCCCAACGTCATTCCCGAAACGCTGCTGGCGCCGGCTCTTACTGATTTGGTGAAGCGTAATATGGACCGCGCTTTCCGCATCACCAACGAGTTGATGCAGGTGCACGTGTCGCGGGTCGATAACGACGAGTTTCACCGCTACGTCATCCGGCCGGCAGAGGCCGATTACATGTGGAACGGCTGGTATACCCAGCTCACCGATTTCCGCGACATGTACCAGAGTGCGACGGCGGTGAAGAGCAAAACCTTTATGGCCATTGCCCGCATCTGCGAAGTCTGGACGTTTTCGCTGCTGACGGATACGTTTGGCGACGTGCCGTATTCGGAGGCCATCCAGGGCCGCGCCGGGCAGCTGCAGCCGAAGTTCGACCGGCAGGAAGACATCTACCGCGACCTGTTTGTGAAGCTGGAGGAAGCCAACGAACTGCTGAAAACCAACGTCGACCTCACCGCCGACCAGTCGCAGCTCGACCCGCTGTTCCAAGGCAACGCGCTGAAATGGCGCAAGTTTGGCAACTCGCTCTACCTGCGTCTGCTCATGCGCGTGTCGAACCGGACCGACGCCATTGCGCCGGGTGGCCTGAGCCCGCAGGCCAAGCTGCGCGACATGGTGAGCACCAACCCCGGCAACTATCCGCTCATCGCCAGCAATGCGGAGTCGGCCATTCTGCGCTGGACCGGCACCGCGCCCTACCAGTCGCCCTTCCAAACCTGGCGCACGGCCGATTTCAGCTCGTTCAGCTCAATGAGCGAGTTTTTCATCAACAACTTGGTGGAGTGGAACGACCCGCGCCTGGCCAAGTGGGCCACCCTCTCGAACGGCACCTACGAGGGCATCCCGAGTGGCTACCTGCCCACCCAGATTCCGGTAGGCAAATCGACCTACCCCGCCACGCTCATGACCGAGCCGCTGCTCGGCAACATCCTCAACTACCCCGAGGTGCAGCTGCTGCTGGCCGAAGCCGCCCTGCGCGGCTGGATTACGGGCGACGCCAAAACCTACTACGAAACCGGCGCCACCAACGGCATCACGCTCTGGGGCCTCACCGTACCCGGCCCCTTCCTCACCAACGCCGACGTGAAGTGGGAGCCCACCAGCACCTTCGATACTAAGCTCGACCAAATTCATCTGCAGAAGTATTACGCGCTGTTTTTCACCGATTTTCAGCAGTGGTTTGAGTACCGCCGCACGGGCCACCCGGTGCTGCCCCTCGGCCCCGGCCTGAAGAACAACCGCCGGATGCCCGCTCGCATCAACTACCCACTCTACGTGCAGAGCCTGAACCAATTAAATTACCAGGCCGCCGTGGCCGACCAGGGACCGGATGATATCAACACGAAGGTGTGGTGGCAATTGTAGGATAGCAGAAAGATGACAAAAGGCCGTCATGCCGAGCGCAGCCGAGGCATCTCGCGTGCCACCAGTAATCAGACCCGATTGCAACGAAACGAGCGAGATGCTTCGACTACGCTCAGCATGACGGCCAAACAATCCCATTGAATTCAAATGAAATCTAAGCTTCTAATCGCCTTCCTCACGGCCCTGACCCTCACCAGTTGCCTGGAAGAAAACCCCGACTACGCGGCCGGCCAGCCCAGCCCAATTGTCTCCCTTGAGGACCTGCGCCGGCTCTACCAGGGCGCGAGCGTGCCGCTGGAACAGGCCCAGCTTTCGGGCGCGCACCAGGTTGTGGGCATCGTCGTTTCCGATGCCAGCGGGGCCAACGTGCCCGGCGGCCCCACCACACTGGTGGTGCAAAACAAGCGGCGCGGTGTGGTACGCGGCATCATCATCCCGCTGAATGGTAACGCGAACGTCGCCGTGGGCGACTCGGTGGTGGTGGATGTGGCTGGCACCACGCTGACCAAAACCACCGGCGCGCTCCGCATCGAAGGCGTGACGGCCGACCGCGTGCGCAAGGTGAGCAGCAACAACGCCGTGCGCGCCCGCGACATCAACATCGAAACCCTGCTCACCAATTTCGACCAATACGAAGGCACGCTGGTCCGCATCACCGGCGGCAGCATCACGCCGCTGCCCGTATCGGGCGACACCTATGCGGGCAACAAAACCCTGGCCGACGGCGCGGGCAAAAGCATCACCCTGCACACCGAAGCCGGCGCGGCTTTCGCAACGCGCCGCATTCCGGCCAGCGCCACGTTCCTGGGCATCCCGGTGGGTGGCCTCGACGCCAGCCAGGCCGCCGCGCCGCAGCTCTGGCTGCGCACCGCCGCCGACGCCGTGGACCCCAGCGGCCCCATCTACCGCAACTTCCCCGAAAGCTTTGAGGCTGTGCCGCAGGCCACCAAGGGCAGCTATGATATGAACACCGCCGCCGTGCCCGACAACACCGTGACCTTCGGCACCGGCCCCTGGAAGCTGTACCAAGCCATCCTCGGCAACACCTCGGGGCGCGACCGGTACACCGGCGCCCAGGGCATCCGCATACAGCAGGGCCTGACGGTGCCAGCTGTGGTGGAAATGAAGTTCGACCTCCCCAACGGCGCTACCAAAGTCACGCTCATCTACGGCGCCTATTACACCGACGCCGCCAGCTCCTGGAAACTGGAGTACTCGCAGGACCAGGGCCGCACCTGGACGCAAACTGGCGCCACCATCACCGATGCCGGCAACTGGCAGCACTCCATCACCTTTCTCATGAGCATCAGCGGCCCGGTGCGCTTCCGCATCAACAAGCTGGGCCTGGGTGCCAGCAACCCGCCCGCCATTTTGAACGGGCGCTTGGGGCTGGATGACATTGCCATCTACGAAAACTAACCGCTGCTAAAAGGAACGTCATGCAGAGCGCAGCGAAGCATCTCGCGTGCTTCAACTAACTCAATCATCAGAATTAGTGGTGGCACGCGAGATGCTTCGCTGCGCTCTGCATGACGTTCTGTTCAAATCATACCACCGCCCATGTTCCGCAGACAATTCCTCCAAAACCTTGGTCTCGTCAGCGCCGGCCTTAGCCTGCCTTTCGCTCCCGCAGCCCTCGCTGCCGAAGAAACCCAGACCACGCCCAGCGGCCAGAAAATCAGCCTCGCACCGCTTACCATCAAGGGCAAGGTACACCAGAATGGTACTGGTATTGCCAACGTGGCCGTGACCGATGGCACCAACATCGTGCTGACCGACAAAACCGGTAAATACACGCTGGAAAGCAACGCCACGGCCGAATTCGTTCATATTTCCATCCCACGTGGCTACGCGTTTCCGCACGAGAAAGGACTGGCGCAATTCTTCCAGGCTATCAAGCCGGGCACGGATAAAATGACAGCCGACTTCGCCCTGCAAAAGCTGGCCGGCGACGACACCAAACACACCTTCGTGGTGTGGGCCGACCCGCAGATGATAAACAAAAAGGACTGCCATGAACTGCTCACCAGCTCCGCGCCGGACCTAAAAAAGCTGGCCGCGCAATACGACGCCAATACCTTCGCCATCGGCTGTGGCGACTTGGTGTGGGACAAGCACGAGCTGTTTGAGGACTACAAAAAGGCGGTAGAAATCAGCGGGCTGCCGTTCTTCCAGGTCATTGGCAACCACGACATGGACCTCACGGCGCGCACCGACGAGGGCTCGGCCCAGACCTTCAAGAGCTTATTTGGCCCCACGTATTATTCCTTCAACCGGGGCGAGGTGCACTACGTGGTGCTCGATGATGTCTTCTTCATCGGCCCACCCAAAAAGTACATTGGCTACCTCACGGAGAAGCAATTGCAGTGGCTGGAGCAGGACCTGAGCCACGTGAAGCCGGGCAGCACCGTGGTGGTGGCCCTGCACATTCCGGTGGACAGCGGCGACCAGCGGCGCAACAAGCTCAAGGACGAATCCTTGGGCGGCGTGGTGTCGAACCGGGCCGAGCTGTACCGTATTCTGAAGCCTTATACGGCGCACATTATGTCGGGCCACACGCACGTGTGCGAGAAGATTTTCAACGAAAACACCATCGAGCACACCCACGGCGCGGTGTGCGGCGCCTGGTGGACCGGCCCCATCTGCACCGACGGCGCGCCCAGCGGCTACGGCGTATACGAGGTGAGCGGCGGCGAAATAAAGTGGTACTACAAATCCGTGGGCCACGACCGCAAGCACCAGCTCCGCTCCTACCCCAAAGGCGCGGTGCCCGGCCGGCCCGATGAAATCGTGGCCAACGTTTGGAACTGGGACCCGCAGTGGAAAGTGGCTTGGTTTGAAAACGGCGTACGCCAGGGCGAAATGCAGCAGCAAGCCGGCCTCGACCCGCTGGCCGTGCAGCTCCAGGCCGGCGAAAACCTGCCCGCCAAACACAAATGGGTGGAGCCCACCATGACGGACCACCTGTTTTTTGCCCGCCCATCGGCCAACGCCAAGGAAATCCGCATCGAAGCCACCGACCGTTTCGGGCAAGTATATAGCGAAACCGTTGCCGTGTGATAACAGCCCGAGTACCCCCGAATTTCCAATTCGACCCGCTGGAACGTACTGTATTAATCGTTCCAGCGGGTCGAATTGGAAATTCGGGGTACTCGGGTCTACAGTCCATTCATGAAAAACTTCGTTTTCGCCCTACTGCTCCTCGCCCAAACCGCCCTGGCTCAGACGCGCCCGCTCGACATTCAGGGCCACCGCGGCTGCCGCGGGCTGATGCCGGAAAACACCATCCCGGCCATGCGCAAGGCACTGGACCTGGGCGTGACGACGCTGGAAATGGACATTGCCATCAGCCAGGACAAGCAGGTGCTCCTCTCCCACGACCCGTTTATGAACTCGGGCTTCGTGTATCAGCCTAATGGCCAGCCCATTGCCAAAGCCGATGAGAAAGCTCTGAAAATTTACAGCCTGCCCTACGCTGAAATCCGGCGCTACGACGTAGGCAGCCACGGCAACCCCAAGTTCCCGCAGCAGCAAAAGCTGCTCGCTTACAAGCCCCTGCTGGCCGAAGTCATCGACTCCGCCGAAACGTATGCGCGGCGCAAGCAGCGGCCCGCACCGTTTTACAACATCGAAACGAAAACTACACCCGACGGCGACGGCACCAACCACCCCGCGCCGGAGGAATTTGTGCGCCTGCTGTTGGCCGTGGTGAATGCCAAAGGCGTCCAGAGCCGCGTAATCATCCAGTCGTTCGACCCACGCACGCTGGAAATTGTGCACCGCGTACAACCTGCTTTACGCACCGCGCTGCTGGTCGACAACCCAGAAAGCATGGAAAAGAATCTGGCGCGGTTCAGCTTTACACCGAGCATCTATAGTCCTGCTTATAAGCTGGTAACGGCCGAGCTGGTGCAGGCCTGCCATCAGCGCCGCATGCAGGTCATTCCGTGGACGGTTAATACCACCGCCGAGGTCGGGCAGTTGATTCAGCTGCGGGTCGATGGGGTAATTACGGATTATCCGGGCCTGTTTCCACTCAAATAAAAATGCTGCTTTCGGCAGGTGCAGACAAAAAAGAAGCGGCCCCCAATGGAGGCCGCATCTTCGGTTAGTTTTGTTTCACTAAAACTCACAAAAACTCTTAAACTCTCACGCCTTGATATCCTGGTTCTAAGCGGCTAAAACTTTATTAACCAGCATTATTCAAGCATTTGACTTCTAAATCTATATAAGTACTGAATTGGGCTGCCAAAATCGGGCACAACCACAAAACAGCGACAAAAACATAGTTATAGTTATCCTGGAAAGGAAACTGAAATACTTGATGCCACAACACTGACGTGGCCCGCGGCGGGGATTGAAGAAAGAGGACTCCCACCCATCGTTTCTCCGTGTGGCCGCGTGCCAGTCAGGTTGTTTGCACTCACAGTACAAAACTGGAGATTGAGCACACACTAACCTTCCCGCACTCTCCTGATTTTACGAAAAGAGTTTATTTTTTTAGCTGGACTATTCCTGGTGGAACACCCGCGTTAACGACTGCACTACCGGCGAATTGTCCGGGTTGGTATCCATCAAATCGCCCATGTAGGCCCACCAGCGCTGCATAATTTCCGTGGTGGGCAACCCGTCGGTGGTGTGGCCGGGCAGACGCTTCTGCACAGCAAACAGCCGGCCGCTGGCCGCATCCAGGTAAATTGAATAGTCGCGGATGCCAGCCTCGTGCAACAGGGCCGAAAGCTCGGGCCAGATTTCGTCATGACGGCGCTGGTACTCGGCGGCCACGCCGGGCTTGAGCTGCATTGTGAATGCTACTTCTTCCATGGGTGATGAGTTGTCAAGTACTAGTTACTTGTTGTCAGTTGTTAGTCAGCCAGCTGTGCCAGGGCCTGGCAACTACTGAACCGGCGCGCTTATGGAGGCCGGCGTGAGGGTGACGGGGCCAAGCAGGCCGGATTCCAGCGGCGACCACTTTTCGGTAGTGAAGAGGCCGTCGGCGCCGCGGTTTTCCTTGAGCTTGGCGGGCATGTTGGTGTTGTAGAAAATCTTCCAGTCGACGTGGTTGCGGTCCAGGTCTTCGATGCGGTTGGCCATCAGGTTGCTCACCGTCACGGTGAGGGTGTTGCTGGCCTTGAGCTGCGATTTCGGCACGAACACCTGGTACACCGGACCGAGCAGCGTGGTGGCTGGCTGGCCGTTTACCTGCACGCGGGCGCTCTGAGCCACCCGGCCAAGGTCGAGCAGAAAGCCGTCGCCGCTGCCCTGCGGCAGGGCGAAGGTGGTGGTGTAGGCGGCCGTGCCGGAAAACTTCTTGCCTGCGTCGCCGGCCAGCGTCGTCCAGGAAGTCAGCTCTTTCACCTGCTGCTTGGCTGGCAGCTCCGGGCCGCCCGAGAGGAAGCTCAGCTCCCACGGATTGGTGAGGGGCTGGGGTGCGGCGGCCACCGTCAGGTACGGGTAAGCCGGGCCGTTGATGGTGCCTTCGTTGGTGTCGAGGATGCAGGTTTCGCCGGGGGCCAGTTGCACGTACACTTCGGGCAGGCCGTTGGCAGCCGCGCGGATGTTGGCCATACCGGTTTGCTCGGTCATGGGGTTGTAAAGAGCCGAGGATTTGGCGGGCGTTTGCAGAGTTATCCAGCCGGCGTAGGGCTTCTCGCCCCAGTTCGCTAGGAAGTAGTAATGCCCCTTGGCATGACGGCGGCGGATGAATTGCAGGCCCTGGTCGGTCAAGGTTTCGCGCTTCACGCCGGCTTGGGCCAACAAGGTCGGCACGTCGTCGCCGAGCAGAATCCGGCCCTTGCCCACGGCAGCCTGCTGCACGCCGGCCGTTTTGGTGTCAGCAAACTTCAACTGCGCCAGCAGCTTTTTGAATTCGGCGCGGCGGGTGGCCAGCGCGCCCAGGCCGGGCACATCGGCGGGAGCCTGGTGCTGAAAGGCGATGGTGGCGCCGCCCTGGGCCAGCTTCAGCAGGTTTTGCAGCGTGGGCAGCGGCATCACATGCGCATTGGGCACAAGCAGGGTTTGGTAGGGAGCTCCGCCACTGGTCGTCAGGGTGCTGCCCGTGTTTTTGATTTGCTGCACCTGCTTGTCGGAGATGAAATCATACCCGTAGCCCTTGGTGAGCAGCAGCTCGCTGGTAGTCTCAATGGGCAGGCCCTTGAAGCCGTGCTCGATGCCGTCGAAGTGCTGGAGCAGCACCTTGCCGGGCCGGGTGTAGGCGTCGGACTGCGGCAGGTAAAGCAGCACATCGGTGCTGGGCTGCCCGGCTTGCAGAAACGACTGGGCGCGGGCCGTGTACTGGTTCAGCTTGCCAAAATCCGTCCAGAACGGGTTCTGCGGGTTGAATTCCACGGCAGCATAGAACAACCAGCCGGGCCACTTGGCCGCGGGCGGCGAATAGGCCGTGCCGTGGTAAAACACGTGGTTTACCCCGCCCAGCAGCATGCGGTCTATGGCCTTCTTCACGTCGCTGAGCTTGCTCAGGAAGTGGTCATTTTCCCAAGTGGCGGTTTCGGCCGAGGCCAGCGGCTTGCCAGTGACGTGCGCGGCCGACGACGCGAACTTGATGCGCGTGAGGTTCTCGCCTTCCGTTTCCGGAATATCGGTGGCGGCGTACAAGTCCAGGATGTTGGCCGGCGAGCCGTGGGCTTGGTTGCGGATGAGCGCGCCATGGGTTTTGGCCCAGGCGCCCCAGGTTTTGGTGTAGTTTTCGAGCAGTAGCTCCGAAATGGTTTCGCGGTAGTCGGTGAGCACGCGCTGATTCTCGTCCTCGGCGGCTTTGTTGAACAGTGCGGGCAGGTGCTGGCGCAGGTCGTAGCCGCGCCGCTTCTGGAACTCCGCAAACATGAGCGGCGTCCAGTTAGCCTCGCCCTGGGCATCGTCCACTTCGTATGAATCATTGAAGAAGGCCCGAATCGGCTTTACATCGTGGCCCGCAAATGCCTTATCGAAATAGGCCAGGTAATGGTCGGTAGCCGTTTTAGAGAGGTGGTCAATCACGTCGCCCTCGCCGCCGGGGCCGGCGCGTTCCACCTGCTTGCCGTGCCAGCCCTGGAAAAGGGCGTAGAGCGTCCAGCTGCCGGCGGGCGCGGTCCAGCTCAGCTTGCCATCGGCAGCTACTTTACTGGTCAAATCCAGCACCTGGCCTTTGTCCGAATACGCCATCAAGGTCTGAAGCGGCAGAGGTTTCTCGAAGCGCACCTGGTCGAGGGCCAGCGTCTGCAGGTCCTTGTTTTTAGCCACCGGGTCTACCAATTGCTTGAGGTCGACTTTGTGGTTGATGGCCGTGATGATGGGCTTCTGCATAAAGCTCACCGGCTCGGTCAGGCTCGCGCCGCCTTTTACCTCGTAGGTTGTGTAGGCCACGTACTTCGACGCATCAGCCGGCGCCACCCACGGCCCGCCAAAGGGCCAGCCCGATGCCTGGGCCATGTCGATGCCCAGCCCCAGCCGCTGCCCTTCGGCGAGGGTGTGCGAGAGCATGTCCATCCACTTTGGTGAGAGGAAGTCGATGAACTGGCTTTCGGCACCTTTCACACCGTAGATGGTGGTGATTTCCAGGCCGCCGAGGTTGGCTTTCTGGTACTCAGTCATCACGGTGGTAAGGTCGGCTTTGTTCACGGCGCTGCCCTCCCACCACCAGCGCGTCCAGGGCTTGGTTTGCTGGGTGATGGCAGGCCACTTGGGCGCCTGTGCCTGGGCAGTGAGCGAAGCAAAGAGCAGCAGGGCGAGGGAGCGTTTCATGTATGTCGTTCTGGTGGCAGTCCCTTCCCCCCGGCCCCTCTCCCATGGAGAGGGCAGCCACGGCGGCGCGGGCCCCACCTATTTAAATCAACGTTAAAAATTATCCGGCTTTCCTGCCCATGGGTGAAGGCCGGGGCAAGGTTAGGCCTCAGGGGCGCTAGGCCTACTTCAACTTATATACCTCGCTGCCGGCCAGCAGGAAGCAGCCTAAGCCGTAATCCTCGAAGTCGGGCTTGCTGGTGAAGGTTACCGGTTGGCTGTCCTTGGGCTCCTTGCCAGTGCCTTGCACGTAGCCCAGGAAACCGTCTTTGTGGATGCAGTCGGTCACCATGCCTTTCCAGGCTTTGGCAATGATGGGCTCGTACTGTTTCTTGTCGAGCAGGCCGTGGTTGAGGCCCCAAGCCATGCCGTATACAAACAGCGCGGTACCGGTCATTTCCTTGCCGCCGAAGTGCGTGGAGTCATGCAGGCTCACGTTCCAGAAGCCGTCCGGGCGCTGCAGCGGCGGCAGGGCCTGCATCATGTTCATATACATCTGTTCGTATTCGGCGCGGTGCGGGGCGTCTTTCGGCATCACGTCCAGCACGCGCACCATGGCGGCCACCACCCAGCCGTTGCCGCGGCTCCAGTAGCAATCCTCGCCGTTGGGCTCTTTGTAGGGTGGCACAAAGTCCTTATCGCGCCACCAAAATTTATCCTGCGGGTTGTAGAGGCCCTGGCCGCCGTGCTGGGTTTTCGAGTAGTTGTAGATGCGGTACATCTTCTCGTAGTAGGCCGTATCCTTGGTCATCACGCCCAGCTTAGCAAATACCGGCATGGCCATTTGCAGCGCGTCAATCCAGTTCCAATCGTCGATTTTCGGGCTGTTCACCATGTTATCCACGGCGGCCTTGATGTCGTGCAGCCGCTCCGGCTTGGGGTCAATCTGGTACAGCTCCAGATAGGTCTGGCCGGCGCACTGGTTGTCGGCGTTGCGGTCGGTAATGCCCCGCCGGATGCCCCACTGGTGCTTGGTGCCCCAGTCCACGGCGTAGTCGTAGTAGCGCGCCTGCTTATCGGTCTGGTAGAGGGCCATCAGGCCTTCGTAGTACACGCCGCGCGTCCAGATGTGGCTGGGCCGGGCAATATTGGTCACGATTTCCTTGCCCGTATCCGGCCACTTCTTCATAAAGTAGTCGTTGGTCAAAGTCATGCTTTTGAGCACGGCTTTTTTCTTCGGGAGCTTCTGGGCGGCGGCCGGCAGCGCGAGCAGCAGCGTGGCGCAGAGCAAGGAATTCAGGGTGGTTTTTAAGCGCATTGGTTTTTAATCTGGAACATCATGCAGGTAGAACGCGTCATGCCTCGGCTGCGCTCGGCATAACGCGTACTTTATTCTTGTTCATTCTTACGACGCCGACTTGGCGATTTCTACTGCGTACACCTGCGCCTGGCCTTCAAAATTGGCCCGAAAAATCAGCCATTTCCCATCGGGTGAAAAGTGCACGTTGGGTTCCAGCTTGTAGTCGTGCACTTTCAGGTTGGCCAGCTTCTCCGCGTTGAAGTGGTCGCCATCGGGCGTGAATAAGTAAATCCAGTGGCCTTCGGCCGATTTTGCAACCGAAGTCGGGTAGCCGCCATCGCCGGCAAACGTCTTCTGGTGGGCCGAGCTGGTGTAGTGCACCGACCACTCGTCGCGCTTCAGGGCATAGGTCTTTTCGGTGCCGGTTTTTAGGTTAGTGCCGGTTACGGCGAAGGTTTCGCCGCGCGGCTTCTGGTGGTCGAACCAGATGGTTTTGCCATCGGCCCCGAACCATTCGTGGCCCGCAATTTCGCGGTCGAGTGTGCGCTTGTGAATCAGCTTCACAGCCTTGGTTTTGGTGTCGATGGTCCAGATGCGGTCCACCTTTTCCCAAGGCCCTTCGTGACAAAACATCAAGCAGTTGGCATCGGTGGGCGAAAACTGCACGTGGTTTAGCCAGGCATTATCGGTAAACAGCTTCGTGAGCTGACTCTTACCATCGGCGCTCACCATGAAGAGCGTGCGCGGCAGCTTGGCCTCGTAAATGCGGGTAAAAAAGTCGTGCTTGGCCGGAAACTGACGGTAGATTTCCTTCTCCGCGTCGCTGCCCCAGGCCCCACCCAACTGGGTTTCATCGGCGTTAAGCGTAGTGATGTCGGCCTTGAAATCAGCCGGAAAAACATAGACCAGCCGCGTCTTCTTGTTATCGATGTGCGTGGCGTAAACCGTATCGCCCACTTGGTAAAACACTTCGCGGCGCTTCTTGGCCACTATTTCGCCGTGCACTTTAGGGAAGGCCCGCGTCAGCGGCTCGCTCTGGCGTGTTTTCAGGTTGAAAGAGTAGAGCTGCTTGCCAGCCGGCGAGGTGTGGTAGTACACCATCTTGTCGCCTTCGGAGCCCAGGCTTTTCACAAAGGGATTGTTGTGGAAATAGAAGCTCTCATTCGCGCCATCCAACGTTGTCAGCCGTACGATTTTATGGCCGGTATCAGCATCAATCCACTCGGCGGCAGGCATGGGCTTTTGGCTGCCGGTAGCCAGCTTGGTTTGGGCATGGCTGCCAAAATTCAGCAGCAGGCTGGCAAGAACGAGCAAGTAACAGTCGGTTTTCATCGGGTGGGATGGGGAAGGATATGGGAGCCGCTTAAAGTCCCGGTAAGGCGCGGCTCACCAGTTAGAACGAGCGCAAGAAACCGTCCATTCTCGCCCAAACTCTCCTGTACTCTTCGGCTTGGCAGCTTGCGCCGGCCCTTCCTACCCTGCGCTTATTCAATACTCCGGAGCACTGCTGGCCCTAAGGCAGTACAGGCTTCCGGCGGTGCGCCGGAAGCCTGTACAATGCTTTCCCCAATATTTGCCGAACCTAATTCGCGGAGGCGGTCGCCTGCACGCCGGTCAACTTACTGAACGACAACTCCCGGATGGTTATCCCCGCCGTCGATTCCAGCTTGAGCGCGGTAAAGGGCTGGGACGGAAAAAACAGCTCCGACGCTACGCTCAATCCACCATCCGCAAACAGCTCCACCGAAGTGGCATCTACATACAGTGTCACATCGGCGGCCGGCGTGGTAGCTAGACGCGGCGTAACGTGCCGGCCCGCAAATTTGCTACTGAAGCCAGTCGGGCCCGCCTTGCGCCGGTCGATGTAGTACTGTTTGGCCAAGGCATCGTAGCCGAGGCGCAACTCTTCACCAGCTGCGTTGCTCAGCATCAGCCCGAAATCCTGCAGCTGCGCGGTGCTCAGTTTCAAAGAGAATTTATCGCCGCTGAAGCTGAGTTGGCTGGTTAGGTCCAGCGGCGCGTCAGTAGCTTTCACATCCTTGAGCACCACGGCTGGCTGAGCCAGCTTGGCCAGTTCCTTTACCGGCTGCGAGGTGAGGTAGATTTCTGAACCAACTTGGCGCAGGCCCAGCTCGCGCGGAATGGTGGTGGCGTTGCGCCAGGGCGAGGTGGGGACCTGGTTGGCGTAGTCCCAGTTGCTCATCCAGCCCAGGAAGATGCGGCGGCCGGGCGTGTTGCCCCAGGTCACGCCGGCGTAGTCATCGGGGCCGTAGTCGGCCCATTTGGTCTTGTCGTTGAGGGGCGTGAATTTGTGGCCATCGAAGGTGCCCACGAAGTACTGGGTGCCCGAGCCGCCGTTGGGGCCGCCGGGGTTCAGGTTCACAATGAGGACCCAATGGGTTTTGCCATTGAGGGTGAGGGGGAACAAATCGGGGCATTCCCACACGCCGCCGTGTGCGCCTAGCTTCTCGCCAAATTCGCTTTCCTTGGTCCAGTCCTTCAGGTTGGGCGAGGAGAAAAACGTGATGCGGTCGAGGGTAGCCAGGGTCATTATCCATTTCTTAGCCACGTCGTTCCAGCTCACTTTCGGGTCGCGGAAGTCCTTAATGCCAGGGTTTTTCAGCACCGGATTGCCGGCGTATTTTGTCCAGGTTTTGCCCGCATCGAGGCTATACGCCAGGCTCTGGTTCTGGAAGGTTTTCGTACCGGCTTTCTCGCCCTTGGGGTCGTGGTGCGTAAAAATGGCCACCAGCGGCGTTTTGCCATCCTTACCGAAACCGCTGGTATTCTTCGCATCCACCACGGCGCTACCGGAGAAGATGTAGCCCAGCGAATCGGGAGCCAATGCTACGGGCTGTTCCTTCCAGCTCACCAAATCGGTGCTGGTAGCGTGTCCCCAATGCATAGGGCCCCATACCATGGCGCCAGGGTAATACTGGAAAAATAGATGGTAGACGCCCTCGTAGTACACCATGCCGTTCGGGTCATTCATCCAGTGCGCAGCAGGCGAAAAGTGGTAGCCGGACCGGTATTGCGGCGTAGCGGGCGGCACAGCAACGGCGTCGGCTGGGGCGGCTGGGGCTTCCTGGGTCGCGGCGGCTGTGTCAGTAGTTTTAGAATCGGGGCTGCACGCGGCAAGGCTGGCACCGGCCAGCACCAGAAATAGGGTGTTCTTCATTGGTGGGAATTGAAAAAAGGCGAACGATGTAGAGACGCGACCCTTCGCGTCTCCCGTTGAACGATGTCGAGCAAATTGTGCAGACGTTGAGACGCGAAGTATCATCGCGTCTCAACGCAATTCCTATCTACACTGCCTGCGCGGCCAGCAGCTCCGCCACTTCGGCCTCGCTGATGCTGGGCGTAGCGCCCAGGTGCGTGGCTACCAGCGCCCCGGTGGCGCAAGCGAAACGCAACGCCTCGCCGGGGTGCTGGCCGGTGAGCCAGCCCTTGAGCAGGGCCGCCAGAAACGAGTCGCCGCTGCCGATAGTGTCCTGCACCTGCACCGCCACACCAGGCGCGCGGTAGAGCTGGTCGTTGGCCCACAGCATCGCGCCGTCGGCGCCGCAGGTCACGCACACGGCTTGCAGGTCGAAGCGCTGGGCCAGCCAGGGCATGGCAGACGCCGGCTCGGTTTCAGTGCCAAACCACTCCATTATTTCGGCCAGCTCGTGGTGGTTCATCTTCACCATGTTCGCTTTGGTGAGCAGGTATTTCACCACCTCGCGGGTGTAGTGCGGCGGGCGCATGTTCACATCGAACACCTTGAACTTAGCGCTTTCGAGCAAGCGGTACAGGGTTTCGCGGGTGCCCGCCTGCCGGGCCGCCAAGCTCCCAAAAACGAAAGCATCGGCGGTGGCTACGGCGGCTTCCACGGTGGCATCGTACTGGATGTAATCCCAAGCCACGGGCTGCACAATCTTGTAGGTCACCTCGTTGGCATCGTCCACGTTGGCTTTCACCACGCCGGTGAGGTGGGTTTTGCCGTGCTGAATGAGGTCAGTCGCTACGCCTTTCGAGGCCACGAAATCGACCAACTCAGTACCCAACTCGTCGTCGCCTACGCGGCTGATAAAGCGCACGGGCAAACCCAGTTGGTGCAGATGCACGGCCACGTTGAAGGGCGCGCCGCCCGGCTGCTTGCCGGTGGGCAGAATGTCCCATAGAATTTCGCCGAAGCAGGCGATGGTGGGGAGGGTGGACATGGAGAAAGTTGGTGAAGTTGGGAAGAGGGAAACTATTATACAGAGTGGGGCCTCCGGTTCAATGAAACCTCACCCCGGGCCCCGGTTCGCTTGATGCGCGAAGCCCACGGAGAGGGGAACCACGGCGGCGCGCCCGTCTGCAATCGTCAGGCTCGCCTCTCCACGGGCTTCGCGCATCAAGCGAACCGGGGCCCGGGGTGAGGTCACGCGCTAGTGCATCACCAGCACCTTATCCGCTTCCTCCAAGGTCTTGCCCTTGGTTTCGGGCATCAGTTTCCACACGTAGAGCAGCTGGAGCACCATCATGCCGCCGAAGAAGGCGAAGGTGTTGCCGCCGCCCAGCTTCTCGGTGAGGGCCGGGAAAATGAACGTGATGGCCGCCGCCAGTACCCAGTGCGTGCTGGAGCCCAAAGCCTGCCCCTTGGCCCGCACCGCCGAGGGGAAAATCTCGGAAATGAACACCCAGATAACCGCACCCTGCGAGAAGGCAAAAAAGGCAATGTAGCCGAAGAGTAGCAGTGGCACCGCCGCAAATTCCTGGGTGTAGAAGGCCCGCGCCACCAGCCCCAGCGTGATAATCAGGCCCACCGAGCCCACCAGCATCAGCCGGCGGCGGCCAAACTTGTCGATGATGTTCACGGCCAGAAGCGTGAAGCAGAAGTTGACCAGCCCCACGCCGGCCGACGACAGCAGCGCTGCGCTCTGCCCGCGCCCGGTCATCTCAAAAATGCGTGGCGCGTAGTAGATAATGGCGTTGATACCAGCCAATTGGTTGAAGGCCGCGAACAGCACCGCCAGCAGCACCGGCCGCCGGTACTGCGGTGCCCATAGCGACTCGCCAGGGCCCTGCTCGGCCGCATTTGCAACCAGAATAGTACTGATGCTTTCGTCGGCCGTAGCGGGGTCGATGCGCTCGAATACGGCTCGGGCTTCCTCGGTGCGGCCCCGGCGGAGCAGCCAGCGCGGGCTCTCCGGAATGCGGAACAACAAGAGGAAGAAGGCGATAGCCGGCACCGCCTGTACCCCCAACATCCAGCGCCAGGCGTTAGGCCCGATGTCTTTCAGCAGGTAGTTCGACAGGAAAGCCAGCAGGATGCCAAACACCACGTTGAACTGGAACATGCCCACCATGCGGCCTCGCGTGGCAGGCGGCGACACTTCCGAGATGTAGAGCGGAGCCGTCACCGACGAGGCCCCTACCCCCAGCCCGCCCAGAAAGCGGAACAGCAAAAAAGGCACCCAGGTCGGCGAGAGCGCCGCGCCCACCGCCGACACGAGGTAGAGCACCGCAATCCAGGTGAGGGTGCCGCGGCGGCCCAGCGCATCGCTCGGCACGCTGCCGAAAATGGCCCCAATCACTGTGCCCACCAGCGCAATCGACATGGTGAGGCCGTGCTCGTAGGAACTCAGGCCCCAGAGTTTCTGGATGGCCTCTTCGGCCCCCGAAATCACGGCCGTATCGAAGCCGAACAGCAGGCCGCCGAGAGCGACGACTACCGACCAAAAGAAGACGTTATTTTTCACGGATATATCTGTAGAAAGGATTGAACCATGCGTCTCAACTCAAGCTTCCGCCCCGCTTTCCGGGACACTTGTTCCCACCACGCCGCCGGGGCACAGGGCAGAAGTTGAGTTGAATAAGCCGCTTTATTACCAGCCGGTGTTTTGCTTATAAAGCCCTTTGCTGAAGTTGATTTGGTTGAGCGGGATGGGCATGTACTCATCGCGGCCGGCCGTGAAATTGGCCGTGGCCAGGTACTGGCGTTTGTTTTTTTCCACGCTGAAATAGGTGTTCATATAGGTGGCGGCAATGCCCCAGCGGGTGAGGTCGAAGAAGCGGTAGCCCTCCATGGCAAATTCCAGGCGGCGCTCAAAACGCAGGGCTTCGCGGGCGTAGGCCTGCGTCCAGCCGCTGCTGGGGTATAGGCCAATGCGGTAGTTGGAGATGGGTTGGCCGGCGCTGTTGCGCAGGCGGGCGGTGCTGTTTTGGGCGCGCTGGCGAATCTGGTTGATGATGGGCAGGGCCTCCGAAGCGCGGTTGAGCTCAATCAGGGCCTCGGCCTTCCAGAGCAGCACGTCGGCGTAGCGGATGACGGTCCAGTTCTTCGAGGTGCTCATAAAGGGCGGGTTCTTCTGGAAGCTAGGGTCCGAGGGCAACACGTTCTCCTTCATCGACATGAAGTAGCCGTACACCTGCGGCACGCGCACCCACGAGTTCTGAAACACAAACGTGGGGTCGTATTTGTACGGGTGCGAAGGGATGGCCACGGTGTGGTCGAGGCGCGGGTCCACGGCGTTGGCCTGGAAGTCGGCGGGGATATCGGCACGCAAGTCGCTGTTGTT
Source organism: Hymenobacter negativus (assembly GCF_017571495.1). GTDB lineage: Bacteria > Bacteroidota > Bacteroidia > Cytophagales > Hymenobacteraceae > Hymenobacter > Hymenobacter negativus. Next base: position 249,898 of record NZ_JAGETZ010000005.1, on the reverse strand, counting down.
GAAGGTGGTGAAGAGTGGCAGGCCCTGCGCGTCGGTCTTGTAGGCGTTCACCAGGTTCTGGCTGGGCTGGTGGAAGCTGCAGCAGCCGTAGTCGGGGTTCATGGGGTAGTTCAGCTCGTTGCCGCGGTCGGTGCGGCCCTTGGGCGTGCCGTCGTTGCGCGAGAACTGGATGGCGAACACCGATTCGCGGCTGTTGTCGCCCACCGTCAGGAAGTTGGTGGCGTAATCGGCATTCAGGGCGTAGCCGGCGGTACTCACCTGGTCGCACAGTGCCACCACTTCCGTCAGCTTGGCTGGGTCAATGCCCGTCACGGCGTTGTTATCGTTCTGCGTGTAAGCCTGGTAGAGGAGCGTTTTCGCCAGGTAAGCCTGGGCGGCCGACTTGGTGGCCCGGCCAATTTCGGGCTGCACAGCCGGCAGGTTGGCTGCCGCAAAGCGGAAGTCGTCGGCAATTTTGCCCCAGAGCGCGTCATTGCTCAGGGCCACGTTCGAGATGGTGGCGTAGTCTTTGGTGGCCACGCTTTGGTCGATGTAGGGAACGCGCTTGAACACCTCCTTCAGCAGAAAGTAGAAGTGGCCGCGCAGGAAACGGGCTTCGCCCTGGCGCACGGCCTTGTTGGGCATGGCGGCGTCGCTCACGGCATCGAGGCGGCGCAGGGCATCGTTGGCGCGCGACACGCCGATGTAAAGCAGGAACCACAGCTCGTCGGTGTTGCCAACGTCGACGCGGTTGAAGGCGAAGGTTTCGTAGAAGTGGAAGGCGTCCACGTCGGCGGTGCCGCCGCCGCCCTTGTAGGCGTCGCCGGCCCGCACGTTGCCGTAGGGCCACATGGAGGTATAGGGGGTGCGGTACACATCGTTGCCGAGCTGCGAGTAGGCGGCAATCACCTGCTTTTCAATGTTGGCGGGCGTATTCAACTCTTCGTCGGCGAGGGCGCCGGTGGGGTCTACTTCGAGGAATTTCTTATCGGAGCAGCCAAAGGAGAGCGACAGCAGGGAGCAGGCCAGCGCGAGGGTTTTAATCGATTTCATGGCGGGGGAATTTTGCTGGGCTTTAGAAGGAAAGGTTGAGGCCGGTGGTGAAAATGAGCGGCACCGGGTATTGGTAGTTCGTTACTTCGGGGTCGGGGCCGGTGAACTGCTTGCTTTTGCCGAGCAAGAAATTCTGGGCCTGCACGTAGATGCGTACCCCTTGCAGCTTCACCTTGCCGGCCACTTCGGCAGGCAGCGAGTAGCCCAGCTGCACGTTGCGCAGCTTCAGGTAAGAAGCGTTTTCGATGAAGTAGGTAGAAGCACGGCCTTCGTTATTGGAGTTGATGAGGGTAGCCGCCGGAATGGTCGAGCCGGTGTTCGTGGGCGTCCAGGCGTCGAGCAGGCGCGCACCCCAGTTCTCGCCGGAAGCCAGAGAAGAGAAGTCGGTGCGGAACTTGGAGTTGTTGTAGGCATAGAGGCCCTGCACGCCTTGCAGGAAAATCTGCAGGTCAAAGCCCTTGTAGCCAGCGCCTAAGTTCAGGCCGTAGCTGTAAGCGGGTACACCCTCCGAAATCCAGGTCTGGTCGAAGTTGTTGATTTTGCCGTCGCCATTCAGGTCCTTGTAGCGAATGCGGCCGGGGGCGGCCCCTACCTGAGTGGGCGCTCCGCTCACCTCGCTGGCGCTCTGGAAAAGGCCGTCGGCCACGTAGCCATAGGTGGCATTGATGGAGTGCCCAATGCGGGTCACGTCCTGGCCGTTGCCGCCGTAGGCGTTAATCACCTCGTCGGGGAGGAAGGTGAGCTTGTTGCGGAACGTCGAAACGTTGCCCGTGATGTTGTAAGTCAGGCCATTGGCCAGCTTGTTCTGGTAGCCGAGCAGGAATTCCCAGCCCTTGTTCTGGATGGAAGCCCCGTTCACAAACTGGTCGCCGCCCTCGCCTACCACGGCCAGGTAGGGCAGGTTCACCAGGATGTCCTTGCTATCCTTCACGAAGTAGTCGACGGAGCCGCTCAGCTTGTTGTCGAGGAAGCCAAAGTCCACGCCCACATTGGTTTGGGTGGTGGTTTCCCACTTCAGGTTGGGGTTGGCGCGCTGCACGCGGCGATAGCCCGAAGGCAGGGCCGTGTTGTTGCCGTAAATGTCGTAGGCCGTGCCGTGGTCGTAGTCGAAGGTGGGGTCCAGGGTGCCCAGCAACGACTGATACAGGCCGCGGGAAGCGAAGTTGGCAATGTCCTGGTTGCCCGTCTGGCCCCAGCCCGCGCGGAGCTTCAGGTCAGAGATAAACGGCGCGCTGTTCTTCACGAAAGCTTCCTCGCTCAGGCGCCAGCCCACCGACAGCGCCGGGAAAATGCCGAACTGGTTATCGGCGCCGAAGCGCGACGAACCATCGCGCCGGATGGTGGCCGACGCCAGGTATTTATCAGCAAACGCGTAGTTGACCTTGGCGAAGTACGAAGCCAGCCGGTAGGCCGTGGCCGAGCCGCCGTTGTCCTTGTTGGCCGCACCGGCGTCCAGCACGATGTAGCTGGGGTCTTCGGTGGCAAAGTTGGTGCGCGAGGCGTAAGTGCTCTCAAAATTGTAGCTAATGCGCTCGTTGCCCAGCAGCACGTCTAGCTGGTGCTTTTCGCCCAGGGGCACGCTGTAGTTCAGCGTGTTCTGCCACGTCCAGCTGCCCCCAAAATTGTTGTTGACGGTCACCCGGTTGTCTTGGTTGGAAAGAAAACCGGCCTTGAACGTTTTGTACAGCTCGGTGTACTTGTACAGGCTGTAGTCGACGCCGAAGCTGGTGCGCAGGTGCAGGCCCTTCAGGATTTCCGCATCGGCAAACACGTTGCCGAACGCTCGGCCGGTATTGGAGCGGTTCTGCTGGTTGTCGGTGAGCAGGCGCAAGGGGTTGTCGCGGTCGCCCATGCCGGCCACCGGCCCCCCCCAACCTACGCCGTCCACGGTATGGACCGGCACGATGGCGGGCAGTTGGCTGCTGCGGTCGCGTATCAGGTTCAGGTCGTACTGGGCCTGCTGAGTTTTGGCCAGCGTCAGGTTTTCGCCCACTTTCAGCTTGCCGCCGAAAAAGTTATAATCCGAGTTCAAACGAGCCGTGAACCGGTTCAACCCCGTGTATTTCAGCGTGCCGGTGTTGTCGTAGTAGTTCAGCGAGAACAGGGCCCCGCCCCGCTCGCCGCCGCTGCTCAAGCTCAAGTTGTACTGCTGGATGAGGGCATCCTGCTGGGTTTGTTTAAACCAGTCGGTATCGGCCGAGCGCAGGGTTTTGTCGGCATCGATGAACTCGGGCACCACCACTTGGTCGAGCACGGGCTGGCCGCTCGCGTCCAGGTGCGACTGGTAGCTGTAGAACGGGATGTTGGGCGTGGTGCGGTCGTTGGCCGACGCCTGCCAGTATACCTTACCGTAGTCCAGCGTGTTCAGCATCTGGATGTGCGGCCCGGCTTTTTGCAAAGTAAAAAAGGTGGAGAAATCGACGCGGGTGGCGCCCTTCTTGGCCTTCTTCGTGGTGATGATAATCACGCCATTGCCGGCCCGAGAGCCGTAGATGCTGGCCGCCGAAGCGTCTTTCAGCACCTGAATGCTCTCGATGTCGTTCTGGTTAATCTGCCCGATGCCTTCTTTGGTCGGAATGCCGTCGATGACGTAGAGCGGGTCGTTGTTGCCTAGCGTGCCGAAGCCGCGGATGCGCACCGTGGCCCCGCTTCCGGGCGCCCCGTCGGTGGTGATGTTCACGCCCGGCACGCGGCCCTGCAGGTTACGCGTCACATCGTTCGAGGTCATGCTCTTCACCTCATCCACCTTAATCACCGACACCGCACCGGTCAAGTCGGTCTTGCGCTGCACCTGGTAGCCGGTTACCACCACCTCGTCGAGGGCGGCCACGTCGGCGGCCAGTTGGGCCGCTACCGTTGTTTGGCTGCCCACCGCCACCTCCTGGGTTTTGTAGCCAACGAAGGAGAAAATCAGCGTCGCGTTGTCGGGCACGCTGATGGCAAAGCTGCCATCGGGGCCGGTGCTGGTGCCCAGGGCCGTGCCCTTCACGAGGACCGTCACGCCGGGCAGGCCTTCACCTTTCTCGTCGGTCACCTTGCCCGTGATGGGGCGGTCGGCCAGTTCCGAGTGGGTGAGGCCAGTTGGCCGGCCAGCTTCAGCAGGGGCTGCCGCCAGGGCCGGGCCGCCGGCCAGCAGCGCCACCAGCGCCGCCTGCGGAAGAGAATGTAGCAGAGTGTTCATGCGTTTTTGAGTGGGATTGAAAAGCAGGAAATAGGACCGAAACGGCTCCCGGCTACCAAGAGCGGCGGGTTGGTTGATGGTCCAAAATTCCGGCAGCCAGCCCCGGCGGGCTTGCTCAATCCTCTCAAAAGCGTTAACTATCCGTTCACTACCTAAAATATAATCTTAACCTTGAATCACAACATCTTATCTACTCCCAAACGTTTGGGGAAAGCCTTGGGCTTCCACTCTCGTTACATCGTTTTCACTATCCGTTCAGCCCACGGGCGCGATATGCAGTGCCCGATACTCGGAGGGTGAAATCTGGTAACGCGCCTTGAAGCTGGTGGAGAAGTAGGAAGGAGAATTGAAGCCCAGTTGGTAAGCCACCTCGGCAATGGTGAGGGTTTCATCGAGCAGCAGCTGGCGCGCTTTGGTGAGGCGGACGCTCTGCACGAAGTCCGTCGGGCTGGTGCCGAGCACGGCCTTCACCTTGCGGTAGAGCTGCACCCGCGAGATGCCCATGCTGCGGGCCACGTCCTCCACGCTCAAGTCGGCGCGCTCCAGGTTAGCCTCCACAATGGCGGTGAAGTCGGCCAGGAATTTCTGGTCGACGCGCTGGGCGGGGGCCACGGTGGCGGTGTCCACGCTCAGTTCGCGGCGGAAATGCTCGCGCTGCCTCTCCCGGTTGCCGAGCAACGTGCGCAGGCTTTCGAGCAGGAAGGTGGGGTTAAACGGCTTGGTGAGGTAGAGGTCGGCGCCGGCCTGCACGCCTTCCACCTGCTGCTCGGGCGCGCCCTGGGCCGTGAGCAGCACCACCGGAATGTGGGAGGTGCGCCAGTCGCCTTTCAGCTTGGCCACCAGTTCCAGGCCACTCATTTCCGGCATCATCACGTCGCTCACGATGAGGTCCGGTATCAGCTCGGCGGCCAGGCGCAGGCCGGCCGCGCCATCGGTCGCGGTGCGCACCTGGAAGTGGGGCTGCAGCTTCTGGGCCAGAAAGGCGTTCACCTCCTCGTTGTCTTCGATGATGAGCACCAGCGCGTCGCGGCCCTCGCCGGTGGCAAAGCTAGCCTCCGCCGTTTCGGGAGTCGCGGGAGCGGCCAGGGCCATCGGCTCTTCCTGCGTCAGGCCCGGCATGGCGGGTTGCGGGGTGGTGGCCAGCAGTTGGGCGGGCAGGGTGAGCGGCAACGTCACCACGAAAGTGCTGCCTGTGCCCGCCTGACTCGTAAACGCCAGCTGACCCTGGTGCAAACGCGTGAGGCCCAGCGCCAACGCCAGGCCCATGCCCGAGCCCTGTACGCCCGGCTGCTGCCCCTGGTAAAACCATTCGAAGATGTGCGCCCGGTCCTGCTCGCTGATACCACGCCCGGTGTCTTCTACACTCACCCGCACGCTGCCCTCGGCCGGCAGCGGCTGGATGCTGACGGTTATCTGTCCGCGCTCCGGCGTGAATTTCAGCGCGTTGGCCAGCAGGTTGAAGAACACCTTGTCGAGAATGTTCACGTCGAAGGGCAGGCTCACCACCGGCTCGGCGGGCAGGAAGCGCAGGGCCACGCCTTTTTGGCGAGCGGGCTTCTCAAACGCATCCAGGATTTCGCGCACGAAGGCCACGAGGTTGCCCTCGGTGGCATGCACCGGCATCTTGCCCACGTCAATCTTGCGGAAATCCATGAGCTGGTTCACCAGCCGCAGCAGACGCTGGGCGTTGCGACGCACCAGGCCCAGGTCGTGGCGGTAGGTGGCGGGGAGGTCGCTGCCGCTGGTCAGCATTTCCTCCACCGGCCCTAGAATGAGGGTGAGCGGCGTGCGCAACTCGTGCGAGAAGTTGGTGAAGAAGCGCAGCTTGGCCTCGGTCTCCACCTTGGCCTTTTCCGCAAACTCCTGAATCTGGTTGCGCTGCGAGCGGATTTCCTCGTTCTGCCCAGCCAGCACGCGGGTGATGCGGCGGTTGGCCCGCAGCGCCCGCCACGCCAGCAGCCCTAGGCCGGCCACCAGCAGCAGCGCGGCGGCCAGCACGTACAGTACCGTTTGCTGGCTGGCGTAGGTATCGCGCTGCTCCTGTAATAGCTGCTGCTGCCGCTGAATGTCCTGCTGCTGGTTGGCCAGCTGCTCGGTCTGCATCTTCATGGTCAGCGCATTGGTCGAGTCGATGACCATTGTACCCAGAATGTTCTCTTTGGCAAACGGCTGCTTTTGCAGAATCCGCATGGCCGTGCGAATGGCCTCCTCCCCGCCCGGCGAATACAGCAGCGTGGCATTTATCACGCCGTCCTGGACCAGCTGAATGCCACCCCGGCTGCCCGGCAACCCATCCACCCCAATGATTTTGACGCGCCGCTGCCGGCCCAGCTCCTTGCACACCTGGTAGGCACCCAGCGCCAGCCGGTCGTTGTGGGCAAAAATCAGTTCCACCTCGGGGTGGGCGCGCAGCACGGCGGGCAGGCGCTCCAGCACCGAAGGCCGCTCCCAGTTGCTGTTCACCTGCGCCACCAGCTGCAGACCGGGGTAGGCGGCCAGCGCGTCGGCAAAGCCCCGGTGCCGGTCCACGGCGGGTGAGCTGCCCGGCGCCCCCAGAATCTCCAGCACCCGGCCGCGCTGCCCGAGCAAGGTGGCGGCGTAGCGGCCGGCAGTGCGGCCCACTTCCACGTTGTTGCCACCCACATAGGCCGTAAAGAGCTGAGAACTGATGCGCCGGTCCAGAATCACCACCGGAATGCCCCGGTTATACACTTCCTCGATAACGGGCGTCACCGGCTCGCTCTCGTTGGCCGATACTATCAGTAAGTCAATGCCTTCGCGCAGGAACTCCTGAATCTGCTGCTTCTGCAAGGCGCTGCTGTAGCGGGCGTCCTTCATGCGGAAGCTCACATTGGGGTAAAAGCTTAGCTCCTTCTTCATGCCGGCCAGCATGGCCAGCCGCCAGGCATCGCCGTTGGTGCACTGCGAGAAGCCGATGGTGTAGTGGTGCGGTGGCGTCTCGGCAGCTTGGGCATTATTCACCCACCGGCCGCAGCAGAGTAGCACGCAAAAAAACCAGGCCATACGCTTCATAGCTTGAAGGTAGCGCCCGGTTGGAACATTCGGGACAGACCGGCAACGTTCCCGAGCTACTCTTGCCACTGTATGAAGCACTTATCTATCCTTCACCTAAGCTTCTGGGAGGTGCCGGTCGAAATGGTTCTTCAGCACGTCGTTGATTTTGGCCTCGGTCAATGGCTTGTTTAAAAAGCCGGCGATGTTGAGCCGCTGCACCCGGTCTACGTCCTGGGGATGCAGCGAGGTGGTGAGCATCACGATGATAATGGCATTCCTTTGCTTGATGGGCAGCTTGTCGTAAGCTTCGAGAAAGGCGAAGCCGTCCATCACGGGCATCTTCACGTCCAGCAGAATCAGGACCGGACACTCCACAACGGCTTCCTGGCAGTGCAGGAGCAGCAAATCCAGCGCTTCCTGCCCGTTGAGGGCCACCAGCAGCTTGTCGGTCACGTTCAATCGTTTCAGCAGCAGGCTATTGAGGTAGTTGGTTGCCTGGTCGTCGTCAACCAGTAGGGCACAGGTGAGCTTTTGCATAAACAGTAAACGAACAAATCCAAATGCAGGGCAGCGCGCGGTGGAAGGTCAGGTAAATAATCTGAATCAAGCAGTAAGACGGCGTAGTCGAGCGGTCAGCCTATTGGGCCGCGCTTTCTACGGAATCCCTTATTACTTAACGAGGGAAGTATACGAGAAACGAGGTGCCGGTACCCAATTCGGAGCGCACTATAAGATGACCACCCGCGTTTTCCACCATCTTCTTCACCATGTACAGCCCAATGCCCGACCCCTCCACGTGGTCGTGAAAGCGTTGAAACATACCGAATAGCTTGTGTTTGCTAGCCGCGTCCAGCCCCAGGCCGTTGTCTTCCACTTCCAACACCACAAAGCCTTCTTCGGTCCAGGTGCGCAGGGAAATGCGCGGCGGCCGCTGGGGCGAACGGTATTTCAGCGCGTTGCTGAGAAGGTTGAATACCACCGAGCGCAGGTTCTTCTGCGAAAACAGCACCGTGAGCGCTTCCAGCGCTATTTCCAGCTCGGCCGCGTTGCTGTGAATAAGCGGTTCCAGGTCGAGGCGCACGTCGTGCACGACGGTGCCTACGTCGATGGGTTCGGTGGGGCGGCCGTGCTCCTTTTGCAGCTTGCTCACGTCAGTTAGCTGCTCAATGGTCCGCTTGAAGCGGTTCACCGAGTCCTGCATCAGGCCCAGAATGGGCTGCACGGGGTCTTGCTGCACGGTTTCGGCGGGCAGCTCCACCAGCAGGGCATCGAGCAGGCCCTCAATGTTGCTGATGGGCGCTTTGAGGTCGTGCGAGGCCGTGTAGATGAAGTTGTCCAGGTCCACATTCACCCGGGTAAGCTGGGCATTGTTGTCACGCAGCTGTTTCTGGGCCAAATCGATGCGTTCCAGTGCCAGGCGGTGTTCGTGAATATCGGTGCTCGTGCCAATCCACTGCATGATTTCGCCCGTGGCGTTGCGCGAAGGCAGGGCACGGCCCAGCATCCAGCGGTAGGCCCCGGCCTGGTTGCGAAACCGAAACTCCATCTCAAACGCGTCGCCGGTGCTTAGAGAATGCGCCAGGTGAATGTTGGTGCCCTCGGCATCGGCGGGGTGCAGGTGCAGCAGCCATTGCTCGTCGAGCGGCGTGTGGTTGTCGTGGCCGGTGTAGTCGTACCAGCGGCGGTTGAGGTAGGTGATGCGGCCCTGCGGGTTGGTGGTCCAGGCAATGTGAGGGATGCCTTCCAGCATGCGGTGGGCTTCGGCGGCGGCGCGCTCCACTTCCTGCCGGGCGGCTTCCTGCCGTTGGATTTCCTCGTTTTTGCGGCTGATAATGCGGTTTTGTTCGGCTACCTGCGCCTCGATGGCAGTTATTTCGCGCTGTGCCGACAAGTCCGTCACAATTACGGCCAGCACATCGTTATCATTAAACGTCAACACGTTCGTACTTACCGAAAACGGTATCAGCGGTCCGGCCTCCGTTCGTAGCGGCAGTTCGCCTTTGCTCTTACCGGCCCAGCCCTTCAGTACTAGCCCAGCCCAGTAATCCCGAAAAGGCAGCGGTATAAAGCTGTCGAACGTGCTGCCGATGACCTCGCTCAGGTTGCGGCCCAGCAAGCTGGCCAGGCCGGCATTGGCGTAGAGCACGGTGCCGTCGTTGCTGAGCAGCAGGGCGCCTTCGCTCATCTGCTCGATGAGGGTGCGGTAGCCCTGGTCGGCGCCCTGCAGTGTGAAAATGCGCGGCCCCTCGGAGCCCTGCACAGCCAGCGCATCCACGGCCCCGGTCCGAATGGCGTGAATCAGCTCGTGCGCTTCCTCCAGCTGGTAGCGCAGCTCCTCGTTTTCACGGGCAAGGTCGGCGGCGGTAAGACTTGGAGTGCTCATCGCCTTAAAGGTCGTCAGGCAGCCGCATTATTCCCAAAGCCTTCAGCACCCGGTCGTGGTCCGAGAGGTCGCCCACCAGCCGGCGCACCAGCCCGGGGCGCCGCTTGATGAGCGTAGGCACACCAATCAGGTCTTCCTGCTGAGCCAGTTCTGGCTGCTGGTAGATGTCCACAATCACTAGCTCGTAACGCCCCTTCAGGTGCAACTCACATATTTCCTTGATGTTACGCACAGCACGCGTCGAATTAGGCGTGGCCCCCGTGATGTACAGGTGCAACGAGTATTCGGGCTCAGCAGGCTCCGGAAAGGCCAGGGGGTCCGGGAACGGTTCCATGGGCCAGGCTAATCGCGGAGGGCCGGACGAACGTCGAGCCCTACCAGTACCCGCTCCTCGTTCGAAAGGTCGCCAATGATTTTGCGGATTGGCTCGGGCACCTTGCGTACCAACGTGGGAATGGCCAGAATCTGGTCACCTTCGGCCAGCTGCGGGTTCACCAGCAGGTCGATAACCTCTAACTTATAGCGCCCCTTAAGGTGCAGTTCGCAGTGTTTTTTCAGGTTGGCCAGCGCTGTCACTGACTTCGGGGTTTGACCGGCCACGTACAGACGCAACTCCCAGGTTTCCGCTGGGTTCTCTTCTTCAATTACTTCAGACATGTAAAAGGCAATGGGTGGCGGGTGGCCGGGGGCAACGCGGTGATACGGATTACTCGCCGCTGGGGTTGGCAGCGGGCGGGTTCTGAATGGGCGGATTGGCGGCGGCAATGCGCTGTTTGCCGCTCTGGAGCGTTTGGTGACGGGTTTGCTCGTGGGTAGTTATTTGCCGCAGCTCTTCTTCCACGCTCTCAAACTCGGTGCGCAGGTTGGCAATGTTGGCTTCGAGCACGCGGCGACGGCGCTCCAGCTCGCGGTCGCGGCGCTCGGCTTCCTGGTGGGCGGCCAGGTCCTGGGCGTGCTCGGCCAGCTGCTGGGTGAGGCGGCTGGCCCCGGTCACGATGCCGGTTGGTCCTATCACTACGTCGAGCAGCTCGATGCCGTGGTCCGTCACAATAAACTCACGCACCTGGTTGGAATGGGCCATGCCGCGCGATTTCAGAATGCTGAGCCCGCGGTTGCGCTCACCCACGCCCTCCAAATCGCGCACCGAAACCCAGGTATCAACCAGCGACGACACGCCTTCTTCAGTCATTTCGGCGCGGCCTACGCCAGTATTTACCAAAGCCGTAAACACGGCCGTGATGTTGCTTACCTTCAGAAAATCAATCAAGCGCGTGAGCATGCTCCGTACTTCTGCCATGTTGCCTACCGAAATCAGGTTGGTGATGGGGTCGATGACCACGGCATAGGGGTCGAGCTCCTTCACCAGCCGGTGGATGGTGACGAGGTGGCGCTCCAGCCCATTGAGCGTAGGCCGTGAGGCTTCGATGTGTAGCAGGCCGTTTTCGATGAAAGGTGCCAAGTCGATGCCCACCGAACGCATGTTGCGAATTAGTTGCTGGGGCGATTCTTCGAACACGAACATCAGACAGCGCTTGCCTTCCTGGCAGATTTTCCGGGCAAAGGAGGCACCCAGCGTGGTTTTGGCCGTGCCGGCGGTGCCGGTGATGAGCACGCTGCTGCCGTGGTAGAAGCCGCGCCGGCCAAACATCTCGTCCAGGGCAGGAATGCCGCTGGAGTCAATCTGGTCCGATACTTCATGTTCCAGCCGGAGCGAAGTCACGGGCAGTACCGAAATGCCGTCTTCGGTGATGAGGTAAGGGTATTCGTTGGTGCCGTGCGTGCTGCCCCGGTACTTCACAATGCGCAGCCGGCGCGTGGTAATCTGGTCAATTACGCGGTTGTCGAGCAGAATCACACAATCCGACACGTACTCTTCCAGGCCCTGACGCGTGAGTGAGCCGTCGCCGCGCTCGGCGGTGATGACGGTGGTCACGCCCCGGTCCTTGAGCCAGCGAAACAGCCGACGGATTTCGGAGCGCAGCACGGCCTGGTTGGGAAAGCCCGAAAACAGGGCCTCAATGGTATCGAGCACCACACGCTTGGCACCGATGGAATCAATGGCATAGCCCAGCCGGATGAACAGGCCATCCAAATCATACTCGCCCGTTTCCTCAATCTCGGAGCGGTCAACGTGCACGTGGTCGACGCGCAGCAGCTTCTGGGCCTGCAGGTTTTTCAGGTCGAAGCCCAGCGAGGCCACGTTGGCGGCCAGTTCGGGAACAGTCTCCTCAAAGGCCATGAGCACGCCCGGCTCGTTGAATTCCTGAATGCCGCGCACCAGAAACTCGATGCCCATCAGGGTTTTGCCACAGCCGGCACTGCCGCAAATCAGCGTGGGGCGGCCCAGCGGCAGGCCCCCTTCAGTTATTTCATCAAGCCCCTCGATGCCGGTCGGGGACTTGGGTAATTTAGGCAATGCGGAAGCAGCCGCAGGGTTTTGCGCTTGCATAGAGGAAATTTATATCCTAGCAAAGCTAACCCCTGAAGAGAATAGTTGGGAGAAGTCTAAACGAGGGCGAGCCCCAATAGATTAAAGGCTCGTCGTTGCTGATAGTGTTTGATTTGCGCGGCTGAGCGTGGTCTCGTGCGGCGCCGGTTGCTCAGCAGCAAAACGCAAGGCGTTACGGCTCTAAACCATTCAGGTATGCTAGCGACCAGCTTCAAAATCGCGCCAGCCAGCGCGGTGGTCTTCCATCTCGGTGGGGCTGATGCCGTATGCCCGGCAGGCTTCATCGGTGCTCATCAGGCCCTGGTCCACGGCATTGAGCACGGCCCACACTTTCAGCTTGCGGTCCGCAGCGCTGGCATCAGGGGCCGGTTCGGGTCGACCATCGGTGTCAAAGAAATCAGGCGGTGATTGGCTCATAGCTCGTGCAAGATAAACACCATCTGTTAAGCCAGCGTAAATTCCTCCCGAATCCAGCCCATCTTTTTTTCCTATTTCCAGCGACTAAAAAACTGGTCGAAGGCCTCGCGGTAGCCGTCGCTCACGGGCAGGGTTTCGCCGGCTATCTGAACCGTGCCCCGACCCACGGCCTGGATGTGGCCCAGGCCCACAATGTAGCTGCGGTGGATGCGCATGAACTTGCCGGCGGGCAGTTTTTCCTCCATGCTGCGCAGGCTGGTGAGCGAGAGCAGCGGCCGGGTGGCGCTGGCCAAATGCACTTTCACGTAGTCCTTGAGGCCCTCCACGTACACGATGTCGGCCAGGGCCACGCGCACCAGCTGGTACTCCACTTTGAGGTAGATGTGGTCCTGCTCGGGCTCTGGGGCGAGGGCGGCAACGGGCGGCGCGGCGGCATGGGCCTGCTTTAGCTCGAAATACGCCTTGGCCTTGAGAGCAGCACGCAGGAACTCCTCGTAGTTGAAGGGCTTGAGCAGGTAGTCCAGGGCGTCGACGCGGAAGCCTTCCAGCGCGTACTGGTTGAAGGCAGTGGTGAAGATGACACGGGGCCCTTTTTGCAGCACGCGGGCCAGCTCCAGACCGCTGAGGTCGGGCATTTTGATGTCGAGAAACAGCAGCTGAATCTCGGGCTGCTCGTGCAGGGCGCGCAGGGCCGCCACGGCGCTTTCGTGGCGGCCGGCCAGGCGTAGGAAGGGCGTTTGCTCAATAAAGGCGCACACTAGGCCTAAGGCCAGCGGCTCGTCGTCGACGGCCATGCAGTTGATAACCAGCGGAGCTACAGATTCAGGTACAGACATACTTCGTATTCGTTGGAAGAATTGCGGGGGATGACGCGGACGGTGTGGGCCTGCGGGTAAAGTAAGTCGAGGCGGCGCTGGGTGTTGGCCAGGCCAATGCCACCGGGTTCGTCGTCATCGGCATCCGGGCGCGCAGGGAAAACGGTGTTGCGCACGCACAACTCCACGGTGTGGGCGCTGGGCTGGCGCAATTCGATGGTGATGTTGCTGGGCGAAGTGGCACTCACGCCGTGCTTGAACGCATTCTCTACAAAGGGCTGAAAAAGCATTGGCGCAATGAATGGGTCAGGGCTGAGCGGGTCGGGCCGCTCGAAATGGACCTGTACTTTGTTGGTCAGGCGCAAGTGCATAAGCTCGATGTAGTCTTGCAGGAAGCTGATTTCCTGGCTGAGGCGGGTGTGGCCGGCCGGCGATTCGTAGAGCACGTAGCGCATCATGCGCGAAAGGCGATGCAGGGCGGCGCGGGCCTGGTCGGCGTTGAGCAGCGTGAGGGCGTAGATGTTGTTGAGGGTGTTGAAAAAGAAATGCGGGTTTATCTGGGCTTTGAGCAGGCTGAGCTCGGTGGCCACCTGGCGGCGCTCCAACTCCAGGCGGCTTTCGGCATCGCGCTGGCCCTTTTGCATGGCCGCAAGGCTGGTGGCAATGCCCAGCACCAGCAGCGTGATGAGCAGCACGCCGGTGTTGAATAACGGCCGGCCTTCCTCGGGACCCAGCTGCGGGTGCGGGCGCGGGCCCGACCACGGGTTGGGTGGGTTCAGTACGGCTTCGCGAGCGGTGGCTACCAGTTCGGGCACGCCCAGGCGGGTTTCCACCTGCTGATGAACGGCCAGCACCAGCACCACGGCTCCGGCATTGAGCAGCACGTAGGCCCAGGCTTTGTGGCCGTAGAGCAGGCGCGGCGCAGCCCAGCCCACGTTCAGATAAAACAAGGCCACCATCAACCCAAAAACCACGGCCTGCGTCAGCCAGAACTCGGTGGGCTTGGGGCCCGGGTAATCGGGTTGCTGGGCCCACAGCAGCACCACCACCAAGCCCCAAACCAAGGCGTGTTGCAGCAGCGTGGAAGCCGAACGGAGTAGCTGTAAGGGCATAGATTCCTGAGTTGAATGCCAGAAGCGAATGGTGAAAAAGGCTGTCTGTTTCAACCGTTCACTTTTAGCTCTTCGCTCCTTCTTTGCTCCGCAAGCTACAACCCGGGCCTGAGCTGCCGCTGCCACATCGGCCGGCAGGGCGAGGGCATCGGCCAGCTAGCGCTTTGGGCAGTTGGTATGCTGTAAAAGGGTGATTAGTCGTCCGCGTTGGGCAATCGGCCTCTCAAACATGCCAATGGGCGACGCGCACCCGGCACTCGGCGATTGGGGTGCGCAACAGCACCTTTTCACCAACAAATTTGAGTTAACCCAGCAACCCAATTAAACGGCGGGCTGCTGTTTTTCCGCTTCTATTTTACCTCGCCGAATGGCCGCTTCTCTATTCCCAAGAATTGCTTCGATGCTGGCCGCCGCGGCCCTGCTGGTGGCAGTGGCGTGTCAGAAGCAGACCGCCGACCCCAACACCGTCGACCTGTCCACACTTCAGGCGCTGCCCCAAGTGGCACCCGCACCGGCCAACAACCCCGGTAGCCCGGCCAAAATTGCATTAGGCCGGGCCCTGTTCTGGGACCCCGTGCTCTCGGGCGGTAAGGATGTGAGCTGTGCCAGCTGCCACCACCCTGCTACCGGCTACGCCGATGCCCTGGACCTGTCCGTGGGGGCCAATGGCACCGGTTTGGGCACGGCCCGCCACTTCCGGGCACCCAACGATATTCCGTTTGTGAAGCGCAACTCACCTACTATCCTCAACGCGGCTTTCAACGGAATCAGCGCCAGCGGCAGCACCGACCCAACCACAGCCGCTATGTTTTGGGACGTGCGCGCCCAGTCGCTCGAAACGCAGTCGCTCGTGCCCGTTGCCACACTGGAGGAAATGCGCGGCCGTCAGTGCACCGAAGCTGCCGCCCTGGATTCAGTGGTGGCTCGGCTGCGCCGCATTCCGGCGTATGGTACGCTGTTCGGGGCCGCTTTTGCGGAGGCCACCCCCATCACGGCCGTCAATATTGGCAAAGCGCTGGCTTGCTTCGAGCGCACGCTACTGGCCACGGACGCTCCGTTTGACCAATACATGCGCGGCAACAAAGCGGCCCTGAACACGCTGGAAGTGCAGGGCCTGAATGCCTTCGTGACGAGTGGCTGTGCCAAGTGCCACAGCGGGCCCATGCTCAGCGACTACAAAACCCACATCCTCGGCGTAGCGGATAATGCCAAGAACACTGCCTCCGATTCAGGTGCGAACGGCACGTATGCTTTCCGCACGCCCAGCCTGCGCAACGTGGCCCTGACGGCGCCCTACATGCACAGCGGCACGGTGGCCAACCTGCAAGGCGTGCTCAATTTCTACGACCCCGGCCGGGGCGCGCCGCCTTCTGCCAACCCGCACGTGCCCACTAGCCAGCGCGACCCGCTGTTTCCCACCCGCGTCACGGACCCCCAGGCCATCATTGCCTTCTTGGGTACGCTCACGGCCTCCACCTACGACCGCACCGTGCCCGCTACCGTGCCCAGCGGCCTAGCCGTAGGCGGTAATATTCAATAAAATAAGCACCTCAGAGGACTATGCTTCGGCTCAGGCGAATGACGCTGTAACGGCTTCCGCCGGACCAAAGCACAGCTTCGGGGTACTAGGCCCTCTCTCTTCTATCAGTTTCCTTTTTCAACTTTTCCCCAACCAAATTTTATGCGCCTAACCAACTTCCTACGCCTTACCAGCGCCGCCGCGCTGCTGTGTTCCATGAGCAGCTTCTCGGGCTGCGAGAAAGACAACGTAGCCCCCAACGGTGGCTGCCAGAAGAAAACGACCACGACTACGCCCACCACAACTACTACCACCACTTCGGGCAATACCACGCCTGGCGGTGCTAGCTAAGCAGCGGCAGTAGCCTCACCCCCACCCTTGCTTTTCAGGGAACAGGCCTGCCTTTCGTTCCCACCAAGGCAAGACCGGTGCCCCCTCTCCTTGGGGAGAGGGGGTCAGGGGTGAGGTGAACTGCTCGCGCATCACTACTTCTTATTCTGTTTCCATGATTGTCTCCTGCTTAACCCGGCTTATGCTACTGCTGGCCCTGCTGCTGCCGCTGGGAGCTTCGGCCACGCACATTGTGGGCGGGGAGCTGGATTTGCAGCACAGCACCGGCAGCAATTATACCCTGACGCTTAACCTGTATTTCGACGCCATCAACGGCAGTGCCGGGGCGCTCGACCAAAGCCTGATAGCAGGCATTTTTGATAAAACCACCAACCAGCGCCTCACCCTCGTCACGCTACCGCTCACCAGCAACACCTTCGTGCAGTATACCAACCCGGCCTGCGCCGTAGGCTCGCTGAGTACCCGCAAGCTGGTGTATGCCAAGGACATTGTCCTTGACGCTACCACTTATGCCAACCCGGCTGGCTACTACGTGGCCGTGGAGCGCTGCTGCCGCAACCTGAGCATCAGCAACATTGTGAACCCCGGGAGCGCGGCCCAGACCTTTTACCTCGAATTTCCGGCCGTCGTTCGCTCAGGCGCGGCTTTTATTGACTCGACGCCGCGCATTTTCCCGCCGCTGGGCGACTATGCGTGCCGGGGCGAGCTGTTTTATTACGATTTCGGCGGTGTGGACCCCGACGGCGACTCGCTGGTGTACGATATGGTGACGCCGCTCAACGGCCACTCTACCGCCGCGGCCAACAACACCGCGCCGCTGCCTACGGGCGCTCCCTACTCTCCCATCACCTGGAACGCGGGCCTGAGCACCCGCAACCAGATTCCGGGCTCGCCCGCGCTGGGCATTGATGCGCACACCGGCCGCCTCACGGTGCGCGCCAGCAACCTGGGCCTGTTCGTGTTTGGAGCGCGCTGCTCGGAATACCGGCGCGGGGTGAAGATTGGCGAGACGCGGCGCGACTTCCAGCTCTACGTGCTGAACTGCCCCACTAACACTGCCCCGGCCCTGCAAATGCACCTGGCCGGCAGCATCATCAATTACCGCCCTGGCCGCGACACCTTGCGCCTGCTGCCCAGTGGCCCACGCTGCCTCACCATCCGTTACACCGACCCCGACGCTAACTCGGTACTGACCATGACCAGCCGGCCGGTCAATTTCACGGTACCCGCCGTCACGTTCACCACCACGGCCACGGGCACGGTACGTGCGGCCACCGACACGCTGACCACGACGCTCTGCTTTCCTGAGTGCACCGACACTAAAGGCAAGGTGTACCTGCTCGACCTCATTGTGGCCGATAACGGGTGCAGCCTGCCCAAGCACGACACGTTGCGCGTGGCCTTCACTGCCACCCAGCCCCCAAATGCCGCGCCGGTACTCACCACCAGCTTCCCGCCGGCTCCCCTGCCCATCTCCGACGATGTGCCCGCCGTGGTCCGCGTGACCATGGGCCAGCGCTACACCGCCACCCTGGCCGGCACCGATGCCGACCGCAACGCCCTGGCCCTGACCGCCACTGGTGCGGGCTTCGACCTGGCCGCTGTGGGTATGCAGTTTACCGCTCAGAATGGTACGGGCCAGGCCAATGCCACCTTTAGCTGGGAGCCCAGCTGTACGGCCGTGGCAATAGCCGGCGAGGGTGGCCTCCTGGTCCACTTCCAACTGGCCGAAACCGGCCCCTGCACACCGCTGCCCCAGACCCGGACCGTGCGCTTTGAGGTAGTGCCAGCAGCCGACCCGGCAGTCTTCAAGCCCGCAAACGTCATCACCCCGAATAATGACGGCCTGAACGACTTCTTCTACATGCCCGACCTGCCACTGGACTTTTGCGACCAGAAATTTGCCAACATCCGCATTTTCTCGCGCTGGGGGCAGCAGGTGTATTCGTCCTCGGAGCGTGGCTTTCAGTGGGGCGGCATGGGCACGGGTGGGCTGTATTATTACCTCGTCACGTACACCGATGGCCGGAAGTTCAAGGGCTGGGTAGAGGTGATTCTGTAATATTAAGTAAAACGCCATGCTGAAAGCAGCCGAAGCATGACGACCTTTTATCGTTTGAACCTTTTGCCGCCCCACCCCTCCCTGCCGTTCTTTCGCATGAAGCTCAAACCAAATATTGCCACCAGCGACGCCGGGTTCATCTTCAATCCCGCCACCGGCGACTCCTTCGCTGCCAACCCACTGGCCGCCGACATCCTGGCCCGCACCAAAACCGGGCAGGATGCTGCGGCTATCAAGGCCGATATCCTGGAGCGCTACGACGTGGCCCCCGGCCAGCTCGAAAAGGATTGGGATGACCTGCTGGCCCAGCTGCGCGACTTCAACTTGTTAGATTAATCCCACCGTGCCCACCACCTCTGCCCTGCCGCGCCTCACCGTGGCCGTAACCGGCCTCAACGCCACCGATAGCCCCGGTCCCGGCGTGGCCGTCATCCGTGCCCTGCGCGAAAGCCCGGATTTCGACCTGCGCATCATCGGGCTGAGCTACGAGGCGCTGGAGCCGGGCATCTACCTGCGCGAACTGGTAGATAAGACCTTCCAACTGCCCTACCCTTCGGCTGGCACAGCGGCGCTGCTGGAGCGGCTGGCTCACATCCGGCAGCAGGAGGACGTGGCCGTGCTCATCCCCAATTTCGACGCCGAGCTGTACAACTTCATCAAGCTGGGGCCGCAGCTGCGGGCGCTGGGCATTCACACGTTTCTGCCCACGCTGGCGCAGCTTGAAGCCCGCGACAAGCTTAATCTGGCAGCTTTCGGGGCCGCGCATGGGCTGAGTGTGCCCACCAGCCGCCCCCTGCACAGCGCCGCCGAGCTGCTGGCCACCGCCGAAACCCTGGGTTGGCCGCTGGTGCTGAAGGGTCGCTACTACGATGCCGCCGTGGTGCACTCGCTGGCGCAGGCCGAGCAGGCGTTTGCGCGGCTGGCGGGGCAGTGGGGCGTGCCGCTCATCGCACAGCAGTTTGTGGCGGGGCAGGAAATCAATATTGCTGGCTTGGGCGACGGACACGGCCGCACCTTGAGCGCGGTGCCCATGCGCAAGCTCACCATCACGGACCGGGGCAAGGCCTGGGCCGGCATCACCCTGGCAGACGAGGCCCTACTGGCCCTGGCCCGCCGCTTCGCCGAAGCCACGAGCTGGCGCGGCGGCTTCGAGCTGGAGCTGATGCGCACGACCAGCGACGAGTTGGTTATTCTCGAAATCAACCCGCGCTTTCCGGCTTGGATTTACCTCACTGCCGCCGCCGGCCAGAACCAGCCCGCTGCTCTGCTCCGCCTCGCCATGAGCCTGCCGGTGATGGAGATGGAGGACTATGCCGTGGGCAAAATGTTCGTGCGCTACGCCTGGGACCTAATTACCGACCACACCGAATTCCAACAAGTAGCCGCGCTGGGCGAACTTTGAGCATCCCCTCAGAGGAGGAGGAGAGTTGACCTCCTCCGTTTTTCACATGAAACTTCCCTACGAACGTCCCACCATCCGCAAGCTCACGGCGGGCGCGCTGAACAAATTCGGGCCGCGGGCCGGAGCCACGCCGACTACGGCCCTCGATGGGGTGCGCGTGGAGGAGCTGGTGGCCCGGTTCGGCTCGCCGCTGTTTGTGCTGAGCGAGCGGCAGCTGCGGCGCAGCTACCAAGCGGCTGTACGGGCGTTTGGCACGCGGTATCCGCAGGTGCAGCTGGCGTGGTCGTACAAAACCAACTACCTGAATGCGGTGTGCCGCACCTTCCACCAGGAGGGCGCGTGGGCGGAGGTAGTGAGTGGCATGGAGCTAGAAAAGGCGCTGCTCAACGGTGTGCCCGGCCCGCACATCCTGTTCAACGGACCGGGGAAGCGGCGGGCTGATTTGGAGCGGGCCTGTGCGGTTGCTGCCGTCATTCACCTCGACAACGCCGATGAGCTGCACCTCCTCTTGGACGTGGCGGCCAGCCGCCCCGCCCCGCCCCGCGTAGCGTTGCGCGTGAACCTCGACGCCGGCAGCTACCCGCAGTGGGACCGATTTGGCTTCAACCTGGAGAATGGAGAGGCCTGGCAAGCCCTGAGCCGCGTAGTAGCCTCGGGCCGACTGGAGCTAGTGGGTCTGCACTGCCATATCGGCACCTACGTGCTGCAGCCCAGCGCCTACGCCACGGCAGCGGCCCAGCTGGCGGCCCTGGCCCTGCGCTGCCAGCGGAAGCTAAAAACAACCGTTCAATACCTCGACCTAGGCGGCGGTTTCCCTTCCACTAACACCCTGAAAGGCGCGTATCTGCCCGCTACCGACACCGTGCCCAGCCTGGACGAATATGCCGAAGCCATCACGGGGGCCTTGCTTGCGGCGGGGTTCCGTACCGGCGAGCTGCCGCTGCTAGTGCTGGAAGCCGGTCGGGCGTTGGTGGATGACGCGGGCTCGCTTATCGGCACAGTGCTGGCCACCAAGCGCCTGGCCGACGGCCGCCGCGCCACCATCCTCGACTTCGGCGTGAACCTGCTTTTCACCTCTTTCTGGTACGACCACCACATCAGCCCCGCCCGCCAATTCTCCGACCAAACCGAGCCCACTGTCCTCTACGGCCCGCTTTGCATGAACATCGACATGCTACGCGAGAGCATCGCCCTGCCCCTGCTCAGTGCCGGCGACCAAGTGGTGGTGCACAAAGTGGGCGCGTACAACATGAGCCAGTGGCAGCAGTTCATCAACCTGCGCCCCAATGTGGTGCTGATTGACCAAACCAGTCAGGTACATTTGGTTAGGGCCGCCGAGACGCTGGAGTACCTTCAGCAGCTGGAGCAGGTGCCGGTGCATTTGCAGTCCTGACTACTAATGGCACCTGCTGACGTGCCTCTTAAGTCCGTTGTTTGCCCAGTACATGCCCACCCTGCCCACCTACTTCCGCACCATCCTGAACAGCTACAGCATGCTGTTCTTCTCGCAGCATCGCGGGCTGGGTGGCTTGTTGCTGCTGGTGTCATTTGCCCACCCGCTGGTGGGCATGGCGGGGCTGGCCAGCACAATGCTGGCGGTGGCGGGCGCACGGCTCGGCGGCTTCAATAGGGAGTGGACGGACCGGGGCGCCTATAGCTTCAATTCCCTACTGACGGGGCTGGCACTAGCATCGTTTTATGCGCCGGGGACGGCACTGGCGGGTCTGGTGCTGGTGGGTGCGGGCGTGGCCTTATTGCTGAGCGTAGCGCTGGGCGGCTGGCTAAGCGGACGCGGGTTGCCAGCGCTGTCGCTGCCCTTCGTGGCTACCGTCTGGCTGCTGATGCTGGGCAGCGCCCCACTGCTGCACCTGCTGCCCGCCGAGGCCAACATCTACTGGCTGAATGAGGCCTACGCGCTGGGTGGCCCCCGGCTGGTAAACCTGATGCAGTGGGTGGGCGAATGGCCCTGGCCGCCGCTGCTGGCCACCTACTTGCGCGCGCTGGGCTCGGTGCTGTTTCAGGATAATGCGCTGGCGGGGCTGTTGGTGGCGGCGGGGCTACTGTGGCACTCGCGCATTGCGTTTTCGCTATCGGTACTGGGCTTTTTGGGGGCCTATGGGGTGCTCCTGCTGGCGGGCCCGGCAGGCAGCGGACCCCTGGAATATAACCTCGGGGCCAACTATATTGTGGCGGCTGTGGCCGTGGGCGGCGTATTCGTTATCCCCTCGGTGGCCAGCTATGGGTGGGCGCTGCTCAGCGTGCCCGTAACGGTGGTGGCGCTGGCTGGCATCACGGCGGTATTGAGTAAGCTTGGCCTGCCAGCCCTATCGCTGCCTTACTGCGCTACGGCGCTGCTATTCCTGTATGTGCTGCTGCTGCGTGAGCGGCCCGGTGCGGGGCTGGTGCTCACGCCGGTGCAGCGCTACTCACCTGAGCGCAACCTGTACGCCTACGCCACCGACCGCGTGCGACTAGCTCACCAGGGCACGGTAGCTTTCACCCTGCCCTTCCTGGGCAGCTGGCGGTGCACCCAGGGCTATGCCAGCGGCGGGCCCACTCATCTTGGGGCCTGGGGCCAGGCCCTCGACTTTGCCATTGCCGATGCCGACGGCCGCACCTACCACGGCACTGGCCTTGCCCTAAGCGACTACTATGCTTACAACAAACCCGTGCTGGCCCCCGCCGACGGCGTAGTGGAGGAGGTAGTTCAGCACATTGAAGACAACAATATTGGCGAGGTAAATACCCGCGACAACTGGGGCAATACCGTGGTGTTGCGCCACGCGCCCGGCCTCTACTCCCAGCTCTCGCACCTGCGAGCCCACTCCGTGCCCGTGAAGCCCGGCGACTACGTGCGGCGCGGCGACGTGCTGGGCACCTGCGGCAGCTCGGGCCGCTCGCCGGAGCCGCACCTGCATTTTCAGGTTCAGGCCACGCCCTACGTGGGGTCGCGCACGCTGGCCTATCCGCTGGCATATTTCATGGCCGTGCCTGCTACAGAAGCGGGCACGGCCGCTGAGTCCGTCCGGCAGGGCATCGCCGAAGCGGCAGAGCTCTCAGGCGGATTCCGGCAGGCATACAGCTCAGCCGGATGGGCGCCGGAACCCGTTTGGGCGGCAGTCGGCCCTGGCGAAGGGGGAACGGACGGGTTTCCGCAGCTTCCCCCAGTTCCCCGGCTGCATCACTTTGACGTACCGCGTCAGAACGAAACCGTGAGTCCGCCCACCTTCAACCGCACCTTGAGCCAAGCCCTGCGCTTCCCGCCCGGCTACGCGTTGAACGTGCGCAACCCCGACACGCCCGACGCCCCGGCCCAGCGCTGGGAGGTCTTCACCGATGCCTACAATTTGACCTACTTGCGCTGTCAGACCACCGGGGCCGTGGCCTACTTCGCGGGCGATGAGTCGGTGTTCTACTTTACGGCTTTCTATGGGTCCGAAGCTTCCTGGCTCTACCTCTTTTACCAGGCCGCCTACCGCATACCGCTGGTAAGCCTGCCGGGCCAGACCACCCACGACACGTTTCCGCTCTCCATCATTCGCAACCCCGCTCTGAGTTGGGCGCAGGATGTGCTGGCTCCCTTCTACCGCTTTCTCAAGCCGCACTTCCGGCTGGAGTGGGCCGGTGGGGCCGAAGCCGCCTGGCCCGGCCGCCCGGTGCGCCTGCGCAGCCGCGTCACGGTGGGCTATTTCGGCCGCGAACGCACCGAGCAGACAGCAGAGCTAACCTTCCGCGACGGCCTGCTGACTGAGCTGCGGGTGAAGCAGGCAGCGCGAGAAGTATACCTGACGTGTTCAATAGCTGGCGCATGAGGAAAACAACCTCTCCCCCCGGCCCGACGACGCAGCCAGCCAACCGGTTGTCGGCTAGACAGCCCCGTGCGCCCCGAAGCGGCCCGCCGCCACCCGTTCAGCTAGCGGAGCGGGTGTGGCCGTGGCTCCGCTTCCTACTGGTCATATTCAGCCTCGGCACCGGCACCCTGCACGCCCAACAGCCCGATTTTCAGACCACCGATAGCCTCATCAGCACCCTCGCCAACCAGTACCGTTGGGCCGAGCTCGACTCTGTGGGCCGCGCCCAGCTGCGCCTCGGCACCGACTACCCCGACCTACGCCGCCGGCTGGGCCAGGCTGCCCTGGCGCAGGACCGGCCCGCCGCCGCCATCCATCACTACGGCCACGCCCTGCGCGAAAACCCGCTTGACACCACTGCCCGCTACGGGCTGGCCCTGGCCTATCTGGAACTTAACCAACCCAACGCTGCTGCCCTCATTGGGCATGGCTTGCCCGACTCGCTACGTCGTCCCCTGCACCTCAACGGCTTTCAGTTGCTCAGCCGCGTCGAGGTAGAAGGCAGCGTGCAATTCCCTGATAACCGCCACCGGGGCACGGCTGGCTTTTTCCGGGTGGGTTTGGGCACCCGCCTCAGCCCCCGCTTTACCTTCAGCCAGAACCTGAGCTTTTTTGGCCAGGATATTGAGCTGCCCGACCGTTTTCGGCGCGGGGCAAGTGCCCCCTACCCCGTGCGCCAGACCCAGTACCATGCCCTACTAGGCACCCAGCTGGCCCCGCGTTGGCGTGCCCTGCTTGGCGGCCATTACCTGAGCAGCGACTTTGGCCGGGTCGAAGCCATTAGCAACTACCTCGGCTATGCTGCCGTGGCCTACGCCCGCCCCTACTGGGCCGTCCAGGCCGGCCTCTACGCCGGCCGCCTCACCGATACCACTCGCTTCCAAACCGACCTACGCCTGACCGTGTACCCATTCGGCAACCTGCGCCTTTATGGTTTTGGGCAGGCCAGTGTGGTGCGCTCCGGGGGCCGCAGCTTTCCGCACGGGCTACTGGGCGCGGGTGGGTACCTGCACTGCGGCGTCTGGCTGGAAGCCTACGGCGGCCTGGGCCAGGTGCCGGTACTGGCTGAGCTTGATGGCCTGTATGTTTACAACCTGCTCGACCCGCTGCGCGCCCGCGCTGGGACGAGCCTGCTACTTTTGCTGCCGCAACGGCTGTCGCTGCGCCTCGGCTACGGCTTTGAGCGCCGCCGCGACTTCATCAGAGGCAACCGCTATAACTTACATTCCCTAAGCACTGCCCTCGCATGGACCTGGTAAAGCTGACCTTTGCTACCGCTGCCCTGGTGTACGCCACGCCGGCTGCCGCCCAGGCGCCGGACCAGGCGGCCGCCTTTGCCACCAGTTACACCGCCGAGGCCAAAGCCGACTACGCCGATGCCATTGCGCCCATCAAGGCCATTTACACCGGCACTTACGAGCAGAATCTGCGCCTGGGCTGGCTCTACTTTCTGGCCAAAAACTACACCGCTGCCGCCGCCCACTACCAGAAAGCCGTGGAGCAGCGCCCCTATGCCCTCGAACCCAAATTCGGCCTAATCAAGCCTCTGAACGCACTGGGCCAGATTGAGCAGATGCTCAGCACCTACGAAAGCATCCTCAAAATAGACCCCCAAAACACCCAAGCCAACTACTGGACCGGCGTCATCTACCTCAACCGCAAAACCTACACCCAGGCCGCTCACTACTTCGAGCGCGTCGTCAACCTTTACCCGTTCGACTACGATTCTACCCTTTCCCTGGCCTGGTCCTATCTCAACATTGGCAAGAAGGCCGAAGCCCGCGCCCTCTATACCAAAGCCCTGCTTATTCGCCCCGGCGATGCTGCCGCTACCGCCGGCCTCAAGCGGTTACAATAGCAAGTATTGTCCGGTTATCTTAAATCAAGAACGTGACGCTCCGGCTACGCTCAACATCACGTTCTTGATTTGACTAGAGCGGAATCCGGCTACTTACTAGGCTTTCGGCCCGGCCGCCGTGCCCGCTGCTGAGCGGCACGCTTGGCTTGAAACTTGGCGTATTCATCGGCTTTTAATACCGTGCGGAGTTGGTTGTCGAATTCGTCTTCAAAGCGTTGCATAGCAAAAATGGAATGGGTGAAAAAGGGACAGTCCGGGAATTAGTAACCCTTATTGCAAAGACGCGACCAAACTAACCCGACGGTCGCTGGGCTGGGCCGTTTCCCACTGCCGCAGCTGGTCCAGTTGGGCTTCTGTAAGCAATCCGCGCAGCGCCTGATTGGGAGCCTCAGCTTCCACGGTGCGGGGTGAGCAGGCAGGTAGTAGGTGCGCAGCCAGCGTGCGACGCATGGCCAGTACCTGGTATGGTTGCAGTTGCAGCGTGGTAGTGAGCTCGCGTAGCAACGCAGCACACTGCGCTGGAGAATACGTTTCAAAGCCACCCGGCGTGTTGGCTTCGGCCGGGCCGATGGGGACGCGTGGCTTGGCGTATTCTATGTCGCGCATTTGGGCAGTGGCGGTTCCTGCCCATAACAACGACAACAGGCAAACAGCGGCGCGGAAGATTCTCAGAGGCGTCATATTTGTGTGGGGATAAGTGAATGAGCAGATAGGTGGGCCCGACGGCCTGCCGGGCTACTCTCGATGCATCAAAGGTGACTGGAGGCCCCATCTCTTTCAAGCCCAATCGCCCAGTCCGTCTGCTACCCCGACCACTGGCCATTTTTTGCTTACTCAGCTCATTTTAATGGCTTACAGACAGTTCGGCGACCACACTCTCGCGTTGGTAGCGGATGCCCTTGCGCTCATCGACTTTTTATAGGCTACTGCCGAGTAATTATCCCATCAGCAGACCGTCGTTCTCATCTTCGGAGAAGCAAATCAAGAACGTCTTTCTTCTGCTTATGTGCTCTTCTTTTTCTCCAATCCCATCCGTCAATTGCCACATGGCTGATGCTCCAGGCTTCGTCAAATCCGCTTTGTTTTCGGACTCAGCACCTATCAGTGGCTGTGCCGTTACCCCCGACGTAATACTGCCGCTCACCAACATTTTTGGCCCACGTATCCCCGACCGTGTAACCGGTGGCCAGTTTATTCTTGGCCAGAACTATCCCAACCCGTATAAGGGTGAAACCAATGTGCCTTTCACCCTGGCCAACTCAGCCGATGTCCGCCTCAACATCCTCGACCTGATGGGCCGAAAAGTGGCCGGCGTGGTGCGCAAGGGCTGCAGCGCCGGCGCCCAAAGCATCCGGCTAAACCTGACCGGTATTGGCTTGCCACCCGGCGACTACGTATACGAGTTGCAGGTCACGACCCGCCAAGGCGTGTACCGACAGTCAATGCTAATGACAACCGAATAACCAGAATGGGCCGCACGAATAACTACCGTGCCGCTTCGAGGCTGACCGCTGCAACGGTCAGCCTCTTTTTTGGGGGTTAATCGCGCCGGGAGCCAAGTCGTTGGGACAAGTCCTTTCAGGTTAGGCGGCAGGGACCGTACTTTGCTGCCGGGGCCGCCGCGCAGGTGGCCCGCTCGTTCTGCCGCTTTCACATCCCACCGCGGCCCTGCCGCACAACTTTTTTTATGGCTGACCAAACCCTAACCGGCCTGCGCGCCGGTGTGCTGCACGGCGACGAAGTGCAGGCCCTCTTCCGCAACGCCAAAGCCAACGGCTACGCCCTGCCCGCCGTGAACGTGACCGGCACCAACACCGTGAATGGTGTACTCGAAACCGCCAAAGCCCTGAATTCGCCGGTGATGGTGCAGTTTTCGAACGGTGGCGCGCAGTTCTTCGCCGGCAAGTCGGTACCCAACGACAAGCAGCAGTCCAGCATCGCAGGCGGCATTTCGGGAGCGCACCACGTGCACCTCATGGCCGCGCTGTACGACGTGCCAGTAGTGCTGCACACCGACCACGCCGCCAAAAAGCTCCTCCCCTGGATTGACGGCCTGCTCGACGCTGGCGAGAAATACTACGCTCAGCATGGCCAGCCCCTCTACAGCTCGCACATGCTCGACCTGTCGGAAGAGCCGATTGAGGAGAACATCGAAATCTGCAAGCGCTACTTGGAGCGCATGGCTAAAATCGGGATGACGCTGGAAATCGAGCTCGGCGTGACCGGCGGCGAGGAAGACGGCGTCGACAACTCCGACGTGGATTCGAGCAAGCTCTATACCCAGCCTGAGGAAGTGGCCTACGCCTACGAGCAGCTGAGCGAAGTGAGCAACCGCTTCACCATTGCAGCTGCTTTTGGCAACGTGCACGGCGTGTACAAGCCCGGCAACGTGAAGCTGCAGCCCAAGATTCTGCACAACTCGCAGGAGTTCCTGCGCCAGAAGCACAACATTGAAGAGGCCCTGCCCATCGACTTCGTATTCCACGGCGGCTCAGGCTCGAGCCAGGAGGAAATCCGCGAGGCCATCAGCTACGGCGCCATCAAAATGAACATTGACACCGACTTGCAGTGGGCGTTCTGGGAAGGCATCAAGGATTACTACGTGAAGAACGAAGGTTTCCTGCAAGGCCAGATTGGTAACCCTACCGGCGCCGATTCGCCCAATAAGAAATACTACGACCCACGCGTATGGCTGCGAAAAGGCGAAGACACCTTCGTGGCGCGCCTGAAACAGGCCTTTGAAGACCTGAACTGCATCAACCGCCGCTACTAGCACTTATTGCCAAAAACAGAACGTCATGCTGAGCTTGCCGAAGCATTTCTACCGTGTTAGTAAAATCAATTACTCTTGCGGTAGAGATGCTTCGGCAAGCTCAGCATGACGTTCTGTTTTAGTACCTTATACGCCACTTCTTCAACCATCATGCCGTACCAGCCCGCTCCCACTCGCTACCAGGATATGACCTACCGCCGCTGTGGCCGCAGCGGCCTGAAACTACCGGCGCTCTCATTGGGCCTGTGGCACAACTTTGGCGGCGTAGATACGCTCGAAAACGGCCGCGCCATCCTGCGCCGGGCCTTCGACCGCGGCATCACCCACTTCGACCTGGCCAACAATTACGGCCCGCCCCCCGGCTCGGCCGAGACAAATTTTGGGCGCATTCTGCACGAGGATTTTGCTGCTCACCGCGACGAGCTCATTATTTCCAGTAAGGCTGGCTACCACATGTGGGAAGGCCCCTACGGCGAGTGGGGCTCGAAGAAGTACTTGGTTTCCAGCCTCGATCAGAGCCTCAAACGCATGGGCCTAGAGTACGTCGACATTTTCTACCACCACCGCCCCGACCCCGAAACGCCCCTGGCCGAAACCATGTCCGCGCTCGACCTCATCGTGCGTCAGGGCAAGGCGCTGTACGTGGGCCTCAGCAATTACCAGCCCGCCGAAGCCGCCGAGGCCTTCAGGCTATTGCGCGAGTTGGGAACGCCCTGCCTCATCCACCAGCCCAAGTATTCCATGTTTGAGCGCTGGGTAGAGGGCGGGCTGCTCGACCTGCTGGACCAGGAAGGCGTAGGCTGCATCCCCTTTTCACCCCTGGCCCAGGGCCTGCTCACCAACAAATACCTGCACGGCATTCCCGAAGATTCTCGCGTGGCCAAGGGCGTCGGCTTTCTCACCGAGAACAACCTCACGCCGGAGCGCCTCTCACAGGTCCGTCGCCTCAACGACCTCGCTCAGACCCGCAATCAAAGCCTCGCCCAGATGGCCCTGTCCTGGCTATTGAAAGACGAGCGGGTAACCTCCGTCCTAATCGGCTCCAGCAAGCCCGAGCAACTCGATGACTCATTGCGTTGCTTAGAAAACTTAGCGTTCAGCGCGGAGGAGTTGGCAGCGATTGAGGAAATTCTGTAGGGGCGGGTTGCACCCACCCGCTGTTGAACGATTCGTCGATTGAAAGCACAACGGTCGGGTTTGATGCGAATAGGCGGGCGGGTGCCACCCGTCCCTACTTTCCAATCGACCCAATCTTGGGCTGAATCTGAATGATAAACCGCTTGTTTAGAGCCTCCTGGCTGCCGGTGTAGCGGCCCGCGCCGCGGAAGCCGCTGCCGGCCGCTATTACCTCCAGGTTGCTGGGAAAGCGCAGACCGGCTTCCTCCCAGAGGCGAATTACCGATAGCGCACGGCTGTAGCTGAGCTGGCGCACGGCCGGGCCGTCGAGGTTGTGCGGGTCGTTGGCGGGGTAGCGCAGGTCTTTGGCGGCGCGGCCTTCTACCACAATGAGGTACTGTACGTTGTCGTCGTTTTTTATCGACTGCATTTCGCGCAACAAGAAACGGCCGGCTTTCACGAGCGGTGTTTGCGCCTCATAGGGCAGCACGTCGCTTTTGGGCGCGAAGGTGACCGGAAACTTCAGCTCGTAACGCTTGTAAGTAGGGTTGTACTCGAAATAATTGCTTTCAAGGCGTTTGAGCGCGGCTTTTATCTCATCGAGCTTGCGCTTTTCCTGAACCTGCACTTTCAGGTCGGAAATCAGATGCTCGTTAACCCGTTGCTTGTCGCTGGCCCGCTTGAAGCCCAGCACGAATAGTACGAGCATGATGAGGAACAAGGCCGTCATAAGGTCCACGTAGCTGGGCCAGAAGAAGTCCTTGTCTTTGCTCATGGTCTGGATATTAACTGGATTGATTTAGCACGTCATGCCTCGGCTGCACTGGGCATTATGTTCCTTCTATTGCGGTGCTTCCCCTGCCTATTTCTTGCCCAGCACGGTGCGCTGAAACCAGTTGGGCTTGGTCAGTTCTTCCAGCACTTTATTGGTCCGGTCCACCTGTTTCAGTAGCTCCTGTTGCAGTTGCGAATCAACCAGCAGGCGACCTTCCAAGCGCTGCATGGCCTGGGCCGTTTGCTGGGCCTGGCGCTCCTGCAGCAAGTTCAGGTCTTTTTGCTGGGCCGGAAGCTGAGTGAAAGGATTGAGGTACTCCGTGATTTTTTGGTACACGTTATTCTCATTAAGGCGGCGGAAATGCTGCTGCCACTGCTCGTGGGCGGTGCTGGCTTCCTTTTGCAACTCTTGCAGGCGGCCATCCAGCTCGGCATCCATGCGGTGCACGCCCTCGCTCACGCCCTGGCGGATTTGGGCGCCTAAGTCCTTTAGCAGCGCCCCGTGCTGGGTGAAGAACGCGACTTGCTGGCGCAATGCGTCGTCGTGCTGCTGCAGGTATTGCGGCACGCTGGCGAGCCCCTGTTCCAGTGCCGTGAGGCGGTTGAGGAGCGAGCCGATGGTTTGCGCCGCCTCGTTGCTGTGGATGACGGTGGTGTTCAGTGCCTGCTGGTAGCCCAGGAATTTCTCGAAAGTCTGGGCGCTTTCATCTACTCTATCAAATACCTTGATGGTAGCGTTGGCCAACTCGGAGTAGCCAATTTTCTCCAACTGCTCGAGAAAGCGCTTTTGCACGCTCACGTTCTCGGTAATGCTGGCGATGAGCGGCGTAAACTCGTGAATTTTACTAAAGAAATCGTTTTGAATCTGGCTGAAGAACTCGGAGTTGAACGAGTCGAGTACCGCTTTCAGGTTGCTCATACCCGCCTGCATATCGGAGTTTAGCTTGGGCAGCAGGGCTTTTTGCAGGAAGGTGTAATAGGCGTTTTTGTTGCGGTCGCGCACGGCGCGGGCTTGCTTCAACAGTTGGTTGCCAGCCAATGTGAAGGCTAGGCCAAACAAGCTGCCAATCATGGCAATAAGCACGCCACCGAGGAAATGCTGCACGTCGCCGTTACTGAATGACGTATCGGTGGTCGGATTGGCATCCACATCAGCAAAAGGATTGCCTATCAGCGATACCAGCCCAATAATAGCTCCGGTGAAGGTGCCCAGCAGCCCCAGGTACAGCGGCGTGGTAATTTGGGCCTGAATCTCGTCGTCTAGGGCTTCGGCGTGGCGTTCGGAAATGTCTTTCAGGATACCGAAATCGGCCGCCGCACCGCGGTTGTTCAGCAAGTACTCGTTTGTATCTGTGATGATTTGACCGAATTCCGGCGAAGCATCGCGGGTGATAAGGGCATCGTACTGAACATCAAAGTTTTTCTCGGGCTGCGCGGCAGTGAACGGAATGGGCTGCACACCCACTGCGCCCGCCACCGGGTACATGCCTTGAATACGCCCAATGAGCTGGCGGTTGCGGAGGAACACCACCGCCTGCCACGCCACCAGCGCCAGGATTAACAGGATTTCAATTAAGAGCATAGCTGCTTTTTCAGATAATGGCCGAAGTTACAGCAGGGCTGTAGAGACGCGACACTTCACGTCTCATTGTTGCACAATCGGAACTGGGCAGAACAATGAATGCCCACCACGCAACTATAACAGCATCAGCAACGGATAGACGCAAAGTGTCGCGTCTCTACACGCAAAGGGCCAGAATTTTAACTCAGCGCAATGCCCGCTTTCTGCACCACGTGCCAGGCATCATCGCGCTTCTCAAGCTTGCCAGCCGTCAGATTTTGAATGGTGGTGAACTGCTCCGTAGGTGGCAGCTCAAACTGGAAAAACTCCTTCAACTCGCGCACACCGTTGCCAATGATGCGCGACTGGTCGGCCTGCGGGCTAAACGAAAACTGCGCCACGGTAGCTTCTGAATGCGGCAGGGTGATGAGCAGCGGCATTTGCGGCAGCGGGTTGGGACTGAGCTTGCGGTGCTCGATGCTGGGCACATCGGGAGCGGGAGCGTAGTAGTGCAGCGGGCCATTGTTTGGAGCAGCAGCCGCTTTGGAAGTCGCTGGTGCCTCAGCAGGAGCCTCAGAAGCTTCTGGTGCACTGGCCTCAATCAACTCCTGAATGGCGGGCGGCGTGGAAGTCGGGGCGGCCCACTCCACGGTCTGGCCGGGCTCTAAGGGTTTTTCGTCGCCAGTGGTTGGCGTGGGGGTAGTCGGATTCATAGCGGCGGAACGAGGGGCTATTGGCGGCCAAGCATCGGCAGATTTTTCCGATACGGGGCTGCGGGAATTGAAGTTAGGCTTCGACCTTTTGTCTTTTCCAGTCTGGGAGTTCGATGGTTTCGAAGTAGTGCCCTGCACCTCACGCATCGATTTAAATGACACACCCTTGCCTTGATTTTCGGCAGGTGCCGGCGGTGTCGTTGCAACTGGAGCAGGTGGCGTCTTAGCCGAAACAGCTGGTGCGGCTGGCGGGGCACTAGCAGTAGACTCCTTGGCTTGTGGAGCTTTGTAGACGTTTTGAGCAGTTGGCTTTTTCCGAACTTGTTCAACTGGAATTCGCGGGGCGGGGCTTGGTGCTAAGCTTTCATCCCGCTTCGCTTCTGCCGAGCGCCTTGTCCACAGCCACACCCCCAGCGCCCCAATGGCCACGCCGCCCAGCACGGCCCAAACCGTTGTCCAATTCGACGCCGGTTTAGCAATTGGTGCAGTCGTGGTTGTGGCGGCTGAATCACCAGCAGCTGCGGGAGTTGATGAGCCAGCCGCTGGCTGCGCCCACGCTGCCGGGCTGCCACTCAACAGCCCCAATAGCAGGAGAAGCAGCAACGGCCGGCCGCCCCAACGGGAGCGGCCGGCCGACTGGAGCACAGGCGCCGTGGCGCCGCTAATTGAGCGGCTGCGCGTCATGAAGCACCTTGGATAGTTCATACAGGGCGTTTTTGAACGGCAGGAAAAAAAGCGTCTCAGGTATCGTGTCGCCGTCGCGCAACACATCGGCATATTGCTGGCGGTATAAGTTGAAGGAGTCGCCGAGGCTGCGCTCAAGCGTATTCATCACCAAGCCAGGGTCGTTTTTCACACCGAGGTCGGCCTGCACGCGCTTCAGCTCGGGGTCTTCGAGCAGCAGTTTCAGGCAGGCGCGAGCGTTGCTTAGCACAGCTTGCTTTATTTCGTCGGTTACGCTAGCAGCTTCAAGGTGGTGTTCACCTTTATCAGCTTGCGGGTTCTCGGCATCGGGGGCAATTCCCACCGGGCGCACCAGGGGCGGGTCCTGCGGAATCTGGCCGGTGGCGAGCACGCCGCCGTTGGCAGTAGTTTGCTTGGGGTCGTCGGCCAGCTTGATGCGGAAATCAGCCGGCACGGTCTGGGCGGTGGCTTTTTCCATGATGAGGCGGGCCAGCTTCTCCACCGGCTGCAGGTTGGCCCCGGCCGCTAGCAGGCGCACATAGAGGCTGCCGCGCCCGGTGAAGCACAGGTAGCGCGGCAGCTGCTGGCCGTTGGCCACCGTCACTTGCGCCACGTGGTAAATCAGCGCGCCGAAGTGCAGGTAAAACAGTACCCGCAGGTGCTCCGCCCGCAAAAGTCGCTCGCTGAAACCCAGCAGTTGGTCGTAGTTGAACAGGAAGCTAGCCACGTCCTCAGAACCGAAATTATCGGTACTCTCAGCCACCAGCACGTATTCGCGGGCCCGGCGGGCGGCGGGCGAAAGCACCGCGCTCTGCACCCCGGCCACGCCGAAACGTACAAGGCCGTTATCCTTCGAGCCGCGGACTTCGGCCCCACCATCGCCCCATAGGTCATTACCGGCGAAGCGGAACGAGGTACTCAGCACCGGCTTACGGTCGGCGTACAGCAACACGTCGGTGGTACCGCCGCCAATGTCGATGAAGGCGGCATTTTCGCCCGGCCCCAGCGTCACGATGTTACGACGCGTGAGGTAGTAGTATGGGGCCGTCGATTCGACCATGCAGGGCATGGAATTGGTCGTCTTGAATACGTCGTGAAACAACGTGTCCCACTCGCGCTGGTACAGGTTGCGCTGGTAAGTCGAGAAGCTCAGGGGGGCAAACCAGGTGATTTGCGTGGCCGCGAGGTTGCCACCGTTCAGGGCTAACTTAGCGCGGCATAGCAGCAGGATTTCCTTGAAAAACGCACGCACACGGTTGGTATTTGCGATGTTCAGCGAATTATCCCACTTCAGGTTGGTGTGATAATTTGGTCGGCGCTGCTCCTCGGTAATAATGCCGAAAGCCACGTTGATGTTGCCCAGTACGCTCAACTCTTGGGTGGCGTAGTTGGCCGCCTCGTAAGTAGCGGTACGAGCTGGGAAAGCATAAGGAGAACTGTCGGCCCCAATGATGGGCGGCACGAATTCGCGCTCCTGGTACTGCTGCCAGCGCTTGATTTGCACGAAGTTGGCTGGGTCATCGTCGATGCCACGGTATAGGCGCTCGTAGGCGGTGCGGTCAGGCTCGGCAGTGCTCTTTTTGAGCAGCGCCACTGGCGTATCGGCCAAGCCGAAGCTGAATGGCTTGGGCTCCTGGCCGGGGCTGTCCTGCATGGCCACGTGGGTGTTCGTGGTGCCGAAGTCGATGGCGAAACGGTATTCCTTGGTGCCCTGGCGCACTTCGGGCCAGCGCGGAATGATGAGCGCGCGGCCCTCGGCCGGGGCCGGGTTCAGCACTTCGAGGTAGTCGAAATGGGTGCCGCGCACCTCGTAGTAGGTGCTGCCTTCGTCCTGACTGGTTTTGGGGGTGCGCTCGTAGCGGGTGGCGCTCTGGTCAGTGCCGGTTTCGCTGAGTTGGTGGCCGTTGGCCCAGAATTTCAGGTCGACTTTCTTGGTCACCATGCTCGGGTCAATGTTGTTAGCATCCACCAGCATGACTTTGTAGAAGTCGTTGTACTGCGGCGCGTCGGCCACTTTCACGAATGGGAACACCGACAGCGCCACGTTGGTCACGCGTAGGCGCCCTACCCCGTCGCCCTGCGGGTTGGGGTAGTAGGCACGCTCGTAGTCCACGTAGTCGCCGCCGCTCACCGGTACCCGCAGCCGCACCCGGATGCAGGCCGATTCCAACTCCAGCGAGAGGTGTTCGGCCAAATCCTGCTGCGTGAAGTAGTCAAAATAAGCTGGCTTGATAGGCAGTAAAGGCCAGTTGCTCGGCCGGTAACCGGGCGCAATCTTCACGCTGCCAGTGAAAAACCGCGTCTCATCCACCTCATAGGGCACGGCCAGCAGGGTTTCTTCCAGCAAGTCGTTGACGGTCAAGTACGGATATGGCAATTCCGGACCAGGCAGCGTGCGCTCCTTCAGCGGGCGGGCATCCGAGGCCGGTACAATGGCCCCGCTGTCGGCAAACAGCGTTTCGTTGTAGTATTTTTTGCCAACCGCCTTCAAACCAGGCCGCAGCACGATGGGCAGCGGCCCCGTCACCCCCGCCCGCGTGGGCCGGATGAATAGGTCGGAGCCGCGCAGGGTGCTTTCGTCGGGCCGCACGCGCAGCAGCACACCGGCCACATCAATCTGGTTGTTAGAGGCGTCCGTCAGTACCGGAAAGTTGCTGAGGCTGGCGGTGCCATCCATTGCCCACTTTTGCAGCAGGCCGCGGTCGAGGGTATCGCGCACCAGCGGCGCGAGGGCCATCAGAGCCGGGTCACCCACGAACTCCTGATACACGTAATCGCGAAACGCAGCTTCGCGGTTAGCCAGAGGCACATACTGGTTATCAAAGTAATAGCCTCCACCCTGCGGGCGCTGCACCGGCAGCGGCTTCACATTCGGGGCGGGGAAAAACAGCGTGAGCGGCGAAGTGCCACCGATGAGCTGCGGCACGCCATTGGCCCCGGGGTAGTAGATGAGGTGCATCTCGGTCAGCTTTGCGAAGCGGCCGTCGAGGTACAGGGCCAGCACGTCGGCCAACGGGCGGGTGGCGGGGTTGGCGCGCAGCTTGGCTAGTTCCTCATCTTTACGCCAAGCCCGGATTTGCAGGCGCTGGCTGGCCAGCTTGCGCTGGTGGAAGTTGAATACCATCTCCCACACGTCCCAGAAGTGGCTCACCAACTGGTGGTAAACGGAATCCTGGCTCGCACCGCCCTGCGTCACAAAGCGCAAGGCCGTTTCGACCAAGTGCATGCGGGCGAAGGGCGAGGGAATCGAAACCGCCACCTTGGCGGCGCGGCCGCCCTGCGGGTCGAGCAGGCGCTCCACTTCGTGGGGGCCAATTTTACCAGTCGGTCCCCAGCCCTCGTGGGTGCTGGAGCCGGTATCGTGCAAACGCAGGATTTTAGCCATGTGTATTATTAAGAAAGACGCTAACGGCGGAACCTCCCCCCGGCCCCTCTCCCTAAAAGAGGGAGCCATGGCGGTGCCGGCGTTGGCTGCGGCTACGAAAGGCCTTTAATGTTGTTTCAAGTTTGTTTTAAGCAGAATGCCGTCGGGCTCCCCTCTCTTGGGGAGAGGGCACCTTGAGGTCCTAGCACTATGAATACTGCAGCTTCTTATCTAGAATCTCGCCCGTAGCTTCCTCAAAAGCCTTTACAACCCAGCGCAGCGCCTCGTTCTCAGTTGGGTTCGTGAGCGTGGCTTTGCCTACAGCTTTCGTCAGCTCGTCGCGGAAATAACCCGGCGTGATGCCTTTGCTGAAAATGCCGGTTTCTACCGTTTTATCGGCTACCATCCGGTTGAAATCAGCTTCGTCGGCGCGGATGGCGGTATAGCGCCGCTGGTTCACGCCCAGTTCCCGAATCCACTCGTTATACTCGCCGAAAAAGTCGTACAACTCGCGCAGGGCGCGGTTGTTGCGCAGCTGGGCTGCGAGGTCGCCGGCCTCGTAGTAAGGCGCTTTGGCGTCGTCGGGTGTGTGCTTGAGGAAGTAGCGGGCGAAGTAGTGGAGTTGAATCAGCGGGCGGGCTACTTCCTGGCGCA
Organism: Hymenobacter negativus; assembly: GCF_017571495.1. Lineage (GTDB taxonomy): Bacteria > Bacteroidota > Bacteroidia > Cytophagales > Hymenobacteraceae > Hymenobacter > Hymenobacter negativus. The sequence continues at coordinate 212,812 of NZ_JAGETZ010000005.1, read as the reverse complement.
TATCGGTGGGAAGCTGGCCGAAGTCCACGTCCGGCGTGTCCGATTTCAGACCGTATTCATGGAAGAGCGGTTGGTTGCCATCCAGCTGGTTATCGGGTACTTCCATGAAATGTTGCACTGAGAGGGCGCCCAACATTTCGAGCAGGTGGGCCTGGTTTCGCTGCTCGGCGCGGCCGGGGTGATTGGCCAACGGCTGCCCGGGTTGGTCGCCGAGATAGTACATGGCTTCCAGCCCTTTCAGGTTGTCGGCGTAGTACGAAAGAGCGGTTTTCGTCTTCGTGATGAAGGTATTGGAGTCGATGAAATCCTGCCCGGCGGCTTTTTCATCGGCCGATGGCTCCTGCAATTTGAAGTAAGGCAGCATCACCAGCGCGCCCGCTTTGAGGCGGCGGCGCACTTCCGGGTGGGCCAGCGGGGAGTTAGCATCGCGCAGGTTTTTCACCAGTAGCGGGAAGCCAGCGGCCCCCGTACCGCCGAAAATCGAGCTGATGAAAAAAGCCCGGTCGCCGTCCTGTAGGCTCTGAGCGAGGTAGCGCATTTCCTTGGACTGTACTACCGCATTCAGCACCACCGAACCCACGTTGGGCGAGCCGCGGAAGCCCACGTCGAGGTTGGCGGCGAGGCTGTCCTGGGTGAACAGCAAATCAACCAAGCCCTGGGTTTCCACCGATAGGTCGTTGTATTTCAGGTAGTCGCGGAAGGGCTGGCTGATACCGCCGAAGTCGTACACAAACGAGTCGCGCAGTTCTTCGCCGCCCCCACCGCTGGTATTCAGGTGGGCCAGCGTATTCATAGGTTGGCTGAAAAAGCCGGTTTTTTCCTTCTGGCCGTCGCCATACAGGGCATCGTGAATGCGGGCGTAGCGCTTAAGCAGGGCTACAGTGCGCGTCACGTCGCCATTCTGGGTGTCTGGGTCGATAAGGACGGGCACCAGCTGGTCGCAGTTTGGAATGCGCACGCCCGAGGCCAGCAGCATGGTGAGGGAGCGCAGCACGCGGGCCCCAGTACCGCCCACGGCAAAGATGAATAGTTTGGACATAGCTTGTTCTGACGTGAAAACCCCACCCCCGGCCCCACTCCCCAGGAGGGGAAGCCACGGCGGCGTGAGTAAAATCATTTCTGTAAGTAATTCTCAAAAGCCCACCTGCCAATCGTAAGGCTCCCCTCTCCCCAAGGCGAAGGGCTGGGGGCGAGGTTAAAACGGCCCCACAAACGGCGTGGTGCGGGCGTACGTGCTCCACCGCTTCAGCAGAATTGAGAAGATGAAGAACCACAGAGCGGCCACAATCATATTCACGACCATGAAGTAACCCAGGTAGCTGCTCACTTCCGCACCGTGGCTCTTGCTGAGGCTATTAGCCAGAAACGTGCCCAGACCAGCGGCCAATGCCAGCGTTAGCACCCAGTGTGTGCTGCGAAACATACCAGTCCGCAGGGCCGAGTTGAAAAGGTAGTAGAAAGTCAGTACCAGCAATAGGCTTACGCCCAGCGTGCTCCAGCCCACAAGCGAAAACAGGTCGGTTTTATACAAGCCGTAGTCGGCTGGGCGCTGGCTTTGGAAGATGGAAATAAAAGCCGAGTACAGGCTAGTGAAGAAGGTTTGCATAGCAGGAAGCGCGGGTTATTTGTCGTTTTTGAGGGGGAGCTGAACCGTGAATACGGCCGGCAGCGGGGTTGGATACGATTGGCGGACGCCGGCCAGCAATTGGTCGAGGCCAAACGTGCGGGGGGCGGGGGTATTGTCGTTGGTGGTGGCCCAGGCGGCTACCCAATCCGGCGTTTCCGGAGCAGGCAGCGAGATGGTAAGCATGGCGGTGGGGGCTACCAGCTTGCTCACCCGCAGGCGTGCTACGTGAGTGTAGGACGCCAGTACGGGCTGGCCGCTTTGCTCATCTTCGGTGAGGGAGCGCACCGAGTTGGGCAGCAGGCTGGCCTGGCCGTTGGGAAGGCGCACTTGCAGATGTTGGGCCAAAAATGCGGGTTTTTGCCACGCGGCGGGCAATTGTTTCAAATCCAGACCTACTGAAAAGTCCACCGGGTCATCGGACGGGTTCAGGGTCAGGCCGTTATTTTCGGCGTATACCGTGCCACCGCTCGACTTTAATTTCGGGTCGGTGAGCTTGGTGAGCAGCGGCGCGAAGGCTGGTGCGCTCGTCTTCAACCCAAAGAAGGCCTGCTGGGCGGGCGCATTCTTGAATACCTCGGCCGCGTAGCGGGCCACTTGCGCGGGCGGCCCAATCACCCACACGTAGTAAGGCACCTTTTCGCCGTTTAGGGTGCTCTTGGGCACCGGCGTTTTCACGGCCGGATGGTAGGTGCCGTAGAAACGCGACGCCTCGCCAAACACAGCCACGGCCAACTGTTTCTGGCTAACCGGCGCGATAGACGTGCGAATCAGATTCGGCAGTTGCGAAAAATCTGACTTGCGCGCCGGACCATAAATAAAGTCTGAAATCACCACGCTCACTTCCTCCCCTGCTTTGGGCCGGTTGAGAATGCCTTCCAGCATCTGCGGCAGCTCGGTGCCAAGGGCGGCTTGGTTCACCTCGCCCTGCACGACATCGCGTAGCTCTTCGAATTTTACGGGCCGGGGCGCGGCATTTTCGCAGAGGTAATATTTGCGCTCGGCCACGGCGCCGTTCACCTGCGTTTCGGTGATGAGCGCGCCGATGCGCTGCTGAAATTCAGTAGCGGGCTTGTCGGCACCGCCGCGGGGCACGAAGCCTTTCATACCGCCCGAATATTCCAGAAAAATACTGACGTGCAGCGGAGCCGCTTCGGGAGCGGCCGGGGCATCGGCTGGCGCTTTTGTGCCTTTGGCAGGCTTGCTGGCGGTGGTTTCAGCTGGTTCCGAGTTGCAAGCTGTCAGCAGTGAAACGGCCCCCACGAAGACGCTGGCGAGTCGGAGATGGCGAAAAAGCCGCGACGCAGGCAGGGTTCCGGAAACGGATATTGGCATAGGTGAAGCGCAAAACAGGTTTTAGAGGCGAAGTATAGGCATTACGCAACGAAATGCCCGCCGGCTGAAAACCAGAACTGCTAAACGCAGGGCTGGCGCTGGTAGTACGTTTACTTTGCCAACGCTTTTTCCACCTCATCCAGGCTTCGTTTTCCTGGTTGCCGTTTTATGTCGAGTTCTACTTCCCTGTCCCGCGCTTCTGCCGCCGGCACTCTCATCGCCCTTGGCATTGTGTACGGCGACATTGGCACCTCCCCGCTCTACACCGTGCGCGGTGTGTTCGCCAACCGGCCCGTGACCGAGGAAGTGGTGCTCGGCACCATCTCCTGCATCATCTGGACGCTCACGCTGCTCACCACCGTAAAGTACGTTTTCATTGCCCTCAAGGCCGATAACCACGGCGAGGGTGGCATTCTCGCGCTCTACGCCCAACTGCGGCGGCTGCGCGTAAAGTGGCTTTATCTTCCGGCCATCATCGGGGCGGCGGCGCTGCTGGCCGATGGCATTATCACGCCGCCCATTTCGGTGTCGTCGGCCATTGAGGGGCTGCGCATCTTCAATCCTGAGCTGAACACCGTGCCCATCGTGCTGGCCATTCTGGTGGGGCTGTTTGCCCTGCAGCAGTTCGGCACGGCCATTATTGGCAAGTTTTTCGGGCCCATAATGGTGGTGTTTTTTTCGATGCTTGGCGTGCTCGGCATCACGCATCTGGTGCACGAGCCCACCATTCTGCGCGCCCTCAACCCCTACTACGCCGTGCACCTCATCACCCAGATACCGGGCGCGTTCTGGTTGCTGGGCTCCATTTTCCTGTGCAGCACCGGAGCCGAAGCCCTCTACGCCGACATGGGCCACGTCGGGCGGCCCAACATCTACGTATCGTGGACCTTCGTCAAAATCTGCCTGCTGCTCAATTACCTGGGACAGGGCGCGTGGCTGCTCCAGCACCTGGGCCCGGCCCTAGGCGAGAAAAACCTGTTCTTCCTGATGATACCACCGGCGCTATTGCTCCCGGCCATCATCCTCTGCACACTGGCCACCATCATCGCCTCGCAGGCCCTCATCTCGGGTTCGTTTACGCTTGTTATTGAGGCGCTACGGCTGCACTTCTGGCCCAAGGTGCGCATTTCCTACCCCACCGAGCTGCGCGGACAAGCCTACGTGGCCAGCCTCAACGGACTGCTGCTGGCCGGCTGCGTGGGCGTGGTGCTCTACTTCCGCGAGTCGGGCAAAATGGAAGCGGCCTTTGGCTTAGCTGTCACAGTTACCATGCTCATGACCACCGTGCTGCTGGGCTATTATCTGCGTCTACGGCGCACAGCGGGCCTCATCATTTTTGGATTGATTGGACTGTATTTCCTCATCGAAGGCTCGTTTCTGGTGGCTAACCTGCGCAAGTTTCCGGAAGGCGGCTGGCTGAGTGTGATGCTGTCAGTGCTCATTCTGGGCGTGATGGTGAGCTGGATTCAGGGCCAGAAAATCCGTTCCGACCTCACCGAGTTCGAGCCGTTGGCTGACTACCTGCCGCTGCTCAAGGAGCTGAGCAACGACGAATCCATCCCAAAATACGCCACGCACCTGGTCTACCTCACCAAGTCATCGGATGCGAAACTGGTGGAAAATGCCATCACACACAGCATTTTCAAGAAACGTCCCAAGCGCGCCGACGTCTACTACCTCGTCCACGTCGACACCACCGACGACCCCTATACCCGCACCTATTCTGTGACGCACATTCTGCCCCAGGAAGTGGTCCGGATTGATTTCCATTTGGGCTTTCGGGTCGACCAGGCCGTCAACTACATGTTCCGGCAAGTGGTGGCCGACCTCGTGAAGGGCGGCGAAGTCGACATCACCTCGCGCTACGAAAGCCTGCGCGGGCAGGACGTGGTGGGCGATTTCCAGTTTGTGATTCTCAACAAAACCCTACCCTACCAGCACCTGCTGCGCGGCTGGAAACGCTTGGTGCTGCGCGCCCACGGCTGGCTGCGCTGGCTGGGCGTGAGCGAGCAGGAAAGCTTTGGCCTCGACAACAGCGCCTTTACCGTGGAAAACGTGCCCCTGCGCATGCCCGCCCGCCCCGAGCTCCAGCTGACGCGAGAGTAGCGCTGGCCGCCAACGTTTTCGCGCATCCGGGTGTTATAAAACGAGCGGCCGATTGGCCGCCCCAACCCCGACCCGTACCTTTGCGCCAACGGCCTCCTACGTTGTGGCCGCCTCAAAGCCGACGCCCGGTTAAAGGCACTTTTACCCTTATGTCCACACCCATTTCCACCGATATCTGCATTATCGGAGCCGGCCCGGTCGGTCTGTTTGCAGTGTTTGAGGCGGGCTTGCTCAAGCTCCGCTGCCACGTTGTTGATGCCCTGCCGCAACCCGGCGGGCAGCTCTCCGAGATTTATCCCAAGAAGCCGATTTACGACATTCCGGGCTTCCCGGAAGTGTTGGCCGGCGATTTGGTCGACAATCTGATGAAGCAGATTGAGCCCTTCCACCCCACGTTTACGCTGGGTGAGCGGGTCGAAAAATTCGAAAAGCTGGATGACGGCTCCTTCCAGCTCTTCACCACCGACGGCACCGAAATTCACTGCAAAGCCGTGGCCATTGCCGGTGGCCTGGGCTCGTTCGAGCCCCGCAAGCCGGCCGTGGAAAACCTGGAGCATTTTGAAGGCGGCAAAGGCGTGCATTACATGGTGCGCGACCCCGAGCACTTCCGCGACAAGAAAATTGTCATCGCCGGCGGTGGCGACTCGGCCCTCGACTGGACCAATTTCCTCGCCAACGTGGCCTCCGATGTGACGCTGGTGCACCGCGGTACCACCTTCCGCGGCGCCGCCGACTCGGCCGAAAAAGTGCAGAAGCTGCACGAAGCCGGCAAAATCAAGCTCGTGCTCAGTTCCAACGTCACGCACCTGCACGGCAACGGCACCCTGGCCGAAGTAACCATCACCGGCAACGACGGCAAGGCGGAAAAAGTCCCGCTCGACTGCTTCATTCCACTTTTCGGCCTCACGCCCAAGCTCGGCCCCATCGGCGAGTGGGGCCTGGAAATCGAAAACGACGCCGTGAAAGTGAACACCGTAGACTACAGCACTTCGCTGCCCGGCGTGTACGCCATTGGCGACATCAACACCTACCCCGGTAAGCTGAAGCTCATCCTCTGCGGTTTCCACGAGGCCGCCCTTATGTGCCAGGGCGCATTTAAATACATTTTCCCCGACAAAAAGTACACCCTGAAGTACACCACGGTCAACGGGGCACCCAGCATGTAATCTGGTAACCCAGAACGTTCTGCTGAGCGCAGTGGAAGCATCTCGTGTGGATTCCGGCGGCGCTCAGCAGGACGTGCTTTGGTCTACTGATTCAACTCAATTTATGGAAGAAGACATCCGCGTCTACGTCGAGGAAGCTCCCGGCCAACGCACTGAAATAACAGGCCCTACCGATATGGGCCTCAGCCTAATGGAGCTGCTGAAAGCCAGCGGCTACGACATTCAGGCCACCTGCGGCGGCATGGCCCTTTGCGCCACTTGCCACGTCGAAGTGTTGGCCGGTCCCGCCCTGCCCGAGCCTGAAGACGCCGAACTCGACATGCTCGAAACCTTGCCCGTGGTGCACGAAGGCTCCCGCCTGAGCTGCCAGATTCGCCTCACGCCTCGCACCGATGGCTTGGTGGTGCGCCTCGTGCCAACGGGCGCATAGATACCACCTGTTATGGCGAGTGGAGCGCGGCAATCCGTCCTCCCGATGCAGAAAAGCCCCGGCTCTGGAGTAGAGCCGGGGCTTTTCTGCTTTATAAAAACGCTTGTCGCAGTTAGAAGCTGGTCGCGTTAGCCTAGGTTTCACTCCCAATGACAAACGCACTATCCGGCTGCGGCCAGCCGTTCGCGCATCCGCTGCTTGGCGGCTTCTGATAAGGCCGTGTCGGAACTGGCACGGGCAGTGGCTGCCGCTTTGGCCCATTCGGCAATCAGCACGGTTTGTTTGGCGTAGCGGTTGCAGTAAGGGCAGTAGCGCAGGTGCAGCCACAAGCTGGCCGACATCGACTTGGCGGCCGACTGGTCGGCTTGCTGCTCCAGCAGCATGGTGGCATTCTGGCAGGTAATAAGACGTAGCATATCGACTAATTAATTTTTTCCGAGGCCATGCTTTTCGAGACAGCGGCGGAGCTGCAGCTTGGCCCGATGCACGATAACCCAATAGTTAGCGGAGCTCAAACCTAGCTCCTGACAAATTTCCTCGGCCGATAATTCCTCTACAAAGCGCATAGCAAACACAGCGCCCTGCTGCGGGGGCAGCCGCTCCTGGCAACGCGCCAGAATCTCGTGCAGCTCTTGCTGCTCCAGCGCGGCATCGGCATTGAGCCAGCTGACCGGGGTTTGAGAATTGGTCCAGTGGCCGTCTTCAGGGTTGAAGAAATCGGCTTCGGTGGGTCCGCCTTCGTTGATTTCATCCAAGCCTACACGGGTGGTACGGGCCTGGCGGCGGTAGTGGTCGATGATTTTGCGGCGCAGGATGACGAACAGCCAGGTCCGCTCCGAGGCTTCAGCCCGAAAGGTAGCCAAGCCGTCGAGGGCACTCAGAAAGGTTTCCTGCACCAGCTCTTCGGCCGTTTCAGAGTCGGAGACGCGGCTCAGGGCAAAGCGGTACAGCTCGTCGCCGTAGCGGTCGGGCCACTGGGCCGGAACAGGGATTGATGGAGTCATGCGGAGCGACTACGGAGCTGGCAAAGGTCGCACTACAAGATTACGCCAGCCACCGGAAAGAAAGCAATGCGCCGGCGCTACAGCGCCACCGCCGCTACGCCCACAATGTGGTGCGAAGCGACTTCCTGAACCAACGCCACCGCCCGCAGGTTTGGCCGTTTCCAGTCGGCACCGATTTTCAGCTCCGGATTGGCCGTGAAGGTGCCATCGGCTCCTACTTTGCCCAAGGGCATCAGCTGGCGCACCACGGAGGCATGGCGCAGCAAACGGCCCGAGTTTTCGCCCCGCCCTACCTGAGACGAAAGGCCGCTTTCGGTGATGGCCAGCAGCACCTCGGTAGCGGCAGTGCCAGCGGGCACACTAGCCACGCGCACCTGCACCGTGCTACCGCTCGGGGCGAGCGTAATGCTGGCCTGTGGACTCTTGGCCGCCTTCGCCACGGTTTGAGCGAGTTCGCCGGTGCGGCTGCCCACAAATTCGTAGCGGCCATTCACCACGGCTTGGGGCGTGTAGGAGCCGGTACCAAAGCCCTGCGCATACTGCCGTTGGCGCTCCGTGTAAGCGGCCGAGGAAAAGCCGTCTTTCCAGCCCAGCCGATTCCAGTAATCAACATGCTCACCCAAGGCAATAACCTCAACACCGGGCACCGACTGGGCCGCTTCCAGTTCGCGCAGGGCCGCGTCGGCGGCCGGGCAGCTAGAGCAGCCTTCGGAGGTGAATAGCTCTACTACTACCGGCACGCGGGCCGCCAAAGAGGATGGTATTGCCCGCGGGTGGGCTGGTGCTAGTAGTGCCAGCCCACCCGCCAAGGGCAGTGCCAGCCATAATAAAACTTTCATACCAAGAAGAAAAAACGTGAACGGGCCCTCAATGCGTCCCTCGCACGGCGGCCCCACATCATCAGACGTCCATCACGCCCTGACCTTACAAATGGCCGCCTGTACGGCCCTTCAATAGCTCCTTTGGCTGGGAAAGCGAGTAGCCCATCAGAGCGTCATCTACTACGCGCTATACGACGCTCTGCGTTTTGAACAGTTGCTGAGTAAAAGCAAAAGCCCTTCCCCGCGGTATCGGGGAAGGGCTTTTGCTGTTGATATGTGTCTTTTTTACTGGCCAACCTTGGTGGGAAGCTGGCCAGTGGCACCGGGCGCGGGAGTTGCTGGCGCACCAGCTGGCGCGTCGGCCGTGGCAGTGGGTTGCGCCGCGAGGTTGAACATTTCCAGCACAATGCGCCAGCCGGCATCAGCTTCGCGGCGCCAGATGCGTAGGTAGGTGCCGTTTTCTTCGGGGTGCTTGCCGCTGGCTGGGCGATGCAGCGTGCCCACCACATAGCCAAGGTCGCCGGCAGCAGCCAGGTAGCCAGTGTTGGCCACGAAGAGGTAGCCGCCGTCCAGGTTTTTCATGTTAGCGACGGCCGCCGCACCGAGCATCATGGAAAGCCCGGGGCGGTACAGGCGGGCTTCGGAGCTTAGGCTCTGCTGGTAAGTGGCACCTGGCTTCATCAGCTCGGCAGCCGCGAACTTGCTGTCCACGTCGAGCACAACGTTGGAGGGCGCGGTGCTGGGCACGGGCACGGCGGGCAGCAGCTTGGGCTGGGGCACCTCGGCAAACGGGGCGGGCGCAGACCCGATGCGCTCAATGGTCATGTTCACGGCAAATTTCCACTTGCCATCCAGCTGCTTACGCCACACGGTCACGTATTCGCCGGCCAAATCCGGGCGGCCATTCTGAAACTGCGTCCAGGGGCCGGTAGTGTACCCCAGGTCGCCGGACTGGGCCGCGTCGGCCAGCACCGGGTACCAGGTCATTTTGCGGCCGGGCTTGCTCGGGCGGGAACGCCACACATTCTGAGCATTGGCCAGCTTGCCATTATCGGAGGCCAGCGAGTTGGGTGCGCTATTGGCCAACAAGGCGGCCTCCGTGCTGGTTTGAGATGCTTGGGCAGCAAAGGCGGTTTCGGCCGCCACTACTTGCCGTACCGGTTTGGTTTGAGCCTGTGCGGCAGTGGGCATCAATAAGGCGGCCATAGCGCCGATAGTCAAGTAATTCTTCATAATATACTAACAAAATTGATTCCTAGTACCAAGGTACGCACTACGGTATAATTATACTTTCGGTGCAAATCAAAATTCCCCTCTTCGTACCGAACTTGCGGCCCTATCGGTCTCACAGGGGCCGTTTTGAATATTTCATTTTTTACAATAGCACCACTTTTCCTTGCTTTTATGAAACTAGCCGACCTTACTGCCCGCGCCCGCCGCATTCGCCTGGTACTCACCGACTGTGACGGCGTGCTGACCGATGGCGGCGTGTATTACTCGGAGCGAGGCGAGGAAATGAAGCGCTTCAACATCCGCGACGGCATGGGCGTGGAGCGCTTGCGTAACCATGGCATTGCCACGGGCATCATGACGGGCGAAGTTTCGCCTTCCGTTCGCACCCGTGCTGCCAAGCTGAAAATTGAGGAGCTGCACCTCGGCATCAAGGACAAAGCCACCTGCCTGCACGAGATTCTGGCCCGTACTGGCCTCACAGCCGAAGAGGTTGCTTTCATCGGAGATGATACCAACGACCTGGAAATTCTGGCGCTGGTGGGCTTTTCGGCCTGCCCCGGCGACGCCACTTCGTTTGCCCGCGCCGCCGCCGAATTTCATTGCCAGACCCCCGGTGGCCACGGCTGTTTCCGCGAACTAGCCGAGTTCATCATTGCCGCGCAGGCGCAGTGACGAAATGAGTAACGCGAGGTGTCCAAGTAATTAATGGCCTTGATTGCGCCGAACGGATATCCCAATGTCAACAACTCAGTCAATCGGTTACCACTACTCCGGCAACAGGCCCTGGCGGGCTGCCAGTTTGATGAGCGAGGCCGTATTGCGGGTCTGAGTTTTCTCCATGATGTTCTGGCGGTGGGTTTCAATGGTGCGCTTGCTGGTGAACAGACGCACGGCGATTTCGGCGTTGGTGAGGCCTTCGGCTACCAAGCTCAGTACCTCCATTTCGCGCTTGCTCAGCCCCAGCACCAGACGGGCCGCCGCACCATCGGGGGCGGGCTTCTCGGTGTAGAGGCGGCTCAGCAGCGCCAGCCCAATGGCCGAGCACAAGAACGGCCGGCCGGCCGCCACGGTACCCAGCCCATGCAGCAGTTCCGAAAGCAGGGAGCTTTTGAGCACGTAGCCGTGCACGCCCAGGTCGAAGGCGCGGGCGATGTAATGTTCGTTGGTGAGTTCGCCGCGGGCCAGGATGCGCAGTTGGGGGTATTGCTCGCGTAGGGCCAGCAGAACAGCAAATACATCGGGGCCGGGCATGCCCAGGTCGAGCAACACCATCGATGGTGCGACGCTAGCAACAGCATCCAGCAGTTCGGCCCCAGTACCAACTTCCCCCACTACTTCCAAGCCCACTGCCGCACCCAGCCCGATGCGCAGCGCCTGCCGGGTGGAGTTGTCACTGTCGGTAAGTAGCAATCGAATCATACGAAGTAATGGTAGGGTAGAGCGGCAAGCGTGAGTAATTGGATGGCCGGGGTGCCAACTAAAAAACAACTTTTAAGATTCCAAAACTACCATTATGGCGAAGCTCAACTGTGGAATTAGCAACAAAAGCCGTATTAATTCCTTAAAAATCGCCAGTCAAACTGATTTATAGAGTAGAAATACGGAGCGACTTCACACGTATACACCTGCGGCCCAACTTTGTCTTCGGTTGACCGTTTCGACAATCTTATCCTTCCTTTCGCTATGACTCGCATTATACTTGCTGACGACCATGCCATCCTGCGCGATGGCATCCGGGCCCTTCTCTCCGCCGAACCCGACCTTGATGTGGTGGGCGAGGCCAGCAACGGGGCCGAAGTGCTGACCATCCTCGAAACTACGCCTGCCGATGTGGTGCTGATGGACGTGCAGATGCCGGTGCTCGATGGCTTTGCCACCATGCCCGAGCTGCGCCGCCGGTTCCCCGATGTGCGGGTGCTGGTGCTCACCATGCTCGACCATGAAAACTACGTGGCCCGCATGCTGGAGGCCGGCGCGCTGGGCTACGTGCTCAAGAATGCGGCCATCAGTGAAATTACGCATGCCATCCGGACGGTGGCCATGGGCAGCCCTTTCCTATGCACTGAAATTGGGCTAAACATGCTTTACAAGGCCGTGGCACAATCCAGCAGCCAGGCCAATGTCGAAATTGCCCACGCCGGCGCCGACCTCACGGCCCGCGAGTTGGAAGTGCTCAAGCTCATTGCCGAGGGCATGACCAACGCGGAAATCTCCGATAAGCTTTTCACCAGCAAGCGCACCATCGAAACCCACCGCCAGAACATCATCGCCAAAACCCAGGCCAAGAATACCGCTGCCCTTATCAAGCTGGCCGTGAGCCGCGGACTTATTTCTTAATGATTAACAGTTAGGGATTAATGACTTTTACTCACTACCAATCATTAATCCCTAACTGTTAATCATTAACTCAACATCCCGCCGATGGTGCCGATGGTGAGGGCCACAATGGCCGTATTGAACAAGAAGGAAATGAGGCCGTGTAGCAGCGCGGTACCCCGAATGGTGCGGCTGCTGATGCCAATGTCGGCAGTTTGGGCGGTCATGCCTATTACAAAGGCAAAGTAGGCGAAGTCCAGGTAATTGGGTTCAAGCAGGGGCTCGGCGTCGGCTTTCCCAGCGTCGTCGGGGAAGGTGAGGCCCCCGCAGTCGTGGCCCTGCTCGTTGGTGTTGTAGTAAGCATGAGCGTAGCGGAGGGTGAACACGCAATGCACCAGCGTCCAGGCCAACACCACAGCCCCGATGCCCAGGCCCAGGTGCAGGGCTTTGGCTTTTTCGGGCAAGCCTTTGATAGTGCCCAGCAGGCCCACCACCGCTACCAGGCTGGCCAGCGCCCCAGTGATGACGACGGCGGAGGCAGCAGCACGGGTAAAATCCTCGCTGGCAGCTACGCGGCGAATGTCCTCCACATCGGCCAGGCGCATGTTCAGCACCATCAGGGCCAGGGTGGTGAGAGCGAAACCGTCCCAGGCGGCTACGGCACGCACCAGTGTTCCCATCACATCCGGGGCCAGCAGCGCCACCAGCACCCCGGCGGCCAGGCCCAGGCCCAGGCGCCACGGCAAGCTCAGAAAGCGGCTGAAGAAGGAAGCTTTGCCGTGGGAACGGGCGGTGTGGGATGATGTGGGCATGGGCAGCAAGGTAGCGCCGACGGGCCGACAGCGTGCGTAGCGCCGGATATTCCGTTTCTTTGCCGGCATGAACGCAGCCCCTCTTTCCGGCCTCTACGCGCCCTCCCTCACCCTCGTCACCGACCTTTACCAGCTCACCATGGCCTACGGCTACTGGCAACAGGGCTTACAGGACCGCGAGGCAGTGTTTCACCTCTACTTCCGCAAGGCACCTTTCCAAGGGGGCTACGCGGTGGCGGCTGGCTTGGCGCTGGCCGTGGACTGGGTCGAAAACCTGCATTTTTCCGATGATGACCTCGCCTACCTCGGCAGCCTGCGCGGCAGCAAGGGCACGGCCATGTTCCCACCGGAGTTTTTGGAATACCTGCGCCAGTTGAAATTTACCTGCGACATCGACGCCATTGCCGAGGGTACCGTGGTGTTCGGCAACGAGCCGCTGGTACGGGTGCGCGGCCCGCTGCTACAGGCCCAATTGCTGGAAACGGCTCTGCTCACCCTCATCAATTTCCAAACCCTGATTGCCACCAAATCGGCTCGCATTCGCGAAGCAGCCGGCCCTTCCGACCAGATTCTGGAGTTCGGCCTGCGCCGCGCCCAGGGCTTCGATGGCGGCCTGGGAGCCAGCCGGGCGGCTTTTTTAGGCGGGGCCGATGCTACCTCCAACGTACTGGCCGGGCAGCGCTACGGCATCCCGGTGCGCGGTACGCACGCGCACAGCTGGGTCATGTCGTTTGAAGACGAGGTGACGGCTTTCTCGGCCTACGCCAAGGCTTTTCCCGACGACTCGGTATTCCTGGTCGATACCTACGACACGCTGGAAGGCGTGCGCCAGGCCATCAAAGTGGCCCGCGAGATGCGCGCCAACGGCCACGAGCTAGCTGGTATCCGGCTAGATTCGGGCGACTTGGCCTACCTCAGTCGGGAGGCGCGGGCGGTGCTCGACGAGGCCGGCTTCACGGAAACGCGCATCGTGGCCAGCAACGATTTAGAGGAAAACCTCATCACCAGCCTCAAGCAGCAGGGCGCCCGCATCGATACCTGGGGCGTGGGCACGCAGCTCGTGACGGCCTACAACCAGGCGGCTTTGGGGGGAGTTTACAAGCTTGCCGCACTGCGCAAGGCCGATGATTCGGGCTGGGATTTCACCATCAAGCTCTCCGAACAGGTGGCTAAAACCAGCGTACCGGGCATTTTACAGGTGCGCCGCTACCTGAATGAGTACGGCAAGCCCCGCGCCGACATGCTCTACAACACCGCCGAACCCCTGCCCGACCAGCTCACCCTCATCGACCCGCTCGACAGCACGCGCCGCCTCGCCATCAAACCCGAAACGAAATTCCGCGAACTGCTGGAGCCGGTGTTCCGCCAAGGCAAACGGGTGCTGGAGCTGCCCACACTGGCCGAAAGCCGCGCCCACGCCCAGCGCGAAGTGCAGAGCCTCGACCCCAGCATCCGCCGCTTCCTCAACCCCCACACCTTCCCGGTGGGCCTCGAAAAAGGGCTGTACGACTACCGCACGCAGCTTATTCTGGAGAAGCGCCCGGTGCGCCCGGCGTAGGCAGACGCCCAGCGTCAATGTCTTGGAACGTCATGCTGAGCTTGCCGAAGCAGCTTTACCGCGCAACGCAATTATTTGCTAGTGCAGTAAAGCTGCTTCGGCAAGCTCAGCATGACGTTCTTTTTTCCTTTCGCCGCTTCACTGTCAGTGGCTTTCTCCTACCCCACGGGCCGCGCCGGCAGCATCTCGCCCCGCCCAATGGCTAGCAGCCAGTCCTCGCCCCAGCGGGTGAGGCGGTACATACGGCGCGGTCCCTCGTAGGCCCATTGCAGCAAACCTGCGTGCACCAGCCCGGCGGTGGCGCGGCCACCTGCCACGCGCTCCACGTTGGCGGCATCGGCCAGGTTGCGGGCCGTGAGGGCTTCGTGTGCAAAGAAGCGGTAAAGCATCTGGGCCTGCACGGTGCGCCCGCGCTGGTTGCGGCCGGGCACCAGCGGGGCCAGCGCCGTCAGCAGGCGGTGCATCACCTGTTCCGGGGCATAGGGGTTGGGCACGGCCAAGGCGGGTTGGTCGCGGCGGGCAATGCGTTCGGCCAAGCCCCCGAACAGGGCTGCGGCGTTAGGGTCAGGGGTCGGATTCATGCGCGACCCGGCCCGTAAGGTGGGCCGGAGCCCTAAGCTACGCCACAAACAACACCCGGTAGCACCATATCCGAAGGCAGCTGTGCCACTAATACCACTGGTTGTGCCATAACACCATGCCGTTGTTCCTATTCTGGCAACAGCATGCGCCATAACACCATGCCGTTGTTCCTATTCTGGTACCAGTATGCACCATTACACATCGTGGTTGTGCCAATAAGCACAGTCGCCTGCGCCATAGTAACATGGGGGTGCGCCACAACCTGGTATAGGATGTGCCATAACCACCGGCGGCTGCACCGTATCCGGTGGCGCGGTGCGCTACTACCCGTCGTTGCTAGGCGTACCGCAACTCCCCCGCCGCCACGCGCAGCGTCACGCCGCTCTCGGCCGTAAGGCGGCCGGCTACTTGCGCATCGTAGCCGCTGGCTTGCAGCGAAGCCACTACAGCCGCGGCACTGGCTTCTTCGGTCACCACCAGCATACCGGTGCCCATATTCCAGTAGAGGTAGGCCGTTTCGGCGCTGATGTCGCCGATTTCGCAGAGGCGCTGCATAGCGGGCAGCGGCGCAAAGAGGGTATCCAGCACCGCGCCTAGGCCGTTTTTCAGCACCCGCGAGAAGTTATCGGCCACGCCGCCGCCCGTGATGTGGGCCACGCCGTGCAGCGGCAAACCGGCATCGAGCAGCGCCGCCACGCCGGGCGAATAGATGAGCGAGGGCGCGAGCATGGCCTCGCCCCAGGTGGCGTGCTGGTCAGCGTCGGAGCCGTCGTAGGGGGCCTCGTGCCAGTTGTCGCCGAATACTTTTTGCAGGGTTTTGCGGGCCAGCGAGTAGCCGTTGGAGCGGAACGAAGGCGAGCGCAGGGCCACCACCGCGTGGCCGGCCTGGGCGGTTTTGCCACTCAGGGGCTGGGCCAGGCTGGGGTGCAGCACCCCAATGGCCGTGGAGCACCAGTTGAAGTTCATCTTGGCACCCGGCCAGCCGCCGATGCGGTTGCCCAGCTCCGCGATTTCGCCGCCCGTGATGGCTACCTGGGCGAAGTTGGCGGCATCGTGCAGGCCGCGCATCATCTGGTCCACCACGTCGTAGTCGAGGTGGTTCACGTCGATGATGTTGGAGAGATTGGTGGGCACGAAACCGGCGGCAATGAGGTCGTCGGCCGTCATGGCGATGAGGTCGTAGCCGAGGGTATCGTACTTGTTCAGGCGCTCGGCCACTTCAATCTTGGTCCCGATGCCGTCGGAGCTGATGCCGAGCCGTTCCGCGCCGAAGCGGATTTCATTGGAGAAGCCCCCGTCGAGGTCTTGGGCGGGTTCGCCGGGTTTACCGCTGCGGTTCTGGAAGGTTTTTTTCGACCAGTTGTAGGCGTTGCGCGAGGCGGCGTTGCCTTCTTCGATGGAGTAGCCGGCGGGGTTTTCGGTGGAAGTGGACATGCTATTGAAACGGGAAACGGGTATGCTAATGGATTAAAAAGAACGTCATGCTGAGCGCAGCCGAAGCATCTCTACCGCAGTAGTAAATCTGATTACTCTCGCGGTAGAGATGCTTCGACTGCGCTCAGCATGACGTTCTTCATTCGTTGTTAGTGGCAGCAGATTAATGCTCCGTCGGCTCGGGCGCTTTGGCGCTCACCGATTTCTTATCCTTTTTCTTGTCGCTGCGGTGGCTGGCGCGCTCCTCCTGGATATGGCGCAGGTAGTGCGTCACGTCGCCCGTCGGGTACTTGCCCGAGAAGCAGGCGAAGCAGGAGCCACCGTGGCCGCGCTCCTCCGAGAACAGCTCGTACAAATCCTGCAAATCCTGGTAAATCACCTTGTCGGCCTCAATGTAGCGGCAGATTTCGTCCTCCGTGTAGTTGGCCGCAATTAGCTCGGTGCTCATGGCCATGTCGATGCCGTAGATGCAGGGCGATACGATGGGCGGCGCGCTCGAAATGAAGTACACTTCCTTGGCTCCGGCCTCGCGCAGTAGGCGCACGATGCGGCGCGACGTGGTGCCGCGCACAATGCTGTCATCCACTACGGCCACCTTTTTACCCTCCACAAACTCGCGGATGGGATTCAGCTTTTTCTTCACCACGTCCTCGCGCCCGGCCTGAGTGGGCACGATGAAGGAGCGGCCCATGTGGTTGTTTTTCACCAGCGCCCGGCGGTAGGGTACCCCAATGGCCTCGGCCAAACCGGAAGCCGAGAAGTAGCCCGACGAAGGCACATCAATCACCATATCGGGCTTCAAACCGGCATCTACCAGCTTGCGGGCGATAATTTTACCCAAACGCACGCGCTCCCGCGCCACCAGCCGGCCGTGAATCACGGAGTCTTCGCGGGCAAAATAAATCTGCTCGAACACGCAGAAATTCTTGGGCAGCTCAGGCTGGTTTTTGCGGTGAACCTGGTAGTTATTATCGATGAAAATGGCTTGGCCGGGGCCAACATTTTCTACGAATTCAAAGTCCAGATAATCAAAGCAGGTACTTTCCGACACGAAAGCGTAGACCGGTCCATTCGGCGTGTCGCGCCGCCCCAGCGCCAGCGGACGGATGCCCAATGGGTCGGTGAAGGCCAGCAGGCCGTGCCCGGCAATGACCGTGATGGTAGCGTAAGCGCCCTCCACCAGTTCCTGCGTGGTCTCCACGGCATCGAAAATATCTACCACCGAAATGTGGTCGAGGTCTTTCACGCGCAGCTCAGAGGCGAAGGTGTACATGATGAGTTCCAGGTCGTTGGTGGTTTTGGGCAGCACGTGGTACTTGTCGTGCAGGCGCTTGGCCACGTCGCGGAAGTTGATGACGTTGCCGTTGTGCACCATCGCCAGCCCAAAGGGGTAGCTGGTGGTGAAGGGCTGGGCTAGGTCGGAGTCGTTGGCACCCTGGGTGGTGTAGCGCACGTGCCCGATGCCGATGTTGCCTTTCAGCTTCTTCACGTGCTTGGGCTTGAACACGTCGTTGACGAGGCCCTGGCCCTTGCAGAGGTGAAACGAGTCGTCGAACGTGGCGATGCCGGCCGCATCCTGCCCCCGGTGCTGGAGGGCGGTGAGGCCAATTATCATGTCGCCTACGACGTTATCGGGACCGTGAAAACCTACTATTCCGCACATGGGATGGGGTGATTTTGGTGTCTTATAAAAACGGTCATGTCGAGCGCAACCGAGACATCTCGCGTGCGTCGCTAAACGATTGGGTTACTCCTTCAAGCGAGATGTCTCGGCTGCGCTCGACATGACGTTCTGGGTGCTTGTAATTAATTCGGCCAGTGTCCTGGCATAGATTTCATGCTCCACGGCTAGGCCGCGGCGCTCTACTTCTTCCAGCGTATCAGCGCCGCGCAAATCCACGGTTTGCTGGGCCAGGATGGGGCCGGTGTCGAGGCCTTCGTCAACCAGATGCACGGTGATTTTGGTTTCCGGCAACTTGTTTTCGAACGCCCACTCGTAGGCATGTAGGCCCTGGTGCTGATGGGTGTCAGCGGGATGGATATTAAGGATGCGGCCCGCGAAAGGCTGAATGAAAGCCGGCGACAAAATGCGCATGTAGCCCGCCAGCACCACCAAATCGGGCTGGTACTGCTGGAGCAACACCGCCGCTTCGGCATCAAAAGCTTCGCGCTTGCGGCCCTGGCTGGGGAGTGAAGCCACGGGACAGCCCTGCTCCGCCGCAAAGGCCAAGCCGGGTGCATCAGGTTTGTTGCTGAACACGACTACCACTTCGGCGAGGTCTTTCAGCACACCGGTTTTGGTAGCTTCCACCAGCGCCAGCATGTTGGAGCCCCGGCCCGACAGCAGTATGGCCAAGCGGGCTCGCCGCCCTCCCTGCCCTGAAGAGTGCTCGGTCGCATTCCCAAACGAGAGGGCCGATTGCTTGAATTGCTCAAAAGAGGCGAGGAGCTTCATCAGTTTCAATTGGGCTTCCGGTCTCAATTTACAACAGCAGTGGTTACAACTGGCGCAGGGCGCTGCGCAATGTCGGTGCGGAAGTAGGCTCCCTCGAACGTGACGCGGGCGCAAGCCTCGTAGGCGCGGGCCGTGGCTTCCTCCAGGTCGTTGCCGTGGGCCGAAAGCACGAGGACGCGGCCGCCGTTGGTCACCAGCTCACCGGCCTCGTTGCGCTTGGTGGCGCCGTGGAAGGCGCGCACGCCGGTGGGCAGGTTGTCGAGGCCGGTGATGGGGAAACCGGTGGGGAATTTCGGAGCCGGGTACCCGCCCGAGGCCAGCACCACGCCTACAAACGCGCCGGGCCGCTGCTTCACGCCCTGCTGGGCCAGCGTCCCATCGAGCGTCGCCTTAATGAGCGTGAGCAGGCTGCTATCCAAGGCGGGCAGCAGCACTTCGGCTTCCGGGTCGCCGAGGCGCACGTTGTATTCCAGCAGCTTGGGGCCGGTGGGCGTGAGCATGATGCCAAAGTAGAGGAAGCCCCGGAACTCGAACTGCTCGTTTTGCAGGCCGCGCAGGGTGGGGTCCACGATGTCGCGGCGGATGGCGGCCAGCACGTTGGCATCGGCGAAGGGCACGGGGCAGTAGGCGCCCATACCGCCGGTGTTGGGGCCCTGGTCGCCGGCCAGCAACTGCTTGTGGTCCTGCGAAGTGGCCAGCAGACGGATAACGTGGCCATCAGTTAGGCCGATAATACTGATTTCAGGACCGGTCAGCTTCTCTTCCAGCAGGAAGGAAAACCAGCCCGAATAGCTCGTTTGCAAGTCATCGAAAGCCGCCTCGGCTTCTTCCGGTGAAGAGCACACGTACACACCTTTGCCGGCGGCTAGGCCGTCGTACTTCACCACCACATGCCCGCCCAGCTCAGCCGCCTTGGCACGGGCGGCGGCAATGTTGTCGCTCCGAAATGGCCAGGCCTGTGCCGTAGCCACGCCGTGGCGACGCATGAATTCCTTGCTCCACACCTTCGAGCTTTCCAGCCGCGCCGCCGAACGAGTCGGGCCGAAAACCTGGATATTGGTACCGGCAAAAAAGTCGGTGATGCCGGCCGCCAGCGGCGCCTCCGGCCCCACCACAATCAGCTTGGAATCGTGGGCTTGCGCAAAGGCGCGCACCGCCTCAAAATCCAGCGGATTGACCTCGGGGTGGCTGTTGGGGATGCCGGCGTTGCCGGGCAGCACGTGCACCGTGGCCCCGTCGCGGGTCAGCTTTTCGGCTAGGGCGTGCTCGCGCGCGCCGGAACCGAGGAGAAGAAGGGTTTTGGAGTCAGTCAAGGGAGGATGGGCTTAGGCTGGCGCCGCGGGCTAAATAATGTCTTCGATGGAAATAATCTGGCCGTTTTCCGTTTCAAAAACGGACTTGCCCTGCAGGTGCAAGGTGTCGCCCGGCTTCAGGCCGTTGGGAAATGCTATAGCGGCTACTGCCGTGTAGTCAATGGCAACTTCGACCCGTTGGGCGCTTACCTGCCATTCAGTGACACGCTGCTCACGCTGGGAGAAATACTGCGTGGCTTGCTCCGCCTGCTGACGGAAAGCTGCTTTGCCGGTCGTAGTCAGGTTTACTTCGCCATTGGAAACGTTGCGAAACACCACGTCCTCGTGCAAAGGCGCCAGCATGCCAGCTACATCGAAGCGGTTGTACGCTTCGATGTAGGCTTCAACAAGTTGCTTCGGCGCAGTGGCTTCCATCAGTGTTTTAATTACAGTACCCGAAGTTCCTCGTCGGCCGCTTTCAGCTTGGCTTTGGTGGCGAGGATGTCTTTGCTCAGGCGCTCGCGCAGGCGAGGGATATTCAGGGCGCGCAGGGCGGCCTGGGCGGCGTTGTCGGGGCGCACCACCGTGAGGTTGGGCGTGCCGCTGGGCATGATGACCGACGAGTTCAGGTTCATGGCCAGCTCGGCGTAGTCCTTGTAGGGCGGGCACGAAATCACGGGCACGTTCACGTTGGCCGCCAGCGCGCCGCCCAGGCCGTTGCTCAGGCCGGCCACGGCGATAATGACGCCAGGCTCGATGCTGTTGTTCCAGATTTCGGCCATGCCGGCAATGGCTTCGCCGTTTTTATGGGCCGAAGTCACGCGCAGCTGGGTGAAGACGTCGTAGCCCTCAAACTGCTGGCGGATTTTCTCGCAGTGCTCTTTGTCAGCGGGCGAGCCCATCACGATGTTCACCCAGGCGTCCTTAATCAGGCCGGCCTGCACGAGGTTGGCCAGCATGCGGGCGCGGGCGTCCTGGCGGCCGGTGTGGGGGGCGTCGGCGCCGTGGGTATCGGCGGTGGGCAGGGGCTCGCCCACGATGCGCTCGTAGATGTCGAGGTAGCGGCGGCTGGCTTCGGCGGTCACTTCCGGGGTGAGGGCGCGGAGGTATTTGCCGTCTTTCTTGTTGGCGATGAGCCACTGGCGGACGTACTCCTTATCCATCTGCTCGGCCGTTTCGGGGTTCTTGGCGTAGTCTTCGGCGCTCCAGAAACGCGACGAATCCGGCGTGTGCATCTCGTCGATGAGAATCAGCTGGCCGTTCAGCAGGCCGAACTCATACTTGGTGTCCACCAGAATGATACCCTTTTCGGCCAGCAGGCGCGAGCCCACGGCAAACAGCATCTGCGACTTCACGGCCATCTGGTCGTACAGCTCCTTGGTCACCCAGCCTTCGCTCACCAGGTTTTCAGGCGTGATTTCGCGGTCGGATTCCTCCTTGGTCGTCGGCGTCACGATGGCCTGCGGGAAGGCCTGGTTTTTGGTCAGTCCATCGGGCACGGTCACGCCCGAGAACGTGCGCTGGCCGGCCTGGTAGCCGCGCCACATCGAACCCGTCAGGTACTGACGCACAATCATTTCCACCTTAATAGGCTCGGCTTCTTTCACCAGCATGGCGTTGGCGTCGATGAGCTTGATGACGTGGTTGGGGATGATGTGGGCCGTCTTTTCAAACCAGAAATTTGCCAGGCCGTTCAGCACCGCGCCTTTGTGCGGGATGGCCGTTTCCAGCACGCTGTCGAACGCTGAGAGGCGGTCGGTCACGATGATGAGGCGGTCGCCGCTGGGCGCGCGGAGGCTGTCGCGCACTTTGCCGCGGTGCAGCAGGGGGAGTTGGGGAGAAGCGAAGTGGGTGAGGGTGTTCATTAGCTACGTTTCTGTGAGAGGCTAGTGTTGGTTGGCGAGTTGCACGGCCGGGGCCGCGGTGGTATGTTTTTGGGCGATGTGCGCCACGATGTTTTTGAAGATTTGCAGGCCCTCCCCTTCCTCGGTGGCCTGGGGGTTTTGGCGGCGGCGGCGGGCCCAGTCGGGGTGGTTGTAGGCCGCCAAAAACGCCTCAGGGTGAGGCATGAGGCCGAACACCTGCCCGGTGGGGTCGGTGAGGCCGGCGCAGTTCAGGTCGGCGCCGTTGGGGTTGAGGGGATATTCGCTGGTGCCGTCGCCGTTGGCGTCGATGTAACTTAGGCAGTTCAAGCCGGCTGCTTCAATGGCGGCGCGGGTGGCATCGTCAGGCACTACGAGGCGGCCTTCGCCGTGGCGCACGGGCACCTCCAGCTTGTCGATTCCTTTGAGGAAAGGTGTGCGCGAGGCGGGGTTCACGCGGAGCGTCACCCACCGGTCTTCGTAGCGGCCGCTGGCGTTGTGGGTCAGGGTCACTTCGGGGGTCACGTCGCCGCCCATATTGGGCAGCAGGCCCAGCTTCACGAGCACTTGGAAGCCGTTGCAGATGCCGAGCACAAACTTGCCATTGGCGATGAACTGCTTGATGTCGTCGAGCAGCGTGCGGCCATCGGCACTGGTTTGGCGGTAGCGCAGCTTGTTAGCCAGCACCACGCCCGAGCCCAGGTCGTCGCCGAAGGAGAAGCCACCGGGGAAGTTCAGCACGTCGAAATCGTGGATGCTCACCTGCCCGTATAGCACCTGGTTGAGGTGCACGATGGTGGCTTCCGCGCCAGCCAAACGGTAAGCGGCGGCGAATTCTTCTTCGCAGTTAATACCGAAGCCAGTCAGAATCAGCGCCCGCACCGTACCGTCTACATTAGCCGCATCGGTTTGTGCCTCCGATTGAACTTTATGTGCTCCTTGAGCCGAGTCTTGTACCATTTCAAAAGTCTTTTGGGCCAATGGAAAAGGGTCTTGTGCTTTTAGAGTGAATTTGAATGGCTGAGGTTGTCGTTTGACACAACGCCAAGTAAATGATTGACAGGCCCGTTAGTCCAGACAGCGCGCAACGCGGCGGTATTTGCTGAAATAACCGTTTTACCTGCGTGGCGCACAGTCAGCTCACCGTCCGCCGTCACGCGGCCGAGGCGCGTGGCGCGGTCGCCGAGCATCTGCTCGAATGCCACCACGTCTTCTGGCGCCACCGTGGTAAGGAAGCGGGAGTGCGACTCCGAGAACAGCTGCGTGGCCAGCGGCAGGCTCGTTTCGGGCAGCTCCACCACCGCGCCATAGCCGTAGCCGAACGTGGTTTCGGCCAGCGCCACGGCGAGGCCGCCGTCGCTCAGGTCGTGGCAGGACTGGATGAGGCCTTGGTCGTTGGCCTGGCCGATGAGGGTGTAGAGCGCCTTCGCTTTAGCGAAATCTACCTTCGGCACATTGGCTCCAAGCTGGCCGTGCAGGGCGTAGAACTCTGAGCCGCCCAACTCGTCGTGGGTTTCTCCGAGAAGGTATACCACGTCGTCGGCCTGCTTGAAGTCGGAGGTGATGGCGCGGCGCACGTCTTCAATCTTGGCCGTCACCGAGTAGAGCACGGTGGGAGGCACCGAAATCTTCACGCCGTCGGCCTTGAAGTCGTTTTTCATCGAGTCCTTGCCGCTGGTGAGCGGGATGCAGTAGGCCGCCGTGGCGTCTCGCAGAGCCTCGCACATGCGCACCAGCTTGGCCAGCTTCTGCTTGCCGTCGGGGTTGCTGGCGGGGTCGTACACAGAATCGGGCACGCAGAAGTTATCGTTCACCGACCAGAAAATGCCGTCGCCGGGCGTCAGGTTTGGCAGCTTCCCTCCCACCGCGATAATCTGGCGCACAGCCTCGTCAAACGAGCCGGCCGACATATCATAAGCGTCCAAATCGCCGTAGCGCGGCAGGATGCCGTTGCTCACGGCCACACCCTCCCAGCTCTCGAAATTGAAGCGTACCACGGCTGCATCCTGCGGCGCCTGGCCCGTCGCGCCCATCAGTGGCTTCACAATCGTGCGGCCCTTCACCTCGTGGTCGTACTGCCGAATGACCGATTCGCGCGAGCAGATATTGAGCGAGCCCAGCAGCTGTGTCAGCGTCTCGGTGTAGTCTGTGGCCGTCGGAATTTCCGGCTCGGCGGCGACGGGTTTGGCCCACTCCGCTTCCAGGATTTTGCGCGGCACGCCCTCGTGTAGGAATTCCATGTTCAGATGGGCAACCGGCGCGCCATCGAAACGCACGTCCAGGAAACCATCAGCGGTGAAGTAGCCGATGTCGGTCAGCTCCACTTCCATTTCTTGGCCAAGCGCCGTGATTTCGGCCATTTTGCCGGGCTCTACCACCAGCGTAAACCGCTCCTGTGACTCACTCACGAAAATCTCCCAGGGCCGCAGGCCGGGGTACTTCAGCGGCACGCGCTCCAGCTCCACCACTGCGCCGCCGCTAATGCCGGCCAGCTCGCCCACAGAGGATGAGAGGCCACCTGCGCCGTTGTCGGTGCTGCATTTTAGCAGGCCGCGACGGGCCGCCAGCAGCAGGAAATCCATCGCCAGTTTTTGGGTGATGGGCGAGCCGATTTGCACGGCCGTGGCGGGCGCGGTTTCGTCCAGCTCAATGCTCGAAAACGTGGCGCCGTGGATGCCGTCCTTGCCCACCCGGCCGCCGGCCATGATGATGCGGTCGCCGGCATCAATCTTCTTTTCCCAAGAGTCCAGCCCCGCGAATTGCATGGGCATCACCGCGCCGGTGCCGCAGTACACCAGCGGCTTGCCGGCGTACCGGTCGTCGAACACAATCGCGCCGTTCACCGTGGGCACGCCCGACTTATTGCCGCCGTCCTCAATGCCCTTGCGCACGCCTTCCAGAATGCGGCGCGGGTGCAGCTGCCCGGTCAGTAGCTGCCCATCGAATTCGGGGTTGCCGAAGCACAGCACGTTGGTATTGAACAGCAGCCGCGCCCCCCCAATGCCAGTGGCCAAGGGGTCGCGGTTGTTGCCTAGAATACCCGTAATAGCCCCGCCGTAGGGGTCGATGGCCGAGGGCGAGTTGTGCGTTTCCACCTTCCACACGAACAGCGAATCGGAGTTGATGCGCACCGCGCCGGCGTTGTCCGAAAACACCTTAATCAACCAGTCGTTGCCGTTGGCGCGCAGCTGACGGTCCACTTCCGATGTGGCGTTTTTGATATAGGTTTTGAAGAGCGAGTCAATCTGCTTTTCCTCGCCCGTTTCGGTATTTTTATAGTTGATAACGGCCGCGAATTCCTTGTGTTTGCAGTGCTCCGACCACGTCTGGGCGATGATTTCCAGCTCACAATCCGTTGGGTCGGTCGGCAGGCCTGCGGCCTTCCGCTCCTCTTGCGTCTCAGTGGCGGCGAAGTAGTCACGCACGGCGCGCATTTCCTCCAGGTTCAGCGCGTAGATGTTGTCTTTCGACAATTGCAGCAGCGCGGCGTCACTCAGGCCAGTCAGCGAAACAACTTCGGTGATGGCCTCGGCGCCGCCGCCGGGGCGCGGCGTGTAGTCGCGGATGCCATCAGCCACGCGGCCCACTTCCAGCCAGTTGATGAGTTTGTTGCCGAGCAGCTCCTCCGCGATGCGTCGCAGGTCCGTTTCGGGTAGGTCGTTTTCGAGCAGGTAGAGCTTTTTGCTGAAAATGTGCTGGGTGTGCACATCCAGCGGCTCGTTCAGGATGTCGGCGAGGGCGTTCTGGGCGGAGGTGCCTTCGTCGTCGGTCACGCCGGGACGGCGGGCCACCAGGATGTAAGTAGTGTAGCCTTCGGCGCCGGTCAGCTCGTTCAGGCGCACGTCGTGCAGCACCGGGTCGGCGAGGCAGCGGGTGGCGAAGTCGCTCAGCTGGTTTTCGTTCAGCGGGTAGCGCACCGTGTAGAGGGCGGCGCTGCGCACGCGGCCGGTGGCCAGGCCCAGGTGGCGGGCGGCAGCTTCGGCTACGCGCTGGCCGTCGCCGTCGTGCTGGCCGGGTTTCAGCGTGAGCTGGATGGTATGGGTGGTGTTTTCCAATTCTGCCAAAATCTAGGTTCCTCCTTTATCCTCCGTAAATCTCTCCTCGTGGTCCTAAAACGCTTTTTCAGGCCGGCTGCCGGGCTTCACCACCGGCACGCCGGCGGCGCACAGGGGGCAGCTTTCGGGTGCAAAGGTCGCTGCTACCACCGGAAGGAGCGCAAAATGTGGAAAATCTAATCCACC
This sequence comes from Hymenobacter negativus, assembly GCF_017571495.1. GTDB lineage: Bacteria > Bacteroidota > Bacteroidia > Cytophagales > Hymenobacteraceae > Hymenobacter > Hymenobacter negativus. The sequence goes on along the minus strand of NZ_JAGETZ010000005.1, from coordinate 186,541 downwards.
TTTTCCGCCGGTCCGGTCGATGAGGGAGGCCACGGCCAATACCTCCGCGCCCATAGCGCGCAGCACTTTAGCCACTTCCAATGTGCTTTTGCCCGTCGTCACCACGTCTTCGGCGATGATAACTTTCTCGCCGGGCTCGATGGTGAAGCCGCGCCGCAGGGTCATTTGGCCGTCAGCGTCGCGCTCCGTGAAGATGCCGGGCACACGCAGCTGGCGGGCCAGCTCGTAGCCAATCACCACGCCGCCCATAGCCGGGCCCACTACCACATCTGGCTTCAGACCCGCCGCTTCAATCTGCACAGCCAGTGCCGCTGCCGCGGGCGCGGCCAAGTCAGGCCGGCGTAGGAAGCGGGCGCACTGCACGTAGGTATCCGAATGCAGGCCCGACGACAGGCGAAAGTGCCCGCTCAGCAGCGCTTCTTCCTGGCGCAGCAGGTGCTCCAGCGTGGCAGCATCAAAGGCGGCGACTTTAGAGATATCTAATTGATTGGTCATTTCTTGCAGAAAAACTAACATGCAAAAAGCCGCGGTGAAGCGGCTTTTTTGTTCAGGCGTTGGCCGGGCTCTTCACGGCCCGAAATTGGTTAATTTGTTCCATCAATTCCCGCGCTGCTGCGCCCGCGTCATCGGCTTGCCAGATGCTGCGCGAGGCGTTTATCAGCACGCCGCTGCCGTCCGCTCGCAGGCCGGCGCGGAGCGTGGCTTCAAGGTCGCCGCCCTGCGCGCCGATGCCCGGCACCAGAAACCATTGGTCCGGGCAGGCGGCCCGGACTTTGGCCATACTGGCTGGTTCAGTAGCGCCCACCACTAGGCCGATGGTCGACTCGGTCAGCTCCTCGTCGAGCTGCCGGGAAATTTGCGCGGCGCGGTCGCTGAGGGTTCCGCCTGTGGTCAGGGTTTCGTCCTGAAGGCCGTAGTGGGGCTTGTTGGAAGTTTTGGCCAGCGAAAACACCAGCTTGCCGGGCCGGGCGAAGGGCCGGATGGCGTCGTCGCCCATATAGGGGTTCACAGTCACCGAATCGGCCCCAATGACATCGTAGGCGAAATGGGCGTAATGCTCGGCAGTGTTGGCGATGTCGCCGAATTTGCCATCCAGAATCACGGGGATGTCGGCCGGGATGCTTTGCACTGTTTGTTGGAGCAGGGCCACTCCGTTTTCACGGCTCAGAAAGAACGCTAGGTTGGGTTTGAAAGCAGCCGCGTACGCTGCCGTCTCCATCACTACTTCACGCAGGCGCTGGGCCGCCGTGGCGTCGTCGCCCGTAGGGTCCAGGCCTACGCAAAGCAGAGAATTGGCAGTTTGAACGCGGGTGAGAAGCTTCTGCATCGAAACGGGGGTGGTGATGAAAAAGGGAAACGAGGTAATATGAGTACTTTATAGAATGTTCTATCGGGTTACAGAAGCATTGTGCGCTACTTCCGACGCTAGCCGCGCCGAGAGGCCGGGCGAGAGCCATTCGCCACTGGCCACTTGCACGGCTTGGGCGCCCACTTTCAAATAATCCTCCACATCACGCAGCGTGAAAATGCCGCCGGTGCCAAAGATGGGCAGGGTGAGGTTGGAGTCATTCGCCAGCTCCCACACGCAGCGTAACGACAAGGGCCGTAGCGCTTCGCCCGAGAGCCCGCCCACCAGCGGCGCGGCGTTGGGGTCGGCCGGCAGGTGCAATACTTTCAAGGTGTTGGTGGCGGCCAGCGCCGTAGCCCCGCCTTCCTGCGCCGCCAGGGCCAGGCCCCGAATGTGGTCGGGCCACGGGGGTAGCTTTACTATCAAAGCCAGGTCAGCGTGCAGCTCGTTGCGCACGGCCTCGGTGGCTTCGCGCACGAAGCGGGCTGTCACATCGGAACCGGAGCCGCCATGCGGCACGGTGATATACACTTCCAGACCGGCAATCTGGTCGCCGGCTTCACGCTGTAGGTAGCGCGCAATTTTGCGAAAACCGGGCACGCCGGGCGCCGTGATGCTCACGAATACTGGCACGCCGAAACGACGCAGGCGCGGCAGATGCTCCTGCACCAAACCTTCCGCACCCTCGATGCGGAGGTCGGTGCGGTTGAGCAGGGTTTGGTCAGCCACCTGCAGAATGCCTTCGTCGCCGGGCAGGCCGGCGCGAGGCTCCATGGTCACGGTTTTGGTGAAAATCGCGCCGAGCTGCTCGTAGCCTTCGCCCGTAAGGTCCCACGGAGCCGTGGCCAAGCAAACGGAGTTTTGTAAGGTTATGGCGCCGAGTTTCATAGCTTTTTAAGGGGTTTTGGTACTCGGTATGAGAAATTCAGTTTGCTAGTCAGAATGTCAGGACGAACTAACTACTTCATGCTTAAAATGACTAGCCACCTCCACTCAATGGGTGCTAAGTGAGGAGGACCTTCGGCCGGCGTACCGACCAGGCATCAACTGGCTAATATTGTTGGGGTTAATTCAGAAAGAGGATTTGATTACCGCCATGCGCTTAGGGTCGATGCTCAAGCTGCCATTACCGGCGTGAGCGTAGCCCCAGCTACTTTAGAAGCAAGCGTGTTAGTATCCATTATGATTTGAAGTAGTGAGGGCTGTTACCAAAATTCTGAGAAAACGAATCAGAGCCGACAGCGCACAAAAAAACCGTTTCGAAATCCGAAACGGTAGCAGGGCAAAAACCAGAACAAGCAAACGAGAAATCGGCGAAACCCACGGGGGCCAATACCTTTTGAGCTCGCTGCGGAGCGTCGTGGCCGAGCGTTCCGCACTTCATCAATTTGTTATTGGGGTGAAGCACGATGCAAAATTACGGAATGTTTATGCCGGGCAAATCCCTGGTCACATTAAGTTTTTATTCCGCAGTTTTTTCAGGTTCATTTTCAACGCCAATTTTCTACCTAACTCCCTAATCAGCGCACTTTTTGGCCTTATTGTTTGGTTCCAAAAAAATTTTGGCATTTTCTAACCCATTGCTTTGCAAGCAGTACCCACTGTAACTTTGACCCTTTGTTCCATAAGTATAGGCGCAACCAGCATGTTGTGGTTGCTAAGAAGCCCATGAAATACGGTTGTATTTCATGGGCTTCTTAATTTCTATTCAGTTTGCTGTCAACAAGCTGGGTTTAACGTTTAAAATCACTGCAAACTCGACAACATAGTTCAGACTTAGTTAGTGGGACCGATGCCCATGAAATAATCTGTATATGCTTCTCAAGGCTGGGAGACGGTAGCGCCCCCAGCTTGAGTTAATGAACGTGGTGTGGGCCTGTCGGCGGCGATGCGCGTGCTGGTGCTAACAACAGGTCGCCTTGGAACCGCCGCAAATGCCGGACAACTCACAACGCTCTTACCAAGGCCGCAACATTGGCCCAGAAGGGCTTACCGGCCACTCACCACCAAGCGTTGCGTGGCCAGGCGCTGCCCGGCGGCATCGCGGAGCACTATATGGTAGAGGCCCGGGGCCAGCTTAGGCAGCGGCAAGCGAGCGGTAGCTTCGGCTACGGGCACCTCACTTACGAGCTGGCCCATTTCTGAATAGGTCTGCACGGTGCTGCCAGCGGCAGGCTGACTGACGTAATTCATCATCACCGCTTGCGCATCGGGTGTTGGATTGGGATACAGCTCCAGCGATGCCGCCACTGTTAGCTTTCCAACCGCTACGGCCACGACCGGCGAAAATACCTGCGTGCCATCCACATCTACCTGGCGCAGGCGGTAGTACAAGGTGGCCATGTTTTGGGTAGCAGCTTCGGCGTCGCGCAGCTGATATGTGCGGGTGCTGCTGCTGGTACCGGCAGCGGCCACTTGGCCCACAGCTTGGTAGGCAGCATCACCGCCTACCGAGCGCTCCACCACAAAATGGCTGCTGTTTTTCTCCGATGCGGTGGTCCACTTCAACTCCGTAGCGCCGTTCACCCACTTGCCACTGAAGGAGGTAAGCTCTACTGGCAGTGGCGTAATGGCGGTGATGGTGCCCCCGGCCAGATTATCGGCAAAAGCCTGATACACGTTGATATTCACTCCTAAGCCCACCGTCGAGGTTGCGCTCAACTGCACCGAGGTAAAATTCTGGGTGGTGAGGAAGGCAATTTCCTGCTTGCCGCCCGGTAGCAGGTTCAATGACAATACTGACGAGCCCGAAGCGCTTTCGAGAACATTACCGGCGGCATCGTAGGTAGTCAGGGTCAAGCGGTCGAGGACGCTGGCATCGAGCAAGCCAGTATTGTTGCTGATAACCATGCCAGCACGGTAGCCGGCAGCCCCGGCACCGTTCAGGGCCACTTTCAATTCTACGGTAGATACCAACCCGGCTGCCACGTTAAGCACAGCATTGGTATTGGGGTCATTATCAGCGGCCCCCTGTGGATTCGTAACCCCGCAGCCTGCACACACAGCCCCACTGACGCTGGTTGACGTTTTAGTTGTTGCCGTAGCGGGCGTAAAGTCAGATAGGATGCGCGTGGTACCCAAAAATGCACTCGGCTCCACCCCAAAGCCATAGTAGATATTGAGGTTGTTCAGCACGGCTGCCGTATCCAGTTGCTCAATCTGTACTTCATCAAAAGGCAGTGTGGAAGCAAAGCTGACCTGGTATTGGCCATTAGGTAGCAGTTTCAGGTCCAGCAGATTGGCACCAGTGGCTGATTCCTGCTTGGTGCGCACGCCGTTCACGGTTCTGTACGTAGTGAGGCGCAGCTTGGAGAGCACGCTCAGGTCCAGCAGGCCGGAGCTGCCCAGCATGAAGCCTGCGTAGTAGCCAGCCGGGGCCGTCCGCAGCCCTTCGAGCTTCACGCTCAACGACGACGGGCAATTGACCGAGATAAAGGTGCCAAAGCGGGCATAATTGGTCAGGTCGGTGTCGACGGTATTTTCCGGATTGGTCACGTTGGTATTAGCACACACACTGATGAGCGGATTGACGGGGGTGATAGTCGTGTTGTAGTAAGCCGACAGGTTGCTGCCCGTGAATTTCGACACCAGCCCTTTCACTGGCTGTTGCACAAGCGCCGATACCTTGTAGGCGTAGTACACGTTCAGCGTGTAGGCCAGGCTGGCGGCACCGCTAATTACCAGCTCAACGGCATCGAACTGCGCGCCGGCTATGAATTCCAAATGCATCGGCCGGCTATTACCAGCAAGCAGCTTCAGGCTCTGCAGCACCGCTGCATCTACCAGATGCGACTCCGCCACCTGCCCATTTTTATAAGTAACCAGCGTGTAGGTACCCAAGGCGCTGAGCGAAACCAGGCTGGCACCCGGTGCTACCACCACCCCAGCCCGGTCGCCAACCTGGCCGACCGCGCTGAGCCCCAGCTTCAGGCTCACTGTCGAACTCGACAAAAGTCCTTTATAGAGAGTGGCGTAATCGGTGAGCGGGCTTGTAGCCGCTGCCAATGGGTTCACCACCCCTTGTCCAAAGCTCAGGCACACAATAGCATTACCACAAGTATAGCTTGTTTCATATGTACCCGATATTGAATAAGCCGTGGTAGGCACGGCGGCTCGGGCAATGAATGTTACCAAGAACAAAGCGGCTATCAGTCCCGTCCGAAACCGGGCGCACGAAGCGAGGTCGAGAGTAAAATAGAGGGAATTCATGATGAGCAGGAAAAAAAGTTAGCTTTTGACAGCATGTCTCTGCATTTCATGCAATTCCGTAGCCATTTCGATTTCCTGCTATTCGTCAATTAAAAATCAGCTACATACACTTCGCCTGTCATTTCAAAATTGTCCCATTTCTGGATTTTATTCCTAAAACGAGAAATACATTGTTTAATCCATGCAATCCAACCTGCTTTTTAAGTCGTATATCGTCTATTTTACCCCGTTTACTGTCGGATGAGCTGATTGTTTCGTATTTTTGTAATATAATTTTTCCAATAGAAATTCGCTAATCAATCGCTCTCATTATTCCATATTGCCCGCACTGGGAAATAGAGTACTCTACCAAGCCTAATTGCTACCACTATGACAGCTACTTTACCTTTCAAAATTTTCGTCATTGAGGATAACGAATGGTATGGGGAACTCCTCATGCATCGGCTAAGTCAGAACCCCAACCATAGCGTTTTTCGATTTACCACCGCGCGGGCCTGTCTCGACCAGTTGAGCGAGCAGCCCGATTTTATTACCTTGGACTATTCGCTGCCCGATGCCAAAGGCGAAGAAGTGCTGCGTCAGATTCGGGAGCGGGTGCCGGGCACCGAGGTTATCGTCATTTCGGGCCAGGAAGACGTTCGCACAGCGGTGAACATGCTTCAGCAAGGTGCCTACGACTACCTGGTGAAGGACGAAAACACGCTGGACCGCCTCTGGAACATTGTGAGCAAGGTGGAGCAGCAGGCTCGTCTGCGCCGTGAAAACTCGCAGCTGCGCCAACAGATTGGGGCACGCTATGGGGCCGGGCAAGCCCTATTGGGCGAGCACCCACTCATGCAGGCGGTGCACACACTCATTGCCAAAGCGGCCCGTACCACCATCACGGTGAGCGTGAGTGGCGAAACTGGCACCGGCAAAGAACTGGTAGCCAAAGCTATACATTTCCAATCGAGCCGCGCGGCACTTCCCTTCGTGGCCGTGAACATGGCTGCTATTCCGCACGAGTTGGTGGAAAGTGAGCTCTTCGGGCACGAGAAAGGTGCCTTTACCGGGGCCATTGCCCGGCGTGTGGGTCGGCTGGAAGAAGCTAACGGCGGCACCCTGTTTCTGGATGAAATTGCTGACCTTGACCTGAGCCTGCAAGCAAAGCTGCTGCGCGTGCTGCAGGAGCGGGAGGTAACCCGGGTAGGCGGCAACCAATCCACTCCCTTTGATATTCGCCTGATTGTGGCCACGCACCACGACTTGCTTGCGGAAGTACAGGCCGGGCGCTTCCGCGAAGACCTATACTATCGCCTCTTGGGTCTGCCCGTGGCGCTGCCGCCGCTGCGCCAGCGCGGCAACGATGTGCTGCTGCTGGCCGAAGCCTTTGTGCGTGACTTCTGTAATCTCAACAATATTCCGCTGCGCCAGCTTACCGAAGGCGCCCGCGAACGGCTGCGAGCGCACCCCTTTCCCGGCAATGTGCGCGAGCTGAAAGCAGTAGTGGAACTGGCCACAGTGCTGGCCGATGGCGAGCAGATTTTGGCCGAAGACCTGCCTTTACGCTCGGGCAAGCCAACCGTGGGCCCAGGCAGCCAGTTGTCGTTGCGCGACCAGACCACGGCCATCGTGCAAAACTGTCTCGACGAAATGGACGGCGATGTACTGGCCGTGGCAGCCCGGCTGCGAATCGGTAAATCCACCATCTACCGGATGATACAACAACAGGAGCTACACATAGGTTAAGCACAAGGGGCAGTTGTTCGCGTGGCAGCCCCCTTTCGTATCTTCTCCGTTTGTCTCACCGCTTAGCTACCGAACTGCATGCGCCGCTCTCGTTCACCCCGTCTGGCCCGTCGGGCGGCACTACCTGCTGTTCGGCGGGTGCAGGGCAGGGAACCACATACCGGACCAGCCCTGGCAAAGGCGCAGGTTCGTGCCAATGCTCCTACCAATTTCTCGGAACCGCCACCGTTTGCCCAACAGCTAGCCGATAAGGTTCCGCTCATTCTGTTCAGCTACGACTTACAGCACCAGCGCCTGCTGCAATGCAACCAGCACTGTAAAACGGTGCTGGGCTACAGCAGCGCTACGCTGCTGCAAATGGGCCCACTGCTGGCTACAAGCCTATTGCACGCTGACTCCTTATACCAGCTACGGCGGGCCGATATTCTTACGCAATTATCCCGGGAACGCAGCATCAGCTGGGACTGCCGCATTCGGCACCGGGAAGGTGGGTGGCGGTGGCTGCGCATCCGGCTTCGGCCCAACATGTTCGACGCCGTTGGCCAGCCTATTGAAGTAATGGGTACGGCCGAAGATGTGACGCGCTACCGGGCTGCCGTGACGGAGCTGCGCCAAAACCGGCACCTATTGCGGCAGGTGGTGGACCTTGTGCCCAACCTGGTGGCCATTTTTGACCTGCGCCAGCAGCGCATCACCTATACCAACCGCCGCATTGAAACCCTGCTGGGCTATAGCAGCGAAGAAATTGAGGCCATTCCGGAAGGACAGGTGCTCCAGATGATGCTGCCCCCCGATTCGCTGGCGAGGTACAAGGCCCACCTTACGGCCGTAGCGCAGTTGCCCGATGGCCAAGTAAGCACGCTGGAATACGCAGCCCGCCACCAGGATGGCTCCCTGCGTTGGCTACATTGCACACACACCCCCTTTAGCCGCGATGAGCAGGGCCAGACCGTTAGCATTATTGGCGTGTCGGAAGACATTACCGAGCGGCGGGCGGCCGACGAGCGTAACCAAGCCGCTACGGCCCGCCTCATGGAACAGCACCGCTTGTTCCGGCAGATAATTGATGCCCTGCCCCACCCTATCTACCTGAAAGATGGCAACGGCAACTACCTGCTGGCCAACCAGGCCATGGCCGCCCTCTATGGCCTGACGCCCGAAGAACTGGTGCGGCACGGCGAGGCCAATCTGCCTATTGCCAGCACCCTGGACACGGCCCGCTACCAGTCGCAGGACCAGCACGTGCTGGCCACCGGCCAGGACCTGACCATTCAGGAATCCTACACTTCGCCCGAAGGCTTGGTATCGTGGTTCAGCAGCACCAAGCGGCTGTTCGTGCGGGCCGATGGCACGGCCCAGGTCTTGGGGGTGGACAGCAACATTACCCAACTCAAGGTAACCCAACAGGCACTGGAGGAGGCCGTGAACGAGGCTGAAGTGGACTCGCAGGCTAAGCAGGACTTCCTGGCCAACATGAGCCACGAGATTCGGACGCCGCTACACGGCATTTTGGGCTTGGCTGGGGTGCTGTCCAAAACCACGCTGAGCCGCAGCCAACACGACTACCTGCGGTTGCTGGACGAATCGGCGCAGCACCTGCTTACCGTCCTGAACGATGTGTTGACCACTGCTCGCCTCGGCGCGGGCAAGCTGCGCGCCGAAAGCACGCCCTTCAACCCTGAGTTGCTGTTGCTGGATTGCGCGGCCCTGCTCCGGCCCCGGGCGCGGGAAAAAGGCCTGCGGCTGCGCGTCGAAAAGCCCGAAGCATTGCCTGCTGTGCTTGGCGACCCGCACCGCCTGCGCCAGGTGCTGCTCAACCTGGTCAGCAACGCCATCAAGTTCACCGAAGAAGGCCATGTGCAGCTGCAATGCCGCACCGTAGCAGCGCCCCTGCAACACCGGGAGCCCGAAGGCACCATCTGGCTGCAATTCATCGTGAGCGACACGGGCATCGGCATTTGTGCCGAAACGCTGGACAAAATTTTTGAGCCTTTCGCCCAAGCCACCGACAGCACCGACCGTGAATATGGCGGCTCCGGGCTGGGCCTGAGCATTTCCGAAGGCCTTGTGAAGCTCATGGGCGGCACCCTACGCGTGAGCAGCGCTGTGCAGCAAGGCAGCACGTTTGCCTTTACGCTGGCTTTTGCACCAGTAGCCGCCACCGAAACGACGGCAACCCCAGCAGAAAAACAACTGGCCACGGCCCCCGAAAACGGCCGCGTGCTGCTTGTGGAAGATAATTTGGTGAACAGCCTGCTAGCCGAGACGGTGCTGCGTAACTGGGGCTGGCAGGTGACCACCGCCGCCAGCGGGCCGGCCGCCATCAAATTGTTCGAGCATCGGTTGTTCGACCTCGTCCTGATGGATATTCAGATGCCGGGCATGGACGGCGAAACCGCGGCCCGGGCCCTGCGCCAGCACCCCAACCCGGTACAGGCCGCCACCCCCATTATTGCCCTCACTGCCCGGGCCCAGGCTGGCGAGGCCGAACGATTGCAAGCATCTGGCTTTGCCGGCTACCTTACCAAGCCTTACCGCGAAGAGCAGCTCCTCGATACCATGCGAGCAGTGCTGGCCCGGCACCACGCCGCTTTTTCTCAACGACCTCACCCTAGCCCAACTCCCATGTCCGCCCCCGCTCCTCTTTACAACCTGCAAAACGTACGCCAGCTGGTGCACGGCGACGAAGCCATTGTCCGTCGACTGGCCTGGGCGTTTATTGAAACCACCCCCGCTATTCTGTCGGCCCTCGACGAGGCCCTGACCACAACCAATTGGGTGGCCGTAGGGGATGCCGCTCATCACCTCAAAAGCTCGCTCGATGGCCTAGGTGTAGATAGTCTGCGCCACGTTATCCGGGAAGTGGAGGCCTACGGCGAAAACCCGCCGGCCATCCCGGAGCTGGCCGCTCAGCAGATTGCCCAAATACGCACCACTACCGAGCAAGTGATGGCGGCGCTGCGGCAGGAGTTTCCCGAGCAGCAGTAAGCGCCGGCTGCACCTTGAGTACGCCAGATGCCACTGCCACCCACCTACTCACCGCACTTGATACGGTAGTCATTGGCGCAGGCCAGGCTGGTTTGGCTGCTGCCTACTACCTCCAACAACATGGTGTTGCATTCCGGCTGCTGGAAGCTGCAGCTACACCTGGAGCCGCTTGGGAAACCCGCTACGACTCGCTACGGCTGTTTTCGCCGGCCTGGGCCAGTGGGCTGCCTGGTTACTCCTGGCCCGGGCCGGCACTCCGCTACCCCACCCGCGACGAAACCACGGCCTATCTACAGAAATACGCGGCCCATTTCCGCTTTCCCATCGATACTGGCCAACGTGTAGTCCGGCTAACTACCGCATCCAGCCAAGCTGGTTACGAAGTGCAGACCGAGGCTGGTGGCCACTACCTGTCCCAGCGCGTCATCATAGCTACGGGGCCTTACACCACACCCCGCATACCCAGTTGGGCAGTGCAGGTACCCGCACAGGTTATTCAACTACATAGTAGTGCATACCGACGCCCAGCGCAGTTGCCGGGAGGGGGCCCGGTGGCTGTAGTAGGCAGCGGCAACTCGGCCCTGCAAATCGGGGGTGATATTGCGGCTACCGGCCGACCAGTAATGGTAGCGTTTGATGAGAAGACGCCCGCCGTGCCCAATAACCAACTCAGTTGGGCCTTGCTGGCCGCCACTGGGCTGATGCGCATTCCGCGCCACACGGGGCTAGGCCGCTGGATGCACGCCCAACCCGAACCCGTGGTGCGTGGTGACCTAGCCCATTTGCGGCGTTTTGCCAATGCAACGTTTATCGGGCGGGCCACGGCGTCGCGGTCTGACGGTAGCCTGCAAGGCCAGCAAGCCGCCAGCCCGCCTCTCGATGCCATTGTGTGGGCCACTGGATACCAGCCCGATTACAGCTGGATTGACCTGCCAATCATCGGCTCCGATGGCCATCCACGGCATCAGCGGGGTCTGACTGCGGCGCCTGGCATAGCCTTTTTGGGCCTGGACTGGCTCGACAGCCGTAACTCGGCCCTCTTGAATGGGGTTGGGGCCGACGCCCGCCGCGTGGTACATACACTGCTCAAGCAACCCCGGTCAGTGCATGGCTCATAACCATTGAAAATGCCCGAATGTTATTGAAACTTGAGCTACCATTTCAGGGTTGAAGATTCTAGATGCGGCCTTTGGAAAAGGGCCGCTGCTCATCCACCTGTATTTCGTATCGCATCATGTTTATTTTCATGCTGGGCCTTATTCTGGCCACCGCCATCCTCGCGCTCAAAACGGTTTCGGAAGCTAAAGAAATGCTGGTGCCCGTGCCCGTTCGTAAAAGCTAATCCGGCTTACGCTGGTCACAAAAAAAGCAGCCTTTCGGGCTGCTTTTTTTGTGACTTCTATCAGGAGATTTCCGGTTAGCGAATCACGAGCTTACACATCTGACTAGTGTTGTCCGATTCCAGCCGCACGTAGTACAGGCCGTTGGCAAACTTACTGAGGTCAAGCATTTTGGTGTACCGCTCGTTCATTTCCGTGAGCGTTTCGTGGTACATCACCGAGCCGATAACGTTCAGCACGCTGAGTTCTACTTTTTTACCTTGCAGGTTATTGATGGTCAGGTGAACGATGCCGGTGCTGGGGTTGGGGTAGACCAGCAGGGTTTTGTTGTCTTCGCCGGGTTTGGCCTGCTGGCCGGGGCGGTGCAGCGATACTGCCGATGCGGCAGGAACCGTGCGGAGCATTGGGCCAAAACCGAGGCTCAGACACACGAATAAGACAAAAGGAATAAGTAGGCGTTGCATCATAGTATAATTTGGTGGGCGGGAAAAGAAGCGCGAATTGTAAACGAGTTAACGAAAGCGGATGATTTTAGTTGACAAAGATACGGTGACCAACTTAAAAGGCCTACCCGTATATACAGAAACCTCGATGAATTACGGTAATTTCGCTTCCATAGTTCTCATTTTGCCGACCAACTAAGTGGATATTCTGGTGATTGGCGGTGGGCTGGCTGGTTTGGCAGCCGCGTTGGACCTGGCTGGGCGCGGCCACCGCGTGGCGGTGGTGGAGCGAAAGCAGTACCCCTTTCACAAAGTATGCGGCGAGTACGTGAGTAATGAAGTACTCCCCTACCTGCAGCGCCTTGATGCCGACCCGGCCGTGTTAGCGCCAGCCGTCATCTCTCAGTTCCTGGTATCGTCGCCGGGCGGGCGCACCCTTACCCTGCCACTCGACCTGGGCGGCTTTGGGGTGAGCCGCTATGTGCTCGATGATTTCCTGTACCAGAAAGCCGTCGCCCAGGGCGTTACCTTCTACTTAAAATGTACGGTAACGGATGTGGTTTTTGATGACAAAACGGACCAGCACCGGGCCACCCTGGCCGATGGCCGGGTGCTCACGGCCCGCGTAGTGCTGGGGGCCTACGGCAAGCGAACCAACCTCGACCGGCAGCTGCAACGGCCGTTTTTTTCGCAGCGCTCGCCTTACTTAGGTGTGAAATATCACCTGCGGCTGGCAGGCTTTCCACGCGATGTGATTGCGCTGCACAATTTTGCCGATGGCTACGCGGGCATCTCGGCCATTGAGGAAGACAAGCTTTGCTTTTGTTACCTCACCACCCGCCACAACTTGCGGCAGCATGGCACCATTCCGGCCATGGAGCAGGCCATATTAGCCAAAAACCCATTTTTGCGCGATATTCTTGGCACCGCCGAAGTGCTCTACCCACAGCCGGAAGTCATCAACGAGATTTCCTTTGCCCCCAAGCAGCCGGTGGAACAGCACATCCTGATGTGTGGTGATGCGGCGGGTCTCATCACGCCGCTCTGTGGCAATGGCATGGCCATGGCACTACACGGCGCGGCACTGGGCGCAGCGGCGGCCCACGACTTTTTGAGTAGCCACACCAGCCGGGCCGGTATGGAAGCTACGTATACCCGGGCCTGGACTGCGCAATTTAGCAACCGGCTGCGGGTAGGCCGGGCGGTCCAGCGCCTGTTTGGCGGGCCCATACTGAGCGAGTTGGTAGTGGGCAGCCTACGCTACTGGCCGGCGGCAGTGCGGGCACTGATGCGCCGTACGCACGGCGAAAGCTTCTGATTATGAGCCAGCATTTGGCAATTGAGCCACCGCAAAGCCAAAATGTTATTGCTTCATTTTGGCCAACTGCGGCGCAAACCCGTTTGTTGTACCGTAAATAGAAGGCTTCTTTCAAATTCCTGCCTCGGGCATTGGTCGCCCAAAGCAGAGCCGCGCTGCATCCACTTCATTCCTTTTCGGCATGCCGAGTTATTTAGGTGCCATTGGCACTGCCAATCCTGCTCATTGCATCGCGCAGCCGCAAATTGCTGATTTTATGGCGCAGGCCCTGCAGTTTGACGAAGGCGACACGCGCAAGCTGCGGGCGCTGTATCGGGTGTCGGGAATTGCACAACGCTACTCAGTACTGCCGGACTACGGCCGGGCCAACGGCGAATACACTTTTTTTCCCAATACCATAGGCCTGGAGCCCTTTCCGAGCGTGGGCCAGCGCATGGCCGTGTATCGCCGGGAGGCCCTGCCACTGGCCGTTGAGGCTGTGCGAAACAGCCTGCTTCAAGTGCCTGATGTGGCACCGGATAGCATCACGCATCTGGTTACGGTGAGTTGCACGGGCATGTATGCGCCGGGCCTCGATATTGAGTTGGTGCAAGCACTGGGGCTAAGGGCCGATGTGCGCCGCACCTGCGTAAACTTCATGGGCTGCTATGCGGCGGTGAATGCCGTGAAGCTGGCCGATGCCTTTTGCCAGGCCGATGCCCGTGCCCGCGTGCTCATTGTAAGCGTGGAGCTTTGCACCCTGCACTTTCAGAAAAGCCGGGAGGAAGACCACCTCGTCAGCAACGCTTTATTCGGCGATGGGGCGGCGGCTTGCCTGGTGCAGGCTGGGCCGCTGCCCAATGGCACCCCCAGCCTGGCGCTGCAGGGTTTTCACTGCGGCCTGGAGCCCGACGGGCACGATGACATGGCCTGGCACATCAACGACTTTGGGTTTGAGATGTCGTTGAGCAGCTACGTGCCCAAGCTGATTCAGCGCGGCATCCGTAAGCTGACGGATGGGCTGCTGGCCAGCCTGCCGGTGCAGCTGAGCGATATTCACCACTTCGCCATCCATCCTGGCGGACGCAAGATTCTGGAAACCATCGAAACTGAATTGGGCCTGACCCGGGACCACAACCGCCACGCCTACCGCGTACTGCGCGATTATGGCAATATGTCATCGGCCACGGTGCTGTTTGTGCTGCGCGATGTGCTGGCAGCGGCCACTCCAGCCGACCACGGCGCGCCGGTGCTCAGCTTCGCCTTCGGCCCAGGCCTGACAATGGAGGCTATGCTACTGGAAATTTCAGTTAACAATTATCATTCAACGCTTAACAAGCAAAAGGAAGAGGCGAAGCAACAGGACGCCTTGACTGTTTCTGCTCCTTCGCTCGAACTCCTAAATGCTGATTGATAGATGTTAACTGAAAGAGCTTCCGGTCCGGAGCTGATGGATGACCTGACGCTGGCATCTGATGCGCTGCGCCAAAACCTCGACGAGCTGGAAACCATCAATACCTGGCTGGGCGGCTACCAGCCGGTGCTCAATGCCTTGCAACGGCTGCGTAGCCACTTTCCGGCCGGCCGGCCCTTGCGCGTAGCCGACTTGGGCAGCGGGGGCGGCGATACCCTGCGCCACCTGGCCCGTTGGGCTCGCCAAAAAAGTGTTTCAGTAGAATTGACCGGGGTTGATGCCAATCAGTTTATGCTGGACTACGCCGCTGGCAAAAGTGCAGCATACCCAGAAATCAGCTACCGCAAATCCGACATTTTCTCGCCTGAGTTCCAGGCGCAGTCTTACGATATAGTGACGTGCAGCCTGTTTTGCCACCACTTTACGGATGATGAACTGGTGACGCTGCTGCGGCAATGGCAGCAGCAGGCACAAGTGGCCGTCGTCATCAACGACCTGCACCGACACTGGCTGGCCTACCACAGCATCAAATGGCTGACGCGGCTGCTGGGCGGCTCTTACCTGGTGCGGCACGATGCTCCACTGTCGGTAGCCCGTGCTTTCCGGCGCGCCGATTGGGTGGCGCTACTGGCGCGAGCGGGCATTACGCAGTACGAGTTGCGCTGGCGCTGGGCCTTTCGCTGGCAGTTAGTTATTAGTCAGCAGGCGGCATGAGTGTGGGGCCTCCCCGACTGCGCCGTCACAAAAACACTAGCTGAAAATCCCGGCGGCTACGCGGTAGGTGTTGGCATGGGCTTCCACGATATCGGCTATGTGCTCGGAGTAGCCGCCGCCCATACTCACCTGTACCGGAAGCTGGTGGCGATGGCAGAGGTTGAGCACCAGTTCGTCGCGCTGGCGGCAGCCGGCCCGGCTGAGGGCGAGATGGCCCAGCTTATCAGTAGCCAGCACGTCGACTCCAGCTAGGTAAAATACGAAATCGGGTTTCACTTCATCCAGTAGTCGGGGCAGGGTTTCGGCCAGCAGCTTCAGATAGGAGGCATCGTCAGTATCGTCAGGTAGCGGCAGGTCCAGGTCGGAGGTTTCTTTGCGGGCGGGGTAGTTGCGGGCACCGTGCACGGAAAAGGTGAATACACGAGGTTCGTGCCGAAAAATCTCGGCCGTGCCATTGCCCTGGTGCACATCGAGGTCCACGATGAGTACCCGGCGGGCGTGCCCGTGGGCCAGCAGCCAGGCCGCCGCGGCCGCCTGGTCATTCAACAGGCAGAAACCTTCGCCCCGCGCCCGAAATGCGTGGTGCGTGCCGCCCGCAATATTGAACGCCACCCCATGAGCCAGCGCCAGCCGGGCCCCTTCAATGGTGCCACCCAGAATGGTGATTTCGCGCTGAAACAGCGCCTCCGACCACGGAAAGCCAGTGGCCCGCTCCTCCTGCCGCGTAAGCTGCCCCAGGCGAAGCCGCTGGTAATAGTCGGCTTGGTGCACCCGCAGAATATCTTCGATGGGCGGCGGCATGGCCACAAAAAAATCGTCGGCGGTGGCCGTGCCTTCGTAGAGGAGCTGCTCGGGCAACAACTCGTATTTCAGCATTGGAAAGCGGTGGCCGACGGGCAGTGCATGGGCGTAGCACGGAGCAAAAGCAATAGGCAGCATTTGAAGGGCAGTGAGACTGAGCTTATTCGGAAAACATTGAATTACAACCCATCTGGCACAAAGAATTACTACGGATTTTGCAGTTAAAAACACTGATTTTTGCGCGTGCAATTACGGACGTATTTATATCAGGCACCTGCGCCGATGGGCTTAGCCACTTCGCCCAGCCACATCTATTCCCAGCGGCTGGGCGAAGTGGCTACGGCCGCCCAACCATGGGCTCCGAACCTGGCTAGCAGCCACTGGGTATTATGCCAATCCTTATTCCCACCGCTGTTGCGATGCTACCTTTTGCCTCGTTCCTGCTGGACCAGGCCGAAACCAGTCCGCATGTTCATTTTCTTTATGACCCTGCCGCCGGGCGCGTGCTATTTGTGAATGCGGCCTACGAGCTGACATTCCATGGCCAGCGGGCTCACGTCAACGATGAGCTGCCGGGCCTGCTGGCCCGCCTCCACCCCGACGACCTTTCCATCCTGCACCAGCTGTGGCAGCGCTGGCGCAACGATGCCCTGACCGACGAAGTAGAAATACGCTTACAAACCACCGGCCAGCCTGACCAGTGGTTTTGCCTGCTGCCGCACCACTACCAGGATGCGGACGGGCACGTGCTACTGGGCGGGATGTTGCGCGATGTGAGCACGGCCCGACGCCACCGGGAAAACAGCGACGAATTCAACACCAAGAAGAACACCGTGCTGGGTATTCTGGCCCATGACCTAGCCGGTTTCTTTGCGCTGTTGCAGCAGCTCACGCAGTACATTCAGGAGGAAATGAGTGAGCAGGTCAACACGCGGGTGCCCGAAATGCTGGCCCTGATGCAGACCACCAGCCAACGCGGCGTGGCCTTGGTTCATGACCTGATTGACCAGGAATTCCTTGCCTCGGCAGCCGTGGAGCTCAAGCGCGAGCGGGTAGACCTGCGCGAACGGGTTCGGCACTGCCTGGAGACGTTTCAGCGCGCACCGGGCCGTGAGGCGCGGCACGTCAGCTTTGAGCTCCCCACCGAACCGGTATATGCCGAAGTAGATGCCAACAAGCTGCTGCAAGTAGTGAGTAACCTGGTAACCAATGCGCTCAAGTTCACCCCCGACGAGGGCCACGTGACTGTGAAAGTGGAGCCCTGCGCGGGATACGTGCGCATTGCAGTGGTTGATGAAGGCATTGGCATTCCGGCTGCCTTGCAGGCGCGCCTGTTTGAGCGGTTCACGCCGGCCCGCCGACTAGGCCTGCGCGGCGAGCCTACTACCGGCCTGGGTTTGTGGCTGTGCAAAACCATTGTAGAGCTGCACAAGGGCAGGCTCACCGTGACCAGCAACGAGGGATTAGGCAGCACTTTTACCGTTGAGCTGCCAGACAGCACCGACCAGTAAACACCCCTGCAGCAGCACGGTAGCGGCCATACTGGCCACTTGTAAGCGGGCGAGCGGGATGCCACGCCTCGGCCCGACTACGCAGCAGTTGTAGCAGTGGTGGTCCCAGACTGGTTTTCATATTGAAAATGAGAGCCGTGATAAAGAAGCACCGGCGAACGGCCACAACACCGCTTAGAAAATAAATGTAATGACTATTACACTGTCATGGCACATAAGCCATTGGACATGAGAAGGAAGAGTCAACAATACTCTTCACAACTCCTGCTACTCTTTTTCTATCAGGCCACCAGGCCTTCGCTCACGGCAAAGCGGATGAGCGAGGCTGTGTTTTTCATCTGGGTTTTGGCGATGATGTTCTGGCGGTGGGTTTCAATGGTGCGCTTGCTGGTGAACAGCTTATCGCCTA
Organism: Hymenobacter negativus; assembly: GCF_017571495.1. Classification (GTDB taxonomy): domain Bacteria; phylum Bacteroidota; class Bacteroidia; order Cytophagales; family Hymenobacteraceae; genus Hymenobacter; species Hymenobacter negativus. The sequence continues at coordinate 168,339 of NZ_JAGETZ010000005.1, read as the reverse complement.
TCTCCCCGTTGGTCAGCCCTTCGGCAATGAGCTGAAGCACTTCGGTTTCACGCTTGGAAAGGGTAGTTTTCGCTTCGGGATTTATTGGCTCGTTCATCTCGGACCGCAGCTTGTGTAGCGCCGCAAAGCCCGCTTCGGAACACAGAAAAGGCCGGCCCGCCGCCACCGTCCGGATGCCGTGCACGATTTCATCCAGCCCGGCGCTTTTGAGCAGGTAGCCTGCCGCACCCGCATCCAGCATCCGGGAAATATACTCTGTGCCGGCCAACATGCTCAGCACCAATACCTGCACCTCGGGGTAATGCTCCTGGAGCTGCTGGGCCGTTTCGGGACCGTCCATGCCGGGCATGTTGATGTCGAGCAGCACCACATCGGTGGGTGCGTTGGGCAGCTGTTCCAGCAGCTCCAAGCCGTTGCTGGCTTCCCCCACAACGCTCAGACCGGGCTGGTCGGCCAGCAACGAGTGCAGGCCGGTACGCAGCACGGTGTGGTCATCAACCAAAAAAACGCGAATCATGAGCGGGAAGATTAAGGAGAACAGCTGCATACGCCACACTGGTCGTCAATCTGTCGCAGTAGCATTTTGGTCAAATAATAATTTAAGTTTAACGGGTAGTAGCAGTAGGTCAACTGTAGTTGAAGAAATACGGAGAAGAAAACGGTTGTTGTGCCGCCGGGCTTTTGCAAGGAATTCAGTGCACTGTCATCGGCTTGCGAAGAGCTAGGAATAGCTGCTTATGAGAAGCCTATCAGCAATTGCGGTGGCGAAAAAACCCACGCTCAGCGCCCTGGCAAACCAGCACATTCGCGCGTGACTACCCCTCATAAAAATCAGTATTTATACATGTAACCCTGGCTGCTTTCAGTGTCGGAGTTGGTGCTGCCCAACCAGACGGGCCGAAGCCCTGCTCCATCGTTTGAACGGTGGCCGCTTGGCTGCTATACGGGAAGTTTCCGCCTTTCATTACTGTTAGCCAACGTGCTGAAAACGTGCAAACGGCGCTTTAGGCCCTTATTATCTTTCGGTTGGCGGGATGAATTGGGCAGGCCAAGGAGCTCGGCACTTCGTATGCTAGGCAGCATCCGCAAACGGCTGGGATGAATAAAATGCTGCTCGGCTCTAAATCAACGACTGGCAAGTTTGCTGCTTCATAAGTCCTTAACTTACGGCACGTTCCTTGGGAAGCTGCCTGGGACGTCATCGGTAAAAAGAGGTGGTACGCTGCCATGCCGGGGCCTTCTGGAATTTCATCTGCTACGGTGCCGCCCGTAGCTACTCTCTGCCTCACATGTCCGTTGTCCCTTCCCAATCCAGCCTGCCGCAACCTGTTGCATCTCCCCAACCGCACCCGCCTGAGCAGCTGCCGGAGCGGGTATTTCAGGCCATGCCGTGGGGCGTGCTGGCCCTGGACCGGCAGGGCGTGCTGCGGCTGCTAAACCCCTACGCCGAGCAGTTGCTGGGGCTTCAGGCCGCCACTGTGCTGGGCCAGCCCCTGGCCCAAGCCCTGCCGGCTAATCTGCCGGCCACGCTGGCGCAGGCCCTGCACGAGGCCAACACTGCGGCCGAGCCCGTGACGGGTAGGTTCTTTTTGCCGCACCGCGAGCAGTGGATTGAAATGACGACCACCCCTGGCCCGAACGAGGTGCTGGTGTATTGGCAGGACATCACCCAGCTCATGAACCAGCACCAGCAGTACCAGGCGCTGGCCGAAAACACACCCGACGTGCTCACCCGCTGGGGTCCCGACCTGCGGCTGCGCTATGCCAATCCCGCCCTAGCCGCCCAAACCGGCCAGCAGGTAGCTGCGCTGCTGGGCAAAACCTTTAGCGAGATGGGCGCGCCGGAGGCCATTGCCGGGCCCTACATGGCCAAGCTACAAGGCGTCTTCGAAAGCCGCCAGCCCGCCGACCACTTCACTGCCTTCCCAACGCCGGGGGGCGAGCGGTACTACCACTCACGTCTGGTAGCCGAACTGCACGACGGGCAGGTGCACACCGTGTTGGCCATTGCCCGCGACATGACGGAGCTGCAACAAGCTACCAGTGAGCTTCAGCAAAGCAAGGAGCTGCTCGAGGCCGTGTTTAGCAGCTCGACGCTGGCGCTGCATGTGCTGCGCAGCGTCCGCGACCCGGCCGGCCAGCTGGTGGACTTTGAGTCGGTGCTTGCCAATGCCAGCGCCGAGCAGATGGCCGGCGGCCCCACCGTTGGCCAGCGCATGTTGGTCGACTGGCCTACCACGAAAAGCATCGGGCTGTTCGACCACCTGGTGCACACCATCGAAACCGGCCAGCGCCTCGACCTGGAGCAACACTACGAAGGCGAGGGCTTTCAGGGCTGGTACCGCTGGACGGCCGAGCGCTTGGGCGACTATGCCGTGATGATGATTGAGGACGTTACGGTTCGTAAAAATGCCGAGCAGGAGCTGCGCCAGGCCCACGAGCAGCTAAACGCCATTTTTGAGGCAGTGCCGGTGCAGCTGGGCTACTATTACGCCGTGCGCGACGACCAGAACCAGCTCACGGACCTGCGCTCGGCCACCGTCAATGAGGCATCTGTGACGCGGATGCGGATGCCCAACGACGCCAGCGGGCAGTTGATGTCGGTGCAGCTGCCGGGCCTGCGCGAGCTGCCAGTCTGGCAAACCATTGGGCAAGTGGTAGCCACTGGCCAGCCCCAACGCTTCGAGCTATACCACAACTTTGGCTCGGCCGGCATGTGGTTTGATGTGCTGTATACCCGCCTTGGCGATGGTCTGATTTCAGCCTCACTCGACATCACCACCCGCAAGCAGATGGAGCAGGAGTTGCGCGACAGCCAGCAACTGCTTCAGGCCGTGTTCGATGCTACCCTCGACAGCCTGGAAGTGCTACGCAGCGTGCGCGATGCCGACGGGCAGTTGGTGGATTTTGAATGGGTGCTCACCAATGCCGCCGCTCACCGCCTCCTGCAACGCACCGACCTGGTAGGCAAACGCCTGCTGACGGAGGAGCCCGAGATGCAGGCCAACGGCGTGTTTGCAAGGCTGGAGCAGGTGGTACTCGGGCAACCCGCCGATTTTGAGCTGCTTTACCCGCAAGGTGGTGTGGAGCAGTGGTTTCACGTAGCGGCCGCGCCGCTGGGCGATGGCCTGGTGACGTCTTGGCATAATATCACAGCCCGCAAACAAGCTACGGTCGAGCTGCTCCGCTTGGAGCAAGCCCAGCAGCAGCGGCTGGCCAATGCCGTGCTCGATGCCCAGGAAGTGGAGCGGGCCCGCATTGCCGAAGGCCTGCACAATGGCCTGGGCCAGGTGCTCTACGCCGTGCAGCTACGCCTGAGCCAGCTTAGCGCCGCCCTCGATGGCGTGGCCTTCGCCCGTGGCAAGCGCCAGGCCGAAGAGCTGCTGCAGGCGGCCATTTCCGAAACCCGCACGCTCTCGCACCAGCTTACGCCCACTGTGCTGGCCGACTTTGGCCTGGCCACAGCTGTGCGCCAAATCTGCCAGGATTCGGGCGCCCCGGGGCGGCGCTTGCAGTACTCGGGCACCGAGCTGCCACCGCTGCCACTACCGCTAGCGCTGGCCCTCTACCGCATGGCCCAGGAGCTGGTTACCAACGTGGTGCAGCATGCCAACGCCACCGAGACACGCCTGCACCTGACCGCGCAAAATGGCTGGCTGGAAATGCAAGTCGATGACAATGGCCGCGGCTTCGACCCTGCCCTCCCCCGCCCCGACCGCCGGGGCCTCAGCGCCCTGCGCGACCGGGTGCAGCTTCTCAACGGTGAGCTGACCGTAACATCTTCGGCCGATGATGGCACGCACGTTCGCATCCGCGTGCCACTGGAAGCTATAGCCGCCAGACCATCAGCCTGAGGCCCATGACCAAGCTTTCCAGCAGCTTTTACCCGCGTTGCTTCCGCCTATAAGTTTTGAGTCTTGGCATTGGCTGCTGTGTGGTCGATGCGGCGCTCGGGAACGAGCCAGAGCAAGGCCACGCCTACGTAAATTCCACCGGCCACCCAGGCACTCCAGAAGCTGGCCGCGATGCCCAGGCTGTAGAACAGCGGCGAAAGCCGGGCCTTCCAGTTGCGGGCCGCTGCCTGCGCCAGTGGGGAATCAGGCTCGTTGGCTTCGACCAAACGGGTTTGTAGTACGCGAAAGGTCAGGGAGGACATGAACAGCACGAAACCATAAACGGCCAGCGTAGCTGCGGAAAAGCGGTTCTCGCCCATCCAATCGGTAGCAAAGGGCACCAGCGACAGCCAGAACAACAGGTGCAGGTTGGGCCACAGCACACGGCCGTTGATTTTGGTCACGCCACCGAGCAAATGATGGTGATTATTCCAGTAAATGCCCACGTATACAAAACTCAGTACATAACTCAGAAATACGGGCAGTAGAGGCTTCAGCGCTGCAAACTCCCCACCGTGGGGCAGTTTTATTTCCAGCACCATGATGGTGATGATGATGGCAATAACGCCGTCGCTGAAGGCTTCAATGCGGTTTTTGTTCATGGGAATCTGGTAGTACAATTGGTCAAAAAGCAGAAATCCACCCCTACGATGAGGCATCGCAGGAGTGGACTTTCGGAGCAGAAGCTTCCTACTTCACTACCAGCTTACTGGCGGCTTCCATAATCACGGCGGCCACCTTTCCGGGCTGGGCCAGCATGGCGACGTGGCTGCAAGGCAGGGTTGTGGTGGTAGCCTTCATCTTTTTGGCCAGCGTACGCTCCAGGTCGGGATTAATCATGCGGTCGTTGGCGGCCACGATGTACCACGACGGCTTGGTTTTCCAGGCGGCTTGGGTGATTTTTTCCTTCAGGGCAGAAAACGCCTGCGGGCCTTGCACCGAGATGAGCACCTGCTGCTCGGTCTTGGTCAAATCCTGGGCAAAATCCTCCATAATGCCTTTCGGCGACATGCTCACGAAGCCTTGGGCATCGGGGCGAATTTCGTCGTTGCCGGGCGTGGCCGGGGCCGTTTGCACCAGCTCCAGAAACGACTGTCCTTCCTCGGGCGCGGCGGCGGCTATGTATACCAGGCCGGATACTTTGGGGTCGTTGCCGGCTTCAGTGATGACCACGCCGCCCCAGGAATGGCCCACGAGCAGCACAGGGCCGTCCTGCAAGGCGATGGCGCGCTTGGTGGCAGCCACGTCATCGGCCAGCGACGTGAGCGGGTTTTGCACGGCCGTGACGTGGTAGCCTTTGGCTTGCAGCAGCGGGATGACTTTGGCCCAGCTGGAACCGTCGGCCCAGGTGCCGTGCACGAGCACAATGTTTTTGATACCCGCGCCGGGAGCGGTGGTTTCTTCCATAGGAGTACTGGCCATGAGCAGGCCGGATAAGGTGCCGATGAGGGCGAGGGTGAGGATTTTCATGAGAGTGGGCTAATTGTTCAACGACCAGCTGCAACGGTGTGGCCACATCATTGCAACTAACTCAAAAGGCCTTTTATAAACGAGAAACAAATTGACCTTCAGGTGGTAGCCTTGGCAGACTCCGCGCTTAATTCCTCTGCAAACGTAGTGGCCTACTTGGCCTGGCCTGCGGTAAAAAACCCGGCTTGCACGGTACTTTCGGCGCAATTCAATTGCCGACCCTAGTTACCTTGAGAAATAGGTGCTACTTCGCCTTCCTGATGGTTTTGTCCCGCTTCCTTGGTTTGCTGTTTTTGCTCTGGCTGCTGGCCGCTGGCTTCCCCAGCCGGGCCGAGTCCATTTGCCCGTGGCTGAGCCCACGCCAGGCCGACAGCCTGCGCAGGCAGCTGCAAAACAGCCGGCCCGACACCAACCGGGTGAAAGCACTGCTGCAGCTGAGCCAGAACCTTGTCACGCAATTTGATGAGGTGGAAAGCGAGTTGGGGCCGGCCCTGCCCTACGCCAAGCAGGCTGCCCAGCTCAGCGAGGCCCTGCATTTTGAGGCCGGACGCATTGGCAGCCTATACATTTTGGGCCAAATCCGTCACTACACAGACCACATGGCGGCCGCCGATAGCCTGTTCCGGCGCGGCATTGCCCTCAGCCAACGCGTGGGCAACCATCGCCTCGAGGGATTTGGCTGGTTCTGGCTGGGCGATATGTATGAGCAAACTGACCCCACTAAGCTTGCCTACTGGCAGCGGGCGCGACAGTTATTCCGGCAGGCCCGGGACAAGGTGGACGAGGCTTACACCCTGAAAACCATCGCTGATGTGCACCAGGGACAGGGGCACCCGGAGCAGGCCATCCGCGAGTTGCTGGAGGTAGAAAGTCTGTATCGGGCAACTGGTCATCGCAAGCTACTCTATACCTATGACTTGCTGGCCGCTACCTATCGGCAGCTGGGCGACTACAAAGAGGCGTTGCGCTACAGCAAAGCCGCGCTGGATAATGCGCAGGCTGTGCACGATACTATCATCATCGGTTCATTATATGTGCGGCTGGCCCTCGTGCATCGGGAGCTGACGCAGTACCCGGATGCCCTGGTGTATTACCGTAAAGCCCTGGCCAACATGCAGCAAAGCGGAAGTTCGATGAACGTTGTTACCATTGCGGGGGGCATCGTCCGGATTCTGGTTGTTCAGCACCGCGCGCCCGAAGCACTGGCTTTTTTTACGCGTACAACCAGGACGTATGCTTCTGATAATCCGCGCGTGATTGAGCGCATCGCCGATTATATGGTCGAGCTGCACTGCGCCCTAGGGCACCCAGCACTAGCCGAGCCTTACGCCAGGCAGATGGTGGCTTTTCTCAACACCGGCACGGCTGATAAGAGCGAGCGCACCTCCATCTACCTCACACTGGGCAAGTTTTACCTGCTCACGCGGCGCTACGAACTGGCCCGCCAATACCTCCGGCAGGGCGAGGAGCTGAACCGCGCTGGCGGCTCGGTGCTGTACCTGGCCCAGATGCATCTGCTTCTATTCAAGGCCGACTCGGCGCAGGCCCGGTTTCCGGCGGCCCTTGCGCACTACCAACGCTACAAATTGCTGACGGACTCGGTGTTCAACGAGCGTAAAGCCAAGCAGCTGGCCAGCCTGGAAATTCAGTACGACACCCGCAAAAAAGAGCAGAATATTGCCCTGCTCACCCACCAAACACAGGTGCAGCAGGCTAGCCTGCGCCAGCGCGATTTCCAGCGCAATACGTTGGTAATTGGAACGTTGCTGCTGCTGGCCCTCCTGGGCCTGGGCTACAACCGCTACCGCCTCAAGCAGCGCGCAGCCCGGCTGCTGGAAGCAAAGCAGGCCGAAATCAACCACAAAAACCAGTCGCTCCAGCACTTACTCGTCGAGAAAGACTGGATGCTGAAGGAAATCCATCACCGCGTCAAAAACAACCTCGAAGTCATCAGCAGCCTGCTCGAAACCCAGGCCGACTACCTGCGCGACCCGGCCGCGCTGGCCGCGCTGCGCGAAAGCCAGAACCGCGTGCACGCCATGGCCCTCATCCACCAGAAACTCTACCAGTCCCATAATATGGCGGTGGTAAACATGGCCAGCTACATTCGTGAAATTGCCGAGCACCTCCTCGATTCCTTTGATTGCCAGAGCACTGTGCGCCTTAACTTTGCCCTCACTCCCATTGCCCTGGATGTTACCATTGCCACGCCGCTGGGCCTGCTACTCAACGAGGCCCTGACCAATGCGCTGAAGTATGCCCACCCGTACCCGCAGCCCGGCCGCCTTCGAATTGAGTTATCTGAGGTTGGTTTTCAGCGCTTCCGGTTGATTATTGAAGATGATGGTCCGGGCTTCCCACCCGGCTTTGAACTGGAAAACAACAGCACCATGGGCCTCACCATTATGCGCGGGCTAAGCCAGCAGCTCGACGGTGCCCTCAGCATCACTCAAACCCCTGGCGTGCGTATTTGCCTTGATTTTCAAGCAGTGGCCAGTGCTGCACTGGTCTAGGAAATGAGTCCAAGTAGCAGTTGTTCAGAACTATTCAAAAGAGCCGTCATGCGAAGCTGAGCTTGCTGAAGCATCAATACTGCTTCGTCTGGCTCCCCAAGGGCTGGGCGTGAGGCCCTACGATAGAACGAAGCGGCCTGCCCGTCCTACCTAAACAGGCTCTCATTTGTCAGCGGCGGCCGGCGGCCATGCCCGCCCCAACGTTGATTTCCAGCTTTTTCATGCGCGATTCCAGCGTGGTGGGTTTCACGTTGAGCAACTCGGCCGCGCCGCCCTGCCCCCGAATGCGGTTGTTGGACTGTGCCAACGCGGCCAGGATGGTTTCGCGCATGGCATCCTGCATCGACTTCACCGGGCCGGATGCAGCAACCACCGACGGCAACGCACTGCCAACCAGCGGCTCATTAAGCTCCAGGGTGGCCGAGCGAGCCATGATGGCAGCCCGTTCGAGCACGTGTTCCAACTCCCGAATATTGCCGGGCCACGGGTAATGCAGCAACTGCTGACGCATGGAATTCGACAGGCCGGTGAGCGGCTTGCCCAGCTTTTTGCTGATTTTTTGCAGGAAATGCACCGTGAGGGGCATGATGTCTTCCGGTCGCTCGCGCAGCGGCGGTACCAGGATGGGGAAGACGTTGAGCCGGTAAAACAGGTCGGAGCGGAAGCGTCCGGCGGCTATTTCTTCCTGCAGGTTGCGGTTGGTAGCCGCGATGATGCGCACGTCCACCACAATCGGTCCCTTGCCCCCGATGCGCTCAATTTCCTTTTCCTGGAGCACGCGCAGCAGCTTGGCTTGCAGCTCCACCGGCAGCTCCCCAATTTCATCCAGAAAAATGGTGCTGCCGTGGGCCAGTTCAAATTTACCAATGCGCTTATCCATTGCCCCGGTAAAGCTGCCGCGCTCATGCCCAAAGAGCTCCGATTCAATCAATTGTGGCGGCAGTGCGGCACAATTCACCTTCACCATGGTGCGAATTTTGCGCGCCGAAAGGTTGTGCACGGCCCGCGCAATCAGCTCTTTGCCGGTGCCCGTTTCGCCGGTTATCAGCACCGTATAGTCGGTGGGAGCAACCTGCCCAATGCTATTGAAAACCGTTAGCAGCGCCGGACTGGCCCCAATGATTTCTTCAAAATTGTGGCTGATTTTGAGCTCCTCGCTCAGATAGGTTTTTTCCTGTTCCAGCTGCTCGCTCAGTAGCTTAATGCGCTCAAACGCCAACAGGTTTTCCAGCGCCACGGCCAGCTCGCTGCCCAGGCTTTGCAGCACCTCCAGGTCTTTGGCAGTGAAGGCATACGCTGCTTTGCTGGCCACGGCCAGGGCGGCCACCAACTCGCCCTTCAGGCTGATGGGCACATACATGAATGACCGCAGCCCCAGCCGCTTGCCATAGCGCTGGCCAACCGGATTGCGACGGTGCGCTTCCAGAGCTTGCCGGCCCACGTAAAGCGTCGGCTGCGGCGGCCAGGATGCGGCGGCCAGTGGCAGCCACTCGACGGGCGAAGTGGCCGGCAGCTCTGCTTCTTCCTGCGTCAGGGCCTCAAAAAGACCTTCGGTCTTTTGCACCGTCACGTCGAAAGGCGCCACGCTGCTCATTGTCATCCCCACCCGGCACATGCTGAGCAAGTCGACGCCGGGCAGCACCTCGTTGATGGCATCGGCCACCGCCGGCGCTATTTCCCGCATGGTTTTACCATTCTGAAAGGCGCTGGAAATAGCCAGCTCGGCGGTTTTTAGTCGGCGGCGGGCGTCTATTTCCTCGCAGGCCAGCAGGTTGTCGAGCGCCAGGGCAATCTGCGAAATAATGAGGCCTATCGACTCATAGTCAGCCGGCTCAAAGCTCTCGGCTCCCGTGCGGGCCAGCTGCAGGTTGGTCACAGAGCGCCGCTTCAGCACCACCGGCAGCACCAGTAGCGACCGCACCCCAAACGTGTTGCGGATAGCGCGGGCCGTGAGGTACTTGGCGCACAGCTCCTCAAAGGCAAGCCCGGTAAAGATGCCCGGCTGTTCGCCAAGTTGGTCGGGGGTTTCCTGCGTCAGCTTTTCCAGCAGGTCGTCGGAAGCATCGGCCCCCAACAGCACCGGCAAATGAATGCGCTCGAACGTGCCGAGGGCCGTTTTGCGCAACATCACCCAGTAGAACGACTGCTCTTCGGGCAGGGTGATGCGCAGGTTGAAAAAGGAAAATGGCACCAGCTTATCAATCTGATCAGCAATTGCTAAGCACAGCTGGTCACGGTCGTGCAGCGTAATAATGGCATTGTTGACGGCTACCTGAATCTGCTGCTGCTGGCGCAGCTTGGCTTCCTCGCTGTGGGCGTGACGGTAGCGGGCTATTTCGAGGGTAGTGAGGACGTCTTTGGCCCGGAAAGGCTTGTTGAGAAAGCCGAAGGGTTGGGTCACTTTCGCGGTTTCCAACACGCTATCGGAGAGGTTGGCGGAGAGATAAACGAACGGAATGTGCTGCGCATTCAGCCACCCTGCCAGGTCGATTCCAGTCTGCTCCCCCTTGAGGAAGATGTCGAGCAGCACGATGTCCGGCAGCTTTTTAGCTAATAGCTCACGGGCTTCGGGCACCGATTTGGCCAGGCCAATCACCTGGTAGCCAGCCTTCGTCAGAATCCGCTGCAAGTTGTTGGCAATCACGAATTCATCCTCAACGATGAGGATGCTGGCAGCAGGAGCAAGTTCGGTATGAGATACTAGCATAAGCACGAAAGCGGCCTCGGCATGACTTCGAGAGTAGCTTTCCGGCGAAGGTACGAAACGGCCCAAGCGCCTCCGATGAAGCCTCCGAAATGTCGGAGTCTCCAATTATTCGGAGGTAAGTGAGGAATGTTATATCGTCAGTAAAATTATTTAAATCACTGAAGTTTAGAATAATGCATTTCATAATACTCTTACAGTTCTGCTTGGCACTGGGTTGGTAACGGTTGGGCCTCATCCTTACTAACTCTGCATTGCTATGAAATGCCACATTCAGCACGAACCTCTGATAGTTGAGGAATTTAAAACCACCGCGTGGACCAACCCAGGCCACTTGCGGAACCACTTCGAACTCATAAGCATCCGAAAGGGCAGCGGCACCTATGTTGTTAATAACCAGCATACGCGTTATATGGTAGGCAGCCTGTTTTTACTGGGGCCAGCCGATTCCTACTCCTTCGCCATCGAGCAGCCGACTGAGTTTGGCGTGCTCCGATTCACGGAGGCTTACCTGAAAGACCTGACGGCCAATGGCATCCATCCCAGGACCTGGCAGCTGCTCCGCGACTACACGCTGCACGCCTCGCTGGGCCTGGGCGGCAGCATCATACTCAATACTGCTGAACGACAGCACCTTGATACCTTGTTCACCATCCTGTTTGCGGAGTACAGCAACCGGGGCCAACTCTTCAACGACACGCTGGCCGAGTCGCTGATGGGAGCCGTGCTGAGCTTTGTTGGCCGGCAGCTTACGGGAAATGTAGGGGTTACACCGCCGGTACCGTCGCATGCGGGCGGCTTTGTGCAGCGGTTGCTGGCGCACATTCGGCGGCACATCTCGCAGCCCGACTGCCTGCGGGTAGAGCGACTAGCGGCCGAATTTGCCTACTCGCCTAAGCACCTGAGCGCGCTTTTTAAGCAGGAAACCGGCGAGTCGCTGCGCCAATACATCCTGCGCTACAAGCTCAAACTGGTCGAAACCAGGCTGCTATTGAGCACGCTCACCATCTCACAAATTGCAGATGAGCTGGCCTTTACTGATGTGTGCCACTTGAACAAGCTGTTCAAAAAGCACTACGATACCACACCCACCGACTATCGCCGCCACTTGGCCACCCTACCTCCATCAGCGCATGAGTATGGCGCCTGATTGAAAAGCCAATGCGCCCCGAGGCCCACAGAAGCGGCGGAGGTAATGGCGGTAGTCAACAGCTTTCACGCCGTGTTTCGCAGTGAATTCAGGCAGCATTCGGGAACGGTTAGTAAAGTACGGTCAGGCTGCGCTCGGCCTGACCGTACTTTTGGGGTCATTAATCCACTGCTCAACCCCACTCCTGCTTCATGAACCATTCCTTTGATGCGCTGATTATTGGGGCCGGCCAGGCGGGCCCGTCGCTGGCTGGCCGGCTTACGGCCGCTGGCTGGACAGTAGGATTTGTGGAGCGACAGAACTTTGGCGGAACCTGCGTGAATACCGGCTGCACACCCACCAAGGCCATGATTGCCAGCGCTAAGGCGGCGCACACCATACGCCAGGCAGCAAAGTACGGCTTGGAGCCAGCCGGCGAGCTGAAGGTGGATTTGGCGAAAGTCAAAGCCCGTAAAGACGGCATTGTGGCGGCATCGCGCACCGGCCTGGAGAAGTGGCTGCGGCAGATGCCAGGGTGCACCGTATTCAGCGGCACCGCCCGGTTTTTATCGTCCAAGTCCATGCAGGTAGGCGACGAGGTACTGGAAGCCAAGCATATCTTCCTGAACGTGGGCGGCCGGCCCGCCAGGCCGGCGCTGCCCGGCATCGACCAGGTACCGTACCTGACCAGCAGCACGATATTGCAGCTGGAAGAGCTGCCGACGCATTTGATTGTAGTGGGAGCGGGCGCTGTAGGACTAGAGTTTGCCCAGCTATTCCGGCGGCTGGGCTCGCAGGTCACTATTGTGGAACGCAACGTACGCCTGCTGCCGCACGACGATGAAGACGTGGCAACGGCCGTGGCCGAAATTCTTACCAGCGAAGGAATTACCCTACGGCTGGGAGCCGAATGCATCAGCCTGGGGCAGGAAAACGGCCAGCCGGTAGTGCACGTCAGTTGTGAGCAAGACCCGGCTTCAAGCCAGGGCTCGCACTTGCTGCTGGCGATGGGCCGCCAGCCCAATACCGACGATTTGGCGCTGGAAAAAGCGGGCTTGCAAGTCGATAAGCACGGCTTCATTCCGGTCGATGAAGAGCTGCAAACAGCCGTGGCGGGCATTTGGGCGCTGGGTGACTGCAACGGCCGGGGCGCATTTACCCACACGGCCTACAATGACTTTGAAATAGTGGCGGCCAACCTGCTCGACCACGGCCAGCGCCGCGTGAGCGACCGGATGCCGGTATCAGCCATTTACGTCGACCCACCCTTTGCCAAAGTCGGCCAGACGGAAGCTGAGCTACGTGCGGCCGGCACACCCTTTCTGGTAGGCAAGCGGCCCATGACCAAGGTGGGCCGGGCCACCGAAAAAGGCGAAACGCAGGGCTTTATGAAGGTACTGGTGCATGCCGAAACCGACCAGATTCTGGGGGCCAGCATCGTGGGCGTGGGTGGCGACGAGGCCATTCACTGCATCATTACGGCCATGTACGCCCGGCAAACGGCGGCTTTTATGCGGAGCAATGTCTTCATCCACCCCACCGTGGCGGAGCTGATTCCAACGTTGTTTGGGGAGCTGAAGCCCTTGGTTGGCTAGGGCAAGCGGCTGGCATACCAAACGTGTCTCCCAAGGCTCATTCCAATTATATACCACAGATTTTCAGAGCATTATAAGCAATTACGGATTAGACTTCAGGCGTACCAGAGCATTAGCTAGCAACTCCTGATTAGCCAGTGTTACAAGTCCCAATAGCAATCGGTGGAAACGCATTATGCAAGTTGACAGAACACAGATTGACACAGAATCAGAAGATGACGGCCTTTTTTCCGTCACGTTCTGGTTCGATAAAAGCACAGTGCCGGGATTTGTCACGATTGCCAGGGATGAGCTGGAAGAACCTGACGTCATTTATTTTGAGGCGGAAGACCAGATGCACGTTTTCAAGACGGACAAGCTGGCTTATTTAATCAGTGGCAATAGTATCACATTCGACCTTTTCAACGACTTGTCCAATGCTTTTTTCTGGACTACTTTGAGGACGTTCTCACTTGATGTCGCCAGCGAAGACCTCGCCGATGTGACGCAATGCCTAGAGCGGATTTTTGAGCTTGGTCGAAAACTCGACATGTAGCGTTGCGCACTGGCGAGGTCAGCCAACGATGGCAGCCGTTCTGTTTCGATGACATCAGGCGCTCATTGTGCGGTTCTTGTTCGGATGCTTTGGGGACGACTTCTGGTATCGCGGCAGCCGCCTTAGCGGGCTGGGTTGCATGGCCATGTGGGGGGCACGGTGGTCGGAGCGGCCGCCTTCATTTTCTTAATTGGGCGGCGCTCCCGGTCGGGGCCAACTATGCAGCTGCCGGCAGCCACGACGTAGCAGCTGGACCACTTCATAAGCCAGGAAAAAGCGAGCACCGTTACCGCTGCAAACCTACGGCGTTGGGTGAGCGGCGCAGCGGTAAAAAAGCCGGAATAAACGGTACGTTTGAGGCCAGCACACCCGGCAGCTTACTAGCCTGGCTGGGGCCCGGGGCGAGGCAGGCCTGCGAAACATCAGGTAAAGGCCTGGGGCAATCCGTTGAAAATACCGCGAAAGCCGGGCTTTTTACCGTGGAGCTAACACGATGAGTTGGTAGCTTTGCCTTCAGTCAAGGCTCGCTGCCGGCGCAGTAGCTGGAGCAGCCACAACATCTTTCCAACCCCATTTAAAACAACGAGTTATGCCTAAGCTAACGGTAAAAGACGGTACTGAAATCTACTACAAGGACTGGGGCACGGGCCAGCCCTTGTACTTCCACCACGGGTGGCCGCTGTCGAGCGATGATTGGGACGCTCAGATGATGTTTTTCCTGACCAAGGGCTACCGCGTTATCGCGCACGACCGGCGCGGGCACGGCCGCTCGTCGCAATCGCCCAACGGCCACGACATGGACACCTACATCGCCGATGTAGCCGAGCTAACCGCCCACCTCGACCTGAAGAATGCCGTCCACATTGGTCACTCGACCGGCGGCGGCGAAGCCATCCACTACGCAGCCCACGCCGAACCCGGCCGCGTGGCCAAGGTGGTGCTGGTGAGTGCCGTAACGCCCGTGATGGTGCAGGGTCCCAACAATCCCGATGGCGTGCCAATGTCGATATTCGATGAAATCCGCGAGGGTACGGCCACCAATCGCGCCCAATACTACACGGATTTTTCCATCCCATTCTATGGCTTCAACCGCGAAGGCGCCACGGTGAAGCAGGGCCTGCGCGACAACTGGTTCCGGCAGGGCATGAGCGGCGGGGCCAACGCCCACTACTACGGCATCAAGGCCTTTTCGGAAACCGATTTTACCGAGGATTTGAAAAGCGTAGACATCCCGGTGCTGGTGCTGCACGGCGAAGACGACCAGATTGTGCCCTTCCACGTGAGCGCCGCCAAGGCCATCAAGCTGCTCAAGCACGGCAAGCTCATCTCTTACCCCGGCTTCCCCCACGGCATGCCCGCCACCGAAGCCGCCACCATCAACGCCGACCTGCTGGCATTCATTGAGTCTTAGGCCGGTTTCGGCATCAGTGGCGATAGCGCTTCTGTGCTGCCTGGCAGTCGTTCCAAGACGCGAACTGAAAGTTCGCGCTACTGCCTAGTCAGTACATTGATGCTAAAACTGCACAAGGTCGTTTCTAGGCGACTATCTCACTTGAAACGACTGTGAGCAATGAAAGAAATACCGTGTTGAGCTGGCCAAAGCATCCTTACCGGAAAGCGCTGTAGCGGCATGGCGGTGAGCATGCTTTGGCCAGCTCAGCACGGTATTTCTTGTGTTACACCGCTTTTCATTCTTGCCGGTTTCGCATCCGGTTCTGCTTTTATGCACCAGGAACCCATCCGCACCGCTGGCAAACCGCTGGCCAGCGCCGCCAAAGCCCTCATTATGCTCCATGGCCGGGGCGGCAGCGCGGCCGATATCCTTTCACTGGCTCCGCATCTGCACGTTCAGGATTATGCCCTGCTGGCCCCCCAGGCCACCCAAAACACCTGGTACCCAAACTCCTTCCTAGCCCCGCCCAGCCAAAACGAGCCCTGGCTTACCGACGCGCTGGCGGCCGTGGGCCGGGCCGTAGCCGCCGCAGAAAGCGCCGGTATTGCGAAGGAGAATATCTATTTCCTGGGCTTTTCGCAGGGTGCTTGCCTTACCCTGGAATACGTGGCGCGCCACGCGGGCCGCTACGGTGGCGTGGTTGCCTTCACCGGCGGCGTCATCGGCGACCGGGTGTACCTCGACCACTACACCGGCGACTTCCTCGGCACGCCCATCTTCCTCGGCACCAGCGACCCTGACCCGCACGTGCCCGTGGAACGTGTGCACGCCTCCACGGCCCTCCTCACCAGCCTGGGCGCCGCCGTGACCGAGCAGATATACCCGCGCATGGGCCACACCATTTCGCAAGAAGAAATCGACGTGGCCAATACCATCATTTTCGTCTGAACGCGGAGCGGCTGCCAGCCACTCGGTGCTACTCACTCCCTTCCAACCCTCTGAGCCATGGCAACTGAAACCGTCGCCCCAACACCCTTTAACACCCTGGATTTCCTCGTGGTGCCGGCCCGCACCTTCGAGCAATTGCAGCTTGGCGAAATCTTCCGCGCCCCCAGCCGTACGCTGACCGATGCGCATTCGGCCGCCTTCCAAACGGTGTCGTGCGACAACCATCCGGTGCATTACGATGCCGAATGGGCCCGCCGGCACGGCCACTCGGCGCCGGTGGTGCACGGCTTGCAGGTACTGGCCTTCACTGCGCCGGGCGCAACGCTGTTTCCGCACGTCATCGGCGAGGTCTTTATTGCGTTTACGGAGCTGTCGTGCAAGTTTTTGGGCGAAGTCCACTCCGGCGACACGCTGTATCCGGCACTGGAAATAACCGACCTCGTGCCGCACGGTGAAACCGGCACCGTGGTGACGGCCGCCACCGTACACAACCAGCGCGGCGAGCTGGTGCTGTCCGGGCAGCATAAGTACCTGTTGCGCACCACGGCTAAGTAGCTTTTGCTATCGTGCAGCGCGCGGCAAAGCACAACGGCCCTGTGCCACCCACCCACTCATTCTCTTCTTATGGAACCACGCATTTTAGGCCTGCACCACGTCACGGCCATTGCCGGCAATGCTCAGCGCAACTACGATTTTTACACCCGGGTCCTCGGCCTGCGCTTCATCAAGAAGACCGTCAATTTCGACGACCCCAGCACCTACCACTTCTACTTTGGCGATGAGCATGGCTCGGCGGGCACCATTCTCACGTTCTTTCCGTGGGAGCACATCACCACCGGGCGGCGCGGCACCGGGCAGGCCACCGAAATTGGCTACTCGGTGCCAGCCGGCAGCTTCGATTTCTGGATGAAGCGCTTTGAGGCCAACGGCGTGACCTACAACAAGCCGAGCGAGAAATTCGGCGAGCAGTACCTCACCTTCCTCGACCCCGACGGGCTGAAGCTGGAGCTGATTGCATCGAAAACCGACGACTCGCGCACACCCTGGACCACGCCCGAAGTTGGGGCCGAAGCAGCCACCAAGGGCTTTCACACCGTCACGCTCACCCTGGCCAGCATCAAGGCCACGGCCGAAATCCTGACCGATGTATTCGGCTACACGCTGCTGGAACAGCACGTGAACCGCTACCGCTACGTGACCGATGCGGTGCAAAACGCAGCCTACATCGACCTGGTGGAAGTACCCGGCGAGGCCCGCAGCGTCACGGCCGGCGGCTCGGTGCACCACGTGGCCTTCCGCGTGAAGGACGACGAGGCCGAACTGTTTATCCGCAAAAAGCTGATTGAAAAAGGCCTGCAGCCCACCCCGCAAATTGACCGCGACTATTTCCACTCGGTGTACTTCCGGGAGCCGGGCGGCGTACTGTTTGAAATTGCCACTGAAAACCCCGGCTTCACCGTCGATGAGCCGCTGGCCGAGCTGGGCACGCACCTCATGCTGCCCAAGCAGCACGAGCACCGCCGCAAGCAGTTGGAAGCCAGCCTGCCGCCCATCAAGTAGCCACTGCATCTCCAGCTGCTTTTTGGCCTTGCCCGCGAAAAGCTTGCTGGTTGTTGGCGGCCCAGCTAAAAACCCACTCCCGGGCCGGTTCGGGGAGTGGGTTTTTAGTTGGGCCATTCCGGTAGCGCGGGGCTGTTGTTGCGTTGCGGTTTACGTGGCTGATTTTGAGTTCAAGAGCGAGGTTTTACGTCGGTCTGCGTTGCAGGTCGGGCTAAAATGAAACGCCAGGTGCTGCGTTTCTGAACCGTGCCGACGAACCCGGAAACAACGCATGCGCTCCCTGACGTGAAGGCCGACCTTTCCTCCAGAAAACTGGAGCTTTTTGGAGGAAGCCGGATTTCTCAGTAAAAACCTGGGCGTGAATGGCCAACAGATAGCACTGTGGGGCTATTTACTGCCTTTTGCGGCTGGCACCTGGCTTGCTACTGGCCGATTGGCCATGTCCCTTTGCCCAGCCATGAGGCGGTATTGGCCCGAAGCTATTGGGAATTATAACTATTTATAATCGATGCTTTATATTTAGACAACTGCGCGCTGCTGCGCCCTTGTAATTTGGGGCAGGCTTCCAGTCAAAACGTGCCCGACGCGCTGGCAGCGCGCTACAGCTGCCAGGCCCGCTGATTTCCTTTCCAACAAATATCCTTTAGCCCATGCGCCGGCTCGCTACATTCCTCCTGGTCGGCGGCATGCTGAACCTGGCAACTCCGCCAGCAGTGGCACAGAGCCTCGAAAACAGCTCCCCGGCCCAATTGCGGCACCTGATACAAGAAGGCCGCGCCGACACCAACAAGGTGCAGGCGCTGCTCCGCCTGGGCAGCTTTTACATGAGGAAGGATGAAGTCAGCAAGCAGGAGCTGGACAGCACCCTGATGCTGGCCACGCAGGCAATGGCGCTGGGCCGCCGGCTCGGGGTGGCCAAGGGCGTGGATGGGGCACTGTTCCTGACCGGCCAGGTGTACGCCAAGCGCCAGGAAACCCACCGGGCCATGGGGCTGATGCCGAGCCTGCGCGACACCAGTAAAATCAAGCTGCTGCTGGCGTTGGGCAATGAACAGTTTCCGGAGGTCCACGGCTCCAAAGCCCGTACGGACAGTGCCTTGTTCTTCATGCAGCAAGCCATCAGGCTAAGCGCCGCGCTGGGCCAGCGCGCCTGGCAGGAAGAAAGCCAGCTTCAACTAGGTGCCCTCTACATGCGGCTCGATGATGTGGCACGGGGCGAGCCGTTTTTCCGGCAAGTCATCGGCGCCAACCAGCGGGCCGGCAACAAAACCAGCGAAATGAAGGCGTGGTACCGGATGGGCAATGGTTACGCTTATGAGGAAAGATTCAACCCGCAATATTTTGCGCAGATGCGGGCCTGCTTTCAGCCGGCGGTGGCGCTCGCCCGCCAAATTCATAACCGGGAATACGAAGGACTCGCGCGAAAGCAGCTGGCCGTCATGCTTTATTACGAAGGCAAATTGCCCCAGGCCGAAGAAGAAATGCTGCAAGTGGTAGCCATTCAAAAGGCAAGCGGCAGCAAGGAACTGCATTTCATCTATGCGTATCTGGCCAATATCAGCCAGAACCGGGGATACCTGAACCGTTCGTTGGCTTACACCCTGCAAATCATTAAAATCCTGAAAGATGAGGGCCGAATAACTGATTTGGATTATCCTTATTACAAGCTGGCCTCCATCTACTACACCACCGGCCAATTTGAAAAAACGATTGATGCACTAAAGAAATCGTTGGCAGTCAGCCACCAAAAGGGCGAAGTAGCGACCCGCGCAGCGCTGGGCATGCTGGTAAGGCTGATGACCATGACGCTGCTTAAGCAAGGCAAAGCAGCTGAAGCGCTGCTGTTTGTACAGGATATTGCCCAGAGAAAGACGTATGCCGACCCCCGCGACGATGCCTTGATAGCCGCTAGCTTTGGCGACTGCTACATGGCGCTCAAGCAATACACGCTAGCCGAGCAGTACTACCAAAAAAGCCTGGTGCTAAACAATCAGTTGGGCCCTTCGTACTCGCTGAGCTCTAACCTAAGCCTGGCGCGCTTGTACGTAGCGACCAGGCAATACGCCAAGGCAGAATCCCGTTTCAAGCAGATTGCGGCCGTTCCTCCGGGCAAGGTGCCGCTTTTGACCATTCAGGAAATCCATTTATTGGGTTATCAAACCGACTCTGCCCTGGGGCATTACCTGCCCGCCATGGCCCATTTGCGGCAGCGGGAGGCAATAAAAGACTCCATTTTCAACACGGCCAAAAGCCGGCAGATGGAGGAGCTGCAGGTGCAATTCGAAACCAAGGAAAAGGAGCAAAACATCCAGTTGCTGACGGAGAAAGGACTGCGCCAGCAGAGCAATTTGCAGCGCGCCCAAACGGCGCGCAACACCACCATTGCCGGCGCCCTGCTGCTGCTGCTGCTGCTGGCCCTGGGCTACAACCGCTACCGCCTCAAACAGCGCAGCAATCAACGGCTGGAAGCGCAGCAGCGCGAGATTAACGAGAAAAACCACTCGCTCGAAGTAGTGCTCACGGAGAAGGAATGGCTGCTGAAGGAAATCCACCACCGGGTGAAAAACAACCTGCAAATCATCATCAGCCTGCTGCAGTCGCAGAGCAAGTACCTGCTCGACGAGGCCGCCATCAACGCCATCGAGCAGAGCCAGCACCGGGTGCGCGCCATGGCCCTGATTCACCAGAAGCTGTACCGCTCCGAAAGCCTGTCGCGCATCGACATGCCGGCCTACATCAAAGAAGTGGTGGAGCAGCTCAGCGAGTGCTTCGACCCCGAAGAGCAGATTCGCTTCCGGTTTCAGCTGGCCCCGCTGGAGCTGGACGTGACCCAGGCCGTACCGCTGGGCCTGATTATCAACGAGGCCATTACCAATGCGTTGAAGTACGCTTTTCCGCCGAATTTTCGGCCCGACGGGCACGGCGGCACCGTGGATTTGACCCTGGCGGAAGTCGACGCCGGGCACTACCTGCTGGTGGTGGCCGACGACGGCGTGGGCATGCCGGCCGACGTGGACCTGCGCCGCAGCAACTCGATGGGCGCTAATATTATGCGGGGCCTCAGCAAGCAGCTGGGTGGCGACCTGCAGGTAGCCAGCGGGCGCGGCGTCACCATTTCGGTTCCTTTCACCCTTGTCCAATTGCAGCCCCATTATGCTGAAGCCTCTTGATGCCGCACCAGCCGCCGGCCGGCTGCCCCACGCCGGGGGCCGGGTGCTGATTGTGGAAGACGAATTTCTGATTGCCGATAGCCTGAAGGACATTCTGGAGGAGGCCGGCTACGTGGTGGTGGGCCTGGCCGACAGCGTGGCTGAAGCCATGCAATTGCTTGAGGAACATGAGCCCAACCTGGTGCTGCTGGATATTTACCTGAAAGGCGGCGAGCGCAGCCTGAGCCTGGCCCGGGCGCTGCAAGCCCGGCACATTCCCTTCATCTACATTTCGGCCAACTCCAACGAGAGCGTGCAAGAGGAAGTGGCCACCACCCAGCCGGCCGGCTACATCGTGAAGCCGTTTCGGAAAAAAGACCTGCTTTATACGCTGGAAATTGCCGCCTACCGCCACGCCCACGGCCTGGAGCAAAAGCTGCGCAAAGAGCAGGCCCTGCAAATAGCCCTCACCGACGCCCTGAGCGCCGACGTGCCCTGGGACGAGAAGCTGCTGCGCGTGGCCCGGCTCCTGCAGCCCCACATTCCTTTCGACCTGGTGATGCTGGGCCTCGAAGACCGGGAAACCACCCGGGCCTGCAGCTTCTTCCGCATCGGTTTTGAGGAGTACCAGACCATTCGGCCGGCTGATTTTTTGCGCATGACCGGCCTCAGCGCCGAACAATACGCCGCCTTGCGGGCCGAGCTCCCGTCTACGAAGGGCCTGGTCCTGCTCAACGGTCCGGACTTTGAGCGCGCCGGCCAAGAATCTCGCCTGATGCAGGCCATCGCCAAATCCTTCAAGGTCGAAGCCAACCTTCTGCTGACTTTGCCCACCGCGCAGGGCCACACCTTCACGGTGGCTTTTTATAGCCGCCAGCCGCAGCCCTACCAGCCCGCGCACCTGGAAATACTCGACCGCCTGCGCCAGTCCATGCGGCTGACCTTGGAGCGCGTGCTGGCTTTTGATGAGATTGCACGACTGAGCGAGCAGCTGGGGCGCGAAAACCGCTACCTGCAGGAGGAAGTGCGCACGACAGCCAATTTCGAAGAAATCATCGGCACGAGCGCTCCATTGCTGGCGGTGTTCAAACAGGTGGCGCAGGTGGCCCCTGCCGACACGTCGGTGCTGATTTTGGGCGAGAGCGGGACGGGCAAGGAGTTGTTCGCGCGGGCCGTGCACAACCTGTCGCCTCGTCGGCACAAGCTGCTGGTGAAGGTGAACTGCGCCACGCTGCCGGCCAATCTCATCGAATCAGAATTGTTCGGGCACGAGAAAGGCGCTTTTACGGGCGCCACGGAGCGGCGCATTGGCAAGTTTGAGCTGGCGCACCGGGGCACCATCTTCCTGGATGAAATCGGCGAGATGCCGCTGGATTTGCAGACCCGGCTGCTGCGGGTGCTCCAGGAGAAAGAGATTGAGCGCCTGGGCGGCACCGGGCCCATTAAAACCGATGTGCGCATCATTGCCGCCACCAACCGCCACCTCGAAAAAGAAGTAGCGGAAGGTCGGTTTCGACTCGATTTATACTACCGATTGAGCGTGTTCCCGCTGCACCTGCCGCCGCTCCGCGACCGGTCGGAGGACATTGCCCAGCTAGCTCAATTCTTCGCGCAGAAATATTGCCGCCGCGCTGGCAAACCCTACCACGGCATCAGCACCTCCGCTCTGGCCGAGTTGCTGGCATACTCCTGGCCGGGCAATATTCGGGAACTGGAAAACATTATTGAGCAGGCTGTTATCATCAACGACGGCCAATGCCCGCTTACTCTTGGACGCCCGCTGGTCAGCAGCTGGCCAGCGAGTGGCCCAACCAGCGCCCCCACGCCCGGCCTCTACTTCGCGCCCCCAGCCAAAGCCGAACCCAAAACTCTGGCTGAAGTCAAGCACCGGTACGACGAAACGGAGCGCGACACCATCCTCGCCGCCCTGACCAGCGCCAATGGCCGCATCCGGGGCAGTGGCGGTGCGGCCGAACTGCTCAACCTCAAGCCCACCACCCTGGAATACCGCATGGAGAAGCTCGGCATCCGGAAAGCATCTGCATCGGAGAATCCAGAAAGCTAAAAATAGCTCTGAAAAACTCCAGAAAACTGGAGAGGAGTTGATTACGCCTCAACAACACGACCTTTTACAATCAGCTATAAAACAGCTATTTGCAATAAAAATAAGGTGATGTACATGTTCATGTAGCGCCGCTATTGAATTGGCATAGTTTTGACAATTAGCTAAGAAGGCAGAACCTAATGACTACGATATATGATGTCGTATTTGGATAGTTGGTATTAACCAATCAGGCCTGCTCAACGATACCCTGAACCACTGGGAGCCTCCTCAAAGCTCCTCATTGCTCACTGCTGGATTATTCAATTTTCGCATTCCAAATGCGACCGGGAATTCCCTTGCCTAAAAAATCGGGCTGGCCTCTGCATATCCAAGTAACCATCCAACTGCATTATGAACACGCTACGCACCTGGCCCACAGTGCTTTTGGCTCCCAGCTCCTCGGAGCTGGGCACTGACTTCGCCTTGCTGGTTTTCCGGTTATTGGCGGGGTTTGCCCTCTTCCGGGTGCACGGGTTGGACAAGCTCCTGCACTTCCAGCACGAAGCGGCCACCATTCCCGACCCGTTTGGGCTGGGCGGCCAGTTTAACGCGGCTTTTGCGGTTTTCAGCGATGTGGTTTGTGCTCTGCTGGTGATGCTAGGCCTATTGGCCCGTCCTGCCGCGCTGGGCGTGCTCAGCACCACGCTGGTAGGCCTGCTGGTGGTGCACCTGCACGATTCCTGGGACTTGAAAGATGCGCCCCTGACTTATGCCACCATGTTTTTGCTGGTGCTGCTGGCCGGTCCCGGACGGTTCTCTCTGGATGCGCAGCTGGCCCGCCGTCGGTCCTCTTAGCACAACGCTCAAGGCCGTTGGTAGTTCGCGCCTCTGCTTCGCTAACCCGTTCCGCTACGCGAGCTAATGAGTTCGCGCTACAACCCTGCCTAATCCTTTATCGCTATGAAACATACGTTTACTGTTTTTTGCCGCTGGGTGCCAGTTCTGGCGTTCGGCCTGAGTGCTGCAACTGCGCTGGCCCAGGTCTCCTCCGAAGCAGTGCTGGATGCCGTGCCGAAGGCGCCGGAATATCAATTGGAGCGAGCCAAGGAGGACTACCGCTACCTGGCCGAGGGTTCGGCCGTGCCGCACGACTTCTTCGACCCTATCAAGTTCATACCGCTATCCACCACCAGGAAAAGCTACCTGAGCATTGGCGGCGAAATCCGGGAGCAGTACCAGTGGCTGAACCACACGAGTTGGGGCGAGGGCGTGGAGGACCACGGCGGCTATCTGCTGCAACGCTACATGCTGCACGCCGACGCACATTTCGGAACGCATTTCCGGGTGTTTGGCCAACTCAAAAGCGGGCTGACTACCGGCAAAAACGCCCCCCCCGAACTCACGGAGGAAGACCGGCTCGATGTGCACCAGGCCTTTGTGGATGTGCGCGTGGGCTCGCCCGAAAAGGACCTGACCCTGCGGCTGGGGCGCCAGGAAATGGTTTATGGCTCGTCGCGGCTGGTGTCGCTGCGGGAAGGCCCCAACGTGCGCCAGACCTTCGACGGGGCGCGGCTGATGCTGCACCAGCCGCAAAGTCAGCTCGATGCCTTTGTGACCCGCCCGGCCACCACCAAACCCGGCCTGTTCGACGACGAACCCAACCGCGACGTCTGGTTCTGGGGACTCTATGGGGTGAAGCGCCTAGCCCCGCTGCATGGCGGCCTCGACCTGTACTACCTCGGCCTGGATAAGGCGCAGAGCCGCTTTCAGCAGGGCAGCGCACCCGAGCGGCGGCACTCGGTAGGCGCACGGCTTTGGGGCACGCACCAGGCGTGGCGCTACAACGCGGAGGCAGTGTACCAGTTCGGGCACTTCGGGACTGGCGACATTCGGGCCTGGACAGCTTCCGGCGAGTTTGGCTACGCTCTGGCAGCCCTGCCCTGGAAGCCGGAGCTGGCCCTGCGCACCGAGTTCATCAGCGGCGACCGGGACCCGGCCAACCGCACGCTGCAAACCTTCAACCCGCTGTTTCCCAAGGGCGCTTATTTCGGCCAGATTGCGCTGGTGGGCCCGGCCAACCTGATGGATGTGCACCCCATGCTACTGCTGCATCCGCCCGTCGGCAACAACCTGAGCATTCTACTGGACTGGGACTTCTTCTGGCGGGCCAGTCGCGCCGATGGCTTCTATACCATGCCCTACGTGCTGGAACGCCCCGGCAACCCCAGCCAGTCGCGCTACATCGGCGACCAGATGACCATTCAGGCCGATTGGGACGTGCATCGCCACGTGCAGGTCGAGCTGTTCCTCACCTATTTCCACGCCGGCGCTTTCCTCCAACAGTCCGGCCAGGGCCGCGACATCACCTTCTTTTCCCCCCGCGTCACCTATCGCTTTTAAAGGCAAAAAAATGCTTTAGAACGGTCATACTGAGCGCAGCCGAAGCATCTCTACCGCTTCGTTGCAGCGATTGGGATTAGTCCTGTAGTAGAGTTGCTTCGACTGCGTTCAGCATGGCCGTTCCTTGGTTCTCCCTACCATCCCAACCCATTTCAGCAATGTCCTACAGCAACTCCAAAACCATCGTATTCATCACTGGCGCGTTCGTGAGCAGCAGTTGCTGGGACGACTGGAAGGCCTGTTTCGAAAGCAACGGCTACACCTGCTACGTGCCGGCCTGGCCCCACAAAAACGCCTCGGTAGCTACGCTCCGGGCCAGGCAGCCCAACCCGGAAATTGCCTCCATTCGCCTGGCGCAGTTGGAAGAGTATTTCGCGAATTTCGTGCAGCAGCTGCCGGAGAAGCCCATTCTCATTGGCCATTCCATGGGTGGGCTGCTGACGCAGCTGCTATTGCAGCGAGATTTGGCGGCGGCGGGCGTGGCCATTCATTCGGTGCCGCCGCAGGGCGTCGTCACGTTCAAGTGGTCGTTTTTCCGGTCGGTATGGGGGCCGCTGGGTTTGTTCACGCCGCTGGATGAAGCTTTCCTGATGTCGTTCGGCCAATGGCGGTACGCCTTCACCAACGGCATGCCACCGGGCCAGCAGGAAGCGGCCTACGAGCGGTTCATCATCCCCGAGTCAAAGCGTATTGCCCGCGACGGCCTCACCAGCGCCGCCAGGGTGGATTTCGACCGGCCGCATGCCCCGCTCCTGTTCTTGGCCGGCAGCACCGACCACATCATTCCTGCCTCGCTGAACTACTCGAATTTTAAGCGCTACACCCACGTCGGCTCCGTCACGGAATACCACGAATTCGAGGGCCGCAACCACTTTGTGCTCGGTCAGCAGACCTGGCAGGAAGACGCCCGCTTCATCCTCTGCTGGCTCCGGATGCAGCCAGCCGTTTCTCAGGCAATGAAGTACGAGGACATTGCCATTTAACCCTTTTGCGCCTGGTGTCCGCTTCAGAATAATCGGCGGCTAAGCGCTGCCAACCCCCATCAAGTTGCCATTTAAAAACCTGGTTTCCGACCGGGCAGGCATGCTATTGCTCATTCTGTCCATCTTTTAACTAACCCTTTTTTCATGAAAAAGCTCTTTAAACAACTCGCTTTCATGCTGCTCGGCATCCTACTGACCGGACCAGTGCGGGCACAGAAGCCAGCTTCGCCGCCGTCTAACTTCAAGCACCAGACTGCCACCGTCAACGGCGTGAGCATTCACTACGTCATCGGCGGGAAGGGGGCGCCGCTGATGCTGGTGCACGGCTTCGGGCAGAACTGGTACATGTGGAACCGACTGCTGCCGGAGCTCTCTAAGCATTTCACTGTCATTGCGCCGGACCTGCGCGGCGTGGGCGAATCGGGCAAGCCGGCCGGTGGGTACGACAAGAAAAACATGGCCACCGACCTGCACGAACTGGCCAAAAAGCTCGGCTACCAGAGCATCAACCTGGCCGGGCACGACATCGGCCTGATGGTGGCCTACGCCTACGCCGCGCAGTACCCGGCCGACGTGAAAAAGGTGGCCCTGATGGATGCGCTGCTACCCGGCGTGGAGCCGGTGTGGCATCAGATATCCACTACGGCCTGGCACTTCGGGTTCTTCTCCCGGCCCGTAGCCGGTGCGCTGGTGGCCGGGCAGGAGCGGCTGTTTCTTACCGACTTCTGGCCGCAGGTGGGGCATGCCAAGAACCTGTTTACCAAGGTAGAATCCGATGAGTTTATCCGTTCCTACGCCCAGCCCGGCGGCATCACGGGCAGCTTTCGCTGGTTTGCCGCTTTCCCGCAGGATGCCAAGGACAACCTGCAGCTCATGAAGCACAAGCTGCCCATGCCACTGCTGGCCATGGGCGGGCAGTTCTACTCCGCGCCCTTCCTGGCCGACCATTGCCGCTTGGTGGCCGCCAACGTGACCGAGGCCAAAATCCCGGGCGCCGGCCACTGGGTGGTACAGGAAAACACACCGGCCGTGCAACAGGCCCTGCTCGATTTCTTCCTGACCAAGCAACCCACCGCCCTGCGATGAAACGCCTGCTCCTGCTGCCGCTGCTGCTAGCTACACTAGCCGCCGTAGCCCAAACCAAGGCCGACCTGATTATCTACAACGGCCACGTTGCCACCATGGCCAAAGCGGGCGAATTCCGCCAAGCGGTGGCCGTAAAGGACGGGCTCATTCTCGACGTGGGCACGTCGCAACAGCTGCTGGCCGCCTACAAGTCGCCCCAAACCAAGCTGATTGATGCACACGGCAAAACCGTGGTACCGGGCCTGAACGACAGCCACATCCACATCATCCGCGAGGGCCTGCACTTCAACAGCGAGCTGCGCTGGGATGGTGTAAAAACCCTGAAGCGGGCGCTCGAAATGCTGACTGAGCAGGCGGCTCGCACCCCGCCGGGTGTGTGGGTGAAGGTAATTGGCGGCTGGAATGAGTTTCAGTTTGCCGAAAAGCGCCAGCCGACGTTGGCCGAAATCAACGCCGCCGTGCCCGATAAGCCGGTGTTCATTACCTACCTCTACGGCAAGGCCTTTCTCAACAAAAAGGGCATTGAAACGCTGGGCTACACCAAGGACACGCACTACGAAGGCAGCCTGCTGGAACTGGACGAGGCCGGTATCCCGACGGGCCTGATGTACGCCAAGGAAACGCCCAAGGCCATTTATACCACGCTGGCCCTCACCACCCGGCTCTCGCCCGAGGAGCGGCTGAACAGCACCCAGCAGTTCTACCGTGAACTGAACAGCTTCGGCCTCACCAGCGCCGTGGACGCGGCCGGCGGCGGCCAGAATTTCCCCGACGACTACGGCGTGGCCCTGGAGCTGGCCCGCCAAGGCAAGCTCACCGTGCGCACTTCCTACTACCTCTTCGCCCAGCAAAAGGGCAAGGAATTGCAGGATTATGAAAAGTGGGTGGCCAGCAACCAGGTCAACAAAAACGACCAGCTGCTGACGCCCAACGGCTTCGTAACCGAAGGCGCGGGCGAGAACCTGGTAGCCTCAGCCGCCGATTTCGAGAATTTCCTGGAGCCGCGCATTGTGCTCTCGCCCGAGATGGAAGGCGACCTGGAACCGGTCATCCGGCTGCTGGTACGCAACCGCTGGCCCTTCCGCCTGCACGCCACCTACGGCGAGTCGATTGACCGCATGCTCACGGTGTTTGAGAAGGTGAATGCCGACACACCGTTCAATGGCCTGCGCTGGTTTTTCGACCACGCCGAAACCATCACCGACGCCGAGCTGGTGCGCGTGAAAAAGCTGGGCGGCGGCGTGGCGGTGCAGTTTCGGATGTACTTCCAGGGTGAGCTGTACAACAAGCTCAATGGCCCACCGGCTACGCAGCTGCCACCCATCCGCAAGATGCTGGCGCTGGGCATTCCGGTGGGCATGGGCACCGATGCGCCCCGGATTTCGACCTACAACCCCTGGATGGCGCTGCACTGGCTGCTCACCGGCCAAACGCTGGGCGGAATGCAGTTCTGGCCCAAAGACCAGGTGCTGGACCGCTTCACGGCGCTGCAGCTCTACACGGCAGGCAGCGCCTGGTTTTCGGGCGAGGAAAAACAGAAGGGCAAGCTCGTAAAAGGCATGTATGCCGACCTAGCGGTGCTATCTGACAATTACTTCACCGCCAGCCCTGAGCAGGTGCGCAAAATCGAATCCGAGTTGACCGTGGTCAACGGCCGGGTAGTGTACGCGGCGGGCGACTTTCGCGCCCTTGACCCCATCCATCCGGCCGTGATTCCGGCCTGGTCGCCGGTCAAGTACTACGGTGGCTACCAGCGCTAATCAATCCGGTCATGGCAGCCATGGCGAGCGCAGTCGAGGCATCTCGCTTGCCCAAGTAATCCAATCAAAGGAGTCGCTGCTGCACGCGAGATGCCTCGGCTGCGCTCGGCATGACCGGCCTTTTATCCCCCTAAAATGACATGAAAACTGCCTCATTGCTACTCCTGGCCAGCCTCATCGCGACCTGGCTATTTCCCGCTGCCAGTTTGGCCCAAGTGCCGCTGCCGCCGGCTGTGCCCATATGGGACGCCAATAAGGTGACGCTGACGCTACACAAAATCACCGATGGTGTGTATGCCGTCATTCCAGCCACGGCGGAGCGGGAGACGACCAAGGGCATTCCGCAGGCCACTACGGGCGGCTTTATCATCGGCGACAAGGGCGTACTGATGATTGAAACCATGCTCACCAAGCGGCTTTTCGACCAGCAAATCAAACTGCTGCGTACCGTTACGCAGAAGCCGATTCTGTACGCGGTGAACACCAGCGACCACGGCGACCACTGCTTCACCAATTACCTGCTGCCGGCCTCGACGCTCATCATCCAGAACGAGTTTGCCAAGGAAAACCTGCGCCAGAACTACGCGGGCATCAAGCAGTTCATGGTCCGGCTTTTTGGCACTGGGCGCGGCATTGAAGCTACTACCTACCGGCCGGCCGACATTACCATTGCCAAGAACAACTCGCTGAAGCTCGACTTGGGCGGTGGCAAGGTAGTCGAATTCCTGAACGGCGGCACGGCCCAATCGCCGGCCGATTTGTTCGTCTGGCTGCCCTCAGCTAAGGTTTTCTGGGCTGGCAATCCCTTCATTGCCGAGGCCCCGACCATTCCCTGGCTCTTCGACGGCTACTTCCTGGAACCCGCCGCGAACCTGCGCAAGATGTACGACTTCCTGCCCGCCGATGCCATTGTGGTGCCCGGCCACGGCCGCATCACGACCAAAGCCGGCATCAAGTACACCATTGACTACGTGGCGGCCCTGCAAAGCCAGGTGGAAGCCGCCGTAAGCCAAGGCCTCACGTTGGAGCAAACCCGGCAGGCCGTCACGCTCCGCGAGTTCGACAAAGGCTATGTGCTGTTCAATTGGCTGCACAGCAATTTCAATTTGCCGAACGCTTATAAGGACATCAGCACCAACAAAGCCACGGGCAAACGCTAGCCGTGAACACGCGCCTCTTTTCCAGCATCTGCGGGGGCCTGGTGCTGCTGGGCATCCTGAAATACCTGGAGCCGCTGGCTGATGCCCCATCGCCAGCAGACCGTGAGCCGGTACTGGAAACCGGGTTGGCTGGGCCTTCAATTGATTCCACCCTGCTCGTCACCACGGGCCGGGTGGGCGCCGGGGGCGAGGAGTCGTTGCGGGCCCGCACCGCCGGACGGGTGCAGCGGGTGTACTTCTGCGGCGGCGAGTACGTTCGGCGCGGACAGGTACTGGCCCGGCTCTACAACTACTCGTTTGTCATCGCGCCCCGCACGGGATTTCTGGGGCCCTCCTACATCAGCGCCGGGCAGTACCTGACGCCCGCCACACTGGTAACTACGCTGTCTCGGCGTAGCGACCTGGTAGTTTCAGTGCTGCTGCCCGGCAGCTGGCGGGCCGGCGTTCGGGTTGGCGACTCGGCGCGGGTATGGGCACCAGCCCCACCGGCCCGGGTCAGCACCGGGGTGGTGGAGCGCGTGGGGCCGGCCGGAACCGGCGACGTACCGATGGAAATAAAGCTCCTCTCCCGTGCCCCTTTCCGCATCGGGGAGCGGGTGTACGTGCGGGTGCAGGACCGGCGGGAAGAGGTGGCTGTTCAGTAGCGGACCCACCGAAGTTTAATGCAGGACACGAGGAAACTTCCTCTAAATCAGTCGAATGTCATGCAACGAAAAATCATCAATCCAGTCATCCAGGACACGGTCACCTTCGTCCGAACATCGGCGGAAACGGCTGGCAGGTTCACCGAGCTGGTGCTTACACTGCGGCCCGGTGGTGGACCGCCGCCGCACTTTCATACCCGGTTTACGGAAACCTTCACGGCCATTGAGGGCGAATTGGTTATCAACACCAGTGCAGCGCAGCCCCTGGTGCTGCGGCCGGGCGACTCATACACCGTGCCCATCGGGGCGGTGCACAGCTTCACCAATGCCAGCGCGCAGGAAATCACGTTTCGGGCCGTCATCCGGCCTGGTCACGAGGGGTTTGAGAATTCCTTGCGCCTTGTGTACGGCTTGGCCGCTGATGGACTGACCGATGCCAAATCGGTGCCGAAGCAGTTCACGCACCTTGCCATCATGGCCGTGCTGGGCGACCTGAATTTGCCCGGCTTAAGGCGCGTGCTGGCACCTGTGTTACGCTGGGTGGCGCACCGCGCCCAGCGCAAGGGTACCATGCAGGCGCTGCTGGCCAAGTACCTCATCTAGGTATAGAAAGCAGCTTTTACTTTTTGCCAACCTGACTTTTCACGACAAACAACTATGAATTCTTTTCCTATCAAACGTGCCGCGTTCGCCTTGCTGAGCGTCGGCCTGTTGCAAGCCGGCGATGCTTCCGCCCAGGCTCCTGCTAAAAATATCGTCCTCGTCCACGGTGCCTTCGCCGACGGGTCTGGTTGGGAGGGCGTGGCCAATATCCTGAAGAGTCGGGGCTACACGGTGACCATCGTGCAAAACCCGCTGACCTCGCTGGATGACGACGTAGCAGCCGTGAACCGGGCGCTGGTCCGGCAAAACGGCCCTACCGTGCTGGTAGGGCACTCTTGGGCCGGGTCGGTTATCACCCAAGCCGGGGCGTCGGCTAAAGTAGCCAGCCTGGTGTATGTGAATGCCTACCAGCCCGATGCTGGCGAAACCACGCTACAATGGGCCATGTCGGCGCCGCCTGCGCCCGAAAATGGCATCCTCCCGCCCGATGAATCCGGTTTTATCTACTACGACCAGGCCAAGTTTCACGCCGGTTTCTGCGCCGATGTGAGCAAGGAAAAGGCGGCGTTTATGTATGCCTCGCAGGGCCCGGTGGCGGCCAAGTGCTTCGGCACGCCGCTGACGCAGGCTGCCTGGAAAACCAAGCCCGCCTGGGCTGTGCTGGCCCGCGACGACAAAAGCATCAATCCAGACATTCAGCGCAAGATGTACCAACGCTCCCACACTACTGTCACCGAGTTGCGGGGCAGCCACGTCGTTTTCATTGCGCAGCCCAAAGCGGTGGCCGACGTCATTGAAGCGGCGGCAAAAGGAGCCAGTCAGAAACAGTAACTCACCCTTTTGAAATGCTCACTGTCATGAGCACCGGCTCCTTAAACTGTGGCATAGCGCGTAGCAACAGCTGGCTTTTAGCACTTGTTAATCAGACGAATAAAAAGGTACCGCGCTGTCAGAATCGTCCGTAAAGCTGTCACCGTAATCGGGCAACAATCATTGACCAAAAGCGCTGGCATCATGTCTACAATGTGATGCTGAGAGCCTGAGCATTCTGCCCGTATCAGTGCGGAACGAAGAATAGCCCATTATATTCATGCAGGTAAATTAGCCTATCATGCACAGGTATAATGTCGTTGCAGGCTTGCTATTCGGCCTGAGCTTTCTATTCATTCTAGTAGCGGAGGCGCAGTCGGGCACGGCTTGCACCGTATTTGTGGTAGGCGGTGCGGGGCGCGGAACGGCTCCGCAGCTTGCCCAAACCCTGCGTGCCGTGGAGCTGCAAGCCGCTGCCCTGAATGGCCATAGCACCCTGGTACTGCTGGACGACCGCCTCGGGCGTACTCTGCTGCCGGCGGCGGGCGCACCAGCGTCTTCAGCCCAGGTCGCGCTACTGGCCCAGCTTCATGGCTTTCCGGGCCGGTTGGTGGTCGTACCCGGCGGCCTCGACGATGCTCGTGACGAGCAGTTGGCCCGGCTGCTGGCCACTCCGGCCGGCCGCCCCGGCGCGGTAATGCCCGAAGCGCCCTGCCCTGGCCCGGCCGAGCTGGCCCTCGACGCCCAGCACACCCTGGTGGTACTCAACACCGGCTGGTGGCTGCGGCAACCCGAATCCGGCACGACACCCACTACTTGCGAAGCCCAGAGCAGCACCGAGGTATTGGCCCAGCTGAACGATGTGCTTCGTCGCAACCAGGGGCGCCATGTGCTGCTGGTGGGGCAGCACCCGCTAGCCCGCGCCAGCTGGACTCTGCCCCTGCTGCCCAACCCCGGCTACCACCAGTTGCGGCGCTCGCTCCGCGGTACGCTCGAGCACTACCCCGGTCTCGTTTACATCAGCGGTCAGGGCCGCCGCCACGCCCGCTACGACGAGGAAAACGCCCTGCACTACTTCATCAGCAGCACGGCAGCACCTGTTACCAAGCCCACCCCGGCCGTAGCAGCACCACCCGCAACGCCAGTCGGCGACGGCTTCACGCGACTTGAGTACGCGCCCAATGGCCAGGTTAAGGCCACCTACTGGCGGCCCGATACCGAGCATCCGGCCGGTGCAATGGCAGCGGAGCAGCACTGGACTGACCCCAGCGTTGCAGTGAACGAGAACCCCGATACCCTCCAGCGGGCCGCCACGCCGCCTGCTACGGCGGTGGTTCGGGGCAGCAACCGCTACCAGGCCGGCCGGTTCAGAATCTGGCTCCAGGGAGCCAACTACCGCCGCGAGTGGCAACAGCCCGTGCGCGTGCCGGTGCTAAACCTAGCCACGGCCTACGGCGGCCTGACGCCCCTCAAGCACGGCGGGGGCTACCAGACCAAGTCCTTGCGCCTGCGCGCCGCCAATGGCCAGGAATTTGTGCTCCGCTCGATAGATAAAAACACCGATGCTTCGGTGCCTGGCTTTTTACACGAGACTTTTGCGGCGGCTATTGTACAGGACCAGATTTCGGCGGCCCACCCTTATGCGGCCTTGATGGTGCCCCCGCTGGCCGAAGCGGCGGGCGTAGGCCACACCACTCCCCAGCTCATCCTCGTGCCCGATGACCCGCGCCTGGGCATTTACCGCCGCGAGTTTGCGGGCACCCTGGCCCTACTCGAAGCCCGCGACCCGGCCCCGCCGCGCAGCTTCCCGGGCCGCCCCGCAAACCGGCGCTACAGCACCACCGAGGTACTGGCCCAGCTGCAAGCCAGCGCCCGCAACCGCGTCGACCAGCGGGCTGTGCTGCGGGCTCGCCTGCTGGATATGGTGCTGGCCGACTGGGACCGCCACGACGACCAGTGGCGCTGGCTGGCCTACCCCTTGCCGGAGGGTGGTAAGCTGTTTCGCCCTCTGCCCCGCGACCGCGACCAGGCCCTGTTTGTGAACGAGGGCGTGCTGCCCCGGCAGGCCAGTGTAGAGTCACTGCTGCCGCGGCTGCAGGGCTTCAGCAACGGCTTTCGCAATGTGAACAGTTTCAACTACCAGGCCCGTTACTTCGACCGTTCTTTTCTGACCGGGCTGAGCCGCACCGATTGGCAGACGCTGGCCGATTCGGTGCAAGCAAGTCTGACCGATGCGGTGCTGGACCAAGGCCTCCGCCAGTGGCCCGATTCCATTTACCGTTTGTCGGGGCCCATCATTTTGGCCAAGCTCCAGGCTCACCGGGCGCAGCTGCCAATCTGGGCCGACCAATACTACCGTTTCCTGGCTCAGGCCGTGGACGTAGTGGGCAGCGACGAACGCGAGGAATTTGAAGTGATGCGCCAGGATAATGCCCACACGCAAGTCACGGTGTATGCCCGGCCTCTAGCGGGCTCGCGGGGAGTCGTGCGCTACCAACGCACCTTCTCCACCGAGGAAACCGCGGAAATCCGGCTTTACGGCCAGGGCGGTGCGGATGTATTTGTTTTGAATGGCCTGGTTGCGCACGGCCCAACGGTGCGCGTGGTAGGCGGTGAGGGCGTGGATACGCTGCGCGATGCCTCGGCAGTGAGCGCCGGGCGGCACACCGTCGTGGCCTATGACACCCCAACGGGCCTGGTTGCCGCCGCCCATGGCTCCGATACCAAGCTGCATCTGGCAGCGCAGCCCGACATTAATGCTTACAACCGCACCGCGTTTCAGTACCCCTACGCCGGCCCGCTGTATCCCTGGAGCTATAATGTCGACGATGGATTATTCGTGGGTGTGGGCTTGCTGCTGAAGCGGCCGGGCTTTCGCAAATCCCCTTGGGCCGCCACCCACCAGTTTACCGGCAATGTGGCCTTGCGCACCGGCGCGTTCAACTT
Organism: Hymenobacter negativus; assembly: GCF_017571495.1. Lineage (GTDB taxonomy): Bacteria > Bacteroidota > Bacteroidia > Cytophagales > Hymenobacteraceae > Hymenobacter > Hymenobacter negativus. The sequence continues at coordinate 133,014 of NZ_JAGETZ010000005.1, read as the reverse complement.
TGCCTACGACGGGCTGCTGACCCACGCCGTGGGCTCGTTCGATTTGCAGCTGCGGGCGGCGGTGCAGGCCCCCAACTACGTGCGCAGCTTCTACGGCCTGGGCAACGATACCCACCTGGTGCCTGACCAGCCCACCAGCGCCCCCTACTACCGGGTGCGGTTTCGCAACCTGACGGCCGCCGCCCTGCTTCGTCACACCATCGGACGGCGCGGCGTGGCATTTGGCGGCCCTATTTATCAGGGCGTTGATGTAGAAAACAGTCCTGGCCGTATTCTCGACCAAAGCATCGATGCGCGCCTGCGGCCTGCTACACTGCTGGCCGTTAAGCAATACCTGGGAGCCCGCCTGGGCTATGAGCTAAGAGGCCTCCACACGCAGGCCGAACTGCCCCAAGGCATTCACTGGCAAACGGAACTGCTGGCTCTGCGCCCACTCACCGCCACTGCCCAGCCGCTCACCCAGCTCACGTCAAACCTGACCCTCTACCGCAGCTTCCGCTTCCCCTTGCGCCTGACCCTGGCCACCCGTTTCGGGGGCACTGTCAACTTTGGCGATTATGAGTTTTTCCAGGCCGCCACGCTGGGGGGCCTAACCAACCTGCGCGGCTACGGCCGCACCCGCTTTGCCGGCAGCCAGAGTGCGTACAACAACACGGAGCTGCGCCTGCAGCTCGCACGCTTCCGCAGCTACTTCTTGCCGGCCACCCTGGGGCTACTGGCCTTCCACGATGTGGGACGCGTGTGGGTGCCTGGCGAACACTCCAACAGCTGGCACCGGGGGTACGGCCCGGGTTTGTGGCTGGCGCCCACGCCGCAGGTGGTCATCGCGGCCATGTACGGCATCTCGGAAGAAGACCGTCTGCCACTCGTTCGGCTGGGCTTCCTGTTTTGAGGCAGGCACTTGTTGTAGCAAGGCATTTTAGCTCAGCCTGACAGAATAGGGAGCAGAACGGCAAGATGGTTAACCAGCACATCGAGGTCAAACACCAGGGCCCAATAGCTCACTTACAAAACCCCGACCATTTGGCCGGAGCTTTTTCATTGTATGTACATCAATGGTTGTCGTACCTTTGTCCCATAAGTACCCCGCACGGGCTGGAAATGTGGAAAGGACCTGCTTGTGCGGCGGTGTGTTGGCTGAACCGGTGGGGTAGACACCGCTCGGCCGCGCCCGCTGCTTTAAGGCCATCGTTGTGATACGGTGGCCTTTTTTATTGCCGTTTTCTTAGCTTGGAACGCGCAGAAAAAAGGCCCCGCTCGGATTGAGCGGGGCCTTTAGTTGAATGGTACGCCTCAACAGCCGTTGGGGCTGGAAGCAATCCAAACGCTCGCAGCAGCTATTGCGCGGCGGCTTCGGCAGGGGCCTGTTGGGCGAGGGTGAGGTCCATGTGCAGTACGTTCCAGAGGTGGCCGTCGAGGTCCTGAAAGTTGCGGTCGTACATGAATTCCATTTCGTTTTCCGGCTGTTGCGGCACGGAGTGTCCCCCGGCGGCTAGAGCCGCGTCCGCGAGGCGGTCAACCTCAGCGCGGCTATCAACCGACAGGCAGATAATCATTTCGTTGGCTTGGCGGGCATCAACCAGCGGCTTGGCCGTGAATGTCTGGAAAAACGGCTCGACCAGCAGCATCACGTTCACGGTGTCGCTGATGACCATGCAGGTGCCCCTTTCGTCGGTCATCTCTGGATTGAAGCTAAACCCGAGCTGGGTAAAAAAAGCCACCGAAGCGTTAAGGTCTTTGACGGGCAGATTGATAAAAATATTAGTTGCCATGTGGAAGTTGGTTAAGTGGGTACAGGGCAAAATTACGAACCGAATCAACCCGCAAAGGTGGCCGAATACGACAAAATGCAGGGGCATTTGCGCCAATTTTTTTAGCAATTTTGGAATACTAAAAAAGCTTGGGGCAACTGCTGGCACCACTCGGTGCTAGGTACCCAGTACTGCAGTTGTACGCACATAGCATAATCCGGCAGGTGGGTCGAGCCTGTAGCAATCAGAATAACCTAAACCATTACTAACAAGTGCGCCGCGAAAAAGAACTACACCTACGGCCACCTGTCACGCACTGCCTGTGTGGGCATGAGCACACTGCTGAAAACACATACGCCAGCCCAAAGGGCCATCGTCATTGTAACACTTGCCGCCGTGAACGGGTGGCCAACCAGGCGGCCATCGTGGCTGCTCTGCGCGGCATCGGCGCCTCCGTCCTGCACCTGCACCAGCTCAAGAACTGCTTTAACCTACTCGTGGGCTACCGAGGCGGCACCTTCCTGCTGGAAGTCAAGGACCTTGCCCAGCCGCCGAGCAAGCGCCAGCTCACCGAAGGCGAGTCGCATTTCAAAGCCTAGTGGCGGGCAGCGCTTACCACATGGGCCACCGCGTGGACGAGGCGCTGGGCATAGTTACGGCTTTGGGGCCTTGACGAACAACAGGGTGGTGAAGCTGCCGGCAGCCGTCGGCGTCGCCGTAAACGTGCTCTGCAACGAATAACCCTCTTGGTAGAGCTTGAACAAGGCACTGTAATACCCTTTGCCGGATTTGGTCAAATTCTTCTCTGTTGTTCCGCTGTCGAATTTCAGAATCTCGCTCTGGTCCGGCCCCCGAACAATCACCAATTCGACCCACGTCTCATACTCATACACCCGCACCACGGCAATCTCCGGGTTTGTTACCTGCGCCTTGACCGAACGCCCCCACAGTGCCAGCAGGCACGCCCCTAACCAGAACAGCTTTTTCATGGGACCGAATGTAGTGCCCCACTCCCAGAAACTACCCACGCTCGCCATGACCTATGCAAGCCCTTTCCCCACCGTCGAGGCTATAGAACCAGCGATTACAACTACATCGCCTAGCACTACCGCAACGAAACGGCTGCAGCGTTAGCCGCACCATTGGGCCGCACCACGGGCAGCCTCTACGAGTACATCTCCCGCTACCCGGAGCTGCGCAAGCACGGGAAGTTTTGAGATTGCCGTAGCAAGGTAGGATGTCTAGAAATTAGGTGGTCCTTCGCAATAAACAATAGCTCCTCAACTAACTAAAGTGTGAAGACAGTCGACGCAACCAGTCAAGGGCAGCTAGCAGGTGGGCGGTAGCTAAAAAAGAGACGACCGTTTTTTTCGTAGCGGGTAGCGAAGCCCCATGCCTCTTTGATGCGTCTAAAAAAGCGCTCGATTTTGTTGCGGTCCGCGTAGCGGTTGCGGTCGTAGGCGCGCTGGTTCAGGTGGCCTGCTTTGGGTAGAATAACTAGCGCTGCGCTCTGGTCGGGAATGGCTTGCAAGACGTTATTCGAGTCATACGCCTTGTCACACATGACGGCGTCTAGCGGCTGGGCTAACGCTGCCAGCAGGGCCGGTAATTGCGTTCTGTCGGCGCGGTCAGCGGCGGTAAGGGCCAGCGCAAGCAGTTGCCTAACGCGTCGACTACGGCATGGACTTTTGTGCCGAAGCCCCCGCGACTGCGGCCGAGACATTCGGCGCCGGCCCCACTTTTTTTGCCCGCGGCGGCTTTATGGGCCTTAACGGTAGTCGAGTCCACGAGCACCTACTCATAATCAAGCTCCTGCCCGGCCCAAAGAAGTGCCTCCCAGACCCCAGCGATGCATAGTCCCAGTGTGAGATGGGTCAGGCTTCGGCTAAAGACAGCCGGACTCTTCTGCCACTGGACACAGACCAACTCATGCGAGGCAGTGCATTTGTGTGTGCTACCTGTTTCACATAAAACCGGGGGCCACTTAATAAAAAACCGCTCATACATCATGCATGAGCGGTTTTCGTGAGGCGTATTGGGCTCGAACCAACGACCTCCACCGTGTCAGGGTGGCGCTCTGAACCAACTGAGCTAACACCCCGGAATGGCCTTGCCAAGTGACAAAGCGGCCCCAAAGGTAGCACGCCGTGAGCCATGCGCAACGTTTTTTTGGCAGCACTTTCGGCAGCAGGCAACTTTCTGAGCGCGGTAAAGTATAGTGGCAAACGGGAATAGTAATCTTCCCGGGCCGTTGGCCTCATTTTCTTCTTCCTCTTTCACCCATGAAAAAGACGCTTCTCATTATCCTGCTGGCAATTGCTTCGGCACCAGCTGTTTTTGCACAGGCTGCCCCCGGCGGCGCCACTTCCTCAAAAGACTACACCGGTGGCAGAACCACTGACTCGCGCAATACTGGCTTTGGCGTAAAAGGCGGCTACAACCTTAATGGCTTGCGTGGCGATGACATTTCGGGCATCAACCGTAACTCGCACAGCGACTTCCACGCCGGTGTATATGGCCAGTTTGGCTTCAATGACTTTTCCTCGGTGCAGGTTGAGTTGCTTTATTCGCGCCTTGGCTTCGCGGCCAACACCGGCGCAGGCAACGTGCAGCAGACCTACCGCACCACCTACCTACAGTTGCCCATTATGTACGTGGGTAATTTCACCGACAACATCAGCTTTCACGTTGGTCCGCAGGCGTCGCTGCTTATCAACGCGACCAAAGAGGGTGAGTCGTTGGGCTTGGCAGATAACGGGTTCAACACTTTCGACTTTGGTGGCGTAGGAGGCTTGGAAGCCCGCGTTGGTCCGGCACGCATCGGTGCCCGCTATAACTTGAGCCTGGGCAAATTATTCGAGGATAATATCTCAGCCGGCAAAGCTGTTAATCCTGCTTTCGGCAACGCCAAAATCTATAATAACCTGCTGCAGGTGTACGTGGGCATCGGCTTTACCCAATAAGCGGCCGGCGTTTTGCCCCAGCACGTTTTCACAAAAAGGAAGCCCATTGGCTTCCTTTTTTGTTGTTTCATGTCGCCACTTATCAACCCCTCATGCCTCTCCCTCCTGCTCCCGAAATTGCAACATTCTTTCAGGCGCGTGAGCTGCTGATTGGCAGAGGACTGGCTGTGCTTGCGGCGTGGGCCTTGCTCAACCTGATTGGAAGCGGATACCTGGTACGACAGGCTGACCGGCGCCTCGCGCGCTATTATTTCCACGGCATGAACGTGATGTGGGGAGCCATCAATGCAGCGCTGGCTTGCTGGGGCATTCTGCAACTGCATTTTCGAGTACCGGTCGGGCTAACGGTAGCCGAGCTTTTCCGGACCCAGTTGTTTTATGAAAACCTATTTCTGCTCAATGCTGGGCTGGACGTGGCCTACGTGATGACGGGCTACTACCTCCGGGCGCAGGCGGCCAGCACCGGGCAGCGTCCGGAGCGACTGCTTGGCTTCGGGCAGGCGCTGTGGGTGCAGGGTGGATTTCTGCTGGTTTTCGATGCAGTGATGTGGATTGCCCTGCACTGGCAGAGCCGGGAACTGTTCACACTGTTAGGGTAGCCTAATAAAAATCAAATTGATAATCTCAAAATGGGATTATCGACCCAATTTGAGAAAACAGCTATTCTGTTCGCAGAGCAAACCAGTATGTAAGTCGACAAAAGGGGCTGGTTCAGCTTAAAGCAGGCTGACAAACCACGCAGGCGAAGGAATTTTGGGCATTCTTCCGAATCACCTCTAGCAAGCTAATCGGAATTTTTACCTGCTACTTCGCTTTGCATCATGCGTACCATTCTCTTCATCATTGCTTCATTCTTTGCCTTATCCATTTTTGGGACACAGGCTAAGCCACTTGACCGAGCCGAAGCCGTGGTGCTTACTTCACCGGCTGGCGGCGTGCGCCTCAATGGTGTATTGCGCTTGCCAAACGGTCCCGGCCCGTTTCCGGCGGCCGTGTTGCTTCCTGAGCGAGGCTCTGACGACCGCAATGCCAATTCAGCCGACAATCAGCTGTTGAGCAGCCTCGCCGACTACCTGGTAAGCCAGGGCGTTGTTGTGCTGCGCCTGCATGAGCGCGGCATTGGTGGCTCCGAAGGCTCCACGACCACGACCACCGTAGCCGAACGCTCGGCTGATGCCATTGCGGCCCTCAACTACCTGCGCACCCGGCCCCAGGTTGATGTGACGCGTCTTGGCCTCATCGGCCACGGGGAAGGCGGCAACGTGGCCCTGCTGGCCGGTGCCCAGCCGCTGGCACCCACGTTTGTAGTAGCCTTGGGCGCGACTGGCCTGCCCGGCCGCGAGCTACTGGCCAACCAGCCGGTGATGTATGGCAAGGTAATGGGCCAGGACTCGACCGACGCGCAGCGCCAACACAAATACCGGCTTGAGATGGTAGCGGCGGAGCAGGCAGCCGCCAAAATGCGTGCCCAGGGCTCTAATTCTGCTCAGGTCCAAACCTACCTCGACCAGCAGCGCCTGCGCCAGAAGGTGGCCATGCGCCGCGACGAGGAAGCGCTGGTAAAGCACCAGCGGGCCATGCTCGAAATTGTGCGCCAAACCCCCGATAATGCCCAGGCGCAAGCCATTCTCAGCAACATGCTCCGCCAGCGCTACCCCAACATTGCGCCAGCCGATGTGCAGGCCAGCGTGCAAACCCTGACCACGCCTGCCTACCGCAGCTACCTGGCTTTCGACCCCCAGCCCACCCTGCCGGAAGTGAAATGCCCTGTGCTGCTGCTGCAAGGCGACGACGACACAGAGGTAAACCCGACCGTAAACCTAAGCCTGCTCAAGAAAGGACTGCGTGGCAACGCCCGCGTGACCGAAATACACGTGCCCGGCATCAACCACGCCCTGCAGCTGACGGCGGCGGAAGCAGCGGGTATGTCGCCCGCTCCGGTTTCACCCGATGCGCAAGCCAGCATCAATGCCTGGATTCTGGGGCAGAAGTAATTTCGCCACCTGTCATCCTTTGCTCCGCGCAAGATGAGGTGACAAGTGCAAACGCAAAAAGGCCCGGCAATGGAATTTGCCGGGCCTTTTTGCGTTTTGAAAACCATGTAAATACTAGTTGTGGCCGCCGTGTTGGGGCTCGAGCATTTCTTCCACAATCTTCTTGTTGAAGGCGGGAATGTCCTCGGGTTTGCGGCTGGTGATGAGGCCGTGGTCGGTCACTACTTCGGAGTCCTCCCAGTGGGCACCGGCATTTTTGAGGTCGGTATGGACGCTAGGCCAACTTGTGACGCGCTTGCCGCGCACCACATCGGCCTCTACCAGCAGCCAGGGGCCGTGGCAGATGGCCGCCAGCACTTTGCCAGAACCCGCAAATTCCTTCACAAAGCTTACCACATCCTTATTGGTGCGCAGGATGTCGGGGTTCATCTGGCCGCCGGGCAGTACGAGGGCGTCATAATCGGCTGGCTTCACGTCGGTGATAACTTTATCAACGTCGACTTTATCGCCCCAGTCCTTATTGGGACCGTCCCAGCCTTTGATGGAACCGCTTTTGAGGGAGATGACGTGGATTTCGGCGCCTTCGCCTTCGAGGTATTTTTTGGGTTCGTCGAGTTCGGCCTGCTCGAAGCCGTCGGTGGCAATGATGGCAATTTTCTTGCCCTTGAGTTTGTCGCTGCTGAAGATGCTCATGCGTGTGGCTAGTGAAGGAGTAGGATGCGGAAGGAAATCTTCCTGCCCTTTCTGTACGCCCGGCCCGGTCCCGGGTTTTGATAAAATCCGGGCTTCCATCGCTCAATCCTGGGCTTGCATCGCCCAATGCCGGCTAAATCATGCCCGTTTTACCAAGCACGACGGTACCAAACTATGGTCGGGCTCAATGCGCAAATGCTCGGCCCAACCGGGCCAACCGGCGAGTGCGCTTTGGCAGCCTTCTGCCACGCTACACTTTTGATAAACTGTTGAAAGCTACTCTTCTCCTCTATGGTCCTACTTTCATACTGTTCTACACTCATCTGGCGCAGACGGCTCGTCATTGGCCTGCTGTTGGTGCTGGTAGTAGGGGCTTATAATGCCCAGGCTCACCCCATGCCCAACTCGGTGGTGCTGCTCGACCTGCACCCCGGTGGTGTGGGCGCCGAGCTTCAGCTGCCGCTGGGCGAGCTGCAAGCAGCCTTTGGGCACTACGTAGCCCTGCATCCCGAAACGCTGGTAGCCCGCCTCGGCCCCGCGCTGCGCACCTACATTCAGCAACACATGCGCCCGGTGAGCCCCGAGGGCCATATCTGGGCCGTGCGCGACCTCCCCGTACAGACCGCCGAGCAAACTGCCACCGGCCCTTACCAGGCGCTTACGGCCCAGATGTGGCTGACGCCACTGCCCGCACCTTCACCCTTGCCTACGATGTGATTGTGCACCAAGTGGTGACGCACGCCGCACTGGTATCGGTGCGGCGCGACTGGGAACGGGGCCGCGTGGGTGCAGAAACGCTTACGGAAGGCGTCGTAATCCGGCTTGATGTCCGCAAAAACGTCATCCAGCCCTATTCGTCAGCCAAACGGGCGGCGGTTGGTGGGCGGGCTTCGCAGGAATGGTGAGGCTGGGTGTGCGCGACATTGCAGAGGGTACCGACCATCTGCTGGTGCTACTGCCCGCGCCGCTGCTACTTACCAGAGGGCAGCGGCGCGGGCCGGTTTGGCAGGATGCACTACAGACTGGTTCAATTACTAAAAGTGGTCACATCTTTCACGTTGGGCTAAACACCGACAGGCAGTTTCCGGCTACGAAGGTGGGGCTGGCCGTGAGCACGCTCACGGCCGCTCAGCAGCAACTGGTGGTGGAAGCCATGCGCCCCTGGGTGCAGGATTCTGACGATGCAACTGCCGCTTTTCTCATGAATACTTATACTAATCAGCTGGCCGGCGCCTACATTACCTACGTGGGCACCGGCAACCTGACTACCAACGGCGACTACGTTCGCATCGACGGACCCAACGCCTGGATTGAGTTTGTGTGCCAGACCGGGGTGGTGTACCGCAGCCAGATTCACTACCACAGCGTGTGGCGCGACCATGCCCGCGACTACGGCGGAAATTTCTCGGGCTATGTGACTGTGACGGGTACGCTGTCGGCCAGCGCCGCCCAGCTGTTTTCGGTATACCCAAACCCGGTTTCGGCCGGCCAGGCCTTGCAAGTACAGCTAACTACTCCCGCCACAGCCGGCACCTACACCCTGCGCAACGCGCTGGGCCAGGCCGTGCTCACTGATTCCTTTCGGGGCAATGGCGTGGAAGTGCCTATCGCCCGCATGGCCGCCGGTATGTACCTGCTCAGCGTGCAGGCCGAAGGCAGCGCCCCGGCCACCCAACGTGTGACGGTGGAATAGCCAACCAAACCGCCTGGCTCCTCCCCCGCAGAGACGGGGCCAGATGGGCCGTTTGCTCGGTGTACTTCAGCTTATGCTGCCAGATGGGTTCATTCACTCAAACCTGTGAACGAGTCTAATAAAGCGGAAACAGGACACCGCAGGAGAATCTACCCCACGCCTCCTTCTACCTTGGCACGACATCACCAGTCCCGCCCATCATGCGCTTCCTTGCCCAAACCCACCTTTCGGCCCTGCTCCTGCTGCTGGCCGCCGCGCCCCTCCACGCCCAGACCAAAACCAACGACGCCACCACGCCGCTGCACCTGCTGAAACCCGACTACCCGGTACCCTATGGCCAGACCAAAGCCGAAGACGTGAAGCAGGTGCTCGACCGCGTGTACGCCTACCTCAATGCCGCCACGCCGGCCGAGCTGGTGGATAAGAAGACCAACGCGGCCATCACCGACCGCAAGCAATTCAACCCCGACGCCATCATCCGGCCCGGCGACTTCCGACTCACCAGCTACGAGTGGGGTGTGACTTACGCCGGCATGCTGCGCGCCTCCGAGACCACCGGCGACCCCAAATACGCTGCCTACACCACCAGCCGTCTGAAGTTTCTGGGGGAGCTGGTGCCCTACTTCCGCGACTATCAGACCGCGCACCCCGAGGCAGCCACGCCCGTGCGCTCGGTACTGCAGCCGCACGCCCTGGACGATGCCGGCGCCATCTGCGCGGCCATGATAAAAACCCAGCGCCTCGACCCCAAGGCCAACCTGCGGCCGATGATTGATAACTTCATGGGCTACATCATGACCAAGGAGTTTCGGCTGCCCGATGGCACGTTGGCCCGCAACCGGCCCCAGCCCAACACCCTGTGGCTCGACGACCTGTTTATGAGCGTGCCGGCCCTGGCCCAGATGGGCAAGCTCACCGGTGAGGCTCGCTACTACGACGAGGCAGTGAAGCAGGTCACCCAGTTTGCCCCGCGCATGTTTGATAAGCAGAAGGGCCTCTACATGCACGGCTGGGTGCAGGGCATGGCCGAGCACCCCGAGTTTCATTGGGCGCGGGCCAACGGCTGGGCCATCCTCACCAAAGTGGAATTGCTGGACGTGCTGCCCGCCGACCACCTCGGCCGCCCGGCGGTGCTGGAGCTGCTGCGCGCCCACGCCCGCGGCCTCGCGGCCCAGCAAAGCGGCACCGGCTTCTGGCACCAGCTCCTCGACCGCAACGACTCCTACCTCGAAACCTCTGCCACGGCCATCTACGCCTACGCCATTGCCCACGCCGTGAACCAGGGCTGGCTCGACGCCCAGGCCTACGGCCCCATGGCCCTGCTGGCCTGGAACGCCGTGAGCACCAAAGTCAACCAGCAGGGCCAGGTGGAAGGCACCTGCGTGGGCACCGGCATGGGTTTCGACCCAGCCTTCTACTACTACCGCCCCGTGAACGTGTACGCCGCCCACGGCTACGGCCCCGTCCTCCTGGCCGGTGCCGAAATCACTCAGCTGCTCAAGCAGCACCCGTATGGCATCAACGACAGTTCGGTGCAGGTGGTGAAGTAGGCTGGGCTCTAGCCAGGACCCTCAATTAACGCCTCTGTTTCATATAGTCGCCATATAAGCCCACCATCCTGCTCAAAATTTTCTAAACTGGCTGAGTCAATGGTTAAACCGACATTTTCGCAATGCATTGTTCGAACTTCTATAATCAATAATCTTCCTTCTTCAAACACAAGCCAAGAGCCTGGAGTAATCGTAGTGGTGGAAGGGGTAAGATGCCCAACGAGCAATATGCCTCGCGCCGTCGTGCTGGAACTATTGTAGAAGCCGTTTTCTAAAAGGAATGTTGCCATAGCTGTTGATGTAGCTAATATTCAGCAAAACAGTGTTTCTGGCGCACGTCTACGACGTGCGCCAGAAGGGGAACGAACGTAACGCCACGAAACTGGCCCGCTACCTCTTCTGATAACTCTCGAGGAAGGCGCGCAGGCCGTCCACGGGGCAGGGAGAGAAGTACTTTTGCTTCAAAACCGGGTCCACTGTTCCACCAGAAACAATTCCGACCAATTGCCCCTGCTCATCAACGAGGGGCGCACCGCTTAACCCACCAAACTGTTCCGGCACAACGACATCTTTCAGGAGCAGGCGGTGGTCAACCGTTTTGTAGTACTCAAATTCGTACACCCGTTGCGGGCCTTCTTCCATCCGCCGCGTCCAGCCCACTACGTATAGCGTCTCTCCCGGCTGCAGGGGCGCAGTGCGAAAGACCAGCGGCTTGACCGTGGTATGATTGGAGCGCAACGAGAAAACCAGCCAATCATCGTCATAAGTGGCCTTATCTTCCAGCGACGCGGCCGTGTTCTCGTTTAGCAGGCGCTTGGTGACAACGCTTTTATCCTTGGTTGGCAACGAAAAAAGCGACCAGGATTTAATGCTATTACCCAGGGAAAGCCGGGTCATCTCCTTCGTTTTAATAAATTTTAGCAGATGCCTGGCCGTGATGGCGAAGGTGTCCTGATTGTGCGCCAGCAGGAAACCACAGCTAAACCGAGGCTGGTCGAAGTGCGGGTCAACAAAGTCAATCCGGTTGGTAAGGGCAATTTCAGGAAATACCTTGGTGGACGTGCGTTCCTGTGCTGAGCAACTTGCGGAAAGCAATAGGAGAAAAAGCCAGTAGTGCTTCATGATTGCATAGTTATCTGCTAAAACGTTGTGCTCCGGCACAGTCCGCAAATTACATTTTTTACATCTGCCTAATTAAATGCCTTATCGCGGGTTCGGTATCCAAGGACAGTATACTCGTACCAATGCTGCTGGCCGGCACCGAAATCACCCAGCTCCTCAAGCAGCACCCGTATGAAATTAACGACAGCTCGGTGCAGGTGGGGAAGTAGGTGGATTTGCACTAAAAATGTTCTTCGCGGTTCACAAACTCAACCTTTGCTTTCTTAGCAGTGATTTAGACAATTCGTTATTCTATTTTTGAGTCCAACCAGCGATTATAATTTTTACAAAGGCATGAAAAACGACCTCCAGTTGGAGAAGAAGAACTATAAGGAATATCTACAGGGCTGGGTAAACGAAGTTATTTCAGACAAACTTTGGGAGAAGTATGCCGACTTACACATTGATACAATAGATGTACAGTTCAAACAACCTGAGTATTGGATTGAGGCGAGTCTTTTCATATTGAACTACCTATTAGAAATTATCGACGAGAGCAAATACGAAGTCCTGTTGGCCATTCCTTTGGCTTATACTGAAGCACCTACTGATTTTCAGTCTCTGAGCAGGAACTTAATCAAAAAGTCATTAGGAGATACGCCTCCATCATTTTACTTATTTCCTCTTCAATTTTCTCCCATTACAGCAACAATTGATTCCGCTTTTCACCTCACTGAATTCAGTGTAGAAATTAAGCGAGACACCTATTTTAAAGAGGAATATACCGACAACGAATACTTTGGTACTGTATTCATCAAATAGATGCGCGTCAGCGGGGCAACCATTCGCTTAAAATCTAATTATTGCCCATTGCCATGAAAAAGCTTCTCCTGTTCCTGTTGCTCCTGCCGGCGCTGCTGTCCGCGCAAACTCCGGCGGCTTCGGACAAGGCCCTCAACATCTTTACCCTGGGCGACAGCAACGGCACGTTTCCCCACAGCTGGCCCAAGCAACTGGAGCTGGCCCTGCCCCGTGCGCAAGTCTTCAATATCAGTAAATCGGGCCGCACCATTGGGTTTGTGAACAACGGCGACAGCACGTTGAATTCGCTGCTGGTCATCGATGAGAATCTGCGGAAAGCAGCAGAGTTTACCAAGGACCGGCCGTTCGATTTCGTGGTGCTGGAAATGGGCACCAACGACGCCAAAGCCGTTTTTGCCGACCGCCAACGCGAAGTGCCGGCCAACCTAGAAACCCTCATCCACAAAATCAAAACCTGTCCCTATCCCGCCATCCGTCAAGCCCGCATTATCATCATTTCGCCCCCGCCCTACGGCACGAAAGCCGAAGCCCTGCCCAAATACCAGGGCGGCGGCCAGCGGGTCAGCAACATGGCCACCAACTTCCAAAAGGTGGCGAAACGCACCCACTCCCTATTTGTGAATGGCTACAAAACGCCGGGTCTGGACAGCAACACCATGACCGCCGACGGCATACATTTTGATGCTGCAGGCTCCAAGCTACTGATAGCGCCCGTCCTTGGAATTGTAGCGCGCTAGCTCGTTCAGCGACTGAGCTCGCGGGCGCACGTTTGCGACGCGTGCCAGCGGGTGAATAAGTTAGTGGAGTCCAAATAGTCTGTTGCCTCACTTCACCGCCACGTCCCACAGCTTGGCCATGCGGGCTTTGCCGGCTGGGCCTTCTACGTCAAGCACCACAAGGTATTTGCCAGCGTCTTTGTAGCGGTGCACGGGGTTTTGCTCGGTGGAGGTGCTGCCGTCGCCGAAGTCCCAGTGCCAGCGCTTGACGGAGCCGCGGCTTTTGTCGAGGAAGGTGACCTGGCGATGAGCCATGTCCGTGACCTGGAACGACCATTGCGCTGCTAGTTTCGGCAGGTACTGCGCAGCCAGCGGCAACAGCGTGAAAACGGTTCCCAGGCTGGAATTGCCGTACATCTTGTGGTTCTTCGAGAGGTTCCAGAAGCCTTTTTTGGATTCGTCCTGCACGTCGTCGTAGTCAATCACGGCCCAAGTGAGACCTATTTTCTTATTGTCGCTCAGCACCGATTCTACGGCGCGGGCGGGCCCTTCAGCCCCGGCGTAGTCGAAGGGCGTAATCCAGAACTCGGCCGTGAGCTTGCCGGGTTGGCCGGGCTTGAAGTCGTAAGAGTAGGCGATGTTGGAGTAGGGCAACTCTTTAATCCAGGGCTGCGCGCCCCATGCCAAGCACCAATCCTTGCCCACGGCAGGCATGAAAATGTGGTAGTTCTGGGCGTGCACGCCGTGGAAGGCGAAGTAGCGCTCCATCAGCGGCAATTCCTGGTTGGGGTGCTGCTCGGCAATGAGCGGGCCGCCGGACATGTCGCCGTCCACCACAATTTCAAAGGTGTCGTTGTGCAGGCCCGGCAGGCTGAAATCCCAGTAGTTGTCGTAGGCTTCGTAGAGGAAATAAAGCCGGTTCAGGCCCGCCACCCAAGCCACGCGCACCTTCACATCGAGGTTGGTGGAATCAGGTTTGGGGTAGTGGCCGGAGTCATCGCGCAACTGGTCGGTGCCCACCATGTATTCCTTCGGAAACGTGGCCCAGTCGTCGGCTTTGCCGTCAATGCGCGGAATCATGTTGGCCGGAAACTGGTAGACTTTGAAGCCCCGGTCTTCCTGGGCGTGGACAGCAAGGTTGAGGATGAGCAGGCAGAGCGTAGCAAAGTAGCTCGTCCAATGCCGGAACCTCGCCCCCAGCGCCTCTCCCGCGAAGAGGGGAGCCAGTCGATTTTCATTTGCGCATGACCGGTGCCCCCTCTCCACGGGAGAGGGGGTTAGGGGGTGAGGTTTCTCCCACGAGAGATGCTTCGCCTCGCTCTGCATGACGTTCTTTTTGTCGTTTAATTAATACTTCCGCTTCAGCCACGCGTCCGGCACCGGAATCACGCAGATGTTCATGCTCTTCCCATCAGCGGAGAGCATAGCCGATTGGATTTCGATGCGCGTGCCATCGGGGCTCATGGTGGGGTGCGGGTGGTCGGCGGCGGTGGGCTTATGGCCGCTGGAGAGCAGCAGCATTTCGCGGGTGTGCCGGTCGATGAGGTAGATGTTGCGGGCAAAATCGTCGCCCACGGCCCAGCGGCCATCGGCCGAGCCGCTGACGTGCCAGAGGCCGCTGCCACTGGGCGTCTGGCCCACAATGGTCATTTCGCGGGTGCGGTGGTTCACAATGGCCAAGCCTGTGGGCTTCTCGCGGGTGCCAGAGGGGCCCCAGGCGGCTTCCTGACCGGGGTTGGCACCGGCTACGGGCGTGCCGGGCGCCACGTCTTTGGCCCCGGCCGGTATGAGGCGGTGGCCCATGATGGCGAAGGCGGTTTCATCCTTGGTAATCACGGCCTCGTGGGTCACCCATTCGTACTCGGCTTCGGGGTAAAGGGGCCGCAGGCCGCTGCCGTCGGCCTGCACCGTCCAGGTACGCTGGGGCGATTTTCCGCCCGTTTCCCAGCAAAACACGATTTCGCCTGGCACCCAGGGGTTGGTTTGGATGTGCCCAATCTGAAACGGCACCGATACCACATACTTAATGGCGCCGGTGTGCACGTTCATGGCCGCGATGCCGGCCGGGCCCGCTCCCATGTGGCGCGGGCCAAACTCGGTTTCCAGCTTGGTGCCGGGCGCGAGGTGGCGGGCGGCTTCTTCCTTGCCCACGCGGAAGTAGGCCCAGTTTTCATCCCCGTCCAGAGCCATGTCGCCACCGGCTTTTAGCTCCGGCGGGGTGGTGCCGCAGATGCGCTGGTAGGTGCTGGCCGGCTGCATATGGCCGGCTTTGCTGTCGGCGAAGACTTTGGCCAGGTCCACTTCCACAATCTGTACACCAGTCGGCTGTTCCTTATTTCCGTCCGGCAGGTCGCGCATGAAATACAGTTTCATGGCCTTGCGCGCCACGTTGAGCATGCCTGTGTAGCCGCCCTCGCTCACCTGCACGATGTTGCCGGTTTTCTCATTCACCGCCATGGCCTCGTTCTTGGCCCGGTTGGAGCGAAAGATGAGCCATTGCAGGTCCGAAGTCCACTGGTTGTGGGTTTGGTAAATCTTGGAATCGCCGACCGGCGTGCTGGTGAGGAAAGTGAGTTGGGTACCGGTTACGGGGTCTTTTACCACCTTTCTTTCAGATGGAAAGCGGCGGCCAATTTGGGCGTGTGCGGTGGTGGTAAAAAGCGCGCAGGCGAGGATTAAAGTGTGTTTCATGGGTGGGATTGTAGGGGCGCGCTCGTCGTTGAACAGAAACGTTCTGACGGTGCGGGAAATGGGCAGTTGGCGCGAACGGCGGGCGGGGACAAGCCCCACCCCTACCTCGTTCTGGTGGACTTTTTCAACGCTTCGCTATCACTCACCGACAACCCGCGCACGTTCTTCAGCACCAGTAGCGGCGCGGCTCCGGCCTTGTCAGCCGCCACGTTCTGCAGACGGGCGCCGTCCACGTCCGTCAGCATCAGCAAGGGCCGCGTTTCGGCTCCCAGCAGATGGATGTTCACGTCGTTTAATTCGATGTTTTTGGCGTGCCGGATGTAAAAGCCGTAGGCCGGACCCACGCCCAACTTCTGGGGTTCGGGGTAGCCTTTCTCGTCTTCGGGCAAGTCAGGTTGAATGGCGGCAGCGGAGGCCGCGTCCAGCGGCCGGTACCAGATGCTGATGTTGCTCAAGCGCACGTCCTCAATGGGGTGGCCGGGCACGCCGCTGATGAGCGTGGCAAACCGGGAATCGGCATTATAAACCGTGACGTTGCTGATATTGATGCGGCGCAACTGCCCCGTGGCGGTGCCTGCCGGCGCCCGCAGCCGGCTGCTAAGGCGCAGGAAAATGGGCGAGTTTGTGACATCACGCATCGTGATGTTGCTGATGGTCACGTCTTCGAGCAGGCCGCCGTCCACGGTTTCCAGAGCCAGTCCGCGGCAGTAGGTAAACACGCAGTTGCTGATGGCGATGTTGCGGAAACCACCGTTCGATTCGGTGCCGAACTTGATGCGGCCGGTGGGGCCTTCGTGGTCGGGCACGAGAGTAGCTTCGTTGCGGCGGTAGGTGCCATCGAGCAGGCTGCCACGGTCAAAGCCGCTCACCTGGCAATTGGTAATGGTGACGTTTTCGGTGGGCCGGGCGTAGCCGAGAGCAAAGGAGCTTTTCAGGCAAATGCCATCGTCCCAGGGCGAATTGACAGTGCAGTTGCTCACCCGCACGTTCTGGCAGCAGTCGATGTCCAGCCCGTCGCGGTTGGTATCGAGCTTGAGGTTGTCAATGGTCAGGTTATCCACGCCCGTGGCCAGCAGGGCGAAGTGGCCGCCCTGCCGCACCGTAAAATCCTTCAGTGTTACGTTGCGGCACAGCTTCAGGGCAATGGCTTTGTTGCCCACGGGGGCCTGGTGCGGCCCCTCGCGCGTGAGGCCCTGCCCGTAGATGGTGCCCGGCCCGAGAATGGAAATGTCCACCAGCTTCTCGCCCCAAATCAGGCTGTTGTGCCAGTGGCTGTGCCCGAAATCCTGGAATTTGTCGTTATCGGCGGGCTCCGGCGCATCATAGCCGGTGCTGCCCACCGGCGCGGCGGCCAGCAGCACGGCGCCTTGGTCGAGGTACAGGCTGATGTGGCTTTGCAGCCGAATGGAGTAGCTGCGGTAGGTGCCCGCCGGGAAGTACACCGTGCCGCCGCCCGCCTTTGCCGCGGCTGCAATGGCCCGGTTGATGGCATCGCCATCCAGCGTGGTGCTGTCACCCTTCGCCCCAAAATCCCGCACGTTGAAACCACCCGCAGGTGGAGCCGCTGCCAGATTTCCGAAGAAGCTTAGGGATAATAGAAGCAGGGAAACAAGGCGTTGCAGCATGGCCGCAAGCACCAAAAATTCACACAACCAACACTCCTGTACTCTGCTGAACGGGTGTAGGTGGCGCTATTACCCGTCCGGCTGAGCGGGACCAAAGCATCTGGACTGTACAAATAGTCAATTCACGCTTGTGGTAGAGATGCTTCGGCTCCGCTCAGCCGGACGCGCCGGAGGGCCTCTTCCAGTCTTCTTTGAGTGGCTATGAACTCAGCCTGCCGTAAGCTTGGGACCAACAATTCGGCACTGATGCGCGAGGTGCAGTTTCTCCACCTCGGCCAGCGTAGCGGTGGGGGGCAGCGCTGCCAGTTGCTTAAATAGCATTTCGGTGGTGCCGCTGGGGTGGGTCATGAACACCATTTTGCCGGTTTCGCTCAACGTCAAAAATGAGTGTGGAATGTTGCGGGGAAGAAAAATTAAATCCCCGGCTTTCAGCGTGAACCGCTCTTCTCCCACCTGCACCAAAAACTCGCCTTCGGTGATGTAAAACTCCTCGTCCTGCTGGTAGTGGACGTGCAGCGGCGGGCCGTCGTGCCGGTGGTACTCGCCGGCAAAAACCGAGAGCTGCCCGTCGGTGTCCTTGCCGGCCACTTTCAGGTACAGGTCGAAGCCCATCATGCGGTAGTGCTCTGCCCCGCGGCCTTCGGCCCCGCGCACCACGAAAGGCTTTTGCGCAGCCGTCGGGGCTGCATTTAGGGGCTGGGAGGGAATCAGGGTCATACCAATTACTGTGGCGGAAAGGTGTTTGAGGACCGAGCGACGAGATGCTTGTTCCATGGCGATAGCTACTTGAGAAGGTGATGCTCACAAAGCTACCGGCTGAGTTCAGGGGCGTAGTGGTCAAAAAACGACATTGTTAGCGCAGGTGCAACAAGCGCTCGGGGGCTTGGGCAGCGGCCTGCAGCAAGCTCACCGGCGTGGCGCCCCCAAACTGCTTAAAGTCCTTCACCATGTGCTGGTAGTCGGCGTAGCCGCAGCCCAGGGCAATGCCCTGCCAGTCCAGAGCCGGGTATTTTTCTTTCGCATCGAGGGCTTGGTTGAAACGCTGAATGCGCAGGAACAGCTTGGGGCTGATGCCCATGCGCTCCCGAAACTTTCGCTCAAACTGCCGGAAGCTCAGGCAGGCTTGGCTGGCCAAGTACTCTAGTGCCCCAGGCCCGTAACTGGCTTGCAGCAGGTAGGCCATTTTGTCGATGGGTTCGGACCGCCGCTGGCTACGCTGGAATTTGTTGAACAGGTAGGCATCTACCGTCGCAATCATTTCCTGGTAGCGCCCCATGTCCATTAATTGCTGCAACAGTTCGCCGGCTTCGCGGCCCATTACCGCTTCGGCGTCCACGGCCACGTCAGTGAATTTGGCCAGCGGGACTCCACCAAGCAGTTGGTAAAGCCCGCCCGGTTGGAACACCACTTTCACTAGGGAGAACGTGCGTGGGTAATGGTGGTGCCACACCGTGAGGGGCTGCCCCTGCACCACCGTTCGCGGAATCGCCAGCCGCTGGCCAAGCGCCTCATTCACTTTGGTAAACCCGTCGCCCGGATAGAAAATCAAGCTCTGCTCGGCCCGAACCGGCATCAGTCGGGTCGGAATTTCGCGCAGCCTCGTAAAGTCGAAATCAATGAGTAAGTACTCCTTAACGTACAGCCGCAACGCTGGGTGCGGGAGCGTGACCTGGTATATCATGGCGCAGTACTTCCTTGCTGAATGCGAAAACGAGCCCAACCGGGTGTTAAGGTAATGAACAACAGCCGCGCGCCGCGCTCGCGCTGGGGCGCAGGAACTACTTCTCTGCGTTTAGCCCCGCCGCCAGCCGCTGCATCTGGTGCTGCTGAAAGGGCGAGGGCGCCTCCAGCCCGGTGGCGAAGTTGTAGCGCACGGCCACAATATCAACCTCCCGAAAGCGGTCGAGGTAGGCCGGCACCATGCGAAACAGCGCCAGCACCTCGTAGCTCTCGTACACCAGAAAAGTGCGGCGCTTGCTGCCGTGTAGCAGTCGCTCTTTTTTGGCCACATCGAAATAGCCCGTCAGCGGCGACGAATCGAAGGCGAACACCTTTTCGATGCGCGGGCAGGTGTAGCCGGCGTGTTGCGCCAGCCCGCCGCCCAGCGAGTGCCCAGTCGCGAAAACCCGTTCCCGGCCACCGTAGGCTGAATCGAGCCGGGCCACCACCACGGGCGTGAGGGCACGGGCCTGCTCATATTGGTCCCACAGGCCGGGCCAGTTCGTAACGGGCCGCGTATTGGCCACCCAATCGGCAAACTCCAGGTAATTGGTACCCCGGAACACCAGCACCGCCAGCGGCCGGGCGCCGGTCCGGGCCTGCACCCATACATCGTACACCAATCCGCCTAAGGGGTGTTGGCCCGGCGGAGTTGTCACCACCTCAGCCAAGGCAAACGGCTGCCAGCCGCGCCGGGCTAGCTCGCGCCGCTCCACGGCGTATTTGGCCGTGTCCTGCCTATAATCGGGCCGGTGGCCAGACACGCGTACCCCCGCATACACTACCGCGCTCAGCATGGCCATATCGCTGACCAATTGATAATCAGCATCGTGCAGCTGCGGCGTGAGCTGGCCTTGCGCCAGTTCGGCCGACGTGCGGTGCCACTGCTTACCCTTGATGATGACCACCGCATCATCGGGCCGCTGGCAGGCACTGAGCAGCAGGCAGCAACCCAAAAGCAGGATGGCGAATGTTGTTTTCATTTCAGGTTCTGTTCCATGTGCCGGTCATGCAGAGGTTTGCATGCTCCGCTCGGCATGACGGTCTATTGTGCTGCAGGCTTCGCATTCTCACTGCACCGGCACCGATTTCGTTTGCACGGCAAACGTCGTATCGGCAAACTCGGTGTAGCGAATCAGGACGTGGCCTGGGTGAGCGGGGTCTTTTTCGATGGGCTTTACCTCGGCCTCCCACTGGTTGCAGTGCGTGGAGAAGGGCTTCACCAGCCGCTCCCACTTCCCGGCCCGGTAGGTAAACACGTAATAACTGGCCCAGCAGCTGGTGAACCACTCCGGCAGCAGGCCGATTTCATCGCCGCCGTTGCCGTTCAAATCGCCCAGGTTCTCGGGCTGCCCACCAATGCAGTTCAGCTGCTCAATGGCCGGCAGCGCCGCCTTCGAAAATCGCAGGTAGCTGGTGCATTCGCCCTTGCATTCCATGTCATCTGTTATTTCGGGCGCCGTCAGCCACACGTATTCGGCACGCCCGTCGCCGTCGAAATCGCCTTTCGCGGCATCCTTGGGCACAGTGTCGGACGGGACCGGAGGCTTTGTCGCCACCGGCGAGGCCGGGCGGGGGGCTTCGGGCGCTTTGATTGGTTTAGTGGATTGCTCGCAGCCCGTCCACAGGCCAATACTCAGCACGAGCGCGCTCAGAAAGTATCCTTTTTTACTCACAGCAAATCAAGTTCGAGTTTAGCCCAGTTAATAAGTACCTCCTGTCCTGCGTCATCGTCACAATTACCTCTAGCTCAACGTCAGCCCCTTGTCGACAAAGCGGCGGTAGATGCCGGCCAGAATCTCGCTCTTCGTGAGCTGTTCCTGGCGGATATTGGTAATCCAGAACAGCACTTTCAGCTCATATACCTGCCCGTTGATGCTGCTGAGCAGGATTTCGGGCGGCAGGTTGTGCATGGTGTAAGGGCTGGTTTTGATTTCCTCCTGAATGAGCTCGCGGGCCGTTTGGAGGTCGGTCTGCAAGTCGGTGCCGGGAGCCAGCCTCAGCGACAAATCCGTGCGGATGTGGTCGTTGGTACGCGTCCAGTTGATGACGTGGTTGGAGAGCAGGTCGCCATTGGGCACGATGATTTCGGAGCCCGTGACGGACGTCAGCTTGCTCGACCGGATGCCGATGTCGTGCACCCGTCCGGCCTTGCCGGCTACCTCAATGAAGTCGCCCACGTGAAACGGCCGCTCAAAAATCAGGATGATGCCCGACACCAGGTTGTTCACAATGCTCTGCAAGCCCAGACCAATGCCCACGCTAAGCGCGCCGAATACGATGGCGATTTTACTCAGCGGCAGGCCCGTGGCGGCGGTAGCCAGCGCGAAGCCCACCAGCACCAGCAGCAGCCGCAACGCTACCAGCCACGAGCCGCGCTGCCGCGAGTCCACGCTGTCGTCGTTGCCCACATCGCCGAAAAAGTAGCCGATGTAGCGCTGCAGCAGCGCCGAAATGTAGAGGATAAGGAAAAACAGCAGGACGTTGCCGTAGGTGAATTCGGTGCTGCCGAAGGTGTGCGTGGCCGTGAGAAAGTGGTCGAACAGGCCGTAGATGAGGTTGTAGATGTTGAGGTTGGACGTGAACACCACCAGCCACAGGGCACCGGCCAGCACCGTGAGCAGGCGCATGAGCTGGGGCTCAATCTTGTCGTAGTCGAAGGCCCCCGCGCTGCCCTCACTCCCCCGGCTACACAGGATTTGCAGGTGGAAAGCTTCGGTGAACAGCTCAATAAATACCGCCAGCCCGATGCCCTGCGTGAGCCCAAAAATGGCCGCCGTACTGAACATCTTGGCCAAACTCAGCCGCCCCACCACGTTGCAAAACACGGCCAGCGCATTGAGCCCAATGAACAGCCCCGTCACCGGAATAAGAAAGCGCAATTGAGCCAGTGTCTGGCGCAGCCGCCACAGCAGCCACGCCCCAATTCCCACCGCCAACGCATTGAGCCCGAGCAAGCCCCAGCGCGCGCCCAGCCCGGTGGTGGCGTTGGCGTTGGTGATGCTCAGCCACACGAAAAACGCCACCAGCCCCAGCCAGTACAGAAACAGTTGCCGCGACCAGCTTCGCGCAAACACTGCCGTGAGGGCCACCAGCAACAGCAGCTGCAGCAAGGCCAGGTACACGGGTGGCGGGTGCAGCTCCAGCGCCGGCGCCAGGCTGAACATCACCACCAGCGTAGCCGCCACCGGCCCCGGCCGCAGGTACCGAAACGGCTCGGTAATGGCCAGCCCCGCCGTCTTGGCCCGCCGGTAGTTGAACGAGACCCAGCCATAAAACACCAGCCCAATGAGCGCCATGTAGGCCCAGTTGTCCCAATTATGAGCGAAGTAGAAGTTAATGATTTCGCGCCGGTACTGGCCGGCTTTGCGGGCCTTGGGGTCGGGTGGCAGCGGCGGAATTGACTCGGCTTCCCACAGCGGCGGGTAGTTGAGCTTGGCACTGGTGCGGCTGTAGCGGCGCAGCTGGTCGCCCACCTCGTCCTGCAATTCCATGCCCTGGATGTAGCTGGCGGCCACCTGCGTCTGCAGCTGCTTCACCTTGAGGTAGCGCTTTTCGAGCAGGCCGCCAATGCGCTGCCGCCGCGCCCATAGCGCCGAATCGGAGCGCTCCAGGGCCAGGGTGGTGGCATCGGCGCTGGCAATGCGGACGGGCGGGCGGGCAATGCTCTTGAGGCGAGCCTGCATGGCAGCCAGCTGTTTGTTGGCTTCGGCCAGCTCGGTGCGCCACTCCCCCAGCTCATCCTGCAGGGTAGTGAGCATGAGCTGGCACATCTGCAGCTGCTTGATGTCGACCACCTGCCCCTTTTGCTTGAGGGTGTACTGAATGGCCTTGAGGTTTTCCACCACATCGGGTAAATCCTCGGCCAGTCCGCGGGTATCGAACACCTTGCGCACCTGCCCCGAAATGCTGCTGAGCGTGGTGTAGCCCACTTCGAGTCGGTAGGAATCGTCGCGCGTGGCGGTGGTATCCACGGCCATCGTGTCTTCCTTTGCCACGGTGGTTTGAGCTGCCGCCGGGGCCAGGGCCAGCAGCCACAGCAGCAGGAAAGCGCTGAGCCAGGTTGTTTTCAATGGTTTTAGGAAGGTCAGCCAGGTATTCGGAACGGGCATACAGGAACTTTAAGCCGGAAAAATACGCCCTGAAGCGCGAGCTTGCTTTGGGCAAAAGATGCAGCCAGGCGTTGTGCCGTTGAACAGGAGCATTGCATCGACCGGGCCAACCTCACGGGCCCCCTCCGGGGCGGCCATCCTCAATCGTCAGGCTCCCCTCTCTTGGGGAGAGAGGCCGGGGGTGAGGTTAAATCGTCCGCGCCACCCCGATGCAACACTCCCCTCCTCTTCGCCGTCTGTCCCTGCTATGACCAAACCCCTCCTCACGCTCCTGCTCCTCGCCGGCCTTGCCGATACGGCCGCCGCCCAGACGCAGCCGCTCTACATGCCGCGCGACATCAAGCAGGCCTTCAACAAAGGCACCCGCAGCCCCGACGGCCGCCCCGGCCCCAACTACTGGCAAAACCGCGCCCGCTATGACATTACCATGCAGGCTGCGCCGCCGGCCCGCGACATCCGTGGCCGCGAAACCATCACCTACACCAACAACAGCCCCGACACGCTGCGCCAGGTGGTCCTGCGCATCATCCAGAATATTCACAAGCCCGGCGCCTCGCGCGACGGCGACGCCGCGGCCGATTACCTCACCAACGGCGTGGTGATTGACACGTTCCAGGTGGCCGGCCAGCTCAAGTCGCTACCCCAAAACCTGGGCACCGCGCCGGGCGTACGCCTGCCCAAGGCGCTGGCCCCGCACGATTCGGTGAAATTTGCTGTGTCGTGGCACTTTCCCATTTCCATCGAGAGCGGGCGTGAGGGCATGATTGACCCCACCACTTACT
Source organism: Hymenobacter negativus (assembly GCF_017571495.1). Lineage (GTDB taxonomy): Bacteria > Bacteroidota > Bacteroidia > Cytophagales > Hymenobacteraceae > Hymenobacter > Hymenobacter negativus. The sequence goes on along the minus strand of NZ_JAGETZ010000005.1, from coordinate 108,802 downwards.
TCCTGGCCTATTTCTACCCGCGCATTGCCGTATATGACGACTACAACGGCTGGGACCGGCTGCCCTTCGTCGACAGCAAGGAGTTTTACAACGACTTCAATGATTACACCCTGCGCGTAAAGGCGCCGGCCAACTACATTGTGTGGGCCACCGGCACCTTGCAAAACCCCGACCAGGTGCTGCAGAAAGCCGCCGCCAAGCGCCTCAAGCAGTCGATGACCAGCGACGCGGTTATCCACGTTGCTACCGCTGCCGATTTGGCCAAGAAGAATATCACCGCCCAGCAGGCAATGAATACTTGGGTGTGGGCAGCGAAAGACATTTCGGACGTCACCTTCGGCCTGAGCGACCATTACGTGTGGGACGCCGCCAGCGTCGTCGTAGATGCCAAGGCCAAGCGCCGCGCCAGCGTGCAGGCCGCCTACGCCGATTCAACGGTGGACTTCCGGCAGTCGGTGAAGAACGCGCAGTTTGCACTGGGCTGGTTTTCGAATCCGGCCAACTGGCCCGGCGTAGCGTATCCGTTTCCCAAAATGACGGCGTTCCAGGGCTTTGCCGATATGGAATACCCGATGATGGTGAACGACAGCCCCCAACGCGACCCTACGTTTGCCCAATTGGTGCAGGACCATGAAATAGCCCACACCTGGTTTCCCTTCTACATGGGCATCAACGAGAGCCGCTACGCCTACATGGACGAGGGCTGGGCCACCACGTTTGAGCTGCTCATTGGCCGCCAGGAAAACGGCGTAGTCAAGGCCGACAACTTCTACAAACAGTTCCGCGTGAACCGCTGGATTCACGATGCCGCTACGGCCGAGGACCTGCCCGTCATCACGCCCAGCAGCGAGCTGAAGGCCGGCTACGGCAACAACGCCTACGGCAAACCCTCGCTCAGCTACCTGGCCCTGAAGGACATGCTCGGTGACGAGCTGTTCAAGAAAAGCCTGCACGAATACATGGACCGCTGGCACGGCAAGCACCCCATTCCGTGGGACTATTTCAACTCAATGAGCAACGCCAGCGGCCAGGATTTGAACTGGTTTTTCAACAACTGGTTCTTCACCAACTACTACATCGACCTGGCCGTGGCAGCCAGCGGCAATACCGTGACGGTGCAAAACATCGGCGGTTTCGCCGTGCCCTTTGATATGCATGTGGAGTATGCTGATGGCAGCAAGGCCACCCTGCACCAGTCACCCGCCGTGTGGCAAGCCAACCAGAAGCAGGCCATCATCACCGTACCCAAAGCGGTGAAATCGGTGCGACTGGACGGCGGCATCTTCATGGATGCCAACGAGCGGGACAATTCCTTTGGCGGGTAAAGCCGGAACTGTCATTGCGGATGGAGCGTAACGCGACCAGCCTTGAGTTGTGACAAATCCCTTCAAAGAAAAGCCCCAGCACCGCGCGGTGCTGGGGCTTTTCTTTGAAGGGATTTGTCGCGTTTACAGGACGGATTGCTACGCTGCGCTCCGCCCGCAATGACGGGCCGTGCGGTTACTCCCGCCGCAGCTTTTTCAGCTCCTGGCGCACCTCCTTCACCCGCTCGTCAAACCCATCGGGGTCGTAGCTGACGGCTTCCACGTCAAGGTCGTCGAGCAGGTCCATCATGGCGTTGGAGTGGTCGGTGCGGGTGCCGGCGGGCATGGTCACGAAGGTCATTTCCGACCACAGCAGGGCCAGCAGGCGGGTGCCGTCCTCGTTGCGCATCTGCATTTCAAGCACCAGGTTGGAATTGTCGAAGTGGATGAGCTGGCTCAAAATGCGAACCTGCACGCCCTGCCGCGCCGGCTTGAGGTAGCTGATGTGGTGCTTGGTGATGACCCACCCGGCCTTCTGCTCGCGGGCTATTTCGCCCAAATTTAGCTGGTAATGCTCGGTGGTATGGTCTTCGCGGGCGTTGAGAAAGTAGTCGAAGTAGCGGGCGTTGTTGAGGTGGCCCAGCATGTCGCAGTCCTGGAAGTGGACGCGGTACGTGGTTTCGGGCGTTTGGATAAGGCGGGGCATTGGGTTTAGGGCAAGAGGGTATGAGGCAAGAAGGTGTGAGAGTACACGAGTAAAGCCGTGGGGCAAAGGTCGGGAATCGTTCGTCATACCGAACATAGCCGAGGCAGCTCGCTCGCATCGTTCAACGATTGAGCTACTGCCGCACGCGAGCTGCCTCGGCTGCGCTCGGCATGACAGTCTAACCTTTTATCACATTGCCCTCCTGACCTCCTACTCTCTAAAAATACTCGGCACGCCTAACACTTTGCCGAAAATTCCTTACCTTTTACCACCCAAAATTCCCGCCTCATGTTCACGCTTACCCCTGACCGCTCCCTTGTCCTCCAGGCCCTGGCCGACACCTTCATTCCCGCCCTGCCCGACGGCAGCCCATCCGGCGCGGCCGGCCTGAATCTGGAGAAGCTCGAAGCTGCAATCCAGGAGCAGCCCGCTGGGGCCCAGGCCGAATTTAGCCAGTTGCTCGATTTGCTGGAGAAGCCGCTGCTGGGCCTCACCTGGTTTGGCCCGCTGAAACCCTTCCGCAAGCTGGATGCTGTGCACCGCGAGCAGCTGCTGCAAAGCTGGGCCGCCAGCAACGTGCCGCAGCTGCGCAAGGGCTTCCAGGCGTTGCGCAAGCTGTGCACGCTGCTCTACTACGGTGGCAGCATGACGGACGTGCCGGCCGCCTGGGGCTTCCTCGGCTACCCTGGGCCTGATGAGCAGCCGGTGGATTCGCCCAAGCCCATTCGCACCCTGCGCCTGACAGAGGACGTCGTGTATGAGTGCGAGGTGCTGGTGATTGGCAGCGGCGCAGGCGGCGGCGTGGTGGCCGGCGAGCTGGCCGAGGCTGGCTTTGATGTGCTGGTGCTTGAAAAAGGCCCCTACTGCCACGGCTGCGACTTTACCCAGCGTGAAGTCGACATGCTGGGCAAGCTCTACGATGCCAAGGGCACCCTCTGCACTCAGGATGGCAGCATCGGCATCCTGGCAGGCGCCTGCTTGGGCGGGGGCACCACTGTAAACTGGGCCGGGGCCTTCCGCACCCCCGATTATGTGCTGCAGGAATGGGCCCGCGAGCACGCCGCGCCCCATTTCACCACCCTCGAATTCAAAGAAAGCCTCAACGCCGTGGCCCGCACCATTGGGGTGAACACCAACTACACCCGCCACAACGGCCAGAACCAGGCCCTCTGGGACGGCTCGACCAAGCTGGGCCAGGAGGTAAAGCTGATTCCGCGCAACGAAAAGGGCCTGACGGATTCCGACAGCCACTTCCGCAGCCTTGGCTACACCACGCTCGGCGATGCCCACGGCATCAAGCAAGGCACCCTGAATACATATCTGCTCACCGCTTTCGAGCACGGCGCCCGCATCCTGGCCGATACCAAGGTGGACCGCGTGACCATCAGCGACGGCCGCGCTACCGGCGCGGAGGCCCTGCACACCACCGAGGACGGCCAGCAGGTTCACATCACCGTGCGGGCGAAGCGCGTAGTGGTGGCCGGCGGGGCCATCCAGACGCCCGCGCTGCTGCTGCGCTCCGGCTTGAAGCACCCGCACCTGGGCCGCCACCTGCACCTGCACCCCACCGTGGTGGTAGGGGCCCGCTACCCGCACGCCATGAACTCCTGGCACGGCCCCAGCATGAGCGTGGTCAACGATACCTACACCCAACTGCACGGAACCAACTTCGGCGCCAAGCTCGAAACGCCCCCCACCCACCCCGGCCTGCTGAGCATGGTGCTGCCCTGGCGCTCGGGCCAGCAGCACCACGAGCTGCTGCGCGACGCCAGCCACCTGGGCTCGTTCATCGTGCTCACCCGCGACCGCGACGGCGGCCGGGTCAGCATCGACAAAAACGGCGCGCCGCTGATTGACTACACCTTGTCGGATTTTGACCGCGCCAACATGCTGGAAGGCGTGCGCGCCGCCGCTCAAATCCACGTCGCAGCCGGGGCCGAAACCGTGTATCTGCCCCACAATACCTTGCCCACGCTTCGTATAAAGGACGGCGTACTACTCAATCCTGCCCTGCTCGACCAGCTGCCGCATCTAAGCTGGAAACCCAACCAATTCGGCCTCTACAGCGCCCACCAGATGAGCACCTGCCGCATGGGTGGCGACGCGGCCACCCACCCGCTCAAGCTCAACGGTGAAACCGTGGAGGTGCAGGGTCTCTTTGTGGCCGACGGCTCAGCCTTCCCAGCCTGCAGCGGAGTCAACCCCATGCTCACCATCATGGCCCTGGCCCACTTCACAGCCCAGGGCATGAAGGCCAGCCGGAATGTGGAAAAGCAGGCCATGGTGGTGTAGAAACACGATAATTCGTGTCTCTACGTTGGGTGATGCAAACCGCAAATGGCTACGCATGCCCAACCAACAGCAGCAACAACAAGACGCGAAGCATCACGCTTCCACAGCCTACCTTGCTCTCATGAAACGCCCACCACTCACGTACCTGTTGCTCCTGCCGTTGCTGGCGGTGCTGTTGTTTGGAAACTGCGGCGGCGGAGTGCGGGAAGTAGTCAACAACATGTCTAGCGAACGGCACGAGCGGCTTCAGGCCATTATTTTGCAGCAGCGCGCCGAACGGGCAGCTGCCCGCCGCCAGCTCCACGGCGAAGCCCGTCGGGAGGCTTATTTCCAGATTGAGGAGAAAACCACAGCAAGTGCCGACAGCCTGTTCGGTCAGTTCGGCAACGGCCGTACCAAGTGGCGAAAACGCCGCAATAAGCTGGAGCGGCAGGCGCTGCGCAAAGACAACTCGGCGCTGATACCCGCCATTCGCATCCCCATCGATACCCGTTGAGGCAACCTCCCCAGCCTCGACCGAAGTTTCTGCGTACTGATAGCAGTACCGCTATTTATGCACCGCATGCGCTTCCCCCGCTTTCTTGCCCTTCTCACGTTTAGCCTGGCCACAGCCAGCTGCTCCCTTTTTCACCGCGACAAGCCGGCCCCGGTAGTCGAAACCGTTCGCACCGCCGACTCACCTGCGCCGCCCACCGCTGCCCGCGACCTGGCCGATGTCATGGGTACCGAGCTTAAACTCACCCCCGACCAAACGGGGCGCGTCCGCACCATTCTCAACGTCACCCTGACAGAGTCGAACGCCGCCAAAGAAAAGCTCCCGCCCAAGTCGCCGCAGCTGCTGGCCGAGTTGAAACGCATCAACGCCAAATCGCAAAGAGAGCTGAGCGCGGTGGTGGGCCCCACCAAGTTCAAGCAGCTGCAAACCAAAGCTGTACAGCAAAAAATAGCCTTGGAGATGCAGCAGCGGCAGAAGTAGTCAGGCACTTCGCTTCGCTTTACCGGCGGCGCGTATACTCGCCCCGCGTTTCCCACAGCCCAGCGTAGCGGCCCACGCGCCGCGTTTGCGCCCCTGAGGCCGGCGTGAGCAGGATGGAAGTCAGGGCTCCGTTTTCGCGGCGGTAGCGGATGGTGGCCGCGTCCAGCGCCAGCAGCCGAAGAGTATCGGTTCCGAATTTTTGCCAGCTAAGGTGCGGCCCGTCAATTTCCAGGCGCTGTACCCGCCAGTTGTCGGCGTCGGTGTCGCGCTCGTTGAGGTAATAGCGGCCCTGAAAACGCCGCAGCTTTCCGGCATCAGCCCCGCGCAGGCTAAAAAGAGTATCAGTAGCCAGCCAACTGTCGCGCACGAGGCCATCGTCCATAAGCTTTAGGTAATGCAGCTGCCCATTCTCGGCATACGTGGTATCGGCACGCACATGGTGGAGTGAATCGCGCTTGAAGGTCATGTTGCGCAGTTCCTGTCGCCACACCGCTGTGCGGCCAATGCAGACCGAGGTCGTGGAATCGTCGGCAGTGTACACGGCTTGGTGCCGCGCCGGAAACTCGAGAAGGTCGGCCGCCTGCGCGGGAAATGGTTCTGCAAAACGCACTTGCAGGCCTTCGTCACAAGCTGTGAATACCAAGCTGCCAACCAGCAGGGCAACTCCGCGCAACATCCGGGCAGTTTTCATACCCGTTCATATTGCTCCCGTCTTAAGGTAACCTTGCTGCTGCTCGTAGCCCCTACAAGTACTTCACCAGCAAACCAATCAGTTTCTGCACTTTGCTGGTGTAGGGCGGATACATGGCCTTGATGCCGGTGAGGCCCACGCGCTGCCGCAGCACGCCTTTCTCGTTGCTGAACGCCAGAAAGCCCGAGTGCCCGTGCGCCTTGCCAAGGCCCGAGTTGCCCACGCCACCCGTCGGCAGCTCCGGATGCGCAAAATGCAGCACCGTTTCGTTCACGCCCGCGCCGCCGGCCGACACATTTTCGAGCAGGTAGCGGCGGTTTTCGGCATCGGTGGTGAAGATGTATTGCGCCAGCGGCTTGAGGCGGGCATTTATATAGTCGACGGTTTCGGGCAGGGTTTTGAAGGTGATTACCGGCAGCAATGGCCCGAAAATCTCCTCTTCCAGCACCCGGGCATTGGCCGGCACGTTGGTCAGAATGGTGGGCTCGATGTAGTTCTGGCCTTCGTCCACGGTGCCGCCGGCGGCCACGGTGGCGCCTTTGGTTTCGGCGTCTTCGAGCAGGCCGGCCAGCCGGGCGAAATGGTGCCGGTTGACCACCCGGGCCAGGGATTCCGACTGCGCAATGCCCGCACCGGTGGGATTGTAGGCCCGCTGAATGGCAGCGGCTAGTTCCTTGAGCAGGGCCAGCTGTACACTTTCCTGCACCAGCAGGTAGTCGGGCGCTACGCAGGTCTGACCGTTGTTGAGGAATTTGCCCCACACAATTTTCTCGGCCGCGTCGCGCAGGTCGGCCGTCTGGTCCACCACGGCGGGGTTCTTGCCGCCCAGCTCCAGCGTCAGGCCGCAGAGGTGCTCGGCGGCGGCGCGCATTACAATCTTGCCTACTTCGGGGCTGCCGGTGAAGAAAATGTGGTCCCAGGGCAGTTTCAGCAGCTCGGTGGCCACGGTTTTATCGCCTTGCAGCAGCAGCACCTCATCGGGCCGAAACAGCTCCTCGCATAGCTGCTGAAGCAGCGCGGAAGTGGCCGGCGTCTGCTCCGCCGGCTTGATGACTACCGCGTTGCCAGCCGCAATGGCCGAAATCAACGGGCCCACAGCCAAGTAAAACGGGTAGTTCCACGGCGAAATAATTAGTACCACTCCCTTGGGCTCCACCTGCACCCAGGAGCGGGTGCCCAGCAGCGCCATGGGCGCAGCCACTCTGCGCGGGGCCATCCATTTATTCAGGTGGCTCATAGTGTGCTTCAATTCCACCAGCGAAGTCCAGATTTCGGTCAAATCCGTTTCGGCGGCGGGCTTGCGGAAGTCGGTGAAGAGGGCCTGCTGAATATCGGCGCGGTGTGTGTGGAGCCAGTCGCTCAGCTTTTTCAGACGGGCCCGACGGGCGGCCACATCCTCTTGCCGCAGGGCTGCGGTGCGCTGCCGCAGGGCCAGAAACGCCGCGCCAAACGAATTGGCAGCAATGGCGCTGGCGGGAGAAACGAGGCCCTCCAGGGGCGCGGCAGCGGTTTCGGGCATGGGCTCGGGTGGGATGAAACAAGCAGCGTGCAAACGGGCTTATACGGCGTGTTGCCAAGCTCTGCTGAAAGATACGCTGCTTGCCTAAAATATTCGGTGCCCCAGTACGTCATCGGGGAACGGCACTGCGGGCAGCCGCCCAATGTGACGACAGTATTACCTTTGTGGCCCATTATCCGAGCCACTGCTCACTTGTTCTTTTCCATTTGGCCCCCTCGCCCCACCCCCTGCCGCTAGGCCGCGCCATCGTTATTTAGCTATTCCTCTCTTCGTGAACCCTCTTTATCCCCGCCGTGCTGCACGGCTGCTCGTTGCGCTGTCTTTTAGTTTGCCTTTTGCTTCCGCCAGCTTTGCCCGCGCCACGCCACTGCCCATTAGCGAGCCCGATTCCGCCACCCTCGTAATCGCCGGCCCCGATACCCTCACCGCCCCTGCCGACACTGCCAAAACCGCTGCCCCCGCCGATTCGCTGCCGCATATCCACCCGCGCGATGAGAAAGGCCGCATCAGTACCTATACCGTAGCCCCCGGCGTGACCTGGCACTACGACAAGCCCAAACCTTTCCGCTGGGCCTTCAACATCCCGCGCGACATCATCCAGGCACCCGGGCTAGCGTTTCGGCGCGAAAACACCAGCACGCTGGTGGGCCTGGTGGTGAGTTCGGCCGCATTGTGGGTGGCCGACCAGGCCATCATCGACTGGAGCCAGGACGTGGGCAAGCAGCTGGGACTCACGCCCAAGAGCACGCAGCGCACCCTGTTCCGCATTCCATTCCACGTCGGCTCGGCCAACCTGCCGTTTGAGTTCAACGTGCCCGATAACCTCAACAGCACGTTCTACTACATCGGCGACGGCTGGACGCACCTCACCATTGCCAGCAGCTTCTGGATTTATGGCGGCATTAAGAAAGACAACCGCGCCCTGCGCACGTCCAGCGAGCTGGGCGAAGCCATTTTTAGCACCGGCCTCATCGTGCAGGCCATGAAGCGCCTCACCGGCCGCCAGAGCCCCTATGTGGCTACCAAGGACCGGGGCGAGTGGCACTTGTTTCCGTCGTACAACACGTACCAGAACTTCGTCCCGAACTACGACGCCTTCCCCACTGGTCACTTGGCTACGGCCATGGCCACGCTCACCGTCATCGCCGACAACTACCCCGAGTACCACTTCATCCGGCCCGTGGGCTATGGCATGATGGGCCTGCTGGGCTACGCCATGCTGAACAACGGCGTGCACTGGGCTTCCGATTATCCCATTGGCATTGCCATCGGCTATGGCTTCGCCAAAATTGCCGTGCGCAATGGCCGCACCCGCGTAGTCGATGGCGCACCGGTTGACTCCACCGGCAAAGGCACTGGCTTTCAAATCATGCCGCGGCCCAAGCCCTGGTACCGCCGCGGGCAGCTCTCGCCCTACGTTTACGGCCCCTTCACGGGTGCCAGTTGGAGCCTGCGGATGTAAGAAGTTAACTACCAGCCACAAAAAAGCCCGTTCCTGAATCAGGAACGGGCTTTTTTGTGGCTGAAATCCGGGCTTATTTGAACAGGCCCTTTTTCACGGTGCGGTTGCCTTCTTCGTCGATTTTAACCTTGGTGCCGTCGGCGCGCTTGATTTTCACCGAGCCGTCGTCTTCACGCTTGATTTTGGCGCCGTTTTCGTACTTGGTTTTTTTGTCGCCGTCGTCCTCACGCTCCATCTTTTTCACCGCCGAGCCCTGGCCCACGCCGGCCGAGCCGGTGCGCTTGGGCTGCTCTACCACCACTACGGTATAGGGCTGGCCGGCATAATACGTGCCGAGGTTGCTGGAATAGGTGTTGTACTCGGACGGATTGGTCAGGATGGTTTTGATTTCCTGATTGGCCTCGTCGTTGGCGGCGCGGATGGCGGCATAGCGGCCGGTGGTATCGGTAGTGTAGCTGTTCAGCTTGCGGCCGCGGGTGTAGTACACCGTGCGGATGCGGCGCACCACGGTGGTGTCCTGCAGCTTCAGGTCTTCGGCTACGCGGGCGGCCAGGGCGTCGGCCTCGTTGCGGTAGGCGGCGGTGTCAACCGTGGTCGTCGTTGTGGTGGTCGTGGTGGCATCGGGAGTAGTCGTAACGGTGGTTTCTTCCGTTTTTTTCTCCTGCGTGCAGGCGGCTGTAGCCAGCGTGGCAGCGGCCAGCAGGCCAAGCAATTTGGTATTCATAAGCGAAGTTGAATAAGTAAAATGGTTATCTGACCATTTTTTGACTTGATACGGCCGGGCTTGTCGGGAGGTTGTAAGCGCAGCTATGAGGCTCGTTAGAACGTGTACCCCGAAGGTTAACTTCAGCCCGCGAAAACAATAGTTGTTCAGACGGGCCGAAGTAAACCTTCGGGGTACACGCTTTGCGCACTCAACGCCTACGCATTCACCACCGAGCCGCCGTTGGGGTGCAGGGTCTGGCCCGAGAAATACGAGGCGTCCTCCGAGGCCAGAAACACGTAGGCCGGCGCCACTTCCGAAGGCTGCCCGGCGCGGCCCATGGGCACATCGTGGCCAAAAACCGGCAGCTTAAAGAAGCCCGCCGCCGTCACAAACGGCGTCCAGATAGGGCCCGGCGCTACCGAATTTACCCGAATGCCTTTCTTGATGAGCTGCAACGACAAAGCCCGCGTGAAAGCAGTGATGGCGCCTTTGGTCGACGTGTAATCAAGCAGCAGCTCGTTGCCCTTAAAGCCATTGACCGACCCCGTATTGATAATAGAGTCGCCTTCCTTGAGGTGTTTCACGGCCGCCCGCGAGATGCGGAACATGGCAATGATGTTGAGGTTGAAGATACTGTCCAGCTCCTCATCCTTGATTTCTTCGAGCGAGTCGTGCCAGTTTTGCTCGGCGGCGTTGTTCACCAGGATGTTCAGCCCACCCAACTCGGCCACAGTGCGGTCCACAATTTGCTGGCAGAAGGCCGGCTCCTTGAGGTCGCCGGGCAGTAGCAGGCAGCGGCGGCCGTGGCCCTGCACTAGCTCCTGCACCTTTTCGGCGTCCTGCTGCTCGGTGGGAAAGTAGCTAATGGCTACGTCGGCCCCTTCCACGGCGAAATGTACGGCCACGGCCCGGCCAATGCCCGAATCGCCGCCCGTGATGAGGGCGACCTTGCCTTTGAGCTTGTCGGCCCCTCTGTAGCCCTCGCGAATGAATTCGGGCTCGGGGGTCATTTTGTATTCGAGCCCGGGATTGCCGGCCCCGGCATCCTGCTTTTGCGGCGGAAAAATGGTTGGTTTATCAGACATGCGTAAAATACTGGAAAGGATTAAGACTGTTCTAACGAGCCAACTTGCAGCAGGTTATCCCGTAGCGCTGAGTTTGGGAGGGCGGAGAGAATTTGACAGAATCCCTCATAATCCGCGGCGAGCCTGCGCTCTGCAAGGGCCGTACCTTTGCGGCGTCCGCTGTTCCTGCCACGCCTGGCCGTGGCGGCAGTTTTCCTAAGCCATTGCCCATACCGCCCATGTCCCTTACCCGCCTCAATAAGTTCATCAGTGAAAGCGGCCTGTGCTCGCGCCGCGAGGCCGACCGCTACATCGAGCAGGGCATGGTGCTCATCAACGGCAAGCCTGCGCAGGTGGGCGACCAGGTGGCCCCGCGCGACCGCGTGACCGTGAACGGCCACAAGCTGGAACCTAAGCAGGCCGAAGATGCTGTATACCTGGCCTTCAATAAGCCGGTGGGCATTACGAGCACCTCGGAACCGGGCGTGCAGGGCAACATCGTGGACTATGTGAACCACGCTGCCCGCGTCTTCCCCATCGGCCGCTTGGATAAGGACTCGTCGGGCCTGATTTTCCTGACCAGCGACGGGGATATTGTGAACAAGATTCTGCGGGCCGGCAACCAGCACGAAAAGGAGTACGTGGTGACCGTCGACCGCATTCTCACCGACCGCATGCTGGACGAAATGGCCGCCGGCATCCCCATGCTGGGCACCGTCACCAAGAAGTGCGTTATCCAAAAGGAAACGCCCTACATTTTCCGTATCACGCTGGTGCAAGGGCTGAACCGCCAGATTCGGCGCATGGTGGAGCATTTTGGCTACGAAGTAGTTAAGCTCGAACGCGTCCGCATCATGAACGTGACACTGAAAGGCCTGCCCGTGGGCGACTGGCGCGAGTTGACGCCGGCCGAGCTGGCCGGCATCATGAAAATGGTGGCTTCCTCGAGCGGCACCGAGGAGGCTTCCAGTAGCCGCCGTAGCCCGGCCAAAACGCCCAGGGGCATCGCTGAAAAGCCGGCGAAACGCACCGATACGGCTGCTTCCGGCGAAGCCCGTACCAGCCGCCCACGCAAGCCTGGGCCACCATCCATGTTCAACCCATCGGGGACCGGCTGGTGGGGACCGCGCCCTGAGAAGCCCACCACGGCTGGCAATAAGCCCGGTTCTGGTGGCAAGCGCTCAGCAGCGGGCAGCTCATCACGCCCCAAAAGCAATGGTTCTGGCGGCCCGGCACGGCCCAAAAGTGGTGGCCTGGGCAGCCGCCCCGCCGCCGGTGGCAAGAAAGCAGGTGGCCGGGGCCCGGCCCGGCCGCGCTAGCCAACGTTATTTTTTGGTCTTCAGCACCGTAAGGCCCGCTTGCAATACCGGGTCCGCTTCCGTCGTCGGGCGTTGGGCGAGCTTGACTAAATCCAGAAATACCGCCGGGTGGTAAGCTTCCCTAGCCTGACCATTGATGTGGTACAGGCGTTCAACAGGGAAGCCGAAACCGATGCCGGAATGCGGCAATTTGTAGGAGTAGATGGCTCCTTTCAACTGGGCCAATTCGGTACCCACGACGGTGCCACCGCGCAGGGCATCGAAGCCGATGGCCAGGCCCTCGCCCATGCTGCCAGTCCAGCGGCCTACCAGCACCACCAGTGGCTTGGAGTAGCGCGGCCCACGCGGGGCCACCAGTTCCAGCCAGCGGCGTGGGATGCCGGTTTCGGCTTCCTCATTGGGCAGTTCGTGGCGCTGGTACGGCGCTTCTTTTCCAATGAAGCGGCCCATGATGGCGCGGGCCACGCTGGTGTTACCGCCGCTGGGCGTTTCGCGCAGGTCCAGCACGAGGCTTTGGGTGCCTTGCAGGGCCGTGAGGGCACTGTCGAACCTGGCAATAAGCCGATTGTCACCCAAGCTGTTATTGATTTTCAGGTAGCCAATGGCTCCGTTTTCGCCAATGCGTTTCACTTCGAGCAATCCGGCATAATGCGTGGTTTCGAGCAGCGCCGTGGGAACATCGGGCTGGGCCGTGAATGTGCGCATTCCCGCCCGCACAGTCCAGGTGCGCGGGGTGATGTGGTTGCCGGCCAGCAACTCGCCTAGGGCGAAGTTGCGGGCGGCGGGGTCGGGCGTGCGGAGTGCTTGGCCCAGCCAGGGGCGAATGGCATCGGCCACGGGCACGCCATTCACAGCCTCGATGATGGCCCCAGGTCTTACGCCCACCTTCTCGGCACCGTAGCCGGCCCGGACTTGCTGCACCACGGCGTGGCCGTTCACAAAGGTGGCCCATACGTCGGTGCCGGTGGGCACGAGGCGGCGCGAATCGAGGCGGTTGGTGCCCAGGCCAGCGTGGTTGTCGTAGAGTTCGACTAATGCGTTTTCGAGCAGGCGCACGAAGGCGCGGCGGCTGTTCACGGTGTCGGCCTGGGTGCGGTAAATGGTGCGAACCCGTTGCCAGTCGGTTTGCTTTTGGTTGAAGTAGCCGTAGTTATCCCGGATGGTTTCCCAGAAAAAATCAAAGTCCTCCAGGTACTGCTGATGAGTGAGCGGCGGGGCCTGGGCCGCCAGCCCGGCCGGAAATACCAGCGCCAGCACGCACTGCGAAAACCAGAACACCCAACGCTTCATGCGGCAAAGAAACGAGCATTGGCCCCATATTGCGGAGCATACCGGAATTTAAGCCGGCTGTTTTGCCGTTAGCTCCCGGATGAAATACCTGCTCCTGCTTTTCTGCCTGTGGATGCTGAGCGCGGCCCTTGCGGCCCCTGCCCCTCTCGAGCCGCTTCGGATTGCCGAGCAGTTTGTGGCCCCTGCCGGGTGGCCGCTCATGAAGGACTACCTCTGCTGCGAAGTGGCCGGCCAGGCCAAAGACCAGACACTGGGCCAGCAGATTCCGAGGCCGTTGCGCCGCACCTGCCAGCTGGTGCGCCAGGATTCGGCCATGGCCGTAGTGGCCGTGGAGCTGCGCGACTCTGCCACCCGGCGCGACTTCTATCTGCACTTCCGCCGCGAGGCCGGGGGGTGGAAGCTTGGCGCCATCCGCAACCTGGCCATGACGCACTTGGGGCCGCCCATGGTAGCGCTGCTCGCGGCCATGCCCCCCGCCGAAGTAGCCGACTACGACCGCAAGCACCCCGACGCCAGCCACGCCTTCACCGTAGGCAACCTGCGCCTCTGGACCAGCGCCGATGCCGAAATAGCTGCGCACTTCCGAAAGAACCGGGCCGATTTCCGCAAGGTGCTGCGCCTGGTGCAGGCCGGCCAGTACTTTGCCACCGATACCGTGGCCGCTGCCCGCGAGCAGGCTGCCAACGCCGACCCCGCCGTGAACGCCCTGCTTCACAAGCTGTTTCTGAGCCGCGTGACGCGCCGCGAAACCGACTGCACCAGTTGCCTGGAGTTCGTCATCGGCGGCAAGGTGAGCAGCACGGTGGGCCTGCTCTACCAGCCCGATGCCGCGCAGCTTCCCGCCATGAGCCCTGACCATCTTATTGTACTCAAGCCCCTCGGCGACGGCTGGTACCTCTACAAAACCACCTGAATTGCCATGCACCCGACCCCTCCTCCGCTCGCCGAAAAAGACCAACTGCACCCCCGCAACCCGCACCGCGCCCCCTACGATTTTCCGCTGCTCCGCCAGCGCAGTCCGGAGTTGGCGGCCTTTGTGCGGCCCAACCCGCACGGCAGCCTATCAATTGATTTTGCCAACCCCGCCGCCGTGAAAGCCCTCAACCGGGCCCTGCTGCGGGAGTTCTACGGCATCGAGCACTGGGATATTCCGAAGGGCTACCTGTGCCCGCCCATTCCCGGCCGGGCCGATTATGTGCACTACCTGGCCGATTTATTAGCCGAAAGCAACGGTGGTCTGCGGCCCCGGGGCGAGGATATTTCGGTGCTTGACGTGGGCGTGGGGGCTAACTGCATCTACCCCATTATTGGCCGGCGGGAATACGGCTGGCACTTCGTGGGCTCTGACATTGACGGGGTGGCCGTGCGGGCCGCCCAGCAGATTGAGGCCGCCAATCCCACGCTGGCCGGGGCCATCGAGTGCCGGCTCCAGCCAGCCCGCACCCGCATTTTCGATGGTATTTTCCAGGCCGGCGAGGTGTTCGACCTCACCATGTGCAACCCGCCCTTCCACGCCTCGGCAGCCGAGGCAGCCGCGGGGACTAAGCGCAAAACCACCAGCCTGGGTACCGCGCGCGGCCCCCGGCCCACTCTGAACTTTGGCGGGCAAAACGCTGAGCTGTGGACCGAGGGTGGCGAGGCGGCATTCATTCGGCGCATGGTGCAGGAGAGCGGCCGACGGCCCCGTGCCTGCTACTGGTTCACCTCACTCGTGTCGAAAAAAGAGACGCTCCCCGGCGTGTACCGCGCCCTGAAAACAGCCGGGGCCACCGATGTACGCACCATCGATATGGCTCAGGGACAGAAGAAAAGCCGCCTCGTAGCCTGGACTTATCTCACGCCGGCCCAGCAGGAAACCTGGCGCAAAACCCGTTGGACCGACCCAAGCTAGACCAATCTGGCTCTCTACCTTATATATTGCGTATCTTCGTAACAATCCACTCCGCTGCTCGCTGCCGGGCCCGCCGTCGGCGCTGACAGCACAACGATTTAGCAACACAACACTATGGGTAGGTCTCAAGAGACATTTGGTAAGAAAGACAACGAGAAAAAGCGCGCAAAGAAGAAGACTGAGAAAGAAGAGCGCAAAGCCGAGCGCCATGCCAACGCCAAAAGCGGGGCGGCCCTAGAGGAAATGTTTGCTTATGTGGATGAGAATGGCAACATTACCTCTACCCCACCCGACCCCACCAAGAAGCGTGTCATCAAGGACGAGGACATTCGCATCAGTGTGGCCAAGCAGGAAGACCGGGAGCCCGAGGAAACCACTCGCACCGGCACCGTGACGTTCTTCAACACCTCGAAAGGCTACGGCTTTATCAAGGATTCGCAGAGCCAGGAAAGCATTTTTGTGCACGCTAACGCTTTGGGTGGCATCACCATTGGCGAGAACGACAAAGTGACCTTTGAAGTGGAGATGGGTGCCAAAGGCCCCAACGCCGTGCGCGTGAAAAAAGGTGGTGCTACGCCGCCCCCGGCAGTAGCCGCAGCCGAGTAGCCGCTCACTGGTTCATCAAAAAGCCCCGCCACCGAAGCTTCGGTAGCGGGGCTTTTTGTGCGTTCAGCCGACCTTAGGTATGTAAGAACGATGTAGACATGCAACCCTTCGTTCCCCTACATTGCTGGAATTGCTAGGCGTTGGCATCTAGCGCGGCCAGGTTTTGCTCGGCGGCTTCGGCATCAGAAATTGGTGGGGTATCAACTGCTGTGGGTGCAGCGCTGGCTTTGCGGCGCTGGGCCAGATAGCCCAGGCCTAGCGCCGCCAAGGCAACTCCGCCTATTACTTTCTGAGTAGTAGTGAGCTTGCGCTTGCCCAGCTTCTTCAGCGACTTGGAGGCACCACCGAGCAGGCTTTTCTTGGCCGACTTGTTTTTCTTGGCTTTGTCTTTGGTCTTTTTCATAGTGCGGTTCAGTTAGAATCACTTGCCTGCAGGCGGTATGCGTGAGGCCCGATTCTGTGGGTTATTCGGCTTGGGATTTGGCGCTTTTTCGGTGGCGGGCGCCTGCTGGCTTGTGGCGGTGGGCAGGCGCTTCATCGAGGCCAGGGTCATCGGCCGGGCCTTTGGGTTTGGATGTGACGGGAGATTCATGGGCAGCCAGGTACACCAGGCCCGCCGCAGCCAGCGCAATGCCGCCCACTACTTTCTGGCCAGTGCTAAGCTTGGAAAGCTCCTTGGTCACTTTGCGAAATTTCTTGAGCGACACGGCCGCGACGTCCAGAATATCTTCCGACGCCCGGTCTTTTTTCGAGTGCTTCTTTTTGTCTTTGCCCATGAGCAGGTGGGGTAAAACGGTTTCCAGCAGAAGCTGATAAGGGAAGGCCATGGCGATAAAGCAGCCAGCACAGGCCCGAATAAGCCTTGCGCTGCTGTGAGCTAAAGTATTCGCAAGGCACAGGAGGAAGGTTGTCTTTGCACTTCACAAATACTTGCTACTGTAGCGCTTATCCAACCAGTCGCAGAATCATTTTACCGGCTCTTAGTACCACAATCCTTTGCGGAAAATCAGAGCACTATTTCAAGGTTGTTCTTGCCTGAGCGCCCAATCGGTTTCGGCAGCTTGAAGCCTTTGATGAAAAGTAGATTGTTTTTTATCCGAAGTCTGCTTGTTTTTTAAGCGAGAAGCTGGATTTGCCAGAGCTATGCCGGGCCCAAAAAGGGTAGGAAAGACATTGTTCTTTCCTACCGAAAGCCCAGTAAAATGCGTGTGCAGTAAGCGTGCAGAAGGCTGTAGAACCGGCACTTGGGATTAACCAGGGGGCATTGCTTCCGGTAAAACGCCCATAGCTTGCGGCTCGAAGCACCCCCTCAATTGGTGCTCATCTCCCATTTACTGGTACTACCTGGCTGCCATGCCAGCTGCTGACGGCTTGGTCAGCGGGCAGCGCCATGCGCGCACTTTTTGCTTTTGCCAACCCTGGCTGGACGGCCAGGATTTTTCCTTTTCACCACTTCCCATAATTCCCACACCTTATGAAAAAGCTTACGCTGTTTTCCCTACTGGCCTTCTTATTCGGCGCGCTACTGCCCCGGCTCGGCCAAGCCCAGGGCTCCATCCCGTTCACCATCAACAACACCTCACCGTTTGCCGACGCGGACTTGTACGTGGCCATCGTGGGCATCGACCCCAACAACAACCACGTTTGGATAAACGCCGCCAATAGCCAGGTGCTGCCCATGAGCAGCAGCTACAACACCGTGACCGGGCCCACCATCAACGGCAACACGGGACCGGGCCAGAACTCGAAGTACGCGGCCTGCTTCACCAGGCTCAGCAACATTCCGAACCGCACGTTTACGCTGCCCTACATTGCCGGCTGCCGGGTGTACATATCCCGGGGCCAGCAGCTGTATTTCTACTTTTTCGGGGCTAATGGGGCGCCTTCGGGCTACACTGCGCCCAACCCCCAGAGCCCAACCGACCCTAACACGGGCATTCTCTACGAAACCATTGAGCTGACCAATAACGCGGGCGGCTTCTTCGGCAACACCACCCGCGTCGATGCCTTTGCCTATCCCATGGGCCTGGAACTGTACGGCAATGGCTACTACAAGAAAACCGGCGAGCTGAAAACCGCCGCCGATATTGTGGCCGCCTACAAGGCCAATGTGCCCGCCGAATTTCAGGGCACGGTGAACAACACCACCGGCGTCATCAGCTTCCCCTCGAAAACGCCGGCCTTCTACGACGGCACCAACGGCACCACGGCGGGCCCCTACGGCAACTATTTCAAGCCCTACATCGACGCCATTTGGAACAAGTATAAGAACGAGGATTTGATTTTCTACGCCGGCAATGCGGGAGTCTTCAAGGGTCGCGTCGATGCCAACGACCGGCTGACGGTGGTGGGCCAGTCGGGCGCGTTCACGGGCCGCACGGGCATTATCACGCGCCGGCCCACTACGCAGGAGGCCTTTGAGGGCAAGGGCGTGCTGGCCAGCGGCGTGGGCGACGTGACCGTCGACCTCGTGGTGCAGGCCCAAATGACGGCCGCCATCAACCGTCACATCGTGAACACGACCACCACCAACCCCGGCCAGCAGAACTGGTACAACGTTGCCTCTTTCTACGGCGCGGCACCTATGAACTACTACGCCCGCTTCTGGCACTTGCCCGGCATCAGCGTCGATAATCTGTCCTACGGCTTCGCTTACGACGACGTGGCCGACCAGTCGGCCACACTCCAAACGCCACAGCCGACCAAGGTAGTGGCTACTTTCGGGGGCTTTGCCGGCCAGAGCGGTGGCACCGGCGTGGCCACCATGTACAAGGACTGCAACTACGCCGGCACGGCTGTGGCCCTGCCTGTGGGCGACTATAACTTGGCTGCGCTGCAGGCCCGCGGCATTCTCAACGACGACATTTCCTCGCTGACCGTGAACAGTGGCTATCAGGTGGTGCTGTACGAAAGCGACAACTTCACCGGAAGCACGCTCACCGTCACGGCCAACAACACCTGCTTGGTGAACAACCCGCTCGGGACGGGCAACTGGAACGACAAAGCCACCTCGCTGCGGGTGCAGACCTCCTCGGCCACCTTCAGCCGGCAGTTGGAAGCCGAAGCAGCCAACGTGAACAACGGCATGACCGTAGAGGCCTGCTCGGACACGGGCGGCGGGCAGGACATGGGCTACATCGACGCCGGCGACTACCTGGTCTGGAACGCCATCTCCTTCCCCACCACCGGCACTTACCTCCTGGAGTACCGCGTGGCCAGCGGGGCCAGCGGCGGCACCATTTCCGCCGACTTGAACGCGGGCGCCATCCAGCTCGGCAACTCGAGCCTGCCGGCCACCGGCGGCTGGCAGACCTGGACCACCGTCTCGAAAACCGTTACGGTGAACGCCGGCACCTACAACTTCGGCGTCTACGCCCAGACCGGCGGCTACAACCTCAACTGGGTTCGCATTTCCAAGCAGGGCGCTGCCCGCATGGCGGCCACAGCCCCAGCTAACAGCACGATAGAAGTTTACCCCAACCCGGCCACAGACCACCTGCGGCTATACTCGGCGCAGTCGCTAACCGGCCGCCAGTTTCAGATTATGAATTCCTGGGGGCAACCGGTAGCCCAGGGCACGCTGGATGCCGAGGCCGGCGTGGACGTAACGGGTCTGAAGCCGGGCATCTACACCATCACGGTCACCGCCGACGGCCAGGCCCAGACCGTGCGCTTTGTGAAATAATATCCGTGGGCAGAGTCGGTGACTTTGCCCACGCTTTTTCCTTTTGCCAGATGTGGGATGGCACCTCACAGCCTCAGCTCAGCCTGGTGCGTTCCAATTCAACAGACTGTAGGTCAGTTCATAATTAGATTAGCTTATAACTTGTCTTTTTTCACTCAAACCCTCTTCCTTATGAAAACATTGTCTTTCTTTAAGAATGCGCTGCTGGCGCTGTTGCTACTGGCGGCGGGGCCCGTATTTGCCCAATTTCGGGTCATCGGCTATATGCCCTCTTGGGCCGGCGATGTGAATAGCGTGCAATACAGCAAGCTTACCCACGTCAACTACGCCTTCCTGCTGCCCACGGCCACCGGCGGCCTGCAAGCCATCGAAAACCCTGCGAAGCTTCAAAGCTTGGTAGCCACGGCCCATGCCAACGGCGTGAAAGTCCTCATTTCGGTGGGCGGCTGGAACAACGGCGACGACAGCGCCTTTGAAAGCATTGGCGGCAACGCTGGCTACCGCAACACCTTCGTTGCCAATCTGGTGAACTTCGCTAACCAGTACGGGCTCGACGGCGTCGACATCGACTGGGAATACCCGGACGCGGGCACCTCGGCCAATAACTACGCGGCTCTGATGCAGCAACTGTCCACCGAAATGCACAGCCGCAGCAAGCTGCTCACGGCCGCCGTGGTGGCCACTGGAGGGGCCGGCGTGCTTAACAGCGTATTCGGCTACGTCGATTTTCTGAACCTGATGGCCTACGACGCCAACGACTTCGACCACTCTACTTACGACTACGCCACGCAGTCCATTGGCTACTGGCGGGGCCGCGGCCTACCCGCCAACAAAACCGTGCTCGGTGTGCCCTTCTACGGCCGGCCCAGCTGGGAGTCGTACGCCCAGTTGCTGGCCCGCGGCGCCAGCCCCAACGCCGACGTATTCAACGGCGTGGGCTACAACGGCATTCCCACCATCAAAAGCAAAACCAATCTTGCCTTCGACCAGGCGAGCGGCATCATGATTTGGGAGCTGTCGCAGGATGCCACCGGCGCCAACTCCCTGCTCACGGCCATCAACCAGGTGGTGGTGCAGCGCACTACCACCCAGCCCCCGACCACCGCGCAGGCTATTCCGGGCACCTTGCAGGCGGAAAGCTTTTCGGCTCAGTCGGGCACCCAGACCGAAGCCACCACCGACACGGGCGGCGGGCTGAACGTATCCTATTTCGATACCGGCGACTGGCTCGACTACCGGGTGAACGTGGCCACGGCCGGCACCTACACCGTGGGCTTCCGGGTGGCCAGTGCCACTGGCGGCGCCACCTTGCAACTGCGCAACAGCAGCGGCACCGTATTGGGCAGCATCAACGTGGGCAACACCGGCAGCTGGCAAAGCTGGCAAACCGTTACTGTCACCGTAACGCTGCCCGCCGGGGTTCAGACCCTGCGCGTACACGCAGCCGCTTCGACTGGCTGCAACCTCAACTGGGTCTCGTTTGCGGCCAGTAGCACGCCCGGTTTTAGCCGGCAGTTGGAAGCCGAAGCAGCCAACGTGAACAACGGCATGACCGTAGAGGCCTGCTCGGACACGGGCGGCGGGCAGGACATGGGCTACATCGACGCCGGCGACTACCTGGTCTGGAACGCCATCTCCTTCCCCACCACCGGCACTTACCTCCTGGAGTACCGCGTGGCCAGCGGGGCCAGCGGCGGCACCATTTCCGCCGACTTGAACGCGGGCGCCATCCAGCTCGGCAACTCGAGCCTGCCGGCCACCGGCGGCTGGCAGACCTGGACCACCGTCTCGAAAACCGTTACGGTGAACGCCGGCACCTACAACTTCGGCGTCTACGCCCAGACCGGCGGCTACAACCTCAACTGGGTCCGCATTTCCAAGCAGGGCGCCGCCCGCATGGCGGCCCCCATCAAGGACGGGGAAGTTTCCAGCACCACTGCTAAGAGCCTGCAAGCCGCCGAGCTCTACCCCAACCCGGCCATCGACATGCTCTACCTGAGCGCCGAAGTTCCACTGGCCGGCAGCCAGTACCGCATTCTCAATACTTATGGCAAACCTGTAGCCAGCGGCTCCTTCGCAAAAGGCGCCGTAAATGTGGCCGAACTGCCCGCCGGCATTTACACCATTAGCATCGTTACCAGAGACCAGCAGACCACCACGCGCCGCTTCGTGAAGTAGCCAACGCTGGAGTTGAGCGAAAAAGGCTGCCTATTTGGGCAGCCTTTTTTTATTGTTTAATTCCAGTCTCTAACAATGGTTTCACACTGGCCTGCAATGAAGGCTTATGTTTGCCTGGTGGAATCCGGAAACTAATCTTAAAAACGGGGAAATACTGAAAAGCATTACGTGTAGGAGTTAACCAACCCGATTTTTATAATGGATTACTTTTTACTCGCTTTGAAGAAATACGCCGTATTCACCGGCCGCGCCCGCCGCAAAGAATACTGGATGTTCGCGCTCTTCAGTTTCATTTTCGCCATTGCTGCAACAATAGCCGACAAGGTGCTGGGTACGGCAGGGAATGACGGCTCCGGGGCAATCTCCGAGTTATTTAGCTTGGCTATGCTCATTCCCAGCCTCGCCGTTGGGGTCCGGCGGCTGCATGATGTTGGGAAGAGCGGTTGGTTCACCTTAATCATCTTCATACCACTTGTCGGCGTTATCTGGCTGCTGGTGCTGGATTGCACCGAAGGCAGCCAAGGTGATAACTTGTACGGCTCCGACCCCAAAGCAGCAGACTTGGCTTACTAGCTGTTCCACTATCACAACCCACAAAGCGGCTGAAGCTACGACGCTTCAGCCCCTCTTTGCCTCACAACAGCAGCACGTCAATCCGGTGGGCATGCACCTGCTGCAACCCCTCGGACCAGGCGAAGACGGTGAAAAAGCCGTCCTGTGAGGCCACCAGGGCAATGGCATCGCGCTGGTCGTGTACGAACTGGGCAGCGGCCAGGTGTCGGGTGCCACCGTTTTGAGCGGGGTGCAAGCTCAGGGCTTCGCTGCCTACCACGGGCTCGGTGAGGGTCATCAGGCCGACGGGCGTGCTGGCGCTGGCCCGTGTCACCTTTGCCCCGAAAGCCAGCAGGTGGTAGTCCTGGGTAATAACCGTGGCGCCGTCGACGGCGGTGAAGCCGCCCACCACCCCAATGCTGCGGTGCAGCTGGTCTTGGCGGCGGCGGCGCGACTGCCCTGGTCGCCGGCGCAGCGTGATGCCTTTATAAGCCGGCGTCACGGGGTAGGAAAGCGGATGGACCACCGATTCCTGCCACTTATCGGAGCCGGCGGGCACCACCAGCACCAGGCCGCCACGGCCGTGGGCGCGCATGGCGCTGGCCAGCTCCAGCAGCACATTATCGGTTTCGCCGGACCCGGCCGAGGGCAGGCTGCGGCCGGGCAGGAAGGCGCGCAGGGCCGGGCAGTCGCTAAGGCCGCCGTGCTCCTCGTCCACTATTTGCAGGCGGTCGCCGCGCAGCACGGCCACGTTCACGTACTTGCCAAAGCCGCCTACGCGGCGGTGCTTCACCACCAGCAGGCCGGGTTCCACCACTTCCAGCACAAAGCACAGCGGCGGAATCGTGTTGGTGGTGCCCCAGAGGTAGAGGCCATCGGCATCGTGCCACACACCCAGGTGAATGCCAGGCTGCTCGACGGCAGGGGCCAGCTTGAGCAGGTTGTAGGGCGTGAGGCGGCGTGGGTGGCCAAACTGCAACGGCCGTCGGGCCTGTGCGGGTGGCAGTAGCGCCATCGAGATGCGTGGCGGGTGCCCCTCCTCGCGGCGCAGGCTGGCCCAGAAGGCCACGTCAATCACGGCTTCCACCCACTGCGCTTCGGGCGGAGACGCCAGCTTGGCAACATCTTCCAGGCTGGCTGCCCGGTGTCGCGCAAAGTGGGCTTCAACCATGGGCGCGGCCATGCGGGCCGTGAGGTAGGTAGGTTCTGAAAGCATGGGGCAAAGATGGGGACGCGCGGTGGGAAGGCAGACACGGAAAGAAGCAAGCCAGCTGCGTTGTTCGATGAGCAAGCTAGTGTGCCTGCTGCCTACCAGCCGGCCCGACTCGTGCTTCCGGCAAGCACTTATTGGCTCCCGGTCGAATAAGCGGAGTAGCCGATGGGCTGGCGCTGGCAATTCCGTGGGCAGGGCAGCCGCTTCATACAGCGCAAAAATGTGATGGTTCGGTTTCGTTCAGCGCGCAAACGTGAAGTGTCGCGCCTCTTCGCCACCTTGCACGCCTACTCAACCCCGTTAGTACATGCAGCTTCAGCAAGCCCTTGGCCTCATTCAGGAATTTTGGCAGGAACCCGTTTGGCCTTTTCAGCCCGCGCCCACGGCAGAAGCGGAGTTGGACCGGCTCCGGCAGGAGTTCCCGTCGCCGTTGCCGCCCGCGCTGGTGGAATACCTTACACGAGCTGCGCCAATGACGTGGGCGTCTTTCGCGGCGGTGGGCAACCCGATAGATGTGTACGGCTTTGCACAGCTGGGCCTGCGGCAGGATGGCTACAACTTCAATTCCGTCACCCAGCAGCCCCTGACCGACTGGCCGGACCATTGGTTCATGATTGCCAATGAAGGCGGCGACCCCATCATCGTGGATTTGCAAGCCGCCGATGGGGCCGTCATCCGGTTTGAGCACGGCGCGGGCAGTTGGGAAGACGGAGCCGTGCTGGCGGATTCCATTGGCCAGTTTCTGCTGTGTGCCGCTGCGGTTCAGCACGCCCTGCGGCACTTGGGCGGCGACGACCCTATTACCGACGATGAAAACGGGTTTCAGCTGGTGCCGTCAGCGGCAGCGTGGCTGTTTCCGCACATGCGTGAGTGGGCCGGCCCGTACTATAATGAGTGGTGCGCCCCTTTTGACAACGCCTAAAGGTTTATTCGGACGAGCGCGCAGCTGGTTTCCTTACATGCAGTGCGAACACGCTGCCCGGACCGTCAACCCATCCAGCTACCATTCATTCCCTTACTCATGAAGCCTCTCCCACTCGCGGCTCCCGGCTTTACCGACATGGAAAGGAGCTTGCTCCAGGCGATGTTCGACGAGCTAGCAGGCTTTATCACTGCCGACTGGGAGCAGCGGCTGCCGTTTACAGTTGGCCGCTTCTACATGTTGGAGCGCTTGGGCAACCCCGTGCAGCTGGTTCTGAGGCTCACCCGGCCCATCGGCAAAATGCGCAATCCGGAGGAAATCGACCTTTGGCTCAACGTCAACATTCAGGGAACCAGCGCGGAGAAATGGGTATCGGCCAAAGATAGTTTCTTCCTGAGTCAGGGGCCTGCCGCGCAGGTTACGGCCGCTATTCACTCCTTCCAGGCCGATATCCACTTGGTGCAGGCGCAACTGGCGCAGCATTACTACGGCACATTTTACAACTCTTAGCGCAGGTTTTAATAAGGGTGCTCCAGCAACATCGGGCAACGTTACCGGGCCACGGCAACCAGCCGGACGGCTCGGCCCTCGAACCGAAGAACAAGACCTAACCGCTCTGAATTGTGGCCTCCACCACAGCGTCAGCCACGCAGGCTTTGGCCGAATCTTCGGGAATGATGGCGGGGGCGCGGCTGGTCCAATACCGTCCAGCCTGGACCGGGTGGGGTCGTTCAACCGCATGGAGCCGTTGTTGCGTATCGGTATATCTTTACCGTACCAACGGCCGTCTGTTTTACCCAACTACAGGTCCGCCGCTTGCCTCCTTTCACCTGCCTAGCCTATGGCTTCTTTTCACGCCGAGTTGCACCTGATGGGCACTTCCTACCGGGTGGTGCGCTGCCAATATGCCTGCCATCAGCCCATTGACCCTCGGGGCCGGGTAATTAGCAAAGTGCGCCACGACCTGCTGCACCTCGCCCTCGACGTGCCCGACAACGACGAACTGCTGGTGTGGGCCTCCACGCCGCACAAGCCTCTGTCGGGCCAGGTGGTCTTTTATGACCCAGCCCAGCACGTAGCCCACGAAACCATTGCTTTCACGGCGGGCGAGTGCGTGGGCTACCAAGAGGTATTCGAGAGCGGGGCCGGGAGCGATGGAGCCTACGTTTGCCACCTCATCATCGCAGCATCGGGCTTTGAACTGCGGAGCGGCGGGCCGATGGGAGCCACCACAACCGTGCAGCAAGTGCAGCGGGTAGCCGCGGTGGCCCAGCAGGTACAGGCAGTGGCAGGGGCAGTGCAGGCCGCCACGGCCGCTGGGCCGTCGGCGATGCTGCGCGAAACAGCTGCCGCAGCTGCGGCCTTCAGCCCCAACGGCCCCGCCTCGGGCTTTGCACGCGCGGCCCAGGCCGCTGTAATAAGCACCGAAGTAACGCAGCTGCTCAGCAGCACCTTCAATCTAACGTCGAGGGCAGTTAATGACGGGCCTGCTCCTCCCGGCTTCAAGGAAGCTGTGATGGCCGACTTGCAATCTCTCTACGAAACGCCAACCGGCCGGAAGCTGCTGGAGTCCTTACAGGCGTCGGGCAAGCGCATCGAATTATTCTACGGGAAAGCCAACGGCGCTGCTTTCCCCGGGGCCAGCGTTGAATACCCCCACGGCTATTGGCCGCCAGCGTTTTATGCGGAGGACGGTGTTACCCCCGGCGCGGGCACGGCGATGGGCATTGCCTACAATCCATTTAATGCTGTGAGTGGTGAGGGAGAAGCAGCGTGGCTCGAGCGCCCACCAGCAATTGGGCTGGCCCACGAGCTAATTCACGCCGAACAGGCTGCCTACGGCCGGATGCGGCGGAATAATGCCCCCAATGGCAAAGGCCCCGACCCCAAAAACCCCAACAAGTTGGATGAGGTCCAAATATTTGAGCTGGAAACCGTTGGGGTGCCCCCGCACGATGCGTATGCGATTTCGGAAAACAAAATCCGCGCCGAGTGGAATCCCCCGCAGCCTCGCCGCGAGTATTACTAACAGTGCACAAACTGGCCGTTTATCCTTCTCAACCGCTGTTCTTCCCCGATGGCTCCTGACTCCCTGACCACCGAAACCCTGGTAGCCCACACCAGCGACTGCACCCTGACGGTGAAGGTGACCCCCACCGCCGAGGCGCTGCACCTGCACTACCAAATCCGTAACACCGCCTCGCGGCCCCTCTACCTCCTCAACCAGCTCTGGGAGAATGCCTGGCGCGATACCACCCGCAACCAGCTTATTTTCTACGCATTGCCTAATCTGGCCAACGTGGAGGCAAGTAGTGAAGCGGTGACGGTGAGCAAAAAGGTGGTGGATGTGCCTCCTGGCTTGCTGGTGGAAGCACGCCGCATTCCGCTGATGACGCGCGTAGCGCCAGGAGCCGAGTACGCCGAAACCGTGGTGCTGCCTCTGCCCCTACAGCTCAACAACATGTACCAGAGTGGCCCCCTCAACGTTCCGGCCGTGCCACGCCCGCTGTACTTTGAGCTAGGGTACCTGCCCTCGGAGCCTGCGGAGACGGCTATTCGGGAAGTGGCGACGCCAGAGGGTAGCGCATTCGGCACCAATGCTTTCCCTGCCAGCGAGCAGGCGATTATTACCGTGGGACCATTTGGGCAGTCGTTCCAGGTGCTGGCCGATGAGCGCCCCGCACCCGCGTCCAGCAACGGCCAGTGGACGCCTTGGGGGTGAAATTAGCGCCAAGCTGCCGTTGGCCTGGCATGCGGCCAGTAATAGCGAAGCCGCCCAATTGGCTTTAAGCCCTTGTCCAGCAAATTTATTACTCTCCTTCCCCATTCATGACTGATTCCAGCACTACCGAAATTGCGCTCAGCAAACAAAAATTAACATTGCTTTTAGGAGGCTCGCTGCTGCTGGCTGGGGCCGCTGCCTGGATGGCGGCCACCCCGGAAACATTCATCGAAAACCCTTTCCTGCACGACCCGGCCAAAATCCGGATGTTCGGGATACTGGGCAGTATTTTCTTTGCGGTTCTCGGTTTTTTTCTGGTCAAAAAGCTGGGCGATAAACGGCCCGGCTTGCTGGTGGCGGCTGATGGCTTCACCGATAACTCCAGTGGCCTGGCAGCGGGCGAAGTACTCTGGGCCGACGTTGCCGCGTTGGAGGAGATGCAGATGGCAGGTCAAAAGTTCGTCCTGGTGAAGCTACGCGACCCCAACAAATACATTGAGCAACACACTAACCGCTTCAAGAAGCAGTTGCTCCAAACCAACCTCAAGTCCTACGGCTCGCCCATTTTCATCTCGGCCAATACGCTGCAATGCTCGCACGCGGAGCTAACCACGCTGCTGACTGCCCGTCTGGCCGCGCACCGGGCAGCATCTTAAAGCGCTTTGGCTGCACCGCTGGCCCCAGCTGTCTCATGAGTAGCCAGACCCTGCACACCGAAAACGCCGCCTGCACCCTCACCATCACGGCTACCCAATTGGCTGGCGAAGTGCTGCGCCTGCACTACCGCGTAGTCAACCGTGCGGCGGAGCCGCTGTATCTGTACAACCTGTTTTGGAACGACTCCCATGTGAACCCGGCCACAGGAAAAGAGCAGTTTGAAATCAGTCCGCACGATGCTTACGTACGCCTCGACGGCCAGCGCGTGCACGTGGCGCTGGCGGCGATGAGGGTAGCCCTCTCCGATGGCCTCGGGGTTCGCTACATTCCCTGCCTCACGCGCCTGGAGACCAACCACGCCGCTCCCTTCGAGGCAACCCTGGACCTTCACCTGCCGCTGGTTCCATACTTAAAATCGGCTACTGCCACCCCTGATTTCCCCTTGCTATTGCCCCTGCATTTTGAGCTGGGCTATTTCCTGGGCGATGCTGAAACGGCAAAACACATTAGTCCGGCCGCAACCAATGTGGGCCTTGCTTACCAGGCAGTGCCATTTCTGGCCAGCAGCCAACACCTTATTGCCACGGGGCCTTTTAGCGAGCCCGTGGCCGTAGCGCCTTGGCTTGGGAAGGATGCCTCGCGCCCCTGGGAATGACCCCGAACGGCCATCGGTCGGCATCCAGGGTAGCATGGGTAAACTGCTTTTCGGGTGGCCCGAAGCGAGACTTACACTCGGTCATAATTCGCCCGCTTGCCTAGCGCGGCCATGCGCACGGTTTCGGCTACGCGGCGGGCGCGGGTTTCGGGCTGCTTGGCGCCCAGCACCCAAGTCAGAATCTGCTTGCGGGCGGAGGGCGCGAAGGCCGTGAAATTGGTTTGGGCAGTGGCATCAGCGGCTAGCGCTGCGGCTAAGTCTTCGGGAATGTGGCCGGCTTCGGCAGCGTCGAGGCTTTCCCAGGCGCCGTTTTGCTTGGCGCGGGCAATGGCGGCTAGGCCGGCGGGCAAGAGTAGGTTGGCAGCTTCGAGGCGCGTCAGGCGCTCTTTGTTCACCTTGCTCCAGCCACTTTTGGGCTTGCGCGGGGTGAAGAGCAGTTGCGTGCGGTCGGCGTCGAGCTTGCGCGGGTGCGAGTCTATCCAGCCGAAGCAGAGGGCTTCTTCCACGGCTTCGGGATAGGTAACGCTGGGCTGGCCGCTGGCTTTTTTGCAGTACACCAGCCACACGCCGGGGGCGCTGGCGTGGTGCTCGGCCAGCCACTGCCGCCACTCGGCGCGGCTGGCGGGCTGGGTTTGGGCAAAGGTATCGGTGCGTGACATGGGCGGGCGAATGAATGAGTGACGAAGGAGCAGCCGCTGGCTCCGTATTTCTGACCAGATGGCTTCCGTAAAAGTGCTGAATTGGCGGCTAATGGCCAGCTTTGGGAAGCCGCGAGGGAAAGTTACCGCGTAAAGCCGAACCCGGTGCCCGAGGTGCGGGCGCCACGTCCTTTCCTTCCTTTCCCCAATGAAAAACCTATTCGCAATGGCCCTCGGCCTGCTTCTACTAGCGGGCTGTAGCAAAGACAGCGAGGGCGACATTACCCCGCAGGTGCCTTCCCTGAACGTGGCCCTGACGCCCGTGGCCACCTCCACGGTGCAGTGGACGGGCGTGGCCGTGACCCGCGAGGGCCGCGTATTCGCCAACTTTCCGCGCATGGAAACCGATACCATCCCCTACTCGGTAGCGGAGGTGAGCGGCGCCCAGGCCACGCCCTTCCCCGATGCGGCCTGGAATACCTGGGACCGCATGATGTCGCCGACCAACAAGTTTGTGTGCGTGCAAAGCGTGTACACCGACGCCAATAATTTTCTGTGGGTGCTGGATGCAGCTTCGCCCCAAATGCGCGGCGTGGTGCCCGGCGGCGCCAAGCTGCTGAAGTTTGACGTGGCCACGCGGCAGGTGGTGCAGCGCATCGACTTCAACGACGAGACGGTGGTGTACCCCACCAGCTACCTCAACGACGTGCGGATTGATACGCAGAACAACTTTGCCTACATCACCGACTCCAATGCGGGAGCCCTGATTGTGGTGAATCTGGCCACGGGCCGCACCCGCCGCCTGCTTGGCAACCACCCGTCTACGAAGTCGGAGAAGCTGATTATCACAGCCGAGGGCCGGGTGTGGCGCAACCAGGCGGGCGAGCTGCCCGATATTGATTCCGATGGCTTGGCCCTCTCGCCCAACCGCGACTACCTCTACTACCACGCCCTCACGGGCCGCACGCTCTACCGCATTGCCACCCAATACCTGCGCGATGAAGCGCTGCCCCAATCCCAGCTAGCCCAGCGGGTAGAAACCGTAGCCACCACCAACCCGCCCGATGGCATGGCCTTCGATGCGACCGGCAACCTCTACCTCACCGATGTGGAAAACAACGCTGTGACGCGCATTACATCCAGCGGCGAGTTTCAGGTAGTGGCCCAGAATGCGCAACTGAAATGGCCCGACAGCTTCTCGGTGGCCACTGATGGGTCGGTCTACGTCACGACTTCGCAGCTGCACATTCCCCGTCGGGAGCGCACCGAGCCGTACCGTATTCTCAAGCTTGCGGTGCCGCGCTAGCTGGCCCGCACCGCAACCGCAACAGCGGCCGAAGCTTCTGGTGGAGCTTCGGCCGCTGTTTGCGTTTTAACCGGGTGACTCCTGCCTTTCGATAGGCACTGCAAATGCCATTTTTCTACTTCCAGCAGGCTAATGGGACCTATGGACTTGCTGCGTCAGTTCTCCCGCATACTTGTAAGCTGGCTATATTTAGCTTGGTAATCACCGCTCTTCTTATGCGCAGCACGCTCATTAGCCTTTTACTGCTTTCCGCTCTTTCAGGCACCACCGCCTGGGGCCAAAATACGCCGCCCCAGGCCGGGCCCAGCAGCCCGCCGCTGGCCGCCGCCCCATCCTCGAAACCTCCTACCAAGGAGCAGCTATATCAAACGGTGGCCCGACTAGACACGGAAATGTTTGCCGCCTTCAATGCCCATGACGTGGCTAAACTTATGTCCTACTTCGCCGATAACGTGGAGTTTTACCACGACAAGGGCGGCCTTTCCAATTTTAGCCAAACCAAGGACGGATTTGCGCGCCTGTTTGCCCAAAGCCCCGATATCACCCGTACGCTGGTGCCAGGTAGTCTGGAAGTGTACCCCGTGAAAGACTACGGAGCCATCCATATTGCCACGCAACGGTTTTGCCACGTCGAAAACGGCCGTAACGACTGCGGCAATTCTAAGTTCGTGATGGTGTGGCAGCAGCAGGGCAGCACTTGGAAACTCACCCGCGTAGTGAGCTACGACCATTAAGGGCTGCCCAGGTAACCTGATGGAAGGTTTGTGGATGAGAACGAGGGTTTGTGATGGGCAGGCCTTGCTGCAACCCGGCTGCAACTGCGCAAGAACCGGGTTTCCGTCTGTTTGACCGGCGCGGACTTTTGTGCCAGCAATCCGTTGTTTCACACTCCCGCCCCACCATGCATTACCCCAGTGAACCCGCCATTCTGTATTTCGGTACGCCCGTCGTACTCATTAGCACCATCAACGAAGACGGCTCCGTCAACTTAGCGCCCATGTCGTCGGTGTTTTGGCTGGGCTGGCGGGCGGTGCTGGGCCTGGCCGCTTCTTCCCAAACCACGCAAAACCTGCTGCGCACCGGCCAGTGCGTGCTCAACCTGCCCTCGGTGGACCTGGCGGGGGCGGTAAACCAGCTGGCCCGCACCACCGGGGCCGCCTCCGTGCCGGCGTAGTGCTTTACCGCAGTCCCGATGTTGACCGGGCGCGGCTGGTTGCGGGCATTGGGGAAAAAGCAGCAAGGGCTACCCGGTTTCCTGAGTTACTTTAGCAGCCCTCGGCACAGACACCGAGCCGTAGTCTCCCTAGCAGCGCGTAGCGTGGAATTCCTCTTTCACTTCATTTTCACGCTCCTCAAAATATCGGTCCCGGCCTGGGCTTATACCGAAGCGTTTCGGTTCGTATTCATCCTTTACGGGCAGCTTAAGCCTGGCACGCGTGCTTGGGCCAATGCTAACTCAAAGCGGTTTAGGTGGTATAGCAGGCTTTGCGTTGCGGTGGTATTGTTCGTATTTTCCTTCACTTACTGGGGCAACCACGGCCTTGGTGATTACGCTCGGATTCCGTTGGGCAATGGCGAGGCAATGCAGGAAATCAATGGAATGGAAGCCTATTTTGAAACGGATGTGCCGCTCGAACTTTCCAGCGACCAGCCATTCATCGACTCATTTCAAGTAGCTGATGACGTGCTGTGCGGACAGGCCAACGACAAAACGTTTTTTACTTACAACCTCGTGACCAAGCAGCAGCGCCATTTTGGCGACGCGCAGGAATACGCCACCTACGCCACCCAGCACGGTCTGCCGGCAGTGCGCGAGTTTAAGTCATTCGGCGCGCACTACAGCAGCTACTGGAGCGGTTGGCGTTTTTGGCTCTTGGCCTGAGCCTGCTACGCTGCTAAAATCCCATTGCTGGTAATCCGCCAGCTTGCGCATCTGGGCCGGCTCGTAGGGCTGCCCATCTTTCACCACCAGCGGCACGCGGCGCAGGTCGCGCAGCTGCTTGGGCGGGTTGCCGTCGATAATCACCGCATCGGCCTGCTTGCCCACGTCGAGCGTGCCAGCGCAGCGGCGAGGACGCTTTGCAGTA
The DNA here is from genome assembly GCF_017571495.1 of Hymenobacter negativus. GTDB lineage: Bacteria > Bacteroidota > Bacteroidia > Cytophagales > Hymenobacteraceae > Hymenobacter > Hymenobacter negativus. The sequence continues at coordinate 76,361 of NZ_JAGETZ010000005.1, read as the reverse complement.
TGGGAAAGGTAGTTGTTCCCAAATAGGTGAAACGCCAGAAGGTTTGTGGTTGCGACAGAAGGTTTGTGCTTCGGTACGAAGGTTTGTAGTTGCGAAACGCTTGGCGGCACTTGCGAAACGATTGGCGGGCCTTAAGCCGCAAGGTTTGTGGTTGCGAAATGCTTGGCGAGGGTTGGGAAGCGGTTGGCGATGCTTGCGAAACGATTGGCGGTGCTTGTGAAGCGGTTGGCGAGCCTTCGGAAGCCTCTGGCGGTGCTTGGGTAGGGCTTGGTCGGAGAAGCTTTCCGGTACTACTTGGACTTGTACCATCAGAACAGGCCGTAAACGGTGCGTTATTTACAGGCCAAGTAAGCAACTACCATCCACCATGCGCTTTGCCCCTATCTTCTATTCGAAACGCATTTTTACAGCCTTTGCCCTGGGCTTAGCGCTGCCGGCTTGTTCGCCTCGCGTTATCACGCAAGCTACCCAAAGCACCCACGCCATCACGGCAGCGCCGGGCTTTTTGGTGATTAAAGAAACCGACACATTCACTGGCCCCTCGGAAGAGGTGGGCGACATTGAAATCAAGGACACCGGGCTATCGCTCAACTGCGATTACGAAACGGTGATTGGACGGGCTACCAAAGAGGCGCAAAAGCTCGGCGCCAACGTACTCAAGATTTACGAGCATCGCCTGCCCGACAACTGGAGCACCTGCCACCGCATCAAGGCCAAAGCGTTGCGCGTGGCCGACTTGGCACTCTACGAGAAGGAGATAGTGTGGAACCCTGCACGCCGGCTCACGCGGGCCGATTTTAAGGCCAGCACCGACAGCCGGCCCTTTGAAGCCGCTACTAGCAGCTACATGCGCTACCACTACGACGGGAAGTTGTTCCAGAGCAAGGTACAGTTCATTGTCGAAACGGTGTTCGACTGCCAGAACTCCTATTTCAAGGGCACGCAGGACCCCGAGCGTACCCTGGCCCACGAGCAAGGCCACTTCGACATCACCGAACTCTTCGCCCGCCGCCTCACCAAAGCCATTCAGGAACAAGTGGCCGACACCAAAGAGCTGCAGCAGAAGCAGGAAGCCATTTACCATCAAATCAGCATCGAGGCGCAGGCCATGCACGACAAATACGACAGCGAGGTGTACGCAGACCGCAGCAAGCAGCCAGGCTGGCTCGCCACAATTGCGCAAGAGCTCACTGCCCTGCAAGCATACGCGAGCAAGGAAATCCCTTTGAAAGTCAGGATGTAACTTACTGGGCTATAAAGACAGAAGAGGCGGAAGCTCCCGTAGCTTCCGCCTTTTTCAATTTCTGCCGCGTCCATCAATATGCTTCGGGTTCCACCGCCATTTGGTGCCGCACCAGGGCTCGCCCACCTATTCTCTTACTGTATTTTCAGGCTGCCCCCCTGGTGCTGTCAAAGCAAAGAGCGTGGATTCCAGCAAGTAGCTGTTGCAGTCAGGATGCTGGCCCTGCTCATCAAAAAGGAGCATGAGGCGTTTCAACTGGCCGCTTTACCCATCGAAACGAGCGGCGGTTTACAGGGGCGTGGCAGCCGTGGTCTGGCGCAGGAAAAGCACGGCATCGTAGGCTTCGGACAGCTTGTAATCGTAGTAGGAATCCTTGCCGCTGTCGGGCATGTAGCCAACCAGGCGATGGGGGCGCTTGAGGTTCTGGGTGCCCAGCTGGTTGGTGAGCAGAAAGAAGTTGGGGGCGCTGGCACCGGCCAGGCTGGCTTCCCAGGAACCGGCCAGGGGCTTGTCGAGGGGATAGGAAGTGAAGACGCTGGTGCGGGTGATGCGGCCGTCGGTGGTGGCGGCGTAGGTGCCGGTGGCCGTGGTGGTACCCAGGGCAAAATACTGGCCGGGCAGCAGGCGCTCGATGAAGCTGCCGGTGCCACCCCCGTTGTTGTCGGTGGGGTCGGCGCTTTTGCGCGAAACGTGGGCATTGTGCGCCCAGATGATGACCTTGGCCCCAGGCTCGCGTACCAGAAAGCGCGTCATTTCGGCCATGGTGCTGTCGCGGGAGGCATCCTTCTTGGTTACCGCAAACTTGTAGAATACGTCGAGGGCCAGCATGGCATCGGTGGCGTAGCCTTCGGCCAGGGCACGCTGGCTGCGGGGCAGGCGCGCGGTGGGCAAGGCCGCCAGGATTTTTTCGGCCGCGTAGTAGCCGTCCAAGCCCGTGCTGAGCCAGCGCTTGCGCGAGAACTTGTAGCCTTTGAACTTGGTGTTGATGTAGGCCAGCACCGAATCCTGGGTGCCGGCGGCTTGCAGCAGCTGGGCAGCCAGGGGCTGCAGGCCGGCCTTGGGGTAGCGAGCGGCCAGGGTGGCCAACTGTTGTGCCTCGGGCAGCGCATAGGCCCCGTCGATGCCGCGCAGGGCCAGTGGCTGGCGGCGGTGGGTGCGGTTGTGGGCTTGCAGCCAGGTGAGCAGCTCCTTGGTTTCCTGGTTTTGCCAGATGCCGTAGAGGTGGCGCTGCATGAGCTGGCTCACGTTGGCGGCGGGGTGGCGCAGGGCCTCATCCAGCAGGTAGGTATCGGTGTAGTCGTTTTCGAGGGCGACCTGCGTGTAGCCGTGGTCTTCCACCAGGATGCGCGTGAGCCAGAAACGTACCCGGTAGAACTCGGCCGTGCCGTGGGTGCCTTCGCCCAGGGCCACTACTTTTTTGCCGGCCATTTGCCTGATGAGCGGCTGCACGGCGGTGCGGAAGGCCTCAAAGCTTTGCAGGCTGATGGGCGTGAGCAGCGCGGGGTTGAGCACCACACGGGCCGTATCGGGAGTGGCCACGGGGGCAGCAGCTGGCGTGGTGGCTTGGGCCTGGGCCGTGAGGCTGGCCGTGGCGAGCAGGGCACTGGCGAAGAGGGCGCGGAAGGAGATTTTCATGGGTATTGGGGGATGGGGGGTTGAAGAGCAATCCCGACCGTCAGCCGGCTGGGAATGGGACAAAGCAACGGCGGCAAATCCCCCCATTCATGCGTTTTTCGACCATCCCAGGCCACTTTCCGACGAAACTGCTGGCTCAGTTTTTTGGTCGAAAAAATCCCTGTATTGGTCGAAAAGAGTGTGCCTAGCTCCGGCTTCCTGCCCAAAACCTGCCACCTTCGCCCCATGCAACCCGCTCCCCCTGCCGACCGGCCCAGCCGCTTTCCTCTCATCTTCGAAATCCTTGCCTGGGGCCTCTACGTGGGCCTTTACAAGTACAGCACCTACATGAGCGTAGCCGCCGAGCAATACCGGCCCGACGGCCGCTTCAACTTCCCTTACCCGCAGCTGATGCTGTTTGCCCTGCTGGCCACTCTGTATGTGCTGCCCTACTACCGCCTGCTGGTGCCGCGCCTGCTACACCGGCGGCGCTACGTGCTGCTGCTGGTGGCCTCGGTGCTGTACCTGTGGTGGGGCATTAAGCTGAATACCTGGCTGGCGGCAGCGCTGTTTGCCCCGCTGGCGTCCCCGCCGGTGCTAGCCGGCTTCTATCAGCACTTCCTCATCGGCTGGCACCAGGTGCTGCAAGTGGCCCAGCCCCACATTCAGCTGCTGTTTACCGATGCGCTGGTGTTTGGCTGCGTGGCGTTTGCCCAATTCGCCTTTGCCAACGAGCAGCGCCGCCGGCTCCTGGAGCGCGACCACCTGGCCCTGCAGCTGGAGCAGCTCAAGAGCCAGCTGCAGCCCCACTTCCTGTTCAACACCCTCAACAGCATCTACGGCCTTAGTCTAGCCGGCTCACCCGAAACGCCGCGCTTCATCCTGTTGCTGTCGGAGTTGATGCGCTACGTGCTCTACGACAGCGGCCGCGAGTACATTGCCCTGCCCGAAGAAGTCACCTTTCTGGAAAACTACTTCGAGATGGAACAGCGCAAGTACGCGGGGGCCCGCATCACATTTTCAGCGACTGGCGCGGCCGGCGCGGCGCTGCAAGTTCCCCCCTTGCTGCTGCTGCCGCTGGTGGAAAACAGCTTCAAGCACGGCCGCCACCATTATTCCGACGATGCCAGCGTGACGGCCACGCTCCACACCACGCCCGGCCAGCTGCATTTCACCATCGAAAACGACCTGCTTCCCGAAGCGCCGGCCGCCACGCCGCGCCGCAGCGGCGGCATTGGGCTGGTAAACATCCGCCAACGGCTCAACCTGTATTACCCGAACGCCCACGAGCTAGTGCTGTCGGAGCAAAACGGGCGGTACCGGGCCGAGCTGACGCTGCAGGTGTAAAACGTGATATGGGCACAGCCCATTATGACGTTCTGCGCCCGCCTGACGTTCTTTCGCTCCATTTTCCACTGCTTTTCTTATGCTCTCTCCTATTCGCTGCCTGGTTGTCGACGACGAGCCACTGGCCCACCAAGTGCTCACCCAGTTTATCAACCAGACGCCCGGGCTCGCGCTGGCCGGCACCTGCCGCAACGCCATGGAAGCCCACGAGCATCTCAGCAGCCAGCCCGTCGACTTGCTCTTTCTCGATATCGAGATGCCCCTCATGAATGGCCTGGCGTTCCTGCGCACGCTCCAACATCCGCCCAAAACCATCATCACCACTGCTTACCGCGAGTATGCCTACGAGGGCTACGAACTGGATGTGCTCGACTACCTGCTCAAGCCTTTCAGCTACGAGCGGTTCCGCAAAGCTACCGACCGCCTGCAGCCTGCCCCGCTTCCGACTCCCGCCGACGACCCGCATCTGGTGGTACGTGACGCCCGCGGCCTGCTCCGCGTGCCGCACCGCGACATTCGCTACGTGGAGGGCTGTAAGGACTATGTGAAAGTGGTGACTGCGGCCAAAACCCATCTGCACCACGCCACCATGCAGGCCATGACCGACACGCTGGGCCCGGCCTTCGTGCGGGTGCACCGCTCGTTTATTGTGGCGGCGGCCCACATTCAACTCCTCCAGCCTGAGCAGGTAGTGCTGGCCGATGGCAGCCTGATTCCCATTGGCAACTCCTACAAACCGGAGCTGCTGGCGTGGTTCAGGAAATAAGCCCAGTCAGCATTTTTAATGTGCTTCCTGCTTGAATTGATACGCCACCCCCAGTTGAAGTACTTGATTGCGCAGACTGCCGCTATAATTATTTGAGGCCGATGATTCTTCGGTGAGGGATAACAGGCCGGTGGTGGCCCGCAGGCTCAGGGCAAAACCCGCCGGGAGCTTTACCCCACCTCCTGCCCCCAGGCCAAGGTCGGCCCGCAGGTAACGGTCGGCCGCAGCGCGGTCTACGGCGGCAGTGGTGCTGCCCATGAAGCCGCCCACCGTCTCGGTTCCTTTTTCGTGAGCATTTATGAGAATTCCCAGGTGAGGTCCCAGTTCCAGATACCAACGGCCAAAAGTAGCCCGCGCCAACACGGGCACATTCAGATACCCCAGTTGTAGGCGGTAGCGGCCAAAATAGCCAGCATCCTGCACGCTATTGTCCTCCACCTGAAGGTCCAGCTGCTGGTAGCTGTAGCTCACTTCGGGCACTAAAGTCCAGCGGCCCGCCAGGGGCCGCTCATAAAACGCGCCTACGTGGAAGCCAAACCGTCCCGTGGCGCTGGCCTCGCGGTAGGCCCCGCTCCAGTTAAACGTGGACAAAGTGGCGTACCCCACTCCTGCCTTAATTCCGGGCTGTGCCCGCGCCCACGAAGCCAACGCCATCAGCAAAACGGTTGCAACTAGTTTTGTGCTCATAGACCACAATAACGGCAAAAACTGCCATTACACCGTCATACTGCCAGCAGTTGAATTGGCTGAAATATCTGCCGTTTCCGCTGCTGGCTACCGTGAAGACGGACCTACCGCAGATAGCTCAACATGCCCGTCATGGCCGGGCTTACGTAAACAGGGCTTCACCATTCCGGCCGACTTGTATGGAACCGAATCCAATGCTAAGCCACCGCACCTACTTCATCCGGGAGCATCTCGGATTTTTGAAGCTGAAGGACACCTTCGACATTCTTAATGCCGAAACCCGAGAGCACATTGGCTACGCCACGGAAGAAAACCCCGCCTGGATTAACTGGACGCGCCTGCTGCTTCAGAAGCACCGGATGCCCACCAGCGTAGTCGTGCGCAACCTTGCCGACGATGCGCCCGTGCTGCGCCTGGAACGGGGTTGGCGCTTCCTCCGCTCCAAAATCCGGGTGTATGACGGCCAAAATGAGCTGCTCGGTTATTTCGAGAGCAAGATTCTAACTCTGGGCGGGGGCTTCCACGTCTACAACGCCCAGGGCGCCCGGGTGGCCGATATTAAAGGCAACTGGATTGGCTGGGATTTCCGCTTCCTTGATGGCGGTGGGCAGGCCCTGGGGTTGGTTACCAAAAAATGGGCAGGCATTGGCCGGGAGCTGTTCACCACTGCCGATAACTACCTGATTTCCCTTACCGACCGGGGCGCTGCCCAGCCTGCCACGGCCGCCCTGCTGCTGGCCGCCGGCCTGGCCATCGACACCCTCTACAAGGAAGCCCGCAGCCAGGCCACCGGTACCACCAACGCTGATTTCAGCTACACGCCGGGGTAATTTGTGGATGTTAGACGATGTAGGGACGGGGCAAGCCCCACCGGCCGATGCCCGAAATTGTTGGGACGGGGCGGACGACGGGCGGGACCCTGCCCCTACTCGTCCAAATACCACTCGCAACCTTCCCACAAACCCGGGCCGTATAGCCGCTTATGTCTGACACTCCTATTTCCCCCGCCAGCCCCGGCCAGGACGAGCCGGAGCTTTCGCCTTCGGGCGCGCCCATTTACCGCTACGAGGACACCGAGCCGGCCCCGTTTGAGCTGGCCAGTGGCGACGACGATACCATCGCGGCCATTTCCGACCACATCGAGCGCCATCTGGGGCCGGTGAATGGCGTGTACCACGAAATCATTTCCGACAAGGTGCACCTCGACGTGCACGTTGTGCCGCCCAGCGCCGACTTTCCATTCTACGCCCTCATCACGTCGGGCATGAGTGACCGGCCCATGACCGTACCGCCCGGCGCTCCTGCCGACGAGGCCCCGCCGTATGCCGAGCTGTGCATCCTGCTGCCCAGCACCTGGAACATCCCCGCTGACCCAGCCGAAGTAGCCGAAGCGTTTGAGGATGAAAACGTGTACTGGCCCATCCGCTGGCTGAAGATGCTGGCCCGCCTCCCCCACGAGTATGGCACTTGGCTGGGTTTCGGCCACACCATCCCCAACGGGGAGGACGCCGCACCCTTTTCCGACGACACCGAGCTGGGCTGCATGCTGGTCCTCACCGCGCTGAGCCTGCCCGAGGAGTTTCAGACTTTGGTTATCAGCCCCGAAAAAACGGTGCAGTTCTACACCCTCTACCCCATCTACCGCGAGGAGATGGACCTGAAGATGGAACAGGGCGTTGATGCCCTAATCGACCGTTTCGAGGACTACGACATCCGTGATGTGCTGGACCTGACCCGGCCCAATACGGCGCTGGTCTAGCCCAGCACAATGCGGGCTTTGCCTGCTTTTCTGTGTTGACTACCCAAGGCTGGGAGGACAGTCGAAGTGCAGTTTCTGACGGTAGCTCTTTTACATCAGGTTGTTATATCTTTACCAACTAACTGCCGCACTTACTTCCTTGCTCATGGCTTCTTTCCACGCTGAGCTGCATCTGACAGGCACACGCTACCGGGTAGTGCACTGCAACTATGCCTGCCAACAGCCCACCGATGCCCGGGGCCAGGCCAACGCCAAAGTGCGCCACGACCTGCTACACCTGGTGGTGGACGTGCCCACCGACGATGCATTACTAGCCTGGGCCGCTACCCCGCACAAGCCCCTGGCCGGCCAGGTCGTTTTTTACAATGCCACTCAGCTGGTAGCATTGGAAACCATTGCTTTCACGGAGGGCGAGTGCGTGGGCTACCACGAAACCTTCGAAAGCGGGGCCAACGGTGACGGCGCCTACGTGTGCCGGCTCGCCATTACGGCTCCCGCCTTTGAGTTGCGCGCCGGCGGGGCCGCAGCCGCTCCCGCCGTGGCAGCCTCCTCTTTGCAAACGGCAGCTGAAGTAACTACAAAGGCTGCTTCGGCCGCTGCTGCCGTAGCTGCTGCTGCCGCTGCGGCAGAGGCTGCTGCCACCGCCGCGGCTACCGCTTCCGGGGCTTCAGCTACCGCCATTGCCGCCGCTGGAGCGGCTGCGGCGGCCGCCGTCATCTTGCCCGCAGGCTTGCCGGCCGGCTTTATTCCCGAGCACAGCCTACAAGAGTTTGCCGCCACCATCGGTGGGGCCGCACACATGCAACCGCCCGAAGTAATTGAGCAGCTCTACGACTTATTCAACGCCGCTTCGGCGGCCTCGTTACCGGGTCAGCCTTCGCTGGCGCACTGGAAAGCGGTGGAGAACCTGATGCGCGCCTCCCACTACGTGAACCCGAAAGATGGCGAAACCCTGCCGCTGAACGGGCACTGGCCCCCTAGCAACGGCGGCTACCAGCGCCAGACCGTGCAACTCAAAGAGGGCGACACCTACGACCGTTACCAAGGCGGCGTATTCAATAAAAAGCTGGACCCCGTTACTAAGAAACTTGATGCTGACCACGTGACAGGGGATGTATTTGATGTCACATTTGGCGGCAATTTTGTCTCGCCCTTAGGCAAAGCTGGCGTCCCAGATGCTCCGCAGTCCTTCGAGTCGCGGGCACTGAATATGGCAGAGGATAAATATCCTTTCAAATACAAGATTAGCATTCTGGAAGATGTACCTACTGATGCCGTGTATGGGGAGGTAGCCAACGTCATTCCCTGGTACGGCCAACCCGGCGGGGGCACCCAGCTCAATATTTCCTTTCCCAAGGAATACCCGAAGGGCACGCCTTGGAAATACCAGGAGTGGCAGCAGATGCAGGACCAAGGCTTTGCAAAGATTGATTTGCAGTCCTCGCCCAACGGGCAGTTTGAAGTGCTGCCCGATAACCAAGTCCGGCAGCTCCGCGACCATCCCAAAAAAGTAGTCTGATGTCGGCCCTTCCCCCGCTGCTAACCGAAGGCCTGCCCATCCGCCGCCTCGGCATCGTCGCCCAGGCCACGGCCACCATCTGGCGCGACGACAATGACCCACAGGCCGCCACAAAGCCCGAAAGCTATTTGGTACCCGTTACATTTCCCGCCCAGATTCCGCTCGAGGGCGGCTGGCGGCTGCAACACGCTTCGCCCACCACGGGCCAACTCGTCACTGACAATGCCCTGGTTGACCTGTTTCATAGTTCAGACTACCAGAATATTCGGCTGAATACCTTTAGCTTATACAACATTGGCCTGTTGGAAAGCATCGCCGCTGCCTTCACCGACCAGCCAGTTGGCGGCCTAGTGAGCGGGTCGCTCGGGGCCGTAGACGGCACAATCCTACTGCCGGGTGGCTCGCCCCACCTGCACTACTACCGCCCCCAGGAGGCGCCGCACGAGCAATACCTGCTACTCTACACCAACCGCTTCGCCCCCGGCGAGCGACCGAACGAAGTACCCAGCTACGCAGACCTCTACGCCCTGGTACAGGTCGAGCTTGATGAGGAGCGTTTCGTCTTCCTGTTGCGCCAAGCCCTCGATGCGGCCAGAGTGGCGCGCCGCCAGCGCTGATGCCAGCTTCTGCCCCTCTGCCAACCGAAGGCCTGCCCATTCGCCGCCTCGGGGTGGTCAATCAGGCCACGGCCACCATTCAGCGCGATGACAGGAAAGTGCATGCGGGCAATAAGCCCGGAAGACTTGTAATACCTCTCACATTCCCCGCCCAGATTCCGCTGGAAAGCAGCTGGCAACTGCAACACGCTTCGCCCACCACGGGCCTGCTTCGTACTCAAAATGCACTAGTGGACCTGTTCAGCGACCCGCTGCATCAGAACCCTCTTCGTCTCCACACTTCTTTCATGCGCAACATTGGCTTGCTCGACAGCATCGCCAGCGTTTTCAATGGCTTGCGCGCTGACGACGAGCAAGCGGACGGGCGTTACGGCTACCGCTTCCCGCTCCTGCCGCCGGAGTCCATGGCTGACGGCGCGCCTCACCTGCACTACTACCGCCCCCTGGAAGCGCCACAGGAACAATACCTGCTGCTCTTTGACAATTGCTACGCCTCCCAGGAGCCGCCAGATGAGGAGACCAGTCTCGTCAACCTCTATGCCCTCGTGCAGGTCGAATTCGATGAGGAGCGTTTTATTTACCTGTTGCACCAAGCAATCGATGCGGCCTGCCAGACTCATTAAGCTCAATTGGCACCAATGCCGCTTGAGTGGCTCAGCACCGGGCCAGCCATTGCTGGCGTACTGAAAAGCAATGGAGAACCAACTTCTGGCGACGTGTGGAGTCCGCAGTTGACGTGGGCTTGGGGAAAGGCTGGACTCGAATAACCCGGCACGAATAACTGGCTACTTTCACCCGGTCGCCATCTGGCTTAGGGGCCTTGGTCACCGCTATATTTGAACTCAATTCCTTTCCCAACACCACTGCATGACTACTCGACCTTCCCGCTCGCTCATCGACGACCTGGTGAGCTATTTTGACCAGAAAACCGAGGTACAAGCCGCTTACTTCGCTTTTCTGTTCAGCTCCGTTAGCAAAACGCACGACTTATTTCTGGGCGTTGAGCACGTTGGGGAGCTCGAAGGCATCCAGAAAATGACCTTGCTTATCAAGAATGTATATCTGGGCGAAAACCCGATGTATTTCGCATCTACTGAATACGATGCTGACACGTTTGCCATCGTGAAGGAAGAAGGGCTGCTCTTCTTCTCACGCCAGGAAGAAACCGCAGTGGCCCAGGAGCTGCTCAAGCTCTTGTTCGACAAGAGTGGTGGCATTGAGGCCTTGGTAGAAGCCGCGCGCCACCACAGCGTGTATGCCTTGGTTGATGAGGCCAAGCTCCAGGAAAAGAAGCTGGCGGTGCCATCCTTCTCACAGGGCGAAACCGTTATGACTCCGCTCTATACCCATCCCAACATGCTGGCGCTGGCCGGCATGGCAACCGTGCCGCCCGGGCTGGCCCTCGCCCGCGTGACGTGGAGCAAGCACTTGGCCGGGGCCCCGCCCCGGCAGGTAGTGCTCAATCCCGACACTGCCTTCACCGCCGCTTTCGAGCTATAGGGGAGGCAGAATTGGTGGGCCCAAAAGTCCGAGTTGCTCCCACCATGCTGATACCGAAAACCCTTATTTTAGCCACCATTTGATGTGGCGACTGATTTTACCAGCACCCACTACGCCACATTGTGTACCTGCTGATGACAATCTGTGGCCAAAGCGGCTGAAGCTATAGGAACTCCAGGCCGCTTTCAGTTTCTGCCGCGTCCATCAATATGCTTCGGGTTCCACCGGCTTTTGGCGACGCACCACGGCTCGCCCGCCCATTCTTCTAATGTATTTTCGGGCTGGCTCCCTAGCTCTGTCAAAGCAAATAGTGTGGATTGAAGTAAGTCGCTATTCCAATTGGGATGCTGGCCATCCAAATCAAAAGGATAGGAGAATAAGGCGTAAGACTGTTCGTACACCATCAGCTCAATTTCCATAGAGGTGATGGGGTCTATCAAATGCCAAAGCTCTCCTTCTACGGCAATATTCTTGCAGCTAAATATCAGCTCCGTTACCTCAAACAACTTGAGGATGACACTCCCAATTGTTGGAAGCTCATCAGCAAAGGCAACAGAAGTATGATATGGGGTATGGACAAACCATAGCGACAAACCTCGTTCAATTCACAAGATACTCTTAAACATAAAAAGGCCGACGCTACGAGAGCGTCGGCCTTTTTATGCCAATTCGAAATTACGCTTACATGTGAATGGCCCGGTTTTCCGTGGCGGCCAAACAGGCTTCTTTCATGGCCTCAGCGTAGGTGGGGTGCGAGTGACTCATGCGGGCCACGTCCTCGGCGGAGGCGCGGAACTCCATTGCCGTCACGGCTTCAGCGATGAGGTCGGCGATGCGCGGGCCAATCATGTGCACGCCCAGAATTTCGTCGGTGGTTTTGTCGGCCAGCACTTTTACGAAGCCGTCGGTGTCGCCGCTGGCGCGGGCCCGGCCGCTGGCTTTGAAGGGGAACGAGCCCACTTTGTAGGCCTTGCCCTGCTCCTTGAGCTGCTCCTCGGTGTAGCCCACGCCGGCCACTTCGGGCCAGGTGTACACCACACCGGGGATGAGCAGGTAGTTGATGTGCGGCTTCTGGCCCACGATGGTTTCGGCCACGTACACGCCTTCTTCCTCGGCCTTGTGGGCCAGCATGGCGCCCCGAATGACGTCGCCGATGGCGTAGATGCCGGGCACGTTGGTTTGCAGGTGCTCGTCGACCTTGATGCGGCCGCGCTCTTCCATCTCCACGCCAGCGGCTTCAAGGTTGAGGCCGGCGGTGTAGGGCACGCGGCCCACAGCCACCAGGCAGTAGTCACCCTCAAACTTCACTTCTTCACCCTTGGCATTGGTGGCCGTCACGGTTACGGTGTCGCCGTCGCGGGTTGCGCCGGTCACTTTGTGCGAGAAGAAGAATTCAATGCCGATTTTGCCCAGCACGCGCTTCAGTTCCTTGCCGAGGCCGCGGTCCATGGTCGGGATGATGCTGTCCATGAACTCCACCACCGATACCTTGGCGCCGAGACGGGCGTACACGGAGGCCATTTCGAGGCCAATCACGCCGCCACCAATCACAATCATGTGCTTGGGCACTTCGCGGATGTTCAGGGCCTCGGTGCTGGTGATGATGCGCTCCTTGTCCTGAGCAATGAACGGCAGCACCGTGGGCTTGGAGCCGGTGGCGATGATGACGTTCTTGGTTTCAATCTGCTGGGCTTCACCGCCTTCGCGGGGCACGATGCTGATGTGGTTCTTGTCCACGAACGAACCCACGCCGGTGATGACGTCGATTTTGTTCTTCTTCATCAGGTAGGAAATGCCGTCCACGTTGGCCTTCACCACGCCGCCCTTGCGGTCAATCATGCGGTTCATGTCGACGGTCAGGTTGTCGAGGCCGATGCCGTGGTCGGCAAAGGCCGAATGGGCGTTGTGGTAATGCTCGGAGGAATCGAGCAGGGCCTTGCTAGGGATGCAGCCCACGTTGAGGCAGGTGCCGCCCAGGGTGGGGTATTTCTCGATGATGGCCGTTTTGAGGCCGAGTTGGGCGCAACGGATGGCCGCTACATAGCCGCCGGGGCCGGAGCCGATGACGGTGACGTCGTATTGATTCATGAGCCGGAGGTTCGGTGATTGTTCGCGCCGCGAAGGTACGGCACAGCACAGGTGGGTGAGGAGGTTTTTGGGCAAAGCCGAATAAAAGAAGGCCTCACCGGGTCATTAACAATTTCGAGTTCCGTTTGGTCCGCCGGCCCGCAAGTCGTACTAGGTCGCCGGCTCCACTTATCGGTGGCCTTCGTTTACATACCACCTGCCGTCGTCTACTACCAACGCTTGGGAGCACGGTTGACCGAAAACAACTTGGTCGCCTCCTTATCTGCGTTCTCATGAAACAGCTTTACCTACTGGCAGCTACTCTATTGGTCGCCATTGCTTCTCAAGCTTAAATGAGTTCGGTCGGCATTGGCACCACTACGCCCAACGCCAACGCGGCACTCGACATCTGCAGCACCAACAAGGACCTGCTCATTTCCCTCCTCAATTCGGCCACGCGGGCCCGGATTGCTCATTACAGCTTATACAGCTGCTTTACTCCTTCTCTGAGCGACGTGGGCTGGCGGCCTAGCACCGTGGCCAGGTCAAGGCTTACTTCAGATTCCTGGCCGTTTTTAATATCGGTCAGGAAGCCGATGGTGCGCTCAATGGCCAGCTCGGGCAGGCCGCGCTGCCGCATGCCGGCCGCAAAAGCTTCGTCCTCAACGGGCGTATAGCGCACCTGTTTTCCGGAAGCTTCCGTAAGGGCGGCGGCCACGTCGTGGAAGCTATAGGTTTCGGAGCCGGTGAAGTGGTAGGTGCGGCTAGTGAAGTTACGCTCCAGCAGTACGTTGGCAATGGCCTCGCCCATGTCGCGGCGCAGGGCAAAGGACACTTGCCCTGCGCCGGCGGGCAGGTTGATGCCCGTTTCCAGCACGTTGGGACCAGTGAAGAGTGGCAGCACATCCATGTACAGAATGTTGCGGAAAAGAATGTGCGGCAGCCCGCTGGCTTGGATGTAAGCTTCGGTGTCGAAGTGGCGCCCCATGAGCTCATTGACCAGGGTGCTGGGGTCTTTTAGGGCTCGGCTGGTGTAGGCGATGCACTGTACGCCGGCTCGCTTGGCGGCATCTACCACGTTTTTGTGCTCCTGCAGGGCTTCTTCTTCGCCCCCTCCCGAGATGAGCAACACCTGCTCGATGCCCTGCATGGCGCGGTCAAGCGCAGCGGGGTCGCCATAAGTACCGACGCGGATGCTCACACCCTGCGCCTGCAGCGCGGCGGCTTTTTGCACATCGCGCACCAAGGCGGCTAGCTGGGTGGTGGGGGTGTTTTGCAGCAGGGTTTGCAGCACGGCGGTACCCAGGTGGCCGGTGGCTCCAGTTACTAGAATCATGACGAGGAAGGTTGCGTGAGAGTATATAAACGACTGCAAAATTCCTCGCCAAGAGCTGCCCCGGGAATGGCCAGATGGCGGCAGGCTGTGGCAAAAAGGCGGCAAACGCAGACTAGCCCGCTTGCCGGTAGGCGGTGGGCGACAGGCCTGTGCTGTTTTTAAAAAACCGACTGAAAGCAAACTGGTCAGCAAAGTGCAGGCTGGCGGCCACCTGCTGGATGGGCAAAACCGGGTTTTGCAACAGGGCTTTGGCTTCGAGCACCACGGCTTCGGCTATCCAGTCACTGGCGGTGCGGCCGGTCACTTCCTTTACCAGTTCGCTGAGGTACTTGGGCGTGATACATAAGGTAGCCGCGTAGAAGCTTACGCTACGGGCGGTGGCGCTATGCACCTGCACCAGCTGCCGGAAAGCGGCGGCCAATTGCTGGCTGCGGGTATGGCTGGCCGGAAGCGGCGCGGGCTGATGGTCATCGTAGAGCGCGCCAATTTCGAAGAGCAAGCCGTTGAGGATGCTTTTCAGAACGTTGTCCCGCTCGGTGCTCAGCGTGTTGTACTTCTGCTGCAGGAAGCGGAAGGAATCCGCCAGGTTCTCGGCCTGGGCGGCCGAAAGTTGAAGCACGTAAGTGGGCGGCGCCACGAAAAAGCGCAGTTTCCCGGTGACCGCGTTGTTGGTGGTAATAAAGTCCTTGGTAAAGAAAATGGACAGTGTTTCGTAGTCGTCGGCAATGTGCAGCCATTGCTTGATGACGTCCGGCGTGGCCAGTATCAGGCAATTCGGGCCGATGGTATAGGTTTCCAGATTCGCCTTTAGCTCGGCCGCACCCCGCAGGCAGAGGCTGATTTTATAGTAGTCGCCGCGGTACGGGCGGTCCAGCGGAATTTTGGGTTTTGCGGGGGCTGCATAATCGGGGAAGTAGACTTCCACCGGGGCTCCTGCGGGGCTGGCAAACGCCTGCAGCTGGTAGATAGGAATGTGTTCGCTCATCGGGAAAGGGCTGGCGCGGGTCAATCCACTAGTACGCCAATGTAGTAATTGAACGTGTCGACTTCCAGGTTCTCCTTGGTGGCGCCGGCCAGCGCTTTTACCTCCGCAAACTTGGTGGTGGGCGTGATAAACTGGTATTCGCCGCCTTTCAGCCGCACCCGAACGGGCATATCGAATTTGTCGACATCGGCCACCCAGCGGGCCAGGGTTTTGCCGTCTTCGAAGCGAATTTCCAGTATGGGAATACTGCGGTGGCGCAAGTACTGGTCAAATATTTTGGTGAAATCCCGGCCGCTTTCGCGGTTGAGGTAATCTATTACCTGCTGGCCCGTGACAGTCTGGTGGTAGAAGGTGCTGGACAGGCCGCGCAGGATTTGACGCCACTTCTCGTCGTTGTTGAGGATGGTGCGGAGCGTGTTGAGCATGGCGCTGCCCTTGTCGTACATGTCGCCGGAGCCTTCGGTGTTCACACCGTAGGGCCCGATGATGGGCCCGTCGTTCTGAATGTTGCGGCGCTGGCCGTGGATATATTCCTGGCCGGCGGTTTTACCAAATTGGCTGTCTACGAACAGCGCTTCGGAGTAGGTGGTGAAGCTTTCGTGCACCCACATATCGGCAATGTCCTTGCTCGTGATGTTGTTGCCGAACCACTCGTGGCCGCTTTCGTGGATGATGATGAAGTCCCACTTGGTGCCCCAGCCGGTGTTGCTGCGGTCTTTGCCGAGGTAGCCGTTCTGGTACTTGTTGCCGTAGGCCACGGCGCTCTGGTGCTCCATGCCGAGGTGCGGGGCATCTACCAGCTTGTAGCCATCCTGGTACCACGGGTAGGGTCCGAACCAGTGTTCCATGCTTTTGAGCATGGGCTTCACGTTGGCAGCAAACTGGGTTTTGGCCTTGGCTACGTTCTCGGGCAATACCCAGTAATCGAGGGTCAAAGGCCCTTTCTCGCCTTGGTAAGAGTCGGAGAAATGCTGGTAGTCGCCCACGTTCAGGGCCACGTCGTAGTTGTTGATGGGGTTGCGCACGGCCCAGTCGAAGCGGGTGTATCCGTCTTTCAGCTTGGTCGTTTTGCGCAGTCGGCCGTTGGAAACGTCCTTCAGGCCGTTGGGCACGCTGATGCTGATGAGCATAGAGTCCACTTCATCGGCCTGCTGGTCCTTAGTGGGCCACCAGATGCTGGCGCCCACGCCCTGGCAGGCGCTGGCCACCCAGGGCTTGCCCGCGGCATCGGTGGTGAAGACCAGGCCGCCGTCCCAGGGCGCCTTTTTGGCCACCGTGGGATTTCCGGAATACTGGACGGTGAACTCGTCGCGGCTGCCTTTCTGAATGGCTTTGGAGAAGGTCACGAACACCGCGTTGGCTTCGCGGGTAAATGGCACGTCCTTGCCCTGGTACAGCACCTTCTCCACCGTCAAATTAGCGAAAAGGTCAAATTGCAGGCGGGTGAAATCCTGGGTGGCGGTGAAGCGGAAGAGGTTGGAGCCGCTGAGGTAGCGCTTTGCCGGGTCGAGCTTCACGTCGAGGTGGTAGTAGCTAAGGTCGTAGCAGCTACGAAGCGGGCCATTGCCGCCGCGCAGGGAGTCGGCACGGGTGAAGGCTTCGGGCTTGGGCTGGAGCAGCTGGGCGGCAGCGGGCCTGGAGATGGCCAAAGACAACAACGCCAGCAGAAGGATTCTTTTCATTACACAAAGCAACAACGAGCGGCAGGAATAAGAGCCCTGTCATCCAGCCCCCGGCTCCTGCCGGGGTGGGATGACGGGCGTATTTTTGCAACAACCCTTCGCTGTTACATGCCCGATTCCTCCCCAGCCACGCCTTCGCGGGCCGCGCTATTCACCGCTTTCGCTCTCGTGTACCTCATTTGGGGCTCCACGTACCTGGTCATGAAATTTGCCGTGGCCAGCATGCCGCCGTTGCTCATGGCGGGCACACGCTACGGCATCGCGGGCGGACTGCTTTATGGGTACATGCGGCTGCGGGGCGAGCCGGCGCCCACGTTGCGCGGCTGGGGCTACGCGGCGGTTATCGGGCTGTGCCTGTTGGGGTTTGGAAATGGCGGCGTCACGCTGGGCGTGCAGTATTTGCCCAGCGGCATCACGGCGCTGCTGGTGGCCACGGTGCCCATGTTTCTGGCGGTGCTGGGGTGGCTGAGCGGCGTGTCGCCCCGGCCCACTTTGCGGGTGACCATCGGGCTCGGTGCAGGCTTGGTAGGGATGTACCTACTGGCGGCCCACACCACCACGGCAGCCGTGAAGCAGCCGGGCCACGCCGGCCTGGGCATTGCCTGCGTGCTGCTGGCCGCCCTGCTTTGGGCGGTGGGCTCGCTGTATGCCAAGAGCCGCCAGCCGGCCTCCTCCCCTTTCACCTCCGGCGGCATGCAGATGCTGTGCGGCGGCGCGGCCATGGTGCTGGCGGGCCTGCTTCGGGGGGAAGCCACGGGCTTTGAGCTGGCACAGGTCACGGCCAAATCCTGGCTGGCGTATGGCTACCTGGTCACGTTCGGGTCCATTGTGGCCTTCACGGCCTACATCTGGCTGCTGCGGGCGGTAGCGCCAGCGCTGGCCGGCACTTATGCGTTTGTGAACCCGGTGGTGGCGGTGCTGCTGGGCTGGGCCTTCGCCGGCGAAAGCCTGAGCCTGGAGATGCTGGGCGGCGCAGCCCTCACTGTGCTGGCTGTGGTGCTGGTGATACTTGGCGGGCGACAAAAAGCCTAGCCCAGCTGTTTACGGTTCGAACCCCTGCTTTTTGCTTATGCTCGCCTCCTCCCTACCCGACCTTGAAAACGAAGCCGACATCGTCCGGCTGGTCGATGCCTTTTACGGCCGCGTGAATGCGGATGAATTGCTGCGCCCCATTTTCAACGATGTGGCGCGGGTAGACTGGGCCACGCACCTGCCCGCCATGTACGATTTCTGGAGCAGCGTGCTGTTGGGCACCAGTCGCTACAAAGGCCGGCCGATGGCCAAGCACTTCCCGCTGCCCATTGATGCCGCACATTTCCGGCAGTGGCTGGCGCTTTTCCAGGCTACGGTCGATGCCCTTTTTGCCGGGCCCAAAGCAGAGGAAGCCAAGGTGAAAGCCCAGAACATTGGGGCCATGTTCGAGCACCGGATGCGGCCCAATCCACTGTCACTGCTAGGCAGCTAGCGCAGAACGGACAAAACAAAACAGCCACTCCGGACCGGGGTGGCTGTTTCGCATCAACTAAGAATAAGCTAATCAGTATAAATAACGTAATACCTGCGCAAGAACTATTTCAACAGCTCTTTCTCCTGACGGCACACGTCGCGGGCAATAGCCAGGTTGGTTTCGCGGGAATTCACTACCAGGTAGATGAACTTCTTGCCGTCGTCCGACAGGTTGATGAGGTGCAGCTGGTTTGAGAGGGTGATGAGGATGTCATCAATTTTCTCGCCTTGCAGCTTCAGGGCCGACATGGCTTTCTGCTTCTGCTTCACCACCTCGGTGTTGTAGGCAGCGGCGGTTTCGGGGTTCACGTTGGGCGAATTGGTGTGCGAAGCCAGGGCCATGCCCGAAGTAGCATCCACAACGGCTACGGCCACGAGGCTCGGCAGCGAGTTGATGATGTTCTGAACGCACTGACCAGCGGGAGTTGAAGTAGAGTAAGCCATGATGAAAAAGGGGGTTTGAGTAAAACGATGAGAAAAAAGGAGCGACTTAAAACAATGACTGGCAGCTCGTAAGGGGCAAAGCGAAGGAGCTCTCTCCGCCAGGCCGGCCCTGCTGCGCCGTTGACATTACAATGTTAAGGGCACCCTTTTGCCGGCCTTTTGGGTTTTGTGCGGATTGGGCTGTTTTTGATGTGAACGGCCGTATTTTTACAGCGAACCGAATTGCAGCGGGTACTGCGAATGGTCAATTCGGTCCATCAGGACTTCTGATATCTTGTCCCACACACGCCGAATTGACTATTCAGAGCCCTCATTCTTCTCCTCCAGCCCTATCTATGTCCGCTTCTACTTCGGCTCGTTCCATGGCTGCTTCGGCTACGGCCCGCATCGTGGAGCTGGAGGAAGCCCTGCAAGCAGCCAATGACCGCGCCGCTGCCGCCGAGCAGCGCCTTGCGGGTCTGCTGGATCAAACCGGGCCGGGTATGCTGCTCGTGAGCTCCACCGGCACCATCAAGCGCATCAACGAAACCCTGAGCCAGTTGCTGGGCCTGGATGACCCACTCAACTACTGGGAAGAGCAATCCGCCGAAACGCTGCTGGCCCAGGTGCAACGCCTGGCCGTGCTGCCCGAGCATCCGGCCCTGCAGCTGACCGCGCTGCGCGCCGCCGGGCAATCGGTGCTGGGTGAGGCCATCCCCTTGCGCGATGGCCGCATTTTGCTGCAGGACTACGTGCTGCTGCCCGCTCAGCCCGGCGCAGCACGCTCCGAGCTTCTCACCTACCGCCTGGCCCCACCCCCGCGTCCGGCCGATGCCACCACCGAAATCCAGCAGCACGAGTTGTTGAATTACCTGCCAGCGGCCGTAGCTACCCACGACGCCCGGGGCGTGCTACTCTCCTGCAACCAAGCCTTTGCCCTGCTGCTGCAACGGCCGCCCGCGCAGCTGCTGGGGCAGTCTTTGCAGGACTTTATGGAGCCCGCCGATGCGGCCCATGTGCTGCCCACCTACTTAGCGCAATTTGGCGCCCGGTCGGCGGTGACGGGGGTGCTGCCCGTGCTGGCCCGCAACGGACAGCCGCATCAGCTGCTCTATCAGGCCCACCGGCTGGGTCCGGCCGGGCGCACCGATGTGCTGCTCTGCGCCCTCGACATCACGGAGCGCATGCAGGCCGAGGGCGAACTGCGGCGCAGCAAGGAAAAAGCCGAAGCCTCGGCTCGGGCCAAGGAAGCGTTTCTGGCCAACCTCAGCCACGAAATCCGCACGCCCATGAACGGGGTGCTGGGCATGGCCCGCCAGCTCACCAAAACGCGCCTCGACCACACCCAGCAGGAATTGCTGCGCATTATTCAGGCCTCGGGCGAGCACTTGCTATCGGTACTGAATGAGGTGCTGGACCTTACCAAAATCAGCTCCTCGCGGCTGGAGCTGGAGCAGGTAGCGTTCAACCTGCCGGAGTCGATGGAGGAAGCGCTACGGCCGCTGGAGGTGCAGGCTACCGAAAAAGGTATTGCCTTTCACGTGGCGCTGCTCCTGAACTGCGGGCAGTTGCCCCGCGTGGTGGGCGACCCCTACCGCCTCAACCAAATCCTGATTAATCTGGCCTCCAACGCCATCAAATTCACGGAGCCAGACGGCACAATCTCGGTGGGCGGTTACCTTATTGGGCGCACCGAAAGCCACCTTTCGGTCTTGTTTCGCCTCACCGATACCGGCATCGGCATTGCCGAGGACAAGCTGGAATACATCTTTGAGGACTTCGCCCAGGCGGGCGTCGACACGGCCCGGCGCTACGGCGGCACGGGGCTGGGCCTGGGCATTGCCCGCGCTTTGGTAGAGCAAATGGGCGGCAGCATTTCGGTGGACAGCCAGCTCGGGCGCGGCAGCACCTTCCAGTTTACCGTGACGCTGCCCTGCGCCGTGGACGTGGAAGCAGCCCTGCCGCCAGTGCCACTCGATGCCAGTGCCCTGAGTGGCCGCCGGGTGCTGGTGGTGGAGGATAATGCCATCAACCGCGAGGTGGTGCGCCAGCTGCTGCACGGCTGGAATGTGGAGGTGGACGAAGCCGAAAGCGGCCTCGCCGCGCTGGCCCTGCACGCCGAGCGCCGCTACGATGCTGTGCTGATGGACATCCAGATGCCCGGCATGAGCGGCGTGGAAGCCACCGCCCAGCTCCGCC
The DNA here is from genome assembly GCF_017571495.1 of Hymenobacter negativus. Lineage (GTDB taxonomy): Bacteria > Bacteroidota > Bacteroidia > Cytophagales > Hymenobacteraceae > Hymenobacter > Hymenobacter negativus. The sequence goes on along the minus strand of NZ_JAGETZ010000005.1, from coordinate 55,111 downwards.
AGCATCCCGACCCCGAACGCGCCCAGGTACCCGTACTGGCCCTCACCGCCAACGCCTTCCGCTCCGACCTTGACCGCTACCTGCGGGCTGGTATCAACGACTGCCTCACCAAGCCTTTTAAGGAAGAAGAGTTCTACCACAAGCTGCTGGCCCTGGTGCAGCCGCCCGAAACCCCGCTCTACGACCTGGCCGAAGTGCACGAGTTGGCCGATGGTGACGCCGTGTTTGTGGAGCGCATGGTGAATTCGTTTATGCTGCACATTCCCCCCGTGATGCAGCAGATTCAGCTGGCCGCCGCTGCCGAGCAGTGGCCGCAGGTGGCCAAGCTGGTGCACCACATCAAGCCCAACCTGGTGCAGTTTGGCGTGGCCAACATAACCTCCGCCTTGCAATTGCTGATGGACGTGCCGTTGCTTGGCAGCGACGATGGCCCCGGCCGGGCGGCGGCCGTGAAGCAGCTGGTGCGGCAGGTAGAGCTGGTGCTGGAGGAACTGCCAGAGGCCCTGGCAGGGTAGCCGAACGCCATAACCGTTTAAACGAGCCTGCCTACAGCGCCCGCAGCCGCTGGGTGAACTCCTCCTGATACGGCCGGCTCACCGGCACCTCGTGCTGGCCCAGCTTCAGCATATTATCCGCCATGGCCTCTACGCGGTGCAGGTTGACGATGTAGGAACGGTGCACGCGCACAAAATGCCGGAACGGCAGCCGCTCCTCAATGCTCTTGAGCGTGCCGCCCACAATATGCTTCTGCTTGTCGGTGACCAGCAGCACATAGGTGGACAGGGCCTCGATATAGAGCACGTCCTCGAAGTTTATGCGCAGCAGCTTGCCGTTGGTTTTCACGAACATATCGGTACCAGTAGCCGAAATATCACTCGGCATGTCGCTGCTGGATGGAGCCGGCGGCTCCGGCGCAACGGGCGCGGGTGCGGTGCGGTACTTCTCGGTCACGCGGGCAATGGCCTGGCAAAAGCGGGCGTAGCCCACGGGCTTCACCAGGTAATCGAGCACGCGCAATTCGAAGGCATCGACGGCGAAAGAGGCGTGCGTGGTGACCAGGATAACGGCCGGTTTGGGCTCGGGTAGCAGCTGCACTAGCTCTAGGCCGCTGATGTGGGGCATTTCGATGTCGAGCAGCACCACATCGGCCGGGTTGCCAGCGTTGAAATAAGCCAGCGCTTCGACTGCATCGGGGAAGGACGCGGCCAGCGTGAGCTGGTCGTGGCGCTGCACCGAGCGTTCCAGCGTCAGGCGGTTGATTTCGTTGTCGTCGATGATGACGCAGGCAAGCGGAGACACGGCGGTAGGGGCTTAGGAACGGAAACAGAACATATCCCTCGAATTTCCAATTCAGCGCACTAAATGGTGCAATGAAAAGTTGTTCGAGCGGCCGAATTGGAAATTCGGGGTACACGTTCCGGATACAAGTTCGGCTAACTTACAAAGCCCGGCCGACAGGAGCCGACTTTTGTGCCCGCAGCAGGGCCGTGCCACCCGCCACCACGGTGGCATCCTCGCCTACTCCCACCAGCGCAACGGGCACCCCCGACTGCTTGCTGATGCCCGTGCGCAACGCATAGCTCACGAAAGTAGCTGCCACCGCCGCCACTCCGCCCAACAAACCGCCACCAATGGCGCTGCCGTGGCGCGACCGGTACCAGGCCGCCCCCACCAGCGCCCCCGAGAGTAGCCGGCCCAGCAGCACCGGCGGGTCGGTACGGTTGGGCGCGTTGGGCAATTTGTCACCCACCATTTCACCGGCGGCCAGCACTTTCAGCAGGCCCGCCGTGAAGGGCTTTTGTAAAAACCGCAGCCGCGAGCCAGCCAGGCCGCTATGGGGCTGCTTCGATAAGTAATGACTTAGGAAGGCCGGAGCACTCATGCTGCGCATGCCGGCGAGGGTGGCAAAACCCATCACGGGCCAGAATTTGGCGGGGCGGTGCTTCGCCGCTTTGCGGGGCTTGGGAGGAGTCTGTTTCATAAGGCAAGCATGGTGGAAATGAGCTAACGCAGCCCGCGAAATAGAGTTGAACAGATAGCGCCCCGATGGCGGGCCGAACCTACCTTTATTGTAGGGCCAGCCCACTGGCCGCGCCGCCCATTTTTTGCCAAATGACTGCCAATCCCGCACTTCCCCCTTCCACCCTTTCGGCCCGCCGTGGCCTGCTCGACACCGGCCTGCGCCTCTTCGAAGAACAGGGCTTTTCCACTGTTAGCCTCGCCGATATTGCAACCGCCGCCAACCAGCCACTAGCGGAGCTGTACCGGCATTTTGGCGCGAAAAGCGACTTCGTGCTGGGCCTCTACCAGCGCATCCACGACGAGCTGGAAGCCCGCGTGCCCGACTTGCCTGCCGGGCCACTGGCGCTACGCTTTCAGGCCCTGGTGCAGCTGAAGCTGGAATTACTGGCTCCGCACCAGCGCACGTTGCGTTCCCAAATGGCCGCTTTGCTCGATGCTGATACCCCCACCGGCGTGCTCAGCGCCGAAACCGAAAGCATTCGGCTACGCGGGCTGGCGCTGTTTAAAATAGCAGTGCGCGGCGCTACCGACGCACCGGCCGAAACGCTGGCTACACAACTGGCGCACACGCTGTACGCGGCGCATTGGGGCGTGCTGGGGTTGCGCCTGCTCGACCGCTCCGCCGGCGGCGAGGCCACCCGCGACCTGCTCGAAATGCTGAGCGCCGGCCTGGCCCTGGCCACTCCGCAGCTCGATTCGCTGCTAGGCCCGCTGCTGCTGGGGCAGGTAGGCGCGGCCGTGGGCCAGTTTATGCAGTTGAGCCCGGAGGTAGATTTTGACGTGGCGCGGCGCGTGGCCAAGCTGGTGCTGCTGCACCGCAAGGTGCTGGGACCCGAGTGCGCCGTTGTGCCCTGCGAGCAGTGCCTGGCGCTGCACCTGCCCAAGCTGCACTACTTTATCAGTCAGGGTTTGCCGGTGCATTTCATTCTGCCGGCGTTTCCGGCCAAGTCGCCCAACCGGCAAAAAGTGCTGGGCTCATTGCCCGATTTGGGCGAGGAAATTGCCTTGAACTTCCTGCAAAGCCTGTGCGAAGACATCCGGCAGGTGTACGCGCCGGGCGCCCGCATCAGCATCTGCGCCGATGGCCGCGTGTTTGCCGATTTGGTGCGGGTGAGCGATGAAGATGTATCGGCCTACAACGACGCGCTGAAGCAGCAGCTGGCCCGGCTCGGCACCCGCGACCTGGACATTGTCAACCTCGAAGACCTACTCGAAACCGAATCCTTCGACGCGGCCCGGGCCTGGATTACGGCCGAATTTGCCGAGCCGCTGGCCGAGCTGCAAGCCCGCGTGCGCGACACCGACCATCACCGTGCTATGTTCAACGGCATCCATCGCTTCGTGTCGGAAGACGGCATGGCCTTGGAACCCGAAAAGAGCAAAAGCCGCGTGAAGGAGGAAAGCAAGGCTGTGGCCTACGAGATAATCCGCCGCAGCAACGCCTGGACGCGCCTGCTGGCCCAGGAATTCCCGCACGCGCTGCGCCTGAGCATCCACCCCCAGCACCCGCACTCCGACAAAATCGGCCTCCGCATGACCCGTGCCGTAGACGACTGGCTCACGCCTTGGCACGGCGTGGTGCTCCTGCGCGACAACGACTACCTGCTCATGAAGCGCCAGCAGGCCGAGGAGTTGGGCGCAGAACTGGTAGCGCTGGATGGCCGGCCCAGCCACTTCGTAATGGGGCCGAATTCTTAACCAATTAGGCAGGATTATTTGCTGCTCCTGCTGCCGGGGTACTGCACCTTTGCCTAACGTCAAACCTCACGAGCCCCTGCGGGGCGGGCCCCTCTCCAAAAGAGAGGGAAGCCTGACGCAAGCGCATTACCGGGCCCCCTCTCCGCGGGAGAGGGGGTGAGGTTTAACGTGAGAACGAAGCGGCAGAGACAGTTCGGCTATGCTTCTTTCTCCCTTTACCTACTCTTCCAACTATGTCCACCTATACCCTCGAACCCCAAACCCCTTTCGGCCTCATCATCCGGGCCAGCCAGTCGGGCCACACCATTGCCGGCTTCGGGCGTGAGCAGATTGAAGGCTGGGTGCGCGAGCACCGCATTCTGATTTTTCGGGGGTTCGAGCTGTTCGACAAGACGGAGTTTGCCCTGTATGCGCAGCAGCTGGGCGAGCCGCTCCAGTGGCCTTTCGGGGCCATCAACGAGCTGAAAGTAAAAGTTGACGCCAAGAATTACCTCTACACCCCTAGCGCCGTGCCGCTGCATTGGGACGGCGCGTTCGTGGGTAAAATCCCCTACCTCATCTTCTTCCAGTGCCTGAAAGCACCGCGCGCCGAGGACCGGGGCGGCACTACCTTCGCCGATACGGCCCGCACGCTGGTCCGCGCCACGCCGGAGCAGCGCCAGCGCTGGGAGCAGGCCACGCTGCGCTACCGCACCGAAAAAATTGTGCACTACGGCGGCACCATCACCCAGCGCCTCACCCAGGCCCACCCCGTCACGGGTGAGGCCACGTTGCGCTTCGCCGAGCCTGTGCACGACCTCAACCCCGTGAGCGTGGAAGTGCTGGATGCCACGCCCGCAGCCCAGGCCGACCTGATTCGGGAGCTACAAACGGCCCTCTACGCGCCGGAAGTTTTCTACACCCACACCTGGCAGGACAACGACATCGTGCTGGCCGACAACCACGTGCTCCTGCACGGCCGCGACGCCTTCCTGAACCCCAATGAGCGCCATATCCAACGCATCAACCTGCTGGCGCGGCCGGCACACGGTGGGCTGCGGCGGTTTCTGAAGAACAGCAAAATCCTGCGCCGCCCCGAGTTTTTACCGGCCGAGATTCCGATTTTCTTTATTCCCATCCTGCTTAGCGCTGAAGACGCCCGCTTCCTTAAAAAGCCCGAGCTGTACGTGGGCCTGGCCGGTTTGTACCTGCTGTTCAACTTCGGCGATATGGTGAATACCTACGCCGACCGCCGCGTGGATGCCGTGTACAAAAGCCACCTTTCCAACGCCATTTTCGAGCTCGGCGACATGGGCGTGCGCTGGCAGATGCGGGCTTCGGTGGCCGGTACCGTCCTCATCAGCATCTGGCTGACGCGGCATACCGGCCGCTGGCAATTTGTGCCGCTCACGGTCATTGGCTGGGCGCTGGGGTTCCAGTACTCGTGGCAGCCGCTGCATCTCAAGTCGCAGGGTGTGTGGCAGCTAGCGGCGCTGTGGGCTGTCATTTTCTTCGGGCCGATGGCGTATTCGAGCAGCCTGGTCACGCGCTTTCCTAAGCCGGCGGTGCTCACCCTGGCCGCTGCCTACGGCATCATGCAAGTGGCCGTGCTCATGCTCAACAACGCCGAGGACTACACCGAGGACCGCGCCGCCGGCCTGCACACGGCCATTGTGGCGCTGGGCCTGCACCGCAGCATGCGCGTGGCGCAGCTGCTGACGGGTGGCGCGGGCCTGCTGGCGCTGGGCAGCTTTGCCTACTTGTTCAAAGCCGACAAGCTGCCCAAAGCCGCCTACCTCGCCTTGCTCCCGCTGGCCGGGGCCGTCGCCTACATTACCCAAGGTTACGAAACCGTCAACCGGAAAATTGCTGATAAGGACGAGGTGGACGCCACGGCCATCATCAAAGAAAACGGCCGACTGATACCCAAGTGGCTCATGGCTACGGCTTATACCAGCCTACTGGCGGCCGGGGTGCTGTTTGGGGCCCGCGTGCTGCGGAAGCGGTAGCGGCGCGACCTTTTGCGCCTCACCGTTGAACAACCATGACCTCGTCCTTCGCAAGCTTAGGATGACAGGCGCGCAGACTAAACAACATCAGCAACGAGGAGACGCGAAGTGTCGCTTCTCTACATCACCCTTACTTATGTCAACTTCTGATGATGTTATTTACGACTGCGCCATCATCGGCGGGGGCGTGGCGGGGCTTACGCTGGCCGTGCAGCTGGCGCAATCGGGGCGGCGGGTGGTACTGTTTGAGAAGGAGACTTATCCGTTTCACCGGGTTTGCGGCGAGTACATTTCGATGGAAAACTACGATTTCCTGTGCCGCATCGGGGTGCCACTGGCCGAGATGGAGTTGCCGCGCATGACGCGCTTCACCGTTTCCTCGCCGAGCGGGGTGGCCCTGCACCATTCGCTGGACATCGGCGGGCTGGGCATTACCCGCTACGTGCTCGATGAGCTGCTGGCCCGGCTGGCAGCCCGACACGGGGCGACCATTTTGGAAGGCACCCGGGTGACGGATGTGGTGTTTGCCGATGACCAATTTAGCCTCACCACGGCCAATGGAGGCACATATCGGGCCCGCCTTGCCTGCGGCGCCTGGGGAAAGCACGCCAACCTCGACAGCAAGCTGGAGCGGCCTTTCGTGGAAGCCAGCCGCAAGGAGCGCCAGTTCGTAGCCGTGAAGCGGCATTTGGAAGGGGTCGATTTCCCGGAGGCAATGGTGGAGATGCACAACTTTAAGGACGGCTACTGCGGGCTCTCGCCGGTGCTGGGCGGCCTCACCAATTGCAGCTACATTTCCGATGTGCGCAACCTGCGCGCCCACGGCAACAGCATTGCCGAAATGGAGCGCCAGGTGCTGATGCAAAACCCGCTGTTGCGCCCCTACCTCGAAGCGGCCCACCGCCAGGCCACGCCGCCCATCGTCATCTCCCAAATCACGTTTCGTGAGCGTTCCACCGTCGATGCCCACGTGCTGATGCTGGGGGACGCGGCCGGCACCATTGCCCCACTGGCCGGCAATGGCATGAGCATGGGCATGAACGCCAGCTTCCTGCTCCACGGCCTGCTGCTGGAGTTTTTGGAGGGCCGCATCAGCCGCACCGAGCTGGAGCAACACTACACCCGCACCTGGCGCGGCCTGCTGAGCTTGCGCATCACAGCAGGCCGGCTTTTTCACCAGGTATTCGGGATGCCCTGGCTCACCACGACCGGTATTCAGGTGCTAAAGCGGCTGCCCTTCATGACTAACGTGCTGCTGAAGCTGACGCACGGGCGGGCATATTGAGCGTGTGGCCTGCGCACCCATAATCCAGCGCTTTTTCAAGGCCCGTGGAGGATGGGCCAAGCCGCGCCAACCTGCAAAGAGGATGTAGTGCGGGCCATCACTACCCCTATCCCAAAGCAGAGCTTCGGCTACTGAGGGTGGTTAAGAAAAAAAAGTAAGGCCCCTCAGTAAGCATTGAGGGGCCTTACTTTTTTTTCTTAACCACCCTCAGCGCATATTGCAAAGCCCTCTGCTCTCATCCATTTAGGGGGTCTGGAGCCTGATATTCCCCGCCCGCACAATTACGACTACAAGCCCGCATCCAGCCGGACAATCTGCCGCAAGAGCTATTGTCAATAATTCCTCACCAAATCACTACCTTTCCCGCCCCACCGACCCCGCACTAGCCTGCGGTCCGGCACCGTCAGTTACGCCAATCCTAGGTTACCCTTCGATTTCGCGGCCTTTACTCACTTCTGACTTTTGCTTATGGACGGTCTGGTGGTTGTTATTATTCTTGCTATTGTGGTCCTTGTCAGGAACTGGGGCCTCCCCGGCCGCCTGACTGACCTGCAAAAGGAGCTGGCCCAACGCCTCGCTGACCAGAAAAAGCTCCAAGAAGAGCTCCAGCATCTTCGCGAACAGGTGGCCCAGCTGCGCGAAGCCGCACCCAGTCGCCCGCTAGCCGAGCCGGTGGTAGTACCCAAGCCGACGGCACCACCCGTAGCGGTTCCGCTGGCCCGACCAGTCACCCCCGCGCCACCTGTGGAAGCACCCGTAGCGCGCACCGCCAGCCCCGCACCGCCCAGCCCGCCAGCGGCTCAACCCGAGCCAACAGCCCCGCAGCCCGTTGCGGCCCCAACCCCGCCGGTTACCCCACTACCCGCACCCGAGCCCAAACCGGCGCCAGCTCCCCTACCCGCACCCAAGCCAGAACTGGCACCGCTGCCCAAGCCACCAGCGCCAGAACCCGTTTCACTACCCGAGCTTTCCGCCCCGGAACCCGAACCTGCTTCACTGCCCAAGCTGCCACTACCTGAACCCGAACCGGCTCCACTGCCCATTGCCGCTTCCATTGCTGTAGAGAAGCCGGTGGAGCAGCCCGCTTCATCCGCGCCGCCAGCGCCTGTGCTGCCCCCTACTGTTGCGCCGGCTCCAACACCTCGGCCGGTGCCTTTGCCCAAGCCGGAGCCCGCTCCGCTGCCTTTAGCAGCCGCTGTTGCGGTTGCGCCACCCGTCGCCCAGCCGCCCATTGTGCCGCCGGTTGCGCCGCCCCCGCCGGCCCCACCCCGCCGCCCGCCACCACCGCCCGTGCCCACTGGCCCCAGCTGGTGGGAGCGCGCCTCTACCATTTTACTCGAAAACTGGACCGGTATTCTCGGGGCGGTGGTGCTGGTGACGGGTGTGGGCTTTCTCGGAATCTATGCGACCCTGCGCATGGCGCCGCCGTTCCGTTTCTTGATGATTTGTGCATTCTCGGCCGGGCTGCTGGGGGCGCGGTTTGCGCTACGCAATAAGGAATTTGCCCGGCAGCTGAATGGCTGGCTGCTGAGCAGTGCGGCGGCCATTTTCCTGTTTGCCTGCGTGGGGTCGGTAAGCATTGCGGGGCTGCGCTGGGTCACGCCACCGTTCGATTACTTGCTGCTGTTGGCCGGCGTGAGTGCCAACCTATGGCTGGCCTGGCGCTCGAGCCGCCAAGAAGTGTCCACGCTGCACGGCGTATTGAGCCTGGTGGCGCTGGCGGTGCTGCCGCCCACAGCCCTCACATTGGCAGCGGCGGCGGGCGTCACGGCGTTTAGCATTGCCATCACTTACCGGCAGCAGTGGAAATACCAATTGCTGCTTAGCATCGTCAGCTTCTTCGCGTTTCACCTGTATTGGCACCAGGAGCTGGCTGCTATTTCGAGCACGCTGCGCCTTGTGGCCATGGGCCTGGTACTGCTGGTGGGCGTGGCCGCCGCAGTGGTGCAATACCGCCGCGTATACGCCAAGCGCACGTTTGAGCCGCTGCTGTTTGCCGCGCACCTGCTGAACTGGACCTGTCTCGGCATCAACCTGTACCTGTACAGCACGGGCTCCATCTGGAAAACGATTCCACTAGCGGCAGGTGCCCTGCTCACGTTCTGGGCCGGCCGCAAGGCCAAGCAGTTGGGCATTGGCTGGCTGTTCCAGACTGATACCATCATTTCGCTGATGCTGGCGCTGGCCACCGCGTTTTCGCTGCAAGGCTGGCATGCTACCAACTCGGTCATCCTGCTGTTCATGCTGCTCGAATCGTTGCTGGTGGCCCTGATTATGGCCCGGCAAAGCGAGGCCTTGGTGTACCGCGTGGCCATGAGCGGGGCCGGACTGGCCGCAACGGGCCTGCTCCTGCTGGCCGGCAGCAAGCTCAACCTCAGCCCACCGCACAGCCTTTACCGCGATGCTTTCGTGCTGGCCCTGGCCGGTTGGGCAGGCCTCGCCTTCGTACGGTTCATCTTCAAGCAGCCCCTCCTCAACCTGCCTGCTTCGCCGACGCCCAGGCGCAATGCGTCGCCCGAAACGTCGCACCGCAACCTGCTGAGCACTTTTGCTGGGGTGGCCGGTCTGCTGCAAGCGGGGGCGGGCATCCTGCTGGCGCGGGTGCTGTTTGCTTGGGCGGGGGCCCCGGTTGGCTTGCTGATTGGGGCAGTGCTCGGCTTGGCCGGTGCTGCGCTGGGCATAGCCGCGTGGCTGCGCACCGATAACCGGATACCCGAGTGGATACGCCAGCAACAGTTGCTGTTGGCGCAATTCTTCGCGCTGCTGGCGGTGTTTGGGCTGCACGAAACGGGCCTGAGCTGGCCCGTGCTGCTGGGCCTGCTCTACGCCGAAAACCTGGTAGTTGCCCTGGTAGCGGGCCGCTGGCGCGAAACCCTGCTCTACCAAACGGCCCTGGCCGGTGCTTCCCTAGCCGGCGCGAGCCTGCTGCTGGTTGCGGCCGGCAAGGCCAGTGCCGGCCTCCCACCAGAACTCTACCGCGATGCACTGGTGCTGGCCCTGGCCGGCTGGGCAGGAATTCTGTTCACACGGCTGGCACTCCGACAGCTCCTGGCCCGCGCCCTTGCTAATTCTACTGAAGCGGAACAGAACTCAAATGGCCCTCGCGCTGCTGAAGGCACCTGGCTGGGCGGCCTCGCCGGACTGGCTGGGTTGCTGCAAGTCGGTGCCGGGCTACTGCTGGCCCGCGTGGTTTTTGGCTGGCAGGATGTCCCGGTCTGGCTGCTCCTCGCGGCGCTGCTGTCCCTTGCGGGGGCCGCGCTTGGCCTAGCCGCGTGGCTTCGCACGAGTACGTACGTTCCGGCCTGGGTGCGCCAGCAGCAGCTGATACTCGGCCAATTCTTCATCGCGTTAGCCGTACTTGGCTTGCACGAAACGGGCCTCAATTGGCCTGTGGTGCTGGGCCTGCTCTACGCCGAAAACCTGGCCGCGGCCCTGCTCTCGACCCGGCAGCGCGAACCGCTACTATACCGTCTCACCCTGACGAGTGCCTACCTAACGGGCGCAACGGTGCTTTTGGCAACAACCGGCAAAATGGCTGATATCGCGCCAGCCCTGCTCTATCGCGATGCCTGCGTGCTGGCCCTGACCGGCTGGCTCGGCATCGCCTTTGTTCGGGTTGCCCATGCGCAACTAACCCTTCTTATTGCCGATGACGCTTCCCAAAGCCCACAATCCACCAGTGGCTTCGTGTTTAATGATGGCAGCTGGCTGAGTGGCTTTGCTGGTCTGGCCGGGCTGCTGCAAGTGGGTGCGGGCCTGCTGCTGGTCCGGGCAATCTTTGCCTGGGAGCACGTGCCCGTAGCATTGCTGATTGGGGCCTTGCTGGGGCTGGCCGGGGCAGCACTGGTACTAGCCGGCTGGCTGCGTACGAGCCCGCTCGTGCCGGCCTGGGTGCGCCAGCAACAGCTGGTTCTGGCCCAGTTCTTCACCGTATTGGCAGTACTCGGAATGCATGAGCTGCACCTGAGCTGGCCAATTGTGCTGGGCCTGCTTTACTTTGAAAACCTAGCCGTAGCATTGCTTACCGCCCGGCGGCGCGAGCTATTGCTCTACCACATTGCCCTGACGGGCGCGTACGCAACGGGCGCCGGGCTACTCCTTTTAGCGGCCAATGCCATGAGCAACAGCCAGCCGCCGGTGCTCTACCGCGACGCCCTGATATTGGCCCTGACGGGCTGGGCAGGCATTATTTTCGTGCAACTGGCCCACCGGCAACTGTTACGACCCACCAGCAACCAGCAAAACATTGACCCCGAAATCAGCAGCACCGACCGCGACTTGCTGAGTGGTTTTGCCGCCTTGGGCGGGTTGCTGCAAGTTGGCACCGGAGCGCTGGTAGCGTGCGTGGTTTTTGGTTGGCAACATGCGCCCGTGGGTTGGCTGCTCCTTGCGTTGGTAGCGCTGGCTGGCATTGCGCTGAGCCTGGCGGGCTGGGTACGGGCCCAGGGCTATTCGCCTAGCTGGGTGCGGCGGCAGCAACTGGTGCTGGGGCAGTTTTTCGCGGTCCTGGCCGTGCTGGGCTTGCACGAAATGGGACTGACGTGGCCCGCCGTTTTCCTCATTCTCTACGCCGAAAACCTGCTGGCAGCCCTGCTCCTCAATGGCCGCAACGAGGAAACCCTGCTACACGTCCAAACCTACCTGCTGCTGGTACTAGCAACCTTGCTCCCCTTCCTGGTCCGGTATGCCACCCCTGAAACCCTGGGCCTGGTATCACGCGCTGCGCTGCTAGCGGGCGGCGCCCTGCTCACGGTCGCCTACCAGCTCCGACACTACTTCCTTCCAAAAGCCGACGAGGAGTTTTCCGTTATCCGGTTCAGCACTACGCTCCAGTTGCCAGCTTTGGGGCTGGAAACCGGCTGGCTGCTGCTCAACGCCGGGGCCTTGGTGTATGAGCAGTCCTGGGCGGCCTGGGTCATGGTGGGGCTGCTCGGCAGCCAGCTGCTCCTTCGGCAACGGCTAACGGTGCCAGGACTGTGGGCCGGGTTGGTGCTGGCGGGCGTGGGCTACATCGGGCTGCAATGGAGCCACGTTTTAGCGCCTCCCCCTGGTCAGCATTTCAGCCCCGGCTACGTCCTGTTCTACATATTGCCCACAGTAGCCCTGCCAGTAGCCGCCCTCGGCACATCGTGGTGGGCAGCAGCCAACCGCTACCTCCGCTGGCCGTGGCTGTACTTGCTGGCGCTGCACCTGGTAGTGGCCCTGATGGCAGCTGTGCCCAAAGGCCACATTGCCTACCTGATGCTGGGCCTGCTGACACTGGCCGTAGCAGCCTTCGCAGCGGCCCAAATCTGGCGGCGCATCCTGCCCAACGAAGCCGCCGTGCAGCGCGCCGGCACCCCCGACCGCTTCCTGCTACACGTAGCCTACTGGCTGCTGGCCTGCAGCGTGGCCACCCACCTGTGGCTTATCACCCTGAACGAAACTTTCTTCGGCCAACCGGCTGAATACTTTACGGCCGCCGCGCTTTTTGCCGCACTGTCCGCCTTCACCTTGTCGCCACCTCCGGCCACTGCGCCGGTTTACAACTCCTGGCGCATCCTGCACCCGTGGCTTCCCGAAGCCACGCTGCTGTTTGGCACGGCCACGCTGTGGCACAACATCCGCACGCCGTGGTTGCCGCTGGTATGGATATTGGCAGCCTTGGCCCTGAGCTATTCAGCTGCCCGAATTCCGATTCGCCTGCGGCGGCTGGGTGTGTACGGGCGCCTGTATTACTGGCTGGCAGCTGGCACTACCTGCGTAGCCAGCTTGCTATACATCTCACCCGCACAGCTCCTCAGCCCCGAATGGTGGGAAGTTGCCGCGGCCGTCACCCTGCTTTTCGGCTACGTGGGCATGGCCCTGCAAGCCGGCACCGCTCCCTACGCCGGCCTCTCCCCTGCCTGGGATGCCCTGGCCCGCCCGCCCCGCCGCGTCCTCGAAGCCTGGCTGCTCTACCCCGCTTTCCTGGCCCTGGCCCTGCTGCTCATCCAGTCCTTCGACCGCTCGGTGCTCACCGTGCTGCTGATGGTGGAAGTGGTGGTGGTGTTCAGCACCAGCCTGCTCCTGCGGCGGCAGGACCTGCGCTACCTCTCGCTCACGGGCATGCTGGCCTGCCTGGTCCGCTTGGTGTTCTTCGACCTCAGCCAGAGCGGCACCGTCACGCGGGCCGTTGTTTTCATTCTCATGGGCCTGCTGCTGCTGGGCATGAATGCCCTTTACGCCCGCTTCAAATCCCGTTTCACCCCCGATGAAGAACCGAATAGAGTCTCCGATGAGGAAGACATTGCCCCGGAGCCAACTGGTTAAGAATCCACGGCTTGGAAATATAGGATTGAGCACACTCCTGTATTTCTAAACCCTGCTGCGGAAACACAAGAAAGCCCGTCCATTCAATTGGACGGGCTTTCTTGTGTTTGCAAAAGCCAGCTACCGCGCAGCGCGCAGGCAGCCTAGTAATTGGGTTAGTTAATTTCATCAACGTGGGCGCGCAGCACCTCCCGGGCGATAGCCAGGTTGGTTTCGCGCGAGTTCACCACCAGATAGATGAACTTGTTGCCGTTGGGGGTCAGCTTTAGCAGGTGCAGTTGGGTGGTGAGTGTGATGAGGATGTCCTCAATGGTCTCATTCTGCAGCTTGAGCGCCGTCATGGCTTTTTGCTTCTGCCGCACCACTTCGGTGTTGTAGGCGGCGGCCGTCTCGGGGTTGATGTTGGGCGAATTGCTGTGCGACGCCAGGGCCATGCCCGAGATTACGTCCACTACGGCCACCGCCATCAGACCTGGCAAATCACTAATAATAGCATCAACTATCTTACCTGCAGCAGTATTCTTGGAATAGGCCATATCGGCTGGGGAGGGAGAATGGGATAAAGAAGACTCTTTGAGCTTATTCGCCACGTGCTTACGGTAGGTCCTCGCTTTCACTTAGATAACACGGATAGGCAACTATAAAACAATGATTTAGAGCGCAGTTCGTACTTAGCAATAAATAGCAAGTAGCTGACTGAACCATGCTGCGCAATTGGCGAATGGCGACGTCTTGCTACTTGCTACTAAATACTCGCTGCTGAATGCTAGCCATTTAGAAGAACAGCCAGTGCTTACGCTTCTCGGCACGGGGCTGCAGCTTCACGCCTTGCTGGGCAGCGGCGCTGGCTTTCACATCCTGGTCGTGGTAGCCAGCGTAGCCGTACTGCAACGTGGCCGTGGCAGCTTCGGCGGCGGGCACACGCAGAGTGTAGGTGCCAGTAGCATCAGTGCTGGCGCCAAAGTGCGTGCCTTTACGCATTACGGTGGCTCCCACCAGAGGCGCGCCGGCTTCGTTCAAAATACGGCCCGAAACGGTTACCATACGCGTGACGCTGGCCTCGGCAGCAGCGGCGCTCGCCGTTTCCAGCGAAGTCATTTCGGGCATGCTAACTGGCATGGCAGGCATGTTGTGCGAGGGCAAACGAGTGCCGGCCATCGACACGCCGGCAATCAGGGCGGCCATGCCAACCATCGAGAAGGCGCGGCGACGGAAACGCTGGGGCTGCTCACGAATGAACATCATCTGCTTCTGCATCCAGGTCGTGGGACGGGCATCCTCGGCCTCCTGGGTGGTCATTTCGTGCCAGCGGGTCACGGTGCTGTGGGCTTGGGTGGCATCTTTGCGCAGATATGCTTCCACGGCACGGGCCGAGGTGCGCGCCAGGTCGCCACGCAGATAGGCATCGCGGTATACCGGCAATAGTTCGCCAGTTTGGGGGTCGAAGGGGGTAGCGGTGAGTTTCATGGTTTTTGAGAAAAAAGAGTGAAAGTGTATTTGTGGTCTAACCGGCTAGCCACCAGCCTAAACTACTCCAGCACTAAAGGTTCTAATAGTTGAATGCCACTGCGCATCACGGCGCGGGCAATGCCCAGATTCGTATCGCGGCTGTCTACGGCGAGGTACACAAACCGCAGCCCACTGGGCGTCAAATGCAATAAATGCAGTTGCGAGGGCAGCGTGAATAACATCTCTTCCAGCTGCTCATCAGCTGATTGCTGTGCCGCCAGCGAGGCCCGCACCTGCCGCACTGCTTCGGCGTTGAAGCCTGCTACGGTTGCGGGGCGCAGCCCACGGTCGGTAGTGTAGGTGGCCAGCGGCTTGCCAGTGGCTACATCCACTACAGCGGCCATTAACAAATCGGGCAGTTCATCCAACAAGTGCCGGATGGTTTGCTCGGTATTGATACCTTCCGGGCCATTTGTGGTTAGCTCGACTTCGTTTGGAACCGGCCCGGCCAGGCGCTGTAGCTGCTTGAGAAAGGGAATATTCATAGGGCACGGGCAATACTTCCCGGCTCGAGCCCGCTACGCCAGAATGCAGCAGCCGGTCCGATGTGGCAGTGCGACGGCCTAACCGTCAATGTTGTTCAATACTTAGTTGAGCTGGTCGGCGGTGGCGCGCAGCACCTCCCGGGCAATAGCCAGGTTGGTTTCGCGCGAGTTCACCACCAGATAGATGAACTTGTTGCCGTTGGGGGTCAGCTTTAGCAGGTGCAGTTGGGTGGTGAGTGTGATGAGGATGTCCTCAATGGTCTCATTCTGCAGCTTGAGCGCCGTCATGGCTTTTTGCTTCTGCCGCACCACTTCGGTGTTGTAGGCGGCGGCCGTCTCGGGGTTGATGTTGGGCGAATTGGTATGCGACGCCAGGGCCATGCCCGAGGTTACGTCCACTACGGCCACGGCCATTAGGCCCGGCAAGTCGTTCAGAATGTCTTGTATTACTTTGCCGGCGGGGGAATTTGTGGAGTAAGCCATGCGTGGGATGTGTAAAAATGGAGAATAAGAATGGGTTATCAGAATGAATTGGTCAGGCAATAATTGATTTGAGTACTTCGCGAGCTAGGGCCAGGCTGGTGTCTTGTGCTTTCACCACCAAGTAGCCAAACCACTGTCCGTTTTTAGCCAGCCGAATCAGATGCAACTGCTTGCGAAAGGGTATCAGAATATCTTCGAGTCGTTCGCCACGCATGGCAAATTCTTTCATCACTAATGATTGCCGGCGTACTACTTCTGCGTTTTGAGCAGCTGCCACGGTTGGGTTGATTCCCCGCGTACCAGCGTAAGCCAAGCAGGTGCCAGTGGCTACTTCCACTATTGCGATGGTCTGCAACTTCGGGAAATGCGTCGTTGCCTTTTTTATTATTTTTTCAATTTCGGCCGTTTCAATTCCAGTTGAATCATGTGCTGGGCTGCCAAAACGTATTCTTGTAGGTATAGCTGTTTTTGGAAGACTCTTATTGGCGAGAGAAGGATTAATCATGGATAATAAGCTCAAGTCTAATTCAGCTCATTTATCTCATTATCCAAGCGCTTGCATCGATTTCGAGAGCTTATTTAGTAAGACAAAGCTCTACGGTTATCGCGCATTAAAAAATGATATTCGTCACTTTTTTGAATGATTAATATCATAGAATGCACCTATTTATCACTAAGAAATTATATAACTTTTCCAATAAAGCTTATCCGCTCATTATATGCCGCTAGAACTGTAGGCAACTGGTTGCGCCAAGCCTTGACACCATGCCATTTATGAGCGGTAAGCCATAGTCCAGGAAGCAAATTTGCGATGGTTTAGAGGCGCATCTTCCAGCATTTGCATATTGGTATGGCGAGGGTCGCACAAAATTTTGTCGTATAATATTCGGATGGTAGCTTCTTCGCCTTCTAGCACTTGCACGAATTGCCCATCACGATACAGGAGCATTCCGCTAATCTGGTTTGCCGCGTTAAAGGCCCGGGCCTTGACCAGCATTGCTCGCATATCCTCTTCGGCGATGGGCGCCACTATCGTGCTCTGATAGCGTAGGCTGTGGAGTGACATAAAGTGCTTTGGCGTAATAGTGGCAGCTTAAACTTACTATGCCGCAATACGGCTGAGACGGTCCGCCTTTAGGATGGTAACTTGGCTACCGCGAGTGGCGATAATGCCTTCTTCCTTGAATTCGGATAACAACCGGGTAGCCGTTTCCTTGGCCGTGCCTACCAGCGACGCCAAATCCTCGCGCGAAATGCCAATGACAAAGGGTTGCGGTTCATCTTCTTTGCGGAATGTGTGGTAGAGCATCAACAAGGCCTCGGCCAGCCGCTCGCGAACGGGCTTGTAGGCGAGGTGGAGCATCTGTACTTCCGCTTCGCCCAGGGCCTTGGCCATCATCTGCATCAACGACACCGAAAACTGCAGATTGGACTGCCACACCCGGAAGAAATCGGCCCGCGGAATAAAGCACACAATGCAGTCCTCCAAAGCCACCGCCGAGCTTGAATACTGCGTCTCGGTCAGCACGGAGCGAAAACCCAGCATATCGCCTCCTTTCGCCAATCGAATAATCTGTTCCTTGCCGTCGCTGCTGGCTTTGCTAATCTTTATTTTCCCTTGGTTGACACAATGCAACCCCAAGGCTGGGTTGCCTTCAAAAAAGATGCGTTCTCCCTTCTGATAGCTCTGGGATACTTTGGCACTAGTGATAAAATCTAACTCTTCTAATTGGCAGCAGCCCATGAGTGGGCCCTTGCGGCTAGGGCAATTCTGGCAGACGGGGGTAATAAACTTTCCCATAGATAGCGGTGCTAAAATCATTACTTAGTCACATAGGCGTCAAAGATACTACTTCGTTTAATAATTCAATTACTATTTTATTTTTCGACCGGCAAAAATATGTTTTTATCGCCTAAATAGGCCTGTATGTCGTCCAAAAATGAAAAAGCCCAATTCCCGATTTGGGAACTGGGCTTATAAAAATCCTAAAACAGGAATTACACTCCTAATAGCAGACGCGTGGGGTCTTCGAGCAATTCCTTTACCCGCACCAAGAAGCTGACCGACTCACGACCGTCAATAATGCGGTGGTCATAGCTTAGAGCGAGGTACATCATCGGACGAATAACCACCTGCCCGTTCTCGGCGATGGGGCGCTGAATGATGTTGTGCATGCCCAGAATAGCCGACTGTGGTGCATTGATGATAGGCGTGCTGAGCATAGAGCCGAATACGCCGCCATTGGTGATGGTGAACGTACCACCGCTCATTTGCTCGATGGTCAGCTTGTTGTCGCGGGCTAATGTGGCGAGGCGCACCACTTCCTTCTCAATGCCGTCGAAGGACAGCTGCTCGGCGTTGCGAATGACGGGCACAACCAGTCCTTTCGGAGCCGATACGGCGATGCTGATGTCGCAGAAGTCAGAGTACAGAATTTCGCCGTTGTCAATCTGCGCATTCACGGCGGGCCATTCTTTCAGGGCAACGCACACCGCTTTGGTGAAGAAGGACATAAAGCCCAAGCCCACGCCATTCTTCTCCTTAAACTTGTCTTTGAACTTGTTGCGCAGGTCCATGATGGGCTGCATGTTCACCTCATTAAAGGTGGTGAGCATGGCTGTCTCGTTCTTCACGGACACCAAGCGACGGGCCACCGTCTTGCGCAGGTTGCTCATGCGTTCGCGGCGCACTTCGCGGCTACCTCCGGCTGGTGCCGGATTGCTGGTGACTGGTGCCTGCGTAGTTGGAGCAGGTACGGCCGCAGCCGGCGCGGGGGCGGCGGGTTTGGCTTGTGCATTCTGCGCGTCTTCTTTGGTGATGCGACCATCGCGGCCGGTACCGGCAACATCGGCAGCCGCAATGCCTTTCTCCCCGAGGATTTTGCCAGCAGCCGGCGACGGCACGCCCGTGGCATATGTAGCGGCACCGCTGGCAGCCGGCTGGGCCAGGGCCGCAGTGGGAGCTGCAGCAGCTGGTGCTGTAGCGGCGGGGGCGGCGGGAGCACCGCCACTGGTTACACCACCTTCAATGCGGGCGATAGTCGCACCGATGCTGATGGTTTCGCCTTCTTTCACGGCGTGACGCAGGGTGCCGGCGGCTTCAGCCGGCAGCTCAAACGTGGCCTTGTCCGACTCCAGCTCGGCAATCACTTCGTCGCGCTCTACCTGGGCACCGTCGGGCTTCAGCCACTTGGCCACCGTCACTTCCGTGATGGACTCGCCTACGGCCGGGATTTTCATCTCCGTTGTGCCACCAGTGGCAGGCGCAGCGGGAGCCGCAGGTGCGGCGCCGCCTTCCGGCGTGCCGCCATAACCGGCTTGGTCGCTGGCTTTGGGGTTTTCCTCTCCTTTATTAATGGGGTCGGCAGTGGGGTCGCTGGCGGGGGCGGCGGCCGGAGTGGGCGCGGCTGGTGTGCCAGCCGCGGCACCATCGAGTTCAGCAATGGTGGTGCCAATGCCGATGGTTTCGCCCTCCGCTACGCGAATTTTCAGGATACCATCGGCTTCGGCCGGCAGCTCAAACGTGGCTTTGTCGGACTCCAGTTCGGCAATTACTTCGTCGCGTTTTACGGCCTCGCCGTCTTTCTTGAGCCACTTGGCAATGGTGACTTCGGTGATGGATTCGCCAACGGCGGGAATTTTGATTTCGAGGGCCATGTGCAGGCGTTTGGGATTAGTCAGTGTAAGTAAGAAGTGTCGGGCAGGGAAATTAGTCAGTCACCTTTTTGTCAGCAGCCACCACTACTTCCTTGATGTTGGCATCGGCTATGGCTTCCTTGGGCTTGTCGAAGGCGCGAGCTACAAGCTCTTTTTGCTCCTTCACATGGATTTTGTTGTAACCCGTGGCTGGCGAAGCCGAGGGTTTGCGTGCAATCACGTCTTCCAGGTCGCGGCGCATGAAGCGAAGCATGTAGTTCCAATAGCCCATGTTTTCGGGCTCTTCCTGTACCCAATAGATTTTGGCTTTACTGTACTTAGCCAGTTCGGCATCGAGCTGCTTTTTGGGGAAGGGGTGTAGTTGCTCTAGGCGTACGATGGCCACGTCGGTACGGTTGGAAGTGCGCTGCTCCTCTAGCAGGTCGTAGTACACCTTGCCCGAGCACAGCAGTACGCGCTTCACCTTTTTAGCGTCGGCAAAGTCGTCGCCCAGCACTTCGCGGAAGCTGCCGCTGGTGAACTCTTCCACCGGCGATACAGCCAGCGGGTGGCGCAGCATCGACTTGGGCGACATCACCACCAGCGGCTTGCGGAAGCTCCAGGTGAGCTGACGGCGCAGGGCGTGGAAGAAGTTGGCTGGCGTGGTGATGTTGGCCACGATGATGTTGTTCTCGGCGGCGAGCTGCAGGAACCGCTCGGGGCGGGCATTGGAGTGCTCCGGGCCCTGGCCTTCGTAGCCGTGGGGCAGCAGCATCACTAAGCCGTTCATGCGCTGCCACTTGCTCTCGGAGCTCACCACAAACTGGTCAATCATGGTCTGGGCACCGTTGGCAAAGTCGCCGAACTGCGCTTCCCATACCACCAGGGCGGTGGGGTTGGCCATGCCGTAGCCAAATTCAAAACCCAGCACCGCGTACTCACTCAGCAGCGAGTTGAAGATGCTCAGCTTCTCGTTTTCGCCTTCGATGTTGTTTAGCGAGTTGTACGGGGCCGACGTTTCGGCATCGTGCAGTACCGCGTGGCGATGCGAGAACGTACCCCGCTGCACGTCCTGACCGCTTAAGCGCACAATATGCTTTTCGCTGAGCAGCGAGCCGTAGGCCAATAGTTCGCCAGCGGCCCAGTTCAACACGCGGGTGCCATCGTACTTTTTGGTGTAGTCCCGCATCCAGCCTTCGGGCATGCGCGACCAAGTACCGTAATTCTCGAAGAACATGTTCCGGCGTTCCTTCAACAGATTATCAATCTGCTTAATGGGCTTGAAGCCCTCCGGAATTGTGGTCAGTGCCTTGGCCACTTTCTCCACCGTCTCAGCCGAAATACCAGTTGCGGGCGACTGCTCGAAATCCTCGGGCGTGCTGCGCCGCAGACTGCGCCACTCGTTTTCCAGCGCCTGATACTTATAAGGAAGGGGTTTCTGTTTCACCATATCCAAGCGGGCCTGGAGGGTGTCGCGGAATTCCTTGTCCATCTGGTTGGCCAGCTCGGCATCCACGTCGCCGCGGCTAACCAGCATGGTGTTGTACACCTCGCGTGGGTTCTGATGCTTCGAGATAATGTTGTAGAGCGTGGGCTGCGTGAACTTGGGCTCATCCGACTCGTTGTGACCGTGGCGACGGTAGCACACCATATCAATGAAGATATCGGCGTGGAACTGCTGGCGGTATTCGGTGGCCAGCTGCACGGCAAATACCACGGCCTCAGGGTCGTCACCATTGACATGCACTACCGGTGCATCAATAATTTTGGCCAAATCCGTTGAGTAAATCGACGAGCGGGCGTCCTCGAAGTCAGTTGTGAAACCAACTTGGTTATTAATCACGAAGTGGATAGTGCCGCCTGTCTTATAGCCTTCCAGCTGCGACATCTGCGTTACCTCGTAGCCAATGCCCTGACCAGCCAAAGCAGCGTCGCCGTGGATGATAATGGGCAGAATCTGGTGGTAGTCGCCGCCGTACTGGTGCTCGATTTTAGCGCGCACGAAGCCTTCCACCACCGGATTCACCGCCTCCAGGTGGGAAGGGTTGGGAGCCAGTTTGAGGTTAACTTTCTGGCCACCGCTTGCTTCCACCTCCGAGCTGTAGCCCATGTGGTACTTCACGTCACCGTCACCCATGGTCAGGTCGGGCACAGCCGTACCTTCGAATTCGCTGAAAATCTGCTCATAGGTCTTGCCCATGATGTTGGCCAGCACGTTGAGCCGGCCGCGGTGGGCCATGCCAATCATCACTTCCTTCACACCCAGTTCCGCGCCCTTGCCAATAATGGCATCAAGGGCCGGAATGGTCGTTTCGCCGCCTTCGAGCGAGAAGCGTTTCTGCCCCAGAAATTTGGTATGCAGGAAGTTCTCAAAAACAACAGCCTCATTCAGCTTCTTCAGAATGCGCTTCTTGTACTCCACACCGGGGTTGAAGGCCAGCGAGTCATGCTCCACCTTGGCGCGGAACCAGTCCAGCACCTGCGGGTCGCGGATATACATGTACTCGAAGCCAATGGCGCCGGTGTAGATTTTTTCCAGTGCCGCCACAATGTCGCGTAGCTTAGCTTGCGCACCTAAGCCCAATACTTCACCGTTGAGGAACGGCGTATCCAAGTCAGCCTCGCTCAGGCCGAAATCGGCGAGGTCGAGGCGGGGCTGGCGGTCTTTGCGCTCACGTACCGGGTTGGTTTTGGCACGCAAGTGACCACGGCTGCGGTAAGCATGGATGAGGTTGCGCACGGCCGTTTCCTTATCGGAAGCAGGCTCGCCGCCAGCCACACCGGGTGCATTATTGGTCGAAGCAGCGGTGTTGAGTACGCCGTAATCGTTGGGCTGGGGCCGCGGGCCGGGGGCCGGGGCAGCTTTGGTGGTCCCAGCAGCATTGCCGTTGGTAGCACCGGTGCCGTTGGCACCGGGCACTACGGGTGCTCCTTCGGGAAACTGTTGCGAGAAATCAAACCCCTCAAAAAACTTGCGCCAGCCAAAATCCACCGATTCGGGATTTTGCTGGTAGGCCTGATAAAGGGTTTCGATGGCCGCCGCGTCGGCGTTGGCGATATACGAGTACGTGTCCATTTGGGAATTCAGCTTAGTAAGGTAGCGTAAAGGTAACTGTGTTATCAATCAGGAGGAAACCTAAATTCGGTTACACGAATTCAACTACCAACCAGCAATTTACAAACACTTTCAGGCTACAGTCCCCTGTGCTTGCGTGACCAATTTATTAAAAATTAGAAGGATGCCTTGCCTGTACTTCCATGACGCCGACGATGA
Source organism: Hymenobacter negativus (assembly GCF_017571495.1). Classification (GTDB taxonomy): domain Bacteria; phylum Bacteroidota; class Bacteroidia; order Cytophagales; family Hymenobacteraceae; genus Hymenobacter; species Hymenobacter negativus. Next base: position 32,440 of record NZ_JAGETZ010000005.1, on the reverse strand, counting down.
TATCCATCTTCGAGCGTGCCGGGAATGGTTGAAAAGTTTTTAGACAGCCAAAAAACGCGCGTTTTATATAAACTTTTTGCTATGTCATGGCTCAGTTGTCCATACAGGCATTTTGGAATTGGACATTTACTTTTCAACGAACTCATCTGGCTATCACAGCGTTACTAACCTCCTGTCCACTTTCCAATTGAGAGACAGGGCTTGTACCGCCGGGCGCTATGGCGGGTGTACGAATGCTTCATTGATGAATAATGTTAAACTGCTAACAGAAATCCTGATTGCCGCTATGGCCCTCGCCACGCCGCTTTTTAATTCCAAACCTGCCGCAAAAGCTACCGGTCTGACCGGATTTCTGGCGCCCCGACGGGCTGTGAAGCGGCTTCATTCCAAAACCAAAGCGCTGGTGAAGCGCAAACCCACCTATACCGTGACGGCTACTGCTTATCAGGCGGTGGCCAACCAGACAGATAACGAGCCCTTTATTACGGCCGACAATTCTCATATCAAGCCCCATTATGGGAGCAAAAAGCGCTGGATGGCTTTGTCGCGCGACTTGCTCAGGCCCTGGGGCGGGCCCTTTAACTTTGGGGATAAGGTGCGCGTCAGCGGCATTTCGCCCATACTGGACGGCGTGTACACGGTGCACGATACGATGAACCGCCGCCACCGCCACTGCATGGACGTGCTAACCCACGTGAGCGAGAAATTCGATATCTTCCAGAAGGGTGTTAAGATTCAGCTGGTTGAGCGCAAGAAAGAAATTGCAAGGCTATAGCTAGCGCCAGTTCATGCTACAGGTAAGATAAAAGCCCGTCATGCTTCACTCAGCATGATGGGCTTTTTGTTTCTATCAGGATATCCTATCGTGAATCTACTTTGGCAAAGCCATTTTGAAGATGCGGAACGGCGGCCGGGGCTGCCCTACGCCTTTGTTCCAGTTGGGCGTTTTGTGGATGGAAGAGTTGGTAACGTAGAGGTTGCCGTCCTGGGTCAGGCTATAGGTATCGGGCCATTGCAGACGGTCGTCCTGCACCAGGGTTTCGATTTTGCCGGCGGGCGTGCGACGCAACAACGCGCTTTGCTCGAAAGAGGTGAGGTACACGTTGTTGGCAGCATCAATTTCTAAGCCGTCGGTGCCGGGGATTTCACCTACCGTTTCGACCTGCTGGCCGAGTTGAGCTTCGGTTAGGGCGGGGTCGCGGAGAGCGGCGGTTTTGATGCGGTAGAGGGTGTGGCCGGTGAGCGGGCAGTAGTAGAGATAAGTATTGTCCGTGCTGAGCGCAATGCCGTCGGCATTGAACTGGGCAGGCTTGCCTTCAAGGTCAATCATGGGGTGCCCAGCGGCTTTAACAACCAAGCCTTTCACCGCTTTGGTGGATGGATGATTAGCCAGCAGGCGGCGCGATTTCAGCGTCTTCAGGTCCGTCACAACCAGCGCGCCCAAGCCTGATTCGGTCATGTAGGCGTAGTTGTTCTGGAGGTCGATGCGCACATCATTGAGGTAGGATTTGCGCGGGGCAACGCTTTCGGGAAAGGGAATGGTGAGCAGAACCTGACCGGTTTTGGGGTCGGTTTTGACCAGTTTGGGACCACCGGCTACGGTAAATTTCAGGCCGGGTGAGGCTGGGTCGAGTACCCATATCATGCCCGATTTATCGGCGAAGACGCTTTGTGGGCAAATCCAGTGCTTGAGTGGCTCGGATTTCACGGAGTCGTTCCACATGCACCAGCTTGCGTTGGGATAGGGCGTGAGGGTGCTGTTGGGCCCGACTTTGGCAATGGGAAACGAGGGGTTCCAGTCCCAGCGCGGAAAGCAGGCGAATACTTGGCCGCCGGGCGCCACGGCCACGCCCACCATTTGCGGGTCGTTGAATTCGGCCACCACTTGCAGGGGTGAATTGGCCGGCGCGGCGGGATTGGCGGTGTTGGTGGCCGACGAATCGGCAGAGGCAGCAGTAGTGGCCGAACCTTCTGACTTGCTGGTTGGCGAGGAGCAGGCTCCGAGCAGTAGCGTAGCAGCTAAAGCGGGCCAACCAATTGAAAGAGAACGTGAAACTGGCATGAGCAAGAATAGTGGAAAGGAAAAAGAAAACCCCAGCCGAAAGGACTGGGGTTTAGCATACGACCTTGAAGCCAGTACGTTGAGCTAAAAAACCGAAACCTCGGCCGTGATTGCAGCGTCTTATTGGCTAACAGCAGAATCGGTAGCGGCGGGGGCAGCGACAGAATCGGTGACAGCAGGAGCTGGCCGGGGCTGAATGACCGGGGCCGGGTGCGCTGGTGCCACGCGAATGGTTTCGGGCGTAGCGGTGACGGCGGGCAGTTGCTCGGCCTGGGGGCCAGTGTCGATGGTGGCGGCAACGGAGTCGGCGGCCGTCTGACTGGTGCTGGAAATGTGTTCCGATGGCGGCCGGTTGAGGGTGAGGTAGGCTACCACGGCCAGAAACACCAGCACCCCGCCGATGGACAGAATGAGTGCTAAGGGGTTGCGGGCTGGGGTTTCCTCCATGGGAGGAAACTCATCGCCGGTCCATTTTGGGTCGGGCTCAGTGGTTGGCACCGCAGTAGGGGCCCATGCCTCAGGCGCGACTGAGCGGGGCGTTTCGGGTGTAGCAACCGGCGCGCTGGGTGTGATGAGCGCTTCATCAGCAACATCCTCAAACATGGGCGAATGCGGCTCCTCAGCTGGCGCGGGCGGCAGTACGACTGGCGGCAGCACGACTGGTGGCACCACAGCCGGCATAGGCGCTACAGGTGTAACGGGCGCGGCAGGCGGCAGCGGGGCGCCGGGGTTCAGTACCAGGCGCTGCTTCAGGGCGTCAAACTCGGCGGGCGTAAGGGCACCGGCATCGAGCATCTCCTTGAGCTGGCGCAGGGTATCGAGGGGCGACGAAGGGTTGTTGTCCATGAACCAGAATACGGCCGGCGGTAAGGCTAGTTTTTACGGTCGAGGGCCGAGAGGCGGTCGCGGCGGCGCTGCAAGCGCAGGCGGCTTTCGTCCAGCAGCTTGCCGTTTTTGAGTTGCGAAGCCGAATCGGCACGCGACTGGACTAGGTTTTCGGCATTTTTCTTCTTCAGCTCCTCAATGCGGGCCAGGTTGGCTTCGGTGTTGGTTTTGAGGAAAACCTGCTCTTTTTCGAGACGTTCTTTCTCCTTTTCAGTGGCCTTCAGCTTCTTTTCAGCCTCGGCAATCATCTCCCGGTAAGCTTTGAGACGGGCGGCACTGGCAAAGTTCTGGGTCATGGCCCGTACGGCGTCGTATTCGGCTTTGGTGCTGCTGGGGTCGAAGAAGGTGTTGTCATCGAAGCCCCCGAAAACAGCTACTTCGGCCGTCGAATCGGTGGGCGCGATGACAGTGGCATACAGGTCCACGAGCTTGCCCGATACGGTACTGGCGGGGGTTTGGCGTGCCAGTAACACGTCGCTTTTGCCCATGCCCAGCACACCACCGGTTTTAAACTTTACATTGTAGCTGGTTTTCATCCACTCCTGGAAGAAATCGCGCACATCGGTCGCCTTGCCATCGACCTGCACTTTGAGGGCGGCACGGGGCTTTTTGTTATAGTTTATCTCGCTGGGGCGCACATCGTAGAGTTGGGCCGAAACGGGCGCGGCAGTAAGTAAAGCGGCCAGGGCCAGCAGCAGAACGTAGATTTTAGACATTCTAGGAATAGGGAAAGAGCCGGCGGCTAGCGCAGCTCGTGACGGTCGAAAGCGGCTTGTAAATCATCCCGCATGGCTTGGAACCGAGCAATGGCGGCGGCGAGAAATTCATCGTCGAGCAGCTCGCGGGCCTCAGTATCGGTGCCGGTGAGCAGGTCGAGCTCGGCTACTTTATAGGTTTGCTCCAGATTGCCTTGCTCCAGCTTGAGTAAAAACTTGCCGTTCCAGGCCAGGAGCGTGATTTTGACGGTGGGGTGCGGAATATCGGCGACGTGGCGCATGAAGAGGGAATGAATGGCCAGAACCGGGGCGAAGATACTAAGCTCCTCCTAACTCCTCCCCCACTCCACGCGTAAAATAAACCTGTGGCCCAGCACCACGGGCCGTTTCCTTTCCACTTTTATTTCATTACTGCCATGGCACAGGGAGATAAATCTAAGTACACTGATAAACAGAAGCGTCAGGCCGAGCACATCGAAGAAGGCTACGAGAAAAGAGGCGTACCGGAGAAGGAAGCGGAGGCCCGCGCCTGGGCCACAGTCAACAAAAATGACGGCGGCGGGAAACAACCCGGCGGCTCGGGCCGTAAGAAGGACAGTAAATAAATCTTGATTGCGCTTATGCGCTAGCAGGTGGCTGTCGTTCCCCCACAAAAAGCCCCACCAACTTACGTTGGCGGGGCTTTTTGTTTCGTAGCAGTTCCGTCTATCACACAGGGTACAGCAGAGCCTGACGGCTCGAATTCTGTTCCAGACCTTCGTCTCTACGGCTTTTGGGCCACCATTTTCACGAGGCGCAGCTGCTCTTTGGTGAAATCGGCGGTGCCGACGGGTTCTTCGTAGCGGAGGATTTTTAGGCCGGCGGCGGTGTAGAGCTTGGGTAACTCATCGGTTTTGAAGAAGACGCGGTAGTCGCCGCCTACCACTTGCAGCCGATTGGTGGCGTCCATGTGGAAAGCTTCGAGTACCACGATGCCGCCGGGCTTCAGGGCGCGCATCACACGGTCGGCGTAGTCGCGGCCGCCAGCGTAGCTCAGCACAATGAGGTCCCATTTGTTGGTACCCCAGTCGTATTTGGCCATATCGGCCACTTCGGTGGTGAGCTTCACATTCAACGCTTTTGCCCGGTTTTGGGCATAGGCCAGAGCTTTTTCGGCAATGTCGACGCCCGTCACCTGCCAGCCTTGCTGGGCCAGGTAAATGGCGTTGCGGCCCTCGCCCATGTCGGCGTCGAGGGCGGTGCCGGGCTTGCGGCCCTTCACGGTTTCGACCAGCAGGGCGTTGGGTTTTTCGTTGAGCATCCGGGCGCGGGCCACGGAGTCGGTGAGGAGGTAGTTCCAGCGCTGGCGGGTGCGCTCGGCCATCTGGCTCTTGTATTCGGCCTGCTGGACGGGCGTGGGGTTGGCGGGCAGTACCGGCTCGGGGCCCAGGCCGGGGATGGGCGGCAGGTTGCGCTTGCCGGTAGGCGTGGGCTGCTGAGCCTGAGCGGCCAGGGCAAATAAGCACAGGCACAAGGACAAGGCATGTTGAAAAAGCTGATTCATAGTAGCAGGGAAAGGTGAATACCACATATAAATATCAATATTTGTTTTCAACTACAAACACGCGCATCGGTCCAACGCCCACAGAAGCCGTAATTTTCGGGCATGAACATGAATAAGCTCTTACCCGTGGCGCTGGCGTTGCTGCCACTGGCGGCGGCCGGCCAAACGACCACCAACGTTCTCACCCCCGAAAAGCTTTGGCAGCTGGGCCGCCTGGGCGAGATGCAGGTTTCGCCCGATGGCAAAACCGTGGCCTACACCGTCACCAAGTATAATCTGGCCGACAATAAGGGCAATACTGACATCTGGACGGTGCCCGTAGCCGGTGGCACGGCTAAGCGCCTGACCGATACACCCGGTTCGGAAAACACCCTGAACTGGCGGCCTGATGGCAAGCTCACGTTCATTTCGGGCGAAAGCGGCACCGACCAGCTGTACGTGATGAACGCCGACGGCTCGGGCAAAACCAAGCTCAGCGACTTCCCCGACCAGGGACTGAGCAACCTGAAATACGCGCCCAAGGCCAATTTTATCCTGTACACGCAGGACGTAAAATCGAGCCCGAGTACGCTGGATATGTTCCCGGACCTGCCCAAGGCCGACGCCAAAATCATCGACGACCTGAACTACCGCCACTGGAACGTGTGGGACGACCACTTGGCCAGCCACGTATTCTTTCAGCCGCTGAATGCCGATGGCAAGCCCGAGGGCTACGGCAAGGACGTGATGGCCGGCGAGCAATTCGACTCGCCGCTGATGCCTGACGGTGGCTCGGAGCAGCTGGCTTTTTCGCCCGACGGCTACCGTATTGCCTACACCAGCCGCAAACTGACGGGCAAGGCCGAAGCCGAAAGCACCAACTCCGACATTTACCTCTACGACATCCACGACCAGAAAACGGTGGACCTGAGCGAGGGCCTGCCCGGCTACGACACCGAGCCCGCTTTCAGCCCCGACGGCCAGCACGTGGCTTGGCTGAGCATGGCTACGGCCGGCTTCGAGAGCGACCGCAACGGCATCATGGTGTACGATTTCGCCAGTAAGAAGCGCGAGGACATTACCAAAGGCTCGGAGCTGAGCGCGGGCAACGTGCGCTGGAGCGCCGATGGCAAAGCCATCTACTTCATGGCCGTGGTAGCCGGCACCGAGCAGCTGTTTTCGGTGCCCAGCAAGGGCGGCAAAATCCGGCAGCTTACAACCGGGGCCCAGAACTACAACGCGTTTGAGCTGGTGGGCAAGGACCAGGCCGTAGCCAACCGGACCACGCTGTCGGCCTTCGCCGATATTGTACGGCTGGACCTGAAAACCGGCAAGGAAACGCCCCTCACTACCATCAACCAGCAGGAGCTGGCTGGCATCAAAATGGGCAAGGTGGAGGACCGTCGCGTGACCACCACCGACGGCAAGCAGATGCAGGTGTACGTCATTTACCCGCCCGATTTTGACGCTAGCAAGAAGTATCCCACCCTGCTCTACTGCCAGGGCGGCCCGCAAAGCCCCATCACCCAAAGCCAGAGCTACCGCTGGAATTTCCAGCTGATGGCGGCCAACGGCTACATTGTGGTGGCGCCCAACCGGCGCGGCCTGCCCGGTTTCGGCCGCGAATGGAACGACGCTATTTCGGGTGACTGGGGCGGCCAACCAATTAAGGACTACCTCTCGGCCATCGACAAAATCTCCGAGGAGCCCTACGTGGACAAGGCGCGGCGCGGCTGCGTGGGCGCCAGCTATGGCGGCTACTCGGTGTACCTGCTGGCCGGCAAGCACGAGGGGCGCTTCAAGACCTTTATTGCCCACTGCGGCCTCTACGACATCACGAGCTGGTACCCCAGCACTGAGGAAATATTTTTCGCCAAGCACGACATGGCCGGCGCACCCTGGGATGCCAACCTGGCGAAGGCCTACACCGATTTCAACCCCCAGCAGTTTGCCAAAAACTGGGACACGCCCCTGCTCGTCATCCACGGCGGGCGCGATTTCCGGGTGCCCGAGGGCCAGGGCATAGAGGCTTTCGGCACGGCGCAGCTGCGCGGCATTCCCAGCCGCTTCCTGTATTTCCCCAACGAAGGCCACTGGATTCTGAAGCCGCAAAACGCCATTCTGTGGCAGCGCGTGTTTTTCGACTGGCTGGGCCGCACCCTCAAGCCCGATGGCACGGCGGCAAAATAAACGCCCGAATTAAGGTCGGTTTGTATCCGGGTTGCTTCTTCCAGTCATAACGGAATGGAGCAACCCGGATTTCTTTTTTCCGGTAAGGTGAATTTGCGGTGAATTAGTGGTTCTTTGCCAATCAGTCTTATTCTGGTAACTGCCTATGCGGTTTCTTCTACTTCTGGTGCTGCTGGGATGGTGGGTTGGGGCTAATGCGCAAACCAGTGGTATCACTGGGACGGGTGAGAAGCCGCAAATCATGCGCGACACGCTGCCGCTGAAAGACCCCAAGGGCCCCCACATTTCGGAAGCGTACCGCTACTACACCGAACCGTTTAGCGTGGCCACCGACCCGGAGCAGGTGGAAGCGCAATGGCGGGCCGGCAAGCTGCAACCCGGCCCCTGGCACAAAACCCTGAACCTGGGCCTGCGCCACGAGCGGGTCTGGATGCGCTTGGTGGTGCGCAATGCCGATTCCTTGCGCCTGCGCTTCTTCTGGAGCGTGTTCAATTTCACCGACAGTGCCGCGCTGTATTGCCGACGGGCCGGCGAAACAAAATTTACCCGCATTGGTGCGGCCAGCTCCTGGGTGCCGGCAGCCGGGCGGCCCTACCCGGCTCGCTCGCTCAGCCTGCCATTTGCCCTGGCCGCCGGCGAAACGGCGGTGCTCTACCTGCGCCTCGAAGCGCATTCGGGCGGGATTTACCTGCCCACTTACATCGAAACGACCGAGCACTTTCTGGCCTGGGAAATGGGCTTCCCGTTTGAGCGGCACTGGGTGTGGCTGCTGGGCTTTTACCTGAGTAGCGCGCTGTTTAACCTGGTACTGTTTGCGTTTTTGCGCGACCGTATTCACTTGTGGTACCTGGCCTACGTGGCCTGCATCACGGTGTTTTTGATGATGGAGGATGGGCTGGATGCCTGGCTGCTACCCACGGGCCTCTACCAGTTGCTCTGGACGGTTGGGCAGTTCAATTTCGTACTGCTGGCCGCGGCCGTGGGCATCCGCATCATGCAGCTGTTTTTGCGGCTGCAAAGCGGACGGCGCGGGCAGTACCAAACCGGCAACTGGCTCATTGGGTCCGTAGTGGCGTTTGTGGCGCTTTATGCGGGGCTGTTTCCGTGGGCGGTCCGCCACAGCCTGCCACTGGTGCAGGGCCTGAATACGGGCCGCGAGTTACTACTGGCCGCCGTGTTTGGCTACGGATGGTGGGTGCTGCTGGTGGGCTTACTCACGCGGCGCCGCCGGCGCCTGACGGCCTACTACGTGCTCACGTACTTTTTCTTTTTTGTGGGCTACGTGGTGTTCTGGTTCAACCATTTAGGCTTGAGCAGCTTCAATCCCGTTTACCCGAATACCCTGGCCTGGGGCCTATTTTTGGAGCTGCTGGTGCTGAGCGCGCTGCTCACCGGCCGCTTCCGCCAGACGCTGCGCCAGAATGCCCAGCTGCGCATCCGGCAGCTCAACCTGCGCAATGCCCAGGGCGCGCGCCTCATTGCGGCGCAGGAGGAAGAGCGCGAACAGCTGGCGCGCGAGCTGCACGACGCCCTCGGCCCCAACCTGATGGCACTGCACCTGGCTTGGCAAGGCCCGGCCGTGCGCGATGCCCTGGCTGCCTCGCCCGCAGCCGCCGCAGCTGGCCAGCAGGCCGAACTGCTGCTGCGCCATCTCCGCGACGAAGTGCGCACCTTCAGCCACGTGCTGCTGCCGGCTGAGGCCAGCCTGGGTAGCCTCTGCGATTCAATACAGGCTTTGAGCAAGCTCATCAACTCCTACGGCAATCCGACGGTGAGTACGTATTGCGAGCCTAATCTCGACCAACTGCCCATGCCGCTGCAACACGCGGCCTACCGCATCGTGGCCGAACTGCTCAACAATGCCGTGCGCCATGCCCACGCCACCACCGTGCAGGTGCAGGTATTACATCACCCCAATAGCCTCGAAATTCTGGTGGAAGACAATGGCCAAGGCTTTGCGCCTGATGCGCCGGCTGCCGGCATTGGCCTGCGCGGCGTGCGGGCCCGCGCCGACTACCTGCGGGGCCAGGTGCACATCGACAGCGCGGCCCACGGCACCAGCATCGTGGTTCAGATTCCTACCCAGGATGCGGTTTAGTGATTCAGCCTAGCCGTCAGACTGACTAGCTTCAATACTACCTGATTCCCCCTATTATTCTTCATTACGCTGTGAACTCTCCTTCTCCGTGCCGGCTGCTCATCGTCGACGACCACCAGATGCTGACCCAAAGCCTGGCTGCACTGCTGGCCAGCGAGGCCGACCTGCGCGTGGTGGGACTGCTGGCTTCGGGAGCCGAGCTGCTGGCCTGGCTCCCACCCCACACTGCTGCCCCTGCCGCCGATGTGCTGCTGCTCGACCTGCACCTACCGCCGCCCGATGGATTTACGCTACTGCCCCAGCTGGCCCAGCAGTGGCCGCAGCTGCGCGTACTGGTGTTCAGCACGCTGGCCACGCCCGAGGTTATTGCGAAAGTGCAGGCGGCTGGCGCACGCGGCTTCGTACCCAAATCAGCCGATGCAGGGCAGCTATTGGCGGCTATTCGCTCAGTGGCGGCGGGGCACCTGGCGTTTCCGGCATCGGCGGCCGTGTCTGGCCCCGAAGCGGGGAGCCTAACGCGCCTGCACCGCCTGTCGGCTCGGGAGCGGGAAATTATCCGGCTGATTTGCGAGGGACACACTACCCGTGAAATAGCCCAGCTGCTATCACTATCGGATTTCACGGTGAGTACGCACCGGCGCAACATCCTGCACAAGCTGGAACTCCACAACGTGGCGGCCCTCACGCAGTTTGCCCGCGACTACGGGCTGTAGCTTGGACTACTAAGTCCGCGCTACTGATTCGCCGGCTAGTACTTCCGTTACCTTGCCGATGTCGGTGCTGACTTTTTGCAAGAAGTTAAGCTGGTCGAGCAGGGATTTATCGTCGGCGCTGGCGGGTTCGATGGGGGTAGTGGAATTGAATTCGGCGGTGGGCTGGTCGGCCGTGGGATTAATGCGGGTGAGGCTTTTGCTGAGGGCGGCGGCGGCGCTGGTGAGGGCGCGGCGGCCTTCGGGAGGGAAGGGCGGCACGGCGGGCGCGGCCTCCCGCAGGGTGCCAGTAAGGGCCGCGATGTTGGAGGACAGAATGTGGTTCAGCACCACAAATTCGTGGGTTTCGGTGGGGCGGTGCTGCTTGCTCTTGGGCTCGGTGAGCATGCGCTGGAAGGCCGCCGCGAGGTTGGCCCCGCTCACGTACACGTCTTTGCGGAGCAAGCGGTACTTGTCGGGCGGTAGGGGGCGGCCGGCGAGGCGGTCGGCCAGTTGGCGCAGGTAGGCCAGGTTGGCGCGCAGGGCGGCGGCCATGTAGTCGGTCAGCTGCTCCGATTCCCAGTTCGGAAACAGAAAATAGCCGGCCGAGAAGGCAATGGCGCAACCAATAAGCGTATCGACAATGCGCTCCTGCGCCACGCCCAAATAGCTCAGCCCCAGGAATCGGAACATGATGAGCAGGTAGGCTGTGAGAAACACCACCGTGACCAGGTACACCGTGCGCTGGAAGCTGTAGGCCACCACCATAAACACCACCAGAATGGCAAACCGCGCCTCGGGCCACGGCACTGCCCACAGAATGAGCCCACCCAGCGCCCCGCCCGCCAGCGTGCCAATGATGCGCTCGGTGTTGCGCTGCCGCGTGAGGCTGAACCCGGGCTTGAGCATAATGGTCACGGTCATCAGAATCCAGTAGTTGTGCTGGCCCTGCCACAGTGTTTCGGCCAGAATGTAGGCCGTGAGGCAGGCCACCGTCATGCGCACGGAGTGGCGAAACACGGCCGATTTCATGGTCAGGTTCTGGCCCAGGGCGCGCAACTCGATTTCCTGGCGGGCCACAAACTGGGTGTGTTCGGCGGCGCGGCTCACGGCGGGTGCGTCGGCGGCCCGGGCCTCGTCGAAGTAGCTGCGGATGTTGCCCACCCGTCGGATGATGTCGCGCAGGTTGACCAATATTTTCTTCAGCACCCGCGTATTGCCTTCGATGGCCGGGTCGGCCTCCAGAGCACTGATGCGGGCTTGCAGGCGGTCCCACTCGGCGGTGAGCACGGGGCCGGTGCCGGGGTGCGCGTTGTTGGTTTGGATGGCCACGCCGAGGTGGTCGAGCTCGGTCGCCACGTGCCGGATGAGTCGTGCCACCTCGTCCAGAACCCCGGTTTTGCCGAATGTTTCGCGCACCGCCGAGTAGTCGTAGTAGCCCACGGTGATGCGCTCGTACAGGTCCACCGTCTCCACGAAGGTGAGCACGAGTCGGCGGCCGGTGCTGGTGGTTTCGTTCACTATCTGGCGGGTGCGAAAGATGAGGTCGCGCACGGCTTCCTGCTTCTCGTTCACCACCACCTGCTGGGCCACCAGCTGCCGGTAGTCCTCCTCAAGGGCCGTGGCGGTGTTGTAGAACTTGGCTTTCAGGGACAAAAACTGCGCCAGGGCGTGAATGCACTCGCCCAGCGCCTGCTGGGCCGGGCGGTAGGGCCGCACCTGGTAGGCCACCATGGCCAGGCCCGCGTACCAAAGCCCACCCAGCAGCAACAGGCCGGCGTGCAAGGGCGCATCGGCCAGCTTGGGCGGGTGGGCCAGCAGCAGCACCACGTTCAGCAGGGCCGCCGTGCCCACGGCGCCGGCCCGGGCGCCCCAGACAAGCAGCATGGTCATGAGAAAGCTGAGGATGCCCACTTGCAGGCCCAGCAGCCAGGGGTTGACGGCGGCCAGGCTGGTGAGCAGCGCGGTGCTGCCCACCAAAGCCAGCGCCGCCAGCATGCCGTTGCGGCGGTGGGTGGCGGGGCCGGGTGTGTCGGTCACGCTCACGCACACGGCCCCGGTCGAGATGGTCAGGCCCAGGTCGAAGTGCCCCCACTGGCCCAGCAGCACCGCTGGCAGCAGGATGGATACCGTGATGCGCACTCCATCGGAGAAGTTTTGGCCGGAGAAAAAATAGCGAAGGCGGCGCGTCTGTTCGTTCATGCAGCGGAAGCGGGTAATGCGGCTCCTAACGCAAATAAACGCCAATTGGGTTGGCCTTTTCGGCTAAAGCTGCGTGAGGCCGGGCCGGTAGTCATCGTCGTAAGCCGTCGAGTCCTCGTCTTCATACACCGCGTTTTCCAGGTCGTTGACGCAGGTTTCGAGCTGGGCCACTTCCGCTTCTTTCTCGGCCAGCCGCTGGCGCAGGCTGGCCAGTTCGCGGGCCTGCTCCTGCTGCGCGGCTTCGAGGCGGGCCAGGCGCTGCGGGTCGGTTTGGCAAGCGGGCAGCGCGAGAGCCAGCGCTACCAGCAGAGCGCTCTCGCAAAGGATGAAAGCAGACCTCCGGGTTTTCATAAGGCCAAAACTACAGCAAGGGGGTGGCATCCGCCTCCATCGGCTTTATGACAAAATCAGTCACTTCGGCTGGGTCCCCATCGACGTACGCAAACACTTCCAAAAAGTCCAACCGTCCGTCCTTTGTAAATAGGCAACTGCCCGCGTTATGCGAGAGCTCGGTCGCCTCCACATCGCTTCCACCGTAGTACCCCTTCGGGGCAATAATTAAGGGACAGTTGGCAGGGGTGGTAAGCGTGGTAAAAAAGCCGCAGCCGCTATACTCGCGTAGTACCACCCGGCACTGACTGATTTGCACCGTCAGGCTTGGGTTTTGATAGAATTCGGCAATATTCCGCAGCAGCGCTGCTTCCATTGGTGTGGGCAAATTATCGGCTGGCCCCGGCACTGATTCGCGCATAGCTAATGAGTTAGGCTGGTTTCTCTCCCTTTACCACGGCCACCAGCCAATCGTCGCCCATGCGGCTGAGCTGGTAGCTGCGCCGCCGGCCGGTGTGCCTCATTACCACCAGCCCCGACTCGCGCAGCTCGCCCCACGTGCGGGTGATGGCGCCCCCGACAGCGCCAGCGCCTCCGTCACGGTCGGGGCCGTGCTTAGCTGCATGGACTCGCCCAGGAACTGGTAGCAGATGATGGCCAGCGAGCGCAGGCGGCGCGGGTCGCGCTGCCCCAGCTGCTGGTGCAAGGCCCGGCGCACGCGTTCCTGCACGCTGACCGCATCAAAGCGCAACGGTTCGGGCAGGGTGGGTTCGTCGCGGGTGAGGACGCGGTGCTCGAATGCTGCCAGCAGGTCGGCGGGGGAGGTTTCGGGCGTGGAAAAAGGACTCATGGCAGGTAGGCAGCGAGGACGGCCCGACACAAGGTAAGCAGTACGCTCAGTTACCAGCGCATCGCCAACAATACCAGACGTATTCTACCCAGCATCAAGCCGTCTAGACCCGATACCAGGCTTAGCTTGCCTGACATCCATCGTTGTCATATCACCATCAGGCTTATTCAAATAGATACCAAGCTCAGTCGCAAAAACGCCAATCGTTGTTACTGTGACGCCAAGCTTAGCTTCCTCAAATCAACGCTTCGGTTCAATGATTATAGGCGTATTCTGTCCGATTCCAAGCATTGGTCACTCGATACCAAGCTTAGGCGAATTTGTACCAGGCTTTACACAGCTGGCAAGTTGCTGTTGGCGGGCCCACTTAGCAGCTCGCCCAGCGCGGTGAAGCGCGAGCCGTGGCAGGGGCAGTCCCAGCTCTTTTCGAGGTTGTTCCAGTGCACCACGCAGCCCAGGTGCGGGCAAATGGCGGAGCATTCGTGCGTGGCACCCTTGTCGTCCTTATACACCGCTACTTTGGTGAGGCCGCGCCGCAGCACGGCGCCCGCGCCGGCCGGGATTTCGTCGGCCGATTTTACGTCGCCCCCGGTCAGCAGGTCGGTGTATTCGAGGGCCACGTTCACGTTTTCCTTGATGAATTCCTGAGCACTTTCCCGCTTGATGGTGATGCGGCCGGGGTCGTAGAGTTCGGCCCAAGGGTTGGGCCGGCCCTGGATGAGGTCGGTGATAATCATAGGCCCGAGCGTGCCGTGCGTCATGCCATGGCCCGAGTCGCCGGTGATGATGTAGACATTGTCCGAGTCGAGCGGGTTACGGCCGGCGTAGGCCAGGCCGTCCTGCGGCTCCATCACCTGGCCCGACCAGCGGTATTCCACGTCTTTCACCATGGCAAACCGCTCGCGCACCCATTCTTCTAGGCAGTCGAGGCGGGCCTCCGGGTGGTCTTCCTGGCCGGTTTTGTGGTCTTCGCCGCCCACGATGAGCAGGTCGTAATCGGTTTGGCCGCCGCGTGGGCCGGCCGCCACTTCCTGCACCCGGATGTAGTGGTAGGGGTCGGCCGTGTCCCAGTACAGGGCCTGTGCCACCGAGCCCTTAGGAACGCGGGCGCCCACCACGTAAGTGCGGTAGGGCGCCTGCTTGGTGTGCATCACCACCCGGTCGTTGAAGGGCGTATTGGTGGCAATGACCAAGCCTTTGGAGGCACGGGCTTCCACCCCATCGGCCGTCACCACGCGGGCCTCGGTGCCACCGTACACCTCACTCACGTGCGTGTTGGTGCAGATGCGCCCGCCCCGCTTCGTGATGGCCGCCGCCAGCCCGGCCAGGTATTTCAGGATGTGGAACTGCCCCTGTCCGGGCCAGTGCAGGCATTCGCCGGTTTCGAAGCCCACCAGTCCGGCGCTGGGCAGGTACGCCACCTCGGTGAGGCCGGCGCGATGGGCGGCGTCGCGCTCCTCCGTCAGCTCCTTGGTGGTGCCACCCTTGGGCAGAAACAGGTAGCCATTGAGGCGGGTAAAGTCGCAGTCGATTTTCTCTTCTGCCACGATGCTCTCAATCTGAGCAATGGCTGCCGTGTGGCTTTCGGCCGCCAAGCGGGCCCCCTCCTTGCCAAACAGGTTTTCGAGGGTGGTGTACCGGTCGTCGAGGGCATTGGAGAGGTGGGCGGTGGTGCGGCCGGTTTCGCCGCTGGCCAGCTCGCCGTCTTCCAGCAGCAGCACTTGCCGGCCTTCCTTACTCAGCAAATACGCGGTGGTGAGGCCGGCAATGCCGCCGCCGACAATCACAACGTCGGCGGTAGTGTTTTCACGCAGCGGCTCATAAGTGGGCAGGGCGGGCGCCGTACCAAACCAGGAAGTGTTGGTGAGGGCCGACGTACGGGCGGGGTTAGCAAGGTTGGACATCAGGCATTTCGGGGAAGGTGGAAAGATGCCATCCCTTACGCCTCCGGGCCGTTTGTCGTTAGGTCGAGCTTAGGTTGCCGTCATCCCAAAGCGGTTGTAGCGCGAACTTTCAGTTCGCGCTACAACCGCTCCAAGCAGCCCGGCCTTAGTACAGCACGTCATCAACCGCCACAACTTTGGCGGGCAGCTCGGTTTCCTGTAGCAGCTCGCGCAGGTCGATTTCGATGCTGCGGCAGATGGACGTCATTGGCACGTCGTAAATGTCGTTTTCGAAGGGGTTTTCGCTGGTGTGGCCTACCACTTCAATTACGTTGAACACCCATGACACGAGCACCGAAAATGGCACCATCAGCCAGACGTGATACTGACCTAGCGCCAGGCGGCTGTCGAACTCCTCCACCAAGCCCAGGGGCAGAATGGCCGCGAATATCCAGACGAACACGAAGCTAAAAAACGCAAACTGGCGCGGAAACGGCGTGTTTTTAATGCGCTCACAGCCGCCCTGTGCGTTCAGCAAGTCCTGGATGGTTTGCATGAGGGCCACTTGGCGGAACTCGGTGAGCAGGCCCCGCTGAAACAGCTCGCGCATTTCCACGCTTTGGCGGCGCAGCAGGTGGGTGGGCGGGTTGCTGAGGCCTTTGGCCGTAGCGGCCTCGGCCGAGGGCAGGAAGGGCGCTACCTCGGTATCCCAGAGCTCGGCGGTTTGGCGGCGCAGGTGCAGGCGCAAGGCATTGCACCAGGCCACCTGGCGGTAGAGGAGGCGGCGGTGCAGCTCGGTAATGTCGCGCTGGTCGGGAATCACCTCATCAGGCGTGGCCTGCACAAAATCGAACACCCGAATGGCCCAAACGCGGCTGGTGTTCACGATGCTGCCCCAGAGTTGCCGGCCCTCCCAGAACCGGTCGTAGGAGCCGTTGCTCTTGAAGCCGATGTAGAAGGCCACCGCCGTACCAAGCAGCGCCACGGGTTGCCACGGAATATCGAGCACGTGCACATTAAGCGGCCCGTAGAGGAAGCAGATGAGCGTGTTATAGATGAGAAAAACAAGCAGACTGCGGCGCGTCAGGCGCCATACCACACTCCAACGAAGATTATTGCGAACGTACATGGCGAATTAGAATGTGTATAATCAGCAGTAAGGGCCAGCTAAAGCTGTAAAATCATTAGCTGTTGTGCCTAAATCTGAGGCTGGCAGCAAAATTTATTACAAACCTAGGCCATCCCACCCGCGCAGCCACGAACAACACTACATTAAAATGTCATTAATGGACCGTTTATTGCGGGGCCTTAGCACCCCACCACCCTTTTTTTCACCCTTCTCCCCCCTCTTTTTTCACCCCGGTTCCCTAATGAGAACATTGTTTACGCGTTTTGCCCTGCTGGCTGCTTTCGGCTTGGGCATTCTTCGTCCCGCTGCGGCTCAGCAAACGGTTTATGTGCCCGCCGCCGTCACCGGCTATACCGATGATGTAATTGCCAACGGCACAGGTACCGTGGCCAGTTCTACCACCAACACCGTAGACCGGGGCATTCCCACAGTACGTTGGTGCTTTGCCAACTCTACCTTCCCCGGCCTCAGCGCAACAAACTCGCTGCCCGCTAATGGCCTGATTAATAGCATCAGCACGGTCGGCCTGACGTTTCAGATGGCTCCCGCCACGGGCAACAACTCCCTGCGCATTGACGGCGCCGGCACTGGTACGCTCACACTGACCAATCCCTTGTCCTGCAGCGAAGTGATGGTGCTGGCTACGGAAGGCAACGGCACCACCGCCGCTGATAAGACCTTCATTGTCAGCTTCACCGATGGGACCATCCAAACGTTCAACAACGTTATCGTGCCCGACTGGTTCAACGGCACCATCACACCGGCCATCAACGTGGGCAGCCGGGTGAGCTACGTGACCAATGCCATCGACCTGACCGGTAGCAACCCGCGCCTCTACGAAGTACGCCTGAGCCTGGCCGTTGGTAACTATAATAAGTCGGTGCAGAGCGTAACAGTGATCAAAACCGTTCAGGACCCCGTGCTGAACGTGATGGGCATCAGCCTGGGCTCGAACTGCCTGAGTGCCCCGGCGGCCGGCATTGCCACGGCTAACCTATTTCCGGCGGTGGTATGCCCCAACACGCCGGTGGTGCTGGCACTTTCCGGCAACGACAACTCTAGCAGCATCACATACCAGTGGCAGTCTGCGCCTGTGGGCAGCACCACCTGGACCGATATCGCGGGTGCCACCACCAACCCTTACACCATCCGGCCCACCGCGACGGCTCAGTACCGGGCCCGCGTAATTTGCCGCCTGCTGTCGAGCACCTCCACGCCTGTTACTGTCACGGTGCTGCCTACCACGGCTACGGTATCGTATACAACCTCGCCGCAGCTACCGGCCACGTTCTGCACCGCTGGCACTGCGCCGGTGGTAACGGCCACCCCCGCCGGCGGTACTTTTACCAGCACCGCTGGGCTGAGAATTGACGCCACCACGGGTACCATCGACTTGGCCACTACCACCCCTGGCACCTATACGGTGACCTATAGCGTGCCGGCCCCGGCCCCCAACAACTGCCCGGCGGTGGGCACCACTACCGTCAGCATTATCCGCACAATAGCGTCGCTCACGTATCCCGAAACTACGTTCTGCCGCACAGGCAACAGCGGAGCTCCGGCATTTGGTCCAACAGGGGGCACCTTCAGCGCGCCGGCCGGACTGGCCATTAATACCAGCACGGGCATCATCGATTTGGCTAATTCCACGGCTGGCACTTATACCATCACCTACAACAGCGGCGGGCAGTGCGCTGCTTCGGCCACGGCTTCGGTGCTTATCAAGAGCGACGCCCTGCCTACCTTCCCGAACATCATCACCCCGAACGGGGATAAAGTGAACGATGAGCTGAAGCCGAAAGTGGCCGATGTGACCAACTACCACATCCGCGTATTCAGCCGCTGGGGCCGCAAGGTATACGACGGCACTGACCCCAACGCCGGTTGGACCGCCACCGACAGCGGCGCCGGCATGTACTACTACCAAGTGGAGTACAACGACTGCGCCGGCCGCCACCAGCTCTACAAAGGCTGGCTGGAAGTGGTGAAATAATCAAGATATGATTTGTGAGCGAGGCTACCCAGTGGGTGGCCTCGCTTTGGTTAGGCCCCTTTTGCTTGTGTCAATTCAGTTGTCGGCCCCCGGCGTGCGTCGCGAGGCTGCGCCACCCTTACTTTCCTCTCCTCCCTGTAATGACCTCACGTTTTACCCGTTTTGCTCTTTTGGTGCTGGGATTATGTGGCGCCCGGCTGGCTTCGGCCCAAACTACCTACACGCCCGTCACCGTCACTGGCTTCACCGATGATATTGTGGCCAATGGCGCGGGCACGGCCAGTTCCTCCACCACCAACCCCGCCGACCAGGGGGTGGCGGGCAACCGCTTTGCCTACATAGCCCCCAACTTTGTGAGCCCCACCAGCGGCGCGCCCACCCGGTCGCTGCCCGCCAATGGCGTCATCAGCAGTGTGATGACGCCCGGGCTCACGTTTCAGTTGGGGGCGTACACCGGCAACAATTCCTTGCGCCTCGCAGGGTCCAGTTCGGGTTCGCTAACCCTGGCCGCGCCACAATCTACTCAAAGCGTGTGGGTGGCCGGGGCCTCGGGCAATGGACAAACCCTAGGCACGCCCGTGAACATGACGGTATTTTTTACCGATGGTACCAGCCAGGCATTCGTCAACAGCGTGCCCGACTGGTTTGGGGGTACGGGCTTCGCCGTCCAGAACTTGGGCCGCGTGAACGTCGATACCGACGTGTATGACAATACGGTGGGCGAGCCCCGCATCTACCAGTTCCAGCTGCAGCTGCTGCCATCCAACTACGGCAAGCTGGTGCAGCGCATCCAGTTCGCAAAAACCCAACCAGCAGGGGCTGCTATCCTGAACATATTCAACGCCATGGCCGTGACGCTGAGCAGCAACTGCACGCTGCCAACGGGCTCTATTACGCTGGCCACCACCACTGTGTGTCCTGGCACGGCGGTACCCCTTACGGTGCAAAGCACGGGCAACCCGGGCAGCGGCTACATTGGGCAGTGGCAATCGTCGCTGAATGGCGTGACTTGGACTGATATTACCGGGGCAACTACCACTACTTATACCGCCACCCCGCAGGTGACGACGAACTACCGCTTCCGGGGCAGCTGCGGCACTACGCAAGTATTTCTGGGGCCGGTTACCATTAACGTCGTGGTACCCTCGGCTACGGTGGCGTATAATGCACCCTACTTTTGCCCAGTTGGCCAAACTGCCTCACCGGCCGCATTGCCTCTCGGAGGCGTATTTAGTGCACCCACCGGCCTGGCCCTGAATGCTGCTACGGGCATTATCGACCTGGCCAGTTCCACGGCTGGGGCCTACACGGTTACTTACACGGTCACGTCGCCCTGCCCCGTTACGGCCACTACCCAGGTCATCGTAGGGCTACCGGCCCCAACGTTCAGCTACGCCTGCCCCCCGTTCTATAAGAATGGCCCGCGCGCTACCCCCGTGCTAACGGCTGCAGCCGGCGGCACATTCACGGCCCCGGCCGGGCTGGCTATCAATGCTAATACCGGCGCGGTGGACCTGACGGCCTCCACGGTGGGCCGCTATACCATTACCTACACCACAGGCCCAGGCTGCACCAGCACCGCCGGCTTCGAAGTGGTAGATGCACTGGTTTTCCCCAACATCATCACCCCGAACGGGGATAAAGTGAACGATGAGCTGAAGCCGAACCTACCCAACGTGACGGGCTACCGCCTGCAGGTATTCAGCCGTTGGGGCCGCAAGGTGTACGATGGTACTGATGCCAACGCAGGTTGGACGGCTGCCGACAGCGGGCCGGGCATGTACTACTACCAGTTGGAGTACACGGACTGCACCGGGGGACGCAAATCCATCAAGAACTGGGTGGAAGTGGTGAAGTAGTGGTCAATTAAGAAACGCCTGTCATCCTGAGCAGCGCGAAGGACCTTATTGCGCTTCAACAGTTTGCAGTAATCATTACGCAGATACTGCGATTGTTCCGGTATGATAAGGTCCTTCGCGTTGCTTAAGATGACAGGCGTTTATATTTAGTTCTACTTCAGTTCCGCGATGCACTTCAGCTCAATGGCGATGGGCGTGGGCAGGCAGTTGATTTCGAGGGTGGTACGGCAGGGCTGGGCGGTGGCGAAGTACTCGGCGTAGAGGCGGTTGTAGACCGGGAAGTCGTCCTGCATGTTGGTCAGGAACACGGTCACGTCCACGAGGTCGTCCCACTGGGCGCCGGCTTCTTCCAGGATGTAGCGCACGTTCTGGAACACGGCATGGCACTGGCTCTCAAAGTCATAGCGCAGGATGTTGCCGTCGGCGTCCACTTCCACGCCGGGAATGGCTTTCTGGCCGCGCTGGCGCGGGCCCACCCCGGACAGGAACAGGAGGTTGCCCACGCGGCGGGTGTAGGGATAGGAGCCGACGGGCTCGGGGGCACGGCTTTCGGTGGTCATGCGAAGAAAAGGGGGATATGTAGAAATATTTCGCGCCAAAGAACGTCAACCAGAAGAGAAAGCGAAACCAGACAGGAGGCCGGCTGCCGTTCTTTGCAGTGCGCGGCGGCACTATTTTGGCCGGCGCAGCCTTGTTATTTCAAACCTCAACCATGCTGTTTTCGCCCATCTCGTCCCGTTCTGCTCTACGCATGAAACTCCCGATGCTCCTGCTGCTTGGCGGCTTTAGTTTCTTTTCCCTCAGCGCCCACGCCCAAAAGCGCAAGATGCCGGCCGCGCCCTCGGCCAATACCGTGTATGATTCGGTGGCCCAGCCGGCCGTGCCCCTGGGCGGCACCGAGCGCTACGCTCAGTTCCTGGCCAGCCACCAAAAATACCCCACCACGGCCATGCAAAAGGGCATTCAGGGCACGGTGAAGGTGAGCTTCATTGTGGAGAAAACCGGCACCGTGAACGAGGTAAAAGTGGAAAGCCCGGTATCGCCGGAGCTCGATGCCGAGGCCATTCGCCTCATCAAGAGCGGGCCGAAGTGGACGCCCGCCCGGCACCTGCGCAACCAGGTAGTGCGCCAGCGCGTGGTGGTGCCCATTTCGTTCGTGCTCTCGCCGGGCAGCACCGTCACGGTGAGCCGGCCGGGGGCCACGAACCCCATCGCCGCGCCGGCCGCCGACATTGCCGCTTCGGCCAACCCCGACAAGCCCGCCGTTATTCCGCCCGACCGCCCCACCCAGCCTGTGGGTGGCAACCAGGTGTTTTTCGACTGGATTGAGAAGAACCAGAAGTACCCCGCTCTGGCCCGCCAGCGCAAGATTCAGGGCAAGGTGATGGTTGAGTTCATCGTGCAAACCGATGGCAGCCTGACCGATGCCCGCGTGATTCGCAAGATGGGCTCGGGTCTCGACGAAGAAGCTCTGCGCCTGATAAAAGCAGCACCGAAATGGGAGCCGGCCGTGTACCAGGGCAAGCCGATAAAGCAAAAGATGGTTTTGCCTGTTCTATTCCAGCTGTAGACTACTTCGCGTCAGCTGGGCGGGCTGCCCTGGTTGAACGACCCCGCACGATGCAGTAGCCAACCGGTCAATGGCCTCCCCCATCCGGGTTGCGGCTTGAACATCCCCCTGCTCACATGGAGGGGAGTTTTCCTTTTTACCCTCCTACCCTTCCCACCCATGCTTTTTTCCTGCTCCTTGCCTATTCTTCCTATGTCTCCGCTCGTTGCTTCGCCCGCCGTCACCCAACTATGGCCCCACCAAGTGCGCTACCGTCAGGGTGCCCAGACGCTGGCCACGGAGCTGTTCGATGTGCTGGACGATGACCTGAAGCCCTTCGTACTGCTGCTGGCCCTGCCCACCGACGACAGCCTGCCCGCCCGCTGCCTGGAGCCGGAAGATTGCGGCCTGCCCGCCGAGGCATTTTCCGACGTCATGGCCCGGGGCCGGGTTATTCAGCACACTTCCTCCTGGCCCTACCCGGAGCGCGACGGCGTGACGCCCGAAATGGTGCGGCGCAAGCACCAGGGCCTGGGTATTCGGACGGCCGTGCAGGAAACCCTCGACCTACTGGATGAGCACAGCGGCCAATACCAGCACTTTGCCGGCTGGCCGGTTGAAATCAATGGCTACTTTGTGGTGACGGTGCTGCGCCTGCAACGCAAGCCGCTGCGGGCCTACCCGTCCCTGCGCCCCGCCCGCTACTACACCGACGGCAAGCCCCTGGCGCCTTCGCTGGTGCTGGCAGCCATGTACCGCTTCAACGAGGAAGGGGTGAAATCCCTGAGCGAGCCCGAGCCAGGCGCCAGCTTCATTGTGCGGCCCCGCGAGAGCGAGGAAGTGCTACGCTCAGCCGGTAAAACCTTCCTCGACACGCCCGCCCAGGCTCTGGGGCTCGACCCGTCCGTTACCAAGCTGTTTGCCACCTGCAACACCATCAGCAGCCTCCGCTACGAAGGTGCCGAAGGTGTGGGCAAGCTGCTGCTGGCCCGCCGGGGCCACCCCAACATTGAGGAAGTCTTCGCCCTCACCTGCCCCACCGAGCTCACGGACTACCGTGCTGTGCGCAAGCTACTGGAAATGACTACGCCCGACGTGCACCTGCTGGCCGACGGCGAAAACGTGTACGCCCTGGGCCGCCAGGTGGGCCACTACGACGCTGTGCGCGAGGACATGTTCGTTATCAGCTTCGTGACGCACTACGCCTGGGAATTCCAGCACGCTGGCAATGTGCTCATGCGCTCGCACTACGGCCTGCCCGGCCTGCCGCGCACCCGCCTCAGCCGGCCCGAGTTCCGCCGCGCCCTCAAGCGCACCTTTGGCGTGATGGATGCTCCCCGGGTGGAACGGCTTTGGGACGTGGTGCTCGAAGCCAGCCGGCAGAAGCACGGCACCATGCTGGTCATCACCACCGAGGCCCTGGCCGAAGCTGACCGCCTCAAGCTGCAGTGCACGCTCATCGAGCCCGTGCCGCTCACGCCGCTTATCACCCGCCTCGTCACCAGCATCGACGGGGCCGTGTTGCTCGACCCCGAGGGTTACTGCTACTCCATCGGCGTCATTCTCGATGGCCGGGCCTCGGGCCGGGGCGACAGCACCCGCGGTGCCCGCTACAACTCGGGCCTACGCTACGTGGAGAGCTCCGAGTACCCGTGCCTGGCCGTGGTAGTGAGCGAGGACGGCTTGGTAGATGTGATTACGTCGGTAAAGGAATAGGCACCTTGTGCAACGACTGCTTCTCACACGGGTTCTACGGGTTCGGCTCGGCAGCAGCTTATGCAGTTTTTGAATCGCAGTTGCAGCACCAACTAAACGGGGTTCTGCTACCTGCTAAGCAAAATGTGAGAACAGACGCCACCGGATTCTGTCAGCCCGAAGCCTATTACCACTGCGCTACCTGCCACGAAACCTGGGCCCTCGCTTCGCCTGACAACGCTTGGCGAGGGTACTTTCTACCAAAAGATGCTGCCACTGCTTACTGCGGAAAGCTTCTGCGGAAGGACCATTGGATTCGCTACTTAGCCTTGCTCCTGGCTGTAACATTAGGCGCGGCATTGCTTTGGGTATTTCGGTGAGCATGGCTGCTCTCCAAAGCAAAGGCTTTTCCGGACCGGGGCATGCGCTCTTAATATTGGCCCACATTGTTTGGGCACCAGTCACGTTAGCTTATGCGAGGCAGCGGCGGCGGGCTTAACTTCACCGCTTAGCTAATTCTATGCAGCACCCTTCCACTAGCAGTTTGGCGCGTGCCGCCGTTCACGCATTGCCCCAGCTAAACACGCTGACCAAATACCCGTCCATCCTGACACTGCACGCGCTTGGCGACCGGGGCCGGCTCACGCCAGTGCTCACCACGCCAGCCCTGTTCGACCAGTCCCTGCTGGCTACCGAAAAGATTGACGGCACCAGCGCTCGCCTGCTCGTCTTTGCGGATGGGTCCTACGTGGTCGGCTCGCGTGAGAACCTGCTCACGGTTAGCGGCGACTTGCTATTTGACCCCGCCGTGGGCATTGTGGAAGGCTTGCGGCGCACCGTGTTTCCGCAGCTGGCCGATGACCAGGGCCACCTTCCTTCTCTGGTTTACCACTCTTTGCCTGGCCAACCTGCTGCCCTCACCGTCATCTTTGGCGAGTTCTACGGCGGCAAAGTCACGGCTAGCTCCAAGCACTATGGGCCGCCGGAACAGGTTGGGTTTCGCGTGTTCGATGTGGCCGTATTTGCCGACCCGGCCCGCCTCGCCGAGCAGCTGACGGCCGACGTGCGCGACCTGTCGGCCTGGCGGGAATCGGAAACGCCGGTCGGCCTGCGCTATGGGCAACCCTTCCTGCCTGCGGCTGGCTTAGCGGCCTACCTGGCCCAGGTTGGCCTGCCAGGCGTTCCGCAGCTGGCACCTTTTTCCGCCTCCTCCGACGTGAGCCACGAGTATGTGCTCGACTGGCTGCGCCAGCACATTTCCCACACCCAGGCCCCGCTGCCGGGCCTGCCCACCCCCGGCCGGGCCGAAGGTGCCATCCTGCGTACCGCCGACCGGTCGGCCATCGTCAAGATTCGCTTCGAAGACTACGAGCGCACCCTAAACCAGCGCAGTAAAGGGTGATTACCTAGTTGTGCAGCAGTCATCGCAGCCAGGAAATCCGACCTAAGCAAATGGCCTGGGGTAGCCGGCTATAGCTGCGATTACCCGGGTTTTTCAGACTCCCGGCCGGGCATATCTCTTCGTGGTGAGGTTCTGCTTCGCTCATTATCAACCTGCCGACCCGCGGCCCGCCGCCCATGAACAACTCATTTCCTGTTTCCCTGCCCGCCACCGTGGCGCAATGCCGCCAGCAATTGCTCGACAGCCTCAAGAGCGGCGAGTACGCCTTTTTTTCGGCCGACAAGGAGGGTTACCGTACGTTGTGCTACTTCCGTGGCACCTTTCTACGGGCTGCCGTGGGCGACGAGGGCACCAGCTTGCTGCGCCTGCCCAGCGACGAGCAGCTACTCACCTACATTTGGCAGCAGAGTGGCCCCCTGCTCGAGCTGGTCGACGGCCAGCCGCAGTGGCGCTACGAGCTTAGTGCCGCCGAGCAGCTCACGCAATGGCAGCAACAACTGGCGCGGCTGCAACCCTTCAGCCCCTCGCAGCAGCAGTTTGTGGCCGGAGTGCTGGCCGAGTTTGCTGCCCTGGCCACCGCCTGACGCCCCCGGGACGGACAGGGCAACCGCCGCGCCTCGAAGGTGTCAAACGTGGCCAGGGTTGGGGTGTTGGCCTTGAGGATATCAATCTGAGTCTGCTGCTCCTTGAGCTGGAGGCGTTGCCATTCGGATAGAAGCCCGCGCTACTTGCGGGCCTGTCCGCCACCGGCTTCCAGAGCCCGTAGGCGCTCGGCGAGGCTTTCGAGGGTGGCCGTGGTCTGGGCTTTGTCGGCGGCGGCCTGTTGCTTCAGGGCTTCGTTCTCCGCCTTCAGCTCCTTAAGGGCCTCAATGAGCACGGGCGTGAGCTGGGCGTAGTTCACGGCCTTGTAGCCTTGCGCGTCGGTGCTCACCAGCTCGGGGTAGATGCGTTCCACCTCCTGGGCCAGCAGGCCCACCTGCGGGGCGCCGGCCGTGCCGCCGCGCCGGATGCCCAGCGCGTTCCACTCGTAGCGCACGCCGCGCAGGGCCAGCACCGAGGCCAGGGCACTGGCCAGCGGGCGCACATTGGTTTTGAAGCGGGCATCGGAGGCCGTGTTGAAGGCCGTGGCCTGCACGCCGCCGCTCACGCTGAATATGTTGGTGGGCTTGGTGGCCGTGCCCCCGTAGTTCAGGTTGAGGGTACCGCCGTTGCTGATGAGGCGGGTGGAGTAGTCGAGGCCCGTGTTTTCCACGAAGTCGAGGTAGGGCGACTTGCCGCTGCCGCGCAGCTCGATGCTGGGATTGCCGCTGCTGCCCCCGCCCAGCAGCACGCCCAGGGCCGTGCTGCTGCCGCTCTCGGGCCGGTCGATGTGCAGGCCGCCGGCGGGGCTGGTGCCGATGCCCACGTTGCCGCTCACCGTGGCGCTGCCCGTGATGCTGGCGCTGCCCGTGATGCTGGCGCTGCCCGTGATGCTGGCGCTGCCCGCCGTGAGCAGGCCGCTCACCGTGCTGTTGCCACTCACGTTGGCATTGCCGCTCACGTCGAGCCGGGCGCCGGGGTTGGTGTTGCCAATGCCCACGTTGCCGCCATCCTGCACGAAGAGGCGCCCCCCGGCTACGCCACTCTCGCTCAGGTTCAGCCCGCCGCCTTGCAGGCTGAAGTTATACTTATCGGCCCCGGCCGTGGTGTAGAAGCCCAGCAGCGGGCTGTTGCTGGCGGAGCCGGCCTGTACTACCAGCGGCTGGTTGAGCGTGCCCGTGGTGCCAATGCCCACGCTGCCGGTGCTGCTGATGGCCAGGCCGGTGCTGCCGCCGTTGCCCACCAGCTTGTACGTACTCAGGTTCAGGTTTTGGGTGGCGGTGTGGTTGCCCAGGTTGTCAGCCGAGCTGGGCACGGTCACGCTGCCGCCGTTGGTCAGGCTAATGATGCTGCCGCTGATGCTGAGCGCTTGGTTGTCGGCGTCAGTCACGCTGCCGCCATTGGTCAGGCTGATGGTGCTGCCGGCTTTGCTCAACTGCTGGGCATCGGCATTGACCGGAATGGCCGCCGTGGCCAGGATGCCGCTGGCATCGGCGGTTACCATGCGGGCGCCGGTGCCGGCCAGGCTCCCGAGCTTCACGGTGCTGCTGCTGCCGCTCACTTCCAGCGTAGCCGTGGGGCTGCTGGTGCCGATGCCCACGCTGCCGGTGGCGCGGTACACATCGGAGCCGCTCACGCTCCAGGTGCCGCTCACGTTGGTGCCGTCGAGGGCCGGGGCGGGCAGGGTGCCCACGGGGGTGAGGGTGATGCTACCCCCGTCGCCATCAGGCAGCACGCTATACTGCACGCTGCTGAAGCCGGAAGGCGTCACGTAGGAGCTGCCGCCCCCGCCGCCGCCCGTGCGGGCGCCGCCGCCGAAGTAGCCGCCGCCCCCCCCGCCGCCATAGTTGGTACTGCTCGCGTTGTCGCCCTGGCCGTTGGCCCCGCCCGTGGTTTGGGTGGCCCCGGCCCCGCCGAAGTAACCGCTGCCGCCCTGGCCGTCGCCGCCAATGGGAGCGCCGCCGGCCCCACCCCGGCGGGCATTCTGTGGCGTGCCGCCACCACCGCCGCCACCGGCTACCAGCACCCGGTTGGCAGGGCCAGTGCCCCCGAGGCGAATGTCGGTGGCCCCGCCGCCGGCCGCGCTACCTTGGCCGCCGCCATGGTATCCCCCGTTGCCGCCGCCATTGAACCCGCCGGCAACCGAAACGCCGGCGGTGGCGTCGGTGTATGAATTGCCGACCCCGCCCACAAACAAATTGAGCACCTGCCCGGGGGTCACGGTCATCGTGGCCTGCACGCGGGCTCCCCGGCCGCCCGGCTGGAAATACGTAAACTGCTGGTTGGCGCCCCCGGCCGCGCCCCGCGCATCGACCCGCAACTGGGTCACGCCGGCGGGCACGGTGTAGGTTTGCATGGCTCCGGTGGCGTAGAACGACCGGGCCGCGCCCGGCAGGGTGCCGTCTTCGGTGGTCGAAAAGAACTCCACCCAGGCCGTGCCGTTGTAGAAGTTGAGCCGCCCGGTGGTGAGGTTGAAGATGAGCAGGCCCGCCGTGGGGCTCAGGGCGTCACGCTGGCTCTGGGTGAGCTGCAGGATTTGCAGGTTGCTGCTGCTGACCGCTGCCGTTGGCGTGATGCTGCCGCTAGCCAGCAGGCGGATGTAGCCGTTGCCCGTCTGGTTGCCGCCCACGTAGGTGGTGGTGCTGGTGGTGCCCTGGTCGACCCAGGAGCTGCCGCCCCCGCCGCTCTGATTGCCGTAGTTGGCGGAGCCGGTGCCGCCGCCGTAGTAGCCCCCGCCGCCCCCGCCGGCGAAGTAGCTGCCGTTGGCTCCCTGGCCCAGGCTGCCGCCATTGAGGCCGCCGGCAGTTTGGGTAGCGCCCGACTGAGGCGAGCCGGTCCCGTCGCCCCCGATGGGGCCGCCACCCCCACCGGCCCCGTCCTGGGGATACCCTTGGCCGCCGCCGCCGCCGCCGGCCACCACCACCCGATTGCTCAGGTCGGTGCCCCCGCGCCGGATATCGGAGGCTCCGCCACCACTCCCGCCACCATAGGGGTTGCTGCCGCCCCCATTGTAGCCGCCTGCGGCGCCAGAGCCATAAGGGCTTTGCTGCCCGGCACCACCCACGTACAGGTTGAGCACCTCGCCGGGCGTTACCGCCAGCAGGGTTTGAACGGTAGCGCCCCGGCCGGGGCGCGACTCGTCGCTGCCCCCCTGGGCGCCGGCCACCGTGGCTTGCAGCTGGGTTACGCCGGCGGGCACGGTGTAGGTTTGCACGGCACCGGTGTAGCTGAACAGGGTGCCGCTGGCCGGGGCCAGGTCCTGACTGGAGTAGGCATCGGTCCAGCTGGTGCCGTTCCACACGTTGAGCTTGTTGGTGCCGAGGTTGTAAATCACCAGGCCCGTGGCCGGGCTGGCAATGGCATCGCGCTGGGTTTGGCTGAGGCGCGGGGGCAGAAAGCCCTTGGTGGTGCTGCTCACGTCGAGGGCGGCCGAGGCAGCGGGCGTGGTCGTGCCGATGCCCACGTTGCCACTGCCGAGCAAGGTCATGGCCGTCATGTCGGTGCCGCCGGTGGCCCCGTTGCCCAGGTTGAAGTCGAGGCGGGTCTGGCTGTTCACGCCCGTGGCGTAAGAGCCCACGGCCAGGTCGACGGTATTGGCCCATTTGGCGCCGCTGGTGCCGGGGCGGCTCAGGCGCAGCTGCCCGGCCGTGCCGGTGGTGGTGTAGGGCGCGTCGGCCCCGGCCACTTCCAGTTTCTGGCCGGGGCTGGTGGTGCCGATGCCCACGTTGCCGTTGGAGGCAATGCGCAGGCGCTCGGTGAGGGCGTTGGCCACTCCGCCGGGGGCCTTGGTCAGGAAGCTGATATGGGCGCTGGCAGCGCCGTCGTCGGTGGCCTGCAGGCGGGCCGTGCCGGGGTTGGTACCGGGGTCGTAGGTCTGCAGGTCGAGGGCTACGCCGTTGCCGGCCCCGCCGCTGGGGTTGCGCAGCAGCAGCAGGGGCTGGGCCCCCGTGCCGCCGCCCACCACGGCCAGCTTGTTGGTAGCGTTGGCCACCGTGCCGATGCCCACGTTGCCGCCCACGCTGCCGGTACCGCTCACCCGGAAGCCCCCGGTCTGGTCGGCGCTGGTCTGGTTCTGGATGAAGCCAGCTGCCCCGGCGGCAGTCGTTTGAATGGTGTTATCCGGAAAGCGGAAGCCGCCGGTGCTGCTGAATACCTGCCCCGCCACTTCCAGCTTCTGGCTGGGCGTGGTGGTGCCGATGCCCACGTTGCCGCCCACGTAGCTGTTACCGGTCACATTGGTGTTGCCTGCCACGTCGAGCCGCTGGCCGGGCGTGGTGGTGCCGATGCCTACGTTGCCGTCCGTCGTCACGCGCAGGCGCTCGGCCTCGCTGCCGGCCGCCCCGGTACTCACCAGCACGCTGCCGCCGTCGCGGCCGGCCAGTACCAGGCGCTTGCCGCCGTTGCTGCGCAGGATGGCGTCGCCGGGCTGGGCCAGGTTGGAATACTCCCCTGTGTTGGCGGCTAGGGCCAGGTTCAGCGAGCCGCTGTTGTTGCTGATGCCCACGCTGACCGGCTGGGCCGTGCCCGCGGTGGCACTCAGCTGCAGGCTGCCGTCCCTGATTTCGAGCTTCTCGGCCGGCGTGGCCGTGGTGCCGATGCCTACCCGGCCGCCCACGTAGCCGCTGCCGCTCACGCGGAATCCACCGGTCTGGTCGGCACTGGTTTGGTTTTGAATGAAGCTGGCTCCAGTGGCCGTGGTGGCGGCGGTGGTTTGCACCGTATTGTCCGGAAAGCGGAAGCCGCCGGTGCTGCTGAATACCTGCCCCGCCACTTCCAGCTTCTGGCTGGGCGTGGTGGTGCCGATGCCCACGTTGCCGCCCACGTAGCTGTTGCCGCTCACGTTGGTGTTGCCGGTTACGTCCAGCTTCTGGCTGGGCATAGCCGTTCCGATGCCCACGTTGCCGCCGTTAAGCAGCGCAAACTGGTTGACGTTGTCGGCCCCGGCTGCCGAGAGGTACACGCTGCCCGTCGTGGTGTAGAGGCCCACGTTGTTGCTGCCCGCGTTGTAGTTGCGTTTCAGGCCGTGGCCGCTGTTGCCCAGGTACAGGGCCCCGGCCGTACCATCGGTCTGGCCCACCGTCACGGCGGCCGAGGCGTCGGTGGTGCGCACGTCGAAGGTAGTAACCGGGCTGGCCGTGCCCACGCCCACCTTGCCGCTGCCGTCAACGCGCAGGCCGTTGGCATTGCCGGGGGCGTTGCTGAGCCAGTTGCCGTTTAGCCCGATGTTGGTGGTGGCCGTGTGGTTACCCAGGTTGTCGGCCCCGGCCGGAATGGCCTGCGTGCTCAGGTTGCCGCTGTTGTCGGCAGTCACCATGCGGGTGCCGGTACCGGCCAGGTTGCCCAGGCTCACCGTGCCGCCGCTGCCGATGGCCAGGCCGGTGGTGCCGCCGTTGCCCACCAGCTTGTAGGTGCTTAGGTCCAGGTTCTGGGTGGCGGTGTGGTTGCCCAGGTTGTCGGCCGTGCCGCCGCTGCCGCCACTGGGCACGGCCTGGGTGCTGACGTTGCCGCTGGCATCCGTCACCAGCATGCGGGTGCCGGTGCCGGCCAGGCTGCTGATGGTTAGGGTGCCGGTGGGGCCAATGAGCAGGCGCGGGCTCGCGCTGCCGCCCGTGTGCAGGCCCAGGCCGCTGCCCGACGAGAGGATGCGGGAAGCGTAGTCGGTGCTCAGGTCGTTCACGAAATCGAGGTAGGCCGCCCCGTTGGTGCCGCGTAGCTCAATGTTGGGGTTGCCCGAGGCCCCGCCCGACAAAAACACGCCGCTGCTGGTCGAGATGGAAGTCTTCTCGGCCGTGCTCACGTGCAGGCCCGCACCGGGGCTGGCGGTGCCGATGCCCACGTTGCCGCTGTTATCAATGCGGATGCCGTTGGCGTTGCCTCGCGCGTTGCTGAGCCAGTTGCCGTTTAGCCCGATGTTGGTGGTGGCGGTGTGGTTGCCCAGGTTGTCGGCCGTGCCGCTGCCACTGGCGGCGGTGGCCTGGGTGGTGCCGTCGGGGAAGGTGAGCACGCTGCCGGTCCCGGTGAACTTGATACCGCCGGCCACTTCCAGCTTCTGGCCGGGCGTGGTGGTGCCGATGCCCACATTGCCGCCCACGTAGCCATTGCCGCCGATGTTGAAGCTGGCCCCGCTTTGCACGCTGGTCTGGTTCTGGATAAAGTCCGTCGCACCAGGCAGGGCCACCGAGGTAATGGAACCGTCCGGGTTCACCACCACCGCCCGCTGCGGTTGCGAAAAGATAAAGGCCTGCAAGCTGTTGCCCTGGTTCACCACGTAGGCCGTGCTGCCGCTCACGGCCACGCTGACGGGGCCACTGCCCGTGCTCACGCTGCCCAGCAGCACCGGACTGGCCGGGCTGCTCACGCTGAAGGCCTGCAAACTGTTGCTGCCTGTGCTCACCACGTAGGCCGTGCTGCCACTCACGGCCACGCAGTTGGCGCCACTGCCCGTGCTCACCGTGCTCAGCAGCACCGGGCCAGCCGGGTTACTCACGTTGAACGCCTGCAAGCTGTTGCCGCTGTAGTTTGCTACGTAGGCTGTGCTGCCGCTCACGGCTACGCTGCTGGGGCTGCTGCCCGTGCTCGCGGTGCCCAGCAGCACCGGGCTGGCCGGGTTGCTCACGTCGAACACCTGCAAGCTGTTGCCGCTGTAGTTTGCTACGTAGGCCGTGCTGCCGCTCACGGCCACGCTGACGGGGCCACTGCCCGTGCTCACGCTGCTCAGCAGCACCGGGCCGGCCGGGTTGCTCACGTCGAACACCTGCAAGCTGTTGCCGCTGTAGTTTGCTACGTAGGCCGTGCTGCCGCTCACGG
>NZ_JAGETZ010000004.1 GCF_017571495.1 Hymenobacter negativus | reverse complement strand
GTCGCAGAACGTTCTGCGACCTCTGCGAAACCCCTTGCGGCTTCTGCAGACTAAAACCAGTTAGAACACTACTTCCGAATCAGCGCTCCGGCCTGCTTCTCAAACTGCTGAATCAGCTTCTGCATCACCTGGTCGATGGCCTGCTCGCTGAGCGTCTGGCTGAAGTCCTGCAAGGTGAAGCTTACCGAGTACGACTTCTTGCCCGCGCCGAGGTTTTCGCCCGCGTACACATCGAACACGTTGATGCTTTGCAGGAGTTTTTTCTCGGTGCGCTGCGCAATCTGGCGGAGCTGGTCGAAGGTCACCGACGCATCCACCACGAGGCTCAAATCACGCCGCACTTCCGGGAACTTGGACAGCTCGCGGGCCACCAGCGTGGGCTTGTATTTCTTGCTCAGCGCATCCCAATCCAGCTCGGCGTACCACACCGGCTGCGTCACGTCGAGCCGCTTCAGCACCGATGCCGACACGGCACCGAACTGCGCCACCGGCTGGTTGTGCACCAGCAGTGTGAGGCCGCCGGCCAGGTACGGATGCTGCACCGGCTGCGAGGCCGCTCCGCCGAAGCCCAGCGCGGCCAGCACCTGCTGCACGGCGTTGGCCAGGTCGTGGTAGGCCGCTTTTTCCGACTTGTGCTGCCAGGTTTCACTGCTCGCGTTGCCGGTCAGGTAAATCACCAGCTTGTTCTTTTCCTGGTACTTGCCGTTCTCGTTTTGCGAGTACACCTTGCCGAATTCGTACAGCTTCAAATCGCGCTGGCGGCGGTTGATGTTGTAGCGAATCACCTCCAGGCCTGATTGCAGCAGCGAGGGGCGCAAGGCATTCAAATCGATGCTGTTGTAGTTCAGAATGCGGACCAGCGCGGCATCGGCTTCGCCTTCTTTATCGAAGTACTGCGAGTTGGTGAGCGAATTGGTCAGAATCTCCGAATAGCCCTGGCCGCTGAGCAGTGAGGCAATTTTCACGCGCGTTACCTCCGGGTCGGGGTTCGGGAACTTGGCCAGGAAAGAGGCCGAGTTATTGGGCCGCAAAGCCACGTTGTTGTAGCCGTAGATGCGCAGGATTTCCTCAATCACGTCGGCCTCGCGGGTCACGTCCACCTTATGCGGCGGCACCGAGAGCAGCCAAGTGGCCTGGTCGCCTTCGTCCAGGTTCTCCTCGGTGATTTCGATGTCCAGGTCCGTCAGAATCTGCCTAATGCGCTCGGGCGCGATGTACTGGCCCACCAGTCGCTCCACGCGGGGCAGGCGCAGGCGTACGGTGGCGGGCTGCACGGGCGTGGGGTACTCATCTACGATGGGAGCAGCCACGGTAGCACTGGCCACCTCTTGGAGCAGCAGCGCGGCGCGTTTCAGGGCTACCAGTACCATGTTGGGGTCGGTGCCGCGCTCGAAGCGGAACGAAGCGTCGGTTTTCAGCTGGTGTGTTTGGGAGGTGCGGCGCACGGCGGCAGGGCCGAAGTAGGCGCTTTCCAGGAATATGCGGGTGGTGCTGTCGCTCACGCCCGAAGTCTTGCCGCCGAACACGCCGGCCAGCGCCATTGGTGCGCCATTGGCATCGGCAATCACCAGGTCTTCGGCTTTGAGGCTACGCTCCACGCCGTCCAGCGTCACGAATTTCTCGCCCGCTTCGGCCCGTTTTACGCGAATCTGGCCGCCCGTAATCTGGTCGGCATCGAAAGCGTGCAGCGGCTGGCCCAACTCGTGCAGCACGAAGTTGGTCACGTCCACCACATTGTTGATGGGACTCAAACCTATGCTGCGCAAACGGCGCTGCAGCCACTCCGGTGAGGGGCCCACTTGCACGTTCTCCAGCAGTAGGCCGGCGTAGCGTGGGGCCGCTTCCGTGTCTTCAATGGTCACGCTAATATTCGCCGCTGCCGATTCCGGCGCCGTGAAGCCACTGATATCAGGCAAGTGGCAGGGCTGCTGGAGCAGCGCGCGTAGCTCGCGGGCCACGCCGTAGTGCGAGGCGGCATCGGCCCGGTTGGGCGTGAGGCCAATTTCGTACACCGTATCCGAGCCCAGGCCGAAGTAGTTGGCGGCGGGCGTGCCGTTGGGCAGCTCGGTGTCCAGCACCATGATGCCGGCGTGCGACTGGCCCAGGCCAATTTCGTCCTCAGCGCAAATCATGCCCTCGGAGGCTGCGCCGCGGATTTTACTTTTCTTGATTTTGAACGGCTCGCCCTGTGCGGGGTAAAGCGTGGCGCCTTCCAAGGCCACCACCACGCGCTGGCCAGCGGCCACGTTGGGGGCACCGCACACGATTTGGCGCGGGGTGCCGTCGCCCACGTCCACGGTGGTCAGGCTGAGCTTGTCGGCATCGGGGTGGCGCTCGCAGGTGAGCACGGTGCCCAACACCACGCCGCGCAGGCCGCCGGGAATGCTTTCCAGCTCTTCGGCGCTCTCCACCTCCAGGCCCGAGCCGGTGAGCAGGGCGCCAATTTCGGCGGCGGGTTTATCGGTAGGAATGAGGGTTTTAAGCCAGTCGAGGGAGATACGCATTGGGAGTTATTCGTTGTTTGTTGTCAGTTGTCAGGCTGCTGACGACGGGGCAAAGGTACGGCGGGGCAAAATGACTGAATTGGAGGGTGCTGGCATATATTTGCCCGAGGCCGGTTTAGGCATTGAGGCTCGCTTCAACAGCCATGCGGAGCGGAGCCGAAGCGTGACGTTTTTAATTTCCCTTCTGACCCGCCATTCACTGCTAATTCTTTCTGAGTATGCCCTTCGTCAACAAAGGATTTCACGCCAAGCGGCCCACCGACGGCGCCCACAAGCTGCCGCCAGGCCAGTACGAAACCCAGGATTTTCCGGTGCTCACGGCTGGCCCCACGCCGCGCATTCCGCTGGTGAACTGGGAGTTCCGCCTCGAAGGGCTGGTGGAAAACCCCGCCAAGTGGAGCTGGAACGAGTTCAACGCCCTGCCGATGCAGTCGTTTAATCCCGACATTCACTGCGTCACGAAATGGTCGAAATTCGATACCAAGTGGCGCGGCGTAAGCCTCGATACGCTGCTCGAACACGTGCAGCTCAAGCCCGAAGCCAAGTTCGTGATGGCCTTTTCCTACGGCGGCTATACCACCAACCTGCCGCTGGCCGACCTGCGCGATGGCAAAGCCTTCATCGGCCTGGAATACGAGGGTAAGCCGCTGGCGGCTGAGCACGGCGGCCCGGCCCGGCTGGTGGTGCCGCACCTCTATTTCTGGAAAAGCGCCAAGTGGGTGCAGGGCCTGCGCTTCATGGCCGATGATGAGCCCGGCTTCTGGGAAGACAACGGCTACAGCATGCACGGCGACCCGTGGAAGGAGGAGCGCTACCGCGCCGACGACGAGCCTACGCCCGACAACGCCCGCTTCCGCCTGTGAGCCGGCTAGCCTGGCAGGTGGCCACCGTAGCCGCCATTCGCAGTGAAACGCCCCGCGTTAAAACCTTCACCCTAAGCCTGCCGCAGTGGACGCCCCACCACGCCGGCCAGCACTACGACCTGCGCCTCACGGCCCCCGACGGTTACCAGGCCGAGCGCAGCTATTCCATCGCCTCGCCCCCGGAGCAAACCGGCGAAATTGAGCTGACCGTGGAAGAAATTGCCGAGGGCGAAGTCTCTGGCTACCTCTTCGAAGGCGTGGCCGTGGGCGACCAGCTGGAAGTGCGCGGGCCCATCGGCGGCTACTTTGTGTGGCCCGCCGGACCGCCCGATGCGCCGCTGTTGCTCGTGGCCGGTGGCTCCGGGGTGGTGCCGCTAATGGCCATGCTGCGCCACCGCCAGCGCGCCGGCCTGCGCAATCCTGCCGTGCTGCTGTTCAGCGTGCGCACGCCGGAGGAAGTCATTTATCAGCAGGAGTTAGAAGCGCTGGCGGCCAGTGACCCTGCTTTCACCCTGCTGCTCACTTATACCCGCCAGGCCCCGGCCGACTGGCCCGGCTACCAGCGCCGCCTCGATGCCGCGATGCTGGCCGAAGCCGTAGCACACCTGCCTGGTTTGCCGCAGTGCTACGTGTGCGGCCCCACGGGTTTGGTGGAAAGTGCCGCTACGCTACTGCAAGCGCAAGGCCTGCCCGATGAGGCTATTCGCACGGAGCGGTTTGGGCCGACGGGGAGCTAAAACTTTTGCTCTACGATTTTGCGGGATTGAAAAAACGTAAAGCAAAACGGAGGTTGACTGCAAGGCCCATCTGGAATCTGCTACCGGTTAAAACCCAATTTGAGTTAGTCGTGAAATGATTTTTCCCCAGCTGGAATGGCTACCGTGAGTCGGTTTTCGGCCGGTGGGACCGGGCAGCTGTATTCGTTGTTATAAGCGCAATAGGGGTTGTAGGCACGGTTGAAATCCAGCTGGATTTCCGACTCGTTCAGCCGGGGAATGGGCGCGTCGAGGTAGCGGCCGCCGCCGTACGTTTCGTGGCCGTTGGTGAGGTCGGTGAAGGGGATGAAGAGGGTGGAATCGCGGCCGTCGGCTTTCAAGTAGAGGCGGAGCTGCTGGGGTGAGTTATTAATGGAAAACTTCACCACGCCCCAGTTCAGGTACTTCTCAGCTTTGTTGTCGCTCATTTGCAGAAGCGTGGTGTCGGGTTTCTCGTTGCGTGTGATGTCGGCATGCGGCACGAAGGCCGGGTCACCGGGGTAGTATTTCAGGCTGTCGAAGGCAGCTTTTTGGGCGGCTGGTAGCGGCGATTCCTCGGACTGCCGAAACGCCTGGTTTTTCTCGCGACGGAATTTTTGCAGTTGCGCCAGGTAGGTGCTCGAATTCGGCTTGGCATCGTTTAGTGAATACCAGATGATGCCGATGAGAGCGGCGGCCAGCGCTATTTTTTTAATCATAATATTTCCTTTTGCGAAAGGTAAATGCTGCCTTGGATTGTCTGAATCAAAAGTAAGTTGGCAGCGCACTGTAACTTTTCCGGATTAGCGCAGTGTCTCTGCTTGGCTACCGGAACAGCCAACCTCTTGCCCATCGGCTGCGTCCTTGGCGTCGCCTACCGCCTTAATTGCGCCCTTGTTTGCCCATATGCAAAAAATCCTGTTGTTTTTCTTCGCTCTGGTTACCGTTGTTCCGGCTGTTGCCCAGCCATCGGCCGCTACTGCTTACCAGGCGGCAACGCATAGGATAAACGACCTGGTGCACACCAAGCTCGATGTGCGGTTTGATTATGCTAAGCGCTACCTCTACGGTAAGGAATGGGTCACGCTCAGGCCCCACGGCTGCGCAACTGATTCGTTGCGGCTTGATGCGAAAGGCATGGATATTAGGTCTGTTGAATTGGTGCAAGGCTCAGCCAACGTCCCGCTGAAATTTGACTATAACCAGCAGCAGTTACTCATTCATCTGGGCCGCTCAATTCCCGCTGGTGAGTCGTACACTATCTACCTCGACTACACGGCCAAGCCCAACGAGCTGAAAGCGAAAGGTAGTGCCGCTATTGGTGACGCCAAGGGCTTATATTTCATTAATCCCGACAGCGCGGTGGCCGGCAAGCCGGTTCAAATCTGGACGCAGGGCGAGACGGAAGCCAACTCCGCTTGGTTTCCAACGATTGATAAACCCAACCAGAAAACCACCACCGAAATCAGCCTCACGGTGCCCGCCAAATACGTTACGCTCAGCAACGGGAAGCTGACCAGCCAGGCGCCCGCCGGCCCCGGGCTGCGCACCGATACTTGGAAAATGGACGAGCCCCACGCGCCTTATCTGGTGATGCTGGCTGTGGGCAACTTCCTCATAACCAAAGATACCTGGCGTGGCAAGGAAGTCAATTATTACCTCGAACCTCAGTATGCCGCCCAAGCGAAGCAGATTTTCGGCCAGACGCCCGCCATGCTGGAGTTTTTCTCCCAGCGTCTGGGCGTGGCGTTTCCGTGGAACAAATACAGCCAGATTGTGTGCCGCGAATACGTGGCCGGCGCGATGGAAAACACCACTGCCTCGCTATTTGGCGAGCAGGCGCAGGGCTCGGCCCGTGAGCTGCTGGACTGGGAGTACGCCGGGGTAGAGCGTGAAATTGCGCACGAGCTGTTTCATCACTGGTTTGGCGATTACGTGACGGCCGAAAGCTGGAGTAACCTGACGGTGAACGAGTCGTTTGCCAATTTCAGCGAAGTTATTTGGGCCGAGCACGCCCACGGGGCCGATGCCGGAGCCGCCCAGGCCTACCGCAGCCTGCGCAACTATCTCCGCAATGCCAGCAACCACACCAAGCCACTGGTGCGCTTCCAATATGCCGACAAGGAGGACATGTTCGATAACGTGACCTACCAGAAGGGCGGCAGCATTTTGAACATGCTGCGGGCTGAGCTGGGCGAGGAGGTGTTTTTCAAAGGCTTGCAGCGCTACCTCACCCAAAACGCCTTCGGTACCGGCGAGGCACAGCAGCTGCGGCTGGCCCTGGAAGAAGCGTCAGGCCGGGATTTGAACTGGTTTTTTAACCAGTGGTACTACCGCGCCGGCCACCCAATCGTAACCATTGACTACCGGTGGGACGCGGCCCGCAAGCGGCAAGCCGTGGTGGTGCGCCAAACGCAAGCCGGCGACCCATTTGTGCTGCCGCTGCAAGTGGATATTTATGCCAATGGCCGCACCCAGCGCTACGCCGCCACGCTACGCCACGCCGTGGATACGCTGTATTTTCCGGCCGCCACCAAGCCCAATTTGGTAAATGTGGATGCCAATAAAGTGCTGGTATGGGAGGTGCAGGACCACAAATCCCTAACCGAGTTTGCCTACCAGTACCGCCACGCCCCACGCTACCTCGACCGCCGCGAAGCCCTGGCCGCTGCCGAAACCCAGGTGGCCGACCCGCTGGCGCGGCAAATCCTCGTGGCCGGGCTGAGCGACAAGTCATCGGACCTGCGGCTGCTGGCCGTGAAAGCGCTCGACCTCAAAAACGCAGCTTTGCGCAAGGCGGCCGAACCGATATTGAGTCGGCTGGCGGCGGCTGATTCGTCGGTGCTGGTGCAGGCGGCCACCCTCACGGCGCTGGGCGGGCTGAAGGACAAGCGCTACCGCCCGCTGTTTGCGAAAGCGCTGAATAACCAATCATACCGGGTGCAGGCAGCGGCGCTCACGGGCCTGCTGCCCCTCGACCCGGCCCAGGCGCTGACCCGCGCCACTGCCTTTGAAGCCGACCACAAAAGCACTCTAACGGCCTCGTTGGTAACCGTGTACGGCCAGGCCGGTGGCCCCACGCACTGGCCCCTGATGCTGGCCAAATACGATGCCGCCGACCCTAACGGCCGCTTCGATATGCTGGAAGGCTTCAGTGAATTCCTCGGCCGCACCGACAGTCCGGAAGCATTAAACCAAGGCATTACCCGCATCAAAGACCTGACGGTAAAGTTCAAACCCTATATCGACGCAGGAGGCATCAAAAATATTATCGGTCTGCTGCGGCAGGTACAGGAGCGGCAGGCAAAGGGGACGAATGCGGCGCAGACTACGGCTTTGGTGGACCAGGCCGTAGCAGCCATCGAAGCGGCGAAGTAGTAGCCCTTGCACTCAGCGTGACGGGCTTATACTACTCTTCTATTTCTTCCAGACATAATAAACCACACCGCTCTTATCGTCGCTGATGAAAAACGAGTGGTTGTCCCATTGCATTACATCGCAGGGGCGGCCCAGGCGCAGGGCTTCTGTTTTTCCCTGCAAAAAGCCGGTGACCACGGGCACGTATTTATCCTTGCCCGTCACCATCACCACCTCGTTGCCGCGGTAGCGGCCGGGCATGTTGCTGCCATGCAGCGCCACCAGCATGTGCTTGTTGAACACCGTATCGGCGTAGTTGGTGAAATAGGCCAGGCCCAAGGGCGAAGAGTGGCCCAGGAAGCCAACCAAACCCGGTTTTTCCACGCGCGGCGCAGTCGACTTCACGGAGTCCACAAAGTACTTATCGGCCTTCATCTGCTGGCGGTACTGGTAGAAATAGGGCCAGCCGTAGTAGCCGTTTTCGCGCACTGAGGTCAGTATATCCTGCGGCTCGTCGGGGCCCAGGCCGTCGCGGCCCATGTTGGTGGCCCACAGCTGGTTGTTAATCCACTGAATGCCCACGGCGTTGCGCAGGCCGGTGGCAAACACGCGCTGGTTGCTGCCGTCGAGGTTCATTTCGAGGATGCAGGCGCGGAGCTTCTCCTTTTCCAGGCAGGCGTTGCAGCTACTCCCAATGCTGACGTACAGCTTGTTGTTGTGAATGGCCAGGCTGCGTGTCAGGTGCCAGCCGCCATACTTGTAGCTCAGCCCATAAGCCGGGAAGCGCGCTATGACCTTGCCCTCGCCGGCCTGTTTCGTGGAGCCGGGCACGTAGTCGAAAACGCGTAGTTTATCGGTTTCGGCCACGTAGAGCAGGGTTTTGCCATTGGCCTTGTGGAAGGCAATCTGATTGGGGTTGTGCAGGTGCTCCATGAACGGCACGATGCTCAAAAACCGGTGTTCCTGCTCGCTCCATTTGTCCAGAATCAGTACGCGGCCCTGGGTGTTGTCGTCGCGGTTGTGCATGTCGGTGAGGAACAACCGGCCATCAGGCGATTTAGCGAAAAAGCGCGGGCGTTCCAGGCCCTGGAAGGCCACGCTCAGCTCGTGTCCTTTCGGGACTTGCAGCATAAAATCCTTCTTCTTATCCGTCAGGTGCACCGGCACGGCGTGGAGCGCTAGCTGTGCCTGGGCGGGCCGGCTGGGCATCATTCCCAGCAGCACGGCTATGAATGCTAGCTTCTTAGCTGCTTGTGCTCCGAAGCTGTGCTTTGGCCCCGCAGGACCTTGTTCGCGGTTGTTGTTTGTGGCTCGTTCGGCCGAAGCACTGCTCCGGGGTGTACCGTTCATTGACGCAACCAGCGCCTTATAAAATCCCTTCATCAGCGAAGCTGTAGTAGCCTTGTTCGGCAAAAATAAGGTGGTCGAGAATGGGCAAATCCAGGAAGTTACCGGCTTCTTTCAGCTTTTTGGTAAGCTGGATGTCGGCACCGCTGGGGTTGCGGTTGCCACTGGGGTGGTTGTGTACTAGAATAATGCTGCTGGCCAACTGCTCCAGGGCTTCCTTGAAAATCATTTTGGGGTCGGCCACGGTGCCAGCCACGCCGCCGCGGCTGATGGCCGTTTTGCGCATTACCACATTGGCGCGGTTGAGGAGGATGACCCAGAATTCCTCGTGCGGCAAATCGAGCAGGTGCGGCCGCATGATATTATAGATGTCGCGCGAGCAGGTGATGGTGTTGCGCGGGGCGGCATCGGCTTCCTTGCGGCGCCGGCCCAGCTCCAGCGCGGCTACCACCGTAATGGCCTTGGCTTCGCCGATGCCGGGGTGGCGGCAGAGCTGCTTCACGCTTTCGCGGGCCAGGGCATTGAGGTCGTTGCCAACGCCTTGCAGCATGAGCTTGCCCACGTCCACGGCCGTGAGCTTGGTGGTGCCCGAGCCGATGAGAATGGCCAGCAGCTCGGCGTCAGAGAGCACGGCGCGGCCCTTAGCCATTAGCTTTTCGCGGGGGCGGTCGTCTTCGGCCCAGCTTTTAATACCGGACGCGGCCGGCGCGGCGTAGGGTGGGGTAGGAGCGGATGGTTCGGGCAGGCTGTCAGGGGCTTCCATGCAGGGCGTGGGCGGTAGACGGTAAAAAGTCGGTTAAATGTAAAGCAAAAGCCGGCTGGGTGCGTTTAAACTCCGAAGCTGCGACGGTAGTAAGTTGCGGCAGCATTAGTCGTTTCATTTTTGGTTATGCGGAATCCTGTGGTGGTGTGGTTGGTATTGGGGTTGCTGATATTGGCAGAATGGTATGGGTATCAGGCAGTGCGGACTGTGGCGCAACACTGGTCGCCAAATGCGCGCCGGGGGGTGGCCATTGGCTACTGGGTGCTCACGGTGGGTTTGTGGGGCCTGGCCGGTTGGGCCGGCAGCACCCGTCAAGCCGGCAATACCGTGCTCAAAAGCTACCTGATGAGTTTGCCACTGCTGCTGCTGGCGGCTAAAATTGTTATTCTCGTTCCGCTGCTGCTCGAAGACCTGACGCGGCTGGGCCGTTGGGCCGTGAGTTCGGCTACGCGCCCGGCGGGCATAGAGGCCGATGCTATTCCGCGCAGCGAGTTTCTGGCCAAGCTGGCGTTGGTATTGGGGGCTATTCCGGCCGTGGCCCTGCTGTGGGGCATGGTAAAGGGTGGCACCGACTACACCGTGCGCCGCGTCACGCTGAAATACCCCAATCTGCCGCCGGCGTTCGATGGCTTTAAAGTGCTGCAAATCTCGGACTTGCATACTGGCAGCTTCAACTCGACGGAGCCATTGGAACGGGCCGTGGCCATGATAAACCGCCAGGGCGCCGACCTCATCCTGATGACCGGCGACCTGGTAAACAACCGCGCCGAAGAAGTGGAGCCGCATATTCCGGCCCTGTCCAAAATCAAATCGGAACTGCCCATCTTCTCCAGTCTCGGCAACCACGACTACGGCGACTATGTGGCCGAATTCCGCGACGACCGCAGCCTGTGGCGCCAGAACCTGGAGCGCCTGATGCAGAACCACGCCAAAATGGGCTGGACGCTGCTCAACGACACCACCCACTTCATTGAGCGCGGCGGCGACCGAATTGCCATCCTGGGCATTCAGAACAGCAGTTCGCACCTCAACTTTCACACCTACGGCAACCTGCCCAAAGCCCACGCCGCCAGCGGCGATGCCCCGTTCAAAATCCTGCTCTCGCACGACCCTTCGTACTGGGAAAGCCACATTCTAAAGTACCCCGACATCGACCTCACGCTGAGCGGCCACACCCACGGCATGCAGTTTGGCCTGAACCTGCCTTTCCTGAAATGGAGCCCCGTGCAGTACGCCTACAAGCAGTGGGCCGGCCTCTACCAGCAGGGCCGCCAAAAGCTGTACGTGAACGTTGGGCTGGGCTTTTTGGGCTACCCCGGTCGGGTTGGTTTCCTGCCCGAAATCACGGTATTTGAATTGCGTCGTGCCTGATTGGATTGACTGACGTCGTGGAAAGCGGGACAGAACAGTTCAGCAGGGCGTTCTGCTTTTCCTGTTCAGGTAACATCGACAGTGGCATCGCCGTAAAGTGGCCCCAAACCAATTACGGTTCTTCTCATTCCCTCATTGTCATGAAAAATTCCCTGCTGATTCTCGCCGGCGCTGCTGCCCTTTCCCTGGCCTCCTGTTCGCAGGAAAAGACTGCCGAGACCACGGCTGCCACCGATGGCGCTGCCACAACCACGACGACTACCACAACCACCAGCCCCCTGACGGATGCCCAGATTGAGGCCCGCGCTCAGCGCATTGCCGACAAAATGGTCGCTGATATGAAAATCACGGACGAGGCCACCAAGACCAAAATCCGCACCGTGTACGTGAACCGCTACAAGCGCATGAACGAAATGCGCACCAAGTACACCACCGATACCACCGGCATGGCCGCTGCCATGCGCGACGCCCGCACGGCTGAAGACGCGGAATTCAAGACAGTATTCTCCGACCCTACGCAGTACCAAGCTTACGAGTCGAGCCGCTCGACCTATGACGACAGCAACTACGCTGATGATGATATGTCGAGCACCTCGATGTCGGACACAGCATCCAGCTCGATGGCCCCTTCGTCATCGATGACCACGACGGAGGAAACCACTACCACTACCACTGATAATGGTGCAAACGGCACTGGTACGGGCGCAGAGGTATCGAAAATGAAGGCCAAAGCCGACGACGGCAGCAAAATCAAGATTAAAGACAACGGCAAGGTGAAAACCAAAGACGCCGACGGCAACAAATCGAAAAATTAATGTGTTGGTCGATATAATTGACCAAACTGTCGCTGAAAAGCCCACGCCTGCAACGGTGTGGGCTTTTTTTGGCTCGTTGGGTTGCTACTTTGTAGTCGCTTGCGTTTAAAGGATTAATGGGTTTCGAAGTAAGAACTTATCTACGTGCGGCTTGGCTGCTTTTGAGCCGGGGCGTTGGGCTGTTGCTGGTCGTCTGGCTGCTGGCTTGCTCGGGCGTGCACGCGCAGGCGCTGCCTACGCAGGTGAGCGGCAGCGTATCGGAAGCCAAAACGCGGCTGCCTATTCCGGGCGCCACGGTGCAGGTAGTGCGTACCAAGCGTGGCGTGGTCACGAGCACTACCGGCGATTTCAGCATCGAAGCCATGCCCACCGACACCATTCTGTTTCGGGCGCTGGGCTACAAATCGCAACGCATGCCAATGGGCGGCATCGGGCTGTCGCAGCTGGTGGTGCGCATTCAATTAGTGCGCGACAGTGTGCGCCTGGGCGAAGTGCAGGTTATCAGCGACCGGCCCGACCGCGCCATCATCAACCGGGCGCTGCGCAACATCAAGCGCCCCGCGCCGCCGGTGGTGAGTGGGGCCAAGCGTCCGCCCAAGCCCAAACCCCTTTTCGCCGTCGATTCCACGGCCCCCAAAAAGCCCGTGCCCACCATCGCCAGCCCGGTAAGCCTGCTCTACGACCAGTTTTCGCGCGAGGGCAAGCAGCGTCGCAAAATGGAGGAAATTGAGGCCGAGCAGCGCGCCGAAAAGCTCCGCAAAGCG
Source organism: Hymenobacter negativus (assembly GCF_017571495.1). GTDB lineage: Bacteria > Bacteroidota > Bacteroidia > Cytophagales > Hymenobacteraceae > Hymenobacter > Hymenobacter negativus. The sequence continues at coordinate 604,301 of NZ_JAGETZ010000004.1, read as the reverse complement.
CGAGCTGAGTACAACAAAGCCTTTCTGGATAATCGGGGCTACACGCCGTGAAACTCAATGAGGAATTAGCGCTGCCTCGCTAGGAATTACGCATTCTCCATTCTGCATTGATAACTGCTCACTGCCCTTTCCCGTAAGCCCGAAGTATGAAAATCGGGTATCCCTGCGTGAACGAGGCAATGGATTGCAGCGCTGCCAACACCTTCCGGCTGGCCTCTTATTCGGAGGAGCGGGTGGTGGCGGCAGTGACGGCAAACCTGGCCTGCCTGCGCCGCATGTTGGAATGGAACGTGGCCCAGGGCCTGCTATTCTTCCGGATGGGCTCGGGTATTGTGCCCTTCGGCTCGCACGAAATCAACACCTTTCCCTGGCAGACGCATTTCGCGGCCGAGTTCCAGGCAATTGGTGACTACATCAAGGCCAATGACTTGCGGGTGAGCTTTCACCCCGACCAGTTTGTGGTGCTGAATTCGCCCAGTCCGGACATCGTACGGCGCAGCATTCAGGAGCTGGTTTACCAAGGTTCGATGCTGGATTTGATGGGGCTGAACGGTACGGCCAAGCTTCAGATTCACGTGGGCGGGCTGTATGGCGAGCGAGAGTTGGCCATCAGCCGGTTTGCCCAAGTGCACGCCACACTGCCGGAAGCGGTGAAAGTGCGGTTGGTGGTGGAAAACGATGACCGGCTTTTTCCGTTGCGCGACTGCCTGCACCTGCACGAACTCACGGGCGTGCCCATTCTCTTCGATAATTTCCACCACGAATGCCTCAACCACGGCGAGTCCATGCACGAGGCCCTGAAGCTGGCCGCCGGTACCTGGCACCCCACTGCCGATGGCGTCCCGATGATGGACTACAGCTCGCAGGCTTTGGGCGAGCGCAAAGGCAAGCACACCGATGACCTGGTGGAAGAGCGGTTCCGGGAGTTTCTGACCCATCTGCATGGGCTTGAATTCGACATGATGCTGGAAATTAAAAACAAAGAAGCCAGCGCCCTGCGGGCTGTCGCCATTCTGCGGGAGTTGGGCTTGAGTGCGCCTGCGCCCATCATGCCCATCCCACCCCTGAACTTACCCCGCGACCCCAACGCCCCAACCAAAACCCAGCGCACCCGAAAGGAGCCGGCCCTCAAAAGCAAATAGCAGTAAGGCTTCGCCGTTCTGCTACTCACCATTTCACTATTTCCCCACTTCATTCAATGCCTTCCGACCACCTTCTCGCCACCGTCAGTGCCCTCAAAAACGGCCTCACCAGCCTGCCCTTGGGCTCGGCCATGGATAATACCGAAACCTGGCAGCAGCAATTCCTACAAAGTGGCGAGCCCGGCCTGCAGGACATTGCCCGCGAAATTGGCAACCTGCAATCCTTGCTCAGCAGCGGCACGTTGAGCGCCACGGCCATTGGCAACTCGCTCACCATGCTCGGCGACCAGACCGGCGAAGTAGCTGCTAGCGCTGCCGTCGACCTGAAAAAGCCCCTTACCGAGTTAGCTGACCTACTGCGCCGCCACGGCGGCGACTTGCTGGCTCACGCCGCCAAAAACCAGAAATAATAAAGCACATTGGCTACACAAAAAGGCCCGGCTCAATCAGTTTGAGCCGGGCCTTTTTTGTGCGATTAGTCTGCTGGTTTAATTCTGCAATACGTTGCTGCTGTTGCTACGGCGCGAACGGCTGGGTACTACATCGGTCGACTGCCGACGGCGGCCGTCCTTGATGATGGGTTGTTCGCGCACGTCGGGGACGGCGTTGGGAGAAAGCTCGGGTGTGGCGGCGGGCGAGAAGCCCCGGTCCTGTAGCTGACGGCTGGGCTGGGCGTCGCGGTTGGTGGGAGTACGTTGCACTTCGGGTGGACCCTGAATCGTACTCTGGTTAAGTGCTGGGTTTACGGGCGGGACGGTGGTCTGGCCCTGGCTGCCGGCGCGTACCGGAGCAGAAGGGTCGAAAGGAACGGTCTGGGCCTGGGCAGCAGCAGCGAACAGCAGGAAGGAAAGGAGGAAGTACGGTTTCATGGGGTGGTGCGAAAAGTGGAAAAGCCAAAAGCCGGCTGCTTCGGAAGAAACAGCCGGCTTCGAACTAACTTACGGCATTGAGCCGCAGAAGGTTACTACATAGTGCCAGTCTTGGACTTGCTCTTAGTAGTTTTGGTACGGCGACCGGAAGTGGTACCCGAAGTAGAGCTACCCGAAGTAGTGCCGCTGGTAGTACCCATCGTGCCGCTTGTAGTGCCCGATGTAGTACCATAGGTGCCGGTGCCGCTGCCCGACGTAGAGCCCATCGTGCCCGAGGTGGTACCTACGGTGCTGCTGCCCGAAGTAGTACCGCTGGTGGTACCCATTGTACCGCTAGTAGTGCCCATCGTGCCGCTGGTAGTACCCATTGTGCCCGAGGTAGTGCTACCTGCTGTAGTGCCGCTGGTAGTGCCCATCGAGCCGCTGGTAGAGCCCGACGTGGTGCCAGTGCCAGTCTGAGCAAAAGCAGCGCTGCTAAAGCCCAGGGTCAACAGAGTAGCGAGGAAAATTTTGGAAGCTTTCATGGTATAAGAACTGAAAATGTGGAAAGGAGAAGAAGTCATTGGAAGCAGCGGTGGCTGCGGGAGTCATGTACGGTCAGGAGCCCTAAAGTGGTTACAATAAAATACGGGCTAGTTGGCTGGGTAATCTATTTAAGCACAACTATTTGTCTTTTAATAATTCCGGGTTGCTATGTGATTTGGGTTTGCGCGAAATGACTGTTATACAAGCTTGCAGGTAGCGTTACTGTTGGAGGTGAGTAGCCGGCCTTCAGTATTTTGCCTAGCTCTCGCCCAGCTGCTCATGCATGATATTTAGGCCTGATTTTCTTTGTTAAAAAAGTGTGAAGCCTTGATTGGCGGTACCAAAACCTAACAGGTATAACCCCGCCCCACCTATCTGACAGCTGTTGAAACCACCGGCCGTACAAGCAAAAAGCCCCCGCGATTAAGCGAGGGCTTCGGCTTACGAATACCGCAAACCGGATAAGATTTGCCAGCAAAAACCAACTACCGCACCACTAGGCGGCCGGTAGCGCCGTCGGAGGCACGCAGTAGGTAGAGGCCGGCGGGCAGGCCACGTACATCGAGCTTATCGGTGGCAATTGGCAACTGGCGCACGGTACGGCCCAACCCATCGAGCAGCGAGCCGGCTATGGGGCGGCTCAGGCGCACCGCGGCATCCGGTGCGGCGGGGTTGGGGAAGCAGTAAAGGGCTTCCGGCGCGTTGAGGCCGTTTTTGGTGGCCGTCACCACGCCGCGCAGGCCAATCTGGTACACGGATACGGTGCTGCTCACTTCATTGGCAAGCAACAGCAGGGGCGAACCCGTGGGGCTGTTGGCCGCCGATACAAACACGAGGCCTTCGGGGCCCTGGTCGCCGGCACCAGTGGTCAGGCTGCGGTTGTTGATGTACTGCACGAGGCGTGGGTTGGCCGGGTCGTTCACGTTCATAATCAGCACGCCGCCCTGGCGCTCCAGGCTCACGAAGGCGTACACCGTGTCGCGAATCATGCCGATGGTGGTGCCTTCAGGCTCGGGGCCTTTGTCGTCAGAGCGGTTTTTCCGGACGGGGTTGCCGGTAGTGTTGCTGGCGTTGAAGATGCTGCCAAACGTGGGGTCGGTGCTGGTGAGGTGTTCGAACAGGTCGCCGCTGTCGTGCACCAGCGCGCCGGTGCCAGCGTTGAGAATGCTGAATGAGCGGCCGCCGTAGGCATAAATCTGGTCAAAGTCGCCGTCACCGTCGGTGTCGCCCAGCTTGTTGGTCACGTTGAGTCGGCCAAGGGCGCTGATGGTTTTCAGCATCGCGGCTTGGGGGAAAGCCGTGGGGTCGAGCACATAAGCAGCATCGCCAAGGCGGTTGACCTCGCTCATGCCGGTGTATTCGCGGGCATCGCCCTCGTTGGCCGTAATAAGGTAGCGGCCACCGCCGAGCGAAGCCGGCAGCTCAAACGAGGCAATGGCATCGGGCTGGCGCATGCCACGGATGGGCCAGTTGGCCATCAGAACATCAGCGGCCTGGTCGGAAGCATCGAGGCTGAAGCCGGGCTGGCTGTGGTCTTGGTAGCCAATGGGGCGCAGGGCGGTGAATTGAAGTGTGGCCAGGTTCAGCGTAGCAATGGCGTTGTTTTCCTGCAAGCCGATGTATGCCGTCTGCGAATCAGCCGACACTGCCACGTACTCCGGCTCCAAATCCTGGGCTACGCTGCTGGGCGTGCCAGCCGGACCACCATAAATGCGGATGCCTGACGTGCGCAGCGCGGCAGCCTGCGAGTTGTAGCTGCTGAAATCCAGCGTAGTGACGCGGGCCTGGGTCACGGCCGTGATGCCGCCGGTCATATCCACTACCGATACCGAGCCGAGTGGGTCGGTAGTGTAGGCTTGGTTGGGCTCGCCCTCGTTGGCAGTGATGAGGTAATGGCCATCGGGCGAGAAGGTTATCATGTCGGGCATGGCCCCGGCGATTACCTGCTTGATGAAGGTGCCGTTCTGGTCGAAGAAGACGATGCTGCCGTCGGCCTGCGGGTTGGTATTTTCCACGGCGCAGGCCACCAGTCCGTTGCGCACTGCCACGGAGTTGATACCGCCATACGGAGCCATACTAATGGACGCCACTGGGGTGAGTACGCCGGTTGTGGCCAGTGTGCTAAAGTCCAGAATGTCAAGCTTGCCGCCGATGGAGTTGGCCACATATAAGCGTTGCGTGGTGGGGTCGTGGGCCACGATTTCGGCCGAGTTCGTTCCGCTGACGCCGTTCTGGTAGCTGCCCAGCAGGTTCAGACGCAGGTTGCCGGCGCGGGCCGGAGCCTGCGTGTCGTTGTCCTTAATAAAGACCAGAAACTCTGTGGCGCCGGCCGTAAGCGTGGCGTTGGTGGGGTTCTGGAGGCGCACGGTGAAGTACTCGGCCGCTTCGGCCGTGGCGTCGTCCGTGATGGGCAGCGTGAGTGTGGCCGTGGTGCTGCCCGGCGCGAAGGTGATGGTCTGAGCCGTGGCAAAGGTGAAATCCGAGCCGGCTGTGGCCGTGCCCAGCGGTGCTACAATGGCCTGCACGGTGCTGGACGTAGTGTTGGCATTGCGAATGCTGAGCGGAATGGCAACGGTGCCCGCGTTTTCATTCACAATAATTGGGGTGGTGCTGCCTGCAAAGCCGAGGTCAGGCACGACAGCGCTAGCCGTCTGACTCAGGCTGATTTCGTCAAAGGCCACCCAATCGTCGTTACCGTTCTGGCGCACGGCCAGGCGCAGGCGGGCGTGGGTGCTGCCGGCTGGTACGGGCACCGTCACGGTGGTCCAGGCTTGCGTGTCCTTATTAAGCTGCGTGTAGGTACGCGGGATGGGCCAAGTGGTGCCGTTGTCGAAGCGCACCACGTAAGCCAGCGAGTCGGGCCCGTCGAAGGCGTTGCTGAAATACTTGAACGTAACCGTATTGGCGGCCGTGGTACCCGATGCAATGGCTACCGGTGCAAAATCCAGATAGTGCCAGATGCTGATGTCGTTGGTTTGGAGCGGGCTTTGCAAGTCGCGGCCACCCCAGAGGTTAGTACCCGCTGAAGGCGTAGCCACTGTAACGCCCGAGCCAGCTGTGCCGATGGTGGTAAGTACCGCCCATTGGTCGGTGGCGGCGAGGTCGTTATAAGTGGCGGGGGTAGGAGTGAAGCTCCAGGTATCGGCGGCGCTGCTTTCGAAGCCTTGAGCCACACTTTGGGCTTGGGCAGTAGTGCTGGCCAAACTCAGGCCTGTTAATAAAGTTGCTGCAACGCGGGAACAGTAAGTTTTCAGGGGCATAGGTGAAGCCTTGATGAATAAAAATTCAAAATTATCCGGGCCTCATTACCTTAACATTGCGAGCGTGTTACCGAATAGGACAGCAGGTTTTAGCGGCTCCGCTAACTTTTTTTTGGGGTCGCTGTAACGAATGACCTTTGTCCTGGTACTCCCTGCATTCCAAACCTAAATACCTTCCGTGGAAACCACGAGCGACGAAGCACTAATGGCCGCCGTCCGGGCCGATGACCTCGACCAGTTGGTGCCGCTATTTGAGCGCTACCACGGACCCCTGTTCAACTACCTCACCCGCCTCACCAACGACCGCGAACTCAGCGAAGACCTCACCCAAACCGTGTTCGAGCGTATCCTCAAATACCGCAGCAGCTACCAGCCCACCCAGCCCTTCAAGGCCTGGGTGTACCAGATGGCCCGCAACGTGCACGCCGACCACTGGCAACGCCAGCAAAAGATGCGCACCGCCGACGTAGACGAAGTGGAGCGCACCGGCGGCCTGCGCGGCGCGGCATTTTCCCACATGCAGGTCAGCGGCAGCCACGACGACCTGCACGAGGCCCTGAACCTGCTCACCGTTCCACAACGCGAAATCCTGGTGCTAAACCGCTTCCAGGGCTTCGGCTACGAGGAAATCGGCAAGCTGCTGGGCTGCACTGCGGAGGCTGCCCGCGTAAAAGCGCACCGGGCCTTGCAGGCGCTTCGCAAAATCTATTTCGCCAATTAGCTATATGAAACCGACCGAATTCTCTGCCTGCCACGAGCTGGAAGCCCTGCTACCAGCCTACGTCGAGCGCAGCCTGCCGGCCGCCGAGGCCGAGCGCGTGGCCGCGCACCTGCCCAATTGCCCCAACTGCCAGCTTCAGGTTACCCAGCTCCGCGCCCTCTCCGATGACCTGGACGCGGCCCTGCCCGAAATCCCCCGCACCGCCCTCCGCGCCAACTTTATGGCCATGCTGGAGCAGCAAAAGCAACTGCTGAAACCAGAAGCCGACGTGCCTGCACCTATTCAAGCTCCGGTGCAACCGGAAGCCAAAGTGGTGTCGATGTGGCCTACGGCGGTGGCCAGCAACTGGCTCCGGGTGGCTGCCAGCATCGTGCTGATTGCCAGTGGCGTGTTCCTTGGTCGCAATCTGCACTGGGGCAACGCTGGCAATGGCAACGTGGCCGCTACCAACCCCGAGAAGCCCGCCCACGTCGAGCTGGCCCAGGCGCTGAATGGTTCGAAGAGCCGCACGGTTTCGGCCAGCGACCGGATTCAGCTGGTCACGAACTCGACCAAAGCACCACAGGCCGACGATAACACGGTGCAGGTGCTGCTTAATACCCTCAATTTTGACCCCAACCCCAACGTGCGGCTGGCCGCTTGCGAAGCCCTCTACCGCTTGCGCGATGCCCCCGGTGTGCGCGAGGGCCTGGCCAACTCGCTCCCCATCCAAACCGACCCAAACGTGCAGATTGCGCTGATTGACATGGTGGTATCGTTGCGAGTGCACCGTGCCGTGCCGCAGCTCCAGCGCCTCGCCAAGAAGGCCGATGCCCTGCCCGTGGTGCGCGCCCAGGCCGAAGCCGGCATTGGCAAACTGATTTAATAAACTTCTCCAACTTGGTGTAGGGCGCGGGGCTTGTCCTCGCCCGCCGCCAGAACGATTCAACCGCAGCCCGTGCAACGACGGGCGGGGACAAGCCCCGCGCCCTATGCCCGGTTGCCTCTCATCTCGATTATACTCCAATACCATGAATAAAGTCCTCTTATTCGCCTTCGCAGGCTTGCTGCTGACCCACACAAGCCACGCTCAGGAATTCAGAACCAAACTCAACAGCAAAGACCCGAAGGTCATCGTCGACATGCAGGGCAGCGACGTGGTGGTCGAAGGCATCGACGGCAACGAGCTGGTGATAAAAGGCGACGGCTTCGAGGAGCCGCCGAAGCGGGCCGAGGGCCTGCGTCCCATCTACAACTCGGCGGTGGACAACACCAAGCTGGGCCTGGCGGTGACGCAGGACGGCAACACGGTCCGCATCTCGCGGGCCTCGCGCAAGGACGCCAGCTACATCATCCGGGTGCCGCACGCGGCGGCCGTGCAGTTCAAACAAGCCGGCTGGAACGGTAGCGGCGACCTGGTGGTGCGCGACGTGAGCGGCGACCTGGAAGTAAGCATGACCAGCGGCGACATCAGCCTGAAAAACGTGGCCGGCCCCGTGGTGGCCAACACCGTGAGCGGCGACATCCAGGTGCGGTTTGCACCCATGCGTCAGGGCCCCAGCTCCATCTCAACAGTGAGCGGCGACGTGGACGTGAGCATGCCTACCAACTCCAAAGCCACCCTGAAACTCCGCTCGATATCCGGTGAAATCTACACCGATTTCGACCTGAGCCTGAAAAGCCAGGACAACATGCAGCACATCGGCGGCCAGGTGGTGGACGGTAGCATCAACGGCGGTGGCAACGCTTTGTCGCTCAAGACGGTGAGCGGTGATATCTACGTTCGTAAAGCGAAATAACGGATTAAGAACGTCATGCCGAGCGTAGTCGAACCGAGGTCGTAGGCAAGCTGCTTTACCGCAACAGTAAACCATTTGCTGCAACGAATGATAACTGTGCAATTCGATGCTTGGGTTGGTGAGTGACTAATAAGCAGCGAAGCGGTAGAGTGGCTTGCCTACGGCAACCTTCGGTTCGGCTGCGTTCAGCATGACTGTTCTTTTTTATCGGCATTAATCGTTAATCACTAACCATTAAGCATTAAAAATGCGCCAGTTCTTCTTTCTCCTTTTGCTGGTGAGCGCCGCAGTTGGCAGCCAGTCAGCTTCGGCCCAGAAAATAATCGAAAAAACCGCGAATCTGACTGCCGGCCAGCGCGTATTTCTCAACCTAAAGCAGGCCAGCAACATCCGCATCCGGCCGGGCGCAGCGGGCAAGATGACGATGAAGGCCACTGTCAGCATCAATTCCAACCGCTTGAACGACGCCCTGCAAATTGCCCTCGACCCCAGCAGCGACGAGCTGAAGGTAACCGCCGATTTTGATAAGGAAATGCTGAAGCAAGCCCAGCCCGGCGACTGCCCCAACTCTCACGGCGACCACAACGTGTGGTACGGCCAGCAGGTGTGCGACGACATCAGCTACGAAATCACGCTGCCCGCCGACGTAGCCCTGCACGTGTACACCTACAGCGGCAACGTGGACATCGTGGGCTTCACCAATGCCATCGAGGCCAAGTCGCTAAGTGGCTTCGTGGACGTGGCCTGGCCATCCAATAAGGGCGCCGAGCTGTCGCTCAAAACCATCACCGGCGAGGTGTATACCGACCAGGATATTGCCTTCAGCACCGCCCAGCGCAAGAATCCCATTGTGGGCTACCAGCTGCACGGCACCCTCAGCGGCAGCGGCCCGCTGGTGAAGCTCGAATCCATCAGCAACGACGTGTATTTCCGCAAGCGGAAGTAGGTTTGTTGCCGCGCGGGGCTCCCCCGGCCGTCTTCCTATCTTAGGGAGGTGGTCGGGGGAGCCCTGCGTTTAGGCAGTGCCCGAAAAAAAGTATGCGCTGGCCTGTAACGTTCTCCGATTAGCGCGGTGTCTACTGCTGAATACTCTAACAACCCATTTATCGGCTTGGACTCGCTTACGGATAACGCGCTGATGCTACGGGTGAAAGCCGGGGATGTGGACCGGATGGGTCTGCTCTTTGAGCGCCACCACCGCGCCTTGCTTGGCTTTCTCTACCACATGCTGGGCGGCAGCCGCGCCGCGAGCGAGGACCTGGTGCAGAATGTGTTTTACCGCATGCTGAAGTACCGCCACACCTATTCCGCCGACGGCGAGTTTCGGACCTGGATGTACCACTTGGCCCGCAACGTGCTGGCCGACCATGTGAAGAAAAACCGCCACGCTGCCTACCACACCGATGTGGCCAACGTGGCCGACTACCTCGGCGGCGGCCACCTTGCCGACGAAGGCCTAGAGCAGGCCCAGGATGTGCTGGTGCTGCACCAGGCATTGGCCCGCCTCAGCCCCGAAAACCGCGAGGTGCTGGTGCTAAGCCGGTTTCAGGAAATGAAATACGGCGAAATAGCCCAGGTGCTGGACACCACCGAAGGAGCCGTACGGGTGCGCGCCCACCGCGCCCTGAAGGAGCTCAAAACCATCTACCTGCGCATTGAAAATTGACCGATAGTATATGAATTGCGAATCCACCCAAGACCAATTGGCCGACTATATGAGTGGCCAGCTGCCGGAGCCGGAGCATAGCGAGCTGGTCGCGCACCTGGCCGGCTGCACTAGCTGCCGCGCCGAGCTTGAAGCCGTGCAGCGCGTGTGGCGCACCCTCGGCAAAGCCACCACGCCCGAGCCCAGCCCCAACCTGCGTCCGGAGTTCTACGCCATGCTGGCCGACTTTAAGAGCACGCTGGCGCCGGAGCCCAAGTATTCGCCAAAGGGCCTGTGGCGGTGGCTGCGGGAGCTGCAAATCCCGCAGCCGGCCCTGCGGCTGGCCTACAGCCTGGCCCTGCTGCTGGTGGGTGCGGTGGGCGGCTACTGGCTGAACAACCAGCCCAAAACTACCCCCGCCGACCAGCAGCAGCTTGCTACCCTAGCTGCCCAGGTGGGCGAAATGCGGCAGGTGATGCTGCTGACACTCATCGACAACCCCTCGGCCACCGAGCGGCTGCGGGCCGTGAGCTACACCAAGGAGCTGGACGGCGCGGCCGATGCCAAGGTGATAAATGCCCTGCTCAGTACCCTCAACCACGACGACAATGTGAACGTGCGGCTGGCCACCCTGGAGGCCCTGGCTCCGCTGGCCGCCGACCCTACCGTGCGGCTGGGCCTGGTGCACGCCCTGGCGCAGCAGGAGTCGCCGCTGGTGCAGTCGGCCCTGGCCGATGTGATGGTGCAGCTACAGGAGCACCGCTCGTTGCCCCAGCTGCGGGCCTTGCTGAAACAAGCCAACCTGGACGGCACCGTGAAAAGCAAAATCGAAGAAAGCATTCAAACCTTATCAACCGGCCGGCCCGCCGCGCCCGCAACCACTCCCCAGCGCCATGACCAAACGCATGTTTTCCCTCGGGCTGAGCGCCCTGCTCTTGCTGTGTAACAGCGGCTGCCTTCGGGCCCAGGGCTTTAAATCGGAAGAGAAAATCAGCCGTGAGTTTGCGCTGACGGCCGACGCTGCGCGGAGCACGCTGGCCCTCTACAACATCAGCGGCTCGGTGACCGTGCAGGGCTACGCGGGCAATAAAATCCTGGTCGAAGCCACCCAAACCATCAGTGCCAACGATGCCAAGACCCTGGCACTTGGCAAAAGCGAGTTGAAGCTGGGCTTTGCGCAGCACGGCGACAGCGTGGTGGTGTACATGGCCGCGCCCTACGACTCGCGCCCGCACAACGAGCATAACCGTTCGGAGCACGTGCACATCGACTACAATTACGATATCGACTACGTGGTGAAAGTGCCGTATCAGCTCAATCTACACGTTTCGACCGTGAACAACGGCAAGGTGCTGGTGCAGGACGTGACCGGCCTGCTGAACGCCGGCAACGTGAACGGCCCCATCACGCTACGCAACGTGAAGGGCACCACCCAGGCCCACACCGTGAACGGCAATGTGGAGGCAGCCTACGCGGCCAATCCGCCCGGTGCGTCGTCGTACCACACCATCAATGGCCAGATTAAGGTGCAGTACCCGGCCAGCCTCGGGGCCAACCTGCACTTCAAAAGCATGCACGGCGAGTTTTACACCGATTTTCCGAACGCGGAAATGCTGCCGGTGCAGGTTACCAAAAACAAGCAGAACCAAGGCGATGGCACGGTGTACAAACTCAGCAAAGACACGGCCGTGCGCATCGGCAAAGGCGGCCCCGACCTGCGCTTCGAAACCCTGAACGGCGACGTGACCATTACCAAACAGTAACAATTTATTTCTTTGACAATGATGTATTTACTTCATAATAAAATTAGTTGGTGTATTGGCGTGGTGTTTCTGCTCCTTGGCACAGCCTTGCCGGGCCGGGCGCAGGATGCCACCAAGGAGCAACTGACCGTGGCGCTCAGCGCACCTGGCAAGCCGGGTTCGCTGGAAGTGAGCCTCGTGCACGGCAGCATTCAGGTGACGAGCTACAGCGGCAAAGACGTGGTGATTGATGCCACGGCCCGGCCTAGCAAAAACCGTACAGCCACCCCCGCTTTGGCCACGGGCCTGCGGCGGATTCCGGCCGGCAACAGCCTTAACCTGACGGCTGAAGAGAAAAACAACCACGTCGAAATAAGCACCGAATCCTGGAAAGGCCCGATTGATTTGGCCATCAAGGTTCCCCGGAATTTTTCGCTCAAAGTGAGCACTGTGAACGAAGGCGACATATCCGTTGAGAATGTGGCCGGCGAGCTGGAAGTAACCAACGTGAACGGCGACATCAAGCTCCTGCAAGTGGCCGGTTCTGCCGTCGCCAATACCGTAAATGGCGACCTCATCGCCACATTTGCCAGCATAACTGCCGGTGCGCCCATGGCCTTTTCCACCCTCAATGGGAAGGTGGATGTGACGCTGCCTGCCAGTGCCAGCGCTGCCCTCAAAATGAAATCGGAACGAGGCAGCGTTTACAGCGACTTCGATGTGGCCCTGAGCAAGGGCCAGCCCAAAGTGACCCGCTCTGCCCAAAACGGCGTCTCCCGCCTCAGCACCGATGACTGGACCTACGGCAAAATCAACGGCGGCGGTGCCGAAGTAACGATGAAAACCTTCAATGGCAATATCTACCTGCGCAAGGCCAAATAAGTGGGCCATATTCATTAGCCCTCAGCATTGCTTCCCGAAATAAATTCAATCTGCCATTCGCATGCCTGCTATCCGATTTCTCACCCTCACTAGCCTGTTGGCCTTAACGCTGGGAACTGCTGCCGGACAGGTGCAAACCGCGCCGCCGGCCGATGCAAAAGCCCGAATGGACACCGTGGTGCAACGGCTAGGGACGGCGTTTATGAAGCAGCCGGGCCGGGTAGGCCTGTCCATTGGCATCCTCAGGAATGGCCAGTCCTACTTCTACAATTTCGGAACTGTGGAGAAGGGGAAAGCACAGGTAGCGACGCAAAACACGGTGTATGAAATTGGGTCCATCAGCAAGACGTTTACCAGCCTGCTGCTGGCCCACGCGGTGCTGGAGAAGCGAGTGAACCTGAACGACGACATCCGCAAATACCTGCCGGGGGCTTACCCGAACCTGGCTTTCGGTGGGCAGCCCATTAAGCTGGTGCACCTGGCCAATACCACTTCCCGGCTGCCGGATAATTTGCCCGAAAACCTATTCCGGCGCGCCAACCCTGATTCGGTGGCTTTTCTGGCGGTGAAAAACATGCGCGGCTACACCAAGCAGAACTTCCTGGCCGACCTGCACCAAGCCCGCCTAGACACCGTGCCCGGCCTGCTGCCGCGCCATTCCAACGTAGCTACGCAGTTGCTGGCCTACATCCTGGAAAGCGTGTATAAAACGTCCTGCGCCGACCTGCTGGCACGCTACATCAACCAGCCGCTGCACTTGGCCGGGCCGACGGGTACGGGCCCGAAAGCCACCGGCTATGACGGGAAAGGCACTGCCATGCCCAACATCACCATAGAAACTGCGCTGGCGGCCGGAGGCCTGCGCTACACCCCGGCCGACTTGGTGAAATACCTGCAATACCAGCTGGCCGAGTCGGACAAAGCCGTGGTGCTGGCCCACCAGCCCACCTGGGGCCAACTCGACGAACAGGCCATCGGTTTCAACTGGAACCTGGAAAAGACGGTGGATAGTAAGCGGACGCTCCAGCATTCGGGCGGCACCTTCGGTTACGCCAGCTACTGCGAGCTTTATCCGGAGTTGAAATACGGCATTGTGCTGCTGGCCAACGAGTCGGATGAGAACACACAGGGCAGCCTGGGTGCCACCGCCGAGCAGATTAAGGAAGCTTTGTATGGTGTGCCGCCCGCTCTGCAAGCGCTCCGGCAGGCGCTAGCTGCTAGTAATTATGACCATGCTCCCGACGTGGTGGCGGCCGTAAAAAAGAAGCATCCCGAGCTGCACCTCACCGAGGATTACGTGAATACCTGGGGCTACCGCGAACTGCGGCAAGGCCAGCCGCAACGGGCGCTGGCGTTGTTCCAGTTGAACGTGAGCCTATTCCCCAAGGGGTGGAATACCTACGACAGCTTGGCCGAAACTTACGAAAGCACCGGTGCCAAGCCGCAGGCCATCGAAAATTACCGCCGCTCCCTGACCCTGAATCCGAAGAACGACAATGCTGTGGCGCATCTCCGCAAACTCGGCGCGTTGTAAGCCTGGACTGATATCCCGCGCATCAGGCGGGAGCGAAAGACCTGATTGCCGATACACCGTTTGCTTTACCGCAATTCGCACCTCGGTGTTGGGACCACAAAGTGCGTCTTGGACTGGTGCCCTTTTGAACAGCAGCGTGTTGCATTAACTGGCTGAACGTGTCGTCAGACTAGGAAACAGACTCCAGCCTGAAGCCTGCTTTAGAGCCGTTTCGGCATCCACGTACCGGCCGGGCTGTAGCGCGAACTTTCAGTTCGCGTCTTGGAAGAACTACTAAGCGGCGCGGGGACACGAACTGAAAGTTCGCGCTACTTGCCATTGATGCCGAAACCGCTTTAACTCGCCGATACCTCGCCGAAATGTTCTGCTACCACGGCCTGAAGCTTCTCCTTGGTAAGGGGTTTATTCAGCACCCCCGCCACGGGCAGCTGCTGCACCCGCTCCATGTCACTCGGCAGCATCGAGGTGGTGAGCATCACAATGACAATGCTTTGCTGCCGGGCGAGCGGCAACTGAGCGTAGGCTTCCAGAAACTCAATGCCGCTCATGATGGGCATTTTCATGTCTAGCAGTATGAGGTTGGGGCAACTGTTGCTGGGCGGCACGCAGGTCTGATGCAGGGTTTGCAAGGCCTCGGCGCCGTTTTCGGCAACGTGCAGATGCTGGGCAATGCCCAGGCGCTTGATGAGGGTTTCGTTCAGGAAGTTGGTGGTCGTGTCGTCGTCCACCAACATAATGCTGGAAAGTTGGGGCATAGTGGGTGGGTAGCCGTGGTAAGCCGGCTGGCCATTGGTACGGCCGAAGTGGCTGGTAGTTGCGCCGCCTAAGCCGGAAACAAGGCCTTGAACACAGATTCTTGGTCCGGGCGGCTCTGCGCCGAAATGGTACCGCCCGCATTTTCCACCATCTTCTTCACCATATACAAGCCAATGCCCGAGCCCTCCGTATTGCTGACCAGGTTGTACAGAATGCTGCGCAGGTTCTTCTCAGATACCACCAGCGTGGGGCATTCTGCCACGTTCACCTGCAGTTGCCCGCCGGTTTCGGCCAGCAACGGCTGCAGGTCCTGTTGCACGTCCTCAATAACCGGCACTAGGTCGGTCGGGGCTACGGGCTGAGCAATTTCCTGCTAAATGCTAAACTTGCCCACAATCTCCCAAGCACAATAGCATGCCTTGACATAAGCGCATGCTTTAGGAAAGTCGCCTCCATCCGCCTCCTTCATTCTGACAACTTCTCAACGAAGCACACCGCAATGGGCTGGCGAGGGCCAACAAGGCTTGTTAGCCGAACAGTAAAAAGAACGCCGGGCAAAACGCCCTGTATGCCGTTCTTTGCAGTCGCTGTACTCTCCATTTTGCTTCGCATGCCGGCCACCGCTGCCCCCGAACTCCGCACCGTTACCCTCACGCGCTACGTGGCCCCCTTGCGTGAGGGTGGCTCCCTGCCCGGCCTCATGGAGGCCGACGATGGCTTCCTTTACGTGGTGAAATTTCGGGGGGCCGGGCAGGGCGTAAAGGCCTTGATTGCCGAGCTGATTGTGGGCGAAATAGCCCGTGCCCTGGGCCTGCGCATGCCCGAGCTGGTGTTTTGCGAGCTGGACGAATCCTTCGGCCGCACCGAGCCCGACGAGGAAATCCAGGACCTGCTGCAGGGCAGCACCGGCCGCAACTTGGCCCTGCACTACCTCTCTGGTGCCATCACTTTCGACTCGCTGGTGACCACCGTGGAACCGCATCTGGCCTCCCAAATCGTGTGGCTGGATATGCTGACGCTGAACGTGGACCGCACCGCCCGCAACACCAACATGCTGATGTGGCATAAAGAGCTGTGGCTCATCGACCACGGTGCCGCCCTCTATGTGCACCACGCCGGCCCGGAGTGGGCCGCACCGCGCCCCCGCCTGTTTCCCCAGATTAAAACCCACGTCCTGCTGCCACAAGCCAGCGAGCTAGCCACCGTGGATGCCGAGTACAAGGCCCGGCTCACGCCCGAAATCCTTCGCGCCATTGTGGCGCTGGTGCCCGACGAGTGGCTGACCAACGGCGACACCTCGCCCGAGGCCCAGCGCGCCGACTACGTGCGCTTCCTCGAAGCCCGTCTTGCGGCCTCAGAAACCTTTGTTCAGGAAGCCCAGGATGCCCGCCATGCACTTATTTGAGTACGCCGTGCTCCGCGTGGTGCCCCGCGTGGAGCGCGAAGAGTTTCTGAACGTGGGCGTCATTGTGTACTGCCGTTCGTTGGGCTTTCTCGAAACTCGCTTTGCGCTGCCCGAAGCCAAGCTGCGGGCCGTGGCGCCGGAACTGGATTTGGAGGAAATAACGGCCCGTTTGCAGGCTTTTGAGCGCATTTGCCGGGGCCGGGCCACTGGCGGCGTCATCGGCCAATTGCCAATTGCCGAGCGATTTCGCTGGCTCACGGCCACGCGCAGCACGGTGGTGCAAAGCTCGCCGGTGCACCCCGGCCGCTGCCCCGACGCGGCCGAAACGCTGACGCGGCTGTTTGCACAGTTGGTAGAGTAGCCGCGTAGCGGCAACAGGTTTGTCGCTGCATGGCCACTCTATAAAGTCTGGCTTAGCCGGCATGCGTGACCGTCGGCGCTGGCTTCAATCTCAACGGCAGCAGCCCTAATCTGGTAGTAAGCAGGCGCTGGGGTGATGCCCGCATTTGAGCCAATTTTAATTGGGGTTTTCATCATCAGCGTGTGCTCAAATACGAGCACCCAACGCGGCATTTTACGTACTACCAGCGCGGGAAGGAAACCGGCAGCCAGCGTGTTTCTGCCCGCCAATATCTGCGGGCTTTCTTATACCTTTAGCAGGCCGGCAGCCGCGAAATAAAACGCGTGAAATGCTCATTGCTTCCTCTTCAAAGGTTGAGGTTTAGCTTTCTGGTATTGATTTGACCTATAGTTTATTATCTGTGCCGCGATGGATGCCTTTCCGCCATTTTTGCCTGTTGCCGGGGCTGGGCCGTCAGGTGATGGGCCGGGTGCATCGCGCGAGGAGCAGCTGGTAGCGGCCCTGGCTGCCGCCAACGCCCGCGTAGCCGACCTGGAGAGCCAGCTGGCGAACACCACCGCCCAGCATCGGCACTGCCAGAACCAGCTAACGGCATTGGTCAACAACCTGCCCATGGGCCTGCTGCTGCTGGGCCCTGATGGCCAGACGCAGCTCATGAATGCCCAGTTTCGCGAGTTGTTTGGCCTGCCCGCCGAGCCCGTGGGCACCGATACCGCCGCCGCACCCGCCATAGTGCGCATTGACGAGTGCTTCCGGGACCCGGCGGCTTTTGCGGCCCGCGCCTGGTCGTTGCACGAGCAGGGCCAGACCGTGCTGCAGGAGGAATTTACGCTGGCTGATGGCCGCATTGTAGCCCTCGACTACCTCGTGATGGACCACGAGCAGGCCGGCCGCCTGATTTGCTACCGCGACGTGACCGAGCGCCACCGGCGAGCGGCGCAGTTACGCACCGTGTCCTTCATTCCGCAGCAAAACCCCAACCCGGTGCTGCGGCTCGATGCCTACGGCCAGATAGTGCACGCCAACCCTGCCGCCGAGCCGCTGGCGCAGGCCCTGGCCGCTACGGCCCCCGCCGACTGGCAGCAGCACCGGGTAGCCCTGGCCGATGCCGCCTTGCACAGCGCCCGGCAGCACCAGGAAGAATTGCTGATTGCCGGGCAGCACTTTCTGTGCACGGCCGTAGCCGTGCCAGGCGAAGCTTTCGTGACCCTCTACCTCACCGATATCACGGCGTGGCGGCGGGCTGAGCAGCGCCTTATCGAGCAGCGTGAGTTCTACGAAACCATTCTGGAGCAGGTGCCCATTGCGTTGGCCGTGGTCGATGCGGAGTTTCGCTACCTGTTTGCCAATCCGGCCGTGGAGCCCAACCCAACCGTCCGGGCTTGGATGCTGGGCAAAACCAACGAAGAAGCCTGCGAGTATCATCAGCGGCCGCTTGCCATTGCAATGCAGCGCCGGCACTACTTTGAGCTGGCCGTGCGCGAGCGGCGCGAGGTGCTTTGGGAAGAAACCATTGAGGATGGCCCGTTAAAAGGCGTTTTGCTGCGTCAGCTGCGACCAATTTTCGATGCCGACGGAAAGCTGCGGTTTCTGATTGGTTCGGGTATCGACATCACGGCCAGCAAGCAGGCCGAAGAGCAGATGGCCCGCCAGCAGGAATTCTACGAATCCATTCTCAATTACCTGCCGGTGGATATTGCCGTATTCGATGCCGAGCACCGGCACCTTTTTATCAATCCCTCCTCAATTTCGGACCCCACCGTGCGCCAGCAAATCCTGGGCATGACCAACTCGGAATACTTCGCATTCCGGCAGCGCCCGGCCATTATGGGGGCCATGCGGGAGCAGTATTTCCAGCAGGCCGTGCGCTTGCGTAAGGATATCTCGTGGGAGGAAACATTACCGGGCCCTAATGGACCCAAGCGCGTGCTGCGCACGTTACGCGCCGTATTTGCGCCCGACGACACGTTGCGTCTGGTGGTGGGCTCGGGCATCGACATCACGGCCCGCTATGCTGCCGAGGAGCGCCAGCGCCAGAGCGAAAACTTGCTGCGCGAGCAACAGAATTTCATTCGCCTGATTGTGGATACGGTGCCTAACGTTTTGTATGTGATGAACCAGGCAGGGGAGGTTGTATTCAATAATGCAGCCTTCGATGCGCTGGCGGTCCGCAGCTCGCACCGCCACCCCCTACAGGAACTAGAAACGCCGGTGCAGGATGAAATCCAGCAGCTGGTGGCCTGGCGCCAAGAGGTGATGGAAACCCGAAAGCCCCTAGACGTTGAGTTGCCGCTTATCATGAAATCGGGCGAGACCTGCCACCTGCACGTCCACATTCGCCCACTGGACCGCACCAGCAGCCAGCGCGAGGTGCTCGTGGTAGGCACCGACATCACCGACCTCAAGCTGGCCCAACAGGCGGCTGATGCCAATGCCCAAGCCAAAGAGGCATTCCTGGCCCGCATGAGCCATGAAATCCGCACGCCCCTGAATGGGGTGCTGGGCATGGCGCTGCTGCTTCAGAAAACGGACCTTACCCCCGCCCAGCAGGAATACCTGGCCACCATGCAGCGCGCCGGCCAGCACCTGCTCACGCTGGTAAACGACGTACTGGACCTGGCCAAAATCACGGCGCACCACCTGGAGCTCGACCATGCGCCTTTCGACGTAGCTGTGCTGCTACACAGTGCCGGGCAAACCATGGCCGCCCTGGCTACCCAAAAAGGCATTCAGCTCACAATAGAGCCGCTGCCCGAAACCCGCGTGCTGGGCGATGCTTACCGCCTGCACCAGGTGTTGCTCAACCTGCTCTCCAATGCCCTTAAATTCACCGAGGAAGGGACGGTGAGCTGCGGTGCCGCCGTGGTACATACTTCGCCCGAAACCATCGGCCTGCGCTTTTGGGTGCAGGATACTGGCCTGGGCATTGCCCCGGAGCAGCAGGAGCGTATCTTCGAATCATTTGCCCAAGCCAGCTCCGATACCAGCCGGCACTTTGGTGGCACCGGACTGGGGCTGGCCATCAGCGAACAGTTGGTGCAGCAGATGGGCGGCATGCTCCGCCTGTGCAGCCGGCCCGGTGCGGGCACCATCTTCTCGTTCACCCTCACCCTGCCCCGGGCTACCGAAGCGCCACCGGCCAGCCAGCCACCGGCGCCGACCAGCTACGAAGGCCTGCGCGGCCTGCGCGTGCTGCTGGCCGAGGACAACGCAGTGAACCAGTGGATTGCCCGCGTACTGCTTGAATACTGGGGCGTGCAGGTAGAAGCCGTCGGCACTGGTACCGACGCCCTGGCCCAGCTCAGCGCCCACGACTTTGACGCAGCGCTACTCGACATCCGCATGCCCGGCCTGAGCGGGGTGGAGGTTACTACGGCTATTCGCCGGCACCCCAATGCCCAGCGGGCGGCGGTGCCCATCATTGCTCTCACAGCCAATGCCTTCGACGCCGACCGCCAGCATTATCTGGACGCTGGGATGAACGGCTGCGTTACGAAGCCTTTTGAAGAGGCTGACCTCTGTCAGCTGCTTCTGCAGCTTACGCGGGGCGCTGCCACGGCCGGCTACCGCGCCAAGGAGGGCGGGTAGGAGCGGGGCAGACTGCTGCCCGAAGTACCTTTGCCGGGCATCGACAGCTGTTTTTGGTCTGCCAATGCCCATTCGCTTATTCCCTGCCCCATGCCCACCGGCACCATCTTGCTCATCGACGACGAAGCCATGCTGCGCCAAGCCGTGGCTCGCACTCTGGAGCTGGAAGGCTACACCGTGCGCCAGGCCCCCGATGCCATGCGCGGCCTCGAAACCCTGCGCGACTACGCCGCCGAAACCCTCGTTGTGCTGAGCGACGTGAAACTGCCCGACGGGCGCGGCCTCGACCTGCTGCCGCGCTACAAAACCCTCGCGCCCCTGGCCGAGGTGGTGCTGATGACGGCCTACGGCACCATTGCCGACGGCGTGCGCGCCATGAAGGAAGGCGCCTTCGACTACCTCACCAAGGGTGATGCCGACGACCAATTAGTGGTAGTCGTGGCGCGCGCCGCCGAAAAAGCCCGCCTGCAGCGCCGCGTGGCCGATTTGGAGAAGAAGGTCGGCGTGCAATACAGCTTCGACTCGATGATTGGGCACGCGCCGGCCTTGGAGCAGGCCAAGAGGACTGCTCAGCAAGTAGCCCTCACCGAGGCCACCGTGCTGTTGGAAGGGCCCACCGGCGCGGGCAAGGAGCTGTTTGCTCAGGCCATTCATCAGGGCAGCCCGCGCCGCAGCAAGCCGTTTGTGGCCGTCAATTGCAGCGCCTTCCCGAAGGACTTGCTCGAATCGGAGCTGTTTGGCTACAAGAAGGGCGCCTTCACCGGAGCCATGATGGACAAGAAAGGGCAGTTTGAGGAAGCCAGCGGCGGCACCCTGTTTCTGGACGAGATTGGAGAGTTGGAAGCCGGCGCCCAGGCCAAGCTGCTGCGCGCCCTCGAAACCCAGGAGTTCATCAAGCTTGGCGATTCGAAACCCACCCGCGTGAACGTCCGCCTGGTGGCCGCTACCAACCGCAACCTGCGCCAGGAAGCCGACGCCGGCCACTTCCGCCCCGACCTGTACTACCGCCTCTCGGTGGTAGTTATTCCAGTGCCGGCCCTTAGCGCGCGCCGGGCCGACGTGCCGGCATTGGTGCAGTTTTTTGCCCAGCAATTTGCCGTGAAGCTGCGCCAGCGCGCCCTCGTCATCGGCCCTGAAGCGCTGCGCGCGCTGGAAAGCTACAATTGGCCCGGCAATGTGCGCGAGCTGAAGAACGTGCTGGAGCGCGCCTCCATCCTCACGCCGCCCAACCAGCCGCTGGCGGTGGAAGACCTGCCCATCGAAATTCAGCTGGCCGCCGCGCCCGACAGCCCCATGTCCGACGACCCGCGCACCCTGCGCAACGTGGAAAAGCAGCACGTACAGCGCATTTTGCTGGAATGCGGCGGCAACAAGGCCGAAGCGGCCCGCGTGCTGGGCGTGGCCCACACCACGCTCTACCGCAAAATTCAGGAATACGGGTTGTAGCAATCAGGCGCGAGTACCCCGAAGCTGGGCTTTGGCTGGGTGGGAATCGTTGAACGTCGTTCGCCTGGGCCGAAGCGCAGCTTCGGGGTACTCGGGCCTAGCGGCTGATGCCGTGCGGCGGTAGGTCGCCGTTGAACTCGCCGTTGCTGGTCCACAAGTCGAAGGCGGCTACGGAAAGCTGGCTGGCCATGAATTCTCGGCAATTGTAGCCGCGCCATTCGAGGCAGAAGCGTAAGAATTCCGGCTCGGCCTGGCTAGCGGCGAAGCCGCGAGCCAGCACGTTGGTGCGGTGGGTAGGCGGCAGCGCATCCAGCCAGTCGTAGAAGTCGGTGGCGGTGAGGGGGAAAGTGGCGGCCTGCTTGTAGTAAGCTTTGGCCGCTTGGGTAATCTCGGCAAGTAAATCGGGCATAAGGGAATCGGGAAAAGGCTCCACCGAGCAGGTTGAGACCCTTTGCCAAATGCCAACGCGGGGCCAATGCGGCCCGAATGCCGCTGCCGCACTCTGGAGCGGCTTCCCGGCATTGCCGCGCCCTAGCGTTTTGCAAACCGGACTAGCGAAACGCTAGGGTCTGGCTACTGCTAGTGCGATAGGAAAGAGGCGAATAGAAATTATTCTCATTCATAGTCAGCGGGTTGATTCCTGATATCAGTGCGCTGTGGTCCTTGGGGTCAGGGTTTGCCCTAGGGCTGGCACACCCAATCATTCACCCGTTCCTCCTGACTCTTATGGCTGCTGCCCTCATGATTCCGGTCCTCTACGTCGCCGGCCTCGGTGCCTTCTGGCTCTTCTACAAATCGGTCGATTTTTTCGACAACATTTAACCCCGCCATCGCCATGATGCTCGCCCTGCTTTTCCTCTCCCTCGCCACGTTCGGCTACCTCTGCTACGTGCTACTGAAACCGGAGAAATTTTGATTTGAAGGCCCGTCATATCGAGCGCAGCTGAGATATGACGGACAGTTATCACCCCCAATACTTATGAACAAAGAACTTCTCGGCATCCTCGTCATCTTCGGCAGCACGGTGCTGCTGGCGCTGCCGCTGGGCCGCTATCTGGCCACGATTTACCGCGGCGACAAAAGCTGGACCGATTTCCTGGCACCGCTGGAGCGCCTGCTGTTCCGCGCCGGCGGCATCGACGCCAACCGCAGCATGACCTGGCAGCAGCACCTGGTGGCCCTGCTCACCATCAACCTGGCGTGGTTTATCTGGGCCATGTTCGTGTTTTGCACCCAGGGCCTGCTGCCGCTCAACCCCGACGGCAACCCCTCGATGACGCCCGACCAGGCCTTCAACACGGCCATTTCCTTCTTGGTGAACTGCAACCTGCAGCACTACTCGGGCGAGTCGGGCGCGACGTATTTCTCGCAGCTGTTTGCCGTTACCTTCCTGCAATTCGTGACGGCCGCCACCGGCATGGCTGCCTGCGTGGTCGTCTTCAACGCCCTCAAAGAAGGCACCACCGAGAAGCTAGGCAACTTTTACGCCTATTTCGTGAAGAGCATCACCCGCGTGCTGCTGCCCATTGCCACGGTGGTGGCGCTGGTGCTGGTGTTCCAGGGCACGCCCATGAACTGGGCCGGTAAAGCCCCCATCGTGACGGTACAGGGCGACTCGGTGAACGTGAGCCGCGGCCCGGCCGCCGCCATGATTGCCATCAAGGAACTGGGCACCAACGGCGGCGGCTTTTTCGGGGCCAACTCGGCACACCCGCTCGAAAACCCCACCTACCTCACCAACGCCGTCGAGAACTTTGCGCTGGTGCTCATTCCGCTAGCCATGGTATTTGCCTTTGGCTACTACCTGAAGCGCCCCAAACTTTCCTACATGGTATTCGGGGTGATGACGGTGGGCTTCCTGATGCTGCTGGCGCCCACGGTATACTATGAAATGCACGGCAACCCCGCCATCGCGCAGATGGGCGCCGACCAGCGCCTGGGCGCCATGGAAGGCAAGGAAGTGCGCCTGGGCGCGGCGGCCTCGGCCTACTGGGGCATCACCAACACCGTGATTTCCTGCGGCTCGGTGAACTCCATGCACGACTCGCACATGCCCATTTCGGGCATGGCCGAGCTGCTGGGCATGATGACCAACGCCTTCTATGGCGGCGTGGGCGTGGGCTTTCTCAACTTCTTCGTGTTTGTCATCATCGCTGTATTTATCTCGGGGTTGATGGTGGGGCGCACCCCGGAATTCATGGGCAAAAAGATTGAGGCGCGGGAGATGAAAATTGCCATCATCGTGGCGCTGCTGCACCCGCTGCTCATCCTCACGGGCACGGCCCTGTCGGCCCACCTCTACGCCGGCAACCCCACCGAGTACGCCGGCTGGCTGGCTAACCCCGGCTACCACGGCTTCTCCGAAATGCTCTACGAATTCACCTCCTCGGCTGCCAACAACGGCTCCGGTTTCGAGGGCCTCGGCGACAACACGCCGTGGTGGAACATCAGCACCGGCATCGTGATGGTGCTGGCGCGCTACCTGCCCATCATCGGCCCGGTGGCCATTGCCGGGCTGCTGGCCCGCAAGAAATTCATCCCCGAAAGCGCCGGCACCCTGCGCGTCGATACCGCCACCTTCGGCGTGATGGTCTTCTTCGTGATTTGGATTATCGCCGCGCTGGCCTTCTTCCCGGCCCTGGCGCTGGGCCCGCTGGCCGAGCATTTTACGCTGTACTAAAGTATCGCGCGGGGCTTTGCCCCGTGCGGACTGCTAGCGGGCCTCTGGCCCGCGCTGTCAGCACGATTCTGAGAACGATTTAAACGCGAGCCGTTCACGCGCCCGCAGGCCGGAGGCCTGCCCATAATCAGCACGGGGCAGAGCCCCGCGCCATCCTTCGAACAACAATGGCAACCCAATCCCAATCCCTCTTTCAACCCGCGCTGGTCCGCGAAGCCGTCGGCCAAGCCTTCGTCAAGCTCGACCCGCGTACCATGTTCCGCAACCCGGTGATGTTCACCGTGGAAATCGGCACGGTGGTGATGTTCTTCGTCACCATCGGCCTGCTGCTGAAGCCCGATGCGGCGCAGGGCAGCTTCGGCTACAATTTCACGGTGTTCGTGGTGCTGTTTCTGACCTTGCTCTTTGCCAATTTTGCCGAAGCCATTGCCGAGGCGCGGGGCAAGGCCCAGGCCGATTCACTCCGCAAAACCCGCCAGGACACGCCCGCCAACGTGCGCCTCGACAACGGCCAGATGCAGGCCGTTTCGTCAGCCCAATTGCAGAAGGGGCAGGTTTTCGTGGTCGAAGCCGGGGAGATTATTCCCACCGACGGCGAGATTATTGAAGGGCTGGCTACCATCGACGAGTCGGCCATTACCGGCGAGTCGGCCCCCGTGATTCGGGAGGCGGGCGGCGATAAATCGAGCGTGACGGGTGGCACCAAGGTACTGAGTGACCGCATCGTGGTGCAGGTGACTACGGCCCCCGGCGAGTCGTTTCTCGACAAGATGATTGCGCTGGTGGAGGGGGCTTCGCGGCAGAAAACGCCAAATGAAATTGCCCTTACCATCTTGCTGGCGGGCTTCACGCTGGTGTTCGTGATTGTGTGCGTGACCTTGCAGCCCTTCGCCGCGTACTCGCACACGCCCATTGCGGTGGCTTCGTTTATTGCGCTGTTCGTGTGCCTGATTCCGACCACTATTGGCGGGCTGCTCTCAGCCATCGGCATTGCGGGCATGGACCGAGCGCTGCGGGCCAACGTCATAACCAAGAGCGGCAAAGCCGTGGAAACTGCCGGCGACATCGACGTGCTGCTGCTCGACAAAACCGGCACCATCACCATCGGTAACCGCAAGGCCACGCACTTCTGGCCCGCGCCGGGCGTGCCCATGCAGGAATTCATCGAGCAGGCCACCGTGAGCTCCCTCACCGATGAAACCCCCGAGGGCAAGAGTATCGTGGAGCTGGCCCGCGACAACAAAGTGGACCCTGCGCAGCTGCAAAGCCGGCTGAATGGCGCCGAGCTCATCAAGTTCACGGCCGAAACCCGCAGCTCCGGCGTGACGCTGGCCAGCGGCGCCCGCATCCGCAAGGGCGCGGCCGATGCCATCCGCAAGCTGGCCGAACAGGCCGGCCAAACCTACCACAACGACGTGGCCGACCGCGTGAAAACGGTGGCCAGCAACGGCGGCACCCCGCTCGTGGTGAGCGAAAACGACCGGGTATTGGGCGTGGTGGAGCTGCAGGATATCATCAAGCCCGGTATTCAGGAGCGGTTTGCACGACTGCGCGCCATGGGCATTAAAACCGTGATGGTGACCGGCGACAACCCGCTCACCGCCAAATTTATCGCCGAAAAAGCCGGCGTGGATGACTTCATCGCTGAGGCCAAGCCCGAGGACAAGATGCAGTACATCCGCGCCGAGCAGCAGCAGGGCAAGCTGGTGGCCATGATGGGCGACGGCACCAATGACGCGCCCGCCCTGGCCCAGGCCGACGTGGGAGTCGCTATGAACTCGGGCACCCAGGCCGCCAAAGAAGCCGGCAACATGGTGGACCTCGACAACGACCCCACCAAGCTCATTGAAGTAGTCGAAATCGGCAAGCAGTTGCTCATGACGCGCGGCACGCTCACCACGTTCAGCATTGCCAACGACGTGGCCAAATACTTCGCCATCGTGCCCGCGCTGTTCATGGTGGCCATCCCGGCCCTGGGCGCCCTCAACATCATGGGCCTCAAGTCGCCGCAGTCGGCCATCCTCTCGGCCGTGATTTTCAACGCCATCATCATCCCTGCCCTGGTGCCGTTGGCACTGAAAGGCGTGGCCTACAAGCCAGTGGGCGCCTCAGCGTTACTGCGCCGCAACCTGCTCATTTATGGCCTCGGCGGGGTGGTGGTGCCCTTCATCGGCATCAAAATTATTGACTTATTGGTGGGGGCATTTTTGTAAGAACGATGGCGCGGGGCTGTGCCCCGTGCCACCTATTCGCGGGCCTCCGGCCCGCACCCTGGAACGATTTTCTGAACGAATCCAGCGCAAGCCGTTCACGCGCCGCAGGCCAGAGGCCTGCTAATAATCGGCACGGGGCAACCCCCCGCGCCATCAAGCAAACCCAACCCATGAAATTCCAACTCTTTTCCGCCCTCCGCCTCACCCTCGCCATGATGGTACTGTGCTGCGTGCTGTATCCTGCCTTGGTGTGGGCTGCCGCACAACTTGCGCCCGGCCACGGCGAGGGCGTCCAGATTGCTAAAAACGGCCGCGTGGTGGGCTTCGCCAACGTGGGCCAGAAATTCGACAAGCCCGAATATTTCAACTCCCGCCCCTCGGCCGCCGACTACCACGCCGACGCCAGCAGCGGCTCCAACAAGGGCCCCAGCAACCCCGAGTACCTGGCCGTGGTGAAGGCTCGCCTCGACACCTTCCTGCTGCAAAACCCCGGCGTGAAAGCCGCCGACGTACCCGCTGAGCTGATTACGGCCAGCGGCTCGGGCCTCGACCCGCACCTTTCGCCGGCCGGCGCGCTGGTGCAGGTGCCCCGCGTGGCCCGCGCCCGTCAGCTTGATGCTGCCCGCGTGGAAGCGCTGGTGCGCCAGCAAATCGAGCCCGGCACCCTCGGCCCCGACCACGTGAACGTGCTCAAATTGAACCTGGCGCTCGATGCTTTAGCTGGGCGGTAATAGGTTTGTCGGAATATCCCATTTAATGGACGCTCCATCGCCTGCGGTGCACGTCTTTCTCTCTTCTCTTTTGTCGCGCCCGGAGCCGACTAGCTTTCCATGAAAAATCTTTTAGTGCCCGCCCTCGTTGCCCTGAGCACGAGTGCCGTCCTCGCCCAAACTACCCCCACC
Source organism: Hymenobacter negativus (assembly GCF_017571495.1). Taxonomy (GTDB): domain Bacteria; phylum Bacteroidota; class Bacteroidia; order Cytophagales; family Hymenobacteraceae; genus Hymenobacter; species Hymenobacter negativus. The sequence continues at coordinate 576,852 of NZ_JAGETZ010000004.1, read as the reverse complement.
ACCGACCCGGCCTTAGCCGCGCCGGCCACGCCCGCGCCCGGTCCGCTCACCACCTACGGTTTCGTGGATGGCTATTACGGCTACGATTTCAAGCATGCCAACGGCAACGACCGGCAGCCGTTCCTCTACTCGCACGGCCGCCAAAACGAATTCACCATCAACCAGGCCCTCATTGGCCTGCGCTACGACGATGGCAAGGTGCGCGGCGCGCTGGGCCTGCACGCGGGCACCTACGTATCGGCCAACTACGCCAATGAGGACCCCGTGCTGCGGCACGTGTACGAGGCCTACGCCGGCTTCCGGCCCTTCGCCAAAGCTTGGTTGGACATGGGCATTTTCGGCTCGCACATCGGGTTCGAGTCGGCTGTTTCGAAGGACAACTGGACCTTAACGCGCTCCATCGCGGCCGAGAATTCGCCTTACTACGAGTCAGGAGCCCGCTTCACGTACGAAGTGGGTCCCAAGCTGACCCTGACCGGACTAGTGCTGAACGGCTGGCAGAACATCCGCGAAACCAACCAGGCCAAAGCCCTCGGTACCCAGATTCAGTGGAAGCCTTCGGATAAAATCCTCATCAACAGCAGCACCTTCTACGGCAACGAGCAGCCCACTGACTCGCTCATCCGTCGCCGCTACTTCCACGATTTCTACATTACTTACGCTGCCAGTGAGCGTACCAATCTGGCGCTGGTGTTCGACGTAGGCAAGCAGCAAAGCGTGACCCGTGAGAAGTACGATACCTGGCACACGGCGTCAGTTTTTGTGAAGCAGAAACTGGCAGAAAAATTCTCGGCCACCCTACGCGGTGAGTACTACTACGCCGAGCGTGGCATCATCATTCGCAGCATTATGCCCGGCGCGCTAGACCAGAATTTTCGGGTAGCCGGCGGCTCGCTAAACCTCGACTACCTCCCCAGCAGCAACGTGGCTTTCCGAGTCGAAGGCAGGTACCTGAACGGCATGAAGGGCGTGTTTGCCCGCAGCGATAACGCCGATAACCGCAGCTACGGCAACGTGACGACAAGCATTGCGCTGTCGTTTTAGCAGGGTCTGAAGGCAAAAGGAACATCATGCCGAGCAGAGCCGGGGCATCTCGCGTGCAGCAGTAAATCAACCGGCCAACTATGCCAGCGAGCGGCCCCGGCTCTGTTCGGCATAACGGGCTATTAATCCATTTCCAACCCATGAACTCCGCCTCTGACGCCCCCCGCGATACCTCCGCCGAGCGGTTCCTGCGCTTGGTGCAGGCGCGGCGGCGCGGCACGCTCAAGGTGTACCTGGGGCTGGCGGCCGGCGTGGGCAAGACGTTCCGCCTGCTACAGGAAGCCCACGACCTGCACGAGCACGGTGTGGATGTGCTGCTAGGCTATGTGGAAACCCACGGCCGGGCTGGTACCGTAGCAGAGTTGAGAAATGTGCCGCTGCTGCCGCGAAAACAGCTATTCTACAAAGGACATGCAGTAGAAGAAATGGACCTGGAAGCCATTATTCAGCGCCGGCCGCAGGTGGTGATTGTGGACGAGTTGGCCCACAGCAACGTGCCCGGCTCGCGCCACGAAAAGCGCTGGCAGGATGTGGAATACCTCGTGGGCCAAGGTATTTCGGTGATTACGGCCGTAAATGTGCAGCACCTCGAAAGCCTGCACGACCAGGTGCTGCGCATCACGGGCACCGACGTGACCGAGCGCATCCCCGACCAGCTCCTGAAGGCCGCCGACGAGGTGGTGAACGTGGACCTGACCGTGGGCGAGTTGCGCGCCCGGCTGGAGGAAGGCAAAATTTACGACCCGGCCAAGGTGCCCACCGCGCTGGCCAACTTCTTCCAGGCCGAAAACCTGTTGCAGTTGCGGCGGCTAGCGGTGCGCGAAGTGGCGCAGCTGCTGAGCCGCCAGGTAGAATCCGAAGCCGGCGGCGCGCCCGCCGTGGCTCCGCAACGCCGCAACGACGACCGCCTGCTGGCCTGCATCAACTCCAACGACAAGGCTGCAAAGGAAATCATTCGCAAGACTTCGCGCCTGGCCGACCGGTTCTCGGCCGCCGCCTGGTACGTGCTCTACGTGCAAACCGGCCGCGAAACTGCCAACCGCATCGGGCTGGCCACGCAGCGGCATCTACTCAATAACTTACAGCTGGCCACCGAGCTCGGCGCCCAGATTTTGCGGGTGAAGGACGACGACATTGTAGGCGCCATCCGACGGGTGGCGCAGGAAAAAAACGCCACACTGCTGGTCTGCGGTATTACCCAAGAAAAAGGCATATTGGAGCAGCTGACAAGGCGCGGCGTCACGTCGGATTTGCTGCGCGCCGTAGCCGATGATGGCCAGGATTTGGACGTATATCTGGTGACGTATTAGCAAAGGACTCGTTCTGGCGAGCGCCTCACCCCCCGGCTCCTCTCCGATGGAAAGGGGACCAGTTGATTTGAAATCGCATTGCATCCCTAAAATCAAATAAGCTGCCCGCGCCGCCGTGGCACCCCCTATCCATTGAAGAGGGGTCCGGGGAGTGAGGCGCCCGCCAGAACGACAACCCCATGAATCTCAAAACCAAAATAACCGTTGGCTTCCTGGCCATGCTGCTGCTGCTGCTGAGCATCGGGGGCTACGCGTACTACTCCCTGCGCCAGCTCGACCGCAGCTCGCGCGACGTCCTGAAGGCTAATCTATATTCCGTGAACCTGGGCCTGCGCATGCTCAGGAGCCTCGACCAGCTGGCCCGGCAGCCGCTGGCCGATACGGCGGGCACCGCGGCCTTCACGGCGGCGCTACGCGAGGAGGCCCGCAACGTGACCGAGCCCGGCGAGCAGCAGGTGGTCGATGACCTGCAAAACCTGACGCAGCAGCTCCGGCAGCACCAGCAGCAGGCGCAGCGCGCCGTGGCAGCCGGGCAGACCAGTCCGCTGGGCATCAGTGCGGAGCCGTACCGGCTGGGCGGCCTCACCTACCAGATGATGGCGCTGAACACCGATGCCCTCAACCGCAAAACCGAGGCCGCCAACCAGCGTGCCGACCAGGCCAACCGCAACTTGCTCATCTTTGCCACGCTCGCCGTGCTGCTGGCCCTGGCCCTTGTGGGCAGCGTGCCCGAAGCCGCCGTGCAGCCCCTGCGCAGGCTTACCGCCGCGCTGGACCATGCCACCGAGCGCAACTTCTCGGCCAGTATTCCGCAGGAAAGCCACGACGAGTTTGGGCAGGTAGCGCGGGCCTTCAACCGCATGCTGGGCCAGCTGCGCGAGTACCGCACCTCCACCGCCGCCGAGCTGATAACTGAGCGCAACCGCGCTGCCAGCATCGTCAATACCTTGGATGAAGGCCTGTTGTTGCTGGATGAGAGCCGCCACATTCTGCTGGCCAACCCGGTGCTGTGTGAGCTGCTGGGCATGCCGGCTGAAAAGCTGTTGGGCCGCCCCGCTGCCACCGTACGCCTCGAAAACGACCTGTTCCAGGCCATGCTGAAGCCGCTGGATGCCCCCAACCGTGAAAACGCTGTGGCCGAAGCGCCCCTGCTGCACATTGCGCAGCGCGGCGAGGAAGCATTTTACCGCCTTGCGGTGCAGGATTTGGTGTCTTTCAACGAAGCCACCGAAAAAACGGAATTCGTCGGCCAGATAATTACCCTGCGCAACGTGTCCGATTTCAAGAAGCTCGACCAGGTAAAATCGAATTTCCTGGCCACCGTTTCGCACGAACTGAAAACGCCGCTGTCCAGTATTAATCTCAACACCAAGCTGCTGCAGGATGAGCGCCTGCCCGCCGACGAGCGCCAGCGCATCACCGGTTACATCCGGCAGGAAACCCAGCGCCTCCAGCGCATGGTGGCCGAGTTGCTCGACGTGTCGCGCCTCGACGCCGGGGCCGGCATTCAGCTCGACGTCCAACCTACAAACCTTGCCGACGTAGTGAATTTCGCTACCTCTACGGTGCAGCCCCAGCTCGACGACAAACAGCTTCGCCTCGAGCTTCACCGGTCCGTTCAGCTACCCGAAGCCCGCGCCGACGTGGAGAAAACCACCTGGGTACTCATCAACCTGCTGGCCAATGCTATCCGCTATTCGCCGGTAGGGGCGGCCCTCGCGGTGCGGGTGGCCGTGGCTGGAGCTTTCGTGCAGGTGAGTGTGCAGGACCGCGGTCCCGGCATTGCGGCCGAGCACCACGACAAGATATTCCAGCGCTTCGCCCAGCTGCCCGACAAAACCGGCTACCGCGGCGGCTCCGGCTTGGGCCTGAGCATTGCCCGCGAGTTCATCACTACGCAGGGCGGCCGGCTGTGGGTAGAAAGTGAGCTGGGCAGCGGCAGCACGTTCCATTTCACGCTGCCGGTGGTAGCCTGACCAGAGCGTTTTTGCGGCTGGCTGCAAAGCCGTCCGACCAGTCGTCATTGCCCGGTTACATTGTGGCCAAGCAGTGCCTTGTAAAAGCAAAACTGCTCCAGGGCTCGTGTTGGCGACTCATTCGCTGGCCACGGCTGGCTGTGCTCGGCTGGCCGTGAGCGTGGCTCCAGCGCTTGCCACTACAATAAAGCCCACGGCCAGCCACTGGCCAAGCGTCAGGCGCTCATCTAGCAGAAGCCAGCCGGACAACGCCGCGGCTACCGGCTCCAGGCTCATCAGAATGCTGAACGTGCGCGTGGGGAGCGTACGCAGGGCCTGCATTTCCAGCGAAAAAGGCAGCACACTGGAAAACACGGCCAGCAGCACTCCCAGCAATAGTAAATAAGGCGTGAGCAGCAATAAGCTGCCGCTGGCTACCCCGAATGGCAGCACCGGCACCGCCGCAAACAGCATACCGATGGCTACGGCCTGCTGGCCCGGCAGCACGGCCGCCGTGCGCTGGCCCAGTATAATATACACGGCCCAGCACCCCCCAGCGGCCAGCGCAAAAGCCAGCCCGAGCAAATCGATGCCCTGGCCATGCCACGGCGCAATGAGAGCAATACCAGCTGCGGCCAGCAACACCCACACCACATCCACCCAGCGGCGCGAGCCCACCAGCGCCAGCCCCAACGGTCCCACAAACTCCAGCGTCACGGCCAAGCCCAGCGGCACGCGGGCCAGCGCGCAGTAAAACAAAAAGTTCATGATGCCCAGTGCCAGGCCGTATGGGACCACGGCCCGCCACTGCGCCGGCTCCAGACTTCCCAGCCGCGGCCGCACCACTACCAGCAGCACTAGCGCCGACAGGCCAATGCGCAGGCTCGTAGTCCCCGCCGGGCCTAGTAGCGGAAACAAGCCCTTGGCAATGGCCGCGCCGCCTTGCACACTCACAATGGAAAGCAGCACGGCGGGTACCGCCGGCAGCGAAAAACGGGTAGAATGATTCATAGCAGCTGGTTAGAAAATCCCTCAAACATACCGAAACGTCATGCTTCGTTGAGTTCAACATGACGCGCCAGGAAATTTCCAAACAGCTTGGCAGGCCTGAATTGTCTGCCCCAAATGGCTGAGCAAAAGAGCAAGCGGGAGAGCTGGGGTTTTGTCTTTGCTTTCCTCGCCGCGCTCGTAGCCCACGCTGAGCCCTAGCGCCGACTATCCGTGCACAAATAATTTGTCCTGCTATGTCGAACTCCCATACCCTCGGTCATAAACGGCAGTCGAAATTCCAGCAACACCGGGTCATTCACCTCAGTAGCGTTATGATTTAGCAGTAGGCAGGGGCCAGATTTACGGGGTTATCCACTTTAACCTATTTGGTCATAAATCTCATTATTCCCGGTTCTCTAGAAACCGAAAAACCCCGCCTACATGCTGCAGACGGGGTTTAAAGTGGAGATGCAGGGATTCGAACCCTGGTCCAGACAAGGAAATCAACGTGCTTTCTACGTGCGTATCTATGCTTGGATTTTCATGGCGGTACAGGCGCATATCAGGCCTTTGCACCGCCCCTAGCTACAGTTGGGTTTCGCCTCCGAATCACAGCTCTTCGAAGGCTATTTTCTACTTACGACGCTCCGAACTCCCAGGTGTAGAAACTTACCCAGGCGGAACGATGGCATTACCTAATTCTGAACTAGGCAGCCATGGCGTACGAATAGTCGCCAGTTGATTGTTGATAGATTTTTTGACAGGAGAGCTTCCATCAACTCCTGGCACGCTTACCCGCAATTTGCGCAAGCTGTCAATTCCGGTCATCCCCAAATGGTAAAGAACGAGTCCCGCGTGACGGTTGAGGCTAAGCGGGCCGCGAAGGTACGCAGTAGATGGGAAACGATAGGAGTTGAGGGAAGGTTTCCTGTCATTTTGGTGTTCAGGTAGATGAGTAGAAGGGAAGGGTAGAATAATAAAACCTGTCATGCTGAGCGTAGTCGAAGCATCTCTACTGCTTCGTTACAAGCAATGAATTACTTACGCGGCAGAGATGCTTCGGCTATGCTCAGCATGACCTTCTGGTAATGCTTGGATAAGCCAAACCTCACCTCTGCCCGCTTCCGAAGCCGCCCGTTTCTGGGTAACTTTGTAGATAGAACTTATGGATAATTTCGTCGTTTCGGCCCGCAAGTACCGTCCAGTCACGTTTCGCAGCGTGGTGGGGCAGCAGCACGTCACTACCACGCTGCAGAACGCCATTCAGAGCCACCACCTGGCACAGGCGTTCCTGTTTTGCGGCCCCCGCGGCGTAGGCAAAACCACCTGCGCCCGCATTCTGGCCAAAACCATCAACTGCACCAACCTCAGCCCCGAAACCGAGGCCTGTGGCACCTGCGCATCGTGCGTAGCCTTCCAGGAAAACGCCTCTTTTAACGTGCACGAGCTGGATGCCGCCTCCAACAACTCGGTCGAAGACATCCGCTCGCTGGTGGAGCAGGTGCGCTACGCCCCGCAGGCTGGCAAGTACAAGATTTACATCATCGACGAGGTGCACATGCTCTCGAATGCGGCCTTCAACGCCTTCCTGAAGACGCTGGAGGAGCCGCCGAGCTACGCCATATTTATCCTCGCCACCACCGAGCGCCACAAGATTATCCCCACCATCTTGTCGCGCTGCCAGATTTTCGATTTCAGCCGCATCCGGGTTGAGGACATGCGAAGCCACCTGCGCTACGTGGCCAACCAGGAAGGCATCACGGCCGAAGACGACGCCCTGCACCTGCTGGCCCAGAAAGCCGACGGTGGCCTGCGCGATGCCCTGTCGATGTTCGACCAGATGGTGACCTTCGGCGGCAACAACCTTACTTACAAAGAGGTGGTGCAAAACCTGCACATCCTCGACTACGATTACTACTTCCGTCTCATCGACAGCCTGCTCACTGAAAATCTCTCGGCTGCGTTGCTGCTGCTCGATGAGGTGATGCAGAACGGCTTCGACCTGCACAACTTCGTGGTAGGCACCGCCGAGCACCTGCGCGGCCTGCTCGTGTGCAAAGATGCCGTGACCGTGCAGTTGCTGGAAGTGTCCGATGGCATCAAGCAGAAGTACGTGCAGCAGGCCCAGGCCGCGCCGCTGGCCTTCCTGCTCTCTGCGCTCAACCTCATCAGCCAGTGCGACCGCGAGTTCAAGCAGGCCAAAAACCAGCGCCTCCACGTCGAACTGGCCCTGATGAAGCTGGCCTACCTGAACGGAGCCGTGCAGTTCGTCCGCGAACTCAGTCCCGCTAACGGCGAGGCTAAAAAAAAAACTAGTAGCCTGAATGGTGCAGTGGAAACCCCTGCAACTACTTACGCACCAAGTAGCAACGCCATTAATAGCCCAGTGCAACCACCGCCAGTAGCGGCTGCTGCTGCTGCTGCTCTTTCAGCGCATGCGGTGCCAGTTGCTTCCGTTTCGCATGCTGCGCCGGCTGCTTATGCTACAGAGTCGCCGGCTGCGCCCTACACGGCTACTCCGCGTCCGGCCGCTGCGCCCACGCCGTTGCCAATGCCGGCCGGCGCGCCCATTGCCACCGGCCCGGCCCCGGCCGATGGTCCCGACCCGCTACCTGTTGAAAACGGCGTGGAGGAGTTGCACGACACGCCCAGCATCGAAGCCGACCCGGCTGCCCCCATCACCGAGCGCCACCAGATGCGCGACACGCTGCCGCACGTCGAAATTGGGGTGCCCAGCTTTGAAGGAATTGAGCCCGCGCCGCGCCCATCACCAGCCGCCGCCTTTGCTAAAATCCCCAGCCTGACCAGCAAAATCCCGAGCCTGAAGGATTTAAGCTCCCGGGCTGCTGCCAGCCAAGCCGCCACTGCAGCTGCCGTCGAGCCGCAGTATACCAGCGGTCCGGTTGTCGCGACCGACCCCGCCGTGTTGCAGCGTGTGTGGCAGGAGCTGGCCGAGGAGCGTCGCGCCCAAGACCGTATGAGCGAATTCTGGGTTCTGAACCGACCTGTGACTGCTAACGAAGAGCACACTATTGAGCTAGCGGTAGACAACCCCATCCAGGTCGACCAGTTCAACGACATGCGTGTGGAATTCCTGGCCGACCTGCGCCGTCGCACCGGAAACCCCCGTCTCAACGTGCAGCCCGTCGTAACCGCCGCCGCCCCCACCGCTCGAAAGCTCTACACGTCAACCGACAAGTTTGAGTACCTGGCCGAGCGGTTTCCCGCCCTGCGCGAAGCCAAGCAGCGCCTGGGCCTGGAAAACGAGTTCTAATCGATGCTCTGCTGCGTAGAGAGCACTAAGTAAGAGGCTCAGCCCCGCGCCAAGTGCGCGCAGGTATAGAATCAGCTCCTTTTAGCAATAGAAGGCTCATATTCAGCATCTGGAAGTTGAACTACGCACTTTAGCGCCAGGATTCCCTTCTATCAGGAGAGGGCAGGGAAGAACCCACGTCCGCGCCGTGTTGCAACCTGCCGCTTTTCACCGCGTCCTTACAGCTGCGCAAAAGCAAACCGGGGCGCCGCTGTTAAAGCGCCGGCCCAGTTTGCTAAAATCTGCAAACGATTGGGGAAAGTATAGTCGAGGCGAAAACGTCTTGCTTGAGGGCGGGGCAATCTGCTAAGATAAGACGAAATTTTGTTTTTTATTCCTCTATCACCCAGCTACCTTTGTTTTTTGAACCCCATACTGCTCCCGCCTGCGCCCTTCTGTGAAAAAGAATTTTCTGCTGTTGATTCCGGCCCTGGCAGTATTAGGTGTTGCCACTCAGTGCCAATCAAGTAAACCGGTCAGCACAGCTTCAGCAGTACCTGCTGCGCCAGCTACCGCCGCAACTCCGGCTGCCCCCAAAGAATACCGCTACGAATCGGTGCCCGGCGACCCGCTGGGCGTACGCATCTACAAGCTGGACAACGGCTTGACCGTCTACTTGTCTGACTACAAAGACGCGCCGCGCATCCAGACCTACCTAGCCGTGCGCGCGGGCTCCAAGAATGACCCTGCTACCGCCACCGGCCTGGCTCACTACCTCGAACACATGGTGTTCAAAGGCACATCGCAACTGGGCACGCAGGACTGGGCCAAAGAGAAGGTAGAGCTCGACAAGATTGAGGCGCTGTACGAAGTGTACCGCGGCCAGCGCAACGACCCCGCCGCCCGCAAGCGCACCTACCACCAGATTGATTCAATTTCGGGCGTGGCGGCTAAGTATGCCGTGCCGAATGAGTACGACAAGGTGATGGGCGCCATCGGGGCCAAAGGCTCCAATGCCCACACCTCGAACGAGGAAACAGTGTACCAGGAAGACATTCCCAGCAACCAGCTGGAGAAGTGGGCCGCCATCCAGGCCGAGCGGCTGCGCGAGATGGTGCCGCGCCTGTTCCACACCGAGTTGGAGGCTGTGTATGAGGAGAAAAACCGGGGACTCGATAGCGACTTCAATAAGGAGTTTGAGGCGCTGAATGCCGCGCTCTATCCCACGCACCCCTACGGCACGCAGACAACCATCGGCACGATTGAGCACCTGCAAAACCCGTCCATTACGGAGATTAAGAAGTATTTCGGCCAGTACTACGTGCCGAACAACGTGGCGCTGTGCTTGAGCGGCGACTTGGATTACGACCAGACCATCCGGGTCATCGACAAGTATTTCGGGGCCATGCCGAGCAAGCCGGTGCCAGCCTTTAATGCGCCGGTGGAGCAGCCCCTGGCCGCTCCAATTACCAAGGAAATCCTCGGGCCGCAGTCGGAAAATGTGATGCTGGGCTACCGCCTGCCGGGCAAAGCGTCGAAGGATGCTGTGCGCCTGCGCATGCTGGATAAAATCCTGACCAACGGCCAAGCCGGCCTCATCGACCTCGACCTGAACCAGCAGCAGAAGGTGCTGGAAGCCGCTTCGTTCACGGACATGAACGACGACTACTCCACGCACGTCATCTATGGCACGCCGCGCCAAGGGCAGAAGCTGGAGGAGGTGAAGACGCTGCTGCTGGGCGAACTGGCCAAGATGAAAGCCGGCAACTTCCCCGATTGGCTGATTCCGGCCATCATCAATAACGAGAAGCTGACGCGCACCAAGAGCTACGAAAGCAACGAGGCCCGTGCCAGTGCCATGTACGAGGCCTTTATCGAGCGCATCGACTGGAAAGACTACCTGCAGCAGCAGGACGATTTCGGCAAAATCACGAAGGCTGAAATAGTGAAATTTGCTAACGACAACTACGGCCCGAACGTCGTGACCGTGTTCAAGCGCACCGGCACGGACCCCAACAAGGTGAAGGTGGTGAAGCCCGCCATCACGCCCGTACCGGCCAACCGTGACGTGGCCTCGGCCTACTACAAGCAGCTCACGGCCATGCCCAGCACGGAGCTGCAGCCGGTGTTCGTGGACTACAAAAAGGACATTCAGGAAACGGAAATCAAGCCCGGCCTGCCGCTGTACTACACGCACAACGCCGAAAACGGCTTGTTCAACCTGTCCTACGTCTTCGACCTGGGCAAGAACAACGACCCGCGCTGGAGCCTCGCTTCCGACTACCTGCAATACCTTGGCACCGGCAACTACACCGCCGCGCAGCTGCAGCAGGAGTTCTACAAGCTGGGCTGCTCCTTCAACGTGAGCAGCGGCGCCGACCGCATTTTCGTCACCCTCAACGGCCTCGACGCCAACCTGGAGCCCGCACTCAAGCTGTTCGAACAGCTGATGAACGCGCCCAAGCCCGACGCCGTGGCCCTGAAAGACATGGTGGCCGGCGTACTCAAGCAGCGCCAGGATGCTAAGCTCGAAAAGCGCGTGATTCTGAATCAGGCGATGGTGAACTACGTGAAGTACGGGCCGAAAAACCCCTTCACCAATAACCTCAGCGAGAAAGAGCTGAAGGCGCTGAAGCCGGAGCAACTCACGACCCTGATTAAGAAGTTGGAGTCGTACCAGCATCGGGTATTGTATTATGGACCGCGTGCCCAGGATGCAACGGTAACCGTACTCAAAGCCGAGCACCGCACCCCCGCCAAGCTCACGCCCGCCCCGGCGGCCAAAGACTTTGCCGAGCAGCCGCTGAAAGACAAGAAGGTTTATTGGGTGGACTACAACATGGTGCAGGCTGAAATTCTGTTCCTGACCAAGGGGGACCTGTATAGCAAAGAGCTGGCTCCGACGGTGGCGCTTTATAACGAGTACTTCGGCGGCGGCATGGGCAGCATCGTGTTTCAGGATTTGCGCGAGAGCAAGGCACTGGCTTACTCAGCCTACTCCGGCTACTCCAACGCCGATAAGCTGGGCCGCTCCAACTACAACCTGAGCTACATCGGTACGCAGAGCGACAAGCTGCCCGAAGCCATGGCCGGCATGGAGGCCCTCCTCACCGACATGCCCGTGGCCGAAGCCAACCTGGAAATCGCTAAAAACGCCATCCGCAACAGCATCAGTACCGAGCGCATCACCAAGGGCGACATCCTGATGAGCTACGAGCGAGCCAAGCGCCTCGGCCTGGACTACGACATCCGCCGCGACGTGTACGCCAGCACCCAGAAAATGACTTTCGACGAGTTGAAGAAGTTTCAGCTGGCCAAAGTGCGCGGCCAGAACCAGGTCATTCTGGTAATCGGCTCCAAGGACCGGCTGAATTTTAAAGAGCTGGCCAAATACGGCACCGTGCAGCAGCTCACGCTGAAAGAGATTTTCGGGTACTAACCGCCCATTGTCATGCTGAGCGCAGCGAAGCCCCTTATCCCGCCTGCGCATAGCTGAATTTTTACCCCCGACGCCTGACGCGATAAGGTCCTTCGCTGCGCTCAGGATGACAGACTTATACAACACACGACCCACATGGCAGAGCAAAAAATCACCATCAAAAACGGCAAGCTGACCGTTCCGGATAAACCCACCATTCCCTTCATCGAGGGCGACGGGACGGGGCCGGACATCTGGCGCGCTTCCAAACTCGTTTTCGACGCTGCCGTCGAGAAAGCCTACGGTGGCAAAAAGCAGCTCGTGTGGAAAGAGGTATTGGCCGGTGAGAAAGCCTACAAAGCCACCAACAACTGGCTGCCCAACGAAACCCTCGATGCCTTTCGCGATTACCTCGTGGGCATCAAAGGCCCGCTGACCACCCCCGTGGGCGGCGGCATCCGCTCGCTCAACGTGGCCCTGCGCCAGGAACTCGACCTCTACGCCTGCGTGCGCCCCGTGCGCTACTACGACGGCGTGCCCTCGCCCGTGAAGCACCCGGAACTGACCGACATGGTCATCTTCCGCGAAAACACGGAGGACATCTACGCCGGCATTGAGTACATGAATGGCACGCCCCAGGCCCAGAAAATGCTCGAATTCCTGCAGGACGAGATGGGCGTGAAGAAAATCCGTTTCCCTGAGTCGTCTTCGTTCGGCATCAAGCCGGTATCGAAGGAGGGCACCGAGCGCCTCGTGCGCGCCGCAATCAAGTACGCCCTCGACAACAAGCTGCCGTCGGTGACCATCGTGCACAAGGGCAACATCATGAAGTTCACCGAAGGCGCCTTCAAAACCTGGGGCTACGAGCTGGCCGAGAAGGAATTTGGCGCCAAGGTCTTCACCTGGGCCCAGTACGATAAAATCGTGGCCAAGCAGGGCGTGGAAGTGGCCGACGCCCTCCAGAAGCAAGCCGTGGAGCAGGGCAAGCTCATCGTCAAGGACAGCATTGCTGATGCCTTCCTGCAACAGATTCTGCTGCGCCCCGCCGAGTACTCGGTGGTCGCGACCCTGAACCTGAACGGCGACTACGTGTCCGACGCCCTGGCCGCCATCGTGGGCGGCATCGGCATCGCACCGGGCGCCAACATCAACTACCTCACCGGCCACGCCATCTTCGAAGCCACCCACGGCACGGCCCCCAAATACGCCAACCAGGACAAGGTGAACCCCGGTTCCGTTATCCTCTCCGGCGTGATGATGCTCGAGTACATGGGCTGGAAAGAAGCCGCCGCCCTCATCAACAAAGGCCTCGAAGCCGCCATCGCCAGCAAGCGCGTAACCTACGACTTCGAACGCCAGATGGAAGGCGCCACCCTCCTCAAAACGAGCGAATTCGGCCAGGAGATTATCAAGAATATGTAGTAGCTTGGCTGCTGCCTAAGCACCCACAGAAACCCCCGCGTCGGCTGCAAGGCTGGCGCGGGGGTTTTGATTATTTAAATTTCAAATAGAATGCAGACCGAGAAAAAAACTTGCTTTATAATAATGCCAGTATCAGACCATGCTGACTATGAAACTGGACATTTTAAAAGAGTTTATGAGCACATCATAAAACCCGCATGCATTGAGGCTGGATTTGAGCCCCTGCGTGCGGATGATGTTCAGAAAAGCAACATTATAGTTGTCGATATTTTGCATAAAATAGTTAATTGTGAAATGGCTTTGTGCGATTTGAGTTCAAAGAACCCAAACGTTTTATATGAATTGGGTATACGCCAAGCATTTGATTTGCCAGTTGCACTGATAAAGGATAATGTGACGCCTAGAATATTCGATATACAAGGATTCCGTGATGTAGGTTATGATAGTACCATGAGAGTTGACCAAGTTAATTCTGCAATCAAACAGATTGCAGATGCTATTACAGCAACATACGAGCAGCATGATACTAAAGACAACTCCATCATATCTCTTTTGTCAATAACAAAAGCCAATATAAGTGAGCCAGTAAAGCTCTCCCCAGAGATGAGTTTGATGATGGAAACGCTGAAGAGTATAAATGATAAGATACTTAAATTAGAGCCATTAATAGATTCGCAGACAAAGCATACAAATACTGAAGGCCATGTGCCTAATAAAGAAAGGATTTTTCCTTTCGAATCTAATACCACTTCATTTAAAAATGATGGGCACGTATTTAAACTGTCAGATACCATTTACCATAAGAAATTTGGGAAAGGTGTAGTCACAGGAATACAAGTTCAACAAGGGACGCATAAAGTTGAAGTTGATTTTGAATCTGTTGGGATAAAAGTTCTTTTATCAAGCTTTGTCAAACTCGGTCATCAGCCATTTATGTAATTTCCCGGCTGGCGTGCGTCTGTGACGCGCTGCCCAATGGGTTCAAGTCTGTGGTTTGGGGCGCGCCTACCTCGGCACTTTCGCCGCCCGCCGCGTAGTTTAGTAAATACAACAAGCCACCTCCGCTATGACTAAAGCCCAAATCCTCGAAACTGTTAACCAGCTGCCGGAAAACTTCGAGCTAGAAGACCTTTTCGAACGTCTGCTCCTCATCAAACGCATTGAGGAAGGAGTTCGCCAATCAGACAATGGCGAAACGCTGACCGAGGCCGAAGCCAGAAGCTACCTCAGCCGCTGGCTGACCGACACCGGCGTAACGGCGCGGTAGCATGGTTATTCACTACACCACCCGCTTCGTGCACGAGCTGGATGAGCAGGCTGATTATTTGGCGCAATATTCAACAACCCGGGCTTCGTTGGTCGTGAATAGCGTCTTTCGGCAGCTTGATTTGTTGCGTCAGCACCCCCGTATGGGCCGCATGGTACCCGAATTCGGCGACGAAACGATACGGGAGCTACTGTACCGACAGTATCGCATCATCTACCGCTTAGTTTCAGTTGAACGGATTGATGTGCTGGCATTCCAGACTGGGTTGCGGCCGTTGCAACGGCCGCTGTAAAGCATCATTGATTCAACAAAAAAGGGCACCCACGCCAAGTGGGTGCCCTTTTTTATATCACTCAATAAGTTACTCCGATACCTACGGGGCTTGGGTGCCAGTACCGGCCCCGCCGCCCTGCTCCCGGCGCACCTGCTGCAGAATCTTGCGCAGCGTATAGTCCTTCGCCTTGACTTTATCGGAGGTTTGGTAGAGGCTTTTGCCGTCGGCAAGCAGGTGTTTGATGGGAGCGTAGAGGGCGCGGAATAGATTGGCGTTGTCCGCCGTGAGCAGGCGCTGGTCGCTCAGGCCGCTGCCCTGGGTGGTGCTGTCCTGCACCAGGCCGTCGTAGAGGCTTTGGATTTGGCTGTTTTCCTCGGGCTTTTGGCCCTTGTCGAACAAGGCCTTTTTATTGGTTTCAATGTTTTGAAGCAGCGTTTTCAGCGAATCGGCCAGGCCCTCATGCTCGTTGTCGTTGCGGTCGCGGCGCACAGCCTCAATGCCGAACTTCTTGGCCGGCACGGTGAGGCCCTCAGCGCGGCGCACCCGGGCTTCGAGGCGGTTGAGGAGCTGCGGCAGTGCCTGCAGCAGCCCTTCGATGCGCTGCGTCACGAGCTGCCGCTCGGCAATGGCCACGCTGCTGCGCTGCACGTTCTCCACGGCCGCGCTGGCCTTGTCGAAATCCTTCAAAAAATCGGGTTTGTAATCCTCCGGCAGCAGGTCCTGAAAATCAGCTTGGTCGCGCACGTAGCTGGCGCGGAGCAAGCGGGCCACGGGCAGCAGCTCGCTAATACGGAAGGCGAAGGGTAGTTGGCGCGCATTCATTGACTACGAAGACGGTAAGGTGAATAGTATAAGCGTAATAGTACGCTTTTTTTCGGTCCCGATTGGAAGCCTCACCGGGGCAATTGGAACCCGTGCCGGAGCCGTTGGAACGGCTGCCGGAGCAATTGGAACCCCTGCCGGAATGATTGGAGCCTACGCCGGGGCGCTTGGAAGGTGTACCAGGGCATTTGGAACGCTCGCCGGACCGGTTGGAACGGTTGCCGGACCCATTGGCAGCCTGGCCAGAGGCATCGGTAACAACGCCAATGCCAGCGCTTGCGCTTGCCAAACCAACGCCCGTACTTTGCGTACCACCGGCCGCGCACACCTCCCCGTTATGGACATCAACAGCAAGGGTTTCCGCTTATTAATTCTGGTATCCATTTGCCTGCTGCTGAGCGACTGGCTACCGGCGCACTTCAAGTTATGGTTTGTGCAGGAAACCGGCCACGTCAGCCACGACCAGACGATGAACCTGCTGCTGATTCTGCTCCTGTTTCGGCGGTGGCGGCACGCCATCACGCTGGGCCTGTTTCTGAGCGGCCTCCAGCTCCTGTTTACTGCCCTGATTCTGTTCTTCAACTGGAAAGAAGGCGGCCCGCTCCTGGGCTATAGCCTGCAGCTGCTGCTGCTTTGGGTCGTTGTAAAAGTGCTGAACGACTCCACCTCGGTGCGGGAATTTATGCAGCGCGAGCAGCCCGTTTAGCCTAAAGCTCAGCGACAGGGTGGCACGTCTGCCGCCAACAATCTCATAGCAAAAGGGCACCCGCATAGCAGCGGGTGCCCTTTTGCATGCTGTGCCCAATACTTGAGCCTTCGGATTACCATATCATTAAATAATTAAGTTATACCTGTACTTTTGGGTTGTCGTATTACCTTCCCGACGCTCTGTATTCATGAAAGTCCAGTTGACCATTGCCGCCGCTGCTTTGCTTCTTGCCACGGGCTGCGAGCAAGCCAAACAAGCCAAAGAGTCGTATTCGGCCATCTCCAAGCTCAGCGAAGCCGGCAAGGACATGACCGCCAACCTCGAAAAGGCCGAAACCGACCGCGCCGAGCGGGTGAAGCGCGGCGATACCCTTTCCCTGCCCTACAAAGAGCTGGAGCAATACCTGCCCACCGAAGTGAGCGGCTACACCCCCGGCGAGCTCAAAGGCCAGTCGCAGAAAATGACCGGCATGGCCTTCTCCACCGCCGAGCGCACCTTCACCAAAAGCCCCGACGAGGAAGTAGAAATATCCCTCATCGACTACAACGGCTCGAACGCCCTCTACCAAGGCGCCGCCGCCATGATGAGCCTCGGCATTGAGCAGGAAGACGACGACCACATCATGGGCCCCACTGCCGTGAAAGCCGACGGCGTGAAAGGCATGGACACCTTCTACAAAAAAGACGGCCGCGCCGAAATGACGCTCGCCGTCGGCGGCCGGTTCCTGCTCACCCTCAAGGGCACCAAGCAAAAAGACATGGCCCTCCTGAAGTCTATTGCCGACGACATGGACCTGGAAAAACTCGCCAAGCTCTAGCCCTTGGCCCCTGCTGGGCCCCGAAACCAGCAGGGGCCAGCCAGCTCAGGGGATGACGACCGTGTCGCCATCCAGCATGAACACTTTTTTTGGTGGCGGCAACTTGCTTTCGGGCGTGGCCGAGTACAGTATCCAATGGGTGACGATTGTCCCGCGGCGCACCGTCAGCAAAGGAGAATTGGCGGCTTTGGTAAGGCGGTCGCCGCGGTGCAGGTAGTGGCCCAGGTCTGAGGGGTCATACCCCAACTCATCACTCATCCCTGTGCGGTCGGCCGGGTTGGCCGCATCAAAGGCGTTGAAATTATAATGCTTATAATCGTTGCCGTCTAACTGATAGGTGTATTGCTGACGGTTCATCGAAACGTCGGTGACTTCGGCATCCGTCAGAGCCATGTCAAAATCCTCGGTTGAGGGTGGCAACAACCCCGCCAGCCCACCCCCCAGCAGAAAAGGCACAATGGTATAGAAAGCGGCAAGAAAAGCCAGGATTGCCAGAATGTTCTTCTTTCTGGAAACGGGCGGGGCAGGGGGGACTTCAGCAGCCATTAGTGCGCAGGAGCTATTCGCCCGGCTTCAATCGCTGAAACGCATTATTCAGCACCTCGGCCCAGCTCGGGTGGGCCAAAATCATGTCTTCCAGCTCCTGGTAGCGCAGCCGGCCCGCCATCGCCAGCTGAAACATGGTCATGATTTCGCCACCCTGCTCGCAGAACACCGCTGCACCCAGCAGCCGATCGTCCTCGCCCACCAGCACCTCCACAAAGCCTTCGGTTTCGCCCGTCTGCACGGCCCGCCCAATGGTGCGGGCCGGCAGCCGGCTCACCCGGTAAGCAATCCCCTTTTCCTTCGCCTGGCTCTTTGAGAGGCCAATGCGGCCCAACTGCGGCTCCGTAAACACCACGTAGGGGAGGGGCCGGTCGGCGGTGCCGCGCTGTTGGCCGTGCAGCAAGGCATCCCGCACAATGCGGTAGTCGTCGTAGGCAATGTGAGTGAACTGCGGGCCGCCCTTCACGTCGCCCAGCGCATACACGCCCCGCGTGCCGGTCTGCAGGTGCTCGTTCACCTCAATGTAGCCGTCCTCGTCCAGCTTCACGCCGGTGTGTTCCAGCCCAAGTTCCTGCGTGTTGGGCTCGCGGCCCACTGCCACCAGCAGGTGGCTGCCGTGCAGGCGCCGCTCGCCGGCCTTGGCATCCACGGTGAGGGTAATGCTGCCATCAGCCGCGCGGCTCACACGGCGGACATCGGCTCCCAGCACCAGCTCCACGCCGGCCTCGGCCAGGCAGGCTTCCAGCGGGTGGCTCACGTCGGGGTCTTCGCGGGCCATGAGGCGCGGCTTGGTATCCACAATGGTTACGCGAGTCCCCAAGCGCCGAAACATCTGCCCAAACTCCACCCCAATGTAGCTGCCCCCCATAATGATGAGGTGCTCGGGCTGCTCGGTCAGGTTGAGCAGCAACGAGTCGCTGGTGAGGTAGCCGCTGTCGGCCAGCCCTTCCAGTTCGGGCACCGCCGCCTTGGTACCGGTATTGATGAAGATGAGCGGGGCCGTAAGCTGCTGCTCGCCGCCCACCACCAGCGCCACGCGCAACGTGTGCGGCGCCGTGAACTGCGCCCGCCCGCGAATGAGCGTAATGCCCTCGTGGTCCTCCGTAATCTTGCGGTGCAGGCTGTCGCGCGAGTTCTGGCGCAGCCGGTGCATGCGCCCAATCACGGCCGCAAAATCGACGTCTGGCTCCGGTGCATTAATGCCCAGCTCGCCCGCCGTGCGCACCTGGTGGGCCCGCTGGGCCGAAGCCAGCAGCGCCTTGGTGGGCGCGCAGCCGTAGTTGATGCAGGACCCGCCCAGTGCCTCGCTTTCCACCATTGCCACGCGGCGGCCCGCATCGGCCAGCGCGTAGGCAAGGGGCGTACCAGCCTGGCCGGCTCCTATAATGATGGCATCAAACGAATCGGCGGGCATAGCAGGCATTAAAGATGAGTGGACTCCTACATACGGTCCGGTTTGCCCCATGACTGAGTCTGCTAACTGAAATCCGCCGTAAAGTCCAGTAGAAACACGAAATTGCCGGTTCAGGCGTTGCCTGGGCTTGTTCTCCTAACTCCGCCTCATGAAGCATTTGCTGCGTTTAGCCTTTTTGCTTGTCCTCACTGGCCTCACAGGCTGCGCCTCGCTCTACTTTCCCCCGCCGCCGCACGCACCCATGCTCACGCACCAGGGCGAGTTCTACGGCACCGTGAGCACCAACCAGCACACCAACTATGCCCTGCAAGGCGCTTATGGCCTCACCAACCACCTGGCAGTGGCCGGCACCTTCTCTTCGCTGCACCGCAAAAAATCCGACAAGACCGAGAACATCGACTTTGGGGAAGCCAGCCTCGGCTACTTCACGCGCCTGCCCGACAAGCGCGTGCTCGAAGTGTACGTGGGCGGTGGCGGCGGCTCTACCCAGCGCATCGAGCGCAACGAAGCCCAGCTCACCACCCGCACCCTCGACGGCAGCCTCTCTAAAATCTTCGCCCAGGTGAACTACGCCAAGAAAAAGCAAAAGAGCCTGCACCTCTTCAACCGCGACTTTCCGCTTACCTACGGCGCGGCCATGCGCCTGAGCTACATGCAACTCAACAACTTCACCATCGACGGCCTAGCTGCCCCGGGCGAAAACAACGTCTTTTTCGAGCCCATCACCTTCACCCGCACCCAGATAGCGGGCCCCGTCCAGCTACAGCTCATGAGCGGCCAGATTTTCGGCTTCCGCAACAACAAGTACCTCAAAGCCGCCAACTCCGTCTTTCAGGTCGGCATCGTCATCAACCTGGACAAGAACACCACGCTAGGGGAATAATGCTGCTTGATGAATATAGAATTGATTCCTGTGCTGGAGATTCCCATAACTGCAAAAGCCCGGTTACAGGCAATTCAACGCCCACTGGCTAGTTTCCAGCAAAACCCGTTTGAGTGGGATGAGTATCAACGGCAGCTCTTGGTAGTGGGAGGGTTTTCCGACTATCAGTGTGTAATTCAGGGTTGTAATTTCGTGTGTGTCGACCAGTGGAGCCTGCCGGATTTGAGGCTGTTGGTGCAAAACCATTTGGACAGTGACGGTACGGCCCCCATCCCCTTAGCAGAATCATGCGCACTATTTGGCGGCTGCATCCTCATTGTGGATGGCGTGCCGGTTTTGGTGCCGCAGTGTTGTAGCACAATTGCTGATTTCAGCAGCTGGGAAGACCTGTTAGAACCACAGTTTACCGCAGGGCCGTTTTGCCTGGAAGGCCACCCAGGCCCGGAAGCTGTAAAAAACGGTGTCCACCTGTTGATAACGTGCGAAGACCCAGATGAAGCCTTTGACCAGCCCGCGCAATCCAGAGTAGTTGTGCCAATAGAAGACTTGGCCAACGCTACGGAAAGAGCGAGACAACTGATGCAGGCCTTTGCAGACAGAATAGATTTGCTTTCTGCTGAGCTGGGTGTGGCAAAAGCATCTGACTACATCGTTTGGGGTAACCAATAAAAAAAGCCCCAGCAGAAGCTGGGGCTTTTCTCTATCAACTACTTCTTGCGATAAGCCGCAGGCAAAAACTACTTGCCACTCAGCACGCGCAGCATAGTGTCGCCAATCTCGGCGGGCGAATCCACCACGTGGATGCCGCACTCGCGCATGATGGCCATTTTAGCAGCAGCCGTATCGTCGGCACCGCCTACGATGGCACCAGCGTGGCCCATGCGGCGGCCGGGAGGCGCCGTCTGGCCGGCGATGAAGCCTACTACAGGTTTCTTATTGCCGGTTTCTTTAATCCAGCGCGCCGCTTCGGCTTCCATGCCGCCGCCGATTTCGCCAATCATCACGATGCCTTCGGTTTCGGGGTCGTTCATGAGCAATTCCACCGCCTGCTTGGTGGTGGTACCGATGATGGGGTCGCCGCCGATGCCGATGGCCGTGGTCTGGCCCAGGCCGGCTTTGGTGAGCTGGTCAACGGCTTCGTAGGTCAGCGTGCCCGACTTGGACACGATGCCGATGCGGCCTTTGGTGAAGATGAAGCCGGGCATGATGCCCACTTTGCACTCGCCGGCGGTCATCACGCCGGGGCAGTTTGGCCCAATCATCGTCACGCCGGTGCGCTCCGAGAGGTACTGCTTCACGGCAATCATGTCCTTGGTCGGGATGCCTTCGGTGATTGTGATAATCACTTTAATGCCCGCGTCGGCCGCTTCCATGATGGCGTCGGCGGCGAAAGCCGGCGGCACGAAAATGATGCTGGTATCGGCGCCGGCCTTCTCCACAGCCTCGGCCACGGTGTTGAACACGGGACGGCCGAGGTGCTCGGAACCGCCTTTGCCGGGCGTCACGCCGCCCACTACGTTGGTGCCGTAGTCCATCATCTGTTGGGCGTGGAACGAGCCCTCGGAGCCGGTGAAGCCCTGCACGATAACCTTGGAATCTTTATTGACCAGAACGCTCATTCGGAGGTGTTTTTGGGTGTTGATGAAGTGGGGAGGCAGCCCGGTCGGGCAGCGGTGCTGCAAAAGTAGGGCATTTTGGGGCTAGGGCAAGGCCAGTATCTATCATCCGGAAACCATCTGTCATCCTGAGCAGAGCCAAGGACCTTACCACGCCTATGTCAGTTGAGATTACTGCACCTTGTTCGGCGGTGATGATGTCATTTGTTTCGCTCAGGATGAAGGGCGCTAACTCCGCACCCCGCCGCCGAAATTCCTACCTTTGTCTTCTCACCCCACACTCCCACCATTCTTTTTTCATGTATTTCAATCACGTCATCGAGGCCGTTGGCCAAACGCCTCTCGTCAAGCTCAACAGCGTTGCGGCTGGCATTAAAGGCACCGTACTGGCCAAAGTTGAGTATTTCAACCCCGGCAACTCGGTGAAGGACCGCATGGCCATCCGCATGATTGAGGACGCTGAGAAGGCCGGCCTCATCAAGCCGGGCGGCACCATCATCGAAGGCACCAGCGGCAACACCGGCATGGGCCTGGCTCTGGCCGCCATTGCGAAAGGCTACAAAACCATCTTCGTAATGAGCGACAAGCAGAGCAAGGAAAAGCAGGACATTCTGCGCGCCGTGGGGGCTCAGGTGGTGGTATGCCCCGTAGATGTGGCCCCCGAAGACCCGCGCAGCTATTACTCCGTGGCCAAGCGCCTCAACCAGGAAACGCCCAATTCGT
Source organism: Hymenobacter negativus (assembly GCF_017571495.1). GTDB lineage: Bacteria > Bacteroidota > Bacteroidia > Cytophagales > Hymenobacteraceae > Hymenobacter > Hymenobacter negativus. The sequence goes on along the minus strand of NZ_JAGETZ010000004.1, from coordinate 554,389 downwards.
TCTACCCCAACCAGTACGATAACCTCTCGAACGCCGCTGCGCACTACGACACCACCGGCCCCGAAATCTGGCAGCAGACTGAGGGTAAAATCACGCACTGGGCCGCCGGTGTGGGCACGGGCGGCACCATCTGCGGCGTGAGCAAGTACCTGAAAGAGCAAAATCCCAACATCTTCACGCTGGGCCTCGACACCTACGGCTCGGTGTTCAAGAAATACAAGGAAACGGGCATCTTCGATAAAGACGAAATTTATCCCTACAAAACAGAAGGCATCGGCGAGGATATTCTGCCCAAGAATGTGGACTTCGATGTTATCGATTTGTTCATCAAAGTGACCGATAAGGACGCCGCCGTGATGACCCGCCGGCTGGCCAAGGAAGAAGGCCTGTTTGTGGGCTGGAGCTGCGGCTCGGCGGTTTTTGGGGCTCTCGAATACGCTCGCGAGCACCTGAAGGAAGACGACACGATGGTGATTGTGCTGCCCGACCACGGCACGCGCTACCTCGGCAAAATCTACAATGACGACTGGATGCGCGCCCAGGGCTGGCTGTAAGTAAGCTGCGCAATTGCCAGGCCGTTGTTCTGTTGGTATCTTCGTGGAAGCTAAAATAACCCCCTATCAATGTCCGCAAATTTGAATCATATTGTACTCGTTGATGACAACGAAACCACCAGCTTTCTGAATAATCGGTTGTTGGGTCGGTTGGCTGTTGCGCAGCACGTTAGCACGTTTTCGCGGGCCGATGAGGCGTTTGAACAGCTCTGGGGCGACAACACGAGCGAAAGTGCCGTGCCCGCACCCGACTTGGTATTCGTAGACCTGAAGATGCCCGGCGTGTCCGGTTTCGAGTTTCTGGAGCTCTACAACTCGCTGCCTAAGCCGGTGCAGGACCAAACGGTAATGGCCGTCCTCACCACTTCCATGCACGGTGCCGACACGGCCCGCGTAGCCCAGTATCCCAACGTCGAGTACCTCACCAAGCCCCTAACCGAAGAAAAGATGCGCAAGCTGCTGGAAAAGCGGTTTCAGTAGCAGCTAACACCATAAGTAGCCAAGAGTTGAAAAGTCCCGACACCGCGCAGTGTCGGGACTTTTGTTTTATAGCTTATCTAGGGCCCGAAAAATACCCGTCTTCTTCTTTTTTAGGAAAATGTAGCGGATGGAAAATGCCGTCGGAAAGCGGTTCCAGTCGCCCGAGCCGTATTCGATGGTGGGCTTGAAGTCGAAGGAAATGACAAAAGGGATGAAGGCAACCTTGTATTCGGCGCCAATAACGCCATCGAAACCCCAGAAATTGCCGTCGTCTTTGTGGGTGCCAACGTGACCGCCCGCGCCGAAATAGTAGTTCAAGCTAGGACCAAGGATGCCGAAATGGCGCTCGGCCATGAGCGTAGCGCTACGCTCCCGTGGGGCAAACATGGCCAAGCCCTCCAGCGTAGCCTTAGGCAGAAGCACCTGCTGAACGGTGAGGCCGTAGTTAGTGCCGTCGCTGCGCAGGCCGGCCGCCGTGCGGTATTTCTGCGCGGCAGCCGGCGGGGGCACCAGCAACACGAGCGACATGAGTACAAGCAGCAATTTCATGGCAATGGGGTAGGAGCGGGGTGGTAACCCTACGCAGAAACGACGCCAGAAATTGCCAAGGTTGAATAAAGTCTGCTTATTCTACCGCGTCCACAAACGTGAATTGCTGCCCGTCGAATAGGCCTTTGTCGCTCAGTTTCAGGCTGGGAATAACGAGCAGAGCCATGAAGGAAAGCGTCATAAACGGCGCTCCCAGCGGCGAGCCCAGCTGTTTTGCTAAGGCATCAACAGCTGCATAGGCTGCTGCCACAGCGGAGCCTTCCTGGTCCGACATGAGGCCGGCCACGGGCAGTGGTACTAGAATTTCCTGGCCGTCGGCACCCACGGCGGCCAGGCCACCTTTGGCTTGGATAACCAGATTTACGGCACGGGCCAGGCTCTCGTCGTCGCAGCCAACGGCCGTGATGTTGTGCGAATCGTGCCCCACGCTGCTGGCCAAAGCGCCGTGTTTCAGCCCAAACCCGCGAATGAAGGCCAGGGCCGGTGCCACCTGCGGCTGGTAGCGGTTTATAACGGCCAATTTGAGCACATCTTCGCCTATGTTGGGCACGACGAAGCCTTGCTCAATAGTGGCGGGTAAGTCGACGCGAGCCGTAATAAGCTGGCCATCAAAGCACTCGATAGCGCGAAGAGTAGCTTGTTCGTGCGCAATAGGTAGTTGAAAATCGGCAGCTGAAACGGGCTGGGCGTGGAAGTTATTGACCACCGCCACGGGGGCAGCCGGTAGCAGCGACTTGCCGTTTTCGGCCACCAGCTCGCCGTTGAGGTAGGTTTGCAGCACCTCAAAGTCGCGCAAATCCTTCACCACGATAAAGTCGGCCGGGTCGCCTTCGCCTAGCAATCCGACGGGCAGGTTATAGTGCTTCACGGGGTTCACGCAGGCCACGCGCAACACGCTGAATACGTCGTTGCCAAGGGCCACGGCGCGCTGCACCAGCTGGTTGATGTGACCGAGCACGAGCGTATCGGGGTGCTTGTCGTCGGAGCAGAACATGAGGTGGTGATAGTGCTCGGGGAGCAGCTCGATGAGAGCATCGAAGTTGCGGGCCGCTGAGCCCTCGCGGATGAGGATTTTCATGCCCACGGCCAGCTTATCCAGTGCTTCGGCTGCGGTGAAGCACTCGTGGTCGGTGCTGATGCCGGCACTGGCGTAGTGGGTGGCATCATCGCCGCGCAGGCCGGGAGCATGGCCGTCTACGGGGCGGCCGGCAGCATGGGCCAGGGCTATTTTCTGCATCACGTCGGCGTCGCGGTGGAGCACGCCGGGCCAGTTCATCATCTCGGCCAAGTAGCCGATTTTGGGGTTTTCAAATAGCTTGACGATGTCGGTGGCCGTGATTTCGGCCCCGGCCGTTTCAAACGGTGTGGCCGGTACGCAGCTGGGCGCGCCAAAGCAGAACTTGAACGGCGAATGCGCTGCGTTTTCCAGCATGAACTCCACGCCGGCCACGCCCAGCACGTTGCCAATTTCGTGCGGGTCGGATACAGTAGCCACCGTGCCGTGCGTTACGGCCAGGCGCGCAAACTCAGTGGGAACCAGCAGAGAGCTTTCGATGTGCACGTGGGCATCCACAAAACCGGGCAGCACGTAGGGCAGCGCCGGGTCGGCCTCGGCTTCGGCAATGGGCGCGATGGCGGCAATGCGACCCGCTTCTATGGAAATAATAGCGGGCTGAATGGAACGAGCAAAAACATCAACCACGTTGGCGGTGAGCGAGAAATCAGCAGTCATGATTAGTTATTGGGAATTAGTTGCCGGTGGGTAGGAATGAAATAGCTCAGATGTGCTTTGCTAAGCGTTGTGGATGGTAAGGCAAGTTCTTTTAAGTGTGCCTGACAACCAAAAGCGAACCACTGACAACTACCCACCCGCAGGCAAAGAACCTTATATTTGACAAAAAACCAGTTTCCGGTGAAAAAGAACCTTGTCCTTTTGCTGCTCGTGCTGCCGCTGCTGCTGGCCGAGGGCGGCTGCGCCCGCCGTACCGCGCAGCAGAAAAAAACTTCTTGGTACAAGCACCACAGCGGCGGAAAGTCGGTGCCCTGCCCCTGCGGGCACTAGCTACAGTCCGCAACATCTATTGTGCAGTAAGTAGTGTCGTGCTTGCCTTGAATGATTAATTTGCCGGCACGCTGACGCTTTCTGCGCCTTATTGCCTGCTTATTGTTATTCAGAATACATTATGCCTGACGACACCTCACAGTCTCCCCTCGATTCGATAAATGCTGCTGCCGAACAGGTGCGGCAGCAGCTTCACCTAAAAGCTTTTGATGCCGAGGGCGTGGCCCATCTGGCCAACTTTATTCAGGCCCAGCGCGGCGAGCTGGGGCCAGCCGAGCGGCCGGGCGTGATTATGGCGTTGGGCTGCTTTTTGGGACAGTGCTTGGTGCAGGTGTACCGGGGCGAATGGGGCACCGGCAAGGACGGAACCACTGGCATCGGGCTGGCCAATCGATTTTTTTTTAATCCCTTTCATTTAGTCGATGCGCAACTGAATGAGGGAGAAAGCGCTTCGGTGGCGGCCTTTTTTGCCTCCGTTCCGCAGCGTCTGAAGACCCCACCTGCCGTTCGTAAGGGTTGGATTTCGTAATCTTGCGGGGCCAATGGCCGCCCGCGTCGTTATGAAACAACTCGTTATCGCCATTGACGGCTACTCTTCCTGTGGCAAAAGCACCACGGCTAAAGCCGTAGCCAACCTCCTGCACTACGCCTACGTGGACACCGGCGCCATGTACCGCGCCGTGACGCTGTACCTACTCGAACAGCACATCGCCTTCGACGATTTGCCCCGCATCGAGCAGGCCCTGCAGGAAATAGATATCACCTTCCGGCGCAACCGCAATACCGGCCGCAACGAGCTGTTTCTGAATGGTGTGAACCACGAAGATGATATCCGCCAGATGCGGATTTCTAACTCCGTGAGCGAGGTATCAATAATTCCGATGGTGCGGCATGCCATGGTAGCCCAACAACAGCAAATGGGTCGTAAACGCGGCGTGGTGATGGATGGCCGTGACATTGGTACCACCGTTTTCCCTGATGCGGAAGTCAAGATTTTTATGACTGCCGAAGTGGAGCTCCGCGCCAAGCGCCGCCAGGATGAGCTGGCCGAGAAGGGTGAAATCGTACCCCTCGAAGACATTGTGGAAAACCTGCGCAAGCGCGACTACCTCGATACCACCCGCGCCGAAAGCCCTCTGCGCCGAGCCCCCGACGCCGTGCTACTCGATACTACGCACATCACCATCACCGAGCAGGTCGATTTTGTGCTGGACCGGGTGTCATCAGCGTTGTTTGCAGCGGGCTGGGACTAAGAAGCTTTTGTAGTTAAGGGAACGGGTATCCTGAAGCACAGCTTTGGGACACTGATTTGGCTGCTTACCGGCTAACATGACAAGTGGGCGCTATCCATGAGACGTTCTGCAGCTCGGCCAACACCGCACAACGCCCGTTCGCCGTACCTTTGCGCTCGGCGAACTCCTCGCCGTCGCAGTGGTGTTAAAGCACAGCATGAAGGTCACGATTGATAAGAATTCCGGCTACTGCTTCGGCGTAGAATTCGCCATTCAGATGGCTGAGGATGAATTGGCGCACGAAGAAACCCTGTATTGCCTCGGCGATATTGTGCACAATAGCATGGAAGTGGAGCGCTTGCACCAGCAGGGCCTCCGTATTATCGACCGGGAGCAGCTGGCCCAGCTGCACGACTGCAAGGTGCTCATCCGGGCCCATGGCGAACCGCCCGAAACCTACCAATTGGCCTTGAAAAACAATCTGGAGCTGATTGATGCCAGCTGCCCGGTGGTGCTCAAGCTGCAAAACCGGGTGAAGCACGCCTTCGACCTGAGCCAGCGCCAAGACGGCCAGATTGTGATTTACGGCCAGCCCGGCCACGCTGAAGTGGCTGGCCTCACGGGCCAGACCGGCAACCGCGCCATTATTGTGATGAACGAGGCTGACCTCGACCAGATTGATTTCGCCCGGCCCGTCACGCTCTTTAGCCAGACCACCAAAAGCACGGCCGGCTTCTACAAGATGAAGGCCCTGATGGAAGCGCGCATTCAGGCCGCCGGTGGCACCCTCGATAGCTTCGATGCCAACGACAGCATCTGCCGGCAGGTGAGCAACCGCGAGCCCGCTCTGGCCAAGTTTGCGGTGGAGTACGACGTGGTGCTCTTCGTAAGCGGCCGCAAAAGCTCCAACGGCAAGGCCCTGTTCTCGGTGGTAAATGCCATGAACCCGCGCAGCTACTTCATCGAAAATGAAACCGAAATCGAGGAAGAATGGCTGGCCGGTGCACAATCGGTGGGCATTTGCGGGGCCACCAGCACCCCACTGTGGCTGATGAAGCAGGTGGCCGAGCGGGTGGAAGGCGTGGGCGAGCTGGCGTAAGGCGGCCGGGACTCTAGCTTTGAAGAACATTGTTCCAGCTAATGATTTCCCGACTACTCCTCGCGGCCCTGCTCAGTTTGTGCGCTGCTGACCGTGCTATGGCACAAGGCGCCGCGCTGGCAGATTCGCTGGCGGCGAAAAGCCCGGTCTCTTTTTATGATAACGACATCAAAGGTTACGGCAAGGCTGAAATCGTAGGGCCAGATGGCAAAACACATTTCGTGTACATTCCGCTCAATCTGAACGGGTTCGCGAGCATGTTGTCCTTTTATCGGCAGCCGGCGGAAATTGAAAGATTTGGTGCGGTGCCGTTCAGTATTGACGTTGATAAAGTGCAGTCCATCAGGCTCAATGGGCAGTATTACGAGCACATTATCCTGAAAGGAAAGCGCAAGCACATCCTGGCCCGACGCCTCACGAAAGGTCCTGTGGAGTTGCTCTGTTATAATGAAGTAAGGGAGCGAATGACAAAGGATGGCACGCCACTGGGCTGGAGCACCCGTACCGTCCCGTATTGGTACTTGCGACGCCCCGGCCAGGAGTTGGTGGCGGTAGACCGGGTTGAGTTTATTGCACAAACGACCCGTTACTTCCGTGACTACCACGATTTGCTGGTCGCTCTGACCAAAAGCAAGCTCCGGTACCATGACATGTTGCAAATAGTGGAGGCTTACAATGAATACCTTACTCGGCCGGTAGCGGCTGATGCCGCAGGCCCCAAGTAGTATACATTACCCGTCAAGGGCCTCTTCATAAAGCCGTCGGTTCTCGTCATCGAACGCCACAAATACCACCTGTTGCGGAAATGCATGAGCCGCCAGCCACTGCTGCACCTCGTGTACGGCAACGGCAGCCGCTTCCTTTTTGGGGTAGCCGTAAATGCCGGTGCTGATGCCGGGGAAAGCTACACTTTCCAGCTGGTGTTCTTCGGCTATGCGCAGGCTGTTGCGGTAGCAATTGGCGAGTAGCGCGGGCTCACCTTTGTGGCCACCGTTCCAGACCGGGCCGACGGTGTGGATAACGTGCGCCGCTGGCAGCCGCCCACCAGTGGTGATGACGGCCTCGCCGGTTTTACAGCCACCCTGACGGGCCCGGATGGCGCGGCACTCCTCCAGAACCTGGGGGCCGCCAGCGCGGTGAATGGCCCCATCGACGCCACCGCCACCGAGCAGGCTGGAATTGGCGGCGTTGACGATGGCTGAAACCTGCTGACGGGTGATGTCGCCCTGCGTGACGTGAATGCGGATGGAAGGGGGAGGTGCCATGCGTGAAAATTTGGAAAGGGTGTAATGCAAAGTACGGGACCTGCGATTGAGTGCTTACGCGGCCGAAATGGCTTTTGCTCGCGGGCTTGCTTGCAGTTCAGTGCCTCCACATGACGCTTCGGCATCCGCTGGCTACCGTTCGGCAACAACAAGTTGCCCGCCGGCAGGGCGGGAAGCTAGCTTTGACTATCAATTTCAACCACCCTCATCCCCAAGCTCATGGAATCCCTGCAACGCGACCCCTACCTGTGGCAAAAGGCCAAAGCCCGAGCCAAATTTCAATCGCACCTGGTCACTTACATGGTGATAAATGCGATGCTCTGGGTGATTTGGGCTCTCACCGACGGCCAGTTCCACGGTGGCCTGCCCTGGCCCATCTGGACGACGGCTTTCTGGGGCTTTGGGCTGGTAATGAACGGCATTGCCGCCTATGGTAACACGAGCGGCATGAGCCGCGAGCAGCGCACCCAGCGCGAATACGAGCAGCTGATGCGGGAGCAAGCCCGGCGTGCCGACCCTCTGGACAAGTATCGCTAAGGTAAGTTGCCTCTTGCTTGCGCATTAGCGATGCAACATGGAATATTAACTGGTGCAGGTAAGTCCATAAGGCTTCATATAGTTTTATGAGGCCTTCCCACCCGGAGCAGCCTCATTCATACTGCTATATTGACCCTTCCGGGCTAGTCCGCACCCCATAAAACAGCATTTGCAAGCCTTCCGGTCGTTACCGGAGGGCTTGCAAATGCTGTTTTATGGGGCGAAGCGTGCGATAGGGGAGGGCATTGGGTTATCGGTGCGGAGCAGTGGCTATCTTCACCGCATGAACCGCCCCCCCAAGCGCATCCTCGGCCGCCGCGAGCTGGTGGATTTCCCCGCCTTTGCCTTGCGCGAGGTGGAAGCCAAAGTGGACACCGGTGCTTACACCAGCGCCATTCATTGCACCAACATTCACATCGAGACCACCGCCGGCCAACCGGCCACGCTGGTGGTAAACCTGCTCGACCCCGGCCACGAAAGTGCCGATGGGTGCGCCTTGGCCTTCACTGAGTTTGTGCTGCGCGACATCCGCTCTTCTAACGGTGAAGTGCAGGAGCGCTACGTTATCCGGGCGGTGGTGCGGCTGTATGGGGAAGATTTTGAAGCCGAGTTTTCGCTCTCCGACCGCTCCGATATGAAGTATCCCGTACTGCTGGGGCGCAGCCTGTTGCGGCAGGGAAGGTTCATCGTCGATGTGGCCAAGCGCAACCTTTCGTACAAGACTTTGGCCCGGGCTGGTGCCCGGCGCACGCGTCGCTGAGTAGTTTTGTAGTGTGGTAGCTGGCCATGCTCAACTTGGCGAAGCACCGCTACCGCACAACTATTTTCCTTTGATTGAATTATCGTTGCGACAAAGCTGCCTTACCAAGCACAGCATGGCGTTCTGGCTTTCCCTCTGCTTTACCACCACCCCTCCACCACCCCCTCCACGATGAAACTGGCCATTCTCTCGCGTGAGCCGAAATCCTATTCCACCCAGCGGCTGGTGGAGGCCGCGGCTGCCCAAGGCCACGAAGCTGTGGTCATCGACCATTTGCAGTGCAACATTGTGCTGGAAAAGGGGAAGCCGGGCATCATCTACCAGGGGGCTACCCTGGAAGGGTTCGATGCCATTATTCCGCGCATTGGGGCTTCGGTCACGTTCTACGGCACGGCCGTGGTGCGGCAGTTTGAGATGATGAAGGTGCGTACCGCGGTCGATAGTCAGGCCATTGTGCGCTCGCGCGACAAGCTGCGTTCGATGCAGATTCTGAGTCGTGCTGGCGTGGGCATGCCCAAGACGGCCTTCACCAACTACTCCGAAGACGTGCCCGCTATGATAAACCAGGTAGGCGGTGCCCCGGTCATCATCAAGCTGCTGGAAGGTACGCAGGGCCTGGGCGTGGTGCTGGCCGAATCGGCCAAGGCCGCACAGTCCGTCATCGAGGCTTTTCACAACCTGAAGGCCCGCATTATCGTGCAGGAATTCATTGCCGAAAGCAAGGGGGCTGACCTACGTGCCTTCGTAGTGGATGGTGAGGTGGTAGGCGCCATGAAGCGGCAGGGCAAGGAGGGCGAATTCCGCTCCAACCTGCACCGGGGCGGCAGCGGCACGCTGGTCAAGCTTAGCCGGGCCGAGAAAGCTGCCGCGCTGCTGGCCACAAAGGCGCTAGGCCTGGGAATTGCGGGCGTGGACATGTTGCAAAGCAAGCGCGGCCCGCTGGTGCTCGAAGTCAACTCTTCGCCCGGCCTCGAAGGCATTGAGAAGGCCACCAAGCTTGATATTGCCGGCCGCATTATCGAATACACCGCCAACCTGACCTCTCGGAAGAAAGCCAAACCCAAAGCCAAAATAGGGGCCGGCCAGGCAGTAGATGCCCAATCGGACGTGCCGACGGGCAAGTAAGGACGACGCTGAAACGGGGCGGTTGGAGTGTTGAATGATGGGCGGGGGACGGTTCTGGCATCGTTCTGGCTTTGCGCGGCTGTCGTTCAACGATTCAACCACCCCCGTCCGTGCTACAGCGCGGACAGCCCCTTCTTCGTCAAGGAGGGAAGTTTTGCTCTCTCGTGCTTATGCCTGCTTCGCCCACCGCTTTTCACCTCAACGGTCTCACCATTCAGCCCGGCGAACGGGTGCTCACGCGGCTGGTGATTTCGAAGCTGCCTTCGGGCACGGTGATTGATGTGCCGGTGCATGTGCTGCGCTCCACGGTGCCCGGCCCCACGCTGCTGCTGATGGGCGGCATGCACGGCGATGAGGTGAACGGCATCGAAACCATCCGGCGGCTCGTCCGGCGCGAGCTACTAACACCATTGCGGGGCAGCATCATCGCCATTCCGATTCTCAACATATACGGGTTTCTGAACTTCAGCCGCGACGTGCCCGATGGCAAGGACGTAAACCGCTCTTTTCCAGGTTTTCCGCGTGGCTCGTTGGCCGGGCGCGTGGCTCACCGCTTCATGCGCGAAATCATGCCGCTGATTGATTATGGTATTGATTTTCATACGGGTGGCGCGGCGCGAGCCAACTATCCGCAGGTGCGTGCCCTGCTGGGTGTCGACCCGGAAATAGATGCTATGGCGGCGGCCTTTGGGGCACCGTTTACGTTGCACGCGGGCCTGCGTGGCGGCTCGTTGCGCGAGGCTGCGCACGAGTTGGGCAAGCGCATGATTGTGTATGAAACCGGCGAGAGCTTGCGCCTGGATGAACCCGGTATTGAAGAGGCAGTGGCTGGTACGCTACGCGTGCTTTACCACCTGGGCATGGGACCGGAGGCACCGGCACCCGCCCGACCCAGCATTGCGTGCCGGCGGCATACGTGGCTGCGGGCACGGTTTGCAGGCGTATTCCGGGCGCATGTTGAGAATGGGCAGTTCATCAAGAAAGGCCAGATTTATGGCTCCGTAGGCGACCCCTACGGGCAGCAGTCCGTGCGGCTGGAGTCGCCGGTGAGTGGCTACGTAATAGGCCTGAACCACATGCCCGTGGTGAACCAGGGCGACGCGCTGCTGCACATTGCCGTGCCGGAGTAAGAATGAAGACATAGGCATGCTTAGCAGCTTTTGCGCTGCCTCTTGTAAGCGCAGCAAACCCTGAATATGGGGACCAACGGGTGCCGGGTAGCATTTGGCCCGTCACCCGTTGGCCTGTCTTATGCCTCGGAGGGCTTTATCTTTCAGGTCTTTTCAATTCTTTTTCTACAGACATATTGTGAAAAATTACTTACTGTATTTGTTGCTTCTGCTGTGCTTCTGGCAGCCGGCTTTGGCTAAGACTCCCGCTGGTACAGCTCTGGTCGCGCATTCGCTGGCTACTGCTCTTAACCCCGACGGGACCCTGAAAACGGGCTTAGCAGGTTCTTTCGATGCCCGTCACTTTCGGATGAGTACGGCGCCTGATGGCCGGCCTGTGTTTCGGCCCGCCACTGTTACCGGTACGGGCGACGAGCGTTGGCAAAACGGTTTTGGCTTGCCCAATGGCACTGACGACCAAGTGCTGGCCGTCGTACAGACGGGTACTACCGTGTACGTGGGCGGTATTTTTACCGTAGCCGGCGCGGTTGCGGCTACCAACGTGGCTAAGTGGGACGGCACGGCATGGAGCAGCCTGGGCACCCGGACTGCTAATGGCGTGAATGGGTTTGTGTACACACTGGCTGTGGCGCCCAACGGCGACTTGTATGCGGGCGGTACCTTTTCGCAGGCCGGCGCAGTTGTGGCCAATAACGTCGCCCGGTGGAACGGCTCGGTATGGAGCAGCCTGGGTACTGGTACCGCCAATGGCGTGAATGCGCGCGTATCCACGCTGGCCGTGGGCAGCACTGGCGATGTGTACGTTGGGGGCCAGTTTACCCAAGCAGGTGGTGTGGTAGCCAGCCGCCTAGCCCGCTGGAGCGGCACTGCCTGGAGCCCCCTAGGGACCCTAGCGGCCAATGGCGTCAACGGCAACGTATCTGCGCTGGCTGTGGCCCCGGGCGGCAGCCTCTACGTAGGCGGCAGCTTCAGCCTAGCGGGCAATGTGGCTGCTGCTAACGTGGCCTGTTGGAGTGGCTCGGCTTGGACTTCGCTGGGCATTGGCACTGCCAATGGCACGAACGGAGCCGTGTATGCGCTGGCTGTGGCCGGCAGCGGCGACGTGTACGTGGGCGGTTCCTATTCCCAGGCGGGCGGGGTAACCACGAACTCGTTGTCCCGCTGGAATGGAACCAGCTGGAACTTGTTAGGCAGCGGCGTTACCAACGGAATAGCGGGGGCTGTCTCGGCGCTGGGAGTGGCCGGCAACGGGGACCTATATGTGAGTGGCCAGTTTCTGCAAGCCGGTGGAGTAGCGGCCAATAGAATTGCGCGCTGGAGCGGTAGCACCTGGAGTACGCTGGGCTCAGGCACCACCAATGGAGTGACGGGCTCCTTTATCCTGGCGATGGCCGTGACAGCGGCTGGCGAGGTGTACATCGGCGGCGAGTTCAGACAGGCTAATGGCGTGCCGGTTAACAACGTAGCCAAATGGAATGGTACGGCTTGGAGCACAATGGGTCCAGCCAGCGCCCGGGGCATTAATGGAACCGTCTACGCGCTGGCTGTAGCGCCCAATGGGGATGTGTATGCGGGCGGCAATTTCACGCAGGCCGGCGGGGTACTGGCCACCAATGTGGCCCGGTGGAACGGCTCGGCATGGAGCTCACTGGGCACTGGCACCGCCAATGGCGTAAACAACATTGTGCATGGGTTAGCTGTGGCGTCTACCGGCGAGGTGTATGTGGGCGGCGAGTTTACCCAGGCCGGCGGCGTGTCAGCGGCTCGTGTGGCCAAATGGGACGGCAGCGCCTGGAGCACCTTGGGCACCGGTGCTAATGGCAATGTGCTGGCCGTGGCTGTGGCGGGTAGCGGCGACGTGTATGTGGGAGGCTTCTTCAGCGCGGTTGGGGGCGTGCCGGCACCCAAAGTGGCCCGCTGGAACGGCACGGCCTGGTCTGGCCTGGGTGCCGGCCTGGGGTCTGGCAATTCGGTAGAAAACGTGCAAGCCCTAGTTATCGCGGGCAATGGTGATGTGTACGCCGGGGGCGGCTTTGGGCTGGCCGGCGGATTGCCGGCCAATTCTATTGCGCGCTGGAACGGCACCGCTTGGAGCGCTCTTGGCACCGGTACCACCAACGGCGTAGGCAGTGGCAATAGCGTGTTGGCCATGACCATGGTGGCCAACGGCGACCTCTATGTAGGCGGTGCTTTCACCCAGGCTGGCGGGGTACCTGCCAACCGCATTGCCCGTTGGAATGGCACCACTTGGAGCGCGCTGGGTACGGGCACTGCCAACGGAGTGAACAGCCAAGTTCAGGCAATAGGCGTAGCGCCCAATGGCGACGTGTACGTGGGCGGCCTATTCAGCCAGGCCGGTGGTGCATCGGCTCCCAGCATAGCCCGCTGGACCGGCACTGCCTGGACCCCACTGGGTACTGGCCTGAACCGCTTCACGGCGGCGCTGGTTGCTGCGCCTACAGGCAAAGTATACGTGGGCGGCCCATTTAACATGTTGGGCGACGGGAGCAAAGTCACCGTGCATTTCGGAGTATACGACCCCAACGCCCCGCTGGCCGTGGCAGCTGCAACGGTGGCTATTCGGGCAGCCGTTTTCCCCAATCCTGCTCATGGCACGGCGGCTTTGCGCCTGCCCGCCGGCATTTCCGCGCAGCCCATCACAGTGCTTGATGTAGAAGGGCGCTTGGTGCGGCGCTACCCCACTCCGCTCAGGGCCGATGCCTTGCTGGACTTGAGCGGCCTGCCTGCGGGCATATATCTGGTGCGTTGCGGCCAGTTCATTGAGCGCTTGTTGGTGGAATAAGGGGGCTCGAACCAACTGCTGCCGCCAAACTAGCGCTGATGGGGCTGGCGAGAGCCAGTACCTTACTTTTGTCCTCTATCATCATTCGTTGTCAATGAAAAACCCTCTTCAGCTTACCATTAACATTGTGCTGGCGCTGGCTGTGGCCGGCTTGTACTTCCTGCATTTCAACCAGACGCCGGTAGCCCCGGCCATTGCCACCGACAAAAACACTGCGGTGCTGGCCACGCCCGAGCCCGCCGCCGACACCACGGCGGACACCGCCCCGGCCACCGAAGCAGCGCCCGCGGTGGTGGCTGCCGCTGCGCCCGTGCAGGACATGACCGGCGACTTCTCGGGCAAACTGGCCTACGTAGAATCGGGCAAGATGCTGGATGGCTACCAGGGCATGAAGGATGCACGTAAGTCGTTTGAGAGCAAGGCCCGCGGCTGGGAAAAGCAGAACCAGAACATGCTGGCTACCTTCAAAGCTGCCGTGGAAGCCTACCAGAAGCAAGCGCCCAGCCTCACCGCCGAGCAGCGCGCCGCCTCCGAGCAGAAGCTGCAGGAGCAGCAGCAGCAGGTGGGCCAGCAGCAGCAGATGCTGCAGCAGCAGGCCCAGCAGGAAGAAGCCAAGCTCACCCAAACCGTGCTCGAAAGCGTGAATAAAAAGGTGGAAGCCTACGGCAAAGCCCACGGCTACAAGCTGATTCTGATTGCGGCGCCCAGCGGCACCATTGCCTACGGCGAGAAAAACCTCGATATCACCACGCCGGTGCTGGCATATTTGAACGCCGCCTACCGGAAAAAGTAGCAGCGGGTTCGCTGGCCCACTACGAGGCCGGCTTTTAGCGCGTCATGCAGAGCAGAGCGAAGCGTCTTTGTCACAGTAGTAATCGATTTACTGCTGCGGCAGAGACGCTTCGCTCTGCTCTGCATGACGCGCTTTTTTATGCGCTATGCGATGTCCTGCCTATGCCGGTTTGCGGCGCTTTGTACCCCTGGTTTATTTTCTTAAAAGCCCAAGCAACCCTCCCCGCCGAAACCTGCTCTTCACCCAACACTCACCTCGCCAATAAAACCAACTGCCTGCCGTTAGCCGTCGCGCTTGCTGACCGGGGCAGGTTCTTTTCCACTTTATCTTCTGCATGAAGACACTTTTTCGCATGGCCGCGCTGAGCAGCGTGGCGCTGCTGGGGGCCGCTGCCACGGTCCACGCGCAGCAAAATAACCGCTTCACTATCAGTGGCTACGTGCGCGACGGTGCTACCAGCGAAAGCCTGCCCGGGGTAGCGGTGGTGCACCCTGCCAGCGGCCAGGGCACTACCACCAACACCTACGGTTTCTACTCCCTCACCTTGGTGGCCAGTTCCGATTCGGTGCGGCTGCTGGTATCGGCGCTGGGCTACGAGAAGCAGCGGCTGGCGCAGAAATCCGACCGCAGCTTCACCCACGATTTCCACCTTAAAACCTCCACCGCCGAGCTGGCTGACGTGGAAGTGGTGGGCAGCAGGGAGGAGAAAATTGCCGAAAGCACGCGCATGGGTACCATCAACGTGCCAGTAGCTCAGATAAAGTTGCTGCCTGCGCTGTTTGGCGAAACCGATGTACTGAAGGTGCTCCAGCTGCTGCCCGGCGTGCAGGGTGGGGGCGAGGGCAGCAGCGGCCTGTACGTGCGCGGTGGCTCGCCCGACCAGAACCTGATGCTGCTCGATGGCACGCCCATCTACAACGCCTCGCACCTGTTCGGCTTCTTCTCGGTATTCAATGCCGACGCCATCAAGAACGTGGAGCTGATAAAGGGTGGGTTTCCGGCGCGCTACGGCGGGCGGCTGTCGTCGGTGGTGGATATTTCGATGAAGGAGGGCAACATGCAGAAGCTGCACGGCGAAGGCGCCATTGGGCTCATTGCCTCGCGCTTCACGCTGGAAGGACCCATCAAGAAAGACACGGCCTCGTTCATCTTTTCGGCCCGCCGTACTTACATCGACATTCTGGCCCGGCCCCTCATCAAGGCCCAGACCGATGGCTTGACGGCCGGCTACTACTTCTACGACCTCAATGGCAAGCTGAACTGGAAGCTGAGCTCACGCGACCGCCTGTACCTGAGCGGCTACATGGGCTACGACGAGTTTTATGCCGACGACGAGTCGACCAACGACGATGGCGGCTACTTCAAGCAGAAAAGCGCCCTGGGCTGGGGCAACCGCATTGCCGCTCTGCGCTGGAACCACGTGGTGAACGACCGGCTGTTTATGAACACAACCCTCACCTACACGCGTTACCAGTTCGATGTGGGCTCGACGCAGGAGGACCGGTACAAAGACAGCAACGGCCAGCAGCGCGATGAAAAATACTCGCTCAATTACCTGTCGAATATTCAGGATGTGAGCGCAAAGCTGGACTTCGACTACGTGCCCAACCCCAACCACTACATCCGGTTTGGTGGGCAGTTCATCCGGCACCAGTTCCGGCCCGGGACCTTGCAAAGCGAGGGCAGCATCGACCCCAGCCAGAACCAGGCAACGGGCCGCCGCATCGGGGCCAGCGAGGGCAGCCTCTACGTCGAAGACGACGTGAAGCTAACCGACCGCCTGAAGGTGAATGTGGGCCTGCGCGTGAACAGCTTCCTGGTAGATAGCAAGCTGTACCCAAGCGTAGAGCCGCGCGTGTCGGGCCGCTTCCTGCTCACCGAAGACTGGGCCCTGAAAGCTTCCTACGCCCGCACCACGCAGTACGTGCACCTGCTCACCAACAGCGGCATCGGCCTGCCCACCGACCTGTGGGTGCCTGCCACGGCCAAAACCCAGCCCCAGAAGGCCCAGCAGTTCAGTGTAGGGGCGGCCCGCAACCTGCGTTTCGGCGGCGAGGACTTCGAACTGAGCCTGGAAACCTACTACAAGCCTATGCAGAACCTGATTGAGTTCCGCGAGGGCGCTGATTTTGTGGGTACTACCGACGATAATTACGAGTCCAAAATCACCAGCGGCCAGGGCTGGGCCTACGGAGCCGAGCTGTTTCTGCAGAAGAAAACCGGCAAGACCACTGGTTGGATTGGCTATACTCTGGCTTGGAACAACCGCCGCTTTCCGGAGCTGAACCAAGGTCAGCTCTATCCTTACAAGTACGACCGGCGCCACGACTTCAAGCTGGTCGTCATCCACGAGTTCAGCCCCACGCTTACGCTCTCGGGCACGTTCGTGTACGGCACCGGCAACGCCGTGACGCTTTCGCAGGGGCGCTACCAGCTGGGGTCCTACGAAACGTTTGAGGACTACGGGTCCCGCAACAGCTACCGCATGGCCGCTTACCACCGCCTCGACCTCGACCTGAGCCATACCAAGAAAAAGCGCTGGGGTGAAGTGGTGAATAGCTTTAGCGTGTACAATGCCTACAACCGCAAAAACCCTTATTTCATCTATTTGGGCCGCGCCGCCGGTAGCGAGAAGCTTAGTTACCGGCAGGTATCACTGTTTCCCATTCTGCCTTCGTTCAGCAAAACGTTTCGGTTTTAACGCATCGTCAGCATGAAAATAAATACCCTTCTCACTCTGCTCGCCACCAGTGCCCTGGCCAACTGCGAAACCACCGTAGACCTGCCCGAGCCACCGCACACGCCCCGCGTAGCCCTGCTCTATAATCTTACCCCAACGCCGCAGGATTCATCGTTTGGAGAGCTGTACAATGCGCGACAGCTCTACATCAGCAACAGCCAGCGTGTATTCGATACCAGCCAATTAACCGGTCGCACCGATGCCGCCGTGGAGCTGCGCAATGCCGCCGGGACCGTAGTGGAACGCTACCGACCGGTGAGCACGGGCGGCAATCCGCAGTACGGCTATCCGGGCATTACGGGCTACTACCGGCCGGTGCTGGGCTTCCGGCCTCAGGTGGGACAGCCCTATACCCTGCGTGCCACGCTGCCCGGGCTCGAAACGGCCGAAAGCACCCTCACGCTGCCCGCCCCGCCCGTAGTGGAGAGCGGCAGCTACGTGCCCCGAACCGCTGCTAATCCCAATTCCGGCCAGTACACGGGCCGCCTGAATGTGGTACTGCGCGACGACCCTGGTACCGCCAATTACTACATGGCCTTCGCCCGCCTGCTCGACCGGCAGGGCCAGCCCGGCAACTGGAGCTCGGTGCAAGTGGACTACGACAGCCAGAGCAACACCGCCGGCAACATTGGCCAGTTCCAGCTATCGAGCCCCCAGCAGAACTACAGCCTGTACCCCTTCGCCGATACTGATGTGAATGGCCAGCGCATCAGTCTGACAGCTGATGTGAGCTTTTATAGCACCTGCTATCCACCCAGCAGCAACTGCCCAGAGCCGGGCTATATCGAGGTCTATGTCAGCAGCATCACACGCGAGGCGTACGACTTTTACCTTTCGCGCCGCCGTTATTACGACAGCGACGGCAACCCCTTTGCCGAGCCCGCACCCCTGGCCTCCAATGTGCGCAACGGCTACGGCTTGTTTGGTGGGGCCACCGATGTCACCTACCGCATCGCACTTCCGTAAAATTCCTTATCGAACCATTAAACCTGGATTCGATGTTTTCGTCCAAATCCCATAAAACTGGTTTTTCATCCTAACCTAAACGACGCGCTCCGGCGCGAATCTTATGCGGACCAAATCAATGTTTCTGACACTGGGCCTGTTTCTGCTGCTGGGCAGCCACGCGGCCAACGCGCAGGTTTCTGTAACCATTGGCTCGGGTGGCTACTATCCGCGCGCTTACTATGGCCCTCGCTACTATTATCCACCCCGCCCGGTGGTAGTGTACCCCGCTCCGCCGCCCGTTATTGTGGCCCCGCGCCCGGTTTATTATGCACCACGTCCGGTGTACTACGCCCCCCGACCTTACTACTATCGCGGGCACGGTCACGGCCGCCGCTGGTAAGAGTTCTTCGCTTTGGTTTTATTCTAAAAAGGGCCCGCTATGATAGTAGCGGGCCCTTTTTATGTTTAACGAGTTAGCTGTTTTACGCTTATTGGGCGCTACGCAGCAGTCGGATGGAGAGCTTGCCATCGGCGGAGCGGGCCGAGTAGAGGCCGGCGGGCACGTTGGCGCCGGGAGCCCACTGCACTTTGCCATCGACCTGGCTGGTGAGGTGGGCCACCACGCGGCCCAGGTTGTCGCAGACGGTGAGCTGCTGCACGCCAGCCGTGGGCAGCTGGAACTGCACCTGCTCGGTGAAGGGCGTGGGGTAGGCCGAAACCTGGGCCGAGGCGGCAGCGTTGTAAGTAGCCAAAGCCGTGCGGTACACGTGGAACGTGACAGGAATTGTGATGAGGTTGCGCAGGGGCGAGGCATCATCGGTCACGGTCACGCTCACGCGGTAGGTGCCGTTGGGCAGGCTCAGCGGCGGCGTGAAAGTGAGGCGGCCCATGCCAGCGGCTGCCCCCGCCTGGATAACAGCGCCGGGCACCGTGTTCTGCTCCAGCGTGAAGGCCAGCGGCGTGGTGCCGGGGATAAAGGCCGAGAAGTTGACGGAGATGGGCTCGCCGGCCAGCACGGCGATGGGAGCCGTCAGGGGCTTCGTAGTGGTTTGGGAGCCATCCTGCACGGTCATCACCGGAGAAAGAACCGGTGTGGCGGCGGTAGGACTGGAATACACAATCCAAAGCATGTCGCGCCGGGTGGTGCCAATGGCCACGTAGGCGCCGTTCTCGCGGCGCCACTCGGTCACTTTCACTACCACCACGTACTTGTTGTCTCCATCCGTCGCCGGTGTGGCGAGGTAGCGGTTGGGTGTGAAGCTGAAGGTGCCTTGCAAAGCGGAAAAAGCAAAGCGGGGGCGCGTGGTAGCCACAACAATATTCGGAGGGCATGCCGGGCGAATAATGGACCCATTCTCAAATACCGTATCCTGACTTACCGCAATAGGCAAAAACTGCGTGTATCCACTTGAAGGAGTGGTGCAGTTGATGAGACGAGTGCCACACCGCGGGTCGATGGCTGGGGTGCAGCCCACGCCGGGATATGTGGTGTAGGTTTCGTAGCTATTGCAGGCGTTCAGGGGCCGTTCCAGGCTGTAGGAAAGCGAGTCGCCATCCACATCAAATGCTCCGATGTGGAGCAGGGCGTTCTGGTTGACGGGCAGAAAGATAGTGGGCTGGCTGCTGAACGTGACCGAATTGTTTACGCGGCCCCGATTGTCAAGCGTGGCTTCAAGGCGTAAGTTGCCGGCTGAGTTGAGATTAGTGATTAAGGGACGGCTTGCTTCTTCTATCGACAGTATCCACTGGTTGGGAGCTAACGTCACAGTACCCTCGTAGTGATAAGTAGCAAAGTTGACCGGCCCGGTAGGCACTCCCCCAATTAACGCACACACTGCAGTGGGCTGAACTGCAGAGCTATAGGGTGAGCCATAAAAAGGTTGCCCTACCATATTTAGGGTTGTTGTGGTGCCCGTACTGCTACATGCCGTCTGGCAGTTCAGGTTGAGGGAGGAGGGAGGAAAAATGCCCGAGCAGTCGCGGAAAAAGTCGACCCGGACCCGGTAGCTATTGCCGCCCAACGAGGTGTAGGTAAGGCTACCACCCACCGCGTGCGAGGCCCGAGCCGACCGGGCAAACCCTAGACTCAGACCGGCTAAAAAGAGGATAAGAAAACGTAAACGTGAAAACATAGAAAGGAGGGGAGAAGTGGAAGCAAAAGAGAGAATCAAATGAAGAAATCAATCCAGCAGCAAGTGCGTAAGCGCAGCAGTAGAACAGCATTTTTAGCATCAGCACCATCTTTTAAACTGTGTCCCAGCGCCTGACTATTGCCTTAGCAAAAACCACCAAAATGGTGCCAGTATGGGGTTCGCTATGAATTATTTATCATTTTTTTGGCAGAAAAAGACCCCGCCATATAATGACGGGGTCTTGTATGATAGCATCCTCAAAAAGGTACTTACTGAGCGCTGCGCAGTAGTCGGATGGAGAGCTTGCCATCGGCGGAGCGGGCCGAGTAGAGGCCGGCGGGCACGTTGGCGCCGGGAGCCCACTGCACTTTGCCATCGACCTGGCTGGTGAGGTGGGCCACCACGCGGCCCAGGTTGTCGCAGACGGTGAGTTGCTGCACGCCGGCCGTGGGCAGCTGGAACTGCACCTGCTCGGTGAAAGGCGTGGGGTAGGCCGAAACCTGGGCCGAAGCAGCAGCATTGTAAGTAGCCAGGGCGGTGCGGTACACGCGGAAGGCGACGGGTACGGTAATAATATTGCGCAAAGGGGCAGCATCATCGGTCACGGTCACGCTCACGCGGTAGGTGCCATTGGGCAGGCTCAAGGGCGGGGTGAAAGTGAGGCGGCCGGTGCCGGGCGTGGCACCGGGCTGGATGACGGCACCGGGCACCGTGTTCTGTTCCAGGGTGAAGGCCAGGGGCGTGGCGCCGGTGGTCGTGGCCGAGAAGGTGACGGAGATGGGCTCGCCGGCCTGTACGGCAATGGGAGCCGTCAGGGCTTGGCTGCTGGTCTGCGAGCCATTCTGCACCGTCACCGTCGGCGACAACCGAGGCTGTATGGCAGCCGTGCCACCGTCGTACACAATCCAGAGCATGTCGCGGCGGGTAGTACCAATGGCCACGTAGGCACCGTTCTCCCGGCGCCACTCGGTCACTTTCACTACCACCACGTACTTGTTGTCTCCGTAAGCCGAAGACGTGAGCAGGTAGCGGTTAGGTGTGAAGCTGAAACTGCCCTGTAGCGCCGAAAAATAGAAGCGGGGCTGTATTGTAGCCGTCACGAGGTTGCCAGAAGCAGGGCAGGCCGGTCGGGTAGTTGAACCGTTCTCATATACGGTGTCGTTGGCAACAGAAATCGGCAGAGACTGCGAGTAATTGCTGGCAGGGCTAGTGCAGTTGATAAAGCGGCGGCTGCAAAGCGGGTCAAGTCCGGTTTGGCAGCTCGTAGTGGGGTAAGTCGCATAGGTTTCATAGGTATTGCAGCCACCCAGAGGCCGGTCCAGGGCATACGAAAGCGAGTCGCCGTCCGCATCGAAAGCACCAATTTGCAGCAGGTTAGGCTGGTTGTAGGGCACGAAGAAAGTAGGCAGGTTGCTGTAGGCCACCGAGTTGTTCACGCGGCCGCGGTTGTCGAGTGTAGCTTCGAGCCGCAGGGTTCCGCTGTTACTGAGATTGGTAACGGAGGGACGAGCCGATTCTTCTGCCGCCAAAATCCACTGATTGGGGGTCAACGTCACAGTGCCCTCGTAGCGAAAGGCCGCAAAGTTGGCTGGTGCGCTGGCTGGCGCACTGCCAGTCAAAGGGCATACTGCCGTCGGCTGAATAGTCGAGTTATAAGGCGTACCAATGAATGGGGCACCGACTTGGTTCAGAACAACCGTTGTACCAGCTGCACCACAGGCTGTGGTGCAGTTAAGAGTAAAGGACGTGGGAGCCGCAATGCCCGAGCAGTCGCGAAAGAAATCGACCCGGACCCGGTAGCTATTGCCGCCCAACGAGGTGTAGGTGAGGCTGCCGCCCTGAGCGTGCGATGCCTGAGCCTGCCGGGCAAAGCCCAGTCCGAGCCCGAACAGCAGGAGGATGAGAAAACGTAGGCGTGAAAACATAGAAAGGAGGGGAAAAGTGAAAGGGTGAAAAATGGAAATGAGTGAAAAAAAAACGATTGATTAGCAAAAACGAAGGCTGGTTATTCGCTTAATAAGCTGGTATACAATAGGTAGACAATGGTGCTTGATGCGTTGAACTACTAGCCGATAATGATATAAGAAATCGCTTTTATGCCCGCTAAAATTATGCCACTATATATAATTCCAATAAAAACCGGTATTTGTACTGGGTAGGCCGCAAGCGACGGGTTTATTTGAAAACAGCAATGCAGAAACGATTGAAAATCGGGTAGGTATAGCGGTGCTTCAACGAAAGAAGCGCTATAATTTTGCTTAATCTTACAGACGTAATCTCCCCTTATTTGGCTTCTCATGAATAGTAAAATAGTTGCGTTGAGCGCGGTAGTGCTACTAGCCGGCTGCAACCAAACGGCCCCCGTTACCTCCACGCCCACTGCTGCCCCCGAGGCGGCCGTTACGCCCGCCCCCAGTTCCACCGATTCGGCCACGGCTGCTGTCACCCCGCCGCCCGCCGAAGGCGCGGCCACCGCTACCGCCACCACGCCAGCCCTGACCGAAGCTGAAACGATGAAAATGTCGTTCAGCTTCAAGTCCACTCCCGACCCCGACGACCCCAGCCATCCGCGCACCAGTGCCCACCTGCTGCTACAGGGACGCAAGCCGCTGGATATCGACCTCGGCAAATTCATGAGCAAGCCCGACGTGGTAGACGCTGCCAAAGCCAAGGCCGCCAATTTCCCAAGCGACATGCTAATGGGCTTCCGCAGCTACTCGGCCTCCACTGGCACCAGCCAGGACTTGGCCGTACTGAGCGTAGACGGCCACCGCCTGCGCATCGTGCAGCGCCGCGTAGAGGAAACCGCACCCGAAGCCGGAACTTTCGAAACCGCCCGCGAGATTCCACTGCCGGCCAACACGCGGGTAGTGGTAGCAGCTGCGAAGTAGCCCCCGCAGCAGCGTAATATCGTACTTATTAGGTAGTAGACAGCCCGTCATGCAAAGCGGGGCGACGCATCTTTACCGCAGTAGTAAATCCCGTTGATTGGATTACTGCCGCGGTAAAGATGCGTCGCCCCGCTCTGCATGATAACTTGAAAACAATAGGCTAGAGTCCTTTAGGCCTCAATGTGCCGGCTGGGCATAGCGCGAACTTTCCGTTCGCGTCCCTGCGTCGCTTCAAGAAGCGAACGGAAAGTTCGCGCTACGAGCCACTGTTGCCGAAACCGCTCTACGGTTGGCCAATGGCAGCCACTGTCAGAGTATCTGTTGCAGGCCGTTGGCTTTGGCCTGCGCACCGGCAAGGTTACGGATGGCTACCAGCCGCCGGCGGTCGGCGTAGCTTTCCTCCAGCAGGCTATTGGGGGCAATGGCGGCACCAGTTGGGAAAACCAGCAGCAGGTAGCCTCGGTGTAGGTTCATCACAACGATGTCGCGTCGGTATTCCTTCGGGTCGAAGGGTGGCATTTCGCCCGTGTAGTAGAAGCTGGGCGAGTTCCATTTAATCTGTTCCCCAATGGTAGGGTCGGTGACCAGGATGCTTTGCCGCACCGCCTCAGCCACCGCCCGCAATGGTGGCTGAGGCGGTGCGGGGACTCCTCGACGGTTTGCGGCGGCGCGGATTTGGGCGGAGTGGTTCCGGGCATGAATCAGGAACCGGCGCGCTTATAGGTGAGGATAACGACGCCTGTGCTGGTTGTCGCAGTATTAGTGAGCTTAAACTCAGAACCGATTTCGGCGGTGAACAGCCGCTTGCCGCTGCCTAATACCACCGGGAAAATCATGATGCGGTAGGTATCGATGAGCTGGTGCTGACGCAGGTATTCAACCAGCTGCCCACTGCCGTAAATCAACAGATTTTGGCCAGGCTCCTGTTTCAACTTAGCCACGGCAGCGGCCACATCGCCTTGGATGATTTCGGCATTCCATTCAGCGGTTTGCAGCGTGTGGGAGGCCACATGCTTGGGCAGGCTGTTCATGATGGTGGCGCCGGGGGCGTCGGGCATGTTGGGCCAGGCGCTGGCAAAGGCTTCGTAGGTCACGCGGCCCAGTAGCAGGGCGTCGGCGGTCTGCATCAGCTCGCTTTGAAACTCGCCCAGTTCGTCGTTGAAATAGGGGGTGGTCCAGGCGGGATTCTCCATCACGCCATCAAGAGATAGGTATTCGGCGGCAACTACTTTGCACATAATACAGCAGCTAAAAAGGGCTTATTCGCTGGTAGATTTCTGAAAATTGAAGAGCCAATTGATGCCGAACCGGTCGGTGAGTGTGCCAAATCGCCCGCCCCAAGGCATATCGGCCAGCGCGTCAACGACCTGACCGCCATCGCTCAGTCGGGCAAAGGTTTCCTCAAGTTCGGCATCGTTGTCGAAGTGCAGGCTCATTCTCACGTTGTTGCCCACGGTGTAGGACCCGCCCATGCGGCCGGTATCAGCGCCCATGATGATAAAATCGGTGGTGGTGAGGGTGCCGTGCATGATTTTATCCTGCGCTTCGGCCGGCATGTGCGCTGCCGCGGGCGAGTCGCCGAACCGCTGCAGGTTGAGTTCGCCGCCGAGGCAGCTTTGGTAGAAGTTGAGGACTTCGCGGCAGTTGCCGATGAAGAAGAGGTAGGGGCTGAAGTGAACCATGAGTTTGGGGAAAAGTGGATTTTAGATGATGTTCAATGAGGAACCTCGCCCTCTCTCCAGAGAGGGAGGCACTGGTTCTTGGGGACGATGCTTGGAGCGCCTGCTTTATTCGCGCCGTGGGGCTTGGGAGGCTAGGCGTGCTATACCACCGGGGCTGCATAAGCTGCTGTGGGTTCGCTGGCGTCAGCGGCGGGCTGGGCGAGGTACTGCTTCCAGAGAAAGTAGATGCCGAAAACTATCAGCAGCATTACCAGGGCCGGGATGGTACCAAACATGCCCAGTCCCGCGAACAGAACCGAAGCCGCGGCCCCGGCGAAATCGATGACGAAGCCCGCGAAAGCCCATTCTTTCAGGGTGCGGTACTTGTTCTGGAGCAGGGCCAGCGCCCCAAGGATTTTGGCTGCGCCCGTAATGGTCATCACATACATTGGGTAGCCGAGCTGGCGCATACCTTCCTGGCCGTTCTTCTCCATCAGGAGGCCGGCTACGCCGTCGGCAATCATTATCAGACAAAAGAGGATGGTGAGCGTCCAATACAGGCGGGCAGTAGTACGAGGTTTCATAGTGGAAAGGGGTTTGATTTGGTTGCTAGAATGTTATGTTTGCAGAGACGTCCTGCTGCGCAACGGATTTTTGGCGGCTCAACACAGCAGTGAAGGTGCTTCGAAGTGCGCGGCATGACGGCCAGGAGGTAAATCAATTGCTAAAAATCTGATTGCCTAACTGGTTTAGCAAAGGTATTAGCAAAATATATCGGCAAACAGGGGCAATTGTGCCGAAGTAGGGGGCTGAATGCGGCAGGGTTCTGCCTACATTTGAGCCATGAAGCATATCTCGATTCTAGTGCCGGCTGGCGATGCGGTGGTCGGTAGTATTGAAGGGCCGCACAAGGTGTTCAGCCAGGTGAATGACTTGCTGGCGGGCATGGGCCAGCCACCGGCCTTTCAAGTTGAGCTGGTCGGCCTCACCCGGCATAAGACCTTTAACCGGGGCATCTTCACGCTGCACGCTGCCCGCACCATCGACGAAGACTTTCGCACCGACCTCGTTATTATTCCCGCGCCGCACGGCGACCTGGTGGAGGCCGTGGCGCTCAACGAAGACCTCATTGCCTGGATACGTCGGCAGCACGAGGCCGGGGCCGAAGTAGCCAGCCTGTGCCTGGGCGCGTTTCTGCTGGCCGCCACCGGCCTGATGGATGGCCGGCAGTGCGCTACGCACTGGCTGGGCGCGCCGCAGTTCGCCACTATGTACCCGGCCGTGCACCTCGTGGCCGAGCAGGTGATTACTGACGAGCAGGGCCTCTACAGCAGTGGTGGGGCTTATTCCTACCTCAATCTGGTGCTGTACCTGGTGGAGAAATACGTGAGCCGCGAGATGGCCGTGTGCTGCGCCAAGGTGTTTCAGATTGACATTGGGCGGCGTAGTCAGTCGCCATTCGTTATTTTCCAAGGCCAGAAAGGGCACGACGACGAACCCGTAAAAAAGACCCAGGAATTCATTGAGCAGCACTTTGCCGATAAAATTTCCATCGACGAACTGGCGGCCCTGGCCTGCCTGAGCCGCCGCAATTTTGAGCGTCGCTTCAAAAAAGCCACCACCAACACCGTGGCCGAATACATCCAGCGCGTGAAGATTGAGGCGGCCAAAATGAGCCTGGAGTCATCGCGCGAGAACGTGAACGAGGTGATGTACTCAGTGGGCTATTCCGATACCAAAGCCTTCCGGACGTTGTTTAAGCGTATTACGGGCGTGTCGCCACTGGCATATCGGGACAAATACAGCCGCAAAGGCACGGCAGCGCTGGCAGCGTAAGCGGCTTGGTAATTAAAATGCCTTTACGGATTCGTTAGTTACCCGAATCACAGCTATTGCGTCTTTCGCGATGAGGATGACAGTATTCTTATGCCGTCGCATCATCTGCCTTTAGCTCTTGCATGCTCTAGCCGGTCGAGGTGCTGGCTATAGAAATGCTGGATGTGGTAGCAGCAGAACCAGGGCGTAACCCCAGCGCTGACTACTGCGGTGAGAGTAAGTTGCCTAAGCTGCCGGGCGACGACTCTGCTGGCGGCAGGCCAAAATGGCGACGTTCAGGGCAATGCAATAGCACCAGGTGCTGCGTTTGGTCCGCCCCCTCAAATCCGGGTCAGGCTTTCCACAGCTAAATCACTATCTCCTGGTAGAAGGTATACTCGTCATTGACATCGTGCAATAAAGCCGGTATACCTGCCGCGGCTGCTACTGGGTAAGAGGTGGCCACAAAATCGGGAGAGACAACGGCAGCAGGCATAGCCAGAAAGGTTGCTGCAACCTATGCACGCCACCACCGGTCAGGGCAACATCGGCGGCCGTAACGGGCAGCCATTCTTTCACCTTTTAGCCCCTTTCCCGATGCTGACCCCTGTACTCAAAACAACTGCGCTGGCCCTGCTGGCGGGCGCTCTGTGCTTCACTACTGCCTGCCAGAAGCAGGAAGTGGCCGTAGAGGATATGCAGAAAGGCACGCTACCGCGCCCCCTCACCGGGGCCGAGCGTAACACCCTGACCAGCGCCAACGACTTTGCGTTTCGGGCTTTTGGGGCGTTGCGGGGCAACGCCCCCGCCACCAACATCTGCATCTCGCCGCTCAGCATTTCGGCGGCCCTCACCATGGTCTATAATGGGGCCGATGGCACCACCAAAGCGGATATGAAACAGACGCTGGGATTCCAGCCGCAGACGGATACCGAAATTAACGAGTCGTTTCAGAGCCTGTTTTCACTGTTTCAGGGCCTCGACCCGCAGGTGACCTTTACCACGGGCAACTCCATCTGGTACGGGCAGCAGTTTCAGCTCCAGACGCCCTTTGTGCAGACCAACCAGCAGTATTTCGGAGCCACAGTGCAGCCGGTGAGCTTTGGCGCGCCCGCCACTACCAACCTGATAAACAGCTGGGTGAATACTCAGACGCGGGGCAAGATTCCAACCATCCTGGACATGACTACTGCCGATGACGTGATGTACCTGATAAACGCCCTCTACTTCAAAGGCACCTGGACCTACCGCTTCGACCCGCGCAACACCCGGCCCAGCCTGTTTTATCCCGAAACCGGAGCCCCGGTAAACAAGGATTTTATGAGCCTGACCACCGGCCGCTACCGCCGCTACCAAGATGCCCAGCAGCAGGTTATCGACCTGCCCTACGGCAACCAGCAGTTCAGCATGACCTTCGTGGTGCCCCAGGGCCAAAGCACCCTGGCCAGCGTGGCCGCCCGCCTCACCCGCCCGCAGCTCGAAACCTGGCTGGCTGCCGCCGATACCACCGGCATGGAACTGCACCTGCCCAAGTTCCGCCTCGAATACAAGGAAGAGCTGCGGCAGTCACTCACGCAACTGGGCATGGGCTCGTCGTTTATTAATGCCAATTTTAGCCGGATGCTGGCCGGGGGGAGCTCAGGGCTGGCCATTAGCTCGGTGAAGCACAAGACCTTTTTGGAAGTGAACGAGGAAGGCACCGAAGCAGCTGCCGTCACGTCGGTAGGCATTGTCACTACCTCCCTGCCGCCGGTGGTGCAGGTAAACCGGCCGTTCCTGTTCCTTATCCGGGAGAAGTCGTCGGGCGCCATCTTGTTCATCGGGCAGATTACCAACCCGTAGGTGGGGGTTGCGCTGGCCGTAAGCGCATAGCCCGTAACTGTGAGCCGCTGGTAATGGTGAGTCTGTGACTCGTGTTGGCTAGGCCAGCTCGGGGCCTGACCCTTCGGAAACTGCAGCCGCTGTGGCTACAGATTTAACACAGAGGTGTCGGCATACATTCGCTGGGCCATGCTGATTAAATACAGCGCGGGCTTTCACAGAATAAACGGCTGATGAGTCTTCGTTTTGGGTTCTCGATGTGGCGTGTCAGCTTGTTGCTGAGCGTGTGTTGCTTACTGATGACGTTGGGCAGCCGGGCGCAGTCGCTCCGCGTTGTGCTGCGCGACTCGCTCACCCAGAGCCCCGTGATTGGGGGCAGTGTGAGTGTGCCGGGCACGGGCGTGGGCGCTGCTACCGATGTGAAAGGTGAGGCCGTGCTCACGCCAGCCCCGGCCCCCGGCACTCGCCTGCGCGTGGAGGCCCTGGGCTACCGGCCGCAACTGGTGGCCACGCCCGCTGCCGGAACGGCGCTCACGCTTCAGTTGGCTCCTGCCACCCAGGCCATCGAGGAAGAGGTGCTGGTGACGGCCACACGTACCAACTCGCGCCTCGAAGACCTGCCCACCCGCGTGGAGGTACTGGGGGAGGAGGAGCTGACCGAAGAAAACGGCATCAAGCCCGGCAATATTGCCTCCTTGCTCGGCGATATTGCCGGCACCCAAATTCAACCTACCTCGCCCACCACTGGCAACGCCGACCTGCGCATTCAGGGCCTGCCGGGGCGCTACTCCCAGATACTGCGCGACGGCCTGCCGCTGCTGGGCGGCTACTCGGGCTCGTTCGGCATCCTGCAGATTCCGCCGCTCGACTTGCGCCAGATTGAGCTGATAAAGGGCTCCAGCTCCACGCTGTATGGCGGTGGGGCCATTGCGGGCCTGGTAAACCTGGTGAGCAAAACGCCGGTGCTCGGCAGCCCGCAGCTCACCTTCACGGCCAACCAGTCCACACTAAAGGAAAGCAACCTCAACGGCTTTGCCAGCGGGCGCAACCAGCGCGTGGGCTACACGCTGTTTGCGGGCGGCACCCGGCAGCAAAGCGTGGATGTGGACGGCGACGGCTTCGTGGACGTGCCGCGGCTGCGCAACTTTACGGTGCACCCGCGCCTGTTTTATTACCCCAAAAATGGCCAGCTGGCTCTGGGCTACACCGGCACCGTGGAAGACCGGCAGGGCGGCGACGCGGCCGTGGTGCAGGGCGGCGCAAGCACCCTGGTGCCGAAGTTCTTTGTCACGAACAAAACGGAGCGTCACTCCACCGACCTCACTTATACCCAGGACAGCGTGGCCGGCGGCAGCCTCACGGTGAAGGCCACGGCCAGCTGGTTTCGGCGGGCGGTGAGCACCAATACCGTGGGCTACGCAGCTCGGCAGCTAAGCTATTATTCGGAAGTGAGCTACCTGCACCGCTACGGCCACCACACACTGGTGGGGGGCCTCAACGTGCTGGGCGAAGACTTTGAGCCGCTGCTCGCCGAAAGCCGGACGCCCCTACTCAACGACTACCGCTATGCCACCGTGGGCGGCTTCGTGCAGGACGACTGGCAGCTGACGCCCACTCTAAGCGTGCAGGGCGGCCTGCGCCTCGACCACCACAACACCTATGGCAACTTCCTGCTGCCCCGCGCCGCTGTGCTCTTCAAAGCCAGCCCCGATGTGACGCTGCGCCTGAACGGCGGTTTCGGCTACCGCGTGCCGGTGCCGTACGTGAACGAGCTGGATGAACGCGAAATCCCGCTGGTACAGCCGCTGCAAAACCTCAGCGCCGAGCGCAGCCAGGGACTGAACGGCGACGTCAACTACCAGCACCGCTTTGCCTCCGGCCTCAGCCTGAACCTAAACCAAGGTTTCTTCTACACCCGTCTGCAAGACCCGCTGGTGCTCAACCAGGCACGGATAATCGATTACCCCGTGCCCGTTGGCACCTTTGAGCTGCCGATAAACTGGTACAACGCCGCCGCGCCCACCGTGAGCCAGGGCCTGGAAAGCTACGTCCGCCTGCGCCACCACGAAACCGAAATCTACCTGGGCTACCTCTACACCTACGCCCGGCGGCGCTATGATGCCATCAGCCCCAACGTGCCGCTGGCGGCCCGCCACAAGCTTGCCACCGTGGCCACACAGGAGTTGAGCGAGCACCTGGCCGTGGGCATTGAGGCCAGCTATACCGGACGTCAGTATCTCGACGAGGGTTCTACCCGCCCGGGCTACCCCGTGGTAGCCGCGCTGGTGCGCTACACCGCCGGCCCCTGGACCTTCATTCTGAACGGCGAAAACCTGTTCGACTACCGCCAGACGCGCCGCGAGGCAGTGGCGCTGGGCGACCGCGCCAATCCTTATTTCCCAGAGCTGTGGGCCCCGGTAGAGGGCCGCGTCCTCAATGTGTCGGTGAACTGGAAATGGCTGCGCTAGCCTGCTCACCCGACGGTGCCGTGCTGTTGCCCCGCGCATGCTGCCGGAAGTGCAGTTCCAGCACAGCCTGTATTTTTTCCGGCGTCAGGGGCTTGTTGATGCGGCCGGCAGCCGGTAGCGCATCGAGGCGCATTAGGTCGCGGGTATCCATTGAGGTGGTGAGCACTACTACAGTGGTGCCCTGGCGCTGGGCTGGCGGCAGCTGCTGGTAGGCTTCCAAGAACTCGATGCCGTTCATGATGGGCATCTGAATATCGAGCAGAATGAGGGCGGGCAGCGCGGAAGCACTGGCAGTTGGTTGCAGCAGCGTCAGGGCTTCCTGGCCATTGGCCGCTACCAGTATGTGGGCGGCCACGTCAAGACGCTTGAGAAGCCGCTCATTCAGAAAATTATTGGTCGGGTCGTCATCGACCAGCAGCACGCTGGTAAGTTTGGGCATAGCCCAGCCATACGCAGAAGCAAACGTTGGGGTTTACGCATAGTCAGGCAGCACCACCGAAAAAACGGACCCCACGCCGGGCTCACTTCGGACCCAGATATTGCCACCGGCATTTTCTACAATGCGCTTCACCATGTAGAGGCCTACGCCCGTGCCCTCCACGTGGGTGTGCAGCCGCCGAAACATCACAAACAGTTTGCTCTGCTGTTCCTCAGTCAGGCCCAGACCGTTGTCCTGCACTTCCAGGTGCACCTGCTGATTGGTGCAGAAAGCCCGGAGCAGCACCTGCGGGGGCCGGCCCGGCACCTGGTACTTGATAGCGTTCGAAAGCAGGTTATAGAGAATGCTGCGCAAGTTTTTGGGTGAGAAGCGCACGGTGGGGCAGGCGGCAATATCGACCGTGAGCTGGCCTTGTGCGGCGGTCAGCATGGGGGCCAGGTCGAGGGATACAGCCTCGACCTGGGCGGCCAGGTCCACCAGCTCGGCGGGCTCGGCGTGGGCCTGTTGCAGCTTGCTGATGTCGGTGAGGTGCACCAGTGTCCGCTGAAACCGTTCTACCGAGCCGTGCATGAAGCCGAGTAGCTTGGCCACTTCCGGGTCTTGGCGCACGGTGCCGGGCAGCTGCTCGCGCAGGGCCAGCAGCAGGCCTTCAATGTTGGCAATTGGTGCCTTGAGGTCGTGCGAGGCCGTGTACACAAAGGTGTCCAGGTCCACGTTGGTGTAGTTGAGGCGGGCATTGGCGTCGCGCAGCTCCTCGTTGGCCACCTGCATTTCCTCGTTGATGGCGGCCAGTTCTTCGTTCAGCTCCTGCACCTGCTCGCGGGCCAGCGTTTGCTCCGTAATATCAGTCACGAGGCTGTAGAATCCCTTCACCTCGCCGTTTTGCACATCGGGGATGTAGTCGGTTTTGATGTGCTTCACGAAGTCTTCGCGGTAGGGCATTCGGGCCTCAAACGACAGCCGTTCGCCGCCCAGGGCGCGGTCCATATAGCTTTTGGTGTTGTTGTAGGCCTGCTCGCCCACTACGTCGCGCACCGTGCGGCCCAGTAGCGCGGCCGGGTCGAAATTGAACCAGTTTCGGTAGGCATGATTGACAAACTGGTAGCGCCGCTCCTGGTCGAGGTAGCCGATGAGCACGGGCAGGGCATCGGTGAGCAAGCGCAGGCGTTGGGCGTTGGCCTCCACGGCGTCGCGGGCCCGCACCTTATCGGTCGAATCCAGGATAAACGCCAGAATGCCCGTCGTCTTCCCCTGGTCGTCGAGCAGCGGCTGATAGGTGAAATCTACGTAAATCGTTTCGGGCTTGCCAGTAGTAGGGTCCAATAAGGCAATGGGCATTTCCCGGCCTACAAACGGTTTGCCAGTGGCATATACTTCGTCAAGCAGGCCAATAAACCCCTGTGCTATCACTTCCGGAAACACTTCGGCCACCGTGAGGCCGAGGGCGGTGCGGTTGCCCGAAAGCCGTTGGTAAGGCTCGTTGAAAAATGAGTAGCGGTGCTCGGGCCCGCTCAGCGTGGCAATGGAAGCCGGCACCTGGCTCAAAATCTGCTGAAGCAGTTGCTGCTGCCGGGACACCGCCTGGGTGCGTTCGGCCACACGGCTTTCCAGCTCCTGATTAAGGGTAGAAAGGGTCTGTTGCGATTCGGCCAATGCCGTGTTGGTTTGCAGAAACTCATCGTTGCTGGCCCGCAGCTCCTCGTTGATGGCGGCCAGCTCTTCGTTCAGTTCCTGCACCTGCTGGCGGGCGCGCACCTGCTCGGTTACCTCAACCGCAATATCGATGACGCCCAGCACTTCGCCGTCAGGCCCGTATAAAGGCTTGTAGACGAAGTCGTAGTATGTCGTTTCCAGCCGGCCGTTACGTAGCAAATTGGCCGGTACCTCAGTACCCACAAACGGGACCTGTGTGCGTGCTACTTCCCGCAGGAGCTCAACAAAGCCCTGGTTGCGCAGTTCGGGTACGCCGTCCAGCAGCGGCCGGCCCAGCACCTCGGCCGGTGGATGGCCCCACAGCTCGCAGACCAAGTCGTTGGCGGTGGTCACCACACAGTCGTCGCCCTGAAACAGGCAGATGGCCACCGGCGACTGCGTGAGCACGGCCTGGAACAGGTTGCGCTCGGTCTCGGCCTCGGCGCGGGCCGCCAGCTCGCGGGACTGGCTGGCGCGCAGCTCTTCCACTATGTCGGTACGGGACTGGTCATTGGCGTCGTCGAAGCTCACTACCAGCACCTCGCCCTGGCGCTGAGCCACCAGAAAATAGTAGCTATCCAGGCCGTCTTGCTGGTAATTGTTCTGGCGGCGCTCCACCTTGCCTGACAGAAAGGCATCGCGGTAAAACCCAAACACGCCCGCTGTCTTCGCCGTCGGATAGAGCGTCAGGAACGATTCCGCGGGGCGCTGGGGCAGTTGCAGCATCTGCTGGGCAGCAGGGTTGAGGTACACCACGGCCATGTCGACAATGGTAGTTCCACTGGCGTCATATACCGGGCGCAGCACCATGATGCCCGTTTGGGATATATTGAGCACAACTTCTAGCAGCTCCTGAGAAGCAGGCAGGTCGGCTGGTAGCGCTGATGGGGTCAAATCGGGCATGGAGGGGCTACTGTGGGCGGGAGAAGCGTTGCTAAATTACTGGTTACCGCCGCAGAAGTTGGGACCTATCCTCGCTCTACAAACGTAAGGCGGTTGCCAAATGGGTCAATAACAGTCATCTCCTGCGCAGTAGGGTCGTAGAAAGGTGCGTGCAGGCCGGGCTTGTTGTAAGGGTAGTTCTTATCCAGCAGCTGTTGATGAAAAGGCGCCAGCGCCCGGAAGTCATCAATAAAAACACGGGCGCCCGGCGAGCAGTCGCCGTGGTGCTCCGAGAGGTGCAGGCTGATATCACCGAGCGTGATTTGCAGGTAGGCCGGGCTGCCTTCCGGCCGGTGCTCCCAGTCGATGCGGAAGCCCAGCCAATCCTTATAAAATTCCAGGGCTTTGACGTAGTCGAAAATGCGGAGAATGGGCTTGACGGTAGCCATGCGGCGGGCGTTGCTTGTGGATGGTTGTTTTGAACGGTTAAGCTACGGCTTGGCTGCGGTAGAAGGCCAGCCGGGGATTGGCAAAGCAGCAAAGAATGCGTTGCACGACGTTCTTTGTCTGCACGTACTTGCTCTTTCCAGATGCGCACTGCCAGAAGCCTCAAAACAGATTTCCGCCAATCCTGCCGGCTCGGTACCGGGCGGCCCTACCTGCTGGCGCAAGCCTACCCCCACGCTGACTTTTCAGATGCCATTATTGAAGTCGCAAGGCGGAATTTTGCCTACGATGGACAAGCGGAATCCGACCGGGCAGCATACGTTTACGGCCTTTACTACCTGTCGCGGCAGCAGGCCCGAATTCGGCGGGCCGTGCTCAAGGCCCTGGCCACCGAGCAGGACGATACCTGGACGCTGACGCAGCTTTTTGCCCTCGCGCTAAAGTTTGCGCAGGAAGGCCATACCCAGGCACGGCGGGCAATCTGCCGGCGGTTTCTAGTGCGGCCCATCAGCGGTTCCGACTGGGCGGGCGCTGATGAAATCATTGCGCTCGATGGCCTGGAAGGCTTTCAATACATCGCCCGCAAAGTAGGCCGTAAGCTGGCGCGCTACGCCGATGGCTGGGAAGACGAAACCTACATCGACTCATTTCAGGAGCGGTATCCGGCTATGAATGCGTGGGCCGAGCTGCGCCAACTGGCCACTGAGGATGAGGACGCGCGCCGCTACCTGCACAACGTGGAGGCTACCATGGCCAGCCGGACCGAGTATCTGGCGCAACGCCCGCCTGAAGTACCGGATGCTGACCTTGCAAACATCCTGCGCATGCCTGGCCGCTATATCAGCAGCCAGCGGCTACGCAAGCGTGGGTTGGCGCCTCACGAAATCCAGCAGCTAGCGGAGCAGCTGCTGACGGAACAGGACCCCCGCGTGCGGGAAAGCCTGTATAAGGTGTTCACCCTGTTTCCATTCCCGCTGCCCTTCGGGCCGATTCTGGCGCAGGCCCGCCAGAAGCCCAACCGCCAGAATCAGCGGCTTATCAGCTACGCCCTCGATGCGCTGAAGCTTTTGCAGGCTCCGGAAATTCGGGCTTTTGCCCTGGAGCGAATGCAGCGCTCAAGCCAGCCGGGGCTTTATGCCGAAATCCTGACCAGCAACTACCAGAAAGGCGACGCTACGCTGCTTACCGCGCTGGTGGAGCGCACCCACAGTGAGAGCGGTATCGAGTGGCTGGCCATCAGCTGCACCAGCATCTACGAAGCCAACAAAACGCCGGAGTGCGCCGCCCCGCTGCTGGCCCTGTACTCGAAAATGACCTGCGGTATTCATCGCTTTGAAGTAATAAAGCTGCTGATTGCCAGCAAGGTGTTGCCCGGCTGGTTGAATAAGGAGCTGCCCTTCGACAGCTACGTCAAAACCCAGGCGCTGCACCAGCCGCAGCCGTAACCTGGGAAGTGCTGCCATGTCTAGCCTTAGAAGGCCACAGCCCCGCCAGCAAACACTAACGGGGCTGTAGTAGCGCAACCAGACGGGCTGCGCAGATTAGGAGCGTGGTGGGAAAATCCCCTGCACCGCAATGTAGTAGGCCAGGACCTGGTAGGGCTGCATGTTGTTGTGCGGCTGCGCCGAGCCGGTAGCACCTGAGGCCATGTACGCCGTGCTGGTGGCCGCGTACTGCGGCCGGCCCGCGCCGTTGCTGGCCAGGTAGGCATTCTCGGGCGAGGCGGTATTGCCCAGGCTCTGGCTGTAGCTAAGCGCCATCGTGTGGCTGTGGGCGGGCATTTCGGTGGGCAGGAGTGTCACGGCGTCGCTGCCACCGGTTTGGCCCAGGTCGTAATAAGAGAGCCCCGGGCCCTGCCCAGCCCCCAGGGGCACGCGGCCATTTAGGTTGGGCAGGGCAAAATTACTCTGCCCGTTGCCGCCGTAGGTGGTGCCCAGTAGCGCAAACAGGGCGGTGTTCTGGCTGAGGGGCAGCAGCTGTCCGTCGCAGCGAACGTAGCCGTGTGGGGCGAAATTGAAAGCGGCCATGATGATTTCACCCACAAAAGGGCTGCCCGCACTGCTGCTGACGCCGGCTGGGGAAGCAATCCGTGCCGGCGCGGCTGCTTTGGCCAGTAGCCGGCGGCCAAACAGGGCCTGCATTGGGCTGGCCAGAAAGCTGCCGGCCACCACGGCACTCAGGCGCTTGAGCAGGCTGCGCCGGGCCGGTTGCGGCAGGGTAGGCGGCGTGGGAGCGCCGAGCGGTTCAGAGGAAGAGGTTGACATGGCTATTGAGAAGGGAAAACGCCTTGTAGGGCAATGGCAAATTCGATGCACAGATAAGGTTGCCGGTTTTCGTGGGCCTGGCCGCCGCCGAGGCTGTTCGTCACGTTCACGTTGGGGCCCGTGGTGCTGGCCAGGCTGGTGTTTACGTCGTAGCCGTACTGGGCCGAGCCGCCGCCGCTGTCGGCCAGGTAATTATCCACCGCCGGACCCGTGCTTCCGGAGAGAGGCGTGGTGCCCAGGCCTGCGCTGGCCTTAAGCCCGTGGGTGTGCGGCACCATTTCGCTGGTGTTCAACGTGTGGAATTCGGTGCCCGCCCGCTGACCCAGCACGTAGTTGAAGCCGCCGTCCTGAATCGGTATGCGGCCCCGCAGGTCCGGTAGGGCAAAGGTGGTCTGCCCGTTGCCACCATAACTGGTGCCCAGCAGCGCAAACA
Organism: Hymenobacter negativus; assembly: GCF_017571495.1. Lineage (GTDB taxonomy): Bacteria > Bacteroidota > Bacteroidia > Cytophagales > Hymenobacteraceae > Hymenobacter > Hymenobacter negativus. The sequence continues at coordinate 517,367 of NZ_JAGETZ010000004.1, read as the reverse complement.
GCGCCTGATTTTGGTTAATAGGCAGCACCTGGCCCCGGCACAAGGCGTAGCCACCTGGCGCAAAATTGAAGGAAATTGGCATTATTTCCCCTAAGAATGGGGAGTTGTTTCCACCACTCGACTGCGAAGGGAATAGCCCATACAGCGAGATAATGTAGTTGATGACCAGATAGGGCTGCATGTTTTCGTGTGGCTGGCTGCCCCCGAAAACCCCCAGGATTTGCACGGGCTGCTGCGTGAGGCCGGTGGCGCTGGTGGTGTACTGAGCCGCGCCGGCTCCATTGTCGGCCGGGAAAGCATTGACAGGCGAAGCCGTGGTGCCCGGCGACCGGGTAGCGCCTGGCGTGTGATTGTGCACCGGGATTTGCTGCAAGTTGAGCGTGACGCTTTCCACGCCGCCAGTTTGGCCAATGATGTAGCTCTGCGAGATGCCGGGCCCCTGGCCCGTGCCCATCGGGGCCCGGCCCCGCAGGTCAGGTAAGCGAAAGGTTGTCTCCCCATCGCCGCCATAGGTGGTGCCAATGAGCTGAAATAGGACATCGTTTTCGGAAATAGACAGGTAGCTGCCATCGCAGAAGGCCCAGCCGGCCGGTGCAAAATTGCCCGCGAACAAGGCAATTTCACCTACGTAAGGCGAACCTGCGCTGGGCCGCATCGACACCAGTGCGGGAGCTTGTGGCGCAGCCTCGGTGGCTCCAGGCAGCAGCCCGCTTAAGGCTCGTCGCAGCCAGGAGCGCCGCGACGAGGCCGCGCCCGATGACGCGGCAGAAAATAAATTTGCCATAAAAAATGAGGAAATCAGCAACGAAAAAGACCTGCCCGGCTGTGGCCGCTGGCTACGACTCGCGGCGCCAGGCGCCGTTGGTGTAGATGTAGCGGGCGCCGTACCGGGGCAGGATGTTGCCCGTGCCACTGGTCGATATCACCGGCAGGTACTCGGTGTCGTTGTTAATAATGACCAGGCGCTGGCCTTCCGTGCCGGGCTGCAGCGTGACCGAGCCGATAGTGCTGCTGCTGTTGGTGGTGTACACGATGGTGGTGGCGGCGGGCGTCAGGTTCACAGCTGTGGTAGGCGCGGCCAGTGTGGCCATGCTTTCCGAGTTTAGCGTGCCTACGCTCACCCAGCCCTGGCCCGTAATGTACTGGTACAAGCCGGGCGTGTTGTCGGTTTGGGTGATGAGCAGGCCCGAAGCGGGCGAAACAATGGCGTCGCGCTGGGCCTTGGTCAGGCGCGGGGGCAGAAAGCCCTTGGTGGTGGAAGCTACTTCCAACTGGGCCGTGGCCGCCGGCGTAGTGGTTCCGATGCCCACGTTCTGGTTTTGGGCCTGTGCGGAGCCGGCCAGCAGCAGGGCCCCGGCCAACAAACTGATGCGGTGGCCCAGCCACAATTGAGTAAAAAAGTGATGCATGTATTGCGAAGGTTAGTTAAAGCAGAAACAGAGTGCAGGTTAATAGATAACCCGCAAATCAGTGCCGACAAAATTACTGATTTATTCAACTATTCAATATGAATAACTGATGAGTTTGTAGCAGTAGAAATTAACGCTGGCTGCCGGGGTATGCGGTGAACTTAAGCTGACCAAGAACGCTTTGATGCTGGTTACTGTGCAGGCCAGTAATGAATGGCTTGGCCAGAGCGCAAAAAGCCCCGTCAGTAGCTGACGGGGCTTGATTGCAGCGAAGCTACTGGCCGAGCCGGCTAGTTCTTCGCGCCGCAGTTAGCGCAGAATTTTTGCTCGGGTTTCAGCTTGTCGCCGCAGCTGGTGCAGTGGCGCTCCTGAACTTTGGCGGCGGGGTTGGGCGTGCCGCAGCTGGCGCAGAATTTCTGGTCGGCGGTGAGCTTGGCCTGGCAGTTGGGGCACTGCAAGAGGGCGCCGCGGTTCAGGAAATCGAGGTTTTGAGTATAGTCCTGAGCGCGGGTTTTGGTATAAATCTGCTCTTTGGCAGCCTGCGACTGCTGGGCGCGGAGTTCCTCTTGCTCGTCGGGAGCGCAGTCTTCGCAAAGGCCAGCGCTATGGTTCCAGCAGGCATCGGGACACACCCAATGGCCGCAGCGGGTACATTGCTTGAACTGCTGCTTGCCCTCGGCTACTGCTTTTTCCAGGGCCTCGTCGTGGGCCTTGCCGCCTACCGCACGCTGGATGTGGTAAGCCGCACTTTCGGCCCCGCCCAGGCCGCCAAACAAGCTGCTGGCCGCCTGAATAAAGCTCCCGGCAATGCCGATGGCGTTGGGCTGAAACCGCGACATATAGCCGTTGCGGCATTTGTCGCAGTGAAACTTAAACTGGAAGCCCTTGTCTGTGGAAAGGTCGTCGTAGTTGGCAACAAATTGAATCATGGAGCTCATGGGCAAGGTTCGGGAAGGTGGTGAGGCAAAAGTAGGCGCAGCAGCGTATCTACGCAGCTTTAGCGTCTGAATCGTAGGAAATGGCTCAGCATTACGGTCCCTTGGCCAACAGCGTATTATCAACGACCGCAACGCCGCAAAAAAATATTGCCGCGCTGCCCAAGCTGAGCAACGCGGCAATGCGAATGGAGCCATCAGGGGCCAATAGCTAGTGGGCCACCACGATGCGCCTGGTGAGCGTGGCCGTGCCGGCTTGCACGCGCAGCATGTACACGCCGGGAGCCAGGTCAGCCACCGGCAGTTGGGCTTTGAGGCCGGTGCTGCTCAGGGGCTGGGCCTGCTCGCGCACCCGCTGCCCAAGGCTGTTGTACAAGCTCAACTGAACCTGGCTCACGCCGCCCACGGCCGGCAGTTGTACAGTGACACTTTGGCGGGCCGGATTGGGATAAAGCTCGATGGCACCCGCCGTCAGGGCCGATTGCGTAGCCAGGGGGCGGGCCGGGCCAAAACGCAACTCGAAACGGCTGGGCAGGCTGGTAGCCGTGCCAGTGCTGAAGGTGTAGCTGCTAACCTGTTGCAGGTCGATGGTTTGGTTGGTTTGGGCATCGTAGAGGTAAACCTGGGCACCCACCAGATTCAGGATTTCGGCCACATGCAGGGTGTAGCTACCGGCTTGTGGCACATACAGCGTCAGGGGCACCACGCGGGGAGCCGTCAGCTCCGGCAGGCCGTTGATGGCGAGGTCGAGGTCAGGAGCCTGCGAGGCCAGGTTCAGCCCATGGGGATTGGACAGTTTCACGGCATCGTACCGTCCGTCGACGCCGGCGGTAGCACCGGTCTCGAAATACACATAGGTTTCATCGGCGATGCTACCGCTGCCCTGCACTGTCAGGTGTAGCACGGGGCGAGGGTCGGCGCCCCGGCGCACGGGGGCCTGCTGGCCGTAGCTGGTAACGCGGTTGGCGTTGCTGAGCGTGAGCGTGCCGGCGGTCTGGCCGCTGCTCACTCGCATAAAGAAAGCCTGCGCCGTGCCAATGAGCGGGTTGCCAAACCCATTAACAAAACTGCGGTACTGCCCGGCATACTGTGCAGTGCTTTCGTAAGTGTAGAAAGCTGCGTCAAGGTTGAATTGATTAGCAAGGGGAATGGTGCTGAAATCCAACGGAGAAGGGTAGGGGTTACCGATGAAGTTCCAGCCTGCATCGGCGGCCGTGGCCCCGGTGGCGCGGCTCATTGGCAGGGTGCCGCTGCCATTGCCCACCTGCCCGACAAAGCTCAGCGTCTGCGCGCCCGGCAGCTGCACCGTGAAGCCAGTGCTGCCCAGGGCGGCCGGGCTGCTGAGCGCCGCCGGCGAATACCAGCCTTTATCGAACACCGACGATGTAGTGGACGGCGACGACGCCAAACGCGCCTGGTCGTAGGCGAAGATGGTCGGGAAAGGCGTAATCAGGTTGGGAGTAGGCGACGTATTGTAAGCCGGGGTGGTCACTAGCGCGGCACCACCCGAGCCAAAGGCCGCCACAGTGGCGCCGGCCACCGGGGCCGATAGGTGGCGGTAGCCCAGGCCCGGGTTCAGGGTCGGGTCGATGTAGCGTTGCACCGTCACGTTGCCCACGACGGCTCCCGCGCCCAGATTGGCAATCAGGGCCGTGCCCGTAGCATCAGAAAGCAGCGTCAGGGTCTGGTTGTTGGTGCTCAGGTTGCCCGTGTTCAGAGCCAGCACCTGCCGGATGGCTAGCGCCTGGGACAACGTCACGAGGCTGTTATTGGCCGAAGTCAGGTTGCGAACCTGGCCAGGTAGGCCGGTGCCCGTGGCCTGCGCCGTAGTGCCGTTGTACACGTAGCTGGCATCGGCGCTGAAGCTGCGGGGGCCTGCTACCTGCACCGCGCCGGTAGTACCCGTGGCGGCAATGCCAGCCGCGTTGCAAATGCTGAGCGTGGCCCCGGCCGCCAGGGTAAACGAGCCGGCGCCGGTCAGCGCCTGGCAGTTGGTATTGAGTGAGCCATTGGCCTGCACCACGAAAGCACCGGCCACATCCACAGCGCCGGTGAGGGTGCCCACGCCGGTACCAGTCACGGTGATGTTGTTGTAGTAGCCGGCCGGGATGTTTTGCACAGTACTCACCGTCAGGTCGGGCCGCGGCAATACGCTCACTGTTTGCGGGGCCGAGCTGCTGCAGGTGCCGCCGTTGCTCACGCTTACGGTGTAGGTTTGGGTACTGCCGGGCGCGGCCGTAACGGTGGCCGTGTTGGTGGCGCTCAGGCCAGCGGCCGGGCTCCAGGCGTACGTGGAGGCCACAATGCTGCTCTGGCCGGGCGTTACGTAAGTTGGGCCATTGGCAAGGGTGCCGTTGTTGGTGCCGGTTTCGTCGGTGGCCGTAGTGCCGCTGCCTTCGTTGAAGCGCCAGAAACCGACCAGCCCGGCTGTGTTGCCAGCCGGAGCATCGTTTATAATTGCCTGAATCTGGCTTTGATTACGCGCCGTGTTCCACACGCGCACCTCGTCAATCTGCCCCTGCCACGACTCGCTCGGAAAACTGGGGTTGGCACCAATAGCGAAGCGTGCGTTGGTAGAGCCCAGATTGGCCCCGCCGCCATATGCATACTCCACACCGTTTTTATAAAATCGGATGCCTGTGCTGCTGTACACCACCGCTACGTGCTGCCACTGGTTCAGGTCGACTGGGGCAGCTTCCCACACGCTGGTGCCGGTGAAAATGCCCCAGTTGCTGGTCCCCGCTTCAATAACAAGGCTGCGGTCGAAGCCACCATCATCAACGGAAAACACCGTTTGCCGCACCGTATAGTTGGTGCGCGTAGGATACACCCAGGCTTCCCAAGTGCTGTTGGGCAGCGCAGGGGGGGCAGCGTTCAGATTGGTCGTCACGCGCTGACTGCTCGCGCTGTTTGCCCCCGTAAAGCTCAGGGCCAGGTTGGCGCGTGCCGTCAGGGCCACCGAGCCGCCGGCCGGGAAGGTTGTAGGGCCACTTGCTACAATGGACGGCGGAGCCACGTAATAAATGGTGGCCGTGACGGCCGTGCGCGTGGCGCTTTCCATATTGTTGGCGTTCACGATGCTCACGTAGTAGGTGGTGCTGCCGTAGAGCGTGGGCGTAGTGTAGCTGCTCCCGGTTGCTCCGCCGATGGCTGTGCCGCCCGTGGCCTGGGCATACCAGCGGTACGAACCGCCCACTGGCGCACCGCTGGCCGCTAGCGTCACGGCCCCCGTGCCGCAGCGGCTGGCACCGGTGGTAGTTGGTGCAAAAACAGCGGTATTCAGCAATACGCTGATGGTGCCGCCGGCGCGGTTGGCCACCACAATGTCGGGCTTGCCGTCGTTGTCCACGTCGCCAGCAGCCACGCCCCAGGGTTGCGTACCAGCGCCGGTCGAATACGTGGTGGCCGTGCCAAATGTAGCGCTCCCCTGGTTCAGCAGCACGCCCACTGTCGAGCCGAATGGGCCAGAGGAAAGCGGCCCCAGGTTGCTTACCACAATGTCGGGGCGGCCGTCGCCATTAAAGTCCGCAATATCCACTTCGCGCGGCCCGTTGTCCCCGGTGCTATAGGTAGTCATCGGGCCAAAGGTGCCGGTGGCCTGGCCCAGGAGCACCCCCACGGTATTGCTGCCGTAGTTGGCCACCGTAATGTCGAGGCGTCCGTCGCCGTTCAGGTCGTGCAGCTTGAGGCCCGCGGGGGCCGTGCCCACGGTATAAAACGTAGGCGCGCCCAGCGTACCGTTACCCGCGCCCAGCAGCACCGATACTATGTTGCCAGCGCCCGAATTGAAGTTGGTAATAACCGCATCGAGACGGCCGTCTCCGTTAACGTCGCCCAGGTCCACCCCATATGTGTTATTGGAATTGCCGCTGGCGTAATAGGTAGGTGTGCCCAGCGTGCCGTTGCCCGCACCCAGAAATACACCTATCGGAAGGCTATTGGCCGATGTCGTTACGGCATCGAGGTAGCCATCCCCATTCAGGTCGCCCAGCGCTACGTTATAGCTGCTTGTAGAGGCACTGATATTGGTTGGGAAGTTGGTGGCCGTGCTAAAGGCGCCACCGGCCTGGCCCAATAGTACGCTCAGGTTTTGGGTACCATTGGCGGCGGAGGTGTTGACCACTACTGCATCGGGGCGGCCATCACCGTTCAGGTCGCCCATGTCCAAGCCAAAGGCGCTGCCATTGGCCTGGGCGGGGTAGTTGGCGCTGCTGCCAAAGGTGCCACCGGCCTGGCCTAGCAACACGTTGAGGTCAGATGTTGAAATCCTGGTCGAAATAATGTCCAAGCGTCCATCGGCGTTAACGTCTCGCAGGGCTACATAACTGGGGCTGCTGCTGGGGTAGCTCACCACCGGTGCAAACTGCGCCCGGGCGGCCCCACTGGCTAACCCCAGGCCCAGGAGCAGCACCAGGCGCTGGCTGCAGTAAGAATATGCGTCTAATTGTTTCATAGAAAAGTTGAAAAGTATGACTGGCAAGAAGCAGGTAGGTAGTCTGACGACTATGCAAAACAAAAAGAATCAGAGCAAAAACTGTGATTGCAAGGGTTATATATAGAAGATGAATAATAAAAGTATTAGACGACATATATTAATTCTATGTCTTGTCGTGGGCAGTAATTAGCAAGCTGCGCGGTGCCCTTGCTGCAAACTGGAAATGGAGAAACTATTTAGGAAGTAAGCCGAACAGTGTATTCGTGCCGGCGGCGCGAAAAAAGCGTTTGGCGCTGGCTAAAGCAGTTTCGGAGTGGGTGCACAGGTCGCATGCAGTAGCGCGGATTGTGTAGTCCTCGCTACAATGCGATGAATGCAAAGTCCCTCTAAGGCGTAGATTCGTCGGCCCGGTGCCTGGCCCAAGGCGGCTGCGCAACGTCCGCATTTACTATGTCTGCACTCACTACGCCGGCGGCAGGCCGACTGCCTGGCCTCGACCACCTCCGCGCCCTGGCCATCAGCCTGGTTTTCCTGTTCCACTACCGCATTTTTCCGCACCCGGAGTGGCTGATGGAATTCGGCCGCTTCGGCTGGACTGGCGTGGACTTGTTTTTCGTGCTGAGCGGCTACCTGATATCGGCGCAACTGCTAGCTGAAATAGCCCGCCGCGGCACCATCTCCCTGAGAACATACTTTATTAAGCGGACGCTGCGCATCCTGCCAGCCTACCTGGCGGTGGTGGCGGTATACTTCCTCGTGCCGGCCTTTCGGGAGCGGGAGGCCCTGCCGCCGCTGTGGAAATTCCTGACCTTCACGCAGAACTTCGGGCTGGATTTGATGCACGCCGGCACATTTTCGCACGCTTGGTCGCTGTGCGTGGAGGAGCAGTTTTACCTGCTGCTGCCGCTGCTGCTACTCGTGCTGCTGCGCTTCCGCGTGGGCAAATGGGCGGTGGTGCTACTGCCTGCACTGATTGGGGCTGGCTTCGTAGCGCGGCTATTGAGCTGGTACAGGGGCGTGGTGCCCAGTCTGGCTACCGACCATTCCTGGCTCGAATGGTATCAATACATCTACTACCCAACCTACAATCGGCTCGATGGGCTGCTGATGGGCATTGGCATTGCGGCGCTGTTCCACTTTCGGCCGCAGGCGGCGGCCCAGCTGGGCCGGTACGGGAATGGACTGTTGCTGCTGGGCGGAGCGGTGCTGGCCGGGGCATATTGGCTGTGTTTCGATGCGCAGGCGTTTGGGGCATCCATCTTTGGGTTTCCGCTGGTGGCGCTGGGCTACGGCCTGCTGGTGGCCGGTGCCATTAGCCCAACAAGCGTCCTGCACAAGGTAGAATCCCGCGTGACGGCCCGGCTGGCAGCCCTTTCTTTTGCGGTCTACCTCACCCACAAAGGCGTTATTCACCTGACGCAGGAGTTCTTTTCGGCCCACGGCTTGGCTCCCGATGGTAATGCCATGCTGCTGCTGTGCACCGGAGCGGTATTGGCCGGGGCGCTGGTGATGAACAACCTGCTTGAACAGCCAATGCTCCGGCTGCGGAGCCGCCTGCTGAAACGACGGCCCCGCATCAAGCAAATGGAAATAGCGGCAACTGGTACGTTTGATTAACGTAACTTCGGGCCATGGCTGCTACTCACACCCTCGAAGACTTTTACCGCGTCAAGGTCAACTGGCTGCCCGATAACCTGCGCCAGGACATCGGCCATTTCAACGTGTTCCGGCTTGATGACTTTGTGGGGCCGGCCGCGAAATGCCTGCCCTATAGCCGCAAGGACTTCTACAAAATTACCTTCGTGGTGGGCCAGAGCACCTACCACTACGCCGACAAAAGCGTGGGCGTGGAGGGCAATGCCCTGTTCTTTTCCAACCCGCAGGTGCCCTACCACTGGGAGCCCTTTGATGAAAAGCAGAGCGGCTTCTTCTGCATCTTCACCGAGCACTTTCTCCAGCAGCACACCAGCATCCGGCTCCCCGATTTTCCGGTGTTCCAGCCCGATGGCCAAGCCATCTACCTGCTGAATGAAACCCAGCAGGCCAACGTGCGCCAGCTCTACCAGAAGATGTTCGATGAGCTGGATTCGGACTACGCCTTCAAGTACGACCTGCTGCGCGCCTACGTGCTGGAGCTCATTCACAGCGCCCAGAAGCTGCAGCCAGCCACCACGCTTTACCGCGAAAGCACGGCATCGACGCGTATTGCCTCGCTCTTTACCGAGCTGCTGGCCCGGCAGTTTCCCATTGAGGTGCCAGGCCAGCAAGTGCCGCTGCGCACGGCCCAGGCCTTCGCTACCCAGCTGGCCGTGCACACCAACCACCTCAACCGCGCCCTGAAGGAAGTGACCGGTAAAACCACTACCCAGCTGCTGGCCGAGCGCCTGGTGCAGGAGGCCCAGGCCCTGCTCAAGCACACTGATTGGCCGGTGGGCCTCATCGGCTACAGCCTGGGGTTTGAGGAACCCGCGCATTTCAACAACTTTTTTAAGAAGCACACCGGCCGCACGCCCACGGCGGCGCGGGTTGTTTGATTTTCGTAAGCATTGGTTTGAATGGGGCAAACGGGCCGGCCGCAGCTAGCCCAACCTTTGTGCTGTACTAACAGCACGCTTTATGGATACCCCCAAAACCTGGTTTATCACCGGGGCCTCACAGGGCCTGGGCCTTGCCCTGGCCACCCGGCTGCTGGCCGGCGGGCACCGCGTAGCGGCCACTTCGCGCCAGCTTTCCGGCCTCACCAAAGCCATTTCAGAGCCCACCGATTTCTTCCTGCCGCTGGCCGTGGACCTGCCCAGCGAAGCCAGCGTGGCACAGGCCATCGAAACGACTATTGCCCGCTTCGGCCGCATCGACGTGGTGGTGAACAACGCGGGTTATGGCATGGGTGGCAGCATCGAGGAAATGACCGATGCCGAAACCCGTCACAGCTTCGAAACCAACGTATTTGGCGCGTTAAACGTCATTCGAAAAGCACTGCCGCAGCTGCGGGCGCAAGGCCACGGCCACGTCATCAACATTTCGTCCATTGCGGGCATTGCCGAGGCTACAGGCTGGGCCATCTACGCGGCTACCAAGGCGGCAATGAACGCCTTTTCGGAAGTGCTGGCGCAGGATGTAGCCGATTTCGGGTTGAAAGTAACAGTAGTTGAGCCCGGTGCGCTCCGCACCAATTTCCTCACGCCCGAGTCGCTGGTCATGCCCCGGCAGCCCATTGCCGCCTACGAGGCCGTGCGCGCCTCCCACGCCCGCTACCTCACCATGAACGGCGCCCAGGCCGGCGACCCGGCCAAAGCCGCTGCCGCCATCATTCGCCTCGCGGAAGCAGAAAATCCGCCACTGCACCTGCTGCTCGGGTCCGATGCCTATACCCGCGCCCATGCCAAGCTAAGCGCAATTAACCAGGAGTTTGAAGCCTGGAAAGCATTGTCCACCAGCATCGGCTTTGCAGAGTAGCGCGAACTTTCAGTTCGCGTCACGGAACGAACCAGGAGGCCGCTGCCGGGACGCGAACTGAAAGTTCGCGCTACTACCCACCGAATCCAAAACCGCTCTAACCCTCACTTTATGACAACTGAAAAAACAGCGAAAATGCCAGATACGGCGGCTGTCAATAACCATCCTTACCTCGGGATGTGGGTAACCAGGGACGGCCACATCCGCCAGGAATTGCTGCCGGGTGGCCGCTACGACGAAGCCCGCGGCACCACCAAAAGCGCCTACACCGGCCGCTACACCATCAGTGGCCACCACATCGACTACGTGGATGATACGGGCTTCACCGCCGACGGTGAATTCCGTGACGATGTGCTCTACCACGGCGGCTACATCTTCTACCGCGAAACCTCAAAATAATCCCTCAACTGCAATCAAAACTGCTTTCCAATGACTCCTTCAACCAAGAAAACATGGTTTGTAACCGGGGCCTCTAAAGGGCTCGGCCTGCTGCTGGTGCAGCAATTGCTGCAACAAGGCTACAACGTGGCCGCCACCTCGCGCAACGCCGACGACCTGCGCCGCGCCGTGGGCACCGCTCCCGAAAACTTCCTGCCCTTGCCTATGAACCTGGCCGATGAAGCCAGCGTGGGCGAAGCCGTTCAGGCTACCGTGGCCGCGTTTGGCCGCATCGACGTGGTGGTAAATAACGCAGGCTACGGCCTCATCGGCAGCCTCGAAGAGCTGTCGGATGCGGAGGCGCGGCAAAACTTCGACATCAACGTATTCGGGCTGCTGAATGTGCTACGGCAGGCCACGCCGCAGCTGCGCGCTCAGCAAGCGGGCGTAGTGTTCAACATCTCCTCCGTAGGCGGTTTCACGGGCAATTTCCCCGGTTGGGGCATCTACTGCGCCACCAAGTTTGCAGTGGCGGGGCTCACTGAGTCATATGCGGCAGAGGTGGCGCGCTTCGGCATCAAAGCCACGGTGGTGTATCCGGGGTATTTCCGCACCGAATTCCTGTCGGCCGGCTCGGTGGGCACCCCCCAAACGCCCATCGAGGCCTACCAGGAAGTACGCGAGTCGCAGCTGGTGCATCAGCAGCAAATCAACGGCCAGCAGCCCGGCGACCCAGCCAAGGCCGTGGCCCTGCTCATCGAAGTGAGCGAGGCCGAGCAGCCACCCATCTCTCTCTTCCTCGGGGCCGACGCCTACCAAATGGCCGACCAGAAAATGACGGCTGTGCGGCATGACATGCAGCAGTGGCAGGCCCAAGCTACGGCTACCGATTTCGGCGCGTAGCAACGCAGGCCCTAGTGGCAAGTAGCGCGAACTCTCAGTTCGCGCTACTGCCCAGCCGGTACATGGAGGCCGAAACGGCTCTAAGTAGCTGATTGACTACTCGCCCATGAGCGTGAGCACCAGCGAACGACGGCCGCCATGGTCGCGGTGCTCGCCCAAGTAGATGCCCTGCCAGGTGCCCAGCGCCAGCCGGCCGTTGGCCACGGGAATGCTCACGCTGCTGCCCAGCAGGGCGGCTTTGAGGTGGGCGGGCATGTCGTCGGGGCCTTCTGAGTTGTGCCGGAAGTAGGGCGCGTTCTCGGGGGCCGTGCGGTTGAAAAACTGCTCAAAATCGTGGCGCACCGTGGGGTCCGCATTCTCATTGAGGCACAAGCTAGCCGACGTGTGCTGAATGAAAACGTGCAGCATCCCCGCCCGCACCTGCTGAAGCTCAGGCAGCTCGTGCAGCACAAGGTCGGTGATGAGGTGGAAGCCACGGCGCATGGCCGGCAGACGGAGCTGTTTCTGGAAAACCATTGGCGGAAGGTGTGAGATATGCCCGGCATACGCGGGATGGGTGCTACAGGTCTTGAGGCATGATGGGGCTTAGTGCTACGGTTATTACTGCATGACGTGCGTAGCCTACAATGTTGCGAGCGATACTTATGAGCCACAAAAAAGCCCCACCAGCTACTGGTGGGGCTTTTTTGTGGCCGGGCGCTCTGGTGGGCTAGTCAGGCAGCAGGGGTTTGGCCGCCGCGCCGCCTTGCACGGCTTCGGTCGGCTTCACAGGGGTGCCGTTGAGGGTGACGTTGTTAAATTTTACGCTGGGGTACTTGTTGGTGAAAGTGGCTTTGGGCGACGTGGCTTCGACGTTGGTAAAGACAATATCACTGACTTTGTCGGTTGGGTTGCCATCGAGCACGGCGAACTCGCGGCACTGCACTTTTACGTTGGAAATGCGAATGTTGCGGATGGTGCCGAAGGGCTTTTCGGTGCTGCCCGCCATGTTGAAAAACTGCATCCAGGGCGAGAGCGTGACGATGGTGCCGCACTTGCCGGTGATGTTTTCGACGGTGATATTTTCGTACACTTGGTAGGTGTCCGGGCGCATTTTGAAGAGGAGAACCGGCCGGTCGTTGTCCATCTTGCAGTTGCGCATCGTGATGCGGTTGGCGTGGATGCACTCGCTGCCGCAGGTCATGGCGGCGTGCACTTCGCCGAAGGTGCAGTTTTCCACCAACACGTCTTCAATCGGGCCATTTTCGGGTAGCTTCTGGGCCGTGGGGCCTTTGCCGCCCTTCATGCAGATGCCGTCATCGTTGACGGAGACGTAGCAGTTTCGGATGGTTACTTTGCTGCACACGTCGATGTCGACGCCATCGGTGCTGGGAGCCTTCACCGGGCGGAAGGGCGAGCGGATGTCGCAGCCTTCCATCAGCACGTTGGTGCACTGGTACAAGTGGGTGGTCCAGAAGCCCGAGTTGTGCAGCTTCACGTTCTTGATGGTCACTTTATCGCAGCCCCAGATGAAGAGCAGCCGGGGCCGGTGCACCTCCAGGTTGGTAGAGGGCTTGTGCGCTTTCTGCATCGAATCCCGGTGCGCCCAGAATCCTTTCCAGAACTGCAGCCCGTTGCCGTCGATGGTGCCGGGGCCGGTTATGGTGAAGCCATTCACCTTGGTCGCATTGACGAGCGCGGCATAGTAATCGAGCTTCTGGCCCTCCATCCGCGACGGAATCAGGGGGTAGTCAGCAATATTATCGGAACCTTTGAGCTTGGCGCCGGCTTGCAGCCGCAGGTGGGTTTTGGGCTTGAAAAACAGCGCCCCACTCAGGAAAACACCTTTGGGAATCACCACCGTGCCCCCGCCAGCCGTCGCCGCCTGGTCGATGGTTTTCTGAATTGCCTGCGTATTGAGCTTGGTGCTATCGGTGCCCGCCCCGAATGCGGTGATGACGTATTCCTTGGGTTGGGGTGCTTTCTTAGCAGGAGCCGCAACGTGAAATAGCTGCGAGAAAGCGGTCAGCCAAACAGTTAGCAGCGCAAATACAATCTTCATGGGGCGGGAAAAATGGTGAATGGTGCAAAGAAGCGTTTGCCAACGAGGAGCACTGTTCTGTAGTTACCTGATGTGCCCGTTATAATTAGCGTAACGGCGGCAGCCGGTCCGGTTGTCGTGGCACGGTGCCGTTGCGGCCGAGCAAACGGTGCACCCTTCAACCGGTCGGACGGCGCTGCTGTCGGACCGGGACCGCCCAGCCGCAAAGCAGCAGTCCGCACAAGCAGCGTCGGCGAGCGGCGCAGTTTCTGTATATCGGCAGATAACTATTCGTTTCTTAGCGCCCGGCAGCCCTGTGCGGGGCTGCTGCCCGGCTTTGCCTCGGCCGGGGATTCTGATGCTTTGGTGTGCTTACTGGCCGCCAGGTATCTCACCCTTAAATTGATTAGTCTAGCGAATGGAAAAAGCTCCTGTCCGTCCTCGTTCTACCCCCTTCGCTTTTTTCCCCGCGCTCGTTGAGGCGCTCAAGTGCATTAGCCTCGCCCTCAAAGATTCCTTGAACGCGAAAGTTATTTTTTATTCCGTAGCCATTTGGGTGGGAAGCTTTGTGTTTTGGGGCGCGCTATTCTTTTGGCAGTGGGCCACCATTGTTGCGCTGGCTCAGGTCGCGTCGGCATTTGTGGCTTTGGGAATATTTCTCTTCTTTCCCCATCTGCTGGCCGTTGGTTCGGCTACTCAGGCGGCCATGGCCGCTGCGCCGGTTGCGGCAGCGGCGGCCGGGATTGGGTTCACCATCCTGTCGTATGCTTTTATCGTGGTGGCGTTTATTTTCCTGATTCTGATTTCCGTTAGAATCCTGCTCGAAGTATTCCTGATGAAATATGTGCAGAAACGGACGTTAACGCGCTACCCGCAGCTGGAACAGGGCATCGAAACGAGCTGGCTCGCCGGCTTGCAGGGAGCAGCCGGCAACACCATCAAAGCCTTGTTGTTCGTCTTAATCTGCCTGTTCATTCCCGTCGTCAATGGCATCCTGATTCTGCTGATTGGCTGCTACTACAGCGCCAAATCCTTGGTCGGCGATGCCCTAGAAGACCTTGCTACCATCGAAGAGCAGAAGCAACTCATCCGCGAGAACCGTTTGGGGATTCTGCTAATGGGCCTGCTGCACTTCGGACTTTTGCTCATTCCCTTCATAGGTCTGCTGGCCCCGGCAATTATCGGGTCCAGCATGTGCCATTTCTGTTTCCGAGCAAAAGCGCGGGGATTGGCTGTCTGACGTTAGCGAGGTTTCGGGTGCGTTATAATGTGCGGCTCTGGCATCCATCCAGAGCTGCGCAAGATGCGCCTACGCGAGTCGTTCCAATGCGAGGTACAGCCTCGCCCGATAATTGGCGCGAGTTAAGATGCGCTAAACTCGCGCCAGAATAGAAAGCCTACCATCCCAAACCAGATGCCATTGGTTAAGTCAGATTGCGCAGCAGCCGCGTAGCGGTGACAGATTCCTAGTTGGTTCTGTCACCGCTACGCGGCTTTTACTTTTGAACACTCAACTTTACAAGCCTGTCGCCGCTATGCGGCTACTGCGCAACCGGGGTTAGGTTAATCTTTCTCCAACACCTGCCGGATGCCGCCCAAGCCACTCGAAATATTCTCCAGCTGTGTGAGCACGCTGTGTAGCTGGCCGCCGCTGCTGGTGCGGAGGTTGCGCACGAATGTAGACTTGATGGCCTCCCAGCGCGCTTTTTCTTCGGGCGTGAGCCAGCCCAGCAACTCGCGCAGCTTGAGCAGGTTGGCCTCGGTGCCGCTGGTCAAGGTTTGGGCTTCGTTGTCGTAGTGCGTGGCCAGGAGGGTTCGCACTTCGTCGTCGTTCATCACGGGGCGCACTTTTTCGGCCAGCTTGGCCATGTTGCGGTAGGAGCCTTGCAGCTTGAAGGGCGGCTCGGTGCGGTACTCATTGGCCTGGGCCGCCGAGCGGATGTATTCCTCGTTCACGCGCGCCACCACGTCGCGGATACCCAGCAGCTTTTGCAGCACGGCCACATACTCATTGATTTCCGCAGGCGAGTGGTTGGCTTCAAAGCTGAGGCCCGCGCTGTCGCCGGTTTCGGCCAGCTTGATGAGCGGGTACACGTCGGCCTGGCTTTTGGCGGCGAGGCGACTTAGCACCGGATTTGCCACCAGTGAGTTTTCCACGTAGCTGAGCAGGAAGGTGTTGGCGGTGTCGCCGATGATGTCGCCGAGGTTATAGATGTCGGCCCGGTTGGCCAGCATGTCGGGGATGCGGAATTGCTCGCCCGATTCGGTGTAGGGGTTGCCGGCCATCACCACGGCCACCTTGCGCCCCCGAAAATCGTAGGTGCGCGCCCGGCCCTGGTACACACCCTCAATCTTGCGCTGGGCATCGCAGAGGGAAATGAATTTCTGCAAAAACTCCGGGTTGCAGTGCTGAATGTCGTCGAGGTAAATCATCACGTTGTCGCCCATCTCAAAAGCCAGATTGAGCTTCAGCAGCTCCTCGCGGGCGCCAGAGTTGGGTGCTTGCGCGGGGTCCACGCTGGTCACGGCGTGGCCGATGGCCGGCCCGTTGATTTTCATGAAAATCAAGCCCAGGCGGTTGGCCACGTATTCCATGAGCGTGGTTTTGCCGTAGCCGGGCGGCGACACCAGCAGCAGCAGGCCCATGAGGTCGGTGCGCTTGTCGGCTCCCGCCGTGCCAATTTGCTTGGCCAGGTTGGCGCCGATGAGCGGCAGGTACACTTCGTCAATCAGCTTGTTTCGCACAAACGACGAGAGCACGCGGGGCCGGAATTCGGCCAGTCGCAGTTCCTCCGCAAAGCGGGCCACCAGTTCCTTCTTCAGCGTTCCGAACGACTCAAACAGCGGCACTACCGTGTGGGTGTAATGGTGCAGCCGGCGGCGGTATTCGGGGAAGTTCAGCAGGTAGTTTCGCTCGTGAATGCGGGCGTGGGAGCCTTGCAGACCCGTCAGCATCTCGCGCAAGGGCGTGCGGATGATGCGGGCCGCGTCGAAGGTGGCCGTCATCAGGAGGGTTGCTGCTTCGTTCATCCCATCCCCCTTCCCCTCCAGGGGAAGGGGAGCCACGGTAGCACTGACGTCTGAGTTCGTCGGGCTCCCCTCCCCAAGAGGGCCGGGGCTGGGGTGAACCAGGTGCTGTGCGAATGCGCTCAGCCACTGCCGTACCAACTGGAATTGCGCGGCGGGCTGGTCGGCCAGCGTGGCTATGGAGGTTTCGTATTGGGCCGTGGCGTTGCGCTCCTTCAGGGCTTGCTGGAAGGATTGGTATAGCTCGGCGGCTTCGGGAGAGATGACGAAGGTTTCGCTGCGGGTTAATTCCTGGAATAAATAATCGCCGGCCTCGGCTACTTCCGGGATGGTGAACAGGCCAGTACCAGTGGCAAATTCTTCCACGGCCAGCTGTAGTTCGGCCTTCAGCGCCTCAAACTCCCGCGAGTCGGGGAATACCTGGAGGAGCACGCCGATGCCCTGTAGCTGGTGCTGCCAGGCGGCCTTCTTCTTGCGGCCCGTGAAGCGCTGCCAGTAGAGCGCGGCGGCGGCGCGGGCATTGGCCGGGTAACGCAGCAAACCGGCGGTGCGGGTGAGGCGCACCAGCGCTTCGAGCAGCAGGGCGGCGTCGTGGTCGTGCACGCCCTTGAGGTAGCCCTCAGCGTAGCGCGGGGCCATAAATTCCTGCACGTAGGTAGTCAGTTCGGCCACGGTGAGGTGCGAGAGTTGGGCTAATGACTGCACGGCGTGCGCGCCATCCTGGCCCGGGGTGGGGCGCTGGGCAGCTTGCAGAATCAGCCAGGCCAGGTACTCGGCGCGGTACACGTCGGCGTTTTCGGATACCACCGTTTGGTCCCACACGGCGCGGGCGGCCAGGAAGGCAGGCTCGGTTATTTTCTGGAAGAAGTTGGTGCCCGTGAGGTGGTAGTGCAGGTCGCCGTCGCGCAGCACCACCGTCAGGTCCAGCGGCTGGGTATTGACGGTGAAGGCGTAGGGACCAAATTTCAGGGCCTGCCCACCGTCGGTAAATAGCTCGGCGCGGTCCTTGAGCTGGCGCACGGCGTCCTCCTTCACCGTCTTGAGGCGGCTCTGGATGTCGTCGGCTTTCACCGGGTCGCCGAGGTTGAGCAGGTCCTGCACGGTCTGGCGTACCTTTTCCACCATCAAATCGGCGGCGAAATAGCCGTTGATATCGGCCACCGTTTCGAAGCGTCCCAGGCGGTTTTGCACCGCTTTCAAAATGCGCTCTGCCGACTGCAGCAGGGCCGTGGCACGCTGGTTGCGGGCCTCCACCAGCCCCACCTTGCGCGACTCAAATGCCTCCGAAACCTCTTCCCGCTTGCCCGCCAGCTGCGTCAGGAACTGGTCGAATTCTGGAAACTTACCTTCCAGCTCTTCTAGCTGCACCAGCAGCTTGGTGCTGTACTCGTCGCACTTGGCCGGCGAGTCGCACAGGTCCAGGTAGTTTACCAGGGCTTGGTCGAGCAGCTTGATTTGGGCCGTGAATTCGGCCTGGGCTTCGGTGCCGGCCAGGGCCTGCCGCCGCCGCTTCAGCGCCGCCCGAATCTGGTTGAAGCTGGCGTAAATCGTGGAAATATTATCGATGATGCGCGTGGTCTGCGTGGGGTCGGGCATCGGCAGGTTGCTCACCACTTCAATCAGCAATTCCAACTCCCCGGATACCCCGTTGGCCAGCTTTTCCTGCTCGTTGGCTTCGGCTACCTTCTGCACCTTCTCAATGGCTTCGGCAATGGCCTGCACGCGCACCGTGTATGACTTTAGCGCGTCGGGTTTCAGTAAAAATTCTACCGTTTGAGCGGCCACGTCCTTGCTGGTTTGCTCCAAGTCGGCGGCGGCTTTTTCCACGGTGGGCAGCTCCACGTAGCGCAACTCTTTGAGGGAAATCACTTTGCCGCGTACCGTGCGCAGCTCTGCCAGCAGCTGCACAAACTCGTTTACCTCAGTAGCCGTGGTACGCTTGATGCGGCTGGCCAGTTCGTCGGCTTTGGCCAGCACGCGCTGGGTTTCGGCGTCCGTACTCTTGCGGATGCTTAGCACCTTATCGAACTCCTCCACCGCCGCATTGGCAGCCTGCTGGATGTCGCGCAATGGCTCGGCCAGGGCCTGAGCCGCCGGCTCGCGCAGCCAGTGGTAGGTGTCGGTAAGGGTAGTGGTGAGGCGAATCAGGTCGAGGTAGAGGCCGGCGTAGCTGTCGTCTTTGTTCAGCAGCGTCAGCACTTCCTGGGTTTCGGCCATGGCCCGCACTATTTCCTTGTTGCCCAGCTTGTAGAGGTAGGAGTTGGACGTTACCGGCAGCTCAAAATCGGGGGCCACGTAGGGCGTCTGCCAAATCTGGACGTTGTGGTGCTTCTTCGGCTCCTCGTCGGCGCGGAAATAGCACAGTTCACCATTCTCAAACAGCGCGTAGCCGTGGCAATTAATCGGATTTTCGACCCGCTGCGCGATGATGTTATAGGAGAATAATAAATACGCGCCGCTCTCCTTGTTATAAAAAACATACAGGAAATCTTCCCCGTTCGGCGACGCAATTCGCTTCTCAAACAGCATGTCGCGCAGGCCGTTTTCGAACAGCTTTCCCTCGCCAGTTTGCAGGTAAAAGCCGTGCGAAAATATCAGGCCCTGGCCGTCGGGCAGCAGCACGCAGGCATCGGCCAGCGCGTCCAGGCGCTGCGCTGTTTTCTGCTTGGAATTGTAAATAAAATACCGGTATTCCGACTCTTGGTACGGCCGGATTTTCAGCAGAATTAAATTGCCGACAATGGCGTAATAAATCTCCGAATCGTCGAGCGTCTGGTCCTTGTCGGCCACCGGCTCGGCGTAGATTCCGCGTCCGGTGGCGGTGTTGTCCTCTACTTTAATGGTGAGGTCGCCGTGGATGGTTTCGACAAAAACCCGGTCCTCAATGCTGATATGCGGGTGTTTGCCGGCCCGCTGCATGTCGCGCGTGGTGCGCTTCCAGGTGAATTCGTGCTGCGGCGGATACACGTACTCGTGGTCGCTGCGGTTGTCGATGTAGGTCAGCGTATCGTTCTGCAAAAGCCACTTAAACGTCTTGATATCGTTTACGCTTTTGCCCACCCGGAACACCATAAATAGGTGGTTGCCAAGTACCGCAAATTTCACAAATTGCGTATTCTTGTAATACCGATACAAGTCGCGGAATTCCCCGGCAAATTGCGCGTTATTAATCAGGTCCAGCGGCAGCGGATGAAACTCGTGATTCGCGTAGTGGTAGGCCCCAAAAACATCGGATAATTCCACCTCTGTTTTCAGGCCGAGCACGACGTTGAAACCGAAGAGAAATTTGTCGCCCACAGGCACCATATCCCACGGCACACAATTGTGCTCGGTGGTAATGCGCCCGGTCCCAATCAGCTTGGTATCAATTGCGCCGAACACGGTTTTCCGCTCGGCGTTCAGCTTATCAAGACGGGTTTTGAGGTCAACGCCACTCTTGTGCAGGCGGTTGCGCAGGATTTCGTAGGTGCCGCCTTCGAGCTGTACCCCATCCCCCGGCCCCTTCCCCTCCGGGGGAAGGGGAGCCTGATGGTTAGCGTTGTTGTCTGTAGCTGTTGAGTTATTTGGGCTCATGGTTAGGGTAGAGGACAGCCAAATGCTCGGCAATTGTCTTTAACACTTTGGGTGTGTTGTGCAGAACCTCCTCGTTGGTGAAGCGGAGGACCAGGAAGCCATATTCCTGTAATTCGTGGGTGCGGCCGCCGTCGTATTCGGCCTGGCTTTCGTCGCCGTGAATGCTGCCGTCGACTTCGATGATTAGCCACGCGGCGAGGCAGACAAAATCAACGATAAAGGACTCAATGGCGTGTTGGCGGCGGAAGGGCGCGTTCAGCTTATTGCCGCGTAGCTCCTGCCAGAGATAGTTTTCGGCGGGCGTGGAGTTTTTGCGGTTGTGCTGGGCGTAGGCTTTGAGCGACGTTTTCCAGGCTCGGCGTCGGTGGTGTACATGCCGAAGGGGTAGACCTCGGCCCCGTGGACCCCATCCCCCGGCCCCTTCCCCTCTGGGGGAAGGGGAGCCTGACGAATCTTCTTTTCGTTTTCGTCACCCTTCATGACAAAGCTCAGTTAACCAAGAAATAACAAACAATGTCGTGTGTATGTAGCCGGGCGTCCGCGCCGCCTTGGCTCCCCTTCCCCCGGAGGGGAAGGGGCCGGGGGATGGGGTTCTACAGCTGCAACGTCTTCGCCGGCTTGTCCCCAATGCCCAGCGCGCTGGCTGTGCTGGCCAGCTGCGTAATGGTGCTCCGTGTTGCCTCATCGCCGGCTTTGTTCATCATTTGCAGCAGTAGCGCCGATACACTCAGGTTCTTCATGTCATCGCTGCTCAGGCCGAACTGGTTTACGAAGCGGCGCAGGTTGGTTTTGAAGTCCCCGCCGCCATCGTGGCCGAAGAAGGCGTCTTTCACCGTGCCCAGCACTTCGGAGTTGTGCACGGCGCGGTCCACCATCTTGCCTTTGGTGATGGAGCCGATAATCTGGTCGAAGAACATGGTTTCGCCGCCTACGATGTCGATTTTGGCCGATTTCAGCGCTTCCGAGATAACCCCGGCCTGGGCACCAGCAATGTCCTTCTGGATGTTGATTTGAGCCAGCTCCACCGATTTTTCCTTGTCGAGGCGCAACTTGAATTCTTCGTGGTCTTTGCCCACGCCGTCCAGCTTTTTCATGGCGTCGGCCTTGGCTTCGATGCCCTTGGCTTCCACTGCGAAGCGCTGCTCGTTCACGGTCACTTCGGCCAGGCCGCGCTTCTGGTCGGCGTCGGCCTTGGCTTCGATGACGCTGGCTTCGGCCAGACCTTTTTCGCGGTTCACCTTGGCGGCTACCACGCCCAGCTTTTCGTCGGCTTCGGCTTGGGCCGTGGCGCGCACCTGGATGGACTGCGCCTCGGCCGAGGCGGTGAGCTGCATCACGTTGGCTTCGGCTTCGCCTTCTTTTTGGCGGGCAGCGGCTTTGGCCTGCATCACCTGGGCTTCGGCCAGGCCCACGGCGCTGGCTTTGCTGGCCTCGGCTTCGGCCATGATGCGCATGGCCTGCGAGCGGTGTTCCGAAGAGGCTTTCTCAGCTTCAGCATCAATCAGCGACTGCTTGGCGCGGAACTCGGCGGCCTGCTTGGCCATGTCGGCGTCGCCGACCAGCGCAATGGTGGCCTGCTCGGTTTCCTGCTGGGCCTTGGTCACGGCCACCAGCTTTTCGCGGTCGGCAGCGGCCTGGGCGCGGGTGTCCTTGATGCGCTCTTCCTCAATCACCGTGGCTTTTTCCACGGTAATACGCTCGCGGATGATGCTTTGAATGTTCTTGCGCTCCTCTTCCAGGGCCTTTTCCTTTTCAATCTGAGCGAGGGCCACAATGCGTTCGCGCTCGTTGATTTCCAGGGAGCGGGCCTGTTCCACGCGCTCGGTTTCCACGGCATCGGTGCGTTGCTTGTTGCGCTCGGCAACCAGGATTTGCCGGTCGCGGTTTTGCTCCGAAATCTGGATTTCTTCGTCGGCCGAGATGCGGGCTTTCTCGCCTTTCAGCCGTTCCTCTTGGCGCACTTTCTCGGTTTCGGCGGCTTCCCGGGCCTTGATGTTGGCAATTTCGCGCAGCTGCTTTTCCTGGTTTTCGGCCAGCTGCTTTTCGAGCTGCAGGATAGTTTCCTGCGCTTCTACGTCCTGCTTCTTGATGGTTTTCTGCTGGTCGCGTTGAATCTGGTTGGCCTGAATTTTTTGCTCCGAAGTGAGGGCAATAATCTTCTTGATGCCTTCCGCATCCAGGATGTTGTCCTGGTTCAGGGCTTGCAGCGGCGTCTGCTCCAGGTAGTCAATGGCGCAGTCATCCAGCACGTAGCCGTTCAAATCGGTGCCGATGATGCGCAGTATTTCCTGCTTAAACTGCTCGCGGGAGTTGTAGAGCTCGATAAAATCGAAGTGCTTGCCCACGGTTTTCAGGGCCTCCGAGAACTTGGCGTCGAACAGGCTTTCGAGGGCCAGCGGGTCGGAGGCGCGGTGTGCGCCGATGCTCTGGGCCACGTTCACCACGTCGTCGTGCGTTTTGTTGACGCGGATGAAGAAGTTCACCTTCACATCGGCCCGCAGGTTGTCTTTGCACACCAGTCCTTCGGAGCCGGCGCGGGAGATGACAATGGTTTTCAGCTTGATGTCCATTATTTCCAGCTTGTGCAGGATGGGCACCACGATGATGCCGGAAAACGATACCTTGGCGTCGCCCATGCCGGTGCGCAGCAGGGCCTCGCCCTGCACGGCTTTCTTATACATCTTGGCGATGACCGCCAAAAAGCCGAGGAGAAACAGGCCGACGATAATCAGAACGGCCCAGGAAAGGGATGCTAGCATGTGCGTGGAAGGTTAACCCCATCCCCCGGCCCCTTCCCCTCCGGGGGAAGGGGAGCCAGACGAAGAGCTTGCGTAAAAAGTTGTTGAATAGAAGTGGGTTAGGAAAAAAGCTTGTCCTGAACTTTCGTCAGGCTCCCCTTCCCCCGGAGGGGAAGGGGCCGGGGGATGGGGTTAAGACGTATGGTAAGGCTCCACTAAATAGCAGCGGCGCTGGTCGTCGAAGTCGATAACCAGCCCCGATTCACCCTTAGCCAGCGGCGTGCCCGTGCTGCGGATGTTGAGCATGAGCGGCGCCCCGTCGATGCGGACGGCGGCCTGGCCTAGGCGGTCGGCGGTGGCGGGCAGCAGCACGGTACACACCTTGCCGATGACCACCGCACCGCCGTCGTGGTCTTTTTCGAGGGCCGTGAAGAGCTTCACGAAGGGCAGCGTCAGGAATTTGGCCACGAACAGGCTGCCGATGAACAAGGGCAACAGAAACGCCAGTCCGAGCAGGAGGGAGGTGTTGCCGGTGTAGTAGTTGGCCAGAATGCTGCCCACCCACAGCGGCAAAAACACGAAGCTGAGGAACACCATCAGCGGGATGCGGCCCAGGTTGAAGAAGGCCAGCGCGCCGTTGAGCCAACTCGTGCCCAGGCCATCGTGCGGCGCGTGGCTGTCGTAGTGGAAGTGGCCGTGGTCGCTGATATCGAGGTCCACCGTTTTCATATCCAGCAGCCCCACGATGACGGTGAGCCAGTAGAGCAGCACGAATACCAGCAGGCCGGTGGGCAGCAGATTGGGCGGAGAGATGGCAGCTTGTAAAAGTTCGGTCATGGGCATAAACACGGCAGCTTAAAGGTAGGGGAATTGAGACAACTCCGCAGGCGGCCCGGCCCGGTTGGCTTATTCGGTGTAGCCAAGCTTCGCTTTCAGGGCCTTGAGGTCTTCGCTGGCCTTGCTGGCGCCGGTGCTGCCGAGGGCCTTGTCAATTTCGGCGTCGATGCTCTTGCCGGTCTGGGCAATTTCGCCGTACGACTCGGCCAGGGCTTCCTGCACAGCAATCTTTTCCTTCATGCGCTCCAGCAGCGCCACCGTGCCCGAGGAGTCGAGCTGGGCCATCTGCTTGTTGATGGCGATGGTGGCGGTGCTCACCGTCACGCGGGCCTTGAGGGTTTTCAACTCGTTTTCCCACTGGCTGATGGTCGTTTTCAGCGTGGCCACGTTCTGGTCCATCTGGGCGGCTGACTGCTCAAACTTCGCCTGGTCGGAAGCGGCGCGGGCGGCCTTGGCTTCGTTTTCGGCCTTTTTCAGCAGGGCTTCGCCGGCCAGACGGTCGGCCTCGCTGGCGTCCAGTTCGCCGCGGTGGGCGCGCTGGAGCAGGAGTACGGCTTTGCCCTCGTAGTCGGCCGCTTTGGTGCGGAAGCCCTCGCCCTCGTTGCGGGCCCGAATGGCCATGGCCTTCACTTCGGCCAGACCGTGCAGGCTCTTGTCGAGGTCCTGGCGCAGGTCGCGCAGGCCTTGCTCGGTCATTTTGATGGGGTCTTCCAGCTGGTTGACCGCTGCGTGGGCCTCCGATTGGCCAATTTTGAAGAGACGGTTCAGAATATTCATGACGTTGGGTTAGATATGCGTTAGAGAATTAATTCGTTGACCCTATCCCCCGGCCCCTTCCCCCGGCGGCGAAGGGGCCGGGGGATAGGGTTACTTCGAAAACGAAATCAGTTCCTCGGAAAACTCGCTTAGCAGCAGGCCCAGGGAATTGAAGCATGCTTCCAGCTCGGCTAAATCCAGGGTTTCTATCTGGAGGGTGTCGCGGAAGATGAGCCTGCGGCCGGTGTCGTCGAGGGCGAAAGCGCCGTGGATGATGTCGCGGTTCTTTTGCAGCAGGCGCTGGTACACTTCCAGCGAGGGGGCGGGCAGGTCGAGCAGGTATTGCTCCATAATCAGCAGCGGAGCGCCGCAGCCGATGACGAGGTTCTTAATGGCCAACTCCGGTTTGTCGACCACGAACACGTTTTCCTGCTCGTCGGCGTGGCAGATGTCGAAGCCCAGTTCCAGCAGGTAGCTCTTGATAGTGGCGAAGTAGGGGTTGGTCATGCGGTAACAGGTGGAATGTAGGAGGCTGCTCAAAAAAGTAGCGGTGCAGGGAAGGGCTTCGCCTGAGTTGTGGTAGTTTTACGACGCAATAATAAGCAAAGTTTTGGAACTGCTCATGTTTTGAGCGAAATAACATTTCCGTAACATGTCATTCGTTGGTAAGAATATTCGTAAGCTTCGAACTGTTAAGAAGCTGAGCCAGGCGGCTTTCGCAGAATTATTTGGTTTGGCGCGGCCCAGCGTAGGTGCTTATGAAGAGGGCAGGTCAGAGCCAAAAATGGAAACGCT
Source organism: Hymenobacter negativus (assembly GCF_017571495.1). GTDB lineage: Bacteria > Bacteroidota > Bacteroidia > Cytophagales > Hymenobacteraceae > Hymenobacter > Hymenobacter negativus. The sequence goes on along the minus strand of NZ_JAGETZ010000004.1, from coordinate 492,105 downwards.
GATTCAGATTGCTCAACATTTTGGCTTGTCTGTAGACTTGCTACTTACAAAAGAGCTGACGGTGAATGAGCTCTACCACTTCGATATTTTTAAGGAGCAGCTGCAGCAAACGGCCCCGACGCCAGCGCCCGTTGCCAAGGCCGACCGCGAGCAAAACGTGACCCCGTTGGTGTACCGCAACCGGGCCCTGGAATACATCGTGCATCACCACGACCCCACCTTTGTCGACGCGCTGCCTTGGCTGCAGTTGCCGCACCAGCTCACGGGGCCCACGCGGGCCTTCGAGGTATCGGGGGCCGACATGCTGCTGCACCGCCAGGGCCTGCGCCACCAGGACATTGTGCTGTGCAGCCGCATCGACAAAGCCAAGCCGCGCCTGAAAACCGGCAACGTTTACGTTTTCATCACCCAAAGCAAAATCCTCATTCGCCGGCTGGCCGAGCGCCTCGAAGACAACAAGCTGCTGCGCCTCCGGGCCGACAACCCCGACTACGGCAGTCAGGAGCTGGAGCTGACCCAGGCACTGGAAATCTGGGAGGTGCGCGGCGTGTTTACCACCCACCTGCGCGCCCCGGCCCTTCTTGACGAGCGGGTGGCCGAGTTGGAACGCAAAGTGGAGGAGCTGGCCGAGCGACTGGGCCAGGTGTGAGGGGGACAACTCGCCTCGTGCCGCCAACTCCATCCGGGGCGTCTGGTTGCTGCTCAAGTCTATGCTACACCACATTAGCATTCCCGGCCAGGGCCCTGCTCCGCCCGGAAACCGAAACGGCTGAATCAGCAATAAGCCCCGCTAGTAGCGGGTTTGCTCTTGTCCAGGAAAGCATCGCTCGGAAAGGCGGTGCTTTTTTCATGGGGTGTTACAGGTCTTGGGTAAATGGCTGATATCATAAGATAAGCGGCCACTGGGCAACAACTATCAGGTGGCATCTCGTCTCGCGCACTACATCCGGTTCAAGCGCTTTGTCGAAGATAATCTTACCGAGCAGCCAAGCATTGTCGCTATCGCGGAAGAGCTTGCCCTCAATCCCAACAGCTTATATAGCGTGGTGAAGCAGTACTCCGGGCTCTCCCCCAAGGAGTTTCTGAACCCGCCGGCTCATGCTGGAAGCCAAGCGGCGGCTCTACTACTCGCATGGTTCCATTAAGGAGCTGGCCTACGACCTGGGATTCAACGACCTGGAATATTTCTCCCGGCTGTTCAAAAAAACGACGGGCCAAACGGTGTCGATGTACATGCAGGATTTGTCGGGGAAGTAATGCGTTTTGTCCAGTTCCTTCTTTTCACTGCTTCAGAGCTTTGCCCAACAAACCAACGTTCAACACAATGAACAGAATACTAGGAATCAAGAGTGCCGGCGTGGAAATCATGCTGACACATGAGGAACGATTAGCGTATGCTCCAGGTGCAGTCCCAGGCAAATCCACTTGCACGAAGATGCTTCTATTGGCGCATTACGGCACGAATATCAGCATTTCGTTGATGAGCAAGCGGCGGGCTATCTGGGTACTCGGGGACTGTATGATTTGGCTTTCCGAAAGCAGACCGAGCAAAAAGCCTATGCAATCGAAATTGCGATGATGGAAAAGATGGGTAACGAAGAAGCCGCTGCCCAACTACGACTGAACCTGCAAGAAGAACTGGACCGCCTAGCGCGGGACTTGGGCGATATTGAAATCATTTAGTTAACACGTCATGAATACAATACTTCTTGTGGATGCCCAAATGGCCGGGTTAGACGACCAACGGTTGGTAGGCTTCCTTTCCCATGCTTCGGGCCCAATCCGCGCGCGTGCGCTGCCAACGATAGGCGCACGCATTACCAAGGTTCCCCTGCTCAAGGAAGAATTATTTGCCGCTGCTGCCGACCCGGCTAATTTGGCATTGACTTTCTACGCATTCGTCAAAGTTGCCTGGATTGCGGGAATGACGGTCTTAGATTACGGAACTGCCGAGGACATCGCGCGGCTCAAACAGGTTGTGAGTACATGGCCGGAGTCGGAACGAGAAGGATTCTTAGCTTACGTCAAAGACTATCGAGGTTTTGATAAGGTAATGCAACACGTCTGAATAGCAATTGCTGGAGCGTGTACTAAGTCCCAGGTCAGTGCGTGCTGATATGCACCACCGAGCGCAAACCCCTCATCGCCCTGTTGCACCACCACGCCAACCTCATCAAGGAGATGCACACGCAGCTCAAGGCCTACCAGAACTCTCCTGCCAAGCACGAGGTGTGGTTGCGCTTCCAAGGCGACACCTAGCTAATCGTGCTAGGTGGGGGCAGTGCCAAAGGCGACACCGAAGCGAAGAAAGAAGCTTAAACCACTGGAGAAACAAAAATCCCCGCCAGCAGCTGGTGGGGCTTGTTTGGATGGGTTAGTCTGCCTAAATATCTTATTTAGTAGTTTCTTGCCTGTGTTACCTTCCTTACGCTGACCCTATGAAAGCAAGTATCCCATCCCCGGACACTGCCTGCAGCGCCGCCCAACTGGCCGGAGCAAAGCGGCTGTTCCCTCTCCTGCTGCTACTCGTCGTGCCCAGCGCGGCGGCCTTCGCGCAGGCCAAACCCGCCGCACCCGCCAGTCAGCCAGCGGCCAGCGCGGCGAAGGAGGAAACCATGAAGCAGCTGCTGGACTACTCGCGGCCCGGCAGCAACCATGCCTTGCTGAGTAGCTTGGTGGGCAGCTGGACTTTTCAGGATGCGGCCCGGCCATTTGTGAAGGGCACGGTGCGCCGTACGCCGCTTTACGGAGGGCGCTTCTATACCGTCGCCATCACCGGGGGCAATCTGCAGGTGCCCGTAGCGGATGGGAAGATGGAAGAACAGAACTACCAAGGCATGCAGACCGAAGGCTACGATAACGGGCGCCGGCAATTCGTGACGACGTCCATCAACAACCACATCGGCAGCGGCATCGAAACCCAAACCGGCACCTACGACGCGGCCCGCAAAGCCTTCACCTATGAATGGGAAAGCGAACTGATTACGGGCCAGCGACAGAAAAACAAGCGCGTCCTGCGCCTCATTGACACTAGCCATTACGCGGAAGACTACTACGAAATCCGCAACGGCGCCGAAGTCAAGGTGCGGGAATTGGTGTATACCAAAACCAAAGAGGAGTAACGAGCGATGAGCTGGGGCCGGTGTTCGGCTTGCCTAAGCGGCTACACCCAGCTCATCGTGCGGGGCAGGGGCGGCGACGCCACCCAACCCGCCCCGCACGATGAGCCGCGGCAGAAACGAAAAGCCCCACCAGTAGCTGGCGGGGCTTTTTGGTAGGGCTTATCTAGTGTGAGGACTACTCGGCGCGGTGTGTTTGCGCTACATCAGCCATATAGTCTTTGAGTTGTTTGAGTTGCATGGGTTTGTAGTTGCTCAAGCGTAGACGCTTGAAACCGTCCGCGCCCATTTCTTCAAACAGGGTGCCTAACGAGGAGTTCAGGAACGAGCTGGAGAACCCAATGACATCGGTTAGGTCCAGCGTTATGGGGCCCGATTGCGAGGCCATGGCTTCTTTCAGGGCCAGCAATAACTTGTAGCCGTCGGCATTGGAAATGGTGCCGGAGGTGAGGGTGGTTACCGTCAGAACCGAGTTGGTGGGAACTGCGGTAGTCATGGGTTGGGGAGATGGTGAGAATAATAGTGCTGTAAGCTACTAGGCTGCGTTTTGGGTATACGTCCACTCTTGCAGTAGGTGCTCAACCAACGTGTGCAGGGGGCGCGCTTCCTGGGTTGCTTCGGCAGCCTCGAAGCCGTGAACCAGCCGGTTGCGGACCTGCAGCGCGGCGCGGGCTTGCTCAAATTGTTCGTAAGCCAACTCGCCTTGCGAATATAGGTAATCAAGCAAGGCTGCGGTGGACAGGCGCTCAATGGGCAAGCCTACCTGTTCAGCGTGGCGGCGGAGCATGGCCTCGAAGGCCGACCACAACATAAGGAAGGCGGCATCGGACTCACCCAACTGCAAAAGGTGGTCGGCGCGCTTGGCGCGTTCGGCCACAGCTTGCCACGATACCAGTTCATTGGTGTTGCCGGTAGGCAGGACAGGGCCTTCTTCGTCGGTGGGCACCAGCAGCAAGCGCCAGCCTGCATGCTGACGGATGGTTTCAGCGAGGGCTTGCAGGCGGTCGACCGACAAGGGTACCCCGGCTTTCTTGACTTCGATGATAAAGTGTTGCCCCTCCTTCTCGGCCAGTAAATCGGGACGGTACGGGCCCAGGTCGAAGGGAATATCCTCGGCTGCTGGGGCAGTTTTTACCACGAAGCCCTGGGCTTCGTAGCTCCGGGCCAGCTCCAGCACTTTCGTCGTCTCTTTGGTTTTCGGGTCAGTATTCATAGATAATTCTGAAGTGGTTGGGCAGTTCCGGCTTGCACCCGAACATAAACGCATTCTTGCTGCTGGGCGATGCCCTGAATGAGCAGGATAGGCAGACTGGTTAGGTCGAAGGGCTCCGTGAACAAGCGCCGGTGGCTGTCAACGTCGGTGATGAGTTCGTCGGCTGGGTAGACCACCGTTTCCAGCGCATCCTGAATGGGCTTGATGATGTTGTCGATATCAACCGGGCTGGTGTTGCAGAGGTACACCAAGGTAAGCCGAAAAGCGTCCGCATCGGAAGGGCTAGTGGTCCAGACCTGGGCGGCTTCGGCGCGCACGTAGGCTTTCCAAGGTTGTAGCCGCTTGGCTTGCAGCGAAACGGGCCGGCGCGGCAACAACAACTCAAAAATCGTGACCATTCGAGTAGGGGAGTTCCCCACGAAAGTAGGCAGTTCAGCTCGCCCACCCAGCCCGCGGTGTGACTGCGCTTCCAGGGCTACCCCCGGCTCATCGTGCGGGGCGGGGGCGGCGGCAAAGGTGATGCCACCCCACCCGCCGGCCGCTAAGCCGCGAGAGAAATAGAAAGCCCCGCCAGCTGCTGGCGGGGCTTTCTATTTCTCCCTTTGGGTGAGCGTATGGGGCCCGGTGTTTACTGTGGCGCACGAATGGTGGTCCAGTACTCTTCTTTCACGTCATCGTCGATAAGGATGGTTACCCGTTCATAATGCGCGTCGCCCCCACGCTTCTTGGGTCCGGACACCCAGTATTCCTCATTGGTAGCAATGTCGAAAAAGTTGCCTTTGATGCTCGCACTCCCGCCCCGCTGTAGGACCTTGTCTTGGTAGTAAACCGTTTGCATCGTGCGCGAGAACGTGACCCGGCCGATATGTGCTTCGCCCGTTTCTTTGTTCTCGATGTATATAATCCGCGTTTTCATAGCGCATATTACCAAGCCGCGAGTGAAACAAAAAGCCCCGCCAGTAGCTGGCGAGGCTTTTTGTAATATCTGCATTTCGGCAAGAAGCCTAAAATGATGGTAGAAATATCACCGGTTTCCAGAACCTGCTGAGCGCCCGCCCGCTTGGTTATTCCGGTTCGTACGGAGCGTATTCTCCCGGCAAGTAGGTGCGGACGCTGTCGCGGCGCAGCAGCACGAAGCGCGAGGGATGGTATTCGATGCGATAGAGCCGGGAAATGGTATCGGTGTAGGACCGTTGATGGCTGCGGCGGAAGGCGTAGGTGGAGCGTCCCGTTGTGGTTCGCACCGTCGAGTCGTTGAGCACGAAGCCGCGGGTGTTCTCTCCCTGATGAAAAAACCGGTCATCTGTCCACGACGTCTCGCCGCCCCCGGACAAGTAGAGGTTGGCTGGTCGGGATAGCCAATGACCAAAAACAAGCCGCCGAACTCATCCGCTTGCGCGTACACCACCTGGTGGCAGCTGGCCCGAGCGCTGCGCAGCAAGCGCCGCACTTGTCCGCAGTAGTACGCGCCGCCATAGGTATTGAGGGCGGTACTGTCGTCGAGCATGCCGCCAATGAAGTGGGCCCCGTGCAGCAGGCGCTGCTGGTGGGCAAACGGGAGGCGCAGGCTGTCCACCTCAAAGGAAAACCCTTCACGGTTCACTTCTCGAATAAAATCGAAGGTATCGCGCGGAGCAACCGCTGGCCCGCGTGACAGGCAGTGCTGCGCGGCTTGGGGAGCAGAATGGCAGCCGCCCAGCAGAGCCAGACTTATCAAGCATCCGCTGGCTCTCGCGGAAACAAACGAAGGGGAAAACATGGGCCTTTTGTGGAAGCCGGTTGCGAGGCTTTTGGACAAAGATTCACTTCCTTTCGGTAATGCCCACCCAGCCCGCGGTGTGACTGCGCTTCCAGGGCTACCCCCGGCTCATCGTGCGGGGCGGGGGCAGCACAGGCGACGCCACCCCACCCGCCGGCCTCTAAGCAGCTGAGGAAACAAAAAGCCCCGCCAGTAGCTGGCGGGGCTTTTTTGTGTACATTTTGAAATAAGAGCTGTGTAGGAACACTAATCCTCCGAGCCTAATACAATCATTTTTGTATTAGTCCCATTGGAGCTTATGTAAGCATCAGCAGCTGCTAAAATACCAGATATTTTCTGTGTCAAACTGGCTTTGGGTATTCCAGGTTGAACAACGTATACTTCGAATTTGAGTGGGAGTTGCCCTTGAATCATACTGGTTGCTAATGCTAAGTCCCCAATTAAAAATTTATTACATGAACCATCGACTTTCGGAGGTAGGTAGGGCGTTCGTAATTTGTCTCGTCTTTTGAGCGCGTTAATTAATCCCCGTTTCGTGTCTATCCATGTCAAACATTTGACGGATTGTCCGCAAACTTCATAAACGTCACCTGACCTGTCTCCTGGAGATGCTGCGCTCGAACCCTTTATGTGGTATAAAGCAACAATCATAAAATCTCCTTCTGTCTTCAGTCCGACAAAGTCGGCAATTTCTCCAGTTCCGTGGTCATACATTAGTACATCATAGTTTTTGCTGAGAAGTTCTGTTTGAATTGTTTCATGTATTGAGTTTAGATTATTGTTAGCTGATTTTTTAATAATTCTCGTATTTTTTTCATCATAAAATTCTACAGTTATATCGGTATTGGTCGCTTTCCAATCTAATGTGGTAATTAATTCTTTGTCGTAGTTTTCGTCGGTCACAAGGATGCTGCCCATTAACTCATTGCCCATCATGTAAGAGAAATCTGTAAGAAAGAATACGATTGGTCTACTATTTAGGTATTTTGTGAAAGGTATTTTCTTGGCTTTGTCTTCAATATACATTTCGATATCATCCGGGTCTAGGATTCTATAGCCATGTTGTATCTCATATGTAAATTTGATTTCAATTCCCTCGCCATCTGTGACAGTGAATTCAACATGACTATTGCCCTTCACAGAATCGCTGATGTGTATATCAAGCTCTGCAAGTAAGAATTCTTTGGCGGGCAATCCTGATAATTTTATGAATACAGTTTGGCTGTTTATGTAAGCATCAGTGTCCCATGACGCTGAATATGCCGCAGCTGGAAATGTTTTAGTTATTATCGAACGTTGTAAGTTGTCAAATTCGCTTTTTGTATCCACGACAACTTTAGAGTCAATCTTTGCAGCAGTTGCCTTACACCAAGTCGTGAAGTCGGCAATGTTCAAATAAGTATTGCTCCATACTTTGGAAGCGCTGCTATAACCAAGCGTGACTGATTTATTTCCTTCTTTTGCGCTAGCAAACATATGGCCATTAGCAAACATTCTGCCGTCACTTCGCTTTAAAGAGCGTTGCGTTGATTTACCTGTAAGTATTCTGTAGCTCTCTCCATCGGCAACTTTTGATTGTAAACCTAAATTGAAAAATTCAACGTCATCTAGTCCGTGAAGTGTTCTGTGGATTTCATTTTTAGATATCTTTTCGTAATTTTCTGTTAAAAATTTAAGCGCTAAATAATCATATACTTCTTCTGTTTTAACAGAGGAATTAATGAATAATAATTTACTTTCTGGGTTGTAATACAGAAAATAAAAATTGTATTTTATATTTAATAATTGGTCGGATTTAATCCATTTTGGCGCATAATACTGCTTAGTTACAAATAATGTAAAATTTTCCTCCTCGTTACGGTAATGATTTATTAGCTCTTGACCAAATTCTGCAAAATCAGGTACTGCGTGTAAATTAAAAGTGCTGGACTGAAAAATTTTTGCATGGCAAAATGGCCTTAGGCTATGCTTTGGCGCAATTTCTTCTTCGTTATCGCTGTTAATTAGTAAGGTTTCGTCAAATACTTTCTTTATTGTTTGTTCCCTTCCAACGGAAGTTTCTGAAATTTGAACTATTAATTCTGCCCATGCGGCATCTTCTTTGAATAGTTTCTCATTCCCAATTTCTATATCGTTGGTGGTTGCAATAAATTTTGCGCTTCCAATATTCTCGGCGTTAGTTCTTGCAAATCTGCCTATGAATTGTAAGGTTGCGGCTAGCGACTTGTGAGGTGTGTGTACTGCTGCAATCTTCAAATTCGGGAAATCGAATCCTTCTCCGAGCATGTTTACGCATATAATACCATGTAAGTCTCCTGCTCTTAATTCTTTAATTGTTTTGTCTACAACTTTATTTGGCGTGTTGCTATCAATCCTTTTGAGCTTAAGGGAAGTGTTTTTATATATTTCCTCTAATTTTATGGCATGCAATTTTGATGACGTTCTAACCATTATGGAGTGATTGTAATGGTTTTCGCCATCTCTGTCACTATAAAATATATCAGCAGCCTTTTTTGCTATAGCTTCATCCTTGTCTTGTTCTTGAGCACTAACAGCAATGAACTCGATTTTGCCAAAAATCTGGTCTTCAATAGCTTTTGACAAAGGGTAATTGTATACTATTTTGCTATCAATATATTTCTTGTCCCTTCGGAATGGAGTCGCTGTGAAAAGTACTTTCTTCGCGGGTTGAAATAAATTCATGACGCTTTTCCAAGTATTGGCAGCGTAATGATGAGCTTCATCTATGAGGATTAAATCAAATAATTCGTGGTCTGGCGCATATTGTTTAATATTTTGGACTAATCGTGATGGGATACTAACAACTACATCGAAATCTTCTAGTTCTTTCCAATTTACTTCTGAAAGAATATTCTTTTTTGCTTCAAATACTTTAGGAGTGTCCCCATCTTCAATTGCATTTATTTTTTTTAACACCGATAAGGATGAGAAATCTTTTACAATTTGCTCTCTTACCATTCTGGTTGAGCTAAGGACTAAGACTCTTTTTGCTCTTTGCAAAAACGCTGTGGCAATAAGCACTGCTGTTTTTCCAGCTCCAGTAGGTAAAACTATGAGTGCAGAACTTTCAAATAATGTGTAATGCGCGCTGATTGCATGAATGGCTCCAAGTTGTGCGTTTCTCCATCCCTTATCTTTTTTTTTGGTTTCCTCGTCTCTATTGTCTGGTTCAGAGGAATCAATTGCTTTTGCTGCAACTGGAAACTTGAGCCTCTGATAATTTTCTTGAAAGAAAGGCATGTTTGAAAGTGGTCAGTTATGTGGAATTAAGCTAAGCAATGTAACCCTTTCTTCTCTTAATGCAACTAAAAGAGCCCCGCCAGACACTGGCGGGGCTTTTTGTTGCTTAGGCGGCGGGGCTTACTCCTTCACCAGGCGTTCGACCACGGTGCCTTCCTGTGCGTGGATGCGGACAGTGTAGACGCTGGTGGGCAGGCCGCTCAGGTGCCCGCCAACTCATCCGACTCGTGTATCCGGATGCCACCGCCATCGTCCTCGGCGGCGCGCAGCATGGCGGCGGCTACGGCCGCACCCGGCACGGCGCGGTATTTCAGCAGCGGGCCGCGCATCAGGGGAGCCAGCAGCCCCAGCACGCCGGCCCCGATGCGCTCGCCCAGGCGGGGCTTGGCCCGCTCGCCCAGCAGCAGCAAGGGCCGGAAAATGTGGATGGCCCGAAACGGCGTCTGACGCACGGCGGCTTCCATCTCGCCCTTCACGCGGCTGTAGTACACGCGGCTTTCGGCATCGGCCCCCATGCTGCTCACCACCAGCAGCTGCGAGGCAAAGTTGCCCGCCGATACCGCCGCCAGCTGCACCACGTACAGAAAATCAACCTTGAAAAAAGCCTCCTTCGAGCCGGCCTGCGCCATGGTGGTGCCCAGGCAGCAATACACGTCGTCGGCAATGAGCTTGAGGCGCACGGCTTCCAGCTTGTCCAGCTCCGTCACTACCTGCACCAGCTTGGGGTGAATGACGGGCACGGCCTTGCGGCCCACCACAATCACCTTTGTATACCGCTCCGATGCCAGCAGCAGCGGCAGTAGTTGCGAACCAATGAGGCCCGTAGCCCCGGCGAGTAAAGCTGTTTTCATGGGAATTCTACTGGACGGCGGGGGAGAAGGCGGCAACGCTTACCGTCGTTTCAGACCGAAAATTTAGCTGAAGAATTGGTAGGCCGGCAATTTGCAAAATCCGCGCTTTCAAGGCCGGGTCCGGCGGGTGGGATGGCTGGGCTACCTGTGCGTAGGGCTCCGTGGGCAGCGACCAGCTGTAGGGCTCCCACTGCCCGCTCCAGTCAAAGACGAACAGCCCGGCCTGGGCCAGGTCGCGGGCCAGGTTGAGGCTGCCCACGTAGGGTTGCTCCAGCTCCTGCGCCACCTGGGCATGTGTCACGTAGCGGGCCTGCACGGCCTCGGGCACGAAGCCGAAGCCTTCGTTGAAGAAGATGCCAACGTTGCCTTCGGCATCGGCGGCAAACCAACTGAAGTCGACGCCATGGTATTCGTTCAGAAAGGCGTTGGCTGGCTCAGAGCCAGCGTCGTCGCGGCCCATTATTTCAGCACCGTTGCTTCCGGTTCCAGCAGCACCAGCCCCTGGCGGAACAACGCGCCTAAGGCCTTCTTGAACACCTTTTTGCTCATGCCCACGCGGCAGTACACGTCCTCGGCCAAGCTCTTGTCGCCCAGGGGCAGACGCCCCCCCGGCGCGGCTTTCAGGGCCTTGAGCAGCGTATCGGTGGCCGATTCTACTTCGCCGTAGCCTTCCTTTTGCAGGCGCACATCGAGCTTGCCATCTTCCCGCACCTGGCGCAGGAAGCCGGGCAGCTGCTCGCCCAGGCGCAGGGGCCGGAACACCTCGTTGTGAAACAGCAGCCCCTGGTGCGTGCCGTTCACGATGACGGGGTAGCCCAGCTCGGTTTCGTCGGCCACGAGCAGGCGCACCTCGTCGCCGGGCTCGCCTTTGAAGGGAGTATTTTTCAGGAATTGCTTCCACTTGGCGGAGGCCACCAGGCGGTCGCTTTCCTCGTCGAGGTACACGTACACAAACACCCGCTCGCCGATGCGCAGGTCGCGCCGCTGGTTGCGGTAGGGGAGGAGCAGGTCTTTTTCGAGGCCCCACTCCAGGAAGGCACCGGCCGGGCCGTGGTCCTTCACGGTGAGGGCGGCGAAGCTGTCGACCAGGGCCAGGGGCCGCAGGTTGGTGGCAATGAGGCGGTCTTCGGAGTCGCGGTACACGAACACGCGCACGATGTCGCCCACGCGGGTGCCGGCCTCCACGTACTTTTCGGGCAGCAGCAGGTCGCCGTCGTCGGAGGTGAGGTAGAGGCCGATGCTGGTTTCGCGGGCTACTTCGAGGTCGTTGTAATCGCCGAGGAGGAGGCTGGCCATGGGATGCAGTAGTGAGGAGTGAAGAGGCAAAGGTCGGGAGAAATGCCGAGGTCTGATAGAGGTTGGGGCGGGGCAAGCCCCGCCCCAACCTCTATCAACACTGCTGCTTGGCGTAGGGCGGGAAGGGGAATTTTAACTCGAACAACATTAAGTCGGACCCCAACTGGTTCGGTTCCGACCCCAACCAGTTCCCTGTTGCCCCCAACTAGTTGCCAAAAAAGCCCAACTGGTTTGGGCCCGACCCCAACCAGTTGCCGAAAAAGCGGAGTGAATTGCCAAAAAAGGGCAGCCAGTTTCCGAAAAAGCGGAACCGACTGCCCTTTTTGCCCCGCTGGTTGCCAACGGACCCCAACCGGTTGCCTAAAAAGCACAACCAGTTGGGGTTTGCTTATGGATTGCTGGATTTAGGTTTGGCCCTGCCCTGGCCGGCAAAGCGGGGCTCCAGCACCGTAACGGCAGCCTGGGCACCGGGCTGGTTCAGGCTGGCGGCCGTTTTGAGGGCGCTGTAGGCCACCAGCGAGGCGGTGTAGCCCTCAGACCCGGCCTCCATGCGGGTGCTGTCCACGTCGGTGGTGAAGCCGTTGAGCTCCAGGTAAAGGGGCAGCAGGTCCGCATTCACGCCCGCATCTATGGCCAGGCTGGCCACATCGAGGTACTGCGGCATGAGGGTGGGCAGGCTTTGCGCGTATTCAGCCGCCTTGCTCACGAAAGCCAGCGACTTGTCGCCCATCTTGGGCAGGGCAGCGCGCTCCTCCGGCGTGAGCGAAATGAGGTAGGGAGCCACCAGGGCGCGGGCTTCGCGAATGCTCTTGAGGGCGTCGGCGAGGACTTTGGCCGGGATGGCCTGGTTCACAAGGTTGTTCATTGGGGGTGATGGGTTGGTAGAAGCCCCACGGTAGCCGGGCCCCGCGTGCCCCGTCGCTCACCCTTGTGAGCAGCCGGTGCCGGCTCACAAGATAAACGGAACAGTAAGAAAAGAAAGCGAGCCGTTGGCAAAGTGCGCAAATGAGGGCCCGTTTCCCCGTCCGACGGTGGAACTGTCGGACTGGCCCAGCCCATACGCCAACCTGCGCAGCGCTTCGATTACTATTAATTCTTAAGTCAAAGAAGCCCTCGATGCCTAATGAAGAACGCTTTTTCGGGTTTTTTTAACTGATTTTACAAAGGCCTGAAACCTTGTACATGAGCCGGAAGAATGGTTTTAGGACCAGCGGGGAGTAAACTGGACGACAACCTTGTGCCCTGCGTAGGGTATAGTTAGGAGCCCCGGTGTGTGGTCCCGTACCGGGCAATAGACTCTTTTGGACCTTATCTATCACCCAAAACCTCACTCTATGAGACGTATTCTAACCCCCCTGCTGGCGCTGGTTGTGGCGCTGCTGGCGGCTTCGCCCGGCCAAGCCCAAACCGCCGACCGCAAAACCGCCATCAGCCTTTTCGGCAGCGCCTACCAGTACAAAGGCAGCCTCGGCGAAGACTTCTGGAAGTGGGACCGCAACTACTACGGCCCCGGCATTGGCATCAACCGCTACCTGACCAAGGGCCTCGACCTGGGCCTGCAAGGCAGCTACGTGGAGCTGAAAGGCACCCAAAGCCCCGCCACGTTCTTTAATACCAACGTGGTGAACGTGAACCTGGCCCTGAAGCTGAAACTCAACAACGGCTGGGCCCTGAAGGAAGACGCCTTCGTGCAGCCCTACCTGCTGGCCGCACCCGGCTACGTGTACATGAGCCGCGAAGGCCAGGTGCGCGGCACCAACGTGAACGAGAACAAGTCGTACGTTGACCTCTTCGGGGCGGCCGGCCTCAACTTCCGCATCACCGACGGCATCGGGCTGTTTGTGCAAACCGGCCAGCACATTCCCCTCAATGCCAACATCGACGGCGAGCCCAACCGCGACTCCGACAAGTTCGACGACCGGTACCTGCAACACACCGTGGGCGTCACCTTCGCCTTCGGCAAGCCCAAGGATACCGACCAGGACGGCGTGCCCGACCGCAAGGACAAGTGCCCCAACACCCCCGCTGGCGTGGCCGTGGACCCCAACGGCTGCCCGCTGGACAAAGACGCCGATGGCGTGCCCGACTACCAGGACAAGTGCCCCGATGAGAAAGGTACTGCCGCCCTGGAAGGCTGCCCCGACCGCGACGGCGACGGCGTGCGCGACGGCGACGACGCCTGCCCCGACCAGGCCGGCAAGCCTGAGTTGAAAGGCTGCCCCGACGCCGACAACGACGGCATCCCCGACAACGTGGACAAGTGCCCCGGCACGCCCGCCGGCACCAAGGTGGACGCCACGGGCTGCCCCGCCGTGGTTGATGAGGACGCCGACGGCGTAATCGATACCCGCGACCGCTGCCCCGGCACGCCCGCCGGCACCCGCGTCGATTCAGTGGGTTGCCCCCTGGCCATCGACCCGGCCGTGCAGAAGCTGCAAGTGCCCATCGGCTTCCGCACCAACAGCACCATCATCGAGCGCCGCTCGTACCCCACGGCCAACCGGATTGCGGATGCCATGAAAACGCACCCCGACTACCAGCTGCGCATCATCGGCCACGCCGACAGCCGCGGAACCGAGGAGTATAACCAGGACCTCTCGCTGCGCCGTGCCGAGGCCGTGAAACGCTACTTCACCAATAAAGGCGTCGAGCCTGCCCGCATCATCACCGAGGGCCGGGGCGAAGCTGAGCCAGTAGCCCCGAACACCACCAAAACCGGTCAGGGGCGCAACCGCCGCGTCGAGTTCCGGTTCGAGTTCGTGCCCACTACCACGCCCATTCCATAGCCCGCCCCAAGTACCCCGAAGCTAGGCTTCGGCCCTTGTTGCGCCCAATGGCACGAGTACCCCGAATTTCCAATTCGGCCCGCGTTGAGTAAATAATTTCAACGCAAGCCGAATTAGAAATTCGGGGGACAAGTTCTGAAAAAGCGCCCCACCATATTGGTAGGGCGCTTTTTTATTGCTGGAAAGTCAGCGGGCAAGCTGGTTTACCGCACCGCTACGACTACCCCCGCTTCCTCCAGCAGCGCCAGCACCTGCCGCTCCACCAGGTCGCGCACCAGTCGGAACTCGGCCGGCTCCAAGTGCTTGGGGTCGGAAATCTGCCAGTCGCGGCGGTGCCGGGCGGCGATGAACGGGCAGGCATCCCCGCAGCCCATGGTCACCACGTAGTCGAATGCGTGGTCGCGCACCGCATCCAGCGACTCGCTGGCGTGGGCAGTCAGGTCGTAGCCGCGCTCAGCCATTGCGGCAATGGCTTTGGGGTTGATGACGCCCGAGGGACGCGAGCCGGCGCTGTAGGCCGCCACCTGGGCCCCGCCATGCATGGTGGCAAAGGCCTGCGCCATCTGGCTCCGGTTGGCGTTTTCGATGCAGACAAAGAGAAAGGTTTTCATGGGCTATATGAGCAGTTTGGAGTAGCAAAAGATGGCCAACGCCGAGCAAGGCAAGCCAGGTGTGAAGAAAGCAGGCCACGCTAGAGAAGGCCCGTCATCCAAAGCAATTCTCAGCACGACGGGTGGCATTCTGCAGGAAGGGCGGCACGCTACGCAACGGGCTGCGCATTGCATAAAACCGGTTGGCAACTAAGCGGCCGGCGCTTTCAACTGCAGCAGCTTATTCACGGCCACGGCCAGCAGCGCGCCGGCCACTGGGCCCACGATGTACAGCCACCAGCCCGTCCAGACTCCGCTGAGCAGGGCCGGGGCCAGCGAGCGGGCGGGGTTCATGGAAGCCCCGCTGAGCGGGCCGCCCACCAGCGCCTCCAGGGCCACGGTGGCACTAATGGCCAGCCCCGCCAGCATGCCCGCTTCCTTCGAGCCCGAGGTGACGCGCAAAATCACCAGCATCAGCCCGAAGGAGAGGAAGGTTTCGATGCCCAGGGCCTGCCCGATGCCATGCGCCGGCAGCGTGGCGCCGAGGGACGAGCCCGGCGTGGCAATGAGCTTCACCGAGGCGCTTCCCAGCACCGCACCCAGCAGCTGGGCCGCCACGTAGGGCAGCACCCGCCGCGCCGGAAACCGCCCCGCCGCCCAGAAGCCAACCGTCACGGCCGGGTTGATGTGGGCCCCGCTGGTATCGCCCAGGCTCTGAATCAGTAGGAAAACCACCAGCCCGAAGGCCGTGGCCACGCCACCGTGGCCCAGCGCGTGGGTCTGCTCATTGACCACGGCCGCGCCGGTCCCAAAAATCAGCAGAATGGCCGTGCCCAGCACTTCGGCCAGCAGGCATTGGCGCAGGCTTAGCTGCATGGCGAAGCCAAGTCACAAGCGGCGGTTTCGGTGCCCACCACGGCACTGCGGCGCTCCAGCAGCAGGGTATCCTGCCACTGTCCGCGCAACTGGCCGATGCGTTCGCGCCGCCCCACCAGCCGGAAGCCCGCCGCTTCGTGCAGGCGCACACTGGCCACGTTTTCCGGAAAAATGCCGGCCTGCAGCGTCCAAAAACCGTTTTGCTCCGACTCAGCTACCAGCGCCGCCAGCAGCGCCCGACCCACGCCGCGCCCCCGCGCCGCTTCGGCCACGTACACGCTCACTTCGGCCACGCCCGCATACACGCAGCGCCCCGATACCGGCGAAAGCGCCGCCCAGCCCTGCACCGCCTGGTCGTCGTCAACGGCTACCAAACGGCAGGTGGGTAGGTGGCCGGCGTCCCATTCAGCCCACGCCGGAATGGCCATGGCGAAGGTGGCCGTGCCGGTGGCAATGCCCTCGGCGTAAATGGTGCTGGCGGCGGGCCAGTGCGCGGCGGTCAGCGGTAAAATGGTCATCAACGAAAAGCCGTAAGAAATGGGAAAAAGGACCTGTTGGCTGCTGCGCTACGCGGTTTGGAACCGGGCCCGTACTAAGTCATGGGTATAGGTATTTATCTGGTCGCGCACGTCCCGGAGCTGGTCCGTGGTTTCTGTCTCGTAGCCCGTAGCCCGGGCTGTGTCGGGAAAATTGTGGTGCAGGCGCCGCGCCAACAAGCAGTGAGAACAGCCGCACCCCAGCTACGGGCGTGGCCAAAACAGGATAATAGCCACGCCCAGCATGGCAATGGTTCCACCAATAACGTCCCACCTGTCGGGCCGGAAACCGTCGAAATACCGCGCCCAGATAATGGACATCACAATGAAAATGGCCCCGTACACCGCGTAGGTTTTGCCAAAGGACGTGTCCTGCCAGGTTGCCACCACGCCGTAGAGCACCAGTAGCACGGCACCGGCCACGGCCAGCCAGCCCGATTTGCCTTCGCGCAGCCATTGCCATATCAGATAGCCACCGCCTATTTCACAGAGGCCGGCCAGCACAAAAATGGCCAGTGCTTTCAGTACTATCATCGCGCATTCAAAACGGTGAAAAGCCGCGGCCCAGCCAGGCCGCGTGCAGATTGTACGGCTGCTCCCGGGCCAACGCTATTGCCGGTACCCAGAAGGCGAAAACTAGCGGCCGGGCCTACCCATGCTAGCAGCACCCGCCGCCCGGTGTGCAGCTCGCTACTTGTAGCTGCGGCAGCGCCACCAGGTGGTTGGGAATGCCGCAGGCGTCCTGCGCCAGGCAAGCCGTCTGCTTCGGCGTCAGCAGGAAATCCGTGCCGTCGAACGCCAGGCCGAACTTGCCAATTGTGGCCTGCTGGTACTCCACCTCAATCTCCAGGTCCTCGCGGCCCAGAATCTTGTCCGAGAGCTGGAGGATGTGCAGGAATTTTTGCGGGGCGAGCCGGTGGTCGTAGTCGCCTGCTTCCCAAAGCTGAAAATTGGCTACGGTTTCCCGGCGCTCCACGCCTCCGCAGTCAATAAAATGCTTGCTCACCAAGCCCACCTCCGTCACGTGGAAGTGGGCGGGTAGGTACGCCCCATCCGGCAGCTTGAAGCTGATGGCCGCTAGGTCCGGCAGGGCTGTTTTCATTTCTGCTATTGTCATGGCTTGCTTGGGTAAGAAGTTGATTGGTAATGCCGGCCACACCGGCGGGGGAGTAGGTTAGTAGCTTGCTTCAGCAGCAGTTGTTTGTATTGGGCAGCTCGGCCAGCAAGCCGCCCAGCAGCTGCCGGGCCCGGGCCCAGCCCGCCGGGTCGATGCAGTAGCACACCCGGGGTCCATCCACTTCGCCCTGCACCAGGCCGGCAGCCTTTAGCTCCTTGAGGTGCTGCGAAACGGTGCTTTGCGACAAGGGCAGCTCCAGCACCAGCTCCCCGCACACGCAGGCCTGACGCTTGGCCAGCAGCTTCAGGATGGCCACCCGCGCCGGATGCCCCAGTGCTTTAGCAATGGTGGCCAGTTGCTGCTCGGCTTCGGTAAACTGCTCGCGCTTGTGAACGGCCATGGCTTATTCGTTTATCGTAAATTTACGATTGCAAACATCGCACAGAAAATTTAAACCAACCATAATCTAGAATCTATTATCAGAATAATTATAATTAAAACTCGAAAACAAAAAATATAAAATCAGTTTCGGTTAGGGGATGGAGCGGCCGCTGATGTTCTAAAATCATCCAAATGAGTAATTTTAGAACGGTTTTAATTGATGAGGGGATATTGATGGCTGCTAACACCAAGACTTGGCCACTGCGATAGGAAATCTGGTGTTTCTGTAGAAAAGACAATTCATCTGATAACAGTATGTATCTTTCGTACGTTATCTGGCTTTCGGTTGATTTCGGAGCCAACGCTACAGAATTGTTTTACTAGATATCCTACTTACACATGAATCATTCGCTACGCCTGTTGACTTTCGTGGGGGCCTTGGGCTTATTGGCTACCAGCCAGAGCCACGCCCAAGCTGGTCCCAATGCCATTATTGCCCACGAAGGGCTGGCAACGTCCGCTGCCATCAAGCCGGATTCCGTGTTCATCAACCCCGAAGTGCGGCCCCAGTTTGTGGGGGGTGACAAAGCGTTTATGGCTTATCTGAGCAAGAACATTCGCTACCCCCAGCAGGCCCTGCAGCGCCGGGTTTCGGGCCGGGTGTACGTCAACTTCATTCTCAGCGCCCAAGGCAAGGTGCAGGATGCCCACGTCATCAGCGGCCCCGGCAGCGGGCTCAACGACGAGGCCCTGCGTCTGGTTTGGCTGATGCCACCCTGGGAGCCCGGCCGCTCCAATGGCCAGCCCGTGCGCGTGGCCTGCACCGTGCCCATCGCCTTCAATTCGGAACGATAGGGGAGCAGACAGCAGGAAAAAGCCTGCTTTCCTTTATTCCTGTTCTCGCTACTGATACTGCCCCGTGCCCGGCGCACCCAGCCCAAAATCGGTGAAGGTGACGGTTTCGCGGGCGGTTTCAAACATGCGCACACCGTTGGGGGCGGTGAGGCCGCGCGGGTAGTAGCCAATCAGCAGTTGGAAGGTGCGCAGGGCCGTAAACTCGTTGCGGAAGCGCAGCCCCATGCCCAAACCCATGTAGGGCGCGCTGCCAAACGGCGAGCCCCCACGCGGCTTGTCGCTCACCCAGGCGGCATCGGCAAACACGACGCCGGCCAGGCGGAAGCCCAGCAGTGAAAGTGGGGTAAATAAGGTGTTTTCGTAGCTCACCACAAAGCGGCTGGTGGCCAGAATGGGCTGACCCGGCGAAAAGCCCCGCAGTCCCCGCTCGTTGGAAATGCCCTGCAGCAGCTCACCCGGCCGGCGGTCGAACCCAATGGTGCCCTTGCTGGTGAGGAAGTGCCGGTACTGCCAGTTGCCAAAATGATAGAGCTTGGTGAAGGCTGTGAGCTCGGTGGAAACCAGGCCCTGTTCCCAGTCGCGGGACTGGTCCAGCTTCTGGTAGGCACCTACGTCTACGGCGCCGTAGAGGTAGCCGGTTCTCACGCCGAAGCTGGCAGCGGCTATGCGCAGGTCGAGGTAGCGGCGCGGAATCACGCGGTTGACTTCGACGCCGGCCGTGAGGCTGATGAGGGTGCCGGTGGGCACGTCCTCGGTGCGGCCAAAGCCGAACAGGTACCGGTCCTTATAATAGCGGCGCACCGAATAGCCTACCGTGCCCAGCACCAGCATGCCGTTGTGAAAGTCGGGTGCGGCCAGGCCGGTGCTGGGGTCGGGGCGGGGCGTTTCTGCGTAGATAGTATTGATGGCACGGGCGGCCACGATGATGCGGCCCGGGTTTTCGTAGCCCAGGTCGTAGGAGCGCAGGTGCAGGGCGCGGCCCACCCACACATCCTGCGCCGTGTAGCGCAAGGGGTAATACTTGTAGGGCTCGCCGGCCGGGGGCGCCACCAGTGCCACGTTCTGGTTGTAGCTATTCAGGTTGATGGCCCCGGCGTAGCGGGTGCTGGGGGAGTAAAAGTCGCGGGTGAGCGAGAGGCCGGTTGAGCGGTAGTTGTATTCGTCGCGGTAGCGGGCCTGGGCGTAAAGAAAATGCCGAAACGGAGCCGTGTAGCTGCCATCGTACGACCATTGCTGCGGGTGCTCGCCGTTGTCGGTGCTCAGGCCGCGGCCGTAGCGGTAGGCATTGCTGAATTGGTGCCCCTGGCCCAGAAAGTTGTCGTCGCCCAGGGTAATGAGGCCGGCCGTGGCCGAGCCCAGCTCGTAGCCCGCCGTGATGCTGAACACGTCCTTGGTCAGTACCTCAATGTCTACACTGTCGCGGGTGGTGGTGCGCTCATTCACCAGCACGCGGGCATCCAGAATTTCGGGGGTTTGGCGCAGCAGGCGTTCCGACTCGGCCAGGGCCTGAGGCTCCAGCGGCTGGCCGGGCCGGAACAGCAGCACCTGCCGGATGCGCGAGCGGCTGGTTTTGATGTGCAGCGCATTGCCCGCCTTCTCGATGACGGTGCGCGGCACCCGGGTCGAGTCGGAGATATTGTAGCCAAAAGCATCCAGCGTGCGGATGTTGATGCGCCGCACGATTTTGAAGTTGTGCCGGTCGAACTGCCGGTCCAGCAGCACGGCATCAATGCCCGCCTGCTCTTCCTGGCGGCGGGTGAAATTGAACAGCGCCGACACGGCCCGGCCGGCAATGGTTTTGCGGCGTGAGTAGGCTTGCAGGCGCTTGATGAGCCGTTCCTGGTCGAAGCGCTGGCGCAGGGAATCGGGGCTTTGCGGGAGGACTTCCAGGGTGGCGCGCAGCGAGTCGGGTGGTACGGCCGAGCGCGGGTCGAACGTCTGCGCCCGGGCCGGCCGGGCCAGCCCGCCGAGCACTACTACCACCAGCCAGAAAAGACAACCACGAAAGCTCATAATGGGACGCAACGCCGCAAAGTACGAAAAGGAGCCGGGGCAGGGTGTTGTGGTTGCATTAAGGAGCCGTCCGGTTGGCCAGGTGGAAGCTTGGCGGCTGGCCACACTATTTCATTATTTACTAAAAAGCCAATCCAAAGCGGGAAGGGGATTTTCTCGAAAAAAGAAACTATTCCCAAAAAAATTAGCTTAGAACCTTGTGCCTAATTGGCCACTGTATATTACTTTTAAGCCCGAAAGCAACCCGCTGCCTTATGAATGAGCGCATTCAGGAGAAACTAAGCATATTAGCTGATGCCGCGAAGTACGACGCTTCGTGCAGCAGCAGCGGCGGCAAGCGCAAAAACGAAAGCAAGGGCCTCGGCAACGCCGAAGGCATGGGCATTTGCCACAGCTACACGGAGGACGGCCGCTGCGTGAGCCTGCTCAAAATCCTGCTCACCAACCACTGCATTTTCGACTGCGCCTACTGCGTATCGCGCCGCTCCAACGACGTGAAGCGTGCCGCTTTCACCGTGGATGAAGTGGTGGACCTCACCATCAACTTTTACCGCCGTAATTACATCGAAGGGCTGTTTCTGAGCTCCGGTATTTTCTCCAGCCCCGACTACACGATGGAGCGCCTGGTGCGCATTGTGAAGAAGCTGCGCACCGAGCACAATTTCAACGGCTACATTCACGTCAAAACCATTCCCGGTGCTTCGGAGGAGCTGATTCAGGAAGCAGGCCTGTACGCCGACCGCCTCAGCGTGAACATCGAGCTGCCCTCAGAGCTGGCCCTGACCACGCTGGCCCCGGAGAAAAACTACCAGGAAATCCTGACCCCGATGAGCCAGATTCGGGACGGTATTGCGCAGAATAAGGAGGAAAAGGCCCTGTTTAAGAAAGTGCCCAACTTCGCCACCGCCGGCCAGACCACCCAGCTTATTGTGGGCGCCAGCGCCGAAACGGACCTGCAAATCATCAAGCTGACCGACTCGCTCTACCAGGGCTACGGCCTGAAGCGCGTGTACTACTCCGGCTATATCCCCGTGACCGACGACGCCCGCCTGCCGCAAGTCACGCAGCCGCCCGTCATCCGGGAGCACCGCCTCTATCAGTCCGACTGGCTGATGCGCTTTTACGGCTTCCAGGCCGACGAAATCCTCGACCCTGCGCACCCCCACCTCGACCTCGAAATCGACCCCAAGCTGGCCTGGGCCCTGCGCAACCGCCACGTTTTCCCCGTGGATGTGAACACCGCCGACTACGAAATGATACTGCGCATTCCCGGCGTGGGCGCCCGTTCGGCCAAGCGCATTGTGGCCGCCCGTCGCTTCGCCACCCTCAACATGGAAACCCTGCGCCAATTGGGTGTGGTACTGAAACGCGCCAAGTTTTTCCTCACCTGCCAGGGCGAGCACCAGCCCATCATCGGCGAGCTGACCGAGCAGCAGGTGCGCCGCCAGATTCTGTTCGGGTCCGGCTCGGTGCGTTCGGCCCTAGTTACCCAGCAGCTCGACTTATTTGCCCAAGCCTCCTAACTCCACTATGCAATCCGCCGCTTTTCTTCCCCAAGGCGCCTCCAAACGGCCTACCAGCCAGTTGGGCGGCGTGCAACACGACATCTTTTTTTCTGTCATGAAAGTCATTCATCGCCAATCGCAGCCGGTGCCGCCGGTCCCTTCCGATAAAGTTGCCCGGCTTTCGTGCGTCTGCCGCATCAGCGAGCTTATGCCGTTGGTCCGCCAGCTGCACGACGATGCCCGCGCCCGCTACCAGGCCGAACAAGGCGAGCAACAGCGCCAACAGGCTGCTTAGGGCCTTGGGGCGGTTGTGGTGGCAAACATCGCCTTGCTTGCAGCACGCAGCAGCGCCTGACGTTTCGTTTTCGTCAATCGCCTATTCCCGCCGCAGGCCCAGCCGCTCTACGGTTTCCCCCTCGAAATCGAACTCGATGAGGACGGCGGGTGAGTCGCCCACTACCCAACCATCGTGGCCCGGCGCAATAGCCACCACTTGCGGCGCAACATATTCCTCCAATACCCCATCGGCGTACTGAATGGTGAGGCTGCCAGCCGCCAGAAAGCCGACGTGGGCATGCTGGCAAAGCTCGGTGCCCACCACCGGCTTCATGTCTTTCGACCAGCGGAAGCCCGCCGGGTACACCACGCGCTTCACCCGCGAGTTGCCGGTGCGTACCACATCAACTTGCGCACCGCCCACTTCGCGATGGGTAGCGTCTTTGAGCGGGGCCAGAAGGGATTCAAGGTTCATAAGGAAGTGTTTTGGGTGGGAAAATGGAGGTGTGCCTACGTGGCTAAAGGTAGGGATTTTAAGTAATTGGCTTAGGCTACGGAAGGATGATTGTTCTGAGGCCAAGGGCTCTGGCTGCGGGGCAGACGCAACTCCGCACCGACTGGCCGGGTAATAGCCGTATGGCAACATTGCACCCGCTCGAACACCACACCGTGCCTACCAACGGCCTGCACCTGCACGTGGTGCAAACCGGCCCAGCGGATGGCCCGCTGGTGATTCTACTGCACGGCTTCCCCGAGTTTTGGTATGCCTGGCGAGAGCAGCTGCCGGCCCTGGCGGCGGCCGGCTATCGCGTGTGGGCACCCGACCAGCGCGGCTACAACCTGAGCGACAAACCCAGCCGCGTGCGCGACTACACCATCGACCAGCTGGCCGCTGATATTATCGGCCTGATTGACGCGGCCGGGCGGGAAACGGCCGCCATTGTAGGCCACGACTGGGGCGCTGCCGTGGCCTGGCACCTCGCCGCGCAGTATTCCAACCGCATCAGTCGGGTAGCGATTCTGAACGTGCCGCACCCCCAGGCGCTGGGCCGGGCGCTCACCCGCCAGCCCCGCCAATTGCTCAAGAGCTGGTACGTTTTCTTTTTCCAGCTGCCGTGGCTGCCTGAGGCACTGGTCCAGCTGCGCCGCTGGTGGCTGGCCCGCCAAACGCTGCTGCGCACCAGCCGCCGCAGCACGTTTAGCGCCGCCGATTTGGCCTTGTATCAGACGGCCTGGACGCAGCCCCGCGCCATGCGCAGTATGATGAACTGGTACCGGGCCGCTGCCCGCTACGCCCGTCGGCTGCGTGCGACAGGCCGTGTGGCGGTGGCGGTGCATATTATTTGGGGCGAGAAGGACGCATTTTTGGAGCGCGAGCTGGCCCGCGCAAGTCTGGCTTTCTGCGATAACGCCCAACTAACGTATCTGGATGCCACGCACTGGGTGCAACACGAATCTCCAGCTCGAGTTAATGAGCTGCTGTTGGCATTCCTGGGGCAGGAAGATGCCTTAGGTTAAATTATAAACCGGTCCGCCGGGCACAAATGCAGGAACTGTCGTTCAACGTTTCATGAGCAAGCCAATTCGTATTCCTGCTTCTTCGGTGGCGGCTCCAAGGGCAGCACGCCGCCCTGCGCCAGAGCTCACGGCCACGCCCCGCGACTACACCTACGACGGTACCTTCGAGGGCCTGCTCACGGTGCTGTTTACCATCTACGACTGGCGGGCGGCCCCCAACAGCATTCAGCCTGAGGCTACCGCCCAAACCGGCCTCTTTGCCCAGCCGTCCCACCGCGAAACCGATGAGGCGCTGGCCGCCCGGGTCTGGGACGGCCTCCTGAAAAGCATGGATGCGGAGGCCCGCACGCGCCTCTACCACGTTTTTCTGAGCGAGGATGCCGACCGCGAGCTGCTGATTTTTCGCTACGTGGATTTGGCCCTGCGCTCAGCTCAGGACATTGCCGAAAACTACGCCAATGCCGACGTGCGCCGCGTGCAGCGCCTGGCCCAGCAGATGTTTCGGGAGAAGCATCGCATGGAAGCCTTCGTGCGTTTTGAGAAAACCCAGGACGAGCTGTTTCACGCCACTATTGAGCCGGATATGGACGTGCTGCCACTCATTGCCGCGCATTTCACCAAGCGCTACGCCGACCAGCGCTGGCTGATATACGACCGCCGCCGACACTACGGCCTGTACTACGACCTGACGCGTACCGACGTGGTGCAGTTCGAAAACAGCGCCGGTGCAAAATCAACCGATATTTCGGCCACCGTACTCGACGAGCGGGAGCCGCTGTTCCGGCTCCTCTGGCAGGCCTACTTCGACCACGTCAACATTCCCGAGCGCAAAAATCTGAAGCTGCATCGCCGCCACATGCCACTCCGCTACTGGAAATACCTCAGCGAAAAGCAGCCCCGCGAAACGCGATTCGAGCCTATTCAAAACAAGCAGCCAGTGGCGGGCAAGGAAGTGGTGGCCGGGCAGAAGCGACTCCCGGGATAGCCACAAAGCTGCCACAGCAACGGATTCGTAGTACAATGAAATGCCCCAGAAGGATAGCCGCGCAACCGCGACAGAAATACCAGAGAATCTGTCGTTGTTGCGCGGCTCGTTCGGTTCAAAGGCTTGGACTGCTACAAAGCTGTCGTTGAGCGGCGGCTACCAATTGGGGCTGACCTATACTTCTTGGCTAAAGAAACAAGGCCGAGGAAACGGCCTCGGGAAAAGCCAGGCGCAGGTAGAAATAGCCGGTGCCGGCCAGGCCCAAGAGCAGGCCAGGGGCTTCGGCGCGGCCGGGCGTAGTACCAGAAGGGTCGTTGACGCCGCTCGGCCAGCTCAGGCCAGGGCGATGATATTTCTCGATGCCGTAGTTGCCGGCGGCTTCGGCTACCTGGCGGTAGAGGTCGTTTCGGAGCAGGCGGCTGCCTTCAAGCATTACATCGGCATTGCCAGCCAGGCCGTGGCAAAGCGAGAAGTTGGGCTGGGCCGTGGGATTGGTTACCAGGTTGTAAATGCCCCGGTGGGTGGTGTTGAGGGCCATTTCGGCTTCCTGCCGGAAACTGTCATCGCCGGTGAGCTGCCAGGCCCGCAGGCGGCTGAGCGCGATGCCGGGCGCACCGTGGCACCAGGCCTCACCATAGGTTGGGGGCGTGCCGGCGGCCGGCGCGGCCACGCCCAGGCTGCTCATCTCGCGCAGGTCGGGCCAGTTTTGCAGTTGGGGGTTGAAGTGCAGGCGCTCAAAGTTGAAGCCCATCATGGCGCCGGTATAGTAGGTGGGGTTGTTGGTGACGCGGTACAGTTCCAGCAGGGCCAATGCGATGCCGGCCGCGCCGTGCGAGTAACCCGTCATGGCCGGCTGGCCGGGCAGGGCCTGCCAAGCCCAGGCGTTGGGCTGCTGCACGGCCTTGGCCACCAGGAAATCGCCGCAACGCACAGCCGTTTCGCCCAGGCCAGGGTCGGGGTACTTGGCTAGCAGGCGCAGCAGCACCGGAATGGCCCCCGCCACGCCGGAAATCACGTCTACCTCGAAATCCTGCACCGGTTGGGCGCAAATGCGGTTGAGCCGCTCCCAGCCGGCCGCCGTCCAGTCGGACCGGTTGTGGCGCTCGCCCACCTCGATAAGCGTACTGGCTAAGCCCAGCGCCCCGCCGTAGTAGGCGTAGTTGGCTGGCCCGCCGGTGGTGCGCTGGTCGCGCATAACGTGGTTGATGGCGCCTTCCAGGGTTTCTTCCAAGGCGGGGTCGGGCTGCTGGGCCAGCAGCTGCGAGAAGAATTGAGCCACGCCGGCCGTACCGCTGTACACATCGGCCGCACAGGCGCGCTGCACCGCCTGAAACGTGCCATGCACGGGCTCAGTGGCACTGCCAATCCAGTTGCAGCGGTCGCCGTCCCACACGGCAGTCTGGGCCAGGTGTGCGGCAATAGCCTGGGCCGTCTCCAGAAAAGGCGAGGCGGCCGGCAGGGGCTCGACGAGGGTATCGGTTTGAGTAGCAGCGTTAGTCATGGGCCACGGAATGCTCGGCGGCCAGGGCCGCGAAGGGATAGGAAAGGTGAGAGTTGGGGTTGCGGTAGAGGTGGGCCACATCGAGGCCATTGCGCTCGAACGTGCGGCGGATTTCGGCCAGCTGGCTCGTCTCATCACTGGCCTGCTTGTAGTGCGCCGCTATCAGGGCTTCGGCCAGCAGGGTGCAGCGGCTCATGCCGAAGCTCTGGCCACTGCCGGGGTCTTCGGAAAACGACACGCCGGGCCGCAGCACTTTGGTAAAGAGTGGCACGGCGGGTTTGAGGTGCGGCATGAGGGCATCGAGAATGGGCCGCAGCAGGCGGCTGGCAAACCGCATGTCGAACTTGCTCAGGTAAAGCACTGCGCTATCGGTGCGCGTAAACAAGTCGGGGTGATTGAGGCACTTGAACAGGAACGGCAGCCGGTAATGGTTGAAGGTGCGGGTGATTTCGCGCACCAGCAGCTCGGCCCCGGCAAACGTGGTATTGAAGTAGATGCGCACAAACTCGGCCTGCTGCGATACCAGCGCGGTGCCACGCACATGATAGAATACCGGCTGCACTACCTTGTCTTCGCGGCTGATGCGCAGCCGCACCAGCGCGCCCACCTTTAGGCTGGTTTCGTCGGTGTTCATAAACTCCCACTGGCCGGCCATGAGCTGGCGCAGCTGGCCGTTTTTGGTCACGAAGGCATTGCCGTGGGAGTCTACCGAATACACCGACCAGTGCGGGTCGAAGCCGTCGGGCGTCTGGTTGGCGGCCGAGAGACGGGCCATGCTTTCCTCGCGGGCCGCGGGGGCGGGCATGGGCGGCGCGGCTTCCGGTGCGGCCGTGGCATCGGTGTGGCCGGGGCAGTAGAAAGCTCCGTAGAGCGCATTGGCCAGCTGGTATTGCAGGTTGGTGCGGGCCTGGCTGGCATCGCCGCTGTTCTGGCCGAAGTGCTGCAGCGGCTGGTGCCACTTGGTGTATGACTGCTGGTAGGTGACGGGAATTTCCTGTCCGCGGAGCCGGTAGGTGTGCTCATCAAGCACCGTTACCTGCTCCGAAATGGCCGTCAGGGCTTGCAAATAGGAAGGCGTGCTCATGCGAGTTCGGCCACGGGCGCGGCGGTAAATTGTTGGAGAATAGCCGGACCATTGCTCAGCATGGCGTAGCTGGCTTGCAGCAGCTTGGTCGAGTTGGGCTGGACGGTGGGCATCATCATGTTCTGCTCAATAGCCGACTGAATGAGCCGCACCCCGGTGAAGCGCAATGCTTTGGCCAGGGCGGCGGCCTCTTCGGCTGGCTTGGCGTCGGGCGCCGTCTGGGCCCGGTAGAGCCGCCAGAAATGGTCCATCAGCGGCCAGGCTTCCTGCAAATGGCCCAGCCCCACGCCCGGCACCAGGCTAAAGCTGTCGGTGGCAATGTTGGGATGGTAGAGAATGATGTTGGTGACGAAGCCCTGGAGGACGCCGGCCACGTCCCACAGCGGGTCGCCGATGTCGGCAATTTCCCAATCGATTACTTTCACCTTTTCCCGGTCTTCGGCTCGCTGCACCAGCAGGTTCATCCACTTCAGGTCGCCGTGAATCAGGCTGGTGGCCATCCATTCGCTCTTGATGCTGACCAGCACGCTGCGAAAATCAGCACTGCCCAGCACGGCGCTCAGCACCGGGTTGGGGGTGGCGGTTTGCGAAAACAGGCCCTGCTGCGTGCCAACGTCGGTGTCGGCCAGGTTCATCACCCAGGGCATTTGCCGCGGGAAAAACTGCACCGAGCGGCTGCCCAGCACCTGGGCCGTCAGGGGAAAGTGGTAGCTGGCCAGAATGGTAGCCAGCTCCTCGCGGACGTGGAGCGGCAGGCTGCCTTGGTTTAGGCGGGCGTAGTCTTCCAGGTTGCTGGAGTCGGGCAGGTATTCGGTCACCAGCACCTGCTTTTCGGGGTCGAAGCCGAAATAATCGGGCACGTAGCCCGACAGCTGCTCAAATGCCGGATGGTTTTTGATGAGCCACAGGCAAGTGGCGTCCTTTTGCAGCACGTAGGTATTGTTCGGGTCGAAGCTGTTGAGCTGCTTCACAAACAGGCTTTTGGCCGCCTGCCGCGTAACCCGGAAAATGATGTTACGGGTCTGCATCTGGGTGGCCATGTAGTCGCCGTCGGCCAGCGAAGCCGGCTCGATGAACCCCTTGTCCAGCAGGTACAAGTGAATGCGTTCCAGGGTGAGTCTCATAGGAATTATGCGGAAAAAAGGTGGGGTGGCAGAAACCCTAAAAACTCCCCGCCCAAGCGGGCGAGGAGTTTTGGAAAGCTTCCCAAACCGGCGGCTAGCAGCGGTTCCGGGCTTGCGGTAGCTGGCTAGCAGATAACCGGGATGCCGGTCACGCCGCCGCAGCTAGCGATTTTCGTCACGATGCACACCGCCGGAATGAGCGTGGGCGGGCAAATACCTAAAAAGGTGACGCCTTGCGCTTGGGCTTGGCCACCGCCGTTAGCCGGGGGGCACATGGGCGCTACCGTGGGGCAGTGGGGCGGTACCGATACCAGCGTCTGGGCCTGGGCCTGCTGGCCGGAGCAAACCCAAGGCAGCCCGGTGCAAGCCAAGATAGTGGCCGTCTGAGCCTGACTACCCATTACATCACACTTTATTATGGTATCACTTGGGCAAATAATAAAAGTAGCCGTCTGGGCCTGGGCCTGCGGAGCTTGGGCCTGGGCGCTGGGGCATACCCAGGGCAAGCCGGTGCACAAGGCCAGGGTGTTGGTGATGGCCTGCGCTTGGGCTCCGCCGCCATGTGCCGGGGGCGGGCACATGGGTGCTACCGTGGGGCATACCGTTGGCATCGACAGCATCGTTTGGGCCTGTGCCTGCTGGCCGGAGCAGATAACCGGAATGCCGGTGCAGGCAATGATGGTAGCCGTCTGGGCTTGGGCCTGCTGGCCGGAGCAAATCCAAGGCAGGCCAGTGCAGGCCAGAATAGTAGCCGTCTGGGCTTGAGCTTGTGGTGCCTGGGCCTGAGCGCCGGAGCAAACCCAGGGCAAGCCTGTGCACAAGGCCAGGGTGTTGGTGATGGCTTGTGCTTGAGCACCGCCGCCGTTTGCCGGGGGTGGGCACATGGGTGCTACCGTAGGGCAAATGGTTGGCAGCGAAACCGGAGTCTGCGCTTGGGCCTGCTGGCCGGAGCAAATCCAGGGCAAGCCGGTGCAGGCAATGATGGTAGCCGTTTGGGCTTGCGCCTGCGGTGCCTGGGCTTGGCCACTAGCGCAGATGGGCGTAATGCCGGTGCACAGTGCGATGGTGCAGCCAATCAGGGTTGGAAAGACCGTTTGGGCCTGAGCCTGCTGGCCTTGGCTTTCACCGCCATTAGCCGGAGGGCATATGGGTGCTACCGTGGGGCAGTGCGGCGGCACCGACAGATTGCAGTAGCCGGGCTGGGTGTGCCAAATGGTTTGAGCCTGGGCTTGCTGGCCGGAGCAAATCCAGGGCAAGCCGGTGCAGGCAATGATGGTAGCCGTCTGGGCTTGGGCGCTGGGGCAAATCCAAGGCAAGCCTGTGCAGGCCAGAATAGTAGCTGTTTGGGCTTGAGCTTGTGGTGCCTGGGCCTGAGCACCGGAGCAAACCCAGGGCAAGCCTGTGCACAAGGCCAGGGTATTGGTGATGGCCTGTGCCTGGGCACCGCCGCCGTTTGCCGGGGGCGGGCACATGGGCGCTACCGTGGGGCAATGCGGTGGCACCGACACGTTGTTTGTGGCATCGGCGGGTGGGCAGCCCACTTGGGTGCAGATTGTGGCGGCCGTCTGGGCGGCGTTGCCGACAGGTGGACAAATAAACCACATGGTGTGAGGCACGCAGCCCGGCAGGCTCATGTGAGGCTGACAGCCAATCTGAGTACAGACTGTCGCCATCGTTTGCTGCACGGGTACCTGCGGGGCCGTGCCTTGGTTGCCGGTTACGGGGCCGCATGCGATGGTGGGCCAGCAGTAAATGCTGGTGGGGAAAATAGTATTCATGCGCGTTCAGGGGTTAGATGGGTGAAAAATTGGGCAACACCTCTTGCAAAAGGGACTTATTCAGGGGCCGCTTCGGCGGCGTCGGGAGAGCCGGCCTCGGGCACGTCGGCGTCGGGCTCAGGCTCGGGCGCGGACTTTGCCTGGAGCTGACTGGCCTGCTCCAGAGTTTGCAGCAGGGACAGTAGCCGGGTGCCCACCACGCTGCCCAGGCCGGTGCAGGGGTTCCAGTAGGGCGCGGCCGCATACAGTTGGTTGTTGCCCTGAGTGATGGCCCGGAAAGCATCGGAGCCGGCAAAGCCATAGAGCAGAGTATTTAGGTAGCCCAGGCGGTAGCCCAGCTTCTCGCCAAGCAAGGCTATCAGGGCTGCCACAAACGGGGTGGCCCCGCTGGTGCCCCCAATCACGGTGGTCTGGCCGCCCAGCACTACCCGGTAGCCATTCACGGTACTTGCATCGGCGGCCACGTCGGGCACGCCGCGCATGGTGCTGCGCTGGTAGGGATACCTGGCCACTGCCTGGGCCTGATAGTAGGGTTGGGCGTAGAGCGAGCTATAGCCGCCGCCCGTGGCCACCTGGCCACCCAACTCGTTCCACACCACTTCGCTGGTCAGCTTATCGTTGGTGAGGGTGGCAATGGTGCCGCCGCAGCCCAGCACCAGCGGACTCGAAGCCGGCAGCGACACGTTGGGCACGCTCATCCCGTTGTAGGCACCGTGGTCGGCCGAGGCGGCTACGATGGTGATGCCCAACAGGCTGGCCTGATACAGCAACAGGTTCATCTGCTGCACTTCCTGGGCCGAGTAGTTGTATTCCGAGCCGGCCCAGCTCACCGACAGCACGGTGGGCTTGTTCACTTCGTCGCCCACCGCGGCTTGCAGCGCTTCTATCAGCGTAGCGGCGTAGTATACCACCAGCTTGGCCTGCGGAGCCAGTGCCCCGGCTACTTGCAGGTCCAGGGCCACTTCCGCGTTGTTCACCAGCTCGGTGGTGCCGGTGCTGGGAGGCGCAGTGCCTACCTCCACAATGCGCGGTTTCTTCACCCCGATTTCAGCGAAAAACTGCTTCAGGTCGTTCTGGTTAAGCTTGCCGCCCAGCTCTACAATGCCGATTACCTGCCCTTCGCCGGTGACGTCTTCCGGAAACTGGTAGGCCCGAGCCAACTCCTGGGGGCCATAGCCGGGCGGTGTCACAGCCGTCGCCTTCAGGCCATCAACCGGCGGTTGGGGCGGCTGGGGCGGGGTAGGCAGGCGCGACTCTTTCCGCACTGGCTGCTGCAGGGGCTGGGTGGGCTCTACCACCGTCAGCAGGCTGTCGGGCAGCTTGTAGGGGCTGGTGGTGGCCATAAACTGCACCCGGTTAGGCGCCTGAAACGTGGCTATCTGCGTGCGGAAGGCTCGCTCGAAACTGGCCACGGTGCCGGCCAGCGTCACGCTGCCCAGTATCAGGCTGCGCGTCTTCACCCGGATGTCGAAGGCTTGGTAATACGTTTCCACGGCAGCCACATCTTCAGCAAAGCCGCCGGTGGCCGCGGCCACTTCGTCGTGCGAGAGATAGCGCCGCAGGTGAGGCGGCTGGTTCAGAATCTCGTTGAGCGGCCCGGCGGCTTCCGGGGTTAGCTGCTGGCGGCGCAGGGCCAGCTTCACCTCGATTTCCTTGCCTGGATTGGGGTAGCCGGCCAGGGTAGCACTGCGCTGGCTAGCGGATTCGGCAACGGACAGTAAGTTCTTATCCATAATGCTGATGGGGTCTGCGGTTTATTGTTGGCAAAGGATTGATAGCCTGCGTGGAAAGCGCCATGTTGACTTGTCGCAAAGCTATTTTGGCGCCGAGCCTGCCGCGTTAGTGCTGGCACTAGTTTTTCAAATCCTAGTGCTGGTACTAGGATTTGGCAAGCTGCCGGACCGGCTGCCGGTCCGGCAGCGGCGAGCAGGGCGGAGGCGCCGATAAAAGCCCCTGCCGCTGGGCAAAAAGTACCAGTCCCAGGGTGGTGCGGGTGCCGGCCTTCTGGAGCATTTGGCTGCGGTGGTACTCCACCGTGCGCACGCTGGTGCAGAGGTATTCGGCAATCTCCTCGTTGGTGTGGTCGTCGGCTATCAGGCGTAGCACTTCGAGTTGCCGGGCCGAGAAGCAGTCGGCCGGCCGGGGCAGTTGGCGGTGGTGTAGCTGGCTTTGCAGCAGGTTCAGAGCGTACTCGTTGTAGCAGCGGCCGTGTGCTAGCACGGCGCGCACGGTTTCGCATACTTCCTGGGGCGGGGCGGTACGCAGGAGCAGCGCGCTCACGTTTTGGCGCAGCAGCCGCAGGGCTACCAGCTCGGGCGTTGTATCCGGGTCGATGACTACCACCACGGCCACTTGCGGCTGCTGTGCGCGCAGGGCTGCCAGCACGGCACCGGGGTCGGCGGGAGCATCGGGCAGGCCGGCGGCCATTACAACCACGTCAGGAGCCCACCTTTGGGCTACAGCCAGTACTTCAGGGGCCGTCGCGGCTTCGCAGAGCGCATGCGCCGCGAATGCCTGCGACAGCACCTGCAGCAGCCCGTGCCGGAATATCGGCAAGGCATCAGCAACCAGAATGGCGGGGGACTGGGTGGGGCGGGGAGGTAGCATTTCGGGTAGAGAAATGACCGTGGAAGAATGAAGAATCTACCCGACAAAGGACCTGATTAAATAGGCCATGGAACAGCGTACAATTACCTGATTTTAAATGCGGGTGATTGTACCTGAGTGCGCGTAAAGAATGATGAAAAGCTGCCCGCCGCCCGCCAAGCAGTTGCAGAAAAGTAAACAGGTAGCAAGCACATTACGCCATGCCGAGCGCTGTCTCGGCAGCGCCCGCTATGTGCGGTTTTCGGCGTAGCTATTGAGGTAAAGCCATTGGCGTTGACGTTATCCGCCACAACACCGAAAACCCAACACCTGGCATTGGTGCGGTTCACAATGCCAATGAATTATGATGGTGCGCTAGACGCCTCGGCTGCGCTTGGCGTGACGAGCGTTTTGGGCTGGATTTCCCGCGTCTCTCATCCCGAGCCTGCTACGGGCGTTGCGGCGCTCAGGACGACGGCTGACTACTCCACCCGAAACCAGTCCACGTCGGCATTGCCGGCATCGTTGAACTTGGTGGGCCGGGTGCAGAACAGGCCGACTTTGGCTCCAATCCACTTGCCTTCGCGGGCCTGAAATTCGGTGCCGGCCTGGGTGAAGGTCTGGCCGTCGAAGCTGTAGCTGAACTGGCACTTGGCCCCGGCTCGCACGGCCACGCGCAGGTAGATGGGCTCGCCGCTTTGGGGAGCGCGTACCTCGGCTTCGGGCGTGCCGATTTCGGGCGCGAGCTGGTCGGCGCCCCGGCAAATGCTCTGGCTGAAGTGCAGCCGACCCTCGATGCGGGTGGCTGAGAGGTAGGCGTAGTCCATGCCCATTATCAGGAGGCCCACTTTTTCGCCCTCCACGCGGGGGCTGAAGGTGAGCTTGGTGGTAACGGTGAATGTTTCGGCGGGGAGCTTTTGCAGGAGCAGGTTGGGCACCTGCCAGAGGTTTTTGGTGCCCTCGGGCTGCTGCACCGAGTAGAGGCGCAGGAAGCCCTGCGGCCCGTTGAGGTAGGCCCAAAAATCCTGCGGATTGGCGTGCCATTGCCATTGCAGGCCTAAGGTGTTGCGGTTGAACTCGTCGGAAGTAGCAGGTGTGGCTAGTGGCTGCGCCAGGCCCTTGATGCGGGGCTTGCGGTGGGTGCGCACGGGTTGGCCCTTGCCGTCGCCGTCCGGGTCTTCGCCGATGATGGGCCAGTCGTTTTTCCAGACCATGGGCTCCAGGTGCACCACGCGACCATACGGCCCTTGGTCCTGGAAATGCAGAAACCAGTCTTCGCCCGCGTTGGTCGTGACCCAGGCCCCCTGGTGCGGGCCATTGACGGTGGTTTTGCCCTGATCCATCACAATGCGCTCTTCGTAAGGACCGTACACGTTGCGCGAGCGCAGCACCAGCTGCCAGCCGGTAGGCACGCCGCCGGCCGGGGCAAAGATGTAGTAGTAGCCGTTGCGCTTGTAAAACTTGGGGCCTTCCAGGGTCGGTTGCCCTTGGTGCCCGTCAAAAACCAGCGCGTCGGGGCCGATAAGGCGCTGGCCGTCGGGGCTCATCTGACTCACGGCCAGAATGGTTTTGATGCCGGCGCGGCTGCCGGCGAAGCCGTGCACGAGGTAGGCGCGGCCGTCCTCATCCCAGAGCGGGCAGGGGTCAATCCAGCCCGTGGCCTGCTTCACGCACACCGGAGCCGACCACGGTCCGGCCGCATTTTTGGCCTTGGTCACAAAGATTCCGAGGTCCGGGTCGGGGTAATAGATGTAGAACTCCTGATTGTGGTAGCGAATGGCAGGGGCCCACACGCCGTTGCCGTGCTGGGGCAGGGCGTAGCGCGCCAGCGGCGGCTGCGCCTCAAACACCGCCCCAATAATGGTCCAGTTCACCAGGTCTTTCGAGTGCAGAATTTGCAGGCCCGGCACGGCATTGAAGCTGGACGAGGTGAGGTAGAAGTCATCGCCTACGCGCACCACATCGGGGTCGGAATAGTCGGCGTAGAGCACCGGATTCTTGTAGGTGCCATTGCCCAAATCGGGTACCCAGACTTTGGAAATGCCCTGAGCGGCAGCTGGCAACACTCCCAGCAGCATCAGCAGGAGCACAGCGCTGCTTCTACCCCCGGCGCGAATGGCTTGCGGAAGGCGAAGCAGTACGGAAAGAAGTTTCATAAAGAAAAAAGGGGGGTGGGAACACGCAGCTTTGGACCAGCAAAATAAGGCCTGCGGGCGGACCACCACTCTTTTCAGGTGCAAATGGCTCTAACTTGCAGCCTTCTAAACCAGAAATTCAGCGGCCCCGCGGCACGAGTAAATATGAGTAATACCTTGGTTTTTGGTGCCTCCGGGCAATTGGGGCAGTGCCTGGCCCACGTCGCAAAGCAGCGCAACATCCCCGGCCTACACTTTCTGCCCGAGGACCAAGCCAACATCCTGAACCCCGCTGGCCTGGCCGCGCTGTTTGCGCAGCACCGCCCGGCTTACGTCATCAACTGTGCCGCCTACACAGCCGTCGACAAGGCTGAGGACGAGGTGGAAATTGCCCGCAAAGTGAACCGCGACGGCGTGGAGAACCTGGCCAGGCTGTGCAGCGAATACGGCACCATTCTCATCCAGATTTCTACTGATTTTGTGTTTGCCGGTACCGGCAACGAGCCTCTGACCGAAACCGACGAGGCCGCGCCCATCAGCGTGTATGGCCTCACCAAGCTGGAGGGCGAGCAGGTGATTCCGCCGCTTACGGCGCGGTATTTCACCCTACGTACCAGCTGGCTCTACTCCGAGTTTGCCGGTAATTTCGTGAAAACCATGCTCAAGCTGGGCCGTGAGCGCGACGAGCTGCGCATCATCTGGGACCAAGTGGGTACGCCTACCTACGCCATCGACCTAGCCGGTGTTATCCTGCACCTCATCGAGACCGAAAGCCAGGCCTTCGGCCTTTACCACTATAGCAACGAGGGCGTCACGTCGTGGTACGATTTCGCCACGGCCATCTTCGAGCTGAGCAATACGTCGGTACGCACCACGCCCATCCGCACCGCCGAATACCCCACCAAGGCCACCCGCCCGGCCTTCTCCGTGATGGACAAGACCAAAGCCAAAACTCGACTCGGCGTGGCCATTCCGCACTGGCGCACCAGTCTGCAAGCCTGCCTGCACCGGCTGGCGGATATGGAATAACGCAGCCAAGCATATACTATAAAAAGCCGCGTAGCGGTGCCAGAAATCAAGTGTTTCTGGCACCGCTACGCGGCTTTTGCATTACTTGAATCGTGCTTCTCTACAAACTTGCCGCGGCTACGCAGCCTACTCGCGCACCAGCTTCAACTGGGCGTGCTGGGTGCCTTGGCTCAGGCGCAGCATGTACACGCCGCTGCTCAACGGGCCCAGCTCAGCCAGCGACAGGGCCGTGGTGCCAGCCGACAGGTCGAGGGTGCGGCTCAGGATGAGGCGGCCCAAAGCATCGCGCACTACCACCGTGGCGGGGCCAGCTGTGGCCGTGCGCAACGTAAGGTTGGTGCCCTCCGCGCCGAAAGGCTGGGGCCAGGACTCGGCGGCGAAGCCCATCGGTGTGGTCACGCGTACCTGGCGCACGGGCGAGTAGGAGGCGGTGCCATCCGCATCGACCTGGCGCAGGCGGTAGTAGACCGGGTCGGCGGCGTAGTGGGCAATGGCCTTGTCCGTAAGCTGGTATTCCGACGCCTGCGTGGTGGTGCCATGGCCCGCCACTATGCCAATGAGCCGGAAGTTTTTGCCGTCGGCACTGGCTTCCACCTCAAAATGGTCGTTGTTTTTCTCCGAAGCTGTGGTCCAGCGCAGCAGGGCATCCGCGCCCTGGGGCTCGGCCGTAAAGCTCACCAGCTCCACCGGCAGCGGGGCCGAGATGTTGCTGATGGTGAGGGCACCAAGCAGGGTCACGTTGGCGGAGAAACTGCGGGTAGCCGCAGAGCCTGCCGGGCCCATCTTGCCCCACGGCCCGGCCGCCGACGTTGAGCGCCAGAGCTGGGCATTGGTACCTGTCGCAAAGCCGTTGTCATTATCGGCCAGCCAGCTGAAAGCCACGGTGGCGGGAGTGGCGTTGGAAGGCTGCGTGCCGCTGGCAGCCACGGTCCACACCCGGTCGATGCCTTTGGTGGTACCGGCCAGGTTTTGCCCGTAGCTCACGCCGGCCGTCAGCATGCCGGCTGTGCGCGTCACGGTCACCGTGCCCAGGTTCGTGCCGTTGGCGTTGATGGTGGCGCTATTGGGGAACACCACGGCGGTGTTCCCGCTCACGGGTGCCACGGCCCGCAGGTTGCCCTGCACGTAGCGACCGGTGGCCTCACCCGTCAGCGTAGCCCCGGCGGGCAGTGTGATGACGGCGGCGGGTGTAGTGCGCACCATGCCAGTGGTGAGCGTGAGTTGGTTGGTTACGTTCAGGTCGGCGGGCACTAGAACGCGGTTGCTGCCCGTGCTGCCAGTGTTGGCTACCTCCAAGCCGGCCAGGCTGGTGCCGGTAGGCGAGGTCAGGGTCTGGTCAGTGCTGCCGCTAAAGCGCAGCTTGCCTGCGCCGCTCAGGCTGGAGGCGGCGGCCGCGTTGGTAAAGTCACCGGTCAGCTCCACCGTGCCATCGTTGGCGATGGTGCTGCCCGTCTTATTCTGGATACCGCCGGCTACGTACAGCGTGGCGCCCGATTGCACGGTAATGGCGGCCCCGTCGTTGGTGAGGGTTTGGGCAGTGGCGGCCAGCGCGGGAAGGGAGAGTGCAAGGGTAAGGAGTCTTTTCATAAGCGAGGGGGAGTCAAGCGTGCTGATTGCTGCAAAGGTCGGTGTTGGTAATTGGTAATACAATACATATTAACGAAATAGCGATAGAGCTATTTCACCGATTCGGCTAACTGCTCCGCTGGTTTTGAAGCCCTCAGGCCCGGGCCTGATTGGCTTGGCTTCCGGCGGTACATTCCGGTCGGCTGGCGGAACACGGCGAATGGAAAGGAACAGTGAATATAGAATCAGTAGGGTAGACTGGGTGGCCTTAGCAAACTGAAATTGGCAAGCCGACCAGGCGGGCGCAACAAAAAATAGCGGAAAGCTTCAAATGGTAAGTGAACAGCCCGGCACGGTATGCGAAGCGCCGAACCGTATTACTCTGGTCGGCGTCGTGCGTAACTTTCGGAACTCCTGCCTGTCGCCCCTGCCTCATGCCTGCTCCCCTCCAACTGCTCATCATCGAAGACGAAGCCGTGCTGGCCCTGGACCTGCGCGCTACCCTCCAGGCCGAAGGCTACGGCGTGGTGGGCATTGCCGCTACCGGCCCCCGGGCCCTGGAACTCTTCACCCAGCACCCCGAAGTAGCGGGCGTGCTCTGCGACATCCACCTGCAAGGTCCCTGGAACGGCATCGAAACGGCCCGGCGGCTACTGGCCCTGCGTCCGGTACCGCTCATCTACCTCACCGCCCTGGCCGACCAGCCCACCCTCGACGAGGCCCTGACTACCGGCCCGGCGGCCTACCTGCCCAAGCCTGTGTCGGCGGCCAGCCTGCGGGCGGCGCTGGCGCTGGCCCTGCACTCCATTGCCCGGTCCGTAACCCCCGCCGCAGAGCCCGAAACCACCCCCGATACGCTCACGCGCGACACCATTCTGCAACTCGACGAACACGTCTTTATTAAGGATAACAACCAGTTTGTGCGTATCCCGCTGGCTGATATTCTGTTGCTCGAAGCCGACAATACCTACACCGCCCTGCGCACGTCCACCCGTAAGTATGCCCTGCGCCTCACCCTGGGCGCGGTGCTGGAGCGCCTGCACTTTGCGCAGCTTGTGCGGGTGCACCGCTCGTTTGCCGTCAACATTCAGCGCGTCGAAAGCTTTTCGGACACCGAAGCCACCGTGGCCGGCCAAACCGTACCCCTGGGCCGCCAGTACCGCGAGGCGTTTCTAAAGCAGTTTCAGTTCCGATAAGTGTGCGCCAGGACCGAGTACCCCGAATTTCCAATTCGGCTCGCGTTGAGACAGTAATTCAGACGCAAGCCGAATTGAGAATTCATGGTACTCGAGCTTGGCGTGGGCCACTTACCAAATGCGGTAGTTCACTAGCGCAGTCAGGCTGTTGGCAGCTTTTGCGGTAGGACGGTAGCGTTGGGGTGATATTTTCGTTGCGTGCCAGTAGCTTCTGCTTGTTTGGTGGCGCTTTCATGATGCCGGGTTTCAATTGATTTTATGATGGCTTGGTTGCGGGTATTTCAAGGGCGGATGTGGGCTTTGGTGCTCGTGCTGCTGAGCGCGCCGTTGGTGAGTCGAGCCACCGAGGTTCCGCTTGGCGCCGGCCCGGCCGATACGGCTATGGTGCGGCAGCAGCTGGCAGCAGCCCAAGCCTTGCTGGTGCGCAATAACGACTCGGCCACGATTCTGAGCCGGCAGTTGCTGCGCGCCAGTGAACACCTGGGCTATTCCTACGGCATAGCCCAGAGCTGCCTGCTGCTCGGCACCGCGCTGCGCAACCAGAGCGAGTTCGATTCGAGCTTTTACTACGGGCGCCGGGCGCAGGCCCTGTTTGAGGCCCAGCACCGCCCCGACGGCGTGGCCTGGGTGCTCAACCTCAATGCCCAAACTTACAAGCGGATGGGTGACGCTCAGGCAGTAACCTTGCTCACACGCAAGGGCTTGCAGCAGGCCCAGGCGGCGCTGGCCCTGGGCCGGCGCGGCCCGTACCCATCCGTAATGGTGTCAGCGCTGCTCAGCCAGGGCATCATCTACCGCGACCTACAGCGTCCCGATTCGGCAGCGGTCTGCTATCGCGAGGCCATTCGCATCGAGCAAACCCTGCGCCCGGTGCCGTCGTCGCTGGGTGTGGCCTATGCTAATTACGGGCAGCTGCTGATGGACCACGACCACGACTACCCGCAGGCCATCGGCTACTTCCGGCGGGCATTGCGGCTGCACCGCGCTCAGCACAACCGCAACGGCCTGGAGCATGCCTACCGCCAACTCAGCTGGGCATACCGGCGGCAGGGAAAGCACCCGCAAGCCGTAGCTACTGCCGACACCTGCCTGGCTTTGGGCCGCGCCATTGGCGACCCGCACCGCCTGAGCAATTCGCTCGAAGCAGCATGCTTTGCCTACCGCGACGCCGGCCGCTACCGCGAAGCCACCGACCTGATGGAGGAGCGCCGCCTGCTGGACAACAAAACCAACCGGCTGGAGAAAACCCAGGCTGTGGCCCGCATCGAGGCTGCCTATCGGCTCGAAAAGCAGCAGGCTCGCATTGCCGGTCTGGCCCTGGCCAATGCTCGCAAAAAGAACCTGCTGCTGGGCTCAGCGCTGGGGCTGTTGGTGCTGGCTGGGCTGCTGGGCTTTGGGGCGTGGCAGTACCGTGCCCAGCGCCGGGCCAATGCCCAGCTACGCGCCACCAACCAGACCATTACTGAAAACAACCTGCGCATTCAGGAGCAAGCCAGCCGCCTCAAGCTGCTGCTGCGCGAGCTGCACCACCGCGTGAAGAACAACCTGGCCATTGTAAGCAGCCTGCTGAACCTGCAGTCGGGCAGCCTGACCGACCCCGTGGCTGCCCGTGCCGTGCGCGAGGGGCGCCAGCGTGTGGAAGCTATGGGCCTGATTCACCAGCGCCTCTACCAGACCGACGACGTGGTGAGCGTCGACATCCGGCCCTACCTCACCACCTTGGTCGAAAACCTGTTGGCCGCCTACGGCTTCGATGAAGACCGGTTCGACCTGGTGCTGGAGCTCGACCTGCCGGCTATTGACGTAGACCGGGCCGTGCCCCTGGGGCTTATTCTGAACGAGCTGGTGACCAACGCCCTCAAGCACGCCTACGCCCAGGTGGCCCGC
Source organism: Hymenobacter negativus (assembly GCF_017571495.1). GTDB lineage: Bacteria > Bacteroidota > Bacteroidia > Cytophagales > Hymenobacteraceae > Hymenobacter > Hymenobacter negativus. Next base: position 451,282 of record NZ_JAGETZ010000004.1, on the reverse strand, counting down.
CCGCTGCTGCGTCTGCACCTAAGCGCCCCAGCCGGTGGGCTGCTGCTGGAAGTGGAAGACAACGGACCCGGCCGCCCAACCGGCTTCGACAGCGGCAACTCCTTCGGCACCCAGCTCATCATGGCCCTGAGCCAGCAAATCGGCGGCGAAGCCCTTATGGGCAACCAGCCCGGCGCGTATTTCCGGCTATGGGTGCCGGGAGAGGCAGCCGTGCCCACCAGGGCTGTGGCATCAGTAGCGCGGACGTCGTAGTCCGCGTCCCTGGCGCAAACCCAAACGACGCGGACACGCGAACGATAAAGCCCACGCTACTGCCGCCCGTAGAACCGGCTCACCAGGTAGGCCGCGCCTGCGAAGGCGGCTCCCAGCAGGCACACGCCTGGCCAGCCGGCGTGCGTCCAGGCTAGCCCACCGGCGACGGAGCCAATGGAACCGCCCGTGAAATAGCCAGTCATGTACACCGTATTGAGGCGGCTACGGGCCTCGGGTACCAGGGAAAATATCTTGGTCTGATTGGAAATGTGGGCCGCCTGCACGCCCACATCCAACAGAATCACGCCCAGCACCAAGCCCACCAGCGAGTAGCCGCCCAGCCCCAGCACTGCGTAGGATACCAGCGCCAGCAAGATGCCCACCCCGATGGCAAAGTCTGGTCCACGCGTGTCAGCGGCCTTGCCCGCCAGCGGCGCAGCTAGCGCGCCCACGGCCCCCACCAGCCCAAAAAAGCCCGCCACATCGGAGCCGTAGCGGTAAGCGGGGCCCTCCAGAAAAAATGCCAGCGTGGTCCAGAATACACTGAAGGCGGCGAATAGCAGCCCACCCACCATTGCCGAGCGGCGCAGGGCGGGCTGCTCGCGCGTCAGGGTCAGGATGGACTTCATGAGCGCGCCGTAGGAGCCTGCGAAGTTGGGCCGGTCCTGTGGCAGGCGCCAGGCCAGCAGGCCCAGCAGAGCCAGCATCAGGCCGGCCGCAATTTCAAACATGGCGCGCCAGCCCAGGTGCGCGCCCACGTAGCCGCTCACCGTGCGCGAAACGAGGATGCCAATCAGCAAGCCGCTCATAATGCGCCCTACGATGCGGCCCCGGTCGGCCTCGGGTGCCAGGTGGGCGGCCATGGGCAGCAGCAGCTGCGGCACCGCCGAGCAAATACCAAGGAGCACGCTGGCCCCGGCCAGCACCGCGAAGCTGGGCGCGAAGGCTGCCAGTGCCAGGCAGGCGGTGGCCCCTAGCAGCATGAGCAGCATCAGGCGCTTGCGCTCCAGCATGTCGCCCAGCGGCACCACGAACAGCATGCCGGTGGTATAGCCAATCTGGGTGGCGGTGGCAACCAGGCTGGCGCTGCTGTCGCTCAGGTGGAAGGTGCGGCCAATGGCGGCCAGTAGCGGTTGGTTGTAGTAGATATTGGCCACCACCAGCCCGCAGGTGAGGGCCATGAGCCAAACCAGCGCCGCGTCGAGGCGGGCGGCGGGGTGGGAGAGGGGTGGGACGGAAGGAGCTTGGGCGGAAAGAGCGGAATCGGACATGAGGGGCAAGGGGGCGAGTCGGGAGCCTCGCTGACATAGGGGGAGTCAACAGCCAAACGTGGGTGTTGGTTGCAGTACACCTGCCGGTGCGGCACTAGTTATTGACCTCACACCTTTTAATGCACCGCGAAAAAGCGTGAGGTTGGTTGCGACCTCACGCTTTTTCGCGGTGCATTAAAAGGTGTGAGGTCGCAACCGACCTCACACAATTTTAACTGGTATGAAAAGCTGTGTGTCTGCCGGGTGCCAGCGGGCTATAGGGGCGGGGTTTATCTGGATTTTACGGGCGATGGTAGAAAAAAAGCCGGCTGCCGGGGGCTGTCGGCGGTAAGTTTGGGGTATGAAGCCAAGGCCTACCTCATTTCCACCAGTTATTTATCTGTTTCGTTTGCTGCTGGGTTCACCGGGGCGGCTGGCCGGCGGCGCGGCGTTGGCCACGCTGGCGCTGAGCCCGCAGCTGGCACAGGCGCAGGGCCGGGTTACCATCAGCGGCACCATCAAAGACGCGGGCACGGGCGAGGACCTGACCGGCGCTTCCATTCGCATTGTGGAGCTGCCCGGTACCGGCGCGGCGGCCAACGCCTACGGCTTCTACACCCTCACGATACCGGCCGGCACCTACACGGTGGAGGCCAGCTTTGTAGGCTACAAGGCCCAGCCGCGCAAGGTGACGCTCGACAAAAGCCAGCGGCTCGACTTCAAGCTGAGCAGCGGCGGCCAGGAGCTAAACGAAGTGGTGGTGACCGGCCGCGGCAGCCAGGCCAACATCAGCAAGGCCCAGTCCGGGGTAGAGACGCTGGACATGAAGCAGATTGCCAAGGTGCCGGTGCTCTTCGGCGAGAAGGACGTCATCAAAACCCTGACCTTGCTGCCGGGCGTGAAAACGGCGGGGGAAGGCAGCAGCGGCTTTTCGGTGCGCGGTGGCAACGTGGACCAGAACCTGATTCTGCTCGACGAGGCGCCGGTGTACAACGCCTCGCACCTGCTCGGCTTCTTTTCCACCTTCAACTCCGATGCCATCCGCGACCTGACCGTGTACAAGGGCGGCATGCCCGCGCAGTACGGCGGCCGGCTGTCGTCGGTGGTCGATATCAAGATGAAGGACGGCAACAACCAGCAGCTGCACGGCAGCGGCGGCATTGGGCTCATTGCCTCGCGGCTGGCGCTGGAAGGGCCCATTGTGAAGGACAAGGGTTCGTTTCTGGTGACGGGACGGCGTACGTACGCCGACGTTTTCCTGAAGCTCAGCTCGAACCCGACCACCAAAAGCGCCAGCCTTTACTTCTACGACTTCAACGCCAAGGCCAACTACACGCTCAACGACCGCAACCGCCTCTACTTTTCGGGCTACCTGGGCAGCGACGTGCTGGGCATCCAAAGCTTCGGCACCAATTACGGCAACCAGACCGCCACGCTGCGCCTCAACCACCTGTTCACCGACAAGCTGTTCAGCAACACCTCGCTCATCTACAGCAAGTACGGCTACCAAATCAAAATCAAAAGCAACGACCTGGATTTCAGCATTGACTCCAAAATAATGGATTTCAACCTGAAGCAGGACTTCGAATACACGCCCAGCGCCACCCAGACGCTACGTTTCGGCGTGAATGCCATCTACCACACCATCACGCCCGGCCACGTCACGGCCGCCGCCGATGCCGCCGTGAACTCCACGGCCGATAAAACCAATTACTCGCTCGAAACCGCTGCCTACGTTTCGCACGAGTGGGCCCTGACCGAGAAGCTGGATTTTACCACTGGCCTGCGCCTGAGTGAGTTCAGCCTGCTGGGGGCCGGCGACTACTCCACCTACAACACGGCCGGCACGGTGGTAAACACCACGCACTACGGCGCGGGCGAGTTCATCAAAACCTACTTCAACCTGGAGCCGCGCTTTGCCGCCAGCTACCAGGTCACGGCCAACACGTCCCTGAAAGCTGGCTACGCCCGCAACGTGCAGAACCTGCACCTGCTCAGCAACTCGGCCGCGTCGTCGCCCACCGATTTGTACGTGCCCACCACGCTCAACGTGAAGCCCGAACTGGCCGACCAAATTTCGGCCGGCTACTTCCGCAAGCTGGGTAAAAACCAGGACTATTCCTTTTCAGCCGAAGTCTATTACAAGTGGCTGCAAAACCAGGTCGACTACCGCGACGGCACCCAGCTGCGCGGCAACCAGGACGTGGAAAGCACGCTGCTCTACGGCAAGGGCCGGGCCTACGGTGTAGAGTTTCTGCTGAAAAAGGAAACCGGCCGCCTCACCGGCTGGGTGGGCTACACGCTGAGTAAATCGGAGCGCCAGTTCACCGAAATCAACAGTGGCAGCTGGTTCAACGCCCGCCAGGACCGGCCCAACGACCTTTCCGTAGTTGCCGTGTACGAGCTCAACCCAAAGTGGAGCTTCTCGGGCACCTTCGTGGCCAGCACCGGCAACGCCGTAACCTTCCCAGTAGGCAAATACTACGTGGCCGGCCAGGCCGTGAGCCTCTACGGCCAGCGCAATGCCGACCGCCTGCCCGGCTATCGCCGCCTCGACATCGGGGCCACCCTCGAAAAGCCGCAGCAGGAAGGCAAGCGCTTCCACCACAGCTGGAACTTCTCCATCTACAACGTGCTGGGCCGCGAAAACCCCTACAGCATCACCTTCCAAACCGTGCCTGGCGATGCCACCCGCACCGAGGCCTTGCAAACCGCCCTGTTCCGAATGGTGCCGTCGGCCACGTACAATTTTCAGTTCTGATGTTCTGGCAGGGGCCTAAACTCCCAGTCCTTTCTGTTAGAGGATGCCAGACGACAACAGCACTATCAGCAATAGCAAGAATGCCATGCTCATCCGCGCCTGCTCGGCACCCCTCTCCATCGGAGAGGGAGCCGGGAGGTGAGGCCCCGCCAGAACAATCATGAAACCAACATACCTCCTCGCTGCCTGCGCCCTGTTCCTCGCCACTTCCTGCCAGAAAGTCGTCACCCTCGACCTCAAGGAAACAGCCCCGCAGCTCGTCATCGAAGGCAACCTGGCCGATGATGGCCGGCCCTGCACCGTGCTGCTCTCGCGCAGCGTGAGCTACACCCAAACCAATACCTTTCCCGCCATCAGCGGCGCCGTCGTTACGCTGAGCGACGACGCGGGCGGCCTCGAAACCCTGACTGAAACCAGCACGCCCGGCCAATACCAGGGCCGCACGGTACTGGGCCAGTCGGGCCGCCGCTACACCCTGCGCGTGGAGGTGGAAGGCCAGTCCTACGTGGCTGTTTCCACGCTGCCGGCGCTGGTGCCCTTCGCCGGCCTACGTGCCCAGAAAGCGCCCATTGGCGACCGAATCCAGGTGCTGCCCGAATTCAACGACCCGGCGGGTGGCCGCAACTACTACCTTTTCCGGCAGTACCGCAACGGGCGCCTGAACAAGGCCATCTACCTGCAAAACGACGAATTCACCGATGGCAAGCCCAACAACCGGGGCCTCGGGGGCCGAAACAGCGAAGAGGTTGACGACCTTGTGGCGGGCGACAGCGTGCACGTGGAAATGCAGAATGTGGACGTTGATACCTACGAATACTTCCGCACGCTCAACCTGACCCTGCAAGGCGGTGGCGCGGCCACCGCCTCGCCCGCCAACCCCAAGTCGAACTTCACCGGCAACGTACTGGGCTACTTCAGCGCCCACACGCAGCGGCACCGCACCATCCTGGTGCCAGCTCTGTAAAGGGTTGTTTGCCTAGCTGCTACGGGAAAGGAAATCATGCTGAGTGCAGCCGGACCGAAGGTCGTCGTAGGCAAGCATCTCTACTACCTCGCCTGATTCCTCTCTCCATCGGAGAGGGCCGGAGGCAGTCCTTACGTCAGAATGAGGCAGCTGCTACGCTTCCAGTTTCCCCAACCCTCTCATGCCGTCTCCCTTCCTTCAACCCCGGGTTCTTCGCATCCTGATACACGTGGCCGTGTGGCTGGCGCTGGCCGCGCTGGTGGTGGGCTTCGTGCAGCTGGGGTTGGGGGTGGAGGTAGCATTTAACTGGCGCGTGCTGCGGGTCTTATTCCCATTGGGCCTGTTGGCGGGCTTTTTCTACCTGAACTACTGGGTTCTGATTCCGCGACTGCTGGCTCAGCGGCGCTTCGCCGGCTACTTCGCGCTGGTGGTGTTTATTGGGGTAGCGTTTGCCATGCCCATGATTTTGCGGCATTTCGGGGTAATCACCAAACCGACCCACCCGGCGCGCCTGGCGGCGTACCACCCCCTCCAGATGGTGTCCGTGGCCCTGGTGCTGACGTGGGTGGTGAGCAGCGCCCTGCGCATCACCGGCGAATGGCTGCAAAGCGAGGAGATGCGCAAGCAGCTGCACAGCGACCAGCTGGCCGCCGAGCTGGCCTTCCTCAAGTCGCAGGTCAATCCGCACTTCCTCTTCAATACCCTCAACAACGTCTATTCCCTGGCCGAGCTCAAGAGTGACGACGCCCCCGCCGCCATCCTCAAGCTCTCGCACCTGATGCGCTACATGCTCTACGAAGCCCACGCGCCCCGCGTGCCGCTCACCCACGAAATCGAGCACCTGCGCACCTACGTCGACCTCCAGCGCCTGCGCCTCGACCCCGACCAGGTCCCCATCTCCTTCGACCTCGAAGGCGACCCGCACGGTCACCTCATCGAGCCCATGCTACTCATTCCCTTCGTTGAAAACGCCTTTAAGCACGGCATCAGCTTTCAGCACCCTTCCGATATCGGCCTGCACCTGCGGGTGGGAGAGGATGGCTTGCTTTTTACGGTGCGCAACCATGTATTTGCCGCGGCTCCCGAAGCCCCGGCCGGCACTACGCCCGTGGGCGGCGTGGGCTTGCAAAACGTGAAGCAGCGCCTCCGGCTGCTCTACCCCAGCCGCCACAACCTGGCCCTCTACCGGACCGAAACCGACTTCACCGCCACCCTCACCCTCACCTTCGACCATGCTCCGCTGCCTGTTAGTTGATGACGAGCCGCTGGCCCTGCGGCTGCTGGCCAGCTTCGTGGCACGGGTGCCCGGTCTTGTGTTGGTGGGCACCTGCCGCAGCGCTCTCGAAGCCCACGAAGTGCTCCGCCGCGAGTCGGTAGACGTCATTTTCCTCGACATTCAGATGCCCGACCTCTCCGGCGTAGAGTTTGTGCGCAGCCTGCGGCCTGAGGCGCTGGTCATCTTCACCACGGCCTACGAATCCTTTGCAGTGGAAGGATTCGCTCTCAATGCGCTGGATTACCTGCTGAAGCCCATTGCCTTCGACCGCTTTCTGCAAGCCGTGCAGCGCGCCCAGGACCGGCTCGCTGTGGCGGCCGAAGCTACACCACCCGCTCCCACACCGCCCGAAGACTACATCTTCGTGAAAGCCGACTACCACTCCCAGCGCGTCAGTCTGCGCGATATTCGCTACCTGGAGGGCCTGAAGGACTACGTGAAAATCTTTACCTCCGCGCCGCGCCCCCTGCTCACGCTCAACTCCCTCAAAGCCTTTGAGGAGCGGCTGCCGGCCACCGATTTTGTGCGCGTGCATCGTTCCTACATCGTGGCGCTGGGCCAAATTGACTCTATTCGTAAAAACCGGATTTATATGGGGGAGGATGTGATTCCGGTTGGCGACGCATTTGTGGAGTCCTTCAACCGTGCAATCGAAAAGCGGAACATGCACTGACTGGCGCCAGCAATCCGAAAGGCCATGCCAGCTCGCGTTGCGCAAGTAATTCCAACGCAGGCTGAAGTGCCGCTTCGGGGGTACTCGTGCCATCCAACTCCAGGTAGCCGTATTTTTGGCCGGCGCAGCCTCCAATCGGCTGCCGCCTGCTTTGCATGATAGTCTATAAATCGTCCGACTGGTGGGAGGCCCTGCGCCACCTGCGCGCCTCCGGCATCATCCGCTCGTTGCTGAAGCGGGTGCTGTGGGTGGGACTCTACGCCACCGCCGTAACGGCCGTTGTTATTCTCTACCACCGGCTAAATGTGGCCGTCGATAAAGAGTTCTTCTCCTTTCTGGGCATCTTGCTCAGCCTGCTGCTGGCCTTCCGGACCAATACTGCCTACGACCGTTTTTACGAAGGCCGCCGCCTGTGGGGCCAGCTCGTGAATAATTGCCGTAACCTGGCCGTGCTGCTGCACGCCCGCCTGCCCGCCGACGATTACGCCACCCGCACCTACCTCGCCCGGCTGCTTTCCAACTTCCCCATTGCTCTGGATGGCCACCTGCGCAAAGGCGTCCGCTTCGAAAAGCTGGAAGCCGTCGAACCCGGCTTCATCGAGCATTTGCAGACCGTGCGGCACGTGCCCTCGCGCCTCTCGGCCATGCTGCAGGAATTCTATGAAGACCTGCTGCGCGAGGAGCGGATTTTACCCATCCACCTCATTACCATCCAAAAGCATCACGAAGCGTTGCTCGATGTGGCTGGGGCTTGCGAGCGAATTAAATCCACGCCTATTCCCTTCTCCTACAGCTATTTCATTAAGGGTTTCATCACGGTGTTCATCCTCACCATGCCCTTCAACCTGCTCGATACTTACCAGTGGCTCACGGTGCCCATCACCATGTTCGGCGCCTACGCCCTGCTGGGGGTCGAGATGATTGGCGACGAAATTGAAGACCCCTTCGGCAAAGACAGCAACGACCTCCCGCTCACCCAGATTTCCAACCGCATCCGGGCCAATGTGCACGAAATCCTGGGCGTCGACCTGCACGAAGATATTCGCGGCCTGGCCGACGCGCCGTACAGCGTAGTGTTCTAGCAGAACGAGTACCGCGAAATTCCATTTCGCCTTGCGCCAGGGTTGGCTTGAGATGAAGCGAATGGCGCAGGCGTGAGGCGAAATGGAATTTCGCGGTACTCGTCTTACGCCACCATCTGCTTCTTATAAGCTCCCGGCGTCACGCCCTCGTACTTTTTAAACAGTGCCTGGAAGTAGGAAAGGTTGTTAAAACCCGCCCGCAAACACACTTCCGCCACGCTGGCCAGCGGGTGGCGCAGCAGCCGTTTGGCCTCGCCCAGTCGCTCACGAATGATGAACTCGACCGGCGTAATCCCGAACTCGCGCTTGAACACGCGGAAGAACGTGGCCTTGCTCATGCAAGCCAGCGCGCTCAGCTTATCAATCGTCAGATTTTCGGCCAGGTGTTCCTTGATGTATTCCACCACGGCGGCGAAGCGGTGTGTGGTGAGGTGCCGGGCGTAGTCGTGAAAAATAAGCTGGCGGGCCTGCGTCTGCATCAGGCGCACGAGCAATTCCTGGAGCGTAAAGCCGGCCAGCACGTCCTTATTAATATCTGATGTGCGCGACACGGCTACCAGGCGACCCAATGTATCGGTTAGCTCCGGCGTGTTGGTGAGGTGGGCATATTCGGGGCCCTGAATGGCCCAGGGCTGGTGGGTTTCAGCTTTCGGATACCGCTCATTCAGCAAATCCACGGTGTGGCGGATGGTGTCGGGCGCGATGGCCACGGCCAGGCACTGCGTGGGCTGGCAGAGGCAGGCGTCGGGAAAGTCGATTTCCATTAGCTCGTCCTTGTCCACCACCACACTTTCACCGGGGAAGTAGTCAAAAGCTTCGCGGCCGGGCAGGTGCATCACTTTCTTGCCGCGCAGCATGGTGGTCAGGGCCAGTCCTTCGAGGCGCAGGGGCACGCGGTGAGCGGCGCGGTGCGTTTCAAATACGTTGAGCTCGAAGCCTTCCAGGTTGTACACCGTCCGGTTTTCTACCAGCGAGTGCAGGCGTTCGAAGGCGAGCGGGGCAATGGCGGCAGGCAAATGGACGCGCGAAGGCATAGTGAAGTGGCTTGGTGAGGGAGTACACACTCCTAACACGGGAAGATGCTGGCAAGTTGCGACAATTTTCGCACACATTGCGACAATACCACAACCCGGCCGCCAAGGAAAAAGGGACCTTTACACCGTTTCCCATTCACCAAATTCCCACGTTCCAAAAGCCATGGCTGAAACCCTCGAAGAAACCACCACCGTGGTGGCCCGCCCCCAGTTCAAGAACCATTACGACAACTTCATCGGCGGCAAATGGGTGGCGCCCGTCAAGGGCCAGTACTTTGATAACCCGTCGCCCATCGACGGCAAAGTATTCACCAAAGTAGCCCGCAGCACTAAGGAAGACATCGACTTAGCCCTCGATGCCGCCCACGAAGCCTTCAAAACCTGGGGCAAAACCTCCGCCACCGAGCGCAGCAACATCCTCAACAAAATTGCCAATCGCATCGAGGAAAACCTCGCCCACCTCGCCGCCGTGGAATGCGTCGAGAACGGCAAGGCCATCCGCGAAACCACTTATGCCGACATGCCGCTGGTCATTGACCACTTCCGGTATTTTGCCAGCGTAATTCGGGCCGAGGAAGGCAACGTGACGGAGCTGAACAGCACCACGGTTTCGATGAATATTCAGGAGCCGCTGGGCGTCATCGGCCAGATTATTCCCTGGAATTTCCCGCTCCTCATGGCCACTTGGAAGCTGGCCCCGGCCATTGCGGCCGGCTGCACCGTGGTGATGAAGCCTGCCGAGCAAACCCCCGCCAGCATCATGATTCTCATGGAGCTGATTCAGGACCTGGTGCCCCCGGGAGTCATCAATGTGGTGAACGGCTTCGGTCTGGAGGCTGGCAAGCCGCTGGCCTCGTCGCCGCGCATCAATAAGGCCTCGTTCACGGGCGAGACAACAACCGGCCGCCTCATCATGCAGTACGCCGCCGAAAACCTCATCCCCGTGACCATGGAGCTGGGCGGCAAGTCGCCGAACATCTTCTTCAAATCCGTGATGGATGCCGACGACGACTTCCTCGACAAAGCCATCGAAGGCGCCGTGATGTTTGCCCTGAACCAGGGCGAAATCTGCACCTGCCCCTCGCGCATGCTCATCCAGGAAGACATTTACGACGAGTTCATTGCCCGTGTCATTGAGCGGGTGAAGGCCATCAAGCTGGGCAACCCGCTCGATATGGAAACCATGATGGGCGCGCAAGCCTCCAACGACCAGTTCGAGAAAATCCTGAGCTACCTCGAAATCGGCAAGGCCGAAGGGGCCGAAGTGCTGGTGGGCGGCGAAGCTTACTCGCAGGCCGACGGCGCGCTGGCCGAGGGCTACTACATCCAGCCCACCATGTTCCGGGGCCACAACAAGATGCGGATTTTTCAGGAGGAAATCTTCGGCCCGGTGGTATCCGTCACCACCTTCAAAACGGTGGAGGAAGCCATCGAAATTGCCAACGACACGCTCTACGGCCTCGGCGCCGGCGTCTGGACCCGCGACGCCCACGAGCTGTACCAAGTGCCCCGCGCCATTGAGGCCGGCCGCGTGTGGGTGAACTGTTACCACGACTACCCTGCCGGCGCGCCCTTCGGCGGCTACAAAGCCTCCGGTTTCGGCCGCGAAAACCATAAGATGATGCTAAGCCACTACCGCCAGAACAAGAACATGCTTATCAGCTACAGCCAGCAGAAGCTGGGCTTCTTCTAGGGCTAATTAGCTTCGCTGCTTAGCTCAAAAAGGACGGTCATGCTGAGCGTAGTCGAAGCATGACCGTCCTTTTATTTCGCAGTAGTATCAGCTGGTTTGGGCAATGCTACTGGTCGTAGTTGCGAATCGAAATATGCAATGCCGTTTTCGTTTTTCTCGCTGCTGTCAAAGGCAACGGCTAGTGGCGGCAGGAGCAGCCATTCTTCCTCTTCAATAGCTTGGCGGGCCTGTTTTATAATACTGTTGTCGTCGGTGCCCCAGACCAGTGGGCGCGGCTCAAAATTGAGGTAGATTTCGCCGTCCGCATCGGTTTCTCCGAACAGGGAAACGCACGGCACCTGCTCGCCCAATTGCTCGGGATGTACAGTGAGCTGCGGAACAACAACCTGCTTCACGCCCCATACGATACCGCCAGTTTCGTCCTCATCGTCGTCGCTGGTTCGTACATCGGCCAGGCAGGTGATGGTCAGCGGATTCAAATTGGAGATGATGCCTGGAATCAGCAAGCCGTTGCGGTAGGCATCGCCCTTGAGCGTTTGCGGCAGCCGTGAGGCAATAAATAGCACCGGCAGGGCCAGCACCCCAAAAATGCTTCCCCATATCTGGTGCTGGAAGTACCAAAGGGCGACACCTATAGCCAACAGGACCAACCCAGCTAAGCCCCAGCCGCGCAGCAATTTGCTGTATTTCTGGTGGTAGATGTCGAGCCGCCGGACTTTGCGCATGTCCGGCTCAATATTCACGGCCCGGGAGGCCACTGAATTGTTCAGAAATTCGCCGGGGTCACCTACTGTTCGTTCCATGTGCGCCTTGGGTTGAAGGGTACTTAAGCCAACGGCAAGGCCTCAAATCGGGTTGTGCTGTTGCGTGAGGTTTCACGGCGAGGTCATCCCAATTGGCGTTGCATTTCGAAGCATCCTTTTCGTAGTAAATGCGTCTTGTTCAGAAACCAATGCATCGACCTTATGAAACGCTTGTTCTTGTTTTTGGTACTTCTGAGCGGGGCTCACGCGGCCCAGGCCCAACTGCTGCCCGTGCCCGGCAGCAAGAATCCGGATTGGAAAGCAGAAAAAGCGGAAGCGCTGCCGGATGCTACGCCAGTTGGCGAGCCGCTCAAAACCGACCGTATGCCTAACGCAGGGCAAAGAAGCATCTCCAGCAGCGGCAACCGGCACTACCACTGGGACGCCGAGCACCAACTGGCTTACCAGTGGCTAAGCCGCCCCGGCTCGGGCACCGTCGCACCCGACAAGGAGGTGCTAGTGCGCGAAGAGCGGACAGGCATCACCTACACCTTTCGCCGCAAGCAATAATCTCTAACTGACCCCGACCATGCCCACCCCCCGCGTCCTCGTCACCACCGCCGCCGAAGCCACCATCGACCTGCTCCGCGACGAGCATGGCCCGCTTATGTTTCATCAAAGCGGCGGCTGCTGCGACGGCTCCTCGCCCATGTGCTTTGCCAAGGGCGAGTTTCGGGTGGGCAGCAACGACACGTGGCTGGGCCGCATTCACGGCTGCGACTTCTTCATAAGCGCCAGCCAGTTTGCCTACTGGAAACACACCCAGCTCACGGTGGACGTGGTGAAGGGCCGCGGCGCGAGCTTCTCGTTGGAAATCCCGCTCGGGGTGCGTTTCCTCATCCGCTCGCGGCTTTTCACCGAGGACGAGGAAAAGGACATGGAGCCGGTGTACGCCGGCGATGAGTACCCGGAAATTACTGAGGCGGCGTCTTAAGTTTACGCTGTGATACTAACTGCTGAAATTCGTCAAAAATTTGGAGTCATCGGCAATTGCAACGACTTGCAAGAAGTCTTGGCTATTGTTGTGGTCCGGCGTTTCAACTTAGTTGAATGGCGGAATGTAGCCGCCTTTGGAATGGTGCTCTGTGCCACGCAAGCCGTTAGGGAAACGAGCTTTTATCACGATACCTGCCATGTTGTCGACCAATTGGCCCTTGGTAAGGTGGCGTTGGACCGTGCAGGCGGTCACAGTATGGTAGTTGCGTCGACAACAGGCGCAATTCTCATGAACGCCCAAATTTATGTGTACAAAGAAGCTATGCCTTGTACGGAGTGGCCATTGCCAGCCGAAGTCGCTGCCTTCGTGCTCGACAAGGCCTGTCAACTGGTGGACATGTAGCCGCGCTGATGCTTCGGCCAGCAGGTACCAGCCGAAGCATCATTTTCTGGCGGGTTTCCGTCAGTACTATTGCTCCTGAAAATGATACAGGAACGTAACCACGCCCGTGTATGCGGGCTTTTTTGCGCCCTCAATCTCCAGCGCTACTTCGATGCGGGTTTTAGCGATGCCGCGCAGGTTGGCTATTGATAGTAGCTTGGCGCGGAGGCGCACGGCGCTGTCTACGGTCACGGCCTGGTTGAAGCGGAGCGACTCGATTTCGTAGTTCACCTGCATTTTCAGGTTTTCAATGGTCACGATTTGCTGCCAGAGGTAGGGTAGGAGCGCCACCGTGAGGTAGCCGTGGGCAATGGTGGCCTTGAAAGGCGACTCCGTGGCAGCTCGCGCGGGGTCGGTATGAATCCACTGAAAATCGAGCGTGGCGGCGGCAAACTGGTTGATTTGCTCCTGCGTGATGGTGTGGAATTCGGACGTGCCCAACTCCTGGCCGGCGTATTGTTCTAGTTCGGCGAGGCTGCCAATGGTAATGCTCATAGCGGGGCAAAGCGGTTAAAAATGGCCGCAAACATACGTCTTTTGTCAGTGCTGGTGGTGCCGGGTCAGGACTGCGGGGTGGCATTGGCGGGCTCGGTCGACTTATCGGCGGTGTCGGCTCGCACGTTAGCTTGTTGCTCGCGAACCCAGGCCTCGTTGCTGGCCCGGGGCATCACGATGGGAACTTGCAGGCACACGCTTTGGGCGGGCAGCACCTGGTTCCAGTCCGCGATGAGCTGCTTGTAGGCCGCGCCAACGGGGCGGATGTTGCGGTCCAGGTCGTACAATCCCAGCGGGTTCACGTTGCCATTGGGCTCGCGCAGGGCAGTGTCCCAGTCCACTTGGTCGGTGAGGGAATACCAGGTGAAGCCAATCATGGGCACCCCGTCGTTGCGCACGCGCAGCACGTTGGCCCACTCTTTCCATAACCAGTTCACGGCTTCGTCGCCGCAAGGGCCCTGCCAGAGGTTGGTTTCGGTATGCATTACGGGCAGGCGGTAGCGGTCGTGGTACTGACTGGTGATGACGTGGTAGCCAAAGACTTCGCCCGAGGCCGAGGTGCTGCCGTCGGCCCGCACGCGGTGTTCGTTGGTGCGGTAGTAGTCGTTGCCCATGATGCAGTGGTGCTTCAGGCTATTGCCCTGGAAGAAGTGGTACTCGTCGCGCGTCATGCCGTTGTCGAACAGGTACTCGTACATCTCCGAGTTCACGCGGCGGCCGTAGTTCAGGTCTAATGACAAAAACCGGCGGGCGTTCATGATTTCGGCGGGCTTGATGGCGGCCGGGTTTTCGGCGTGGAAATACTCCGACGACTCGCTCTGAATGAAAATGGCATCGGGCCGCACTTCCAAGATGGACTGCATGGCCATGACGTTGGCCTTCACGATGTACTTAAGCGCTGTTACGAAGGCCTGGTCGCTGCTCAACTGCTCGTTCCACCAGCCATACAGGGCCGAAAATTGCGCACAGATGTACATCTCGTTCACCGGCGTGTAGAGCTGCACCCACGGAAACCGCTGCGCAAACGCCCGCGCATATTGCGCAAACAGCACCGGAAACTCCGGATTCTGGAAGTTGCCCAGCCAGTCAGGCACGCCGAAGTGGCACAGGTCCACGATGGGCGCGATGTTGCGCCGTAGCAGGTCCTGAAACGTTACGTCGGCAAAGCTCCAGTCGTATTTGCCCGGCCCCAGCCAAGTGGTGTGAATGGGCGGCCCGTAGCGCAGGAAGCAGATGCCCAGCTCCTGTACCAACTCAAAATCGCGCTGCCAGAACTTATAATGGCCGCATTTCTCCATCTCATCCACGCGCAGCTTGCCGTTTTGGATGGTGGGGTTGCTGTTTTCGATGCCAGTAGCGAATAGGAATTGCGGGCCCATGCGGGTGGGAATGGAGCGCCGGTTTCGGACGGCGCCGGTGGGTGAGAAAGTTGATGCCCAGCTTACTCCGTTCGGTGCGCTGGCGTTGCGATTTGTAAGTAGTGCGGACCACCAGGGCCACGCTACTTACAGGTTGCGCGTTTCTACAATCTTCATCTCTGCATCGAACCGGTAAACGTGTACGCCGCCGGTCACGATTTCCAGCGCCATTACCTGCTCGGGCGTGAGATGCTCCAAATACATGCGCAACCCGCGCAGCGTATTGCCGTGCGATACGATGAGAATATTCTTGCCGGCCCGGAGCTGGGGCACGATTTCGGCTTCATAAAATTTTACGGTTCGGGCCTGGGTTTGCTGGAGGCTTTCGCCGCCGGGCGGGGCAACATCGTAGCTGCGCCGCCAGATGTCGACCTGTTCCTGGCCGTATTTCAGGGCGATTTCGGCTTTGTTGAGGCCTTGCAGGTCACCGTACATCCGCTCCTTCAGGGCCTCGATGTGGTGCACCGGGATAGTGGCCCAGGCCGGCCGGGCCACAATAATGTCCAGCGTGCGCTCGGCCCGGATGAGGGTGGAGCTGTAAGCCGCATCGAAGTGGTAGCCGCGCAGCTTTTCGGCCACTAACTGCGCTTCCTCGTCGCCTTTGGGGCTGAGCGCCACATCGAGCCAGCCAGTGAAAACATTTGCAAGGTTGGCCGTCGATTCGCCGTGTCGGACGAGCACCAGTAATCCCATTAATACAATTGATTAAGCGGCACTAACCGGCCGTTGGCTAACAACTCGTCCGGGGCATGGCAGGTTTGAAAATCCGCTTGGCACGAGTACCCGAATTTCCAATTCGGCCCGCATAGGACTCGCGGGCCGATGCCTGAGCTATATGCGCAAGGTGCGCCGAATTAGAAATTCGGGGTACTCGTTCAGGCCAGGCGTTCGAGGAGAGCGTCCTGCATGGCAATCCACTGCTCGTACTCATCACCTTCTTCCCAAAGCTCCTTGAGCTCAGACTTTTTAAGAATAACCTTAATAGCCTTGCGCGTCAGTCGCTGGGCCGATTCGGGGTTGGTGAGGTGCAGATTTTGAGCGCTTTGCAGCAGGTCCTCGGGGAAGCCGCGTACGGGTTTGCCCAAGGCGGCGGCGATGATTTCGGCGGCGGCCAGGGCTTCGCTGGCTTCGTCAGCTTCGGGGTACCCTTCGTCGGCGACCGATGCCAGGGTTTCGAGCAGCATGGTTTCGTTGGGGTCGTCCTGAAAAGCAGCAGCGTAGTCGGCCGCCATGTCGTTGTCGAAATTGCCAGTTCCCCAGGTACCCATGTTGTATAACGCAGTAAAATAGAAAGCTGCAATAATACCAACTCGACCCATTTTACCAACAGGCTATATAATAAAAATGCCTCTCTGACAGTAGAGAGGCATTTTTATTATTCCCGTAATATGGCAGATTACGCCGGGCTGGGCTCTGGCGCGGGGCCTTTTTCCTCGTGGTGGCCGCCGTGCTCCTCATCAGGCTTGTAGTTCTTCTCCAGCTCGGCCAGTTTCTCCTTGCCGTAGGCGAAGCGGGTGATGAGGACGTAGAGCACCGGCACGATGAAAATGGCCAAGGCTGTGGCCGCCAGCATGCCGCCGAGTACCGTCCAGCCCAAGGTCTGGCGGGCTTGCGAGCCAGCGCCGGAGGCAAACGTGAGCGGCGCAATGCCCAGAATAAAGGCCAGCGAAGTCATAATGATGGGGCGCAGGCGCAGGCGCACGGCTTCGAGCGTGGCATCTACCAGCGGCATGCCCTTATCAACCCGTTCCTTGGCAAATTCGATAATCAGGATGGCGTTTTTGGCGGATAGACCAATCAGCGTAATCATCCCGATTTGAGCGTAGATATTGTTGGTGAGCTTGGGCAGGAAAAACAGCGCCAGGATGGCTCCGAAGATGCCCACCGGCACCGCCAGCAGTACCGAGAACGGCACCGACCAGCTCTCATACAGGGCCGCCAGGAATAGGAACACGAAGGCAATAGACAGCGCAAAGATGTAAATCGTCTGGCCGCCCGCCAGTAATTCTTCGCGGCTCAGGCCCGAGAATTCGTAACCGTAGCCCTGCGGCAGGGACTTGGCAGCTTCCTCCTGCAGGGCTTTAATAGCGTCGCCGGAGCTGTAGCCCGGGGCCGGGTTGCCGTTGATTTCGGCCGAGCGGAACAAGTTGTAGTGCGAGATGAGCGGGGCGCTTTCGGTGCGCTTGTAGGTGGTGAGGCTGCTCAGGGGCACCATGGTGCCGGCGGAGTTGCGCACGTAGTACTGCCCGATGTTGGAGATGTCGCCTCGGTAGCTGCTGTCGGCCTGGGCCACCACGCGGAAGTTGCGGCCGTAGAGCGTGAAGTCGTTCACGTAGGCCGAGCCCAGGTAGGTGCGCAGGGCCGTGGCTACATCGGAGATGGATACGCCCAGCTTCTTGGTGTTCTCGCGGTTGATTTCGAGCTGGTAGCCCGGCGTGTTGGCCGTGAAGAAGCTGAAGCCGCTGGCAATTTCGGGCCGCTTCCGAATGGCCCCGAGGAAGCCTTGCAGGTTGGCATCAAAAGTCCTTACATCGCCCGAGCTTTCGCGCTCCTGCAGCACGAAGGAAAAGCCCCCAGTATTACCCAAGCCGGGGATAGCAGGCGGCGAAATCACCACGGTGGTGGCCTGCTTGAAGCGGGCCATGCGCTGCTGCACGTTGGCCATCAGCCCTTGCAGGCGCAGGGCCTCGTCCTTGCGGTCTTCCCAGGGCTCCAACTGGCAGAAAATGGTGCCGGAGTTCGATTTGGAGGAGAAGTTCACGGCGTTCAGGCCGCCGAGCGCGGCGTAGTGCGCAATGCCTTTCACCTGCGACAGCTCCTTCATCATTTCCTGAAGTGTAGCCACCGTGCTGGAGGTGCTGGAGGCTTCGGGCAGGTTGAAGGTGATGATGATACGGCCTTCGTCCTCGGTGGGCAGGAAGCCACTGGGCTTGCCTTTGAACAGCAGCACGGTGCCCGCCACAATGCACACCAGGATGACCACCACAAACTTGGAATTCTTGATGCCTTTGGCTACGCCGTTGCCATACTTGTCGGTCACGCGGCCAAACCAGTTGTTGAACTTGAAGAAGAACTTGTCTAAGCCTTTCGACTGGTCGTCGCGCTTGGTCGGCTTCAGCAAGAGCACGCACAGGGCCGGCGTGAGCGAAAGGGCTACGAAAGCCGAAATCAGCACCGAGATGGCAATGGTGATGGCAAACTGCTGATACAGCCGCCCAGTGATGCCCGGAATGAAGCCCACCGGCACAAACACCGCCGCCAGAATCAGGGCAATGGCAATAACCGGGGCCGAAATCTCGCGCATGGCTTCCAGCGTGGCATCGAGCACGTTCATTTCGCGGGCATCCATGTTGTGCTCCACGGCCTCCACCACCACAATGGCGTCATCGACCACAATCCCGATGGCCAGTACGAAACCAAACAGCGTGAGCGTGTTGATGGTAAAGCCAAGCGGAATAAAGAACATGAACGTGCCGATGATGGACACCGGAATGGCCAGCACCGGAATGAGCGTAGAGCGCCAGCTTTGCAGGAACAAAAACACCACCACAATAACGAGCAGCAGGGCGATTACCAGCGTTTCCACCACTTCGTGGATGGACACTTTTACCACGCTGGCCGCTTCGAAAGGCACGATGTAGGTGAGGTCGGCGGGGAACTGCTTTTTGAGCTGTTCCATGGTTTTGTTCACGTTCTCGAAGGTTTCGAGGGCGTTGGCGCCGGGGGCCTGGTACACCAGCAGGTAGGCGGCGCGCTTGCCGTCCACGTAGGAGTTGTTGCCATAGTTGAACTTGCCCAGTTCCATGCGGGCCACATCGCGCAGGTACACGATGCCGCCGTCCTGGTCGGGCCGGGTTTTCACAATGATGTCGCCGAATTCTTCGGTAGTAGCCAGGCGGCCCTGCACCGTCACGATGTACTCAAACGTCTGGCCCATTTGCTGGGGCGGCGCGCCGATGGAACCCGCCGCAATCTGGGCGTTCTGCTCCTGAATGGCCGCCAGCACATCATTGGCCGTGATGCCGAGCTGCGAAAGCTTATCGGGCTTCAGCCAAAGGCGCATCGAAAAGTCATCGGCGCGGCTCACGATGTCGCCCACGCCCTTGGTGCGCAGCAGGGCGTCCTTGATGTATACGTTGGCGTAATTGTCGAGAAAGGTGGCGTTGTGGGAGCCTTTGGGCGCAAAAAGCGCCACCAGCATCAGGATGCTGGGGTTTCGCTTGCGCACGGTGAGGCCGAGGCGCTGCACTTCCTGGGGCAGGGTGGGGGTGGCAATGCCCACGCGGTTCTGCACGTCGAGGGCGGCGATGTTGATGTCGGTACCGACCTCAAAGTTCACCGTCATGCTCATCTGGCCGTTGCTGGTGCTGTTGCTCTGGAGGTAGGTCATGCCGGGCGTGCCGTTCACCTGCACTTCCACCGGCGTGGCCACGGTTTGCTCCACGGTCTGGGCATCGGCGCCGGTGTACGTGCCCGATACTGACACCGTAGGCGGCGTGATTTCGGGGTACTGCCCGATGGGCAGCTTGAGCATGGCCAGCATGCCCACCAGCACGATGACCAGGGAGCTGACAATGGCCGTAACGGGACGGCGAATAAAGGTTTCTGCTATCATTTTCTATAGCTGTTGGCTAGTAGCCATTAGCTTTTAGGTTCAATTCTATTCTAATAAGAGGAACGTCATGCTGATAAGAGAAGCGGCTACTTCCCGGGGGCTGCGGGTGGGGCCTTGGGCACTTCCGTGGTAATCTTGGCACCGTCGCGCAGTTTTTGCACACCTTCGGTCACGATTTTTTCGCCGTCTTTCACGCCATCGAGCAGCACAATCTGGTCTTTCAGGCGCGGGCCGAGCTTCACTTTGCGCTGCTGAGCGGTGCTGCTGTCGGTGGCGGCGTACACGAAGTTTTCGCCCATTTGCTCCACGATGGCCTTAAATGGCACGACGATGCGCTGGCCCGACTGCGTATTGAGCACCTTTACCACGGCGCTCATCCCATCTTTCAGCTCGCGCTTGGGGTTGGCAAACTCCACGCGTACCGTGATGGTGCCAGTGCCGCTGTTCACGCCGCGGTCAATGGTGCGGATGTGGCCGGGCAGCGGGTATGTTTTCCCACCGGGCAGCACCAGGCGGATAGAGGAGTCGCCGCGGGCGACTTTACTATTCTGCAATTCGGCGAAGCGGGCAATGTCCGTTTGCGTCACCACAATGTCGACGCCCACCGGGTCTTCGCTCGAAATGGTGTTGAGCAGCGTGGTGCCGGCGCCCACCTGCGAGCCTAACCGCACCTGCGAGATGCCGATGCGACCCGAAAACGGCGCCGTGACACTGGAGAAGCCGAGGTTGTTGCGGGCGATGTTCACGGCGGCCTGGGCGGCGGCCACCTGGGCACGAGCCGTAGCAGCGGTGGTATTGGCGTTGTCTACCAGCTGCTTGGCCACAGCGTCTTGCTCGGCAAGGCGGCGGTAGCGGCCGGCGTTTACTTCGGCGTTGTTGGCGTTGGCCTGCACGCTGCGCAGGTCGGCCTGGGCCTGCTGGTAAGCAGCCTGATACTGGCGCTGGTCAATTTCGTAGAGCCGCTTGCCTTTGGGCACCACTTCGCCTTCCTTGAAATAGATGCCCGTCACGAAGCCAGTAACCTGGGTGCGCAGCTCCACGGTATTGAGGGCCACCACGGTGGCGGGGTATTCGTCGTAATACACAGCCTCAGTGGTGCGGGCCGCTACGAGGCTGACGGGCGTGGGCGGTGGGGCCGCGTTTTTCTTCTGCTCGTCTTCCTTTTTACCGCACGAGGCCAGGGCCAGTAGGCTTAGCGCCAGGTATTTCTTGTTCATCTTCATCTTAACTGTTCGCCGACAGCGGGGAAGCAGCGGCTTTTAGAGTATGTAGGGACGGCCACGCCTCGGCTGCGCTTGGCATGAAGGCCTGGAAGCGTACTTAATTAATAGTCCGTTGGCAGCGTGCCCAGCGTGCGTTGCAACTCCACCTTGCTACCCAGCACCTGGAACAGTGAGGTGTAGTAATTGAGCTGCGCGGTGCGAAGCGTCGTTTGGGCAATCAGCAAGTCGAGGTAGGCTTTGATGCCTTCGCGGTACTGCAAGTCGACCACGGTGTACACCTGCTTGGCCAAGTCGAGGTTGCGCTTGCCCACCAGGTAGTCGTTGAAGGTGCTCTTGTACGAGGCCAGGGCCTGGGTGTACTCGGTATTAATCTGGTTGCGGGTGCTGTTGATGTCCTCGTCGATGCGGTTGTCCTGCAGGCGGGCGCGGCGCAGGTTCTGGGTGCGCCGGAAACCGGTGAAAATGGGCAGCGCGGCCTGCAAACCCGCGTAGGAGTTTGGAAAGCGTTGAGCATAGAGGTTCCCAAACTCGTTGTTCTGGTACACCGCGTTGTAGTTGCCAAACGCGCTGAGCGACGGCAGGAAGCCCAGCCGATAGTAGTCGATGGTAACGCTTTGGAGCGACTTCTGAGTCAGGAGCTGCTGGAACTCGATGCGGCTGGCTACGTTCAGGCCAGCCGTGGTGTCGAACACGGCGTCGGTTTCCAGCTTCAGCGTGTCGTATTGCAGCGAGATGGGGCGCTCGGGCGGCAGGCCCATTAGCTGCTGGAGGTAGGCAGTTTTGGCCTTGATGCTTTCCTGGGCCTGCTTGCGGCCGGCCAACGAGTTGTTCAGCGAAATCTCGGCCTGCAGGTAGTCGGTTTTATCCACAATGCCCACGTCGTAGCGCGCCTTGGCATCCTGGTAGTTGCGCCGCAGCCGCACGATGTCCTCATTAAATACGTCGAGCTGCCGTTGCGAAAGCAGCACGTCGTAAAACGCCTTGCTCACGTCCGATACCACATTGATGCGCGTGTTTGTGGTGTTCTGCTGGGCCGCCTGCCGTGAGAAGCGGGCGCCCCGCGACGCCAGGTTTACATCGTTATTATAGATGACCTGCGTGCCCGAAAGCCCAATGGTGGAAGTGTTTTTCACCCCCAGCTGCCGGGGCTCATTCAGGCCGGTGGTCAGGTTGGGGAAAATGGTAGTAGGCAGCTGGAAATAGTGCTGCGCCGAGGCCGTGACGCCTACTTGCGGCAGCCAGGCAGCCTTGGCAATGCGGATTTCGGCATCCGTGACTTGCTCGTCAATTCGGGCTTGTCGCACCACGGGCTGGTTTACCAGTGCGTAGTTCAGGCACTGCGACAGCGTCAGGGTACTAGCGGGTGGGGGTGGGGCAACTGGTTGGGATAATGCGCAAAAAGGGGCAAACAGAAATAATCGAAACAGCGGTTTTAACGCCAACAAGGTTTGTTTCATAAATAGATAGGCAGAGGCAACTCACTAAGCAATACTGTTCGGTATCACCTTCGGATGGGCTAACCGGTAAAAGCCACTTTAACCAAGGTTCGTTAACACGATTCAGGCTGAAAGGTTACAGATAGCTAAAAAACCATCAGAAACGATTCGGGTCTTTTACTGTCAGGGTATTTCTGTCTAATACTTATGTATGTCAGATACTTATGCTGTTTAATCAGCACAGGATTACCTGACTGCCCAGGTCAGGCTGAACCGCCGCTACAATTCAGCCACTTGCAGCTGAATGTCCACATTGCGCCCGTGGTCGTCGGCGCAGGATATTTTCACCGTGCCGCTGGGCGGCCAAAAAAATACCCGCTCGGTAGCCGCTGCGGCCCGCAAAAACTGGTCGTTCACGTACCAGAATACTTGGCGCACTTCGCTGCCGGCCGCGCAGGTGAGCAGCATTTGTTGCTTCTCCTTGCGGTCGAGCACGTATTCGGCATGGTCGAGCGGAGAGGTGATGGCCAGGGCCGCGCCCGCGCCGTCGTTGGACGTGCGCACCAACTGGCAGGCGGGGTTGTGCGGCGGCAGGCGGCTGGACGGCAGCCCCTGAGCCTCCCGAAACGCCAGCACTTCCGGCAGTGGATTGGGGAACAGCTGCCGCCGAAAGCCCATT
Source organism: Hymenobacter negativus (assembly GCF_017571495.1). Lineage (GTDB taxonomy): Bacteria > Bacteroidota > Bacteroidia > Cytophagales > Hymenobacteraceae > Hymenobacter > Hymenobacter negativus. The sequence continues at coordinate 428,250 of NZ_JAGETZ010000004.1, read as the reverse complement.
GCCGGCACGCAGGCCCGGCAGTAGGAAATGGCCCCATCGCCCGATACCAGCGTTTCTTTCTGATGCTCGCAGTGCCGCGCCGTCGACACGCCCGGCAGGTAGTAGTCAATCAGTTGGTTGGGGCAATGCTCGCCGGGCACAAGGCCGGTTTCGGCGCAGACCAGCCGGAAGTCCAGCGTGGCGGGCGGCACAGCCCAGTTGTTGGGGGAGTTGTAAGCCAGGGCGTTGAACAGGTCGAAGAGCAGGGGCGAAGCCACGTCGGCGCCGGTCAGGGACGGGCTGCCCTGCCCACTGAAATTACCCACCCACACGCCAATGGTGTAATCCTGGTTGTAGCCAATGCTCCAGGCATCGCGTCGGCCATAGCTGGTGCCGGTTTTCCAGGCAATTTTGGGCAGGTGGCGGCTGTTCTGGTAGCCCATCGGCAGGTCAGGGCGGGTGCGCTGAGCCAGGATGTCAGTGATGAGGAAGGCAGCGGCGGGGGAGATGAGGGGCGTTCCGGCGGGAATTTCATCTCCTGCCCCCCTATTCAAAAGAGAGGGGACACCGGTTTTGCGCGGAGTTGAATCGTCAGGCTCCCCTCTCTTTTGGAGAGGGGTCGAGGGTGAGGTTCCGGCAGGTAGTGAGGTAAGCCGTAACCCCCGGTACCGCCCGCCGTCTGCCAGCGCCGCGTACAGGCCCATCAGTTCCTCCAGCGTCGCCCCGCAGCCGCCCAGAACGGTGCTGAGGCCTAGCAGCGGGGCGGCTTTGGCCACGCTTTTGAAGCCGGCCTGCCGCAGCTTGTCGGTGAGAGTGGGCACGCCAACTTCGGCCAGCACGCGCACGGCAGGGATGTTGAGCGAATAGGTGAGGGCGCGCTCCACGGTCACTTCGCCGGCGTAGGTTTTGTCGAAATTCTCGGGGTGGAAGCCGCTGAAATTGGTGGGCACGTCGGGCAGCTTCAGCTTGGGCGTTACGATGCCGCGGTCCACAGCCAGGGCGTAGAGGAAGGGTTTGAGCGTGCTGCCCGGCGAGCGTACGGCGCGCACGCCATCAACCTGCCCGCTGCTGGCCGCATCCTGAAAATCGGCGGAGCCCACATAAGCTTCCACGGCGCGGGTGCGGTTGTTCACGACCAGCACAGCGGCCTGCGAAATGCCCAGTTCGTGCAGGCGGCGCACGTAGTTTTTAGTCAAATCCTCGGCTTTGGCCTGTGGGGCGCGGCGTAGCGTAGAACTGATGATGGGCTGACCAGGAAACTGCGTCACGAGCCGCCGTGCCAGGTGCGGCGCCAGTGTGGGGGCGGCGTGGCGCTGCACGTCCAGCGGCTCGTTCACCGCGTCTTCAATGTCCTGGTCGGGGAACAGGTGCTGCTGCTGAAACTGCCGCAGCCAGCGGTTGCGCTCGGCCAGAATACGGTCGTTGTTTTTGCCCAGCACCAGCACGCGGGGCTGGTTCGGGATGATGGCCAGCGTCACGGTCTGGGCCAGCGAGAGGTAGTCGGGGGGCTGTTGGAAATAGAGCAGCGCGGCCGACTTCACGCCTTCGATATTGCTGCCGTAGGGCACCAGGTTCAAGTAAAGCTGCAGAATTTCGGCCTTGCTGTAGTGCGCTTCCAGCTGCATGGCGCGCAGCATTTCCTTGAGCTTATTGCCGAAGGTGCGCTCCTTGGGCTCCAGCAATCGGGCCACCTGCATGGTGATGGTGCTGGCCCCGGTGGTGCGTCCCTTGCCAAACAGATTGCGCCCGGCGGCCTGCATTATTGCCACCGGGTTCACCCCAAAATGGTAGCGGAAGTATCGGTCCTCTTTATTGATGATGGCCTGCTGTAAAGCGGGCGTGATTTCGGCCAGCTCCGTTTTCATGCGCCATTTCTGAGTGGGGTTCAAGAAGGCGTGAAGCACGGTGCCATCAGCCGCCAGCACGATGGGGGAGTAGCGCGGCGCCGGCGGCAGGGGGAAGAGGCGGTCGAGGACAAAAACCAGCAGCAGCCCGCAGGCTATGCCAATTCCATTCCGTACCCAATGCCGCTTGCTCATCCCGAAAGTTACTACTGAGCCGCTTTCTCCCGAAACCGGCGACGGCGCAACGTGTCCATACGCTGCTCCAGCGCATCATCAGCAATGAACATGGCTGGGTTGAGGTCGGCATCGCGGAGGGAGTCGAGCAGGGTCTTAGCGACATCGTATTGATGCTGATTCATGAGGTTGTCGGCTCGGCTAAGCAGCTGCTGGCCCCGGGCTTCGGCGGCTGGGCTGTCGGCCTCCCGGATTACGTGGCCCCGGCCATCGGTACGGAAGTAGAAGAAGTAGGCCATCCAGAGGACCATGGCGAGAAACATGGTCAACAGGATAATCAGAAGGCGGCGGTTTAAGACGAACATAAACAGAATTGATGGAAAAGGAACCTACCGTACGCTTGCTACTGGCGCGAGTTTAGCGCAAATGCTACCTGGACCAGTTTCAAAGTCCGCGCTACTGGAAATGCTTACTCATCGTCCTGACGCGGCGCTGGATGCTCCTTTCCTCACTATCCCAATCACGTTCGGCAGTGCAAATGCTTCCTGAGAATTATCGTTTTCGGTAAAGCCCGTTTCGTAGCTGCCGAATAAATTACGCTCGGTAGCACCACTTTTCAGGTACAAGCTGGCCTCCGGGCCGCCTTCCAGGTACATGGCCTGCTGAATGTTCAGTGGCGCTTGCAGGAGGATGTCCACGTAGTCGTGCATGGTGTAGGGCGAGCGGCAGAATATCATCAGTGCCTGCCCTTCCTTGTCCATGCCCCACACCGCCGAACTCCATTTTTTGGGCTGTTGCGCCCAGGTATTATTCTGGTGGCAGTCTATCATGCGTACGCTTTGCGAAACGGATTGGTAGCGCTGGGCCTGCTGTTCCCAGTCGGCCTCACATCCCCGGTCAATCAGCTTGATTTCGGCTTGTGAACTATCAGTGGGGTTGAAAGCCAGCAGGCAGTTGTCGGCGTTGAAGGCCGTGTTATTAATGGACTTGTAGTTGCGCATATAGCCGGTGTTTTGCCCGTCGGGTTGGTACATACCGGCATTGATGCAGGCGACCAGCTTCTCCTGTTGGCACCACTGCGCCGCTGTCTTGCGTTGGTCTTTGAATCGGACCGACTCCAGCAAGCGGAAGGCGTAGAAATTCGGGTTGATGCGAAGAATGGTGATTTTAGAATCGCCTAGCTCAGATTTGCTTACGGGCGTGTATTCGCCCAGCGCCAGACCTTGGTCGAGCTGCTGCCACACCAATGCATCAGCTTTGGCTTGGGGCAACAGGGCCGAACTGCCCGCCTCGAAGGCAGCCAGTGACTCAAGCAACACAAGCAGTAAGCGTCTCATTGTTTCCGAAGTCTTGGAATAGCAGGCACAGCCCTACCGTATACGACTTGCGCCATTACCGCACGCTCACCACGCCGGCCCCATTGTAGCTGTGGTATTCGGCGTTGTACATCGCATCCGCATTCACTGGTCCCAGCTTGAAAGTGCCTTTGCTCACGGCGCGGCAGAGGTAATAGAAGTGCTTGGGCGTGCCAGTGGCGGTGGTGAAGAGGTTAATCCGGTCATCCCGCACGTCCAGATAATCGGGCGTGCTGGCGTCTTTTGCCCAGTTCAGCTCGCGCAGCGCTCCGATGCGTGGGTTCTCAATTTCGAGGCCGGCGGGGAGCAGGTCGGTGATGGCCACGTTCTTCACTTCGCCCGCCGCATCGCCGGCTTCGAGGGTGATTTTTACCACCACCAAGTCGTTCTGACGGAAGCTGGGGGCACCCAACGGGGCGCCGTCGCGGGTAAGGAACTCGCGGCGCACTTTCAGGTAGGCATCTTCCTCGTGCACCTGGCCGCTGGCCGAGATGCCCTCGGTTTCCCAGAAGTAGTAGAGGTTGCCCTTACCGGCGGTGCGAATGCTCAGGTTGCGGTTGGCCACGTTGCGCAGGGTGAAGTCCTTACCATCGAAATTGCCGGCCGGCTTGCCGTCGATGAACAGGCTGGCAGTGGCGGTGCTCTTGGCGTTCTGGCGGGCTATTTTGCCGAGGGCCAGCAGGCCGAAGGCGCGCTCCTGGGTGCTGAGCCAGCCGGCCTGCTTCATCTGGCGGCTGAGCTGGCGGGCGATGCCAGGAATTTGCGGGTTGTTGGGGTCGGTGCTGACGAGGGCATTGAGGATGAGGCCCTCGTCGCGGATGGGCGAGTAGAACGAGCCATCAAGGGCACGGCCGGCCGCTTTCTCGCCGCCAAACTTGGTGGGCAGCAGCTCGCGGAAGGCGCGCTGGTTGCCGAGCAGGCTCTGGGTGCAGGCCAGCAGGAACTTGGAGTCTTCGGCCAGCAGGGGGCGGTTGGCGCGGTAGTAGTTCAGGGCCACGGGGTCCTGGCGGCCGGCCAGGGCCAGCACGTAGAGCGTGTAGGCAATTTCCTTTTTGGCGATGGTGCGCTGGCGGGCCAGGTTGTTCACGTCGAAGTACTGGTAGGGCTCGGTTTCGCGCTTTTTGAGGCGGAAGGCCAGGTATTTCAGCACCTTGTCGAGCACCGACTTATTCACCGCGAAGCCGGCCTGCTGGGCTTCCTGCAGGAAGTGCGCGGCGTAGGCAGTGGCCCACCAGTTGTCGTAGTCGCCGCCCGGCCAGTAGCTCAGGCTGCCGTTGTAGAGCTGCATGCTCTCAATCTTGCGGATGGCTTCCTGCACGTGGTAGTTGGGGTTGTAGCGCTGAGCCTTGGCGGCGGCCCCGGTTTTCTGCTGCAAGGTGGCGGCCAAATCGGCGTAGTACAGCTGCGGGAAAGCGGCCGATACGGTTTGCTCCAGGCAGCCGTAGGGGTATTGCAGCAGGTAGCGCAAGTCCTTGCTGAACTCTGTGAGCGGCGAGCGGCTCACCACCAGCCTACTGGTGAGCGAGGCGGGCAGGAAATCGGTTTTTAGGTTGAGCGGAAGCGTGGCCCCGCCGGCTACTACGCCGCTGCCGGTGCGCTTTTCGAGCGAGGCGGCGGGGCGGATGGGGAGTTCGATGGTTTCGGAAAAGATGCTTGTGTACCCACTCTTTGCTTCCGGATTACACGTTGCTTTGAGCTGAACGGAGCCAATCTGATTGCCAACAACCATGTGAAATATAAACCGGCGTTCAGCATTAGCGGAAAGTACGGTTTCGTTAGCGTCCCCTTGTTTTCCTTTCTCAAAACCGTTGAAAAAAGCCACTCTTGCACTAGGCTGAGGTTGCTTATTATCCACGGCAATACCAGCATAACACTGGATGGGTTTATTGGTCGTGTTTGTAAAAGTTATGGGCACGTCAACCGTATCGCCAGGACTGGCAAACCGCGGCAGCGCTGTCGAAATCACCACCGGGTCGGCCACCTTCATCGTGGCTTCGGCCGAGCCGAAGGCATCGTCCTTGTAAGCCACGGCCATGATGCGGAGTGCCCCGCTGAACTGCGGTACGCGGACCCGGTAGCGCACTTTGCCGTCGCCGTCGGCGGTCAGCACGCCGCTCCATTTCGACACCAGTTTCACGCGGCGGTTGGGCACGGGGTTGGTGCGGCGGGCCAGGTCGGCGGCGTCGCCGCCGCTGCTGCTGGTGCCCAGCTCGGGCAGCAGGAAGGGGTACACATCAAACGCCGACACTTCGAGGGCGCGCTTCTGGTAGAAGTAGGCGTGCGGGTCAGGGCTCTGGTAGCCGTTGCGTTGGAGAATGCCCTCGTCCACCACGGCCAGGGTGAGCTGGGCGCGGGGCGCGGTTGTGATTTCCACGGTTTGCCAGGTCTGGGAGCGGCTGGCGGCCGGCGCGGCAATGGCCACGGCCAGGCGCGAGTCTTCCTTTTCCACGGTCAGGGGCAGGAAGCCGCGGGCCACGGTGAGGGGCAGGCGGTCCTGGGCGGTGTGGGCGCGCACGGCGGTGGCCGTCACGTACACGTTGGGCACGTGCTCGCCCTTGATGGGGATTTTGACCTCGGCCGCCTTGCCGTCGGTGTTCACGTAGAAATGGTCGAGCACATTGGCCCGCTCCACCGTCACGAGAATGCGGCCGGCGAAGGGCGATTTCAGCAGCAGGTTGGCGGTTTCACCGGGAGCGTACTTGGGCTTGTCGGCCTCAATGGTCACCTCACCCTCGTTGTTTACCTCGAAGGCATTGCCCTGGGTGTCGCCGTAGCCGTAGGCGTAGAAAGTCTGGCTGACGTAGCTGGTGGCGCCTGGGCGGCGTACCTGCACCTCATACTCGCCCGAGTAGATGGGCGTGAAGTTGAAATCGGTCTGGCCCTTCACCGTGTAGTCCACGTTCATCACGGTCTGGGCGCGGCGTTGCGAATTGTACACGAACCGACCGCCCTGGCGTTCCAGCACGGTTTCCCAAAGCATGCGGTAAATAGTTACCTGCGCTTCGGCGGTGGTGGGCTTGCCGGCAGGCGTCACGGCCACCAGCTTGAGGGGCAGCTCCTGCCGGGTACTCACCAGGCTGGGCAGGTCGCGCATGCCGAACATGGTGGTCTGGGTTTGCACGTCGAAGGTGGCGAGGCGGTTCACGGGCCGGCCGGTTTCGTCGAACACCGTGGTGAAGGCCACGCCTTCCAGCGTGCCCATGTCGTGGTAGTCGGGCACGGTATAGGAGGCCGTGCCGTGGCCGGTGGCGTCGGTGGTGCCTTCGCGCACGGTTTTCCCAAGGGTGCTTACCCAGTCGTCGCTGGTTTTGCTCTGGCCGTTGTTTATCTCAAAGCTGTAGTTGGGGTAGCCTTTAGGCTGGAAGGACTTCTGCTTGAGCGAGAATTCGACCTCGTACTTGCGGTCCGACGCGGGTGGGCCAAACAGGTTCATGGCCGTGATGCTGGCCGTTACGTCCTGGCCCGGCTTGAGGATTTTTGGCGCGGCCGTCACGGTCACCTTCAGGCGGTCCGGAATGAATTCTTCCACGCTGATGGGCCGCGAAGTCAGCAGCACGTCGTTGCCGGTCAGCACCTCCAGGGTGTACTGGCCGGTCATCACGGTGGGCGGCAGAATAAAGCTGCTTTCGAACGAGCCCGCGCCGTTTAGCTTCTTCTGCAAGATGCTGTATTCCTTGCCGGTGGGCATCAGCAGACGGATTTTCATGGGTAGGCCAGTGGGCGGCAGCTTCCAGTCTTCGGTCCGAATCACCGTGTTGGTTCGCACCGTGTCGCCGGGCCGGTACAGGTTGCGGTCGCCGTATAGAAACGCTTGGTAGTGGGCCGCGTTCGAGGTCAGCCCGCCCACCTCAAAGCGCGAGGTTTCGACCCGGCTTTTGGTCAAATCCAGGAATGAAAAGTCGGCATCCTTCACCGCCGTAATCATGCCCAGCGTGAAGCGCTTCATGCTGGCCGCCGAGTCGAACTGCGCCACACCGGATTTGTCGGTCGTGGTCGTGCCAATCACCTGGTTGTTGGAGCTCACAAGGTTCACCGTTACCCCACTCAGCGGCTCGGCTGTGCGGATGGAATTGGCGAAAACCACCGTGCCGCCCGTGGCGCCCTGCTTCACAATCAGGCCCACATCGGTCACGGCCACCAGCTTGCTCACTTGCAGCCACTGGCGCTCGGTGTCCTGCACGCGCACCACGTACAGCCCCTTCATCGGTCCCTGAAATTCCAGGTCCTTCAGGTTGAGGTTGAGCAGGCGCAGGCCCGCTTCTTTGGGCAGGCCATTCACCGAAATAGTGCGCTCCGAAATCACGTTGCCAATGTTTTCGGTGTCGTAATACTGGAAGCTGTGGTCCACGTACTCGCCGTTTTCGTCGGTGCTCGACTCGCCGGAGTCCTCCGAGTCCTCGCCGTCCATGCCGGGGTAGCCGTACTGCTTTTCGCCGCGCAACAGCTGCTGAATGTTGTTGGCGTATACCTTGGCAATGGTCACTTTCACCTTGCCCACTTCGTTGATGCGCAAACCCAGGTTGCGGTTCCCCAGCGCATCCAGGTACATGGCCTTGTCGTTGCTGGTGAAGCTCAGGCTCGGCCGCTCATTACCAAACGAAACCGCCTGACTATACGCATTGTCCAACGTGCCGCCCAGCAGCCCACGCGCGCCCTGCGCCAACGAAACCTGGTAGGTTTTGCCCACTTCAAACCCGCCGCGCAGTGCGAAGCCGCTTTCCAGCGCTTCGGCCGTAAAGGCCACTGTAGGCGTCACTTTCAGGCTGCTCTGGATGTCAGCCACGCTCACGGGCTGGTTGGTGAGCACCGTCACCACGGGCTGCCCGTTAAGCAGCGAGCCGGTGAGCTCGCGCACTTCCAGCGTGCTCTGGTAGGGCACGTCGGCCGGGGCACTGAGGGCCTTGGTGGTGGGGGCGGTGCCAGTGGCCGGGCGCAGGCCGGGGGCCACGTTAATCTGCAACGCAATGCCCGGCTTCACCTCCTGCATGAAGGTGATGGCCACCATATCGTCCGGTTCGGCCGAGTTCACCTCGACGGCCACGGGCGCGCCGTCCTGGGTCACGGTTAGGCGCGACTTCACGTCGGAGGGCCGCACGGGGTAGTTGAACACCAGGTTGGCCTTGAGCTCCGCCGTGCCCGCCGCCCGCTTCGAGCTGCCGTAGAACACCTGCGGCGCGCTCATATCCAGGTAGGGCGTGTGGAACTTAGGCCGGTTCAGGGCCAGCTTCTGCTTGTCGCTGGGCAGTGCTTCGGGCCGCAGCGCTGCCGAAAAAACCGTGCTGGGCCGGAATGGCTCCAGTGGCGAAAACGTCAGCTCCCGGTCGCCGGTCCACTTGAACTTGCCCCGGATATTAGGCGAAAACGTAACATAGCGCGTGGTGTCCCAGCGGTTCAGCTTGCCCTCATCCACCACCTTCTCATCAAAGGTGAACACGAGGTTGGAGTACGGGTCGATTTCGTCGCCGTCGGTCTGGGCCGCCTCAACGGCTTGCTCCTGAGCGGTTTTTTTCGAGCACGAAGCAGCCGCCAGCAGCACAAGCAGCAGGGGCAAAAAACGGTATTTGGCCAACATGGGAAAGGAAGGAGTGAAAACCGGCCGGAAGGTAGCAGAAAAGCGCCAGCGTTGCGTTAGATGAATACTACGGAGGTGCAATATTTTGCCTCCCGGCATGGCTGGTTGCAGGCGTGGGGCCGGGGGTAAGGCCTAACATCAGAACGTCACTTCACCAACTCCAGTACCTCCCGTAGCCGCTCCACCGCCCAGAACTTCACCTCTGCCAGTAGCTCCGCCGGCACGTGTTCGTGAATCCAGTTGGCGTGGTAGGGCACGTGGACGGCCGAGAAGCCTAGCCGAGCCACCGGCAGAACATCCGACTTCAATGAGTTGCCAATCATGACGAAATTTTTAGGCGTGGCCCCAAGGCGCGTAAAGAGGCGTTGGTACGTGGGCACGTCCTTCTCGCTCACGATTTCGACGTAGTCGAAGAAGTCGCCCAGGTCGGAGCGGGCTATTTTGCTTTCCTGGTCGAACAGGTCGCCTTTCGTGAGCAGGATGAGTTTGTGCCCACGTTGCTTCAGTTCGGTCAGCACGTCCACCACATCGGGCAACGGCTCAATGGGGAAGCGCAACAAGTCCTTCCCCAGGTTTAGAATCTGCTGGATTTCGGCGCCTACCACGGCCCCGCCCGAAAGCTGAATCGTGGTTTCAATCATCGACAACATAAACGACTTGGCCCCATAACCAAACAGCTGCATGTTGGCCCGCTGCACGTCGTAGAGCCGCGCATTGATGGTAGCGTCGTCAGCATAGGGGGCCAGCAGCTTCAGCAGCTGGGCTTCCACATGGTCAAAATGCGGTTGGTTAGGCCAGAGCGTGTCGTCGGCGTCGAAGGCGATAAAGGTTTGGATAGGCATGGGGTGGAGCCATCAGGGGTAGGAGCAGAGTCTGCCCCCGCCCGTTGTTGAACGGTGACGTTGGTAGCGGCGCGACCGGTGGGCGGGAACAGGACCCAGCCCCGACGTCCGTTCAATTACCCAACGAACGCCGCAAAGCTACCGAACTTTGCCCCCTATGAAGCACCTTATCGACCTCGAAACCTGGCCCCGCCGCGAGCATTTTGCCTTCTTCTCCGCCTTCGAAGAACCCTTCTTCGGCCTCGTGGCCAACGTCGACTGCACGGCCGCGCAGGCCGAAGCCAAGCGGCTGGGCGTGTCATTTTTTCTCTACTATCTCTACCACGCGCTGGAAGCGGCCAACGAAATCGAGGAGTTTCGCTACCGCATCGAAGACGGCCAAGTGGTCTGCTACGACCGCATTCACGTCTCCGCCACCCTCGGCCGGCCCGACCACACGTTTGCCTTCTCCTTCATTGAACAAGACGATACGCTGGCCGGCTTCATCGCCGCGGCCGAAGTGGAAATAGCGGCCGTGCAGGCCAGCTCCGGCCTGCGCCTCTCCGACGCCACCGCCCGGCCCGATGTTGTGCATTGCTCGGCCCTGCCGTGGGTGCGCTTCACTGGGCTCACCCATGCCCGCAGCTTCCGCCACCCGGATAGCTGCCCGAAAATCTCCTTCGGCCAGGTGTTCACCGAAAACAATACGCTGCAAATGCCGGTGTCCGTCAACCTGCACCATGGGCTGGGCGATGGCTACCACGTCGGGCTGTTTCTGGCGGCATTTCAGCGGCGGCTGGGGTAGGAGCTGTTTGGGCGCGTAATAGCTGCTAGGGTGAGATTTTTTTGACGGTATGACCCTAGCAGTTTTGCTAGGGCAAGTTTGTTTTTACGAAACGGCCCTAGCAGCCGGTGTCAGTCCGCCGTTGCTGGGAATACTGGCTTACGTTTGTGGTGTGCCGGGCTACCAAGTGGCATCGCGTCGGCCACCTGCCGGGCCCCGTATTGCCTCTGCACCCAGTCTGTGAAGCAGCTAACCGTGGTTTCCACGCTGCATTACTCACCTCATGCGCTACTAAACCCCATACTGCCATGCCCGCCGACCAAATCCGCCTCTACGACGACGTTGCCTTCCTGACCGGCCTGCAACCTGCCCGCAACTACCTCAACCTGGAATCCCTGAACCGGGCGGCCGACTACATCAAAGCCGAACTGGCCAAGCTGCGCGGCACCGTCACTGAGCAGGCGTTCGAGGCCGATGGCCGTCGCTACCGCAACATCATTGCCTCTTTCGGCCCGCCGGACGCGGCGCGCATCGTCATCGGCGCGCACTACGACGTGTGCGGCGACCAGCCCGGCGCCGATGACAACGCCAGCGCCGTGGCCGGCCTGCTCGAAACCGCTCGCCTGCTGCACCAGCACCAATTACCCCTGCATTACCGCGTCGATTTTGTGGCCTACCCCAACGAAGAGCCGCCCTTTTTCGGCACCGAGCACATGGGCAGCGCCGTGCATGCCCAGTCCCTGTACGCGGCCGGCGTGCCGGTGCGGGCCATGCTGTGCTACGAGATGATTGGCTACTTCAGCAACAAGCCCGGCTCGCAGCATTTCCCTAACGAGGCGCTGGCCGCCCGGTACCCCAGCGTGGGCAATTTTATCATCGTAGTGGGCAAAACGGGCCAGGAGAAGTTTACCGAGTACATCCAGCATCATATGCAGGCCCATGCTGATAACCTCGATGTGCAGCAAATCAGCCTGCCCGAGAGCATGCCGCTGGCCCGCCTCTCCGACCACCGCAACTACTGGACCTACGGCTACGACGCCGTGATGATAAATGACACGTCTTTCCTGCGCAATCCCAACTACCACGAACCCTCCGACACCATCGACACGCTGGACTTTGCGCGCATGGCGCAGGTGGTGAACGGCGTGTTTGGGGCCGTGCTGGCACTGTAAGTGACAGGCTCGTCAGGTGTAAGTGTGCTGGCAAGCAAGTTGCTAGAACGCAGCTACTCCGTCAACGTGGGTTAATTATTCCAATGCTTCCCCGCATTTAGCCGGCCATCAAGTGGCTTTTTTCATGGCGGCTGTTTGGAATATATTTTATGGTATTCCGATGGCCGAAACCCAATAGATGCCGTATATTTAAGTAAAGCCAACTGCGGCCTTAGGCCTTGTAAGCCAAGCCTAAAAGAGAAGAACTGACGGCCGCATAATCTGCTGAAATTCCAGTTGGCTCCCCCGGACTCAACTAAATCTTCCGACTGATTAATATGAGCGAAAACGTACTCTTCTCAACTCGTCATGCAACTTATTGGGTGCCTGTCGCTGGCCGTAGTGCTGGTGCAGGCCGCCGCAGACCCGCCGCGGAAAACTGACCCACTACCGACCACTGCCCACTCGACATCCATCACCTGGGCCTCGCCGGATACGCTGCCTGCCGCACTGCAGGCGTTGCTAAATGATACAGTGGCCAGTCCCAGCCACCGGTTGGTGCGCTGGCACGACCTCCGCGCCACCCGGGCATTCTACGCGCGGCGAGCATATGCGCCCGCTTGGCCAGCCGGCCCGGACCCCCACGCTCCGGGACAAACTGCCCTGGGCCTGTTGCTGCAAGCCGAGGATTATGGTCTCCAGGCTGCCAACTACCACGCGCCCGCCCTGCGTGCACTGGCGGCTCTACTAGCGCAGCCCGATACCAACAGCGCCCGCCGCCTTGGGCGGCAAGCCCGCTTTGAGGTACTGCTGACCGATGGCTTAGTACGCTTTGCCCAGCATCTGCACCAAGGTCAGCTGCGCGAATGCACGCCCTCGCCCCTGGAAAAACCGAATTCGTTGTTCGATGCTGGGGCATGGCTGACGCAGGCATTAGCGGCGCCCGATTTTAGCTTGGCACTGCTGCGCTGCCAGCCCCAGCAGCGCGAATATCAACTGTTGCAGCAGGCATTGGCCCGCTGGCTGCACCAGCCTGCCACGACCAAATCGCAGGCCTGGCAGCGCCGGGCTCAGCAAATGGCCGTGACCCTGGAGCGTTGGCGCTGGCACGCCATCCCCATGCCCGACTCCGACTATGTGTTGGTGAATCTGCCGGCATATGCCCTGGAAGTGGTGCGCCGGGGCCAGGCAGTGCAAACCCAACGCCTCATCATTGGCAAGCCTGACAGCCCCACGCCCACGCTCAGCAGCCAGCTCAAGGCTTTCACCCTCACGCCCGAATGGCGTGTGCCCTACAGCATTGCCTCCCGGGAACTCCTGCCCAAGCTGCGCGATAATCCCGGCTTCGCAGCAAAGAACAACTACGTCATCTATAATGCGAAGGGTGAGCCGATAGAGGCCCGCAGCGTAGACTGGTGGGACGTGCGCCCCGAGCGGTTTCCCTACACCATCAAGCAGAAGCCCGGCAAGGGCAATGCACTGGGCACGGCCATCTTCCGCTTCACTAATCCTTACGAAATCTTTCTGCACGCCACCTCCCGGCCCCACGACTTTGCCTTGGCTTACCGGGCACTGGGCCACGGCTGCATCCGGTTGGAGCACCCGCGTCGGCTGGCTACTTTCCTGCTCGGGGCCGACAGTACCCAAGCTGCCCTGCCACCCGAAGGCGTTGCCGAGGCTGCGCCCAGCCCGCGCCGCTATGCCCTGCGGCGGCAGGTGCCGTTGCACGTGCGCTACGCCACCTGTGCCGTAGTAGCGGGCCAGCTGCACTTTTACCCCGATGTTTATCAGCAGGATGAGTTGTTGCGGCAGCAGCTGTTCGGCTCCGCATTGGTGGCTAAAGCTCCAGCGCCGCGGCCCGCAACACTACTGCTTCACCAACTGGCGGGTGGTGGGCAAACCGTCAATTTCAACCAACAGGGTGTACACCCCAGCCTGCCGAAGCCCTAATTCTTCGGTGTGCAGCTGGTAGTCATAGGTGCCGGCAGCCTGGCGGGCTTTGGTGAGGGTTTTCACGCGGCGGCCGGCGGCATCCAGCACCACCAGGCGCACGTCGGTGGCGCGCGAGAGGGTGTAGGAAAGGTTTAGCACATCAGTGACCGGGTTGGGATAAGTTTCAATTTTATACTCGGCGGTGCTGGCGTCGAGCCGGGTGCCCGTCACAGTGTTTTGCACGTTCCATTCCACCACGTAGCGGTGCGCCGTGTTGTGGCTGACGTTTTTGCTGAGCGCAGTGGTATCCACCACTTCGGCCCGAATGATGTGCGGACCGCCCGTGAGCAGGGTTGTGCCTACACGCACCACAGCGGTATTTCGGTTGAATACCACGCCATCGCGCTTCCAGGTCACTTTTAGGGTATTGGGGTTGGGCTGCAGCAGGTCGAGGCGGAAGGTGATGTCCTGCGTAGGGTTGCTGATGGTGGTATTGGTGGGGGTGTAGCCCTGCAGGCCGCGGGCCGCGGCGTGGGTGCGCTCAATCAGTGTTTCGATGCAGACGCTGCAAAAGGGTACGCCCAGAAAGCGCATTTTGCAGTTTTGGTGCGGGCGGCTCCAGGCGGGATTTTCGGTGGCGGCGAAAGGGTAGTTGCCCACACCATTCAGGCCCACCCAACTCTGCCAGCGCAACGGCGTTACCACGGCCGGCTGGGTCATGTTGGGCTTTTCGGCGGCGTATTGCTGGCCGGCCCAGTACTCGTCGGCCAGTGCGCCGAAGGTGTGACCCATCTCATGAATCATGACTTCCGGGGCCGAAGTATTGGCCGTCATCGTGATGATGGACCCACCCGAGCCGCCGTATTCCGGGCTATTCACCATCACAATGGCCTTGGTGTACTGCGGAAAGCTGGCGGCCAGCACCGAGCCCAGCGCGCTCTGTCCGCTGGTCACAATCAGCCGGTGGATGTTGCCCGAATCAAATGTGGTGTTAAAATACGTGGTGGGGTTGGCTATCCCGAAGTTGGGCACAGTGGTGCAGTCGCTCGCCGTGCGCGGGTGCTTCGTGCCCGACTGCGTGGAGGGCACGCGAATAGCAAACACGTTGAAATACTGCTGGTACTGTGAAAACGGTGGTTGCTGAAAAATAGCCGATACCGCCCGGTTCACATCGGCCAGGTAGGTACTCATCTGATTGGCCTGGTAGCCATCGCCCACGAAAACAAGGTTGATGCGGTTGTTCAGCGGGCCATTTTTGATGAGGGTATCCACTGGAAATACCTGGGCCCGGCCGGGCAGGGCCAACAGCAGCGCACAGCTCAATAACAGTAAAAAGTTTTTCATGGGAAGCTAATTTGGCAGTGGGAATGTGACGGAAATAGGGGATATGGCGGCTGGCCCAACCTCTTCCAGCCGCACGGCGCGGGCCTTGGGCTGGCGGGCCACCCGCACGAAAAACTCGGCCTGGGCCAGGGAGATAGTGTGGCGCTGCATGGCGCCGGTGCCGGGAGCGGCTGGGGCTTCCACATCCTGCAGCAGCGGGTGCGGCAGCTTGCGGGACGGGCCGCAGGGCGCATTGGCGGCATCCAGCTGCGAGAGCAGGAGGTAAGACGTCCCGGAGGGTTCCTCATCATCGGCCGCGGGATTGGCTTGGCCTGGCGTGGCTTTTAGCATCAGCGGCTCCAACTGGTGCGTGCCGGTAGCAGCCGTACTCATCCGAAACGACAGAAACAGCAGCTGCGGCGTAGTTCCAACACTGGTAGTAGCCGCGGCATCGGGCAGGGGCTGGTAGCGGTAGGGGGCCCGCTGGCAGGCCGTCGCAATCATTAAAAGCGCTAGTGCGAATATGCCCGTGGGCCAGCAGGTTGTCATGCTTCAAATATAACCTTTTGCTCAGCTAGTAGGATGCCCGGGCCGTCGGACCGGGCCGCCGACGTTCGGCAAGGCAATACCTTTGCGGCATGCGCATTCTCCACGTTCTATCGGCTGAGTTCTTTGCGGGTTCTGTTGCCTACGCCGTGTCTTTGGCCGAAGCTCACCGTGCCCAGGGCCACGCCGTGTGGCTGGTGGCTGATTCCGACCAGCTTCCCACCGGTGCTACCCAGGTGCAAGCGCCCATCGGCAACCGGCGCTACGGCCAGCGCCTGCGCAATGCCCGGCTCATTCGCCAGCTCATCCAAACCGAACATATTGACGTTGTGCACGCGCACTCACGGGCGGCCAGTTGGGTGAGCTACGTGGCCCTGCGCGGCCTCAAAGTGCCACTGGTGAGCACCGTGCACGGCCGCCAGCACCTACACGCATCCACTTCCCTGTTCGACATCTACGGCGATACCGTTATTGCCATTTGCGGCAACCTGCGCGAGCATCTGATAACGGAAGTGAAGATGGCGCCCGCCAAAATCGTGGAAATTCCCAACGGAATAACCTTTCAGAATGAGGAATTCGCCAGTGCTGTCGCTGACGTTGCTGGCACAAACAATTCCTCAGGTGAGCCATTACGCCTCGCGTTTATTGGTCGTTTTAATGGAGGGAAAGGGGAGCGGGCGGCGGCGCTGTTGCAGCAGGTATTTCCGACGCTATTGCGGGAATTTACCGCGCTGCGGCTGGCACTCATCGGCGGCGAGCTGGAGCATCTGCCGGCCGCGGGTAAGGCGGCCCTTGCGCAGGTGCAGGCCGAGTTTGGGGAGCGCATCGAAGTAGTAGGGTTTACTAAGGATGTGGTTGGTTGGCTGGCCCGTACTAGCTTGGTCATTGGTGCAGGGCGCGTGGCTATCGAGGCGTTGGGGGCCGGACGGGCCGTACTGGCACTAGGCGAATCCAGCTACGCAGGCCTGGTAACGGAGGCTACGTTTGCTACCGCTGCGGCTTCCAATTTCGGCGATATTTCGGCCCGGCAATCTCCTTCAGAGGTCGATTTTGCGACCTTGCTGGCCGATGCGCGAGCCTTTCTGCTAGCGCCGCAGCCCGTGGCTGCGGCGCTATGCCAGCGGGTACGGGCGCGCTACAGCTTGGCCACGGTGGCTGCGCGGGTTCTCGAAACCTACCAGGCCGCTCGCATGCGTAAGGCCGTGCCGAATTTCATTCCAGTGCTCATGTACCACAAAATTCCTGACGCGCCACTGGCCACCAAGCACCAGATTTACGTCACGAAGGAGAACTTTGAAAAGCACCTGGCTTACTTCAAGCAGCACAAGCTGACACCCATCACCTTCGTCGACTACCTGCAATTTGCCAGTGGCGAGCGGCCCCTGACCGACTTCCCGCCCCGCCCCATCATCCTCACTTTCGACGACGGCTACACCGATAATTACACCAACCTGCTGCCGCTGATGCAACAATACGGCTACCGCGGCGTGCTCTACTTGCTCGGTGATTTCGACGTGCGCTACAACCGCTGGGATGCCGACTTCGACCCCTCCGAACCCCGCTCCGAAATCATGGACGCGGCCCAAAAACGAGCCTTCGTGGCTGCAGGCTGGGAAATCGGAGCCCATACCATGTCGCACCCCCGGCTGACCACCTTGCCACTGCCCGAAGCTGCCGCCGAAATCCAGCGCAGCAAAACGGCGCTGGAAGCCGCGCTGCAAACCCAGCTTGTGAGCTTCGCCTATCCCTACGGCGACCTCAACGAGGACGTGAAAGAAGCTGTGCGGGCCGCCGGCTTTGCCTTCGGCGTAGCCACCGACACCGGCGGCCTGCACCTGGAAGACGACCGTATGCAGGTGTTTCGGGTCAACATGTTTCCCAATGAAACGGCTGGCAGCTTATTCAAGAAAACTGCCACCTGGTACCGCAAATACTACCGCTGGAAGCGGAAGAAATAGTAATTCATCGCATCAATCAACCGCACTCCGCAACCGGGCCAGTACCTGCTGAAGCTGCTCGTTGCTCACATCGGCCAGTTCTACTTTTTTGAAGGGCGACGTGTGGCCAGCCAGTAGTGTTACCCGGTTTTTGGCAATGCCGAACGTGGTAGCCAGGTAGGCTTGCAGGGCAGCATTGGCCTTGCCCTCCTGCGCGGGGGCATTGAGGCGAACAACGGCGGTGCCATCGGGCCCAATAAGGAGTTGATTGATGCGGCTGCCGGGCTTGGCTTTGAGGTGTAGAATGGCCATGCGACGGCGAAAATACGCTACTCTTCGGTCCGGCCCAGGCGCGCCTGCCCGAAGGGACACTGGTCCAGCACCACGCAGCGCCCACAAGCCGGCCCGCTAAAGTAGCAGCACTTCTGACCGTGAAACATGAGTGCTTCGTGGTGGTCGTATACCTGCTGGGCGTCCCAGCCGGGCGGAAGCAGGGCTTCGAGCAGCTTGTGGGCCGGGCCTTCGCCCACCTTCGGCCCGATGAGACCCAGGCGTTGAGCCACGCGGTGGTGATGGCTATCAACGGGCATGGCGGGGATGCGTAGCGTGCTGAACAGCAGCGTGGCTGCGCTGGTTTTTGGCCCCACCCCGCTGATGCTTTCCAGCCAAGCCCGCGCCTCGGGAATGGGCATTTCGGCCAGAAAATCGAGCGAGCACGGCGCGTCGGTGCCGCAGCGCTGGCTGATTTCGCGCAGCACAGCCTGAATGCGCGGAGCCTTCTGCTCAGGCCAGGTGCAGGCCCGGATGGCATGCTGCACGGCCTCAGTAGGCGCGTCGCGCACGGCCTCCCAGGTGGGAAACGTGGCCCGCAGCTCCTGGTAGGCGCGGTGCGAGTCGGCGTTTTTGGTGCGGTGGGAGAGCAGCGCACTCACCAGCTCGCTCAGCGGGTCTTTGGTGCTGAAGAAAGGAAAAGGAGCCCCGTATTCGGCACACAGGCGGGCGTGCACCAGCAGGGCTTTGGCCTGGCGGGCTGCGAAATCAACATCAACAACAATAGGAGCGGG
Organism: Hymenobacter negativus; assembly: GCF_017571495.1. Taxonomy (GTDB): domain Bacteria; phylum Bacteroidota; class Bacteroidia; order Cytophagales; family Hymenobacteraceae; genus Hymenobacter; species Hymenobacter negativus. Next base: position 409,768 of record NZ_JAGETZ010000004.1, on the reverse strand, counting down.
CATAAAAGAAGGTACTGCAAACCACCGACTGGGGTTCGCAGTACCTTGCTTTGGTTGCGGCGGAAATGCAGCTTGTCGGGCTGCTACCGCCCCGCGTTGTACAGGGCAATGGCCTGCCGCTGGTTGTTGGCCTGCTTGCTTTGCAGCACAATAGGCACGATGAGCACCGGCAGCGCCAGATAGGTAATCGGCGACACGCCGTTGACGCCGGGCCGTAGCGTCTGGGTGAGGCCGTAGAGTAGCAGAGCACCGCCCGCCACATAGCTGCCCACGGTAAGCTGCTGGTAGCGCCGCGACTCCAGCAGCAGCTGTTGCGCACCGGCATTGTCCTGGGTGGCCAGGAGCAGGTTTTTGGAGGTCAGGTTCTGAATAGGGCCGTTGTCTTTGGAAAAATACTCGGTTTTGATGGTGCGGTAGCCGCCGTAGGGGTAGCCACCAAAACCACCGTAACCGTACCCACCATAGCCGGGGTAGCCAAAGCCGCCCGGCCCCGAGCTATACTGCGTCGAGGTGATGGAGTAGAGGCTGAGGCGGCCGGTTTTCTCGCGTCGCAGCGTAGTCTCCCGCGAGGAGTTGGGCAGCGTGGTGCGCACGTAGTGCCCGGTTTCATCTTCGTAAAAACCCACTTCTGCCAGTTCAAACTTCCGCTGCCCGTCCAGCAGCAGGTAGGAGCGGCCGAAGAGCGGGTTCTTTGTTTCCACATCGTTGGCGCTGTACACCATGCCGTTTTTCAGCCCCACCTGGAAGCGGGTCGGGCGGGCATTATTGCCCGGTAGCTGGCCCGCAGGCGTGGGCGCGTACACGGGAGCTGCCGGAGCAGGCGTAGGAACCGGCTGGGGTGCCGTAATGATAGCGCGGCGGGCAGTATCGGGCGGAGCCACGGGCACGGCGTCGAGCTGGCGTGGGGGCGGAGCTACCCGGGGCTTGGCAGGAGCTGGCATGGCGGGCGGGGCTCCCAGCTGACGCGGAGCATCGTCTTGCGCCCTGGCGGCGCGCCCACCCAGCAGGCTCAGTGCCAGCGCTGGAAGAAGAATGGGAATTTTTAGCATAGCAAGGCAGCGGTGAAGGCCCGGAGGCCGAACAAGGTACCAACGTTCGGCAGAATTACGCCAAACCGGCCCCCAAAGCTGGTAAACCGGCTGCCGATATCCCAAACCGCGAACGAAAAACAGATACTGTAAATTCCGCTTTCAGCCCCTGAAATGCGTGCGAAGCGCTGGCTAGTTTCAGAGGTTCAGTCGCTTACTTCAGGAGCTTTTCCAGCAGGCTGAGGCTGTCGGCTAGGTCGCTGCCGGTTTCAAAGTCCAGCGGCTTGAGAATATAGCCGCTCACGCCCAGCTTGTCGGTATTGATGCGGTCCACATCCATGCTGGATGTAGTGGTGATGAACACCGGAATGTGGGCAAGCTCGGGGTTGGCCCGCAGCTCGGTCAGGAATTCGATGCCGTTCATGCGCGGCATGTTCAGGTCCAGCAGAATAACTTCGGGCAGGGGGCGCAGCGGTGCAGCGCCGTTGCGCCCTTGCAATAGGTCAAGGGCTTCTTCGCCGTTGAAAGCGGTATGTAGCTGGTGCGGCACATTGAACTTGGCAAAGGATTTCTCCGCCGTCATCGTGTCAAAAATATCGTCTTCAACTAGTAAAACAGAACGCATGGATTTAGTGATTAATGATTAACGCTTAGTGATTAATTTGATGGGTAATGGCTGGTGATGAATGATTGCCAATTAGTAATTAATGGAACCGTTTTAGTTGGTAAATAGAGGCCTGACCCATTTGCAAGCAATAATGAACGGTTGATTAATAATCATTAACCATTCATCACCAATCAATATTCAAGTGGGTTTATTTTGGCCACGTAAAGATAAAGCCTGCACCCTGGCCCACCGCCGATTCGACGCGAATGCTGCCGTGCTGCTCGTTGATAATTTTCTGCACAATGCTCAGGCCAATGCCCGTGCTCTCCGCCGTGTTGCGGTCACGTAGGGTCTGAAAAAGCAGGAAAATCTTCTGGTGATATTCCGGTGCAATTCCCGGTCCGTCGTCCTGCACCCGGAATTCGTAATAGCTCCCTGCGTCCTGACAAGTTACTGCGAGGTGGCCGGCACCGCGCTGGTGATACTTCACGGCATTCGAGAGCAAGTTGGTGAACACTTGTTGCAAGCCCAACCGCTCGGTTTCGAAGGTGGGCATGCCGGGGCCGATTTCAAGCCGAAAATCGGGGGGCACCACTAGGTCGCCTACTTCATGGAGCAGCTGCTTCACGTCCACAGTTTCGCGGGTTTGGGTGGTACGGCCCACGCGGGCGTAGGCCAGCAGGCCATTTATCAGGTCTTCGAGCCGGCTAAGGCGGCCTTTCATCTGGTTGAGGTAGGTACGCATCTGGGGCGAGAGTTCAGCCGCCAGCTCGTCCTCAATCCACTTCACAATAGTCGTCACGCCCCGTAGCGGGGCTTTTAGGTCGTGCGAGGCCACGTAGGCAAACTGGTCAAGTTCCTGGTTGCGCTTTTCGAGGGCGCTGAAGCTGGCATCCAGCGTCAGGGTCATGCGGTTGAGGGTGGCGGCCAGGCCACCGAGGTTGTCTTCAGTTGTATCGGTTATTTTCACGGTGTAGTCGCCCTGCACCACCTGCTCAGCCAGCTCCCTAATCTGAGCAATCCGGCGGCTGACTTCAGCATTAATTTCGGCCAACTCGGCTTGCAGGCGGCGGTTGTCGGCCAACTCCTGGATGATTTTCATCACCAGCCACACCACAATCAGCACCGCCAGCACAGCCGAAATCAGGACTACAATCGGCGTAGCTTTCTCAAATATGTCCTGCAGGGCACTGCGCTGGGCCAGCAGGGCCAGCTCATTCTGCTTGATGCGGGTGTAGAGCAAGCGCACCTGCCGCAGGGTCTGGCGGTCGGTGTCGAGCAGGGTTTGCATGGCCGACTGGCTCATGGATTTTTTGATTTCCGTGAGTGGGCGCAGAATGCGGAACTCCTGCTCCACCAACTCCTGCAGCGAGTCGAGGCGTGCGCGCTGGGCGGGGTTATCTACGGTCAGCTCTTCTAGGCGCTTCAGGCTGGCGGGGAGCTGGCCGCTGGCCATGCTGTAGGGCCGCAGGTACAGCGTGTCGCCGGTGAGCAAGTAGCCCCGGGTGCCCGCCTGCGCGTCCTTGAGCACGGCCGTCACCGATTCCACTTCCTGAAGCACCTGATAGGTATGCTCTACGTTTCGGGTTTGCACACCCAGGCCCCGGATGCTCCAGAAGGAGGCCGCCGCCGTGAGCAGCAGTACCCCAATAGCCAGGGCGAAGCCGATAATGATTTTCAGGTCAATTTTTGATTTCATAAGGGGCGAAGGTACTGGCCCGCCCTACGCCCGAGCTCGGGGTAAGGTTGGGGGCGGGGCTGGGGCCGGTATCTTTGTGCCCATGCCTTTTGTCCCCACCGACCGCCTCAGCAGTCCCCAAAACCCCCGCATTAAGCAACTGCTCAAGTTGCAGCAAAAGTCGGCCGAGCGTCGCGCCTTAGGCCTTACCCTGGTCGAAGGCCTGCGCGAGCTCACCATTGCCGTCGAGGCCGGCGTACCAGTTGCTACCATTTACACCTGCCCCGAGTTGGCCGGCGAAACGGGTTTAGCTGAGCTGCGGGCTTTGTTTTCGGGCAAAAAAGATGCGCCCGAGTGGTTTGAAGTCACCCGCCCCGTCTTCGAAAAGGTAGCCTACCGCGAAGGTTCCGACGGCCTGCTGGCTGTACTGAAAACGCCCGCCCGCTCTCTCGCCGACCTACGCCTGCCAGCCAACCCGCTTGTTATCGTGCTCGAAGCAGTGGAGAAGCCCGGTAACCTCGGTGCCATCCTCCGCACCGCTGACGCTGCCCCCGTTGACGCCGTCCTCATCGGCGACCCGCGCACCGATTTATTCAACCCCAACGTCATACGGGCCAGCATTGGCTGCGTGTTTACCGTGCCTACCGTGGCTGCGCCGGTAGCCGATATTCTGGCTTTCCTGCAAGAGAAAGGTATCCGGACGCACGCCGCTGCCCTCGCCCCCGAGGCCCGGCCCTACACCGAATACAGCTTCCGGGGCCCTACCGCCTTGGTAATGGGCACCGAGGCCGACGGCCTCACCCCCCAGATGCGCGCAGCCTGCGACGAAACCCTCATCATACCCATGATGGGCCGCATTGACTCGCTCAACGTGAGCGTAGCCACCGCCGTGCTCACTTTCGAGGCCATTCGCCAACGGGTAGCCGGCGTTTAGGCAGCCTGCTCAGGTGCTTTTCTCCTTGCCCAGCTGCGCCCGAATCCGGCTGAGCGAAGGTCCTCTGATGCCCAGATAAGAAGCAATGTGCCCAAGCGATACCCGATTGGTAATGCCCGGAAACTGCTGCAGCAGGGCCAGGTAGCGTTGCTCGGCCGATTGAAAGAGCAGGCTTTCGGTCTTGCTTTGTTGGTAAATCAGGTATTGCTCGGCAAGCCGGCGTCCAAACCGCTCCCAGCCGTGTGACTGCGTGTAGAGGCGCTGCAACTGCTCGGTGGTAATCACCAGCAAGTCGGCGTCTTCCAGCGCGGCAATGTAGTAGGGACAAGCCTCGCCGGTAAGTAAGCTTTTGAGTGAAGTCAGAAACTGTCCCTCGGTCACAATGAAAACCGTGTGTTCCTCCGATGTCTCCGGGTCGACATAGTACACCCGAAAAAGCCCGCTCACGATGAAGCCAACGTGTCGGCATACAGAGTTACGGAAGTTAAAAAACTCGTTTTTCGCAATGCTGCGCAACGTCCAGCAGCCATCAGCCAGCTGCAAATCATCTTCCGAAAGGTCGGCAAAAGCTTGCAGGCTCTGGGACAATAATGAGTAAGGAGAAGCGGAAAGCATGGCAAATGGACAAGAGAATGAACGCAGCACGGCTACAACTATTCACGACCCTGGAAGTAACGGACGTGTGAGCGCAAATAGGTATTGAGGCAAATGAAGCGACGTTTCGATGCTTTTTAACATAGGTGAAAATTCGGCTTGGGACGGGTCGGGACCTTTGTCCTATCATCAACCTTCACCCCAAAGCCCTATGTTCGCTCCCTCAAATACCGCCGTCAACCCTTTCCGCATAGCCAGTACCGCTCAGGCCCTGCGAACCCTGTACTTCGTGCGCGCCGCTTTTTCCCTCATTTGGGTTGGCCTGTTGCTCGCTTTCGTAAAATCCTCGCCCACCATCACGGCCATCCTATTGCTGGTGTATCCTACCTGGGATGTGGCGGCCACTTTCTTCGATATCCGCGCCAATCGTGGGCCCTCATCCAAACTGCCGCAGTTCACCAACATCGTTATCGGCCTTCTAACGACCGTGGCGGTCAGCGTGGCCCTGAAGCAGGGAGTGCCAACGGTACTTGTCGTTTTCGGTGCCTGGGCTGGTCTCACCGGGCTCATTCAGTTGGTGCTGGGGCTGCGTCGCCGGCGCACATTTGGTGGTCAATGGCCCATGATTTTGAGTGGTGGCCAGTCCATTATTGCAGGTGCTTCATTCATCGCCATGGCCCAAGCACCCACCATGGGCATTGTCAATCTGGCCGGCTATGCTGCTTTCGGAGCATTTTATTTTCTGCTGGCGGCATTCCGGCTGGGTAAACCATCTCGTGCGGTCTAATCACAAACCAGCCCTTGGAAACCAAGAGCCGAATATGCCCTTTACTGCCGATGCAGGCCCGATTGGCATCAATACACCGTCACACTAAAACCCAACTCCTTGGCCAACTGGCGCGTTTCTTCAGCCTGTGCATCGGCCACCACCGTTAGCGCATAAGAGTCGCTGTCCAGCGTAAGCAGCACCAGCGCCAGGCCAATAGGCTCTAATAAATCCTGCACGATGTCGAGCGCTTCGGGCCCGGTCACCGCAGAGCGTCCCCAAGCCGGCTCGCCAAGCTGCATAGCACGATGCTGCTGCGTCAAGGTCTCATTAAGGCCATAAACCAAGTCGGAGGCCACGTCTTTCCAGTCACTTTCCCAAACCAACTCCTCGTTCAGGAGTGCATCAATCAGCGCTAAATCCCGCAGTTCCTGTACCGGCAAGCCGGCCACAATGCCGCGTTCTGCCAACTCTTCGGCATACTGCTCCTGATAGCCGGCCGGGTCGCTCAGCACCAGTGTCAGTCGTTCAGTCACCCGCTCGGTAGCGGCCTCATCAGCAAGCGTGAAAAGCTGCACAAACTGATTTATTACATCCATATTCATAAAGGAGGGGGTAAAAAAATAACTAAAGCAAAAAGGCGCGACTTAATTGTCGCGCCTTTTTATCATATTAAATTCAATAATCCACCAAATCTACGGTCCTTACTCAGCCGTCTTGGCGTAGCGCAGACGCTCGTTCTCGTCGAGCAGAATCTTACGCATCCGAATCGACTTCGGCGTCACTTCCAGATATTCATCCTTCTGGATGTATTCCATGGATTCTTCCAGCGAGAACTGACGCTTAGGCACAATCTTGGCGTTTTCGTCCGAACCCGAAGCACGCATGTTGGTTAGCTTCTTGCCTTTCTGAATGTTGATGGTCAAGTCGTTGGGGCGGGTATGCTCGCCGATAACCTGGCCCGCATATACTTCCTCGCCCGGGTCCACGAAGAACGAGCCACGGTCCTGCATCTTGTCGATGGTATAAGCCGTGCCGGGGCCGGTTTCCAACGAAATCAGCGAACCAGCGATGCGGCCGGGAATTGTGCCCTTATGCTCTTCGAAGTCGATGAATCGGTGATTCATGATGGCCTCGCCACCCGTGGCGGTTAGCACGTTGTTACGCAGGCCAATCAGGCCGCGCGACGGAATGCGGAACTCCAGGTGCTGCAGGTCGCCCTTAGGCTCCATGATGGTCATCTCGCCTTTGCGCATGCTCACCAGTTCAATCACCTTGCCGGCAGTCTCCTCAGGTACGTCTACCACGAGCAATTCCATTGGCTCGAGGCGCTTGCCGTTGTCATCTTCTTTAAAAATAACCTGGGGCTGACCTACTTGCAACTCGTAGCCTTCGCGACGCATCGTCTCGATAAGTACCGACAAGTGAAGAATCCCGCGGCCGAATACGAGGAAAGTATCCTCTTTGTCGGTCGTCTGCACGCGCAGGGCCAGGTTTTTCTCAGTTTCCTTGAACAGACGGTCACGCAGGTGACGCGAAGTTACAAACTTGCCTTCCTTGCCGAAGAACGGCGAGTTGTTGATGGTGAACAGCATGTTCATCGTAGGCTCGTCGATGCTGATGCGCTCCAGGGCCTCCGGGTTTTCGAAGTCAGCCAGCGTATCACCAATGTCGAAGCCTTCGATGCCCGACACCGCGCAGATTTCGCCGCTGCTCACTTCCGTTACCTTGGTCCGGCCGAGGCCTTCGAATACTTGCAGTTCGCGGATTTTAACCTTCTTAATGGTGCCGTCGGCCTTCATCAGGCTCATGTTGGAACCTTCTTTCAGGGTGCCGCGGTGCACGCGACCAATGGCGATACGACCTACGAACGACGAATAGTCGAGCGAGGTAATCTGCATCTGAGGAGTACCTTCCAAGGTCGGTGCGGGTGGAATTGAAGCCAACACAGCGTCCAGAAGGGGCGTGATGTTGTCGGTCTTCACTTTCCAGTCGGTGCTCATCCAGCCTTGCTTGCTCGAACCATAAAGGGTCACGAAATCAAGCTGGTCCTCGGTGGCACCGAGGTTGAACATCAGGTCGAATACCTGCTCGTGCACCTCGTCGGGACGGCAGTTTTCTTTGTCTACTTTGTTTACCACCACAATGGGCTTCAGGCCCAAATCGATGGCTTTGCCCAGCACGAAACGGGTCTGCGGCATGGCGCCTTCGAAGGCATCCACGAGCAGTAGCACGCCGTCGGCCAGCTTCAACACGCGCTCTACCTCACCACCGAAGTCGGCGTGGCCAGGGGTGTCGATGATGTTGATTTTTACGTCTTTGTAGCGTACCGATACGTTTTTGGAAACGATGGTAATGCCACGCTCGCGCTCCAGGTCGTTGTTGTCGAGGATGAGGTCGTCGAACTGCTGGTGGGCGTCGAAAATTTTAGATGCGTGGATGATTTTATCCACCAAAGTGGTCTTGCCGTGGTCAACGTGAGCGATGATGGCAATGTTCCGAATATTCTGGGCCATATGGATTGGTTTTGCGGGTGCAAAGGTACAGAGAAAAAGGCGCAAAGCCTTGTGGTACTCAACTATTAACATGCACCTAGTTGGGTCGGGCTATTGGCGCAAGATGTTATGGTTGGGTCCAGTGCGCTAAATTCCAGAAGTAGGGTGTAAGGTTCCCGCAGCGCAATCGTCTAACCCACCGACCAAACCGGCCTCCGGCTCCGTATGTTGGCCATTCACCATTCTAGCAAATTCTTGCCATGCGTTTTCCCTTGCTGTTCTTATTTATTTCGGCGCTTACGCTCAATTCGGCCTGCTCCCAAAAGCGCGATGTTGCAGTTAATACGCCCCGCCCACCCCGCACCGTAGCTGGCAAAACGTACTTTCAGCCCCAGCCCGTGACCGGCCAGCCCAATGAGTTTCCTGTACGCCACACCGAGGCCGAATGGAAGAAATTACTCACACCCGACCAGTTCTACATCCTGCGCGAGCAGGGTACTGAGCGCCCTTTCACTGGCAAATACCACGATAACCACGCCGCTGGTACCTACTACTGCGCTGCTGACCACAACCTGCTTTTTACTTCCGATGCCAAGTTTGAATCAGGTACCGGCTGGCCTAGCTTCTACGCACCGGCCACCAATACCAGCGTGAAGGTGGCTTCAGACAATAGCTTTGGTATGAGCCGCGACGAGATAGTCTGTGCCAAGTGTGGCGGCCACCTCGGCCACCTTTTCGACGATGGGCCCAAGCCTACTGGCCAGCGCTATTGTATGGACGGTAATGCGCTGGTGTTTGAGAAGAAAAAGTAGAACAGCCTGCACTATTATAGGAAAATTCACAAATCGAGGCCCTCTGGCAATCCAAGCCGGGGGGCTTTTCGTTGGTATTAAGTCACTATAATACCAGTTGTGGGTGGGAAACCACAGAAGGTGTTAGTTAAAAATTCATACTTAATCTTCTATGGAAACGAATTCATCCCCCATCAGCTACTTGCAAAAGGCCGTTGAACCCACACGTCAGGTACTACTCAACAATGGCTTGTATTACCGCCTGCGCACCTTACCTGACCTACGCCATTTCATGGAGCACCATGTGTATGCAGTGTGGGATTTTATGTCGCTGCTCAAGGCACTGCAGCGCGAACTGACCTGCGTGCAGGTGCCCTGGGTGCCCACTGCTAACCCGGCCACGCGGCGGCTCATCAACGAAATTGTGCTCGAAGAGGAAACCGACGTGGACCCGGAAGGCCAGCCAGCCAGCCACTTCGAGCTCTATCTACGCGCCATGGAAGAATGTGGGGCCAACACGGCACCCATCCGCCGGCTGGTGGCAGCAGTGGCGGCGGGGTGTACCGTTTCCCAGGCCCTAAGCGAAGCCCAAGCCCCGGAATCGGTTCGGCACTTCGTCGAAACCACTTTCGATGTTATTAATTCGGGTAAACCTCATGCGGTGGCAGCGGCCTTCACGTTTGGCCGTGAGGACCTGATTCCGTCCATGTTCCGGCAGTTGGTACACGAGTTGCGCGACCGATTTCCTGGCCAACTCGATACCTTTACGTATTACCTTGACCGACACATTGAGCTTGATGAGGAGGTGCACGCACCACTAGCCCAGCAAATGGTGCGCGAAATGTGTGGCGACGACCCCATGTGCTGGCAGGAGGCCCAACAGGTAACCATTCGCTGCTTAGAAGCGCGCATGGTGCTTTGGGACAGTATTAAGCCCTTGCAGCCCAGCCCGGCATTGGTATAATTGCCTCAACCAGCGGGGCTTATTTTTCGTTTGAAGCAGGCTGCCTATTCCGGCGGCCTGTTTTTTATACCCCATGCTGGATTTTCGTTTTTCTGCCATCGATACCCGTCTGGCCCTGAGTATGGCTGTGCTGCTATCAGCCTGCTCCGTTTCGGAGCAAACCGCCGAAACCGCTGCGCCAACGGCCGTGCCCACCGAAGTGCGTACTGATGCCGACCGGCGCGCTATCTATAACAGCAACGGCGTGCCCAGTAGCAGCGGCTACGCCGTGCCCGACGCCACGCCCAACCGTGTGCGCCTGGGCGAACAGGCGGCTGGCATTAACAACCAGAAGCGCATCGAAAACGTGAATACCAATGACCCCAACAACACTTCGCCGGAAACCCGCCTCCAGCGTCTCAATTACGATGCGCCTCTGCCCGATACAACCCGTCGACGTTAAAAGCCACTTTTGTATCACTAAAAAAGCCCGCTTCCAGGATATTGGAAGTGGGCTTTTTGCTGATGAAGCGGTTATTGGGAGTCGGGGCGGTTTGGTCTGATATCCAATTCCACAGCCGCCTCGGTAGTAATCGGTTGTACCTATGCGCTCACCTCACCGGTGTTGGGACTGGCCGCGGAGCTTGACACATCCGCCTCGGGCTGGGTAGTGGCCTGAACGCGGGGCTTGGGGCCGCGCTTAGCGCCGGTAGCCGCCGCAGCTTTAGCGCCAGGCTTTGGGCCACGCTTGGCACCTGTGGTGGCAGGCTTGGTAACCGTTGCGATGGGCTTGCGGCCACGTGGCTGGGGTGCGGCAGGAGTAAGCTCGGTGGCATCATCAGAGCGCTGGGAGTGGGACTTGCGCGGCGAGCCGTCTTTATGCAGCGTCTGGTCTTTTTTGCCTTTACCTATGCCACCCTCGCTGCCGTTAGTTGTGGTAGCGCTGCCCGCAACAGAGTCATAATGCCGCACAATGGTGTGCAGGGCCTCTTCAAACATTCGTTCCGTGTCGACATCGAGCCGTCGCGTGGCTTCTTTTACTACTTCCTTCAGCTTCGCCTTCGTTTCTTTGCGGATGCGTGTCACCACTTCGCTCATGCGGTTGTTCAGCTCCTTTTGCAATTGCTTAGCCGCCGACTTGAGGGTCTTTTTCTGGCTGGCTTTTTTGCTGGCGCGGTCATCAGTGAGGTCAGTAGTGGCGCGACTAGCTTTCTTGGCCGATTTGTGTGCCGCTTTTTCTTCCGGCGTGCGTTTCGCACTTTTTTCTGTTTGAACCGGAGAAGCAGGTTTTTTCATCTGAAAAAAATTGTTTAGTTAAGGTGAAAGAGAGGAAAGTTGGGACCAATTGATGCAATAATAAAAAGCCTCCGCTCAAATATAAAATCAATTAAGCGTCAAACGGTTTGCATAGTTTTTTTGTTGATTTGGTTCTGCTTTTTTTCTGTTATTTCTTTTTGTCAGAGGCTAATTAAGCGGCAGTCTATTTAAATCGACTACGTTCTCTTGGGCCATCCTTTTTTTGTTAATTATGTCTTTTGTTCCTAAGCGTTACACAGTTACGGCTGCGCTGCCTTACGCCAACGGTCCGGTACACATCGGGCATTTAGCTGGTGTTTACCTACCCGCTGATATTTATGTACGCTACCTGCGCTCGGCTGGCCGCGATGTTAAGTTTATCTGTGGTTCTGATGAGCACGGTGTGCCTATCACCATTCGAGCTCAAAAAGAAGGCGTTACGCCACAGCAAGTGGTAGATAAATACCACGCCCTGATTCGTGATTCGTTTAAGGATTTCAACGTGTCGTTCGACGTGTATTCGCGCACATCATCGGCTACGCATGCAGAAGTTTCCAGTGGGTTTTTTACCAAGCTGAATGATGAAGGAAAATTCATCGAGCAAACCACGCAGCAATATTTCGACGAAAAGGCCCAACAATTTCTCGCCGACCGCTACATCGTCGGTACATGTCCGAATTGTGGCAATGAAAATGCGTACGGCGACCAATGCGAGCGCTGCGGTACCTCGCTCAGCCCAACCGAATTAATTAATCCGCGCAGCATGCTCAGTGGCGCGCAACCTATTCTGCGCGATACCAAGCACTGGTTTTTACCGCTCGACCAATATGAGCCGTGGCTGCGCGAATGGATAATTGACGGCCATAAAAACGACTGGAAAACCAACGTGTACGGCCAGTGCAAGTCTTGGATTGACCAGGGTCTGCATCCCCGGGCCGTTACGCGCGACCTGGACTGGGGCGTGCCAGTGCCAGTACCCGGTGCCGATGGTAAAGTACTCTACGTGTGGTTTGATGCGCCTATTGGCTATATCTCGGCCACTAAAGAGGCTTTCCCCGATGAGTGGGAAACGTATTGGAAAGACAAGGATTCCAAACTGGTGCATTTCATTGGGAAAGACAACATCGTTTTCCATTGCATCATTTTTCCGGTAATGCTGAAAGCGCATGGCGAATTTATTTTGCCGGATAATGTGCCTGCTAATGAATTCCTGAACCTGGAAGGCGATAAAATCAGCACTTCACGAAATTGGGCAGTGTGGCTGCATGAGTATTTAGCCGATTTTCCCGGCCAGGCCGACGTATTACGTTACGTGTTGTGTGCCAATGCTCCCGAAACGAAAGATAACGACTTCACCTGGAAGGATTTCCAGGCCCGCAACAACAATGAATTAGTTGCTACGCTCGGTAATTTCGTGAATCGTGCTGCTGTGCTCACGCACAAATTTTTCGAAGGCAAAGTGCCGGAATTAGGCGAATTAACGGAGCTTGACCAAGATGCTTTCACCCAATTAGCGGAGTTTCCCGCTAAAATTGGCGAGCTAGTTGAAAATTACCGTTTCCGTGACGCGCTGGCTGAAGTAATTAATCTGGCCCGCCTCGGTAATAAATACCTGGCTGAAACGCAACCCTGGCACCTCATCAAAACCGATGCCGCCCGGACCGGCACAGTGCTGAATGTATCCCTGCAAATTGCCGCGGCGCTAGCGCCGCTATTGGAGCCCTTCCTGCCGGAATCGGCCCAGAAGCTTGCCACAATGCTCAACTTGGAGTTGGGCAATTGGGCCAGTGCCGGACGTTCCAACGCACTGAGTGTAGGCCATCAGATGCAGGAGCCCGCCTTGCTTTTTGCTAAAATTGAAGATGCAGTGGTAGAGACGCAGGTTCAGAAATTGCTCGATACCAAAAAAGAAAATCAGCTTGCCAGTACGCCCGTCACGCCGGCTAAGGATGATGTTTCGTTTGATGATTTCGGCCAGATGGATTTGCGCATCGGCACCATCGTGGCCGCCGAGAAAGTAGCCAAGACCAAAAAGCTGCTCAAACTCACCGTTGATTTAGGTTTGGAAGAGCGTACTATCGTCAGCGGTATTGCCGAGTATTTTATTCCGGAAGCGCTGGTTGGCCAGCAGGTACAGGTATTGCTGAATCTTGCGCCACGCGAAATCAAAGGCATTAAAAGCCAGGGCATGCTGCTCATGGCTGAAAACGCAGATGGCAGCCTGGCACTGATGCAGCCCAGTAAACCGGTGCGCAACGGCAGCAGCGTGGCTTAGCGCAATAGCAGAAATTAGAAAAGCAAGTACCCCAGGGTTTCCTTTTGGCACCGACGAACGACAACCGTTCATCTGGACCGAAGAGAAACGCTGGGGTACTCGCTTTTACTTCACGTTCACAATATTCATGGCCCGCTCCAGGCCCATGGTACCAAAGGCCAAAACAGCATCGGCGGCTTTTTCGATGCGCGTCGGCAATTCAATTAACTCGTCCGCTGAAAACGGATTCAATACATAGTCTACCTGCCGGCCTTTGGGAAAATTTGCATCCACGCCGAAGCGCAGACGAGCGTATACGTCGGTGCCCAGCGTGGCCTGAATGTCTTTCAAGCCATTGTGGCCACCAGCCGAGCCCTGGCCTTTGAGCCGCAGCTTGCCAAAGGGGAGGGCAAGGTCATCGGTCACGACTACCATATTTTCGGCCGTTATTTTGAGCGTAGCCAGCCAGTGCGCGGCTGCTTTGCCGCTGAGGTTCATATAGGTAGTAGGCTTGACCAGCACATACGTGTGGCCCTTGTGCTTGAACTCAGTGGTGAAGGCATGACGGCCTATTTCGAAACGCGGCGCGTCAAATTTCGCCGCCAGGTAATCGGCTACCATAAAGCCGATGTTGTGGCGCGTATCAGCGTATTCGGGGCCAATGTTGCCCAGGCAGAGAACCAGAATCTTAGCCACAGATTAAGCAGGTTTTAATGGATTATATGGAATTTTTGTAGCGCCTGAAACACGCGGTATGAGCTGCAAAATAAGAGTGACCAATGACATGGCTCATAAAAAAACCGTCCGGAAGGGACGGTTTTTTTATGAGCCATAAGCCAGTAGAAAGCAAATTAGGGTCGAAAAACGAAAAATTCTGAAACCACAAAAATTCGTTTAATCTATTAAAACCTGCTTAATCTGTGGTCTTACTTGTTGCCGGCCATTTCGCCTTTCAGCGCACGCGGGATGGTGATGGTAGCAATAGGAGCAGCCGAGTTGGTGAGAATGGTATAGTTCTCAGGCTTCACAGCACCCACTTTGATGGATTTGCCAAGCTCCAGCTCGCTGATGTTTACTTCTACGAAGTCAGGCAGGTTTTCAGCGGCAGCACGCACTTTCACTTTGCGCAGCTTGCTCACCAATTTGCCGCCGGCCAGTACGCCGGGCGAAACGCCCACGTATTTCACGGGGATTTCCATTTTCACTTCTTTGCCTTCCTGCAATTCCAGGAAGTCAACGTGCAGCAGCATTTCGTTTACGGGGTGGAACTGGGCGTCCTGCACGATGGCACGGTACAGGGTACCTTCGACGTTCAGGTCCACGATGTGCGCCTCCGGCGTGTACAACAACTCGCGGAACAGGATAGCGGGCACGGAGAAGTGCACGGTGTCTTTGCCGCCATACAATACGCACGGTACTTGAGCGTCGAGGCGCAATGCCTTGGCGTCCGTTTTACCGAGATTCGCTCTTTTAAACCCTACAATCTCGAGGCTTTTCATAAAGGAAGTGGTTTTGGGGATGATAAAAATGGCCCGTTTGCCACCAGAGTAGACGGCAAACGGGCCGCAAAGGTAGCGTGAAATTGGCTGAAAAACCAGTGCGTTACACAGAATTGCTGTTGAAGTCCTGATGAGCCGAGGCGCTATCTGAGCGTAAGCCAATATTAAACGCTATTCCATCTTCGGCACACTCTTCAACTGCTCCCGCACCAACTCCTGCGCCCGCAGCCGGTCGTTGAGGATGCGCAGATAGGAGCGGGCCTGCGAGTTATTACAAGTGAAAGCTGATTTCTTCGCCCAATCAATTGCGCCGGGCAGGTCACCTTTCACTTCGCTGGCTACGGCTAAGTTGTAGAAAGCGCGGCCAGCAACCTGGGGGTGCAGGTTACGGGCGGCTTGCTGCCACACAGTTTCGGCCCCGGCCCAGTCGCCGGCCTCAGCCCGCTGGGCCCCCTGCTTCACTAGCTCGTCCTTTTTAGCCGAGGTAAAGAAATCGCGGTTGAACTCAATGTAAGAAGGGGCGATGCGGCGGGCGTAGCCATCGCCGGCGCGCTGGGCCACCCGGCGAATGCACTCCTCGGGTGGAGGCAGCTGGCGGAGGGCGTCGCGGTAGTTATCGCCGTTGCCGGTAAATACGAGCTGGTCTTCTTGCCGAGCCTGGTCGAGCACGAAGCCTTGGGTGGCGCCGTAGGTGCGGAACCCGGTTACCACCTTCATCACCATTTCGACGTGCACCGTGGGCACCTGGTGTTCCTTGCCTTCTTTGTCTTTCACGGTACGCGTGCCGTTGGTGTGGCTCAAAGCCATGTCTGAGTCGAAGGCTTCGAGCACCACCAAGCCATCGACTTGGGTGCGACGGCACAGGTCCTGAATGTAGCGCGGTGCCAGCGGCGGCAGAAAAAACTCGCGGCCCCGGCCCAGCAGCTGCAGTTGCGCCTGCGTCACTTTAAAGCGGTAGCTATTGTTGGCCAGCGCCTGGCCTACCACGTTCACGCACTCGTCTGCTCCGGCGCGGTCCACGCCTACACCTTCGCCGGTGAACGCACCTTCGAGCACATCGAAAAACTTATCACGGCGCGACAATGGGATAATGCGATTGGCCGTGGCAACGCTTTGTAGATTGGCCGGCATGGGCACGGCCGCCGGTGCCAGCGCCCGGATATGCACCGATGAGGCGCAGCTGCCGAGCAGCAGCAGTGCGAAAAAGAGTAGGGCGGAGGTGTAGAGCTTGTGCATCACGTTTGCAGAAAAAGGTTCCGGTGTGGGAAGGCTATTCTACAAAATTGTGCCAAAGTTCTGATTTGAAGCTGCCCTGTCATTGGGAGGTGCTGCCGAAGTGATTCGTCCTGCTATCAGCGGATAATCCATAGTGGTGGCAAGCTCTCTTTGAAAATGATAAGCTTTGGTATTAGCCAGAAAGCCCCGGTCCCATCTGGTACCGGGGCTTATCACACTATCAGGTCAGTCACTTTCGGAGCACGGGTTGCTTCGGCAGCGTTTCCTAATGAAAGGCGATTTTACACGAACAGCGAGCTGATGCTCTCGTGCGTTACCACGTTGCGGATGGCGGCAGCAAAGAGCGGGGCCAGTGAAATCACCCGGATTTTATCATTCTGTTCGCGCAACGGGATAGTATCAGTAGTAATCAGCTCGGTGAGGGCAGAGGCACGGATGCGCTCATGCGCCGGGCCGCTCAATAGCGGGTGCGTGATGACGGCCCGCACCGAGTTAGCGCCGCGTTCCATCACCAACTCGGCCGCTTTGCAGATGGTGCCGGCGGTATCCACCATGTCATCTACAAATACCACGTCCATGCCCTTCACGTCGCCAATCACCTGCATCGAGGCAATTTCATTGGCCCGCACACGCATCTTATCGCAGACCACAATCTCGGCCCCAAACTTCTTGGCGAAGGCTCGGGTGCGCACCACGCCGCCCACGTCGGGCGAGGCAAAAATGAGGTTCTCCAGGTTCAGCGACTTGATGTATGGGGCCGTAACGGTAGCTCCGTCGAGGTGGTCGACCGGGATATCGAAGAAGCCCTGAATCTGGCCGGCGTGCAGGTCGCAGGTCATCAGGCGGTCGGTACCCACGCTTTGGATGATGTTGGCCACCACTTTGGCCCCGATGCTCACGCGGGGCTTGTCTTTGCGGTCTTGCCGGGCATAGCCCATGTAGGGCATCACAATGTTGACCTTGTAGGCCGAGGCCCGCTTGCAGGCATCCACCATCAGCATGAGTTCCATGAGGTGCTCGGCGGGCGGAAAGGTACTCTGTACCAGAAATACTTCACAGCCGCGCACACTTTCATTAAAGCTCGGACCCATTTCATTGTCGGCGAAGCGCTGGAGCGAAAGGTTGCCAAGCGAGGTGCCGAAGGAGGCGGCAATTTTTTCGCCAAGCTCACGAGAAGCGCTGCCGGCGAATATTTTGACCTGTTTCATAGGGGAAGGTACTAATAATGAGTTGGTGTGCAGAAGGCCAAAGGGAGTGGGGCCGGTGAAAATGCGAAAAGTGGAAAAAGCGAAAGGCGCTGACCTCTCCGGGAATTGGAGAAGCCAGCGCCTTTTCGTTTACTCGAGCTTTGTCGTTGTCCGACCAGGGCTCGAACCTGGACTTTCTTGAATCAAAATCAAGCGTGTTGCCAGTTACACCATCGGACAATTTCCCGGCGGGCTACGTGCCGTTTGGGAGTGCAAATGTACGGCTGGAAATATTCAGCGCAAGTTTTTGGTGAAAAAAATCTGGAGAAAATTTGCTTGGCAGTGGGCTGGAAAGATGCTTGACGGTGGTTTGCATCTGATTTTCATGGAATAAGGTGCTGAAAGAAACTTCTGTTCGGCGCCACCCAGTGCAAACGTTATGGTTGGAAAAACGACGCCCCTACCGTAATTTTGCGGCCTGAAAAACTGCATAACTTCATCATAAATACAACCAAATGGCCAATACCGGCAAAATCACTCAGGTCATCGGCCCCGTCGTTGACGTGAGCTTCGCGGGCGAAAACACGAAGCTGCCCAACATCCTCGACGCCCTCGAAGTCACGAAAGATAACGGTCAAGTGGTAATTCTGGAGTGCCAGCAGCACTTGGGCGAGGACCGGGTACGGACTATTGCCATGGACTCGACCGAAGGCCTGACCCGCGGCGCCGAAGTGCGCGACATGGGTGCCCCGATTTCGATGCCCACCGGCGACGGCGTGAAAGGCCGCCTGTTCAATGTTATCGGCCAGGCCATCGACGGCATTCCTCAGCCGAAAAGCGCTGGTGCCCTGTCGATTCACCGCAACGCTCCGGCGTTTGAGGACCTCGCTACTTCGTCGGAGGTATTCTTCACCGGCATCAAGGTTATCGACTTGCTCGCTCCTTATGTAAAGGGTGGTAAAATTGGTCTGTTCGGCGGTGCCGGTGTAGGCAAAACCGTACTGATTCAAGAGCTTATCAACAACGTGGCCAAGGCCTACGAAGGTCTGTCGGTGTTTGCAGGCGTGGGCGAGCGTACCCGTGAGGGCAACGACTTGCTGCGTGAATTCATCGAAGCCAACATCATTCGCTATGGTGATGCCTTCAAGCACTCGATGGAAGAAGGCGGCTGGGACCTCTCGAAAGTGGATTTGGCTGAAATGGAGAAGTCGCAGGCGACTCTTGTGTTCGGCCAGATGAACGAGCCCCCCGGAGCCCGCGCTCGCGTGGCCCTGTCGGGTCTGACCATTGCCGAGAGCTTCCGCGACGGCGACGGCACCGGTGCCGGCCGTGACATCCTGTTCTTCATCGACAACATTTTCCGCTTCACGCAGGCGGGCTCGGAAGTATCGGCTCTGTTGGGTCGGATGCCTTCGGCCGTAGGTTACCAGCCCACGCTGGCCACCGAAATGGGTGCCATGCAGGAGCGCATCACTTCGACCAAACGCGGTTCCATCACCTCGGTACAGGCAGTATATGTGCCTGCTGATGACTTGACTGACCCGGCCCCGGCCAACACGTTTGCTCACTTGGACGCTACGACGGTATTGAGCCGCAAAATCGCCGAGCTGGGCATCTACCCGGCCGTTGACCCGCTGGACTCGACCTCGCGTATCCTGTCGGCCGACGTATTGGGTGCTGAGCACTACAACACCGCTCAGCGCGTGAAAGAGCTGCTTCAGCGCTACAAGGAACTCCAAGACATCATCGCCATCCTCGGGATGGACGAACTCTCGGAAGAGGACAAGCAGGTGGTAAACCGCGCCCGTCGCGTGCAGCGCTTCCTGTCGCAGCCCTTCTTCGTAGCCGAGCAGTTCACCGGTTTGAAAGGTGTGCTCGTTGACATCAAAGACACTATCAAAGGCTTCAACGAAATTATCGATGGCAAGTACGACCACCTGCCTGAAGCGGCTTTCAACCTTGTTGGTAACATCGAGGATGCCGTGGCCAAAGGCGAGCGTCTGATTGCAGAAGCCAAGTAATTATTTAGTTGTTAGCTATTGGCTGTTAGCTGTTAGCTTTTATAAAGGCGTTAGCAGAAGAAGCTAATAGCTAACAGCTGAAAGCTAATAGCTAAAATAAAATGCACTTAGAAATCATCACCCCCGACCGCAAGGTCTTCGAAGGCGAAGTAACGTCGGCCCATTTCCCGGGGGCCGATGGCTCGTTTGAAGTGCTGAATAACCACGCCCCGCTGATTGCCGCGCTCAAGGCCGGCGACGTGACCCTGACCAGCGGCAGTGGCCGTGAGGTTATCCGCATTGAAGGCGGCGTGGTGGAAGTACTGCGCAACAATGTGATTGTGCTGGCTGAAGGCGCTTTGGCCTAACGCTACATCAGTTCTAATAAAAAAAGCCGTTTCTGCTCAGCAGGAACGGTTTTTTTATGTCTTTACAAACGGCGCAACTCCGATATTGTCGTATAGCTACATGCGCTGTTGCGCTTACTAACCTTTTCATGAAAGAGACTCGGACTCCATTCACGGCCGTCGAAAATATTTATACGCCGCGGCAGCGCTACGTACTGCTTGTGTGCTCCATCCTGGCGCTGGCGGGGCTGATGCTGTTTGGTTTGGCGCAGTACCTGACGGCTTTTTTGGCCGCAGCCATCCTGTTTGTGGTGTTTCGGCCGTGGTGGGTGGCGCTGGTGCACCGGCGCCGTTGGAATCGGCGGCTGGTTACCATTGGCATTCTGCTGGTGACGGTGGTAGTGCTGGTGGTACCGTTTTACGCGCTGAGCTCCCTGCTGCTCGACCGGCTGGTGACCTTTGCCAAGAACCCGGAGCAGATTTTAACGGTGGTGCATAAGATAGAGGCTGCTACGGGCTTTAAAGTAGCTGAGCAGCTGAACGTGCGGGAACTGTTGCTGCAAGGCGGTGCTAAAGTGAGCGGCTGGCTGCCTACGCTGGCCAGCAGCGCGCTCAACTTCCTGGTGATTGTGGGCCTGATGTTGTTTACGATGTACTACCTGTTCATGCAGGAAACGTACTTTTTGCTGGGACTGCACCGCTACCTGCCTTTCCGCAATGAGACGCTGACGGAGCTGGGCGAGTCGCTGAAAAACAATGTGAATGCCAACGTGCTGGGGCAGGTATTAGTAGCCTTGGTGCAAAGCATTCTGACGGGGCTGACGCTGTGGATTTTTGGGGTGCCCGATGCGCTGTTCTGGGGCGTGGTGGCGTTTTTTATGGCGTTTCTACCCGTTCTGGGTACCCCGTTGGTGTGGGGGCCGGCGGCGCTGTATCAGTTTTCACAGGGGCACAATGGGCAGGCCATTGGCATTCTGCTGGTGGGTGTCATTGTGATTATCAATGTGGATAACTTGTTGCGCATTATGTTGGCCAAGCGCATGGGCGACATTCACCCACTGGTAACGCTGGTGGGCCTGGTGCTGGGCGTGGAGATTTTTGGGCTCATCGGGCTGGTGGTGGGGCCACTGCTGGTGTCGTATTTCCTGGTGCTAATGGAGGTGTTTCGGCGCGAAAACCGGCTGCGGCGTGAGGAAATGGCCAAGTAGCCGGAAGCTGAAAGCGGCTGCCGACCTTTGTACCGTAACGCACTGCTTTTGCTTTCATGGACCAGCCAACTATTCATCCCAAAATCACGCCCATCTATCAAACGTCGGTTTTCAAGTTTGAGGACCTTGACGCGGTGCAGCAATACTTCGACGAGCCGGGAAGTAGCTACATGTACTCGCGCAATGGCAACCCCAACTCTGACGAGCTGGCCGGGGCCGTGAACCGCTGGGAGGGCGGCGCCGGCGCGGTGGCCACGGGCTCGGGCATGGCGGCTATCTTCGCGGCCATGCTCACGTACTGCCAGGCTGGCGACCACGTGCTGTGCGCGGCCGACATCTACGGGGGCTCGGCGGCGCTACTGAATCTGGAGCTGTCGCGGCTGGGCATTTCGGTGAGCTACGTGCCGTTTGAAAGCCTGTACGACCTCGCGGGCTATGCACAGCCAAATTCCAAGCTGCTGCTCTGCGAAACCATGAGCAACCCGCTGCTGCGCGTGGTAGACCTGCACGCGGCAGCTAAGGAGTGCCACCGCCACGGCCTGAAACTGGTGGTAGACAACACGTTTTCAACACCCGTACTCACCCGGCCGCTGGCCTATGGGGCCGACCTGGTGCTGCACAGCGTAACCAAATACCTGGCCGGCCACTCTGATGTGACGGCTGGCGCAGTAGTAGCCCGCACGGCGGAAGACGCGGCCCGGCTCCGGCAAATTGGCGTCGTATTTGGCCTCACGTTGAGCCCGATGGAAAGCTGGCTGGCCGTGCGCGGCATGAAAACCATGCGCCTGCGCGTGGCGGCCCACAGCGAAAACGCACTGGTGGTGGCCGAGTTTCTGGCCGAGCACCCGGCCGTGCAGGCCGTATACTACCCTGGCCTGCCCGACCACCCGCAGCATGCGCTGGCAGTGACGCAGGGCGCGGGCCGCTTTGGTGGCATGCTCTCATTCCGGCTACCGGATGATGCGGCAGTGGTCAACCGCTTTATGCAACGAAGCGAGCGGTTTCCATTTGCGCCTTCATTGGCGGGCGTGGACTCCTCGTGCTCGCACCCGCTCTCCACTTCCCATCGGGCTTTGACGGATGCGCAACGGGCGGAATTGGGCATCACGGTGGGGCTGGTGCGGCTGAGCGTGGGCATCGAGCCTATTGAGGACTTGCTAGCTGATTTGGCCCAGGCTTTAGATTAAGATGCTGCGGTTTCACTCCGCCAGCAGTACCGGGCGTGGGCCGAGCCGGGCCTGCAGCCACTTGCTGAAGCGCTGCTGTTCGGCGGGCTTCAGCATCTGCTTGTAACGTACGGCTACTACTACCGTGGTATCGGCGTGGAGTGAGTCGGTAGCGGGGCGGATGAGTTGGCTCAGGCCGAGCTGGCGTACTTGGGGGAAGTTGATTTGGGCCTCGCGCAACACTTGCAGGGCATTGGGTAAAGAAGGAGCCAATTGCTGATTGGCCATCTGCTGCTGGAGCTGGGCGAAGCGGGCTTCGTATTCGGTATAGGCCTGCTGGTCGCGGTTGCGCATATCTTCCAATACGTTGGTGCGCAGCGCCTGGGCCGTGGCCGAATCGAGCTGCGCCATGCCTTGGCGAATAGTGAGCTTGGCGCGGCGCAGGCCGTATTCCGGTAGTTTGCGGGTGAGGGCAGCCATGGCGGGGCGGTCGAGGTATTTGCCGGCCAGCAGCAGGTTGAGGCTGCGCTCTTCGGGCTTGATGCGGCGGGTGAGGACGTAGGTGCCCGGCAATCGAATAAGCTCCTGCTCAATGAATTGTTGGGCATTGTGGTTGAAAGCGGTGTCGCGCACGATGCCTACGGCCAGATACACGCTGGGTGCGGCCGTGAGCACAGCCAGCGTCCAGATGGAAACCCGCACCCGCCGCGCCGTGGCATCGTCCACAAACGTGCGGCGGGGCAGGGGCAGCAACCGCACCACCAGGAAAGTGGAGAGGCAGATAAACACGCAGTTGATGAAAAACAGGTACATCGCCCCACTGCAATAATTCCACTGGCCCGTAGCCAGCCCGTAGCCCGCCGTGCAGAGAGGCGGCATGAGCGCCGTGGCAATGGCCACCCCGGGAATGACGTTGCCGCGTCCGCGCCGGGTAAGGCCCACGGCTCCCGCTGCCCCGCCAAACAGAGCAATAAGCACATCCCAGGTGTTGGGGGTGGTGCGGGCCAGTAGCTCTGAGCCCGCCTCGCTGAGGGGCGTGAGGTAGAAATAAATAGTCGAAACAGCTAGGCTGATGACCATGGCCAGCAACAGGTTTTTGAGCCCCCGGCGCATCAGTGGCACTTCCATCGTGGCTGCGCCGAAGCCGATGCCCACGATGGGGCCCATCAGCGGCGAAATGAGCATGGCGCCGGTGATGGCGGCCGTGGAATTGACGTTGAGCCCAACCGAGGCAATGACAATGGCGAATATGAGGACCCATAAGTTGGTCCCGCGAAAGCTGACGCCGGCTTCTACATCAGTCCTAATTTCGTCCGGCTCGGCCATGTCAGCGGTGAGGATGAAACGGTCGCGTAGGAAGTGGGTAATGGAGAAGGGCATCGAGAAAAAGGCTGGTGAGTGGCAGGTCGTGCATCTGTAGCTGAACGTCGGCAGCTAGCCGGGCATACGCAAGCAGGACAATTGGTGCCAGAAAAAGCTGACAGCGCAACGCGTTTGGGCCTTAACAGCTGCCAACAACCAGTGGGAAATCAGCGCCGAAGCAGACCGCAATGGAAGGCCTTCGGAGCCGGCACGGTCTTACTACGGCCGAGCAGAGTTGGGAGGATATGGGCTGAAAACGGTTACATACCGTAAACCATAAAGGCCTTCCACCTTTCCCATTGCCTATGTCCCGCACTATAATCGTCTCTAATCGCCTCCCCACAAAAGTTTTGCGTTCCGAAGAAAGCCTCACGTTTCAGCCCAGCGAAGGCGGGCTGGCCACGGGCTTGGGCTCCATCTACCGGGCCGATGGCAACGTATGGGTCGGCTGGCCGGGACTGTTTGTGCACGACTTTGAAGAAGAACAATACGTCACCGAACAGCTCCAGGCCGACAGCATGGCCCCGGTTTTTCTGACCGAAGCCGAAATCCGGGATTTCTATGAGGGCTTCAGCAACTCTACGCTCTGGCCCACCTTCCACTACTTCGCCCAGTTTGCTACCTACGAGCAGTCGCATTGGGAATCCTATGTGGCCGTGAACGAAAAATTCTGCGAAGCGGTGCTGGCCCAGGCGGGTCCGGAAGACACTATCTGGGTGCACGACTACCAGCTGCTGCTGCTGCCTGAAATGCTGCGCAAAGTTCGTCCCGAAGCCACGATTGGCTTTTTTCTGCATATCCCGTTTCCAAGCTATGAGCTGATTCGGGTGTTGCCGTGGCGGGCCGAGTTGCTGCGCGGCATGCTGGGAGCCGATTTGATTGGCTTCCACACCTTCGGCTACATGCGGCATTTCCTCAGCTCGGTGTCGCAGGTGCTGGGCCTGTCGGCTGCCAATGGCCAGATTGAAGTGGAAAACCGTGCCGTGCGGGTCGATGCTTTCCCGATGGGCATCGACTACAACCGCTACGCCGAAGCCGCGGCCTCCGACACCGCTCAGCAGCACGAGGCTACCTACCGCGAAGCCCTGCGCGACACCCGCGTGATTCTGAGCATCGACCGGCTTGACTATACCAAGGGCATTGCCCAGCGCCTACGGGCCTTCGAACTGCTGCTGCAGCGCTACCCAGAGTGGCGCGAGCAGGTGAGCCTGATTATGCTAGTGGTGCCCTCGCGCGACCAGGTGGCACAATACGCCGATTTGAAAGTAGAAATCGATGAGCTGGTGGGCCGCATCAACGCGTCGTACCGCACCATTGCCTGGAACCCGATTCACTACTTCTACCGCTCACTGCCGCTGGAAGAGCTGGCCTCCCTCTACCGCCTGGCCGAGGTGGCGCTTGTCACGCCCATGCGCGACGGCATGAACCTCGTGGCGAAGGAATTTATCGCCAGCAAAGCCGACCAGCGCGGGGTACTCATTCTCAGCGAGCGGGCTGGGGCCGCGCGGGAGCTGTCCGATGCCCTCATCATCAATCCAACCGACATCAACCAACTGGCGGAGGCCATGCACGAGGCCTTGGTGATGCCCGAGGAAGACCAGGTGCAGCGCATGGCCGCCATGCAAGTGCTGGTGAAGCGCTATAACGTCTTTTCCTGGACCAAGCTCTTCCTCAATCAACTGGCTTATACCAAAATGAAGCAGCAAACCCTGGCCACCGAAACCCTCACGCCCGCGCCCACCGGTCAGCTACTGGAAGACTACCGCGCCGCTAAGCACCGCCTTTTGCTGCTCGACTACGATGGTACCTTGGTGAATTTCCACGCCAACCCGCAACGCGCCCAGCCCGACCAGGAGCTACGACTGCTACTGAAGGCACTGAGCGACAACCCACAAAACCGCGTGGTTGTCATCAGCGGGCGCGACCGGCAGACACTGGAGAAATGGCTGGGTGACATGCCCATTGACTTCATTGCCGAGCACGGTGTGTGGGTCCGCGCCGTCGGCGACGACTGGAGTCTCTTCCAGGCCATGCGCAACGACTGGAAACGAGAGCTTCGCCCGGTGTTGGAGCTCTACGTGGCCCGCACCGCCGGCGCCTTCATCGAGGAAAAGGAATATTCGCTGGTGTGGCACTACCGCCGCGTCGATGCCGAGTTAGGTGCTGTGCGCACCCGCGAGCTGCTCAACCACCTCACCTTCATGACCTCTAATACCGACCTGCAGGTGATGGAAGGCAACAAGGTGCTGGAAATCAAAAACGCTGGCATCAATAAAGGAACGGCAGCGGCCCGCTGGCTCAGCCTGTACAACCCCGATTTCATCCTCGCTTTGGGCGACGACCGCACCGATGAAGATACCTTCCGCGCCCTGCCGGCTGAGGCCTATACCGTGCGTGTGGGGTCGGCGCCGCATTCGTCGGCGCGGTTCCACGTGGGCTCGCCCACCGAGGTGCGCCAGCTGCTGCGGAAGCTGATTGGATAAATTCTTGATGCGTCCTCATTCATTAACTACTTTGGTGCCTACGAATAAGGACGCATCAGTCAATGAGTAGGTAAATGAAAGCACTGGAAATACTTAACGACAAGCTGGTTGGCTCATTCATCCATTCGTTTCGTATAGGCGACAACTGGACTTTAGACTTCGGCGACTATTACCTCTCTGCCCAGAATCTGATTTCGCCTGATGAAGGAATGTTAAATGCCTGGTTGCGTACTAACTATAAATCATTTGAAACGGTAGTTGATAAAGATTTTGTAGCTAAGAGCACAATTGTGGCGGCCCATATGAGAAAGGAAGTTGCGAGCGTGACGCTTGATATTGCCTACAATCTGACACTTCATTTTGAGAACGATAGTGAATTAGTCATTCCAACCAATGAAGAAATTGTCGACTGGCAGTGGTGCTTGAATGAAACGGGTAAAGACCCTTATATGGATTACTTGATAGCCTGTTTTTGGGAGGGGGAAATTGCTATTAACGAAGCTAGATAGACATCATTAATGTATAGAAAAGCCCCAACACTGCGTAGTGTTGGGGCCTTTCAATAATGGGGTTTACCGCTTCTGGCATTTGGTTGCATCACAAAGACGCATTGGGGCGCATTGCGTGTGTTGATGCTACCCCACGAAATGCGGCTTATCCAGCCGCTGGGCGATGCGGTAGGCGGCGTTCACCATGCCCACATGGCTGTAGGCTTGGGGGAAGTTGCCCCACTGCGAGCCGGTTTTGGCGTCCACGTCTTCGGAGAGGAGGCCGAGGTGGTTGGTGTATTGGGTGAGCTTTTCGAACTCGGTTTTGGCTTCTTCGAGGCGGCCGACGCAGGCTAGGGCCTCCACGTACCAGAAGGAGCAGATGAGGAACGTAGTTTCGGGTGTACCGAAATCGTCGGGGTGGCGGTAGCGGTAGAAAAGGCCTTCGGGGGTTTTTAACTCCTTTTCCAGCTCAATGAGGTGCTTTTTGGCTTTCTCAGAACTAGGGTCGAGGTAGCCCATGAGGATGAGCTGTAGGGTGCTGGCGTCGAGGTTTTCGGAGCCGATGGCGTTGGTGTATGCGCCGCGTTCGGCGTCGTAGCATTGCTCGATTCGGTCAGTAGCGGCGTCTATAAGGCGGGTGGCCCGAGCTTCCATCTCGGTGTGGCCGAGGCGGCGCGCTACCTGTCGCGCCGCGTGGCCACCAGCCCAGTGAAACAGGAAGGTATAGCAGTGGCGCTGCGCGATGTGGCGGAACTCCCAGAGGCCGGCGTCGGGCTGGTCGAGGGTAGTTTCCATGAAGTGCAGGGCTTCTGAGGCCAGCTTTTCGGGGGGCAATTGGGTAGGGTGCACGAAGCGAGCATCGACATAGAGCGGCAGCAGGGCCACCAGCACCTGCCCGTACACATCGTTCTGGATATGCGTGTAGGCGTCGTTGCCGATGCGCACGGGCTGGTTGCCGAGGTAGCCGGCCAATGGCAACTCGGTTTCCACCAAATCGGCCCGGCCGCTGATGCTGTAGAGTGGCTGGTACTTGTCTTGGGCCTTGGTGGTAATGTTGGCGATGAAGTGGAAGTAGCGCTCCATTTCCTCGAAGTGGCCGATGCTATTGAAGGCCGTGAGAATATAGAACGTGTCGCGCATCCAGCAGTAGCGGTAGTCCCAGTTGCGGGTGCTGCCGGGGGCTTCGGGCAGGCTGGTGGTGGTGGCCGCGATGATGGCCCCGGTGTCTTCGTACTGGTGAATCTTGAGCGCCAGCGCTGACCGAATAACCGCGCTCTGATGGAAGCTGCCGATGCTGGTGCTCTTCACCCACTTGCGCCAATACTCTTCGGTATTCACCAAAAACTGCTCAGCGGTGCGTTCCAGGGGCGCTTCGAGCGGCGCGCCGTAGGTGAGCACGAGGTATTTGGTTTCGTTCAGCACGAAGTCTTCCTCATCAAGCACGTAGGTGAGTGGGATGTTGGTGGTGAGGCGGATTTCCTCTTCCAAACCCAAAAAGGCAATGTGGTTGGAGCTGCGGCGGCGCGTAAGCTCCAACTCGCCGTACTTGCCCACCGGGCGGCAGGCCACCCGCACGCGGGGCGTGCCCAGCAGCGGCTCTACTTTCCGAATAAACATCAGCGGCTTGTAGTACCGCTCGTATTGGGCGAAACGCGGGGCAAAATCCGTGACGCGGTAGCGGCCGTCGGCCGTCGTGATTTCGGTGCGCAGCACGTTGGTGTTGGGCTCGTAGTACTGCTCCGACTCGAACGTACCGGCTGCGGCGGGGCGAATGCTGTATTCGCCGCCCTTGTTGTCATCGAGCAGGCTGCCGAACACGAAGCTGCTATCAAATCGGGGCCAGCAGAGCCAGCGCACGGCGGTATCGGTCCCAATGAGGCCGAGGAAGGCGCAGTTGCCAATCAGGCCAAGGTTATAAGTGTGTTTTGCCATCAGAAAGGGGAGTGGAGGTGCGGGTAATACCCCATTCCTGCGGCTGAGGTTGTGCACGGCGGGCAGCAAGGCTCATAAGCACGTGTACCCCGAATTTCCAATTCGGCCGCTTGAACAAGCTATTAGCATCCGTTCAGGCGGCCGAATTGGAAATTCGGGGTACACGTGCTGGCTGCGCAGGCTACAGCTTGTCTGACACCTGCGTCGAAATCTGCTTGGCGGTACGCAGGGCCTGGAACTCGGCTTGCTGCGAGCGGATGGTCAGCTTGTCATCTAGCGAAAAGCTGCTGCGGAGCTGCTGGTAACGGCCATTGAGGCTGCTGAGAATGCCAGCGGCAGCGGTCCAGTCGCTCGGTTTCCAGTTCGACCGGTCGTCGCGCACGCGGTTCATAAAGGCATCATAGGCGCTGAGCAGGCCGGAGGTAGTGAGGGTGCTCACAGTCGTTTTCTTGCGCAGAAACGTGCTGACCTGGGCATCAGACGCGGCAGCTACGGGAGCGTCTTCGTCGCTAATCGTTGTGCTGGTAGACGACGGTGCGGGTGCGGTGCCCACTGGCACATTGATGGTACGGGTGGTGCGTCGAATGACCTTGCCGGTGGCGGGGTCTAGGTCCTCGGTTACTTCGGTTTGCTGCTGGGTGCCTGCCGGAGCAGTAGTGGTGGTTGTGGTGGGCTTGGTTGTGGTAGTGGTTGTAGGCTTGGTGGTTTGGGCCACGGCGGCTACCGGCAGGGCCAACAACAAAGCGGCGAGGATATGGATGTTTTTCATGGGAGCAAAAGATTGGATGGGCCTTTAACGGCAAAGCGGGCCGCCGTGGCTGCCCCGGTCCCGCCTTGGCAATAATGCGGCCAAATCAGAAGTGGTAAAATACACCGATTAAGAGGCTATTTTATTAATGTAAAAAGTCTAATAAGATGAAAGATATAATTGCTTTATATCAAGTAGTTATATAGGTAATTGTGGTGTGAAGAAAGTCCCGGAAGTCTGAATTCTGGTGCGGCTGCCCGCAAAGCTTCGCCGTATTTCGCTTCAGCTAAGCCGGTTGCTCGTGTGGCAGCCCGGTGGTAGCGCCCCTTTTGGCCATGATGCCGCTCCTTCCCGTTTCGCCCCGCTTGCCACTGCCATTGAAGCTGTTGGTCAGCGCCTTTTTGCTGGTGATGGTGCCCGTGTACTACCGCAACTACGGCCCCACCAATTTCCTGTACTTCTGCGACGTGGCGCTGCTGCTGAGCTTTATCAGCCTCTGGACCGAGCGGGCGCTGCCGGCATCCATGGCAGCGGTGGGCATTTTGCTGCCGCAGGTGCTGTGGTGCGTGGACTTCGTCGGCGAGCTGGCGGGCGTACGCCTGGTGGGTCTTACGTCCTACATGTTCGATGAAAACCGCTCGCTGTTTCTGCGCGGGCTGTCGTTCTTCCATGGCTGGCTGCCTTTTTTACTGCTCTTTCTGCTCAAGCGCTTGGGCTACGACCGTCGGGCGCTCTGGGCCTGGACGGCGCTGGGTTGGAGCCTGTGCTTAGTGGCCTACTTCTTCCTACCGGCCGCCGGCACGGTGCTGGCCGATGCCAAAATCCCAGTTAACATCAACTACGTCTTTGGTTTCGATGATGCCAAAGCCCAGACCATGCTGCCCGCCCCGCTCTACTTGCTGGCCTGGATGGCGGTGCTTTTTGTGGTGATTTATCTGCCTACGCACTTAGTGCTACGCAAGGTATTTGCCACCAAGGTGGTAGCAGTGCCGGTAGGGGCAGTGCAACTGGTGTAGAGATTTTGAAGCGCGTCTTAGGTTGAGGACTAATTTTTTGACTCGTCTGCCATCTTGAGTGAAACGAAGATTCTTATCTGGTTAGAAATATTTGTTCAGTAATAAGAATGTGTTTCGCCTTGCTCAGGATGACAGGTGCCCCCTTGACGAACTCCGTTTCTATTGACGTGGAGCTGTCGCATAGTAGCCGCTGACCGGGTGGTCTGGCCACCACCGGCGCTGCCAAACAGGAGGTCCCTAAAAGGGCTTTCTACTTGTTACAGGCGGTTGGAGCCCGCAAGAAATTGCAGCGCGGTTGCCATAAAAGGAACCGTGGCCTCGTAAACGGGAACATGGTCCCCGCCCGGGATAATCCATAGCGCAGCATTGCGTATGGAACGGTAGATGGTTACGGGAATATCCACCGGAAAAAAGCGGTCACGGTCCCCGTGCGCCACTAGCGTGCGTGCGGTAATGGCCCCTAAATGCTCCTGCGTGAAATCCATATCGTCGTAGTTATCGGCCAGCGTATTGAACTGCAACAGAAGTTCCTGAATTTGTTCGTCTCCGCGTTTAGCGCACTCCCGATACATTTCCTGAACGGGTGGGGGCATGGTGCGAAACGACGCTGCGCGCATGATGGCCCGCGCCTGCGCCGGAAAATGAGTGGTGGCACTGATTAACACCATGGTGTCGATGCGCGTAGGTTGACTCGTGGCCATGTGCAGCAGCGTCATGCCACCCGAACTCATGCCCATTGCTGAGCAGCGTTCTATTCCCAGGTGGTCAAGTAACCGGAACACATCTTGGGCCGCGTCCCGATGGGTGAACGTGTGCTCGGGATTAGTGGAGTATCCATGGCCGCGCAAATCCACGACGAGCAGGCGGTGGCGTTCGGCAAGCTCGGGGATAAAGGGCCGCCAATTCTGGGTACAACCGCCGAATCCATGCAGGAGTACCAACGGTTTTCCGACTCCGTACTCCTCGTAGTATAGTTCTAGGTTGCCGAGTGCGACGGTTTGCCCGTGCGTGGTTAGCTGTTTGGGTGCGTAAGGGGTTGCCATGGGGTATGCCTGACAAGGTGAAAGCCACTTGGTAATACGACCATGATTATGCGGCCGCTCTAATATAAGCTCGCAATTGCCTGGTGCGGCCTTTTATGGAAATGTGGCGAGGGAAATGGGGAGCGTAGACGGCTGGGCGCTCAGCCGCTGCCGTAAAACATAACATTGGAAAAATGCTTTTGGTCGAGCTTGCGGGTAATGATTTCGTAATTTTGGCCCATCGCATTCTTCGAATTGCCTGGCTGTGATACCCTAAATGTGAGTGGCTTTCTGGCCCTGACGGTTGGAGTGGTCCAGGCCTCGGTGTTGCTACGCTACTTCTCTCACTGGGCCTGCCGCGTGGTGGGGCCCTCCCCAAATTTCTTTTTATGAGCACCTCCCCAAAAATCCTGGCCGGCCAGTTGGCCGAAGCCGTGGCACCCCACCTTGGCAGCGATGCCGCCGAGCAGCCCTCTAAAGCCGTAGCCAAAACCTTGCGCCAGCTGGCCAAACAGCTCACCAAGCAGCAGAGCAAGCACGCCAAACAACAGGCCAAGCAAGCCAAAGCGGCCTCAGTTCCTACGCCCCTCACCGCCAAGCGGGCCCGCAAAGCCCTGTCTGGCGAGTTGGCTACCGCCCTCCAGCCCTACCTGGAGCCCACCACCGATGCCTCGGATGCCAAAGCTCCCAAAGGCATAACCAAAGCTATGAAGCGTCTGGCCGCCGAAGTGGTAAAGCAGCGTCGCAAGCAGGCCAAGCAAACCGCCAAGGACGCCAAGCAGGCTGCCAAAGAAGCCAAGCATCAAGCCAAGCAAACCACTAAAGAAACCAAGCAGGCTCCCAAAGAAACCCCTGCTCCTGAGGTAGCCCCAGCGCCGGCTGCCAAGGCGGCCCGCTCCACCACTGCCCCCCGCGCTACGGCTGCCCCAGCCCGCCGCTCGGTAGCCACCAAACGTGCCCCGGCCAAGCCCACCACCCCAGCCCCCGCCGAGCCAGAAGCCGCTCCGGCGGAGTAAATATTTTCAGGCGTTGGCACCGTGCCAAGTCTGCCAGTTGCCTATTACAGAAACAGCCCCAACTTGCAGGTTGGGGCTGTTTCTGTTTATAATGATACACTTATAATATGATACACTTCCTACCAGAATCCAGTGAATATTGCATAGGCATACGGTAGAAATCGGGCCCTGCCTGGCCCACCCACAGACTGTAATTGGCAAGGCTTTTTTTCCTCTTCGGCACAAAGCTACTGCTGGGCGTAAGGGCCACAATGCAGTTTAAGCAACCTTAACCCAAGCGTTACCAAGCCATAATATGGCGCGCTGACTGCCTAGAGCGTTTCGGCCAATGCCTCTTTCACCCGGCGCAATTCGTTGTCGCCCATGGCTGTGCCGCTGGGTAGGCACAGGCCTCGGGCAAATAAGTCGGCGCATACCGCTCCGCCATACATGGGCGCGGCGGCAAATAGCGGCTGCAGGTGCAGGGGCTTCCACAGCGGGCGGCTCTCGATGTTGCGCGTTTCGAGGTGCAGGCGCAGGGTTTCGGGTGTGGCGGCACTCTCCTGCGGGTCGAGCAGAATGGTGGTGAGCCAGCGGTTGGCGCGGCTGCCGGCGGGCTCGGGGTGCAGGGCCACGGTAAGGCCGGGCAGGCCCGCTAGGTGCTCGCGGTACCAGGCAAAGATTTCGCGGCGGCGCTTCACTCGCTCGTCCAGCAGTTCCATCTGGCCGCGTCCGATGCCAGCCAGGATGTTGCTCAGCCGGTAGTTGTAGCCCACCTGCGAGTGCTGGTAGTAGGGGGCATCGTCTTTGGCTTGCGTAGCCAGAAACCGTGCCTGCTGGGCCAGAGCGGCATCATTGGTCACCAAGGCACCGCCGCCGCTGGTCGTCAGAATCTTGTTGCCATTGAAGGAAAACACGCCCACCCGTCCGAAGCTACCCAGCGGCTGGTTGTTGAAACGAGCCCCCAGCGCCTCGGCGGCATCTTCCAAAACGGGAATGTCAAATTCCTGCGCGATGGCCAACAGCTCGGTCAGCTTGGTGGGCATGCCATACAGGTGCACCAGGATGAGGACCTTGGGCTTCCGGCCTTTGCTGATGCGGTCCAGAATGGCCTCACGTAAGCGCACCGGGCAGAGGTTCCAGGTGTCGGGCTCACTGTCGAGGAACACCGGCGTGGCCCCCAGGTACACAATGGGATTGGCTGTGGCCACAAACGTGAACGAAGGGCATAGCACTTCATCGCCGGGCCCCACGCCCAGCAAAATCAAGCCCAGATGAATAGCTGCTGTGCCCGAGCTCAGTGCCACGCAGTGCGCTACCCCCGCCGCCGCGCAGATGTCCGCCTCAAAGCCCGTGATGTTGGGGCCGGCCGGGGCCACCCAATTGTCCTCAATGGCCTTGTGCACATAGTTCAACTCGTGCCGCCCCAGGTGGGGCGGAGATAGGTAGAGACGGTCGTAATCCTGGCTACGCATGACGCTTCGCTTGATGAGGAATGAAGAATGAGAAACGAAGAATGAGCCGTTGAAAATTCTTCATTCCTTGCCTACATAGTGAATAAGGAGGAATTGACAGTTGCGAATTCTTCATTCTGCATTCCTCACTCTTAACTCCTTCGCCGGTACGCCCACGGCGGTCACATTCGCCGGCAGGTCGCGGACCACCACCGCCCCGGCACCCACAATAGCATGCGCCCCAATGCTGACGCCCTGGATAATAGTGGCGCTGGTGCCCAGGTACACGCCGGTTTCCAGTCGCGCCGTACCGCTCACGTTGGCATGGGGCATAAGGGAGCAGAAGTCGGCCAGCACGGCATCGTGGCCCACTGTGCAACCCAGATTGAGCAGCACGAAGCGGCCCAGGGTAATGTCGCAGGTAAGGATGCAGCCCTGCTGGATGATGCAGCCCTCGCCCAGCGCAATGCGGTGCTGGCGGGCCAGTGCCACCCGCGGATGCACGAGGCTGGGAAAGCTGAGTTGAGCTGATGTAAGCCGTCCCGCCACGGCGGCGCGGCCGGCGGGGCTGCCCACAGCCAGGGCCACCGCCAGCGGCTCGGGGTGGGCGTTGAGGTCGGCGCTGGTGCCGAGGTAGGGGAGGCCAGCCACAGCAGGGGAGGCCGGGGCCTGGTCGTCGTAGAAGCCGCGCACATCCCAGGTGGGGCGGTTGGCGTTGATTTGCTGGAGCAGCAGCAGCACTTCCCGGCCCAGGCCGCCGGCCCCAAAAATCACCAGCGGCACCAGGGTTTCGGCGGCTTCGATTTCGTAATCAGAAAAGAAAAGTTGGGTCATAAGTGTGAAAGCTACGAGGAAACGGCGGGCGGAGGACTGCCCTGGAATGCCGTGGTGGTGGCCTGGCCGGGCGTGCTAACCCCGCTGCCACGCAGCACCCGGCCGGCCGTGCGCCACAAAATGGTCAGGTCCAGCCCAAACGACAGATTATCGACGTACCATACGTCATAGGTGAATTTCTCTTCCCAGCTAATGGCGTTGCGACCATTCACCTGCGCCCAGCCCGTGAGGCCGGGGCGTACCTCATGGCGGCGCGCCTGCACGGGCGAGTACAGCGGCAGGTACTCTGGCAGCAGCGGGCGCGGCCCCACCAAGCTGAGGTCGCCGCGCACGATGTTCCAGAGCTGGGGCAGCTCATCTAGCGAGGTAGCGCGCAGCCAGCGGCCCAGCCGTGGCAGGCGCTCGGCATCGGGCAGGAGCTGGCCGTTAGCATCGTGCGCCGAAGTCATGGTCTGAATCTTATAGAGCGTGAACAACCGTCCCTGCCAGCCCGGCCGCACCTGCCGAAACAGCCAGCGCCCCCGATTTTGGAATGCCGCCAGCCCCGCTACGCCCAGCAGCAGCGGCAATGTGAGCAGCAGCAGCGGCAGCGCCAAAGCCACATCCAGCAGGCGCTTGCCTCGGCGAACGTAAAAAGAATGAGGAATTGCCGCGGGCATGCACAAAAGTAGCCGCTCCCAGATTGACGGTACTTTTATGGCTCGTACGGCCCAGCAGCCGTGGTGTCGAAGGCGCTTACCCATAAGCATTCTTCATTCCCGATTATTCATTCCTTATTAAGCGAAGCGCCCATGCTCGTCTTCCCCAACGCCAAGCTCAACCTTGGCCTCTACGTTACCCAGCGTCGTCCTGATGGCTTCCACACCCTCGAATCGGTATTTCTGCCCCTGCCCTGGACCGATGCCCTGGAAATCCTGCCTGCCCCCGCCGGCCAGGCCACCAGCCTCACCCTCACCGGCCGCCCCATCCCCGGCGAGCCTGCCACGAACCTTTGCCTCCGCGCCTACGAGTTGTTGCAAGCCGATTTTCCGCAGCTGCCACCGGCTCAAATCTACCTGCACAAAATCGTGCCTATCGGCGCGGGCCTGGGCGGCGGCTCGGCCGACGCCGCGTTTGCATTGAAGGCCACCAATGAGCTGTTCGGTCTGAATCTTTCCGTCGAAGCATTGGAGAGTTACGCCCGCTATCTGGGCTCCGACTGCGCCTTTTTCATTCGCAACCAGCCCGTACTGGCCGTGGAGCGCGGCGATGTATTCGAAGAAATCAGCCTGCGTCTGGCCGGTACCAGCTGCGTGGTAGTATATCCCAATCTACACATCAGCACGGGCGAAGCCTACGCCCGCATCACACCACAGCTGCCGGAGCACCCATTGCGCGAGGCCTTAGTGCAGCCCATGAGCATGTGGCGCAACACCGTTAGCAACGACTTTGAAACGGCCCTCACGCCTGCGCACCCGGTTCTGGCCGAAATCAAACAGCAGTTTTACGCCGCTGGGGCAACATATGCCAGCATGTCGGGCTCCGGCTCGGCCGTGTACGGCTTGTGGGAAAATGAGCAGCCACCAACGCTAGCGTGGCCAGCAGAATATACCGTGTGGCAGGGCGTGTTGTAAGGAAGTTGTGGCCCTAGTACCTCGGATTGGAAATTCGGGGTACACGGGCCAGGCGGCCCTATACCGGAATCACTGGCTCTAAATCGGGCTGCTTGTCTTTCATTAGCCGCGCCACCAGGGGGTGAATCAGCACGCTGAGCACAATGAGTAGGGTGCCAATGTAGAATCCCGTTGACATCCGTTCCTGATTGAATTGCGGCGCGTGAAGCAGGCCCTGCGTGTGTAGCCAGTAGATAGCCGCCGCCATGCTGATGCCATACACCGGCTCCAGGTTGATGGTCAGGTTCACGGCAAAAGGGGAGAGGCGCTTCATCAGTTCCACCGACGTAGAGAAGGCGTACACTGTGCAAACACCGGCCAGCAGGGCCAGCCACAGCCAGTCGTAGCCGTGCCAGCCCAGCTGCAAGCCTTTGCCCTGCGTGAAGTAGCGGCTGTAAATGGGAAAGAACAGCGCAATGCTCAGACAAGCGCCCAGCATCTCGTAAAACGTCAGCCGCAACGGTGGGTGCGTCTTAATCAGCTTCGAATTTAAGACGCTGAACAGCGCCGATAGCCCGGCCGATAGCACTGCCACGCCCAAGCCCAGCAGCTGGTCCAGCTCAGCTTGGCTTACCAGGTACAAGCCCACCATTGTTATCAGGCCCAAGCCCACTTCGTAGCCGCGCACCCGCCGCCACAGCAGCAGCGGCTCCAGCAACGAGGTCCACAAAGCCAGCGTGGCCAGCCCGGCCAGGCACACGCTCACCGACGACAGCCGGGCCGCCAGGAAAAAGGTAATCCAGTGCGCCGCTACCAGCGCGCCCACCGCCAGCAGCCGCCCCGCCTGCCCCCCAGAAACCCGCCACTGCTGCCCCCGCGCTGCAATCAGCACCACCAAGCCTACCGAGGCCAACAGCGTGCGCCAAAACACGAGCTCCACCGGCGGCACCGTCAGCAGCTTGCCCAGAATGGCCGTGAAGCCCCACAGGAGCACAATGAAATGAAGCTTAAGGTAGTCGCGGAGCATAACTGCTTATTTCGGCACGAAGCGATACAACGCCAGCCCGATTACCGAAAAAACGGTGGTCGGCACCCACGCCGCGATGAGCGGCGACAGACTGCCCACTTGGGCCAGGTTGCGACTCAGCATCACGAAAATGATGAAAATAAATGCCAGCACAAACCCCAGCGCGATTTGCCCGCCCACGCCGGCCCGCGATTTCCGGGCACTGAGAATAACCCCAATCAACGTGAGCACAACGATGGCAAACGGATAAGAATACCGTTCGTATTTGTCGCTCAAATAAATCTGTGTGTCATCTGCCCCGCGCTCAATCTTCGTCCGGATAAATGCATTTAACTCGGGCAACGTAAGGGTTTCCGCTACTTTATAATTGCTGGCAAAGTCCTTCGGATATAAGTTCAGTGTGGTATCGCGGGCGGGAAAGGTTTGCAGAAACTCATCCTGCGGACCCCGAAACGTGTGGACCAATTGCGGCGACAAATGCCACATATGTTTAGTCGAATCCCAGCTAATTACATCGGCCGTCATGCGGCGCTTCAGTACCGTTCCCTCAATGGTTTCCAGCGCAAACTTATAGCCGATATTATTGGTGTTCGTGTAGCTTTCCATGTACACGTAACTCTTCGGACCAATCTTGATGTGCACGTTGCGCCCCTGAAATCGATAGGGCAATTTGATATACTCCCGCTCAAATGCCACCCGCGATTTGCTGCCCACCGGCAATACCCAGCCGATTAGCCCGAATATGAGCAGGCCCACCACCGCGCCGCCCGCAGCATATGGCATCATCAGCCGCTTAAAACTTACCCCACTGGCCAGAATAGCCACAATCTCCGTGCGCGCCGCCAACTGCGCTGTCACAAAAACAACGGCAATAAAAATGGTAATTGGCGAAAGCAGGTTGGCGAAATACGGAAACAGGTAAATGTAGTAGCCGAAAATAATTTTCGACATCGACAGATTATGCTGAATAAAATCGTCGTTTTTCTCCGTGAAATCAATGACGCAAATAACCGTCACGAGAATAACCACCGAGAAGAAAAACGCGGAGAGAAACTTCTTGATAATGTATTTGTCGAGAATATTCATGAGGTCAGCTATTCGCCTTTAGCTGGTAGCTATTAGCAATGTTGGTATGGTGAACTGAGAAGAGCTATTAGCCAGTAGCTAAAGGCTGATAGCCAATTACAGTCGGGTCATCACCTGTTTCACCATGCGCTCTTTCCAAGGGCCAAACGTACCGGCAATGATTTCCTTGCGCGCCTCCTGCACCAGCCACAAGTAGAAGGCCAGGTTGTGGGCCGAGGCAATTTGCGGCCCCAGCATCTCCTTGCACTGGAATAGGTGGCGCACGTAGGAGCGCGAGTAAAACGTGCTGGCGTGTCCACCCAGTTCAGGGTCGAGGGGCGTAAAATCGGTTTCCCACTTTTTATTGGTGATGTTCACGATGCCCTGCGTGGTGAACAGCATGCCGTTGCGGGCGTTGCGGGTCGGCATCACGCAGTCGAACATATCCACGCCCAGCGCGATGTTTTCCAGGATGTTGGCTGGCGTGCCCACGCCCATCAGGTAGCGCGGCTTGTCCTTGGGCAGGATGTCACACACCAACTCAGTCATCTCATACATCAACTCGGCCGGTTCGCCCACGCTCAGCCCGCCAATGGCGTTGCCCACCCGGCCCTGCTCGGCAATAAACTCCGCCGACTTCACGCGCAGGCCCTTGAACGTGCTGCCCTGCACAATCGGAAAAAGAGCCTGCTCGTAGCCGTAAAGCCCTTCGGTGCTGTCGAAACGCTCAATGCAGCGCTTCAGCCAGCGGTGCGTCATGTCCAGCGAGCGGGCGGCATAGTCGTACTCGCAGGGCCATGGCGTACACTCGTCAAACGCCATAATAATGTCGGCCCCAATCACGCGCTGAATGTCCATCACGCCCTCCGGCGAGAACAGGTGCTGGCTGCCATCCACGTGCGAACGAAATTTTACGCCCTCTTCCTTAATCTTTCGGGTGTTGCTCAGCGAATACACTTGGTAGCCGCCCGAGTCAGTCAGAATAGGCCGGTCCCAGCCGTTGAACTTGTGCAGGCCACCGGCGGCTTTCAGCACATCGAGGCCCGGCCGTAGGTAAAGGTGGTAGGTGTTGCCAAGAATAATCTGGGCGTGCACATCCTCTTTCAGCGTGCTCTGCGATACCGCTTTCACGGTGCCAGCCGTGCCCACCGGCATAAAAATAGGCGTTTCGATGGTGCCGTGGGCCGTTTCGAGGCGGCCGGCGCGGGCTTTGGTGGCGGGGTCCTGGGCGAGAAGGTCGAAGGTCATGTGGTCTGAACGGTCATCCTGAAAGTAGCGTAGCGAATAGAAGGACCTTATCAACCGCGAACGATTCGCAGTAAACCAACCGGCGCGGCCGTGATAAGATGCTTCGCTGCGCTCAGCATGACAGTACAAAGGTAACCTGCCCGTTTTGCGCCCCGTACTTTTGCGGGCTCATTCGTACGCTTCCCGTTGCTGCTTCCTTACCTTCCCACGTCCCCTTTTTTCTGGTTGTTGCTCGCGTGCGTGCTGGTGCAGTTGGTTTATGCCGCCTACTTTTTCTGGCCCTTTGCCCGCCGCCCTGTTGAAGCTGCTTCTAATGAGTTGGGCCCCGATTCGGAGCCCGTTTCCATCGTTGTCTGCGCCCGCAACGAGCTCGACAACCTGCGCAACCTCCTCCCGCTGCTGCTAAAACAGGATTACCCCGCACCCTTCGAAATCGTCCTCATCGATGACCGCAGCCACGACGATACCTATCTCTACGCCCAGCAGCTCGCCCAATATTATCCCGAAAAATTCCGCCTCGTGACCGTCGACCGCACCCCCGATGGCTTCGCACCCAAGAAATACGCCCTTACCCTCGGCATCAAAGCCGCCCGTTTCCCCCGCCTGCTTTTCACCGACGCCGACTGCATTCCGGCTACCAACCAGTGGCTGCGCCTCATGCAGCGCGGCTTTGCCCAAAAAAACGGGGCCGACCTCGTCCTCGGCTTCTCGGCCTACACCGAAGCGCCTGGCTTTCTCAATCAGCTCATTCGCTACGAGACGCTGCTCACGGCGGCTCAGTACCTCAGCTTTGCCTGGCGTGGCTGGCCCTACATGGGCGTGGGCCGTAATTTGGCCTATACCCGGGCCTGTTTCAATGCTACCAAAGGCTTTGCCTCGCACATCCGTCAGCTCTCCGGCGACGATGATTTGCTGGTGCAGGATGCTGTCCATCAGCACCAGCGCGTAGCCGTGGTGGCTGAGCCGTCGGCCCACACCTTCAGCGAGCCGGCAGCTACCTGGCCGGCCTGGTGGCGTCAGAAACGGCGCCATTTGTCGGCTGGTCGGGCTTACCGGTTGGGCGACCGTTTGCGGATTGGCACGTTTGTTTTCGCCAATATGTTGTTCTATTTGGCTACGGTTCTGCTATTAATTTCGCCAAACAATTGGGTACCTTTGGCGGTCGTATGGGTTCTCCGAACTTTGTTTGTGAGTGCCGTGTATGCCCGTGTCGGCCGCCGCCTCCACCAGCCCGTAAGCGTCGGGCTGCTTCCCGTGCTCGACGCGGTTTATTTTTTCCAATACCTGGCCCTGGGAATCTCGCTGTTCCTTAACCGCACCCTTCGATGGAAGTAAACAACCAAGACATTCAAAAGCAGTTTTCAGCAAAAGCCAAGCACGATTTCAAGCTGATTCGCGCCGCCGTAGACCACGGCGATGAGAAAGCTTACGCCGAGTTGATGCACATCTACAAAAAGCCCGTTTACCACGTGGTGCTCAAGATGGTGCGTAACCAGGACGACGCCGAAGACTTGACCATCGAAGCTTTCGCCAAGGCTTTCCGTAACCTGCATAAGTTCAACCCTGAGTACGCATTCAGTACCTGGCTGTTCCGCATCGCCACCAACAACTGCATCGATTTTATCCGCAAGAATAAAATCAAAACCATGTCGATTGATTCGGCCATCAAGGTGGACAACGGCGACGAAATCACCATCGATTTCCGCGACAACGACCTGAACCCGGCTGAGCACGCCGTGCGCAACCAGAAAATTGAAATCATGCGCCACGTTGTGTCGCGCCTGCCCGATAAGTACCAGCGCCTCGTGAGCCTGCGCTATTTCGACGAACTCAGCTACGAAGAGATTGCCACCGAGCTCAAAGCACCCCTCGGCACTGTGAAAGCCCAGCTGCACCGCGCCCGCGAGCTGCTCTATGACATGGTGAAGAACACCAAGCAGATTATTTAAGCCTTGGCTTTTGACATTCTGAGCATTTTGCGCACAAAGCAAAGATGAAGGACCTTGTCACGCTGGAACGATTGGTTCTGATGTGATAAGGTCCTTCATTTTTGCTTTGTGCGCAAAATGCTCAAGATGATATTTCCCTCTTTTGTATGAACCTCCTCCAAAACTATTTTCCTTCGCTCACGCCCCAGCAGCTGCAGCTTTTTCAGCAGCTAGAAACTGAGTTCCGGGCCACTAACGAAGCCATCAACCTAGTGTCGCGCACCGACATGGATAATTTCGTGGAGCGCCACTTGCTGCATTCGCTGGGCATTGCCAAGGTCATCCAGTTTCCGAAAGGCAGCGCCGTGCTCGACGTAGGCACCGGCGGGGGCCTGCCCGGCTTGCCGCTGGCCATCATGTTCCCGGAGGTGCATTTCCACCTCGTCGACAGCATCGGTAAGAAAATCCGCGCCGTGCAGTTTATGGCCGCTGCGTTGGGCCTGAACAACGTGACCGCCGAGCAAACCCGCGCCGAGCAAGTGCGTGCCAAATACGACTATGTGGTGAGCCGCGCCGTGGCCCGCCTTGCCGCCTTCCACCCCTGGATTGCTCACCGCTTTAAACCACAAGGCGCCGCTGGCTCCGGCCTGTATTACCTGAAAGGTGGCGACTTGGCTGAGGAAATAGCCGAATCAGGTTTGAAAACGAAAGTGACGGATTTGAGTGAATTCTATAAAGAGGAATTCTTTGAGACAAAAAAAGTGGTTTTCGTACCTGCTAAGTAGGCCTTTGTTATTGCAAATATTCTACGCATCAAGCGGCGACGAAACAATGAGTCCTGTTCTCAGTGACCAGCCCAGTACTGTAAAAAGCCCCATTACTGCACAGTAATGGGGCTTTTTATTGATATAAAGAGTTTGCCACACTTCAGCTCTAGTCGC
Organism: Hymenobacter negativus; assembly: GCF_017571495.1. Classification (GTDB taxonomy): domain Bacteria; phylum Bacteroidota; class Bacteroidia; order Cytophagales; family Hymenobacteraceae; genus Hymenobacter; species Hymenobacter negativus. Next base: position 367,601 of record NZ_JAGETZ010000004.1, on the reverse strand, counting down.
AATTAGGAGGCTGAATTGTCGCTACGCTCGCAATGAAAAGTGAAGACACTACGCTGGTACCTCTGCCGTCAGGAATTCCACGGCTCGCCGCTCTGAGTAGTATTCCCCATCCGGCGAGCCTTCGGCGAAGCCAACGTGGCCGCCATCAGAAGGCGTTTCCAGAAACACAAACGGCGAATTGGCCGCCAACTCTCTTGGATAGCAAGAGGCTGGCAGAAACGGGTCATTCTGCGCATTCACCAAGAGGGTGGGCACCTGAATACCACTCAGGTAGCGCCCGGAGCTGGCGTATTGGTAATATGCTTCGGCCGAGTCGAAGCCGTGCATGGGCGCGGTGTACTTGTCGTCGAACTGCGGGAAATTGCGCAATGCTTCCAAGCCATCCAAATCAACCTGGCCGGGCAGCAACGCCGCTTTATCACGGATTTTTTGACGTAACGACTTCAAAAATCGGCGCATATATACCTGGTTCTGGAGCCGGCCGATATGCACCGAACTAGCCCGCAAATCCGTTGGTACGGAAAACACGGCGGCGCGCTGCACTTCGGCTGGTACGCGGGCAGCATCCTCGCCGAGGTATTTCAGCGTCACGTTGCCGCCCGCCGAAAAGCCCAGTAAGTAGGCTCGCTGGTAGCGCCCGGTGGCCAGTGTATGGCGTAGCACCCGGTCTAAATCCTCCGTATCGCCAAGGTGGTAGGAGCGGAGCAGGCGGTTCATCTCGCCGCCACAGCTGCGGTAGTTCCAAGCCAGCGCATCGAGGCCGGCGCGGTTGAGCGCACGCACCATGCCCCGCACGTAGGGCCGCGAAGCATCGCCCTCAAGGCCGTGCGACACGATGGCGATGCCGTTGGTGGGGCGCATTGCGGGCAAGCGGCTCCAGTCCAGGTCCAGGAAGTCGCCGTCGGGCAATTCGACCCGCTCGCGTTGGTAAGCCACATCGGAAACGGTGCGCCACAGGCTGGGCACAATGGTCTGGAGATGGCCATTGAACAGGTAGAACGGTGGCTGGTATTGCGAGGCAGCAACGAGTGGCATAGCGCGGAAAGCTGAAAGTGTATTGCTGCACCGAGTGGAGTCAGCGAGCGGGCAGAGGCTATCAAGTAAAGTTCGCCCCTAATCGGCATGCATACTAATTTAGGGATGCTAAAGTGAAATTGAAATGAGCAAGACCATTCAAAAGCGTGGCAATAGGGCTTTGATAGCAGCTAAAAGGGCTTGGACTCAATATTTTTGCCATGGCGGTTTGAATTTGTCAGACAGATTCGTACCTTTGCCCTCCCAAACACAGAACTCAAGCATAACGCTCTTATATATTTCCTGCTCATGGCAAACCATAAGTCGGCCCTCAAACGCATCCGCAGCAACGAAGCCAAGCGCGTGTTGAACCGTTACCAGCACAAATCCACCCGCACGGCCATCAAAAAGCTGCGCACAACGACCGACAAAACGGCTGCTCAGGAGTTGCTGAAGAAAGTTACTTCGATGCTGGACCGTCTGGCCAAGAAGAACATTATCCACAAGAACAAAGCTGCTAACAACAAAAGCAAGCTGACAAAGCTCGTCAACGCGCTCTAGTGCGAGACGAGTTTAGGAGGACCAGACTGCGCCGCCCCAAGGTCTGGTTCTCCGCTCTACACGAAAGCCCTGCTTGGTAACAAGCAGGGCTTTTTGCGTGTGTATGGGGGTTTACTATAGTTGAACCATAGGTTAATTCAATTATAATTTGAGTCGAACGCTTACCTTGTGTATACTATTCCACAAATAAGCTCCCCAATTCATGAAACACCCTTACTCTTGGGCGCAGCCAATACTGGCTGCGCTGTCTTTGTTTATAGCCTCCAGGGCCAATGCGCAGCAAGCCTGGCGGCCTTTCCGACCGGGGCTGATATATGCTTTCAGTGGTCCTGGCAGTAGTAGTGTCCACACGCTGCGCCTCGATTCGGCTTATCGCACGGCTGCCGGCGACTCGGCATGGGCTTTCGGGCGAATCCTGAAGACCAGTGACGGTCACGAGCAAAGCACAAACCCTTACGGAATTTACCGCAAGAGCCGCAATAACCTGTTTGGGTCCAATCTGTTATGGGTGGCAGGTACAAGCGAATTTGTGTTGGAGAACGTGGCAGAAGGCACGTATCAGGCGGCCCTGTCGCTGCGGTTGCGGCCGCGTGCGGCAGTCGGCACTACCTGGACGGCCAGCACCGCACCAGCCCTAACGGCCACGCTCACCAGCCGCAGCCTAGAGCAGGTACAAGGCGTAAGCGACTCAGTGGCAGTTATCACGCTCAGCTCAGGCCAAGTGCTGCGCTTGAGCCGGAGCTACGGCTTGCTCGAAGGGCCACAGTGGCTGGGCTCAACTTCGGCAGCGACACAGTGGGTGCAAACTCATTTGCCGCAGACGCTGATGCAATCACCGTACAACCCGTTGGCGCTGTTTACAATGCAGCCTGGCGATGAAATGGGGTACGAGGCAAACCCATTTAATATTATGCCTTACGGTGGCTCGCGAAGCCATATTCTGCGCCGGATTATTACCCGGCAGCAAACGGCAGACAGCCTGATTTTTACTACCCAGGAGCAACGGCGTACAGAATTTTTCGCTTCTCCTTCAACTAGTGGCAGCGTGCAAACCTATCCAATTGGCAGGGGACGGTGGGCATTCTCGTTACGCACCGGCAAATCAGCACAGTTTCCTGCTCTGCCGTTGCTTACAGGCGAATACGTGCCGATGTACGCCTCGGCACAGCCGCCCTACTATGTTGGGCGAGGAATCACAACCAGCAGTAGTTCAACTGGCTGCGGGCCAAGTGGGCAGTACCTGAGCTTTATCGGAGTGTTCCCGGGATTTAATGCGCCAGCTGGCCAATACAGCACTGGCATCGACATAGGCTGGCAGCAAGGCTTCTCGTTGGCGCTGGGGCTGGGATATGTATTTACGGTTGATGGCGAAGCACTCCTTTATTATCGTCGGAATGCTGGTAGTCCGCTCACTTGTGGCTCGCCAATGAATTTTATCAACCTACTACCTACTCGCGCCGCCGAGGCCGCGAAGCTGGCCACGCTTCATCCCAACCCTGCTACTGACATTGCCACGCTCATCCTGGCCCAACCAGCACGTACCGGCACCAGCCTGCACCTGAGCGATGCGCTGGGCCGTACCGTGTGGAGCACTGCGGTGCCAGCTGGCCAGACAGACGTAGCCGTGCCCATTGCCGGGCAGCCAGCCGGCCTCTACCTGCTGCATCTGAGCAGCCCCGGTACTACTAGTAGCTGGAAGCTGACGCACGAATAATAGCTCCTTTTACTATGAAAACTGTTTACTACCGTGAGCAGCTACTGCTGCTTGTAATTCTGCTGGTTACAACCTTCGGGGCCCACGCACAACAGGCCTGGCGCCCGTTTCAGCCAGGGTTGATTTATACCTATGATACGGCACCAGTCGGCAGCGTTACGCCAAATACCTTTTTGCTACGGCTAGATTCGGCTTACGCTACGCCGGCTGGCGACTCGGCTTGGGCCTTCAATCGGCTGATGCGGCCCCTTGACGGCAGCGCCCCTGCATTCTATACCAGCGCCCGCAAGAGCCGCAATAATCTGTTTGGGGCCCGGCTGCTCTGGACTCCGGGCACGAGCGAATTTGTGCTGGAGAATGTGGCGGAAGGCACGTACCAGGCGGCCCTGTCGCTGCGGTTGCGGCCGCGCGCGGCGGTTGGCAGTACGTGGACGGCCAGTACCGCGCCCCTGCTCACGGCTACGCTCAGCAGTAGGGCCTGGCAACCGGTGACCAGCGCCGCGGGTAGCCCCTCCGATTCGGTGGCTACCATCACGCTGAGCTCCGGTGCGGTGCTGCGCCTGAGCCGGCGGTATGGGCTGCTGGCCGCGCCGCGTTGGCTGGCTGTGGGAAACAATACCGCCCCACAGTGGCAGGTGAGCGAGCTGCCCGCGCCGTTGGCGGGTACGCCGCTTTCGCCGGTTGTTTTGTTTAATTTCCAGCCCGGCGACCGATTGGGGTACGAAACTACCCCAATTTCTATGAGCGGCCCGCGTTGTACAACTGACTTTAGTATGCGCGTCATTCAGTCGCGCCAAGTAACCAGCGACTCACTGATTTATACCTATCAGGAGCAAACCCGTACTGTGAATTACAGTGGGTTGGGCTGCTTTAGTACACCTGGCGCAGCGATTGGGCCGGTGCGTGCCGGACGGATGGCTTTCTCGCTACGGAACGGTCGTTCACCGCAGTATCAGGCCTTGGTGTTGCTTTCGGGTGAATACGAAGTAGTCCCTAATCGAAGTGGCACGGTGGTAGTAGGTACTGGCCTGCGCCCGGCAAATGGTGCGGGGTGCCTTAATGGTAGGACTCTGTTTTACCAGCAGTTATACCCTACAACTGGTGGGACGCATAACTTCCCTACTGATTATGGTTGGACCCAGACCTTTGCCCTTCAACTCGGCTTGGGTAATACCATAACGTCCTACTCGTCAGACGAAATGGCACTGACCTACTACCAGCGCGTCACCCCCAACGGACTCGTGACCTGCGGTTCCTCAACTGACTACGCCAACCTACTGCCTACCCGCGCCGCCGAGGCTGCGAAGCTGGCCACGCTCCATCCCAACCCCGCTACCGAAGCGGCCACGCTGACACTGATGCAGCCCGCCCGCCCCGGGCACCAACTGTACCTGACCGACGCGCTGGGCCGCACCGTGTGGAATGCGCCTTTATCTGTTGACCAGACGACCGTAGCTGTGCCGCTAGTTGGGCAGCCCACTGGTCTCTACATGTTGCACCTGAGTGGGCCCGAAGCCACCGGCAGTTGGAAGCTGTTGCACGAGTAAAGCCGTTTGCTTATATAGAAAGAGCCCGCTGTGCAGACAGCGGGCTCTTTCTATATAAGCGAAGACAGGCAGCCCTTAGGCAATGCTCACCTTCACCATATTTGCTTTTCCTTGCTCCTGAATGGGCATCGAGCCAGTATTGATAAATACGTCGCCGGGGGCCAGATGACCGGTGGTAGTAAGCACGTAGCGGATGTCCGTAATGGTGCTGTCGGTGCTGATAAGGCGGTCGTAATAGAAGCTGCGCACGCCCCACACCAAGCTCAGAACCGTGAGAAGCGGCCGGTTATTGGTGAAGATAAAGATGTTGGCTTTGGGGCGATACTTAGCCAGTTGAAAGGCTGTGTAGCCCTTGTGCGTCATACCTGTAATTGCCTTGGAGCCCGTATTCTTGGCCAGGTGGCAGGAGGCCGACAGTACGCTGTCGGCCATGAAGTTGGGGCCGGTGGGGTCGATGGGCCACCACTTATGGAAGAGCTGCGGGCTACGGCTTTCTACGCTCAGGATGGTACCCACCATCGAGCGGATAACCTCGGCCGGATAGGCGCCCACGGCAGTCTCAGCGGAGAGCATTACGGCGTCGGCACCGTCGAGCACGGCGTTGGCTACGTCGCTGGTTTCGGCGCGGGTGGGGCGGGGGGCCGTAATCATCGACTCCATCATTTGCGTAGCTACGATGACGGGTTTACCGGCGGCGTTGCACTTGGCAATAATCATCTTCTGGGCCATGGGCACTTCCTCCATCTTCACCTCCACGCCGAGGTCGCCGCGGGCTACCATCACGGCATCGGTGATGGCGATGATTTCGTCTATGTTGCGCAGGCCGTCGGGCGTTTCAATTTTGGCCACCACCCGGGTGGTTTTGCCCGCTTCGGCAATCAGGTTTTTGATGAAGCGGATGTCGTCGGCTTTGCGGGCGAAGCTGAGGGCTACCCAATCCACGTCGTGCTCCAAACCAAATCGCAGGTCTTCGATGTCCTTTTCAGTCATTGACGGGGCCGAAACTTCCGAATCGGGCAGGTTGATGCCCTTACGGGGCTTCACAAGACCGCCGTATACCACTTCCACGTCTACCTCCTTGTCGCGGTCGGTGGCCAGCACTTTCAACTCAATCTTGCCATCGTCAATGAGAATCATGTCGCCGGCCTTCACGTCGCGCGCCAGGCCCAGATAAATCGTGCTCAGGCGCGTGGCCGTGCTGATTTCCTTTTCGCCGCACACCAGCTTAATCTTGTCGCCGGCCTTGATTTCCACGCCGCCGCCTTCTACCTCACCAAGACGAATCTTGGGGCCCTGCAAGTCCTGGAGCAGGCCCACCGAGGTGCGCATGTCCTTGTTTAGCCGGCGCACGGTGTTGATGACTGAGAGGTGGTCTTCGTAGGAGCCGTGCGAGAAGTTGAGGCGGAACACGTCCACGCCTTCGCGAATGAGCACGCCAAGGCGCTCGTAAGTATTTGAAGCGGGGCCCACCGTGGCCACTATTTTGGTTTTGTTAAACGCGGGGCGGTTATCGATTTCCATGAGTGTTAGAGCGGGCGCGAAGCAGTTCTTCGCGCGGTTCAGATGAGTGAAAGCAGTGAAACGAAAGAAGGGCGAGTAGCAGTAGCTACAAAATAAGATTCTCTTTGTATTTCAAGGTGTTCGGGTCGAATTGACACACGTATTGCACGGCATCTAAGGCCGTGAGGCGGTGCATCAGTTCGTCGTCGGCGAGGTGGCCGCTGCCGTTGCTCACGGCCAGCAGGTAGTCGTACTCCTTGATATCGGGAGCTAAGAACGGCTTTTTTAAGTTAGATGGCGCAATGGAGCGGTTGCGCAGCAGCCGAAAGGTGAGGGTTTCGGTGGTGTGGAGGTAGTGCGTGAATACCAAACGGCCCTGGTTGAGCAGGTTCAGAAGCAGTTCGGGCTGCTTCACGAGGCGCAGGCGCAGGGCACGGTTCAGGGTCCAGGCCAGGGTATAGTCGCGGGTGCTGCTGACCAGCCCAAAGAGGGCAAAGTCGCACTCATAGTCTACATCGAGGGTGAAAGTCTTCATAGAGCCGCAAAATGGGGCATTCTACCCGTCAGCGCAGGCAAAGCTACGGCTTGCAACGGGCCACCGCCATAATCTTGTACCCCCAAATGAAAAGCGCGGCGGTGGGTTAGTTGAAAAATCTCTCGTTACTTTGCGCCGTAATTTTCCCTAAACCCCCACGGAAATGTCTGAAATCGCAGAAAAAGTAAAGGCCATTATTATTGATAAACTGGGCGTTGAAGCCTCCGAGGTTACCCCCGAGGCAAGCTTCACCAACGACCTGGGCGCTGACTCGCTGGATACCGTTGAACTCATCATGGAGTTCGAAAAGGAGTTCAACGTGAGCATTCCCGACGACCAGGCCGAGAACATCCAGACCGTGGGCCAAGCCATCAGCTACCTCGAAGAGCACGCCAAGTAGTTTTTCTTCCGCCCGAATCGAACCAGTTAAGGGAAAAAAAGTTACCCCGGTTTTTCGTTTCGTTCGGAATGAATCCCAAGTTATGCGCATACCGGCCGGCTAGCCGCCGGCCGGTTTTGCCGTTTTATTCCGCTTCATTTTTTGCGCCAGAGGCGCCTGCTTATGTCGTCCATCCGACGGGTTGTCGTTACCGGCCTTGGGGCCATTACTCCGCTGGGCAATACTGCCCCGGCTTATTGGGAAGGCCTGCGCACGGGCACTAGCGGCGCAGCCACCATCACGCGCTTCGACCCGGCTAAGTTCAAAACCCGCTTTGCCTGCGAAGTGAAGGGCTACGAGCCAGACAATTTCTTCGACCGCAAGGAGCACCGCAAAATGGACCTGTTCACGCAGTTTGCCGTGGTGGCATCCGATGAGGCCATTGCCGATTCGGGCCTGCTCGAAAGCGGGGTGGACAAGGACCGGGTGGGCGTGATTTGGGGCTCCGGCATTGGCGGCCTGAAATCGTTGCAGGAAGAATGCTTTCAATTTGAGCGGGGCGATGGAACACCACGCTACTCGCCCTTCTTTATTCCGCGCATGATTGCTGACTCCTCGTCGGGCAATATCTCCATCAAAAATGGCTTCCGCGGCCCCAATTTCGTTACCACTTCGGCTTGCGCCTCGTCAAATGACGCCATCATCGCGGCCTTCAACAACATCCGTCTCGGCCTGGCCGACGCCGTAGTGACTGGCGGCTCCGAAGCAGCCATCACCGAATCGGGGGTGGGGGGCTTCAATGCCCTCAAAGCCATGAGTGAGCGCAACGACGACCCGGCTTCGGCCTCGCGGCCCTATGATAAGGAGCGCGATGGGTTTGTGCTGGGCGAAGGCGCTGGTGCTTTGGTGCTCGAAGAATACGAGCACGCCAAAGCCCGTGGTGCCAAAATATACGCCGAGCTGATTGGCGGCGGCATGTCTTCGGACGCCTACCACATCACTGCGCCCGACCCGAGCGGTAGCGGTGTGGTGCTGGTGATGAAAAATGCCCTGCGTGATGCCGGCATCAAGCCCGAAGACGTGGACTACATCAACACGCACGGCACCAGCACCCCGCTGGGCGACGGCGCCGAAATCAAAGCCATTGAGCAGGTTTTTGGTGCCCACGCCACCCAGTTGAATATCTCCTCAACTAAAAGCATGACCGGCCACTTGCTGGGCGGTGCCGGCGGCATTGAGGCAGTGGCCTGCCTGCTGGCCATGAAAAACGGGCTGGTGCCACCCACCATCAACCTGAACACGCCAGACCCGGAAATCAACCAGGCGCTGAACTTCACGCCGAATGTGGCACAGGAGCGCGACGTACGTGTGGCCGTGAGCAATACATTTGGGTTCGGCGGGCATAATACCTCGGTGGTATTCCGCAAGCTGTAAGGTCGTTACCAACTCAAAAGGTAAGAAGCCAGGCTGCACACAGCCTGGCTTCTTGCCTTTTGCCGTTCTACTGAGCCGGCGTTCTACCTTTGTGCTATTCTCTGCCACACTTTAGCGTCCTTTCCTTTGCTTGGTTTCGTTTCCCGGTTTTTTGCTTCCGATAAGGCATTTCGGCAGGCGGTGACTACCATCACTGGCCAGAAGCCCAAGAATGCCCAGCTGTATCGCCTGGCATTTACGCACTCGTCGGCGGTGCGGCAGCAGCCGGCCATCGGCCGCCACCAGACCAATGAGCGGCTGGAATTTCTCGGCGATGCCGTGCTGGGCACAGTGGTGGCCGAATACCTGTTCAAAAAATATCCTTACGAACAGGAAGGCTTCCTGACGGAGGTGCGCTCACGTATTGTGAACCGCGAAAGCCTAAACGGCATCGCCCTTAAGCTGGGCCTAGACAAGCTGGTGCAATTGGATGCCGCGCAGGGCCGCGCCGCCCGCTCACGGTCGGTGAATGGTAATGCTTTGGAGGCGTTGGTAGGGGCCGTATATCTGGATTTGGGGTACGAGGCGACTCGAAAGTTCATATTGACCCGCCTCGTGAAGGGCTTTGTGGATGTGCACACGCTCACCACTACTACAGCCAATTTCAAGAGCAAGCTGGTGGAATGGGCGCAACGCCAGGGCAAAACCGTGCGCTACGACATTACGGGTGAGGCCCGGCCGGGCGGCATGATGGAATTTACGGCCAGCGTGTTGCTCGACGAAGAGGTAATTGCCACGGGTATGGGCCTGAGCAAAAAGCAAGCGGAGCAACTGGCGGCTGAGCGGGCCCTGACGGAGTTGGGAGTTGCTTGAGTTATTCACTGATTCCATAAGCCAAGCGAGCCCTGGCGGGAGGGCATTCGGTTACCGAATGTCGTCCTGCCAGGGCTTTTTTTCGTTCAACCTGCTAGGTTTCCACCAACATGTCGCCCCGCTGGGGCTTGTATATACAGCATCTCTAACACCAAATAATTGAAAACATGCGCATCGCCGGAGCCGCCCTCAACCAGATTCCCATTGATTGGAACAATAACCTTCGCAACATCAAAACGGCCATTGAGCAGGCCAAAGCGGCGGGCGTGGAGTTGCTATGCCTGCCCGAGCTGTGCCTGAGCGGCTACGGCTGCGAAGACCTGTTTCTGAGCGACTGGATGCCGCAGGCGGCGTTGGCACACCTGCAAACGGTGCGGGAATGGACGCAGGGCATTTGTGTGGTGGTGGGCGTACCCGTTCGCCTCAATCACCGCACCTACAATACGGCAGCGGTGCTGCGCGATGGCCAGATTCTGGGCTTCGCGGCCAAGCAGTTTCTGGCCAATGATGGCGTGCACTATGAAACGCGCTTTTTTGTGCCCTGGCTGGCCGGTGAGCAAACAACCGTGGAGTGGGAAGGGGAGACGTGGCCATTGGGCGACCTCATTTTCGAGCACCAGGGCGTGCGCTTCGGCTTCGAAATTTGTGAGGATGCGTGGCGGGCTGATAATGTGCGGCCTGCCTGTCGCCTCATGGGCAAGGTCGATTTGATTGTGAACCCGTCGGCCAGCCACTTTGCAATGAGCAAGACGGATGTGCGCTACCAGCTGGTAATGAAGGCCTCGCGCACGTTTGACTGCACCTATCTCTACGCCAACCTGCTGGGCAACGAGGCTGGCCGCATCATTTTCGACGGAGAAATTCTGGTGGCCCGCAACGGGCACTTGCTGAAGCGCAACCAGCTGCTGAGCTTCAAGGAGGTGGACTTGGAGTGGGTGGATGTGGATTTTAATGCTAAGCCAGAGCCGGCGGCCGAAATTATACCTCTACCCGCGCCCGACGAGTATAAGGAGCTAAATCAGGCCATGAGCCTGGGCCTGTTTGACTACCTGCGCAAGGCGCGCAGCCGCGGCTTCGTGCTGAGCCTGAGCGGCGGGGCCGACTCGTGCTTCTGCGCCGTGGGCGTAGCCGAAATGGTGCGGCTGGGGGTGGAGGAGTTGGGCTTAGACGAGTTTAAACACCGCAGCGGCTGCTTTACCGAAGCGGTAGTTACGCAGCAGGAAGGTGCTGGCGGTAAGGCTATCCAGGTGGCGGAAAGCCCCACGCCTGAGTCGGCCCTTAGCGACAAGCAACAGCTAGTGCGCCAATTGCTGACCTGCGCCTATCAGGGCACGGTCAATTCCTCGGATGACACTTTTAATTCGGCCAAAGAGCTGGCAGATAGCATTGGGGCCCGGTTTCATAACTGGGAGATTGACGAGGAAGTGACGGGCTACGTGGGCAAAATCCAGCAGGCGCTGGGCCGGGACCTAACCTGGCAAACCGACGATTTGGCCCTGCAAAACATTCAGGCCCGGGTGCGGGCCCCCGCCATCTGGTTGCTGGCCAACGTGCAAAACTGCCTGCTCATCACCACTTCCAACCGCTCGGAAGCCAGCGTGGGCTACTGCACCATGGACGGCGACACCGCCGGCAGCATCTCGCCCATTGCGGGCGTGGACAAGGACTTCGTGAAAAAGTGGTTGCGCTGGGCCGAGGCTGAATTGGGCTACTCCGCTCTGAGCCACGTTAACGCCCTGCAGCCCACCGCCGAGCTGCGCCCGCTGGAAGAAAAGCAAACCGACGAGCGCGACCTCATGCCTTACACGCTGCTCAACCGCATCGAGCGGCTGGCGTTTTACGACCGCCTCAGCCCCAAACAAGTACTCACGGCGCTGGGCACCGAGGAAACCGGCTTCGATCACGAGCAGCTGAAAACCTACGTGCGTCGCTTCTACAGTCTCTGGAGCCGCAACCAGTGGAAGCGCGAGCGGTATGCCCCGAGCTTCCACCTCGATGACTACAACGTGGACCCACGCTCCTGGCTACGATTCCCGATTCTCAGCGGCGGGTTCGGCGAAGAGCTGGCGGAATTGTAGCTGTTGGCATCAGACTGCAGCGCAGTTATGTGAGAATTACGTTTTGGTAGACAGTATTTTACAGCATATAATAGCTTGCCACCGCAAGTTTTGGCGGCCGATGGTACCTGAGTGGCTGTAACCTTGGTAATGGCCGCGAAGAGCCGGCGCTGAGGCATCCTTTAGTATTTCTTCAGGTCTGATTCGTTGGCTCATTCATTCTCGCTGCCCGTGGCCCATGGCCTCCTCAATGAAACCCGGCTGAGTGCGCTGTCGGCGGCGGATGCTGCTTTGGTGGCGCAACTACAGCAGGGGAGTGAAGTGGCCTTTCGCACGTTGGTAGCGCGTTTTCAGGACCGTGTCTATCAGACAGCGTTTTCCCTCTTGCGGTCGCCGGAAGAGGCGGAGGACGTTGCCCAGGAAGTCTTTGTCGAAGTCTACCAGACCATTGGGCGGTTTCGGGGCGAGGCGGCCCTGAGCACCTGGCTTTACCGGCTGGCCACCTCGCGGGCCCTGAAAAACCGGCAGCGGGCGCGGGCTAAAAAGCGCTTTGCCTTTTTCACCAGCTTGCTGGGTTTCGATAACGAAACGCTATACGAGCCACCCGACCATGGGCACCCCCAGGCGCTGCTCGAAGGCCAGCAGCAGCTACAACTGCTGCTGGCCCACGTCGCCCGCTTGCCCGACCAGCAGCAAGTGGCTTTTACCCTGCGCCATGAGCAGGAGCTGAGCTACGAAGAAATTGCAGCCGTGCTCGAAACCACTGTGCCGGCGGTGGAATCGTTGTTGTTTCGGGCCCGGCAAACATTGCGTAAACACGTTCACCCCCTCCTTCGCCATGTCTGATTCTGCTGCTCGCTCCAACTCCGATGATGCCTGGGATGACTTACTAGGCCAGCTGGCTGCCCAGCCGAAAGTTCAGCCCCGGCCCTTCTTTTACACGCGGGTGCAAGCTCGGCTGGCCCCCGAAGCACCGGCCGCATCACCCCCGCTGGTGCTTGGCTGGCTGCGTCGGCCCGCCTATGCCGTGCTGCTGGGCGCTTTGGTGCTGATGCTGAGTGGCGACGGCTCGGCGCTACGCCCGGCTGCGGGAGCCGTGCATTACAATGCCAACCCCAGGTAGCCAGCCGCCGCGCTGATGAGGGGCTGAGTACCTTTGAACCCATATTTCACTTTCGCTACGCATGTCATCTTTCCTCGCCGCTATTTTCTGGAACATTAATCCCATCATTGCCCATATAGGGCCGGTCACGCTGCGTTGGTACGGGTTATTTTTCATGCTGCCCTTTGTGGTTGGCACATTCATCCTCACGCACATCTACCGCTCAGAGCGGGTGTCGCCGCAGTGGGTCGATGTGATTACGATTTACATGCTGATTGGCACCATCGTGGGGGCTCGGTTGGGACATATGCTGTTCTATGATTTAGACGCGCTACTGGCTGACCCGATGGTGGTGTTTAAAATCTGGCAGGGCGGCCTGGCCAGCCACGGCGCTACCATCGGTATCCTGTTTGCCTGCTGGCTGTTTGCACGCAAGAATAAGTTCGATTACCTGTGGGTACTCGACCGCATTGTGATTGTTGTGGCGCTGGGCGGCGCCTGCATTCGGACGGGTAACCTGATGAACTCTGAAATCGTGGGCAAGCCAACCAATGTACCGTGGGCCTTCGTTTTTCCGCGCGATTTTGAACATTGGAAGAGCTTTGGGGCCGACCAGCCCGCGCCCGTCGGTTCTTACGCGGTGCAGCGGGTGGCCAATCCGCAAGCAGGCGGCGAGCCGGAAATTGTGAGCCAGCCCATCACCGGTCCCGTTACGGCAGATACTCACGTGGCCGTGCCCCGCCACCCCACCCAGATTTACGAGGCGCTGTTCTGCATTTTCCTGCTGACGTTGCTCTACTCGATGTGGAACCGGACCAAGGAGCGCACACCCCGGGGGCAGTTATTCGGGCTGTTTGTGGTGCTGCTGTTCATCCAGCGTTTCCTGGGGGAATTTCTGAAAGAGAACCAGGTGGATTTTGAAAACGGTCACCTGTTCAACCAAGGCCAGTTGCTCAGCATTCCGCTGATTTTTATCGGTATCTGGGTGCTGTGGCGGGCCGGCAAAGACCCCGAAAACCCCTACGGCTACGCCCCGCGCGACCTGGGCAAGGAAGGCGACCCGCAGCCGAAAGTAGGCGCGGCAGCCGGCACAGTTCCACCCCGCGCCCAGTAGCGCAAGGTTTCGCGAAGTTGAAAAAAGGGAAGTCTCGCAACGGTTGGTAGTACACCAGCCGTTGCGAGACTTCCCTTTTTCAGCGCCTCAAACGCTTACCGTTAATTCGGTAGCGTGTACTCGTATAGCTCGCCCTGCTCGGTGCTGATGAGCAAGGTGTTATTGTCTTTGAAAACTGCTCCCTCCGTTTGGCCGGCGCCTTCCAGCGATACCTGACGGGGTTTGGCTTTCAGGATGTCGGCCCACGAAGCGCCGTCGAGGATGAACAGCTCGCCCCGGCCCAGCAGCACCAGCCGTTGGCCATCGGGGCGCAGTGCGGCATCGGTCACCTGGCCCGGAATGGCTAATGAGGCGACTTTTTTGGCCGTGTACGTACCGGGATGGTCGGGCACTGCATACACGTTGCTGGTGCTGCTCTGGCCCCGGTCTTTGGTGAAGAGCCAGACGTTGCCGCCTTGCCAAAGGCTGGCCTCGCAGTCGAAATTCCGCTCTTTTTTGCTGGGCGGAAACTCGGTTTGGTCGGGGTAGGAGAAGTTGATGAGGCCAACCTGCTGCGGGTTGTCGAGGCGTACGCGGTAGATGGACAGGTTGCGACGGGTGCTTTCGTTGTTGCCGCAGTTGCCGATGTAGTAGTTGCCCTCGGTGTCGCGGCTTAGGCTTTCCCAGTCGTTATTCTGCGCCCCGATGTCGATGGAGCGAACGAGCTTTCCAGTTTCGCTGATTTCGTAGAGAATAGGTGAGTTACCGCCGTCGCCGAAGCTGTAGTAGCTCTGGCTGGTGGAGCCCGGCGCCAGGCCCGAACTTTCGGGTACCACGCCCTTGAGCGAGCCCACGCGCTCCAGACCGGTGATGGCCGCTGCCGCTGCTTTGTCTTTGCGCCGGTCGCCGCCTTTCTTGGGGCCGTCTTTGCCGGCGGATTTCGCTGTCTTGGTTTTACTGGATTTTGATTTGTCGGACTGCGCTTCGGAGCAGGAAGCGGTAAAGAATAATGCCGCCACGACGGACAAAAAAGGAATAAATCGCATCAATATTACCAGAATGTGAACTTGGCTATACGAAGCTCCCTGCTCAGGGTACGGGGTCGTAGCCGTGGCCGCCCCAGGGATGGCAACTGGCAATGCGCCGCAAGGCCATGCGCCCGCCCCGCCACGGCCCGTATTTGCTGATGGCCTGCGCCGCATACACCGAACAGGTCGGCGCGTAGCGGCAGCTCGGCGATGTGAGCGGCGAAATAAAGCGCTGGTAAAACCAGACAAGGCCAAGAAACAGCGCGCGAAACAGGTGGGAAAACATAGTTGATACTGTTTTTGACGCTACTTCGGCAGCGCGTTTAACTCCGCTTTCCACCGTTCCCAATCCGGCAAAAGGCGCGTTTGTAGGTCGTAAAAAGCCTTGGAATGGTCGCCTACCAGCAAGTGGCAGCACTCGTGTAGCAGCACGTAGTCGAGGCACTCGGGGCGTGCGTGCACCAGCTCGGGCGAGAGGCGAATACGGGCCGTGCGCGGCGTGCAGCTGCCCCAGCGGCTGCGCATCTGGCGCACGAATAATGTAGGGCGCACGAGGTTGAATTCGGCGAAGCGGGGCCATACCCGCTCCAGCGACTGGGCAAAAAGCGGCTTGGCCTGGCGAACGTACCAGGCGTGGAGCAGCGCTTCGGTTTGGGCAGGGGTGAGGGGAGTGGGGG
The DNA here is from genome assembly GCF_017571495.1 of Hymenobacter negativus. Classification (GTDB taxonomy): domain Bacteria; phylum Bacteroidota; class Bacteroidia; order Cytophagales; family Hymenobacteraceae; genus Hymenobacter; species Hymenobacter negativus. Next base: position 352,108 of record NZ_JAGETZ010000004.1, on the reverse strand, counting down.
TGGCCATCACCAGTTCATCGCCGTCTACTAGCACGGCTGGCCGGCGGGCTTCGGCGAAGCGCAAGCGGTAGGGCTGGCCCTGGTAGTAGTGTAGGCTGCCGGCTTCGAAATGGCGGCTGGGCGCGGGAGCCGGGCGGTTGGCAAACGCCTCCTGATGCTTGAGAATCCAGTCGGCTTTTTTCAGCACCTGTTGGGCCACCCACTCGGGCGAAGTGCCGGCGGGTGCGCTGATGTGCACGCTGCCATCGGGCCGCACGGCGAAACCGATGGTGCGCCGGGAGCGGAAGACCAGCGTGTAGTGCAGGGACTGGTTTTTATAGGGGAGCGTTTCGCGTCGGGGCGCGGCAGAGAAGGGGCGAGGCATAGCGAAGCAAGTTCGGCAGTAGGGCCGGAATGCGTAACGGCGAAGGGCGGCAAAATAATTTCGCTACGGCCCTTAACCAATCGCGCTAAAGGCGTTACCTTCCGCTATGGAACACTGTTTACCTAGGTATTTTTCTGTTTTTAACTTCCTTTTGACTCTTGCTGCGGTGCTGCCCGTGGCCTCGGTGCAGGCTCAGGGCAACGGGCCCGGCGTACGGGGTGCGCGCGCTGCTGCACTCGGCAATGCCTCGGTAGCGCTGGCCGGCGAGGTCTGGAGCATGGGCAATAACGTGGCCGGCCTAGCCGAAATCCGACAGCCCAGTGTGGGCTTTTACGCCGAAAACCGCTACTTCAGCGCGGCCCTGAATGTGGGTGCACTCACGGTTGCCCTACCGTTGGGCCGCACCACCACTCCCGATGCCGGCGGCGTGATGCCGGGCGCCGAAGGTGCCGCACCGGTCCTCAGCCCGGCCGCTACCACCTGGGCGCGCAACGGCGTGGTGGCCTTTGAGGCGCAGCGCTTTGGTGGCCAGCTTTACAATGAAACCCGCTTGGGGGCCGGCTATGCCTACCGCTTCGGCCAAATCAGCCTGGGGGCGCGGGCCGATATACTGCAGGTGAGCATCGAAGGGCTGGGCAGCCGGCGTGTGGTATTGGGCACGCTGGGTGGGCAGATTGAAATAGTGCCCCGGCGGCTCAGCTTCGGGGCTTCGCTCTACAACCTCAGCCAAACCAAGCTGGCCAGCTACCAGGACGAGCGGGTGCCGACCATCTTGAAAGCGGGACTGGCGTACCGGCCCAGCTCGCAGGTGATTTTGCTGGCCGAAACCGAAAAGGATGTGGAGCGCGATGCCAACTTCAAATTTGGGCTGGAGTACCGACCCGTGCCGGTGCTAGCGGCGCGGCTGGGGCTGGCGAGTCTCACGGAACAGGCCAGCGCGGGTATTGGCGTGCTGGCCGGGGCATTTGAGATTGACTATGCCGCTGCCTTTCAGCAGGCACTGGGCTTTAGCCAGCACCTGAGCGTCAGTAAGTCCTGGGGAAAAAATTAGTGAACAGTTAGCAGTGAACAATGAGCAATTGGCAACGAGTAGCTAACGGAACACGATGAAGAAACTTTACCCTTTTGCGGGGAGCATAATAGCAGGTTGGAACAAGCGGGTGATTAAGCGGGCCATTTGGTGCCTGGCGGCACTCACCGTGCACTGCTCGTTGCTCACTGTTCACTCTGCTGCTGCCCAGGACTATGTGCGCCGCGCACCGGATTTGGACCGGCTGACGCAGGAGTTGTTTGCCGAAATTCAGTCGGACGAAGTGCCGTATGAGGACCTCTACGAAACGCTGCTCCAGTATTACCAGACGCCCATCAACCTCAACACCGCCACGCGGGAAGAGCTGCGCTCGTTGCTGTTGCTGAACGAGAACCAGATAACGACACTCCTCAAGCACCGCGAAGCCAACGGCGACCTGCTGAGCGTGTACGAGCTGCAAAGCATTGAAGGCTACGACTTGCGGACCATCACGCGCATTCTGCCCTTTGTGAGCGTGCAGAGCAGCAACGCCAATGCCAGCCGCGGCAACCTGTGGCAGCGCATAGCCAAGGAGGACAACAACGCCCTCTACCTGCGCTACGAGCGGGTGCTGCAGCAGCGGCAGGGCTACACGCCGCCCACCCTCTACCAGGGCCAGCCCACCACGCGCTACCTGGGCTCGGCCGACAAAATGCTGATTCGCTACCGGGTGAGCCACACCAAGGATTTCAGCCTGGGCTTTTCGATGGAAAAGGATGCCGGTGAGCAGCTGATTTGGAACCCGAAAAACGGGCAGTTTGGGGCCGATTACGTGTCGGCTCACTTGCTGCTGCAGGAGCGAGGCAGGCTGAAGGCGCTGGCACTGGGCGACTACCAGCTGCAATTCGGACAGGGCTTATTGCTGTCGTCGGGCCTCGGTGTGGGCAAGGGCGCGGAGACAATTACGACGTTGCGGCGCTCGTCGGTAGGCGTGCGGGCATATTCGTCATTGCTCGAAAATACGTTTTTCCGGGGCGGCGCGGCCACCTACCAAGTGGCGCCCACGGTGCAGGCCACGGCGTTTGTGTCGCACAAAAACGTGGATGCCAATCTCCAGCAAAGCATCGATTCGCTGGCGCAGTTTGATGAGTTTACGTCGGGCTTGCTGTATACGGGCTTCCACCGCACGGCCTCCGAGCTGGCCAACCGCCACCAGCTGGCCGAAACCGTGGGCGGCGGCAATGCTACTTACACCAGCCGCAGCGGCAACCTGGCCATTGGCGCCACGGGCGTGTTTACGCACTACGGCACAGCTATTCTGAAGCGCCCCGAGCCCTACAATTACTTCGAGTTCAGCGGCAAGGAAAACCTGGCGTTAAGCCTGAATTACAGCTACGTGTACCGCAACTTCCTGCTTTTCGGCGAAACGGCGCGTAGCACCGGCGGCGGCATTGGCACGGTGAATGGCCTGCTGGCCAGCCTGGGCTCCAATGTGGATGCAGCGTTACTCGTGCGCCATTATGATTCCGACTTTCATACCCTCTACGGCAATGCCTTCAGCGAAAACACGCGCAACATCAACGAAACCGGCGTCTACATCGGCCTGAAAGTGCGCCCCGTGGCCCGCTGGGAAGTCTCGGCCTACTACGACCAGTTCCGCTTCCCGTGGCTGCGCTACCGGGCCAGTGCCCCCACCGACGGCCACGATGCCTTGGTGCGCCTGGCTTACTCGCCCACCAAAACCAGCCTGCTCTACGTGCAGCTGCGTCAGCGCCTCAAGCCCCGCGACCTCTCCGCTACGGACCTGAACAACTACGAGCCCGGCCGGGCCCTGCCGCTGCCCGGCGAGCAACTGCGCCAAAGCATTCTGCTGTATTACAACACGGCTATTTCGCCGCAGCTTGAGTTGCGCACCCGCATGCAGGCCCTGCGCCTGCGCGACGATACTGGCTTGGCTTGGCGCAGTGGCTATGTGCTCGCCCAGGACGTGGGTTACCAGCTCAACCGCACGCTCAAGCTCTCGGCCCGCTACTCCATTTTCGACGCCGACGACTACGACAGCCGCCAGTACATCTATGAGCAGGATGTATTACTGGCTGTATCGGTACCGGCCCTCTACGGCCAGGGCACGCGGGTGTACGGCATCGCCGAAATTCGGCTGAACCGCAGCCTCACGCTCTGGCTGCGCTACGCCGAAACCCGCTACCGCCACCAGGACGTAGTCGGCTCGGGGCTGGAATCCATTCAGGGTTCGCTGCGCAGCGAAGTAAAGGCGCAGTTGCGCGTGAAGTTTTAAGCGCAGTCTGTCATTGCGATTGGAGCGAAACAATGACAGACTGCGCTTAGCTCTCCGTTTTCAGGAGCACGACCTGTGCTTTATCGGCCACGCTAATTTTGCGGCGGAAGTCCACGTAGCCGGAATAGGTGGTTCTGGGCATTCGGCCGCGCTTCAATTCCAGGCGGCGGATGTACTGAATGGTGCCATCTGGCAGGGTGGTGTACTGGCTAGCATAAGCGCCATAGGGAGTGCTGAGCTGGACTGCGGCCGGCAGGGTTTCGGGGCGGAAGCCGGCGGGCAGATGCAGGCGCACGGTGTCGGCGTGCAGGCTAGCCTGGGGCAGCCAGAGGTCGGCTTGGCGCTCGCCCACCTGGGCCGGCAGTGCGGGCAAGCGGCTCAGTAAGTTGGGGTTGATAAACACGCGCTTCCCACTGGGTGGCGCGAAGCCCGGCAGCGTCAGGGCCAGGTTTTCGACTACGCCCGGCAGCTGGCCAGCGGGCTTGGCGGCCAGGTTGAATTTGGTGAGCGTGAACGTGGGCAGCTTGAGGCGGTCCGTAACATATTTCTTTTGTTCTACCGGTCCCAACTCGTGCAGCAAGTGCATGTAGAGGTCCTGTTCCTGTCCGGTGCGGAGGGTGCGGGCCGTGGCCGTGGCACTACCCGTGGCGTCAAGGTAAAGGTCGAGGCGGCGCTCGCGGCGGTTGTCGTTGCTGCCGTAGCGGGGCGTTGCCACCAGCTTACCCCCTTCGGGCGTGAGCAGGAGCGCATGCCGGTTGCCCGTGAAGCTGCCCATGTAGCCGAAGGCTCCGGTTTGGCTGGTGCATTCGAGCCACAGCGTATCGGGCTGGCCGCCTTTTCCCTTCAGCGGCACGCACACAATAACGTGATTGAACTGCGCGCTGGGAAAATCGGTGTGCACGTCTGCCTGGTCCTGACCGGCTCCCACCAGGGCTACGCAGGCCGGCACCCCAGCTGCTTCGAGCAGGGCTTTAGTATAGTTGCTTAGTGCCTTGCAGTCGCCGTAGCCATTCCCGGCTACGGCACTGGCTGGGAAAGTTTGCCAGCCGCCCAGGCCTAGCTGCACTGAGATGTAGCGGGTGCTGCCTTGCAGCATCTCATACACGCGCTGGGCCTTGGTACGTGCGTCAGGAGCATCGCGCACTAGGGCTTGCACCTTGGCCACAGTAGCGGCTGGAAGAGCATCGCGGCCGGCGTTCAGGTCATAATTCCACTGGCTCAGGCCTTGCCAGGTGGCACAGGTGCCTTTGTGGCCTTGCATCTCGAAGGCGCCGGGAGCCAGCGCCACGGCTGGGGTGAGGTCGGCCAGTGGCGGAGCGGCTTCCTCCTCATCCACCGCTGGGAGGTTGGTCAGTTTCCACGCGTAGGTTTCCTGGCTGCCAGCGCTGGTGCGGGCTGCGGCGCACCCGGCGGGCAGGTGCCGCTCCTGGTAGCGGAGGGGCAGCGTGGTGGGCGTTGTTACCTCAAAGCTGGCGGCTTGCACGGCTACGCCCTCTTCCGTCTGGGGCTGCCAGTCGGGGTAAAACAAGGTGTTGTCGGACACAATCTCGTAGTCAAACTCCACCGTGTAGGGTGTGCTGGGCTGGCGCAGGTCGGCGAAGCGGGCGCGGGCGTCGCTTATCAGCGCGCCGTCGCGGCCACCCGCGCCTTCGTCGTGAATTTCCGAGGCGCGCAGCTGATGCAGCAGCCGGCCGTTGGCATCGTACACGGCACCGCGCAGGTAAGCCAGGGTGTTGAGCCCATCGTAGGCCTTGCCCAGCAGGCCAAATTCGTCGGCTGCGGCGTCGAGTACCGTCACCACCCGGTGCACGGTATGCACCAGCCGGCTAGCCGACTTCACGGTCACGACTTCATCGTCGGCCCGAACCACGGCGTGGGCACCCTCACGCAAAGTCGCGGGTATGTCGGCCACCGCGTATTTGGGGGCCGGCGTGGTGGGATGAACCAGAAAGCTACTCAGCGGCAAGGCCGCCAGTAGGGGCAGGAAGGCTTTCATATATGAATAGCTAAGCGAGGGATTAAGCCTTCTTTTTCAGCACGAATTTCTCGCTCTGCTTCGCCAGCATCAGGCGGTAAAGCTCACGTAGGTATTGGTAGTCGCTGGCCGCGTACACGGGTTTGCGCAAGCTCAGGCGACTGGTGATGCTGACCGTGCCTTCACTAGCGGCAATGGTGTAGAAGAATCGGCCGCCGTTGTCGGGCAGGTCCACCACGGTCGGCTTGGGCATTTCGGCCAGTTCGTAGCCGGCTGGCAAGTTGAGTGTCAGCAGCATTGTTTCTTCCTGCAGGGCCCCAAAGTCGACGGGAAAGGTGCGGTTTTCGTGGCGGAAGGGGTTCTGCTCAGAGGCAAATTCGGTGAACGGGTTCAGGTACAGGGCACCTGCCGCCGCTTCTTCGGCAGGCTGGGCAAACTCGTAGTCGAGCACCAGCGGCTTCAGTAGGTTGGTGCGCTCCGATACCGTGAATTTGGGTACCGTCCAGGCCGTGTGCTTGCCCGCAAATTGCGTGCGGTACTTGGTCTCGCCCAGCTTTTCGAGCTCGGTGCGGGCCGTAGCCCCAGCGTAGCCGCTGTATTCTTCGTGCACCTTGCCGCTAAGGGCTCCTTCGGGGGTGAGGGCCAGTTGCACTTGCTGGTAGTGCACCCGACGCTGGCTGGGGGTGAGGTCGAGCCAGCGCGATGCTTTTCCGTCCGGCATCACCAGGCGGCCTACCTGGTTGAGGCAGCGCTCGGGTAGCATGCCGCAGGGCAGGAGGGGCTCGGTGGCATCCAGCAACAGTTCTTTGCCATCGGCCAGGCCCACATGGGCCACCACGTAGTTAAAGCGTGATGAGAGCGGAAATTCCATTGCCACGTATCCGTGCTTGCGGGTGCTGAGCAGCACGGGGTTTGCATCGATGCCGGCCGAGCGCAACGCCGCAATCAGCAGGATGTTGATATCGGCCGCGTTGCCCCGGTGCAGCTCAAACGTTTTGCGTAGCGTGTTTGAAGTATAGATGGTTTCATACTCGTTGTATTTCACCGCATCGCGCACCAGGCTGTGAATGGCTGCCGCCCGTGCCTCTACCGTGGTAGCCGGCCCCAGGCCCAGCTTCGCCACGTTATCTTTCAGAAAGCCGCCCCGGTCCAGTTGCAGGCCAAAGCTGTCATCCTGCAGCAGGGTCGCATCAATTTTTTCCCAAGTACCGGTGAAGTCCTTGCCACCAAAGCCGGGCACGTAAAAGCTGGTCAGCTCCAGGTCCATGCGGGCGGCGTAGTCGCGCATGGTCGTGATGTATGGCTCCTCGCGTAGGGCGGGCACGTTGCGCATGGCCCAGCGGTAGAGGATGGTGCGGGTGGCGCGGGCCCCCATGATGGTGCTGCCCAGGCTTTGCTCGCGTACGCTGAGGGGCAGGTAGCCCCGCATCACGGTTTTATAGTTGAAATAATCGGGGTAATTGACCCGGTATTCGCTCCAGCGTACCGGGATGGCGTACTGAAACTGCCAGTTCGGCAAGCCCATGGAGACACCGGATACTATCGAATAAGTAAACTCGATAACGGAGCCCTCGTGCACATTCGGCATGGTGAACTTGCGAATGTGGATGCGCGTGTCCACATCGTCCGTAAACTTGCCGTCGTCTTCCAGCTTCGTTTTTTCGGTCGTCCCATTGGCTAGGGTGTAGGTGAAGCCCCGCAGCCCTACCAGCTTCTGAGCCCCGGTGACCAGCGGGATTTCAACCGTCGCCCACGAGTAGCCGGCTTTCTTAAGAATTTTAATGCGCGTGGTGCGGTCGGTTATGGCTTGCAGGTGTCCATCGGCTCCCATTTCCATTCGGGCATTACCATAGTCGCACAGTATAACAGCAGCTGCGGCACTGTCGGCCGCGAATGCTGCCGCCGTAAAATCGGCCGGTTCGGGCTTGCCAAACTTGATGGGAACGTCCTGAGCTTGGGCAGCAATACTGCCTAATACTGCGGCCAACGCGGCAGAATATTGTAAAAGCGGTTTCATGCAGATGCAGAAAAGGAAGGTGGAATAGAGGATAAGCTGGCCAAGCGGAACAGGTCTGAAATGCCCGCTCAGCCCGCTTTTTTCTGGATAACGAGCTTTTCGCCCTGTTTCTCCAGCAGCAGGCGGTACAGCTCGCGCAGGCTGGCGTACTGGTCGGGTGCGTACACGGTGCGGCGCAGGCTGAGGCGGCTGGTGAGCTGCACGGTACCGGCGCTGGCTGCCACGCTGTACACAAACTGCCCGCCGTCGTTGGGCAGCTTCACCACGGCGAGCTTGGGCACCTCGGCCAACTCGTAGCCAGCGGGCAGCGTTAGGGTTACCATGGTCGTCTCGTCGGTCGTCGTGCCAAAGTCGACCGCAAAAGTCCGCGAATCGTGCGTAAATGGATTCTGGCTGGGGCCAAAGTCGCTCAGCGGGCTGAGGTAAAGAGGGCCGGTGCTCCCGCTGCTGGCGGGTGCCTGGCTGAACTCGTAGTCCAGCGTCAGGGGCTTCTCCACGTTATCGGCCTGGCCCAGCGCGGCCTTGGTGGTGGTCCAGCCCTCGTGGCGCTGGGCCAGAGTGACCAGGTATTTCTTTTCGCCGTCGGCAGCTAGTGCTTCGCGTGCGGCCCAGCCGGCGTAGCCGCCGTGTTCCTCATGCACCTTGCCCGTGAGGCCACCCTGGGCATCGAGTGCCAGGTTCACCTGCTGATAGTGCACGCAGCGCTGCGTGGGGACCAAATCGACCCAGCGGCTCTTTTCAGGTATTTTGGTGATGAGGCGGCCCGTCTGGCTGAGGCAGCGTTGGGGCAGCACGCCGCAGGGCAGCAGCGGGTCGGTGGCATCCACCAGCAAGTCTCCACCGGTGAGCGTAGGCACCAGCGCCACCACGTAGTTGAAGCGGTCCAGCAAGGGGTATTCCTGGCTGATGCGGCCGTGGTCGCGGGTACTCAGCAGCACCGGTTCGGCCGGAATACCGGCGTCGCGCAGGGCCGCAATAAGCAGCAGGTTCACATCGGCCGAAGTACCGCGGTGGGCCTCGAAGGCCCGGTGCAGAGGGGCCAGCGTGGCGTAGTTATCGGTACCATTGTAGCGCACGGCGGCCAGCACGGCTTGGCGCACCGCCACAGTGCGCGCACTCAGTTCGGGGTATTTGACGGCTAGCGCCTGCAGTTGCTCGTGCAGGAAGCCGGGCCGTCCCAGACGGCCGCCAAAGTCATCGTCGGCCAGCAGGCGGGCGTTTATGCGCTCCCAGGTGCCAGTCAGGTCGTGGTAGGGTTCCTCGGGCCACTGCTCACCGGTCAGTTCAAAGTCGAGCCGGGCCATGTAGTCGTGGGCCGAGGTCATAAACGGCTCTTCCCGGAAAGGCGGCACGTTTTGCAGCACCCACTGGTGCTCCTCGGTGGGCGCGCTGATGGTGAGGCTGCCGTTCGTTTGCCCGGCGCCAAGGCCCGACCCGGTCGGAATTTTGTTGTCGACCTGCAAGTTGGCAGCCCCCACGCTGGCCTTGTTCACGGCGAAGGGCAAGTTGCCCTGATAAATAATCTTGTAGCGGTAAAAAGACGGAATGCTCGTCCGGTACTCGCTCCAGCGCACCGGAATGGTTCGCTGAAACGCCCAGTCCTGAAAGTTGAACAGGAAGTCCGAAGTCAGGGTATATGCGTACTCAATCACGGAGCCCTCGCGCACGTTAGGCAGCGTGAATTCCTGCACGTTCACCTCGGGCGTGCGCTTCTCGATGAAGGCGCCACTGGCTTCCAGCTTCGTCTTTTCCAGCTGGCCGCCCACTAGGTTGTAGGTGATGCCACGCAGGTTGGTTATCTTCTCCTGGTCGTTGTCGTGGTGGTAAAGCGGAATTTCGATGGTGGCCTCATTGTAGCCCGCTTTTTTCAGGATTTTAATGCGCGTCACCCGCTCAAATACGACCTGAAAGCCGCTGCCCTGGCCCCGCAGGCGCGAGCGGCCAAAGTCGCAAAGCACCACCGCCGCCGCACCGCTGTCGGCCGCAAATGGCGCGGCCGTGAGGTCAGTGGCCGCCACCACACCATACTTAATCGGTTCTGGTTGAGCTTGCGCTGCTCGCGCTACCAGTAAGCACCCTCCCAGGGCAGGCAGCATCCGCCGCAGTTGGCGGAGCAGTAAACGTGTTGGCATCAATAAAAAAAGAAAGGGATAGACAGTCTTCGAACCCTAAAAATAAGGGGCCTGCCTCAATCCTAATTCATTCTTCATTATATTTTAATTCCTCCTTGAAATTCTGCTGTTGCGCAGGTGCTAGCGCGGTTCTCCGGTTGGAGTTTGTTGCCCGGTTGGCCGTCGGAGCCAACTCATATCCCAACCAGAGCGTGTGCGCTAAATTACTTCTTCCGCCGCTGGCTCAGGGGTTGGCTCCGCTACGTTGGTGGCCATTGGTGGGCCGGTGGTGGGCACGGTGAGCAGGTAGGCGATGGCCGCCAGCACTGCCAGCAGGCTCAGGCCGTGCACGTAGGGCAGGTGGGTGGCCTGGTTGGCGAAAATCCAGCCGGCCAGCAGCGCGCCCAACCCGATGCCCACTTCCAGGGCGATGTACATGGTGGCTACGCCGCGGCCCCGATGCTCGGGCGGACTCAAGTCGATGGTCCAGGCGTAGAGGGCCGGCGAATTAAGCCCAGTGCCCAGCCCAAACACCGTAGCCGCTGCCAAAAACCACGGCACCGACGGTGCCCACACCAGCAGCGCCAGTCCCAGGGCCAGCAGGGCCGAAGACCAGCGCAGCACCGTTACCCGCCCGTGCGTATCCGAGACCTTGCCGGCCAGCAGCCGCACCGCCAGCGAGGCTGCCGTGTAGCACACGTAGAACAGGCCCTTGGTGGGGCCCACCAGCCCCAGCAGGCGGCTTTGGTCAGGTGTCACCGTGAGCATGGCACCATAGGGAAACAGGCACAGCGCCGTGGTGATGGCAGCTGGCGACACGCGCGGCTCCAGAATTTCGCGCCATTTTAACTTCAATAGGGACAGGTGGAACCGCTGCCGCTGGGCTTTGGGTAGGGTTTCGGTGAGAGTGCCCTGCACCAGCAGCGAGAGCAGAGCCGCCGCGCTGGAGCAATAAAACATGGTGTTCAGCGAAAAAGTCTCGGTCACCCACGAGCCAAAGGCTGGCCCGCAGGCCATGCCCAGCGCACTGGTGATGCCCATCAGGCCCATGGCTTCGCCGCGCCGTTCCATGGGCACGATGTCGGCCACGTAGGCAGCGGTACCCGTAGGCTTGAAGCCCGTGCTGAAACCATGCAGCAGCCGCAGCCCCAGAAAGCCAGTCACCGTCAGTGCCCACGGGTAGAAAAATCCGCACACAAAGCACACCAGCGACCCAAATACCATCACCGGGATTCGGCCCACGGTATCGGCCAGCTTACCCGAAAATGGCCGGGAAATAGCTGCCGTGACAGTAAACAGCGCAATAATAAACCCCTTGTATTCACCGCCGCCCAGCCGGGTGAGGTGGTCGGGCAGCTCAGGCAGCAGCAGGTTGAAACTGGCGAAAAAGAGGAATGATGACAGGCACATCAGCCAGAAGCCGAGGGAATACGTTTTGCCTGCTTTGGTAAGGGATAATGTGGGATTCTGCTTACTCAAGGGCTTTTTGCTTTATCAGGGTGCGCCACGCTTTGCCAGCCTTTGGTACGGCCGTTCAGCAGTACCAGTCCAGCACCCGGCCTCGTCGATACTGAAGTAGTAGGTTCAGTTGACTTCGCTCAGCTGTTCATCTTCTTAGAGCGGGGCATGCCCTGGGCAGCTTTGAGGGTGGCAAAGGTTTTGCGGCCACTATGAAACAGCACTGGCAGGGGGAATGCCGACTTGGTACTGCACGTAAAGGTACGGAAAGGCCGCGAGGGGCAGCCCGCATTTGGGAGCCTAGCCGTCATAGGCGCGGCCGGTTGGAACACGTCGTCGAGTAGGAGAGATGCAGATAACACCCATTTGCGGGTGAGGTAACGGTGTACAATGCAGGAGCGAGGAATGGTGTGGCGCTACGGCTCGATATGTAACCCGGTAAACGTGCCGCCGGTGATGTCGAGTAGTGGCGTAGTTCCGGTGGGAGAAGAACCGACGAAGGTACCGGCGTATTTATCCTGGTCTTCCTGAATGGTGACTGTATTCACGGGATAAGTGGCTTCGATGCCGCCTGCGGTGCGATAGGTCATGGTGAGCAACTGGTAAGACGTGGCCGGTTGGCCCTGTTGGCTCCGAGGCCGCGAGAACATGAGGGTAACGGATTCGGGGCCGGTGGCAGGCTCGGGCGTGGTCAGTAAGTCGATGCTTAGCTGCTCATAGACTTGGTTCATGCGCGCAGGGAAGGAAAAATCCCCTTGGGCTACGCAGCGTCGCTCCACGTTATTGAGTTTGTAACTGCCGATGCCATCCACATTTATTGGCTCTTTGATGCAGCCTGAAGTGCTGAGCAGGAGCACGGCGGCCAAGAGAGCAGTAGGGAGTCGCAGTGGAAGCATAGGACGGTAGTTTATGAAAGCTATAGCCACTCATTGACGCGAAATAAAACACTCGAAATCAAATAGAATAGCAGGCGGTGTCAGGAGATGTGGGCGGACGAATGGAGAGTACAGAAAGATAGAGTTATCCAGCAACTGGTTTAATTTTTCTAGCCATAGAATGTTATACAAAAGGCCGTTCCTAGCATGAAAACGGCCTTTTGTATAACATTCTATGGCTAGGAAATCGGACTTTGCCCAAATCCAGACAAGGGATTCAAACCAGAGCCGTTCCAAGGCTGGAGTAAGGCCCGCCGTCGAACCGGAACCGCTAAGCCCTTATATCAACCTGACAGATGCTCTCTTGGAAAACCACGGGAATCATTAGCTACCAAACAAGGGTGCCAGGGCACGGTGGAGTCCTTGCACTACTTGCCCCTCATCAATGTGCTTGGCGGTGGCAACGTAGTTGGACAGCCGTTGCAGATAGTCGCGGCTGGATTCTACAACGTCGACCAAAGCCGGACGCGTTGTTGCAATGCCGTCCAGATGCGCGGGCAATTCGTCAATCAAGTTGCGCAGAGCCTTGGCGGTTGGAGGATGCTGAAGCAGGGTGCGGTGCGCAATGCGCAGCCGCTCATAGGAGGTCACGGACATGGATTCAATGGTTTACTTCCCGTGCGGCCGCCCCAGCCTCGGGAAAAGGTTAACAATGAAAGCGAGTTCGTTCCTGGCCAGGAAACTGGTATTGCCAAGCCGCTTTGCAACTAGCATGCCAACCGAATGGACACCGGGGTAAATTACAGGTTGGTGGTACGCATTTCCGCCACTTTCCGGCTGCTATTGCGATTTCGGGGACAGTAGAGAGTAGCGCGAACTTTCAACTCGCGTCCTGCAACGACAGCCAAATGGCTTTGAGGAGCTAGTTTGCGCTACTATCTATAAAACTCCGAATAGTTAAGCGTTTTTTAAGTATATACAAGCCACCTTAAGTCTTTCGCGCACGAGCCGAATGCAACATTAAGAAGTTATCCAGCGTAACTCCGGGTTCGTAGCCACGATGGACGTGTGAGGGAACACGGCAGCATAGGAGGGCTATTCAGCGGTGTGGTATCCACAATGCTGGTGGTAGCAAGCAGGCCACACGGCACAGAATCGCCAGCAGGTGTTCAGCACCCAGACCCCGGTGCATCGGCTAGCTCATTGGCCGGTAATGGCCTGCACTTCTTCGAACAGGGCGGCCACCTAGACCCGGCCCTGCTCGTTGGCGGGCGTCACCAGCGCGGCCAGCAAGTGCCCGGGCGTGTCCACAGCGATGTGCACCTTGCTGCCTTTGCGGCGTTTGGCGCCATCGTAGCCCGTTCGGTGCCCGCTTTCGGGCGTGCTTTGCAGCGGGCAGTTGTCCAAAAGCACCGCCAAGGGCTCGGCCGGTCGGCCTTGGGCCGTGCGCAGCAACTGGCGCAAATCGTCGACCCTGCTTTTGAAACAACGGGCTTCGAGCCAGCGGCTCAGCTGCTGGTAGACGGCTGGCCAAGCCAGAAAATCGCCCGACACGTAGCGCCAAGGCACCCCGTTGCGGCACTTGTTCAACGCATTAACGTCAGGGAGGGCGCGGCAAAGGCCTATTCTTCATCGCTGACATCGCTCGGATAACCAGGGTAGGACTTTTTCATCCCCCAATTTCTTCAATTAGTCATTAGAGGGTGTTTGGGATTTACACCGGGTGTAATCGGTTGAGGCACATGGTCGAGTTGGCAATCAGCAACCACGCTTGATGGCTGGCGGGCGTGAATTCGTAGTCGACGGCCAGCCGGCGAAAGCAGGCCAGCCAGGCAAAGGTGCGCTCCACGACCCAGCGCTTGGCCACGGGCACAAAGCCGCGCACGCTTGGCGGCCGGCTGGCCAGTTCGTGGCGCAGGCCCAGCGCCTGCAGGTGAGCGGTCAAACCGCCCCGGTAGCCGTTGTCGGTGAGCACGGTGAGCAGCCGCGGGCCCCAGCCGGGGCGTTTGGGCAGCAAGCCCAGCGCGGCAGCGGTGCCGTCGTGGCCATTTGCGGCGTGCACGAAGCAGGCAAAAATACGCCCTTCCACCTCCGTGGCAATCTGCCGTTTGCGCCCGTTGACGTGCTTGCCGCCGTCCGTAGCCCCGGTGCTCAAAAATGCGCGGGGCCAGCTTGATGCTTTGGCTGTCCACGCACACGAGCGAAGGCGTTGCGGCCCGGTTGGCTGCCAAGCGGTCGGCCCGGTTCAGGGCCTCGTTGAGGCGGGCCCACACGGCCACCTGCCCGCGCCGGAAATAGTAGTATACGGCCGTCCAGGCCGGGAAAGCAGGCGGCAAAGCTCGCCATTGACAGCCGGTGCGGCAGAGGTAGCGCGCGGCGTCGAACACGCGCTGCAAGCACAGGCGCCGGTTGCCGTGCACGGGCAGCAGCGGGTGTATAACTGGCCACTGGGAGTCAGTAAGGGGTTGATAGCCGTCAACCATAAAGCGAAGCGGAGCCTAGGAACTCCGCCCGCAACTTACTGACTCGTCTCTTTTTGCGACAGCCCTAAATCCCAAACACCCTCTTAACACACTCTAGGCTGTGCGGATAATTACCGGAGCCACAACAGGGCTGAAACTAAATGCACCATGCCTAAGAAGCTGCTAGCCGTTTTATCGTAAAGCGTGGCCAGCCGACGAAACGGTTTGAGGCGGCTAAAAAAGCGTTCGACTTTATTGCGGTTCTGGTACAGATTTCGGTCAATGAGCCGTTGAACGAGGCGGTTCTTTTTGCTGAGAATCACAACCTGGGCACCAAAGACGACCACGCAAGTAAGTACCGCGTTCGTATCGTAGGCTTTGTCGGTCAGCACGTTGTCAGCTCCCTTTGCGGCCGGCAGCAGGTCCGCTACGCGTCTGTAATCGGCTTGCTGGCTGGGCCCGAGCACGACGCGCAACGGGTTGCCCAGCGCATCGACCAAGGCGTGGATTTTGGTCTTCAGCCCGCCGCGGCTGCGGCCAAGGGCTTCGGCGCCGATGCGGCTTTTTTCGGCTGCCCGCCGCCTGCGCGTGGGCCCGCACCATGGTCGAATCGAGCATCACCCAATCCAAACCGGGTTCCTGCACGGCCTCGAACAAACGTTGCCAAATGCCCTTTTTGGCCTCACGCCGGCTGCGCTTGCGCAACGTGTCATGCTTGCCGAAGCGGGTCGGCAGCGCCCGCTAGGCGCAGCCGTGGCGTGCCACCCGAAACACGGCGCTGAGAAAGAGCCGGTTGTCGGCGCCCATGCGGCCCACGTCGCCGGCTTTGCTGGGCGTCAAAGCCGCCCATGCACGGTCGCTTATTTCGTCAAAATTGCTCACAAATGAAAAGATAATTGTCCGTGCAATCTAGTGAAAAAATAATTTCACAAATATTTGGAGACAGCCTTTCTTCGTCGGTCTTTTGTCTTGTCCTTTTCACCGCACCTTCCTTTTCACAGCGGTGTCCTTCATAATACCCTTCCATCACCTAGTAGTTGCTAGGTATGATGCAAAGCCGCTTCGCTTCATTGTAAGGGGCTTTTGCACTGATGGCAATGACCATTTAATGGTCAAGGCCATATCTACTCTCTGCTCTTTTGATACGCTTCACGGAAAAAGCGGCCCCACGTCTTTCTTAATCAACTGAGACTTCTCTGCCTAGATGAAAGGTAGGGATGACTGTGAATGGAGTGCTCGGCATTGCTGCTACACCCATTTGCGGTATTCTTTGGCCTACTTGTACGCAATACCCCTTTCTATATGCTGAATTGCTACCGTTCACTTTTACTTGGTGCTTGGGTCAGGATAGCTGCATTACTGCTTATTCTAAGCTTATCCGCTTCGCTTTGCCGAGCAACCGGGCTGAATAACAGCATACCGGATAATGTAGAATACGACGCCTTGATGGCGCTTTTCAACAGTACGGAGGGAAATAATTGGACTAATCACAAAAACTGGGGGGACCCAACCATTGGGTTTGATAAATGGTACGGCGTAACAATTGACAATGATGGAGACGTTGTCGGATTAAAGTTGGCCTTTAATAACTTAGATGGTACAATACCCGAAGAGTTGCTTGCGCTAAAAAAATTACAGATTCTGGAGTTTACGTTCAACCACCTTAAAGACAAGGTCCCAGCAATCGGTGACCTCACCCACCTAACCCGGGCAGATTTTAGCAATAATCAATTCGGTGGAGACATCCCCGGTAATCTTGGTAGTTTAACAGCGCTAACCTATTTTAATATTTCTAATAATCAGTTCACTGGCGATATATTCCAACAACTGCAAGGTTGCACGGCTTTGCGAACGGTGCGCCTAGCGAACAATCTATTTGACGGGAAGCTTCCGCCGCTGTACCAATCCCAATGGGGTAATCTTCTCACTCTTGACATCAGCTACAATGCTTACTCGGGCACCTTGCCCATCACCCTGGCGAGCCTGCCCAACTTGCAAGAGTTTATTGCCCGTGGTAATCGCTTATCCGGCGCTATCCCGGAACTCACCTACTGCTGGAGCCTGCAGACCTTAGACTTGGCGCAGAATCAGTTCTCTGGCAGCATGCCCCAGCAACTGGCGACGCTTCCCAATCTCCAAACCTTTTATGTTTGGGCAAACCAACTAACGACGATGCCGGACTTTAGCACTGCCAGTAACCGGGGCAGCCTCTATGCCAATGTGAGCTATAATCAGATTGGCTTTGGTCCGCTGGAGGCAAACTATGCATCTCCAACACAGTTTCGGATTAATTCGCTTATTTATACCGGGCAGGCCATGCCCACTGGAGAAGTAACAGAAACCCAAAGCATAAGCGAGCCCATTGTCCTTACGTGTTCTTTTTCAGGTAAAAACAATCGGTACCAGTGGTGCAAGAAAAGTGCAGCGGGTGCTTGGGTAGCTATTAGTGGGGCCACCGCAGCTGTTTTTCGTATTGCCGCTCCAACACGGACCCATGCCGGTAGTTACGCCTGCCGGGTGACGAACACGTGGGTAACGAACTTGGAATTATGGACCCAAACGTCGACCATTATTCTAACGGAAAACACGGCTTACACCCCGGCCAATCAGCCAGCGCCCGACCTAAACCGCAACTGGACCATTGAGCGCACTTACGACGGCGTAGATAACGCGGCGGCTAATGTGCTGGCCGAATCAAAGCAGTTTACGGATGGGTTGGGGCGTCCTACCCAAGCGCAGGCCCGGAGTCGAGCAAACCCACACGTGTTTGCCAGCGAAACCATCTACAGTACCGGCGGTCAGGCAGCCGTACAAACCTTGGCAGCTCCTATTGACAACCAAGGCTTTGCCTATAAGGAAAAGTTCGCGGCGGTGACAAAGCCGGCTGAGGCAGGGAATAATCCCCAACCGGCTGGTGTCGCGAACTACCAGCCTATCAACTTTGAAGACGGCAAATGCAATAACCCAGACCCTATAGATATTCAACAGCCCGGTACTTTAGGATATTACTATAGTACGGCGAATGCCCTGGAGCCACTTACGCCCACTACAGCTTACCCTTTTAGCCTAACCGAACCTGCCGAAGGACCGTTGGGCGGTATTAAGCGGACAGCTGCTCCCGGCGATGCTTTTCGTATGGGAGCCGGCCACGAAGCGCGCGGACGAGAAATTCCCCTGTTGAATGAATTTGACCAGTACATGTCCTTGCGGCATCACTTTGTGCCCAGTAGCAGCAATAACGTAACGCTAAAAGCCCAAGGCACTAAAAGCATCAGCGTGGATGGGGATGGCCGGGAAAGCGTAGTGGTCGCCAACAAAGAGGGCCAGAGCATAATCAGTTGCTTAACGGGGGCACAGTACCCGGCAACTTCTATTCAAGCCTTTATCAGCACCGACCCTGCTAACATCTACGATGCCAGCGCGCCACGCTTCCGTGATATTCACATCCCGGCAACTGGCGAGCACCGGCTGGACTTTACCGTTGGTGGTACCGTGCGCGTGATTAATTTAAACGGGGAGGCAGGCGTGAGTTTAACCCATGGCAGCGGTTACCTGGATAGCATCGATGTAGCTGTGCAACACAGCAACTCAACCTCTACCCCGGTATACCTGCTTCCCGGCTTTTATCGGCTCATTTCCCGGCCCAGTGCGACCAACGACCCGGCAGAGCAAACCCAATGGTTTAGTTACAAGGCTGAATACGGAAACTTTAGCTACACTTACTACGATGACGCGGGCCGGGTTGTCGCAACGATTGCTCCAAATGGTTTGAGGCGAGATAACTTGCTCCATAATACGGGATTTGAGCAAGACGCGGCTGGAAATACACTCAGTGGATGGGAAACGTATTTCAGAAACAATCCGGTTGTGGCAACCTACTCCGAGGGTGGGGCACCGCACTCTGGTAGCCTCTACGGGGTACATTGGAATCCCGGTGGTCACGATTCCTACACCTATCAGTTGGTGACCGGACTTCCTAATGGATTATACACGGCGCGCGCATGGGTTAAGAACAGCGGTATCAGTGCGAGCTGGCCAACCCAAGTGGCACAGCTGATGGTAGAGGATTACGGTACTTCCGTCCCAGCGCTGGGCACCACCATTCCAATCACTGGCGCCTCCGGCGATTGGATACAGGTCGAATTGTCTAATATCCCTGTCACTAGCGGCCAATGCAAAGTAGGTTTATGGTCGATTTCCCAGCAAGGAGACTGGATTAAGTTTGATGACGTAGAATTTATCCGCCAACCTGATAATACTCAGCCTGAATTTGTTACGCGTAATACGTACGACACCAGCGGGCAACTCCTGGCCACTGAAAGTGCGGAGCAAGGCCGTAGTGAATACGTGTACGCCCGTGATGGCCGCATCCGCTTTTCGCAGACTGCCTTGCAACGGAAAAATGGACGCTTCTCCTACTCCAACTACGACGAAGTAGGCCGAGTAGTAGAATCCGGAGAATATACCCCGACCAGCACAACAGGCCCTACTTTCCAAAGCCAATTGTCATTGTCTACCCTGCTCCAGGCAGAAGCCAGCACAGACCGTGGTGGTGGAACGCAGACGGGTAGCAGTTCAGCAAGTTCGCCCAGTACAGGCTATGTTGGCAGTTTCAACCAAAGCGGGGCTTACTTGGCGTTTAATGTCACCGTTGCAACAGCTGGTACTTACTCTGTACGGGTTCGTTATGCCGCTGGCGACCCCACTTTCTCAAATCGCACGCTCCCACTGTATCTGCAGAACTCCCAAACGTCAGGTTACCGCTACCACGCTGTGTTTCCGTCTACTGGCTCTTGGGACCAATGGGACATTCAGACATTTGTCTTGCCCCTTGAGCAAGGCGCTAATCGAATTCTTTTCCAACAAGACCGTAGCAACGCAGACCCGGTTCACGAAGGCTATGTAAATTTTGACTACCTCGAAGTTGTGAGTGAGCAGGTGCCAACCAGCAACAGCGTGCTCAATTTGTTAGAGGAGCGCGTGCCGACCAACTCCCTGCTTGCGGCCAATTGCTCGCAACAAAACTATGTTACCTACGACGAGGCGACGACCATTGCCGGACGGACCCAAGACTTTACCATCGGGGCAGTATCCAAAACCCGCAATAACCGGGTGACGACTTGGTACAGCTACGACGAGCTAGGCCGGGTGACGTGGGTGGTGCAGGACATCATGGGACTAGGCGTCAAAACGTTAGACTATAAGTATGACATCGCGGGCAATGTGCTGGAAGTGGCCTACCAACATGGTCAGCCGGATGCTTTCCACCATTACTACGAATACGACCAGGCCCAGCGCCTGTACAAGGTATACACCAGCACCGATGGGACGGTACGTGACTTGCAGGCCAAGTACTTCTACTACCTACACGGTCCGCTCAAACGGGTGGAGGTAGCCAACCGCCTGCAAGGCATCGATTATACCTATACGCTGCAAGGCTGGCTCAAGAGCCTAAACCACGTCAACCAATCGTTGGACCCCGGCGGTGATTCTCCTGCTGGTAATGGCGTGCCCAAAGACTTGCTGGGTCTGACGCTGGATTATTTCGCTGATGACTATAAGAGCCGGGCACAGGATGCTATTAACCCCACCGGGTTGGCCAGCACTAGCAACCCGTTCCGCTACGATGGCACCATTCGGGCCTCCGCATGGCGCACGGGAACCAGTTTTGCCCGACATCAGATGGTGTACCAGTACGATGTGAAAAGCCAGCTGGCTGAATCAACTTATGGCATTCTGGGAATTGCCGGCACCACATATAACTTTCAGCCTACAACATCCTATAAAGAGGGTGGCTTGACCTACGACCCTAACGGTAATATCCAGCGGCTGAAACGTACCAATCAGTATGGCCAGGTCACGGACAATTTTAGCTACCAATACACGCCCGGCACCAATCGCCTCAGCACCGTACATAGCGGCGGCGATTCTAGCTATCCGGCCGTTCTCGATTATGAGTACGATGAGTTGGGGCAGATGACCCATGAGCACGAGGGCACCCAGGACCGGTACCTGCGGTATGATGTAACTGGTAAGGTCACGGGCGTGTACAAAAGTACCTCCAGCCAGTACGCCATTGTCACCTATACCTATGATGACCGTGGTTTCCGCAGCACCAAGATGAACCACGACGACAACGGCGACGTGACCAATACCACTACCTACGTACGCGATGTTGCGGGTAACGTACTCAGTGTGTACGAGAGCAACTACGAGAACCGCTACACACCAACCCGCATTGAGGTGCCGCTCTATGGGTCCGGCCGGGTAGGGGTACTTACCCATGTCGAAGATGGCACGACGACCGGCACCGAAGACTCCCGCTACGAGTTGAATGACCACTTAGGCGACGCCCGCGTGGTGTTTCACCGGCCGACCACTACCGTCTCCACGGCCAGCATGGAACTGAGCCAAGCGGCGAGCCAGGAGGACAGCCAATGGCCCGGCTTGGCTCAGGCACGTTCCTACACCAGCAACGCGCACCAGGGCGTCACGACCCCCAGCGAATACGTGGCTTACGTGCCGCCGGCCCCTACTGGCACCTCTAATACCGGTCCCCACCGCACCGTTGCGGTCGAAAAGGGTGATACGCTCACCTTCTCTGCCTGGGTGGCCCTGCAGGCCGTGTCGGGCAGCAGCATGCCTGGTTCCCAACGTGTACATGTGTTACCGCTCCTCACGCCGGGTGCCCCCCCCGCGCCAGGCAAAGCCTCCACCGACAACGTGCCCTTTGCCGCAGGCCGACCCAGTTGGTTTGGCCGGCTCACGGCGGGCTTCGCCCTCGTGGGCTGGGGCGGCAAGTCGGCCGCTACCACTGCGGGCCGGGGCGTCAGCACCCAGGTGTGGCTGCGCTACCGCGTCTTCGACGAGGCCGGCAATCTGGTGACCGAACACTACCAGTACCACGATGATGCCACGACTAATGCCTGGCAGGAACTGCAAACGGCCGTGCGAGTAGAGCAAGCCGGCACGGTCGAGGTAGCGGTTGGTTCTAATGACCCGAACTGGCACGCGGGCTTTGATGACCTGCGCCTCGAACAGACGGGCAGCATGATTCTGCAGGAGCAGCACCAGTACGCCTACGGCTCGCCAATGGTGGGCCTCAACTATGCCGTGGGCAACAAGCGATACCGCTACGGCTACCAAGGGCAGTTTGCCGAGAAGGATGGCGAGACGGGTTGGGAGAATTTTGAATTGCGGATGTACAATTCGCGTATTGGCCGCTGGACCAGCTATGACCCGGAAGGACAATTTGATTCGCCGTATGTGGGTATGGGAAATAATCCTGTATCTGGGGTAGACCCTGATGGTGGGATAGGTATACCTGTGAATGCTTTCACGAGAGCAGCTAGCTCAGCAAAAATGGTTGATGCTTTCTGGATGTCAATGTCTAACTTATCTAATGTAGCAGTTACAGGAAGTCATTTAGCTTCAATTGGCTTACAGGGATTGAACTATGCAAATAAAGGTGCTATGTTCCTGGGCCGGTATGCAAATGGAACTTTTCAAGGTGAGGAAGCAGCCTTGAGGTCTGCGGGAACCTTCGTAGCTGGACTAGGATGGGGGAAGAATCAGAGTTATCGGCAGACGAGACAGGCAGTAGATGCTCTAGGGCATATCGTGCTTGCATCTCCTTCTGAAAAAATTGAGATGATGGTACAGGCAGGAGAAGCAACAGTTGAATACATAATGAATAGCTCTAATCGAACTCCTGAAGAGTTTGGTCGCGATGTAGGCAGTACAGGAGCAAATTACGTAATAGGAGAACTCACTTTTGGAGCGATTAAAGGGGGTAATATTAATTTTGGCAAAGCTGTTCAATTAAGTTTCCGCAGTCCTGTGACGGCGCCAGGAATGTCTGGTAGAAGAGTGCTTGGAATCAAAGCAGGTAAATTTTCAGCAGCACTTGATAACCATAACTGGGTAATAAGAAGTGCAAAAGATATCAGGGCAGGGCGTGGCCCAATTAGTCAGAAGTTTTGGCATTACCACTTCGGCACAGGAAATGGTGCAAAACCACATATGCAAATCGGCACAGGGCAAAAAATATTGAATGGGTCTCAATTGCGTAATAAAGGAATTCTTGGTTGGTGGTAACTTATGAAAGAGCAACTAAATCTTCTGAAATCAAGCATAGGTAAAACATTACTGTCTTTAAAATGCGACGATATAATTCTCCAAATAAAATCTGGACAACAGATTGATTGCGAAAATGCGTGTATATATATTGAAAGCTTGGGGTGTATTGAAATCGGTTTTGATGAGGGGAGCCACTTCTATGGTGAGAGTGATTTGATTCTCAATTATTCTGATAGCGAGAGTGACGGCATTCAGATGAGTGAATTAGGTGAAATATCCAGTATAATTTATTGGATTTTTACTCCAATAGGTTTCAATCTATTTCCTGCAAAATACCTTGTGCATATCGAACTGTTGACAGATATAAATCCAATTTCTATTGGATTTATTAAAAAAACACAAGAAGGCTCTTTGGTAATTGATATTTCATCAATACATATAAGCACAGGATTAATCGAAGGCAACAGCAATAATCTGGAAAAAAAGAAGCTGAATTAAAATATGATTATTGCCAATAAAATTTACACCTATTTGGTGTATATGATTTTCTTCTTAGCAATATTTGCTACAACATCTTGTAATTGCAACTTTCCTATGGTCTACGTTAACCCAAACAAAATCTTACAAGGATACCATGGTTCTGCCATTCAGCATGAAATATTAGCCACAAAGGTCAAAATAATGCAGCAGCGTGTCGATTCATTAGACACAGAACTGCAAGCCCTCAATACCGCCTCAGCAGCCACGCGCGCGCGCAAAGAGCAGCAGCTATTACGCTACCGCGACGCTGTGCAGCAGCAGGCACAGCAGGAAAATCAGCGCGTGACGCAAGCCGTCCTCAATGAAATCAACGCCTATATCAAGCAATATGGGAAAGAGAAGGGCTACACCTTTATTCTTGGCGCCACCGATAGTGGCAACATTGTATACGCCGCCGAGGGCACTGATGTGAGTGAGGAGGTGCTGAAAGAACTCAATGCCCAATACGACCGCCAACATTCTACTGCTCCACGCTAGATGGTTGCTCATCCATCCTTCAATCTGGTAGTTCAGGGGATAAGCCTGCTCATCGGAACCGCGCTGGCTACCGGGTGTTCGGCCCCGCTCGACCCCACGCAATACCGCGCCTATCTGGCAAACCCCGCGCACGGCTTTACCCAAACGCAGGAGGCCAATGGCATAAGCGTTACCTGCACCTACCGCCCCACAGACTTGCTGGTGTCACAGGAATTAGCACAAAATGCCAATTCCACTACCTCGGCACAACTCGATTCTGTGCGCCGCAGCTATGCTGGCAAAACCTGTTTCGCGTTGGCACTAGCCAAAGACAGCACCGCCATCGAGAACCAATTTGCTACCAACCCTACTGCCTTTACCCAAACGCTTACTTACCTCAGCAATGGCATTGCAGCCGATGTCTTTCTCGTAACCAGCCCCCGCGATTCAGTCCCCGCCTTGGTGAGCATGTATCCGCGCCAATACGGTAATACCCCGCGCTCCACGGTACTCCTGATTTTTGACACCCACCAGCTCAACCTTGAGCAAGGGTTCCACCTCACCTTCCGTAGTACTGCTTTTAACCTGGGCACCTTGCGCTTTCCCTTTCCCGCTGCCACCTTGGCGGACCTGCCTGCCCTGAAATTTAACTAGTTTCCGTTCGCCTACTGCCGCAACGTCTATTCCCCGTTTTATGCTTTTCCGAAACCGCCGCCTGGCGCGGGCCACCGCCTGCTTTCTCCTCCTTGAAAGCATTAGCAGTATTGCACTTCCTACTGTCAGCTGGGCATTCATGGGGCCTACCCAGGCCGAGTTCACCGGCTACGAAGCCCCAGGCTCGACCGACATGGTAAACCTGACTACTGGCGATTTGTCCTATAGCATACCCATCTTAGATATTCCTGGTCCAGAACGGGGATTTTCTTTGCCGCTCAACTACAAAGCTGGCATTCAACTGGAACAAGAAGCCTCTTGGGTCGGTCTAGGCTGGAACCTGAATCCAGGGGCCATTGCGCGTAGCGTGAACGGCTATGCCGACGACGCCGACCGCGACGCTTACGTGTCAACTTATCGAAAAGACCTTTCTCGTGGGTGGACGGGGGGCGTGCCCGGAGTACTGGACTTGGGCTGGAATTCCAATTCTGGCCATTCCGGCTCAGTTAATTTGCTTGAGATTGCTGGCTATGGCTGGGATAAGAATGGAGGGGATGCCGAGGTCATCGGCGTTAAAATGGGAGATAAGGGGATTAGCGTCGACCCTATTAACATGGTGCAAGCCATTAGCTCAATTGCATCCTTAGGTACGACATCACTGGTTGATGTCGGACTTAAAGTTGTTTCTACTGCGGCCATGGGAGCATTTGGAGTGGGCCGCATGGGCGAAGTCAACGGCTTTATGAACCAGCCCACCATCGAAACCGAACACCACTGGTTCTACGACAACTATTGGGTTAAATTCAACAACAACTCCACAGAACTTGCTTACGGGTCGTTGCATTTCGACGACATGAGCAAGAGTGTGCCGAATAGCAACTCACCGTATAGTCTGGGTGGGTACAACGCCGCCGATTACGCTGGCATTGACCCGAATAAGGCATCCGCGAGCTGGAATGACAACCAGTTGACACCGTACAACATCGGCCCAACCATTAAGATGCCCATTGCTACCAATTCGGCGCATAGCTTCAAGGCCAAGCCGTTTGCAGCCGTACGTACTTGTGACTCCGACGGCAACACCACTTGGGAAACCGCCGCCGACGTTTCACAGGACATTCGAAAAGGCGAAGATGCTGGCTACTACGATGCCAGCACTCGTCCGCTGAGTGTCGCACACGATAATTTCAATGTCATGGGTGAATCTGTTTCGGGCAGTATTCGCCCCTACCGATTAGACGTTGGCAGCATTGCCTATCCTAAGCTGGGGCGTAATGAGTGCACTAAGCACTTCAAGTACATGGTCGTGCCTTTCATGGATGATTACAAAGTGCCGTTCCGCTACGAAAACAGTCTATCCAATGGCTACGACTATCACGAGTACGTTCCGGCCAGTGGCTCGACTAACCAGCCGGAAGGCATCAACTTTGCTGCTGGTGACAAGAATGCAGGTACGCGCGGCACGCTGTCCATTGCCGACCCCCGGCTGCAGACCGATGGCTTGTATAATACGTCCCGCACCGGCCCTGCTCGCAAAGGGCTATCCACCAGGTCCTCCTCGTCGCCGAATCGTCAGTTAGTACAAGGCAAGCATATTGATTGGTATACGAACGCGGAAATCAAGGCCATGTACGCCTCATCGGTGAATGGTAACGGGAATGGTTTCTTAGAATTTGCGCAGCCAACCGCATCTACGGGAAACAGCCCATCCAACAATCCTTTCCGCGAAAACCTGCCCGCCAAAGGCATTGGGGCTTTTGCCGTCACGGCGGAAGACGGGACGACTTATCATTACTCACTGCCCGTTTACAACCACAAAACGTTTAGCAAATCGACGGAAACCCTATACAACACGACCTCCCGCATGGAAGAACTCTTGGGAGCTCCCGCAGGAGAAGCCACACAGAGTTCTAATCAGGAAACAGCAACTAGCTGGCTATTGACCGCCATTACCTCTTCGGACTACATCGACCGAAACAACTCTGGAACAGTAGACAGAGAAGACTGGGGCGGCTGGGTAAAGTTTGAATATGGCAAGCTAAGTTCCCAGTTCACATGGCGGCAGCCGTACATGTATAGCTCGTATTCAGACGATGTACCCGTTGTAAATGGCTCACCCAATAGCAACTACATCACAAGCCGAAACTTTAGCACTGGATTTCGAGATTCGTATTATTTGAATTCCATTAGCACCCGGTCGCATACCGCGCTGTTTGTAAAAAGCGTTCGATTAGATGGCCGAGGCAGCTTTGACCCTGGTACAACGGCAGCTTCCTCCCCTGCGGTAGCTGCGTCGCGGTCCTTACTAAGTATTGATGGGCGTGCTCCAGCTGCTTCATTACGGCTCGACGAGGTCATTTTACTGGATAATCAAACCCTGGACAAACTCCAGACCTCTGATGGTATCCGCACAGCCTCTACTACTGGCTCCGTTATCCCAGCCTTGACGAATGACACGGGGAGTAATGCGGCCACTTACACGCAAGCAGATGTTAACCTTAATAACCAACGCCGGTGGTTTTGCAGCAATGCGAGTGCCTGTGCTAATGCGTTTAGCTATGTTTCTCCCGATGGCTCTTATAGTCCACATGATGATATGGGCAAAGTGCTGGACAGGCATGACTTGGATTTTGACGTACGTATCCGAGAATTTGTGAATGAGCACGCCTTAAAACGGGTGGTATTCAATTACGGCTATGACTTATGCCGCGGAACGCTGAATTCCTTCTACTATTTTTCCAGTGATTTAGCAAATCCGCAACCGGATGTACGTGGACTTACAAATCCTATACACACTCGGGGTGGAAAGCTGACGTTACGCAGTGTATCATTCTTCGGCCCCTCAGTAGGGGAAACCTCTACCAAAATCATCCCAGACTTTGTCTTTCAATACGGCGGTGACACCTATATACCTGATAACCCCACTCAAACGCAGCGAGACCAAGGGTACATGGCCGCATACTTTGGTAATCCTGAATATGGTACTGAAAAATGGGACGGGTTTGGGATGTACAACGAGAGCGGCAAGTATTCGCTGACCAGTCATCAGGCAAGTTATTACAACAATAAGAATGGAGCCGCCTGGTCCCTGACCAAAATCACTAACCCACTAGGGGGAAGCACCCAAATTAGCTACGAGCGAGATGAATATGCCCACGTCGCGGAATTTGGTACTGCTAGATTAAAGTTGACCAATACTAATTCCTCCAATATACTTGAGGTAAGTCCAGTGCTTAACTCAACAGCCAATGGTCTAGGTCACTTTGACTTGTCAAAATTACCTGAGGTATTGAAACAGCACGATTTAATTCCAATTACTGGTAAAGCCGGATTTACGCCTTGTGCTATTAACCCATTGCATTGGAACCCTGATGACTTTCCTCCTGGACCGGGTCATAAAGACGCAATTGTATTCAGAGACCAAGTATACAATGCCACTTTGCAAGAAGTTGATGCTGTATACTACGACGCCGGCAAATGGTATATACGATTAGTTAACACTCCTGCTCCCCAAACGCCAAACCCGAACCTCTTCCCCCCCAGCAAGATGATTTGTGCTTCGCCCATTGTTGGCACAGGAACGAGTGTAGAGACCGTTGTTCCCTGTAACGTTATTGGAGGTGATATCCGCGTGGCTTCGATTGTAACTTCTGATGAAAACGGCACGCCCTATAAGATTCGCTACAAGTACCAAAAAGCGGATGCCCCTGCTGTTAGCAACAGTTCGGGGGTGCTAGCCAAAGAACCTGCCTTTATGAGTCGGTTTGAACATGCGCATTACGCTGCCTTCGACTTTCCTGCTACGCCAGTGATATACAGTGAAGTGACTGTGTTGCGTGGCACGTTTAAAAATGACGACAACGACTATGACCAACGAGAGCTGTATGCCTTTCATACGCCAGTATCGACCATGGTCAGCCAGAACACGCCAACCTGGCGTGGTACAGGGAACTTTTACAACCCCGATAATCCTATTAACTCTAACATTGGTAACATAGAATATTGGGGTAACAACGCTGTTGTAGATGTCGGCAAAATAGGCCAGCCGCGCTGGGTAAAGAAATATAACCGGCGCGGTGATGAAGAGTTGAGTACGACATTTGATTATACCTCATCTGTCCCCAATGCCGATAATATCGCGGGCCAGGGACAGTTTACGGAAGGGGTAATCAATAATGAGCTGTTGGACCTATCGATATACCGCATCAACCGTTCTACAAAACGCTATTTGCCATCGGTGATGCATGCTTCTCAAAGCACCCGCAATGGTCTGAGCATTACTAATACCAATTCCTTATACGATTTCTATACGGGCCAGGTATTGGAGTCGCGGTTCCTGAACTCACGTGGCGAAACCTACCGAAGCCTGAGTGTTCCGGCCTATACCAAGGCGGCCAACACCTCAATGGGGGCTAAAGGGGAAAATCCTCTTTGGCATAATATGCTCACCCAAATGGCGGCTTCCTATGTGTATAAAGAACAAGGTGGCGCTTCCCAGGTAGTTTCGGCCGGCATTCAGACGTGGAAAAACGATTGGGGTACTTACCGTGACTTCATAGGGGGCCTCTATCAAAACGAGACGTCAACCGCTACTCCTGTCTGGCGGGAAAACTCGAGCTACACTTGGCAATCTCAGCAACTCAATCCCAATGGCACATATGCCAATTTCGTGGATTTCGATTGGTCGGGCAACCCCAATAGTCATTGGATAAAAACCGATGAGACGGTTCGGTATGACCACTATTCACACGCACTCGAAACAAAGGACCTCAACAACTCCTATACTGCCCAGAAGCTAGGTTACAAACAGGGGCAGGTAATTGCTGCGGCTAGCAATGCGCGTTATACGGAAATGGCCTACTCTGGCGCAGAAGACCTGTTGACCATCAATGGAACAGCGCACTTTGGCGGGGAGATTATTGCTGGGGGTACCCAAGATGTGACCAAAGCACATACCGGGTCGGCTTCTTTACGGCTCGATAATAACCAACAAGGCTTCCTCTACCAAGCTACTGGTGGTACCGACCTCAGCATCGGCAAACCGTACCGGGTAAGTGCTTGGGTGTATAATAATGCGGCAGCAGGCAATGCGTCGTTATACATAGCAATCAATGGCAGTATTACCCAGCAAGCATTTGTCAGTGCTGCTACCACCAAGAAATCTGGCAACTGGTATCGGTTATCATTAGTTACGACCCTTCCTGGTTCTGCAAACGGCCAGCGGGTCACCTTCGGCTGTACAAATGCGGCCTCAACTGCTGCCTACTTTGACGATTTCCGGGTATGTCCGTTGACGTCCTCCATGACCAGTCGGGTTTACGATGCACGAACGAATCGTTTAACACATGTGCTCGACAACGAAAACCTCTTTACGCGTTACGAGTACGACAAAGCCGGAAAACTCCGGCAAGTTTATAAGGAAACGTTGGACCGCCCGAATGATGCGTCTGCGTCACAAAAGCTGCTAAAGGAATACGAGTACAATTATGCTCGGACTACCGCGCCCAACTGGGTAACGATGAGCTATAGATGTGAAACCAATAGTATTGGCGAAATGACTGGCTACGAGCTACGAACTGAAGCAGATATAAATCCATTAAGCGCGACTTATAAAGCAGAAAACATGATAAAATCAGTTAATGCAAGGGTGGGAAGGTGCCATGTCTGCGGTTCCGACCCGGCTGTTTTAGAGCGTTTCGTTGTCCAACCCGATGGGGGAGTTATCTCGGCTGGCGGAGTTGTAGGCACCTGTTACGTAGGAGTGTGGATAGATTCACGCTTGGATGGATGCTGTACTAACAACCTGCAAGCGTGGTCCAAAGAATATCGGTTTGGGCCTATTACGGATTGGGTATCACAACCCCCACTCCCCTGTAGTAACCCTTGTAATGGCTCTGGTCCGGGTGGAGTTGTTTTGCCGGGAGGCCCTGCCTTGCCCCGCCCTTTACATCCATAACCTTTGATTGTAACGCGCATGTTTGGCCGTCTTCTTCTGCTAGCACTACTAGCAACAAATTTTATTGGATTTGCCCAATCCTCTCCTACATGGATTCAAGCAGCGCAAATAGGTGGAACAGGCAATGAGCGAGCTACCAGTATTACCACCGATACTTTTGGTAATACCGTGGCAGTAGGCTTCTTTGAAGGAACCATTCAACTTGGCTCTATTTCCTTGTCATGTCCGGCTGGTAGCTATCGGAACCTTTATGTAGTTAAATACTCTCCGCAGGGGGCAGTGCTCTGGGCACAACGGGCTGGCGACGGAGGGGCAGCGATTAGCTTTGCGACGAGTAGTACGAGCGTAACGACTGACTATTTAGGAAATGTATATGTAGCGGGCAGTTATCTGGGTACGGTTACGTTCGGCTCTACTACTCTTGTTGGCTTTGCTGCCGGTGCAACAGCTTTTCTGGTCAAATTTTCTCCTACCGGCATCCCACTATGGGCGCGTTCGGCACGGTCTCCATCAGGTAGCACATCTTCTGAAGTTACCACAGATATACAGGGCAATGTATTTCTGGCTGGAAGCTACGGCGGCACAGCAACGTTCGGGACCGTTTCCTTAACCAGTCAGGGCAACCTGGACAACTTTATTGCAAAGTATGATGCTCTAGGTGCTATTCAATGGGTGCAGAGCATTGGCGGGACTGATACAGATTTGTCATATGGTGCCAAATGTGATGCGCAAGGCAATATATATACCTGCGGTTCATTCGGTTCAACTGTTGCTCTTGGTGCCACCGCTTTGGTTAGCAGTGGACAAAGTGACGGATTTTTGGTCAAATACAGTCCACAAGGTGTTTTGCTCTGGGCACGCAGTTTCGGTGGAACAGGTAGCGATACTGGGTTGAGTATTGCAACTGACGTGCTTAACAATGTTTACGTGGGAGGAATATTCAGCAACGTTGCAATATTTGGCCCTACTGCCGCTTTGATTGGTATGGGGGGAAACGATGGTTTTTTGATGCAATACAACGACGCAGGCACAGTGCAATGGGTTAGTCAAATTGGGGGGGCAGGAAATGATGAACTAACCGATATCACCTCACCAAGCGCTGGCATTGTATATGCAACCGGCAGCTTTACCGGCAGCGCAGCTATCGGGCCACACAATCTTGTCAGTGCTGGAGGTGCTGACATGTGGATAGCTCGGTTTAATGGGCTAGGGACACCTATCTGGGCATCCCGGGGGGGAGGGAATCAGGATGAATACACAACGGGAATCGCATCTGCAGGTAACGGAATGCTGTTTTTGACACTGTCATTTGCAGGCACAACACAGTTTGGCATATCAACCGCTACTAGTAGAGGATTATTTGATGCTCTGGTATTACAGGCACAAGACACCACTCCTCTTGGTAATAAATTAGCTGTTATGCCTTCTTGGCAAGTGTATCCCAACCCGTTCTCGAATGAGCTAACGTTGGATGTGTCTCATTTTACTGCTCCAGTCTTTATTAGGTTGATTGATGCAAATGGACGACAAGTTCTACAAGATAATTTTGTTCCCTCAATTGGCCTAAAAACATATACCTTTCCATTACAGGAAAGTATCGTGCCAGGTGTTTACTATCTGCAAGTCAAATCGGGTGATAATTCAATCGCAACCCGTCGACTAATAAAATTGCTATAATTAACCCAAGTTGTGAAGTTGAGATAATTGGGTTTAGCCAGCCTTTCAGCTATCTATACAGAACTACTGAAAGAAGCGGTTGTAGTACTCCTCAACAGTTGGACAGATTAGGTGGGTTACTTTGGGTGTACCATCGGCATTGTAGGCAACCACGACGACTTTGGGCCAGACCTGAGTCGGGTGCAGTCCTTGGACCGGGCCCATTTCCTGACCCAAGGCACCGCGACGACCCATGGGCTGCGCGTGGCAGGCCAGAGCGGTATCATTGGACGAACCGATAAGAATTTTCGCCTGACCGAAGACGCCTATTTAAAAGGGGTGGCATCCCTGTTGCGCCAGGCGCCACACGTCTTGCTCACGCATTTATCCCCGCGCATCAATGCTGAAGGGTTGCAAGGCGAAGCGCAACTGACGGCGGTGTTGGCCAAGGGGCCGCGGACACTCGTACTCTGCGGCCACTCTCACTGGCCCACGGTCGAGCCGCAGGTGCTCGCAAACGGCACCCAGGTGCTCAACGCCGATGGCAAGGTCTTTATCCTGACGCGGGCTTAGCCGTCATTGACGTTTCCCCGCCGCCTTAGCCAGCAGGCGGCAGCACGAGCACCCCGAAGCTATGCTTCGGCCGAATGAACGGCGAGGCAGCGCTTCGGGGGCTCGGCAGCAACTTTTTGTTGATTCTATCCCAGAAGAAAAGCCGAGGGGTAAAGGCCGTCGCTCTTGCAGCAGGTCCTCAAAAAAGCAGGACCACCTTTCCCTGAGTTTGGCGGAATTCCACAGCGCGTTGTGCGGCCCGGACCTCGGCAATTGGGTAGGTCTGGACAGGGAGTTGCAGATTGCCGGCCCGGAAGTAGCCCAGCAGTTCCTCAATGTAACCGCCAATCCGAGCCATTTCGCCAAAGAGCGTGTAGCCCCGCAGCCCCTGCATTTGCCCAATAAGCTGCTGGGCCGCCAGCGTAGTCGGTTCGCCACTGGCTGCGCCGTATACCACGCCGGTACCGCCCGCGCCGAGGGCTTGCAGGGCCTCAGTTCCCACCCGGCCGCCCACAGCATCAAACGAGGCCGCCACGCCCAGGCCGGCCGTGGCCGCATGCACCTGTTGCACCCAGTCGGCCTCAGCATAGCTCACCACGGAATCGGCCCCGCTGGTCTGTGCCGCGGCTTTCTTGGCTTCACTGCCCACAGCCGCAATTACTTGGATGCCCCGGTTTTTGGCCACCTGCACCAGCAGAGAGCCAACGCCACCCGCCGCTGCCAGCACCAGTACCGATGCATACGGGCCGGTGTTGAGCAAGCCCACAGCCGTGGGGCCCTGCGAGAGCAGGGCAGTGGCCTGGGCGTCGCCGAGTTCCGCGGGCAGGGAAATGGCCTGCGCGACGGGTGCTACGGCATATTCGGCGTAGCCCCCGCTGGGCAGCATGGCCATCACCCGCTGGTCCACCAGGGTCGGCGGTACCCCGTTGCCCACCGCTGCAATGGTCCCGGCCACCTCGTAGCCCGACACGTAGGGCAACGCAACGGGCCGTGGTCCGCTCCCTTTTCGCTGCCAGATGTCGGCGTAGTTGACCCCCGCTGCGGCCACTCTAATTAATACCTCCCCGGTTCCTGGCCGGGGAATTGGTAAGTCAACCAATTGTAATACGTCGGCCTCGCCGTGTTCGGAAAACTGGACTGCTAGCATGCGTGTCATTAAGTAAATAGCTTTGTTTTGACGCCGAAGAGTGTTCTTACCAGGGGATTTCGCCCGTTACCGGCGTATACTCTTCACTGATAAACCGGCCCGTCGGGCCATCGTCGCCCACCAGCACGTACTTCGCAATGCGGGTTCCAGCTTCTTCCACAGTGCCGGTGCCACGGTGATTATTGAGGTCGGTGGCGGTAAAGCCCGGGTCCACGGCATTCACTCGGAAAGGTGTGTCGCGCAGCTCGTAGGCCAGCACGATGGTGTACATATGCAGCGCCGCCTTGGAGGCCGGATACACTGCGCCCTTGTGGTGATAATATTTCCAGGCAGGGTCGCTGTGCAGGGTCAGCGACGCGCCGCTGGAGCCTACATTGACGATGCGGGGTTGGGGTGCCTGGTGCAGCAAGTCCAGAAAGGCCTGCGTGACGCGCACCACGCCAAATACATTGGTGTTGAACACTGCCTCGAATGCGGCGACGCTGGCTCCGGTGGCCGTTTGCGGCATTCCGCCCGTGATGGCAGCATTGTTGACAAGCGCGTCGAGTACCGTCGTTTTGCGGCCAATTTCGGCGCGGGCGGCCCGTACCGATTCAGTATCAGTTACGTCCAGCGCGATGGCTTCTACTGTGGGCAAGCCTTCGGCCTGGAGCTGTGCGGCGGCCCGTTGGCCATTGGCGAGGTCGCGGCTGCCCAGGTACACGTGGTAGCCCTGCCGGGCGAGCTGGCGGGCGGTTTCAAACCCGATGCCTTTATTGGCACCAGTTATCAGAACGGTTTTCATGATTGGGGTGGTTGATTTACCCCACAAAGGTCCCCGGGCTGAAAAGGCCGCCAGTTGCCATTTGGCAAAAAGCGTTTTAGCGGAGCTGCTTGCGTATGCGGCTCAGCGAGGACTGCGTGATACCCAGAAACGAGGCCAGGTAAGACAGCGGAATGCGGTTGGCCAGCCGGGGATAGTTTTCCAGAAACTCCACGTAGCGGGTTGTGGCATCCTGGGCCATCATCGGGCTGATGCGCGCCAGCTTTTCCCGCAGGTGCTGGGCCGTTATCCGATTCATGATGTCGTTCCAGCCCACGATGGTGTGAGCCAGCTCTTCCCATTCACGCTTGGCAAATACGAGGAGCCGGCAATCAGTCACGGCCTGCAAATATTCGGACGATGCCAACCCGTATTCCAGCGCGCGCAGGTCGGTGGCCAGGCGGTGCTCGTCGATAAAGTTGCGGGTGATTTCGTCGCCTTTGTTGTCGTAGTAGCAGATGCGGATAACTCCTTCCAACACGAAGCCCACCTGACGCGGCACCTGCCCCGCCTCCAGCAAGTAAGCATCCTTGCGCAGCGACAAGGAGGTGGCTTTACTGGCAATAAAGTCCAGCTGCTGTTGATTCAGCAAGCTAAACTGCAAGAGATACGCAAGAAATTCATCCATGGCGGCAAGTTACACGGGCCTGGTGAGGCAGTAATTGCCATTTGACAAAAAAGGAGGCAGCGCTTTAGGAATACTCGTGCAGCCTCCTGTTGGCTAACGCAACCAGCTTTTAGGCCAAGGCATTTTGCCTGCCACACTTTACCGCAGCCTTGACCTGGAATATGAGTGCTGCTGAAAAGCGGAAACCAGGTACTGGCCGACGCGATAGCCACACTGGTCTGGCCAGAAGCGCCAACGGCCGAGAATAGGGGATGTGCGATGTAAGCCCCTCCTAAATTGCATGCCGTTATAAGCAAATGAGGTGCAACAATGCACCCTGTGCATAAAAAATGGTTATAGCTTCCGACTTAGTTGTAGTGGACTGTGCCCCCGTTCGGGGCATGAATGGGGAGTTTTTTCTATGGCAGCAGCAGGTGCGTAAGGCACTGCAGGGGCTGCGATACGTGGGCCGGGGCTATCTGGCTAAGCCCACGAGCCCACCGCCTACCTTTCAGGAAGCCATGCTGGTGCTCTACAACGATAGCCGGTTCAGCAAGTTTATCGCCTCCCGGGCATGGCAACAAGCCGGACTGGATAACCGAGCCGAACGAGAACTCCTGAAACTGCAACAGCAGCTGGACGCCTTCGACGAGCCCGACGTGGACGGCGAACTCGATGCCAACCCGGCTTGGCAAATCATTCTGTTGCAAGTGAAAGTAGTAACGGCGCTCCTATTTTAAGCACGGTCGCTGGCCATCTGCCTATTTTAAGTGTGATATCATTGCCATCCTGACGGCCCGCGTTGTGGCTGGCGGTAGCAGGCTTGGTGCTGTGCAGCAGGGCCGTCGTGCTGTTTTTAACGGTTTTGGTAAAGAGGAGGCGTGGCCTGGCTAAGGCGGGCGCCGGGTAGGAGAACTCATATGTTCCGTTGTGCTGGTTTGCTATGCCTGGGAGGAGGAACACAGACCGGAAAATTTAATCGACATAAAGCTGGGGCTCATCGGGAAAATGGCTTGTTCAGTCGGATAAAGGGTATGCTGCAAATCTCTCAGAGGCTTGTTTGCGTTGCTATGGTCCTCACACCGGAACCAAAGCACCTCAATGACACCCGTTAGCACACCCTGTCTTTCTACCAGTAACTTCCCTGTTGCCGCCGCTTATAAGCACTATGACGGCCCGCGCCCCCGGTTAGACCAGGCGGCGGATTTCAATTCGTGGAAACAGCAGGTGTGCCAATCCTTGCATGCCTTAAGAGAAATAGGCCGCAAGGACCTGACGGCGCTTGGATGCCCGGTGCCTACTTTCCAGCAAGTTATGCGCCATCTGTACGGTGCAAACCAGTTCAGCGCTTTCGTTTCGTCCCGCGCCTGGCTGCACGCCGGCGTTGATGGGCGGGCAGAGCAGGAAATCCAAATTCTACAGCGGCAATTGGATGCCTTCGACGAGCCGGATGCCGACGAAGCATTAGCCACCGACCACGACTGGCAACTGATTCTGGCCCAGGCCGGAGTAATAATGAGCCTGCTTTATTGCCCATCCCATAGCCTTAATTAACCCCAAGCTGTAGTAGCCGCTACGCTAAAAACAAGTAAGCCAGCCCGGCTGCAAGACGCGGGCTGGCTTACTTATGGGCTAGCTTAGGTGAAGCTATTTACGGCCCGGCGAGAGCAGGGAGCCTACGGACGCTCTACGCTCAGGTGAATGCGCTGGAGGCCACCCGTGCCCTGCACCTCGACGATATATAGGCCCGGCTTGAGGTCGTTCAGGCGCAGGGTGCGGGTGTTGGCTTGCTGGTCAAACTCCTTCACCACGTTGCCCATCAGGTTGCGAACCCGGACATGTGCTGATGTGCTCGATTTGGCCAGCGCGATGGTTACCTCGTCGGCGGCGGGGTTGGGATAAAGCATGGCCGGCTCCCGCGCTGGGGCAGTGGCTGCGGGCTTGGCCGTACTGGCTACCGGCCGGGCAGTTTCGTACGTGCAGCCGGCTTCCGGCTTATGAATTTCCAGTTCCATTACCATCTTTCCCGAGTCGCCGCAGGCATTGGTGGCCACAATGGTCACTTTCACTACTTGGTAGCCCAACAGGTTGAAGGGGAAATAAACCGGGCCGGTGTAGCCTACAGGCACGTACTGCGTGTCGGTCAGCACGGTAGCGCCGCCATCGGCCTCCACTATAGCCGTGTAATAATCGGCTCCACCGGACTGGGGCAGCATGATGCCGTAGTAGCAGGAATTGGGGCCGCGCTGGTAGGTTTCGGCCGGCACGGGCGGGGCGGGTGGACCCGAGTTCACCTGCAAGGGCTGGCAGGTGGTGACCGTGGAAGTGCCATTGATGAAGTTGGCCCGCACGCAGATGTCGTTGGTATAGTCGCCGGCCGCCAGGGTTATGGTTGCCGAGGGTGTGCTTGTGGTGTAGGGCGTAGACTGGCCGGTGGCGGCAAACACTACGCTCGAAGTAGCCGAACCAAGACTGAACGTGTAGCTGGACGCGTTGCAAATGGGGTTGACGGTGACCGTAGTCCGGCTGTTGCCGCAGAACGAGGCCGGCATGGTGCTGGTGAAAGTAGGGGTGCCCGTAAAGCCCACGTTGGAGAGCAGGCCCGCGCGGGCACCGCCAAACTGCAGCAACGATTCCATCCGGCTTACCTGCCCGCGCGAGAACATATTCTGGCAGGAAGTGTAGTCCATGTAGTTGGTGTACATGTCATAAGTGGTCTGGCCGGTGCAGTTCGACGTCTGCCCCGTCGGGCAGCCCGAGTTCAGGCCCATGTACTGCACGTTGCCGCTCGTGTTAATGAACGAGTAGCCCTGCTGCTGCGGCGTATCGGCCACCAGGTCGTCGAGGCAGGGCTGGTACGAATCGCCCCAGATGTGGTGTAGGTTGAAATAGTGGCCTACCTCGTGCGTGGCCGTACGCCCCTGGCCCGACGTAGCGCGGCCGAAGTAGCGGTAGTCTACTACCACGCCGTCCTCGGCCGGCGGCACCGTGCCGGGGAAGTTGGAGAAGCCGGCCACGCCGCTAAGCCCGCTCCCGGCGGCCGAGTTACTCAGCTCGCACACCCAGATGTTCAGGTAGTGGCTGGTATCCCAGGCATCGTCGCCGCCCGTCGAGGTGTATTTCATTGACTGTGAAATGTAAAGCTGGCTGGCTTCGAAGTAAGGCTGGCTGGTATACACGTAGCGAATGCCTTCCATGCAGTTGCCCCGCGGGTCGGCATGCACCAGGGCAAAGCGAATGCGGGAGCTGCCGGCCAGCGGCACGTGCACAGCCGGGGTCTGATTGGCATCGGCGTTGGTACGGGCAAAATCCTCGTTCAAAACATCGATTTGTGACTGCACCTGCTGGCCGCTAATGGCCTGCGTCCAGTTATTGTACAGCACGTGCACCACCACCGGGATGTTGTAGATGCGGTTTGGGTCGATGCGGGCGGCCTGGCCTTGCGCCTGCACCTCAATGGGGTGGGCCTTGAGGTATTGCTGAGTTTGCTGCTCAATCTGGTCGAGCATGGCCCGCCGCTCGGGCGACAGCAGGGCCGGGCTGGGTGTGGCGCACGGTGCCATGAAGGCGGGCGGGGCAGATTGGGCGGTAGCAGCTCCGGCGCTGGCCAGAAGGAAAGCGCTGCCAATAAGTAGTTTTTTGAACATGTTGCGTAGCGAAGAATTGGGTGAAAAACTTGGGTAACCGTTCACTGAGTCGGGGCCACTGGCGGTATTTCGGCTAGCCCGGCATGGAGTAGAAAGGAAAAAAGATGGCAGCAATGGAAAGGCCGGGCACCCGCAAGGCAGGTACCCGCTACCGGGCAACAAGCTGCGAAAAGGCACAGCAAGCCCCCGCCGCCCCGAAAAGGGCGGAAAACAAAAACGGGCCATCAAGGGCCCGCTTAGTTATCAGAAATCAGTGTAGGAAAGGGAGGCCGCAGCCATAACCCAGGGCAAAACAGCCGGGGCAGGATGTCAGCAGGCTGGCCATTGGGCCAGGCAGGCGCCGCGAAGGCATGGACAGGGAACCGGGTAAAGATTGCACCATAGCTAGGAAGAGTGAAGGATTGGTAAGCAATGTATTACCAATTCTAGAAAACTCCAAGCCACCCCCAAATTTTACTGCTGACTGCTCGGGTAGGCAATGCGTAACCCCTACGCCAGCACCCGCGCCGGCCCCAGAGCCTCGCCAAGGGGCACCTGCCGAAGCAACGAGCGGCGGCAGCAGTCCGCTTGCAGCAGCTGCGCGGCCAGACGCTCAGTGAGCGCCAGCGCGCAAGTGGCCGAAACCTGGTAGCGGTGCTGCACCGCGTGCTGCAGCTGGTCCCAGATGCTACCGAGGCGGGCCTCCGCCAGGGTGAGCTGGTGGGGCAGCAGCTCCGCCGAGCTCAGGGCCAGCAGCAGGCGCGTCAGGTAGTACACCTGCGTGGGCAGGGGCCGGGTGAGACGCTGGCGGCAGCAGGAAATGGGTGGGCACATGGCATAAGGGGTTTGGAAAAAACCAGAGAATAAAACACCCTGTGCAGCAGGATACTGGCCCTTATGACAGAATTATACCAAGCTGTGTCCCACGGCTGGGCTTAGCGAAAATTTATTTTTCGTTCCATAAAAAGTCGGGTTTTTAGGAGTCGCATTTCCGCCAACTGAAGCGCTGCCTCAGCAGTAGCGTGCGAGCGTATAGTGCTTTATTATATAATATATTAATTATATTTAAACAATCGAGCGCAGCTTCGTCAACAGCGCTTTTTCCTTTCTTCCAATCAATTAGGTCTGCTCTATGAAAATGATATTGCTTGCGGTGCTCAGCAGCTGGGGAACTGCCCAACTCGCGCAGGGCCAACAATTGGCGATGCTAGCTAGTCCTCAGGTGTCTGCTGTGGTGC
Organism: Hymenobacter negativus; assembly: GCF_017571495.1. Classification (GTDB taxonomy): domain Bacteria; phylum Bacteroidota; class Bacteroidia; order Cytophagales; family Hymenobacteraceae; genus Hymenobacter; species Hymenobacter negativus. The sequence goes on along the minus strand of NZ_JAGETZ010000004.1, from coordinate 312,228 downwards.
CCGCCGCTACGCCGCCAACCGACGAGTTTCACCAGCTGCTGGCGCGGTCTAGTGGTGTCTGGACGGGGCAGGCCACCATGACATTTTCGCCCACGGCGCCACCCCTCGCCAGCACCTCCTCGCTCACCAACAGCATGGTAATGGGCGGCCAGTTTCAGCTCTCGGAAATAACCTACAACATCAACGGCCAGGAAATGCACGGCGTGCGCGTGACCGGCTACGATGCCCGCAAAAAGATATTTACCCGCGCCATGATTCAGGACGGTGGCAACGGCGTGGCGATGGAAGGCCCCTACGACCCAGCTACCAAATCCACTACCATGCGCTACCAGCAGCTTAACAACACCACCGGGCAGTACAGCAACATGAAGGAGGTGTACACCTTCATCGATGAGAATACCGAACTGCTGGAAATCTACCGCGTAGATGCGAAAACCAACAAGGAGCTCAAAATCCTGAACGTAAAGTGGACCCGCAGCCGCCAATAACGTGGCCCGGTGCGCGGCAATGCCGTTTTTGATGGTGGTGAGCGTAGCTGCCTGGGAATTGGTCGGCTCATCTTCAACCTCACCCGACTTCGATGGAATGCAGCTGGCTAGGGCTTATGCCCAGTTACAAAGCCATTGCTACTTGGTCCAGACTGAACTACGCACAGGTCTGGGCCAAAAGGTTGGTAGGAGGTAGGGCGTGATGGGGCATGGCAAAGCGGTACGAGTTGAGTTGGTGTTTTGAAAACACTCGTACAAATTGTCGCAGGCAGTCGCTAAGCCATCTTGCCAGGGCCAGCCAGTGTGCTCAGCACGTACAGCAGGCGCATCACCACGGGCAGCACCCGCTCGGCCTGCGCCTGGGTAGCCGGCCAGTCCAGCCCAACTGCCGGCTGGCGGCGCAGTTCCTCGCTGGCTGCAAAGGCCTCTTCCGTGAGCGTATCGGGCAGGTGGGCGTGGGCCTGGTATTTCTTCAATACATCGTACGCGCCGCGCTGGGCAATCTGCGCAATGGACCAGTCTTTCTCCAGCGTCCCATCGGCTCTCTTAATGTGCGCCAGACAAGCGGCCATGAGCATTCTCTCTTCCATGGTAAAGCCTACGGCTTTGTCGTTTCAACTGTTGGTTGTTGTGTGATACAGGCCCGTTGCTGGGTATGGGTGGAAACGAAGAAAGCCCCAGCCACTGGTGGGGCTGGGGCTTTTGGATGGGTTGCAGGTAAAGCATAATTGGCGTCTCACTGTCATGGATACCGCGCAGGTGCCTTCACCTTGCATGGCCACGCGCCGCCGTGTCTCCATCATCAGCTAGTGAGTGTCTGTACCCAATGAGTTATCAACATCCGCGTCGGTATCAATATCAGGACCAGCGTGTAAAAGAACGAAGGCAATACACGCCAGGGCCAGCAGTGCAATAAGTACTCGCTTCAGCAAACGCATGCGTCGGGTCAGCTAGCTGGCCTGTTTCTTGGCTTTTTTGTCGGGTTTTGGCAGAAAAGTACTGGCGCACTTTTCAATGGTGTTTTGCGCGTAGCTCAACACCTGCGACCCTCCCATTTGCATCTCGTAGATGCCCATGGCTTTGTTGAGGTCTTTAAGGCCAGACTTGACGGCATTGCGTAGCTTCTGCGGATTCTGCTGCATCTCGGGGCGGGCGGCCGCCGCAGCTACGTCGTGGTTAAAGTCGTTGAGGGCGCTCACCATCTTTGTGCTGGCCCCCAGTTTTTCTACCCGGGCAGCCTCCTGCAGAAACTGCGTGGCCACCTGCTGGTCGAAGGTGCCTTTGGCCCGCATGGCGTCCAAGGCAGCCGTCGAGGGCATGCGCTCGGGTTTCGGGGCCATGGCCGGGTCGAAGCCCAGCAGGGCGGTGGTGAGCGAAGTGAGCGAGGCGCGGTAGGCCGTGACCTTGGCCAGCAGCTGCGCGGGGTCCTGCTTGGTCCACCAGTCGTTGTCCGACAGTTCCTTACTGATGTTGACCCAGTCCTGCATCTCTTTTTCCGGGAGCGAGCGGGCTTCCTCGGCGGCCATTACCTGGCCAGGCAGAAACACGTCCCGGTAGTTTTTCACGGTCAGCTGCGCCAGCGCCTGTTCGTCGGCCTTCTGGCGGGCGGCCGCCTGGATGGCGTTGGGAGCCGGATGCGCCAGCCGCAGGCTGTCTTGGCGACGGGTGAGGCGGGCGAGTTCGGCAGTGGCTTTCAGCTCAGCATCGTGTTGCTTGGCTACCCGCTCTTCCCGCTTCGCTTTCCATTGCGCCTGTTGCGCGGCGGAGTAAGAAGAGGAACTCATGCGTGCCATCGACCGCTCCATCGTCTGGCGCTGAAAGTTGTTGGCCATCTGGGCCTGCCGCTGGGCTACCTGGTAATTGGCGTTGCCAAAGCTGGAGCCATTCATTTGGGCCGCGGCTGATAGCGGAAGGGCCAGAAGTAGAAGTAGGGGTAATCTCATAAGTTAGAAAAGGGTTGGGGTTGGATTTAGTATGTTTCGTGAGCTGCTCACACCCGGCAAGTTATGCAGTGGCGCGGCAGTTGCCTAGCGCCCTCACCGGGAGCTGTTCGTTTCTTTTGGGGCTCAGGTAACTGCGGGCTGGAGGCTGTGGACGAGCCGCTGGGCGGGCAGGATTTCCGCTGGCTGTGACAGGCAGAAGCCCCAGCCGCTGGCGGGGCTGGAGCTTCTGGAAGCTACCCCCGCTGAATGAATGTCTCATCAGCAGCGCGTCGCGGATGCGCCAGCATGAGCTTCTTCGGGAAGTATTTTGAAGGTCTTTACCTTTCAGAAAACTACCGTTTTGTTGAACCCAAGTAGCTTTGGGGTATAAGGGCTAAGGTGCTCCTTAGTCATTTCAAGAGGGGCAAAAGATGCGCAAAAGTTCGTTCTATAAACGGGTGACCAAGTACAACCCGCTGTTCCGCAACGGACAAGGTCATTACTTGCCCGACGAGTGGACTGCCATCAGCGATGTGGGCAACGAGTTTGCGGGCCAGCGCCTGCTCCTGGATGAATACTTAGCCGTCGAAGCACGGTACGTACAAGCCGTGCAGCTCTTTTTCGCGGGTTCGGGACACGTCGGGCTAGAGTCCGCGGAAATCCGCTGGCTAGGGGACGCGGATGGCTCACTCCAGGAGGTGTTCCAACGGGTCGAAAGCGGCGTACGTGCCTTTCCCGCGTCAGATTTGGGGGCCTTGGTGGCCCTGGCCCTGCGCGAGTGCCTGTGGTTTCGCCTCGTGGACGACACCGGGACCAGAGCTGTCGAGTTTGGGTACGACTACTACATGTACCTGGGCTTCGAAGCCCCGGACCCGGAGTGCTTCCAACGCATCGAACAGTTGCCGCTGTTTGTTGAGTAAGCCTGCTCCTAAGCGGAGCGTTTCAACGCCCCTTTTGCTATCTGGACCCTTTCGCAGCAGGGTCATGCCGTAAACGCGCTCTGGCGGGTGACAGGAGGGGACCCCATGGCAAAGTAGGAAAGATGACGTGCGTTAGTTGTTGGGGAAACGACAATCGCCCGCCTGAAGCGGCGGGCGGCCAGCAGGGGGATTTCTTGCTGTTGAATCCATATATTGCGGTGTATTTTATGGATGCCTATGCCGCTCTATTTTTTACTCTTTCTGGCCATGCTGGCCGCCTCGCTGCTTCTTTTTTTGGGGGCCGTGGCAACCGCGGCCGTAACCCGGCGTCCGCTGCCAATCTGGCTTCCCCAGGGGGCTGCGAGCCCGCTGCAAGCGGCCGGGGTGGCAGCGCTCTGGTTCTCGGTCGGCGCGTGCTGGCTGCTGTACTTCAACGTGTACCGCATTCACGTCGACATGAGTCTGCTCGGCAATGCCGCGTTGCAGGCGTTCAGCCGCGGCTATACGCGGCGGTTGCCGATTGTCGTGCTGCCGTACGGGGCCCTGTGCCTGCTGTGGACGCTGGCCCTGTGGGCTGCCCCGGCCCGTGTCCCGCGCCGGGCGGTGTGGGGAATCGCGACGCTGCTAGTCGTATCGGTCGCCAGCACGCCGTGGGCAGCCGGCGCGCAGGACGCGATGCAGGACCACGGCTACAGCGAGGAACTCTACCGCCAATTGCAGGCCGCGCACCTGGTCCGGACCCTCGCCATCACGGCGGCGGCGGTATGGGCCCTCGTGGCCGTATGGCGCGTGCCGAAGAGCGAGATACACGACCGAGGATGACCGGTTCGGAGCGCGTCTGGAACACCTTTCTGTGAACAGGTAGTCATGTGGTTGAAGCAAGGCTACCAGTGTATCTTACGACCTCATGCGCGCCTTCTTGTTTTTACTGACCGCACTTGGAGCATGCACCGCTTCGCGCATAGCCACCCCGGCTTCGTCCACGTGCCGCGTACTGCAAGTAGAAGGGCCAGCTACCTACGCCGCGGTTGACACCACCGCTGCTTACGCCGCGATGCGGGACTTCGCTCGGTACGGAGGCGCGCGCTATACTTTGCTCTATCTGAGCACCACCGGCGGGCACCCCGATAAGAATCGCTGCATGCGCTTAGTGCAGCGAGGTCCGGACCGATTTATCGCCTACACCTACCATCGGTTGGGAAAAGTAGATAGCAGCATGTTTGCCAGCCCGTGGCTGGCCGTGCCGGCCGGGCACTTCACCACGCTGTGCCCGAATTTCACATCTGAAGTCCACTACGAAATGCTTTGGGTCAAGCAAGACTCTACTACGGGATTTAGCTTAGTCGGCGAGTTGGTGGACCTGCAGGGACCAACGCTTCCGGACATTACCTTGGAGCCAATGACTCGGCGGATGGAGCAGGAAGAGAAGGGCATGCGCTTCCTACAACCCGTAGACAGCGCCGTGCTGCGACCTCGCTTAGACTTATTGCAGGAGGTGTGACACTTGAAGTAGTGACAATACGCTCCTTTTGGAGATGCACCTGGGGTAAAACGCCGAGGCCGCGTGGCACGTTATACCCTGAAACTTCCGTCTAACTCCTCCCCATGCCTGCTCTCCTTGGCACCCTGCGTACGGGCACCAGCGGCATCGTGGTGCCCGGACCGAAGGCCACCTTTCCGGAGGCCTACCAGGCCACGAGCCGCCTCACCTACTACGCCACCCTGTTTAACTCGGTGGAGATTAACAGCACCTTCTACCGCATCCCCCAGCCCAAAACATTTGCGGCCTGGGCCACGGAAACCGGCCCTGCGTTTGACTTTACCATTAAGCTGTGGCGCGATATCACGCACACCAAGACGCTGGCCGAGGACCTCTCCGGCATCGCCCGCTTTCTAGATGCAGCAAGGGAGTTGGGCCCCAAAAAGGGATGCCTGCTCATTCAGTTCCCGCCCAGCAACACCATTCGGCAGCTAAAGGCGGTCAGTGCCCTATTGCAGGCGCTTGCCGCGGCAGACCCCGCCCATGAGTGGCGCAAAGCGGTGGAGTTTCGCCACCCCAGCTGGTACACCGATGATGCGTTTGAGATGCTGGACCACCACGGCGCCAGCCTGGTGTTGCATGACAAAGGCCCCGCCCGAAACGCCCAACTCAACGAGGGGGCAGACTTTGTTTATATGCGCTTCCACGGCCCGCGGGGCAACTACCGAGAGTCCTACGAGCGCGACTTTCTGCATGACACAGCCGAGCAGATACACGACTACCTCCAAGAGGGGAAAGACGTGTATGCCTACTTCAACAATACCATGGGCGCCGCTTTTGAAAATGCCCAAGACCTGTACCGGCTGGTCGCGGAGCGAGCATGAGCCGTACGACGCGCGTCCGGGGGCAGGGTGGCGCTGGTTTCCAGGGCCAGGTTGTATTTAACCACGGCGCGGGCCTCTCTGGGTAAGCCCTCATTAATTTAGACGACCGTTTAAATCGACTAGCCATTAGCACCCAGGGGAGAAGGCATGACTCGCCACCACGGTCTACTGCTATAAGAATAAAACCAATTCCTGCTTTGCAGCTATTCTGCTCCAATATCTACGCTAGAGCCTTCTTCAAATTCGAGCGCCGCCTCTACATAGTGTAGATTGTTAGGTTCATATAGTGTGAATACTTGACTTATGCCATTCTCGAAGGAGTCATCTGGAAAGAAAAATATTTTAACAAGGCTCCCATCTGACAATTGAATGAGGGGTTCCATGTCCTCGTTCTCTTTTATAGCGCAGATGCTACAACCTGCTTTCTGTTCAAGAAGTGAATGGGGCTTTCCCCGCGGTGTGCAGCCCTGTAGAGCTAAGTAGAACACTCCTCCATCAAAAGATAAGCAACCTGTGGTGACTGTGTTAAAGAAACACAGCTTTAGTAGCCCATCGCTATTCTGGGTACAGTATAGTTTGTCAAAATAAAGGTTCATGGAAATGTTTAATCTGATGCTCCTTTTAGTAAACTACTAGTCGGGCCTCAAGCCAGGTGGCCCGTAAGTCAAGGCAATACTAAGCGAGTTCAAGAAACTCGTCTATGAACCAACGTTTACGAAATGCTACGGGGGCACGAGGTTCGCAGACACCCACTGGCGCTGCGCCTGTGGCTCGCCAATGGACACCGGCAAAACGATTGGTCACGCCGCCGCGTCGCAGATGCTAAATCAATAGGCAACGCGTCACAGGCGCGCCAGGCGGCCGACCGTGACAGCCAGAAGCCCCAGCCGCTGGCGGGGCTGGGGCTTCTGGACAATAGTCTTTACCTGGTTGAGTTTAGCCAATTGCCTCGGCTCCAACTTTGCCATCTGGCCGAAGTCTTTACACCGCCGCGTCGAACACCTCGCTCCATTCCACGGCCAGCCCGGGCAGCACCGTGACGGGCATCGGGCCGGGCGCGGCGTACTCGCCGGCCACCTCGTAGCGGCCGTGCTCGTCCAGCACGTAGGCCAGCACGGTCTGCTCGCCGGGAAACACCACCCAGTACTCGCGCACCCCGTTTTCCTGGTAGAGGTCGAACTTCGTCTTCGTATCGTGTTTGAGGTTGCCAGGCGACACGATTTCAATAATCCAGTCCGGAGCGCCCACGCAGCCGCGCTCGTCCAGCTTAGCCGTGTCGCACACCACCAGTATGTCGGGCTGCACCACGGTCTGCACCTGCGCATCGCCCGCGCCAGTAACACGGGTGAGGCGCACGTCGAACGGCGCGTAATACAGCTCGCAGGAGCTGCGTCGCAAGTGGCTGTCAATCGCATAGCCCAGGCGCCGCGACACCTGCTGGTGCCGGCGCCCGGCTCCGGCCATGGGCCGCAGCACCTTGCCCTTTATGAGCTCCACAAACTCGTCAAACCGCCACGTCAGGTAATCGGCGTAGGTGTAGCTGCCGTTGGGGTCGAGCTGCGAGAGGGAGGTGATGGCGGCTTCCATGGCAAAAGGCGGTTGGGGTGGTGATGCGGGGCGCAACCAAAGATACAGCGGCCAGCCAAGGGGACCACCGGAAGGGATTTGGGCACCGCCGGGCTCGGGGCGGTGCCATCGGCGGCCGAGGTTTCCGGTGGGCGGAGCCATGCAGAAGCCCCAGCCGCTGGCGGGGCTGGGGCTGCTGGGGAAACGGTGGGGCATAGCCGGGTTTCGTAGGCGCTGCCGGGACTGCGGCCGTCGGCTGGGTGCCTGTTGCCGAGACGTTGGAGCCGTTTGGGAAACCGAGGAGTTGCTATTTTAGGGTTTACCAAGCGGACCTGCCTGTGCCAGCTGGTCCTGCTGTTTTTTTGGCAGGCTGGTACGCACTAATGTGTAAGAGCTGGTCACCAATTCCAGGAGCAAAGCATCGGGCAAGTCGTCATTGAAGCGAATGCTTAACCAATATTTCGGGCTCATATTAAAAGGGTTGCCCGCCGCTTGGTAACGCTCCTTTAGTTCGGCGATGCATTCGGGCGTGCTTTTCAAGGAGCATTTGTCGAACTTGTCAAGGTCGAAATAGCAGAATATTTTCCCGCCGACGTAGAAGGCCAGGATGTCGCGCGCATTGGGAAAAAAACCGGCAAAGGGTGTTTTTTCTTCGGCAAAAGGTAGCGCGAGGCAGTAGGCTCTGAATTGCTCAATGTTCATCGTAAGCGTAGGCGCTGGCCTGGTCTAACTACGTACGCCCCGCTGTGCGGGCAGCTTCCGGCAAGAAACAGACAGTTGCCGGCTATTTAGCGAAACGGTGATTTAAACGGTTGGTTGGCGTTCCTGCACCGCCCGCCGCCCCGCCACGGTGGCCCCGCCGGCGCGGGCACCTCTATACCGTCCCGTCAAGTTTCGGCGGGGTTCCCTTGGCGGTTTTGCCGGCGCGTTTGGGCAGGCCCCGCCGCTTGTTGGCCTCCTTGAAGGCCGCATAGAAGGCCGGCCACTGAAATTTCGGGTCCGTATCGGTGCGCTGGCCCTTCAGCAGCGTCTCCATCAGGCGCAGGGCGGCGCTGAGGCGGCGCAGCAGCTCGGGCAGCGCCAGCGTGGCCAGGCGCGGGGCGGCTTTGGCGTCGGTCTGGTCGTCGTCGGCTTGCTCGAAAGCATCGGCCGCATCGGCCGGCGCCTGAATCACGGCATCGGTCAGGCGGTAGTCCTTGCGCACCTGGGCGGGCAGGGCCTGCACGGCCTTCACCAGGTCGCGCACGTGGTTCACGTCCTCGGTGGCCTCGCCGTAGCGCACGTCGGCATACGAGAGCGTGAAGGCCTGCTTCAGCCCCAGCTGATTGGTGGCCAGGGCATAGCCCACGGCGCGGGCCGAGAGGGTGGCCGTGGCCTGGGCCATCTGCTCGCGGGCGGTTTCCTTGTCGGTGGTGCTGGCCGTAGTGGCCGTGTCCTGCGTGGCCTGCTGCGCCTCAATGGCCGTCACCAGCTCGGCGCGGGTGGTTTCGGCCGCGAGCAGGGGCGGGAAGTAGGCCAGCTCGTTGGGGTGGTCTTTCACGGCCAGGCCCACGCGCTGGCCGCTGTCGAGGATGGAGGTAGCTCGGGTATCCATAAAAAAAGGTAGTTGGGTTGGGAATGGTGAAGCGGAAAGCTACGGGTTCTCAACCACAGTATTGCTTTATAGGGTAGTTTATCAGAACCATGCTTTACCACCACCTTATACACGTGCACCAGAAAGCGTTTCTGAGGCAAAAAAAGCGTGTGTCAGCAGGCGCCAGGCGTGTGTCAGCAGGCCCTAAGCATGCGCAGGCAGCCCCGAGACGTGTGCAAGCAAGCTCGTGACGCATGCAAGCAGACCCGAGACGTGTGTAAGCAGGCGCGTGGCATGTGTAAGCAAGCCCGAGACGTGTGTAAGCAGGCGTGTGGCGTGTGTAAGTACGTCCGAGGCGTGTGTAAGGGGACCCGGGACGTGTGTAAGGAGGATGCAAATGGCAAGAAGCCCCAGCCGCTGGTGGGGCTGGGGCTTCTTGAGCTACTCTGTTGGATGAGTGGGGCCCTTTGTAGATGCGCGCAGGGAGAGCCTTTTTTCGGGGAGTAATTTGAACGTCTTTACCTTTCTGAAAATCCACTGTTTCCGTGAACAGTAGCAAAGAGTAGGTTTCTTTTGGTATGAGATAAGTGTTTCTCTCCTGGAAACTGCCACACCGCACACCGAGCGGGCTAGCACCAATATGGAATCATATCGAAATGAATTGCATGCCTTGCGCCAACGCACCGCCATTGGCATGCGACACGGGCTGGTGCTGTTACAGCAAACCAACGGCGATGTAGCGGCCGCCGAAGCCCTGTTTAAGCAGGAACTCACGCGGCTGGTTGCCCAGCAGGCGCAGGTATCCGAAGCGGTGGCTCGCCACGCGCTCGAACAGGCGGGCTACGATGTGCCGCGTACCTTACAACAACTGGAACAAGCGCATTACTCGCTTACTCAGCGCCTGCTGAGGCGGTACCGCATGCCCGATGATGTCGTGCGCCGAGTGGCCGACGCGGTGGAGCAGACGCATCAGGTGCCTCGCACCTATTGGCTCGACCTCGAAGCCGCCCAGTTGTTACCGCCGCCCTTGGCCTGCGTGCTGGTCGTGAGCGAGTGGCTGGCCTACGAAGACTGGGAAGGCTTGGACGCGGCCGTGTACTTCCACCTCGAAACCGTGCTGGTGTACTTCGACCAGTTGTTGGCTCTCCCAGAGGCCAGCCAGGCCCTGCGTCGGGTCGCCACGCTCGAACAGGAGCAGGCCGAACCCCGTCGTCGCCAGTTGGCCCGCACGGGTAGCTACAGTCCTGCGCCAAAATTTGAGGCAGCCAGTGCGGCGTTTGAGGTGCTGCGCCCGCGCATCGTGCAGGGCCTGTACGAGTTGATTGAACACCATATCGCGCTCTTTCCTTGAGCAGAGTACCGAAAAAAAGAACACTTTATGGCTCCTTTGGTCACGCTGCTAGCAGGGCCTTAAAACCGAGCGGCCATCGAGCTCCTGTAATGAGTTCGCGCATACCCCTGCCAAAACGGCCGCCCCGCCGCCCCGGCCCCAACTTTGCCATCTGCCTGGCAATGTTTGAATTCCTGAAATCCATCTCCGCCAAGAACCCCAACGGCCGGCGCGGCCCCGAGCAGCCCGCCGTGAGCGTGCGCGAGCGGGTATCGGCCCTGCGCCACCTGCCCGCCTTCCTGAAACTCATCTGGGCCACCAGCCCCCGGCTGGCCCTGGCCAACATCGCCCTGCGCCTCGTGCGCGCCGGCCTGCCGCTGGCCCAGCTCTACGTGGCCCGCCTGCTGCTCGACGCCATCGTGCACCTCACCCGGCTGCCCGCCCCCGAGCGCCAGCTCACGCCCGTGCTCACCCTCGTGGCCCTCGAGTTCGGCCTTGTGCTGCTCACCGATGCCCTGGGCCGCGCCGTGGCCCTGCTCGACTCGCTGCTCGGCGACCTGTTCGCCAACCAGTCGTCCATCCGCCTCATGGAGCACGCCGCCCGCCTCGACCTCGACCAGTTCGAAGACAGCACCTTCTACGACAAGCTGGAGCGCGCCCGCCGCCAAACCCTATCCCGCACCGTGCTCATGAGCCAGGTGCTCAGCCAGGGCCAGGACATGGTGACGCTCGTGCTGCTGGCCGGCGGCCTCGTGGCCTTCCAGCCCTGGCTGCTGGGGCTGCTGCTGCTGGCCGTGGTGCCCGCATTCCTCGGCGAGTCGCACTTCAACGAGCGCAGCTACTCCCTCTCGCACTCCTGGACCCCCGAGCGCCGCGAGCTCGACTACCTCCGCCAAACCGGCGCCTCCGACGAAACCGCCAAAGAAGTCAAGATTTTCGGCCTCTCCGATTTCCTCATCACCCGCTTCCGCGAGCTGTCCGACGACTTCTACCGCCAAAACAAAAGCCTCGTGTTGCGCCGCGCCGGCTGGGGCACGCTCTTCGCCGCCATCGGCGCGGCCGGCTACTACGGCGCCTACGTCTACATCATTGCCCGTACCGTAGCCGGCAGCATCTCGCTGGGCCAGCTCACCTTCCTGGCCGGCTCCTTCGCCCGCCTGCGCGGCCTGCTCGAAGGCATCCTCAGCCGCTTCAGCTCCGTGGCCGACGGGGCCTTGTATCTGCAGGATTTCTTCGACTTCTTTGCGCTGCGGCCGCGCATTGTGCGCCAAGAGCTTACCGGCGAAAAACCGCTGCCCTTCCCCCGGCCCATTCAGCAGGGTTTCGAGTTTGAAAACGTCGGGTTCCAGTACAAGAATGGTACAAAATGGGCCATTCGCAACCTGAGGTTTAAGCTGCAAGCCGGCGAAAAGCTGGCCCTGGTGGGCGAAAACGGCGCCGGCAAAACCACCCTCGTCAAGCTCCTGGCCCGCCTCTACGACCCCACCGAAGGCCGAATCCTGCTCGACGGCCACGATTTGCGTGAGTATGACCCCGCCGAGCTGCGCCAGGAAATCGGCGTCATCTTCCAGGATTTTGTGCGCTTCCAGCTCCCCGCCGGCCAGAACCTCGCCGTGGGCCGCATCGACGAGCGCCACAACCAGCCCCGCATCGAAACCGCCGCCCAGCAAAGCCTCGCCGACACCGTCATCGCCAAGCTCCCCGGCGGCTACGACCAAATGATTGGCCGCCGCTTCAACGGCGGCGTTGACCTGAGCGGCGGCGAGTGGCAGAAAATCGCCCTCGGCCGCGCCTACATGCGCGACGCCCAGCTCCTCATCCTCGACGAGCCCACCGCCGCCCTCGACGCCCGCGCCGAGTTCGAAGTCTTCGAGCGCTTCAAGGAGCTCACTCAGGGCAAAACCGCCGTCCTCATCAGCCACCGCTTCAGCACCGTCCGCATGGCCGACCGGATTTTAGTGATTGAGAACGGCCAGTTCGTGGAGATTGGCTCGCACGAGGAACTGCTGGCGAAGGGCGGGCGCTACGCGGAGCTATTTGCGCTGCAGGCGGCCGGTTACCGGTAGTAGCCGGCTTGGTAACTTGCGGCGGTCATGCTAAATAGTCAGTATGATTGCCGTAGGTTTTGCCAAGCCGGGTTCGGCAATGCAAATGGTAGCGACCCGTTACAATTAATCTTTTAGGCAGCAATCGTGGCAAAAAGTGCTTTAATCATTGCAATTGGTTTGTTACTGACCGGTTGCAATCAGTCAACCAATCAGCCAGTTGAAAAAAACAGCAGACTGGAATTGATTCCTGAACCGGATAGAGCAGAAAGGCTTAAGTATGAAGCCATCCAAGCACTGAGAAAATCAGGCTGCGTTTTGACAAACCCCGATACTTCTATCTGCGATATAAAAATCAGGGATGCAGCAAGTGCAGCGAAAATGATAGGGAATAAGAATAAACCGGATAGCCTTGGTCAGTACCGTTTCTACTCAACGCATGAAAGAGAAACGCTGACCCTGACCCAGCACCCGGGCGATGGTGCTAATCAGATTTCGCTTTTCAGTGTTGAATATTCTGACAAAGCCAGCTACAATTACCACCAGCTGCCCATTGATACATTTAAATCTGAAAAGGGAATCAGGCTGGGAATGACCAAGCAACAACTCATCCAGCGACTCGGAAACTGCTATGCAGGCCTTGACAGCACGAAAGGCTACATTGAGCTCTACTACAGAATAGAATCGCCTAAGGATAGTAGAACGAAATTGCTTGGCAGGAACAGCATGCCAATCTATTACGCTTCGTATAAGCTATGGAATGACAAACTTGGAAAGTTTGAATTCGGCTTTGAATATCCGTAATTGAATGACTCCGAAAGGGTACTTGCCATGAAAACAACCAGCCGCGAGGACAAGCCAACACAGCCCACCAGCGCATCGAATTCACCGCAATTCTATCATGGTACCAAGGCTAACCTGAAGCCCGATGACTTCATCCAACCCGGCTTCAACTCAAACTACGGCCAGCAGAAACAGGCCTCCTACGTCTACCTGACCGCTACCCTGGATGCCGCTACCTGGGGCGCCGAGCTGGCCCTCGGTGAGGGCCCCGGCCGAATCTACCTGGTAGAGCCAACCGGCCCAATGGAAGACGACCCTAATTTGACGGATAAGAAGTTTCCCGGCAATCCCACGAAGTCCTATCGCACGCAGCACCCGCTTCGGGTTGCGGGGGAGGTTACGGACTGGCAGGGGCATTCCCCCGAGCAGCTCCGCGCCATGAAGGAGCATCTGGAGCGACTGAAGCAGCTGGGTATCGAGGCAATTGAGGATTAAATATGCAGTGCGTTGCTAAATGAGCAATAATTAAAGTTTGCCAATTAATGAATACTGCTAATAAAATAGTTGCATCAATTCCGCTAGAAAATATCTGGACAGACGAAAGCGAACTACCAGCAAAGCGAATAGCTTATTTGACAAGTGAAGACATTGTGCAACTACTTAAAAAATCAATCGTGCACTTTATCGTTGCTGATGTAGGGCACAAGCTACAGTGGATTGATAAAAGTCAGTGTTTTAACTTTTGGAAGCAGGAAGCCAAACCCCACATTGCCGATGATGTTGCCAAAATTGACCTTGCAACCTATGTCGATAACTATGCTTACGTAGCCAGCCAGTGGGCAACGCAAGGTGAAGCGCCAATTATTACCTTAGAAAAGTTTCACTAGCGCAGAATTGCCGAATAATTTTGCTAATTATCCGCCGCAAAACCCCCGTCATTGGCACCACGCCCGCTTCCTCATAAATCTGTACCAAGGTCATCGTCAGGTTCGAGGCTGGAATAACGACGGCATCTCCCGCTTCAGGGTCGTGTGGGCCCACCAGAGCAAAATATTCTGCGGCTGTATTTCGGGCAGTTCCGGCTATGCCAAGCATAGCAAGGGAGGCGGCAAATTGCCCTCGGTCAAGCCTGTCTGCGCGCTGCCCCGCTCGGCCTCCTTAATGATTCCAATGCGGGCTACAGACTTCTGCGGTGAGCGCAGCGCATAGTTGGACGAGAATAGTAAAGATGCCGAATTGTTCGCAGGGCAGGCCGCTAGCCGATGCTAGGGCTGAGTTTTGAGTAAATCGTTGAAAAAATCACAATTTTATTAACGCCCGGTCAAACGCTAAGTGCCTTAGGTTTCGTACATTGGTAGTGCCCAAACTCGATTCAACTTCCACCATACATATGAAACCTACGATTACGCTACTGTTGCTCACCCTGCTGTCCCTGACCGCTTGCATGACCACCCGCGAGGCCCGTGTAGATTCCGATTACAGCTACCGTGGCAATTTTCGCCACTATCGGACCTACGACTTCGTGACCGGTACTGGGCTGACTTCCGACAGCAGCCGTCTGGGCCAGTCGGTGCGCGAGGCCATTCAGCAGCGTTTCATGGCCCAGGGCTACCGCCTGGCTAAGAAGCGTCCCGATATGCTGGTAAACTTCCGCGTGTATCAGGGCGATATGAACTTCCACGGCTTCCAGCAGGAAGACCTCAGCCAGTGGATTAAGCGCAACATCGAAGAAAATGACGAGACGCCCAAAGAGGAGCGCCAGGGATACGAGCCGGTGCGCCTGCTGCTGGCTGAAGGCACGCTGCTGGTCACGCTCATCGACGTGAAATCGAACCGGGCCGTGTGGAACGGCTACGCCTCGGGGGTGACCGTGCCCGAAGGACCCATGGGCGAAATCGTCCTCAAGCGCTCGGTGCGCTCCATTCTGGACCGCTACCGCATCTTCACCGAGGAATTTGCCAACGGTACCCTCCCCCAAAGTAACCCCGCCGATTCCGAGCGCTAGGCCGCTTTCGGCTTAATGTGGGCATCGTCTGTCAGCCTGAGCTAGCGCCCGCACAGCAAAAGACCTTATCACCAGTGAACGGTTGGCAGTATTCCAGCCGGCACAGTCGTGATAGGGTCTTTTGCTGTGCGGGCGTAAGATGAGGTAATAGATAACGTCCTAGTTCCTCATTAAGCCCCAGCTTCCCGTCGCACCTGAATCAGCTCAGCTGCAATGCTGATGGCAATTTCCTCCGGCGTCTGGCTATTGATAGGGAGGCCAATGGGCCCGCGCAGCTGGTTTATTTCCCTTTCTGAAAACCCCGCTTCGGCCAAGCCTCGGCGTAGCTCAGCCACTTTCGCTACGCTGCCCATCACGCCGAGGTAGCGGTAGCCATGCCGGGCACGGCCTAGCAAGTGGCGCAGCACCACGGCATCGGTGCGGTAGCCCACGGTCATCACTACCACGTACTGCTGCTCGTCGCTGGAAATTTCGGCCGCCACATTTTCGTAGTCGATAACGCGCCGGTGGTGGGCCGCGTCATTGGCGTCCAGCGTAGGCAAGTCGGTTCGGTCGTCGAGCACCGTCAATTCAAAATCCAGCGCCGCCGCCACTCTGGATAAGGCCAGGCTGACGTGCCCACCGCCCACGATGGTTAGCCGGTCTCGAAAGCCCAGCTGCTCGCGGTAGCGCCATTCGGGACCAGGCTGATAAGCATAAAACGCGGTTTCCGGATTTGCTGTAGCTCCGGTTTCTAGCGTGGTAAGTCGAAGGCCATTCGCCGCACTCAGTTCCAGGTACCCGCCAGAACCTGTTTGTAGGGCGTCTTCAATTGCCGCTACTGTCAGCAAATCTGCGTCCATAAGCGGCCAGAGCAGCACTTCCTGCTCTCCTGAGCACATCATGCCGGAGCGGTCCGTTGGTGCCTCCCGCCGATGAATCTGGGGGCGTAGCAGGGGAGACGCCTCCCTTGCGCCCAAGCGTTGCCGGGCCAGTTCTACCCACTTGTGTTCCATAATACCGCCGCCAATGGAACCGGCTGCCATCGCCTCTGTCACGGCCATCTTGAAGCCTTGGCGGCCGGGACTGCTGCCTTCGCTCCGCAGCACGCACAGCAGCGCCACGGGGGTGCCGGCTCGCAAGCTGGCCGCCGCGAGGGTCCAAACGGGTAAGTCGCGAGGGGCGGAGGGCATTTACGCTGCGCTTAATTTCTGATTCCTTATTGATTCTTCGCGCCCTGCTCAATCCAACAGCCGATGAGGTCCCGCTCCTCCTGCGTAATCTGGGTTTTATTGTTCTGAGGCATTGTTTTGGTGACGACGACGCGCTGCATGATTTTATCCTTCAAGCGGATAATGTCCTCGGGCGAGTCGTACACTACACCGTTGGGTGGTGACTTGAAAACGTCGTCCGTAGGGTGCGCCGAGTGGCACTGGATGCAGCGTTTCTGCACAATCATGTTCACCTGGCTCATGCTCACCTGCTGGCTGCAGGCCGATGCACCGCCCGCCGTGCCGCCCGATTGGGCAGGGGGAGCGGTTACAAAGACCACGCCCAGTAGCAGAGCTACTGCGGCAGGCAGTACCCATATGGCCGTGTCGGTCTGGTGCTTCTCGCGCAGGTTCAGCCAGTGCTTCACGCCGGCCGTACCCAGCGTAATGGCCGCCAGAATGGCCCACGGATAAGCGTGCCCAAACGTGCTGGGAAAGTGGTTGCTGACCATCACAAACAGCACAGGTAGCGTGAAGTAGTTGTTGTGCAGCGAGCGGGCCAGGGCGTTTTTGCCCAGCTGCGGGTCGAGCGGCGTGCCTTCGGTGGCGGCCTTCACCATGGCTTTTTGAGCCGGAATGATGGTGAAGAAGACGTTGCCCACCATCAGCGTGCCCAGCATGGCCCCGAAGTGGATGTAGGCCGCCCGGGCACTGAATACCTCCGCGTAGAAAAAAGCAAACCCCGTGGCAATGATAAAGCCCACGACTTTGAACCAGGAGCTGCGTACGAATTCGGTGCGGCACAGCCCGTCGTAAATCAGCCAGGCGGCCACAAACGAGCCCACCCCGATTCCCACGCCCGCCAGCGGCGAAATATCCAGCACGCGTGGGTCAATCAGCATGGAGCTGGCGTTGAAATAATACACCACAAACAGCAGGCTGAACCCCGAAAGCCAGGTAAAATAGGCCTCGTACTTAAACCAGTGCAGGCTTTTGGGAATGACCGGCGGAGCCGATTTATATTTCTCCAGGTAGTAAAACCCACCACCGTGCACGGCCCAGAGGTTGCCGGCCAGTTCCTCGCGCACATTGTCGGTGCGGTTGAGGGCGTTTTCGAGGAATACGAAATAGAACGAGGCACCAATCCAGGCGATGCCGAAGGTGATGTGCATGAGGCGCACCACAATGTTGAGCCACTCCATGATGTGCCCCGACCACGGCGAGTCCCGCGCCAGCACGTAGGCAATGCCCACGCCCGCGATGACAGCCAGCAAAATCAGCGCGTAGGAATAGCCTTGCAACGTGGAGCCGCCGCTACCCACCGGACCACCATCGGGCCGGGTTTTGGCCACGCGCTGAAGAACGAAGATGACGCTCAGCAGCAGCAGAAATGCAAGTATCAGCGAAAGCAGGGTAACGTATTGCAACATATAGAAGCTGATAGGGCAGGGGAATTGAAAAGAGAATTGAGCTTCATGCCGAGCGTAGAAGACCACCACGCTCGCTCCGTCCGGCTCCCTTCTCCTGGGGAGAGGGGCCGGGGGTGAGGTTCCGATATCAGGCCGGGTTACATGACGTTCTTCACTTAGCCAATTCCCTCCCTGCCAATTTAATTGGGCCAGGAAAAAGTCCCCAATTTAGCGCGAAACTTTGCATCCATGCCAAACCTAGCCCTGCGCAGCCAGCGCGTTGTCACGCCCGAAGGTGAGCGCCCCGCCACCATCCTCATCGAAAACGGCTACATCAGCGCCGTGCTGGCTTATGATGCCGACGTGGCCGGCGCGACGTTGCTCGACGTGGGCACCCGCGCCATCCTGCCCGGCGTCATCGACCCGCACGTCCACATCAACGAGCCAGGCCGCACCGACTGGGAGGGCTTCAATACGGCCACTCGGGCCGCGCTGGCCGGTGGCCTCACAAGCCTGGTCGACATGCCGCTAAATTCGGCTCCGGTCACCACGTCGGTGGCAAATCTGGAGTTGAAACGCGCCGCCACCACGGGCCAGCTGCACACCAACGTGGGATTCTGGGGCGGCGTGGTGCCCGGCAATGCGGCCGAGATTGAGCCGTTGATTGCGGCCGGCGTGCTGGGCTTTAAAGCCTTCCTGACACACTCCGGGATTGATGACTTTCCCAATGCGACGGAGGCTGATTTGCGGCAGGTAATGCCCATCCTGGCGCGGCACCGGTTGCCGTTGCTGGTGCATTGTGAGCTGTCGGAAGACGATGATGCGTGGAAGCAGAACGACCACCGCTCGTACCCGAATTACCTGGCCTCGCGGCCTAAAAAGCGGGAAGATGACGCCGTGGCGCTGATGATTCGCTTGTGCGAGGAGTTCAACTGCCCGGTCCACATCGTGCATTTGTCGTCGGCTAATTCCATTGTACCCATCGCCGCCGCTAAGGCGAAAGGGCTGCCGTTGACTGTAGAAACTGGCCAGCATTACCTCTATTTCAATGCCGAGGATATTGCCGATGGCCAGACGCAGTTCAAGTGTGCGCCGCCCATCCGCGAGCGGGCCAACAACGACCAGCTCTGGGCCGCGTTGCAGGCTGGCATCATCGACTTCGTGGCCACCGACCACTCGCCGGCACCGCCCGATTTAAAGCAGCTGGATAGTGGCGATTTTACCACGGCTTGGGGCGGCATTGCCTCGCTGCAATTTGCCCTGCCGGTGCTCTGGACGGCTGCCCGCCGGCGCGGTGCCAGCCTGCCCGATATGGCCAGATGGCTCAGCGAAAACCCCGCGAAACTGGCCGGCCAAAGCTCGAAAAAAGGCAAAATCGCGCCCGGCTTTGATGCGGATTTAATTGTCTTCGACCCCGAAAAAACCTTCGTGGTGCGTGAAGAAATGATTCAGCACAAACACAAAGTATCCCCTTACCTTTACCAGGAATTGGCGGGAGTAATTGAATTAACTTTTCTCAAAGGCGAGGAAGTTTTTCAGCGCCCGAATTTCACCCAATTGAATCACGGTGAACTACTAACCCGGTAGCTGCATGCAACAACACTACACCACCCGCGCGGAGCGAATAATGCAGCGCATCCAGCAGTTAGCCGCTATCAGCGAAGATGTGGAGGGCGTGACGCGCACCTTCGGTACGCCGGCTTTCCTGAGTGGTCGGGCCCTGGTGCGCAGCTGGCTCGAAGCGGCCGGGCTGGCCACGCGGGTCGACGGCATCGGCAACTTGCGCGCCCGCCTGCTGAGCGCCAATCCCGCCGCCAAAACATTCGTGCTGGCCTCGCACATCGATACGGTGGTGAATGCCGGCAAATTCGACGGGCCGCTGGGCGTGCTCATGGCGCTCGATTTGCTGGAGCAGCTCATTGCCAAGCAGGTTGTGCTGCCCTTTCACATCGAGCTGATTGCTTTCAGCGACGAGGAAGGCGTGCGCTTCCATACCACGTATCTGGGCAGCAAAGTAGTGGCCGGCTCCTTCGACCACGCTTGGCTGACGCGGCCCGACGCCGGCGGCGTTACGCTGGCCCACGCCCTGGAAATCATGGAAGCTGACGCCGCCCAGATTGCCGCCGACGCCATTCCGGCCGATGACTGGCTGGGGTATTTTGAGATGCACATTGAGCAGGGCCCGGTGCTCTGGGAACGGGAAATTCCGGTGGCGCTGGTCACGGCCATTGCCGGCCAGATGCGGGTGGAATTGACGTTTCGGGGCATGGCCGGCCACGCCGGGACTGTGCCCATGGCCATGCGCCAGGATGCCCTCTGCGCCGCTGCGGAGTTCGTGCTCATCGCTGAGCAATTTGCCCTCACGCACGGCCAAGGCCTGGTGGCCACTGTGGGCAAGCTCAGCCTGAGCCACGCCGCCAGCAACGTCATTCCCGGTGAGGTAACGTGCAGCCTCGACCTGCGCAGCCCCGATGCGGCCCAACTCGCAGCCGCCTACGATGCCCTGCAAACTTACACCGAAGCAATTGCCGGCCAGCGCAATGTGGCCCTGGATTGGACCCTGATTCAGCAAACTGCGCCCGTTGATTGCGCCGCGAGCCTGAATGACCTGTTGGCCGAAGCCATTGCCGATGCCGGCCATGAAGTGGTGGCCCTGGTGAGCGGTGCCGGCCACGACGCCGTGCCCATCTCGGCCGTGGCGCCCGCCACGATGATGTTCATCCGCTGCTACAAAGGCATCAGCCATAATCCCTTAGAAAATGTTGAACTGGCCGACATGGCCGCCGCACTCGAAGTAGCCGACCGGTTTTTACACCTCATCCGCTTACAAATTCCCACTCGCTAACATGGAAATGTCTGCCCTGACCCGCTCGGTCGTGAAGCGCAACCACGCCATTATCGCCCCCGACGGCTACATCAATAGCAACGTGCCCGGCTGGACCGGCTGCACCACCAACGTCATCATCAACGAGCAGATGGGCGCCCGCCTCTGCCAAACGCTCATCACCCTCACTGCGGCCGGCCAAGTGCAGGGCGAAACGGAGGCTTCACAGATTTTCTTCTACGTGGTGCAGGGCAGCTGCATGGCCACTGTAGGCAGCGAACCCCGCCCGTTGAAAGCGGGTGAATATGTGTATGTGCCCGTGGGCCAGCGCTACGAATTCAGCCAGCCCGAAGCCGGCACACAGCTGCTGACCTTTCATAAAATATACGAGCCGTTGGCGGGCCACGCCACGCCGGGTATTTTCTGGGGCAAGCGCGACTACAGCAAAGCGCCGGTTTACATGAACGACGAAGCCCTGCGTATCCAGGAATTGTTGCCGAACGAGCCGGGCTTCGACATGGCCATCAACATCTTCACCTACGGCCTGGGCGGCAACCTGCCAATGGTGGAAACCCACATTATGGAACACGGCCTGATGTACCTCGAAGGCCAGGCCATCTACATGCTCGACCAGTGCTGGTACCCGGTGAAAAAAGGCGATTCTATCTGGATGGCCCCGTATTGTCAGCAGTGGGCCACGGCGATGGGCCAGGAGCCGTCGGTGTACATCTACTACAAGAACGTGAACCGGTTTCCGACGGTAAAGTAGCGTGGACTCTGCGAGTCCGCGCGTAATAGAATGTCGTGCTCATCTGGCGTCCGCGCAGCCGAAGCAGCTTTCTGCACAAGTAATTTCTAATCCAATGAAATTTATTGAATGGTTGCTATCAGCGCTGGCATGGCTGCAAATTTTTATTTCTCCATTCATCATCGGAATAATTGGAGGCGGAATTGTCTGGCTAATATGGCGAGACTTATGTGGTGTCGCTCTTGCTTCTACAGTAGTATTATTCGGCTGCATTAATGGAATTGTCTTTGCCGAAAAAGCGCGTCGCAGCAAAGGCACTATCGAATTTATGTCGCGCACCATCGCTCACCCGGAATTGCGTGAAAAAGGAATAATCAATGACCCTCGCTGAATTAAATAACCTCCCCAAATCCGCTCTTACCGAAGCGCTGCAAAAGTGCTGCGGTTCCACGGCGTGGGTTAAAAATATGCTTGCCGCCTTCCCCGTATCCGATGCTGCAACGCTGATGGATGAAGCTGACACTGCGTGGAATAAATTAACTGAAGCCGACTGGCGCGAAGCCTTCACGCACCACCCCAAAATCGGCGGCGATGTGGAAGCGTTGCGCCAAAAATTCGCCAGCACCAGCGCTTGGGCCGAGGGCGAACAAGCCTCCGTGAAGCAAGCCTCGCAAGCCACTTTAGAGGCTCTGGCGGCGGGTAATGAGGATTACGAGCGTAAGTTTGGCTACATCTTCATTGTGTGCGCCACCGGCAAAACAGCCGAAGAAATGCTGGCCCTATTGCAAGCACGCCTGAGCAATGGCACCACCGATGAAATAGTAATTGCTGCCGGCGAGCAGAACAAAATCACCCGTTTACGCCTCGAAAAACTACTCGCCGCATGAGCCAGATTACCACTCATATTCTCGACACCACGAAGGGCAAGCCTGCTGCTGGAGTTGCCATTGCACTGCTGCAACAGGCTGGTGATAACTGGCAGGAAATAGCCCGCGGCGCAACAAATTCCGACGGCCGAATTGCTGATTTATTGCCGAAGGAAAAGCAGCTGGAATTAGGTGTGTATAAAATGAAATTTTACACCCAGGAATATTTCGCGCAGGACAATACGGCGAATTTTTATCCCTTCGTAGAAATCGTTTTTAACGTGGCCGAAAACGCGCATTACCACGTGCCGTTGCTGCTGAATCCGTTCGGCTATTCCACCTACCGCGGGTCATGATTACGTCATGCCTCGGCTGCGCTCGGCATGAGGGGCAACCCTGACAACCAATAACTGACAACCTAATTCCCACCATGAAACTCAGCTTACAGGATTCTGACAAAACCGCCCTGCTCGACGAGCTCGGCGTAGCCAATATCAAGTTCCAGCACACCTACCCCGGTGACCGGCCCGACCGCCAGCCTGTGCACACCGTGTACGGTGGGGCCAACCTCTTCAAGGCCGATACCTGCGTGAAAATGGGCGAAATCGCCCTGAATAACCTGCTCACCTATGCACCCAACTTCGTGGAGCTGGCCCGCGCGCTGCAGTTCAAAAACCACGAGCACCTGCCGCACCTCGAAGCCGACGTGGCTGCCCTCATCGCCAAGCTGGACGCCATGAGCCCGGAGGACCGCAAGCAGGAGCCCGCCTGGCTGGCTTATTCGGTGTACAACAAGATTGTGGCGAAGTTGAAGCGCGAAGCCGTGGAAGACTTCCGCGTCGATTTTGAAGACGGCTTCGGCAACCGGCCCGATGCGGAGGAGGACGAAACCGCCGTGCGCGCCGCTAAGGAAGTGGCTAAGGGCATGCAGCAAGGCACAGTCTCGCCGTTTATCGGCATCCGCATCAAGCCCTTCACCGAAGACCTCAAGCAGCGCGGCGTGCGCACGCTCGATATTTTCCTGACTGCGCTGCTGGCCGAAACCGGCGGCAAGCTGCCCGATAACTTCGTGGTGATGTTGCCCAAGGTGACCATCCCGGAGCAGATGACGACGATGGTGCGCCTGTTTGAGCTGCTGGAAAAGGCCAATGACTTGGCTCCCGGCACCCTCAAAATGGAGACGATGGTGGAAGCCACGCAAATCATCATGGACGAGGAGGGGCGCAACCCGCTCATGCGCATCATTCGGGCCAGCGAGGGGCGCTGCATCGCGGCCCACTTCGGTACCTACGACTACACGGCCAGCTGCGGCATCACGGCCAAGTATCAGACCATGGGCCACCCCGTGAACGACTTCGCCCACCACATGACCAAAGTGGCGCTCGGCGGCACCGGCATCTTCCTCTCGGATGGGGCCACCAACGTGATGCCCATTGGCCCGCACCGCGGCGACAACCTCACGTTTGCCCAGCTGCGCGAAAACCGCGAGTCGGTGCACAACGCCTGGCGCCAGGCCTACCACCACAGCACGCACTCGCTCATCAACGGCTTCTACCAAGGGTGGGATTTGAACCCCGCACAGCTGCCGATGCGCTACGCTGCCACCTACAATTTCTTCCTCAGCAGCTACGATGACGCGGTTTTTCGCCTGAAGACCTTCGTGGAGCGCGCTGCTATATCCACCCTCACCGGCGACATTTTTGACGATGCGGCCACTGGCCAGGGCCTGCTCAACTTCTTCCTCAAAGCCCTGAACTGCGGCGCGATTTCGGAAGAGGAAATCCTCGCCACCGGCCTCACGCTGGAAGAGGTGCAGACCCGCTCGTTCTATCGCATTTTGGAAGGGCGGCGCGCGAAAGCGGCAAAATAGCCTTCCAGAACCTCAAAGAGGGGAGCCTGACTGTTGTTTAAGGAAAAGGCCCGTTGCAACCTGCAACGGGCCCTTTATTTGATAGAACTTTATGACCCTTTCGAAATCGGCTCCCCTCCCTTTTGGAGAGGGGCTGGGGATGAGGTTCCGGCGGCCACACTTGTAAACGTTTGCGTAGATAAGCGTTGGTTTCGGGCCATTATGGCGGGAAGTTTACAGGCGTTTTATCCCACCCGTCAGCCTTTATGATGAACCAGAAAATTCTGCTGCTGGCCCTTGGCTGCCTCATTGCCCCGTTGGCCCAGGCTCAGAAAAGTCTTTACCACAAAGGCTGGATTGACTTCAATAAAAACGGCCGGCGCGATGTGTACGAGGACGTGACCCAGCCGCTGGAAAAACGCGTGGATGACCTGCTGGCCCAAATGACGCTGGAAGAAAAGACCTGCCAGATGGCCACTCTCTACGGCTTTGGACGGGTGCTGAAGGACGAAATGCCCACCCCCGGCTGGAAGAACGAAATCTGGAAGGACGGCCTGGCCAACATCGACGAAGAACTAAACGGCTTGCGCAATACCCCGAAAGCCGTCAGCAAGTACAGCTACCCGTTCAGCCAGCACGCGGTGGGCATCAACAACGTGCAACACTGGTTTGTAGAGGAAACCCGGCTGGGTATTCCGGTCGACTTTACCAACGAAGGAATTCATGGGCTGTGCCACGACCGGGCCACGCCCTTGCCCGCACCCATCGGCATTGGCAGCACCTGGAACAAGGCGCTGGTGCGCCAAGCCGGCGAAACCGTAGGCCGCGAGGCCAAAGCTCTGGGCTACACCAACGTATACGTACCCATTCTGGACCCTGCCCGCGACCCGCGCTGGGGCCGTGTGGTGGAATGCTATGGCGAAGACCCGTTCCTCATCGCGGAGTTGGGCAAGCAGATGACGCTGGGGGTACAGAGCCGCGGCGTGGCCTCCACACTCAAGCACTTTGCCGTGTACAGCGTGCCCAAGGGCGGGCGCGATGGCAACACCCGCACCGACCCGCACGTGGCCCCCCGCGAACTGCACCAGATGTACCTCTACCCGTTCCGCCGCGTGATTCAGGAGGCGCATCCGTTGGGCGTGATGAGCAGCTACAACGACTGGGACGGGGTGCCCATCACCGGCAGCCACTACTTCCTCACCGAGCTGCTGCGCCAGCAATATGGCTTCGATGGCTACGTGGTATCGGATAGCCGGGCGGTAGAATTCATTGCCGAAAAGCACCACGTAGCGGCTGATTTTATGGACGGTACGCGTCAGGCGGTGGAGGCGGGGCTGAATGTGTGGACCAACTTCTACTCGCCCGCCACCTACATCACCAATGTGCGCGAGCTGGTGAAAACCGGTCGCTTGGCCCAGGCCACTGTCGACCAGCGCGTGCGGGAGGTGCTGAGCGTGAAGTTCCGCCTCGGCCTCTTCGACCAGCCCTACGTGGCCAACCCCAAACAGGCCGACAAAATAGTCCACACCGCCGCCGATGACGCCTTCGCCCTACAGGTAAACAGGGAGTCGTTGGTGCTGCTGAAAAATGCCGATAAGCTGCTGCCGCTCAATAAAAACGCTCTGAAAAATATTCTGGTGACCGGGCCGATGGCCAATTCCGAGAACTACGCCCTCAGCCGGTATGGGCCGTCGAACCTGCCCGTCACCACGGTATTGCGTGGCGTGCAAGCCTACTTGGGACCGAATACGCAGGTAAACTATGCGCTTGGTTGCGACGTGACATCACCCGGCTGGCCCGATACCGAGCTGGTTCCCACGCCCCTGAGCCCGACCGAAGCGCAGGGCATCGCCGAGGCCGTTGCGAAAGCCAAAGAGGCCGACGTGGTAGTAGCCGTGCTGGGCGAGGACGACAAAAGCGTGGGCGAAAGCCTCTCGCGCACTTCCCTGGATTTGCCGGGTCGCCAGCAGCAATTACTGGAAGCGCTCTACGCTACGGGCAAGCCGGTGGTGCTGGTGCTCATCAACGGCCAGCCGCTGACCCTTAACTGGGCGGCCCGCAACGTGCCTGCCGTGCTGGAAGCGTGGTTTCCGAGTCCGCTGGGCGGCCGGGCTATTGCCGAAACGCTGTTTGGCGACTACAATCCCGGCGGCAAGCTCACCATGACTTTCCCGAAAAGCGTGGGTCAGATTGAGTTCAACTTCCCCTTCAAACCCTCGTCTCAGGCCGACCAGCCCATTGCCGGCGACCCAAACGGCGGCGGCAAAACCGCTACCAACGGCCCCCTATATCCCTTTGGCTTTGGGTTGAGCTACACCACCTTCGCTTATTCCAACCTGCAGATAATCCCCCGCGAAGCTGCACCCAAAGCACCCATTGAAATTGCGGTGGACGTGGCCAACACCGGCCCGGTAAAGGGCGATGAAGTAGTGCAGCTGTACCTGCGCGACAAGCTCAGCACCGTCATCACCTACGACAGCCAGCTGCGCGGCTTCGAGCGCGTGAGCCTGGCGCCCGGCGAGAAGAAAACCATCCATTTCACCCTGCGCCCCGACGATTTGGCCCTGCTTGACCGCACCATGAACTGGGTAGTCGAGCCCGGCGAGTTTGAAGTACTGGTCGGCAGCTCTTCAACGGATATCCGGGTGAAGCAGACGTTTGTCAGCAAGCCGGAGTAAAAGGCGAAGCCGCTGTGGACCGTCATGCTTCGACTTAGTTCAGTCGTGATAAGTGCTGGCACCGGTCTTATCAAGGGTGCGGGTGAGGGTTATACTTTGACCTGTTCAGTATTAGGGGCTGGATGACTTTAAGCATGCAAGCATTGGACTAAAAAGAAATAATTTCAATAAGAATGCAGGCCTCCTGTCATTCTTGTCAGAGCTTATTTTTAGCCGATAAGCATCCTGTCATAAAGCACCTGCTGTTCATTGTCGGTTGCTACTGTTGCGGCCTGCTGCTGTCTAGGAAGCTGTTTCCAAAGCATCTGTTAGAGCACCTACGCCGAGTTTCAGGAGTAGCAAAAAGGCATCCTGACCATCGGCAAACTCGCTGATTTGGCCGTGCTCTCGTAGGATATTTTTACGGTGCCGCTACCCGCCTTACCAGATACCGTCAGCGAGCTGACGATGGTGGGCGACAAGGTGGTGTATGAGGCAACGCCCAGGCCCAAAACGCATCAAGGACATAGACTTATGTCAGACAAATTCATACTTGTATCTGGCGTAATGAAAAGAAGCCAGCTCAAACGAACCGGCTTCTTTTGTCAAGCAATATGGTGTATTCTAAATACTTATATTTGGGCCGCACCGCCGTCTATGAACAGTTCGGTGCCCGTAACGAAGCTGCTGTCGTCGGAGGCCAGAAAAACAAGCGCTTTGGCAACTTCATCGGGGGAGCCCAGGCGTCCCAGCGGCACAGTAGTGGCCAGATAGGCCTTGATTTGTTCGGCCTGAGCTTCATCGGCACCCAGGCCGCTGAGGCCAGGAGTGTCGATAGGGCCGGGGCTGATGGCGTTGACGCGGATTTTGCGGTCTTTCAGGTCGGCCGTCCAGGTGCGGGCGAAGGAGCGAACGGCGGCCTTGGAGGCGCTGTATACGCTGAAATTGGCGCCGCCCTGCGAGCCGGCTGTGGACGACATCAGGATAATGGAGGCGCCGTCGCGCAGCAGGGGCAAGGCCTTTTGCACCGTGAAAAGCGTGGCCTTCACGTTCAGGTCAAAGGTGTTGTCGAAATGGGCTTCGGTAATGCTGCCCAAGGTGCCAAACTCGCCGCCGCCAGCATTGGTAAATAGTACGTCGAGCTGGCCCTTCTGCTCTTTGATGGTGGCGAAAAGGTGGTCAAGGTCGGCTTGGCTAGTCACGTCGCTACGGATGCCGTAGGCGTTGGCGCCGAGCTGCTGCACGGCGGCATCCAGTTCGGCCTGACGGCGGCCAGTGATGAAAACGTAGGCGCCTTCGGCCACGAAGCGCTGGGCTGCGCCCAAGCCAATGCCTGCGGTACCGCCGGTGATGAGGGCTACTTTGCCAGCTAATTTCAAATTGTTGCTCATGACAATGAGGGAGAAAAGAGAAATAAATGGGTGAAACAACAGACCGATTTTAGCCCGTTGTGGCAGCGAAGCGGACGCCTTTTGTCGTGCTTCATCTACCGTTACAAAGGTCCCATGTGTCTCCCCTTAGCTCCATTGACATTTATCAAAAAAGCACGGGCCGCTTCGATTTGCTGCAGCTCGCCCGCCGTAAAAGCGGCCTTGCTCAGCAGATACTTCTCAATTAAGTCAAATATCTGCGCAGAGGCTAAACGGCTATTCTGCCTAAGGAAAGTGTTTTTGAGGGTGCTGACGCAAACCAGCCATTTTAGCCTTGCTCGACCGCAACGTGAACTGGGTAGTTGAGCCCGGCGAATTCGAAGTGCTGGTCGTCGGCAGTTCCTCGATGGACATTCGGGCGAGGCAGATGTTTGTGAGCAAGGCGGAGTAGCGTAAAAGCCATTCAAACTCATCTCAGGTAGAAAGGAGACCAGACCACTTTCAACAAGAAGAGCCCCTTGCATTCAGCAGGGGGCTCTTCTTATTTGTTCCAGCTTATTCGTTCCTGCTTCGCTGGCTGGGGTACCGGCTAGGGCCAGGAAACGCCGCCTCCGCGCTACAGCCAGGCAGCGCTCAGGGCATACGACACGGCCATCACCCCCGAGAAAACGGCGCTGACCATGAAGCGCCGGCCGGTAGTTACGCGGTTCTGAATGTAGTAATTGGCCGCCAGCGAAACCGGGGCGTTCAGTAGGAAGGAGCGGCCCGCCACGGGCAGCAGCGCCAGCGACAACGTTCCGACACCGCCCCCGAAAATGCCCAAAAACACGTAGTGCCGGGCAATCCAGAATGGGTTGAAGTAGAGCAGGGTGAGGGCCGCGCGGCTGGTTTTGCGCAACTGGCCGCTGCTGGGGCGCACCGGCACCCGCGCATCGAGCCAACGGAAGAAGGCCGGCACCTCCGTGGAGTAGAGCAGGCCGCCCACCAAGGCCATGCCCAGCAGCCGCAGCCAGCTAAACTGATGCAGCAACAGCGCGGCGGCAGTGTCGCCAGCCGCATAAATTAGGAAACCTTGCACGTGGGTGCCAAAGGGAATAGAGCGGGTAAGTTGCACGGAACGGATAGGGTCGTAAAAATCGGGGTGCAAAAGTAGGAAAACCCTTTCCGGCGTCATAGGTGCGGCGAAAGAAAACGGCGGTCGGCATTGGAAGCCCGCGTCGGCCCAACGCCTGCCCCAAAGCCCTGCGCTGCGGCAGAAACGAGAGGAGGCTGAAGCTACGGGAGCTTCAGCCTCTTTCTGTTTGTTTTAAGTAACGCTTTGGAGCAAAGCTGCGAACTGTTCGGGGTCTTGCTCACGTATCTTTTCAATTACGATTTTAGCACACTCCTCCGCTTCATCTACGTCAATTGGCTTCCACCCCCTGTCAATATATGTTAAATGAGAATACTCATTGATAAATCTATTTATTATAATCGGGGTATTGCCATTGAAAATCTTGCTCAAATTGTCTAAGGGACTTTCGCTGTTGGGAAATCTGTAAAATAAATAACACTCAAGAAATTTCCGCATATTATTGGGAAGATTATAGAACTGATTATAAGTGTTAGATATCATTGCTTTTTTGTCGCCTCCTACTTCCTTATATACCTTATATATCTCGTTGAATAAATAATTAAACTCGGTTACATAGTCCTTGAGATGAGTCGGCATGGGCACAAGAAAGCTGCCTTTTTCACTGCCCTTTTGTTTTCTTTCTATAAGATAATGGCTCACACTGCCTTTACCATTTGGCGAGGTCAAGCGCTTTAAGTATTTCAGAAAGTCCAGATTTTGTGTAGAAATAAATAATTGCTTATACCTGTTTGGTTTAGCAATTATCGTCTCTATAAGGCTGAACATGAAGAATATATGGTTGCTGTCCAGGCTTGATATTGGGTCATCAATATAGACAACAAGATTTCGTGTCTCTTCCTGGCTTTTTATTTCATCCTCAAGCTTCGCAATAAAATAGCAGAAAGAAATCAAGCTACACTCACCTTCGCTGAGATTCTTTGCATCTGTGCCTTCTCTTGTGATTTTGAATTTTATATTAGGTGATTCGCCTTCAGCAACTAATCTGAGTTCACCATGACCGAAAAAATCTGAAATATGTTGATTGACCAGTTCGGCACCTTTGGTTTCGTCCTTAGCTTGAGACTCTAAGGACTCTTTTTTCTCTACAAGTTGCTTGACTTCTTCTCTTTTTGCTATGATTTCGCGGTATACAACCTGGTTGCTGGCCTCTAAAGAATCAATATTATTGCTTTTCTTGATGAAATCAATGTCAATGGCAAAGCGGGCAATTTCGGACATTCTCAACTCATAACGCGTATGATGTTGGTCGTTTATGAGAGTGCTTGCTTTTGTGTTATTGTCCTTTGCGACCTTATTTATTTCAACTATTAGGCCTAATATTTCTTCCGAAATATTCTCTATTTCATTGGTTTTAATGGTTTCAAAAATATTTTGCTTTCTAGTATTGAGTTGGGATATGAGCGACTGTAAGCTTTCTGAATATTTATTTCTTGCTTTTTCCCATTTATCTATTAAAGGGGCTATTATTTTATGTAAGTTCGAATAGTAGTTTTCTTTATTTATAAAAATGAAATTATTTATGCGTTCAACTGCATTGGTGATTGTAGTGATTAATTTCTCAATGCCTGCTCTGAGCTCCTCGGATTCCTTATTGAAGTGAGCATCAAGTTTTGTCCAAATATCTGACGGCAGTGTGCCTCCACAAAATGCACACTTTTCGTGCTTGCCTTTGTGGTTGTCAATTCCATGTCTAACCCATTCTTGCAAAAGACTATCATTAATTAGGATGGTAATCTGCTCATTGGGTTTTATTTCTTTTGATAACAGGTTTATTGTCTCTTGGTAA
Source organism: Hymenobacter negativus (assembly GCF_017571495.1). Lineage (GTDB taxonomy): Bacteria > Bacteroidota > Bacteroidia > Cytophagales > Hymenobacteraceae > Hymenobacter > Hymenobacter negativus. The sequence continues at coordinate 281,398 of NZ_JAGETZ010000004.1, read as the reverse complement.
TATCTTTCAAAATTAGGTTTCTGTTCAGGAAATAGATTAATGAATGGTCTTGGTTCTTCAAGAAGGAAACGCGTTTTTTCCTCTTTTGCATCCGGGTTTAATAAATACGACGAGAAATTTTCGTTACTGCTTTCTATTTCTGCTTCGATATCTCTAATATTATATGTCTTCTTTCCAGAAGTTGCTAAAAATAGGTTTTTGTCTAATTTGATTTCATCATTAGCCTTAAATTTGAGTTTTGACTCTATGTCATTCTTCAGCGAATTGAGTTTTTTGATTCCGGATTTATAATTATCCTGAAGCTTTGTTAGCTCAAATAATAAGCCATTGCTGGCGCTGCTTCCAAGTTTTTTTTGTTATCAGTTTAATTTCATTATCGATTTCAATATTTTTAGCTCCTAAAATTGTAAATGGAAGAATTAAGCCATCTTCGTTGTGAATCCAGCTCAAATTTTCACTGACAAAATCAGTGTTGTATACTCTTATTTGGTTGGTTTTCTGTATTGTTGAGATATTGCTGTGAGTTATGATGTCAGCATCTTGACATTCGACTACGAATTCCCCGTCAGTATGATGCTTGTGAAGCTCTAGCTTTTCTATACACCTAAATATTCTCGATAATGTTGTCTTTCCGGAATAATTACGCCCATAAATGATATTCAAATTGTTGAAATGGCAGTCGCCTCCTATGTTGGTGTTCCATTTATACGAATTGAAGATGCCAAATTTTACGATGTCTATTTTCTTTATCATCTTATTTCGAGCTTAAGTGATACTGTTCTAAAAGTGGCCGAGAAGCGGTATTGATTTACAAATACCGTTTCTCGGCCACTTTTAGATTACAAGTTAATCCTATTCCGCAGCACATGCAGAAATTTTTTTGTAGCGCTCTAACCACTTGTTAATAAAGTGTTTTCACTCGCTCTCACAAACTCCGGATACAAGCTCACCAGCACCTTTTCCGGCGTCATCGGGGCCGAGAAGGGGAGGGACGTGTGGCCCTGGAAGGCCCGCACTGCGTCGCGCAGGGCGAAGTAGGTGCCGATGCCGTACATGAGCGGCGGCTCGCCCACGGCCTTGGAGCGCAGGATGGCCTTGGGGTGGCCCGGCGTGTCGAGGAAATGCACGTCGAGCACTTTGGGCGCGGCGTAGATGTCGGGGATTTTGTAGCTGTTGAGCGAGTTGCTGAGCAAGCGGCCCTCGTCGTTGTAGGCCACTTCCTCCATTGTCATCCAGCCGATGCCCTGCACCGCGCCGCCCTCAATCTGGCCGCGGTCGATGATTTCGTTGAAGCTCTGGCCGAAGTCGTGGGCAATTTGCAGGGCATCCACGGTATAGGTGCCGCGCAGGCAGTCCACCGTCACGGTGGTCAGGGCCGTGCCGTACACGTGGTAGGCGAAGGGGTGGCCCTGGTTCACAGTCGCGTCGAAATGCAGGTCGGGCGTGGCGTAGTGGGCGTTTTCGGTGAGGGCCACGCGCTTCCAGAAGGCCGACGATACCAGCTTGTCCCAGGTGGTTTCGGTGGGAATGCCCGCGGCCAGCACTTCTTCGCCTTGTATTTCTAGGCCCTCGTAGTTGAGCGTGTATTCCGTTTCGGCGTGGCGCAGCAGGCGCTCGCGCAGGGCGGCGCAGGCCATTTCGGTGGCCTTGCCGTTGAGGTCGGCGGTGGCGCTGGCGGCGCTGGGGGAGGTGTTGGCGACGCGCGTGGTGTTGGTGGTTTCGATTTTGATGCGATTAATCGAAATGCCCAGCGTGTGGGCCGCCACCTGCGCAATCTTGGTGTTCACGCCCTGGCCCATCTCCACCGCGCCCGTGCTGATGCCCACCGAGCCGTCGGAGTAGATGTGCACCAGCGCCCGCGTCTGGTTCATGGGCGTTTTGGTGAAGCTGATGCCAAAGCAGATGGGCATCACCGCGAAGCCCTTTTTCTTCAGCTTATTGGTCTGGTTGAACCGCTCGACTTCAACTCGAATGCCGGCCAAATCAAATTCCGACACGGCCGTGTCCCAGGCCTGGCGGGCGTGGCACATCTCGGCCGCCTGACGGTACGAGAACAGGTCGCCCTCGTGGAGCAGGTTGCGGCGCTGTAGCTCGTAGGTCGGCACGCTCAGCTCTTCGGCCGCTTTGGCCAGGGCCGATTCAATTACGAACATGCCCTGCGGCCCGCCGAAGCCCCGGAAAGCCGTGTTGGGCGGCAGGTTGGTACGGCACGAAAAGGCCGTCGCCGTCACGTTGGGCACGAAATAGGCGTTGGTGGCGTGGAAGAGCGTGCGCTCCATCACGGCCGGCGAGAGGTCGGCGGCAGCGCCCGCGTTTTGGTAGAATTCTACCTCGTAGGCCACGATTTTCAGGTCCGCATCGAAGCCGATTTTGAAATCAGACGAGTAGGGGTGGCGCTTGCCGGTCATGCGCATATCGGCCATGCGGTCGAGCACCAGCTTCACCGGCTTTTTGGTGATGAAGGCACCCAGTGCGGCCAGGGCGCCCCAGGGCGTGGCCTGGTCTTCCTTGCCGCCAAAACCACCGCCGAGGCGCGTCACGTCCACCTCCACCTGGTGCATGCCCAGGCCCAGCACCACGGCCGTGTGGCGCTGCACGGCCGTGGGGCCCTGCGTGGAGGAAATCATGCGCACGCCGCCCATCTCGGTGGGAAAGGCGTAGGCGCCCTGCGTTTCGATGTACAAATGCTCCTGCCCGCCGTTCTCGGCCACGCCCTCAAACACGTGCGCGCAAGCAGCCCAGGCCGCTGCTGAATCGCCGATTTTGAAGGTGCGCGGCGGCACGATGAACTCCCCTTGCGCTGCTGCCACCCGCGGGTCAGTGATGATGGGCAGCGGGTCGATTTCGACCTTGATGAGCTTGAGCGCGGCGTGGGCTTGCGCCTCGGTGCGGGCCAGCACCAGCGCCACCGGCTGCCCCCGAAAATGCACGTGCCCCTCGGCCAGCAGCGGCTCATCGGCCACGATGCCGCCAATTTGGTTAATGCCCGGAATGTCGGCCGCCGTGAGTACGCGCGCCACGCCGGGCGCCGCCAGTGCCGCGCCGAAATCGAGGCTGCGGAGCACGCCATGGGCCAGCGGGCTTTCAAACACGGCTGCGTACAGGGTGCCTTGCTGCACGGGAACGTCGTCGAGGTACTGCGATTCGCCGCGCACGTGGCGGTGGGGGTCGAGGTGGTTCATGGGAGTGGTGCTTAGGCTCCGTGTCGTGTTTGACAGAGTTACCGAGGATGCCGGGTAGAAGAATTAGGAATAATTTCCTGGTAGACCTTGCAAGTAAAAGCTGCGACGGAAGTATCAGCCGGACTATCAACAGCGGCTATAAACTCTTCCAAAGGAATGCTTTGCAAATAATTTGAGCTTAAGAAATCAGCAACAATCTCTGCTTCGCTTGCAATCACGGAAATAGCGCAATTGAAAGGCAGTGTATGATGCAAAGAACTCAGGAAATTGAATCGAAGCTGCCCGGCTAATTCATCATGCCAAACGTAATAAATCAGGTCAGTAACCAGCCCACTGTTTTGTAGCTGCGCCTGCCGATTAAGCTTAACTTTATTTAAAAAGGCAAGGAGTTCCGGAGGTTCAATTTGAAGTCCGGCTGGAATTGAAAGCTGGATGCAGTTTATCTGAATTTCCTTGGAAAGCTGATTCGTGTTATCAGTCAGGAATAAGGGTAACTGCTCAATTTCTTCGAGACCATCGAAAAATCGTTGTTGGTCATTCATTAGAAAAATCCTCCGCAACAAGTTGCCAGACAACGTTTAGAGATTGACAAATTCCAAATCTGGCGCAAGCTGCAGAAAGTGTGCCCACAGCAGCTGGCGCAGTAATAGCCGCTTGTAGTCACTGGTGCCGCGTACGTCGGAAATCGGGCTGATTTCTGATTGCATTACCTCATTGGCGGCGCTCACGGTTTCAGCCGTCAGCTCGCGGCCCTGCAGAAACTCGCTGGTGCGGGCCAGATACAGCGGTACCGGGCCCACACCGCCAGCCGATACGCGGGCGGCCTGGATGATGCCATTTTCGACCTGCAGCCAGGCGGCGGAGTTCACGCTGGCAATGTCGAGGTGGGTGCGCTTGGAGACTTTCTCAAAGTGGAAGAAATCGCCGGCCAGCGGAGCGGGGAAGCTGATTTCGATAACCTGCTCGTCGGCCGCTTTCGCCAGCTTTTTGTAGCCGAGGTAGAGGTCGGGCAGGGACAGCTCGCGGGTGGTGCCGACGGCGTCGAGCAGCGTGATGGACGCGCCAAGGGCCAGGAACATGATGGTGAGGTCCCCAATCGGCGAGCCGTTGATGAAGTTGCCGGCCACCGTGCCCATGTTGCGGATGGGCGTGCTCGATACCAGTTTCAGGTATTGCGGCAGGTTGGGCAGCAGGCTGCGCATGAGGTCCGATTCGAGCAGCTGGCTGGCCGTAGTGGCGGCGCCCAGCACCACGCGGCCGGTGGTTTCGTGGCGGATGCCGCGCCGGCCGGGCTGGTCAAAAATCAGGCGCACGCCGGGCTGCTCGCGCAGCTCTTCGAGGCGCTGTACCAGCAAGTCGGTGCCGCCGCCCAGCAAGGCGTTCGTAAACGGCGCAGCATTAGCGTGGCCGTGGTCGTTCTGGTTTTGGGCGTGGCCGTTGGGGGAAGTCGAAACCGCGCTGCTGCCGTTGGAGTGGGCTGTATTAGCAGCGGTAGTTGCTGAAGGAACTGCTACCGCGTTGGCTGCAGCGGGGCGTAGTTTGGCCAGTTGGGCAGGAATATTGGCGAAATAACTAGGTACAAATTGCTTCTCGCTGAGCCACGTCAAGGCGTTTTCGGCTGGGCGCTGCTCCAGCTCTGCCGTGAGCTTGGTGGCGGCGCGCTCCAGGGACTTGTAGCCGGTGCAGCGGCAGATGTTTCCGTCGATGGCCGCTATGGTGCTTTGCTCTGTGGCGGGTGCGCTGCTCAGGCTATGGCCAGTCAGCGACATCACGAAGCCCACCGTGCAGAAGCCGCACTGCGAGCCGCCTTCGTCCACAATGGCCTGTTGCACGGGCGTGAGCTGTGAGCCAGCCGCGTTGATGCCTTCAACCGTCACGATGTGCTTGCCGTGGGCGTTGCCCAGCGGCGTGAGGCAACTGGTCATGCTCTGGTAGTTCACGGTCTGGCCGTCGGCGTTCAGCTCGCCCACCAGCACGGTGCAGGCGCCGCAGTCGCCCTCGCGGCAGCCGATTTTGGTGCCCTTCAGTTGCTCGTGGTAGCGCACGAAATCGAGTAGCGCGCTGGCCGGGGCCTCGCTGGTGCGAACGGGCTGGTCGTTGAGGTAAAACTCAATCATAAATTCAAAAGCAATGGGAACGTCATGCTGGGCGCAGTCGAAACATCTCTACCGCGCAACTAACTCAATCAAATGGATTACTTCTGCAGTAGAAATGCTTCGACTACGCTCAGCATGACCGCCTTTTTTGCACGCTTTTAAAGCTGCTAACTCCTAATACTCTGTCTTGCCTTCCAGTTCCGTCCAGGCGCGGAATCCGGCCAGGGCCTCGTCGCGCAACAGTTGCGTCATGGGCAATTTACGGTTTTCCATGGGCTGGTCGAGCTCTTCGTAGATGAACTGGTCGTCGAAGCCAATGGCGGCCGCATCGGCCTTGGTATTGCCGAAGAATACCCTGCGCGGGCGGGCCCAGTAGATGGCGCCCAGGCACATGGGGCAGGGCTCGCAACTGGTGTAAAGGTCGCAGCCGTCGAGCTGGAAGGTGCCGAGCTCCTTACAGGCCTTGCGGATGGCGTCGACCTCGGCGTGGCAGGTAGGGTCGTGGGTGGTGGTAACCTGGTTGAAACCACGGGCAATGATTTTGCCGTCCTTCACCACCACCGCGCCAAATGGGCCGCCGTGCCCGGCCTGCATTTTCTCAATGGACAGGCGAATGGCTTCGCGCATGAATTCGGGATTGGGAGCTTCCATAGGGTGGGAGAGTGGAAAGGCAGACGGTGCCTAAAGTTTTGAAAAACGGGCAACAAAGAAAGCCATTAGCCAGCAGACTTCGTTCCCTGCCAACCTCACCCCCTGACCCCCTCTCCAAAACAGAGGGGACACTGGACTTGGAAAGATGAAAATAAAAGAGCCTTTCGCATCAGCAAAAGGCTCTTTTTGTAGCAGAACTATGGTAGGGTCCATCTGGTGCCCTCTGTTTTGGAGAGGGGGGGAAGGGCTGCGGTGAGCGCCCCTTACTTATTAAAATTAGGAATCCGTAGCTGGAAGCCCAGCGAAGGCACTACCGTCACCCCGCTCAGGGAAGTGCTTTTGCCATTCAGCAGCGCATAGTCGCCGTAGTTCTGATAGAATAGCGACACGGCCGGAATGACGTAGAAGTAGCGGTAGCCCAGCTTGAGGTTGACGAAGCCGCCGAAGGAGGAGAAGTTGCGGCTTTGCAGCGGCAGCTCCGGCACCTTCACCGAGCCGTTGTAGATTTTGTCGGGCGCGAAACCATAGCTCACCCAGCTGTGGGCATACACCAGGCCGTAGCTGATGGCTCCGATTTCTTCCTCCGGCCCAAACGACTGGCTGAACGTGAGCGGCACCAGCAAGTCGTTGCGGGTAGCCCGGAAATTCAGGACTGAATTGATATCCGAGAGGAAGGGAAGGCTGGGCAACTTGGCCCGTTGGGTGGCAAACTGCAGGCCGATGCTGGCGTAGGTAGTGCCACTGGCAGCGCCTGCGCCGGGGTTTTCGGGCGTGCCAGTGGGGCCCAGCAGCTGGTACTGCGCATCGAAAACGTGCGAGCCGAAGGCGTATTTATAGCCGGCATCGAGGCGCGGCACGATGCCGTAGCGGATGTTGAGGTCGGCAGTGGGCTGCACCGGGTCGAGGATGTAGGCCAGAGCGGCGGCTTGCAGCTGGGTAGTGGCGTCGGTGTAGTCCACTTTGTCCTGGCTGGCGGCCTGGCTGGCGGCTTCCTTCACCGCGCTGCCGGCCTTGGCAATGGGCGCGCTGGCAATGTTAAATCCCTGGTTGTAGCCCACCCGAAACTCGCCCTGGGGCGTGACTTTGCCAGTGGCAATGATGGCGCGGGGAGCGGTGCAGGAGCTGGCCAGCAACAGGGCCGCTGCTGCCAGCGTGGCCACCAGGGACCGGGAAACAGAGGTATTCATAGCGAAATAAGCAATGGGTTTTTAGCGGCGTAAACGAAAACCGGGCCGAAAAGTCGGAACCTGGCTCGGCAGAGCGGTGTCTGAATGAACCCCGGGCCAGTAGGGGAGTCAACAAAATAATAGGGTTTTGCTATGTAACTTTTGACCCGATTACGCATCCAAAGCACCACAAAGCAAACGCACCAACGGGACTACTTCTTGCCGCAGGCTATAGAAATAGCCTTTTTGCCCGATTCTAACTGCCTTTCTTATGCCGTTTCTACTACTTTGGCTGCTCAGTTTCATCGGTTTTGGAGTGGCGCCGGCGCCACGCGCCACGGTGTATGTTTTTTTGGCCGAAACCTGCCCCATTAGCCAGGCGGCCACGTTGCCGCTGCGCGAGCTGCACAGCCGCTACGAGGCGCAGGGCGTCCGGTTCGTGGGGGTATTTCCGGCCAAGGAAACCAACCCGGCTGGCCTGGCGGCCTTCGCCAAAACCTACCAGCTGGCCTTCCCCCTGCAAGCCGATGCCGGCCATCAGCTCACCAAAAAGCTGCACGCCCGCGTCACGCCCGAAGCCGTGGTGGTAGCCGCCGATGGCCACACTGTCCTCTACCAAGGCCGGCTGAACGATGCCTACGCCGGCCTGGGCCAGCACCGCACCATCACCAACCACCATGAGTTGGCCGACGCCCTAGCCGCCGTGACTACCGGCAAGCCCGTAGCCGTGCCCCGCACCGAGCCGGTGGGCTGCTTTATTGAGTAAATTTGAAACAGATTGCCTTACAGATTTTAATAGATAGAATGTTGTGTAGAGCGCAGCGCAGCATGACGCTCTGAATTTTGCATAAGTGAATCCCCATGATGAAAAACTACTTCTCCACCTTGCTGCTAGCTTTTGCGCTGGTGGGCCGGCTGCAACCGGCGCAGGCTCAGAACACGCCGTACACTTTCAGCCAGGATATTGCGCCGCTGGTGTACCAGCACTGCACCAACTGCCATCGCACCGGCGAAGTGGCCCCGTTTCCGCTCACGACCTACGCCGAGGTGGCCAGCCACGGCCAAACCATTAAGTACGCGACGGGTACGCGCTACATGCCGCCGTGGAAGCCCGACCCTAATTACCGCCACTACCTCGACGAGAACACGCTGACCAACGCGGAAATCGCCAAAATAGCCTCCTGGGTGGATGGTGGCATGCCGCAGGGCAACGCTGCCCAGACGCCGCCCGTGCCCACTTATCCCAGCGGCTCGCAGCTCGGCACGCCGGATATGGTGATTCCGATGGCCCAGAAATTCACGCACCTGGGCAATGGCCAGGACATGTACCGCATTTTCGTGCTGCCCATCAACATGCCCACCGACCGCGACATTGCGGCCATTGAGTTTCGGGCGGGTAATAAGAGCATTACCCACCACGTCATCATCGGCATGGACACCACGCAGCAGGCCCAGGCGCTTGATGCGGCGGCGCCCGGCTACGGCTACACCCAGTTCGGCGGCTTCGGCTTCAATCCCATCGAAACCAATTTTGCGGCTTGGGTGCCAGGCATGCAGTCGCGATTTTACCCTTCGGGCATGGGCAAAAAGCTCTACCGCCGCTCCTCGCTGCTGCTCCAGATTCACTACGGCCCCAACTACGTGACACAGAGCGACTCGTCGGTGGTCAATATTTTCTTTGCCCGCCAGCCCGTCACGCGCTACATCCAGACGCTGCCGGCCATCTCGCCGGTCACGCTCACCAACGGTCCGTTTGTCATTCCAGCCAACCAGACCAGTACCTTCCACGCCCAGCTCACGGTGCCGTTCGAAGCCACCATTCTTAGCGTGGCACCTCACTCACATCTGCTCAGCAAAAGCTGGAAAGTATGGGCCGTGAAGCCCAACGGCGATACCATTCGCCTGGTAAAAATTAACGACTGGGACTTCCGTTGGCAGGGTACCTACCGCTTCACCGGCTTGCAGCGCATTCCGGCCGGCTCGCGCCTCATGGCCGATGCCACCTACGACAACACCGCCCAAAACCCGCGCAACCCCAACAGCCCGCCCGTCACCACGCAGTGGGGCGAAAGCACGACGTCCGAAATGCTGCTCACGTATTTCGACGTGCTGCCCTACCAGACCGGCGATGAAAACGTGGTGCTGAGTGCCATGCCCGGCGTGGCTACCACCCCCGGTACCGTGCAAATGGCCGTGTATCCTAACCCCAGCAGCGGGGCCACGGCCATTAATTTCCAGATGGAGCGCGCTAGCCCCGTCACGGTCTCGCTGCTCGATGCTACTGGCCGCTTGGTGCGCTCGGTGGTGCGCGAAAAGGCATTTCCGGCGGGCCCGCAGCAACTGCCGCTACCACTCAGCGGCGTGAAGGCCGGCATCTACATCGTGCGGCTGGAATCGAGCCAGGGCACGCGCAGTGAGAAGCTGGTCGTGACGGAATGATGCCTGCGGCTGAATGAGGAATGAGGCGCTTCGCGGAATGAGGAATGAGGGATTTTGGCCGTACTTGCCAATTCTTCATTCCTCATTCTTCATTTCCCATTAAGCTTAAGCGAAGCGTGAAAATATTATACGGAGTGCCCGGCGAGGGCCTGGGTCATGCCACCCGCAGCAAAGTTGTTATCGGTCACTTACTAGCTAAGGGCCACGACGTGAGCGTGGTGAGTAGTAGCCGCGCCTACAAAATGCTGGCCGCCGCCTTCCCCGGCCGGGTGCACGAAATCCGGGGCTTTCACCTGGCCTACAATGGCCTGGCCGTGAGCAAGGCCCAGACCGTGAAACTCACCCTGCGCACCGCCCCGGAGGACTTGCAGGTGAATTTCAGCAAGTACCGGGAGCTGCTGGGCGGCTTCGAGCCGGAAATAGTGATTTCGGATTTTGAGTCTTTCAGCTACCTATTTGCCAAGCTGAAGCGGCTGCCGGTGGTCAGCATCGACAATATGCAGATTATCAGTCGGGCTCGGCTGAACGTGGCGATACCGAAGGCCGAGCGCGGCAACTACCAGCTGGCCAAAGCCATTGTGCGGGCCAAGCTGCCACGCAGCCGCCACTACTTCGTCACCACCTTCTTCAACCTGGCGCTGAAGAAGAAGCGCACCACGCTGGTACCGCCCATCATCCGGCCCGAAATCCTGGCCGCTACGCCCACGCAGGGCAGCCACGTGCTGGTGTATCAGTCGGCCACTACCCAGCAGAACCTAGTACCGCTGTTGCAGCAACTGCCCGAGCAGGAGTTTCGCGTGTACGGCTTCAATAAGGAAGAAGACCACGGCAACGTGCAGCTCCGGGCCTTTTCCGAAGCCGGCTTTATTGCCGATTTGGCCAGCGCCCGCGCCATTGTCACCAACGGTGGGTTTTCGTTGATTTCGGAGGCCGTGTTCCTGCGCAAGCCCATCTGCGCTATTCCCATTCCAGCGCAGTTTGAACAATGGCTGAACGCAGCCGAAGTGCAGCAGATGGGTTACGGCCGGCATTTTGAATCCATCACGGCCGATAACCTGGGGGCGTTTCTGGCGGGAATAGCGGATTTTGAAACCGCCCTGGCCAGCTACCAGCAGCACGGCAACGAAGTGCTGTTTGCGCAGCTCGACGATATGCTGAACGACATCGGCACAGCGTACCTGCCGGGCGAAATCGCGCCGCAGGAAGAATCCTGGGGCGGAGAGTAGCGCGAACTTTTAGTTCGCGTCCCGTTCCAGTCTGTGCACTGCGTCTGTTCTGCCACGCGAACTAAAAGTTCGCGCTACTACTACCCATCCATGACCTTCCGCTCCCTTCGTTTCTGGCCCTTGCTGCTGTTGGTGGCCGCCTGCGCCCGTACCCCGCGGCCCAGCGCCGACCACGCCAATAAATACCACGACGCCACCATTCGCCAGATTGGCACAGCGCAGGACGAGCGCAACGCGGCCACCATTCTGCCCTTCCTCACCAACGCCAACCCCACCTACCGGCGCGAAGCCGCCCTGGCCCTGGCCTCGGTGCAGGCCCCGGCCGCCGTACCCGGCCTGCTGCCCCTGCTGCGCGATGCCGACCCCGGCGTGCGCCGCGCCGCCGCCTACGCCCTCGGCCAGACCGGCGACAGCACCGCCGTAGACAGCCTGCGGGTGCGCGTGCTCAAGGAAACTGATGGCACGGTGCGCCGCTACGTGCACGAGGCCCTGGGCCGCACCGTCACGCGCCACAGCCTGCCCGAGCTCTGGCGCGTAGAAATTCTGACCGACACTTCCCGCGCCGCTGCGCTAGCCTGGGGCCTGAGCCGCGCCGCCCTGCGTGGTCTCACTTCACCCGAAACCATCCGGCGCACCGTCCTGCTGCTGAACTCGCCCAAGCTGCCGGTGCGCGGCCGGCTGGCGGCCGTGGTAGGCCTGAGCCGTACTCGCGGGCTTGATGCCGATTTGAAGCGCCTGGCCGAAACTACGCTGGTGCGCGTGGCGCAAAAAGACCGGAACTATGCCGTGCGGGCGGCAGCAGCCAGCGCCTTAGGTAAAATAGCGGCTTTTCCAACGGCCGCCGTTTCAACAGCTGACGCTACTTCAACTGCTGCTGTTGTGAAAGGAGCCAGCCCGGGCGCCGTGCTGGTTCACATGGCCACCAAAGACCCCGACTACCGCGTGCGGCTGATGGCTATTAGGGCGCTGCCATTTGGCCTGGAGTCTTACCCTGCTAGCCGAAAAGCCGTCTTCACAACTCTTAATCGTGACCAGCCCGCTGTGGCCCTTACAGCGGCCGAGTGGCTGCTGGCCCATGCTAAAGGGGAATCGGGCGCGGCGCTGGCGGCGTTGGCTGATGGCAACAAGCAAGCCTCAGTGCGGGTGCGGGCGGCGCTGCTGCGGGCGGCTGTGCACCACGCCAGCCCAGCCGCTCGGCCCAGTTTGGTCGAGACCATTGAGAAGCGCTACCCAGCCGTGCCCACAGTGTATGAGAAAGGCTTCTTGCTGGAAGCGCTGAGTGAAGACCCCGCGGCGTTCGATTTCATGCGCATCGAGGCGTTTGCGCCGGGGCAGTCGCCGGTGGTGGCAGGCTACGCGCTGGGGGCGCTGCTGGCTATGCGCCGCCTGCCCGACTTTCCGGCCAGCCGCCACGCCGATTTTGCCGTTGCCATGCGCCAGGCCCTGAGCAGCGGCGATGTAGCCCTGCTTGGCACTGCCGCCGAAGCCCTGGCCGACCCCAAGCTTTACCCAACTGCCCAGCCCGCCGACCTCACGGCCCTGCGCGATGCCCAGGCCAAACTGCAATTGCCCCGCGAAATAGAAGCCTGGCAGGGCATTCAGCAGGCCCTCGATAAGCTGGAAAAGGCTCCAAAGCCGACGCCCTCGCCACTGGCCACGGCCGCGCAGCACCCCATCGACTGGGCGGTGGTGCAGGGCGTGCCGCTGGGCCAGCAGGTGCGGCTGCGTACCAGCAAGGGCATTATTCTGCTGGAGCTGAAGCCCAACGAAGCGCCCGGTGCAGTGGCCAGCTTCGTCACGCTCATCAGCCAGAAGTTTTACGACAACCTGTACTTCCACCGCGTAGTGCCCAATTTTGTGGTCCAGGGCGGCGACCCGCGCGGCGATGGCAACGGCAGCGCCCCCTATAACCTGCGCTCCGAGTTCGGCGACCTGCGCTATGAGGAGGGGAGCGTGGGCCTGGCCTCGGCCGGCAAAGACACCGAAAGCTGCCAGTTCTTCATCACCCACACGCCCACGCCGCACCTGGACGGCCGCTACCCCATTTTCGCCCAGGTAGTCGGGGGCTTGGACGTGGTGCATAAGCTCGACATCGGCGACCAGATTCTAAGCGTGGAATTGGTGGTGGCGCAGTAGGGGAGTAGCACCCCAATCTTTACTTTTACAGTTGCCATATGGCCGCTAGTGGTCGGGGCAAATTGCCGGAAGTGCTATCATGATTGAAGTAGACCTTATTGCCAAACACGGAAAAAAGGCCCTGGGTATGGAAGAAAGCCACTCGGCAAACAAGGGCTGGCGGCACCGGCTGCCGGAGATTCTGCTCGAAATCGGCATCATCGTATTTGCCATCACCTTGTCCATTCAGCTGCACGCCTGGCACGAGCACTCAGTCGAACAAGCCGAGGAGCGCAAGTTCCTCACCGGCCTGCGTGCCGACCTGACGAGCGACCTGAAGGAATTGCGCAACGACTCGCTGACCTACGCCCGGGTGCTGAAAGGCTACCAGTATTTCCGCACCATGACCGCCAAAACGCTAAACGTTGACAGCGTACACCACTACCAATGGACGCTTTTCAACAATACCAACCTGCTGCCCAACTCGTCGCGGTTTGAGGGCCTGAAATCGGCTGGCAAGCTCGGGATTATCGAAAACGACGAGCTGCTGAACGACATCATGGACAACTACCAGGAACGAGTGCCGAGCCTGGTGAGCGAAACCCGGGCCTTTTCCGACTACAAAGCGCGCACCATTCTGACGTATCTGGATGAGCACCTGCAACGCTCAGGCGATAACTTCTTGGCCGTGATGCAGTCCGACCAAATGTATAACTACCTGAACAAGGAGCCCGCCCTGCGTGACATTATGCTGCGCTACCACGGCGTGCTGCAACACACCCGCCAGCTCATCCACGAAATTGATGCTCAGCAGGCGCATGACTAACTGCGCGCTATCTTGCGGGTCGTCCTCGTCAACCCTATTATTCCAATGAACCAAGTAGCTACCTACGCCCAGCAACTGCAGAGTCTGGCTATTCTCTATTTGCCCCGCGTGCTTATGGCGGGGGTGGCCCTGGTGGTGGGCTGGTGGCTGATTGGCTGGGCCAGCCGCCTCATTGCCGTGGCTACCAGCAAGCTCGACGTCTCGCTGGCCGGCTTTCTGACCAGCCTGGTTAACATCGTGCTCAAAGTACTGCTGCTGATTACGGTAGCCGGCATGGTGGGCTTTGAAACAACTTCATTTGTGGCCATTCTGGGGGCGGCGGGCCTTGCAGTGGGCCTGGCCTTGCAGGGCACGCTGGCCAACTTCGCGGGCGGGGTGCTCATCCTCATTTTCAAGCCCTACGTGGTGGGCGATACCATTGAGTCGCAGGGTAAGTCGGGGGAGGTGAAAGAAATCCAGATTTTCAACACCATCCTCGTCACCGGGCAAGGCGATACCGTCATCCTGCCCAATGGCGCTACTTCCAACAACGTCATCGTCAATAAAACGGCTCAGAACAAGGCCCTGGTCGAAATCGTGGCCGACCTGGACAACGCCACCGACCTGGCGGCGCTGCGCGGCTGGGCTATTCCGCTCATGCAGGCCGATGCTGAGGTGCTGCCCACGCCCGCCCCGCAGGTAGTGGTCACGGCCCTTAAGGCCGGCGGCATGACGGTGGCGTTTCGGGCGTACACGGCCGCCGGGCAAAACGGCCCCACCCAGGGCCGCATCATCGAGCAGCTGCAGCGGGCACTGGCGCAGCAGGGCGTGGGCAGCCCGGTGCCGGTGTCGCACGTGCGCACCCTGCCGGCTCAGTAAGCTACTGTGCCAATCAGAAGCGAATAATAAGATTCCATGATAAGCCCAGTGCTTGGCTAATAGGCTGGTTATTTGGCTCTGTCTCGTTGGAAAACCGCCCTTAAATTGGCCCCGTAAATACACATCAACAGGCATTATCAGCTTTCTTCGTTCTCTGCTGTGAATCAACCCGACATGACCCGCGCGCAGCTGGAAGCAGCTCTGGGCCAGTTGCAGGCCGAAAACGAAGCGCTGCGGGCGGAGCTAGCCGCAAGTGCAGCTGCCACGCCCAACCCGCTGGTGCCCGAGCCCGCGCAGCTGGAGCAGCTAATGCAGGGCATCTACTTAGCGGTGGTATTCACTGACACCGCCGACCAGATTATCTGGGCCAACGACGGCTTTACGGGGATGTATGGGGTCGATGTGGCCCAGTTGCTGGGCAGGCAGATGAGCCAGTTTCTGCGGCCTCTGCTCACCGAGCCCGTTACGCTGAGCTACATTCAGGAAAGCCTGGCTGCTCAGGTCGCTTTTCAATACGAAGTGCCCCGGCCGGGCTTGCCGGGTGAGGCTGGCTGGATACGGGTAAAGGTGCTGCCTATTCGCAACGCGGCCGGCGACGTGGTGATGATAGCCAAGCTCATAGAAGACATCACCGACTGGAAAAAAACGCTGGCCGAAAGCGAAGTCCGCTTCCAGGCCCTGGCCGAGAGCGCGCCCGGCGTACTCTACGAATGGCGCAAAAACAAGGACAACAGCTTCGAGTTCGTGTACGTCAGCCCGAAGCTGTATGAGCTGTTCGGCATCCGGGTGGAGGACATTGTGCGGATGCCCGATTTCGTGCACCCCGACGACCGGGCCAGCTTTATGCAATCGATGGCCGATGCGGTGCGGGACGAAGCCCCGTGGAACCACGAACACCGCGTGATAGTAGAAGGCCAGCCCCTGCGCTGGATGCAAAGCAATGCCGTGGTGATTGGGAGCGATGAGCGGGGCGTCGTGTACAGCGGCATCCTGCAGGACACCACGCAACTGAAACAGGCCAAGGCTGTGCTGCGTGAAAGTGACCTGCGCTGGCGCCTGACCGTGGAGGGGTTCGGCGACGGGACGTGGGAGCGCAACCTGGTTACCAACGAAATTTTTTATTCCATCCCGTACAAGGCCATGCTGGGCTACCAGCACGAGGAATTTCCCAGCGTGCTCATGACGTGGCGAAACCACGTGCACCCCGACGACCAGGAAGCCGCTTCGCAGGCGTTCGAGCGCTACTTGCGGGACGAAACCCCGCTGTATGTCAGCGAACACCGGCTGCGGCGCAAGGATGGCACCTACACCTGGGTGCTGTCGCGGGGCATCGTCACGGAGCGCGATGCCGCCGGCCGGCCTGTGATTTTCAGCGGGTCCAACACGGATATCTCAGCCCTGAAAGAAACCCGCAATGCTCTTGATGCTTCCCTAAAGCGCCTTTCTACCGT
The DNA here is from genome assembly GCF_017571495.1 of Hymenobacter negativus. GTDB lineage: Bacteria > Bacteroidota > Bacteroidia > Cytophagales > Hymenobacteraceae > Hymenobacter > Hymenobacter negativus. The sequence goes on along the minus strand of NZ_JAGETZ010000004.1, from coordinate 265,388 downwards.
GATTGCCAACTTCCAGGAAGGCCTCGTGCTGGAAGATGAGCACCGCCGCATCATGCTGGCCAACGACGCCTTTTGCGACCTGTTGGACAACCCCGTAACCCCGGCCCAGCTGGTGGGCAAGGAAGGGGCCTGGCTGGCCGAAGGCTCCAAATCCTCCATGCGCTACCCACACCGCTACGTGGCTCGCATCGCGGCCTTGCTGCAACGGCGCAAGCCCGTGAGCGGTGATATTCTTTCCCTGCTCGATGGCCGGGTGCTGCAGCGCGACTTCACGCCGATTTTCGACGGTGACCGCTACATCGGCCAGATGTGGAAGTTTCAGGACATCACGGCCCGCATCAATGCCGAAGCCGACCTGCGCCGCCGCGAGGAGAAATACCGGGGCATCATCGAAAATATGTCGCTGGGCTTGGTAGAAGCTGACTTGAACGACCACCTGCTCTACGCCAACCAGAGCTTCTGCGACATGACCGGCTACTGCACCGACGAGCTGGCCGGCCAGCGCTTTTCGCCCATCCTTCTCGACGGCAACGACCTGGCCATGGTGGAGGCCAAGCTGAAAAGCCGGGAGCACGGCATCTCCGACTCCTACGAAGTAGTGGTGACCACCAAGACCGGCGAGCGCAAGTGGCTGCTGGTGAGCGGTGCTCCGCTCTACGGCGACGACCAGCAGCCCATCGGCTCCATCGGCATCTATCTTGATGTGACGCCCCAGAAGCGGCTCGAAGCCAGCCTGCGCGAGGCCAAGGCCCAGGCCGACATCAGCAGCCGTGCCAAGCAGGACTTCTTGGCCAACATGAGCCACGAAATCCGCACGCCCATGAACGCCATCCTGGGCATGAGCCAGCTCCTGGCCCAGACCGAGCTCAACGCGCCCCAGGCCAGCTACCTGCACGCCATCACGGCATCGGCCGAGAACCTGCTGGTCATCATCAACGATATCCTGGACCTGTCGAAAATCGATGCCGGGCACATGGCCATCGAGCGCATCGGCTTCAGCCCCCGCGAAGTGCTGGCGCAGGTAGAGAAAACCCTGCTCTACAAGGCCGAAGGAAAGGGCCTCACCTTCATCACGCAGCTGGGGCCGGGCGTGCCCGCCGTGCTGTTCGGCGACCCCTACCGCCTCACCCAAATCCTGCTCAACCTGGCCGGCAACTCCGTAAAATTTACCGAGCATGGGTCTGTAACGGTGGCTTGCTCCCTGCTCGAAACCCTGCCCAATGGTGAGGTGCGGGTGGAGTTTGCCGTGGGCGATACCGGCATTGGCATGGAAACCAACTACCTGGCCCAGATATTCGAGAACTTCAGCCAGGAAGACTCGTCGGTGTCGCGCAAGTTTGGAGGAACCGGATTGGGCCTAGGCATCAGCAAAAAGCTGGTGGAATTGCTGGGCGGCGAGCTGCGCGTGAGCAGCCAGAAAAACTGGGGCACCACCAGCCGCTTCACGCTATGCCTGGCCGTGGCCACCCCCGCCGACCTGCCCCAGCCCAAAGCCAGCACCGACCTGAGCAGCCTGCGCTACGCCCTGCGTGGCAAGCGCGTGCTGCTGGTCGAGGACAATACTTTCAACCGCATGCTGGCCGGGGTGTTCCTGACCAACCTGGCCATGGAAGTGACCGAAGCAGCCAATGGTGAAATTGCCGTGGAGCTGGCCCAGGCCCAGCCCTTCGACCTGGTGCTGATGGACGTGCAGATGCCCGTGATGGATGGCTACGAGGCCACCGCCATCCTACGGCAGGACCTGGGTCTCACTGTGCCCATCATTGCACTCACAGCCAACGCCATCAACGGCGAGCGCGAAAAATGCCTGGCCGTGGGCATGAACGACTACCTCACCAAGCCCTTCCAGGAAACCGCCCTCATCCGCATTGTGCAGGACTGGGTGCTGGGCCCGTTGGCTTCCGCGCAGTAGGGTAGGGGCCGGCTGTCATCCCGAACATGGCGAAGTGTCTTGTGAGCAGTACTCGATAGAGCTGATGTTCAATATACTAGGATGGCCCTACTTCTCCTCACGGCCGTGCACCTGTGCGGGAGGCGAGGTAGCTTCTACGGCCGTAAAAGCTTCCAGAATTTTGTAGGTATGCTCGGTATTGGCGGGTACCACCCAGGAGTTACCGGGCTCCAGGATAACCAGTTGGCCAGCTATGTGTAGTTCGGCCCGGCCACTGAGTACGTAGCCCACGGTTTCGTAGGAGCGGGTGGCGGGTTCTTTGGGTTCGCCGGGCTGCTCTTTTTCCCACATCCGCATGGCAACGTGCTTGCCGGAGGCCAGGTATTTTTCACCGTCGGGACCTTTGGGAGAATATTCGGAATCAACTTTAATGATGGTGGTATCGGACATGGTGCGGGATTGGGAAAGGAGTGAAGTATCTTTTGGCCGGTCTAGCGGACCATAAGTGCAACGCTGGTCCGGTGCCTGGCTAACGGGCTAAGCGCAGCCGCCGTTGCCGGCTCGCCCCGAAACCTTCGCCCCGCTACCCGGTTACTTTCCCTGCTTCATCCTTACCGCCTTTTTCTGTGCCCATCCTTCCCGATTCTTTTGCCGCCGAGTTGGCCCAGGCCCACGCCTCAGTACCCGACGCCCTGCCCGGCGCGGCCTTCTGTGCCTTGGCCGATGGCCTCTTAGCCCTCCTGTTTCCGCACCGTGCCGAGCGGCCGCTGGCCACGGCCGATGCCGTCGCCTCGGAGCTGTATCACTTCCGGTCCGAACTGGCCATTCTGCTCACCAAGGTGCCGTCGTTGCCGGCACCGGCCGGGGCGCTGGCCGATGAATTTACGGCCCAGCTACCAGCGCTACGGGCTGCCCTGCTACGCGATGCCAGCGCCATTCTGGCGTCCGACCCCGCCGCGCAGGGAATTGGCGAAATCATCAGCTCTTATCCGGGCTTTTATGCCACGGCGCTTTACCGGGTGGCGCACGCGCTGTATCAGCGGGGGCTGCCGCGCCTGCCGCGCCTGCTGAGCGAGTACGCCCACCAGCGCACGGGGGTCGACATTCACCCGGGGGCGCACATCGGGCCGGCGTTTTGCATCGACCACGGCACCGGCTTGGTCATTGGCGAAACCGCCGTTATCGGGGCCAATGTGCAGATTTACCAGGGCGTGACCCTCGGGGCGCTGAGCGTGACCAAGGGCCTGCAAGGCCAGAAGCGTCACCCCACTATCGAAGACCACGTGGTGATTTACGCGGGGGCTACCATTCTGGGTGGCAGCACAGTAGTAGGCGCGCATAGCGTCATCGGCGGCAACGTCTGGCTGACGGAAAGCGTACCCTCGCACTCCCGCGTATACCACCGCGCCCACATCAACATCTCGCGTAGCGTAGACCCTGCCGCCGAACTGGTTTTTTCAATTTGATTTAACAACCATGTCATGTCATCCTGAGCGGAGCGAAGGATGATAGTTGTTTTCTAAGCCTGAAGTTTTCAAGACACTACGTTTCCAAAACCCATGAAAGCCAATACCATTCTCGACACCATTGGCAATACGCCGCTGGTCCGCATCAACAAACTATTTGCCGCTACCCGTCCCGATGTGGAAGTCTGGGTGAAGCTGGAGCGGGCCAACCCCGGCGGCTCCATTAAGGACCGGATTGCGCTGAGCATGGTTGAGCAGGCTGAAAAGGATGGCCTCATCACCAAAGATAGCCTGATTGTGGAGCCCACTTCCGGCAATACCGGTGTGGGCCTGGCCCTAGTGGCCGCCGTGAAAGGCTACAAGCTGACCCTGGTGATGCCCGAAAGCATGAGCATCGAGCGCCGTCGTCTGATGGCTGCCTACGGGGCCAACCTAGAACTCACGCCCCGCGAAAAAGGCATGAAAGGAGCCATCGAGAAAGCCCAGGAAATAGTGCGTAACACCCCCGGCGCCTGGATGCCCATGCAGTTCTCGAACCCCGCCAACCCGCAGATTCACGCCCGGACCACGGCCCAGGAAATCCTGCGCGATGCTCCTGAGGGCTTCGATTTTCACATCACCGGCGTGGGCACCGGCGGCCACATCACGGCCGTAACCGAAACCCTCAAGCCCCACTTCCCCAACCTGAAAACCTTCGCCGTGGAGCCGGAGGCATCGCCCGTTATCAGCGGGGGCGCGCCGGGGCCGCACCCCATCCAGGGCATCGGCGCGGGCTTCATCCCCGAAAACCTGAACACGGCCATTCTCGATGGCGCCATCCAGGTATCGCAGCAGGAAGCCTACGAGATGACCCGCCGCGCCGCCCGCGAGGAAGGCATGTTTGTGGGCGTGTCGTCGGGGGCGTCGTTGGCCGCCATCGCCAAAAAGCTGCCCGACATGCCCCAGGGCAGCCGTGTGCTCACCTTCTGCTACGATACCGGTGAGCGGTACCTGTCGGTGGAGGGGCTGTTTGTGTAGTTACTGTTGCCTGTCGTCCTGGGCAGAGACGAAGGATGACAGTTGATATTCAGGACGACTGATGATATCTAAAACGCCCGGCCAGAATTCTGGCCGGGCGTTTTGCTTACCGCAGCGTTGGGGCCTACTTTTAGAACTTGTAACCCTCTCATCCCAACCCCCTTCTCCAACAGCTTACCACACCATCTTCACCCCTGTATGAAAAAAAACATTACCCACCTTCTTACGCTGGCGCTGGGCGCGCTGGGGCTGGCCACGGCCCCCATGGCGCAGGCGGCCTATGTGCCCGTCACCGTCACCGGCTACAATGCCGACGTGGTGGCCAATGGCACCGGTACTTCCATCAACTCGACCACCATTGGTATCGACGCGGGTGGCTACGTATTTATGGCCCAGGACTATAACCCGACCGGCACCTCGTATCTACCCAACAGTGGCCTCATCAACAGCGCGGCCACGGCGGGCGTGACGTTCCAGATGGCGTCTTACGCAGGCAATAACTCACTGCGGATTCCGGCCAGCGGCACGGGGACGGGCACCGGCACTGGTACGCTCACGTTTGCCACGCCACAGTCGGCCGGAGAGGTATACCTGATGGCTACGTCGGGCAGCGGCGCGGCTACAGTCGACATGACCGTGACCTTCAGCGACGGCACCACGCAGGTGTTCAGTGGCCAGACGGTGTCGGACTGGTATGGCGGTGCCAACTACGCCGTTCTGGGTCTGGGCCGGGTGCAGCGCGGCGTCGAAAACCGCGAAAACAGCGCTTCGGACCCTCGCTTGTACCAAATCCGGCTGACCATTGCTGCGGCTAACTTTGCCAAGCAGATTCAGAGCATCGCCTTCTCGAAAACCTCGACTTCGGGCGTACTGAATGTGATGGGCGTCACCATCAACTCGGTGTGCAACGGTACGCCCGCCGCTGGCACGCCCACCAGCACCACTGCCAGCGCCTGCGTGGGCAACAGCTTCACACTGAACACCACCGGAGCCGCTTTCGGCTCGGGCATCAGCTACCAGTGGCAGAGCAGCCCGGCCGGTGCCAATACTTTCACCAACTTGGGTACTTCGCAAGCCACGTCGGCCTACACCGTGGCCAACCAGACGGCTGCTACTGATTACCGCGTCGTGGTGACCTGCGCGGGCAGCACGCTGTCGTCCTCGTCGGCCGTAATAGCAGTGGCCCAAAGCTCGTTTCTCAACTGCTATTGCACGCCCACTGGCGGCAGCTGCACCAGCGAATGGATTCGGGGGGTAAGCTTCGGCGCACTCAGCAATACCAGCACCTGCACCACTGGCGGCTACGTGAGCTACACCAGCAACACGGCCCTGACCACCACCCTGGCCCCTGGCAGCACCTACCCACTTACCCTCGACCTGCACATCAACGCTACCAACAGCCAGGCTGGCGTCTGGATTGACTACGACCACAGCGGCACCTTCGACGCCTCCGAATACACGCTCATTGGCACGGGCCCAGCCACCGGCTTCACCAGCCTCGACCTGAGCCTGACGGGCTCGGTAGCAGTACCAGCCACGGCCCTCACTGGCCCCACGCGCATGCGGGTGCGCTCCAATAACGGTGGGGTAGTGGGCAATCAGGCCTGCTTCAACAGCTACTTCGGGGAGGTAGAGGACTACCTCGTGACCATTGCTGCCGCCACTGCCTGCTCCGGCACTCCCACCGGCGGCACTGCTACGGCATCTGCTGCTGCGGTGTGCCCGGCTACCTCGTTCGTCCTGCGGGCCAGCGGCTATACCACCAATGCTACCGGCCTCAGCTACCAGTGGCAGAGCAGTCCGGCGGGAGCCAATACGTTCACCGCCATCAGCGGTGCTACCACCGTGCCCTACACCGTGCCCAGCCTCACCGCTAATACCGACTACCGCCTGCAAATCACCTGTGCGGGTAGCGGTGCCTCGGCCTTGTCCGTTCCCGTGAGCGTCACGCTCTCGCCCTTCACGCAGTGCTACTGCACGCCCACTTATGTCAGTGGCGGCAACTCCGATATTATCCGCACCGTGACGGTGGGCACCCTAGCCAGCAACACCGGCACGCTCGCCAATGCGGCACCTTATTACCACGACTATAGCAGCCAGCAGCCTGCTACCCTGGCCATCCCCAGCCTGCCCGTGAGCGGTACCACCAACATTACCCTCACCTTCGGCTCCGATGTGAACCAGTACAGCGCCCTCTGGATTGACTTTAATCACAATGGCATTTTTGACGCGACTGAGTATTTTACGCTGGGTACCAATGCCGGCACCAACGGCACGGCCGTCATTCCGGTGGCTGTTCCGGCGGCTGCCCTGCTCGGCCAAACCAAGCTGCGCGTGCGCGGCGGCGATGACCTCGTGCCCCTGGCCACCCAGGCCTGTGGCGCTTCGCAGTCTGATTATGGCGAGGCTGAAGACTACTTGGTGAACTTGGTGGTAGCCACCGCCAGCCGTTCGGGCCAGGCCAATGTAGCCCTCAGCGCTTTCCCCAATCCTGCCACCGCAGCGCTCACGGTGCAGGTGGGCATTGTTGGCCCGCAAGCTCAGGTAGCCCTCACCGACCTTACCGGCAAGGTGCTGCAAACGGCTCTGGTAGCCAATCAGTCGGCTCACTTCAATATGAGTGGCCTGGCTGCCGGCATCTACCTGGTGCGCTATCAGGATGCAAACAATACCCAAACCATCAAGGTCAGCAAGCAATAAGCTGACTTGGTTTAAATGCAAAAAGGCCCCGCAACTTGGTTGCGGGGCCTTTTTTTATGCCTGGCTTGGTCCGACCAATTGTCGTCCAGACGATAACGTAACAACCACAGTCTCGGTCCGACCACCTGCGGCGGTCGGACCGAGACTGTGCTTTAATCAATCACCAAGCGGCGGTTCAGCTTCGTGCCATCGGCGAGGCGCACTTCCAGGGCATACACGCCCGGCGTAACGCCCGTCAGGTTCAGGTGCTGAATCGAGGCTTTCACCTGCGACAGCTGCTGCATCCGTACCTGCCGGCCCAGCGCGTCAATCACACGCAACTGCACGTCCTGGCTGGTGGGCAGGTTGAGGTCGAGGTTGAACTGGCCGTCGTGGCTGGGGTTGGGGTACACATCGAGGGCATTCAGCAGTTGCGCCGTTGCCGCGCTCGTAACCGTGCCTGCCACTTGGAAATTAAGCGTGTATTCGCAGCCGAAGTCGCCGCTCAGGGTTTGCAGCACGCTACCCGCCGAGTTCAGGATGCGCATGGTACCGTTGCCCACCGTAGGCGAAGCCCACCAAGCAAAGCCGTCGCAGCCAGCATCGGTCACGCGCAGCGAGTAGCAGCCCGGTGCCAGTCGCACGTTGTCGTTGTAGGTGGTGGTGCTGTTGGCGTTCACGCGCTGGCTTACCACGTTGCCGGCCACATCGATAATCTGCCAGCTGGTTTCGTTGATGATACCAAAAGTGTTGGCGCCATTCGTCGTCATGCTTACCGTAACCGAGCCTGGCAACGTGATGGTGGGGGAGAATTTCGTGGTGAGGGTATCGTTGTAAGCGTTCTGGTCGCGGCTGGCGTTGGGGCTGGTCGTCCAGGCCTGGAAACGGCCACCGGTTGTGTTGTTCATCAGTGTCGTGAGGGGAGGCAATGCCACCAGCGTGTCGCGGCCGTAGGAAAGGTTACCCGTCCAGTTATAGGTCTGGAGCGGCCCGCGGCCTTTCACCCGATAAGCAATGGTCACGGCCGTGAGGCGGTTGCTGCCTAGGTTACGCAGCCGCACCTGTGGGCCGCCGCACGTTGGGTTTTCGCGGACGTAATTCTCGTTTGAGTTCGGCGAGATGATTTCATCCAGCGACGCATCGGTCTGGAAGTTGATAGCCCCTGACGACACCAGCTGGCTGCTCCAGATGTATTGGGCCGAAGCCGCCGTCTGGTTGGAGGCCGTGTAGGGCTGCATGTTCACATCAAGCGAGAAAGGCTGGCCGGGGGTGGTAATGTTGGTGAGTGGCTGCACAATGCGGCGCACCACTGCGCCTGGGCACCAGTTGCCCCGGTCATACACCCAAGTCCCCGTCTGCGGATAGACTTCGTTCTTACCGCAGTCATCGCGCCACAGAAACGTATTGCCCCGCGACGTGTTGTTGACAAGCAGCGAATAATAGCGGCGGCAGAATTCGGCGCAGTTAGCCGGGTCCGAACCGTGGCCCGAAATCAGGCTCTTGAGCGCAATAGTGCCCGCCGAAGGAGCTGTAAAGGTCTTAGCCGGCAAGTAATTGTCGATGGGGTCTGCCGTGACGCCGTAGGCAAATGTACCGTTGTACACGTTGCGCACATCTATTGGGTCTTGGGGCGGCGTGCCTTCAATGAAATCAAGTCGCACTGTCACCCGGAAGCCCCACGAATAGCCCTGGTACTCGAACCGGAAACCGGGGCTGCCCACCAGCATGGGGGCGTAATCGGTCACGTCCACCACGTAGTCGTGGCTCTTATTCGAAGCCAGCCAGTCGGTAGCATACGGCGTCATAATGCGGGCCAACTCCAGCGAGTCGTGCGCCGGGGGCCGCAGAATCACCCGCGTAGTGTAGTCCCAGGAGCCGCAGTATTGGGTGCCGGGAGGGCAGGCATAGCGACTCAGAATGTAGTGCATCAGCACTTTGCGGTAGCGACGACCAGTTGCCGGCATCACCGTCGTGGTGTCGTAGTTGCCGTAGTGGGTGAGGGGGCGCCGGTTGAAAATGGTGACGCGGGTTGTGTCGCCGGGGGCGGCCAGGCTACGTTCGGGCAGGGTTAATATTCCTGCTACCAAACCAAGCAGAAAAAGTAATTTTCTAAACATAAGCGGATGAATGATTTACGCCTCAAGATAGAAACGGAAACCCATACCCGCTTAATCCATCCACCAATGCCGCAGTTTCTACAGCTTCGGCATAGCGCTTACCCCTGATGTTTCTGCTGTGCCAAGGGCCTCATTTGGCCACGGTTCGGTATCAAATCCGTAACAATCTCACTAAAATATGGCAATGATGCTAATTCATAAGCGAAGCCAATATTTCTTCGGCTTAGGAACAGTGCCGAGCCAAACAGATGCGGTGCGGGCTATTTGTAGCTCCAGCCGGCTGTAAAACAAAACAGGCCGCCACAACCTTAGTTGTAGCGACCTGTCTTTATTCACTTCTTCAGTGGAGAATATCGGAGTCGAACCGATGACCTCTTGCATGCCATGCAAGCGCTCTAGCCAGCTGAGCTAATCCCCCTGATTTGGTCTTTACCGCCGTGCCATTTGCGCTTTGGTTCAACAAAAGTACGGGCGAAATCCGATTGCGCAAGTGCCAAAAGGTAGATTTTAGTTAAATGACCGAGGGTCAGGCTGAAAATTTATAAAAATTGTCTATTCGATAGTCTGGTGCTAAAAAACGTTGGCCAGCTCCCCTGAAGAAGCTGGCCAACGAGAAAATAGAACAGGAACGGATTAATAAGCAGCGATACTCAAATCAGTCTGCTTGCGGAAAGGAGCAACCGATGCCCGATTAAAGTCTAGGCCGCTGTAGGTGGTAGTAGCCCGCACCGTTGTGGTATTGTTTACATACAACGAGGTGGTAATGCGTTCGCCAACAGTAGCTGTACCTGATTTCTTCAAACCTGGGCGGTTGTCGCTGCTGAATACCAAACGTACGATAGGTGCTGGCTGACCATCTTGGAGTGTTACGGCGGGAATAGTTAAGGTCTGAGTCGTGCGCGTTGGGGTCACGGTAGCCAGTGGAGTAGCAGCAGTCGTCAGCGGGTAGAACGTGCTACCGTCGCTCTGTACTTCCGGAGCGAGCAGGTATACCGCAATGCGAGGATTTACAAGCAGCGTATCAGTAGCCAGAGCCGAGCCGGCGAGGCTGTATGTCAGGCTGGATGTGTTCGTGCGGGTAAGCCGGGCCGGGGCCGGGTCAGTGCTGATTTCAGAGCACGAAGCCAGGGTCAGTCCCGCGAACAGCATGAGGAGGAAATTTTTCATGGCGTGAAGCAAATAGGGTCAGATGACTGCCGTGTTAGTTAAAGGTATAGCGCAGGCCCAACTGAATGCGGTAACGCGAAGTTTCACCGGTGTTGTAGCGGTCGGTCACGTTCAGTGTTTGTACCGTGGTGTTTACTGAGCGGTCCAAGTTCACATTACGCGTACTGGTGATAGGGTTGAACTGAAAGTTAGGCTTGCCAGTAGTTTGGTCGAAATTGACAAACGATAGGGGCGAGCTACGCTGTACTGCCTGCGACACGCCCCAATTGCTGTTGATAAGGTTGCCGATGTTGAAGACGTCAATGCTGAACTGAAGCGAGTTGCGATTTTTGCCAATGTTGGTGAAAACGTCCTGCAACAAGCGTGCATCCACAAACGCAAACCATGGGTTAACACCACCGTTGCGTTCAGCGTATTCGCCACGACGCTTGTTAAGATACTTATCTTGACTGATGTAGTTGTCGAGGTCGGTCCACTGCTGGTCAGCAGTATAAATAACAGCTTGGGGCGTGTTGGCGAACAGGGTCAGGTTTGTAAGTTGAATATCTTCACGGCTCCGGGGAATGTACATTAGGTCGTTCTGCGTAGCACCGTCACCATTCATGTCACCATTATACACATACGAATAGCGACCATTAGGACCGGCATCTAGGAATGCAGAGAACGTCGTGGCTAAGTGACCAAGGTATTCCTTCCGATAGGAGAGCGAAGCCACGACGCGGTGCGACTGTAGGTACTGCGAATAACTCAGATTTTGCTCATTTGGGTCGCCCGAAATAGCGCGAGTCGACCACAGCGGGAAAGGCGTCGAGCCTTGAATGCTTACGTCACGTGCATCAGCGTACGTGTACGCTAGGCTAGCGGAAACACCGTTGCTGAATGACTTCTGCAGTTGGCCTGTCAGAGTGTAAGAGTAGCCTTTATTCGAGTTACGCATCACGATAGCGCCATCGTTGTTTACAATCTTGGGGCTTACCTGAAAAACACGCGTGTTGAGAGCAGCCGGGTCGCGGTATAGCGGGCGCTGGTCAGCACCGGCCGAGCGAGCCGTCGAGTTGGGCAGGTTCACGTTGTCGAAGAACACGGAGTTCAGGTCTTTCGTGAAAATAGCGTCCAAGGTCAGGACAACGTCGCCAGGCAAGCGCTGGTCAACACCCAGACTGGTGCGCCATACTTGAGGAAATTTAAAATTCTTGTCTGTAACAGCCAAGTTGTAGGTAGCAGGCGTTTTAGTAGGGTCAAGAGTTCCGCCGGTAGCGCTGGGCAGATAGTTCGGGTTAGGATTGAAGGCAACGGCGTTGGGGTTCGGCGTAGCAACAGTAGCACCTGGCAGCGTGATGGTGGAGTTGATGCTCTGAGTACCAAACAGCAAGCCGTTGTTCGAAGCTTGGTTCGAAAGCAGCACGAAGGGCACACGACCTGTGAAAATGCCCGTACCACCGCGAACTTGTGTCTTGGTATCGTCATTCACGTCCCAGTTTACGCCAATCCGTGGCGAGAACAGGATAGAGGCCTTCTGAAATTGGTCAGTATAGATGTGCTCGCCATTGCGGAAGCTGATGGCGGCGGCATCCTCGTTGCGGGGCAGCGTCGTGTTCACGATGGGTACGTCAATGCGCAGGCCGCCGGTTACTTTGATGTTTGGGCGGGCCGACCATTCATCCTGCAGGAAGAAGCCCAACTGCATGGCCTTGATGGTGGCGTAGGGTAGTTCCAAATTCGGGTTCTGACCGTTGATGTTCAAGACGTAACGGTTCGAGTAGTTGTTAGTAGCCGTAGCTAGAGGTACTCCAACAGCATTCGGGTTGGAGTTTGGCGTGCCATCTGCATTGCGGGGCGAAAGCGTCTGGTCGGCATTATAAACATAGCCAGCCGAAGCATAGAAATCGCTCAGCGAGTTGAAGTTGTAGCGGCCGTACAAGTCCGGAGCGAAGCCGTTGCGGAACTTGTAAAACTCATTGTAGGTACCCAGCGTGATTAGGTGCTTGCCGGTCGTGTACGTCAGGTTGTCCGATACTTGGTAGATGTCCGAATCCAGCAAGTTGCCGGGCGTAAACAGCTCGTAGCCGAACGAAGTGAGCGAAGTGCCAACGTTGCTGGTGGCGTCAGTGTTGCGAATGTCAACGAAGGGGAACGGCGAGCCACCCAGCGACTCGCGGTAGTCGCGCTGAGCCGTGAAGCCCGCCTGAAACTGGTTCGAGAAGCGCGAGCTAATGGAGGAGTTCAGTTCCGCAATAACCGACTGTACATCGTTGTGGATGCGGTAGTAGGCCGAAAGCGAGGGCAGCGTGTTCTGCGAAATACCCCGACCGCCAGTTGGCGAAGGTGTACCACTGCCGCTAGGCGAAGCATCACGGTAGGCTTTCAGGTAGTTATACTTGATGCTGAAAGTATTTTTTGAGTTAATGTTCCAATCAATCTTGGCCGTGATTTTATCCGAGTTCTGAGCCAGCTGGTAATTCTCGTAAGCGCCAATGCTGTAGCCGTACTTGTTCTGAACAAAGCTGGTGAGCACGTCGAGGTCGGAGGCATTTACACGCGTGGTGTTCGAGCCAACGCCAGGAGCAGGAAGCCCAGGACGGTTAGCCACAAAAGTGCCGGGGGGGTCTTTGCGACGCTCACCCTCAACGCTCACAAAGTAGAACAGCTTGTCTTTAATGATGGGGCCACCCACGCGGGCACCCAACTGGTAGAGACTAAAAGCAGGGAAGTCTTGCTTTAGGTCACGCACTTTGCTGCCTACCAGCTTCTCGTTGCGCTCGAATCCGTAGATAGACGCCGAAATGTCATTGGTACCGCTCCGGGTCACGGCGTTGATGCCGGCACCAGTGAAAGAACCCTGACGTACGTCGTAAGGAGCCAGGTTTACCTGAATCTCTTGAACAGCATCCAGCGAAATCGGCTGAGCATTGGACTGACCACCGACTGTAGACGACAACCCAAAGGAGTTGTTGAAGATGGCACCGTCGATGGTTACGTTGTTATAGTTGCCACTGCGGCCGGCAAAGCTTTGGTTGTTGGCGCTGCTGGCTTGGGGTGTGAGGCGGGTAAAATCGGCAAAAGAGCGGCTCAGCGAAGGCAGGCGCTCAATTTGCTCGCGCTGCACTGTGGTGCTGGCGCCCGTGCGGCCAGCGTTGATAACCGGGTCGCGGCGGCCGCTCACGGTTACTTCGCTTAGCTCGGTGGTGGCGTCGCTCAGTTGCTGGTCGAAACGCTGGTTTTGGCCCAGGCTCAGGGTGATGCCTTCACGAACAAGGTCTTTGTAACCCACAAACGTCACGCGAACCGTGTAGGGACCACCTACGCGCATGTTCTGAATGTTGAAGCGTCCGTCGGAATTGGTAGGGGCTACGTATTGCGTATTGGTCGGCGTGTGAATGGCAATAACTGTGGCCCCAGGCAGGCCCGCGCCAGTCTTGTCACTGATAACGCCGCTCATGGCGGCCGTGGTGGCGCCCTGGCTCCAGCCCAAATGGGCCGAAAGCAGCATTATCGCCAACAAGCAGAATTGGCGTAAAAGTGAATTATTCATATGCAAAGAGTTTGGTGGAAACAGTGAGTTTGGTGAACGTGAGACAAAGGTACGGCAGGGCATAAAGAGTTAATATTACGGAAAATTTACCATTTATTCGATACTGAACACTAGTTGTTTAGACGGAATGCTAGTCTATTTACAATGCAAAGGTACTCTGCATGTCGCTATAATCGGGGCCGAACGGCGCGGATAAAGCGGCTCAAGTAATAGTCAGATTCCAAGCTGTTTTCAACGACACCCAGCGAGGTGGAAGCGTGAATAAAATCAACGCCCTCTTCATCAGCCACCGTGACCATGCCCACGTGCGTGATGGTGCGACTACCCGGCGAAGCTCCAAAAAACACTAAGTCGCCCGGACGCAAATCGGTCGTTTTTACTGGTTCGCCCCACACAGCTTGCTCGTTGGACGAGCGTGGGATGCTGATGCCGGCCTCGCCAAACGACAGCTGGAGCAGCCCGGAGCAATCGAGTCCCAGGCGGGTAGTGCCGCCGTATAAGTAAGGCGTGCCTTGGTAGGAGCGGGCCGCTTCAATCACCGAAGCCAGTGTGCCGGTGGCGTTGCCCGTACGGGCCGGACGTTTCACTACTACCTTGGCTTTGGTACCGCTGGGCGATACGCCCACGGCCTTGGTTTTGCCCACGGGCCGGGCGCTGCCGCGGTTTCCGCCCTTTTTCAGGCGTACCATCTCGCGCGCCGAGCGGTACTGGCCGTCGCGGTAGTTGAGCTTACGGTTGCAGCTTGCCAGCAAGAGCAAAGCCGGCAGCAGTAGCGGTAGTATCTTCGTTGTCACCCTCCCCATCGGCCGCAAAGATAGTTTGCGCGGCGTTTCTAGTTTTACCGCTCATGGATTTTAACGTTTTGACCCCCGAATTATTGGTTGCCTTTGAGGCCATTGTTGGTCCCGCGCATGTACTCACGGCCCAGCGTGCCGAGGCGGCGGCTACTGCCGATGCCTACGCCGATTATGGCCGCGACCATACCGAGGATTTCCATTTCGCCCCCGACGTAGTGCTGCGCCCCGGCTCTGCCGAGGAAATAGGCCATATTATGCGCCTTTGTCATGAAAACCGCCTACCTGTGACGCCCCGGGGAGCGGGTACTGGGCTGAGCGGCGGCGCGTTGCCCATCCACCACGGTGTGGTGCTCAGCACCGAGCGCCTTAATAAAATCATCCAGATTGATGAGCGCAACCTGCAAGCTACCGTGGAGCCTGGTGTGATAAACGAGGTGTTTCAGAACGCGGTGAAGGAGGTGGGCCTGTTTTATCCGCCCGACCCGGCCAGTAAGGGCAGCTGCTCCTTAGGTGGCAACCTGGCCCACAGCAGCGGCGGCCCCAAAGCCGTGAAATACGGCACCACCAAAGACTACGTGCTGAACCTGGAAGTGGTGCTGCCCACCGGCGACATCATCTGGACGGCCGCCAACACACTCAAAAACTCCACCGGCTACAACCTCACCCAGCTCATGGTGGGCTCGGAGGGCACGCTAGGTATTATCACCAAAGTGGTGTTTCGCTTGCTGCCTTTTCCGCAGCACAACATCCTGATGCTGGTGCCCTTCCGGCTGGAAGAGCAAGCGGCTGATGCGGTTTCGGCGGTATTCCGGGCCGGTATTATCCCCTCGGGCATGGAGTTTATGGAGCGCGAGGCCATTGCCTGGTCTTCGGATTACCTGAAAATCCCGCTGACGCTGCCCGAAGACATCAAAGCCCACTTGCTCATAGAGCTCGACGGTCAGGATTTGGATGAGCTCTATAAGGAGGCCGAGCAGGTGTATGGAGTGCTGGAGAAATACGACGTGGGCGAAATCCTGCTCGCCGATACGGCCGGCCAGAAAGATGACCTTTGGCGCATCCGTCGGAACATCGGCAATTCCGTGCGCTATAACTCGGTATACAAGGAAGAAGACACCGTAGTCCCCCGCGCCGAATTGCCCACGCTCCTCAAAGGCGTGAAGGAAATCGGTGCCCGCTATGGCTTCAAGAGCGTGTGCTATGGTCATGCTGGCGACGGCAACCTACACGTCAACATCATCCGCGGCGACTTGGACGACGAGATGTGGAACGTGGGCCTGCGCCAGCCCATCACCGAAATCTTTGAGCTGTGCGTGAAGCTGGGCGGCACCATTTCCGGTGAGCACGGCATTGGGCTGGTGCAGAAAGGCTACATCGGTATCGCTCTCAAAGAAGCCAACCTGAACCTGATGCGCGGCATTAAGAACGTGTTCGACCCGCACGGCATCCTGAATCCGGGCAAAATTTTCTAGTCAACCCCGCGCCCAATGGCACGAGTACCCCGAATTTTCAATTCGGCCTATTGAACGATGATGTTCTGGCGGGCCAAATTGAAAATTCGGGGTACTCATGCTATATGCCCACCGTGGACCGGAACGTTGGTGCTGCTCGCTTGTGCGTGGCCTGCTCATAAGCGTAGCCCAACCCCAGCAAATGCCCTTCCTGGTATGCGCCGCCCACAAACGACAGCCCTACCGGCAGCCCGAGTACCTGCCCCATTGGCACGGTGAGGTGTGGGTAGCCCGCCATAGCAGCCGGAGAAGAAAAATCCACGCCTGTTGAATAGTCGCCGTTTACCCAATCAATGCACCAGGCTGGGCCGGTCGTCACACCAATAATGGCCATGAGCTGCTGTGCTTTCAGTAGGCCATCGATGGCTTGGCGCGCGCCCGTTACGGTTTTCTGCACGGCGGCCTTGTATTTGGGACTATTCAGGCCATCGGTAGCTTCTGCCCGGATTAGAGTCTCCTGCTGGAAAATGGGCATGGCTTGGGCCGCGTGCGCATTATTGTAGGCAATAACGTCGGCGAGGTTGTGCACCGACGTTCCGGCATTGGCCAGGTACCGGTTCACGCCGTCCTTGAATTCATAAAGCATTACCTCAAATTCTGTCTCTCCCAACGGATTTATCAACTTGTTCAACTCTACTTCCACCACCGTCGCCCCCTGCGCTTTCAACGCTTCTACGGCTTCCCGGAGCAGCTTTGCCACAGCGGGCGGCCCGTTCAAGTGCGCTTTCTCTACACCTAGGCGCTGGCCTTTCAACGTATCAGTTTTAAGAAAGGTAGTGTAGTCGGTGGGCGTATTAGCAGGAATGGGCAGGCGGGCAGGGTCGGCTGCATCAGGGCCAGCCATAGCGCCCAGCAATACGGCCGCGTCGTGCACGGTACGGGTCATGGGGCCAGCGGTATCCTGAGTGCTTGAAATGGGAATGATGCCGTTGCGGCTCAGCAGGCCCACCGTGGGTTTGAGACCCACCAGCCCATTGCACGACGCCGGCGATACCACAGAGCCATCTGTTTCGGTACCAATGGCCACGGCGCATAGGTTGGCCGCCACTGCTGCGCCCGACCCGGAACTGGAACCGCTAGTGCTGCGGTCCAGCACGTAGGGGTTGCGGCTCTGCTGGCCTCGGCTGCTCCAGCCGCTCACCGAGTGCGAGGAGCGGAAGTTGGCCCACTCGCTCATGTTGGTTTTGCCCAGCAGCACCGCGCCGGCGTCCCGCAGCTTCTGCACGATGAAGGCATCCTGCCTGGACTTGTGCCCCACAAGCGCTAAGGACCCAGCCGTCGTCATCATCTGGTCGCCGCTGTCGATGTTGTCTTTCAGCAGCACCGGAATGCCGTGCAGCAGGCCGCGTACCTTACCGGCTTTGCGTTCTTTGTCCAGGACGTCGGCAATGGTCAGCGCGTCGGGGTTGGTTTCGATGACGGCGCGCAGCATCGGCCCGGCCTCGTTTAGTGCCTTGATGCGGACTAGATATTTTTCGCTTAGGCTGCGGGCAGTTTCGGTGCCTTTGGCCATGCGGTCCTGCAAGTCGGTCACGGTGGCTTCGTGCAAGGCGAAGGGTGCATCAGGCATTTTTTCGGAAGCATCGCCACTGACCGCCGAAGCATCAGCCGCCGACTTATCAGTAGCTGATTGGCAGGCTACCGCGGGCAACAAGACGGCCGTGAGAGCCGCGCGGGTGCCGTTATTCAGGAAAAGACGACGGTTCATAATGGAAATTAGGCGGAAGGAAAGTTGGTAAAACCAAGTAGCTTACAAGTATACTGCGCAATCTTACAGTCTGGAACGGCAACTTTATTAACCAAAAAAATCCCTCTTCCAATAAAGAAAGAGGGATTTTTTGCACTGCTTGGTCTGCACTGTGCAGGCCGATACGAATTACTCCACCAACAGGCGCTTGCTGATGAGTGCCGCGTTGCCAGCCTTTACCTGTAGTAAGTAAACGCCGGGCGCCAATGCTGTCGTTTCGAAATCGGTGCGTAGTCCGGTGCCCGGGAGAGGGAGCTGGCGGGTTCCTACCAATTGCCCCAAGCTGTTAATCAGCTGGACTTCTACCTGCGTGGCAGCTTCAACTCGCGGTACCAGCAGTGTAAAGCTGCCCCGGGCCGGGTTGGGAAATACTTGTACGCTTGCCGCATCTAGTTGAGCTACGTTGGCTGTGGGAGTAGCCTGGGGCCCAAACTGCAGGCTAAAGCGCTGGCTGATAACTCCAGTCGCCTCGGTTGCTGTGAGGGCAAAGGTATAGCTGGGCTGCTGCTGCAGGTTCACGCGCTGGCCAGTGGTGGCGTCGAGCAGGTAGACACTCGTGCCAGTGGCCGCCAGGTTCAGCAGCTTAGTAGCCGCGAGTGAATAGGTGCCTGCGCCGGTCGGTACGCGCAACGTCAGGGGGACACTAGTGGTGGTGTGCAGCTGCGCCGGCAGACCGTTGATGGCCAACTCGGTGCCAGCGGCCACGCTGGCCAGCGACAACCCATTGGAGTTGAATAGCTTTTCGGCGTCGAAAGCCGCGTCGGGGGCAGCTGTGGCGCCGGTTTCAAAGTAAACGTGTGTCGGGTCGGTTAGGCCATTGGGGGCGCTCAAGGTCAGTTCCACCTGGGGACGCAGGTCGGCGACACCCCGGCGGAAGGATGCCTGCGTCCCAAAGGTCGTCACGCGTTGGCTGTTGCGGAACGTCAGGCTGCCTGCGCTTTGTCCGGCGCTTACCCGCACGAAAAAGCCTTGGCTGCTGGGCACTTCGGGGTTGCCGGCCCCAACGCCGTTTGTATACGAGCGGTACTGGCCGCCGTACTGCGAGCTGCTTTCAAACACATACATCGCGGCATCGAGGCCCGGCCGGTCGGCGGCAGCCACCAGGCTCCAGTCGAGAGGCGAAGGGTAGGGGTTGCCTACCAGTTGCCAGCCAGCCTGGGCGTCGGTGCCCCGGCTCATGGCCACGGCCACGGGCCCGGTATTTAGGCTCCCCACAAAATCTACCAGCTGCGTGCCACCTATGTTAACGGTATATCCTTGTCCTACTGCCAGCGGCGTGTTGGTACCGCTTGGGCTCGCCCAGCCTTTATCGAAACCAGTGATGTTGTTAGTGGCCGTAACAAAACGGGATTGGTCGTAGCCAAACACGTTCGGAAACGGCGTGGTGAGGCCCGGCTGGGCCGCTGCGTTATACGCATTGCCTACTATCGGTGTGAACCCCGACGTACTCAAATCGGCTACCGTGCTATTGCTCATCGGGGTTGCGTAATGGCGGTAGCCCAAGCCCGCGTTGGTAGGCGTGATGTAGCGTTGCATCGTGGCCGTGCCGTTCACCACGCCCGTGCCTTCGTTGTAGACCAGCGCTGTACCCGTCGCGTTCGAAGGCAGCAACAGCGGCAAGCCAGCAGTTTGCAGACTGCCATTGGTAAGGCGCAGCACTTGCTTCACCGTGAGACCTGCGTTCAGGGTCAGGTCGTTGTCATTGTTGACGGTGAGGTTGCGCACCTGCGCGGGCAAGGCATCGCCTGTCACCTGCGTCGATACGCCGTTGTAGATATAGCTCGCGTCATTGCTGAAGGTGCGGGTGCCCGTCACGCGCACGGCGCCGGTATTAGCCGTTTGGCTGATGCCCACGGCATCGCAGATAGCCAGGGTGCCCCCGGCTGCCAGTTGGAAGCTGCCCACGCCCGTGATAGGCTGGCAGTTGGCTACCAGCGTACCGCCTGCTTGCACGAGCAGGGTGCCTGCCACGTTGAGCGGTGCCGTGAGAGTGGCCGTGCCCGCGCCGCCCGTAGCAGGACCCGTAATGGTCACATTGCGGTAGGCACCGCCCGGCACGGTTTGCGGAGTGCTCACCACCAGGTCGGGCAAGCCTGCGCACGAAACCGACAGCGCAAAGCTGCCCTGCGCCCCGGTGAAACCGGTTACATAGATGAAGTAGTTCTGGCCCACTGTTGAGTTGAAAGTGAGCAGCGACATAGTAGCATCGCCTGAGGCACCACAACCGTCGTCATTAGATGCCACAATGGTGAGGCTGTTGCAATTATTGCCACGCAGCACGAAAAGCTGGGCATCGTAGATGTCACTGCTGCCACACATGCTCAGGGTGATGGCCGCACCAGTGCCCGTGAAACGATAAAACACGCCACCCGAAGCCGGCCAAATCTGGTCGCCGTTGAAGCTGCCCGTGGGGTCGTTGGTGCTGGTCGAACCAAATGTGGTGCCTGTCACGGTTTGTCCGCAGGCCAGGGTGGGCACGCCGGGGTCGGAGCATTGGTCGTTGGGCGGCACGGTGCCAAAATAGAGTTGGGCTGGCGGCGAAGCCGTTTGGGCCCCGCAGCTACCGGTGACGGTAGCAATGTAGGCTGCACCCGGCTGCAGACCCGTAATGGTAACCGGGGAAGCAGTAACGGTTTGGGTTTGGGCCGCACCACCGCTGGCCGGGGCATAGCTCACCAGGTAGCTGGTGTTGCCATTGCCGGGCATGAAGCTAAGCTGAGCCGAAGTCCCAGTAACATTTGTGGCCGTAAGGTTGGTAGGGTTGGAGCAGGCCGGAGCTGCTGCACCTACGGCTGCGATATACAGCTTACTGGTCGACCCATCAACCGCCAACAGCTCACTGGGCGTCCCACCATAAGTGGTCTGGTCAACACTATAAAAAGCTCCGGACCGAGGCGGCAGTTCAGCATTGCAACCGATGGGCGAATACTGGTCGTTGGCCACCAGAAACCCGACCAAAAAGTCGTCCGACACAGTCACGGGTGTCAGTAGCGCATACGTCTTGCGCGTGTTCAGGTCCGCTGTTTGAATGATGGTTGTGGCCGAGCGGGCGAGGATGGTGCCGGCCGCGCTCATCACCACGGCTGTGAGCGGCTGCCCTACATTGGTAGTATTGTTCGAAGTGAAATTGCTCACGCTGGTGAGCCGCACCGGTGCTGCCGCCGTGAACTTCGAGGCCACGATGGCATCCTGGCCGTTGCTCGAAATACCGCGCCCGCTGACCGGAACTTCGGCAGCCCCCGCGTAGCAGAACGTGCCGCTGGTTATTTGCTGGCTGGCGCTTTGCGAGTTGTTCGTGTTATTTCCATCGGCTGGTACCGTCACCGTCACCGTGTTGGTGCCCGTGGTCAGCGGCGTGTAAGCTGCAAATTTGACCAGCGCCGACGCGCCCGCCGCCAACGAGGGCACAACTTGAACATTGGTGAAAGCTGTAGCACCACTCACCGCAAGCGAGACTGAGATATTGGTGCGGGTGCTGCCGCCATTGTTGGTCACGTAGGCCTGTGGGGCGTGGCGGCCCAGGCCTGCGGGCAGTTGCCCCATCGTCAGCACGCTCGTTACCGCAATGTCAACCGTTTGAGCCTGTGCGGGAGCTACCAGGGCCGTCAAGCCAGTCAGTGCCGTTATCGAAAGCCAGGCGTGGTACGAGAGCGACCACCCTTTCGCAAAGAGGTTTTTGATAGGAAAGAGTAAAGACTGTTTCATGCAATGAGGGAATAAAAAGATTTGAAAACACAAATGGCTGCAAGGTAATACCTTGCAGCCATTCAATAAATAAAATTCGGTAACAACTCTAAAGCCTCAGCCATCAGCGATGGCGCTGTTTTAAGAGCGGCAAACCAGGGCTTATTGCTCTTTTTTTAGCTCTTCCTCGCCGCTATAAGGCGAACCGCCCAGTATCCCGCGCAGGCCGCCATGGTCGCTGGTACGAGGTGAGCCGGTCTGGCCGTCGGTGGGTACTTCACTGGCTTCGGTTGCGGTGCCGCCCGTGCCGGTTATTTCGGCCGCTTTGGTCACATAGCGGCGCATAGCTTCCTCCTCAGGCACACCCTTGAACTGGTTCCACGAGTCCCATTGTGCCTGGGAGAGGCCGGCGGGGCCATCGGCCTTGTCAGCAGCGGCAGCATCTACTTCACCAGGCTGCATATTCACATCGCCTTCAGTGGCTTGCTTATAGAGGCCGTAAAGCTCGGTCATATGGGGGGCGGCCACATCACCGGGGAGGTTATTGACTTGCTGCGCGGCTTCCTGAAATTGTGCGTTGAGGTCCATTGTTGGAAATTAGAGAAGGATGGGAAAGAAATGAAAACAGATTGTAGGCCACGAATCCGGGCCGGAGAGCACTAATAGGTTCATTGCCACCCAGCAAGGCTAGTTGTCGCCGACCTAACTTCGCCCACGAAACCAGTGAAATCTGATAAATCCGATAAATCCGTGGTTTAGACAATACCCCGGGGCTGACCTTTAGGTTGCGGGGTCGTACTTTTGCGAGCTACTATGTGTGGAATAACCGGAGTATTTGCCTTTACCGAAACAGGTCGTCAGTCCCTGACCAACCTGCAAGCGTCTACCGACGCCATCATCCGCCGCGGCCCTGATTCGGAGGGTCATTTTATGTACGACCAGTGTGGGCTGGGCTTCCGCCGGTTGGCCATTCTCGACCTTTCGGCCGATGGCAACCAGCCTATGACCGATGAGTCGGGCCGCTACACCATCGTATTCAACGGCGAAATTTTCAACTACCGCGAACTGCGCGAAAAGCTCATCAAGCGTGGCTGCCGCTTCCACTCACAGACTGATACCGAAGTCATCCTTCAGATGTACATCACTGAAGGTCGCAGCTTCATCAAGAAGCTGAACGGCTTCTTCGGCTTCGCCATCTATGATAAGGAGGAAAACTCACTGCTCATCGCCCGCGACCGGTTTGGCGTAAAGCCGCTGCTCATCTACCGCGACGAAGACAAGCTGTTTTTTGCCTCGGAGATGAAATCTATCATGGCGCTGGGCGTGCCGCGCAAGCTCGATTACGTGGCCTTGAGCCAGTATTTACAGCTCAACTACATCCCCGGCCCCGCCAGCATTTTCAAGGGTGTTAAGAAGCTGCTGCCCGGCCACTACCTCTATATCAAGGACAATAAAGTAGTTGGCAAGGCTTGGTATAAAATCCCTTACGACCCCAAAAAGGTCGCCAAAAACAAGCTCAGCTACGAGCAGCAGCAGAAAAAGCTGGTCGAGTTGATGGATGGTGCTGTACAGCGCCGCCTCGTGGCAGATGTACCCCTCGGCGCCTTCCTCAGCGGCGGCATCGACTCCAGCGTGATTACTGCGCTGGCCGCCCGTCATACCCCCCACCTCAACACGTTCAGTATTGGGTTCAAAGACGAGCCCTTCTTCGACGAAACCAAGTATGCCAACCTCGTGGCTGCCCGCCACAAGACCAACCACACGGTTTTCTCGCTGACCAACGATGACCTCTACGAGCACATCCACAACATGCTGGACTACCTCGATGAGCCTTTTGCCGACTCCTCAGCCCTGGCCGTGTATATCCTCAGCCAGCGCACCCGTCAGCAGGTAACCGTAGCATTGAGCGGCGATGGTGCCGACGAAATGTTCGGCGGCTACAATAAGCACATGGGCGAGTTCAAAGTGCGGCAGGGCGGCGTGAAAGCCGAAGCTGTGACGGCTCTGGGCTTTGTATGGGATGCGCTGCCCAAGTCGCGTAACTCCTTCTTTGGTAACCGTATCCGCCAGCTTCAGCGCTTCTCGCGCGGCATGACGGCCGGCGTGAAAGACCGGTACTGGGACTGGGCCAGCTTTACCTCAGCCAGTGATGCGCGCAGCTTGCTCAGCGCAGCCAGCCGCCGCAAAGTGGGCAAGAAAGCCATTGTTAAGCGCCGCAAAGACATCCTCGAAGACCTGCACGCCGATGGCGACCTCAACGAGGTGCTGCTCACCGACATGAAGCTTGTACTGCCCTACGACATGCTCACCAAAGTGGACATGATGAGCATGGCCAACTCGCTGGAAGTCCGCACGCCTTTCCTTGATTACAAAGTAGTCAACTTCGCCTTCTCGCTCCCTGTCAGCAGCAAAGTAGATGCTAACATGAAGAAGCGCATCGTGCAGGATGCCTTCCGCTCCGAGTTGCCCGTCGAACTCTACGACCGGCCCAAGCACGGTTTTGAAGTGCCCCTGCTGAAGTGGATGCGCGGCGAGTTGCGCGGGCTGATTGAAAATGATTTGCTACGCGACGAATTCATCGAAAGCCAGGGCATCTTCGACGTAGATGCCATCCGGGCGCTCAAGACGCAGCTTTTCTCGCGTAATCCAGGCGATGTGCACGCCCGTATCTGGGGGCTCATCGTGTTTCAGACGTGGTGGAAACAGTACATGACCGGTGAATCGGCACCTGTAAGACGCACAAGCAATGGGCTCTCGGCCTAAATTAGCGTGGTAAATAAACCCGCTTTGCCTTTAGAAATACCTTTATACATGAAAATAGCAGTAGTAGGAACCGGCTACGTCGGTTTGGTAACGGGAACGTGTTTTGCCGAAGTTGGCATTGATGTAACCTGCATCGACATCGACCAGAAAAAAATTGACAACCTGCACAAAGGAATCCTGCCGATTTACGAGCCTGGCCTTGAAGAAATGGTGAGCCGCAACGTGGAAAAGGGCCGTCTGCATTTCTCCACCAACCTGGCTGAAGCCATTACCGACTGTGACGTAGCGTTCATCGCTGTAGGTACTCCCCCCGGCGAAGATGGTTCTGCTGACCTAAAATATGTGCTGGCCGTGGCCCGAGGTATTGGTGAGAGCATGAACAACTACTGCGTGATTGTCACTAAGAGTACAGTACCAGTTGGTACTGCTGCCAAAGTTCGTACCGAGTTGGAAAGCGCCCTAGCCGCCCGTGGTGCCAATATTGAGTTCGACGTCGCTTCCAACCCCGAGTTCCTGAAAGAAGGCGCTGCTATTGATGACTTCCTCAAGCCTGACCGTATTGTAGTGGGCATTTCTTCGGCCCGCGCCGAGGAGGTGATGAGCCGACTCTACAAGCCGTTCCTACTCAACGGTCACCCGATTATCTTCATGGATATTCCATCGGCGGAGATGACGAAATACGCGGCCAACTCCATGCTGGCCACCAAAATCAGCTTCATGAACGATGTGGCTAACCTGTGCGAAATCATGGGCGCCGACGTGAACATGGTGCGCCGCGGCATCGGCTCCGATGCGCGAATTGGCACCAAGTTCATTTATCCTGGCATCGGCTACGGCGGCTCATGCTTCCCAAAAGACGTAAAGGCGCTGATTAAAACCGCTCAGGAAAATGGCTACGACATGCAGGTGCTCCGCGCCGTGGAAGGCGTGAACGAAAACCAAAAATCGGTACTCTTTAATAAGGTAAACGCCCACTTCGGGGGCGACTTGCGCGGCCTTAAAATAGCCGTATGGGGATTGTCCTTTAAGCCAAAAACCGACGACATGCGCGAGGCCCCATCGCTGGTTATCATTGAAAAGCTGCTGGCAGCTGGGTGCACCGTGACGGCTTACGACCCCGTCGCTATGCCCGAAGCTCAGCACTCGCTAGGCGACAGCATCACCTATGCTAAAGACGAATTTGATGCCCTACTCGACGCTGATGCGTTATTGGTGGTGACTGAGTGGCCTGAGTTCCGGGTTCCCAATTTCAAAGTAATGTCCCGACTGATGAAGCAGCAGGTCATTTTCGACGGCCGCAATATCTACGAGCCTGCTGAAATGAAGGAAATGGGTTTTGTGTATCACTGTATCGGTATCAAAACTGACCATAAGGAGCCAGTCCAGGCGTAAAAAAGTATGTCATGTGAAGCATGACGTTCCATCTGCATGACGACAACAAAGAATATGACCAACAATACCGAAGAAAAAAAACGCGTCCTGATTACTGGCGGTGCCGGCTTTCTGGGTTCGCACCTCTGCGACCGGTTCCTGAGAGAGGGTTACCATGTGGTGGCAATGGACAACCTGATTACGGGTTCCATCCAGAACATCGAACACCTGTTTGGCCGGCCTGATTTCGAGTTTCATCAGGCCGATGTAAGCAAGTTCGTCTTCGTGCCCGGCAAGCTGGATTACATTCTGCATTTTGCCTCGCCGGCCTCGCCGATTGACTACCTCAAAATCCCAATTCAGACCCTTAAAGTTGGTTCGCTTGGTACGCATAACCTATTAGGCCTAGCCCGCGTGAAAGGTGCCCGTATGCTGATTGCCAGTACTTCAGAAGTTTATGGCGACCCTGAAATACACCCGCAGGTAGAAGAATACTTCGGCAACGTGAACCCCGTAGGCCCACGTGGCTGCTATGACGAAGCCAAGCGTTTTCAGGAGGCTATTACCATGGCCTATCACAACCATCACGGTCTGGAAACGCGCATTATCCGCATTTTCAACACCTACGGCCCGCGTATGCGCCTCGACGATGGTCGTGTGTTGCCAGCTTTCCTCTCACAGGCCCTGCGCGGCGAGAACCTGACCGTATTCGGCGACGGCTCCCAAACCCGCTCGTTCTGCTACGTCGATGACCTCGTGGAAGGTATATACCGCTTGCTGCTCAGTGATTACCATCTGCCGGTGAACATCGGTAACCCATCGGAAATCACCATTAAAGAGTTCGGTGAAGAAATTGCCCGCCTCACCGGTGTCGAGTTCAAGCCGACCTATCAGGCGCTACCAGAAAATGACCCCATGAAACGCCGGCCCGACATTACCAAAGCTAAGGAAATCTTGGGCTGGGAACCTAAAGTGGACAGGGCCGAAGGCTTGCGCCGCACGCTGGAATACTTCAAGGAGCACGTTAAATAAACGGGCATGACTAATTATCCGCATCCTTACCTTATACAGTTCTCCAAGCTAGGGGCGCCGGATATTGGATACATTTCAGTTGGTGAAAATGCGAAAGACCCGTTGCCATTTGAAGTACAACGGGTCTTTTGGACCTATTATACACCTGAAAGCATCGTACGCGGCCGTCATGCGCATCATCGCACGGAACAAGTGTTGATTGCCGCTGCAGGACGCATCATCGTTACCACGGAATTAGCGGATGGTACCATCCAGAGCTTTCGGCTGAAAGACCCGAATGTTGGTCTCTATGTGCCACCCAGTGCTTGGCATACTATACAATACTCTCATACTGCAGTTCAATTGGCATTAGCGTCGACTCCCTACGACGAAACTGATTACATTCGTGATTACGAGATATTCCGGCAGCGATGGGCACAGCGAGTATAGCAGCATTGCTTACTGCCCGGAGGGAAGCTTTGGCATATTATTCACCATACTTTTTTTTGCGACAGTTTTCGGCTGAGGAACAGGAAAAATTTGGTGTGGGTGAAGCAGCGAATTGGAACTCCAAAGCAGGGGGCGAAATTTATGCGGCACCTAATAGCGATATACATTGGCTGCTACGCCATCTAGCTTGGGATTCTAACTATTTTGGTACACCTACTTTCCGGTTATTTACCAGCTTGTTCGGACCCGAAGCGACTTCTATAGAACTCATAAAATCGGCAACGGCCCTGCGTCAACACCTTATTAAGAGCTACCAAGATTATTATGCTTTTAGTGTGGTACCAGCTGAAGATGTTAAGTTACTTCAAGCGCTGACTGGGTCGGGTTGGCGTCTGGTAGAAACCCGTCTTACTTACTACCGCAACAATTTGTCCACCTTCGAATATCCACGCTTTCCTGTCAGGGAAGCGCGAATGGATGAAGCAGTGCTTATTGGCCAAGTATCAGCATCGGCTCGCAACTTATATGACCGGTTTCATGCCGATACTTGGTTCGGCAATGCACGCGCCGATGCCTATCTTGCTCATTATGCTGAGAATACAGTGGCTCGTAATCTGGCTTCCACCGTACTGGTACCAAATGTCCCTGGGCTACCAGTGGATTCCTTTTTAGCCATTAGTGACCTGATTACTGATGGAATTGCATTGGGGGGACAGCTTTCGCGGGTGCTGCTCACCGCAGTAGGCACTGCCAACCGGGGATGGCATGTGAAGCTGGTAGCTGAAACGCTGCATCGAGCTAAAGAGCTAGGTCATGAAGCAGTGCTGATGACTACTCAGGCAACTAACCATGCCGTTTTTCGCACTTGTGACAAGCTGGGATTCCGCTTGGGCGCGGCTAGCCATGTGCTGTCGTCCCATAGCTGTTAATTCTGTTCTATGAATGTGCCTTTTCTGTCATTTGAACCTCAACATGCTCCTCTGCGGGGCGCTATTGCAGATGCCTTCGCACGTGTGTATGATTCTTATTGGTACATACTCGGCGAAGAAGTAAAACAGTTTGAGCAAGAGTATGCCGCCTTCAACCATGTAGCGCACACCGTGGGCGTAGCTAATGGACTCGATGCGCTGGTACTAGCTCTGCGAGTACTGGGCGTCGGTCCAGGCGATGAGGTGATTGTGCCATCGAATACATACATCGCCACTTGGCTGGCCGTGACGCAAGTAGGGGCCACGCCTGTAGGCGTTGAGCCAGAATTAGCTACCAGCAACCTTGACCCAGCCTTGATTGCTGCGGCTATTACGCCGCGTACCCGGGCCATTATGCCAGTGCACCTTTACGGTCAGGCGTGCCGTATGACGGAGATTATGGACATTGCAGCGGAGTACAATTTGTATGTAGTGGAAGACAATGCACAGTCACAGGGCGCTGTTTTTGATGGTGGCATTACTGGCAGCTTCGGCCACGTAAATGGCACTAGCTTTTACCCCGGCAAAAACCTCGGCGCTCTCGGCGATGCTGGTGCAGTAACTACCAACAACGACGACCTCGCTCAGAAGGTGCGCATATTGCACAACTATGGCTCACAAAAAAAGTATTACAACGAAGTGGTGGGCTACAACTCCCGCCTCGACGAGTTGCAAGCCGCCGTACTGCGTGTAAAGCTACCCGAGTTAGCTGAATGGAGCCGCCAACGCCAGCAGGTGGCTGCTTGGTACAACCAGTATCTCGTTGACATTGCCGATTTGCGCCTGCCTGCTGTAGCAGCGGGTGCCACCCATGTATACCACCTCTACGTAGTCCATACGCCCCACCGTGATGCTTTGCAGCAACACCTGACCGAGCAAGGTATTGGTACACTTATTCACTATCCTATACCGCCTCACCAGCAGCAGGCATACCAAGATTTGCAACTTCCGGTCGGACATTTTCCTATTGCGGAAGAATTGGCTACTACCTGCCTGAGCTTACCTATGTGGCCTGGTATGAATGAGGAGCATGTCGCTGCCGTGGCGGCTGCAATGCAAAGTTTTTCGTTGCGCTAGCCTAATCACCAATTTCGACGAAACCAGCTTTAGCTTGCCAAGCGGATGATTAATATAGATAATTCTCATTATGCCTAAGCTTTCGGTTATTATTCCCTGCTACTTTAACGAGGATAATATTCCTGTGACGGCTCGCGAACTTGTTGCAAATGAGGCAAACTTTCATCCAGAAGTTACTTTTGAATATGTATTTGTAAACGATGGTTCGGGTGATGATACGTTGGGTGCTTTACAGCGTGCACAAACTGCATATCCAAGCAAAATCCGAATTGTAGACTTGGCGGCTAACGTGGGCTCATACAACGCTATTGTCGCAGGTATGGCCCACGCTACTGGCGACTGCCTAGCAGTTATTACTGCCGACATGCAGGACCCACCGGAACTCATGGTGCAAATGTACGATTACTGGAAAAAGGGTTTTAAGCTTGTTATCGGTAATCGGCAGGACCGTGAAGAAACGGGCCTTTCCCGTTGGTTTGCTCAAACGTTTCACTGGCTGATGAAGCGGCTGGCCCTGAAAAATATCCCTGATGGCGGATTCGATTTTGTATTCTTCGACCGACAGGTAAATGACGAAGTGGTAGCGCTGCAAGAGCGTAATTCAAATGTCTTTTACCTGATGGTATGGTTGGGATTCCCTTACGTTAATATTCCCTATGTCCGGCGGAAGCGCGAAATAGGCACTTCCCGCTGGACACTATCAAAAAAAATAAAGTTACTCATCGATTCACTGTTGGCATTTTCTTATTTTCCAATTCGCGCCATCTCAGTAGTAGGCTTAGTGTTAGGAGGGATTGCACTAGCATACGGACTATATATTATTGCGCTCCGTTTAATTAGTCCCAACGAGCCAGCTGGTTGGACTACGCTGATGGTGGTGCTGTTATTTGTATCCGCTTTTCAGATGGTGGCATTAGGGGTCATTGGCGAATATGTCTGGCGTGGTCTCGATGCTGCCCGAGAGCGACCATTGTACGTAGTAAGAGAGATATTGAATTGATAATCAAGTTGCAGCTATGTAATGTCAAGGTAGGGGTTTAAAGTCAGGTGATTTGTGCATTGTAGTGGTCAATGGCAATTCTGATGCAT
The DNA here is from genome assembly GCF_017571495.1 of Hymenobacter negativus. Classification (GTDB taxonomy): domain Bacteria; phylum Bacteroidota; class Bacteroidia; order Cytophagales; family Hymenobacteraceae; genus Hymenobacter; species Hymenobacter negativus. The sequence goes on along the minus strand of NZ_JAGETZ010000004.1, from coordinate 235,051 downwards.
TTGTAGTGGCTGGCTAGGCACTTGCTGAACGAACGGGAGCGCCGCATGAGGATACTGTGCGCTTGTTGTACGCTTCCCCAAATCGAGCGCCAGTAGTGCGTAGAGAAAGGCGTAACTTCACTACCTGACGACTGCAACATGAAAAAAGGACGATTCAACGAGGCCCAGATTGTGGCCATTCTTCAGTAGAAGGCTAGCGGCCAGACCGTCGCCCAGCTTGTGCGGGAGCACGGCTTGAGCGAGGCCACCTTTTAGGCCTGGAAAAGTAAGTATGCTGGGACCAGCGTGGCCGAGCTCACGCGGCTCAAACACTTGGAAGACGAGAATCGCAAGCTCAAACAGATGTTTGCGGACCTGAGCTTGGAAAACCAGGCCATCAAGCAGATACTGCGAAAAAAGTAGCCAGCCCTGCGGCGCGACGCCAGACAGCGCAGGGCTTAGTAAGCAGGGGGTGAAGTCAGCGCCGCGCGTGTGTCCTAGTCGGGCTCGCGCGCGGCAGCTACCAGCCGCCGGTGCGGGGGCGCAACGACGAGCCCGTGCAGGCGGCCCTGCAGGCATTAGCAGGTCGGTACCCGGGCTGGGAATTTTGGAAGCTGCACCACCGCTTGCGCAAAAATGGACTGGTCATCACCCACAAGCGCACGCTGCGTATTTATCGGGCGCTGGCCCTGATCTGCCTCGTCGCTTGAAAAAGCGGTTGCCTGCGTGAAGCAGCCCTTGGCCGTGCCCACGATGGCCATCCGGCAATACATCGCTCGACTTCACCAGCGATGTATTGCCGGATGGCCGACGCTTTTGTACGCTAAACATGCTTGACGACTGCAACCGTCAACTTCTGGGCGTGGAAATTAACGTCTCGTTGCCCGCCAGTCGCGTCGTGCAGGTACTGACGCGCTTGGTCGATTATCACGGATGCCCCGCGCAGCTGCGCACGGACAACGGCCCCGAGTTCATCAGTGCCCGGTTGAGCGAGTGGTGCGAGCAGCAAGGCATTGCTCTACACTGGATTCAGCCTGGCAAGCCGACGCAAAATGCCTACATCGAACACTTCAACGGCTCATTTCGCCGCGAACTGCTCGACGCCCATCTGTTTCGCTCGCTGGCCCACGTGCGCCAACTCGTGGACGAATGGATGCTCGACTACAATACCCAACGGTCCCACCAGACCTTGAATTTTATGACCCCCATTTGAATTTAAACAAAGCCGCTTAACCTCTGCCAACGAATGGCTTACCGAATGAGAAAGTGTGCAGGCCAACTGAGGCGCAACGCCTTCGCTCATGTGTGTGGACAGCCAAAGCGTGAAGTCGGCCCTACGCATTTTTGCCTATTTCGTGCACGCCGCCAACGGTCCCGACGGTACGGCCGCCGTGCTGGGCTTGCTCCAAGCGCACCGGCTGGGGTAAGTGCCTGGTCACCGTGCTCACTGACAACTGCTGTTGGAGCGGCTGTGCTGCTCACCTGCAGGCGTTGGGCCTGCGTTACGAACTAGGCAGCCGACTGCCAATAATGCGCGGCTTTGTGCCAGTCGTCAAGCGGTAAGTAGTCGAGCGCACCTTTGCTTGGCTGGCCTGCTTTCGCCGGCTGTCCATCTACTACGAATTCAACCCCGCCAGTCATCAAGCATAGTTGCTGATTGCCAACTGACTACGTTTCTCAATCTTTTGCATCCAGCGTAAATCCCAAACACTCTCTAAGCCATTACCGGAAACTTGGCCTGAACGCATGGCTTGTCCAATATACTGAGTTTCGGGACCGGATAATTATATTTATTAAGCGGGATAACCGAAAATTTGTAAATGAACATTGGTGAAAAGAAAAAGTAAAGCTTATACAGAAAGCCACAGATGGTAAATGTACTCGATTTGGTGCTCTACAAAACCGCATTTGCGATAGAAGTTACAGGCAGATTGATTATCAAGTTGAGTAGCTACCTGCAATTCGGTTAAGCCCCATTCAGCCGTAAATCGTTTGGCGGCCTGTATAAGCAGGTGGCCTACCCCTCGGCCTCGACTGCTGCTATCTACAGCCAGCAGCCCGATATCGGCGCGACCTTGCTTGAGACCTAGTGTTAATAGACCCATTGCTGGGGTAACAGGAGCCGGCTCGTATACCAGCACTTCCCGCGCTAAGGTTCGGCTCAGCGAGTTATATAGCCATTGGTGATAGAGACGCTCAAAGGTACCTGCAGCAAAATTGCTGTCCAGTCGAAAACGCGAGTATTCTCCACTTTGCAAGGCAAGGCTTTCGAGTTGAGGAGTTGCATCATCCGTTAATCGGATGTGGCTGCTAATGGTTTGAGCCGTTTCGACAGCATTTACAGGCATGGTGAAAGTTACCTTGCGGTCGACTAATAACGCATTTACCTGCTGTGCCGCTCTGTTGCTCGTAGTATCGGCCGGACTAGCAACCAAATACAGTAAGCGCAGTCCGTCCGTTTTGGCTTGCGCAACCTTTTGTGCTAATTCCGGTGTGTTTAGAGAGTCCAGTGATAATCTGGCGACGCCGTAACCTAGAAAATCACTGTCCCAAGGAAGATGTTCAATAGTATTCATATCCATACGTATTAGGCGTCCAGATTTATGGCGAGGTCAACTAAATACAATGGTCGATTTTTTACTTGTTCAAATACTTTCCCTACGTACAAGCCCACTACGCCCAATACAGAGAGTAAAAGTCCCGAGAAAAACCATACTGAAATAATGAGGCTGGTATAGCCAAGCACTACAATCTGACCTGTAGCAAAGCGGTATAACATAATCAATACCATTATAAAAGCCATTACTGAAATTCCCAGACCCAATTTTACTGCTAGACGTAAGGGTTTATCAGAATAAGCCAAAATGATATCGAGTGCTAGATAGAGTAACCGTTTGAAGTTGTAGCTACTAGTACCTTCCGACCGTTCGGCATGTTCGACGGCTACGGCCGATGTGCGGAAACCAACCCAGCGCACCATTGTGGGAAAATATCGGATGCTTTCGCGTAGGCTGAGTACAGCATCTATCACTTTGCGGTGATAGATGCCGAAATTAGCAATGGCGGGGTCCTGCTTGGTTTCGGTAAGGTAGGAGAGCATGCGATAAAACGACCATGATGAGAAGCGCTTAAGTGCAGTGTCTTGGCGGTCAACGCGCCGTGCAAAAACAATGTCATTTCCTTCTTGTGCTTCGGCTAATAATTTGGGAATCTCTTCAGGTTGGTCCTGTAAGTCGCAGTCCATCACCACTACCCATTCGCCCTTTGCATGCTCCAAGCCGGCTGTTATTGCGCGGTGTTGTCCAAAATTGCGGCTCAGCCGAACGCCCTTGATACGAGAATCCCGATTGGCTTGTGCCACAATGCGACCCCAAGAATTGTCCGGCCCTCTGTCATCTACCAGCACTATTTCATAGTTTTCCGTGATAGGTTCAATGGACTGTTGAATTCGCCGTATTAGTTCATCAATTAGCTGCTCAGCCCGATATACAGGGCTGACAATAGATAGAAAGGGCGCATTAGCAACAGTCAGGTTAAGCATCAAAGCAATGGGAATAAGCATGCAATATTAGTCATTCATCGCCTATTACCCATGTATTATTCCTGCCTACAACTGTATTACTCTACAAAACCAGGATACTTTAACGGGATGTATTAAGTCATAGGATGGTAGTTGAAAGGAGTTTGGCCAAAAACTTATTCGGGCGTTTGTCCATGTAAGCTTTGGTAGTGATGTGGCCTAGGCACTGCGGACAGAAGCAGGGCGTATATTTCTACTGTTATGGCAACCAAAACCAGCGGGGCGTCGCCCGATAAACGGCGTACAATACGAAGAGGCATCTAAGGCCGAGGCCCTGCGTCTGGCCAGCGAGAGCCGCTTCAAAGCCGAACTGCTCGACGGCGGCTGCTTCCCCGGCCTGGCCGAGGCCAAGCTCGAAATCAGCCACCACGTGGCCTACTAGAATGCCGAGCGGTGCCACTCCGCGCTCGGCTACTGCTCACCCAACCACTTCGAAATCCATCTTCAAACAACGTCCCAACTCTGTCCGGCTTAGCTAGACCACTTCAATGGCTTCCGGTCGCACAGTGCGTTGCAGAATTTAACACGCGATGAGGTGGTGGCTGCCGCCACTGCGGTCGAGATTTAGAACGCCTGATGCGCTACTTCTAACTGGCCCAGTAAATGCGAGGAGGTTATTGATAATAATATAGAAACAATTTATACAATAAGCTTATTTTTAATATCCAAGTTGCTGGTACGGCACAAATATTCTCAGCCAGAATGAAGCAAGAAGGCCCTTACTTGCCAAATCTGAGAACAAGTAGTTGACAGGAATATTGCCAACACAAAGCATGTAACTGCTATCCAACTGCTGATAATGGACGAACTTTGCTTTCTAAACGCATCGTGGTACGCTGTGGTGCGCTGACTGAAATAATTGATTTTAACATGATAACTACTTGTGTCATAGGTGGAGCTGGGTTTATTGGGCGAATTGTGGTCGGTGAGCTGCTGCGCCGGGGCGACCGCTCAGTAGTGGTGGTAGGCCGAGAAGATGAGGCCCAGCACCTAGCACCCACCGTGCGCTACATCCAGCACCCCCCCAACACAACTACTGAGCGGTTGATAGAAACGCTTGGTGCTGTGGATGAGGTGATTGACCTGGCTTATGCTACGGTGCCTGGCACCAGCTTTCAGAATCCTGTGAATGATATTCTGGTCAACCTGCCCGAAGCCGTGCGGCTGTTTGAGCAGGCGGCCAAGCTCCCTTTGCGCAAGTTTGTGTGGGTATCGTCAGGTGGCACTGTGTACGGACCCGCCGATGTGATGCCCTTGAACGAGGACCACCCCACCAACCCGATTTCGCCCTACGGCATCACCAAACTGGCTATTGAGAAGTACGCCCATATGTACTATCACATGAATAAGCTGCCTGTGGTGTGCGTACGGCCAGCCAATGCATTCGGCGAAGGCCAGCGGGTGTACGCCGGGCAGGGGTTTGTGGGTACGGCTATAGCTTCGCTGCTTGACGGGCGTACCATCGACATCTTCGGTACTGAGGGCACCGTTCGCGACTACCTGCACCTGCGCGACATGGCCAGCGGCATTGTGGCCGCGTTGGTAGACGGTCAGCCGGGCGAAATCTATAACATCGGCAGTGGCGAAGGCCACAGCAACCGCCAGGTGGTAAACCTGTTGCTGCCCCTGGCACGCGCTCAGGGCATCACCCCCCAAATCCGTATCTTGCCCGAACGGCCGTTCGACGTGAAGATGAATGTGCTCGACATCAGTAAAATTTACAACCACACCGGTTGGAAGCCCTGCCAGTCGTTCGCGGAGGCCCTACGCCAAACCTGGGACTGGTATGTGAAGAACTACACGCGGGTGCCGGCGGACAAATAACCTGCGCACTCAAACCAAGGCTCACTCTAGGGCTAACCCATTATTCTATTTGTGATGATAACTGGCAAACGCCTGCGTATTGGCTTCATATCCAGCACCGACCCGCTGAACCGACGTTCCTGGTCGGGCGTGCATTATTCCATTTTTAAAGCCTTGGAGCGCAATATAGGCGAGGTCGTGGCCTTGGGTCCCGTCACGTTGCGCGTGCCCTTCGCCTTGGGCGACCGCCTCAACAACTGGATTCTGAAACCTCTGACTGGCAAGCGCTACCACTATTCCTGGAGTGTGTTCATTTCGCGCTGGTACGCTCGCATTTTCGGCCGTAAGCTAGCCAAGCAGCATTTTGATTTGCTGGTGGCCCCGGCCTCCTTCACCGAAATTGCCTACCTGCGCACCGACGTGCCGGTGGTGTACATCGAAGACTCTACGCTCAACCAGCTCATCGATTTCTATCCCGGTTTGTCGCAGTTGCTGCCAGTAAGCAAAAAGGAGCTCAACTATATCGAGAAGCGGGCGCTCAATATGGCCAGCCTCGTGTGCTATTCTTCTGATTGGGCCGCGCAGTCGGCCCGGGAAGATTACGGTACGCCTGTTGATAAAATCGTAGTCATTCCCTTCGGCTCCAATTACCCCGACCCGCCTACCCGCGAGCAAGCGCAGCACTACACGCCCGCACCGGACGGCAGCTGCCGGCTGTTTCTGCTCGGCGGCGAATGGGGGCGTAAAGGCGGCGCGATTGCCTACGATACCATGTTGGCGCTGCAAAAGCGCGGCATCCCAGCTACCCTCACAGTAGTAGGCTGCCGCCCGCCAGACCCTGAAAATTATACTAACCCCGGCTTCCGCACCATCCCGTTTCTAAACATGGGCGTGCCCGCTGACCGCGACCAGTTGCATGAGCTGTTCAGTACGGCTGATTTCTTCCTGCTGCCCTCGCGGGCCGAGTGTGCGGCCATTGCCTTCTGTGATGCCAATTCCTTCGGTTTGCCCGTATTTACCACCGACGTAGGCGGTATTGCCAGCTTCGTGCAGCCCGGCGTGAACGGCTACATGTTGCCCCTGGCCGCCACGGGCGAGGACTTTGCCACCCAGATGCAAAAAATTTTGGCCGACCCTGCGCTCTACCAGCACCTGCGCAAGCAGAGCCGGGCACAGTACGAAGCCTTACTGAACTGGGACCATTGGGCCAGTAGCTTATGGCAAGCGCTTGAAGAAAAGAATTTATTACCCGCCAAAGTCTCCATTAAGTAACGGTTAAGAGTACCTAGCGTAGCTCTCATTCTATAGTTAGGCCTTACCTTTGACTCTAGTTAACGGAAAATTGTCCTCTTTTTAATAATAGTAAGCCCTTAAAATTTACCCAGTGAAAGTAGTCATTCTAGCGGGCGGCCTCGGTACCCGTCTCTCCGAAGAAACCGTGCTCAAACCCAAGCCAATGGTCGAAATTGGCGATATGCCCATCCTGTGGCACATCATGAAAATCTATTCGGCGCACGGCTACAATGACTTTGTTATCTGCCTGGGTTATAAAGGCTACGTTATCAAAGAATACTTCGCTAACTACTTCCTGCACAAGTCGGACGTCACCATCAACCTAAAGGAAAATTCCCTGAAGGTGCACGACAGCTACGCCGAACCTTGGAATATCACACTGGTTGACACCGGCCTAGAGACTATGACCGGTGGCCGTCTCAAGCGCGTGCAGTCCCACCTCAACAACGAGCCCTTCCTACTTACCTATGGCGATGGCGTTTCCAACGTCAACATCCGCGAATCGGTAGAGTATCACAAAGCTCAGGGCAAGCTCTGTACCGTAACCGCTGTGCAGCCCAGCGGCCGCTTCGGCGCCCTCGACCTGGGCCCGGACGATGCCATTCATTCCTTCGCTGAAAAGCCCAAAGGCGATGGCGCCTGGATTAACGGTGGCTTCTTCGTGTGCGAGCCGGGGGTGCTGGATTACATCACCGAAGGCGACTCCACTATCTGGGAGCGCGGCCCAATGGAAGGTATTGCCCGCGACGGCCAGATGCACGCCTACAAGCACCACGGTTTTTGGAAGCCAATGGACACGCTCCGTGACAAGGTGGAGCTCGACACCGCTTGGACCAGCAAGCAAGCCCCCTGGAAAATATGGTAAGCACTGCTGCTCAAACCTTGGCCACAGGTCTGAACTGGGCCGAACTGCGCGACACCTACGCAGGTAAAAAAGTATTCCTGACCGGGCACACCGGCTTCAAAGGCGCTTGGATGCTGGCTTGGCTGCATCAGTTAGGTGCCCAGGTGAAAGGCTACGCGCTGGCCCCCGAAACTGAGCCTAGCCTGTATGCTCTGCTCGGCGGAGATACGCTGTGTGAGTCCGTGATTGCTGACCTCAGCGAACGTGCTACACTAGAAAACGCCGTGCTGGATTTTCAGCCCGACTTTATTTTCCATTTGGCTGCGCAGCCGTTGGTGCGCCTGTCCTACGATATTCCAGTCGAAACCTTCGCTACCAACGCCATCGGCACAGCCAATCTGCTCGACACCGTGCGGCGCCTGGAAAAGCCTTGCACCGTTGTCCTTATTACCACCGACAAGGTGTACGAGAACCAAGAGTGGGTGTACCCTTACCGCGAAACCGACCGTCTGGGTGGTTACGACCCCTACAGCGCCAGCAAGGCTTGCGCCGAGCTGGTAATTAATTGCTACGCTCAATCCTTCTTCAACCCTGCCAACTACGAACAGCATCGCAAAGGTGTCGCTGTGGGCCGTGCCGGCAACGTCATCGGCGGCGGCGACTGGGCTAAGGACCGCATCATCCCCGACATCGTGCGGGCACTTGGCCAAGGGCAGCCTGTACAGGTGCGCAATCCCTTTGCCGTGCGTCCGTGGCAGCACGTGCTGGAGCCCATTGGTGGCTATTTGCTGCTGGGCGTGCGCCTCGCTGCTGTGCCCGTAAAGTACACCGGCGCCTGGAATTTCGGCCCTCACCTGCAGGACACCCTACCCGTAAGCGCCTTGGCTGATACCGCACTGCAGGCTTGGGGTACCGGTTCATACGAAACGCCCGCGCTGACCGGCCAGCCCCACGAGGCTGGTTTGCTCAAGCTCGACATCAGCAAAGCCATTAACGAGCTGGGTTGGAACCCCCGCTTTAGCGCGGCTGAGTCTATTCGTAACACCATTGCTTGGTACAAAGCATTGGCTGGTGGTAAATCGGCAACTGAGCTGGTGCAAGCCGATATTGAGGCGTATTGCGCCCCTGCCTCGTGAAGCCGGGCCGGGTAGTGCTGACCGGGGCCACCGGCTTCATCGGCTCATATCTGGCCGAAGAGTTGGTTTCCCAGGGCTATGAGGTAGCCGCACTGCGCCGAGGGCAGTCCGACCCATGGCGGGTAGCTGCCATCGAGGACCAACTGACATGGATAAACCTCGACGCGCCCGACTGGGAGCAGCAACTCCTGGACTGGCAAGCCGAATACTTCATGCATTCGGCATGGCTCGGGGTAGGAGTGGGGCAGCGCGACGACTGGCAAAGCCAGCTTAGCAACCTCACTTTCACCATGCAGCTGCTTCAGGTGCTGGCACAAGGTCCGCTCAAGAAAGTCATCATTCTAGGCTCTCAGGCCGAGTATGGTGCTTTTGATGGGCGCATCGATGAAACACGTCCAGCGAAACCTAACGCGGCTTATGGCGCCGTGAAGCTGGCTACGCTGGCCCTAGTGCAAGCCTACTGCCAGGCGAATAATTTGGAGTGGTACTGGTTACGGGTATTCGCAGTATTCGGTCCCCGTGAGGATAAGCACTGGTTCGTCTCTTTCGTGGCCGATAGCTTGCTACGCCACGAAACTCCCAATCTGACTGGCTGCGAGCAGCGCTACGACTATCTATTTGTGAAGGACCTAGCCCGCGCCATTGTACAAACGGTACCGGCAGGGCCCGGCCTGAGTGGCATCTATAATATTGGGGCTAATCATGCCACTTCACTGAAAAAAATCGTAGACGCATTGCAGGAACTTACTGGCTCAGCCACAGCTATCAACTACGGTGCCTTGCCCTATCGGCCCGGGCAGGTAATGCACATGGAAAGCAATTCTGAGAAGTTCGTGCGTGCTTTTGGACCGATTGAGCAAACCCCGCTGCCAGCGGCCCTCACGGCATCCATCGACTTTGTTAAACAATCGGCCTGAGCAACTGCTGAAGCTGAACCTATTATATTTCATGTATGAAAGCATCTGATTATATCGCCTATTTCTTAGAGGCTCAGGGCGTCGATACCGTCTTTGAAATGTCGGGCGGCATGATTACCCACATGCTCGACTCTATGCATCAACTCACGAAAATTGACATTGTGAGCATGCACCACGAGCAGTCAGCTTCGTTTGCCGCCGATGCCTACGCGCGCGTAACTGGCGTGCCGGGCGTAGCCATGGCCACCAGCGGCCCTGGTGCTACCAACCTGCTCACCGGTATTGCTTCCTGCTTTTTCGACACTGTGCCCGGCGTGTTCATCACAGGCCAGGTCAATACGTTTGAGCAGAAAGGCGACCGTGCTATCCGCCAGCTCGGCTTTCAGGAAACCGATATTGTGAGCATGGCGCGCCCTGTGTGCAAGGCTTGTTACGAAGTGAAAGATGCCTTGGAACTGCCGCAAATGCTGGAAGAGGCCTTTCGCATCGCCCTTGGCGGCCGGCCAGGTCCGGTGCTGATTGATATTCCCATGAACGTGCAACGCGGCGACATCCCGCCGCCCGCTGACGGCTTCCAGCGCGTAGCTCGCGAACGGGTGACGAATGAACTCTCCCCAGCCGTGCTCGACGAACTGGCTCATGCCCTAGGGGCTGCCAAAAAGCCGTTGATTCTGGTGGGCCGGGGCGTGCGCTCCGCGTTCCAGATTGAGGCGTTCCGGCAGTTTACGCACATGGTACAAGTACCAGTAGTGTCGTCGTTGCTGTCCGTGGATGCCCTAGCTTATGATGACCCGTTCCGCGTGGGCTACATTGGTTCCTATGGAAACCGCTGGGCCAATATGGCTATTGGCCTGAGCGACTTCATTCTTGTGCTTGGGGCACGCCTTGACATCCGCCAGACCGGTGCCGATACCAAGTTCTTTAAGGAGGGCCGTGCCATCTACCACGTCGACTGCGACCCGGCCGAAATTAACAACCGGGTAGTTGACTGCCGCCCTATTGTAGCCGACCTCGAAGATTTCTTCTCCGCTGCCAACCGCTACTACAACCCGGCTGATTTTGAAGCCCGCGCCGAATGGAGTACCGAGCTGCGCGACTTGCAAACGCAGTGGGCCGACACCAAAGAGCAACCCAACATTGTGGGCATCAACCCCAACGAATTCATGCACGCGCTGTCGAAACCCGGCCTGGGTGCCGGTTACGTGGCCGACGTGGGCAACCACCAGCAGTGGGCCGCCCAGAGCCTGGAACTGACCAACGACCAGCTATTCCTGACCTCGGGTGGCTTGGGCAGTATGGGCTATGCCTTGCCAGCTGCGCTGGGTATGTGCTTTGCCACGGGCCGTAAGCCGGTGGTGGTGATTGCCGGCGATGGCGGGTTCCAGATGAACATTCAGGAAATCCAGACCATTGCTCACCACAAGCTGCCCGTCAAGATGGTGGTGGTGAACAACAACTGCTTGGGCATGATTCGGCAGTTCCAGGATTCATATTTCGAAGGCCGCTACCAGAGCACATTCTGGGGCTACAGCGCCCCGGATTTCATTAAAATTGCCGAGGCCTACGGTATCCCAGCTTTCTCCGTGAGCGACCCGGCCCAACTCGACGAAGCCGCCGCCTGGCTCTGGAACGACCCACAGCAGCCTGCCCTTTTACAGGTCATGGTCGACTCGCACACCAACTGCTACCCCAAACTAGCTTTTGGCCACCCAATCACCGAGATGGAGCCATTTGTGAAGCCGTTGGAAATGGAAGGAACCTGATAGAACCTTAGATAGGAAGAAATCTGCTTTGCCTAAAAAAGAAGAAAATTTAGTCAAGAGACGTGTAGTAGTCGATCTATAGAATTGCTACAAGTATAAAGTGGAAAATCATGAATCGCCCAATTCTGTCTATCGGCATACCCACCTACAATCGTGCTCCGCTGTTGAAGCTGTGCTTGGAAAATCTGTTTAATCAACTTGCAGAATATGCTGAAGTAGTCGAGGTGCTAGTTTCGAACAATGCTTCTACTGACCACACAAAGCAGATAGTTGAAAGCTTTCAAGAGCAGTACAAACAGCTGCGTTATTCGGAAAATCAAACAAACGGTGGACCTGATTTTAACATTGCAAAGTGCTTTGAATTGGCAACCGCAAAATATGTATGGGTTTTCTCAGATGATGATTTGCTTCTGCCAAATGCGTTAAAATATATTATTCCGCTTTTGCAAAACCATGAATTAGGGATTCTTTTTTTAAAGCCGAATTTTTATCGCAATTCAATTGATGAATTTAAGCCTAAGGAGTCAGCTTTTAGTTATGAGTTGTATAACGACCCTTATAAGTTGATGGAGGAGGAGCATTATTGGCTCACTTATATCAGCGGTGTTATAATCAATAAGGATTTGGTGGAGGGTATTGATACACTTTATCATTACCAGAAAAGCTTTCTGATTCAGTTAGGTTGGACCCTGCCTGCTCTATTTAAGGCAAAAGAAAACGCGAAGATTACTACACCTCTTATTTTGGGCCGTCAATTAGCAGTTGTCGATTTTAAACTATTCCATGTCTTCGGAGAGAGCTACCCACGTGTGCTGACCGATATGGCTGCGAAAGGTATTATACCGGTCAAAGCTAGAGATTTGCTTATTGACTCAATAATTGAAAAATATTTCCCCTACTACGTTCCCATCACTGATTATCCTTATGGCGAAAAGCCTTTTGGGATTTTAAGCAAATCTTTCTGGCATAAAAAGGGATTCTGGACTATCTTGATGCCATTATTTCTTCGTAGGGGGTTATATATAGCGACTCGTCCGATGCGTCAAACCATTAAAAAAGGATTGGCACGACGACAGGTAACAAGTTGAGTTGTGAAACGAAACGGCTCAAGGCGCTTGGTAGAATGGCCGAAGGCATTATGTAAATTTTCCCAAGTCTTTGCTGCAAGGCTCTTCTAATCATGATTCTTGCATCGTTTCCACAACAGAGCCTTGTATCTAACTACAGTTATTGCTATACCTATAACCAAACTTATTAGTTCTTGCCTAACTTAAGCAATTGCTCCGTAAATTTGTAACCTTCTTAAATATTCTTTCTTATGTTGAAAGTAGACCAGAAATTCAAAAATATTGACAGTGAGCTGCATGGACAGCTAGAAAAGTCCATCCTACCTAACGTCACCAAAACTATTGTACCGGGTCAGGATTATATCCCGGTAACTGGCAAGGTGCTGGATGTAGACGACCTAATGTATGGAGTAGATGCCACCATCGACGGTTGGTTAACTACTGGTCGTTTCGGGCCAAAATTCGAGCAGAAGCTCGCCAAGTGGTTCGGCTGTAAATCATCCTTGGTAGTGAACTCGGGCTCTTCAGCCAATCTGGTTGCTTTCTACACGCTGACTTCACCTAAATTGGGTGACCGCGCCATTAAGCCCGGTGATGAGATTATTACTGTGGCTGCTGGTTTCCCGACAACCGTTAACCCGATGATTCAGTTTGGCTGTGTGCCAGTATTCATTGACGTTGATATTCCGACTTACAATATAAAGGCCGAATTGCTGGAGCAGGCTGTAACGCCCAAAACCAAAGCCATTATGATGGCCCATACGTTGGGCAACCCGTTCAACTTGGACGAGGTGATGCGTGTGGCTAAGAAATACAATCTATGGGTGATTGAGGACGACTGCGATTCGCTAGGTGCCACCTACAACGGCAAAAAGACCGGTACTTTCGGTGACCTCGCCACGCTATCGTTCTACCCGGCCCACCACATTACTATGGGTGAAGGGGGCGCGGTGCTCATCAACAACATCAAGTTGAAGATGATTGCCGAAAGCTTCCGCGACTGGGGGCGGGACTGCTACTGCGAGCCCGGTAAAGACAATACCTGCAACAAGCGCTTCTGCTGGCAGCTAGGTGAACTGCCCTATGGCTACGACCATAAGTATACTTACTCGCATATCGGCTTCAACCTGAAGGTGACCGATATGCAAGCCGCTATTGGCCTAAGCCAGCTAACCAAAGCTGACCACTTCGTGCAACGCCGCCGTGAAAATCACGCCATGCTTTACCAGAAGCTAAAGCAGTTTGAAGAGCATTTCATCCTGCCCGAAGCTACCGAAGGGGCCGACCCGAGTTGGTTTGGCTTCCTGATTACGCTGCGCGACGACAGCCCGTTGAGCCGTCAAGACATTGTAGAATATTTGGAAGAGCACAAGATTGGTACCCGCCTGCTATTTGCTGGTAACCTGCTGCGTCAGCCCGCTTATCAAGGTATTGAGCACCGCGTAGTAGGTGACCTTTCTAATACAGATACGATTATGAACCGCTCGTTCTGGTTAGGTGTATGGCCTGGCTTACAGGAAGTACATTATGATTACATCGTGGATGTAATTAGTCGATTCCTTGCTTCCCGCTAACATATTATGAACGGGCGTTCAAGCCTTCTGTTTTCCATATAAAGCATTGGACCTCACCCAAGCATATTTGCTAGGTGAGGTCTTTGCTTGATGGCCAAGATTACCCTTAATAGTATAAGTTGTTCACTGATAGCATAGTTTTTACAATAAAGAATCTAATGGCTGAGTACATTCCTTTAATAAGCATTTTGGTGCCTACTTATAATCGAAGGCAACTTATTCAAGGTACTATTGCGAGTATTTTAGTCCAGACATTTCAGGACTTTGAAGTCATTATCACCGATAACTGTTCTCTGGACGATACGGAGCAGGTAATTACGGCAATAAACGACTCCCGTATAATTTATGTTAAGAATGATATAAATATTGGTCCGGTAAATAATTACAATAAAGCTTTACGGCTGGCAAGAGGAAAATATGTGTATGTATTTTCGGATGATGACACCATGGTGCCAGAAAACCTGGCATTACGGGTGGCCATCATGGAGCAATATCCAAGCGTTGGGCTAGTACATTCCAATATCAATGTTATCGACGGCAACGGCACGGTAACAGCTACCAGCCATTGGGCCGCCCGGCACCCGGGCATGGCCGAAATGTGGCAAGAGATAGTAGCTAAGCCCCTAATGGACAAGAGCAGGGCCTTTCACTACCTCTACCACAACTGGAATTTTATTTCAATGCCTGCGGTGCTTATGCGCCGTGAATTGCTGTTGAAACACGGTATTGAATTCAATAATCAGTTACGCTATATCTGTGATTGGGACTTGTGGCTGCGCATTGCTCAATTCGGTGATTTTTATTTTATTGATAAGCCGTTGGTTTCTTATCGAATTCACGCTAGTAATGATGCCAAGACGCTGACGTCAAAGCTATATCTGCGAGAGTTGGTTGTAAGTAAATTGGGCCTGGTAAATTTGTATAACCGGCTCGATTTGCACAAGAAGAACTATTTAGCTGACATTGTACGGCTAGCAAAACGGCAACTTGTATATGCTGGTGAGAATGAAACCTTCTTCGAAGAAAAATCGCAGGTTCTCCGCTCATATTTGAAAAATAATTTGTCGCCATCTTCTCTTGATTGGCTAAAAAAAATGAGAAAATAATTCGCATTACTTGCTCGGCACAATAGGGTCAAGGCTACCCTTATAGCTTGCTTTGGCGATGCATCCGGCTTTTTGATTAGATATGTCCGATTCCGTTTCCCGTAGCCGCTCGGCGCTAATGGGCACTATTTCTTCGCAAGCGTTTACCATCATTTCCATGTTGGTATCCATCGTCAGTACGCCGATGATGCTGCGTTACCTAGATAAGGATGCCTATGGCTTATCCATTCTGTTCTTTCAAATAACTAATTACTTAGGGTCGTTTGACTTAGGGATTGGAACGGCGGTTATCCGGCAATTGGCTATGTACCGTGGTGACGATGAGCACAACCAACTCATGATAAATCGGATTCTAAGTACGGGTACAATTGCAGCCGGTATATTAGGACTGATAGTGACCATAGCAGCGTTTCTCTTCGCACCGTTTGTACCAGGTATTTATCATTTGCGGCCTGATTTGGCCTCGGATGCCGTACCGATTATTTGCTGGATGGGCTTATATGCAGGCCTACAATTTCTGCAACGCGGGACGGGTGGGCTCTTCTTTGCGCATCATCGCCAAACACTGATTGGGACATCAACATTTGTAGTAACGCTAACCGGTACCATACTGACTGTCATATTTTTATATTATGGTGCCGGGCTATGGTCTTTCGTGTATAGTGCATTTTTTCAATTAGTTGGTAGTGGAATTGTTCAGATTGTATTGTTGCGGCGATACTACCCGCATTTGCGCATTCTAGTCAAGTATTTCGATTCGAAACTGTTGCGTGAGCTATTTAATTACGGAATTTTTCTATTTGTAAACGGTATTGCAGGATTAGTAATCATGCAGACTGACCGGTTGGTTATCGGACAGGTTATTTCGTTGGCGGCGGTATCGGTATTCTCGCTCACTACCCGAATTCCGGAGGTGGTAATGGGGCTTATTGCTAAGGTTATGGACAATGCCACCCCGGCCCTAATGGAAATTACCACGCGCGAGTCAGACGAGCAGGCCCGAGTGCAGTACAAGCGCATTCTGGTGCTGGTAACGGCGCTGTGTATGCTTTCATTCTGGCTGGTGGTAAGCCTTAATGGATGGTTTATTGCCATCTGGGTGGGCCCCAGCTTCTTTGCCGGCAAACTGGTACTGGTGCTGGCAATGGGCATCACGGTACAGCAGACGCTGGTACGCACGGGCTCATCATTCTTGTACGCCAAAGGCATCACCCGCTCGGTAAGCTTGATGGGGTTGGTCGAAGCACCTATCAATATCACCCTGTCAATATTCCTCGGTCATCGAATTGGCCTGCCAGGTGTGCTAATTGGTACCTTGGTCGCCTCGTTGCTCACTTCGGTGTGGTACACTCCCTATCTACTCAGCCGGCACCTGGGCCTGACACTAGGGGCTATTGCTGGGGCAGTGGTAAAGCCGTTGGTTGGCGTTAGTCTGGCGGGGGCAGTGGTATATGGGCTGGTATGGAGTGTACGCCACGTACTGCCCGATTCATTGCCGCTGTTTTTCATAGTGGGAGCGGTGGCTGGGCTGCTACTCACGGCGTTCACGTGGGTGTTTTTTCTGCGCACTCCGTTTGCGGCCTATGTACCGGCTCCTTTGCGGCGTTACTTGTTAGTAGCTGTCTAATACTGATAAAATATGCCAAACCTATCTGTATGGTAAAGTCGGCGTGCTTGAGAAAAACTTAATTTATTGTGCTGGCTGAACGCAGCTGGTTGGGCTTTGTTAACGGCTTATGAAAATTCTGCTTGCAGTGGAGGACTTGCGCACTGGTGGTGCACAAACCTTCGTGTTGCGACTGGCACAGGCTCTGCACAAGGCTGGCCATGCTGTGCACCTCTACAGCCACTACGCCCACCACACCAACAAAGACTTGGTGCGCCAGCTGGCACCTGATGTTCCAGTTATCGCTTTTGGAGGTAATAAACTAGCTGATAGTGCTCTGCGTAAGGCCGACGGGCTGCGCCGTCGCCTTGGCTTTGTGTCGTCATGGCGTGAAGCCAAGCTGATTCAACACTTGCGCAAAACCATTGAGCAGCTGCAGCCTGATGTGGTAAACACGCATACCATTAAGGCCGACTATGCAGCAGCCAAGGCGTTGCAAGGCATAAGTATTCCGTTGGTTATCACAATGCACGGCTGCTATGAATTGTTCCTGCACAAGTCCAATGCGCCGGAGGTGACTCCCAAAGGCAACTATGCCCTGCAACACGCAGCGGGGATGGTATACCTGACCGATAAGAACCTGGAAATATTCGGCCAGCCGGACGTACGCCCCTTAACCAACCTGCCCCATGCGAAAATTTACAACGGGTTTGATGGGCAGTTTTCGGCCGAAAAGCCGTCGCATACTCGGCAAAAGCTGAGCATCCCAGCTGATGCCTTTGTGGCAGGCATGGTAGCACGCGGCATCCCGGAAAAAGGTTGGCAGCACGCAATTAATTCTTTCCTAGACCTGAGTGAGAAGTTTAATAAGTTACACCTCGTGCTGGTGGGGGACAGCGAATACCTTACGGAGTTGCGGGCGCAGTATCCGCACCCGCGGCTACATTTCATGGGCTTTTCGCGCAATCCAATCGACTGGGTCGATTTATTCGATGTGGGCCTACTACCTAGCTATTTCCACGCCGAAAGTCTGCCTAATTCAATTGCCGAATACCTTTCATGCGGCAAGCCTGTGATTGCCAGTCGTATTGGTGAAGTGCCTACTATGCTGAAAACCGAGCAGGGCTTAGCAGGTGTGGTGCTGGACCAAGCCAACTGGCAACTCACCAACCCAATGCAGCTTACCGAGGCGCTACGCACTTACCTCCGCGAACCTGCCCTTCTCCGGCACCACAGCCAATTGGCGGAATTAGCCTTCGAAAAGTTCAGGATGGACCGGTGCGTAGCAGCATATGTAAAAATGTATCAGCGCAGCTAAACTGCTAAACCAGACATCGCAAGGATAAGTGCTGGGCTCCCTAGCATATAATACCTTTGTCCTTCGATTCACAAGTATATCCGTTTCCTTTCCGCTAGACAGGTCTCTATCATTCCAATTAGTTAGATGCAAAGTATTTTAACTCGTTTTACCCGCTTCGTTTTATGGCGTACAGGTCTGGGCCGCAAGATTGCCGCCCGATTCTGGCAGATTCGCAGCGATGATTCTGCGCATGAACAATTGCTCATGCGGCAGGAAAACGTGTTCGATAACCTGCCTACGGAATTTGAAGACCCGGTTTTCAGCACTTTCATTGCCGAAGACAGTGCCAAATGGAATACGCAAACAGAGTATGTTATTGGCATCGATGATGTATTGATTGAGCCCGAACGCCTGCTGGGCACTAGCGGTTTTAATGAACTGGTGGAGCAAACAGTAGTATTCAAGCACGACCGACAGTATCCCTACATTCTGCCACACTTACTCAATCGCGGCTCTGCCAAGCCTATCGAAAAAGCTGTGCTCTATGATGGCTCTGCTACGCGCAACTACTACCATCACTTTGTGGATGCGCTCAGTTCACTAACGGTGTGGGACCGGACCGACGTGCCCCGCGACTTGCCGTTATTAGTTAATCGCTACGTGTATGAACAGCCTTACTTCCAATACTTATATAAAAAAAGCCATCAATTTCGGAGCCTAAACTGGCGCATTGTGGAACCCAATGAGTGGCTACGGGTGGGCAAGCTTTATAAGATGCAAGCCCTGCACTTCGGTAAGGAAACGTGGCGGCAGATGCGCCAACTCTATGAGTTGCCCGAAAGCCGCCCGCACCGCCGCGTATTCCTAAACCGTGACCGCAAGCTGTATGGTCGATACCTAGCCAATGAGGACGAAGTATGGGCCATGCTCCAGCGGCACGGCTTCGAGATGGTACTGGCCGAGCACCTCACCATTGATGAGCAGGCCCAACTCTTTCAGGAAACCGAGCATATGGTGGCCCTGCACGGTGCCGGTCTTATTCAGATGTTCTTTATGAACCCGAAGTTCAGCCAGATTATCGAATTGATGCCAGCTAATTACTTGATGCCCTTATATTATTGGCAGGCTTACACCATGGGCATGCGCTACTACGATGTGGTGGTAGGCGGCGATATGAAAGACGGTAAGGATTATCCCGTAGATGTGCAGCAGTTGGAAGCTGCTGTGGTTCGCATGCTAGCCAACGACAGCCCGATGCCAGTGTACGGCAAGACTCAGGTAACAGCTTAATTGCCTGTTATCCTTTCATCAGCCACTGAATAAGCTGCTGCAAACTTGGGCAGCATTGAGCTGCTGATGCCCGCGCTGGAAACGGCGAATGCCTGCTATCTCGTGTTTGTGACTTTATAATTTTATGACAACCAGTCCTGATGCCCGGCCTCGGCTTCTTTTAATTATCCCCAATCGTGGCCTAGGCGGAGCCCAGCGGGTGTTTCACGACCACAGCGTGGAGCTCAGCAAATACTATCAAGTAACGGAAGTTGTCTTCAATAAAGATGATGCTGACCTCTATCCCAGTGGTAACCCGGTGGTAAGCTTGGATGTGCCGGGTGGCGGCAGCCCACTCGCTAAAGCCCAAAACTTCTGGCGGCGAGTGCAGCGTCTGCGCGAGTTGAAAAAGGAACTGGCCTGCGACGTAGCCATTAGCCATCTGGAAGGCGCCGACTATATCAACCTGCTCAGCAAGGGCCGTGAGAAAGTGGTGCTGCTCATCCACGGCTCAAAGGTGCACGACCTCAACATTAGTGGCGCGGTAGGCTGGCTGCGTAAAAAAGTGCTAATGCCCTGGCTCTACCAGCGCGCCGATAAAGTGGTGACGGTGAGTCGCGATATCATTCCGGAGATGGCCGAAATATTCGGCGTGCCCCAGAAAAAACTGCTGGCCATCAATAATTCATTCGAGGTAGAGCAGGTTCGCGCTCTGAGCCGGGAGCCGCTTGCCGCAGATATTCAGGCAGTGTATGATGCCGCACCGGTGCTGGTAACCTCTGGCCGTCTGGCCGTGCAGAAAAACCAAGCCCCTTTGCTCGACGTCTTCGCTGCGCTGTTGAAGCGGCAGCCGGCCAAATTGGTTTTTGTGGGCGACGGTGAGCTACGCGAGCTACTGATAAGCCACGCCCAGGCATTGGGCCTCCGCGTGTACCAAGCCATGAGCCAGCCCACTGGGCTGCTAACCCAGGACTACGACGTGTACTTGGTAGGCATGCAGAAAAATCCGTTCAAGTATATCCGTCCGGCGGCGGCTTTTGTGTTTCCTTCAGCCTGGGAGGGGTACCCCATGGCTTTGGGAGAGGCCATGATTTGCGGTACGACCGTGGTGTCGACCGACTGCCCCACCGGCCCACGCGAGATGCTGGCGCCCACCACAGCGGCCCCAAAAACCGCATTGCGCCAAGCCGAATGGGCCGAGTACGGGCTACTGATGCCCATGCTGAACCAGCCCGCCAGTCTCCCGGCCGACCTCGTCTGCTGGACCGATACCCTCGACCAGCTGCTCCGCGATGCGCCCGCCCGCGAGCAACTGGCCAACGCCGCCCGCCTCCGTTCCAACGACTTCACACCCGAGCATGTTTTTGCGCAGTGGAAAAAGCTGATTGCCGACCTATTGCCCACCAGAACCCATTAACCCAGCGCTTCTGGTCGCATTCGCTAGTCTGACTTTTCATGAATTCACCCGTCCATTCTGTTCCCGCCGTGCCCCCCCGGCCGTTAATCTTGCTGGTCGATAACTCGCGGGCAGTAACCGGTGCGCTCAATGCGTTGCGCCACGCCACTAGCCCTCTGCGTAGCGAGTTTGATTTTGCCTACGTGCTGCCCACAGGCAGTACTGGCCGGGCAGTGCTGGAAGCCGACGGCTACCGCGTACACGAGCTGCCATTCGTGGAAATCAGCCGCCGGCCAGCTGATTTGCTGCGCTACCTGCCTATGCTGCTGCTTAATGGTTGGCGGCTGCGTCGGCTGGCACGGCGGGAGAGAGCCCAAGCGCTGCACATGAATGATTTTTACAACCTGACCGGCTATGTAGCGCACTGGTTGAGTTTGGGCAAGCTACCAATACTCACGCACGTCCGGTTCCTGCCGCAAGTGCTGCCGCAGATGTTTGCGAAGCCCTGGCGCTGGCTGGCCGAGAACGCCGCCCAACAGGTGCTGTGCGTATCGGAAGCGGTGCGGAAATACTTTGCGCCTACCAACGTCCGTGTACGAACGGTATATGACCCCTTGCCCGTGCGTGGCGAAGAGCTGCCGCCTTACACGGTCGGCAGCCCGGCGGCTACTCTTCGGCTGCTGTATCTCAGCAACTATATTCGGGGCAAAGGGCAGGATTTAGCCTTGGCGGCATTTCAAATTGCCTACGCTCAAAACCCTGGCTTGCGATTACACTTTGTGGGTGGCGACATGGGCATGGTTAAAAATCAGGAGTTTCGGCAGGAACTGGAAGCTGCAGCCCGGGTAGCTGGTTTGCAGGATGTCATTCAGTTCGATGGCTTTGCGGCTAATACTGAAGGAGCCATGAAAACGCACGACGTCGTACTCAACTTTTCCGAAGCGGAATCATTTTCCCTCACTTGCCTCGACGCGCTCTATTACGGTGTGCCCCTGATTGCCTCCGATTGCGGTGGCCCTGCCGAGCTATTTGAAAATGGTCAATCCGGCTTGCTGGTACCCAACCGCGATGTGCCGGCCATGGCCACCGCCATCATTAAACTGGCTGCCGACGAAGCATTGCGGCAGCAGTTCTCGAAAGCCAGCCGGCAGTTTGTGCGAACAAAATTTGCTCCTGCTGGTACCTACGAGCTCCTTGCTGCGTGCTACCGTCGCATCATCAGCCCCTTGCCGGCCTGATGAATTGTGTCAGCCCCTTTTCGAAGTGGTGTACCTTTGTGCTTTATTTCCAAAGCTTATTCGCTTGTGCGTATACTGTTTCTTGTGCCCTATCCGCCCGGTCGGGCTCCCTCGCAGCGTTTCCGTTTCGAGCAGTACCTGGATTTGTTGACTGCAGCTGGCCACCAATACCATCTGGCACCATTCATTTCGGTGGCCACCTGGGACATTCTTTACAAGCCTGGTCAGGCGGCAGCCAAAGCCATGGGAATTCTGGGCGGTTTCCTGCGTCGGGCCAAATTATTGTTTTCGGTGCCGAAGTATGACTTTGTATTCGTACATCGGGAAGCAGCGCCGGTAGGGCCGCCGGTGTTTGAATGGCTGATTGCCAAAGTACTAGGTAAGAAAATTATCTACGATTTCGACGATGCTATCTGGCTGGCCAATACGTCGGAGGCCAATAAGATTGCCGCCGGAGTAAAGTGGCACCATAAGGTGGCCGATATCTGTCGCTGGTCCTATAAAAATAGCTGTGGCAATGCCTATTTGGCCGATTATGCCCGGCAGTTTAACCCCCGCGCCGTAATCAATCCTACTACTATCGACACGGTGCATCTGCACAATCAGGTGCGCGACCAAGCTGCGCCAGGCCGTCTCGTCATTGGCTGGACTGGCACACACTCCACCCTCAAATATCTCGACCAGGTAGTGCCCGTGCTGGCTCGTCTGGAGGAGGAAGGACTGGAGTTTGAATTCCGCGTTATCTCCAACCAGCCACCCAATCTGCCGCTGCGCTCACTCGTGTTTCTGCCGTGGCGCAAAGACACTGAAATTGCTGATTTGCTGGGTTTCCACGTCGGCCTAATGCCGTTGGAAGATGACCCATGGGCCAAGGGTAAGTGTGCCTTTAAGGCGCTGCAATACATGGCATTGGGAGTTCCGGCGCTGGTATCGCCTGTGGGCATGAATACCGAAGTAGTACAGCATGGCCAGAACGGTTTTGTGTGTGCCACCCCAGCCGAATGGGAGGCCAGCCTGCGCCAACTGCTGCAAGATGCCAGCCTACGGGAACACCTCGGCCTTGCCGCCCGCGCTACCATCGAGCAACGCTATTCGATACGGGCCAATACAGCCAATTTTTTAGGTTTGTTTGTTTAAGCGTTGGCCAACTGCCGCAGCTTAAGTGCTTGGCGCGTTTTGGGCTGTGCGGAAGCGACGGTAATGCTCTGCAAGATATAGAGGCCGGCAAGGTAAAACGGCATGAGCGGAATCTTATAACGTACAAGCGTTCCAAAGTTGCCACTGGATACACCCACGGAGATGGCAAAAATCAGGCTGAAGATGAAGCACAAGGTCAATACCGGAACTCGTCCAATGGTACTGAGCGTTTTGAATAACCCCACACGCCAAAAAATTCGGATGGTAAGGTAGAGAAAATATGTTGCTTCAAGAGCAGAAAGCCCCATAGTTGGGTTGCGAGCTTCCCATAGAAAAGGCCGAAACAGCGACACGATAATAGCTTGGGGTGCTAGCTTCACCATGCCGCCAATTGTACCATCCTGCGCTCCAATGTTATAACCTGAACCCTGTTCAGCCTTGCTGACCTGCTGAAGATAGTCAGCGGTCAGCTTGCTTTGCGCCCCAATCTTATCTATGTTGAATCGCGCGTCAGCAGCTGAAAGTTGAACAATAGCATACGCGGCCACTACGCCACCCAGGCCCAGAAAAAGGGGTTTTACT
Organism: Hymenobacter negativus; assembly: GCF_017571495.1. Taxonomy (GTDB): domain Bacteria; phylum Bacteroidota; class Bacteroidia; order Cytophagales; family Hymenobacteraceae; genus Hymenobacter; species Hymenobacter negativus. The sequence continues at coordinate 211,461 of NZ_JAGETZ010000004.1, read as the reverse complement.
AGCCAGCGTACAGCGGTATTACGAATATCCTGCGTGCTTTCATTGAATACCCAAAGTAGAGCTGGTGGGAGAAAGGCCAGCAGAATATAAATCTTCATAGCATAGATAACACCCATCGCGCTTGCGCCCAGTACTGCACAGCGTAAGATGTTTTTACGCTCAATAGTACCTCTGTAAAAAGCATAGAAAAGCCATCCTAGTGCTCCTATACAAAGTGAATCTTTGAGTAGACCTGAACCCCAGAAAAATACTGATGGGAGAAAAAAAACAGCAATTGCGAGCTCTTTATAAGCTTGAGGACGTATTTTAGCAAACGTCATGTACATGGCCCACATGCCTGTAAACGTGATTGTTGCAAAAAGTACCGCAATAACAGTATAGGTGCAAAAGCTAAGTAATGCAAACACGCCTGCTACCCGAATTACAAAGTATTCGTTGCTACCACGCCCAAACCACATCATTTGGGTAACATACTTGCTGATAGCTGGCGTCACATCGCCTGCAGTTGTTACTAGTTCCCAACCAGCTGCAAAAGAGTCACCAAATGCATGGTAGATAATGCCAGCGTGATTATAGTAATTATTGGTATCACCTCCGTACAACGTGTAATATAAAATGCCGAGCGCAATAGCACCTACAACCTTGACAGTGAGGGCTGGGATAAAATACTTCTTGGTGTAGACGTTGGTGACCGAAGACCGGAGCCCATAAGCAAGCATGTATATGATTGCCAAATAAAAGGGTGTAATGTAAAGGTCCTTGAGTTCCATGCTGACCGCTGCGGTTACTTTGCTTTTTTTAGATACGCTTTCGCCTCCTTGTATTGTTCCGACTTATGGTCGGCTTTATCGGCTACTACTGTGTAATAGCGCTTGGCAGCGGCGGCGTCCTTTTCCTTGGCAGCTACTCGCGCTAGGTTAATGTTGGAAAACAGGTAGAAGCCGCCAGAAGTATCGCCAGTGCTTTCGGAAAACACAATGCAGCGTTGGTAATAGTCTTTGGCCTTGGCAATATCACGGTAGCGGTTCTGCATCAAATAGCCCAGGAAGTAGCTGGCATAGCGACCACTAATGCCCTCATAGCCGGGCATTCCTTTATTTATCTTGTCCAGAATCTCGCGGCTAACCCTTTCGCAGTCTGAAAATTCACCCTGGTCATAGGCTAATAAGGCGTAGAAGCGCTGGAAGTAGCCGTTATCAGGAAACTTAGTAGCGAGGTACTTGGCTACAGGCATGGCCTCTTCAGCATTGTTTTCCTCATTTTTGAGGATGCGCATAAGGAAGACCCGGGCTTCAGTAGCGGTATAAAAGCCGTTTGTAGCCACGCTGTGGAGTTGTTGTAGCCCTAGCTTTTTATCGCCTTTGGGAAAAAACAGCAGTACTGGCTTTAGCAGTGGGTAATTGTCAGGAATCCAGACGGCGTAGTAATTGAACAACGCCTGTCCGAACTGGAACTCTGGGCTTAGGCCATTGGCTTCCTGACTTTTTTTAAGAAAATTCAATGAGCGGCGAGCACCCACGGTGGCTTTGCGCCAGTCATGACGCTCGGCATGCAGCCGCGCATCGAAGCCATAAGCGGCCGAAAGGAAAAAGCTGGCTTCGTAATTATTGTTATCGATATCGTAGAGCCTCTGAGCCTTGGTCACGGCGGTGTCCATGTAGGCAAAAAAGGTTTTATCATACTGCTCCGTCTGAAAACTGGTGGGCATGATTTTCCACCACGTACTCAGGCCCAGCAGAAAATAAGGCATGGGATGATTTGGATAGCGTCGCCGCAATGAGCGGAACTGCTTCTCTGCCTTATCGTACTTAAAATTGTAAATATTCTGGACAGCACCGTCCAATTCTAACTGAATATCCTTATCAAGCAGCAGCCAGCCTTTGGTATCAATAGCGGACGGAAGGACGCCCACTGAGTCAAGGGCTACGGTTTTCATTGCTGGTGGAGTGCGAATTGTATCAAGCTTCTGAGCTTTGCCCAGCAATGGTGTCAAAAGCAGGCCCAAACAGATACAAAACAGCAAACGCAGCATAGAATAGAAATAGAAGGCAGGCCTAATCCGGGACCGGCCCGGCGCTAATATAACGGAAAGGGGAACGAGCCTGCTAAAGTACGGACTTTGGTCTAGCTTTGGGCGTAATTCTCTTTGCTCATGCAGCTGCTTCACTCGCTTTGCCGTATCCCGGCCCCGGCCGGCCACGAAACCGCCCTCACTGAATTTGTACTCGACTATGTTCGGCAGCACCAAGCTAGTTGGCGACATCAACCCCAGATAATAGCCGATGAGCGATTTCAAGACTGTTTGCTGCTGGTATTTGGGGAGCCGCGCACGGCTGTATTCGCCCACCTCGACAGCATCGGGTTCACGGTGCGCTACGGGCGGCAGCTCGTGCGCATCGGTGGCCCACAGGCCGAGGCTGGCTACCGCTTGGTGGGGCAGGATTCGCAAGGAATGGTAGATTGTGAGCTAACGATAGACGAAGAAACCGGGGAATTAGGCTACGCGTTCCACCGCGAAATAGACCGCGGCACAGAGTTGACCTTCTATTGCGATTTCCGCGAAACCGAAACCACCATTCAGAGCTGCTACCTTGACAATCGGCTTGGTGTGTGGAATGCGCTACGACTCTGCGAAACTCTGGAGCACGGCATCATTGCTTTCTCTTGCTGGGAAGAGCACGGCGGCGGCTCGGTTGCCTATCTGGCCAAGTACATCAACGAAACCTACGGCGTGCGGCAAGCTCTAATTTCAGATATTACCTGGGTAACAGAAGGCGTACACGCTGGCCAGGGCTGCGCCATCTCCGTGCGTGACTCGCTGATTCCACGGCGCAGCTACGTAGACCGTATCCGGGCCATTGCGGCGGCTTCAGGCATTCCGCATCAACTGGAAGTGGAAGGCAGCGGGGGCTCCGATGCCAAAGAGCTACAGCACGCTGCTGCGCCGTGGGACTGGTGTTTTGTGGGCGCGCCCGAAGACCATGTGCACACACCCAACGAGTTGGTTGACAAGCGTGATATTGCCAGTATGTTGGCGCTCTATCAGGTGCTCATGCGAGAGATGTAAACGTGTATACGCCTGTGCCCGCGCCACAGCGCATCACCAAGTATAATAGCGGAGAATAATTCCGGATGGCCATTTCAACAAAAACGTTCTTTTCCATTGTAAGTCCAGTCTACCGGGCCGATACCATGCTGCCGGAACTTGTAGCCCAGATTATTCGCAGTGTAATGCCTATTACGGGCATTGGTGCGTTGCACGAAAGTGCACCGAATTTCCCCGACGATGGTCAGGTGGGTTGGCCTTCGCACGGCTAACATCGACGTTGTGCACGCCGAACGGGCCGCAGGCACTAACAGATACAATCTCGGATGGCTGTTTAATCTAGCGCTGGATATCATGCAAGTTGTATTCGATAAGCCACAGCGGCTTATCGAATACAACCTGCTAATAGCGGCCACCACCTTCTTGGGTGTTTTCTGGATGGTGTGGCAGGCCATCGAGGGCACAACGCAGGTACTTAGCTACACGGGCCTTGTCATATCCATGTTGCTTTTTTCGGGAGTAATAATCCTGGCTATTGGTATTATCGGTCTGTATTTGGGTAAAGCTTTTGATGGCGTAAAACCCGTCCTGTTTACGTAGGCAATAATTTTATCGGAAGTGATATAGTTCGAATAAGTATATAAGTTCCTGCTTTAATTTACCATTCTATGCCACAAAAACCAGGCTAGCCCCTGGGTTATTCTGAGCCTGTCGGCGTTGCGCGGAAACTACCTGATAAAACGGGCTGGGTTGCCCACGTAGAGGCCCGGCTGCGCAAGTGATTTAATAACCACTGTGCCGCCACCAGTCTGAATGCCATCGGCGAGAGTAATATTGTCGATAAGGGTGGTGTTGATGCCGATGTTGCAGCCTTCACCAATCTGCACAAAGCCAGCTACTGCTACACGCGGCGACAGGAAGGTGTGTGCGCCCACCTGTGAGTCGTGCGCAATGACGCAGGCTGTATTCAGCAGCACGTTATCGGCCAGCACCACGTTGCGGTCGAGCACGCAGCCGGGCAACACAAACACGCCGGTGCCCAGGCGGCACGAGGCATCGACCGAGGCCGATGAATGCACGACGCGGCCCAGGGGTACCTGTCCGGCAAACCGTTGAAACAATGTACGGCGCACGGCCAGATGCTTATAGCCGATGCCAATCATCAACTCATCAAACTGCCCGGCCTGGAACTGAGAGGCAATAGCCTCCACGCCTCCCAGTACCGGATAATCGCCGGCCAAGTGGCTGGGAACACGGAAATCGTCGAAGAAGCCGACGACCTGGTAATGCTTGTCAGCAGCGGCGTGGTAGGCTATGAGTTGTCCCAGGTCACCCGACCCGATAATTGCTAGCTTTTTCATGTAGAACACGAGGCTAATGCAAAACCGGCGCGGAGACGCCATTTGTAACCTCTTTGACGGAGAATAGAGGGCGGCGCTTGGTTTCGCGGTAGATGCGCCCAATGTAAATGGCTACGATGCCCACAAAAAACAACTGGATGCCAGTACCCAACACAATAGCCCCAATGAGGGAAGGCCAGCCGGCCTGAAATTCTATCAGGAACAGCTTGGCCAGCAGGATACCCACCAAAAAGATACTGGCGGCTATGCTCAGGAAGGCCCCAAACTTTACGGCAGCTTTCAGCGGCTTTTCGGAGAAGTCGAAGATAGCATCAAAAGCCAGGTTCATCTTGCGGCTGAAGTTGAACTTGCTGGTACCTGCAAACCGCTCGCGCTGCTCAATCAGCAGGGTGCTTCGCTTAAGGCCGATGTGCATGAAAATCCCTTCAATGAAACGATTTTGCTCGGGATATTGCAGAAACTGGTCAGCAAAACGGCGTGTGAAAATACGCATCACAGCTAAGCCCTTGGGGATGGCTAGGCCCGTAAACCGGTCCAGGGTGCCCCAAAACACGCTGGACATCAATTTGTTCAATGGACCATCCATCTTTTCGCGCCGGATGCCGAACACCAGGTCGTAGCCTTTTTCCAACTCTGTCACGAAATGCGGAATTTCGGTGGGCGGGTCCTGCAAGTCAGGGTCCATGTAGAGCAAGTAGTCGCCTTTGGCATGGGCAATGCCAGCCGTAACGGCAGCTTGCTTGCCATGGTTATACGACAGTTCGACCAGCCGAATGGCCGGGTTGGTGCGCGCATGTTCCTTGATGATGGCCACAGTTTGGTCCGTGCTGCCATCGTCGACAAATACGTATTCGTGGCGCAGTGGTAGCGAGGCCAGCACCGCTCCGGTTTCGGCAATGAACTGGGCAATACATTCCTCCTCGTAGTACACCGGCACTACCAGCGAAAGCAGGGGTAGGGCGGCGGGTTGGGCAGGGCTCATTCAGCAAGCATATTAGGGAGTTGCGCAAAAGAGTCGATGCGGTGCGGGTAGCATGGAAACGCCCCGTCACGGTCAATGAGCACGGCTTGCATCCCCAGCGCCAGTGCAGGTTCCATGTCGAGCTTGATAGAGTCGCCCACATACAGGATTTCGGCGGCGGGCACACCGGCGGCCGCTAGGGCCGCTTCGTAGAACGCCAGTTGGGGCTTAGCAACGCCTTTTAGCTCGGATACCACGATGTCGCGGAACACGTTAGGGCCAAACAAACCGTCCACCAATTGGGGTAACGTGTTGTTGAAATTCGACACAATGCCTAACGGCCGCTGTAACCCGGTCAGTACGCTGGTATCAGCGAAAGCTACCCACGGCAAATAAGTGCAGGCCCGAAAAATGTCCGTCAGCAGGGTTTCCGTAGGGATGATGCCGAGTGAATATAGCAGCTCGGCGTTGAACTTTTGGTAAAACTCCTGTGAAGTGCGGTCCGGAAAATGCAAGCACTCGCTCATAAGTTTGTGGTTGCGGCGCAACAGGTCCGACGGAATATGGTGGCCGGCGGCTACCAATACACCCTGCATTCGCTCCCACAACATTGGCTTGTTAATGAGGGTGTTGGCTGCATCAAATAATACATAGGTAATTGCCATAATAATGGATGCGCCTAGAAGATGAAGTGAGGGGTTGAATTATCGGAAAGCTGGTCAAACGACGTCTGGTCCGGGTAGATGACATCGAGCAATATCCGCACTGCCACGCCGGGCCGAATATGCGGCACATCGGGGGCCTGACCGTAGAGAAATTCTTGCACGGTGTATTTCACATCGGCAAAACCGAAATTGGAACGAATGGAATTGGTACCCGAGATGCGGCAGTTCACTTCAAAGGGGACTATGCGGCCCTCCTTTGTGGCAATGGACTGTAGATTGGCTGCGCCAACGATGGGCGAAGCGGCAATCATTTGTTCCAAAATTTGGCGCACAGACTCGTCGTAGTCGGTCACTACCTTGCACGAGTTAGTGGTGCCGTTCTCTAGGGTACGACCAAGGGTGATGAAGCCGTGCAGCTTCCGCTCGCATGTTACATAAAACGCGGTGGTAATTTCCTCACCCCGGTGCAACTCCTGCACCATGTATTCGTCGTCAGAAAAACGCGTAAAATCGGTCGGATTGAAGTGCAGGCCACGCGAGCCGCGGCCAGCTTTGGGCTTGGCAATACACTCGGCGTACTGGCCCTGATACTGTGAGGGCAGTACCGCGTCGGCAAATGCAATGCCGTGGCGCTGATGATGTTGAAAGGTTTTGAACTTATCCAGATAGATGCCAGCTGCCTCAACTTCGGAAGCTGCCACGGGACAACCAATACCGGCGCGGTGCAGGGCTAGGTAATACACTTCGTAATCGGTAGAAGGAATCACCAGGTCAATGCCTTCCTTCGCCACGATGGCCGCAATTTGTGCCGTGTAATCGGCATCAAAGGCATAAGGCACGGTATGAAAGGCGTCGACCAGGTAATTGCCTGCCGAAAAGGGGGTTATATTGCAGCCTACTACCCGAATGGGAAAGCCGGTAGCGCGAATGTTGCGCACAATACCCTGGCCGACGTTCCCGCCAATGCCAGTTACTAAGACAGTCTTTGTTTCCATAGAATAAGTTCGCTCAGGCCAGTAGCCAGCAGCTGGGGCATTGGTAACCCAAGGGTTTTGTAGGTATAGGTCGCGTCGTAATCGAACGAGGGAGTTGTGTCGGTGCCTGTATAAGTCAGGGCAACGTCCGGTATATACTGGGCCACCAGCTCGGCTACCTCACGGTTGGTGTAGCCGAGCTGGTCGGCAGCGAGAAACACGCCATTATCTGCAATAGCAGCGGCCCGCACAAATACCCGGGCGGCATCGGCCACGCAGATGTAGTTCTGCCGCCGGGTGCCTTCTCCCAGCAGTGTAAGCTGCTGCGTGTGAAGCGCCGCATCGATGAGAAAGGGGAGGAAGGTTTCCGCGTGCATACCCGGTCCGTACATAGACGAAATGCGAACGATGGCGTGCAGCGGGTGGGCCTTCACCACGTCCTCGCCCCACAGCTTGCTGATGCCGTAAGCAGTGGGTGTAAGCACGGCCGACTGCTCCGTGCGCGGGCTGGGTGCCTGGCCGTACACCGATACACTGGATGCATACACCACCCTGGCCCGTGGAAAACGGGCACACACCTGTCCGGGAAGTGCCACGTTGGTATCGAACAGGCGGTGATTATCAATTTGCTCGCCCTTTCGGGGGATGTAGGCACTAATAAAAAAGACCGAATCAAAATCATCAGCCAGCGTATTAAGCGCAGCAATGGGCACCAGCTTCAATCCCTCTACTGCCGGGCCAGTATTGCGGTGGTAAACTCCCGTCACCTGCGCGCCTGCACCCAATAATTGTCGCACGATTTCCTGTGCCAAAATGCTGCTAATCCCAATGACTAGGCATTTTTGCGGAAACGAGTCGTTGTAAGTATCAGGCATTGCCCGCGCTTAAGATGAAAACATGCCGTCTACCAAGTTGCGTCGCTGCCTATGATGACCAGGTAATCGCTATCTACAGTTCGGCTTTATAACTACAAAGTTAGGCAGTAAGCGTGAGCAGATGCGTATAATGCCCCAAACGAAGCGCTTTAGTATGGGCTACCCCATATCTAAAGCGCTTCGTTTGGGGCTAAGGGGGCTTGCAGGCGTTGTGCGAGTGGGCGGGAACTGAGAGCGGCGGGCTGGAGGCAGCAGGTTAGTAGGGCTTCCCGACTCATTACCTCTGGCCATCCCCATTTTTTACCTCGTTATACATATTCCCGCCGGGTCTATTGTTTTTAATGGCAAGAGGTATTGGTCGGGTTTGATTGCTTCGTGCTTTGTGTAAATACCCGACGCGCTGCTTTCAAAAGAGCGTGGATGAATAGCAGCGTAGACGAAAGACTGTCGACTATCTTTGCGCTTCAGCTCTTAACCTATGGATTCTTCTATTATTCCCTTCAACAAACCTTACCTCTCAGGCAACGAAACCCGTTACATCGAAGAGGCAGTGCAGTCCGGTAAAATTTCGGGGGATGGCATGTTTACAAAACGGTGCCACCAGTTTTTTGAGCAGCAGCTCGGGTTTAAAAAAGTCCTGCTGACGACTTCGTGCACCGATGCGCTGGAAATGGCGGCTTTGCTACTCGATATCAAACCGGGCGATGAGGTCATTATGCCATCTTACACGTTTGTGTCAACGCCGAATGCCTTTGTACTGCGTGGCGCGCACATCGTATTTGCCGATAGCACTGCCGAAAATCCTAATATGGATCCCGCGCAAGTAGAGTCGCTCATTACTGCTCGGACCCGTGCTATCGTACCCGTGCACTATGCTGGCATTGCGTGCGATATGGACCCGATAATGGAAATCGCGAATAACCATAAGCTGTTTGTGGTGGAAGACGCAGCCCAGGCTATTGACAGTTATTATAAGGGAAGGGCATTAGGTACGATTGGGCATTTGGCGGCTTTCTCGTTTCACGAAACCAAAAACATCATTTCGGGCGAGGGAGGAATGCTGGCCATTAATGACGAGCGGTTTGCCGCGCGTGCCGAAATAATCAGGGAGAAAGGGACCAACCGGTCGTCTTTTTTCCGGGGTGAAGTAGATAAATACGGGTGGGTCGACCAAGGCTCGTCGTTTCTGCCGTCGGATATAATCGCGGCTTTCCTGTGGGCACAGCTGGAGAATCTGCGAGATATCCAGGCGAAGCGTGTTGCCATCTGGGAGCGCTACTACAGTGCCTTGGAACCCTTGGTAGAGAACGGGGTAGAGCTGCCTCGGTTGCCAAATTTTGCCACTAATAACGGGCACATGTTCTACATGGTGTGCCGTAGCTTAGCGGAGCGCACCGCGCTAATCGAATCTCTGAAATCGCAGAACATCAATCCGGTATTTCATTATTTGTCGCTCCATACCAGCCCCTTCTATGCTGAGAAGCATGATGGCCGGGTGCTGCCGTGGGCAGACCATTATACCGATTGCCTGATTCGACTGCCGCTTTACTATGAGTTGAGCACCGCGCAGCAAAACCGGATTACGGATGCCATTTTGGCTTTCTATAAACAGGCCGCCCTATAAATCAGGCGTTTTTGGTAAGTTGCCAGAGTAGCGGGTGCTGGTGCCCAAAGCATGACGCTGCATCGCTATGCCATTCCGATAGCCTTCAGGTCAACGCAAGCCAATTAATATTATTAAAATAATATTTGTAATTACTGCCATGCCCGTAAGTGCTGAAAGGACGGCTACTCCTCGTTTTCCGTTCAGCCCCGCTAAAGTGGTGCTGCCGCTGCTCCTGATGGGCGGGCTGGCATTGAGGCTACTGTTTCTATGGGTTGGGGCAGGTGTTTATTACAAAAGCAACAGCCCGTTTTGCAACGGCGACACCGACTCTTTTACGCAGAGCTTCCTGAACCTGTGGCAGCACGGGGTGTATAGCTTCAATCTGTTGAATGCGGAAGCTGCCTTTGGGCGTCTGCCAGGCTATCCTTTCTTCTGGGGTGCCCACTACCTCGTTTTTGGAGCGCAGCACGTATTTCAAGCGGTGGCTTTCAGCCAGTGCCTGCTCGATACGGTGGCCATCTACCTGATTTATGCCACCGCCCGTGCGCTGACGTGCGATATTCGCGCAGCTTGGATATCAGCAGCCTTATACGCCTGCTATCCTTTTGTGATAGTGTGGCTGACGATTTCAGGCTCTGAATCCCTGGCTACGTTCGTGACCATTTTGATACTGTGGTGGCTGGCCACGCGCCCGGTGAGCACCCGCAACGTGTTTATTGCCGGGCTGCTGGTTGGGTTCGGGCTGCTGGTGCGGGAGTACCTGGGGGTGCTATTAGTGCCGATGTTCATCTGGATTTATTCTGCCAATGACGCTAAAGAGCGCGGGCGTTTTGTTCGGCTGAGCACGATTGCCGTGATGGGCTTCCTGCTGCTTTACGTGGGCTGGCCAATCCGCAATTATGTCTTTCAGCACCGTTTCATGCTACTCAAGCCCCCTACGGCAGGCTACGACCGGTATGCAGACGATGTGAATACCGCCCGTGCCTGGGTGTATGGGTGGAGCCCGGACGCCGATGCTTATTTGGATGCCATTGCTGGGAAAGCGCCTCTTCCTGCCTTTCCACAAGGGGTTTTCAAAGACAGCGCGGAGCGGGAGCGAGCATACCAGCTTTTTGCGCAGGCTCAGCAGTGTGGCACAGGCTTCTACAATTGGCGCTATCTGAAGCGTTATGATAGGCCTACGAATTGCAACGCTGAGCTAGCCAGTGGCTTTACAGGACTCAACAGCTCGTATAAGCAGCGTCACCTGCTACGGTATTGGACAGAGGTGCCCTTGCTAAACCTGAAAAAAGCGTTCTTTAAGAATCAACTGATGAATAGTGGGGGCAGCCGGCTTGTGAGCCTGCTGTTTGGCTACCGGACCCTTATTTTATTGCTATGTGCGTGGGGAGTATTTCTATTGCGTCAGAATCGAAGTAGCTGGCCTGTGATGTTCTTTTTCGTTTTTATGTACCTTTTTATTTGTATTGGCTTGCGCCAGCTCGAAATGCGCTACCTGCTTCAGGCCGATGCGGCTATACTGAGCGTAGCTGGGGCACCCTTCGTATGGCTGCTGAATAGGTTTAAAGGCAAGACGGCCTGATGCCGCTGGCCGCGACTAGTTTCGCTGCAGCTCGATTATCTGAAAAATGAAGCGGGGCCGCCCGCCAGGCCTTGCAGCTGGGGTAGAAGTAACCGGTACGCGCGTATTTCCTGTGGGGTGCACAACGCACCGGGAGCCTGTTTGCCTGCTGGTCCTCGGAGGGCTGGGCCTGGTGCGCTGCATGCAAAGCAATAATTAAAGCCTTTAGGCAGGAGGATTGTAGTATTAGAAAGGTTGTATTTAGGTGGGTTTCTGCTATTTTGCGGGCGTCAAAATGCATTATTGCACATCTTCCCACCCAACCGTTCTTTTATGACTCCATACCTCTACGCTGTGCCCGCGCTGGGCATATTTGCCTTGCTCTATACCTGGCTGCGTGCCGGTTGGGTCGCTAAGCAGGACGCCGGTGATGCCCGCATGACTACCATCGCCGGCTATATTGCCGATGGCGCCATTGCCTTTCTCAAAGCCGAGTATAAGGTGCTGGCCCTGTTTGGCTTGATTGCCGGGGCATTCCTTTTCTACCTAGGCAGCACGAGTGGCAATTCCAGCCCCATCATTGTCATTGCCTTTCTGATTGGTGCCGTATTCTCGGCTCTTGCGGGCTTCATTGGGATGAAAATTGCCACTAAGGCCAACGTACGCACTGCGCAGGCCGCTAAAACCAGCCTCAGTGGCGCACTCAACGTGTCGTTTTCGGGAGGCTCGGTGATGGGCATGGGGGTGGCCGGATTAGCTGTGTTGGGACTGGGCTCGTTGTTTATCGTCTTCTATAAAATGTTCGTGCCCAGTGGAATGGCTAATGGCATGGAGATGGAAAAAGCCCTCGAAGTGCTCACTGGTTTCTCGCTCGGGGCCGAAAGCATAGCATTGTTTGCCCGTGTGGGAGGGGGCATCTATACCAAAGCAGCTGATGTGGGCGCCGACCTTGTGGGTAAAGTCGAAGCCGGCATTCCGGAAGATGACCCCCGCAACCCTGCTACCATCGCCGATAACGTGGGTGACAACGTGGGCGACGTGGCTGGTATGGGCGCCGACCTATTCGGCTCTTACGTGGCTACCATCTTGGCTACCATGGTACTGGGACGTGAAGTAACGGTGACCAACGACCAGTTCGGCGGGCTCTCGCCCATCTTCCTGCCCATGGCCATTGCGGGCATGGGCATCCTGGCTTCGCTCATTGGCATCCTGTGCGTTCGGGTGAAGGAGGGTGGCAACGTGCAAGCAGCCCTCAATTTGGGCAACTACATTTCGGTCATTATATCAGCGGCAGCTTCTTACGGGCTCATCATGTGGATTTTGCCGGCGGGTACCTTCACCATTCGTGGCATCAGCTTCGATGCTATGCACGTATTCTACGCTGTATTAGTGGGGTTGGTGGTGGGCACGCTGATGAGCATCATCACTGAATATTACACTGCTATGGGCAAGCGTCCCGTGAATAGCATCGTGCAGCAAAGCAGCACCGGCCACGCCACCACCGTCATCGGCGGGTTGGCTGTAGGCATGGAGTCAACGGTACTGCCAATTCTGGTGCTTGCGGCTGGTATTGTGCTGAGCTTCAAGGCAGCTGGTCTCTACGGGGTGGCCATTGCGGCCGCTGGTATGATGGCTACCACCGCTATGCAGCTGGCCATTGATGCCTTTGGACCTATTGCTGATAATGCTGGTGGCATTGCCGAAATGAGTGAGCTGCCCAAGGAAGTGCGCGAGCGCACCGACATTCTGGATGCTGTGGGCAACACGACGGCTGCTACCGGCAAAGGTTTTGCCATTGCCTCGGCTGCCCTTACCTCGTTGGCATTATTTGCCGCTTTTATGGGCACGGCCCACATCGACACCATTGATATTTCAAATGCGGATGTACTGGCGGGGCTTTTTGTGGGGGCCATGATTCCGTTCATCTTTTCCGCTCTGGCCATTTCGGCCGTGGGGCGGGCGGCCATGGCCATGGTGCAGGAAGTACGACGGCAATTCCGCGAAATTCCGGGTATTATGGAAGGCACCGGCCGACCGGAGTATGAAAAGTGCGTGGCCATTTCGACCCAGGCGGCTATTCGGGAAATGATTCTGCCAGGTGCTATTGCTTTGCTCACTCCCATTATTATTGGCTTTTTGTTTGGCCCAAAAGTGCTGGGTGGCCTGCTAGCCGGTGTCACGGTGAGTGGAGTGCTCATGGCGATGTTTCAGAGCAACGCGGGCGGTGCTTGGGACAACGCCAAAAAATCCTTCGAAAAAGGCGTGATGGTGAACGGTAAGATGGAGTATAAAGGCTCTGATGCTCACAAAGCCTCGGTAACGGGTGATACTGTGGGCGACCCTTTCAAAGACACATCCGGCCCGAGCATGAACATTCTTATCAAGCTAATGAGCATTGTGTCGCTGGTCATCGCGCCGCATATCGCCGAGAAAGGCGGCGAGCGCGGCATGGCTCCGGTGCAGCTGAAAGAACATACTGAGGTAACTGCCCGGCCCTATGTTCGCTATGCTGAAACATTCGCGCCGGCCGCAGCCCATGTAATCTACACAGCGTTCCGGCAGGTGAGATAGACTACATGCTCGCTCGGATTTACTAGATTACACAGATTTGGGTCTATAGTTTTAAGGAAGGGCCGCTTGGAAGAGCGGCCTTTTCTTTTATTAAACTAAGAGATACCGCTGGAGTGTGAAGATTTCAATGAGATAAAATGATGCCTTGAAAAGGAATAAGTATTGCTTGTAACATCCAGAAAGTTCGGGGAATCTGATAAATCTGAGCGAATCCGTAGTTCAAGCAGTAGCTTTGTAGCCTCATTACTCTCCCTCCGCGCTGCATGGGCAATTCCCATATTACCATTCACAACAAAGAATTTCGGCCGTATTTCTCTGCCGTTCAATTGGATGAGGTTGTGACCAGCCTGGCTGCCAGGCTTAGTGCCGACTACGCCGGACATAAGCCTTTGTTTGTGGTGGTGCTCACGGGCGGCTTCATGTTTGCTTCAGATTTGCTGAAGCGGTTTGTAGGCGACTGTGAAATTGTCTTCATCCGCGTGGCTTCCTACGAAGGCACCGACAGCACTGGCGTGGTACAGGAAATCCTGGGTTTGCGCGAAGAAGTGCAGGACCGCCACCTCATCATCGTAGAGGACATCGTGGATACGGGGACCACCATGCACCATCTCATGCCCACGCTACTGGCCAAAGGCCCCGCCTCAGTTGAGATTGCAGCGCTGTTTTTTAAGCCGGCAAGCCTACGGCACGAATTATCGGTGCGCTACGTGGCCATGGAAATTCCCAATGACTTTGTGGTTGGCTACGGCCTTGACTACGATGGTTTGGGCCGGAACCTACCCGATGTGTACGTTGCCGTATAGCAACGTTTCTGGTAACGATTGAGTAACTTGCCCAAACCCACCTCACCAAAATCACTTCCCGCGCGCAACGCGTCTTCCACAATGTTGAATATCGTGCTGTTCGGCCCTCCCGGCGCCGGCAAAGGAACCCAGAGCCAAAAGCTCATTGCCCAATACAACCTCGTGCACCTAAGCACCGGCGACCTGCTGCGCGCCCAGATTGCCCAAGGTACCGACCTTGGCCTGCAAGCCAAAAAGCTGATGGACGAAGGCCTGCTCGTGCCCGATGAAGTAGTTATCGGCATGATTGACCATGCTCTGCAAGCCAATAAGACTACTGCTGGTGGCTTCATTTTTGATGGCTTTCCGCGCACGGTACCTCAGGCCGAGCGTCTCGACCAGCTAATGGCGGTGCACGACAGCGGCATCAACTGCATGATTGCGCTGGAAGTGGCCGAGGAAGAGTTAGTGACCCGCCTGCTGGAGCGTGGCAAAACCAGCGGCCGCCCCGATGACCAGGACGAAAGCAAAATTCGCCGCCGCGTAACAGTGTATAATACTGAAACTGCGCAAGTTGCTGGTTATTATGCTGCTCAAAACAAATTTCACGCCCTCAACGGCATCGGCGCGATTGACAGCATCTTCACCCAGATTTGCACTATCATCGACCAGCACAAAACCACGGCACCTGAGACCCCAGCCGAAGCAACGAAAGAGGTAAAAGCCTAAGCCGCGCTTCGCGCAGCTAGTTATGAGTTATAAAGTATGAGTTATGAGTTTCGGGCGCATAGCCTGGAATTCATAACTCATACTTTTTACCACCACTCCAAGCTAGCTCATACCTTTTAACTCATAATTTATAACTACACATCGTGGCCTCCAATAACTTCATCGACTACGTCAAACTCATCTGCCGCTCGGGCAAAGGCGGCGCGGGCTCGCGCCACTACTTCCGGGCCAAGGGCCTGCCCAACGGCGGCCCCGATGGCGGCGACGGCGGCCGCGGCGGTCACATCATCCTCGAAGGCAACTCGCAACTTTGGACGCTGCTACACCTACAGTACCAAAAACACGTTTTCGCCAAAGACGGCGAGGGTGGGGGGGAAAACCTGCGCTCCGGGGCGCAGGGCGAAGACATTGTGCTGCAGGTGCCGCTTGGCACCGTAGCTCGCGACGCGGAAACCGGCGAGAAGGTGCTCGAAATCACAGAGCATGGCCAGCGGGCTATTCTGGTACCCGGTGGACGCGGCGGCTGGGGCAACGACCACTTTAAAAACTCCATCAACCAGGCTCCCGAATACGCTCAGCCCGGTGAGCCCGCCATTGAAGCCATCATTATCCTGGAACTCAAGTTGCTGGCTGATGTGGGCCTTGTGGGCTTCCCCAATGCGGGCAAAAGCACGCTGCTTTCGGTGGTTTCGGCAGCTAAGCCGAAAATTGCCGACTACGCTTTCACGACACTGGTGCCCAACCTGGGCGTGGTAGCATACCGCGACTATAAATCCTTCGTGATGGCCGACATTCCCGGCATCATTGAGGGGGCAGCCGAGGGCAAAGGGCTGGGCACGCGCTTTCTGCGCCACATCGAGCGCAACTCTATGCTGCTCTTTATGATAAGCTGCGACAGCCCTGACATCAACGCGGAGTACGCCGTGCTGGTGGGCGAACTGGAGCAATTTAACCCCGAACTGCTGGACAAGAAGCGCCTGCTGGCCATTACCAAGACCGATATGATTGATGAGGAGCTGGAGGCTGAAATTCGCGAAACGCTCCCAGCCGAAGTACCGTCCATCTTCATTTCCAGCCTCACTAATAAAAATATCGTGCCGCTTAAGGACATGATTTGGAAAGCGTTGCATGAATAAAAAAGTCGAGTAATTAAGCAATGCTATTCATATTTCTTGGTGCAGGAGTCCTGCTTTTAGGAAGTTAGTATTACACTATAAAATAAAGTAGATAAATTACCTCAGGTTGCGAAGTAGCTGCGTAGCGGCGACCTGCTTGTAGAACTGAGGACATAAAGGGATAAAGCCGGGTAGCGGTGGCAGAACCAATTGGTAATCTGCCACCACTACCTGGCCTTTTTTATTTCTAGTAAGAGCAGGTTATATACCGGCCGCCCAGTAGTCAGTCATCGGACTGATAGCGGCAATGGCCGAACATAAGCCCGCGTTGGCCGATTTGCCACGACAATTGCTTGTGCAAAGGGTTGATTCAATGATATATTTACAGAGGTAGGTCATGTGACAAAAGCAGGTAATTACCTGTGTTGGGTATGGGCTATTCGCTATCAAGCTAACTCCCTTTATGACGAACACACCTCTACTCTCGCTCCCGCGCTTGCGGCACCGGCTGCTGTTGCCACTGCTGCTAATGGCCTTGTGCAGCCGGGCGCAGCTCACGTCCTCCGTCACATCCTGGCTGCTTAATACCACCGGGGCTACCGGCTACAATGGCTTGCCAGTTAACGTGCAGCAGGTGCGCTATTCTACGGGCAACGTGTATGTGAATTGCTCGGATATTCCGGCTTATACCATTGGGCCATGGGCATTTAACCCGAATGTGGCGACGAATCAGAATTATTTATTTAAAATAACCCGGACGCCACTGCCCAATACGGGCACGGCCACCGCCACCCCGCTCGGCAACATTGGGTTGTGGAGTAACGGAACCACCATGTACAATGCCAAAGATGGCATAAGCTACAACAACCTGGGTATCTGGAATCAGAACGCCGTGGTGTGGGAAGGCAGCAGCTTCGACGCCTGCCTGGGCCACCCCGACGGCGCAAGCAAGTACCACCACCACCTCAATCCCAAGTGCCTGTACAACGACCGCGACAGCTCGGTCCACTCGCCGCTTATTGGCTTTGCCCTGGATGGCTACCCAATTTACGGCACCTATGGCTACCGAAATGCCTCGGGCACGGGCGGCCTGAAAAGCATGAAAAGCTCGTATCGGGTACGAAATATTACGGCCCGCACCACCCGGACCAACGGCGCGGCACTAACGCCCGCGCAGTATGGCCCGACGCTGGCCACCTACGCCTTGGGTTACTACATTGAAGACTACGAATATGTGGCCGGTTCCGGTGACCTTGATGACCACAACGGCCGCTTCGCGGTGACCCCGGAATATCCGGCCGGTACGTATGCCTACTATATCACCCTTAATAGCTTCTACGAAGGAAGTTACCCGTATACGCTGGGGCCAACCTACTACGGCGTGATTCCCGCCGGCACCCTCGGTCCCAATTCGGGCACTAACACTACTGTTGCTGAACCGGTGACGACCTACACTCCGGCTGTCGACCTGACGGTGAGCAGCACCCAGAGCGTGCCCGCCGGCAACTACCACGACCTGACCATTACGGGCCCGACCAACGGTGGGCCGGGTGTAGCAACCCTGGCGGGCATCATCTCGGTGACGGGTACTGTGCTGGTGAAGGAAGGTGGGGTACTGAACACCAATTGCCAGGCCATCACTGGGGCAGGCAGCTTTACGCTGGCTGCCGGCGGCACCCTGGGCATCTGCAGCCCGGCGGGCATCACGGCTAGCAGTGCTACCGGAGCTGTGCAAGTGACGGGCACCCGCAGCTATGCCATACAGGCCACTTATATTTACAATGGCACCACTGCCCAGGTAACCGGCAACGGCTTGCCCAGCGAAGTCCGTAACCTGACCCTGGCTAATGCCACCGGCCTAATCCTAAGCCAATCATTGAGTGTGAACGAGCTGCTGGTCTTGAACAGCGGCACCCTGACCACCAGCGGCAATGCCTTGACGCTGCTCTCAGGCCCCAACGGCACAGCCTCGGCCCTGAACGCTGGTACTGGCGCAGTGAGCGGCAACGTGACGGTGCAGCGCTACATCAGTCCCAGCCAGAACAGCGGCACGGGCTACCGTCACCTCAGTGCGCCCGTAGGCGGCACCACCGTGGCCAGCCTGACCATGGCCGGTTTTACACCCACCGTGAATAACGGCTACAACAGCGCGACCGTCCCGCAGAGCAGCACGCCGTTTCCCACCATCTTCGGCTACGAGCAGAGCCGCGTCAACAATCCTGCTCTTGTGAACAATCTGACGGGCTTTGACCGTGGTTGGTACTCGCCGGCCTCACTAAGCACAGCGCTAACTACTGGCCAAGGCTACACTGTGAACCTGCCTGCTACTACTTTCGGCTGGACTGGCCCCCTGAACACCGGCAGCTACACCACCGCTCCCCTGAGCCGGGGCAGCAGCCCCGATGCCGGTTGGCACCTTGTTGGCAATCCTTATCCCAGTACCTTGGATTGGGGTGTGGTAGCGGCGGGCTTGCCGGCCAATATTGCCTCGTCCATGTACGTATTCGAGAGCAGTGGGCCGTATGCGGGCAGCTACCGCAGCTACGTGAATGGGGTGGGCAATCCGCTTATTTCCTCCTCACAGGGCTTCTTCGTACGCTCGCTCACCGTGGGTCAGTCGCCCACCCTCACCTTTGCCAATGCGGCGCGCAACAACGAAGCTACGCTGCTATACCGAGGCACTGTCGATGCCCGGCCTCGCCTGGAATTGAACCTGACCGACCCTATTGGTCAGCAAGACCGCACTACTGTGTACTGGCAAACCGGGGCTACACCCGCCACCGATGCCGCTTTCGATGCCTGGAAAATACCTGCAGCCAGTCGCTCGGCCCTGTGGACCGAAGCCGGTGCCGATAAATTGAGCATCAATGGTTTGCCACTGGCTACTGGCCTTGTCCGCATTCCACTCAACCTAAGCCTGATTCAGGCAGGTACTCATGCTTTACGCCTCTCGGAGCTGGCCAACATTCCCGCTACTTGGGCTGTGCAGCTGGAAGACCGCCTCAGTGGTACCAATACGCCCCTGACTGCCCAGACCAATTATGTATTCAACGCCGTTGCCGGAGCACTCAATGGCCGTTTCTGGCTGGTGGTGAATGCCGCTGGTGTTCTGGCTAATACCGCCTCGTCGTTCCGGTACGCTGTTGCCCTCTATCCCAATCCGGCCCAGGGCGCAGTACAGGTATCGATACCAGCGGTGCCCGGTGCTACCCACGCTACCTTAACCTTGAGCGACGCCCTGGGCCGGGCCATCCGCAGCCAGACAGTACCCTTAACCAACAGCGGAGCCTTGGCTACGCTGCCGCTAACGGCCCTGGCCCCTGGCGTATATATCATTCGCACCCAGGCTGGGGGCGAAGTCGTGACGCAACGGGTGGTGGTGGAGTAAACCCGGTTGAGACAGTGCTGTAAAAAGGCTACTACGTCTACGAAAGGCCTCCAGCGCTTGCTGATACTTATCTATCAAGTCCATTCTGGTTATAACCTATGCTATTTCGCCAGTTGATACCACTTATTGTTTGCCTGATATCTGCATCCGTAAGGCCATGCTTTGCTACGCCTCCAGCTGGCTGGCAAATCCGCATTGCGCCTATGTTTGGGGCCGAGAAATTAGCGCTGGAAACCAAGGCCTACCCAACCTCCCAAAACGGGCCCGTCACCATTGCTACTTTCCGCTTCTACCTCAGCGCCCTGCGCCTCACTTACACCGACGGCAGCACCTACACCGAGCCGAACAGCTTTCACCTCATCGATGCCGAAATCGATGCGAGCCAGGCCTTCACGCTGTCCACCGCCCCAACCAAGCCCTTGCGAAGCATCAGCTTTTGCGTGGGCGTGGACAGCCTCACCAACACTTCTGGTGCCCATGGCGGCGACCTAGAACCTGGTCGGGGCATGTACTGGGCCTGGCACAGTGGCTACATCAATGCCAAGCTGGAAGGCCGCAGCCCCGCCTGCGCCAACCCGCGCAAAGCGTTTGAGTTTCACATCGGTGGCTTCCAGGCACCCTATCGCAGCCTGCGACCGGTGACGCTGGTCGTGCCGTTTGGTGCTGGCGCTTCGCTTGTTATTCGGGCCGATGCGGCGCGGTGGTTGGGCCAGCTGAAGCTGGCGGACAATAGCAGCGTGCTTGTTCCCGGTGCGGCGGCTATGCGGGTGGCGGATGGGTATGCGGGGATGTTTAGCATTGGAGCAGGCGATGAAGAATAGCCGCATTCGCTTCGCTGGGGAGGAGGCAGTGCCTCCAAACACTGCCTTCCGCCTCGCGCTCCTTATCCTGGCTGCGCTCTCTCTGGCTTTTACTACCTTCTCCGACCAGCCGGTCCTCTTCGCCCGCCCCGCGGGTTGGCCCAAGCCGTCCTACGATTTCAGTCGCAACCCCCAGACAGCAGCGGGTTTCCGACTGGGCCGAATGCTGTTTTATGACCCAGCGCTGTCGCGCGACGGCTCCATTTCCTGCGCCAGCTGCCATTCGCCGCAGTCGGCTTTCACTCACAGCGACCACCGCGTGAGCCACGGCATAGAAGGACGCCAGGGCGAGCGCAACGCTCCGGCGCTGGTGAACCTGGCCTGGAACACCTCGTTTCACTGGGATGGCGGCGTGAATAATCTCGAAATCCAGGCCGTGAACCCCGTGACGCACCCCAATGAGATGGACTTCACGATGGATGAGATGGTGGACCGACTCAATGCGTCCCGCGCCTATCGGGGCCGCTTCTTCCGTGCCTTTGCCGACTCGGCCATCACCGGCCAGCGGGTGCTGAAGGCCCTGGCGCAGTTCACGGTATCGTTACAGTCCTACAATGCAAAGTACGATAAGTACCTGCGCCACGAAGCCGGAGGCGAAATGAGCGAGCCCGAGCTGAACGGACTGCGCCTGTTTCGCCAGCACTGCGCCAGCTGCCATCAGGAGCCACTATTCACCAACAATACGTTTGCCAACAACGGCCTGCTGCCCGACACTCTGCTCCGTGACCGGGGCCGGTATCGCATCACTGCCCAGCCCGACGACGACTACAAGTTTCGGGTGCCTACCCTGCGCAACATCGAGTTTTCGGCCCCCTATATGCACGATGGCCGTTTCCGCTACCTGCGGCAGACTATTCAGCATTACACCAGCGGCACTATTGTGCCCAGTCCCACGCTGGCCCCGCAATTGCGCCAGCCCGTCACGCTCAGCACCGCCGAGCAGCGCGACATTATGCTCTTTCTGTTCACCCTCACCGACAAAGAGTTTTTGGATGATGCCCGGTTTCGGTATCAGCCTGAATAGAGGAATATGGATTTGAGTTGTGCTGCCTTATTCGGAACCTTTCTCTGTCACAGTTTCACAGTTAACCTTTCGTCATTATAGGTCCCTTTGTTGCATCGAAAGCAAGCTGCAAACTGAGTCAAAAGAGCTAGTAGGGTATCATAATAACTCATTGCAAGGGCGGGCTCTTATGGAGCGGTACATGTACTGGCCCTTGTGCCACTATGGCAGCCTATAGCCCTTTGGCCCACTCCTTGAGCCCGCCAGGTGACTAACCGGCTAACCCCGTGAAAAACCCCTTCCGACGAATATTTCCGCAAATGGCTAACGAGAATAACCTGCCGCAGGACGACAACCTGACCGCCGACCCCAACCACGTAGCTGGCGAAATGGCTGATGCCGATGGCGCATCCACCGACCCGAACATGACAGCCACCGGTGCTCCCCAGCCCGAAGCCTCGCGCACCGATGCCGAGCTAGCCGACCTCAAAGACAAGTATCTGCGCCTGGCTGCTGAGTTTGAGAACTACAAGCGTCGCACCACGAAGGAGCGCATCGAACTGTTTAAAACGGCCAGCCAAGAGCTGATGACAGCCCTGCTGCCCGTGCTCGACGACTTCGAACGGGCTCGCAACGCCACCCAGGCTACCACCGATGCCGCCGCTGTGCGCGAAAGCATCGACATTATTCAGAACAAGCTGAACAAAACCCTCCAGCAAAAGGGTTTGACCGCAATGGAAGCCAAGGGCGGCGACTTCGACGCCGACCTGCACGAAGCCATCACTCAGATTCCCGCACCCAGCGACGACTTGAAGGGGAAAATCGTGGACGTGGTGGAGCAAGGCTATTATTTAGGTGACAAAGTAATTCGCCACGCTAAAGTGGTGCTTGGGCAGTAATTTTATACCATCTGTCATTCTACGCCTGCGAAGGATGACAGCCGATTTTTAAAGCAGAAAATGGCTACGAAGCGCGATTATTACGAGGTATTAGGCATTGCCAAAAATGCGGAGGGCGACGTCATCAAGTCGGCCTATCGCAAAATGGCCATCAAATACCACCCCGATAAAAACCCGGACGACCCCTCGGCCGAGGACAAGTTTAAGGAAGCGGCCGAGGCGTACGAAGTGCTCAGCAACGCCGATAAGCGTGCCCGTTACGACCGGTACGGCCACCAAGGCATGGGGGGCAACGGCGGCGGTGCCCAGAACATGGAGGACATTTTCTCGCAGTTCGGCGACATCTTCGGGGGCGGGGGCGGCTTCGAAGGATTCTTTGGAGGCGGGCGCCAGGGTGGGGGCCGGCGCCAGAAGAAAGGCTCGAACCTGCGTATCAAGCTGAAGCTTGATTTGGAGGAAATCGCCAACGGCGTCGAGAAGAAAATCAAAGTGAAACGCTACGTGGCCTGCCAGCCGTGCAGCGGCACCGGCGCCAAAAACGGCACCGACCTCAAAACCTGCCCCACCTGCCAGGGCCAGGGCCAAACCAAGCGCGTGGTGAATACCATGCTCGGTCAGATGGTGAGTAGCAGCACTTGCCCTACCTGCAACGGGGAGGGCAAAACCATTGTGAGCACCTGTGACGTGTGTAAAGGCGAAGGCCGCCAGCTACACGAAGAGGTGATTCCCATCAACATCCCCGCTGGCGTGGCCAACGACATGCAGCTGAGCATGAACGGCAAGGGCAACTTCCCCGAGCGCGGCGGCGTTCCCGGCGACCTGCTTATTCAGATTGAGGAGGAGCCGCACGAGTTCCTGAAGCGCGACGGCAACAACATCATGTTTGAGCAGTACATCTCCTTTGTAGATGCTGCCCTAGGTGCCAACTTGGAAGTTCCCACCATCGAAGGCAAGGTGAAAATCAAGGTGGACCCGGGCACCCAGCCTGGCAAAATCCTGCGCCTGCGTGGTAAAGGCATTAAGGACCTCAACGGCTACGGCCGCGGCGACCAGCTCATCCATCTTAACGTGTGGACGCCCAAAAACGTGAGCAGCCAGGAGCGCGAAATCCTGGAGAAGCTGCGCGATTCGGACAACTTCACGCCGCACCCCGGCAAGAATGAGAAGGGCTTCTTTGAGAAAGTGAAGGAGTATTTTCAGTAGGCTTGTAGCACCTGCTTAAGCTTTTGCTGCATCGATTTTGAAACCCCGGCTGCATTAGCAGTTCGGGGTTTCTTCTTTTTAAAGGCGCCCAGAATGCCTGAGGGGACATCAAACGCACTTGAGTCGGAGGTATGGGGCTAGCGGGCCTTTATTATGGGCCGGGTGGATTTGATGCTGCCAACTTTTTTTCATAGCCCTGTAATGACTTTTGTGGCGGAGCGATTCACTTCTCGAAACCACTACAAAGAATGGCTGCTGCCACCCCATCCGCTGATTTTGTTGCCGTGCTCCACGAGTATCAGCCGTTGTTGCGGCGCGTGGCTCGGCTTTATTGCCAGGATGCCGACGACCGCCAGGACTTATTCCAGGAGATAGTGCTGCAACTGTGGCGGGCGTGGCCGCGCTACGTACCCCAGCCGGGCGCCAAGCTCAGCACCTGGCTCTACCGCATTGCCCTCAACGTGGCCATTTCCAACCTGCGCCAACGCACCCGCCGGCCCGCCCCGGTGGGCCTAGATGCCGAGGCACTGGCCGTGGCCCAGGTCCCCGAAACCGGCTACGATGCCGACGACCGCGCGGCCCTGTACCGAGCCATTGGCCGGTTGTCGGACGTGGACAAGGCCTTTATTCTGCTCTACCTCGAAGACCGGCCTTATGAGGAAATGGCCGACATTCTGGGGATTACCCAAAACAATGTGCGCGTGAAAATGCACCGCGTGCAGGAAAAACTACGCTCGTTTTTAGTCCCCGCCGCCTGATGGAACTCGATGACCTCCGCCGCCAGTGGCGGCAACCACCGGCCGATACCCCGGCCCCGCTCGATGCCGCTGCCCTCACCCATTTGCTGGCTCAGCAGTCCGACGGCATCGTGGAGCGACTGCGGCGTAGTGCCCGGCTGGAATTGTACATGAATTTTGGGGTGCTGGCGGGGGCACTGGCCCTGTTCGGGCTGGCCCAGTCAGTCTGGCTACGGGTATTGGGCGGGGTGCTGGTGCTGATTGGACTGGTTTGCATTGGTTACCTGTACCGCAAGCTGCACCTGCTGCGCCGCATGGACGATGCGGCCGGCGACCTGCGGGCCCATCTTGTCCGACTGGCCAGCGGCCTGCGGGCGCTTATTCGCTTCTATTACCGCTTCACGCTGGCTATGCTGCCAGTGACCGGGGTTATAAACGTGCTAATGGTGGCCTCAACCACCAAAAAGCACGTCTGGCTGACTACCTGGCCGGGCCTCGCGCTGCTGGTGGTATTGCTGGTGGCGGTGGTGCCAGCTTTGCTCTATCTGCCCGTGGCCAGCCTGACGAAACGTTACCTGCAACGCCTCTACGGCCAGCACCTCGACCGGCTCGAAGCCAGCATGGCTGAGCTGGCCGAGCCGGAGCCAACCCAGGTTGGCTGAGCCAGGCGCATTCCCATTCATCCCACTGATTCACCGCTCGGGAGCCCCCTAGAGCCGCTTGGCTCCCAAAGGCTGGCAATTAAGGGAAGGTCCCAATACATTTGCCCCGCTACGTTCCTCTACATTTAGCCCATCAACCAACCCTTCTTTCTGTGAAACCTATTCTCGAAGCCATCGACGTGCGCAAGGCCTACGCCAACCACGTCGCCCTTTCCGGCGTGAGCCTCGCCATTCCGGAGGGCAGCATTTTTGGTCTGCTTGGGCCCAACGGCGCAGGCAAAACCTCGCTCATCCGCATCATCACCCAGATTACGGGCGCTGATGAAGGCGAAATCCGGTTCCGGGGCGAGAAGCTGAACCCCGCTCACATTGCCCAAATTGGCTACCTGCCCGAGGAGCGCGGCCTCTATAAAAAGATGAAAGTGGGCGAGCAGCTGCTCTACCTGGCCCAGTTGCGCGGCCTAACCAAAGCCGATGCAACAGCGCGCATCAAGCAGTGGCTGAACCGCTTTGAAATTAAGGAGTGGGCCGGTAAAAACGTGGAAGACCTCAGCAAGGGCATGCAGCAGAAGGTGCAGTTCATTGCCACGGTGCTGCACCAGCCCAGCCTGATTATTCTGGACGAGCCGTTCTCGGGCTTCGACCCTATTAACGCTAACCTCATCAAGGACGAGATTTTGGAGTTGCGCAAGCAGGGCGCTACCATCATTTTCTCGACGCACCGCATGGAATCGGTGGAGGAGATGTGCGACAACATTGCCCTCATCAACCGCTCGCGCAAGGTGCTGGATGGACCCATTGAAGTGATTCGGAATCAGTTCAAAACCAACACCTACGAGGTAGAGGGAGTAGGCAAGCCCATCGTCACGCATCCCGATTTTGAGGTAGTGGAGCAGAAAGCGCGCGAAAATGGCCATTTCTATATTCGGGTGCAGCTGCATGAAGGCGTGCGCCCCAATGAGCTGCTGCGCTACCTGATTAACTCTGCAGGCATAGAAGTGGAAGCCTTCCGCGAGAAAATCCCAAGCATCAACGAGATTTTCATCCGGCGCGTGAGCGAAACCATGCCCGAAACACTGGTAGAAGAAACCGTCTGATTATAAGCCAATGGCTACTAGCTGCTAGCCATTGGCTGCCAGATAATGCCTTGCTGCAATAGGCCTGAAAGTAAAACTAATGGCCGTTCTCCGCTTCTTACTCAACGCTATTAGCTAACAGCTAGTAGTCAATAGCTAAAAACATGGCTTCCAAATTTTTACTCGTTGCTCAACGCGAATACCTGACCCGGGTTCGCAAAAGAGCCTTCATCGTCCTCACTCTGGCTGTGCCGCTGCTGCTGGCTGGCTTCGGGGTATTCGTTGCCAAAATTGCCAGCTCCGACAACGACACTACCGACGTAGTGGAGGTGCGCGACGACAGCGGCCTCAACATTGCTAGCCGGCTCATAAGCACTCCGCAACTGCGTTTCGAAACGGCTACTGGTACCCTGGCCGAAGCCAAGAAGGGCTTCCAGAAAGCCAAGCACGACGGCTTGGTGTACCTGCCCGCCGGCCTCGACGTGGAAAAGCCCACGGGCGTGCAGTTTTTCGGCAAGGGCAACATTAGCCTGAAAAAGCAGGTCGCCGTCGAAACTGCCCTCAACAAAGCTTTCTCGGAGCTGAAAATGCAGAAGTCGGGTCTCTCACAGGAGCAACTCGACCGCCTGCGCTCGAAAGTAGACCTGCAAGCCATCAGCCTGGATGAAACCGGCAAGGAGGCCGACAGCAACGCCCTGGCCACCTCGGGCATGTCGTATGCGCTGGCCCTGGCTATCTACTTGTTCATCTTTATCTACGGCGTGCAGATTATGCGCGGGGTAGGGGAGGAGAAGTCGAGCCGCATCATGGAAGTGATGCTGTCGTCGGTGAAGCCGTTTGATTTGATGATGGGGAAAATCATGGGCATTGCCGCCGTGGGCCTCACCCAGTTTCTGATGTGGGGGCTGCTGTCGTTCGGCATCAGTTCGGTGGTATTACCTCTGGTAACAAAGGACGACAAGCCCAAAACCGAGGTAGCCGCAACGCCCACCACGGCCCCCGGTGCCGCCGCTGCCGACGACGAGCCGCGCTCCGCCGCGGCCACCTTCGACAAAACCATGGAGAAGCAGGGCCAACAGTCAAATCCGGCTGGCCGCCTCAACATCTTCTCCACCTTGTCGAACCTGCCGCTGGGCACCATTCTGTTCGGCTTCATCGTCTACTTCTTAGGGGGCTACTTACTCTATGGGGCCCTGTTCGGTGCCGTAGGCGCGGCCGTGGATGACCAGACCGACACCCAGCAGTTCATGATGCCCATCACCATGCCGCTTATCCTAAGCTACATTGTGGGCGTGTCGGTCATTCTGCGCAACCCCGATGGCCCGGTGGCTTTCTGGATGTCGATGATTCCCTTTACCTCGCCCATTGCTATGGTTATCCGTCTGCCGTTTGGTGTACCCATGTGGCAACTGGCACTGTCCATCGTGCTGCTTATTCTGGGATTCATTGGCACGGTGTGGGTGGCGGCCCGCATCTACCGCGTGGGTATTCTGATGTATGGCAAGAAGGTAACTTATAAGGAATTGGGCAAGTGGATGTTCTATAAAGGATAAATTCCACCGCTTGCCTGACGAACTTTGGACGTCATGCGAAGCTTGTCGGAGCAGTTCTATTGCGAAGGGTAATCCAATCGAAAGGATTTATTCTGCACAGTAGCGCTGCTCCGACAAGCTCCGCATGACGTTCTTTTGTAATAACGCCTCCAATTCCATGCGCTTTATTTCCCTCGCCAGCCTCTTTCTGCTGCTATCCGGCTTCACTTTCACCGGCGACCGGCCCGCCTACCGTCTCTTTAGCGCCGGCGGCCAGTTGGCTGACTATGACCAGATGATGCAGGAACTGGTCCAAGCCGACGTAGTGCTCTTCGGCGAACAGCACAACGATGCCATAGCCCACTGGCTGGAGCTGCAAGTAGCCAAGGACCTGCTCAAGCTGAAGAAGCCCGGCCAACTGGTGCTGGGCATGGAAATGTTTGAGCGCGATGTCCAGCCGTTGGTGGCCCAATATGCCGCCGGCACCCTGGTCGATACCGCCTTTGAGCGCCAGGCCCGCCCGTGGCCCAACTACGCTACCGACTACCGCCCGCTGATGCTGCTCGCCCGCGAAAACCACGTCCCCATCGTCGGTACCAATGCCCCGCGCCCCTTTGCCAAAGTAGTAGCCCAACGCAGCCTCACGGCCCTCGACAAAATCCCGGCCACCGACCGTGCCCTGCTGGCTCCGCTGCCCCTGAAAGTGGATTACGACCTGCCCGGCTATAAGAACATGGCGGCCATGTTTGGCGGTGACAGCAAAGCTCACGGTGGCGGTGCCCAAAATATTATCCAGGCCCAGGCGCTGAAAGATGCCACCATGGCTCATTTCATTCAGGCCAGCCGCCAGCCTGGCCAAACAATGCTGCATCTCAACGGCAGCTACCACTCTGATAACCACGACGGCATTGTGGCCTTCCTGCGCCAGTACGCGCCCAAGCTCCGTGTCAAAACCATCAGCGTGGTGACGCAGGAGCAGTTACAGACCCTGGACAAAGAGCTGGCGAACGTGGCCGATTTTGTGGTAGTGGTGCCAGCGGATGCGGGAAAGACCTATTGAGAATGCTCTAAATAGCCACAAACTATGCGTATTCTTCTGTTGCTGTGCGGTGTCTGGTTGCAATGGGGCGCGGCCCTGAGTGCCTGCGGTCAGCAGTTGCCGGCTGGGGCGGCATTCGCGGTGGTGCCGCTGGGGGTGAAAGGCGGCTTGGCAGAGGGCAACCTTTCGGCTTATCTGGTGGCCGCGGCGGGCAGCACCGACTATGTGTGCCTGGACGCGGGCAGCCTACGCGTGGGTATTGAGAAAGCCGTAGTGAACCAGGTATTTCCGGTACCGGCCGATGAGGTACTCAAGCGCTACATCAAAGCTTATTGCATTTCGCACGCGCACCTCGACCACGTCGCTGGCTTGTTGCTCAACGCGCCCGACGATGCTCCCAAGCACATTTATGGTCTGTCGGAGTGCCTGGCCACCATTCAAAACGACTATTTCAACTGGCAGGCCTGGCCCAACTTTGGGAACGCTGGCAACCCGCCCGCGTTGCGCAAATACCAGCTGCAAGCCCTGGTGCCCCAGCAGGTGAGCCCAATCGAAAATACCCGCCTGAGTGTGCAAGCCTTCGTGCTTAGTCACGGAAGCCCCATGCAAAGCGCGGCCTTTCTGGTGCGTAGCCAGGACAGCTATTTGCTGTATTTGGGCGACACCGGCGCCGACGAGATTGAGAAAACCCACAACCTGCGCAGCCTCTGGCAGGCCCTGCAGCCGCTGGTGCGGCGTGGCCAGCTCAAAGCCATTTTTATCGAGACGTCGTACGCCAACTCGCAGCCCACGCAACAACTCTTTGGGCACTTAACCCCAGCGCTGATGATGCAGGAAATGGCTGCACTTGCCCAACTGACCGGGGCTCCGGCCTTGCGTGGGCTCCCGGTCGTTATCACCCACATCAAGCCATCCGAGGGAAACGAGGCAGCCATCAAGAAGCAGTTGGTCGAAGCCAACGCATTGCAGTTGAAGCTTATATTTCCGGAACAGGGACAGCTGTTGACCTTCTGATTGGCCATCGACGTGGAGTATTATCCGTAGCAAAGCCAGAATAAAGCCCAATCCCGCTCAACCATGATTTCCACTCAGGATTACAGCGCGCTGCCCGATGCAGCTTCTTTGAAAAGCCTCTGCAAGGCCCTGGCCGTGCTCGATGCTATTAATTCGCAGGACTGGGAATACCGCTACTATTCCTACAGCGCCGACTGGGCCGAAGGAGAAGAAGTCCTGACCATGCGTGATGGCGAAGGCGATGAAATGTTGATTTTATTTCGTGCCGAGGGCTGCGTAATAAACGGCTTTCTGCACGAGTACGACCAGCCTGACAAAGCGAAAATCACCCGCGGGCTCCCCGCGTATTTCGACGATTTCGTCTTTGGCGAGCCCGTCAATTCTATTGGGACCACATTTTGCCTGTGGTACACGGCCGCACACGGCTGGCAAACTGGTGTGGTAGCGAATGAAGACGACGGCTCGGAAGAGCTACTCTACATCTTCGATGGCAACCCCGAAACCTACGCGGAGTGGGCCGACGAATACTACGGCGAAGATACCGACCGGTCGCCCATTAACGCGACCGCCGTAGCGCAGGTTTACCGGGGCGAAACCCTGACCAAAGAGTTGGTGCTGGCCATTGTGGATGAGTTGGAAGACTGGCCACAACTGGCGGAAGACCTGCAAGTCATCGGTTATCCCTATGATTTCGGCTAGTAGCTAGCGCCACTCTGGTAATGGCATATCCCGTACTTTTAGTTAATGTAACTGCTTATCAGACATGCTAATCAGAAAAGCGCAAATTGCCGACATTCCGCTGATGACAGAGATTCGACTCGCTGTTCGGGAAAACGTGCTCAACAACCCGGCGTTGGTTACCTATGATGATTACGTGGACTACCTCACGCGCCGCGGTCAGGGCTGGGTAGCCGAAGAGAATGGCCGTATGGCAGGCTTCGCCATCGCTGACTTGCAGGACCACAGCATCTGGGCACTGTTCGTGCACCCCGAATATGACTGCCGGGGAATCGGCCGCGCCCTGCACGATGCGATGTTGGCCTGGTATTTTGCCCAAACCACTGAGCCCGTATGGTTGAGTACGGCACCCGGCACTCGCGCCGAAGGGTTTTACCGCCACGCTGGCTGGCAGGAAACCGGCCGGACCAAAAGCGGCGAAGTACGGTTTGAGATGAGCCTGACGGGCTGGATGCCTACAAACAGACCAGATTATTTTTCTGGTGCCGATGTGGAAGAATAAAGAGGCGAGAGGAGATTCCTGCTAGATTTGGGCTTTGTTAAATACGAATAAAAAATTGCATGCCTACTTCTGACCCGCTTAAACGTGCCCTGTTTCAACAAGTAGCCGCGACGCTCCAGCAGCAGGGATTCACCATCGCAAAGGAAGACCCCACGCGGCCCTGGGGCGGTTTTTTTGTGATTGATGAAAGTCAGGCACAGCAATTTGCCAATACTTATTTCGACGGTCTGTCTGTTGAAGGACTGCGAATTGCGGGTCGGCTGAGCCCCAAGGTGCTGCTGGTAGCACCGCACCAGCGCCTGAGCTGGCAATACCATCACCGCCGGGCCGAGATATGGCAGGTGGTGCAGGGCCCCGTAGGGGTAGCCACCAGCGAAACCGACGAGCAGGGCGAAGTAAAAAGCTACCAGGTGGGCGAGCGCATCATTCTTCGGCAAGGCGAGCGCCACCGCTTGGTAGGACTCAAGGAGTGGGGCGTGCTGGCCGAAATCTGGCAGCATACCGATGCCGATAACCCTTCGGACGAAGACGACATCGTGCGTGTGCAGGACGATTTTGGGCGGTAATTTGCGCTCGTTCCCATGCTCCCAAACTCAGTTGCTCCGCCATCTATGAACAGTCCCGATTCTGCTGCTGCCACTGCCACTGCCTTCGACAAAGCCCGCACCGGCTTATGGGTAAGCCTGCAAAAGCACCTGACTACAGTCTACGAAGCCGAAACGGCTTTTGCCCAAGCCATCGCATTTGCCGAAGCATTCCCGTTTGCTGCTTCCTCCGCCAGCCCCGAGCAGCTGGACTTGTACTGGCAGCGTCGGCGCGCGCTGCGCGATTTATTTACCGACGAAACCAATCAACTCGACACTTTGAACAAGGCCATCAGAACCAAGGGCTATGCTGATGCGGAAAAGAAACAGCTATACCTGCTGCTTCTCGGCTACATGGACATTGCTGCTTCCATTTTCGAGCGCCTGCACACCGAAGTCCCCAAACCACTGCCCAAAGACGATGAACTGGAAGAAACCAGTGCCCGCTTTGAGCGGGTACGCAAGTTTGCCCGGCTTAATGTGAAGGGCATTTTCGGGCTGCTGGCCACTGCCGCGCAGTAGCCGGCAGCTACTCCGGCTTTACTTTTTTCAGCGCCTCGGCCAGCGACTGCTGGAGCTTCGCTCCCGAATCAGCCAGAGCCTCTTCCTTGATGCCGTACTGCTTTTGCAGCCGCTCCCATTCCTCAATGGCAATAAAAACGCCAGTGATTTTGCCTTTGTCGTCCGAAAGATATTTAACGTCCATGAGTGGTTGGGTTGGATAATTGGAGCGGTTACAAATAACTATCTGTTGAGCGCAGCCTGACCGAGAGTGCTTACTCGCCGGGGTGATACGTTTTTTCGGCGTTTGCCTTTACGTCTTCCGGGTAAAATCGCACCGCTTTAAAGTGGCCGGTGCAATATAGGCTGGCTTGGTCGGTGAAGTGCGGGGTGCCGGGGCGGCTGTCCTGCCCGCCCGTAACGACCGAGCGCGCCGTAACACGCGGGCCAAACTCCACCACGGCCACGAAGCTGTTGCCCACGGTGCCGTAGCGCTTTTTAGTGCCGGCAAAAGCTTGTGCTCCGAAAGCGGCCAGTGAGCCCCATTTCGAGGAGGTGAATGCTACCGGTTGGCTGGGCTGCTGGTCATCGTAATGCTCTTCAATGCGGCCGGTGAGGCGCTGGTAGCGGTTGATGTCGCCCCAGGCCACTTTCCAGGTGCCAAAGTCGCGGGTGAGGTCATCAATTGCTTCAGCTAAAGCGGCTACTTTTTCTTGTGAGCCAGTATTAGTAAGGGCAAATTTGGTGAAGCTGATGTAATCCAATTGGGGCTGAGCCGCCGGAATACGGGCCCGCGCCCTCGTTAGCAGGCGTTCGGCCCAGTAAATGGCCACGGTTTGAGCCACCGAAGAAACGCGGTAGTTTCTGTCCCAGGTCCGCAGAATACCGATGGCTTCCCCCACCGCTGCCGATGGCCGGACGGCTGCGGTGTCGTACTCGATTTCATAGCTGCTCAGCAAGGGCGGCAGCATCTCGTTAAACGCCGATAAGTGTGGGTCGTTGGCGGCCGAAATCAGGGTGTCGAGGGTGAATTTTGTCTTGTTGCTGAGCACGCGCACTGCATTGAGGCCCCGATAGTTTTCGGCATCGGGGGCCATATAGGTGGGATATCTGGCCGGTGGCGGGCTGCTGGGGCCTGCCACCGTGAAAGGCGTCGAGTTGCAGTTCTGGATAAAGCCGCTGGCCGGGTTGTGCACCTGCACCAAGTCGCTCACCGCATGGAAGCCCTGCCACTCGGTGGCCGGGTTGCTGCCATCTACCGGCTGGCTCCAGTCGAACTTTAAGTCGCGTTTTGGCATGAAGTTGCCGTGCCAGTAGGCAATACTGCCCTTGGCATCGGCAAAAACGGTGTTGTTGGAGGCGTTGCCATTCAGCTTCATCACCTGCTGAAAGCTGGCGTAATCTGTGGCCTTGGTGCGTAGGTACGACTGCTGCAAGGCGGCCAGCGGCTCGTTCATCATGCGCACCGCTACCCATTGCCTGTCCGATTTTTGCCCGACGATGGGACCGTGGTGGGTGCGGTAAATGGTGAATTCCTTATGCAGCATTTGGTTGCCGCTCTTGTAGGGCAACGATATTCTTTGGGCCTGCACGGCTCGCTGCTTGGTGCCGTACCTGTAGAAAAAGCGTCCGTCCTTTTCCTCTACTGTTTCGAGATATTCATCCATCGAATCGGCTTGGCTGGACGTGTGCATCCAGCCGCAGTGCTCATTAAAACCCTGGTAGACAAAAAACTGCCCCCAGGTAACAGCGCCATAGGCATTTAGCCCCTGCTCGCTGACCATCTGGACCTCCGACCGGAAGTAGAACGAGGTGTGTGGATTGATGAGCAGCAACGCGTGGCCGCTGGCGCTACGGCCCGGTGCAATAGCAAAACCATTGGAGCCAACCGGTTCCCGGTCGGCCTTCTCAATGTCGGTATCAATCCATGAGCTGGATTTCTTCAGGCTATAAAATGCCTTCAGCCGCTCCAGCGATACCACGCTGATATTGCCGCCAATGCTGCCTTCGCTAAACATCAGCGGCATCCAAGGCTGGAACCGGTGTAGCAGCTGGGGCCTGATGGTGGGGTGCGTGGCCAGGTAGTAATTGGTGCCGGCGGCAAAGGCATCGAGCAGCTTTTTCATGTCTGCCGGGCACTTCTGGTAGATGAGGATGGCCTGTGTGCTGTCCAGAAACAGGCGCGCCCGCAGGTCGTGGTACAGCGCCGCTTCGCCATCAACCTCTGCCAGTCGGCCGATGGCGTCAAGGTAGTTGGCCTCGACGCGGGCAAAATCGTCCTCACACTGAGCGTAGAGCAGGCCAAAAACCACGTCGGCATCGGTTGGGCCGTAAATGTGGGGCACGCCGTATGTGTCGCGCACGATGCGCACCTGCCGGGCCTGCTGCTGCCAGCGTGCCAGCTCGGTCGGAGTGAATTTCTGCGCCCCGGCCGTGAGGCTGGCAAGCAACAGCACGAGCAAAAGGTACAAGCGCATCAATCCGGGATTTGGATACAAGGAATGGTGCTAAAGTAAACGAAAAAGCCCCGGCCGGTGGGCCAGGGCTTCATTCATCGATGAATAACCGGGACTATGCTGAGAATGACGAGCCGCAGCCGCAGGTGCTTTTGGCTTGGGGGTTGTTGAACACAAAACCGCGGGCGTTGAGTCCATCCTGGAAGTCTACTTCCATGCCCAGCACATACATGGCGTGCTTCTTATCCATGATGAGCTTCAGGCCGTCGAGGTCGTAGGTTTCGTCGGCGTCTTTGGCTTTGTCGAAGCCGAGCAAGTAGCTCATGCCCGAGCAGCCGCCGCCCTGCACGCCAATGCGCAGCCCGTAATCATCGGGTACGTTCTTCTCCTGGATGATATTTTTCACCTCAACCACGGCGCGGTCGGTGAGGCTAATGGGGGCGAGGGTGGCAACAGCAGCCATAGTGAAAGTTGATTTAGCTAGAGGTGGATAACAAAGATACGGCCGCAGCCGGAGTCGCCGTTAGGGCAGC
Organism: Hymenobacter negativus; assembly: GCF_017571495.1. GTDB lineage: Bacteria > Bacteroidota > Bacteroidia > Cytophagales > Hymenobacteraceae > Hymenobacter > Hymenobacter negativus. The sequence continues at coordinate 176,488 of NZ_JAGETZ010000004.1, read as the reverse complement.
ATCGGTGCATAAACAGTAGTTGGGGCCCGGCGGTTCACGGCGTAAGTTTGCGCCTTGTGCAGTTGGCCCCGTGGCCAACGCAAACGTCATGCAGCGCGTAGCGAAGCATCTTGGTTGCCGTAGCATATGTAACTGATTGGATTGCCTTATGTGGTAAACTGGCTTACTGCGTGCCGCATGACGTTCCAAAAACAAATTACCTTACAATGGATTCAACTACCTATTTCTTCGACCTGCTCAAGATTATTCTGCCCGCTCTCATTGTGGCCGGGGCCATCTATTTTCTTTTTAAAGAGTTTTTGGAACGGGAGCAACAGCGCCGCCTCATTGAATTGCGCCTCGAAAGCAATAAAACCACGCTGCCGCTGCGCCTGCAGGCCTACGAGCGGGTCGTGCTGTTTCTGGAGCGTATTTCACCCAACAACATCCTCGTGCGTCTGAGCAGCGCTGGCTCCACAGCGCCAGAGTTTCACCGCTTGCTCCAGCAGGAAATCCGGGCCGAGTATGAGCACAACCTCTCGCAGCAGCTTTACATATCGGCCGATGCCTGGACCTTGGTGAAGGAGTCCAAGGAAAACGTGCTGACGATGGTAAACCGCGCCTACCACGGTATCCAAAACCCTGCCCAGGCCCGGGGTACTGAACTCGCCAAGCGCATCCTCGAAGGCCTGATGATGGACGGTGCCGAGCCCACCGCCCAAGCCCTGGCCGTGGTAAAGAACGAGGCCATTGGGCTGTTCTAGGATTGAACAGGTGAGAAGTAGGGTTTCGAAGGCTAATTGGAAGCGCCTTTTATTAAGTGTGCTCGCATGTAGCACAACCCTGCCTGTATATGCCGAGGGAGGTTTTTTTCCGTCGCTCACGGTAATATTCGGCTTAATATTGGTCTACACGGTGGGCCTTGCAGTTGTGGTTACGGCAATAGTTTACGCAGTTGTAAAGCTGTTGCGCCGCCAAATGCGGCCGCGTGTAGGCCGCATTTTCGCCATTACCCTCGCCAGCTGGACCATCGGTTTGGTCGTGTACCTGAGCGGAGTACTCGACCCTTATATGGATGAGTTCCAAGCTACCATACTAGGACTGGTACTAACCTTTAGCATTGCCGGGCTAGTTGGGTTTCGAACTGCAATCCCAACTAACCCACAATAAACCTTCGCCTGCTTATACCGCTGCGCTCACTGCCTCAATGGCATTGCGGTAGCATTCTTCGTAGCGCGGCACAATATTTTCCACCGCAAATTCCTTGGCGCGGGCGAGAGCCGCCGCCTTGAAGCGTGGCAGATTCTCGTCTTCCAGCACGTAGAGGGCATTTTTGACCATGTCGGCCACGTCGCCGATGTCGCTAATCATGCCCGTCACACCGTGCACATTCAGTTCGGGGATGCCGCCGGCGTTGGTGCTCACTACGGGCACTTCGCAGGCCATGGCTTCGAGAGCAGCGAGGCCGAAGCTCTCGTTTTCTGAGGGCATCAGGAACAGGTCGCCCACGCTGAGCACTTCTTCCACGGCTTCCAGCTTGCCAAGGAAACGCAGGTCGCGGTGCACGTCGAGGTCGCGGGCCAGCTTTTCCATGCGGTTACGGTCGGGGCCGTCGCCCACGAGCAGCAGCTTGGCCGGAATTTTTTCTCGTACCCCCACAAAAATGCGCAGTACGTCTTCCACCCGCTTCACCGTGCGGAAGTTGCTGGTGTGGATGAGCAACTTTTCGCCTTCCGGCGCAATGGCGGCGCGGAAATGACTTTTTTCCTGCTTCTTGAAGCGGTGCAGGTCGATGAAGTTGGGAATGACGGTAATGTCCTTTTCTACGGCGAAATATTCGTAGGTTTCGCGCTTCAGGTCATCGGAAACAGAGGTCACGCCGTCGCTCTGGTTGATGCTGAACGTGACTACCGGCTCGAAGCTAGAGTCCTTGCCCACCAGCGTAATATCGGTGCCGTGCAAAGTTGTGACTACTGGAATGTGGATGCCGCGCGAGCGCAGAATCTGCTTGGCCATGTAAGCCGCCGAGGCGTGTGGAATGGCGTAGTGCACATGCAACACATCGAGCTTTTCATTCTGCACGATGTCGACCATTTTGCTAGTCAGTGCCAGCTCGTAGGGCGGAAACTGGAACAAGGGGTATGCCGGCACATATACCTCGTGGTAGAAAAGGTTCTCGTTGAAAAAGTCGAGCCGCACCGGCTGGCTATAAGTGATGAAATGCACGCGGTGCCCGCGCTGGGCCAGGGCCTTGCCTAGTTCCGTGGCCACCACGCCGGAGCCGCCAAAAGTGGGGTAACAAACGATACCAATGTTCATAGAGGAGCAAACGCAAGAATAAGCTGCGCGTTCTGCCTAACCGAATTCGGGCCGGGATGTTGGCGGTAGCGCAGGCATACCCGACCCAAATGGGAACTAAAGAAATTATATGTTAAAAATTTTAGCAAAAAAATTGCTAAAATAATGGGCCAAATAATACCTTTGTCTTGCTCCTGTTCAAGCCGCCAATAGGACGTAGCTAACCCGATTGGCAGAACGAGAGCAGAATTTGCCACCTTTAATCTTTCATTATCATGCCCCAACTTGTTCCCTACCTCAACTTCCCCGGCAACGCTCGCGAAGCCATGACCTTTTATCAGGAATGCCTGGGCGGTGAGCTGTCCATTATGCCCTTCACGGGTACTCCTGCTGCTGAGCAGGTGCCCGATGCTGCAAAAGACAGTGTTATGCACGCCATTTTGCAAACCGGAGACTTGCTGTTAATGGCATCCGACGACCCCTTTCAGCCAGTACAGGACGGCACCGGTACCCACCTCTCGCTCAATTGTCAGAGCGAGGAAGAAATTGAACAGCTATTTGCCAGATTGGGGGAGGGCGGAAACGTGACAATGCCGTTAGCCTACCAGTTTTGGGGTGCCAAGTTTGGCATGCTGACTGACCGGTACGGCAAAAGCTGGATGTTCAACTTCGACCGGGTACAGAACTAAAAAGCGAAAGCCTTGACTTTGTGAATATAGAAAAAGGCCACGATTTTAATGCTCGTGGCCTTTTCGCTACTTCTTACTTCTGTGCTGCGTTAGCCGAAGCCAGCTTCTTAGCATTCTCGGCCGCCAGCGACTTGTAAATCACTTCATGGATGCGGGTACGGATATTATACTGGCGCAGCTTGTTGTTGCCCGCATCAGGGTACACGCGGTTGGAGAGAAACACGTAGAGAATCTGGTTGTCCGGGTCCATCCACACGCAGGTTCCGGTAAAGCCGGTGTGGCCGAAGGTACTGGCTGGCGACAAGTTGCTGGTGGGACCTTCGGGCTTGCTGGGGTCGCCGTGGTCCCATCCCAAGCCGCGCCGCCCTCCAGTCATCTGAGGCCGGGCAAATTCCGTAACAACCGGCGTTTGGAAGTAGCGGGTGCCGCCGTAGTTACCGTTTTGCAGGTTCATCTGCATCAACACTGCCAGGTCATTGGCAGTGGCAAAAAGGCCAGCGTGTCCACCCACACCGCCTACCAAGGCCGCAGTCTGGTCGTGCACGGTGCCTTGCAACTGCTCGCGGCGGTAGTAGGTATCGTTTTCGGTGGGTGCTATGCAGCTTTTAGGGAAGCGCTGCAAAGGGTTGTAGGTCATGCTACCCAAACCGAGGGGGCTATAGAAATTCGCTTCTAGAAAATTCTCAATTGGCTGCTTGAGAATCTTCTCGCACACCCGCTTCATCACAATAAAGCTGAGGTCGGAATATTCAGTAGGGTACTTGCCTTTGATTTTGGGCAACAGACTGGACCGCATCGTCCAGGCCCATACGGAGTCGTCGGCGGCTTTGGTGCTGTACTCGCCGGGCGCTACTTCATTGGGAAAGTTGTCGGAGCGGGTGCTGGCATAAAAGGTTGGCTTAAGCTGACCATCGCGCAGGGTGCGCTCCCAGGTTGGGATGCCTGGTTTGAGGCCTGCCTGGTGCAGCAGCACGTCGCGCACGGTCATGTCGCGCTTATTTGTGCGGGCCAGCTCAGGCAGATAAGTCGATACTTTGTCTTCAATATTGAGTTTGCCCTGGTCCTTGAGGTACATCACGGCCTGCAGGGTGCCGGCCACTTTCGTTACCGAGGCCAAGTCGTACAAAGTACTGCTGGTCACGGGTTGGCTCTGGTCGTAGGTGCAGTAGCCGTAGCTTTGGTCGAATACTACCGTACCATTTTTAGCTACCAATACCTGGCAGCCGGGGGCGGCAGCATAGGTCTGGCTTTCGAGCGCAATGTTGTCTATCTGAGCCAGTACCCGCGAGCTCAACCCTTGGCTTTCGGGCGCGGCGTAGCGCAGGCGATGCAGGTCGGGGGTAGCAATGCCCGTGGCAGTTTTAAGCGTGGGCGATACTGTGACCGGGAGCTTGCCCCGCGCCGGCAGCGCCCCAAACAGTACCTGCGGTATCACCAGTTGTGCAGCATAATGGTCTTCGTAGCCGCATACCAGCGTGCGGGCATCCTCCAGAAACTTCAGCGAGTAAGCGTTGCCCATGGCCACTACCACTGTTTTGAAGCTCTTGTTCGCCTCCAACTGCTTGATGAATTTCAGCGCCCCGTCGCCGATGCCGTAGCTGTGGCTGGGGGTGTTATTCATCTGATGCAGGCTCACCACCACCACATTATAGCCACTCAGGCGGCTGCTGATGCGGGCAAACGTACTATCCGGCGCATAGCGGTCGGGCACGGCGTACACCGGGCCGGGCTGGTACTTGTTGAAAATGGTGGCGTACGGTCCCTCGGCCTGCGTGCCAATGGTGATGGCGGCAATGCGTAGCGTATCAAGCCGCTGGAAGGGGAGGAGATTATCGTCGTTTTTCACGACGGTCACGGCGTGCTCAAAAATCTCCTGCGCCAGCACCTTCGACTTAGGCTGGTTCAGGCTGTCGCGCAGCGTAACCAGGTTCACGGGGCGGTACTTATCGAGCCCGGCCCAGTATTTGGCCCGCAAAATCTTCTTCACGCGCAGGTCCAAATCTTCCTGCTTGAGCGTGCCCGCCGCTACCGCCTCGCGAATGCGCAGCAAAGCTGATGGTACATCTTCTGAGAACAGCAACACGTCGTTGCCAGCGGCCAGGGCCATGGCGTCCAGCTCACCGTCCTTATACAGCTTGCTCACGCTGCGCATGTTCAGCGCATCGGTGAATACCAAGCCTTTAAAGCCCATTTTGTCCTTCAGTAAGTCCGTTACCAGCGCGTGCGAAAGGGTGGTGGTTTTGGCATTGGTGGTATCGAAAAGCGGCATGTAGAGGTGAGCCACCATCACACCCATTATGCCACTCTCAAACGACTGCTGGAACGGCACCAAATCTACTTTCGTGAGCCGCGAAAGGTCGGTGTTGATGACTGGCAGGGCTACGTGCGAGTCAGTGTCGGTGTCGCCGTGGCCAGGAAAATGCTTGGCTACTGCCATCACCTTGTTGTCCTGCAAGCCCTTGAGGTAGTGCACACCCAGCGCAGCTACCCGGTTTTGGTCTTCGCCAAATGAGCGGTTGCCAATCACGGGGTTGCCGGGGTTAGAGTTTACGTCGAGCACCGGCGCGAAGTCGATGTGCACGCCCAGCGCCCGCATTTTGCGGGCAATGTCCTGGCCCATCTGGTACACGTATTTGGGGTCGTCCATGGCGCCCAGCGTCATCTGCTTGGCGAAGTGAGCCGAGGAATCAAGACGCATGTCGAGGCCCCATTCGGCATCCATGGCCATGAGCAGCGGCACCTTGGCGGCGGCTTGCAGGCGGTTAGCCATCAGGGCCTGGCGCTTAGGGCCGCCTTGCATGAACATCACGCCACCAATGCCCTGATTGCGCACCAGACGCTCGATGCGCTCCACGTGGCTGCGGTCCTTGTTAGAATAGGCGGCCACCATGAAAAATTGGCCCAGGCGCTGCTCCGGCGTGAGCGAGTTGAATACGCTGTCGACCCAGGCCATTTCCTTTGGCGAGGACGGCAGGGGGTCGGCGGGTAGCTGTTTGATTTCCGAAAACGACAACAGCAGACCCGCCGCCAGCAGCAGAGCCGCCGTGCTTAGCAGGAAAGGGATGCGCATCAGCCCCTTGGGGTTGGTGGGTTGGTTCAATGGGCAAACGGGCCGCGGGGGCCGTACTTTTGTCGTGGGTAGCAGCGGAACCCACCGGCTGGGTTTGGAGGTTCCACTGATGATAACAACGTAATCAATAGAAGGTAGTCGGCCATTGGATAAGAACTTCTTTTTCCAACGACTAATTACCCGATACTGACCACTTAAAAAACACCAATTTAGCCGCAAAGGTACGTACAAAACCCCTTCGCGGGTTTACAACGTGCCTAAGTTTTGGTTATTGTTGAGCACGGTTTGACTTGTATCCGTGCTGGTTAGCCTTTCAAGTTTCCTCGGCGTAAGCTGACGCGTGCGCTACATTCTATGCCTGACATTATTCACCTGCTTCCCGAATACCTCGCCAACCAGATTGCGGCTGGTGAGGTGGTCCAGCGTCCTGCCTCCGTGGTGAAGGAGCTACTGGAAAACGCCGTCGATGCCGGCGCAACTCAGGTTCAACTCATTGTGAAAGAGGCCGGCAAGCAGCTGGTGAAAGTGGTGGACAACGGCGCTGGCATGTCGCCCACCGATGCCCGGATGAGCCTGGAGCGCCACGCCACCAGCAAAATCCGCTCAACCGAAGACTTATTTCGCATCCGAACTCTCGGCTTCCGGGGCGAGGCTCTGGCTAGCATTGCGGCCGTGGCGCAGGTCGAAATTCGGACTAAGCAGCGCGAGCACGACACCGGCACGCTGCTATTGGTAGAAGGCTCCCAAATCACCAGCCAGCAGCCCACAGCCTGCCCCGATGGTACCAGCATTGCAGTCAAAAACCTCTTCTTCAACGTCCCCGCCCGGCGCAACTTCCTCAAAAGCAACGCCGTGGAAATGCGGCACATTCTTGATGAGTTTCAACACGTGGCGCTGGCTAATCCGCAGATTGCCTTTTCACTGTATCAGAATGACCTGGAGGTATTTGGACTGCCGGCCGGCAAGCTGAGCCAGCGTATTGTCGCGCTGCTAGGCAATGGCTATAAAGAACAGCTGGCTGCCTGTGAGGAAGTAACGCATTCCATCTCGGTGCGCGGCTTCGTGGGCAAACCAGAGTCGTCAAAGAAGAGCCGGGGCGACCAGTTTTTCTTCGTCAACAACCGTTTCATTCGCTCAGCCTACCTCAACCACGCCGTGCTAGCTGCTTACGAAGGCTTGCTGGCCCGCGATACGCATCCATTCTACGTCCTGTTTTTGGAGCTCGACCCCAAAACCATCGACATCAACGTGCACCCCACCAAGACGGAAATAAAGTTCGAAGACGAGAAAACCGTCTATGCCGTGGTGCGCGCCGCTGTGAAACAAAGCCTGGGTATCCACAATATTGCGCCATCGCTGGATTTCGATGGCGACGTAAATTTTGCGCCTATTCGCCCGCTACGAGGTGGCAAGCCTGGTGCCGAAACCGAGGAAAACCTGCCCGTGGTAACTCCCCTGGCCCGGGCCGCTAGCTCCGACGGCTACCGGCCCGATGCCTTGGCGGATGCCGCTGCTTCAGCGGCCACGCGTCCGCCTGCTGGCCCGTCCGGCTTCGCCAATTTCAATTCTGATACCCGCCGCGACGGTTTTGAGCGCCAAGCCCCGTCCCGCCCCACCGAGCAGGCCCGCCGCGAGCTGGAAGCCTTTTACCGCGAGCTGGGTCAGCCCGTGCGCGAGAACTCGGGCGTTGATTCCGTCACGGTCCGTAGTTTCGAAACGGCTGTGCCTTCTGCGCCGAAAGAGTCGTTAGCACTTAATAATGCCACGCCCGAAGCTGCTACTCCTGCTGAATTGTCTCTGGGCCTCACTGTGACCGAAACGGCCACCAGCCGGCCCGCGCCAGCCCGTGAAGGCGGTAGTGGGAGCCGTGCGTTGCAGGTGCAGCAGCGCTACGTGCTGGTGCCTGTGAAGTCGGGCGTGCTGCTGATTGACCAGGAAGCAGCCCGCGAGCGCATTCTTTACGAACAGTACCGGCAGGAACTGGGCCGCGCCGTGGGGACCTCGCAAACGCTGCTGTTTCCGCGCACCGTCACGTTCACGCCCGCTGATTTTGCCGTGCTGCGCGAACTGACCGAACCGCTGCACGCGCTGGGCTTCATTTTCAACGAGTTCGGTCCCAGTACCATTGCCGTGGAGGCCATTCCGGCCGGCATGCCACCGCAGGATGAGAAGGACCTGTTGGAAAGCCTCATCGAGCAGTTCCGCAACACGGCGGGCCCGCTTAAGCTCGACCAGAGCGAGAGCCTGGCCCGTGCCCTGGCCCGCCGCGTGGCGGCCAGTACCGCCGGAACCCGCTTGCCCGAAACCGAGCTCAACGCCCTCGCCGACCGCCTTTTCGCTTGCCAAACCCCTGGCTACACGCCCGACGGCCGCAAAACCCTCGTCCTGCTGGATGGTCAGCAGCTGGCCGATTTCTTCCGTAAGTAATGCCCGGCCGCGTGGCATCTAATTTCGCTTCATGTTCAATCTCACCCCTACGGTTCGCAACCTGCTTATTGCGAATGTTCTTTTTCTAGTCGCCCAAAACAGTGTCCTGCCGCTGCTCACGCAAATAGGTAGCCTATACCCAATTGGCTCGCCCTACTTTTTCCCCTGGCAGTTCTTCACTTATATGTTTCTGCATGCCGGCTGGGGGCATCTTATTTCCAATATGTTCGGTCTGATATCCTTTGGGCCGATGTTGGAGCAGCGCTGGGGGGCGTCACGCTTTCTCACTTTCTGGTTGATTTGTGGGGTGGGTGCGGGCCTACTTTACGAAGGCGTGCGAGGCTACGAGCTGCACAATATGGAACAGGCGCGGCAGGAGTTTCACCAGTCGCCGACCGGCGGCGACTTTGCCAACTTCTTCCATTCTTATTTCCCCGATGCGACTGGCTACGAAAGCCTGGCTGGAGCTATGGAGCGCAATCCGCAAAACCAGGAATACATAAATTCGGCAATTACGTCGGTAGATGCCGCTGTCAGCGAGACCATTAATTCGCGGGGCGGTGGCATGTTGGGCGCTTCAGGCGCTTTGTTTGGTATTCTCTTCGCCTTCGCCTATTTATTTCCGAATACCGAGCTCATGCTCCTGTTTTTTCCGTTTCCTATCAAGGCTAAGTACTTCGTGTTTTTCTACGCTATGTATGAGCTTTACAATGGCGTCCACCGCACGCCCGGCGACAATGTGGCCCACTTCGCCCACCTCGGCGGCCTGCTCATTGGCTTCATCGTGCTCAAATTCTGGGAGCGTGGCCGGGAACGGTTTTATTAGCCGGCGGTTGTTACCGCAACGGCTCAGCATCGGCGGAGTCCTTGTTAAATTCGTTGTTTCCCTCTAATTCGCGCTACGTGCCATGAGTATCGTTCAAGATATCCGTACTGCCTTCAGCCGCCGCGATAATGCGCTCGTTCAGCTCATTTTGCTGAATGTGCTGGTGTTTGCAGCCGTGGTGGTGCTGGAAGCAATTACTTACCTGTCGCAGGCGCCGGTGGTGCTATTCCAGGTTATGCGCCAGTTGGAGCTATCTGCTAACCTGGGCGTGCTGCTCCGGCACCCCTGGACGGTGCTGACCTATGCCTTCACTCATAAGGGTTTCTTTCATATTCTGTTCAACATGCTGAACCTCTACTGGTTTGGACAATTGCTGCGGGAATATCTGGGCGACCGGCGTTTGGTCAGCATCTATATTCTGGGAGCGTTAGCAGGCGCGGCGGTTTTCCTGCTGGCTTACAGCCTGATTCCGATGCTGCAACCGGCAGCGGCAGCGGGCCAGTCGGTATTGGGTGCTTCGGCGGCCGTCACGGCTATCATTGTGGCAGCGGCTACGCTGCTGCCCGACTACACCTTTATGCTGATTCTCATTGGCCCGGTAAAAATCAAGTGGATTGCCGCCGCGGTGGTCTTGATTTCATTGGCGGGTATCAACAGTGGCAATACTGGTGGGGAAGTAGCTCACCTTGGCGGGGCCTTGCTAGGCTTTGTGTTCATCAAGCAGCTACAGGCCGGCCGTGACCTTGGCCGCCCGGTGCAGGCGGTGGGCAACTGGTTCAGCAATCTTACCAGCAGCCGGCCCGCCATGCGCGTGAGCAGCACCACCCGCCGCCCCGAGCCGGTAACGGCTTCCTCAGCTGGCAGCGCCAAGAAACCCGCCGCCCCTGGCCAGCCTCTGCAGGATGAGATTGACACTATTCTCGACAAAATCTCGCGCTCCGGCTACGAAAGCCTATCGAAAGAGGAGAAGCAAAAGCTCTTCCGCGCCAGCCAGCAGTAGCAAGCATTGGTGCCGGTTCATTGACGAGCTACAAACTCGCCTTACCCGTTGGCCGCAGTTATGCGCTTCGCGCTAAACTGCGGCCAGCGCGTTCATGCTTCAGCCGAACCGTATAGAGCATTAGGCGCACCGGTGGCTCAGAACTCCCGCAGCCAAGCTTTAGCTAGCTCAACATCCTGAAAGAGACGTATTTCAAGCTGCTTATTTGCACGAGTCACCATCTCCGCGGCCGAGGCTTGCCCAAAAATACCGGGCGATACAATGTGTGCAAAACGTTGCAGTCCCAGCGCCAGCACCTGTGGCGTCCAGTGCTCGGCAATCCATTCATTGGCAGCACTCCACGACCCTATCACCGCCCGATTATCATTGAGTATGCGTTGACAGGGATGGGCTTGTAGCATTTCGATAGTTGCCAGGCAGCCTTCAATTACTTTCTCAGTGGGGAGCGCACCTATCCAGTTACTATAAATCCACTGGTTAGCCTCATCAAATTCGACGGTCAAATACACTTTGGCAAGTGAATTGGTGAGTTCTTTTCTCATGAAAGAAGGGCCAGGTCAGGTAGGAATATTACAAGGTATACATATTATTTGGGGTGCGGTTGTTCTCTGGATAAGCAGGCATCTAATACTAGCAAGCAGAGCATTTGTGGCTCTATTAACCTGTAGTAGAATTTAGTAAATCTCGTACTTAATATCAGGGCGGTTATGGGTATAGAAATAGGCGTAGTTGGCACACATCTGCTCCCAGCTGGTTTCGGTGGCGAATTTCTCGTGCATTACGTCCTCCCAGGCTAACCGCATCTGGCGGGCGCACACCAGTGGGCGCACCTGCCCTACGCCCGTGCCCAAGCCTGGTATGGCCAGGGTTTTTACTTTCTCCCGTGTGGGCTCACCGCTAAATAGTCGGCCGTAGCGTACCAGTATTAAAATGGCCTTCATGGCCTGGTAGACATTGGGGCCCCGTGTGATGGTCATGGGCGTGCGCATGGTGGGCGCGGCAATCAGGTAGGGGAAGTCGGCATGGCCCGTCGGAATTATCTCGGCCTGCCCGACTAGCAGCTCCCCGTAATATTTCTCGCGGATGACGCGCTGCAGGTCCTTTTCCAGGTGCCAGCCCAGGTTTTTGGAGATGGCAAAATCCAGCCCTCCGTTCATGTAGCCGAAGCTGTTGGCGGGGCTGATGAGCGCATCAGCCGGGTAGTCGAAAATGGAGCCAAGGCGGACCGTGACTTGCGGCACATCGGCAAAAACTTTTTCCCAGGCGTCGGTTACTTCTGGGTTGGTATCAATCAGGTTTAGGTGCATGAATAAGATTTAGCCCACAAGGTACTGGCTTGCGGGCAGAATGCAGCCAAAAAAGGGCCGCCCCGCGCAAAGCGAAGCGGCCCAATAAGCCAAAGCAAGTGCTTCAGGAATTATGCTGGTTGAGCAGTGCTCATTTTGTCAAGGGCGTCCATTACCTCTTTCACGTGGCCGCGCGAGGTTTCCAGCAGCGCTTTCTCTTCGTCGTTGAGCTGCAGTTCAATCACGCGCTCAATGCCATTTTTGCCTAGAATAACCGGGGCGCCCAGGTATACACCGTTGATGCCGTATTCACCTTGTAGCTCTACGCACACGGGGAATACACGGCGCTGGTCGCGCACAATTGCTTCCACCATTTGGGCCGCCGCCGCGCCGGGCGCGTACCAGGCCGAGGTGCCCATCAGCTTCACCAACTCGCCACCGCCTTGGGCAGTGCGCTGCACAATGGCGTCAAGCTCCTCTTTGCCAATCAGTTCGGTAACCGGGATGCCGCCGACGGTGGTGTAGCGGGGCAGGGGTACCATGGTGTCGCCGTGGCCACCCATTAGCACGGCCTGAATGTCTTTCGGGCTCACGTTCAGGGCCTCGGCCAGGAAAGCGCGGTAGCGGGCCGTGTCGAGGATGCCGGCCATGCCGAACACCTTTTCGCGGGGCAGCTTCGAGGTGAGGTGCGCCTGGTAGGTCATCACATCGAGCGGGTTGCTTACCACAATGATGATGGCGTTGGGCGAGTATTTCACTACCTGCTCGGTCACCGATTTCACGATGCCAGCGTTGGTCGAAATCAAGTCGTCGCGGCTCATGCCGGGCTTGCGGGGCAGGCCCGAAGTGATAACCACCACATCAGAATCGGCGGTACGAGCGTAGTCGCTGGTCACACCCACCGTGCGCGAGTCATAGCCGATAATCGGCGCTTTCTGCCAGATATCGAGGGCTTTGCCTTCGGCGATGCCTTCCTTGATGTCGACCAGGATAATTTCGTTGGCAATTTCACGAGTGGCGAGTACATCAGCGCAGGTTGCGCCCACGTTGCCGGCTCCGACTACGGTAACTTTCATTGGGAGGAGTATTGGATGAGAAAACGATGTCGGCCGTAAAAGTAAGGCCGAATGCAGGTTGTGCGGGTAGTAAATCCGTGTTTTTCTGGGACGGTTGATACATTGCCCGTTTGGCTACATGCGCTGCACGGTGAGCACCCGCTCGGTGCTGTCTTCCACCTTAAACCGGTCGTCGACGCGCCAGCCCACCACCCAGCAGATTTTACCATCGGCGGAGGTGAGCACGCGCACTTCGTCTTTCAGGTTCAGCGGCACTTTCTGGTCGATGAGAAAATCGCTGAGCAGCTTTTTGCCCTTCATGCCCAGCGGCATGAACCAGTCGCCTTCCTGCCAGCGGCGCAGCGTGAGCGGAAATTTAATCTTGTCGGCATCGAGTGCGGCTGTGCTTTTCGAGCGCGGAATGATGAAGTGCTTGGCATCATCGTGCAACTCGGCTTTGAGGCGCATGCCATCGGCCAACAAGTCCGTTTGGCCCGCCGCCAGCTGGAAAGTGCCAAACTGCGTGAGCCGGCGGGGCGTGATAACCAGATTCTCACGGTCCTTCACCAGCCGGTGCGTAGGCGAGTCGAACCGTCGGCCCGACTCGCTAGGGAAGGCCGCCACAATGTCCTTCACCATCAGCCAGGAAAAGCCAAAGGGCCGCAGCATCTCATGTAGCACCAGCGTGGTGGCAGCCGTTTTTTGCAGCGTGGCGATGTTCAGGTAGGTCACTTCGGCATCGTCGCGGCGGGCCTGGGCGCTGGTTTCCTCCACGTAGCGGCGCACGATTTCCTCGGCACCGCCCACGCGTTCGGCAGTGCCGTGCATGGTCTGGTCAAGATTAGGGTTGATTTCGCGTAGTACCGGCAGTACCTCGTGGCGCAGCAGGTTGCGTTGGTATACGGGGCTGTCGTTGCTGTCGTCTTCGCGCCAGCGCAGGCCGCGTTCCACTAGGTAGTCGTGCAGGTCATCGCGCCCCAGGCCCAGCAGCGGCCGGATGATGTGGCCATTCTTCACCTGAATGCCGTGCAGGCCGGCCAAACCAGTCCCGTGGGTCAGGTTCAGAATCATCGTTTCGGCCTGGTCGCGCTGGTGGTGGGCTGTGGCAATGTAGGCCAGGCCCTGCACCTGCCGCAACTGCTCAAACCAGCGGTAGCGCAGGAAGCGGGCGGCCATCTGGGTCGAGATGCCTTCCTGCTCAGCATATTCCTTGGTGCGGAAAAACTCAGCAAAGTAGGGGAGGCCATACTGCTTGGCCAGCTTGCGCACAAACTGCTCGTCGGCATCAGCATCTTCGCCGCGCAGGCCGAAATGGCAGTGTGCCACAGCCACCTGCACGCCTATGCGGTGCAGTACATCGAGCAGCACCACCGAATCGAGCCCGCCGCTCACGGCCACTAGAATGGGGTCGTTTTCGAGGGAAAACAGGTTGTGCTCTTCAATGAACTGGCGGACAGATTCTAACATAGGGGAAGCCAAAAGCAGCTGTTGGCGGATGTGTGCGAGCAGCTGAAAGAAGTAAAAAGTAAAATCAGGAAACGGCAGGTAACCACTCCAAGATGCCTTGCAGGCGCTGAGCTACAGTCAGGTCGCCGCGTAGCTCCAGCACCGGACTGGTAAAACGTCCCAGCCAAGCCGTGTGGTTAGCCAACGTGCGACTGCCGCCACAGGAACCGTCCTCATAACCCGCCGCCCAGGTCAGAAACGCCTGGGCTTGCGCAGCCCGGTCAGGAATGGCAAAAATAACGTCGCCGTAGCGCTCCTGCTCGCGCTGTTGCAGCCGGGCCAGGCGCACACCTGGCGGTAGCCACAGAAAAACCACGCCTTCAAAAGCCGTCAGCCAATGCTCGCCCCAGCCCACGATAGAGCCGCCCAGAATCCAGGTTGGGTGCCGGGCCAGGTCTGCGGCGAGGGCTGCGTCGCGCTCTGCTACTGGGCGTCGCACGGTATAAGGCGGGTCGGAAGACACCCAGAAATAGTCGTCGCTGTCGAAATAGGGGATTCCGAGTGCCTCGCTCAGTGCGTGGCCCAGCGTGGTGACGCCCGCGCCGGATGCGCCGAAGATGTGCAGTTTCATAAAGAAAGCAGAAGAACTAAATGGTCGTGGGGCACTATGCCGCAAAGATGGCCGTTAGCGCGGGCCCATCTGTACCTTTGCCTGCCGAATGTCCCTCTCCCGCGTCTTTTTCCTTCTGTTGTTGCTGGTGCCGCTGCTGGGGCGGGCTCAAACCCCCACTGCTGCGCCGGCCCGGCCTGCACCTGCGGTCTCGCGCTCGGCGGGTACTACGCCACCGGCCAGCAGTGGGTCCCCAATCAAGCTGCTCACGGCTGGCGAGTTGGTGGGCGGTGACTTTAATGGCGTGAAAATCCGCAAGCTGCTGACCAACGTCAGCTTCCAGCAGGACGACGTATTTCTGTACTGCGACTCCGCCTATCAGTACCTCGACCGCAACCAGGTAGAAGCCTTCAGCAATGTGCGGGTGGTGCAGAACGACACCATGACCATCACCGGTGACCACGGTTTCTATGACGGTGCCAAGCGCACTGCCCGCATGACCGGCAACGTGGTGATGCGCGACCCGCGCATGACCCTGACTACGCCAGCCCTTGACTACGACCTGAACCGCAAAAGCGCGTCGTACACCGAGACCGGCCACCTAACCGACCCGCAAAACACGCTTGATAGCCAGCAGGGCTTCTACGATACCAATACCAAAGTCTTTGTTTTTAAGCGTAATGTGCACCTCGTTACGCCCGATTCGGAGTTAAACAACGACACGTTGCGCTATAACACGGTGAGCAAGGTGGCCACCTTCAACGGCCCCACGCGCATCAAGGGCAAGCAGGGAAACCTGTATGCTGAGGCCGGGACTTACAACACCAAAACCCGCGTCTCGAACTTCCAGAAAAATGCCAAAATCGACACGCCCAACTACTTGCTGGGTGGTGACCGACTGATATATGACGAGGTAAAGCTCTATGGTGTGGCCAATGGCCACGTCTCGCTCACCTCCAAGAAGGACAACCTAGTGCTGCGCGGCGATGCCGGCAAGTACTGGCGCGGCCTGGGCCGCACCAAGCTCTACGGTGGCCGGCCAGTGGTGCGCAACATCGGCACCCAGAAAGACACGCTATACATGGCCGCCGATACGCTCATCAGCATAGAGGCCCGACCCGGTCAGACCACCACACGCAACATCCTGTACGCCTTTCCGAAAGTGCAGATTTTCCGGGGCAACCTCCAGGGAATCTGCGACTCGCTGACCTACGACCGGCAGGATAGTATCATTTACCTTAATCAGGACCCAGTATTGTGGCAGGCTAAAAATCAGCTGACCGCCGACTCGATACAGATTCGCTCGAGGAAGGGAAAGGTGGATGAAATGCGCCTCTATGCCAATGCATTCGCCGTCAATCAGGACACGCTCCTGAACTTCAACCAGACCAAAGGCCGCAACATGATGGCCTACTTCCGCGACAATAAAATGCGGCGCGTGGATGTGCTGGGCAATGCCGAAAGCATCTTCTACGCCCTCGACGGAGACACCGTGACCACCGGCATGAACCGGGTGCTGTCGGCTAATATGCGCCTGCTGTTTGTGGACAGCAAGCTGAATAAAATCACAGTTCTCACCAATCCGGACGCCAAATTCATTCCACCGCATGAGCTGAAGCCGGAAGACGAGCGCCTGAAGGGCTACACTTGGCGCGCCAAGGAACGACCCACCCGCCGCCAAGTGTTGGGCAAGCAGTTTGATGACCGACCGGTAAAACGCAAGCCCACCAAGAAAAAGGCTGCCCCAGCCAAGTCGAAGAGCAAAACCAAAACACCCGCCCAGAAACTTCCGGCTAAAGCGGCAAAGCCCGCTGCCCAACCCGCCGCGCCTAGACCTGCAGCCCCCAAGTTGCCGGCTGCCGCCGCAGCCAGCAAGCGCTAGCTGCAACCTTTGAGCCACCGGCGGTACTCCTTTGCCGGGCGGACTCGACCCAACCGCCGGCCGGCTTGCCTCCGCCGGCTCAAATCGTTACCTTTGCACCCCTTATGCCGATTTCCCGCCTCACGGTTCTGTTTCTGCTGATTAGCACGCTCGTTTTGGGCTCCTGCGCCAGCGGCTACCAAAAGTTGCTGAAAAGCACCGACGTCAATAAAAAGTACGAAGCTGCTGTCAAGTATTACGACAAGGGCGACTTTTTCCGGGCCGGCACACTGCTCGAAGACCTCATTCCGCTACTAAAAGGCCGCCCCGAGGCTGAAAAGGCTCAGTTCTACTTTGCCAATACGAACTACAAGCAGCGCAACTACGTGCTGAGTGCGTTCTATTTCAAGTCATTTACCGATACCTACCCCAACTCGGAGTACGCGGAGGAGGCAAACTTCCTGCACGCTAAGTCGTTGTTTCTGGACTCGCCCAGCTACGAGCTCGACCAAACTAATACGGTTTCGGCCCTCGAATCCATCCAGGATTTCCTGAACCGCTACGCCGAAAGCAAGTACAAGGCGGAGACCGAGAACATGGCGCAGGAGCTTCAGAAGAAGCTGGAAAACAAAGCGTTCGAAAGTGCCAAGCTGTACTACCAGTTGCGCTACAACCAGGCCGCCGTGGTGGCTTTGACCAATTTTCAATTGCAATATCCTGCTTCAGCCTATGCCGAGCAGGCTGCTTTTCTGCGCCTGACTGCCCAGTACGCCTGGGCCCAGGAAAGCGTAGAATCGAAGCAACGGGAGCGTTTCCTCGAAGCCGTGAACTTCTACCAGCAGTTCATTGATAGCTACCCCAAAAGCAAGAACCTAAAAGCTGCGCAGGACATGTACGACGTCAGTCAAGCAAGCCTGACCAAGCTAAAAGCGACTCCGGCCGCTGCTTCTAACTAACTTTAGTTGTCTGTTGCCAGTTGTTGGTTGCTCGTTTTGTAACCAACCAGTAGCCCCGGCCAGAAGCTGACAACGGACCCCAAACGATTAGCAACTAAAAATATGCCCATGAAACCCAATCCCAACACTCCTTCAAGCTCCATCGTGACGCGCAACATCGCCGACATCACCGGTGACAACGGCAACGTGTACGAAGCCATTGCCGTGATTTCGAAGCGCGCCAACCAGCTGTCGATTAAACTGAAAGAGGAGTTGAACGACCGCCTGGCCGAGTTTGCTTCTACCGTCGACAACTTAGAGGAAGTGTTCGAAAACCGCGAGCAAATCGAGGTTTCCAAGCAGTACGAGCGCATGCCCAAGCCCACCAGCCTGGCCATTGAGGAGTTCCTGCAAGGCAAAGTCTACTACAGCACGCCCGAGCCGGAAGAAGTGCCAGTCCCCCGCGAGCTGTTCTAAACGGCTGGCTGCTTATCAAGCATGCCTACGCAGTTATAGTAAAAGAACGTCATGCTGGGCGCAGCCGAAGCATCTCTCCCGCAACAGTAATTGGTTACTTTGCACCAGAAGATGCTTCGACTACGCCCGGCATGACGTTCTTTGTTGCGTAAAAAAGCTTCGAATCAATGCCTGAAATCAGCCAGCAATTAGCCGCAAGCAGCCTCGCCAGCCGGCGCGTCTTGCTGGGCGTGAGCGGCAGCATTGCCGCTTATAAAGCCGCGCCGCTCACGCGGCTGCTGGTAAAAGCCGGGGCCGAAGTACAAGTTATTCTCACCGAAGCCGCCATGGCTTTCGTTACGCCGCTCACGCTGGGCACCCTTTCCAAAAAGCCCGTCCTGACGGGCTTTTTGCGTGACGCGGCAGCTGGCGAATGGCATAACCACGTTGAGCTGGGCCTTTGGGCCGATGCGCTGCTGATTGCACCCGCCAGCGCCAATACCATCGGCCAGCTGGCCAACGGCCTGTGCCCGAACCTACTTTGCGCGGTGTATTTATCGGCCCGCTGCCCGGTATTTCTCGCCCCAGCCATGGACCTGGATATGTTCGCACACCCGGCCGTGACGCAGAATCTGGCGCGGCTGCGCAGCTTCGGCAACCGCGTTTTCGACTCGCCCAGCGGTGAGCTGGCCAGTGGCCTCAGCGGTGCCGGGCGCATGCTGGAGCCGGAAGACATTGTGGCGGAATTGGAGCAATTTTTTAGAAGTGCTGAGGGTTGAGAACTTCTTGTTGAGTAAGAAGGTAGCTTCGTCGACACTTAACAGTTTTACTTACAAAGTCCTCATTCGACTCAACATTCAATCCTCAAAACGCAGCCCATTCATAACTGATGCACGTTCTCCTCACTGCCGGCCCAACCTATGAGCCCCTCGACCCGGTTCGTTTTCTTGGCAACCGCTCGACGGGTAAAATGGGCTATGCGCTAGCTGCTGCCTTTGCGGCAGAAGGCGCGGAGGTGACGCTGGTGAGCGGCCCCAGCCATCTGCCAGACCCCGCCAGCCCGCGTATTCGCACGGTGCGGGTGGAAACGGCTGCTGAGATGTTTGCCGCCGCTGCCGAAGCGGCTCCTGCGGCTGATGTGTGGGTATTTGCTGCTGCCGTGGCCGACTACCGGCCAGCGCATGTGGCTATTGAAAAGATTAAGAAAACAGGCGAAACCCTGACGCTGGAGCTGGTGAAAAACGTGGACATTGCTGCCACACTCGGTCAAAGCAAGCGGGCTGAACAATTTGCGGTCGGTTTTGCGTTGGAGACTACAAACGAGCTGGCTCACGCACAGGACAAGCTGCATCGAAAAAACTTCGACCTTATTGTCCTGAATTCCTTGCGGGATGCGGGCGCAGGTTTCGGGCACGACACCAACAAGGTGACTGTGCTGGATGCCGCCGGCCAAATCGTTAATTTTGAGTTGCAGTCCAAGGCCGATGTGGCCCGTGGACTGGTTAGCCTGATTCTGGCCCGTTTGGCCCCAACTAGTTGATAACCATGTTGCGAAAAATACTCGCGGCTCTGCCGATGTTCGCCCTGCTGCTGGCTGGTCCTGCTGCCCAGGCCCAGGAGTTGATGGCCGAAGTGCGCGTTTCAACCGAAAACGTGACCATTTCGGACCCCACCATCGTGACGCAGATGCAGAACGATATCCGCAACCTGCTCAACACCCGTGCCTGGACCAACCAGGCCTACCGGCCCGAAGAGCGGATTAAGGTGAAAATGTTTATCGGCATCACGGCCATTCCGCAGAACGGCACCTACAACTGCACCATGCGTCTGATTTCGACGCGCCCGGTGTACGGTACGGGCTATGATACCAACGTGGTCAGCCTCAGCGACCGGAGCTTCAACTTCAATTACTCGCCGCAAAACCCGCTGGATTTTTCACCCAACAGCTTCGTTTCCAATCTGTCGTCGCTGATTGGCTACTATGCCTACCTCGTTATTGGGCTGGACCGTGACACGTTCTCGCGTCTCGGCGGTACTCCGTATTACGAGCAGGCCCGCACCATTGTCAGCTACTCGGCCAACCAAACCCAAACCAACGAGGCCGATGAAGGCTGGCGCGGCACCGGCTCCCGCGAGCGTCATTGGCTGCTCGACAACATCACCGACCCGCAGCTGGAAGCCTTCCGCACGGGCCTGTACGATTATTACCGGCAGGGCATGGACGTCTTCATTGAGAAGCCTGAGCAAGCCCGGGCCTCGGTGATGACCGCGCTGACGGGCGTGCAAAAAGCAGCGCTGACGCGTCCGGGAACCTTATTTGCCCGTGCGTTCTTCGATGCAAAGTCTGACGAGATAGCCAATATTTTCCGCACCAGCCAAGACCAGAGTCAGAAGCAGCAACTGGTGAGTATGCTGACCGAAGTAGACCCTACAAACTCGGCGAAATATCAAACGGTACTTAAATAAATGGGGAGTGAAGAATGAGGAGTGAAGAATTGCTGACGTAGGCATATTCAATTCCTATTCTTCACTCCTCATTCTTCATTACTTATAATGTTAGTCGATTTACGAATTAAGAATTACGCGCTGATTGAGCAACTGGAGTTGCGTCCATCGCCGCTGCTGAATATAATTACGGGCGAAACCGGAGCGGGCAAATCCATTATGCTGGGCGCCATTGGCTTGCTGCTGGGCAACCGCGCTGATTCGCGCATGCTATTCGATACCGAGCGCAAATGCGTGATTGAGGGGCAATTTGATATTGCAACGTATCACCTGCAGGATATTTTTGAGGCCGAGGATTTGGACTACGATACGCACTGCATCCTGCGACGTGAAATCAGCCCGAATGGGAAGTCGCGCGCATTCGTCAATGATACACCCGTAACGCTGGAGGCGCTGCGAAAAATCGGAGCCAACCTGATGGATATTCACTCGCAGCACGACACGCTGCTGCTGGGTGATGGCGTTTTTCAGCTGAACCTGCTGGATTTGTACGCGGGTTTGGTGCCGCAGCGCACCATGTACAGCAGCGCTTTCCGACAGTACCGCAAGCTGGAAGTTGACTTGCAAACGCTGGAGAGCCAAGCGGCGCAGGCGAGTAAGGAGCTGGACTACAACAGCTTCTTGCTGAATGAGCTGGAAGAAGCTCGGCTAGATACCGAAGACCAAGATGCGCTGGAGCAGGAGGTGAAGCAGTTGGAGCACGCCGAGGAAATCAAGTATAAGCTGAGCCAGGCGCTGCACGGCCTGCGCGACAGCGAAACCTGCGCCACTGGCACCATGAAAGAAGCATCGATGCTGCTGGGCCAGGTAGCGAGCTACGCCGACAATTTCAAGGAACTACGCGAGCGCCTCGAAAGCTGCCTGATTGAGCTGCATGACATTGCCGACGAAGTAGAAACCGCCGAGCGCCGTACCGAGGGCGACCCCGCCCGCGCCGAGGAATTGCAAGACCGTCTCAACGTGCTTTACACCTTGCAGCGCAAGCACCAGGCCCGCGACCTGCCCGCCCTTATTGCCGTGCGCGATGGCCTGCGTCAGAAAGTAAGCTCGGTGCTGAACCTGGACAAGGAAATTGCCCGGCTGCGCAAGGATTCGGATGCGGCGCTGGCGGCCGTGACCAAGCAAGGCGGCAAGCTTTCGGACAGCCGCCGGAAGTCGTTCCCGAATTTTGAAAAGCAGCTGGGCTTGTTGCTGGCCGATTTGGGCATGCCCAACGCCCGCATTGTGATTCAGCACAACACCGGTGCGCCCGCCACGAGCGGCATCGACGTGGTGAGTATCCTGTTCACAGCTAATAAAGGCGCACAGCCGCAGACGTTGAGCAAAGCTGCTTCGGGCGGGGAATTCTCCCGCCTGATGCTATGCATCAAGTACATGCTGGCGGATAAAACGGCTTTGCCTACGATTGTATTCGACGAAATTGATACCGGTATTTCGGGCGAAATTGCGGTGAAGGTGGGCCGTATGATGCAGCAGATGGCGCAGAAGCACCAGTTGGTGGCCATTTCGCACCTGCCGCAAATGGCGGCGGCTGGCGACGTGCACTACTTCGTGTATAAGGAAGACCGTGCCGACCGTACCGTGAGCCGCATTCGCGAGCTGAACCAGGAGGACCGGATTAAGGAAATCGCGCACATGATTGCGGGGGCCAAGCCGAGCGAAAATGCCTTCCAGAGTGCCCGCGAGCTGCTGGCGCTGCGCGGGGAAACAGTAGCTGGGTGACCGAGTGACTGAGTGAATTGCTAACTTGCGCTGGAATCCAGGACGGCCCACGTGCTGTCTGCCATCACTCAGTCACTCATTTACTCAGTCACTCAATGGCTAATAACCTCCTCGCCGGCAAAGTCGGTATCATCTCCGGCGCCCTCAACGAGAAATCCATTGCCTGGAAAGTAGCCCAGCGCGCCCACGCCGAGGGTGCCCGCTTTGTACTCACCAACGCGCCGCTGGCCATGCGCATGGGCGAAATCAACAAGCTGAGCGAGGAATGCAACGCCCCCATCATTCCGGCCGATGCTACCTCGACGGAGGAGTTGGAGAAGCTGTTTGCCGGGGCGCAGGAGCAGTTGGGCGGCAAACTTGACTTCGTGCTGCACTCCATTGGCATGAGCCCGAACATTCGAAAGGGCAAGCACTACGGCGAGCTGAACTACCAGTGGTTCCAGCAAACGATTGATATTTCGGCGCTGAGCCTGCACAAAATGCTGGCCGTAGCTGAGAAGCAGGATGCTTTCAACGAGTGGGGCAGCGTGGTGGCCCTGAGCTACATCGCGGCCCAGCGCGCCTTCCTCGACTACACCGACATGACCCAAGCCAAAGCTATGCTCGAAAGCATTGCCCGTAGCTACGGCCAGCGCCTCGGCAAGCTAAAAAAAGTGCGCGTAAACACCATCTCGCAGTCGCCCACCAAAACCACGGCCGGCACCGGCATCAGCGGTTTCGATGCATTCTACGAGTTCGCCGACAAGATGTCGCCCCTCGGCAACGCCCCCGCTGAAGCCTGCGCCGACTACTGCATCTCGCTGTTCTCGGACCTGACCCGCTACGTAACCATGCAAAACCTGATGCACGACGGCGGTTTCAGTACCACCGGCATCTCGGCCGAGATTGTGGAGTTGGTAAGCGCGGCCGCTGGCGCGCAGGAATAGTTTTTACTTGTTGTGAGTACAAAAAGCCCGGCCGCTTGGTCGGGCTTTTTGCATGTGGTGGGGTGCCGGCAACAAGTCGTTACAGAGACTTGGCAAGACATCGCAAAGGTCCGGCAAGTGATAGCAAAGGCGCGGCAAGGTGTTACAAATACCAAGCAAGACGTTCACTGACTAGCGCAAGAGGAGGATGGCACTACGAACAAAGTGGACCTTTGCCGGCAACGATTGCGCAAAAAGAAAGTGCTTTTGGCGGAACGGGCCATTAGGTTTGCATCATCCAAACCCGTTGCGCTATGAAGAATCTGTTGCTGCTTGTGCTGCTGAGTGGCCTGTCCTTATGCCGCGCCTTTGGCTATGATTTTGTGGTGGCGCAGGATGGCAGCGGAAAGTTTCGCACTGTGCAGGAGGCATTCAACGCTGTGCCTGATTTTCGGAAGAAAATCACGACCATCTTCATTAAAAAGGGCATTTATAAAGAGAAACTGGTGCTGGCCGGCTCAAAGCAACTGGTGAAACTCATTGGCGAAGACCGGGACAAAACCATCCTGACGTACGACGACTACAACCAGAAGAAAAACATTTTTGGGGAGGAGAAGGGTACGTCCGGCTCGGC
The DNA here is from genome assembly GCF_017571495.1 of Hymenobacter negativus. GTDB lineage: Bacteria > Bacteroidota > Bacteroidia > Cytophagales > Hymenobacteraceae > Hymenobacter > Hymenobacter negativus. The sequence goes on along the minus strand of NZ_JAGETZ010000004.1, from coordinate 152,784 downwards.
CAGCCTATACATCTACGGTACCGATTTTTCGGCTGAGAACCTGACGTTTCAAAATTCGTCGGGGCCGGTGGGGCAGGCGGTGGCCGTGTGGGTCGATGGCGACAAGGCAGCCTTCGTGAACTGCCGGTTTCTGGGGTTTCAGGATACGTTGTATACGTATGGGCGCGGCAGCCGGCAGTTTTATAAGGGCTGCTACATCGAAGGGACGGTGGATTTTATCTTCGGCTCGAGCACGGTGTGGTTTGAGGATTGCGAGATTTTCTGCAAGAAAAGCGGCTTTGTGACGGCCGCCAGCACGCCCGACACGGCGCGCTTTGGGTACGTATTCAGCCACTGCCGCATTGGCGGCGATGCCCCGGCGGGCAGCTTCGCGCTGGGCCGGCCCTGGCGGCCCTACGCCAAAACCGTGTACCTGAACTGCGAGCTAGGCGCCATGATTCGGCCCGCCGGCTGGGACCCCTGGGATAAGGAATCGAACAAGAAAACGGCTTACTATGCCGAGTATCTAAGCCGGGGCCCCGGTGCGGCTCCTGACAAGCGCGCAACCTGGTCGCACCAACTGACAGAGGCCGAAGCCAAAACCTATACCCGCGACAACGTGCTACGCGGCTGGCAGCCGCTGGGTAATTAAACAGTTTTTCCAATGAAATTATTGAGCCTCACGCTCTGCCTAGCGGCCTTTGCCGCCCACGCTCAAACGGCCCCCCAATCCGGCCCCATCACCGTGGCGCAGGATGGCAGCGGCACCTACCGCACCGTGCAGGAAGCCGTGGATGCGGTGCCCAACCAGCCGCAAAAAACAATCACCATCTTTATCAAAAAAGGCACCTACCGCGAAAAACTGGTGGTACCAACCCTCAAAACCCACATTAAAATGGTGGGCGAAGACGCGGCTACCACCATCCTCACCTTCAATGACCATACCGGCGACGCGGCCGGGCACAATACTTATACCTCGCATTCGGTGCTGGTGCAGGCCAACGATTTTTCGGCCGAAAACCTGACCTTCGAAAACAATGCAGGCTACACGGCCGGGCAGGCGGTAGCACTGCACGTGGAGGGCGACCGCTGCACCTTCCGCCACTGCCGGGTGGTGGGCAATCAGGACATTCTCTTTCTGGCTACCGACCGTACACGCCAGTATTTTCAGGACTGCTACCTCGAAGGAACTACCGATTTTATTTTTGGTGCCAGCACGGCCGTGTTCGACCATTGCATTATTAAGAGCAAGAAAAATTCGTTCATCACGGCTGCCTCTACGCCACCGCAGCAACAGTTTGGCTTCGTATTTCTGGGGTGCAAGCTGACCGCCGACACGGCGCTGGCCAAGAAGGTGCACCTCGGCCGGCCCTGGCGGCCTAGTGCCAAAGTGGTGTACCTCAATACAGAAATGGGTAGCCACATTGCCCCCGCTGGCTGGGACAACTGGAAAAACCCGGAGAATGAAAAAACGGCTTATTTCGCCGAGTACAACTCCACCGGCCCCGGTGCCAAGCCAGCGGGGCGGGTAGGTTGGTCGCACCAGCTTACTGCCAAAGAGGCCAAGCAATACACGATAAAGACCATTTTTGCAGCCAGTGAGCCGTGGGTACCCGGAAAATAGCGGAAAGGTCGTTGCGAGGCGTAGCCGTAGCAACCCGTCTTCCCAACGTGACTAGCTCCAAGATGTGAGAAAGCCCCAATACGGTACCGTATTGGAGCTTTTTGCTTTCAAAAAACGTTTGCTACATTATCGAGCTAGTCGCATTGTCGGGACTGATTGCTTCGTCGTGCCTCCTCACAATGTCAGCTTTGGCCTTAGTACCCCCGGCTCAAGTCTACCAGATTTTCGAATGGCTGGCCAGTGCGCAGGTTTTCCAGGTTGCGGAGCAGCACATCCACCTTGCTCTCATCTTCGAAAGCCTGGCCGCCGCCGGTATGCTGGGTAAGCAACACGTTGGGCAGGCCCCAGAGCGGGCTGTCCAGGGGCAAGGGCTCGGTGGCTGTGACGTCGAGCAGTGCGCCGCCGAGGCGCTGGTTTTGCAAGGCGGCGATGAGGGCGGGCTCGTCGGTAGTGTTGCCGCGGCCTACGCTGGCGTAGATGCTGTCGGGGCGCATGGCAGCAATTAGCTCGGCGGAGAAAAAGCCGTCTGCGCTGCCGGGCAGGGTATTGATGACGATGTCGGTTTCGGGCAGGGCGGCCAGCAGGTCTTCTTTGGAGTGAAGCTCGGCCTGTGGCGACGTACGGGCCAGAAACTGCACCAGGCAATCGAAGCCACCGAGTTGCTTACGTAGGGCTTGCCCAATGGCTCCGGCTCCTAGTACTACAACGCGCTTGCCGCGCAGCAGGCCCGAGCGGTTGCGCACAAACGCGCCGCCCACCCATTTCTTCTCTGCTTGCAACACGGCCAATTCGGGGAGGTGACGGTAGAGGGCCAGCAATCCGCCAACCATGGTTTCGGCGCAAGGCCAGGCAAAAAAATCACCCATATTGGCAGTTGGCACCGCTACATCTACCTTCCGGTAGCGCTCGAAGCCTGCTGAGTCGATTTGCCAGAACTTCAAGCTGGGAGGTGTACCAGCCTCAAACCAAGCTGGTGGCGGGTTGCCGAGCAGGACATCAGCCATTTGAAAGGCCGCTTGCTGCTGCTCAGGTGCTAGGTCGGGGCCGAAAGTCAGGGTCCAGTCAGTGGGCCGCTGCCGCTGCAAATGGGCCCGGGCAGAGGTACTAAGGGGAGAATAAACGAAGAGATGCATAAAGAGGCCGCAGTAGGTGCGGCGGCTGGGATAAGGACGAGGTTGCTATACGGTAGTTGCGTGCGCGGGGACTGCAAAGCTGGCTTTAGACAAAGAAGGGCCAAATTTTGAGCTTTTCTGTATTGGGCGCTAACAGCCAATGCAATGACCGGTGCCAGTGTTAGGGTTGGTAAACAGCGCAACTTTGAGAAAATATAGCTTTCTTGCGCGCCCACTGTTTTGAGCATAGCCGCAACAGCTTATCATACAAAGTTTTTTCGCTGGTGCTGTCCTTGCTTCCTTTCTGATTCGCGTGAGATTTGCTGTTTCTACCCTTGCTGTAGCTCTTGCGCTTTGGATGGTGCCGGGCGAGCAGCTGCTACTGGCGCAGAAGCCAGCTTCGGCCCAGCCCACGACAATACTGTTTGTTGGTAATAGCTTTTTCCATGGCAAATACCAGCCGGTACTGGCCTACAACGCAGCCCATGTCACGGATGAGAATTTTGGCCTGCCCGCCGGGCATCCGCGCTGCGAAACAGCTACCGGTGAGTCCGTGGTGTGGGGTGGAATCCCAGGAATTTTTCAGCAGTTTACGGAAGAGGTTGGGCTGAATTACAAAGTGCATTTCGAGGAAATCAACGCCAAGCCCCTGCAATACCACTACGACCACGCCTTGTCCGTTATCCAGCAGCCGCACTGGAACACGGTGGTGCTGCAGGAGTACAGCACTGGTCCCGTGCCCACTCGCCACGGCGGCCACCCCGCCAGCTTCCGCACCTCCGCCACCCGCTTAGAACAAGCCGTGCACACCGCCAACCGCGAAGCCAAGGTATTCCTGTTCCAAACCTGGCCCCGCGCCGACCTCACATACCCCAGCGGTACGCCCTACGCTGGCCTGCCGCTGGACTCAATGGCACAGGAACTACACGCGGCGTACTACGGCCTGCTGCGGGAAAACCCAGGTTTTGCGAGCGTAGCACCCGTCGGCGATGCCTGGTTGCGTGCTGTGCAAAGCGGCGTGGCAATGCCGAATCCCTATGCTCCTGAAACCGGTAAAATCGACCTGTGGGGTGCCGACCATTACCACCCCAGCAACTGGGGTGCTTACCTCACAGCTTGCGTCCTTTTTGGCGAAATCACGGGCTGCGACCCACGCACGCTGGGTGCCACCGAGCAAGCTGCCACCGCCTTGTGCATTGCTTCCGCCGAAGCTACTGCTCTGCAACGCATTGCCTACGAACAAATACGCATGGCCCGGCCTACAGCTTTTTCTGCGGCAGCGCCCGTCCGTTAACATCGCCGTGCACTGGGCTACGCCGTAAGGCATTGAACACGCCTAAAAAGAAAGCCCGGCCAACTCGGCCGGGCTTTCTTTTTAGGTGAAATGAGACGGCAGCGGGGCCGGGTTATTTCGCGCTTTCGTTGCCGTCAACGGGCTCGCTTTGCTTGTGCACCTGAGCAGCGACCAGCGGGTCGGGGGTTACTTTGCTCATGCCCACCTGCACGTTGTTCATGAAGCCAGAGATGATGCGGCTTTCGCCGTTCATCAGGGCTTTATAGCCGTCCTTGGCAACGTCGGCGGGAGCAGCGCCACCGCCTTCGGCCACGTTTTTGGCGCGGGTCATGTCGGCTTTTTCGAAGAAGTCGGTTTTGGTGAGGCCGGGCAGCAGGTTGGTAATGGTGATGTTGCTGTCCTTGTTTTCCTCCTGAATGGATTCAGCGAAGGAGTTTACGAAGGCCTTGGTGCCGTGGTAAACGGCTTGCAGGGGGCCGGGTAGCTCGCCCGCAATGCTGCCCACGAGCAGAATCTTGCCTTCGTTGCGGGCCTTGAACTCCTGCAGGTACAGCTTGGTAAATACCACATAGGCTCCAATGTTGAGCTGAACGATATCTAACTCGCGCTGGATGTCAGTGGTGTCAAAGGTGCCGTACTGACCCTGGCCGGCGTCGTTCACCAGCACGTCAATAGTGAGGCCTTTGCTTTTGATTTCGTCATAAACTTCAAACGGAGCTTCGCGCTTAAACAGGTCCTTGGCAATGGTAGTGACTTCGATGCCATACTGCTGTTGCAGCGCAGAAGCTGTTTGGTCTAGTCCGGACTGGTCGCGGGCTACGATGACGAGGTTGTACTTGTCTTGCGCAAAGCAATTGGCCAGCTCGCGGCCAATGCCGCTGGTGGCGCCCGTAATGAGGGCAGTTTGTTGGGTTGCCATAAATATGGAAAGGGTTAGGAATGGACTAAATCCTAACGCAGGCCACGCAAATGAGTTATTGTCGGGCTTTGAGTAGATGATTGCAGGATGACGGGTGCCTGCCTATTTAGCGGTGATAAGCTCTTTCGCTACACTCAGCCTGACGGGGGCGCAGTCATCTCCCAACCGGTCCCGGCCGCTGCCGAAACCACCGTTGCATCGCCCGCCCGCAGCTTTGTTGTTGCTACTCGCACGCGCACCATATTTTCCTTTAGCTGGATTTCCACCTCGTAGTAGCTGCCAAAAAACCGCACGGCCTGCACCGTGCCAGGCGCCCCCTTGGCATCGGCCGCACCAAGGCGGAATTGCTCGGGCCGCACCAGCAGCGCGGCGTCTTTGTGGTGGCGTTTGCCTGGGTGCAGGGCCCGGCGGTCGAAGCCGCGCACCAGGTTATAGTCGCCAAACAGCGCAGCGGTGGCTTCGTCTGCGGGTTGGTGATAGAGCTGCGTCGGCGGGCCTTGCTGCACCAGCCGGCCCCGGTGCAGTACCACTATTTCATCAGCCCAGGGCAATACGTCGGTGGCGTCGTGCGATACGAGCAGGCAGGTGATGCCCAGCCGGGTGCCCAGCTCTTCGATGATGCTTTGCAGGATGCGCTTGTGGGTACGGTCGAGGTTGGAGAAGGGCTCGTCCAGCAGCAGCAATTGGGGCGCGCCAAGCAGGAGCCGGGCCAGCGCCACGCGCTGCTGCTCGCCGCCGGAGAGCTGGTCGGTGCGCCGCTGGGCCAGGTGGGCAATGCGGCAGAGGGCATACACGGCCTGGGCTTCGGCTTGGGGACGCTTGTTGGCATAGCGCAGCACCTGCTCCACGCGCAACGAGTGCGGTAAGTCGGATTTTTGAGAGAGGTAGGCCACGCCAGGATGGCCAGGCACCAGGGTTTCCTGCGGCCCGCGCACGCGGCTGCCGTTGGCGTGTACCGCACCGGTGCTGGGCTGAATGAGGCCGGCCACGATTTGCAGCAGGGTGCTTTTGCCGGCTCCGCTTTCGCCGGCCAAGGCTAGCTTCTGCCCCGGCTTTTGGGAAAAACTAATGGGCTGGAGCACGGAAACGCCGTTTTCCTGAAGGCTGATGTTGGTGACAGTAAGAATTTCCATGCAGGGCAAAGAACGCCACAAAGCCGGCACCAGTCGGAGCAGTTGGTGCCGAAAAGTGTTCGGGCTACAAAGCCTGCGCTGCGGTGGTGCCGGAGGTTCGGGGCAACTGGTATCTTAGCCCTGCTGCTCGCCCACGCTTTCCAGCAGCTCAGTTCCTATGCTTTCTGAGAACCTGGCTGATTTTACGCAGAAGTCGAAGTACCTGCCCGATTTAGCGCCCGATGTGGCTTTCCTGATAAAGCCGGACTTCTTCTACGGCTCATTCAACAAGCCGGAGCCCAACGATATGCGCGACAAAGTGGTGAAGCTTTACCAGCCCCGGCAGACGCGCAGCGGGCACCTCGTGCTTAGCGCTGCCGCGCTGGGCCACGAAGCCGAGCTGGTGCGCTACTACATTTCCATCGTGAAGGCGGCCACGCAGCACCGCAAGCAGCTCAAGGACCAGACCCATTATTTCTGGATGCGGCCTGTGCTGCTCAGTCGGGGCGAGGTGTTGCTCTCGTTTCCGTGGTACGACACGTTTCCTGAAAGCGCCTCGTTGCTCAAGAGCCTGCTCGACCCCATTCCCGAAGGCCTGCTCTACAACGACATGGAGCAGGGGTGGACCGGCGCGGCCTACGCCACCGCCGACCGGGTGTATTTCCTGGAAGGCGACGAAGGCGGCCGGGTGCACACCGCCTGCCACACCGACCGCGCCCGCCTGCAACAAGCGGCTACCGCTGCACTGGCCCGCACCCGCCAGATAATGGAAGTACTCGTCAAGCAAGTGGGCCAGGACTACTGGCGGTTTGGCAACGGGAAATAGTGAGGCCTCATCGCGCCTCCGTAACGCGGTGGTGAATGGCGTGGGCTACATCTTGGCCTCGCTTGCTTTCAGCAGGGCAATGTTCTTCTTCTCAATCTCCGTCAACAAGCGGCTGACATCTGTTGTGGAGGGGTCGTACCAGTCTTGCTTTTTGAAGTGGGCCAGCATGCCATTGGCCGTGGAGAAAATATAGCCGTAGCGGGCAAATACCTCGTTGCGCATCAGTACCAGCTGGGCCTTGCTGTACTTGTTAAGGGCAGCTACCTGCAATACTTGATAGGATGCTTGCGGGTATTCGCCCTGGTAGTAGTCTTTTATTGGGTTGGATTTGGTGCCAATTTCGGCCTCGCCTTTGGGGGCAGCGGCGCGCCCGTATTGATTTATTTTTAAGCCGTTTTCGTAGTTTCCCTCGGTCAGGACGCGCACAAATTCGCCAGACATTTCGACGGAACGGAATTTGTTGCCTTCAATCTTCACGTTGGTTAGGTTTTTATAGGAAAACCGCCATTTTTCTACGCCTTTGACTCGTACCCAATCGCCGGATTTTATCTGGGCGGTTACTATTCCTTCGCTTACGGCGAGGGCCAACTCCGACTCGCCTTCGGATTCTCCGAAGTGATAGACGCCTTCGAAGCTTTTGGGGGTCGTTGCCAGCCAAGGCTTGATGTTTTTTGCCGGTATTTTTTCCGAACCAACTACAGCCTGCCCGAAGGCCCGACCCGTACCAAGGAGCAAGAATAAATAGAGAAGTGCCTGTTTCATAGAAAGGCGGGTGAGAATAGCGTGGCACAAATATGCTGCGCTATCTGTGAACCCGGGGTTGGTACCGTCGGGCTTGCTACCCTAGCAGTAGCTGCTTGCCGGGCTTCTCCTGGTGGTAGTCGGCCATAATCTGGTGGAGAATCTGCATGTCTCGGGGGCAGGACTGGGCGAAGGTTTGCCAGTGCTGCAAGACCACACAATCGGGCATTTCGACTACGGCAATAATGGCGTCCCAGAAAGCGTCCCAACTCACGCCGTACCAGTCCGGAAAGCCCAACTCGCGTTTCATCGTCATGTGAAAAGCGGCTTTGGTGTCGACGTGGGTGAGGTCGATGGTCATGGGTGGGTGCCGGCAGGAAGATATTATTCCGGCTCTGCCAGAATACGCTGTTTCTCTTTTTCGTATTCCTGCGGGGTGAGAATCTTCTCATCCAGCAGCTTTTTGTTTTCGCGCAGGCGTTCTGCGCGGGGCTTGTCAGTACGGGGCTTGGCCGAAGGAACGACTACCGGGCCAGGCTGCTGAACGGGCGATAACGGTTTTAGCTCGTACGAATGCACGGGCTTGTACTTCATTGTCCACAGAAAAGGCACCAGCACAAATACACCGCCAATGATGGCCCCTACGTCGGCCTGCTCGTCTCGCGAAAAAGACGTGGTATACGTTTCAAACCCTTCTTTCTCCATGCGCACGGAGGTAGTGCTGCCCACAATCTTCGTGTCGGAATGCCGGTACGGCGTCGTTCCAACTGACTCGCCATCGACGTAAACACGTGCCCCAACGGGCATCGATTGCAGCACGGTCGTGCTGCTGCAGCTGCTCAATAGCACTGTGCCGGATAGCGACAAAGAAGCAACTAAACGGCAGCCGAAAGAAAATTGGACCATGAAAACAGTAGTAGGAATTATGTGGATGGCGTATTGGCCGCAAATCTATGAGCCTCGCAGCAGAGTGACCGTGGCACGTCAAACGCCAGGTCTACTTGCATGGCAGTAGAAGCATTGCATCCACGGCGAAAGCAGTTACGAGTTATGCTGTATTTGCGCCAGTACAGCGGCCATAGGCGGTTATCGCCTCTTATTCAGCCAATGCGTATTGCCCCAGCTACTCAGCCAATAATTCCTGCCGGGCCCACCGGCGCCAGTGGGGTCAATGTCAAAAAAGCCACGTATTGCTTCACCAGATTCAACTGCTTCGGGACGGTTTAGGAAATAGACCAAGCAGCTCAGCATCTTGCTGAAAGAGGAAAATATAATCTCTCCAAGGCCATTCAAATCGTCTACTGATTCGTGGTCGTATACCCGAATTGGAAACTCATTATTAGTAACCGGGTAACGCGCATCGAATACCAACGGATTGCCAGCACCACTGCCATCTGATGCAAAAGGATAAAGTCCCTGGCTAATTAAATTCCCGCCGTAGTTCAGCTGATTTCTTAATTCTTCTAGCGGCTCATTAGGCAAAGAAGCCGGTAACTGGGCAATCAGACAGTCACCATCGCAAAAGAAGAAAGCCTTGTGCCAATCAATAAAACTGGGTGGTAATTGAATTTGATATGCTTCTTCAAGCTGTTGATAGTCTTCATTCGTCAAGGTGCCTCTGATTGGCTTCCATTCAACCCAGCCTTCGTCATCTTCGGGCCCTGCCATCATATCAGGCGACATTCCCTCCGTATAGACTGTCGTCATTCCCGCCCGCCAGTAAGCAGTGAAAAAATCAGCAGTGATACTGTGCATTATGCTTGGATGTGTGAATTAAGGCAAGACATGCGGGTATTCTAACGAAGTTGTGTTAAGCACCTCGTCAAGCAAGTGGGCCAGCATTTCAACCACAGCAATAATGGCATCCCAGCTCACGCCGTACCAGTCGGGAGAGGTGCAACTCGCGCTTCATCGTCGTGTGAAAAGCAGCTTTGGTGTCGACGTAGGTGAGGTTGATGGTCATGAGGGTAGGCTTCATTTGAAGCAACTACTATTTAGAAGTGTTATCTGTCAATTCAGCCTCTGTAATCTGCTTCCTTAATGATTCAAATGCCAGATATTGAATGCTTCCTGAAACATGATTTTTCTTGCCAATGGCTAAAAATTGCTTGGCTTGCTGGTACTGTTTTAGTTTAAGCCGAATCGAAATTATTTCTTTTACCTGCTCTAAATCGTTGTAATCAGGATTAGCTAATAAGTGAGAAAGCCGCTTTCTTATTCTCTGTAATGCCTGACATGAATCGCAACGCACCCGCTCAGCTTGCACCCAAAACACTAGCTTCTCATAGTAGTGAGCTTGCTCTTCTTTTGAAAATTGAAACGTTATGCCACAGTCACGGCAAACTATCTGTTTGTCGAAATAGGCAAAGTGAGGCGCGATGTCGCAGAACAATTGACGCTTGGGTTTGCCTTGGAATGCACGTTTTTGTTGCAGGCAGACATCACAAGCCCAATCAACTTTATTCTTTTGCGCATCAAGCCAATACAGGTTGCCAATTATATCCCCCTTTAAGGTGCAGTAATACTTTTTCGGCACATCGTAGGCAATCTGACTGATAAATACAAAACATTCAGATTCAGGGCGCAACTCGCCGCAGCATGGACACTTGAGTGAATTAAGTTTTCCTGCTTTTTTCATTTTAGACTAAACGACCAATGCAATTCTTAAGCAAAAGGTACACTTATTCTTTAAAGTAATGAATAACTTCTCACGAAGCCGTGTCCAGCACCTCGTCCCCGTCATCGGCCATGGTCTTGGCCAGCTTCTCGATATTTAAGCTACGGGCCGAGGCGTCGAAAATTTCGCGGTAGGTGCCGTGCTTGGCGTAAAGCTCGTCGTGGGTGCCGCTTTCCACCATGTGGCCTTTTTTCATGACGTAGATGCAGTCCGAATCCACGATTTGGGCGAGGCTGTGGGAGATGATGACTACCGTGCGGCCCTGCTTGATGGCATCAAGCGAGTTCTTGATTTGCTCGGTGGCGATGGCGTCGAGGCTGGCGGTGGGCTCGTCGAGGAAGATGATGGGCGGGTTTTTGAGGAAGAGCCGGGCAATGGCGATGCGCTGCTGCTGGCCGCCGCTGAGCTGCTGGGCGTCGGACTCGTACTGGCGCGGCAGGTCCAGAATCTGGTCGTGCAGGTAGGCCTGCTTGGCGGCGGCTTCAATCTGGGCCTGGGTGGCGGTGAAGTCGCCGTAGCGGATGTTTTCTTCGATGGTACCCTTGAAAATGTGGTTTTTCTGGAGCACCAGGCCAATTTCCTGGCGCAGGGCGAAGGTGTCGTACTGCGCCAGCGGGTGGCCATCGAGCAAGATGTCGCCGCTATCGGGGCGGTAGAACTGGCAGAGCAGGGTGATGATGGTGCTTTTGCCTGCTCCGCTGAGCCCCACCAGCGCGGTGGTTTTGCCGGCCTGAATGCGGAGGCTCACGTCGTGCAGGGCGGCGGTGCCGCTGGGGTAGGTGAAGTTCACGTTGCGCAGCTCGAACTGGCCGCGCAGGTTTTCGCCGGGTTCGAGTTGGCCGGGGCGCTCGCGCTGGTCGTCGGCGTCGAGGATGGCGAAGAAGCCTTCGGAGTAGGTGAGGGCCTCATTCATCTCGTCGTAGATGCGGTGCAGCTGCCGGATGGGCGCCGACACGTTGTTGAACAGCAGAATGTGGAACATGATGGCCCCGATGGAAATCTGGCGGCCGAGCACGAGGTAGGCCGTGAGCACGATGATGGCCACCACGCCAATCTGCTCGACGAAGGTTTTGAGGCCGTCGAAGCGGAAGTTGGTTTTGCGGGTCAGGAGCTGGGCGCCTTCGAGGCGGCTTTGCACACTGGCCTGCTTCTGGCCTTCGTACTGCTCACGCACGAAGCTTTTGATGACTACAATGCTGTCGATGATGCTGATGAGGCCGTGGTTTTTCTCCTCACGCAGGCGCTGCAGGCCGCGCCGCACGCCCTGCAGTTTCTCGGCCTGCGCGTAGCTGAGCCAGAAATACACCGGCAATACCGCCAGCGCCACCAGCCCCACCCACTTGTTATTCAGAAAAATGACCACCAGCGCCACAATGGCGTTGGCGAAAAGCGGCATGATGTCGATGAAGAAGTTTTGCACCAGCTTCATAAGGCTCTCCACGCCCCGGTCGATGCGGGTTTGGAGCTTGCCGGTCTGGTTGCCGTCGTCGGAGAAGAAACCGAGCTGGTAGCTCAGAATCTTGCTCACGGCCGTTTGGGCCAGCACGCCGGAAATCTGGATGCGGATTTTCTCGCCGTAGTATTTCTGCCCGAACTGGATGAAGGTGTTGATGATTTCCTTGCCCAGCAGCAGCCCGCTCACCCAGGCCAGCAGGGGCCAGCCCTCGGCCAGGCCCTGGCCCTTGTCCAGCATGCCTTGCACGGTGTCCACGGTGTAGCGCAACACGAAGGGGTTGACCTGCGCGGCCAGCGAGCCCACTAGCGTGAGCAGTAGCGTGGCAATAACGAGGCGGCGGTAGGGCCGCACAAACGGCAGCAGGCGTTGGATAATTTGCCAAAGGCTCATCTAGGGTCGGGCTTGGGTGGAGCCGGTTAGACGAGTGAGGTGGTGGTGGGGTTGGCTATTCTATTTTGCCCACGTCCCAACCATCATATAATTCAACACCACAATGAGTAGCCAATTCATTAAACGCAAGGTTGCGCCTGTGAAGCTTCTCAGGAGTTAAGGTATCTATTTTGGAAACTTGAAGTACCCAGTCCCCACTATCTGCTTGATGGATTTCTTCAATTCGATACGAACTCTCTTCTAATTCAAAAAGTACATCAAGCAGCTTGTCCCTGTCTTTGTCAAAAAAGAAAAACCCCCACTTTAGAGCAGAGCTTGTATTCCACCCGTCTGCTTCCATTTTGTGAAACATCTCTTTCACACTTTCTAGAGAAGCATTCATACACTGAGTTCTATTATTAATCGATAGTTTGTGGTGGCGCAAAATAGCCAGGCATGTCACCTCCGAAATTTATAACTGTGAGTAGGCTTTGAACAGGATATTGCAAATCATCCTGATTGCATCGGTAGTCTTCAAATTCACCATACTGTTTATAAGGCGAAATGTTGAAGCCTTCTTCAATATCATTGTACCAGATGATATTTCGACCGCAAATAGCGACTACCCAAAAGCCGCCGCCTTCTTTGCCATATTCCGGCCCTATCCACTTCTCTGGAAATATCTTAATAAGCTCCCAGAATCGTTGAAGCTCACTATTCATTTCTTCTTCTGCACGAAGAATCTGGTTGTATAATGCTTCGAGTGTGATGGGCTCCCAAATCATGTTGTGGCGTTTTTAGAAGAATGAAGCTACGAGCCTTGTGTAACTAGGCATCTGCTGTTCCAGCCTTCCACTCCCGAAACCGTCGGTCCAGCCGCTTGCTGAGGATGTCGTAGTTTTCCCAAGTGTCTTTGACGTGATAGATGCTGGGCAACTCCTCGGCGAGGGCAGCTATGTAGTCTTCGAAATAAGTGGGGCCGCTGCCTTGGGTCACGTAATACTGCTGCGTGAAAGCCAGGCCTTCCGCATTCAGGTCGCTTTCCCAAAACTTCTCGTCGCACGCTTGGGACAGAAAGTCGCGGCCCGTTATTTCCCGGTTTCTGACTTGCGTCAGAAGTTGCTCCGAAGCTTCATCCTCGTGGTGAATCTCACCTTCCAGGTAGTTATTAATTATCCAGGCGAGGTACATGCCGATGTGGGTACCCCCGTTTTCGTCCGGTAAGTCGTTGGGAAAGTCCCCGCCGTGGTGCCAATCTGCGCGGTCAATAGCCATTTTCTTTCTGAATTAAATTTCGTACTATTTAAATGTAGTCAGTGGTATAACGAGTCAATAAATCATACATGTTCCTGCTCTTCAATCGGTCGGCTCGGTGCCGGACCAGAGAATATTATAACTCGTTCATGGATTTGCCGAACTGAATAGCTGTTTTATAGCCGAATAAGGAAAATAATAATAGCAGCCGATGCCAAAAAGTATAGCCCCGCGGATTTATAATCCTTATTGAAAATAAATATAAAGAGGAGGATTAGGTTGACGATAAGTCCAATAAATATAATAATGAGCATGTAGACGGCTAACCCATACTGGTTGCTGTTTTGCTTCCCGACCAGATACACGATAAGTAATAAAAGCCCATTGAGTAAAAAGGGGGTAAGGTATTTAAGCAAGGGCATGTTATTAATGGGTGCTATATGGTTAATCAGCAACCTATGCTGAAATCTCATGCATAAGCGATGCGCTTAAATACCTGCCAAAACATAACGGCTGCCTAAAGCAGCCAGATGACCCGGTCCCGTTTTGCCGCTGAAGGAGTCTCCTTATCAGAGGTTTCAGGCACAAGGTACGCGTGCTAAGCGCGCGCCAGCAGCTCCGCCAGCGCGGCGGCTTCGGTTTCATAGGCTTCGGCTTGCAGGCGCAGGAGGTGGTATTGGGCAGCGTGGCTGGGCTTGAAGCGGCGGGCCAGGGAGGGGAGCCACCGGCGAATACTGGCGTTCAGGTCCCCGTCTTCCGGGACGGGGGGCAGGAGGGCGGCTGCGGCTTCGAGGTCGGCTAGGATGGTGGGCAGGGCCTGCTGCCAGCGGCTGGCGTACACGGCCCGCGCCGTGAGCTTCATAAGTTCGAGGCGGAGGCCTTGGGCCCTGTGTAGACACACTTTGCGGCGGAATGCCAGGGGGGCAGCCTCTGGTGCGGGAGTAGTGGCGGGCAGCGGCTCATCGTCGGGCGGGAGCAGGGGCGGGGCGGGCAGGTGCCGGAGTAGGGGAAACAAGCGCAGGCGCAGGGCCAAGGTGAGGTCGCGGCGGCCGGCTTCAATGTGGCCGATAATGGCCTTGCCCACATTCAAAAACATAGCTAACTCCTGTTGGCTGAGGCCAAAGTAACGGCGCACGGCCCCAATGGGAGTTTCGGTGGAAAGACGTCGGTGGGTCATGAGGCTAGGGAGTGGCTGTAGACTTATTTTTAAATTTCTGAAAAAAGTCTACAGCCAGGCTCATCCGGCTGAGTGTAGGCGAGGCATCTTTACAACAGTAGTAAATGATGGCTTCTGGCAGTAGAGCTGCCTCGCCTACACTCAGCCGGATGAGCTTTTCCCTTACCGGCTTTCCTTACCCAGACCCATGTTTTTTCGATTTCCCCCGGCGGCTGTTCCAGCCCACGATTCTTCTTTCATCACAGGGAAAGCCGAAGTTTTTGCCAAGCTTAAGATTGAATCCAAGGCGGGCAAGCGCACGGTTTTTCTGACTGAGCACACCGTTATTCTGGTGAATAGGGGCGTGAAGCTGCTCCATTTTCCAGGGCATACCCTGGAAGTGGGGGCCCAGCAAGCGGTGCTGCTGAAACGGGGCATTTACGTGATGGCCGAGTACATTGAAGAAGGCCTGGACTTTGAGGCCTTGCTGCTTTTTATGCCAGCCCGGCACCTGAGGTCCCTGGCCTTGCCCGCGGGCCGGCCGCGCCCACCGGCCGAGGCACCCCCGTATCTGGTATTGCCGGCCGATGCGCTGGTCCAGGACTTTAAAGCCCAACTGCGGCGCTACTTCGACCAGCCCCGGCCGGCCCCCGACCACCTGCTGCCGCTGAAGCAGCAAGAGCTGCTGTTGCTACTCAGTGCCGCCGCTCATGCGCAGCAGCTAGCCGATTTTGTAGCCGAAGCCCTGCGTACAGAACCGGCTGCCCTCGACTTCATTGTGCGTACCCACTTGCTGCAACCCGTGACGGTGGCCGACCTGGCGCAACTCTCCAACCGCAGCCTGGCCTCGTTCAAGCGGGATTTTCAGCGGCACTACCACTGTCCGCCCCGGCAGTGGCTAAACCAACAGCGCCTGGCCCACGCCCGGCTGCTGTTGCAGGACGGGCACAAGCGGGTGGCCGAAGTGGCCCAGGAGTGTGGCTTCGAGAACACCTCCTACTTTATCCGGATTTTCAAAAAGCAGTACGGCCATACGCCGCAGGCCCTGCGAGCCAAAACGGCGATGGATTGAGCTATTTGGGCTATTCCTGGGCTTTGGGGGTCGGGTAGTTTTGCTTTCTCAAAAACAAAACCATTCCGCATGAAAATCTTACTAATTGGTGGCCACGGCACCATCGGCAAACGCGTGGCTGCCGCCTTTGCTGGCACGCACGAACTCATCACGGCTGGCCGCAACAGCGGCGACGTTCGGGTGGACCTGGCATCTGAAGCTTCCATCGAAGCCATGTTTCAGCAGCTCGGCTCCGTCGATGCCTGCATTTGCACGGCCGGCACCGGGTACTACGGCGACTTCCACACCGTGCGCCAGGCCGACCTGATGCCGGGTATTGAAGGCAAGCTGCTCGGGCAGGTGAATCTGGTGCTCATTGGGCAGCGCTACCTGGCCGCCAGCGGGTCTTTCACCCTGACTTCTGGCATTGCGGCCGAACACCCGGCCCGCAACGGAGCCGCCGTGGCCATGCTCAATGGCGCCCTCAACAGCTTTGTGCTGGCCGCCGCGCAGGAGCTCCGGCACGGCCAGCGCATCAACGTGGTGAGCCCCGGCCTGGTAGAGGACAGCCGGGAACGGTACGGCGCCCTGTTTCCCGGCTACAACCTGGTGCCGATGCCCAAGCTGGTAAATGCCTACATCCTCAGCGTGCAAGGAGCCGTGAATGGCAAGATTCTGAAAGTGTATTCCTGAAGCGGAGGGCTAATGGGACCCATTTCGGCGCGGCTGAAATAGGGCAACTTACTCAGCAGCGGTTTGCGTAGAATTCCCAATTTACCGCTTTTGCTCTTTGCCCATGGCTACTGTTATTACCCGCATCTGGCACGGCCTTACGCTGGCCGAGCATGCCGATGCCTACCTGCACTACTTGGAAGAGTCCGGCATTGCGGATTATAAAAACACCCCCGGCAACCTGGGTGTGCAGGTGCTGCGGCGGCTGGAAAACGACCGGTGTCATTTCTGGACCGTCACCCGCTGGAACAGCTACGAAAGCATCAAAGGCTTTGCGGGCGAACAGTATGAGCAGGCCCGCTACTACCCAGAAGATGCCCAATACCTGCTCGAATTCGAACCCACCGTGCTGCACTGTGAAACGTTCGAATTCTAACGCCTTGCTTCATCGGCAGCCTTTCGCTGCTCCCATTCCCGCAATTGCCGTTGCGAGGCCAGGCCGCGCCAGCCGCGCTCCAGCACCTCACGCAGCACGTGTGGGCTGTAGTGTTGGAGCCATAAGGCTACATAAGGGTATTTCCGGAAATGCTCGGGCAGGTGAAACGTTTCGGGGTAGGTTTCCAGGAAATAGTCCCGGTGCTCGAACCCCACATGAATCGGGATAAATTCGCCGCTTTCGTGCAGCCGGCACAGCAATTTGCCCCGCACCTTGATGCTTGGCGTGTCGTTGTGCGACAGGCTGTCCTCAGCGCCGGGAAATAGCAGCGCTGCCTGGCGAATGGGTTCAAAAAGGGCGTGGTCGAGCATGGTGAGGCGAAAATATTATAGCGAGGTAGCGCTACCCACCAGCTCCAGCAGCCGGGCGCGGGTCACGGTTTGGTTGTTCCAAAGCATGGGGTCTTCAAATTCCAGCAAGGCCAGGCTGAGGTCCGACTGTTGGGCCAGCCAGGCCACGAAACCGACGCGGTCGGCAAACGTGCGCTCGGGCTCCAAGCCTCCTTCCCATACGCTGCCATAGCGGTACTGGCCCTCCACCACGTCGAAGCCCATGCCACAGTAGGCCGGGTGCCCGTAGTTGAACCAGCGGCCCTGGGCCAGCGCCTCCGCCACCTGGGCGGCCAGCTCGGGCCCAAAGGAAGCCGGCGAAAGCTCCCGGCGCAGGCGCTCGCGGTAGGCGCGGTCCTGCTCGGCCTGGGCCGTTGCTTTGGCGGCTGCGGCCCCTGCCTCTTTGGACACGCTGGTATGCTGGTAGGTAAACACGGCTTGGCGCAGGTTCACGAAGATGGTCAGGAAGCCAATACCGCCCGGCGTTTCGGCCGCGTACTGGTTCAGCAGCGCCTTTAGAGGTGGCAGAATAGGGTAGACGTTGATTTCCTTGCCGCTTTGGTGGTAGCCCCAGGCGTTGTAGAGCACTTCTCCAGGGGTGGGTTGCATTGCCAAATACCCGCCCCAGCACTCAGCCGTAGCGAAAAGTTCCGTCAGCGCCTCGTTGAGGTCGGTTTGGTTGGGCGTGAAGTCGGTGCTCATCGTACGAAGTCTTCCAGCCGTTGCCGGGTGAGGGTTTGGTCGCCGGGCGTTTCTTCCACGTTCTTGCCGCTGTGGTGGTAGCCCGAAATGCTGACCAGGCCCGCGCCACTGGTGAGCCGTAGCTGCAGGCGGCCACCCCGGCAGCCAGTTGCCTTGAGTTGCTGGGCCAGCAAGTCGTTGACGCGGATTTGGGTGGGAGTGAAGTCAGGGTTCATTGTCCTGAAAACGGGATTGGAGGAATTCAGCTATTGCAGAAAAGCACTTAGGGCCGGGGTAGTTGGGCATGGCCGGCTCAACCCGTTGCCGCCAACCTTTCAGCCGCTCCCTGCGAATAGCCCTAAAAATACGCAACACTCATGCCCTACGTACGCTTACTGCTTCCATTGCTACTAGTGCCACTGGTCGGGCGGGCCCAGGTGAAAGTTAGCCCCCTGGCGCGCACAGCCGTGCCAGCTACCCTGCGGCATGCGGGCAAAGTGGTGCAGGCCCTTCGTTACACCGACCGCACCGGGACCTACACCGTGCTCACCACCGAAACTGGCCCCGTGCCCGCCGCCAACCCCGACGACGGCCAACAGGCCGACCTGTACGCCTACCAATACCAGGTGCCCACCAACGGCGCGCCCACGCTCAGCTGGCAGGTGCACGACTTCGTGCCCGACTGCCCGCTGGACCTCGAAGCCCGGTTCCTGCCCGGCAGCCTCACCGTGACCGACCTCGACCAAAACGGCACGGCCGAAGTCTGGGTGGTGTACCGCACCACTTGCCGAGGCGACGTGAGCCCGAGTACCCAGAAAATCATCATGCGCGAAGGCGCGAAGAAGTACGCCGTGCGCGGTAACAGCCGCATTCAGGTAGGTGCCAAGCAGTACGACGGCGGCGACTATAAACTTGATGCGGCATTTCAGGCAGCTCCGCCCGCATTTCGGCAGCAGGCCGTGAAGCTGTGGCAGCGGTACATGGGCGAGAAACTGGAGTAGCGCGATTAGGCCGTAGGTTGAAGTAACCAGCACAAGGCCGTCATTGAGCAGCACGCGTGCTGCTCAATGACGGCCTTGTGTCGGGCAATTACCGCCGAATTATTTGCCGTACACGCTGGTCAGGTACGTTTTCAAATCCATCGGCTTGCGGCCGAGCAGCTGCTCAAACGTGGTGCTGGGCATCGCAAACTCGCCGTTTTTCATGGCTTGGTGCATGCCCAGCAGTAGGTTGACAAACGGCTCGGGAACCTGGTGCTGGCGCATGCCGGCCGCAATTTCCTCACCCGAAACGGACACGTATTCCACTGGCTGGCCGGTTACTTCGCTCAGCGTGGCGGCTAGGTCCTGGAAGGAATAAGCAGGGCCGGGGGCAATGTCGTACACCTGGTTTTCGTGGCCTTCGGACGTGAGCACATTGGCCAGGGCCTCGCCCATTTCGGCGCGCAGGCCGTAGCTCACCTTGCCATCACCTGCCGAGGAGTAGAGCTTGCTGCTGGGCAGCTTGCCTTCGCCCACCAGCATCGGAATGATGTCGAGGTAAAGCGTATTGCGGAAAACGGTGTAGGCAAGGCCCGAGGCACGCAGGTATTCTTCGGTGCTAAAATGGCTGGGCGAAGCATTGAAGGCCGATTCTGGCGACGGGTTGACGATGCTGGTGTAAATCAGGTGGCGCACGCCGGCCTGCTTGGCGGCGTCAATCACGTTGCGGTGCTCACGTATCCGGGCGTCGTTTTCCAGTTCGCTGCTGGAAATGAGTACGACGGTTTCGACCCCCTGAAAGGCAGCAAGTAGGGAGGCGGGGTCGTTGTAGTCACCGGTGCGCACCGTTAGGCCCTGTGGGAGCGTACTGGCGGCTTTTTGTGGGTCGCGCACTACGGCGACTATTTCGGTGGGTGCTACTTTGGGCAGCAGGGCATTGATGGTGGCGAGGCCGAGGTGGCCGGTGGCGCCGGTGATGGCAATCATACAGTTGGATGTTAAAGGGCCAATAGTTACTTTTGGTAACCCAAAGGTATTTGGCCCTATTGCCACGGCGCAAGAAGGCATTTATTTCTGCTTAAGGCACATGGAAGTAACCGTTGTTGATGCTCAGACCGCTGAAGTTCGGGCGGCGGCCAAAAAAATTATCACCGTCCCTCCCGACAGCTTTGCGCTGTGCCCCGTGCGTGACATTCTGGACCGCATCGGCGACAAATGGTCCCTGCTATCCATCCTGCACTTGGGCAGTACCGAAAGCCTGCGCTTCAACGAATTGCGCAAGCGCATCGACGGCATTTCGCAGCGCATGCTCACCGTCACGCTCCGCGGCCTGGAGGCCGATGGACTGGTGACGCGCACCGTGTACGCCGAGGTGCCCCCGAGGGTGGAGTACGCGCTAACGGAACTGGGCCAGAGCCTGCTAGGGGCGGTGATTCAACTGGGTAACTGGGCTGCGGTACACGCGCCGGCCATTGCCGAAGCCCGCCAGCGGATGACCCTTGCTGCTGCGTAGGCAACGGCGGGGTTATGGCTGAGCCTGCACAAAATCGAGCAGCCGCTGCAGGGTGATGGTTTGGTTGTCCCAGTACCACGAGTCGGCTTCCTCGGCCCGCGAAAGCGAATGGTCAGACTGCTGGGCCAGCCAGTGCGCAAATTTCTCACGGGTGCTGAAGCAGCGCTGCGGCTTCTCCATGTAGTGACCGTCCCACACCTCGCCGTAGCAAAACTGCTGGTTGCGGTAGTGGAAGTCCATGCCGCAATAGTCGCGGTGGGAAGGCGCCAGGGTGCCGCCCCGCGCCACGGCGTCGGCTACTTGCTGGGCCAGGTCGGCGCCGTAAGGCGTACGGGAGCGGGAGCTGTTTTTCTTGGCCATCAGGTCCTGTTGTTTTTCGAGGGTTACGGAGGCAGTCTGCTGCGCCTCGGTGGTAAGTTGGTAGGTGCAGCGACCCGTAAGTACGTTGATATCGATGGTGAGGCGGGCGGTGCCGGTCGGGTAGCCGGCTTCGAGGTAGTCGCCCAACAGTCGATTGAAGATGCGGTCGTTGAATTCCCAGAAGAACACCGGCTGGCCGTTGGTCCGCTCGCCGGTGAGGCTGAGTTGGGCGGCGGCCCCGGTCACGATGAGTCGGCCGCGCACGCAGCCAGCCATTTTCAGCCGGGCAATCAGTAGGTCGTTGATGGGGCGTTGGGCGTCGGTTAGGGTGGCCATGAGCAGTGGAAAAAGAGGCGCTATCAAACTTCGACAATTATTTTTAGCCCGGAAAGAGGCTGGTAACTGTAACTTTTTTTGGGGAGTTGCCAGCGCTGCCTTCTTGCTCATTGTCAGTGGTTCCAGCTCATGGGTTGGTCGATTGCTACATCGAAGCGGTCGAATAAAAAGGGGAAGAGGGAAATAATTTGGGTCTTTCTGAGGTTAGTAGTGCAGTAGCAAGCCGCTGCCGATGGCGAAAACCGCCGTGCATGAGTACCACCATTTTCACCTTTTCTATGCTGCGTACCGCTTTGTTGTTCCTCTGCATGCTGGGGTTCTTTGCCTCCGAAATTCAGGCCGCCCCCGCTGCGGTTTCCACTCGTCCACTACACCGTCGCAAGCCCATGGCTGGCAATTACCGGCCGGTTTACAAACTCTACCGCGGCCACAGCCGGCGTAAGAATGGTTTCCTGGGACTGTTCCAGCACAAGCCTTCGGCCCGCCACGCCACTGGTACTCCAAAGTCGAAATCGCACCGCGGTACGTTGTAACGAAGCCCATTCTCCTGATTTGATTTTGTTGCCAACGGCTGTTCCTGATTCAGGAGCAGCCGTTCTTTTTTGTGAGGTACCCCCAAAGCTGTGCTTCGCTCCGAGTTGAATGATTACCGCCAAGCCGAAGCGTAGCATTGGGATACTAAAACTCGGTGCGGCCATGCTGTTGCAACGGGGCCAGTTGGCTGGCCGTAAAGCCACAGGCCTTCACCACCAGCTATATGGATAACAACTTCCCCGCACCGTCGGCCACCGGCGAGCCGCTCAGCCGCGTCGACGGACGCCTGAAAGTGACCGGTCAGGCCCGCTACGCTGCCGAATGCCAGGTGCCGGGCTGCGTGCATGGTGTGCTGGTAACCAGCAGCATTGCGCGCGGCCGCATCAAGCGACTGGATACCGCAATGGCTGAAAAAGTCCCCGGTGTGCTGGCCGTGGTATCGCACCTGAACGCGCCCAAAGCGCCAGGTTATCAGAGTCCGCAAACCAATAAAAACCCGCGCGTGGAAGGCCAGGAATTTCGCGTGTTTTACGACGACCAGGTTCATTTCAACAACCAGCCTGTGGCCTTGGCTGTGGCCGAAACGCTGGAACAGGCGCAGTACGCGGCCTCATTGGTGAGGGTAGAATATGAAGTGGCCCAGCACCAGACCAACCTGGCGCAGCACCTCGCGGCCAACGTGACTCCGAAGCAGGAAGCCAGCTACTCGCGCGGCCAGCCCGATGCTTACAAAACGGCCCCCGTGCGCGTGGAGCAGGAGTACCGCACGCCCATGCAGGTGCACAATCCCATGGAAATGCACGCCGCCATTGCGCTCTGGGAAGGCGAAAGGCTAACCGTGTACAACAAAACCCAGGGGCCCAAGCTGGCGCAAGGCGACCTGATGCGCATGTGGCAGCTGCCGGCCGAAAGCGTGCGAGTGCACTCGCACTTTGTGGGCGGGGCATTTGGCGGTTCATCGCGCATCTGGCCGCCCGAGATGGCCGCCATTATTGCCGCCAAAAAGCTGGGCCGTCCGGTGAAAGTAATGGGCCGGCGCGACCACGAGTTCAACATGGTGGGCTACCGGCCGCAATCCATTCAAAAAATGGGATTAGGCGCCACGTCCGATGGCACGCTAGTGGGCATCACGCACCAGGCCTACGGCAACACATCCCAGCACGAGCAGTTTGCCGAGCGCATTGTCCACCCCACCAAATCGGCCTACGCGGTACCCAACCTCAACACCAGCTACCGCCTCGTGCCCCTGGACCTGAGCACGCCCTGCTGGACGCGCGGCCCCGGCGAAACCAGCGGTTCCTTCGCCCTGGAATGCGCCATGGACGAGCTGGCCGTAGCCCTGCAACTGGACCCACTGGCCCTCCGCCTGAAGAACTACGCCGAGCGCGACCCCGAAAACGACAAGCCCTGGAGCAGCAAGCACCTGCGCGAATGCTACGAGCACGGCGCCACCCGCTTTGGCTGGAGCAAGCGCACGGCCGCACCCGGCTCCATGCGCACCCCCGATGGCTACCTGCTGGGTTGGGGCATGGCCACGGGCATCTACAAAGCCGAGCGCAGCCCCGCCACCGCCCGCGCCCGCCTATTACCCGATGGCACCCTGCTGGTGCAAAGCGCCACCGCCGACACCGGCCCCGGCACCGCCACCATCATGACCCAGATTGCGGCCGACGCCAGCGGCGTACCCGCCGCCAATATCCGCTTCGAGCTGGGCGACTCGGCACTACCCGAAGCACCGCTGCAGGCCGGCTCGCACACGGCTACGTCAGTAGGCTCGGCCGTGCACGAGGTGTGCGCGGCGCTGAAAAAGCAGCTGTTGGAGCTGGCCGCAAGGATTCCCGGCAGCCCATTGGATAAGGCCACGCCAGCGGAACTGACCACCGAAAAAGGCTTCATCGTGTCAGCGCGTAGGCATGGACGGCGCCTGAGCTACGGCGAGGTGTTGAAGAGGCATCAGTTGCCCGCGCTGGAAGTAACACAGAAGGCGGAAAAGTCACCGGAAATGGAGAAATATTCCGGCAAGTCCTTCTGCGCCAACTTTGTGGAAGTGCAAGTGCATCCGCTCACCCGCGCCGTACGCGTAAGCCGGGTGGTATCGGTGGTGGACGCGGGCACGGTGCTGAACGCCAACACCGCCCGCAGCCAGGTGCTGGGTTCCGTGGTGTGGGGCATTGGCCTGGCCCTGATGGAAGATGCCCGCCTCGACCACCGCTACGGCCGCATCGTGAACCACGACCTGGCCGAATACCACGTCCCCGTCAACGCCGACATTCCCGCCATCGAAGTCGAATTCATCAACCAACCCGACCTGCTGCTCGACCCTATCGGCGCCAAAGGCTTAGGCGAAATTGGCCTGGTCGGTTTCCCCGCCGCTGTAGCCAATGCCGTATACCATGCCACTGGCAAGCGGGTCCGGGAATTGCCGATAACACCCGATAAGTTGATTTGATATGCACTGCGCTCGGTAGACGTTCCTCTGACCGTCAACCACCAAAAAAGCCCCGACCAACCGGTCGGGGCTTTTGCATTTCAGGTGATTCAGAAGGGCTTAGTTTTCGGTTTTGACCTTTACGCCATCGGCCTTCACCTTCAGTTTGTCTTCTTTGGCTTTGATTTTCTCGCCGTCTTTTGTCTTGGCTTTCAGCTTGTCCACATCAGCGCCGGCAGCATCCATGCCGGGACGGCCACCGCCGCGGTTCATGCGGTTGCTTTCCATGCTGGTGTACTTCGTGTACTGGTCGGCAGTCAGCACTTCTTTAAATTGGGCATCGTACTTGGTGCGGTTGGCTTGCATTTGCTCGCGCATTTTGTCGCGGTCGCCGCCACCCTGGCCACGCATGGCCTGCATTTCTTGGGCGCGAGCGGCCTGAATTTGCTGCACTTTGGCGGCTTGGTCAGGGTTCAGACCCAGTTCTTTGGTCATGCGCTCGGTTTGGCGCTTAGCCATCTCGTCGGGCGAGCCTTGCATGCGGCCGTAGCCGCCGCCACCGCCTTGCATTCCGCCACCATCAGGGGGGGACGTTTGGGCTGCCGCCGTTCCAATGGTAAGGGCAAAAGCTGCCAGCAGGGTCAAAAAAGAGGATTTCATTGAATTAGAGGGAAAAGTGAAGAAAAAAGAAGCTAAATCTCCAGTGATATGGGCACCAAGACTCATACGTTAGCGGTGGTCATTCCGATGAGCTTCTTCCCAGCGGGCTCGTTCCTGGGGCGTCACCTTATGGTTTTGCCGAAGCCATAATTAAAGTCCTTGTCATTGTGGTCGTTCAGCCGGTCATAGGGGCCTTGCTGCACGGGCCGGTCATTGTATCTTACCATTGCAGGAACGGTTGCAAATGAACTGGTTGCTAAAAAGCTGGCGACGAATAGGATGGAAAAAAAGGAGGTTTTCATAGGATATTGGGGAGGACGATAAAGGGCAAACCAGTGGCGGTAGCTTGCTAAACAAGAGGTGAAAGCGCTTCCGCCTTGCCAGGAATGGTGCAAACCTGCGACCGAAAGCAGGCGATAAAAAGTAAGGTGGACCGAGCTAGTGGAATCATCGACCAAACCCACTAAGTAGTGGACGAGCCTGGCTGGCTGGGCCAGGGGCGCCGGGCGGGGAGGGCCCGGCGCCCGCTTGGCTTAGCGGCGGCCGTCGTAGCGGTGGGCGGCTTCCCAGCGGGCGCGCTCTTTATCGGTCACGCGGTGGTTGCGGTCGTAGCCGTAGTTGAAATCGCGGCTGTTGCGGTCGTCAAATCGGTTGTCCCGACGGTCATCCCGACGGTCATCGCGGTGGGCGGCTTCCCAGCGGGCTCGTTCCTGGGACGTCACGCGGTGCCTCTTATCGAAACCGTAGTTGAAGTCTTTGTCGTTGCGGTCGTTCAGCCGGTCGTAAGGCCCGTGGTTGTCGAAGGGAAAGGCAGCGGGCGCAGTAGCAAACGAAGGAGCAGAAACGAACAGCGTAGCAGCGGCGAGGATGGAAAACAAAGTGGTTTTCATGATTTCTGAAAAGTGAGTGGTGAGGAATTGAGAGATGCTTTGGGGTTCGGCTGCGGCCGGCAGCGGGCCCTGAAATGGGAGAATCGACTCGTTCTGCCAGGGTATTTGCAAAGCATCGGCCACAAGCGGCCCGGAAATAAACAAGGTGGACGGACCGGCCGGAAACCCCGACCAGCCCGCCCACTTTGCGGACTTATTCCCTCAAATTGCCGTTTCCCACAGCTTCAGCTATTACTCCACCAATCCCAGCGTACGGGTAAGCCCGTTTTTGGGAATGCTCAGCTTGAGGCTCTGGTCACGTTTTTCGGACCGCTCTTTGCGCCGGTCCAGCAGGGCCTGCACCTTGCCTTTGCCATCGGGGTCGCGCGTGAGCAGCACGCCGGCTACGTCCGAGAGCAGCGATACTGCCCGGGGCACGGGCACGCTCACCTGCTGGTAGTCGTCTGGTGTGGGCGGTTTGGCCGTCTGCGCCCTGCCACTGGCTGCTTTCAGGAGCAGCGCAACCAGCAAGACGAACAGTTTTTTAGTTGACATTGGAAGAGGATGGACGCTACAAAGATGCCGCCCAATGCCGTTCCGTTGCCCAGCTATCCTAGTTTTTCCTTGAAAAGACGCAACGTGCGCTCCCAGGCCAGCTTGGCGGCCTCCGCATTGTAGCGGGCGGGCGAGGTGTCGTTGTTGAAAGCGTGGTTCACGCCTTCGTACACGTAGAGCTCATATTTCGTGCCGGCCGCTTTCAGGGCTGCTTCATAGGCGGGAATGCCGGCGTTGATGCGCTGGTCGAGGCCGCCGTAATGCAGCATTACAGCGGCTTTTATCTGGGGCACGTCCTCGGCTCTGGGCTGCTGGCCGTAGTAGGCCACACCGGCGTCCAGCTTCGGGTCGTGCACGGCCAGTTGATTGACCAGGCCGCCGCCCCAGCAAAATCCCACGGCCCCGGTGCGGCCGTTGCAGTCGGGCCGGCCGCGCAGGTAGGAGAGGGCGGCGAGGTAATTATTCAGGTTTTTGGCGGCATCAAGCTGCCCAATTAGTTCGCGGCCCTTGTCTTCATCGGCCGGCGTACCGCCAAAAACCGACAGCGCATCTACGCCCAGCGCTAGGTAGCCCGCCTGGGCCACGCGCCGCGTCACATCCTTGATGTGGGGCGTCAGGCCCCGGTTTTCGTGGATAACAACCACGGCGCCGCGCTTTTTCTTGCCCTTGGGCTTGGCCAGGTAGCCTTTCATGGTCGCCCCATCGCCGGGCCAGCTCACTTCTTCGATGTCCAAATCATCAGCTTCAGGCGCAATGGTCGTGGCCGCTGCATAGCCTGGCTCCAGCACCGAAAGCGCCGAAAAGGCCAGTGCCGTGCCGCCTGCCAGCTTGATGAGCCGCTCCATAAATTCCTTGCGGGTGAGCGGGGCGTGGGTGTATTCGTCGAAAAGATTGATGATGCGCTGGTCCATGAGGCTAAATGTAAAGAGTTTGGCAACAACCAGCCGGCCTGATTTAATGGCTCAGTACTTATTGCAAAGCAGCGGCGGCCTTCAGTGACAAGGCCCGTAGCGTTTCCACCGCACGTACAGCATCAGCCATGGCCACAAATACATGGTCATGATAATACGCGGCCACCATGTTGCAGCTGATATTTTCCTGACCCAAGGCGGCCGCGACTGCGGCTGTCAGGCCCACGGCCACCAACGACGAATGCACTGTCAGCGTCAGCCAGGCCATGATGTGCTCATAAGGCAGGCCGTAAGTGTCGGCTGCCTCGCGGGCCATTATCAGGGTAAGCCCTTCAGGCTCCCGGAATGAGCCTAGTACCATCTCGGCTGGAATAGCAGGCGGCGAGTGAGTCGTGCAAAACACGTATTCACCTGCCTGAAGCACTGGCTGCATGGTGGCCAACAAGCGGCTCAGGTCGTTTTCACCCGCCATTACTCGTCCTCCCGGTTAACCGTGTCGGGGCTGAAGGCGGGTACGCAAATCGACCAGTATTCGCACTCTTCCTCAAACGGATTGGAATACCGTACCCGCGCACCCCCTTTAATGAGCAAGGCCTGCCCGGCCTGCAATTCTACCACGTCGGCATCGATTTCGAACCGCTTCCGGCCGCGTACTACAATGGTGATTTCATCGAAGCTGGGCGTTTGGTGGGGTTCGCTCCAGTGTGGCGGGGCTACCATGTGGGCGAGGCTATAGGCCGTGGTGCTAGTGCTGGCAGCACCCACGTGCTCTTCAATGAGCTTGCCGTCGGTGGTGGGCACGACGAAAGGAGA
This sequence comes from Hymenobacter negativus, assembly GCF_017571495.1. GTDB lineage: Bacteria > Bacteroidota > Bacteroidia > Cytophagales > Hymenobacteraceae > Hymenobacter > Hymenobacter negativus. Next base: position 125,077 of record NZ_JAGETZ010000004.1, on the reverse strand, counting down.
GGGGTTGAGGATGTAGTTTTTCATGAGATAGGGGTTCTGAAAGTTATTTTATCAGCGGATGAATCACCCTCCGCTTGGACTTCACTCTGTCTCCGGTGCGCTTGAAGCGCGAAGCCAAGAAGAGGATGTATCAGCAATGCCTTAATGGAAATCGTCAGGCTACTCTGTTGCCGGCATCAGGCGGTACGAGATACTAAACCTACGGCTTAACCTTCTCCAGCAACTCAAAAAGCCGCGAATTATACTTCCATACAAAGAAATACGGCGTCTGTACTGCGCCAAACCGCACCCGGATGCGCTCGACGCCGGGTAGCATGCTGCCTTCGAAATCGAAGCAATCCAAGCCCAGTATCTCACTGGCGTAGCAAATGCACTCCCAGGCCAGGAGCACGCCCGCGCCGCTGGCGCGGAGGGCTGGGTCGTCGCCGGCGAGGAGGTAGTAGGCTGTGGTATTGTCCCAAATCAAGTAGGCCACCGAATGCACCCGGTCCTGCTCATCGACGGCGAAAAATAACTGACGGGCCTGCTGCGCCGCCAACGCCGCGTCGAGGCGACGGAACTGGGCTTCCGAATAGGGGGCCGGCAACCCCTGTCGGGTAAAGCTGAGCTGATTGACGGCGTAAAAAGTAGCTAGCGGTAAGTCGTGCACCACGCGCACTTTTTGCCGGGCCAGCCGGATATCCCGCCGGATGCCGGTGCCCAGGCCTGTTTCCACCTGTGCCAGGTTGCGCAACTGGTGCAGGCGGTAAGTATAGAAAGTGGTCTGGCGAAACTTCTCCCAGTAAAAAGGCAGCCAGTTGGTCGTCGTGGGGTAAAAGTTCTGCTTGAAGGCCGCAAAATCGGGTAGTTGCTCAATCAGTTGCTTTAGCAACTCATGCTCCTGTGGCAGCCGGCCCCGGAACTCAGGCAGCATATATGGCCCCAGCCACTTCAGAAAGAGTGGCATCGTGACGTACCGAAACGGTCCTTTCTGCTTACAGAAATAAGGTAATGCGGCCACCACGCGGCCTTTTTCTGCGGCCAGCACCACATCCCAGGTGCCACCTTCGGCGCAGGCGTCCAGGTACCACGGCTGAGCAAACACCGGCACATCAGGCGCAGTGCGGCAGAAATCGTGGTAGCGGGCTTTGGCAGACATTACCAGTTACTTAGTGCCTGCACAGGGACCGGGCGTAGTGGTGCGCACGCCCGCGTTGGTGGCGGCGCAAGGGTTGGCGTAGGTCTTGCCATCGCAGCCGCACACGGGGTTGTATTCCATGGTGCAGATTCCCTGCGGGTTGATTTTGCTTGGGTCGATGCAGTCGGTGGTGGCCGTGGGTACAGCGTGGCGCTGGCAGGCGCCGGCCAGGAGCAGAACTGCGCCCAGAATCCAAGATGCTTTCATAAAACCGGGGTGGGTGAGGGGCGAATCTACGCTGCTTGCCCCATATTGCCCCGTTATAGAAGGGTAGCAGCGCCGAGATATAGCCGATTACGGAAAATTTACCTTTAAGCTCAACCCCTGGCAATGCCCTCCGTATAGTCAGCCAGAATAAACGCTGCCAGAACAGTGCCCTTGGGTATTACTTTGGCCCCGCGCTTCCTCTAGCCCATCTTTCAACCCCCGTTCACCCTTCATTACCCTATTACCATGTCGTACCACGAAGAAGACAACAACGCCGGTAAAATTCTCCTCGCTGCTCTCGCCGGTGCCGGCGCGGGCATCATTGCCGGCATCCTGTTGGCCCCGGACAAAGGCTCGGCCACCCGCGAAAACTGGAAAGGCGCTGCCTCCAAATACAGCGGCCAACTTGGCGAGCAAGCCACCAAACTGGGCTCCGACCTTGAAGCTAAATTCAAAGAATACGCCGGCAAACTCGAAGACCTCGGGGTGTCGCTGCCCGGCAGCAGCCTGAAACTGAAAGGCAACTGGGACGAAATCAAAGGCAAGCTGAAGCAGCAATATGCCCAGCTGACCGATGAGGACCTCACCTACACCGAAGGCAAAGGCGACGAGCTGATTGGCAAGCTGCAAGACAAGCTTGGCAAAGGCAAAGCCGAAATCACCAAATTGCTGAACGACCTGTAAGCCATTGCAAGATGACTTGCTAATAAGCCCCGCGCCACAAGGTGCGGGGCTTTTTTGTATCCAAACCCAGCGAGCCAGTTTCCCGTTATCGAATAAATAAATTCTTCCATTTTCCTGCAAAATCATGAAAGACGACAAAGGCAAAGTCATTTTCTCGCTCATCGCTGGTGCCACCGCAGGCATCGTTGCTGGCCTGCTGCTCGCCCCCGAAACCGGCGATGATACACGGGCCAGCCTGCGCAAGTCCGTCACTAAATGGGGTGGCGACCTCAGTAAGCTTGCCAAGGATACCTTGGCTAAAGCAAAAGGTGAAGCCTCAGGCCATACTAATCCGGATGCTGCCGTGAGCGAAGACAAGGAAGCGGCCGACCGCCTGCTGCAAGGCCTGGGTTCCGGTACTCCCTCCGCCGCTCAGAACTACAACGAAGACGACCCCGACTACGACGGATTCGGCGACGATGCCCGGCACCAGCCCCGGGCATAGAACCCGTAAAATATTTTTGCGCCAGCTGTAACCCGCTTACCAACACGTGCGTAAAACTCCTTACAATCGCCTTGAAAGAAGGCCGAAACGAATTACCAGTAAAATTGCCGGCCGTAGGAGCTTCTACTGAAATTGGTCAAACAATCCAGTAGTAAAATCAGACGTTCCATCGCAAGCTTCTGTTAAAAACGACGGTTTGAAGGGTAAGGAGATTGTAAAAAGAAAAGCCCCGCACGACATTTCGTGTGGGGCTTTTTGATTTTTAGGCTGTTACGTATACCTGCTAACCTGCGCTTGCGAGCCAAAAGTCCTTGGTTATGCCGACCTTCGGTTCGCAAGCGCAGGTTAGCAGGCGGTTTCTACTTCTCTTCCTTTTCTTTCTGCACGTTCTCCGGCTTCATTTGCGGGAAGAACAACACATCCTGAATGGAGTGCGAGTTGGTCATAATCATGCTCAGGCGGTCGATACCGATGCCCAGGCCGGCCGTAGGCGGCATGCCGTACTCCAAAGCACGCAGAAAGTCATCGTCCAACACCATGGCCTCAGTGTCGCCGCGCTTGCCCAGTTCCAACTGGTCCTCGAAACGCTTGCGCTGGTCGATAGGGTCATTAAGCTCCGAGAAGGCGTTACAAATTTCCTTGCCGTTGCATACGGCCTCAAAGCGTTCTACCAGGCCCGGGTGGTCGCGGTGCTTCTTGGCTAGCGGCGACATTTCCACCGGGTAATCAGTGATGAACGTGGGCTGAATCAGCTTGGGCTCCACATGCTCACCAAAGATTTCATCGATGATTTTAGACTTGCCCATGCTCGGGTCAACGTGCACGTTCAGCTCCTGTGCGGTTTCGCGCAAGGCTGCTTCGTCCATCGCACCAATGGCCTTGCCGGTGTACTTCTCAATGGCCTCGAACATGGTGTAGCGCTGCCAGGGCCGCTGGAAGTTGATGAAGTTTTCGCCCACCTTCACCTCGGTCTGGCCGTGTAGGGCCATGGCTACGCGCTCTACCATTTCCTCTACCAGGTCCATCATCCAAGCGTAGTCCTTGTAGGCCACATAGAGCTCCATCTGGGTGAATTCCGGGTTGTGGAAGCGCGACATACCTTCGTTACGGAAGTCCTTGCTAAACTCGTACACGCCATCAAAGCCGCCCACAATGAGGCGCTTCAAGTACAACTCGTTGGCAATGCGCAGGTACAGCGTCATGTCCAGCGTGTTGTGGTGCGTGGTGAAAGGGCGCGCCGCCGCACCGCCGTAAAGCGGCTGCAGAATCGGTGTTTCCACTTCCAGGTAACCCTTGTCGTTGAGGAAATTTCGCATCGACTGCACCAATTGCGTGCGCTTGATGAAAGTGTCGCGCACCTGCGGGTTTACCACCAGGTCCACGTAGCGCTGGCGGTAGCGCTGCTCGGGGTCGGTGAAGGCGTCGTAGGTCGTTACCTCGCCGGTTACTTCGTCTACCACGCGGCGTACTACTGGTAGCGGACGCAAGGCTTTCGAGAGCAGCTTCAGCTCTGTAACGTGTACCGAGGTTTCGCCAACCTGCGTTTTAAACACATGTCCTTTCACGCCAATAAAGTCGCCTAGGTCAAGTAGCTTCTTGAATACGACATTATATAGCGTCTTGTCTTCGCCGGGACAGATTTCGTCCCGATTGATGTAGAGCTGAATGCGGCCCGACGTGTCCATCAACTCCGCAAACGAGGCCTTGCCCATCACCCGCGACGACATCAAACGGCCTGCCAGCGTCACTTCCTGGAAGTTATTCAGCTCCGGATGGTAGTTGTCGTGAATTTCCTTGGCGTAAAACGTCACGTCGAACAATTCCGACGGATAGGCCTCGATGCCCAGCTTTTCCAGTTCTTCTAGTTTCTGGCGGCGCTGTATTTCCTGTTCGCTCAGGTGTTGCATATGAATGTCTGACCACGGATTCGCTCGGATTTTTCGGATTCCACGGATTTTGTGAACGGTTTGTTCAGCAAAATCACGTTGCCTACGAGAGCAAAAGGAGACGTGGTAAATAAAAGTGAACCACAAAAGTACGGCACGAAAAAAGCCGCTCCGAAATCGAAGCGGCTTTCCGTTCACAAAATCCGTGGAATCCGAAAAATCCGAGCGAATCCGTGGTCCAGGTTACGCAGCCATGCGGTACTGTGGAGCCTCGGCGTTGATAGCCGGCGCGCTCGGCGGTGTGGGGGCCAACACCGGCTCGACGCGGGTACGCAACCGCTCCTGCACGAATCCTGCTTGCAAATGCACGGGCAACTCTGCCACCAGCTGGCGGTAGCGCTCTAGGCCCAAAGCCTTGGCCACATACGTTTCATGGATGCCGTTGAGGTAGCTCACAATGTTCAGCAGCGAACCATGGAAAAGACGGAAGTCGATATCTGCTTCCACATAACGCTCAATTTCGCGGCTGGTCTGCGAGATGCGCAGGCGGCCCAGCAAATCGAAAATGGTCGTGTAGCCCAAGCGCCAGGTAATCTGCTGCCAGTGCGAGGCTGTCCATTTATCGAGCGGACGACCGGTCTTCTGGCTGCGAATGGCCGTGTTGGGGTTGGCCTGCACCTGGGCGCGGGTCCACTGCGCTTTCATCTTGCGTGTGGTGCGCAGGAACTGACCAATTTGGGCCTGGGCATCAATCTCCTTGCTGGCGATGTGCAGCCCGGCCTTGTAGCCTGCCAGCGGCAAGCGGTGAATGCTAAAGTCTCCATAAGCCCCAGCCGCATAAAATGATACCGGGCGCGGATAAGCACTCTTCACCACCAGCCGGCCTACCTCCCGATGAATCAGCTGGCTATTGTTGGAATGCACGCCGGTGGTATACAAGAAAGCCTGCAAGCCCGACCAAATGGCGTGGTACGCCTGCGGGAACGTCCAATGCAGGGCATTGCGCAGGAAGTTTTCATCGCCCAGCTCAGCCGTGGCACGCAGGGCATACTCAGTACTCCAACTGGTGTGGAGTAGCTTGGTAATGGCTGCCACGTCGGCATCGCTCAAGTCGGCCGAGTGGCTGCGGAAAAATGGAAGATTCTGCAAGCCGCCCAGCAGGTCCTCGTTTTCCTGAATGTGATAGTTAATAGCAAAGAAATAGTTGAGGAAAACCTGCGCCGGAATCGACTTGCGCCAGTTTTCATCAGCCAGTTTCTGCTGTTGCTCGTCGCTGATGGCCTCCACCTGCGGGTTGAGCGGAATGATGCGGGTTTCCTCTTTCGTAGTCATGACAGGTAAACGTCAGCAGGCACGGTTTAAGTTTCCTTATTGCTAATATTTTTGTCAAATTTTACTAAGTAAATAAGTATTGATTGTCAGTGGTTTGTATTGAAATAGCTCTGTTTGGTTAGTTATTAAAACAGAGTGCTGTTTGCTAATGGTGTTGACGCAGCTAGTTAGCACAAAAAAACGCTCCTGCTCAATCAGAGCAGGAGCGTTTGCAAGAAGCTGAATCGCGAAGATTACTTGCCTATCTCATCCTGAATCACGGCCACAGCCTCGCCAATGGTGATGTCCTTCTTCAGCCCTTTGGTAAATCGAGCAGCCCGGTTCACTTTTAGCGTGTCGCCATTCACAGCGCGTACGTCAGCAGTTAGCGGCGAGAATAGAAGGGCAGTAGCCGTTTTCTGAGCCGCTTCATAGCGGTCCGAAATAGCTTTCGACTGTTGCTGCTCAGCGCGGTAGGTACTCATCTTCAACGATACCGTGGTTTCGTCTTTGCGCTTACGCATGCTGTTCACCATTTCATCCATCACCTTGAAGCTGGAATTGGTTGCTACGCGAGCCTTGCTGCTGGCACGGAGCTTATCAAGATTTGGCGCATCAGCCCAGGAGCGGTAGCGAGCTGGCTGAATCTCATCCCATTTCAAAGGATAGTCCGACTCTTTCTCGCCCTGGTCAAGGTAGGAGTAAAGGTCTGGCACCACAATATCGGAAGCCACGCCTTTAAACTGAGTAGAGCCGCCGTTTACGCGGTAAAATTTCTGGGTGGTGAGTTTAAGCGAGCCAATGGGTTTGATGCTGTTCAACTCCGTTGGCAACGCGTCGTCGAGGTCGAAGATGCGCTGCACGGTACCCTTGCCATAAGTGCTAGTCGAGCCCATGATGATGCCACGGTGGTAATCCTGGATAGCAGCAGCCAGAATCTCTGAAGCCGAAGCACTGTATTTATTTACCAGAATCACAAGCGGGCCACTGTATTGTACACGCGGGTCGTTGTCGGTCAGCACCTGAGTACGGCCCTGGCCGTCGCGCACCTGCACCATCGGACCGCTTTCCAGAAACAGGCCAGCCATTGATACGGCATCGCTGAGCGAGCCACCGCCATTAAAGCGCAGGTCCATCACAAGGCCTTTCACTCCTTCGGCATTGAGCTTGGCCAATTCCTTCTTCACATCATCGGAAGAGCTACGGCCGCCATTGTCGTTGAAGTCGGCGTAGAAGCCGGGCAAACGCAGGTAGCCGATTTTCTGCCCTTTATCAGTAATAACCGACGACTGCGCGTATTTCTCATCCACTACCACTACGTCGCGGATGATGGGAATAATTTTGGTGCTGCCATCCGGCTTTTTTACTGTGAGGCGCACTTCCGAGCCTTTCTTGCCCCGAATCAGTGTCACCGCCTTAGCGGTGTGCCAGCCTTCGATGCTCACCGGCTCGGCAGCGCCTTGGGCTACCCGCAGAATGGCGTCGCCCTTTTTTAAGTCCCCTTGCCGGGCCGAAGCCGAGCCAGGAATAATCTCCTCAATATAAATCAGACCGTCTTTTTCTTTAAGCGTCGCCCCAATGCCTTCAAAACGGCCGGTCATTTCATAGTCGAAGTCCTCCTTGGCCTTGGGCGCAAAATATTCGGTGTGGGGGTCGTAGGTATTGGCAATGGTGTTGGCGTAGGTTGCCAGGCGCTCATTGGCATCAACATCCTTGAGTTCGTCGAACTGCTCGTCGTAATACTTCAGCACACGTTTGCGGGCTTCGGCTTCCATCTGGGCAGGCGTGCGTACGGGTTCAGCCTCGGTGGGTGCGGCGGCATTGGCAGCAGCCGGGGCGGCAGTAGCAGTGGTTGGCTTGGCTTCCTTCGCTTTTTCCTGAGCCTCCATCATTTCCGAAACGCGGCTTAGCGTTTCATACTTCAGCAACTTGCGCCATAACTCACGCTGGGCCGCTTTATCGGCGGGGAAGGCCGCTTTCTCAAAGTCTGTCTGGAAGGTTTCATCCACAGTGAAGTCGAATGGCTTAGCCAACAACTCACGGTAAAGACCCTGCATTTCCTTGGTACGGTCAGCCATCAGCTTGGTGCTGAGGTCGAGGAACTCGTGGGTACCGCCCTTTACCTCGTCATCGATACGGGTCTGGTAGCGCCGCAACTGCTCCACATCAGTAGCCAGCAGAAACTGTTTGCGGTAGTCGAGGTGCTTCAGGTAGAGGTCAAATACGCGTTTAGAAAAGGCGTCGTCAACTTTTTCGGGCTGGTAATGGGCGGCCGAAAGGCCTTGCAACATGGTGCCAATCAGCACCTGGTCCTTGGTCGGAACCGCCGAGTCGGACCGGCGCAGGAGCCGGTATGAAGCCAGAACAAACACGGCTGCCACTAAAAAAGCGTACAGCCCGACCTTCAAGCGGGGAGAAGACATCAGCAAAAAAGAAAACAGGAAGTGAAAACCAAATATACGGAGAGTGCGAAGCAACGCGAGCACTCATTCTCTACGGCAAAAACGCCACTGGGGGTAAAATAAGTGCCCAATTTCACCCCGCTCAGCTACTTCAATAAAACAGACCAGCCGACTAGGAGTTGGGTTGCAAAAAAAGAGCCTTTCCCGACTGGGAAAGGCTCTTTGAAACTATGCAGGCCGAGGCCTGAAGGTCAGACTAGTACTTATAAATCTTGTCGCCGTTGTTGCGACGGAACTCGTCTTCAAAGTATTTGGCGTCTTCTTCGTTGCGGGGCTTCACACCCATTACGATGCCACCATTCTTGATGCCGCTTTCGTACTCAGCAGCATGCTCTTCGGGAATACCCGAGCCTACCAGAGCGCCTACCAGGCCACCGGTGAGGCCACCAGCACCAGCACCGGCCAGTGCGGCTGCCAACGGGCCAGCAATAATCAGGCCCAGACCGGGCAGTGCTACCGAAGTACCGATAGCAGCAATGGCACCAATGACAGCGCCAGCCGTGCCACCAATGGCCGAGCCTACGCCTGCGCCTTCCATGGCTTTATCGCCGAGGTCGGTATGGGCGGTTTCATCACCGAAATGAGTTTTGCGGGTTTCGTCCGACATGAGTAGGTTCACATCGTCCTTGCCATATCCACGCGAATGCAGCGACTGATAGGCCTTCTCGGCGCTGCTACGGTCGCGGAACATGCCGGTCATCGTGCTGCCATCGCGGTAGGGCTCGCCAGTTACAGCATGGGCTGCGCTGTCAGCAGTGTTTTGCACACCATCGATGGCGCGGCCTACGACGGCACCAGCCGTGCCTGCTACTGCGGCACCTTTTGCAGTGGCGCTGAAGTCATCGCCGTCAACATTATTGGTAGGGTTAGCTGCTGAAGCACCCGAAGCCGAATTAACACCCGTGCCCGACGTAGAGCCAGTACCGGCATTGTAGCTCGTGCCTTCATTGCTGAGGCCAGTGCTGTTGCCGAGGCCGGTGCCAGTAGTGCTAGTGCCATAATTAGCGCCAGCGCCGGTACCAGAATTTTGCGGGTTGTTCGAATCGTTGGTATTCATGGGAATGGAGTTGAAATGTGAAAAAGAAATCAGCGTTTCCAGCCGATATGTGTCCCTTAACGGGGCCTATTCAGCAGGGGTTACGCCAAGCCCAAATTCTATTTCACCGTGTTAGAATACTATTGAAACGCAATATAAACAGCCTTAGACGCCGTAAAGCCGTGTTGCACACTTGCAACACGGCTTTACGGTTGGGTTTAATGTATAAAATTGTAAATCAGGCGAATTGCTGGAAATTAGCCTCGTCGCGCCAAAAGGCGCGGCATTCGCTGATGAGGTTTTTCAGGAATTCCTCGTCCTGCTTTAGGCTACGCCATTCGCCCATGCCCATTTTCTCGCAGAGCTTGTAAAAATTGTCACCTTGCCCTTTTGAGCCTTGCACCTTTACAAGCGCACTGAGAGGTGGCCGGCCAGCTTCGAATTCCGCTGTTGAAATCTCGGCGAGCATTTCATTGAGGCGAGATTTTTCGTGAGAAATTTCCAGGTTGAGTCCCAACTCAGCTTCCTGCACTAGCGTGAGGTAGCTTACGGTTCCGGTTTGTAGCCGGGAGTAGCGAATTAAGTACGTGCGAATACGACCAATCATGGCAGGGTTACAAGTGAATAAAAACCGTTTTGGGGGCTGAAAATTAGTGATTTTTAATTGCGAAATCCTACATGTCGGAAACGTTTACACTACTAATTTTTGGCCCAGCGGCTTCTACCATACCACAATCGTTCCTAAATTCTACGAAGCCCTTTTTTAGTGCCAAAAAATGGGCTTTGGGCACCTTTCCAGGCTATATAATTTCGGTGCCGATTGTACAGAATTATTGCCATTTATATCCACAGATTCTCTTCAGAATTCCTTGTTTAGAAAAGACAGACTTTCTTCAGAATTAATGGCTTTTACGGCGCTGAATTTCTTTTTGAATAAGAAGGAATTCACGACTGCTCTGACCCGCAATTGCTGTATTCTCATCGGCCCGGCGTAACAAATAAGGCATTACCGCAGCTACCGGGCCATAGGGTAGGTATTTGGCGGTGTTATATCCGGCATTGGCCAAGTTGTAAGTCAAGTTATCACTCATGCCATAGAGCTGTGCAAACCACATGCGCGGGTCGTTGGGTGTGAGACCGGCTTCCTGCATCAGCTGGGTGAGGAGGAGTGAGCTGGCCTCGTTGTGAGTTCCGGCGCAGATGCTGATGCGGTCGACGTGCTGCACGCAGTAGCGTAGCGTTTCGTCATACAACTCGTCGGTGGCCTGCTTGGTGGGATTGATGGGGTTTTGGTAGCCACGCTGCTTTGCTACGCGGGCTTCCTTTTCCATATAAGCACCGCGTACCAACTTGGCCCCAATATAGTAGCCGGCTTCAGCAGCAGTATCGTGAGCGGCTTTGAGGGCATCGAGGCGGTCGTGACGGTAGAGCTGGTAGGTGTTCCAGACAATGGCTTTCTGGCGGTTGTATTTGGCCATCATGTCGTAGGCCAGCAGGTCAATGGTGTGCTGAAACCAGCTTTCCTCCGCATCAATAAACAGACGGACGCCGTGTTGGTGAGCGCGGGCGCAAATGGCTTCTACCCGGGCTATAGCGCGAGTGTGGGCAGCTTCTTCGGTAGCGGTGAGTAGCTGGCCGGCCTGAATCTTCTCCAGAATGGCTACATCGGCCACGCCGGTTACCTTAAAAACCGAGAAAGGAATGTGCTTGGAGCGGTGAGCTTCCTCAATGGTGGCCAGAATTTCGTCGCGGGTATGGTCGTAGCTCTTATCGCTGCCTTCTCCTTCTACCGAGTAGTCGAGGATGGTGCCGATGTTGTATTTGCCCAGCTCGGCTGTGACCAAGCGGCATTCCGCAATGGTTTCACCACCGCAGAATTGCTCAAAAATACTGTGCTTGATGAGAAACTTGGTGCCGGGCAGGTGCCATTTCAGGGCCGATTTCATCAGGCCGCTGCCGACTTTTACCAGGCTGCCGTTGTTCATGGCGGCAAACAGGGCATAAACTTTACGCAGCTGCGCATCGGATTTGGAAGCGAAGGCTACGCGGGTGTCTTCGAACGAAATGGGTGGGGCTTGAACGAGAGGGACGGAGGGCATGGCAAAGACTCTTTGGTGGGAAGCTGGACCGTACGCGACGGACCGGCGAAGGTAATCGGTAAACAACGTTTCGAGGAAACGAGTTACGTTTGTCCTACTTTCTGGTCGTTTGGCCGAGAAAATTCCCAGTCTTGTTCGTCCGCGTGATGCCTGCTACCCCTAATACGTTCTTTACCCGCCTTTTGGCTCAGAAAGGACAACCTATTCTCATTGCCGGACCCTGCTCGGCCGAAACCGAAGAGCAGGTGATGACTACGGCCCACGGGTTGAAGGCGCTGGGAAAAATTGACTTGTTTCGGGCCGGCATCTGGAAGCCGCGCACCCGGCCGGGCTCGTTTGAAGGCATGGGCACCGTGGCTTTGCCCTGGTTGCAGCGCGTGAAGGCCGAAACGGGTATTCCGACGGCCATTGAGGTTGCCACGCCCCGCCACGTAGAAGAGGCCTTGGCCCACGGCATCGACGTGCTTTGGATAGGTGCCCGCACCACCGTAAATCCTTTTGCCGTGCAGGAGCTGGCCGACGCACTGGCCGGCACCGGCGTGCCCGTGATGGTAAAAAACCCGGTCAACCCTGATGTGGCCCTGTGGGCCGGTGCGCTGGAGCGCATGGAACGGGCCGGGATTACGGATTTAATGGCCATTCACCGGGGCTTTAGCACGTTTGCGCCCAGCCGCTACCGCAATGCGCCGACCTGGATTCTGCCTATTGAGCTGAAAACGCGTTTCCCACACATCCCGCTGATTTGTGACCCCAGCCACATTGGCGGGCGCCGTGATTTGCTGCTGCCAATTTCCCAAAAGGCTTTGGATTTGGACTACGATGGCCTCATTATCGAAACCCATCCCGACCCGGACCACGCCCTGAGCGATGCTGAGCAGCAGGTGACACCCCAGCGCCTGGGCGAAATCCTGAACGAGCTGAAATACCGCTACCGCTCTTCTAACAACGCCGACTACCTTAACAAAGCTGAGGAGCTTCGCTTGAAAATGGACGTGGCCGACCGCGAAATCGTGGAGGCGCTGGCCCGCCGCATGGCGCTGGTAGAAGAGCTAGCCGAATACAAAAAGGAAAACAACGTGAAAATCCTGCAATTCGACCGCTGGCAGGAAATATTCAATACCCGTACCGACTGGGCCTCTAAGCTGAATGTAAACGACAAGTTTGTGGCCGAACTCTACAAGCTCATTCACCTGGAGAGCATCCGCAAACAAACCGAAGTCCTGAACGGCCGACCCCAGGTGGATGGCGTGACGCACTTAGGCCCAGGTTTGTAGAGCATAATAGCGTAGGCTAAGCCAGACTTAGGGCAGGCGCTGATACGTATCAACGGGTGCATCGCAGGGGCCGCCGTAGTCGAGTACAAGCGTGGTGTCGGTGAGCGTAACGGCCGCTTCCCGCTGACTGGCCGAGCCGGTGAAGCGGAGTCCCGCCGCTGGACTACTGGCTCCACAAAAAGACGTTACCAATGTATTGGAATAAGTACCACTATTTACAGGTTGCCCATTGCTATAAAAGGTAAAGCCGCTGGTTGTGAACGTGATGACTTCATTTGGCAAAGGGCCTGGCATGCAATAGCACTGCCGATTGGTGAGCTGCCACGAGCCCACGAGGCCAGAATCAGCCTTTGGCTCCTGTTCTTTTTTGCAGCCACTAAGCCAGGCGGCCCCTATTAGTAATGCGGAAAAAACTGTGGTTCGGGTCATTGGGAAATGAGGAGAAACGTGAAAGGAATTATAGCCGCCTAGTAAAAAAGGATTGAATGCAGTCTTGACCACCGACCCCTTGCAATGGTTGCGCCGGGTGTGCGCATGCCACAACTTTTTGTGCCGACTTTTGCCCTATGGATAATTCCGTCATTATTGGCCCCGAGGCCCTGCCTGCGCTGGGCGAACTATTGCATCGCCCGGCAGTGAGCCGCGTTTTCGTATTGGTCGACGGCAATACGGCCCGCCAGTGCCTCCCGCTGCTGGAGAAGCAACTGCCTGCTGACTATAAGCTCATTGAAATTCCGGCTGGCGAAGAATATAAAACCCTGGCTAGCTGTGATGTATTGTGGGGAGAGCTAACTGAGCAGCGCGCCGACCGCCACGCCGTGCTGGTAAACCTGGGCGGCGGCGTAGTGACGGATTTGGGCGGCTTTGCGGCAGCCTTGTATAAGCGTGGCATTCGCTTCGTGCAGGTGCCTACCACATTGCTTGCGCAGGTAGATGCCAGTGTGGGCGGCAAAACCGGCGTCGACTTTCAGGGCTATAAAAACCAGTTGGGCGTATTTCAGGAGCCGGCGGGCGTGTTCATTGAGCCCAGATTCCTGCAAACCCTGGACCCGCGTCAGGTCAAATCCGGTTATGCGGAAGTCATCAAGCACTGGCTCATTGCTGATGCCGACGCCTTCAACACCAACCGCCGCCTGGGCTGGCTGACCGATGACTGGACGCCCATCATCCGTGCCTCGGTGGCGCTCAAGCAGCGCATTGTGGCCGAGGACCCGCTCGAAAGTGGCCCGCGCAAGCTGCTCAATTTTGGTCACACTGTGGGCCATGCCTTGGAAAGCTACCTGCTGACGCAGCCCAGCCGTGAAATTCTGCACGGTGAAGCCGTAGCTGCTGGCTTGGTTTGCGAAAGCTGGATTTCGGTGCAGCACGGCTTGCTTACCGCTGAAGAGCTGGATAAAATCGAAACCTTCGTGTTTTCGGTGTTTGATAAAATTCCATTCGTCAGCCTCGAAACCGAAGCCATTGCGGAATTCGCGCTGCAAGACAAAAAGAATACGGGTACAACAATTAACTGCACGTTGCTCCAAGGCATCGGTACCGGCGTATTTGACCAGCCCGTGACCCTGGCGGAAATTGCCGAGTCGTTGCGCTATTATCATCGCCTGCAAGCGTAGCGCAAGCTCTCACCTGCTCCCGTCAGAATATTCTGAACCCTCAAAAGCGCAAGCAGAAGCCTGCGCTGCTATTCTATGTACCTCACTTGGACTGGCGGCCCGCTAAGCGGCATCGCCCAACTCCCAGCTTCCAAAAGCGAAGCCAATCGTGCCCTCATTCTGCAAGCCTTGGCTGGCGGCGGTACGCTCGATAACCTCTCCGATGCGAATGACACGCAGCTCATGCAGCGTCTGCTGGCCATTGCGCCCAATGCTACGGAGCTTAGCGCCGAAGACGCCGGCACCGTTATGCGCTTCCTCACGGCCTATCTCAGTGTGACGAACTGGCGCGGCCGTCTCACGGGCACTGCCCGCATGCAGGAGCGCCCCATTGCCGTGCTCGTTGATGCCCTACAGCAAGCCGGGGCCAGCATTTCCTACTTAACTAACAAAGGCTATCCGCCGCTGGAAATTGGTGGTTTCACTAGCACCAAAACCACTGGCGCGCTCACTGAGTTGGCCGTGCGCGGCGATATCAGCAGCCAGTACATTTCGGCCTTGCTGATGGTGGGGCCGTACCTGCCCGGCGGCCTGCGCCTCACCCTGACCGGCCACGTCGGCTCACGGCCTTACATCAATATGACTGTGGCCTTGATGCAGCTTTTCGGCGCTAATTGTGTTGCCGAAGGCGACATGCTTACTGTCCAGGCCGGCACCTATTCGCCGACCAACTACACCATTGAATCGGACTGGTCGGCCGCCAGCTACTGGTACTCGCTGGTAGCGATGGGGCCGGCCGGCTCTGAAATTATGCTGCCTCGCCTGCGCCGAAAGTCTTTGCAGGGCGACCAGGCCATTGCGGAAATAATGACGCATTTCGGCGTAGAAACTTCCTTCTTGCCCAATGCCGTGCATTTGAAACAACAGCCACTTGCGCCGCAGAGTGAAATACAGACGCTGGATTTCACCGATTGCCCCGACCTCGCCCAAACTGTAGCCGTAGTAGCCGCTGCCCTCGCGCGTCCTGTTGACATGACGGGTCTGGAAAGCCTGCGCATCAAGGAGACCGACCGCATCGCGGCTTTGCAAACCGAGCTGGCCAAATTTGGCGGCGACTTGCGGGAAGTAGCAGCAGGCCGCTTCCGGGCCGAGTCAACGGATTTCGCGGTAGATAATCAGACTGTCGCTACTTACCACGACCACCGTATGGCCATGGCTTTCGCACCGCTGGCCATGCGCGGCCCGCTCAACATTGAGGCCCCCACGGTAGTGAGAAAGTCGTATCCGCAATTCTGGAAAGAATTAACAAAAAGCGGTTTCGTAATTAGCGAAGCTGACTAAAATAAGCCGCTGATTTCCGGAGCCGGCTGCCATACCAGCTAAATAATTCGCCATCCACTATTTCGACTTGAGCATCGGGACAAATAGCCTGAAATTCGGCAATATGCTTGTTGCCAAATGGGTAAGGCTCGGAAGACAGCAGGATGCGGTGCGGTGCGGCAGCCGCTAGTTGTTCGGCCGTTATTTCCGGGTACCGAGTTTGCAAGGCAAAGGCATTGGTGAAGCCAATCCGGCATAGCATGTCATCGATGAATGTGCCTTGAGCAGCAACCATGTATGGCTTGCGCCAAATAAAATAAGCAACTGTAACAGGTGCTGCCTTGTCTTGCGTAGGTATTAGCGTTGAAAAAGAAGCATCGATTTCGGCTGCTAAACCTTCTGCCTTTTCTTTCGCGCCTGCAATAAATCCGACCCGGCGAATCATATCCAGGGCGTCTGGCAGATTGTTAATGTCGCTCAGCCAAACGGGGAATTTAGTAGCTAATTGCTCAATCCCGGTTTGATAGTTTTCCTCTTTATTTCCGATAATTAAATCCGGTTTGAGAGCAGCTATTTTCTCGAAATCGAAATTCTTCGTGCCGCCAATTATGGTGGCATGCATACGTGCTTCGGCAGGATGAATGCAAAACTTAGTGACGCCAATTACCTTCTTGCCCAATCCCAAATCAAATAGCAGTTCCGTTTGAGATGGCACCAGCGACACAATACGTTGGGGCGGAAACGGTGTCTCCACGCGCCGCCCCATTTGGTCAGTTACATTGAGGGGAAGTCTGAGCCACAGATTTTGCGGATTGGTCGGATTCATCGGATTTTGTAGAAGACTGGATGGCGTGAATTAAGCAGTCAGGTCAGGTTAAAAAAGCGTTAAAGAAAAAGCCCGCAAGCGCGGGCTTTTTAATGTAAATCGTTCACTAAATCCGATTGATTCAACCAATTCGCAAAATCTGTGGCTCAAACAAAGTAGCGAAAATCCTGACCATTCTCAATGCGCAGCAGGGTTTCGTAAATCAACTTGGTTACACTTTCCACATCGTCTTTATGCACCGTTTCTACGGTGGTATGCATGTATTTCAGCGGTAGCGAAATCAGCGCCGAGGCCACACCCGAACCGGAGTAGGCAAATGCATCCGTATCCGTGCCAGTGGCGCGGGTAGCGGCAGCTCGCTGGAATGGAATATCGGCTTGTTTGGCCGTTTCGATGATGAGGTCGCGCAGATTGTTTTGCACGGCCGGACCATAGGTAATTACCGGGCCTTTGCCGCAGCTGATGTCCCCAGCCGTCTTTTTCTCATACATCGGCGACTGGCTGTCGTGCGTTACATCGGTGATAATTGCCACGTCGGGATTGATGCGGTGTGCCACCATTTCGGCACCGCGCAAGCCTATTTCCTCCTGCACTGCATTCACAATGTAGAGGCCAAAGGGCAGGGTTTTATTGTTCTCCTTCAACATGCGGGCCACTTCGGCCACCATGAAGCCACCCACCCGATTGTCGAGTGCCCGGCCTACGTAGAACTTGTCATTGAGCACCGTGAATTCATCCTCAAACGTGACCACACTGCCCACGTGAATGCCCATCTCGGCCACTTCGTCGGCGCTGCTGGCGCCGCAGTCCAGAAAAATGGTTTCGATGGTTGGGGCCTTGTCCTGTTCCACCTTGCGCACGTGAATGGCGGGCCATCCAAAAATGCCTTTCACAATTCCTTTTTCGCCAAAGATATTTACCCGTTTGCTGGGTGCTACCAAGGCATCAGAGCCGCCGTTCCGGCGCAGGTACAAGTAGCCTTCTTTGGTAATGTAATTCACGAAATAGGAAATCTCATCGGCGTGTGCTTCGATGACGACTTTGTATTTCGCTTCGGGATTAATTACCCCAACCACTGTGCCGTAAGTATCCACGAAATACTCGTCGATATACGGCTTGATGTATTCCAACCACAGTTTTTGGCCTTCTTTTTCGAAGCCGGTAGGGGAAGGATTGTTGAGGTAGTTTTGGAGGAAGGTGAACGATTCAGGGCGCATACGCGAGAGAAAAAATAATTAAATCGATTTGCTGGCCAGTGTACGAAATCCAAGCCCGAGCAATGCACAAATGCCACCGCCTATCAACCAGTAGCGACTGGCCTTGTGCGGATTAGTGCCAATATCGGGGTTGCTATCGGCCAGTGAGTGCCAATCGCCGCTCAGTAGTGAGCCGAGTGTAATTAGCACCAACAGCGCAGCCAAAAGCCACCGGCCCGCCTTAAACCGCAACAGCAGGCCCACTCCCAAGGCAAAGGCACCTATGCCCAGTAGAATATTGCCGTTGGCCTGCCAGTTCATGTGGTTGAGCTTATAGCGGAATGTTACCGTGCTTCTTACGTGGCATGGTATCCACTTTGTTTTCGAGCATCTTAAATGCCCGAATCAATTTCTGACGCGTTTGCGAGGGCAGAATAACTTCATCTACAAACCCGCGGTGAGCAGCACGGTAGGGGGTAGCGAATTTTTCCTGGTATTCGTCCACCTTTTCCTGGAGCTTGGCTTCGGGGTTCTCGGCTTGGGCAATTTCGCGCTTGAAGATGATTTCGGCCGCGCCTTTGGCACCCATTACCGCGATTTCGGCCGTGGGCCAGGCGTAGTTCATATCGGCCCCAATGTGCTTGGAGTTCATCACGTCGTACGCGCCGCCGTAGGCTTTGCGGGTAATCACGGTGATGCGCGGCACGGTGGCTTCGCAGAAAGCATAGAGTAGCTTGGCGCCGTTGGTAATGATGCCGCGCCACTCCTGGTCGGTGCCGGGCAGGAAGCCAGGCACATCTTCCAGCACCAGCAGCGGGATATTGAACGAGTCGCAGAAGCGCACAAAGCGAGCAGCTTTGGTGCTGGCATTGATGTCGAGCACTCCTGCCAGTACAGCGGGCTGGTTGCCCACAATGCCGATGCTACGACCGGCCAAGCGGGCAAAGCCGACGACAATATTCTCCGCGAAATTCTGGTGTACCTCCATGAACGAGCCCTCGTCGATGATACCTTCCACCACCTCGCGCATATCGTAAGGCTGGTTGGCATTTTCGGGAATCAGCTTGTCAAGTACCGGGCGGCTTTCATCGCCATTGGCCTCGTAGGGCTGGCGTGGTGCCGTTTCTTCGCAGTTCTGCGGCATGTAGCTCAGCAGCTGCTTGATGTGGTTGATGGCCACCACCTCATTCGCGCAGCTAAAGTGCGTAACGCCGCTCTTGGCCGAATGCGTGCTGGC
Organism: Hymenobacter negativus; assembly: GCF_017571495.1. Taxonomy (GTDB): domain Bacteria; phylum Bacteroidota; class Bacteroidia; order Cytophagales; family Hymenobacteraceae; genus Hymenobacter; species Hymenobacter negativus. The sequence goes on along the minus strand of NZ_JAGETZ010000004.1, from coordinate 106,286 downwards.
CCCGCCAAGCTCCTCGCTGGTCACATTTTCGTGGGTCACAGTTTTCACCACGTTGGGGCCGGTCACGAACATGTAGCTCGTATGCTCCACCATCAGAATAAAATCCGTAATGGCTGGCGAATAGACTGCGCCGCCTGCACACGGTCCCATAATGGCCGATAGCTGCGGGACCACGCCCGAAGCCAGCGTATTCTTATAGAAGATGTCGGCATAGCCGCCGAGGCTCACTACACCTTCTTGGATGCGGGCCCCACCGGAGTCGTTCAGGCCAATGACGGGCGCGCCATTCTTCATAGCGAGGTCCATGATTTTGACGATTTTCTCGGCGTGGGTTTCGCTCAGCGAGCCGCCAAAAACCGTGAAGTCTTGCGAGAAGACATAGACTAAGCGGCCATGCACTGTGCCGTAGCCCGTTATCACGCCATCGCCGAGGTAATGTTCCTTGTCCAGACCAAAGTCCTTAGAGCGGTGCATTACAAACTTGCCAATTTCCTCAAATGAGCCTTCGTCCATCAGCAAGTCGACCCGTTCGCGGGCGGTGAGCTTGCCTTTTTTGTGTTGGGCATCGATGCGAGCTTGGCCGCCGCCAAGGAGGGCTTCTTCGTTTTTGCGGGCCAGCAGTTCAGTTTTGGAAAGGTGGGCGTGGGCGTGTGGGTCGGGCATGGGTAAGGGTTAGCGCGCGGGTGGGAATGATGCGCGGGAATGAGTAGTTCAAAGGTAGGTTATCGGTAGATTATGAGCCGACACCCTTTTGTCGGGCAGTGGTTTCGGGACGTCGAGCGGTAGCTCACCATCTGTGAAAATGTGCGCCTACGCCAGTCATCAATTAATTCCGCTGCACATCGGCAACTACTATTTTGCCCGTCGCAGCATCGACCTCGGCAAAAGTGCGAGTCCCAACCACTACAAAAAGCGTTTTAGGGCTGAGGGTCACTTTCCGAATCTTGTGCTGTCCGACGATGGTAGGGCAAGCCTCTACCACGTTGGCTTTCCAAACCAGGCGGTTGCCTTGGTAAGCCGAAAGCGACTTGTCATCGGTCGAAACCAAATAAACTTTACCATCCGATAGCGCTTTCATACCGCGTATCGTGGCCGAAGGCTGGAAGGCGGGATTACCGGTTCCGGCCTCGGGCTGGAGTGTAACAAGACTCGCATTATAGGGCAGCTCGGGCTTCTGATGTTGCGCCAGCGCGATACCAGGGAGGAAGAGGAATAAGCTGACTCTTAGAATCTTCGTGATTTGCTTGCTCATTGCTTAAGGTGTAGGTGAGAACAGGGTATACCACCAAGATATAAAAAACGGCTGGCTCCCTTGCGGAAACCAGCCGTTTCTAGTTGCTGCGAGCAGCTTACTTCTTTGTATCAGCGTCGGGTGCTTCCGGCTTGTCGGCCGGGCGCTCGTCGCTGGCAAGGTTCTGGGCCTCGCCGCTCTTGCTTACGGCAAAGGTCAGTTCCTCAGCACCTTCAGCATAGTCTGCGGTGATGACGTCACCGTGTACTACCTGGGCTTTGAGAATCTCCTCAGCAATCGGGTCTTCGATGTATTTCTGGATAGCACGGTTCAGCGGACGGGCACCGTATTTCGGGTCGTAGCCTTTGTCAGCCACGAAATCCTTAGCAGCTTCCGTCAACTCAACACGGTAGCCCAAGGCCTGCACCCGCGAGAGGAGCTTGCTGAGGCTGATGTCGATGATGCGGTGAATGTCCTTTTTCTCGAGCGAGTTGAAGACAATAACATCATCCAAGCGGTTCAGGAACTCGGGCGAGAAGGTCTTCTTCAGGGCATTGGTGATGGTGCCTTTAGTCAACTCGTCCATGTTCTCCTGACGGGCCTTGGTGCCAAAGCCGATGCCGGCGCCGAAGTCCTGAAGGTCACGTGCCCCAATGTTCGAGGTCATGATGATGATGGTGTTTCGGAAGTCCACCTTGCGGCCGAGGCCGTCGGTTAGGATGCCGTCGTCCAGCACTTGCAGAAGTAGGTTATACACGTCTGGGTGCGCTTTCTCAATCTCGTCGAGCAGGATAACCGAGTACGGTTTGCGGCGGATTTTCTCCGTCAACTGGCCGCCTTCTTCGTAGCCTACGTAGCCGGGAGGCGCGCCTACCAAGCGCGATACGCTGAATTTCTCCATGTACTCCGACATGTCGACACGCACCAGCGCATCTTCTTTATCGAAGAGATAAGTGGCAAGCACCTTAGCCAGCTCTGTTTTACCCACACCCGTCGGGCCGAGGAATACGAACGAGCCGATGGGCTTCTTGGGGTCTTTTAAGCCAACGCGAGTACGCTGTATGGCTTTCACCAACTGTTTGATGGCTTTGTCTTGGCCAATTACTTTGCCTTGCAACTCCTCGTTCATGTTGAGGAGTTTCTGGCTTTCGTTCTGGGCCACACGCGAAACAGGGATGCCGGTCATCATGGCAATAACCTCGGCCACGTTCTCCTCTTTAACCGTGTAGCGCTTCTTCTTGGTTTCCTCTTCCCACGACTTTTTAGCCGTGTCGAGCTGGTCCAGCAGTTTCTTCTCGGTGTCGCGGAGCTTAGCGGCTTCCTCGTATTTCTGCGATTTCACCACGCGGTTTTTCTCGCCTTTGATGTTCTCAATCTGCTCTTCGAGCGTGAGAATATCCTCGGGCACCACAATGTTGTTGATATGCACCCGGGCACCAGCTTCATCAAGAATGTCGATGGCCTTGTCTGGCAGGAAACGGTCGCTCATATAGCGGTCCGACAGCATCACGCACTGCTCAATGGCCTTATCGGTGTACACCACGTGGTGGTGGTCCTGATACTTGTCCTTGATGTTGTGCAGGATTTCGATGGTTTCCTCGGGGGTGGTGGGGTCCACCATCACCATCTGGAAACGACGGGCCAAAGCACCATCTTTCTCGATGTACTGACGGTACTCATCCAGCGTGGTGGCGCCGATGCATTGAATCTCGCCGCGGGCCAAGGCCGGCTTGAACATGTTGGAAGCATCCAACGAGCCAGAAGCACCGCCGGCGCCAACAATGGTGTGCAACTCGTCAATGAACAGAATCACGTCGGGCGACTTCTCCAGCTCGTTCATCACGGCCTTCATGCGCTCTTCAAACTGGCCGCGGTACTTGGTACCTGCCACCAGCGAAGCCAAATCGAGGGTCACAACGCGCTTGTTGAAGAGCACACGGCTTACTTTCTTCTGGATGATGCGCAGGGCGAGGCCTTCGGCGATGGCCGTTTTACCCACGCCCGGCTCACCAATGAGGATGGGGTTATTCTTTTTGCGGCGGCTCAGGATTTGGGCCACGCGCTCAATTTCTTTTTCCCGACCTACGATAGGGTCTAGTTTATCGTCTTCGGCCAACTTAGTGAGGTCGCGGCCGAAGTTGTCGAGCACCGGGGTGCGCGATTTTTCGCCGGGCTTCTTGGCAGCACCAGCACCAGCAGCGCCACCACGGCCACCACCGGGGCCGGAAGCGCCAAAGAGGCGGTCGTTATCGTCGTCGTCCGTATCGGGCGTGCGGTTTTGCGGAGCCGCGCCGGCGTTACCGTGGTAATCCAGCGAGTCGCGCACAGTTTCGTAGTTCACGTTGAATTTGCTGAGAATTTGGGAAGAAATGTTGTCCTCATCCCGCAGGATGGACAACAGCAGGTGTTCGGTGCCGATGATTTCGGACTTGAAAATTTTGGCCTCCAAGTAGGTTATTTTCAACACCTTCTCGGTCTGCTTGGTGAGCGGAATCGAGCCGGTGATGCTGGTGCCCTGGGTAGCGGTGTTGCGGGTGGCCTGCTCCAGCGAAAACTTCAGCTCGTCGATGCTCACGCCCAGCTTGCGCAATAGGCCGAGGGCAGTGCCTTCGGCTTCGCGAATCATGCCAAGCAGTAAGTGTTCGGTGCCGATGTAATCGTGGCCGAGACGGATGGCCTCCTCCCGACTGAGGGAAATAACCTCTTTGACGCGGTTTGAGAATTTAGCTTCCATGCCAATAAACGTAGTGAAAAATCTAATAAGCCCCGCGTCGGGCGAGTAACACGAATGACGGGTTGGGCCGAGGTGACTTGAAAACAAGCCGGTTCGGGCGAAGGTTCGGACAGCCTGTGGTAAGCTTGCGCTGGCCGCAGGAGAAAACAAGCGGGAAGAATTACTCCTAAATACGTTGGCCGGCAAGCTAAAGCTTACTACACAATAAAAAAACTGCCGGCCGCCGGTCCCTGCGAAAACAGCAGGTCCAGCACACTTAGGCCGGGCTCAAAACCTGGGCCAAACACCTGCGGATAGGGCCGCACGAGGGCGGAGGCTGCCGGAGTGTCAGGTTCGGGGGTTTTTACGCTGGCTTTGGGTGTCAGCCAGTCGCGCCGGTCGGCGATGCTGGGCTGGGTAGAAAGAAGACCAGTATTATCGGCAGAAGGTTGCGCAGGGTAGTAGGCGTGGTATTTGGTGGTAAGCTGCACTGGCAGCGTGAGCCGGAAACACTTCAGCAATAAACGTAAAAACTGCTGGTTTAGGTCAAAAAGCAATGCTGGTTTACTTACGTAGATATCATGCAGGTAGTCGGCATAGTACTCGAAATACGGGCTATTACCGTAGGCCGTTTGCAGGGTACGCCAGTGCCGGTGAATCCAGTTCTGCCGGTAGTCGATTTCAATTGCCGAAATGCTGACCTTTTCGGCCCGGTTGCCATCGATAACCGGCACCGTGAGCGGCTGCACGCCCTGCGCGGTGCGAATGAGGCAGCGGTTGCGATAGGTTTGCTTGCGGTAGTGCTCGTGGGCTTCCAGCAACAGGCCATCGGCGTGCATAAGGGTTGCAAATAAGGCGGCGGGCGGGTGGTAGTGGAGCTCGGAGAGAATAATCATCAGTGGGTTAGGGCAGGGATATTGGTTAACAAAAGAACGTCATGCAGCGCGTAGCGAGGCATAACGTTCTGTGCGTCCTAATCATCACCGCCTTGACCTTTGTTGCGTTCAGCGTCCAGAAAGTAGGCCCCTTTGACAACCAAATGGGTGGTGTCGGATAGTTTATCCAGCAGCCGCACGGCTACTTGGCCTTGGTCAGTGGCGCCGGGACGGAGGCTGAAACGGCGGAAAGTGCTGCCGCTTTCATCCGTTTTAATCTGGTAATAGCCGTAGCTGACTTCGCCGCCGGGCACGAGGGCATCTTCGGGCAGGGTGCGCTGGGGCGTGCGGCCGGTGAGGATGCGGGCACTGACGTATTGGCCGGGTAGGAGGGCGGCAGTGGCAGCCGCATCGGGGCCGGTGTCGTGCAGATGGGCGTGGACGGGGACGGTGCGGCCGTCGTCATCAAATGATTTGCCGACCAGAAACACCGTGGCGGGCAGCGGCTGGGCATCGGCACCCTGGGCGGGCACCCGGAACAGAATATCCTGGCCAATTTTTATTTTGGCAATGTCGCGCTCAAATACTTTTAGCTCCAGGTGCAGGTCGGAGCGGTCCACGAGTTCAATCAGGACATCCTGCGGGCTCACAAACTGGCCGGGGTTAGCCAGTACTGCCTTCACGTAGCCGCTGATGGGGGCAGTGAGTGGCACATTTGGCTTGATGTGCGTAGCGCTAAGCGACTCCGGTCTCAGACCAATGAGGCGGAGCTGGGCGGCGAGGCTGCCAGCCGCGGCCTGCTCGGTGCGCAACTCGGAAGTGGCTTGCTGAAGCTTACGGCGGGCTCCCACGTCCTCGTCGTTGAGGATTTGCTGGCGGCTGGTTTCCTGCTTTAGAAACACGATGCGCGCCTGGCTTTGCAGGTAGTCCTGTTGCAGCTTGAGGTATTCGGGGCTGCGCAGGGTAGCCAGGACGGTGCCTCGCGTCACGTATTGGCCGGGTAGTATCGGCAGGCGCTCCACGTAGCCGCCCATAATGGCCGTGACGGACACGCGGTGGCTGGGAGGCACGTCTATCTGGCCCGTGGCCTGCACTTCGGTGCCCAGGTCGCGCCGGGTGAAAGTGCCCAGCTCGATGCCGGCAGCTTGCAACTGGGCTTTACTGAGCAAAACTTCATTGGGCGCGCGGGGCGGTGGGGTGGCGGGCTTTTCGGCGGTGGATGTTTCAGCTTCTTTACCGCAGGCAATGAGGAATAAGAGGAAGGGGAAATATTTCATCGGAATTTCTATTGACAGGCTTGCACAGCGTTAAAGGAGCCTTCGATGTTTTGCGGAACTCATATAAATCAGTGAGCTATGTGCAAAAAGATTAATCGTTGCCAGTTAGGGATTTGACATTGGCAGCCAACTCGTTGTATTGGCGGAGCTGCTCCAGATAGGCCTCCTGGATTTGCCAGGCAGGCTGGGTGTTCACCACGTATTCCACGTACTCGATATCTCCGGAGCGAAAGCTTTTCTCCGCGGTATTGAGGATGAGGCGGGCTTGCGGAAGGGCGTAGGTTTCGTAGTAAAGAAGGGAGGCCTGGGCGCGAGCCAACTGCTGGCGGAAGGTACTGAGCTGGGTGCTGAATTGGGTGTTGGCGTAAGCTAGCTGGACTTGAGCGGCTTCCTCACCCAACTTGGCAGCGGCAATACGGCCACGTTGCACGCCCCCCAACAGCGGCACCGCAATGCCAGCCTGCGCCACCTGGAAACTCTTTTCTTGATTGATGCTTTGATTGAAATAGCCAGCGCGGAGGTCGGGCAGGCGGCGCAGCTTCTCAACTTTGGTTTGCTGCTGGCTGAGGGTTAGCTGTTGCTGGTAAAGGGCCAGCGTGGGGTTAGTGGCGGGCGTGAGGGTGGCTGTATCGGCGGGCAGCAGAGTGGCGCGCGGGCTAGCGGTGGTGTCGATGCTGGCCAGGCTGGACTGGCCAAGAAGCAGAGCCAGCTGGCGGCGCTGTACCACTAAATCGGAACGCAGGGTAGCAAGGCGGTTTTGCAGCTCGTGGGCGCGGGCTTCGGCCGAGACTTGTTCCAGGCGGTTGGTTTCGCCTACCTGGTAGCGGATGCGAGCGGCGCGGGCGGCCCGCTGGTAGAGGCTGTCCTGGCGGCGCAACAGGGCCTGCAGGCGGTAGGTCACCAGCAGGCCATAGTAGCTGGAGCGGATGCTACGGGCTAGCTCGCGGCGCTGAGCACTGGTCCGGATACTGGCACCTTCGGCGGCGGTTTGGAGCACCTTGCGCTGAGCGGCATACAAGGTGGGAAAGGCCGACTGCTGCAAGATATTGAACGTTTGGTCGTTGAGCCGGCCCTGAATTTGGCCGTATTGGTAGTCGATGGTCAGACGGGGCAGGTCGTAGCCGGTGCGGGATAAGGCAGCTTGCTGCTGCGCTTGTAGCGTGGCGGCTTGAATGAGCGGGCTTTGAGCCAAGCCGGTGGTGAGGGCCTGCGAGATGCTGAGCGGGGCATCGGTCGGGGCTTTGGTTTGGGAGCGGGCGGCAACCGGAACCAGCGCCGCCAGTGCAAACAGTACCACTGCTGACGTTCCGGCCGCACCTACGCCCGTACTGTTAGGATAATCCGGACTTTTCGCATCCGGCTTATTGGGGTCAGTTTTAGGCTTACGGCCGGTTTCTTCCGCGACTTTGGCTTCGTGAGCTGCTTCGGCGGCTTCCAGCGGACTGGGCTCGTCGTCCTTCACAAAGAAGGTGTAGAGCACTGGCAGTACCACCAGCGTGAGCAGCGTGGCCGTTATCAGCCCGCCAATGACGACAGTAGCCAAGGGCTTTTGCACCTCCGCGCCGGCCGAGTTGGATAAGGCCATTGGCAAAAAGCCCAGCGAGGCTACCGAAGCCGTGAGCAGTACCGGCCGAAACCGCTCCTCAGTAGCCCGTAGCACCCGCTCACGGATTTTTGTGAGGCCTGCTGTGGCCAACTCATTGAGGCTGGCCACCAATACAATACCATTCAAAACGGCCACACCAAACAGTGCGATGAAGCCCACGCCGGCCGAAATGCTGAACGGCATCCCGCGTAGCGCCAGTGCCAGCACACCGCCAATGGCTGCCAGCGGAATACCCGTAAAAATCAGCAATGCTTCCTTCACTGAGCGAAAGGCCAGGAACAACAGCATGAAAATGAGCACCAGCGACACCGGCACAGCCACCGCCAACCGCTCTTTCGCATGGTTAAGGTTCTCGAACTGGCCGCCGTAGACGATGCTGTAGCCAGGCGGTAGGCGCAGGCTCGTTTTCAGCTTGGCCTGGATTTCCTGCACGAGGCTTTGCACGTCGCGGCCGCGTACATTCACGCCGATGTTGACGCGGCGGCGGGCGTCGTCGCGCGAGATTTGGGCGGGGGCGGGGTGCAGGGCCACAGTAGCTACCTCGGCCAGGGGAATCTGGCCGCCATCGGGCAGCGACACAAGGAGTTGGTTGAGGTCGTCGGGGCCACGGCGATGCAGAGAATCAAGGCGCAGCACGAGGTCGAAGCGGCGCTCACCTTCGTACACCTGGCCGGTGGTTTGGCCCGCAAAAGCGGTTTGCAGCAGGGTGTTGAGGTCCGAAACCCGCAGGCCGTACTGGGCCAGTCGGGCGCGGTCGTAGCGCACACGCAGCTGCGGCAAGCCAATTATTTGCTCCACTTTGAGGTCGCCCACGCCAGTCAGCGGGCGGATAAGGGCGGCCGCTTCGTCGGCTTTGGCTTTGAGCAGGTCGAGGTCGTCGCCATAAATCTTGACCGAAATGTCCGACTTCACGCCGGAAATCAGCTCGTTAAATCGCATCTGGATGGGCTGCTGAAACTCTAGGTTGACGCCGGGCACACCGGCCAGGGCCTTCTGCATCTTGTCGGCCAGCTCCTCACGGGTGTGGGCGCTGGTCCAGTCGGCACGGTCTTTTAGGATAATCATCTGGTCGCTGTCTTCCAGCGACATGGGGTCGGTGGGGATTTCCGAGGTGCCGATTTTGCCCACCACTTGCAGCACTTCCGGAAACTGGCTTTTCAGAAGGCGCTGAATCCGGGATGTCAGCAGCACGCTTTCATCCAGCGACGACCCCGGCGACAAGGTCACATTCACGGCAAAATCACCTTCGTCAAGCTGCGGAATAAACTCGCCGCCCAAGCGCGAAAACACGAAGCCACCCAGCGCCAGCAGTGCTACGGCCCCGCCCAGTACCGGCCAACGCGCCCCCAGCGCTGCCCGAATAATGGGGACGTACAAGCGATGCAAAAAGCCCACAATGCGGTCGGCCAGGTTGGGCTTCTCGCTGATATTTTTTTTCAAAGCCCAGGCCGTGACAGCCGGCACGTAGGTGAGGCACAGAAGCATAGCGCCCATGATGGCGAAACTCACAGTGAGGGCCATGGGCCGGAACATCTTGCCCTCCACGCCGGTGAGCGAGAGGATGGGCAAATACACAATCAGGATGATGAGCTGGCCAAACAGGGCCGAGCGCATGAGCCGCGCGGTCACGTCCTGAGTGATGTCGTCCATGGTTTCGTGGGCGGCCTTGGCGCGCTCGTGTAGCAGGTGGGCGATGACGGCCTCCACGATAATCACAGCCCCGTCCACGATGAGGCCAAAGTCCAACGCCCCGAGGCTCATAAGGTTAGCCGATACACCAAAGGTGTTCATCAAGCCCAGCGCAAAGAACATGCACAGCGGAATCATGCCCGCCACCACCAGCCCGGCCCGCAGGTTGCCGAGCAGTAGCAGCAACACCGCAATCACGATAATACCACCTTCTACCAGGTTTTTGACCACGGTATGAATGGCCTTGTCCACCAGCTTGGTACGGTCAAGAAAGGGCTCTATTTCCAGGCCTTCGGGCAGCGTTTGCTGAATTTCGGCCACTCGGGCCTTCACGTTTTTAATGGTGGCTTCCGAGCTAGCCCCTTTCAGCATGAGCACTACGCCGCCCACGGTTTCGCCTTGGCCGTCGCGGTTCATGGCACCGTAGCGCACGGCGTGGCCAAAGCGCACAGTTGCGAGGTCGCGCACGAGCAGCGGCGCGCCACCCCGGCCGGGCGTGCCCACCGGTTTCACCACGATGTTGCCGATGTCGGCCAGCGAGGTGGCCCGGCCCTCGCCCCGAATGAAAAATGCTCGCGGCCCACGCTCCAGGTAGCTGCCGCCAGCATTACCATTGTTGGCTTGCAGGGCCCCGTAAAGCTCGGCCATGCTCACGCCCGCGCCCGCCAGCCGCGCCGGGTCCACGCTCACTTCGTACTGCCGCACGTAGCCGCCGAAGCTGCTCACGTCCACTACGCCGTTTACGCCGGCCAAGCGGCGCTTCACCAGCCAGTCCTGAATTTCGCGCAGCTGGGACAGGCCGTACGTTTTCTCATAGCCGGGCTGAGCTTTGAGGGTATACTGATAAATCTCCCCCAGACCTGTGGTGATGGGCGCCATACCCGGTGCGCCCAGGTTCTGGCCAAGGTCGGCCTCAGCCGTTTTGAGCTTTTCGGCCACCAGCTGGCGGGTGTGGTAGGTATCCACGTCTTCCTCAAAAACCACCGTAATCACCGAAAGGCCGAATCGGGAAATCGAGCGAATTTCCGTGACGCCGGGGATGGTACGCAGTTCCAGCTCCAGTGGCACAGTGATGAGCTGCTCGACCTCCTGTGCGGCCAGCGCCGGGCTTTGGGTAATGACTTGGACCTGGTTATTGGTAACATCCGGAATGGCGTCGAGCGGCAGGTTCGCGGCCGAAAAAATGCCCCAGGCAATGAGGCCCGCCAGCATCAGGCCCACCAGTAGCTTGTTGCGAATGCTGAAATTAATAATCGCCGAAATCATGCGAAACGGTGCAATGCGACCCGGCCCGAACGCGGCAAATCAGCCGGCCCGAGAGGCGCTAACAATCCAATAAGAGAGGGAAGAGGGGCCGGAAATCGGAGCCAGGACCAAGTCTGGTGCGGGCACACTGCGTCCGGAGGCGCGGGGAGGCTACGCTCGGGGCGGTTGGGCCAGCGAGGTGCTAAAAATAAAGGCGTAGCGTGGCGCCGCCGCCACCCGATAAGCCCGCACCAGGACCTGAACCGGCCGCTCTACAAACACCAACCGCGTCACAGGCGCTACCACAAAGCTTAGCGTGATGCAGCCATGATGGCAGCGTAAGGGGAGGTTGTGATGGTCCTGCTGGTGCCGCTGCGAGAGGCTGTAGCCATCGTAATGCTTGGTGCCCGCGCCGTAGTGCTCCACCATAAACTGGCCGAACGTGAGCCCGCCACCAGCCGATGAGTGGTGAAACTGGTAGTGCTTCGCCAGTTCCGGCAGCTTGGCCAGTTCGCCGAGGTCGTTGTCGGGCACGAGGCTGCCCAGCAGCATCAGCAAACCCAGAACGAAGGCGATGGTGGCACGCATAGCGGGACGAGAACGGTGCGGCACGGTAAATGTTTACCGTAGCTGGCCACAAAAATAGTGTGTTAGTAAAGAAGGGTCGTCATGCTTCGCCTGCGCTCAGTATGACGACCTGTTATCAACCGGGGCTTTCCCAACGCCAGCCCTCCACCCGCCGTACTTTTGTCCCATGCGCTACCTGCTCACCATCCTCATTGCCCTTGCCACGCTGGCTGCCCAAGCCGGCCCACCCCAGATTCTGCTTGATGTAGCCCGTTTTCGCAACCTGAATAAGGTGGAGAAAGGCGCGGAGGTAGAAATCTATGTCACCGTGCCCACGCAGCCGCTCACCTACCGGCAGCGGGCACCGAAATCCTTCCAGTCGTCGGCCGTGGTGACGCTCGATATTCTGAAAGCTGATGGCACCTCCGCCTACCACGAAGTCGTGACTCTGAAGCCGCCGGTGCTCACCGACACCACCATTGCCATCAAAAATCCGCTGAGCTTCCTGAAAAGAGTCATGCTGCCCGATGGCAAATACACCCTGCGCGGCACCGTGAAAGACCAGTACCGCAGCGCCAACGGCGAAACGACCCTCGAAAAGCCGCTGGTGCTCGAAGCGCCGACCGGCCCGTTCATGACAGATATCGTGTTGCTTTCGCGCCCGGCCGTGAAAGGTGGGAGCGACGATAACTTCAGCCGAGGCGGCTACCGTCTCACCCGCGCCCCAAGTGGTAGCTACGGCCGAGGCGCCGATAACGTATTCTTCTATACCGAGCTGCACAATGCGCCCGTGGGGCAGGAGCTGCGCGTGCATTATCACCTCACCACCCCCGACGGCTCGGCTGCCGATGCCGATGCGGCCCTGACGCCCCAGGCCGGCCGGCCGACCCCCGTAGTGGGCCAATTGCCCATGGGCCCGCTGCCCGATGGCCCGTTCACGCTGTTTATTGAAGTGTACGGCGGGCCCGGCAACAAGAAGCTGCTGACCGGCCACCGCGCCATCGGCCAGCACAGCACAGCTGAATTTGCCCCCGGCGCGGCTGCTGCCCCTCACTAAACATGGCAACAAAAGGCGCTATTAAAGCCAGCGGGCGGCCCTACGCGTGGTACTACAAGCCGTTGCGCTGGCTGCTGCTGGGCCTGGCGCACCTGCCACTGGCGGTGCTGTACCTGTTTGCGGAGTTCATCTATTTCCTGCTGGCTTATGTGGTGCGCTACCGCTGGCGCGTGGTCACGGAAAACCTGCGCAACTCTTTTCCTGATAAGTCACCAGCCGAAATCGAGCGCACGGGCAAGGCATTCTACCGCCATTTTGCTCAGGTAATAGTTGAGATTTTGAAAGCCGCTGCCATTTCGCCCGAAGAGTTGCGGCAGCGCATGCGCTTCACCAATCCCGAATTGATGACGCGCCATTTTGCCGAAAAGCGGTTGGTGCTCTCCCTTGGCTCGCACATGGGCAACTGGGAATGGATTCTGTCTGGCGCCGCACTGGAGTTTCCCGGCCGGGCTGCCGGCGTATACAAGCCCCTGAACAACCTGTTTTTCGAAAGCTTTATGCGCCGCCTCCGCACCCGCCTCGGCGCCGATGCTGTGCCCATGCTGGCCACCCTGCGCTACTTGGTGGCACACCGCGGCGAAGGCCGCACCCTCAGCCTCCTCACCGACCAGGCCGCCGGCCCCGAGGACAAACCCTACTGGACCGACTTCCTCAACCAAGATACCAGCTTTTACACCAGCGCCGACCGCCTCGCCGTGCAGCTCGACTGCGCAGTCCTTTACGTTGGTATCCGGCGCGTGCGGCGTGGTTATTACGAAGTTACCTTCACCGAGCTGCCCGATGGCCGGGAGGCAAAGCTGGCCCCGGCCGGTGCCTTTCCAGTTACTGAAGCCTTCGCCCGCGAACTCGAAAAGGACATGCGCGCCTCGCCCGAGCAGTACTTGTGGACGCATAGAAGATGGAAGCACAAGCGCTAGCGACCGTTTGTCATCGCGGGCTGAACACAGCAACCTTCTAACGTGACCAGCCTTGAGAATTGAGGAAGCCGTTTCGATGAGCAAAAAGCCCCGACTCTGGATAGAGTCGGGGCTTTTTATATCTTATAATGCGGTCGCATTGAGCGGACAGATTGCTTCGCTCGCGACGACAGGCGAGCCTACAAATAGGGCTCGATGTCGCCGGCGCCTTCGCGCACAATGTCGAAGTCGTCGTTGGTGCAATCTACTATGGTGCTGGGGGTGTTGCCACCAAAACCACCGTCAATTACGAGGTCCACGAGCAGGCGGTATTTCTCGTAAATCAGGTCCGGGTCGGTCACATATTCTTCCAGCGTTTCCTCACTTTCGCGCACCGAGGTGCTCACAATTGGGTTGCCGAGCTCTTTGACCAACTGACGAATAATCTGGTTATCGGGCACGCGGATGCCGACAGTTTTGCGCTTCACACCGCCGAAACGAGGAGCGTCGGCGCTGGCTTCGAACAGGAACGTGAAGGGGCCCGGCAGCGCTTTTTTAATAACCTTGTAAGTCGCGGTTGTGATGCCGTGAGCATAGTCGGAGATGTGCGACAGGTCGTAGCAGATGAAGCTCAGGTTGGCTTTTTCGGGCTTAATGCCTTTGATACGGCATACTCTTTCCACGGCCTTGGCATTGGTCACGTCGCAGCCGATGCCATACACCGTATCGGTTGGATAGATGATAACTCCACCTTTACGCAACACATCAACAGCTTGTTGGATACGGTTTTGGGGTGGATTTTCGGGATGAATGCGGAGGAGGGTGGCGGGCATAAAGGAACAAATAAATTAAGTGGTTCAAGGACCGGCAGGGGCCGACAACAGACGGGCGAGCACAGCGTGGGGTTGCTGGCTGGGCGCGAAGGCGCGGGCAAGGTACTACGCCCGGCCGAAATGCACCACGAACCCACCCTCATTTGCGGCTCCGTTTGCCGCCCTTCGTACTTTTGAGGCTGCTCCCTGGATTTCCTATCTAACGCCATGTCTGAACCCGTCCGCAAGTCGGCCATCGAATACCGCAACCAATCCCTGAAGCGCCGCCGGCGCTGGGCCACCGTTAGCGTGGTCATCACGCTCGCGCTGGTATGCTTCTCGTATTATTTCTACCAGATTTTCTTCACTTCCAACGTCGAAACCAAGGGCAAGCCCAGCTACGTGGTAATCCCCCGCGGAGCCGACTGGAAAACTGCCCTGAATGCCATCGACAAAACCGGGGCCGTAGTGGATAAACTTTCGCTGCACTTCGTGGCCCGGCTGATGAAATACGACAAGCCCGGCGCCGTGAAGCCCGGCAACTACGAGCTGAAGGATGGCTTCACCAACCGCCAGCTCATCAACGTGCTGAAGAGCGGGGCCCAGTCACCGGTACGTCTCACCTTCAATACCGTGCGCCTGCGCAGCGAGTTAGTAGCGAAGCTGGCCAGCCAGGTTGACGTGCCGGCCCAGCAGCTCGATTCGCTGCTGCGCGACCCGGCTTACACCCGCAGCCTGGGTTTCGATACCACCACGGTGCTTACCATGTTCATTCCAAACACCTATGAAATGTATTGGAACACCACGGCCACTCGCCTGATGCAGCGCATAAAAACCACCTACGAGCAATTCTGGACGCCCGCCCGCGATGCTGAGCGCGAGAAACTCCACCTCACCCGCGCTGAAGTAACCACCCTAGCCAGCATCGTGGAAGCCGAGCAGCAGCAGCACGCCGACGAGCGCCCGCGCATTGCCGCCGTTTACCTCAACCGCCTCAAGCGCGGCATGAAGCTGCAGGCCGACCCCACCGTAGTCTACGCTAACCACGACTTCACCATCAAGCGCGTGCTCAATGTGCACCTGCAAAAAGACTCGCCCTACAACACCTATATGTATGCCGGCCTGCCGCCCGGCCCCATCAACCTGCCCAGCATCGCCAGTATCGACGCGGTACTGAAGCCGGAGCAGAACAACTACCTCTACTTCTGCGCCAAAGAAGATTTCAGCGGCTACCACGCCTACGCCGTGACCGAAGCCGAGCACATTATGAATGCCAAACGCTACCAGGCGGCACTGAACCGGGCGGGGATTAAGTAGATAATCATTTGCAGACGAACCAATTAACTGCTGAAGAATTCCAGCGCACATGTGGGCTGACAATGCTTAATGTAACTGAAACAGCAGAAGTTAGACTCGACATTTGGCCGTATGTAGATGCTATTCCTACTGCCGAATTACAAGGTTGGAACTTGTCTGATGGTATTGTTCGCCACGTGTACCAAAGTTCAACGAAGGAGTTCGAGCACATTCTTATTGGTACTGAGAATGTGGATGTCTTCTTGGTTATAATTCTTAGCCTGCATCCGCTGGGGATTTACGGTCATTACCTGTTGAATCTGCCTAAGGAATACGGGCTAATAGCATAGTTATCAACCTCAAAACTTAACCCTTCTTGTACACCTCCGACATCCAAATCCGCGTGCGCTACGCTGAAACCGACCAGATGGGCTACGTCTATCACGGCAACTATGCGGCTTACTTTGAAGTAGCCCGCACCGAGGCGTTTCGCAAGCTGGGCATCAGCTACAAAGAACTGGAGGCTGATGGCGTGGGCATGCCGGTAGGGGAGCTGCGCACCCGTTTCCGCCGTCCGGCCCGCTACGATGACCTGCTGACGGTGCGGCTCCTGCTTCGCCAGCCACCCGAAGGCACGCGGGTGCTGTTCGAATATGAGATTTATAACGAGGCCAATGAGCTGCTGACCGAAGGACACACGCTGATGGTGTTCGTGAAAACCACCACGGGCCGGCCTGTGCCCATCCCCGAAAGCATCCAGCAGCAGCTGATGCCGTACTTTAGCGAGGACGACCTGGATAGCCCCGTCCTGCCCAAACCTGGTGCCATTCCGCCCGACGCGCCCGCCCCGGCCGCGTTTCGAAAGTAACGAAGTTTATGAAAGCACGTCATGTTGAGCACAACGGAAGCATCTCACGTACTGAAGTAATCAGTTAGTTGCGTAACAGGAAGATGCTTCGACTGCGCTCTGCCTGATGTGCCTTTCCCGTTAGTTACTCACCATCCAACCAATCAGTGAAAGCCCCCGCTGCCATCCGCCGAGCCCGCTTTCCCGATGTGCGTCAGCAGCGCACCTATCGGCGGGTGATTGTGGGCCTGAAGCGGCTGCGGCTGCGCGGTGGCCGGGCTTCGGTGTACGATGTGCTCGACCGCATCCTGCACGAGCTACGCCTGGACTCGCTGGAAAAGCGGGCCGCCTACATGGCCTTCAACCTCACTGTAGCGCTGTTTCCAACCATCATTTTCCTGTTCACGCTCATTCCGTACATCCCCGTACCGAACCTGAACGTGGACATCCTGCAGTTCTTGGCCGACTTCATGCCGCGCGAGCTATATGCGGCCACGGCCTCTACCATCGAGGATATTGTGAATATCCCGCACGGCGGCCTGCTCTCCTTCGGTTTCGGTACTGCCCTAGTGCTCAGCTCCAATGGCATCATGGCGCTGCTCGATGCGTTTGAAAAGAAGTATCCGTGGTTTAAGCATCGCAGCTACTTCCGCAAGCGCCTGATTGCTACGGCTCTCACCTTCGTGCTCTCGCTGATTCTGGTGCTGGCCATCGCCGGCATCTTCTTCGGCACCTACCTGATTGACGGACTGGTGTTCTATGAAATTGTGCCCGAACGGTTCACCGATTTGGTGCTTACCCTCATCCGCTACGGCTCGCTGCTGGGGCTGTTTCTAAGCACGACCTGCGTTATTTATTATTTCGTGCCGCCGGTGCACGACAAGTGGCCGCTGGTATCGGTGGGGGCTATTGTAGCCACGCTGCTCATCTTCCTGGTTTCGTTTTTATTTACGCTCTACGTCCGCATTTTCGATTCTTACAACCACTTTTATGGCTCCATCGGTGCGCTGGTGGGCTTCATGGTCTGGCTCGAATTTGTGTGCATGACGCTCATTATCGGCTTTGAAGTGAACGTGAGCATGGATGCCATCACCGGCCGCCGCCGCCAGATGATGCGCGAGCAGTTGAGAATAAAGTAGTGAGTAATTGATTTTGAGAGGAATAAGAAAAAAGCTGAAAAAAATTCCTCATTCCCCATTCTTCCTACCTCATTCCTTTTTACTTTTGCACTCCCCAATCACTCGGGGACCTGTATAGAGAGGTGGCAGAGTGGTCGAATGCGACGGTTTCGAAAACCGTTATACCGGCAACGGTATCGGGGGTTCGAATCCCCCCTTCTCTACAGAAAGGCTTTTTCTGCGCTGGAAAAGGCCTTTTTTCTTGATTCACACATACCAGCGCACCAGAGTAATTGACCCAGAGAGCTGGCAGAGTGGTCGATTGCGGCGGTCTTGAAAACCGTTGAGGGTCAAACCTCCGGGGGTTCGAATCCCTCGCTCTCTACAAAAAGCCCCATTTCCAATCTGGAAATGGGGCTTTTGCTTTTCCGGGAGATGGCTGAAAATGCGTGCACTACTCTTATTCTACTTTGCTTCTACCAGCGAATACCTTTCTAATTAGTGAAGCATGGGGCGTAAGAAGCGAGGGTATCGCAGGGTTTTCGGTTGCCTCTGTAATGTTTTCTCCTGTTAGCTAGCTACTTATTCGGTTGCCAGGTTTAGTAGTGGCATTTAGAGGGTAATGGGCTGATTAGGCGGCTTAATTTTGCGCTGGCTAGTAATTGCATATGAATTCATTGCGCTCGCAGAACCCTTTTCTACTGGTTCTGCTCACGGTTGGCTTGCTGGGCCTGCTTTCCTTTCTAAAACCAGGCCTGACGGTGGGCAGTATTGAGTTGCGACCCGTGCGCCTGTTGGCTGATGTGCTGCGCAAAGACGCTACGGCAACTGCCAAGCTGACAATTCCTCCTCCAAACGGACCTGTCGACCGTTTGCCGAAAGTGACGGCATCGGGCAACGACACCGTTGCTTCCGTTGCCCCTGATTCGATTGCTGCTGATGAAGAAGTGGAAGCAAAGCCGGCCGCTCCCAAACTGGCCAACCTGCCCGGCCTCGAGCAGTTTGTGGCCGCTCTGCATCAAACCAAGGCCACTGGTAGCAAAACGCGCATTGCGTATTTCGGCGACTCGATGATTGAGGGCGACCTGCTAACTGGCGACTTGCGCAATAGCCTGCAGATGGCCTTTGGTGGAAGCGGCGTTGGTTTTGTACCCATCAATTCGGTTACGGCAGAATTTCGGGAGACCATCCACGAAACGTTTTCGTCTGATTGGTATGAGTATAACTTGGTTTCGGACCGTCGGCCCGCCGCCGTGCCGCTGGGGATATCGGGCCATGCTTTCCTGCCCAGCATCGTTTCAAACCCCGACAGTTCGCGTGTGGTAACCGATACTAGTTGGGTACAGTTTCAGGCGGGGCAGCACTTTGCTCCCACGCGACGCTTTACAGAGGCCCGGCTTTTTTATGGTCCCGGAAGCCGCCGCGACCAAGTGCTGGTAACCACCGATGGCCGCCGCGTACCCCACGCTCTGGATGGCACAGCGCGGGTCAACGAGCTGCTGCTGAAGCCTGGCACGCCAGCGCGCCGAATGCGCTTGGCCTTCGCCACCCACGGTCCCCGCCCGGTTTACGGCGTCAGCTTTGAAAGCCCGCAAGGGATAACGCTGGACAACTTTTCCTTTCGCGGCAACAGCGGTATGTCGCTCACGCGCATTCCATTCGAGCAGCTTGCGGCGTTTGGAAAGGCGTTGGACTACCGCCTCATCATCCTGCACTACGGGGTGAACATTGCCGATGCGCGCAACAAAAACTACGTTTTTTACGAGCAGGCCATGACCCGGGTGGTCGACCGCATGCAGCGCGCTTTTCCCAATGCCAGTATCCTTATCGTTGGCATGAGCGACAAAAGCTCACGCATCGACGGTGAGTTTGTGACGGACCCCAGCGTGCCCTTGCTGGTAGCGGCGCAGCAGCGGCTGGCCCGCCGCAATCATGCAGCATTCTGGAATTTATTTGCAGCAATGGGGGGCGAGAATTCGATGACGAGTTGGGTGGAGCAGTCACCGCCTCTGGCCAACAAAGATTACACGCACATTAATAGCCGGGGGGGCGTTCGAATGGCCAGTTTGCTTTACGCGTATCTTATGCAGGAATACGCGCATGCCAGCACCACGCCGGCTGCCCCGCCTGATAGCAGCAGCGCCAGCAGTAAGGTCGAGTAGCACGAGCTTTGTAGCCCGGGGCACTCAATTTATTTTTCATTTGCGGCCATTTATTCGCCTGTTTGTAGTCTGCTTGCTGTTGGGAAACAGCTGGCCGGCGCGTGCCCAGGCAGTGGCACCGCTCGATAGCCTGCAGGCGACCTATCCGTTTCTGCGCACCGCGGCCAATCACATTGAGAATGCTCAACTGGGCTTGCAGCATTTTTATCGGCGGCTGGCGCAGCTGCCCTTACTCCCGGCGGTGCTGCCGGGGGGGCGGGTGAGCGTGGTGCACATTGGCGACTCTCACCTGCAGGCCGACGAGTTTTCGGGGCGGACGCGCCGGGAACTGCAGCGCACCTACGGCAATGCGGGGCGCGGCCTGGCTTTTCCATTCCGGGTGGCCAAGACGGGTGGCTCGCCCACGTTCCGCACCGTTGCTACCGGTGGACAATGGCGCGCCCGGCGGGTATTAGCTGCTCCCGACAGCACACTGCCGATTGGCCTGAGTGGCCTTTCCCTGATTACCAACGATACGGGCGCTGCCTTCACGCTGCGTATTCCGGCGCAGCACCAGCCCAATTACGGCTTTACCAAGCTGACCCTGCTGCGCCAGCCGGGGCCGGCGGCCTTCGACTGGCAGGTGCGCACGGCGCAGGGCCGTCTACTTGGCACCTTGCGCGGCAGCGCGCCTGGCCTGGCCGCACCGCTGCTGCTCGACTCGGTGCGCAGCTACGTGGAGCTGAACACGGTGCGGGGCAGTGCGCGGCAAACCACGGGCTTGCTCTACGGTTTGCTGCTCGAAAACGGCCATTCGGGGTTATTGTATCATGCCATTGGTGTAAACGGGGCCGCCGTGCGCCACTACAATCGTGCGCCGTTGTTCTTTGCTCAGCTTCCGGTGCTGCAGCCCGATTTGTTCATCGTTTCGCTCGGCACCAACGACGCATACGACGCGGGTTTCGACCCGATAGTATTTGGCCAGCAGCTCGATACGCTGGTGAGCCGCTTGCGTCACCGCTGTCCGCACGCCGATGTGCTGCTGACCGCACCCGCTGACTCGTACCGCGCCCGGCGCTACCGCAACCCCGACCTGGCCCGGCTGCGCACCGTGTTGCGCGCTTACTGCACCGAGCACGACCTGGCCTACTGGGATTTTGCAGTCGTGCAAGGCGGCTACGGCTCGATGCGGGCCTGGCAGCAAGCCGGCCTGGCCCAACCCGACCTCGTTCATTTCACTACCAAAGGCTACGAACTGCAGGGCCTTTTGCTTTACCTCGCGCTTCAGGATGGATATGCTTCACCGTCTTCTCGATAGACTGGACTTTGACAAATTGCTCGGCCAGTTTGTCTACCACCCCAAAAGCCCGCTGATTTTTAACACGGGCTTTTTCCTATTGCTTTTTCTGGGATTTCTGGCGGGCTACCAATTGCTGCGCAACCAGCACCGGGCCCGGCTGCTGTACGTCACGCTGTTCTCGCTGTTTTTCTACTACAAGTCGAGCGGGCTGTATTTCCTGCTGCTGGTTTTTTCCACGATTGTGGAATACAACTTCGCCCGTTGGATTGAAGACTCGTCTAGCCAGTCCCAGCGCAAGCTGCTACTCACCCTTAGCCTGTTGGTGAACCTGGGGATGCTGTTCTATTTCAAGTATACCAACTTCTTCCTCAGTGGCTACCACGCCCTGACGGGGCAGCCAGTGCCGGTGCTACATGTGCTGCTACCGGTGGGCATTTCGTTCTACACGTTCCAGACCCTGAGCTACACCATCGACGTGTACCGTGGCCAGATTAAGGCCCTGCGCAACATCTGGGACTTCGCATTTTTTGTGTCATTTTTTCCGCAGCTGGTGGCCGGGCCCATTGTGCGTGCCTCCGATTTTATCCCGCAAATCCCGAAGCCGCCCTTCATTTCGCGGGAAGACATGGGCCGGGCGGTGATGCTCATTGCGGCTGGCTTATTTAAGAAGGCCGTTATTTCCGACTACATCAGCCTGAATTACGTCGAGCGCATTTTCGACAACCCCGGGCTATACAGCGGTATCGAAAACCTGCTCGGTGTGTATGGCTACGCCCTGCAGATTTACTGCGACTTTTCGGGGTATTCCGACATTGCCATCGGCATTGCGCTGCTGCTGGGCTACCGGTTGCCACCCAACTTTCTCTCGCCCTACCAAAGCACCAGCATCACCGAATTCTGGCGGCGGTGGCACATTTCGTTGTCGTCTTGGCTGCGCGACTACCTATACATTCCGCTGGGCGGCAACCGAAAGGGCGTGGTGCGGCAGTACATTAACCTGTTTCTCACCATGCTGCTCGGGGGCCTGTGGCATGGCGCCTCGCTCACGTTTGTGGCGTGGGGCGCGCTACACGGCGCCGCGCTGGCCATCGATAAGCTATTTCAGAAAGTGTTCAAGCCGGGTAATAACTGGCTGGTTAAGCTTTTGGGCTGGCTCATCACTTTCCATTTCGTGTGCTTCTGCTGGATTTTCTTCCGCGCTGGCACCTTCGAAGTTGCGCTGCAGGTTATCCACCAGATTTCGCACAACCTACGGCCCGATTTGCTGCCGGCCGTAGTGGGCTCGTTCCGGCCAGTATTTGCGCTGGTGGCACTGGGCTACATCCTGCATTTTTTGCCCGACGGCCTAACGTTCCGTCTCGAAGGCGCCGTGGCGCGGCGCTCGGTGCTGGAGCAAGCGGTGCTGCTTACAATGGTTATCTGGCTGGTTATCCAGATAAAATCAGCCGAAATCCAGCCGTTTATATACTTCCAGTTTTAGGCTGTAGGGGCGGGGCTTGCCTACGCCTGGACGCTAACTCCGTTTCATTAATTCCGTTCAATGGCGGGGGCAAGCCCCGCGCTTACATTACATCGTAACCTTGAGACTGCTTTAAAACAAAAAAGCCCCGCCATTTGGCGGGGCTTTTTTGCGAACCAACCAAGCTTACTTGGCCAGTTTGGCTTTCAGGTTTTCATCCAGCGCTGCCAGGAACTCCTCGGTGTAGAGATAGTCGCGGCCGTGCTCCACCTTGTTGCCATGGATGCAGACGGCGAGGTCCTTGGTCATTTTGCCGCTTTCCACGGTTTCAATGCACACAGCTTCCAGGGCGTGGCAGAAGTCGATGAGCTCCTGGTTGCCGTCGAGCTTTCCACGGAACTCCAGGCCGCGCGTCCATGCGAAGATGCTGGCGATGGGATTTGTGCTGGTGGGTTTGCCAGCCTGGTGGTCGCGGTAGTGGCGCGTCACGGTGCCGTGGGCAGCTTCGGCTTCCATCACGGTGCCATCGGGCGTCACCAGGGTGGAGGTCATCAAGCCAAGCGAGCCAAAGCCCTGGGCCACGGTGTCGCTCTGCACGTCGCCGTCGTAGTTTTTGCAGGCCCACACGAAGTTGCCGTTCCATTTCAGCGCCGAAGCCACCATGTCGTCAATCAGACGGTGCTCGTAGGTGATGCCGGCTTCCTTGAACTTGGCCAGGTAGTCCTGCTCGTAAATCTCCTGGAAGATGTCTTTGAAGCGGCCATCGTACTTCTTCAGGATGGTGTTTTTGGTGCTCAGGTACAGCGGCCAGCCCTTCATCAGGGCCTGGTTGAAGCAGGCGTGTGCGAAGCCGCGGATGGACTCGTCGGTGTTATACATGGCCAGGGCTACGCCGTCGCTCTTGAAGTTGAACACTTCAAACGACTGGGTTTCGCCGCCGTCTTCGGGCTGGAAGGTGATGGTGAGCTTGCCCTTGCCTTTGGTCACGAAATCGGTGGCGCGGTACTGGTCGCCAAATGCGTGGCGGCCGATGCAAATCGGGGCCGTCCAGTTGGGCACTAGACGGGGCACGTTGCTCATCACAATGGGCTCGCGGAACACGGTGCCGTCCAAGATGTTGCGGATGGTGCCGTTCGGCGACTTCCACATCTGCTTCAGGCCAAACTCCTTCACGCGCTCCTCGTCGGGGGTGATGGTAGCGCACTTAATACCCACGCCGTACTGCTTAATGGCATTGGCCGAGTCGATGGTCACCTGGTCGTTCGTCTCGTCGCGGTACTCAATACCCAGGTCGTAATACTTGATATCGAGGTCCAGGTAAGGCGTAATCAGCTTGTCTTTGATAAACTTCCAGATGATGCGCGTCATTTCATCGCCATCGAGCTCCACTACGGGGTTGGCTACTTTAATTTTAGTCATTGCTGCTTCAGATTTACGTTTGTGTTGGCAGTATATAGGCTGGGTTCTCCAGTTCGGCAGCAATATTACGGGAGGAAAACGGGGCAGCCCAGCGTCTGCGCCCCGGTACTTGCAATATGATGGTGAATGCCTGTGCTGGCCGGAAAGAGAAGATTGCTGATATGCTGGAAGCATACCCTTGATTTCCAGTAGCTGACTGGGCTAATGCCTGATGTTTCTCGCGCAGTTGTAAACATGGATATCTGATAGCTACACAATAGTCGCGTCGCAGCGGCCGGATTACAGCGAATCTTGCTTCTGTGGTTTAAACGCGGCGTAGTAGTAACAGAACTCACCGGTCCTCCGCTTTTTCCTGTCTAGAAGTAGGGATTTTATGCGAAGTGGTTTGCGAGAATGAAGACGCGACTTCCCGTGGCTCCCAGCATGCGCATCGTTCCATGCCGAGACGCGAAGGGCTACGACTCTACATCTGCCAGCCGATTTCCGCACACCAAACTCACGCTGAGCATACAGCCTGCCGCCGTGTTGACTACCTCATGATTTGGGCTAATCAGCGCATGAATTTGGGCCTTTAGAGCCTTTTTTTATCTTTGTATACACAATCGTTTGTGTGAGTGTTTTCTTTGCGGAAGCAATGGCTGCTGAATAATTCTGGCGCCGGTTATCTCATTAGATAATGCCCGCGCTGCAAGGTGTTCTGTCGTCTGTCATGTAGCTTCACTCATTCACCTTAAAAACCCACCCTATGAATTCATTTCGCCGTTCCGGGCTACTGGCCGTAACACTACCCGGCCTGCTGTTGCTAGCCGCCTGCGGGTCCAACCAATCTGCAGAGCAATCCACCACGACGGCCCCAGCCGCCGATTCCACTCAAACGAAATCCGCCACCATGCCTACCTCCGCCTCTTTCGGCAAAACGCCCGACGGCACTGAAGTGCAGCTTTTCACCCTCACTAATAAGCAGGGCGCCAAAGCTGCCATCACCAACTACGGTGGCACGCTTGTGAGCCTGATGATGCCCGACAAGGACGGCAAGATGGGTGACGTCGTGCTCGGTTTCGATGACGTGAATGGCTATGCTGGTCCGGCTTTCCGCAAGGCCAATCCCTACATCGGCGCGCTGATTGGGCGTTATGGCAACCGCATCAAGAACGGCAAATTCACCATTGACGGTAAGGCCTACCAAGTGGGCGTGAACAACGGCCCGAACTCGCTGCACGGCGGCAAAGTGGGCTACGACCAGAAAATATGGGAAGCTCAGCCCGGTACCTCAGCCGACGGCCAGAGCCTGACCCTCAAGTACCTGAGCAAGGACGGTGAGGAAGGCTACCCCGGCAATCTGCAAGTGACGGTGGTGTACACCCTCACCGATAGCAACGCCCTGCGCATCGACTACACGGCCACCACTGACAAAACCACGCCCGTCAACCTCACCAACCACGCCTACTTCAACCTGAGCCACGGCGTGAGCAAAGACGTTCTGAATCACGAAGTGACCCTGCCAGCCGACCGCTACACCGTAGTCGACGCCACCCTGATTCCGACCGGCGAACTGAAGCCGGTGAAGGGCACGCCGTTCGATTTCACCACGCCGCACGCCATCGGCGAGCGCATTGCGCAGGTGCCCGGCGGCTACGACCACAACTGGGCATTGAATGGCAGCGGCGAAGGCCAGCACGCCGCCGCAACGGTATATGACCCAGCTTCGGGCCGCACTATGGAAGTGACCACCGACCAGCCTGGCATCCAGTTCTACACCGGCAACTTCCTCGACGGCAGCCTGAAAGGCAAAGGCGGTACTGTTTACGGCCTGCACGGCGGCTTCTGCCTCGAAACCCAGCACTTCCCCGACTCGCCGAACCAGCCCAAGTTCCCCAGCACCATCCTCAAGCCGGGCGAAACCCTGCATTCCACCAGCGTCTACACCTTTGGCGTGCGGAAATAAACGCTTCGCTTAATGAAGAATGAAAGACGGACCTCATTCTTCATTCCTCATTCTTCATTCCTCATTATCAATGGAACAAACCCCCGCCTACGTCATTGGCGTTGATTACGGCACCGACTCCGTGCGCGCCTTACTGGTTGATGCCCGCACCGGCACCGAGGTGGCCCAGGCCGTGCATAACTACGCCCGCTGGAAAACCGGCCAGTACTGCAACCCCACCAAAAACCAGTTCCGCCAGCACCCGCTCGACTACATCGAGGGCCTGGAAGCCGTGGTACGCCGTGTGGCCCAGCAAGTGCCCGTAGCGCAAATCGTGGGTTTGGCGGTGGATACCACCGGCTCGACGCCCGGCCCGGTAAATGCTGACGGTGTAGCCCTGGGCCTGCTGCCCGAGTTTGCTGAGAACCCTAACGCGCTATTCGTGCTTTGGAAAGACCACACGGCGCTGGCCGAAGCAGCCGAAATCAACCACAAAGCCCGGACTTGGGGCGGGGAGGATTTCACCAAGTTTGAGGGTGGCATCTATTCGTCAGAGTGGTTCTGGGCCAAGATTACGCACATTCTGCGGGAGGACGAAGCCGTGGCGGAAGCTGCATACTCTTGGATGGAGCACTGCGACTGGCTCACGCTGCTGCTCACCGGCGGCACGTTGGCCAGCAGCAAGCGCAGCCGCTGCGCCGCTGGCCACAAGGCCATGTGGCACGCAAGCTGGGACGGCCTGCCCGCCGAGGAATTTCTAACTCATCTCGAGCCAAAGCTGGCTGGTTTACGCAATCGATTATCTAACGAAACCTACACTTCTGACGAGGTGGCTGGCCACCTTTCCGAAGAGTGGGCTGGGCGCCTGGGCTTGACCACTAGTACGGTGGTGGCCGTGGGCACATTTGATGCCCACGCCGGCGCAATTGCTGGCGAAATTGAGGCCTATTCGATGGTGAAAGTGATGGGCACCAGCACCTGCGATATTGTGGTAGCGCCAACGGCTGAGGTCGGCGACCACCTTGTGGCGGGCATTTGCGGGCAGGTGGATGGCTCGGTGATTCCAGGCATGCTGGGCCTGGAAGCCGGTCAGTCGGCTTTCGGCGACTTGCTGGCCTGGTTCCGCAACATGGTAGAATGGCCGCTGCACCATGTGCTGCCGCATTCCAAAGTCCTGACTCCAGAGCTGCAAGCCGCCCTGCGCGAAGAAATGAGCGACGCGCTGCTGGTGAAGCTGAGCGAAGCCGCCGCTGCCGTAAATCCTGAAGAGTCGCACGTCCTGGCCCTCGACTGGGTGAACGGCCGCCGTACTCCCGATGCCAATCAGGCCCTGAAAGGTGCCCTGATGAACCTGACCATGGGGACCAACGCACCCCAGATTTTCCGGGCGCTGGTGGAGGCCATCTGCTATGGCTCAAAGCAGATTGTGGAGCGGTTTGAGGCTGAGGGCATTCCCGTGAAGCAGGTAATTGGCATCGGCGGCGTGGCCAAGAAGTCGCAATTCGTGATGCAGACGCTGGCCGACGTGCTCGACCGGCCCATCAAAATTGCGGTGTCGGAGCAGGCGCCGGCGCTGGGCACGGCCATGTACGCAGCTGTGGCCGCCGGTATCCAGCCCGATGTGCAGACGGCTCAAAAGGCGTTAGGCTCGGGCTTCGCCGAAACCTACACGCCCAACCCGGCCCGCGTGGCCGACTATGCCGCCCGCTACGCGCAATACCAGGCCTTTGGCCAGTTTGTGGAGAATGCTACCACCGGCCAATCTGAGCCGGTAATGGAAACCGAAACGCCTGCCATCACATCCGCATGAGCCAATACCAAGCCCTTAAACAAGCCTGCTACGAGGCCAATATGCAGTTGCCCAAGCTTGGGCTAGTGCTCTTCACTTTCGGCAATGCCAGCGTGGTAGACCGCGAAAACCGCGTGTTTGCCATTAAGCCCAGTGGTGTGCCGTACGAGCTGCTGAAGGCGGAAGATATTGTCATTCTTGACTTTGCCAACAACGTGCTGGAAGGAGAGAAGCGGCCCTCGTCGGACACCAAAACCCATGCTGTGCTCTACAGCAACTGGGAGCACATCGGCGGTATTGTGCACACCCACAGCACCTACGCCACCGCTTGGGCCCAGGCCCAGCTTGATATACCGATTCTCGGAACTACTCATGCCGACCACCTCACGGCCGATATCCCCTGTGCGCCGCCAATGAGCGACGACATGATAGCCGGCGACTACGAGCACCAGACCGGCTGGCAAATCCTCAACGAATTCCAGCGCCGCGGCCTCTCGCCCAGCGAAGTGGAGATGGTGTTGCTGGCCAACCACGCGCCATTCACCTGGGGCAAAACTGTGGACAAAGCCGTTTACAACAGCGCGGTGCTCGAAGAAGTAGCTCGCATGGCTTACCTCAGCTGTACCCTGCGCCCGGAAGTGCCGCGCCTAAAGGACGCCCTCATTCGCAAGCACTACGAACGCAAGCACGGCGTGAATTCCTACTACGGGCAACAGTAGCGCGGACTTTTAGTCCGCAAATGCACGAAACACCATTCTATTTTCTTCACTCGCGGACTAAAAGTCTGCGCTACATCTATGATTGACATTTCGCATTACGAAGCCTGGTTCATCACTGGCACCCAACACCTCTACGGGCCCGAAACGCTGGAAGAAGTGGCCCGCCACTCCCAGCAGATTGCCGAGGAACTAGGCACGAAACTGCCCATCAAAATTGTCTATAAGCCCATTCTGAAAACGCCGCAGGAGATTTACAAGCTCATGCAGGAGGCCAACACCACCGAAAATTGTGTGGGCCTTATTGCTTGGATGCACACCTTCTCGCCGGCCAAAATGTGGATTAACGGCCTGAAAATCCTGCAAAAGCCGCTGGCGCATTTGCACACGCAGTTCAACCGCGACATTCCGTGGGCCGACATCGACATGGACTTCATGAACACCAACCAATCGGCGCACGGCGACCGGGAGTTTGGCTTCATTGGGGCCCGCATGCGCTTGAAGCGCAAGGTCATAGTGGGGCATTGGCAGAGCGCTGCGGTACACGAGAGCCTCAGCATCTGGAGCCGTGTGGCCTGCGCCTGGGCCGACTGGCAGGGCGCTAAGTTCGTGCGCTTCGGCGACAACATGCGCTACGTGGCCGTGACCGAGGGCGACAAAGTAGAAGCCGAAATCAAATTTGGCTACGAGGTAAACACCTACGGCATCGGCGACCTGGTGGCCGTGGTGAACGAGGTGAGCGACGCCCAGATTGACGAGCTGCTGCGCACCTACGAGCAGGAATACGAGCTGGCCGAGGACCTAAAAGCCGGCGGTGCCCAGCGCGACAGCCTGCGCGAAGCCGCCCGCATCGAGGCCGGCATGCGTAAATTCCTACAAGACAAAGGCGCCAAGGGCTTCACCGATACCTTCGAGGACCTGCATGGCATGGCCCAGCTGCCCGGCATCGCCACGCAGCGGCTCATGGCGGAGGGCTACGGATTCGGCGGCGAGGGCGACTGGAAAACGTCGGCTCTGGTGCGCGCCATGAAGGTGATGGGCGCCGGCCTGCCCGGTGGCAACTCCTTCATGGAGGACTACACCTACCACTTCGAGCCCGGCAACGAGCAGGTACTCGGCTCGCATATGCTGGAAATATGCCCGAGCATTGCCGAAGGCAAGGTGAAAGTGGAGGTGCACCCATTGGGTATCGGCGGCAAGGCCGACCCCGCCCGCCTGGTGTTCAATTGCCCCGCCGGCCCGGCGCTGAACGCGACCATTGTGGACCTTGGTAACCGCTTCCGCATGATTGTGAACGAAGTAGAAGCCGTGCTGCCCGCTGCCGACCTGCCCAAGCTGCCCGTGGCCCGCGTGCTCTGGAAAGTTCAGCCTAGCTTGGCAGTTGGTGCGGCAGCCTGGATTCTGGCCGGTGGCGCCCACCACACCGGCTACAGCCAAAACCTGACCGCCGAATACCTGGAAGATTTCGCCGAAATGGCCGGCATCGAGTTCTTAATAATCGACGCCGATACCAAGCTGCGCACGTTCAAGAACGAGCTGCGTTACAACGAGGTAGCTTTCGGTAGCCGCTAGGCGAAACCGTCAGCAAAGCAAACCGGCCCGGTCTGTCCAGCGCGACGGGCCGGGCCGGTTTGCTTTGCTACTGCTGGTGCACCAAAGCCGCCATGACCGGCGACGACAACGCAGCACCCTGGTTTATCGTTGCAAGCCCGCCAACGTTCTGCTTACCCGTTTTCTTCATGTTCCGATTTTACTCTTTTCTGCTAGCGCTATTGCTGGCTGTTGCCGCCCGGCCCGCTGCTGGGTACGCCGTGCTGACGCACGAGGCCAACATCGACTCAACCTGGGAGCGTTGCCTAGTGCCGGCCATTCTCAAGCGCTACCCCACCACCACTCCCCAGCAGCTGATTGACGCCAAAGCATATGCCTATGGTGGGGCCATTATTCAGGATATGGGGTACTATCCTTTTGGCTCCGTGTTGTTTACGAACCTAACGCACTACGTGCGCTCCGGCGACTTTGTGCACAACCTGCTGGCCGAAGCCCAGGACCGCAACGACTACGCCTTTGCGCTGGGCGCGCTGGCCCACTATTCAGCCGACCTCAAGGGTCATTCCGAGGGTACCAACCGCGCCGTGCCCATGGTATATCCCGATTTGAAAGCCAAGTATGGCGACGTGGTGACCTATGAACAGGGCAAAGTGCAGCACGGTCAGCTTGAGTTTTCGTTTGATGTGGTGCAGCTGGCTAGCGGCAAATACCACAGCCAGGACTACCACCAAAAAATAGGTTTCCAGGTGAGCAAGGCGGCGTTGGAGCGAGCTTTTCTGAAAACATACGGCCTGGAGTTAGGCCAGGTGATTGCGAACGTAGACCTGAGCATTGCCAGCTTCCGGTTTGCTGTGAGCCAGCTGATTCCAACGGCGGCCCGCGCAGCCTGGCATTACAAGCGCAAGGAGATTATGAAAATCAGCCCCGGCGCCCGGCGGCGCGATTATATGAAGCGGAACCACCCCAAGGCATTCCGCAAGGAGTACGGCACCGAATACAAGGAGCCTGGTTTTGGGGCCCGCATCCTGTCGTACTTCATTCGGGTGATGCCCAAGATTGGGCCGCTCAAGCCCTTTGCTTTCCGCCTGCCCTCGGCTGAGGCGCAAAAGGTATTCCGGGCCAGCTTCCGGGAGGTGATGGCCAGCTACTGCGCCAACATCAGCCGCCAGCCCGCCGACACAGCCGCCGTGCCCATCAATCTGGTCAATTCGGACTTTGATACCGGCCACCCTACCCGCGCCGGCGAGTACGGCTTGGCCGACGAAACCTACGGCGAGTGGGTGCGCAAGCTGGCTGATAAAAAGTTTGAGAAGACCAACTCCGCCATGCGCGAGAACATACTAGCCTTCTTCGGCTCGGCTCCCAAAACGCCGGCTTCCGAAGAGGAGAAAGAAGGTGACAAGCAGCGCGAAACCCAGGAGGCCCTGACGCAACTGCGCGCCCTGAAGCAGTAGCGCAGTTGCTATTGCCGGAGGTAGTGGCTGCCTGGTGCAGGCAATCCTGATGCAGGCAATTAGGTGTGCTGATTGAAAAGTTTACGCTGAAGCTATTTCTGCAAAGCGGGCGGCTTAAACCTCTCGCTGGAGTCCGCGTCTATAAGGCCGGAAGCAGATAACTCATTGTTTAACTACATCATCATGAAACCAAGCAAACTCACCACAATAGCATTGTTGCTGCTGGTAGTGCTGTCTACCAGCAGCATTGGCGTGGCGCGGGACGGGCGGCACCGGGGCGACCATCACCCAATGGGCCGCGAAGTCCGGAGCTACGTCGAAGCCAACGTGCTGCCCGTGTTGCGGCAGCAGCGGCAGAAGTTGGAACCTCAGCTCTCAGCCGCCGACCAGGCCCAGCTGGTCGCCTACCGCGCCCAGCTCCGCGCCCTGAAGGAGCTGGGCCAGGCCTTGCGCCACAGCATCAACTCCAGCGGAGAGCGGCCGACCACCCGGCCCACACTCACCGAAGCGCAGCAAAAGCAAGCGCACGAGCTGCGGTCCCAGACCCACAGCATCATGCTAAACGTGGCCCAGATGGCGCAGAAATACGACGGGGCCATCACCCAGCTCGCTCAGGAAGTGCAGCCTCAGAAGGAGAAGTGGAGCACCGACATCAACGCTATTGTGGTTAAAAATGCCATGCCCGAGCAGCAGCGTATGGCAGAACTCGGCAGCCACAGGCCCGACCACGGCCACCTGCATGGTCCCAAAGGCTTGCGTCACTTCTTTCGGCCCAGTATGTTCCTGCTGATGGAACCCACTGCAACTACCACCGAGCGCACGCTGGGCAATACCAGCTTCTACCCCAACCCCGCCACCGCCACTAGCCAGCTGGAATACGAGGTGAAGAAAGCCGGCCCGGTTTCAGTCGATTTGCTGGACAAAAATGGCAACAAGCTCCGCACCCTGCTAACCGAGCCCAACGCCGAAAAAGGCCCTCATACCCAGCCGCTGAATCTGAGCGACCTGCCTACTGGCACGTACTACTATAAGATTACCACCAAGAGCGGCAGCGAAACCAAGCGTTTCGTAAAAGAATAGAGCCCCGTCTGTCATTGCGAGCAAAACCTGCAAACGAAGTCAGCATAGCTAATCCGACTAACTTGATAATGTAAAAAGCCCCGATTCTGCGTAGAGTCGGGGCTTTTTACATTATCAGGCTTGCTCACTTTCCGTAGATTAATCAGCTGGGAAAACGGACTAGCTACGCTGAAGTGCGTTTGCAGCGTTTTGCTCGCAATGGCAGAGGGTATTATTCCCTTACCAATTCTCCGCTCAGCCGGCGCAGGGCAATTTCGGCTTGTTTGGCCGAGTAGCGGATATCCAACAGGCGGGTTTCGGCGTCGAGCTGGTTGCGTTGGGCTTCCCGCAGGGCCAAGGGCGTGAGCAGACCCAGGCGGTAGCGCTCCAAGGCAATATCCACGTTTTGGCGGGCCAGCTGGATGTTGGTTTCTTCGAGTTCGAGCAACTGGAGGAAATTCTGGTACTGAGCGAAAGCGGTAGCGGCGTCGGCATCGAGCTGCAGGTCGGTTTGGGCCAGGCTAAGCTTGCTTTGCTCCTCCACTACGCGGGCATTTTGTTCTTGGCGGCGAATGTTAAATCCGTTGAAGATGGGCACAGAGGCCGTGATGCCGTAGTTGAGGCCCGTAGTGGTGTTGGTGCTGGTGCTGAGTACCGGGCCCGTGGGCAACGTAATAAACTGCGCATTGTTGATGTTGCGGTTGGTGCCGTAACCCGTCACGAGGCCGATTTGCGGGAAGCGCGACGCACGGATAAGGCGACGGTCATAGGCCGCTACATCCACGCCCAGCCGGGCCTGGGCCAGGCGTGGGTTGTTGGCCTTGATGCCAGCCGTGATGGTTTCCTCGCGCAATTCGCGGTTCACCATCAGGCTGTCCGAGGGCTCGAAGTTGGTGCGTGGCGTGCGGCCCAGTAAGTTGTTGAGGGTGATTTTAGCGGCGGCCAGGGCCTGTTGCTGCTGTAGAAACAGGCTGCGGTCGGCGTTGTAGTCCACGCGGGCGGTCAGAACTTCCACCTTTGCGCTCACCCCCACATCTACCTGCGCCTGGGTGAGGTCGATGCGGGCTTGACCGATTTTCAGCGCTTCCTCCAGCGAGTTAATTTTGCCGGCCTGGCGCACCACGTCGTAATACGCGTTGGTCACGGTTTCTACCGTTTCCTCCACCGTGGCGCGGGTTAGTTGCTGCTGCTGCTGCCGCAGGGTTTTCAGCCGGTCGTAAGCGATGAACATGCCCAAGCCATCGAACAGGGTCCAGCCCAGCGTCACGTTGGCATTCAGGAGATTGGAAGTGCCGCCGTTTATCACGCGTGGGTCGTTGTCGCCCACCCGAGAGGTAATATTGTTGTTGTTAAAAGTACGCGTGAGGTTGCCGCTGATGTTGGGCAATTGGCCAGCATTGCCACGAGTGACGTTGTTCTGAGCAATCTGCTCATCCTGGCGCGAAAGCAGGATGCCGTAGTTGTGCTGCAAAGCCTCTGCAATAGCCTGCTGCAGCGACAGCGCTGGAGCCGTCGCCACCGAAGCCGGCCGCTTCAGCTGGCTGGGCCGGGCCGTGGGAACCTGCTGGCCCAAGCTGGCGAGTGGAAGCAGTGAAAGAAGAAGAAGCTGGGGAAATTTCATGTAAAAAAGGCGGTCATGCTTCGGCTGCGCTCAGCACGACGTTCTGGAAAATAATTTATGCCGTTACCGCCTCTGGCTTGGCTTCTGCTTTTTTAGCCGAATGCTTCTTGGCCGTGGCGAAGTATGAGTACATCACCGGCACTACGAACAGCGTGAGCGCCGTAGCAAACAGCAGCCCACCTACCACGCCAATGCCCATGGCGCGGCGGCCCAAAGCCCCCGCACCCTGCGCTAGCGCAATGGGCAGAATGCCCAGCACAGCGCACAAGCTGGTCATAAGAATGGGACGGAAGCGGGCGGCTGAGCCTTCAATCAGACCGGTCATATAATCAGCACCTTTCTCCACGCTTTGGTTGGCAAATTCCACAATGAGAATGCCGTTTTTCGTGACGAGGCCCACCAGCATGATGATGCCGATTTGCGAGAACAGGTTCATGGTTTGGTTGAAATACCAAAGGCTGAACAAAGCACCGGAAAGGGCCAGCGGCACCGTAATCATGATGATGCCAGGGTCGCGGAAGCTTTCGAACTGCGCGGCCAGAATAAGGTAAATCAGCACCAGTGCCAGGCCAAAGGCAAAGAGCACCGAAGAAGAGCTTTCGGCAAAGTCACGTGACTGCCCCGTGAGGGCCGTGGAAAAAGAGTCGTCCAGCTGCTTGTCGGCAATGGCCTGCATGGCCGCGATGCCTTCGCCCAAGGTCTTGCCCTTGGCCAGCGAGGCCGAGAAAGTAGCCGCATTGTAGCGGTTGAAGCGGTAGAGCTGCGGCGGCGTGCTTTTCTCTTCCAAGCGAATCACGTTGTCGAGCTGCACCAGCTTGCCGTCGCGGCTTTTCACGTTCAGCGTCCGCACATCGAGTGGCTGATTGCGGTTTTCGCGGGCCACTTGGCCGATAATCTGGTACTGCTTGCCGTTGCGGATAAAGTAGCCGTAGCGCTGCCCGCTGAGGCCGGCCTGCAGGGTCTGGCTGATGTCCTGCACGCTCACACCCAGGGTCTGGGCTTTTTCGCGGTCAATTACTACGCGCAGTTCGGGCTTGTTGAACTTCAGGTTCACGTCCACGAAGCTGAAGGTTTTATCGGCCTGGGCAGCTTCTAGAAACTTAGGTACGGCAGAGGTCAGCTTCTCAAAATCCTGGCTCTGCACCACGAAGCCTACGGGGAGGCTACCGCCCTTGCCCCCGGAGCTAATGCTTTGGTCCTGAGCTACCGATACCCGCGCGCCGGTGTATTTCTTCACCGTGCCCGTGAGAATATCGGCTAGCTGCTGCTGCGAGTGTGGTCGCTGGTCAGGGTCTTTGAGCAGCACCCGCATGATGGCCGAGTTGGCCGCGCCGCCACTGCTGCCGCCACCCGGCGAGGTCACGGTTAGAATGTTGTCGGCGTCCTGGCGGGAGCTGTCGGTCAGGGCTTTCGTAAGCTGGTTCACATAGTCGTCCATGTACTCGAACGACGCACCTTCCGGCGCCGTAGCGTTGATGCTGAGGCGGTTTCGGTCTTCCACCGGCGCCAGTTCTGAGGGCAGGGTTTTCATGAAAAACCAAATGCCCACGCCCGTCAGCGCTACCAAGCCCCAGGCCAGGTAGCGGCGGTCGAGGAACGTGATGAGGGCGTCGCGGTAGCCGTTGGTTAGGGCCTGGAAAAATGGCTCGGTCTTGCGGTAAAACCAATTGTGCGTTTCCTCCTTTTTCAGCAGTTTCGAGCACATCATTGGCGTGAGTGTGAGCGACACGAAGGCCGAAATCAGTACCGAGCCGGCTAGCACGATGCCGAACTCCCGGAAGAGCTTGCCCGTGATGCCCGACAGGAACACTACCGGCAAAAACACTGCCGCCAGCACAATGGTGGTCGAAACAACGGCCATCAGAATTTCCTCCGACCCGTTTTTGGCCGCTTCGAGCGGGGTTTCTCCTTCCTCGATTCGACTGTAGATGTTCTCCAGTACTACAATAGCATCATCAACCACCAAGCTGATGGCTAGTACGATGGCCAATAGCGTGAGTACGTTGATGGAGAAGCCCATCAGGTCCATCACGAAGAAGATGCCAATCAGTGAAACCGGGATGGCCACCACCGGAATGATGGTGGAGCGCCAGTCACGCAGGAATAGAAAAATTACGACGACCACCAGCCCGAAGGCCTCAATAATGGTATCTTCCACTTCCGCAATCGAAGCCCGGATAAAGACCGAGTTATCAAAGCCCGTGCTGATTTTCAAGTCCTTGGGCAAGTCGTTCTGGTATTGCTTCATCCGCTTGTTGAACTCGTCGGTGATGGCAATCTGGTTGGCGCCCGGCTGCGGAATAGCCATTACACCCACCATCGGGATACCATTGCGGCGCAGAATGGTCTGGTCGTTTTCGGGGTACAGCTCGGCATAGCCCACGTCCGTCAGGCGCACCAGCGAGGTGGGGTCATTGCGGATAATCAGGTTGTTGAAGTCCTCTACCGATGAAAGGCGGCCCATGGTACGCAGCGACAGCTGCGTGCTCTGGCCCTGCACCGCGCCGCTTGGCAGTTCCACGTTTTCGCGGGCCAGAGCCTGTTGCACGTCCACCGGCGAGATGCCGAGGGCGGCCATTTTCACCGGGTCGAGCCAGAGGCGCATGGAGTACTTGCGCTCGCCCCACACCCGAATTTCACTCACGCCGGGAATGGTCTGCAGGCGCTCTTTAAGCACGTTGTTGGCGTAGTCGGTCAGCTCCAGCAGTGTGCGTGAGGAGCTGCTCAAGTAGCTCAGAATGATAGGGGATGAGTCGGCATTGGCTTTGCTCACGGTGGGCGGGTCCACATCGCGCGGCAGCTTGCCCTGAGCGCTCGATACCTTGTCGCGCACGTCGTTGGCCGCCGCTTCCAGGTCCACGTCGAGGTCAAACTCGACTGTGATGGTAGAAGCGCCGTCACGGCTGGTGCTCGACAGGTTACGGATGCCCGCGATGCCGTTGATGCCTTCTTCGAGTGGCTCGGTTATCTGGCTCTGAATGACATCAGCCGAGGCGCCGGTGTAGCTGGTTTGCACCGTGATGATGGGCGGGTCGACGCTTGGGTACTCGCGGATGGCGAGCGAGCGGAAGCCGATGGCACCGAAAATCACAATGAGCAGGCTCATTACGATGGCCAGCACGGGCCGATTAATGCTAACTGAGGAAAGACTCATAATATGGATGGAGCTAACGGAACGTCATGCCTTGGCTAGCCTTGGCATGACTTCCTTCTGTTCTGGCTTTGTTACTTCTGAACGGCCACCCGGTCGCCCTCTTTCACCTGCAAGATGCCGGTGCGAATAACCGAGTCGCCTACAGCCAGGCCCTTCGTGATTTGAATCAACTTATCCGAGCGCACGCCGATGTTGACGGTTTGCACGGCGGCCTTGCCTTTTCTCACCACAAACACCGTATAGCCACTAGCTATCGGTACCACGGCTTCGGTCGGAATTTGCAGGGCATCGGCGGTTTCGCCTAGCTCCAGGTTCACTTTCACGAAGCCACCGGGGCGCAGCTCCATGTTTTTATTGGAGTAGATAGCCCGTACCGGTAGGGTGCGCGAAACCGGGTCAATCTGCGGGTTAATGGCGTAGACTTTGGCCTCGATTTTCTTGGTCGTGGCCTCATCGGTCACCAGCACCGGGTCGCCCACGCGCACCGATTGGGCAAAGCGGCTGGGCACGTTGAAGTCGATTTTTACTGGCTTCACCCGCGAGAGGGTGGTAATGGCCGTGCCCGGCGATACGTAAGCGCCCACCGAGGTATTGCGCAGGCCCAGAATGCCATCGAACGGGGCGCGGACGTAGGCTTTTTGCAAGGTTACGCGCAGGGCGGCGAGGTCGGCCTGGGCCGTGAGCAGGGCGTTTTGCGACTGCTCGTATTCCTGGCGGCTGATGTATTCCTTCGCCAGTAGGGTGCGTTGGCGCTGCTCTTGGTCACGGTAGAGCTTGATGTTGTATTCCTGCTTTTGCAGCTGGGCCTGCACATCGGCCGCGTTGATGGTGAAGAGCAGTTGGCCCTTGCGCACCGGCTGGCCCTCCTGAATATTAAGACTGGTAATTTTGCCCGAAATCTCGCTCTGAATGGTTACCGACTCGTCGGCTATAACAGAGCCGGTGGAAGTTACTTCGTCGGAAAGCTTGGTGGCGGCCACTACGTACACCTGCACCGGTACTTTGGCCCCCGCGCCGCCTAGACCACCCTTGCCACCGCTGGCGCCACCCTTGCCGCCGCCTTTTTCGCCAGCCGTGGGGCTGGGGAAATACTTCATTTTGGCCCAGGCCATGCCGCCAATGATGACGGCTGCCAGCAGCCAGCCCAGCCAGCCGCGCCCACGCTTCGGCGGTGAAGCAGGAGTGGCGGGCGGTGCGGCAACGGGGGGAGCAGAGGTAGTGGTATCCCAGGTTTTGGGCGAGGCAGCAGTGGGAGTTTCTAAAGACATAGGGAGCAAAAACGCACGCGCGGCGTGGGGAAGTTCATCTCTTAAGCAGAGTGGTTTAGCTATACGACAGCCAGCACTCTCGGGTGCGAGAAAAGGGGGGCAGAGTGGTCATATAGTGCAAATTTCATTGGTAAGGTTGCGTACGTCTGCCAGAAATAGACGTAGAACGGCATCACCCTGACCGAGACTATCTTCGTCCCGATGAAGCCAGCTGCCCCTGCCGCGCCCGAACCGCGCAATTTCTTCCAGGATGTG
Organism: Hymenobacter negativus; assembly: GCF_017571495.1. GTDB lineage: Bacteria > Bacteroidota > Bacteroidia > Cytophagales > Hymenobacteraceae > Hymenobacter > Hymenobacter negativus. The sequence goes on along the minus strand of NZ_JAGETZ010000004.1, from coordinate 67,947 downwards.
CACGAAGTCGTGCGCCTCGTGCCGTCCGGCCGCGTTACCACCTATGGTGCTATTGCGCATTACCTTGGTGCCCGGCACGGCGCCCGTACCGTGGGCTACGCCATGATGGCCGCCCACACCGCCGACCAGTACGTGCCCGCCCACCGCGTGCTCAACCGGCTTGGCCACCTCACCGGCCGGCTGCACTATGCCACCCCCTTCGCCATGCAGGAAGCCCTCGAAGCCGAAGGCATTCGGGTGGAAGAAGACCGGGTGTTGGATTTCAGCAAGCTGTTCTGGGACCCCAGCGTGGAATTGGCGTAGCGGGCTTACTTACCCGGCTTTTCCAGCGCATCTACTTCGGCTTCGCCCTGTCGGGCGGGCATCACCTGCCAGGGAGTGAAGGCCGAGCTAGGTTGTAGCCGGACGTAGTTGGCAGTAGCGGTGCTAGGGGCCAGCAGCAGGGCCGGTCCGCCTGGGGTGCCAGCTCCAATGCGCATGGCGCGGCCAAAATGCGGCCAGGGTATTTCCAGGGACTCGCCCGGCCGCAGCTGGCCAATCTGGTGGTCATCTACCAGCACCCGTTGCGGCTCGGGGCTGCCACCAATGGGGCGGTACACGTATACAAACGCAGTGTCGTGCTTTACCAGCTGGCCAGGCGCCGGGAAGAGACCAGTTTGGCCGGTACGGATGTCGAGTGCATAGACCGTGGGTTGACCGGTATTGCCCATGGGGCCAGAGGCATAGGCCCCGACGGCGCCACCCATCACCGCATTGTTGCGGGCGCGTTGATTGGCAGCCGTTACATCAACGGGCGCTGCCCCAACGAAGAGGTAGAAGTCGCCTTGCCGCGTGAGCGGGCGGTAGTAATTTATCTGACGGAAATACGCCTGGCGGCCATCCGAAAAGCCCCACACCTGCCTGGGTGGAATCCGGTCGCCTTTGGCAGTGTGCATTCGGGCGCGCAGCACGGCGGTGCCCTTCCACTCGGAGTTGTTGCCGGTAGGCACGCCCGGTTCCAGAATAGTGGTTACCCCGTGCACGCCCACGGTGTCGATGCGCAGCTCTGCCGTGGTGTCGGGTTGGTTGGTCAGAAACTGTTCGAGGTTGAAGTAAATGCCTCGCTGGGGCACAGCAACTTGCAAAATAGCTGGGCGCGCCATGCCATGCGGCTTATCAGTTGAGAGTTGGGCTAGGGTGCGGGCTGGTTGGGGCCGTGCCCAGTCCGTGTCGAGCACCTGGAACAGGCAGCTTTGCAGCACTTTGGCCAAGTGCGCGGCGTGGTTGCTATTGATATAGATGCCATTACCAGCGACTTGGTCGGCCACGGTGCGCACAAAATGGTAGCCATCAGGCTGGTGGGCGTAAATGTCGGCTATCAGGTCGGCGCTGGCCACCGCGCCTTTGGTGGTCCCGTGCACAGTTTCGCTCACACTCAGCTGGCGCACGCACAGCACCACGGCGTGGTCGGTGGACCGGCTAGGCAGCTGCTGTTGCAACCAAGCCGTGAGGTCCATTTCCAGGCTTTTTCTGAACAGCACGGGGGCCTGCTTGTCGTACATCCCGCGGTATATTATTCCGATGACCGGGTGGCCTACGCGGGCATCCAGCACTTGTTCTACATACAGGGTGCGTGCTGGAAGGCTAATGGTTTCCTTGCTAAGGTCAAGGTAATAGGACTGGGCATGTGGCTGCGTGGCGGTTACCTGAGCATGAGCTGGCTTGATTGATGGCAGCAGGGAAAGCAGCAATAGCTGGCAAAACGAAGAGGGTAGAAAGCGGCGCATAGCGTGCATAGTAGCGTCTTTCGAAGTTAGCCTCCGTTAGTTAAAACAGGCTTATTGCTTATTTATTCGCTTTGGCCAAGCGCTGAATGCGTTTCATCTCAAATTGTCCTTCCTTCGCCAGTACCGGCTTGAGCTCGGGCGCGCCACCCCCAGCGGGCACCACGCACTCCAAGTAAGTGGGTTGGCTGAAATCGGGCACAAACTCGCGGCAGGTGGCGGGGGCGTTGCCAAACTGCGCGCACACCTTTAGCTCCTTCCGCCGGTCAGTCCAGGTAATGAGTGTCCATTGCCAAGTGCGCAGCGGCTGAGCCGGCTGGTTGGCTCCGCTAATGGCCACGGTCTGGTCCTTGGCAGGGTCGTTGCGGCGGTACACATACACCTTAGCGGTGTCCGGGCCAATGACGAAGCCGTCGGCATCGGTCTGGCCGGCCTGCTCTACCGGCACCACGCGGCCACTGGCCAGGTGCAGCTCGTACACATCAGGCGCACCAGCCGAGTTGGCCGCGCCCGCAATGGCTGCCCCCAGCAAGCCTCCTACGGCGGCCGCGCCGGCCATGTTGGCGGCTGCTTTCTCATCAAACACCGGAGGACCCAGGAAGGTGTAGCTGCGCCCGTCAGCTGCCGCTAGCAGCTTGTAAAAGCGGTTGCGATAAATAATCAATAGCTCGTTGCCATCGCACAGGCCCCATAGCTTAGAGGTGTTCATTGGCCGCGTGGGGTGGGCATCATCCGTGTTCAGGTAGTTGACCTGCACTTCGTCGGTGCCAGCCCAGCGCTTGCCGGTGCGGGCAATGTGCTGCACGGCAAACGGGTATTCCGGCTCACTCGGGTTATTGTCCCGGAATTCCTGAAAGCTGCGGTAGAGGCCCCGCTTCAGCTCCGCGGCTTTCTGGATGGGAAAGCGCTGAGCCATGGCACCGCCCCGGCCAGCCAGGGCATCGGCCCCACTCATGGTTTCGGTGGCGGCGGCGGTGGCGGGCAACGCCTCCAGCTTCAGCATGGCTTGCTGCAGCAGCAGGGCAATATTGGCGGCGTGGTGCTTGGTCACGTCGAGGCCACCGCGCTGAGTGGTTTCGCCTACCGTTAGTAGTACCCGATATGTGCTGTCGGGCTGGGGTTCCAAAAAATCAGCCACCAGTTCGGCTTCGGAATGCTCGGCGCTGGCGCGAAGCTCCTCGTTCAGCACCAGCGTGAAAATACGCATTGTGACCGGGCGGGCCCCCGGGCTGGCCGGCAACTGCGCCTTCAGAAACTGGAGCAGTTCCGGGGCAAGGGGCTGGTTGAAATTGGCCGAGACCACTTCGTTGTTCATGCCCTTGTGCACAGTACCCAGGCGGCTGCGGTCGGCGCGCAGGTCGAGCACACGGGTCACCTGCCAGGGGCCGGCGGGCACGCTGAGTTTTTCAGCTTTCAGGTCGAGACGAAAAGCAGGGGACTGCGCATGGCTGAGAGTAGCAGCCAACAGAAGCCCGACAACAAATGGAAAGAAAGGTAGCAGTCGATTCATCCGTCAAAACTACGGCTGCGGCCCCCACCAAAAAAGCCGGGATTCAGTCCAAGGTGCTACTGGTTAGGCACTGGGGGATTTAAGCAGGGGCGGCGTTTCTTCATCCAACCTTTACACCTCATCCGCAATGGCCGGCCCCGGCTATACAGTATATTTGTAGTCCCCGGAGCGTGCCGGAGGAATTTTCATTGGTATGAAGCACTTTGTTACTGTTCTTTTTGCGGTCTTGCTTACCCTGCCGGCCGTGGCCCAAAACACGTTTTCCATTCGTGGGCGCGTGATTGATAAAGTAAGTGGCGAAACCCTGCCCGGTGCCACGGTGCAGGTAACCGGCAATGGCCAGAATACCGGCGGCGGTGCCGATAGCGACGGCAGCTACAAAGTGGGCAACCTGCCCGCAGGTACCTACAAGGTACAAGCCAGCTTCATCGGCTACAAGCCCTCTACCCAAACGGTAAAAATTACCACCCAGAACGCAGTAGCTACTTTCCCGCTGGATGCCGACAATGCCAGCCTCGACGAAGTGACGGTAGTAGCAGCCCAGGCCCAGGAACGTTCTACACCCGTGGCTTTCTCGGCTGTGAACGAGGTGAAGCTCCGCGAGACGCTCTCCAACCGCGACCTGCCGATGATTCTCAACGAAACGCCCGGCGTGTACGCCACTGCCAGCGGCGGCGGCACCGGCGACTCCCGCATCAACGTGCGCGGCTTCGACCAGCGCAACGTAGCTGTGATGGTGAACGGCGTGCCCGTCAACGACATGGAAAATGGCTCGGTATACTGGTCCAACTGGGACCTGGGCGACGTTACCAAGTCCCTGCAGGTGCAGCGCGGCCTGTCGGCTTCCAAAATTGCCGTGCCCTCGGTGGGCGGCACCATCAACGTGATGACCAAAGGCGCTGACGCCAAGAAATCGGTATTGGCCCGCGTTGAAACAGGTTCTAATAACTACCAGAAATACTCGCTCATGCTCAGCTCGGGCGAGCTAAAGGGCGGCTGGGCCTTCACCGCCTTTGGCTCTCGCCGAACTAGCGATGGCTGGGTGCAAAAGGCCTTTGACGATGCCTGGACGTACTTCGGAACGGTGAGCAAGCAGGCTGGTCGGCACAATTTGTCGCTTACGGGCATGGGCTCGCCCCAGAGCCACGGCCAGCGGGCATTTCCGTTGCTGGTAGGCGTGTACTCCGACGAGAAAGCCCGCGAAATCGGGGCCAAAGTTCAAGTGAATGGCAACAAAGGCTTCGACTACAACCCGTATTGGGGCTACCTCGACCGCTACAACATCGTGGGTACCAATAACAAGGTAAGCCGGGGCCGGGAAGTGCTCAACGAGCGCACAAACTACTACCACAAGCCCCAAATCAACTTCAACGACCTGTGGCATGTGAGTGATAAGTTGTACATCTCCACCGTAGCCTACGCTTCATACGGTACCGGTGGTGGTACCAGCGGCCTAACCAGCGGCAACTCCACCACCATTTCAACCAACAACGTAACTGGCCAGACCGATTTCCAGAAAATCTACGACGATAACTACAACAGCGTCAGCAATCCCACACGCAAAGCCACGCAGTTCCTTATCAACAGCGTGAACAGCCACCGCTGGTACGGTTTCGTGGTGGGCGGCGACTACCTGCTGAATGAGAAGCTGACCCTCTCGGCGGGCGTGGACGGCCGCGACTACACCGGCCTGCACTACCGCGAAATCCGCGACCTGCTGGGGGCCGACTACGCTTCGCCCATCTCCACCGATAAGAATACGCCCGGTACGGCTCGCCTCGGAGTAGGCGACAAAATTGGCTACAATTACGACGGCAAAACCCGCTGGATTGGCGGCTACTCGCAGCTTGAATATAAGACGCCGCTACTTTCGGCGGTTATCAGCGGTACGCTCTCGCAGGTGGCCTACAAGCGCATCGACTATTTCCAACTGCCCCAGGCCGATGGCAGTGCGCAGGAAACCGACTGGACCCGTTTCACGGGCTACAGCGTGAAAGCCGGCGCTAACTACAACCTCACCGAGAACGACAACCTGTTTGTGAACGTGGGCTACAATAGCAAGGTGCCGTTCTTCAACCTGCTCTACACCAACAACGGCCGCAAGTACGACAACGTGAAGCCCGAAGGCATCACCAGTGCCGAAATTGGCTACGGCATCAACTACCCCAGCCTGAAAGTGACCCTAAATGCTTACTATACGCTGTGGGCCAACAAAACCACCACTTCCGTTTCTACGGCTACGGGCGAGGCTATCTACAGCAACGTGCGCAACGTGAATGCCCGCCACATGGGCGTGGAAATGAGCGTGGCTCAGGAGATTAGTCGCAGCCTGCAGCTGAACGCCGCCATCTCGCTGGGTGACTGGCGCTGGACCGGTCAGGGCCTGTTGAACCAAACCAAGGAAGATGGCACGCCTACCGGCCTGCTCGACCAGCCGGTGTACCTCAACGGTGTGCACGTCGGTGATGCCGCCCAGAACCAGTTCCAAATAGGCCTGCGTTACGAGCCATTCCGCGGCGCGTTCATTCGCCCATCGTTCCTACTCTTCACCAAGTACTACGGCGACTTCAACCCCGAAACCATTCTTGACCCCACGAGTAGCAGCGATTCCTACCGCCTGCCCACTTCGCGTAACCTCGACCTGCACATGGGCTACGACTTCAAGCCGACCATTCACAACAAGGTGCGCTTCGGCCTCAAAGGTTCTATTCTGAATGTGCTCAATGAGTTCTATTTCACGGATGTATCGAACCGCTCCAACTCTAACTCCGCTAGCCTCGACCTGTTGCAAGCCTTCTTCAACCGGGGCCGCACGTTCACGGTCGGTCTGTCGGCCACGCTGTAGCAGCAAATTGATAAAAGGTGAGGGGTGGGTTTGGGGTTCGATTTGCGCAAATCGAACCCCAAACCCACCCCTCACCTTTACTGCTATTAGCGGGTGCCAGCAGCGGCGGCCGCTAGTACAGCGCTGCGCATCTCTTCGGGCGAAGTGTTTTTAACCAAGTAGCTGTGAGCACCCTCGGCTAGCACAGTACTTACCAGCGAGGGGTCGTCGTGCATGGAAATGATGACAACGCGCACGTTGGGGAACTGGGTGCGAAGCAGGCGAGTGGTTTGCAAGCCGTCGAGAATGGGCATTTGCATGTCCATCAGTATTACGTTGGGGTTGCTGCCTTGGTCGAGGAGTTCAAGCAGCTCTTGGCCGTTGCCGGCCTCGCATACTACTTCAATGCCAGCGTAGCCGCTGAGGAGGGCGCGCAAGCCCTTTCGGAATAAAATATGGTCATCGACGATGGCCAGGCGGACGGCGGGAGTGCCGGCAGCGGAAGAGGAAGGAGAGGTCATGAATTAAGTGAAAAAGACGGGGGAGGAGCGCCGGTGGGCAGCAGCGTAACGGGCAGCGTCGCCTCGACGCGGGTGCCACCACCGGGCTCAGAATGATAGTTAAGCTGGCCGCCGAGTACGGCTACTCGGCTACGTAAATTTATGAGGCCCATGCCCACAGGCTGGCCGTGGGGACCGGGTGGAGGTAGTTCCTCCAAGGCCGCCACATCAAAGCCTTGGCCGTCGTCGGAATACACGAGGTTGAGCAAGCCGGGAGCCGTTGCCACCCGCAGCACAATGTGCCGGGCCTGGGCATGCACTAGCCCATTGGCAAGCAGCTCCTGAGCGATGCGATACACCATAAGTTCGTGCGGCGGGATGAGGCGGCCCAGGGTGCCTTCTTGCTCGAGGTGCACTTCGGGCCCGGTTTCGGTAGGCACGGCCTGTACCAGCGCCCGCAGCGCCTGCGTCAGGCCCAGCTGCTGCAAGGTGGCGGGCTGAAGGTTGCGCGAAATGCGCCGCACCTCGGCCACAGCCTGGTCGATGAGGGCACTGGCTTCGGGCGAGGGCGAACTGCCAGGGGCGTAAAGATGCAGCTTGGCCAGCGCCAGAATGGTCCCCACGCCGTCGTGCAGCTCGCCGGCGATGCGCTGGCGCTCGTCTTCCTGCGCCACCAAGGCGGCGGCCAGGGCTTGCTGCTGGGCGGCCTCCTGTAGTTGCGCTACTTCCTGCTGCTGCCGGAGTTGCACCCGCTGGTAGCGTACCACAAACCACACCAGCCCAAGCACAAGCAGGAGCAATGTCGGAGTGATGAGTAGCAAGGGGAGAAGGGTGTTCACATGAATGCCCCTGGCGGGCAGGTAGCGCAAAGAAGCGGAAAAAACCTCATCTGGCCGCAAAATCGAGCTGCCGAATGGACGTAGAGCAAAAAAACGACGCGGCACGGGTTGCAACAGATGCTACAACCCGTGTCGCTCAAGCCTCGGCCAAGGCTGCCAGGGGGCTATCAGTAGCCGATAGCGTTACCTCATCGGCTTGGGACCGCAACAGGGCAAGCGTAAGAAAGCCGTTGAAAATCGTGTTTGAAAAGATAATAAAAACGGCATTAATCGATATGTGGTAATGCGTGAGGTCGAATAAGGTCAGGCTTGAGGCCGTGATGGTAAAGGCCGTGCCTAGCAGCAAGCCAATGCTTAGTAGCCAGATGGGGGAGTAGCTGCCGTTGGCAGCGCGGCGCGGAATCGCGTTTAGGTTTTGGTCAAGATAAAGCAGCGCGTAGGCCGTTAGTATCGTTGTCTGGCAAATGCGGGCTGCCGTAAATGCCATGGGCCAGTCGTAAAGCAGCAAGCCGCCCACGCCGCATAAGGAGCCAAACAGGGCAATCCGAAGCAGCTCAGTCCATCGTGTTGGCGCCAGAACCTGACGGTACACGGCCGCAAAAAGCAAAAGCTTGCCAATGTTAAAGCCCACGATAACCAAGTGATTATTGTGGAAAAAATACTGCACGAGGTAGCCCGCTATCACACTGCCGCCCGAAACGTATACATACCAACTGGCCAGCCGCATGGGCGCAGAAAGGCGCTGCCAACGCTGCCACACCACCACCATCGGTGCCAGGATGCTGGCGTGCATGAAGGCAAAAAGCCAGGACATGAGCTTTAATTGCAACTCAATACTCATCGGGAGTGGCAATAAAGTGGGGACTAACTGTTCAGAATGTTGTGCTGGCTGGCATGCGGCGGGTCGGCAGGGAAGTCATCGGCGACAATGAATCCATCTCCCAACAGGTCGTTTTCCTTGCTATCGGCGCCCACGGCTACGAGCTGGGGCACGCCACTATTGATGCCATAATAGAACCGAATACCCATGCAGCCCGGCTGGTTGAGGATTTGCTGCAGAATTTCCCGCCCGACAAAATAGGCACTTACTTGCCCAGGGTACATTTCACGGTAATTCTGAGTCCATTGCCCAGCTTTTTGTTGGTCAATGGGATTGCCTTCGTTGCCAGTAAACGCCATGTAAATGTGCGAAATAGAATTTAAAAAAAGAAGTTAGAACGAGATGAAGAAGCCAAATATAGGCGGCTCATCTAAAAAACGATATTGCTGTTCGAAAATACTTACCACCCCCGGCCGGGCCCACCTGGAAGGTGGTCATGGGCGTCGGGGTCCTCCTCTTCTTCATCCTCTGTTTCGTCATCCGGCTCAGTCTCTTCTTCCTCATCCAGCGTATCAAATACGCGGTCGAGGGAGGCTTCAGCATGGCGCAGCTTGTGGCGGCACAGCCGAATAAGCTCGGCCGAGCGCTCCACGCGGCTAGTCAGGTCATCTACATCCACAGCATCCGTTTCCAGCGCCCGGAGGATGGTTTCCAGTTCCTCGATGGCTTCGCGGTAAGTCATATTTATTAGGTAACAATTAGCAGGTATTAGTGTAGCAGTGAACAATTAGCAGGCGGCAGCGAACAATCACGAGGAGCGAGACAGGGTTCAATGCTTACCACTCACTGCCAGTTGCTGGAGCCGCAACTCGGCACGGTGCAGCTGGCGCTCCATGGCCAGTTGGAGCTGGTAGCGGCGGCGCAGAAGGGTTTCGCGGCGTTTCTGGTGGTGGCGGGCGAAGCGGCGGAGCAGCAGGCGGCCGCGCTGACGCAGGCGGCGCTGCTCCTGAGCCAGTGCGCGGCGGGCGGCGCGGGGCAGCTGGTGCCGGAAGCGCCCGAGACTCAAGCCGAGCTGCCGTAGCTGCTCGCGCGGGGCCACGGTGGCTTGGCGGGCGCGCTCACGAAGGGCGTCGCGGGCATTGTCGAGCTGGCGGTGGGCAGCGTAGCGCCCGCGACCACTCAGCTGGTCGAGGCGGGCATGGCGCTGGCTGAGCTGGCGGCGAGCCTGGGCCACTACCTGTTCGCCCAAACCGAAAATGGCGGCTTCGAGGCGGGCCAGGCGCTCGACCAGAAAGGCGGCCACGGCGGTGGGCGTTTTGAGGGCGCGGTGGGCGGTAAGGTCCACCACAGCTTCGTCGCGCTCGTGGCCAATGCCTGTGAGCACCGGCAGTAGAAACGACCCCACGGCCGCCGCCAAGCCATATTCATCGAAAGCCAGCAAATCGGTCCGGCTGCCGCCGCCCCGAATAATTACGACGGCATCGTAGTGCCCACGCCGGACCCGGATACCGTCCAGCGCCGCCCGAATGCTGGCCGGTGCCTCATCGCCTTGCATGCTGGCCGGAAATAGCGTGAGCGCAAAGTCATACGGAGCTTCCTGCAACTGCTGCACAAAATCCTGGAAGCCGGCGGCGGTAGGAGAGGAAATGACGGCCAGCCGCTGTGGTGCCAGGGGCAGCGCCAGGAGCTTCTGGCGTTCGAGTAGGCCTTTTTCTTCCAGCAGTTGCAGGGTTCGCAGGCGGAGCAGGGCCAGCTCGCCCACAGTATAGCTGGGGTCGATGGCTACCACGTCGAGGCTCAGGCCATACTGCTCGTGGAAACGTACCTGCACTCGCAGCAGCAGCTTGAGGCCAGCGCGCAGAGGCTGGCCGGTGGCGCGCTCAAAGGCCGGGGCCAGCTGCTGGTAGCGCTGGCTCCAGAGCGTGGCACGGGCCTGCGCCTTGAGCGGGGTGCCGCGGCCGTCGATGGTTTGCTCGGTGAGGGTGAGGTAGCAGTGGGCTCCTGCAAAGCGCGGGACCGTGAGCTCAGCTACTTCGGCCACCACCCAGTAGGAATCGGCCAGTTGTTGGTGCAGGGCCAGGCGCACGTAGCCCAGCAGCTCGGCCAGGCCCAGCGGGGCCGGCGCAGGTGGGGGCACAAGCTCGGGACGACGGTTGTAGAGCGGCATCGGCGCAAGTTACGGCGGGCGGCAGCAGCGAAGGCGGCATTACGCGAATGTTTCGGAACATGTGCTAATCTTTGTGGCGTGGGTGCAACCGTGCCAGACGGCTAGTGTCTGTACCTTCACGGCTTAAACTCCCATCCCATCATTTCCCATTTTCATGTTTTCAACTTCTATTGTGCGGCGGCTCACCTTGGCTGCCCTCGGTCTTGGCAGCACGGCAGCTTTCGTAGCAGCCGGCCCACCCACCACTCCGCCCCAGAAAGGTGTGGGCATCAACATTGCCAACATCGACCCGTCGGTGAAGCCCTGCGAGGACTTTTTCCACTACGCCTCGGGCAATTGGTTGAAAAACAACCCAATTCCGGCTGCGGAGTCGCGCTGGGGCTCGTTCAACGAGCTGGCCAACAACAACAACGCCACCCTGCGCACCATTCTGGAGCAGGCTGCCAAAAACGCCTCAAAAGCCCCCAAAGGTTCTAATGCCCAGAAAGTAGGCGACTACTACGCTTCAGCCATGGACTCGGCCGCCATCGAGGCAGCGGGCCTGAAATACCTGCAACCCTACCTGAATCGCATCGCAGCCATCAAGGACCTGAACGAGATGCAGCGCTTCCTCGCCGACCCTAAGTCGCAGGCTGGCAATGCCTGGTATGGCGCCGGTGTGGGCCAGGACGACAAAATCAGCACCCAGTACGCCGTGCAGATTGGCCAGGGCGGCCTCTCGCTGCCCGACCGCGACTATTACCTGAAAGAAGATGCTCGCTCGAAAGCCTTGCGCACGGCTTACGAGAATTATCTGGTGAACACCTTCAAAATGCTGGGCGACAACGAGGCCACGGCCAAGGCTAACGCCGCCACCGTGCAGCGCATCGAAACGCGCCTAGCCAAAGCCAGCAAAGGCCGCGTGGACCTGCGCGACCCCTACGCCAACTACAATAAGATGACGGTGGCTGAAGCCAACACCGCTTATCCCAACTTAGCTATTCCGATGATGCTGAAGGAAAACGGCCTCGGTGCAGCTAAAGAAGTGATTGTGGGCCAACCCGATTTCCTTAAGGAAGTTAGCAACATGCTGAAGGAGGAGTCCATTGCCGACCAGAAGCAGTACCTGCGCTGGCACCTGGTGAGCAGCGTGACGGCTGCTCTGCCCAAGGCGTACGGCGATGAAGCCTTCAAATTCAGCCAGACGCTGACCGGCGCCAAGAAGCAGCAGCCCCGCTGGAAGCGCATGCTGGCCTCTACGGACCGTGCGTTGGGCGAGGCCTTCGGCCAGCTCTACGTAGACAAGGCTTTCTCGCCCGCTGCCAAGGCCCGCGCCAAGCAGATGATTGAAAACCTGCGCGTAGCCTACGGCGAGCGCATTATGGCTACCGACTGGATGAGCGCCGCCACCAAGAAGGAAGCCCTGAAAAAGCTCAATGCCTTCGTGGTGAAAATTGGCTATCCTGACAAGTGGAAGGACTATTCGAGCCTGAACGTGAGCCGCGAGTCGTACCTGAACAACGTGCTGGCCGCCCGCGTGTGGGCCAACGAGGACCAGCTCAAGCACTTCGGCAAGCCAATTGACCGCAACGAGTGGGGCATGACACCGCCTACGGTGAATGCCTACTATAATCCCCCGATGAACGAAATCGTGTTCCCGGCCGGCATTCTGCAGCCCCCGTTCTTCGACCCCAAGGCCGATGACGCGGTGAACTACGGCGGCATTGGCGCCGTGATTGGCCACGAGATGACCCACGGCTTCGATGACCAGGGCCGGCAGTACGACGCCGAAGGAAACCTGAAAGATTGGTGGACCAAAGAGGACGCCGAGAAATTCAACGCCAAAGCGGCCGTTATTGGCAAGCAGTTCGATGCCTTCTCGCCCCTGGATTCGGTGCACGTGAACGGCAAACTAACCATGGGCGAGAACCTCGCCGACCTTGGCGGCCTCACCATTGCTTACCAGGCGTTTGAGAAGACTCCGCAGGCCAAAGCTGGTCAGAAAATCGACGGCTTTACACCGGAGCAGCGCTTCTTCCTGGCTTACGGCCAGATTTGGCGCACCAACGTCCGCGACGAGTACATCCGACAGCAGGTGCAGACCGACCCGCACTCGCCGGCCCAGTACCGTACCAACGGCCCGCTCATGAACATGCCGGAGTTCTACAAAGCCTTCGGCTGTCAGGACGGCAACAAGATGATGCGCGCCGCCGCTGACCGCTCTAAAATCTGGTAATCCGGACGGCTGCTGCACGCAGCAGAGTGTATAGAACGTCAGGCTGAAGTTTTTGCATCACCGCTACCGCAGGAGTAATTAGTAACTCTCGCAGTAGAGGTGATGCAAAAACTTCAGCCTGACGTTCTTTTTTATGCTTTCAGGAACAGTGAAGGCTTACCATGTGTAATTGCCAAAAATTCATTACTTCTTTTAGTTTGCTGCCTTTTTATGGCTGATTGTGCCGGTCGTAACTTGCAGCTATTAGCATTTGCCTCTTTTTATTGAACAGATGAATCAACATTCTTTTATGCGGGGTGCGGCTTTGTCGGCCGCCGTATTGGCCCTGACGGCTGGCGCGGTCCAGGCCCAAACCAAGATTAAAACGAAATCCAGCAGCGCGGGCAAGCAGAAGGTCGCCGTTTCGGCGCCCACCGGCGGCACCGGTATTTCCCTGGCCAACCTCGACCGCTCGGTATCCCCTTGTGATAACTTCTTTCAGTTTGCGTCGGGTACCTGGCTGAAAAACAACCCCATTCCAGCCGCCGAAACGCGCTGGGGTGCCTTTAACGAATTGGCCGACCGCAATCAGGCCATCGAGCGCCGCATTCTGGAAAAGGCGGCTAACGACCGAATGGCCCGGCCCGGCACCAACCTGCAAAAGGTGGGCGACTTCTACGCGGCAGCCATGGACAGCGTGGCCATCGAAAAAGCGGGCCTGAAATACCTCCAGCCTCGCCTCAACCAGATTGCGGCCATCAACGACCTGCCCACCATGCAGCACTACCTGGCCGACCCGCGCTCGTTCGGAACCGGCTGGTACGGCTTTGGCATCAGCCAGGACAGCAAGAACAGCACCCAGTACGCCGTGCGAATGGGCCAGGGCGGCCTCACGCTACCCGACCGCGACTACTACCTAAAGGATGACCCGCGCTCGAAAGCCATCCGGGCGGCCTACCAGACCTATCAGGTCAACGTCTTCAAAATGCTGGGCGATGACCAAGCCACGGCCGAGAAAAACGCGGCTGCTGTTACCCGCATCGAAACGCGGCTGGCCAAAGCCGCCCGTAGCCGCGTGGCCCTGCGCGACCGTGAGAGCAACTACAATAAGCTCACGGTAGAGCAAGCTGCCACCGACTATCCAAACCTGAACATTCCGTTGCTACTCAAGGACAGCGGCCTCAATGGGGTGAAGGAAATCATTGTGGGCCAGCCCGAATTCTTGAAAGAGGTCAGTGTTATGTTCAAGGAAGAGCCGTTGGCCGACCAGAAGCAGTACCTGCGCTGGCACCTGGTGTCGGGGGTGACGTCGGCGCTGCCCAAGGCGTATGGCGACGAGGCCTTCAAATTCAGCCAGACCCTAACCGGCGCCAAGCAGCAGCAGCCCCGCTGGAAGCGCGCCCTGCGTGCCACCGACGGCGCCCTAGGCGAGGCCTTCGGCCAATTGTACGTCGATGAAGCCTTTTCGCCCGAGGCCAAAGCCCGCGCCAAAGCCATGGTGGAAAACCTGCGCCAGGCCTACGCCGAGCGTATTCAGGCCACAGAATGGATGAGCGCGGCCACCAAAGCCGAAGCCCTGAAAAAGCTCAACGCCTTCGCCGTAAAAATCGGTTATCCCGACAAATGGAAGGATTATTCGGCCCTGAAAATCTCGCGCGAAAGCGCCCTGAGCAACCTCTTTGCCACGGCCGAATGGGCCAACCGCGACAACCTGAGCAAGTACGGCAAGCCCATTGACCGGGGCGAGTGGGGTATGACGCCGCCTACGGTGAACGCCTACTACAACTCCAGTATGAACGAGATTGTGTTCCCGGCCGGCATTCTGCAGCCCCCATTCTACGACCCCAAAGCGGATGACGCGGTGAACTACGGCGGCATCGGTGCCGTGATTGGCCACGAGATGACCCACGGCTTTGATGACCAGGGCCGCAAATCGGACGCCAGTGGCAACCTGCGCGACTGGTGGACCAAGGAAGATGCGGAGAAGTTCACGGCCAAAGCGGCCGTGGTAGGCAAGCAGTTCGACGCCTTCACCCCCCTGGATTCGGTGCACGTAAATGGTGCCCTGACTATGGGCGAGAACCTCGCCGACCTTGGCGGCCTCACCATTGCGCACCAGGCTTTTATGAAGACGGTACAGTACAAGGCTGGCAAGTCGATTGATGGCTTTACGCCGGAGCAGCGCTTCTTCCTAGGCTATGCCCAAATCTGGCGTTCGAACCAGCGCCCGGAGGCCCTGCGCCAGCAAATCCAGACCGACCCGCACTCGCCCGGCCAGTTCCGAACCAACGGCCCGCTGCAGAATATGCCGGAGTTCCACGCGGCCTTCGGCTGCAAGGAAGGCGACAAGATGGTGCGTCCTGCTGCCGACCGCGCTAAAATTTGGTAAGGCATTTGCATAGTCTGCCATGAATCGTGAGTGAGAGCCTATTCTCCCTCTGATAGAAGAAGGTCCGTTTCCTCTGGAAGCGGGCCTTTTTTGCGTGAATGGCTGAGCACGAAAGAGCCTTCTACGGTTCAGGTTGTGGGTTTTCGAGGTGGATTCTAGCTTTGAAGCCCCTTCATATATGCCTTGCTTCATGCACCACCTCGTCTATTCCAGCACTGCTGCCCCTCACCTGACCGAAGCTGATTTGCAGCAGCAACTGGTGCACTGGCGCACTACCAATGCCCGCCTGCACATCACCGGTCTGTTGCTTTATAGCGCTGAAGGTCAGGTAATGCAGGTGCTGGAAGGCGATGCCGATTTGGTGCATCGGCTTTACTCCATAATTGCTGCCGACATCCGCCACCGCGATGTGGTGACGCTGGCCGACGGCCCCGTTCCCGGCCGTGCCTTCGCCGATTGGTCGATGCAATTCCGCAGTGTGGCCCCCGCCGATTTTTCCCGCCTTGTGCCCCAGGCTGATGCAGCGCCGGAGCACGTTCGCAACCTGGTGCCGTTGTTAGAGGCCTTCATGGCGGAGGAGCCTTTGGGCTTTTAAGTTTGCCAGTCATTCGAAGTACCGCGAAGAGCCTGCTCACCGGTGCGCCATTGGTGAATTACGGCAAAATGTTCAAGCCTGAGCAGGTCCTTCGCGGTGTTTAACATGACTGGCAGGCTCAACACCAACCCTTCAAAGCTCACTTCACCACTTCTACTTTCATCGGAATATCCGTCACGGGCCACTTGTCGGATTCCACGGGCTCGTTGGCGATTTTATCGACTACATCCTGGCCTTCGATGACTTCGCCAAACACCGTGTACTTGCCGTCTAGAGAAGGCACGCCGCCTTCGGTAGCGTAGGCTTTTACCTGGGCCGGGGTGAGCTTGCGGCCGGCCATTGCCTGCGACTGATTGGGCGCTAGCTTTTCGCCTACTACAAAGTAAAAATCGGTGTTGGAAGACAGGTGGCCGGGGTTCTGCTCGTCGTCGTAGCGGGCCATGCCCAGGGCCCCTTTGTGGTGAAAGTGCCCGGACCGGAACTCCGGGGGCAAGCGGTAGCGCTTCAGCCGAATGGTGCGAGCCTCGTAGGTCTGCCCGCCCTGCACGGCAAAGTCCTTTACCACGCGGTTGAACATGGTCTCGTTGAATACTCCCTTGCGAGCCAGCAGCAGGAAATTGGCCTTGTGAATGGGCGTGTCATCGTACAGCTTCACCCGAATATTGCCCAGGCGGGTTTTCACGAGCACTTCGGAGCCGGGGTATTGCTGGCCGTAGGCTAGCAAAGCGGCCGGCGCGGTGCTGTCGGTAAGCGTGCCGAGGTCGGGGCCGGGAAGCACCGGGGCAGTTTTGGCGGGTACGGTGGCGGGCGGTGCCTGGTTGCAGGCGGCCAGCAGCGCCAGGAAAAGGAAGCGTTTCATGATACAAAATAAGCCCGGCTCCACCGTTTGGCGGGGCCGGGCTACGTTTGGAAATAGCTGGCGTTTCGTCGTCAGCGCCGTATGGGCTTCGTGCTGGCGTTATTGTTCGACGATGAGACGCCAGTTGTTGCGCCCTACTTGGGCCGGTAGGCTCTCAAATCCTTCTCCAGGCCCAGCTTCTTGGCGATATCGGCAAACATTTCGGGGTCGAAGTCGTCCTCGCCGGGTGAGTTGAGCTGTGGTTCTTCTTCCAGGACGGGGTAGGGGACGCCCTTTTTGGCGCCTTCAATCACCACCAGCTCCGACCCGTCTTCGGGGTGCTGGCCGTTCCAGATAAAGCCGGCTTCCTTGTAGGCATTGGGCGAGAAGGTGTAGAGCTCACGGTGCAGGCCGTGCTTCATAAACTCGCGGGCCTCGGGAAACATCTTGTTCGAGAGGTTGGGCACGGGCATAATTTTCTTCACGTCGACGCCGGTCAGTTTTTCCAGGGCCAGGGCGTAGGCATACACGTGCAAGCCGCCACGCACCAGCAGATAGCCCACCATGGTGCGGGCGCAGGGGTCGGTCACCATCTGGTACACCCGCATTTTGTTGGCGCGGGCGCCGCATTCCAGAAAGAAGTTGTGCAGCAGGTCGAGGCGCAGGTTACCCGAGCTAAACACGTTGTCGCCAGTCCAGGGCCGGCCCAGCGAATCCTGCGGCAGCGCAGCCTGGCCACTGGCAATGAAGTGGTGAGTGTTGCGGGCGTCGGCG
Organism: Hymenobacter negativus; assembly: GCF_017571495.1. Classification (GTDB taxonomy): domain Bacteria; phylum Bacteroidota; class Bacteroidia; order Cytophagales; family Hymenobacteraceae; genus Hymenobacter; species Hymenobacter negativus. The sequence goes on along the minus strand of NZ_JAGETZ010000004.1, from coordinate 50,734 downwards.
GCGCCGGCCAGCGGGCCGGGTACGGGGTCAGTGCCACGCTTGCTGGTACCAGTCAGCAGCAGGTTGATGGCGTAGCTTACCGCTTCGATGTGCGAATACTCCTCGGCCGCAATGGCTGCCGTGAGCGAGTAGAACGGCCGCAGCCGGTCGCGTCCCCGGAAGTTGAATGACTGGAACGTGTAGTTCATCAGCGTACTCATCTCCCCAAACTTACCGCCCAGCAGCTCCTGCACAGCGGCAGCGTCATTGGCGGAGGGATTCTTGGGCTTTGGCAGGTCGAGAGCCAGCTCGTCGAGGCGCAGTATCATAAGCGGAAGAGTAAGGGGGTGAAAAATGAAATAGCCAGCCCCGCATTGCGCGGAACTGGCTATTCATACGGTCGTTTTTTTGGCGCGACTATTACCTAATTTATTGCCTCAACGGTAGTTAAAGGCACTTTTTGGTGCAAATTCCACGGCGCTTGTCCGCTAGCACTAGTTGCCCTTCTGCTTAACTTTTTCGCTGCCGTCCTTGCCTTTGGTCTTAACCTTGAGCTTATCGGTGGCGGGCTCGGCCGGAGTGGTGGGGGCGGTGGCCGGGGTAGGCTCGGGGTCTTCCACGGGCGTCACTTCCATGTCTTTGGCCGACTTTATCTGGTCGACTTCCTCCACCTTTTTTACCTTCTGCTGCGCCAGCAGCAGCTGGTCCTGCACGAGGGTCCCTTTCTTCCAGGCCGAAAGTTCGGTGCTGAGCTTTTCCTTTTCCTCCTTCGACGGTTTGCCGGGGTGCATTAGGGCGTTGAGGTCGGGTTTGCCCGCATCCTGCCAGGCCGAAAGCCAGAGCGACGACACCAGCGTGGGCGCACCCTTGAGGCGGTAGTCCACCATGCCGCCCACGGCTTTATTATACTCTTCGGCGTACTTATCGGAATAGCGGCGGGTGGTTTTGCCGTACTTGTGCGAGAACGTGAAGCGCACCTCCGGCTTCATGGTTTTATCAATCTTGGCGGCGCGGTCAAAGGTTTCGCCCAGGAAGCCGTAGCTCTTGCCAAGCGTCGTCCAGATTTCGTTCAGCGGGTCCTTGATGTACTTCGCCGATTCGCCATCGAGCTTGTATTCGGTGATGAATTTTTCCGGCAGCTGGCTTTCCCAGAGGCTGTGCAGGCCCTTTTGGTCCGTCAGCTGGCCGTCGTAGTTCACGGTGGTGTGCAGCGGCACAAAGGCATCGCCCACATAGTGGCTCAGCTCGGCCGAGTACTTAATGATGCCTACCGTGTCGCGCTGGCGGAAGGCCTCCGTCAGGTTGTCCTTCATTTCCATGATGACCCACGGCACGGTACCGTACTTCTTGAGCGTGTCGGCCGTGAATTTGGCCACGGCTTCGTCGTACTTGCGCGGCACCTTGCCGAAGGGGTCGTCTTCGGAGTAGTGGTCCATGTCGATGAAGTGCTTGGGGCCCTCGCTGGGGTCGTCATTGCGGCGCTCATCGGGCGCCGTGCACAGCCGCACAATTTCCGGCATGTTGCGGTAATAGAACCCTTGCATGGCCGAGGGCAGCTCATACACCGCAATCTGGGTGATGGTGCGGTGACCGAAGAAACCCCAGCCGCTGGCGGTGCCGTGGGCCAGAATGAGGGCCGCGAGCAGCAGCGGCAACAACGTTTTTTTCATGAATTCGGGAATGATTACAGCGCAAAGGACAGTTAACCTGCCCAAAGTTCGGCAATGGCCGCCACATTCAACTCACCCCTGCGTACCCGGCCGCGGCCGACTGTACCTTCGCTCCTCGTATCGTTGCTATGAACCTCGCTCATTTCTCCTGCCTGGCTCTTCTGAGCCTGCTAGCCGCCCCGGCCGCCGCCCAGATTTACACCATTCCGCCTGGAGCCTACCGTACGGCGGCCGCCTATCACCGTCGTCAGCCCCAGCCCGCTGGCTCCGATGCTACCTACCCCGACAAGCGCGGCAATGTGGTGGTCGTGGTGCCGCGCGGCGCGAAGAGCGTGAAGCTGCGCATTCCGCCGGACAGCGTGTGGGGCTACGTCTCGGATAAAGGCCGCACGTCTCGTATTTACCGCGGCCAGGACTACCGGGTGGAGTATGCCGATACGCTCAGCATCTACTCTCAAAGCTTTAATGCCGTAAATTCGCCTACGGGCGGGGCCAGCAGCACCGCCCCACAATATTACTTCAGCCGGGGCCTCACCGGGCTCTTGTTTCCCCTCACGCCGCGCTACCTGCGCGAGGCCTACCAAGCCAGTAATCCCGCCTTTGCCGAAGCCGTGGGCAAACTACGGATAGATAGAAGCCTAGGCGATTTCGACAAAAAAACCGGCCTCTTCCGCGTTACCACCATCTATCGAGAATCCTTGAAATAGCAGAAGGGTTGAGGGTTTTCGTAAGGGTTGAGTTTTGAGGGTTGAATGTTGAGTTTGCGAAGGACCTTCTCAGGCAAATTCAACCCTCAAAACTCAACCCCCAACACTTCTAAGCTGTACGGAGCCGGCCAAGGTTTTGCGGCGGTCGAGCAACTCGGCCAGTTTCTCGTAGATAAACTGCGCGGCCTGGGCCCGCAGCTTGTCGCTGGTGCCGCTGAACTGCTGGCGGTATTCGTAGGCGTGACCTCCCAGCAGGATGGTGACGAAGACCGTGCCTACGGGCTTGTCGGGCGTTTCGGCGCCGCCGGGGCCGCACAGGCCCGTCACGGCCACGCACACATCGGCGGCCGGTAGGTGGCGGTGCAGGCCCAGGGCCATTTCGTTGGTGGTTTGCTGGCTTTCGGCTGAGTATGTTGCTAGGGTTTCTTTTTTCACGCCCAGCAGCTTCTGCTTGGCTTCGATGTGGTAGGTGACCACCGAGCCGAGCAATACCTCGCTCACGCCGGTAGCGGGGGCCAGCTGTGACGCTACCAGCCCGCAGGTGCAGCTTTCAGCCAGGGCCAAGGTGAGCTTATGCTCCAGAAACTGCTGGACCAAGGCATTCAAATCGGGCGTTTTCATAGAATCAGGATGACGTGGCAGCCTTTGCATACGCCACCACCAACGGGCCGGGTTGCAGACGAGCTTTGCGTATTTCGTGGCTCGAACCGCCAAATTGCGTACTTTGGTAATGCAATCACCCTATCTATTCTGGTGAAAAAATGGCTACTCTGCGGCGGGCTGCTACTCGGCCGGGCGGTGTCGGTGCAGGCAGTGCCGCTGCCGCCCGCGCCTGATAGCTTGCGCGCCTTGCTGGGGCAGGCGCTGCCCGATACACCGGCCCGTACCGCTGCGCTGCTACGCGTGACGCGGGCCTACGCCCAGGCCGTGGACCCCCGTACCGTGCCCTACGCCCAGGCCGCCGCTGCCCAAGCCCGGCAGCTAGCCGATGCTATAAGCCAGGGCCGGGCCCTCGATGTCCTGGGCCGCTACTATTCCCAAACCTATGACGATGCCCGGGCGCTACCCCTATTGCGCCAGGCCGAGCCGCTGCTGGCCGAAGTGCCGCCCGCCGAGCGGGTCAGCCACCTGACGCACCTGGCCGATGCCTACGCGGCCCTGCGTAGGCCCGGCCCGGCCCGCAGCCTGTACGGCCGAGCCTATGCGCTGGTAGCAACGGTGCCCCCGGCGCAGCGTGGTGCTCTGCAAGCCGATTTGCTTAATTCGCTGGGGGCGCTGACGCTGGAAAATGAGCAGTACGACTCGGCTGCTTACTTTTTGTATGCGGCGCTACGGCGGCAGCAGCAATTGGGCCGGGTGCAGGCCGAGGCCGAAACCATGTTGAATGTGGCAGCCCTGCATTATTTCCGCAAGCAGTTTGGGCCAGCCACCCGCTTTGCCCGTCAGGCCCTGGCCCGCCAGCGCCAGCTGCACGATACCCTGGCCCTGGCCCAGACCTACAACTACCTGGGCACGCTAGCCCGCGAGCAGCCCGACAGTCTGCGCGCTGCTCTCACCTACTTCCGCGCTGCCGGCCGGCAGTGGCGCCGCAACCACCAGGAGGCGCAGCTCCAGCTTGTTTTCAATAACCTGGCCACCACCTACCGGCTGTTGAAGGAAGCCGATTCGACCGAGGTAAACTACCGGCGGGCCCTGGCCGTGCAGCAGCAACACAACCAGATTACCAGCATCGAGCTGGGCCGTACCCAAACCAACCTGGCGGGCCTGCTGGTCATTCAGCACCGGTTGGCCGAGGCACAGCAACTGGGCCGCTCGGCCTTGCAGCTGGCCGAGCACGACCACCAGCCCACCGATGCCATTGAGGCACTGGCCGTGCTGCGCGACGTGGCCCTGGCGCGCCACGATTACCCCACGGCCTACCACCTGCTCGAACGCCAGCAGGAACTGGGGCAGACCGAAAGCCGCCGCCAGAATGAGCGGCTGGTGGAGGAGCTGCGCGTGGGCTACGAAACCGAGCAGGCTGAACAGCAGGTGGCCCTCCTGACCCAGCAGCAGGAAGTGGCCCGGCTGCGCCAGCAGCGTACTACCGTTGCCACCATCGCTGCGCTGCTGCTGTTGGCTGGGGCAGCGGCCGGCGGCGTGTTGCTCTACCGGCGGCGCCAGCGGCGGCAGGAGCGGGCGTTGCGCCAGCGCCTGGCCGCCGACCTGCACGACGACGTGGGCTCGCTCCTGACCCAGGTGGCGCTGGAGGGTGCCCTGCTGCGTCATGAGCAGCCGACCCCAACGCAGCTCACCCGTGTCAACCGCCTGGTGGCGGCCTCGCAGCAGGCCGTGCGCCAGTTGCGCGACGTGGCCTGGAGCGTGGACTCGGCCAACAACTCATTTGCCGCCTTGCTCGAGCGCCTGCGCGACCACGCCCACGAAGTGCTGCCCCTGGCCGGGGTAGAGGTCGACTTTCAGCTGGAAACCGCTGCCCTGTCGGGCGAGCCGCTGAGCCTGGCGGCCCTGCAAGCGCTGTACCTCATCTACAAAGAGGCCTTGCACAACGTGGTGAAGCACGCCTGCCCGGTGGCCACCACCGTGGTCATCAGCCTGGGGCGCGAGGGGCAGAGCCTGCGGCTGGTGGTGGAAGACGATGGCCCCGGCCTGCCCACCGCCGGCCCCCGTGCCGCCGGGCACGGCCTGCTCAACATGCGCCGCCGGGCCGGGGAGCTGGGCGGCGAAGTGCGCTACGAGCCCGCCCCGGCGGGTGGCCTGCGCGTGGTGGTGCGCCTGCCCCTGGCCAGCCGGTTTCGGCGGGTGCGGTTGCCGTTAGGCAGGGCCCGGCACACCGGCCGAGCCTGACATGATTATGTCATTGCGGCCCAAAGCTCGGGGCCCGAGCTTTGGGCCGAATCACTGTTTCTTTCGCCCATGCTTGCCATTGCCATCATCGAAGACCAGGCCGCCATTCGCGAGTCGCTGGCCGAATACCTGGACGCCCAGCCGGAGTTTCGCTGCGTTCTCGCCGCCGAGTCGGTCGAGCGCTTTCTGGCCTGCATCGGTGATGTCAACCCCAGTCCCCGGCTGGTGCTTTCTGACATTGGCTTGCCGGGCGGCCGCTCGGGCATTGAGGGGCTGCCGCTCATTCGCCAGCGCCTGCCCCAGGCCGAAGTGGTGATGCTAAGTGTGTTTGTCGATGCCGAGCGGGTGTTTGAGGCCCTGCGCGCCGGGGCCGTGGGCTACCTCGAAAAGAGCACCATGCCCGAGCAGGTGAAAGAGGCGCTGCTACAGGTGGCGGCGGGCGGCTCGCCGATGTCGCCGGCCGTGGCCCGGCACGTGGTGCGCTACTTCCAGCCGCGCCGCCCCGACGAGGAGCTGCTAAGCCCGCGCGAGCAGCAGATTGTACGGGCCATCGAAGACGGGCTAAGCTACAAGCTTATTGCCGCCAAGCTGGGCATTAGTGTCGAGACCGTGCGCAACCACATCCGCCACGTCTACGCCAAGCTACAGGTCAATTCCAAGCTGGAAGCCCTGGCCGAGCTGCGCCGCCGCGGGCGCTGACCCAGCCAGCCCGGCATGACACGTTTATGTCATTGTGCTCCCTGGGCTCCGGGCCGTGCTTTGCTGAAAAATCATCCTTCAGCTATGAAAAAAGCATTTACCTCCTTCGGGTCCCGTGCGGCCCGGTGCGTATGGTCAGTCGGCGGCTTATTGGGCGCGGTGCTGCTGGGCGGGCCAGCCGGGGCCCAGTCGGTGGGCATTGGCACGACGACGCCCGACCCGGCGGCAGTGCTCGACATTTCTTCCACTGGCAAGGGACTGCTCATTCCGCGCCTCGATTCGGCCAGCCGCGTGGCCATTGCCAACCCACCCGATGGCCTGATGGTGTTCCAGACCAATTTCCGCAAGGGCTTCTGGTATGCGCTGAGCGGCATCTGGGTGTACATTCCGAACAGCATCTCGGTGCCCGGCGACAACCTGGGCAACCACCAGGCCACCCAGCCAATAACCTTCCAAACGCCCGACGGCGACAAGGTGCTCCTGAGCAACATGGGCGTCAACGGGTCCAAAATCAGCCACGGTGCTGGCTGGAGCTTCGACAGCTATGCCGGCCCGGGCCAGGGTAGCGCTGCGGCTCAGGGGCAGTTCCGTTTCCTGACCACTCCCGCTGCCGGCGGCTACGCCGAGCGCTTGCGCATCGCGCCCGGCGGCAACGTAGGCATCGGCACCAGCAACCCCAATTATGCGCTCGACGTGAACGGCACGGTCAACGCCGCGAACGCTCTGTTTGTGGATGGGGCCAGCCTGAACACGGGCCTGACGCGGGCGCTACGCTTTGGGGGCGGCGGCAGCGGCGAGGCCATTGCCTCGAATCGGCCGGCGGGCAGCGTAAACCGGTTCGGGCTTGATTTCTACACCAACAACTTGCCCCGCCTCAGTGTGGTGGTAAACGGCAACGTGGGCATTGGCACTCAGAATCCGAGTGCGCGTCTCGAAGTGAACGGGTCGGCTTACATCAACGCCGAAAACAGCGGCTTGGTAGTGGATGGGGGCGGCCAGCGCCGGGTGGGGCTAATGAAATACGCGGGCCGCGAGGGTGGCATCTGGCGGGCGGGCAATACAAGATTCGAAATCGGCCGCGTGAACGCCACCGACCTAACGGCTGCCAACGGCACCAATACCTTCGTTACGGACCTGTATGTGGCTGGCAACGGCAATGTGGGAGTGGGCAACACGGCGCCCCAGCAAAAGCTGGACGTGAGCGGCGACATCACCACCGAAAACCTGATACTGCGCAATTTCAACTCCAACCAATCCACGCTGCTCGCCATCCGGGGCAGCGACGGCCGCATTGGCCAGCCCTTAACAACGTCTGCGTCGTTTTCCCTGCCTGCTATAAGGTCAAGCTCGGTTGTTTTTAATCACAATCTAGGGTTTAGGCCAGTGCTGATGCTGAGTATAGAAACGAACGATACGCCAGAGGCCAACGGTTTTTTGAAGTCACCTATTTCGGTTTCCTATCAGCATATTGATAATAACAGCCTAAGAATCTACGTGTACAACTCGGATTCAAACGTGTTCAATACCTCGGATTTTGTGGTGCATGCAGTGGTGATACGATGAGCCGCTCGCAGCTCCGGTCGTAAGTTGCAGGCCCGTTTGGACCAAACCGGACGGGCCTGCTTTTTTCTACACTATGACCACGCAAGAAGAATTTGAAGCCGCCAGCCAGCGCGCCCAGCAACTGCCCAGCAAGCCCTCCAACACGGTGCTGCTCCAACTCTACGCCCTCTACAAGCAAGCCACCGAAGGCGACATCGCCGGCGACCGGCCCGGCGGCTTCGACTTCAAAGCCATTGCCAAATACGACGCCTGGAACGGCCTGAAGGGCACTAGCAAAGAGGCCGCCCGCCAGCAATACGTGGAGCTGGTGAGCGAGCTGGCGGGGTAGGGTGCCGCGCCGTATGAACGTCATGCCGAGCGCAGCGAAGCATCTTGCCCGCCACTACTAAATCTTTTGATTGGGATTAGTGGTGGCGGGCAAGATGCTTCGCTGCGCTCGGCATGACGTTTCTTTTTTTTCCTGACTACCCAATCCCACAATGGATATCTCCCGCAAGAAGCCGCCGTACCCCATCACGCCCGGCCTGCGCCAGTACCTGCGCGCCTACGACCGCGAAACCCAGCTGCCCGTCACCTACGCCGATTTGCGGCAGTTCACGGGCTCGTTTCCGCTGCTGGACCGGGCGGGGAAGGACACGCTGTGGCAAACGGTGTTCTTCGAGCCCCAGACGCTGCGCGAGCTCAGCCAGGGCCTCACCGAGGTGTATGCGCTGCTGAAAACGGCCGGCGACCTGTCGTTCTCGAAGCACCTGGTGGCCGACCGGGTGGATTACTGCGAGTTTGGCAACTCGCGGCCGTTTCGGGTGCGCATCGTGAACCAGCTCAACGACAACTACGACTACTTCTACGTGAAGCAGGCCGATGCCTCGCGCCTCTACGGCCTGGAGCTGGAGCACCTGCTCTCGCCCAACTCCATGAACTTTCTGGTGAGCGGCGACACGCTGATTGAGGAGCACATTGTGGGCATTCCCGGCGACGACTACATCCGGCACCACCTCAGCCTGCCCCACCTCAACCAGGTGCGCATTGCCAAGGAGTTTGTAAAGTTTAACGAGCGCTGCTTCGTGCGGCTGCTCGGCGATATGCGGGCCTACAACTACGTCATCGCCGTGACGCCCGACTTCGAAAACGAGCAGTACCGCGTCAAGGCCATCGACTTCGACCAGCAGAGCTACGAGGGCCGCCGGGTGATGTACCTGCCCCAGTTTTTCAAGGACAACGCGGCCGTGGTGGCCATGTGCGCCCGCCACCTCAAGCCCGAAGCCATTCGGCAGTACCAGACCGAGGAGCGCGCCCTCATGGCCCGCCGCGCCCGCGCCGAGCGCCACCGCCTGCGCGACCTGCTGGACGTGATGCGCCAGCACGACCTGGCCCCACCCGAAAAAGTAGCCCAGCTCAAGGCCGAGCTCAACCGCTACCACCGCACCACGGCCTTCGACAAGTGCGACTCGATGGGCGACGTGGTGCGCCAGAACCTGTGGCAGATGCTGGGCGCCAACGGTGCGTTTCGCCACGGCGGGTAGGGGCAATAGCATTACGTAATTACCAACCGATGAACCTTCCTCCCTTTCCGCGCTTTCCGGAGCTAACCTCAGGCGTTGTGACCCTGCGCCAGGTTTCGTCGGCGGATGCGTCCAGCCTGTTTGAAATTACCTTCTATGATGCCCGCCCGGCCCGCGATTTGGCGGAGGCGGCGGAAATGGAAGAAAAAATCAGCGCCGACTACCAGGCTGGCTCCGGCATCCAGTGGGTTATTGTCCGCACCGCAACGGCGGAGGTGGTCGGCACGGTAAGTTTCCACGGGGGCTTTGCCCACGGAATTGGTGAGCTGGGCTGCGTGCTAAAACCCGCCTACCGGGGCCAGGGCCTGATGAGCGAGGCAATAAAGCTGGCCATCGGGTTCGGCTTGCGCACCATGCACCTGACCCAAATAACCGCCATTACCACCCGGCAGAACGGCGCGGCCATCAACCTGCTCGAACGGTTGGGTTTTCGCAAAACGGCCGACCTCGCTGCTGATAACCTGGCCTATTGCTTTGCCTAACGCGGCCCGTTGCGCTGCCTCACGTGCACGGGGGCCTGCCTGTGCCTGGAAGCAAATGGGTAAACATCCTACCACGAAAACGCCCCGGCCGCACAAAGCAGCCGGGGCGTTTTACTGGCAAGCGCCTGCCGCCCTAGTTGGGCAGCCCAGGCTCCAGGGCCTCAATGGCCGCGACCAGGGCGGTGGCTTCGGCGCTGGTTTGGCGGGCCATTTCGAGCTTGAACTCGAGCACGATTTTGTCGTCGCTGCCGTGGGTTTCGCTTTGGTTCACGAGCTGGTTGCGGCGACGGATGAAGGTGCCCATGTCGTCTTCGGTGTCGCGCTTCTCCTTGCCTTCGGGCAGGGTGAGCAGGTCGGCTTGCGCAGTAGTGACCTTGGTGTTGAGCCGGGTGATTTCGGCCTTGCGGGCAACGGGGTCGCCGTAGGTCTGTAACGTGAACGCCAGGGCGCTCACGTCGGCTGCCGCTTCGTCGCGGCGCAGGCGCATCGGCACAAGCACTGCGGCGCAATCGGCCTTGGTTTCGAGCGCGGTGAGGGAATAGGTTCCGGCCATAAGTAAAAGGGGGGTTGACTAGTGAAGAAGCAAGGTATATGAATTTTTTTAAGCAGCATATTCGACGGCTATTTTGGCTAGTTCATCGGCCAATACATCCGCCTCGGCGCGCAAGCCGGCCAGCCGGGCGCGGAGCAGGGCCGTGGGCACGGGGCCGCTGCGCTCGTCCCATTCGGCGCGGGCCCCGTTGAGCAGCCGCGTGAGCTGCACCTGCTGGTCTTCGCGGGTACGGGGCGGCAGGGGCGGCTCCTCGGCTTCGACGGTGGCCAGCGTGGCGGGCAGGGCCTGGGCCGCTCCCAGGCGAGCGCGGGCAGCGGCGGCGCGGGCCGGCAGGTCGTAGGTGAGGCGCAGCTGCCCGCGCAGGGCCTGGGCCTGGCACTGGAGCAGGCGGTGGCGCAGGGGCTGCAAGTCGGGCGGCGGCAGGGACGTAGGCGGGGCCTGGCTGGCCGCCCGAATGGCCTGGAGGCGCGGTATGGCGTGGGCGGGCAGCAGGCGCACGCCGGTTTCGGCTTGGGCTACCTGCACTTGCAGCAGGCCCAGCAGGCGGGCCATGTCGGCTTGCGACAGGCCGAAGTAGGCCCGCATTTCGGCCAGCAGCCCCGTATTATTCGGCGAAACAATAGAAATCATGCAGTAGGGATAGCACCCTGACCCTGGTGCCTGGCTTAAAATGAGTTGGTAAGGTAGAGAGGGTTTGTTATTAACCTGCGCAGGGGTTGAAAATTAATAACCAGTGTGTGTTATTAATTTCTAGTTCCTCTTCGTTTTAATAACAACCCGAAAGCCCGTGCTACTTGCTCTTTATCTTTAGCCACATATTTTCATTTTTGCTTTTTCAGATGCGCACACTTACTCATTTCCATTCTACCCCACTGACCCGCCTGCTGGCGGCCCTATTGCTGGCCCTCTGGCTAGGTGCCCCGGCCCACGCCACCACCCCGCCACCCACCACCGGCCGCCCCCTGGCCGAAGCCCTCAACCCCGACGGCACCCTGCGGCCCGGTGCCAACGGCTCCTTCGATGCCCGGCAGTTCCGGATGGGCACCGCGCCGGATGGGCGGCCGGTGTTTCGGCCGGCTGGTACTACGGGGGCGGGGGATGAGCGGTGGGCCGATGGGTTTGGCCACCCCACCGGTACCGATACCGACGTGCGCGTCGTCGTGCGGGCCGGCAATGATATTTACATCGGTGGCAATTTCTCGGTGGTAGGCTCTGCCGCTGCTAGCCGGGTCGCTCGGTGGAATGGTAGTTCCTGGGCTAATCTAAGTTCGGGAGTAACCGGGGCCAACAGCGTGGTTTTCGCTTTGGCCGTAGCTCCTAATGGGGACTTGTATGCAGGTGGCCATTTCACCCAGGCTGGTGGAGTATTGGCTAACAATGTAGCCAAATGGAATGGTACTACATGGAGCGCATTGGGCACTAGCACAAGCAACGGGGTGAGTGCTGACGTAAAGGCACTGACCGTGGCCAGCAATGGAGACGTATATGTGGGTGGATATTTTAGTCACACAGGCGGGTCTCTTCAGACTGGAGTATCAGCTAGTAACATTGCCAAGTGGAATGGTACGGCTTGGAGCGCTTTGGGAACAGGTATAAATCAAGGCGTAAGCAGTACAGTCAATGCATTGGCTACAGCCGCTAACGGGGATTTGTATGTAGGAGGATTCTTCACTTTCGCTGGGGCTACTTCCGCTAGCGGCATCGCTAAATGGAACGGTACTACTTGGAGCGCTTTGGGTACAAGCGCTACCAGCCCGGTTGACCAAGTTTATGCGTTAGCCATTGCTGGTAATGGCGATGTGTACGTGGGCGCACAGGCTAGTTCCGCTAGTGGATTGGCGCTCAGTAGTGTATTCAAATGGGATGGTGCTTCCTGGAGCAGCTTGGCGATGGGGGGAGGAGCTACTTTTGCATTATCTATTGCCGCCAATGGCGATTTATATGTAGGTGGTCAGTTTAACCAGGCCGGAATGGTAACTGCCTATAACGTTGCTAAATGGAACGGCACGGCCTGGAGCGCGTTGGGCTCGCGCATCATCACCAGCTACTGCTTTGGCTTGGCGGTAGCCGCCAACGGCGATTTATACACTGGCGGGGCATTCAACCAGATAGGCGGATTTCCCTTTACCAACGTGATGCGGTGGAATGGCACCGCTTGGAACGGCCTCGGTGCCGGGAACGGAGTGAGCAGCCCGGTGTATGCGGTGGCCGTGGCGACCAATGGCAATGTGTACATAGGCGGGAGCTTTAAACAAGTGGGCGGGGTGCTAGCAAATTATGTAGCCCGGTGGGATGGCGTTGCGTGGAGTTCGCTCGGTACGGGCAGCGCCAATGGAGTTGGTTCTGCCAATGGCAACATCTCTTCCGTCTATTCGTTGGCCATCGCCAGTAACGGCGACGTGTATGTAGGAGGCTCTTTTGCGGAAGCCGGTGGAATCACGGCGAATAACGTGGCCAAGTGGAACGGAACCGTTTGGAGCAGCATGAACACGGGCACTACTACTGGCTTGAATGGTGATGTGCATGCGGTGGCGGTGGCGAGCAACGGCGACGTGTATGCCGGTGGCGATTTTAACTTCCGCCTTGGCTCAACCGTAATTCGCGGGGTAGCTCATTGGGCCGGAACAGCTTGGGGTGCCGTGGGTACAGGTACCGTTGGCAGCAGTATGGATGGTTCCGTTCAAGCCCTGGCTATTGCTGGCAACGGAGATGTGTATATAGGCGGAAACTTCACTCAGGTTGGCGGGATAACTGCCAATCGAATAGCAAAGTGGAATGGTACGGCTTGGAATTCATTGGGCACCGGCCCGGCCAATGGCATCACCAATTACGCAGCCAGTGTGTACGCTATTGCTCTTGCGAGCAACGGCGATGTTTATGTAGGCGGTGGTTTCACCCAGGCCGGCGGTATTTCTGCCAACCTCATAGCCAAGTGGAATGGCACAGTTTGGAGTGCTTTGGGGGGAGGCTTCGCCGGAAATGTAGGTTTTGTCAATAATTACGTCGCTACACTAGCCATAGCTGCCAACGGGGATTTGTATGCGGGCGGCATCTTCAACCTGTCTGGTACAACCGCCGTCAACTACGTGGGGCGATGGAATGGTACGGATTGGAGCAACCTTGGTACCAGCACTAACCTAAATGTTCTGGCAATGAGTTTTGGCCCAACTGGCAAATTGTGTATGGGCGGCGCTTTCTCCACTACCGGCGACGGCAGCAGAGTGATGGCCAATTTCGGCATCTACGACCCCGCCGCGCCGCTGGCCACGGCTGCCGCCAAAGCCATTCCCGTCGCGCAGCTCTTCCCCAACCCGGCCCACGGCACGGCCACGCTGCGCCTGCCCGCCGGCGCCCCCCGCCAGCCCCTGACGCTGAGCGACGCGTTGGGCCGGGTAGTGCGCCGCTACCCCGCCCCGGCCACCGCCGAGGCCGAGCTGGACCTGCGCGGCCTGCCCGCCGGCACCTACGTGGTGCGTTGCGGCGAGCTCACACAGCGCCTGGTGGTGGAGTAGAGGCGCTGGCAGTTCTGTTGCGCTCATTTAAGTAAAATATCTCCAATACCTCTTTCCATGACCCGATTCTTCCTCTATGCCCTGGTCTTGCTGCTGGGCCTGAACACGCCAGCGCTGGCCACGGCACCGCCCCCTGCTACGGGTCGCCCCCTGGCCGAGGCCCTCAACCCCGACGGCACGCTGCGCCCCGGCGCCAACGGCTCCTTCGATGCCCGGCAGTTCCGGATGCAGACCGCGCCGGATGGGCGGCCGGTGTTTCGGCCGGCCGGGACCACGGGGGCGGGGGATGAGCGGTGGCAGGACGGGTTTGGGGTACTGAATGGAACCGATGGGACAGTGCGTGCCGTGGTTCAGGCAGGAGCCGCTATCTACATCGGCGGCGATTTTACGGCTGTTGGAAGCATTGCGGCCCGCGGCATAGCCCGCTGGAACGGCACGGCCTGGAGCAGCCTAGGCACGGGCACCGCCAACGGCGTAAACGGCCCGGTTTATGCCTTGGCAGTGGCTGGCAACGGGGACGTGTACGCCGGTGGCTACTTCTCGCGGGCGGGTGGAGTATCGGCCACCAACGTAGCGAAGTGGAACGGCACGGCGTGGAGCAGAATGGGAGCAGGTATGTCTGGCGGGGCCACCAACGGCGTATTGGCGCTGGCCGTGACCGGCAGTGGGGACGTGTACGCCGGCGGCGATTTTAGGCTGGCCGGCGGAATAGCGGCCAACTACATCGCCAAGTGGAACGGCACGGCGTGGAGCAGCTTGGGCACCGGCGCCGATAATGGGACCAACTATTATGTGAAGGCCTTAGCAGTGGCGGGCAATGGGGATGTGTACATAGGCGGGCTATTCTCGCAGGCTGGCAGCGTAGCGGCCAACCGGGTAGCCAAGTGGAATGGCACGGCATGGAGCAGCATGGGCAACTGGTTTAACAGCACCGTCCATGCGTTGGTCGTAGCCGGCAACGGGGACGTGTATGCGGGCGGGGAATTCTGGCAAACTGGCGTGTCAACAGTCGCCAAATGGAACGGTACTGCTTGGAGTGCCTTGGGCAGCGGAACAAGCAACAGCGTTTACGCCTTGGCGGTGGCTGGCAATGGGGATGTGTACGTAGGCGGAACCTTCACACAGGCTGGCAGTGTGGCGGCCAACCGGGTAGCCAAGTGGAACGGCACCACTTGGAGCAGCCTGGGCACGGGCGCGGCCAACGGAGTGGCTGGTGATGTCAATGGGTTGGCGGTGGCCGGCAACGGGGACGTGTACGCGGGCGGACAATTCCCGCAAACCGGCGGCGTCGAAGTCAATTACATTGGCAAATGGAATGGCTCGGCCTGGAATGCCCTCAACACGGGTACTGCCAACGGAGTAGACGGTACCGTCTTAACGGTAGCGGTGGCCAGCAATGGCGACGCATTCATAGGGGGCACCTTTGCGCGGGTCGGCGGGATAGCGGCCAACAACGTCGCCAAGTGGAACGGCACGGCCTGGAGCAGCCTGGGCACGGGCACCGCCAACGGGGTGAATGGCTATGTTTACGCCCTGGCGGTGGCCGGCAATGGGGACGTATATGCCGGCGGCCTCTTCACGCAGGCCGGTGTAGCGTCGGCCTATTCAGTAGCCAAGTGGAACGGCACCACTTGGAGCAGCCTGGGCACCGGAATGTCCGCTAGTGTCAGGGCCCTGGCGGTGGCCAGCAATGGCGACGTGTACGCCGGCGGACAATTCACGCAAGCCGACAACGTAATAGCCTATTCTGTGGCCAAGTGGAACGGAACCACTTGGAGCAGCTTGGGCACGGGCGCGGCCAACGGACTACGAAACGCCACGGTACTCGCGCTGGTTGTAGCCGGCAATGGGGATGTGTACGTAGGCGGAACCTTCACACAGGCCGGTGGGATAGCGGCCAACAACGTGGCAAAATGGGACGGTACCGCCTGGAGCAACCTGGGCACGGGACTGGTGACTGGGGTGAGCAACGGCGCGGTGTATGCACTGGCCATAGCTGGCAACGGCGACGTATATGCAGGCGGTAACTTCTCGCAGGCCGGCAGCGTGATGGCCAATAGCATTGCCAAATGGAACGGTACAGCCTGGAGCAACCTGGGGCCTAACACCGCCGGATTAGGTGACAATGTCCTCGCGCTGGCGGTAGCCAGCAACGGGGACGTGTACGCAGGTGGTCAATTCACACAGGCTGGCGGAGCAGCGGTCAATTACGTTGGCAAGTGGAATGGCACGGCTTGGAGCAGCTTGGGCACGAGCACCAACGGCCAGGTAAATAAACTGGCTGTTGGACCAACCGGTAAGCTCTATGCTGGCGGCATCTTCACCTCCACCGGCGACTACAGCAAGGCCATGGTCCACTTCGCTATCTACGACCCCAACACCCCCCTGGGTACCACCGCTGCTAAAGCCGCCCCTGCCGCGCAGCTCTTTCCCAACCCGGCGCACGGCACGGCTACGCTGCGGCTGCCCGCCGGCGCCCCCCGCCTCCCGCTTATCCTCACCGATGCGCTGGGCCGCACGGTGCGCCGCTACCCCGCCCCGGCTGCTTCGGCGGATGCTGAGCTGGACCTGCGCGGCCTGCCCGCCGGTGCCTACGTGGTGCGCTGCGGCGAATTCACCCAGCGCCTGGTGGTGGAGTAGGGCACTTAACTTGACCGAAACGAAAAAGCCCGCTGGCCAAATTGGTCAGCGGGCTTTTTCGTTTGCGCTTCTACACACGAACCGGATGTGGCCAGCTTGTGCCTCCATATAAGAAACCTATCTTTCCATTCTTATTCACTTTTCCGGCCGACTACAGATGAAACGAAAGCTACTGCCCACCCTATTCGTCCTGCTATTGGTCCTGCTGGGCCCGGCCCGCGCCGCCACGCCACCGCCTGCTCCCGGCCACTCCCTGGCCGAAGCCCTCAATCCCGACGGCACGTTGCGCCCTGGCCTAAATGGCTCCTTCGATGTCCGGCAGTTCCGCGTGAGTACCGCGCCCGATGGCCGGCCGGTGTTTCGACCACTTGGTACGACCGGTGCCGGGGATGAGCGGTGGCAAAGTGGGTTTAGCCTGTTTAACGGGGCCGATACCGCCATAAAAACCATTGTGCAGTCGGGTACTGATATTTACGTTGGCGGCAGCTTTACCTCGGTGGGCGGCGTAAAGGCCAGCTACGTAGCCAAATGGGATGGTAGCGCTTGGAGTAGCCTGGGCACGGGCATGGCAAATGGTGGCGCAGAGGGCACGGTGATGACGTTGGCAGTAGCTGTCAATGGAGATGTGTACGCGGGGGGCGACTTTATCCAAGCCGGCGGCATCGCGGCCAACTACGTGGCCAAATGGAATGGTACCACCTGGAGCAGTTTAGGTACTGGTGCCGCCAATGGCGTAAATGGCAGCGTTTTGTCATTGGCCATCGCCGGAAATGGCGATGTACTGGTCGGGGGCGATTTTACCCAGGCCGGTGGGATATCTGCCGGGCACGTAGCCCGCTGGAACGGCAGTGTGTGGAGCACTTTGGGAACGGGTGCTTCCAATGGGGTAGATACGGGCGTAATGGCCCTGGCCGTGGCTGGCAACGGTGATATATATGTTGGCGGCTACCCTCGAATTGCCGGTTTAATAACGGTCAACAATGTAGCAAAGTGGAATGGCACCACCTGGAGCCCCCTGAATGGCGGCGTGAATGGTGACGTGAGGGTAATGACAGTAACCAGCAGTGGCGAGTTGTACGTCGGAGGGACGTTCTCACAAGCTGGCGGCACCGCTGCCAGCAACGTGGCCAAATGGAACGGTAGTGCCTGGAGCAGCTTGGGTACCGGCACGAATAACGGCGTGAATGGCGGCGTAATGGCCTTAGCTGTCGCTAGCAATGGCGATGTATATGTTGGCGGCAGCTTCTCGCAGGCGGGTGGCGCTGCTGCCAACCGCATAGCCCGCTGGAACACTACCACGTGGAGCACGCTGGGCACTGGTGCCACTAATGGAGCCAACAGCGATGTGTTTGCCCTGAAGCTAGGAAGCAATGGCGATGTATACATAGGCGGGGATTTTACTCAGGCCGGTGGTGCGGCTACCAGCTTCCTGACCAAATGGAATGGTACCGCCTGGAGCAGCTTGGGTAGCGCTGCTGTAAGCAACGGCCTGAACCGTCAAATTAATGCCTTGACAGTAGCCGCTAATGGGGATGTGTATGTGGGTGGATACTTCACCCAAGCCGGCGGAACCGCGGCCAACTACATCGCCAAATGGAATGGAACTACCTGGAGCAGCTTGGGCAGCGGTGTGGCCAATGGCTTGAACGGCGAGGTCTTTGCCCTGACAATAGGGAGCAACGGGGATGTATACGCCGGCGGCAACTTTACGCAAGCGGGTGGGCTTCCGGCCAATTATATAGCGCGATGGAACGGCAGCGCCTGGAGTAGTATGGGCACTGGCCCGTCCAATGGCGTGAACTATTTTGTCAGGACGCTGGCGGTGGCCAGCAACGGCGACTTATACGCAGGCGGCAACTTTTCCCAGGCCGGCGGCACCGCTGCCAACAATGTGGCCAAGTGGAATGGTACTACTTGGAGCAGCCTGGGTACAGGTACGGCAAATGGAGTCGATGTTGGCGTCATTGCTTTGGCTGTAGCCGGCAACAGCGAGGTGTATGTCGGCGGGTATTTCACCCAGGCTGGGGGCATCGCTGCTAACTATATAGCCAAGTGGAATGGCACAGCTTGGAGTAACCTAGGCACTGGCCTGAATAGTAACGTGCTGGGGCTGGCGGCGGCTGGCAACGGGAACGTGTATGTGAGTGGTAGCTTCACCCAGGCCGGTGGAATAGCCGCTAACAGGGTGGCCCGATGGGATGGCACCACTTGGAATAGCATGGGCACGGGCACGGCCAATGGAGTAAACAGTTATGTTGTGGCGCTGGCAACAGCCAGCAACGGCGATGTGTATGTAGGTAGCAGCTACTTAAGCCAGGCAGGTGGAATCCCAGTCAACCAAGTAGCCAAATGGAACGGCACCGCTTGGAGTCCATTAGGAACCGGGGTAAACCGGCAGGTCTACGCCTTGGCTACTGCCCCTACGGGAAAAATATACGTCGGAGGCGATTTTACAACGACCGGTGACGGCAGCAAGCTCATGGCCCGCTTTGCCATCTACGACCCCAACGCCCCGCTGGCCACCGCCGCTGCCAAAGCCACTCCTGCCGCGCAACTCTTTCCCAACCCGGCCCACGGCGCGGCCACCCTGCGCCTGCCCGCCGGCGCCCCGCGCCCGCCCCTGACGCTGACCGATGCGCTAGGCCGGGTGGTGCGCCGCTATCCTGCCTCGGCCACGGCCGAGGCCGAGTTAGACCTGCGCAGCCTGCCCGCCGGTACCTACGTGGTGCGCTGCGGGGCCTACTCCCAGCGCCTGGTAGTGGAGTAGGGGAATAAGGCTGGCTGCTAATTCGTTTTTCTTGGGGCTGCTTTCGGCGCCCTTCTCTTTTCCACAACAACAACTAATGAAAAAGAACCTATTGTGCTCCTTGCTTTCGCTGCTGCTGGTGCTGGGCCTGTACAGCCCGGCCCATGCCACGGCCCCGCCGACCACCGGCCGCCCCCTGGGCGAAGCCCTCAACCCCGACGGTACGCTGCGCCCCGGCCTAAACGGTTCCTTCGATGCCCGGCAGTTCCGCATGGGCACCGCACCCGATGGGCGGCCGGTGTTTCGACCACTTGGCACGACCGGGGCCGGGGATGAGCGCTGGGCCGATGGGTTTGGGCTGAATGGTGCTGATGGGGTGGTAATAGCCGTGGTGCGGGCGGGTACTGATATCTACATCGGGGGCCAGTTTACGGTCGTCGGTGGGGTAGAAGCGAACCGGATTGCCAAATGGAACGGGACGGCCTGGAGTAGCCTGGGCACGGGCAACAGCAACGGCGTAGGTGACCCCTTAAACAGCAACCTTTACGGCAGCAGCGTCAATGCGCTGGCGGTGGCCAGTAACGGGGATGTATACGTGGGCGGCAAATTCGACCAAGCTGGCGGAGCAGCAGCCAACAACGTGGCCAAATGGAACGGCAGTGCGTGGAGTAGCCTGGGCACGGGCGCCGGCAACGGCGTAGATAACCTCGTCAATGTGCTGGCCGTGTCGAGCAGCGGGGCGGTATATGTAGGCGGCGGTTTCACGCAGGCCGGCGGGCTGGCCGCAAACCGCGTGGCCAAATGGAACGGCACGGCCTGGAGCAGCTTGGGTACGGGCGCCAGCAACGGCGTGAACAGTGGCGTCAATGCGCTGGCGGTGGCCAGTAACGGGGATGTATATATAGGCGGTTATTTCTCCCAGGCTGGTGGAGTGACTGCCAATTCCGTTGCCAAATGGAACGGCACGGTGTGGAGCAGCCTGGGCACGGGTAATGGCGTGGACGGCCCGGTCATCGCGCTGGCCATGTCGAGCAGCGGGGAGGTATATATAGGCGGTTTTTTCTCCCAGGTTGATGGAGTGGCCGCCATCTGTGTAGCCAAATGGAATGGGACGGCGTGGAGCAGCCTGGGCACGGGCAACGGCGTAGGCGGCCCCGTCAATGCGCTGGCGGTGTCGGGTAGCGGGGAGGTGTACGTAGGTTATACCTTTATACAGGCTGGCGGGGTGAACACGAACCGCGTGGCCAAATGGAATGGCACGGCGTGGAGTACTTTGGGTACCACCGGCAACGGCGTGCCCGGCCTCGTTAGCGCGTTAGCTGTGGCGGGTAGTGGAGAAGTATACGTGGGCGGTTTTTTCTCCCAGGTTGATGGAGTGGTCGCAAGCCGCGTTGCCAAATGGAGCGGCACAGCCTGGAGCAGCCTGGGCACGGGCAACGGCGTGGACGACTTTATTACCGCGCTGGCGGTGGCAAGCAACGGGGAGGTATATGTAGGTGGTAATTTTATGCGGGTCGGCGGAGTAGCTGCCAATCACATTGCCAAATGGAATGGGACGGCCTGGAGCAGCCTAGGCACCGGCACGGGCAACGGCGTAGACGGCCTCGTTAGGGCACTAGCTGTGGCGAGTAGCGGGGAGGTATACGTGGGCGGCGATTTTATGTGGGCCGGCGGGGTGGCCGCGAACTACGTAGCCAAATGGAACGGGACGGCGTGGAGCAGCCTGGGCACGGGCGCCGGCAACGGCGTGGATTCGCGCGTCAGGGCGCTAGCTGTGGCGAGCAACGGGGAAGTATATGTGGGTGGCGATTTTGTTCAGGCCGGCGGGGCGACTGCCTCGCGCATTGCCAAATGGAATGGGACGGCCTGGAGCAGCCTGGGCACGGGCGCCAGCAACGGTGTGGATGACATCGTCAATGCGCTGGCAGTGTCGGGTAGTGGGGAGTTGTACGTGGGTGGCAATTTTATGTGGGCCGGCGGGGCGACTGCCTCGCGCATTGCCAAATGGAACGGGACGGCCTGGAGCAGCCTGGGCACGGGCGTCGGCAACGGCGTGAATTCGCGCGCGTACGCGCTAGCTGTGGCGAGTAGTGGGGAGGTATACGTGGGCGGCGATTTTATGCGGGCCGGCGGGGTGGCCGCGAACCGCGTAGCCAAATGGAACGGGACGGCGTGGAGCAGCCTGGGCATGGGCACCGACAACGGCGTAAGTGGCCCCAGCAGCTACGTTTATGCGCTGGCAGTTTCGAGCAGTGGGGAGGTGTATGTAGGCGGCACTTTCACCCAAGCCGGCGCGATAGCAACCAGTAACGTGGCCAGATGGAACGGGATGGAGTGGAATAATCTGGGCACGGGGCTGCACTCTCATTCCGGCAGCATGGCCTTGGGGTTCGCAGGCAAACTTTATGCAGGCGGCGCCTTCACGGGAACTGGCGATGGCAGCAAGGTTATGGCCTACTTCGGCATCTACGACCCCAATGCCCCGCTAGCTACGACAGTTGCCAAAGCCATTCCTGCCGCGCAGCTCTTTCCCAACCCGGCGCACGGCACGGCCACGCTACGCCTGCCCGCCGGCGCCCCCCGCCTCGCGCTCACCCTCACCGATGCCCTGGGCCGCACGGTGCGCCGCTACCCCGCCCCGGCCGCTTCGGCGGATGCTGAGCTGGACCTGCGCGGCCTGCCCGCCGGTGCCTACGTGGTGCGCTGCGGCGAGTATGCCCAGCGCCTGGTGGTGGAGTAGGACTTAACTTAACTCAATTGAAACAAAACGCCCGCTGACCAAAAATGGTCAGCGGGCGTTTTGTTTCAATTGAGAGTCGAGTCTATACGGCCGGTTTGGGCGCGGGCAGGTCGAACGCCGTGGCGTCGTGCTCGAAATGGCCTTTGTGCGAACCATCGCAGAACGGCTTCTGCTTCGACAGGCCGCAACGGCAGATGCTGATGCGCTGGCGGCCGCCGAGGCCGTAGGGCTGGCCCTGGGCGTCTACGAGTTCGATGTCTTCGCCCTCCACGCGGAGGGAGCCATTGGAAAGGACGGTAAGTTTAATCGACATGAGAATAGGGGGTAAGGGTTGAAAATTTTAGAGTGTTTTCCGCATCACGTAATCGTTCATGAAGTACGGCCCGATGGGCACATCCACTTCGCGTTGGCGGGCAAAGCCGCGTCGCTCGTAGAAGGCGATGGCGGGGTTGTAGCGGTTCACGTTCAGGTCCAGGAAACGGCCGCCGGCGGCGCGGGCGGCATTTTCTACCGCCTCAATAAGGTGCACGCCTAAGCGCTGGCCCTGCCGGGTGGGCAGCACATATATCTTGTGCAGCTTGTAGCCGGCTTCGCCGTTTTCCTCGGCGGGCAGGGGGCTGAAAGAGGCAAAGCCGGCGGGCTCGCCATCCACGCGCGCCACCAGAAACACGTGCTGTTGCTCGGCCATCTGGCGCCTAAGGGCCGCCGGCGAATAAATCACCCGGTACATGTATTCCAACTGCTCCTCCGAAATGATGAAGCGGTAGGTCGGCTCCCAGGTAGCCTCGGCGAGTTGAATAATGGTCGGAATGTCCTTGAGCGTGGCGGGCTCAATGCGCGGCGGCGCGGTAGGGGCGTCAGAAGTCATAAGCGGCAAAACACGAAATTGCGGCGAAAAAACCGAAACCGGTTCGTTCGACTTGATACGGTTGGCCCATTCCTTGCGTTTAAGGCCGCAAACCTTCGTTTTTTCTTTTTCCTGCCTATGAAATCTGCATGCATTCTTCTGCTCGCCGGCCTGCCCCTCGCCAGTTTTGCCCAAACCACCCAGGCCGAACTGCTCCGGCGTGGGGAGCTCACCGGTTCCCGGCCAGCGGCCACCCCCCAAAGCTCAGCCCGGCAAGCCGCCTCCCGCACTGCCGATACCGCTTCCGACCCCGTGCAGCAGCACCTGTTGCAAACCGACGTGAACCTGGCCCAGGCCCGTGCCGAAGAGCTGCCCAACCTCTACGAGCGGTTCATTGCCACCACCCGCGACGAGCGCCGCACCTGGACCTACCCGCAGTGGGACGCCGCCGGCCAGGTGCTGGCCCGCCTCAACCAGCGCTATGAGCACATCCGCACCGAGCTGCCCCTCGAAGAGCGCCTGCGCATCCGCTCCTTCCAGGGCGAGTTTCACACACTGAAAGGCGCCCGCAAAGTCAAGGAAAAACTCGACTAAGCTGGTCGTTCTTTTTGCTCACTGCTTTTGCAGCCAGCGGATGGCTTCGGTTTCACTGACAAACAGCGAAACATTAATCTGGCCGTACATCGCCTCCACAAACTCACTGCTTACCAGCTGGGCATTAAAGTCGGGGGAGAGAATGTAGGCAATGGCCCGAATGCCTGCCGCTACAGCCAATGGCCGCCACTCATATTGCAGCCAGGGCAAGGCTTCACTCCAGTCGCCGCCGGTGTCACGCTTGTCATTAAGCACGTGCCTAAACGGATGCTCTTCTATCTGCTGCATCGCAGCCGTCACCCCACGAATGATGGCTGCCGCAGTAAGGTGCCCATGCCAGCGGATGTATAGTATGGCATTCGTTGGCAAGAAATAATATTCTGCCAGCGGTGCCCCGTAGCTATCGGACAAAGTGGTGAGGTGGACGGCTTCAGCAGTCAGCATGTTAGATTATAATAGCATTATATAGTAAATATAAGGCTTAATTGCAGGCCTAAATGGTTGAGCCAATGCCCGGGCAGCTGTTACCTTTGGGGTTCTGCTTTTCTCTCGCTTTTTCGTTCGTAGCGCATGCACATTGCCATCGTCGGCAACATTGGAGCCGGCAAAACCACCCTGGCTCATAAGTTGGCCCAGCATTTTCGCTGGGAGGTTTTTCTGGAAGATGTGGACGATAATCCTTACCTGAAGGATTTTTACCACGATATGCCCCGCTGGGCCTTTCACCTCCAGGTATATTTCCTCAATGGGCGCTTTCGCCAAACGCAACGCATCAAGGAACTGCAAAAGGCTGGCAAAGGCATCATCCAGGACCGCACCATCTACGAAGACGCCCACATTTTTGCGGCCAACCTGCACGAGTCGGGCCTGCTCGAAACCCGCGACTACAACAACTACTACGCTTTGTTCGAATCGATGGTGGACCTCGTAGCCCCGCCCGACCTGCTACTCTACCTCCGCGCCGACCTGCCCAAGCTCATTGGTCAGATTGAGAAGCGCGGCCGCGACTACGAGAACACCATCAGCATCGAGTACCTCAAAAACCTCAACGAGCACTACGAGAAGTGGATAGGTGCCTATAGCGCCGGCCGCAGCCTCATCATCGACGTGAATGAGCTGGACTACGTGCGCCGCCCCGAAGACCTGGGTACCATCATCGAAAAGATTGACAGCACCCTATTTGGTTTGTTTTAGCGTTTGTGGCGCATACAAGCGCAAACCTTTGGCACCATACAGCCCCGGCCCCTCATGCAGCGCAAGCGAAGCATGAGGGGCCGGAAATTTTTTTAAGCAGCTTACGCCTGCAGCGGTCCTGCATCAGGAATAGCAGCATTGAAAAAATCGACCAGCGGCCGGGCCGCCGCAATGCCGGCCACTACCTGCTGCACAAAACCCGGTGCCAGCACTTCCGCATCAGTATAAAAACGGCCTATGCCGAAGGTCTTCAGGCGCAGCCAGGCCAAATCGGGGTCCGATGCTGCGTAGCCCCGCGGCGGGCGCGTGAGCTGTGGTCCGGTCCGGTCAAGGCCCATTGGGAAGTAGCGCACTAGCTCCGGCGCCTGCCGCAGCCGATGAAACTCGTCGCTGCTGTAATGAATTTCCTGCCGAATGGCTACTAGCAATTCTGGGGTAGGGTGGAAGGTACCCGCCCCCAGCCAGCTGCGCCCATCCGGCTGAATGGCCAGGAAATAGCCCGCCCGTGCCGCGTGACGCCCTCCGCGCTTCAGGCCCGCGCCCATGCGGCGCTTGTAAGGCTCGGGGTCGCGGTGGGCCCGGTCGTTTTTGTGCAGCCGAAACATGACGTCCGACGTGGTTAGGTTGGCTAAGTCGGGGTCGTTGGCAGCAGCCTGGGCCAGCACCTCGCGCACCAGCTCGGTGCAGGCAGCGCGGGCACGCTGGTATTCGGAGCGGTGGGCGGCCATCCACACCGTATTGTTATTGGCCGCGAGCTCAGCCAGGAAATGCAGCAGAAAATTCAGTTCCATAAAAAAGCAAAAACCGGGCAGTAGGCCCGGCCTTGCACAACGCACTGCCTGCGGGGAGAGTTGCCCCGACAAGTAGTCGGAGGTCCTACTTCCGACTCACGACGGTCAGTGCATCCCCCACACGCAGACGACCCCGGCCCGGCCCGGTCACGTTCTGGCCGAAAAGCGTACTGTTTTCGGCCTTGCGGTAGGTGGCCAGGGTGCGTAGTGGGTCGCCCACCGGGCTTTTGGTCGCGGTTTGCTGGTCGATGGTGGTGAGCACGCACCGCCCGCAGCCCCGCACCGCCCGAAACATTGTTTCACCAATCTGAAACTGCTCCCAATTGTCGTCCTCATACGCCTCGCCGCCCCCAAAAACCAAGTTGGGACGGAAGCGGTCCATGGGCACGGGCTGGGCCAAGCGGGTATTCAAATCCGCCAGCGCGGCCTCACCGGCCACCAGAAATGGGTAGCCGTCGGCAAAGCTCACCAGCTGGCCTTCAGGATTGAGTTCGGGCTCCACGTCGCGGCGCACCATGTCCGACATATACACGAGGCGGCACGACCGGTCCAGCGCCTCCGCAAACCATGCATCGGCTTCCTTCGCGCCGCGCCAGGCCCACAAAATATCATCCCACACTGTCACAAACAGCGTTTTATTCGGCGTGGCTTCGAAGGGAATAAAGAGCGGCAGCAGTTCAGGCCGTTGGCGGTGCGAAATCAGGAAGCCATTATAAGCCGGGGCCACCGTCAGCAGGGCCAGCTCGGGGTGCTGGCGTTGCGTCATGAAGCGGTTGCGCTCGTCAACCAGCAGCCAGCGGCGGTCGTGACGCAGGCCCCTGGCCGTCACGTCGGCTTCCGCCACGGCATACCCTCCGAGAGATTTAACAGGATAGATATACAGGCCAGTGAGAGTTAGGGACGCAGACATAACCACAAAAGTACCAGCTCCGGGCCAACCACACCATCTGCGGCTGGTTTTTACCGGGTACTATTCCACCACCAGCAGGTCGGTGGCCCGCACAAATGCTTCGCGCTGCTGCCACTGCACTCGGTACCAAATG
Source organism: Hymenobacter negativus (assembly GCF_017571495.1). Taxonomy (GTDB): domain Bacteria; phylum Bacteroidota; class Bacteroidia; order Cytophagales; family Hymenobacteraceae; genus Hymenobacter; species Hymenobacter negativus. The sequence continues at coordinate 24,568 of NZ_JAGETZ010000004.1, read as the reverse complement.
TCCTGCCGTCCCAGCACGGGTAGGCGGTCGCCCATGGCGGCTGTGCTTAGCCAAGCTGCCCCCGCGCCAGGGCCGTCCATCAGCACTGCTCCCGAGCGCGCCACCAACCCGGCCGGGACCGGGCGCAGGAAGTGCAGGTAGGTCCCAAGCAGCGCCACGTACGCCAGATAGCCCACCCACGCTCCGCGGGGGCTCCGGCGCCACAGCAGCCACATGGCGCCCACCACTGCTCCTGCCAGCAGCACCTGCAAGCCCGAATAGAAATACCGCTGCACCTGCACACGCAGTTCCTGTTGCCAGGTAGTAGGGTAGCCTACCAGCCGGTGTTGCGTAGCCAAGCCAGCTAGCTGCCGCCACGTACGCACCCGCGGCTGCCTGGCCTGCGCCATGCTGAGGTAGAGCAGCGCTGCCGGGTAGTGTTCCAACTGCTGCTGGGCGTAGGCCATTTTGAGTAATAATTCGGGCGAAGCACGCCGTTGCTCCCATACCTGCCGCCGATAATCAGGAAAAGCTGCCGCATATTGCCCGGCCACAAACAAAGAATCGGCCCGCCCTAGGTTTGCAGCAGGCGCTGCAACTGGCAAAGAGAATTTTTTTTTAGCCGGGGAATTTGCACTCAAGCCCCAGAGAGGCAAGAAGATTAAGAAGAGAAAAAGGGTTCGCACAGTAAGGAAACAGACTTTTTTTTGAAGCCAGTGTTGTGTAGTTCGAAAGGCTATAGTACTTTTGTGCCACCAAAGAAGGAAACGCCCTTCCAAGGTGCAAGGTACCGATTCTGTAGCTCAGCTGGTAGAGCAGTACACTTTTAATGTACGGGTCCTGGGTTCGAATCCCAGCGGGATCACAGCAAAAAGCCCCATTCTGGAAACAGGATGGGGCTTTTTCGTTGGTTCCTATTGGTTTAGCTGCTGCCAAATACTGGCTTAGCTTCTTTCAAACGATGCTAAACGCACAAAGGCCCCGCAGAACCCTATGCTGCGAGGCCTTAATACTTACTGCTCCTTGCTACTTCAGCAGCTCATGCAGTACGGTTTGCATGGAGATGGTGCGGTTGCCGGCTTCCTGGATGATGAGCGAGCCGGGCGCGTCGAGCACGGCATCGGACACTTCCACGTTGCGGCGCACGGGCAGGCAGTGCAGGAACTTGGCGTTGCTGGTTAGGGCCATATGTTCGGGGGTGAGCATCCAAGCGGGGTCGTTTTGCAGCACCTGGCCGTAGTCGCGGTAACTGCTCCAGTTTTTGGCTTGCACGTAGTCGGCGCCTTCCAACGCTTTGCGCTGGTCGTACTCGATGCGGGCGCCTTTGGTGAATTTGGGGTCCAACTCGTAGCCCTCGGGGTGTGTGATGACGAAATCGACCCAGTCAATTTCTGAAAACCAGTCGCAGAAAGAGTTGGGTACGCACTGGGGCAGGGCACGCACGTGCGGGGCCCAGGTGAGCACCACTTTTACTTGCTTTTTTTTCTTGGTTTCGGCTACGGTAATCAGGTCGGCGAAGGACTGTAAGGGGTGCAGGGTGGCGCTTTCAAGGCTGATGACGGGCACGGTGGCGTATTGCAGAATCTTGTTGAACACGACCTCGCCGTAGTCCTCGGCCTTGTCTTTGAGGGTAGGGAAGGTGCGCACGCCCAGCACGTCGCAGTACTGGCTCATCACCGCAATGGCGTCCTTGATGTGCTCCTGCGTGCCGCCGTTCATCACCGCGCCATCGGCCATTTCCAGGGTCCAGGAGTCGGCGCCGGCGTTCAGTACCCAGGCTTGCGCGCCGAGGTTGTAGGCTGCTTTGACCGAGCTGAGGCGGGTGCGCAGGCTGGGGTTGAAGAAGATGAGGCCGACGGTTTTGTTGCGCCCGATGTGCTGGTAGCCGTAGGGGTTGGCTTTGATTTCCAGCGCTTGCTTTAGCAGGGCGTGGTAGTCGCCGGCATCGGCGAAGGAGGTGAAGTTTTTCATGAATAACCAGTGTAATGGTTTGTTTTTAATCGGGCGCTTGTGCTGCATGCGTGTCAGCAATAGCACCGGCTGCGTCGACTTTCTCTCAAAGGTACTGCGGGCACGAGGAGGCAATAAGCCATTATCCTGGACCAAATGCGTCATGGCAACATGCTGCCACTACCCAAACAGCTGATTTCAACCAAGCAGATGTACGCTCCGTACCCTGTAAGTTGCTTCAACTCAAATACCATCTTTTTATGTCTGCCCTGTTTTCCTGGAATAGCCTGTTGTTGACCGGACTGCTTACGGCCTCTCAGCTGACTGCCCACGCTCAGGTCGATTTGCAAACGTTCAGCGACGCAACTGTTCAAGCTGTCCTCACGGCCACGATGGTGAACGCCATCAAGCGCAGCAATACGACAAGCCGGCCTGCTACCAGCGCTGTCGCCACCAAACGGTTTGCTTACACGCCCACGGCAGTTCTCCGCCAGCAAACCGTGCAACAGCTAGCGGCCCGCCTCAAACCAAATAATCCAGCGGCCGCCAATTCATTGGCAACAGGTAAGGTCGATTATTCCACGATATACCGCAGTATCGTGCAGGGCACGTCGCTGCCCGAAAACGACGCTGCTGCTGCTCTAGCTAGCTATCTGATAACGGGCTACCTAATTATGAACGGCGTTCATGACGATAATGCCATCACGCCCAGTATGGCCCAGGGGGTGCGCACACAAATAGCAGGCATGTTGGCTAGTAATTCGCAGCTTGCGTCTCCCACGGCCGTCGCCAAGTTGGGCGAGGAAATGAAGCTCCAAACCGTGCTACTCACCGCCACTTGGCAGCAAAGTATCAAAAACAACAACGAAGCAGCGTTTCGCACCAGTACTGGTCAACTGTTTAGCAAGCAGTATGGCTTCGATATGACGAAGGTGCGGCCCACTGCCAAGGGCTTTGCACCGCGCTAAATAAGAAGAAGCGGAACCTAACTGCTTGGTAATTATTCGGTCAACTTAGGTAAATATTTATGTCCGACTACCACGCCCAAATTGCGCGCATCAAAAACAAGCTCCCTCAGGCGCAGGCAGCTGACCCAAACTACAAAGTGTTTGGAGCCGACGGGCATAAGTACCGGATAGCGAGCCCTGTTCCCACTAACGACTTGCTGGTTCTGGAGCAGCGCTACGGTATCCGCCTGCCGGACGACTACCGGCTTTTCATGCAGGAAATAGGCCCTGGCGCGGGCCCATTTTACGGATTGTACGACCCCCGGCAACACGCTGCTGATTTTTTTACTGACCCACAGGCCCTGCGGCAGCCAAGCCAGTGGAAGCCCGACATGAGCGAGGACGAATGGGCAGCCTTGACGCTGCCATTCGAGCTAGACGACATGAGCGATACCGACTTCGAAAAGGAAATCGATGCGCTATTTGCGGGCCTGCTGGCTTTGGGCACACAGGGCTGCACCTGTTATCATGCGCTGGTTGTAAGCGGTGAATATTGCGGCCGAGTAGTGAATCTGGACGAAGAGCGGAACCTGCCCAAGTTTGCTTATGAAAGCAATTTTCTGGACTGGTACGAGCGGTGGCTCGATGAAGTATTGGATGGCACTTTAATGGGCGAACGGGCCGGTTGGTTCGGCTACCGAAGAGGCGGAACTGAAGACGAATTAATGACAGGATTCCAGACCGCAACCGAATTTAAGCAGCAACGTGAGTTCCTGCTGGGCCTAACCCGTTTGCCATCCGTGAGTTCAGACACACTCAACCAGCTAAGCCAAACTGCTGCCAGTCCCGACCCAACATTGCGTCTGCAAGCCATACAGTGCCTCACCCAGTTTGATTATTCCCGCGCTCGGCCATTTTTGCAAGCGCTTTGGCCTACTAATCCTTTAAACGTTGCAAAGTATGTTTATTGGTATGCTAAGGAGCATGCCGAGGACTGGGTGCCCGAAATAAGGACAGTTTTTACCACCGCCAATCCCGACCCTGAATTGTTTGATTTTGCTTCCTATCTGGCCAAAATCTGTGCTACCGATTTGACGCCGTTAATAATGCCTTTTATAAATCATTCTGATTCACGACTGAATAAACAGGCTATTTATATCATTCAAAAAATAGCCGAAAAGCAGTCCGGTAATCAGGAATGAATTAATCAGATTGTAGAGCGCTAAAAAGCAAAAGAGGCATCTGAATTCAGATGCCTCTTTTGCTTTTTACATGGCCTTATACTCGTTCCAGCTCTTAATCTTCAAGTCTTTCATTTCCAGCGAGCAGAAGGCCTGAATAAATGCCTTCGCCAGCCGTGCATTGGTCAGCAAGCCCACGCCAAAATCGACGGCGGTGCGGCGGATTTTGTAGTCATTATCCAACTCGCCTTTTGACAGGTTTTTGGGTATGTTAATGACTAGGTCGATTTTCTTTTCTTTCAGGTACGTCAGTACATTCGGCTCCTGCAGTTCATCGGGCCAGAAGAGCAGGCTGCTGGGAATGCCATTTTCGGCGAAGAAGCGGTGCGTGCCCTGGGTGGCGTACACGGTGTAGCCCTTTTTGATGAGCAGCGCGGCGGGCGCGAGCAGGGCCACTTTGGAGATGATGGGACCGCCGGAAATGAGCACCGATTTCTGCGGGATTTTGTAGCCCACGCTCAGCATCGATTTCAGCAGGGCTTCCTCAGCGGTGTCGCCCAGGCAGCCTACTTCGCCGGTGCTCACCATGTCGACGCGCAGCACCGGGTCGGCGCCGGGCAGGCGGGTAAAGGAGAACTGCGGGGCCTTCACGCCCACGAAGGGCAGGTCGTAGACCCGCTCGCTTTCGTCGCGTTCTACCTTCTTGCCGAGCAGTACCTGGGTCGCCTTTTTGATGAGGTTGTTGCCCGATACTTTCGACACGAACGGGTAGCTGCGCGAGGCGCGGATGTTGCACTCAATCACCCGGATTTCGCCGTTTTTCTCCAGGAACTGGATGTTGAGCGGGCCGCTGATTTCGTAGCGCTTGGCAATTTTTTCGGCGATGATTTTCAGCTTGCGGATAGTGCCCACGTACACCCGTTGGGGCGGGTAGTACATGGTAGCATCACCGGAGTGCACGCCGGCAAATTCCACGTGCTCCGAGATGGCATAGCTCACGATTTCGCCGTGGTCGGCCACCGCGTCGAGCTCGATTTCTTTGGCTTCCTGGATGAATTCCGATACCACCACCGGGTATTCGGAGCTTACTTCCACAGCGGTTTGCAGGAAGGCTTCTAGCTCGAAATTGTTAGAGACCACGTTCATGGCGGCGCCCGATAGCACGTAGCTCGGCCGGATGAGCACCGGGAAGCCGACTTCGCGCACGAACTCATTCATGGCTTCCAGTGAGGTCAGTTCCTTCCAGCGCGGCTGCGCGATGCCCAGTTCGTCCATGATGCTGGAGAACTTGTGGCGGTTTTCGGCCTCGTCGATGCGGGCCGGGGCCGTGCCCAGGATGGGGGCTTTGGCCTCGGCCAGACGGGTGGCAAGGTTGTTGGGAATCTGGCCGCCGGTGGAGAGAATCACGCCCTCCGGCTGCTCAAAATCCAGGATGTCCATCACCCGCTCGAAGCTCAGCTCCTCGAAATACAGCCGGTCCGAAACGTCGTAGTCGGTCGATACGGTTTCGGGGTTGTAGTTGATGATGATGGTTTTGTAGCCTTCCTCGGCGGCGGTTTGCACGGCGTTCACGCCGCACCAGTCAAACTCGACCGACGAGCCGATGCGGTACACACCCGAGCCCAGCACCACCACCGATTTATCGGTTTCGGGCTCCAGGTCGTTTTCGGTGCCGTGGTAGGTGCTGTAGAGGTAGTTGGTTTTGGCCGGGAATTCGGCCGCCAGCGTGTCAATCTGCTTGATGACCGGCAGCACGCCCAAGGCCTTGCGGCGGGCGCGCACCAGCAGCTCGTCGGCTTTGGTGCCGTGCATGGCGTCGCCTTCGCCGAGCAGCTTCACGGCAATCTGCTGGTCCGAGAAACCGGCTTTTTTTACCTCGCGCAGCAGGCTGGTTTCTAAACCATCCAGGCCGTTGGCACGGCCTTCGGCGAGCTGGTTGCCGAGCCGGAAAATGGTGGACAGGCGCTGCAAAAACCAGTGGTCAATCTTGGTCAGCTCGTGGACTTGGTCCAGCGTGTAACCGGCCTCGAATGCCAGGTTGATGGCGAAAATACGTTCCTCGTTAGGCTCGCTCAGCAGCTGGTCGATGGTGGTGGTGTCCACGGTTTCGGGCTTGTTGGCCACGAAGCCGCGCTTGCCGGTGTCCAGCATCCGCAGGCCTTTCTGAATGGCTTCCTCGAATGATTTGCCAATGGCCATCACCTCGCCCACACTCTTCATGGCGCTGCCAATCTGCCGGTTCACGCCCTCGAATTTGCCCAGGTCCCAGCGTGGTAGCTTCACCACCACGTAGTCCAGCGCCGGCTCGAAAAAGGCCGACGTGGTCTGCGTCACGCTGTTTTTCAGCTCCGATAACGAGTAGCCCAAACTCAGCTTGGCCGCCACAAACGCCAGCGGGTAGCCCGTAGCTTTTGAGGCCAGCGCCGAGGAACGGGAGAGGCGCGCGTTCACCTCAATCACGCGGTAATCCTCCGAAACGGGGTCGAGGGCGTACTGAATGTTGCACTCGCCCACGATGCCCAGGTGGCGAATGGTCTTGATGCCGATGCTGCGCAGCTTGTGGTATTCGCGGTTGCTGAGCGTCTGCGACGGAGCTACCACGATGCTCTCGCCGGTGTGAATGCCGATGGGGTCGAAGTTTTCCATGTTGCAGACCGTGATGCAGTTATCGTACTGGTCGCGCACCACTTCGTACTCCACTTCCTTCCAGCCCTTCAAGGATTCTTCCACTAGAATCTGGTCGGACGTGGTGAAGGATTTTTGGGCCAGGGTCCGCAGCTCGTCCATGTTGTTGGCGAAGCCGCTGCCCAGGCCGCCCAGCGCAAACGCCGCCCGCACGATGATGGGAAAGCCGATTTTCTCGCCGGCCGCCAGGGCGTCCTCCATCGTCGTCACGGCCACGCTACGGGCCGTAAACACGCCAATCTGGTCGAGCTTGTCCTTGAAAATATCCCGGTCCTCGGTGTCGATGATGCTCTGCACTGGCGTGCCCAGCACCTTCACGCCGTATTTTTCAAACACGCCGCCGCGGTACAGGGCCACGGCGCAGTTCAGCGCCGTCTGGCCACCAAAGGCCACCAGGATGCCATCGGGCTGCTCCTTTTTGATGACTTCCTCCACGAAGAAGGGCGTCACGGGCAAGAAATACACATCGTCGGCAATGTTGTCCGACGTTTGCACGGTGGCAATGTTGGGGTTGATGAGGATGGTGCGAATACCTTCCTCTTTCAGCGCCTTGAGGGCCTGGGAGCCGGAATAATCGAACTCGCCGGCCTCGCCAATTTTAAGCGCGCCGGAACCGAGGATGAGAACTTTGTTGGGTTTGTTCATTCTAAGGATTAGGTAACAGACCGTTTGGTATGGCCGTGTTAAAAGGCAGTCGTGCAGGGCCTGCAGAAGCTTAGTGCTTGCGTAGCAGACCAGAATTTAATTGGTGTAGAGGGTATCGCTTTTCACGATTTCCCACTTGCCGGACGGCCGTTTGGTAGTCCAGATTTTTATGGCTGCGTCGGCTTGCTCACCATCTAATAAAAAGCGGAAAATGAGAGTGTCTTTCGTCGCGCTCATGTCCTCGACCTTGAAATTTTTGGCGGTTATTGTGCCTGTTCTACTGGTTATTCTGGGAGAAACCCGGGCCGAATTCATAGCTTCATTAATGATGTTACCCGGTTCCCCCAGCACCGCTTTCAGTACCGTTTGCTGCCCCATGTTCTTGATAAAGTAGAACGCTGCGAAAGCCAGTGCGCCCACCAGCAAGTACCCCCAGTATTGGAATCCTTGGCTTTTAGGTTGCATGAGAACAGTGCGTTAGATACTAGTGAACAAGCTTTTGAAAAACCAGATTAACGGTTTTTATAATCTGCCACCGCCGTCAAAAAGTCATCAAACAGATACTCCGTATCCTCCGGCCCGCCGGCAGCTTCGGGGTGAAACTGCGTGGAGAAGAACGGCTTGGTTTTGTGCTTGATGCCTTCGCAGGTGCCGTCGTTCAGGTTTTCGAAGAGCATGGTCCACTCGGCGGGGAGCGTGGCGGTATCTACCGCAAAGCCGTGGTTTTGGCTGGTGATGAAGCTGCGCTTGGTGCCGGTGAGCAGCACAGGCTGATTGTGGCTGCGGTGGCCGTATTTCAGCTTGAAGGTATCGGCGCCCGCGGCCAGGCTCATGAGCTGGTTGCCGAGGCAGATGCCGAAAATAGGTTTGTCCTGCTGCAAGGCCGTTTGCAGGTGGCCGATGGTGGCCTCGCACATCTTGGGGTCGCCGGGGCCATTGCTCAGGAACAGGCCGTCGTAGTCGATTTTGGTAAAATCGTAGTCCCAGGGCACGCGAATCAGCTCCACGTCGCGTTCCAGGAAGCAGCGGATGATGTTGGTTTTGGTGCCGCAGTCCACCAGCACGATTTTATGCTGGCCGCTGCCGTAGTGCTGCACCTCGGGCTGGCTGACCTGGGCCACCAAGTTGTCCTGGTTGGGGTCGTGCAGCTCAATGTCTTCCCCGGCCACGATTTTACCCAGCATGGCGCCTTTCTCGCGCAGCTTCTTGGTGAGCATACGGGTATCGACGCCGAAAATGCCGGGGATGTTGTACTCGGCCAGCCAGTCGCCGAGGCTTTTGGCGGCGTTCCAGTGGCTGTGCTCCTCGGAGTAGTAATTGACTACGAGGCCAGCAATATGGATTTTGTCCGACTCGAAAATCTTCGAAATCGACTCGTACAGTTCTTCGCCGGGCACCCCGTAGTTGCCCACCATCGGGTAGGTGAGCACCAAAATCTGGCCGGCGAAGGATGGGTCGGTGAGGTTTTCGGGGTAGCCGGTCATGGCCGTGCTGAATACTACTTCGCCCGCCACTGAGGTGAACGCGCCGAAGGAAGTGCCCTCGATTTCAGTGCCGTCTTCGAGGATGAGTTTGACCTGTTTCGTATTTTCCAAGGTAGGGGTGTATATTAAAAAAACGGCTGAATGCGAAGCGCTTCAGCCGTTTTCCTATTGTTGATATTTTACTGACCGTACGCTGTCGTTAAGCAGCTTTACTAGTATCATGCTGCCATCGGTATCAGGTAGCTCATAGGCCATTACCAGCAAGGAATCTGCCTTTGATTTTTCCCAATAAGTGGAATCAGGCGTTGATAAAGCATTCAAAACCTGCTGCCGCGTCATGCCTTTTTTCGCCTGGCTTACCTGGCTTATGCGATTGAGAGCGTCATAAGCCTTAGTGAAATATTTCAAATAAAGCCCGTATCCGACCGACAAGCAGCAGCAGATAATGATGACCATGGTTGAGGCTTTCATCGGGGCGGGGGCCTAAATCAAATTCGATTTCGCGCCACAAAGATGCGGCAGCGTGGCAAAAAAATTAGTCAAGTGCCGAGGCTTGTTGGATAATTTCTACTGATTTTTCCGTCAGCGCATACAGCGCCTGCAGAAACCGGTCAACCTCTACCTTGCTGATATTCAATGGCGGTAGCAGCCGGAGTACCGTGGGGTCGGAGGCGTTGCCCACAAAAATGTGATGTTCCGATAGCAGCTTGTCGCGCACGTCTTTGATGGGGAAGTCGTACTTGATGCCCACCATCAGGCCCCGGCCGCGGATTTCTTCGGCGCCGGCGTGGGCCAGCAACTCGGTGCGGAGGTAGTCGCCCAGCTCGGTGGCGTGGGCCAGCAGGTTTTCATCTTCAATGACTTCGAGTACGGCTAGCGCGGCGGCGCAGGCCAGATGGTTGCCGCCAAACGTAGTGCCCAGCAGGCCATAAGAGGCTTTCAACTCCGGCGCAATCAGGATGCCGCCGATGGGGAAGCCGTTGCCCATGCCCTTGGCCACGGAAATGATGTCGGGCTGGATGCCGGCGTGCTGGTGCGCGAAAAACTTGCCGCTACGGCCGTAGCCGCTCTGCACCTCATCGGCAATCAGGATGATGCCGTACTGCTTGCACAGCGTCGCCAAGCCTTGCAGAAAACTATCGGAAGGCATGATGATGCCGCCCACGCCCTGAATGGGTTCGATGATGACGGCGCACACGTCGCCACCTTGCAGCGTGGTTTCTACCGCCGTCAAATCGTATTCCAGAAAGCTGATGGCGTGGCCTGCGTTGAAGGGCGCCACGATTTTCGGGTTATCGGTAGCGGCCACCGCGCCGCTGGTGCGGCCGTGAAACGCGCCTTTGAACGCTACCACGCGGGTTTTGCCGGTGTGGAAGGAAGCCAGCTTCAGCGCATTCTCGTTGGCCTCGGCGCCCGAGTTGCATAGAAACAGTGCGTAGTCCTCGTAGCTCGACACCTGGCCCAGCTTGTGCGCCAGCTGCGTCTGAATCGGAATTTGCACCGAGTTGGAGTAAAAGCCGATGTTTTGCAGCTGCTCGGTGAGGCGCTGCACGTAGTGCGGGTGGCTGTGGCCGATGGAAATAACGGCGTGGCCGCCGTAGAAATCCAAGTATTCCTGGCCCTGGTCGTCCCACAGCTTCGCACCTAAGCCCTTCACGGGCGTGATGTTGACGAGGGGATAAACGTTGAAAAGCTCCATGGTTTTTGGTGGTGTCAGAGCGTAGTTGAAATAAATAAGCGCGTCATGTTGAGCGCAGTCGAAGCATCTCTACTGCTTCGTTGGAGTTAAGCTTAGTACCGTTATTTGCTCTGCTACTATGCTATGCGAGCCAGCAGAGGAAGAAAAAGAGCAATTTATTGCGTTGTCAGCCTGCTCGAACTCCACCTCAAAAAGGACTGGAGTATGGTCAAACGTTAGGAATGTATCCTTCACGTTTTTGAATTGTAGTTCTATACTGCAAGGCCTGAATTGCTTGTATTGACCTTGTTCATCAAGCTCATTGATGAATTCAGCCGTCTCAATCAGAAAGGTGACCGTGCTTTTTGAAGAGCAGACCGAAAGACTGATTCTTTCAAGTGTGGCATCATGAAAACTTGGCCAGTATCCGAAATGCAGAATGACCGTCTCTGCATTACCTATCCTAGAAATCGTTAAGTTCTCAGTTGTCGCCATGACTTAATTGTTCGGTAGAGATGCTTCGACTGCGCTCAGCATGACGTTTTAGGTTGCTACAAAAGCCCGGCCTTCAAATTCAGCCCCGTCGTTTCCGGCAGCCCGAACAGCAGGTTCATATTCTGCACTGCCTGGCCCGAGGCGCCTTTCACCAGATTATCAATCACCGAGGTAATTAATAGCTGCTTGCCCTGCTTCTGCACGTGCAGCAGGCATTTATTGGTATTCACCACCTGCTTGAGGTGAATTTCCTTGTCCGAAACCGTGGTGAATGGCGCGTCCGCGTAAAACTGCTTGTACAGCTCCCGCGCCTCGTCCTGCGTCAAATCCGACGGCGTGTACACGCTGGCGAAAATGCCCCGCGAGAAATTACCGCGGTAGGGGATGAAGTGCATCTCGGCGTCCGACTGCGGCTGCAGCTGTGCCAGGCTCTCACCGATTTCGCCGAGGTGTTGGTGTGTGAAGGGCTTGTAGATGGACACGTTATTGGTGCGCCACGAGAAATGCACCGTTTCCGACAGGCTCTGGCCCGCGCCGGTCGAGCCGGTAATGGCCGACACGTGGATGTCGTCGGTGAGCTTGCCGGCTTTCGCCAGCGGCAGCAGCGCTAGTTGAATGGCAGTAGCAAAGCAGCCGGGATTAGCAATGCTCTGGGCCTGCTGGATGCGGCTTTTGTTCAGTTCCGGCAGGCCGTACACAAACTCGCGGCCTGCAAATTCGGCATCCGCGTTCAGGCGGAAGTCGTTGCTCAGGTCGATAATATGCGTGGTTTCGGGCAGGGCGTTTTTCTGCAGCCAAGCTTTGGAATTGCCGTGGCCGAGGCACAGAAATACCACGTCTTCATCGCCCGCTAACTCAGCGGAAAAAGCCAGGTCGGTTTCGCCCACCAAATCATCGTGCACCCGGTACACCGAGGCGCCCGCGTTTGAAGAACTCACGATGCCGCCCAACTCCACGAACTCGTGGTGCAGCAGAATGCGGATGAGCTCGCCGGCCGTGTAGCCGGCGCCGCCCACAATGCCGGCCTTAATTTTCATCGTGCAGGCTGTTGCTAATCTTCAGCTGGTTGCCAAAAATCTTGATGAAACCACGAGCGTCGCGGGAATCCCAGGCGTTGTTTTCCTCACCGTAGGTCGCCACTTTCGACTGCATCATGTCGTATTTCGATTCCACGCCAAGCAGGTCGAATTGGTAAGGTTTGAGTTGCACGAATACCTTGCCCGAAACGTGATTCTGCGACGACTCCAGGAAGGCCTCCATATCGCGCATCACCGGGTCGAGGTATTGCGCTTCGTGTAGCAGCGTGCCGTACCAGTTGGCTATGTAGTCCTTATGCAGCAGCTGCCAGCGGGTGCTAGTATGCTTCTCCAGCAAGTGGTGCGCCTTGATGAGGATGAGCGGCGCGGGGGCCTCAAAGCCCACGCGGCCCTTGATGCCCAGAATGGTATCGCCCACGTGAATGTCGCGGCCCACGGCAAAGGCCGCGCCCAGCTCGTTCAGCTTCTGAATCAGGGCTACCGGCTCCAACGATTCGCCATTCAGCGCCACGGGCTCGCCTTTTTCAAAGGTGATTTCCACACGCTCGGAATCCTGGCGCTGCAGCTGCGATGGGTAGGCGCTTTCGGGCAGTGCCTCGTGCGAAGTCAGCGTTTCAACGCCCCCCACGCTGGTGCCCCAGATGCCTTTATTAATCGAATACTTCGCCTTTTCCCAGCTCATTTCGAAGCCCTGTTTCTGCAGATACTCAATCTCGGCCTGGCGCGACAGTTTCAGGTCGCGGATGGGCGTCAGAATCTCCGTTTTGGGCGCAATCACGGCAAAAGCCACGTCGAAACGCACTTGGTCATTGCCGGCACCGGTGCTGCCATGCACGATATAATCAGCCTCGTTGGCGCGGGCGTATTCGGCAATGGCCAGCGACTGAAACATGCGCTCGGCGCTTACGCTCAGCGGGTAAGTATCGTTCTTCAACACGTTGCCAAACAGCAGGTAGCGCAGGCAGTCCTGATAAAAGCGCGTGGTAACGTCAATTACCTCGTGTTTCACCGAGCCCAGTTCGTAGGCACGCTTCTCGATGGCGGCCAATTCCTCGGCCGTAAATCCGCCGGAATTAACAATGACGGTGTGCACTTCCAGGTCAAGGTCGCGCGACAAATACACAGCGCAAAACGAGGTGTCGAGGCCGCCGCTATAGGCGAGAATGGCTTTTTTCTTCATTGTCTAGGATGCAGAATCAGTTGCAGAGGAGGGGATAGGCGCAGGGGCGGTGCCAATGGGCAGCGGCGGCGTGAGATGAGACGCAAAATCGGGTACCTGCACTTGCACGAGCTTGTCGGCCGCATCGTAGAGCATGCCGGTACAGAGGCACATCTTGCGCTCGTTCTCCATTAGGATGCCGTAGTTTTTGCAGCTTTTGCAGCCCTTCCAGAAATCTTCGCTGGTAGTCAGCTCAGAAAAAGTAACCGGCTCGTAGCCCAAGTCCGTGTTGATTTTCATCACGGCCAGGCTGGTCGTGATACCGAAAATCTTGGCCTGTGGGTACTTGGTGCGCGAGAGTTCGAACACCGCCTGCTTGATAGCCCGGCCCACGCCACCTTTGCGAATTCCGGCGTTAACAATCAGGCCGGAGTTTACAACAAAGGTCTTGTCGTCAAAGGTTTCGATGTAGCAAAAGCCCGCCAGCTCGTCATCCACGAAGGCGATAATGCCGTCGCCACTAGCCATCTTTTTGGCCACGTAGGCGGGCTCACGCTTGGCAATACCCGTACCTCGCGTTTTGGCCGACTCAACGTACCATTGGCATAATAAGTCAGCGTACTGTGCGTCCGCCTCCGTTGCAACCCGAATTGTCATTGTTACTTAAAAACTTAGGGATAGATGCGTGGCTGTCCGGAAACCCGTTGCTTTTTATACGGGGAAATCCTGCTAAAGCCCAAACCTGTCTGTAAGTTGAGCGGATACTAGCCCGGCTCAAAGGGGCTGGCCAAGGGGCCAACATGCGGCTGCTGAAGCCGCTAGGGTCGTCGCACCAGTGCGCAAGTCGTTTGGCACACGCCGACCACGCTGGGCCGAGGGGCCAGAGCGAGAATCAAAAACGTGGAAACGGGGAAGGGCATGGCGGAAACTAAGTCGATTCGGCGCTTTAACGAAGCAGCGAACCAAGTGGTTCAATTCTGCCGCAAAGGTAAAAGCCCCTACTTTTGCCCACAACATTTCTCGCATTATTTTTGAATGAAGCGCCGGCCGGCCCTGGTTTTGCGCGATAGGTGAAGCAGTGATGAAGCCCGAATTACACGTATTTAAAATAGGCGGCGGTATAATTGACAACGAGCCGGACTTGCAGGAATTTATCCGGCTGTTTGCCGAAATAAGCGGCCCGAAAATTCTCGTGCACGGTGGCGGTAAAGGCGCCAGCGAAATGATGAAACACCTGGGAATTGCCCCACAAATGGTGAACGGTCGCCGCATTACCGATGCCGCCACGCTCGAGTTGGTGACCATGTTCTACGCCGGCAAAACCAACAAGCATATTGTGGTGGCGTTGCAAAGCTATGGGGTCAACGCCCTAGGGGTAAGTGGTGCCGACGGCAACGTGATTCAGGCGGTGAAGCGGCCGGTGCGGGAAATTGACTACGGTTTTGTGGGTGATTTGAGCGAAGCCAGCGTGAATACGGACCTGATTCATCAATTCCTGACGCTGGGGCTGACGCCGGTATTTTGCCCGATTAACCACGACGGCCACGGGCAATTACTAAATACCAATGCCGATACTATTGCCGCTTCCGTTGCAAAAGCGTTAAGTAAGCAATACGCAGTAGCACTACATTTTTGCTTTGAAAAGCGTGGCGTGCTGACCGATGTGAATGATGATGCATCGATAATTGCTAGTATTACGCTGGCTGATTATGCATCATTAAAAGAAAGCGGCATCATTGCCGATGGCATGCTACCGAAATTAGAAAATGCTTTTGACGCCCTGCAGTTCGGCGTAGAAAAAGTAATTATTGAACACGCGCTGCACATCAATGACCAGTTGAAAACAACGGTATGCCTGAATTAATAGAGCAGCTGAGCGATGATGCCGTTAAGCTATTACTTCAGCTGATAGGAACGCCTTCTATTTCGCGGGAGGAGGCTGACACGGCCACGATGATTGAAGCGTTCCTGGTGGCGCACGGCGTCACGGCACACCGCCGGCAGAACAACGTGTGGGCCGTTTCAGCGCACTTTGACGTAAATAAACCTACGATTCTGCTCAACTCGCACCATGATACGGTGAAAGCCGGAGAGGGCTGGAAATATGGCCCATTTAGTCCAACGTTGGAAGGGGAAAAGTTGATTGGATTAGGTAGCAATGATGCGGGCGCATCGGTGGTGAGCCTGCTGGTAACGTTTCTCTATTTTCAAGGCAAATCAAATGGCTTCAATTTAATTTGCGCAATTACCGCCGAAGAGGAAATATCGGGTATTAACGGCATCCGTAGTATCCTGCCGGAGTTGGGTAAAATTGATTTTGGAATTGTGGGCGAGCCCACGGGTATGAATCTGGCCATCGCCGAAAAAGGGCTGATTGTGCTGGACGCAACGGCGCATGGCAAAACCGGCCACGCCGCCCGTGAGGAAGGTGAAAATGCCCTCTACAAAGCCCTGGATGATATTCAATGGCTGCGGCAGTACCAGTTTCCACAGGTTTCATCATTGCTGGGACCGGTGAAAACGACCGTGACGCAAATAAGCGCCGGTACGCAGCATAACGTGGTGCCCGACCGTTGCCAATTCGTGATTGATGTGCGGACAAACGAACTGTACCAGAATCAGGAAATTATTGATTTCCTGCGGACGAAATTACAGTCGGAAATTGTGCCGCGCTCCACACATTTAAATTCTTCCCGCATTAGCGAAACCCACCCGCTGATTCGCAAAGGCCTGGCGATGGGCAAGAAAGCTTACGGTTCGCCCACGCTGTCGGACCAGTCGATGATGCCCTTTGAAACCCTAAAAATGGGGCCCGGCGAAAGTGCGCGCTCGCATACGCCGAATGAGTTTATTCTGGTGAGCGAAATACGAGCGGGTATTCGGGATTATATCGAGCTATTGAGTGGATTGGAATTGTAGGTCGCTTTCAGAGAATTAATTACTATAAATAAGCCCCTCCTGCTGAGCACTGTCGAAGCATCTTAACGCCGTTGCAGTGATTGATTTACTGTTGTGGTAGAAATGCTTTTGCAAGCTCAGCAGGAGGGGCTTTCGGCTTCCCTAATTAAGCATTCTCCAGCGCGGAAATATCAATTTTATTCATCTGCATGAGGGCTCCTATTCTGCGTTTGGCTTGCTCTGGGTCAGGGCTGCTCAGGAGTTTGCCGAGGTTAGACGGAGTAATTTGCCATGATAAACCGAACGGGTCTTTCAGCCAGCCGCATTGGCCGGGCTTTCCGCCGTTGGCGGTGAGGTTTTCCCAGAGGTAGTCGATTTCAGCCTGGTTTTCGCAGCCCACGGCGAGCGAAATCCCATCGGTGAAGGTGAAATGCGGGCCGCCATTCATGGCTACATACCGCTGGCCGGCTAATTCAAATTCAACCGTCATCACGGTGCCGCCAGGCATGTGCGAGCCCTCAGCGTAATAGGTGGTGCCGAGAATGGCAGAATCCTTGAAAAGGTCCGTGTAGAGCTTAATGGCGGTTTCGGCCTGGTCGTTGAAGGTGAGGAAGGTGGTAATTTTCTGCATCTTTTTTCCAGTGATAAGGTTCCCCAAAAATAGTGTTTTACCACAGCTGGCGTGCTGGAAAATTACGGCAACTTGCGGGGGCATTTGCGCCAAGTTTTTGCTGGCTTAACAGGGTGCTGTGCTAGTTAGGCGGCATGCAACTACTGGTGGTGGCGCTACCTTTGCCAGTATGAAAATCTGGGAAAAAGGCATTGCCGTTGATAAAAAAATTGAGCAGTTCACCGTGGGGCACGACCGGGAGCTAGACCTCTACTTAGCCAAGTTCGACGTGCAGGCTTCCAAGGCGCAGGCCAACATGCTGGCCAAGGTCGGCTTGCTCAGCGCAGATGAAAACCAGCAGCTTCAGCAGGGACTACGCGAATTGGCGGCTGAGATTGAGGCTGGTACTTTTACCATTGGCGAGGAGTTTGAAGACGTGCACTCCAAGATTGAGTATTACCTGACGGAGAAATTTGGCGACGCGGGCAAGAAAATCCACACGGCGCGCTCGCGCAACGACCAGGTTTTGACGGCCATTCAGCTGTTCATTAAAGACTATACTGAGCGGACGGCTGCCCAGATGCTAGCCCTGGCTGAGGTGATGCTGCAAAAGGCCGAGGCGCACAAAAACGACTTATTGCCGGGCTACACGCACTTTCAGGCGGCTATGCCGAGTAGTTTCGGGCTGTGGTTTTCGGCCTATGCCGAGCATTTGCTGCTGGATTTGGCGCTATTTGAGGCCGCGCATACGGTGGCCGACCAGAACCCGCTAGGCTCCGGTGCGGGCTTTGGCAGCAGCTTCCCGATTGACCGGGAGATGACAACGCGGGAAATGCATTTCGGCAGCGTGGCGGTGAGTAGCGTCGGCGCACAGATGCTGCGCGGCAAAACCGAAAAAAACCTGGCTTTTGCCATTGCGGGCGCGGCTGGTACGCTGGGCAAGCTGGCGTATGATTTGGTGATGTACAACAGCCAGGATTTAGGCTTTGTAAACCTGCCGAAGGAGTTTACGACGGGCTCCAGCATCATGCCGCACAAGAAAAATCCCGATGTATTTGAGCTGGTGCGCGGCCATGCCAACCGCCTTCAGGCGCTGCCCAATGACATTATACTGGCCACCAGCAACCTGCCCAGCGGCTACCACCGCGACTTCCAACTGCTGAAGGAACTGTTATTCGGACCAATGATGCAGTTCGCCGATTTGCTGGATATGCTACTGTTTGCGCTGCCCGAAATTAAAATTAAGCCCGGCGTAATTGAGCAGGTGAAATATGACCCTATTTTCTCAGTCGAAAATATCAACCAGCTGATTATTGCCGGGGTGCCGTTCCGGGATGCGTACCAGCAGGTGGGCCGGGCGGTGGAAGACGGTAGCTATGTGCCGCACCGCGAGTTTCAGACCACGCATTTGGGCAGTATTCACAACCTGGGACTAGCCGAAATTGGGGCTAAAGTGGCGCGCTGGAAAAGCCAAAGCGCGTTGTTTAAGCTGGCAAAGTAGCGGTCTGTCTTTATCGTTCTGGGCATTCCGCGCAGGCTGACAGATTTCTAAAGCAGTTTCCTGAAAGAGCAGGGGCGGTACCTAGCGTGTCGGCCCTGCTTTTTTTATGCCCAGACCAGTACCACGGTGCCGGCCAGAATCAGCCCTGCGCCTAGCGCGCCGCGTGCCGAAATGGTTTCGTCCAGAAACACGACGGCCAGCAACAGCGACAGGGCTACGCTGAGCTTATCAACCGGTGCCACCCGGCTCACGGGGCCCAACTTGAGAGCACGGAAATAGCACAGCCACGAAGCGCCCGTGGCCAGGCCCGATAGGACCAGGAAAATCCAGGTGCGTTGCGAGAGCGCCGGCAGGCCCGCCGTGGCACCACGTGCGATGGCAATGCCCCAGGCTAGTAGCAGGATAACAACGGTACGAATGGCCGTGGCCAAATCGGAGTCGACGCCTTTGATGCCGATTTTGGCAAAAAGCGCTGTGAGGGCTGCGAAGAAAGCCGAGAGCAGAGCGTAGGGAATCCACATGATGGGGGAGGGACGGGTGAAAGCAAAAGGCCGTTGCCAGAACGTACGCCGAAAGCCGCAAACTGGCTGCGAATGCCTCGGATTGGTCGATGTTAGTTGCCGATTGGGATGGCTAAAAGCGTGGTTTGGGACGAAATAGGGGAGGACGTTAGGGCAGGGTTGCAACCAGAGTTCGGGCCAGCGACCTCTTCTAGGCACATTTCACACATTCACTTTCTATATGAAGAAAACACGCTTGCTGGCAGTGCTGCTGCTTATTATGACTGTTTTGGGTAGTTGCACCAAAGAGTCAACCGATGTCGATTACGTTGTTGGGGCCTGGGAAAGCCGTTCGCAGTTTGAAGGCCTGGCCCGGAGTGCAGCGGTGAGTTTCGTAATCAATGGCAAGGGCTACGTGGGCTTGGGTACCGACGGCTCCGACAAGTACAAGGACTTTTGGGAATACACGCCGGCTACCAATACCTGGCGGCAAATAGCCGACTTCCCCGGTGTGGGCCGCTACCAGGCCGTGGCCTTCGCGGCTAATGGCAAAGGCTACGTGGGCACTGGCTACGATGGCCTGAACCGGCTAAAAGACTTCTGGGAATATGACCCCAGCACCAATACCTGGGCCCAGAAAGCCGACTTTGCAGGTAGTGCCCGCTACGGAGCCGTGGCCTTCGCCATCAACGACAAGGGCTACGTGGGCACCGGCTATGATGGCAACTACAAGAAAGACTTCTGGCAGTACGACCCGCTGGCCGATGCCTGGACCCAGAAGCCTAGTTTTGGCGGCAATAAGCGGTTGGGAGCCAGTGCCTTTGTTGTGAACAATGAAGGCTACATCTGCACTGGGCTTGATAATGGCACCTACCAGACCGATAACTGGAGCTACAACCCCAGCACCGAAACTTGGGCCGAGCACCGCCCCCTCATTCTCAACGATGATAACGTGGCTGGCGACAACTACAACTTCAGCGCTGTGCCTCGCGCCTATGGCGTAGCGTTCAGCATTGGCAATACGGGGTTTGTGGCTTTGGGTAGCAAGGACTCGCAACTAACCAACTGCTGGGCCTACAGCCCCACCGACGACAACTGGTACCAGAAAACCGACTTTGGCGGCTCCTCACGCACTTCGGCGGTAGCATTTGGGTTGGGCGACTATGGCTATATCGGCCTGGGTGCCAACGGCAGCACACGCTACGACGACCTTTGGATACTGGAGCCCAACGCCGATGTGGACTAAGCCTGCATGGGGTGCTCGCCTGGCCCAATGGCTGAAAGTGAGCCTATTGGTTGCTGCTGTTACGGCCTGCGACCCGGCCGGCAACATCACCATCGATGTGCCGCAGGTAAGCCCGAGCGGAAGCGGCTACTACGTAGACACGCTTACGGTGCGACTGGCTACGGTGTGGCACGATTCGGTGGCCACGTCTGCCAGCGACGACTTGCTGGTGGGCCGCTACCACGACCCACGCCTGGGCACCATCACGGCGCGCAGCTACTTCCGGGTGGGCCTAGCGGCAGCCTACGCGCCTGGTAGCACCGAAGTGTTCGATTCGCTGGTGCTGGAACTCAAGCCCGATGCCTACCGCTATGGCGACACCACTCGCCAGCAAACGGTAGAAGTGCATCGCCTGCGCGACCAGTTCGAAGATGCCAAGACCTACTATGCATTCAATCAACTGAGCTACGATGCGACGGTGCTCAACCAAGGTACCAGCGCGCGGCCCATCTACGCCCGACCCAGCCTGCGCACCCTGCGCCTGCGCTTGGCCGATGCCCTAGGCCGGGAACTGCTGAGCGGAGGTCAGGCCGGCCGTCTCACCACCGAAGCCGAGGTAAACTACCTGCTAGCCGGCCTAGTGCTAACACCGGGAGCCAATGACGATGCCGCTCTGCTGCGCACCCAGGTCAGTGCCGAAGGAGGCGCTTTGCATCTCTACACCCACGACCCTGCCGCCCCGCTCTCGGCCATCGCGCAGGAGTTCACGCTGGCCGCTGGCACCAAGCACTTTTACCAGGTAACGGCCGACCGCACGGGCACGTTGCTCACACCCCTCACCACGCCGCTGCAATCCCTTGATGTGGCTCAAACTGCACAGGAAGCCTATATCGATGGGGTACTGGGCCTGCAAACCAAGGTGGAAATCCCTTATCTGACCGACCTGCGGACCTTTGGTTCAACGCTAACCATCGTGCAGGCCTACCTCACGGCGGAGGTGGTGCCGGGCAGCAGCACCCGCTACCTAGGCCCGCCCACCAACTTGGCGGTGTACCTCAGCGGCCGGGGCAATCAGCAGGGGCTGGCATTAGGCAGTAGCACAACGGGCACGGTGGTCAGTGTGCCGTTTCAGAGCGGTACGTCGGCCCTTACTGGCCTGGAAACGGGTCGCTACAGTCTGTCGGTGACCGAATATTGCCAGGCGGTAGCCAACCGTACCCTCGACAACAATGGCTTGCTGCTGGCGTCGGCCACGCCCACCGCACCGGAGCGCGTGGTGCTGGGCGGCCCCAGGCGCTCGGAGAACCGCCTGAAGCTTACGCTGTATTTTATGAATAAATAATCGATTGATAACGAAGGGTTGGGCCCGGCCTGGTTGCTACAAAACAGCAATCGGGCCGGGCATGTGCGTTATGGCCGTCACTAATTGAGTGGTTTTGCTGTTAAAGGCATTATGCCTACTTCGCCTACCCGCCGCCCCGACCTGCTGCGCCTCGACTACGACACCTACCGCGCCCTACCCGCTATTGCCAATTCTGACCTATCACGCCTGCGCGATGCCCTTGACGGCCGCGCCCCGCGCCCCCAAACCAGTTCCAATGAAGGCGCTCTGAGCTTCGGCACCGCCTTTCACACGGCCCTGCTGGAACCGGCCGATTACGTGCCCGGCCAGCCCGGCCTCAACGACACATTGGTGTGGTGGCTGGTGGATGGCGTGAAGATGAATACCCAACTAAATACGCTGCTCGACCAAGGCACGTCCGAAGTAAGTGCCCTGTTTACCGAGCCCGAAACCGACACGCTGTGCAAGCTGCGCGCTGACTTGGTGGTGAACCAGCCCGACGAGCCCTTCACCATCATCGACTTCAAAACCACCAACGCCCGCGACGCCGACCATTTCCTCTGGCAATGCTCGGCCTACGACTATGACCGTCAGGCTGCCTTTTACACCGATGCCCTGCAAGCTGACCGCTTCCTATTAGTAGGGGTGCAAAAAATAGAGCCATTCGGCGTCTTTACCATCGACGTGAGCGAGCAAATGCTGGCCGAGGGCCGCCAGAAATACCAGCGCCTACTGCGCCTGCTCAAAGCGCCCGCCACCGCGCCCGCTTACCGCGCCGAAGCTGTTCAGGCCGCCGTGAATGCGCTGGGGCTGGGAAGCAGCGACACAGAAAGCTGAGCCGGGAAAGCCCGGGACGACCGTGGTATTATGACGCTCTGATTGATAAGGTGATATCTATCATTTCGGGATGTTTGCTACTGTTGCCCTGCGCATTCGGTTATACGACTTTGGTATATTGATATCGGGTCGGATAATGTCAGTTGGACGGCTTGTACCAATGACGTATTTACATAAGGCGTTGGTCAAGTACCGCTAAACGCACCCATCGAAACGCGAGAGGCAACGAAGGCCCTTTGAAGCAGTAGTTGTCAGATAGGATAGACTCGTAAAAAATGCCCTTCTCACTTGTGAGAAGGGCATTTTTTGTATCACATAAAAACTACTTACTAATTAGTAAGTAAGCTGTATATTTGTGGCCCAATGACTACGCCAACGCCTATTGCCGCCTTCGTCCCCGATACTCGCACACGCATCCTCGACTTAGCGGAGGTACTGTTGCTGGAGCGGGGTTTTAATGCCTTCAGCTACCAACACCTGGCCAAAGAGCTAGGTGTGAAGCCCGCAGCCATTCACTACCATTTTCCCAGCAAAGACGACCTGGGCACTGCGCTAGTGGCGCGCCAGCTGCGCCGCCTGCGCAAGTGGCGCGACCTGCCGCGCGTGGCCGACCTACCGCCCCAGAAGCAGTTCGAAGCCCTGCTGGCCGTGTATGACAACCACCTCGGACACGACCGCCGCGTGTGCCTTTTCGGCTCGCTAGCCGCTGATTTCCGGACCCTGCCTGCACCCATGCAAGCCGAGCTGCGCACCTTCAACCGCGAGCTAACGGAGTGGCTGGCCCAGGTGCTGGCTGTGGGCCGGGCCACGGGTTCGTTGCGCTTCGTGGGCAGCCCTGCGGCGAAGGCTGCGCAGGTGCTCACCACGCTGGCGGGAGCCCTGCAAGTAGCCCGCGTGCACGATGAAACACCCTTTCAGGTGATAGTGGGCCAGCTGCGGCTGGAGCTGTTTGCCTGATTTCTAGCTGGAGTATTCCACGTCAAGGCTTTACTAAATCAGTAGAAGTTTTTTCAGCAACCAAAGCGCCCGCTGTTACATGACCAACATCTATTCGCCCGCCCACGAGTTTTTTATGGCTAGTCCCGAACCGATTGCTGTTGCTCCGAAAATTCGCTATCCCTCGCCGCCGGCCGGCTTGCGGTGGCTGCGCTTGCAGCTGAAGGGCCTTTGGGCCGTAGCCCCGACCTTGGCATTTAGGCAGGCTTGGAAGCTTTTCTGCACGCCGCGCCGCCTGCCTGCCAAGGATTGGGAAGCGCCCGCGCTGGCTACTGCACGCCGTCGGACCGTTGACTACCAAACCAGTCCTGTGGCCGTATACGAATGGGGAGCAATAGCCGCGCCGGCTGTGCTGCTGGTGCACGGCTGGGAGCACCGGGCCAGCTTCTGGCGGGCTTGGGTGCCGCCGCTGCTGGCGGCGGGCTACCGCGTGGTGGCTCTGGATGGGCCCGCGCACGGCGCGTCGGGCGGGCGGCAAACCACGCTAATCGATTTCGGTGGAGCTGTGCAGTCCGTAGTGGATACGCTGGGCGAGGTGCGGGCCATGGTAGCCCATTCCTTCGGGGCGGCTTCGGTGGCGGGCCTACCGGTGCGGCTGCCCTTGGGTGCGGCCCTGCCGCGCCTCGTGCTGATAAGCGCGCCCGTAAGCCCACGGGCTGTGGCCGGGCGCTTCGCCGAATTTTTATCCTTGCCTCCGGCATTGGTTGAGCGCTTTGCTGATTACATCCAGCAAACCACTGGCCGGTCCGCCGACTCGTTTGCCGCCGCAGTAGCGGGACCCGCCAGCGGTGCCGAAAAAGTATTGATTGTGCACGACAAAGGCGACGAAATCATTCCCTTTGCCGAAGGCCAACAGATTGCTGCCGCCTGGCCTAATGCCGTGCTGCACCCCACAAATGGCCTGGGTCACAACCGTATTTTGCGCGATTTGGGCGTGATTACCAACACCATCAATTTTATCATGGGCTAAATATCAGTGCGAAATAGCCGAATCGGGCGGTAGTTTGTTGAGAAAGGAATTTCAACCCTAATTTCTTTTCTCATGGTAAAAGTTGCCTTGCTGGTTCGCCTCGAAGTGAAGCCCGGCCACGAACAAACCGTTGCCGATTTCCTGGCTGGTGCCCTGCCCATTGTAGAGGCCGAGCCCGCTACGACTACCTGGTACGCCCTGCGTCTGGGCCCATCGACCTTCGGTATTTTCGACACCTTCCCCGACGAAGCTGGTCGCAAAGCCCACCTCGCGGGGCAAGTAGCGGCTGCCTTGGGCACGCACGCCGATTTGTGGGCCAGTCCTCCCCACATCGAAATGGTGGATATTCTGGCATCAAAAGGCGCATAAGTAGCCCGACACCAATCGTCCTGCTGAGCGAAGTCGACGCATCTTCACCAGGCAACTCAGGTTGATTAGCTGCCTGGTGA
>NZ_JAGETZ010000040.1 GCF_017571495.1 Hymenobacter negativus | reverse complement strand
GCCTGCTCGCCTCCCACGGCCGTGGCGGTGCCCGCCGCTACCATTACCCCAACCACAGTTCAACTGACATTTACTCCTTCGGCTAGCGGCGTGACTGATTATACCGCCACTGTAACGCCTGCCGTAACCGGCAGCCCCTTTACGGTCACGGCCTCGCCATTCACTATCACCGGCCTGACGCCCGGCACCACCTACACTGTGACGCTGACCACCAACTGCTCTGGCGGTGGCGGTAGCTCAACGGCCACTTTGCCTGTGACCTTCACCACCGCATTCTCGTGCGTGACGCCGACGTATGCTGCTGTACCTTACACTCAAACGTTCGAAAATACTTGGATAACGAACTGCGCGCTGCGCGACGTGCCGAGCCTGAACTGGAAACTGACGGCTGGCAACGACCCCGACGCTTCGTTCCGTCGCAACGATGATGGGGCCGCCGGCAACTGGACATCAAACTTGTACGGCTACACGCCGGCGGGCAGCAATGCCGGGGGGACGACGTCCTCGTTTTCGGCCCGTTACCACTCGGGCAACGTGTCGCCCGTGACCGAATTCGCTCTGTTCGACCTCTACGCCAACGT
>NZ_JAGETZ010000003.1 GCF_017571495.1 Hymenobacter negativus | reverse complement strand
CCGTTGCACGAGGCCTTAATAGGCGGCGCGAACGGCGGGCGGGGACAAGCCCCGCCCCTACTGCTAACTTTCTTCCAAGACCCCACCCCTATGTTCAAGAAAATACTCATCGCCAACCGGGGCGAAATCGCTCTGCGCATCATCCGCACCTGCAAGGAAATGGGCATCAAAACGGTGGCCGTGTACTCGACTGCCGACAAGGAAAGCCTGCACGTAAAGTTTGCCGATGAGGCGGTCTGCATCGGGCCGCCGGCTTCGTCGCAGAGCTACCTGAGCATGCCCAACCTGATTGCGGCCTGCGAAATCACCAATGCCGATGCCATTCACCCCGGCTACGGCTTCCTGAGCGAGAACGCAGAATTCTCGCGCATCTGCGCCGAAAACGGCATCAAGTTCATCGGGGCCTCGCCCGAGATGATAAACCAGATGGGCGACAAGGCCACGGCCAAGGACACGATGAAAAAAGCCGGCGTGCCCTGTGTACCCGGCTCCGATGGCTTGCTCGACTCGGTGGAGCAGGGCAAGAAAATTGCCGCCAAAATCAAATATCCGGTCATCCTGAAGGCCACGGCTGGTGGCGGCGGACGCGGCATGCGCGTCATCAACTCAGATGATGAGTTTCAGAAGGCCTGGGACGATGCCCGCACCGAATCGAAGGCTGCATTTGGAAACGATGGCATGTACCTGGAGAAATTTGTGGAGGAGCCCCGCCACATCGAAATCCAGGTAGTGGGCGACCAGTTTGGGCACGTTTGCCACCTGTCGGAGCGCGACTGCTCCATTCAGCGCCGCCACCAAAAGCTGGTGGAAGAGTCGCCATCGCCGTTTATGACGGACTCATTGCGTGAGAAAATGGGTGCAGCGGCCATCAAGGGCGCCAGCAGCATTGGCTACGAGGGCGTGGGTACCATCGAGTTTCTGGTGGATAAGAACCGCGACTTCTACTTCATGGAGATGAACACCCGCATTCAGGTGGAGCACCCCGTGACGGAAGAAGTGGTGAGCTACGACCTCATCAAAGAGCAGATTAAAGTAGCGGCCGGCATTCCGATTTCGGGCAAAAACTACATCCCGCAGCTTCATGCTATGGAGTGCCGCATCAATGCCGAGGACCCGCGCCACGGCTTCCGCCCCACTCCCGGCAAGATTACCACGCTGCACATCCCCGGTGGCCACGGCGTGCGCGTCGATACGCACGTGTACGCGGGCTACACCATCCCGCCGAACTACGACTCGATGATTGCCAAGCTCATCACCGTAGCCCAGACCCGCGAGGAGTGCATCGTAAAAATGAAGCGTGCCCTGAGCGAGTTTGTGGTAGAAGGCGTGAAAACGACCATCCCCTTTCACCTGGCGCTGATGGACAATGAGGATTTCAAAGCCGGTAATTTCACCACGAAATTTCTGGAGACATTTGATTTCTCGGTGGTGTAATTACCATTGCTTTCAAAAACGCCTGACTAGATTTAGTCGGGCGTTTTTGTTTCTAATTGTTTAGATTTTCATCCATTCGTAGCAATTCAGCTGTGGCCTTTTCACAAGTATTTTCTTTTCGTTTTCCAGTATTCCGGCTTCTGCTGGCATGTGCTTTACCTGCGATTCTGGCTGGCTGCGCTGATTCCTGCACTGGCAGTATCGAAACCACAGTGCTTTTTGCCAAGCCGGGACCAAAGGGCGTGGGCCGGAAAATCTATGTGGATGTGGTGAACAAGCCCGGTCTGGGTATCAAGAAAACCCTGCTTTACGAAGGCAAGGAATTTGGTACGTTCCCACACGTTGTCATCATCAGCGACCCTACCAATAAGTACGCGTCGAACCGTAGCATCTGCTTCTCGAAGTTTCGGCAAGAGGCGGCGGCCACGGGCGGAGATTTGACGGAGGAAGGCATTCCGCAGCTTGTAGTGGAGCAATAGCCGGTAGCTACATGGTGCAACCTGCCGCGATGGCCACGACTCCTGTACGGGAATTGTGGCCATTTTTCTTTCCGATGATGCGTTTTTTTGGTTTTGTTAGCGGGCTGATGCTGGCCCTGCAGGGGCGCGGGGCTGCCCAGCCAGCCTTGCCCGCTTCGCGCCCGGTGCGCGACTCGGCCTTTGCGGTGCATCAACTCTTCAAAAAGCACCGCCATTCGGCCGAGGGAGCCTTGGGCACTGGAGCCGCCAGCATTGTCGGCATGGTGTCGGGCTCGGCGCAGGACCAACAGGTGTTGATGGGGGTGAATGCGCTGGTGACGGTCGTTTCAGTAGTGGTGGGGCTGCGGCAGGCATTTCGCTATAGCGCTGACCGTGAGCACCTCATTGTGCGACGTTACGAGGAGGGCTGGCCCCTGCCGCCCGACGTGCGGCGCCGGCTCCGGATGAAATATTTCCACGCCCAACCCTGAAGCCTCCGGACCATCTTGTGCAATGAAGCCACGCTTTTCCATCTCTCACCGCGTTTCTGCGGCGGTGGTTCACGGCCAAAGCGCGGCCAGGGATGAAAAAAGCGCGGAGAACTACAGCAAGAAATTCCTGAAAATTAACAACTCACTCGCCAGTAATTTAGTCTTGTCGATGCCCTTCCCCATTCTGTTATGCCCCAAAAGCTCCTCTTACTTCTGCTTCTGACCAGTGCGGCCAGGCTTGGCTTCGGCCAAGGGCGCGATACCGTTTTTGCTGTGCACAAGATCTTTCGCGAAAAGCGGGCGGCTGGCGAAGGTCTGCAAGCCGCTGGCGACAAGGCTACCGCCGAGGCCAAATACGTCGGGCACGCCCCTCCCACCGCCCAGGAGGCCCGGCAGGATTCCTTGGGCAACACCGTATTTACCACCGTCGGCATGCTGAAATCCGGCTATTACAGCGCCGAAAACGAAGCGGATGTACTCAAGTTGTATACCGAAGGCTGGGGACTACCGCCTGATATTCGCAGGAAGTTACGCCGCAAGCATTTCCACCGCACGGCGAAGGACCTTACGGCCAACCAGTAACTATTCAGTTACTTTACGGACTATAAATCCGGCCTTTCTCGTGTGAAACACTATTATTCGCTCACTGCGTGGGCAACCCTCGCACTGCCACCAGCTTTTGCTCAAACGGCGCCACCTCCAAGCCAGTTGCCCACGCAGCCTGCCATTGCCGATATCCGGCGGGGAGGCCGGCCTGGGATGGCACTCTCTCAGACAGGTCGGTATTTCGAAACCCCGCCCAAACCTGAGTTTTTGGATGAGAAGCCAGGAGCCATTCGCTTCCGGCTGGTTGTCAATACGGCAGGCGCGCTCGATTTGGTTGTCACCGTTAGTAGCAACGTATCGGCCCGGCAGGAAACCGAATGCCGCAAGGCCCTACGGGCAGTTCGGTTCGTTACTAATAGCGTTGTACCAGAACGTGCTACGGGGTTTTACATCTTCACTTTCAAGGTACGCTAGGCCTGCTTCTCTCCTGCCCGGTAGGCCCACTGCCCATCTACCAGTGTGCCGAGAATGGCCGAGGGGTCGGTGGTGTACATGATGGCGGGCAGTAGGTACTGCACGCCTGCCTGGGCCAATAACGGCTGGTTAAGGTCGTAAACAACGGCGTCCAGCGGCTGGCCAAGGGCGAAATAGTTGATGGGGGTGCGGCCAGCGGCGCGGTGCCCGGCAAAGAAGGTCTTATTAACCAGCACCAAAGCGCCATCGGCGAAGATGTTGCGGCGGCGGTGGATGAGGCGCTGGCCATAATCGAGCCAGCGCAGGTCTTCCAACGGGTTCAGGCTGATGTGGCTGTCGGTGCCGATGGACCAGCTACCGCCCGCTTCGGCATAGTCGACCAGAGAAAAAATGCCATCGCCGAGGTTGCCTTCGGTGCCCGGGCAAAGCACGACGTTGGCGCCGGACTGGGCCAGCCGGGTAGTTTCGGCGGGCGTGAGGTGGGTGCAGTGCACGAGGTGGAATCGCTCGCTGAGGGGCAGGTTATCGAGCAGCCACTCCACCGGCCGTGCCCCAAGGTGAGCCTGGCAGCGCTCCACTTCCAGGGTTTGCTCGGCGGCGTGCAGGTGGAATGGCAGGTCGGCGGGGCCTTGGGCGTGGGTGGCCAGCACGTCGGCCGCCTCCACGGCCCGGAGTGAATGCACGCCGAAACCCAGTTGGGCGCGCTCGTAGTGGGTCACGGCCTGGCGGCTGCTGGCCAGCAGGTTCAGATAGTCGTCGAGGGTGGGTGAAATGAACCGCCGCTGGCGGGGCTGAGGCTCCCGGCCAAAATCACCCTTTTGGTAGAACACCGGCACCAGCGTGATTTTGATTCCAGCCGCCCGAGCCGCCGCCACTAGGCGCTCACCCATCTCGGCCAAGTTGGCGTAGGGGCGGCCGGTGGGGTCGTGGTGCAGGTAGTGAAACTCGACCACCGAAGTGTAGCCGTTGCGGAGCAGGTGGCGGTACAGCGTGGTGGCCACCTGCTCGTTTTGCTCGGGGCTGAAGGTTTCAGCGCAGGCGTACATGGCCTCGCGCCAGCTCCAGAAATCGTCGCGTGCGCCCACGGCGTGCTGCTCGGCCTGGCCCGCCATCCCGTACTGAAACGCGTGCGAATGGGCATTCTGAAAGCCCGGCAAGGCCGCGCCAGCTACCTTTTGCACCACTACTCCAAGCTCGGTGGGTGGCTCTTGCGACAAATATTCAATGATGCCTTGGGCATTGACGCCTACATAAGCTGGGCTGAGCCAGCCTTCTTTAAGCAGTAGGGAGGAGAAAAGAAAATAGGTCATGTCGGGCTGAAATGCAGGGTTTAGGCGGAGCAGAGCGACTGGCCAAGGGTGAGCAAGGTCTGCCGCAGAATGGTGCGAATCCGGGTGGCCCGGTCCTGGTCGTAAGCCTGCTCCGCATCATCCATGTACACATCTTTCGACATTTCCAGTTGGAGCGCA
Source organism: Hymenobacter negativus (assembly GCF_017571495.1). Taxonomy (GTDB): domain Bacteria; phylum Bacteroidota; class Bacteroidia; order Cytophagales; family Hymenobacteraceae; genus Hymenobacter; species Hymenobacter negativus. Next base: position 662,197 of record NZ_JAGETZ010000003.1, on the reverse strand, counting down.
TGCTGCCGCGCCTCGGGCTGGCCGAAATGCCGGGTGATGTAGCCGCCCTTGAAAGGTGTGTTGTGATTGAGCGAATATGGCCCGCTGCCCAACTGCTGCAAGGCCTGCTCAATCAGCTCCGCCGAGGCCGAAGTCTGGTCGGCACTGCCCAGAATTAAGTCCGGGAATGGCCCGGCGTGAATGGCCGCCACCACCCGCCGGATGGAGTGACAGTCCCAGAGCAGCACCTGGCCGAAACGCGCTTTGGTATCGTCTAGTAGCTGCTGCAGGGCTTCGTGGTAGGGCTCGAAGTAAAGCTTTTTGCGCCGGATGACTTCAGTCGGGGCCACTTCGGCCCGCTCATCGGTGTATATCGGTTCGCCCAGGAAGGTAGTGGTGGTGCACAGACCTGTTAATACGCGCCCGTCGTGGTAAAGCGGGCTGCTGTCGGGGTTGCGGTTTAGGTCGACCACCCAGCGGCTGTAATTGGCTTTCAGGATGGGAATGCCCAGCTCGATGGCAAAGTCATAGAGTTGATGCACAAACCAATCGGTATCATCGGGCGGGAGCAGGCCAGACTTCAATGCTGCCTGAATGTCATCGGGAAATGCGGTGCCAGCGTGGGGCACGCTGACCACGATGGGGAGCAGTTGTGCGGTGGGTTGCGTAATATCAAAAAGCTTCATTGCAGAGCAGGGGCCGTGGATAGTTGCATGCGAAGGGCTGTATATCGGCGTGTAAAAGTAGTGCTTCAGGGCGTGGCTCACCGCTACGCTGGCGAGAGGTGAAATATCCCTTTGCATTGCACGGCGGGGGCGTTCGGCTTTTGGGCTACCTTTGCGGTACCAAACTCCCACCCCACCTCTTATTACCCCAAAATACCCTCCTACATATGGCACGAGTGGAAATGACGATGCCCAAAATGGGCGAATCCATCATGGAAGGCACCGTCCTGAAATGGCTCAAACAAGTTGGCGACACCATTGAGCAAGACGAATCGGTGCTGGAAGTGGCCACCGACAAAGTTGATACCGAAGTGCCCGCCATCTATGCTGGCGTGTTGCAGGAAATTCTGGTGCAGGAAGGCCAGGTGGTAGCCGTTGGTGCCCCCATTGCCATTATGGAAACCGATTCGGCTGGCGCTGGTGTGGCGGCTCCGGCTAGTGCTCCGGCCGCGCCGCAAGCCGCCCCCGCTCCTTCCAGCAACGGCAGCGCCGTGCCCTACCTGCCGGAACCACACGACCCGCAGGCCGCTAAGGCTGCAGTTGGGGCCGAACACCAGCCCGGCCGTTTCCTCTCACCGCTGGTGCTCAGCATTGCCCGCGAAGAAGGCGTGAGCATGGCCGACCTGGAATACCTGCCCGGCACCGGCAAGGAAAACCGCGTCACCAAAAAGGACATTCTTGACTACGTAGCTGCCGGCAAGCCCGCCCTGGGCCCCAAAGCCGCCACGGCGGTTGCCGTTGCCCCGGCTGCGCAGCCCCAGGCCCCCGCGCCCCAGCCCGTTCCTGCCGAAACCCAAGCCGCCAAATCCCCGGCTCCTCAAGCGACCAGTACCAAGCCCGCGCCTAGCGTGAGCGGCGGCCAGGAGCTGATTGAAATGGACCGCATGCGCAAGATGATTGCGCAGCGCATGGTGGACTCGAAGCGCATTTCGCCGCACGTCACCAGCTTCGTAGAGGCCGATGTGACGGACATCGTGAACTGGCGCAACAAGCACAAGGATGCCTACAAAAAGCGTGAGGGTGAGAACCTGACCTTCACCCCCATCTTTATCCAGGCTGTGGCCCGCGCCATCCAGGATTTCCCGATGATTAACGTGTCCATCGACGGCGACTACATCGTGAAGAAGCGCGACATCAATATTGGCGTAGCCGTGGCCCTACCCTCGGGTAACCTCATCGTCCCCGTCATTCACAACGCCGACCAGCTCAACCTCAACGGCCTGACCAAGAAGGTGAACGACCTGGCTAACCGTGCCCGCATCAACAAGCTCACCCCCGCCGACCTCGAAGGCGGTACCTACACGCTGAGCAACGTGGGCTCGTTCGGCAACGTGATGGGCACGCCCATTATCATGCAGCCGCAGGTGGCCATCATGGCCGTGGGCGCTATCAAGAAAAAGCCGGCCGTGATTGAGACGCCGCAGGGCGACCTCATCGGCATTCGCCACTTTATGTTCCTGAGCCACAGCTACGACCACCGCGTGGTGGACGGCTCGCTCGGCGGCATGTTCGTGCGCAAAGTAGCCGACTATCTGGAGCAGTTCGACCCGAACACGGCTATTTAAGGTCGGTTTGGCTGTCTAATCAAAAGAACGTCATGTTGAGCGAAGTCGAAGCATCTCTACCGCATAAGTAATTGATTACTGCTGCACGCGAGATGCTTCGACTTCGCTCAACATGACGTTCTGTTTTTCTTTTGAATTTGCATGAAGAACATCGTTTTCCTTGGTGCACTGGTGCTGGCGCTGGGTCTCATTGGCTACTTGTATCAGCAGCTATCCGCTACCGAAAAAGCCTTGCAGCTATCGGAGCAGCGTTTTGCTGATTGCCAGAAAGTTACCTTCCAGTTGCAAAACCAGCTGGCACCGCTGCAAAAAAAGCAGCCCGGTGGCATTCCACAGTAAGTAGGACCACGCTACTTGTCACCCGTTCTACTTCTTCAGCCGCTCATCGAAATGGAAGGGCTGGGCGTCCAGCAGCCGTATCCGGATAAATTCGGGATGCGCTGGGTTTAGCAGCAGGTTCCGCTCCTGTGGCACTACTACTGAGGGAACCTGCAGGGCCAGGCTGCGGCCCGATTGTAGCCACTCGTGTCCAATGGTGGCCGTAGGCTGCGGCATTGATAAGCGCTGCCAATCGGCAGGCAGGTCGTCCGGCGTGAGGGCCTCGCGGCTCACATCGTCGGGCACCTCCAACGTCATAAGGTACATATCGTCGGGTAAGTCTTCGACGGGCAGGTGCACTAAGGTTTCGAGCAGGGCAATGGCCCGTTGCTCGGCGGTGTAGAGCACCGCTAGGCCGGGCAGGTTCCAGCGGCCACCGTAGAGGTAGGCGCCGTAGCCGCTCAGGTCGAAGCGCCGGGTGTAGCGGGCAAGCCGAAATACTTCCATCCCTACCCAAAAACGCCGTGCTCAATGCGCCCCAGAATGTCGCGCAGCATTCGGATTCCCACGGTGGAGTTGATGAGGTCGACGGGCTTGCGGCTACCCAGCGCGGGAATGGAAGATTCCATCCAGTGACGAAATTTCTCTTCCCCGAATAAATCGAACCCCTCCGCGTACAGCGTGGCCAATTGTACCAGCCGGTCGGTGGCATCAGCCTTGAGGCGCTGGGCAGGCGTGTAACGCTGCAAGGTGCGCACCGACAAATCGACGGCCGCCGCCAGGACTGGCAGCGGCAGGTGCGAACGCCGGGCCAGATGGTCGAGGGCTTTGCGCTGGATCCCGCGCTCAATCATGTCGACCAGCTGTAAGTCGCTGGCAATGGGCTCACCCACCACTGATGGGCCGCCCAGAACTTCTACAAAGGCATATGGAGCCATGTGGGTTGGGTTTATGATTTTGTAATACGTCACTTGGCGCCGGAACCTCGCCCTTGGTTCCCTCTCGCGTGAAAGGAAAGCCAGACGAGGCCCTTGGGTAAGCGCTGCATGCTAGTTTTTACGACAACTGACGCGAATATAACGACATATGTCGCCAAATTGATTCTATTCGTTTTATTACCAAACAAAAAGCCGCTTCCATCAACTGGAAACGGCTTTTTATTCTTAAGAAATCGTAGGCAAAATGCTACAGTCCTTTCAGCGCTTGCTCTAACGCGGCAATTTTCGTCTCTGAATCAGCCAGCTTCTGGCGCTCTTTTTCCAGCACTTCAGGCTTGGCATTCTGAGCAAATTTTTCGTTGCCCAGCTTCCTCTGCACGGAGTCGCGGAAACCCTGAGCGTATTCCAGCTCTTTTTCGAGGCGGGTGCGCTCGACGGCTAAGTCGATGTGACCTTCGAGCGGAATGAAGAACTCGCTACCGCCCAGCACGAAGCTTACTGAAGCGGCCGGGCCGGCATCGGCGAAGCTTACCTCTGAGATGCTGCCCAGCTTGCGAATAATGCCCTCGTAATCAGTTACCAGTTGCGGCTCGTCGGTTTTGGCTACCAGCGTCAGCGGCTTGTTGGGGCCGAGGTTTTTCTGATTGCGCACGGTGCGGATGCCAGCCACAATGGCCAGCACCTTGTCCATATTGGCAAGGGTTTCGGCGCTGTTGGCTGGGGCGGTGGCGCGGGGCCAAGGGGCTACGGTTACGTAGTCGCGGGGGCTCCGCTCGGCCAACTCGTGCCACACCTCTTCGGTAATGAAGGGCATGAACGGATGCTGCAGTTTGAGCAGCGTTTCGAGGAAACTGATAGTGTGGCGCAGACTTTCAGCATCAATCGGGTGCTGGTAGGCGGGTTTCACCATTTCCAAGTACTGCGAACAAAAATCGTCCCAAGCCAGCTTGTACACCGTCATCAGCGCGTCGCTCATCCGGAACTTCTCGAAATGGTCATCCATCTCGACGATGGCGGCTTGCAGCCGGGCGTTGAACCAAGTCACGGCCTTTTCATTCACGAAGGGCAGCGACGCATCAGCTTCCCAGCCTTTCACGAGGCGGAAGGCGTTCCAGAGCTTGTTGGAGAAGTTGCGGCCCTGCTCCACAAGCTTCACGTCGTAGAGCAAATCGTTGCCGGCCGGGGCCGAGAACAGCATGCCCGTCCGCACGCCATCGGCGCCGTATTGGGCGATGAGGTCGAGCGGGTCGGGTGAGTTGCCGAGCTGCTTGCTCATCTTGCGGCCCTGCGAATCGCGCACGATGCCGGTGAGGTACACGTTGCGGAACGGCACTTCCTGGCGGTATTCCAGGCCGGCCATAATCATGCGGGCCACCCAGAAAAACAGGATGTCCGGCCCCGTCACCAAGTCGTTAGTGGGGTAGAAATAATTGATGTCGGCGTTGTCCGGGTCCTTGAAGCCATCGAATACCGAAATCGGCCACAGCCACGACGAAAACCACGTATCCAGTACGTCTTCGTCCTGGCGCAAGTCGCTGAGCTGCAAGCCGGGGTTGCTGCTTTGGGTCCGGGCTTTCTCTAGAGCATCTTCGGCCGTGAGGGCTACCACGAAGCTGCCATCGGGCAGGTAGTAGGCCGGAATCTGCTGGCCCCACCACAGCTGGCGCGAGATGCACCAGTCGTGCACGTTCTCCATCCAGGCCCGGTACATGTTCTTGAACTTGGGCGGATGCAGCTTGATTGTGTCGTTTTCCACCACTTCGAGCGCGGACTTGGCCAGGTGCTCCATTTTCAGGAACCACTGCAAGCTGAGCTTGGGCTCAATCACGGCTTTGGTACGCTCCGAGGTCTGCACAATGCTGGCATACTCCTCGATTTTCTGAAGCAAACCGGCTTCCTGCAAGTCTTTGGCAATCTGCCTGCGCACGGCGAAACGGTCCTGGCCCACGTAGAGCACGGCCTTCTCGTTCAGTGTGCCATTATCAGCCAGAATGTCGATAACGGGTAGGTTGTGCTTCACCCCCAACTCGTAGTCGTTCAGGTCGTGAGCGGGCGTCACTTTCAGCGCGCCGGTACCGAAATCCATCGATACGTATTCGTCGAAAATCACCGGAATTTCGCGGCCCAGCAGTGGGATGCGCACTTTCTGGCCGGCCAGGTGCGCAAAGCGCGGGTCGTTGGGATTCACGGCCACGGCTACGTCAGCCATAATTGTTTCGGGCCGCGACGTTGCCACGGTCAGAAACTGGCCCTCCTGCCCTACTATGGCGTAGTTTAGGTAGTACATTTTGGCCTGCACGTCCTTGGCAATCACCTCCTCATCGGAGATGGCGGTGCGGCCTTCGGGGTCCCAGTTCACCATGCGCACGCCGCGGTAAATCAGGCCTTTATTATACAGGTCCACGAACACGCGAAGTACGGCCTCGGTCAGGTCGGGCTCCATGGTGAAGCGGGTGCGGTCCCAATCGCAGGAAGCGCCTAGCTGCTTGAGCTGCTCCAGGATGATACCGCCGTACTTGTCTTTCCACTCGAAGGCGTGGGCCAGAAACTGCTCGCGGGTCAGGTCGGTCTTGGCAATGCCCTGCTCCTTGAGCAAGGCCACTACTTTGGCTTCGGTGGCGATGCTGGCGTGGTCGGTGCCGGGCACCCAGCAGGCTTCCTTGCCCTGCATGCGGGCGCGGCGCACCAGCACGTCCTGAATCGTATTGTTGAGCATGTGCCCCATGTGGAGCACGCCCGTCACGTTCGGCGGCGGAATGACAACGGTGTAGGGCGTTTTCTTGGGATTGGCCTTGGCTTTGAAAAAGCCCTGCTCCTGCCAACGCTGGTACCATTTGGCTTCAACGTCGGTGGGCGAATAGGTGGGGGCGAGGGACATGGGGGATAATAGAGAAAGCAGAAAGTGCAAAAATAGGCAATAGAAACGCGGGGTCAGCAGGAATGAGCCGGCAGTGATTTCGACACAAGCATTGGCATCCCTGGCCAACAGTCGTTAAAATTCTTACGCCCCGTCCTCAAACGAAAATATTTTTCAGGCGCTGCCATTCGAGTATAATTTCTCCTGACTGTCAGCAGCGTAATGAAGCATTGGTTTTAATGCTTATTTAATACAAGTCCTACCCGTATTTTTTACCTTTGCTTGCCGACCATTCGCAAGCCTTTGGGTTTAATTAGGAGTTTGTATCTTCCGAGTGTTTAGTTATAATCTGTACATTATTCCCCGATGGCTAAGCTCTTTAATTTCCTAAAGTCGGCTCCTCCTACACCGCCTGTGCAAGCAGTGCCGCCGCCTATAGGCACCCTTCGGGTAGGCCTGGGGCAGCTACTGGTAGAAGGTGGCGAGCCTGCCCGAAACCTGGCGCGTGCGGTGGAGCAAATTGCCCAGGCTGCTGCGCAAAAGTGCGAATTGGTGCTGCTTCCCGAAACCCTCGATTTTGCCTGGACGCACCCCAGTGCCCTCTATGAGGCCCAGCCAATTCCTGGCCCGTTCAGCGACGTGCTGTGCGAAGCGGCTATCAAGCACGGCCTGTACGTATGTGCTGGCCTCACAGAGCGCGCCGCCGATGGCCGCAATTACAATGCCGCTATTCTCATCAACCCCCAGGGTGAGATTATTGTCAAGTACCACAAGATTAACCTGCTAGCGGTGGAGCAGCCCTTCTATGCGGTGGGCCAGACGCTGAATGTGGTGGACACTCCGCTGGGCAAAATCGGAGTAAATGTATGCGCCGATAATTACCTCGATGGCTTATCTATTGGCCACACGCTGGCCCGTATGGGGGCCGAATTTATCATCGCGCCAGCTTCCTGGACGGTCGACTACTCCGTTACCGAAGAGCACGACCCGTACCAGGAAAAATGGGTGAAGCCCTTCTCCATCCTGGCCAAGCTCTACAACGTGGTGGTTATTAGCACGACATCGGTTGGCTACATTGTAGGCGGACCATATGAGGGAAAAAAAAGTGTGGGCTGCTCACTGGCCATTGATGCCAACGGTATTCAGGCGCAGGGCACATTCAATGAATTTGCCGGCGAGTTGGTGGTGGCCGACCTGAAACGTCCTCACCGCCCCGAGCGCGGCACCGAAATTGGCCTGATGCTTCAGCGCAAAGGATACCAGTTCGACCAGTTGCCCTGATTCTTACGTACGCCATCCCGGTTAACCGCTCTCCCTTTTAGCTACCCGCCCCTCGCCCTTCTCATGCCCACCCATCGGTCCTTTTTGCAGCCTCTCACCCCCTCCTCCTTTTGCTTACTCAATTACACCCCGATGATGCCCTGGTTGCCGGCAAAGTAGCTCCGGATTATCAACGCTGCACCCGCTGTATCATGGATACCACGGCACCGGGTATCACATTTGATGACAATGGCACCTGTTCTTTTTGCGATGTGCATGACCGAATGGAACAGGCATTTCCGCTTGGCGAAGAAGCACATCGCACTGTGGCGCGTCTGGCCCATGAAATGCGCCGGGCCGGTCAAAATCGCCCTTACGACTGCGTACTAGGCGTGAGTGGTGGCCGCGACAGCACTTATACGCTCTGGTACTGCGTTACCCAATTGAAACTACGCCCCTTGGCGGTACACTTCAACGATGGATTTGGAAACCCGGTGGCTGGCGAAAACATGGTGCGCACCTGCCAACGCCTGGGCGTGGAGCTTCGCACCATTACCTCGGACTGGCGCGAATCAAAGGACCTAAAAATTGCTTTCCTGAAGGCCTCCGTACCCGATATGGAGGAAGGCACTGACCTTGGTATTGCCACGGCCCTATACGGCGTGGCCGCCAAGGAAAAAATTCGGCACGTGGTCATTGGCCAGTCATTCCGCACCGAGGGCATTGCCCCGCTGAGCTGGAATTTTCTGGATGGGCGCTACCTGCGGTCTGTGCACAAACAATTTGGCACGGTGCCCTTGCGCCGCTGGCAGCCCAATGACCCCGGCTTCAATCTGGGCATTAAAGAAATGTTTTATTACGCCTTTATCCGGCGTATCAAAACCGTGACCCTGCTCTACCACCTCGACTACGTACGGAGCGAAGTAGACGAGTTGCTGGTGCGTGAACTGGCCTGGAAAAACCCCGGCGCGCACTATTTTGATGACCTCTACCAGAGCGTTATCTACTACCTCAACCGCATCAAATTCAACATCGACCGGCGGCTGTTCAATTACTCAGCCCTGATACGGTCGGGCCAGATGAGCCGGGAATATGCCTTAGAGCGCATTTCGCACATCAACTCCATTGAGGACGAAGCCGTCATTCAACTTTGCATCAAGCGCCTGGGGCTCACGCGGGAAGAATTTGAGAAGATTGTATCCGCACCACCCAAAACCTTCCACGACTACCCCAACAGCTACTCGTTCCTGCGCCTGATGAAGTATCCCATCAAGCTGATGAGCCAGTTCAACCTAATTCCCGAATCGGCTTACGATAAGTTCTTTAACTGCGGTACCTGAGCCTGACTAAACCAACGTAAAAAGGCCGCTTCCTATATCAGGAAGCGGCCTTTTTACTGAATGCCTGTTCTGGCTGCTTATGCAGCTAGGTGCAGCCATTCTTTCTTTTCGAGTAAACGCTCGCGGGTTTCGCGGTGGTCGGGGTCATCCACGCAGCAGTCGACGGGGCACACGGCTGCACACTGCGGCTCTTCGTGGAAGCCCACACACTCGGTGCATTTGTCGGTTACGATGTAGTAATATTCGTCCGAAACCGGGGTGTGAGGCGCTGTGCCAGCCTCCGTAGCGCCGGACGTAGTAACTACTTCCTTGAGGCTGGTGCCATCGGCCCAGCGCCACTGGGCACCACCTTCGTAAATAGCGTTGTTGGGGCATTCCGGCTCGCAGGCACCGCAGTTGATGCACTCGTCGGTTATCATGATGGCCATAGGGCGTCGGGGAGAGAAATTCGAGGTGAAGGGAGAAACCAAAGCGTGAGCAGCAGACTTTACGTAAAACGCTGGGTCCGCGCCGTTCTTTGGTGCCACAAAATTAACCAACAACAGCTGGCTTCGCACGGTTTCGACCAATTTTGCCGGGTAATCTTCCGGTGCTGCGCCAATACTGGCGCGCCAGCCGGCCTTTTTTCGCATGAATCACTCCGAACGACTTGCTGCCTTCGTGGCCCTGGGCCAACGCCTCACCACCATTTCCACCGATGAAATTGCGGCCTTGGCCGCCCGGGCCCGCAACCAGAATGGCTGGTTTGACCAGCCTAATGTAGCGGCCGCTATGCACGGCATTGCCCACCTGCTGGCCGAAGAGCCCCTGCGCCGCTGGGCCGCCCGCTACCCTCCCGAGCCCACCACCGTGCGCCAGATTGGCGTGGTGATGGCCGGCAATATTCCCATGGTAGGCTTCCACGACCTGCTGTGCGTGCTGCTGAGCGGCCATGTACTGTTGGCCAAGCTCAGCGCCGACGATACGGTACTGATGCTGTGGCTGATGGAAGAGCTGGCTACGTTGGAGCCTCGTTTCGTTGAATATATTAAGGTGCTGCCGCGCCTGAATGCGGCCGACGCCTTCATCGCCACCGGCTCGGATAATACGGCGCGCTACTTTGAGTTTTATTTCGGCAAGCGGCCCCACCTCATCCGGCGCAACCGTACCAGCGTGGCCGTCCTCACGGGTCAGGAAACCAGCTCGGAGCTGGCTTTGCTGGGTCCCGATATTTTTCAATATTACGGGCTGGGCTGCCGCAACGTGAGCAAGGTATTCGTGCCGGAAGGCTACGATTTTGTGCCGTTGCTCGATGCCCTGCAAGTAGGCGAGGGTGTAATCAACCACCACAAATACAACAACAACTACGACTACAACAAGAGTATTATGCTGGTGAATGCCGTGCCGCACTACGATACCGGCTTTCTGCTTTTCACGCGCAGCCAAGCGCTGGTATCGCCCATTTCGGTGGTGCACTACGGGGAGTATACCAGCGAAATTGACCTGGTGGACCAGCTTACCGATGTGGCTGCGCAAACGCAGTGCGTGGTTTCGGCTGGGGCACGGTTTGCGGGCAGTCTGCCATTTGGCCAAGCCCAATCGCCTGGCGTGGCAGAGTACGCCGACCGGATAGATACGATGGAGTTTCTGGCACAGCTGCTCTAGAACTTCATCAAACAATTAGACCGATGGGGTTATTTTATCGTTTGTAAGACAGTTGCCACCCTTTTTCCCCCTCACCCCCTGCTTTTTTCGCCATGTCCTTTATCCCTGTCGCTACTTCCATCGAAATTGTTGAGAAAGAAGACATTACCAACCTCCAATTTGACCACGAAGACGTCCTCACTGACCTAGCTGCCCGCCAGAGCCGCCGCGCCGACGCCGACCGTGCCGTAACGCTCGGCAATGCCTACCACGGCAAGCTCGACATCTACTTCAAAACGGCCGACGGCGCCACCAAGCGCATGGCCACCACCGTCTGGGCCGCTGACGCTGACCACCTCACCCTCAAATCGGGCGCTTCGCTGCCGTTACGGGCCGTGTTGGGGTTTGATTTCTATTAAGCTAACTGTAACGCAAAAGCAGACCGTCATGCCTCGACTACGCTCGGCATGACGGTCTGCTTTTGCTTTTCTTCTGTGCGGTTGTTTTACAGCCGCTGCAAAGTGCGCTCAATCATGGCATCGACCACGGCGCTGGAATTCTCGGCGAATTCGCCGGTGGCGCGGTTGGCTACAATGGCATTTACTGATAACACCTCATGGCCCAGCAGGCGGCCCAGGGCATAGTAGCCGGCCGTTTCCATCTCAAAGTTGCTGAGGCGGAACTCGCCCTCGCCACTGTGGTGGCGGAAATTCTGGAGGCGGGCAATGTAGTCGGGCTGGCGCAGTGGGAGGCGCAGGCTGCGGCCCTGTGGGCCATAGAAACCGGGGCAGGTAAGCGTGTTGCCCATCACCATGCCTGCGCCAATCTGCTCGCGCAGCAGGTCGGAGCCGCGCACTACGTAGGGTGCAAACGGCAGCGCCAGTGTCTGCTGAAGCTCGGTGGCAATCTGGGTTTCCAGGCCGGTTTCCATCAGTGGGTAGAACTGAGCGAGGCTGTCGAGCCCCACGGCGTGCTCGGTGGCCAGTAGCGCCCCAATGGGCACCTCGGCCTGCAAGCTGCCGCTGGTGCCCAGCCGGATGATGCGCAGGCTCATGCGCTCTTCCTCAGGACGCACAGTGCGGGCCAGAAAGTCGATGTTGACCAACGCATCGAGTTCATTCATGACGATGTCGATGTTGTCGGTGCCCATGCCGGTGCTGAGCACGGTCAGGCGCTTGCCCCGGTAGTAGCCCACGTGCGTCACAAATTCGCGGTGCGTGCCCTCGAACTCGATGGAGTCGAAATGACGGCTTACCTGCGCCACCCGGCCGGGGTCGCCCACGGTGAGGATGGTATCGGAAATATGGTCGGGCAGCAGGTTGAGGTGGTAAACACTGCCGTCAGGGTTGAGGATGAGCTCGGAGGCGGGAATCATTTTTAAAGAGGAATGAAGCGAGAGGAATGAAGTATTATAGGCAGGAACGGAGAATGGAAAAATTGGCCATCTGCCAATGCTTTATCCCTCATTCTTCATTCCTGATTAAGACTTGGCGTAAGACGCCAGCCCCTGCGCAGGGTTGTAGTGGTTGCTGAGCTTGGGATAGGAGCCGGTGCCGTCGTATACGCGCTTATCGGGGTTTGTGGCGCAAGCTTCCGAGCAGGCGCCTTGCAGGGCTTCACCGCAGGCTTCGCAGAGCGGCAGGTGGGCGTTGCAGTGCGGGTTGGCGCAGTTGATGAGACGGTTGCTGGGCTCGTGACAGTGCTGGCACAACGAAATAACGGTCGGGTTCACGCGGTTCACATCCACGGCTACGCGGTTATCGAACACGTAGCACTGGCCGTCAAAATCCTCCCCCCCAGCCTCAATCCCGTATTTAATGATGCCGCCGTGCAGCTGGTACACGTTTTCGAAACCCTGCTCCAGGAGGTAGGCGCTGGCTTTTTCGCACTTCACACCGCCAGTGCAGTAAGTCAGGATTTTCTTGTCCTTGAATTCCTTTAGGCGTTCTACACGCTCGGGGAAGTCGCGGAAGTTTTCCATGTCCAGCGTCACGGCATTTTTGAAGCGGCCAAGGTTGTACTCATAATCGGAGCGTACATCCACCACCACCACATCGTCTCGGTCCTTAAGGGCCTTGAATTCTTCGGGCGAAAGGTGCTGGCCGGTTTTTTCGTGAGGCCGCACATGATGCAGGCTGCTGTGCACGATTTCCGGCTTCACGCGCACGTGCAGCTTTTGAAAGGTGTGGCCTTCCACTTCATCAATCTTAAACTCTAGGGCGTCGAAACGCGGGTCGGCTTTCACGGCTGCCATGTAAGCCGCGCAGCTTTCGCGCGTGCCCGACACCGTGCCATTCAGCCCCTCGGCCGCGACAATGATGCGGCCGCGCAAATCCAACTCCAAGCACAACCGGTGGTGCTCGTCCCGAAACTGTTCCGGGTTATCGATGGGCGTATAGCAGTAATAAAGAAGAACCTGATACATATTCTTTAGCTGTGAGCTTATAGCGGTTGGCTTCTAGCTGAAGCTGGCTATTGCTCTGGATGCACAAAGGTTAACAGCCAATAGCTATAAGCCAACCGCTCAAAAGATATTATACTTTCACTGCCGGGTTGCCGAATACGGTTTGGCCGTTGGGCACATCGGCCACTACTACGGAGCCAGCGCCGATGCGGGCTTTATCGCCGATTTTAACGCCAGCAACTACAACGGCCCCCGCGCCAACGAAGGCCAATTCGCCAACCTGTACGTCGGCCCCAAGCAGGGCCCCACTACCCAATTGAGAGAAGCTACCCACGGTGGCGCGGGCTTCTACTACGGCATTAGCCCCCACCAGGCAGCCGTCGCCGAGGGTGGCGGTGGCAGCAACCACAGCATTGGGACCGATGTAGTTGCCATGGCCCAGTGTGGCGTGGTTGGATACGCTGGCGCGCTCGTGAATGGCGTTGACAGGCACGGCTTCGTACTCGGTACGCAGCATTTCGGTGAGGCTGCGGCGGCTGGCGGTGTCCTCGGTAGCGACGAAGACTTCGCACTTTTTACCGAGCAGTTTCAGCAGTTCGCCATCGTCGGTGTTGCCCATCACGGGCACGTCGAGCAGTTCGGTGCCTTGCAGCTTTTTATCGTCGTCGAGCAAGCAGTAAACGACCACGTCGTTGGAGAGAAAGGCATCGAGGGCGGCGGTGCCTACGGTTTGAGCACCAAGAATGATAACAGGATTTTCCATAAAGAAACGGACAGGGTTGCGCTCGGACGCGAGTGATATAGCGCCTTATGACAACTGAGCGGGCTACAAAGTTACGATACCTGCCGGGCTGGGCTTTGGCAATGGATAGGCAGGCGTGCTCAATCAGCCGCCTTGCTGTGCGCCAGCCAGCGCAATCGGGCTGCCGCGTAATCATTTTGCAGCAGCAGCAAGACGAAAAAGGGAATTATTTCGCTTCGGTACCGGCTCAGAAGGCCGAAATTAGGGGTTGTCAGCCCTACCAGCATGGCCAGGATAAGGCAGAAAATACCTATTCCTAATCCCCATATAAAAGGGCAATGTCCTCCTTTCCCCCGCGCCAGGGCCAGTAAGGCCACGGCTGACAGCCCTATCATTATTAGATTTTCGAGGCTCGCAGCTATATACATTGGCTGTCGGGCTTCCCCCAGCCACGGGCGAGTAAAGGTGTTGAGCGCTGCCCGCGGAGCATGAGCAACCATGCTCTCGACGGTGGGGCGCAGGTCGGGATAGGTAATGTGGGGCCGTCCATCGGTGTGCTCTATTTCATCGGCATATACCCGCACCACCTGGTGGGTAAACTTATTGATGCGAAACGCCACGCTCAGCTGCGGTGCCAGCCACAACCCGGCGCCTAGCACAGCCGCTAAGGCTAACGCCTGCACCCAATACCGCCGGCCCAGCCCGATGTGCTGCAATCCATGCGCAAGCCCAATGCCCAACAACACGCCGAGAAGTGGCATGGCAAAGAAATAGCGTACATAAAAGTGCAGCACCGCCAAGGCAATGGTGCCCATCCACCACCCCACCCACTGCCGGCCCCCGGCGGATTCGCGCATACCGTATAAGGCGTGCAACACCCGCGCCACCAGCCAAGCACCGCTGCCCAGCAGCACGGCTTCCTTGCTCAGGCCCGTGTCCCAGAACCACACCGTCGGCCACAGCAGGAAGGCCATTATGCCAGCTCCGGCGGGGGTACGAGGCAGGCAAACAGCAAGGGCACGCACCAGTTGCCAGCACCCTATAAATGTAAACAGGCTTAAGTACAAACTGTTTACTAGGCCACTGCTCAACGACCCTAGATTCAGCAGCGCCAGTATTTTTATCAGAAACCAAGTATTAGAAGTGCTCTGATACATGGCCTGGTAGGTGCTAAACTGAAAGACAACCACCGAATCCGTGAAGGTATGCCAGAAGGCTGACCGGTCCGTCCAGAGAAGGCTGGTGATGTACTTTCCCATGCGGTGCATGTATTCTGCATCGTGCAGCAGCAGCCAGTTGCGCACCGTGGCTACGGCCAGCCGCAAGGCCAGTCCCAGCACAAATGCGATTCGCCACCACCCCGGCCCGGCCCACTGCCATTGCCGCCGCAGCCACGGCACCAGAACCGCCAGCAACCCCAGATTAACCAGAACAGCAACAAATATTTTCATCGGGCTATGCGGGGTTGTTGCACCAAGCGGCTGCCAATGGTACAGTGTAGGCAGCGGCGTGGGGCACAGTAGCTTTTGTGCAGCGCCAGCAGTCCCTGCGAGTCGGCCGCTGTGCGATGTGTAAAGCCAAGCGCCTCGTATACATCGGTGTACTGGTTATGCTCGGCGGGCAGCTCGTTTAGCAAAGCCACGCTGCTTTCTATTACTTCGGGCTTGTCCACGTAGCGGGCATAGGCTACCCGCAGCGGCACCACCACGTTCGTAATGAGCAGGTCGATACTGGCTTTGCCCAAGCCCGGGACTTTACCGGGCCGGCCGGGACGGAAGTGCGTGCGCCAGTATTCCGGTGCGGGCGCTTGAAAAAACTCCGTCAGCGCGGTCACACTTTGGGCCGTGAGCAGCGCGTCGAATAATGCCGGACGCACATGCAGCAGGCCCACCAGCTGGCCCAGGCGCACGGGCGGAAAATTGGCCGGCCGCAGACGCAGGTAGTTCCACTCGTGCACGGCCAACGCTGCAGCACCCAAGCTGTATTTATGCCGCAGGAACTCGTGCTCCTGCCTCAGGTCCTGGATATAGCCATCAGCTGCTGTCTCCGTATTTTCGATTAGAAAACCCGCCTGTCCAAACAGCAGGGCTTCAAGCTGGCGCCGGTCGTGGCGGTGGCGGCGCAGCACGGCCAGCGGCAGCGCTTTAGCCAGACGGGCCAGGGGCTCGCTGTTTTTTTGAAAGCCGAAAGCGGCCATTAAGGCATGGTAAGCAGTGGCTTCCCAGTCCTGCCCCAATGTTTGGTGCAGCTCCATGATGGCATCAGCCTTGCGCTCTACCCGTTCCAATAGCGCGCGTTCGGTCATCATGGTTTTGCTGATTTCGGGCACCAAGCCGAGCAACGGCGCGCAGGGCAGTGGGGCTGCGGCCGGTGCTTCGACCAAGGCCATGTAGCGGGCTAGCAGCTCAGGCGCCAGGCGTGTCTGCAAAGCCAGGGCCGGGATGTGGCTGCCGTTAGTACGGGCTATTTCGGCATCATGGGTGCCCACTACATGCAGGATAACCTGGTCGTATTTCGGGTCAGTCTGGTGCCGATGGCGGTTCCAATCCGACGCTCGCAGGTGAATTTCTACGGCGCCGTTCCACTCTACTTCACCAATGCGCAGGCGGGCATTCAGGAAGTCAGGGCCTGCGTCGGCGTTGCGCTGGCCAGGGCGCAATACCTGGATTTCCTCACCATCGGCCGTGCGCAGGTCGGCCTTGTCGAAGTACTGGTGCTGCCAGACGTAATGGAGGAAATCTTCTTTCATTGGGGGCAAAGTACTACTTCAACCGTCATCCTGAGCAAAGCGAAGGACCTTATCCGACCCGAACAACTTGTTCCGGTTAGATAAGGTCCTTCGCTTTGCTCAGGATGACAACGGTTTACTAGCGCAGGTCAACCACTTTCACACCTTTATACTTGGCCTTGTCGAAGGCAAATGTGCCAGCGTCGGTCGGTGGGTTGGGCTTGAAGTTCTTGATAAGGAAGGTGTACTGGTTGCCATTCTTTTTGAACATCTGCCAGCTTTTCACGGACGCATCTTTCTTACGCACCTTCAGCCGCACCTTAAACACGTCATTCTGGCGGTTTTCCGGTGCCAGCTCAATCACGTCAAGTGGTTCGCCGCTTTCTGTTACTTGCTGCACGTAGGTGTACTTGTAGCCCTTTTTATACATCGTATAAATCTGGGAAGGCGACATTTCCTGCGAATCCGGGTCCGAGTCGGAGATATTCACCTCGTTTTCGTTCTTCAGGTAGGTCCAAGTGGTTTTGCCATCGTTGATGACTTCCTGGCCGCTGATTTTGAGCCGGAATTTTTGGCCACTCACCACAATATCACCATTGATGTTCTGCTTTACCTTGGCGCTGGGGTTTTCCAGCGTTTGGGTGAAAGTTGCCTGGAAAGCCTGTAGCGCCTGGTATTTGGCACTCATCTGGTCGAGGATTTTACCGGCTTTGGGGTCTTGTTGGGCGGCGGCAGGCAAGGCCAGCGTAGCTGCGAACAACAAGAGGGAGAGGGATTTTTTCATTATAAAAGAGGAGGTCAGAAGGCACTTGTGCGAGGCTTGGAAAGCCAGATACGGAATTCGTTTAACAAACGTCCGGCCAAAATGCCAATGAAGCATCAATGAAGAAAAAAAGTTCTCAATAACAAGTACTCCAAAATGTCATTTCAGCTCGCGTTGAAGCGAATAAACCTGGCGCGGGCCGAAATGAAATTTTAGGGTACTTGCTTTACTTCATCGAATTGAGCAACTGCTCCAATTGGTACTCATCGGGAATGAGCACATCGCGGGCCTTGCTGCCTTCAAACGGCCCTACGATGCCCGCGTGCTGGAGCTGGTCGATGAGGCGGCCGGCGCGGTTGTAGCCGAGCTTGAGCTTGCGCTGCAGCAGGCTGGTGCTGCCCTGCTGGTGAAGCACAATGCACCGGGCAGCTTCCTCAAACATGGTGTCGCGCTCGGAGGGGTCCATTTCCTCGTTGCCACCGCCGTCGCCGTCGGCACCGGCCACTTCGGGTAGCAGGTAGGCATCGTTGTAGCCCTGCTGGCCACCGATGAAGTCGCAGACACGGTCCACTTCCGGCGTGTCGATGAAAGCGCACTGCACCCGAATCAGGTCGGAACCAGCCGAGAACAGCATGTCGCCCTGGCCAATGAGCTGGTCGGCCCCGCCGGTGTCCAGGATGGTGCGCGAGTCGATTTTGCTGGTCACCTTGAAGGAGATACGGCAAGGGAAGTTGGCCTTGATGATGCCGGTAATTACGTTCACCGAAGGGCGCTGGGTGGCTACGATGAGGTGAATGCCGATGGCGCGGGCCAGTTGCGCAAGACGCGCAATGGGCGTTTCCACCTCCTTGCCGGCCGTCATCATCAGGTCAGCCAACTCGTCAATTACCAGCACGATGAACGGCAGGAACCGGTGGCCTTTTTTCGGGTTGAGGCGCCGCTCGATGAACTTGGCGTTGTACTCTTTGAGGTTGCGGCAGCCGGCTTCTTTCAGGAGGTCATAACGCCGGTCCATCTCCATGCAAAGCGAATTCAGCGTGTTTACTACCTTCTTCGTGTCGGTGATGATGGCCTCGTCGGTGTCGGGCAGCTTGGCCAAGTAGTGGCGCTCAATCTTATTGAAGATACTCAGTTCCACCTTTTTGGGGTCAACGAGTACAAACTTCAGCTGCGCAGGATGGCGCTTGTAGAGCAGCGAGGCCAGAATCACGTTCAGGCCCACCGACTTGCCCTGGCCCGTGGCACCGGCCATGAGCAAGTGGGGCATTTTGGCCAAATCAGCTACGAACACTTCGTTGGTGATGGTGCGACCGAAGGCAATGGGCAGGTCCATTTCGGTGCGTGCAAATTTCTCCGAGCCCAGCACCGAGCGAATGCTCACCATCTCCTTCTTGGTATTCGGCACCTCGATACCGATGGTGCCCTTGCCGGGAATCGGCGCGATGATGCGGATGCCTAACGCGGCCAAACTCAAGGCAATGTCATCTTCCAGGCTCTTGATTTTGGAGATGCGAATGCCCGCTTCGGGCACGATTTCGTAGAGCGTGACCGTGGGGCCGATGGTGGCCTTGATGCTGGCGATGGCAATGCTGTAGTGGCCCAGCGTCTCCACGATGCGGTCTTTGTTGGCTTCCAGCTCTTCCTTGGTGACTTGGGCTTTAGGCGTGCCGTAGTCGTTGAGTAACTCCAAGGTGGGGAACAGGTAGCGCGAGAGGTCCAGTGTAGGGTCGTAGTTGACGTTGGGCATAGCATCGGCGTCCTCGTCCTCATCGGCCACGGCGGCGATGTCGGCGCCGGCATTGGGGTCCAGGTCGTCGCGGCCGGGCACAGTAATTTCCAGCGGTTTGATAACTTCCAGGGGTGTGGGGGCTTGGGTGCTGGGCAACTTGGCAGGTGGCAGGTCGCCATCGGCCAAATCAGCCAGCGAAAGAGGCGTAGGAACCGTGGACGTGGGCACACTTGGCTTCACTTCCGGCTCCGCTACGGGAATTTCGATGGAGAACGATGGGCCGGAAGCTACCAGCGGCGCCACTACGGCAGCAGCCGAAGCCAAGCCGGTGGCGGTACCAGCTGCCGTTATAGCGGCGGTCGCAACCGGGGCCGCCACGGCACCCGCTACACTCAGCGCGACGCCTGTACCTATACGGGGCGCGGGCTCGAACTCCTGCGCGGGAGTTACTTCGGCAACATCTTCTTCGTCAGTTAGCTGCAAAGTGGGGCGAACAGGCGTAGCACCACCCGCTACCACCGTTGCAGCCGACGCCGCAATTGCTTCCAGCGCCACCGGTTCTGCCACAACGGCCGCTGGTACGGGCCGGGTTTTCAGCGTCATCTGCGGGACGGGGGGAGCTACGGGCGCGGCTTCAGCAGCGAGCTCGGCGGCGATTTCGGCTTCCAGTTCAGCGTCTTCGTCGGCATCATCTTCGGTGCTGAGGCTGCGGAAGCGGCTTAGGTCGAGGCTGGTAACGTTGAAGAAGAACACCACGAACGAAATCAGGGCGAAGGCCAGCAGCAGCACCGTACCCCAGCCAATAAGGCTATCGAGCCAGGACGCGGTTTCGAAACCAACGCCGCCGCTCAGAAAGTCGAGGCGATGGGCCAGTGCGGGGTCGGCGCCGGGCGTGGCCAGGCTCACCACCACGTAGCCGAGCAGCGTGCTCAGCCAGGCCATGGTGAACAGGCCCAGCGCCAGCACGTAGCTCACCGATACAGTGGCTGTGCGGAACACAATCTTATACCCGAGGAAAAACACGATGGGAATGAGCGCAAACGCTGCCACCCCAAACAGCTTATAAATAAACAGCTGCGCCGCCCAGGCCCCCAGCAGGCCCAGCCAGTTAGTCGATTCCTGGCCGGCTTCCTTCACCGGAATGGTGCTCATGGCGGCCACCACGCTCTGGTCGGCATGGCCGGTGAACAGGAAAGACGTGAAGGCTATGGTGAGGTACAAGCTGGCTAGCAGCATCCCAAACCCGATGAAAAGATGGAAGCGGCGGTCGCGCAGCATGCCCAGCACATTGCCGACGCCGGGCAGGGGGCCACGCGGTTCGCGGGGTGGCTTGGGCGGTTTGGGGGCAGTGGCTGGGGCAGCGCGGGCGGCTTTGGGAACGTTGGTAGCAGCGGGACGGGGCTCCGCCCGTGGGGCGGGTGCAGGCGCGGGAGCCGGGCCGCCGGGGCGCGGCTCGTTGCGCCGCGTAGGCCGGGGGTCGGCGGGGCGGTTGGCTGAGGGGCCGGGGGGAGGGTTCTTATAACGGTTATCGGCCATTCGGAAGAGGCATAAAGGCCAAATTTACACAATGCAGGCTTGAAACTGGACGTTCCAAGGTCGAGTACCGGCCCTTCTATGGCTGCAGTGCCTTTTAGTGAGCGGTCTACAGAAAAGGAAGAGGAAACGACACCCGGCCCTAAACGCCACTTGGCCGCACGAATGTTGCGCGGTAGAGGCGATACCCGGCGACCTGTTTTTGTCTGAAATTCGGTAATTATGCCAAGAGGCTACTTGGCAGATGCTTATTAAACGCGAAGTGGCGTTTCCTTGGTTGCTTAGAAATCTCCGGCGGCGCGTTGCGTGAGCAGCTCAGCCAGTAGCTGCTTTCTATCCCGCGCTATTGGCAAGGCAGTGGAATGAACGTGCGCAAACTGCCCGTCAATAGAGGTAATACAGGCTTTCTGCACCAGATAAGACCGGTGCAGCTGGATAAACTTTTTAGCGGGCAGCAATTCCTGCACGGCTTTTAGCGTGTTGTGTACGATAACAACCCGCTTGTCCTTTAAGAACAGCTGCACGTAATTCTGGAGGCTTTTCACGTACATGATGTCCTCCACGACGATTCGGTGCGACACGCCATTCTCCTTGAAAAACAAGTATTCCGATTCGCCATCGTCGGTGTGCATCAGCTCGTGCCATTTTTTGGCTTTCAGCACAGCTTTTTCAAAGTCTTCGAAAAATATCGGCTTCAGCAGGTAACCGATGGCGTTGACCTTGTAGCCTTTCAGCGCATACTCAGGGTAGGCCGTGGTGAAAATGACCATCACGGGAAGGTCACCTATCATTTCGGCAAACTTAATTCCCTTGATTCCAGGCATTTCAATATCCAGGAAAATCAAGTCAACTTCCTTGTTTTTGATGAGGTCGATGGATGCCAGCGCGTTCGCATAATCGCCGACCGGATGCAGGAAATCAAACTGCTTCACAAACTCCAGCAAGCCCTCGCGCGCTATTCGCTCATCGTCGATAACTAGGCATCTCAGCATTTTTTTAGCGTTAATTCAAGTTTTACGGCAAACAGGCCGTTCTGCTGCTGCAAGTGTAACTGGTGGCTGTAGGGGTAAGCCAACGCCAAGGTCTCGCGGACGTGCTTCAGGCCGACGCCACTGTACTCGTCGGCCTCGCGGGCTTCGCTAAACGTGTTGCTTATCTCGAAAGTCATTGTGCCATGTGGCGTCAGCGAATGGGTTTGCCTGACGTAATACTCGCTGGCTGTATTGGGCTGCACATGCTTGAAGGCATTTTCGACGAAAGTAGCCAGGATAAACGGCGCAATGCAGAACCCCTCGTCGGGTTCGGTCGCATCGAAGGTAATTTCC
Source organism: Hymenobacter negativus (assembly GCF_017571495.1). Taxonomy (GTDB): domain Bacteria; phylum Bacteroidota; class Bacteroidia; order Cytophagales; family Hymenobacteraceae; genus Hymenobacter; species Hymenobacter negativus. Next base: position 640,368 of record NZ_JAGETZ010000003.1, on the reverse strand, counting down.
AGTTCGGCCGGACGCTGCTTGATTTGCAGGTTGAAGTACTCGTGCAGAAAGGCGACTTCCTGGCTGAAGGCAATGGCTTTCTTGCGCGACTCATACACGTAATAGCGCAGTATCTTGCTGTAGGTAGAAAGCAGGTACAGGGCTTCGTTTTTGTCCTTATGAATGAGAAAGTGCAGGTTGTTGAGCACGTTGAAAGTGAAGTGCGGGCTTAATTGATTGCGCAGTAAATTCAATTCCATTTCCAGCGCCTTGCGCTTTAGCACGTCAATCTGCTTTTCCTGCCTGAGTGACTCTTTATACTTGTCAAACAAGTACTGGAGGCACGAGACAAAGCCGCTGAGGATGAGCAGGCCAAAAAAGGAAGGCAGCGAATCGTTGAGCACCACGCGGGCACTGGCGGCGGGCATGGTTAGCTTGACAAGGGCGTAGCCTTGGCCGGCCAGCGCGAGCGTAAGCGCGGTGCAAGCCAGCAGCAGGAGCAACACCCGAAGTGCCGTCCGGCGCTGGGCAATGAAGCGCTTAAGGGCCGGCCGGGACGCGTAATGAAAATACAGCCACAGCGTAGCCAGCACTGACAAGGTGTAGAGCAGGGCCGTGATAAACGGAATGCCCTCGCTGGTTGAGAGCTGCAGCAGGACCGTCAGGAAAAGGAAAGCCCAGAAGAAGGCAATAATTTTTTTCCGGATTTCCATAATGGGGGTAACGTTTCGATGCCGCGCAAAGAACGGCTGGTGCGTCAGGGCGCGCAAACGGTTCGTCACTGCCTAAAGGCGGTTCGTCAAAACGACGGCGACCGGGGGCGTTTCGTCAACGGATACTTACGGCTGGTCAAAAGCCGCATCCGGCGCGCCAGAAGGCGCTTCTACTTTTGCTTCGTCAAATAAATCAAACGGAAAACAACATGAAAACCATCATTTTAACTACTGCCGCAGCGCTCGCCACTTCCCATGCTGCCCTCGCCCAAGAACCGGCCCCACGCCTCACATTGGCCATTGGAATAGCGAATAACTACCGCTTTCATTCCGGCGATAGTCGCGTTAGCGACTATTATGGCTTGGGCAGCAAAGTGAGCCTGACCTTCAACGACACGTGGTTACTGGGCTTTTCGCAGCTAACCAGCGTTGCCCCCGGTAGCTTACTACGCAACGCAGAGCTGGGCCTGGGCAACGCGCGCCTTTCCGAGTATGCCCTCACCGGCGGCAATAAATGGCATTTTGCCCCCAAAGCCTACACGCTAGGCACCATTCAGACGGGATTCGGCCGCCTATCGTGGCGCAATGAAGCGGTTGAAGGCGGGGCGGGCGATGCGCACGCGTCGGTGCTTACGGTGGGTGCGGAGGCGGGTATTGGCTACCGTCTGGGCCAGCACCTGGCGCTGGAAGCGGGGGCCAGTTACCACCGCTATTTCAACAACGACCGCATGCCGGTGGCCGCCAAAGAACTCAACAACTTCAGCGCGGGCCTTTCGCTGGTGGGAACATTTGGCCTGACAAAGTCGCGCTAGCGGCCATTAGTCGCCGGTAGCCCCTCTGCCCCATCGCGCAATTTCATGTTGCTCAGCTGCGTGGGTGAAACTCGGTGATGACTTGCCGCAGGTAGTCGCGGTCGAGGTGGGTGTAGATTTCGGTGGTGGTGATGCTGGCGTGGCCCAGCATTTCCTGCACGGCGCGCAGGTCGGCCCCGCCTTCGATGAGGTGGGTGGCGAAGGAATGACGCAAGGTGTGCGGGCTAATGGTTTTGCGCAGGCCCGCCAAGTCAGCTATTTTCTTGAGCGTGGTGAAGACGGTGATGCGCGAGAGCGGGCGGCCCCGATGGCTCAGAAACACAAAGTCTTCGGCACCGGGCTTGATATCGAGGTGGCCGCGGACGCCGCTGAGGTAGAAGTTGAGGTGCTTGAGGGCTTCGCGGCCGACGGGCACGAGGCGCTCCTTGTTGCCCTTGCCCACCACTTTCATAAAGCCCTGCTCGGCGTACATGTTGCTCAGGCGCAGGTCGCACAGCTCGCTCACGCGCAGGCCGGAAGAATAGAGCACTTCCAGAAAAGCACGGGCACGCAGGCCGTCGTCGGTACTCAGGTCGATGGAGGCCAGCAGCTGCTCGATTTCGGGGTAGCTGAGGGTATCGGGCAGGTGGCGACCGGTTTTGGGGGCTTCGAGGGTGTCGGTGGGGTCGAGCTTTAGCAGGTCTTCCATGATGAGGAAGCTGAAAAACGCCTTCAGGCCGGAGAGGGTGCGGGCCTGCGAGGTGGCGCTCAGGCCAAGGCCTTGCAGGGTGGCAAGAAATTCGCGCAGCACTTCAGTGGTCACCTGCATAGGCCCGACGTGCAGCCGCTGCATGATAAGAAACTGCTGCAGCTTGCTGATGTCGCGCACGTAAGCCTCTACGGAGTTGGGCGAGAGCGACTTTTCGAGGCGCAGGTAGCCGTCGAACTGTTTAATTGCCTGGGGCCACGTCATGGGGCAAAAATAGGCGGCTAACTAGTCGCGGACGCGACCGACGCGAAAATATCCCGCAACTTCGTGGCATGCCATACAACCGAACCGGGTAGCTCCGGCATCATGGGGCCACATTCCATCTTTCCACTTCCACTACTTTATGCTTCATTCTCTACGGTCTGCTTCGCTTCGCATGTTTGTTGGAGCGGCCCTGCTGGTGGGCACCGGCGCTGCCCGGGCCCAGCCCTCTCCCACCCCATCGGCAGCAACGGCGGTCGCGGCAGCCCCGGCGCTGCGCTACCTGCGCGACCACGCCGCGGCCTTTGGCTTGCGCGAGGCCGACCTGAGTACCCTGGCGGTGACGGGCAGCTACGCCGACGAGCACAACGGCATCGCCCACACCTACCTGTGCCAACAGCTTGACGGCCGCGCCGTGCCGGGCACCGAGGTCGGCCTGCACTTCAACCGGGCCGGGGCATTGCTCATGCACACGGGCAATTTTGTAACCGACCTGCGCGCCCAGGCCACCCGCCTGACCCCGCCGGCCATCGGTGCCGAGGCCGCGACGGTGGCAGCCAGCCGGCACCTGCGCCAGCCAGGGCTCAGGGCGCCGCAGCCGGCCACATTGGTATATATACACCAGCCCGACAATACCTTGCACACCGCCTGGCAGGTGCAACTGAACCCGGCCAAAGGCCCCGATGCCTGGACCGTGCTGGTGGATGCCACCACGGGCCGGGTACTGAAGGCGCGCAACCGCGTGATTCGGGAGCCCCGGACGGTCCTGAGCACCATGTCGGCTCCTGCGGTGGTGGGCAGCACCGCCGCCCGGGGCCCGGCCGTGGCCAACGGCTACCGAGTATTTGCGGCGCCCCTCGAAAATCCGCTGTTCGGACCGGCCACGGCCATTCCGAGTCCGGCCGATGCCGTGGCCTCTCCGTTTGGCTGGCACGATACGAACGGAGCCGCCGGGGCCGAATTCACCACGGCGCGGGGCAACAACGCGCACGCCTATACGCCGCTGGCCAACTACGCTGCGGGCTTTTCGCCCGATGGCGGGCCGACGCTGGAGTTCGATGCGGCCTTTGACCCGGCCCTTTCGGCTTCGGCCAACCAGCCGGCCGCCCTCACTAACCTCTTTTACTGGGCCAACCTGATGCACGACGTGAGCCAGCGCTACGGCTTTACCGAGGCGAGCGGCAACTTCCAGGCCACCAACTATTCGGGCACGGGCGTGGGCGATGACTACATACGGGCCCAGATTGGGGAAAATTACAGCGAGGCCTACTTCAACCCCACGCTGGACGGGGCCACGGCCAACAACTATCCGGAAATCATGCTCGGCCCCTGGCAAACCCCGCAGGCCAACGGCCTGACCGTGACGGCCCCGGCCGCAGCCGCGGGCAGCTACGCGGTGATGACAGCCAGCTTTGGCCGGCAGCTGCCGCGCACCACGCCCATCAGCGGCAACCTGGTACTGGCCAACGACGGCAGCCCCAACCCAACCTATGGCTGCCGCAGCCCCTGGACCAACACGGCCCAAGTGCAAGGCAACATTGCGGTGGTCGACTATAACTACGACTGTTCCCTCACCAACCAGGTGCGCAACGCCCGGCAGGCCGGCGCTACGGCCATAGTGGTGGTGAATAACCTTGATTTCCTGGTTCACCTCGACGCCGACCCGGCCGACACCATGGGCCTGCGCATCCCGATGGTAATGATTACGCGCGCCGATGGCCAGCGCATCAAGAATGCGCTGGCCATCGGCGGCACCGTGGCTGGCTCGCTGCTGGGGGCCACCCCGGCCCCCGACCGCAACGGCGGCTTCGAAAACGGCGTAATAGCCCACGAGTATGCCCACGGCATCAGCACGCGCCTCACGGGCGGGCCGGCGGGAGCCATTGCCTGCCTCGACAACGCCGAGCAGATGGGCGAAGGCTGGAGCGACTTTTTCGAGCTGTGGATGACCACCCGGCCCGGCGATGTGGGCGCCACGGCTCGGGGCATTGGCACCTATATTCTGGGCCAGGCCACCACCGGCCCAGGCATCCGGCCCCTGCCCTACAGCACCGACTTTGCCGTGAACAACGCCACCTACGCCTTCATTGGGCAAACGGTGAACGGGGTGAACTACGGCAACTACCCCAACTCCAACTACCCGGAAGACCAGCACGCCACGGGCTTTGTGTGGTGCACCGTGCTGTGGGACCTGAACTGGGCCATGATTCAGCGCTACGGCTACGATGCCAACATCTACACCGGCACGGGCGGCAACAACAAAACCATGCAGCTCATCATGGACGGGCTGAAGCTGCAACCCTGCAGCCCCGGCTTCCTCGATGGCCGCGACGCCATCCTGGCCGCCGACCGCGCCACCTTCGGCGGGGCTAATCAGGCCCTGATTTGGCAGGTTTTTGCGCGGCGCGGCATGGGCAGCAACGCTGTGCAGGGCAGCAGCGACGACCTGACCGACAACACGGCCGGCTTCCTGGTGCCTGCCGTGACCAGCACCACCAGCGCCCTCGCCCCGGCCGCCCTCGACCTCTACCCCAACCCTACCCAGGGCCTGCTCACATTGCGCCTGGCGCAGCCGGCCGGCAACAGCGCCGCGGTGGCGGTAACGGTGGAAACGGTGCTCGGCCAAACCGTGCGGGCCGTAACGCTGCCCGCCACAACCGCCACGGCAGGCGCCCTGCTCGACCTGCGGGCCCTGGCGGCCGGCGTGTACGTGGTGCGCGTTTCTACCCCGGCCGGTGCCCTCACGCGGCGCGTGGTGGTGCAGCCTTAACCTTTCCTGTTTGCCCCTTCGCTTTCTTATGGACATCCTCATCATCAACGGTCCCAACCTCAACCTGCTCGGCCGCCGCGAGCCCGGCATCTACGGCAACCGCTCGTTCGAAGACTTTTTCCCCGAGCTCGAAGAAGCCTTTCCGCAGCTGAAACTCACGCAGTTCCAGAGCAACCACGAAGGCGCGATACTGGACAAGCTGCACGAAGTGGGCTTCACGCACCACGGCATCGTGCTCAATGCCGGGGGCTACACCCACACCAGCGTGGCCCTGGCCGATGCCGTGGCCGCCATCAACACGCCCGTGGTGGAGGTGCACCTGAGCAACCTGCACGCCCGCGAGGAGTTCCGCCAACGCAGCCTCTTCGGGCGGCACTGCGCGGGCAGCATCAGCGGCTTCGGGCTGGAGAGCTACCGGCTGGCCGTGCAGTGGTTTGTGAACATGCAGCCCAAGCGCGTCGGCTTTCGGGTGTGAACCACGGATTGACGCGGATTTTTCGGATTTCACAGATTTTGTAAGCGCTTCCCTCCGACCTTTGTGTGCCGCAACCGTTCTGGCCAGCTACACGCTTTTGCAAGCGTCAGCGTTAAACTGCCCCGGCGGTGAAATGCCGTCCACAAAATCCGTGAAATCCGAAAAATCCGCGTCAATCCGTGGTTCAGACTATGTACACCTTCAATCCCGGGCCTTCGGCCGTATATCCCGCCGTTCGGCAGTACCTCACAGATGCCTTTGACGAGGACTGGCTCTCGGCCGGGCACCGCTCCGATAAGGTCATCAGCCTGGTGCGCCAGACCGTGACCGACCTCAAAGCCAAGCTCAACGTGCCGCAGGACTACACCGTCCTCTTCACCGGCTCGGCCACCGAGTGCTGGGAAATCCTGGCCCAAAGCCTCACCCCGCGCCGCTCGTTTCACCTCTACAACGGCGACTTTGGCGAGAAGTGGTACAAGTACGCCAAGGCCCTGCGGCCGGCCAGCACGGGCCTGAGCTTCGGCGTCGATGAGCTGCCCGACGTAGCCGGCCTGCCCTTTGCCCCCGACGACACCGACCTCGTCTGCATCACCCAGAACGAAACCAGCACTGCCACTCAACTGCGCGAAGGCTTCATCCTGAACCTCTACAACCGCCTCGGCGGCGCCCTACTGGCCGTGGATGCTACCAGCTCGCTGGCCGGCCTCAACCTAAAATACATCAAGGCCGACATCTGGTTTGGCTCGGTCCAGAAGTGCTTTGGGTTGCCCGCTGGCCTGGGCGTGATGCTGCTCTCGCCCCGCGCCGTGGCCCAGGCCAAGCTCGTGAACGACCGGGCGCACTACAACGCGCTGCCCGCCATGCTCTCGCAGATGCTGAACTACCAAACCAACTACACGCCCAACGTGCTGGGCATTTACCTCATGAGCCGCGTGCTAGCCGACCGCGAACCCATCAAAACCGTGCACCAGCACCTCGTGGACCGCGCCGAGAAGCTCTACGCTTTCTTCGAGCAGGCTACCCCGCTCACTCCCCTCATCAGCAACTACGAAACCCGTTCCACCACCGTCATCGGCCTGCGCGGCGACGCCGCCCTCATCGAGGAAATCAAGGCCAAAGCCAAGGAAGTCGGCCTGCAGCTCGGTAGTGGCTACGGCCCTCTCAAAGCCACGACCATCCGCATCGCCAACTTCCCTGCCGTGCCCGATGCCGCCATGGAAGCTCTGGTGCAGTTTTTCGCCAAGGAGTATCCAGGGTAACCCCGTTAGGTAGGGGCGAAGACAAGCCCTGCCCCTACCTCCAAGCATCCGTCATGTTCAACCTCCAGCAAATCTTCTCGGTCACCCTCACGCTCTTTGCCGTGATTGATATTGTGGGTTCCATCCCCATTATCATTCAGATTCGACAGCGTGAGGGCCGGATTAAGGCCGAGCTGGCCACTGTTGTGGCAGGCTGCCTCATGGTGGCGTTCCTGTTTCTGGGCCAGAGCATCCTGCGCCTGTTTGGGGTCGATAACGAGAGTTTTGCCCTGGCTGGCGCGGTCATCATTTTCCTCATCGGGCTGGAAATGATACTGGGCATTCAGCTATTTCATTCCGACCTCACGGCCAGCACCGGCTCCATTGTGCCGCTGGCATTTCCGCTCATCACCGGGGCCGGCACCATGACCACGCTGCTCTCGCTCCGGGCTGCCTACACGCTGCCCAATATCCTGGTCGGCATTCTGCTGAACCTTGTGTTCGTTTACGCAGTCCTCAAAACCAGCCCTTGGATTGAGCGCAAGCTCGGCAAAGCCGGCGAGGACGTGCTGCGCCGCGTATTCGGCGTCATTCTGCTGGCCATCGCCATCAAGCTGTTTAAAACCAACTTTTAGTGCTTGGTCATTGGTGCCTGGCTTGTTCTACTGAGCATACCTGCACCAAGCACCAGGCACCAATAACCAATTATGATTCACCTGTTCACCGACGGCTCGGCCCGCGGCAACCCCGGCCCCGGTGGCTACGGCGCCATCCTGCGTTACGGCCCCCACGAAAAAGAGTTGACCCAGGGCTTCCGCCTCACTACCAACAACCGCATGGAGCTGCTGGCCGTGATAGTTGGCCTCGAAGCTGTGACACGCCCCGAGCTGCCCATCCGCGTCGTGTCCGATTCCAAGTACGTAGTCGATGCCGTGGAGAAGAAATGGGTATTCGGCTGGGCCGCCAAATCCGACTTTGGCAAGAAGGCCAACGAGGACCTGTGGCGGCGCTTCCTGCGCATTTATAAGCAGCGCAAGGTTACCTTCCATTGGATAAAAGGCCACGCCGGCCACGCCGAAAACGAGCGTTGCGATGTGCTGGCTGTGCAAAGCGCGTTAGGCAAAGGCCTGCTGGTAGACGAGGGCTACGAGGCGTTGAGCGCAAAATCCGCGTTCTAATACCAAAGTTGCCATGCGACGCTATGCGCTACTTTTTGCTTCGGTCATATCGTCGGCTGCTTTTGGGCAGACGGCGCATACGCCTCAATTCAAGGAATACCCCGTTTCCGAACGTTACGACGGTCCGCAAGCAGCGCCCCAACTAACCCCGGGCACCACTGCCTGGTATTTCCGAACGCGCATTCGCGAAGCGGCGCGGCAAAAGCCCAATTTCGCCGGGCACTACGTGCTGGCAGTTTGGGGATGTGGGGCCGAATGCCTGAGCAGCGCCATTATTGATGTTAAAACCGGCAGGGTCTATTTCAACGACAGCATTTGCTGCTGGTTCACGCCGGAACTGCCTGAAAAGCCCGACAATTTTGAACCGATAGCTTTTAAGCTCACCAGTCGGCTTGTGGTTTTCACCGGCATGCTGAATGAAGAGGGCCGCAATAGCCCTCATTACTTCAAGTTTGAGCACGGCAAGCTTGTCGCCATTCCCTAAGAAAAACGTGCCCAACGACTACTTTCAGTTCCAGCAGTTCCGCATCGAGCAAAGCCAGTGCGCCATGAAGGTGAGCACCGATGCCTGCCTGCTGGGTGCCGCCGCCGACCTGACTGGCGCCACCCGCTTGCTGGACATTGGCACCGGCACCGGCCTGCTGGCCCTTATGGCCGCCCAGCGCCATGCCACCGTGGCAATAGAAGCGGTAGAAATTGATGCCGCAGCCGCAACGCAGGCGGCAGCCAATGCGGGGGGTAGCCCGTGGGCCGAGCGCATCCGAGTTCTGGCAATGAGTCTGGCGGCCTTCGTGGCCACGCAGCCGGCGCCGTTTAGCCACATCATTTGTAATCCGCCGTTTTTCCGACAGTCGCTACGCTCGCCCAACGCGGCCCGCACCACCGCCCGGCACGAGGCCGACGATACGCTTTCCTTTGAAGCTTTAGCAGCTTTTGTCGCGGAGGTTCTGGAGGCCGATGGTTTGCTTACTGTGCTGCTGCCACCGCTGGAGATGCAGGCATTTGAGCGCGTGGCAGCCGAGGCGGGACTGTATCCGGCCACGCGTCTGGTGGTGCGGCACCGGCCCGGCAGCCAGCCGTTGCGGCACATCACCGGGTTTCGGCGAGGGGGGAGAGCAGTCGCGGAAACAGAGATGACTATTCGGATTACGGGGGATGATGCCGTTTATACCGAGGCGTTTCGGGGGCTGCTGGCGGGCTTTTACTTGGCGCTGTAGCGTGGCTGCTGCGAGTTCGCGCTTGAACGAACGAATCGGACGATGCGCGAACTGCAGCATCCACGCTACGACGCTACGCAGTTTTTACGGCAGCAGCGGCTTGCAGGCCCAGTTCCTCCACGGCCAGCTCGCGCATCAGGTATTTCTGAATCTTGCCGGTCACTGTCATCGGGAAGCTGTCGACGAACTTCCAGAAAACCGGGATTTTATTGGTGGCAATGCGGTTTTTGCAGAATGCCATGATTTCGTCGCTCGTTGCCGAAACGCCGTCTTTAAGCTTCACCCAAGCCATCACTTCCTCGCCGTAGCGCAGGCTCGGCACGCCGATGACCTGCACGTCGGCCACGGCCGGGTGGGTGTAAAGAAACTCCTCCACTTCGCGGGGGTAGATGTTGTCGCCGCCGCGCAAAATTACGTCCTTAATGCGGCCCACAATATTGAGGTAGCCCTCGGCGTCGATGGTGGCCAGGTCGCCGGTGTGCATCCAACGGGCCCGGTCGATGGTGGCGGCGGTGGCTTGCGGGTTATTCCAATAGCCCAGCATCACGGAGTAGCCGCGGGTGCACAGCTCGCCGGGGGTACCGCGCGGTACGATGTGGCCGGTTTCGGGGTTCACCACTTTTAATTCGAGGTGCGGATGGACGTGGCCCACGGTACTCACGCGCTTGGCCAACGGGTCGTTGGTGTAGCTCTGAGCTGAGACGGGCGAGGTTTCCGTCATGCCGTAGCAGATGGTCACTTCGGCCATATTCATCAGGGTCTGCACTTTGCGCATCACCTCCTCGGGGCAGGGCGAGCCGGCCATCACGCCGGTGCGCAGGCTGCTGAAATCAAACTGCGAAAATTCAGGGTGTTCCAGCTCGGCGATGAACATGGTGGGCACGCCGTAGAGGGAGGTGCACCGCTCCGCTTGCACCGCCTGCATGGCTGTTTTGGGGTCGAAGGCTTCGGAGGGGATGACCATGCAGCTGCCGTGCGAGGCGCAGGCCAGGTTGCCAATCACCATCCCAAAGCAGTGGTAAAAGGGCACTGGAATGCACACCCGGTCGGCGGCGGTGTAGTGCAGGGTTTCGCCGATGAAGTAGCCGTTGTTCAAAATGTTGTGGTGCGAGAGCGTGGCCCCTTTCGGGAAGCCGGTGGTGCCGCTGGTGTACTGAATGTTGATGGGGTCGTCGAACTGTAGCTCGGCTTCGCGGGCGGCCAATGCTGCATCCGAGACGCTGCTGCCGCTGGCCAACAGGTCGTCCCAGCCTTCTTCCAGAATAATGACGTGCTCCAGCGCCGGGCATTCGGCGCGGACACTGGCGAGGATGGCTACATAGTCGGTTTGACGGAATTTGGCGGCCAGCAGCAGCACCCGGCAGCCCGACTGGTTGAGCACATATTGCAGCTCGGAGGCCCGGTAAGCAGGGTTGATGTTTACCAGAATGGCCCCCATACGCGCCGAGCCGAACTGCGTGACCACCCATTCCGAGCGGTTTGGGGCCCAGAGGCCTACTCGCTCGCCGGCCGCCATGCCCAACGCCAGGAGGGCCTTGGCAAGCCTTCCGGTCTGGTCCCATAGTTCCTGATACGTTGCGCGGTAGTGCTGCTGGGATACCACCAGCGCTTCCTGCTCAGGATATTGCGAAACAGTGCGGCGCAGGTTTTCGCCGATGGTTTCGCCGAGCAATGGCATAGTGCTGGGCCCGCTGAGGTAGGAGAGCGTAGGAACTGGCATAAAAAGGACGGGATATGAGCCGCCAAGTTAGCACGCCGGTTCCTGTCAGATTAATGAAGTGAGCAAACCGAGCTTTTCGCGGTGCAGGCTATCAAGCAGGTCGTTTTCGAGGGTGCCGAACTCGTCCGCCGCATAGTGCCGCTGAATGCGCCCACCCACCAGCACCGAGATTTCGTCTGATGTTTCGGTGAGGGCACCCAGGATGTGCGAGGTGAGCAGGATGCCCGTGCCCCGGTCGCGCAGGCGCTTCAGTATTGCCTTCAGCAGCAAGTTGGCTTCGAGGTCGAGGCCGTTGAAAGGTTCATCCAGAATCAGGTAATCGAGCTGCTGCACCAGCAGGGCCAGCAGCGCCAGCTTCTTGCGCATGCCAGCCGAGTACTCATCGGCATATTGGTCGAGGGGCAGTTCCAGCAGTTGGTTCCAGCCTGCGAAATCGATGAGGGGCCGCCCCCGCGCCTGCAAGCAAAACTCCAGGTACTCGCGCCCGGTGAGGCGCGGGTAGAAGTACGGCTCATACGGCAGCAGGCCGGTGTGTTCGCGCACAGCATGCCCACCCGTGGCGCGGATAGTGCCCGTGAAATCCTTTTCCAGCCCATACAGGCAATTGATGAGCGTGGTTTTGCCCGCACCATTTGCGCCTACCAGGCCGTGAATGGTGCCGGGCCGCAGGGTCAGGTTCACGTCGTGTAGCACAACGTGGCGGCCGTAGGCTTTGCGCAGGTTCAGTATTTCAATCATGGCGTAGCTGAAACGTCGTACTCATCCGGGGTTCTTTTTCCATTTCTATCTATTCCGGAACCCGCTGCTCACCCAGCACTACTTGTAGCCGGCGCTGGCTTTGCCAGATGAGGCCCCCCACCGCCACCAGCAGCAGCACCGGATACACGGGGTTGCCGGGCAAGAGCAGCGCCACGCCCACCACCAGCGCCTGAATGGTGCGAATGTGGGTAGCATTGGGATAGAACGCATATTTGGCCAGGATAATGAGCCCCACCAAACCCAGCCAAAAGAGCCCCACGGCCAGCGTCCCGCCCGTCCCCGCCGGCCCCACCGCCAGCAGCCAGAAAAACGGGGCCGCCGAAAGCCCCGCGTAGCCCAGCCCCAGCAGCAAGCGCCGCCGCAGAAACTGCCGGGGCGTGCGGGCCGCCAGCACCAGCATGGTTACGGGCTCGGGGGTACCGTAGTAGGCCAGCAGCAGCAGTAGCCAAAGCACCAGCGCCACTATTGGGCCTAGCGGCGACTGGTGCTGCCACACGGCCCCCGCCAGCAGCAACGGCCACGCCCACAGCCCGCCCGTTCGCATGCCGCTCACCCACTCAAAGGCCTCGCTGCGAAACAGGCTGTGGGCCTTGTGGCGTGAGCTGCGGCTTTCCTGCCTGGGCGGCAGCAGGGCAGCCCAAGGAGCCAGCACAATGGTAAGCAGCGCCGCCCCCCAATCCCGGAACAATAACAGTACCAGCGCCACAGGCAGCGCCAGCAGCAGGTATTCCACGGCTAGCCACTGCCAAAACCCTGGCGCGCTGGTGGCCAGAAAGCGCAGGTCGGCCCGCTGCCGGTGGGCCGAGGCAAGCAGCAGCATCGTGAGCACGGGCACAGCCCACTGCCCTTGGGCATGCGCTGCCGCCAGCAGCAGGCCCCGCCCGCCCGCCAGCACCAGCATGGGCCCCAGCAGCCCCAGGCGCACGGCGCCTACCTCGCGGAGCAGGCGGCCTAACAGGTGCAGGCGCAGAAACAAGTAAGCCCGAAGTGCTGGCATGGCGGCGGTAACGAATGCAGCGGCGAAGCTATTGCGCGGCTTCCCGTTTCTACTTGACGAAGAATAAATATGCTGATAAATAGGTAGGCTTCTCCTGATTCAAGTGTATCTAGCAGAACCTTTTCACGAAACACTTGGCTCTATGCGAAATTTTACCCGTTTCCTTTTTGCCCTGCTGCTGTGGCTTACCACCGGCCTTGGCGCCTGGGCCCAGGCCAACGACGACCCTTGCGGTGCCGTGGTGCTGACGCCCAACGGGCAGTTTTGCGCAACGCCTACCGTGGGGAGCACCCAAGGCGCCACCACCACTGTCCCCAATGGCTATACCAACACCACCAGTTGCGGCACCGGCTTCGGCCAGCCCCGCGATGTGTGGTATACCTTCACCACCACAGCCAGCGGGCTGGGCAGCACCGGGGCCACCCTCACCGTAGCGGGCAATGCGGCCGGGCAGGTGCGCTTGTTTTCGGCCCCGGGCTGTAGCGGGCCCTTCACTGAAATTGCCTGCCAGGCAGCCACACAGGCCAACACGTCGGCCCCCGCCCTCACCACTACCGCCCTGACGGCCAGCATCACCTACTATGTGCGCGTGGCCAGCAACAGCGGCACCGCTCCAGGTTCGTTCAGCATTTGCCTGACCGATGGGCCTGGCACCCCGCCCACATGCCAACCGGCGCAGCTGGGGCCGGCGGTGTTTACCAACGCGGGCAACACCGCCGCTTCGTTTACGTTTGCGCCCCTTGCTTCCAATGTGGGCCCGTACACGTTCACGCTGCTCTCTGGCCCGACGGGCACCACTGTGGTACAGTCATTTCCCATTAGAGCGCCGGGCTTCACCGTTTCCGGCCTGGTGCCGGGCACGAACTATACCGTTCGTGTAAATGGGTTTTGCGCGGCCGGTGGCCAGTTCCAGCTTACCCAGGCGTTGATTATACTCCCGCCTAACGACGACCCTTGCGGGGCTCAGCCCCTGGTACTGGACCCGGCGGCGGTTTGCACCCCGGTTACCGGCAGCACCCGGGCCACCACCACGACCCCCAATGGCTACTCCAACCCCGGCTGCGGCGGCGCGCTCCTGCCAACCGATGTATGGTACAAGTTTACCACCACGGCCAGCGGGGCGGGCAGCACTGGGGCCACGCTCACGGTGAGCGACGTGGAAGGGGCTAGCCAATTGCGCCTGTTTGCCGCACCGTCGTGCTCGGGGCCGTTTACGGAGCTGGCCTGCACCACGCGCCCCGGGGGCACGGTGAATGCTGTGGGCGCCGTGCCGCTCACGGCTACCGGCCTGGTGCCCAATACGACCTACTACGTGTCGGTCGCGCCGGCCCAATTTCGCACTGGCACCTTTTTCACTATCTGCGCCTCGGCCGCGCCGCCCGTATTTCCTTGCCTGACGCCCACCATTCTAATCCCTACGGCGACGGTGACGGCCACCTCGGCACAAGTCGTGTTCACCGTGCCAGCGGGCAGCTCCCCGGCTCCGCCTTCTTACACGCTGACGTATACTCCGCAAAACGGTGGGCCCACCACAACCGTGCCGGTGCCAACCGGTCCGGCACTTCTGCCCAACGCGCCCTTGTACGCGGCCGGGAACTCGCTTACGGGCCTGACGCCCGGCACTACGTACGTGGTGACGGTGCAAACCACCTGCTTTGGAGGAGCGCAATCGAGCGTAGCTACGGCCACGTTCACTACGCAGGCGGCCACCGTGCCGCAGCCTCCGGCCAATGACGAATGCAGCGGGGCCACCGTCTTACCGGTCACCACCAGCTGCACCCCGTTGCTGACAACCAACCTCAACGCACTGGCTGTGGGCTTGTCTGGAGCCCTCGCTACCTGCGGCTACTACCTAGGCGCGGATGTGTGGTACCGCATGGTGGTGCCGCCTAACGGCATTGTGCAGGTTACGACGGGTCCCGTTACGGGCTCGGTCGTGGACGATACGGGCTTGGCACTGTTCACCGGCAACTGCGGCAGCCTGACCGAAGTAGACTGCAACGATGACATCAGCGCGACGAACCTGTTTTCGCAGGCGCGGGCCACGGGTCTGGTTCCGGGCAGCACCGTTTACGCCCAGGTGTGGCGCACAGGCAGCATCGCGGGCGGTGCCTTCACTGTTTGCGCCACCACGGATGTGACCTGCCCGTTGGCCACCAACCTGGCCGCTTCGACCCTCACCACAACTTCGGCCACGCTCACCTTTACCCTACCAGCCGGCAACACGGGCTACGTGCTGACCTACACGCCGGCCGGCGGGCCAGCCCAAACCCAAACCCAAACCGTTACGGCCTCGCCAGTGGCACTCACCGGCCTGCTGCCCGGCACAGCCTACACCGTCACCCTTACCGGCAGCTGCACGGGCTCCGTGGCCGGCACGGTGCGTACCAGCTTCGCCACCCTGGCCGTGCCCAGCTGCGCGGCGCCCAGCGCGGTGTACGTTGGCAACCTCGGCGCCACTACGGCCGGCATCGGCTTCGTAACGAATGCGGCGGCCAGCAGCTACACCGTCACCTACCAAGCAGCAGGCGGAACCGTGCAAACCGTGTCGCCCGCGCCCACAGCTTCGCCAGTGGTGCTCACGGGGCTGGTACCAGGCCGGGCATATACCGTGTGCGTGGCCAGTAATTGCAATAATGGATTGGTTTCAACGCCAATATGTGCCACCACCTTCAGTACCCCGCTGGCTTCACGCAATGCCGCGCTGACAGCCCAAATCAGCCTGTTTCCAAACCCAGCCAGCCGCACGGCCACCCTCACGGTACCGGCCGCCCTGCGCGGACCGGGCGCTTCGGCACAGTTGCTCAACGCGCTGGGCCAGGTGGTGCGCCAACAGCTGCTGGCGGCTGCGGCCAACATGGTCCTAGACCTGACCGGGCTGCCCGCCGGCCTCTATTCCCTACAACTGGCCACGCCCGAGGGCCCGGTAGTTAAGCGCCTGATGGTGGAATAAGCAGCTTAGAGCTGCTGAAATTTCCGGCCGTGCAAGCAATAGTGCCTACCCATGCACTGGCGAACATATTGTGCGGCTCTTCATCTCAACTTGCTGAATAACCGATAATTTAAAGCATTGCCAGACCAGTATAATTCAAGCGTAGCTAGCAGAACCTTTCCACCATACCCTTTATGCCATGCGAAATTTTACCCATTCGCCTATTGCTTTAGCTATGCTATTGCTATGGCTGGCCTGCGGCCTAAACGCCCATGCCCAGGCCCCCGCCAACGACGACCCCTGCGGTGCGGTGGTGCTCGCGCCCAGCGGGCAGTTGTGCACAGCCCCCACCGTGGGCACTCTGGTGGCCGCAACTCCTACCACGCCTAACGGCTATTCCAACCAGAATACCTGCGGCCTCGCCTTTGGCCAGCCGCTCGACGTGTGGTACAAGTTTACCACGAGCAGTGGCGGGCTGGCCGGTACGGGCGCCACCATCTCGGTGACAGGCAATGCGGCAGCCCAGCTTCGCTTATTTTCGGCGGCTACCTGCGCCGGGCCGTTTACGCAGCTGGATTGCCAGGGCAGTACGGCTCCCAATACGGCGGCGCCATCCATTAGTGTTGCGACCCTTAGCCCGAACACAACCTACTACGTGCGGGTGGCCACCAACACCCCTGGCCCCTTCACCATTTGCCTCACCGACGGCCCCGGCATCCCCTATTGCCCGCCCATTACGGTTAGCAACCCGACGTATTCCAACCCCGACAACACGGCCGCAACGGTGACCTTTACCGGGGGTTCGGCTTATATACCGGCCTACACCGTCACCATTTCGCGCTATGACGACATCAACCTGATTCAGGTAAGCCGCTACACTACAACCACGGTGGTCCCTGTTGTGCTAACTGGCCTGCTAGTTGGTCATCGCTACGTAGTAGCGGTAGGCGTATTCTGCACCGGTGGCGGGGCAGCGGGCGGGCAACGCACCTTCACCGTGCCCCCGCCCAACGACGAGCCCTGCGGGGCCATGCCGCTGCTGGTAGGCGCCGGGGGCAGTTGCTCGCCCACGCCCGGCACGATAAGCGGTGCTACCCCCACCACGCCCAACGGCTACGGGCCAGGCTGCGGGGCAGGGACATTTTCTGCCGGCCCCGGCTTGGGCCATGATGTGTGGTATACCTTCCAGACGGCACCCAGCGGCCCGGCTAGCACCAGCACCGTGCTCACGGTAGACGGCACCGCCGAACCCGGCGAGTTGCGGCTCTTTGCCGCGCCTACGTGCTCGGCCCCAATGGCGGAGGTAGGGTGTGCCGTGGCCCAGGCCGGGCAACTGGGTCCCTTGACGCTAGCAGCTACCAACCTGCTGCCCAATACGCGCTACTACGCCTCGGTCTATTTAATTGGGTCGCCTTCTTATAACATAGACTTCACCATCTGCGCCACCGTGGTACCCCCTACCCTGGCCTGCCCTACCATTAGCCGACTGGTGGTGGCTCCGGCACTCATCCGGCCTACCACGGCCGCACTGGCAATTGTGCTGCCTTCCACGGCGCGCCAGCCCCAGAGCTATACCATTACTTACACGCCCAGTGGTGGCGCGCCCACTACCATCACGTACGTGCCGGTTATTATTCCAGGAGAGTCGCCAACCTCCACCTATACCATTCTAACCGGGCTGCAGCCCGCTACTACCTACGCCGTGAGCGTAGTGGCCAATTGCGCCGGAGGTGCCCAGTCGCCTCCCAGCACCATCTCCTTCACTACGGCCGCAGGCACAGTTCCCAACCCCGGGCCACCTCCTGCCAACGACAACTGCGCCACCGCGCAAGTGTTGTCCGTGGGAACCACCTGCGTCTCCACGCCGGGTACCACGCTCGATGCCACCGTGTCGGCCCCCGGTGTGCCCGTACCCGACTGCATCGGCAACAGCAACCCGGCCGATGTATGGTATCGGCTGGTGATACCGGCCAGCGGTACAGTAGAAGTTCGGCTCGACAGCGTGGCTGGCTCCTCGCTACGCGGGAAGTCACTGACTTTTTACACGGGCTCTTGCAACAACCTCACCCAACTGCAATGCTTTCTGGGCGATAGCGGCGATAACATCGACGCTTGGACGGGCGGCACGCCAGGTAGTACGCTCTACGTGCGGGTGTGGGCCTTGCCACTGGCCGGTTCCCTCTACGCCGTGAATGGGCCGTTCGCCATCTGTGCGCTCGATTCGCCCCTGCCCTGCCCTCAGGTTACGGGCGTCACGGTCAGCGCCGTTACCACCACCACGGCCAGCGTGGCCTTTGTGCCCGCCGCGGGCAATATCGGCTTTTCGGTGACGGCAACGCCCATCGGTGGGGGGCCGGCGGTGCAGGAGGCGGATGCCACTTCGCCCATCAGCCTGACGGGGCTACAGCCCAGCACTGCATATCTGGTCACGGTGGCCAGTATCTGCTCTGGTACGGAACTGGGGCCGGGCGTGCAGGCTACCTTCACCACCCTCACGCCACCAGTTATCTGTCCCGCCCCTACGGCGTTTTACGTGGGCAGCGTCACTGGCACATCGGCCAATGTGAACTTCGTGCCCCAGGCCGGCACCACCTACGTACTGACGTACACGCGGGTCGGCGGCACAGCCCAGTCGCTCCCCGTCACCACCTCGCCCGTCGCCCTCACCAGCTTGTTGCCCAACACCACCTATACCGTCACGCTGCAAGCGACCTGCGCGGTGGGGCCGGCGCCGTTGGTCAGCACCGGCTTCACGACCACCAGCGGCTGTACCGCGCCGCTGTTTCTAACGGCAACGGCGGTAAGTAGCACGGCAGCCACCATTGCCTTCACGGCACCAAGTGGCAGCAGTGGCTACCTAGCTACCCTCACCCCGGCTGGGGGCACAGCCCAAGCCATTGCCCCCGCGCCGGTGGCTTCGCCCTTCACCATTACGGGGCTGCTGCCCGGCACTGGCTACACCGTAGCCCTGCAAAGCGCCTGCGCTGGCAGCACCGTGTCGGCCACCGAAACGGTGCGCTTCGTGACCCTGACGCCGCTGGCTACCTGCGCCACGGCTACGGGCGTCACCGTCACCGGCCTCGGTGGCACCACGGCTACCGTCACCTTCACGGGGCCGAGCGGGGCGGTGGGCTACACGGCCACGGCTACCCCAGCCACGGGCGGCGCGGTGGTGGCGGTGAGTGGTGCCACATCGCCCTTGCTGCTGACCGGCCTGGTGCCGGGCACAGCCTACACCGTGGCCCTGACGACCAATTGCGGGGCAGGTGTAGGGTCGGTGCCTACCAGCGGCACTGGGTTTACCACGCCTTTGGCCTCGCGCAATGCAGCCCTGGCGGCGCAGGTGGGCCTGTTTCCCAACCCAGCTAGCCGCACGGCCACGCTCACCGTGCCGGCCGCCCTGCGCGGGCCCGGTGCCTCGGTACAATTGCTCAACGCCCTGGGCCAGGTGGTGCGCCGCCAGCCGCTAGCCGCAGCGGCCGATACAGCCTTGGACCTCTCGGGCCTACCCACTGGTTTCTACTCCCTGCAATTGGCCTCGCCCGAGGGGCCGCTGGTCAAACGCTTGGTGGTAGAGTAATCCATAAAGAGGGAAAGAAGGAAAACGGCGAAACCATCGACTTGGCCGGTCTTTGCACCGAGTTGCACGACTACTCCCGCCGCGATGCCCAAATGACGGCTAAGACGTGGCCCGTTGGCGGTGCCCAAAACAAGGCTCTGGCGAAGACCGAAATAGTCTTCGCCAGAGCCTTTTCAGCATTCAGAATGTTTGTTTGGGTATCAGCTAGAACCAAAATAAGTCTTAGCCAATACTGTTCGCGCCTTGGCTAGTGCTCTTCTTCGTGAAACTGGATGCCGTACTCCGCCGCCAACTCATCCAGAATGGGCTCGTACAGGTCGGCATTCACGGGAATGAGCACGCCGCGCTGGGGTACTTCGCCCCGCACTAGGAGGCGCACGGCCATGCCCAGCGGCAGGCCCACAGTTTTGGCCATGCCGGTATGGGTGGCGTCGTCGCCCTCCACGGCCAGCGAGGAGGTGAGGCGGTGCGTGGCACCGTCCAGCTCATACTCAAACAGGTGTTGCATCACAATGAGGTCGTGGTCGTGGGGTTGGAGCTGCCACTTCTCACTCAGCAAGCGCTCCAGCAGTTGGGCGGGCGTGGCATGGGCGTGGCCCACGGCGCGGTCCGAAAACAGGCCCAGCCAGTTCAGACGCCCCATTTCCTCCCCCACCGGGTTCAGCCCCAGGCAGGCCGCGACCCGCGCGGCCACATCCAGGTGCGGAATGAGTGAAACCGGCAGATACGCTTCGACCAGTTCGGCCCAGGTCATGGTTTCGGGGTTGTCGAGGTTCACGCTGTCATCCGTCAGGCCCAGCCGCACCAGCGCGTGCCAGGCGGCGCTGTAGCCCGGCCGCCGTAAGGTACCGCGCAGGATGGTTGGGATATCATCGAGCCCATACGGGGCCCGGTAGCTCAACGAGTCGCGGTTGGCATAGCCCTCAAACTCGCCGTATTTCGGCAACGCCAGCGTTTCGGTGCGGCAAAACAGCTGCTGGTAGGGTATAAAGCGCAGGTGGCCGTTTTCCAGAAACTTAGCGGTGCTCTGGCCCGCCAGCACCACGTTGCGAGGGTTCCAGGTGAACTTGTATTTCCACGGATTGTCGCCCTCCGCCGCCGGGGCCAGCAGCCCGCCGCAGTAGCTCTTAAAGCTCGTGATGCGCCCGCCCCGCGTTCGAATGTGCGCAATGGCCCGCATGGCCGACATATGGTCCAGCCCGGGGTCCAGCCCGCATTCCATGAGCAAGGTCACGCCTGCTGCCACCGCCTCGCCGTGCAACTCCCGGATTTCGGGGCTCACGTAGCTGGCCGTGGCCAAGTGGCGGCCGTGGCGCACGCAGGCCCGCGCCACCACCGGGTGCAGCAGGGCCGGCAGCATCGAAATCACTACATCGGCCTGGGCCACGAGCTCATCCAGCAGCGTTTCATTTTCCGTCGAAAACGGTACGGCCCGGGCGTATTGCGAGTGGGCAGCCAGCACCGGCACAAGATGAGCGGGGTTAACATCAGCCACGGTCAGAAACCAGTTTTCGGTGGGCGCGTGGCGCAGCAGGTATTGAATGAGGGACGAGGCCGAGCGGCCGGCACCCAGGAGCAGGAGGCGGGAAGTCATGCGGCAAAAGTAGGAATTTGGAAGGAGGAACGTCCTGCTGAGCGCAGCCGAAGCAGCGCTACCGCAACAGCAAACGGATTACTTTCCCAGCAGAGATGCTTTGGCTGCACCCGGCAGAACCGTTTTGAGAGGTTGTTTCCAGCCCTTCACCTATCTTCGCCGCCCCCTATTCCTATCTATATGGCCCGCATTCCCCGCCAGCAACTTATTTCCTATGATGAGCTCGACTCTACGCACGACCTCACGCCCATGGCCCAAGCTCTCTGGCAAGCGGCCCGCGATGCCACCGACCACGCTTACGCTCCCTATTCCGGCTTTCATGTAGGTGCCGCGCTGCTCCTGGCCGATGGCTCCATTTTTAGCGGTACCAATCAGGAAAATCCAGCCTACCCCAGTGGCCTCTGCGCCGAGCGCACCGCTCTTTTTGGCCTGGCGGCCTCCCAGCCGGGCCACGCGCCCATTGTGGGCATGGCCGTGGCTGCCCGCCCGGCTACCGGCGACTTTGGCCCAGCTTTCCCCTGCGGCGCCTGCCGCCAGGTGATGCTCGACTACGAAGCCCGCCAGGCCGAACCCATTCCGCTGCTGCTGCCCAGCCGCACGGGCACCATCCTGCGCTTTCCCTCTCTGGCTTCCCTTATGCCGTTCAACTTTCTGGCCGACGACCTGCCCCCTGCTTAAATGGAACGCCACCTCACCGTAGCCCGCACCGCCCGCTACCAGCAGTTAGGCGACCTGTCGGCTGCTACCAAGCACGTGTGGTTCGTCTGCCACGGCTATGGGCAGTTGGCCGCGTATTTCGTTCGTCACTTCGCTTTTCTCACCGAAGCCGACCCGCACACCGTCGTCATCGCACCCGAAGGCCTCTCCCGCTTTTACCTCAGCGGCAACGGCGGCCGCGTAGGTGCCAGTTGGATGACGCGCGACGACCGTCTGTACGAAATCGAAGACCACGTCAACTTCCTCAATCAGTTGGCTGAAAAAGTACTTGACGAGTGCCTGCCCGATGTGCAGGTCACGGTCCTGGGCTTTTCGCAGGGCACCGCTACCGTTAGCCGCTGGCTGGCGCAGGCGTGGTTTCGGCCGTCCCACCTCGTTCTTTGGGCCGGTGGCTTTCCCGAAGATATAGAAGCGACAGCCGTAAATCGTCTGCTCCAAGGCTTGCAGCTGACGGTGGTAGTCGGGACCGAGGACGAGTACATATCGCCCGAAAAAGCAGCGCTGCAAGAGCAGCAGCTTCAGCAATTCGGCGGCTCTCCTACGCTCATCACCTTCGCCGGCAAACACGAGCTAAACCGGACGGTACTGGAGCAGATAGCCGGTGTAGAGTAGCCCAAAAAGAGAAGGCCCTGCAGCTAGCAGGACCTTCTCTTTTTGTCTATCAACCTATTTTCGGGCAATCGTGGTGGCAGCCCCTTGCGCGCCCGCCAGCACCAGTACCTCGGCAATGGTAACGTGCGGCGGCCGTGTCACCATAAACACGATGACGTCGGCAATGTCTTCGGCTCTTAACGGCTCAAAGCCTTCGTACACTTTGGCTGCTCGCGCCTCGTCGCCTTTGAAGCGCACTTGCGAAAACTCCGTTTCCACCGCGCCGGGGTTCACTTCAGCCACCCGTACGCCGGTAGGCAATAAGTCCAGCCGCATGGTTTTGGTGAGCATGCTCACCGCCGCTTTACTTGCGCAGTACACGTTGCCATTAGCGTAGGCCTCCTGGCCGGCAATCGAACCAATATTCACGATGAAACCGGTTTTTCTTGCCGTCATGCCCGGCAGCAGCGCGTGCGTCACGTTCAGCAGGCCGCGCACATTGGCGTCCAGCATCTGGTCCCAGTCGGACGGGTCGCCGGCTTGAATAGGGCTCAGGCCGTGCGCACCACCAGCATTATTCACCAGCACATCGGGCGCACGCAATGCTTCTGGCAGCGTAGCCACCGCGGCATCCACTGCGGTCCGGTCGCGCACGTCAAACATCAGAATGTGCACCGGCACCGGGGCCAACTGCGCTGCCAGTTCCTCCAACCGCTCACGCCGCCGCCCCGTCACCACCAACTCAAATCCGGCACCGGCTAGGGCTACCGCCGTCGCTCGTCCTATTCCCGAGGATGCGCCCGTAATAAATGCTGTTCGCATAGTTTAACTATCAGTTGCTGGTTGTCGGTCGTTCGATGTTAGTATTCCGTCAATCAGGTATATCCGAGTCTGACAACTGCAACAATCGTCTTAGTTCTGAATATTGATATACAGCGTCACCGAGTTGGTGCTAATGCTTTGCAGGCTATTGCTAAAAATGTCGTTATGCGGCATCAACAGGTTCTTCAGCCCATGCGAAAAGCGCAGCTCCGGCGCCAGTTTAAACAGCGGATAGAACAAGTCCAGTCCCACGCCATATTCCAGGGTCAGGTCGCTGTCGAGGGCCTGCAACTGGTTACGTAGCGGGTCGCTGCGGCGGTTGCTCGCCGTCAGTACGGGGTTGATGCCCGCTATCATGTACATGCGCGAGTTGCGGCGGCGGTCCGACTGATACTTCAGCAAAATGGGAAACTGCACCACCGTGGAAGTCACCTCCTGCGTTACAATGGAATCCGGCTTCTGGTAGCCATGCGGCGTGAACTCCACCTTGCGGGTCAGAAAGTTTACGCCCGGTGCAAAGCGAAGGATAAACGGCGACTCTGGCCCGCCGAGACGCGCATCCCCGATAAAGCCCACTCCCAGGCTGGGGCTGTAAATGGAATTGGCCGTGACGTTCTTGTTGGCCACGTATTGAGCCGACTGCTCAATCACAAACCGCGAGGCCGAAAAGCTCAGGTACATGCCGGGGTGAAACCACCGGTCGTCGTAGTTCGGCAGGTTTTTAACGGTGATGGACTTGAGCTTGCCGTTTTTGCCACGGTTGGCTTGCGAGTTCGCTTTGCGTTGCGCCTGCGCCGCTGTGGGCAGCAGCACAACCACTAACGCCAGCAGTGCCAGCTGCTTTAGTTGTGCGCCGTGTAAATGGAGCTGATTCCGAAAGTGAGTGGTTGCCATGCAGGTTGTTTGAAGCCGACTTTGGTCAGGATTGCCAAAAAATCGGGGCCGTCCGGAAATGCCTGTACCGAAGCCGGCAGGTAAGTATAGGCCGACTGGTCTTTGGAAATCATCTTACCAAAAACCGGTAGTACCCGGCGGAAATAAAAATTATACGCTTGCTTGAGCGGAAACGCCGTCGGCTTGCTGAATTCCAGAATAACGAGTTTGCCGCCCGGCCGCAGCACGCGCCGCATCTCCGCCAGCCCAGCCTCCAGGTGCGCAAAGTTGCGCACGCCAAAAGAAGCCGTTACCGCATCAAACTCGCCATCTTCGAAGGGCAGGTTCTCAGAGTCGCCAAGCTCCAACTGAATGCGGTTGCCCAGGCCTTTGGCCGCCAGCTTGCGACGGCCTACCTCCAGCATGCCTTCCGAAATGTCCACCCCGGTCACCTGCGCGTCGGGCGCGGCAGTTCGCAGGGTTTCGATAGCGAAATCGGCCGTGCCGGTGGCAATGTCCAGAATGCGCGCCGGACGCAATGTTTTCAACTCATCCACTGCCTTGCGCCGCCAGTAGATGTCGGTGCCAGCACTAAGGAAGTGGTTGAGGAAATCGTACTTGCCCGCGATGGAGTTGAACATCTGGGCAACCTGCGATTTCTTATCAGCGGAATTGTCTTTATAAGGTAATACAGCCATGAGCGAGCGCAAAGAACGTAAGTGATGCGGGAAAATTGCCCTCTCCCAACGCCCAACCGGGCCGGTTTGTTAAGCAACGCAGCTACAAAAGAACGGGAAAGACGCCAGGGGGCGCGTAAAAAAAGCGGGCCGGGCAAATTGCCCGGCCCGCTTCGCAGCTTAATTACCTGAACTATAAACTAGTTCTTGGCTTTTACTTTGGTTTTTTCGCCGCTGGCATCTTTGGCTTTTGCATCCAATTCACCGTTTTTGGTGGTGGTTTTAGATTTGTCTCCGGCTGCGCCTTTGGTTTTCACCTTCACTTTGTCTGAATCCTCGTCCACTTTGGTTTTCACCTTCGTGCCGTCGGCCATTTTCACCTTGCTCTTGCCGGGCACCAGCGGTGCGGCAGTAGTAGTGGTAGTCGAAGTGCCGGTACCCGTGGTGGTAGTAGCACCCGAGTTGTTATTGATAACGGGCATGGTTTCGCCTTCTTTCAGCACCACCTTGAACTCGTCGCGGCGGTTAAGCTGCATGTTCTCGGGCGAATCATTCGGGGCAGCCGGACGACGCTCGCCGTAGCTCACGGTCGTCATGCGGGTTTCGGCCACACCTTGCTTCTTCAGGTAATTGAAGGCAGCATTGGCACGGTTCTGACCCAGTACCATGTTGTACTCGTCGGTATTACGCGAGTCGCAATGGCCCTCAATCGACATATTGATGCCGGGGTTAGCCGTCAGAATCTGGCTGATTTCGTTCAGGCGCGTAATCGACTCTGGACGCAGCTTGTACTTGTCGGTATCGAAGTAGATGTTCTTAGCTGCAAACAGGTTGTTCGAAGTCGTATCCACATAGTTGATGTAGAAATTCTTCGTGATGGTCGTCGAGTCATTCGTCGACACCGGCACGGGGAATTCCTGCGTCTCAATGTTCTTGCCATCCTTGCTCACGGCAACCTGATAGGTACGGCCCGAAAGCACGGCTACCTGGTAACCACCATCCGGCTTGCTGATATCACGGAAGCTCAGGGCCGTTTTGTCGGCCTGGGTTCCGCTGAACACCAACTCCACACCAGGAATAACAGTGGTGCTGTCTTTGGCCGAGAACACCTTACCAACAATATTGGCGTTCTTGATATAGTTGATGGTGTAAATGTCCTTTTCACCGTAGCCACCAATGCGGTACGAGCTCAGGTAAGCATACGAACCATCGGGGCTCAAGCGGTAGTAAGAGTCATCATCGGGCGTGTTCACGGGGTAGCCCATGTTCACGGCCGGGCCCCACTTGCGACCACCCTCGTCGTACTCCGACTTGAAGATATCGTAGCCGCCCATCGTGTTGTGGCCGCGCGACGAGAAATACAATGTTTTGCCGTCTTTGCTCAGGTACGGGCTATCATCATCATACTTGGTGTTGATATTGGCACCGAGCGACTTTGGCGTTCCCCAGTCAGCACCGGTCGAAGCACGGGTTGCCACGTACAGGTCGAGCGTACCGTCTTCCGAGAATTTACCAGTTGAGAAGTAGATAGTCAGGCCGTCCGGCGTGATGAAAGCATCTGACTCGAAGGCTTTCGAGTTGATGTTACCATCCAGTGCCTTGGGGGCCGTCCAATCGCCACCGCTCTTATCCGTCACGAAGATGTCACCGTTGTTATCGTTACGGTACATCAGCATCTTGGTGTCGTTGTCGAACAACTGAATCGAAGCATCGTGGCCTTTGCCGTTCAGCACACCGCTCAGCGAGCGGGGTTTCTGCCAGTTCTCGTCGTCGATGCGCGTGGTTTCGAAGATGTCTTCGTAGTACTCACCATCGGCGGCAACGCTCTTGTTCTTTTTGTCGCTCACGCTGCCACTGGCACCGGTCACGGCCTCGCCACGCGAGGTAAAGATGAGCAGCTTATCATCCGACGAAATTACCGGGCTGTGCTCCGAAAACTGCGTATTGATAACCGGACCCAGGTTTTTCACGAAGATGTCTTTGGGCGAGTTAAACTGCACCTTAGCATTCTTGCTGTGCTGAATCCACTGGGCAAGTTCTTCTTTGCGCTGGTCGTTCTTCTTCAGCGTGGCGTTATAGGCCTGGAAGTGAGCCACGGCCTCGTCGAAGTTATAGTTGAGGTGGTCAACCCGGCCCAGCCAGTATTCCACGTCCTTCGAAACTTTCGGCTTTAGCTTTTGCGCTTTATAGATATAGTCGCTGGCCTTCTCCTTGTCGAACGACATATAGGAAATGCCGGCATTAAACAGCGCCTTGGCGTTGTTAGGGTCTTTGGCCAATACCTTTTCATAGTAAGGAATGGCAGCGCGGTAGTTTTCCTGCTCGAAGAACTTGTTGCCGGTTTTGAGGTCCTTACGCGTGCTTTGCGCCTGGGCCGGAGAGCCGATAGCGGCGGTGAGGGCAACGGCGCACGACGCTTGCAGTAACCTTCTGGATAAGTTGTCCATTGGAGGAGTGATTTGAAAAAAAGAAATTTCTGAAGGGGTTGTAAGTGAAAACGCCGAAGCCCAAGGGTAGCGGGAGCGGACTATATTTTGGGCTTATACTGAAAAACCACGGTAGGGTTAGCCCTTAATGCGCATTTGCGCCGAAGGTAACCGTCCTCTTTCGCAAAGAACTCCGCACCGGACCGTGTCAAAGCATGGCCTATTAACGGGCAAAGATAGGCTGCGAGCCTGCGAAAAGCGGTTTTTGAGCAAATTTTCGGCCATTCAACGGTGGTCGAGTGCAACAGCAGCGGCCCACTTGTTTGGCAGGCATGCCGCGCAAATATAGAAGCGCCACTGAAATAGCCATTCATGGCAGCATTTTTATTTGTCCGGGTCCGGCTGGTGTTCGGATGTAATTTTGCATGTCGGTACAGTTCCTATTACTTCTTTCTTATTTCATGATTATTCACGACGCTCAATTCCTAACCAGTAATTCACGGGCTGACCTTTGCCCGGACCCTAAACTGCCCGAATACGCATTCATTGGCCGTTCTAACGTCGGAAAATCGTCGCTGATAAATATGCTGACCGGGCGCAACGGCTTAGCAAAAACGTCGGCCTCGCCCGGAAAGACACAATTAATTAACCATTTCGTTATTAACGATAATTGGTATCTGGTAGATTTACCCGGTTACGGCTATGCTAAAGTGAGCAAAACATCGCGCGCCGAATGGGCACGCATGATTAATTATTATTTGCTCAATCGAAGCAATTTAATGTGCGTTTGCGTGCTCATTGATTCACGCCATTCACCACAGTCTGTGGACTTGGAATTTATGGAAAAGCTGGGAGAAGAAGGCATTCCATTCGTCATGATATTTACGAAGGCCGACAAGCAGTCGACGGCCCAAACCAAAGCCCTGCTGGCCGAATACCTGCGCAAAATGAGCGAAATATGGGACGAGTTGCCACGCTATTTCGTGACTTCGGCCGAAACCCGACTGGGACGCGAAGAAGTGCTCACCTTTATTGAGGAAGTAAATCAGCAATGGAAGGACGATGCCGCAGCCAGTGCGTAGATTGGCCCTTAAATTGCCAATCGCGCCCTGAACCCGGCCGGTTTGTATTGTCTTCTCATCTCCCCGCCCCCTTTTATTTTATCATGACCAAAAACGTTTCCCTCCCGCAGTTGGCCCTTGGCCTATTGCTGGCTGCTGCCGCTCCGGCCGCTGCCCAAACTACTCCCAACACTGCGCCGCCCAAGTCGCAGGCCGAGCAAGGCACTGGCATTGGCTCGGTGGGCAAGTCCATTCCGGTGGCTGAGTACTACGAAGGTGGCCAGGCCGCCATGTACGAGTTTATCGGCAAAGAAATTAAGTACCCCCTGCTGGCTAAACGCAATCGCATTCAGGGTCAGTGCATTGTGAGCTTCACACTAAATCCCGACGGCACAATGTCAGGAGTGAAGCTGATAAAGCAGCTGGGCGGTGGCACCGGCGAGGAGGCCCTGCGCGTGGTGCGCCTGCTTAAATTCAAGAAGCCGGAGTATCCAATTCTGACCAGCCTGCCCATCGTGTTCAAGCTCGGTGTAACCGGTTCGAACGCGACCGAAGGACAATAATTTCGTAGTTTTGCCTTGTTGAATGAAGAATGAGGAATGAGAAATGAGGAACGGCCTTGTGGCCACTCTTCGTCTCTCGTTCCTCATTCTTTATTTTTCATTTTTCATTCCTCATTAACGTTACAATGCCCTACGAATTGCAAGAGTTGGCCGCCATCAGCGGCATGCCCGGCCTGTACCGCCTGGTGCGCGCCGCACGCCACGGCGTGCTGGTGGAAAGCCTCGACGAGAAAGCAACCCGCACGCTGGCTCCGGCCCGCAATAAGGTGTCGCTGCTGTCGGAAATCTCCATTTACACCCAGGACCCCGACGAAACGGTGCCCCTGACAGAGGTGTTCGAGCGCATTTACCAGAAGCACGGCGCGGCTTCGCCCGTTACGTCGAAGTCGAGTGAAGGCGAGCTGACCGATTTTCTGGCCGGCGTAATTCCTGACTATGACCGTGACCGTGTTTACCTGTCCGATATCAAGAAACTGGCCAGCTGGTACGGCATCGTGAGCAAGCACCGCCCCTACCTGGAGGCGGCTGCAAGCGAAACATCCGAAGAAGCTCTTGCGGCCGAAACAGCAGAGGACGCTCCCAAGGCCAAAGCCAAAAAGGCTCCTAAAACCACCGAGCCCAGCGCCGATGAGCCCTTGAGCACTGGTGGCGTTATCACGGCTGCCGATGAGGCACCTGATGCAGAAGGCAATCCTGAAGCTGCGGCCCCCGCGAAGAAAAGCCGTAAGAAAGCCGAGTAGTAAGCCAGTAGACCTTACCACAAAAAAGCCCTCCCTGCAAACAGGAAGGGCTTTTTTGTGCAGTTAATGAACTGTAGTGCTACTTCGCAACCGCCACTTTTACGGGTATTTCTTTCACCATTTTTTCCTTAGCTTCTTCGGCTTTGGGTTGGTTGGCTTTGGCAATTAGGGCTTCGGCCTGCTCTACCAGGTCTTTGCTGCCGATGAAAA
Source organism: Hymenobacter negativus (assembly GCF_017571495.1). Classification (GTDB taxonomy): domain Bacteria; phylum Bacteroidota; class Bacteroidia; order Cytophagales; family Hymenobacteraceae; genus Hymenobacter; species Hymenobacter negativus. The sequence continues at coordinate 610,775 of NZ_JAGETZ010000003.1, read as the reverse complement.
CGGGGCAGCGCTCGTGCGGCAATTTGGGCTCGATTTCCATGGTGCGCTGGAGGCCGTTGCTACTTTTGCCGCCGGCCTGCTCCACAATGAAGGCCAGGGGGTTGCACTCGTACATGAGGCGCAGCTTGCCGTTGGGTGCTTTGGCGGTGGCGGGGTAGATGTAGATACCACCTTTGAGCAGGTTGCGGTGGAAGTCGGCGACCAGCGAACCGATGTAGCGAGCCGAGAAATTCTGGTTTTTGCAGTGCTGTACGAAGGCCGCCACGCCCGGCGCGAAGGAATCGGAGCTACCCTCGTTGATGGAGTAGATGTTGCCGGTTTGGGGAGTTTGGATATCGGGGTGCGAGAGGAAGAATTCACCCAGCGAATGCTCGTAGGTGAAGCCGTTGACGCCGTTGCCGGTGGTATAAACCATCATGGTGCTGGAACCATAGATGACGTAGCCGGCGGCTACCTGGTGCGTGCCGGGCTGCAGGCAGTCGGCGGCGGTGCCTTCCCGGCCGGTGGGCGACACGCGGCGGTAAATGCTGAAAATGGTGCCGATGCTCACGTTCACGTCGATGTTCGACGAGCCGTCGAGCGGGTCGATGGCCACCACGTACTTGCCTTGGTTGTTGCCGGTTTGAATCATCTCATCGTCTTCTTCCGAGATGATGGTGCAGACTTCGCCACCGTTGCGCAGGGCCCGGATGAAGCGGATGTTGGCGATGACATCGAGCTTTTGCTGGTCTTCGCCCTGTACGTTTTGGCTACCGTAGGCGCCAGCAATGTCGATGAGGCCGGAGCGGTTGATTTCGCGGTTGACGATTTTGGCGGCTAATGCGATGTCACGTAGCAGCTGCGACAATTCCCCCGTGGCGTAGGGGAAATCTTCCTGCTTGCGCATGATAAAACGGTCGAGCGTGGTGCCGACGGGCAGGGCCAGTTTATTGTGGTCCATAAGCGGTGGGGATAACAATTGTGAGTGTGGCGGGAACGCCTGACAAAGCTACTCCACAGAAGCCGATATTTTTCTCCTAAAAATGGCCGTAGTAATGCTATTTTCAAAGCGCAAACGGTTGTCTTTTTACACATTTTCCAAGGCTTGAATCCGGTGTTTTTGCTCCAGAATCAAGCCCTGCTGGCGCAACGTCGCATTAGGGGAGCGCACGGCCCCACACTCGTGGCGTACGGTGCTAGCAACGTGGTACACTACCTTAAAACGATGGCGCTCGGCCCCGCATCTGTGGCGCACCCGCAGGAATGGTAGCACACTGTTCCGGAACCTTGGCAGAACGCCTAGCTACGAGAGAGCACCGGCTCAATACCGAGCCGCAAGGTCTCTCAGCAGTAGCGCATGACTCGGAAAAACCGCATTTGCGGCCGGCGGCGCTACTTTTGGGGCCTATGGACAATGCACAAGGACTTCAGGTATATAAATTTGGTGGGGCATCGGTGAAGGATGCGGCAGCTATTCTCAACCTCTGCCGCATTGTGCGGAACTATGGCTCAAAAGGGCCACTGGTGATTGTGGTGTCGGCGATGGGCAAGACCACGAATGCGCTGGAGGAGATTTTTGATTTGGCGTACCAGAAACTTGACTACAACACGCAGCTGCAGGCCCTTGAGCAGTACCACTATCAGGTAATAGCCGGCCTGCAGAATGTTCCAGCTGGCATAGAGCCTGCGGTGTCTTTTTCGGCCGAAATCACTACTTATTTTCAGCAATTAGCCGACCGTCTGGCCAATCTGCAAACCGGCGATTACGACCAGCAATACGACCAGATTGTAAGCTTTGGTGAGTTGCTAGCCTCCAGCATTGTGGCGCAGGCATTGGGTGCGCAGTTGCTCGATATCCGCTCCATTATCCGTACCGACGATACCTGGCGCGAAGGCCGCGTAGACTGGCGTGTCACTGAGCAGCGCGTACAGGCGGCCATCATGCTCCAGTTAGCTCAGGGGCCAATGGTCACGCAAGGATTCTTGGGTGGCACTGTAGCTGGCGCGACCACCACGCTCGGCCGCGAGGGTTCCGACTACACCGCCGCCATTCTCGCCTATTGCCTGCGAGCTGAGAGCGTGACCATCTGGAAGGACGTGCCCGGCCTGCTCAATGCCGACCCAAAAATCTTCCCGGACACGGTGCGATACCCCGAAATCAGCTACCGCGAAACCATTGAAATGGCGTATTACGGCGCCTCGGTTATCCACCCGAAAACGCTGAAGCCGCTGGCGGAGCGCAATATTCCGCTGCGGGTGAAGTCGTTTGTGAACCCCGAAGCGGAGGGCACGCTCATTCACGATTGCCAGCACCCGGCGCTGGCTCCGGCGTATATCCGCAAGACGGATCAGTGCCTGGTGTCCTTCGCCAGCAAGGACTTTTCGTTTATTTCGGAGGAAAACCTGGCGGTTATTTTTGCCGCTCTGGCCCAGGCTAAGCTCAAAATCAATTTGATGCAGAATTCGGCCATCAGCTTTTCGGTGTGCACCGATTTTTCGGAGCGACGCATCCACGCACTGCTCGATTTGCTGCGGGAACAGTTCACGCTGCACTACAACGCGGGGCTCACGCTTTTCACCATCAAGAACTACGATTCGGCCAGCATCAGCCGCCTCACGGCGGATAAGCGGCTGCTGCTGGAGCAGCGCACCCGCAACACGTTTCAGTTTGTGTGCCAGGCCTGAGATGCGCCAATTGGCATAACCAACGGCTGGCCAAAACAGTAAAGCGTCACATTAACTGATTCGCGGCAGCCTGTTTTATTTATTTCAGGAGCTGCGTTAATGCGTATTATCTCCGTCCCAAACTTTTACAATGGCAGTTCTCGTGGGCAAGCGTGCCCCTTCCTTTAAGGCCACCGCCGTGATTGACGGCAAACTCGAAGAAGAGTTTTCGCTGGACCGCTACCTTGGCAAGAAGCACGTTCTATTTTACTTCTACCCGGCTGATTTCAGCCGGGTGTGCCCCACCGAAATTCTGGCTTTCCAGGACCGGCTGGAGGAATTTGAGCGCCGGGGGGTGGCCGTGGTGGGTTGCTCTACCGACTCGCAATACGCCCATTTGGCTTGGCAGGAAATGCCGCGCGAGCAGGGTGGCATTGCAGGCGTGAAGTATCCGCTGGTGGCCGATGCTACCAAAACCATATCGGCTAACTATGATGTGCTGGGCGGCCACTACGACTACACCGAACAAGCCGAAATGACCTTTGTAGGCTCGCCCATGGCCTACCGGGGCCTGTTTTTGATTGACCGCGACGGCATTGTGCGGCACCAGCTGGTGAACGACCGGCCGCTGGGCCGCAGCCTTGCCGAAGCCATTCGGATGATTGATGCCCTGCAATTTTTTGAGAAAAACGGCGAGGCCTGCCCCGTCGATTGGGAAGCCGATACGGCTAAATAATGACTGGAAACATCGACTACGCCCTTGTTGCGTAATTTTGGGGCTTGCTATTCCTGTATAACATTGCGCTGGGCCTGTACGGCCTGCTGCTGCGCCTAGTAGCGCCATTTGTGCCCAAGGCCGCGGCTTGGGTGGCCGGCCGCCGTGGGCTGCTGGCTCATATTCGCCAAACTATTGGCAACGACCTTGCACCCCGAGTGTGGTTTCACTGCGCGTCGCTGGGTGAGTTTGAACAGGGCCGGCCGCTGATTGAGGCCTACCGCAAGACCCACCCCAGCACCAAGGTCGTGCTTACGTTTTTCTCACCTTCGGGCTACGAAATCCGCAAAAACTGGCCGGGTGCCGACTATATTTTCTACCTGCCGGAGGATACCCGCAGCAATGCGCGGGCCTTTCTCGACGTGGTGCAGCCGCGGCTGGTAGTGTTTGTGAAGTACGAATTCTGGTACCACTTTCTGAACGAAGCCCACCGGCGCGGTATTTCGGCCATTGTGGTGTCAGCCATTTTCCGGGCCGAGCAAGTGTTTTTCAAACCCTGGGGCGGTTTCTTTCGAAAAATCCTTACCCGCTTCGCCCATATTTTCACCCAAACAGAGTCGTCTGCTGCGCTGTTGCGCGGCATTGGCCTAACGCAGGTGAGCGTAGCCGGCGACACGCGTTTCGATACCGTAGTGGCCACGGCCGCTGCCGCGCCGCGCCACCTGCCCGTGGTCGACGCCTTTGTGGCCGATGGCGCGCCGGTGCTGGTGGCGGGCAGTAGCTGGCCCGAAGACCTGCCGGCTCTCGCACCGTTGCTACAGCACTACCAGAACGAGCTGCGGGTGCTGGTAGCTCCGCACGAAATCAGCGAAACCAACCTGCGACTGGTGGAAGAAGTATTGCCGGGCCAGGTGGTACGCTACTCCAAAGCCGATGCCGCGACGGTGGCCCAGGCCCGCATTTTGCTGTTTGATAACGTAGGTTTGCTGAGCCAGCTCTACCGCTTTGGGAAGTATGCTTACATCGGGGGGGCCTTCGGCAAGGGCTTGCACAACACTCTGGAAGCCGCAGCATTTGGCCTGCCCCTGTTCTTCGGTCCGACGTATGCTAAATTTCAGGAGGCCATCGAACTAGTTGAATTGAAGTGCGCCTTCCCGGTGCACGATGCGGCCGAGTTGGACAAGGCATTTCGCTACCTGTGGCAGCATGAGGATGCCCGCCTGCGTCTGCAAGACACCATGCTCGACTACGTGCACGAGCAGGCCGGTGCTACCCGTACCATCATGGCCGCCCTACCCGGCCTCACCAACTCATAACCGTGGATACTCCGGCTCCAACTATTGCCCAGGTGCTGCATGGCACCGTTGTGAAATCTACCGGCTCGTGGTACTTGGTGCGCGGCGCCGAGGATGGGCAGCTCCACCGCTGCCGCCTGCGCGGCAAGTTCAAAATCAAGGGCCTGAAAGCCAGCAACCCGCTCGCCGTGGGCGACCAAGTCGACTTTACGGTGGAAGCTCAGACGGAGGGTGCGGGCGTCATTTCACACATTGCGCCGCGCCGTAACTACATCGTGCGGAAGTCAGTGCACAAAACCGGCCACGTTCACATCGTAGCGGCCAATCTGGACCAGGCGCTCTTGGTGGTTACGCTGGTTTCGCCGGCTACCTCGTTCGGGTTTATCGACCGGTTTCTCGTCACGGCCGAAGCCTATCACATTCCCGTCACGCTCCTCTTCAACAAGACCGATTTGTACGATGCCGACGGCTTCGAATACCAGGCTGAAATTGCGGGCATGTACGCCAGCCTGGGCTACCCCAGCCGCACCTGCGCCGCCACCACCGGCGAGGGTGTAGCCGAAATCGACCAACTGCTGGATGGTAAAGTAAGCCTGCTGGCCGGCCATTCCGGGGTGGGTAAAAGCACGCTCATCAACGCCCTGGTGCCCGACCTCGACTTGAAAACGGCAGAAATCAGCGAGTTTTCCGATAAAGGGGTGCACACCACTACCTTCGCCGAGATGCTGGAAGTGCGTCCCGGCACCTTTATCATCGACACGCCCGGCATCAAAGAGCTAGGCCTCGTGGACGTGCCGCCGGCTGAGCTGGCCGGTTATTTCCCTGAATTCCGGGCGCTGCTGGGCCAGTGCCGCTACCACAACTGCCAGCACACCCACGAGCCCGGCTGCGCCGTGCGCGAAGCCGTGGACCAAGGCCGCATTGCCCTCCCCCGCTACGACAGCTACCTCAGCATGCTGGCCGGCGAAGACAACCGCCACTAACGCTTCGCTTAATGAAGAATGGGGAATGAAGAATTATCCTGACGACAATTCCTCATTCCCCATTCTTCATTCCTCATTAAGCTGCAGGCGTCTTACTTTGCCAGCGGCAGCACCACGCCGTCGATGACGTGCGTCACGCCGTTGCTGGAAATTACGTCGGGGATTTGCACGGTAGCCGGGGCATCTTTGCCATTGCCCACCATCACCTTGCCGTCTTTAATGGAGATGTGCAGCTTCTCGCCATTCACCGTAGTGAATTCCTGACCATCCTTGAAATCGGCTGCAACCAGGCGGCCGGGGATGACATGGTAGGTGAGCAAGCCTTTCAGGTTTTCCTTGCTGGCGGGGTCCATTAGACCAGCTAAGAAGCCTTTAGGCCGTTTGTCGAAGGCCGCATTGGTGGGCGCGAATACGGTGAAAGGACCTGCTCCCTTCAGGGTTTCCACTAAGTCGGCCTGCTTCACGGCAGCAACCAGCGTGCTTACGCTTTTGGCCGCCATCGCATTGTCCACGATGTCTTTATCGGCGGTCATGGCTACGCCGTCTACCATTACGCCCTCAGGCTTGGCCATACGAGCCGAGTCGCCGGCCAGCGCCGCGAGCGAATCGGCGGGGTTAACGGTGCTGGTGGTTTCGGTTTCGGTGGTGGCGGGTTTGTCGTTGCCGCAGCTGGCCAGCATCAGCGAAGTTGCCAGGGCGGCCAACAGGGGAGCGAAGTGCTTTTTCATGAAAAAGAGATTGTGAAAAAAGGTTTGGAGCGTGTAAGCCGATAGGGCCGTTGAGCTTACGAAGAAACGGGGCAGGACGGACGTTTGGCACATCAGCAGGCTGCTTACCTTCGCGGCCGGAAACAGCATCTGTTGCCGTATACATTTATTTCATCCACCCAATACCGCGAATCCATGAAAACCGCCGAAATCCATACCCGTCGGGGTGTTATGAAAGTTGAGTTCTACGAACAAGACGCGCCCAACACCGTCAAAAACTTTATCGACCTTGCTGAAAAAGGCTATTACGACGGCCTGACGTTTCACCGCGTCATCCCAAACTTTGTTGTGCAGGGAGGGTGCCCCAATACCCGCGTGGGCGCGCAGGGCCGGCCTGGAACCGGCGGCCCTGGCTATAAAATCGACTGCGAAACCAGTGGAGGGAATCAGTACCATGAGCGGGGTGCCCTGAGCATGGCGCACGCTGGCCGAAACACGGGCGGCTCGCAATTCTTCATTGTACACGACCGCAACCCCAACACGGCCAACCTAGACCGCAAGCACACCGTGTTCGGCAAAGTAGTGGAAGGCCTGGAAATCATTGACCAAGTTCGTCAGGACGATGAAATTGAGCGGATTGTAATAAAGGAGGCCTAATTCCTCGTTTTCTGTCTGACCAAAAAGACCGGCCTCACAGCCGGTCTTTTTTATTTCTTGCCTGGCTTTGGGTTTTCAATTTCCTCAACTAACTGGCTGTACCAACCCTCGCCGTACTTGCGAATCAGCGGGTCTTTCAGGAACTGGTATATCCGAACGCCCAGCGTACTGCCAAACGAGCAAGCCGGATTGCAAATATTCCACCGGTCGTAGTTCAGCGCATCGAAGCCCTCATACTTCGTAATGCGAATGGGATATAAGTGGCAGCTGATGGGCTTTTTGAAGGTGGTAGCGCCCGCCAGATAGGCTTGCTCGATGCCGCACTTCAGGATGCCGCGCTCGTCGTAGAGCGCGTAGGCGCACTCTTTGTCGTCAATTGTGGTTGTGCTATAGTCACCTTCCCAATCCTTGATGTAGAGGCCCTGGGCTTCGATAGCGGCTTGCCCGGCCTCGGTCAGAAAAGGTTTGATGTTGGCGTACTCCTGCTCCAGAATCTTCAATTCCGGTTCTTCAAGGGGGGCGCCGAGGTCACCCTCCACGCAGCAGGCTCCTTTGCAAGCCTCGAGGTTGCAGACAAAAAAATGGTCGGCGATGTCGTCGGAGATGACTGTTTCCTGGATAATAATCATACAGCAAAGTTAACCCCTGCGGCGGGGGTAGAAATTCCTTTCGCCCCCCGCCCCATGGGCAGTACCTTTGCAAACCCGCCCAAAAGGCGGCTTATTTCGCTGATGGCACTAGATTATCTTTCCCTTCTGAACCCGTCGCAAGGCGCTGCGGTGATGCAAACCGATGGCCCGTGCATGATTATCGCCGGTGCTGGCTCGGGCAAAACCCGGGTGCTCACCTACCGCATCGCCCACCTGCTCGAAAAAGGCGTTGACCCGTTCAACATCCTCGCCCTAACTTTCACCAACAAAGCCGCCAAGGAAATGCGCGCCCGCGTGGAAAAGGTCGTCGGGCCGGCGGCCCGCAGCCTGTGGATGGGCACCTTCCACTCCGTGTTTGCTAAAATCCTGCGCTCCGAGGCCGACAAGATTGGTTTCCCGCGCAGCTTCACCATCTACGACTCGCAGGACTCAAAAACCCTGGTTGGCCAGATTGTAAAGGAGTTGGAACTCGACGACAAGCTCTACAAGCCGAGCTTGGTGCTGGGAAGGATTTCGGCAGCTAAAAACAAGCTGATTTCTCATAATCAGTACTTGAACGACCCGGCCATTAAAGCCGATGATGAAGCGGCGCTCCGTCCCAAAATCGGCGTGATTTATCAGCAGTATCAGCAGCGTTGCTTCAAGGCCGGCGCGATGGATTTCGACGACCTGCTATTCAACACCAACGTGCTGTTTCGGGACCATGCCGATATTCTGAATAAATACCAGAATATGTTCCGATTTGTGATGGTAGACGAGTACCAGGACACCAACTATTCGCAATATTTAATTACCCGTAAGCTGGCCGCTAAAGAGCGGAATATCTGCGTGGTAGGCGATGATGCGCAGAGTATTTACGCCTTCCGCGGCGCGGATATTTCCAACATTCTGAATTTCGAGAAAGATTATCCCGAATTGCAGGTATTTAAATTGGAGCAGAATTACCGCTCCACAAAAAATATCGTGTGGGCCGCTAATTCGGTGATTAAAAACAACCAGGCGCAGCTGCGCAAGGACGTTTTTTCGGAGAATGAAGATGGAACGCTAATTGAGGTAATTAAAGCCGCTTCGGATAACGAAGAGGGCAAATTGGTGGCCACTTCCATCTTCGAAGACAAGATGAATGGGCATCTTTCCTACGACAATTTTGCCATTTTGTACCGCACCAACGCGCAAAGCCGCGCGATGGAAGAAGCGTTGCGGAAATTGAATATCAGATACAAGATTGTTGGGGGCCTGTCGTTTTACCAACGCAAGGAAATCAAGGACTTAGTAGCCTATTTGCGCCTGACTGTCAATCAGAATGACGAGCAGGCCATTCGCCGGGTTATTAATTATCCGAAGCGTGGCATCGGCGACACGACCATCAGTAAACTAATTACCACGGCCGATGAAGCTAACCATACGCTGTGGGAAGTAGTGGCCAACGCCGACCAATTCATGCCGGCGCGGGTATCGAATCCGGTGGTGGGTTTTGCGGAGAAAATAAAGAGCTATGTGGTGGTTGCGGAGAAGGAAGATGCCTTCGAAGCCGCCAAGTTCATCGCCAAGAACTCGGGAATGCTGGAGGAATTATATGCTGATAAAAGCATTGAGGGCCTCTCCCGCTACGAAAACATTCAGGAGCTGCTTAATGGTATCAAGGAATACGTGGATGACCCCGAGCGAGAGGACAAAAGCCTGGGTGCGTTTCTCCAGGATATTGCCCTCGTGACGGACTCCGACCTGAAGGATGCCGCGCAGGAAGGGGAAGCTGTAACGCTGATGACCATTCACTCGGCTAAGGGCTTGGAATTCCGAAATGTATACATCGTGGGCATGGAAGAGAACCTGTTTCCGAGCCAAATGATGATTACTTCGCGGGCCGATTTGGAAGAGGAGCGACGGCTGTTTTACGTGGCCATTACGCGGGCCGAGAAGAAGCTGACGCTGAGCTATGCCACTTCGCGCTACCAGTGGGGCAACCTGCGCAGTTGCGAGAAAAGCCGCTTCCTGGATGAAATTGACCCACAGTACATCAACTTTAAATTTGCGCCCGGACCCGGCCCAGCCGGCGAGTCTACCTTCCAGCACGTTTTTGAGCGGCGCTCAAACCTGATTCCGACCGCTCCCCGTAAGGTGCAGGCCACCAAATATGTGGCCCCAGCCGACTTTAAGCCTTCCGATACGTCTAACCTGCAAACCGGGCAGCGCGTAGAGCATGCCAAGTTTGGTTTTGGCGTGGTGAATGCGCTGGAAACCCAGCAGGGCACCACCAAGGCGACTATTCTTTTTGAAGAAGTGGGCGAGAAAGTGCTGCTGCTGAGCTTCGCCAAGCTCCGGGTACATTAGGTTGCGGCGACGAAATCGCCAGAACGCCATGCAACGCATTCTGACCTGCATGGCGTTCTGGCGAATCCTTACATGCTAGCCGGCCGAACCTCTTATCTTTGGCCTGAGCCCCCGCCCCCGGCGCCCTCCCTCCTGTTTTTCTATGACCGATATAAATTCCCTGCCCTTCCACCTGCAACTGCTGGTGCGCGAATACGGGCACAGTACGTACCAGCTTATCCAAGGCCTCGTCCAGATTGAGGACATGGCTGAGCGCACCAAGCGGGCCACCCAGATTGTGCAGCTCATGCTGCGCCTACAACCCGCACTCCGCGATTTGCCCGAAATCCAGACCCGCCTCTGGAACCACCTGCATGCCATGGCCGGTGAAGAAGTGGCGCTCGAAGCCCCGGTGCCGCTACGCAGCCTTACGGTGCGCACCGAGAAGCCCTCCCGTGTACCCTACCCCCGCACCGCACCCAAACTGCGGGCCTATGGAGCGGCCATTGAAGCCCTGATTGCCAAAGCCCTGACCCTGGAAGATGCCGCCGAACGCGAGCAGGCCACCGTCCAGATTGGCCGGACGATGAAGTTTCTGTACCGCCAGCACAACAAGGAGAATGCGAAGGATGTGACCATTCTACGGCATTTAAGCGAGTTATCGGGCGGGCAGCTCAAGCTCGACCCAGCCGTTGTTGACGCGGAAAACCTGTTCGAGATGCCGGTAGGTACGGGCCGCGCTCCGGCCTTCATTGTCCCCCAGCCACAGCAGCGTGACCGCCGCGAGGGCCGCGACAACCGAGACGGTCGGAGCAACAATAGCTTCGGCAATAAAAATGGCAAAAAGCGGAAGAAAGGCCGCAGCCAGGAGCCGCAGCAGCCGCCTCAGTAATTTATGATGGACGTCATGCCGGGCTTGCCGAAGCAGTTCTACCGCGCGAGTAATTAGTTACTTTCTCGGTAGAGCTGCTTTGGCAAGCCCGGCATGACGTTCTTTTTACCAGAACACTTGTAACTGACAACCAAACGAATGGCAGCATTTGAAGTACGCGGCGGCAAAGCGCTACGCGGCGAAATCACGCCCCAGGGCGCTAAGAACGAAGCTCTCCAGATTCTCTGCGCGGTACTGCTCACCCCGGAGCCCGTAACCATCAGCAATATTCCTGACATCCGCGACGTCAACAAGCTCATTGAGCTGCTGCGTGACATGGGTGTGAAAGTGGGCAAACTAGCATCTGACACCTACCGCTTTCAGGCTGAAAATGTCAACCTGGACTACATGGACTCGCCCGAGTTCGTGGCGCAGGCGGGCGCTTTGCGCGGCTCGGTGATGATTCTGGGACCGATGCTGGGTCGCTACGGCCGCTGCCAGCTGCCCAAGCCGGGCGGCGACAAAATTGGCCGTCGGCCCATGGATACACACTTTTTGGGTCTCGAAAAGCTGGGCGGTAAGCTCACGTTGGAAGGCACCGATTTCTACCGCATCAAGGTAGATGGCAAGCTGACGGGCACCCATATGCTGCTGGACGAAGCCTCGGTAACCGGCACCGCCAACATTCTAATGGCGGCCGTGCTGGCTGAGGGCACTACTACCATCTACAACGCGGCGTGCGAGCCCTACCTGCAGCAGCTGTGCCGCATGTTGGTACGCATGGGTGCTAACATCCAAGGCATTGGCTCCAACCTGCTCACCATTCAGGGTGTGGAGAGCCTCGGCGGCACCGACCACCGCATGCTGCCCGACATGATTGAAATTGGTTCTTTCATCGGTCTTGCGGCTATGACGGGTTCGGAAATCACCATCAAAGACTGCAAGATTCCCGAGTTGGGTCTAATTCCGGATACTTTCCGCAAGCTGGGCATTCAGCTGGAATTCCGGGGCGATGACATCTACATTCCGGCGCAGGACCACTACGAAATTGCTACCTACCTCGACGGCTCCATCCTCACGGTTTCGGACCATACCTGGCCGGGCTTCACGCCTGATTTGCTGAGCATTGTGCTCGTGGTAGCCTGCCAGGCCAAGGGCACGGTACTCATCCATCAAAAGATGTTTGAAAGCCGGCTGTTCTTCGTCGATAAGCTCATCGATATGGGTGCACAGATTATTCTGTGCGACCCGCACCGCGCTACCGTCATCGGCCTCGACAAGCAGAAGCAGTTGCACGGCATCACCATGACTTCGCCGGATATCCGGGCCGGTGTGGCCCTGCTCATCGCCGCCTTGAGCGCCGAGGGCAAGAGCACCATCCTCAACGTAGAGCAGATTGACCGCGGCTACCAGCACATTGATGAACGCCTGACAGCATTGGGTGCCGACATTCGACGCATTTGATAATCAGTCATTTTACTAACTTTCTTACGGTACTTGAGCAGCCCGACCTGAAGAGGTCGGGCTGTTTTTTTTGAAGTTTTGGGTTACCCGAATACAGAAGTCGGATAAAGGGTCAGCTGCGCCGCTGTTCGTTTCCACATTCAGCTTTCCCAAAAATCTTCCGATGAAATACCTGATTTTTCCCGTCCTGCTCGGACTGGGGCTGGTAGGTTGCAGCCAATCTAAAGAGGAAGCAACTCTTCCCGACCTTCAAACGACGGCTGCCCCCGCTCCCACCGATTCGGTCGCCGCACCCATTGCTTCGGGTTCTCAAACCACCGACTTGCCATCGTTGCCCGCTCAACCCAATCCCGTTGCGCACACCGTGGTGTACGAAGGCAAACTGGAACTCGCAGTAAATAACTTTGAGAAGGCCAGCCCAAAAATTGACAGCTTGGTCAACATACACGGTGCCTACCTGGCTACTGCCCACGAAACCCGGGCCGACGGTTTGCTCCGCCAAGAAATGACCATCAAAGTGCCACCCACCAAATTTGTGGCGTTGGTGGCCGCGCTGGGCCGGCTGGGTCACATCGAGAGCAAAGACGTGGCCTCGGCTGATGTGACGGCCGACATCCTGTCGGCCAGCAATACCCTGGCCGAGCAGCAAGCTGCGCAAAATAAATACCAGCAACTGCTAGCCAAAACCACCAATCCGGCGGAGGTGCAGCGCCTGGTTGGGCAGGAGCGTCAGGCAAAAGAAGACATTGCTGCTGCCCAGGCCCGTCTGCAACAATTTGGAGCACAACGCAAATGGGCCACCCTCACGTTGCACGTACGCCAGCTGCTGCCCACTCCGGAGCCCAGCGAACCGCTACCGGCCTTTGCGCCACAGTTTCTGGATGCTTTCAACCGGGGCTGGTCGGTGGTGCTGAGTGTATTGGTGCTGCTCACCAACCTGTGGCTGCTGCTGCTAAGTGGCGCCGGAGCGTGGGGCCTGCGCTGGTGGCGGCTGCGTCATCCCACACAGGGCTAATTATTTAGCTGTTCATCAATAGCCTTTGCTGCTAACTACCATATGCATACTTAGGCATTGCTCGTTGGCTTACAACTGGCCGGGTTGCCTCGGTTTTAGAATTCACCTTACTACTGAAAATCATGAAGTACCCTTTGTGTTTTGTGTTTGGGTTGGCTGTACTGTTGGGAGGATGTGGTCGTGCGGATAATAAGGCCGAATACAGTGCAATGAGGCAAGATGCTGCAGAGTCCGCTCCTCAAGCAAATGCACCATCCGCCGCCGCTGAAGAATCGGAGGATGCCACCGCCGAAATAAAATCTGGTCCCAAGCCTGGTGCCGAACCCGTCGTGGCCCCATCCCGGCTGCTTATCTACCACGCCGACCTACGCCTGAAAGTAGACAATTTGCCCCGCGCCAGCACCAGCCTCGATAGCCTGGTGCGTCGCAACAGCGGCTACTTAAGCGCCTCTACCGAAGTACGGGCCGACGGCGAGTGGCGTCAGGAAATGACCATTCGGGTGGCACCAGCCCGGTTTCAACCCCTGATGGCCGCCCTGGGTGGAGTGGGCACGGTAGAAGAAAAAAAGCTAACCACCGACGACGTAACCGCCCAACATGCCGACGTAGCCGCCCGCCTCGCGACCAAACGCGCCGTCGAAAAACGCTACATCGACTTGCTGGCACGGGCCAAAAAAATCAGCGAAGTGCTGGAAATCGAAGGTAAAATTGGCGAAGTACGCGAGGAAATCGAAAGCACCGAAAGCCGCCTCAAAACCCTGAACGATGAGGTAGCCTACTCCACCATTTCTCTAACCTGCTACCAACTCCTGTCCCAAACCGTACCCGAGGCACCAGTGGTATCATTTGCCAGCCGGGTAGTCGAGTCCTTCTATACCGGTTGGACGATTATTACCAGCCTTTTCATCGGCTTGGTTGCTTTGTGGCCTTTCTTACTGCTCACACCAGTTATCTGGTGGGCAGTGCGTCGCTGGCGCAACCGCCGCCAGACGGCGGCTTAGCTCGTAGTCGTTTTCTGCTTGTCACAAAAAAGGCCTCCTGCATTCGCAAGAGGCCTTTTTAAGCTTGAATCGAAGCAATGACTAGTCAATTACCATGTCTACCACCGCATTTACCACCGACAGGGCAAGGCTGAATAACAGGGCGTTCAGTAGGCCATGCACATCGAAACTGCTCATCAGATAGTCGGCCAGTTTCACGATGATGACGTTGATAACCAGCAGGAACAAGCCCAGGGTAAGCACGGTAATGGGAAAGCCCAGGATTTTCAGAATTGGCTTCACAATGGCGTTCAGAATGGCCAGCACCACTACCAGAATGGCTGCGCTATCGAGGCCCGCCAGCGCCACACCCGGCAGCACCATGCTGAGGCCGTACACCAGCACCGCCGTGAGAATGAATTTGAGAATAAAACCAACCATCGGAACAGGAGTTGAAGGGTAAGAAATTTATTCCGTCGCCATGCCTTTTGCACCGAGACGGCCTTGAGATACGGCCATCCAGTTGCAAAGTTGGTAGAGCAGCCGGGCACCCACGATGGCATTCCATTCGGTGTCGCCGGGCGCTACTTCATTCAGGTCACAGCCAATGATTTGGATACCTTCTCGCACAATACTGCGCAGCAGATACGTAGCTTCTTCAAACTCCAGACCGCCGGGAACGGGCGTGCCGGTGCCGGGGCAAAGCTTGGGGTCCAAGCCATCAATGTCGAAGCTGATGTAGACCTTCTTGGGAAGTTGGGCGATGATTTTGCCGCACACTTTCTTCCAGGATTTTTTAGCAAACTTCTCGTCGCTCAGAAACCGCTGGCTGAACAGTGCCACCCGGCCATTTGACTGGTCAATAACATCGGCTTCTTGCTGGCAGAAGTCGCGGATGCCCACCTGCACCAGCTTTTTCACCTGCGGCAATTCCAGCGCATTGTGCATGATGCTGGCATGCGAGTACTTGAAGCCTTCGTAAGCCGGGCGCAGGTCGCAGTGTGCGTCAAATTGTAGAATTGCAAATTCCTCATGGCGCTCGGCCAAGGCGTGCAGATAGCCCAGCGGCGTGCTGTGGTCGCCGCCCAGCACCACTACGCCCTTACCGGCATCGAGCAATGCCCCGGTCTTCTCCTTGAGCCACTTCAGCATCTTGTCGCCTTCAGCCGTGACTTTGGCTGGCACACCTTCGAATTTCTTCTGGCCGGCTTCGGGTTGGCCTTCTTCCAGCCAGGTGATATAATCGGCAGCAAGAGGACGCAGTTCACGGCTGGTAGCGGCAATGGTTTCGTCCTCTTCTTCCATGGCCAAGCCCAGCTTCCAGGCATTGGGCACATCGGAGTCATACAGGTCAACCTGCAAGGAAGCATCGCGAATAGCGGCCGGACCTTCGGCGGTACCCGCACGGTAGCTTACAGTTACCTCCCACGGCACGGGCACTACCACTACTTGTGCTTCCTCGGGTGTGAAGGGCAGACCGAAAAGGCCGCCATCAGCATCGCCGGGCGCATTGGGGTCGAAGGAAGCTATTTTTTTGGCGAGAGCGTCAGCTTTAGACATTGGTGTTTTTGAAGAGTGTGGGAGTGACAAAAGAACGTCATGCTGAGCTTGCCGAAGCATCTCTACCGGGAAAGTAACTAATTACTCGCGCAGTAGAAGTGCTTCGGCAAGCTCAGCATGACGTGCTGATTACATCAGGTTAGAAATAGCGGAGGGGTGATTTTCAGGCCGACATCTGGCTGCCGAGGAAGTCGTAGCTGCGAATGATGTCCAGAATTTTCACGAACGTTACCCGGTCGAAAAACAGCATCAAGGGCAGTTCAACAGTATTGTCGCGGTCAGAGAACTGCGTGATAACGGAGAAGATGAGCGGCTGTAGCTGCTGAGCAGGCAGCAGATTTTGCATGTTTTCGGCGATGTCGCCTCGCGGGGCAATGGGCGGGGCACCGTAGATGTTGGCCTTGAGGATATTGGCCAGCTGCGTGACCAGAGCACCGGTAATGATGTTGCTGATTTCGAGCAGCAACGATTCCTGCAACTCGTTCACTTCCAGCGTTTCGGTGGTCTGCATGCGCAGGCATACGCGCGAGAGCCGCTGCACGTGCTGCCCAGAGAAAAACATGAGCGTTGTACCGTTGAAATCACCCCGAATATCGGATTGGATGGCGACGTGCCGGGACTGGTACTCGCGCACTTTACGCAGGATGTCGTCGCTTACCAACAGGTCGATGTTCGGCACTTCCAGCAGAACACGCTCTTGGGCAATCACGGCAAATGAATCGGCGGCACGAGCCAGACCAATATTCAAAATCTCGCGGATTATATCACGCTCTAAATCGGTCATCGATAAATCCATAACGTCAAATATAGGGAAAGTGCAGCTGCGAGGACTGGGGTGAAAGAAAGGAAAGTTACGGGCGTTTGGTAATGAAAAGGCGGGTAAGTGCCGGTACGTCAAGTACCAGACACACCTGCCCACTGCCCAGCAGGGTGACCCCACCAAACAAGTCGATGGTATCGAGTGGCTTGCTCAGGGGTTTGATGACAATGTTTTGCTGCCGAATGAAGCGGTCGACGACTAGGCCCAGGCGGCGGTTGTTGTAATTGACAACCAGTACCTGCTGGGCGCCCTGCACATCGTTGCGGGTAGCAAGCGGCAGCGGCTCATCGCCTTCATCGTTCAGCAGCAGTTGCAACGGTACCAGCGGCACTGGCTGCCCTTGGAAGTGGGTGAGTAACACGCCACCCACTACCGAAATTTGCTCGGGCTGTAGGGCCAGCACAGTATCGGTGTGCATCAGGGGCACAGCGTAGGGCCGCTCCTCCACTTCAATGAGTAGAGCACCTTTTACAGCAATCGAAGTAGGCAGCACCAGGGTGAAAGTGGTTCCTGCCCCCAATTCGGACTCCACGCGCAGTTGGCCACCCAAGGAATCCAAGGCCAGTTTCACCACATCCAGGCCCACGCCCCGGCCAGAAATATCAGTAATTTTGGAAGCCATCGAAAAGCCAGGCTCAAACAAGAAGGCCCATACGGCCTGCTCGTCAAGCGTGGCTGCAATATTGGCGGTCGTCAGGCCACGCTCTACGGCTTTGCGGCGCACGGCTTCGGTATCGATGCCCCGACCGTCATCGCGCACCTGGATAAGTACATCGTCGCGCTCTGTCATGGCTGACAGCGTGAGATGCCCCACCAAAGGCTTACCAGCCTGCTGGCGTTGGGCCTTTGTTTCGAGGCCATGACTGACGGCATTTCGCACCAAGTGGAGCAAGGCATCGGTGATGATTTGCAGAATGTTGCGGTCGATTTGAACATCTTGGCCGCTCAGTATCAATTCAACTTCCTTGTCCTCAGCGGAGGCCACATCGCGCACCACGCGAGGAAATTTATTCAATAATACGCCCACGCCTACTAGACGGGCATCCATCACGCTGTACTGCAGGTCGTCGGAAATTCGGAACAGATGCTGGGCCGTTGCGAGCAGCGCCGGGTTGTCAAGCTCCTGCGCCAGGGTCATAATCCGGTCACGGTCAATGACCAGTTCGCCCACCAGATTCAGGAGATTGTCAAGCTTTTTAACCTGGATATAAACCAGGTCCGAAAGCTCCATCTTCTTGCCTGCCTCTTCATCGGTTTCCGCAACCTCGTCTTCTTCAAAAACGGGCTCTTCGCCGCGTACCAGCCGGTCTAGATTTTCAATGAGGGCCTGGGCATCGGGTAAGGGCTGGTTGGCACCAATGGCCCGAATCATGGCCCCCATAGCATCGACGCCCGCAAAGACTACGCGCGTCAGCGCCCCGCTAAAGGTGCGCTGCTGGTCCCGAATCAAACCAAACAGCGTTTCAAGGTGATGCGCCATCTCGCCAAGGTCCGTAAAGCCCATGGCGCGGGCATTGGCCTTGAGGTTGTGCATCAACCGAAACAGCTCATTCAGCGCGGGGCCGGCGCTGGGGTTACGCTCCAGCTCGCTCAGATGCCGGCTCATGGAGTCGTAATACTCCAAGGCCTCAGCCATGAACATCTCCCGGTATTCCTGGTCGCGCGTTTTCATTGGCCAGAATCAGAGAAGTTCATCATTCTACTGCCCGGCGCACACGTCTGTGCCCCACCCATGGCGGCGGGTTGCGTTACTGCGACGAGGCGTTGTCGAATCACGTTAGGCGGTTTGTTCTGCGTCGTTTTGCAGGGCAGCGCCCACAATTTCCAAGACTTTCTCTTCGGAGAAAGGCTTTACGATATAGGCAAGGGCGCCGTTCTCAATAGCTTCGTTCACAATGACTTCCTGCCCAACTGCACTGCACATCACCACCTTAGCAGTGGGCTGCACCTGGCGCAGGCTTTTAAGAACATCGAGGCCCGTATTGTCGGGCAGAATTACGTCGAGGGTAATCAAGTCGGGCGATGTCGAAGTGGCCATTTCCACAGCTTGGGCGCCGTTGGCTGCCTCGCCCACTACCTCGTAGCCGGCATCGGTGAGCATGTTCTTGAGCATCGTCCGCATGTAAAAGGAGTCGTCGACGATGAGTATGCGCTTATTCATGGAGTTGGGAAATTTGATTCGATAAGTAACTGACTTGGCGGTCAGGCACGAGTTGTACGGTTGTGCGGCTACTTAGATGCCGTTTTGCCCGGCAGCCGCATCACCTCGCTTGGGGTCAGGAGCTTGCGCATGTCCAATACGATGATGATGTTCCCATCGGGGAGCTTTGCAATGCCTTCCAGGTATTTGTCGCGGGCACCAGTGTCCTGCACAAACTCCGGCGCCGGTTCAATCTGGCTGAGGGGTAGCGTGAGCGGCCGGGGCACCTCACGCACCACAAGGCCCAGGGTGTAATCAGCCGCTTCTACTGCCACGGTGTAGCTACGCTCGGGCAGCTCGCGGCCAGCTGGTCGTAGCCGAAAACGCTCTTCCAGGTCCAGAATGGCAATAATATCGCCGCGCAGGTTGGCAATGCCCTTGATAAAGGGCGGTGTTTTGGGCATGCGGGCCACTTCAGGCGTCACTGTCACCTCCTTCACCTGCTCAATGCGAATCCCGTAGTCTTCATCGCCCAGCCGAAAAACAATCAGCTGCACCATCTCAACGGGCTTGGCGCGCTCGGCTTTGGACGACGAAGCCGCCAATTCAATATCGGCCATCTAGTTTATTAAGGCTTAATGCGTTATCAATTTAGTTCATTCACCCAGAATTGAATGACTACTTGCTCTTAGCTTTCGGTTTAGGGGCAGGTTCTTTGACTGCTTGACCATTGGCGGCGGCTTTACCCGGGTTGGCCTTGGCAGCAGATTTGGCCTTTGCCAACCGGGAGGCGGGCGACGAAGCCGCTTCAGCTTCGGCCGTAACCCGGGCAACTCGCTCCGCCCTAGGAGTCATCGCGGGCGCGGCTTCATTTGCAGGCCGGCGACGTCCTCCCCTTTCCGAATGTCCATTTTCGGCAACGGCAGCAGCTTCGGCCCGGCCATTGCTTGGGCGACGGGTACCATTGCTTTGGACTTGCGCGGGCGTAGGCTCGTAGTCGCGACGGGCGCTGATGCGACGGCGAATGGGTTCGGGTTCCGGCTCGGGCTCGTAGGTATAAGTGCTGAGCTGGAAGGTTTCGAGGCCGGCCTGAAGGTCGTCGGCAATGTCGGTGAGGCGTTGCGAACTGGTGGTCAGCTCCTGCATGGCAGTGGAAAGTTGCTTGGCCGTGCCGGCCACTTGCTGGGTGCCGGTTGCCGTTTGCTCGGCAATGGCTACTACTTCTTCCACGTACTTCACCACGTCGCCGATGGACGTTTTCTGCACCTCCGTTGCCGTGAGAATGTCGCGCGAGGTTCGGAGCGTTTCGCCGGAACTGGTGGCAATGTTCTTAAAGGCCGAGCTGGCTTCGAACGTTGCGTTCTTGCCCTTGAGTACCCGACCTTCCATGGTCGAAATAGCGGTTGCAGCCGAGGTGGTATCCTTTTTCACGTCCTCAACCAGCGTCGCAATTTCATTGGCCGACTTGCGGGAGCCTTCGGCCAGCTTCCGGATTTCTTCGGCTACTACGGCAAAACCGCGGCCGGCTTCCCCGGCGCGGGCCGCTTCGATGGCGGCGTTCAGGGCCAGCAGGTTGGTTTGCGAGGCAATATCGGTAATCACACCCAGCGACTTGCTGATTTCCTGCGAGCGGGTGCTCAGTACTTCGATGGTGCGCGAGGTTTGCGACGAAGCGCTGGAGATTTCCTCCATGTTTTTCACCACTTCCGCTACTGTTTTCAGACCTAGCTGCGAGGTTTGCTCAGCCAGAATTGCCGCTTTGTTCACCACATCGGCCTTGTTGGCCGTTTCCTTCGTGGCTTGCATGATTTCTTCAATCAGCTTGAAGGCTTGGTCCGTTTTCAAGGCTTGGTTCTGAGCACCTTCAGCCATCTGCTGCATGGCCAACGCCACGTCGACAGTTACCCGGCTCATTTCCTGGCCTTTGCCAGCCATTTCTTCCGAAGAAGTTCCCACAATCTGCGATGAGTCGTTGATTTCACCAAGCAGCTCGTTCAGGTTTTCAACGGCTAGGTTAAGGGCGTTCGACATGGCGAGAATATCACCCGTAGTCGGTACTTCCACGCGCTGGGTCAGGTCGCCTTCAGAGATGGCACGCACCACCCGGCTCACTTCAAGCACCGGCGAGGCAATGCTTTCAATCAGCGCGTTGAGCGTATCCACCAGTTCTTTCCACGAGCCCGATACGCCACCTACCGTGGCACGCTCGGTGAGTTTGCCCTCCACCCCGGCCACTTTGGCCACGCGGCTTACTTCGGAAGCGAGGCGGTTCAGGTCATCCACCATTCGGTTGATGGTGTCGGCCAGCTCGGCTACTTCGCCTTTGGCTTCGAGGGTCAGCTTTTGGGTAAGGTCACCTTTCGATACGGCCGTTACTACTTTCACAATGCCTCGCACCTGCGTGGTGAGGTTGCTGGCCATGTAGTTTACGTTGTCGGTCAGGTCTTTCCACACACCGGCCACACTGGGCACACTGGCCTGGCCGCCGAGCTTGCCCTCAGTGCCTACTTCCTGGGCCACGCGGGTTACCTCGCCGGCAAACAGGTTGAGCGAGTCCACCATCTGGTTCAGGTTGTCCTTCAGGTCCAGCAACTCGCCGTTGACGTTTACCGAAACCTTCTGGCTCAAGTCGCCGCGCGATACGGCGGTGGCCACGTTGGCAATGTCCCGTACCTGACTCGTCAGGTTGCTGGCCATCGTGTTCACGTTGTCCGTCAGGTCCTTCCAGGTGCCGCGTACGTTGGGCACTTTGGCCTGGCCACCGAGTTTGCCTTCGGTGCCTACTTCACGGGCCACCCGGGTTACCTCGTCACCGAAGATATTGAGTGAGTCCACCATTTCGTTGAGGTTTTCCTTCAACTGCAGGAGCTCACCGCGCACGTTTACCGTGATTTTTTGGCTCAGGTCGCCTTTGGCTACGGCCGTAGCCACATTGGCAATGTCCCGCATCTGCGAAGTCAGGTTGCTGGCCATCGTGTTCACGTTGTCCGTCAAGTCTTTCCAGGTGCCGCTCACTTTGGGCACGTTGGCCTGGCCACCCAGGATGCCTTCGGTTCCTACCTCGCGGGCCACCCGGGTTACTTCACCAGCGAAGATGTTGAGTGAGTCCACCATCTGGTTCAGGTTGTCCTTTAGGTCGAGCAGTTCGCCTTTGACATCTACTGTTACCTTCTGGCTCAGGTCGCCTTTCGATACGGCGGTGGCCACGTTGGCAATGTCCCGCACCTGACTCGTCAGGTTTGAGGCCATCGTGTTCACGTTGTCCGTCAGCTCCTTCCAGGTGCCGCCTACGCGGGGCACCACCGCCTGGCCGCCGAGCTTGCCTTCGGTTCCTACTTCGCGGGCCACCCGGGTCACCTCGTCACCGAAGATGTTAAGCGAGTCCACCATCTGGTTGAGGATGTTTTTCAACTCCAGGATTTCGCCCTTCACGTTCACCGTCATCTTCTGACTCAAGTCGCCGCGGGCTACTGCGGTGGCCACGTTGGCAATGTCCCGCACCTGCGAGGTTAGAGCCGCAGCCATGTCATTTACGTTGTCGGTCAGCGCTTTCCACACACCAGCTACGTTGGGCACGGAAGCCTGGCCGCCGAGCTTGCCTTCGGTGCCTACCTCTTGCGCCACGCGGGTTACTTCGCCAGCGAAGAGGTTGAGCGAGTCCACCATCTGGTTCAGGTTCTGCTTGAGTTGCAAGAACTCCCCTTTTACATCGACGGTAACCGTCTGCGTCAGGTCGCCTTTGGCTACGGCCGTAGCCACGTTGGCAATGTCCCGTACCTGGCTCGTCAGGTTGCTGGCCATGTAATTCACGTTATCCGTCAGGTCTTTCCACACACCAGCTACGTTGGGCACCACGGCTTGTCCACCCAATCGGCCTTCGGTGCCTACTTCCTGGGCCACGCGGGTTACCTCGCCGGCGAAGAGGTTGAGCGAGTCCACCATCTGGTTCAGGTTCTGCTTGAGTTGCAGCAACTCGCCCTTTACGTCCACCGTTACCTTCTGGCTCAGGTCGCCTTTGGCTACGGCCGTAGCCACGTTGGCAATGTCCCGTACCTGACTCGTCAGGTTGCTGGCCATGTAATTCACGTTATCCGTCAGGTCCTTCCAGATACCCGCCACGTTGGGCACGCTGGCCTGACCGCCGAGGCGCCCCTCAGTTCCTACTTCCTGGGCCACGCGGGTTACCTCGCCGGCGAAGAGGTTGAGCGAGTCCACCATCTGGTTCAGGTTCTGCTTGAGTTGCAGCAACTCGCCCTTTACGTCCACCGTTACCTTCTGGCTCAGGTCGCCTTTGGCTACGGCCGTAGCCACGTTGGCAATGTCCCGTACCTGACTCGTCAGGTTGCTGGCCATGTAATTCACGTTATCCGTCAGGTCCTTCCACACGCCGGCCACGTTGGGCACGCTGGCCTGACCGCCGAGTTTGCCTTCGGTGCCTACTTCCTGGGCCACGCGGGTTACCTCGCCGGCGAAGATGTTGAGGTTGTCAATGGTTTTGTTGATGGTTTCGGCCATCACTTTGAAGTCGCCCGAGACAGGAATCTGGAAGCTTTCGTCCAGATTACCCCGGCTGATATTTTTCAACACCTTGCCCACTTCCAGTACCGGAACTGCGATGCTGTCCACGAGGCCGTTGATGTTGTTCACCATGTCGCGCCAGAAGCCGGCGGCACCGTCGGCCGAGGCTCGCGCCTTAAGGTTACCCTCAACCCCCGCTACTTTCGAGATGCGCGACACCTCGCCGCCTACCCCTGCAATCATGTCCACCATCGAGTTGTAAGCCTCGGCGATTTCGGCGAAAATATCGTCGTTCTGCTTGGTGAGGCGCACCGATACGTCGCCTTTTTTAAAGGCATCGAGGGCGAAGAGTACGCGGTTTAGCTGGTCGTTGACGTAGCCGGGGTCCTGCGTATCAATCGAGCCACGCGAGCCGCCGCGTTTACGGGTCAGGTCGTTGTTAGTCCGCACCACGTCGAGGGCCGAAACGGCGCCGGCATCCGGCATTCCGCCGTTATTTTCATCCGACGTAGCCACTTCGGAGGTCCGGCGGGGCTTAGATTGCGGAGTCTTGGGGGAAGCCATATAGTATAGGTATCAGAATCGGATGAAAGGAAGAAAATTGGGAAGGCGAAAGTACGCGGCTTAACCATGAATAAGCAAAGGTACGTTCCTTCATTTCGCAATGAACCGGAGGGGGTGTTTTCCGCGTTCATGCAGTCCCTTCACGGCTAGATTATTGCTCGATGCACTTTTGCTAGGATTTATCCGGCATCTTTGCGGCCAATTTTAACATTTCGCGACGCCCGGCCGTTTCATTATCACTTCCCTTTCCGTTTGTCGTCACCCTTACCCGCCCACATGGTCAAGAATTTAGTAATCGTCGAGTCGCCAGCCAAGGCCAAAACCATTGAAGGCTACCTCGGCCAAGATTTTGTGGTGCGCTCCAGCTACGGCCACGTCCGCGACCTACCTAAGGACAATAATGCCATCGATATTGCCAACGGTTTTAAGCCCACTTACGTGGTGTCGGCGGATAAACGGGAGCTTATCGCGCAGCTGAAAAAACTTTCCAAGGAAGCCGAAACCGTCTGGTTGGCGAGTGACGATGACCGCGAAGGCGAAGCCATCAGCTGGCACTTGGCCGAAACCCTGAACCTGCCTGACACCAAAACCAAGCGCATCGTATTCCGCGAAATTACCAAGAACGCCATTCTGGGTGCCATCGCCAACCCGCGCGTGGTGAACCAGGACCTGGTGAATGCCCAGCAAGCCCGCCGCGTGCTCGACCGCCTTGTGGGCTTTGAGCTGAGCCCGGTGCTCTGGAAAAAGGTAAAACCGGGTCTTTCCGCCGGCCGTGTGCAGAGTGTAGCCGTGCGCCTGGTAGTGGAACGCGAACGTGAGGTGGCCAGCTTCCTAAGCGCCAGCGCCTACCGTGTCGTAGCCCGCTTCGATGCTGGCCGCGGAGCGGTGCTGGAAGCCGAACTGCCCACCCGCTACAAGACCCGCGCCGAGGCCGAAGCATTTTTGCAGCGTTGCGTCGGGGCTTCGTATCAGATTGAAAGCCTGGATAAAAAGCCCGGCAAGCGCAGCCCGGCCGCTCCGTTCACCACGTCTACACTGCAGCAGGAAGCCTCGCGCAAGCTGGGTTACTCAGTGGCGCAAACGATGAGCGTAGCTCAGAAACTGTACGAAGCTGGTAAAATCAGCTACATGCGGACGGATTCAGTGAACCTCTCGGCGGAGGCGCTGGCGGGGGCGCAGGCTGCCATCACGGCGGCTTACGGAGCCGAATACCACCACCACCGCACGTTTAAAACCAAGTCGGCCTCGGCCCAGGAGGCGCACGAAGCCATTCGACCGACCGATTTCAGCGCCGTGAAAGCGGGCTCGGATGCATCGGAACAACGGCTTTATGACCTCATTCGCAAGCGGGCCATGGCTTCGCAAATGGCGGAAGCGGTAATTGAGCGCACCACGGCGGTTATCGGCATCAGCACGCAGCCGGGTGTAACACTGTCGGCGACGGGCGAAGTGATTACGTTTGAGGGCTTCCTAAAAGTGTATGCGGAGAGCAAGGACGACGAGGATGAGGACGACGCCAAAGACGGCGAATCGAGCTTCTCGCGCGGCCTGCCGCCGCTGAGCGTGGGCCAGGCCCTGCCCTTGCAGCGGCTGAGTGCCACGGAGCGGTTTTCGGCACCACCAGCCCGCTATACGGAGGCTTCGCTAGTGAAGAAATTGGAGGAAATGGGCATCGGCCGGCCTTCGACCTATGCGCCTACCATCAGTACGGTGCAGAAGCGTGGCTACGTGGAAAAAGATACCCGTGAGGGCAAGGAGCGCAAGTTCAACGTGCTGACGCTGGAAGACAACGCGGTGAAAACCGAAGTGAAGACGGAGAGCTACGGCGCGGAGAAAGCCAAGCTGTTCCCGACCGATACGGCTATGGTGGTGAACGACTTCCTGGTGGCTCACTTCCCGGTGATTGTGGACTTTCAGTTCACGGCCAAGGTAGAGGATGAGTTCGACCAAATTGCCAACGGCCACGAGAACTGGACGCAGATGCTGACTGGCTTCTACGACAAGTTCCATGCGACCATTGAGGCCGGACAGGACATCGAGCGCAACACGCTGGGCAGCACCCGCGAAATTGGGGTACACCCCGAAACCGGCGAGAAAATTACCGCCCGCCTGGGCCGCTATGGCCCCTATGTGGCGCTGGGCGACACGACCGACCCGGAGGTAAAACCGGCTTATGCTAACTTGCGCAAAGGCCAGTTTATCGAAAGCATCACGCTGGAAGAAGCACTGGATTTGTTCAAACTGCCACGCATTGTGGGCCAGTTTGAGGAGAAGGATATGACGGCCAATCTCGGTCGCTTTGGCCCCTATATCCGCCACGATAGCAAATTCTACTCCCTCACCAAGGAGCAGGACCCGCACACCATCACGGCCGAGGAAGGTGTGGCCCTGATTGAGAACAAGCGCAAAACCGATGCCGAGAGACTCATCAAGTCCTTTCCTGAGAATCCCGACATTCAGGTGCTGAATGGCCGCTTCGGCCCCTACATCGTGGCAGGTAAGAAGAACGTGAAAATTCCGAAAGGCGAAGAGCCGACAGAACTCACCTTGGAACGCTGCATCGAACTAGCCGATGCTACGCCGGATAAACCGGCCAAAGGCGGCCGTTTTGGCAAGAAAGCGGCACCAGCAGCAAAGGAGGAGAAAGTAGACACGCCAGCCAAAAAAGCTGCGGCGAAAAAGCCTGCTGCTAAAAAGGCAACCACTGCCAAGAAACCCGCCGCGAAAAAGCCTGCGGCGAAAGCGAAAGCTGCTACCAAAGCTTAGGTAGCTGGCAGACAAATGGAAAGGGCCGTTGATAGAGCATGTGCTTTATCAACGGCCCTTTCCATTTGTCTGCCAAAGCGGTTTAATTAGTGCCGCACGAGAGATGCCTCGGCTACGCTCGGCATGACGGGTTATTCGTTACGATTACTGTTGCTTGACTCCTTAAAACCGCAGCCCGATTTGCAGGCCGGGCCACATGCGCGTGCGCGACTGCTCACCGGTCGCATTGATGAGTAGCAGCTGATTGGCGCCAAAGTCCCAGTTGGGCTGGCCTTCGTTGCTCCAGGCAATGGCCAGGTTGAGGGTGGGCGACACCACGAGCTGCAAATGGCCGTTGCGCTCAATTTGCCAGGCCACGGCCGGGCGCAGCTGGGAGAGCAGGCGCTGGTCGGTTTGGACGCCGGCGGCCTCGGCAGTACCGGCCAGGGTCCACTGGATGGCGTCGAGGCTAAAGGTGAAACGGCCGTGAGGCTGGCCCACGGTGCCAAAGCCGAAGCCTCCGGCCCACTGCACGCGGCTACCGAAGGGCTCAGCAGCGACCCCGAGAATGGTGTAATAGCGACGCACTCCCAACTTGACCACGGCATTGAGCGGCAAAGACTCACTTGACCATACTTCGCCCTGCAAGTAGCCATGACGCACAATATTGATGAACCCAAGCGGGATGCCATCCACCGAATCGGCGATGTTGACCAGACCAAACTGCACGCCCCGCACGTGCCGGGCTACGTTTACCAGGCCAAACTGTACGCCCTTTACCTGGTGGGCCAGATTTACAAGGGTAGCCGTTTGCAGGCCCTGCACATCGGTGCCGGTAACATTGGCCAGCCCAGCAAACTGAAACAACGGCCCCGGAGCGCTGACGGAGGGCGCAGCCGGCAGCCGGCCCAGCGCATCGGTGGACAGCAGGCGGGGCAGGCCCAACCAGCGCCGTACGCGGGTGGGTTGGTCGGGGCGAGTGCGCGCGTGGGCCGCTCCCCCTACCACGTTGACAATGCCCGCCAGCTGAATGCCCCGGGCGTCATCGCGGCAGATGTTCACCGCCCCGGCCCCCTGGAGGCCACTCACCGAACCACCGATGATGTTGGCCATTCCGGCCAGCTGCACCCCACGCACGGCAGTACCCACCACATTGGCCAGCCCGCTTGCCTGCAAGCCCCGCACTGAATCGCGCACCACGTTCAGCAGGCTACCCAGTTCCACAGCCCGCACGCCGCCGGCGTAGCCCGCCAGCATGTTTACGGAGAGAAGGTTATTGGCGCGGGCATTGGCCAGCAAGTTGGTACTGAGCGGGTAAACCAAACTCAGTTGGGCCAGTCGGTTGGTGAGCAACGAAGGGGCCGCTGATGGTGCAAGCGGTACTGGAGTCAACTCCGCGATGCTGGGTACGCGGCTGGGTATGCTCGCGGCCCGTACCTCCCGCACTGGTAGCAGAGGGACTTCTCCGCTCCGGCCTAGTCGCCCGGAGCTTGAACTGGCGCTGGAGCTTGAAGCCGGTTTCGCAGTAGTTTTGGAAGCAGCTGTTGCCGCCATTGCTGCGTTATCGTCACGGCCAGTCGCCACTTTGGATGTGGCGACGTGAAGACTCCGCCCTCGCTTCGCGGCTTTGCTACCCTGCTCGTTGAAATGCCCTCGGATTGCCAGTGGCTTGGAAGTGGCAGATAAGGCCGTTAGTTTCCCAACATCAGCAGTAGTGACCTGTAAGTGCTCCGCAGCCTCTGCCGGTGTAGGAAAGGCGCGGCTATGCTGTCCGGAGGCATTTCGCACCGACTTCACCCCACCCCTACTTCCGTTTCGCTCCTGGCCTGTGGCTTGCTGAACGGGCAGTTGGAGTGCTGGCCCGGCTGGCAGGTCCTTTTCCGACTTGGTATTGCCGGGAACCGCACCGGCTACTTTTTCTTGCAGAGAAGTTGAACGGGGAGAAACGGGCTTGGCTACTGGGGTAATGCCGGAGCTTGCACCCGCAGCTAGGGTTTCGGCTGCAGCCGCAGTTTCACGGCCGTTTACGTTTGTAATGCCGGGCGGGGGTGCCTGTCGGGCGGGCCAGAGCACCAGCTGCCCGTTCAGCAAGCCATAGGTTACGTGCTGGGCGCCCAGCACCTCGCTCAGCACGGTGCGCAGGGGCCGGGGTGGCCCGGCAGGCACGTATATCCGGCGCGAGGTGGCCAGCCGGGTGCTGCTGTACGAGATGGGCACCTTGCTTTGGCGCGAAGCTTCGGCCAGCACCTGCGCAAGCGTGACCCAGCCAGCCGGCAGGCGCACCAGCTGGTTGAGCGGCGGCGCAGCCGCGGGCTGAGCCGTCGCCGGACGGCTCCACAGGCCTCCTGCCAGGGCCAGGCAATATGGCCCAATGCGGGCCCAATGGCGGCGCGGTCGCATCAGCTTATTAATTGACAGTCGGATTGGTGGCCGGATTGGGAGCAGCCGAGCAACCATTGCCGCTCAACGTATACTGCCCCGGACCGGTAGCCTGCAACGCGGCACCGGTTGCTACCTGCAGCACGGCCAGCACCTGCGCGGGCTGCGGATGCGCAAACGTGCCCGTGAACCGGCACTGCTGCAAGCCAGCACCGCTTAGAGAGAGCTGGGTTCCGAAAGTAGCCCGGAGCGCCTGCGCTACCTGGAGCACGGGTGCATCCACGAAGCGCAGGGTATCGGTTTGCCAGGCGCGGAAGTTGGCATTAGGCGCGGGCACAGCGCGCAGAGCGGCAGGTACGCGGCCGGGGGCATCGGTGGCGTGCAGAGCGGCACGGGTGTGGGCCGTCAGCAGCACGCTGTCGGGGGTGCTGAGGCGGGCCAGCCACACGCGGCCATGGATCACGCTGACTTCCACCGAGTCTTCGGCGGCGTAGGCCCGCACATTGAAGGCCGTGCCCACTACGCGCAGCTGGGCCGTGGTTGTATTCACCAGAAATGGCCGGCCCGCAGCGGGCTGCACTTCAAAGTAAGCCTCCCCGGTAAGCTGTACCTGGCGCGGCTGGGTCACGCTTACACTACTATAGCGCAGCTGTGAATGGGCATTCAGCCACACCCGGCTGCTATCGGGCAGGCGCACGAGCTGGCGCTGGGCGACGCTGGCGTAGCTGGCGGACGCCTCTTTTTTAGTCCCGAAGAAAGGGCCAGTTGTGAGTGCATACGCCGCACCGGCTACCAGCACCACCCCGGCAGCCAGCTTTAGCGCGGAACTCCAGCGGGAAGTGGTGGCGGGCCACATCGGACGCACCACGGCTTCGGAAGCAGCGGCTGGTTTCGGGGGAGCGGCGGGGGCCGTCATCAGTGGCTGGAAACGACGCCAGGCGGCTTCCACATCCTGGGCCGAGAACAGCAGCGGCGCGGGCGCAACCTCTCCCGCCCGCTCCCAGGCCCGGGTCACGGTAGCCAGGATTTTCAGGTGCTGTGGGTCGGCGCGCAGCCAGTTGTGTAACTCGGCCTGGTCGGTTGGGGTGGTTTCGGCCGCCAGGTGCCGGGCCAGTAATGCCCACGGCGCGTCGTCCGGGTCGGGGTAGCGTTGGGGCATATATTACTGATTAGGAATGAAGAATTAGGAATGAACAATTGGATAGAACGACAAACTTCCCTCCTTGCCAAGGAAGGGAAGTTTCAGTGCCAGCTGAAACGGGGGTGGTTGTGGGCGTTGAATGGCTTGCGGACATGTCGTCCGGATTTCGTTCAACGACTTCAACCACCCCAGCTATTGCTTCGCGTCAGCGTCCCCTCCTCGGTTGAGGAGGGGAGTTTGATTAGCGGACCACTACCGAGTCGGCGCGCACGGTGTAGCCTGCAAAGTAACCGACTGCGGTTTTATCTGAGCCCGTCTGGGTGTTGATAATGTTGGTGCGGACGTTGGCGGGGCTAGTGGCAAACAGACCTACGTTGTTAATCTGGGCTGTCATCTCGTTCAGGAAATAGTAGTAGTCCCGCGGGATAGACAGCATCTCCACTTTTATCCGGTCGCCGGATACCAGCGGGTCGTCGTTCAACTCGACGCCGCCGATGTAGCGGCCATCTACCAATTCATCAGAGCTTACAATCAGGTCGTCGGGCTGATTGAATAGCGCACCGTTTTTATAGACCATGAAGCGGTAATAATCTCCCACTCCGGGCAGCTCGGGGCCGTTATAGAGGGCATAGTAGCCTTCGTCGTAGCCCGTCTGCTTGGGCTTATATTCCAGACTGATGCTGTCAATACGAGGGGTGCGGCGGATTTCAGTTGCGGCCCGGTAGGTCTGGCCATCAACCACCATGGTCAGCGTGTACTGCCCGCCAATGCGCCCGCGCACCGAGCCACTGCCCAGGTACTGGCCGGGGCTCACCTCGCGCAGCACGTCGCTATTGCCCTGGTCGTCGACTAGCGAGAGGGTGGCCCCGCGCACGGGCGGCGGCGGGGTATCGTTGAAATACGCCTGCGTGAGGCTCAGGCTAACGAAAGCCGGCGTGCCCTGGTCGGTGATGTGGCCATCGACGGCCAGCAGCGGCTTGGCTTCGGGCACGTCGATATTCACCACATCAAGGCAGGAACTGAGGCCGAATGCTGCGAGGCAAAGCGCTAAGAAAAGGAGGAAGCGAGTCATAGTTTGGGACGATTATTTGGATGTAGGAACTTCATGCTGCGCGTAGTCGAAGCATGAGGCTCTTTTTTCTCCGATTACGCTAGAAAGTGAAGTTGTAAGTGGCGCTGGGCAGCACGGTGCCGAAAATGGACAGGCGCACAGCCTCCGTCTGGGTGGGGTGGTCTTCGTTTTGGCGGAAGTAGAGGCCGAAGGCGTTGCGGCGACCATACACGTTGTAGATGCTGAAGGTCCAGGAGCCCTGCCAGCGGCGCTCGGGGTGAAGCTTGTTTTTGAGGGTGGCGGCCAGGTCGAGGCGGTGGTAGGCGGGCACGCGGTAGTTGTTGCGCACATCGCCATTCACATTGGGCACCACCAGGCCCTGGTACACGAAGCGGCTGTCGGGCACGGTGGTGGCCACGCCGGTGCTGTAGTTGAACGTGGACGAGAGTGAGAGCCGGTCCGACACCGCGTAGCTGCCCACCAGGGCCAGCACGTGGGTTTTGTCGTACTTATTGGCGTACCACTTGTTCTGGTTGATGCCATCAATCTGGCGTTCCGAGCGGCTCAGGGTGTAGCTCAGCCAGCCGGTGAAGCGGCCCTCGTTCTTCTTCACGTACAGTTCAGCCCCGTAGGCCCGGCCCCGGCCGTAGAGCAGCTCGGCTTCGAGGTTCTGGTTGAGCAGGGTGTTGGCCCCGTTGATGTAGTCAATCTGGTTATCCATCTTTTTGCCGAAGACTTCCAGCGAGGCCTCGTAGGCGTTGTGCTGGAAATTGCGGAAGTAGCCCAGGGTGACCTGGTCGGCGTGCTCGGGACGCACGTTGCGGGTGCTGGGCAGCCACACGTCGAGCGGCGTGGCGGCCGTGGTGTTGGAAATCAGGTGGATGTACTGCACCATGCGGTGGTAGCTGGCCTTGATGGACCCGCTCTCGCTCAGGGCGTAGCGGGCCGAGAGGCGCGGCTCCAGGTTGGGGTAGCTGGCTAGGCGGTGGCTGCGGCCGTAGGTCTGCGGGTTCACGGGGCTGAGCTGCTTGCCCAGCTCGCCGGTGTAGTCGTAAAAGGTGCCGGCGCTGGTGTTCTCAAACATGGTAGCCCGCAGCCCGTACTGCACCGAAAATGCCGGGCCGAAGCTCCGCTCCTCGTCCAGATAGGCAGCCCATTCGGTGGCCTGCTGCTGCTGCAAGCGCAGCTCCCGGAAGATGGACGTGGCCTGCGTGGGCACCACGTGGCCCGGCTCGAAGGTGTAGAAAATGCTGCTGCCCCCGAAATGCAGTGTGCTGTTGGGGTTGCGGAAAAACTCGAAATCGGCCTTCGCGCTGTAGTCGGTGATGTTAGACGTCCACTCAAAGCCCTGGGTGCCGGTGGGCACGCCCAGGCCGTAGTCGTAGCGGCTGGCCAGGGCCGTTACGTTCATAAACAGGCGCGAGTTGAAGACGTGGTTCCAGCGCAGCGTGCCGGTTTTGTTGCCCCAGCTGTTCTCAAACAAGTCGCCGAACTTGAACACGTCGCGCCCGAAGTAGCCGCTCAAATACACCCGGTCGCGCTCGCCCAGCGTGTAGTTGGCCTTGGCTGAGAAGTCGTAGAAATACGCCTGGTTGTCCTTCTGGTCGGGGTTGAATTTGAGGAACAAGTCGGCGTAGGAGCGGCGCCCGGCCACGATAAACGAGCCTTTGTCCTTCACGATGGGCGCTTCCACCGCCAGCCGGCTGCTCACGATGCCCACCCCGCCGTTCACCCCCAGCCGTTGGGAGTTGCCATCCTTCATCCGGATGTCGAGCAGCGACGATAGCCGCCCGCCGTACGCCGCCGGGATGCCACCCTTCACCAGCTTCAAGTCCTTCACCGCATCGGGGTTGAACACCGAAAACAGCCCAAACAAGTGCGAGGAATTATACACCGGGGCCTCGTCCATCAGAATCAGGTTCTGGTCGACACCACCGCCGCGCACGTTGAAGCCGGTGGCGCCCTCCCCCACCGTGCTCACCCCCGGCAGCAGTTGAATGGTGCGCACCACGTCGGCCTCGCCCAGCAGGGCCGGCACCATCTTCACCTGGCGGGCATCGAGCCGGGCCACGCCGGTTTCGGTGCTGCGCACGTTTTGGTCGGGGGCCCGGCCGGTTACTACTACCTCGCCGGTTTCCACGCCTTTGGCGGCCAGCTTCACCGAGAGCGTCTGGCTGGTGGTCAGGTCCAGGGTTTCCTCGCGGGGAGCCGAGCCCACGTAGGTGTACGTGACCACGTAGCGACCCTTGGGCAGCGTAAGCGAATAAAAGCCGTACTCATTAGCCGTGGCACCCACGCCCAGGCTTTTCACAAACACCGAGGCTCCAATGAGGGCTTCGCCGGTGGCGGCGTCCTTTAGGTAGCCGCTCAGCGTCACGTTCGGCCCGGCAGCTCGGGGATTGGGCGAGTTTTGGGCGGAGGCGGGGGCCGGCGTCAGGGCCAGTCCCCCGGCCAGTCCGACCAGCAGAAAAAAGGGTTGTTTCATACGAAAAGAGTAGTGCGTTTGGGTAGTAGATACCCAGCCCGCCCGCTACCCCTACGCCGGGCGAAAATATTTTTTAGAACATGGTGGCGTGCCCACTACGACTGCCTAGAAACATCCGTCATCCTGAGTGAAGCGAAGGACCTTACCACACCTGCGCCAGTTGAATTACTACGAACTGTTCAGCGGTGATAGGGTCCTTCGCTGCGCTCAGGATGACAGATACTACACTGGCGCTTCCTAGCCCTCCTTACAGCACCAGCCCGTACAGATTCCGCAAGGCCCCGGCCAGCGCCCCGCGCAGCACCCGCAGGGCCTTGCCCATCTGGTTTTCCACGGTTTTGGGCGAAATCTCCAGCGTTTCGGCAATCTGCTGGTAGCTCAACTCCTCATAGCGGCTGAGCTCGAACACGGTGCGGCACTGCGGCGGCAGCAGGTCGAGGGCCGCAGCTACGGCGGTTTCGGTGTCGGCGTGGTGCAGGGCGGCCAGCGCATCGGGGGAGGCGGTGGGGACTACTTCGGCCGGCGCAGCCTCCCAGGCCACCTGGCGCTGCCCGCGCTGCTGGTAGCGCAGTGCCGCGTTCAGGGCCGCGCGGGTGAGGTAGGCCCGGTGCGATTGCAGCTCAGGCAGCTCGGCCCGGCCCTGCCACAGGCGGAGCAATACGTCCTGCAACAAGTCTTCCACGGCTGCCCGGTCGGGCACCACCCGGTAAATAACCTGCCCTAATGGTGCGTAGAACTCCCGGAACACGGCCTCCATCCAGGCGGCCTCGTCGGTGCGGCGCAGCTGTGCGAGGTGGGCATCCAGGGTAGCATCTTCGGCGGGGGCAGACATAGAGCAGCAAAGATATTTATATTGCGCGCCTGGTTGCACACCCCGGTTAAAAGTCGCCGAAAACCACCTCCGATGAAATAGCTGCCGCATTTCCGCGTTGGCGCTGCGTCCGGCAACTCTTTACCCGAATTACCCGCGCTTTTCTTACGCTTCCTCATGGCCACTCACGGCAGCCACCTCCTTATTTCGGCGCTTTTATTCACCCTTACCAGCTGCCCGGCCAGCCCTGGCACCGTGCGTGCAACGCCGCCCGCAGCCCCGCCCGCCAAGTCGCCCGCAATGCCAACGCGCCCGGCCGGCCTCTCCTACCCCTGGTTGGCCCAGCCCGGCAGCCCCGGCCAGGCACTGGCGGCCCGCTTCGCGCCGCCGGCCGGGAGCCAGCGCATGCCGGTGGTGGCAGGCTCCTGGGGCGAGTGGCTGCGCTGGCTCCCGCTGCAGCCCGTGGGCACCAAAGCGCGCACGTATGACGGCAAGCCCAAAGCCCGCCCCGAAGTGGTGGCGGCCGTGGTCGACATCGACGTGGGCACCCAGGATTTGCAGCAGTGCGCCGATGCCGTGATTCGCCTGCGGGCGGAGTACTTGTTCAGCCACGACCCCAACAAGGTGCATTTCCACCTTACCACGGGCTATGATTTTCGGTTTTCGGACTACGTGGCCGGCAAAACATTCAAGGTGCGCGGGGAAGAAGTGACGCCCGCTGCCCGGCCGGCCGAAGCGACCACGCACGCGGCACTGGCCCGCTACCTCATCCCCACGTTCGGCTACGCGGGTACGCTCTCGCTCAGCCGTGAGCTGACACCCCGGCCCCTGGCCCAGGTGCAGCCCGGCGATGTCCTCATTCATGGCGGCGCGCCCGGCCACGCCGTGCTGGTGGTAGACGTGGCCGAGAACCCAAAAACGCACGAGAAATTTATGCTATTGGCCCAGAGCTACATGCCGGCTCAGAGCATCCATATTCTGCACAAGGACGATGGGGTCAGCCCCTGGTTCAAGGTTCAGGCTGAAGATGGAACGGTGGCTACGCCGGAGTGGGATTTTGCAGAAAATGAGCTGGCCCGGTTCTAAAATCGTGCTTTAGTCCAGCACAACCCGGCGCGTGGCAGCAGTGCCGTCGGTGTAGCGCACGCGCAGCACATATAGGCCGGTTGGCAAGGCCGTGGTATGAAGCGTGAGTGCGGCCGTGCGCACTGGCTGGGTGAGCACGCGGCGGCCGGTGGCATCCAACAGCTCAACTTGCTGGGCAGCTTGCGTAGCGGGCAGTTGCACATGCAACTCGCCGTGCGCGGGCACGGGCCACACTTCTAATGGCGTAGATTTCTGAGTTGAGGCGGTAGCTAACGGACCAGTGAGCAGCAAACGGGCCAAGCCAAAATGAGGTACTCCACCCACCTGCTCAAATCTTCCACCCACAACCAATCGGTTGCCGGACTCTACGGATAAGGTATTAATCCGAGCCGCGTTATAAACCAGAATCGGATTGGATGCAGGGCCAACTGTACGTAGCAGCCTGATAAAATCGACATCGAAGCTGGTATCCGTGCCTCCCTGGGCCAGCGTACGGCCAATTGGCGCATCAGCATACGTTACCGAACGCAGGTAGCCGCCGACAATTATTTGCCCATTAGGTTGCACAGCAAGCGTCGACACAAAATCAGGAATATCGCCCAGTGTGGCAACTGCTCCACCTTGCAGGGAAAAGGGAAATTGGGTGTCCCAAGCACCATTTGGCAGCAGCCGGGCTACGGTTGAGGTAGAAACCGCAGGAACAATCATTGCGCCGCCCAGCGCATAGCTGCCATCGGGGCAAAGCGCGATACTGCCAATACGGGCATTAGCCTGAGGCGTGAAAACAAAGGAAGAGTCTGCCCGCCCGGAAGGCAACAGGCGGCCCAACCGCGAACCACTGCCGTTGTAGGCAAAGTCGGCACTCACGTACACTATCCGGCCGTTAGGTTCCAGCAGCGCACTTGTGGCAGGAGGCATTGTGGCTGGCGGAGTAAACGTCGAATCAACCCGTCCGCTGGGCATAAGTCGAAGTAACCCCGTATTGACCGAATCGGAAACGAAGCCCGTTAGCAGCAGCTTTCCATCGGGCTGCATCAGCATCTGATAAAGACTAAATCGCCCGCTGCTGCCTAGCCGCGGGGGCAGCACAAATCGAAAGGTGCTGTCTGGTTGCCCCGAAGGCAGTAACCGGAGAATTAATGGCTGATAAGTGCTGCTAGCTGCTTTTATCAGCACTTTTCCATCTGCCTGTACAGCTACCGCAGGATAACCCGGCCAGTTGGTACTGGTCGTAGTGCCCGAGCGATACACAAAAGTGGTGTCTACAGAGCCATTGGGAAGCAAACGGACCAAGCCTGACGCCGCACGGCCATCTACCAATTGAAAGGCGCCCATCACCAAGTATCGGCCATCGGCCTGCCGGAGCACTCTTTGCACAAAGCCGTCCTGCCCGGCAAATAATTCAAAATGCGGGGGATGGAAAGTAGGGTCGAGCTGCTGGGCCTGTGAGGTGGATGGCAACAGGGACAGCAAAGCCAAGGAGCCGGCTGCCAGCCAAGCGAATAAAGTAGCGTTGGGCATAGGGAAACAGGGAAAAGAAGCTGGGCCCGACTCCGCGCAAGAATTGTTCCCTAAACCTGTTCCGGCATACGGTTATAGCCATTTCATCACCCGACGCTTCCACAAGCCTGGCCCGATGACTGCATTTCTGCCGTCAACTCTGCCTGCAATGCCCTGGGCTGCTACAGCAGCTTGGCTATCTCGAAGTGCATGCCATCAGTGCGGCTGCCGCCGAAGTGCCCGCCCCAGTAAAAGCCGTTTTTGTTGGCCAGTTCCACCATGTCGCGCACACTGCCCGGCTGGCCCAGCCGAGCGGGAATGGTGCCCAGGCGATTGAAGGCCGCGTTGATGTCGAAGGCCGTACCGAAGGCATGGTTGCTGAGCTGCGTGCGGCTGCCCCGGATGAAGCGCGGCACGTAGGAGCCGTCCCAGGTCCGAACGTGGCCCAGGAGCCCGGCCTGCTGCCAGTCCTGCCACAGCTGTTCGACCTGCGGAATTGCTAGCTTGTGAAATTCAATCTTAGCGGGTACCGGGCTGCCCACGGCGGGCAAATGCGCAATGCCGATGTGCTGACTGGCCCAGTTGTCGAGCACTTTGATGTTTTCCGGGTTGTCGCGGGTTGGGGCGGCCACGAAGCGGAACTTACCGAATAGCTGCTGACGCGCCAGGGTGCCTACCAGTGGCTGGAAATTGGGCGGCGGCGGCCAGTTGATGCCGGTCTGGGCGTCATCTTCGTCGCCGAGCACTTTGAAACCCAACTGCATGGCCGCCCCAATGGTCATATTGCCCGCTTCGCCGTCGGGTTTGAGTTTGCGGCGTTTCTGGAAGGCAATGGTGGCCTTCTCCGTGTTGGTGCCGAAGACGCCATCGGCCTCCCCGGCAAGCAGGCCCTGCCCAATGAGAAACAACTGCCACTGCCGGACTGTGGGACCTTTCGAATGTAATCGGAGAACCTGCATATTGGAAGGGAAGGAAAAAGGGTAAGGCACCCGGCAGATAGTGCCGGGCCCGCCCCGCACTTATGGCCAAGGCTTTACAGCCAAGTCCGTCGTACGAGTTATGCAATTTTATTAAAATATTCTGATAATAAAATTCTTCACCCAAATTACCTTCCTCAATTCCGGGCGCAAGCTTGTAGCAGGCCCCGGCGCCGACCAACCTCCCAGTAGCTCAAGCAGCTGCAGTACCGGCTGCCGCCTGAAGACGGCCCTTGCTTCAGGTGCCCGGCAAGGCCTGAATTTTCGCTGCTGTCAGCTCCGAGAAGTGCTGAATCACGC
Organism: Hymenobacter negativus; assembly: GCF_017571495.1. Taxonomy (GTDB): domain Bacteria; phylum Bacteroidota; class Bacteroidia; order Cytophagales; family Hymenobacteraceae; genus Hymenobacter; species Hymenobacter negativus. Next base: position 572,408 of record NZ_JAGETZ010000003.1, on the reverse strand, counting down.
GGTCGGCCTGGTGCAAATCCTGTCCGGCCGAGTGCTCGCTGGCATAACCGATGCAGTAGATGCCGGCCGCCCTGGCCGCCGCTACGCCATTGGCCGAGTCTTCGATGACGATGCACTCGGTGACGGGCGTTTCGGCTACGGCGGCGGCTTGCAGGAAAATGGCCGGGTCGGGCTTGGACTGCGCAAAGTCTTCCCCACTCACGCGGTGGGCGAAGTAAGGCCCCAGCCCGAAACGGTCGAACACCCGGGCAATAGTGGCTTTGGAGGCGGAGGAGGCCACCACCAGCTGCACGTTGTGCTGCCGCAGGTCCTCAATCAGGGTTCGCACGCCGGGCAGCAGGTCGAGGCTGGCGTCTTCGTCGAAAGACTTATTGAACAGCTCGCGCTTGCGCTGGAGCATCGTTTCGACCTCCTGCGAGAGGTGGTATTTCTCTTTCAGGTGCTGGAAAACGTTGCGCGTCGATTTGCCCAGGAAGGTGGCGTACTCGGCCTCCGTGACCGGAATGCCCAGCTCGGCAAATTGCGTAAAGAAGGCGTGGTGGTGGCTGGGCTCGGTGTCGATGATGACGCCGTCCATATCAAAAATTACTGTGCGAATCATGAGGGGCCGTTTCGGTGTGGGGTTGGCTGCGGGCAAAGGTATTGGCTGAATAATGGCCGGGAGCCATCTTCCGGAGCCTGGGGTGAGACTGCTCACGCGGTGGAATGTTTGGCCAGTGGTTGTTTTTGCGCCTTTTGTAGCTGGGGCCAGTGGTGAAAACAGATTTGGTTGAACAATTTCCCTGGCAATAATGTAGTAACATTAAATGTATGTACATTTGTCATACAAACGCACCTCAACTACTGCCTACATCATGGCTAACACCGTTCTGCACCCCGCCAATACCCGTGGCCACGCCAATCATGGCTGGCTCAATTCTTACCACACCTTCAGCTTTTCGGGCTACTCCGACCCTTCGCGGGTACATTTCGGCGCCCTGCGCGTGCTCAACGATGACACCGTGGCCGGCGGCATGGGCTTCGGCAAGCACCCGCACGACAACATGGAAATCATCTCCATACCGCTCTCCGGCGATTTGGAGCACCAGGATTCGATGGGCAACAAAACCGTCATTCGCCAGCACGACGTGCAGGTGATGAGCGCCGGCACCGGCGTGGCCCACTCCGAGAAAAACCACAACGCCAGCCAGGAAGTGAAATTCCTGCAAATCTGGGTGTTTCCGAACCAGCGCGGCATCAAGCCCAACTACGGCCAGCAAACCTTTGCCCCGGAGGCCCGCCACAACCAGCTGCTGCAAGTGGTATCGCCCGCCGGCGACGGCACCAACCCGCACATCCAGCAAGATGCCTGGTTCCACCTCGGCAACCTCGATAAGGGCTTCACGACTGACTATGCTGTAAAACGCGCCGGCAACGGCGTCTACGCCTTCGTGCTGGAAGGCGACGTGACCATCAACGGCCAGGCCCTGCACCGCCGCGACGGCTTCGGCATCTGGGACACGGACAAGCTGGAAATCAGCGCCGACAGCAAGGCCGAGCTGCTGCTGATGGAAGTGCCCATGGAGTTTTAAGTTAACCGGGAGCCCGCCGGAATTTACGGCTGGCGGGCTTCATTTTACCGCTTTTATGATGGCCATTCCCACCTTTCGCACGTCTGCGGTGCGGCAAGTGCTGCGCCGGATTTATCCGCATAAGGCAATGCAGTATGCCCGCCAACACCTTCGGGGACTGGCGCTGGGACCGGTAACCCTGGCCGATGCCGCGGAGCTGTTGGAATCCTTTGCTTATTCCCTCATCCCCCGCGAGGCCCACGGCGTCATCCGATTTCTGCTGGGGCTGAATATGGAGCTGTGCCAGGCTGGCCCTGTTGAAAAGCCCCGTCCGGCCAGCCGGCTGCGCATTGCCAACCGCCCCCGGCCGGGCAAACCAATGAAGCGCAAACCGTTGAAAGCCTAGCAATACAATCCCGGTCTGCCGTCACCCTACCCTTGCACCAAGCCAACCCAATGAAACCTGCCAACACCACCTATCCCGTTCACGAGCTCATCCGCAACCGCTGGAGTCCCCGCTCCTTTTCGGCCCAGCCCATTGCCCCGGACACCCTGAATCAGCTTTTCGAAGCCGCTTCCTGGGCCTTTAGCGCCATGAACGCGCAGCCCTGGCAATACATCTACGCCCATAAGGCCGATACCGAAGCCTTCCAGAAAATCCTGGATACGCTGATGCCCGGCAACCAGCCCTGGGCCAAAAACGCCGCCGTGCTCATCATTGCCCTGGCCAATACCCGCCACGAAAACGGCCAGCCCAACGGCGCGGCCATGCACGACCTGGGCGCGGCCAACGCCACCCTTTTCCTCGAAGCCACCGCGCTGGGCATCTACGGCCACGTGATGGGCGGCTTCGACCGCGAGAAAGTCCGCCGCGACTTCAACCTGCCCGAGGAGCTGGCGCCGGCCGTGGTCATGGGCCTGGGCTACCTGGGTCCGGCCGAGCAGCTGCAAGAGCCCTTCCTGAGCCGCGAAGCGGCCCCCCGCGCCCGCAAGCCGGTGGCCGAGTTTGCCTTCCAACATGAGTTGCCCGTAACCACCACCGCCCAATGAAAACCCGCCTCACCCGCGCCGCCGAGCGCGGCCTCAAAGACATCGGCTGGCTGAAAAGCCACCTCTCGCTCAGCTTCGGCCCCTACCCCGACCCCGAGCGCAGCGGTTTCGGCCTGCTCCGCGTGTTCAACGACGACGTGGTGCAGCCCGGCGGAGGCTTCGGCATCCACGGGCACGCCAATATGGAAATCATTTCGGTGATGCTGGCCGGCAGCATGAACCACAAAGACACCCTCGGCTACACCGAAGTGGTGCACCAGGATTGGGTGCAAATCATGAGCGCCGGCAGCGGCCTGCGCCACGAGGAGCACAACGTGGGCGACACCGACGTGAACTTCCTGCAAATCTGGATTGAGCCCAAGCTCCAGAACGTGGGCCCGCGCTACCAGCGCCGCCAGTTCCCGGAAGCCAAGCGCACCAACCAGCTCACCACCATTGTGAGCAACGAGGAAGGCCAGGCCCACTGCTGGATTAACCAGAACGCCAAGCTCTCCCTCGGCTACTACACCGAAGCCCAAACGGTGGACTATACCTTCCGGCCGCTGAATAAGGTGCTGTTTCTGTTCGTCATCAGCGGTTCTGTCACGGTGGCCGGCCAGGCAGTAGGCCTCCGCGACAGCCTCGGCATCTGGGAAACGGACCACATCAGCATCGAAGCCGCCGCCGATACCCGCTTCCTACTCATCGAGTGCCCCATTAACCACTAAGCATGAACAACTAGGATGGCGCGGGGCTCCGCCCCGTGCCAACTATCGGCGGGACTCTGGCCCGTAGTCGCCCGAGCTGGCCAGGCATCGTTCAACGCGAGTAGGCCAGAGGCCTACAACTAATCCAGCACGGGGCACAGCCCCGCACCATCCGCGCCACTGCAAACGCGCCGCCGCTCCTGTAACCGGAGCGGCGGCGCGTTTCTCGTTTCAACCGTCCTATAGCGCTGCCCTGCCGCCTTTCTTCGCCCCATCCCGGTTTCGGGTTACTACTTATCTAGCGACGCTGTAGGTCTTAGCAATAACCTCAACAATTCTCCTTAACTAGCAGCACACTTTCCTCCGGCCCCGCCCCGCCTACCCTCGCCCCCGCCCCAGCCTTCCCCGGCTACGCCACGCTTCTCCCCGGTCCCACCTCACTTTTCCGCGGTCCGGTTCCAACGCTCCCTGCTCCCGCCGCGCCTTTCCCCGGTCCCGCCTTGGGCGTCCTCGTCCCGGCTTCAGGCCCTACCGGCCTGGGCCCGCCTTCCCGCCCCCGGGCCGCAACATTCCCCGCTCCGGCTCCTGTTTCGCTCTCCCATTTTTTCATTGTTGCCTACCCCAATCACATGTTAACCGCCAAACAGGACAACCGCCTCACCGCTGCCGAAACCCTCGCCGCTGCCCTCAAAGCCGACCCCGCCCCTTACGCCGCCGACAAAGCCCTACAAGCCGTCGCCAAGCGGCTCGACGAAATCATTGCCGACATGCAACTCTTGCGCACGGCCACCCAACGCACCGCCCAGTCGGGGGCCCCTGCCGGCGACAAATCGGAGAAAGAAATCGCCCGCGAAACCCTGGCCATCGTCACCGCCGAAATTGCGGGCGACGTGTTCGCCTACGCCTCGGAAAAAAAACTCCCCTCCCTGCAAGCCCTGGCCGACTACAATGAAAACGGCTTAGGCAAGCTCCGCGGCTCCCGCCTCTCCGACGTGGCCACGGCCCTGCTCGAAGAGCTGCCCAACCACAAAGCCGTGCTCGAAGACGACTACGGCCTCGACAAGGCCCGCACCAAGGAGTTGCAAGACGCCATCACGGCCTTCAACGACCTCAAAACCTCGCCCCGCCAAGCCCAAATCGACGGCAAAACCACCCGCATCAGCCTCCGAGCCGAGTTTGCCGAGCTGGGCAGCCTGCTCCAGGACCGCCTCATGCGCCTGCTGCGCAAGTACAAGCGCCGCGATGTCGATTTCTACAACCGCATCACCGCCGCCCGTGCCGTGGTCGACCGCCCCGGCTCCACCCCCAGCACCGGTGTATCCCCCTCCAAGCCCTAAGCCGGCCCGCCGCCCGGCTCCCTTCAAAGCCCGCTGCCTCGCAGCGGGCTTTTTTCATGAACAACCCCTCCGGTTCCAACGTACTCCCTACTCATCCCTTCCCCACCCCCTCATGGCCGAAACCACCCTCAAAGCCGTCGCCACCAAAATGGCCAAGCTCGACATCACCCTGCTCACCACCCACACCAACCGCGGCCAGCTCAGCACCCGCCCCATGAGCAACAACGGCGACGTGGAGTACGACGGCAACTCTTACTATTTCACCTTCGACGGCTCCCGCACCGTGCGCGACATCACGGAGAACCCGCACGTCAGCCTGGGCTTCTCCGGCCCCGACTACCTGTATGTGTCCGTGGTAGGCACGGCCACCCTCATCCGCCAGCGCGCCACCCTCGAAAAGCACTGGCTGCCCGAGCTGAAACGCTGGTTTAAGGACGGCATCGACACGCCCGGTATTGTGCTCGTTCGGGTGCAGGCCAAGCGCGTCAAGTTCTGGCACGGCGAAGAGGAAGGCGAAGTGACGCTGTAGCCCGCGCCGCCCCCTTTCCAGCCCCAGTTGCAAAAAAGCCGCGTAGCGACGACAGACCCGACCAGGGTTTCTGTCGTCGCTACGCGGCTTTTTTCCTGTCGGCGAGGCAAGTACCAAGCCCGCCGCTGTGGCCGCTCGCGTCAGAACTAAAAAGCTGGGTCACCACCGCCCCTATACCCTCAAATGAGGACAAGAAAGCATTTTGAGCATAACGCAGACAGAGCAAATTTTGCAGCGCCATTCTTCTGCACTCCGCTCATTCTTTCTGTGTCAATGACAAACTATTTACCCCAGCTGCCCTCCTTTTCCCTTCGCATCAGGCCCTTGCGCGGCCAGTTGCTGACCCTTGCGGGCGCCCTGCTCCTGCTGGCCAGCCCGGCCGCCTTTGCCCAGGCCCCCGTCAACGATGACTGCTCCGGGGCCACCGTGCTGCCCGTGGGCACTGCCTGCACCCCCGTGCTGGCCACCAACGTGGGCGCCACGCCCAGCACGGGCGTGGCCGACCCCGCCTGCGCCAACTACCAGGGCGACGACGTCTGGTTTAGGGTGACGGTGCCGGCCAGCGGCAACCTGCGCCTGAACACCAGCAACGTTTCCGGCAGCCCCGTCAGAAGCGCTGGCCTGAGTGTATACGACGGCACCTGCGGCAACCTTACCGAGTTCGACTGCGGCAGCTTCGCTACGATTGTGCTGAGCAACCAGACGCCCAACGCCACGCTGCTGGTGCGCACCTGGGTTGCTTCCAACGCCCGCCAGGGCCAGTACGGCGTGTGCGCCCAGGAGCTGCCGCCCTGCGCCACCCCCACCGACCTGGCTGTGGGCAACGTGCGCGCCCATCGGGCCGAAGTATCCTTCACCGAGCCCGCCGCTACCTACGGCAACTACCAGGTGACCTACACTCCCGCCGGCGGCACGGCCCAAACGGCCACCGGCAGCAATTCGCCCATCACCCTCTCCGACCTGCTGGCCAGCACCACCTACACCGTGACGGTAGCCAGCGGCTGCGGCAGCAGCTTCACCACGCCCTCGGCCTCGGTAAGCTTCACCACCCTCGCCAGCCCCGCCAACGACGAGTGCGCCGGCGCCGTGGCCCTCCCGGTGGGCACCACCTGCACCCCCACGGTGGTGTCGAACCTCGACGCCTCGCGCTCCGCAGGCGTAGCCGACCCCACCTGCGCCGACTACCGGGGCGACGATATGTGGTACTCGGTGGTGGTGCCCGCCAACGGCATCGTGGCCCTCGAAACCGGCCCGGTTGCCGGCAGCGACGTGTCCGATACCGGCCTGGCTGTGTACGATGGCACCTGCGGCAGCCTCACCGAGCTCACCTGCGACGACAACAACGGCCCCTTCTCCATGTCGTACGCCCGCCTCACCGGCCTCGTGCCGGGCACCGTGCTTTACGTGCGCGTGTGGAGCAATGGCAACTACACCCACGGCGCCTTCGCCCTCTGCGCCACCACCGACGACGCGGCCCCCGTTACCGAATGGCTGGGCACCTCGACCGACTGGTTTGACACCGCCAACTGGAGCAATGGCGTGCCCACGGCCAGCCTGAACGCCCACATTGGCAACGTGCCCAGCGGCACCTACCCCGAGCTGACTACCGCCGGCCTCACCGCCGAAGCCCGCAACCTGGTCGTCGACAAGTACGCCGGCATCAAGCACCTGGCCGGGACCCTGGCCGTATCGGGCAACCTGATTTGCCGCGCCTCTGGCAACTTCACCGACCTGGATAATGGCACCTTCCGCTACTACGGCGGCAACATTGAGCTGCGCGGCAGCGGCCCGCAGCAGGTCACCGGCCTGGGCGACATCTGGGACCTGACCATGAACGGCCCCGGCACGGCCACGCTCACCTCCTACATGCTGCTCCGCCACCAGCTCACCCTGACGCAGGGCGTACTCGGCACCGGCAACAATTACATCGACATGGGGAGCGACAACCCGTTCAACGAGTTCACCAGCACGGCCCGCATTTCGGAAAAAGAAAGCAGCTACGTGCTGGGCGAAATCCGTTACCGCGACCTCGTAGACGTGGGCCTGCCGTCCGATTTCGGCGGCCTGGGGCTGGGCCTCTCCGCCGATGCCAACTCCACCAACACGCCGGGCATTGTGCAGACGGTGCGCCATACCGGCAGTGCCGCCCCCGGCGTGGGCAGCCGCCCCGGCATCACCCGCACCTTTGTGCTGAATGCTGACACCGAAACCGGCCTCGACCTGACCATGGATTTCCAGTACTTCGACCACGAGCGCAACGGCATCGCCGATGCCAGCCTGGGCCTCTACAGCAGCAGCACCGGCAGCCCCTGGCAGCTGAACGCCGGCACCACTCACCAGGCGCCCGCGCTGGTCGAGGGCCCCAGCACCCTCACCAAAGTCGGCCTCACCCACCTCTCCGTCTGGACGCTGGGCAGCACTGGCGCGCCCCTCCCCGTCGAGCTCACCAGCTTCACCGCCGAAGCCACCGGCCCGGCTGCCCTGCTCCGCTGGGCCACCGCTTCGGAAAAGAACAGTGCCTACTTCGCCATCGAAGCCAGCCCCGACGGCCGCACCTTCCAGGCCGTGGGCAAGGTGGGCGCCCGTGGCAACACCGCCCGGCAGTCGGCCTACGAGTTCCGCGACGCCAACCTGCCCCACTACGGCAGCAGCGTGGTTTACTACCGCCTCCGCCAGGTCGATGCCGATGGCTCGGCCAGCGTCTCGCCGGTGCGCACGGTAGCCACCAAAGCCAGCGCCACTGAGGGCTCACTCGTGGCCACTGCCTTCCCGGTGCCCTTTGCGCAAACGCTAACGGTGCAGGTGCACACCGCCGGCCCCGCCCGCCTCACCCTGCGCGATGCCTGGGGCCGCATCCTCCTCCAACAGCCCGCCGACCTCCGGCCCGGCACGCAGGAGCTGGAAATTGCCAAAGCCAGCCAGCTAGCTCCCGGCATCTACCTTCTCACCGTGGAGCAGAACGGCCAGCAACAGCAGTTAAAAGTCAGCCGCGAATAACTCATAGGGGCGGGGGACAAGTCCCTCTCCTACGCCATTCTGAGCTTTTCAACAAACCAAACTTGAGCTTTTCAACAAAGCAGTCCCTTCGTTGCCGCCGGAACTTTGTCCTGTACTCTAACCCCCAGAAAACATGGACAACGTATGGTTTATCACCGGCAGCTCGCGGGGCCTCGGCCGTAGCCTCACCGAAGCAGTATTGGCCCAGGGCAGCCGCGTGGCCGCCACCGCCCGCCAGCCCGAGCAGCTCGCCGACCTCGTCGCGCAGTACGGCAGCCGGATTCTGCCGCTGGCGCTCGACGTCACCAACCAGGCCCAAATCACGGAAGCCGTGGCCGCCGCTGTGGCCCATTTCGGCCGCCTCGACGTGGTGGTGAACAACGCCGGCTTCGGCATCACCGGCGCCGCCGAAGCCTACACCGAAGAGCAGGTGCGCAGCCAGCTCGAAACCAACCTCTACGCCCCCATTGCCATCACGCGGGCCGTGCTGCCCTACCTGCGGCAACAGCGCAGCGGCCACATCCTGCAAATCAGCTCCATTGGCGGCCGCGTGGGCAATGCCGGCATCTCCATCTATCAGGCTGCCAAGTTTGGCCTGGGCGGCTTCACCGAAGCGCTAGCCAAGGAAGTGGCCCCGCTGGGCATCCACGTCACGTCGGTAGAGCCCGGCGGCTTCCGCACCGACTGGGCCGGTGCTTCCATGAGCTTCGCCCCCACCATCGAAGGCTACGACCTGGTAAACCAGCGGGCCGACTTTTTTGCCAGCGGCAACTTCGTGCCCATGGGCGACCCCGCCAAAGCCGCCCAGGTTATGATTAACTTGGTAGAGCACCCCAACCCGCCTGTGCACCTGGTGCTGGGCAGCGAAGCCGCCGCCTTCCTGCGCCAGGCCGATGCCGACCGCAAAGCTGAGTTCGAGCAGTGGCTGCCCGTCACCCTCTCAACCGACCACGACGAAGCCGAGAACTTCCTGGAAACCGAAATGGGCAAGTTCTACGGCGTAAAGCCAGAGCATCAGCGCGCGGCTGAGTAACTGCCGCACCTCATCTATGTAACAAAGTGCGTCGTGGGGAGCTTGCCGAAACAGCTCTCCACGACGTTCTTTTGGTTTCCACTGCCCACTTGCCGCCACCATGCCTGCCTTCGCCACCGACCCGCCACGGTCCCCAATCCTTTACTCCTGCTACTTCAACGTCAGTCGGGAGGGCGAGCAGTTTGTGCCCGAGCACATCCTGAGCTACCAGGTAGCCGGCACGCTCTTCACCAACGACGGCGACCGGGAGCAGGTCTTCCGCGAGGGCGATTTGCGGCTCAGCAAGCGCAACCACCTTGTGAAGTTTCGCAAGCAGCCCCCCGAAAACGGCGAGTTCAAGTCCCTCTCCATTGCCCTCGACCAGCAGACGCTCCGCAGCTTCAGCCTCGAATACGGCTACCAAGCCGCGCAGCACCGCGCCAGCCGGGAAGCCGTCGTGGAGCTAGAGCTGAACCCCCTCTTCAAAAGCTACCTGGATTCGCTGCAGCCCTACGAGCAGCTCGCCCAGCCCGGCAACGAAGGCTTGCTTTCGCTCAAAGTCCGGGAGGCCATCATGCTCCTGCTCAAAAGCCGCCCCGACCTGCAGGACGTGCTGTTTGATTTTGCTGAGCCAGGCAAAATCGACCTCGAAGCTTTCATGAGCCGCAATTTTCACTTCAACGTGCAGCTGCGGCGCTTTGCCTATCTCACGGGCCGCAGCCTGGCCACCTTCAAGCGCGACTTTGAGAAGATATTCCAGCTCTCGCCCAGCCGCTGGCTCCAGCAGCGCCGCTTGCAGGAAGCCCATTTCCTCATCAAGGAGAAGGGCAAAGCTCCATCGGAAGCCTACCTGGAAGTTGGGTTCGAGGACCTCTCCCACTTCTCATTTGCCTTCAAGAAAATGTACGGCGTGGCCCCCTCCCGGCTCTAGCCTGGCACCACCAGCCGCCCCCCTTTCCAGCGGGCCAGCGTGGCGGGCCAGGCTTACGCGCAGAGTGGTGGCGTGACGGGCGTGGCGCACCGCATTGGTCACGGCTTCCTTAAACACGAGGTAGAGGTGCTGCCGCAGCTCGGGCGCGAGGGCTCTTATAAGCGCCCCGAAAATCGTTTTGGTAGGCTTCGATAGAAGCCAGCGTCTGGTATAGACCATTACACCGGCATTGCCAGGCGCTGCGCATACGTCAGCGCCATCGATGGCGCTGGTTTGGGCCATGCCGGGCCAGCAGCAAACCAGCAATCAGCAGCCATCTCGGGGCGTCTTTTCATTCCTATGATTGACTTATGGCTTCGACCTATTGGGCCATTGGAAGACGTCAAGGCTACCTCAAGGGCTTGGCTCGATTGGCTGGCTCGCTGTTTTAGCTACAACGCCAACGGCACGCCAAACCAGTTCTGCCTGGTTCAGCGAGCCGCTTATTCAAGGATTTGCCGCAATCTGTTCGCCAGTAATAAGGCTCTTCGCAGTGCTTATAAATGCAGCACTCCACCAAATGGACAGCTGCCAAGCATGTGCTACTCCACCGTGACGCGCACGGTGCTGCGGGCACGATTGGTGGCCTCGGCTTCTACCAGGTATACGCCAGCGGGCAGCCCGGTTAGGGCGCTGGTCGGCTCGCCAGTATAGGCCGAAGCTTGGGCGCAGGTACGGCCCACCAGGTCGCGTACGGTGAGTTGCACGGCCTGACGGCTGCCGTTGCCAGCGCCCAGGGTCAGGGTGCGGCCGTTGCCGGGGTTGGGGTAGGCAACTAAGCCGCCTACCTGGGCAGCTAGCTCTGGTTGGGTGCCGGCCACTACAGTGGTTTCGCGGGAGTAATACACCGCGTTGGGGGCTACCCGGGCACTGGTGGGATAGCCCAGCGAGAGCAGCGGCTGCGAAGAATTGGCCCGGTAAAAATCGTCGCTGATGTTGTAGGTGGTAGCACCCTGCTGCAGGTTCAGCGCGGCCAGCAGGAGTGCCGGGGCGGGCGCCGTGCCCAGGTAAAAGCTATCGACTTCCACCACCCGGCGGCGCAGCAGCAGCGCCGGATAGGGCGCCGAAGCCGTTCCGGTAGCCGTTGGAATACGCACCGTGCCCCAGCCCGCCACGCTGTCGACGCTGCTCACGCGCTGCACCAGGCGCAGTGGGGCCCGGTTGAGGCCAACAAGCCCCACCGTCAGCAGGCCCGTGGTGGCAATGCGGTAGCTCTGGCGGTTGACGGTGCCCGTGGTGGTGGGAAACACGAATCGAGCCGTGCCCACCGGCACCGTTTGGGTGGGCACCACCACCGAATCGGTGCTGCTACCCGTGATGCTGCCCAGGCCAAAGCGCTGCGTAATAATGCGAAAGCCCTGGTACTGCAACCCCGTGGCCGTCAGGGCCTCGTAGGTGGTGCCCAGCACGCTCAGAATGCCAAGCGTGATGTTGTAGGTATAGGCGCGGGTAGTGCCGGTGAAGGGCGACATAGCAATGGGCGCGGTGTAGGTACTGTTGGTTGGCTGGCCCAGGGGAGTCAGGTTGGTGTAGTTCCACGTTTGGTTGGCGCCGGTGGTGGGGGTGGTCACGCCGCCCGTGCCGGCTTGCGAATACAGTTCCACGGTGCTGGCCAGGGCCGGGAAGTTGGTTTGGTTGAGCACAATGGCCGACTGGGCCTGCGCGGCCGTGCTGGCGCCCGCCGAAGCCAGGAGGGCAAGGAGTAGGTTTCTTTTCATAAAGCAGAAAAACGAGTGAAAACAGGAAGGTTCTGCCCACCAAATGGGAAGCAATGACAAGTTCGGACAAAAGTCCGACCCGTCCTAGCCCATTGCCAACCACCCCCACCCCGCATTTGGGGGTACGGGCCGGTTTGGTGGGCCCGGCCTGGGCCTCTCCCCCAAAACCGTGCGCAGCTACGTCAAGCGCATCTACACAAAGCTGCACGTGGGCTCGCGCACCGAGCTGGTGAGCCGCACCGCTCGAGGCGAGCTATAGGGTCCCGGAATTGCGGCTTCGGCAGCTACTTTTACAGCTCCCGCTTTTTCTGTTTCATGGCGCATTTTCTCCTCATTCATTGTCCCGACGAGCCGGGGCTGGTTTATAAAATCACGGGCGTGCTGTTTGGGCACCAGCTCAATATCCTCCGCAACGGCGAGTTTGTGGAGCGCGAAAACAACCAGTTTTTCATGCGCACCGAGTTCGCCGGCGACTTCGACCCCGCCGGGCTGCTGGCCGAATTGCAGGCAGTGCTGCCCGCCGGCTCCAGCATTCGCTTCTCGGATAATCACCCCAAAGACATCGTGCTGATGGCGACCAAAGAGCACCACTGCCTCAGCGAGCTGCTGGTGCGCAATGCCTTTGGCGAGCTCAATGCGCGGGTGCTGGCCGTCATCAGCAACTACGAAGTGCTTGGTGACCTGACCCGCCGGTTCGACATTCCGTTTCACTTCATCTCACACCAGGGCATCAGCCGCGAGGCGCATGAGGCCGAGGTGCTGGCCACCCTGGCCCAATACCAACCGCAGTTTGTGGTGCTGGCCAAGTACATGCGCATCCTGTCGTCGGAGTTTGTGGCACATTACTCCAACCGGCTGATTAACATCCACCACTCTTTTCTACCAGCGTTTGTGGGCGCCAACCCCTATGCGCAGGCTTACGAGCGGGGCGTGAAAATCATCGGGGCCACTGCGCACTTTGTGAACGAGCAGCTTGACCAGGGCCCTATCATCGCGCAAAGCGTCATCCCCATCGACCACACCCAGAGCGCCCGCGAAATGGCCCAGGCCGGCCGCGACGTGGAGAAAATTGTGCTGGCCCGCTCCCTTAAAATGGTGTTTGACGAGCAGGTATTCGTGAACCAGAACAAGACGGTTATTTTTGATTAGGCCGAAGTGCCAGCGGCAAGTCTTTTTGCGTAGGTTAGTCGCAGAAAATCGGCAACTTTGCTAATATTTTCGCCAGCAGCATCGCCCTTCTCACCCCCACCAGTTTTCTTATGCTCACGCAGCATTCCCTCCGCAACGCCACCGTCGTTATTACCGATGCCACCAGCCGCACTGGCCGGGCCACGGCTCACACATTTGCCCGGCAGGGTGCCCGGCTGGTGCTGGCCGCCCGCCACGTCGAAGACCTCAATCAACTAGCCATCGACTGCCGGCAGCTCGGGGCCGAAGTCCTCGTTGTAGCAGCCGATGCGGCCCAACCGGCCGCCATGCAGCGCCTCACCAAAGCTGCCAACGCTTTCGGCGGACGCATCGACGTGTGGGTCGACGGCGCGGGCAGCGGGGCCGGCAAGCCGCTGGGCGCGGCTGGTTCCGACCTCAGCGCCTCGGGCTCCGGCCTGGCGTGGTTGGCCGCCGCTGTGATGGCTGGCGTGGCCGGTGGGTGGTTTGCCTGGCGCCGCCTGGCCAAGCAGGATGATTTCAGCTACTACGTGACTGGCGGGCAGCTATAGCGCCGCGCGTCCACAGCAATTTACCCTGACCCGCAGCTCCGCTGCGGGTCTTTTTTTAAGCCCATGTCCCAGCAGGCTTACCCAGAGTAGCAGCTCTAATACCCCCACTTCTCTTCGAATTTGCTGAGGCCTTTTAGAAGTAGTAAAAACTACTGCGAAAAGTTATATAAAATCAATATATTTAATTACCATATTGCCTATCAGTGCTTTAAGGGAAAATTTGTAAGATTCATTTAAAAACGCTGCTGCAACAATAGAAATTTTCTTATCTTTCCAAGGCTTTCCACAGAAGCTCTTTCGCCCTTCCTTTCAAAGCCTGTGTTCCTCTCCCGCAGGTTTGTTTTTTTACCCCACCAGATGAGAATCTGGAGCGGGTGGAACCCAAAGCAGCAGTTTTACAATCGCCGGTTTTTCTACCCCGAAACCCATGCGCAACCCTATTACCGCAAGCCCGGCTCTTCTCCCGGCCGCACAACGTGCTTCTATTACGGAGTTCCGGACTTATGCATCCCGGCTCCTAATCTGTTTCCTGGCACCTATTAGCTACTGGCAGCTCAGCCTGCTGATACCGCCTGCCTATACCCGGTCAGTCTCCTCTTAAGGATGCTATCCGGGTTTTTTATTGCCGATACCTCGCCTCTTTCTGCGTTTATGAAAACAAACTTTCTTTTTTCCCGCCGGGATGTTTCCCGGGCAATTGTCCGGTTCGGGCGGGGCTGCCCCAGTAGCCGGCTGGTAGCCGGCTATATCCGGGAGCCTAGTTCATCTGCAAAGAGCTGATGGCGTGGCCACTTCCTTCTTCAACCGTACCGCGTCTTTAGGGCGCAGCCGGTACCTTTTTCGCACCCGCGGCGCCGAGCACCGAAGGCCGGCGGACGAGCAGACACCCCTGTTGGCGCAGGGGGCCGCTCGTTCCGCCTTCCTAGGACTATCGGGGCCGGCACAGACATGCCGGTCCCACCCGCTTCGGATTGCCGGTTCCGGCATGCTTGCAAAAGCGTGCCGGGGCAAGGATGCACCGCTCAAAAACGGCGTCCGAAGTTACGAGTCAACCCTTTTAACTTCCGAAATCTTATATGAAAACCTTCTCTACAATGGCCGCCCGCCTGGTGCTGGTCTTTGCCCTGTTGGGTACTGTAATTAGCGCTCAGGCGCAGTACTCCGTGACTGGCCCCGTCTGCCAAGGCAGCACTGCTGCTGTTGCCTACAGCTATACCATGAACCCCTCGGAGACATTTAGCAACTGGGACACCCGGGGAGATATCGCCATCTCTAATCCGTTATCGTCGGGCAACGTCTACACCATTACCGTTACCTCAACGGGCCCCGGGCGGGGCAAGCTCATTTTCTACTCTTCCGCTGGCGGTTGTGGCCCAACTCCCCATGACCTGATAATCAACAAGACTTTCCCCCAGCCTGCTGACAGCCAGTTTCTGGGCCCCGATTGCGTGGAGCTAGGAAAAACCTATGGCTTTGTGGTGCCTCCGCTGGTCAGCACCCCTGCACTTATCAACGCCCAAATTGGTATCGATACGTACACTTGGGGTACAGATGCAGGCGCTTTCCCTGGAAATTTTGCAGTGGATTATTCTGGTGACCACAGCGCACTTGCTTTAACACTGCCCACCGCGGGCTTTACCGGCAATAGCCTTACTCTCAGGGTCACGATTGGGGGGTGTAATACCGCTTACATGACCAAAACCATCTACGTGAAGCCTCGGACGGTAACACTGATTCCAGGCGGGGCTGCTTCCTGCAAAACCGACTTCTCAGCGTTCACGTTTACTTTCAGCGTGGAAACCGGGGTAACCTACGTGTGGAACGGTATTCCCACCGGGTGGAGTCTGAGCCTGCCGAATTCGACACCGGTAGCGGGCGGGGTAACCTACGCTACTGCTGGCACCCAAACGGCTACTATCACTCCTAACAGTGCGGTAGTGGCCGACATCAGCGTGACGGCTAAAAACAGTGGTGGGGGCGAGTGCGCCGCTAGTACGTCCAATGCCTTCCGCGTGTCTCGCCAGCTAACGACTACCAACAACCCCATTACACCTTCGCTCACCGGCTGCCTGACCCCGGGGGCTAGCGTTACGTTTACGGTGGCCTCTAGCCTGTTGCCGGCAAATACTATTTTTGACTGGCAATTGCCCGCCGGTTGGCCTACCACCACCGACACCGACAATTCGATTACGGTGACCGTGCCTGCCAATGTGCAAGCGGGTGACGTAACCGTACGCGTTGCCGGCTGCGGCACCGGTGGGAGTACCCTACCGGTTAAGGTGTCTGGCGAAAACGGCTGTTCGGCCTCCACGTACTTGATTGAGCGCTACGGGTCGCAGAAAAAATATTTCGAGGTTACCAACCCGAACAATCCTGGCTGCGAGCAGGGCACGGGAGCAGGTATCAGCTATGAGTGGTCTAGCACTAACAACCCCAACCCCCAGCACATAACTATTTCCACCCCGTACGTGACTTTCGCCAACGCCGAGGTAGTAGGCCAGAGCGTAAACGTGATAATCAGAAACAGTGCTAACTGCCTCGAGGTAAACGTAGGTGGTACGGTAAACCGCATGGCTCTGGGCAGCACCTCCGCTACATCCTCGGCAGAGCCACTCGTGGCCTACCCGAACCCGGCCGGCAATGAGCTGCACGTTGATCTGGACCTGAAGAAGGGTGCCGCACAGCTGATGCTAACGGATATGCTGGGCCGGACGGTGCAGCAAACCAGCACCAAAGAAGCTCACACTCGCCTCGATGTGAGAGAGGTGCCTACGGGAACCTATACTCTGCGGGCCGTGCTGCCCGACGGAAAATCGGTTGGTAAAACGGTTCAGGTAAAACACTAATCTGTCCGCTGGTTGCCAGGAGTTATGGCCCTGGCAGTTATTCCACTTGCATGCGCACCCCGTGCCCGCCTGGGTGCGGGGTGCCTTGGTACTTCCGCCCCCATCACGGCCTATCATTGGGCTGCGGTGGGGGCGATTGGAGGTACCAGCGAATCCTATTTATTCCTTACTCTGTGGTTGCCATGCCGGTCTTTATTCATCTTCTTGCGGCGATTCATTTCCTGGCGGTGCGCCGCTGTTATGTTATTGCCGTCCTGCTCGTGGCTGCGTTACTCGGGTGGGTGCCCGGTGCCCAGGCCCAGGTGCCCTTCACCGTGCCGGGGGCGCCTGACTGGCAGTGGCAGGCCCCGCGCCCAGCCGGCTATGACCTGACCGATATTCACGTCTTCGACGACCAGTCGGCCATTGCCGTGGGCCGCTACGGCGCGGCGATGAAAACCACCGACCAGGGCCAGACCTGGAGCCAGCTGTATCTGGGCATGACCTATGACCTGATGGCCGTGAGCTTCGTGACCCCGCAGCTTGGCTGGGTGGCCTGCAATACTCCTACCAACGACCCCTCTATCAGTTTGCCTGGTCGGGGCGAGGTGCGCAGGACAACGGATGGGGGCCAGACCTGGAGTACCCAGCTGGTGGGGGAATCTGATTTTGTGGTAATGCAAAGCATCCGTTTCTTTTCGGCGAGCGAGGGCTACGTCTTTTATTATTGGAACGCGCCGGGTTACAATCGGCCGGCCCGCGTGCAGGTTACTCACAACGGGGGGCTGGGCTGGTCGGGCATCACCGTTCCCCCCCAGACCACGGCGGTGCAGTTTGTCTCCCCCCTGGTGGGCTACCTCACCGGCTACAACTCCGTGCTCAAAACCACCGACGGGGGCCAGACCTTCACCGACGTGACCCCCGTCTCGATGGGCATAGCCTTTAATAAGGTCTTTTTCCTGGACGCGCAGAATGGTTGGGTCGCCGGTGGCTTTGGGGGCTCGGTACCTAACTTCTTCCATACTACCGATGGTGGCGCTAGCTGGACGATTGTGCATATTTATAATCCGTCACTCAATTACTATCCTGAAGTGACGGATTTGAATTTTGCCGATGGACTCCACGGACTCACCGACTCTTTCATTACCGCAGACGGCGGCCAAACCTGGACAATTGGCCGGGGGATGCTTTACTACGGGCGCACCAAGCTTCGGCCCACGGGAGTAGGCTTTTCGGCTGGTGCCTATGGCATGCTGATGACCACCACCAACTTTGGCCTGACCGGCCAGCGGCGCGACCAGCGGCTCGACAACGTTCAGACCTTCGACCGGGTCGGCTTTCCCGACCCCGTGCACGGCTGGGCCATTGGAGGAAATTCCCTGCTCAAGTACCTGTTTCGCACGGCGACCCGCGGCCAGACGTGGCAGGCGATGGACGTGCCCAGCCATGCGCCCGGCGTGGACTGGTCTATTAACGGCCTGTTGGTTGGCTCCTTCCCCGATACCGATACCGCCTACCTGGCTGGCCGGGATTACGGCCCGGCCAGCCAGCCGGTCTACGTGCTCAAAACCGTGGACGCGGGCCAGAATTGGGTGCGCCTGCCGCTGACCGGGGCTGCCTCGGTCAATGACTTACAGTTCCGGGACTGCCGCTTCGGCCTGCTGGTGGGCAATCTGGGCGAGGTATGGTATACCCGCAACGGAGGCCAAAGCTGGCAGCGCGGCACCAGCGGCACTACCCAAAACCTGCAAGTCGTGAGCTGGGGCGATAACACCACCGCCTATGCGCGGGGTACTGGAGGCGTCTGCATTAAAACGATGGACGGGGGGGCTACCTGGCAGCCCGTGCCAATACCCGTCTTCACTTTCGGTACTCCACCCACAAACCTGTACTTCGTCACGTCGCAGTTGGGCTTCGTCGGCGACCAGTTTCTTTACCGCACCACCGATGGCGGCCAAACCTGGGCCCCCATTAGAAACACCGCAAATCAGCAGATTAGCGGTCGGGTAACGTTCAACTCTCTGCAGGAGGGCTGGGTATACGGCGGCCAAGTGTACCACACCTCCGACGCGGGCCTTACTTGGACCCCGCAGGTGAACGTCGGCCTGGGGCAGACCTCAGGTAGCTTTATTGACCGCTACAATGGTTGGGTAGTGGGCGAGAACGGGATGATAGTGCGCTACTCGGAGAAGTTTATCAACACGGCGCCGCTCGCCCGCACTAGCTACGCGCCAGGTGAAAGCCTGGCTGTTGCTTTTGCTACCGAAGGTCCTTTCCTGGCCAGTGAGCAAAACTTTGAGGTTCAGCTCAGCAATGCCCTGGGCCGCTTCCGGTCCGGGCAGGTGCAGGTGGTGGGCCAGGGCCTGACCTCGCCGCTGGCTGTGACACTGCCAGCCAATCTACCAACGGGGAGCAAGTACCGGCTGCGGGTGGTGCAGGCCCAGGGCCTGGTGCTTGGGTCCGACAACGGCCAGGATATTGCCATTGCTCCCGCCGTGGTGCCCGACCTGGTGGTGAACACCGCGCTGAGCCTGCCCGGCGGCGTGTACCGCAACATAACCGTCACCAGCACGGGCCGTCTCTCCCTCACCGACAACTTTGAGGTAAGCGGAGCGTTGCTCGTGCAGGACGGCGGCGTATTGGCCACGGGCAGCAGTGCCGGCTGCGCAGCCGTGACCGGGCCCGGCAGCTTCACGCTGGCGGCCGGGGCCACGCTGGCCATCTGCGACGGGGCGGGCATCAGCACCACGGGCGCGAGTGGGGCCATCCAGGTAGCCGGGGTCCGCAGCTTCAGCCCCGATGCCTCGTACGCCTACACCGGGACGGTGGCCCAGGTGACAGGCCCGGGCCTGCCCAGTCAGGTGCGCAACCTGACGGTCGATAATGCCAATCAGGGCCTCACCCTCACCCAGGGCGTATCCATCGCCCAGGTCCTGCGCCTGACGGCGGGGGACCTGACCACGGGCAGCCAGCCCCTGACGCTGCTCTCCAGCGCAGCCGGCACAGCCCTGATTGACAACACCGGCGGGCTGGTGCAGGGCACGGGCACCATGCAACGCTACCTCAACGTACGGAACCCGGCTGGCAGCGGCTACCGCCACTACAGCTCGCCGATGAGCAACTCGACCGTGGCCGACCTGGTCAGCCCGGGCTACACGCCCGTGCTCAATACGGCCTATAATACGTCGGCAGCCCCCAATCTGGTCACGCCCTTTCCTACGCTCTTCACCTACAACCAGAACCGGCTAAGCACCTCGCTGGCCACGACCATCACCGACTTCGACAAGGGCTGGACCGTGCCCGCCTCGCTGGCCACGGCCATGGTACCAGGGCAGGGCTTCACGGCCCAGGTGCCGAATAACGTGCTGGTTGATTTCACGGGCACTTTCACCAGCGGCCCCGTTAGCCGCAGCAGCCTCAATCGGGGCCCGCAGGCCGATGCGGGCTGGCAGCTGCTGGGCAACCCCTACCCCAGCCCCCTGGACTGGAGCACGGTGACTGCAGCCCAGCGGCCCGACGTGGGCGCGGCGGCGTACGTGTTTCAAAGCACGGGGCCCTACACGGGTACCTACCGCTCGTGCATCCGGGGGCTGGGCGAGCCAATCATCCCCGCCGGCGCGGGCTACTTCGTGCGCACGGCCGCCCCGGGCTTGTCGGGCGAGGTGAACCTGACCAACGCCAACCGCATTACCACCTTTGGGCCCCAGCCCGCCTTTGGCCGGGGCACAGCTGACACGCGGGCCCGCCTGCGCCTGCTGGTAAGCGGGGCCGGTGGCAGGGATGAAACCTGGCTCTACACCGAAGCCGGAGCCACGGTGGGGGTCGACGCCGAATATGACGCCCCCAAGCTGGCTAACGCCACCGGTCTGAACCTAGCCTCGCTCAGCAGCGGCAGTGCGCCTCTGGCCATCCAGGGCCGGCCCCTGCTGGGCAGTCAGGAGGAAATTATTCCCCTGACCCTGGACGTGCCCCAGCCCGGCAGCTTTCATTTTGAGGTAGCTGATTTAGCCGATTGGGGCGGGGCTACTCTCTACCTGGCCGATGCCCTGACCGGCACGCGCCAGCTGCTGGCCCCACAAACGCAATATTCCTTCACGCTGGCCACGGCTACCGCCGGCCACACGCGGTTTAGCCTGGTGCTGCGCCCGGCGGGGGTACTGGCCACGGCTACCGTCCTGAGCACTGCCAACGTGAACCTCTTCCCCAACCCGGCCCACGGCAACTTTCGCTTGGCCCTGCCTCCGCTGCCGGGCGTGGCCCGAGCCCAGGTCACCCTGCTCAATGCCCTGGGCCAAACGGTTCAGGAGTTGGCCATCCCGCTCGGCCCTCAGGGCTCAGAGACGGAGCTGGATGTGCAGCCGTTGCCCACCGGCGTTTATGCCCTGCGCATTCTGGCCGGCAAGCAGGTTTATACCCGGCGTGTCGTGCTTGAATAAGTCTAAGCTGCCCACAGAATAGAGGTATGCCCACGTGGTGGATATGTTAACGATGACTACCCATTTACCATCCCGTCTGCCAGGCCTCCTGCCATGGTTTGTTTTCCTTTGGTTATTGACTGGGCCGCTTGCCGAAGCCCAGGTACCCGACTGGCAGTGGGCCGCATCGGGTGGCAGCCCGGCCAGCGGGCAGGGTATTGCGCGGGCGGCCGACGGCAGCTATACGGTAGCCGGCCGGTTCCAGGGCACGCTGACGGTTGGGGGGCAATCGTTGGCTAGCTGGGGCGGCGATGACGTGCTGCTCATCCAATACGATGCCGCCGGGCAGGTGCGATGGGCCAAACAGGCCGGGGGAGCCGGGCGCGACGGGGCCACGGCCATCGCCAGCGATGCCGCCGGCAACCTGTACGTGGCTGGCTACTTCAGCGGCAGCGCCACCTTCGATGGCATGGCGCTGACCAGTGTGGGAGGCGACGATGCCTTTTTGGCCAAATATGCCAGCTCGGGTGCGCTCCTGTGGGTGCGGTCAGCGGGCAGCACGGGGCCGGACTATGCCGGCGCGGTAGCTGTGGACGGGGCCGGGGCCGCTCTGGTAGCCGGTCAGTATCAGGGCACCATCACCATCGGTAGCAATGTGTTCACCAGTGCCGGGCCCGGAGCCGCGTTCCTAGCAAAGCTAGATGCTCAGGGCACGCTGCTATGGGCCCAAAACCTGGATAATAGTCTGGTGGGTGGCGTGGCTAGTACCAGCACCGGGCAAGTGTACGTGGCCGGCACCCTGGCCCCCACGGGCGGACTGCTGGCCAAGTTCAATGCCACCGGCACCTGGCTGTGGACCAGCGCGGCCGCCGGAACCGATGCAACCGGCACCAGCGTCGTCACCGATGCCCAGGGAGCGGTGTACGTGGCTGGCCGCTTCCGCAACACGCTGCAGCTAGGTGCAACAGCGGCCGCAAGCCAGGGCAACTACGATGGATTTGTGGCCAGATTCGACTCGGTGGGCGCGGTGAGCTGGGCCAATACCTTTGGCGGTACGGAAGAAGACCAGGCCCGGAGCGTGGCTATTACCGGGCAGGGCAACGTGGGCATTACGGGGCATTTTCGGGGCAGCGCTACGGTTGGCGGGCAGGAACTCAGCAGCGGGCCGGCTTGCTCCAATGCCTTCGTGAGCTGCTACGACCAGCTGGGCCGTTGGCTATGGGTACGCCAGGCAATGGGCAATACGTCGAGCGGCGGCACGGGCCTGGTTTTCGATGCTGGCAGTGAAGCCGGGGCCGTAACGGGCATTTACCACGGGCAGCTCCGTTTTGGCAACACGCCACCCCTGCCCACCACTTGCGAAGATGGTGTATTCACGGCGCGCCTCACCACCAATTTCCCCGACCTGGTAGTGAGTACCACGCAGGCCATTCAGGGCAGCTACCACCACGTTACCATCACCGAAACCGGCCGCGCCACCCTAAGTGGCCAGCTGCAGGTAACCGGCAACCTCCTGGTTCAAAGCGGCGGCGTGCTTGACGCGCAATGCCAGCTCCTGGCCGGGCCGGGCAGCTTTGAGCTGGCTGTTGGGGCCGAGCTGCGCATCTGCCATCCGGCGGGCATTGCCGAAACCGGGGCCAGCGGAGCCGTGCAGGTAGCCGGTCCGCGCCGCTTCAGCCCCGATGCGACCTACGTTTACAACGGCACGGCGGCCCAACAAACGGGTCCCGGACTCCCGGCGCAGGTGCGCGCCCTCACCGTGGCTAACGCCGCCGGGCTCAGCCTCACTGCTCCCCTTCGCATTGCCCAGACGTTGCAGTTGGCCGCCGGCAACCTGCAACTCGGCAGCCAGATGCTCACGCTGCTTTCCGGCCCCGCCGGCACGGCCCAGGTAGCCAACGGTGGCGGCGTGGTATTGGGCACTGCCACGGTGCAGCGCTACCTCGACCCCAGCCTGAATGCAGGGATGGGCTACCGACATTTATCCTCCCCCGTGCGCGCCACCACCGTTGCCGACCTGGCAACGGCCAGCTTCGTGCCCGTCACCAACGCTGCCTACAACACCTCCCCCACGCCGGGGCTCGTGCAGCCCTTTCCCACGGTGCTGGGCTACGATGAAACCCGGCTTGCGACAACCTCAAGCAGCCCGGCAACTTTTGAGCAAGGCTACTTCTCGCCCGCCAGCAACGCCGCGCCACTGGAAGTGTTGCGCGGCTACACCGTGCAGCTGGCGGGCAACCAGACCGTAGATTTTGTGGGCGAGTTGAACAGCGGCACTTACAGCACCACGCTGACCCGTGGGCCCTCGGCTGATGCCGGCTGGCACCTGCTGGGCAACCCCTACCCCGCTACTCTCGACTGGCGCCGCCTGGTCCGACCCACTGGCCTGGACGATGCCATGTACGTCTTCCAAAGCAGCGGGCCCTATACCGGGCAGTATCGCAGCTACATCAACGGGATGGGCAATCCGCTGATTGCCTTGGGGCAGGGGTTCCTGGTGCACCTCAGCAACAGTAACACCAGCGTTTCTCTCACTTTTACGGATGCGGCCCGCTCGGCTACCTATGCTGCGGCGCCCGCCTTAAACCGCCTGGCGGCCGATACCCGGCCAGTAGTGCGCCTGACGCTGCTGCATGCGGCCACCAATACCGGCGATGAAACCACCGTGTACTTCGAAGCCGGTGCTACGCTAGGCACCAACGCGCACTACGATGCCGTAAAGCCCTTCGTGAACGCCAGTGGCACAACGAGCCTCAGTTCCCTCAGCTCCACCGGCGATACGCTGGCCATCAACGGGCTGCCCCCAATTACTGGCCCTTGCTCCATCCCGTTACGGGGAAGCGTGGCCCAGCCCGGCGCATACGTGCTGACCGTGGCCCAATACGCGCATATGAATGGACTAAGCTGCTTTCTGCACGATGCCATTACCGGTCGCTCCATTCAGCTCACCTCCACCACCAGCTACCCGTTTCAGGTAGCCCAAGCCGGTAGCCTTGGTAACCGCTTCGTGCTGCATTTTGACCCTACTAGCTCCGTGGCCCAGCGCATCCCTCAGAAACGGCCCCAGGCCAGAACGGAACCCAGATGAGGGGCTAACATTTCAGGCACAAGCAACTGGCAACTGGCTAGCTGGCACAGGCTGGTTGCCAACTGGCGGCGGCTACCTTTGCCTCCCAACTTGTCCTACTAACATGAAACACCTCGTCGTCCTCACCGGCGCCGGCGTCTCGGCCGAATCCGGCATCCGCACCTTCCGCGACAGCAATGGCCTCTGGGAAGAGCACCGCGTCGAAGACGTGGCCTCGCCCGAAGGCTTTGCCCGCAACCCGGCCCTAGTGCTGGAGTTTTACAACCAGCGCCGCGCCCAGGCCCGCACCGTGCAGCCCAACGCCGCCCACCTGGCCCTGGC
The DNA here is from genome assembly GCF_017571495.1 of Hymenobacter negativus. Lineage (GTDB taxonomy): Bacteria > Bacteroidota > Bacteroidia > Cytophagales > Hymenobacteraceae > Hymenobacter > Hymenobacter negativus. The sequence continues at coordinate 548,192 of NZ_JAGETZ010000003.1, read as the reverse complement.
GGGCTTCGAAGAAGAGCCGAACTGGCGCGTCAGCATCATCACCCAAAACGTGGACGACCTCCACGAGCGCGCCGGCTCTACCACCGTGCTGCACCTGCACGGCATGCTGAATGAGATGCGCTCCGTGGCCGACGAAGCCACCGTGTATTACTGCGACGGCGATATTAATGTCGGTGACCTCGCGCCCGACGGCAGCCAGCTGCGCCCACACATCGTGTGGTTTGGCGAGATGGTGCCGGCCATTGAAGAAGCCGCCGAAATTGTCGCCACCGCCGATGCGCTGCTCGTTGTGGGCACCTCGCTGCAAGTGTACCCGGCGGCTGGGCTACTGCACTACGCCCCGGCCACCTGTCCGGTCTTCGTCATCGACCCACACCAGCCCGAAGCCGGCCGGCGCGGCGTGCGCTACGTGGCCGAGCCCGCCAGCACCGGCGTGCCCAAAGTGCTACGGGAGCTGGTTGGGTAGTGCCAGTCATTGTGAGTAGAATGTAGCGCAACGCGGCAACCGAAGGTCAGCCCAGCTACTCCACCCTCACTCAGCGGCTAACCCTCGAAATGCAAAAAGCCCCGACGCTGTGCAGCGTCGGGGCTTTTTGCAGTCGTCGCGAAGTTATTTGCGAAAAGCAGGCAGGAAGCGGAGGCAGGCCAACTTCAGGTCACTCCCACGCCGTTAGGCTATCGTTCTAGGACGCGAACTGAAAGTTCGCGCTACTCTCCGGTTGCCGGGCTCCATTTGCAAGGACGTTACGCATAAAAAATCATCTTTTGAATACCTTCTCTTTTCTACCTTAGCGGCATGTACAGAATCGTCACTAAATACCAACTGCTCGGCCTACGCAACGAGCACGACGCCGCCCATCAACACAACCACATGATGCTCCGGCCGATTGCGGGCGTGCCCGAAGCCTTCGAAACCGAGCAAGCAGCCTTCGATTGGGCCCTGAGCAACCACGAAGACCTCCGCCACCACCCCGAATTTGTGGTACTGCCCGTGCACCATATGGTACTCACCTGGCAGCCCGATGACACCCCGCTCTAAGGGCGGCTTCTGGGGCGAATTCTGGCCCAAAGCCCTCATCATCGCCGCGCTTTTCGTAGCCCTGTGGCTGCTGGAGCGCTACGGCATTATTCGTCGCTGGTAATTCCCGGTTTCCGCTGGTCCGCCCCTCTTGGTAAGCGGACCAGCTGCGTTTTTTATCCTCCTTATTTGTATGGCTTCCGCATTCGGGCACGCAGCTTTAGGCGCTACCCTCGGCAAACTTCTGCTACCCGACCGGCGGCACTGGCCCTACTGGGTAGCCGCCGCCATTTGCGCCGCCCTGCCCGATGTGGACTCGGTGGGCTACCGCCTGGGCGTGCCCTACGACAGCCTGTGGGGCCACCGGGGCCTAACGCACTCGCTGCTGGCGGCGGTAGTGGTAGCGGCGGTGGGCACCGGGCTGGGCCAGCTGCGCCGTGCGGCCAACCGGCCTCCGGCCGGGCGCCTGGCCTTGCTTCTCTTTCTGGCTACGGCCTCGCACGGCCTGCTCGATGCCATGACGACGGGCGGCCTGGGCGTGGCGTTTTTTAGCCCCTGGGATTTGAAGCGCTACTTCTTCGGTATCCGGCCCATCAAAGTATCGCCCATCAGCATCCGGGCTTTCCTGAGCGGGCGCGGGCTGCGGGTGCTAGCCAGCGAGGCCGTGTGGGTGGGGCTGCCGTGCCTGCTGCTGCTTTGGCTACAACAGCTGTGGTACGCTCGGCAGGTCAGAGCGAAGTAACGAAAGCCTGCAGGTTGCTTGCGACTATGCTGGGCAACGTAGGCCGGGGCTTGCCGAAACGTTTTATTTTTCGTCTCTTACATCGCGTTTTGCCAGTCCCCAGTGCCGGGCGTACAATGAGAATTCGGCTTCATTGAACGACGGAGCAGCCAGCCCTACATAGCCATCGGGCCGCACGAGGTACACGGTGCCGGGCTTTTCACCGGCCGCAGCGGCGACTTCCGTAGCAGTCACACCATGCGCCTGGGCCCATGCCGCCGGCACCGGCCCAACACTAAGCAAATGCCAGCCCGGCTGATGCAAAGCCGCGTAGCGTGGGCCAGCGGTCCAGGGCAGACGCATGCCACCCGTTACTGCGCCCACCCGCCCGCCGCTCAATGGCGAATGCGGATACTTGATACCGGTTTGGGAGATGGTGCGGAACATCAGCCGGCGCACCCACTGCAGTTGCAACGCCACCGGTAGCAGGCGCGGCACCACCTGCGTGCGCATGAAGCTGACCCAGGCCGAAGCCCGCGTAACAGCCGTGAAGGCCCGGTCGGTAGTAGCAACCAGCAGGCGGGCGAAGGAAATCCGTTCGGCTTCGTAGGTATCGAGCAGGGCTTCGGGCGCGTTCTGACGAAGCATGGCAGCCAGCTTCCAGCCCAGGTTCACGGCGTCGCCGAGGCCCGTGTTCATGCCTTGGCCACCAGCCGGACTGTGGATGTGGCCGGCATCACCCACTAGGAAAGCCCGCCCCTGTCGGAACCGCTCAGCCACCCGGTGGTGCACCCGATAGGTGGCAAACCAGCTCACTTCCCGCACCCGAATGTGCTCGGCAGCTTCTAGGGCGGGCTGCACATCGGCAAAGGTTACTGCTTCCAGTGCCACGCCCGCTGGCAGGAGCCCAATAATACGGGTACGACTCTGCGGCATCGGGAAGAAGGCATTAAAGGTGCGCGGTGCCAGGGCAATTTCAAGCAGCCGGCCAGCATCAGCATCCGTATCCAGCCCCTCAGTGACGGTGTCGGCCACGAAAAACTGCTGGTCGTAGGTACCGCCGGGAAAGCCAATGCCCAGCGCGTGTCGCACCGCCGAATGGGCACCATCGCAACCCACCACATAGGCGATGTGAACCTGCCCCGTCACGCCATCGGCTTGCTGGAGCGAAGCCGAAATGCTAGCGGCTCCCTGCGCCACCCCAACCAGCGAAGTGCCCCACTCCACCTGTACTCCATACGTCGTGGCCAATGCTTCTCGTAACAGGCCTTCCGTCTGGTCCTGCGAGATGATGAGCACGAAAGGAAACGGGCTCAATCCCTCGCCAATGCGGCCCAGCCGCGCGGTAGCGGCTACCCGCCCCGCCCGGCGCAGGGCCACCCCGCGTCCGATTTCACCCCGCGCAATAAACTGTTCGGCCAGCCCGTGGCGGTCGAGTAGTTCCAGGGTGCGGGCGTGCATCACCACGGCTCGGCTGAGCGGTGAGGGGCCGGACAGGGGGTCGATGATGCGCGGGCGCACGCCGTGGCGGCACAGCTCCAAGGCCAGTAGCAGGCCTGAAGGACCAGCACCGGCAACGAGTACTTCGGGGGCAGTAGCCATCAGAAATCGGGTGGCAAGGTGAATAAACAAAAAAGGAAAATTACTAAGTGTTGGCAGAAATTAACCGCCGCCTTGCTATCTGCCGTAGAAGTAGGCCTTAACTCTTCATATATGCCTTTTCGCTACGTTCGCGCCCTGCTCATCGGGCTGGGATTTGCTGCCGCTACGCCTGTTTTTGCCCAAACGCCGGCTCATACTGTTTTTCTGCTGGGCAATACCGCACAGGCCGAGCTGCCGCCGGCCCGCCTCAAGCTGCTTCGCCAGACGCTGGAGCAGCAAACCGGGCCTTTTACCGTGGTGCACCTCGGTGATATTGTGGGCAATACCGGCTTGGTGGCCAAGAGCGATACCGCATTGGCCCAAGCCGAGCGTGACCGTGCCGATGCCCTCATTGCCTTGGTGAAAGGCCTGCCGAAGGGTAAAATCTACTTCCTGCCCGGCGATAAGGACTGGGCCAACTCAGGGCGCGACGGTCTGAAAGCCGTGCGCCGCCTGGAGAAGTACATCGAGAAGCAGCTGCCCGGCCAGAATGCCTTCATCCCATCCAACGGATGCCCCGGCCCGGAAGTGGTGGACGTGGCCCCGCTGGTACGCCTGGTGGCCATCAACACGCCGTGGTTTACGCACCCGTTCGACCGGCCCGAGGCGCCCGACACGGACTGCAAGACGCTTACGAAGGAGGAATTCCGCGAGCAGATGCAGGATTTAATTGACGACACCAAGGGCAAGAACCTACTGCTTGTAGGCCACCAGCCGGTGGTAACCAACGGTGTGTACGGCGGCCACGAGCCCCTTTCGCGCCACCTGAGCCCGCCCGTATTCGGCACCATCTACGCCGCCTACCGGCAGAACGTGGGCACCCCGCGCGACCTCGCCAGTCCCGGCTACCAAGACCTTCGCAAGGAGCTGCTGAACACCCTGGGCAGCAACCCCGGCGTGATTTACGCCGCCGCGCACGATTTCAGTCTGCAAGTCACTCCTTTTCAGGGCAACTACCACATTGTCAGCGGCAGCTTCATCGAAGACCAGCACGTGGGAGCCAAAGGGCAGTCGCTCTATAGCAAAAGCGAGGAGGGCTATACCACTCTGGAATATTTCGCCGACGGCACAGTAAAGACGCACGTTTATACCTTCTCCGACGGCAACCAAGCCACCAAGGACGCTTACACGGCTACGCTGTTCCGCTCGGCCTGCACCGATGCGGCCGGTTCTAAAGCGCCGCAAAACCCGTTTATTACCGAGTGTCCCGGCGTGGCCAAAACGGTAGCCGAGTCCAAGCCTGATGTGCCTTTCCAGGCCACCACCACCGTGGTGCCCGGCCCGGAATACAAACCCACTGGCAGCCGCGACTTTTTCGTGGGCCGTATCTACCGCTCGTCGTGGCTGAAGCCCGTGACCGTTCCCACGCTGGACCTGGGCCGTGAAAAAGGCGGCATGCGCCCCACCGGCAAAGGCGGCGGACGCCAGACCACGTCGCTCAAGCTCATTGCCGCCGACTCGGCCGAGTACGTGTTCCGCTCCGTGGACAAGGACGTGACCAAGATTCTACCGCCGGAGCTGCGCAACTCGTTTGCCGCCGACATTCTGCGCGACGTGACGGCCACCGCCAACCCGTACTCCAACCTGCCTATCAGCTACATGCTGGACCAGACGGACATTCTGCACGCCCGACCCGTGCTCTACCGCCTGCCCGACAACCAGCAGCTTGGCCCCTACCGCGAGCAGTATGCCGGCCTGCTTGGCACCCTCGAAGACTCTCCCAAAGACCCCAAGGCCAACCTGCCCGGCTTCGGTGGCTCCGATGAGGTAACGCGCAGCTTCGGGCTGTTTCGCAAGCTGTACAAGGACCACGACAACCGCGTGGACGCCCCCGCCCTGGCCCGCGCCCGCGCCTTCGACATGCTCGTGGCCGACTTCGGCAAGCACGAAGACAACTGGAAATGGGCTGGTTACAAGCAGAAGGACGGCGGCATCCTCTACCGCCCCATTCCGCGCGATAGGGACCAAAGCTTTACCCTTTGGAATGGCCTGCTCACCTACCTGGCCAACCGCGAGTGGGCCGTGCCCAGCATCGAAGGCTTCAACACCGAATTCCAGGACATGAAAAGCCTGAACTGGCCCGCCCGCCACCTCGACCGCTTTCTGCTCCAGAACCTGAGCCGCGAGCAGTGGCAGGAGGCCGCCAAGTACCTTCAGGCCAAAATCACACCCGCCGTCATCGACGAAGCCACAGCCAAATTCCCGGCCGAAATCCAGGACCTATCCGGCAAAGACATCAACCGCAAGCTGAAGGCCCGCATTCAGGAATTGCCCAAAGCCATTGACGAATACTACCTCCTCCTGGCTAAGCGCGTGGACGTGGTGGGCAGCAACAAAGGCGAGGTATTCCAGGTGAACCGGCTGCCCGACGGCCAGGTGCGCGTGCAGATGTTCGACCGCGCCGGCGATACCGAAAACCCCAAAGGCACTGCCCTTTTCGACCGCACCTTTAAGCCCAACGAAACCGACGAGGTGTGCCTCTACGGCCTCGATGGCAAGGATATTTTCACCGTGACCGGCGACGGTGGCAGCCACAGCATTCTGGTGCGCGTGATTGGTGGCGAGGGCAAGGACAAGATTGCCGACAACTCCAGCGCCAGCGGCCTGCGCACCCTCACCAAAGTGTACGACGTGCCCGATACCGACCTGCAGCTCGGCAAGGAATCGGACAACCGCACCAGCACCCGGCCCGGCGTGAACGCCTACGACCGGGAGCAGTTCGAATTCAACTCCTACAAGCCCAGCATTGGCTTGGGCTACAACCGCAACGACGGCTTCACGGCCAGCGCGGGTATTTCATTTACCACCCAGGGCTTCCGCAAGCCGGGCTTCAAAAATCAGTACTCCATTCTGGGCGAAGTGAGCACCGGCGGCCAGCGCCAGCTTACGCTCAGCACCCGCCACCGCTACGCCATTGGCAAGATTGACGTGGGCGCCGCGGCAAGCTACGGCAACTATTTCCCCTTCTACAACTTCTTCGGGTTGGGCAACAACACCGCCCTCGACCAGGATAAGTACGACGCTAAATTCTACCGGGCCCGCTACCGGGGAGTCACCTTGAATGGCTTTCTGGAGCGCGTTTTCCTCCAACGCAGCGTGCTGCGCGTGGGGCCGACGTTCGAATACTACGTTACCGATTTCGCTCCCGACAGCTACCTCGGCGTACTCAACCAGACACCCGGCTCCGGCGACATTCGCCCCAATAGCGACACGCAGCAACTTATTGGCCTCAACGGTGTATTCGACCTTGACCTGCGCGACCGCCAGGCCTTTGCCCGGCGCGGGGTTCGCATCCGCGCCCAGCACGACACTTACCGCCAGCTCAACGGCAACAAGAGCACCTTTGGCCTCACGCAAGGCTTTGCCGAATACTACGGCACGGCCAAAATCGGCATTCCGGTTACGCTGGTGGTGAAGGGTGGCGGGGCCAAAAACTACGGCCCCGACGCCGATATTCCTTTCTACAAATTTGCATCAATCGGCCTGCGTGAAGGCCTGCGCGGCTACTACCGCAACCGCTTCAGCGGCGACGCCAGCCTCTACTACAATACGGAGCTGCGTCTCGCCCTCGGCCAGGTCAAAAACGGTTTCCTGCCTTTCTACTACGGCATTTTCGGCTTCTACGACCAAGGCAGGGTTTACTACCAAGGCGCTTCGCCCGGCGGCTGGCACGCGGGCTACGGCGGCGGTTTCTACATCGCGCCGGTGGTCGAAACCCTGGCCTTCGCCATCTCCTACCAGAAATCGGACGAGGCCACGCTAGTGCAGTTCGGCCTCGGTTTCCGCATCGACAAGTAACCGCTTGTCAGCTCTCCCGGGTCTGATTAACGCGGGGGAGCCCACCCTTTTCAATTCTGAAGCCCTGATTGCAGTTGCAGTCGGGGCTTTTTTACTGGAAAGATTACCGCATATACCGAATTCCTATATTTCTACCCTCCTTATCCGACGCTTCACCCGGCCCGCCTGCCGCTTCAACGCCAATCCGCTTTCCGCCCTTTGCCAAGCGCATCACCTTTGATGGGTTCACTAACCTCTCATAAGACGATGCGCAACCTCTTCCATTTTATCGTTTTGCTGCTCGCCACACTGGTTTTGGCGCCTGCCGGACACGCCCAATCGGGCCCGGGCACCCAGATTGTGCGCGGCACCGTACTCGATGCCGCCGCCAAAGCCCCGGTCATCGGAGCCACGGTGGTGGTCGTGGGCGTCACGCCTGCCCTGGGCACCAATACCGATGCCGACGGCCGCTTTCGGCTCACGGGCGTACCGGTGGGCCGCATCCGGCTACGCATCAGCAGCGTGGGCTACGAAGACTTAATCCTTAACGACGTGACGGTGAGCGCCGGCAAAGAAACCGTGCTCGATTTCAGCCTCACTGAGCGCCTGACCAAGCTCGACGAGGTGACCGTAACCTACAAGCGCGGCGAAGACCGCACCGTGGCCAACAACGAAATGGCCACCGTGTCGGCCCGACCCTTTTCGCCGCTTGATGCCAACCGCTACGCCGGTGCCCTAGGCGACCCGGCCCGCATGGCCCAGAACTTTGCCGGTGTGAGCGGAGCCAACGACTCGCGCAACGACATTGTGGTGCGCGGCAACTCGCCCGCTTCGCTGCTCTGGCGCCTGGATGGCGTGAACATTCCCAACCCCAACCACTTCGGCACGCAGGGCACCACGGGCGGCCCGGTGAGCATGCTCAACAACAACCTGCTGGCCAAGTCGGACTTCCTGACCGGTGCCTTCCCGGCCGAGTACGCCAACGCCCTGGGCTCGGTGTTTGACCTGCGCCTGCGCAAGGGCAACGACGAAAAAACCGAGTTTCTGGGGCAGGTGGGCTTCAACGGCATCGAAGTGGGTGCCGAAGGGCCGTACTCGTCCAAATCGAAGGCGTCTTACCTGATAAACTACCGCTACTCCCTGTTTTCGCTGCTGAAAGCCGTCGGCTACAACATTGCGGGCACGCCCGAATACCAGGATTTCACCTTCAAGACCGACCTGCCGGTAGGGCCGCACGGCACCCTTAGCGTCTGGACGCTGGCCGGCCGCAGCAAAATTACCTTCCTGGGCAAAGACGTGGACTCGACCAAAGCCGATACTTATGGCAACGAAAACACCAACTCGCGCCCGCATTTTAGCACCGGCATTGCCGCCGCCAGCTACGAGCACCGCTTCAACGACCGCACCCTGGCCCGGCTCACGCTGTCGGCCTCGCGCACCACGCAGGAGTTTGAGCAGGACACGATTCTGTATGCCACCACCGGCCGCCGCGTGCTGGCTGCAATCCCCAACTCATACGCCGATTTCACGCAGGACAAGCTCTCGGCCAACCTGTCGATGACGCATAAGCTCAGCGCCCGCGACCGGGTGTCGGCCGGCCTCATCATCGACTTGCTGCAGTACCGATACGGCAATGGCCTCACCTACCCGGTGCGGCGCATCGAGCGCGATGCCAACGGCACCACGGCCCTTTCGCAGCTCTATGTACAATGGAAACACCGCTTTACCTCTGAGCTGAGCCTGAATGCCGGCCTGAGCGCCTCCCGCTTTGAGCTCAATGGCAGCACGGTAGCCGAGCCCCGCCTGGGCCTGCAATACCAGGCCTCGGCCGCCACCACGCTCAGCTTGGCCTACGGGCTGCACAGCACCCTGCAGCCGCTGCTCACCTACTTCTACCAAACGCAGCAGGCCGACGGCCGCTATGCCCGCACCAACCACGACCTGGGCTTCACCCGCAGCCACCACCTCGTGCTGGCCTATGACCACCAACTGGCCGACAACCTGCACCTGCGCATCGAGGGCTACCACCAATGGATTTTTGACGCACCCGTGGAGCGCACGGCCAGCTACTTTTCCCAGCTCACTGAGGGCGTCGATTTTGCCCCCACCAACAAGGGCAACCTCGTGAACAAAGGCACCGGCCGCAACTACGGCCTAGAGCTGACCCTGGAACGCAGCTTTGCCCGGGGCTACTATTTCCTGCTCACCGGCTCGCTCTTCGAATCGAAATACAAGGGCAGCGACGGCGTGGAGCGCAACACGCCCTTCAACACCCGGTTTGCGGCCAATGCCCTGGCCGGACGCGAGTTCCGACTGGGTAGCCAGGGCAATACCTTCACCATTAGCCTGAAGACTGCCACCACCGGCGGCCGCTTCATCACGCCCATCAACCTGCAGGCTTCCGAAGCCCGGCGCAGCGCCGTATACGAGTACGACCGCGCCTTCTCGGTGCAACAGCCGTCGTACTTCCGGGCCGATGTGAAAATGGGCTACAAAATCAACCGCGCCCGCCTCACCCACGAAATTGCCCTGGACCTCCAGAACGTGGCCGGCACTCAGAACGTATTTCTACAGGCTTACAACCCGCGCACCAATGCCATTGGCACGGCCTACCAACAGGGCTTCCTGCCGGTGCCGTTCTATCGGCTCACGTTTTAGCAATGCCCCGGGCCGGCACCGCCAGACCGCAGCCATCGCACAATCGCCCTATCTTTGGGCTTTCAGCGCATCCTAACTCCCATTTTATTGCATGAATTTTCCCCTCCGTAAGCTCGCCGCCATTGATATTGGGTCCAACGCCGTTCGGTGTCAGATTTCAGCGGTGCTTTATTACGAAGGGCGCTACCGCCTAAAGCGCGTAGAGTACGTGCGCTTTCCCATGCGCCTGGGCGAAGACGTGTTTGCCACCGGCGAAATCTCGCCGGCCAAAGAAGAGCAGTTTGTTAAATTTCTGCACTCTTTGCGCCTGCTAATGGAGGTGCACAGCGTGGCCCACTACCTCGTGTGCGCCACCTCCGCCATGCGCTCGGCCAGCAACGGCGCGGCTATTGCGGCTCGCGTGCGCGAAGAACTGGGCATGGAAATCAAGGTAATTGACGGCCAGGACGAGGCGTTCTACATCAACCGTGTCATCGAGCACGTGCTGGAAGACAAGCGCCATTACCTCCACATCGACGTGGGCGGCGGCAGCACCGAGTTCAACATCTACCACGACCGCCGCAAGGTGGCCGCGCAGTCGTTCGAAATTGGCTCCATCCGGCGCATGCAGCAGGAAGAAAGCGGCAACGCAGGCACCGAGGCCCAGGCCGAATTGTGGGCCCGCATGGAAGCCTGGGTGCGCCACAACGCCCGCCAGTACCACGTTACCCGCGCCATTGGCACGGGCGGCAACATCAACAAAATCTACAGCCTCACCCCCGCCGCCCCCGACAAGCCCGTCACCCGGCGCAGCATCGAAGGCGTGCTCAACCGCCTCTCCGGCCTGAGCATGACCGAGCGCGTGAACGTGGCCATGCTCAACCCCGACCGCGCCGACGTCATCATCCCAGCCGGCCACATCTACCTTTCCGCCATGCAGTGGGCCAACGTCAACAACATGGTGGTGCCCGACATTGGCCTGAAAGACGGCATGCTCCAGGCCTTGTTCGAAGAGCATTTCGATGAGATGAACTCCGAGCACAACCACCCCGCCCACGTCCCGGTGCCTGATGTGCAGAACCAGCCGGCCGGCATCGAATGATGATTATAAATAACAAAAAGGCCCCGGCAGCAGTTGCCGGGGCCTTTTTGTTATAGCCAAGGTTTGGCGTTTACGGCAGCTTCACTTGCGTTACCTGCACAATCTGCCGGGTATCAGCGTCGGCGATGTACACAATGACGGAGCAATGCCGGTCGTTCCAGTCAGCAGGCAGTTTGTAGCCCAGGTAGTCGCTGAACTGCTGGCCGGACGTGGGCCCGGTTACCTGCAGCGTACCAAATGTTCCAGCCAGTGCCGCACGCATCACGTTGTGATGCTCGTAGTGTTCCGTCGTCTGCTCAGGGTTGGCAGTGCGGTTCAGAGTGTAGTCTTTCTGGGCACCAATCAGGCTGTCTTCTACCATGGTAATGCCCAAACGCATATTACGCCCAGCCATGTCCGTAAGGTACTTGGTTGCCGTTTTCAGGCGCAAAAAGCGGGTAGTACGATTGTAGAGCGGTGTGGCGCGCAGCTCTACCGTGGGTGCCAGGGCTAGCTGCTCTGCCACCACCGCTGGCCATAGTGAGAATGTAGCCACCGGGTCGTTGTTGGCGGCGGTGAAACGGGCCCGGTTCACGGCTCCCTGAGGCAGTCCCCGGTTCTCAAGGTCAAATGCCTGTGTGATGGCCGTGCTTGCTGCAGTATTGGGCAGGGGCAGGGAAATATCAGGCACCCGGAAATCAATTGGAAAATGCGGCAGGCGTGGCGCAGCGAAGTAATCCGTAACGTGCACTTCGGTTACGACCACACGGCCGGGGTATTTCTGGCGCATCGAGTCGGCCATGTGGGCAGCTCTGGGGCAATTGCCGCAATATTGACCGGTGTAGTCCTCAATCAGCACGTTCTGCGTCAACGGCAGGGCAGTTTGCGTGGCTTCAGCCGAGTCTAGCCGCGCTTGCTCAACCGGGGTGAGACTTGAGGTTACTATCGCCCGCGTCGGATTATCAACGACATCGCAAGCCGGCAATGCGGCCAAACCGCTCAGCGCCAAAACCGCCGACGCCATCCAGGCAAAAGAAGTATTTTTCATAACAGAATTCGATACATGGCAGCCGACAGTCGGCATAAGGCTCAACTGTTTATGGCGGCCTATTAGTTGCTTAAAAAGAACTGGTGATGCTCAAGGTAGCCCCGTTGGAGGCTGGCACGTAGCGGCACACACCGCCCACGCACACAATGCCCGCCCGCTGCCGGCCGTAGCCCGCCGCAATGCGCGTGGTCCCGCCAATATAGCCCACCTGCCCCACCAGGTAATGAATCTGCTTGGTAGGGTCGTCGTTGCCGTAGTTGTACTGGTCATACACCGTTGCAAAGAAGTGGGGCGAATACGTATATTCCAGCAGAGCCGCCGCCCACGAACCCTGGTCGCGCTTGGTTTGCAGGGTTTGTAGTTCGCCGCGCAGGCTGTGCTTGGGCGAGAACTTGTAGGCCACATCTATCACGCCCAGGTCGGAAGTAATGGTGCCGAAACCGGCCACGCCTTCCACCACATCTTTGTTGTACACGAAGTGCGCGTACATGGCATTGGCCTTCAATTTGGTGGAGAAGCGCCGGTGCACTTCCACGTTAAAATCGCGAAAATACGGCGTGCCGCCCACTTTAAAGAAGTCGGAAGTGTAGCCCTGCTTTGTGGTCTTCGCGTCGTTCAGCGGATTCGTTTCCAGGTTGTTCACCGCCGAGTAGTTCACCGCAATGTCAGTGCCGTAATGGCCGCCGATGGGTCCGCTGGGCAAGTGGTACGTCAACTCCAGCTGGCCGCTGACTTCGCCCAGTGGCTGCGTGGCGTAGGGGTAAATACTGGCTGCCAGCAGGTAGGTATGCTGCTTGGTGAGGGCGGGCAGAAAGTTGAGCCGGTTCAGGATACCCGTGGCGTTGCGGTCGGTGCGGAAGTCGAAGTTATCAACCCGCTTGAGGCCGGCTACAATGCCGAAGCCGTTGCGGGCGTAGCTGGTCGTCACGAGCAACGACTCGCCCTTCCGATAAATAAAGCCGTTGGCAACCGACGGGTCATTCGCCCGATACGCATACTCGCCATTGAACACGAAACCGCCGTTGCTGATGCTCACGCGGCCCGCCCCAGCTCCTACGTTTTCGGGCAGAATCAGGAGTGGGTCGTCGGCCGCCTGGTACTTACTCACAAACGAGCCGCCCACGGTAAGGCGCGTCGCGGCCGAGTCAAGGCCCGGCACGAGTTCATTCAAGCTCACTTCCGCATCAGCGCCCCGAACGATGGCCGGCGCCTTGTCGAAAAAGTAGCGCTGCTTGCCCGCCAAACCGGTAATGCGCACGCCCCGCACCGGCTGCAAGCGCACCCGCAGCCCGTCGATGGAAGTATCAATGCCAAGGTTGCGCTCCTCGTAGGCCCGGAAAACCAAGCCCGAGCCAAACTGCTCGTAGAAGTTGCCCACCGTCACGGCAAAGCGGCCGGCGTCGTAAGTGGCGTAGCGATACGGAATGCCCTGGCCGTTGTAGCGCTGGTCGAAGCCCTGCAGCGGCGGCAGGTAGGCCTCATAGCGCACGCCGGCCGAGAACTTGCCCGCCGAAAGAATCAGGTTGGCGAAGGTGTTGCTGCGCACCCGCTCGCGCACTTCCGGGGCCCCAATGGCCGGGTCGGCCTTATAGCTCTGCACATCGGTCTGAAAATCGCCGTGGACCTGAGCACCGTCGAGTACATTGCCAGTCTGAGCCTGGACCGCCAGTGGAGCTATCAGTAGTGCGAGCCCTACCGGCAGCTTACGGTAAATGTGTGTCATCAAATAAATAGCATAAAAAATACCAGTCGAAAGTTAAGGCTTACGACTGGTATTCGGGAAGTAAAACAATAGGCAGGGTCGGCAATGATTGGTCGACTATTGGCTTATCTGTTCGCCTTTGGCCACTTTGCGCACCAGGTCGAGCAGGTGGTTTTCGTCGCCTTCATTATAGGCATTGTGCTGCCATACGATGTTACCTGCCCCGTCCAGCAGGAAGGTATGCGGGATGTTGTTCACGTTCAGGGCCCGCTTCAGGTCCTGGTTTTGGTCGAGGTACACGGGATAGGTCCAGCCCCGACCTTTGGTTAGTGGCCCCACTTTGGCAGCATTGCGCGCATCATCAATGCTGATGGCAATGAGCGTAGCGCCCGTTTCGGCTTGCAAATCCGGAAACAGCTCGTGAATGTTGGTCAGCTCCGCAATGCAGGGCTTGCACCACGTCGCCCAAAAGCTGATGATGACGGGCTTGCCCTGCCCCACGCCCGGCAGCGCCGCCGTGCTCAGGGCCTTGCCATCCAGCGTGCGCACCGTGACGGCGGGCAGCTTGCGGGTTTTCAGGTCGGCATCGTTCGGCGTGGCCGCCTGAGCCGGGGCCGATGAACCCGACTGCGCGTAGGTCCGCGCGCCCGTGCCCAGGGCCAATACGGCCGTTAGCACGAGCAAGGAAAGATTTTTTTTCACGTGAGAAGAGAAGGGAGGAGAAAAGACAAGCCCGGCCGGCTTGGGTGGCACCAGACCGGGCTTGCTAAAGATACTGCGTAAACGCTATTCCAGCGTCAGTTTTTGCGTACGCACACCGGCACTGGTCGTCAGACGAACCGTGTAGATGCCGGCTGCTGCACGAGCCAGGTTCAGGGGCAACTCCTGCGCTCCGGCACCCAGCTGCAGCGAAGAAAGGCTGAGCACTTTGCGGCCCACCACGTCCAGCACTTCCACGCGCACCGTCTCGGGCTTGGTCAGGTTTACGAAGAGCGTGGTGCGGCCCGAAGCCGGGTTTGGAGCCAGCTGGAAAGCCGTTCCTACCTGAGCAGTGCGCGTAGCCAGCGGGTTCCGGAGCGTCATATACTCGCCCTGATATACTTCCTTGGTTATTACATCCTGCACGAATACCACCACCCGCAGGCTATCAAAATGTTCTACTGCCTGTGCAGTGGGCAAGGTGCTTACGTTGAAGGATTGGTTCAGCGCAAAGTTCTGGCCCGATGTCAATGCCGGAAGCGGGGTACCGCTTTGGTTTGGCAGCATTTTCTTCATCACATCATGAAACTCTACCTCCCCGTTGGTACGGGCATTCAGCACCGTGCGGCGCTCCGTTACCACCATGTGAGCCACCAGGCGACCTGCCGGGAAGTTCAGGAACGGACGCACGAATGCCGTGGCCGTTACAGTGTTGCCACCCGTCAGGGTGTAGCTGCCACCCACCCGCATCACCGAAGGCTTGCTCTGGTATTGAGTCAGCACTGCCGTAGTCAGCGAGTTGGAGTTATCCTGCCAGCCGCCATCCAGCATGAGGTATGGGATAGCATTCAGGCCATAGAAGTTGAAGCGGGCACCGCTCTCAGCGGTGTAGTACGGGTCATTGCCGGGCGCCGGAAAATTTTGCTGGTAACGGATTACCACGTACTTGCCCGGGTTGGCACGGTTCACCGCCTGCACGTTGATATTGCCGGGGTTGCAAGGAGGGCAGGTGCTGCTTGTAAACGATTCCTCCACCACTTTCCGACGCATTGTTGAGTCTCCCACAAATACCAAGGCGCTCAGTGTATCATTGCTGGGATTCTGGTCTGCGGCACCGTTGGGGTTGCTTAGCCATACTTTCAGGTTGTAGTTGCCACCAGCCGTTGGCTGCCACGGCGTCGGATGGCTGAATGTTCCCCCAGCCTGCGAATTGATATTTGCCCCGGTCACGTTACCGGAAACCGTCGTGCCGTTGTTGACTTTGTAGTTCACCGTGTAGCTGGTAACAGCTTGCGTGCCCAGGTTGAGCAGCGTCCCGCCTACCGGGATTGGGCTCTGGCGCGAAGCTACCGTGGGCAGCGTCAACGTGCGCAAAGCCAGGTCGCGGGTGGGAGGCGTGCCGTAGATGAACGAGTAATATGTATTGTCTATCGGAGTCGGACCACTCACTGTCAAGGAATTGACAGCGGGCGAACCTGCTACCTGCGTGGCCGTTGTCGCATTCACCTGCACCCCTACCGTCAGGTTGAGGCCGGTCGTTACGTTTGAGCGCTGGTCAACCACGTAAATGTTGTTGGTGCCTTCCTCCAGCACGATGCTCCAATAGGTGAAAATGGTTGTGTTTGCTGGCTTGCTGTAGGAGTTAAATTGAATCCAATGCTGCCGGCGGGGAGCCGTACCAAAGGTTTTGGTGATGATGTAATCGCCTGCGTTAGCCGCCATGCCCCATACGCAAACTGATTTATCGGGAATCTGAGCATTAGGCAGCGTAGCATTGGTCGCCGAAGGCACCGCAGTCACAGCGGTTGTAAAGGTTAGGACGCCACTGGTAGCAATTTTATAGTCAGTTACTGCCTGCCCATTGAATTGAAACGTAAACGGGATGGTGGCTACCGACGACCAGATTGGCGCGGTGAAAGACGCAGCCGTCCCGGTCAGCAAAGTGGTCCAGCCGGTGCCTAAGCCTCCACCTACGGGATACTCGTCATCGTTATTCAACCCACTTGGATTCTGGTTGGCGTTGAGATTGGGCACCAGGTAGTACTGGGCGACGGCCGGCTGAGCAGCAAGTACGCCAAGCGACAAGCCGGTCAGGAGTAATAGTTTTTTCATGAAACTGTGTTTTAGTGAAATGGAAGCCTAAGTGTTTTGCTAAACTAATACAAAAAAGACTGGCCCAGCTATTACAGCTGGGCCAGTCTTTTCATTATTCAATAGTAAGCTTACTGGTGCGGACGCCTTGGCTAGTACTCAGCCGCACTGTATAAAGGCCGGCGGGGCGGTGGCCCAGTTCCAGCGTAAGCTCCTGCGGACCGGCGGCTAGGCTTTGCGTCGGGCGGTCCAGCACGCGGCGGCCTACGGCATCCAGCACTTCCACACGTACATTCTCGGAACGTGCCAACGTCACGAAAAGAGTGGTCCGGCCAGCCGTTGGGTTTGGTGCCAGGGCGAAGACCGGGCCGGTTTGGGCCGTGCGGGTGGCCAGTGGATTACGCAGGGTTAGGTAGCCGCCCTGGTACACCTCTTTCGTCACCAAATCCTGCACAAAAACCACGACGCGCAACGAATCGAAATGCTCCACTGCTTGCGTGCTGGGCAGCGTAGTGACATCGAAAGACTGCGTCAGGGCATAAGCCTGGCCCGAAGCCAGGGCCGGCAATACCGTACCGTTTTGGTTGGGCAGCATTTTCTTCATCACGTCAAAAAAGCGGGTTTCGCCATTGGTACGCGCATTGAGCTGGGTTTCGCGCTCCGTCACGACCATGTGTGCTACCAAGCGGCCTGCTGGAATGGGAAACAGCGGCTTCACCGAGGCCGTGGCCGCTACCACGTTGTTGCGTAGCGTGTAGCTACCGCCCACGCGAACCATAGCGGGCCGGGCCCGGAACTGGTCGAGAATGCTGATGGTATAGCTCTGCGAGTTCTCGTTCCAGCCTCCATCAAGCAGCATATAAGGAATATACGAGCCGCTGTAGTAGCCAAAGCGGGCCCCGCTTTCGGCAGTGTAGTAGGGGTCGTTGCCGGGAGCCGGGAAGTTTTGCTGGTATTTAATTTCCACAAACTTCGGCTGCTGCGCCGGCGTGTTGAGGGCCCGGGTATTAGCATTGCCCAAGCGACAAGGACCGCAGGTGCTGCTGGTGAAGTCTTCTTCTACCACCGTGCGCTGCATTGTAGAGTCGGCCACTACTACGGTTGCCCGTAGTGTGTCGTTCGTGAAATTCTGGTCGATGCCGCCGTTAATATTAGAAAACCAGGCCCGTACCCGGTGCACCCCGCCTGTGGTGGGCACCCAGGCCGTGGGATGAACGAATGCTGCCGTATCAAGGTAGGCCACATTCAAGCCCGTCATTGGGGCCGAAACAACTGGCCCGTTATTAATCCGGTAGTTAGCCGTAACGTTCGTCACTGTCTGGGTTCCGAGGTTCTGAAATGCACCTTGGATGGTCACGTTCGATTGTTTTGCTGCCGTGTGGGGCAAGCGGATGGCGCGGCCCGAGATGTCGCGCACGGCCTGAGTACCGGGCCCAAACTCGTAGTAGCCGTTGTCGGCAGGCGTCAGGTCGGCCAGGTTGGGGACCGTTACGGCTGGCGAACCAGGTGCCTGAACCGCCTGCGTAGCCGATAATTGGATGCCCACCGTCAGGGTCTGCGGCTCGGTATTCGAGCGCTGCCACACGGTATACACCTTATTCGTGCTTTCTTCAAACACGATGCACAGGTAGATGACCCCATTGGCGTAAGCCACGTTGGTGCTGCCTCCCGGAATGCTTATCGAATTGAACTGTACCCAGTGCTGGCGGTTGGGAGCCGTACCAAAGGTCTTGGTTACGATGTAGTCATAGTTATTGGTCATCAGCGTGCCCCACACACACACCGAGTTATCGGGAATCGCTGCATCGGGCAAGGCCCGGTTTTGGGTGCTGGGCACCGCCGTAGCGCCGGTGCTGAAGGTCAGCACGCCGCTGCTTGATACCTTATAGCTGTTGAACGTCTGCCCGTTCATCTGAAAACCAAAGGGCATCGTCTGCACTGCCGTCCACTCAGGGGTACTCTGGGTGTTATTTGAGCCGGTCAGAATTAGATTCCATGGCGCCAACGACACATCGTGGCGGGTTTCATCGTCGGTATTTAGTGCACCCGGGTTCTGGCCGGCCTGCAGGTTTGGCAAAACGTAGTACTGGGCAGCCGCCGGACGGCTGACCAATGCTCCCAATGCGCAAATTGTGGCGAGGAGAGTTTTTTTCATGGATTAGCTGAAGAGAAAGGAATATTTAGAAGAAAGTATGAGGAAATTGGCAAAAATTGTGACCTGACGGTCGCATCTCTCGGGGTGAATTTGTCTTCGTGGCGCCTTAAAGTTAAGATATATAGCCTCATCCCACGTTACCAGGCAGCTAATTTGCCGTTTCCCACGTATTTTTGTTTCAGGCACTTTATTCGTTCACCCCCTTCACCACCTTACATAGCATGAACAAATTCTTACTCTCTGCCGCGCTGCTGCTCGGCGCGGCCACTGCCAGCCAGGCCGGCCGTCTGCAAGGCGTTACCATGAGCGGTGCTCCGGCCGTCACCATCAGAGGTGGCTTTTCTCAGTCCCTGCCCTTGCAGGCCGATGTTATTATTACCAACAACTCTGGCCGCAGCCTGCGGCTGGGCCTGCAGCGTCAAGTTCGGACCGAAGTACCCGGCTCCGAGAACAACTTCTGCTTTGGCGTAAACTGCTACCCGCCCACCACGACTACAGCCCCTGCTCAAATCACCCTGACCAATGGCAGCACGGATAACAGCATGGTGCTCGACTATACGCCCAACAACATGCCGGGCATCACCATCATCCGCTATGCCCTCTATGAGCAAGGCACGCAGGATTCCACCTACATTACGGTTACTTTCGACGCCTCCCAGCGTGCCCTGGCAACCACGGCCAGCAAAGCACCCGAATCGGTGCTCAGCCAGCCGTGGCCCAATCCAGCTGCTGCTGGTATTATCAGCGAGCTAACCTACACGCTACCGGCTAATAGCCGCGGCGCTCACCTCGTTCTCGTCTCGATGGCCGATGGCCGCCGTGTCCGCGATATCCTCCTCCCCGTCACCCTCGCCGAAGGCCTCGTCCGTTTCCGCACCGATGGCCTCGCAGCTGGCATCTACAGCTGCCTGCTCCTCAGCGGCGCTGACGGCCGCGGCGAGCTCCTCGCGGCGCGCCGTTTGCAAGTTCAATAAGGTCAACAACCCTTCAGGCGTGGCGCTGGTCAATTGGGACTCGTCACGCTTGAAGAAGTCCTTATGCACGTTCACTACCGGCTCGCCAGTGGCGGGCCGTTGTCGTATATAGGCCCCGTCCTCGCGCATCACATAGCTATTCTGGTTGTCCATCATATTCATCATCAGAATATTAATAGCTTCGCGCTTGAGCTGCGGATTCACAATCAGAAACAGTGCCTCGATGCGCCGGTCAAACGAGCGGACCATGATGTCGGCTGAACCGGCATATAGTTTGGCATCGCCTCCGTTGTGAAAATAAAATAGGCGCGTGTGCTCCAAGTACTCGCCCACAATGCTGCGCACCTCAATGTTCTCGCTCAAGCCGGGCCGCCCGGGTCGCAGACAGCAAATGCCGCGCACGATGAACCGAATGGGTACCCCAGCCTTGGCCGCCCGATAAAACTCGTCAATCAGCTCCTTGTCCTCCAGCGAGTTCATCTTCATCACGATGCCGCTGGGCAGCCCCTTTTTCGCATGCTTCACCTCTTCCCGCACCAAGTGGATGAGTTGCTGGCGCATGTCCTTCGGCGCGGTGATGAGGTATTCATAGTCGTCGGGCTGTGAGTGTCCGGTAATTACGTTGAAGAATTCTGACACGTCGTGACCATACACATCGTTGGTCGTCAGCAGGCTAACGTCAGTATAGAGGCGCGAGGTCTGCTCATTGTAGTTGCCCGAACCTATGTGCACATAGCGCGTCACCTTTTCCCCTTCCTTACGGATAATCATGAGCAGTTTGGTGTGCGTCTTGTACTTGCTCACCCCGTAAATCACAAAGCAGCCGGCTTTTTCCAGCCTTGCTCCTTCGCGAATGTTCTTTTCCTCATCAAATCGGGCCTTCACCTCGAACAGCACTGAAACGTGTTTGCCATTCTCCGCTGCCTTTAGCAACGCCGCCGAAACCCGGGAATCATCGGCCAGGCGATAAATCGTCTGCTTAATACCGAGAACGTGCGGGTCCACGGCTGCCTGCTCCAGCAGCCGCACCATGGGCTCGATACTGTTGTATGGGTGGTGCAGTAAAACGTCGTGGTGCTTGAGGTATTCAAATAGGTTCTCGTCGGCGCCCTCGGGCAAGCTGAGCGGCTGCACCGAAGCAGGTGTTTTGGCTGCCCGGCCTCGAAAATTGGGATGTCGCACAATCTGCCACAGCCCTTTCAGGTCTATCATCGAGTTGATAACAAACACGTTACCGTTATCAATATTCCAACGCTCACGCAGTACTTCCATCAGCACCGGCGAAGCATTAGGCTCCACTTCTACCCGCACTACGCGGCCGCGCTTACGTGTTTTCAGGCCCACCTGAATTTCCTTGATAAAGTCATTGTCAATATCGTCGGATTCTTCCAATGTGAAATCCCCGTTCCGGGTAATGCGGAACAAGTTGGCCGATACGATTTCGACATTTCGGAACAGGCGCGGCAAAAATTCCCGTACCACTTCCTCAATGGGTACAAACATCACTTTATCCTTACGCGTCAGCTCAAAAAAGCGCGTCAGGTTCTGGGGAATCTGCACGAAGGTGAGGCGTTCCTGCCCTTTTTCCGGTTCGCCATCGAGCCCCATGTTGCTGCCACCAGTGCGCGTTACCACACCGAAGATGAGCATCTGATTCATCATCAGCGGGAAGCCGTGGTACGAGTCGTACACCATTGGCGTAAGCAGCGGAAACACGGTGTTCTTGAAATAGCCGTCAGCTTTTTTCACTTCCAACTCCGTGAGGTCGGCCATCTTGAGGATGTTGAAGCCGTTTTTTTCGAAGTTAGGCTTCAGCTCATTCAAAAAGGTAAGGCTCTGGTCGTTGATGAACCGGTGCGCAAAATCGAGCAGCTTGCGGCGAAACGGCAACTCACGCAGCCCAGAGTAGTCAATCCGCTCCTTGCCGTAGTCAAGGTAATTATACAGCGAACCGACCCGAATCATGAAAAACTCGTCGAGGTTGGAGCTGGTAATGGCCAGAAACTTAAGTCGGTCGAACAGGCTACGGGTACTGTCCTGGGCCTGGTCGAGCACCCGGTAGTTGAATCGCATCCAGCTCAAATCGCGGCTGATGTACTTGCTTTTACGGATAAGGTCGGCGGATTTAAAGAGCTTCATAGTAGCGAGGAAATGACAGGGCAAAATACGTGAATCCAGCCCTTGGAATAATGCTTTACGCAGAAATAATGGCTGTGGCTTCAATCTCAACCAATAGCCGTGGGTCAATCAGCGCTTTAACTTTCAACATAGAAGCCGCCGGTCGTATTTCGCTAAAAAACTCGCCGTACCTCCCCAACGGCCTCCCACTGCGATATGTCGGTGACGAAGATGCGCGTACGCACTACATCAGCAAACGGAGCCTCAGCGGCATGCAACGCCTCTCCTATTTTCTCCAGCGCCCGCTTGGTTTGGGTATAAATATCAGCGCCGGTTACGGTGTCGCCATCTTGGGCAGTAGTGCCAGCCACTTCCACCGCATTGCCCACCCGTACGGCACGATAATACCCTACTATCGGCTTCTAGGGAGCACCAGATGAAATAAGTTGACGCATGATTTCAATAATAACGTGTAAAAGAAAAGGCCCGCTTTGCAGCGGGCCTTTCTAAATAATTGGGACTTAAACGTCTAGCTTAGCGTACTTGGCGTTTCGTTCGATGAAGTCGCGGCGTGGAGCTACTTCATCGCCCATCAGCATCGAGAACAAATGGTCGGCTTCAGCAGCCGATTCTACGGTTACTCGTTTCAGCGTGCGGGTAGCAGGTTGCATCGTGGTAGTCCAGAGCTGCTCGGCATTCATTTCGCCCAGTCCTTTGTAGCGCTGCACGTTCACCGTTTCCGGCTTGCCTCGGCCAAGGTCTTCCTGTGCCTGAGCGCGCTCCTCTTCGGTCCAGCAGTACCGCTCCTCTTTGCCTCGCTTCACAAGGTAGAGCGGCGGCAGGGCAATGTAGATATAGCCCCGGTCCACCAACTCACGCATGTAACGGAAGAAGAAGGTCAAAATCAGCGTGCGGATGTGTGAGCCGTCAATATCGGCGTCAGTCATGATGATGACCTTGTGGTAGCGCAGCTTGTCGAAGTTCAGCGGGCCGGTTTCGGTGCCTTCTTCATCAGTAGTGAAAGCCAGTGATTTGCGCTCGTTGAAGCTCACGCCCAACGCCGTAATCATGTTCCGGATTTCTTCGTTTTCCAGAATGCGATGCTCCTGGGCCTTCTCCACGTTCAGAATTTTGCCCCGTAGCGGCATAATCGCCTGAAATGCCCGGTTACGCCCCTGTTTGGCCGTGCCACCAGCCGAGTCACCTTCGACAAGGTACAACTCACAGATTTCGGGGTCCGACTCTGAGCAGTCGGCCAGCTTGCCCGGCAGGCTGTTGCTCGATAGCACGCCCTTGCGCTGCACCATATCCTTGGCCTTACGGGCGGCGATGCGGGCCTTGGCAGCCAGAATTACTTTCTCCATAATGCGGTTGGCCTGGTTGGGGTTTTCATCCAGATACTGCGTCAGGATTTCGCCCACCACCGAGTTCACCGCGCCGCTCACTTCAGAGTTGCCCAGCTTGGTTTTGGTCTGGCCTTCAAACTGTGGCTCGGCCACTTTCACCGAGATAACGGCTGTGAGACCCTCACGGAAGTCATCACCGGTGATTTCCACCTTGGCTTTTTCAAACAGCTTATTCTTATCACCGTAGTTTTTCAGCACACGGGTCACCGCAGAGCGGAAACCGCCTACGTGCGTACCACCTTCGATGGTGTTGATGTTGTTGACATAGGAATAGACATTTTCCTGGTACGAAGTATTGTATTGCAACGCCACTTCTACCGGCGTCCCGCCCTTCTCACTTTCCACATAAATGGGCTCTGCGAGCAAGGAAGGACGCTGCTCACCATCGAGGTACTGCACGAAGTCGCGCAGGCCACCCGTGGAGTAAAACTCTTCGCCCCGAAACTCGCCATTCTCCACCTTTTCACGGCGGTCGGTGAGGGTGATGCGGATGCCTTTGTTCAGATACGAAAGGTCACGCAGGCGTGAAGCCACCGTATCGTAGCGATACTCTGTTTCGGAGAAGATACTGGCATCGGGCAGGAACTGTACTTCAGTACCATGCTCGTCGGTGTCACCGATTTCCTTCACATCGTACTGCGGGAAGCCAATCTTATATTCCTGCTCATAAATGTGGCCTTTGCGGCGCACGGTTACTTTCAGGTCGGTGCTGAGCGCATTCACGCAGCTCACGCCCACGCCGTGCAGGCCGCCGGATACTTTGTAGGAGCCCTTGTCAAACTTGCCACCAGCGTGCAGCACAGTCAGCACCACTTCCAAGGCCGACTTGCCTTCCTTGGCGTGCCAGTCTACTGGAATGCCACGCCCGTTGTCGCGGACGGTAATGGAGTTATTTTCGTTGATGGTGACATTAATCAGGTCGCAGTGCCCGGCAAGGGCTTCGTCAATCGAGTTATCGACCACTTCCCACACCAAATGGTGGAGGCCTTTCAGGCCCGTGTCGCCGATGTACATGCTGGGCCGCTTGCGCACGGCCTCCAATCCTTCGAGTACTTGAATGCTGTCAGCGGTATAGTCCGGCTGCGGAATTTTTGCGGTTGTTTCGCTCATGAGGGCGGGATTAAATCAGGTCATAAAACAGCCCAACGGGCTGCTAGGTACTGAACACTCAAAAGTACATATTTAATCCCATTTTGAGTAGTTTTTGCGGCTTATATCCCAGGAATTTTTCATTTCTCAATACCCTCTTCCTGAACCAAAAACCACTTCAGACACAGGAGAAAAAGCGCATAAAAAAAGGGCCTTTCTCGCAGGAGAAGGGCCCTTTTTTTATGCGCTTAGGAAGCCTTAGTCAATTACCACTTTCTGGGTGGCAATGCCAGCATCCGTGCGTACCTGCAAGGTGTACACACCAGTTTTCTCACCGCTCAGGTCGAGGCTGATGGTGCGTGAGCCGATGGCTGAGGCCGTCAGTGTTTGGCCAGCAACTTGACGACCGAGGGCATCAACTACTGTGAGTTTAGCACCGGCTTTCAAGTCCGAGCCCAGGTCCACTTTGAACACACCCGAAGTGCTGGGGTTAGGGTACACGTTGAGTGAGCTTTGCAGCCCTGCATCACGGGTAGCCAATGCAGTTCTGGAGTACTTGTAAACCCCACCTGCGCCGCTCGGGTCTGTATATAGACCACCGTGGCCAACCACCGTATTAGGCGAAGCCGTAGGAATGAGGTCCATGCAGAAGAAGTAGCCAGGAGTACTCAAAGAAGTACCTGAAACAGTGATGTTGGTCCAGTTAATGCCATCAGTGCTTGACGAGAAACCGAAATCCTCAGGAACCTGCGTAGAGGGTGCCACGGCATAACGAGGACCAGTGCTGTAGAAAGTATTACCAACAGCGTCGATTGAATTACGGAAGAAGCTGCCAGCAGCAGTGTTGTTTGGGGTAATAGCCGTCCAAGTCATACCACCATCAGTCGTCTTAGCTACGTTGAGGGCGGTGATAGCACTGTTCACAATTGTGAAGCCATAAGCAATGCCATCGAGGTTATTGTCTTTAAATGCCAATTGCGATACAGCACCTACAATGTTCGGGATCAGACCGGAAGCTACCCAAGTCAGGCCAAAATCAGTCGTCTTGAAAATTCGCACGGTATTGGTACCATTCGAGGAGGCCAGACCAGTCCACAATGTACCAGGAGCCGAGTTGGAAGCAAAGAAGGAACCTGCATTGCCGTACTCATCAGGAAGTGCAGCCGGCACGCCCGAAGTGAGACGGTTCCAGTTTTCGCCACCATCAGTGGTCCGTAGAATCTCAAATCCACCACCAGCAGTGGCAGGGTCACCAAGCGCTACCCCAGTAGTAGAGTTAAACATGTGTACCCAGTTGCAGAAAGTACCAGGCCCTGTAAAATGTGCGGCGGTGGTTTTTTTAAGCCAGTTCTGTCCACCGTTAATCGTTTTCAGGATTTCCCCGCCGTAATTAGTACCGCCTGTAAACGTCGAACCAGGATAAACAGCGGCAACAGCCGTAGAGGCCGAGATGCCGGAGATATTACCCACCGTAGCGTTACCAGTTACTGTAACGGTAGAAAAGTCATATTGGTCACCAGCACCAGTAGAATTGTTGGTAACAATGAAAGTATTCGGAATCGTGGCTGTCGCGGAACGCTCGGAGGTAACACCCCACATCAGAGTAGGCGACAAGGTGTGGACGTCCACTACATTGTACTGACCAAAGATATTGCTGTTAGCAGTATTTACCAGCGTCCAAGGACCCTGCGCCTGGGCTTGGCTAGCGAGGCCCAGCAAACCCAAGAAAAGTAGTGTTTTTTTCATGGCAATTATTAAGATGTTAGATGAAGTGGTGAAGAGGAAAATTTTGAACGGGTGGATGATTTGAAATCCTGCACTGGGGATTTTACCCAGGTGAAATTACTAATTGATGGCCCAATATAGGGCGAAAAGTGGGTTTTCACCTAATTCAACGGTTTTGAATGAGTTGTGGTTGCGTTAGATTACAACGTTTTAGGATAGTAATCAGCTGCTGATTTTCTGTTTTTTGAACAGGAAAAATCATTACGAAGGGTATAAAAAGCAAAAGTCCCTCCCCAAAATGGGGAAGGACTTTTGCTGTGGCCCCGTTTGGATTCGAACCAAAGACCGACTACTTAGAAGGTAGTTGCTCTATCCAGCTGAGCTACGGGGTCGAAAACGGGGAAACTAATGTCGGGGTGGCAGGATTCGAACCTACGACCTCCTGGTCCCAAACCAGGCGCGATACCGGGCTACGCTACACCCCGAAAAAAATAATGCTGAGCCCTGAAGGCAGCCTGCTGGTTGGAGCCCCAGCGGGCAGCTTTCGCAGCCCAACATTATAGTGGAGAGGGGGGAAACCGATTGTTTTCCCTCTTCAATATCTTTTACTGATGCAAAAGTAGGTCAGGCTTGTGCAAAGTACCAAATCGGCGCTTCAAGAAACTACATAAAGCGCCTGCCAAAACGCGCACACTCGCACACTCGCGCACACTTTTTTAGTCAGTGTGCGCGCGCAATTTGTCCCAGCCCGTGAGCAAGGTTTGCTCGGTGGCGTCGGCTTCGAGGTGCACGTATTCCATGGTGGATTTTAAATCCCCGTGCCCCATTAAGTCGCGCATGGTCAGCGGGTCAATCTTCATTTTGGCCAGCAGCGCCCCATAGGTGTGGCGGGCCGTGTGGGTGGCCGCGGCCTTCCATTTGGGCAATACTTCCTCGTGCTTCACGGTGCCTTTGTAGCGCACCCGAACGTGGGGCGCATCGATGCCGGCCAGCTGCAAAATTTCTTTTATCGCGGCCCCACTTCCCTGCTGATTTATCGTCGGCAGGGCCTTGTCGCCGGGCCAATCGGCGTAGCGGTCGAGGATGGTTTGCAATAATTCGAGTACTGGAATCTGCACGGCGGCCCGCGTCTTCTGCTGGTCGAGGCGAATTTGGTTGGTCACCTGGCCCTTTCGAATGTGCGGCCGCAGCAATTGGTTGGCATCGCTCCAGCGCAGGCCGCACAGGCACCGGGCCACGAATACGTCGCGCTGCCGCGCCAGCCCCGGCCGAGTCGCCGGCGGCTCCCAGGCCACGAGCTGCTCCAGCTCTTCGAAAGTGAGGTAGACCTTTTTGGCCTTGTGCTTCCATTTATTTTTCAGCCAGCGGGTATTAAGCCCCGCCTGCTGCAGCACCGAGCGCAGGGCGTTGATGTGCTGGTGGATGGTGTTATTATATAATGGGGAGTCGGTCACCAGGAAACCCGTGTAGCGCTTCACCCACTTATCATCCACCGAGGCGGGCGTGGCTTCTGGGTCGAATTTCTCCATCCAGTCAAAATACTGCTTGCCTTTGGCCAGGTAGGTGGCCGAAAACTCGGCCGCGTTTTCCTGCTGCCACGCGTGGTAGGCCTCGCGTAGCGGGCGGTGCTGCAGCTGCTCAGGCGTAAGCGGGCCGGCGGGCTTCTCGGGCTTGGCGCGGGGCACAGTCGCGGGCCGGCCGGTGTAGCTGGCCACTTGGTTCTTTAGGGCCACGGCCACGGCCTCGTTAGTTAGGCCGCCATCTTCGGCTAGCCGGCGCACGAGCTTGCGGGTGAAAAGGCGCAGGTCATCGAAGCGTTCGTTGTGGTTGCGGTAGCCATCGGTGCGCTTATCCAGGTGCGGGGCTTCCGCTGCCCACAGGTCAGGGTGGGCCACGACGCCCGTAGCCTGGCGCACCGGGCGCGGTTCGCCGATGCCCACCGAAAGGTAAACCGGGCGGCGGCCGTCACTAGCGGCCTTGCTGTGCAGGTAGAATCGAATTTTAGGCTCGGCCATGGCTACGGAATCAAGCGAAAAGGCACCACGCCATAAAATTCCCGCACCTCCCAAATCGAATGAATGTCTTTTCGGGCCACGGTAAACGAGCCGCCTTTGCCGCCGGTGGCATGTAGGGTTAGGCCCTCTGTGTTGAACAGGTCATTGCTATAAATGGCCTTCACGGTCACTGTATCGTCGTAGTCAACGACACACGCAGTATTGTGTAGATACTCCCATTTGCCTTCCGGTACGGGCCAGGCAATGACCTGCTGGCCATCGCGCAGATTGGGCTCCATGCTGTCGCCTTCGATGTCGAAAACCAACGCATCCTTATAGTCTTCGACGGTGCGACCAGGGGGCAGCCGAAATAGGACCTTATCAAATAGGTCACTATTCATGAATCGCTGCAATTGCGCATAGTTAAAGGATGCGCGTGCTCTGAAGCTGACCCTTCCCAGTTCAATAACTGGAATTTCCGAGAGCAGCCCCACCGCTTGGACATTATTCTGGTCGGGAGGATACGAAGAAATATTTTGAGGCAAGCTCGGAGGCGCTTCTGAAAGAAGCATTGGCCCATTGCCAGTCAGTAGCCACGAAGGGTTAATAGAAAGTTTAGTTGCTAAAGCTGACAAGAATTCTGCGCTTGGCGAGGTCGTTTTACCCCTCTCGATAAGGCCAATTGATGAGCCTGTACCCCCGACTATAGCCGCCAACTCTGCCTGAGAGAGTGAAAACTTGTCGCGTATGGCTAAAATTTTGTCGCTAAAACTCAATTCATTAGAGTTTTTTAGCGACTTTTCTTTCTGTTTACTGGCAACTTTATTTTCCATTGGAAAGTAATCTCGCTAAATTTGTCATCATCATTAACACACGCCGCAAGGTAACCACACTTTTTTATGGACACTCCTGTGAAAATGCGCCAACTGATGCCGCCTGGCTTCCTCGGCATCCTGGCCGACCGGACCCGGTGCACGTCGGTGCCTGACCTCTCGCAAATCGTGCTGCGGGAACGCACGACCTCCAAGTACTGGCCTGAGGTCGAAAAGCTAGCCCGGGAAACTAACCCCGCCGGCTTTGCCGATTGGCAGGCCGCTCACACTCTCGTCGCCTAGCCATGAGCACCGCCTTCACCATCCCGGCCGAGGTGCTCACGCCTCTTCTAGCGCCGCTGCTGGAACAGGCGGTAGCCGACTACCTGCGTCATCTGCCCGCGCCCGACCCGTGGCTGACCATTCCCGAAGCCGCTGCCTACGCCAAGCTCACGGAGCGCTACATGGCCCAGCTTGTGTATGGCAAGCCGTATCGCGCCGCCACCAATGGCAAGCCTGAACGGGCCGCTATTGCCCCCAAAATTCCCGCCGGTGACACTGGCTTTGCCCGTGGGGCCCGCGTCCGGCAGTCGGCCGTCGATGCCTACCTCACGCGCCACGCTTACCTGAATCGGTAGCGCCCCCTCCCCTGCTCTTTCTCAACACCTTCTCTCTCACAACCAAACACACTCATGTCTAATAAATTTCACAACCCCTTGACTATCAGCCTGCCAGACGCATTAGCCAAAGGCGTAAAGCATTCCATTGACACCCTGCGCGGCGGCGACCAGCTGCATGTAAAAGCGGCCATGCTGGGCTTTCCCAAAGGGGCCGTGCTGCCGATTGCCGGCACCTGCTGCACCGTCGATTTGGATGGCCGCGTGGTGAACGTGGTGGCCTACGTGCTGCCCGTAGCAGCCACGGCCCAAGTAGTGGCCTTCACCGAGCGCGACTACCGCCGCTTCCCTTGCGCCCTCTACCGGGAGATGTGGTTCGGTACCCCGCCGGTGTGCTTGGTGGAGGTCGATTTGACCGACTACGCCGACTGCCTGAAGCTGGAGCGTCAGCCCGAAGCCCTGGCCCGCCTGCTCTACCCCGAGGCTGAATTCTCCTACCTCAAAGCGGCCTAGCAGTGTACATCAACCGGACCCCCGCCCGCCCCTGCATGCGTGACATGGCCGACCTGACGGCACGGCTTCGGCCCGTCGCCGAAATCCTTAAAGCCGTGCCGATGAAGCAGGTACGCCGCCGCCTTCGGGAAATCGTGACCGAAGAGCCCCGCTTTGCCGAAGAGGCCCCGCTCGTGATTGCCCACGAGGAAAACCGCCGCCGCCGCCTTGCCAACCCGCTGTACATCAACCGATAACTTTTTCACCTCATTTCACCCCACACCATGAACCACTCTAAAATCGCCCGTTACTACAAAGCTGTTGGGTACGCTAACCTTGCATGGTTGAAAGCTGCCGCTGATTACCAGCCTGAGTATAACACCATTGAATATCGCGTAGAGTCGCTGCTAGCCGACGAGGCAACGGGCGGTGCTGACTACCGCACTGACTGGCGGCAGGGCATCACTTTTAAGAACATGGACGATGATACCATTCGCCTGGATAAGCGGGGCGAACGGCAGTACGAGCACCTAGAAGCCCGCACCCTTCCCATGCGTGTCTATCAGTGGGCCGTGGGCCAACTGCACGAGCCCGAAGCCTACGGCGGGGTTTACGCCGCACTGAAGGAAGCGCACCCAGGGCATGACGTGTGGACGGCTCACGCCATGCAATACCCGCCGGCTGACAGCACGGAAAAGGCCATCGGTGTACTCGCTTTTGGCATTGAGGATGATTTTGCCGTGGTGCTGCGCGGACTGCGGGCCTACCAGCGCAAGCAAGCCAAAGCCACGAAGAAGATAATGGCGCAACTTGCCGTCTACCACGCGACCGAGCTACAACGGCAAGAGTTGGACAAATTACGCCAGGGCCACTGGCTGGGCGCCGATAAGGCCCTCACCACCGCTCCCCGCGTGAATGACCCTAACGTGCCCTTTCTGGGCGATATGGCCCTGACCCCTGAGCAACGCAGCCGGCTGCATTACTGGGCCGTGCCCGAAGGCAAGCACATGAGCGCCGCCTTCCCCGCCGGTACCGGCATCGCCTTGAAAGAGGTCACCAGTGGCAAGGAGCTGATTGATGGGGCGGTGTACCTGAGCCAGACGACCTGGGGCAAGCCGGGGGATGCTCACTACGGCCATACCATGATACTGGGCCGCCTCGATATGTCGAAGAAAAGCTACGGCTCGGTGCCCCTGCGCTGGGATGATGAGCCTGAGCGTCCCCTCAATGTAAAGGCTGAGTGGAAAAAGAAGGAGGATGCCGACTACGAGGTGAAGCTCCTACAGGTAGTGGCCTACACCACCCGCGCCGAGCAAGTAGCCCCGGTCATGGTGGCCGAGACGCAGCCAATGCGCCCAGCGATGCGCAGCAGCAAGAAGCGGGCGCTGCAAGCCGCCGCCTAGCAGACCCAGCCAGCGAGATGGTATTAAAACTCAATACCATCTCGCCACTAGGCCGCTCACCGCTTCTCTCTCTCCCTCGTGACTTACCTGGATTACGTCATTTTCTTTCAAAAGCTGGACAGCGCGAGCAAGTTCTCGCCCGGTGCCACGCGGCTATATCTGAAGCTGCTATATGTAGCTAACCTAATAGCTGATGGTGGCCCGTGGCCGGCGCAGTTCGGCAAGTCCAACCCCGAAATGGTGGGGCTCTGCGGAGGGGCCGAGAATTCATTCAGGGGCTACCGAGACGAACTGGAAGAGCGTGGGCTCATCGCCACCGCGCCCGGCGGCCAGGGCCCGAAAGCCGTGACCATTTACCAGTTGCTCTCAGGCAAAAAGGGTGCAAATTCTGAACCCTCTAAGGGTGCAAATTCTGAACCCTTAGTCCTGAAAGAGGGTGCAAATTCTGAACCCTCAACGGCTAAAAATGACGCTAAGGGTGCAGATAAGGGTGCAGGAAAGGGTTCAAATTTTGAACCCCCTATTATATATAAAGAAGAAGAAGAAGAGAAGAGTAAAGGCGCGGCTCCCGCCGCTTCACCCGCTCGCTCTGCTGGTAAAAAGTCATCGGTGAAAAAAGCCGGTGCCACCCCCGAAGAGATTGCCGCCCTTGAATTGCCCCACCCTGGCGAAGAGTTCGCCAACCTGTGGGCCATGTTCCTCACTGGCTCGAAGCAATCCGGCAAATCCCTGAACGCTCACCGCATGGCCTTGCTGAAGCTGGGCCGCAAGCCCGAAGCCTTCGCCATCGTCATGCTCGAAGCCGCCATTCAGGGCGATTGGTCAGGCGTCGAAAATCCCGGCACCGCCCGCGCCTTCGAAGAATGGCAGGTCCAGCAGGCCAAAGCCCCGGCCCCCGTGGCCACTCCCACCACTTCCTACAACACGGCCGACCTCTTCGCACGGAAGGCCCCAGCCCCTGCTACTGTATGAACCTCCCAAGTAAAACCGCCCTGGAAGATTCCGAGGCGCAACTCCAACACGCGGCCACCAAGCTGGGCCCGCTCATTGAAATGCTCCAGCTGCGCACTGAGAGCCAGCCCGCCGACCCGGTGCAGTGGCCCCGCTACGAAGCCGACCGCGCCCTGCTCAGTGCCATGGGGCACTACTTCGTCGCAGTAGATAATCTGGCCCAGACCCACGGCCAGCAGGTGCGCGAGATGCGCAAGGAGATGAGCGCCGCGCAAATGCGCTACACCCAAATGGGCATTGAGCGCGACTACTACAAGACCGAATTGCAGCAGGCCAATAAGCGCTACTACGCCAACCTCGACCTCTTCACTACCCTTCAAACCACGCTGCAAAATCGTCTCCCCAATGCAACCGCGTAGCTTCAACCCAATGGCCGCCCAGCCATCCGCTGGCCCCGCACCGATGCCCCGCGCCACCGGCCGCGCCCGTGTGCAGCCCGCTGGCACCACTACCGCCAAACAGGCCCCAGCCAAGCGCGACGCCGCGCAGGCCCTGCTTGACCCGGCCGACGTGCTGGCCAAGATGATACACGCTTGGCACACGCTGGACCCCAACGGCTCGCCCACCCACTTCCCCACCATCGCGCAGTATTGGTCGTGGATGCTCGGCGAGGTGAGCCTTGTCACCGGCTGGCCCGGCTCGGGTAAGAGCTGGATTATGCTCTTTCTCATGCTGGTGAAAAGCCGGTACGACGGGTGGAAGTGGGCGCTGCTCTGCCCCGAGAACATGCCGGCCCGCAAGCTGGTGAATATCCTGGTGCAGATGTACGTCGGGCAGACCTGCAACCCGAAGTACCACCGGATGAGCTTTGAGCAGTACGAAGAGGCCGCCAAGTGGGTGCTGAAACACTTCTTTATCATCAACCCGCGCGAGGCGGAAAACCTGGCCGATGTGGCGGGCGTGATTGCCCACTGCAAAGAGGTGCACGGCATCAACGGCTACCTGATTGACCCCTGGAACTCGCTGGGTGACAGCCTCACCGACTACGGCGGGCGCGAGGATGAGATGCTGAAGCAGCTACTTGGCTACCTCTGCGACTTCACCGAAGACAACGAACTGTGTGGCATTGTCTGCGCCCATCCATCGGGCGATGCCCGCCCCAAACCCGGCGCGGAGCTCATCGTGCCCGACCAGTACAAAGTCAGCGGCGGCCGAATGTGGGGCAACAAGGTGGATAACGTGATAGTCATCAACCGGCCATACTACGAAACGGACCCCACCGATACGGCCGTGGACTTCTACGTGAAGAAGGTGAAGGAACAGCCCGAAACCGGCTTTCCCACCCCGCCCGGCGGCGTGCGGCTCCATTACAGCCGGGGCAGCTACCGCTACACCGACCCGGTGCTGGGCACGATGTCCAACCCGGTTTCGCCCCTGGATGAGAAGCCCCGCCAGCTCTACGAGGCCTACGGCTGCAACGACCTGGCCCGCATCGTTTCCGAGAAAATACCACGCAAGGATGGCCGGGACATCGCCCCCGATGGCTTCGCACCCCTTACGGCCAGCAGTGATTTTGACGCAATCCCGGCCGATATGCTGCCTGGTGGAGCTATGACTGTCCGACTGCCTCACGCCAACGAATAATCCAATGACACGCGGACTTACCCTAGAACTCGCTCAGCAGGCCGATGCGATGGCCCGCAGCTACCACCCGCAGTTTTACGCCTCGGTGCATGAGATTGTGGCCGACCTCCCCACCCTTGGCTCATACATCGGCGGGCTTCATATCCGGCGGGCCGTAAAGGTTTGGTTCCCTGACGGGGAGCAGGTGTTTAATCTGGTGTACTGCGAGCACGCTGGCAATGACGAGGCCCTGCTAGACGAACTGCAAAAAGGCCTCAACAAGTGGGCGGCCATGGAGCAAGCTCCCGAAGATTCGCTCTCGGTGACGCAGGCCGAAACCGAGCGCCTCTTGCAGCTGGTGAACCATCCGCTGACCGCGCCCGCCGACCGCCGGGCCGTGCTGGAAAAATTCATGCGCTGGCACAACCGCCGCGAAGGCCGCGAACTGGCCGCCTCGCTCACGGCCAGGATTGAGGCCCGCAGCCCCGGCATCCTCACCGGCCGGGGCTGGATGCCCCACGGCCCGGCTGAGCCCAAGCCCAGCCCGCATCCTTTTGCTACCTGAGATTACGAAACGCAATGTCAGCCAATCGGCCCAAAAGTGGGCCGATTAAAAATCACCCAGAAGGGAAAATCAAAACCATTCACCACAAACCACTTACCACCATGCGCTTCCGCATTTTTGAACACATCGTTTCGGTCGAAGAAGATATGCCCCTGTGCAATCTGGCCCACCTCTTCAATGGCTACATGGACCGCCTGCACTCGTTGGAGGTGGCGGCCTACCCGCAGGAAACCCTTGGCGAGTTCCACCGGCTAACGGTTGCCCCTTCGGACTGGCGAATAAAGCGCAGCCCGGCAGACCGCGAGAAGGCCGAAGTTCTACGGGCCGCCCAAGAACAATTTTACCTCCTGTCGGTGGTCAATAGCTCGCTACACGACTTGCATCTGTGCGTAGTGGGTGCCTGCAACGCCCTGGGCGAGTTCTTTACCAGCTTCGACGGTGACCTGCACCGCTACGCCGTGGAGAACCGCCTCCGCCGCATTGCCGAGTTCGTGCCCGGCACCGAGGACGAATTGGCCGAAGCCATGCACCCCGCCGACCTAGCCGACTACCTGGCCAACTGGGAACCGGGCGAACCGGGCGGGCCGTGGAAGCTGATACACAAGGAAGATGCCGAGAGCCTGGCCCCTTACACGCTGCTGGCGGAAATCGGCCACTACTTCGCCCCGCTCTGCGAATACCGCACCATTGAGCGCATCGGCTCGACGCTGCCCGATGAATGGGACTACTTCACCGAGGTGGTGCGGGAGTGCTCAGCCAACCATCTCAAGACCAGCCAGCTGCCCGAGGCGGCCGGGGTGTACCGGAAGAATGCCGCCGGGGAGTACGAGCAGCAATCCGTAGCCCAGCGGGTAGAAAACGAGCTAAACGACGGCATGAAGGACCGCCGGGTGGCGGGTTGGTTCCAGCAGATTATGCACCGCCTGCAGTACGTGGCGGGCCTCTCCGTGATGCTCACCGACGCAGCCAGCTACCGCGAGCTATCCGACGAACTGCTGACCATTCGGGACTGCACCGGTCTGCGCGATACCGCCGCCGCAATCGCGTAAAAATTTACGCGATTTCAATCTACTGATTTTTCAGTACATTACAAGATGCTGAAAATCAGTAGATTGAATTAATCCGAAATTTCGGTAAAATTCCATCTAACCCAATGCCCCGCCGCACCACCGTTGCCCGAGTAGATGCCAACCAGCCCGCCGTAGTGGCGGCGCTGCGCGGCATCGGGGCCTCCGTCCTGCACCTGCACACGCTGCCCAACTGCTTTGACATCCTCGTGGGCTTCCGCAAGCGGGACTTCATCATGGAGATAAAGGACGGCAGCCTGCCCGAGAGCAAACGGCAGCTGACCGAGGGCGAGGCCAAATTCCGCGACGAGTGGCGCGGCGGCACTTACCACATTGTCACCACACCCGACGAGGCAATTGCCATCGTCACCGCCCCCGAATCGAAATGAAGCCAACACTACGCCCCGCTCGCTCAATTGGTCAAACCCGAGCCGAGAATGCTGCTACCCGCCATGCCGCCAAAGGGTTGCCCCCAAAGCAGGCACCCGTGGCCCGCATGAAAAGCTGCGACGAATGCGACATGCCCATTTCGGCCACCGAACACGCTTACAACGGCGGACTGTGCTCCACCTGCTGCATTGGGAACTAATGAAGCGAATCCGCCGCCTCATTCGCAAAACATGCCCCCGCACCGGTGGCCACTGGTTTGTCGGTGCGCGCATCCCCTGGGTGAAAGCTACGGCAGCCATTGACAACTACACGCCGCCCGCCCGCCATGATACCGAGCGCAACAGCCCCCGCCGGGTAGCCAGTCGCAGTATGCTGCCCGAGCCCACCCCGCGCTTGGCAATGGACGACCCCGAACGCGCCGCGCTGTATGCCGAGGTGCGGGCCGTGGGCCGTTGCGCCAACTGCGGGAGTCGACGGCAGCTCACCGTTGACCACATCATACCCCGGGTGCTGGGCGGCGGGAATCATCGGGCTAATCTGCAATGCCTGTGCAAGCGCTGCAATAAAGCGAAGGGGCTGGGCATCTGGGCACCCGAGATGCGCCGGGCCGCCTGATTCACACCTTTTACACCTTTTACACCATGATTGACCCAATAGACGCTGCCCTGCTGGCGGAGCATGAAAAACCCCAAAGCAAGCCCTACCGCACGTCGGGCTACACGGTGCGCGAGTTCGCCGCCCTGCCCATTGCCCGCCGCCTGGCCATCGATGCCGAATGCAGCCACCGCGCTGGCCTCGTGTTCACCACGCACCCGCACAAGGCCGGCCAGCCCTACACCGTGGGCCGCGTCCCAGCCCGTAATCGCTTCCCTCAACGCGCACGCTAACCATGCCACTCGTTACTCCTGTATCTCGCGCCTGGGACTTGCTTTTTGATTTTCCTGCCTTGCGTGCCACGTTGGACGCGCTGCCCGGCTACACCTTTCCCGGCGCAGCGCGGGCCGCTCTGCTGGCACAGTACGGGATGAGTGAGGCCGATTTTACCAGCGTGCTCGATAGGCACCGCCGGCTGCGCATCAACCACGGGCGGCGCGGACCTTATGGCCCCCGCCCCCGCAATGGGTGGGACTTGATTGTGGAACTGCCCGAGCTGCGCACCCTGCTGGATAAGGAGCGCGAAAACCCTGTGCTGGATGCCCTGACGCTTACCCGCCGCCGGGAGCGCTTCCGCCTCACGATGCCCGAAATGGTGAACCTGCTCCATGCCCACGCAGACGCATGGAGCAGGCCATGATTTAACGATTGATAAACTTATCAAACGAGCCCCTGACATGCGGACCCCTTACACCCCTGACATTTCACTTCTCAGCCCGCCGTAGGCGTCGCACCATCGCGTCGACTTCGGCCTGTGGAAAGTAGCCATCCGGCTGGGTCAGCCGCTGCGCCTTGACCGGGTGAATCTGGGCAAATAGGGCGTGTTGCAACCACCGCCGCACCCGTTCGGGGTCTGCTGCTGCCTCAGCCGGTAAATGAAGGTGGAGCCAGTCGTGCCGCCTCCGCCCTTCTAAACGCACGCCACCATCACGCCCATACGCCAGCAAAATGCCCCAGCCCGCGCCCTGCCACCAGCCCCACTCCTCGGGGTAGTCGGAGAGCACCGCCAGCTGGGACGGATGGAAAACCTGCACATGCCGCCCGCCCTCGTGTACCAACTCCACTTCGGCCGGGATGCCATAGGCCTCAAGCTTCAGGCAGCGCCGGGAAAAGCCCACCACGCGCCACACGTAGCTCCGCTCCAGCCACTCGGGCACTTCGCGGTCATAGGAGGGCAGGTGCAGCCAGCTGTCAGCATAAATGCGCTGATGCCGGGCATCCACGAAGCCGGTAAACTTCTGTCGGGGCATGGTCGGGTGGGATTGGTGAAACAGGTGAACGGCAAGCTACCAGATTAATTATAACGGCCTCAAAACCGAGCCAAAAACTCCGACAAACTCCGAAAATCTTACGCCCACTTTCTGCACTCGCCGCCATGCAATACAGCCTCGATTTCTCCCGCCCACGCCGCCCCTATCAGTACCACAGCTGCGCCCTCGTCAACCGCCTGCGCGAGCTTCGGCCCAACCACACCGCCGGCCAGCTCGCCACGCTGCTGGGCCTCAGAAGCGCCCGCCACGTCCGCGACCTGTGCGCCACCTACGGCATCCGGAAGCGGCGCCCGTAGTCGGCTCACTTCTGAGCCCACCGCAAGCTCGGCAAATGAAACCCGCATTTTCTTGCCCTTCATTAAATAAGGGAGGAATTTCGAAGCCTCAACAACCGTTTCAATCGCCGAGCCCTGACGTATGAAAAACTGGAAAATATGGCCTTTTTTGCTGGCCTGTGCCCTCATCCTCACCTGCACCGTGGCCAAGGTGCCCGAGAAGGGAAATAAGCGTTTCTACGGCTTCGGCCTGGCGCTGCTGGCCTTCCCTGTCGTCCCGCTGGTACTCGGTGGCTTCAGCCGCAAAAAGTAGCTTATGGTAGCGACGCTGTACCTCATTTTTGCCGCTGCCAGTGCTTTCGTGGAGGCCGTACTCTACGCCCGCCGCGGTGCAGAGTCCTTTACCCTGAATGAGCATGTAGTAATGGGCGTGCAGCGCGCTGCCGTGGTGCTCATCGGCCCGGTGGCGCTGCTGCTTTACCACTGGACCGGCTCGGCCTGGTACGTGGCCACCGAGCCGCTGCCGGCGCTGCTGCTGTTTCCCCTGGTGCACGATGAGGCCTACAACTTTACCCGGCTCTGGCTGGCCTGGCGTGAGCATGTAGACATGCCTTATCCAAGTGGTGGCTCCGCCCTTGACCGCATTGCCCTGCGCAAAGCATGGGACCAATACACCTACGGCTACCAGTCGCCCACTACCACCGCCCGCAACGATTTCAACGGCCGCCAGCGCACCTGGCTGGCCATCCTGGGCCTCGTGGCTTGGGCTACTGCTGCCTACTTTCTGCTTTAATCCCATGTGCCCCGCCGCCAGAACGCGCAAAACCAATACCCAGAAACGGCACGACCGCATCCGCCAGGCCTTCCGTGAGCGCTACACCAACAAGCCCCGGCCCCGGCTCTACAGCCGCGAGTACGTCATCTCGCAGCTGGCCGATGAGTTCTGCCTGAGCATGGCCACGGTGGAGGGCATTATCTGGACGAAACCCGAAGAAGCTAAAGCCGCATGAGTGGCCTGCAGAAAGGGTCAGAGGTCGCTCAAATAAAAGGGCCCAGACGGCATTCGTCATTAGAACTTTTTAGGTGTGGATAACTTTCTTCAAGAAGTATTTAGGCGACCACACTATAAGGAACGCGTGCGTGCGCGCGCTCGTTTGATGAGTCCATACGGAAGGCGTCAGGACAATACAAGAAAAAAGTCCGGAATTTATCCACATACCGCCTTTATGCGTATGTTTACACGGATTTAGGCAAAGCGTAGGGGTACTGCGCCTGTCAAAACCACTCTTTTGGGCACCTAAAAACCTGCCTTTCACGGCCAAAAAAAACATCGCCCTTATGAAAAACATGAAAAGTATGAGCGACAGCGCCTTGTCGCAGCGCTCAAGTAACCACAAATTCGTTTCTGCCCGCCAGTACCTCAGCATGTCTCCACAGGAGAAAAGCAAAATTGGAAGCAGTCGCGTAATTGCCCCTAAGCTGGGGGATGCCTCGTTTGGCAGCATTGAACTGAACTATAAATAGCCTCCCCCCTTAATGTCTACCAACAACCGGGGCTTACAACAAAACCGGCCTTCTACTCCTCAAGCTCCGGTACAGGTAACGCCTGAACTGCTCGACCAGTTTATTACCAATCAAGGCAAGCAGATTGATAATGAAAGACGGGAGCAGGAGATAAAGCTGAAAGAGCTTGAGTATAACGACCGTTATGCTCAAGCCGCTTTGCAAGCCCAAGTGAGTGACCGTGCGGATGCGCGACGCCACACCTTGGATATGAAGAAGCTTCGGTACAACAAATACACAACGGCAGGTATCGTAGTCGCTGTGTTAGGAGGAGGGTCGCTGATAGGACTTACAGCTTTCGGACACGCGGAGTTGGCAGAACTTATCATCACCAAGATTGGCCCGCCAGTTGTAACCGGTGTTCTCGGTATACTTGGTGGCTACTCAGCCGGTCAACAAAAAGGCCGGAAGCAAGCCCAGGATGAACAAGCAGAAGCCGCTGCAGCTAAATAAAAAATCCCCGCTGACATTTGTCGGCGGGGATTTTTTATTTAGCGCTGCAGGACAAAGACAAATGTTACTCTGCTCTTTGGCCCTTCTGTTACAACGCTATGTACGTCTTTCACAAAGTATCCTTCCTTTAAGGTCTTGCTTACCTCGGGGAAATCGAATTCAGTTAATTCCTTATCCGTAAAGGTTGGAGCGACAACAACTGTGATTACTTTTTGCGCCATGGGATTCAATGTGGTTAAAGTGAGCCCCTAAGGTAGCACAAACGCCGGCCGGCCCGCCTGCTCCAGCCCGCTCACTGTCTCAGTAGCCCCATCATACCCGCCCGAGTCAGTGAGCAGCACCTTGTAGCCCATCGAATACACCCACACCCCGGGCAGCTGGCTCACCTCCTTGCGCGAGTAGGTCCGCACCAGCTTGCCGAATGCGCCGGCGCCATCGAAGTGATGCAGCGCCGCGTGCACGTCGCCCAGCAACTCCAGCTTCGCCAGCGCCGCGCCGCGTTGGCTGCTGCGCTGGTAGCTATCGGCCACCACGCGAATGGCCAGCGTGACGCGCACCTGCGCATCGCCGCGCTGGATGCCCTGGCCGATGTCGTGCCAGTCCACCTCGTCAAAATCAATCAGCACCACGCCGGCGTCGAAGGGCAACGGGTATTCCTGCTCCAGTGCGTCGGGGTCGAGTTGGCCTTGGTCGAGGTCGACCCACCCCAAATCGGGTATCTGGTCGGCGATACGGTCGGCGAGAATGGCGTACACGGGGGCGAAAGTGCTCACGGACTTTATGGGGGGCTAGTTGATGGAGTTAGTCAATGGAGCTGGTTTGGCAGCTAGTGCATTTCCACGATGAAGCGCACCACGCGCATGTCGTTTCTGTGCATAAACTCCCGATACGTTACCTTGAAGCGCTTCTTTTCATTAGACAGGCGAATAAAATCATTCTCCGCAGGCAGCACGCCAAAGCGCTCGCGTATCTGGCGAAACTCGGAAGCCAGTTGCTCAATAATTGCGCCCCTGCTCGTGCCATGCTTTAAAGAGTACATCCCCCAAACGGGGCCAGTAATCTCAATAGTTGCCGCCAATTCTTCCAGGTAAATGCTATAATCATCCATGGTATTTAGCGGCTGACACAGTGAGGTTTCAAAGGTACCGGCGGTACGCCTCCAATATTGTCGTTTTTGGCGACATTTAAATGGAGCTACCTGCTCAGGAGCGAAGTTATGCCGGCCGCAATCTTACGGGTCAGCTTCTCCTTGCCCTTGCGGCCCAGGGTGATGTACGGCCGCGGCTTCAGCCCCCGGTCGTTGCCTTCCTGCTGGGCCTGTGCGTAGGCTTCTGATGAGCCCACCGTAACGCTGCTGCTGCTGGTGGCCACAATCCGCACAGACCGCCGCAAACGGCCCGACTTGATGAGTATAGCCCGCTGGCGAGGGTTGGGCTTGCGTTTGCCTTTGCGCGTCGTGTAGTCGACGTTTTTACGGGGTGCCCAAGACACCACCGTGCCATTGTCGTTCTCGTAGCCCTGCCGGCGGAAGTTCTCGGCCGACTCCTGCACTACAACGCGTCCCATCTCACGCGGCACCGTTTTCAAGTAGCCGCGCAGGTTGCTGCCGAAGCGTTCCAGGTCGTTAGGCATGAACGGGCAGGGGGTGACGCTCGCGCCAGGCGGCGCGGTGAGGGTCCAAATCGGCCGACGTGAGGCCATACATCATCAACACCTCTGCCGCCTCCATGCCATTGTCCAGGTCGTCCAGTGCAGCCCAGATTTTGGCCTGCCGCTCCATATCGGCCGGCAACTCAAACTCGGGAATCATGGCCATGGTGATGTTTTCGCCGGTCTTCATTTCTTGGGCTTTTTCGGTTTGGGCGGCGCGTTCAAATACCTCTCAAAGATAGCGGTTTGTTCTTCGTTTTTCAGGTCTA
This sequence comes from Hymenobacter negativus, assembly GCF_017571495.1. Classification (GTDB taxonomy): domain Bacteria; phylum Bacteroidota; class Bacteroidia; order Cytophagales; family Hymenobacteraceae; genus Hymenobacter; species Hymenobacter negativus. The sequence goes on along the minus strand of NZ_JAGETZ010000003.1, from coordinate 506,261 downwards.
ATTGACCATGCCACGAGCTACCTAACAACAAATCTTTGCCGTGTTCCGTGCGCGCCCATTTCCAGATTGGGAACGGCTCACGGGGCTTGTTAGCAATGTGGGTACTGAGCTGCTTCTCGTAGAAGTCGAGCGCACCGGATGGCACCACGCCAGCAGCCCGCGCCCCTTCCAGCAACTCCTGAAGCTCGGCCATTTTAGTGGCAGAGAAACCGACTCTTGCCCAGACGTACCCGCCGGCATCGAGCGCCGCATGCACGCGGATGGTTTGCACGCCCACCGCCTGGTATTGCTTGTACAGCGCTTTGTTCACCATCTGCGAGAATCCGCTGCCCTGCATGGCTTCGGGCAGGTCAAGCAGTTCGTGAACGGCGTGTAGCTTGCCCTTCTCCAACACAATCAGGCGTTGCAGTAGTAGCGTTTCGTTACGGGTTTCTGCCATATAGTCAAGTTTCAGCACGGTATTCTCGCCGCCCTTGCCGCTCTTGATGAGCCACCGCGGATTATCCCACTTGAATCGATACTTTTTGGCTACGGCTTCCATATCTGCCGCGAGCTGGGGCAGGTCGGCCCCGGTCAGCACCCGGGCGTTTTCGATGATGGCTGCCGCGTCGACGCCGCCCTTCACCGTAATGCCCATGGCTTGCAGCTTCTGCAGGTCCGCCGCATCGAAGGGCGCCGGGGCCTTGGGCGGTGGCGGGGTGGTGCTGGCCTTAGCGCGGGCGTTGAGCTTCTTGGCCACGCGCTGGGACACATCGAAATAGGGATGCTCTGGGCCGAACACCTCGCCCGTTTTGCCCGCGTTGGTCCGGAATTCCTCGGGCACCTTTGGCAGCCCCTTAATCTCAGTGGCGGGGGTTACGGGCGTGTCGTCATCAACCTCGACCGTATCACACCTGCAACCCCAGTCACAGGGTGGAAAATGCGAATCCCAAAACGCATCATCTTTTGGGCGCACGATGCCATCATAAATGGCGTGGTCGTGGCGCACGCGGTCATCGCCGGCCGTATCGTAGCGCAGCAGGCTGCCCGGCGCGAAATCGGCCCACTTGCTGGCCATCTGAGCGGCGGCAATGGCTTGCTCGTACTCGGTACGGAGGTAGCGGACGTTGTATTGGTCGTTTACCTCCAGCGCATCGGCGCGGAAATCAGCGAAAGGTCGAATGTTGCCCTCGGCATCGGTCAGCTTCTCGCGCATCGCCTGCTGCACAGCGTAGGTTTTGAAGCCCGAAAACCGCTGCACGTTGGCGCTCAAGTACTGGCGCAGCTTCGGGTCCACGGCGTGCCAGCCCAGCGTCAGGGCCTGGTCGAAATGGTGCGTAAAGAAGTCGGCCATGCTCTCGTAAATGCTGCCATCGTCGGGCAATAGGCCCGAGTGGAGCATGGCCATGAGCCGGTCGGCCAGCTGGTCGAGGTTGAACAGGCCGGCATCGGCCCGAACGTCGGCTATTCTTGGGGCTGCTGCGCTGGGTTGGGGCGGGCCTGCCGAGTGGGGAAGGCCGGCAGGCCCTGGGGCTTTCCCGGCGGCACAGGCTCCGGCAACTCGCCCACCACGTCAGTGAGGCCGGCCATCTTCAGGGCCACCGGCAACGGCAGCCCGGCGGTGGTGGCCGCCTGCAGGACGGAAAGCTGCCCCTTTAGCTTCTGCTGCGCCTTGGCTTCGCTGTCGTCTTCTTCGGGCAGGCTCAGGCGGGCCCGGGCTTCGTTGCGGCTCACAACGCCCTCCTCGATGTGGTAGCCCAGGATGGGCGGCGGGCCTTGGCTCTCGGCCGCCCCCTCACCCGTGCCAGCTTCCGCTCCGGCCGCCGGCTCTGCCTCCAATTCCACGCCGAACGTCTCCGTCAGGTACTTGGGGCTCACCTTCAGGCCCTGCTCCAGCATGCCCTTGACGATGGCAAACATCTCGGTTTTGCCCAGTGTCTCGTTGTCGTCGAATCGGAACTCATAGCCGGCCAACGGGTAGCCGTGCAGCAGCAGGAACGGCAGCAGCGACTCATTCACCCACTCTGATAGCCAAGTAGCGTCGTCACGAGTATAGGCGTCCGCTACCCGCTCGTGCACGTTGGCCTGACTCTGGCTGCTGCCGTCGTCGGTGGTCATCGTCTGGCCCAGCACCAGCTTGCTCATCTCGCCGTTGACCCGTGCAATGAACCCATCGTAAATCTTATCGTTGCCGGTGGAGGGCGCAATGAAATCAACCTTCATCTCCGAACCCGAAAAGATGCCGTAAGCGGCCTGGCCCATCTGCGCCATCATCTTCTCCGCTGCTGCGATTTGGGCGGCGTCCATGTCCCCGCTCACGGCGCGGTAGGGCATGCCGAACATCTCGGTAAAGTCGGCCCAAGCGCTCACCACGTTCTTTTTATAGATGACGTAGGGCGAGGCCTTCAGCAGCAGGCCCAGGTCGCGCACGCCGCCCACTTCCAGAATCCACGGGGCATACTGCGGGTCGTTGCGGTAGTCGGTACCACTCACGAGGCCCGGCATCGTTCGCACAATGCCCGCCTCGGGGAAAACCAGCTGCCGGTCGATGAGCGTGGCTTTGTGAAACTGGCCATCCACGGGCGTGTCGAACTCAATCAGGCTGTGGCCCCAAAACTTGCTGTCCATGGCCAGCTCGCAGGCCTGCCGAAACCAGGGCCGCATCAGCAGCTTGGTGAGCTTCGGGTTTTCCTTGCCAAGTGAGTCCACAAGCTTGAAGGGCTTGCCCAGTACGCTGATTTTGCGCGTCTGCATGACGCTGCTCAGGTGCGCGTCCAGTACCACATCGGCGTAGATGTTGTACAGATTTGTTCTGTCCGGATAAAACACCGCTTCGGCCCGGTCCAGGGCTTCGCGCCACTTGCCCACGTCCTGGCGGATGCGGCGCACCTGCACCGGGAACGACTGCGAGGTGATGCCGTCCGGCTTGTTGGCGGCGAAACCGGCGCGGGCCGGACTGGCGGCCGCACGTAATACGTCGATGAGTGCCATGATATTAGTAGGCGTTAACTTGTTTGGGAAGGGAGCCGCCGCGTGGCAGGATGCTGTCGGGGTCGGGCGTGCCGTCCGGATTCGTAGGCGGCTCAATCGGGAGGCCGGCGCTGAGCTCGCCCTTGCGCACCATCTTCAGCCAGCTAATCACCTGGTCGTAGCGGTCCTGGCGAATCTGGGGCACGTTGCGCGGGTTCTGCCGGCTGTGCAGGTGGTAGAGCGCCATGTCCACCAGGTACATCACAATTTGCGGGTTGCGCGCATCGGCCCGGGCTGGCACTTCGGGCGTGTCGCCGTCAGCCGGTACCGCTGCCGCTGGGCCCAGCGCCGTAAAAATGGCCTCCACGTCGAAGCGGCCCCGGAGGTAGCTCTCCATTTCCACCTGCGCTGCGTAAGCCGCCGCGGTCAGCAGCGTATCGTCGCCGTCTGTGAGTAGGCCGCGTATCTCGGCACGGATTTGCAGGCCGTAGTCGGCCGTAGTGAGGAATGCCATAATTAGTAGCTGTTGGCGCGCACGGGGCGCGCAGATGAGGGCAGGGAGTCGGCCACCGCAGCCTGCGGTTTGTGGAAGCGGCGCCACTGCTCTTTGAATGCAGTGGTGTAGTAGTAGTCGTTGGCGTCGCTCGTGTGGCCGAACTTCTCGTAGCTCACGCCCGTGTTTTCGTCCTTCACCACCTCTTTCAGCTTGGTGCCATCGGGCGCTTCCTTCAGGTAGGTGTAGTCGTTGATGGTGTTGGTGCAGTTCTCATCAATGAGGAACTGCAGCCCGTCCAACTCGCGCTCGTGCACGGCCGAAATCCACTGCCCCCGGGTGGCCACCGGCGGGGCCTTGGTGATGATGCGACTCTGCGGGTGCAGGTCGGCCAGCGCTTTGAGAATGATGGAATAGTCGTTGGTGCCCTCCTCGCTGCGGGTGTCGCGCTTCTTACCGCTGGGGTCGCCATAAATGAAGAGGCTCCCCTCGTGCTTGCCAAACCGAGACTTCAGGAAGGCCGCGCACACCTTGCCGGTGCTGTTGTTGGGGTTTTCCAGGCAGATTTCCGCCAGCTGCACGTCGGTGTTGCCGTACTGCTGGTGAATGCACAGGGTATTGTAGGGAATGGCGTTCTGGTCGAACGTCAGGTGCAGCGGCAGGCTCGGGTCGTAGCGGTCGGCAAACTTGCCCACGTGCTTGGCCCGGTCAAAATGCTTGTAGAACTCCCCGCCGGCCCGTGCGAAGGGGTCGCCGAAAATGAGCATGCCGTGCCGGTCCTTGCCAATGTTGGAGAACTGGTTATCAATGTAGTTGCTGGGCAGGTTGTGCCGGTTCAGGTGGCTGGCGCTAATGGTCACCAACTTGTTGCCTACCTCCTGACGGAAATACTTGGGCGGCAGGTAGATGGTGGCCTTGATTTCGGGCTGAAACTTATCGAGGCTGAACCACTCGTTTATCCACGGCACTTTCGCCGGCGAGGTGAAGATGTAGAGCGGGTTGAAGGGCTCGGGCGTCAGGTCGCCCACCAGCTCGCCGGCTTCGTTCACGTACATGCCGGGCTGGCGCAGGCGGCCCACAATCACCTCTTTTACCGCTATTTCCTTGGTGTCCTTCGTCTCATCCAGCATCGCCCAGCCAATCTCCATGCCGTCGAGGGCCTTGTAGTTGTCGAGGCTGCCGATGTACACCACCGCGCCCCAGCTGAAGCACATGATGTTGTTGTAGCTGTCGAACTCGTAGAAGGTGGTGAAGTGCTTGGGTGGGCGCTTGCCGACCACGTAGTGCCCCTTTTTCTTCTTCTCGTCGTACTCCACAACGCCAAACTCGGCCTTCCACACCTCCCGAATCCGGAACAGCGTGGAGCGCGTGAGCTGCGAGTACGTGTTGGCCGCGATGAGCCCACGCATGCGCGGGAACGTCGACAAATAGAGGTAGGAGATGACGCCGGCTAAGTGGGTTTTGCCACTGCCTTGCCCGGCCAGGAATAGATTTACCTGCTTCCGGCTCTCTAGAATATCAAATTGAGGGTCAGAGAGGCGAATCATCAGGCCGGTAGCGAACGATTTGGGCAATGACCGGCGGGGCAGGGTTGGCTACCTCGCCGCTGTGCTCGTGCTGGGTTTTCTCACTGAAGCCCATCACCAATTGCATCCACAGCTTCGCCGCTGCCGTGTCGGGCGGGTAGTGCTCGGTGTAGTCATGGGTTTCCACAATGGAGGCCTCGCCCTTGCCCTGGCTCACAGCCATGATTTTGACGGCCGGGTGCGAGTAGCCCGTGGCCCGCTGGTAGAGCTTCATCATCACGTCGTGCGTGAGGGCCTGGTACGGGTTGGGGCTGCCGTCGCCCAGCTTCAGGCGTTCCAGATGGGCCGATACCGTTTTGTCCGACAGGCCGGTAAGGTCTACCAGCTCCTGCACGGTGGGCGTGCGCAGCTCCTTTTTAATGAAGCGCAGCACCTGCTTCCGGATTTTACCCCGGTTGCCTTGGCTGTCTGCGCGTTCTTTGTTGGGGTTGCTGGGCATAATGCAAAAGCCCTTGCAGGCGTCACGCGTGAGCCTATGGGCACTTATTAGAATGTGAAGCTACGTTTACGGGTGCTTAGGCTGGGATAATCTTAGGGAATCATGTGGAAAACCCTAACGAATCATGGGGCTTTTCCACACGGTTACCGACTTAGAAAAATACTATCTAAATACCCGTACTAAGTTTGGTCTGCGCTTCCAATGCGCGGCCCCCTATGTCCGTTCCCACGCTTCAGATTTATTCCGCTATTGGCTTCGACCCGAACTCGGGCACGGGCCTGAGCGCCGCCGAATTCGGCTTGCGCCTGGCCGAAGCGGAGGCCAGTGGTGAAAAGCGCGTAGCCGTTCGCATCAACAGCGGCGGTGGCAGCTGGCAGGAAGGCCAGAGCATGTACGACATGCTGAAAGCCAGCGCACTCAAGGTCGACACCTACTGCGTGGGCCTGGTAGGCTCAGCCGCAACCCTGCCGTTCATGGCGGGCAACAAGCGGCTGATTGCCAAGCACGGCAAGCTGATGATTCACGACTGTGCCAGCATGGTGGCTGGCCAAGTCGCCGACCTGGAAAACGGCATCACGCAACAGAAGGCCATCAACCATAGCATGGCCCAGCTCTACGCCAGCGCCAGCGGCCAGACGGTTGAAAAGTGCGCCGAAATGATGCGCGTGACCACTTACATGGACGCCGATACGGCCGTGGCCCTCGGCTTCGCCACGGGCTTCATGCCCGAAACCACCACCGCGCAGGCCCCACCGGCTGACCTGCCAACCGCCTCACTCCATTCCTATTACGCCTCCATTCTCTCCGCTACGGATATGAAAAATTTGTTGATTCCCATTTTCGCCGCTGCGGGCATGAGCACCGTGACGGCTAATACCTCCGACGCCGACGTTGCCACCGCTGTACAAGCGGCCTTCACCGAGCGCGACAAATTCAAAAAGGACGTGGCCGATGCCGAAGCCAAGGTAAAAGCCGCTGAGGCCACCGCTAAGGCTGCCACCGATGAGTTGGCTACCGCTACTGCCAAGCTGAAAGAGCAGGAAGATGCCGCCACGGCTGCTGCTGCTGCCGACACCACGGCCAAAGTAAACGCCCTGGTTGACGGAGCCATTGCGGCCGGCAAAATCACGGCTAGCCAGAAAGACAACTACGTGGTGCTGGCCACCGCCAACCTGGCCAGCACCACGGCCGTGCTAGCTGCCATCCCGGCCCGCAAATCCCTCACGGATAACATCATCAGCGCCAACGCCGAGGGCGTCATGCCGCTGACGGCCGCCGGGGCGATGCTCGAAGTGCAGGCCAAGCTCGCCGGCCAATAATCTCACCCTCACGCTTTTTAACCCCCAGTAGCTCAACATGGCACTGACTATTCAGGACACCACTTACGCCGGCGAAGTCGCCAGCGGCTTTATTGTAAAGGCTGCCATCGGCAACGAAATCGTGCAGGGTGGGCACATTAACGTCAAGGACGGCATCAAAAAGAAGTACACCATCCCGCGCATGAACGTGGGCGAGGACTTCATTCAGGACCGCGTGGCCACGCCCGTTTCGGGTGGCTCGGGCACCGGCAAGGGCACCATCACGGTGGACGCCCGCGTGCTCGACCCCAACGACTACATGATTTACCAGGAGTTCAACCCCCGGGACTTTGAGGACCACTGGGAGGCCGTGAACCTGAACCCCACGCTGATTGACCGCCGCCTGCCCGTTACCGTGGAATCGGTGATTCTGCAGGAGGTGATGAAGAAGCACAACCAGTGGCTGGGTGGTGCCATCATGCGCGGCAACACGGCCGTGACCACCAACAACCTGAAGTACTTCGACGGTCTGATTACCCGGGCCATCGCGGATAGCGACGTGCCCAAGGTGGCCTCGCCGGTGGTGCTGACCGCCACCAACATCAACGGCGAGTTGGAGCGCAGCCTACAGAGTGTGCCGGCCGCCATCATCTACGACCCAGCCCTGAAGGTGTTCGTGAGCTACAAAACGGCCCAGCTGTGGGAGCAATGGCAGCGCAACCAGGGCTTTAAGGGTGTCGACAACACCATGGCCGGCATCATGCGCTTTGGCGGTCGCCAGATGGTGTACCTGTACGGCATGCCCGACAATACCATTTTCTGGGCCAAGGGCGCGCCCGACATGACCTCGAACCTGTGGTTCGGCATGAACTCGAAAGACGACGCCACGGTGACCATCGCCAAGCTGCAAGCCAACAGCGAGATGTACTTCATCAAGATGCTGTGCAAAGCCGACGCCAACTACGGCTACGGCGGCGAAACCGCACTCTACACGCTGTAAGCGAGGCAGCGCACCCGACAACTGAAAAGCCCGCCCGGTACGCCGTGGCGGGCTTTTGAGGCGCCAGACAATCCTATTACAGGCACACCACCAAGCAACCTCATGGCCACGATAATCAACAACAAAGCCGGCATCCGTGACACGTTCGCCGCTTGCCCCGACCTGAAAGCGGTATACGTTTTGGAAAACGGCGACCACTACTTCAACAAGAAGCACGCCGAGCACATGGCCCGCAAGAAAGTGGAAGGCGAAGGCGAGGATGCCAAGCAGGTGCTGGACGAGAAAATCACCACCATCAAAAAGGGTGATAAAGACTTGGAAGACGAAGCGCCTGCCACTCCGGAAGCGCCTGCTGCGCCCGCTACTCCTGCCAAGTAAGCCGTGAAGTGGCTGCTGGGCCTGCTGCTCTGCGTCGGGTGTGCCACCCGGCCGCCGCAAACGATGGAGCAGGCCCAGCGCCAATACGAGCGCAATAAAGCCCGCGCTGGCGGCAACCCTACCCTGGTACCCTACTTCCCCAAGCGATGAAACCCGCTGACTTTTTCGCCAAATACGCCGCCGACGCCCAACGCACCTGCCACGGCACGGGCCTTTGTGCCTCGGTTTGCCTGGCCCAGGCTGCCATTGAAAGCGGCTGGGGCGAGTCAGGCCTCACCAAAAAGGCCAACAACTTCGGCGGCATCAAGGCCGGCTCCACCTGGAAAGGCAAGGTGCTGGTATTGCCCACCCGCGAAGTGATTAACGGCAAAAGCATCATCGTGCAGGCCGCGTTCCGCGCCTACGATTCGCCCGCCGACTACTTCACCGGCCGACTGGCCTTCCTCAAAGGACTGCCCCGCTACAAGCGCCTGTTTTCGTCCGACGATTTCGTGGCTGAGGCGCACCTGTTCCAGGCTTGCGGCTACGCTACCGACCCCAAGTATGGGGCTACGCTGGTGGCCGTCGTCAACCGCTACGGCCTGACCAAATACGACGACGTTCCCACCCGCTAACTCTCCCCCATGCCCGCCCCTACTACTACCGTTTCGGCGGACTGGGTGAAATGGGTGGCCGGGGTGGCGCTCGCCCTGAGCAGCACCGCCTTTGGCTACGCCATCAACACCGAACACCGCCAGACGGCCACCGAAACCACCCTCAGCCTGCACATGGCCGAAGCGGAGAAAACGAAGGCCGAAGTGTACCAGCGCCTGAGCGCGCAGGACCAGAACCAAAAGGACGTGCTGCAGGCACTCAACGACGTGAAAGTGGACATGGCCGCCATTCGTGGGGCCCTCGGCATTCCCAAACAAGCAGCCAAATGAGAAACCTCCGCATTGCTTTATTCCTCGCAGGTGCGCTCTCGGGCTGCTCAGTGTTCCGCTCTACGCCTGAGCAGAAGCTCGCGCAGCTGGTAGCAGATAATCCGCATCTGGTGACCACTGACACGGTGACCGTCACCGTGCACGATACGGTCACCGTGGCCAAAGTGGAGTTCCAAACCAAGTACGTGGCCGTGCCCAACGTGGTGCGGGAACAGCGGGACTCGCTGCAGTTGGATTCGCTGCTCAACAAGCTCAGCGCCTCGCTCGACACAGCCCAGCACAAAGCCGCCAAGTCCAACATTCACCGCCTGCTACGCCAGCGGCCCATTTTCCCGGATACGCTCTGCTTCGATACGCTGGGCGTGCACGGCCGCATCTGGCAGCAGGGCAACGTCTACAACATCCGCCTCACCCGGGACGAAATCAAAACGCCGCACACAGCCCAGGCTAAAGCTGCTTATCAGCGCCTGACGCCCTGCGACTGCAAACCGGTCATCTGGTACGACCCCAGCACCTGGCCCTATCTGTGGCTGCTGGCTGGGTTTATGGGCGGCATCGCCCTGTGCCTCATCCTTCGCCGCAAATGAAAACCATCTGGCACCGCCTCTCGGCCCCTACCCCGCGCTTCTGGCGCCGGGTGCGCCTCATCGCCGGGGGCCTGGCCGCTGGCATCACCACGGCCGCGCATTACGACCTAGCCCCGGCCGACTGGTTGCCGCTGCTGGGCAAGCTGGCCACGGTCGCCGCCAGCATCGCCGCTACTGCTTCTTTCACCTGCTCGGACGCTCCCGCGGAAGCCGACCAAATCCCCTCTTAGTTATGGCCTTGCCCGACATCAACATTACGAAAGCAACCGGCGGCCTGGGCCGGCAACAGCCCACCAGCGACGGCATCAGCGCCCTCATCACGCAGGGCGTTGCCATTGCCGGCAAGCTCGCGCTGGGCACGGTCTATGAGCTGCGCAGCATTCAAGCGGCCGAAGCCATTGGCATCACCGCCACCGCCACCAACTTTACGAAGACCTACCGCCACATCAGCGAGTTCTTCCGTCAGTCGCCCGGTGCGGTGCTGCTGTTCATGGCCGTGGCCCGCACGGTGCCCATGGCCGACATTTGCGACCGCACGCTGGCAGGTGGTGCCAAAACGCTGCTCACCAACGCCAACGGCCGCGTGAAGCAGTTGGCCGTCGTGCTCAACCCTGCCTCGGGCTATACGCCCGTGGTGACCGGTGGCCTCGATGCCGACGTGCTAACCGCCGTAGCCAAAGCGCAGGCCCTGGCTGCCGAAGAGTTCCTGCAGCACCGCCCCGTTGCCGTGCTGCTCGGTGGCCACAGCCTGCAAGCCGACCTGAGCACCGCCCCCGACCTGCGCGCCCTCAACAGCGAGTACGTGGCGGTGGTGGCCGGTACCGACCACGGCAACGCCCCGGGCGAGCCCGCCATTGGCACGGCCCTGGGTGCTACTTCCGCCGCTGGCGTGAACGAATCCATTGCCTGGGTGCAGAAGTTCAACCTCACCGGCGACGGCAGTTTCCTCAACGCCGGCCTGACCAACGGCAAGGCCCTGAGCGAGCTATTGCCCGGTGACCTGGGCAATGTGGCCGACAAGGGGTTCATCGTGGTGCGCCAGCACGCGGGCATCGACGGCTTCTACTTCTCCGACTCGCCCACCTGCACGGTGGCCAGCAGCGACTACGCCTACCTGGAAAACGTGCGGACCACCAACAAGGCGGCCATCATCACCCGCACCGCGTTGCTGCCGGCCCTCAACGGCCCGCTGCCGGTGAATGCGGACGGCACGCTGGTGGCGCAGGCCATCGGCGAGTTGCAGGGCAAGGTCGTAGCCGCCCTTACAGCGGGCCTGCAGCAGACCGGCGAGGCCTCGGCCCTGGGGGTGTACATCGACCCGGCGCAGAACGTGGTCAGCACCTCCCAATTGGCCGTGCGTGTGCGCCTGGTGCCCGTGGGCGTCGGCCGTCAAATCAATGTTTCGCTCGGCCTCGCGGCCAAAATCTCCTAATTCGCCATGGCTGATTTCGTTCCACTCATCAACGGCACCGCGTATGCGTGGGCTGACATTCGCGCCCAACTGCTGGGCCAAACCGTGGCCGGCATTACGGCCATCTCCTACGGCGTCAAGCAGGAGAAGGTGAACAACTACGGCGCCGGCAACAACCCCGTGAGCCGGGGCATCGGCAAGCGCGAACCCAACGCCTCCATTACCCTCGAAATGAAGGAAGTGGAGCGCATTCAGGCGGCGCTACCGCCCGGCGGCAGCCTGCTGGACATTAAATCCTTCCCCATCGTCATCAGCTACGTGAACCCGGTCAATCAGCTGATTACCCACACGCTCCATAATGCCGAATTCACCGAAAACAAGCGGGAAATCAAAACCGGCGACACCAACATCGAGGTGGAGCTCCCCCTCATCATCTCCCACATCGAAGGCTTGTAAAATATGAATGCTGTTGAAACTCCCCTCGACCTGTCCAGCCCTGAAGCAGCCGCTAAATCCATTTTACGGGAAATAGGCGTTCCGCTTATTGCAGGCCAGTTGTCTCCCGAAGCCATTGCCGACCTCAAAGCCAAGCACGGCGAACTGCACATCATCGAAGTGACGATTAGCGCCACTGATACGGGCGTGGCCTATCTGAAACCCGCTGACCGCAACGTGGTGGCCTACGGGCTGACCAAATCCATGAAGTCGCAGATTGTCGAGGCCGGCGAGTTCGTCCTCAAAAACTGCTACGTCGGTGGCGATGAGCGCCTGAAGCTCACCGGCCCGGTCGCCGAGAACAAGGCCCAGCTCACGGCGGCCATTGCGGCGGCTTCGCTGCTGGACATGTTCGACGTGAGCGTAAAAAACGCCTAGCCGCCGCGCCCGTCGTCTCGGACCGACCCCAGGACGACGAGCTGCAAAAAATGGCGGCACTGATTTCCCATTTCCTGCACATTCCCGACCCCGAAAACCTCAGCGATGAGGTGTTCGCGGCCAAGTTCCAGCAAGCCGACTGGCTGCGCCGCAACCCCCAGGCCCGCGGCGTCACGGCCGCGCTCCTGGTCAGTTCCTACTAAGCCATGGCAAACGTTCTGAATTTTAAGCTGACGCTGGAGGACCTGCTCGGGCCCAAGGTTGCCTCGGCCATTCAGCGCGTTACCCAACTGGGCCAGCAGGTCGACAAGCCGCACAAGCTGAACATCGACACCAGCCAAGCGAATGGTGCCCTGTCGGGCGTGATGGGGCTGGTGGGCAAGCTGGGGTTAGCGGCGGCTTTTGCGACCGGGGCCAAGGCCATCGTGGGCATGGGCACGCAGATGGAGCAGACCCGTATTCAATTCGAAACCTTCACCGGCTCGGCCGAGAAGGGCAACGCGGTGATTGGCCAGCTGCAGAAGTTTGCCAACCTCACCCCGTTCGATGATGAGCAGGTTATCAGCGCGGGCCGGCAGCTGCTGGCCTTCGGCGAAGATGCCACGTCGCTCAACCCCATCCTCACCAAGCTGGGCAACATCAGCTCGGCCACCGGCAAGGATTTCGGCGAGCTGGTGAGCATCTACGGCAAGAACAAGCTCTCGGGCATCATCCAGGGCGAAGACCTCAACCAGCTCAACGATTCGGGCATTCCGGTGATGAAGTCGCTGGCGGCCCAATTGGGCGTTAACGTGAGCCAGGTCCGCAAAATGGGCGAGCAGGGCAAAATCACCTTTGCTATGCTCGACAAGTCATTTGATGAGTTGGGCGGGGCCGGCGGCAAGTGGGGCGACCTGATGGATAAGCAGAGCCAGACCGTGGCCGGCCGGTGGTCGTCGTTGGTGGGCTTTGCGCAGAACCTGGGCGGCAAGATGGGCGAAGCCGTCAACCCCTTCATCGGCCGCATTGTCGACGGCGGCAACGAGCTGCTGCTCTTCATTCAAAAGAACACCGACAAAATCAAGGAGATGTTCCAGCCAGCCGTTACGGCGATGGAGCCGCTGTTTGAGGCTTTCGACCGCATCCGGCAGCAGCTATTCGGCAATGCCGACGCGGGCAGCATCCTGACCACCGTTTTTAATGGCCTGGCCAACGTCATCCGCTTGCTGGCGCCCGTGCTCCGAATCGCGGCTACGCTGGCGGGCAAGGTCGTGACCGTCGTGTGGGACTTGATTAAGGGCATTGCCAAATTCATCCAGACCCATGAGTGGATTCAGAAATACTACGCGGCCATCTGGGGCGGCGCGGTGGCGGCCTTCAAAGGCATTGCCGACGCGGCCGGCAAGTTTCTGGGTGGCACGGGCAAAATCCTCGAAGGCCTGATGACCATGAACTGGTCAAAGCTGAAAGAGGGCTTTTCCGAAACCATGTCCTCGCTGGCCGATGGCCCCAAAGTAGGCGGTGACATTGCCTCCGGCGTGGTAAAGGGCTGGAAAGAGGGCATCAAGCCCATCAAACTCTTCGGCGACGACAAGCCCATGGGCACCGATGCCGCCAGCACGTTCCTGAACAAACAAGCCGGCAGGGCGCAGGGCAAGGCTCCAGCGCTGACGGCAGCAGCCAGCGCCGGCGGCGTGGCGGGTGTGGGTGGCAAGGGCATCACCAACATCTACCTGACCGTGAACCGCCCCTTTGAAAATACGACCATCACGGCCGGCACCCAGCAGCAGGCCGCGAAGCAGACGGCCGACATGTTCCGCGATTTCTTCATGGCCGAACTCAACGACGTGAACACATTGGCTTCTAACTAACAGCTAATAACTAACAGCTAACACCTAATGCCCTACGGCCTCACCCCATCGAATACTGCTGACAGTCTGAAGGACCGGGGCTACGCCGTGGGCACCAATCAGGCCAGCACCGCGCTGGGTGGAAACTACCTGCCCATCGACTTGCGGGCGCTCACGGCGGAGGCCTTCGGGTATTCATCGGTGCGGCGGTTCCAGCTGCCCCCCGGGCAGGGCCAGGAGGGCACCGATGGCTTCTACGCCAGCCAGGCCGGAGCCGCTGAGCCCGTGGGCTTGACCAACATGTTTGGCCTGCCGGTCTTCGTTGCCGTGCAGCTGCACTCGGCCAAGAATCCGGCCACGGGCGACTACGCCAACGGACTGGTATTGCTCGACCCGCTGGTGACGGTCGATGAGCCGTTCAACATTCTGGAAACGCCTATCGTCGGCCGTAAGGGTACGGTGAAGGAGTACATCAACCAGGGCGACTACGGCGTGACCATTCGCGGCATCCTGGCCACCGACCTTAACGCCGTGGACCGCATGGCCTACCCCTTGCCCGAAGTAAAGCGCCTACGCGACTTGTGCGCCCTGGGCGTCAGCATCCCGGTATCGGGCTGGCTGCAGGAGGTGTTCGGCATCAGCAACCTGGTGGTGAAAAATGTCCGCTACGAGTCCTTGCCCGGCTTTATCAACCTGCAAGCCTACGAGCTGCAGTGCCTGTCCGATGACCCTATTGAGCTTGTGTTGTGATGTTCACCCTGGAAAACGGCATATCGATTCAGATTGGCGCGCTGCGGCCCATTACCATCGTCCACGAGGTCGAGATAGAAAGCGCGTGGGCCAAGTTCACCGACACGGCCACCATCACGCTGCCGCGCAACCTCAACGTGCTGCACGAGAACGTAAAAACGCCGCTGCCGGACCTTATCGGCGTGGGCGACACGGTGAGCATCCGCTACGGCTACGACGGCAACCTGCGCACGGAATTCACCGGCTACGTGTCGGAGCTGAAGCCGGGCACGCCGCTCCAAATTAAGTGCGAAGACCAGATGTGGAAGCTAAAACGGCAAACCATGTCCCACAGCTGGCGCTCGGTCACGTTGCGCCAATTAATGGAGTATATCCGCGACCAATCTGGTCTCTCCTTCCCTATTCACACGCTGGGTGAGTTGGTCGTAGGCAAGTACCTCATTAACCAAGCTACCGGCGCCCAGGTGTTTGACGACCTAAAAAAGCGTTTTGGGCAAAGCTTCTTCTTCCGCAACGGTGTATTATGGGCCAGCAAACCTTACGATGAGTCCACCGCGGCCACTCACCGTTTCGGATTTCGACAAAACATCATTGACAGCGACCTGGCCTATACCAACGCCGCCGATGTGGCCCTGCACTTCCGCGCCACGAGCACGCAGCCGGACGGCAAGAAGATTCAGGTAGACGCTTCGGGTGTGGTGAAAACCAAGAAAGCCAAAGGGGATACCACCGTACTCGTGACGGCCCTCAGCGCGGGCGTCGCCAAGGGCGAACTACGCACGCTCATCGGCCCGCCGGGCCTGAACACCGCGCAGCTGCTGGCCTGGGTCAACCAGGAAGCGGCCCGCCTGCGCTTCGATGGCTATCGGGGCGGGCTCACCTCCTTCGGCCTGCCCGCTGCCGAGCACGGCGATATCGCCCGCATCACCGACCCCGACTATAAGGAGCGGACCGGGGACTATTTCATTGATGCCGTGAGCAAAACCTTCGGCGTGAACGGCAGCCGGCGCAAACTCAAACTCGGGCCCAAAGCATGAGCACCCTCCGCGAACAAATCCAGCAGATGATACGTGGCGAAATCCCTACGCAAGCCCTGCTCGGTACCGTGCTCACGGTTGACCGGGCTAAAGGCGTGTGCGACGTGCAGCCGGCCGAAGCGGGCGCGCCCGTGCTGCTCGATGTGGCCCTGCGCACCGTCGAAGGGGTGGGCGGCTTCGTGCTCTGGCCCAAAGAGGGCTCGTTTGTGGTGGTGGGCCTGGTCGACAACGACCCGAACCACTGCTACGTGGCCATGGTGTCGGAGGTGGCGCAATTCACCCTCAGCACGGCCACCGACAGCGCCGGGAAGCTCTTCGCCGACCTCTTCGCCGCCATCGGGCAGCTCTCCGTCACGACGGGCACCGGTCCCAGTGGCCCGCCCATCAACCTCCCGGCTTTTCAGGCCCTCGCCCAGCGGGCCGCTCAACTTTTCACCGCCTAAGCCATGCTCAATACCCAAGCCGCCGAAACCGCCGTGCTGGCCCTGCTGGATGACCAAGCCGCCCGCACCGATAGCAGCCCGGCCGCCCGGCAACAAGCCCGCGCCGACTTTGCCCGCGAGTTGGTCGGCATCATGGCCACCATGATGCGCTCGGGCACGGTCACGGGCACCGTCACCACCCTCGGCAGTGCTACCACCCAAACCGGGCCGCTCACCAACGGCCGCATTTCTTAACCCATGCCCACCGCCACCGACCTGCTTTTAGCCCCTGACTACGACCTGGCTTTCACCGATGCCGGCGACCTGGCCGTGGGCGCCAGCGATGCCCAGCACCTGGCCTTGCTGCAGCTCACCAACCAAGGCGAGTGGCGGCAGGCCCCGCTGGTGGGCATCGGCCTGCAACGCTACCTCGCCGCGCCCTACGGGCCGGTGCAGGCAGCCGCCCTGCAACGGGAATTCACCATTCAACTCACCCGCGACGGGTACCAGGTGCTCACGTTGGACCTCGCCGACCTGAGCGCCGCCCGCCTTAACGCCGTCCGCCCATGACCCTCATCACCCAAGGGCAAAGCCTGGTCGACGTGGCCGTGCAGGAACTCGGCAGCGTGGCCGCCCTCTTCGATTTGGCTGACGCCAACGGGCTGGCCATTACCGACCTGCTCACGGCCGGGCAAACACTCACGGTACCGGCCGCTGATGCGGCCGACCTGCCCACGGCGGCCTACTTCGCCAGCCGGGCCCAGCGCATCAACACCGGTGCGCAGCCGCCCGAGCCCCAGCCCCGCATTTACGATTACCGCCGCAGCGATTATTCACCCTTAGACTACAACGCGTAATGTCTGCCCTAACGGATACTTTACTGGAGCAACTGAACCTGTTGCTGGCGTCGGCCAGCGACATCACCGCCTCGGAGCACCGCGCCTTCGAGGAACGGCTGATTGCCGCCATTGGCCTGTTGGAAGGCCGCCTGCGCGGCAACAACATCTACACCGGCGAGCTGAACGGCGGGGCACCGGACGCTTCGCTCGGCATTGAAGGCGACCTCTATGTGGCCCAGGACAGCAACGACTTTTTTACGTTCGTGGACGGCCAGTGGCTGTTCCTGTTCAACCCGCGCCCGCAGCCCAGCGCCTTTGTGCCGGTGTCCGTCAATCAGTACGCCACCCACCCGGCTTTTGCGACCGAACGGGAATGGCTTATCTGGCTGACTCAGCATGTGGGCACGGGTACGGTGGCACCTGCCATCACTGCCCCCGGCCAAGTGCCCAACGTGACCGCCACGGCCGGCAATGCGCAGGCTGTTGTGAACTGGGGCACGCCCAGCAATAACGGCGGCGCAGCCATCACGGGCTACACGGTGAAATTTCGGCCCGTTGGGGCCCCTACCTATTCGGTGTTTGGCTCTTATTCGGCGACGACCCACACCGCAACGGTCACCGGGCTGGGGAACGGCACGGCTTACCAGTTCACAGTTTTTGCCACCAGCAGCGCCGGCGACGGCGCTCTGTCAACGCCTGCCACGGCCACGCCGGCAGCACCTTCAGCGCAGGCCCCCACCATCACCGGTTTTAGCCCGGCCAGCGGCCCGGTCGGGCAGGCTGTTACCATTACAGGTACCAACTTCAGCGGCTTTACCAGCTTGCGGCTGAACGGTGTTGCCATTCCCCTTGGCAACGTGACGGCCAGCACGTCAACCAGCATCACCTTCACGCTGCCCGCAGGGGCGACGGATGGGGTGTTTTCCATTACGACGCCGGGCGGGACCGCAAGCAGCAGCGGCAGCTTTGACGTGACCGTTAACACCACCACCTACGATTTAGCAACGTTTGGCGACTCGGAGTCCTCCAATGCCGAGCCCAGCCGCAATCCGTCGTGGCCCGACATCCAAGCCACCTTACTGGACGCTAACGTTTTCCACAAGGGGACGAACTACGCAACCCCAGGTGACAAGATTCTGAGTCAGTTGCCGTCTATTCAGAACCACGTCAAAAACACGACTTATACCAAAACCATTGCGCAGCTCTACTTCGGCATTAACGATGCCGGCCAAGGGCACACAACCGCAGAGATTATTGCTGACCTGAAAACAGCCATTGCCGCCGCGCTGGCGACCTGTGATTATGTGATGCTGGGCACGCTCACAGCCTACGACACAAATGCGTTTTATCCAGCCATTCCCATTGCCACCGTGCAGGCAATATCGGCCGAAGTGCGGCAATGGATACTGACCGAGTCGTTTGCTTTCGGCGTGTCGGTGGTGGTAGATAGCGCCTCGGATTACCGGATTGGGGGCGCGGGTGCCGGCCTGAATACCACGTATTTTACGGATGGCCTGCACAAGACCCTGGCCGGCCGGCAGGTGGAAGCCCCGCTGTGGGCGGCTGGCGCGCAGCTACTCGCCAGTGGCCAGACCGGCATCATTACCGGCCTCTCGGTGGAAGGCGCTCCAGCTGGGCCGCAACCTTACTCGCTGGTTTACCAGAAACAAAACGTGTTGGCGGTGCAGGATTACCGAGGCGCTGCTTACGGCCCGAAGGCCAACCGCACGCTGGCCAGTGCGCCGGACGCCTGGGCTACGAACCGCAGCGGGTGGGATTTCCCACTCCAGGGGTTCCAGTTCGATGTGTTCGATATTGCTGGCATCACGGCCGCTACCCTAATCTCCCAGGTGCGCCTGAGCGATTACGACGTACCGGCCGTGCTGGTGCAGCAATCGACCAGCAGCAGCACCCCTGGCACGTTCGCCCTGTTCATTCAGGGCCGGGCCGTGCAGTTTCGCAAGCGTGACAGCAGCGGGGCCGCCTGCTCGGTGACGCTGCCCATTTTGGTTAATGACGGCGAACAACTCAGCATTGCCGTGCTGATGAACCGGGCCGGCAATGCGCCGTTGGCCCTGTGGGTCAACGGGGTGTTAAGCACCGCGGCGGACTATAACGGCGGCGCCCCTGGCGACTTTGTGGACGAGCCGGTGTTTGTTGGCTTGTCACCTGAGCCATCCGGGTTTTTACGGGGGTTGATGTTTTTCAAAAAAGCGCTGACCAATGCCCAGCTAACCGCCTGGTTTACGTTTGCGGACACGCTCCCCTCGGATGGCACGGTCAGTGGTCTGGCTGGCGCAGGGGTGCTCAAATTCCCCGCCAACAACCTAGTGGCTTATTTTGATTTAGCGACTGGCGTTACCCAATCGGGTGGGGTGATTGACAACGTGCCCAAT
This sequence comes from Hymenobacter negativus, assembly GCF_017571495.1. Classification (GTDB taxonomy): domain Bacteria; phylum Bacteroidota; class Bacteroidia; order Cytophagales; family Hymenobacteraceae; genus Hymenobacter; species Hymenobacter negativus. The sequence goes on along the minus strand of NZ_JAGETZ010000003.1, from coordinate 487,051 downwards.
CAGGTACCCGGTGGGCTGCCGCTTGTGCCTGATAGCCCCGCCAATGCCCCCATACTGGATACCTTCGACGGCCACCCGGTCCTCAGCACCGCGTCCAACAACGCCTCGTATTTGACCACTTCGTTTGCGCTGCCCAGTGCCGCCGCTGGCCTGCAAACGGTGGTGATGCTTGTAAACATCGCCGCCATCGCCGGTCCGGGGGCGGTGGTCTGGAGCACGGGCAGCAGCTATTTCCTGGTGCGCGGCGACGGGGTGTTTGTCCAAGGGGCCGGCGCGCCCATTCCGCCGTCCGCTTCCCTGGTCGGCCGGCCACATTTTGCGCTGCTGATTTTTACCGCGCAAGCGGGCTCCACGGAACTCGATGTCAACGGGGTTTTGCAAGGAACCGGCCCGGCGCCTACTCCCATTGCGGGCGGGGTGCAAACGTACCGGCTTAACACTTACGCAAACGGCCCTGGCTACAACGGTGATATGCGCGTGGCGGCCCTTGGGATTTATAGCGGTGCGCTGAGCCCGGCCGCCAAGTCCAACATCAAAAACCTAGTCCTAGCCGCCGGCTTCACCCTCGCATAAATGGCACGTTCCATCTCCGACATTCAAGCCGCCATTGCGGCAGACCGCGCCGCCCGCACCGAGCTGGCGGGGCTCACCAGCCCCAGCGCCACGGCCATCTACAAGCTCATCGAGTACGTGGTGGCCGTGGCCCTGTGGGCACATGAAACCATCTTTGACCGCCACCAAGCGGACGTCAATGCGCTGATTGCCGCCGCCCCCGCCGGCGTGCCCAGTTGGTACGCGGCCCGCGCCTTGGAATTCCAGTTGGGAGACCCCCTGGTGATATTGCCCACCGGCCGGGCCGGCTACGCAGCGGGTACCACGGGCGCCCGAATTGTGACCCGTGCCACGGCCAAGGAAAACGACCAGACTGGCAAGCTCTTCATCAAGGTGGCCAAGAACGGGGCCTCGGCTGGCACCTTGGCGGCGCTCAGCAACGCGGAGCTGGTGCAGGTACAGGGCTACTTTGCCCGCCTGCGCTTCGCCGGCACTCGGCTGGAAGTGGTGAGCCGGGAGGCTGACCGGCTCCAGCTCACGGGCGCGGTGTATTACGACCCGCTGCTGGACGTGCCGGCTTTTAAAGCCGCCGTGCTGGCCGCCGTGCAGGGCTACCTGGCAAACCTGGCCTTTGATGGCCTGGTGTACGTGGCCCGGCTGGAAGATGCGATTCAGGCCGTGCCCGGCGTGCAGGACGTGCAGCTGGTGACAGTGGCCGCCCGTGTGGGCTTAACGGCGCCGACGGTGTTTGCCCGCATGTACGAAACGGCGGCCGGCTACATCGTGACCGAAGAAACGGCTGGGCTCACCCTGGCCGACACCTTAACCTTCATCCCCAATGCCACCTAACGCCAATATCCGGTATAAGGTCGATTTCGACTACCTGAGCACGCTGCTGCTGCCCGCGCTGCTACGCAAACCGAAGCTGCGCGCCTGGCTCGCAGCGCTGCTGGCGCCGCTTCGTCAACTCTACGCCACCTTTCTGCTCTATGCGGAGGCTACGCGCATCGAGCTGGCCTACAACAGTCAAACCATTGTGCTGGAAGGTGCCCTAAACGACCAATTCGACCCGCTGCTGCGGCGCATTCGAATTGACAACAGCGACACGGAGCTGATACCGCTCTACCTCAATTTCGTGAGCGAGCTGCAGCCCGACGTGTACCTGCTGTTTGCGGCGGAGAGCCCGCCCTGGACTTACTGCTACGGGTACGTTGAATTCAGCACCCAGACCGATTTCACTGTGCGCGTGCCCGTGCTGCTGCGCAACCCCCAACGCACCGACCAACTCAACGCCCGCATCCGCCACTTCAAGTTGGCCACGCGGCATTACCGCTTACTTTTTGTATGAAAACCTTAGAATTTGATTTGGGGGGCCGCCCCATTGCCAACGACGATTTGGTAACCCTGCAGAGTGAAACCACCGCCAGCGTGGCCGCGCTCTACCTGGGCCGGGGAGCCTTCATCGTGTCCGGCTGCCAGGTGAGCGGCAGCGGCCCGTCCTACAACGTGTCGGCGGGCATCGTCTTTCTCGATGGCCAGCTGCTGCGGTTTTACGGGGCGGGGAGCGTCACGCTGCCCATGCAGCTGCAGCGGGGCGGCTACGACTTCCTCGACCAGCGCACCTACCAGGTGGGTGGTACGAAAACCTGCATCCGGGAGCGGGTAGCCGTGCTAGTAGATGCCGACCCCTCCTACACGGGTGGGGAGTTTATTCCCTTTGATACTTGGGGCGGCCTGCGCTGGGACCACGTAATGCGCGCTTCGGTGCGCTACCTGGGAGAAATTGCCCCTTTGGCCTCGGTTGGATATGTGCCTACTGACTATGACGCCGATGGGCGAGGCTTGCCTGGTACCAGTGCCTGGGGCTGGCACGAATGCAATGGCAGCGGTGGTACGGATAATTACAACGGCCGCGTATTGCTGGGACGTGATGCCAATAAATCAGCCTATGACACTGTAGGCAAGCAAGGTGGTGCAGAGACCCACCGGTTGACGGTACCAGAAATGCCCTCCCACCGGCATACCTCCGAGCGCTTTGCCCGCTACCAAGATTTTAAGGCACTGCCGAATACTGGCGGTGATAATGCTGTACGGGACCGCGGGTATGTGGAAGAGGACCCAATGGGCGGCGACCTGCCTCACAACAACATGCAACCCTTCTCAACGGTGCTCATGCGTCAGTGGGTGGGATATGTCTAACAACAAAAAGCCCCGGCCAACTTGGTCGGGGCTTTTTGTTTGTTTGGACGGTACTACTGAATAACAAAGCGTTTGCCCGCTGTTACCCCAGCAGCCGTTTCAACAGTGTACGTGTACACACCGGCGCGCAAGTCCCGGGTGCCCATTTCGAGTCGGTTGATGTGGCTGTCAATTTGGTAGGCCCCCACAAGGCGGCCGCCCATATCGTACACTTTGAGGCTGCCCGTTTGGCCTGCTTGCAATGAATAAGGTAGATTCACCAAGGCTTGAGCCGGGTTGGGGTACGCGCCCGAAGCATCCTCCAGCTGCGGGGTAGCGGCCCGAAGAGCCAAACGACCAGCCAAGCTGTACACCCGGGTATATTCCCGAGTCAACGTGTAGGAGTTGCTATACGTCCTTATCGTCGATAGCATCTTAGCGCCTGCTGGAGTATTGTAAATCGAAACATAGTAGTTTGACGAATCCAGCACGGCTAGTTGACTACCTGTTTCCGAATAAACAACTGACTTGCCGAGCCCACCATTGACATTGGTTGAACCATAATGGGCGATGTATTCAACATTATTAGCATTTACGTCAAATAATGCGTCTGAAACGTACTGAACGCCTCGGAACTCATACGCTGTGCCTAATGATGGTACGGTCAACTGCTTATATACAGAGTGGTTTAAGTTGTAAACATTCACTTGATTGGTTGCCAGCTGAGTCGTCTGATACTTATAGTCACCATTACTGAGCCGAATAATTTCGCCTTGCCCTTGATACACTTTTTCCGGTGTAACTTGGGCTTGAACAGAGCCAGCCAATAGCATGGCGAGAGCAGAGAGGTAGAGTTGTTTTTTCATGAACAATAGAAAGTGGTTTGTGAATGGGGGCAGAAATATACAGCCGCACGCTCTATCTTTCAGCACCGTTTCATACTTGCCTGTAAAGCCCCAGCCGTGTCCAGCAGCTGGGGCTTTTTATTATCCCGTATAAACGAACACCGGCCGAGGAGCCTGACCAATTGGGTAGAGTTCAGCAGCCCAGTACCAATCCCAGTGCCCATCATCCAGTTGGTAGGCATCCTCCCGCCGGTTGCTCTGAGCATAGCTGACTAGCAGCCAGCCCCGCGCCGTGATGGTGCGCACGGGCGCATTGTAGGCCACCTGCACTAGGTCGCCAATGCCGTAGTGAAATTCACCGTAGCCCATTACTCGGTATCTGGCATCCAGTCTGGCAGCTTCACGAACATGGCGTAGTCCGGCAGCCGGTCATCCTCGCTGCCTGCTTCGAAGGCGAATAGAAACTCGATTTCGTTTTTCTCGGTATCGAAGTTGACTTCCACGAAGAAGCCGCCCGGCACTTGGAATAGATTTACAGCTAGGTGGAAGTCATCCCAGCGTCGGGCCAGGTACGTACCCCGCTGAAAGACGTAAGCGTACTGCACTTCCTCGGAGAGCTGGTTGAAGTCGTGTAGGGTCATCGGTAGGCAAGGTAGGGAGCGGGCATGAAAAAGCCCCAGTGGAGAGCTGGGGCTTTTTATTCAATGATAGATGGTAAAAGCTATTGACAGTGAGACCGAGCTAGAATTTCATTGGCTTGACGAAGGGCATCTTGCTGGCCACCGGAGTTGTCCATATTATCCCACTCAACAGCAATTAGTGTAGCATTTGCTAAGCGCTCGGGCACTTCCTGTGATGGAGCACACAAGTAAAGATTGCCAAGCACATTTACTGGTTTGCTAGGGTCGTAAGTTAGCACTACGCACCGGTCAGCAGTTAGCACTCCCCACGCCGCACGGAGGCGGGAAGCAGCAAAAAAAATATTCAGTTTCATATGCATTTTTTTAGACAAAGACCTGATTTACAATCCAAACAACTCAAATAAGGCTGCTTAATGCCTCATCAAAAGTTTACAAGAGTACAACAAAAAGATGTCAAAAAAGGAGCCTTGTGAATTTATGACAAGCCAGTTTTTTTTACAAAGAACGGCTACTGCTGTGTGTCGTTGCTTTTGCCCTTCTTGCGTGCCTCGTATTCGTCAGATAGTCGCTCTTCTGTTAGGGTGTAGTGGTACCGCTGAGCAAAGTTGAACACATTGACTACCGTGTCTTTCAATGACAAAATGCTATAGAAAAGCAGGAAAAGAAATACTACTACTGATACTTTATTGATTGTAGGGACAGCATCATGCAGCATTCCTACAAAACCCGTTCCTGCCGACAAAGGAATCGAAAGAGTAAACTGGGCGATTACAGCAGCAGCCAACGTAATCGACTGTAAGTAGATAGTCAACGCGAAAATTGTGCTGAGCATCTGGAAAAGACTGATACGGCGACCTTCTATAATGTGAGTAGCAGATTTCAAGAGTGATGCATTACCAAATCCTATCAGAATTGTATAGCCCCCTAACAGGAAACCAAGCAGATTCGGTAGAATCGACACACTAGTATCTACTGTTCGCTTCAGGAAGTCGTCAATGTTAACACCAGTTACCACAATTAATCCAAAGACGATGATGGTCACTATTGCTGGTAAAACAGAGCCCCATAGCAGTTTGTCTTTCGGGTAGATTGACAACAACCCAGTTACCCCCATTGCATGCTGTTTAGCCATACGGCTAAGGACAACCTCAGCAGCTTGCTGTATAGCCAAACGCCGACGCTCAGAAAGCTCGTCCATGTTATCCCCTAGGAAATAAGTTTTTCAGCTTGGCATACATGTCACGCACCACATCTCCTGGCTTCTCAGAAACCACTGATTCTTCGCGTGGGTGTTCTTCCGTCTCCACTGTGCGCCCCCGTTTAGTAGGGCTTTTAGCATCTATCACAGTTGCGCTAACCTTGCCATTACTTTGAGCTAGTTCAAACGCACCTTGCAAAAATGGAATTTTGGCAACGTCCAGTCCTTCCGTTGCGCCGTCCGATATAGCCTCAATTACAAAACGACCGACATTTCCAGATTTCATTTTTTGGTCTAAGTCAGCTGCGTTCTCCTTTGACATGTCATTATTAGTATAAGACACTTCAATGCGAACACGCTTAATTCGAGGGGCATCAAGTATTTCTCGAAATGTATCCCCATCCTGCTCAATGTCTACATCTACAAGTTGGCCCGTTTTAAGTATTTGCTTGAATGCTTTTACAAAATAATCATGCGCTTGTTTAATAGAAAGAGGGCCACCTCGTTTAGAAATAGCTAGTCGATGGTTCGACGGGCTGAAGAAGAAGGCAACATCTTTTGGGTTAGGAACGCGATTTATAGGCAAGCCTTCTTGGTCTTCTTCGCTCTGGTCAGGCTCCTCTAAGTTTAACAGCTTCCCTGAGGTCAGTGGCGTGTAACGAGTGATAATGCCATATAGCATGATATTATCACCAATACGCTCGATTATGCATCGCTTCATAATCACACCAATGTTTTGAGTTACAGTAGCTCGAATTCTCCGACTGGCCAACTGCGTGATTAAGCCCACATAATCATCTTGGCTCGCCTCTTTGGCTTCAGGCATTCGTAGCTTGACATTAAGGAGGTTGAATGTGGTTTTAACGGAAGCGTCTTGTTTTGACATTAGATTGGAGAGTGAAAAGGCTTGTTTTGTAAGATATATTGACCGAATAAGCCAAACCTACACAAGTCCAATTTAATAAACTGTTTTTCCTATTTTTGGACAAAATTCCAATAATTGGAAAGAGTTACTTTGTAGCCTTCTCCCACCACTCTTTCCACTGCTGGGCATCAAACTTCGTCCGCCCCGCTGAAGGCGCGTGCGGCATTTCCACCGTCACCGTGCCGCTGCCGTCGTCCCACACGTCGGATGTGAGCTGATAGGTCTGGCCCCGGCGGAAGCCCGCGAAACCATCGAGTCCATTGAAAAGGAATTTTTGGGGTTTGGGCTCCATTTTTCTAGCGGTTTTTTATACCAACGCGCACACTTGCACGCACACCAAATAAAAAGCCCCGAAAACACGCGTCAGAACGCTGTATTCGGGGCTTTTTCGGCTTAGGTGTGGAGAGGGGGGGATTCGAACCCCCGGTAACCTTTAGAGCTACGGCAGTTTAGCAAACTACTGGTTTCAGCCACTCACCCACCTCTCCAGGTCGGCATTCGCTTCCGTCCGAAGCGGGTGCAAATATACTAGCCGAACTGAAAAGACCATACTTTCGCAAAAAAATTTATTAAATTATTCGGAATGCCTTCACCGGACTAGATATAGAGTCAGGGCCATTTCGTTCACTCAATCAGCCAAAGCTAATAATAGCCGGTGCGGCTGGTGGTCGTAATATTGGGACTCATTTTGACGACAATTGCTTAGCTGGGCATATTCTGATTTCGTATTGGCCGCGCTGGGACTAGTCTTGGCGCTGGGGCTGCTGGTCCGGCACTGGCGCCGTAGCAACCGACTGGCGCTGGCGTTGGGCGGACGGGCACGGCACCGGGGCTGGAAGGCACTGCTACGCGTGCTGGCTGGCGTTTTACTGCTCGCCGCGGCACTGGGCCCGGCCATGGGTGTGAGCCAGCAACCGGTGCGTACCGCGGGCAAAGACGTGTGGCTGTTGGTTGATGTATCGCGCTCGATGGATGCACCGGATGTGGCTCCCTCCCGCCTGCTCCGGGCCCAGGCCGAACTACAGGACTTGGTAGCACAGTTTCCGGCCGACCGGCTGGGCTTGGTGATTTTTGGAGCTGAAGCGGTAGTGCAATGCCCACTTACCTATGACCAAGGAGCCGTGCAAACCTTTATCAGCACGCTGCGAACCAGCTTGCTCCCGCCCGGACCCACCACCCTGGGGGCCCCTTTGGAGCTGGTACTGGACCGCATGGCTCCTATTGCAGGGGCTCCTACGAGTGCGCCCAGGACCACAGCGCTGGTGGTGGTGAGTGACGGGGAAGACTTTGGTGAAAACCTGGAGCCGGCCCTACGGGCCCTGGGCCGCACTGGTGCCCGCATCTATACCGTAGGCGTGGGAACGGCAGCAGGAGCCAAAATTCCTAAAGCAGCCGGCGGTTTTGTGACGGACGGTAAAGGCAAAGCCGTGCAAACACGCCTACGGGAAGCCACCCTGCTGCAACTAGCTGCTCAAACCGGAGGACAGTATGTGGAGCTCACCAATCAGCAAAATGGGTTCGGGCCTTTGCTGCGGGCTTTGCGGGGCATGCAAGGGGCAGCCGAACAGGTACGTACTGTGGCCGTGGCAGATAACCGCTATCGCTATCCACTGGCGGCAGCCTTGTTGTTGCTGGCGCTTGATGCTGTGCTTACTGTTACCCTTATTCGGCCATGAAATACTTCGCGCTGCTGATGCTACTATTTAGTGGGCCGGTACTGGGCCTGCTGACCCGGGTGCGCGACCGCAACGTGGCCGTGGCCGATGCCACCGCCGCCTACGCACGCGACGATGCACGGCGTGCGGCGAAGGGATTTACTGATGCGCTGGTAGCGCAAAATGCGAAGACACCCGACCCACGGCTGGTGCTCAATCTGGCTCATTCGCAGGTACGGGGCGGACAGCAGCAGGCCGCTTATAGCACATACGGACGCCTGCTGGTGGGTAGCCCAACCACCCTGGGCAGCGTGGCGCGGCAGCAAATGGCGGTGCTGCTGGCCCAACGCGGTGAATTGGCGCAGGCGTTGGGGCTACTGCGCCAGGCGCTGTTGCTGAACCCGCGCAATAGTGGCGCGCGGGCCGACTATGAGGTATTGAGTGACTATCTCGCTCATCGACCAAATAGCCCGCAGATAACGGCTCCTCCTAAGGCATCGGCTCCTGATAAACCCAACCCCTCTCCAGAACAGCATTCCGCCGAGAAAAATAAACCGGCCGAAAAAGCGGGGGAAGACCGTCAGGGCAGCGTCAACGACAACGCTACATCTCCCCCCTCTCCTACCACGCCGCCCGAACGCCGACCAGATGCTAAGGGCCAACCCGATAATCAGCGTCCCCAAGCTTCGTCGGGCAATGCTGCTAATGGTGGCCGCAAGCCCGGCGCTGGCACCTCGCAGCCCGTCGCTACCGGTACGACTCCTGGTACCCAGCGGGGCCTCGACCCAGCTAGCGCTTCCTCTGCTGCTACCCCCAATGTCCGTAGCAGCCGGCCCGGCACCGACGCGGCTACCCCGGCCGATGTACAACTCCAGACCCAGCGCGAGCGCCTGCAAGCCATGAATCTAAGCCCCGCCCAGGCCCGACAGCTGTTGGAAACCCTACGAGCCCAGGAGCAACAGTATTTACAGCAAATCACCCGTCCCGCCGCGCAGAAGCCTGACCCAAGCAAACCAACATGGTGAGTGCAGCTTAGTGAAAGGCCAACTTGCGCCGCAACTTGCTTCGGCTAACAACTGTTAGTGAGAAAGGCTGGGTGGGGCAATCTAAATCCGTACTTTTGCGGCCAGATTCAACGTCCCACCCCACTCTTTTAATTAACTGAATATGCAAACCAAAGAAGTTGTCATTATTTCCGCCGTTCGCACGCCGATTGGCTCATTTGGCGGGGCGCTGGCGTCGCTGTCGGCTACCGAGTTGGGTGCCATTGCGTTGAAAGGCGCGTTGGAGAAAGCTGGCGTCGATGCCTCGGAAGTACAGCAGGTGATTATGGGCAACGTGATTTCGGCCAATCTGGGCCAGGCTCCGGCCCGGCAAGCAGCCAAAAAAGCCGGCCTGCCAAATACCGTGGAATGCACGACCGTGAACAAGGTATGCGCTTCGGGTTCGAAGGCAATTATGTTTGCTGCTCAAGCCATTATGCTGGGGCAGGCCGATGTGATTCTGGCCGGTGGCATGGAGAGCATGAGCAACGTGCCCTACTACCTCGACAAGGCTCGTTTTGGTGCTAAGTACGGTCACGGCCAGATGATTGATGGCCTTGTGCGGGACGGCCTGTGGGACCCCTACAATGACTACGCCATGGGCAATGCGGCCGAGCACACGGCCAAGGAAATGGGCATTACCCGCGAGCAGCAGGATGCCCACGCCATTGAGAGCTACACGCGTAGCGCCGCCGCGGCCAAGGCCGGCAAAAAGAAAGACGAAATTGTACCCGTGACCATCGAAAGCCGCGGTAAAACCACGGTTATTGAAGACGATGAGGAGTACAGCAAAGTGGACTTCGCCAAAGTACCGGGTCTGAAACCGGCTTTCATCAAAGAAAACGGCACCGTAACGGCTGCTAATGCTTCGACACTGAACGACGGCGCCGCTGCCATCCTGCTGATGAGCCGCGAGAAAGCCGACGCGCTGGGCCTCACGCCCATCGGCCGAATTCTGGGCTTTGCCGATGCTGAGCAGGCGCCGGAGTGGTTCACCACTTCGCCCTCGCTGGCGATTCCGAAGGCCTTGAAAAACGCCGGCAAGACGGCAGCTGACGTGGATTTCTATGAAATCAACGAAGCCTTTTCAGTGGTAAGCCTGGCTAACAACCAGTTGTTGAACCTGGAAGGCACGAAGGTTAACGTGTATGGCGGTGCCGTGAGCCTGGGCCATCCGCTGGGCGCATCCGGGGCGCGCATCGTGACCACCCTGATGAGTGTGCTGAAAAACGAAGGCGGCAAAATCGGCGTGACGGGCATTTGCAACGGCGGTGGCGGGGCCAGTTCCATTGTGGTGGAGGCGCTGTAGCCCCATCCCGCAAGGTTTCGCAAAATGAAAAGAGGTTTTGCAAGGCTGGCTTGACGTCAGCTTTGCGAAACCTCTTTTCATTTTGCATGACTCCTCATTCCTTGCCTTGCAAAACGTTGTGTTTCCAACCTTTGCAAAACCTCTTTTAACCTTGCGAAACCTTGCGCGAAATTTTTAAGGGTAACCCGCCGTTCTTGCGCCTATGAAATATCTGTTGCCTTTTCTTTTTTTGACGCTGTCCCTGCCGTCGCAGGGCCAGCGGCTGCGTCGACTCGTGACGTATTTTGACTCGACCAAAGTGTATAAGCGCGAGGTATACACGGCGCTGGTAGCAGCCGATACTGTGCCTCAGGGCACCTACAAGCGCTTTTACCGCTCCGGCAAGCTGGAGCAGCAAACCAGCTTCAATGCCGGCAGGCGTGACTCGGCTTATGTGGAGTTTCATAGCAGCGGCACGCGGCGGCTGGAAGCAACCTACCGCGACGGCATCCGGCAGGGGCCTTTTAAGACCTATTACGACGACGGCAAAGTGGCGCAGGCAGGCTTTTTTGTGGATGATGAGCCGAATGGAGAGTTGACTTATTACCATCCGGACGGCTCCGTTCGGCTGAAGACGACGCTGGTGAAGGGCCAGCCCAACGGCGCGCTCAAGGCCGTGTACCCCGATGGCAAAACCCAGGCTGAAATAAGCTACGAGAACGGCCAACCGAACGGGGCAGTGAAATTCTACTACCCCAATGGGGCGGTGCAGAGCGAGGGCAGCTTCACAAAAGGCCTGCTGTCGGGGCCCTACAAAACGTATTACTCAAATGGCCAGGTTGAGGTGGAAGTGCTGGCCGACAAAACCGGACGCGGGAGCTACCGCAGCTACTATGCCAGCGGTAAGCTCCAAACGGAAAGCACCTACGTGCCTGCGCCGCTGGTACAGCGCAACATCAAAAACCAGCTCGGCGATGACCTGACCAAGCGCGTGGCCCCGCCCACCGGCACCACCAATCTCAATGGTCCGGCCACCAGCTACTACGAGAGCGGGCAGGTGAAAACCAAGCTCACCTACCGCAACGGCACGCCTACCGGCCACGGACTGGAATACTTTGAAAATGGCCACCTGCACGAAGACACCGACTACAGCAACAACGGCCGTGACCGCAAAATCACGCGCTACCAGGATGCCGCCGGACAGGTAGTACAGGCCGAAGAGCAGTACAAGAACAACCGCCCCGCTGGCACCTGGCGTGAATACTACCCGGATGGCAAGGCTGTGCGCAAGGCCGAAACCTACGGCCCCAGTGGCCGGCTGGTCGGCGACCGTCTCACCTATTTTGAGAACGGGCAGGTGCAGACCCGACAGCCCTACCTAAATGGATTTATGGGCGGCATTGGGCAAGAATATTTCCCTTCGGGCAAGCTGCGCAAGGAAACCACCTACGTGCGCAGCCAGCTTCAGGGACCCTTCAAAGAATTCCATGAGGACGGCACGCTGGCTGTGAGCGGGCAGTACCGCAACAGCAAGCAAAGCGGCGTATGGACTTACTACAAAGCAGACGGCACGACGGTAGACCGCACCGTGACCTACCGCAACGGCCAGCAGGTGACCGACCCTGTGCGGCAACCCAAGGCCAAGCCCCGGCCCCCACTGAAACGCAAATAGCAGCCATCTTGGCGCAATTGAAAAGCCCTGGCCAACTGGTCAGGGCTTTTTTTGTGCTCGTGCTCAATGCAAGCCACGTAGCGACGCGACCCTTTGCGGCTCGTTGCTAGCGTTGCGCGTCCGGATTCTAATGCTGGACTGCCCGGCCGCCCCGAATACGAGCCGCCAAGGGTCATGTGTCGCTGCGTTGGTTATCAATTTCTGTCAACTACCCTTGGCTTCGGGCAACTCCGCTGGCACTTGCTGCATCTGCCCTGTGAGTGCTAGAGTCAACAAAAAATTTGCTCGGCGTAAAAGATTAAAATATTTTACTGGACTTTATAGTCTGACAACCAGATTATAATGAAAAACAAAATTTTGTTTAACAATAATTTTTGCAAACAGTACCTTGCGTTACAAAGTACCTGCTTTACATTTGTTCCATACAAAGCCCAGTAGCTGCCGTCAGCGTGTACCAAAGACGACCCGCTACTACCCTGTTAGCTCCCATTCACCGGGAAATACGGCAGGTGAGCACCTCTCCTCCGCAGCGGAACCGCGGCCGCTGCCCGACCCGAGATGCTTGACCGCTCCCCAATCAATCACCCTTGCACCATGAAAACTTTCCACACGATTTCTGCATTTTCCAGCCTGGGCCGCGTTTTACCCGGCCTTACCGTTAGCGCCTTGCTACTTCCTCTGGGGGCATTTGCGCAAACTAGCGGCTCCGGTGCCGTGAGCGGTACTTTGGTAGAAGCCGGCAGTGGCCAGGCCGTGCCTTTCTCCGATGTGCTGCTGCTGCGCGCTGCGGATTCTACGTTTGTGGCCGTGGCCCAGACAACAGAGCAGGGCACGTTTAAGGCCTCGGCGCTGCCGCTGGGCACCTACTTGCTGCGGGTGCAGGACTTGAACTACCAGGCGCTGCGCCGCCGCTTCACCCTCACAGCGGCCGCGCCGACTATTCAGCTTTCGGGCCTTCAGCTGGCCACCGCGAAGGCTACCAAGCTGAACGAAGTAGTGGTGACGGGCCAGAAAGCGGCCGTGGAGGAAGAGCTGGGCAAGCGCGTGATTAACGTGGAAAAGGACCTGGGCAGCGTGGGCGGCACAGCCGCCAACGTGCTGCAAAATGTGCCCTCGGTGAGCGTGGACGTGAACGGGACCGTCTCGATGCGCGGCTCTTCCAACCTGACGATTTTGATTGACGGCAAGCCGGCCGGCGTGAGCAATGGCGGCAGCGGTGGCACCCGCCTCGACCAGATTCCGGCCTCACGCATTGCCCAGGTGGAGGTAATTACCAACCCCTCGGCGAAGTACGACGCGGCTGGTGGCGGCGGAGTTATCAACCTAATTACCAAGAAAGAAACCCGCTCCGGCACCAATGGCACCGCCGCCATCAACCTGGGCACCAGCGACAAATATAGCGGCAACCTCAGCCTGAGCCGCAAGGTGGGCAAGGCTACCTGGCAAGCCGGCTACGATGGGCGCGACGTCACCTACCTGGGCAAAGGCCACTCCGAGCAGACGGCCTTGCTGAGCACCGAAACAGTGCGCACCACCCAGGTAGCCGTTGGCAATGAAATCCACCGCAACCACTCCCTGCGGGCGGGCGTGGACCTCGAATTGCCCAAAAACCAAACCCTGGGCCTGAACGTGAACGCCGGCACCGAGCGCAACATTGAAGGCGAAAGCCAAGAACTCACCCAGCAAACCGACAACGGGCCCGTCCAGCGCGCCCTCGGCCGGCAGGACCTTGATGTGCAGGTGAAAGTTTTTAACTACAACGGCAATTACCGCCGCACCTGGGAAGAGCACAAAGGGCGCGAGCTGACAGCCTTCTTCGGCGGTGTGGTGATTGATGCCACAGTACCGGTGGTGCAGCGCCAGTATGCCGAGGCCGGCTCGGTGGGGGTGCCGCAGCCAGGCACTCGCCAGCAGCTCGATTTGCTGAGCAACGTGCAGTACGGGCAGCTTGACTTCACCCGGCCTTTTGCCGATGGCAAGGGCCGCTTGGAGCTGGGCGCCAAAGTAGAGCGCCAAAGCAACCACGGCAGCAACTCCTTCGGCTATGCTCCCAACGAAAGCCGCCCCGACGACTTCGTGAACGACCCCGCCCGCTCGCTCACCTACACCTCGAACCAGGTGGTGCCCGCCGGCTACGTAACAGTGCAGCGCCCATTAGGCACGAAATGGAGCGCCCAAGCAGGCCTGCGTTCGGAATATACCTACCTCAGCGGCACCATTGAGGGCGGCGAGGGCATTGCCCAACGTGGCAGCCTGGCTCAGGACTACCTCAGTTTCTTCCCCTCGGCCACCATCAACCGGGAGTTTGGCAAGGAACCCGGCCAAAACCGCTTGCAGCTGAGCTACGCCCGCCGCCTCAACCGCCCCAACTTCATGCAGCAGCTGCCGCTGGCCATCTACCAGGACCCGCGCAGCTACCGCCTCGGCAACCCGCGCTTGCAGGCTGAATTCAGCAACAACATCGAGCTGGGCCACCAGCTGACGGTGGGCCAGGCCACGATTACCAGCACCGTGTTTGCCCGCATCACCACCAACTCCATCCAGCGCCTGCGCTTTATCGACACGGTGGCCACTCGTCTGGCCGGGGCCGGCGCGGGCCTCGTGACCGCCGAAACCTACGACAACCTGGGTACTACCACCAACCTCGGGGCCGAGTTCAGCCTCAACCAGCCCCTGGCCAAGTGGTGGCGCCTGAATGCCAGCACGAGCCTCTACCGCGCCCAGATTGCCGGCAACGGCATTGCCAGCAACCGCACGGCGCTGGTGGGTACCGCCCGCTTGGCTAACAACTTCACGATTCGCCCCACCCTGGAGATGCAGCTGAGCGGTAACGTGCGCTCGGCCTCGCTCACGGCCCAGGGCCGGCAACTGGCCTGGGGCCAGGTTGATGTGGCTCTGCGCCAGCGCCTGTTCTCCGACCGCGCCGCCCTCACCCTCCGCGTATCGGACCTGTTCAACATGAATGCCTACCGCACCGAAATCGCCACCGATGTGCTGAATAACACCCGCTATAGCAAGGACGAAACCCGCGTGGGCTGGCTGGGCTTCACCTGGTACATCGGGGCCAGCAAGGCCAAGCCGGGCCGCATTGAGGCCGCGCCCCAGGGCGGTGGCGGCTTCGGCGGCTGATAGAACGGGTACTCCAAATTTTCAATTCGGCCCGCCCCACTACCAATCGGGCAACGCGCCAAATTAGAAATTCGAGGTACCCGTTCTGCTCTTTCAAACCACTGCTTTTCTCACCCTTTCTGCAAAACTGCTTTCACCCTTTCCCCACATGTCCAGACTTCTGCATCTGACTTTTGCGTTGCTACTGGCGGCTGGTACGCTGGCCGCTCAGCCCACCACCTCTACCCCAACGGGCAAGGTTAAAACCAAAACCAAACCCGGCCGTACGGCCACCGCGCCGGCCCCAGTAGCGCCGCCTACCGATTGGTCGGTAACCTACGCCAACAGCATCACGCCCGAGGGCCTGAAAGCTGACCTGAGTATCCTGGCTTCTGACGCTTATGAGGGCCGCGAAACCGGCAAGAAGGGCCAGAAGATGGCTGCCGACTACATCGCCAAAGCCTTTGCGGCTGATGGCCTGGCCGGTCCGGTCACGGGCTCCGACAACCCATATCTCCAGCATTTCGACATGAACCGGGCAGCGCTCGACGCGGCGGCTTCGACTCAGGTGGTAGGCGGCAAAACCTACCGGGGCAACCAGGATTTCTACGCCTTCAGCACCGACGACACGTTCGGCCAGCCCACTGCCCTACAGCCGGTGTTTATTGGCTACAGCATCAAGGAAGACGCGTATTCGGACTTTTCAGGTACGCCCGACTACAGCGGCAAAGACGTTATTCTGCTGCTGAGCGAGCCGCTGAATGCGCAGGGCAAACCCTTGCTTGGAACAGATGGCAAGCCCAGCGCATATGCCAGCACCGACATCAAAGGGCTGCAGGCGCGCGAAAAGGCGGTGTTTTCTTTGCAGGCCCGGTCCGTTATCATGGTGCTGCCCACGGCCGAGGCGTTTGCCAAAGTCCCGGCCAATTACAAGGAGCTGATTGACCAGGAGCGGCTTTCGTTTGTGGGCGGCAAGCCGCGGCGGGGCCTGAACGTGATGCTGGTGTCGCTGGAGCTGGGCGCGAAGCTGCTGGGCACTACCCCGGCCGGCCTGAGCCAGTACCACAAAGCGGTGGCCAAGACCGGCAAGGCCATTGCTTCGCCCTTCAAGCCCGCCTCTACTACGGTGCAGCTGGTGCAGAAAGCCGAAACCTTCACCACCGAAAACGTGCTGGGCTACCTCGAAGGCAGCGACAAGAAAGACGAAGTGCTGGTGGTATCGGCCCACTACGACCACCTGGGCATTAAGGACGGCGTGGTATTCAACGGGGCCGACGACGACGGGTCGGGCACGGTGAGCGTGCTGGCAATGGCCCGCGCCTTTGCTCAGGCCAAAAAGGACGGGCATGGCCCGCGCCGCAGCATCCTGTTTCTGGCCAATACCGGCGAAGAAGAAGGCTTGCTGGGCTCAAAGTACTACACCAACCACCCCGTGTTTCCCCTCGAAAAGACCGTGACTGACCTCAACATCGACATGGTGGGCCGGGTCGACTCAGCCCACATCGGCAAGGGCGACTACGTGTACCTGGTGGGCGACGACCGGCTTTCCGACGAGCTGCACACGGTGAGCGAAGCGGCCAACCAGCAATACAACCCGATGGCACTGGACTACAAGCTCAACGACCCCAACGACCCGGAGCGCACCTACTACCGCTCCGACCACTACAACTTCGCCAAGCACAACATTCCGGTCATCTTCTACACCAGCGGCGAGCACCCCGACTACCACAAGGCCACCGACGACGTGGATAAAATTGACTTCCCGGCCATGACCCGCCGCGACCAGCTCATCTTCCACACGGCCTGGGCCCTGGCCGCACGCGACACCCGCGTGGCCCTGAAACCAGAGTTCCTGCCCAGCAGCTTCACCCCCACTCCCACCGACCTCGACCGCTACGCTGGCACCTACGCCAGTGCCCAGTTCCCGCTAAAAATCACCCTCACCCGCGAGGGTACGGCGCTCAAATGCCAGGCCACCGGCCAGCCCGCTTTCGCCATGGAAGCTGTGAGCAAAGACGTGTTCAAGTTCGACCCGGCCGGCCTGCGTGTAGAGTTCGACGCAACCCAGCCTGCCTTTAAGCTCAAGCAGGGCGGCGGCGCATACGACTTCAAGAAGGAATAACTCAGGCCACCTTTTTTCTGCGAAAGCCCCGTCGCCGGTTCATCCGGCGGCGGGTTTTTGTGTTTGGGGAAACTTCGGGCGGGCGCATTTTGGCCGGCTTGGGGCTGTGGTAAGCCCCACCCCCTACGCTGTTCAATGGCCTGTCCCTCCTAATGCTTCTTCCAAATACGCAGTTTCGGCCTTCAAGCCAATCAGGCGGGCTTCGAGCAGGGCGCGGGCCGGCACA
This sequence comes from Hymenobacter negativus, assembly GCF_017571495.1. Classification (GTDB taxonomy): domain Bacteria; phylum Bacteroidota; class Bacteroidia; order Cytophagales; family Hymenobacteraceae; genus Hymenobacter; species Hymenobacter negativus. The sequence goes on along the minus strand of NZ_JAGETZ010000003.1, from coordinate 469,598 downwards.
CCGAAACGGGCCAAATCCGGCACGGCGCTTTCGGCCATGCGGGCAGCCCAAGCCAGGTCGGGGGTGGCGGCCTCGTTGGGGAGGGCGGCCAGGGGCGCACGGGGTGGCAGGGCAGCCAGCCGCGCCGGCAACGACCGACGGTGCCGCGCAGCCTCCAGGCGCGGCAACTGGTTCTCCAAGTCATATTCGAGATTCTTCGCCTCGTGGCGGCAAGCTCTCAGTCGCTTTTGCAACGCGTTAAGGGTGGCGGCTGTGACTTCGGCCGGGTCGGGCGGAAGCGGGCCGGCCGGGGCGGTGCCATGTGGCGGTGGCATCAACCCAAGCAAGGGCAGCAAGCGCCAGGTAGCAGCCATGGGCAGGGAGCGGCGGTCGGCTTCGACATGAGTGAGCAGGCTGCGGTCGATACCCAGATACTGCGCCAAATCAGCTTGACTAAGCCCAAAATGGTTGCGGACGGCTCGAAGGGAAGAATCGCTATAATGCATGAGGACACACCAAAATAAGGTTGTCACACTTTACATTAAAACAGATAAAAAGGTGACAAAGGTTGTCACAATATTTTTCTTATTAAAGGATTTTGTGACAGATACCGTCACAAATAGAAGCGATTTTAAGTTTTATGTGACAGGAAACGATGGATTAATATAACCACTAGGGTATGCTGCATTCGCTGTCGGCTTGCGTTGCCCCTACTTTTGTGTATGCAAAAACCGAGTATTCCCAAGGGCACCCGCGATTTTGGCCCCGCGCAGGTGGCGCGCCGCCAGCACATTTTCAACGTTATCCGCCGCACGTTCGAGTCGTTTGGCTTTGCGCCGCTCGAAACACCGACGCTAGAAAACCTCTCCGTGCTCACCGGCAAGTACGGCGACGAGGGCGACCAGCTGCTGTTCAAAGTCCTCAACTCCGGCGACTTTGCCAAGGACGTGACCGCCGAGGACCTAGCCAGCGGCTCGAAAGCCCTGCTGCCCAAAGTGGCCGAAAAAGGCCTGCGCTACGACCTCACCGTGCCCTTCGCCCGCTACGTGGCCATGAACCGCGGCACGCTCACCTTCCCCTTCAAGCGCTACCAGATGCAGCCCGTGTGGCGCGCCGACCGCCCCCAGCGCGGCCGCTACCGCGAGTTTTATCAGTGCGACGCCGACGTAGTGGGCACAGACTCGCTGCTCTGCGAAGCCGAAATCGTGCTGATGATGGCCCAGGTACTGGGCGGCCTCGGCCTGCATGACTTCACCATCAAAATCAACCACCGCGGCGTGCTGCGCAACATTTACCAAGCCCTGGGCGGTGAAGGGCGCGAGACAGATTTGTTCGTGGCCATCGACAAGCTCGATAAAATCGGCCGCGAGGGCGTGACCAAAGAACTGCTGGAACGCGGCTTTTCGGAACTGACCATCGACACGCTCTTTGCGCTGCTCACGGTAGAAGGCAGCTACGAGGAGAAGCTGCAGCGGCTACTGGCGGGTTTTGTGACAGCTGGCGTGGAGCCAGACGGCACCCGCCCCAGCGCAGCCGAGGACGGCCAGGACACTGCCAACTACCGCGGCCTGACCGAGCTGGCCGAGGTGCGCGACCTGCTCACGGCGTCCGGTTTCAAGCAATTCGACCGGCTGGAGTTTGACCCGACGTTGGCGCGGGGCCTCTCCTACTACACGGGCTGCATTTTTGAAGTCAAAATCAACAACGTGCAGATGGGCAGCGTGAGCGGCGGCGGGCGCTACGACAACCTCACCGGCTCGTTTGGGCTGCCTGGCGTGTCGGGCGTGGGCTTTAGCTTCGGTGTCGACCGGCTATATGACTGCCTGGAGGCGCTGGATTTGTTCACCGTGACGGGCGAAACGCCCACCCGCTGCCTTATCACCCACTTCGACGTGGCCAGCGGCCGGGCTGCCCTGCCGTTGCTGGCCGAACTCCGTGCCGCTGGCATTCCCGCCGAGCTGTACCCCGACGCCAGCAAGCTGCAAAAGCAATTCAAGTACGCCGATGCCAAGGGCATTCCGCTGGTTATCATCATGGGGCCCGAAGAGATAGCGGCCGGTGTGGTAAAGGTCAAAATCATGCAAACCGGTACAGAGCGTGTTCTGCCCATAGGCGAAGTAGTAACAGCCCTGACGGCGGAGTAATGAAACGGACCCGCGCGGGCTGGCAACTGGCTGGCGGCTTACTTCTCGTAGCTGCTTTGGCTAGCTGTCAGCCCGAACGACCAAAAAAGGAGCCGGCCCGGATGGCGACAAAACCAGAACCGGCGCAACCTCGGGCGGGCCAATTACAGGAGGCTTCCTACCCCGATACCTCCGTTACGGTAACGCCCACTCCCGTAGTCGCGGCCGAGCCGGAGGAAACACTCAAGTGCCCGTCCCAGCAAAGTGGATTTGTGAGTAACCCCGCCCTGCGGCGGCGGTGGGTAGTGCGCCGTTACGTGGGTACTATTGGCGGCCAGGCGGCTACAGCTGTACTACAATGGCAAAATCCCGACTCAATAACGGGCAGCTTTTACATGCACCGGGGCAGCCGGGAAAAGGACTTATTCTTCTACCGGAAGCATCCGGGGCAGGTGGTACTAGAGGTGGGAGCGGAGGATTCTCAGAGCCAATGGCGGTTGAGTAGCGCGATAAGCACCATGCTGGCTGGCACTTGGCAGGGAGATGGCCATTCGCAACGCATCGTGATGCGCGAAAGCTATGCCCAAGCCGTTCGGTACACATTTAAGCCCCTGCTGCTGGTCGGAAGTGGCCTTGCGTCCTACCATTGCGAGCAGCCTTGGGAGCGCCACAACTTTCTGGTGGTGCTCAGCCCTCCGGCCGGCCGGGCGGCGTTGCGGCGGCGGCTGGCGCCGTCGTTGGCTGCACGCCACCGCCAAATACAAGCTGATTATCAGGGAGATTGTAAAATGTGGTACGAAGACCAAGTTCGGCTCAACGATTTTGACCTGTTAAGCTACCAAACCTCCTATACCGAGAACCCCATTGGCGGCACGGTCAGCGACGGGACTACCAGCTGGCTTGTCGACCTGCGCACCAGTAAATTTCTGACCATTGCCAGCCAGCTGCAACCCGGTTACGCACTGCCTCTTCGACGCCTGCTTTCGAAGCATCTTCTGCACGATGAGCAGTTCGCAGATTACACATCTGATAACCGATGGGAATGGCACGATGCCCGGCAAAACCCCAGCCAGTTGGTAAGTCTGCCCGATATCGGTGAGGATGATGGTGGCGCCCTGACGCTCACGGTCGACGGGCTGGAGGCAACGTACGGTTCCCAGATGCTACGCCGGTGGGGAACCTCGGTTATTATTCCCTACCGCGAGCTGCGCCCGCTGGTGCGGCCCGGCACCCCGTTGGCCCGCATGCTGGCGGCTCGGAGAATGTAGCGTGTCACGTCATCAGCCGACTTCCAGATTAGAGATGCTAGGACTGGTAAACGTCTGCGCGAGTGGGTTGCGCATCCGGCTTCCGGGAGCGACGAAGCAACAGCACTACCAGCAGCCAGAGAACCAGCGGCGGCAGCACGGGCTCCCAGCGCGGGGTGTAATCGGCGGCGATGAAGTCGTCACGGGCAGCATCGTAGCGCACGGCCAGGCGAGTGGCACCGGCTTTCAGGCGCTCGTATTCGGACTCCTCAATTGCCACGGCTCGGGGCTGGCTCTGGAAGAGAAAGGTAGCGTCGTAGATGTAGTCAGGCAGCCGGCCGCGGCCAACTTTGCGGCGGCCTATCGGGCCGGTGAAGTAATTGTGTTGGTCGGCGTGCTGCACTAATACCTCCTGGGGACGGCCGTCGCGCTGCAATGCCGCGGCGTAGCGGTAGTACGCCACGGCGTCGTAGGTGCAATACCCGGCCAACAGGGCCAGCACAACGAAGCCCACCGGCCGGGCAATGGTTGGAATGCCCCGCCAGCCCGTGAGCGAGGCCAGCAACCCGCTCACAACAAAGAACAGCATCACCAACAGGAGGCCGAAAAGGAGCAGCGCCCGATTTTCGGGGGACACATCCGGCATGACGGACCAGCGCAGCAGCCGTGACTTGGCCGGGTCCCGGCCGTGCATCAGGCTGGGACCCAACTGGCCAAATACGTCCTGCTGCGGCAGGTAGCGCAGTGTCAACTGGTCGCCGGGCGCCAGACAAGCCGTGTCGGACACGCAGCGGGCCTCGTAGGAGCGGCCGTGGTAGGTGAACCCCACGTAGATGAAATTGCCGAAGTTGTCCCACGCCTGCCGTCGGTCGCGGTCGGTGTGCTCCACCCGCACGGTCACGGCCTGGCCGTGGCTTTCGAGCTGGCCGCGCAGGTGCTCATCCTGGTAAAAATGCCAGGCGGCCAGCGCAGCCACCCCCAACAGCGCGGTCCAGACGAGCGCACCCAAGAGTGAGAAAAAGCGGCCCGCCAGGGTAAACACCTTTGAGAACATAAACCGAGGCTAAAAGTGGAGAATCAGCAGCAAGGGGCCCAAACGACGGCCGCCGCACTGGTCGCCCGGTTCATGGCGCAATGCGCGCGCAGTTGCAATAGACACGGACGGCGCGGTCGTTGTTCGCACTGTTGCCGAGTATGACGCGCCACTTGTGCTCGGGGTCGGCGGGGTCGGGACCGGAGTAGTAGATGGCAATATTAGAGGCACCTATGTTGTCGTCGCGGTGCCCGCCGCCACCGCCCAGCGCCCGCGTGCCATTGGGGCAGGTAAGTGTATAAGTCGCTTGGATGTGACCGGGCAGGGTATACGTGCCGGATAACTGCGTCCAGCCCATATTGACGGTGCCGGTTGCCAGTATATTGCCGTTCACCTCAAGTCGCTGGCTGGGCCTGCTCGTGCCGATGCCCACGTTCACGGCGAAGACGCCGGTGCCGCCCAGCGCCAAGCTGTTGCTCTGGCTGACCGTGGCCTGGTAGCCAATGGCGCCGGCGTTGGTCAGGTTGGTGGCGTTGGGGCCGGCCAGGTAGCCAAAAGCCCAGTTCCTAGAGCCCGTCGTGTTGCTGATACCGCTCTGGTAGCCAACGAACAGGTTGCGGAAGCCCGTGGTGTTAACGTAGCCACTCTGGTAGCCGCTGAACTGGTTCTGGTCGCCCGTCGTGTTGTTGTAGCCGCTCTGGTAGCCGCTGAATTGGTTGTTGCTGCTCGTCGAGTTGTTGTAGCCGGACTGATACCCGTTGAACAGGTTGTTGCTGCCCGTCCGGTTGAAGAAACCGCTGCTGTAGCCGCTGAACACGTTGTTGCTGCCCGTCGAGTTGTTGAAGCCACTATCAGTGCCGTTGAACGTGTTGTTGCCACCCGTCGTGTTGTAGAAGCCGCTTCGAAAGCCGCCGCTGAACGTATTGTTGCTGCCCGTCGTGTTAGAATAGCCGCTCTGGTAGCCGCTGAACAGGTTGTAGTTGCCTGTCGTATTGCGGGCGCCGGCCTGGTAGCCGCTGAACGTATCGAAGCTGCCCGTCGTGGCGGCGGCCCCAGCCTGGTAGCCACTGAACGTGTTGAAGCTGCCTGTAGTGGTGGCACCGGCCTGGTAGCCGAGAAAGACGTTGTTGCCGGTCGTGTTCTGGCCCAGGTTCAGCCCCCCGTCGGCCCGCACGCCCACGCCCACGGCGGTGCCCACCGAGGCTCCAGAGCCAGTCAGCGGATTAGGCCCCAGGTTCAGGGCCTGGGTGGCCGTGTGGTTGCCCAGGTTATCGGCCCCGCCCCCGGTCGGGTTGAGGAACACCCAGGCAGCGGGCGTGCCGGCGTAGTACCAGAAGCCCGTTTGCGGGCCACCGCCGGGCGTGCCGTCGGTCTGGTACACCATCAGCCCCTGGGGCGGGGCCGTAATAGCCGTGCGCTGGGCGGCGGTGAGGCGCGGAATAAGCAAGCCCCGGTCGCTGGCTTTGATGTCGAGCGCGGCCGAAGCGTTGGGCGTGGCCGTGCCGATGCCCACGGATTGGGCACGTCCCGGCGTGGAACGGGCCAGCAGAGCCGCTAACATAAGCAACAGAAGGACAACGTTTTTCATAAGAACTGCGCGGAAAAGGCAATAAGAAGTGGTGGCACGACTGTTTGGACCAGGAGCTAGCGGCTGGCCGCGGCGCCGGCCGCTTCGAGGGCCTGCAGGCGCTGGGCAAAGCCGGCGGACTGAGCCGCTGCTGCTACCCGGTCCGTAGCGGCCTGAGTCTGCAGGGCGGCGTTCTGGACCTGCATGGCCGTGTTCTGCGCTTTGAGGGTTTCTACTTCGGCGTTCAGCTCCTGCACCGCGCGCACGAGGGGCACCACAAATTGCGCGTAGCCCAGAGCGTAAGGGTCGCGGGCGTGGGCCGGACGGTGCAACCCGTCGAAGTCGAAGCCCAGTTCCTGCGCAACGCGCTCCACGTCCTGGGCCAGAAAGCCGGTGTGGCGGGTAAGGTCGGCAGCGGGGCCCTCGGCCCGGCGCGGCCGCGCGGGCACCTGGATGAGGGCGGCCAGCCGGGCAGCATCGAAGAGGTAAGTGACGGGGCGCAGGCGGGTGACGAAGGCCAGGCCCGGCACGTCGGCCCGCACATCGGTCTTGACGCGCGCGTCGGAATACATCGACAGCCCGACCGCGCAAGACAGTAGCCGGGTATCGTCGTTGCCCAGCTTGACGGTATTGCTGGTGGAGAGGACGGTGTTGTAGCCCAGGGCCGTGGAGTTCGTGATATTGTTGTAGTACGTGCCGCTGTAGGCCCCGAGGGCGGTATTGCCATTTCTGTTGACACCATCTCCCCCACTCTGATACCCCACAAATACATTTTCGCTGCCCGTCGAGTTGACGTAGCCGCTCTGGTAGCCGCTGAACACGTTGTTGTTGCCCGTCGAGTTGCTGAAACCGCTCTGGTAGCCACTGAACTGGTTGTTGCTACCCAAGGTGTTGTTGCGGCCGCTCAGCATGCCGCTGAAGTAGTTGTAGCTGCCCGTCGTGTTGCGGTAGCCACTCCGGTAGCCATTGAAGTAGTTGAAGGTACCCGTCGTGTTGGCATAGCCACTCTCATTGCCAATGAACTGGTTGTTGTTGCTGGTTGTGTTGCTTAGGCCGCTCTGGTAACCCTCGAAGTGGTTGTTGAAGCCCGTCGTGTTATTGGCGCCGCTCTGGTAGCCGCTGAAGTAGTTGAGGGCGCCCGTCGAATTGTTTTGCCCGGCTTGGTAGCCGAGGTAGACGTTGTTGCCAGTCGCATTCTGGCCCAGGTTCAGGCCACCATCGGCGCGCACGCCTACACCCACGGTCGTGCCGAGGCTGGCCCCGGTGCCCACCAGCGCGTTGCTTTGCAGGTTGAGGGTGGTCGTGGCCGTATGGTTGCCCAGGTTGTCGGCCGCGCCGCCGGCTGGGTTAAGGAAGACCCAGGCGGCAGGGCTGCCGGCGTAGTACCAGAAGCCGGTGCCAACCCCACCTGAGGTCGTGCCGTCGGTCTGGTAGACGAGTAAGCCTTGGGGCGGGGCGGCGATGGCCGTGCGCTGGGCGGCAGAGAGGCGCGGAATGAGCAGGCCCTTGTCGCTGGCCTTGATGTCGAGCGCGGCTTGGGCGTCGGGTGTGGGTGTGCCGATGCCCACCGATTGGGCGCGTCCCAGCGAGGGCAGTTCCAATAATAGTAACAGGGCAGTAGCCCAACGAAAGGAATGGGTTTGCATTCGAAGCAGGAAAGAATGGAAGAACCTATTTGCTGACTGGCAGTAAGAGTAGCGCGACCCACCCGTCAGGGCAGCAGCACCTTGGTCGAATATGTTTGCTCGCCAACTGTGAGGCGCACCACATACACCCCCGCGGCCAGGGCATTGCCGCCGGGCAAGCGAATGGCCTGGGGGCCGGCGGTGTAGTCTTTGGTGGGCACCTGCCCTACCTCGCGGCCCAGCAGGTCGGTAAGGCGAATGGCCGCACGGCGTGGGCAGGGTGAAATGCACCGCCGTTTCGGCCGTCAGCGGATTGGGGTACACGCCAATGGCGAGGTGGGCAAGCGCTGCCTGGCCCGTGCTCAGCGCCGCCGTGGTGTTGATGCGCACCTGGTCGAGGTAGAATGGATTGCCACCCTTTGTTTTGAATGCGAACCGGACCCACGTACTTGCCCCAATATAGGCTGGGTTCAGGGGCAGCGTCAGGGTTTTCCACTGGCTGGCAGAGGTTGGCACGAAACCGTTTTGGCTGGCCTGCCCGGCTACTTGCAAGTCGCCGCTGGTGTAGTTCATGCCCATTACGTTGCTAAAAACCTCGCAATCGGTGCCGTATTGCACTGTCAACTCATCATCTCCGCTGCTCGTGGCCATGGGGTTGCTGGCCCGGGCGGTGCGAAAGACCAGTTGCAGCGCCTGCCCATTGAAGCCGCTTAGGTTTAGGGCCGGCGAGGTGATATAGGCATAGTTGTAATTGCTGTAATTCGCCACCACGTTGGGCACCAGGAGGCAGGCTGTGCCCTCGGCCGCCACCAGTCCGCCGCCACTAGTGCGCTGCCAGCGGAAAGCCACGGCGCGGCGCAGCGTATCGGACACCCAATTGCGCAAATCGGCGGCCCCGAAATTGTTGGGAAACGCCGGGTTCTCGAAAGACTCATTGACGGCTCCACTGAGGCCGGTGCCGGGCCCGCCCACCTGCATCCAGGTCGGCTCAGTACGGGTAACTGGTGTGCTGCCTACGGGCGTAATGGTGAGCGTGACGGGGTAGATGCCCGGCGTGGGGTAGCTCACCCGCCCAATACGTTGGGTGCTGCTGGCGGGCACGCCCCCCGGAAAGGCCCACACCACCTGCGCCCCAGCCGCGTTCAGCGCGTCGCTGTTGCCGAAGCCCGAAAAGTAGCGCGGGCCGCCGCTTTGGTTAGCGCACACCTGGCGCTGGTCCACGCCGATGCTCACCAGCGGACAGCCCCCGACCGGCGGCTGAAAGCCGTCGTTGGTGCCGGTGGCCACCAAGTTGGCCGTCGAAGTGAGCGTACTGCGGCAGCCCAGGGCCAACGAGGCCCGCATCACGGCCCGTTGGCCGGTGGTGAACATGCAGATGCACGAGGGGTAATCCATGTAGTTCTGCACGTTAGCCAGAATGGGCTGGTTGTTCGAGTCGGTGCAGGGCGAAAAGGCCAGGTTGCAGGCAAATGTGCCGGTGGTGTTGGGTGTATCGGCAATGCCGTCGTCGAGGCCACAGTTGCTGGCCAGGCCCGGCGTGTTGGTACCGCCCCAAGTATGATTCAGGCCAAAGTAATGTCCTACCTCGTGCGTCAGGATGTGCGAATTGGTGTTGCTGCTGGCCGCGCCGATGGTACCAAATACCGTTTTGAGCATCACAATACCATCGAGGCTGCCGCCGGTGCACGGCAGGTAGGCGTAGCCATCTTCGCCGGTAAGGCCCGTGCCAATGCCATCCACTACCCAGATATTGAGGTAGCGGCTGGGGTCCCAGCGGCTTTCCCGCTTCAGCAGCTCATCGCTAAACGCCTGCCCGTTAGCCGAGAGCGTGCGGGTGATGCCCGTGGTGCAGTTGCCGGAGGGGTCAAGCTTGGCCAATCGGAACTGGAAGCCCACATTAGCAATGCGCGACACGAAAGCCGGGATAACCGCCGCCGTATCGGCGTTGGTCTTGCTGAAATCGAGGTTGAGAATGCGCAGTGCGTCCACCACCTGGGCATCGGTAATGCCAGTAGGTGAGCCGCCCACCGACGAAAACACAAGGTGCACCACTACGGGCACGGTCACATCGGGCGCCGCGCCGGCGGTTCCGCGCTGCTGGCTGGCCAAGCGGGCAGCCTGGTTGAGAAACTGCTGGTAAGCTGCTTTCGAGCCGGGCTGCCGGGCAAAGGCGGCTTCTTGCACGCGGCTGAAAGCACAGTTTATCCCGCCATTCTGCCCGCTTGGGGGCGGTGGAGACTGCGCATAGGCGCTAGCTACCCCAAACAGGGCTACCCCCCCCAGCAGCCAGTACCACCAGGGGCGAATCAGGTTAAAAAGAAAGGACATACGAAAGCGTGGAAAGGTGAGGAAGGCAACCTGAAGCAAATGCCTATGCTAAAGCATACAGCTCAATAAGAGCTAGCTACAGCAGGACTTTGGTAATGAACCCCCGGGCACGAAGGCGAGTCACTTACTTATCAAATATATAAAATGTTTATTTTTTAAACATAAAATAAATCAATTCATTCATTTAAAAACACTTATCGGGCAGCATATGCGCCATGTTTCATGCGCGAATTGGTAATAAGCTGCCGAGCCAATAGCGTCTTATCTTGTCCAGCCGAAGGGTCGCGCAGCACCTGCTCCAGGACTTGGTTGAGTTGGGCAGCAACGCGGCGCCGTGGGCTGCGGCGGGCCAGGTTGAGGCAGAGGTTGGGCAGTGTTTCTTCGTACACGAGTTGGTCGTGGTCGTTGTAGAAGCGCACGGTGGTCTGGCTGCGGGTAGTGAGGTTGGTTTCGACGTTCCAGTAGCCGGCTGGGGTGCTGGGAGTGGCAGGCGTTTGGGCTTGAGCCAACGAGGCGAGGGAGAACAAGACGAGCAGCAGGCTCAAGCGGCGGATGAATGCGTTTTTCATAGAATTGGGGGTTAAAGGGATGAATAGACCAGCCCTCAAGCAGCTGCCAGTGTAGCGGAGCCGGAGCGTGGAAGTACCCCAAGATGCCGTGCCAGCGGCCCCTTTGCCAGCATATTAGCCCGGTGCAAGGTGGCAAGAGCAACACGGCAGCCCGGCGCCGACCAAATACCGAATTGGTCGTTGGTCGACGGCGACAGGTCGTTGGTCTAAAAATCGGATTCCGAGCGCCTTGCCTGGTAGCAAACCGATATATTTACCACGATACAAACTCAGAGACGGGCATGGCACAGGCAGCAAATCCGGCGGTAGCCGCCGTTCTGCGGGCAATTGATGAGCGATGGTGGCTGCGGCACGGGCTGTTCTGGGTCGTGCGTACCGCACTCATGACCTGGCTGTTTCTGTATGGCCTGCACTCCACCACCGACTGGCGCATTGCCCTGCGCGACTCCCTGATTCTGCTGCCGCCGCTGCTGCTGCTCACCTACTCGCTGCTTTATGGCGTGCTGCCCGGACTGGAGCGGCCGGGCCATCGGGGCCGCTATATGCTGCTGCTAGTCGCCTGGCTAGGACTGGGGCTGGCCCTCACGTTTGCGCACCGCTACTACTTCTTTGTGCCCTCGCACCGCGGGCACTCCCCTTTCTCGGACTATCACTTGGTGTATGCCACCGGCGCGCACATGCCGGTGCTGCTTACCTGCGGGTTGGCGGCGGGCCTGCGGGCGTTTCGGCAGCGGCAGCAGCAAGCTCACCGCAACGCCCAGCTAGCTCAGGAAAACTACCAGGCCGAGCTGCAGCTGCTGCGCGCCCAGATTCATCCGCACTTCCTGTTCAACACGCTTAACAACCTTTACGCCCTCACACTCAAGCAGTCAGACCAGGCCCCGGTGATGGTGGAGCGACTCACCGGCCTGCTGCACTTCGTGGTCGAACAGGGCAATGCCCCGCTCGTGCCGCTGCCCGAAGAAGTAGCCCTCCTGCGCAACTACCTGGCCCTGGAACAGATGCGCTACGGCCACCGCCTCACACTCGATTTTGCGGCTGAAGGCATTGAGGCCACCGCGCATATCGCGCCCTTGCTGCTGCTGCCCCTGGTTGAAAACGCGTTTAAGCACGGGCCGGCCGAGCAGGTGGGGCCAGCGCGGGTCAGCATCAAGCTGGCCGTGGCCGAGAACTGGTTTACCTGCGTCATCACCAACACCAAAAGTCCCGGCCCAGCCACCGCGCCCGAGTCGACGGGCATCGGCCTGTACAACGTGCGCCAGCGGCTGCAACTGCTGTATCCCCAGCGCCACCGCTTCACCCTCAAAGCAGGCGAAGAAACCTTCACCGTCCGCCTGGCCCTGCAACTGTCGGATGGGCCAGCACCGCTGGCCGCGGCCGCCCATGCTGAGGCTACCGGGTGGCCTGCCGTAGCCGTTTCTGCCGCATGAGCCCGGCCCGCCACAGCCGGGTAGCCCGGCACATCGCATTCTGGGTGGCCACAATGGTGCTCAGCTTTTTAATGCAGCTGCCGGCCTACTTTCTGGCCGGCACGCCGCTCTACATAGGCGGCATTTTTTTCGTGCAGCTTCCGGCTTCACTACTCACCATTTATCCGCTGCTGTACTGGATTTTGCCCCGCCTGCAACGTGGGCAGTTTGGGTTGCTGCTGGTGCTAACTGGGGCCTGGCTGGCCTTCAGCATTGTGGTGGTAGACGGGCTGCGGGCGCTGTACGACCTGTGGCCCGGCCCGGTGCTGTTTGGCGAGCCCGCCCCTGCTCACTTCTCATGGTTTAAGTATAAGGACTTAGGGTTTGCCTGGTTTGTGCTAATGGCCATAGCCGGTGCGGCCAGCACCCTGAAGCTGATGCACGACTGGAGCGAGCAGCAGCAGCTCGGCCAGCAGCTCCAACAGCGCAAGCTGCACGCCGAACTGCAATTACTTAAGGCCCAGCTGCAACCTCTATTTCTGTTCGATACCCTGGGCACCCTGCACACCCTCACGCTACGCAAGTCTGCCGAAGCGCCCACCGCAGTGCTGCACTTGGCCGAGCTGCTGCGCTACCTGCTCTACGCCAGCTCGCAGGATGCTGTGCCGCTGGCCGACGAGGTCGATATGCTGCGGCACTACCTGGCGCTGGAGCAGCTGCGCCTGGGTCCGCGCGTGGAAGTGGCGCTCAATTTTAGTGGGGCGCGGGTGGGCGCTACCGTGGCGCCCCTGCTGCTGCTGCCACTGCTGGAAAACGCCTTCCGGCACGGCACCAGCCCGGCCCAGGAATGCCCCTGGGTCAGCATCGACTTGGTAGCCAAGCCTCATTCCATGACGTTCAAAATCATCAACAGCCAGGCGGCAGCTGGGCCCGAGTGGCGTGAGGGCCCCGGCCTGCGCACCCTGCGCGAGCGGCTGAATCGGCTGTATCCGGAGCGGCACGAGTTGAAAATCGGGACGGAACCCGACCTGTTTCTGGCCACGCTGCACTTGCGCACGGGCCGCCAACTAAACACCAAAACAGCGTTGCAACATGACCAATTGGCTTCCTGAAACCACGCTAGCTGCACGGCTGCGATGATGCGGTACTTCGCGTCTCCGCACCCGTGCAACTGACTACCAACCGGCATTTTAATCTTATGAAGACCCGCTGCTTACTAGTTGACGACGAGCCCCCGGCGTTAGAAGTACTGGAAACCTACGTGCGCGAAGTGGCCCACCTGGAACTGGTGGGCACCTGCGGCAATGCGCTGGAAGCCTTCGGCGTCCTGCAAGCCCAGCCGGTTGACCTCATGTTTCTCGACATCAAGATGCCCAAGCTGCTGGGCACCGATTTTCTCCGCAGCCTGCGCCACCCGCCCCAGGTCATCTTCACCACCGCCTACCGCGAATACGCTTACGAGGGCTTCGAGCTCGACGCCGTCGACTACCTGCTCAAGCCCGTCTCGCTGGAGCGCTTTCTGAAAGCCGTGGCCAAAGCCAGCCGCCCCGACAGCAGTTCCGCGCCGGCTCCCACCGAGCCTACGCCACCTGCTTCTCCGGACGCGTTTCTCTACTTCCGCATCGACCGAAAGATGGTGAAAGTGGTGCTCAATACCATCCTCTATATCGAAGGCCTGAAGGATTACGTGAAGATTCACACCGCTGCCGGGCCGCCGCTGGTGGTGAAGCAAACCATCAACGGCATGGAGGAAAAGCTCTCGGAAAGCAATTTCCTGCGCATCCACCGCTCCTTCATCGTCGCGCTTGACAAGATTCGAACCTACAACACCCGCCATATCGAAGTGGCCAATCAGGAACTGCCCATTGGCCGCCTGTTTCGCCCGCGGGTTGAGGAGGCATTGGGATGAATAGCAAAACGAAAGAACGTCATGTCTCGGCTGCGCTTGACATGACGTTCAACAACGTTCAATATGACATCCAGCCCTCATCCATCGCTCAGTGCAACGACAGCGCCGCATTGATGTTCTGGGCTACTTTCTTGCCCTGAGCCCCACCCTTCTCGCACGAAGGCCGGTAGTGAATGCCGCCATAAAGGCGCGAAATCCCGGCCTCCGCTCCTGCTTGCTCAAACGAAGTATAGGAGCGGGACCCCAGCCCAAACTGCACGTAATTCTGGTCAGTGAAGGCGTAGTTGGGGCCGAATAGGCTGGTGAGCGCCTCAGCCGCCGCGCCAGAAAGGGTGGCGTGGGTAGCACTGTAATCAGGGAAATTAGGGGCCGGAATGAGCGACAGCCAGGTGGGGTGACCCAGCTCGCCGCGCACGTAGCTGATGGGCCGTAGCACATTGTAGGTATACTTAGTTTTGAAGCAGCTGATGCCGGCGTCGCTCATGCTGATGCCCACTTTGGCGTAGGCCGTCAGGGCTTTATCCAGGCTGGGCTGCTCGCGGGCCAGCACTTGCGTGAGGATGGAAATCCAGTGGCCGGGCGCGGTAAAGTTGCGGCCGTTGGGCAAGTCGTTCCAGAACAAAGCAATGGCGCGCTGCTCCGCCGTGAGGTTCTGGGAAACGTCGTACACCTCCTGGGCCATGGCATAGAACGGCGAACCCGGCGCTGCCGAGTAGGCCAAGGGCGGGCCCGGGTCGGCCCCGGCTCCGCTGTTAGGCACCAAAGTGCGGTTGTTGCCCCAATACGGAAATCCAGCGGGCGCGAAGGCCGGAGCGGTAGGCACCCACATACCGGGCCCGGTGGGCGGGGTGTAGGCCGTGGTGTTATCGAAACCATCGGTTGCGGACCAGGCAAATACCGCCGCTGCCACCCTCTTCCCAAAATCAATGGAGCGAGCCTGTGCTTCGGCATTCGCACCGGCCTGATAGGTAACCACGTTGGCCGCTTCGAGCGAGTCGATGGTGGCTTTGTTGGCGGCTGAGGCATTGGCAAACAAGCTGCGGTTGATGGCCGCCAGCGAGGCATTAGCGCTCAGGGCCCAGTTGTAAGCCAGAGTTTTATCGGCCACGGGTAGCCCGTTGAGGCCGTTGAGCTGGCGGCCCAGCGAGGTGGCGTTGGGAATGCCCGGCAAGATGGCCTCGTAGCCGGCAATGCCAGAATAGCCGAAGGGCCGCCCGAAGATATTGACCGGTCCGGCCAGCGTGGTGCGCACCAGCTTCAATTGCAGATTGAGCCACGACAAGGCCACGTCGGCCCGGTACGAGGAGGCCGAAGCCGAAGGCTCAGGCGATACCGATTGGGAATCAGAACAGGCCGCAATGGGCAGTAGCAATCCGGTTATCAGCAGCCGCCGTGCGGTAGTCGCCAGCAGCATGAAAGGTTTGGCAGCAGTTTGCATGAGCGTAAGAGAATGGTGATAAGTCAGCTTTCAGCCAGACGATTAGCGCCCGACAACTACCCAAAACTATCCGCCTCAATGAAGCGCTACCCGCTTAATCGCCTAGCCGCCAGCTGCCGTGGTCAGACGTAGCGGCCCCGTAGATTAATGACTTAACCGGCCGTTCATCGATGGGCGCTCACCGCTGGTCGATGAACAGTAACCAGCATCTCGCCGCTTGCCGTGGAAATGCTTCTACTTTTGTAGCCACCCCATTCGCCCCTCATCCCACCGTCCCTCATCCCACCACCTTAATGCCCACTCATACTATTTCGCCCGCGCAGCCCCTCACCCTGGCCACGCTGGCTACCCTGCTGGCCGACGGCCGCCCCGTACAGCTCGGCGACGACGCCAAATCCCAGATTGCCGCCTGCCACGCCTACCTGCACCAGCGCCTGGCGCACCACGACCAGCCCATTTACGGCATCAATACCGGCTTCGGCTCTCTGTACAACGTAGGCATAGCGCCCGAGGAACGCGCCCAGCTGCAAGTCAACCTGATGATGTCGCACGCCTGCGGCACCGGCGCCGAAGTGCCCCAGCACCTCGTGCGCCTCATGCTGTTCCTCAAAGCCCAAAGCCTGAGCTACGGCCACAGCGGGGTGCAAACCGCTACCGCCGAGCGCCTCGTGGCCATGTACAACCGCGAGCTGCTGCCCGTGGTATACGAGCAAGGCTCCCTCGGCGCGAGCGGCGACCTAGCCCCGCTGGCGCACCTGTGCCTGCCGCTGCTTGGTTTGGGCGAAGTAAATTACCAAGGCTACCGCTTGAGCGCCGCCGATGCTATGAGCCTCTTCAGTTGGGAGCCGGTGGCACTGCAAGCCAAGGAAGGCCTGGCCCTGCTCAACGGGACCCAGTTCATGCTGGCTTACGCCGTGGATGGCGTGCTGCGTGCCCAACGCCTGGCGGCCGCGGCCGATGTTATCGGGGCACTGTCCACGGAAGCGTTTGGCGGCTGCACCGACCCGTTCAATGAAAACCTCCACCGCATCCGACCGCACGCCGGGCAGGTGGCAGTGGCGAAGAATTTGCGCGAGCTGTTGGTCGGCTCGGAACTGCAAACCCAGCCGCGCCACGCCGTGCAGGACCCCTACTCCTTCCGTTGCCAACCGCAGGTGCACGGCGCCTCCCGCGACGCGTTGGCCTACGTGGCCCAAGTGGTCGAAACCGAGTGCAACTCCGTGACCGATAACCCCAACATCTTCCCCGAAGAAGACCTGATTCTGAGCGGCGGCAACTTCCACGGCCAGCCGCTGGCCCTGGCCCTCGACCATCTCGCCGTAGCCGTGGCTGAGCTGGGCAGCATCTCGGAGCGCCGTACCTACCAGCTCATTTCCGGCCAGCGCGGCCTGCCCACTTACCTCATCGCCGAGCCCGGCCTGAACTCCGGCCTGATGATTCCGCAGTACACCGCCGCCGGCATCGTGAGCCAGAACAAGCAGCTTTGCACCCCCGCATCGGTCGACAGCATCGTGAGCAGCAACGGCCAGGAAGACCACGTGAGCATGGGCGCCAACGCCGCCACCAAGAGCCGCCGCGTGCTCGACAACGTGGAGCAAGTGCTAGGCATCGAATTGTTTACAGCGGTGCAGGCGCTGGCTTTTCGCCGTCCCGGCCGCAGCTCTGAGGCGCTGGAGCGCGTGGTGGAAGCATTCGGACAAGAGGTAAAATTTGTGGTGCGCGACCGGGTGCTCTACCCCGATTTGCACAAAGCCGCCGCCTTCGTCCGTAAGTTTGACTGGGCAAGCATCCTACCAGCTGTTTAAATAGTGCTAGTTGGCTAGCTCACTCACCGCCGCTTTCTTACCCGTGGTGGCAAAGAGGCGGCCTGAATTTTGCGGGCCCCAGATGCTAAATAGCCTGCGACCTGCGTTACTCGTGCTGCTTATGAAGTTGGTGAACCGTTTTCTTTTACTTGTTGGGCTTTGGCTGGGGATAGGACATGCTTGGGCGCAACCGTCCTGTGTTCGGTCCTCTCCTTTGCCCACCGGCTGTACGTATCAATTCTCTGCTTTTATTTTTGATGCGAACAACCAGGAAGTGGAAGTGCAGGCTTTTTGCGTAGGGCAACCAGTGCATTTTTTGCCTTGTCCCGGCCGTAGAGTTACCCCTACCCCCCCTGTCTATTATGGCGTTCTGCGCGGCACTGACATAACCTACTCCCCTAGCTGCCAACCTCCTAACGCAGCCCCTTACACCTATACGCCGACCGCAGCTGATGTTGGGATGGTAACGGTGTCGGAACTGTCCAATGAGCCTCCTGATGGCGCTATTAATCTTGGAGGTTCACGCTATAACATCCGCAATTTCCGGGTTTATGCCACCCCGCCGCCCACGTTCACCATTGCACCCTGCCCCACTGGCAACGTGCAGGTTACTCTTACAGATGCTGCCTATGACAGCTACGAAGTACAGGTAGGAACTCTCATCCGAGCTATTACGCGCAATGCGCCCGAGACTATGCCAATGGGTGGGGCTAATACCGTAGTCGTTACCGGGCGCTACACTGCCCTTGGCACCTGTACGGGCTCTGCCTCTCAGCCTATTAGTAGCATTGCACCAGCCGCGCCAGCTCAGTTTACCAGCTTGGCGTTGCAGTCACCACTCCCCGGCGGGGCCGCTACCCTGACCATCGGCGGACTGCTGGCAGGCTACCGCTACACCCTGCAGTTTCAGCCCGCTGCCGGGGGCCCGTTCACCGACGTTCCCGGCGTCACCATCACCCCGGGCACACCAACCGTCAGCCTTCCCCGTGCTTCAGCTGGCAGCTACCGTATTTTCAGCAACGATGCCTGTGGCACTAGCCCCCTACCCTCAAACAGCATAGGTACCCTGAGCCTGACCGGGACTTCGGCCGATAATCGCAACCAATTGCTACTCACGGGTGCCGCTGGCCCCTACACCGTCACCCGCAATGACCAGCCCTTGACGACCTTCACCACCATCTTGGGTGGGCTGGAGGATGCGGACGTGCAATGTGGCAGCACCTACAAGTATGTGGTTACATCCCTCCAGCCGGGTGGCGGCCGGGCTATTTCCAATGAAGTCAGCATTACGACAGTATCTTCGCTGCTGCCCCCGCAACCGCGCCTAGTGGCCAGTTTCAACGCAAATGATGTGGTGGAGCTGACGCCCCTGCTTGCTACTGCTGGCCTCCCAACGGGCAGTTCACTAGTGTATAGCCGCACCGCGGGTGCCCAGACAGCCAATTTCAACCCGGTCACCAACGCGCGGTTGTTGCGCGACTCTACCATGATGCTGGCCGACCTGCTCGCCAACCCGCCGTGCTACTCGGTCCGCCAGTCTGATGTGTGCGGTAATACCTCCCTCGCCAGTCCCAGCACCTGCCCGGCCCTGCTCTCGGCCCGCCCTGCCGACCCCGACGGTAGCACCATTACCCTCACCTGGACGCCCTTCGTCGGCCCCGACCCAACACAGCCAGTCACCTACACGCTCCAACGCCTCGCGGCCGATGGCACCGTGCTGCCTCGCTCCGTGGTGGTTACCGGTAACACCTACACCGACCTTACCCCGCCCACCAACCGCCAGGTGGCGCGCTACCGCCTGCAAATCAGTGGGGCGGGACTGCCGCCCGACACGTTCAGCTATTCGAACCGGGCCAATGTCACGCGCCGGCTCACGCTCACCATTCCCACCGCCTTCACGCCGAATAGCGACGGCCTGAATGACGTGCTGGAAATAAAGGGCAAGTACTTAAATAACTACACCTTTGTGGTGGTAGACCGCAACGGCCAGGAGGTGTTTCGCGGCACCCAGCGCAGCGAAACCTGGGATGGCACCATCAAGGGCCATGCCCCCGTGCTGGGTGCCTATGTGTGGCGCTTTCAGCAAAACAACGAGGATGGCACGCCATTTTCGCTCACGGGCACGGTCACGATTTTGAAATAAATAGCGGCTAAAACCAACCGTCAGGCTCCTTTTCGCGTCCTCATCGGGCGCGAGGGCGCACTTTTGGGCAGCTCGCTTGTTCACTGCTCACCGATAACTGTATAACTAATCAGATAAAATGGCATTCGACATCACCGGCATGATGGGCAAAGTGAAAGAGCTGCAAGACAAAATGCAGCAGGCCCAGCAGGAAATTCAACACATTACCGCTACCGGCGAGGCCGGGGGTGGCCTAGTCCGTGCCACCGCTAGCGGCCACCGCAAGCTCCTTAAGCTCGAAATCGACGAAACCCTGCTCACCCCGCAGGACCGCGACATGCTGGCCGACCTCGTAGTAGCCGCTGTAAACAAAGCCCTCGACGAAGCCGCCGAGCTGGCCCGCCAGGAGCTTCAGCGCAAAACCAGTGGCCTCATGCCCAACGTGCCAGGTCTCGACTTGAGCGGCTTTGGGGCCTAGGCGCCACGCCTGATGAGGAATGAAGAATGAGCATGAAGAACGGAGGTCAAAACGAATGAAAGCCAGCAACGGATTAGATGAAGAGAATTCCTCATTTCCCACTCCTCATTCCTCATCAAAGCCATTAAAGCCGCAAGGCGTGTGCGCCGATGTGGCCATTGTTATCCTGAACTGGAACGGGGCCAAATTCCTGCACCAATTCCTACCCGGTGTGCTGACCCACGCCGACGGGGCCCGGGTGATTGTGGCCGACAATGCCTCAACTGACGACTCGGTGGAGCTGCTGGCCCGCGACTTTCCCTTGGTCGAGCTACTGCTGCTCGACCGCAACTTTGGGTTCTGCGAAGGCTACAACCAGGCACTGGCCCAGGTCGACAGCGAGTTTTTTGTGCTTCTGAACTCCGACGTGGAAGTAACGCTCGGCTGGCTCCGCCCCCTGCGCAACCTGCTCGAAATCAACCCGCGCATTGCCGCCGTCCAGCCCAAGATACTGGCCCACGCCGACCCTTCTTATTTTGAACATGCTGGCGCCGGTGGCGGCTACCTCGACCGGCTGGCCTACCCCTTCTGCCGGGGCCGACTGTTCGATACCCTCGAAAAAGACCAGGGCCAATACAACGATGCCCGCCCCGTGGCCTGGGCCAGCGGTGCCTGCCTGCTGGTGCGTCGCTCTGCCTGGCAAGCCCTTAATGGCCTGGAACCGGCTTTTTTCGCCCATATGGAGGAAATCGACTTCTGCTGGCGCCTCCAGAACGCCGGCCATGAAGTATGGTACCACGGCAGCAGCGCCGTGCAGCACGTTGGCGGCGGCACGCTGCCCAAAACCAACCCCCGCAAAACCTATTTAAACTTCCGCAACGGCTTGGCTCTCCTCTACAAAAATGCTGCGCCCAGCGAGCTATACGGCCCCATGTTCCAGCGCCTGGTGCTGGATGGTGTCGCCGGCCTGCGGTTTTTGGTTGCGGGAGAGCTGGGAAATTTCTGGGCAGTGCTACGGGCCCACTTCAGCTTCTATCGCAGCTTTGGCTATTGGCGCAAGCAGCGCAGGGCGGCCCGGCCACATTTGCGCACAGCCGAGCGGACTGGCGTATACAACGGCAGTCTGGTCTGGGCCTATTTTGCCCGGGGCAAGCGCAAATTCAGCGAGTTAGAATTGAAATAACGCCATCTGCTTACTGTAAGCAGAATGCAGTGGATTTCCTTCCAAAGCAAATAGGGCAAAATAAGACTAAGACGCAAGAAGCCCCGGCACTGCTTAGTGCCGGGGCTTCCTTTTGAAATCATTTTTTTCACAGAAACAACTGCAAATGCCTTAATAGAAAGGCCTTGCTACCATACTACGCCCGCAATGACAAGCAAACCGGCTACAAATCCCAAACCGTGCTGCGCTGTTGGCGCATGGCACGCCGCACATTCATCCAGAAAGCACCGGCGAAGTACAGCACGATGGGTGAGCCAAACGTGAAAAACGACGCATATACAAACGAGAGCCGAACGCTACGCGTGCTGAAACCCCACTTCTGCGCCAGGGCCGAGCAAAGGCCAAAAGACTGCGTTTCTAGATAGTCGGTAAAGCGTTTCATGGGCGGTAGCGGCTAACGGGAAAACAGTTTCTCTGGGCTAAGATAACGCTTTTGGGAGGCGATGGCAAGCGCAGCGGCGTAATTTCGCCGGTCCAGTCCCGGCTATTTGAATGGCTTTTACGTTTATAAGGCTGGATTTTGTTTTCCTGCGCGACGCTATTTGATGATTATTTTTTTGCGGCCCCTGGCCTTCTGGCTACTGGCCACCACCTTGTTAGTCTCGTCCTGCGCTTTGCCGCGGGTGCTAAAGCAGGCCGAAGAGGGCCGCACGGTGGTGGCACGCCCCACACCGCTCACCGCCTCGGGCGAAGCCGTACCTTTTGAGGTAGTGGCCCGTGTTCCTGCGGTCCACCTGCACAAAGGCGTGGCTTACGAACTGCTGCTGCGCTACCGCTACGAGCACGGCCTGCGCGAAGACACCTTGGGCCGCATCACCTTCACAACGGGCAATTTTGTGTACGACGACGAGCACAAAGGCCAGTTGCTGGCCACCCAAAAGTTCACCATCCCCAACACGCCCAGCCGCAACCCCGGCGAACTGCTGGCCCACGGCCAAGTGCGCGAACTGAAGCAAAACGGCAAAGTTCTACGCTCCGCTGATGACCTGCGCGTGGCTCGTGGCATCGCCGACCCGGCCCGCCTCGTCACCCGCGAAGACACCGTGCTCACGCTCCTGCCCGAGCACGCCAGCAACAACATGAGCGGCACCCGCGTGTTGCCCTTCTTCTTCGATGAGGACAAATGGTTTATCCGGGGCTACCTCGGCACCAATGTAGCAGCTCTTGAAGACCTTATCGACGCCAATCAGCAAACCAAGCAGGTGCTCATCATCGCCGGTCATTCGCCCGACTCGGCCGATGCCCACAATCGCCTGCTGGCCAGCAAACGCGTGCGCATGCTGCTTTATTACTACAAGCAGCGCGTGAAAACCTTCTCGTATCTGAATAAGAACGAGAACATTCGCTACGACACCCTTGCCTACGTGCGCAAGTGGGACACCTTCCTGCAAAAGGTCACGACCTCCGCGCTGAAGGCCGACCAGATTGATTCCGTTGTGACCATTATCAACGACACCAAGGGCACTTTTGAGCAGAAGGAAAAGGCGCTGCACCAGCTTTCCGCATTCGACTACATCGAGCAGTACATCTATCCGGTGCTGCGCTTCGGCACCGTGGCCGTGACCTACACGGCTCCCAAGCGCTACGATTCGGAAGTGTATCTGCTCTCGAAAAAAATTGTGGAAAAGCAGATTGAATCCGATGCCCTTACGCCCGAAGAGTTGCGCTATTCGGCCACGCTCACGCCGCTGCTGGCCGAGAAACAGCGCATCTATGAAGTGGCCGCCGCCAATACCAATAGCTGGGAAGCCTTTCACAACCTAGGCGTAGTGCTGCTGCAACGCGCCGAGAAAGAGCCCTCGCTCAAAATTCAGCAGGCTTATTACCGCCGGGCCGCGGTCAACTTCACCCTGGCGGCCCACCGCAACCCCACGGCCGAATTCTTCTACCACGCAGCCACGGCTTACCACCGCGCCGGCGACCGTCTCGAAGCCCTCCAGAACTACGACTACGCCATCAAGCTGGGTGGCCCGCGTCCGCTGCTCCGCAAAATTTTCTCCGACCGCGCCGCGCTGGAAATCGAAGTTGGCCAGGCCGATGAGGCCCTGCGCAGCCTGCAATACGCCGGTCCCAGCTACCAGAACTATCTGAACCGCGCCCTGATAGAAGTAAACCGTGAGCACTACGACCTAGCCCTAGAGCAGTACCGCGCCGCCCAGGCACTGCGGCCAACTGCCGCCGCGCCCATTTACGGCATGGCCGTGGTGGCTGCCCGCCAAAGCAACGAGGGCGCGGTGGGCAATTTCCTCAAGCAAGCTGTGGCCCTCGACCGCCGATATGCCCAGCGCGCCGTGGAAGACCTGGAGTTTCAGGACTATGCCCAAGGCAAAGTATTTAGAGAAGCGCTTAAGTAAGCAAGAGCGTTTGGGGCAGAAGGGTAAGAGGATGTGGAGCATTTAGCATCCTCTTACCCTTCTGCCCCCAAACGCTCTTCTGCCCAAAATCCCTCCTGCCCTATTATTTGCCCAACGCCCGGCCCTGTCGTAGCTTTGCCAAACGGCTGAAAACCGGTTTTTACCTAACGAAAATCATGCGTCAAATTCAATTCCGTGAGGCCTTGCGCGAGGCCTTGTCCGAGGAAATGCGCCGCGACCCGCGGGTGTTCCTGATGGGCGAAGAAGTGGCCGAGTACAACGGCGCCTACAAAGTGAGCCAGGGCATGCTCGATGAGTTCGGCCCGGAGCGCGTAATTGACACCCCGATTGCCGAGCTGGGTTTTGCCGGTATTGGCGTAGGTGCAGCGGCCAACGGCCTCATCCCGGTCATTGAATTCATGACCTTCAACTTCTCGCTGGTTGCTATCGACCAGGTGATTAACTCAGCCGCTAAGCTGTATTCGATGTCGGGAGGCCAGTACTCCTGCCCCATCGTATTCCGTGGTCCCACGGGCAACGCCGGCATGCTGTCGTCACAGCACTCGCAGAACTTCGAGAACTGGTACGCCAACACGCCCGGCCTGAAAGTAGTGGTTCCCTCAAATCCTTATGACGCCAAAGGCCTGTTGAAAGCCGCCATCCGCGACCCAGACCCCGTAATCTTTATGGAGTCGGAGCTGATGTACGGTGACAAAGGCGAAGTGCCCGAAGAAGAATACATCCTCGAAATTGGCAAAGCCAACGTGGTGCGCCAAGGCAAGCACGTGACGCTGGTAAGCTTCGGCAAAATGATGAAGGTGGCTTACGCGGCTGCTGACGAGCTGGCCAAAGAAGGCATCGAAGCCGAAGTAATTGACCTGCGCTCGGTGCGCCCGATTGATTACGACACGCTGATTGAGTCAGTGAAGAAAACCAACCGCATGGTGGTTATCGAAGAAGCCTGGCCCTTGGCCAGCATCTCGGGCGAGCTGGCCTATATCGTGCAGCGTCGTGCCTTCGACCATCTTGATGCTCCCGTCATCCGCATCACCTGCGCCGACGTGCCCCTGCCTTATGCCCCCACGCTCATTGAAGCCTCGCTGCCCAACGTGGCCCGCGTGGTGAAAGCCGTGAAAGAAGTAACCTACGCCAAAGCGTAAACGCTTCGCATTTTACACAAAACGTCCCGCTGGTAGCAACCAGCGGGACGTTTTGCTTTTTACCTGTCCTGTTTCGTTACGCGCGGCATGCCTATGCTTTCCCAAACCTCTTACTCTTGTGGTGCCTCACTTGGCGGCCGCCGCTGACTAGCCGTAGCTTCTGAAAGCTGCCAGCAGCCCCAAAGCCAACATACTCCGAGCGCCACTGCTGCTGCTTGGCGCCCTGGTATTCCGAGACGGCGCCAGCCAGCCAGGGGCTGCCAACGGCCAGCTACGACGGTGAGCAGCAAGAGGTGCAGCGGCAAGAGGAAGCGGCATTCCATCAGGACGGGGAGTACCAATAGGCAGGGCAATAGCAGAGCCAGGAGAACGGGGACAACCGAGTGCGCTGGAGTTGAGTAGGCTGGCCGTTGCTTCCGAATACTGGTCAGTAGTGTTATGGCCCCGATACCTAGCAGCAGGTAGTTCAGCAGGCGCAGCATCGTTTGGCCTGGCGGGTGCAGCTGTGTGGGATAAGGCGTTGGAAACCAAATATCCAATCCATTAAACAAGTGGTGTAAGTAGCGACTGGTCGTTTGCAACGGATGGCGCAGGGCAAAGCTCAGGTATTGCCCATAGCTATTGAAACGCGGCCCTACTTCCCGGGTCATGGTTTGCTGTCCAGTTGAATCCGCATACACCAGTGAGCGGGGAATTTCGGCTATCAGGCTGGTTTCGTAGCGCTGAAAGGCAGTGCCCCAGCCGAGTTGCCTGAGGTAGAGCGGCGTAGCGCCGGGCAGCCGGGCCAGTACCAACGGTGTAGGCTGTTGGAAATGCCGGAGGTTGATGAGCAGCTGGGGCAGTAGCACCAGCGCCATGCCGGCAATCAGCGCCATGCCGCGCCGGGCCCAGATTTGCCTGTTTTCTGCAGCAGCCAGCAGCCACAGCCAGCCCGGGGCACTGGCCAGGTAGATGGGGCGCATATTGATAGCCGCGCCCAGTAGCAGGCCCGCTACGCCAACCCAGCGCCAGCCTGGCTGGCCAGCCGCCACCAGCCCCAGCAACAGCAGCGTCAGAGCTGGCATGTCGCTTAATGGAAAGTTGAAGTAGTCGCGCCAAAAAACAAAGCCGAGCAGCACCAGCACCAGCCAGCGCCCCCCACTCAACCCCCGGCCCGTAGCTTGAGCCCAGAGCTGTGGAATGGCCAGCCCGAACAGCAGTGCAGCCCACCCCATTCCCAGCACCTGCGCCCCGCGCAGCATGGAGCAGCCCATAAAATGACACAACAGGCGCGCCGGCATCAGCAGCAGCGGCCCCAGGTAGCCGCGCACCGGCTCATCGAATGCCAATAGCGAAAATGGGCCGTGCTGCGTGAATTTGAGCGACAGCTCCCAATATTGCGCTGCATCGAACCGGACATCGCCCGGCCCGTAGCCACTCAGCGGCAGGTAACCGGCGTAGAGTGCCAGCACCAGTGCCAGCCGCCAGCGGACCGGCCACGGAGTTCGCAGAATATCAGAAACGAGGGCCATGCCTGGCAAAGCTAGGAACTGCCAGCGGGAAGCAGCAGCTCAATGCTACCACCATGGCTCGCCTATTCAGACGAGCGGTGGAATTGCTGTACCTTTTACGCCCTGTTTCGTACAAGCTCGTCTTTCATCACTCCCACCCACCATGAACCACCGCCTTCACCTCAAGCTCGAACAACTGGAGCATGCCACCGAACGCCTGCTGGCATCGGCCGAAGCCCTGGAACCCGATAGTGCCAAGGCACCAGTGCCGGGCAAGTGGTCGGCCAATCAGGTGGTTCACCACTTGCTTTTTATCGAGAGCAACATCGTTCAATACATCCAGAAGAAGATGCAATCGGAGGAGCTGCTGCCCAAAGTAGGCCTGCTCACACGGTTACGGGCCCGGTTTGTCCGTCTGCTGCTGCGCATTCCCGGCCTCAAATACCGGGCTCCGCGCGGCGTGGCTACCCTCACCGATACCGGCGAGGTGCCGCCACTGGCCGAGCAGCGCCTGACCTGGCAGGCCACGCGCCGCCAGATGGAGCGCATCCTCAACGAGTTTCCGAGCCGGCAGCTCAACCGGGCCATTTTTCCGCACCCCCGCTCGGGCCGGATTACGATTTACCAGGTAATGGATTTTCTGCTCGACCATTTGCTCCATCATCAGCAGCAGATGGACCGCATCACGAAAGCCCTGCGGCCCGCGGGCCAAGTGCTGGTGAAGAGCTAGCCGGAGTGGAAGGTATAAGCACGTTTCCAGCTCAGCTAGCCTGCCGGAGTCTCGTAGCGCGGCATGCTGCCGAAAGCGGTAACCAGCTCGGCTGGTGGCACGGTCAGCTTGCGGCGGTCGAGGTCGAGCCAGGCGCCGTCGACGGTAACGGTGGCCGCTACGCGCCCATCGGCCTTGCAAATGCGGTGCACAATGGTCCAGCGCGAGCCATCTTCGCTGACGGATGCCAGCTGACTGTCAACCTGGATTTCTTCGCCGATGTGAATTTCTTTGATGAACTTGGTTTCTTCGCGGAATAAAATTGGCCCCAACCGAAGCTGGGCGAAGCTTTTCAAGTCGAAGCCCCACTGGGCAAGTAGCACCACGCGCTGGTCGGCGGCGTAGTCAGCGTAAGCGGAGTGGCGCATGTGGCCGTTCGGGTCCATGTCGGCCCAGCGGGTGCGGTAGGTAATGGCGTTGGTCATAGTTATTCGTTATCAGTTGGTAGTTGTCAGTTGCTAGACTCGAGTGCTGATGCCAGAAATTCGGACAACTCACAACAAGCCCTTCACAACTAAACGCCCTGGGGCATCAGCCGGACAAGGTACTGTTCGTTGTCGTCTTCGCCGATGAACTCGGCCGTGTAGCCGGCAGTTTCAGCTGTGTCGCTAAGCAGAGCTGCGTCAATAAACAGCCACGGGAACGGCTCGCCGTTTTGGCCTTGGTAGCTCAGCGTGTACTCAACTTCGCCATAGTACGGGCCGTTGAGGTTAATCATCAGGGCGCCTTCTTCGTCCTCGTAGAGGTAGCGCACATCAGAAGATGTGGCCAGAATCTGGCCATCGGGCGCCAGTAAGGTGCGGGCATGCGCCAGGAATTTATCGAGGCCTTCGAGGGTACCGGTCAGGCCCAGGCCATTCATGAGCAGCAGAATGGTGTCGTAGGGCAGCTCGGTAGCAGGGCGGGCGGCAAATAAATCATGACGCGCAACGGTGTGCACGCCACGCTCGGTCATCACCTGTACCGCGCCGGCCGATACATCCACGGCTTTCACCTCAAAGCCGCGGCTTTGCAGCTCCAGCGAGTGGCAGCCCG
The DNA here is from genome assembly GCF_017571495.1 of Hymenobacter negativus. GTDB lineage: Bacteria > Bacteroidota > Bacteroidia > Cytophagales > Hymenobacteraceae > Hymenobacter > Hymenobacter negativus. The sequence continues at coordinate 441,957 of NZ_JAGETZ010000003.1, read as the reverse complement.
CCCCGGCCCCGAGGTCGAGCACACGGCCCCGGGTCTCGTCAAGGGCCTGCCGCTCCAATTCCGGCATTTGGAGCAGGGTGCGGAAGAAGTAGGACGCGGGCAGGGGCTCGTCGTCGGCCACGTTGCAGTGCACCGTAACGGTAGCTTTCTCGTTGCCGTGGTGGTAATCCAGAATGGCTTGACCCAGGATATCGGGCGCGGTGGTTGTCGTCATGGGAAGGAGGTGGACTTGATTGGCCGGACCAGAACGGCCAACGGTGCGACGGTTTACGGGGCGGCGGCCGAAATTACCCAAAACTTCGTGCGTAGGCAGGCCGTTTGGAATGAAAATCCCTCTTCGCCTCGCCCATTATGCTACCTGCCAAACTGCGCAAAGGCCAGTTGCCCACCAAAATCTGCGTTACCTGCGGCCGGCCATTTGAGTACCGTAAAAAGTGGCGGGCCAATTGGGACGAGGTAAAATATTGCGGCGAAAAATGCCAGCGCAACCGCCCGGCCACCATTCCGTCCCAACCAGCCCCTTAGGGAGCTTCACCCATAGGCCGTATCTTTTCCTGGCAATCCTCGTTCTGAAACCCGGCTCCTGGCCATTATTTCCTCCTTTAAATTCCGCTTGTTCCGTTACTATGGCTTCTAACCTCGACTACCTGGACCCCGCACTGATTCCGCTGGAAGAAAAAGTAAATACCTATCTGGAAGCAGAAAAAAGCCTGCGCCGAGCCGAAATTGACGCCCCCCAAACCACCGACACCTCCCGTAGCAAGCTGTCCCAACTGGAACAGGAAATCATTGCCATGCTGCCCACCCGCGACGAGTGGGTGAAAGTTAACCTGGGCTACGGCCCAAGCCGCGTGGGCGCCTGGCATGTTCCCGCCGCCAACGGTGCCCCCGAACGCTACGAGCTGCGGGTCATACATTAAAATGTAGGTGAATGAGCAAAACGCCTACTGGATGCGTTGCTCACTCACCTAATGCCCCGCGTCCCAGTCGTAGCCCAGTTCGGCCCAGAAGTCTTTGGGGCGCGTATCGGCAAAGGTGATGGTGCCGATGCGCTTGAGATGCTTGATGCCGTATTTGAGCGGGGTGACGAGCCGGAGCGGTGCGCCGTGGTCGGCGGTCAGTGGTTCGCCGTTCATTTCGTAGCACAGCAGGGTTTGCGGATGGAGCGCGCTGGCTATGTCGAGGCCCACATAATATTGCTCATCGGGCGTTAGCATGGCCACGTAGGGTGCCAGGTCGGCGGGTGGGTTGAGGGGGTCGGCGGGACGGCCGCTGCGCGTGGCCAGCGGGTAGCGCTCCAGGAAATCAGACAGCCGCGCCCCAGCCCAATGCACCACAATGCTCCAGCCTTCAATGCACTTTAGTTCGGTGACCATCTCCACTTTGGGCAGCGCTTGGATGTCGGCCAAGGTGAACTCCTGGGTTTTATCGGTGCCATAGCCTTGCACCCGCATACGCCACGCAACTGGGTCTATCTCACTTTTGAGGCCGTAGGCCCCGTTCTTGCGCGGGGTCCGGGCCCGGCTGCGGGCAAACTCCGGCGCGAGACGCGTTTCCTTAAAGTAGGCACTGGCCAGCCGGCTGTTCGCGTCAAGTACCTTGCGTAGCGGATGCGGAATCCCGGCATCATCGGGCTGCGAAATGAGCCAGCGCCAGCCGCCAAGGCCCGCCAGCCCAGCCAACCCCAATGTGATAAACGAGCGGCGCGAGCGGCGGCGGGCTTCCGCCAGCATGGCTTTTTCTGCCTCTGGATTAGCCGGAGCGTTTTCGCCCGGAACCGGCGCGGTGGAATTATCAGTCATACCGAATCGATAAGTTAATTAGACGTGAGGGAAGAATCTGCCGCGGGCAATGACGTTGGGCCAGCCGTGATTTTGTGCGTGACGGGGTCGACTTCCTCTATCTCGAAGCCCGCCACCATGGCCCGTAAATTATTCCAGCCCGCCCGTGCCACCTGCGCAATGTGCACGATGAAAAACAGCACGTAGCCAATAGTAAGGGCGAAGTGGATGATGCGGGCAAACTCGTAGCCGCCCAGCGCCTGCGTGAGCCAGCCAAACTGCACCGGCTTGTAAATGGCCAGCCCCGTCAGCACCGACCCCAGGCCCATGACGATGACGCTGGTGTAGGCAATCTGCTGGGCCCCGTTGAACTTGCGCACCGGCAGCGGCTTCTTGTACAGGCCCAGGTCGTGGAGCGTCACCAGCACGGCTTCCCGAAACGAGTGGCGCGTGGGCAGTAGGTAGCGCCATTCGCCCGAAAACAACGTGTAGAGCACGTACAGAAGGCCATTGAGGAAGAATACCCACATCAGCACGAAGTGCCAGCTCATGCCCTGCGCCAGCTTGTGGTCGAGGTGGAAGGCATCGTAGAACGACTGCGGGAAGAACTTAAACAGCGTGGTTTTGCCCCAGCCAAGGCGGTACACGTCGTTGGCCCAGTAAATCCACATCCCGCTCCAAATCATCAGGGCAAGAACCGGGAAGTTGACCCAGTGAAACCAGCGAATAGCCAGCGGGTGCTTTTCAACAAGCTGCTTCATAAAACCACAAAATGTAAGGGAAACCTCTGCAAGGTACTTCGGACCGCAGCCCGCACCTTTCCCAGCCTGACGCCCGCATTCCGAATTCCTTACAGGCGCCGCTTGCAAAGGCATAAAAAAAAGGGGCGCCCCAAGGGGACGCCTCTTTCCATACCAAAACACCTTAAAAAACTATTCTTTCACGATGAGGCTAACAACAATTGAACCAAAAGATTCCCAGCACAATAAATATTCTCAACATTCCTCCGTAAAGCTTACTGATTCAGGCAAAAAATCAATTTCATTTTCATCATCCATAATTTACCGAAACGAAAGAAGCGCCCACACATGAAGTGCGGACGCTTCTTTCGTTTCAGTGCCGACGCGACTTAGCGCATCATGCCACCGGGGCCGCCTTTCATGCCGCCCATCATTTTCTGCATTTGAGCCATACCGCCTTTGGTCTGGCTGAGCTTGTTCATGGTGCGCATCATTTTGCGCATGTCTTCAAACTGCTTCATCAGCGCATTCACCTGCTGGATGTCCGTGCCCGAACCTTTGGCCAGGCGCTTCTTGCGCGAACCGTTAATGATGTCCGGGTTGGCCCGCTCCTGCTTGGTCATGCTCTTGATGATGGCTTCAACCGGCTTGAAGGCGTCGTCGTCGATTTCAACGTCCTTCATGGCCTTGCTCATCCCCGGAATCATGCCCATCAGGTCCTTGATGTTGCCCATCTTCTTGATTTGCTCCAGCTGCGAGAGGAAGTCGTCGAAGTTAAACTGATTCTTCCGAATCTTGGCATTGATACGCTTGGCTTCGTCCTCATCAAACTGCTGCTGCGCACGTTCTACCAGCGAAATCACGTCGCCCATGCCCAGGATGCGCTGGGCCATGCGGTCGGGATAAAACAGGTCGAGCGCGTCCATCTTCTCGCCGGTCGAGATGAACTTGATGGGCTTTTCCACCACCGAGCGGATGCTGAGGGCTGCGCCACCGCGCGAGTCGCCGTCGAGCTTGGTGAGCACCACGCCGTCGAAATTCAGGCGGTCGTTAAAGGTTTTGGCGGTGTTCACAGCATCCTGGCCGGTCATGGAGTCCACCACGAACAGCGTTTCGCTGGGATTGATGGCCGACTTCACGGCCTCAATCTCGCGCATCATCTGCTCATCCACAGCCAGACGGCCGGCAGTGTCGATGATGACCACCTTCTTGCCGTTTTTCTTGGCGTAGTCGATGGCGTTGCGCGAGATTTCAACCGGGTTCTTGTTCTCGGTTTCCGAGTACACTTCCACGCCGATTTGCTCGCCGAGCACCTTCAGCTGGTCGATAGCGGCCGGGCGGTACACGTCGCAAGCCACCAACAGCACATTGCGCCCCTGCTTCTTGATAAAGCTGGCCAGCTTGCCGGCAAACGTGGTTTTGCCCGAGCCTTGCAGGCCCGAAAGCAGCACCACGGCCGGGTCGCCTTTGATGACAATGTCCTTCTTTTCGCCGCCCATGAGCTCGGTGAGCTCATCGTAGACGATTTTGACCATGAGCTGGCCCGGCGACACGGCCGTGAGCACGTCGCGGCCCATGGCGGCGTCCTTAATCTTATCGGTTACATCTTTGGCAACCTTGTAGTTAACGTCAGCATCGACCAGCGCGCGGCGGATTTCCTTGATGGTAGACGCAACGTTGATTTCCGAGATGCTGCCCTGGCCCTTCAGGGTTTTGAGGGCCCGGTCGAGCTTGGTGGAGAGATTATCGAACATGAATCGCTGATTTAGCGCTGATTGAACGGATGAAGCTGATTTGCTGCGGGGCAAGCCCCGGGAATCAGGCTGAAACTGAACCCCAAAAGTAACCACAAAAGGCCAAAAACCGGCAAAGGGCGTACCTTCGCGGCCCGCTTTCTGTTGCCCGTGCCCGTGCCCCTCTCCCGCCCACTGCGTCTGCTTGTTATCACCTACTATTGGCCACCTTCGGGCGGAGCCGGCGTGCAGCGCTGCCTGAAATTTGTGAAGCACCTTGGGCATTTCAACGTGGAGCCCACGGTGATAACCGTGGACGCCGACCAAGGCACTTACCCGGTGCGCGATGAGAGCCTGCAGGCGGAAGTTCCGGCAGGTGTACGGGTCATTCGCACGAAGACTTCGGAGCCATTTGAGAGCTACAAGAAGCTAACGGGCCGCGCTGTGCCCTACGGCGGCTTCGCCAACGAAGGCAAACCCGGCCTGATGCAGAAGGCCTTGCGCTTCGTGCGCGGCAATTTGTTCATCCCGGACCCGCGCCGGGGCTGGAACCGCCACGCCCTGGCCGCCGTGGAAAAGCTGCTGGCCGCCGGCGAGCAGTTCGACGCCGTGCTCACCTCCTCGCCGCCGCATTCCACCCAGCTCATCGGCCTGGAGCTGAAGAAACGCCACGGCCTGCGCTGGCTGGCCGACATGCGCGACCCCTGGACGGACATCTATTACTACAAAGACCTGCACCACACGCCTTTGGCCTCCTGGCTCGATGCGCGCTACGAGTGCCAAGTGCTCACCCAGGCCGACGCTGTACTGGTGACTTCGCCCGAAACCAAGCGCCTGTTTCTGGCCAAGCTGCCGGAGCTGCCATCCGCCAAATTTCATGTGCTGCCGAATGGGTATGATGAGTCTGATTTCAAAGGCGCTTCCTGTCCTCCTGCCGACTGCCTGCGCATCACGCACACCGGCACCATCACGGAGCTGTATCACATTGACAACCTGCTGAAAGCGGTGACCACCTGTGCCGCCGCTCACCCCGAGGTGCCCTTCCGGCTGCGGTTTGTGGGCCAGGTTTCGGCGCAGCTGCGTGGACAGATTGAACAGGCGGGCCTGCTGCCCATCACCGAATTCATTGCCTTCGTGCCGCACGACAAGTCGGTGGAATACCTGCTGGAATCGTCGGTGCTGCTGATGGCTATTCCGGATGTGCCGCGCAACTTCGGCATTCTGCCGGGCAAGGTATTCGAGTACCTGGCGGCCAATAAGCCCATTCTCTGCGTGGGCCCGGCCGGCTCCGATGCCGACAACCTGCTCCAGGAGTGCGGCGCGGGCCAGGCCCTGCCCTACGCCGACACGGCCCTGATGCAGCAAACGCTGGACGCCCTGGCAATACAATGGCGTAGCAATCCTAACCTGGATTTGCCAGCGGTGAGCCACTCGCGCTACTCGCGGCGCGGATTGGCGGGCGAGCTGGCAAGCATTGCAGCTGCGCTGCAGTAATTATATATTAAGGCCGCCTGCTACCTTACATTATTTTAATTCTTCCCTTTCTTTTTCATGAGAATAAACCTCTACCCTATTGGGTTTGGTCTTGCTGCGGCCCTGATTAGTTTGTTAGCCACTTCAGCCCAGGCCCAGCCCATTATCAGCGCCATAACGCCAGCGGCTAACCGGAGCAGCGTTGTTCGCACCAGCCCCGTTACAGTGCAGTTTAGTCAGAGCCTGACCGCAGGCTCCACGGCGGCTCTTAAGGTTTTCAGCAGTCAGCGCGGCGGCTTGCGGTCGGGCAACAGTGGCACCGTTACGTTAAATAACGATGCCCTAACGTTTTCTCCATCGCTTGATTTTCGGCCGGGCGAAACGGTAAGAGTGAGCGTGACTACGGCCGCTCAAAGCACCAATTGAGCACTGGCAATGCCGCAGCTGTTTCAGTTCACGGCCGCCGCTACGGGAGGCTACGGAACCTTCAGCGGTGGCTCGGACCCAAGCGTGGGCAGCAGTCCATACAACGTAGCGGTAGCTGATGTGGACAACGACGGCGACCTCGACCTGCTTTCACCAACTTTCAGCGGTGCTTCAGTCAGTGTGCGGTTGAACAACGGCAGCGGAACCTTTGGCGGGGGCTCAAACCCGAGCGTAGGCAGCCAGCCCCGCAGTGTAGCCACCGCTGATGTCGACAACGATGGTGACCTGGACTTGCTGACCGCTAATTACAATGCCAATTCTGTGAGCGTGCGCTTCAACAATGGCAGTGGCATTTTTACTGGCAGCGCCGACTACGTGGTGGGTAGCCAGCCACAAAGTGTCACCACGGCCGATGTTGATGGTGATGGTGACCTGGATTTTCTGGTTGCTAATGGTGCCAGCAACAACGTGATAGTACGCCTGAACAATGGGGCAGGCATCTTCAGCGCGGGCTCAACCATCAGCGTGGGCACGCTTCCCTTCAATATTCAAACCGGCGATGTTGACGGTGACGGCGACTTCGACCTACTAACGGCTAACTGGGGAGTAGGTAGCACCACGGTAAGCGTACGCCTGAACAACGGAAACGGCGTTTTCAGCGGAGGCTCAGACCCAGTGCTGGCCAATCAGCCACGCTGGGTGTCGCTGGGTGACCTCGATGGCGACGGCGACCTGGATATAATGAGCGCTAATTACGGCAGCAGCAACGCCAGCGTGCGCTTCAACAACGGCAGCGGCGTTTTTGCTGGCGGGGCCGAATACCCAACCGGCAATGGCCCCAGCAGTATTTCTGCCGCCGACCTGGACGGCGATGGCGACTTGGACATGTCGGTGGTGAACTTTAACTCCAATAACCTCACCGTTCGCCTGAACGATGGTACCGGCGTATTTGGCACCAGCAGTACGGTACTGACCGGCACCAACCCAAATGGAATTGCCACCGCCGATGTAGACAACGACGGCGACCTGGATTTTCTGGCCGCCAACTTTGCCAGCGCCTCAGTCAGCGTGCGTCTCAATCAGCTCGTGGCCTTGCCCGACCTCGTGGTGAGCACGCCACAAAACGTGAGCGGCACCTACGGCAACGTAACCGTAACGGGCCCGGCCACCGGCGGCGCGGGTATTGGCACACTCACCGGCACCCTGACGGTAATGGGAACTCTAACGATTCAGAATGGCGGCACACTGCTCACGGCTTGTCAGCCCTTGACGGGGACCGGCAACTTTGTGTTGGAAGCGGGCGGCACGCTCGGCATCTGCGACCCAGCTGGCATCGAGCTGACGGGCAATGTGGGTTCCGTACGGCTTACGGGCACCCGCAGCTTCAGCAACGACGCCAGCTACATCTACAACGGTACGGCTGCGCAAGTAACCGGTGCGGCCCTGCCGACGCAGGTGCGCAACCTCAGCACCACCAATGCCAACGCGGTGACCCTGAACGGCCCCGAAACCGTGATGCAGGTGCTCACGGTGGGCGCCGCCGGCAACCTGGTACTGAATGGCCAGACGCTGACTCTGCCTTCCAGCGCCACGGGTACGGCCCTGGTGGTAAACAGCAGCACGGGCACGGTGCAAGGCAATACGGCGCTGGTGCAGCGCTACATCGACCCTTCGATGAATGCCGGCCTGGGCTACCGGCACTACAGTTCGCCGGTGGCCACAACGGCGGTAACCGACCTGGCCACGAGCGGTTTCGCACCGGTGCTGAATGTGGCCTATAACAACAGTACCCGGCCCGATTTGGTCACGCCTTTCCCTACGGTGTATGGCTACGACCAGAGCCGCCTTGCCACGACGACCAACAATTACAGCGCTTTTGACAAAGGCTGGTTTTCTCCTATTAGCACGAACAGCGCACTAATTGTGGGGATTGGCTACACGGTGAATATCGCCGCCTCGGAAAAAGTTGATTTTGCCGGCACGCTGAACAACGGCACCCGTATCCTGTCGCTGGACCGCAACAGTGGCGCGACAGCTGCTGATGCCGGCTGGGCCCTGGTAGGCAACCCCTACCCGGCCCCGCTCGACTGGAACCAAGTGGCTGCCGCCGACCGCCCGAACCTGGACGGTGCCATGTACGTGTTTGAAAGCACCAGCCAATACAACGGTACCTACCGCGCCTACACCAACGGTGTGGGCGGCGGAAACCCGCTCATCGGCTCCAGCCAGGGCTTTTTTGTGCGGGTGAGTGCGGGCCAGACCAACGGTACTCTTGCCTTCCGCAATAGCCAGCGCGTGACTTCCTATGGCAGCCAGGTTTCATTCCGCCGTGGCACCGCCGATGCCCGCCCGCTGGTGCAGCTAACGCTGCAAGGCGCTTCCGGCCCCGCTGATGCCGTGTTTGTATATGCCGAAAGCGGCGCTACGGATGGACTCGACTCGCAGTTTGACGCTGTGAAACTGCCCAATTCTACCGGGCTGAATCTGGCAGCGGCATCCGCTACAGTTCCTGCACTGGCCATCGACGGCCGCGACCAGTTTACAACAGCCACCGCGATACCGCTGAGCATTGGGGTGCCGGCCGCTGGTACCTACACCCTCAAGGCCGAGCAATTGCTCCATCTGCCCACTAATCTGGTCGCTTACCTGTTCGATGCGCAAACCAACCAGCTCATCGACCTGAACCAGCGGCCCAGCTACACTTTCGCGGTGACGGCCCAGCAGGCGATGCAGGCCCAGGCTAGCCGCTTTCAATTGCGCTTCGGCCCGGCCGCCGGTCCCCTGGCCACCAACACTGCGAAAGCAGGTGTGGAAGTGGTACTGTATCCCAATCCGGCCCACTCCAGCTTCACCGTGGCAATACCTACTAATGCCGCAGGTATAGCCGGCCGAGCAACTTTATACAACACACTGGGCCAGGCAGTACGCGAAAACATCCAGTTGTCGGCCGCAGGGGCAGTCACCACTATCGATGTTACCCGTCTCGCGAAGGGCATCTACACGCTGCGAGTGCAGCTTGGAGCTACCTCAGTCGCAAAGCAGGTGGTAGTGCAATAACACGGCTAATCTGTAAAACAAAAAAGGCCTTCTGCACGTGCAGAAGGCCTTTTTTGCACCCGAATATTATCGTTTTTCCTGAAGCTCTTTCTTCAAATCTTTCGTTAGCTGTTGCGTAAAGTCGACGCTGGCCGCACGTTGCAGGTGGTTGCCATCGGTGGTGGCATAGGGCTGGGTGCTGTAGTCGAGAAATGGCACGGCAAAATCAGTCGCCAGCTGCCGCATCTGCTGGGCGAAACCGGGCTGATAGACGTTTTCCAGTTGAAGCAACGATGCGCCGACGGGCAGGCGCACCAGCACAACCCGGCCGTGCGGCTTCAGGAATTGAATGGTCTGGCGCAGGGCCAGTAAGCGGCCAGCCGAAAGGTGCTGGCTGGCAGCCAGGAGGCGGTAGTCCTGCAGCTTGCGGGCAGTGCGGGCGCGCACCTGGGCGCTGTCGGTCCCGATGTTGACTTCCAGCCAGCCGTCGGGATGCAGGCGTTCGGTAGCGGTGGCATAGTCGAGCAGCAGGCGGTAGAGGGGCTTGGTTTGGTAACGGGTGAGGTAGGGCAAATTGGGGTTCTGGCTGACCTGCTTGAGCTGGCCGATGAAGGACTGGTCCTCCGGGAAGCGGCCCTCCGGCCCGGTGAGCGAGAGCGACCACGGGTCCACGGCGAGGAGGAACAGGCCGTTGCGCACCTCCGGCCGCAGCTTGCGCTGGATGCTGGCCAGGTACGCCGGCCCGTAGGGCGAATGCGTGAGCGTGAAGGCGTAATTCAGCAGTGGCTTGTCAAACGCGCTATCCAACCCGGCGGCCAGCACCGCTGGCTGAATGCCCTGCGCAGCCCGCGAAGTCCCTAAAATCAGCGAGCCGGCCGGCGGGCTGGTGAACCGGCCGTAAAACGCATCGACCCGCCCCTTTAGCACCACCGGTCCCAGCAACACCGCGCCCAGCAGCAGCGCGCCGCCCAGCAGCGCCAGCCGCAACACCAGCCGGGACACAGCAGCGAGAACGGGGCTTTTCAAAATTGGAAATAGATAAAGGAGGTACTGTTGAAAATACCCAGGTAAAGAATCAGCAGCGTCAGGCTCAGGTAGCCTACCCAACGCAACACAAACGGCTGGGCCATCACCCAAGCCTGCGGGCTGCGCCGGCTACCGAAATACTCCACCAGCAGCATCAGCCCCACGCCGAAGGCTGCCACGGCCAGCTCGGGCCGGTAATGCTGTGAGAAATCGAGCAATAGCGTACCCACGGCCCGACCGCTCAGCTGCCAGCCGCTGAACAGGTGGCGGCTGATGAAGAGTGCGTCGCTCAGGCTGTTGGCCCGGAAAAATATCCAGGCATAAGCCACCAGCACAAAGGTGATGCCCACGCCCAGCCCGCGCCGCAGCCCCGGGTGCGCGGCCAGGCCGGTGCGCTGGGCCAGCCACTCCCGCGCCGGCCGCGCCCAGGTGCTGAGCACGAGGTAGAGGCCGTGCAGGCCACCCCACACCAGGAAGGTCCAGTTGGCGCCGTGCCAGAGGCCGCTGATGAGGAACACAGCCAGCAGGTTGCCATAGGCCCGCAACGGTGCTACCCGACTGCCACCCAGTGGAATGTAGAGGTAATCCCGAAACCAGCTCGACAGCGAAATGTGCCAGCGCCGCCAGAACTCCGGCACCGAAGCCGATTGGTAAGGCTGGCGGAAATTGAGGTTGAAATCGAACCCCAGCACGCGGGCCGCGCCCCGGGCCAGGTCGGTGTAGCCCGAGAAGTCGCCGTAAATCTGGAAGGTGAAGGCCAGCGTGGCCAGCACCAGCAACGGGCCTTCGGGGTGCTGGCGCGGGTTGTTGAACACCGGATTGACGAGCAGAGCCAGGCGGTCGGCCACCACCACTTTCTTGAACAGGCCCCAGGCCATGAGCCGTAACCCGCTCACGATGCGTGCATAGTCAAACTTGTGGCGCCGCCGAAACTGCGGCAGCATGTGCCCACCCCGTTCAATGGGCCCGGCTACCAGCTGCGGAAAAAAGGCTACGAATAGCGCAAACCGCCCAAAATTCCGCTCCGCTTCCAGACGGCCCTGGTAAACATCCACGATGTAACCCACCGACTGAAACGTGTAGAACGATACGCCTACCGGCAGCAGTAGCCCGAATGCTGGCACGGCCGCGTGTGGCAGGTGCAGTGCCTCCGCCAGCTGCAGGGCCGCGTCCCGAAAGAAGTTGAAGTACTTGAAAATGAACAGCGTGCCCAGGTTGCTGGCCAGGCTGAGGTAGAGCCAGGGCCGCCGCGCCCGCTTGGTGGGCAGCTGGCTCATGCGGTAGCCGCTGTAGTAGTCGAGCAGCGTGGTGGCCAGCAGCAGAATAGCGTAGGCGGCCCGCCAGCTCATGTAGAAATAGTAGCTGGCCAGCAGCAGCAGCAGGTTGCGCCAGCGCGGCGGCAGCCCGTAGTAAAGCCCGATGACTATCGGAAAAAAGACGAGGAAATGAAGAGAATTGAATAGCATTCGCGCCGCGGCAGTGCCTCCGCAGGCCAAAGGTCGGGAGCAGCGGGCGTTTGTGTGGTGTTTGGAGCGTTTGTCATCCTGCGCGTTCTGCGCATCAGGCAGGCACGAAGGGCCTTCTCCCGTTTGTACCGAGTGACTTACGGCAAGCCATTCAGCGGTAACAAGGTCCTTCGCTGTGCTCAGGATGACCGATGGGACGCTGCATGCCCCAATTGAACTACTTTTGCAGTCCTGATTTCGGCTTATCAATTTTCATGGCTCTCGACCTCAACCACAAGTCCATCCTTGTTACGGGTGGCACCGGCTCCTTCGGCAAGCAATTCGTGCGCACCGTTTTCAAACAGTTTCCGCACGTAAAGCGCCTCGTCGTGTTCTCGCGCGATGAGCTGAAGCAGTATGAGATGAGCCAGGAATTCAGCCCGACCAAGTACCCGGCCATCCGCTATTTCATTGGCGATGTGCGCGATGAGCAGCGCCTGCACCGTGCCTGCGAGGGCATCGACATTGTGATTCACGCCGCCGCCCTCAAGCAGGTGCCCGCCGCCGAGTACAACCCGATGGAGTGCATCAAGACCAATATTTTCGGCGCCGAAAACGTCATCAACGCCGCCCTCGACTGCGGCGTAAAGGACGTGGTAGCCCTGAGCACCGACAAGGCTGCCGCGCCCATCAATCTTTACGGTGCTACCAAGCTGTGCTCCGACAAGCTGTTTGTGGCGGCCAATAACATGAAGGGCTCGCGTGATTTGCGGTTTTCGGTGGTGCGCTACGGCAACGTAATTGGCTCGCGTGGTTCGGTGGTGCCGTTCTTTTTGCAGCAGCGCCACACCGGCGTGCTCCCCATCACGCACCCCGACATGACACGCTTCAACATCTCGCTCGAAGAAGGTGTGGACCTCGTGCTCTACGCGCTGGAGCACGCCTGGGGCGGCGAGATTTTCGTACCTAAAATTCCGAGCTACAAAATCACTGAAGTGGCCCGCGCCATCGGCCCAAACTGCGAGCAGAAAATCGTGGGCATCCGCCCCGGTGAGAAGCTGCACGAAGCCATGATTACCGAAACCGACGCCCTGAGCACCGTGGAGTTGGACCGCTACTACGTCATCTTGCCTTCAATGCCGACCTGGAGCGTGGAAAAGTTCATCGAGGAATTCAACGGCAAGCGCGTACCCCTGGGCTTTCAGTACGATTCAGCCAACAACCAGGAATGGCTGGATGCCGAGCAGATTCGGCAGGAAATCCGGCTGCATGTCGATGCTGATTTTGAGGTGTAGGCGCTAGTTCAGCAGCAACAACCAAAAGGGCCCTTATACTTCGCTACGCGTTGCATAAGGGCCCTTTCCTCATTTAGAGCTATCTACTACTGGCCTAGCGAATTACTTCCACCTGGCCTTTGTATTGCTGCCCGGTAGCGTCGTTATGCAGGAGATAGAAATACACACCATTGGGTTGACCGGAAGCATTCCAGGTATTGTCGTAATCCTTTTTTTGGTAGACTTGCCGGCCCCAGCGGTTGTATACTTCGAGCTGCCAATTGTTGGTACTTAAGTTTTTGATAACGAAGTACTCGTTCTGGTCGTCGCCGTTGGGCGTAATGACACTGGGCACGATAACATTCGGATATACCTGGGGGCAATTACCATTGATGATAGTCACCGAGGCACTTTCGGTGCAGCCGGCGGGGGTAGTCGTTGCCAGCTCATAACGGCCAGCGCGCTGCACCAGCAGGCTGGCAGCCGTGGAGCCATCCTGCCAGCGGTAGGTGGTGCCCGGAAGTTGCGCACCACGAGGACGCAACTCATAAGCATTTGTCAGGCAGATGGTTGTGTCATTACCCAGGGATGCGGGAGAAGTTGGCAGCCATTCAACTCTGGTACTGGCGGTGCTGCTGCAGCCAGCGGCATTGGTGACGTGCACGGTGTACAACCCGGGCTGGCGGACTACCAGGGTGGGTTGCGTTGAGCCATCTTGCCAGCTAACGGTTACCCCAGCAGGCTGGGCCCCGGGGTCGAGCGTTACGGCTTGGCCCCGGCATACTGCCCGCACGGCTGGCCCAAGCACAACCACCGGGCTGGTCAGCACCTGCACGGTTTGGGTGGCGGTGTACTGCAAGCCACTGAGGGCCGTGACGCGCACCGTGACGGTGTACGTGCCGCCTTGCTGGTAAATATGACCGGGAGCCTGGCCCGCGCCGCTGTTGAGAGCCCCAGAAGCCGGGTCGCCGAAATCCCAGGCATACGAGGTAGCCGTTACGAATGGGCTCAGGGACGACAAAAACAGGATGGGAGTACCTGCGCAGCCACTACCAGCGGCAATGCTGCCGGCGCTGCCCACTACCACAGGCGGCAGGTTCAGGTCGTTGGTGGAAAGGGGCAGGGTGCCGGTGCCGGCCGAGCGGCTTTGCAGACCAAGGGCGCCTGTTTGCAACCCGCAAGCTTGGCCTAGGGCATTGGGAATGGTTATGCAGCTCACCGAATTGGTGCCGTAGGTGAGGTAAATGCGGCCGTCGGGTCCCAGCTTCATATCGGTGGGGTAGCTGATGGGGCCGGGCGTGGCGCCCACCGGTCGAATGGGCGTGCGGCTGGCATCAATGGCCTGCGGTGTACCTGCCAACAGGTTGTATTGCAGCGGGTATGCACCGGCCGAATCGGCGTAGAGCCGCGAGCCATCGGGCGAAAACTCCAGCCCGGTCAGCCGAGTCAGCGTCGTGGTGGTACTGCCGTTGCTGCTCGGCGGGTAGCGATTGCCGCGGAACCGGGTGGGCAGCGGCTGCACGTTGCCTACCTGCCCGGTCGCCGCATCAAAGTTGGCCAGTTCCAGGCGGCCTTCGGGGCGCATGCTTCTCCCATCGGTGGCGTTTAGAAACAGCGCCAGCATCCGGCCATCGGGTGAGGCTTTGAGGATGCCATCGATGCTTGACAAGCGTGCGAAAGAACTTACTACCGGCACCGGCGCTACACCGCTAGTATTCAGCAGCCAACTGAGGTAATGGCCTTCCCTCGTGATGCCTACCAGCCACAGGTCGCGGCCATTGGCATGGCGCACGGCAGCCCAGTTGCACCCCAGGCCGCTGGGCACCGACACGCGCTGCACCAAGCCCAAGGGTATTTGCAGGCTGTCGTGCGCCACAATGCTACCCAATCCGGTGCGCGTGTTCATGTCCACCACCACATAGGGCAGGAAAACCGGCGTGTTGCCGCTCACTGGAAATTCGTTGGCGTAGAACTCGCGCTGACTGGCAAACACATAGTAGCGCGACGGGCTGCCCGGTGCGGGCACCGCCATCACCTGCCGGCTGTTGTAGAGGTAGCGGTGCAGCGTCTGCGACACGTTGCTGCCCGGCATGGGCCGGCCGGTGTGGTCCCACACCCGGTAGCCATCGGAGGCAAACTGAAATCGCCCGGACCCATCGGACATGGAGGCCACGCCCTGCGGAAATTTTAAGTGACCATCAAACAGTACCGAAGCCTGCGGACTTGGTGCCACAAACGAGATGGCTGCGCTGTCGCCAAAATACCAGTTAAAATATTCACGCTGTGCCTGAACGGGGACCACCGCCACCAGCCACAGCCAGCCGAAAAATACGAGCTGCCACGGCTTGCTCAAAAGTCTTGTCATCGTTCCAAAAGTAACTGCTGGTCCTCAGCTACGACCGTGCCTTCTAGCTATGGGTTGCATGGCTTTGAGCCACTCAGCCATTCTCCTGCAGTTGCCACAATCACAACCCCTGCTCACCTTTTTGGTCTCAGCCAATTGCTTGCGCTGCTAGGGTGGCGAGTTTCTACTTACAAACACCAACCCGGCCATGGTTTGGCTGACTTGGCGAACGTGCGCGCCTTGCTGGAAGCACATCCCATCAATGTCATGGACCTGATGTTGGCTGGTTTCCGGTTTACGCACGTCTGGTGCTGTATGCACTGTGGCATGGTTGGGGCGGCGAGATTTTCAGCTCGAGAACTACGAGCCACAAAATCACCAATTTGGCTTACGGCAGCGGCCCGAAGCGCGCAGCAAATCGTGGGCATCCACCTTTGTGAGAAGCAGCACGACGCCATGATTACCGAAGCCTATTCCGACTTTGAGGCACAAGCCTTAGCGCCGCACTTCTACCCAGCCCTTGAGTTTTTGGCTAGTAGTGGCATTCGTGAGCAGGTAGTAATACACCCCATCGGGCTGGCCCTGAGCAGCCCAGGAGTTGTCGTAGCTGGCCTGCTTATAGATTTCGCTTCCCCAACGATTATACAGGCGCAGGCTCCAGTCGGCCGGAACCAGGCCTCTGAGGACGAAAGCCTGGTTCTGGTCGTCGCCATTGGGCGTAATAATGTTGGGGATGGTGACTGTGGGGGCAGCACAGGGCCGCTCACGCACTTGCACGGTAGCCCGCACGGTGCAGCCGGCCGGGTTTTGCACGTCGACCCAGTAGGTGCCAGGGGTGGTAGCCACCAAAGTGGCCCCACGGCTGCCGTCCTGCCAGCTAAACACGCTCCCTGCTGGCTGCGGTCCCACCGACAGGCGCAGGCTGAGCGGGGTGCAGCCGACCGTATCCGGTGCCAGCGTCAGCCGCACTTGTGGCGTAGCGCTGATGCGCACCGAGGCTGTAGCCGAGGCCACTACCACGCCCTGTCGGCGGCGGTCGAGCCGCAGCGTATAGGTGCCGGGGGCGGGGTAGCTAATGCTTAGGCTATCAGTAGCGACCAGGGTAGTAATCGCGCGGCGGCCATCACCCAACAGCCAGCGCAGGGAATCGGTAGCAGTGCCGCCCGCCCCGGCTCCGGCCCGTAGCGTGAGCCGCTGGCCAGCACAGCCGAAGGCTCCCTCGGGCGCCAGCAGGGCACCCAGGTTCACGTCGTTGGGCTGCACTGGCAGCGACTGCAGCGAGGTTCTCCCTCCCAATGACTGGTAGCCGGGCGAGTAGCGGCAAGCCCGCCCGCGGGCATTGGGCGAGAGGATGGCATCGAGGGAAGCAGACTCAGTCACAGAAAAATAAATAATTCCATCGGGGCCTCTTTGGCCATACCAGGGCAAGCCATTATTACCACTGCTAGCTACACTGTAGATTTCAATGCCAGTGGTGGCCGTGGCAGCCGAGTTGCCCGCGCTCAGGTCGTACTGTATCACCTGCACCGCTGAGCCATAGTTACCACTGGGTTGGTAGATGCGGTTCACATACAAACGCGTGCCGTCGCTGGAAAAAATGCCGCTGAGGGCATATGGGTTAATACTAGACGGAATGGTTGGCGTTGGGTAAACGAGTTGCAGGGGCGTGCTGACCTGTCCCGTAGCCGGGTCGAAGCTCATTAGAAAGCTCGTTGCAACATCGTTATAGAGCAGCGTGCGGCCATCGGGCGAAGCTACCAACGCGCCGGGAAATGTTGTGGAGGACGAAATCCGGGTGGGTAGCACGCGGCTCACCACCGTGCGCCGGCACGGCCATTGGCCGGAGCCATCGAGCAGCGTAGCCAGAAAAATGCCCTGCTGGTGCAGCCGCGTAAGCAGCCAGCACTCGCGGCCATTGGCATGGCGTACCAGCGCCTGATACGGCGCAAACTGACGCTCGCCCAAGCGCTGCAGAATGGTATCGGCCACCACAGGTAGGCCCGTTTGCGTTACCTGCCCCAGTCCTCCCGCACCATTCAACTGGATTTCGGCCGCAATGGGCGTACCCGTTACAAAAGCGCTCAATGCCGACGTGTAGCGCTGCGTAAATAAATATGCAGTGGGAGTAGCCGTGCCCTGAACCCGCACTACGGCACAACCTTGGGCAACCAGGGTATTGCCGCCCAAGCTCTGCCCGCCCGGCATTAGCTGGTGCTGGCGGTTCCACACCTGCTCGCCGTTGCTGTACAGCAATAAGTTGCCTGCCGCGTCGCTGAGCGTGGCGCAGCCGCTGGTAGCCGTCATGGCGCTACCTAATAGGGGGCGTGGGGCCCCACCGGCGGGCGCGAAATGCAGGTCGGCTCGCCGGCCGAAATACCAATTCGAGTATTCGCCCTGCGCGCTGGCCAAAAGGGGCAAGCACCCAATCAACAAGCCCCAAAGTAGGCGTAGGCAATAGTTTTTCATGATTTTTACGGTAGATGGTGCGAAGTAACGCCTGCCCTTTTAAACTCGCTACTTTGACCCTGCCCACTATCTTTGGGTTGCATGAGCTTTGAACCAACCCGCCCAATTCCTTACGGCCGCCAAAACATCACCGAAACCGACGTGGCAGCCGTCACGGCCGCGCTACACGCCGATTACCTGACCCAGGGCCCGACGGTGGCGGAGTTTGAAAAGCAGTTCGCCGCCTATATCGGGTCCAAATACGCTGTGGCTGTGAGCAACGGCACGGCTGCTCTGCACCTCTGCGCCCTGGCCCTCAACGTGCAACCCGGCCAGCGTGTCATCACCACGCCGCTCACCTTTTCGGCCTCGGCCAACTGCGTGCGCTACTGCGGCGGCGAGGTTCACTTTGCCGACATCGACCCAGCCACGGGCTTGATTGATTTACAGAAAGTGCGGGCCTTGCTGGAAGCGCATCCGAAGGGCTATTTCACGGGCCTGATTCCAGTGGATTTCGCCGGGCTGGCCGTGAACCTGGAGCATGCCCGGCAGCTGGCCGACGAGTTTGACCTCTGGATAATTGAAGACGCCTGCCACGCCCCCGGCGGCTTTTTTACCGACTCGCAGGGCCAAGAGCAGCGCTGCGGCAATGGCAACTTTGCCGACCTCGCCATCTTCAGCTTCCACCCCGTGAAGCACATTGCCACCGGCGAAGGCGGCATGATTACCACCAACTCCGAACAGCTATTTCACCATCTGCTGCGCCTGCGCACCCACGGCATCACCCGCGACCCGGCCGACTTGCAGCGCGAGCCCGACGGCGGGTGGTACATGGAAATGCAAGAGTTGGGCTACAACTACCGACTGCCCGATTTTAACTGTGCCCTCGGCCTCAGCCAGCTCACCCGCGCCGACGAAGGCCTCGCCCGCCGCCGCCAGCTGGCCGCCCGCTACGATGCCGCCTTCGCTCAGGTGCCGGGCGTGACGGTGCTGGCCCCCGGCGCGCCCGGCCACGCCTACCACCTCTACGTCATTCAGGTAGCACAACGGCGCGAGCTGTACGACTTCCTAAAAACCAAGCAGATTTTTGCGCAGGTCCACTACATTCCGGTGCACCGCATGCCTTATTATGAAAGCCTGGGCTGGCGCGAGGGCGACTTCCCTTTGGCCGAAACCTACTACGCTCATTGCCTGAGCATCCCCATGTTCCCGACGCTGACCGACGAGGAACAGGACTACGTAGTGGCGTGCGTTAAAGAATTTTTGAGGGTTGAGTTTTAAGGGTTGAGGGTCGAATTGACTGTTTTTCCAGCTGAATAACGTGCCCTAAGTATTCACCCTCAACCCTTAAAACTTAACCCTCACTCCTAAACATTCAACAATCCTCCAGCTTTGCACACCCAACAAGAAGATTTCTGGTCCGGCGATTTTGGCCGCGAATACACTGACCGCAACTCACGCCCGCTCGACGAGTGGAATGCGTTTTATCGCGACCTATACGGCCACACCAAGCTGGAGATGAACGCCGAATTCCTCGGCGAGCTGCCCCGCGAGGCCCGGATTCTGGAAGTGGGCTGCAACACTGGCATGCAGCTGGTGGGCCTGCAGGCGGCCGGCTTCACCAACCTGTATGGCGTTGAGCTGCAGCAGTACGCCGTGGAGAAAGCCCGCGATTTCGTACGCGGCGTGAACATCCTACAAGGCAGCGGCTTCGACCTACCGTTCAAAGACAACTACTTCGATGTGACCTGCACCAACGGCGTGCTCATCCACATTGCGCCGGAGGATTTGCCGCGCATCATGGGCGAGATGGTCCGGACCTCGCGCCGTTACATCATGGGCTACGAGTATTACGCCCCCGAAACGACTCCCATCAAGTACCGCGGCAACGAGGGCTTCCTCTGGAAAACCGATTTCGCCCAAGTCTTCCTGAACAACTTTCCCAACCTCAGGCTGGTGAAGCAGAAGCTCTATCCCTACATCAACGATGCCGAGCGCGGCAACCAGGATGTGGTATATCTGCTCGAAAAAATAGCCGAATAATGCAGCGCGCCGGCATCATCTCCCAAGTGCGGATGGGTAGCACCCGACTGCCGAGCAAGGTATTGTTGCCCGCCGTTGGACACCCGCTGCTGGATTACCACGTAGCCCGCGCCCAGCAAAGCGGCCTGCCCATTTACCTGGCCACTACCACTGAGCCGGCCGATGACGAGCTGGCTGCCTACGCCGAAAGCCACGGCCTGCCCTACCACCGCGGCAGCGAGGCCGACGTGCTGGCCCGCTACTACGAGACGGCCCAGAAGTTTGGCCTCGACGTAGTGGTGCGCGTCACTTCCGACTGCCCACTGGTGGATGGTCCGCTGATTGGGGCCGCCGTGGCCCGTTACCTGGAAGAAGGCAACCCGATGGTATACCGCTCCAACTCCATCGTCCGCACCTTCCCACGCGGGCTGGATTTTGAGATTTTCTCGATGGAAATGCTGGCCGAAGCCTACGCCAACGCCACGCTGCCCTACGAGCGGGAGCACGTCACGCCCTATATAAAAGCTAATCCGGCCATGGCGGACCGCGTGATTTACCGCGACGAAGTGTGGCCCGGCGGCGACTTCAGCCGCTTCCGCATCACCCTGGATACAGCCGAGGACTACGAAGTACTGCGCCGACTAATTGAGGAGCACCATGCCGAACAGCTCAACGCGACCGACCTGCTGGCCCTGCTCGAAGCCCGGCCCGAGATTATGGCCCTGAACGCGCACATCGAGCAAAAGACCACATGAACCTGCCCGATACCTTACGCCTCAACGAGTTCGGCTTCTACGAAATCAAGCAAAAGCCTACGCCGGAGGAGCTGCGCGACTACTACGCCCGGCGCTACTATCAGGAAAACCTGACCACCTACCAGCCCGAATACCCGGCGGAGGAACTGGAGCACATCGAAGGCAAGCTGCGGCTGCGGCACTGGGTGCTGGAGCAGCTACGCAGCCCCGAAGCTGCGCCTAGAATGGTAACAGAAGGGGCAACAGCAAAGGGCTCGTTTCTCGACATCGGCTGCGGCGAGGGCTGGGCGCTGGACTACTTCCAACGGCAGGGCTGGGACGTGCTGGGACTGGATTTCAGCAGCTTCAGCGTGGAGAAATTTCACCCGAAGCTGCGGGAGCACCTGCGCACCGGCGACCTTTACGAGGAGGTAGAAAAGCTGGTGGCCGCCGGGCAGCAGTTCGATATCCTTTGGCTGGACAATGTCCTCGAACACGTCCTCGAACCTGCCGGGCTCCTGCGCCTCTGCCGTGAACTGATAAAGCCCAACGGCATATTGGTAGTGGACGTGCCGAACGATTTTTCGGCCCTGCAACAGCACTTGCTGGATAGTGGCCAAATCGACCGGCCGTTCTGGGTGGTACTACCCGACCACCTCTCCTATTTCAACCCAACCGGCTTACGCAACCTGGCCGAATCCACCGGCTGGCATGTAGCAAGAGTAATTGGTGACCAACCCATTGACCTCAACCTGCTGAACCCCGCTACTAACTACGTAATGGACCGCGCAGCTGGCAAAGGCGCTCACCAAACCCGCTTAGCTCAGGACAACTTTCTCCTGCGCACGGCCCCGCTCCCCGCCGTGGCCGCCTACTACGAAGCCTTGGCCGGCGTTGGGCTGGGCCGTAGTATTGTTGCATTTTTGCAGCCCGGTTAGTTAGTGATTAATGATTAGCGGTTAACGGTTAATGCCGTTCAATTGCTGCCTGATGAACTTCATAATCACTAACCACTAATCATTAATCACTAATTATGTCCTCCCCTATTTCCGTGCTCAGCGGGGCTTCGGCGCCCGAGCAGGCCCGCCGCGAAGGCTTCGCCCAGACGCTACGCGAGTCGCCGATTCCAAACACCGAGCTGCTCAACAACCTGGGCCTGTACCTGAACCGGCAGACGTTTTCGCGCCTGCTGTTCTTCACGGAACTGTACCAGCAAATCATTCCGGTGCACGGCGTGGCCATGGAATTTGGCGTGCGCTGGGGCCAGAACCTGGCGCTGATGCACGCCCTACGCGGCATCTACGAGCCGTTCAACTACAACCGCAAAATCATTGGTTTCGACACCTTCGGTGGCTTCCCGTCCGTGGATGCGAAGGACGGCGACCGGGTGAAAGCCGGCGACTACGCCGTGACGCCCGAATACCAGGCTTACCTCACCGAAATCCTGGCCCTGCACGAAGCTGACAGCCCCATCCCGCACAAGCGCAAGTTTGAGCTCGTGGCCGGCGACGCTTCCGAAACTGTGCCCCGCTACCTGCGCGACCACCCCGAAACCGTCATCGCCTTCGCCTACTTCGATTTCGACATCTACGCCCCCACCAAGGCTTGCCTCGAAGCCATCCGACCCCGCCTGACCAAAGGCGCCATCGTGGCCTTCGACGAGTTGAACTGCCCCGAGTTTCCGGGCGAAACTCTGGCGTTCGACGAGGTTTTCGGCGTGGCGAATTACGCCCTGCGCCGCAGCCCGCTCAATCCGCTGATTTCGTATTTGGTGGTGTAGCACGTCATGCTGCCTTCCTACTTTGCTTCCAAACGTGACCACCTACCGCTCCCTCGCGCAGTCTGAATTTTGCCACGGCGCCTACCGCCTCGTCCCCATTCGCTACGAAGACCGGGAGCCCATCCGGGCCTGGCGCAACGCCCAACTAGAAATACTGCGCCAGGCCGCGCCGCTCACCGCCGAGCAGCAAGACTCTTATTTTCAGCGCATCGTGCTGCCGCTGTTTGAGCAGGAGCAGCCAGGACAGCTGTTGTTTTCGCTTTTGCACCACGATGAGTTGGTGGCCTACGGCGGTCTCGTGCACATCTCCTGGGCTGATGCCCGCGCCGAGGTTTCGTTTTTGGTGGAGCCCGGGCGGGCGGCAGATGCGGCCACGTATCGGCAGGATTTTTTGGCGCACCTGCGGCTGCTGGGGCAGGCGGCCTTTGAAGGACTGAAATTCAACCGCTTGTTTACCGAAACCTACGACATTCGCCCGGCTCACGTCGCCATCTTGGAGGAGGCCGGGTTTCGATTAGAGGGCCGGCTGCGGCAGCATATCCAGTTGCAGCCCGGTACTTTTGCCGACTCACTGATGCACGGCCAGCTGGCCGCCGACTATGCCACAGCCTTTGGAACTGCCCTTTAAACGAATCTTCATCAGCGGCGGGGCCGGCGTGATTGGCCAGGAAATGACGCGCCGCCTGGCCGCTCTCAACGCTGATATTCAAGTGTTGGTGGGCGACCTCAAGCCCCAGCCGGCCGACTTCCCGACTCAATTCCAATATCGCCAGGGCGACCTTAACTTCCTCACCGAAACGGAAATCGGCGCGTTTGCGCCCGATTTGTTCATCCATCTCGCCGCCACCTTCGAGCGCTCCACCGAAACCTACGGCTTCTGGGAGGAGAATTTCCGGCACAACGTGCAGCTCAGCCACCACCTGATGACGGTGCAGAAAGACCTGCCCTCGTTGCGCCGCGTAGTGTTCGCCTCCAGCTACCTCATCTACGACCCGGCCCTGTACAACTTCGCCGCGGTGCCGGCCCAGCCGCGCAGCCTGGGCGAAACCGACCCCATCCTGCCCCGCAACCTGACGGGCATGGCCAAGCTGGCCCACGAAATCGAGCTGCGTTTTTTGGATACCTTTCGAGCCCAGCAGTTTAGCACCGTCGCCCCACGCATCTACCGGGGCTACGGGCGCAACGGGCGCGACATTACCTCGCGCTGGGTCCGAATGCTACTGGCCGGCGAGGAAATCACCGTGTATGGCGCGGAGTCGTTTTTCGACTACCTCTACGCCGCCGATACGGCAGAGGGCCTACTCCACCTGGCCGCCGCCGAAACCGTAACTGGCATCGTGAACCTCGGCACCGGCCGCGCCCGCCGCGTATCCGATGTGGTGGACGTGCTCCGTCAGAACTTCCCGGGCATGCGGGCCAACTACGTGGCTTCGGACATTCCTTTTGAAGCTTCCCAGGCCGATATGACCCTGTGGAGCAGTCAAATAGATTGGCTGCCGCCGACCACGCTGGAAGTTGCCATCCCCGAAATCATCGCCTATGAGCGCGCCCGCCAAGCCACAACTGCTGCTACAGAGGCGAAAGCAGCGGGTCACGTTCTCATTAGCAGCGTTTCGGCTAAAGTGCCGCTGGCTGAAGCTGTCAAGCATGCCGCCAAGCGTATCAGCCCCGGCAGCAAAGTCATCGGCGGCGACCTGAACCCGCAGGCGCTGGCATTCTATTACACTGATGAGCAGTGGATAACTCCGCTCACCAACGACGACAACCTACCCGAAATTATTGCGCATTGCCAGGCCCAGGGCATCACGCGCATCATTCCGACCCGCGACGGCGAACTGGCCTTCTGGGCCCGACACCGGACGGCGCTCGCCGATGCCGGCATTGCCGTACTGGTGAGCGAGCCTACTGCCGTACAGCGCTGCCTTGATAAGTTGGAATTCAGCACTTTCGGCCAGCAGAATGGGCTGCCCGTTATTCCCACCAGCCTCAATATTGAAACGCTGGTAAACCATCAGACCGAGGCTTTTGTGGTGAAGGAGCGGTACGGCGCCGGTTCGCTCAGCCTCGGCCTCAATCTCCCTTATGCGGCTGCTGTGGCCCATGCTCAAACCCTGGAAGAGCCGATTTTTCAGCCCTTCCTTCAAGGTCAGGAAATCAGTGTAGACGGTTACGTGAGCCGCACCGGCAAGGTGCACGGCCTTGTGGCTCGCACCCGCGATGTTATCGTGCGCGGCGAATCGCAAGTCACCACCACCTTCCACGACCCGGCGCTGCTGGCCCGCCTCACGCCCATCGTGGAGCAGTTGGGTCTCTACGGCCCTTTCGTGCTTCAAGCCCTGCTCACGCCCGATGGCGGCCTGCACCTCATTGAATGCAACTGCCGCTTTGGCGGGGCATCCACGCTGGGAATTGCGGCGGGCGTCGATTCCTTCTTCTGGTTTTTGCAGGAAGCCGCTGGAGCCGATTTGAACCTATTCCCGTTCCAGCCCGCGCCGGGTCCTCTGCGCCAGGTGCGCGCGGCGGCCGACGTGGTGATGCCCGCGCTCTAGAGACGCGACCCTTCGCGTCTCGGCGTTGAACGACCGGAGTCACATCGTTAAGGATTCTGCTTTCAGCTAATGAGACGCAAACTATTGCTTCTCAACACCATTACCATTCCCGCGAATGCCCGTTCTCGTTTTCGACCTTGACGACACGCTTTACCCGGAGCTGAGTTATGTGCACAGCGGCTTCCGGGCCGTAGCGGCGTTTCTGAGCCCGTTGCTGGGCGTGCCGGCCGAGTCCTTAGCGGCGGGCATGATGGCCGAGGAAGCCGTGCAAGGCCGGGGACAAGTATTTGATAACGTGCTTCGTCAGCACGGGCGCTGGAGCAAGGCAATGGTAACCGCGTGCCTGCGCACCTACCGCCAGCATAAGCCCACGCTCAGCTTATACCCCGATGCCGAACGGTGCCTCGCGCGCTTTGCCAACTGGCCGATTTACATCGTGACCGATGGCCACAAGGAGGTGCAGGCCCGCAAGGTAGCCGCGCTGGGCCTGGCCAACCGAGTGCGCCACGCCTACCTCACCAATCGCTACGGCCGCCACCGCGCCAAGCCCGACCCGCACGTTTTCCAGCTGATTTGCCGCCGTGAGGGCGTGCAGCCGGAGGAGGTGACGTATGTGGGCGACAATGTGTGCAAGGATTTTGTGGGCATCAAGCCACTGGGCTTTAAGACAGTGCGTATCCTACGGGGCAATTATGCCCACTACGAGGCCGATGCAGCGCACGAAGCAGCCAGGAGCATTCACTCTCTGGATGAGTTGACCGAAGAATCGCTGAGCACGTCATTCCAATAAAAGCTAGAAGAAGTTATTTCTACCGAATTGAATTAGAGGTAGAAGTGTAAACTCAAAACACCGTTTCGCTAAACGAATAGTAGACCTCGCCCATCAACCCGAATGACTAAACTGAGCTTGGGTTTTCTGCTATTGTCCCCCTTGGGGCTCTGGGCCCAAGGGCCCGCGCAGGGCGGGGGCCTGCATATTACGCACCTGTATTTGCCACAAGGTACTCGGTTCATTCAAGTAGACCGTTCAGCAGTAAGCGTGCGCCTCTTTCTGCTAGCGGACACCATCCCCTCCGCGCTTATCAGCTACGAGTGGACCAAAAAAGATGACCGGTATGACGACGCTTGGGTACAAGATTTTACTTGGGTGCCAGCCGGCGGCCCGGCCAGCCGGCTCTATGTACAACTGGGGCTTCAGCAGATGGTGATTGATTTTTCCCACTTGAGACCGGCCACCCCCGCCGGCGACACCGAAATAGCGGACACGCTCGTGTTTCGGCCCGGTTATTTTCAGGTGGCCCTGCAGCCGGCTCCATTGCAATGGCGCAAGGGGCAATTCTACGTTATTCACTCGTACCGACAAGTGCAACGCGCCACTATTTACCACCATCGTGTTAGGCCAGCACTTCTCCTCCCTGGAAAGCTTAGAAAAAGGAGTGACCACTGAACAGTGGCAGTATAACGCTCCTCTCACCAAACAGCGCGCGTTTACGGCCCTACCGTTTCAGTAAACCTTCTTGAAGAAAATTACGCTCCGCTTGCGGGGCGCTGGGCGGGGCCTGCTCCGAGCCATACCGGTTGCCCCCGTTTCCACGGAACAAGATGTTTTGCCTATTTTTCAAGATGAGAAGAATACGTTTTTGGTTCATGTTGGGACTATTACTTGGCGGAACGGAACTTGCGCCGCTGCTTGCCCAGCCGCCGTTACCCACCGGGACGCTACGCGAGGTCCTCCGATTGGAGCCCGCTGCCCAGCCGCCGGGTGGGCTCATCCCGTACCGGGCGGGCAAACTACTGGCGTACGCCGACACCGGCGGCCGGGTCGTTATTCCGCCCTTTGGCCGTTGGCCTGGCGTGTCGTACACCCGCTTTTTCAAAGATGGCGTTGTCGCGGTTCATCCGCTACTGAAATACGTGACACCTTTACCCAACGATGCGGCTCGCCGGGGTGAACCGGTGCGTTTGGCACTCCTCAACGCTCGCGGCGAGGTGCTGTTGGTACGCCGCTCGGAAGCCGCCGTGCGCCAGCCGGACGGTAGCTTGCGCATTGTACCTGCTTGGCAGGCCCACGGCCAGCCAGAAGCGTGGGAAGTGCCTATTTATGAGTCGCCCAATACCTTTTTCGATAGCTGGATTGTCGCACCCAACTTGCACTCCTCGGTTGCCGCTCCCGCGCGGGCTACGGGCCTCCCGCTTTCCGATACCCTCGTTTGGGAACAGTCCTATAATCACCCTGCTAGCAATACCCCGAACTTGCCTCACCTGCCGTGGTTGGGAATAGGACGGGTAGCTAAGCTAATGGAAAAAGCAACACCGCCGGGCAACGGCGATTCCGGGCGACGCTGGGCCCTGGCCGATGCGCAAGGCCACGAACTGACCGCCTATAAGTATGCGGAGATACATCGCTTTAGTAACGGAATTGCAGTTGCACAGCTGCCGAGCGCGGTAAACCTGGACCATCCGCTGTCCCGAAAAACGAAAGATGAGCAGAAGTATCAGGCATACTATACTTACCTTGACTCAATGGGGCAGCAAATAACACCCGCTCTATTTACGATAGCTGGCACCTTTCGGAAAGGCCGGGCAGTGGTAGCTAATGGTAGCCGGATGGGGGTAATCGATGTAAGGGGAAATTTTATAGTGCCCCTAGACCAGCAGGTCGCAAAAGGCCCTGATGCAAGTGGCTACATTGCCCTGGTGAAGGCGGGGAAAACCGACCGCGACGACCATGCCGTTACGATACTGTCTCCTACCGGAAAACCACCCATTGCCCGCACCTTTACGGACTTCGGGGGATTCCGCCAAGGACGGGCTGAAGTAAGTGAGGGTGGGCGGGCAGGTCTGATTGACGAGGGTGGTAACTGGATAACCCCCTTAAAATACGAGCGGCTTCGAACCCCCGTTGGGCTACACAGCGACGCTTATGATGCCGACGATTATCCTCCTGCGGTTGGTGAATCTGCCCCTCCGTATACCAAACTATTTCAGACCTTTCACTTCCCGGATTCAACCATGCTGGTGGGCGTTCGCGCCGGTAAAATCGGGCTAGTGGACCGCGTCACCGGTCAGGAAGTGGTGTCGGCCCGCTACGACACCGTGGTGCTCAACCCCTGCCACGGCATGGCCTGCCTGCGGCGAGGAGGCACCGACTACTTGGTTTCGAGCTTTAATGGAAAAGAAGTAGCCGCCACCTACCAAGGGTACGATTTTCTGACAGCCCAAGGCCGACGCTTGCTGGTGATGCGCGCCCACCCCACCCGGTGGGCCCTGGCCGACACGCTGGCGCAGTTGCGCACCCCCTGGCTGCCCGGTTTGGGCCATCCAACTGCGCATGGACACTTGGTGAGCACCTTAGGCATCATGGTCGATTCTTCCACCCTCACCCTTCGCTCCCCAGAAGGTAAACGCTTACTCAAGGCTGGAAAAATTGCCCAGCCCTTTTGGGACGAGATATGGCACGAGTCAAAAGGGGATGAGTATTACCAGCTATTCCTTGAGGGAGAATCGCCGGACAATCACTATC
Source organism: Hymenobacter negativus (assembly GCF_017571495.1). Classification (GTDB taxonomy): domain Bacteria; phylum Bacteroidota; class Bacteroidia; order Cytophagales; family Hymenobacteraceae; genus Hymenobacter; species Hymenobacter negativus. Next base: position 413,626 of record NZ_JAGETZ010000003.1, on the reverse strand, counting down.
AATTGCCGGTAACAGTAACTTACCCTTATGCAAAGGGTGTTTATTTCACTTATAGTCCGACTGACAAAGTAAAGCGCATTTACGATGCTCACCTGCATCCGCTTGGCACCTTACCAAATCCGCCCAGAGATAGTAGACAACGGCTAGTATTAATGGAAAGCGGATGGAGTGTGTTAATGGAAACCGTGGGCGAGGGCATTAAGTCGAAACAGGTTGTTCGGCAATCATACACCGACACCGGACAAGCGTTGCCACCTCCTCCCACCGGGTCCACGTGGGAAATAAGCGAGCGGGGTGATTACCCCCGTATGTGGCGCATATGCGGCGTGCTCCCCTCAACGTTGGGCTATGTGACCCGAGGGAAGCGCCACCTGTGGACGGATTAAGGAGCCTAACATCTTTCTTAATTGGTGCGGGCCTCGTTTACCTTGCGACCGTTTTCGCGAACTTGAAAATGGATGCGTGGGCATCGGTACCTGTTGGTAAGTAATCGGTAAAGAAGTCCGCGTTGTGCTTATTGTACTATTAAGAAGATGGCGTACCATATTCCCCACAGACCTAAGACAAACGCAACTACCAGAAATATCCATCCTTCCACTTTGTATTCTCGGGGTTGCGCGCGCAACCAACCCCAGCCCTTGAGTCCTATATACAAGGCTAATGGCAACAGGACGAAAAAGATACCCCTCAAGAGGATAGGACGTAGGTCGTACCCCATCGGCTCGGACAGCAACAAAGACACTAGCAACAAGGGGTGAAAGGACAAGGACTTCGTTATAAGGCAAGCTAAGAATAAACGGGGCGCTCGTTTCTTGGTCGGTTGGCTAACTAAGAAAGCCATACAGAAATTAATACGCTCGGTTTAGTGAACTACGATAGAGAAATCGTTACCCAACGTTAATAGCCCACCGCGGTGCAAGAGGAGTTTAAGAAACTCGTTTACGATTCAAAGTTTACGAAACTAATTCATTGGACGAGTTTCGTGAACTCAAAATAGTATTCTGCTTTGCACTCTCTGCAGGGTAGGTTCAGCCGAAAACCATCCTGATGCAGCCCGCCGCAATTAGCACCCCTAAAACGCACCTGCTCCCTCCAGCCGCTACCTTTGCAGTTCGCTTTGACTTGCTCTGAAATGACCGAAATATCCATTGGCGGCCGCCCGGTTGGCCCCGCGCACAAGCCGTTTATCATCGCTGAAATGTCGGGCAACCACAACCAGAGCCTGGAACGGGCACTGGCGTTGGTGGATGCCGCCGCTGCGGCTGGCGTCGATGCCCTTAAGCTACAGACCTATACCGCCGATACCATTACCATGGACACCGGCTTTGCCATCGACGAGGAAGGGCAGTCGCTGTGGGAAGGCAAAAACCTCTACAAGCTCTACGAGGAAGCGCATACGCCCTGGGAATGGCACGCCGAGCTGTTTGCCCGCGCCCGGCAGCACGGCATGCTGGCCTTCAGCTCCCCATTTGATGAGACGGCGGTAGATTTTCTGGAAACGCTGGACGTGCCGGCCTACAAAATTGCCTCTTTCGAAAATGCCCACTGGCCGCTGCTGCGCAAGGTAGCTGCCACTGGCAAACCCGTGATTGTGAGCACCGGCGCCGCCACTCTGGCCGAAATTGACGACGCCGTGCGGGTGCTCCGCGAAGCTGGCTGCCGCGAGCTGGTGCTGCTGAAATGCACCAGCACCTACCCCGCCTCGCCGGCCAATACCAACCTGCGCACCATTCCGGTGCTGGCCGAAACCTTCGGCTGCCCCATCGGTCTGAGCGACCACACCATGGGCGTGGGCGCCAGCGTAGCGGCCGTTGCCCTGGGCGCCTGCGTTATTGAGAAGCACTTCACCACCAGTCGAGCCGAGGGCGGCGTCGATTCCGCGTTTTCGCTGGAGCCGCACGAGTTGAAGCTATTGGTGGAAGAAACCGAACGGGCGCACCAAGCGCTGGGCGGGGTGCAGCTTTGCATCCAGACGGGCGAGGAAAAAAGCCGGCTCTACAAGCGCAGCATCTACGTGTCGAAGCCAATTGCGGCCGGCGAGGAATTCACCACGGATAACCTGAAAATCATTCGCCCTGGCGACGGGCTCTGGCCACGTCATTGGGAAACGGTGCTGGGCCGCAAGGCCGTGAAGGACCTCAAGCCCGGTACCCCGCTGACCTGGGAGGCGCTGTAATGCCGGAGCCAACGCTGCCACTCATTGCGCGCCTACGCGACATTCTGCAGCTGCGCTTCACCGCCATATTCGCGGCGCTGCCAGCAGCCGCACTGGCCAATATTTCGCCCGCTAATCCCGTAAAACGGCTGGCGCGGGTGCTGGGCTATGCAGGGTTGCGGCTGGTGGGCAACATCTTCCAGCCCATCAAAAACCGTGAGGACTTGCACGGCAAGGTGTGGCTTTACGTGGTGAGCGCCAATAACTACGATGCATTAGAATTCATCCAAAAGGCCCGGCCCGATGCTGTGCTGTTGGCGGGCCAGGCAAAGAATATTGGACGTTACAATGCGGCGGTAAACCGGTTGCCCCTGCGACGCAAGCTGCTGTATTACTGGCAATTCCCCGTTGCATTCTTTGGGTTGCTGCGCACCGATGGCGGGCGGGCGTGGCGGTTTTTCGACTTCATCTTCTACGCCATCGGTTACTACGAGGTGTACCGCCGGGCGCTGCGCCACTACCAGCCGCGGGCGGTGGTATTTTCCAACGACCACAACGACGACACCCGCTCCCTGCTGCTGGCCTGCCGCGCCGAGGGTGTGCCCACCGCCTACGTGCAGCACGCCAGCGTGAGTGCCAACTTCCCGCCGTTAGGCTTTGATTTGAGCCTGCTGGAAGGCGAGGATGCGCTGGAAAAATACCGCCTGTGCGGCCCCGTGCGCGGCCGGGTGGAGCTGGTGGGCATGCCCAAAGCCGACGCCTACCTCAGCCAGAAAAACACTGCGCCTGCCGTGCGTCGCGTGGGCATCGCCTGCAACATCCACGACCCCATGCCGGCGCTGGTCGATACGCTGGTGTACCTGGTACAGGAACTGCCGGAACTGACCTTCACCCTGCGCCCGCACCCCAGCGACGGCCGCGACTTTGAGCCGCTGCGGCAGCGGCTGCCCACCCTACAATGGTCGAGCGCCCGGCAGGAAAACGTATTCGATTTCCTGCTGCGGCAGGATGCGCTGGTGGCCGCCGATACCTCTACCCACCTCGAAGCCACGCTGCTGAACGTAGCCAGCATCTACTTCCGCTTCGGCACCAACAAGCTCACCAACGACTACTACGGCTACGCCGCCCGGGGCCTCGTGGAGCGGGCTGACTCGCCCGCCGAGCTGGCCGCCGCCCTGCGCCGCTATGCCCAACACAAACCCGCTGACCTCTACCGCCGCGCCGCTTACTACAATGCGACGTTGGGCACGCCCGATGAGGGTCGGAGCCAGATTCGCACCGTGGCGCTGCTGAATGACTGGCTGAATAATGGCGCGCCAATCCATTGACATTTTAATACTTTTTAGCAGCTTTTAGCAATGTCTGTTCCTGCCCCACTACCACCAATTAATGCAGCCCCGGTTTCGGCTGCGAAGCGGTTGGCGTATGTGTTGCGGCATTTCCGACTGGTTTACCCCAATGCACCAGACGTGGCCATTGGCTACGCCGACAGCCAGCCGGCTATCACGGTAACCGATGGTGCCGGCACTTTTTTCCAGCAAAACACGCCCTACCCTGCCGAGCCTAACTACCGCGACTGGGCCGGGCAGCGAATCCCTTTCTTCTTCGACCATCAGGCTGAAGCCCCCCTGCTGACGCTGAGCGCCGGGCGCGCTGCCATCAACGCCGATATTATTTCGGCGGCCTTCTACTTGCTCAGCGGCTGGCAGGAATATTTCTTGGATACACGGGACCGCCACGGCCGCTTCCCCTACGCGGCCAGCGTGCAAAAGCAATATGGCTTCGTAGCTCTGCCCGTGGTCAACTACTATTTTGATGTGCTGAAGACAGCCGTGGAGCACGTCAGCGGCCAGAGGCTGCAGACGCGGCGTTGGGCTGGCGCGGCCCCGTTCGCCGCCTTCATCACCCACGATATCGACAACCTGCGTAGTGGCTGGAAAGCCCCCGCCAAAGCAGCGCTGAAGCAAGGCCAGCTCCTGCGTTTCGGTCAGCAGCTCTGGCGGCACCTAACGCAGCCCGACGCTTGGGACAATCTGGAAACCGTGGCCGATACGGTGGCCAGCTACGGGGCCAGGTCCACATTTTTCATGCTGCTGGAACGTCGACCGGGAGTTGATGGCACTCCCAATGCCGACTACGCCATCACCCCGGCATTGCGGCAGCGCCTGCAGCTGCTCAAGCAGCAGGGTTCCGAAATCTGCCTCCACGGTAGCATTGGCACGGCTGCGGATGTGGCGCACCTGGGCCGGGAGGTTAAAATACTGCAGCCAGACACTCAGGGCCTACGCTTCCATTACCTGCGCTGGGAGCCTCGGTCTACACCGAATTTGATAGATGCTGCCGAGTGCTTCCGCTACGATTCTACGCTGGGCTTTGCAGAGCATTTCGGGTTCCGCAACTCCTACTGCCACCCGTTCTTCCCATTCAATTTTGCCACTGGCGAAGCCCATACTTTCCTGGAAATCCCCCTCAACGTGATGGATGCCACTTTGCACCATCCCAACTACTTGCAACTGCAACCACAGGACATTATGCCGGCGTTGCAGCCCATGTTGGCCGAGGTTGAGCGATTTGTCGGCGTGGCTACTGTGCTCTGGCACAACGACCATTTCGACCCCGCCAACACCGTCACCGGCCCGCGCCAGTTTGCCGAAATCATGGGCTACCTGCGGCCGCGCGGTGCGGCTTTCCTGACCGGGAGCCAGATTATGGCCGAACTTTGAGGCCGTTGCGGTCAACATTACGCAGTCACTCATTTACACACTTACCATTTGGGCATCGTTCAGCGCCAGGGCATTCGCAACACCCTGATTTCTTATGTTGGGCTGGCTATCGGCTTTGCCAACACCATTCTGGTGCTGCCCCGACTGCTTTCACCGGCTCAGATTGGCCTTACGGCCAGCGTGTTGCTACCAATGGCCACCATTGGGGCGCAGGTGGCCTCCTTCGGGTTTGCCAACATGGGCATCCGGTACTTTCCTTTTTTCCGGAACCAGGGACGCAACCATGCCGGCTTTTTTCCGCTGCTGCTGGGGCCGCCATTACTGGGTTTCGTGGTGGTGGCGCTGGCCATGCTGGTGGGCAAGCCGCTGCTTTTGCACTGGTACGCCAAGGACGATGCGGAATTGCTGGCACCGCACTACCTGGCGGCTATTGCGCTGGCGGGCTGCATCATGCTGGGCTCGTTGCAGGATGCTTACCTGCGCTCGCTTTATCACACCTCATTCTCCTCGTTTTGTCAGGAAATTCTGTTGCGCCTGATGTTGGTAGGCGCGGCCATTGCCTACAGCCAAGGCTACATCAGCTTCCATGGTTTTGTGCTGGCCTACGTGGGGGCTTACGCGGTGGTGGCAGTGCTGTTAGCCATTTACCTGGCAGCCATTGGGGAACTGCACTTACGGCCCACGCGCGCCGCGCTACGCATCAAGCCGCTACGCGAGATGCTGGGCTTTGGGGCGTTTGTGCTGCTCAGCAACATATCCGGCACGGTGCTGCTCAACATCGACAGCCTGATGGTAGGCACGAAGGTGAGCCTCGCAGCCGCCGGCATCTACCTCATTGCCACCAACGTGAGCACGGCCCTGGTCCTCCCCTTTCGGGCGCTCTACAAAACAGCTTTTTCGCTCATCGCCGAATATTGGAAGGAAGACAACATGGCCAAGATGGCCGACTTCTACCGCCGCAGCACCCGCATCAACACGCTGCTGGGCTGCTACCTGGCCCTCGGCATTGGCCTAAATCTGCCGTTCATCTACGGCCTCATCCACAAACCCGAGTACGCGGCAGGCAGCGCCGCTGTGCTTCTGCTGCTGGCCGGCCGGCTGTTCGATGGCATCACCGGCGTCAACGGCATCATCGTGGCTACTTCGCCTCGCTACCGGTTCGATTTGGTGTTCAATATCTCCCTGGCCGCTGCCGTGGTAGCGCTCAACTGGATACTGATTCCACGGATGGAGCTGAACGGGGCGGCACTCGCCTACTGCATTGCGCTGGTTAGCATCAACACGGCGCGCACTTGGTTTGTATGGCGCAGCTACGGCATGCAGCCCTTCGACGGCAAAATTCTACGCATTTTGCTCGTGGCGGCCGGGGCCGGGTTCGCCGCCTGGGTGCTACCCGATACCGGCAATGCCTTCCTCACGCTGCTCATGCGGGGTAGCGTACTCACGGCGCTGTATGGCACGGGCGTGCTGCTCACCGGCACGGCGCCGGAAGCACAGGCGCTATTAATTAAGGTTCGCAAGCGCCGCTAATGCCCGTTATTCAGGCCAGTCGATTTGCTTCACGATTCTAGATTATTTTAAAAAGGTAAAGCAAAAACAGAAAATATTTTGCTTTACCTTTTTAAGGTCCTTCAAAAACATAGAGCAAAGGCAACTGCTGATTTGCTTTACAGTTTTGAAGGGCTTCAGAATCGGTAAGCAGAATCAGACAGCTAAAATCGTGGCAATCCTCACGCGGTACAGATGCTTCGACACTTGCATCATGCCCGTATAACTGAGACAGTTTCTTACTCCACCGCCAGCCGGCGGCTCACAGGGCCCATCGTGGTATTCACGCGCACCGTATAGATGCCCGGAGCTAAGCCAGTGAGCGGCAATTCCAAGGCTTTGGCATTGGGGGCGAAGGTATGAGTGGCAACGAGCTGGCCCACGCCGTTGAGTACCGCCACAGTTATGGGCCCTTGGTCGCGCAAGGAAGAAGGCAGCAACAGCGAGGTTGTGTTGCGGGCGGGGTTGGGGCTTAGGCTTACCAGCACCGCTGAGGAGCCGACGGCCGTAGCCAGTACCCGCGCCCGGGTGGTGAACAGCACCGCATAGCGATTGGCCAATGGTGCGGCGGCCGCTAACGTAACGGGCACCACCGGGCTCAGGGCCAAATCGGTATACCCGCCGGCCCCGGCATCGTGCAAGTAGGCGTGATAGCCGACTGGCAAACTGGCCAGGGTTTCGGCGGCCAGCTCGTAGGTACCAGCGGCGGCCGCGCGCAGCGTTAGGGGCACCCACACATCGGCTCCCGTGAGGGCAGGAAGCCCGTTAATACTGAAATCCTTGCCATTGCTTTGCGAAGCCAGCGTTAGGGCCTGAGCAGCGCCGGCCAGGTACGCAGCATCGAAGCTGGCATCGGCATTAATCGTGGCTCCGGCCTGGAAATAAATGGCCGTTTGGTGAGCCAGCGTGCCAGCGGGGTTGCGCAGGGCCAACAGCAGCCGCGGGCGCGTATCGGCGCCGCGCTGCACATTGAGTGCATCGGGGGTGGTCAGCAAGTCGTCGAGGGTGAAGCGCAGAAACCCGGTGTGGTAGGCCGAGTCGGTACGCACGAAAAAGGCCTGCCCAACAGGCAATACCGAGCTGCCGCCGTTGACGCCAATGCCGGGGGCCCCGTGCGCGCCCGGCAGGTAGCTCGCGTAGGAACCAGTGTACTGCCCGCTGCTTTTGAAAACGTACAGCGCCGCGTTCAGACTCACGAAACGGCTGCTATCAGCAGTTACCGAATTCCAGTCCAGGGGCGCGGCGTAGGGGTTACCCAGAAAATACCAGCCGCCATCCGGGGCATCGTCGCGGTCCATTCGGGGGGCACTAAACGGAACCAGGATGGGTGCGCCGCTGAAGCTAAGCGTCAGGTTGCCCGGGGCATTCACCGTCAGGCCTTGGGCTGTGCGCAGCAGGGAGGTTTGGGCAGACGGCGAAACCCAGCCCGCGTCGAAGTCGTGCACGTTGGGGTCGCCGGAAAGGCCCACGCGGCCCTGATTGTAGGTAAACACCGTAGGAAAAGGCGTCACGGCCGTATTACTCAAGCTGTTGTACTGCGGATTTACGACGGGGGTAAAAGAGCCGGCGGCCAGGTTGCGCACGGCGGGGCCGGTCACGGGCACGGTCAGGTGGCGGTAGCCCAAGCCGGCGTTGCGGCTGCCATCCACGTATACCTGCACGCCCACGCTGCCGATGTAGCGCCCGAGTGTGCGGGGCAGCCCCGCCCCTGCCGTGACGGGCGTCAGCATGGCCTGTTGCCCCAGGGTCGAGCGCAACGTGAGGCGGTTGTTAGTAATAATGGTGCCGAGGTTTTCCACTTGTCGCTGCACCTCCACCGGGCAGCCCAGGGCCAGGGTTTCGCGCGTGTCGCTTACGCGCAGCAGCCCGACCACCACAGCAGTACTCCCCGCTAGCACGTGCTGGTAGCTAAGGCCAAAAACCGTGGAGTCGTGGTCGAAAGCCAAGCGACCGGTGGGGTCAAAGACAACTGCCGCACTCCCGGCATCGAGGCTGCCCAGCAGCCGCAGTTCGGCGCGCGCCCCAACGGTGAGCGCGGTCCCGGCCGTTAAAACCAGCCCGGCCACCGAAGCCGAGGTATAGTCCAGCAGCTTGAGCTGCCCACCCGGCACAGTGGCCGTACCGGGCGCCAGCTGCAAAGTAGTAGCCGGCGCGCCGGCAGCAGCCGGTTGAATCACGGACGAGTAGCGGACCATGAGCCGGGCCCCGGGTCCAATGGTCAGGCGGGCCCGCGGGCCCAGGATGAGGGTCCCAACCTCTTCGCTACCAGTCACTGTGGGCGCAAACGGAGTACCCGCTGGCACCGTGCCCGTGCCGGTGGGTACCACGCCGCTGCTCCAGTTGGCGGGCGTGTGCCAGTCGGCGCTGCTGGTGCCCAGCCAGGCTCCGCCTGACACCGGAGGCGTCGGAGCCGTGAAACTGCCCAGCACGCCTTGGCTCAGGTTGTAATAGGAGCCGGAAGCGCTGTTTTTCAGCTGAACGGCCCGCACCATGTAGTACGAAGTACCCGGCTGGGGCGCGGAGTCGGTGAACGTAGTACCGGCCAGGGGCTGGGCCGAAATGCGATAAAAAGGCCCTGCGGCAGCGGCAGCGCGGTACACGTAATAGCCGACAACCGGGTCCGGGCTGGCGGTCCAGGCCAATGCCGCTGCACTGCCCGCTACCGTAGCAGCTAAGGCCGTGGCTGGCGCCAGTACGTGCAGGCGCAAGGTCGGGTCGCCGAGCAGGGCGGTGTGTACCTGCCCACCACCAAAGGCCCGGTTGAAGTCATTGTCGGGCTGGCTGCGGCGGGCACAATAGCCCACAGTTTCGCCTAGGCCCATGAAGTGAAAGTACCAGTCGGGCCGGCCAGCCCAGCAGTTGGTCAGGGTGTAGCCGTCGGCGGCAAGGGCCGCCCGCAAGTAGTTGTCGGCATTGTCCCAATCGCCGAAATAGCTACCAAAGTGCATGTTGAACACGCATTTCACGGGCCCGCTGGCAAAGTCGCTGGTGCTTCCCACGCCCCCTTCGGAGGTGTAGTAGCCGGGGCCGCAGGCGTAGCTCCACAGGTAGCTAGCCGAGCGCAAGGTGCTGAAATACGGCAATTGGTCCACACTCCCGGCACCGATGCCAAAGAGCGGCGCAAAATTTCGCCAGCCGTTATTCGCCAATGGCTCGCCCGTGGCAAGGCCGAACTGGTCGTCTATCAGGCCCCGCTCGGCCACGGCAAACTGCCGGTGGCGAAACTGGTGGTCTTTGAGCAGGTAGCGGCGCAGCAGGTCGCGCTCGGGCAGGCCAAAGGAAGGAAGACGGCTTAGGTCTACCCGCCCCACTTCCAGCTGCAGGGTCCGCGGCAGGAAGCTTGGGTCAAATTTTCCGTCGCCGGGCACGTTGCGGTTTTCGGCCCGACTGGCGTTTGGGTTGTTTACCTGGGTGTCGGTCCAGGCGCCCGTCATGTCGCCGTAGTAGCCGTCGGCGGGCCAGGCCCCCCGATGGTCGGCATGACCATCCGGATTGATTTCGCCGGCGTATGGCACCGCGACATGGCCCAGCAGAAACACCGTGCGCACCTGGCTCGGGTCAGCCTGGTAATCGGCCAGAATCAGACTTTTCACCTGGGCTGGGGTGCGGGTAGGCGCCACATCGTGCCGGAGCACCTTCCAGCCGTCACCCACCAGGTCGGCTTGCAGTTGGGTTAGGTCGGAAGCCAAGTACGCCGCGTGGGTTGAATCCACTACCAGCACCACCGTACCCCGGCGCTCACTGGCCGCTACCTCAATACCGGCGAGCACGTAGCCCTCGGCACTGTTACTGGCACCGGAACTCTTGCGCACCCGGTACTCATAGACCCGGCCCACCACGGCCGTACTGTCCACATATTGGCCCAGCATGGCGGCTCCGCTGGTGAGTTGGCCTAGCAGCAAGGCCGTGGTGAGGGAAGCCCCTTTACTCCAGCGGTACACGTCGTAAGACGTGGCCTGCGCGTCGGGCTTCCAGCTAAGCTGAATGCGCGGCGGCGCTGCCTGGGCCGCTGCGCTTACCTCCACGGTAGCTGCCGCCAGGGTTGCCTGCGCCCGGGCAGCGGGGCCCGCCCCTAGCAACAGAACAAGCAAAAACAGCAGGCCGGTTATGCGGCCCTCATTGCTGCGGTAGCAATTAGCACGTAGGTGTTTAACCATCGAAAAGGCGGGTTATCAGGAAATACCATCCAAAGATGCATCCGCCCAGCAAATACGGCCGGAAAGCAATCACGCAAACGGCGCTGATTATTAATAGCCCACCGCGCGGCCATTTGCTCTCCCTTTTTAAACACCTGCAAAAACGGAGAGCAAAAGCAACCGATTTTTTGCTCTCCGTTTTTAGAAATCTTCAAAAACCGAAAGCAAATGGCAACGTTTACGCACCCACCAATTCCGGCCGGCGGGCCCGCCGCCGGGGCGCGGGCCCGTTCTGGTTCATCTCGCGGTAGAAGAAGGCGAAGATGAGCGGGAAAATCAGCAGCGTAAGGATGGTTGCCGATACTAGTCCACCAATCACCACGATGGCCAACGGCTTCTGCGTTTCGGAGCCGATGCCGGTGCTGAGCGCCGCCGGGAACAAGCCAATCATGGCCATGAGGGCGGTCATTACCACCGGGCGCACGCGCGAAGCCACGCCCAGGCGCAGGCTGTCGGCCAAGCTCATCTTCTTGCGCAGGTTCTCTTTGAACACGGTGATGAGCACGATGCCGTTCTGAATACATATCCCCAGCAGCGCAATAAAGCCAATGCCGGCCGAAATCGAGAAGTTGACGCCCGTGATGTGCAGTGCCGCAATGCCGCCGATGAGGGCAAACGGCACGTTGGCCAGCACCAGCGCGGCATCCTTGCCATTGCCAAAAGTGATGAACAGCAGGATGAAAATGATGACCAGCGACACTGGCACCACTTGGCCTAGCCGCTTGGTGGCCCGTACCTGGTTCTCAAACTCGCCGGCCCACTCAATGCGGTAGCCCTTGCCGAGCTTGATGCTCTGGTCCATTTTCTTCTGTGCTTCGGCAATGGTGGAGCCCATGTCCCGGTCGCGGATGGAGAACTTCACGGCGATGAAGCGCTGGCCGTTATCGTGGTACACGAAGGCCGGGCCATTGGCGGTGCCAATGTCGGCTATTTCCTTTAGCGCTACTTTGCTGCCCCGAATGGTGGGTACGCGCAACTCGCCGATTTTGCTCTCATTATCGCGGTCCTGCTTGGGGTAACGCACGGTCACATCAAACTTGCGCTCCCCCTCGTAAATCTGGGTGGCAGCCTTGCCGCCCACGGCCATTTCCACCACGGTTTGGGCGTCGGCAGTCTGGACGCCGTAGGCAGCCATGCGGGTCTGGTCGAGGCGCACGCTCATTTCGGGCTGACCCAGGTTACGCAGAATGCCCAAGTCCTTCACCCCGCGCACGTTGCTCAGCACCTTCATCACCTCATTGGCCTTGCCGTCGAGTTCCTTGAGGTCGTTACCGAAAATCTTCACGGCCAGCGCCGCGTTGATGCCGGCCACGGCCTCTTCCACGTTGTCGATGATGGGCTGCGAGTAGTTGAAAATGATGCCGGGGTACTCCTTCAGCTTCTTGTCCATCTCGTCAATCAGCTGCTCCTTGGTGATGTTGCGCTTCCACTCCTCCTTGGGCTTGAGGTTGACCTGCGCCTGCACGTAGTAGATGCCCGAGGGGTCGGTGCCGTCATTCGAGCGGCCAGTCTGGCTCAGCACCGACGTCACTTCTGGGAACGAGCGCAGGATGCGACGGTAGTTGGCCGCCATCTTGTTGGTTTCCGTCAGCGAGGACGACATCGGCAGCTTGGTTTCTACCCACAGCGCGCCTTCATTCAGCTCCGGCAGAAACTCGGACCCCAGGAAGTTGAACGAGTACAAGCCTGCCACTACCACCCCCATGGCCACCCCGAAACTCAGCAGCTTGTTGCGGTACGTGAAGCCAAACGCGCTGGTCACAATCCGGTCGAAGAAGCTCACAATTGGGTTGTGTTTCTCGCGCACGTCCTTGTTCAACAGCAGCGAGCACAGCACGGGCACCAGCGTGAGCGTGAGGATGAGCGCGCCAACTAGCGCAAAGCCCAGGGTGTAGGCCAGCGGGCTGAACATCTTGCCCTCCACTTTCTCAAACGAGAAAATCGGCAGCAAACAGGTCAGAATGATGAGCTTGGCGAAGAACACCGCCTTGCCCAGCTCGCCGCCGGTTTTCTTAATGAGCCCGAGCTTGGCCAGCTTGTTGAACTTCTCCATGCCCACCTTCTGGGCCTTGTGGTCGAGCACCACGAAGATGCCCTCCACCATCACCACCGCCCCGTCGATGATGATACCGAAGTCGATGGCGCCCATGCTCAGCAGGTTGGCGCTCATGCCCTTCAGGCGCAAGCACACAAAGGCAAACAGCAGCGCCAGCGGCACTACCACACCCACGATAAGCGTCGTCCGCCAGTCGGCCATGAACAGCAGCACGATTAGCGTTACCAGCACAATGCCTTCAATCAGGTTGTGAATGACGGTGTGCGTGCAGTGGTCCATCAGCACGTCGCGGTCGTAGAAGGTTTTGAGGTACACGCCGTTGGGCAGCACCTTCTCGTTCAGCTCCGCGATTTTGGCTTTCACGCGGCCCAGCACCTCGGCGGGGTTTTCGCCCTTGCGCATAATCACAATGCCCTCCACCACGTCGCCCTGGTCGTCGAGGCCGGCCTGGCCCACACGCGGGGCGTTGCTTTCCGTCACGCGGGCCACGTTGCGCACCAGCACCGGCACGTTGTTGATGTCCTTAACAATGATGTTGCCGATGTCTTCGGGCTTGGTCAGCAGGCCAATTCCGCGCACCACGTAGCTCTGCGAATTCTTTTCAATCACGTCGCCGCCCACGTTCAGGTTCGACTTCTGCACGGCGTCGTACACCTCCAGCGGAGTCATGTCGTACTTGGCCAGCATCGCAGGGTTCACGCTGATTTCGTACACCTTGCGCGTGCCGCCGAAAGCCGCGATGTCGGCCACACCGGGCACTGACTTTAGCTGCCGTTCCACCGTCCAGTCCTGAATGGCGAGCAGTTCGTTGGTCGTACGCGGCGTGCGGCTCTGCACGGTGTAGCGGAAAATCTCGCCCGTCGGCCCGTATGGTGGCTGCACGTGGGAGTCGCACCCGGCCGGCAGGTTCACCCCGCTCAGCAAATTGTTCACCTGCTGCCGGGCGAAAAAGTCCTCCACATTGTCCTCAAAATTTATCTTGAGCACCGATAAGCCGAACATGCTGATGCTGCGCATGTTGCTTTTCATCTGCACCGAGTTCATGGCCACCTCAATCGGTGTGCTCACGAACCGTTCCACCTCCTCGGCCGAGCGGCCGGGCCAGAGGCTCACGATAATCATCTGGGTATTGGTGACGTCCGGAAACGCCTCGATGGGTGTGTGCAGGTAGCTGTAGCTCCCGCCCGCCACCAGCAGCGCCGTCATGAAAAAGACGAAGAAGCGGTTCTTGAGCGAGAAGGCGACGATGCCTGAAATAAACTTATTCATGGAACGCAGTAGCGGGTGGGAATAGACTAGACAATAAGAATCTGGTGAAAAGATGGTGAGTAATCCATGAGGGTTAAATGAAGGTGCAAAACACAAAAAAGCCCGCTGCCGGAATGGACAGCGGGCTTTTTATGTAGCGTGGACTCTGCGAGTCCGCGCATCTTTCGTGCAGACGTGCTACTGGGGCGCGGACTCGCAGAGTCCACGCTACATTAGTGCGCTCCTACGGGCTGTTTGCGGGCGGCCCGCTCAGCGGCGAGGTCGTCGCCGTAGTGCGTGTGCTCCGACCGGTAGAAGCGTTCAAACACCAGCGGGAAGATAAAGAGGGTCAGAATGGTACCCGTTATCAGCCCACCGATTACCACGATGGCCAGCGGTTTGGAAGTTTCTGAGCCAATGCCAGTGGAAATGGCGGCCGGCATCAGGCCGATGGTGGCCATGAGGGCCGTCATCACCACGGGGCGCACCCGCGAAATCACGCCTTCATTAATACTATGGTCGAGCGTGTGCTTCTTCACCAGATTCTGCTTGAAGACGGAGATGAGAATCACCCCGTTTTGAATACAGATGCCGAACAGCGCGATGAAGCCGATACCAGCCGAAATCGAGAAGTTGGTGTGCGTGATGAGCAGCGCCGCAATGCCGCCAATGATGGCAAACGGCACGTTGAGTAGCACTAGCCCGGCATCTTTCAGGTTGCCGAAGAGGATGAACAGGATGAAGAAGATGAGGGCCAAGCTCACCGGTACCACCTGCGTGAGGCGCTGGGTGGCGCGGCGCTGGTTCTCAAAATCACCGGTCCATTTTTGCTCGTAGCCCTTGGGCAATTGCACGTGGCGGTTCACTTTCTCTTGAGCCTCGGCGATGGTCGAGCCCATGTCGCGGCCCCGGATGGAGAACTTTACGGCGGCAAAGCGGCGGTTGTCGTCGCGGTAAATCAGGCTGGGACCAGTCACAGAACCGATGTTGGCGATTTCGCTCAGCGGAATGGTTTTGCCGTTTTGCGTGGGCACCATCAGGGCCGCAATCTCAGCCGGCGTCTGGCGGAACTGCGGCTCGTAGCGCACCCGGATGGGGAATTTGCGCTCGCCCTCATACAGTTGGGTGGCCTCCTTGCCACCCACGGCCATTTCCAGCACCGAGTTGGCATCCGACTTGTCCACGCCGTAGCTGGCCATGCGGCGCTCGTCAAGGTCGACATGGAACTCTGGCTGGCCGATGTTACGCAACACGCCCAGGTCGTCGATGCCTTTTACGGTTTTCAGCACCTCGTACACCTCCCGGGCCTTGGCTTCCAGCGTGGCCAGGTCGGTGCCGTAAATCTTCACTGCAATTGAGCCCTTCACACCCGAAGCGGCTTCCTCCACGTTGTCGGTGATGGGCTGCGAGAAGTTGAAGTCGACGCCGGTAAACTTGTCGAGCTTGGCCTTCATGCGCTCCACCAAATCTTCGCGGTAGGCCTTGGATTTCATCTTCTTCTCTACCTCCGGCGTGTGCTTGAGCTGCACCAGAAACTCGTTGTTGTAGAAGCCCGTCGGGTCGGTGCCATCGTTCGGCCGGCCGGTCTGGCTCACCACGTCGCTCACCTCCGGGAAGCTCAGGAAGTCGCGCCGCATCTGGTTGCACAGCTCATTCGACGACTGCAGGCTGATACTCAGTGGCAGCTGCGCCCGCACATAAATCGAGCCTTCGTTCAACTCCGGCAAGAACTCCGAACCCAAGAACGAGAACGAGTAGAGCCCCACCGCCGTGATGGCAAAAGCCACAATCAAACTTGCTGTTTTGCGGGCGTAAGTGAAAGCAAAGAACCGCTCGGCGCCCCGGTTCACACCGCGCACGAAGAAGTTTTCTTTCTCCTTCACGTCTTTTTTCAGCAGGATGCTCACCAGCACCGGCACCAGCGTCAGAGTGAAAATCAGGGCGCCCAGCAGGGCAAAGCCCAGCGTCCAGGCCAGCGGGCTGAACACCTTGCCCTCCACTTTCTCGAAGGAAAAAATCGGCAGCAAGGCGGTGATAATAATGGCCTTTGCGAAGAAAATGGACTTGCCCATATCGCGGCCCGACTTCTTAATCAGCCCGAGCTTGGAGAGCTTGTTAAACCGCTCCATGCCCATCTCGTGCGCCTTGTGGTCGAGGGCCACGAACAGCCCTTCCACCATCACTACCGCACCGTCGATGATGATACCGAAGTCGATAGCGCCCATGCTCAGCAGGTTGGCACTCATGCCACGCAAGCGCAGGCAGATGAAGGCAAACAGCAGCGCCAGCGGAATAATCACCGACACAATCACCGTCGTGCGCCAGTCGGCCATGAACAGGAACACAATGAGCGTCACCAGCACGATGCCTTCCATCAGGTTGTGAATCACCGTTTCCGTCGAAAAGTCAATCAGCTGCTGCCGGTCGTAGAAGGTTTTCATCTTCACGTCGGGCGGCAGAATCTTGGTGTTCAGCTCGTTGACCTTGTCGTGCAGGCGGGCAATAACTTCCGACGGGTTTTCACCCTTGCGCATCACCACGATGCCTTCCAGCTTGTCGTCCTCAAAGCCGCGTCCCACCTGACCCAGGCGCGGCAGGGCGCTTTCAGTCACGCGGGCCACATCGCGCACTAGAATGGGCACGCCGTTCACGTTCTTAATCACCGTGTTGGTGATGTCCGAGATGTTGTTGAGCAGGCCAATGCCGCGTACCACGTAGTTCTGCTGGCCCTGGTTTATCACGTCGCCGCCGACGTTGATGTTGGAGCGCTGCACGGCGTTGTACAGGTCGAGCGGCGTGAGGCCAAAATCCTGCAATTTGCCAGGGTTTACGCTGATTTCGTAGTCCTTTACCTCGCCGCCAAAGCTATTCACATCAGCCACGCCGGGCACGGCTTTCAGGTTGCGCTCAATCACCCAGTCTTGCAGGGTTTTCAGCTCGCGCACACTTTTGTCCTTGCTTTCCAGCGTGTAGCGGTAGATTTCGCCGGTGGGGCCATAAGGCGGCTGCACATCGGGTGTGATGCCGTCGGGCAGGTCCACTTCGCGCAATAGGTTGTTCACCTGCGGGCGGGCAAAGGCGTCGTCCACACCATCGTCAAAAATCACTTTCACCACCGACAGGCCAAAGAGCGTGGTGCTGCGCACCGACGCTTTTTTCTGCACCGGGTTCAGGGCTATTTCAATCGGCACGGTCACGAATTTCTCCATCTCCTCGGCCGAGCGGCCGGGCCACTGCGTGATGATGGTGATTTCGGTATTGGTCACGTCCGGAAAGGCTTCAATGGGCGTGTTCCGGTAGCTCACCACGCCCATGATGATGACGGCCAGCGTCAGCAAAAAGACGAAGCCTTTATTCTTCAGCGAAAAGGCAATAATGCCTTGGATGAACTTGTTCATTTGATTGTAGCTGTTAGCTGGTAGCCGTTAGCTGATGGCTTTTTTTCGGCAAAAGCGTGGCCGTTCGGTCGAAAAATCGACCGTTTTCTGCTTGTTCAAAGCAGTCAATAAACCCTGAAAAAGGAGAGCTACTAGCTAGCAGTTGGTAGCTAAAAGCTTAATAAAAAGCTAGTCGTTCAGCTCGTCATACACCAAAAGCTGGTCTTTGGCAATGACCACATCGCCGGGTTTGAGGCCGGCGCTCACGTAGCTGTAGTCACCCACCGTCTTACTGATGGTCACGGGCCGGGTTTCCACGTGGGTGCGGTCGCGGTACACCATCACGAAATTGCGGTCCTTATCAAAAACGACCGATTTAGCGGGCACAGCCAGGGCCTTCACCCCTTCCGTATTCTCAACGCGTACCTGGGCATACATCGAAGGCTTCAGCAGATAGCCGGGGTTTTCGAGGCGAACGCGCACCTTCATCACCTTGCTGTCGGGGTCCAGCACGTTGAACACCTTGTCAATTTTGCCCCGGAAATGCTTGTCGGGATAAGAAAGCGTAGTCACGTCGGCATCGTAGCCCACTTTCACCTTCGAGATATCCGACTCGAACACGTTGGCCATAATCCAGACATCATCGAGGTTGCTCACGGTGAAGAGGTTGCCCACGTTGTCGTCGTTAAACTGCTCGTGGTCGGTAGCTTTCTTCTCCGTGATGAAGCCTGAAATGGGCGCCCGCAGCTCGTACATGCCGTCGGCCCCGATGCCGTACACGCTGAGCTGCTTCACGTTCTTGCCCACCGTGCCGCGCGCCTTGGTCACTTCGGCCCGGGCCAGCACTACATCGCGCTCCGAGTTCAGGCCTGCTTTGAACATGTCCTCGGCCACGGCCAGGTTTTTCCGGGCAATGTCGAGGTCAGACGTAGCAGCGGTGGTTTGGTTTTGTACGTCGGCAATCTCACCCGACTTGATGACGGCCAGCACCTGGCCTTTGGTCACCTTGTCGCCGAGCTGCACATTTAGCTTCTCGACTACGCCACCTACCAATGGGAACACCTGCACGGTCTTGTCACCATCGGCCTGGATTTCACCGGTCAGCACTAGCTCGTCTTGAATTGGTCGCTCGCGCACCGTGTCCAGCACAATCTGCTGCATCATGGTATCGGAAAGCTTAAAGCCTTCCTTCTTTTCTTCTTTGACTTCGGGTTTGGAGCAGCTAACCAGCGAAACGGCGGTCAGCAATGCGAGGAAGGTGCGGTTCATTGTGGTAAGCTGTTAGCTACTAGCTGTTAGCCGTTAGCTTTTGATGATGTACAGTGTGATTGATTGGCTGGGAAGCGAACAGTGCAAACCTTACTGGTCGGCGCGAAAGACGGGCTTGCCCACAGCAAAATTCAATTGCTCAAAGGCTCTTACCCGATTGGCTCGCAGCGTGTTTAGCTGCACCAAGTTGTTTTTGTAAGACTCGAAAAAGTCGATGTACTCTACTACCGACAGAATCCGCTTGGCATAGCTCTGCTCGATGCCCACCATCAGCCGGGCAAAAGGCGCAGTATCGCGGTCGGTGTTCTGAAACAGTTCGTCGTTGCGAGCCGCGAGCTGGTACGCCTGGTGCACCTCCGTTTGCACGATGAGTTGCTGTTGGTCCACCAATAGCTTACTGCTGGCAATCTGAGCCTTAGCTGCTTGGATATTGCCTTGGTTGCGGTTGAAAATCGGTACCGCCATGCCCAGGGTCAGGGCATTATAATTGTTGATATAGGAGCCAGCTTTGTCGTAGGTGTAGCCCACGGCCAGGTCCGGCACGGCCAGCTTCTGTTGCAGCTTCAGATTCAGGTTTTGCTGCTCCAGGGTGGCACGGCGGGCGTTCAGGTCGGTGCGGCGCACCAGAGCGGTATCGATGAGTTGCTGCTCAGAATACCCGTTCAGGGTGAGGTCCCGGGTGCGGCGGATGTCTGCCACGGGCACAAACTGGCTGCCGGTGGCATCGCGTAGCAACACATGCAAGTCGGCCTGGTCAGAAGCGACGTCGTTGAGGATACTCTGACGCTCGCTTTGCAGCGTAAAAAGAAAGGCTCGCAAACGAATGACCTCTTTCAGGGCAATGTTGCCTTTTTCAAACTGGGTCTGGTATAGACCTACGGTGCGTGTCAGCGACGCAATTTCCGTAGCGTAAGCCTTTAGAGTCTGTTGCTTAAAGAAAATATCGTAGTAAGTGGTGCGCAGTTGGTAGCGCAGGTTGCGCAGCAGGTCCTGTAGGTTGTACTGCTCTACCAAGGCGCCTTGCTGGGCCGCCTGGCCAGCGGCCTTGCGGCGTCCGGCCAGCGAGAACAGCTGCTGCACAGTCACTACTGCCTCACTTGCAGCCGTTCCCTCCGGCACTGTAGGCCGGGCAATGCGCCGACGCAGCACATCCTGCTCCACGTAAATGGTGGGGTTGTCGATGAGGCGGGCCTGCACGGCCTGGGCCTGGGCCACGGTCACATTGTACTGCTGGGCCAGCAGGGCCAAGTTGTTCTGAGAAAACCGCTGCTCTGCTTCGGGCAGCGTGAGCCGCACGGTGTCGCTTAAAGCGGCTTGCATGGCAACAGGAGCAGCTACGCCCTGGGCGAATACGGGGGCCTGCGCGGCACTCCCCAGACTCAGTAAAATCGCAAAAAGTAGACGGGACATATCCTTTGTTGATGACCTGACAAAGGTGTCGGTCCGCTCATGAGGATAAAATGAAAGATTCTAATAGGCCTTCAACACCATCTTTTCCTCGGTGAACAGAAGGCTTAAGTCGGTTAAAAACCGGTGAGCAGTGGCGCTCGGCCTCCTTTGGCGACAATTGTCATAGTTCCGGTAGGGCGGTGCGGGGCGGCCTGCGCTGGTAGCTGGGCGGTGGATGCCGGATGAAAAGTTTTAAAAGCCGCTACGCCTACCCCCGCCATAATCAAGATTAATGACGCCGTTATGTACCACCGTGCCCAGAAGTGCGGTCCTATTGTTTGCCGGGCCACCAGGTAAGTCACCGGACCCAGTTTCACTTCCCAGCGCGACTTTGACCGCAGCCCGAGAACTACAGAGAGGTTCTTCAACTCGCTGGGCAGCATCGCATACGCCTTGCCCCGCAAGCTCATTAGCATACCCACCAGCCCATCAGCGTCCAGTTCCTGACGTGAGGCATATTGCCCCAGCGCCCCCAGCAACGTTGCGCCTACCAGCTCCAGTACTTCGCGCATAGCTTGCGGCCGAACTTGGGCATGATTGCTCAAAGCGCATATTATTTCCTGCGCTGAACTTCCAAACGCGGCTTTCAGCAAGTGGCTGCCCCCTGCCATTGCGCTGTTGGGGGCAGCCTTGTCGCCTAGCATGGCCAACGTGCCCGTTACGCCTGCGTGAAGCGCATAGCTTGACCGCTGCATTTGCTGGCAGAGGGCAAAAGCCTGGGCCTTATCTGTTGTGGCATTGGCTATAAGCCCGCTCACCATCACCGGTATAGCGGCTTGCAGCGCCCGATTCATTCCTTTCACGCTTTCCCCCATGCGCGCCGCTAAATGTCCGCTCAGAACCGGCGGAAAAATAGGACGGACGTTATCAAGGAAAACCGACATGAAGGCGGAAGAAATAATAGAGGCACAGTTATTAGCCGGAACAAAGTAGCCGAATTATAAACCGTGCCTTTGCTATATTCCGACAGAGCTCCTATTACAGCCGACCAATTACCACTTTTGCCTGCTAAATGAATTATAGGCCTCCAATACCACCTTATTGACACAATCTATAGCTCAACTATAAAAAGCATTGATTAAAAAAATAATCCTATTTTCTCAAGTAAGTTATTTCAAGTACTGAGCTGAATTTCTCACGGTAATCAAGCCGAAATCGGGTTTTAATCATCTTCGTAGTCCAGCCCGAGGCAACTATTCAGTGCCTGAAGCAACTCGCTGGCAGCATGCTGTTGGCCTGCTTTGCGGGCTACTTGTAGGCCGGTTCGATACACTTTTTCTGCTTCATCCTTTTTCCCAAACTGTTCGAGCAACTTACCGGCGTGATAGTAAGTGCCCACGTAGTCAGGGTGCTCAGACATTAACTTTTGGTAAAATTCCCAGGCGCGTTCTGGCTCCTGGGCCCGGTATTCGGTAGCCAGGGCATATATGGTGAAGGCATCGGTTGGGTCGTCGGCGTAGAAAGCCAATAACTGCTGCAAACGTGAGGATGAAGTGTGCATTAGGGAGGGAGATTTGTTTACCTTTGAGGCAAAATTGCGGCTTTTCTACCGCATCTCATTGCATAAGGGTTGTTGCCGGAAACCGGCAAGCTCCTTCAGGTTGTTATGCATGCAGCCTTTTTTCTTTGATTTTCGCCACCCAAACCCTCTTTAGATGAAGTTTCTGGTTTGCATTTCTAACGTGCCCGACACGACCACCAAAATTTCCTTCACGCCCGATAACAAGGAGTTCAATAAGGCCGGTGTCCAGTTTGTGATTAATCCTTGGGATGAGTACGCACTCACCCGTGCCATTGAGTTGAAGGAAGCAGCCGGCAGCGGCACTGTTACCGTCCTCAACGTGGGCGAAGCCGACACGGAGCCTAACATTCGTAAGGCTCTGGCTATTGGAGCCGATGACGCTATCCGCGTGAACGCAGCGCCAACTGATGCTTATTTCGTGGCCGAACAGATTGCGGCCATTGCCAAAGAAGGTGCCTACGACGTAATTCTGATGGGCAAGGAAAGCATTGACTACAACGGCTTCCAAGTGCACGGCATGGTGGGCGAAATGCTCGGCATTCCGACGGTGGCTCCGGCCATGAAGCTGGACATGAGCGGCAACACTGCTACACTGGAACGCGAAATTGAAGGGGGCAAGGAGATTGTGACCGTGAATACGCCTTTCGTGGCCTCGTGCCAGCAGCCTATGTGCGAGCCCCGCATTCCCAACATGCGCGGCATCATGACGGCCCGCACCAAGCCCCTGAAAGTGGTGCCTGCCGTGGGCGAACCCGCCCGCACTACGGTAGCTGAGTATGCCCTGCCACCCAAAAAGCAAGGCGTAAAACTCATCGACCCAGCCAATGCCGGCGAGCTGATTACGCTGCTGCGCACCGAAGCCAAGGTTATTTAATGAAGGATGGAGCATGAGTACTGAAGACTTGGTAGTTAAGCCACTCTTCGATTTCTCATTCTTCATTCTTAATCCCTCATTCTTCATTAAGAAAAAATGTCTGTATTAGTTGTAGTTGAATGCGCCGACGGCGAGGTGAAAAAGTCGTCGTTGGAAGTGGCCTCTTATGGGGCGCAAGTGGCTGCTCAGCTGGGTACCACTGCCACCGCCATTGCCGTAGGCAATGCAAATGAGGCCAACCTGGCCAAACTGGGCGAGCAGGGCATCACGAAAGTGCTGTATGACGCGGAGCCGCGCCTGAAAGACTTCGTGAACAATGCCTATACCAAGCTCATTGCCACGGCGGCCGAGCAGGAACAAGCTAAAATCATCGTATTGGCTAACTCCAACATTGGTGCGGCGGTAGGCTCGCGCCTGTCGGTCCGGCTGAAGGCCAGCTTGGCCACCAATGTGGTTGAGCTACCCAAAACCGATGGCGGCCAGTTCACGGTGAAGCGCGGTGCCTTCTCGGGCAAGGCGTTTTCGGACGTGGTGCTGAGCGGCGACCGCAAAATCATTGCAGTGAAGAAAAATTCGACCGAAGCCCAGCATGACGCTGGCAAGACGGCCGAAGTAGCCAGCTTCTCGGCCCAGCTCTCGGATGCCGACTTCGCGGATGCTCCCAAGCAGGTAGTGATGCAGGACCAGGCCGGTGGCGTGTTGCTGCCCGAAGCCGAGCTGGTGGTTTCCGGTGGCCGTGGCATGAAAGGGCCGGAGAACTGGGGTTTGATTGAGGATTTAGCCAAAGCTTTGGGTGCAGCTACGGCTTGCTCCAAGCCCGTGTCGGACGTCGACTGGCGTCCCCACCACGAGCACGTGGGCCAGACGGGCATCACCGTTTCGCCTAACCTGTACATTGCCTGCGGTATTTCGGGTGCCATTCAGCACCTGGCCGGCGTGAACAGCTCGAAGGTGATTGTAGTCATCAACAAAGACCCGGAAGCACCTTTTTTCAAAGCTGCCGATTATGGCATCGTGGGCGACGTTTTTGACGTATTGCCCAAGCTGACTGCTGCCGTGAAAGCGCTTAATTAATACTGTTGTGAAGTGATTGGGGATTCAGGCAGCTGGTTTTCGGGAGAAAACGGCGGCTTGAGTCCCCAATCTTTTTTTGGCATTTGCGGTTTCAAGGGCAGGTTTTAGCGGCGGTTGCCCGGACTTTCCTTTATTTGCAGATACATCCTTTTCTCTGGCCCCGGCCGTTGCCCACCCGCACTTACCCATCGCCCCAAGACTCCAGTCCCCATTACCTTGAAAAAAATCCAGCTTGAAATCCTGGGCCTTTCGTCCAGTCAGTCACAATCTGGCTCCTTCGCGCTGATTCTGGGCGAGAAGGGCGGCAACCGCCGCTTGCCCATCATCATCGGCATGTTCGAAGCGCAAAGCATTGCCATTCAGATAGAAAAAATCAGCCCCAACCGGCCGCTCACGCACGACTTGTTCAAGTCGTTCGCGGAGCATGTGCACGTTGTAATTCTGGAAGTGGTGATTTCTGACCTTAAAGAAGGCGTTTTCTACTCGCGCATTGTGTGCTCTGACGGGGCTGCTACGTTCGAAATTGATGCCCGGCCCTCCGATGCCATTGCCATTGGCCTGCGCTTTGGGGTGCCCATCTACACCGTTGAAAGCGTGCTGAGCGAAGCCGGCATTATTCTTTCCGACCTCGACGAGAACGAAACCGACCCGGAAGATGACGACGATGAAGATGACGACGATGCCGAAAATGAATCGCCCCGCGCCGCTCGCGCTCAGCCCGAGCCGCGCGAACCCAGCGGTCAGGTTTCCTTGGATGAGCTGACCAAAATGCTGGCGCAGGCTCTTGAAAAAGAAGATTATGAAAAGGCTGCCAAAATCCGTGATGAACTGAATAAGCGCAACGGCTAAACGCCGATTTAACGAATTTTAGTTGTACTGCTCACTGCGGTGTAAGGCCAGTTTGCTGAGTTGATTTATTACGCTGAAAGCGCTGCTTCGAATAGAGGCAGCGCTTTCGTTTTATTTGTGCCATGAATCAACCCGACGACTTACTGAAATATCCGATTGGCCGCGCTAAGCTTCCGAGCGAACCTCTGACCGGCGCCGAGCGCACGGCACTCATTCAGCAGATTGCCGAGCTACCGGCGCAACTCACTGTCGCGGCCAGAGCGGTAGGCGGTGTAGGCCTGGAGCAGCCTTACCGGCCCGGCGGCTGGAACGGCCGGCAGGTGATTCACCACGTGGCCGACTCGCATATGAATGCCTACGTGCGCATCCGGCTGGCCCTGACCGAGGATAACCCGACTATTAAACCCTATGAGGAACAGGCTTGGGCCGAACTACCCGACGTAGCAGCTACGCCCATCACCGTGTCGTTGGCGCTGCTGGAGTCGCTGCACACCCGACTGGTTACGCTGTTGCATCACCTAAACGAGGGGGACTGGCAGCGCACTTTTTATCATCCCGGCAACCAGCGCACCTCCACCCTCGACCAGACGCTGGCGCTATACGCGTGGCATGGACAACACCATCTGGCTCACGTGAAATCCTTGATTGCAGTTGATTAACTGCGGTTCCTGCGACTTGCTATTGACACTCAGGCGGATGCAATAAAAGGTACTCAAATCAAAAAAGGCCACTCAATTGAGTGGCCTTTCTTGGTTATTTCACAGTCAAAATTAGCGGCTAATAAGCCTAAATGCCACCACCCGATTCGCTTTCTTCAGCGAAAGCGGCCATGCCGCCTTCCGTTTCGTCGTCGACGCGTTTGGCAGCGCGCACCAAGCTACTGCTGAAGATGAAGTCTCTTAGTTCGGGTACGTTGGCGTTGAGAATTTCGTCTTTGGTACCATCCCAAAGTTTTTTCCCCTGGTGCAGGAAGATGATGTGCTCACCAATCTCAATCACCGAGTTCATATCGTGGGTTACGATGACGGTGGTGATGTTGTATTCGTGCGTGATTTCGTGAATCAGGTTGTCAATTTTGATGCTTGTGGCAGGGTCGAGGCCGGAGTTAGGCTCGTCGCAAAACAGGTAGGTACACTGCGGCGCAATGGCGCGGGCAATGCCCACCCGCTTTTTCATACCGCCCGAAATCTCGGCAGGCATCTTATTACCAGCGTTTTCAAGTCCTACGCGCTTAAGGCAGAACTCAACCCGGTCGCGACGCTCTTCCGCACTCATTTCGGGCGTGAGCATCTGCAGGGGGAACTCCACATTCTGGGCAACGGTCATAGAGTCGAACAAGGCCGAGCCCTGAAACAACATCCCGATTTTGCGCCGGATTTCCTGCCGAATGTCAATTTTACTGTTCGTGTATACGGTTCCATCGAAGGTGATAGAACCGATATCGGGCTTCATCAGCCCTACAATGCACTGAAGCAGCACGCTTTTGCCGGTGCCTGAGCCACCCAGCAACAGGTTGCACTTGCCGGATTCGAATGTGCAGGTGATGCCTTTAAGTACAGGGTTGCCGTTGAACGACTTTTCTATATTGGATACTTCAATCATGGTAGTTGTCAATTATTCGTTGCTCGACATCAGCTAAACAGCTGCTCGTTAGTAGTTCTGACAACTCATAACGAGCAACTGACAACTAACTCAGAGCAGTATAGCGGCCAGGGCGAAATCCGCAATCAGGATGGCGATAATCGAATTGGTAACGGCGCCGGTGCTGGCTGCGCCTACTTCCAAAGCACCGCCGGTAGTGAAATAGCCTTTGAAAGCGGAAATGCCCGATACCAGAAAGGCAAACACCACCGCTTTGATGAGGGCAAACACGATGTTGTAGGGAATAAAATCGGTTCGAATGCCTTCAATGTAATCCTGAGCTGTCATGACGCCAGTGAGCGTGCCAGCCAAGTAGCCGCCAAGAATGGACAACAGCATGGCCAAAATCACGAGCAGGGGGAACATGAGCAGGGCTGCTAGAATACGCGGCAGCACCAAATAAGACGTGGAGTTGATGCCCATTACCTCAAGCGCCGAAATCTGCTCGGTGATGCGCATGGTGCCCAGGCCACCGGCAATGCTACTGCCAACTTTGCCAGCCAGCACGATGCTGGTGATGGTGGGAGCCAGTTCCAGAATGGTCATTTCGCGCACCATGTAGCCAATGGTGGACTGCGGAATGAGCGGATTGGTGAGGTTGTAAGCAATCTGGACGCAGGTTACCGCTCCGATGAAGGCCGACACGATGGAAACGATGACGATGGAATCGACGCCGATGAGAATGGCCTCGTCGATGGTGCGGTTCCAGAGGACGCGGAACCGCTCCGTGCGCGTGACCATGCCGCGCAGAAAGAGGACGAACGAGCCGAAAGTTTTAAGCATGGAAAGTTGATGAGAAATAAAAACCGAAGTTTAGGGCCGGCTGTTGCCGCAGGAAAGACGCGGGCTACCCCGCCACCTTACGTAAAATCAAATGAACAGAGCCCAAACCAGCGAAAAATTAATTGTGGTCACAGGTGGTAGCAAAGGTATTGGACGGGCCGTCGTGTCGCGCTTTCTGCAAGCGGGCTACCCGGTAGCTACCTGCGCCCGCTCGGCTACTGACCTGGACAGGCTTACAACCGAGATGACGGCCGATGTTCCCGGCGCCGTGCTACACACCCTGCCCGCCGACCTTAGTCAGCAGGCCGACTGCGCCCGTTTTGCCGCCTTTGTGCTGGCCCTGAAGCTGCCCGTAGAAGCACTGGTGAACAATGCCGGCGCCTTCGTACCCGGCCGCCTGCAGGATGAGCCGGCCGATGGTTCGCAACTGCGTCAGATGCTGGCGGTGAACCTGCTAAGCGCATACGACGTGACCTTGCCCCTGCTACCAGGCCTCATCGCCCAGGGCTCGGGCCATATTTTCAATATCTGCTCTACGGCCAGCATTACAGCTTACCCCAACGGTGGCTCCTATGGCATTGCCAAGCATGCCTTACTAGGCTTTACCAAAAACCTGCGCGAGGAGCTAAAAGCCAGCGGGGTGCGCGTAACTGCCGTGCTTCCTGGCCCTACGCTCACGGCTAGTTGGGCCGGTGTAGACCTGCCGCGCGAGCGGTTTGTGCAGGCCGATGATGTAGCGGAGGCAGTATTTTCAACTTATTCGCTTTCACCCCACGCGGTGGTTGAGGAGCTGCTAATTAGGCCCCAGTTGGGCGATTTGTAGATGCGTAGGCTCTTTAATCGTATTTGGACGTTGCGGAGGCAAAATAAAAATCGAGCAAGTCCATTCGAGGCAGTGTAGGACAAGTGTGGCCTATTCCACTCGCTTGCTGCCCCGCCCCGTCACCCGAATATCAGTAGAGGCTGGTGGGCCGCCGTAATACAGCGTGCCATTGCCCGCCACGGTTCCGCCAACGGCATCAGTGGCCCGGACGTGGGCATCACCGTCGCTGTCGCGGGTCATATTAAAATAGCACCGGCGCAGGCGCACGCCTTGGGCAAACAGCCGCCCTGCGCCCCCTAGTGTGAAATTCATTTCCTCCGCCGAGCCTTGGATATTGATGTCGCCCAACTCGTATTGGTCCAGAAAAAGCTGGCGGGCCTGCACGTTGATGTTATAGTCGCCCGCCCCGATGAGGTGGAAAAAAATGGTGTCCTGCACGAACTGTCCCATCGTGCTTCCGTTGCCCTGCCCTCGCAAAAACACGTTGGTAATACGAGGAAGGTGCAGGGTTACCTCGCGGGGTGAATCGTAGCTGCGCGCCCAGTTGCAGGTGCTGGTATTGCTTATTTCCAATGCATCGCCTTTACGGGTCAGCACAATATCATCAATCAAATGCTCGCCAGCCCGCACTTCGGCGTAGGTTTGGGTGTCCTGTACGAGGCGCAGGTCCACGTTATCGAATGCGGTAACGGTAGCCAGGCCAGCAGCTACATCGCGCTGCTGGGTAACGATGGAACCAGTGCTTTTCAAACAGTCGGTACCGTGGCCGGGGCCGCAGGTGCTTAGCCCAACCGCCAGCGCCCCGCCCAATACAACGCGACTTAGCCCGCGCCATACACCTGCAAACCCTCCCAGGCCGCTAACTTGCGGCCGCAAACTCGTATAGTGCATTTGCATCCTTACTTTTCCCAAAGATAAATGGACCTCACCGGTAAAGTTGCTATTGTGACCGGCGCGAGCAAAGGTATTGGCCGCGCCACCGTGGAAGCCCTGCTGGCGCGCGGCGCGGCCGTGGCCGGCTGGGCCCGCACCGCCCCTGATGGCCTCACGCACGACCGTTTTCAGTTTTTTGAGTGCGATGTGCAGGACGAGCATTCCATCACGGAGGCTTTTACCAATACCCAACGCGAGCTTGGTCCCGAAATTCATGTGCTGGTGAACAATGCCGGCCTGGGCATCATGGGCGACGTTGACGGCTTCAAGACCGAAGACTGGAAAACCATGTTCGACACTAATGTGCTCGGCACTTTCCTGTGCACCCGCGCTGTGCTGCCCCAAATGAAGCGCCAGCACGCGGGCCATATCGTGAACGTGGCTTCGCTGGCCGGCACCGCAGGCACGGCCGGCATGAGTGGCTACTGCGCCACCAAGTTTGCGGTGCGGGGCTTTTCCGATTCGCTGTTCAAGGAAGTGCGCCCGAATGGTATCCGCGTGACATGCGTCATGCCGGGCTCGGTTGAAACGAATTTCAACGGCAAAGAGCCTGGCACTACGCCCGACCCGCACAAGATGCAGCCCGAAGACATTGCAGCCGCCATTGTGCATGCCATTGAAGCACCGGACACAACCATGATTTCCGAAATACAGCTGCGCCCGGCGAATGTGAAATGAGTTGCCGCCTTCCACACTGCCCCTTCCCCTAGCCCCTTTGGGGGCAGGCAATGGAGATAACGCGGAGGGCGAAAAACTAATCAAAGATTTACATGGTAGAAATTGAACACCTGACCAAAACCTACGGCACGCAGAATGCCGTGGACAACATCAGCTTCACGGCGGGCAAGGGTGAAATTGTGGGTTTCCTCGGGCCAAATGGTGCGGGCAAAAGCACCACGATGAAAATTGCCACCGGCTACCTCCCTCCCACCGCTGGCACCGTACGCGTAGCCGGCCACGACGTGCTGGCCGACAGCCTCGCGGTGCGCTGCCACGTGGGCTACCTGCCCGAGCACAACCCGCTCTACCTCGATATGTATGTGCACGAGTACCTCGAGTTCATCGGCTCGGTGCATGGCTTGAGCGGCCGAAACCTGCGCACCCGTGTGGCCGAACTGGTGCGCCGCGTGGGCCTGAGCCGCGAGCAGAACAAACAAATCGGCGCGCTCAGCAAAGGCTACCGCCAGCGCGTAGGGCTGGCCCAGGCCCTCATTCACGACCCGGACGTACTCATCCTGGACGAGCCAACGACTGGCCTCGACCCCAACCAGATTTTGGAAATCCGCCAACTCATCCGCGAAGTGGGCGAGGATAAAACCGTTATTTTCAGCACCCACATTCTGCCTGAAGTCACGGCCTTGTGCTCCCGCGTGCTCATCATCAGCCGCGGCAAGCTGGTGGCCGATAGTCCGGTAGCCGAGCTCGCGGCCCGCGCCGCCGGCGAAACCATCGTCCGGGCCGAGTTTGAAGGCGCAGTGGATACGGCCAAGCTGGCGAAGCTGTCTGGCGTGCGCCACGTAGAGGCCGCCCCCGATGGCGCGGTGCTGCTCCGCACTGCCCTTGGCGTGGATGTCCGCGCCGCCGTGTCGCGCCTGGCCGGGCAGGAAGGCTGGATTCTGCTGGGGCTGCGGCAGGAGCACCAGAGTTTGGAAGAGGTGTTTGGGGAATTGACGAAATAGAAACGAGTAATAACAGAAAGACCAAAACAGAACGTCCTGCCGAGCGGAGCCGAAATGACTCTACCCCAAGACTAATTAATTACTTGCGCAGTAGCGTTGCTCCGGCTCCGCTCAACAGGACGTTCAGACACTATGCTAACAATCCTTCGAAAAGAATTTAATGCTTTCCTGAATTCCCCCGTCGCCTACGTGGTGCTGGGGGTGTTCCTGATTGCCACCGGCCTGTTCGTCTGGGTTTTCCCCGATAGCAGCGTGCTGGATTACGGCTACGCCGACCTGCAGACGCTATTTAATCTGGCTCCCTGGATATTCCTGTTCCTCATTCCGGCCATCACCATGCGCACATTTGCAGAGGAGAAAAAAGCTGGCACTATTGAGCTATTATTAACTCGTCCTCTGACCGATGGACAGATAATTGGCGGCAAGTATTTAGCGTGTTTTCTGCTCGCCTTATTGGCCCTGATTCCGACGTTGCTTTACTACTTTTCGGTATACAAGTTGGGCAGCCCGGAAGGCAATATTGACTCGGCCGCAACGGTTGGTTCTTACTTGGGTTTGGCGCTGCTGGCGGCGGTATTTGCCGCCATTGGCATCCTGGCATCGGCGCTCACGCGCGACCAGATTATTGCGTTTCTAGTGGCCGTGGTGGGCTGTTTTCTGGTTTATTCAGGGTTCGATTCGCTGGCTTCAGTGCTCCAGGGCAGCGCGGCTTATTATATAGGCCAGTTGGGAATTGCGGCGCATTACCGCGACTTGAGCAAGGGCTTGATTGACTCGCGGGACCTGGTTTATTTTTTTAGTGTAGTTGCGGTGGCTTTGCAGGCAACCCGGCTGGTATTACGGAGCCGGAATTGGTAATGGAGAATACGTTGACTAATTCGCCCGTAACGGCACCGGTTCCGGCTTCGCGCAAGCAGCGCGACCTGTTGCAGTTTGCGGCAGTTCTGGGCTTGCTGCTACTGTTCAATTTCGCGGCGCAACGCTTTTTCTTTCGGGTCGATTTGACCGAAGAAAAGCGCTACACCATGTCGGATGCCACCAAAAAACTGTTGCGCGACCTCAAGCAGCCAGTTACCATCACGGTGTACCTTACCGGTGATTTTCCGCCTGCTTTCCGCCGCCTGGAACAGGGCGTGCGCGAAACACTGAACGAATTCCAAGTGTACGGCGGGGCCAACCTAAACTACATTTTCATCGACCCCAGCGCGGGCAGCACCGAAGCGGCACGCAATGCCTTCTACACCTCGCTGTTCAAGAAAGGCTTGAAGCCCACCAACCTTGGTGCCACCGAAAATGGCAAGCGCGTCGAAAAAATCATCTTTCCCTACGCCGTGGTAAGCGTGGGCGGCAAAGACCGGCCCGTGCTTTT
The DNA here is from genome assembly GCF_017571495.1 of Hymenobacter negativus. GTDB lineage: Bacteria > Bacteroidota > Bacteroidia > Cytophagales > Hymenobacteraceae > Hymenobacter > Hymenobacter negativus. Next base: position 382,058 of record NZ_JAGETZ010000003.1, on the reverse strand, counting down.
GCTGCGCGGCAACCAGGCCGCCCCGGCCGATGTGCGCCTCAACCAAAGCATTGAAGGGCTGGAATACGAACTGGCCAGTACCATCCGCACGCTGGTGCCGGCCCTGCGCAAGCGCATCGGCGTAATTGAGGGCCACGGCGAATTGACCAACGTGCAAGCCGGCGACATCCTGGGCACCTGGCAGCAGCAGTACGACGTGTTCCGCGTGACGCTCAGCAAGGTAAAAGACCTAAGCGCCCTGGATGCTGTGGTAGTGGCCCAACCCAAAACGCCTTACACCGAAGACGAGAAGTTCAAGCTCGACCAGTTTATCACCCAGGGCGGCCGGGCCCTGTTTTTTGTGGATGCTCTGCGCGTGGACCTAGATAGCGTGAGCCGCAATGGTGTGGCACTGGCGACGCCCTATAACCTTAACCTCGACGACCTGTTCTTTAAATATGGCCTGCGCTTGAACCAGAACCTGCTCCTGGACCTGAATAGCGGCCAAATTCCGCTCGTGACCGGCATGGATGGCAACAAGCCAAAAATTGAGCCCATGCCCTGGCAGCTCTACCCACTTATCAATAAGTTCAGTCCCCACCCTATCACCCGCAACCTCGACGCGGTGTATCTGAAATTCGTGGGCAACCTCGATACGGTGAAGGCCACTGGCATTCGCAAAACCGCGTTGATGTCCACCTCACGCTATACGCGGATACTGCCCGCCCCAGTGCCCATCAACTTCAACGATGCCCGCCTGGAACCGAACCCCAAGCTCTACCAGAAAGGATTCCAGCCGGTAGCCTACCTGCTCGAAGGTCAGTTCAATTCGCTCTTCGCCAACCGCGCCCGGCCGGGCACCCTCCAATTCCAGCCCGAAAAGCCGGCCAACGCCAAACCCAGCAAAGTGCTGGTAGTTGCTGACGGCGACTTCATCCGCTCCGACGTCGACCCCAAAACTGGTAATCCCTACCGCTTGGGCTTCGACCGCCTCGCCAACACCGAATTTGCCAACCGTGAGCTGGTCCTGAACGCTACCGACTATCTACTCGACGAAACCGGCCTCATCGCCGTGCGCGGCAAGCAAATTACCCTTCGCCCGCTCGATAAGGTAAAGCTGGCCGAGCAGCGCCGCCGCTGGCAATTGCTGAACCTCGGCGTGCCGCTGGCGCTACTGGGTGTGTTTGGGGCCGTGCGGGCGTGGCGGCGCAAGCGGCGCTATGCAGCGTTTGGGGCTTAATGGATGTCAGCCAATTATGAGTGTAAAAATATTCGCATAGGGAATTGGTTATTAATGCGCTACTCAAAGGATAGGAGCAGCACAAACATTATGCGCATCAGTTACAAGACCATTTCAATACAAACGTATTCGGAACTGTGGCTGTCATCCTAAAAGGCACTCACTTTTTGATTTCCAATGCAGAAGTACACGACCCATCGGCTAAATCCGGTGATTTGGAAGAATACGATATTGAAGAACTTCATCACGCATCGACTTTACTTGAAGTAGAAAAATTGCTTCAGCAAAAACTCGCAATTGCATTAGATGAACTTGGTCCAGCGAAGGGCATTAGACGCTTTATCAGCGAGTGAGTTTAGACGAATACCTTGACTAACAAAGCCGGGGAGCCATTCCATAAGGTGCATTTGCGTAAACACTAAATCGCCTTTCCAAACCCCAACCCTGCCCCCTATCTTTGCCCCCCGCCAACCCCCAACTCTAGCCTCGCACCATGAAATTCATTGTATCCTCCTCCGCGCTGCTTAAGCAGCTGCAAAGCATCAACGGCGTGGTTACGAACAACCCCGTGGTGCCCATTCTGGAGAACTTTCTCTTTGAGATTGAGGCCGGTAAGCTCACCATCACCGCTTCCGACCTGGAGACGAGCATGATTACCGAACTGCCCGTGGAGGCCCGCGATACTGGTCGTATTGCCGCGCCCGCCCGCATCCTGCTCGATACCCTTAAGAACCTGCCCGACCAACCCGTGACCTTCACGCTGGACGAGGAAACTTATACCATCGAAATCAGTTCTTCGAACGGGCGCTACAAGCTGGCCGGCGAGAACGCCGCCGATTTCCCCCGCGTGCCGGTGGTGAAGGGTTCCGCCCCAATTGAGATGCCGTCCTCGTCGTTGGCACGGGCCATCAACAAAACCATTTTCGCGGTGAGTACCGACGAGTTGCGCCCGGCCATGACCGGCATCCTCGTGCAACTGGCCGATGCGCAGGTGACCTTCGTGGCCACCGACGGCCACCGCCTGCTTCGCTACCGCCGCCAGGACGTGGGCGCCGGCCAAACCGCCAACCTCATCATCCCGCGCAAAGCCTTCAATCTGCTTAAGGGCACGCTGCCCTCCGAGGCCACGCCGGTGAAGATGGAATTCAACCAGAGCAACGCCTTCTTCTCGTTCAACCAGATGCGCCTGGTGTGCCGCCTGATTGACGAGCGTTACCCGGATTACGAGAATGTAATTCCCGTAAGCAACCCTAATAAGCTGGTCATCAATCGTTCGGAGTTATTAAATTCGGTCCGTCGAATCAGCATCTATTCTAACAAGACGACTCACCAAGTGCGTTTGCGCCTCGCTGGCTCGGAGTTGATAGTATCGGCTGAAGACCTGGACTTTAGCAACGAAGCGAAGGAAACGTTGAGCTGCCAGTACGATGGCGAAGACATGGAAATTGGCTTCAATGCCCGTTTCCTACTCGAAATGCTGTCGAATATTGACTCCGAGGAAATTACGCTGGAACTCAGTACGCCCAACCGTGCCGGCCTCCTCATGCCCACCACCCCGGACGATAACGAAAGCATCCTGATGCTGGTGATGCCGGTGATGCTGAACAACTACGTCTAACATTTTGCTTACAAAACTGTCATCCTGAGCGTAGCGAAGGACCTTATCACTGCTGAACGAAAGCCGTTCTAACCCGATAAGGTCCTTCGCTACGCTCAGGATGACAACTTTTACCCCTTTATGAAAAAATCAGAAATTCGCTTTAGCATCGCCCTCGACGATAACAAAGTACCCGAAGCTATTAGCTGGTCGGCCACCGATGCGGGGCCGGATATTCACTTCGCCAAAGCCATAAACATTGCGCTGTGGGACCGAGAGCAGGTAGGCACTATGAAAATCGACCTCTGGACCAAGGACATGCCCGTGGATGAAATGAAGCGCTTTGTGGTTGACAATATCGGCTCAATGGCCGAGAACATTGTAACCGCCACCGACGATAAGGAGATGGCTAACAAGATGCGCGCGCTCTGCAAAGAGTTGTCGGAATATCTGGATAAGCAGGAACAGGAGTAATGTCTTTGTGAAACTCACTTTAGCTTGTGAATTTCTAGTAAATACCCAAAGTAAAAAGCCCCGCTGGATGACACCAGCGGGGCTTTTTTGTTCTTGCGTGACGCAAGCTGCAATATGCGTACTGTCTAGCGAGCATTGCGGCCTAGGTTGCCGGCCGGGCGGTTAGCAGGCCGGGAGGCGGCGGGTGCTATTGATGCATCATTGGCCCGAGACGGGGCAGGATTCTGCACTGAGTTAGTGAGCAAAATGCTGGCCGACTGGCTGGCAAAATCCTTGTCGTACTTGTAGTAATTGGCGCGCGAGCTAAAATAGCTGCTATACTGGTCGTTGCTGAGTACAGCCTGCAATTCGCGGTCCCGCTCTTTGCAGACGCCGTTGCACTGCTCGTCAATTATCCTGGGATTGCCGGCATTTTTACGCTCGATGGCAGCCATTTTCGCTACTTTATCGGCATTGATGGCGCGGAGCTTTTCGGCTTGGTAGTTATTGAGGCGCAGGTCACGGACCATCTGGTTACTCAGGTGCTCGGCGCGGTCGGTGACGGGGTTAAGGCGAGGCGTGGGCTGGGTTTTGTCCTGCACCTGCACATTATTGTTGGGGGATTGCTGTGCGGAAGCGGCACCAGCCAGCAGCGCCAAGAGAACGGAAGCAAAAGCAGTTTTCGTAGTCATCGTCGTAGGGTTTAGGTAACACACTTACGCAAGGGCCGTGCCAGTGAGAACCGGCACGGTATGGATTTCAACGTAGAAAAACGGCTTGCGGTTCGGGTTTAGTGTGCCTGCATTACGCCAACGCTATATTTTACCACTTGTTTTTCCACATCATCGATTCTACCGGTTTGTCCGTTTTGTCGTTGTATTTGGCGTTCTGCTTGCGATTATACAGGGTATTTACATCGCCCTGCACGGTAAAATAAATGAGCTGGCCAATGGGCATGTTGTGGTAAATCCGAACGGGCATTGACACGCTGATTTCCAAAGTCCAATGGTTGCAAAAGCCTACGTCGCCCTTGCCCGCAGTGGCATGAATGTCGATACCCAAGCGGCCCACGCTGCTCTTTCCTTCGAGGAAAGGCACAGTAGCGTGCGTTTCGGTGTACTCCTCCGTAACGCCGAGGTAGAGGCGGCCGGGCTGGAGCACAAACCCTTCGGCCGGGATTTCGAAAGTGTCGATTTCGTTGTGCTTACGGGCGTCCAGCACTTCGTCGCGGTAAGTGGCCAGGTATTTCCCCAAATGCACATCGTAGGAATTGGTGCCCAGGCAGCTGCGGTCGTAAGGCTGAATGACGATGGTGCCTTTCTCGATTTCCGCGAGGATTTGCTGGTCGGTAAGAATCATGGGGATTGGAGTACTGGATACTTTGGTTTGCAGAAAAATGTAGAAACGCAGCCATTTAATGGTCAGGCAGTTCGTTTAGTCGTCGTCATGGTGGCGATAAGGCCCTGTGGGCTCCGGGCCTCCCTCCTCTTCGTCCTCATCGTCTTCGTAACGGTCTTCGCGTAGGCCTGGTTGGGGCGTAGGCCGCAGGCGACTGCTGAAACTACGAGGCTCGGGCTCCGGCTCTGGATTGGCCGACAGATTGTTGATGCGGCGGCTGATTGTAGGTAGCACGCTGGTAATAATATAGAAAAGCATCAGCACGCTGGTCAGGCTGAGCAGCAACGTGAAGTAATCGAGCCAATCATGTTGCGGCGCGGGGCCGCTGACAACCGGGGCGCTGGTGAGTGGGGCCTCGTCGGAAACGGTGGCGGGGACAGCTTCCGGACTGGCATCGCCGTTGGTGGTGAGCGGTGCAGTGACGGGGGCCTCAGGTTGGGCTTCGTTTTCGGTAACGGCCGCGGCAGGGCCGGCCGGAGCACCCGAGTCGTTGAACTGCGCGGTGGCTTGCTGGATGAGGCGCTGCTCGGCCCGGATGAGGGACACCCGCTCGTCGCGCGGCAGGTTATGAATGAAGAACTCGAAATTCTTGTCCAACAACACCGATTTGAGTTGTTTTTCAAATTCTGCCAGCGTGAGCGGCCCGTTGCCGAAACGGTTTTTATAGCGCTCCGCAATTCCGTTGTAATTCAAGAACAACTGCTTCAGGCCTGCATTATCGCCAAATCCATCGAAGCTGCGACGGGCAGCGGCGGTGCGCAGCGTGAGTGGGAATTTGCCGCGGGTGAACGACTTGTCGTACACCGTTTCCATGGTTCGAAAGTTGAGCTCGTCGATGGTTTTATCGAAAAGCCGCTTGTTGGCCTGGGCGGGGGTTTCGGCGTGGGCCAGTTGCCCGAAAAGCAGCAGAAAAACCAGAAAAACCTGTTTTACCATGGGGCAAAGGTAAAGCGCAGGGTTTCGCGAAGTTTAAAAATTAAGTTTCGCCAGGGCAATGGGCTTTTGAGTGCTCTACACAACTTATCATGCCTGACGGCCTTGGCGAAACTCAATTTTAAACTTTGTGCTACTATGCGCTATGTGCCTCAACCAACGACTCGCGGCAGGCAGTCAGGTATTTCTCCACCAGCTTGTCGGTGATGACGGTGGACACGAACAGGGCTTCAAATTGCGAAGGTGCGAGGTAGATGCCCCGGTTTAGCATAGCGTGGAAATAGCGGCCAAAAGCAGCCGTATCGCACTTCTTGGCATCGTCGAGGTTGGTGACGGGCTCACTGGTGAAGAACAGGCTAAACATGGAACCCACGCGGTTCACGGTGTAATTCAGGCCGAGCTCGGCGGCAATTTGGCGGGTACCGTCGGCGAGGCGGGCGCTGCTGGCTTCGAGGGCCGTGTAAAGTTCGGGGTGCTCGTGCAGGTAGCGGAGTTGGGCCATGCCGGCGGCGGTAGCCATGGGATTGCCGGAAAGGGTGCCGGCTTGGTACACTTTGCCAGCGGGTGCTACGCAGTTCATGATGTCTTCTCGACCGCCATAGGCACCCACGGGCAAGCCGCCGCCGATGATTTTGCCCAGCGTCGTCATGTCGGCTTTGATGCCGTAGAGCTGCTGGGCACCACCCGGCGCAAGGCGGAAGCCGGTCATTACCTCATCGAAAATCAGCACGATGCCTTGCTCGGTGCAGAGGTCGCGCAGGGCTGGCAGGAAGCCCTCGGCGGGGGCTACGAGGCCCATATTGCCCACTACGGGCTCCAGAATGAGGGCGGCAATCTGGTCGGGATTGGCGGCGATGAGGGCCTGCACGGCAGGCAGGTCGTTGTAGGGTGCGGTGAGGGTATCCTGGGCCACGCCCTGGGTGACGCCAGCCGAATCAGGCTCGCCCGCAGTGAGGGCACCACTGCCAGCCGCAATCAGGAAGGCGTCGCCGTGGCCGTGATAGCAGCCTTCGAACTTGATGATTTTGGCGCGTCCGGTGTAGCCTCGGGCGGCCCGAATGGCCGACATGCACGCTTCGGTGCCGGAGTTTACCAGACGGACTTTTTCGATGCTGGGCACCATCTCCCGAATCAGTTCGGCCATTTCCACTTCGCGGTGGGTGGGTGCACCGAAGCTGAGCGAATGCGGCAGCGCCTGCGCCACAGCATCGAGCACAATTTGCGGGGCGTGGCCAAGAATCATCGGGCCCCAGGAGTTGATAAAGTCAACGTAGCGGTTGCCATCCACGTCGATGAGCCAGGCACCGTTGGCGCTTTGCATGAACACCGGCGAGCCGCCCACCGAGCGAAAGGCACGCACCGGTGAATTGACACCACCAGGGATAAGGGTTTTGGCGCGTTCGAACAGGGCAGCGGAAGTGGTCAGATTGAGCATAGTTGGGTTATGGATATTTATTTTATGATGACCATCTTGCTGAGCACACCCGGAACATCTTTACTGCAACAGTAAGCCTGATTACCTACTTGGCAACGATGCTTAGGCCACGCTCAGCAGGACAAGCTGAGTGTTGAACAACTTATCGCAGCACCTGAATTTCCAAGTTATTAAGCTTCACAATGGGCACTACCTGGTTGTCGTGGGCGCCACCGCTGTAGCTCTGGCCTTCGAAGATGGCACCGGGCTGCTGGGGAGCGGCAGCCAGGCCTTGCTGGAAGGCAGGGCCGTATTGGAACAACGCATTGCCGAAATAAAGCAGCAGCTCAAAGCCCTGGTCGGCGTAGACAGACGGGGGGATGTGCTGGCTTTGCAGGTAGAGCTGGCGAAAGCGGCGGAAGCCCGGCGCGGTTTCATCGAAGTACTTGGATTGGATAAAATACACGTTGCCGCTGAGCTGGGCGAGGTCGATGCGGCTGTTTTCGAGCCAGGCGCTGGGGCACAGCATGAGCGGCCGCGGGACCCCAGCCGGCGGGGTGCGCAGCGCGGCCAGCGCCACGGGGCCGGTGCGGCGGTTATCAGAAGCCACCATAATGTGGCTGGCTCCGGCCAGGTCGAGGCCCGCGAAAGCGGCGGTTACCTCGGCATCTACTTCGGCGTTGAAGCGGCGCTGGATGCTGATTTTACCGCCTAATTCCTCATAAGTCGACTTGTAAGCGGCTGCAAACGAGGTGTCGTCGAATCCGTCTTCGGCCAACAAAATGGCGGGCTTGCCCAAGCCAAAGGAGTTGGCGGCAAACTGGGCAGCTAGGCGGCCCTGGGTGGCGGCACTGGGCGCAAACAGGTAGTGCCAGGGATTATCAAGCACCAAATCGCCGTCTTGCGAGAGCGGGTTGACGCAGATAATCTGGTGCTCGCGGGCGTAGCGGGCCAGCAGGCGGGCTCCCGATTTGTAGATGGGCCCAATGAGCATGTCCATGCTAGCCAGCTCGGGCAGAGCCAGAGTTTGCTTTAGGGTGAGGGTATCGGCGCCGGTGTCGTAGGCAAAGAGCTGGACGGGGTGACCGGCCCGCTGGAGGCTGTCCTGGGCCAAGCGCAGGCCAGCGTAGAGGTCGGTCACAAACTGGTTTTTGCGCACGGTCTGCCAGCTGGGATCGCTCAGCTCGAAGGGCAGCAGCACGCCGATGTTGTAGCTGGTTTTGCGCACCGATACTGGGCGCGGGCGCGGCGTGTAGCGAGCGCGGTCGAGGCTGAACTTGGCAATCAGCTCATCGAGCTGCGGGCGGTCGGCGTCGGTGTAAGCGCCACCGACGATGAGGTGGTCGGCATAGGCGCGGGCCAGGGCAGCGTCGTCGGGGTAGCGGCGCAGGTTGCGCAGCCACGTGTTACGGTCCTTGATACGGGGCAGGTAGGCGGCCTTCATGGCGTCGCGCTCGGCCACTAGCTTGTCGGGCGGCAGCAGGCTCAGGGTTTTGAGAGCAGTATCAAAATCCTCCTGCTCGAACGAAGCCTGCCCTTGCAGAAATAAGGCATCAGGCATGTTGGGGTACGTGGGGTACTCGGTGCGGAGCAGGTTGAGCAACTGCTCAGCATCGGGCCACTGCTTGAGGCGGGCGGCAGCTACAGCGGCCAAGTAGGCGGCATCGGCGGCGCGGGCGAAGCGGGAGGTAGGCTGGGCCAAAAGCTCCAGCTGCGCCAGCGCGGCGGCGTAGTTGCCTTGGTCGAGCTGATTTTTGCCGGCCCGGTAGCGTACGCTGGCTTCGGCGGGCGGCACGGCGGTGGGGCGGGGCTTGGCTGCCGGGGCCTTGGCGGGAGTGGGCTTAGTGCCGGTGGGCGTGGTGGCCGCCGGCGCTTTGGTGCTTGCCGGAGCGGCAGTGGAGCCAGCCGGCGTTTTGGTAGCTGTCGGAGCGGCGGGGGCCTTGGTGGCAGGGGCTTTCAGTGCGGGCGCTTTAGTAGGCGCGGGCGCGGCAGGTGTTTGGGCAAACACGGAGCTAGCCAGCAGCAGGCCAGCCGTAAGCCATTGAAGCGACAGCCGCGTAAAAAGTAACGTCATTGAACCAAAAAACAGGCTTGCCCCCGTGGTAAGCGGGGCAAAATTAGCTATAAAAGCCGGGGGTACCCAGGCAGCCACTCTTCCCCCACATTTAGCAGAAAGAAAACAGGTCCGATTACATTAAGTGTATTTAGGGCCGTTTCGGCATTAATGCATCGGCCGGACCGTAGCGCGCACTTTCAGTTCGCGTCCCTGCGCCGCTTGGCAGTCGTTTTAAAACGCGAACTGAAAGTTTGCGCTACTAGCTACTGATTCTGAAACCACTCTAGGTCTTTTTTATCCTTATAATCCCCCTATCGAAGCATTACAAGTTACCTGGCAGCATATGTATTTGTCTTTCTGAATGACGTATCGGACCTTCGAAAGGATTAGAAACATCTATTGAACGAGATTTTACTCCTTTCAAAGACATTAAAACACTCTCTGAGCACGTTTCTGCGCCTTCCAAACAGCCTTTTGCGCGCTTCGGTTGTCCTTACGCTATTCGCGTGGCTGGCTTGTCTTCGTCGCACACTCCTATCTTTAAGCTTATGCAAGCTTCTGTTCTCCCCGTTTCTCCCTTCTCCCGGGCCCGGCTCACGCTGGTATTCGTGCTGGCCGCCTCCATCGCCCTGAGCGTGCTCCTGATTATCGGCCGGGCCGCCATGACCGGCCGCCTTACCTTCCTCTTCCTTATCTGGAATCTGTTTCTGGCCGTTATTCCATTTGGGCTGAGCACTATGCTGGGCACCGCCAAAGGCTCGCTGAAAGCACGTATTCTGCTGCCAGTGGGCGCGGCGTGGCTGCTGTTCTTTCCCAACGCCCCCTACATCCTCACCGATTTATTCCACCTCGATACCCGGCCCGGTGTGCCGCTTTGGTATGACCTCGCGCTCATCCTGAGTTGCGCTTGGAACGGCCTGATGCTGGCCTACGCCTCGCTTTCCGACATGCAGCGGCTGGTGCAGCAGCGGCTGGGCTTCTGGGCGGGCTGGGGGTTTGCTACGGTGGCACTGCTACTCAGCAGCTTCGGCATCTACCTGGGCCGTTACCTGCGCTTCAACTCCTGGGACGTGCTCACCAACCCGCTCTCGCTGTTCTACGACATTCTGAACCGGATTTTGCATCCGTTCTCCTTCCCCGGTACCTGGGGCGTGACGCTGGTTTTCGGACTGTTTCTGTTGGTGGGGTACGGGACGGTGCGCCTCATGGGCCGCACGCAGGTAGAATCCTCCCTGAGCTGATTACCTCTCGTAAATCTTTCGCCAATAAGAGACTATTGGTGAACCTCTTGCCCAATTCTACTGGTTTGCTCGGCAGCTACTCGTCTGGTTTGAAAAACGAGCAGGAGAAAAGCGAGCACCATCACGATTTTCAAGCCACGAGCCAGCCGGATGGCGCCGCGGTACTGGCTCAGCGCATTAGCGGGCGTGATGGGAGTTGGATAATTCAGAATGTGCGGGTAGTTGCTGAGGGCGGTGAGGACCGCGAATAGCGCAGTAGCCACCAGCGGCAACTGGAGCAAACTGCCCTTCTCGCCGTAGTGGTCGGCTACGCCGTCGCCGTTGAAATGCACTGGAATCGTAGCGGGCAGCTGGAAAAGGCTCCAGATAGTCAGGGCCCAGAGCAGGGCCAATACGCCCCAGGCAAGCATCTCCGCTGCCCTATCGGCGGGCGTCTGAGGAACTTCGCGTTTCGGCCTTGCTTCCATTTTATCTATGGTTAGAAACGGGCTTACGTTTCTTATTGAGCAGTTATCGCAGCAGGCACTCAGCCGTTACAAAAAGCTGAGAAATTTACTCACCCCCAATAATGCGCAACGTTTTCTCATCCTTGCCGCCCCGGTAAAATTTGTCCAGCACTTGCTGAAAAACTGGCGGCGCGCCGGGCAGCACGGCAAAAAGCGTCATGGAGGAGCGCAGCTTCAGGTCGTCGGGGCTGCCCATGATGGCGTGGGCATCGTTGGAAGGCAGGCTGAGTAGGGCTTTGCTGATTTCGAGTAGGCGCGGGCCCAGCACCGGGTGGGCCAGGAAATCGGCGGCCTCCGCGGTGCCACGTAACTCGTAGAACCGGGCTGTTTCACTAAAGCCCAGCCCTTGGATTTGGGGAAATACGTACCACATCCAGTGGGTTCGCTTGCGGCCGTGGCGTATTTCGGCCAGCGCAGCCTGGTAGTTCTGCGCCTGTGCTTCGATGAATCTTTCCAGCTTGTCTTTCATGGGATGCTAGTGACTTTTCACAAGCCGAATACGATTTAGCTCAGTGGACGGATATGCCGCTCGGTGTACCAAGGCGCAGTTTTTCGGAAGACCAGGCAGCTGTCGGAAGGTATGGCACGGCATGGTTCCCGCCCTTTCCGTAGCTTCGCCTGTAATGGTGCGGCGTTCCTCCCACCCCTATTCTGAAGCATGACCAAACGCATACTTTTCGGCCTTCTGGCCCTGCTGCCCGGCTTGGCGTTGGGCCAAAAGCATAAGCCCAAGCCCGCCGCGAAAGCCACCGGCCCATACTTCCAGCAGGAAGTCAACTACTCCATCGATGTGGCACTTGATGATAAGGCCAATACCCTGACCGGCCGCGAGGAGCTGACCTACACCAACCACGCACCGCAGGCCCTCACCTTCATCTGGTTTCACCTGTGGCCCAATGCTTACAAGGATAATTCCACGGCCTTCGCCAAGCAGCAGTTGCGCGATGGCAAGCGCAAGTTCCAGTTTGCGCCAGCCCAAGAGCGGGGTTTTATCGATGGGCTCGATTTCAAGGTAAACGGCCAGGCGGCCAAGCTGGAATTCGACCCTGCCAATGCCGACATCGCCAAGCTGGTGCTGCCGCAGCCGCTGGCACCGGGCGCTAGCGCGAGCATCAGCACGCCGTTTCGGGTAAAGATTCCGGTGTCGTTTTCGCGGTTTGGGCACGTGGGGCAGAGCTACCAGATTACGCAGTGGTACCCCAAGCCGGCTGTGTTGGACCGCCGCGGCTGGCACCCCATTCCCTACCTCGACCAGGGCGAATTTTACTCCGAGTTCGGCACGTTCGACGTCACCATTACCCTGCCTACCAACTACGTGGTGGGAGCCACCGGCGAGCTGCAAAACCCCGACGAGCGCGCCCGCATGGATGCCCTGGCCGCTACCGCTGCCGGCAAGAAAACCGCCAAAGACTTTGGCTCCGACCTCAGCTTTCCGGCCTCCGATGCGACGACCAAAACCCTGCGCTACAAGCAGGACCGGGTGCACGACTTCGCCTGGTTTGCCGACAAGCGCTTCAACGTGCTGAAAAGTGGCGTGACCCTGCCCTCGGGTCGCACCGTCACGTCGTGGGTGCTTTTCACCAACCGCGATGCGGAGAAATGGACCAAGGGCCTCCAGGACGTGAATGACGCCATTACCTACTATTCGCGCTGGGTAGGCGAGTACCCCTACTCGGCCGCCACTGCCGTGGACGGCGCCCTGAGCGCCGGCGCCGGCATGGAGTACCCCATGGTGACCGTGACCCAGCCCGAGGCCATTGTGCACGAGGTAGGCCACAACTGGTTTTACGGCATCCTGGGCTCAAATGAGCGGGACTTTCCGTGGATGGACGAGGGCGTGAACACCTACGTGGAGCAGCGCGTGACGGCGCTCAGCAACCCGCAGACCAGCATGTTGGGCGGGTTGGAAAAGTCATCCAAAATCACCAAGGCGCTGGGCATAGAAAACCTGCCCGGCGATGCCATTAACCAAGTGCCCTACCAGGCCTTGGCCAGCCGCAACCTCGACCAGCCGGTGCAGGGACTTACTTCGGCCGATTATACCACATTGAATTATGGTACAGTAGTAGTATATCAGAAAGCGGGTTCGCTGCTGAAGTACCTGGCCGGCTACCTGGGGCAGGAAAAATTCGACGCGGCCATGCACCTTTACTACGAGCGCTGGCAGTTTAAGCATCCTTATCCGGAGGACATGCAGGCGGTGTTTGAGGAAAGCACGGGCCAGAAGCTGAGCTGGTTTTTCCAGGGCATGCTGACCAATACCCAGCACTACGACGCCGATTTGCAGACCCTGGCCAGCTTCAGCGATGTGGTAAAGGTGCTGGTGCGCACCGACTCGCCCACGCCCTGGGCCGTGCCGGTGTCGTCCGTCGATGCCCAGGGCAAGGTGCTGGAAACCCTCTGGACGCCACCCTTCGGCAATACCGACCCCAACGCCGAGGAAGAAGCCACCAGCCAACTCAACTTCAAGCGCGAAAACGTGGCCGCCCTCGTGGTAGATGCCAACTACGTGGCACCTCAGCTCAACCGCCGCAACGACCGACTCACGGTCACCGACCATCCTTCGCGTCGCACGCCCCTGCGCCTGCGCCCGCTGGCCAGCGTGGAGCGTTGGGACAAAGCCACCATCAACTGGCTGCCGGTGCTAGGGGCCAATACATCCGATAAATTCATGCTGGGCGCGGCGTTCTACAACAGCCCGCTGGTGCCCAAACGGCTCCAATACCTGGCCATGCCCATGTACAGCTTCAACCGCAACGAGCTGAACGGCATTGGCACGGTCCAGCTCAACGTGCTGCCCGCCAGCTTTGCCCAGCGGGCCACCATTGCCTTCACCGCCCAACGCTTCGAGCGCTACATCAAAACCGAGCCCAGCCTGACGCTGGTGTGGCCCCACGCGCCGGGCCAGGGTCCGCACCAGCGCCTCAAACTTGCCAATACCATTATTCACGATGAAGACCGCAACGAAACCGGCGTATTTCAAGCCATTGATTACAACGTGAGCCACCGCAACGCGCTGCAAGGCTGGAGCGCATCCGTCGACCTCAACCGCATGATTGCCAGCAACGCCGACGATAAAGCCGACCGCGGCTCCATTCTGCTGCGGGCCAGCGCCAGCTACTTCCGCTACTACTCTCTGAAAAAGAAGGTGCAGGCGCGCTTGTTTGGCGGGCGGTTCCTGCAGCAGCCCAGCAACCCAGCATTTGTGCTGGGCCTGAGCGGTAGCCCCGACTACCGCCGCCAAACTGCCTTCCTCGACCGTCAGCAGATTTCGCACGCTCTCACCGCGCAGCTCCACCAGACCGACGACCGCGACGGCGCCTTCAAAGCCTTCCTGCCCGTGTATAGCACCGACTGGCTCAGCACCTTCAACCTGCAAGTCGATTTGCCGGTGACTGACCTCGCCGTATTCGCCGACTTCGGGGTTAGCAGCACGTCGCAGCTGGCCATTGGCAACCCCGGCAATGCGCGGCGCACCTACTACGATGCTGGCCTGGTGCTGCCCGTGGTGCGCGACATTTTTCAGCTGTACCTGCCCGTGGCTGGTTCGCAATACGCCAACAATTTCCCCAGCAGCCGCCAGGATTTTACCGACCGCATCCGCTTCGTGCTCAACCTGACGGCTCTCAACCCCTTCCGGCAGCTCGATGAGCAGTTGGCGCAGTAACTGACCAGTTGCGCTAGCCACGTTACCATCGTTGGTAATGCCTGCTTTAGGTTTTTTCGGGTCGCAGAGCCTGTTTCCACCCTTAGCAGAAGCGCCCCATTCTTCGCTCGCTCTATGTCCGAATTCATTATGTCCTGGCCCCGCCTGCTCTCGCAGCGCCGCTTCCCCGACCAGCAGTTGTTCGCCACCAGTGCCGCGCCCGTACGCGGGGCCTTCGTGCAGGACTACGACCGGGTGGTGTTCAGCTCCGCCTTCCGCCGCCTGCAGCGCAAAACCCAGGTAATGCCCCTGCCCGAAACCGATTTTGTGCACACCCGCCTCACCCACTCGCTCGAAACCGCCGTGGTGGGCCGTTCCCTGGGCCGCCTTGCTGCCCGCCACCTCATGGAGGCCGATGCGAAATTAGCTGTTCAACTGCCCAACCTCGACCAGGACTGCGGCGACATCGTATCGGCCGCCTGCCTGGCCCACGACATCGGCAACCCACCCTTCGGCCACTCCGGCGAAGACGCCATCAGCAGCTATTTCCTCAGCGCCGCTGCGGCCCCGCACTTGGCGCAACTCACCGACGCCGAAGTGGCCGATTTGCAGCATTTTGAAGGCAATGCGGCCGGTTTTCGCATCCTCACGCATACTTACGCAGCCCACAGCTCCGGCACTGCCGGCCTGGGCCTCACCTACGCCACGCTGGGCGCTTTCACCAAGTATCCGCGCCCCAGCCTAGTAGCTGATGCGGCCAAAGTCGGCGGTGCGTCCGAGAAGAAATACGGCCATTTTCAGACTGAAGCCGCCCGCTTCCAACACGTAGCCGCCGAGTTGGGTCTGCTGCCCAAAGACGCCACTACTGGCTTCTACCACCGTCACCCACTGGCTTTCCTGGTCGAAGCCGCCGACGACCTCTGCTACCGCATCATCGACTTCGAGGACGGCCTCAAGCTCGGCCTCATCGCGCCTGAAACCGGCCTGCCCCTGCTCAAAAAGATGCTCAACGACCCAGCCGGCCGTGTGGGCAGCGTGCAGTGGCACGACTGGCGCGAGGAGTTGGGCTACATCCGCGCCCGCCTCATCGGCAAGCTAGTGGCCGAGCTTGCCAGCCTGTTTGCCCAACACGCCCCCACCATTCTAAGCGGCCACTACGACCAGTCCCTTATCAAAGAGCTCAGTTGCTGGACCGATTTGCAGGAAGTGCAGCGCATCAGTATCAACCAACTCTACCGCAGCCGCCCGGTGCTGGAAATTGAGGCGGCTGGCTTCGACGTCCTGGGCGGCCTGCTCGATGCCTTCTTATGCGCCATCTTCGACGCCAGCCAGGGCCACCGCAGCCGTAAATTACTGCTTCTTCTCCCCGAACAGTTCCGCGCCGAAGGCCACCAGGCCCACGTTTCAGCTTATGAAAAGATTTTGCTGCTCACCGATTTCGTGGCCGGCATGACCGACCAGAACGCGCTGAGCTTGTATAAGACGATTAAAGGGATTGAGCTGCCGAAAGGGTTTTAATAATGTCCGTTTCTCTCAGCCCAGTGTTATGACAGACGTTGAAAACTTAAAGCAAACGTCGCTGCACGACATGAGTGTTAACTCGCTTAACATCGATTTTGAGCATCGCGAGCTAACAATTCTCCTTGCGGTTTACAACGAAGTCTCGCAGAGCTACGACGAGTTGAAGCTTGAATTTCAAGGCATCGACAACCTCAATCTAAATCCGATGAGTCTAACGGCTGATGGGTTCAATGCCCTTGAAATCTATACGCATACTGTTACACAAACAATTGAAGAACTGGCCATTGAATTTCAATTACTCACTGGTCGCGACCAGTCTGGGGCAATATGGTCTTTCTCTTTTGAGCGGGTACGCCTTGTCACAAATTAGCTGCTTCAGCGTGCTCTCCCTCATGCAGCGCCACCAGATTCTCTAGCAGTGCCTCCAGCAGCTTGCGCCCCTTCCAAACTGATTTCATCTTAGTCCGAATCTGCTCCGCCGTCTGCACGAATTCCGCTTCCTCGGCATGCTCGTGCCCTTCCAGCTCCATCAGTTTCTCCACCATCGGCACGGTCATTTCGGGGTGAAACTGCAGACCAATCACGCCATCGCCCCACACGAAGCCCTGCGTGGCCGTGGCCGCCGACATGCCCACGCGCATCGCGCCCGGCGGTACCGTGAACGTATCCAGATGCCAGTGTAGCACGGCTGCTTTCTCCGGCCATCCGCGCAGCAGCGGATGCTCCAAGGACTTCGCCGAAAACCGCACCGTCCAGAAACCAATTTCCGGCGCATGATTTGGCCGCACCTCCCCGCCCAGCGCTTCGGCCACCAGCTGCGCCCCCAGGCAAATAGCCAACGTAATCTTGCCCACCTTTAAAGCTTCGCGGATGAAAGCCTTTTCCTTGCGCAGCCAGGACACGTTTTCCTCGTCGTGCACGCTCATCGGCCCACCCAGAATCAGCAGCCCGTCAAAATCGGACAGCGCCGGGAATGCTGAGTGCGGCTCAAACAGCTTCGTGAACGTGAGCGCGTGGCCGTGCGCCATTAGCCAGTCTGCAGCGTGGCCAGGCCCTTCGTCAGGCATGTGTTGGAGGCAATGGAAGCGCATTTTTGCTGGTTATCTGGCTGTTTTGACAGAAGAAAGAAGAACGTCATGCTGAGCGCCGCCAGCAGCACCTCTACCACGTAAGTAATTTGATTTACTGCTGTAGTAGAGGTGCTGCTGGCGGCGCTCAGCATGACGTTCCGTTTTTCCGGGCTACCTATCGGTTACTCCCACTCAATCGTCGCCGGCGGCTTGCTCGAAATATCATATACCACGCGGTTGATGCCGCGCACTTGGTTGATAATCTTGTTGCTCACCTCGGCCAGAAACTCGTAGGGCAAGTGCGCCCAGTCGGCGGTCATGCCATCTACGCTAGTCACGGCGCGCAGGGCTACTACCCGCTCATAGGTACGCTCGTCGCCCATCACACCCACGCTTTGGATGGGTAGCAGCATGGCGCCCGCCTGCCACACATGCTCGTAGAGATTGTGCTCCTTCAGCAGGTTGATGAACACGCCGTCGGCCCGTTGGAGCAGGTCCACTTTCTCGGGGGTAATGTCGCCGAGGATGCGGATGCCCAGACCGGGTCCGGGGAAGGGGTGGCGGTTGAGAATCTCGCCGGGCAGGCCCAGGGCCGCGCCCACTTCCCGCACCTCGTCTTTGAAGAGCATGCGCAGCGGCTCCACAATTTTGAGGTTCATCTTCTCCGGCAGGCCGCCCACGTTGTGATGGCTCTTGATGGTCACCGATGAGCCGTGCACCGAAACCGACTCAATCACATCCGGGTAAATCGTGCCTTGGGCCAGCCAGCGGGCTCCCTGCACCTTCTGCGCCTCCCGGTCAAACACCTCGATAAAGGTGCGGCCAATGGCCTTGCGCTTAGCCTCGGGGTCCGTGAGGCCCGATAGGGCAGCGTAGAACTCGGGCGCGGCGTTCACGCCAGTCACGTTCAGGCCGAGGCCTTCGTAAGCCTTGAGCACGGTGGCAAACTCGTCCTGCCGCAGCAGGCCGTTGTCCACGAAAATACCGTGCAGGCGCGGGCCAATGGCACGGTGCAGCAACAGGGCCGCCACGCTGCTATCCACGCCGCCGGAGAGGCCCAGAATTACCTGGTCATCAGGACCAATGGTGTTTTGCAGCGCCGTCACGGCCGAATCCACGAAGTGGTCGGGCGTCCAGGTTTGCGCACACTGGCAGATGTTCACCACGAAGTTGCGCAGCAATTGCTTGCCTTCGGTGGAGTGCGTTACTTCGGGATGAAACTGGATGCCGTAGGTGTCCTGACCATCGATTTTGAAGGCGGCCACTGCTACTTCCGGCGTGCTGGCAATGATGTCGTAGCCCGTAGGCAGGGTTTTGATGGTGTCACCGTGCGACATCCACACCTGCGAGCCGGTGTGCATATCCGCCAGCAGCGCCGAGCCGTCGTTCAACGAGGCCAGCCGGGCGCGGCCGTACTCGCGGATGGTGGCAGGTAGCACCTCGCCTCCACCCTGCTGGGCCAGCAGTTGCGCACCATAGCACACGCCCAGCACCGGCACTTGGCCCAGAATGTGGCTCAGGTCAGGATTGGGGGCATCCGCATCGCGCACTGAGCAGGGCGAGCCGGAAAGAACAACGCCCCGAATATCGTCGCTGATGACGAGGTTCGAGGCGTGCGTATAAGGGTGAATTTCGCAGAACACGTGCAATTCGCGAATGCGCCGGGCTATCAATTGCGTGTATTGCGAGCCGAAATCGAGGATGATAAGTCGTTCCATATGGGGCACAAAGGTAGCTGAAAACGGCCGTAGCTTTTGAGTGATTTTATGAAATCCGGGACGTGAAACTTTAGAACTGAGAATACTTATCAGGGCAACAGAGCACTTTCCGCAGTCCTAAAGTTTCACGTCCCGGGCCAAAAAAATCACGCTATCAGCTGCTTAAGCTGAGCTATTCAATTACTACCCGCACAGCGCTGCCGCTATTCACGCGCACCAGGTACACGCCGGCGTGCAGGGCCTGCGTATCGAAATAGCACATCGTAGAACCGGGAAAAAGCAGTTGCCGTTCTATCACGCGGCCGGAGAGGTCGAGCAGTTCAACCGGCTGAACTACGGCCGAGCTCAACGTCATTTGCACCACCAGCACTTCGTGCGTGGGGCTGGGGTACACCGTTACCCGGGCAGCGGCACTGGCCGGGTTGGTGGCCGATACCACGGGGCTGTAGGTCGTCACCGGCTCGTTGATGACTACGTTAGTAGGGGGCTGGCCCAGGCCCATGTTTGGAAAGTTACTGACCTCAACCACACCATAGTACGTTGTGCCCAGCACGTAGGGAAACACAGAATTGCCATCGCGGTCGATGGTAGCGAAGTAAGCATAGGTACCCTGCGGGTACTCAGGCGTCACACAAAAGCGGCCGTTGTGGTCGTCGAGGTTGCCCAGACCGGCCACCTGCTCATAGTCCTCAAAGTAGCTTCCTAAGGCCTGAGCAGCCAGCGTGGGGCCTACCTGGCTGGCTGCACTGCCATTGGGTAGTGTAGTGCGGGCCGTGATATTGCGCTTGCGGAAGCTGGGCACCATGCGCTTGATGGCGCTTACGGCCAGCGGGTTGGTATAGCCGTAACCACCATAAATGGGGTAGCCATCAAATGCAAAGCCAATAAGCGGCGCGTGCCGGGTGCTATCGGGCACGTACAGGCCATCGGCCAGGTAAATGTTGCATACCGTGGACAGCGGCACGGTAGCGATATTGAAAGCCGAAGGGTTTTGATGATGATGGTAGTTGCCGCCCACCGGCGTCACGCCCGGCCCGGGTGTCGTCAGAAACACCGGTGCCGGGTGCCCTTTGGAACAGTCAAAGCCTCCACGCTCAAACACAACGGCGTTTTGACGCCACACGCCCTGGTTTTGGTAGCTCATGCCATCGGCGTAGTTATAAATAGGCACCCCATTGATGAGCACGCCGATATTGCCTCCGGTCACGGCCCGGGCAACACCGGTATTGGGCCGGGGCGTCAGGGGAAGTTTGAAGAGATTTTGTCGGTTGGTGGCCAATGACGGGTTATTGTCCAGATACGGCCCGATGACATAGGCCGGAATCCCTGAGCAGTTGACATAAACAGCCGTAGCCGAGTAGCGGACCCGCTGCACATTGGCATGTGCCGTGTCCTGAATGGGGGTAGCGTTGCCGCTCACATAGTGCCGGCCGCGCACATTGGTCGTATTCTGCAAAAACTTGGTAATAGCCGGATTGGTGGCCTGCCCTAGGGCGGTTTCGGCCAAGCATAGACGGGCCAGCAGGGCCAGCAGCGTAATAGATGCGTGTTTCATGGAGTTGGGGTTAATTCAAATAGGAAAAAGGGTTGGGTTGAGCAGTCGTATGAATTATTCGGACGGCGGGTACTGGTAAGCCGAGTTGGTTAGGAAGTCGCGGTCGGTGAGCGTGAGTAGGAAAGCCAGCACATCCTTTTGCTCGTCGCCGTTCAGCACCAATGGTTTGCGCAGCTCGGCCGCCAGCGTGGGGCCGGTATGAATGCCCGTGGTGTAGTGCCGCAGCACGTCGCGCAGGCGTTGAAAGCGCCCATCGTGCATGTAGGGACTGGTCAGCTCGATGTTGCGCAGTGTAGGCACCCGAAATTGGTAGCAGTCAGCAGCACGGCCGGTAATTGTGGCACGGCCCTGGTCGTTATAAATGGAATCGGGCAGCAAGCCGTTGTTGGCGAAGCCATTATTAGTGAACAGCGGCTCGCGGTGGCAGCTGGCGCAATTGGCCCGAAACAGCCGCAGACCATTCAATTCCAAATCACTAAACTCCCCACCGGGCTCGTGGCGCACGTATTTATCGTACCTGGAATTGGCTGACTCCAGCGAAACCGTGAACTGCGCCAGCGCCTTCAGCAGCCGGGGCGTCGTCACCACCGAATCCGCAAAAGCCCGGTAGAACCGACCCCGATACGCCCCTGAGGCATTAAGCCGCACCAATAATGGGGGCAGGGCCATATCCATCTCGGCGGGGTGAGTCAGGGGATTAAGCGGCTGCATTTCGAGGTGGTTCACGCCCCCGTCCCACTGAAAAGAGGTGGCCCAGGCCAGGTTGAAAAGACCCGGCGCGTTGCGCGTGCCCAACCGTCCGGCCATTCCGTGGCTCACGCGGTGGTCGGCGTGGGTGAAAGCCATCGCCGGGGAATGGCACGAAGCGCAGGAAATGGAGCTGTCGCGTGAGAGGGCCGGCTCGTAAAATAACCGTCGACCCAGCTCGCGGCCCGCCGCCGTCCCTGGGTTGTCCTGAAAGCGATATACAGGTGCCGGCCAGCCCAACGGCTGCACAAACGCACCAGACTCTGAGGCCAGGTTATAAGCACAAACACCGGCCCAGGCACTCAGTAGCAGTGCCCAGCGCAAGAGCTGCTTAGCGGCCGGCATGAACAGGCGGCTCGTACAGGTAAAACATGCGGCTGCAGGCATCGGCCACGGTCATTGCTGCCGCATTGGGTATCTGCACGTCAGCAAGTTGGGCAATGGGTAGCGCATCGAGCCAGCGCGCCACATCAGCCCGAAGCACCAGCCTGCCACCGGTGGCAATGGAAGCTGGCACGGCCAGGGTCATGGTTCGGCGCGTGTTGAATGGAGCCCGAAAGCCACCTATGTGGTAAGCAAATTCATGATGTGGAGTAGCTAGCTGTGGGGCACTGCCTTCCAGCTTAGCATTTACGTAGCCGCTGTGCCAGGCCCAGTACATGCCGCGGGCAGGGTCAAGGTCGCCCCCAAGGGCTCCGGCTACATTAGCTGCACTATCTACGCCTACGCTAAAAGTGAGGTAGCGCAACTTACCAGCCGGGGCGCCGGGCAGCGCTACCGTCAGTGAGGCCATGGCCTCCGGGTCAGTATCGATGAGGTGGTGGCTGGCCGGCTCCGCGTAGGTGCGGCCGTCGGCGTAGCGAAGCACTACTGTAGTCAGGTAAAACCGCAGCCGACTGATGGCTAGCTTATTCAGTTTGCCGGTTTGGTAGGTAGGCGAGTTCAGCACCAAAGGTGCGGCACCAAACACTGGCTCTACCCGCAGCACCAGGCCTGACGGGCGCCCGGGCCCTTCGGATGTACTCATCAGCAGGCGGGCAGCTAGTAAAAAGAAATTGAAAATGTCTAAAAAAAGGACCATAACCAGCCGATGGAATGCGTTGAATGAGGAAACCATGCGGCCAGACCGCGCGAAAGTTGAAAAGAGCTCCTATTATGTTATGCCCGGAAGGCATTTATTGCGCCCTTCTATTACCCACCGGTGGCCTACTACCCTCCTCGGAAGCCTGGCCCTGGGCTGGCGGCCCGCGCCGGCCCCGACGGACCTGCTGCATCATGCGTGGTAGGGTTGGCGCTATCTGCTGCCAGCGCGGCTGCTGGGCCGGCGTCACGAGGCGACCTACCTGCACAAAGTGCACGTAGGTCAAGGAGTCGATGCTGCGTTCGAGTGCTGCAATCCGGTCGAGCAAGTGGGGCTGAGCGGCCGTATCGGCAGCGGTTTGGGCCAGATTAGAGAATAGCTCTTCCCGCCGTGCCATGAGGGCTGGTAGCAGATGCTGCATCCGGGCCTGGTGCTGCTGGCGCAGGGCTTTATACTGCTCCTGCTGCCGGGGCGTGAGGTCCAGCTCATGCACCACGTAAGCCGCTACGGAGCTCACGCCGGGCCGGGCCGAACGAGTAGGGCCAGAACGGCTTAACCACAACAACACCAGTAGACACACATTCAATAGGGCCAACGCCAGCACGAGCAGCGAAAGAATACGGGTTTTAGTAAGAGCCATGGTTGGAGCCGGCGATGGGTGGTCAGTTGACGTCCGTCAGGGTCGGGTAAGCATATTCGGCGGCAATTGGCGAAGGGTCCTTACCGCGTCCAAAATCGTCGTGGTGGGCAAACGTGACCAGATTGGCCAGCACCAGGACGGCCACCACCGCCACCCGCGTCAATATCCAGCCGAGCCCCGGGGCCTCAGCTAGCGCAGCCGTCTGCCGGGCCGCCAGCCGATGGCCTACCAGCTGGTGTAGCCACGGCGAAGGCACGGGACGCGCAGTTCCTTCCAGGCTCTGGAGCGTTTGCTCCACCCATGCATGCTCGGAAATTGGTTTGTTGCTCATCATTGTCTTGATTGCTTAGATATCATCGATGGGGAAACCCTGCGCTAGTCCGACATATTTTCCCGGTAATAAGCACCCAGCCGTTGCCGCAGGCTGGCTTTGGCCCTAAATAGCAGCGACTCCACCGCTCCTACTGATAAGCTCAGGGCTTCGGCAATCTCACTGTGAGGTAAACCTTCGAGGTGAAAAAGCGTGAAAGCAGCCTGCTGCCGCTCAGGCAGCTGCGCCACTGCCTGCAACAGAATACTAGCTTGCTCCCGCCGCTCGGCCAGCACTCCTGGGTGCTCAAAGTCGGGCAGGTCGTGGGTTGGCACATTGCTATCGACTCCAAACAAGCTGGTAAAGAAGGCAAACCGCTTCTGTCGCTTGCGGTAGCGCTGCCATTCCAGGCACTTGTTCACGGCAATGCGGTAAACCCAGGTGCTCAGTTTCGCATCCCCCCGAAAGGCCGTCAACTGCCCGTATACTTCCACAAACACTTCTTGGGTCACGTCCTCGGCATCAGCTCGTTGCGGGAGCATCCCCAGGCAGGTGTTGAGCACGCGTGCGCCGTAGCGGGCCACCACCTCTTCAAACGCACCCGTTTGCTGCACCCGCAATGCGACCACCAAATCCTCATCAGAAAGCAACGCCGGCACACGCATACAGGGAAGTTATGCTCTTTGATGCCGTTGCGGTAGAAACCCTGCGCGGGTAGACTGCCTTTTTCGCTCTGGGGCATAGTGCGCCAGCAGTCAAGCAGTTGCCGGCACTAGCTCGGCAAGCCCCCGCAGTTTTCCACGCAAAATGTGCCTGCTGTTGCAGAAATGCAGAAAGTCCGGCTTACCTTTGCATCGGCAAGTCAGAACGACCAGCTCCTGCTGAATTCCCCCAGGACCGGAAGGTAGCAAGGGTAGGTGGTTGTAGCGGTGCGATTTTGGCTTGCTTTTTTTTGTCTTTTCCCGTCGGCCCCGGCGCTACTCAATTCCGCATATTGGCGGATGAATGAGTAGCTTTGGGGCCGATTCTTTTTTCATTAGCTGTTAGCTGATAGCTGTTAGCCATTAGCTTTTCAGGTGCTCAGTTAAAGCGCTAACAGCTAATAGTCAACAGCTAATAGCTACATTAAATGAAATTCTTCATCGACACCGCCAACCTCGACGACATCCGCGAAGCCGTGGAGCTGGGCGTCCTCGACGGCGTAACCACCAACCCTTCGCTGATGGCCAAAGAAGGCATCCGCGGCATCGACAACGTGATGGCGCACTACCGCCAAATCTGCGAATTGGTGGACGGTGATGTATCGGCCGAAGTAATTGCGACTGACTACGACGGCATTATTCGCGAAGGCGAGGAACTGGCCGAGTTGCACCCCAACATCGTGGTGAAAGTGCCCATGATTAGGGACGGCATCAAAGCCATCAAGTATTTCTCCGACAAGGGCATCAAAACCAATTGCACCCTGATTTTCACCGCTGGCCAGGCCCTGCTGGCTGCCAAGGCGGGCGCCACTTACGTCTCACCTTTCGTCGGTCGCTTGGACGATATCGGCCACGATGGCTTGCAGCTGATTGAGCAGATTGTGCAGATTTTCAGTAATTATGGCTACCCCACCGAAGTGCTGGCTGCTTCGGTGCGTCACGTGCCTCACCTTATTCAGTGCGCTGAAATTGGTGCCGACGTGGTGACGTGCCCGCTCAACGTCATCACCGGCCTGCTCAACCACCCGCTTACGGATAAGGGCCTGGCCACTTTCCTTGCCGACCACAAACGCGTTAATTCGTAACGCCTAATTAGGAATGAAGAATGGGGAATTAAGAATTTGACGTTCTGTAATTCCTCATTCTTCATTCTTCATTCCTAATTGCCACTATGTATATCATCAAAGTAAAAGGCAAGGCCAAAATTCCGGATTACATCCAGTTGCGGGACGAGGCGTTCGTGCTCATTGCGTATTTCCGGGCCGACCGGCCGCTGAAGGACCTGCACCGCTACGGGCTCGAAGGCAAGGAAACCGAGTTGGCCGCGGTGATTTCGGGGCTGGAATTCGGGAAACTGCGGCCCCTGAGTTTGTAATTGTATGACCGAAAATGTGATTGAGCTGCACGATGCGACCATAATGCAGGAGCAGCAGGCGGTGTTGCAAGGCGTAACTTTTGCGCTGGAGAAAGGAGCTTTTTGCTACCTCGTGGGCCGCACCGGCTCAGGCAAGTCGTCGCTGCTGAAGACCCTGTATGCCGACCTGCCGCTGCAAAGCGGGCTGGGCACTGTGGCCGGCTATTCGCTGCCCAAGCTGCCCGCCAGCAAGGTGCCCTACCTGCGCCGCAAGCTGGGCATTGTGTTTCAGGACTTCCAGTTGCTTTCTGACCGTACGGTGGCTGAAAACCTGATGTTTGTGCTCAACGCTACGGGCTGGAAAGGCAAATCTCAGAAGCAGCAGCGCATTTCGGACGTGCTGGTGCGCGTGGGCCTGAGCGGTGCCGCCAACCGCATGCCGCACCGCCTCTCGGGTGGCGAGCAGCAGCGCGTGGTTATTGCCCGCGCCATGCTAAACGAGCCCGTTTTGCTGCTCGCCGACGAACCCACCGGCAACCTCGACCCAGATGTTTCGGCCAACATCATGCAGCTATTCGGCGAGATAAATAATGCGGGCACTGCTATTCTGATGGCGACGCACAACTTTCAGCTCATTGAGCAATATCCTCACCGCGTGCTGACATGCAAAGACGGCGAATTGCTGGATTCGGCGCGCGTGCGGTAAAGTCAGACGCAAGCCGAATTGAAAATTCGGGATACTCGAACCGGACGCACTAAAGGACTCAGGCTGTTTACCGATTGAAATGATGCCAGGGCTATCGATTTTGATTCCGGTTTTTAATTGGAATGTGTGCGAATTGGTAGAGTCTCTGCTTGCGCAGCGTAGCGACTGGCCCGGCCCTTTTGAAATAATCCTGTTAGACGACGGCTCATCCGAAGACTTTCGGGTGCTGAACCGACTGCTGGCCACCCACGCTGAAATACAGTATCGGGAATTGCCCTGCAACGTGGGCCGCGCCGCCATTCGCAACCAGCTGGCGGCGGCGGCGCAGCACGAGTGGCTGCTGCTGCTCGATAACGACAGCCTGCTTCCGGATACCCGGCTGCTAGCCCGCTACGCGGCGGCACACGGCCGGGCTGCCGTGCTCATCGGCGGCACCTGCTACGATAAAATCCCGCCCGCCGACCCGGCGCTGTATCTGCGCTGGCTGTATGGGCAGGGGCGGGAAGCGCGGCCGGCTCCTGTGCGGCAGGAGTCGCCTTATGGGCAGCTCACAATTAATAATGCGCTGATTCGGGCCGATATTTTTCGGCAGCTGCCGCTGGATGAGCGCCTGACTGGCTACGGCCACGAGGATACCAAATTTGGCGTGGAGCTGGCAGCGGCGCACGTCCAGGTGCTGCATCTAGACAATCCGGTGCTGCACGCCGGGCTGGAACCGGCCGACGTTTTCCTGCAGAAAAGCGAGCAGGCCGTACGTAACCTAGTGCAGGTGTACCAGCAGGATGGCCTCGGCACTGACTCGCGCCTGCTGCAAACGGCCCTACGACTGCGGCAACTGAAACTGGCCGGGCTAGCCGCGGCTGGGCTGGCTGCCGCTGCGCCGGGGTTGCGCCGGCAGTTGCTATCGGCTACCCCGTACCTGCGCGCCCTCGATTTGCTGAAGCTGCACTGGCTATTGCGGGAACTGGCTTGAGTTTGCCCAGTATCTTTGGCCAGCCCCTTTTTCACCGCTCCGCTTTGATTCTTCCTGCCCCCTCCTCTCCTATTCGGCTGCTTGATTTGGCGGCCGAACACGCGGCCCTGCAACCAGCTTTGAATGATGCCATGCGGGAGGTACTGGATTCGGCGGCCTTTATTCAGGGGCCGGCCGTGGGACAGTTCGCGGCGGAGCTGGGCGAGTACCTGGGTGGCGCCCACGTCATCCCCTGCGCCAACGGCACCGACGCCCTCACGCTGGCCTTGATGAACCTGAATCTACCGACCGGGGCGGAGGTCATCACACCCGCTTTCACCTACGTGGCTACGCTGGAAGCTGCGGCGTTACTGGGCCTGCGCCCGGTGCTGGTGGATGTACTTCCTGATACCTTCAATGTTGACCCAGCGGCAGTTGAAGCGGCAATTACGCCCCGCACAGGAGCCATCGTGGCGGTGCACTTGTTTGGGCAATGTGCCGATTTGGAGACGCTACGGAGCATTTCCACTCGCCATGGGATGGCCCTGATAGAGGACAACGCCCAAGCTCTTGGAGCTACGTTCCGGTTTGGCGATGGCGAAACGGCCTTCGCTGGCGCAGTTGGTGCGGTAGGTACCACGTCCTTTTTTCCCTCCAAAAACCTGGGCGGCCTCGGCGATGGCGGGGCCCTTCTAACCCGCGATGCCGAGCGCGCTGCCCTGCTCCACCAGCTCGCCAACCACGGCCAAAGCCAGAAATACTACCACCAATGTATCGGCCTCAACTCTCGGCTCGATACCTTGCAAGCTGCCCTGCTACGGGTGAAACTGCGGCAGCTACCGCACAACACCGCCGCCCGCCAAGCCGTAGCCGCCCGCTACGATGCCGCCTTGGCTGCCGTGCCCGGCATCGCCATCCCGGCACGAGATGCGCGCAGCAGCCATGTTTTTCACCAATACACCATTCAGGTGGAAGACGGGAGCCGTCGCGATGCGCTGCAATTGTTCCTGCAGAAATGCGGAGTACCGACCATGATTTATTACCCGCTACCGGTTCATGCGCAGCCGGCATACGCCTACCTAGGATATCAAGCAGGAAAATTTCCGGTGGCAGAACGGCTGTGCGGCGCGGTGCTGTCATTGCCGATACATCCGCTGCTGACGGCGGAGCAGCAGGAGTATGTGATAGTGCGCATAAGCGAGTTTTTCGGACAATAATTATTTCGCCCAGAGTTTAAGAAGCGAAAAGAGCGTTTCGATTCTTAAACTCTGGGCGATGATTTCCTAACATGCAAGTTTCTACACTGACTTCTGTCCGTTTCGCCATCTGTGGCGTGGGCCACATTGGCCGCCGCCACGCCGCGCTGGTTTCCCGCCACACTGGCGCCGCGCTAACGGCGCTGATTGACGTGCGCGCCGACTTGCAGCCCAGCCTCGCGGCGGAGTTTCCCGGCGTGCCGTTCTTTGCTTCGCTCGAAGAATACCTGCAAACTGGTCCTGCGGCTGATGTCCTTACAGTGGCTACGCCCAACGGCCTGCACGCCCCGCAGGCAGTGGCCGGCCTGCGTCACGGCTTGCATGTCGTCATCGAAAAGCCCATTGCGCTGCACAAGGCCGATGCCGAAACCATTGTGCACACGGCCCTGCAAACGGGCCGACTGGTGTTTGGGGTGATGCAGAACCGCTATTCGCCCCCGGCGGCCTGGCTGAAGCAGGTGTACGACGAGGGCCGCCTGGGCCAGGTGTTTCTGGTGCAGCTGAATTGCTTCTGGAACCGGGATGCGCGCTACTACAGGCCCGGCGGCTGGAAGGGCACCCAGGCGCTGGACGGCGGCACGCTCTTCACCCAGTTCAGCCATTTCGTCGATTTGCTGTACTGGGTGTTTGGCGACATCGCCAATATTTCGGCCCGGTTTCGGGACTTCACTCACGAAGGGCTGACCGAGTTCGAAGACAGCGGCCTCGTCACCTTCGACCTTGTGCGCGGCGGCAGCGGCACGCTCAGCTACAGCACCGCCGTGTGGGACCGCAACCTCGAAAGTTCCCTCACCGTGGTGGCCGAGCGCGGCAGCCTGCGCATTGCCGGCCAGTACATGGACAAGGTAGAATATTGCCACCTGGAAGGCTACCAGATGCCCGCGCTGCCCCCCACCAGCCCCGCCAACGACTACGGCCCTTTCCAGGGCTCAGCCGCCAACCACGTGCAGGTCATCGAAAACGTGGTGGACACCGTGCAGCGCCGCAGCTTTGCCACCACCAATGCGTTGGAGGGCTTAAAAGTGGTGGAGATAATTGAGCGGATTTACGCGCTGCGGTAAATTATTGAATACCATTCCCACCCCTTCCCGATGAGTTTTAATCTATTTAAACGAAAAGCCAGCAACATGATTAAGCCTTCTACCAGAGTATTTAGAGTTCAAACGATTGAAGGGGTTGCTATACCAGCAATTATTCATAATGGAAGCTATTTCTTAGTCGACATCGATGTGTATGAGAATGGTAGGGTTTCATGCTGGAATTTTGAAGACTTTGAGTACTTCAAGAAAGATGTAAACAAGGGATGGGTGTCACTTAGCATTCCCGATGGTGAGTCAATATCCATCCACGGGCTGGGAAGCTGGGAAATTCAGCATGGGGATTGGCTGTTCAATAAAAACAGTTTTATCGAATATGTCCAGGAAATAATTCGAGAGCTTAATCCCAAGCTGGAAAACATATACCATTATAGCCAAAAGGTCATTAATGGCACTAGAATAGGTGAAAGTGGAAATGGCACCGTTTATAAAGAGCTGAAACGTTATCCTAATGACCCATTTCCTGAAAAAGTAAATGGAGATAGTATTAATCTGTTTCAGAAAAAAGATAACTCCTATTACCTAATAAGGGTCAGCGCATTTGCAGATAGCTCAATACTGATTTCGAGAGTAGAAGCGCCCTATTATTTAGGCTTGGCTGATTTTGAAGAGCTAATTGAGCGCGGAGAAATTGTATCAGAAATTCCTACTAATTCAGCAGTATACATTCATGGCCTTGGTAGTTTCATCGCAACCGAAGCTTCGTTCAGTATAGCTATCGAGAATAAGCTACTTGAAATCAAAGATTTCATTAGGGAATTAAATGGCCAGCCTTCAGCCATTAATATGTGCAGGCAAGACTATGAAAATTATTTAGCCAACCCAACTATTGCCAATGTCCAGCGGCTAAAAACCAGCTATGAGCATGTCCCTGACCATCTGAGAATGTACGTTGGCGACATGGACACCAAAGACGTAGCCGTAAGAATGATTATTTACGGAGGGCAGGAAATAGAAAATTGGTCACATTATCAGGTTGCCAAATCACTGGGTGAGGAACTGCCAACAATTGCCGTTCCCAAGCCAAACAACGAGGCGGATAACGATTAGTGGCCTATTGGTGTGGTGCTGAATCCTGCTGCTGCCGCATTTCCACCGACGTAGCTCCACCAAAAAAGCGCCGGAATCCCCAGGGGTTCCGGCGCTTTTTGTGACAAGCGCGCACGCCTACGGCAGCGTTTCGGGGGGCGTGCCCGATTCTGCGGCGGGGTTAATGACGTAGTCGTCGTACTTGCTCACGTCGGTTTGCTTGAAGAGGCCCTGGCCGATGCCGCAGAGGGCAGCCAACTCGTCGTAGAGGGCATTGAGGGCAATTTGGCGGGCCTGGGTGGTGGCGCTGCGGCCTGAAATGGCCTGGCGCTGAGCCTTGAGGGCCAGCAGGTATTTTTCGGTTTCGGTTTCCAGGGCCTGGAGCTGGGCCAAGGTGAGGCCCTGCACAACGTATTCGTCGGCGCGGGCATTGGCCCAGTCGAGCAGGTGGCCCATGTTCACGTAGAACTCGCCCTCGCTGTCGTCGTAAAGGCTGGCGCTGCCGAAGGCTTTGTAGGCCAGGCTGCGGTTGTCGTGCACGATGGCCACCTGGCTCATGAGCGTGGCCATGCCGCTTTCCACCACGCCGCGCTGGGTGGCAACAGCCTCGGTGAGGGCTTGCTTGGCGTAGTCGAGCTGCTCGTCGCTGGGCAGGTTAGCGGCGGCATCGGCCTGCTTGCGCAGGGCCTCTACGCGGGCCGGCTTGATGCCGCGTGTTTCGAAAGCCCCAGCGTCGCGGTCCATGAAATCGGCCTTGAGGTGGCAAAGCAGGATGAGGTCGCCCTGCGACATGGAGTAATTGGCTTTGACCTGAATCTGTTTCATCGATTGTGGTAGATAAAGATGCCGCTGGGCACGGCTGCCGAAGCCCGACCATCGAGCCCCGCAGCAAGCTGCACAATAATTACCATATTTACCTTATTTATCAAGCAAAAGCAAGCCAATTCCCACGCCCAATAAGCCCGTAGGTACTGCTTGGGCTCCCGTACGGAGCACCTCGGCAACCGTAGCCGCCGCTCCCGCTCCCGTAGTGCCCGCCATTGCATCCGTACACCCGTCCCGGGCCCTCGTAGCCTCGTCTACAGTTCCCGTACACTCATCCCGAGCTCCCGTACACTCATAAACAGCATTTTTTCAAATTACCGTTGCACTAATCATGCTTACCGGGCATATTGCCCAGCCACTTTGGCTATGCGATGCCGTGCCCGCCGCCGGGGCGTGGCCGGGCCAGGCACTACCTGTCTGGTTGCTTGGATGGCGGTTCAAATCGGGGTGGGGGTGTACTTTTAGCCGATGGTTTTTACCCCGCCTTGCATCAATTCCTTTGGCTACTAATGAGCATGACGCGCAAAGAGTGGCTGTTTTTTGGTTTGGCCTGCTGCATCAAGCTGGGCTTGGCTTTCCTGATTCATCCCAGCTATTCGGGTGGCAGCGCGGCAGGTGGGGTTTTCGCCGTGCGCGGCGGCGATACCTTTTCCTACCTCGACCCGGTCGAAAACCTCTTCCGGCACGGCATTTACGCGCAGGACCTGTCCCGGCTCGAAACCTATGCCGGGCGCATGCCGGGCTACGGCGTGGTATACGGGGCGTTGCGGCTGGTATGGGGCCCCGGCGGGGCGGCCGATGGCGTGGTCCTGCTGCAGCTTGTGCTGAGCTTGTGGGCCCTGTACTGCCTGGGGCGGCTGGCCCAGCAAGCCACGCAGCGCTCGGCGGCGTTTCAGTGGACGGTACTGCTTTATGCGGCCAATACC
This sequence comes from Hymenobacter negativus, assembly GCF_017571495.1. GTDB lineage: Bacteria > Bacteroidota > Bacteroidia > Cytophagales > Hymenobacteraceae > Hymenobacter > Hymenobacter negativus. The sequence continues at coordinate 350,107 of NZ_JAGETZ010000003.1, read as the reverse complement.
TTCACCACGGTGTTCGACATCCGGCTGCTCAGCGAAAGCTTCGCCATCAGTGCTTTAATCATTGGGGTGCATGCGTTTTGCCAGGGGCAGCGGCCCGCGCCCGCGGGCGCCGTGCTCCGCATCGGCTGCTGGCTGGCCTGGATGGTTTTTCTGCGTCCGTTTCTGGCTCCCCTGCTGGGGCTGCTGGCCGGCTGGTATGTCTTGCGCCCGCTGGTGGAGGCGGGCGGCCGCGGGCCCGGGCTGCGGCAGGGCCTGCTGCGGGGGGCTCTGCTCCTGTTGCCTTTTCTGGTGGCCGATGGGGCGTGGGTGGCCCGCAACTGGCCCTGGTACCACCACCTGGTACCCCTGCAAAGCAACACCTGGGCCGGCTACAAAACCGCGCCCGCCCTCAATGAGCTGAACGAGTTCATGGGCGCTATTGGGGAAGAGCATGCGTGGTGGCGGCCGGATACCGACATGGCCTGGTTCTACAAGCCCGCCACGGACTCCTCCCCCAATTTCCGGGGCGAAGCGGGCAAAATCGCGCCTCCAGCCTTTACCTACGACTCGTTGGTGCTGGTAAGGCGCTACCTCGGGGTGGCCCAGGACAGCACACTCCCCCCTGCCCCCCGGCAAGTGGCCGAGGCCAGGGCGCGACGGGCCCTGGTGGCCTACAAGCAGGCTTTTCAGCGCACACGGCCCATGCGAGCCTTTGTGCTCGTGCCCTTCAAGCTGGCTTATGGCTTGCTGTTTGCGCACCCCGGCGACTACCTCTTTCCGGCCCCATTCGCGCAGCTACCGCCCTGGCAAAAAGGCCTGAAAATCCTGGTTCATCTGTGGTACCTGGCGCTGGTTGCGCTAGGACTCGCAGGCACCCTGCTGTTGGGATGGCGCCCCAATTTTGCCGCCCTGATTGTAAAGATTGTTCCGCTTTACCTCATCGGCCTGTTCTGCCTAATCATCCATTTGGTGGATGCCCGCTACTTCGCCATTGCGTACCCCTTCGTCCTAATCAGCGCCGTTGATTTGCTGCTGACGGTGAAAGGAGCCATTGAAAATCGTCGCCGGGCCGTCCGGCTTAAGAGGGTATAGGATAAGTTAATCGTCAGGTTTGGATATTGTTCGCTTGGCCAGCCGACGCAACATCAAGTTGCTGAGACATACTTTAATCCACGCCTCACTATTTCGTGGATTGGTTTCGTAATCGGGGCCGGCCACGCGCCGGTACTTGCCCCGCCAGGCAAAGGTGCGCTCAATGACCCAGCAGCGGGCGGCCGTATCCGTTCGTGGCGACGTAGGGCTCCACCAGAACCCATTCCGCATCGATTAAATCTGTGGGATAAGCACGGCGTGACATGCGCCAGAGTATAAATAGCGCTTCTATTCTCCCACAACTTCTAAGATTTCACTCAACGCTTCCGCATCAGCGGTGGGGCCGTCACTGCAAAAAATCCACAATTTCGCGCAGCAGCTGGTCCCGACCTTTGTCGGCCCGGTCCAGAAATACGAAGTGCGTGGCCAGCGGCAAGCTCACCGTCCGGTGCCGGCCGCTGGGAGGCAGCGCCGCCGCCAAGGCCGCTAGGTCGGCAGGGCGCGACCAGAAATCCAGTTCCCCGCGCAGAGCCAGTACCGGCATGCGCAAGGCCTGCGCACGCCAGTAGGTAGCTCCCAGCGACTGATAAAAACTTTCTTCCCGCCAGCCACCGGGCACCCGCAAGGTGGGCGGGGTTCGGGTAGAGCTGCCCCGGTCAAGGGCCACGGCCGTTTCGGCGTAGGCACGCGCCACGGCAGGGTCGCGCCACTGGGCTTTGTCGGCCACCGGGATGAGCTGGTCCCACACCGCCGGGCTCATACCGGCCACGCCCGTCATCCGCCACGGTCCCAACGCCCGGTTGAAGTGGGTCGAGTCGGTGGGCCGCGCAAAGCCCGGCCGCAAGCGCCACGGCGCCCGCACTCCATACAATGCGTTCAGGCTGATGAAGTGGCTGACCCGGCGCGGGTGGTGACTGGCGTAATATCCGGCCCAATGCCCGCCGCTGGCCCAACCAAACAGCGCCACCTGTTGCACCCGCTCCCGCCGCCGCACGGCCTGTACCACTTGGGCAATGTCGTCGGCGGCTTCCCGGCAGCTCAGGTTCACGCACGTTGTGTCGGTGGCCCCCACGGGTGGGTCGGCCGAGCCGCCCCACCCGCGGATGTTCAGCACATACACCGTCAAGCCCCGCTCGGCCAAATCAGCAGCCAAAGAGCCGCCCGGCACGGCCAAGTCGAAAGAGGCTACCCCACCAGCCCCGCCGCCGTGCACCAGCAGCAGCACCCGCCGGCCCGCCACAGGCACACCTATCGTTACCCGCCGTACGGAAAGCTCGCCTGCCTGCCCCGCCACGATAAAATCCTCTCGCCGCACGTCCCGGCTCTTCAGCTGTTGCCCATAGCCGCGCCCGGCCAATAGCGCCAGCATTAGTAGTTCCCACAAGCATTTTTTCACGCTCGATGTCGTGTTCATTCGATTATTCAAACCAGTCAAACTGCTCAGGCACGTCATGGAATGGTAACGTCAGTGGGGATGGCACAGCGCAGGGGCCACCCAGCAGCCCCAAGTGGGCGCCAATATTTGTTGCATTGCTGGCAAAGTGAGCGCGCCAGAGCCTTGCATTGTAGTGTATGCCAGTGGCGGCGCTTACCCTTCAACCACAAGTTAGATTTTTTTTTACTTCTTCGCGTCCACAAAATTCTGCACCGAATAAGCCACCCCGATGGTGAGGCCCTGGGAAAACTGCACGGCATTGTCCTGGTCGTAGTCGTAGAGGGCGATGGCGGTAAGGCCCACGTTCACGTATTTGCCCACTTTGGCGGTGAGGCCCACGTCGAGGCGGTGGTCAATTTCCTGTGGGTTAACGTTTTTATAGTTAGCAAACAGCAGGTAGCGGGCCTTGAGGTTGACGTTGGGGCTGATGTTTTTATCGAGTTCGGCCAGGATTTGGGCGGCCAATACCTCGAAGCGGGTGCTGTGGCCGGGGTTCACGCCGTAGGGTGTATCGCCGAGGGCGGCCACGAAGCGGTCGGCGCGGTTCACCACCGTCAGGCGCGGTGCGAAGGGCGCGAGGCGCAGGTGGAAGTAGGGCGCGGGGCGGAACTCAAACCCATAGGCGGCCGTGACGAAGCCAGGGGCGAAGAAATCGGACGTGAGCTGGGCCCGGTCGAGGCCCGCCGCATCGGTGTCGTACTTGTAGCCAGGGGCAAACTGGGTGAGCAGGTTGAGGGAAAGAAACATGTCCCACTTGCTGCTGATGGCGCGGCCGTATTTGGTGTCGAGGTAGAGCCGGTCCTGGTTTTTGCGGTAGCCAAGGCCCTTGGTTTCGGAGAAGGCAAAGAGAAAATCGGCCTCGTTGTCGAAGCTGTGGGGGCCGAGCTTGCGGTTGGCGCGGGCATTGGCCAGGGCATTGAAGCCGATGGTGTTGACGCCCCCGCCGCGCCAGTTGCTGCTGAGCAGCGATTCGTTGAGGCCAAGGCCGGTTTTGAGGGACTTGCGCCAGAGCGGGTCGGGCGTGGGCGCGGTGGGCACTGGTTCCGGGATGACGGTAGGCGTGGTTTGGGCGCGGGCAGAAGCGGCCACTAGCAAGGCCACGAGGGCCGAAAGGACGAGTTGTTTCATCAGAAAAAAGTCTTGAAACCAACAAGGTCGTAAACTCGACGCTATTTCGATGACAGGAAGGCCGTTTCGGAGATTTCTTGTGGCGTGAGGAGCGGGTGCTGCCAGTCGCCGCTTCCCAGCTATTTCTTCGTGGCTATTACCTCCTTTTTCAGAAGCTGATTAGCTGTTTTTGAACGCATTTACGTACAATTAGCCCTCAAATACATTTATAAAAATGCTTATATTTAAGCTACTCATATACAAAGCAAAATATTAAGGTAATATTACGCTCGTCGCTCTTTTTTGGTGGCATTCCGCGCTGGGCCGGCATGCATTCGCTTGTTCAATTTTTCCTGGATGCTATGGGCGCATATCAACTCATTTTTCAAAGCCAATCGATGGTGCCTTTCGAGACACCGGAAATGGAGGCCATGCTGCGTAAGGCCCGGACCAGCAATGCGAACCAGGACATTTCGGGCCTGTTGCTTTACACGCCCGACGGCCGTTTTTTGCAGGTAATCGAGGGCCGGCGCGAGGCGGTTCGCCACCTCTATTACAACCGCATTGTGGCCGACCCTCGCCACTACAACTGCCGGGTGTACGACGAGGGGCCGTGCTGGGAACGCGCTTTTCCGCAGTGGCGCATGGGCTTTCGTTCGGCCACGGCCGCGGTGCTGCGCAGGCTGCTTAGCTACGTGCCCCCCGATGGCCCCGGCCTGCTGGTGCCGCGCCCCCACACCCGCGCCGAGCTCCTCGGCTTGCTTCAGGAATTTGTGGCAAGTGGCGAAGGCCTGACGGAGCTGGAAGAAATGGCTTGAACGGGAACCCTGCTTGAACGCGGTATCTTTACGGGTGATGCCTGTTCGCCCTATTTCCCACCCCTCGCCTACCACCACTGCCCCAACTGCGGCACCCGTTTCCTTCCTCGCTGTCACCGCCCGCGAGCTACTGGAGCGCTACGGCTCCGGCCCGCTCGATGAGCTGTCCGACATCGTCGTCATCGTGCCCACGCGCCGCGCCGTGGTGTATTTGAAGAACGAGCTGGCCTTGGCCCTGCCCGGCGCCGCGCCCCTCTGGGCCCCGCGCGTGGCCGCCATGGAAGACTACATGGTGGAGCTGGCCGGCGTGCAGGTAGAGGAACCCATTGCCCTGCAACTGCTGCTGTATGACATCCTGAAAGGCATCGATACCAAGCTCGATTTCGACCAGTTTGTGGGCTGGGCCGGGCTGCTGCTCAACGACTTCTCCAACCTCGACCAGAACCTCGCTCCCACCCACGAAGTCTTCGAATACCTAACCGAAGCCAAGGCCTTGGAGCGCTGGGACATCAGCGAGCTGCCGCCCAAAAGCCAGGCCGCCGCGCACTCCTTCGGCTTCTGGAACCAGCTGGAGCGCGTATACCACCTGCTGAAGCGGCGCATGCTGGCCAATCACCTGGCCTACCCTGGCCTGGCCTACCGCCGCGCCGTGGAGAAGCTGGAAAAGGCCCTGAAAGACCCCGCTGCCCCCGAGCCGGCCCGCCACGTTTTTGTGGGCCTCGGCAATTTGTCGCGGTCCGAAGAGAAGTTGATTCGCCTGCTGCTGAATGCCGGGCGCGCAGAAGTCCGGTTCGATGCCGACCCTTTCTACCTCGAAAAGAACTCGCCTAACCGCGCCGGCCAGCACCTACGCCGCTATTTTGAGCGCTGGAACCTGCCGCTCGATAACTTCGGCGGCGGCGTGGAGTGGCTGCGCGGTACGCCCCACCATGTGCGCTACCTGGGCGTGGCCAACCCCAGCATGCAGGGCAAGCTGGCCGGCCAGCTCTTGGCCGAAGCCCGCCGCGAGTATCCCGATGCCACCGTGGCCGTGGTGCTGCCCGACGAGACCCTGCTGCTGCCCGTGCTCCACGGCCTGCCCCCCGACGAGGTGCCCGACTACAACGTGACCATGGGCCTGAGCTTCCAGGCCACTCCCCTGTTCAATTTGGTTGATTTGCTGTTCGAGGTCCACCTCACCGGCATTCGGGAGGGCAGCCAGGAAACGGGTTACGGCGTGCCGCGCTACCACCACCTGGCCGTGACCAAGCTGCTCTCCCACCCCTTCCTGCGCCGCTACCAGCAGTGGCAGGACCGCCAGGCCGACCAGCCGCAGTACCACGGCGTGCTCGACCAGATTTGCCGCGAAATCGTGCGCGTCAACGCCGTTTTGCTGCCTGCCGAAGAACTGTTGAAAATGGGCGCGCATCATCCGCTCATCGAGGCGCTGTTCAAAACCTGGGACAATTGCGACGACATCATCCGGGCCTGCGACACCCTGATTGACCTGCTGAAACAGGTATACGCCGACCAGCAGTCGGGCATCGAGGCCGAGTACCTATACCTGTTTTACACCCTGATAAAGCAGCTCGCTTCGGCCTTCGACTGCCGCGAGCAGCGCCTGTCGGTGCGCTCTTTTCGTCGGTTTCTGTACGAGCAGATGGGCCGCACCCGCCTGCCCTTCTCCGGCGAGCCGCTGGCCGATGTGCAGGTGATGGGCCTGCTCGAAACCCGCGCCCTGGACTTCGACCACCTCATCATCCTCAGCTGCAACGAGGGCGTGCTGCCGGCTCCCAAAAAGCAGCAGTCGCTGTTTCCCTACGACGTCCTCACCGAATTCAAGCTCCCCACCTATGCCGACGCCGAGGCCATCACCGCCTACAACTTCTGGCGCCTGCTCCAACGCGCCCAGCGGGTCGACCTCGTGCACGTGCTGCCCGGCGCCGAGGGCATCAAGAGTGGCGAGCGCAGCCGCTTCCTCCTGCAACTGGAGAACGACCTGCTACCGCAAAACCCACAACTGACTTTGGAAGACCTGACCGTGACGGTGGAGGGACCCGAGACCGAAGTCGGAGTTGACCAGTATGGGGGTGACCTCATTTTGGAAAAGGACGCCGAGATGCTGGCCTCCCTGCGCGGCGTATTGGAGCGCAACATCTCGCCCTCGCGCCTCAACGATTTCCTGGCCTGCTCGCTACGATTCTACTTTTCCAAAGTGGCGCGCTTCCACGAAACCGACGCGGTGGAGGAAACCCTGGAGGCCAGCAGTTTCGGCACCATGGTGCACGAGGCGCTGGAAAACCTCATGCAGCCCTTCGCCCAGGATGCCCGCCTGATTACGGCTGCCGACATCCCCGAGCTCATCCGGCAGGCGCCGGCCGAAGTGCAGCGCGCCCTGCGTCAGGAAGAAACCGAGAAGCACGCCCGCGCCGACGAAGGCCTGAACCACGTCTACGGCCAGGTTGCTACCCGCCTGGTCGTGCGCCTGCTTGAAAGCCTACCCGAGCAGCCCGGCTTGCTCCCGCTCCGCCTATTCGGCCTGGAGAAGGAATTGTCGGCTACCGTTTTCGTGGACGTACCCGGCCAACCCGAGCCGCTGGCCGTGCGCCTCTTCGGCTACGCCGACCGCGTAGACGAGCTGCCCGACGGCCGCCTACGCGTAGTCGACTACAAGTCCGGCCTCGTGAAGCGTACCGACCTACAGCTGCGCGGCTACCGCGACCGCCTCACGCCCGCCGAAGCTATCGACCGCCTGCTGCACGAAGCCAGCAGCAGCGCCGACAAAGTGCGGCAGCTCTGGCTCTACCGCCTCATGCTGGCCCACACCGTGAAGCGCGAAACCGCCGACACGTCCATCCTCTCCCTGCGCAACATCGACGAAGGTCTGCTCTCCGCCGACCTCAGCTTCCTCACCGAAGACGGCGGCAACTTCGTAGCCGTTTCCGAAGACTTGGTGCGTAAAATTGCCCTCCGCATCCTCGACCCGACCGAACCCATCCGCAAAACCGACGACTTCACCAAGTGCGAGTACTGCCCCTACAAAGGCATTTGCGCAAGGTAGACAGGCCGTTGTCATTGCGAGCGAAGCTCGGCAATCCGTCTTCCCAGCACGACCAGACCCGTGATGTGACAAAGCTTTCAACCCACTTATATTTATTACAACTTAGCGTTAGTCGCAGTGAGAGGACGGTTTGCCGCGCCCCACTGCGTTCCGCTCGCAATGACAAATTCCCCCATGACTGACCAAAACAAAGACGAATTCATGCAAGCCGCCATCGACGAAGCCCGCCTGGGACGCTCGCAGGGTGGTATTCCCATCGGCTCTGTGCTCGTGCGCGACGGCAAAATCATCGGCCAGGGCCACAACAAGCGCGTGCAGGAAGACAGCGCCATTAAGCACGGCGAGATGGACTGCCTAACCAACGCCGGTCGCCAGCGCAGCTACCGCGACACTGTCATCTATACCACGCTGATGCCGTGCTACATGTGCGCCGGCACCATCGTGCAGTTCAAAATCCCCAAGGTGATGGTGGGCGAAAGCCGCACCTTCGGCGAGTCGCGCGCCTTCCTCGAAAGTCACGGCGTGGAAGTAGTCGACTTAGACCTACAGGAGTGCGTGGACATGATGAACGAGTTCATCGAAGCTGAGCCCACGCTGTGGAACGAGGATATTATGGAGCTGTAGGGTTTCTTCAGAAGACGTAAAATTCAGCCCGTCATGCCTCGACTCCGCTCGGCATGACGGGCTGTTTTCGTTCGCCTCAAGCAGACGCTACTTCCGCAGCACCCGCCGCGTAAAATCCGACAGCACCAGCGTGCCGCTGATACCTGCCCGCTCCGTGAGCAAGGTTTCCCAATGGTCGGTGCCCTGCCAGAAAACCTGCTTCATGGCCCGCACAGCATCGGGTGCATAAGCCGCCATTTTAACTGCGAAAGTCGCAACCGCAATATCTAGCGTGGCTACGTCCGCCACTACTTCGGCATATAAACCCTTTTCCTTCGCCCAGGCAGCCGAGCGGAATTCGCCCGCGTCCAGCGCCAGTTGCTGGAAGGCGGCGGAGCCAACCTTGCGCTCCACGGCTGGCCCCACCACGAAGGGCCCGATGCCCACGGCCAGTTCGCTCAGCTTCACAGCCGCGTGCTGGGTGGCAAAACAATAATCCGTAGCTGCGGCCACGCCTACACCACCACCCACAGCCTTGCCCTGCACCCGGCCGATAATGATTTTGGGGGCGGTGCGGCAAGCATTAATCACACGGGCGAAGCCGGAGAAGAATTCCAGGCCCTGTTCCTTGGTTTCGATGGTCAGCAGTTCGTCGAAACTGGCCCCGGCGCAGAAGGTGCGGTCGCCTTCGCTTTTGAGCACGATGACTTTCGTGGCCTCGTCTTGACCAGCGTGGGTGATGGCTTGGGCCAACTCATTGAGCACCCGGCTGGGCAGCGAGTTGTGCGAAGGGTGAAAGAAGGTGATAGTAGTAATGCCCGCGGCATCGGTTTCGGCCAGTACGTGCCCGGCGGTGAGGGTGTCGCTCATTGGTTTTTAACAAAAGTCCGTCATACTTTGCTAGGCTCTGCATGACGGACTTCATTGATGTTCAAATTATTCCTGATTTTTCTTTTTGACCATTGTTAGGATAGTGGCGACGGCGACGGTTTCGTTGGTTTCATCAGTCACCGTTACAAGCCAGCGCACGATGCCTTTGGCGATGTCGTTCTCGTCGCGCTTCTCCTGGCCTACTTTCTCCTTCACCGTCAGTTTCACGCCAATGGTGGTGCCGGGGTACACGGGCTTGGTGAAGCGGCACTCGTCGAGGCCGTAGTTCAGCAGCACGGGCCCCTTGCGCGGGTCCACGAACATGCCGGCGGCCTTGCTCAGCACGTAGTAGCCGTGGGCTACGCGGCCGGTGAAGAGCGTGCCATCCAGCGATGTAGCATCGACGTGGGCATAGAAATTATCGCCCGAGATACCCGCGAAATTGGCGATATCAGCCTCCGTTACGGTGTGCTTATGAGTGGTGTAAGTTTCGCCGATTTCCAGTTCCTCGAAATATTTCTGGAAGGGGTGCTTGTCGTATTCCACCTGCTTGGCACCGGTCTGGTACACCTCCGTAATGGCCGTAATCATGCTCGGTGAGCCCTGCAAGGCCACGCGCTGCATAAAATGCTCCACACCCCGGATACCGCCCATCTCCTGGCCGCCACCCGCCCGGCCGGGGCCGCCGTGGATGAGTTGCGGCAACGGCGAGCCGTGGCCGGTGCTTTCCTTGGCCATCTCGCTGTTCAGCACCAGGATGCGGCCGTGGTGCGTGGCCGCGCCCAGCACGAACTCCTGCGCCGTGCGCGGGTCGTTGGTAGCCAGCGAGCATACCAGCGAGCCTTTGCCCAGGTTGGCCAGCGTCACGGCCTCGGCCACGTCGTGGTAAGGCATCAGCGTCACCACCGGACCAAAGGCTTCGATTTCGTGGCTGTCGAGGTGCTTGAACGGCTGGTCGTTGCGCAGCACGATGGGTGAAGTGAACGCCCCTTTGCCGAAGTCGGCCCCGTGGTCCTTGCCCAGCAACTCTAGTTCGTCCAGGTTGCCGTACACAATGGGCGTATTTTGGGCCAGATGCCGCACCCGCTCGCGGAAGATGTCGGCTTGCGCCCGGCCAGCCAGCGCGCCCATCCGCACGCCTTCAGCCTGCGGGTGGCCCACGGTAGTTTGCGCCAGTAGCTTACCCAGAGCAATCTGCACATCTTCCAGCAGGTTTTCGGGCACGATGGCGCGGCGGATGGCGGTGCATTTCTGCCCGCACTTGGCCGTCATCTCCTTGCGAATTTCCTTTACGAATAAGTCGAACTCGGGCGTGCCCGGCTTTGCATCCGGTCCCAGCACAGCAGCGTTCAGTGAGTCGGCCTCCATCGTAAATGGTACGGCTTCCTCAATGATGCGTGGGTGGGCGCGCAGCTTGCGACCGGTCGTGGCCGAGCCGGTGAAGGTCACTACATCCTGGTACGTAACGTGGTCGAGCAGGCCCTGGCCCGAGCCCACCACCAGTTGCAACGCACCCTCAGGCAGGATGCCGGAAGCAATAATTTCGCGCACCACGGCCTCTGTAAGGTAGGCCGAGGGCACGGCAGGCTTCACCACGGCGGGCATGCCGGCCAGCAGGTTCACCGCAATTTTCTCCAACATGCCCCAGATAGGAAAGTTGTAAGCGTTGATGTGCACGGCCACGCCCTCACGGGGCACCAGCAGGTGCTGGGCCATGAAGGTGCCGCCTTTGCTCAGGCCCACTGGCTCGCCCTCCACGTAAAACGGCTTGTCAGGAAACTTACGGCGCAGCGAGGCATTGGCAAATAGGTTGCCGATACCGCCCTCAATGTCAATCCACGAATCGGCCCGCGTGGCTCCGCTCCGGTAGCTCAGTTCATAGAAAATCTCCTTCTTCTCCTGCAAGTGGAAGGCCAGCGCCTTCAGCATGCGCCCCCGCTCGTGGAAGGTCATTTTGCGCAGCTTGGGGTTGCCCACGCGGCGGCCGTAGTCGAGGATGCTGGCGAAGTCGAAGCCTTCGGTATTGGCTAGGGCAATGACTTCGCCGGTGCTGGCATCGAGCAATTCTTGGGGCGAGGTGCCGCCGGAAGTCCAGCGGCCGAGGGTGTAGTTTTCGAGGGTGGGAGTCATGGGAAGGTAGCGCACGCTGCAGCTTGCGCGGGTAAATGATTTGAGATGAACAAGCTAAAGCACGTTCTACAAAAAGTTCTGCCCCGCTCGCACTTTGCGGCGCAGCAGCGAACTGGCACGGTACCGGTCTTCGTGGTACTCTGCGTACAGCCCATCCAGGGTGGCCAGCACGGTGGCGGGGCCTAGCTCGTCGGCCCAGGCTAGTAGGCCTTTAGGGTAGTTCACGCCCTTGGTCATGGCCAGCTCAAGGTCGGCGGCCGAAGCCACGTTCAGGGCCAGCGCATCCACAACTTCGTTGATGAGCATGGCTACAATGCGGCTTACAATCTGGCGGCCTAGCGTTTCGTCACGGGTGGGCTCGGGTGCCACGGCACCGGCGGCGTAATTGTAGAAGCCCCGGCCTGACTTGCGGCCGTAATAACCGGCCTCAAACAACCGCTTTTGCGAGAAAGAGGGCTTGAAGCGGGGGTCGTAGAAGAAGGCAGCAAACACGGATTCTGTCACGCGGTAGTTCACATCGTGGCCAATGAAATCCATTAGTGCGAACGGACCCATGCGGAAGCCGCCCAGCTCGGTCATGGCCCAGTCGATGGTCGCCATATCGGCAATGCCTTCTTCCATGATGCGAATAGCTTCGCCGTAGAACGGTCGCGCCACCCGGTTCACAATGAAGCCGGGCGTGTCTTGCGTGAGTACTGGCAGCTTGTTCCAGCTTGCTACTAATTCCTTGATTTCCTCCACCAAGCCGCCCCGCGTCTGCACTGCCGGAACCACCTCCACGAGTTGCATTAGCGGAGCCGGATTGAAAAAGTGAATCCCCACAAAGCGCTCCGGCTGCTGGCAGGCAGCGGCAATTGATGTCAGCGACAGCGACGAAGTATTACTCGCCAACACACAATCGGCCGAAACCACCCCTTCGAGCTTACGAAAAAGCTGCTGCTTCACGCCTAAATCCTCCACGATGGCCTCAATCACAAGGTCACAGTCCGCGAAATCGTGCATATCGGCCGTAGCATGAAGACGACTGCTGGCCGCCTCTGCCACCTGGCTGGTCATTTTGCCCTTTTCCGCCAGCTTGCGCAGGCTATTCTGTATCCCGGAAACGGCCCGCTCTAATGCACCAGCATGCTGGTCGAGCAGACGCACAGTGTGGCCGGCCATGGCCACCACCTGGGCAATGCCCGCGCCCATGGCCCCGCAGCCGATTATTCCAACGGTTTTCATTGGCCGGTGAAGGTGGGTTGGCGTTTTTCGAGAAAAGCGGCGACGCCCTCGCGGTAGTCGGTGGTATTGCCGGCGCGGAGCTGATAGTCGCCCTCGGCGCGCAGCTGCTGGGCCACGTCGTTTCCGAAGGAGCTATTGAGCAATTGCTTGGTGTAAGCCAGTCCTTTGGTGGGCATAGCGGCCAGCTTACGCACCAGCGTAATTACGTCCTGGTCGAAAGTTTCGTCGGCAAATGCTTTGTAAATCATGCCCATTTGCACGGCTTCGGCAGCGCTTACCTTGTCGCCCGTCATCATCAGAGCGCTGGCCCGCTGCATGCCAATGAGACGCGGCAGGAAATAGGTGCCGCCGCTGTCCGGAATCAGTCCTATCTTACTGAAGGCCTGAATAAAGGAGGCTGATTCTTTGGCTACTACAATGTCGCAAGCCAGGGCAATGTTGGCCCCGGCCCCAGCAGCTACGCCGTTCACCGCTGCTACCACTGGCTTATCCAGTTCTCGAATGAGCAGGATAATCGGATTGTAGTGCTTCTCAACGATTTCGGCCACTTCCGGGCTATCCGGCCCCGTGATTTCGGCCAAGTCCTGCCCTGCACAAAATGCCCGGCCGGTGCCCGTTATCAACACCGCCCGCACTTCGGCATTCGTCTGGCAGTCGCGCAAGTGTTGCTGAAACGCCAGCGCCAGCGGCTTATTCACGCTGTTAAATACCTCAGGCCGGTTGAGGCGCAGGGTGGCAACGCCGTTTTCCAGCGAAAAAATCAGGGAGTTGTTTTCGGGCATAGGTTGAAGAGCTATTGAACACTGTAGAGACGCGACCCTTCGCGTCTCCTCGTTGCTGCTGTTGTTTAGGCTGCGCCGATTTGCGCAGTTCGAGTCCAATGGGAGGCGCTAAGGGTCACGCCGCTACATTTTCAACTGTGACATTTGAAGTAATCGAATGGCTCGCGGCAGTCGTCGCACTGATACAGCGCCTTGCAGGCCGTGGAGCCAAACTGGCTCACCAAGTGCGTGTGCTCCGACTTGCAAAGTGGACAGAGCACAGCGGTTTCCTTGCCGAATAAGTTAAGGACATGGCCGCTGGCCGTGCCATCAATCGGTGGGGCGATGCCGTAAGCTTCCAATTTCTCGCGGCCGGCGGCGGTCATCCAGTCGGTGGTCCAGGCGGGGCTTAGCTGGGTGTTTATAGTTAGCTTGGTGTAACCTTCGGCCAACAGCCGCAGCCGAATATCAGTGGCAATGGTATTCATGGCCGGGCAGCCCGAATAAGTTGGGGTGATGGTCACGGTCACCTGCTCGCCTTCTACGCGCACCACCCGCACGATGCCTAGGTCCAGGATGCTGAGCACTGGTACTTCGGGGTCGGTTACTTCCTCCAGCAGCCGCCAGATTTCAGCGGTTAGCTGCTGGCTGTTAGCTATAAGCTCGCTCATTACCAATTCACTACTAAATAAAAGCTAATAGCCAGCAGCTAACCGCTAAAGGCTGAAAGGCATTTACCATGTCATGCCAGGGTAGGTGCGCTGCATATACTGCAGCTCGGTCAGAATATAGCCTAGGTGCTCGGTGTGCCGCCCGTCTTTGCCACCTGTCAGCATAAACACCTGCTGCGGAATGACTAACGAAGCCTCTTCCATCACCCGCTCAGCATGGGCCGTCATGCTCGCCTGGATATCAGCGTACTCAGGAATAAGACCAATAGTCTGCAGCTCTTTTTCCAGCGCCGTGGGTATTGTCAGCTCGCCCGAGAAGCGCCATAATTCCGCGATGGATTTCTCCACGCGGCGGTGGCTTTCCTCCGTGCCGTCGCCTAGCCGGATTACCCATTCCGAACTCCATTTCAAATGGTAAGTAGCTTCCTTCAGCGACTTTTCCGCAATAGCCGCCAGTCGCTCATCGGCATTATTCACCAGTTGCTTCAGGAAGTGGTAGTGGAAATTATCGAACAGAAACTGTCGCACCACGGTATCGGCAAAGTCGCCGTTGGGCTGCTCCACCAGCAGCGGGTTGCGGTATTCGGTGGCGCTACGCAGATAGGCGAGGTCGTCCTCGGTACGTCCCTGTCCTTCCAGCTCGGCGGCGTATTGGTAGAGGCTACGGGTTTCGCCCAACAGGTCCAGCGCGATATTGGCCATTGCCAAATCCTGCTCCAGAATGGGGCCGTGCCCACACCACTCGCTCAGCCGGTGGCCCAGAATCAGGCTGGTATCGGCCAGTTGCAGAACGAACCGAAACAGCTGTTGCCGCACTTCCGGGGAATACGTGGCCAACGCCGGATTTTCAGACGGGGCAAATTGCATAGCGTCTTCCATTACATGTGTTTAATAGAATCCGGCACCTGGTAAAAAGTCGGGTGTCGGTACACTTTGTCGTTGGCAGGGTCGAAGAAGGCTTCCGCATCATCGGGATTGGAAGCGTGCACATGCTTAGACTCCACTACCCAAATGCTGATTCCCTCCTGCCGGCGCGTATAAACGTCGCGGGCATTCTGGATGGCCATCTGCGCATCAGCCGCGTGCAGGCTACCCACGTGCTTATGGTCAAGCCCCTGCTTGCTGCGGATAAAGACCTCCCATAGAGGCCATTCGGATTGGGTCATGATTACAGTCTGTATTAGCGCGTCATGCTTCATAACTCGCTATTTTTTCTTTTACGTTACGCCGCTACGACCTGCCGTGCCGCCCGCTTAGCTGCGTGCGCCATGGCGGCCTCACGCACCCAGGCACCTTCCTCGTGCGCCTTCACACGGGCACCCAGACGGTCACGGTTGCACATGCCGTTTCCCTTCACCACGGCCCAGAACTCGTCCCAGTTCACCTCGCCAAAGTCGTAGGCTTGGCGGGCTTCGTTCCATTTCACTTGCGTATCCGGCACGGTCAGGCCCAGAAACTCAGCCTGGGGCACCATCATATCTACAAATTTCTGGCGCAACTCGTCGTTGGTGAAGCGCTTAATGCGCCAGTTCATGCTCTGCGCGGTGTTGGGCGAGTCTTCGTCTTTAGGACCGAACATCATCAGCGTAGGCCACCACCAGCGGTTGAGCGCCTCCTGGGCCATGGCTTTTTGCTCGGGTGCGCCTTCGCACAGTGTCTGCATTATCTCAAAACCCTGGCGTTGGTGGAAGCTCTCTTCCTTGCACACCCGCACCATGGCGCGGGCATACGGGCCATAGGAAGTACGGCACAGCGGTACTTGGTTCAGAATGGCAGCGCCATCCACCAGCCAGCCCACGCAGCCCATGTCGGCCCAGCTCAGCGTGGGGTAGTTGAAAATGCTGGAATACTTAGCTTTACCCGAGTGCAGGTCGGCCAGCATCTGGTCGCGGGTGGTGCCCAACGTTTCGGCGGCGCTATAGAGGTAGAGGCCGTGACCGGCCTCGTCCTGCACCTTCGAAAGTAGGATGGACTTGCGCTTGAGCGAAGGGGCACGCGTAATCCAGTTCCCCTCCGGCAGCATGCCAACCAACTCAGAATGCGCGTGTTGCGAAATCTGCCGAATCAGCGTTTTGCGGTAGGCATCTGGCATCCAGTCTTTGGGCTCAATGCGCACGTCGGCATCAATACGGGCCTGAAACTGCTCTTCCTGGGTCATTTCTAACGTTTCCATGGGCTTTCAACAAAGCTTAACTAACAATCGTTAGTTAAATGTAAGAAATTTTAAATCCGACTACTGGTCAAAATCCACCGCAACGGTTTCCGATGTCGGGCGGGCCTGGCAGGTAAGTACGTAGCCTTTCGCTACTTCGGTATCTGAGAGCGAATAGTTTACATCCATTTCCACTTTGCCATCCATCACGCGGGCCCGGCAAGTGCTGCACATGCCGTTTTTACAGGAATACGGCGCATCCACGCCGGTTTCCAGCAGTGCATCAAGGATAGTATTGCCGTAATACGACATCTCCAGTACGCGGGTATTGCCGTCAAGCTGCACCGTTACCCGGCTATGCTTATCGTCTTCCCCCACGGGTGGCAGCTTGGCTTTAACTGCGCCCGCTTGCCCGGTATTATCCGACCCAAACATCTCAAAGTGAACCTTATCTGGCGCAACACCGGCTTCGGTAAGCGCGGCCCGCACGCCATTAATCATGTCTTGCGGCCCGCAGATAAAACACTCATCGATTTGACTGGCCGGCATCAATTTCTGTAAAAATTGCGCCGCCTTAACCTGGTCGATACGACCAAACAGCAACTCTGACTCACCCTGCTCCCGGCTCAGCACATGGTACACGCTCAACCGGTTGAGAAAGCGGTTTTTCAGTCCTTCAATTCCCTCTTTAAAGATGATGGAGTTGCGGCCCCGGTTGCCATACACCAGCGTTACACGGCTATCGGGCTCAGTCAGCAGTGCAGTTTTAATGATGCTAAACACCGGCGTGATGCCACTGCCAGCCGCAAAAAAGAGGTATTGCTTGGCTTGCTCTGGGTGCAAGGGCGTGTGAAAATGCCCGGCGGGCGGCATCACCTCCAACTCCTCTCCTACCCGCAACGCATCCACGGCCAGCGACGAAAACCGGCCCTGTGGCACCTTCTTAATTGCCACCTGCCACTCTCCTTCCAACGGGCTGCTGCAAATGGAGTACGAGCGGCGCAGTTCCTCGCCATCATGCTCGCGCCGAAAGGTCAGGTACTGGCCCTGCGTGAACGCAAACGTCTCGCGCAGGTCAGCCGGCACGTCGAGCGACACCACCACGCTGTCGGGCGTTTCGCGCTGAATGCGCTTAATCTTCAGTTTATGAAATCGGCTCATTATTGCTTTTTTGCCAGACCATTCAGTAGGATGGTCATGATGTCCTGCTCCAACTCCTGGGCCGTGACCCCGCGCCCGGGCCGGTACCACAACTCCACCCAGCGAACCGCCGACAGGATGGTAAACAGTGCCACGGAGGCATTCACAGGCTGAAACTCGCCCTCGGCAATGCCGTTCTCAATGAGCATGGCAAATCCCTTTTCGTACTGCTTGCGGGCTGCTTTAAATAGCTCCAGTTTGTCGCTGGTTAAGTATTTCCAGTCGTTATTAGCTACCGACACGGCCGCACCATCCTCCAGCATCAGATGAATGTGCAGGCGCAGCAGTTCTTTAAGCTTGTCGCCGTTCGACCCACGCATCTGCTCCACCTGGGCGAGTTGGGCGATGTAAGTATCGGAAACGTGAAAGCAAAGATGTTCCAGAATCTCGTCTTTCGACTTGATGTGGTTGTACATACTAGCTGCCTCCATGCCCACTTCGCCCGCCAGGTCGCGCATCGACGTCCCGCCGAAGCCCTTCAGCTTGAACAACTTGGCTGCTTCGTCCAGAATAATCTGGCGCTTGTTTTGTTTCTTGCTCATAGCCCCGGTTAGCGTATAGTAGCACTATCGCCAAAGCCAGTAGCGGCACCGAGCGCCCGCAGCAGTTGCTCAATCGTTGAATAGAAGAGCATAAAACAAGGAAAACGGAGGTGGGAATGGATGCCTCAAAGATACTAAGACAGCATTAACTAACATTTGTTAGTTAATGCTTTGGTGTAACATTTCATCTCTCACTCACCTTTGCAGTGCAAAACAGGTTGTAACCAGCTCTATGTAGCAGTGCAATTCTGGTCACCCAGAATAAATATTAAAATTATTGCACTGTCTTACAGCAAGGTGAGTAACCACTTATAGATAGTGAGCTAACACTCATTTAAGATATCAAAAGCTTGTCTACCTTTGTATCGCTGCTGGACAACATCTCACCCGTTTGTCAGGCAGCCAAATTCCCACGTTCTGTTTAACCAGATGAACTCCCACCCCGTCTGGCAACATTCGCTGAAAATGACGTCGCCTTCGCGCTAGAAGGAGCCAACTTCGCATTTCTCAGCCTATTACAGCCGGCTAAGTCGAACCCTGTTCGATTTGGCCGGCTGTACCTTTTGGCGGTAAACTGAACGGCTTATGCACGAAGCCGCGTAGGTAGTGTTACTTTACTGCTAAGCTTTGTTTTTTCGTTCCGGGCATACGCTCGGGCTTCATCTTCTTTTATTCGGTCTGGCCCATGACCAGTCATTCTAAAATTGAACAAACCGCCTTGCAGCTTTTTGGTGAGCGCGGATACGATAATACCTCTACCCTGCTCATTGCAAAAAGTGCGGGCGTATCTGAAGCGCTGCTATTTAAGTACTTTCTGAGCAAGGAGAAGTTGTTTGAGTACCTTATTAAGCAGGGATTCCAGCGCATTGTAGAAGCCAACCGGGGTATTCTTAGCGAGAAAGACCCACAAGCGCTGATTGATAAAATCATTGACCTGCCCTACAAGCTGGTGCACGACGAGCCCGACTTCTGGAAGGTACAGGACAAGGAATTCAGCAAGCCACTGGTGCAGAAGTATTTTCAGCGCTTCATGAGTCCCATTGATAGCCTACTTAAGCAGGCTTTCACCCAGCTCGGTACGGACGACGCCGAGATGATGACGCTACGCCTGTTGCTGCTCATTCAGAGCTTATGGCGCAACTTGCTCTATGAGCATGATGAGAAGCTGCTGCAAGTGGGTGCTCACCTGAAACGCACGTACGTGCGGGGGATAGAATTGCCCAAATAGCTTATTTAGGCTTTTTTACTTTCACAAGCTTTTCATTATCAGCCCTTTGCCAAGGCATCGCAACAGGCAGGAAAGTATAATAGTGGTTGGCAGTGGGCTGCTTACATCTACTATCCGCAATTTTGCGTTGGTAATGTGTCGCCTCTTCCAATGCCCATGCCCCACCACGCCGTTCACCGCTTGTTGCGCCCGCTGCTAGTATGGCGGGCGCGCCACATCAGTGAGCGAATGTATATGCTCATTTTGAGCGTGCTGGTGGGGGCAGCGGCGGGGCTTGCGGCTGTTTTGCTTAAAACATCGGTCCATTGGGGACAGGAAATGCTCCGAATGGGCATTTCAGAACCTAATCGAGTATTTGCGCTGTCGGTCTATCCGGTCATCGGCATCACCCTAACGGTGCTGTTTACGCGGCTATTTCTAGGGGGGCAGTTGGGGCGGGGCATTGCGCCCATCATCTATAATACGGCACGGGAGGGCAGCGTAGTGCCGCGCTCCAAGCTCTATTCGCAGCTGATTACGGCCTTTTTTACGGTGACGTTTGGGGGCTCGGCGGGTACGGAAGCTCCTATTTCGGTTACGGGTGCCGCCCTGGGCTCCAATGCCGGGCGGGTGCTGCACTTGGACCGGCGGCGGCGGCGCTTGCTCACGGGCTGCGGTTCGGCAGCGGGCGTGGCAGCCATTTTCAACTCGCCCATTGCGGGAGTGCTGTTTGCGGTCGAAACTATTTTGCTGGAACTGCCGGCGCAGTATTTCATCCCCCTCCTGATTTCATCGGCCACCGCGACGGTGGTTTCGAAAGCGCTGTATGCAGGACAGCCATTTGTGCTGATTACGACGAGCTGGCCAGTGGATGCGGTGCCGTTTTACGTGCTACTGGGACTATTTACCGCCTTTTTCTCAGTGTACATGATTCGAACCTATCATTGGTTCGACCATTTTTTTGAGCGTTGGCCGGGGCTGAACTGGCGCAAAGTGTTAGTAGCCGGCGGCTTGCTTGGAGGGCTAATTTTCCTGTTTCCAACGCTGTATGGCGAGGGCTATAATACGGTGGAGCTGCTGTTGCGCGGCCACGCCGAGCACATCACCGACGCCAGCATTTTCTCGGTTTACCAAGATAATAACCCCTGGCTGCTGCTGGTGCTGGTATTCTTCAGCATGATGCTGAAGGTGGTGGCCACCAGCATTACAGTGGGCGGCGGCGGCAATGGCGGCATGTTTGGCTCGTCGCTGTTTGCGGGGGCGCTGGCGGGTTTTTTCTTCGCCCGAATTATCAACCTGAGCGGGCTGGTGCACATTCCGGAGGTGCATTTTGTGGTGCTGGGCATGGCTGGCACCTTGGCCGGCGTGATTCATGCGCCGCTAACATCTATCTTCCTCATTGCCGAAATTACGGGTGGCTATGCGCTGTTTGTGCCGCTGATGGTGGTAACGAGCAGCTCCTACCTCATCACCAAATACTTTGAGCCGTACTCGGTGTACACGCGCAAGCTCACGGCGAAAGGCGTGGACGTGTATGCCAACCGCGACCGAGGCCTGCTGGCCCAGCTCGACCCGCGCAAGCTGCTGGAAACCGACTTTATTCCGGTGCGCCCCAGCACAACGCTGGGTGAGCTGGTGGATATTTTCCGGCATGCCTCGCGCAATTTGTTTCCGGTGGTGGCGGCGGGCGGGCGCCTGTTGGGCGTGGTCAGCCTCGATTCGGTGCGCGATGCGTTATTCGACGATGAGCACTACGGCAGCACCAGCGTACGGGAGCTGATGAAGCCTGCCCCGGCCGTGGTGGGCCCCAACGACGACCTAGAACATACCCTCACCCTGCTCGACCGCCACGATGCCTGGGCCCTGCCGGTGTGTGAGGAGGACGGCCGCTACCTGGGATTCATCCTTAAATCAGCTATTCTGGCGCGCTACCGCAAGCAGCTTATTCAGGAAAGCGAAGCTTGATACCTACTTTTTTATTCCTCATTCTGCAGTAAGCCAATGGCATTTCGGTGAGATAGTTGGAGGCCGAACATCATGAGGAGGCCGGTTAGGAGGATGACCATCGAGAGAATATTCTCGCTGATTTCGCCGAGGTGGAGGTGGTCGGGAATGCTGTAGAACAGGAGGACGGTGATGAGGCCTTTGGGGGCGATGAATAGCTCGGGAATGAGGTCGGTGCGGGCAATGTATTTGAGGTAGAGGAAGCGGATAAGGGTGAGTACGGCCACAATGAGCAAGCCTTGCAGCAGCAGGTTGCCGCTGATAAGATTGGCCAGGGTGATGGAGAAACCAAAGGCCAGAAAGAAAAATGTGCGCACCAAGAAGGCCGATTCGGCGGTGAGGCTCTTGAGTTGGGCCAGCTCAGAGGCAAGCTGGTCGGGATGCAGCCAGCGTTGCAGACGGGGACCGCGCAGGAACAAATCGGCGTTGTTTACCGCCAGGCCGAACACCAGTACGAGGACCAGCGAAGACAGGTGGTATTTCTTGGCGAGGCTGTACATCAGCACCAGAAAGGCGAATAGCAGGAAGAATTTGATGTGCCCGCGCAAGCGTCCCAGCAGAAACGCCAGCGCCACGGTGCTCACCACTGCCACCACCAGAATGGCCAGCACATCGCGCCCGAAGGTGATGACCGAAACGCCCTGGGCAAAGTCTTCCTGCAAGGCAAAATTGAACAGCATGATGCCCATAATGTCTGAAAATGTGCTTTCGTAAATAATGAACTCCTGCTTTTGGCCCGTGAGGCCGGCCACGCTGGGGATGGCCACGGCGCTGCTGATTACGGCCAGGGGCACAGCATTAGCCAGGCAGCTTTGCCAGCTGGCCCCGGCCACGTAGAGGTGCAACAGGCCCGCAATGGCCCCGGCCTGAACCAGCAGCATGAGCGCTGCCGCCAGAAACGAGCGCCGGATTACCGGAATTTTATCGCGGGTCAGGCGTAGGTCGAGCGAGCCTTCGAGCACGATGAGAATGAGGCCCACAATGCCCAGAATCTGGAGCAGCACCGACGGCAGGTGAAACGGAATGTTCCAGTACGTGACGGCTTGGTTGAAGCCGATGCCGGCCAGCAGCAGCAGCAGCACCGAAGGCACTTTGGTGGCGCGAGCGGCCAAGTCGAAGAGGTAGGAAAGGATAACGGCCAGGCTCAGGCCGATGAGAATAGTGTATGGACTCATGGCTCAGGTTAACGGCCGGACAGGGCCAGGGTTGGCCGAAGCGGGCCGGGTAGAGGTACTTTTGCAGCTCCAAAACCTCCGGCTTTGATTACAAACGGCTTCGATAACTCTCCCTTTGCAGCCATCATCGGCGGCGGACCAGCAGGGCTGATGGCGGCCCAGCGGCTGGCCGAAGCCGGGCAGCGGGTGCGCCTGTTTGAAGCGCAGGCGACCGTGGGGCGCAAATTTCTGGTGGCTGGGCACGGGGGGTTCAATCTGAGTAATTCGGAAGCCCTCACCGCCTTTGCCGGGCGCTACGGAACCGAGGAAAGCCGCTTCACGGAACTGCTGGCGCACTTCTCACCGGGCGATTTACAGGCCTGGGCGGCCGATTTGGGCATCGAAACATTTGTGGGAACCAGCGGGCGCATCTTTCCGGTAGCTGCCCACAAGCCGGCTGATTTGCTGCGGGCCTGGCTGGGCCGCTTGCGCGAGCTCGGCGTTGAAATCCATACCCGGCACCGCTGGCTGGGCTTTGCGGGTTCCACCGGTATCCGGCTGCGCGACGAAACGACTGGGCAGGAACTAGTGCTTGAGCCCACCGCCACGGTATTGGCGTTGGGCGGGGCCAGCTGGACTAAAACTGGCTCCGATGGTGCGTGGGTGCTCATTCTGCAGGAAATTGGCGTCCCCGTCACGGCCTTTGCGCCGGCCAATTGCGGGGCAGAAGTGGCGTGGTCAGCTTTTTTCAAAGAAAAAGTGGGCCGGGCTCCACTCAAGAACATAGCGTTGCGCGTGAACGACGGCCCTGAAGTACGCGGCGAGCTGATGCTGACCGACTACGGGGTAGAAGGCACGCCCGCCTACGCCCTCACACCCCAGCTGCGCACCGCGCTGACTAGGGATGCCGCCACACTGCATCTCAACCTCAAGGCCGACCTTTCTGCTGCGGCTTTGGTTCAAAAGCTGAAGCAACCCCGCGGCAAGGCGTCTTTCCCGGAGTTTCTGAAAAAAGTGCTGCACCTGGGTCCGCCGGTTCCCACGCTACTGCGCGAAGTACGGCCCGACGCCGCCGCGCTTGCGCCCGAGGAGCTGGCCGCATTGCTCACCGCCCTGCCCCTGTCCGTGACGGGCCTGCGGCCGCTCGATGAGGCTATTTCGACAGCGGGTGGCATTCCCTTCGCAGCCGTAGATGAGCACCTGATGCTGCGCGCCCGTCCGGGCACTTTTGTAGCTGGTGAGATGCTGGATTGGGAGGCGCCCACGGGCGGCTATTTGCTGCAAGGGTGTTTCAGTACGGGTGCCTGGGTGGCGCGGAGCGTTTCGCGGTAACGCAAACTTTTACTCCGCGCTACTTCCCGTAGGAAATCATGTTCGTGATAATGCGGTAGGCGCCGGGCACGCCGGCTGGCAGCTCGCGAAACAGCGACAAGCCGGTGTAGATGAAGTGGCCCTTGCCGTAGTCCGCCACCAGAATGGCGCTTTCCTTGGCCGCCTCGCCGGGGTCGCTGCTGGAAATGACGGGCTGGTATTTCGGGTCCCACTTGGAAGGATAATACAGGCCCTGCTCCTGCACCCAGCCGTGGAAATCCTGCGCGGTGATTTTGTTGGGCGCGGCCAGCAACGGATGTTTTGTGAGGGTAACGGGGGCGTCTTCCACCGTCACCCGGTCGGAGGAAAGCGTCAGCGGGTAGGGGCCGATGTCGGGCAGTACGGTGCCGCGGTTCACCACGTATTGCACCACCACGTTGCCGCCCTGCTCGATGTAGCGCAGGATTTCGGGCTGCTGGGTTTTGAGGCGGTCGACGGTGTTGTAGGCGCGGATGCCCACCACCAGGGCGTCGTATTGCTTAAGGGTGGCGGCGGTGAGGTCTTTGGGTTCGAGCAGGGTCACGGTGTAGCCGATTTGGCGCAGGGCTTCGGGCACTTCGTCGCCGGCCCCCATCAGGTAGGCCACGTTCCGGGCTTTGCCGCGCTGCAGGTCCAGCTTCACGAGCGGGGCTACGGCGTCGGGAAACAGCGTTTGGGTGGGGATGTGAGGGTATTGGATGGTCTGGAGGCCGCGGCTGTAGGCCTGGCCGTCGACGGTGGCCACGGCGCGCAGCTCGGTTTTGCCGGGGGCGGCGCCAGGGCCGGGCTGCACGCGGAACTCGATGGTTTGCTCGGCGTCTTTGGCGGCCAGGGCGAAGGACTGGCGGGCGGGGGTGCTGGTCCAGCCGGCGGGCAGGGTCAGGGCCAGCGTGCCGGCTACCCCGGCGCGTCCAGCTTTGAGGGTCACGGGCACGGTCTTGGGCTGGGCGTCGGCGAAGACGTAGGCGCGGGCGGCGGGCAGGTTCACGGCCACGGGCGGCACCACGGCCAGCGGCTGGTACAACTCGCCCAGCACGGGGTCGGTGTGCTTGTATTGGACGGGAAGAAAAATTGAATTGAAAGAATCCCCTTTCACCTGTACAGAAAGACTAGCTACTGGTGAGTTTTCAGCTAGACCTATCAATTCCCGCTCTGGCAGGGGATATCTTACAGCGACTGGCCTGGCTTTTTTGCGGATTCTTGATGGCCGAATCAAACGTATGTGGCATGAGAAGTCCGGCTCGGAAACATCTGAACTTCCTTGCGGATAAACAGGTATATTTTGCCTACCTTTTGGAAACTGCTCAGGCAACATATACATACCCACCGTGCCGCGCTCACGCAACCAGTAAGGCTGACTATTTGTGATTGTAGCTGATACTTTAGCCCGCAGTACTATCCGTTTTGCTTCACCTGGTCTAACTTGGGTAATGTGTAGAGCCGTGTCGGGCTCTACCTCTAAACCTGTCGCGTTAATACCGGTAAGTTCCTGCACCACTGCAGAGCGATTTACAATGTCTACATTCACTGTGGCAGGCTGCCCGGCCACTATCGTACTCTCCGCCACCGTGGCTTCGGCATAAAGCCCAGTAGCTGCTTGTTTTATCGTAGTTAACTCTTCCTGTTTCGTCCGAGCCCAGTACAAACCTTCTGGCGAAGCCTTGCTTGAAGAAGGATGAGACAACTGCTCAAGATTAGACAACTCTTTTTGTAGTTCTTCCAGCCCGGCCACGCTGGCGCTGGGGTTGCTCGGGTCATACTTGCGAATCACCTCCTCGATGAGCTTGCCCACGGCCGCGCCGCCGGGCACCCGGTTCCAGGTCTGGTCCACGCCTTCGAACAGGTCGTTGGTGGCTTTCTCGCCTTTCACGGGCTGGAAATACTCCAGCGCCTCGCCTCGCTGAGCAGCCGAGCCCATGCCTTGCGAACGGTGCTGCGAGCGGGAGAGCGCCGCGATTTCACCATACGACTTTCCCAGCAGCGCATTGTATCCTCCGGCATCGAGCTTGAGGTAACCGTCCATGTTTTCGCCGGGCTTCACGAAGAAGCTGCCGGTGTTCCAGAGCAGGCGCTTGGGCTGCCAGGCTGGCACGTATTGCAGCTGCTCGGGGAAGCGCTGGGGGTCGCCGGCGGCGTCGAAGGCTTCGGCGGCGAGGATGGCGCTGGCCTGGTGGTGGCCGTGGCCGGCGCGGGCATCGGGCGGGAAGCGGGTGATGAGCACGTCGGGCCGGCGCTGGCGGATGACCCACACCATATCGGCGAGCACCTGCTCCTTGTCCCAGATATGAAACGTCTCGTCCGAGGTTTTCGAGAAGCCGAAGTCGTTGGCGCGGGTGAAGAACTGCCGGCCGCCGTCGAGGCGCCGGGCCGCCAGCAGCTCCTGCGTGCGAATCACGCCGAGGCCCTCGCGCAGCTCGGGGCCGATGAGGTTCTGCCCGCCGTCGCCGCGGGTGCAGCTCAGGTAGCTGGTTTCGAGCAGGCGCTCATTGGCCAGGTAGGCGATGAGGCGCGTGTTTTCGTCGTCGGGGTGGGCCGCGATATACATCACCGAGCCCAGCACGTTGAGCTTCTTCAGCCCCAGCAGAATTTCCGAGGACGTGTAGGTTTTGGGCGTTTGGGCTTGCGTTTCAGTTAACAAGCAACAGTTAACAGTGAGCAGTAGCAGGGCCGCAACGAGCGGGCGGAAGGAGCTAATCATGCGCGGGAAACCGGGGTGTAGCGGTGAAGTTATCAGCTGCGCGATACAGAGACGCGCTACATCGCGTCTGGCAGGCCATACTGTTTGGCTTTCAGCCTGCATTGTTGCCCGACGCGGAGAGATAACGGAGCGTGCCTGTGTGCCAATATGTGGGTGTTGTTTACTTGAGTTAGCCCAATGTTTAATCAGGTTAGCCACGTTTTTCAAGATATTATTCCGATTTTACCTTAAGTAAGCCAGTAGATTAATTGATTTGTTCAGCTATTGTACGACATTAATCAGTACTTACGTTTAGATAGCCCATTAATGAATTAAATAAGCCCGTTTATGCAGTTAATTAGCCATGTATTTCTTTTAGTTAGCCAGTTTATTGAGTAGCTTAGCCTGGCTTCTACTTTTTATGCCATGTCCGACCTGCCCGACAGCCTTCCTACTGCCTTCGCCCGCCGCTTGGCCGAGCGCGACAACCCGCCCCCACCTCCCCCACTGAGCATGGAGCCGGCGGCCGTGCAGGCTCGGATTGAGGCATGGCTGCGCACAACCGGCCACCTGCGCGACACCCGCAGTCTCCTGCGCATGGGCCGCATGGTACGGGCCCTCATGCAGCACCCCGAGCGCACCACTGCCCAGCTCGCCGAAGCGGCTGGCCTGCCGGCCCGGGCCGCCGCCCGCGTGGCCGTGCGCCTTAACGGGTTCGCCATCACTACCTGGGAGTACCGCGGCCTCTACCGCTTCCACCGCCTCACCCGCGCCGCCGAAGACGCCCTGCTGCTGGTGGTGATGGGGCCGCCGCCCGCGCCCAGCCCCCAAGCGTCACAATCCCCAGCAGGTGAGCAGGCGTAAGCACGCAACGACCAGCCCCAATGTGAACACGGCCTTGAGGGCGGCCACGGACCAGCGCAGGTCGAGTGTGGTATGGCCAATAGCGACGAGGTAGCCCAGCAGCAAGAGCAGCGCCAGCCCGTTGCCGGTGAAGGTGATAGGCACCACCTGCAAGGCCATGAGCCCAACCAGGCCGAGCGCCAAGAGGGTGTACGCCGTATTCCAGAGCATTTGCATAAAAAGGGCATCGGCATAGCGCACGCCCTGTCGACGGTAGACCGCCCATGTAGGAAGAGCAAAAAGGGGTAGCAATGCCAATTGTCGCAGGTTGTGGTAGGTGCCCCAGTAGCTGCGGTGCCCGTGCAGAGCGGCGAGCTGCGTTGCACTCAGCCGCGGCTGCCGCACCAGTGCCCAGGCCGGGTGATAGGCTTGCAAAAGCGCCATTGCCGCAGTGGCAAGCCCCACCAAACACCCCAGCACCACAGCCGCTAACAGGTAGCGCCGGCGCTGGGCCCACCACTGCGTAGCCAGTTCGCCAGGCCGTTGAAGGACTGCCGACAAATAAGAAATCAGGTGCATAGAAGAGGTAATCGAGCGGCCCTTGCTGCCGCCAACCAGTCGGCGCAGGCCAGGCAGCACCGCCGAATGCCGTGGACGGCGGTGATTGAAACGGATAACAAATATGCTTTACTGGGCAACCAGACGGCCCGGCCAGGGCAAAGAACGGCACCAAAACCCGCTGCCACCCCAGCTAGCCGGGCGCAACGCGGGGCCGGCCGGCCCCGTCTTTGCCGTGGCCGAACTTCCTTTGTAGTCAATTCGGTTTACCACCCATCATCGCCGCACCGTCGCGGCGCTTCATTTTGCTCATGACGATTTTCCCCTCCCGCCGCTGGCCCGTTGCGCTGGCGTTTCTGGCGCTCCCTTCGGCGAGCTTTGCCCAATCAGCTGCCCCTACTCCGCCCCCGGCGGGCGACCAAAGCGCTGCCCAATGGTATTTGAAAGACCCGCAGCTCGACCAGGTGCCCGGCATCGGGGCCAACCGGGCGTACACGGAAATCCTGAAAAACCTGGTGCCCACGCCGGTGATTGTGGCCGTTATCGACTCGGGCATTGATACCGCGCACGTCGACCTGAAGCCCGTGCTGTGGCGCAACACCAAGGAGATTCCCGGCAACGGCATCGACGACGACAAGAACGGCTACATCGACGACGTGCACGGCTGGAACTTCCTTGGCGGGGCCGATGGCCGCAACGTGGGCGCCGAAACCCTGGAAATGACGCGCATCGTGGCGGCCGGCCGCAAGCGCTTTTCCGGCAAAACGGCTGCCACGGTGAAAGCCGCCGACAAGGCCGATTTTGCCCTCTACCAGAAGGCTGAAAAAGCCTATACTGCCCGCCTCAAGGAAGAAACCGAGCGCAACAAGGAAGTAGAAAGCATGGCCGGCCCCCTCACCATGATGGTACAGAGCATGAAGCAGGCCCTCGGTACCGAAAAGCTCGACACCACGGCACTGAAAAGCGCCAAAACCGACGACCCCAACATGAAGCGCGCCGTGGCCGGCATGCTGGACATGATGCGCCAGACCGGTGCCTCCGATGCCGACGACCTGCTAAAACAGCTGAACGACGGCGTGAAGCAGGAACGCAGCATGCTGGACAATTCGCTGAACCTGAATTTCAACCCCCGCGCCGACATCATCAAGGACAACCCGGACGATGTGAACCAGCGCAACTACGGCAACAACGACCTCTACGCCACCGACCCGCTGCACGGCACGCACGTAGCGGGCATTATTGCCGCCGCGCGCGACAACAACCTCGGCATTCAGGGCATCGCCGGCGACCCCGTTCGCATCATGATGGTGCGGGCCGTGCCCGACGGTGACGAGCGCGACAAAGACATTGCCAACGCCATCCGCTACGCCGTCGACAACGGCGCCAGCATCATCAACATGAGCTTCGGCAAGGAGTTTTCGCCCCAGCGCCCGGCGGTGGAGGCAGCCTATAAATACGCCGCTACCAAAAACGTGCTGCTGGTGCACGCCGCCGGCAACGAAAACCACAACCTCGACCTGGAGGATAACTACCCCGCGTCCTTCTACCTCAACAAAGGTGTGGTGCCCAACCTGCTTACCGTGGGCGCTTCGGGTCCGAAGGATAACGCAGCCCTCACCGCCGACTTCTCCAACTACAGCAAAAAGGGCGTCGACGTGTTTGCCCCCGGCGTAGCCATCTACAGCACCCTGCCCGGTAGCACCTACGGCAACGAAAGCGGCACCAGTATGGCAGCCCCCGTTACGGCCGGCGTGGCGGCGGTGCTCAAATCCTACTTCCCCAAGCTCACCGCTGCCGATTTGAAGCGCATCATTATGCAGTCGGCCCAAGTGCACCACACCAAAGTACACGTGCCTGGCACCGAAAAGGAAGCTGATTTCTCTACCCTGTCGGTAACCGGCGGCGTAGTGGATTTGTACGAGGCCGTGAAGCTGGCCCAGAAAGCCACGATGTAACCCTCCTCCTACAGAAAAGCCCCGATACTGCATAGTATCGGGGCTTTTTGCGTTTTAACCAATGCTTATCACAACTTCAGGCAGTCGCATTAGGAGGACGAATAACTACGCTGACCGTCCATTGCTTCGACGATGCCTTGCCAGGCCATGGGATTACCCCACGTCCACGCCTTTTTCTTCCTTGCGGAAGTGGTTTAGCACCAGTTTGTCGCTCAGGCCGGGCAGTAATTTGTTGAGGAAAACCACCAGCTTGCCCTGGCCCGTGAGCACGATGGTGCGCTTGCGCTGTTGCACCGCCTTCAGGATTTCGTCGGCCACGGCTTCGCTGCTCATCATGGCGCCTTCGTCGCGCGGCGACTCGCCCTGCGCCGAGCCATCGGCGGCCAGCGCCGTCTGCCGGATATTGGAAGCCGTGAAGCCCGGCGCGGCCGTGAGCACGTGCACGCCCTGGTCGAGCAATTCGGTTCGCAGCGACTCCAGAAAGCCATTCATGGCAAACTTGGAAGCCGAGTAGCCCGTGCGCCCCGGCAGCCCCCGGTAGCCCGCAATGCTGCTGATGCCCACAATGCTGCCCTTGCTTTTGAGCAGGTGCGGCAGGGCAAACTTGGTGGTGAAGACGGTGCCGAAAAAGTTGGTTTGCATGAGCTGCTTGATGACATCCAGCTCGGCATCCTGAAAGCGGGCGCGCATGCTGATGCCCGCGTTGTTGAGCAGCACATCGAGCCCGCCGAAGCGGGCCACCGTTTCCTGCACAGCGCGTTCGGCGGCGGCTTCGTCGCCCACATCGGCCCGCACGGCCAGGTTGGAGATGCCAGCCGCGGTCAGGGCCTGGGCCGTATCGGCAAGCTTGGCTTCGTCGCGGCCGGTGATGGCCACCTGGTAGCCGGCGCGGCCAAAGGCCAGGGCGCAGGCCCGGCCAATGCCCGAAGTGCCGCCCGTGATGAGAACGGTGAGAATTGGCATAAACGCAAATAATGGCCTGAAAGGGCCGTGAGAGGGATTTCGAAAATTGTTAAAACAAACTTACGGCGGGGTGGTGCGATTTTTGCGAGCAGGCGCTAAACTTTGCCGGTGCCGTTAAATCAGGCTGGGGAATAGGTGGAATTAGGCGAGCCGTTTTGGCCCGTTGCCGATGGAAATTTGGCAACAGCCGATTGTGGCCTACTGCTCCTCTTTTTCTGCTTACATTTATCCACCAAAATCTTTATTTCTTTCTTTCCTTCAGAACACCGTATGAACCCACTCCTACGTACTTGGTCCCGCATTGCTCCAGGCATGGTGGCCGCTTTATTGGCGCTGGGGGCGGCCACTCCGGCGGTGGCACAATGCCCCATCAACGCTGTCTGCACCCCCGGTACGGCCAGTAGTGCCCAGGCAGGGGTATTTGGCATGGCCATCCTCAACGTGACGGTGGGTACAACCGTTTTGGCTAACCGCACAAGCTATACGGCCGGCTACCACGACTACAGCTGCAGCGTCAGCGCGGTGCCGCTGGTAGTGGGTCAAAGCTACCCCATCAGCATTCGCACTACGGCCGCGGCCACCCAAAACGTGCGAGTCTGGATTGACTACAACAACGACGGAGCCTTCACCGGCAATACCGAGCTGGTGTACGAGGACCTGAACCTTACCGGCACACCAGCCAACCCACACACTGGCAATTTCGTCCCCCCAGCCGCGGCCGTGTTGGGCACCCGCCTGCGCATGCGCGTGGCCACCGACTATATAAACAGTGCCCTGCCCACGTCGTGCAGCACGCCGGAGTATTCGCAGGACGAGGACTATAGCGTAACGCTGTCGGCGAACGTGAGCCCGCCAACAGCCGCCTTCACCACCGACGCGACGACTACCTGCTCGGGCTGTGTGCAGTTCACCGATGTCAGCCAGAACCTGCCCACTTCCTGGCTCTGGACCTTTGGCGATGGCCAAACCAGCACCCAGCAAAACCCCAACCACTGCTATACCACCGCCGGTACCTACGCCGTAACGTTGCGGGCCACCAACGCGGCCGGCAACAATACCAGCGCGGCCACCAGCATCGTGTACAACACCACAGTTCCGGTAGCAGCGAGCTGCTCGCCCCAAACGTCCAGCTACTTTGCCAACTACGGTATCATCCGTTTCCAGCTCAATACCATCGACAACACGTCGGCTAATGGCAGCGCGGGCTACCAGAACTTTACCTGCACACAGCGCACCGAGCTGACTGCCGGCGTCAACTACCCAATGGTTATCACCACGGGCGGCGTCAATCCGCACGACATCCGGGTGTATCTGGACAAGAACAATGACGGTATTCTGACCACCGCCGAACAAGTGTACGTGAGCCTGAACACGGCTACGCCCGGTGCCACGGCCACTTTCACGTTGCCCACCGGCACTACCCTCAACCAACCGCTACGCCTGCGCATCATCGCCGATGCCATTGGCAACACAGCCGGCCCGTGCGTGGGCCCCGCCAGCGGCCAGGCCGAAGACTACACCATCGTGGCCCGGCCCAACACCCTGCCGCCCATCATCAGCTTCAGCACCAACTACGTGGCAGGAGCCTGTGTGAACCCCATTCAGTTCACCGACCTCACCTCTAACCTGCCCACCTCGTGGCTGTGGAACTTTGGCGATGGCCAAACCAGCACCCAGCAAAATCCACTTCACACCTACACCAACGCTGGCACTTACAACGTGTCGCTTTCGGCCACCAATTCTAATGGTACTGCCAGCATCACGCGGCTCAATGCGGTGACCATCCAGATTCCCTGCTTTAACTACTGTGCCTCGAATGGTACGGGAACCAACGGCCCCACCGGGCCGCAAACCAGCGCCCTCTGGACCACAGGCGTAAGCGTAAGTAATGCCTCGCCGGCCTATACCAACGGCACCGGTATTGCTACTGGAGGTTATGCTAACTACACGGCAAACCCCATTACCATGCCAGCCGGCAGCGCAATAAACCTGACGGTTACGACCAACCTTTTTGTGGCTCACCGCACGTCGGTGTGGGTTGACTACAACCTGAACGGTGTTTTCGACACGAATGAGCTACTGGCTACCGGGGTAAGCACTGGTGGCGCTACTGCCAATACGTACACAGCAACGTTCACCGTGCCCAGCAGCAGCAGTGCTTCGGGGCTCTCCACTCGCATGCGCATTCAGACAGCAGCCAACACGTCTGCGGCTAATGCCTGCGGCATCAACATCGTGAACGCAGAAGTGGAAGACTACCAGTTGCGCTTCTCGCCACTGGCCAGCCGCAACGCAGCCGCCCTGCCGGCCCTTGGCCTCTACCCCAACCCCACGCTCGACGGCCACCTGCGCCTGAGTTTGCCTGATGCCAGTGCCGCCGGCATTTACGCCACAGAAGTGCAGAATGTGTTGGGGGCTGCCGTGCTGCGCACCTCCCTGCGCCTGGGCCCCGCGACCGAGGCTGAACTCGACCTGAGCGCCCTACCAGCCGGCGTGTACGTGCTGCACCTGCGCGACGCCAAGGGCCAGACTGCTACGCGCCGCGTGGTGCGCGAATAGGCTTTTCGGCCTTCCATCTTTTGCCGTTGTATCATATCCCCTTTACAAGTGCAGGCGACCTATTTAGGTCGCCTGCTGGGGTTTCTCCGTCCTCCTACCCTTCATTTTTTTTATGTCCCCATCCTTACTCCGGCGCTTTTTTGGGTCCGTTTTGCTGCTCATGCTGGCTATGCTGGGTACGCGCCCCGCGCAGGCCTCGCACTTGCTAGGCGGCGAGATGAACTACCGTTACCTCGATGCCAATGGCCCAGCGGGAAACCAGTTTCGCTACGAGATAACCGTAACCCTGTACATCAATGCCCTGCCGGGCACACCAGGCACGCCTACTACGAGTCAGACGGTCTTTGTATATAACCGCACTACGGGGGTGCGACAGACGGTAACGCTGCCCGGCACTATTTCGCCAATTATCAGCGGGCCATCTATTCCGCCGGGTTGTAACATTACGCCACCCAACCAACCTTTCTTCGTGAACCGGTTTGTGGGTACCGTCAACCTGCCGCTGTCGTTTGATGGCTACTACGCAGTATTCACGCTGAGCGCCCGCAATGCAGGCATTGCCAACCTGGCCAATTCGGACAGCTTCCCTCTCACATTATATGTGAGCATGTCGCCACCACTGATTCCCAACCGCTCGCCCGTATTTTCGGATACGGCTGTGGCCATCATCTGCCAAAACGATACAACAATTTCGCTCAACAACGCTGTTGACCCCGATGGTGACCGACTGGTGTACTCCTTTGGGGCACCTTATGGTGACTCTCCCAACAATTTCGCAGCTGTTCCTCCCCTTCCTACCCCCATACCTTATGCCTCTGCCAGCTACAGTGTGGCTACACCGTTTGGTACGGGAACAGGTAATTTTGCCTTGATTAATGCGAATACGGGAATCGCGAAGTACGGGAGTAGAGCCAACCAAGGCACCAAGTTTGTGGTAGCCGTGGATGTAAGCGAATACCGAAGTATCAACGGGCGGGAAGTGCTGGTAGGGTCTACCAGACGAGACTTGCAGCTGCTGGTTTCAACCTGTCCGGCCACGCCGCCCCCAGCGCTACCACCGTCGGTCACAACTCCTCGCAACTATACTATTGAGGAAGGACAGTCGCTAAGCATCCCCATCACGGCCACGCAAGCCACCAGCAGCCACCCTCTGGTGATGACTGTGAACAGCGCGCTCCTTGATGGCAGCGGCCCGTTTAATACCACCTTTAATGGAAGTACTGGTACCGTGGTTGCCGGCAACGTGACGGGCACGGCCAATGCGACCGGCAACGGGACGGTATCGGGCACGTTCGTTTTTAACTCGGCTTGCGGCAATGGCCGTACCGCACCCTACGACCTGGCCGTGACGGTGAAGGACAATGGCTGCGGCGGCAAAATTGCCTCCGACATTTTCCGTGTTACGGTTAACCGTGCTGCCGGCCCCAATGCCATCACCGGTCCGGCTACGGTGTGTGACCCCGCTACGGTGCGAACCTACACTGCTGCCGGCCCAGTCCCGGCGTCTTATAACTGGCGCATTTCGGGCGGCACCATCAACAGCGGCCAAGGCACCAATACTGTGAACGTGACTTGGGCCAGCGCTAATAGCACCGGCACACTGGTATTGAAGGGCGTTTCAACTTATGGCTGCTTGTCTGACTCGGTAGTGAAAACGGTGGACATCCGGCCACTGGCGGCGCTGGCTGTTACACCAACTTCGGCCAGCATCTGCCGGGGCACCTCCACCACGCTGAGCGTAACCGGCCCCGCTGGCCTGACCTACACCTGGACCGGCGGCAGCCAGCCCGTTACGGGGAGCACCATCATCGTGACGCCAACTGCTACCACTACCTATACCGTGACCGGCACGGATGGGACCTGCAGCATCACTTCTACCACAACGGTAACCGTAACGCCGCCGCCCACAGCCAATGCCGGCCCCGACCTCAACGTGTGCGCGGGGGCAACTTCGGCCACGCTGGGTACGGCTCCGGTGGCGGGCGTTACCTACAGCTGGGGCCCAGCTACCGGCCTGAGCAGCACCACTGTCGCTCAGCCCACCGTGACCCTGCCCAATGCTGGCACGACTCCCATTGTGCGGAACTACGGCCTGACAGCTTCCATTGGTGCCAACTGCCTCAGCGTCGACTCGGTGCGGGTGACCATCAACCCTTCTGCCGTTGCCAACGCCGGCCCGGCTATTACGGCATGTTCGGGCGTGGCTTCAGCCCCGCTGGGCACTGCGGCACTCCCCGGCTATACCTATAGCTGGAGCCCTGCTACCGGCCTGAGCAGCACCACTGCCGCTCAGCCCACCGTGACCTTGCCAAACACCACTGGCGCGCCCATCACCCAAACCTATACGCTTACAGCGACCAATGCTCAGGGCTGCCCGGCAACCGCAACGGTTGTCGTGACCATCACCCCAGTGGCCGTGGCAGCCGTTGGCCCAGCCATCAGCTTCTGCTCGGGCACAACCTCGACCCCGCTCGGCGGCACGGCCACACCCGTAGCCGGTACTACTTACGCCTGGACGCCTACCACGGGCTTGAGCAACCCTAATATTCTCAACCCCACCGTGACGGGCACCAACGCCACCGGCGCGCCCATCACCACCACCTACACCCTGACGGCCACCACGGCCAACGGCTGCACCGCCACCGGTACCGTGGCCGTAACCATCAACCCCGCCGCCGTGGCACAAGCCGGCCCGGCCCGCAGCACCTGCTCGAACGTGGGCGTGAGCATTGGCACCGGTACCACCGTGGCTGGCACCACTTATGCCTGGCTACCCACTACGGGGCTGAGCAACACTACGGCATCAAACCCGACGATGACGCTGCCCAACTCCGGCAGCACCAACATCACGCAGACTTATACGGTGACAGCGACGACAGCCAATGGCTGCACCGCCACCAGCACCGTAACCGTAACCGTCTTTCCAGCGGCAGTGGCTACTCCTGGCCCAGCCATCAGTTTCTGCTCGGGCACAACCTCAGCTCCGCTCGGTGGCACGGCCACACCCGTAGCCGGTACTACTTACGCCTGGACGCCTACCACGGGCTTGAGCAACCCTAATATTCTCAACCCCACCGTGACGGGCACCAACGCCACCGGCGCGCCCATCACCACCACCTACACCCTGACGGCCACCACGGCCAACGGCTGCACCGCCACCGGTACCGTGGCCGTAACCATCAACCCCGCCGCCGTGGCACAAGCCGGCCCGGCTCGCAGCACCTGCTCGAATGTGGGTGTGGTAATCGGTACGGGTACGCCGGTAACGGGTACTACTTACGCCTGGACGCCCACCACGGGCCTGAGCAGCACCACCAGCCTCACCCCGACCCTGACCCTGCCCAATCTGACAGGTACCCCCATCGTTGCTACTTACACCCTGACTGCTACCACAGCTAGCGGCTGCACCGCCACCAGCACGGTAGCCGTTACCGTAAACCCTGCGGCTGTAGCGCAGGCCGGGTTGGATAAAACCACCTGCTCGAACGTGGGCGTAACCATTGGTACGGGGACCGCCATCACCGGCACTACCTATGCTTGGACGCCCGCTACCGGCCTGAGCAGTGCCTCGGCGCTAACTCCGACCGTAACCCTGCCCAACACGACCGGCGCGGCCATTACCCAGCAATACATTTTGCTAGCTACTACAGCCAACGGCTGCTTCCAGCGCGATACCGTGGTGGTGACCATTAACCCCGCCGCCGTGGCCGTGGCCGGTGCCAACCGCCCGGTGTGCTCGGGCTTGGCAACTACGCTTGGCGCCGCAGCCGTGACGGGCTACACCTATAGCTGGAGCCCCAGCACCGGCCTGAGCAACACTTCGGTGGCCAACCCCACTTTCACGCTGACCAACACGACCACCACACCGAACCCCATTGTATTCACCCTAACGGCCACCACGGCCAACGGTTGCGTAGCCACCAGCACGGTAACGGTGACGGTGAACCCCGCCGCCGTAGCCAATGCCGGTCCGGCGGTGTCGGTGTGCGATGGCAAGCGCGTGACGCTGGGCACTGCGGCGCTGGCTGGCTATACCTATAGCTGGAGCCCCACCACCAACCTGAACAACGCTACTTCTGCCCAGCCAGTGCTGACTGGTGTGAACCCAGGCACCACTCCCCTGACGGCTACTTATACGCTGACAGCCACCACGGCCAGCGGCTGCGTGAGCACGAGTACCGTGATAGTGACCATCAACCCGCGCCCGGCGGCTGAAGCCATTACGGGCCCGGCCTCGGTTTGTCCCACTGTCACGGGTATTGCCTACTCGGTGGTGAACCCCGCCGCCACGGCTTACACTTGGCTGATTAATGGCGGCACCATTGCAAGTGGCCAAGGCACGCCAGCCATTACGGTGAACTGGGGCGTGGCCAGCACCGGCGGCTACATCAAAGTGTTCCGCCTGAACGCCCAAGGCTGCTCGTCGGATACCACCACGCTGCCCATCATCATCAACCAGCGCCTACAAACGGTGCGGCCTACCGGCCCCGGCGACATCGTAGCCGCATCTCCCCTGCCGCGCTCCGTTTGCCAAGCCGATGGACCTTACACCTACATCAGCGGCGTATTTGCCAACGGCTCCAGCTACTCCTGGCAGATTATTGGCGGCACGCAGGTGAGCACGCTGCAAAACTCAGTGACTGTGAACTGGAACCCGGTAACGGTGCCCACGCTTGGCAAAATTGTGGTGACGGAAACCAGTAACCCCAGCGGCGGCATCTGCCGCGGCGTTTCCGACACGCTGAAGGTACTTATCAATCCGTCGCCCCGCACCAACCTAGCCATCACTGCGCCGGTGCGAGTGTGCCAGAACAGTGGCCCCGTCACCTTTAGCCTACCCGGCGGTTTCACCGGCTCGACCTACGTGTTCCAACTGGCAGGCAATACCATAGCCGGAACCGGCAACACCCGTACGCTGAGCAACCTGCCAGCTGCTGGTACCTATACCCTCACCGCTCAGGAAACCACGGTTGCCGGCTGCGTGGGTCCGCTCTACACCACGCAGTTCACAGTGAGCCCCACGCCAGGTGCCCCCACCATTTCGGGCTCGGGCTTTGTGTGCAACGTGGCCACACCGCAGCAGTACAGCATTGCTAACGCCACGGCCGGCTCGTCGTACCAATGGACGGTAGTAGGCGGCACCGTGACGGCCGGCAACGGCACCAACCAAGTGACGGTGCAGTTTGGCGCCACCGGTCCTTACACCGTGAGCGCGGCCGAAACCAGCGGCACGCCGGCCTCGTGCGTAGGCACCACGACGACGCGCACCATCATACTCGACAACCCCACGGTGGCCCTTACCACGGCTTCGGTTGATATGACCAGCAACGCCCGCGTCATCCTCACGCTACGCGCCCCGGCCAGCAGCAACACGCCGAACCAGATTCAGATTATGCGCCGCGTGGCGGGCTCGGGCACGTACGCTTCGGTGGGCACGGTAGCGGCTTCGGCCACCACCTTCACCGATAACAATGCCGTGGATGCTTCGGGCAATTCCTATGAGTACCGCCTCGACCTGACCAACGGCTGCGGCACTCTACTCTCCAGCCTGGTTTCGCGCACCATTCGCTTGGTGGCGGTGGCCACGCCCGGCGCCGGTGGCCGCGACCAGGGCAGCACGGCCCTGACCTGGAACGCCTACCAGGGCTTCACGGTGGACAAGTACGAAATCTACCGTCGCTCCGACGCGGGCACGCCGGAGCTTGTGACCACGGTACCCGCCGGCACCCTGCAAGCGACCGTATCCAATACCGACCCCACTTCGACGGCAACCAGCGTAGGCTTCGACCAGAACTTCCGGGTAGTGGCCGTGAGCACGGATGCCACGCCGTTACGCTCAAACTCGAACGAAGCCAACGTGAAATTTGCCAATCAGACCAACACCTACAACATCATCACGCCAAACCGTGACGGCCTGAACGATGTGCTCGTGATTGACAACATCCAACTCTACCCCGGCAACACCTTCACCGTGTTCAATCGTTGGGGCCGCGAGGTGTATAAGACCACCAACTACCAGAACAACTGGGGCCAGGACGACAACATCGCCCCCGGCAACTACTTCTACATCCTGACCCGGCCCAATGGCCCCACGGTGAAGAACTGGTTTGAAGTGGTGAAATAGACCACGGATTCGGACGAATTTTTCGGATTTCACGAATTTTATAGTCGACATCTTTTTAAAAGAAAGGCCTCCCAGTTCGGGAGGCCTTTCTTTTTTGACCAGCGCCACACCGCTTCTGTCATATGCCTTCAAGCGCCTGCGACTTTGTTTCAACTGCATGCGAGGCGGATTAATTGGTGTGCGGCTTCGTTTCCGTTCTCTTACTCGTCCCCAAAATCCGAGAGAATCCGTGGTCTACCTTTGCAGACTTACCGCTCCCGTTATGTCCCGCAAAATCACGAAAGCCTCTAAAAACTTACCCGCCGACGCCCTCCATAATATCCTGATTCAGGACATGGTGGCCGAAGGCAAATGCATGGTTCGCCTCGACAACCTCGTCATCTTTGTGTCGCAGGTAGCCCCCGGCGACGTCGTGGACTTGCGCATCACCCGCGCTAAAAAGAACTTTCTGGAGGCCGTGCCCACGGCGTTTCACAAATACTCGGAGCTGCGCACCACGCCGTTTTGCCAGCACTTCGGCGTGTGCGGCGGCTGCAAGTGGCAGCATTTGGGCTACGATTCGCAACTGCACTTCAAGCAGCAGCAGGTGGTGGACCAGCTCACGCGCATCGGCAAAGTGGCTCTGCCCGAGATTCCGTTCATCCTCTCCTCGCCTCAGCGCACCTACTACCGCAACAAACTCGAATACACCTTCAGCGACAACGGCTGGCTGACCCAGGAGCAAATCGACGACGACACCCAAACCTTCGACCGCAACGTGCTGGGCTTCCACACTCCCGCCCGCTTCGATAAGATTATCGACGTGCAGCACTGCCACCTCCAGGCCGAGCCCAGCAACGAAATCCGCCTGTTTGTGCGCGACTACGGCCGCGAGCACGGCCTGCAGTTCGGCAACATGGTGCGCCAGACTGGCAACCTGCGCAACCTCATCATCCGCACGGCTCAGAGCACCGGCGAAATCATGGTGATTCTGCAGTGCTACCGCCCCCACCCCAGCATCGAGCCCTTGCTGGATGCCCTGCTGGCCAAGTTCCCCGGCATCACTTCGCTCAACTACGTACTCAATAGCAAGGGCAACGAAACCTTCCACGACCTCGACGTGGTCTGCTACCACGGCAAACCTTACATCGAAGAAGACATGGAAGGCCTACGCTTCCGCATCGGCCCCAAATCCTTCTACCAAACCAACTCCGAAGGCGCCCACCAGCTCTACAAAGTGGCCCGCGACTTCGCCGACCTGAAGGGCGATGAGCTGGTGTACGACCTCTACACGGGAGCCGGCACCATCGCCAGCTTCGTGGCCCACCAAGCCCGCAAGGTCATCGGCGTCGAGTACGTGGAGCAGGCTGTGGCTGACGCCCACGTCAACGCCGAAATCAACAACATCACCAACACCGAGTTCTACGCCGGCGACATGAAGGACATCCTCACGGCTGACTTTACCGCCCACCACGGCCGCCCCGACGTCCTCATCACCGACCCGCCCCGCGCCGGCATGCACCCCGACGTGGTGGCCCGCCTACTGGAGCTTCGCGCCCCCCGCATCGTCTACATCAGCTGTAACCCCGCCACCCAGGCCCGCGACTTGGAG
The DNA here is from genome assembly GCF_017571495.1 of Hymenobacter negativus. GTDB lineage: Bacteria > Bacteroidota > Bacteroidia > Cytophagales > Hymenobacteraceae > Hymenobacter > Hymenobacter negativus. The sequence goes on along the minus strand of NZ_JAGETZ010000003.1, from coordinate 309,498 downwards.
CTACTGGATGCTGCCTACAAAGTCACCCGCGTGCAGCCAGTGGATATGTTCCCGCACACCCACCACGTGGAGAATGTGGTGGCGCTGGAGTTGAAGTAACTTCACAAGAGCGATGAAGAATTACACATTAGCTGCGTTAGTTTCTTCCCTTCTTGGTTGGATAATAGCTACTATCATCTACGGGATTGGCTATTTTCTACTGGATAAAAACCAAGCCTTGGTCGCTATTAAAATAATTGGCCCAATTACTTTAATTATCTCGCTATTAGCTAATATAGTTTTTCTGCAAGCTCCACGCTCTTTTATTAAGCAGCTATTTCTCACAAATAGCCGTTTAGTTTTTGGCCTGGCCTACGCTGTTATAGCATTTTTCACTTTGAAATTAGCTTTTGGCGGAGCATTTGGAGGGTATAACCCGATTGAGCAATTAGCCACTTTCAACCCAATTATTAACGGGTTTTCGCTTGGATTTTTATTTCGCTCCATCTGGATACCTAATCAAACAGCGTCCAAAGTCAGTTTGACAGATATTGTCAAAAAAGAGAAATAATTAAATAAATGGACTACTTCAACGACCCCGAACTGAACGGCAAGTACCTCGGCACCATCACCAAGGATTTCGTGAAGGTGTGCGACACGCTTTCCGAAGCCTCTTCCCAAATTCGCAAAGGTGACTTCAGCCAGTACCCCATTTTCGTGTTTGCCAAGCAGGAAGTGCCCCTCGGTGGCCTGCTGGTCAATGCTGATGAGTTGAACCTGGAGTGGCATGTTTTCGCCAGCTACCTCGAGTTGTTTGTGCAGCAAGGAATTATCGACGAAAGCGGCATAGAAGCCTTCAAAGCCACCTACAAGGATGCCGACGAGTTCTGCTGCCTTTTCGTGCTCGATGAGGAATTCACCAACTTCGTGTTCGTGCCTTATCCGGAGGATTAGGTTAAGAAATATTTAAAAAGCGCGTCATGCTGAGCTTGCCGTAGCATCTCCACCGCAAGAGTAATTATTTGCTTCTGCAGTAAAGATGCTTCAGGCGGCTCAGCATGACGTTCTGGTTTTGATGCCCTTACTTGCCTTGTTCGCAAAGTCCTTAGCCCACTAACTGCTCCGTCTGGGGTTGGGGAATTCCACGCAGCACTTCAGCTAACAGCCGATAGGAATAAACCCGCGCCTCGTGGCTGAAGATATTAGAAACGGCCATGATTTCGTTCACCTGTGTTTCGCCTACAAATTCCTGCATATCCCGTTGAATAGCTGCCTTGCTACCGATGAAGGCATAGGCCAGCATTTGCTCCACGGCGTACTGCTGCGCAGGCTCCCAGAGCCCGGCCATCGATTCCACGGGTGGCTGCAGCGGCGCCGGCCGGCCCTTGATAACGCCCAGCATAAACTGCTTGAGCGACGTGGCCAGGCGTTGCGCCTCGGCATCGGTATCGGCTGCCACCACGTTCACGCAGGCAATGACATAGGGCGCCGCCAGCGCCGCCGAGGGCCGGAAATTCTGGCGATAAATCTCCAACGCCGCAAACAGCTGCCCCGGCGCAAAATGGCTGGCAAATGCATACGGCAGGCCCAGCGCGGCAGCCAGATAGGCGCTATCGGTGCTGGAACCCAACACGTAAATTGGAATATCCAGCCCTTCGCCTGGAATGGCCCGCACCGTAGCCGTGCTGTTGGCAGCCGAGAAATAGGTCTGGAGCTGCTGAATGTCCCGCGGAAAATCCTGCACGCCGCCGAAGCGGCCACCCCGAATGGCCTGCGCCGTCACCTGGTCGGAGCCGGGCGCACGGCCCAAGCCCAGGTCGATACGGCCCGGGTAGAGCGAAGCCAGCGTGCCCATCTGCTCGGCTACAACCAACGGGGTATGATTGGGCAGCATGATACCGCCCGAGCCCACCCGCAACGTGCTGGTGCCACCCGCAATGTAGCCGATGAGCACCACCGGAGCTGCGCTGGCTACGCTCACCATGTTGTGATGCTCAGAAAGCCAGAATCGGGTGTAACCCAGGCTTTCAACCTGTTGCGCCAGGTCCAGGCTATGACGGAAGGTATCGGTCGGCGTGGTATCGGCCGCAATGGGAGCTAAGTCCAGCACGGAAAAAGCGAGCGGAGCAAAAGATTTTGTTGTCATGGAAGGAGAATAAAGAAGGAAAGTCACTACTTGAAACCAATGGACCGGCGCGTTATCTGAGGCGGCTAGCTGGTCTATTCAGGCATGACTGGTAAGCATAACTGCTCCGGCCGTTATTTGATTTTCACTTAACTTCTATACCAACCAAATAAAGCCCCCGCTGCTGGACCTTCATTGAATAAAGGTCAAGCAGCGGGGGCCGAGAAATCTGTAACGGGCGATTACACTGTTGGTGTATAATCCCTATCAGCACGCGCTCACAGGCGCGTACTGCTGTGCCTAATTCCGGCGCTGCACCGGCAAATCCTCCAGTTGCGCGTAGCTCAGCTTCCAGGTATTGTCGGCCGCTTTTTTCCAGAGAAAAATGTAGTTGCCTTCGCCAAAGCCAGCGGGCTGGCCCGGGCCGGACGGCGCTACATCCACCGAAAATGTGCCGGCTTCGTAGGCGCTGGCGGCATCGGTGCCGGTGCTGGAAACGCTGGTTTTGAGGTTGCTGATGGTGGCAATGGTGGCACTCACCCACTTCTGGCCTACTTCGTCTTTGCCTTTCCAGTGGGCATTGCCCTGCACGAAGGCCACATCGTCGGCCATCATTCCGGTGATTTTACCAGAATCCCGGCTGTTCCAGGCACTGATAAAGTCCTGGTCCAGTTTCTGAACATTAACAGCCTCTTCGGCTTTCGAACAAGCGCTAAGCGCGACGGCCACAACCAAACTGCAAAAAAGGGATTTCATAAATCCAGGGTATTAGTGAACAAAAGGTAGTGGGCATCATCACCCACGGCAACCGGCTGGAAGGACCAAACCCCGAACGCAGGCGCCCGGGGTTTGGAATTTAACACAATTGGCTGCTTACCAGCTTTTGCGGCGGTACTCTTCCGTCGAGTACGGCTTCGAGGCGTCGCCGTAGGCTGGGTTAGGCAGGAAGGCGGCGTTAGCAGTAGCAGGCATCGGAGCGTTGTAATCTGTAGCGGCGCTTGCTGTCAGGGCATTAGCGGGGGCGGCTACGGTCTGGGTTTTGTTTACCACGGTTTCGCGGCTGTTGCTGCGAGCCAAAGCGCGGCGGTATTCCGCTTCACGGGCAGCGGCAGCCCGGTTAGCAGCGGCAATCCGAGCCTTCTCTTTTTTCTTGTTGTCGATGTGCTTGCCGACCCCGTAGCCGATGGCCCCCCCGGCCACGCCACCCACTACACCACCCACAGCCCGGTTGCGCTTGTTAATGATGGCACCAGCTGCAGCCCCGCCCAAGCCGCCAATAACGGCACCTTTAGCTTGCGGGCTCCACTGCGCCTGGGCACTGTGGCTGCTCAGGATGGTGGTGAGTAATACGAGAAGAGCGAGAAAAACAGGAAGCTTTTTCATGACTTAATAGCTGAATAAAGTGGGAATTTCGATGCGGAATAAGCTGCTGGAAACAATTAGCATGCCACTCCCGCCTTGCGTCGCCCGGCATCCTAAACGGTAGCCCCGCCAAAAGGTTGACGGGCAGCCCGGCTCGCTGTTAAAAGCTCGTCCAGCCCTGCGCCTGAAGTGGCACGGCCTGACCAGCTTTTGTCACCAGATTGGCCCCATCGGTTTTGTCAGTGAGGTGGCCGATGATGGTGATATCGGGGTGGTTCTTGATTTTCTCATGGTCCGTAACGGGCACCGTGAACAGCAGCTCATAGTCTTCGCCACCATTAAGCGCGCAGGTAATCGGGTCCAGATTGAATTCGGCCGCAGCCTCCAGCGTGGGGTTGGCCAAGGGCAGGAATTCAGTGAATACACGGGCACCGGTTCCGCTCGCCGCGCACAGGTGCAGCACTTCCGACGCCAGCCCGTCGGAGATATCAATCATGCTGGTGGGCTGCACACCCAACTCCCGCAGCTCGTGCACGATGTCGAGCCGGGCCTCGGGCCGGAGCTGGCGCTGCACGATGTATTCGTAGTTGGCTAGCTCGGGCTGGGTATCGGGGTCGGCGAGGAAGGCTTGCTTCTCGCGCTCCAGCACTTGCAGGCCCAGGAAGGCCGCGCCCAGGTCGCCGCTCACACAAAGCAGGTCGGTGGGCTTGCCACCGCTGCGGCGGGCCAGGGTGCCGGCCGGTGCTTCGCCCAGCACCGTCACGGCCAGCGTGAGGCCACCCCGGCTGGCCGTAGTATCGCCGCCCACTAAGTCAACGTTGTAAGCTTCGCAAGCCAGGCGCATGCCGGCATACAGCTCCTCAATGGCTTCTACCGTGAAGCGTGGACCCGCCGAAATCCCCACTACCAGCTGCGTAGGCAGGGCATTCATGGCCGCAACATCGGATACGTTCACCGCTACCGCCTTGTAGCCCAGGTGCCGGAGCGGGCAAAACGAGAGGTCGAAATGAATGCCTTCAACCAGCAAATCCGTCGTCATCACCTGCTCGGCCCCAACCGTGGGGCGGATGATGGCCGCATCGTCGCCAATGCCCAGCACCGTGCCGGGCTGGCGCGTGCTGATGCCGGCTTGCAGACGGCGGATAAGAGCAAATTCGCCAATGGCGGTGAGGGGCGTGAGGTCGGCCATAATTCAGATGTCAGTTATTCGTTGTCAGTTGTTGGCTAACGGAGGGCATGAGTCAACTGCCACTACTTAGCGGAGCGCAAAAGTACGCCCATAAAAAAAGGAGGGAATTGCTTCCCTCCTTTCCTATTCCTAGCTGCTGGCTGCTTATTGCACCATCAGCGTCTTATAGATTTTGGTCTGGCCGTCGGCGCTGTAAATTTCTACGAAGTACAGGCCGGGCTTCAGGCGCGACACATCCAGCGTCAGTTTTTCCTGACCCTGACCTTTGGCCTGGGCGCTGATGTTCTGGCCGAGGCTGTTGCGCACGTTTACCAAACCAACTTTGGCATCCTTAATCTCAACCGTGGCGGTACCATGGGCGGGGTTAGGGTATACGCTGATGTTGGCGTCGAACTTGCCCAGCGTAGCCGTGATGGTAGTCTGGTAAGCACCGTGAGCACCAATGTAGTCGTTGTGGTTTCCCAACTGGTCGTAGAGCTGTGCACCTACCGAGCCGTTACCGCTGGTACCGGGAGGAAAAGCATAGCTATACACCGACCACTCATCGGCAATGTTATACGCGTTGGCAGCCGTGCTGCGTACGGGAGGTGTGATGTTTGGCACGTTCTGCGGGCCGGGGTTGGTACGGATACCACCCGAGACGGTAGGACGACGGACCAGGCTCTGGTTGGCCGAGGCTACGTACGTGTGCACGACTGGCGCACTGGTGTCATCAATTGGATTGAAACCGCTCCAGTTCCCGCCCGCGCCACCGGCAGCAAGCTGCGGCGCCTCACCGATGCAACCGATAAGGTCGACAATAACGCCTGGGCCCTGGCCGGCTGTGCCACTGGGGTAGCGCACCAGCGCCACAGCGTCATCACCATTGAAATAAGTCACGTTGCCCTTAGTAGCTCCACCACCGTTGATGTAGTTCGGGCCTATCGCATCGTAGGGGAAAGCGCCGAATTGGCTGGCTACCGAACGAATAGAGCTTAGCGAAGCTTCCCCGTTCGCATACACATACACGCCACGAGCGTTCAGAATATTGGCACCTGTGGTGCGCATCAAACGCTCCTCGTCAACCGTCGTCAGGCTGCCGTTGGAGTAGCGGCGTACCGAATAAGGCGTAAGGTTAACAACATCATTCGTTGGGTTGTAGATTTCCAGAGCACGCTCGTTACCGGTCGAGTTCGTAGCACCGCCGTAGTTTACGCCATTCTGGTGGGCTCCTTCGTCGTATTCGGAAAAGAACAACTCGGTGCCCTGCTGGGCCTTGGCAGCTCCCGTCAGCAACAGTGCCGCGGAAAGCAGAAAGTATTGTTTATTCATAAAAATTGGGCGTACAAAATGACTATGCGATAGCAAAGATACGCGGCCGCAGCCGTTTGGTTTATTAAGGAAGAGTTAAGTGGTGGTCCTTTTTACCATTCAATGAACTAGGAGTCAGCTATTGGGAAGAATATTTTCATTTCACAGCTCATCGACAGCTGGATAAATTTATGTTGCCGAATGACGGTCCGAGTGGCCTTTCCATTGTATGGTTTTACAGCCAAGCGCTTTTGGTTGTAAGAAAGTCGGAACCTTACACGTTGGTCGGAAGTCTGGTTTGGGTTGTTTATTGTTTGCAGCTTGGCCCTAGCTTTGTTCACCCTGATTTTTAATTTTGCTTTATGCGCTCCACCATTCTGTTTTCACTTAAGCCCGTTGTCGTAATTATGTTGGCACTGACAGCCTGTGCCGCTTCTTGCAAGCGCGACGGCGCTAAAACTGCCGTCGTCAACCCCGCTTCTGCTGCCGCCGTGAAAGTCCAGCTCGATGTGCTGCGTGATTCTGTTGATATAAAGTGGCGCAACATGATTGCCAGCGACGACCAGAAGATTGGCATTGTGCGCTTGTTGCTACGGGAGCTAAAAGGACAGTCTAGCACCGACCAAACCCAGCTGCCCGGTCTGGAGCGCGCCAGCGCCCGCCTTCCACGCTTGCGCTACAACCAGCAAACCATGGCCAGCTCGCCCCTGATTGATAAATACGACTCGGCTCAGGACTCCCTGCTGCATGCGCTCTATCCCGTAGCCGCGCCCAATGGCAATGCCCCCAGCGCCAGTGCCCGCGATTTTGTAGAAGGCATTCAGCAGCTCGATGCGGGTGTGGTGGCTTTTCGGGTGCAATACGACCGCGCGGTCAAGCAATACAACGAATATTTAAAACTGCATCAGCCCGAATTGCAGACGCTCGGTGGGAAATATGCCGAGCAGAAGCCATTGCCCCTGTTTGAGCTGCAGAATTGAGCTGCGTGGTGTTTAACTGGGGGTATTGATAAGGTACGGAGTTAGCTGCTTTCTGCGTACATTTCAGGTGTCTTCAATCATCCAGCCACCTCGCAACCAAGCATATGCCCATGACCACTACATTTTCCCGGCTGCTCCTGTCGGCCCTGCTGCTCACCGGTCTTACTTTGGCCTCCTGCCAGTGCCGCAAAGACCACGACCCTAAACCCAAAGGTCAGTGTGGTGCACCAACCAGCAGCAGCACCAAGCCAGGAGGCAATTCCTGAAATATTTTCTGAGAAGCGGCTGGCATTATTGCTGGCCGCTTTTTTATTCTGCCCGGTCTTGGTCAGCTATAAATATTCAGTAGCAAGTAGTAAGACCACTGATTGTCATTCAAAAATCTACTGCCTGACGACTTAATCCTTAATAGATGACTGCCTACATCAGGAAATTGCGGGAGCAGCCTCACCAGCAAACATGGCGGCAGAATGACTTCAAAATAAAAAAGGGGGTTGGCACTAATGCTAACCCCCTTTTTGAGGAATTAGGTGCTCAAGTTAGAGCGCAGCCATTTCCTCACGCACGAAGTCGGCCAGGGTGCGTAAGTACTCCGTGCTAAAGTCGAAGCGAATGCCAGCGGCGGCGTAAATCTGGCCAATGGGCGCAGTATAACCCAGTGACAGGGCACGCTTATATGCAGCTAAGCCTTCGGTAGGGTTTTGACGGAAATTGCGCCACACCGCAATGGCACCGAGTTGGGCCATGGCATATTCTATGTAATAAAACGGCACTTCATAGAGGTGCAGTTGCTTCTGCCAAGTGTAGGGCTTGTAGGCTTCCAGACCAGTCCAGTCTACAGTACGTTGGTTGAACTCGTCGAAAATCTCTACCCAGCGGGTGTGGCGCTCAGCTTCGGTGTGCGTAGGATGCTCGTATACCCAGTGCTGAAACTTATCGATGGTAGCTACCCACGGGAAGGTTTCGAGCACGCTTTCGAGGTGGGTTTTCTTGGCCCGGCGCAGGTCGTCGGCATCGGGAAAGAAGACGTGCCACTGGTCCATGCTCATCAGCTCCATGCTCATCGAGGCCAGCTCGGCAACCTCGGATGGCGGGTGCTTGTCGGCACCCAGCGGTAGGCCGCGCGTGAGGAAGCTGTGCACGGCGTGGCCGCCTTCGTGCAGCATGGTCACCACGTCGCGCAGGGAGCTGGTGGCATTCATGAAGATGAACGGCACGCCGGTTTCGTCCAGCGGATAGTTGTAACCGCCGGGGGCTTTGCCTTTGCGGCTTTCCAGGTCGAGGTGGCCCATCTGGCGCATGGTACGCAGGCAGTCGCCAAGGTAGGAATCGAGGTTTTGGAAGACGGTAATGGTCTTGTCGAGCAACTCCTCACCGGTGCCGAAGGGGCGCAACGGCGGCTGACCGCTGGGGTCTACGTCGAGGTCCCAGGGGCGCAGGGCCGGCAGGTTCAGGTCCTGACGGCGCTCCAAGTCGAAGTCATCAATCAGGGGTACTACCGTTTCGCGGATGGCCGCGTGGAAATTGAAGCAGTCCTGCGGGGTATAGTCGAACCGGCCCAAGGCGGCAAACATGTAGTCCCGGAAATTCTCAAACCCGGCGTTCAGCGCAACCTGATGACGCAGGCCAATAAGCTCGGTAAATAGCTGGTCGAGCGGCTTGGCATCCTGCAGGCGCCGGGCCTGGATGGCGCGGTAGGCGGCTTCGCGCACGGCGCGGTCGGGGTTTTTGAGACGGTCGGCGGCTTGGGGCAGGGTTAACTCCTGGCCGTCGATGGTTACATTCATAGCGCCCACTGTAGCAGCGTACTGCTGCTGCTTGGTGCTGATATCGGTCTTGAGCGGAATGTTCTCGGCCCGGTAGATTTCCGATGCCCGCCGCACCGAACGCAGGAATACGCCATAACGGCGCTCATCAAGCCCAGAAAGGTACTGGGAGGCCAGCATCTTCTCGTTGAGGGCGTGGTCGTAAGGAGCCACCTGGGGCTCTACTTCATTCACGAAATACTGGAATGCTTCCGACCGGGCGGGGTCCTGCGTATCGCAGGTCATGTGGATGTAGCGCCAGGCCAAGTCCTCGCTCAACACCGACTCCAACTCGGAGCGGTCGAGGAGCCAGCGCTCCAACTCAGTGGCGGAACTCAACGGACGGATTTCCAGTTCCTGAAAAAAGGGCTCAATGGCCGCCCAATCAGTCACCAAAAAATCCTCGGGCAAATAATGGCGCGGCGGACGGCTGGTATCGGTAGCCGACTCAGCGGTAGGTTCAGCAATTTGCATCATTGTACAAGTATAGTCGAAAGTAAGCGGAGCAGTCAATAAACCCTGCTTTTACCCTACGCAACAAACAATCGACGGGACTGAAAATAGTTGCAGATGGTGCGTATCTATTATTTGAGTGCCCATTGTCATCCTATGCTTAATGAGGTACCTTACCACTACTGCACCAATTGCATTGCTGCAACTGACGCGGTACTTCGCAGTGCTTGAATGACAGCGGCACTCAAAATGACCGCAGATATCCAATCAATATAAAGACTCCTAGCCTATTTCAATCACGACGTCGTCCGTCATGGGATGGGCCACACAGGTGAGAATGTAGCCCTGCTTCAGTTCTGAATCGGACAAGCCTTCGCGCTCATCAAGATGCACTTTGCCACTGAGGCACTTGCCGCGGCAAGCAGTGCAAAGACCGGCCTGGCAGGAATATGGCAAGTCAATATCCTGGTCGAGCGCGGTTTCGAGAATGCTTTCGTTGGCAGGCACCTCAATAATATATTCGCTGCCTTCGTACTGAATGGTGACGGTGCGGGTGTCTTTCACGTTGTCGGATGGGTTGGTCGATACATCGCCGTGGCCGCTGGGCTGGGCGGCACTCAACTCGGCATTATCGGATGTGGCTACGAAGCTTTCGCGGCGCACGCGGGCTTCGGGCACGCCCAGCAGTTCGAGGGCGGCTCGGGCTTCGGTCATCAAGCCTTCGGGACCGCACATGAAGTATTCGGCCTGCTCGGCCGGAAACTGGTGGCGCTGCTCCAGAATGCGCAGCAGCATGGTACGGTTCACGCGGCCGGTGTGGCGGTGTGCGCCGCCAGGGCGCAGCGGCTGGCTGTATACGTGCTCCACCTGCAGGTGGCCGTTGGAACGGGCTTCGAGGTCGTCGAGCTGTTTCTGGAAGATAACAGAGTCCTCGTTGCGGTTACCATAAATCAGCAGCACATGGCTCTGGGGCTCGGTGCTGAGTACCGCTTTGAGCATCGACATGAGCGGCGTGATGCCCGAACCGGCCCCAATGAGCACCAGCGAGCGAGCCGCTTTGGGGCTGGGGCTGAGGGTGAAATTGCCCAACGGCTCCATTACGTCCATTTGCTGGCCCACTTTTACGGTATCAAGCAGGTAGTTACTCACCAGGCCGCCGGGCACGCGTTTCACGGTCACGGACAGGCGCGGGGCTTCCTGCGGAATGCTGCTGAGCGAGTAGGCGCGGCGCTCCTTCTTACCATTGGGACCGCAGGGAATGATGAGCGTGAGGAACTGGCCGGGGCGGCTGGCAATGGGTGCCCGGTCGGGCCGCTCCAAGTGAATGGTCACGGAATCATCGGTTTCCTGGGTCAGCTCAACTACGGTAAGGGTATGGTAACTCATGCTTTGGGTAAGAGGAAATGGGGTATTGGGAGCTTACGGATTTACGGCAAACGGCAGGCTCGCGAACAGGCGAATGACAAAAAGTTGAACCAGCAGCCCCGTTGACGGCGCCGTTACATCGGCTGCAAAGGTAACTTGCCGCCGCGGCTGCCTGGGTCGCGCTGGTCACACATTCTCGTGTGGTGCCAACATCTTTCCCCGGGATGTGTTCGCTCCGACAGGTTTCATTTTTTGTCCATCTGCTTTGCCTCTCTCCTTCCTCCTGCAAAAACATCAGGCCGAATTTGGCCCGGTGCTGCCCGTTGACCTCAACGGTCCGGACGTCGCGCGCCTCGATTTCTCCGCTGCCAATGCCCTCGTCGCCACGGCCGACCTGCGCGGCACCGCTGCCTTTGAAGTCCTCGTTGCGCAGTTGCTGGTAGCGCAACGGGCCACCATTGGCATTGGGGGGTACCTCGAAGACCGGGTTATTTACCGCCGAAGCGCTCATTTTGGCCCTGGCGTGGTGGAGGAAGCGCGCTCCTTGCACTTGGGCGTGGATGTGTGGCTGGCCGCTGGTACACCCGTACTTGCTCCACTGGCCGCCACGATTCACAGCCTGGCCGACAATGACAACTTTGGCGACTACGGCCCCACCGTCATTCTCGAGCACGAGTTGGATGGCACCACATTCTACAGCCTCTATGGCCACCTCAGCCGCCAGGAATGGCGCAGCCTGCGCGTGGGCCAGGTGCTGACGCGAGGCGAAGCTTTCGCCACTGTCGGGCCGTTCCCGGAAAACGGCGACTGGCCGCCGCACCTGCACTTCCAGCTTATTGCCGACATGCAGGGCCGCGTGGGCGACTTCCCAGGCGTAGCCCGGCCCAGCGAGCGGGAACAATGGGCGGCCCTGTGTCCCAACCCCAACCTGGTGCTGCAAAGCCGGTTGATATAGGTCAACTTGCGTTGTGCTACTCCACGGAAAGCACCACTAGCTGGTCGCCGTTTTTTACTGCTATGCGTTTGGTCTGCGAATTGAAGGCGATGGCTGGTACTTCGCTCAGGTGGTGAATGATGGAAGAGCATTGCTGACTGGTGTCGAGCGACTCCAGCTTATCCATCACTTCGCCGGTTTTGAGGTTGATTATTTTGGGATACCCGTATAGGTCCCAGGCTCGCTCCGCATCAATGGGAAATACGTTTCCAGCTATGCCCGGGATGGCGATGGCGCTGGAAAACACTTTGGTTGACACGTCCCAAGTGGCTAAGTGCCCCGGTGGCAATGTTTCTTCTTCGTCTTCATCACGCATCGACTCCTCAGTAGAAGCAACTAGCAAAATGGTGCTTTCGGTGATGAAACATGCCGAGCTGACTTCACTCCCTACATCGGGCCGCATTTCTTCGCAGGTATCCAGTAGTTGAGGATTACGCAGACACGCTCTATTGTCGAACACCTGCACTCCATCCCACGGGTGCCAGTACCAGCCCTTGCTCATCAGGAATGTTCCTTCGGGACTGATTTCCAGCCGGGAGTGGAAAAAGTCGCTGGGGCTGCGGGCCGGGGTGTTGGTGACTATCTCGCCAGATTCTACCTCTTCAAAATCGAGCTGGCAATATTGTACGGGACAATGCACCAAGTAAGTGATGCCATCGATGGTGACAAAAGCAGCTGGGTACTCGTATACCTGCGCTTGGTAATCAGAGCGGTTGATTTCCCGCAGAACCTCTCCGTTTTTTAGCAGCAAGCCTTTGGTACCGAGCACTTGGTACAGGAAGACGTACTGCCCGTCGGCCGAGGTTAGGGCACGGTTGTAATCGGCGGTGAAGTCCTGGTGCCCGAGCTGCCCCCGCGCCCCATCCAAGCCATAAAATTGTCCGGCGCAGGCCCAGTCCACAATAGCATCGCCCCGCCAGGCAATGGTTTGCAGGCCGACGGCTTCTATGGTCTGGTGGCGCATTAGCAGATGCGGAGGATGGTCAGTCGAACTTAATGGCCACTACTGGCTTAATCCGGGAAATTAAGTACGTGGGAATGAGCACAGCCAGCAGCGAGGCGGCGAAGGTGGCCACGTTCAGGATGAGCAGCATGCGCGGGTCCCAGGAGATGGGCACGCGGTCCATGTAGTAGTTTTCGGGGTCGAGCGGGATGACGTGGAAGTAGTACTGGATGGCACAGAAGCCCACGGCTATCACGTTGCCGATAAGCATGCCCCGTAGCGTGAGCGACAGGCCCCGAAAAAAGAACATCCGCCGAATCTGCGTATCCGTCGCGCCCAATGCTTTGAGGATGCCAATCATGTTGGTGCGCTCCAGAATCATGATGAAGATGGTGGCCACCATATTGAAGGTGGCCACGAAAATTATCAGGAGCAGAAAGATGATGACGTTGCGGTTCAACAGTTGGAGCCAGTCAAAAAGCTGGGCGTACTGGTCCGTGATTTTGTCGATTTTGAGGTCGTAGGGCAGCTGCTCGATGAACTTGTCGTAGGTGTGGTCCAGGGCATTGAAGTTTTTCAGCACCACTTCCATACCGCCCACCAGCGAGTCGGGCCAGGCGGGCGAGTTTAGCTCCCGAATCTGGCGAATGTCGCCCAGCACGTACACTTCATCAAACTCATCGAGGCCCGTGGAATAGATGCCGCTGACGCGAAACTGCCGGATGCGCGGCGGGTTTTGGATGAAGTAGAATAGCGCCTTATCGCCCACCGAGAGGCGCAGCTTATCGGCCACTTTGCGCGAGAGCAGCACGTCTTCGCTGGCTGCCGAGTCCGGGAAGCTGAGAAACTTACCGGCCACTAGGTTCTGGCGCATGGGCGAGCGGCCGTCGGTTTCGGCAATGCCCTTGAGCACCACGCCCAACACTTCATCGGTGGTTTTGATGATGGCCGTTTTCACGGCGTAGGGCTGGGTCGACTTTACTTCGGCAAACTGGTGCAGCTCATCGACCAGCCGCGGGCCGGCAATAGGAGCTACTTCCAGGGAGTTGTTGGTATCGTAGCGCGAGATTTGCAGGTGGGCACCAAATGAGAAAATCTTGTTCTGAATCTCGTTGCGAAACCCTTGCAGGATGGCAAACGACACCACCATCACCGCCAGGCCCATGGCGATGCTGATAATGGCTATTTTTGTGACAGACGAGGTGAAGGAGCCGGAGTCGGCTCCCCCGTCAATCTTGTGCGAAATGTAGCGGGCGACGTTCATTGTTCAGCCGTAAAGCTACGTTTTGAACGCTGACCGGCCACGCCGCCGCACTACATATCCCGTGCGGGCTGTAATCGGCCGGTAGTTATTTTTCTTTTTTACCATTGCTATGCTTGGCATTTCGGCTAAAATCACGTTTTCGATGCTGCTGGCCCTGCCGGCCTGCGGCACTTCCCACCCTCCGGCACAGGCTCCGGCTGTGTCCCATACGTCGGAGACCCGGCCCCGCGTTGCGCCTGCCGCCGTAGTGGTAGGCGCCGAGCGACTTAGCGAGTACCTGCCCCTGCTCAAAGGGCAACGGGTGGGCCTGGTCATCAACCAGACCTCGCAGGTGGCCAGCAGCTACCTCGTGGATACCCTGCGGGCCCAGGGCGTGAATGTTACGGCCATCTTTGCGCCGGAGCATGGCTTCCGGGGCGAGGCGGCCGATGGCGCGACCATTAAGGATGGGCGCGATGCGCGGAGCGGCGTGCCCGTGCGCTCGGTGTACGGCAAAACCAAGAAGCCCACGCCCGAAATGCTGGCCGATGTAGATGTGCTGGTGTTCGATATTCAGGACGTGGGCGCGCGGTTCTACACCTTCATCAGCACGTTGCACTACGTGATGGAAGCAGCGGCTGAGCAGGGCAAAAAGGTTATCGTGCTCGACCGGCCCAACCCCAATGGCGACCTGGTGGACGGCCCCATGCTGGAGCCCGCGCACAAATCCTTCGTCGGCCTCGACCCGCTGCCCATTGCCCACGGCCTCACGGTAGGCGAGCTGGCGAATATGATAAACGGCGAGAAATGGCTGGCCGGTGGCAAAACCTGTCCGCTCACGGTCATCCCGCTGGCCAAGGGCTACACCCACGCCACGGCCTACCACCTGCCCGTGCGCCCCTCCCCCAACCTCCCCACCGACCACGCTATCCGGCTCTATCCCAGTATCTGCTTGTTCGAAGGTACCAATGTGAGCATCGGACGCGGCACCACTACGCCGTTCGAAATTATTGGCAGCCCGAGTCAGCCCAGCACGCGGCCTTACTCGTTCACGCCCGCCCCCAACGCCGGCTCGCCCACTCCGCCCATGAATGGCCAGCGCTGCTACGGCCTCAACCTGGCCACTGCCCCCAGCCGCTCCGCCGACGGCGGCCTTGTGCTAAGCTACCTGCTCGATTTCTACCAGCAGAGTACCGACAAGGCCCATTTCTTCGGAAAGTATTTCGAAGAACTATCCGGCACTAATGCCCTGCGCCAGCAAGTCATCGCCGGTAAGTCAGAGGCCGAAATTCGGGCTTCCTGGCAGCCGGGCCTGGCGAAGTTCAAGGCCTTGCGGAAGAAATATCTGCTGTATCCGGAGCGGTAGGTAGCATCGGAAAGCCCGTCATGCAGCGCGCAGCGAAGCCCGAGGGATTGAAAAGCCCCCGGACCTTGAAAACCCGTTTTCGAACTTCGGTAAAACTCCCTCCACCCTGAAATCCTCTTTTCGAGGCCGGGGGAAAGTCCCCGGACCTTGGAATCGCAATTCCGAGATTTAGGGACTTTTCCTCTAGGGCAGAATGGGAATTCCAAGGCTGGGGGAGTTTCCTCCGAGCCTGGAATCGCGATTCTAAGGTCCGGGGACTTTTTAGCCGAAACATCACCCGCTTCCGCCCTTCGGCGTTTTCTTTGCTCCATGAATACTCCCCTGCGCCTCATTTTCATGGGCACTCCCGACTTTGCCGTATCCACGCTGGAAAGCCTGCTGGCCTGGACGGGCGGGCAAGTGGTGGCCGTTGTCACGGCGCCCGACCGGCCGGCGGGGCGCGGGCGACAGCTCCAAGCCTCGGCGGTGAAAGTGGCCGCCGAAGCCCACGGCCTGCCCGTGCTGCAACCCACCAACCTAAAATCGCCTGATTTTCAGAGTGAGCTAAAATCCTACGCCGCCGATTTGCAAGTGGTGGTGGCTTTTCGCATGCTGCCCGAGGCCGTGTGGAACATGCCCCGGCTGGGCTCCATCAACATCCACGCCTCGCTGTTGCCTCAGTACCGGGGCGCGGCCCCCATCAACTGGGCCCTGATGCACGGCGACCTAGAAACCGGCGTAACCTCCTTCTTCCTGCGCCACGAAATCGACACCGGCGACCTTATTTTTCAGGACCGGGTGGCCATTGCGCCCGAGGATGATTTCGGCTCACTTTATAATAAGCTCAAGGAAGTAGGCGCCGCCCTGGCGCGCCGCTCGGTGGAGGCCATCGCGGCGGGCACGGCGCCCAGCATTCCGCAAGTGCAGCGCGACGACCTGCGGCCCGCTCCCAAGCTTCAGAAGGAAACCGGTCGCCTCGATTTCACCCGTCCCGCGGCCGACCTCGTGAACTGGGTGCGTGGCCTCTCCCCCATCCCCACCGCCTTCACCACCCTGCCCGGCGGCCGCATCATCAAGGTTTTCCGCGCCCAAGCCCTGCCCTATTACACCGAAGGCACCCCGATTGCAAACCCGGGGGAATGGCATTCGGACGGCAAAAAATTTCTGCGCGTAGCCACCGCTGCCGGGTGGCTGGATTTGCTCGACGTGCAGCTCGAGGGCAAAAAGCGCATGTCTATAGAGGAATTGCTGCGGGGCGCGGGCCGCGACTTGCAAACGGTGGAGCGCCCATAGCCCAGCTTCTTTTCCATGTCGATTCCCACCCCGTCTGCTCGGCCCACGGCCCGCCCGTGGCTGCTAAAGCGGTGGGTGGTGCGGCAACGTGGCTCGCTTATCGGGCTGGCTCTGGCGTTGGCCTTGCTTCCTTTTTTCGCGCTGTCATTTTATAATGCGCCTTTCTGGGATGATTTCGGCATGGCGCTGATGGTGCGCCAGCAGGGCTTCTGGCAGGCCCAGAAAGCATTTTACCTGAATTGGGGCGGGCGCTATGCCACGTGCTTCATCCAGACATTGGGCAACCCGCTCAGCTATGGCTGGCTGGGCGGCACGCACTTCGTGCCCCTACTGATACTGAGCGGCACCCTCGCGGTGCTCTACTTCAGCCTGCGCGAGCTGAGCGGCCGACGGCTGTCGCATGGGGCCGCCGGACGCGGGGCCGCGCTGCTGCTGCTGCTTTGCCTCGCCTGGATGCCGACCATCTATCCCTTATTCTACTGGTTTTGCGCCAGCACCGGCTACCAGTTGGGCATCATTCTCATGCTCCTGATTCCGGTGGCCGGGTTGCGGGCCTTGCGAACTTCGGGTTGGAAGAGTTGGAGCTGGTATGGCCTGGCGCAACTGAGCGCCGTGGTTGTGGTGGGGCTGAATGAAATTGCGCTGCTGCTGCTGGGGTGGATGCTATTGGTGCTACTGGCCAGCACCTGGCGCAGTGGCCTGCGCCGGGCCGCTACCTGCTGGGGTGGCTTGCTGGTCACGGCCGTGGTGGCGGGCACCGTGGCCGTGCTGGCTCCCGGCAACTGGGTCCGGATGTACGGCACTACCGGCAAGGCCACGGCCGTATCGGTGCACCTGGGCACGGTACTGCGCTACGGCGGCGAGAATATTGTGGCGTTTCTGACCAAGCCTACGCACGTTGTGGCGCTGCTATCGTTGCCCGTGCTGCTGGGGCCGCTGTTGGTGCGCGTGCGCCATTGGCGGCCGGCGGGTTTTCGACTGCCGCTGCCAGCCGGGATGGCGGTACTGCTGATGGGCGTGGGCCTTAGCTTCCTGTTTCACGCCTTCATCACGCCCAACCCACCGCCGGGCCGCACCAGCAGCTTTATCTGGCTGTGGCTGTTTTTGGGATGGGCCGCGGTGCTGTGGGCAGCCGTTCCCACCCAGGTTCCGGCCGCCGTGCGACGCGCTTTGCGTTATAGCCAGCAACTCGCCACTGGCCTGACGCTACTCCTGCTGGCCGCCGGCGTGGAGCGCAATGCCTGGACCGAATGGCTACGCAATGCCCCTACCTGGCGCGCTCAGAACGAGGCGCGGTTTGCCCAAATGCAGGCCGCCGCCCGGCGTGGGCAGCGCGTGCTGGTCGTCGCGCCGTTCTCCGGCATCGTGCCGCGTCACGTATCCATTTTGGGCGAAAACCTGTTCCATCATCCCAACAACAGCTTCCAGCATCACAACAACGATGTCACTGCCCACTGGTTTGGCCTCGACTCCGTTGATATTTCGGGGCATTCCGCACAGGGCCGGGTGGGCGAAGGCCTGTAGTGTAGTCACATATTCAAGTCATTTTTCCTATACCTCTAACCTCCCTTACCCAATGGTTTCTTTCGTTGTGGCCGTAGCCGAAAATAACGTTATCGGCAAAGATGGTGGCATGCCCTGGGGCCGTCTGCCCGCCGACCTTCAGCACTTCAAAGCTCTTACGCTGGGCCACCCCGTGGTGATGGGCCGCCGCACCTACGACAGCCTGGGCCGGGCCCTCCCCAAGCGGCCCAACATCGTGATAACGCGTCAGCAAGACTGGGCCGCTCCCGGCTGCGAAACCTTTGCCTCGCTCCCCGCCGCTCTGGCCCGCGCGGCCCAGCTCGACGAGGAAGTCTGCGTTATCGGCGGCGGGGAAATCTACCGCCAAGCCCTACCCGCCGCCGACGTCATCTACCTTACCGAAGTGCACCACAGCTTCGAAGGCGATGCCTTTTTCCCCACCCTCAGCCCAAGCGACTGGCGCGAAGAAACCCGCGAGCGCCACGAAGCCGATGAGCAGCACGCCTACGCATTCAGCTTCGTCACGCTGCGGCGGCGCTAGCCTATCAAGCAACGAAAAAAGGCCGCCCAAATGGGCGGCCTTTTTTCGTTGCTTGATAGGCTAGCGCATAAGTACCAGCTTGCCCCAGTCGTTTTTGAAGGCCTTATCGCCGGCCGTGGCACGATGGCCAAACTGGCCGCTGGCATCATCCAGAGCCACGCGGTAGAGGTAGGTACCGTTGGCCAGCCGGTCGCCGTAAGTGTCGGTGCCGTCCCAAGCAAACTCGGTGATGTTGTTGCCAATGTGCAGCGGACCCAGCTCGCTCATGAAAATCTCCCGCACAACGCGACCAGTCAGACTCAAAATCTGAATTTTCATATTAGTAGGCAGCGTCTGGCCCGTAAGCGTGAACACGAAGCGGGCCTTGCTCACTATCGGGTTCGGATACGGGTATACGTTGCTGATTTGCGATGAATTTACCACCTCAAACCTCACCTGGAAATCCTGGGTGCCGGAGCTGGCGTTGCGGGGGTCGCGGCCCTGCACCCGCAGTTCGTAGATGCCATCGGGCAGCGGGCCACTCTTGGCCGGCTCGTAGATGAGCCGGGCCACGCTGCCCTTGGTGCTGTCCACGCTGAACCGCACTTCCGGGCCACTTAGGACCACCGGTGTCGGCAGGCCTGTCTGACCTGGCTTGCGCAGGCTAACGGTAAAGGCCGAAGGGTCGGTAATGTGCGTCAGGCGGCTTTCGTCGCTGAGCTGAATATTGATAACCGGCTGGGCAGAAACCAGCTCGCCATTGAGAATGTGGCGCCCGTCGAAAGCCACATCCAACGTGGGCGGCACGTTGGTATCTATCACCGTGAACTCGTCCAGAATCAACTCGTTATTGGAGTAGTTCTGCTCGGGCTGTAAGCGCGGGTTCACTACTACCTCGGCCACGAAGGTGCCGAATTTGTTGCGCACATCCAGCCGCACTGGCACGGTGAGCTTTGCGCCTACTGCTAATAGTCCGGGCGAGCTTATCAGCGCCGTAGCCACTACCGCTCGCGTATCCTTATTGCGGAGGTTGATACGGGTCTTGATGGGCTGGGTAAATGCCTCGTCCGATATATTCTCGAAACGTACCGGGAAGCTGATGTATCCACTATCCACAGCCTGCCGCGTGAGCGTAGGAGCAGCATAGTACGAGGCAGCCACATCATCGCGCCGCACCACGCCCTCGGGCAAGCCCCGCGAGGTCACCAGCCACTGGCGCAACTGCGGCGGAATCCGCGTCACGGTATCGGCAACGGCTAATTCCAGACGGATGTAAGGATACGTCCGGGCTGGCACCAATGTCGTCAGTGCCTGGCCGGTTCGTCCAGAAGTGGTAACGTTGGGCAGCACCACCGTTTCGCGACCCAGCGTATCGATGGCTACCACACTCAGTGTGCGCTGACCAGTGGCAAGAGGGTTGCGAATAGTATGATACAGATTCAGCCACTGTTGTGAAGGGCCGATGCGCGTAGAAACAATGCGGCCGGAAGCACTG
Organism: Hymenobacter negativus; assembly: GCF_017571495.1. Taxonomy (GTDB): domain Bacteria; phylum Bacteroidota; class Bacteroidia; order Cytophagales; family Hymenobacteraceae; genus Hymenobacter; species Hymenobacter negativus. The sequence goes on along the minus strand of NZ_JAGETZ010000003.1, from coordinate 289,593 downwards.
GGCCGCTGCAGAGTATCGCGCAGTTCCACACCCTGGTTCACAGGGAGAATGGTGGTAGCGCTGCTGCGGTCCGGGCCGTTCTCACGAATAAGGCGACCAGTCGTAGCGGTCAGTTTCTGGCCCAGCAGGGTCAGGGGCTCTCCATCAGCCAGCGTGGTGATGAGCTGGGAGCCCAGCAGTGCTTGGATGCGGGCTTTGAGGGCAGCTGGCAGCGTGGAATACGTCAGCCGATTGGCCGATACCACGGCCACATACGAGCCATTTGGAATGGCTGTCAGGAAAGCATCTAATTGCTGCTGACGCGTCGCGCTGCTGTTCAGGTTGTCTAGCGGGTTCAACGGAGCCGGGTTAGAAGTAGTGGGGTCCGAAGCGGAGAAATAGTAGAAATAATCCGGTGCCTGCCCACACCGCTGGAAGGTAGTTGGCATGGTCACGGGGCGCAGTGAGGCACCATTGTATACGGCAATCAGCAGGTTGGGCGACAGCACACCGCAGCCTCCTACGGATGGCAATCCTGCTGCCGATTGAATATAGATTCCTGCTCCTGTGAACGTCCCAAAACCAGCCGTCGTCCCGGCTATCCCACCCCCTTTGGTTCGGAGCACAATGGGCACGCGGCTGTTCACAAATTGCCAACGGCCGTTGGGGGCATTCACATCCACGTTGGTCCGGATATCGCGCTTAAACTGCGCGTAGTGGCTCTGCGACCATCCACCGGGGCTGCCGGGAATCACCCGGAACGACGACGTCACCCAGTTGCCGTCTTCGCCCTGCGCAGCCGTTTGGAAGCGGGCCCGCCAGTACCACACCAGACTGTCGCGCGCGCCCAGGGTAGCGGGTAGCGTAGGCGTCCACTGCGCCACCACGCCCGCCGTCACTGTTGTGCGCCGAATTTGTCCGCTGTTGAAAGTGACTGCGGTATCTAGTTCAAATTCATATATACGCGAGAGACCTTGGGGGTCATTAGACTGCACTACCAGTTGTGGCGATGTGCCTGGCACAATGGAAAATTCGGAAGGCCGCAACACAGTGATGCCACCCTTCAGAAAAGAGAAATCAATTGACGCCGTATTATTGTTTTCGTTCGATTCGGCCACCTGATTATTGGGGTCGATAACGACGCGGAAGGTACTGGTCCCGATTGCGGCTGCCGCTGTGTTATTGGGCAGCGTCAGAGCATAGGTAGTATCCGGCCTCCATGCTTGGCGGAATGTGAACAGCGGATATATCTGGTTGGGAATACCAGAGCCATTTGGGAACACCCGAGTGACTTGAATCCGTACTGGTTCGTAGGTGATACGACCGGGGTTGGAAACGCCTACGTTCAAGATAAAATCCTGCGAGTCGGCCCGCACTGCGGGGGGCGTAGCGCCCGGCGTTGGGGTGATGGCCAGAGTAGCTGCACTAGCCACAAAATCCGGCTGCGCGGGCGAATACAAGGCAAGTGTGGGGTCACCCTGCCAGCCTGTACACAATAACTGTTCGATACCGATATTGCTGGCAAAGGCCGTATCATCCTGCAAGCGCCGCACTACTTCATCGTGGGCCACGGTAATGGGTTTGCCAAACCAAGCCGGCTCGTTAAACAGTACCTTATACAAAGTATCCTGTGCAATGTGCAGTTCGTCCTCAAAGCCAAACCCTGTCTCACCCAGCGAGCCCAAAGCACCGCGCTGCTCAGCAAAAAGCCAGTCTTCTACTACTGTATAAGTACTGGTAAAGGTGGTATTGCCAGCGCAACCGTTGAGAAACAGGTAAGGGTACTTGCCAGGGTTATTGTAGTTATTCGAACGGGAAGGGCCACCGAAATCAAGCGCAAATGTATTGTTGGAACCATGGCCGAAATAAGAAATCAGCGAAACCCCTGAGTTGATATACGACGATATATCAATGCTCACGGGCAGGTTATTGGGCGTTATCCGGTATTCAGTATCGACATGCCCGCCCAGCAATGGCCGTTCTACCCGTGTCTTAGCACCATCCATGAAAGCGCGGAAGTCGGAGGTTTCCTGCGCCGTGTAGCCTCCGACCAGGTGCAATACTTTCTTCCGCCACGGCGCTACTGCTAGCGGCGGCAGTGCCTCATGCTGCTTCAGTTTGGCTAGGTAGCTTACTATTTGGTGAGGTGTGGTCACCGTGAGACGACCGGTGTGCAATTTTGCTACCCAACTATTATTGGCATAATCAGCCGTAATCATGTTATCCGAAACAGAACGGCTACTTGTCGGCACTAAGTTGAAGCCAAAGTCGCCTTGGGTACGGTAGGCAATACCGTCGCTGGGATGAACGCCTTTGCCCAACAGCAGGAGGTAACGGCTGGTATTGTTGGGGGCAGCGGCCACTAGCCAGCGGGTGAAGTGCCGCAGGGCCAACCACGACTTATCGCCATAAGTGAACTGGTCATAGAGTTCCGGCGCCGTCACCATCAATACATTATAGCCACCACCGGCTGTTGAGGCCCGGTAGTTGGCATACTCTTGAGCCGCATTGCTTACACCCGGCGTGGCCGGGTCGGGCTTCATCAGCTGTGGGTGCGTGATGATAATATAGTTGGGAGTAGCGGGCGTGATATTGCGGAATATGACCTGTCGGGCTGGCAATGGTGGCACCGCCAAGTAGGTTTCATCGGCCAGCAGCAACTTGTGGGTGGCCGCACTGGTAGCATTTGGAAACACGTAGCGGCGCGTGGAAGCGCTGCCCGGCACGCTCACAATGCGCTGGACGTTGTAAATATCCTGCACATCGAAGCCCACAGCCGTCGCTGGAATGGAATCGTTGGCGTACTCGTAGGTTGCTGGACCAGTCAGTAGCGAATCGTTGTAAAATTCGACACTATGGCGGTTGGCAAACCAGCGGTTCAATTGGGGGAAAGTGAGTTTGAAATAACCGATGTAATAATTATCGTTTGCCGGGCTTAATGGCGAAGCTATATTCCCAACATAAACCCGCCCCGCGCTATTAACGTCAGAACGCAATAGTGGAAATACTTGCCGAGCCCGTTGCAAACCGGGCCACTGTAGGGTTCCCAATGGCCTTCCTACACCTGCGTTTATGGCAATCACCTGCGTAGCATGTGCTCCCGAATTGGCACCGAAGGCAAGTATTTCTACCGAAGGGGTAGGCCCGGTTGGGGCCAAGCTGCGAACTAGTGAATCGCTGGGAGCAGGAGGAAACGGCGAAGATGGGTCATTCTGATACGCATACCCAAAATAGCCCTCGGCCGGTTCTACCCAAGGCAGATAGTTGTAGCGGTCGACTGGCGCATCAAAAAAAGCCTGCTTCTTAACATTCACCTGAGTTATTAAGCGATGCGGGTGCGGCGTACCAGCTGTGGCAGTGGGCTGGGCCATGTCCCGGCCATTGCTACTGTTGTTCCAAGTAATGAAATAAGCTGCTGTATCGGTGTAGAAACTATAGTATTGGTGGGCTTGGTCCTGCTGACTCTTGTACAGTTCTACATCCAGCTTGCCATCGTTGTGAATAGCGTAAAACTCAAGAAAAGTTGTCTGGTCTAGCACCGTCGCATTGCCGCCCACATAGCGCGCTATCTCACGGCCACGACGCCAGATTTGTAACTGTCGTGGTGCAACCCCACTAATACCGGCCTGCGTGAGATATTGATAATTGAGCTTATACAGCCCGTCTTTCACAATCTTAACCTTGTAATACTGTTGGCCTGGCACAATCCATTCATTGCCCACCGGCCCCGATTGCGCATGCGCAAGCGTACCGCCCAGCATCAATGCCAGTACTGCTAATAATCTCACCCACTTCTTATGCAGCTGCTTGTAGTGTTTATCCATTGGAAGAAAGGAATTGCTATTTCTATATTATTTTAGTTAGAGCAGTTACGGTAATGGCAGCGGCTTGTATTGCCTGTCCAGTACTATTTAAACCCGTAGCCCAGCGACACAATGAGGGAGTTGGTCTGCGAGGCGCTGCCCAGTTTCTCCACGGCCAGGCGCGAGAGTGCCAAATCGACGCGCAGGCCGCTAATGGCCACGCCGGCCCCAAGGCTATATTGGCCTTTCCATTGCAAGGACTTATCTACTACGCTACTGATTTGCTGATAGTTGCCAGCTCCACCACGCAGAAACACCAGATTTTTATAGCCCAACTCCAAGCCAGCGGCGGGGTTCACGCTCACAGCTTTGGTGGAGATGGGGGTGCCGCGCTGGCCATCGGTAGTAGATTCGAGGTCGACGGCGACCAGGGCCGAAAACTCCTTAGGCAACGTGAAGCGCCGTCCTACACCCAACACAAAGCGCGGCAGGGTGATTTCAGTGCTGTTTTTAGGAATGGGGTCGCCGAGGTTGGCATCGACGTTGTTGAGGCCCTTCTGGTACTCGTCGGCGTTGATGGTCCAGGCGTTGAAGGTTGTGGTGATGTCACGGGCCATCAGGCCCAGGTTCCAGCCTTTGCGGTTGTACTGTACGCCCGCATCGATACCGAAGCCGTAGCCGTGGGCAAACTTGCCAATGTTGCGGTAGATGATTTTACCGTTGCCACCAATGCTCAGGCCCTCCGGGCCCACCTTACGGGCGTAGGACAGCAGCAGGGCATAGTCGGCCACCGAGAAGTACTCTATCTTGTCGTATTGCACGTAGCCATACTCGTTGATGAGGGCACGGGTGTCGGCAATGTTGTCTACGCCCAGACGCAGCACGCTGATACCCACGGCGCTTTTATCGTCCAACGGCATGGAGAACGCCACATAGTCGTTCTTTACTACCCCCGAAAATAGCTCAGAGTGCATCAGTACGCCGTCGTATTTGTGCGTCTGATTCACAAGGCCGGCGGGATTCCAGTAGCCGGCGGTGGCATCGTTGGCTAGGCTGGACTGCACCTTGCCCATGCCGAGAGCCCGGGCTCCTACCCCAATATTCAGAAATTCGTTGCTGTACTTGGGCGTTTTGGTCGATTGAGCAGCGGCCGGCGAGGCGAGCACAGCGGTAGCACCCAGGAAAAGCAGCCCACGGGCAGTGGCGGAGAATTGGGACATAAAATGCGATAGGGTAAAGTTTGCGCGGACGGAACGCAAGTTACTTCATTATAGTGCGTCGGAACCCGCCAATTTCGGGCCAACTGTGCTTTGACAACGGAGAAAGGCCTCAATTTCTGGCTAAAGCATAAGCCTCTTCGTGCAGAGCTACCACCCGGCTATACGCAAATCAACTCTGAGCTTGAGAATAGTTCTACCCATTCTCAGATTGTGGCAATTCAGCCCATCTCGTACGCTGACGACAGGAAAGTATGTACCACATTATCTTTTTGCTAAAATTTTCTCACTGACTATCAGATAGTAGGGAAATATATTCTCTCCCAAGCTATAATTATTCATCCAGTACCTTGCGTTACAAAGTACCTACCATACATTTGTACTGTTCGTCACCCACTAGTCATTCAACTCGCCCATGAAACTCGAGAACACCCAGGTTCAGATGCGCAAGGGAATCCTTGAGTTCTGCATCCTGGAAATCATCGCCCGCGGCGAAGCCTACGCCTCCGACATGCTGGAGGAATTGACTTCGGCCCGCATGATAGTGGTGGAGGGCACGCTCTACCCCTTGCTCACTCGCCTCAAAAACGCCGCCCTGCTGGATTATGTCTGGAAGGAGAGCAGCAGCGGCCCGCCCCGCAAATACTACACCCTCACCGATGCTGGTCGCCAGTTTCTAGACGAGCTGCGCGAGACCTGGGAGGAAATGGCCACTTCCGTCGGCATCATCCGCCACAGCCGGCCGCCGGGCGATAGTCGCTAGCACTGCACCTCCTTTTCTGCATCACTCACCCCAGCTTCAATCGGCCCGTTCGGCCTTCTTTCACATGAAAAAGAACATCAGTATCAACTTGCAGGGTATCATCTTTCACATTGAAGAAGATGGTTTCGAGGTCCTTAGCCGTTACCTGGCCGAGGTGAAAGCCCACTTTGCCAACTACCGCGGCCACGAAGACATCGTGACCGACATCGAAGGCCGCATCGCCGAGCTGTTCTCGGTGCGCCTCTCGCCCATGCAGCAAGTCATCTCTCTTGAAGATGTGCAGGCTATGATGGCGAAGATGGGCCGCGTGAGCGACTTCGCCCCCGATGCTGACGAGGACGATGCCGAAGCCACCGAAACCGCTTCCGCTTATACAGGCACCAACGCTTCGGCTGGTTTCGGGAGCACAGCTGGCAGCACCTCGACGGGCTTTGGCAGTACGACGGCTGCTGCGGCCGACGCTCCTGCCACCGATGGTCCCAAGCGCCTGTACCGCGACATGGCCAACCGCAAAGTAGCGGGCGTGGCCGCTGGCATTGCCCAATACTTTGCCGTGAATCCGCTCTGGATTCGGCTGGCCTTTGTGTTTGGCGCGTTGTTTTCGCCCGCCATCCGCATCTGGGCTAATAACCACGACAATAGCCATTTGGAAATAGGTGGCTGGTTTGGCATCGTGTACATCGTGCTTTGGATTGTGCTGCCCAAGCGCTACGATGCCCCTGCTCCCAGCGACGTGCTCCTGACCTCGGGCCCGCTGGCCGGCCGCCGCCTCTACCGCGATACAGACTCCGGCAAAGTAGCCGGCATCGCCGCGGGCTTAGCCGCCTATTTCAACATTGACGTGACACTGGTGCGCGTGCTACTGCTAGCCGGCCTGTTTGCCGGGGGCTTCACCTTCGTGCTCTACATCATTCTCTGGATAGTCTTGCCCGAGGCCAAAACGGTCTCGGACAAGCTCCGTATGCGCGGCGACGCCATGACGCTGGAAAGCTTTGATAGCAGCGTGCGCAACAACACCTTCGCTACCGACGGCCCTGCTACTACCAACCGCCCCGTGGGTGCCTTCGTGGAAGATGCCGCCCGTGGCCTGCGTCCGGCTGTTAATTTTGTGGGCTCGGCTATTCGAATTGCTGCCGGCATTTTGCTCACCATCACAGGCTTCGGCTGCCTGGTGGCCTTGGCCATTGGCCTCGGTGCAGGCATTGGCCTGCTGCCCCACTCGCAGAACATTGTGCTGGGCGACGCTCCTGCCCACGTTATGCTGAACGGCGTGCCCACCTGGGGGCTGCTGGCTGGCTTCTTGGCCTTTGCCATACCGGCGCTGTCGCTGCTGCTGAGCGGGCTGAACCTGCTGTTCCGTCACTCCATCATGTCGCGCACGGTGAGCCTCTCGTTGCTGGGCCTGTGGCTGCTGAGCCTGGTGGGTGTGGCCATGGCCTTTGCCCAGCAGAGCCGCGAGTTTCAATACGATGCCCAAGTAGAACAGCTGGAACGCTACCCCAAACTGACTACACCCATCATTATGCTAGACTCCCGCAACGTTGACCGCCAATGGGAACAGCATGTAGAACTTCGCCTTGCTGCCGCCGACAGTGGCCGTGTGATTGAAGTGTTGCGCACCCTCGGCTCGAAAGGCCCTACCCAGGAAATAGCCCGTCGCAACGCCCTGACGACCATTGACTACACCATCCAGGCCAGCGGCGACTCCTCGCTGGTATTCGACGACCACTTCTCCTTCCTGCCCGACGCCAAATACCGCCGCCAAGAGCTCACCGTGACCCTGCGCCTGCCCCGCGACCGCACCTTCCGCATCAGCCGGGACTTTGCCTACGACCTGCTCGACTCTGACAACTTCGTGAACAATGAGCGGCCCGAAGACCCCGAGCAGCACCAGTACCGCCTGCGTGGCAACAAGCTGGAGTGCATTGGCTGCACCGACGAGCAGTTGGGCCGTGACGAGGATGATGATGACGACTCCGATGTAAACATCAACATCGATACTGACGAAAGCAGTGACGACGAAGGCGACAGCAACGACGGCAAAAACGGCATCACGCTCAACTACGGCGGCGCGCCGGCCTTCGACACCGACCTTAACAGCTACGGCAGTGGCCGCCGCAGCTTCACCGAAACCGGCTTCAACCGGGTGAGCGTAGGGGGCGGCTACCGCGTGGTGGTGCGCCGCGCTGATGCCTTCAAAATTGAAGCCGCTGGCGACGAAAGCGCCCTCAAAGAGCTGCAAGTAGAACTGGACGGGAACGAGCTGAAAATTACGCCTCGCGGCTCCGGCTCGTTCTTCCGGGGCAATTGGGGCCGCAACCAGAGCAAAGTCCTCATCGCCATTAGCCTGCCCAGCGTGGAGCGCCTGGAGCTGGCCGGTGCCGTACATGCCGACCTCGGCGGCTTCGAGCGGCAGGACGAGTTGCGTGTGGAGCAAGCCGGCGCCAGCCACCTGCGCCTCAATGGGAACTACGGTACCCTCCGCCTGGAGCAGGCCGGTGCCTGCCGTACCACTGCCACCGGCCACGCCGACGAGCTGAACCTGGAAGCCGCTGGTGCCTGCGAATTGGCTGGGGCTGCCCTCCAAACCCGAACGGCTGTGGTGAACGTGGCCGGGGTGTGCAAGGCCCGTCTCAACGTGAGCGAGAGCATTAAGGGCGACGCCGTGGGGGCCAGCGAAATTGCCTACAGCGGCAAACCCAAAAGCGTAAAAGTCGAATCAACTGGCCCTTCCAGCATCAAACGCCTTTAATCCAAAAATTTTCTTTGTTACTAAATTTATTAGAGGCAACTTTCACATAAATATCTGCATCTATCCACCCAACGGTAATAAAAAAGAAGACAGGCTAGTTTGGTGAGTGAACGATGCCTCCTTCTGGAGCCAGCCCTTTGGCCGCCCCCTGCTGCAACAGGAAGGCCAAGGCTGGCTCCATCTCGTTTTTAATGGTGCCTTCCAAAATGGCTTCCATCACCGCCTCCTTCAGCTCGCCCACTTGGCGCGAAGGCTTCAACCTAAAGGTTTCCATGATGATTTCGCCAGTGATGACGGGCCGGAAGTTGCGCAGGTGGTCTTTTTCCTCCACCTCTTTCAGCTTCTCTTCCACCTCTCCGAAGTTGCGCAGGTAGCGAGCCTTGCGCTCGTGGTCTTTGCTGGTAATATCGGCCCGGCAGAGCAGCATGAGCCGGTCAATGTCGTCGCCGGCCTCAAACAACAGACGGCGCACGGCCGAGTCGGTCACAGTTTCCTTTACCAACGCAATGGGGCGCAGGTGCAGTCGCACCAGCTTCTGCACCATGCGCATTTCCTCGCCCAGTGGCAATTTCAAATCGGTGAAGATGCCGGGCACCCAACGAGCCCCCTTGTCCTCGTGGCCGTGGAAGGTCCAGCCCACTTTGGGGAAATAGCGCTTGGTGGCAGGCTTGGCGATGTCGTGTAGCACAGCGGCCCAGCGCAGCCAGAGGTCGCCGCCGGCGTGGGCCACGTTGTCGAGCACTTGCAGGGTGTGGTAGAAATTGTCCTTATGGGCGTGGTTGCCCACTTTCTCCACCCCATGCAGCAGCGCCATTTTCGGAAAGATGAGTTGCAGAAGCCCCGTCTGAAACAGCAGCTTGAAGCCATAGCTCGGCGTGGGCGACTCAATAATCTTGTTCAGCTCCACCGTTATCCGCTCCTGCGACACGATTTTTATTCGGTCTTTATTCCGGATAATGGCGTCGAAGGTATCCGGCTCAATATCAAAGTTGAGCTGCGAGGCAAAGCGAATGGCCCGCATCATCCGCAACGGGTCATCAGAAAACGTAATATCCGGCCCCAACGGCGTGCGGATGGTTTTGCCAGCGAGGTCCTTCATGCCCTCGTAGCGGTCCACCAATTCTCCAAAATTTTCCGGGTTTAGGCTCAGTCCGAGGGCATTGATGGTGAAGTCGCGGCGAGCCAAATCCTCCTCCAGCGTACCAGCTTCCACTTCCGGCTTCCGGCTTTCGGCGCGGTAGCTTTCCTTGCGGGCTCCTACAAATTCAATGTCGCCTGCCTCCTTGGTGGGCAGCATGGCAGTGCCGAAGTTCTTGAAAATCTGCACCCGACCGCGGCCCTGCAGCTTGGCACCCACCGCTTGCGCCAAGGCGATGCCGTCGCCCACCGTCACCACGTCAATGTCCTTGCTGTCGCGGCCCAGCGCCAAATCCCGCACGTAGCCGCCAATGACGTAGGCCGGCTGTTTGAGTTCGGCCGCTGCTTCGGCAATGGTATGAAAGATGGGCAATTCGGGCAGTTGGGGCGTCTTCATGCCCGCAAAGGTCGCAAACAGAAAGTGTACCCCGAAGCCGCGCTTCAGTACGGCGGAAATCGTTCGCCGCGAGTCGAAGCACAGCGTCGGGGGATTTAAACCGGACGGCTTATTCCCGCACTACTTCCAGCGTACCACCCGCGCCCAGCCGTACCACCCGCGAGGGTGCAACACGCGTGGCATCGTCCTGCCGCCAGTTCACCACATAGTCGGCCCCACGCACAATGGCCGCATCCACTTCCGAGTACACGGCGGGCGTCGGCTCGCCTGCTTTGTTAGCCGAAGTGGAAACCAGCCCGTGCCCTAGTCGCCGCACCACTTTGTGACAGAACTCATCTTTGGTCAGCCGCAAGCCTACTGTGCCGTCTGGCCCTACTAAATCGGGAGCGAGGGCCCGGCTGGCGGGCAGAATATAGGTCGTGGGCCGGGTGTCGGCAGCAATCAAGGCTTCCAAATCAGCTGGGACCTCAGTGGTGTAGCGCTTCAGCATGGCCCAATCTGCCACCAGCACGATGCTGGGCTTGCCAGCTTCGCGGCCCTTCAGCTTGTAGAGCTGCTTGACGGCGGGCAGGGCCTCGGCGTCGCAGCCCAGGCCCCAAACCGTGTCAGTTGGATAGAGAATGACTTGCTGGAGCAGTAGGACATCAATGGCGGCTTCTACTTCTTGCTGGAAACGATTCATGGTTTTTATATAGCGTGGACTTTGCAAGTCCGCGTTTAAGAGAAGTTATTAAAGAAGTTAGCGGTTCAAGCACGGACTCGCAGAGTCCACGCTACAAGCTTTGGCAGAGCTCCACCAATACGCCGGCTGCACTCTTGGGATGCACGAAACACACCAGCTTATTATCGGCCCCGCGCTTGGGTTCTTCATTTAATAGCACGAAGCCCTCCCCTCTCAGCCTTTCCATTTCAGCCCGAATATCATCCACCTCAAATGCGACGTGGTGAATACCCTCCGGCTTCTTAGCTAGGAACTTCGTGATGGCACTATCCGGCGAGGTACCGGCCAGCAGCTCAATCTTGGAGCCACCCACTTGAAAGAAGACTGTATCTACGGCCTCGCTGGCGACATGCTCTTTCTTATAAGGTGCTGTACCAAGCAGCGAGGTGTACAGGGCAGTGGCTGCGTCGAGGTCGTTTACGGCCAGGCCGAGGTGTTCGAGGTTGGTAAGCATAGATGTGGAAAAAAGGAGTGCACGGTACTACCACTAAACGGACAATAACCCGGCATTTACCGAGCTTTTTGCGCCGGGTTGGGCAGTATACGTATTTCCTTGTTTAGATTGTATCTACTTTTGTGGGGCCAAAGAAAACTGATTGCCCTCGAACCATGTTCTAGGCGGGTATCAGCTATTCGCTGGTTTACCACTTGTCACTACTGCTGCGCGCAATGCTTAAGCTCCCTATTTACCTCGACAACAACGCCACTACGCCCCTCGACCCGCGGGTGCTGGAGGCCATGATGCCTTATCTGACCGAAGTATTCGGCAACGCGGCTTCACGCAACCACCCCTTCGGCTGGGCCGCAGAGGAGGCCGTGGACTATTCCCGCGACCAAATCGCTAAGCTCATCAACTGCGATTCCAAGGAAATCATCTTCACCTCGGGCGCTACCGAGTCGGACAACCTCGGCATCAAGGGCGTATTTGAGATGTACAGCCAGAAAGGCAACCATATCATCACTGCTACCACTGAGCACAAAGCCGTTCTTGACACCTGTAAGCATATCGAGAAGCTGGGTGGCCGTGTGACCTACCTGCCCGTGAACGAGCAAGGCCTCATCAGCCTCGAAGAGCTGGAAGCCGCCATGACGCCGGAAACCATCTTGGTGACCATCATGTACGGCAACAACGAGACGGGTACCATCCAGCCCATCCGCGAAATTGCCCGCATTGCTCATAGCCACGGCGCCCTGTTCATGACGGATGGCACCCAGGCCGTGGGTAAAATCCCGGTTGATGTTATTGCCGATGGTATTGATATCATGGCTTTTACGGCTCACAAAATGTACGGTCCAAAAGGTGTGGGCGCACTCTACGTGCGTCGTAAAAACCCTCGGGTAAAAGTAACTGCCCAAATGGACGGTGGCGGCCACGAGCGTGGCATGCGCTCCGGCACCCTCAACGTGCCCGGCATTGTGGGCTTGGGCAAAGCATGTGAGTTGGCCCGTCTGGAAATGGCAGCTGATACCGCTCGCCTGAGCGCCATGCGCGACCGCCTCGAAAAAGAGCTGACCACGCTGGAAGAAAGCTACGTCAACGGTTCGGTGGAGCATCGTTTGCCCCACGTTACCAACATCAGCTTTAAATACGTGGAAGGCGAAGGCCTGATGATGGGCGTGAAAGACCTCGCCGTTTCTTCTGGCTCGGCCTGTACCTCGGCTTCGCTGGAGCCCAGCTACGTACTCAAAGCCCTGGGCCTGAGCGACGACCTGGCCCACAGCAGCCTACGCTTCGGCTTGAGCCGCTTTACCACCGACGAGCAAATCGATTACGCCATCAACCACGTAAAAGAAGCCGTCACCAAGCTCCGCGAAATGTCACCGCTGTGGGAGATGTTCAAGGAAGGCGTCGATTTGAGCAAAATCGAGTGGGCAGAACACTAGAAAGTTTTGAGTTTTGAGGGCTGAGTTTTGAATGATTCCCGTTCATTTTCATCAACCAAAACCCAGTCTTCAATAACACTTAAAACTCAACATTTAAAATTCAACACTACAACAATGGCTTACTCCGATAAAGTAATCGACCACTACAGCAACCCCCGCAACGTGGGCACGCTGGACAAAAGCAAAAAGAACGTAGGCACCGGCCTCGTAGGTGCCCCTGAGTGCGGCGACGTAATGCGCCTGCAAATTGAGGTGGACGAAGCAACCAACACCATCACCGACGCCAAGTTCAAGACGTTCGGCTGTGGCTCGGCTATTGCTTCTTCATCGCTCGCTACTGAGTGGCTGAAAGGCAAAACCGTTGACGAAGCCCTGGCTATCGATAACATGGAGATTGTGGAAGAACTGGCGCTACCGCCCGTTAAAATCCACTGTTCGGTGCTGGCTGAAGACGCCATTAAGTCGGCTATCTCGGACTACCGCGTGAAAAACGGTCTGCCCGCCCTGGAACTGGCGCACCACTAGTCTTTTTAATGAGGAATAAAGAATGAGGAATGAAGAATTGGCTTTGCGGCCGGTTCTTCATTCCTCATTCTTTATTCCTCATTCTCTATTGAATGATGGACGAATTTGAAATTGCCCGCTTGCAACGTGAGATTCAGCAGTACTTAGGCCTGACGCCGGAGCAGTTGCAGTTTGAGTTCCGGCAAGTGGAAGGCCAGACTCGGCTGGACCTGATTACTGTGAACCCGCGCCACCAACAGCGCTTTTTGTTCCGTTACGAAACTGGGCGCGACGAAGTGGAATGCCTGCAGAAAATGCTGGACTATGTGAAGCGCTTCCGCGACACCGAAAGCTCCTATACGCTGCAGTGGCGCAGCCCAGGCGATAAGGAGTTGCACACTTCTTACTTCCGGGCGCATAATGCTTATGAGGCACTGGACAAGCTGTACTTCGGTCGCGACTTGAACACCATTACTGTTTTTAGCGTGGTGCTCAATCCTAGCTCTTAGCTTCTTAGCCTGATTTTGATGAGTTGGTGAACAAAGAATTTCTCCGGCTTGTTTATAATCTATCTAAATTGCACCCGCATTTCAATACTAGCTGTGCGGGGTCATCCCTGCTCCTATTGCCATGATTACCGTTTCGGATAAAGCCAAAGAAAAAGTATCGCGCCTGATGACCGATGCGCATCTGGATGAAACCTACCGCCTGCGTGCTTCGGTGGCAGGTGGTGGCTGCTCAGGCCTGAGCTATAAGCTGGACTTCGACAACGAAGTGCGCCCCATGGACCAGGAGTTTGAGGATAAAGGTGTGCGCGTAGTGGTAGATATGAAGAGTTTCCTCTACCTCGCTGGCACCGAGCTGGACTTCTCTGATGGCCTCAACGGCAAGGGTTTCCAGTTCAACAACCCTAATGCGTCGCGCGAGTGCGGCTGCGGCGAGAGCTTCTCCGTCTGAATCACGGATTGACGCGGCTTTTTCGGATTCCGCGGATTTTGTGAACGGCTGGTATTTGCTATTCCAAAGAATGAGAAGATGAAAGGCTGCCGGAATGGCGGCCTTTTTGTTTTTAATAGGTTACCAATAATTAGCTAGTGATTGCAGGTAGAAGGTAAACAACTGTCCATTGTTTCCATGACGACTATTCGGGTGCCTACAATGTTGAACTGAGACCTGTAGCCATAAAAAAGGCCACCCTAAGGGGTGGCCTTTCCTTGTTAATACATCTACAACATCCGTGGAATCCAAAAATTCCGCGTCAATCCTTGGTCCTTACTCTTTCTCAAACTTCTGTACGCTACGGCCAGTGGCAGTTTGCAGCTCTAGGAGGTACAGGCCGGTGGGCAGTTGGCCGATGGCAACGTTGGTAGTACCAACTTCGGTGGGGCCTTGCAGCAGGGCCTGGCCTAGTTGGTTGAGCACCCGGTAGGAAGTGACGGCCTCAGTGGTGAAAGTGATGCTGCTACGGGCCGGATTGGGATAGAGCAACGCCTTAGTGGCTGCACTGGTACCGGCTACCGTGGCGACGGGCGAGTAGGCCACGGTACCATCCTGGTCTACCTGGCGGAGGCGGTAGTAGAGCTGAGTAGCAGGTGCCATGGCGTCGAGAGCGGCATAGGCGGTGGTCCGGTTGCTGCTGCCTTGGGCTTTGGTGGTGGCAACGGTCACGAAGTCGCGGGCATTGAGGCTGCGCTGTACTTCAAAACGGGCACTGTTTTTCTCGCTGGCAGTAGCCCATTGGATGGCTACCGACTTATTCGACTCGCGTTGGGCACTGAAAGTAGTGAGTTCTACTGGCAGCGGGTTGATGGCGGCGAAGGTGTTGGTATTGGTCAGGTCGTTGAGGGCACCGATGGCGAAATCCGAAAAGTCGGAGAACGTATCAGACGTGAGGGTACCGCTTACGCCAGCCCCACCCGCACCGGAATCGGGGTCGCCAGTGGTGGCGTTGGTGGTGGCGCGCCCTACGCTGTTCCAAGTGCCGGCAGTGCCGCCGTCGCGCTTGGCAATCACCAGGTCGGTGCTGCTGGGCGTGTTCACGTAGTCATCGGGGCCGAAGCTGAGGGTGATGCTGCCACTGAAATTGCCAGCCGTGGTGTTGGACGAAGTGACAGTGTAGGAACGACGGGTCGACACACGCTTGAGCTGGCCACCCAAGGTGCTAGCGCTTTGGCCGGGGTTGCCCTCAAACTGCTCGGCGGTGTAGGTGCTGGGAGCCGCTTGCGCAGCCGCCGTGAGTGTGAGCGGGCGGTAGGCCGTGCCCTTGCCGATGGGGAAGAACGAGGAAGCCGCGCCCGTGCCCGTGGTGCGGGCGAGCGGGCCGTTCACAAAGCTGGTGGCACTGCCGCCGCTGACGGAAGCACTTTGATACAACGTGAGGCTATTGATTGCCGAAGTATTCACCTTGCCACTGGTAAGAGCCAGGTTGTTTTCGATGCGGACGGCCCCCACAGGGGTTACCTGGTCGGCATTGTTCACGGCTACGTTATAGTAGTTGCCAGTGGCCAGGGTGGCAGCAGGACTGGTAAATATCGGCTTACCGATGACGCTGCCCCAGCCGGTGGCCACCCGCAGGCCATCGAGATAGTAGACAGGTGAGTTACTGGTCTGGCGCAGGGCCACGGCGTTGAGACTGTTGGCCGCAATGGTATTGGCTTCAATAACAGGCCCGACGGTGGGCGTGGCAGGCTCGGTGGCTGGCGCGGCGGCATCAAACACGTAGAGACTGGCTTCGTCGTTGCCACCTGCGTTGGTCACGTATTTCAGCACCACCAAGTAATCCTGGCCTACATTATACACGGCCGGAGCGTAGACGGCGGCAGCAGACGAACCATCCGAGACCGTCAGGCCGAACTTGAAGCCGCCCGCCACGGAACGGGTAAATACACGGCCCCGGAAGACGGTAATGCTCGTCTGGGTATTGTCCATCAGGTGCAGGAAGTAGTCGGTGCCGTCCACGTCCACATTAATAATGCCCGATACGTAGAGCGTGCTGGTACCAGCGGGTGTAGTGAAAGCGCGGTTTACGTCTTCGCCGGAGCCAGCCGAGAGGGCCCGGTTATTATTGGCAGGCTGGCCGGCGGGGTATTCGGCAAAGGACTGGTTGCCGGCCTCAATGGTGATGGGGCTAGCACCTGCACCGTTGTGGGCCGTCCAGCCGTTAGCCGTGAGCAGGCTGCCAGGCGTGCCGTTAAAATCGTCTTCCAGCAAGAGCATGCCGGCCTGGGTAGCCCCAATAGGTGGTGCTGGCGTGCTGAACGCTGCCGTACCTGGGGTAGCAGTGAGGTAGTTCTCGGCCCCGGCTACGTTGCTGTCGTTGTAAGCATACACGTCTATTGTGTAGTTGCTGGCGCCGGTCAGGCCGGTCACGGTTACCGGGCCGGTGGTGGCATCGGCAATAATCACAAAGTTGTTGAGACCAGTGCGGCTGGTAGCTGCGGCACTGCCATAGGCCAGACTAGCGGTATATGTAGTGCCATCCGTGGGGACCACGGCAGTAGTCGTGGTGGGCCGTATCACTACGAGACGCTTGGTGCCGGTGCCACCGGCAACGGTTACGTCCACGGTCGTGGTGGTAATGTTAGCTACCGTCACGGTAGGCTGTGGAGCGGTGGGCTCGGGGGCCAGGCCTACGCCGGTCAGAGTGATGGTATAGGTACCTTCGTTCGAATCAGTGTTGGTTACGGTGAGCGTGGCGGTTTGTGGGCCAGCGGCGGTAGGCGTGTAGCGCACAACAACCGGCGTGTTGGCACCAGCAACCACCGTGGCGGGAGTGGCAGGTGGGGTTACAAAGCTGAAAGCACTACTGGCATTGTTGCTCAGGGCCACGGTCGACACAGTCAGGCTGGCATTGCCTAGGTTGTTGATGAGGAAGGTAACGTCGGGAGTAGCATTGCCGATTGGAGCATTGCCAAAAGCAACTGTACTACCCGAGGCAACGGAAGTGCCGGCTTGAGTGATGTCAATTTCAGGGGCAGCCTGACCGCAGAGCACCAGCACGTCGTCGAAGGTTACGTTGCCGGCGGATTTGGTGTAGGTGAACCGGAAGCGGGTGAAGTTGGCAAAGGTGGCACCCGGGGCCGACGTGAAGGTGTAGTTCTGGATGGCCTTGGTCGTCGGGAGGTTGCTGATGGTGGCAATGGTCTTGTACGTCGCGCCTTCCAGCCCTTCAACCAACATGCTGGAGGTGGCATTGGTGGCGTTGCCAAACATGGTGAAGGTGAGCTGCACGGGGTTAGCCACCACGGGCGTCAGCACCCGGTCGCTCGTATCATCAAACTTAACTGCTGGAATAGCAGTACCCGCGCTGCCCGATGACGTGTAACTGCTCACGCCGGTAAACGTCCAGCCCGCGGGCGCGGTGGCGCCGCTGCCAATGCTATTGAAGCCTTCATTGATGCAGGCGCTGCTGCCAGCGGGGTACACCGTACCGGTCACGCCCACGTCGACTGACTTGGTACCTGAAACGTTGGTGATGGTGCCATTGGCCGGACCGGCCACGGCCGAGCCGGCAATGCGCACATAAACAGTGGTGTTACCCGAAGCCGGTGCCGATACCTGGGTGGTGAAACCCGTGCCGGTAGTCAGCGATACTTCGTAGCCGGTGGGGGCCGTCACGGTCACGGGGACGGTGAGGTTGGCGGCGGTCAGGGTGTAGCTCTGCTCAGTTGAGGCAATGCCACTGCTCGTGGTGAAGCCATCGAGCGAGGACTGGTCCGAAGTGAGGGTGAGGACGGGGGCGGTCACGTTCACACGCACGGTGTTGCTGGTGACCACACCGCAGGCTACCGTCGATTTTACGACTACATAATAAGTCCCTACTGTGGGGAAGTTTGGCGTGTAGGTAGCGGCGGTTTGCCCGGCAATGTCGGTGAAGGGGCCAGCCGAGGCTGTGCCAACGGCCCACTGGCGGCTGGTAGCCGGAGTGTTTTCGGTAGCCGTGAGGGCATTACCATTGGCATTGGTCACGATGTTTTGGGCGGTAGTGGGCGCAATGCCCACTCCGCTCACCGTGATGGCCACCGAAGCAGGGCTTGTGGCAACCGGGCTAGCCGACACCACCCGAATGAGGTAGCCGGTACCGGCCGTGAGGGTGCTGGCAAACGTGGCCGACACCGTTTGGGTAGGCGTAGCCGAGTAGGTGCCCGTGCCGATGGTGACAGGTGACGAGAAGCTGCCAGCCGAACTCGACCGCTGCACCGTGAACGTGCTGCCAGCGGTGTATGGGCCAGAGGCAGTAAACGTCACATCGAACGGTACGCCGGGGCAGGCGATGGTGCTGGCCACCGTTGGTGCGCTCAGGCCTGCTGTGACCGTGAAGGTGCCAGGAGCGGTGTAAGTACTGGTGCCATCTGAGAGGACTACGGCACCGGTGGTGCTGCCAGCAGCTACCGTAGCCGTTACGGTGGTGGCGGTAGCTGATACGCCGGTAGCTGCTGTGCCACCCACGGTAACACCCGTGATGCCGCCCAAATTGGTACCCGAAATGGTAATCCCCGTGCCTACCGGACCGTTGTTGGGCGTGAAGCCACTGATGACGGGGGATGGTACTACTGGCGTGGCCGCAGCCGAAACGCCAGTACTGTAGCCATCGCCATTGGTCACGAAGGCCTTAAAGTTATAGGAGGTGCCGTTGGTGAGGCCGGTAACAACGACACTGGTACCGGTGCCATTGTATACCACAAACTGGCCGCCACCCAAATCAGTACTAGCCGTTCCGAAGGCAGAACCGGCAGTGGGATTGCCAGTGGGCACTACGGTGATGGGGCCGGTGCTGGCCACCACCACTGTGCGGCTGTAGCAGCTAGTGGGGTTGGTCCAGGACAAGGTTGCCTCGGTGTTGCCGGCCGTGGCCGTGAAGGCGGTCACGTTGTTGGTAGCGTAGTTCGTCACCGCAAGGTTGGTGCCGTTGTCGGAGGCCACGGTGGCGGGGCTGCTGGCTTCTACATGGATGCGGTAGGTGGTACCCGAAGCCAGGGTGGCGGGCAGCGTAGCTGCAATGGTGCCCGAGTTGGCATCGCTCACCAGCGTACCAATGGGAGTGCTCGTGCCACTGCCCAGGTAGGCGGTGTAAGTGTTGCCACTAAAGGTGCCTGTCGAGGTAAACGGCACCGAAACAGCCGCTCCGGTACTGCCCACGCAGTAGCTGGTGGGCGAAATGGTGCCAGTGGTAAGCGTAGTGGTTGGCGGTGCAGTCACAATAACTTCGGCCACGTTGTCGCTAGTTACCGAACCGCAGGCAGCGAAGGTGCTCACCACGTTCACATAGTAAGTACCGGGCGTGGAGAATGTGGGGGTGAACGTGGTGCCGGTTTCACCGGGAATGCTGGTGAAGGGACCGGCGGCTGAGGTACCCAATTGCCACTGCCGCGTGGTGCCCACGGTGAAGCTTTCGATGGCCCGGAAAGGAACTGCGGGCACCCCCGTTACATAGGTCTGGGTGATGGGCGGGTCGATGGTGACCTGCGGGTCGTTTACAATAATGAAGTCGGCTGAGGTAGCGCTAGTGGTAGCGGGATTACTCGAAAGCACCCGGAAACGGTAGTTGGCTCCGCTGAATGTGCCGGCCGCAATGGGCACAGGCACCGGTGCCGTGGGTGCCGTGGTACCGGCGTAGGTAGCCGTGGCGTAGGGCGTCGAACCAAACACGCCGTTCGGGCCCGAAAGCTCAATGGTGAAGACGTTGCCCGTGTTGAAGGTACCTGTGGTAGTGAACGACACGCCCACGTTGGCCGAACTCGTGGTACAGCGCGCACCCGCCAAGTAGGTGGGCGTACCGATGGAGGCAGTGGATGTCGTGGTGTATCCTTGCACGATAACGTCATCAACCAACCAGCGCTCCGATGAGGAGTTATTCAGTATAGTGATGCGAAAGCGCAACTGGTTGGTGGCCGGAATCCCAGTCACCGATACTACACCATATCCATCCGAAGTACGGGCACCCCCGCCTGCCGGGCCCGAAGTAGTGGGCGTATTATTGCCTAGGTATGCACGTGTGGCAATGCCTGTACCGCTTGCGAAGCTCCAAATAGTATTGGAAACAGAGCTAGTGGCGCCACCAGCTACAATTACTTCGTTTGAATAAGAAGTACCGCCATCGGTACTAATGGCTAGTGTTACTACATCGGTTTGGTCTGAACCGTTGCCAGTGCTGGCAATGGAGAAGGACGCCAACCGAAAGCCAACCGAAGCGGTGCTGTAAGCGCTTGCATCAACAATAGCGGAAGTAATAGTAGCTGAGGCGTTGGATACCCCATAAGACCGGCTTCCGCCTGTGGTACTGTTAAAGGGAGTGGAAGCCGGACGGTCACTGCTTGTGGAGCTTCCCGTGTAGTAGGCACCGCCAGCTACTGCAACACTTACGGTGGGAGTAGCTGGAGTCGTTTCGAAATCCTGTGTACCAATCACAGTCTGCCCCCATCCCAGCAGCGGTAACAAAAGCGTCAACAACAGCACCGTGCTGCGGCCAAAATGGGTGGAAAAACTAGTAAGGAATCTCTGCATAAAGAGTGGTTTTATAGGGACTTAGTTAAATCCCAATGAACTAGACACGTCAAGTGTAAAGATAGAAAGGATGCTTTGGATTACCACGGCAATCAAATTACGAAATCATTATATCCCTTGCCCTGAAGACAAGAAGAATCGTGGCGCGTTACGGCAGGCTGCCGAGCGCTGCTTTCATTTCAAGGAGACCTCCCAACGGCTCTCCAGTGCCGTTCCATAATTAAAGCGCGCCAACGAGCAACCCAACCGTTCGTTTACCTTAAGGGCTTTGGTCACGACCAAGTAGCCCGCCTTACGGCTATCGGCGCCGCAGGTTTCGCGGCCTACATCAGCGCCCCCACGTGAAGCTAGTAATCTTCTGCAAACCTATCGCAGCGTGGTGGGCGGCAAATACAAGGTGCAGCCTCGCAGCTTCAGGTCCAACAAGTGCTCCTTGCTGCCCACGTGCAAACCTATAATGCCTAGTTCGTCAGAATCACCGTTAGCTGTCTGCTAGCCTAAATCACGTTCCTGCATCAACATTAAAACAGCAAAAGGCCCTTTCGCGGCTGCGAAAGGGCCTTTTGCTGTTTTAATGGCTCCTCCCCTAGTTCGTTTTCACGAAGCGGCGCACTTGCCGGCCATCAGGGCTGCTCAGCTCCAACAGGTAGGTGCCAGTGGGCAGGTCGCGTACGTCCACGGTGGGGTTCTCGGCATCGGCGCGGCCGGTGGCCAGCACCTGGCCCAGGGTGTTGAGCACCCGGAAGGTGCGCTCGGCCAAGGCCGGGGCGGCGGCGGTGAGGCGGTCGGTGGCTGGGTTAGGGTACAGGGCCAGTTCCAGGGGCGTATCGAGGCCGCTCACAGTCAGTACCGGAGAGTAAGCCACGGTGCCATCGAGGTCTACTTGGCGCAAGCGGTAGTAGAGTTGAGCTGCGGGAGCCGTCTGGTCGAGGGCAGCGTAGGCGATGGCACTGGTGCTGCTGCCCTGGGCCTTGGCAGTAGCAATGGTCACAAAGTCGCGGGCGTTGAGGCTGCGCTGCACATCAAAGTGGTCGGAGTTTTTCTCGCTGGCGGTGGTCCAGCGCACGCTCACGGCCTTGCTAGGCAGGCGCTGAGCCGAGAAAGCACTCAGCTCCACGGGCAGCGGATTCACATTCTGAGGGGTGTTGCCGTCGGTAGCCAGGATGAAGTCGCCAAACGGACCGGGCAGAATCATGTTCGAGGTGATGTTGGCACCGCTACCCGAGCCGCCCATGTTTTTCCACTTCGTATTATCGGCAGGGTCCACCATGGCTATGCGCAGCAGGCTGGCGTTGCCCGCCGTCACCTGGTCGGCGGTCAGGTCGTAGCTCAGGCGAATGGTGGCGCTTTGCAGCACGCTGGAGCCGCCAGCCTCGGCTACTACATTATAGTAGCGAAGGCCCGACACCCGCAGCAGCGTATTGGGCAAGGTGCGGGAAGTGGCGCGGCCCTCAATTTGGCGGGCTGTGTAGCTGGTGGTGCCGGTCACGGCATCGGTCACGTTGAAGGTCAGGGGCCGGTACTCGCCATTTACGCCCAGGGGGAATCCTAGGGTAGCAAATACGGGGTTTGCATTGGTCACCGAAGCCAGAGTCAAGGTATTGGTGTAGCTGTTGGCGCTACCGCCCACCAAACCGCCGCCCGGCAACACGCTCAAGCGGTTATTGCCCTGCACAAAGAAGGAGCCACGCGTGAGCACCAGCGTCCGCACCGTGAGGTTGGACGTGAGCTGAGCCAGCGGCGGGTCCAGGGGGTTTGCCACGGTACCGGCCGAGCGGGCCATTGTAAGCGAAGATATCAGGTCCTGACCGGGCACGAAGGCCAGCGGCCCAATGTCTACCGGGGTCTGGTTGTTGAAGCTTGTGAAGCTTATGCTGGATGTCGGCGTCGCGGCGAATTTTGCCACGGCTGGGTCATCAACCACCAGCGGACCGGTGATGTTGAGCGCCATGTTAGCACCGATGTGCAGTACGCCAGCCGAAAGCGAAGGATAGCGCACATTGAGCGACAAGCCCTCTATATTCAGGGTTCCGCCGGGGCGGTTCAGCGCCAGCGTATTGAGGAAGCCGCCCGCATCGGTAAAGATGATGGTGCCGAGCGGACCTGTACCATTGATAAGCAGGTTAGCCGTGGTCGAGCTTTGCATGCGGCCGTTGCCTGTGGTGTTCACCGTTCCACTCATGGTAATGGTGTTGATAACGCCCAGCACCCCGTCGGTGATGTTGAGCGACGAGCTCAGGGCTATCGGCGAATTCAGGTACAGCGTCTGGTTGGGCCGCGCCATGGTGAAGTTCCGCATTTGGTTGCCGGCCCCCCCCCGGAAATACATGAAGCCCATGTTTCCGGCACCACCTACTACAATGCTGGCATCAGATGCGCTGAAGAAACCATTCTGGATATCCATCAGGCCGTTCATGGTCAACGTCTGGCCACCGGTCAGGCCCAGCGTGCTTCCATTGAGAGTAAGAGCACCGTTAACGGTGAGTGTACCGGACAAAACCAGCGTGCCGGCAAGCACGGTGCTATTACCCGCCGAGTTCACGGTCAGGTTGTTGATTTGAGTGCTGCCCGGTGCCAGGTACAGCGTGGCAGAGCCCGTGGTACCACCAAAGCCAGTCGTGTTATTCTTATCAATGACAATGCTGGACGTGGCATCAACGGCCAGTGCACCGGTGCCTGCTACCGTGGCCTTGCCGCCCGCCGCGAAGGCCAGGGTATTGGCGTTGAGGGTGAGCAGCGTGCCGGCACCCAGCTGGTAGCCACCACCGCTGGTATTGCCGAGCTCCAGGCTGCTGCCGCTGCCAGACAGGCTTACGCCCGCCTGGCCCGTTGGCAAAATCAGGCTATAGAGCTTGATGACGTTGCCACCGCCATCTATCACCTGCGAAGCGGTGGTGTTGGTAGCCGTTAGCACAATGCGGTCGGTGGCGCTGCTGCTGAAGCTCACCGTGCCGGTCAGCTTCAGGTTGCCGCCCAAGGCCAGGGTCGAGGCGGCGTTGGGTGCTCCCCCGAACACGTTGGAATTGCCACCCACGTTTTTCACCAGCAGGGTACCGCGTACGATGGTAGTGCCGGCATCCAAATGCTTGGAGGCATCGCGCAAGGTCAGGTTGCCGTAGCCGGGGCTGGGCAGTACGGGAATCGTGTAGTCGCCTGACTGAGCAAACTCGATGATGCTGGTTGCGTCCAGATTGCCGTAGGTCACGCCCGGAGCCGCGTTGTATTCCACCAGCGTTGCCCCACTGC
The DNA here is from genome assembly GCF_017571495.1 of Hymenobacter negativus. Classification (GTDB taxonomy): domain Bacteria; phylum Bacteroidota; class Bacteroidia; order Cytophagales; family Hymenobacteraceae; genus Hymenobacter; species Hymenobacter negativus. The sequence goes on along the minus strand of NZ_JAGETZ010000003.1, from coordinate 265,687 downwards.
TCATGTCAAGCAGGGCATTCAAGTTGTAATTGGCCGGCACCGTGAGCGTGGCATTGGCTAGCAGCACCACTTTCGAGCCGGCGCCCGTCACCGTCCAGTTGCCGCTAAGGGAGAGCCCGCTACCTCCTACATTGAAGACCTGAAACGCCCGGGTGAAAGAGGCAGGCGATGGTCCCGAGCCATCCGGCGTGCTGCTAAAGGTGCTCAGCTCGCTGAGGGAGCCCGTAGCATTCTTGGTGTTGTAGTACGTCACGCTGGGAGTGAATACTTCTGCTGCCGCGCCCGCATTCTGGGGCTCGGGAGTGCGTGCTACAAAGTCGGAAGCGTTGTCGTTGCTATCGTAGCCATTGCCTTGGTCAACGTCATCACCACCCGCGGCCAGGCTCGCGCTGGTAGACGTAGCCCGAGCCTTGCGTTCCAGGCTCACGAGGCCAGCCATGCCCAGGGCCGGGCCACTGCCTTCGTAGGTAGCAGCACTGCTGCCGTAGCCCAGAAAATCGACCACGCCAGGCGCATTAGCGGGGTCGGCATCTTGGAGAGCGGTGGTGTTGCTCACCAGGGCAATGCGCCCACCGCCCACCGCCAGCGCCAGAGACCCGGTTACGTCGGGCGTAGGCAAGGGCCCGCCGTTGGCACCTGCGCCCAACTGCACCAGCAGGTGGCCATTGGCTGGAATGCTGACGTTGCCGAGAGCAACCATTGCATAAGCGCCCCCGCCCGAAGCCGGGTTGTACTGCACCGAGTACCCGTTGAGGGGAAGGCTCACGTTGGTTTTATTGTATAGCTCTACGAAGTCGTTCTGGTAAGTAGCACCGGCACTTCCCCCACCCGCATACACTTCGCTGATGACAACCGTGGAACTTTGGGCTTGAGCTAGTACCGGCATCAGCCCGCTGGCAACGAGTAGCAGGCCGCTGTAATAGCTGCGGTACTGGCTGCACATTTTTGTAAAAAGTTTTTTCATAAACGTTAAAGCTAGGGGTAATAGCAAAGCATATGTCAAGTTATTCCGTTAAAATCACCACTTTTCCCATGGCAGTGCCGGGACACTTAACTGCAAAAAGTATTATCCGATGAGCGAATAATTACTCAAAATTACTACTTGGCCAAGATTTATCTACAGATAATAAGAATTAATTTTGTTTTTCTTAGAAAAAAGCAATTACTTAACGCCCGATTGTACAGCAGCAGCAAACTGTGCTAAAGCTGCTAAGTGTGCTCAGGCCTGACAAGTCGGGCAGTGATATAGTTGCTTGGCTAAATGCCAAAAAGTCAACGACCCGCCACCAGCCACCTTTAGGCTGGTAACGGGTCGTTAGGTAATAGTGCCTGCCATTGCGAATCAGGGACCAGTTCTAGGCGTTGCAACCGGCGGGGGCAAATCCGCCGGGCGGGTGGCAACGGTCAGGTGGCCGAATTCGGTTTCGAAACGACAGGACTTGAGGGAAAGCACGAGGCCATTGGCGGGTGCAGTCTGAAATTACCAGTCAGCGCCAAATCCGCTCCTTTTGTATCGGCCAACTGCCACAGGGTATCGACCAGGAGGGCTTTTTTTCCGGGTGACCAGGCTGAACTATTCGGCAAAAGTGCGGGCAAAAGCGGCGTTGAGGGCTAGGGCCCGACGACGAGGTGGCGCAGCCGTCACGGGCATAAGCTCACGAATAACGTCTTCGGTGAGGGCGCACTGGCGGTGGTGCGAGTAGCGCCAGCGGCCGAGGCGGGCCCGCTCCACCCGCTCGTGGGTAGCGGCGGTTTCGTCGAAGGTGCGGTGCACAGCGCGAGCGGCAGCAGCCACATCGCCCCACAGGTAAAGCAGGCCGGTCTGGCCATGCTGCACCAGCTCTAGGGTGCCACCGGTAGCCGCGCCGACCACGGGCACCCCTGAGGCCAGCGCTTCGAGGGTAACCATGCCGTAGGTTTCGCTTTGGGAGGCCATCATGAACACATCGATGGCTTGGTAGAACACGGCAGGGTCGGTGCGGAAGGGACGGAAATGAACCTGGCGCTGTAGTCCCAGGCGGGCTACCTGCCGCTGCAGCTGGTGCAGGAACTCGTCGCCCTCGTTGCGGGTCGGCTCGCCCATGATGACGAGGTGGGCATCGTAGCCGTGCACTTTGCGCAGCTGATGCAGCACATTAATCACAAAGTCCTGGCCCTTGCCATCGTCAATCCGGCCCAGAATACCAAGCAGGCGTACGCCTTGGGGCAGGTCGAGTTCCCGGCGGGCCTGGGCGGGGGTGTGGGTGGGCGGAGCAAACTGCTCCAGCGGCAGGCCCAAGGGCACGGTGCGCAGCCGGGACGTATCAAACTTGGTCTTGCTGGCTACTTCGCGGGCCAAGCCGGGCAAGGGCGATAACCAAGCATCGACCAAGCGAAAGCGCAGGGTGTGCACGAGGCTGCGCTTGGGCCGGCCCAGCTGCATGTGCTGCTGATAAATGATGCGCAGGTGCCCTCCCATGAGGGTTTTGACCAGCGTGGCCACGGCCAGGTCTTTGTTCTGCGTCACCACCAACACGCCGATGTTGAGGCGCTCAAGCTGTGCTTTCAGGCTCCAGGCCAGCAGTGGCATGGCCAGCCCCCGGTGCACGGCGAAGGTTTCGAGCGGGATAAACCATTCATCAGCCCAGTATGCCAGGGGCGTGGCGGAAGGCGCAAAAAACGTGACGCGCCACCCTCGCTCCTGCATCCAGCCCGCAAATTTCAGGCTGTTCAGTTCGAGCCCGCCGAGGCTGCCGGACAGGCAGAGCACGGCCAGTTGCGGGTCGGCGGCCAGGTCATAGGCGTCCGGGCCGGAAACTGAGTTTCCGGGTAAGGTGAATGGTTTCATAGCTCAGAAAGACAAGGAGTGTGGGAGGCATCGGGGTATTGAGCGAATAGTTAGAATCAAGTAATAGAACTTGTTACTTGACTTTAGCTACTCGTTGTTTGTGGGCAGGCATTTAAAAGGCATCGTGAAGAGTACAGCCGGGCCGCCGGTCGGTCGCAGCACACTTCATCTTTCACATCTCAGCCGGCCAGGTAGCTCGACTGCACTCTGCACGATGATATTCTGAAAAACCGCTTAGGTCCAGCGGCTGAGGAATTGCATGAAAATCTCCTTGTATTGGTCGCCCACCGGGATAGTAACTGCTCCAATCTGGACGGTAAGGCGACGCACGGACTCAATCTTATCGAGCGCCACAATGAATGAGCGGTGAATGCGCATGAAGCGTCGGGCAGGCAGCTTTTCCTCCATCGCCTTGAGACTCATGAGGGAAAGCAAGGCGCGCGGGGTGCTTTTGAGGTGCACTTTCACGTAGTCTTTCAGGCCCTCGACATATAGAATGTCGCTCAGGGCCACGCGTACCAGCTGGTATTCGGCCTTTAGAAAAAGGTATTCGTCTTCCTCCGGGGCAGCAGCCGCAGGGGCAGCAGATTGCGGAGCCGTAAGCTCGGCGTAAGCCCGGGCTTTGCTGGCAGCCCGCAGAAACTCCTCGTAGTTGAAGGGCTTCACGAGGTAATCAATGGCATCGACGCGGTAGCCTTCGAGCGCGTATTGCGGGAAGGCAGTGGTGAAGATGACGCGTGGCCCGGTGGGGCCCAGCACCCGGGCCAGCTCTAGGCCGTTGAGTTCCTGCATTTGAATATCCAGAAATGCCAGGTCGACGGTACCGGGGTGCTCGTGTAGGTATTTCAGGGCCTCCACGGCACTACCAAACTTCCCCACAAGCTCCAGAAAAGGAGTTTTCTCCACAAAGGCAGCCACCATGCCCAGGGCCAGCGGCTCGTCGTCGACGGCAATGGTTTTAAGGGATAGCAGCGCGGTCATATGGTATCAGGGTAAGAGGGTGTGCGGGTAATAATTGTCTGCAAAAATCCCTTACGCCACGTGTAGCGTGAGCTGAACGCGGAATTCATTCGCGGGCGTATGGTCGTCGACCAGCAGACTGAATTGGCCGGGATATAGCAAGTCGAGGCGGCGGCGGGTATTGACCAGGCCAATGCCGTTGCTGCCGGCCAGGTCGGTAGAGGGGAGGGTGAGACGGGTGTTGCGCACTTCCAGCTCTAAGACATCGGAGGCCGGCTGGCGCAGGGCAATGAAAATGCTGCTGTTTTCGGTAGCTGCCACGCCGTGTTTGAACGCATTTTCGAGGAAGGGCAACACGAGCATGGGCGCAATAGCGACGTCGTGCACAGGTTCGGGCTTTTCGAAAGTGACGCGCACCCGCTCATCGAGCCGCAGCTGCATGAGCGTGATATAATCCTGTACAAAGGCCACCTCCTGGCTGAGCAGCGTGGTGCCGCCGGCGGTGTCGTAGAGGACGTAACGCATCATGCGCGAGAGCCGGTGAATGGCCGTGCGCGCCTGCTCCCCATCGAGCAGCGTGAGGGCGTAGATATTATTGAGGGTGTTGAAAAAGAAGTGCGGGTTTATCTGGGCCTTGAGCACCGACAGCTCCGACTGAACCCGCTGCTGCTCCAGGGTCTGGCGGGCCTGGGCGTCTTTCTGCCACTTCTGCACCACCGTGATACAGGTGCTGATGCCTAGTACAAACATGGTGGTGAGCAAGCCCATGGTATCGATGCGCGGGCCGCGGCCCTGCAGCAGGCGCGGCCGCCCCGCTGCCGCCCGAAAGGCTTTATCCATGAGCGTGGGCAGGTCGAGCATCGATTCCAGGAAGCGGCTGAATAGCAGCACCGCCGCCGTGGTCCCCACCAATACCAGGATAAACCAGCCCGTACGGCCTTCAAATAGCAGCTTCGGCACACTCACCTTGGCCGTGAGGTAGAACGTAGCCACCCACACCAGGAACATCATACCCTGCTTCAGCCAGAACTGCGGAGGCATGGTCAGGCGGCCCGTGAGCGGCTGAAATAGCAGAAACGTAAGCCCAAACAGCCCCCACACCAGCACATGAATCAGCGGGGTGAGGTAACGACGGGGAGTAAGGACGGCCATGGACGAGTGTAAAATCGAAGCAAACATACCCGACGCCCTTTTCAAAACCCTGCCAAACCGACCGTAAGCAGAATTATATCGACGGCGAGGGGTGTTTTATCGCTGGGAAAGCCTGGCAGTAGACACTAGCTCCCTCCTTACTTTAGAAGAGGGCATTTTTATTGGATGAAAATAGAGGCGATTGTGGTGTTGAAGGATGGGCAATTAATACTATAGTCTGTCATCAGGTAATTCAGATTCGGGACAAGGTTGGTCGATAAGATTTTTCTAATTCGACCAATTGGCTACTCAATTCTAACTACTTGCCTATTGAATCATCGCAGGGTGATATACCTAACCTGGATATCGTTCAATGCCCGCAACTACCCTGGCAAATGCCACTCATTGGCCTAGTCTCCTTGCGGCAAGGAGGGGAGTTTTTTCTGGTCGCGTGCTTGCTAATTGCCGAACTTTGCGGGCATGACGTCCCGGCTTCCTTTTCTGCTGCTGCTTGTGCTGCTTCCCTCCCTTGCGGCAACGGCCGCTCCGCCCCTACCCGACTATACCAGCTACCCAACTTACCTCGGCCCTGACCTTGGCCTGACCTGGCGCGGCACCCACGCCACCCTGCGCGTGTGGGCCCCCACCGCCGAGGCCCTGCACCTCAAGCTCTATAAAGAAGGCACCGGCGGTACCCCCACCGCCGATTACGCCATGACCAAGGCCGAAGGCGGCACCTGGACCTACGCCCTCCCAGCCGGCACCACCGGCTTCTACGTCGTGCAGGCCACCATTGGAGGCAAGAAAATGGCCGAAGTGGCCGACCCCTACGCTCACGCCGTGGGCATCAACGGCCTGCGCGGGGCCGTGTTCAACCCCAGCATTGCGCAGCCCGCCGGCTGGACTGAGGACCTGCGCCCCGCCCTGAAACAGCCCACCGATGTCATCATTGGGGAAGTACACGTGCGCGACCTCACCGTACACCCACAGTCGGGCGTGCGGCACAAAGGCAAGTTTTTGGGTGCCGCGCAGGTGGGCACCCGCGGCCCAGAAGACGTGAGCACTGGCCTCGACCATTTAGTAGAGCTGGGTCTGACCCATGTGCACCTGCTGCCCACCAACGACTTCGCCAGCATCGACGAAACCACACCCGCCAGCGCCAACCGCTATAACTGGGGCTACGACCCGCTGAACTACTCCGTGCCCGAAGGCACTTACTCTACCGACGCCACCAACCCCGCCGCCCGCATCCGCGAGTTCAAGCAGCTGGTAGAGAACCTGCATGGTGCCGGCGTACGCGTGGTGCTCGACGTGGTGTACAACCACACGGCCGATGCCGGCCGCAGCAATTTCGAGCAGCTGGTGCCCGGCTACTACTACCGTCACAATCCCAACGGTAGCCTCAGCAACGCCACCGCCTGCGGCAACGAAGTAGCCTCCGAGCGGCCTATGGTCCGCAAGCTCATCGTGGAATCGGTGGCCTGGTGGGCGCAGCAGTACCACGTTGATGGCTTCCGCTTCGACCTGATGGGCGTGCTCGACATTGAAACCATGCGCGCCATCCGCATTGCCCTCGACCAGCAGGACCACAGCATTCTCATGTATGGCGAAGGCTGGACCGCCGGCCCCTCGCCCCTGCCCGATGCCAAGCGCGCCCTCAAAGGCAATATGTCCAAGCTGGACCGCATCGCCGCCTTCGGCGACGAGCTGCGCGACGGCGTAAAAGGCCACTACGCCCACCAGACCGAGCCCGGCTTTGCCAGCGGCCAGCCCGATTTGGAGGAGAGTGTGAAGTTCGGCATCGTAGGCGCCACCCAGCATCCGCAGGTCGACTATGCCAAGGTCAACTACTCGAAAGCTCCCTGGGCCAATTCCCCAGCGCAGGCCATCAACTACGTGGCTTGCCACGACGACATGGTGCTCTGGGACAAGCTGCGCGTGTCTACCCCCGGCGCCTCCGAAGCCGACCGGCTGAAAATGGATTTGCTCAGCAACACCATTGTATTTACCTCGCAGGGCATTCCGTTTCTGCCGGTTGGCGACGAGTTTCTGCGCACCAAAGGCGGCTCGCACAATTCCTACAACCAGCCCGACAGCGTGAACCAGCTCGACTGGGGCCGCAAAGCGAAGAACCTCGCGGTCTACCAATACTACCGCAAGCTCATTGCCTTGCGCAAGGCCCATCCCGCCTTCCGCCTGCCCACCGCCGAGCTGGTGCAGCAGCACCTGGAGTTCCTGCCCAACATGGCCCCTGGCATCATCGCCTACCAGCTTAAAAACAACGCCGGCGGCGACGCCTGGCCCAGCATCTTCGTCATTTTCAACGGCAACCGCTCCGCCTGGAGCGTCAAGCTGCCCCGCGACACCTACAAAGTGGTGCTGCGCGGCGACCAAATCAACGAGGAAGGCCTCGATGTGCTGGAGGTAACCAGCGGCGTGCAGATGCCCGGCAGCTCCGCTATGATTTTGGTACCGATAAAGCAATAGGCCTTAGCGAGAGTCCGGAAGTGAGGCCTCCACACTTACTAATCTGAAAAAATTCGCTTTTCATTTTGGAAAAATTCTTCCCCGCTGGGCCCCGCGCCCGGCGGGGATTTTTTATTAACATACTACAAATCAACTGCTAGCAAATATTTGATGAAATAATTTCCAATTCGGCATTGGACTTGGCATTAGGTGGAAGTCACTAAACACTTAAACGCCATGAACACCTTCCTTTCTTCTTCCTCTGACCAAGACAACGGCCTGCCCAAGTGGCAGCAGCCGGAAAAAGTCGCCGGCCGCGTGGTCCTCGTGGGGCTGGTGGGTACGGCCGTGTATTTCTGGGGCCAGATTCTGCCCTTCCTCGTCGACATGGTATTTGACACCGTGAAGCTGGGCATCGGGCTCGGCGCGCTGTTCGTGCTGTTTCTGCTGGCCACCAACAAGCGGATTCACGCCGGGCTGTGGTACGCCGGGCAGCGCATCCTCCGCTCGATGGCCGGGATTTTCGTGAACACCGACCCCATCGGCATCATGGAAGACTACATCAAAAACACCGAGAAAGAGGCCCGCAAGATGGACGCCGAGGTCACCAACATTGAAGGGGCGCATGAGCTGGTGAAGCGCAAGCTGGCCGCCAACGCCCAACAGGTGAAGGAGTACCTCGCGCTGGCCGACTCCGCTTCCCGCCAAGGTGAAAAAGATGCCGCCGAAAGCTACGCCTCCCGCGCCGCCCAGATTCAGGACTACAACCAGCGCCTGACGCCCATGGCCACCACCACGGCCAACGTGAGCGTGGTCATGCGCCAGATTCTGAAAGCCGCCATCCGGCAGATTGACAGCAGCAAGTTCAAAGTCAACCTGCTGAAGGACGAGTACCAGTTGGTGAAACGCACCAGCTCGGGCATGCGCGCCGCGATGAACATCCTGCGCGGCGACCCGGACAAGAAGTACTTCTTCGACCTGGCCACCGACCGCGTAGCCGAGGACATGGCCCAGCAGTTGGGTCAGATTAAACAGGCCATGCGCTACTCGCAGGAGTTCGTGAAAGAGATGGACATCCAGAACGGCGTGATGAGCGAGAAAGGCCAGCGCCTGCTCGACAAATACCAGAAGGGCGAGTTCAACGCCGTGCTCCAGGAGCAACCCCAAGCCCAACAATCCCAATCCTTCGCCGCTACTAAAAAAGCTTCCGATGATGCCTATTCTAGCCTGCTTGATTAGCTTTTTGCTGGCCTGCGGCTTGGTCCATCTGCTGTGCTAACTAAGTGCATGACGTTCGAAAAGAACGTCATGCCGAGCGCAGCGAAGCATGATGAACTGCTTGCCCCGCCACCCGCTAATCTACCTCCCCAAAACACCAAAAAACCTTGCGCCCAAAACGGGCGCGCCACCCTCTTTTTGCCCTACCTACAATGACAACCCGCGGTAAAATTTTAATTGGCCTCATCCTCGTGGCCGTCCTGTACTTTGGCATCAACAAGCTGGTTTCCAGTGGTGCCGTGTTTAAGAAAGCAGACACGCAGTCGGTACTGCTCAACTCAATTGAACTGCCCGCGGCCAGCGGTGGCAACCGGGCCAATGTGGTGGTGCCGCTGGCGCCCATGCCCGGCACCGCGCCGGCCGAAAAAGGCACTCCCATAGTGTGGGAAGTAATGGCCTGGAACAGCCAGGTGGCCGGCATGCTGGCCAACGGTGGCCCCCGCTCTACCATGGGCTCGGCCCTGGCCGCCAATGGCCTCGACATGCAGATTGTGCGGCAGGACGACGTGAGCAAGATGCAAGCCGACTTGGTAAAAAATGCCCTAGACCTGCAAAACAACCCCGCCACCCCTGGCCTGATAGTGAGCATCATGGGCGACGGGCTCCCCGGTTTTTCGGCCGTGCAAGCCGAACTGAAAAAGACCGGTACCCAGCTGCAAATCATTCCGTACTCGGTGGGTAAATCCTTCGGCGAAGACAAGCTGATGGGCCCGAAAGAGTGGCTCGACAACCCCAAATCGGCGCTGGGCAAAACCATTGCCTGCTACCTGCGCGACGGCGACCAGAACATTGCCCTGAAGTGGTGCGCCGACAACGGCCTGAAGGTGAACCCCGACGAAACTTCCTACGACCCCGAAGCCGTGAACTTCATGGCCTCCTCCGACTTCCTGGTAGCTGCTGAGAAATACATCCTTGGCAAACCGGAATCGCGCACCAAGGTGGTGAATGGCAAGAACACCGGCGTGAAAGTGGATGTGATAGCCGATGCCGTAGCCACCTGGACGCCCGGCGACGTGAACATTGCCAAACAGCGCGGCGGCCTCGTCAACATCGTGAGCACGAAGGACTACTCCAACCAGATGCCCAACATCATGGTGACTACCAAGCGCTGGTACGATGCCCACCAGAAGGAAGTGCTGGGCCTGATGACGGCCTTCGCCGTGGCCGGCGACCAGGTAAAATCGCACCCCGAAGCCCTGGCCCGCGCCACCGACATTGAAGCCACCGTGTATGGCGACCAGGACAAGCCCGGCGCCTACTGGCTGAAGTATTACAAAGGCGTGAGCGAAGCCGACCGCAATGGCGACGTGGTGGAGCTAGGCGGCAGCAAGGCCTTCAATTTCAGCGACAACCTGAGTCTGTTCGGCCTGGATGAAGGCGGCACTAACATCTACGCTGCCGTGTATAAAACCTTCGGCGATGTGCAAAGCAAGCTGTACCCCAAAGAGCTGCCCAGCTACGTGCCCCTCGACCAGATGCTGGACCTCAAACCCCTGCAACAGCTGCAAGCTCAATACAAAGGCAAAGCTGTGGCCCCGGCCGAAACCCAACAGTTTGCCGCCGGCGAGGAAATCCGCCAGAGCGTGAGCAAGCGCGCCTGGAACATCGAGTTTAACAGCGGCCAGAGCACCTTCACCCCCGCCGCCGAGCACGACCTCAACCAGCTTTTCAACGACCTGGTGGTGGCCGGCCGCCTAAAAGTGGCCGTGCACGGCCACACCGACAACACCGGCGACCCGCAGAAAAACCAGCAACTCAGCGAAGACCGCGCCATGGCGGTGGAGCACTGGCTCGAAGCCAAGAGCCGCAGCGCCTTCCCCGATGGCCGCGTGCAGGTGTACGCCCACGGCGCCTCCGAGCCGGTAGCCAGCAACGCCACCCCCGATGGCAAGGCCAAAAACCGCCGCGTGGAAGTGGTGCTGGGCAACTAATCACCTGACTGAGCAGGGCATTCAAATACCCAGGAATAAGGCCTTGATAAGGTAAGCAATTCCGCTCAGCACCTCAATAGCCAGCAGCCCCACCAGCAGCATTCGCTTCCGCTGCTGGCTGGCATTCGCAGGAGCCCAGCTAAACGATTCCAAGCAAACAAGCCAATGTAGTACATGATTTGCAGCCACAACTTGCCAGATAAAGTTGCCATGCAGCGCCCGGTAGCCGGTTTCATAAATGAGCATGAAAATGCCCAGGCCGGCTATCAGGCTCAGCACCGCAAGCTGGTGGGCGGGCCGCTTCAGCCAATCGGGGCGCAGGCTATACGCTGACACCGGCACTAAAAACGAGCCCGCCATGCAAGCCAGTACCTGCCCGATGCCATAGCCCGGCACAAACGTGTGCCAGCCCGCCGGAAAGCCTACGGCCAGCACCGACGCATCGTGCAGGGTATCCTTGGGATGGTGGTTGGTCCAGGCCAGCTGCCCGGCAACTAGCAAGACAACGGGCAGCAGCACCAGCGTCAACCGAAGCAGCTGGGCTGGCTGAGACCGGAACTTCAGCGCAAACAACAGGGCATAAGCAGGCAGGAAGGCAAACGCGTAGCTGGGCTTGAAAATGCCCCCCACTACCAGTAGCAGGCTCAACAGCAGGTCATCGGACTTGCTGGCTTTGGCAGGCTGTGAAAGGCGGTGGGCCCCACTGGCAAAAGCCAGTACGCTGAAGGGCATCGCACTGAGAATGGTAGAGTTGTGAAACACGTTGGGAGGCAGCATTCCCAGGTACCAATCGGCCGTGTTGAGGGGCAACGGAAACACTAGGCACGAGCAAACGGCAGCCATCAGCCCGGTTACTTTTTGGGTTGCGTCGTCAACAGGGAGTTCTGCCAATGCCCGGCGCTTCAACAAGCCAATACCAGCATAGCTCGAAACGCTAACCAACCCACCCCAGGCTACAGCTACTACCACGACGGCAGTATTCAGCAGCCGCGACAGGTCGCAGGAAAAGCCACTCGCCGCCTGCACCAGCCGGTAAAAGCCAAAGTTGGCGGCCACTGCTCCCTGCCCCAGGCAGGCTTTATAGAGGATGGCAACGTGGGCCTGCACATCGGTAGCCCGCCCCAGCTTCCGAATAAGCACCCAGTAATACCCCGTGGCCAGCGCCATCGTGGCCGCACTCAGCACACCGACCAGCAACCTGAAGTGGCTGTCTGCTTTTTGAGTGAACCAGTTATTCCGCAATAGACGCATTGGAGCTTGAGAGGCAATGGCAGGCTGACCACCAATCGGCAAAAATATTCATTCTGCGCCCGCGCTGGTTTGCGCGGCCCCGCCAGCTGCTTTTGCCGCTACCCTTTGCCTCATCAAAACCCACCCAGCTACCATTCCGCTTCCTTATGCAGGCGGTTCTCAATGTCACCAGCTTTATGAAAACGCTCTTTGCTCCTAATGCCCAGCCCCCTCGCCTCGTGTTTACCTCCATGGTGGCGGCACAAGTGGGGCTGTTGCTACTGCTGTGGCTGTTTTACCCCATGCAGCTCTTCCCCAGCCTGGGCGAAGTTTTCCGCTCCCTCGGCGACCTCATCACCAGCCAGGGCCTAATTCAGGAGCTGTGGGCCAGCATGACGACTGCCCTGCAGGCCCTGGCCGTAGCCACTGTTTTGGCGCTGCTGATTTCCTACCTGACGGCGCTGCCCTTCTTCCGGCCCATTGCCTACGCGGCCAGCAAAATGCGCTACCTGACGCTCACCGGCCTCACGTTTTTTATGGCTCTGATGGTGAGTTCGGGCCACCAAGTGAAGCTGTCGGTGCTCATTTTCGGGGCCACGGTGTATTTGGTGACGGGCATGACGAGCGTGATTCTGACCACGACGCAGGAGGAAATGGACCACGCCCGCACGCTGGGCATGAGCGAGTGGCGCAGCTTCTACGAGGTGGTGGTGCTGGGCAAGCTCGATGAGATGCTCGAGGTCGTGCGCCAGAACTTCGCCATCATCTGGACCATGATTACCCTCGTCGAAACCCTTTACCAGTCCGAAGGCGGCATCGGCCTGCTGCTCTACAAGCAGAACCGCTACCTGCACCTAGATGGCGTACTGGCCATTCAGCTGGTCATTCTGGCCACCGGTGCCGTGCAAGACTATGTGTTTGTGCTGCTGCGGAAAGTGTTTTTCCCCTATTCACAATTGGGAGTAGCGTAGCGTGGACGCTATGAGTCCGCGCATCACCCAGTCAAATCCCCAACATAACCCTCACAGGCGCGGACTCGCAGCGTCCACGCTACCACCCGCCATGACTGCCCACACCTACGCCTATAAAGACCCTATTCTAACCTTGAACAACATTTCCATGTCGTTCCAGGGCGAGCCCATCCTGCGCGACATCAACGCCCAGGTCCTCGACGTGACGCGGCCCAACATGAAACAGGGCCAGGTCGTGGGCTTCTACGGGCGCTCGGGCATCGGCAAATCGGTGCTGTGCCGCATCATGGCGGGGCTCATCCGGCCCAGTAGCGGCACCGTGGAAGTGGGCCAGGCCCAGCAGGCGGTGCTACCTGGTATGGTGGGCTTTGTGCAGCAACGCTACCCGCTGTTCGACCACCGCACCCTGTTCGACAACCTGCTGGTAGCCGCCCAGCGCAAGTATGGCCCCGCCGAGGCCCGCCAGCATGTCAGCACCTACCTCGAACGCTTCGGCCTGACCACCCACGCCCGCAAGTACCCGGCCCTGCTTTCGGGTGGGCAGCGCCAGCGGGCGGCCATCGCCCAGCAGCTGCTCTGCTCCGACCACCTCATCCTGCTCGATGAGCCCTTCTCCGGCCTCGACGTGGCCATGATTGACGAGGTGAAACGCATCATCGTCGAAGTCACAACCATGGACGAGCTGAACACCGTCGTCATCGTCTCGCACGACCTCGTGACCACCACCGCCCTGGCCGACCGCCTCTGGCTGCTGGGCTACGAGCGTGACGCGGCCGGTGCCCTCGTGCCCGGCGCCACCATCAGCGCCCAACACCAGTATAACCTGGCCGAAATGGGCCTGGCCTGGCATCAAAACGTGGAAGCCGAACCCGAATTCGCTCAGTTTGTGGAACACATTAAGGACGAAATTCGGAGAAGTTGAGGCCACGTCCCGTTACTTTAAACAACTTACTTACCGCTTCGTCCGCTGCACCTGTTGCTTGCTCACGCGTTCCGTCATCTACTGTTTTTACTACTGATATTCAGCGACTTGGTGGCGAGCCCGGACCGGGGGCAATAGGTACAGCGGCACTGGATTCGGGTGGCCGATTCCAAGGTGTATGTAGAAGAAAGCGGCACCGACCCAGCTTTGCCGCTTCTGCACGGCGGGATGCTCGGTATGCAGGATACCCTCAGCATCGCCAAGGAGCTGACCCAACGGCTGCCCCACGCGCGCCGAGTCAGCCTCCCCGGCGCCGCGCATCTGCTGAATCTGGAGCAGCCCCGGCGCTTTACGAAGGAGGTGCAGGCGTTTTTACTCGTGCAGCCTTAACCGAACGCACTACCTGCGTTGGTAGCTGGACCGCCGCGGGCTGCTGGGTCGCAAGCGCGCCGCCAGTATAACCTAACCCAGCTCAACTTGGCATGGCATTCCGAAGTTGAAGCCAAACTAGAATTCGCCCGGTTCGGGACCAAGATTAAGGAGGAGATTCGGAGAGTTAGTACAACTCATCTGCCGTGAGTTAACCGAATAACTTGGCTGTTCCGGGCATCCATAATAATCATGAAAGTGCCTCCAACCCAGTCTTCAGGAAGTGTACCTGATACTACCCAATAGTGGTCAATAAGATACCTTTCATAAGGCCGCTGCTTGACGATATTTTCCCTTCCATAAATGCGAAACAAGACAGGTTCAAGCACTTGAATAGCTGTCGAACTATCAGGTATTAATAGCTTGTTTTCAGACACTACATTATGCAGTGATTTGTCTTTGAGCGACTCCTGTAATGCCTGCTTTGCATAAGCTATTCCAAGCTTCGAATGCTTCTTGCTGGTTTGGGAACAACTAGCCAACCCCAGCCCTAACAGGAAAAAAAAGAAGAAACGGTCATCAGTCTTCTCATATAGCTTTTTTTATGAGGTCGCGAAAACGAATTTATCCTTTTCTGCTGCCAGTATTTAGCTCCTTCATATCGAAGAAGCACACGTCGCAAACAAGTTTGATTTTCGCGAAGCTTTCCGATTCTTCGTTCCATTCGCCAACTCGCGTCAGCACTTCATCGCAGGCATTGCACCAAGCGTTGAGTTCGTCGTCTGAATAAATCACGCTTGGGTCAGAAGCGAAGGGCTCGTAAAAGCCCACGGGCGTTTTCAGGTTCAAATGCTGGCAAACGTAGGCCGGGTATCGGTTGCCATGCGTGCTGCATTCTACGCGTTTGCTTTCTTCGCTCATCGAATTGGTGTTTGAGTAAACCTCTTCAAAAGTAGCTGCCCAGGCTGACCGTTCTTTGTCGCCGCAACTTTCCATTTCAATATGCCCACCGGAACACTCCTAATCATCGACGACGAGGCGCGCTTGCGCCAGCTCCTGGCCCAGGTGCTGGAGCTGGAAGGCTACACCGTGCTGCAAGCCCCCGACGCCACCCGCGGCCTGGAGCTGCTGCAGCAACACGCCGACGAGGTGCTGCTGGTGCTGAGTGACGTGAAGCTGCCCGACGGCCACGGCGTGGACCTGCTGCCCCGCTACAAAGCTGCCGCCCCCGATGCCGAAGTGGTGCTGCTCACCGCCTTTGGCACCATTGCCGATGGCGTGAAGGCCATGAAGCTGGGTGCGTTCGACTACCTCACCAAGGGCGACTTTGAGCAACAGCTCGTGGTGGTGGTGGACCGCGCCGCCGAGAAAGCCCGCCTGCGCAAGCGCGTGGCCGAGCTGGAGCGACGCGTGGGCCAGCGCTACACCTTCGAGGCCATGATTGGCGACTCCGCGGAGCTGAAGCGGGTGCAGCAGCTGGCCCGGCAAGTGGCACCCACCGACAGCACCGTACTGCTCGAAGGCCCCACCGGCAGCGGCAAGGAGCTGTTTGCCCAAGCCATCCATCAGGCTAGTGGGCGCAAAGGCAAGAACTTCGTGGCTGTGAACTGCAGCGCCTTCCCCAAGGATTTGCTGGAATCCGAGCTGTTTGGCTACAAGAAAGGCGCCTTCACCGGAGCGCTGACGGACAAGAAAGGGCTGCTGGAAGAAGCCAACGGCGGCACCTTGTTTCTGGACGAAATCGGCGAGCTGGAGCTCAACGTGCAGGCCAAGTTTCTGCGGGTGCTCGAGATGCAGCAGTTCACCAAGCTCGGCGACACCAAGCCCACCAACGTGAACATTCGGATGGTGGCCGCCACCAACCGTAACCTCAAGCAGGAAGCCGCCGAGGGCCGCTTCCGCCCCGATTTATACTACCGCCTTTCGGTGTTCACCATCCAAGTGCCGCCTCTAAAAGACCGGCCCGCCGACGTACCCCCGCTGGCCAACCACTTCCTACAGTACTTCGCGGCCCGGCTCAGCAAGCGCCTGCCCGGCCTCGCGCCCGAAGCCCTGGCCCTGCTTCAACGCTACCCCTGGCCCGGCAATGTGCGCGAGCTGAAAAATGTGCTTGAACGCGCCGCCATCCTCGCCCCACCCGGCGAGCTGTTGGCCGCCGACTTCCTGCCGGATGAGTTCCACGCCCTCGGCCGCCCGCCCCGGCCCGGCACCGATGCTGCCGATGAAAGCCTGCGGGCGCTGGAAGCACGCCACATCGGCAAGCTGATGGGTGAGTTGGAAGGCAACAAGCCGGAGGTAGCCAAGCGCCTGGGCATTGGCCTAACCACGCTGTATCGCAAATTGGAAGAGTACGCCTTGGTGTAGAAGCACAGGAATAAGCAGCACTCCATTCCAATACCCCATTTGCTCCTGCAAACAGCCTAATTGCACGTGCAAAGGGTCCGTTTGCATGTACAAATGGTCTATTTATACATACGATTGGGCTGTTCGCATATTCAAACAACCCAATTGCATATGCAAACGGTCCAGTTGCACATGCAAACGGTCTAGTTGCACATGCAAACGGTCCATTTATACACACAATTGGACCGTTTGCATGTGCAATCAGCTTATTGCGCCGTTAAATTTAGCAGGGCCTGGCAGAGGTCGGCCTCCTCGTAGGGCTTGGTGAGGCAGGCGTCCATACCAGCGGCCAGGTAAGCCGCGCGGTCGCCCTCGAAGGCATTGGCGGTAAGGGCGATGATGGGAATGGTGGCCCGGCCGGTATCGGTATAATGACGAATGGCCGTTGTGACTTCTACCCCGCTCAGGCCGGGCATGCGGATATCGAGCAGGGCCGCATCAAAGGAGTGTTCCTGAAGCTGCGCCAGGGCATCGAGGCCATTGCCAACTGCGGTGACTTGCACGCCCCAGTTTTCGAGCACGGCCACCGCAATGCACTGGTTTACCAGGTTATCTTCGGCCAGCAGCACGCGCAGGTTCTGCAGGCCATCGTAGGAGGGCATGAGCGGCGCGGGGGGCAGGGCAGTAGCTTCGACTGCACGGGGCAAAGCCAGCTGGAACGAGAACGTGGTGCCGCGGCCCAGCTCGCTGCACATGCGCAGCGTGCCACCCATCTGGTGCACCAGCTGCCCGCTGATGGAGAGCCCCAGGCCCGTACCGCCGAAGCGCAGGCTGGTTTCGTGGTTGGCCTGGGCAAAGGCATCGAAAACATGTAGCTGCGCTTCGGGCGCAATACCAATGCCCGTGTCCTGCACCCAAAAGCGGAGCAACAGCCGCTCCGGCGTGGTATCAATCACCTCGGCGCCAAGCCGGACGCTGCCCTGCTCCGTGAACTTGATGGCATTTGAGAGCAGGTTGAGCAGCACCTGGTGCAGCCGGTAGGCATCGCCCACCACGCGGGTTGCGGTGGTGCTCAGGGGGGCTATTTCCAGACGCAGCCCTTTCTCGGCGGCCAGCGCGGCCACCGTGTGCCCGGCCCCTTGCAGCGCCAGGGCCAGGTCGAACGCCTCGTGGTTGAGCTGCAGGTGCTGGGTGGTGATTTTGGCCATGTCCAGCACGTCGTTGATGAGGGCCAGCAGGTGTTTGCCAGCGTGCTGCATGGTGTTCAGGTATTCCTGCTGCGTGGCGGTCAGCACTGTTTTCTGCAGCAAGCCCGCCATGCCCAGCACCCCGTTCAGGGGCGTGCGGATTTCGTGGCTCATGCGTGCCAGAAAAGCTTCCTTGGCCAAGGCATTTTCTTCGGCCTGGCACTTGGCCTGCTGCAGGGCTTTCTGAGCCAGGTAGCCATCCGTCACGTCATAGCCCGAGGCCACAACGTAGGGCGTATGGCCTTCTTCCGATACCTGATAGGTATAGTATTGCAGGTAGCGCCGCTCGCCGGAGCGGGTGCGCACGGTCATCACCCGCGACTGCGACTGCATGGGCCGGCCCGCGTCCAGATAGGCCTGCATGGCCGCGTGGTGTTCCGGGGCCAGGGAATCGTGCAGTGGCCGGCCCACCAGCTGGGCCGCCGTGGTGTCCAACAGCTTCTCAATGGCCGGATTCACCGACAGCACTATGCCCTGCAGGTCGTGCGTGCATATCAGGGCCTGGGAATAGTAAACCAGGTCATGGTACTGCTTTTCGCGGCGCTCCAGCTCGTGGCGCGCATTTTTCACATCCGTGATGTCGGTGGCAATGGTGAGGATGCCCAGCTGCCCGTCGGCGCGGCGCAAGGGCCGCTTGTGCACCTGGAAATACAGGGTTTCGCCGGTCATCAGCGTGAACGGCATTTCCCGGATTACGGCTTCCAGTGTGCTGCGCACCAAGCTATTTAACTCCTTCATCTGCCTCATTTCGGCCTGCACCGCTTCCGGGGCACCCACGGCTTGCCAGTGCTGGCTATGCGCCATGATGGTCCCGAAGGCCTGGTTGGAAAACGACACGCTGTCGTCGGGGTCCACCATGTAGAGCACATTGGGCAGGGCATCCAGAATCTGCCGCACAAAAGCCTGCTGCACCTGGAGCATTCCCTGCACCTGCTGCTGGAGCTTTTCGGCGGTGTAGCGGGCGGTGATGTCGATGCCGGAGCCTACCACCAGGCGCAATGTGCCATCGGCGTTGTACACGGGCCGCAGCTGGCGCACTATCAGCTGGGGCCGGTTCTGGCGGTCGGTGCGCATTTCTTCCCACGTCACATCGGAGCGGGTGCGCACGGCCAGGTCAAAGTACTGCTGCCGCTGTTCGGCAATGCCATTGGGGTGCTGCCCGGGCCGCATCGCCAAGTATTCCTGGCTGGTTAGCCCCACTATTTGCTGGCGCAGAATGGGGTCCGAGATGGAGGAAGGATTGACGAACAGGAAACGGTGCCCGGCATCAAACACCGCTACATCAACCGGGAGCAGGTTCAGAATAGCTTCGTAGAACTCCTGTTGCGCCACCATCTTTTCCTCGCTCTGCTTCCGCTCTGTGATGTCGATGCCGGAGCAGATTACCAGGGTGCGACCATCGCCGGCTACAATGGGCTGGTAGCACCCCAGGAAGTTTCGGGGCTCCCCTTCCCGCATATGCACTTCCTCCCACTCCACCTCGTGCTGCTCTCGCAGCGCTTGGGCAAAAATGGCGGCGCGGCGCGCCATCAGGGCGGCGGGGCGCTGCCGGCGGGCACCTGCTTCATCGCTGGTTTTGCCAATCATCCAGGCACGAATACCAGGGTCGTGCTCCACCGCCGGATTCACAAACAGGTAGCGGTGCTCGGTATTGAACACGGCCACGGCCGTGGGCACGTGCTCCAAGATGCTTTCGTAAAAGGCTTGCTGGCTGACCAGTGACTGCTCGGCTTTGTAGCGCTCCGTAATGTTGGTGAGGTAGAGGGTAGCGTAATTTTGGCCAGGCACGGCCACGACCGTGAACAGATAGTGCTCGCCGGCCACGGCCAGCGCCTGCTGATACTGCCGGGGCGATTGCAGGGCGGCTCGCACCAGCGCCACCAGCTGCTGTTTCAGACCTAGCTCATTGTGGGCCAGGGCTTGCAGCAGCGGTGCG
The DNA here is from genome assembly GCF_017571495.1 of Hymenobacter negativus. Classification (GTDB taxonomy): domain Bacteria; phylum Bacteroidota; class Bacteroidia; order Cytophagales; family Hymenobacteraceae; genus Hymenobacter; species Hymenobacter negativus. The sequence continues at coordinate 246,076 of NZ_JAGETZ010000003.1, read as the reverse complement.
GCCGCGGCATTGGCCGACACGACTTCGGCGGTGGCCGTGAGCCGCAGAATGGGGTTGGGATTTTGTTCGGGAATGTAGGAGAGCGTACGAATCTCGGCCTCGCGGCGGTGGCGCTCGGTCACGTCGCGGTAGCAAATCAGGCGGCCGGCCCGCGCCGTATCCAGCACCAGGTAGTCCAGCTCCAGCATTCGCCCATCGGCGAGGGCAAACTCCTGCTGCAGTACGGTTTGACCAGCCGCATGCAGCGCCCGGGCCTGGTCCGTGAATGCGGCCGGGTTGAGAAATGCATTGTCGATATACACCGCCGAATAGGGTACCGGCGGCCCACCCTGGTCGGGGCCAGCTACGGCCGGTAGCCCAAACAGCTCCCAGAAATGCTGGTTGACGAACTGAATCTGCCCTTCTTCATCCACCAGCACCAGGCCCACCCGCAGGTTTTGGACCAGAGCGGAGAGCTGCTTTTGTTGGCGTTGCGCGTGGCTGGTGGTGGTGGCCAGCTGCTGTTCGAGGGCTGCTAGGCGGGACAGGGCGGCATCTCGCTCCGCTTCTGCCTGTCGGCAACGGGTTTGTTCGGCGCGAAGCTGCGTGGCGCAATCAGAATCAGGATAAAAGGCGGCGGGTGACATAGCGAAGGGGCACCGGTGAAGCAGCTAATGGGCGAATAGGAATAGCAGTAATCTGTTGCTTCTGGAAAATAATCAGCACGACTAAATACGACAAATTTCAGCATTTTTTTCTGACCAGCTTATGCATAACACACATTAGGTCAATATAATCAATACTTTCCACATTATTGTCCTACCACTAGATAGCGGTAAGCTGTAATACCGATAATCAAGCACCGATTAATCAGACAGCACTGCCGAAAAGGTATGCTATAGCTTTAGCCCCAGTTACACCATCCCAGCCCGATTCGCTGATTGAAATAGCTGCGCAGCCGAATGCTTTCGCAACCATCTGCGGCGCACTCCCTTTCCGCGAGCCCAACCAGCTTCCCAACTGCTATTAGCCTACAGCGCCCGCTCTGCCGCCCCAGTGCCCGCAGGCAAGGCCGCAACCGACTCTTTTTTCCTGCTATGTCCCTCAAACTGAAAATTCGCCTGAGTGTTTTCCTGCTGCTGCTGCTGCTGCTGGGCCTGGGTGGCTATGCGTTTTTCACCATCAACTACCTCGAAAAGGGTGCTCACGGCATCGAGCAGCACGATTTCAACATGGCACGCACCACGGTGCTGGCCTTTCTAGGAGCAGGCACGGCAGTGGGCATTACCATGATGGTGCGGCTGCCGCGCATTGTGGTGCGCCCGCTGCGCCGCTTGAGTGTGGACATGGAGCGTGTGACCGGGCCCGGCCCCGCTACCCGCGTTGCGGTGGGCCGGCGCGACGAAGTGGGCACCATTGCCGCGGCCGTCAACCGCGTGCTGAGCCAAGCCCAGGACGAGCGCCGCATCACCCTGGCCGAGCTCTTTACGGAACGCAACCGCATGGAAAGCCTGGTGAAAAGCCTCGACGAAGGCCTGCTGCTGCTGGATGAGCAACGCACCATCGTGCTGGCCAATCCGGTGGCCTGCGACCTACTGGGCCTGCCCCAACAGCAATTGCTGGGCAAATCGGCCGATGCTGTGGCTGCCACCAACGAGCTGCTGCGCGACCTGCTGGTGCCCCTGGCCCAGGCCAACCTGGCCGGCGATGCAGTGCCCGACCCCATATTCACATTCCCCCACAAGGGCGATGCGCCGCACTACCAACTCAGCATCAGCCCCATTGAAACGCTTGACCACGCCAACAAGCGCACGCCCGCCGGCCACATCTTCTGCCTGCGCAACGTGTCGGATTTCAAGAAGCTGGACGAAGTGAAATCGACCTTCCTGGCCACGATTTCGCACGAGCTGAAAACGCCGCTGGCCAGCATCAAGCTCAGCCTGATGCTGCTGCAAAACCCGCGCACTTCCGACACCGAGCGCCAGACCCTGGCTGCTGGCATCGGCGAGGAAACCCAGCGCCTGCTCCAAATGGTGGGCCAGCTCATCGAAGTATCGCGGCTTGATGCGGGTGCTGGCATCAAGCTCAACGTGCAGCCCGTGCGGCTGGCAGAAGTCATCGGCTACGCCACCCAAACCGTGCAGCCGCAGCTGCAGGACAAGCAGATTCAGCTCGATGTGCAGCTGCCCGACACCCTACCTTCTGCCCAAGGCGACGTGGAAAAAACCACCTGGGTGCTTATCAACCTACTGTCTAATGCCATCCGCTACTCACCGCCGGGCGCGCCGCTGGTCATCCGGGCCATGCAGTGGGGCGAGATGGTGCGCGTGAGCGTGGAGGACTGCGGGCCCGGCATCCCGGTCGAATTTCACAAGCGCATATTCCAGCGGTTTGCGGGCGTGCCGGGCCAGGGCGGCCAGGGCAGCTCCGGGCTAGGCCTGAGCATCTCGCGGGAGTTTATCGATGCGCAAGCCGGCAAACTTTGGGTGGAGAGCCAGCCGGGCATGGGCAGTCGGTTTTTGTTTACGCTGCCCGTAGCATGAGGCTTCCTTTACCGAACCAGATGGAGGCCCACCCGCGGCCCACCAGAAATAAAAAAGGCCCCGAAGCAATGCTCCGGGGCCTTTTCATACCCAATAAATCCGAAATCTACTCCTTCAGCAGACGCACCACGGTGCTTTGGTCACCAGCGGTTACTTTGAGCAGGTACACGCCGGGGCGCAGGTTGGCTACGGGCAGGAGCTGGCGCTGGCCTTCAACCACCGAGGCAAGGCGCTGCGTGAGCTTGGGCGTACCCTGGAAGTCCATGAGCACTACTTGCACGGGCTGGCCGGCCACGCCCGAGATTTCTACCTCGGCCTGGCTACCGGTTACGGGGTTGCCCAGCACGGCAACCTGCAGCTTGTCGGCGGGCTGGGTGGCAGCGGCCGTTTGACGAGCGGCGGTAGTAGTGGGCTCAACGCCGTACACGAGCTGGCCCTGGTAGTAGACCGTGACGTGGTTGTTCTCGGCCAGCGGGCCGGCGGCCACATACGAATAGTCATTGGCCTGGTTGAAGCTGGACCAGTCGGCCTTGTGGGCTTGTAGCAGGGCTTCGCCGGTGTTGGCGTAAGGCGCGAGTTGGCCCAGCGTGGGCGAGAAGCGCAGCTCCAGGTAGGTTTCGGAACCCTGCTGGCCAGGCGTCAGCGTAGTGTTGCTGGCACCGATTGGAGAATAGTTGACGGCGCTGGCCAGCGGCGATGTGCCCTCGGGGTTCAGCCAGTAGCGCACGCTCAGGTCCTCATATGCCACGGGCACGTTGCTAAGGTTGCTCACTTGCAGGCCCAGCTGCAGGGCATTGGTGCTGACGCCAACACTACGATTTTCGCTAAAGCCTTTGAAAGCCAGCGTGGCGACTACCTGCGCGGACGGCTCCGTGCCCGCTACGAGCACCCCGTTGCGGTACACGCCGATGTTCGCATTCGGCAAGAACGAGGCGTTGGTGGCGTAGGAATAGTCGTTGGTTTCGTCAAAATTGCCCCAGCTCGGCTGGTGAAGCGTCGACACGATAGGGCCTGAATTGCTTCCGCCCGTCAGGTTACCGGCGCCGGGCTGGAAGGAATATTCCACGTAGCCGTAGGCACCTTGCAGCATGGTGGTCATGGGCACATAGCGCAGGCCTACCGAATTGGTACCCAACTGCGCCCAGTTTACTGCGCCCACCAGAGCGCTGGAGGTTTCGGGGGTCAGCCAGTAGCGCACCGTCAGCTCCTGGTAGGGCACGGCGGCGGTGCCGTCGTTCACCAGTTCCAGGCTGATGCCCAAATTGTTGTCGCTGGGGTTTGCGGCATCGGCGTTCTGGTAAAGGGCCTTCACCAGCAGCGGCGCAATGGTCAGGGTTTGGCTCACCGGGGTAGCGGCGGCGTAGGTTGCGTTGCCGGGCTGGGTGGCCGTGATGGTCACGGTGCCGGCTTTCAGCAGCTGCAAGGTGCCGTTGCTGAAGGTGGCCACGGTGTTGTCGGAGCTGGTGTAGGTGATGGGTAGGCCGGAATCGGACGTCGCGCCCAGGGTCACGTTGGCGTCGCCCACCAAGTGGCTGGGCAGCGCGGCGAAGGTGATGGTTTGCTTGGTTTTCATCAGCTCCGTGATTTCGGCCGGGCTCAGGGCGTAGTTGTACACGCGCAGCTCGTCGAGGGCGCCGCGGTACGGGGCGGGAGCATTGGCGGTACTCAGGAATTCCAGTTCGCCGATGTTGCCCACGATGAGGTCGCTGGCTTCGCCAATGCCCAAGGCTTTGGTGGTCATTTCCTTCACCAGCACCCCATTCATGTACACCTGAATTTTTTTGGTGGCCACGTTGCGCAGGGCCACTACGTGCACCCACTGGCCGGTGAAGAAGGGCGCGCCGGCAATTTGCAACTCGTCCTTGTTCTTGTCATCGTCAATGGCAAAACGGAGCTGCTTGTTCTTGAACTCGATGTTGAAGCGCTTGCCCGTGGCCCCGGTTGTGGCGTTGCGGGTAATGGAGCCCTTGCAGAGCAGGTAGGCGCTGGTGAGGTTGTCCTGCGGCAGCTGAGCAGCTCCCGCCTTCATCCAGAACGCCAGCGAGAACGAGCTTTGGTCCAAGTAAAGCTGGTCCTGGTGCGGGATGCTTACCACGTAGCGGTTCTGGTCGGCGGTAGCGAAGTCGAGGGCGTTGTTCACCTTGCCGGGCACCCGAATGCTCTGGTCGTCGTCATCGAGGCCCAGCACGCCGTTGTTGGCAAAAGTCGACTGGTCAATAATCTGGGTGCCGTCGGAGGCCGTTTCATCAAAGCCCCAATGGCCCACCAGCTGTGGGATAATATTGCCCAGCGTGCGGAACGACCAGTCCGGCCCCGTCACGGTGCCCTTGGCATTGGTGGCGTCGATGCGCCAGTAGTAGGGCGTGTTGGCGCTCAGCCCGCTCACTGTGTAGGTGGGCGCGGCGGCGTAGGGCACATCGGCTAGCTTGGTGAGGGCAGACGGGTCGGGGCCGAAGTACACGGCGAACGAGGTGGTATTGGTGCTGCCGGTCCACTTCAGGGCCAGCGTGCCATTGGTCAGCTCAGCGTATTGGAAGGCGTCGGTGGGTGTGGGCGTGGCGGCCACGGCCGGGGCCGAGGGCAACGCCGGCGTCTTCACCGTGGCCACGCCGCTGTAGGCCGAAGCCTCGGTGCCGGTAATAGCCTTCAGGCGGTAGTAATACGTGGTGTTGGGCAGCAGGCCCGCATCGGTGTAAGTGGTGGCGTTAGCGGCCGGATGAAACACGTCGGCGTACGTCGTGCCATCGGTCGAGCGCTCCAGCACGAAGTAGCTTTCGTTGGGCGAATTATCGGCCCAGGTAAGCACTATCTGGCTGGCGGGCACGGGCACTTCCACGGTGCTGGCGGCCAGCTGCACGTTGGACGGAGGCCGCACGAAGTTCGGCGCGGGAGTATTCGTCAGCGAGTTGACATACACTTCCAGGTTGAGGTAGCTGGGTTCGGTGGTGCTGGCGGCTACGGCATCGGCCGCACTGTTTTTGTCGAGGCCGTGGGCGTCTTCCCAGGCGTCGGGCATGCCGTCGTGGTCGGTATCGAGGGGCGCGGGCGCGCTGAACACGTCGCCAAGGCCGCCGTTGGAGAAAGGCAGGTCGGTTTCGTTGTATACGTAGTAGCCCTGGGTACCTTTCGAGCGCACTTCGTCAATCAGCAGCCCATCCACCTGGTCGCGGCGCGGGTAGTTGACGCCGGCATTGTCGATGACGTATTGGTAGGCCTGCGTGGCCGTCATGGCCGGATTAGCGGCTGGGTAGGCAAAGGGCTGGGTGCGGAAGCCCGGCCCCACAATGCCGGGGTAGCCCACGGTATCATAAGGCACGGGTGCACCGTCGAGCACGCCGTTGCGGTTGTTATCGAAGTAATTGCCGCTGCCAAACAGGTTGAACGTGCCGGTGCCGCGCACGAAGGGCGTGGTTTGGGCCGGTGGCGTGAGCGGACCGCCCACAAAGTAGTTGTTGATGATGTTGACTTCCGACACGCCCGCCGAGCCGCCCATGATGTAGGCTTCGCCCGACCAGCCGTAGTTTGGGGTAGCCCCTAGGCGGTTGCCGTTGCCCCAGTCGTACACCACGTTGTTCACAAACTCGTTGATGCCCTTCACCTTGGGGTTACGGGTCTTGTTGCTGATGTAGAGGTTTTGCAGCAGGCTTACCTTACCGCCATCGGGCGTCTGAATCAGGCCGCCAGCCGAGTGGTTGTCGCGGTGCAGGCCCTGCCCAATGATGGAATTCTGCACCGTGATGTTATCCGGCGCGGTGCCTTTGCCGTCCCAGTTGATGGAGAAAACCTCGTCCATGCCCCAGGAAAAGGACATGTGGTCAAGAATCATGTTCGAGCCATTGGCCAGGCCGGAGGCGTCGTTGCCCTTGTTGTTGGTCGAACCCAGCCGCACCCGCAGGTAGCGGCAAATGGTGTTATTGGAGCCCGTGAACGTGATGCGTTTGTTGAAAAACACAATGCCGTCGCCGGGGGCCGTCTGACCGGCCACGGTCACGTTGGGGGCCACCTGCACGTTGCTTTGCAGCGTCACGATGCCACCCACGGCAAAGGTCACGAAGCGCCCCGGCTGGCTCACCGCGTCGCGGAACGAGCCCGGCCCGCTGTCGTTGAGGTTGGTGACGATGTAGACGCTCGGGCTGGCCGCGCCACGCGCGCCGGTGGCGAAGCGCCCAAAGCCGCCGGCGCCCGGGAAGGCCACGGTTTGAGCCGCCACGGGGGCCGCCGCGGCCAGGCCCAGCGCTGCCATAAAACAATATTTACTAAGAAGTTGTGTCCTCATAAAAGAAACGGGTGGGGTTGGAAAAAGATGAGAAAAGCCGCGCAAAAGGTTGGAGGAACCGGACAAAGGCGTTCCGGCCAGCCCCTTGTTGTGGGGCAGGAAAACAGCTTGGATACAGCGGAATCAGGGCCCTAAACGGGCGGGGCAGCAACGCGGGAAGTAATCCCCGCTCCTACCGGCTGCGGCGGACACGGAAATGAGCGGGTCTGGCCAACGGCAAGCAAGCCCCAACTCTCTTTTTGCCAGTGCAGTAGCAGTAGATTCATGTAGCGGGTGGAAGGAGCCGAACAGGAAGGAATGGCTCAAAAGTATTTTGCTTGTAAGTCCACACTCACCTGCTCCTTCCTGCTTTTGCCAAATAAAATTCCGGCATTATCTACTTTGCTTCCAGTTGGACACTTGCAGGAAGTGGGTCACTGACGTTTCGGTTGTTTGCCGCCGTTACCCGTAAACCCAACCGTATCCACGGCCTTATTGGCTTTATTCCCAGATTTCATGTCAACCATCCAACCCACGTTCACTGTTGAACGCCTGACCTTCTCTACGCTAACCGAGCTACCGAACACCTGGCAAAACCAGGACTACAAAGCGCTGCTCACTAAGATGGAATATGAAAACCCGGAGGAGCTAAAGGAAACTGAGCTAAAGGAGATGTGCCTCATGTCGTTCACCGACCTGGAGCCGCGCGAGGCCGCCGAAATCGTCCTTGGCTATCTGTTTCCCGAAGAGCTGAACGCCGGCCAGATTGCCAACCTGGCCCACCAGATGCTGACGGAGAAGCTCTGGGAGGAAAACCCCGAGCTGCCGCTGCACAAGGGCTTCTACCAAGCTACGCAATTGCTGCACGATGCCTACAACGGCACCTTTCCAGCCACTAAAGCCGTGGAGTTTCAAGTGAAATGCACGCCCGCAAACCCTGTTGATTTGGCCGTATTTGATGTTGAGCCGGCTGCGGCGCTGGTGCGCCTGCTGGCCCCCGGCCTGCCGGACAATGCCCTCATCAACCGGCTGTTCTCTTCGCAGCTGGAAGGCAACTCTTTTGAAGAAGCGAAATCAATGCTCTGGCAATTGACCACCAAGGATAAAACCGCCGATTCCATCACCTTCGATGTGGTCAGCTCGGCCTACTGGCTGGAGGATTTTAAGTACGCTGACACCTACGAGGCCCCCACGCACGCCGACACACCTGCTGTGGAGGAAGCATAAGCGCAAGTATTATTAGCCCGCCCTGGCTATCAGGCTGCCTGACAGGCGGAGCGGGCTCATGAGCGCAGGGCTGAAAACCTTCGGTTCCCGCCTCACTGGCATACATAGGCGGATTTTTCCCGTATGCTGGGCTACTTTGGCTCCCTGGCACAGTGCGCACCCGGCAATTATGAAGTTCTTTACCTGGCAACGAGTATTAGCATCGGTGGTGCTGCTGGGCTTGCTGGGGGTATCCGTAGCCGTGTGGATGCTGGGGAGTGCCTACGGCCGGCGCATTGTGGCGCAGAAGCTGCGCCGCGCCCTCACGCACAATTCGGAGCTGGTGCTGGCGCCCTTTCGGGTGGAGCTGTCGCCCTGGCGCGACTTTCCGCACCTCACGGCCTCGGTGCAGCACCTAGCGCTGACCGATACTTCGTTTCACAAGTCGGTACCCGTGCTCCGTGTGGGGCGGGCCGACCTGCGCGTAGAACTCCTGAGCCTGCTGCGCGGCCGGGTGGAGGTAAAGCGACTGGTCATCAACGATGTTGAATTTCGGGAACGCACCGACTCATCGGGCCATTCCTGGGGCCTGCGCGGCAAGCGCCGCAAGGGCACTAGTGAGGCTCCGGCCATGAACATGGTGTTGGAGGAGTTGATTGTCAACAATTTTCGCATCAGCACCCGGAATGCGTACTCGCGCAGTGCCTTTGGGGCCTCGGCGCGGCAGGCGCGGCTCACGGCCCGGCTGCGCAAAGGCGTGCTGCGCGTGGCCGGCACCATTGACGGCGAATTGAACTACCTGCGCACCAAGGCCGGCACTTTGTTTGAGCGCGAGCCGGTGCAGGCCTGGGTGAACTACACCTACCGCTTCGAGAAACGCGAGGGCCACCTTTGGAACACCCGCGCCACCCTCAACGGCGACACCATTGCCGTGCGCGGTACCCACCGCGTGGACCCCAGCCAGCCGGTGGGTACCATTATGAACCTGAAATTTGTGGGCAACCAGCCACTGACTGACGTGCTGCGCGCCGCCCTTCCGCCCCGCTTGGAACCCTACCTGGCCGGGGCCGTGAGCACCAGCAAAGCCCATATTCACTACACCATCTCGGGGCTGAGCGGGCCAAAGGTGAGCCCGCGCAACGTGCTCACCTTTGGGCTGCGCAACGCCAACCTGCAGTGGCCCGACTCGGCCCGGCGCATCAGCCACTGGGATTTGCAGGGCAGCTACGACAACGGCCCGCTGCACCGCCCCAAGTCGACGGTACTCACCCTGCAGCATTGCCGCATTAACTCCCCGGCTGGGCAGCTCGACGTTGTCCTAACGCTCCGGAATTTTACCCGGCCATTCGTAGATGGGCAGTTTCGGGGGCGCACCACGCTGCCCGAGCTGGCTGCGATGGTATCGCCCGGCCGCTGGCGGGCGCGCAATGGGCTGGCTGACCTCAATGTGCACGTACGGGGCCTGCTGCCGCCACGCCCTGGCCAGCCTGGTTACGGGCAGGTGCAGAAAAACCTATCTATGCGCGGCACCGTCACGCTGCGCGATGCCTCCTTCCTACTGCCCGTGCGCGGGGCCGACCTGGCCGACCTGAATGTAAACGTAGGCCTCAACGACAGCCTCTGGCAGCTCTCCAACGCCTCGGGCATTCTGAATGGCATGCGCTTTCGGGCCTCGGCCACCACTACCTACCTCCTCGATTACCTCACCGACCTACACCCCACGGCCAGCATCAGCGGGCAGTTTGCCGTGGATGAGCTGCGCGTTGCCCAGCTGCGCAACCTGATGCGGCCAGTGCCCCGCACTGCCAGCGAGGGCTTTGCCCTTAATAACAAACGCCCGCAGCGCACCCGCGTCCCGCGCAACAAAGCCCAGCTGGCCGCTACCCTAGGCAGCAATTTAATTCCGCCGGGCCTGCTGCTGAATGTGGACCTGCGCTGCCAGCGCCTACTACTGGCCACCGATACCCTGAGCGACCTGGCGGTGACCGTGCACCACGACGGCCAGCAGGTGCAGCTGCTCAACCTGGCCGGCCGGGTGTGGGGCGGTGATGTGCGCGGCAGCATGGCCTGGCCCACCGACTCGGCCAACCGGGTGGCCCCGGTGCAATACGAGCTCGGCGTACATTTCCGGACCCTCGACTACGAGCAGCTAAAGGCGCGGCTTTCGCGCCCCGCGCAGCTGGCCATGCAGCCCAATGCGCCCCGCGGCCGGGCGCGTAGGGCGCGGGGCCAGGGAGTAGCGGTGCCTGCGCTGCGCGACTTGCTGCTGGCCGCCAATGGCCGGCTCGACCTTCAGATTGACCGCATCATCCTCCCCGAAGACGAGAGCATGGCCGAAGTGCAGCTGCGGCTGGTTAAAACCACTTCCCTGCTGCGCATGCCCTACCTGCGCTTCCGCACGCCGGAGGGCGGCTACGGCGATGCCTCCGGCACGGCCCAGATTGAAAGCCTGCGCCTGACCGCCGCCGATGCCGACCTGACCCTGCGCTACAAAACGCTCGACGTGCAGCGCCTGCTGGGCCTTATTGCCAGCCTCACCACGCCCAGCGACTCGGTGCTGACTGCCCGTACCGAGGCACGGGCCAAGCGCCGCGCCACCCGCCGCGCCGAGCGGGTGATGGCGGCGCCGGACCACAACCCTTCGCTGTTTTCCAATGGCACCCTGAGCGCCGTACTGCGCGTGGAAGCCAACGACGTGCATTACGGAGCCATTCGGGGCAGCCAGTTCCGGCTGGTATCGCATTTGCTCGATGGCCAGGCCCGCATCGACAACTGTACCGTGGATGCCTTGCAGGGCCACCTCAGCCTGAGCGGCCGCATGCTGAGCACCGCCAATAAGGCCCACCACCCCACCCGCGTGCAGCTCCAAATGCTGGATGTGCAGCTGCCGGCGCTGTTTGCAGCTACCTCGGCTATGGGCCTCAACCTGTTGGGCCCCGACAACGTGCGCGGCAGCCTGCGCGGCGTGATGGACGTGCGCACCGACCTCGACGCCACCTTTCTGCCCCGCCTGCCCCAAACCGTGGGCTACCTCAAAACTGATTTCCGCGACCTGGAGCTGCTGAATGTGGAAGTCCTCATGGAAGCGCTGAAATTTATGAAGGCCGACCGTACCGGTCACCTGTTTTTCGAGCCGTTCAGCAGCGAGTTTGTGCTGAACCGCAACCAGCTGCTCATTCCCAAGCTGCGCCTGAACAGCAACCTCAGCAACCTGGAGGTGAGCGGCACCTACGGCCTGGGGCCCGTGGGCGCAACCAACTTGTTTATTGGTCTCAAGCCCTTTCAGGCCCTGTTTGGCAATAACGAGAAGCGTATCGAACGCATTCAGAACGGCGAGCAGATGAGCAATTCCAAGGGCAAGCTCACTTACCTAAACCTGCATCGCGCCGGGCCGGGCGAGAAATACAAAGTGAAGCTTTTCCAGAAAGAGGAGCAGCGCCAGGCCGAAGCCGGCCTTCGCCAGCAGCTCCACAGCCTCTTCCTCACCCAGCGCCTCGATACCACCGTGCGCGTGCAACCATGAGCCAGGCGCAACCTGCGACCCACGCTAGTGCGTAAGCGGAGCAGTTCTTCCTTTTTCTCTCTCGCTTATGAAATTCCTCCCCTTCCTAACGGCCGCCTTGTTGTCACTGGGCCTGAGCACCGCTGCTTTCGCTCAAACCACGCCGGCTAGCAATGCGCCGGCCGACAACAACACCAACCCGACGGCGCCCTCCAACAACCAGCCCCGCGTGGGCACGGCCGTGGATGGCTCCAACATTTCCAACAACCGCGACCGGCTTTCGCCCGGCACAGGTACCCCAGCGGCTCCGGCCCGCACCGAGGCCGAGCGTCAGGCCCACCGCGACCAGAAAGCCGCCAAGCGTGCAGCTAAGCGAAAAACAAACTAGCAACTGCTGTTATCCTGTATCCGGAGCAAAGCGAAGGACCTTATCACGTTCGAACAACTTGTTCGAACGTGATAAGGTCCTTCGCTTTGCTCCGGATAACAAATGCTCAACTACTTCACCAAGGTCTGGAAAAACGCGTCCGTGAAATCGGGGGCGAAGTGCAGCACGTTTGGAAGGTGGGTGAACTCGCCTTCCTCGTGGGTGGTGGTGAGCACTATGGCTTTCATGCCAGCATTTAGGGCAGCTTCGGCGCCTTTAGGCACGTCCTCAAACACGATGCAGTGGGCGGGGGCGGTGCCGAGGGCTTCGGCAGCTTTGAGGAAGGTTTCGGGGTGGGGCTTGCTCAATACCACGTCGTCGGCGCTGACGATGGCCTGGAAGTAGTGCCGGATGTTCAGGTTATCGAGCACGAAATTGATATTGAACGGAATGGCCGCCGAGCCGATGGCCATGGGAATGCCTGCCTGGTGAGCGCGCTCCAAAAATTCCATCAGGCCGGGCAGCAGCGCAAGGTGCGGCAGAAACTCCTGCTGGTAGCGCTTCTCTTTTTCCAGGGAAAGCGAGTCCATCTCGGCCGGCGTAAAACGCTCCGGGCCGAACATGCGCACCAGTACTTCCTGGTTTTTACCGTACATCTGGGGCTTCACTTCGTCCCAGGTGAAGCTGCCGCCGAGGTCGTTGTTGAACAGGTATTGCCAGGCGCGGGTATGGTACTCCATGTCGTGAATCATGGTCCCGTTCAGGTCGAAAATAAAAGCTTTCATGGATTTCTGAGGTTGTTTTCCAGCCCCAAAGAACGGCATGCCGGGCCTTGCCTGCATGCTTTCACGGCCCTTTACAGAAACAAGCGGAACGTGCTGCCCTCCCCTATCTCGCTTTCTACTTCGATGCGGCCGCCATTGCCCTGCACAATGCGGTTGATGAGGTAGAGGCCCACACCCGTGCCTTCGGTGTGGTTGTGGAAGCGGCGGAAAAGCTGAAACAGCTCCTCTTGGTGGCGCTGCACGTCGAAGCCCAGGCCGTTGTCTTCCACCAACAGCACGGGGCGGCCGTCCTGCTTCCAGAGCGAAAGGTGGATGCGGCAACGCCGGGCGGGGTCAGCGTACTTAATGGAATTGCTGAGCAGGTTGACCAAGATGGTGCGCAGGTTGGCGCGCGAGTAGGTGATGGTGGGCGCGGCGGCAAAGTCGGTGGTGATGCGGGCGCGGGCGGCCTGCACCTGCGGCTGCAGCGTCTGGAGCACCTCCTGGGTTAGCTCGTCGAGCAGCACGGTTTCGGCGGGCAAGTTCACGTCGCGCTGCACCTGGCCCACGGCGGCCAGGTCTTCCACGGTGGTGCTGAGTTGGGCCAGGGCTTCTTCGAGCATGGGAATGAGCAGGGCTTCCTCCTCGGGGTCGGTGAAGGCGATGACGTAGCGCAGCTCATTGAAGAGGCCCACCAGGTTGTTGATGGGCTGCTTGAGGTCGTGGCTGGCGGCGTACACGAAGTTGTCGAGGTCGGAATTGGTACGCTGAAGCTGTTGGTTGGCTTGGGCCAGCTCCTGATTGTGGGCGCTGGCTTGCTGGTTGGCCATGGTTAGCTCCTCGTTGGTACGGGCCAGCTGCTGGCGTACCCGCACCTGCTCCGTGACCTCGAAAGCAAATACCAGCATGCCGTCGACGCCCCCTTCGCTATCAAAACGGGCCTGCTGGATGTAATCGAAATAGGCATCTTCCAACGGGGTGTTGTCGTAGCGCGCAATGGGTATCAGCATGCCTATTTCCTGGTGGGTTTTGCCGGTTTCAAATACCTCCTGGAAAGTGCGCCATACGGCATGGCCGGCCAGCTCGGGCAGCGCCGTCAGCAGGGGGCGCCCCAGCAGCTCGCGCCCCGGAAACAGCTGCTGATAGGCCGGGTTCACCAGCTCAAACACCAGGTCCGGCCCGTCGAGAATGCAGATAGCGGCCGGGGCCTGCATGAACAGCCCGTGCAGGCGGGCGCGCTGGCGCTCGGCTTCGGCGCGGGCGGCCTGCACCTCCACGGTGCGCTGCGACACACGCATTTCGAGCTGCATGTTCAGCTCGCGCACGGCCAGCTGGGCATGAAACAGGTCGTCGTTGTTGGCCCGGATTTCTTCATTGGCGGCTTGCAGCTCTTCATTGGCAGCAGCCAGCTCCTCATTGGCATTGGCGGCGTGCTGCTCGCTGGCTTCGGTGCGATGGTGGGCTTCCACCTGGGTCGTCACGTCGTAGGCAAACACCATGATGCCGTCGGGGCGGCCGTCGGGGCCGCGGCGGGCCTGGTAAACGAAGTTGTAGTAGCGCTTTTCCAATTCTCGCCGGCCTTCGTTTTCGTGGTCGAGCTGTACCAGCATCTCGTTGGCCCAGAAGGTTTCACCGGAGGCATACACCCTATCAAGCAGGCCGAAAATGGGCTGACCTTCAAGCTCCGGCATGGCCTCCCGGATGGACCGGCCCAGCAGTGGCCGCTCGCCCACCAGGGCCTGGTAGGCGGGGTTGGCCAGCTCGAACACATGGTTGGGCCCGGCCAAAATGCATATCATGGCCGGGGCCTGCATGAAGGTATCGTGCAGGAGGCGGCGCTGGCGCTCGGCCTCGGCCAGGGCAGCGCGCTCGCGGGCCTGGCTTTCGCGCAGGGCTATTTCGACGGCGCTGCGGGTGTGGTCGGCGGTGTCGGTGAAGCTCACCAGCAGCAGCTTGCCCACGCGCTGCGCCGAAAGCAAAAAGTAGTTATCGAGGCCGTCGGCCTGGTAGTTCACGTCCATCCGGGCGGGCTCCCCACGTTCGAAAGCATCGCAGTGGAAGGCGAACACGCCCGTTTCCAGGGTATGCGGGTAGTAGTACAGGTAGTTTTCGGTGGGCCGGGCGGGCTGCCCCAGCATCTGCTGCGCTTTGCTGCTGAGCAGCTCGATGTGAAAATCAATGATTTCGCCGCCCTCGGCCGCGCGAATGGGCCGGTACAGCGCTAGCCCGGTAAGGGAAGCGGCGAATACACCGGCCAATAGCTCCCCGGCCGGCAGGGCCGCGAGAATATCGGGAGGAAAAGAAGCGGCAGAATCGGACATTGGAAGGAATGTCAGGGGAAAATTTGCTGCTAACCTACGAAAACCTTACGGGATGGTGACGTTCTGGCGGGGGCCTCCCCGGCCCCCGTCAGAACCACCCTGCCTAATAACTCTCCTTCAAATACCCAAAGCCGCGCCACTGGGCGGCAAATGTCTCCGGGAAGTTGGTTTTGATGTGCTGGCGCAGGGCCCGGAGCATCTTGCGCAGGGGCGTTTCCTGCGCGTTTTTGGTGCCGGTTTCGGTGGAGCTGCTGCTGCGGCCGTCGCTGTTGGTCGTGGCCAGGGGCGTGTATTCCGTCAGGATGGGTTTCCAGAAGGCGGTGCCGTACTTGCCGTCGTTGTACCCCGAGGGGCGGAGGGCCACAATGAGCTTGGTGAGGCTAGCCACCCGGGCCGGACGGGCGGCGGGCAGCTTGCCATCGGGCATGAGGCCAAAGGTGTCGTAGTAGGCCTTGGCCTTGCTTTTGGAGCCGTGCTCCTCCAGGAGGTAGTTGCGCACGAATTTTAGGCTGGAATCAATCATTTTATCCAGCTCGGCCAGCCGGGCACCGGCGGGGCTCACGTCGTCGTCGGCCACATCGGCCGCGCCGATACTGGCCCGGAAAGCCACAGCCGCTGTGCGCAGCTCGGCCTTGCTGCACCAGAGCAGCGCGGGGAGTGGGGAGGCATCCCAGGCATCAGCGGCTTTCAGGGCCAGGGTGGCCAGCTCCAGCTCCCCAAAGGGAATCACGTCTTTGGTTTTGCCCTTTTTGGGCGTGGAGGGGCCTTGCTCCTCAGGGGTAGATGGCGTCATAACAGACTGGTAAAAAGTGAAGTGAGAAATTGAATGGTTGTGGCAAGGTATCCATTTTCTCACAGCTTCAACCATCTTATTTTCCGAAACCAGACGGCAGGGGTCCCTGTCAGTCGGCTTCACTTTGGAACCGGGCAGCAGGGACCCCTGCCGGCGAGTTCTGATTTGAAACCAGGCAGCAGGGACCCCTGCTGACGAGTTTCGATTTGAAACCGGGCAGCAGGGCCCCCTGCTGGTGCGTTTTGATTTGGAACCGGGCAGCAGGGGTCCCTGCTGTCTGGTTTCAGATTTCCCCTTCCCCACCGGCATGCATCTGCGACGTGCGCTGGCAGGGATACCTGAAAGAACAGGCCAGCTGGTAATAATGCGTGCCCGCACCACACCAAAACGCCCCCGTCGCTCAGCAGCAACGGGGGCGTTTCGATTCTTAAAGCGGCTTGCCTTACTGCAGCTCGTCGCCAATCACGGCCACGGCTTCGGCCAGGGCGGGGTCTTTGCGCAGGGGCTTGAGGAAGCGGGTGAGGCGCTTGGCGGCGGTGGAGTCCGAAGCCGGCTTGGCATCGGCGGCCAGGGCCGATACGTCGAGGCTGGCCAGGGCATTCTGGGCCGCAGTTTGCTGCTTGTTGAGGGCGCGGGCCTGCACCTGCTGAGCGCGGTAGGCGGCCAGGTTCAGCGAGAGGTTGGTGTCTTTGCGGCGCTCGGTGGCGCGCTGGGTAGCATCGGTAATGAGCTTGAAGCCGGGGCTCGCGGCCACGCGAGCGGCGCTGTTGGCCTTCAGCTTGTCGAGGCTGGCGGGCAGGGTATTGGCGGGCTGGTACTTGGCCGGCGCAATCTCATCCCAGGGCAGCGGGTATTCCGATTCCTGCTCGCCCTTGGCGTAGGAAGTCAGCGCGTCGGGCAGGGTGATGTCGGGCGTCACGCCCTTAAACTGCGTCGAGCCGCCGCTGATGCGGTAAAACTTCTGGATGGTGAGCTTGAGCGAGCCCAGGGGCTTGAGTGCCGCGGCCTGGGCATTCACGGCATTATCGAGGTCGAACACCTGCTGTACCGTGCCCTTGCCGTAGGTGGTGCTGCCCATCACAATGGCGCGGTGATAGTCCTGCATAGCAGCAGCCAGAATCTCCGAAGCCGAGGCGCTGTATTTGTTCACGAGTACCACCAGCGGGCCAGTGTATTGCACGGCGGGGTCGGTATCGGCCACGGGCTGGGCGGCGCCGCGGCTGGTTTTCACCTGCACCATGGGGCCGGTGGGCACAAAGAGGCCGCCCATGTCCACGGCATCGCGCAGGGAGCCGCCGCCGTTGTAGCGCAGGTCGAGCACCACACCGGCCACGTTTTCCTTCGAGAGCTTGGCCAGCTCATTCTTCACGTCTTCGGCGCTGCTGCGGCCGCCTTTCCCCCCGAAATCGGCATAGAAGCCGGGCAGGTGCAGGTAGCCGTAGGTGCGGCCGCCCTGCTTGATGAGGGCCGACTGCGCGTAGGTATCCTCAATAATGACCACGTCGCGGATGATGGGAATTACCACCGTGGCGCCGTCGGGCTTGCGCACCGTGAGGCGCACCTCCGTGCCCTTCGGCCCCCGAATGAGCTTCACGGCCTTCTCAAACTTCATCCCTTCCACGCTCACCGGCTCGGCGGCGCCCTGGGCCACGCGCAGGATGATGTCGCCCACTTTCAGCTCGCCCTGCCGGGCCGAAGCCGAACCGGCCACGATGTCGGTCACTTTCAGCTTGCCCTCGTCCTCCTGCAACTGGGCACCAGTGCCTTCCAGACGGCCGCTCATGGCAATGTCGAAGTTGTCGCGGGCAATGGGCGCGAGGTAGTCGGTGTGGGGGTCGTAGGTATTGGCAATTGCGTTGGCGAAAGCCGCCAGCCGGTCGTTGGCATCGGTCTGAATCAGGTCGGCGAAATAATCATCGTAGTATTTCAGCACCTGCTTGCGGGCGTCGGCCTCCATCTCGGCGGGCGTGCGCACCTTATCGGAAGTATTCGCGGGCGAGGCGCCCACTTTGGTAGCGGCCAGCGGCTTGTCCTTCTTCTTGGCCTCGTCGTCCATCATCTCCGAGAGGCGGGCCAGGGTTTGGTACTTCAGCATCTTGCGCCACTGCTCGCGCTGCTCAGCGGTGTTGGCGGCGTAGGAGGCCTTGGTGGGGTCGGTTTCCCAGCTTTCCTGCACCGCAAAGTCGAACGGCTTGGCCAGAATCTGGCGGTAAAGGGTCTGGATTTCGAGCGTGCGCTTGGCCAGCAGCGTGCTCGTCACGTCCAGAAACTCGTGGGTGCCGCCCTTCAGCTCGTCGTCAATCTGGGTTTTGAACTGGCTGAGTTGGGCCACTTCCGGGGCAAGCAGCAGCTGCTTGTTCACGTCGATACGCTTGAGGTACAAGTCGTACACGCGCTGCGAAAACTGGTCGTCGAGCTTCTCGGGCTGGTAGTGCGCCTGGGTCAGCCCCGAGAGCATCACCCCGAGCACCACCTGGTCGCGCGGGGGCGTGCCCTGGTATACCGAGTAAGACGCCAGCCCCAGCAGGGCCAGCACCGAAGTAGAATATAAACCGAGCTTAAATCGGGGGAATTGCATGTAGGGAGAGGCTAATTGAGAGGGAAGACCGGACGCTTCGGCGTAGCCGGATGGTAAAGATGCCGCATCCTTAACCAGAATCGCACCAGTAATTGCTCCCATAGTCGAAAAAGAACCGACCAAGGTTGCGAAAATATCGGCATACGCTGTCCCCCAGCCATTCCCGGTCCGACGGCTGTGCCATCCGGCCGGGCTTGGTCGCTCAAAAATTGAGTGTCAGCTGCCGCCCGGCTGTGGCCTGCTCATTATCCAGGTTGGAAAGCGTAACGCCCAGCAGCCGCACCCCTTTTTCCAGCGGAAAAAGCCCCTCCACCAGCTCCCGGCAAATGCGCTCCAGCACCGTCTGGCTGGGCACGCCACCCACCCCGCTGCGGCTGCGCGTAATCTGCTGGAAGTCGGCAAACTTCACCTTCAGCGTTACGGTGCGCCCCCGGATGCCGCTACGCTGGCAATATTCCCACACGTCCTCAATGAGCGGCTGCAGGCCCGCCAGCAGCTCCGGAAACTGCGTCAAATCTTCCGCAAAGGTATTTTCCGAGCCCATGGACTTGCGCAGGCGGTCGGCCACCACGGGCCGATGGTCCTCGGCGCGGGCAATGGCGTGGTAGTAGCGCCCCGCCTTCCCAAAATGCTGGTGCAGCAGCTCCACCGGTTGCGCCCGCAAATCGGCCCCGGTGAAGATGCCCAACTGGTTCATGCGCGCCGCCGTTACCGGCCCTACTCCGTGAAACTGCCCCACCGCCAGCCCCTCCACAAAGCCCAGCCCCTGCTCGGGCCGCACCACAAACTGCCCATTCGGTTTACGGTAGTCCGAAGCCAGCTTGGCCAGAAACTTATTATACGAGATGCCCGCCGAGGCCGTCAGGCTGGTTTCCGCCAGAATCCTGGCCCGGATTTCCCGCGCAATCTGGGTGGCCGAGGCAATTCCTTTCAGGTTTTCGGTTACATCCAGGTAAGCCTCGTCCAGCGACACCGGCTCAATCAGCGGCGTGTATTCCGCAAAAATGGCCCGAATCTGCCGCGACACCTCCTTGTACACCGAGAAGCGCGGTGGCACAAACAGCAGTTCCGGGCACTTGCGCAGCGCCGTAGCCGACGGCATAGCCGAGCGCACACCGTACTGCCGGGCCTCGTAGCTGGCCGCCGCTACCACGCCCCGCCCCTGCGCGCTGCCCACTGCCAGCGGTTTTCCGCGCAGTTCGGGGTGGTCGCGCTGCTCCACCGAAGCATAAAATGCATCCATGTCCAAATGGATGATTTTGCGTATAAAATCGGCAGCCACCATTCTTGCTTTTTATCCCAACAAAGATAAAACGTGCCATAAGACGGGCCGAACCTTTGTTTCCAGCACACAGAGCGGGTTATAGTTTTCGGAATGCTAATTCCCAGGCTCTTTTGGGCCGTTTTTAAAAGAATCGATAAAAAACAATATCAACCCTTGCCTTTTTATTCATAATTCTTTTATGTACTTTTGAATTAGCAAACAATGTGGGGTGGCGGAACTGGCAGACGCGCTAGCCTATCTCGCTAGTAAAATTAGAGGTTCGAGTCCTCTCTCTACAGCACGAATCCCGGTCGCAATAGTGGCCGGGATTTTTTGCGTTCATGCGCTGCCCCAAAGCTATCCAGATGCCCCTAACCGTCGATTAAGGCCACTTTTGCCTGGATTAGAAAACAAGGGTCCCTCTTAAGAAAAATCCACCGGAAACGATTGCGGCTCTCATAATGCGTTATAACACCTTCACATCGCTCCTAGCGCAAGCTGTTGCATTCAGCTTTCGAACCTTCTTCAGAAGGCTAAGACACACGCCACAAAGGACCGGCCTGATTACGGAATAATCCTAATTCGAGTAGTTACAGGAAAGGCAGAAGCTTATGTTAGTATAGCTTAAGCGACCAATACATGCACAAGCAGGGAATTTCAGCTTTTTTTGAAGTAAAAAGGCACTTTTTCAAAATTTATCTACAAGAATAATAAGGGTACTCAACGGGTTTGGTGTAATACCCCAAACGTTTGCAAAGAATTATCACAAACGTTTGGGGCAACTCACCCCAACTGGCCATCATGTAAGAATTTTCTATGCTCAAACCCACTTCCTCTAAGGCAACGCGAATGGACCTCCCATTGGTAAAGCAGTCGATTGCCAGCATCCTGCTTTTGCCAAACAGGCAGCACCTAGTACGTGGACTATTCGCATCTGCCCCATAGCAGTTGGCATCGCAGGCTGAGCGCCCCCACGACGGCCGACTAACAATTGCACCTCGACTACACCGCCCAGCAATCCATCCCTGATGCTACGCCTGCTGGACCTAACCGGCCGAGCAGTCGCCACGCAAACCACGCCGACAGTAACGACCAGCGAAGACCATTTCACCGCGCCAGTAGCAGCCCTGCCAGTTGGCTTTTAAGCAAATCGAATCACCTTTTTTAGTTGTTTTTTAACGTGTGTCGTGAGTAAGTACCAAAGGGATTTATAGTAGAATCAGGACTGAAATGTGACGACAGCACGTGTGTAGTAAGTGTATGATTGAAACTTTAAAACAGTTCTAACAAGTCAGAAAGCAGGTTTTTACCCGCTTTGGATGATAAGGAGGCGGCTACATTTGTTTGCCTTAATGTAGGAGACTGGCAGACTAGCTAGGGGCCACGGACGCCTTGCCTAGCGCGTCGCTGTTCATCTGCGCCTCCCCCACTCCCATCCATGCCAGCCTATTGCACCCGCACTTATTGTGCGCTCATTAATAATACACGGTGCCTCATGTGCCTGCTAGCTTAATCCACCAGATACCAACCGATACGTAGGCCCGCCGTCTGAGCGTGGCCGAAGCGGCGGGCCGCGTGGTGTTGAACCGAAGCTGCTACCAAAGACGAGAACACCGTTGATGGAGCGGCTTTCAGCCCAGGCATTTATGTGGCGCGCTTTCCTGATACAGGCTTCAACATCGAGTTCAAAAAAGCAGTAACTCCCGGCCTTTGGTCACTCCCATTGGCCTAAATCATTTCTTATGTCCAACAATCTCCTGTCTTTCCTGCTGCTTTCAACTCTTGGCCTCAGCAGCGCCGCTGCCCAAAAACCCACCCCTTACTCCGCCGCCGGCAAAACGGCCCGCGTCTTCACCACGGCAGCCAACACGAGCCAGCGTCTTGCGGCCGGCGATGCCCTTACGTTTGCGCCCGCTGCCCAACCGCTCGAAACCCAGGTCTGCGTGTTTGTCGACCCTGGCCACTCGTTCCAGACCATGCTCGGCATCGGCGGGGCGCTGACGGATGCCTCAGCCGAAACCTTTGCTAAGCTACCCAAGCCGCAGCAGCAGGAATTTCTGAAAGCCTATTACAGCCCCACGACCGGCATTGGCTACACGCTGGGCCGCACCAGCATCCACAGCTCCGACTTTTCGACCGAGAGCTACACCTACGTGGCCGATAAGGACGAGGCGCTGAAAACCTTCAGCGTGAAACACGACGAGCAGTTTCGCATCCCGTTCATCAAGCAGGTGATGGCGGCGGCCGGTGGCAAGCTCACGCTGTATGTGGCCCCGTGGAGTCCGCCGGCCTGGATGAAGGACAACAACGACCTGCTGCACGGCGGCAAGCTGCTGGCAAAATACCGCCAGACCTGGGCCGACTATTACGTGAAGTTCATCAAAACCTACGAGCAGATGGGCATTCCCATCTGGGGCCTCTCGGTGCAAAACGAGCCCATGGCCATCCAGAGGTGGGAATCATGCATTTTCACCGGCGAAGAAGAGCGTGATTTCATCAAAGGGTACCTCGGCCCCACGCTGGCCAAAGGGGGGCTGGGCTCGAAGAAACTCATTGCCTGGGACCACAACCGTGACCTAGTATACCAGCGCGCCAGCACCGTACTCGACGACCCTGCCGCCGCTAAATACGTGTGGGGCATCGGCTACCACTGGTATGAAACCTGGACCGGCAGCGGCATGCTCTTCGACAACGTGAAGCGCGTGCACGAGGCGTATCCCAACACCAACCTACTGTTTACGGAAGGCTGCAAGGAGAAATTCGACATGGCCAAGGTGGAAGACTGGGCCTTGGGCGAGAAGTATGGCATGTCGATGATTGGTGACTTCAACGCCGGCACCGTGGGCTGGACCGACTGGAACGTGCTGCTCGACGAAAACGGCGGCCCCAACCACGTTGGCAACTTCTGCTTTGCGCCCATCATTGCCGATACCAAAGCCGGCAAGCTGATTTACACCAATGCCTATTACTACATCGGCCACTTTTCGAAGTTCATCCGCCCCGGCGCCAAGCGCATAGCCACCGCCTCAAACCGCGACTGGCTGCAAACCACCGCCTTCCGCAACCCCGACGGCAGCCTGGCCGTGGTGGTGCTAAACAGCGGCGACAAGCCCCAGGAATTCCAGCTCTGGATGGCTGGCCAGGGCGCCAAAACCACGGCCGCCCCGCATTCTATTATGACGCTGGTGATGAACTAAGAACCTCTTTCCGCCGAGCTTTACCTCCGCACCCGCCGTACGCAGGCAACCACGGCAGCGGCGTCATGGGGCACACGGGCCGCATGTACCAGAAGCTGCTGCCGTTTTTCAACCAGCACCTGCAATTTGAATAGCCTGTTCGCCTTGTCTTTCATGCATTATCCTGTTTTCAAACATACCCGGCGCACTGCGCTGTTGGCTGGAGGCCTGCTCCTAGCTGTAGCCGCTCACGCCCAGCAGCCTAGTGCCGCCGAAGCTGCTAAAAAAGCAGCCGATGCAGCCGCTGACAAGCAACGGGAGTACCTGTTGCACAACGACTGGGCCGAACTGGCGCGCTATGCCACGGCCAACCAGCGCCTGCCCGCCCCCGCCCCCAGCCGGCCCCGCGTGGTCATCATCGGCAATTCCATTACCGAAGGCTGGGTGAAGGAAGATTCGGTTTTTTTTCGAGGCAAAACCTACGAATATGTAGGCCGGGGCATCAGCGGCCAAACTACGGGCAAAACCCTGGTTCGCTTTCGAGCCGACGTAATTGACCTGCATCCGGCTGCAGTTGTCATCCTAGTGGGCACCAACGACATTGCCGAGAACAGCGGCCCCTACAACCCACAAACCACAATGAATAACATCATGTCGATGTGTGAGTTGGCAAAGGCGCACGGCATTCGGGTGGTGCTGGGTTCGGTGGCGCCATCTACTGACTTCTGGTGGCGCAAGGGCCTGAATCCGGCGCCCAAAATTCTGGCTCTCAACCAGCAGTTAAAAGCCTACGCCACCCAGCAGCACCTTGCCTATTACGACATCCACACTGCCCTGAAAGACGAGCAGAACGGCCTGAAAAAAGCCTACGGCGAAGACGGTGTGCATCCCAATATGGCCGGCTACCGCGTGATGGAACCCTTACTCAACCAAGCGGTAGCGGCAGCTTTGAAAAAGTAGCCCACGTACCGAAAAGCCCTGTACTCCGAATTTCCGATTCGGCTCGCGTAGCAATTGCCTATTCAATGCTGGCCGAAGCAGCGCTTCGCGGTACTCGTTCCGGGCGTTTTTTAGCAACCTTCTTTTTAGCCTTCGGCCGGGCCTTCTTGCGGCGCGGTGGCAACCGCTCGCGCTCGGCCTTGCGCTCGGCCCGCATGAGCAGGCGCTCGGGCAGCCGGGCCATGAGGCGCTCGCGCACATACTGCGCCAGGCTGGCTAGCGGCACCAGCTGCGTGGTGCGCAGAAACTGACTGATTTCTTTGCCGCGCAAGGTGCTCACGCCCACAAGGCCCCGCGCCATCAGAAACTGCTTCACCTCTTCCAACAGCAGTAGCTTGGCAATGGGCGCCCGCTCCACGGTGGCGTTGTAGCCTGCCGCACGGTGCAGACGCAAGCCTTCGGCCGAAGCCACTTGGATGCCCACCCACTCGGGCAAGAGCGGCAGCAGCTTGGCCAGGTACTTTTCAGTAATAACGAAGGTGACAAAGTCATAGACCTCACCGTAACAGCGCAGCTGATTGGCCACGCGCTGGAGGGTATCGCCGTCGCCCTTCACCTCGTAGCCGTGCATAAAATGCTCGGTGATGTGCACCACGTCGGCGCGGGTGGTACCGGTAGGTAGCTCATCGATGTGCACGCCACCTAGGAGTAGCGGGTAGAGCAGGGCACGAATTTCCGGGTCGTTCATGGCAACCCCAAAGATAAACAGGCCACCAACCGTCGCAAGGTTTTAGGCCGACACGGTACGCTGCTGGCAGATACGTAGCCATGCTTCGGCTTCGGGCACCTGCTGAAAAATCTGGAGTTCCAGTCCACCCGCCACCGGACCTTGAAAGTTGACTGTAATGGTATCCGACAGAGAATCGGCCTGCACCACATGGGCCACGTAGCGGAGCCCCATGCTCACGGCCTGTGGCACCCACACCTGCTCCAGCCAATCGATAGAATCGAACCAGGGACCGCGCAGGGCCACGTTGTCGTTGAGCAAGTACGGGCAGCGCAAGCCTTCCAGCTGGCGGAGGTAGTTGTCGGCGCCGCGCATAGCCTCCTCCATATCCACGAAGCCGCGCCAAGTGGCGCGCAGCCAGCCATTCGGCTCATCAAAGGTGAGAATACACCGGCTGCCATCGGTATCAGGTAGAGAGCTCAGGAGCATAGAAATGCGGTTAATTATAGTGATGAGGCCTTCTTTAGTGCCAGCACCGTATTTTTGAGTTGAGGCAAAAGTAGGCGCGGTGTTAAGCAGCACCCTACTGTTTTATACTGATATTTTGCGCTACCGACTACTTACGTAGTTAGGGAATATTCCCAACTTAGGGGAGTTAATAATGATATCCCCTGCTTACTATTCTATAATATCTAGCTTAAATGCAGCCAGGCAACTACCTGTTTCGCAAAATTTCTATTGCTCGCTAAGTCCGTCAAAACCTTCGCAAATGCTTAACCGTGGCATCCCCGGTGCATCATCTCAGCATCCTTACTTTGCCGACTGTGCTGTACCTTGCCACGTTCCCATCTCCGGCCGACAACGGCTGGAGGCGCCCTAAAACCGGCAGTCCCTCTGCCCGGTTATGGGGCATTCATGGGAGCGCGCTCCTGGTTCAGTCGCTTCAATTTTTGCTTTTGCATGTCCCGAAAAAAGGTCTTGTTCCTCATCGGCTCGCCCAACCAAACCACGCAGATGCACCAGATTGCGCAACTGTTGGAAGACGAGTTCGAGCCCTTCTTCAGCCAGATTTATTACGACGGCCACCTGCGTCCCTTCTACAAGTTCCTGTGCTGGTCGGGGGGGCTGAATCCTACCGTTGTTACGGGCCCTATCAAGGCCAAGGCGGATAAATACCTGGCGGCCCATGGCCTGAAAAACGATTTTGAGGGCCGTCAGTTTGGCAACACCTACGACCTGGTGGTGTGCTGCTCCGACATCATCGCGCCGTGGCCACTGGTGCGCGCTACCAAAACCATTTTCGTGCAGGAAGGCATGACCGACCCGCTCAACTGGTGGGCGCGCCTCATCCGCAAGCTGCACTGGGCACCTAGCCTGGCCATTGGCACGGCCCTCAACGGCCTCGCCAATTGCTGCGATATCTACTGCGTGGCCTCTGCAGGCTACAAGGAGCACTTTGACTATGTGGGCGTCGACCGCGACAAACTCATTGTGACCGGTATTCCCAACTTCGACAACATCGAGCGGGTGCGGAATAACGACTTCCCGCACCACGGTTACGTGCTGGTGGCTACCTCCGACTTGCGCGAAACCTACACACCCGAAAACCGCCCCAAGTTCATCCGCGAGTGCGTACGCATTGCTGCCGGCCGTCCACTGGCTTTCAAGCTGCACCCCAACGAAACCCTGCCCCGCGCCGTGGATGAAATCAAGGCCAACGCTCCGGCCGGCACAATGATTTTCACCGAAGGCAACACGGACCATATGATTGCCAACTGTGTGGAGCTCATCACTCAATACTCCACGGTGGTATACGTGGGCTTGGCACTGGGCAAACCGGTACATTCCTACTTCGACCTAGACGACCTCAAACGCAAGCTGCCTTGGCAGAACGGCGGCACCTCGGCCCGGCGCATCGCGGCCATTTGCCGGGGCTTTAGCCGGTTTGAGGGCAGCGGGCCAGCTTTTCTGAAGCAGTACGACCCGGAATCCTTCGCTCAAACCGAGCCAGTGACTGCCTCCATGGCCATGCACTGATGAACTTTTTGTAATTAGTTATAAAGCAGATACCAAATTTTTCAAGGTATTTTCTTAATATTTAAGAGTATTCGGTGCCGTTCACCGACTACCGGATATTGCCAACCAAAAAATATGGTCGTTCCCAAGATTCTGACCGTTGTGCAGGCCCGCATGGGCTCCTCGCGCCTGCCCGGCAAAATCCTGCTGCCGCTGGCGGGTCAACCGCTACTGGTGCGCATGGTGGAGCGGGTGCAACGCGCGCCGCTGGCCGGCACCGTAGTGGTAGCCACCACCACCGACCCCGCCGATGACGCTGTGGCGGCCTGCTGTGCCGCCCATGGCCTGGAGTGCTTTCGTGGCAACGCCCTCGACTTGCTGGACCGCCACTACCAGGCCGCCCGCCATTACGGCGCCGACGTGGTGCTGAAAATTCCCTCCGATTGTCCGCTCATCGACCCGGCCATTATTGACGAAGTCGTCCGATTTTACCTCGACTTCGCCGAGCGCTACGATTTTGTGAGCAACCTGCACCCTGCTACTTTTCCTGATGGCAACGATGTGGAGGTGATGCCTTTCACGGCCCTGGAAACGGCCTGGCGCGAGGCCCGGCGGCCGCTGGAGCGCGAACACACCACCCCTTTCTTCTGGGAAAATCCCGACCGGTTTGCCATTGGCAACGTGACCTGGGATGCCGGGAAGGACTTTTCGATGAGCCACCGCTGGACCATCGACTATCCGGAAGACTATGCCTTTATCAGCGCCGTTTATGATGCGCTGTACAACCAAAACCCAACTTTCGGCATCAACGACATACTTCGGCTGACAGCCGAACGCCCCGACATTGCGCAGCTCAATGCCCAATACGCGGGCGTAAACTGGTACCGAAACCACCTCGACGAATTGAAAACCGTGGATTCATCGCAAACTCGTACAATATAGTGCTTGGTGCTTGGTTGTTGGTGCTTGGCTTTCGAGTCTGGCTTTCATCACCAAGCATCAGGCACCAACAACCAAGCACTAGAATTAATGACTTCTGAGACCCAACAGAAACTAGAGAAAATGGCTCTGAAAGTGCGCGAGCACATCGTGCGCCTCAGCACCGATGGCGGCTGCTTCACGGGTGCCTCCCTTAGCTGCGCCGACCTGCTGGTGTACCTCTACAGCGAGTTTTTGAACGTGCGGCCCGACAACCTCACCGACCCCAACCGCGACTACCTGTTCTTGAGCAAAGGCCACGACGTGCCCGCCCTCTACGGCACCTTCGTGGAGCTTGGCTTTATCGACAAAGCGCGCCTCGACCAGCACCTGAGCACCGACGACCACATTTACTGGCACCCCAACCGCAACGTGCCCGGTGTGGAATTTCACTCGGGCTCGCTCGGGCACCTGCCCAGCGTGGCCCTGGGCGTGGCCATGGATTGCCGGATGCGCGGCCAGGACAACAAGGTCATCGTCATCACTGGCGACGGCGAGCTGAATGAGGGCACCGTGTGGGAAAGCCTACTGGTAGCCAGCGCCCACAAAGTGAACAACCTGACACTGGTGGTTGACCGCAACCACTTCCAAGCCAACGTGGCCACCGAAGACCTGATTCCGCTGGAGCCCATGGCGCCCAAATTTGAAGCATTCGGCTGCGAAGTACGCCGCATCGACGGCCACGATTTCGCGCAGCTGGAAGATGCTTTCGCCGCCCTGCCCTTCTCGGCTACCAAGCCCTCCGTCATCATCTGCGACACGGTACGCGGGCGCGGCCTGCCGAGCATCGAAGCCCGCGCCGACCGCTGGTTCTGCAATTTCTCGGCCGATGAAGTGGAGGAATTGCTGCGTGAGCTGCACAGCCAGGTAGCCACCACGTTGACGAGTGAAACGCTGACGGTACGATAATAAGTAGCGTGGACTCTGCGAGTCCGCGCCTAATCCCATTCATTCGCGGACTCGCAGAGTCCACGCTACATTATGACCTACGAAGAATTAATCAAAGAAACGGCTCTCGCCGATGAGCGCATTGTAGTGATGACGGCCGAAAACCGTGCTCTCATCCGCAACTTGCCCGCCGTGCTCGGCCCGCGATTCATTGACACTGGTATTACGGAGCAAACCCTCATTGGGGCCGCCGCAGGCCTGGCCCTGCGCGGCCGGGTACCGGTGGTGCACGCGCTGGCGACTTTCCTCACACTGCGGGCGTTCGAGTTTATCCGCACCGACGTGGGCATCGGCAAGCTGCCGGTGAAGCTGAGCGGCTTCGTGCCGGGCTTTCTCTCCGACGGCAACGGCCCTACCCACCAAGCCATTGAGGACGTAAGTCTGATGCGCGGCATCCCCGGAATGACCGTTTTTGCCCCCGCCGACGAGGCAGATATGGTCGCTATGCTGCCCGCCGTCTGGGCTTCACCCGCGCCGGCCTACCTGCGCGTCAACACCCGCCCCGGCACCTATGAGCACGCTCCGTTTGAAATCGGCAAGGCCGAAATCGTAGCTGAAGGCACCGATATTACCATACTCACCTACGGGATGCTCTTCGAGCAAACGCTGGTGGCCCGCGAGCTGCTACAAGCGCAGGGTAAATCCGTCGGCCTCATCAACCTGCGCAGCCTCAAACCGATTGACGAAGCAGCACTGCTCGACGTGGTGCGCCGCGGCTCGCTCATCGTGACGGTGGAAGACCATTTCATCACCGGCGGCCTGTATTCTATCTTGGCCGAAATACTACTCCGCAACCAGCTCACGGCTCGCGTGCTACCGCTGGCGCTGGAAGAACGTTGGTACCGCCCTGGCCGCCTGAGCGCCGTGCTAGAGTACGAAGGCTTCACCGGCCACCACATTGCCCGCCGCATTACCGAGTACCTGGGCGAGTCGGGGGCAGCCATTGCCGAAGGCCCGGCAGTACTTGAAAATGAGTTTGCGGAGTAATTAAACTGCCTGTTATGCTGACGAAGGAAGCATCTTATCACGGCTGCTTTTGTCAGAATCAGTAACCCATTGCAGCGCAGACGTGATAAGGTCCTTCGCTGCGCTCAGGATGACAAAATAGCCATGCCTAACACCGTTTCCTCTAACGAGAATTACCCCGACATTACAAAGTCGGACGAGCTGTACGCCCGCGCCCAGCGCATCATGACGCCCGTGACCCAGACCCTGGCGAAGGGCCCGGGCCAATACACCAAAGGCGTAAGCCCCAAGTACATCAAGCGCGCCAAAGGCTCTCACATCTGGGACGTGGATGGCAACGAGTACATTGACTTTCAGATGGGTATTGGCCCCATTTCACTCGGTTACGCCTACGAGCGAGTGGACAATGCCATTAAAGCTCAACTCGAAGACGGCATCACCTTTTCGATGATGCACGAGTTGGAAGTGGAGCTATCGGAGCTGATTCACGAGATTATTCCCAACGCCGAAAGCATCCGCATCAGCAAAACGGGCGCCGACGTGTGCTCGGCGGCGGTGCGTGTGTCGCGGGCCTTTACCGGGCGCAACAAGGTGCTGTGCTGCGGCTACCACGGCTGGCACGACTGGTACATCGGCACCACCAGCCGCGACAAAGGCATTCCGCAGGAAAGCAAGGATTTGGTAGCCGCGTTCGAGTACAACAACATCGATTCGCTGAAGGCGCTGCTCGATGACGACGTGGCCTGTGTGATTCTGGAGCCCTTCATTTTCGATGCACCCAAAGACAACTTCCTGCACGAAGTGGCCCGGCTGTGCCAGGAAAATGGCACGATGCTGATTTTTGACGAGATGTGGACCGGCTTCCGAGTGGCTGTGGGCGGCGCGCAGGAGTATTTCGGCATCACGCCCGATTTAGCGGTGTATTCCAAGGCCTTTGCCAACGGCATGCCCATCGCACTGCTCACCGGCCGGCGCGACGTGATGCAGCTGTTTGAGCAGGACGTATTCTTCTTCACCACGTTCGGCGGTGAGGCGCTGAGCTTGGCCGCCGCGGTGGCTACCATCACCGAAATGCGCGAAAAGAATGTGCCGGCTCGCCTCGCTGAGCAGGGCAAAAAGCTCAAAGACGGCTACAACGAGATTGCCGCTGAACTGGGCCTGACGCAGTACACCAAGTGCTACGGCTACGACTGCCGCACGATAGTAACCTTCGACCCTTCGGCCGGCAACGGCATGGAGATTAAGGCTTTCATGCAGCAGGAGCTGTTCAAGCGCGGCATCATGTGGGGCGGCTTCCACAACATGTGCTTCTCTCATACCGACGCCGACGTAGCCCACACCCTGGCCTCCTACCGCGAAGTGCTGCCGCTACTAAAAGAAGCCATCGAAGCCGGCGACGTTGCCTCCCGCCTGCTGGGCGAGCCGGTAGAGGCCGTGTTCCGCAAAGTGACCAATGCCGCGCCGGTGAAGGCGAAATAGATTACATGAGCTTATTTGATTTAACCGGTAAGACGGCCATCGTGACCGGGGCCTGTGGCTTGCTCGGCCGCAACCATTGCTGGGCTCTTGCTCAAGCCGGTGCTAATGTTGTTGCGCTTGATATTCAAGACGGTCTTAGTCGTGGGGTAGCGAATCACCTCTACGGCAGCGGTATGCATCTTGGCTTGGGGGTGGACATTACCAACCGTACCTCGCTCGAAGCGGCCCGCGACCAGATTCTGGCCCAATTTGGCCGCATCGATGTGCTGGTGAATAATGCCGCCATCAACGACATGTTCGAAAATCCGGCCATGGCGGCGGACCTGTCCAAATTCGAGAACTTCCCGCTTGAGACCTTCCGCCAAGTGCTGGAAGTGAACGTAACGGGCATGTTCCTAGCCTCGCAGGTGTTGGGCACGCCGATGGCCCGGCAGGGTAGCGGCTCCATCATCAACGTGGCCAGTACCTATGGCATCGTGGGACCCGACCAGAGCATATACCGCAACGAGGCCGGTGAGCAACCCTTTTATAAATCACCCTCCTACCCTACCACTAAGGGTGCGGTGGTCAATTTCACGCGCTACCTGGCCGCCTATTGGGGCAAGGACGGTGTGCGGGTGAACACGCTCTCGCCCGGTGGCGTGGAGAACAGTCAGGACGAGTTTTTTATCAAGCAATACAGCGCCAAAACGCCGCTGGGCCGCATGGCAGCCGCCACCGACTACCAAGGCGCGATAGTATTCCTGGCCTCCGACGCTTCAGCCTATATGACCGGAGCTAATCTGGTCGTTGACGGTGGCTGGACGGCTATTTAGCCCTTGACTACCAAGCCGGGAATGACGGCTTCACACATTCATAATGCTGCGGATTAGCTGCTTCGTGCCGCTACCACAAACTTTAACTACCGTTTGGAAGCGACCAATTCAGGCGCTCCTAAACGCTTCTTTTTAATCCCATTCCACTTTTCACCGTTCGCCTTATGCAAGCTGTTGAAATTCGCAAAAACCGATTCATTGGCGCGGGCCACCCGGCCTACATCATTGCCGAAATCGGTATCAACCACAATGGTTCGCTGGACCTCGCCAAACAGCTCATCGCCGAGGCCGCCAAGGCCGGCTGCGACGCCGTGAAGTTCCAGAAGCGCACGCCCGAGCTGTGCGTACCTAAAGACCAGTGGGAAAAGCAGCGCGACACCCCCTGGGGCCGCATGAGCTACATCGACTACAAGCGTAAAACCGAGTTCGGCCAAGCCGAATACACGGCCATCGACGACTACTGCCGCGCCTTAGGCATCGACTGGTTTGCCTCCTGCTGGGACGAGCCGTCGGTTGACTTCATGGAGCAGTTCGAGCCGGTGATGTACAAAATGGCTTCCGCCTCCCTCACCGATAAGCCCCTGCTCGACCGCGTGCGCGCCAGCGGCCGCCCGCTGATGCTGAGCACCGGCATGAGTACGCTCGACGAAATCAACCAAGCCGTGAAATGGGTTGGGCTTGACGAGCTGATGATTGCGCACTCCACCTCGTCCTATCCCTGCCCCCCGGCCGAGTTGAACCTGCGCATGGTGCCCGTGCTGCAAGGCATGTTTCCGAATACGCCCATCGGCTACTCGGGTCACGAAACCGGCCTCGCTACTACGGTGGCGGCTGTCACGCTGGGTGCCAGCTTCGTAGAGCGCCACTTCACCCTCGACCGCGCCATGTGGGGCTCCGACCACGCTGCCTCGGTGGAGCCCGGTGGCATGGCCAAGCTCGTGCGCGATATCCGCGACGTAGAGGAAGGCCTAGGTGATGGCGTCAAGGTGGTGTACGACTCCGAACTGGAGCCTCGCCGCCGCTTGCGCCGCGAGCTAACACCGAACCAGGAGTAGGGTGTTCGGGTTGAACTGATGTTCTAATCGTTTGTCATCCTGAGCGCAGCGAAGGACTTTATTACGTTTGACCGATTGGTTCTGGCGTGATGAGGTCCTTCGCTACACTCATGATGACAGGCAAAACACCTCCCCTACATCATGCCCAAAGTCGAAATCATCACCACAGCCATTCTGCTGATTTGGGTGGCCATCGTGATTACGCTGGAGCGCATTATCCCGTACCGCAAGGGCCTGCCGTTTTTCCGCGAAGGCTTTTGGACGGACCTCGTGCTCTACACTTTCGTACAGAGCTACGCCCTGAAAATTGTCATTTTCGACTACATCATTCAGCCGCTCGACCAACATTTTGGGTTCTCGAAGCTGCATTTTGTAACGGGCTGGCCCATTTGGGTGCAGGTGCTGTTTTTTGTGGTGACGCACGACTTTTACATCTACTGGTTCCATCGGTTTCAGCACAGCAGCGCGTTTTTCTGGCGCACCCACGAAGCCCACCACTCGGGCAAGCAGGTAGATTGGCTGGCGGGCTCCCGCTCCCACGCCGTCGAGATTTTGATTAATCAGACCATTGAGTTTGCACCCATTATCCTGCTCGGGGCCGACCCCATGGTGGTGCCCATCAAGGCCTGCATCGATGCCGTTTGGGGCATCTGGATTCACTGCAACATCGACGTGCGTTCCGGCCGCCTACAGTACTTCATCAACGGCCCCGAGATGCATCTGTGGCACCACGCCGACCACGAAGAGGTGTTTTACGCCAACTTCTCAACCAAATTTGCCTTTTGGGACTGGATGTTTGGCACCGCCTACCGGCCCGACCGCAAACCGGAAAAGTGGGGCCTGCCCTACGCTTTCCCAAAGGACTATTTCAGCCAGCATGTCTTCTCCGTGGCCCGCTTCGATGAAGAAGCCTTGGCCAAGCGGTCCGTCCTATTTCGGGCCTACCACGGCATCCGTGTGCGGTTGCTAACCCGTATTACCGACCGTGTGCCGGCTTTGCGCCCATTGCACGGCTGGCCAGTGCCCGAAACTCATACCTCAACCATTCCGGCGCATCGGCCGGGTGGTAACTTTGAAGCCTCGCCCAACCAGCCGGCCGCTGCCGCGCCTTCCGTTTCATCCACCGCCGCTGCCCTGCCCCGTTGATTAATCCCTGGATATCCCTGTTTCTGGCCTCTCTCATGGAGGTTTTCTGGACGTATAGTCTGAAAGCGCTCAATATGCAGCGCATCAAAGACATCGATTGGCTGCACTCCTATGCGCAACCCGCGACGTTGCTGCCCGTGCTGCCACTGCTGGCGTATGTAGGATTTGGCTTGGCCAACGTTATTTTTCTGTCGCAGGCCATGCGCTCCATCCCCACCGCCACTGCTTATTCAGCTTGGATGGCATTGGCAGTAGTCGGTATCAAGCTGGTAGATGTGCTCTACCTTAAGCAGTCGCTTTCCTGGCAAAGCGTATTCTTTACCGCCCTGATTATTATAGGGGTGCTGGGGTTGAGGCGCGTAGACGGTGCTGCGGTCCACTAATATCGGCTGCGCGTCAACGTGTTGCTACCCGGTGGCTTAAGGATACCCGAAAGGCTATGCCTTTCTCAATGTGGGCATTAAGCGGCGTTGGCGCCTTTCCAATTCCGATGTAATCGATGGTTGAAGGCCATTTATCCTCTTTGGCATACACATCAAGCCGGCGTGTGATGGCGTAAGCAGCCGTGGCCCGCAAAGCCCAATGAGCGCTCAGATACCGCTCAGCAAACAGCCCGTAGTGTCCCTGCTGATACTGAAAATACTGGTCTTGCTCCCGCAGTCGGTAGGCGGTGTTAATGCCAATAAGGTTGAAGCCCAGATTGGTCCGCGGCCCGGCGGCATAGCCGATGGTAAACGTAGTAGGCAAGTCTCCAAACGCCCGCCAACGCGGCGCTATTTGCCAGTCAATACCCATCAGCAGGACGTATTGCGGGCCATAAAATTGCTGCCGATAGCCTACCGTTAGCCGGTAGCTGAGCTGCGGCTTGACGCGACAAGCCACGCGCGCTACACCGCCCCAGGTAAGGTCCGTGCCGCGCACTTCGTGCAGGTCAGAGTTCAAGGCAGGTAAGGCCAGGGCCGTTAGCTCCAGCTGCGGCGAGAGACGGCAGCGGTACCCAAGCACCGAAGAGAACCCATAAACACTACTCACGGCAAAGCCTGGCCGGTCGCCGCTGAAACGCATCGTTTCCAGGCTGGCGCCGACCAACAGGCTACGGCTGCTGTCGCTACTCTGTGCGACCGGAACTATCAGGTTGGCGCGCACAACATCAGCCCGAAAGGTATGCTCCCCGCTGTTATTCAGCTTTAAGGGCAGTACTTCATAGTTCAGGCCAATGCCCTCAACATAGCCCTGCGCGTGACTGATTTTGGGCAAGAGCCCAATCAACCCGAATAAGGGCAAGTAAAATACTCGCAAAGAATACGATGAAAGCATGCGCGAAAACCAGAGGCGAAAGTCAAAGAACGGGGGCATCCGGCAATAAGTAAGCAGTGCTCCTGTTGCTATAAGGGAGCTTCCCGAGCGGACCATGTTATCGGCGTTTTGGCAACTGCAATAGTCAGCGAAAACGGCAGCTGATTTCAGACGTAAGGGCCGCCCGCTTGCGCGGACGGCCCTTACTGAACTTATTAAGCAGTTGCTACTTAGCGGCGACGGCTGTGGCCACCGCCATTGTAGCCGCCTCCGCCATGGTACCCACGGTCGCCGTGGTAGCCGTTGCCATAGCCGCCACCTCGGTAAGGACGGGCTGGCACAATCACAGCCGGACGCGGATTGTAATAGTACGGTCGGGCGTAGTACGGACGGGCATAATAGGCACCAGCCGGCGGATAATAGCCGTAACCAGCATCATAACCAGGGCCTACAGAGGCCACACAACCCGTCAGCAGCATTAGGCAGATGCCAAGCGCAAAAATCAGTGGTTTCGTTTTCATGATATATACAGGCGGCCGAAGCGCGTCGAGTTACAGGTGATTGTATGTATACGTCGTTAACAAAATACGGACCACATTTAGTGCCTGAATACTGGGCTAACCAGCTACTTAAGCCTCGGCCGGCACTTCTGTTTCGCCGTTGATAATGCGGGCTTTACCCGGCAGCGTTTTGTGGCGTTCCTTGCTAAGGGCGGCACTGGGCGCGGGCACCCAATGGTGACGCCCGCCCGCTTTTTCATCTTCAAATTCGGTAGGTGCCGTGCCGGCTTCCACCCGCTCTTTCCAGGTGAGGTGCTGGGTGCCGGAGTCGGTCTGCTCCATTGTAATGCATTGCTCCACGGGGCATACCAGCGAGCAAAGATTGCAGCCCACGCAGTTCTCCTCGATGATTTCGGGGATGCGCGTACCCGCGTTCAGTTTGATGGCTTGATGGGCACCGTCTTCGCAAGCCGTGTAGCACAGCTGACACCCAATGCATTTAGCCTCGTTGATATTGGCCGTCACCTTGTACTTCATGTTCAGGTCTTCCCAATGCAGCACGTTGGGCAGCGCCTTCCCCACCATGTCGTCAATGGTGTTGAAGCCTTTCTCGACCATGTATTGCTCTAGGCCGGAAGTCATTTCGCGGATGATGCCGAAACCAAAGTGCATGGCCGCCGTGCATACCTGCACGCTGCTAGCACCCAACAGAATATGCTCCACTGCATCGCGCCAGTTCTCGATGCCACCAATGCCCGAAATGGGCAGTTTGATGTCGGGGTGCTGCGCGCAATTCTTTACCATGTTCAGAGCAATGGGCTTCACGGCCGGGCCACAGTAGCCGCCGTTGGTACCCTTGCCATCTACAATCGGATACGGCGCAAACTTATCCAAATCGACGCCTACGATGCTCTGGATGGTGTTAATGAGCGAAATAGCATCGGCACCGCCGCGCCGGGCAGCCAGGGCTGGCTCCGTGATGTCGGAAATATTGGGTGTCAGCTTCACGATGACGGGCTTCTGGGCCACTTCCATCACCCACTCCACAATCATTTGCAGAATTTTGGGCTCCTGCCCCACCGCCGAGCCCATGCCGCGCTCGCACATGCCATGTGGGCAGCCAAAGTTCAGTTCGAAGCCGTCGGCGCCCGCATCCTGGCTTTGCCGCACGATGTCGTGCCACTCCTGCTGGCTCTGCACCATGAGCGAGGCAATAACGGCGTGGTTGGGAAAGCGCTTCTTCACCTCCTCAATCTCGCGCAAATTGTCGGACAGCGGCCGGTCCGAAATCAACTCAATATTGTTGAAGCCTACGAGGCGCTTGTCGCGGTAGTTCACGCCGCCATAGCGGCTCGATACGTTCACAACGGGCACGCCCAGCGTCTTCCACACCGCCCCGCCCCAACCCGCGTCGAAGGCTTTCATGACCTGGTAGCCGGAATTGGTGGGCGGGGCCGAAGCCAGCCAGAACGGATTCGGCGATTTGATGCCGGCGAAATTGATGGAGAGGTCGGGCATGCTGTAGCGCGGCCTTTTAGCCCGCGATTGAATACGAAATGATATATGATTTTCACTCGCGGACTAAAAGGCCGCGCTACTTGCTCAAATAAGCATGGATGCCGCGCGCCGTGAGCTTGGCCTCAGCGGCTGCGTTCACCACTTCGGCCCCGCCGTTCCAGGCATCACCTGAGGCGAAGTATTTGGGGTTCGACGTCTGTCCGGTGTGCGGATTGGCTATAATGCGGCCTTTTCCATCCAGTTTTAGGTACGGAATCAGACTCAGGAATTCTGTTTGCTTGGCCTGGCCAGTGGCTTTGATGACCATGTCGCAGGGTTGAACAAACTCAGAACCGGCAATCTCGTGCACCTTGCCATCCTTGGTTTCGGTGCGGATAAATTTCACACCGGCCACGTAACCGTTACCGGTAATTTCCAAGGGCGCCACATTAAACAAGCCCTTAACTCCTACACCTTTGGCAAGGTCATACTCGAAATTATAAGCGCCCATTTCTTCCTTGGCACGCCGGTAAGCCAGGATGACCGTTTCGGCTCCAAGGCGCGACGATTCCGATGCGGCATCCATTGCCGTATTGCCGCCACCCAGCACAATTACGGTGCGGCCGACGGCTACCTCGTGCTGGTGCTGCCGTAATTCGGCAATAAATTCGACCGCGCCGGTGCAATTGATTTTATCCTCGCCCGGCAGTCGTAGTTCGTTGGTTTTACCGAGGCCAATTCCGAGGAAAATAGCGTCGTATTTATTTTCTAATTCAGCAAGTTCTGCTCGTGAAGTTATGGCGGAATTAAAATGCGTATTGTAACCAAACTGTGCCTGCAAATAAGCCATCTCGGCCAACGTTTCTTCGTTGGTGATTTTGTAGGGCGCTACCCCGTACACCGTCAGGCCTGAAGGTTGCGCTTTGGCCTCAAAAACATCTACCGAGTAGCCCAGCAAACGTAATTCGCAAGCTGCCGAAATACCAGCCGGGCCGGCACCAATTACGGCAACCTTCTTCCCATTTTCCATACCGGGGCCAAACAGCTTTTTGTCGCTCTTAATCACTTTTGTAGTGGCGTAACTTTGGAGGCGCCCTATCTCAATTGGCTTCACTTCCTGCAGGTTGTACACGCAAGCACCTTCGCACAACACCTCCGTGGGGCATACTTTACCGCAGGCATTACCGAAGTAATTGGCCTCGTAAATAGTGCGCGCGGCCCCAGTCTCATTTCCCGAATTAATCTGCCGAATAAACTGCGGAATGTCAATCCCCGATGGGCACGCTTTTATACACGGCGCATCGAAACAGAAGAGGCAGCGGGAGCTTTCGTACAGCGCTTCGGTACGGTTCATCACCGGCTTCAATTGCGCGAAGTTCTCCGCAAATTCCTGCTCAGTAGTAGGTGTAGAAAATTCGGCCATTTTTGGAAATAGTTAAAGTCGGTTTTTTGCCATTTATAGCCCCAGGCTAGTGATGGCGAATCTTTTCAGCCAGTCATTACATAAGCAAGGCTAAGCCCCAGCACCCCCAAAGCAACGATGATGGCTCCTACAATGAAATTTGAGTAACCAACATCCTTTTTCTCCCTGTCACCACTAGTAGCAGCCAACGTAAAACCACGTTTAGTGAAGACAATACCGAGAATACCAAGAGGCAAGACGCTGAGAAAGAACAGCGCTAGAAATGGTTGGCGCTCAAAGTTGGAAACTAGGTTCAACAGCATTTGTAAGCCAAGAAAGCCAAAGGGAACCACATAACAGTAGGTGGCTCGCTTGTAGTTAGCTACTATCTCGGGTCTGGTGTTCCTAGTGTCCATTTTTGACGAGTCCTTTTGCCATCAAATTGGCCTGCGAGCAACAGTAACATTTACTGATTGAGTTACTGTTGCTCGCAAGATGATTAGGCTACGCTCGGCATGACCGTTCGACCATCCCAAAGGCTTATAGCTCCACCAGTTTCTCGTAGGTTTCGGGGCGGCGGTCGCGGAAGAACTGCCAGGTATTGCGTACCTCATCAATCATGTCGAGGTCGAATTCAGCAACGAGTAATTCGTCCTTGTATTCGTCGGCCTCGGCAATGATTTGGCCGCGCGGGTCCACAAAATACGATGTGCCATAGAAGCGGCCCAGGTTCCAGGGCTTCTCCTCGCCCACGCGGTTGATGCAGCCCATGAAATAGCCGTTGGCGGCAGCGTGTGCAGGTTGCTCCAGCTTCCAGAGGTATTGGGAGAGGCCGGCTACGGTGGCCGAAGGGTTGTACACGATTTCGGCGCCGTTCAGGCCCAGGATGCGGGCGCCGTCGGGGAAGTGCCGGTCATAGCAGATGTAGACGCCGATTTTGGCGTATTTAGTTTGAAATACCGGATAGCCCAGGTTGCCGGGCTTGAAGAAGAACTTCTCCCAGAAACCGGTGGTGTGCGGGATGTGGTTTTTGCGGTATTTGCCGAGGTAGGTACCGTCGGCATCAATCACGGCAGCTGTATTGTAGAGGAAGCCGGCTTGCTCGCGCTCGTACACGGGCACAATCATCACCATATTATACTTCTTGGCATATTCCGCCATGCGCTCGGTGGTGGGACCAGGCACGGCTTCGGCCGAGGCGTACCAATTTTTGTCCTGGCCGGGGCAGAAATATGGGGTATTGAAGATTTCCTGCAAGCAAAGAATCTGCACGCCCTGGCGGCCGGCTTCTTCGATGAGTGGAATGTGCTTGGCCTCCATGGCCTGCATAATTTCCTGAATGGTGCCTTCGCCTTCAGTCATCGGCAAGCTCATCTGAATGAGGCCGGATTTGATAATTCTGGGCATTTTCTTTTTGATGGGGATGAGTTATGACTGTTGTATTAGAACCTCATTCCTCGGCTTCACTCGGAATGATGTGTTTTAGTCGTTCTAAATATTCGTTTTGCCACGCTTGATGAACTGCCCGTAGCCTTTCGAAACCTTCGTTTCGCCGGCATCAACGGCTACTTTGCCGCGGAGCAGCACTGTGTCAATTTTGCCGGTTAATTCCCAGCCTTCGTAGCCAGAATAATCGCAATTCATGTGATGTGTCGCAGCCGAAATGGTATGCTTTTTCTGCGGGTCGAAAATCACCAAATCCGCATCGCCGCCAATGCTGATGGTGCCTTTGCGCGGAAACATGCCGAAGATTTTTGCAGCATTGGTCGACGTTACTTCCACGAATTTCTGCGGGGTAATTCGGCCTTTATTTACGCCTTCCGAAAACAGCAATTCCATGCGATGCTCAATGGCGGGATGGCCATTCGGGATTTTTGAAAAGTCGTCCTTGCCCATCAGTTTCTGCTCCCACATAAACGGGCAGTGGTCGGTGCCCACCACGTTCACAAGGCCCTGGTTGATACCGGCCCAGAGCGTGGCCTGGTCCTTTTTCTCGCGTAGCGGCGGCGACATTACCCACTTTGCGCCATTGGCTTCGTCCTCATACAACGAGGCGTCGAGCAGCAGGTACTGAATACAAGTTTCGACCAGCACGCGCTGGTTGCGCTCGGTGGCGCGACGTACCTGGTTTAGCGCGCCCTCGCAGGTCAGGTGCACGATGTAGGCATTCACGCCGGTGTAGTTGGCGATGTCGGCGAAGCGGCCCGAGGCTTCGGCCTCAGTTACTTCGGGCTGCGAGAGGTAGTGATAGAGCGGCGTGAGCTTGCCCTGCGCCCGGTGCTGGGCGATGAGCGTATCAATCATATCGCCGTTGGTGGCGTGGGCCGTTACGAGGCCGCCGTGCTTTTTCACCTCCTGCATCAGGCCCACCATCTGCGCGTCGTCAATCATGAGCGCACCTTTGTAAGCCATGAAGGTTTTAAAGGAAGTAATGCCC
Organism: Hymenobacter negativus; assembly: GCF_017571495.1. Classification (GTDB taxonomy): domain Bacteria; phylum Bacteroidota; class Bacteroidia; order Cytophagales; family Hymenobacteraceae; genus Hymenobacter; species Hymenobacter negativus. The sequence continues at coordinate 205,127 of NZ_JAGETZ010000003.1, read as the reverse complement.
TCGGCAATCATGTCCTTGATTTCCTCTTTTGTGCCAGGGTTGAAATCCGTGACAGCCATGTGGAAGCTGTAGTCGCCCACGGCGTTGCCGGTGGCGCGGCCGCTCCACTCCTCAAACGCAGCACGTAGCGAGTTTCCCTGCTTTTGCAGGATAAAATCAATGACGGTAGTGGTGCCGCCGTGCAACGCGGCGCGGGTACCAGTTTCGTAAGTATCGGAGCTGAAGGTGCCCATAAAGGGCATTTCCAGATGCACGTGCGGGTCAATGCCGCCCGGCATCACCATCTTGCCCGTGCAGTCAATAACCTCTGCACCGTCGGCCGACACATTGCGGCCGATGGACACAATGGTTTCGCCTTCAATCAGGATATCGCAGACGGCGTCCGAATCGGCGGTGACGACGCGGCCATTTTTGAGGAGGATGGACATGTTCTGGCGGGAAAGCTCACCCCCGGCCCCTCTCCCCAGGAGAGGGGGGCCACGGCGGAGCAGTAGTGCGATATTCTTTTTTTCAGTCTTAGAAATTCGTCATGCTCTCCTCTCCTGGGGAGAGGGGCCGGGGGCAAGGTTTCGCAGGGCTGCGCCTAATAAACGTGCTTATCAGCAATGCTAATGGCCTCACTGATAATGGCCAAACCCTCGTCAATTTCTTCCTTATTAATGGTTAGCGGTGGGCAGATGAAGATGTAGCTCCAGCGCACGAAGGTGTACATGCCTAGCTCGCGAATTTTGGCCGCTACCTGGTTCATGATGTCCATTTGGGTGGGGATAGCGTTCCAGGGGGCCATGGGCTCCTTGGTGTCGCGGTTTTTTACCAGTTCCAGGCAGCCGAAGAGGCCGGTGTTGCGCCAGTCGCCGATGCTGGGGTGGTGGCGCATGAGTTGGGCCACTTGCTCGTCCATGTACTTACCCATTTCCACCGTGTTTTCGAGTAGGTTGTCGCTCTCGTAGATATCAAGCACAGCCACGGCGGCGGCGCAGGAAACCGGGTGCGCCGAGTAGGTCAGGCCCAGCGGCAGCGGCTTGTCGTCGAACGACTTAGCAATTTTCTCGTCTACCATCACGGCGCCCAAGGGCAGGTAGCCAGCCGTAATGCCTTTGGCCATGCACATGATGTCGACCTTCACGCCGTGGTGGTCCGAGCCGAACCACTTGCCGGTGCGGCCGAAGCCCGACATTACCTCATCGGCAATGAGCAGGATGCCGTGCTTGTCGCAGATTTCGCGAACGCGCGTCCAGTAGCCGGGCGGGTACTTGATGCAGCCCGATGTACCCGACTCCCCTTCCATGATGATGGCGGCCACGCTACCGGGGTTCTCGTAGCCGATGATGCGCTCCATGGCGTCGGCGGCGCGCTGGGCGCACTGCTCGGGCGTTTCGGAGTACCAGGGGCAGCGGTAGAAATAAGGGTTTTCGACGTGCACGGTGCCGGGCATGGCCTGGCTGTCCACGGCAAACTTGCGGGGGTCGCCGCCCACGCTCATGGCGCCGTAGCTAGCCCCGTGAAACGACTGGTACAGCGACACAATCTTGTGGCGGCCGGTGTACACTCGCGCCAGCTTGATGGCATTTTCGATGGCCTCGGCTCCGCCCAGCGTGAAGAAAGCCTTGGTGAGGTTGGGTGCTGTGATTTCGGCCAGCCGGCGGCCAAGGTCGCCGCGGGCCTTGGTAATCATGCCGGGGTACACATAGCTGAGCTCGCGCATTTGGGCAGCCACGGCTTCGGTCACACGCTGGTCGCCGTGGCCGATGTTCACGTTCATGAGCTGGGCCGAGAAGTCGAGGTAGCGCTTACCGTCGCGGTCGTATACGTACACACCCTCAGCCCGCTCGGCGTTGATAGGATTCAGGCCCGTTTGCTTCGACCACGAGAACAACGTGTGGTCAAGGTTATCGTGCAGGATTTGGTCTTTGTAGAGGTCGTAGGTGGTTTCCATGATGGTGGTGCAGTCGGCGCGGGCGAGGAACCTCACCCCCTGACCCCCTCTCCCGCGGAGAGGGGGCACCGGAGATGCGCGTTGAATAAAATCAATGGGTTTGCTAACGTAATAAACGTCAGGCTCCCCTCTACTTGGCAGAGGGGCCGGGGGTGAGGTTCTGGTGTTTGAACCTAGCTCATCCAGTTCACCCGTGACTCCGGGTTCCACTTGGTAGTGGTTTTCTTGAGCTGCGTCCAGAATTCGATGGAGCTTTTGCCGGTAATGTCGCAGGCGCCGAATTTCGACTCGTTCCAGCCGCCGAAGGAGAAGGGCTCGCGGGGCACGGGGACGCCGATGTTCACGCCTATCATGCCAGCGTTGGCGTGGTCCATCACATAGCGGGCGCTGCTGCCGCTGCTGGTGAATACGGCGGCGGCGTTGCCGTAGGGGTTGGCGTTTTCGATGGCCAATGCCTCGTCTAGGGTGTTGGTTCGCATGATGGCGAGCACCGGGCCGAAGACTTCTTCCTGGGCAATGCGCATGTCGGGCGTAACGTAGTCGATGACGGTGGCGCCTACGTAGTAGCCGTCTTCGTGGCCGGGTACCACGGCGTTACGGCCGTCGAGCAGGACTTGGGCGCCGGCCGCTTCGGCTTCGGTGATGTGTTGCTCGATGCGGGCCTTTGCTTCTTTGCTGATGACGGAGCCTAGGTTTTGGCCAGCCACAATTTTCTTCGCTTCTTCCACAATTTTGGCCACAATGTCATCGACGGGCCCCACTCCTACCATGGTGGAGCCAGCCATGCAGCGCTGGCCCGCACAGCCCGACATGGAGGCGGCCACGTTGGAGGCCGTCATTTCGGGGTGAGCGTCGGGCAGTACCATGAGATGGTTTTTGGCGCCTCCGAGGGCCACGCAGCGCTTCAGGTTGCTGGTGGCGCGGATGTATACGACTTTGGCGATTTTGGTCGACCCCACAAAGCTTACGGCCTGAATATCGGGGTGGTCACAGATGGCTTCGACAATTTCGCGGTCGCCGTTTACCACGTTCAGCACACCGTCAGGCAGGCCAGCTTCTTTCAGTAGCTCGGCGATTTTTACGGCGCTCAGCGGCACTTGCTCCGAGGGTTTCAAAATCATGGTATTGCCGAGCACGATGGCGTTCGGGATAGTCCAGTGGGGCACCATGTTGGGGAAGTTGAAGGGGGCGATGCTGGCCACAACGCCCAGCGGCTTGCGCTCGGCGCGGGCTTCTACGCCCTTGCTCACTTCCAGAAATTCGCCTTGGATGAGCTGCGGCATCGAGCAGGCAAACTCAGTCAGTTCAATGGCTTTTTCAACTTCGGCGCGGGCCTCGTCGTAAGTTTTGCCGTTTTCCTCGCGCACGAGGTCGGCCAGGGCTTTCATGTCACGTTCCAGCAGGGTTTTGTAGCGGTAGAAAATCTGCACCCGCTCCTTGATGGGTATGGCCGACCACGAGGGAAAAGCTGCCTTGGCTGCCTGCACGGCAGCATCGAGGCTGGCAGCTCCACTCAACGGCACGGTGGAAATCAATTGCCCGGAAAGTGGGCTGAATACGTCCATGGTGGCCGTATGGGCATCATTTACCGACTGGCCAGCTACGTAGTTCTGAATGGCCGGATACTTCAACGTTTGGACTTCCATGTTACCTTAATGTTAAGCGGGGTGCAAGCTAAGGGTTTTGCGGGATATGAAAATGCTTCCCCAATCGTTTCCGGCAAAAATATTTTCTATTGCGATGCTTGGCGCCTGTTTTTGTGGGACTTGCCGGGAGCAATGTAAGAAGGGGCTGCAAGACAACCACACATTGTCTCGCAGCCCCTGATTAATTTATTGTATTGGCCCGACTCAATCAGGCAGTCACAGCCGCACTATTCCTTCACAATCTTGCGTACTTCCTGGCCCTCAGCGCTGCTAATGGTGAGCAGGTAGACGCCGGCAGCAAGCTTACTCAGGTTGAGGGCAGTGCTGGGGCGGCCGGCTTCGACGGCCAATTCCCGTACCACAGCTCCGCGCAAGTCGCGGAGCGTGAGGCTATGCGCCGAAGTGCCACGCAACTCTACCGTAAGCTGGTTGGTGACGGGGTTCGGGTAGGCTGCACCGGCTACGAGGCCACTGGAAGTTGCAACCGTAGCCAGCACACCACGAGCCTGGGTGCAGGCCGCGCCCGCAGTGTAAGTGAAAGGCGTGGCCGCGGTGTTGCGTTCGGGGCCGCCGGCACCATACTGGTAGGTGAAGTACAGATTGGTGAGCGTGCCGGTGGCCAAGGCCAGGGTGTAGGTAAAATCGCCGGCAGTGTTCTTGGTCATCGTGTAGCCGGGGTACGTGCCCGTAGTACCCGCCCGCAGGTAGAGGATGGCCAGGTTCCCGCCCACAGTGGCACCAAGGGGATGGAAGGTGAACGTCACGTTGCCGCCGCTGCTCACCGCGCCATAGCTGAAGTCGGTGGTGGTGGCGCAATACGTGCCGGCCTGGGCAGTGCTGACGGTGACGCTGACAACAGCCGAAGTCGTAACCGCACCGGCGTTATCGGTGGCTTTGGCCGTAATGGAATAGGTTCCGGCCGCCACGTTCGTCCAGCTGTAGCTGTAGGGAGCAGTAGTGTCGGTGTTCAGCAAAGTGGTGCCCTGGTAGAAAGCCACCGAGCTAACCGTGCCGTCGGTATCAGTCGCATTGGCACTGATGGTGATACTGGACGGGGCCGTGGAGGTGGCACCATTAGCCGGTGAGGTCAGGCTGACGGTTGGGGCAGCGTTGGTAGCAGCAGTGGCGAACGAAATCCAGTTGAGGTTCCAGCCTCCGGCAGCGGCGTATACGCGCAGGGTTTGAGCACCAGCCGTTAGCGTGACGGTGGTGTTGACAGTCTGCCAGGTTTGCCAGTCGCCCGTTGCACCGATGGCAACGCTGCCCAAGGTAGTGCCCGCGCTATTGCGCAGTTGCGCCTGGCCGCCGCCCGACAGGCTGGCCACCCGGAAGCCCACGGTGTAGGTGCCGGCCGTGGCTACGTTCACCGCGTAGTCCAGGTAGTCGCCGGCATCAATGTATCCTACGTTCAGGCCGCCGCCGGTATCGGTGGTGGTTTCGGTTTGGATGCCCAACATGGCCGAGTAGCTCTCGGCCTGAATAGTGCCCGGAATGGCCTGTCCCGTAGCAGCCGGACTAACTGTCACACTGACAGCGGTTGAGGTAGTGACCGCACCACTGTTATCGGTGGCTTTGGCCGTAATGGAGTAGGTACCGGCGGCCACACCAGTCCAGGTGTAGCTGTAAGGGCTTGTGGTGTCGCTGTTCAGCAGCGTGGCCCCGTTGTAGAAATCAACTTTCGAAACCGTGCCATCGGAATCAGCCGCATTGGCGCTGATGGTGATACTGGCGGGGGCAGTGAAAGTGGCCCCGCTGGCGGGCGAAGTCAGGCTGACGGTTGGGGCCACGTTGGTGGGTGCAGTGCCCACTTTGTTCAGGCTGCGCAGGTTGTCGAAGTAGTACACGTCGCCCCCGGTCGAGTTTGGCGCGAACAGGAACACAATGCGGTCGACACTGACGTCGGTGGTGCTGCCATCGGGCGTGCTGGCGTAGGTGAACGTGAGCGTGTGCCAGGTATTGGTCTGCCGCACCACCGACTGGTAGATGCTGTGCCGGCCGGCCGGGTAATTACCTGGCAGTGAAGCTGCACTACTTTCCAATTGCCACGAAATCACCGTACCGACCGGCGCGGAGGTGTACACGTCCATGGCAAACACTTTATCGCCGGTTTTGAACAGGCCACCGTCTTTCACGGCGGCGCTGGCGAAGGTCAGCGCGTCGTAGGTCGAGGCCGCATTACGGGTGTACTTGCCCACGCTGCTGGAGGTATTGATACCGGTGGCCGAAGGATTGGCCTGCGTGGCCTGGTAGGTGCCGTTGGCGGTTTGGTAGCTGATGTTGTGGGTTGCCTGGTAGTCTTCATAGAGCGTCCCGGCTGTATAGGTGGGGTCAGCTACGTGCTTGATTACCTTCAAATTGTCGAGGTAGTAGGTGTTGCCGGTGTTCGTGTTGCCGTTGAACAGCACCGCCAGTTGGTCGATGGCCAGATTGGAGGTTCCCGCATCAGGCGAGGTGTCGAAGCTCAGGGTTAGGGTTTGCCAGCCGTTTTGCACCGTGGTCTGGGCGAGGTAGGTGCTGTTGCGGCCGGCCGGGTAGCTACCCGTGGGCGCAGCCGCCGCTTTGTTTTGCAGTGTGATGCGCACCGTGGTGCCCACCGGCGCATCGGTGTAGAGGTCGAGCTGCAGCTGGTAGGTCTGGTCCTTGAACTTGCCAGCATCGGTGATGACCGTGCCGGGAGGGCCGGCGTTGAAAAATAACACATCGTAGGTTTGCGTGCTGTTGCGCACGTACTTGGCGACGTGGGCCGAGGTGTTTACGCCCGTGGCCGAAGGATTCGCAAAGTTGGCCGTGTAAGTGCCGTTGGTAATAGCGGCGTCGTAGCTGATGCGGCTGGTGCCGTCGTAGTTTTCCAGCACATCGGTGGCCACAGTGGGCGGCGTGGGCATGGTTTTCACCTGCACGTTGTCGAAGTAAAACGTGTTGGCCGTATTCAGACCCGGCTCAAAGAGGAAGGCTACGTTGTTGATGGCGAAGATGCTGGTGCCCGCATCAATGGTCTGCTCGTAGTCGAACTCCAGCGTTTCCCAGGCATTTTGCCGGGTGGTGAAGGCTTTATAGGAACTGTGCCGGCCCAGGGGGAAGTTGGTCGCAGTGGTGACTGCTCCGTTCTCAAACTGCATGGTAACGCGGCTGCCCACCGGAGCACTCGAATACACATCGACGTACACTTTCTTCCGACCCTGCGCAAAATCGTTGGCGTTCCCGACGGTCAGGCCCTGCACGTACATCACGTCGTAGGTTTCGGAGGGGTTGCGCACATATCGGCCCACTGCCGTCGAGGTATTGGGCGCCGCTGAGCCGGGGTTTGCCACGGCCTGCGTGAGCGTGCCGGTGCGGGTGCCGTAGGTCAGGAAACGGTTGCTTTGGAAGTCCTCGAACACCTTCTCTACCGTCAATGCCGGGCTCATGGTCACGGCTTTGGTGTAGGTGTTGGTGGTGCAGCCCGAGGTGGTCACGGTCACGGCCACGTTGCCGGCGGTGGTGCCCCAGTTCACCGAAATGGTGTTGGTGCCCTGCCCGCTCACAATGCTGGCGCCAGCCGGTACTGTCCAGTTGTAAGCAGCCCCAGCGATGGCATCAATGCGGTAGTTCTTGTACTGCTCGTTCTGGTACACCGCCCCATCACCAATGACGGCGTAGTTATAGGTCCCCTTATAAACCCGCACGTAGTCGACCAGCGTTTGCGTCGGGTAGTCGCCGGGCGTGGGCTGAATATAGCCGGTGTAACCCGAGCCGGGGCCACCCACCGCCGCGTTGAGAATCAGGTAAAACTGGTTGTCGTTGAAGGGAAACGCGCCGGCTGCCGTCTGCGGCGTCACGGTGTTGTAGAGGTTGCCATCCACGTAGAAGCGCAGCACATCCGGTCCCCATTCGAGGGCATACACGTGGAAGCCGGTCGACAAATCGACGCCGGCGGAATAGGTGCGACTGGCGAAGTAGGGGTTGCCGCCGCCCGCGTTGCCAATGGCCGTGCCCGTCACTGAATTCGGGTTCTTGTGCTTGGCCTCCATGATGTCGATTTCGCCCGTGTAGGGCCAGTTGCTGGGGTCGGCCAGCATCCAGAACGCGGGCCAGATGCCCCCTGCCGAGGGTAGTTGCATACGCGCTTCAATGCGGCCGTACTTGAAGGTTTGGAGCTTGCCCAGGCCGGCTACTTTCGATTCAATCTTGCCCGAGCTGTACTGGTACGTATTGCCGCTGGGCGCCGTAGTGGTTTCCAATCTGGTGTTGATGGTCAGGTTGCCACCACCTACCACGAGGTTTTGGGCACGGTAGTTTTGCAGCTCGGCATTGCCGAAACCACACAGTGTCGGGCAGCCGTCGCCCACAATTACTTTCCACTTGGTTGTGTCGAGGGCCGCGGTGTTGAACTCGTCGTACCAGACCAGCTGGTTGCATTGGGCCCAGCCGCGGGTGGGCAGCAGGAGGGCAAGCAGACTTAAACTTAGCAGCAACGTCAGCCTGTGTTGCCGACGAACCACGGGTGTGGTAAGGTGTAGCGCCATGATGGTGGGTTTGGTTGTGAGTGGATAGGAAAGACTTGCGCTGCTTCACCCAGAGGCCAGCACTCACCGGCCGATGAGCCTGCCCAATTCAGCTGTGATGCGGTAGAGCAACCTGCCAAAGGTGAGGAAAATGGAAGTCAAAAAGTGGCCACAATCGTTTGATAAAGCCCTTTTTCAGACCTCGCTTCAACCGCTACATACGCTTACCTCACAACCATATTTCATTTTTTGCAAGCCTCCCAGCCTCCCATCGGCAAAGCCGTTTTCCTCCTCTCCTACCCTAAAAAACAACGGCCTAACCAGCAAATGCCAAAATTATGTACACTCGTTTGCTGATTGAATCAAGCTGACCAAGGCCTTTCACATAATAAATCCCAGACACAATTTCACTTGTCGTCAGAGACAATTGTTTACGAAGAGTATAAGTGTAAGCCATAATTAAGCAGGCTGGGGAAGAGCCCAAACCGTAACCGCTCTGCAACAGGGTATGCTACAAGTTGGCCTGGTACAAAAAAAAATGTACCAGGCCAACTTGTAGCATACCCTGCTCACCCGTACTCCGCTGGCGCGATTCAACCGGACCGCGTACAATACTCCAGTATCCCAGCGGTGCTAGCTATTGCAGCAACAGACAATAGAACGCGATGAGGCCCCGGCGAGGCAGCACCCCCGAAGGAAAATGCCACCCCGCCGGGGCCTAGAGATATAAAACAGCGTTGCTATCTACTGACGCCTTACTGCCATCAGTTAGCTTCCACTGCGTGGCTGCAGAAGTTTGGCAATAAGGCCCGTCCAACCGGTTTGGTGGCTGGCGCCGAGGCCGTGGCCATTGTCGCCGTGGAAATACTCGTGAAACCAGAGATAGTCGCGGAAATGGGGGTCGTTTTGCAACTGCTTGTCGTCGCCAAAGCAAGCGCGGCGGCCGGTTTCGGGGTCGCGCAGGAAGAGCTTGGTGAGGCGCGTCGTCAGCGCGTCGGCTACTTCGAGCAAGGTCACCGTCTGGCCGGAATTGGTGGGGTATTCCACCTTAAAGTCGTCGCCGTAGTAGTGATGAAAGCGCTGGAGCGACTCGATGAGCATGAAGTTCATGGGCATCCAGATGGGGCCACGCCAGTTGCTGTTGCCACCGAAGAGGCTGGTTTGCGACTCGGCCGGCTCGTAGTTTACCGTGAACTGGGTTTCGGTGCCGCGGAAGATGAATGGGTGCGTCGCGTGGTAGCGCGACAGGCTGCGCACGCCGTAGGGCGACAGGAATTCGGCCTCGTCCAGCATTCTGGCCAATAGTCGCTTTACGCGGTGACCCCGCAGCAGCGAAAGCAGGTGGCGAGCCCCCTTGCCGGGTTCCTGCCAGCGCGAGACCAGCGAGGCCAGGATGGGTCGGTTGTCGAGAAACCAGTTCATGCGCTCCAGAAACTTGGGTGCGCTGGTCAGCAAGTCCTCGTCAATTACTTCCACCGCGAACAGCGGAATTAGCCCAACCAAACTTCTGACTTTCAGTAGCTCGTGGCCGCGGTCGGGCGTGTTCAGGGCATCGTAGTAAAACTCGTCCTCGTCGTCCCAGAGGTCCATGTGCTCGTTGGCCACGTTGGTCATGGCCTCGGCGATGTACAGAAAGTGCTCAAAGAATTTGCTGGCCAGGTCCTGATACACGGGGTTGGTCTGGCTGAGCTGCAGGGCGATGCGCATCATATTGAGCGCATACATGGCCACCCAAGCGGTACCATCGGCTTGCTCCAAGTAGCCGCCGTAGGGCAACGGCGCCGAGCGGTCGAACACCCCAATGTTATCCAGCCCCAGGAAGCCGCCTTCGAAAATATTGCGGCCGTCACGGTCCTTGCGGTTCACCCACCAGGTAAAATTCAGCAGGAGGCGGTGAAAAATGGTTTCCAGAAAAGCGACATCACCGGCGTCGCCCCGGGCTTTCTGGTCGATTTTGAACACCCGCCAGACGGCGTAGGCATGCACGGGCGGGTTCACATCGGCCAGCTTCCATTCGTAGGCGGGCAGTTGGCCATTGGGGTGCATGTACCAGTCGCGGCACAACAGCAGGAGTTGATTCTTAGCGAATTCCGCATCGAGCTGGGCCAGCGGCAAGCAGTGAAAAGCGAGGTCCCAGGCCGCGTACCAGGGGTACTCCCAGGTATCGGGCATCGAGATGATGTGCTGGTTGTTGAGGTGCTGCCAGCCGCTGCCGTTCCGGCCGTCGAGGCGCTCGGGCGGTGGAGGTGGCAAAGCGGGGTCGCCCTTCAGCCACACCGGCACGTCGTAGTAATAGAACTGCTTGCACCACAACATACCAGCAAAGGCCTGCCGCTGCACGTTGCGGGCATCGGCATCGGTCAGGTCGGCTTGCAATACCTGGTAAAACTGGTCGGCCTCGGCCTGACGCAGCCGCAGGGTCTGGTCGAAAGTAGAAAAAGGGGTTTCCAAGCCCGGTGCGGCCAGGCGCAGGCGCACCACGCGGGTGGTTTCGGGGCCAATGGCTAGCTCGTAATGCGCGGCGGCCTTGGTGCCGGTACGCGCCGGATTCACCGCGCCGGCCTGGCCGTGCAGCAAGTAGTCGTTGATGCCGTCCTTGAAAAACTGCTCGTCGGAGGGCGCGTTGTAGAGGCGGTCGTTGTTGGTGTTGTTGTCGCAGAACAGCAGGTTGGGCTGCTCGTCGCAATACAGTGTCAGAGCCCCCAGGTCTTTGTGCTCGGCGTGGAGATGGTTGTCGGAAGTAGCTGATAGTTTGGGGCGATACTCATCGTTACCCCAGGCCCACGTATTGCGAAACCAAAGCTGCGGCAGCAGGTGCAACGTGGTGTGGTCGGGCCCTCGGTTCACAATAGTGAGCTGGATGAGGATATCTTCGGCATCGGCTTTGGCAAACTCCACAAACACATCAAAGTAGCGGTTTTCGAGAAACATGGCGGTGTCCATGAGCTCGAATTCAGGCCGGCTGCGGTCGCGGCGAGCATTTTCGCTCACCAGCCACTCGTAGGGGAAAGCGTGCTGCGGGTACTTGTAGAGCATCCGCTGGTAAGAGTGCGTGGGCGTGGCGTCGAGGTAGTAATACACCTCCTTCACGTCCTCTCCGTGGTTTCCTTCAGGGTTGCTCAGGCCAAAAAGGCGCTCTTTCAGAATGGCATCCTGCCCGTTCCAAAGCCCCAGACCGAAGCAGATGGTTTGCTGGTCATCGCAGAAGCCGGCCAGGGCCTCCTCGCCCCAGCGGTAGGCGCGGCTGCGGGCCTGGTCGTGAGTGGTAAAATTCCAGGCGTCGCCGTTGGCGCTGTAGTCTTCGCGCACCGTGCCCCACTGGCGCTCTGCTACATAGGGACCGAATTTACGCCAGGGTTTGGAACCGGCGTTGGCTTCGGCCAAGCGTTGGTGTTCAGGGGTCATTCAGTAATATTTAGTCGAAATACATAAAACGCCAGGCTCTGCTGGCGTCCGCGCAGCCGAAGCGTCGCTACCGCATAACTAACCCATTGAATTGACTAGTGTTGCAAAAGCAATGCTTTGGCTGCGCGGACGCCGGATGAGCTTGGCGTTATGATGGGGTTTCTAAATTCTCAACCGCCCTCCGCAAACCCGGGATACAGCGTCATGCCGCCGTCCATGAAAATGGTTTGGCCGGTGATGTAGTCGGCTTCGTCCGAAGCCAGCCAGGCGGCCAGGTTGCCTACGTCGGCGGGGTCGCCCACGCGGTTGTAGGGAATGAGGGTGAGCAAGGCTTTTTCTTCCTCGGGCGTGTCGCGGGCCGAGAGGTTGATGGGGGTAGCAATGGCGCCCGGCCCAATGCTATTGGCCCGGATTTTATGCGGGGCCAGTTCCTGGGCTACGCTTTTCATCAGCTGCATGATGCCACCCTTGCTGGCCGCGTAGTTGACGTGGCCAGCCCACGGAATTACTTCGTGCACCGAACTCATGCAGATAATTTTGCCGGCGGCCTTGGAAATTTCGGGCTGCACACCGCGCCGAATGAACTCGCGGGCACCTTCGCGCACGCACAGAAACTGGCCGGTCAGGTTCACATCAATCACCTTTTGCCACTGTTCCAGGGTCATGTCGACGAAGGGAGAATCGACCTGCAACCCTGCGTTGGCCACCACAATGTGGACGGTGCCAAAGCGCTCGATGGTTTGTTTGAACATGGCTTGCACCTCGTCCTCCTTGCTCACATCGGCGTGAATGGCTACGGCGGTGCCACCGGCTGCTTCGATGTCGGCCACGGTGGCGTTGGCTCCGTCGGCATCGTGGCTGTAGTTCACCACCACGGAGGCACCGTGGGCGGCCAGGGCCTTGGCTACGGCCACGCCAATGCCGGAGCTGGCGCCCGTGACAAGGGCAATTTGATTGGCGAGACGCCGGGGGTCGGGAGTTGGCATGCGCGAAAGGGTGTGGTTGGAGGGGGATTGAAGGCCCAATGCTACGCGCCGGGCCTGTGGTTTTGATGAAGCAGCACCAAAATGCCGCACTACCCAGACTTACGCACCCAATCGCCCCGGGTTGGAAGCACGCGCCGCACTTAAGCCCTGCTCGCTTGACCCACTCCCGCTTTCTGCCTTTTAGAACCTACTGCGTTAAACAGTCACAAACTGGCGACGCAGTGGCAACCAGATGGTTGAATACCAGAGCGAACTGGTGGTACATGACGCAACGCCAACGGGACTGTACGGCTAACCTGCGACCTATAGTCCGCTCAGTAGACGTAGCCGCTACTGATGCATCGCCAGCGGCTGAGCTTCCGCCTTTTGTGCTGAAACCGGCATACTTGGCTTCCACACAATGCGTAAGGTGTGCCGGGTGCCGCCCTTGCTCACCGTATACTCTACTCCAAAACCGTAGTAGCCACATATTTGCTGCACGATACTCAGGCCCAGGCCGGGCGACTCCGAGGCGGCATTGTGCTTGCGGAAACGCTCGAAAAACCGCGCCGGGTCGCCCTGCACGGCAGGTCCGGTATTGCTAATTCGCAGGCCCTGCGGTGAGAGCTTGATGGCTACCTCACCACCGCGCACGTTATGCTTCACGGCATTTTGCAGCAGGTTTTGCAGTAGCGAGTCAGCCAGGCCGGGGTGCATGACCTGGATAATGGGCTCCGTCGTGACATCGATGCCGTAGCGTAGCTCACGGGCTTCGAATAGCGGCTCAAACTGGGCTACTTTCTCCTCCAGCAACTGGTCGAGACGCACCGGCACGGCCTGGGCAAACTGCCGGTTTTCGATTTTGCTCAGCAAGCTTAGGGCCTGATGCAGGCGCGAAAGGCGTAACGTGGCCCCGTACAGGTCAGCCACGAGCGGGGCCGCAGCCGGGTCTTCGGCCAGCACAGGCAGCTGGAGCAACTGCTCCAGCTGGGCCTGCATAATGGCCAGAGGCGTCTGGGTTTCGTGGGCGGCGTTGGCCGTGAATTCGCGCAGGGTTTCGTATTCCTCCACCAGCCGCTGGCTGAGGGTGGTAAGCGCCTGGTTCAGCTCAGCAAACTCGGCGATGGCGGGCGTGGCCAGCTTCAGCGGCTGGTGCTGCTGCAAGTCGTAGCTGCGCAGGGCTGCCAGCGTGTTTCGGAAAGGCGCCCACAGCCGGGCAGCAAACCAACGGTTCAGCATTACCATGCCGCCCAGCAGCAAGGCCAAGGCCCCGAGCATCACCCCCAGCACCACCCCTACCAGGTCCTCGGCTTCCACCAGCGACTTCTGCAACGTCACCCACACCGGCCCCTCGCCCCGCACCATCAGCGGGAACGTAAGCACCCGGTGCGGCACCATCTCGTGCTCAATGTTGTCAGGCAAAATCGTATCACGGAAGCCTTCGGGCCGGGGTTTGCGGCTGATGATGAGCAGCGCTTCGAGCTGGGCTACCGGGGGCAGTTCATTAGCCCGGGCTTTGTTTAGCAGCTCCTGCCGACGGATGGAAAGCTGCTCGCTTACCTCGGTTCGCAGGGCCCAATTGATGCCGTGGTAGAGCGCAACACTCCCCATGCCGAACAGCAACACGTTCAGCACCAAATAATAGCGAGTAGTAGCGGCGAGCAGCTTCATGGAATAGACGAACGGGAAAGAGCGGGCGTCACCTGGTATACGTTGGGCGGGCCTGTTCAGCTTGCCATGCCGGGTGCATTATTCAGTACTCAGCTTATAACCAACCCCGTACATGGTGCGGATATAGTTGTCAGCGCCCTTTTCCTGGAGCTTTTTGCGCAGGTTCTTGAGATGCGTATAAATAAAATCGAAAGAATCGGCTGCGTCTACGGTATCGCCGCACAGGTGTTCGGCAATGGCTTCCTTGGTAAGCACGCGACCTGGATTTGCCAGCAGGTACAGCAGCAAGTCGTACTCCTTGCGGGTGAGGGCTAGCGCCGCACCGCGCACCTGCACCTCGGCCAGGTCGGGCAGTACCGTTAGGTCGCGAAACACGATTTGCTGCTGGCCCTGAAACTGCCGCCGCCGGATAATGGCCCGTACCCGGGCGTTGAGTTCGGAGAGATGGAAAGGCTTGATGAGGTAGTCATCGGCCCCAAGGTCGAAGCCCGTGATTTTGTCGTCCAGCGCATCGCGGGCCGTGATGATGAGCACGCCGGCAGCCGAGTTGCTGGCCTTGAGCGCCCGCAGCAGGTCGAGGCCCGAGCCATCGGGCAGTGTCAGGTCGAGCAGCACGCAGTCGTACTGATACAGCATGATTTTCTCCTGGGCCTGCGCAAAGTCGGCAGCAGCCTCCACCAAGTAGCCCGCCTGTTTTAGCGAGCCCAGCAAAGTCGTGCGCAAGGCCGGTTCATCCTCAACAAGCAAAATTTTCATAACGCAAACACATAAGTCTGCCCAGCACTGGGATGGCAGCCGGGCCCGAAGAAACGGTCAAAGTTTATACATAGATGCGGTTTCGCAATTCAGTGCCTCTGTCATCTGGCACTTGCGAACCGGAGGTCGGTGTAGTCAAGGACCTTGGCACAGTTGTGCCGCTCGCCCGCACCGCTTGCTTAGCTGCTGTTACGCAGCGCTTCAATGAATGGGTGTTGACGGCGAGCTTTTAGGGTTGGGCTTTTCGTTGTCGTCATCCGCCCCAACACCTAACTCCTGGCACCAGAGTCTCCTGCCGAATCGCGAGAAGCAACAGTGCGACATAACGCCAGTCCGGAAATGCCTGCCTTAGCCAACAGGCGGCAGAATGAGTACCCGAGGTGCCGCTCTAGTATACTCGCTCCAACAGCTTCCGGGCTCTTGCGTGAGGCTTGGATTTTGGTCACATCACCCTCTAGTTCGCAAGCTTGAGATGATGGAGAAAGCGCTTCAGCCGGATGGGATAGCCGAGGAGCAGCCATGAAGATGTGGTGAATTGCAGCAGAATCAAGATTTTCCTCAGATTCTGATGTTACGTTTATGTTATCACCCTCGTATTAGCACTCGTTCTATTTTCCCCTCATTTGCCTGATTTGACTTATGCGCTCCCGCTTACTTTCCTATCTCACCGCGTTTTTCCTTCTAGCCAGTAGCATAGCCCCAGCTTATGCCCAAGTACCAATGGCGCCGGCCGCCGATACTACCAAAAAATACGCAAACCCCAGCGGTATTCCCGCCCCTGTCAAAAAGCCGATTTTTAAAAGCAAGCTGTTCAAAGCCGTAGCAATTCCGGCCGTGCTGATTACGTACGGTGCCATCACGGCGCAAGGCGATGCTGGTGTCAACCGCGATGCCCGCACATTCGTCCAGAAGCAGTTCCGGCCGGTGAGCACGACATTCGACAATACGTTTATTTTTCTGCCCTACTTAGAGCTAGCCGCCGTAGCAGTGGCCGGTGTGGAGTCGCGCAACGACCGCATCAATACCCTGCTCATCATTGCCAAAGGCGAAGCCATTATGCTGGCCTCCACGTTTGCTGTGAAGTACCTCGCCAACGAAACCCGTCCCAACGGCGCCGACAACCTCTCGTTTCCATCGGGTCATACCTCGCAGGCATTTCTGGCAGCCAGCATCGTGCACACCGAGTTCCGCGACAAAAGCCAGTGGTATGGCATTGGGGCCTACACTATTGCGACCAGCGTAGCCGCCCTGCGCATGATTAACGACAAGCACTGGCAGTCCGACGTAGTGGCCGGCGCGGGCTTTGGCATTCTCTCCGCCCACCTGGCCTATCTGAGCCACCGCAACCGCTGGGGCCGCAAAAGCATCGGCCGCGACATTGGCATGACGCCGGCCTACTTCGGCAACGGCGCGTCAGGCGTGAGCATCAGCTGGCGGCCCAAGAAATGAGGCTGTTTAGCTTCGTCAGCAGAAGCGTTCTACCTGCTATGCATATTGATAAACCCTGGCTTTAATCGAGTCAGGGTTTTTTGTTGGTCTTGGCTTCGCCCACAGAGGCCGGTGGATATGCACCCGGAATTTTCTTTTTAGAAACAACGCAACTGCTTTAGCAGCATGCTGTCCTTTCCATTAAGATTCGTGCTCATCTTTACGAATCTGCTGCCTCTATTCTGAAATAACTACGCTGCTTTGAAACGACGCGACTTTGTGGGACTTACCAGCCTAGCCGCTGGAACGCTCTTTCTCCCCGGCTTTCCCAGCCTGGGCGGCACACCCGTAGACGCCACCCGCCTGCTGGAGCCGGGCTTGGACCCTGCCCAGAAAAAGCGACTGGCCGATGCGGGCCTGAACGCCGCTAAAGCGGCTGGGGCGACTTACGCCGATGTTCGCATCGGCCGCTACCTCAACCAGAGCATTTTCACCCGCGAAAAGCAGGTCCAGAACATTGCAAGCGCCGAAAGTTTCGGCTGCGGCCTGCGAGTGCTGGCCAACGGCAGTTGGGGCTTCGCCGCCACCAACGCCGTGACCGAAGCCGGCTTGGTCAAAGCCGCCCAACTGGCCGTTGCCATTGCGAAAGCCAATGCCAGGGTGCAGAAGTCGGCCGTGCAACTGGCCCCGCAAAAGGGCTACGGTGAGGTGAATTGGAAAACGCCCATTAAGCAAAATGCTTTCGAGGTCCCAGTGGCGCAGAAGGTGGAATTATTGCTGGCCGCCAATGCGAAAGCCACTGATAATGGGGCCAGCTTCGTTAATTCCTCGCTGTTCCAAATCAATGAGCAGAAGTATTTTGCCAGCACCGACGGCTCCTACATCGACCAGGACGTGCACCGCATTTGGCCCACGTTTTCGGTCACGGCCATCGACCGGGCCAGCGGCAAATTCCGCACCCGCGATGCGCTGAGCGCCCCCATGGGCCTGGGCTACGAGTACCTTACGCCCCAGGCCTCCGACAAGATTGCCGGGGCCGGCGGCACCGGCCTCATCGGCTACCGCAACTCCTATGATATGCTGGAAGACGCCGCCCTGGCCGCCAAACAAGCCAGGGAAAAGCTGACCGCCAAGTCTGTGACGGCTGGCAAATACGACCTCGTGCTCGACCCCAACCACCTGGGCCTGACCATCCACGAAAGCATCGGCCACCCGCTGGAGCTAGACCGCGTGCTGGGCTACGAGGCTAACTATGCCGGCACCAGCTTCGCCACCCTGGAATGGAAGGAGAAGAAAATTCCTTATGGTTCGAAACTGGTCAACATCGTGGCCGACAAGCTGCAACCTGGCTCGCTTGGTGCAGTCGGCTACGACGATGAAGGGGTGAAAACCAAGCGTTGGGACCTTATCAAGGACGGCATGCTGGTTAACTATGAGAAAATCCGCGACCAGGCGCACATCGTCGGCCAAACCGAATCGGATGGCTGCTGCTACGCCGATTCCTGGGATTCGGTGCAGTTCCAGCGCATGCCCAACGTGAGCCTGCAACCGGGCAAAGCCAAGCTGAGTGTGGATGAGCTGATTAAGAACGTCGAGAAGGGAATTTACATTGCCGGGCGCGGCTCCTATTCCATCGACCAGCAGCGCTATAATTTCCAATTCGGCGGGCAGGTATTCTACGCCATAGAGAAAGGTCAGATTGCGGGCATGATTGAGGACGTAGCTTACCAAGCTAATACCCAGGAATTCTGGAACAGCTGCGCCGCGATTTGCGACGAATCCGATTACCGGCTGTTCGGCTCTTTCTTTGATGGCAAGGGCCAGCCCAGCCAGGTTTCAGCAGTAAGTCACGGCTCTAGCACCACGCGCTTTAATGGCGTGAACGTAATTAACACGGCTCGCAAGATTTAATTGAATGTGGAAAATGAGAGAGATGTGAGGAATGTAGGAATAGGCTATTTAACCAGTTAATCTATCCCTCATTCCCCCACTTTTCTCCGCTCTCACATTTCTCCCATTTTCACATTTGAAAAAATGGCCATTCTCACCAAAGACGAAGCCCAAACCATCCTCAAGAAAGTGCTCGGCTTCAGCACGGCCGATGAGTGCGACGCCACGCTCAACGGCAACATCGGCGGCAACGTGCGCTCGGCCCGCAACTCCATCAGCACGGCCGGGGCGGCGGAGAATGTGTCGCTTGCAGTGCAGGCGCGCTTTGGCAAGCGCAGTGGCTTAGCTACTTGCAACGAGTTTGACGATGCCAGTTTGCGCCGCTGCGTGCAGCGGGCTGAGGAAATTGCCAAGCTCGCGCCCGAAAGCCCGGAGTACGTATCGCTGCTGGGGCCGCAGACCTATCTGGCATCGCCGGGCTCGTTTGCAGCGCACACGGCGGCCATTACGCCGGATTATCGGGCCGAGCAGATTGGGGCCAGCATGGCGTTGTGCGAGCAGAAGAAGCTCAGCTCAGCAGGGTTTTTCAATGACTCAGCCGGCTTTGTGGCTAAGCGCAACTCCAAGGGGCTGGAAGCCTACCAGCAGGTGAGCAGCGTCGATTTTTCCATCACCGTTCGCACTGCGGATGGGACTGGCTCGGGCTACGCCATTGCGAATTATACCAATTTAGCGAAGTTCGACGCGGCCCGGCTAACGCGGGTGGCAGCCGATAAAGCGGCCTCGTCGGTGGGCGCCAAGGCCATTGAACCAGGCAAATACACCGTGATTCTGGAACCAGCTGCGGCCGTCGACTTGCTCAACAACATGATGGGCGCGATGGATGTGCGCAACGCCGACGAAGGCCGCAGCTTCCTGAGCAAAAAGGGCGGTGGCAATAAGAAGGGCGAAAAAGTATTTGATGAGCGAGTGACCATCTACTCCGACCCCACCCACCCCGACGTGCCCGACCTCACCTTCGCCAGCGACGGCCGCCCGCAGCAAAAAACGACCTGGATTGAAAAAGGCGTGGTAAAAAACCTCTACACCTCCCGCTTCTGGGCGCAGAAATCCGGCGCGCCCGACATCCCACCACCCAGCGGCTGGATTATGGCCGGCGGCACCCAAAGCACGGCCGAGCTCATTAAGGGTACTGCCAAAGGCATCCTGGTCACGCGCCTCTACTACATCCGCGCCGTCGACCCGCAAACGCTGCTCTACACCGGCCTGACCCGCGACGGCACGTTCTACATTGAAAACGGGGCCATCAAATTTCCCATCAAAAACTTCCGGTTCAATGAGAGTCCCGTCATCATGCTCAATAACTTAGAGGCGCTGGGGAAACCGGTGCGCCTGAACGGCAGCCTGGTGCCACCGCTCAAAATCCGCGATTTCACCTTCACCAGTTTATCGGATGCCGTGTAGCTCGTAGCGCGGGCTTTTAGCCCGCGAATTGAACGTGACCTTTTCCATGCAAACCACTCGCGGACTAAAAGTCCGCGCTACACTCATATTATGAAAAGACGTGACTTTGTAGGACTTACCGGCCTCGCGGCTGGAGCCCTTTTCCTACCCAGCCTGCCCAGTTTGGCTGGAAGCCCCGTGGACCCCGCCCGCTTGCTAGAGCCCGGCGCCGATACCGCCATCAAAAAACGCCTGGCCGATGCGGGCCTCAACGCCGCCAAAGCGGCCGGGGCTACTTACGCCGACGTCCGCATTGGCCGCTACCTCAACCAGGGCATTTTCACCCGCGAAAAGCAGGTCCAGAACATTGCCAGCACCGAGAGCTACGGCGTCGGCATTCGCGTCATTGCCAACGGGACCTGGGGCTTCGCTTCCACCAACAACGTGACCGAAGCCGGCATTGCCAAAGCCGCTCAGCTGGCTGTGCAGATTGCCAAAGCCAACTCCAAAGTGCAGAAGGAGAAGGTGCAGCTGGCTCCACAAAAGGGCTACGGCGAAGTGACCTGGAAGGCTCCCATTCAGCAGAATGCGTTTGAGGTGCCCATCAAGGACAAGGTGGATTTACTGCTGGGCGTGAACGCCAAGGCCCTGGATTTGGGCGTGTCGTTCATCAATTCGGTGCTGTTTCAGGTGAACGAGCAGAAGTATTTCGCCAGCACCGACGGCTCGTACATCGACCAAGACGTGCACCGGATTTACCCCACGTTCGGCGTCACGGCCATTGACCGGGCCAGCGGCAAATTCCGCTCGCGGCAGGCCCTGAGCTCGCCCGTGGGCATGGGCTACGAGTACCTGACGCCCAAAGCTCAAGACAAAGTGGCCGGCCCCACGGGCTCTGATATCATCGGCTATAAGTACAGCTACGACATGCTGGAAGACGTGACCGCCGCCGCCAAACAGGTAAAGCAGAAGCTTACGGCCAAATCGGTGACGCCCGGCAAATACGACCTCGTGCTCGACCCGCACCACCTGGGCCTGACCATCCATGAAAGTGTGGGCCACCCGCTGGAGTTGGACCGCGTGCTAGGCTACGAGGCCAACTACGCCGGCACCTCATTTGCTACTTTAGAATGGAAAGCCAAGGGCATCCCTTACGGCTCGAAGCAGGTCAACATCGTGGCCGATAAAACCCAGCCGGGTACCCTGGGCGCGGTGGGCTACGACGATGAAGGCGTGAAAACCAAACGCTGGGACTTGATTAAGGAAGGCCGCTTGGTGGACTATGAAAAAATCCGCGACCAGGCGCACATGGTGGGCCAAAACGAGTCGGACGGCTGCTGCTATTCGCAGTCATGGCAGGACGTGCAATTCCAGCGCATGCCCAACGTGAGCCTGCAACCCGGCAAGGCCAAGCTAAGCGTGGATGAGTTGGTGCGCGGCGTGGATAAAGGCATTTACATCGCTGGCAACGGCTCCTTCTCCATCGACCAGCAGCGCTACAATTTCCAGTTCGGCGGACAGGTATTTTACGCCATCGAGAAGGGTAAAATCACCGAAATGCTGGAAGATGTGGCCTACCAGGCCAACACCCAGGAATTCTGGAACAGCTGCGCTGCCTCGTGCGACGAAAGCGACTTCCGCTATTTCGGCGCCTTCAACGATGGCAAGGGCCAGCCCAGCCAAAGCTCGGCCGTGAGCCACGGCTCCAGCACCACGCGCTTTAATGGCGTGAACGTGATTAATACGGCCCGCAAAATCGGCTGAGTGAACCGCAACTCCCCCCCTCAACTGATGAGGGGAATTGCGGTTCACTCAGCCCTTAACAGTCAACATTCAACCCTTCCTCATGGCCATTCTCACCAAAGACGAAGCCCAAACCATCCTCAAGAAAGTGCTCAGCTTCAGCACGGCCGATGAGTGCGACACCACGCTCAATGGCAACATCGGCGGCAACGTGCGCTCGGCCCGCAACTCCATTAGCACGGCCGGGGCGAACGATAATATTTCGCTGGCCGTGGAAAGCCGGTTCGGAAAGCGTAGCGGCGTGGCAACCTGCAACGAATTCGACGATGCCACGCTACGCCGCTGCGTGCAGCGGGCCGAGGAAATTGCCCGGCTCGCGCCCGAAAGCCCGGAGTACATGCCGCTGCTAGGCCCCCAAACCTACATCGAAGGCAGCCGCTCCTTCTCCCCTGCCACCGCCGCTATCGACCCCGATTACCGTGCCAGGCAAATTGGGGCCAGCATGGCACTCTGCGACCAACGCAAGCTCAGTTCCGCCGCGTTTCTGGACGACTCGGTGGGCTTCGTGGCCAAGCGCAATTCCAAGGGGCTGGAAGCCTACCAGCAGGTTTCCAACGTCACGTTCTCGGTGACGGTGCGCACGCCGGACGGCACCGGCTCTGGTTACGCCTCAGGTGATTACATCGACGCCACCAAGATGGACGCGGCCCGCTTCACCAAAATTGCCGCCGATAAAGCCGCGTCTTCCGTGAAAGCCCGCGCCATTGAGCCGGGCAAATACACGGTGATTCTGGAACCCAACGCGCTACTTTCCAACGTGGACACGTCACTGATTGGTGCGCTGATGCAGAGCCTCGATGCCCGCAACGCAGACGAGGGGCGCAGCTTCCTGAGCAAAAAAGGCGGCGGCAATCGCAAAGGCGAAAAGCTGTTCGATGAACGGGTTACGATTTATTCCGACCCGATGAATACTGAAATCAGCGACCTGACCTTCAGCGGCGACGGCCGGCCCCAACAGCGCACCACCTGGATTGAAAAGGGCGTGGTAAAGAATCTCTATACCTCGCGTTTCTGGGCGCAGAAAGCCGGCATCCCCGACCTGCCCCGCCCCAACGGCTGGATTATGGAAGGCGGCACGCAAAGCACCGCCGACCTCATCAAAGGCACTGCCAAAGGCATCCTCGTCACCCGCCTCTGGTACATCCGCCCCGTCGACCCGCAAACGCTGCTTTTCACCGGCCTAACCCGCGACGGCACGTTCTACATTGAAAACGGCCAAATCAAGTTTCCGGTAAAGAACTTCCGCTTTAACGAAAGCCCGGTCATTATGCTCAACAACTTGGAAGCCATCGGCAAACCCGTCCGCCTGAACGGTAACTTGGTGCCGCCGCTGAAAATCCGTGACTTCACCTTCACCAGCCTTTCGGATGCGGTGTAGCATGTAGCGGGGCTCTGCGAGTCCGCGCCGGGGCGACGGTACCCGTTTCAACTTGACTCATTAACAAATGCGTGGCATCACAGCGTCCACGCTATTCTTTCACCTTTTTTCTGCACCTTATGAAAAGACGCGACTTTGTGGGGCTTACCAGCCTTGCTACCGGGGCTCTGTTCCTACCCAGCCTGCCGGGCTTTGGCCATACGCCCATCGACCCCGCCCGCCTGTTGGAGCCGGGCGCTGATGTCATCATTAAAAAGCGCCTGGCCGATGCGGCCCTGAACGCGGCTAAGGGCGCCGGAGCCAGCTATGCCGACGTGCGTATCGGCCGCTCGCTCAACCAGTACGTGTTTACGCGGGAGAAGCAGGTGCAGAACATCGTAAGCACCGAGAGCTATGGCGTGGGCATTCGGGTGCTGGTGAACGGCTGCTGGGGTTTCGCCTCAACCAGCGTGGTGACGGAGGCCAGTCTGGCCGCCACCGCTCGCGTGGCCGCCGACATTGCCAAGGCCAACAAGCTGGTGCTGAAGGAGCCCGTGCAGCTGGCAGCCCAGCAGGGCTACGGCGAGGTGAGTTGGAAAACGCCCATCCAGCAGAGCGCTTTCGAGGTGCCCATCAAGCAGAAGGTGGATTTGCTGCTGGCCGCCAATGCCGCCGCGCTCGATGCCGGGGCCAGCTACATCAATTCGGGCTTGTTTCAGGTGAACGAGCAAAAGTACTTCGCCAGCACCGACGGCTCGTACATCGACCAGGATGTGCACCGACTCTGGCCCACGTTCTCGGCGACGGCGGTAGACACAAAGACCGGCAAATTCCGCTCGCGGGAGTCGCTGAGCGCGCCGGTGGGGCTGGGCTACGAGTACCTCACACCCAGCACAGCCGAGCAGGTGCGCGGCCCGCAGGGCACGGACACCGTGGGCTATAAGCTGCGCTACGACATCCTGGCCGATGCGGCCTTAGCTGGTAAGCAGGCCAAGGCCAAGCTGACCATGAAATCCGTGACGCCCGGCAAGTACGACCTCGTGCTCGACCCCGGCCACCTGGGCCTGACCATCCACGAATCCGTCGGCCACCCCACGGAGCTGGACCGCGTGCTGGGCTACGAGGCCAATTTTGCCGGCACCAGCTTCGCCACTCTGGAATGGAAGGCCAAAAACCTGCCCTACGGCTCGAAGGCCGTTAACATCGTGGCCGACAAGCTGCAACCGGGCTCAGTAGGCAACGTGGGCTACGACGACGAGGGCGTGAAAACCCGCGAGTGGGACCTCATCAAAGAAGGCAAACTGGTGAACTACCAGAAAATCAGGGACCAGGCGCACATCGTAGGCCAGAAAGAGTCGGACGGCTGCGCTTACGCGCAGTCGTGGGAGGACGTGCAGTTCCAGCGCATGCCCAACGTGAGCCTACGCCCTGGCACCACCAAAATGAGCCCCGATGAAATGGTGAAGGGTGTGGACAAAGGCATTTACATTGCCGGCGCGGGCTCGTTCAGCATCGACCAGCAGCGCTTCAACTTCCAGTTTGGCGGGCAGCTATTTTTTGCCATCGAGAAAGGAAAAATCACAGAGCCACTAGAAGATGTGGCCTACCAATCGAACACCCAGGAGTTCTGGGGTGCCTGCGCAGGCTCGTGCGACCAGTCGGACTACCGCCTTTTCGGCACCTTTTTCGACGGCAAAGGCCAGCCGGCGCAGGTGTCGTCGGTCAGCCACGGCTCGGCCACCACGCGCTTCAACGGCGTGAACGTCATCAATACAGCTCGCAAAGTCTAACCTTCCTCTCAGCCACATTTCTGCAAATCAATCATGGCCATTCTCTCCAAAGACGACGCCCAGGCTTTGCTCAAGAAAGTCCTCACCTATAGTACTGCTGATGAGTGCGAAGCATCCTTGCGCGGGCGCACCACCGGCAACATCCGCTACGCCCGCAATAGCGTGAGCACGGCTGGCGCCCAGGATTCTGTGTCGCTGGCTGTCGAGTCACGTTTCGGCAAGCGCAGCGGTATCGCTACTTGCAATGAGTTTGACGATGAAACCCTGCGGCGCTGCGTACAGCGGGCGGAGGAAATCGCCAAGCTCGCGCCCGAAAGCCCCGAGTACGTGCCGTTCATTGGGGCGCAAACGTATCTGAGCCCGCCCTCAGCGGCTACTACCTTGCTCACGGCTGCCACCCGTGCCCAGGCTGCGGCCGATAGCATGGCCCTGTGCGCTGCCAAGAACCTCACCGCCGCCGGCTTCCTGGATGGCGGCACCAGCTTCGTAGCCAAGCGCAACTCCAAGGGACTGGAAGCCTACCAGCAATCGACCAACACCGACTTTTCGGTAACCGTCCGCACGGCCGACGGGCGCGGCTCCGGCTACGCCATTGCCGACGTGACGGACCCGGCCAAGCTCAATGCCAAAGGCCTCACCCAACGTGCTGCTGATAAAGCCTTAAGCTCGGTGAATGCCAAAGCCATCGAGCCTGGCAAATACACCGTGATTCTGGAGCCAGCTGCCCTCATGGACGGCGGGGATTTGTCGCTGCTTGGCGGGTTGGTGTTTGGCATGGGCGCCCGCGAGGCCGACGAAGGCCGTAGCTTCCTGAGCAAAAAGGGCGGCGGCAACCGCAAGGGCGAAAAGCTATTTGATGAGCGCATAACCATTTATTCCGACCCCATGAACGTCGAGGTACCCGGTAATGCCTTCGATGGTGATGGCCTGCCCACCAAGCGCCAGACCTGGATTGAGAAAGGCGTGGTAAAAGACTTGTTTTACACCCGCTTCTGGGCCGAAAAAAGCAAGGTTCCCGCCACGGCTTACCCCAATGGTTTCATCATGGCTGGCGGCACCCAAAGCACAGCCGAACTCATCAAGAACACCGCGAAGGGCATCCTCGTCACCCGTCTCTGGTACATCCGCGAGGTTGACCCGCAAACGCTGCTCTACACCGGCCTGACGCGCGATGGCACGTTCTACATTGAGAACGGAGTCATCAAATTCCCCATCAAAAACTTGCGCTTCAACGAAAGCCCCATTATCATGCTCAACAACATTGAGGCCATCGGCCGGCCCCAGCGCCTGGCCGGCTGCCTGATTCCGCCGCTGAAAATACGGGACTTCACGTTCACGAGCTTGTCGGATGCGATTTAGAGCATTGCAGTCATCTTAAATGGAGCGAAGGACCTTATCACCGATGGAAGATTTGCAGTAATTCAAATAACACAAACGTGACAAGGTTCTTCGCTCTGCTCAGGATGACAGACGGGTAAAGGATGACAAATGATAGTCTCCTTTACCTCCGACCATCGCCAAACTGAAACGCGGCATAAACCTGAAAGACCCGGTTTTGCAGCCGTGGGTCGTTGATACCGGTCAGGTTTTTAGCGTCGTTGATGTCATTTAAGCCTGCTACCAGTCGGCCACCGAGGGAAAAGTTACTAGCCAGTTTCAGTCCTACGCCACCCACTACGCTGAAATCGCCGCGTTTGAAATTGCTGGTAGCCGGGCGCGACTCGTTGCCATAAGCAGGCTGCCCATCCTCGGTGAAACCCACTTGCAGATTTCCTGACTGATTGGCGTTGAGCAATACCCCGAACTGTGGGCCGGCCTCGATAAATACAGGGCCTACGGTGAGTTTGGCTAGGATGGGCACGGTGAGGTAGTGCAGTTGGCTGTCGTAGTTGGTGTAGGCCGATTTCAGGTTGCCGCCCTGCAGGGAATACTGCACTTCGGGCTGGATAGAAAGCGGGCCGATAATGTTGGCCTGGTAAAACACACCGACGTGGTAAAAGGCCTTGTATGAGGAACTTTCGCCCTCTCGGCCCGTGAGCTCGGCCACGTTCAGGCCACCCTTAATGCCCAGTTGGGCTTGCGCTAGCGGCGCAAAAAACAAACTCAGGAAACCGATAATCAGCAGCTTTTTCATAGCGAACAATAGGAATAGGGTGATGGTGATGAACTAAAAACTTCTGCTGTTTCGGCCGTAGCTTCGGCAGCGGCCAGCTGACACCGACTGATTCAAATACCGCTTGGTCGAGACAAAAGTTGCGGCGTTGGTCGATGTATTGCGCCTGATTTTTAGTCACTAAGTCAACGCCGGAAGCAACGCAACTATTTTCAGCCCGACTATCGCATAAGCCATCCGGTTTACTTTCTTCGATTTTTCTACGCTTCTACCTCCTTCGCTGTGCCCGCTGCTCCCTTCACTTTTGTGCGCCTGAAATACCACTCCGGCGACTGGGACGCGGTGGATGAGCGCATGCCCGCCAACCTGTTGCACTCGCTGGTGCAGTACACCAAAGTACCCATCGACCCCAAGGAAAAGGTGGTGGCCCTGGACAGTCCGGAGTTGTTCAACTACCCGTTTTGCTACCTGAGCGGGCACCGGCTGGTGCAGTTTTCCGGCACCGAAAAGCAGAACTTCATCCAGTACGTGCGCAACGGCGGCTTCGTGTTTGTGGACGATTGCAACCACGACATCGACGGCCTATTTGCCCGTTCCTTCGAGGAGCAGATGCGGCAGTGCTTTGGCTCCGGCGCTCTCCGGAAAATCCCCAAAACGCACCCCATCTACTCCCAGTTTTTCACTTTCAAAGACGGCCCGCCCAATACCGGCTTCGAGCTGAATGGCTGGGGCGACGACCTGGTGCATGACTACCTGAAAGCCATCGAAATCAAGGGCCGCATCGGCGTGCTGTATTCCAACAAAGACTACGGCTGCGAGTGGGACTACGACTTTCGCAACAAGCGCTTTCTGGCTGAGGACAACACCAAGTTTGGGGTGAATATTCTGCTGTACGCGCTGACATGATTTTGTTATTAGTTGCTTGTTTCAGTTGGTAGCTCATTGAGCTTACGACAGACACTGACAACTAACAACGAGCAACTAACAACCAAAGGATGACCGAACAAGAAGTAACCACCCTGCTCGCCAAGCTGCCCGTCCTCAAAGCCGAAATTGCCAAGGTCATCGTGGGCCAGGAAGCCGTGCTGGATGAGGTGCTGGTAGCGCTGCTGGCCGGCGGCCATGCCCTGCTCGAAGGCGTGCCCGGTCTGGCCAAAACGCTGCTGGTGCGCACGCTGGCCGCTGCCACGGATTTGCCCTTTCGCCGCATCCAGTTCACGCCAGATTTGATGCCGACGGATATCCTGGGCACGGAAGTTCTGGAGGAAGACCACGGCACGGGCCGGCGCTCTTTCACCTTTAAGCCCGGGCCTATTTTCGCCAGCTTGGTGCTGGCCGATGAAATCAACCGGACGCCGCCCAAAACCCAGGCGGCCCTGCTCGAAGCCATGCAGGAAGGCCACGTTACCTACGCCGGGCAGGAGCACGCGCTGCCCAAACCCTTCTTCCTGCTGGCCACTCAAAATCCCATCGAGCAATCGGGCACCTACCCCCTGCCCGAGGCCCAGCTCGACCGGTTTTTGCTATACGTCCGCATCGGCTACCCCACGGCCGATGAGGAGCTGGCGGTGCTGCGCGGCACTACTGGCACGGCCGGGCAGCAGGTGGCGCCGGTGCTGGGCGGAGCCGATATCCGGGCATTGCAGGCACTGGTGCGGCAGGTCAGCTTCAGCCCCGAGCTGATGGATTTCGTGAACCGGCTGGTGCGCGCCACACGGCCGGCAACGTCAGAGGTAAAGTTTATTAAGTACTACGGGCGCTGGGGGGCGGGGCCACGGGCCGGGCAGGCCCTCATTCTGTGTGCTAAGGCGCGCGCCCTGCTTCACGGCCGTTTCGCCGCCACGCTGGAGGACATCCGGACACTGGCCTCGCCGGTGCTACGGCATCGGGTGCTGTTGAATTTCAACGCGGAAGCGGAGAATCTAACGCCAG
Organism: Hymenobacter negativus; assembly: GCF_017571495.1. Taxonomy (GTDB): domain Bacteria; phylum Bacteroidota; class Bacteroidia; order Cytophagales; family Hymenobacteraceae; genus Hymenobacter; species Hymenobacter negativus. The sequence continues at coordinate 176,508 of NZ_JAGETZ010000003.1, read as the reverse complement.
ATGATGCCGTAGCGGAGCTGCTGAAAGCGGTGTGGGTGTAGCGCGGACTTTTATTTTGTGCATTTATAATCACTTATCAATCGTTGGATTCGCGAACTAAAAGTTCGCGTTGCTTTATGCTTACCCCTGAACACCTCCACGGCTTGCGCAACTTGTCCCTCGCCGCCCGGCAAGCGGCTGAGGGCTTCCTCAGCGGCGCGCACGCCAGCCGACGGCACGGCGCGGGGATGGAGTTCAGTCAGTACCGGCCCTACCAGCCCGGCGACGACCTGCGCCGCCTCGACTGGCGCTTGGCCGCCCGCTCCGACCGCTACTACCTGCGCGAGTCGGAGGTAGACACCAGCCTGACCGTGCACCTGCTGCTGGATGCCAGCGCCAGCATGAACCACCGCGACGACAACGGCCTCACCAAGCTCGAATACGCCCGGCTGCTGCTGGCCGCGCTGGCCTACATTGCTACCCAGCAAGGCGATGCCGTGGGCCTCACCATCCTTCATCCCGCCGGCTTGCAGCACCTGCCGCCCCGCGCCGATACCCGCCAGCTTCCCCGCCTCTACCACGCGCTGGAAACAGCCGAAGCCGCCGGCCGCTTCCCCGCTACCGAAACACTGGCCCCGCTCACGGCCCGGCGACAGCGAGCCCTAATGGTATGTGTAAGTGACTTGTACGAGGATGGCAACGAAATCAACTCCCTGCTCAGCCGCCTGCGCGCCACCAGCGGGGATGTGCTGCTGCTGCACCTGATGGCACGCAATGAGCTGCAGTTTAGCTACCAGGGCGCAGTCACGTTCAAAGATTTAGAAACCGGCCAAACGCTGCAAATCGATGCCGACCAACAACGCGCCGCCTATCAGCAGCAGCTACAGCTATGGCTGCGCGAAACGGCTCAGGCAGCCCGCCGTCAGGGGTTCGACTATCATTTAGTTGATGCGTCGCAGCCGCTGGATGGGGGGGTGAGGGAGTTTTTGCGCAAGCGCAACCTCACCCCCTGACCCCCTCTCCCGCGGAGAGGGGGCACCGGTTTTGCGTGGTATATTTTATTTTTCACGAGTTCACCTATTGCTTTTCCACTGCTCAAAATACTTCACGCAAACCTGCGCAAGACCGGTGCCCCCTCTCTGCGGGAGAGGGGGTCAGGGGGTGAGGTTGCGCCCGCATAATTCCTTTATCATTTGCTTACACTCCTAAACCCCACCGCACTTCTTTCCCTCACAGGATTGCTGGTGCCGGTGGCCATTCATCTCTGGAACCGCCGGCCGGGCCGCGAGGTAGCAGTGGGCAGCCTGCGCTGGCTGGCCGCGGGCGCCAACCGCCGACTGCGCAACCTGAAGCTGGAGCAGCTCTGGCTGCTGCTGCTGCGGGCCGCGTTGCTGGCTGCGCTGGCCGTGGCGGTGACCGGGCCCCTGTGGCGGCAGCAACTGCCGGCCAGTCGGGGCGTGGTGCTGCTGAGTCCGGAAGTGCTGCGGCTCCCCGCACTGGATGCGCTGAGGCCGGCTATCGATTCGCTTCGGCGGCGCGGGTATGCGCTGCGCTGGCTGAGGGAAGGGTTTCCAAGGGTTTCCAGCAGACAATGGCGGGCAGCGGGAGGTGCTGATTCGGTGCCTGCGGCGGGTGCGGCTGGGTTTGCCTGGGCGCGGGTGCAGCAGGCGGTCGGCGTTTTTCCAGGCCAGCCGCTTTATGTGGTCACGACGGCGGCACTGCGCGATTTCCAAGGGACCCATGTGCCTCCAAGCGCCGTCACCTGGCAGCTGCTACCCGATACTGCCTCTTCCTCCTGGCTACAGGCGGCGGCTATCCGGGGGAAGCGGGGCGATAGTCTGCGCCTGCTGGTGGGGCGCAGCAAGGCCACTCAAACCACGTTTCGAACGGCGACTATCGGGTATCGGAACGAGCCCCACGAGCAGTTTCGGGTGGCCAATCTCCCAGCACTCCGGCTCGATACGCTTGCGGATAACAGCCGGACCACCTTTGCGCTGGTTCCGGTCAAGCCAGGCTCCGGCCTCAGAACTCCAATTGACTGCGGAACACCACCCCAGGTCATCGAAATCTATGCAAGTCCTGCTTATGCCAGGGACGCTCACTACCTGGAAGCGGCGTTGCGGGCGGCCGCAACGGGCCTGCTCAACCCGCCCCTACTGCGCCGGCTAGCCACGCGTCCGGACCATCTGCAGGCTTACTGGACCTTCTGGCTTTCGGATGAGCCTTTGCCCAAAGGTGAGCGAAGCAGCAGCAGCCACATCTGGCGGGAAGCTGCCGGGCCGGGAGTAGCTGATACGGCTCGGCTTGCCACTACAGAAACGCAGGCAGCTCCCATCACCGTGTTTCGCCGGGGCACAGAACTGCCTTCTGATACTAGGGAGCCGGGCTGGGTTGATGGTCGGGGCCGGCCGCTATTGTCGCGCCAGACTGGAGTTGCGGGAATTTTCTACCAGTTGCACACCCACCTGGACCCGGCCTGGAGCACATTAGCCGACGCCCCTCAGCTACCCGCCCGCCTGCTCAGGCTGCTGCAGCCCACGCCAACCGATGAGGGCCTGTATGCGGTTACAGAGCTCGACCGTCAGCTGGCCCAATACGACCAGCGCACCCTCGACCCCGCGCAGCTTACCACCTCTCGCCAAGCGCAGGCAGCAGCTCCAAGCCGCGTGCTCAATCAGCGCATCACTGATTTGCAGCCGTGGCTGGTGCTGGTGGCCGGGCTGCTGCTGCTGCTTGAACGCCTGCTAGCCCGGCGCCGGGAAAACCAGGCCCTAACCTCCTCAATCGTACCATGAGCAAGGTTGTTGAGCGTGCATCCGAAACGAGCTTACTCGCCACGCAAGGCAGGGCAGTTGCTCAGTTGCAGGCAGTAAAGCAGAGCTACATCCGGCGTTATGCGGGAACCGGGCTGTTGCTGCTGTTGGCAGCCGGTATACTGGTGGCTGCTTTGGGGCATCACTGGCCTGCTATAAAAACCATTTGGCTGGCACTGGCCGCACTGGGTTTGCTCGCTGCAGCAGCTTGGTGGCTGTGGCCAATGCGGCAGCTGAACCAAGCGGAAGCAGCCCGCCGGCTGGACCGGGAATTTACCGAGTTACAGGACAGCACCGGCCTGATTCTGCAAGACCCTGCCGGTTTGTCTTTTCTGAGCCAGCTGCAGTTGCGGCGCGTGGCCAGGGAGTTGGAGCAGTTAACCGCAGAGGGGCCGGCGTTGCTTCCCGTTTCATTCAGGAAGCCGCTGATTGTGAGCGCCGGCTTGTTTCTGTCTGCGGCTGCTTTGTTTCTGCTGCCTCCCAATCAATCAAAGCCGGCCCAGCCGACAGCAGTGGCTATGCGGTTTTCTGCCCCAACTCCTATTCCAGCGGCCGGCCAAACGCCTCCTCGCATCACCGAAACGCAGCTGTTAGTGACGCCCCTGGCCTACACCCATCAGTCGGCGTTTGCGCCCTCTCAGGCGTCGTTTCAATGCCCGCAGGGCGCGCGGGTGCGCTGGCAGGTGCGCGTGAATGGCAGCAGCCAGCCAGCGCCGGAAATGGAATTAGGCCAACGTCGGCTACGCCTGCAGCCTGTGGCCGGGCTTGCTGGCTCGTTCTTTACTGAGCAAACCCTGAACACCTCTACGCTCTACCGTCTGCGCTACGCGGGCACGGTTTCGGATGACTATGCCATCGATGTGCGGCCCGACCAGGCACCGGTACTGCGCATCATCACGCCTAAGCCCTACACGCTGGTGAATGCCATAGGCCAGCGGCCGGAGGTGCCCATTCGTGCCAGTGTGCGGGACGACTACGGCCTGAGCCACGCCGAACTAGTCATCACCGTGGCGCAGGGCCAGGGCGAGGCCGTGAAATTCCGGGAGCTGCGGCGCGATTTGAGCGCGGGCCTGGGTGGGGCGCAGGCCAGCCTCAACAGCCTGCTCAACCTCCCGAAACTGGGCCTGACGTACGGCGACGAGCTGTACTTCTACCTCACGGCCCGCGACAACAACGGCCACAGATCCCGCACCGATTCCTACCTCGTGCAGTGGCAGGACACCGCCGTGGCCGACAGCCCCTCCGACATGGGCATGGGCGTAAAAGTAGCTCCGGCCTACTTCCGCAGCGAGCGCCAGATTATCATCGATACCGAAAAGCTCCTCGCCGAAAAGGCCAGGCTCGACGCCGCCACCGTGGCCAGCCGCGCCAACGCCCTGGGCTTCGACCAACAGACACTGCGCCTGCGCTACGGCAAGTTTCTAGGCGAAGAGTCCGAAGCCGGTATCGGCGCGGAGGCCCCGCACTCCCCCATTGCTGAGGACGAAGACGCCCCTGCCGCTCCCACTGCCGAGGCCCCGGAACACGACGAGCACGACCACGCCGCGCCGCCCGTGTCGCCCTCTAAAGCCTCACCCACCGCCGAAACCGATGCGTTGATGGACCCCTACATCCACAAGCACGACGACGCCGAAACCGCCGATTTCCTGGAGCCCGCCATCAAAACCAAGCTCCACGCCGTGCTCGACCAGATGTGGGCCGCCGAGCTGCGCCTGCGTACCGGTCAGCTCAAGGCTGCGCTGCCCTATGAGTACCGCGCCCTGCGCCTGCTGAAGGAAGTGCAGCAGCAAACCCGCGTTTTTGTGAAGAAAGCCGGTTTCACGCCGCCGCCCATGCCCGAGGCCACCCTGCGCCTCACCGGCGAGCTAGCCGGGGCCGCCGTGCCCCACCGCCAGCAGCACCTTTCTGCACCAGTCACCCAACCCGCCGTGCGCAATGCCCTTCGCTGGCTGGCGGCCTCCGAAAACGGCCAGCCCGCTCGCTCTGCCGATGCCGTGCTCCTCGACCAAGCCGGCGCCGTGCTCGCCGGTGCCGCCCAGGAGCGACCGGGCCGCTACCTACCCGCGTTGCGAGCCCTGCGGCAGTTAGTGGCCGATGTGCGTGCCGGCCGGCCCGCCTGCGCTGGCTGCCGCGCCCCGGTAGCCAGTGCCCTCACCGATATGCTTGCGCCGCCGGCCCCCGCCCCCGCCGCCTTGCCAGCACCCGACCGGCTGGCCCGGCGCTATTTCCAGGAATTAAGCCGTTAGCGTTTTGTCCCTTTCATCCCCAAACCCTGTTCTCTATTACCTGCTGCTGGCCTTTTGCCTGCTGCTTGGGCTGATGTTAATGGTGCTGGCATGGCGGCGGCCGCGCCAACGGCAGCGCGCGGCGCGGGTGCTAGCCAGCGCGGGGGCAGCCGGGGCGCTCTGGCTCACGGCCTTTCCACCCATGCGACACTTGCCCACGACTCAGGCCGAGTCCATTGTGCTCACCGAAGGCTACTCGCCGGATACGCTACGGCAGCTTGTGCGCCGGTTGGGTGCGGGCACCCCAGTGTGGAGCTACGGCGCCTTTGCAACGCCCGCCAAAGCCCGTCCGCTGGCCAGCTTGCTTACGTTGGCCGAGCAGCGGCCGGTCTTGCATCGCCTGCACCTGCTCGGCCACGGTCTGGCCGCCGCCGACCTGCCACTGCTGCGCCAGATACCCGTGCGCCTGCATACAGGCCCTAAGCTCAGCGGTTTTCAAACGGCTTACTGGCCCGCAAAACTGTCATTGGGCGAAACGCTACTGGTAGAAGGAACGGTAGCCGCGCCAGATGCGGGCGCGTGGGTCGTGTTGCAAGCGGCTGGTGCCGGACGCGACTCGCTACGCCTGCCAACCGGTGGGGGGCCTTTCCACCTACGCTACCAGCCCAAGGCCGCTGGCCTAGCGCGCTACGAGCTACTGCTCCGGCGGCCTGGCCAGTCAACGCTTGCCGAACCTGTACCGGTAGAAATCACCGCGCCGGTGCTGCCGGCCGTGCTGCTACTCGCGGCGGCTCCTTCGTTCGAGTTCCGGTTTCTGAAAAACCATCTGGCTGAGGGCCATTACCCCGTGGCCCTGCGCACGAGCGTGAGCCGGGGCCTGGTCCAGACTGATTTTGTGAACCAGCCCGCACAACCTCTCGACCACCTCAATCCTGCCCTGCTGGCCCGCTTCGCCGTGCTCATTGCTGATGCCAGCACGCTGGCGGCCCTTTCCGGTCCCGAAACGCAGGCCCTGCAGGCAGCAGTGCGCGCCGGCCGGCTCGGCCTCATCACCCTAGCTGAAGCCGCGCCCCTTCCCCGTACTGTTCCCGGCCGCACCGATTTTATTGTGCAGCCCCGCGCTACGCCCACCGTGCCTCAGCCGCTACACTGGCCCGCTATGCCCACTGAGGCGCGCGCCTTACTACCGGCGCATATTCAGCCCGATGCGGACTTGCGCCCCCTTATTACCGGTCCCCAGCGGGCAATAGCAGCGGCAAGCCGGCGGCTGGGCCTGGGTTTTACAGTCGTGTCGGTGGTACCCGAAACGTTCCGCTGGGCCTTACAAGGCCAGCAGGCTGTTTATGCGTCATTCTGGAACCAGCTGCTGACGGCAGCCGTGCCTCCCGCGCCGGCTGGTGCCACGTGGCAGACCGGCACGCGCTGGCCCCGGCTCCAGCAGCCGCTCACGCTGCACTTCGCGGGTAACTTCCCCGAAACAGGGCCCACGGTGACTGCCCTGGCTGGCGGCCCGGCCGTGCAACTGGCCCTGCGGCAGGATACCCGACTGCCCGAGTGGAGCACCGCCCAATACTGGCCTAACGCTTCCGGCTGGCACAAAGTACGCGGCACCGGCCGCACAATCCATCATTTCTACGTGTACCCGACTGGTGCATGGTCGGGGCCGTTATTACTGGAAAATCAACAGGCCATTGCTGCTCACAACGCGGCTGTTTCTTCGGTTAGCCCTGCTTCAACAGCCGCTGTTACAGTATCGGAGCCCTGGCCGGCGGGGTGGTTTTTTGGCCTGTTTCTGCTGGCGGCCGGCTACCTCTGGCTTGAAGAGAAGCTGTAAGCACTTGTGGCATAAGCACCCGAAAAACGTGAAACGGGCAGCTGGCTTTTCCGCCAACTGCCCGTTTCGCTGTGGTTTAAGCCAACGGCTTAGTAGCCCTCGTTTTGTTTAAAGCCGGGGCTCTTGTTCGTGTCTACGGTGCCTTGGGGGAAGGGGAATAGCTCTTTGCCTTTGCCCGGCGCGTACTCCGAAGCCACGTTGGCGATGAGAGCCGGAGTCACGGCTGTGCGCCAGGCCACGGACGTGGTGCCGGTGGGCGCGGTGGCCGGGGCTGGCCGGTAGAACGAGCGGGCCCATACCACCTGACCGCCCGTGACGCGATAGTACATCGTGCTGGGCACGAAGGTGTAAGGTGCTTGCGCGGTCATCAGCTTGTTGAGGTTGGCGCGGGCTTCCGTGATTTTGGTATCGAGCAGGTTCCAGCGCAGCAGGTCGTATTTGCGGATGCCTTCGCCGCCGAACTCCAGAAACCGCTCGTTCACGATGGCCGCAAACATGGCGTCCTTGGTGGTGGGCGTCGGAATCTGGCCCAGCGTGGTGCTGCCGCCAAAGGCCCGGGTGCGGACTTCGCGCAGGGCAGCCACGCCCGCCGCCGTGGGGCCATTGTTCACCTCATTGTCGGCTTCGGCAAACATGAGCAGTACATCGGCAAAGCGGATGAGAGGCCAATTGTAACCCAGGTAGTTGCCGCTGCCATTGAGCAAGGGCACGCGCCAGTCGCGGCGGAATTTGCCATCAGTGAGGGCGCTCAGCAGCACGCCTTTCTGGTTGTTGCTGGCGTCGATGCTGTAGGTGGTGAGGGTGACGTTGCGGCGCACATCGGTCGAGTCGAAGGCGTAGAAGTAAGTGGGCAGGGGCCGAATCTGGGCCTGGGTGCTGCCGTAGAGCGGCGAGGTGCTCAGCAGCGGGCCACTGTAGTACCCCAGCTTGCTATCACCCGAAATGCTGGAGCCACCCATGGCCACCTGAAAAATGATTTCGTTCGACGTCTCCGGCCGCAGCTCGTTGATGCTCTTAAATAGCTCCTGAAAGCTGGGGTTCAGGGTGTGCTCGCCGCGCCGGTTCATCAAATCCAGGCACTCCTGCCGGGCCATGGCGTAGAACGTGGCGTAATCGCTGGGGCGGGTCATCTGGCGGCCATGCAACGAGTAACCGCCCCGGAACAGGGCCATACGGGCGCGCAGGGCCTTCACTGCGCCCTTGGTGATGCGCTCGTTGGCGGCACCGGCCTGCGAGCGCCAGGGCACCAGCTTTTCGGCAGCCAGCAGGTCGGCCAGCAGGTGGTCGTAGGTGGCAAGGCGGTCGGCATTGGGCGAGTTGAGGTCGCCGCCGGCGAGGGCCACGGTGTAGGTGGGCACGAAGGGCGTGGGGACGTCACCCCAGTTGCGAATCAGCTCGAAGTAATACTGGGCCCGAAGCGTCAGCACCTCGCCGTAAAGGCGGTGCAGGGCAGCGGTATCGGCCGAAGAGCCGTTCGTATACAGGGCCATCTTAGGGATGTTCTCGATGCAGATATTGGCCCGCTCCACGCCCTGGTAGAGGTTGTTGAAGGGATTGGTGATTTCGGGGTTGAAGGGCTCGGCAGTGTAGCGCGACAGGCTGCGCGAGCGGCCGTCGAAGGCGCCGGGCGCGCCCTGCATCTCGTCGGTATCGTAGGGATAATACATGCTCAGGCGGGTGCCGTAGCCGGTATCACCCGAGAGCATGTCGTAGGCGCCAATCACGGCGCTGGTGGCGCTGCCCACGCTGCTAAACGCCTGCTCGGGCGTGTAGAGCGAGTCGGGGCTCACGTCGAGGTAGTCTTTGCAGGCCGTCAGGCCTGCGGCGGCACTCAGCGCGGCGGCCAGAGCCAGGGTGGAACGGAGAACTATGGATTTCATCGGATGGGAATTTTGAGATTGTAGTACACTGGAACGTTCTGCCTGACTTAGAGCGACAGGTTGACGCCGAACAGCAGCACGCGGCTGCGCGGGTAGCCGGCGTAGTCCACGCCCGGTGTGAGCGGCGAGGCGCGGCGGGTGTTGGCCTCGGGGTCGAAGCCGGTGTATTTGGTCCAGGTGTAGAGGTTGTTGCCGGTCACGTAGAAGCGCAGCTGCGTGAGCTTCACCTTCGCAATGAGGCTTTTGGGCAGCGAGTAGCCGATGGTCACGTTATTCAGTCGCAGGAAGGAACCGTCCTCAATGGCCCAGTCATGCACAAACAGCGTGCGGGTGGGTTGCCAGATTTTGGCGTTCTGGTTGAGGTTGCGCGACGCGTCCAAGTCGGTGATGGCCACGCCATTATTATCCACGGTGCGGTATCGGTCATTCATCATCGTGAGCAGGTTGCTGAATGGGTTCACGGACGTGGTGAACTCAATCTTGTTGGCATTGTACACCTTATTACCGTACACGAAGTTGAAAAACACGCTGGCGTCGAAGCCTTTATAGGTAAACTGCTGGTTGAGGCCGCCCACCAGCTTGGGGTTGGCGTTGCCGATGGCCGTGCGGTCGTTGGCGTCCACCACGCCATCGGGTGTACCGTTCGGGCCGCTGATGTCCTTGAGCTTGATAATGCCTGGCGCTACCGGCTGGCCCTGCACCGATACGTCGGTAGCCACGCCGGGCTTCAGGGTCCAGGTGCGGGTGGTGGCGTTGTAGCCGCTGAAGTCATCCGGCGTGTAGAAGCCCTGGCGGCCGTTGTCGAAATCGGTTTGGTAGCCGTAGAAAATGCCCACCGGGTCGCCCACCCGGGCCAGGAAGTCGCTGGCAATGGTGGTGCTGGCCCAGCCCGAATACACCCCGGGAATAGCCGTGATGGGTCCCAGGTCCTGAATCCGACCCCGGTTCATGGAGGCGTTGCCACTGGCATTCCACGTGAAGTCCGGCGTCTTCACTATCGTGCCGCTGAGCTGGAATTCCAGGCCGCGGTTGGTGGTCGAGCCCACGTTCTGGAACTGACTCTGGTAGCCGGTAGTGGGCGCGATAGGTACGTTCACGAGCAGGTCGCGGGTCGAGTTGTAGTAGGCATCCACCGATAGCTGCACTCGGTTGTTGAATAGGGCCAGGTCGACGCCCACATTGCGGGCCACCGTGGTTTCCCACAGCAAAAACGGGTTGGCTAGGCCCGTTACCACGGTGCCTAGCGAAATGGCATGGTTGAGCGAGTACTGCCCCAGTCCGGTCCGGAAATTCTGGCTGTAGCCGAAGTCGTTGATGCGGTTGTTGCCGGCTAGGCCGTAGCTCAAGCGCAGCTTCAGGTCCGAAATGGTGTTGCTCAGCTCTTTCATGAAGTCTTCCTTCGAGATGCGCCAAGCCAGCGAAGCAGCCGGGAAGTAGCCCACCCGACGACCGGATGCAAACTTCGACGAACCATCGGCCCGGAACGTGACCGTGGCCAGGTACTTGTCGTCGTAGGTGTAGTTGAGCCGGCCGAAGCCCGAGAGCAGGTGCGGCATCGTGAGGATATCGCTGGTGGGCGTGGGCTGGGCAAAAGAGGCCGACGGCAGTACGCCCTGATTGATGTTGGCAATGGCCTGGTCGGCGGTGATGTCGAGCGGCAGGAAGTTGGTTTGCGCGGTTAGAATCCGGCTGGTTTGCTGGTAAATTTCCTGGCCCAGAAGGGCATCCACACTATGCTTGCCAAACTGGTGGCTGTAACTCAGCACATTTGACTGGTTGATGGACAGCGCCGAGCCAGTGGCAATGGATACCGACGGCTGCAAATTGAAGCCCCCGCCTGGCTGCCGGATGGCCGGCGAGTTGCGCCCGTAAAACGTTTCCAGGGTCGAATTACCAATATCGAAGCCCACCGTCGAGCGCAGCGTGAAGTCCTTGGTGAGGGCGTAGCTGGCGTTGGCGGCCAGGTTGAGGGTGCGCTGCTTGTCGTGCCGAATGTCGCTTTCCAGTGCCAGCACCGGGTTTACCAGCGAAGAGTTGGTGTAGAAGCTCTCGTCGAACGAGTTAGGGTCGAAGGCGCCGGGCAGGCTTACGGCGAGCGGCAGGTATTCCACCGAGTTGCGCAGGCGCGTGGTAGTGGTCGAGAGCTGCGACGAGGTGCCCAAGCCATCTACTACCTGGTCGTTAAAACGCACATTTACCCCGAAGCGAAACTTGTCCGTGGCCTTGTTGTCGAAGCGAAAGTTCACCAAGTTGCGCGTAAAGCCCGAGCCCAACTGAATGCCCTTCTCGTCGTTGCGGGTCACGCTCAGCGCATAGGTCGTGGTAGCGCTGCCGCCCGAAAGCGAGATATTATGGGTTTGCTGGAAGGCATCGCGACCAAAAACCTGGTCCTGCCAATCCAGAAACGGCGAGTTGCGGACCTGGTTCAGCGTGTCGCTGTTGTAGTTCTTCGACTTGAAAAACGACTTGAACGTGTTCAGGCCGCCCACCGTGGTAGTGTTGCCCGCCACCCGGTCGATGCCCAAAGCGCGCTCGTACTGGTAGTTCACGAAATCGGCTGGCTGCATCACGTCCAGCTTACGCGAAAGCTGCCGTACACCCGCGAAGCCATTGTACGTCACTACCAGCTTACCTTCCTTGCCGCCTTTGGTCGTGATGATAACCACGCCATTGGCGCCACGTGCGCCGTAGATGGCAGTGGCCGAAGCATCCTTCAGCACGTCCACCGACTGAATATCCTGCGGCGAAATCACGTTCAGTGCGTTTTCTACCTGCACCCCGTCCACCACGTACAGCGGCGAGTTGTCCTGCGTCACGGAGCCGCCGCCGCGCACCCGGATATTCACGCTCTGGTTGCCGGGCGTGCCTTCCGAGCTGGTTACCTGCACACCGGCCAGCCGGCCGCTCAGGGCCTCCGCCGCCGAGTTTACTGGCACGTCCTTAATCTGTTGTGCGCTCACCGACGCCACCGAACCGGTCACGTCGCGCCGCTGCACGGCCTGGTAGCCAATCACCACCACGTCTTCCAGCTGCTTGCTGTCGGCCGCCAGCGTCACGTCAATCTGGCTTTGGCTCCCTACTGCTACTTCTTTAGTGGTATAACCCACAAAGCTGAAAGAGAGTGTGACGGCACCAGTAGCCGGCACGTTTACCTCATAGCCGCCATCCATGCCGGTCGAGGTGCCGTTAGTGGTGCCTTTCACCAGGACGGTTACGCCGGGCAGGCCCTCTTTGGAATCGCCGGCGCGCACGGTGCCGCTCACGCGGCGCGTGCCGGACTGCGCCATGGCATTTAGGCTGTACAAGCTGCTCAGCAGTGCCAGCCATAGTAGAATCAAGTATCGATTTCGCATGGGAATTTGAAAAAAGGTGGGAAAGAAAATGAAAGCTCAAAACTTATTGCCCTGCCTTATCGGCCCAATTCGAGCCGCTACCAATGGCAGCCCGTTATCAGACTCCTGATGCAAGTGAAATCCATTGATACTAAATGGAGTATTCGCCTATTACTCCTGGCAATATTATAATCCACTTATATTTTCAAAAATCAGCTGAATCAGTCCGCAAGCCTAACCTTTCTACTTTTTTAATTGTGCAATCGTTCCCGGCAACGTTGCCAGAATGGCTTTGCTGCATACAGCCCGCCTTATGTCTTGACTTTCACCACGCATCATGGACGTGGGTTGGGCATAGGCATAAAAAAAGCTCCTGCGAAATGCAGGAGCTTTTTTGTTTTCACCAGCCATCACCAATTGGTTATGGCAACGCTGTTTTGCAGGGAGCTTAGTTTTTCTCGATGCGACGCACAGCGGTTACGTCGCCTTGGCGCACTTCGAGCAGGTAGATGCCGTGGGCCAGGCTGGCCGGCAGCAGCACTTGCTGGTTGCCGGGCAGAGCAGCCGGAGCCATCACCACGCGGCCGGTGAGGTCGCGCAGCGCTACCGTAGCAGCACCCTTCGTGGGCAGGGCTACCGTGATGCGGTCGGTGGCCGGGTTCGGCGAAATGGTGAGGCCTGGCAGGGCATTGTTGGGCAGCGTGGCCGATACAGTTGCACAGCCAGCGCTCAGGGGCGTGTCAGTAGCGGTGAGCACCACGGCAGTGGTACCGCCGGTGGGGTTCACGGTAGTAGCGCCCGAAGCCCATACACCATCGGCGTCGGTGTTGCAGTTCAGCACGGCGCCCGTTACAATGCTGCGCTCTTCAACGCGGCGCACGCCCGTGGTGAGGGTATTGGGGACCACAGTGGTATAGCTGCCGTTGGTGGTGCTATAGGTATAGGCGTTGGTGCCCGTTTGAGTAGTGCCGGTGGCGGCACCAATGCTTTCTACCACGGCACCGCTCAGCGGCCGGCCAGTACCAGCTGCGTTGTCGTAGGTGAATACTACGTTTTTCGGCGTAGCCGCCGAAGAACCAGTGAGCAGGGTACCATTGTTGGCGCCGGCGCCACTCGTGAAGCTCAACAGCGTCATGCTCTGGTTGAGGGCGCGACGAGCCACAACGGTAGCGGGGGTGGCATCAGTGGCCAGCGTGATGGTGGGGAACAGCACCGTGCCCGGTACCTGGAAGCGGGAGGCGTTGTTCGAGTTTACCAAGGCAAACCAGCCGGTATAGCTGCCCGTGGCATCGGTGGTGAAGGTAGCGTAGCTGCCAGCCGTCGACAAGCTGCCGGTGCTAACGGAGGTATAAGTAGTAGCAGCCGTCGTCGCTCCGGGAGCAATCAGCAGCAACACGCCAGCGCCCGAAGCCGAAGAGGTGAACTCCGACGCCGTAGCAGCCTGCACATAGTACCGGTAGAGGGTGCTGGGCGTGAGGTTGCTCACCGTGGCGCGGAACACGATGGCTAAGCGCGGGCCCGAAAAAGTGGCCGAACCGCTGTTGTTGCCACTGCTGAGGTACTGCGGAACTACCACTCCAGTGAAATCAGCTTGAGTGAGGGACTGGGACCAACCAGCCAATGGCAGCGTGGTAATGAGTGCGAGGAGAAGTTTTTTCATGGTATTCGGAATGAAGGTAAAAGGTGGACAGAAGAATTGAAGATACTGCTTTATCAAAGGTACTGCCTGAATTTTTAGGCCGCATTATCACTGTATAAACTTTGTTTGGCTGCTCTTTCAAGCCTTACTCCCACAGCGGGTAATGCTCCAGATGTACTTCCTGCTCAAAGAAAATGCGGGTGCTTTCCTCGAACGAGCGGGTAAAATCAGATACGTAGAAATGGTGGGCGGGTGGTATTGGTCCAGCCGGGGCCAGCAAGCTGTGCGCGGCCAGATACGCTTCGGTGTCGGCAGCCACTACGTCGGAGGCGTCCAGCACATCGACCCGGCCGGCGTAGTAGGCCGCAATCTGCTCCTTGATAAGCGGGTAGTGCGTGCAGGCCAGCACCAGCGCGTCGATATCGGCCAGGGTGGCATGGCTGAGGTAGGTGCCGATGATGTCATCAGAGATAGAATTCTTGAAAAATCCCTCCTCAATCATGGGTACCAGCAGCGGGGTGGCCAGCGAATACAGGTCCACGCCAGCGTCGAGGTCGTCGACCTTCTTTTTATAGACGTTGGAATTCACCGTCTGCTTCGTTCCGATGAGGCCTACCCGGCGGCCAGCGTAGGCCCGGCCCAGGTGCGCCACAATGGGGTCAATCACGCTCAGCACCTTGGCCTTGCTGCCCACGTACTCACGCACCAGCTCATAGGCGGCGGCCGAGGCCGAATTGCAGGCAATGACAATCAGCTTGCAATTCTGACGCAGCAGCAAGTCGCAGATTTTGACGGAGTAGGCTTGAATGGCAGCGGCGCTTTTGTCGCCATAGGGCAGGTGGGCCGTGTCGCCGAAGTACACGATGCGCTCGTGGGGCAGGCGCCGCGCCACGGCCCGCGCCACCGTGAGGCCGCCAATACCAGAGTCGAACATGCCAATGGGCCGGGTGGCCAGGGCCGCCGGAGCAGCGGGCACGGAAGCAGTAGTCATGCTGCAAAGGTAGGCTGGCATTGAGCCGTCGCTGAAGTTGGCGCCTTCATGATTTTTGTAAACTTCCGCTATATTTCCGCCCCCGTCACGCTCACTTAATTCGCCATGAGCACCATTTTGGCCGAAATTGACCACGCTCTGGCCGCCCATGATGCGCGCCTGGGCCGCCCTGTCGCCATCTACCTCGGCGAGCGCAAGCTTACCCAGCTTACCCTCGACGCCGCTCGCGCGCCCCTGCCCGAACTCAGTACCGACGCGGGCCGCCCCCTCTCCTATCGCCACCTGGAGCTGTTGCGGGACGAGGTGAACCTGGACGCAGTGCGGGTGCTTTGAGCTGCACCACGGTGCGATGATGTTAACCTCAACTATTCCTGAAAGTTGAGCGTAAAGGATACAACAGGCGCGTTGCAACGTTGCTGAGCTGGCACTCAACGGCAGCGCTGCTCCATTGAGCACTTTTTAGCTGCGTATTACCAGAACCAGGTTCCATTGATTCCGAAGCAGCGGCCCTTCGAGGTTTTTATCACGCTCTTTCTGAATACCCCCATTTCCAAGGCCTGAAACCGGCCTTGCAACACTCTACCTATGCTGCTTTTTACCCGGTTTCGACCCATTGGCCTACTGGCCACCTTCCTGCTACTGACTGCCTGTGGCAACGGCGCGGGTACCTCCGCCACAACTGCCACAACTGCGCCGGCCGAGGTAGCGCTGCCGCAGCCCAAGCCGCCAACGGCCACCGGAACGCCGCGCATCCTGTTCGTAGGCAACAGCCACACCGCTTACTACGCCAGCATTCCGGAGCAGTTCCGGGAACTGTGCGAGCATAATAAGGTGCTAATGAACGGCGAGCTGCTGGTGGAAATGGGCATTTCCCTGCACGACATTTACCAGGAAGACCAGGAGCAGGCCGAAGAGCTGTTTGCCAAAACCGAGGCCGACGGCAATTATTTCGACTATGTGATATTGCAGGAGCAAACGCCGGTGGTCGTTGACAGTGCCGCCCGGTACGCCGCCAACCTGAAGCTCTGGACCGATAAAGTGCGCCGCCACAGCCCTAGGGCGGCTATTTACCTCTACCAGCTGGCTTCATATGACCCGTACCTGGAGGACTCTGCGAGCTTTGCCACCGACCACGCCCTGATGCGGGAGCATACACTGGCCGCCCTAAGCCAAGTGCCCAATGCCGGCCTGTTTCGGGTGGGCGATGCCGTGAAAGCTGCCTACGAAAGATGCGACGGCTACCAGTACCGCGTGGGCGGCAAGGACAACCTGCGCCACGGCGAAAACACCCAGCACCTGCTCAACGACGGCGTTTTCATGGCGTCGGTCCTGCTCTACGAAACGCTCTTTGGCAAGCAGCCGCATCTACCGGCCGAGATGACATTCAGCACCGGACCTGGGGCCGACGACAATGGCCGGCAAGCCCTCTAGCCCGTGGCCAAGGCCGTTTCGAACCCAACTGCCCTGGCCCGGATTGCCTGGCAATACCACCGCTAGCACTAGGCCTAGACTATCCCGAGGCGCCTTCATGCGATATCCTTCAATTTCCAATCCCACTACAAATAGCTGTATGAAGCTGTATTTCCGCACGACTGCTTTCCGGCTACTCGCCAGCAGCGCCATTTTGAGCCTGGCAGCCTGCAACGGCCCGTCGTCGCAAACCAAAGAGGCCGCCGCACCGCCGGTGAAAAACTGGATGGCCGAACCATTTACTCAGTCGCCCCAGGTGCTGCTCGCCAATGGGGCCACCTTCGCCGATGGGCAGCACCTGGATGGTGCCAGCGCATTTCTGGTGCAGGTGGGCCAGCGGCAATACGCCCTGACAGCTAACCACCTACTCGGCGCCGATGGCGGCATTGAGCCCACTAAAAAACGCTCACTGGTCAATGGCGAGCTGGTTTCCTGGAAGCTGTTTGCCCGCCAGCGAGCCACCGACACGGTGCGGCTCGACAAATTGCTCAACGCGGTGGACAGCGACTCCAGCGATGCGCTGGTGTTCAGCATTAAGGGTGGTGGTACTGGCTACCAAGCCCTTACGCCACGCTACGATGCGCCGGCCCAGGGCGAGGAGGTATACCTTATCGGCTGCCCTTATGCCGAGGCCGACTGCACCCAAAACCGCTACCCGGTGCGCGTGGAAGAGACTTCGGACACCGAATACCTACTGGCGCAGAACGAATCGCCTACGCTCAGCGGTTTCAGCGGCTGCCCGGTCGTCGACAAGCAAGGGCGGGTAATTGGCTTGTTGTCATTTACGCTGCAGGAACCATCTGGAAAAAAGCACACCATGATTACGCCCATCGGGGTGGTGAAGCGCTACCTTCAGGAATAGTCCGGGCTGTTGCTGCGGGGGCTAATTAACCCCGGTTGCACAACATATGGCTATGCCATAGCCGGCTGGTATATCGGTAGTCAAGCAGGCAAAACAGCACGTCAAAGCACCATCGGATTTTACCCCAATACCGGCCCTGAGTACGCCAAAGCCCCGCTTGCAGTGCAAGTGGGGCTTTGGTTTGGGAGGCATTGCCGCGTTATTCTTTCTCGAACTTAGTGGCAGTAACCTGGCCTCTCTGCTCTATCCGTATTGTGTAGATGCCCGGCTCAAGCGCATCAATGGCAACGGCGGTATTTGGAAAAGCCCCGGCGGGTACCTCCCGGCTCAGCACCTGCTTGCCACGGGTATTGATGACGGTGATACGAGCCGCCGTGCCCGGCTGGGCAAGGGTCAGATTTAGCTGCTTCTGCGCAGGATTGGGGTAGAGCGTGGCAGGAGGCGATGCCATACGGGCTGCCGTTTTGGTAAAGCTCCACCAATTGATGTTGTACCCGCCCGCAGGCACGGCAATGGCAATATCCTGCTGCCCGGCGGCTAGCGTCAGGGTATTGGTAATGGTGGTCCAGTTTTGCCAGCCCCCGGTATTGGGTACCGCAATGCTGCCGAGGACCGTGGTGCCTGCATTTTGCTCCAGCCTGATTTGGCCGCCACCGCTGGCACTGGCCACCCGGTACTGAAATGTATAGGAGCCGGCCGTGGGAACGTTCACGGTGTAAGCCATCCAGTCGCCGGCATCGAGCCAGCCCACATTCAGTCCCCCGCCCGTGTCGGCAGTGGTTTCCGTTTGCACCCCGGACATGACATGGTAGCTTTCGGCCTCCACCTTCGTGGTGGTGCCGCTGGGAGGCGTGGTAGTTGGAGGAGGGGTTGTCGTAGTTGTCCCGCTCCAAGCTTGGATGTATCCTTTTACCAGGCGCCCCGACGCGGTCAGGTAGCTGTCGGACCATGCGGCAGCAGGGTTGGTGCCGGGCACCAGTGCAGACGCCGTCTCGGCTTTGTCATTCAGCGCCCAGTTGCAGTGGCTAAGTTTGTTGAGGCGCATAAAATCCATCCACTCCTGCGTAGAAGCTGCATCGACGGACCCGCCACCGGAGGCATCGCAGGTACCATATTCTGTCACAAACAAGGCCACGCCCCGGCTCAGGGCCGTGCTGGCTTTGCTGCGAAGCGAGGCTTTGTGAGAAGCCGCGTAAAAGTGCAGGGTATAGGCAATGTTGGTGCCCGCCACGGGGCTGCTGGCCGCCACGTCCACATCCTGCGACCAAGTAGGAGTGCCCACAATAATGAGATTGTCGGGGTCGATGGCGCGAATGGCATTGGTTACGGCCTGGGCGTAGGGCTTTACCACGCCCGTCCACGACACTTGCAGGGGCTCGTTGTAGATTTCGTAAATCACGTTTGGGGTGTTGCCGTATGTGGTGGCCATTTCCTGGAAGAAGGCAATGGCTTGGGCCTGGTGCTGCTCAGCCTGGTGCGAGTGCCAGTCGATGATGACGTAGAGGCCAGCAGCCACGCAGGCATCTACGATGGTTTTCACTTTGGCTTTTTCACGAGCCGGGTTTTCCAGGTAGCCACCGGCTTCGTCCACGCCCATCGAGGCCCGCACGATGCTGGCGTTCCAGTTATTTTTCAGCCAGCCCACCACGTTGGCGGAGTAGTACCGCTCGCCGCCCCAGCCACTGTTGCTCCAGAACAGGCTGTTGCCAGCCAGGCTCACCGGCTGGTTGCTTTGGCCCAGAATCTGGTTGCCCTGCACCCTGAGGGCCCCGTACCGGACAACGGGCGTTTGGGCTAGCGAAGGCCGCCCCCAAGCGGTTGCCAACACCAAGAAAAGGAAGAGGAGCAAGCGCGGACGCGAGCCGGGAGCGAAGAATATTTTTGCACTTTTCATACTTTTGGTAGTAAGTTTGGTAAGCGTTTAAAAAATCATTCGGCTGAGACTGCAAACCAATGCCTTCTCATATTACCTTGTAACAACAATATAAACAGCATTTTACCATTTCAGCCCACCTTGTTTAAACACTACAACCATCTTGTCAGGATTTTTTAAGATTGTATCTCATCGTTTTGACTAGGACAAAATCAATAATCCAACGTAACAAGAGTCTGGTAACTATCAGTATCTCGGAATAACTAGCAGAACTGTAGCAGTATGGGAGTAACTAGCCAGTAAGCAACGAGGCCGCGTGGTAGTCACGCGGCCTCGTTGCTTACTTGATAAAATTTGATATTCAGCTTATTACCGGTTTTAACCTGATTTATGGGTCGCTGAATGGCCGGCAAATAGCCTGTATTTTATTAGTCCAGGCAGCTTATTTATTTCAGTACTGGCTGCAAAATGGCAAACACCGTGCGCGCCACGATGCGGTGCCCGGCCGGCGTGGGGTGAATGCCGTCGGCCTGGTTCAGTGTTCGGTCTCCGCCGACGCCTTCGAGCAGGAAAGGAATGAGGACCAGCTTGTTTTTGCTGGCTATTTCCTGGTAGATGGCTTTGAAATCATTGGCATAGGCCTGGCCCATGTTGGGTGGAATCTGCATGCCGGCCAGCACAATTTGAGCGCCGGGACTGCGGCGGCGCACCGTGTCGATGATGCCTTGCAGATTCTCGCGGGTGGCGCCGAGGGGCAGACCGCGCAAGCCGTCGTTGCCGCCCAGCTCCAGCACGAATACATCCACCGGTTGGCGTAGTATCCAGCCCACGCGGCTGCGGCCGCCGGCGGTGGTTTCGCCGCTTAGGCCAGCGTTTATAACTTCATAGTTGAGTTTCAAAGAATCGATTTTGTCGCCAATCAGGGCCGGGAAGGCTTCGTCGGGTTCCACGCCGTAGCCAGCGGTAAGGCTGTTGCCGAAGAAGAGCAAGCGCTTTTTACCGGTACCAGCGCTGGGTTTGGCCCCCGCAGTGGAAGCGGTAGAAGTAGCGGCCGGAGCTTTGACTGTTTCAGGAGCGGAATTGGAATTGCAGGCGGTAAGAGCCAGCGCAAACAGGCCGGCGAAGGAGAGACGAATGAAGCTCATGGAAGGGATTTTGGGCACGGAAGCGTAAAGGTGGAAAACATCGGGAAGGTTTTCGCGTCTTTGGTAACGAACGACAGGCGGGGTGGTTGTGGGTTATCTAGGTGAACAGTGAGCGAGACCGCCAGGCCTCGGCTACGCTCGGCATAACGGTCCTCTACCTGCTTCCTCCCTCCTCCCCGCCTACCCCCATTCCCTCCTACCCTAACGCATGTCCATTCTTCGCGTCGATAACCTCACCAAAACTTACCCTAGCGGTGGCCAGCCGCTCACGGTGCTGCACGCCGTCAGCTTCGATTTGAAAGCAGGCGACACCTTTGCCATCGTCGGGCCGTCGGGCTCGGGCAAAACCACGCTGCTGGGCCTCTCCGCCGGGCTGGACCGCGCCACCTCGGGCAGCGTGTGGCTCAACGGCATTCAACTCGACACGCTGAGCGAGGACCAACGGGCCGCGGTGCGCAACCAGCATGTGGGCTTCATCTTCCAGAATTTCCAGCTGCTGCCCACCCTTACGGCCCTCGAAAACGTGCTGGTGCCGCTGGAGCTGCGCGGGCAGCGCGGCGCGTCCAAAACCGCTATGGAACTGCTCGACCGCGTAGGCCTGGCCGGGCGGGCGGGCCACTACCCAGCCCAGCTTTCGGGCGGTGAGCAGCAGCGCGTGAGCCTAGCCCGCGCCTTCGCCAACCGCCCCGCCCTGCTCTTCGCCGACGAGCCCACCGGCAACCTCGACCCCGACACCAGCGAGCGGGTGGTGAACCTGCTGTTTGAGCTAAACCGGGAAGCCGGCACCACGCTGGTGCTGGTGACGCATGATATGGAGCTGGCGGCTAAGACGCAACGCACGTTGCGCCTGCGCGGCGGCAAGGTGGTGGAGGAAATCCCGGCCGTAAGAAACGGATTGGCGTGAGGCAATCATGGGAGGTATTTCTCAACACCAATTGCTTAAGCAGCTACCTAGTACGGCTTAGGCCGGCGGCTGTACCGTAGGCTTATATCCTTAAGGGGAACAATGTATAATTCGGCCCGGCGATTAAGCAGCTGATACTCTGGAGAGGTATTGGGTGCTGCCGGGTGCCTACTACCATAGCTGATTATCAACAATTTATTCCGAGATATTCCATTCTTTTCCAAGTAAGCACAAACCGCTTTGGCCCGTTCCCTTCCCAGGCCATTCAGGTATTTTTCCGGTTTGGGGTAGCCGGTCGGAACCTCCAGTGGCTCTGCATGGCCCTGCACCACAATGACTGTACCGTTCATTGAAACGGCCCGAATCTCTTTCAGAAAGTCATTCAAGTGCGCTCGGCCGCTTGGCTGAAGCGCGGCCCGGTTTGTATCGAAATATGCGGCATAAATCTTCAGTCCTTCCTCCAGGGTGTCAGTATACGAGACATAAAAATTTTGCATAATTCCACCTGCCCCAGCGCTTCCCTCCGCAAGCTTAAACGTTACGGAATCAAGCAACCGCCCATTCAACCTCATTGTTAGCTGATAGTCAGTTCCCGGCCGTAGCATCACCTGGTACGAAGCGTCGTTATTCTGCAAAACCGTGCGCCAGTGCTGTGTAGCGGAGTCAGTCAGTTGGCATCGGAATATCATTTCGACATTTGGAATTATCGTCACACTGTCGTGGGCGGAAAGGACTTGGCCATACACGGCAACGGGTAGCGCCTGCGCCACCGAAACAACGGGTGTTGCCGGAGTGACTGCCGTTGGCATCGTTCCTTTTACAATGTGGCAGGCTGCCAAACCGGCGGCTATTACCAGCGAATACAACAGTAGCATGCTCCCCCCCTCTCTGGCGACAAATCTCATCGTGTTGCCGAATCTATTAGCAGCGGTGCGGCTTGAGTAGCAAGCGCAGCTTCAAATAACGCACTTCTGCTGCACCCAACTATGCCACAAACGTTACCGTTGGAACATAATTACTAGCCACTTTGCAGTAGGCAGTTAAAGTGCCCATGTTTTTTCTACGTCTTAGCAATAAGTAACAGGTCATTCCTGTGGCCCCTGGCATGATTGTCAGCACTATTTCGATAATTCTTTCCTCTTTCCGTGACTTCAACTCCCCTCCTGCCCGCCTCCCGTCCTGCTACCTCCTGGCTTTTCCGCATGGCATGGCGCGACAGCCGCCGCAGCCGGGCGCGGCTGCTGCTATTCATGGCCAGCATCATTCTGGGCATTGCGGCGCTGGTGGGCATCAATTCCTTTGGCGACAACCTAGCGCGCAGCATCAGCGAGCAGGCGCGGGAGCTGCTGGGCGCCGACTTGGTGCTCTCGGCTAACCAACCTTTCCCGGCCAAGCTGGAGCCGACGCTGAGTGCCCTCGGCACGGCCCAGGTGCGCGAAGTTTCGTTTGCCTCGCTGGTGCAGTTCCGGCCTGGCAAGGGCACGCGGCTGGCGCAAGTACGGGCCCGCTCGGGCGGCTTCTTTTATGGCGACTGGGAAACGGAGCCGAAGGCGGCGGCCGGGCAGTTTGGGCAGGCTGGAATTCAGGCCGGGGCGTTGGTCGACGACGCGCTGCTGGTGCAGTTTGGGGCCAAGGTGGGCGACTCGGTGCAGGTAGGCCAACTCACGCTACCCATCGTGGGGCGGGTACTGAAGACGCCGGGGCAGTCGGGCATTACCACAGCGGTGGCGCCCACGGTGTTTATTCCCGAGGCGCTGGTGGCCGGCACCGGCCTGGTGCAGCGCGGCAGCCGGGTGCGCTACACCCGCGCCTACCAGTTTGCGCCGGGCACCGATGTGGCGGCCGTCCTCAAGCCCCTGCAAGCCCGCCTAGACGCGTCCGACGTGGACACCGACACCGTGGCCGAGCGCCAGAAAAGTACCGGCCGCGCCTTCGCCGACCTCACCCGCTACCTGAGTTTGGTGGCCTTCGTGGCGCTGCTTCTGGGCTGCGTGGGCGTGGCCAGCGCCGTGAATTTGTACGTGCGCGAGAAGCTGGCCGCCGTGGCTGTGCTGCGCTGCCTGGGCGCCAGCGGCCGACAAGCGTTGCTCATCTACCTGATTCAAACCGCCGGCCTGGGATTGGTAGGCGCAGTGCTGGGGGCAGCGCTGGGCGCGGCCGTACAAACGCTGCTGCCGCGGGTACTGGGCGACTTTTTGCCTGTTGCTATCACCGTCAGCGTGTCGTGGACGGCGGTGGGCACAGGCCTGGTCACGGGCTTGTTAATGGCGGTGCT
The DNA here is from genome assembly GCF_017571495.1 of Hymenobacter negativus. Taxonomy (GTDB): domain Bacteria; phylum Bacteroidota; class Bacteroidia; order Cytophagales; family Hymenobacteraceae; genus Hymenobacter; species Hymenobacter negativus. The sequence continues at coordinate 153,286 of NZ_JAGETZ010000003.1, read as the reverse complement.
ATTTGCCCTGCTGCCGCTGCTGAGCATCCGGCGGGTGTCGCCGCTGCGGGTGCTGCGCACAGCCTTTGAAGACGACACGGCCACCCCCGACCCGTTGCGCGGGCTCATCATCAGCGTCATTGGCTTGTTTATTCTGGCCTTTGCCTACGGGCAGACCCGCGACTGGAAGCTCACACTGGGCTTCGGGGCGGGGCTGCTGGCGGCGTTTGCGGCGCTGGCCGGCATGGGCCGCCTGCTGATGGCGGTGGTGCGGCGCTTCTTCCCCGCTGGCTGGGGCTACGTGTGGCGACAGGGCCTGGCCAACCTCTATCGCCCCCAAAACCAAACCCTGACGCTGGTCACATCCATCGGGCTGGGCACCTTTCTGCTGGCCACGCTTTTCCTCACCCAGGCCCTGCTGCTGAGCCGTGTGCAGGTAGCGGGCCAGAAATCGTCGGCCAACCTCGTGCTGTTCGACATTCAGCCCGAGCAGCGCGCCGGCGTGGAGGCCCTGCTGACTTCGCAAAAGCTGCCGGTGTTGCAGCGCGTGCCCATCGTGACCATGCGCCTGACGGCCATCAACGGCACGTCGGTGTCGGTTATTAAGAAGGATACGGCGCGGGGCATCCCAGCCTGGGCCCTCACCCGCGAGTACCGCGTGACGTATCGCGACTCGCTGAACTCCTCCGAAAAGCTCACGGCCGGCAGCCTGCCAAAGCTGGGGCCGGACGGCCTGCCGCGCATCTCAGTGGAGAAGGGCTATCTGGAGCGCGCCAAGCTCGGCCTGGGCGACACGCTGGATTTCAACGTGCAGGGCTCACCCATGCGCACCATCATCGGCGGCACCCGCGAGATTGACCGCAGCCGGGTACAGCCCAGCTTCCTGGTGATATTCCCGGCCGGGGTGCTGGAAGGCGCGCCGCAGTTCCAGGTGGTGCTCACGCGCACGGGCAGCACGGCCGCGCTGGCCGCCGTGGAGCAGAAGCTGGTGCAGCAGTTTCCCAACGTGTCGGCCATCGACCTGGGTTTGATTCTGCAAACGCTGGACGATATTATCGGCAAAATCTCCTTTGTCATCCGTTTTATGGCGGGCTTTAGCATCCTCACCGGGCTGCTGGTGCTGAGCAGCTCGGTGGTCATCAGCCGCTACCAGCGGGTGCGCGAGAGCGTGCTGCTGCGCACGCTGGGCGCCAGCCGCAGCCAGATTCTGCGCATCACGCTGGTCGAATACGGGCTGCTGGGGCTGCTGGCGGCGCTGGCCGGCATCGGGCTGGCGGTACTGGCGGCCTGGGCGCTGGCGGTGTGGGTATTCGAGGTGGGCTTTGCGGCGGCGGTGCTGCCGCTGCTGGGGCTGGCGGCGCTGGTCACGGCGCTCACGGCCATCATCGGCGTATTCAACAGCCGGGAGGTGCTGCGCCGCTCGCCGCTGGAAGTGCTGCGGGCCGAAGGGTAATCCAGCCTTAGCGGCCCATCAGCACATCTTGGCGGGTGCGGTGGAAATGCTTGCGTCGCAGCTTGCGGCGCACATCGGCCGGAATGGGCCAACCGTTGGCATAGCTGCTGAGAATGGCCGCCTCTCGCTCGGTGCTGAATCGTGCTGCTCGACTAAAGCCCACTGCTGCAGGTGCGGCCCCGGCCACCAGGCCGCTCACAGCACCGGCTACGGTGGTTGAACCTGCCATCTCGCCCGCCGTGGCCAGCAAAGCATCGCTACCGCGGCGCCGCTGCACAAATAGCTTGTGTACCGCAAAAGCTGTGTCACGGCCTTGTCCGTAGCTCGACAGCGCAAAACAACCCCACGCCACGGCGCTCAATACCCAGGATTTCATGGTTAATACGGTTTGAAAGCGTTACCCGTGCCGAGCTATCGGAAGAAGATGAGCATTCAGCCACCGGTCGCAACCTTGGATGCCGACAAGGGCTGATTGGTTGCAATGCGGCCGAAACCCATTCGCCCCGAGGCATGCGGCGCCGCTCGACTATGGCGGTGCTGCGGGCGGAGGGATGAGCTACGCCCCGGAATCAGAGACGACCATAGCTGAAAGGCCCTTGTGCAGCACACCCGCGGCATAAGGGCCTTTTTTCTTGCGCCAGATTTGGCATCTGGGCAGTGATTCCGCGCTTGGATTATTTCAGCAAAACGCCCATCAGATATGGGCTAAGCAGCTATTAGCCGGCATCATCCACTGAAGCCTGCAATTGCCACTGCCACTCATTCATCAGCAAAGAGCAGGTGAAACACCCAATAATTATATCTGACCAAACTAGCGAATCGACACTTTAGCAGGATATAGGAGGCAAATATCAACGTTTTATTTCCCCATTATTAATAAAACAAACTTTAATTATCCTCTCATAATACCCTAATTTATTATTGATTTACAGTGACTTTATATCAATTATTTTGTGTTTTTCACACAAATGACATGAACGAAAATTCCAATGACTATACTTGTAAACCTTCTTTTTACAAAATATGCGTAGCTGCCATTTTGTATCAGATTAGTTCAATTATCTATCACTACACTTTCTTCTAATGAAACAACTTTCTCCTCTTGAGCAGCCAGTAACTACCTCATCGGTAGCGTGGCTACGGGCCCTCTTACTGGTGCTGTTGCTGGGCCAGTTTCATTCGGCTAGGGCGCAGTTTCCGCGAGTCGAGTCCTTTAAAAACGCTTCAGCTGCCAGCTTCACGCTGGGAGGCTCGGCGGTGCTCACGGCTGCCAACAGCCTCGACCCCGCTGGCGCAGGCTACCTGCGCCTCACCCCGGCGACCACCGACCAATCCGGATTTGTTATCGACCAGGGCCAGTTTCCCGCGCCTAATGGCTTCAACATCTCGTTTGAGTTCTTTTCGTATGGTGGCACCGGGGCCGATGGCTTCTCGGTATTTCTGGTTGACGCCGACCAAACCTCAGCGGCTTCGTTTGCCCCGGGGGCTTCGGGGGGTTCTTTGGGCTACGCCCAAAAAACCGCTAATCCGTTCAGTAACGGGGTGCCATTTGGCTACCTGGGCATTGGCATCGACGAGTTTGGCAACTTCTCCAATGGCACCGAAGGCCGGGTAGGCGGCATTAATACGCCCGACCTTACCCCCAACGCGGTAGCCCTGCGCGGAGCCGGCAACGGCAGCAGCAGTACCGATTACCCCTACCTAACCGGCACTCCCACGCTCCCTTTCAGCCTGGATGTGCCCACTGCGCGCGCCCAAGCCGGCTCGGCAGACTACCGCCGCGCCTACATCGATGTAGTACCCACCAACGGTACCTACCGCATCACGGTCCGCATTCAGCACGGCTTCACTGTGGAAACGGCCGTGCGCAACTTCACCGTGCCCCGGCCACCCAACAACCTGCGCATCGGCTTTGCGGGCTCGACGGGCGGCAGCACCAACGTGCACGAAATCCGCAACCTGGCCATCCGTCAGACGCCTTACCTCGATGATGACGTAGCCAGCACCATTTACAATCAAGCTGTCTCGGTCAACGTACTCAACAACGACAGCTTCTCCTACGCCAACTATGGCCCCGGCAGCGTGGACCTAGACCCCGACGCGACGGGCATTCAGTCGACCCTGACGGTACCGGGCCAGGGCACGTTCGTGGTGACGCCGGCGGGTGTGGTTACGTTCACACCCAGCGGCACGTTTGCGGGCGTGGTGACGATACCCTATACGGCCAACGACGTATTGGGCGAAACCGGAGCCCCAGCCAACATCACGGTTATTGTGCGCGGAGCTGACATTGCAAACAGCGTGAGCGGCCCCACGGCCGCCGCCCCCGGTGCGCAGGTGCAATACACCATGACCACTGCTAACCTGGGCTCGCTCCCGGCCACCAACGTGGTGCCCACCTTGCAACTGCCTACCGGGCTGAGCGGTGTGGTGGTGAGCAGCGGCTCCTACTCAAGCAGCACGGGCCGCGTTACGTTTGGAGCCAGCAGCCTGGCAGCAGGCGGCGCGCCGGCCACCAATACGGTTACCTTCATCGTACCGGCCAGCGGGTCGGTGGTGGCCACCACGGCCAATACGGCTGCCGAGCCCGACCCCGTGAGCACCAACAATCTGGCTTCGATAACCACCCTCATCAGCGGGTTAGCGAACCTGGCCGATGTGTGCGCCACGCCCGGCAACGATGGCGTGGGCAGCCTCGGGGCGGCTTCAGCACCTAATACCTATTTCCCCGGATTGCTGGCCACCACCACTGGCGGCACGTCGAGCATTACGGTGGGCCCGGCCCTGACGGGCACAGGGGCGAGCACAACGCCCATCGCCGCCGGCGACCTGGTGCTGGTGATGCAGATGCAGGGGGCGACTATCAATACCAGTAACACCGCCTCGTATGGCAGCGGCGGCAGCCTGGGCAAAGGCAACCTGACCGGCAGCGGCGACCGCTTTACGGCGGGCCTTTACGAGTACGCCGTGGCAGCCAGCTCAGTTGGTACCACCGGCGGTACGCTCACCCTCACGCAGGCCCTGACCAATGCCTACGATAACCTCGACTACAACGCCAGCAGCAACCCCACCGGTCAGCGACGCTTCCAGGTAATCCGGGTGCCGCAGTACTCGGCCCTGGCCGTGGCTGACTCCGTGGCCGGCGCCGCCTGGAACGGCAAGACCGGCGGCGTACTGGCCCTCGACGTAGCTGGCCGCACCACCTTCGCCACAAATGCTCGCCTGAGCATGACCGGTCGGGGCTTCCGGGGCGGCGGCGGCAAGCTTTACAGCGGCGTCGGCGCGCTGCCCTCGTTCAACAGCACCGACTTCAGCCAGCTTAGCAGCAGCACTGCCGTAGGCTCGGGCGGGGCCAAGGGCGAAGGTACCGCCGGTACCCCGGCCTACCTCAATGGCAACTACACGGCGCTCATCAGCACCGGTTTCGAAGGCTACCGCAATGGCAGCAATGGCCGGGGCGCGCCCGGCAACGCGGGCGGAGGCGGTACCGACCTCTCGCCCAGCAACAACCTGCGCAACACCGGTGGCGGCGGTGGCGCCAATGGCGGAGAAGGCGGCTTTGGCGGCTACGGCCTCAGCTATACCGGCAACGTGACCGATAATGCCCAGGGCATTGGCGGGGCTGCCTTTGGCGCCTCGGTGGGCCGGTTGAGCATGGGCGGCGGCGGCGGGGCCGGCGTGGCCAACGACGGCGGGCTGGCCAGCGGCGGCAACACCGGTGGCGGCATCATCATGCTGCGCACCGGCGCCATAGCCGGCAACGGCGCAGTAGTGGCCAACGGCCTGGCCGCCGCCACTACGCTTATTGATGGGGCTGGCGGTGGCGGGGCCGGCGGCTCGGTGCTGTTGCTGGTGAGCAACGCCAGCACGCTCAGCAACATCACCGCTACGGCCCGGGGCGGCCGGGGCGGCCGGGCCAGCCTGGCAGGAGCCCTCTACGGGCCCGGCGGTGGCGGTGGTGGCGGCGTGGTTGTTGCCAATGGCACGGTGGCATCGGCCTCGTCGGTGGCCAGTGGAGCCAATGGTGCTACGGGCAGTACGCTCAGCGCTTTCGGAGCCACGGCCGGTACCATTGGCGTCATTCAGACCAACGCGGCAACCAGCGGGTCGGGCAACACGGCCTGCCTGCCGGTGCTGACGGTAGCCGTGAGCACCGCTACGCCTACCATCATACGCTCCGGCCCTACCGGCCCGGTACCGCCCGCCCTCTACACCATCAATGTGTCGAATACCGGCGGTACGGCCACGGGTGTCAGCATTTTGGGGAGCCTGCGCAACAACCTGTTCAAGTTCGATGGTACCTATACGCCCATTGTCACCCTGACCCTGGCCGACGGCACTACTTCTACCCCCAGCGGCTTCAGCCTGCCCACCAACGGCGTGAGCCAGCCCGTTTTTGCTGGCTTCACCATCCCGGCCGGGGCAATGCTGGCCCTCACATTCCGCGCTACCATTGATGCCACCGCGCAAAATGGGCTGGCGTACCGGGCTTCGGCCACCACGAGCTACGATAACCCCTTGCGTACTTCCCTGACCACCGCCAGTGTGCAGCCCGGCGAGAATTACGCCGGCGGCACCGATACCAGCCTGGGCACTGCTATCGGCAGCAACTACGCCGGCGGTGCGGGCACCCCCGAAAACGTGACCATTCAGGCGCCGCTGCCCGTTTCGCTGGTGCGCTTCACGGCCGTGGCTGCCCACTTCGATGCGCAACTGCAGTGGCTGACTGCCAATGAGCACAACAACGACCGGTTTGTGGTGGAGCGCAGCTTCGACGGCAAAGCATTTGCTACCATAGGCACCGTGCGGGGCAACTGGGAAAGCACTACGCCTTCCAACTACGAGTTTGTGGACGTCAACGTCGCCCGGTTCGTGTCGGCGGGCAAGCCGGTGTACTACCGCCTGCGCCAGGTCGACCGGGACAGCACCAGCACTTATTCACCGTTGCGCACCGTGGTATTTGGGGCCAAATCGGCCGCTACCTTGTATCCCAACCCGGCGGGCCGCTCGGCTACCCTCGACCTGAGTAGCCTACCCGCCGGCAACTACACCGTGCAGGTGCTTGACCTCACCGGCCGCCAGGTCGCGACGTACTCGCTAGCCGGCACCGCGCAGCACCTCCTCGAATTGCAGCACTTGGCCACCGGGGCCTACGTTGTGCGCGTGCATGGCGGGGCCGTGAACCAGTCGCTGCTTCTCACTAGGGAATAGAGCCGTCGCGTTCAATAGCAGAAAAGGCTCCCGGGAATATTCCCAGGGGCCTTTTTTCATTACTGATGTAGCCGTTTCGGGGGCATCAGCGAGGAGAAGCGCCGGCGCTATCGGCAAGCGAGCAACGAATCAAATAGCAGGCCCGGGCCATTTCCTCTTTGATTTTGAGGTGGCGCAGATAAGAAACCGAGCGCGCTCCCACGGCGGGAAGGGTGTCGAGCCGGCAGCAATCCACACAGCAGGCTTGCCGCACTCCATTCTGGTATTTATGCGGAGGAAACAAATACTGGTTTATCACGCGCAAAATGCGGGTTTTCCGGACCATTGGTGGGTTAGAACCGGTCGTATAGCCTGATAACCGGCGGGATTTCGCCGGTCAATCTAACCTCCTTTCCCTTTCCACATCATGTTTTATCACGACAGAGAACTCCAGTACAAAGTACGCGTCGACAAACCCAACCCGGCCTTTGCGCGCATGCTTCAGCAAGCAATTGGCGGCATTGAGGGCGAAATCCGGGTGTGTTTGCAGTACATGTTCCAAGCCTGGGGCCAGCGCGGCCCGGCAAAATACCGCAACATGCTGCTCGAAACTGGCACCGAGGAAATGGCCCACATCGAGATGCTGGCCACGGCCGTGGCCCTCAACCTGGAAGGCGCTCCGATGAGTATGCAGGACGAGTTTGCCAAGGACAAGATGGTGGGCGCCATCCTCGGCGGCATGGACCCGCGCCACATCATCTCTTCGGGTCAGGCGGCGTTGGCTACCGATGCCAACGGCGTACCCTTCAACGGCTCGTGGATAGTGGGCAGCGGCAACCTCGTGGCCGACATGTACGCCAACGTGGCCGCCGAAAGCACCGGCCGGGTGCTGGCTACCCGCCTCTGGGAGATGACCGACGACCCCGGCATGAAGGATTTCCTGTCCTTCCTCATCGCCCGCGACACCATGCACCAGAACCAGTGGATGGCCGTGATTGAGGAAAACGGCGGCCTCGGTGCCATGCCCATTCCCAACAGCTTCCCGCAGAGCGAAGAAGTGCAGGGTTTCAACTATGCTTTCGTGAGCACCTTCCTGGGCCAGGACGGTACCCCCGCCGGCCGCTGGACTTCCGGCCCCTCCATCGACGGCAAGGGCGAATTCCACGTCGAGAAAGCCATGCCCCTCGGCGGCATCCCTGTGCTGGCCACGCCCGACCCACGCGGCCACGCCCAAACCGAGCAGATGACCCCGCTGGGGTCGATAATTGGTACCGTCAGCGACAAGGTGAAGGGTACGTTGAGCGGCAGCGGCAGCCACGGCGAGTAGCGGCATTCTAATGGAAACCTCACCCCTGGCCTAGTAATGGCCTTACCATGGCTAAAACCTATTCCCCTTCTTTTTTGGGATAGGACAGGGGTGAGGTTTCTCGCTGGAACGACTAACGCCAGCTGTCAACCGTCTCTCATCTATCCCGTGGTTATGCTCGTTTTGGGCGGGCTGCTGGTAGATGGCGGCGTTGCATACTGCGCTACCGCCCACGGCAAGACCTCAAGGCACTGGCCAAAGCCACGGTATGAGAACTAGTTCGGTCTTTAGTGGACTACCTAGGCCCTACCTGCGCACCGGCTCCCACCCTATAGGCCCGGCAAAAATGGCCTTGAGCGTGTACTGCTTCGCCTCTTTAGCTGTGAGCTGGCGCGACCACTTCACCCGGCCGCTGGTGCTGGCGCCGGGTCCACTACTGCCAAATTCGGCGTAGTACGCCGTGGCTTCGTTGCTGACTTTGCCCCAGTTTTCCCAGCCTTCGGGTCGGATGTGGGCGCCCATCTCGGTATTGATGAAAACGGTGCGGGCATTGGGCCGCCAGGGCCGGCCTAGGTATACTTTGGTGGCCTCGGGTGCGGCCGTGAGCTTGCAATTCAGGAACACCAGCCCGAACGACTGCCGGGGCCAGGTGGAAGCAGCCGTGATGTAGGAATTGGTTTTACTGAAAATGGTGCAGCCCTCAAACACCGCCGTGCTGGAGCCGAAAATAAAATCCGTTGTGCCCTCAATGTAGCAGTCCTGGTAGTACTGCCGGCTGTTTTCGATGGCCAGAAACAGCGTATCCTGGTTGCCCAGCATGCGGCAGCTGCGGAAGGTGGCGCGGTCGCCCTCTACGTGCAGGGCCACGGCCTGCCCCACCCGCCCGGCCGAATTTTCGAAGGTGATGTTCTCGGCGGTGAAGTCATTTGCCTGCACCCGCACCGTGGCCGACGTGTAGGTGCTGTGCTTTTCGGCATCGCCGGAGTAGTCGCCGTAGGTGATGACCACCCCCTCCTTGCTCTCGCCCAGCAGCGTGATGTTGGTTTTCTGCGACGGAATCAGCAGCTTCTCTTTGTAGGTGCCGTTCTTGATGAAGATGGTGGCGGGCACCTGCATAAAGTCGCGCACGGCCATCACCGCCTCCTGAATGGTGCGGTAGTCGCCGGTGCCATCCGGCGCCACTGTCAGCCGCACCGGTACCAGGAAGGTTTCTATTTTGGCCGGTGCCTTAGCCGCTGGCGCCACCTGGGCGTGTACGCCGGAAGCGGCGAGCAACAGGCCAGCAGCTATAAACAGGTTATAAAAGCGCATCGAGGGCTTGAATTATAGCGGATGGAAAAAGGCCAGCCCGTCACACTGCGCGGCATGACGTTCTATCAACATGGATGCCCCCTAGCGGGCCTGCGGGTCCACGGTTTTGGCGGCGGCGCGCTGCACGATGCGGTTGGCCAGCTCCAGCTTGAGGGTGCGAATATCGGCCAGCACGATTTGCGCCATTTTGCGCGCGCCCAGCTCGTTAAAGTGGGTGTTGTCCTCCTTGCCTTCAGGGTAATTGGGATGCTCTCCGGGCACCAGCTGATTGAAGAGCAGCTTGGAATTCTCCACGCCGTACTGCTGCAGCAAAGCCTGGCTTTCACGGTCGAGGTCGATGAGCGGTACCTGCTGCTCACGGGCCGTAGCGCGCACAATTTCGGAGTACACATTGTGGGTGCCCTCTACCTTGCCGGCCGCATCGAACTTGCGCCGGGCCACGGGTGTGATGAGCACGGGCGTAGCTTTTTTAGCGCGGGTTTCGGCGATGAAGCGGATGAGGTAGTTCTTGTAATCGGCCTCGGGCGTGTAGCTGCGCTTGGTAGGCACCTCGTCGTTGTGCCCAAATTGGATGAAGACGTAGTCGCCCTCCTTCAGGGCGCCGGCCACGGGCTGCCAGCGGTTTTCGGCCACAAAGCTTTTGGTGCTGCGGCCGTTCTGGGCGCGGTTGTCCACGGTCACGGTTTCGTCAAAAAAGAACACGAAGGGCATGCCCCAGCCCGTTTCGGGGTAATTCTTCGGCTCTTTTATCGACATAGTCGAGTCGCCAATCAGGTAGACGGTGATTTTGGCGGGCGGCGCGCTAAAGGCGCTGAGCCACAGCAGGGCCAGCACGGCGGCCGTTTTCAGGAAATTGTTGCGCATAGCCCCAAGGAATTTTGACATGTGCCCGCGAAGAAAGCAGGTGGACCCGTCGGGCTGCAACCTGCTCCTACCTGCGCCTTCTACTGACGGCGGGTCAGTCCAACTATTGGCAACGGTTTCTTAACAGCATTTGCCCTTAGTCCGCTGGCAAGAGGCTGCTTGGCGCAGTAGTTTTGGGCCTTCCACAACCCCAAATTTTGCATGTTGTACCGCTTAGGAGGCCTACTGGCCCTCTCGGTGCTGCTGGCCGGCCCGGCCCGCGCCCAACTCATCACCGACCCCGCCCGCGCCCTTGCCGCCCGCGACACCCTGCTCCAACAAGCTGCCCAGCTACGGCTGCGCGCTGAGCAAACCAGCCCGTTTTTCAAAACCAATTCTCATGGCCGCGGTCGGCGGCGCGTGGTGGTGCAGGGCATTTCTGGTCAAAACTCTGGTGCGTTGCCCGCCACCGGCGTGCGCCAAACGCAGTGGACGCCCGATAACGTGGTCTGGCGCCACGTCACCTGCTACCGGCGCAACGGCCGCCTGCTGGAACGCTACCGCTTGAGCATGGGCCACAAAACGCTACTCCGTGAGCGGCGGCTGAATGGCAACGTTATCTGGCTATCCATTCCCGTGGCCTATTCCAATGTGATGGGCACGGCCATTCGCCACCGCGGCCTGTTCCTGCGCACCGGCTACCTCACCCTCGACAACGACCAGTACGTGTTGCCCCGGCCCCTGCTCTAGCCGGGATGCACAGCAACCACGCACCTACACAAAAGCCCGTTTCCAGCTTGGAAACGGGCTTTTGTGTGAATGAGCTTATTGCGAATGTTAAAGGGCCTTCGGTTTGCGGACTGGCTTCTTGCGCTCGCTCTGGCGCACGCCACCGGCCATTTCGTACTCCGAGCTGTCGGGGCCGTACCGGAACTTGACGCCGCTCAGGGCCTTAGAGCTCCAGGCGCCCAGTGCTTTTTCCTGCCCATTGAGCTTGTTGAGCAGGTCGTCGGCCGTTTTCAGGGCCTTGTTGTAGTCGCTTAGCGTCTGGGCGGCACTTTTCACGAGGGTGGTGCCTTCGACCACGGAAATGGTTTCGCCCAGGTCCAGCTTGGGGTCGATGGCGGCCAGCCCGTCGACGCGGAGCTGGGCTTTGGCAATGGGGGCAGATTCTCGGGCTTTGTATGCCATAAGACGGGTAAATGAAAAGGTGACAAGAAGTTTACCCTCGCAATATACCAGTATTCTAAGGTCCTGCTAATTTCCGGCTTTTTCCCTTCTTCAAGACGTTACCAGGAGCTAAACTGCTCATTGCAGATGCCTTGCAACCATTTGCATATGCCATCAAGCTATTTGCATATACCTTCAAGCCATTTGCATATGCCATCAAGCCATTTGCATATGCAAACGGTCTGTTCTCATGTACCATCAAGCCATTTGGATATGCCATCAAGCTGTTTGTATATGCCTTCAAGCCATTTGCATATGCGAACAGACCATTCGCATGTACCATCGAGCCATTCGCATCTCCGCCGGCCCCACCTGCGGCCCCCGCCGCGACGGGCCGTGTCGGGCGCCGCTAGTGGGGCAGCAGTAACAGGCGCGTCAAATTGCATCCGCAGCCCCGTTACAGATTCATAATGCGTAATACTTTGGCTACTCCTTCGTATTCGTCGAGATAGAATCCATCTGCAAACTGCTGATAATAGATTCGATGTTTTTCCTCTAGCTGGTTGTATTTCGGATTATCAACCAATTTGGCAAGAATTATTCCGAGGCTCCCCTTATAAATCGCCCATGAGAAAATGCTTTCCCTATTTTCAATATTCACCTCTTTATCAAGCTGCTCAATGTCGTTATACTGCGAGAAAAACGGAACAACAACCTTTTTAAACAACATCATTATATTCTGGTAGCAACGTTCAATATCTGCTTCACTGTTCAAATCAAATCGGTAGCCTTTACCATCATTGATGAAGTCTTCCAGTGGAATGCCGACTGTCGGAGTTGTTTTATGACACTTCGTTTCGAAATAAGAAGCCTTGTGATAAATGTCTTCTACAGTGTTAATGCGTATTAACATTGCAGGGTTGATTTCCCAACCATTGCTGCGAACTAGATAAATCAATTGGAATTTTTCCCAGCCTTCTGCTGACCGCTTGGTAAATTCTGCCAGAGCTTTATTGAGTACGAAGCCATAAGGTGCGAGGTATGATGCTAGGCGTTCTAACAAGGCGTTTCGCAATTCTCTATTAGTCATACAGCAGTTTTACAATGGACAGTAGCAAAGAAAGCCACTGCATCAAAGTTAGCGGTGCTACAATTCTTCATCCCACCCCGCCCGCCCCGGCCGTCCCTTGCGCGGCTGGTGATACTCTCCAACGCCTGCGTGGACCGCTGGCTATTCACATCCGCCCCTGCGCCCCCGCCGCGACGGGGCGTGTCGGGGGCCGCGGGTGGGGCGGCAGAATCTGAGAGGTGGCGTTGGATTAAGTTTGGCGTTCAGAATCTCAAGCTACCCCGATGCGACAGCAACTATTTTTTCAGGACACAAGCTCAAACAAGTTTTGGACTGCTGAATCCGACGGCACTACTCAAATTATTTCTTCTGGCGCAGTTGGGACGAAAGGCCGCCAGTCTGAAAAGCAGTTCGCATCCGCTGAAGCCTGTTTGGCTGACACCAAAAAACTAATTCAGCAGAAAATCAAAAAAGGGTATATCAGACTTACTGAAGGTGAAATTATCCCAGAAAAACAAGCTTCCTCACCCGACGAAATCGGTCAGCAATTCTTCTGGCGCAGCATTGAAAAGTCAAATAAAAAGCATAATAGTAATTGGTCCGAGTATAATATAGATGAGCATATTGAAAACCTAACGGAATTGCTTTCCAAAAGCGGTAAGCAGAAACTAATTCAATTCGAGAAGCAACTTCAGATTTATTTGCAGCGACTATACACTGCTGAAATCGCAGAATTATCGGTTATTTTAGAATGTGATTTTAAGAAAGAAAACGAAATCATCATTTTCGACCATAGCTTATCGGAAGATGGGTTTATTTACTTTCGCTGTTGGCTATTATTGAAAGGACAAGAATTCTTTACCGAAATCAGCCAAGACATCAACGCATTGGTCAACGGCAAATACAGCTTCAATATTGGTGATACATGGGGCGAAGGGTTGCTCTACGTGGCAGACGAAGCTTATTCGGTCAATCACGATAACGAGGATGATTCAGAAATACGGGACGCCGTAGCCGACCAGTTTCCCGAAGTTATCCATTATGACTCAATGGATAGGGTGATGAACCGAGAGCCCAAAGGCGGCGCTGAATTACAAGCCATGTATCCTAAGCTTGTGGAAGAAATAGTCCGGGTTAGAAGTTAGATAGCCTGTTAATAGCACCCCGCATGCCCCGGCCGTACCTTCCGCGGCCTGTGATGCTCTCCAACGCCTGCGTGAGCCGCTAGCTATTCACATCCGCCCCCACGCCCACGCCGCGACGGGGCGTGTCGGGGGCCGCAGGTGGGGCGGGGTTGCAATAGATTCTCGGGAATTTTGGCGTATAATTAATACATCCAACCAGTAGCAAACTATGAAATACATACTTGCTCTATTATGTCTTTCCGTTCTTTCTACAGGCCAAAATTTCTCACCAAGCCGCCCATCAAGCGACTGGCGCAGGCCTATCCAAATTCCTGATACAGCCAATATATATTGCGAAGGCCCGTCAGGATGGCGTGTGGGAGAGGGCTATGTTGTTGTGCGATTTTTTGATGGGAAAAAGCCCATCATTGCCGCTCCATTTGCCACAGCCTTACCTACTCCCCCACGCCTCTCTAAAAATTCCCAACGCGACTTGCACGTAACTTACCCTCGCTATAATTTTCAATTCGGCACCCTTGTCGCCATTTCGAAAAGTGTGATTGGAGCTAATCCGTCAGGCGTAGAGCCATTGGCTTTTTCCTACACCTACAAGGGGCAAGTGATGACTATCGTGGTGTCTACTAATGCCGACAAGGATGAATACATCGATTCTATCCGTTTTCGGCCAGGTGTTTACAGGATTTGGACGTCGCGCCGCTTGAGCCATGCTCAAGAAATAGACCGGGTTCCACCAGATATGCCTAAACGGCCGAGCTATGCGGGCCAGTTTGTTACGTTTCATGATTACTTAGACAAGCACAAATTCCATTTAGCCGAAAACAACCCATTCGGCGACTGCAAATGCCTTAACCACGCTGGTATACAAAAATTTCACCAGCCGGCCACACATTACATTGAGAATCACCTGAGCGCATACTTCCAAGCTCACAAGGTTGATTCTACGACAAGGAAACTGTATTTCACTCGTTAGAGGAACAGGATGCAAAAACGCTTTCAATTCTATCCCAGCCTTGCCTACCCTGTTTTAGCACGGCAACCGCTTAATTGAGGGTAAACCCCGCCCGCCCCGGCCGTACCTTTGCGGCCTATGAACCTGTTATCCGCCGAGAACATCTCGAAGAATTACGCCGACCGCTGGCTGTTTAAAGACCTCAACTTCGGCTTGAACCTGGGCCAGCGCGTGGCCTTTGTGGGCATCAACGGCACCGGCAAAACCACCCTCATGAAGGTGCTGGCCGGCCTCGAAGCCCCCGACACCGGCGAGGTGAGCGTGCGCAAGGGCATCCGCGTCACCTACCTGGGCCAGAACCCCGTGTTCGACGAAAGCCTGAGCGTGGAGCAAACCATCTTCGCCAGCCAGAACGACACGCTCCGCGCCATCCAGGAGTATGAGCACGTCGTGAACGACCCCGACCACAAATCCGATGACCTCCAGCGCGTGCTCGAACGCATGGACGCCCTCAACGCCTGGGACTACGAAGCCCAGGTGCAGCAGATTCTGGGCAAGCTCGGCATCCTCGGCGAGCTACTCACCCGCAACGTAGCCCAGCTCTCGGGCGGGCAGCGCAAGCGCGTGGCCCTGGCCCGCGTCCTCATCGAAGAGCCCGACGTGCTGCTGCTTGACGAGCCCACCAACCACTTGGACCTGGCCACCATCGAGTGGCTCGAAAACCGCCTGAACTCGCCCAGCCTCACCCTGCTGATGGTGACCCACGACCGGTACTTTCTCGACAAGGTGGCCAATGAAATCGTGGAGCTCGACAAGGGCCAGGTATATCGCTACCAGGGCAACTACGCCTATTTCGTCGAGAAAAAGGCCGACCGCGAAATGCGCGAAACCGTGGAAGTGGAGAAGGCCCGCCAGCTCTTCAAAAAAGAGCTCGACTGGATGCGCCGCATGCCCCAGGCCCGCGGCACCAAGCAAAAAGCCCGCATCGACGCCTTCTACGTCACCAAGGAAAAGGCCAGCACCAACCTCAACAAGCAGCAGATTGAGCTGAGCGTGAAAACCACCCGCCAGGGCGGCAAAATCATCGAAGCCGACGGCCTGAACAAGAAATTCGGCGACAACGTGGTGCTCGACGATTTCAGCTACGTCTTCAAAAAGAAGGACCGGATTGGCCTCGTGGGGCCCAACGGCGCGGGCAAGTCCACGCTGCTCAACATGCTCACCGGCAAGCTGAAGCCCGATTCCGGCACCGTGGACGTGGGCACCAACACCGTGTTCGGCTACTACACCCAGACCGAGCTGGAGTTCGACCCTTCGCAGCGCGTCATCGACATCGTGAAGGAAGTGGCCGAAGTAGTGGAACTGGCCAACGGCGACGTGCTCACCGCCAGCCAGTTCCTCAACCTGTTCCTGTTCCCGCCGGCCCAGCAATACACGCTGGTCAGCAAGCTGAGCGGGGGCGAAAAGCGCCGCCTGCAACTGCTGCGCGTGCTCATCAAGAACCCCAACTTCCTCATTCTTGACGAGCCCACCAACGACCTCGACCTGGCCACGCTCAACATCCTGGAGGACTTCCTGCTGCACTTCACCGGCTGCCTGCTCATCGTGAGCCACGACCGGTACTTCCTCGACCACCTCGCCGAGCACCTCTTCGTACTGGAGCCCGGCGGCGCCGTCCTCAACTTCCCCGGCAATTACACCGACTACCGCGAATACCTCGCCGAGCGCGAAACCGAAGCCGCGCTAATCGAAGAAGAAAAGGCTGCCAAAGCCGCCCGCGCCGCCGCCAAGCTGGCCGCGCCCGTGAGCACGGCCGTAGCCCCCTCGCCCCAAAAGCGCCGCGCCACCTTCGCCGAGAAGAAGGAGTACGAACAGCTCGAAAAAGCCATGGCGACGCTGGAAACTGAGAAGCAGGAAATCACCGCCAAGCTGAACGGCGGTGCGGGCAGCTCGCAGGATTTCGCTGCCTGGGGCGCCCGCCTATCGGCGCTGAACCAGGAGTTGGAAGAGAAGGAATTGCGTTGGCTGGAGTTAGCAGAACTGGCGTAACCCTTTCGCTCATCTGAGTGAGCCAATTGTAAGCAAACAAAAAGCCCCGGCGGTGTGCCAGGGCTTTTTGTTTAAGCGAATATCTGAACAAGTATTGCTGATGTTACCAGCAGACCACCTAGAATCAAGCCAAACCGTTGAGAATTCTTTTGATGCTGGATGCTTTCAATCATCCAAGAAGGAGGTGGTGTGTACATAACGGAAAGCGGTAAAAGTGTGGAAAGGGAATTGAAAGGTACATTAATTAGAGTTTTAATCCCAATTAAACGCTACTGCCCGCGTCGCACCTATACAAAATCTAGCGGCACACGTTGCTGCCTACCGGCGCAGTCACCGCCTATACAGCCTTGCCCACCGCCTGAGCACCATCCGCAAAGTCGATAAAATCCTGGTCATCGACGGCGGCCGCATCGTAGAAGCCGGCTCGCACGAGGAGTTGAGCGAGCGCGAGGGCGGGCTATATGCGAATCTGTTCGGCTGCAGTTTGGGCTGACGTAGCATTTCGATAGCGCTACACACGATTAGGCCCCTTGATTCGTTAGCCTTAGCGAAGCAAGGGGCCTAATCGTGTGCAGCGCATGACATTTGTGAAATCAGAAAATAAGTTGCGCAGAAGCCGGGGAGCTTCGTCACCGGATATGACTCCGTTTGCAGGTGTCGTCTTTCTGATTGTTTGTTTTTACGCTATTACCACACAATTTAAGGGACCACGAATTGGTAACGCAGCACTTGAAGAGCTACCATACCATAGTGGCTCAGGCTGTCTGCCTGAAAATAATGAAGCTGTAATTGGCTTAGATACTGACGGGCATTATTCCTTTTCAGTGAGTGGCCCCCTATTCCAATCCATAACTATTCAAAAAGTCGCAGCAAAGCAAAGTGTTATTTTTTCCGCATCACAGCGCTCAAAATTGAACCAGATTGAGTATATAGATGTAGACATTCGCGCATTACCAGCCATTTTAGAAGAACAATCGAACAACCATTTGGCACTTCTAATCAAAGAGCATTACCCACTTGGGGAAGAGCAACTATTAGCCTGCTCAATGACTTCAAAAAAGGTCATTCAGACATTGGTTCATAAGCCCAGCTACGTGGCATTGCTAATAAACGCTGAAACCAGTGCATCGAAAGTCATGCATTTAATAGAGCTATTACAAAACCAGGGAATTAATCGATTCAATTTAAAGCTTCAGGATGGTTCTCAACAGGCGTCAAGGCATTAATAACTGATAAATTGAATTCCTCAAGCCCGCGCCCCAAACCCGGGTTTCGGAGCAACTGGCTCAGTGAACCTGTACGCCGCGCCTACGGCACCCTACTAAATTAATGAGCTACGCAGAATCAATATCTCACAACCCTTGCTACTCATTATCAATTGTTAGCAATTCCTTCTTTAGTATTCTCGCCAAAAAACCCGCGCCCTAAGCGCGGGTTTCGTATTTTTAGCCCGACAACAACACACTCTCTCCTTTTTCTTACTGATGAACAAGTCCTTTCTGCATTTCTCCGCCGCCGTGGCTACGGCCGTTACGTTAGTGGCCGCCCCGGCTGCCCACGCCCAAATCAAGACGCCCGCCGCCAGCCCCCAGAGCACCATCACGCAGCGGGTGGGCCTGACGGATGTAACCATCGTATACTCGCGGCCCAGCGCCAAGGGCCGCAGCATTTTCGGCAGCGACAACTCGCTGGTACCGAATGGCAAGCGCTGGCGCACCGGCGCCAACGCCACCACCAGCATCAAGTTTTCGGACGATGTAACCATCGATGGCAAGAAGGTGCCCGCCGGCGAGTACGGTATCTACACCATTCCGCGCCCCGGCGAGTGGACTGTGGTACTGAATAAAAGCCTCAAGCAAGGTGCTGACGTAGAAGGCTTCAAGGAAGACCAGGACGTGGCCCGCTTCACCATCAAGCCCTACAAGGTGAGCAGCAAGGTGGAATCGTTTACCATCAGCTTCACTGACCTGACGCCTGCCACCGCCAATGTGGCAATGGAGTGGGAAAACACCGGCGCCAAGTTCAAAATCACGGCCGATGTGGAGAGCAAGGTGATGGCTCAGATTGACGAGAAGGTCATCAAAGCTGCTACCCCCGCCCCGGCCGACCTGGCTGCCGCCGCCGTGTATTACTACGACAACAACAAAGACCTGAAGCAAGCCGTGACCTGGATGGAAAAGGCGAATGCCGCCGAGCCTACCAAGTATTGGAACCTGAACACGGAAGCCAAAATCCGTCTAAAAATGAAGGATTACAAAGGCGCCATCACGGCTGCTGAAGCATCGAAGAAAGCTGCGCTGGCCGCCACGCCGGCAAACGGCGAGTACGTAAAAATGGACGAGGAACTGATTGCTGAAGCTAAGAAAGGCAAGTAAGCCCCGGTGTAGCCTCACACCCGCCCCCTCCCCATATGAGAGGGGAGGATGATAAAACTTGAAAGGCCCGACTCATTTAGAGTCGGGTCTTTTTTTGGGCTTGTTTTATGAGCTGGCCCAGTCGGGCAGCGGTGGTTCTCCTCTCCTTGAGAAGGGGGCGTGCTGTTACGGCAGCACCTTTAGTACGAGTTGTGAGGCCTTTTCCGGTGTGTGGTACAGCCGGTGCGTGGCAGCCTGAAAGTCGCTTTCGTTGGCTTGAAAAATATTATCAACGTACTTCTGTGGGTTTCTATCCACCAACGGAAACCAAGTGCTTTGTACCTGCACCATGAGGCGATGGCCAGGCCGGAAGGTATGCATGAGGTCTTGCACGGTGAAGGGAACGGCGGTGACTTGGCCCGGCGTGAAGGGCTCCGGCTTGCTGAAGCTGTTGCGGAAGCGGCCACGCATGACTTCGGAGCGCACCAGCTGCTGGTAGCCGCCGAGGTGGACGCCGGGCGCGTTGCGCGGATTGTCGCGGGCGCTGTCAGGATATACATCGATGATTTTCACGACCCAGTCGGCATCGGAGCCGGTGGTGGCTACTTGCAGCAGCGCCTCAATGGGACCGGCGAGGGTGAGCGGGGCGGTGAGGACTTCGGTTTGGTAGGTGAGCACATCGGGGCGGCGGCTGGCGAAGCGCTGGTCGTCGGTCATGTATTCGCGAGTCATGGCCGGGGCAGTGGCTTCGGTGTAGGGCACGGGGTGGGCCGGGTCGCTCAGAAACTGGTCGAACTCGAAGTTGACTTCGGGGCGGCGGCGCTCGTTGGTTCCATCGGTGGGCGGACTAAAGCTAAGACCACCGGCCTGGCGGAAGTAGAGTGTTTTGGTCTGAGCGGCTTTGGGCGGCCAGGCGTCGAACTGGCGCCACTGGTTGGTGCCGCTTTCGAACACGGTGGCTTCGGGTAGCTTGGCAGCGGCGGTGGGCTTGGCGTCCTTCAGGTAGGATTTGAAGAACGGGGCTTCAACGTTTTCCTGGTACCACATCGAAGTGGCAGCCCCGTAAGCCACGTTGCCCACCTGCTCGCCAGTGGTATTGGCCCAGCCGCCGTGCACCCAGGGCCCCATCACGAGGCGGTTAGAGAGGCCGGGGTTTTGCTGCTCCAGGGCTTGGTAGGTGTGCAAGGCCCCGAATAGGTCCTCGGCATCGTTGAAGCCGCCCACGGTGAGCACGGCGGTTTTGATGTCGTGCAGGTGCGGGCGGGGGTTGCGGGCCTGCCAGAAGGCGTCGTAGTTGGGATGCTGCACCAAGTCGTTCCAGTGTTTCACCTGACCGTGAAAGAGCTGGTCATCTACGTTTTTGAGCGGGCCGAGACGGTAGTAATAGTCGTAGCCGTCGGGGGTGCCCATTTGCAATTCGGGCGCGTAGGCGGCGGTGGGCTGCGGGCGCGGCTGGCCGAAGCTGGCCCAGAAGCTCACGCCCGTGAGGAAATACGCGCCGTTGTGGTGGTCATCGTCCCAAAACCAGTCGGTGACGGGTGCCTGCGGACTGGCGGCTTTCAGCGCTGGGTGGCGGCTGAGCAGGCCAGCCGTGGTGTAGAAACCGGGATAGGAAATACCCCATTGGCCTACGCGGCCGTTGTTTTTCGGGCCCTTTTTCAGCAGAAAGTCGATGGTGTCGAAAGTATCGGTGCCCTCGTCGATATCCTGCTTGGTGGCATGTTTTTCCAGCGCTGGGCGCACGTCCTCAAACGTGCCTTCCGACATGAACTTGCCCCGCACATCCTGAAACGCGAAGATGTAGCCCTCGTGCAGCATGGCGCTACTTGGGCTGATGCGCAGCAGGTATTTGCCCGGCCCATACGGCCCAATTGAGTACGGCGTACGCTTGAGCATGATGGGGTACCGCACCTTATCAGCATCCTTGGGCGCGTACACGATGGTGTAGAGCTTCACGCCGTCGCGCATCGGAATCTGGTATTCCGTTTTAGTAAAATGCTGCTTGATATAGGATGTATCGGCCAGGATGGTGGCCAGGAACTGCTTTTCCGCGGCGGAGGTAAGCGGGTAGGTGGCCTGGGCACGGGCCGGCACGGCAGCCCAAACGAGGACCGCCGTGGTGAGGAAAGTGGTTGTTTTCATAGGAAGGCGGAGGTGACTGGGCGAATAATTCCGTCATGCCAAGCGCAGCCGAGGCATCTTGCGTGTGCTGGTCACCCAATCGATTTAGATTAGTGAAAGCACGCAAGATGCCTCGGCTGCGCGTGGCATGACGGGCTAAATATACCTTACCCCTTCCTGCGGCCTTGCAGGATAAGCAGGCGCTTCACGTTATCTACTTCAATCTCATCGGGCTGGGTAGCCAGCACGCGCCGGATATCCTTGCCCGAGCGGCCACCGAATACCACCACTTTCAGGCCGGCGGCGTGGGCTTGGGCGGCTTGGTCAGGCGTCACGCGGTCGGCATCGAGCACCACGGTGTGCACCTTTTCGGTGCGGGCTACTTTCAGGCCAAATGCGAACTCATCGGAGGCAATTTCGAGACCGATGCGCACGCCGGCCGGCAGCAGCTTGCGGGCCAGCAGCACCGTGGGCGCTTCCTGCGTGATAAGCAGTACCTGACCGGGCGGCACATGGTAGCGGTCAAGGCTCCGGGCAATCTGGCGGATGAGCAGCGGCGTGCGGTCGTGCTGATGGCCGGGCGGGCGGCAGGGGTCGTCCTCGTGCAAATCGAGGTGGACGAAGGGGAACGTGGGGCGGCGGCTGAGGCGGGCCAGCACAGTATCAAAGGTCACGGGGCGCTCCTTCTGAAACCAGTCGTAGGGCCAGCCGCCGTGGTAGCGCAGCTGCGTGAGCTCGGCGGCCGGGTGCTGGCTGATGCAGCCGTGGCCGTTGCTGCTGTTTTCGAGCTGGGGGTCGTGGTAGAGCATCACCACGCTGTCCTGGCTGAGCTGCAGGTCCATCTCCACGCCATCGGCCCCGATGCGCAAAGCGTGGCGAATGCCGCGCCAGCTGCTCGGCGGCCGGAAATTGAACGGACTGATGGGCGTGAAAAAGCCGGAACCGGCATGGCCCAGTACCACCAGTTTGGGATTGGCGACGGGCTTGGTGGCGGTGCAGGCTGTTAGCTGGAACAGGGCACAAAGGGCCATAGCGGCCCCGGCAAGTAGCGTGGGTTTTCTCATGAAAGGCGACAGCCCAAAGGCCGAAAGAAGCAGAACGGTAAATAGCCGGTCCGGGATATAGGGGCTGGCTCTTGTTGGCCGTCAAACGGTTTGCAACCACCCCATTCAACGATGAGCGGAGGCAAGCCCCGCTCCTACCCGCCTATCCAGTAACCCAAACAGAAACGTGAGGGCTACCACCAGCCACAGCGAAAACCAAACATCACTCAAATAGTGCATGCCCAGCACCAGCCGGCCCAGTGCAATGAGGCCCGGCAGCACCAGCAGCGGCCAGCGCCAGCGTGGAAATGCCACCGCCAGGGGCAGGAACAGGCTGAAATAAATGGCAGTGTGTGACGAAGGAAAGGAATCGTTGTGCGGCCCCGTGGCCCACAGGCCCGTACCTAGGTACCCTGACTTGAACTGCACCTCCGGCCGCAAGCGGTGCACGCTGCCTTTCAGCACATTGGCCAGCACCATGCTGAATTCGTGGGTGAGCAGAAGAATAAGGAAAACAATAGCGCCGCGCCGTTTCAGGGCGTAGCGCCCGATGGCAAACGCCAGCCCTAGCACCAGAAAGATGATGGGCAGCCCCACTACGTGCGTCATGAGGGCCCCATGCACAGCATCGGCCGAGGCGGTAAGGCTGGCGAAAAACGGTGCCGCACCAGCGAAATGCCCGTGAATGAATTGGGCCAACGGCTGGTCAAGCAACAGGATGAGCAAGGCGCAGGCCGGCAGCGAGATAGCCGTAAAGACAAGGAACTGGCGGAGCGTCATGAGCAGGTAGTAGCGTGGACTCTGCGAGTCCGCACCCAGGCGGACGTTGTGCAATGCGCGGACTCGCAGAGTCCACGCTACGTGCTACCCCAGCGCTTGGTTCAGCGCCACAATGGCCGTTTTATAATCCTCGCGGCCCACGATGAATTGAATATTCACCTTGCGCAGCGCGAAGCCCGCGCTGCGGATGTTAATGCCCGAATCGGCCAGTGCGCCGGCTGCCCGGGCCAGCAGACCAGGCTCGTCGATGTTGGAACCGATGAGGCAGACCAGGGCGGCGGTTTGTACAGTCACGTTTTCGTACTTGGCTTCGAGAGCGGCCACGAGCTGGGGTTTCAGGTCCTTTTCCCAGATGAGCAGCGAGATGCTGTTGGCGCTGGTGGCCTTGAAAATATAGCTGACGCCGAGGTCGAAAAACACCTGCATCAGGGTCAGGTCGAAGCCGGCGGCGCCCACCATCAGCGGGTCGTGAATGTCGATGATGACTACTTTCTCGGTGCCCGTAATGACTTCGATGTGCTTGGTTTTCGACACGAAATCGCGGGTAATCAGTGTGCCGGGATGGTCAGGCTCGAAGGTATTTTTAATGCGCAGGTCGATGGCATTTATCTCCAGCGGCTTCGAGGCCTTGGGGTGGATGGCCTCCATGCCCACGTCGGCGAGCTGGTCGGCCACGTCGTAGTTGGTGAAGCCGATGGGGTGGCACTGGTCCACGCCCACGAGGTTGGGGTCGGCGGAGCTGAGGTGGTATTCCTTGTGAATAATAGCCTCCTTGGGCCGCACGGCCACGGCAATCTTGCTGAACGTGACTTCGGAATAGCCCCGGTCGAACTCGCGCATGATGCCCTCGGTGCCCTTGGTGTAGCCGGTGGCGATGCAGATGGTGCGCCGGAAATCTACATCGGCAAAGGCATTGGCAATGCGCTCATCAATGGTGAGAGCTTGCGCGTCGTCGAAGCCGCTGAGGTCGATAAGGGTAGCATGCACACCCCGATTTTTCAAGATATTAACGGAGTTAAAGGCCGAATGCGCCTCCCCTATCGAGGCCAGAATTTCGCGGGCGGCCTGCAAAATATTCGTGCTGTTGACGTAGCCCGAGGCCAGCACATTTACCAAGCTATCTAAGTACACCTGGGCCTGGTCGATGCGTTGCTGAATGAAGGCATCGGCCACGGCCAGGTCGAGTCCCAAGTCCTCATAGTTCTTGTTCAACTCCTTGAGCCTGACGGCTACGTCTTGCAGCGAATGCCGGAAATCCTGGTTCTGGGTGATGTGGTGATACACGCCGGGGGCGCCGGTTTTCTTGTTCTCCAGCAGCCAGTTGGTAACGTTGGCGTAGGCCGACACCACGAAAATGCGGCTGTACAGCGCCGCGCCTTCACGGCCATGGAAGATGATGTTCTGAAGAACATCGGCAAAGGCGGTCATCGAGGTGCCGCCGATTTTTTCTACTGTAAGCACGGGTATATAGCAAGAGGCCAGAAAGCCTGAAAAGGGTAATCAGAACACAAAAGAACGTCATGCCGAGCGCAGCCGAGGCATGACGGGCACTGTAGCGTGGACGCTGCGAGTCCGCGCATTGCCATACGTTCGCCTGGACGCGGACTCGTAGCGTCCAAGCTACAGGCCGCTACTGCGCCACTTCCTTCCCGTAGGAAATCATGTTGGTGATAATGCGGTAGGCGCCGGGCACGCCGGCCGGCAGCTCGCGAAACAGCGACAAGCCGGTGTAGATGAAGTGGCCCTTGCCGTAGTCCGCCACCAGAATGGCGCTTTCCTTGGCCGCCTCGCCGGGGTCGCTGCTGGAAATAACGGGCTGGTATTTCGGGTCCCACTTGGCGGGGTAATACAGGCCCTGCTCCTGCACCCAGCCGTGGAAATCCTGCGCGGTGATTTTGTTGGGCGCGGCCAGCAACGGGTGCTTCCTCAGCGTCACGGGGGCGTCTTCCACCGTCACCCGGTCGGAGGAAAGCGTCAGCGGGTAGGGGCCGATTTCGGGCAGTACGGTGCCGCGGTTCACCACGTATTGCACCACCACGTTGCCGCCCTGCTCGATGTATTTAAGGATTTCGGGCTGCTGGGTTTTGAGGCGGTCCACCGTGTTGTAGGCGCGGATGCCGACTACCAGGGCGTCGTATTGCTTGAGGGTGGCGGCGGTGAGGTCTTTGGGTTCGAGCAGGGTCACGTGGTAGCCGATTTGGCGCAGGGCCTCGGGCACTTCGTCGCCGGCGCCCATCAGGTAGGCCACGTTCTGGCCGCGCTTGCGCAATTCTAGTTTCACGAGCGGGGCCACGGCTTCGGGAAACAGCGTTTGGGTGGGGATGTGGGGGTATTGAATGGTCTGGATGCCGCGGCTGTAGGACTGGCCGGCCACGGTGGCCACGGCGCGCAGCTCCGTTTTGCCGGGGGCGACGCCGGGGCCGGGCTGCACGCGGAACTCCACGGTTTGCTCGGCGTCTTTGGCGGCCAGGGCGAAGGACTGGCTGGCCGGGGTGCTGGTCCAGCCGGCGGGCAGGGTCAGGGCCAGCGTGCCGGCCACCCCGGCGCGGCCGGCACGCAGGGTCACGGGCACGGTCTTGGGCTGGGCATCGGCGAAGACGTAGGCGCGGGCGGCGGGCAGGTTCACGGCCACGGGCGGCACCACGGCCAGCGACTGGTACAGTTCGCCCAGCACCGGGTCGGTGTGCTTGTATTGGACGGGAACAGCGTAATAAAGCTTGGTCCCTAACACGCTCACTACGAAACAAACACCATCACTGGACGGGTTTTCGGGCATCCCAATCAACCTTTGCTGGGGGTAAACAACACCGAAACTTCCCGTAGCCTCATCGGCTGGCATCAAGCTGACGCCATTCTTTGACTCGGCCAGCATAATTGCTGCATCAGTTCCTGATGAAAAGCTCAGCGATTCTGGGACAGAGTACATGCCTACAGTCCCAGGCTTCCTTAACCAATATGGCTGAGATACATCTTCGCTGGTCGACTGATTAATTCTGCGCCGAAGGCTTACCGTTTGCCCGGGTGTTAAAGCAACAGTGGTATCAAGGCTTATTAACTCGTCTCCATAAATCCCAGTAACAGAAACCGCAACCCTTGACCGGTTCAGCGCCTCAAGGGTAAGTTGCAGTGGCTGACGTGGCGCAACAGATACAGCTAGAGCTGTGGCTTCTAAATGCAGACCCAGACAAGCTTTAATCATGCCTTCTACTTGACCTAGCTTTTCGCGCTTCCAGTAGGTGTAATTTCCCTCGTTACCCCTCGCAGTTGGCTTTTTCAGCTGCTTTCGCACCTTCAGCAGCCCGGCCACGCTGGCGCTGGGGTTGCTCGGGTCGTACTTGCGAATCACCTCCTCGATGAGCTTGCCCACATCCGCGCCGCCGGGCACCCGGTTCCAGGTCTGGTCCACGCCTTCGAACAGGTCGTTGGTGGCTTTCTCGCCTTTCACGGGCTGGAAATACTCCAGCGCCTCGCCCCGCTGAGCGGCCGAGCCGAAGCCTTGGCTGCGGTGGTTGCTGCGGCTGCGGGCCGCGATTTCGCCGTAGCTCTGGCCCAGCAGGGGGTTGTAGCCGCCGGCGTCGAGCTTGAGGTAGCCGTCCATGTTTTCGCCGGGTTTGACGAAGAAGCTGCCGGTGTTCCAGAGCAGGCGCTTGGGCTGCCAGGCTTGCACGTATTGCAATTGCTCGGGGAAGCGTGTGGGGTCGCCGGCGGCGTCGAAGGCTTCGGCAGCGAGCAGGGCGCTGGCCTGGTGGTGGCCGTGGCCGGCGCGGGCATCGGGCGGGAAGCGGGTGAGGAGCACGTCGGGCCGGCGCTGGCGGATAACCCACACCATATCGGCCAGCACCTGCTCCTTGTCCCAGATGCGGAAGGTTTCGTCGGAGGTTTTCGAGAAGCCGAAGTCGTTGGCGCGGGTGAAGAACTGCCGGCCGCCGTCCAGGCGCCGGGCCGCCAGCAGCTCCTGCGTGCGAATTACGCCGAGGCCCTCGCGCAGCTCGGGACCGATGAGGTTCTGGCCGCCGTCGCCGCGGGTGCAGCTTAGGTAGCTGGTGTCGAGCAGGCGCTCGTTGGCCAGGTAGGCGATGAGGCGGGTGTTTTCGTCGTCGGGGTGGGCGGCCAGGTACATCACCGAGCCCAGCACGTTGAGCTTTTTGAGGCCCAGCAGGATTTCGGAGGACGTGTAGGACTTGGGCGTTTGGGCCAGGGCGGCCAGGGGCAGCAGCAGCGCCGCCAGCAGCGGGCGTAGGGAACGAATCATGCGCAGGAAACCGGGATGAGGCCGTGAAGTTACCGGGCGCGGGCATTGTATCGTTTCTTGCGCGGGCGGGCAAGAAATCAGCCTTGGTTCCGAATGCGCTCCGCTTTCGCTTCTTCCTCGGCTTCACGCAAAATCTGGCGGGCCTCGCCGAGCAGGCGGCGGCCAGGGTCCAGCTCGTCGCGGGCGATGAGGGCGAAGAGCAGCAGGAATGAGGCAATAGGCAGCAGCCAGCCCAGCGCAAACCACAGCCAGAACGAGCGGCCCCGGCTCTGAGCGCAGTAGCCGGTAAGAATTGGAATAAAAGAAATGGCCACCGCGACCACAAAAAGCATGTCAACGAAGAGCATAGGCTTGCGAGGGTTGGCGGGGTGAAGGAGAGGCGGCTAGAGCCACCAGTGGTAGCCCGAAGATACGTCTTCGAAGGAAATGCTGGAAGCGAGAAACCAGGAATTTTGTTTTGCTATACCACTATTCGGCGCTTTTTTGCGTAGTTCGGCCTGAAGTCGGGCCCGCAGCGGGGTCTGGCTGTTCTGATTATCTGCCCATGTGGGAGCACCAAAGCCTGTTTCGCGTTTCTGCCCAGCTCTTTGCCGAGGGCGTTTTTAACCTGCTCGACCGCAGCCTGCGGCCCGAAGTTTTCCTGCTGGGTCTGGCTTCGGCCAAAGAAACCGACGAGCCCGATGCCGTGGTGCTGGAGCCCGCCATGCTGCGCTACTCGCCCAACGATTTTCAGGACATCAAGGCCGACGCTGCCGCTTTGGAGTTGGACAAAGGCCCGCAGGATTCGGTGTACCACCTGCACCCCAACGACCACGACCGATTTGAGAAGCAGCACTGGTACGAACTGGTGTGCCAGGCCACCGAGAGCAAGCTGAATATCCTTACGGCCAGCCGCCACGAAAACCGGCGCTCGTTCTGCTCCACCCCCGTCAGCTTGCAGGGCTACCTCGTGACGGTGGTGCTGCAGCTGGCTTCCGACTGCTACGACAATTACTACGCGCTGCCCAAGCCCGGCTCGGGCCGCCCCGCCAACCTGCCCCACGCGGCCGTGCTGGAGTTTCTGCACGACTGCACCCGCGCCCTGCGCGAAGCCGACACCGCCGACAACGACCAGCCCGTGCTTGACCGCGACTACAACGAGTTGCTGCGCTCGGCTGGCCGCCGCCTGATGCTGCGCGTGGCCCCCGCCGGCACCCACGGCCTGTACGACGCCTGCAATGGCGTGGCTGCCCTGCGCCACGAGGGCGACGAGGGCATTGGGACCATGCTCATCAGCCGGCGCATGCACCCCGCCGTGGTGCCCGTGCTCACGCTGGAAACGCCCGTGCCCATGCGCGACCACCGCTCCATCCGCAAGCTGCTGGAGCTGAGCGAGGGTCACACTGCGCTCATTTCGGACGCCTCGCACGTCTTCGGCCTGGGCCAGCTTGTGCCCGAAAGTGATTCGCAATACGAGCCCTTGGTGACGGTGCATTTCACCAATCACTACAGCTGGGAAATGAGCCATGCCGGCAACGTGCTGATGCGCGTGGTGAGCAACACCCCCCGCCTGCCCCAGGGCCGCGTGGCCGCCGACAACTTTGCCCGCATCCTGCGCATCGTGTTTCCGTCGCTCGACCCCGACAGCATCGAATACCTCTGGGACCTGGCCCAGCAGGCCACCAGTCAGCCCAACGGCACCATTCTGGTCATCACCACCGGCGCGGCCCAGGAGGCCAAGCGCCTCACCCGCCAAAGCTTCCGGGTGGTGCCGCGCATCATGACGCCCTCTGTCCTGCGCCTCGTCACCAACATCGACGGGGCTGTCCTTATCGAGCCCAACGCCATGTGCCACGCCATTGGCGTCATCCTCGACGGCCTGGCCACCGACAAAGGCGACTCCTCCCGCGGCGCCCGCTTCAATGGCGCCCTCCGCTACGTGAATAGCAGCAAGTACCCCGTGCTAGCTGTGGTGGTGAGTGAAGACGGCTGGATTGACTTGCTGCCATCGTAACTCGGCTTTTGTCTAGCCGACTACGAGTTGATAATCAGCGGGTAACTACCTCGACTTTTAATCGAATAATAAAAACTGAAAAGTCCTTTTTTTGTAGCCTGCTTTGTCTAACTGGCTACAAAAAAAAGGCTTTCATTAGTTTAAAAACGCCTATTACATTTCATTCGGCTGGGTTTGATTGACTGAATTGGGCATTCTATGAAGTCCTTTTCTTCAGTAAATTGATACTGTCCCTATAGATAGGGCGTGCTTATTTGCCAACTCACTTTCGGCAATTGTATGCGTCCTCTCTACGGTTTATTTGTGCTCACCGGCTCCTTGGTTGTTGGCAGCTTCACGGGGGCCATCGCCCAGACTTCTTCTAGTGCTGTGCCTGGCTGGTACGTTGCAGCCGGAGCAGCCTACCATCGCTACGCTCAACCCGAAACCGTGCATACCAAAGGCACCGCCTCGCCTTACGAACTGCAGCCGGTGCAAATATTGGTGGGGCGCCAGTTCGCCAATGGTTATGGCCTGGAAGCTGGGTTTATGCAGGCACAGCGGGCAGCATCCGCCAATAGCGACCCAGTGTATACAGATAGCGGCGACTATTATTACTACTCCACCGAAGCGGTGCAGGCTTTCGCCGTTTCCATGCTGTTGCGCAAGTCTCTTTTGCCTGTGACGGCAAGTCGCTGGCAGCTTGACGGGCGGGCGGGCCTTACTTATGTAATGACCCGCTTCACGGAGAAATATTACAACGTACTGGCACTGAATCCAACTACAACCATTCCTTATTCGGGAAGGCAGCGTAAGCTAGGCGACCTGCCTGTAACCATAGGATTGGCAGCCAGCTACCATATTAGCCCGCGCTTGGCACTAACTGCTGACGCCAGCGCGCATATATCATGGGTATTGTGCATCGCCAGAGTTTTTGGCACATCTGGGTCGCCGGTAGGCGGGGGTGGGGGCATCGGCGTGCGCTACAGCCTGTGAGGCTCGCTAGCCCAACTGCCCCCACCCCTTCTCACTTACCCATTCACCGAGCCCATCATGGCCGCCGGATAGCGGGAGCCGGCGGTTGCGCCCTTCGGTGCAATCTCATCCAGTTGGGCCAGTTCGTCTTTGGTCAGCTCTACTTCCAGCGCACCCAGATTCTCCTCTAAATATTTCACGCGCTTGGTGCCGGGAATGGGCACCACATCATCGCCCTGCGCCAGCACCCAGGCCAGCGCCAGTTGGCCGGCGGTGCAGTCTTTTTGCTGGGCCAGGTCGTTGATGCGGGCCACCAAATCGAGGTTTTTCTGGAAGTTTTCGCCCTGGAAGCGGGGGGTGAAGCGACGGTAGTCGTCCTCGGCCAGGTCTTCAAACTTCTTGATTTGGCCCGTGAGAAAGCCCCGGCCCAGCGGCGAATACGGCACAAAGCCCACGCCCAACTCCCGGATGCTGGGCAGAATCTCGTCTTCCGGCTCGCGGCTCCAGAGCGAATATTCGGTTTGGAGGGCGGCAATGGGATGAACAGCCACAGCCCGGCGCACGGTGGCCGGCGCGGCCTCGCTCAGGCCCAGGAAGCGCACTTTGCCCTCTTCCACTAGGCGGCTCATGGCCCCCACGGTTTCCTCAATTGGCGTGTTAGGGTCGACGCGGTGCTGGTAGTAGAGGTCGATGTGGTCGGTGCCGAGGCGCTTGAGGCTGGCTTCGCAGGCCGCCTTCACGTACTCGGGACGGCCGTTGATGCCGCGCTTGGTGGGGTCGTTGGGGTCGCGCTGAATGCCGAATTTGGTGGCCAGTACCACGCCGTCGCGCTTGCCTTTAAAGGCGCGCCCCACCAGTTCTTCGTTTTTGAAGGGACCATACATGTCGGCGGTATCGAAAAAGGTCACGCCCAGGTCAAGGGCGCGGTGCAGGGTGCGGGTGCTTTCGGCATCGTCCTGCCCGGCATAAAAGTCGGACATGCCCATGCAGCCCAAACCCAGGGCCGAAACAGTGAGGCCGGAGCGGCCCAGTTGACGCGTTTTCATTCGTAAAAAAGAGGATGGTTACGTACAGGTTCTTAAATGATGCGGAGACGCAAAGTGCCGCGTATTTCTGTTGAATGATGAGGCTTTAACGATGCAGCACCGGCCGTTCAACAAACAGACGCGAAGTGCCGCATCTCCGCATCATCTGACGAAAACCAGCTAAGTCTTGTTTTGATTTGTTAGCATTCTCTAAACCCTCGCCCTGGCTTCTCCAAATGCCCGTCTCCCCCATCCAAACGCTTGCCCGCCGTACCTTTGCACCGTGAAAATCTCTCTCAAAAACGCCCTCCACATCACCCTGGCCGCCTCAGTGCTTGCTGCCTGCTCTTCGCCCAACAAGCCCATTGGTGAGAATGGTGCCCCTTCCGAAGCCAGTGCCGCCGAGATGACCCTGCTCAACCAGCACGATTCTCTGATGGCCCAAACCGCACAGCTCTATAAGTTTAAGAGCAAGCTCTCGGGCTACCACACCGAGGCTGCTGCGCCCTACATCCATGGCCTGCTGGCCGCCGATGCTGCCATGATGGGCTGGATGCACCAATACAAAGCCCCCGACACCACGGCCGCGCCCGCCACCCGCCTCACTTATTTCCGGCAGCAGCAGCAGGTGCTCGATGCCGTGAGCCGGCAGTATAAATCCACCCTCGACTCGGCCACCCGCTTCACCACCGAGCACCCCGCCGCCGGCGACGTGCCGCCCCCCACCAAATAACCCTCGCATGTTCAAACGCCTGTTTTTGCTGCCCGCGCTGGCGGCCACCCTGCTCACCACTGCCTGCACCGAACCGCCCAAAACGGCCGCCACATTGCCCATTTTGGGCGAGCGCGACGTACGCCCCCGCGCCGACGGCGGCCCCGCCGATACCATATACCAGGCCGTGCCCACCTACCAGCTGGTAGACCAGGCCGGCCAGCCCGTCACCAATCAAACCTTTGCGGGCCGCGCCTACGTCACCGATTTCTTCTTTGCTACCTGCCCCGGCATTTGCCCCAAGCTGCAGAGCGCCCTGCTGACGGTGTATAAGAAATTCCCCACCGACCCGCGCATCAGCTTCCTCTCCATCACCATCGACCCCGAGCACGACAGCACCGCCGTGCTGAAGGACTACGCCGAGCGCTTGGGCATCAGCGATGCTGCCCGCTGGCATTTCGCCAGTCTCGGCGACCGCGCCAAATCGTTTGAGTTGGCCAACCACCTGCTTACCGGCGTGGTACCCGATAGCCTGGCCCCCGGCGGCCTCGCCCACAACGGTGTCCTGGCTCTCGTTGATGACCAAGGCCGCATCCGTGGTGCTTACGATGGGTTGAACGCCGAGCAGGTTGCCAATTTGCAACGCGACATTCCCATTCTGCTGGCCGAGATTGACGGGCGAAAAAAGGGCGTAGCCAAGCAATAGAAGCATCTTGTGTAGCTCACTGCTCAGATGACGCGGGTGGAGGGCCTTTCCCCCGGCCCCTACGCCGCTTGATGCGCGGAATGACGGAGAAGGGGGCAGAGGGTGAGGCCCAACGCCCGAACGATGCCGCCGTTAAATCATCCAACAATGCCCCGTCGCTCCCTCCCTTTCGCCGTTCTGGCATTGCTCGCTCTTCCCGGCTGCTTCAGCAACAACCGCCACCAGGGCGAGCGACTCTACGTGCAGCATTGCGCCAGCTGCCACGGCGACCAGGGCCAGGGCCTGGAGCGCCTCATCCCCCCACTGGCCGGCTCCGACTACCTCACCGACCACCGCGGCGAGCTGCCCTGTCTGCTCCGCAACGGCCAGAATGCCGTTATCGTGGTAAACGGCATTGGCTACCACAACGTGATGCCCAGCAACAAAGGCCTCAGTCCCGCCCAGCTTACCAATTTGCTCAACTACATCGAAAGCCACTGGGGCAACGAAGCCGCCCCCCGCACCATTCACGATGTGGAGAAGCAGCTGGAAGGCTGTCGGTAAGAACCAGGCAGGAATGGCCGGTCTTTCTTAAGTTGACAAGGGCCTGTGCAAGTGCCCACCAAACTAAGCATAACCGGCCACCACGATGCTAATTCCTCATTCTTCCTTCCTAATTCTTCGCTAATTCTCCCTTCTTCAACCCATTTTTCGCCGTAGATTGCGCTCCAATCCACTCAGCATTCTGAATTCACTATGGGCCTGCTAGACTTCCTGAAAAATAAACCCGCCGACCCCAAGCCGGCCACTCCCGCCACCCCCGGCGCTCCCACTCCTGCCGCCGACAAACCCGCCACGGGCCCCCGCTACCAGGGCTCTAAATACACGGCCCCCCCCGAGCCCGGCATCCCGCCCATGCCCGCCATGCCGCCGGCCTTCCAGCTGCCCGAGCCGCCCCCCATGCCCTTCGAGCCCGAGAACGTGCTGGAGCAGCTTCTGCTGCTGGCCGCCACCGATGAAAACGCTCGTCCGGCTTTCTACCAAGCGCTGCTGCAGGAAGAAATTCTCATGATTCTGGCCCCGATGGAAGGCATCGAGCCCGGCGAAGTGAAGCTCGCGGAAGGTCAGGAAATCCAGTTGCAAGTGCTCAACGACGGCAAGCTGCCCGTCTTCTCCTCGCCGCCGCGCCTAAGCGACGGCGGTGTCGACAATGGCCCCGTGAGCTACGTCCGCATCCCCGGCCACGCTTTTTTCAGCATGGTACAGGGCCAGGACTGTGTACTGAACCCCTTCTCACCCGCTGGTAAGCTCCTGCCGAAGGACGAGTTGGCGGCCCTCCTCAACGGCCAGCTCACCGGCCCGCTCTCGCCGGCCGGCGGCGATGCGCAGGTGCTACTTAGCCAGCCCGCCGAGCACCCCGCCGCCGTGGCCGACGCTATTGCCGCCTGGGCCGCTACCCAGCCCCACATCGAAGCTGCTTACCTCGCCCAGATGCAACTGGCCAACAACCCCGACGTGCCCCGCCTGCTCATGGCCTTCCTTAGCACCAACCCAGACCCCAGCTTCATGCAGGAGCTCGGCCCCGTACTCGAGGGCAAAACCAACGCCTACCAGTTCGTGGATTTGATGCTGCTGGACCTGGATTCAGAAGAGGGCGTAAACCCCTATTTCAAGCAGGTTGAACCGTTTTACACGAAAGGATAAGCACCAGTTATTTAGCTAATGCTCAGAACGTCATGCTGAGCAAAGCCGAAGCATCTCTACCGCGCAAGTAATTGATTTACTAGGTGACGGTAGAGGTGCTTCGGCTTTGCTCAGCATGACGTTCTTTTTTCTCATTTATCTCATTCCATCCTACCTTACTTCCATGAAATTTCCGGTCCTCCTGCTTCTCCTAGCCCCCTTCGCGGCTCTCGCCCAAAAGCCGGCCCCGCTCCTGCCGCTAGCCGACCCGGCCATTCAAAAGCTGGTGGATGAGATTTCGGCCAAAAACCTGGAGGCTGACGTTCGAAAGCTGGTTTCATTTGGCACGCGCCATACGCTGAGTGACACGCAGAGTCCTACGCGCGGCATCGGTGCGGCCCGCAACTGGGTGCGCGACGAGTTCCTGAAATACAGCAAGGCCGGTGGCGGACGCATGACCGTGGAGATGGATACCTTCACCATCAAGCCTGATGGCCGCCGCATCAACCGGCCCGTGCTCATGGCCAACGTGCTGGCTACCCTGCCCGGCACCGACCCCGCCGATACCCGCGTCATTCTGGTGAGCGGCCACATCGACTCGCGCGTGAGCGACGTAATGAACGCCATTGCCGACGCCCCCGGCGCCAACGACGACGGCTCCGGCACCGTGCTGGTGATGGAGCTGGCCCGCGTGCTGGCCGGGCAGAAATTTCCCTGTACCCTCAAGTTCGTGGCTGTGCAGGGCGAAGAGCAGGGCCTCTACGGCTCCGGCCACCTGGCCGAGCGCGCCAAGAAAGAAGGCTGGAACCTGATTGCCATGCTCAACAACGACATCGTGGGCAACTCCCACGGCTTCGACCCCGAAATCAGCGACGACAAGCGCCTGCGCGTGTTCAGCGAAGGCGTACCGGCCAACGAGACGCCCGAACAGGCCAAAGTCCGCCGCCAGCTTAGCTCCGAGAACGACGCGCCCAGCCGCCAGCTGGCCCGCTTCATCAACCGGGCTGCCCAACTCTACGGCCACGGCCATCAAGCCGTGCTGGAGTATCGCCCCGACCGCTTCCTGCGCGGCGGCGACCACACGCCGTTCAACCAGCAGGGCTTTGCCGCCGTCCGCTTCACCGAGATGAACGAGGATTTCACGCACCAGCACCAGGACCTGCGCACCGAAAAAGGCCGTGCCTACGGCGACGTCGTCGAAGGCATGGATTTCGCATACCTACGTCGCAACGCTGGCATCAACCTCGCCACCATGGCCGCCCTGGCTCTCGCCCCCGCCGCCCCCGTCAAGGTCGAAGTCCTCACCGCTAATCTTACCAACCGCACCGAGCTGCGCTGGCAAGCGCCGGCCACCGGCCCCAAACCCAGCAGCTACGTGGTGCTGGTGCGCGAAACCAGCGCCCCGCAGTGGCAGCAACGCATCCCAGTCTCGGGCACTACGGCCGATTTGTCCATCAGTAAGGACAATTTCATTTTCGGTGTGGCCTCCATGGATGCCGCCGGGCACGAGAGCGTAGCCGTGCTGCCGGTGGTAGGGCGGTAGGATTATGTATTATAATAACCGCTTTATGAGAATCGTAACGCTAGTAAGTATTTTAATTGTTGTTGGTGTTTCCTCTTGTTCCTCCGATGTGGCAAAGAAAGATGTGCAGCAACCTTCCTCACAACCAAGAAGAACTACAACGGCTGCAAGCCCCCTTGCAACAGTGCAGCAGTTTTTGGCCTGGTATCGTCCAACACAGGATTCGTTAGGCAGCCTGCCAATTGTGCCAGCTTGGTTAACCGATGATGGCGACACATCTGATATTTATAAAGTAGATTTTAGGGTTGCGGAACTATACTTGAATGTCTTCAGGGCTAGCGGGTTTGTGTCCGAGGGCTACTTGGTAAACGAACGAAGGGCAATTCAAAAGGCCGATAGCACAATGCAGGCAGACCGACAATCGAGCGGCCCACCCCAAGGGCTTAATTACGACCAAGTTGTTTTTTCGCAAGACCCGGCTTCCGATTTGGAAAAGCTGCTTCGCACGACACCCACTACAACTGTTCGGGGTGATACGGCACGGGTATATTTCTCCCAGCTTCCAGAACCCGCAGATTTACGGGAAGGAGTTGACTTGGAATTCTTGCTTATTCGCCCACAAGGCAAATGGGTCATCGAGAATATTCGACCTGTATTTATCGATTAATCTGGCTGTAATGCCAATGCCCCAACAGCGATACATCCCCCAAAACCTCTCCTAACCCCAACCCGCCATGTCGCTGTCCATCATTCTTCTCATTGTTGTTCTCATCCTGCTATCCGGCATCCGCATTGCGCAGGAATACGAGCGGGCCATTGTGTTTCGGCTGGGCCGGTTTGTGGGCGGGCGGGGGCCGGGGCTGTACTGGATAATTCCGTTTCTGGAGCGCCAACAGACCATTGATATCCGCACTAAAACGGTGGATTTGGAGCAGCAGGAAACCATCACCAAGGACAGCGTAACCATTAAGGTGAACGCCGTGCTGTGGTTCCGGGTGGTGAACCCGGCCGACGCCATCATCAAGGTGGCCAACTTCAACCAAGCGGTTTACCAGTTATCGGTCACAGCCTTGCGCAACATCATCGGCCAACACCAACTGGATGAAGTGCTGCGTGAGCGGGCCGCCATCAACTCCGCGCTGATGCAGATTGTGGACGCAGCTACCGAGGCTTGGGGCGTGAAAATTGAGCTGGTCGAAATCAAAGACGTAGAAATTCCGGAATCCATGCAGCGGGCCATGGCACGCGAGGCGGAGGCCATTCGCGAGAAGCGCGCCCGCATTATCAAGGCCGAGGCCGAACTGGAGGCGTCAATCAAGCTCACGCAGGGCGCTAAGCAGATGGAGGAAAGCCCAATTGCCCTGGAGCTGCGCCGCATGCAGATGCTGTCGGAAATCGGTATCGACAACAACACCACGACGGTGGTGCTCATCCCATCAGAATTCACCAACGCGGCGAAAAGCTTCACCCAAATGATTAATCAGCAGGATAAGTAGCCAAAGTTCGAACTGCTGACCAGCCGCCTCGCGCTTAGTCGCGGGGCGGCTGTTTTGTTGCACTGCACCAGAATTGGGTTGGGTAGCATTGGTGAGGCACATTGGACAAGCCATCATTTTCAGCGACATTCACGCTTTGGCTATGCATTCGATTCTGTCCAACCACCTTTCCAATGAAACAACCTGTACTCCTGCTGCTGGCAGCCACGCTCAGCACCTTTTCAGCCAGCGCCCAGTGGAGCGCCAACTCCGCTCAGAATTTGACTATTCGTGATGTGGCTGGCACGCGGGAGGAAGTGCCCCGCATTTCGCCGGCTCCGAATGGCGGCACTTGGGTATCTTGGTTTGAAACCGTGGCCACCACCAACTACCAGATGCGGCTGCAATTGCTCGACGTGAATGGCCGGCCCCAGTTGGGCGCGGCGGGCCTGTTGGTGAGCAACCAGCCGCAGGGCACCGCCACCTTCCGCTACGACCTCAAAACCGACAACCTTGGCAATACCATCTTGGCATTTCAGGATACCCGCACGGGTGGCACCCAGTGCGTGGTGTACAAGATTTCGCCTACCGGGCAGCAGCTGTGGGGCGCTACGGGCATCCAACTGCTGGATGCGGCAGCTACCTCGGGGCTTTCGCCCGCCATCGGCATCACCACCGGCAACAACGTGGTGATTGGCTGGAATGCCAGCGGCACGGCCAGCGCTACGCGCGGCACCAGGGCCGTGCCGCTGGTGAAGCTCTCGGCCGCCGGAATCCCGCTCTGGACCACGCCCTTGGCCATTGAAGCACCCGCCCGGCGCTTCAGCCGGCCCAGCTTCGTGGCCGTGCCAGGCTCGGAAGATGTAGTGGTGCAGTACGTGGAGGAAACCGGCTCCGGCCTCGGCATTTCAACCGTGTACGCGCAACGCTACAATGCCAGCGGAGTGGCCGTGTGGGCGGCTCCGGTGCGGGTGAGCGACAAAACCATTGGCTTTGCGGCCCTTCCTGAGCCGGTGGCCGATGGCAGCGGCGGCTTTTACGTACTGCTGGGCTCCGGCAACCCGGCTAACGCCAACCTGGGCGACATGTATGCCCAGCGTATTCTGGCCGATGGCAGCCAGCCCTGGGGCACTACGGGCACTGAGGTACTGGCCGGTACGGCTACGGCCCGCATTGGCGGGGTGCTGCAATATGTGGCGGCACGCGGCGAAGTGTGGGTAGTGGTGAATGAGCTGAACAGCAACCAAAGTACCTCTGGCTTCACCGTGCAGCGCCTGAGTCCTGCTACCGGAGCCGTGCAGCTCACCACTGGCGGCGTACCCGTGCAGGCCATTAGCGCCGCCTATTATTCGGCCCAGACGATGCGCGATACCGGCACCGGCCTCATCATCACCTATACCGAAAACACCAGTGCGGTCACCCAAACGCTATCGGCTACTAAGGTTGACTACCAGGCTCAATCGGCCTTTCCCACGGGTAGCGGCAACATCATGCTCAGCAGCGTAGCCAGCGAAAAGCAGGACTACGCCACCCTCCCCTACACCAACGGGCACTTAGTAACCGTGTGGGCCGACCAGCGCGTGGACAGCGGCATTTACGCCCAAACCATTGGCGACAACGGAGCGCTGGGCACGTTGCTGGCCAGCCGTGGCGCAGTAGCCGCGCAGCCCCTGGAAATCAGCCCCAACCCCGGCGTGGCCCCGGCCCTGCGCCTCACCCTACCCTACCCGCAGCGGCTGACGGTGCAGGTGCGCGACCTAACCGGGCGCTTAGTGCATCAGCAAGCCATGCCCGCCGCTGGCGAAACTACGGTGCCGCTGGATGCCTCGGAGCTGACCGCCGGCGTGTACCTAGTGGAAACTACCGTGGCCGGCCAGCCTTGGCGCGGGCGTTGGGTGAAGCCGTAGCGATAAAAGTGGAACTCTAACTTAACCGGAATACGGCGCACTAAGGCGGCCCTGTCCAGCGAAACCCGCTCGGCAGGGCCGCCATTTTTTCAAACAATCAAGCAATGCTTCAAACTAATCAAGCGAAGGCCCACTGGTTGTAAAATCCGACATTCAGCCTACTTAGTTATTCTAATTTAAGCAGTTACCTACCCGCATTAACTACTCGCAAAATCCCGAAAACCACTTTATTGATTTGCTGGCGTATGACATCATAGCCTTACTTCGGGCAGTCTTCGGGCGCCACTAATGGAACTGAAGCTCCACCCGATGAACCGCTGCAAATCAATTCTTCTGCTGTTGGCAATAGCCCTTGGTGCACTGCCTGTTCTCAATTGTCGGGCGCAGACCTCTGAAGCCGCGCCAACGGCCGAAGTACGACCGTTTCTGGTATTTCGAGGCGGCTACACTGGTGGCCGGTTTGGTCATAGCACCGACGATTTTCGTTCTAGATTTAATCTATTTGGCAGTGCCAGCACGCGTACTGGCCTACCAGTCGAACACCGATTTGATGGTTTACTGCTGGGCGCCGATTTCGGGCAGGAATTTTACCGGCCATACCGCAACCGAACCACCACCATTACCATCGGGCTCGACCTACTGGCGGCTTCCGACCGGGTTCGTATCGGCACCGACCGCACCATCCGGCTCACGCTCGGAGCGCTTCATCCGCATTTCGAAGCAGGTTTCAATACCAAAAACTGGCAGTTTCGGGGCGGGGTGGGGCTGTTGCTGGGTCGCGTGGGCTACTACGGCTCCACTTCCAGTGGCTTTCTATCCAGTTCGACCACCGTTGATACTGCTACTGTAGTGCCTACTTTTCAAACCCGCGTGGGGTGGCGCAACTGGGTGCTAGCCGAAAACGGCTACGGCGCCAGCGGCCTGCTGGGTTTGGCCAACCCTCTGTGGCAGGTAGGTTTCGGCACCGGCTTTGGCCCTCGTAGCCCGGTGGCCGTCATCGTGGGCGCTAGCATGCCCGAGTCGGTAGCTTTTGACCAGCAGGAAAACGGCTTCGGCTATCTGCGGCTGGAAGTCACCCCGGCTACCAGTCCGTGGCGTGCCAACGGCTTTCTCACGTTTGGCACGGGGTCATACAACCGCGTGGCCTTGCAGGCATCCTATCGCCTGCCCTTGCCCAAAAAGGAGGCTGCTGTTACACCACACAGGTAGCAAGCCGCGCGAACATGCAGGCGCCCCAGCCGTTTGAGTACGGGAAGCCGTGCGCTTCCGCTCTATAACCACACCGGCTACCGCATGAAAATCCTTCTCACTGGGGCTACTGGTTACATTGGGCAGCGCCTGCTGCCGCTGCTGGCCGCTGCGGGCCACGACATCGTTTGCCTAGTGCGCGATGCCCGCCGCTTTTCATTCCCCGAAACGCTGCCTGAAGCCTTGGCCGCCCGCGTGAGCGTGGCGCAGGGCGACTTGCTCAAGCCGGAATCACTGGCCGAAGTCCCAACCGATATCGACGCGGCCTACTACTTGGTGCATTCCATGAGCGGCGGCAACAACGACTTTTTTCAGCAGGAACAGCAGTCGGCGTACAACTTCACGCAATACCTGAACACGACCACGGCCCGGCAGGTCATCTACCTCTCCGGCATTGCCAATGACCACGACCTGAGCGTGCACCTGCGTTCGCGCCGCGCCGTGGAAAACGTGCTGGCCGAAGCCACCAAAGCCAAGCTGACGGTGCTACGGGCCAGCATCATCATCGGCTCGGGCTCGGCATCGTTCGAGATTATCCGGGATTTGGTGGAGAAGCTGCCCGTGATGGTAACGCCCCGCTGGCTGAACTCGCGCTGCCAGCCCATTGGCATCCGCGACATCATGTTTTACCTAACCGAAGTGCTGGACAACGACGCCTGCTTCGGCAAGGCCTTCGATGTGGGCGGGCCCGATGTGCTCACCTACCGCCAGATGCTGCTGGGGCTAGCGGCCGAGCGCGGCTACAAGCGCTGGATTGTGACGGTGCCCGTGCTCACGCCCCGGCTGTCGTCGTGGTGGCTGTACTTAGTTACGAGTACCACTTTTTCATTGGCCCAAAGCTTGGTGGAAAGCCTGAAAAACGATACCGTGTGCGACCCCGCCCGCAGCATCAGCCAGGTTATTCCGCACGAGCCCATGAGCTACCGGGCCGCGTTGGCCCTGGCGTTCCAGCGCATCGAGCAGAACGAAGTGGTGAGTAGCTGGAGCGATGCCGTGAGCAGCGGCACTATGCGCCAGAACTACATGGACGCCATTCAAATCCCCAAAAACGGCATGTTTTTCGACCGCCAGTGCGTGCCTTTTACGCGGCCTGTGGCGGAGGTGCTGGACAACATCTGGCGCATCGGCGGCGACCGGGGCTGGTACAAAACCGACTGGCTCTGGCAGCTGCGCGGCATCATGGACAAGGCCGTGGGCGGGCCGGGCCTGCGGCGGGGCCGCCGCTCTCCTTCACGCCTCCGGGCCGGCGACCCACTCGATTTCTGGCGGGTGCTGGTGGCCGATAAACCGGGTCGGCGCCTGCTGCTCTACGCCGAAATGAAGCTACCCGGCGAAGCCTGGCTGCAGTTCCGCATTCAGGAACAGGAAGATGGTACCCATACACTGGAGCAGCTGGCCGCTTACCGCCCGCGTGGACTGGCCGGGCGCCTGTACTGGTACTCCGTATTGCCTTTTCACGGCATCATTTTCAAAGGAATGGCGAAGAACATTGTAGAGTACAAGGCGCAAGTGAGTGCGCCGGCCGTGCACGCGTAAGCAGCTATGGCGTTACGGGCGGTAAGGCTTCCGGCAGCACTTCATAGAGCTGGTATTGGCCGGTTTTTCCCTTGAGGGTGCGCTCGCAGTTGCGGTGTGTGAGCAAGCTAGGGCCGGCGGCTTTTACCACAGCTTCGGACACCAGAAATTGAGTTCCCAGGTCCTTGTTGGTGCTTTCGATGCGGCTGGCCATGTTCACGCTGTCGCCAATGGCAGCCAATTTGCGCGAGTCGCCCTGCCCGATGTGGCCCACCACCACCGGCCCGTAGTGCAGGCCTGCCCGTACCCGAAAACCGCGGCCATACATCTGCTCCAGGTAGGGATTGAGCCGGGCCATGGCCTGAAACATGCCTTGCACAGCCGCCAGGGCATCGGCCACCGCCTGCTCGGGGCGCTCCAGGCCAAAGAGCACCAGCAAGCCATCGCCCACGTAGTCAACAATGTAGCCGTGGCGCTGGCTGACAACGTCGCTCATGAGTCGGAAGTAGCGGTTCAGCACATGGATGATGTCGTAGGGCGGCAGTGCCTCGGCGAAGGGCGTGTAGTTTTCGATGTCGGTGAAGAGGATGGCCAACTGCTTTTCCTCGCCCAGGCGCTGGCCGGGGGCTTCCACGGCTTGGCGCGTCAGCTCCAAGTCGAGGGCATCGACCACGGGGCGGCGCAATGCAACGTCGCCGTGCACGGTGGTTTGGCAGGCCAGGCGCATATAGGGCGTGAGGTGCAACTTATCGGCCAGGGTTTGCTCGGCGGCGGTGCGCGGGTCGCAGTGTGCGAGGCCTTCAGTCACTACCACGCGACAAGTCGAGCATTTAGCCTGTCCGCCACAGGCGTGAACGTGCGGAATGCAGTGAGCCAGCGTAGCCTGCAAGATGGTTTGCCCGTCAATAATTGGCACGGTTTGGTGGTCGGGCAGTACGCTGAGTGAAGGCATAAACGGAGCAGCAAGGTACAAGCAATGGGTTGCGAGGCCAATAACCCGGCAGCAAGCCAGCCGGTTATCGACCTTATTACCGGCTTTTTTTAGAGTGCACTATAGCAGCCTTTTCGGTGAGTGCGCGCGCCGATGAAGCTGCTTAACCTGACCTTACTACCGCTGTTGATATGGCGCTGGCGGAGGGCAAGCTACGCTATATTATTGCAAACTAAGCCCCCATCGAGGTAGGCATAGGTGGCGAGGCTGGGCTTGCGGAAACTGTAGCAGAAAGTGCGGTAAGTATCCACGTAGCTGTTGCGCCAAGTACTACATTGCTGCATTGCTCCCGCGGCGAAGCCACAACCTTGTGCACGCTGAGCAGTGAGCCAAAAACGTCACTAACATGCTCTCTCCCGACGCCTGCACCCTGCTCACGGCCTTGCTCAGCCGAGTTCCTGGCCTCGAACCTGAGGAAATAGCTGATTTTGCCGCACGCTGGGACCAATCCGTGCTACTACGGCGCGGCGATTTTCTGGTACAGCCGGGCCAGGTAGAACAGCGGCTGTGCTTCGTGCGCAGTGGGCTGCTACGCATCTACTTCCCCATCACGCCGGGCGAAGAAACCTGTGTGGGTTTTGGGTACGCCAACTCGCTGCTGTGCTCGTTTCCGTCATTTGCCACGGGCCAGCCCTCGGAATACGCCATTCAGGCCCTGCAGCAGAGCGAATTGCTAGCCATTGGGCGGGCTGACTTTATGGAATTTATGGAGCAAAGCCCGGCCTTTTCCCGGTTCTGGCGCATGGAACTGGAGAAAGCGCTGGTGGGCCGTATGGAACACGAAATCGACCTGCTGCTGCCTGAGCCGGCCCAACGGCTGGCCCGGCTCAGGCAGCGCAGTCCGCACATTTTCCAACTGGTGCCGCGCAAATACCTGGCCTCCTACCTGCGCATGACGCCCGAGACCCTGAGCCGCCTCAAGTAGAGTACCTGGATAGTAATCAGGCCATGGAGCACCTTGCTGGGGCCGCTTGTAATTCTTGATTGTAATCAAGGTTTTGCGATGGTTGCTGGTCAGAACTTTGCCTCACCAATATACCACATTGCACCGCCTTGTTAAGCTCATGAAAAACCCTGAATTCCTCGCTGGCCTTGAGGCTGCTGTAGCTGCCCTGCGCACCACCGTCAATACTGAATTTGCCACCTTACCGCTGGCCCTACTCAACCAACGACTGGCACCTACCAGCTGGAGCATCCTCGAATGCCTGGAGCACCTGAACCGCTACAGCCGCTACTACAATGCGGCTTTTGCCGAAGCCCTGGCCCGCCGCGTTGCCGCGCCAGCCGCTGAAGTCGAAGTGGCCTACACTTGGTTGGGTCGCAAATCGGTGGAAATGATGCGGCCCACTAACACCAAAAAAAGCAGCACGCTGAAACGCCTAAACCCACTGGGCAGCGACCTGGGCCAGGAAGTACTCACCGAATTCGACCTGCATCAAACTCGCCTGCTGGAGGTGCTGGCCCAGGCCGCAACCACCGACCTCAACCGCAAGGCCGTGCCCGTCGAGTTTTTTCGGCTGCTGAAGCTGCGACTAGGTGAAGCTCTGGAATTTGTGGTAGTGCACCAGCAGCGGCACATGCAGCAGGCCCAACGCGTGCAGGCGTCGCTACGGGCCGAACTAGCCTGTTAAATCGTGTTGTCGAGGCGCATTATAATAGCCTGTACACTAAATCAGTCTACCCAAACACCGGCACTACGCGTCCTTCTTCCACCTTCAGGGCAGCGTCGTATTTCTTGCCGGTTTTGCTGGAGATGAAGCCTTTGATGACGCTGGTTTCGCCGCGCCGCAGCAACAGCTTGAGCTGTGTTTCGGTGAGCTGCTTGCCACCCCATTCGAAGGCCACCCGGAACTGGCAGTCTTCGCGGAAGCGGGAGCAGCCGTAGGCCGCCTTGCCTTTGAGCATGGTGCCCAGCTTGCACACCGGGCACGGAATCAGGCCCGAGTCGGGGGCGGCACCGGGCTTGCTCTCGGCCACTTGCAGCAGCATAGGCTGGAAGCTGGAATCGAGGCCAATGGCAGCATCAAATTTCTGCCCGTCGGCCCCGATGAAGCCTTTCATCACCGG
Source organism: Hymenobacter negativus (assembly GCF_017571495.1). Lineage (GTDB taxonomy): Bacteria > Bacteroidota > Bacteroidia > Cytophagales > Hymenobacteraceae > Hymenobacter > Hymenobacter negativus. The sequence continues at coordinate 108,495 of NZ_JAGETZ010000003.1, read as the reverse complement.
CGTGCGGCCCTTGGCGAGCAGGGCTTTCGCTTGCGGGTCGCTCAGCTTTTTGCCGTGCATTTCGGCAGGCAGCCGGAAGGTGCAGCCCTCGCGGAAGCGCACACACCCGAAAGCCGTTTTGCCCCGTACCACGTGGCCGGTTTTGCAGGCCGGGCAGTAACCCAGGCCGTTGGCGCCGGGCAGCGTAGCTGGCCCGTGGGGCTGGGTGGGCCGACCGCCGGTCATGCCGGCGGGCATTTTGCCGGCCGCACCGTTGGCCTGGGCCTGCTGCACGGCCAGCTCGGCGCTGCCCGACGTCACCATGCGCCCACGGCCATCGTTCTTCACCTCGGCCACCATCTCCTTCACCAAGCCCGAAAGCTCGCCCAGGAAGCCTTCCGACGACAACTCACCGCGCTCAATCTGGCGCAGCTTGTGCTCCCACTGGCCCGTCAGCTCTGCCGACTTCAGCGTAGGGTTTCGAATCAGGCCAATCAACTCCACACCCGTTGGGGTAGGTACAATACGCTTCTTCTCGCGCTTGATGTAGTTGCGCTTAAACAGCGTTTCGATGATGGCGGCGCGGGTGCTGGGGCGGCCGATGCCGTTTTCCTTCATGGCCTGGCGCAGCTCCTCGTCGTCGATGTTGCGGCCGGCCGTTTCCATGCCGCGCAGCAGCGTGGCTTCGGTATAGTCCTTGGGCGGCTGGGTCATCTTGCTTTCCAGGCGCGGCTCGTGGGGGCCGCTTTCACCCTTCACAAAGTTGGGCAGTACCGTGGATACGGCCGCGTCGTCGTCCTCAGCTGCAGCACCGGCGGCCCCCGGCGCGGGCGTCGGTTTAGGAGCCGCCTGCTGAGTCGGGTCGCCGTAGACGACGCGCCAGCCGGGGTTCAGAATCTGGCGGCCGCGCACGCGGAAGGGACGCTCAGCAGCTTCAGCCAGCACCGTGGTGTTGCTCACCTCGCAATCGGGATAGAAAGCGGCAATGAAGCGGCGCGCAATGATGTCGTACACGCTGGTTTCCATGCCGCCGCCAGGGCCAGCCGCGCCCGTCGGAATAATGGCGTGGTGGTCGGTGACTTTGTTGTTATTGAAGACCTTGGGCGTCTTTGGAATCTTGGTGGCCAGCAGCGGCTTGGTCAGGGCATCGTAGCCGATGCCGCGCAGGATGCCGGGAATTTTGGCGTACTGGTCATCGGGCAGAAAGGTAGTATCGACGCGCGGGTAGCTCACCGCTTTCTTCTCGTACAGGGCCTGCACGATTTTCAGCGTGTCCTCGGCCGAGAGGCCCAGCTGGTTGTTGCACTGCACCTGCAGCGAGGTCAAATCGAACAGGCGCGGTGGGGATTCGCGGCCTTTTTTAATCTCCACATCGGTCACGCGCAACGGAGCGGGGCGTACGGCTTCCAGGGCTTCGCGGGCTTCTTCCTCAGTCACGAAATAGCCCAGGGCGCGCAGGCGCGACTTGGTATCGGGCGCCGCGTCGGCGTCCTTGGCTTTGTCGGGCGCGGCCATGTGGCTGAAGAGCGTGCCCCGGTATTCGGTTTTCAGCACCCAATACGGCTCGGGCCGAAAGTTCTGGATTTCGTGCCAGCGCTCCACCAGCAGGGCCAACGTGGGCGTTTGCACGCGGCCGATGCTCAGCAACTGCTTGTCCTGGTAAGTGGTGTATTTCAGGGTGAAGAGGCGGGTGGCGTTCAGGCCCAGCAGCCAGTCGCCCACGGCACGGCTCTTGCCCGCCTGGTAGAGCGAGTCGAACTCCTTGGCCTCGCGCAGGTTGGCAAAGCCCTGGCGAATGGCTTCTTCCGTCAGCGACGAAATCCAGAGGCGCTTCACGGGCTTGCGGCACTTGGCCTCCTGCAGCACCCAGCGCTGAATCACCTCGCCTTCTTGGCCGGCGTCACCGCAGTTTATCACTTCGGTGGCCTCGTCCACCAGCTTTTTGATGGTGTGGAATTGCTTCACTACGCCCTCGTCGCGGCGCATGAGCTTGATGCCGAACTTGTCCGGAATCATGGGCAGGTTGTGCAGGCTCCAGCGCTTCCACTCGGGCTGGTAGTCGTCGGGCTCCTTGAGCTGGCAGAAGTGGCCGAAAGTCCAGGTCACCTGGTAGCCGTTGCCCTCCATGTAGCCGTCCATGCGGCGGGTGGCACCCAGCACGTTGGCAATTTCACGGGCGACACTGGGTTTTTCGGCAATGCAAACTATCATGGACCGCAGATTAGGCAGATTTTGGGATTGAATAAGAGGCGTTGGGCGCGTGGAATCAACAAAAATACGCGGAGAAAAGGTCGTTCGCGTCGTCTGCCTTGTCCCATTTGCCCTCGACTACTTGCACCATAAGCCTCAGCTGGTGACGCGCAGCGCGGGGTCCGGCAGTTGCACCGTTCAACGGGCCTGCTCGCTGCGCTCGTCACCAGCTGACGCTTATGGCACTAGGGCTACTCATGGTCCCGGACGCAAGCGCTATCTTTTCCAATGCTATGTATCGATTAAGCAGGTTTCATTCATAGCTTTCCGAGCTCAATACCGATACGCTTCCGGTACTTAATAATCCTTCACTTATTTCCCCTTTCTCCTCCCCACCCTTTACTGTATGAAAAAACCTTTTACTGCTTTATCCAAGCTGCTGCTGCTGGCGGTGGCTGGGGCGTTTAGCCTGCCGGCCTGGGGGCAAACGTACACCCCGGTGGCCCTGACCGGCTTCACGCATGACATTATTGCCAACGGCGCCGGAGCCGTGAGCACCACCACCACAGCCGATATCGACGGCGCGGCGGCCACCGGCGGCACCGGCTACACCCTGATGGCACAGGACTACGTAGGGCCCGCCGGCCAGGTGCCCAACACCACTACATACCCGGCCACCACCCACCCAGCCCTGGAAAACAGTGGGCTGATTACCAGCGCACTCAATAGCGCTATTACGTACCAGCTGGCTTCGTATTCGGCCAATAATGCTTTGCGGCTGTACGGGGCGGCGGCTTCGGGTACGCTCTCGTTTGCGACGCCCAGCGCGGCGTCGGAGCTGTATGTGATTGGTACCTCGGGCAATGCGAACAGCGTGCTGGACATCACCGTCAACTTTGCTGATGGCACCACGCAGGTATTTACCGGCCAGACCATTGCCGACTGGTTTGCCAGCGGCCAGACCAACGTAGTGCGCGAAAAGCTGGGCCGCGTAAGCCGCGGCGACAACAGCGTGCAATACACTGGCTCGCCCATAGTGGGTCCGCGCTTCTACCAATTGAAACTGGTGCTGAATCCGGCCAATGTGGCAAAGAATATTACGGGCCTCACGTTCACGAAGCCGCTGGCAGCTGGCAACACCGTGCTGCTGGCCGTGACGGCCGGCGTGCTCCCAATATGCGCAGCCGCTCCGACGGGTCTGACCACTGCGGCCACGACTACCAGCGGTGGCACCACGGCCCTGACTACGGCCTGCTCCTCAACCAATATTTACCTGTCGCTGGGCAGCCTGACCAACCTGGCGGGCTATACTTACCAGTGGCAGTCGTCGCCGAACGGCACGACCTGGACGAACATTAGTGGGGCCACGAGCTCCACGTATACGGCCACCGGCCAAACGGCTGCCACGTATTACCGTGCCCTCGTGACCTGCCTGTTTGACGGGGCGGGTGGCACGGCCACGCCTTCGGCCGCGGTGCAGATTGGGCAAAGCGCAGTGACGGACTGCTACTGCGTGCCAGCCGCCCATACCAGCACGAGCACCAGCTATTCAAACGTGACCAACGTGTCGCTCCCCGGCGATGGCGGCGTTACGCTGACCAATGCGCCGGGTATTATCACCAGCACTTCAGCCGGTTATGTATCGGCCAATTACGCCGTGTACCCGGCCAGCACCACTACGGCTACGCTGACGGCCAACGCCAACTACACCCTGACGGTGCAGGTGCCGTCGAACACCCGCGCCTCGGTCTGGATAGACTATGACCGCAATGGCACCTTCGATGCCAGTGAATTTACCCTACTGCGCACCGGCACGGCCCTCTACGGCACAGCCACGACCAACAACCTAACCGCCACTATCACGCCGCCCATCACGGCCCTTAGCGGCTCGACCCGGATGCGCATCCGCACCGATTATTACCTGAACGCCGTCATTAACACCTCGGCCGGAGCCTGCTCGACCACGCAGTACGGCGAGGTGCTGGACTACTTCGTCAGCATTGCACCGGCAACGGCCTGCGCGGGCACGCCCCCGGCCATCACAGTGGCGGCTTCGGCCAGTACGGCCTGCGGCGGCACGGCGTTCACGCTTACGGCAACCGGCGTAGCGGCGGGCATCACCGGCCTCTCGTACCAGTTTCAGAGCAGCACGGCCGGCACCAATACCTTCGCCAACCTGGGCGCGGCGCAAGCCACCAATACTTACTCCGTGGCCAGCCAGACGGCCGCTACCGATTACCGCGTGATTGTGACCTGCACGGCCAGCGGCCAGTCGGCGACGTCCAACGTAGTGGCCGTGGCTCAAAGCCCCTTCCTGAACTGCTATTGCACGCCGGTGACGTCAGGCACTGGCAGCGACGGCATCACCAACGTGACGCTGGGCACCTTGGTCAGCGCCTCTTCGGCCACCAACGCGTCGCCATATTATACCGATTATTCGGCCGCGCAAACCGCGGGCACACTCCAGATTCCGGCCTTGTTCCAGGGCGGCACGACTTCGGTTTCGGTGACGATGGGCTCCGATGGCACCCAATACAGCGGCGTGTGGATTGACTTCGACCACAGCGGCACTTTCGACACCAGCGAGTTTTTCACGCTGGGCACCAATGCGGGGGCCAGCGGCACGTCCATCATCCCGGTCACCATTCCGGCCGGAGCCCTGACGGGCCAGACCAAGATGCGCGTGCGCGGCGGCAACGATGTCGTGCTGCTCAATTCGCAGTCGTGTACTGCAGCTTCCAGTTCTTCCAACTATGGCGAAGTAGAGGACTACCTCGTGACCATCGTGGCCCCGGTAGCATGCACGGGCACGCCGCCCACGGCCATGGCCACTACTACGGCCGCTACGGTGTGCGGCGGCACGGCCTTCACGCTGAATGCAACCGGCATCGCAGCCGGCACTACAGGTCTTTCTTACCAGTGGCAGAGCAGCCCGGCCGGTGCTAACACCTTCGCCAACCTGGGCGCGGCGCAGGCCACGGCCGGCTATTCCGTGGCCAGCCAGACGGCTGCTACCGACTACCGGGTGATTGTGACCTGCACGGCCAGCGGCCAGTCGGCGACGTCCAGCGTGGTGGCCGTGGCGCAGAATTCGTTCCTGACCTGTTACTGCACGGTGGTGAGCACCGGCACCAATGAGTACATCAAGAGCGTGAGCCTGCCGGGCACCCCCGGCTTCACCAACGCCACTAATGTCAACTCGACCAACGGCTATGGCGACTTTACGGCCAGCGCCACCAACACCACAACCCTCGTGCAGGGCGTTACCTATACAAACGGCATCAGCGTAATCGTGCGCTCGAACAACGCCAACTCGCAGGGCGGCCTGTGGATTGACTACGACCACAGCGGCACCTTCGACGCCTCGGAATACACCCTCATCGGCACGTCCAGCCTCACGGCTACCGATGTTACGTTCCCGGTGACGCTGACCGTGCCCGCCACGGCCCTGCCGGGTCAGACCCGGATGCGGGTGCGCTGGCGCAACAGCATCTTCGCCGCCACCGACGCCTGCGTGTCGGGCAGCACCACCTGGTACGGCGAAACCGAAGACTACACCGTTACCATCGCGGGTTGCACGGCCACCACGGCCAGCTTCAGCTACGGCACGGCGGCCACCTACTGCGTAAGCGGCGCGACCAGCCCAGCTATTGTGCTGGGCACCGGAGCCACGGCTGGTACGTTCTCCTCCACCGCAGGCCTGACCATTGACGCCACTACCGGCGCCATCACGCTGGCTTCGTCGACGCCTGGCACCTACACCGTGACCAACACCGTACCGACCAGTAGCACCCTGTGCGGCTCGACGGCCACCACGACCGTTACCATCACGGCGGCCCCCACGGCCGACTTCTCCTACGCGGCCACTTCGTACTGCGTGAGCGGTGCCACCAATCCTGCTGCCACCCTCAGCACGGGCGCTACGGCCGGTGCATTCTCTTCGACTACGGGCCTGACCATTGACGCCACTACCGGCGCCATCACGCTGGCCTCGTCGACGCCTGGCACCTACACCGTGACCAATACAGTGGCCGCCGCCAACGGCTGCGCCGCCGTGACGAGCACAGCCAGCGTGACCATCACGGCCGCCCCAACGGCCGCCTTCACTTACCCGACGGCGACGACCTGCGCGGGCAGCACCACCTCGCTCACGCCCGCCCTGGGCACGGGTGCCACCGCTGGCACCTACTCGCTACCGGCTGCTACCGGCCTCTCGGTCGATGCTGCTACCGGTGTCGTGACGGTGGGCGCAACCGCCACGGCTGGTACTTACACCGTGACCAACACCGTAGCAGCCGCCAACGGCTGCGCGGCTGCCACAAGCACCGCTACGTTCACGCTCTCGGCGCCGACTACGGCCACCTTCACTTACCCATCCGCTACTTTCTGCCTAAGCGGCATTGTTCCGCCCACGCCTACCATCACGGGCACGGCGGGCGGTACGTTCTCCTCGACCACAGGCCTGGTTATTAACCCCAACACCGGCGTTATCAGCCTGGGCAGCAGCACGGCCGGCACCTACACCGTGACCTACACCGTGAGCGGGACCTGTGGCAGCAGCAGCACCCAGAGTGTGACCATTACGACGGCTCCCACGGCCGCCTTCAGCTACGCTACGCCAGGTATTGGTGCGGCTTGTGCAGGCGGCACGGGCAGGTTCACGCCCACCATCACGGGCACAACGGGCACGTTCTCAGTGGCCCCAACGGGCCTGACGGTGAACGCTACGACGGGCGCTATCAGCCTGACGGGCGCGACGGCCGGCACCTACACCATCACCAACACGGTGGCGGCCAGCGGGGGCTGCGCGGCCGTTACCAGCACGGCTACCTTCACGGTGAACCCGCTGCCGGCGACGCCCACACTCACGCTCTCGGGTACTCCGGCCACGGGCATCACGCTCACCTCGTCGGCCACTTCGGGCAACCAGTTTTACCTGAACAACGCCATCATTCCCGGTGCTACGGGCTCGACTTACGTCATTAACTCGGGTACGCGCAATGGCTCGTACACCGTGCAGGTGACGAATGCGAGCGGCTGCACAGCCACTTCGGCCCCTGTGTCGGTGGTGGTGACAGCTACCTCGGCGGCGCAGGCGGGCACGGCCCTCACCGTGTACCCCAACCCCACCCCCGATGGCCACCTGCTGCTGGAGTTCACCGGCTACCGCGAATCGGTTTCGGTGCGCGTGCTCAATGCCGTGGGGCAGCGGGTGTACGAAGGCACCATTGCCGGCAGTGCCCTGAGCCAGAAGCAGGCCCTCAACCTGAGCACCCTGCCCAGCGGCGTATACATCCTGCAAGCCCGCACCGCCAGCGGCAGTATGGAAGTCCGCCGCATCGTGCGCAACTAGCGCCGGGTTCAGAGTTTGTTTAATAGGAAAGCCTGCCGCATTGCGCGGCAGGCTTTCTTTGTTATGGGGCTGTTCAGGAAGCTGCGAGCCCGCCCTGGTCCCAGGCATCAATCTCGGCTGCCAGGTTGCGGCGGGCGGCGGCATCCAGCTCGGCGCGCAGCTGCGGGGTGCGGAACAAGACGGGCGCGGCCAGCATTTTGGCCAGCACCTTGCGACGGCCGGGGCAGTATAGCAGGTCGGGCACGAGGCGGTATTCCTCGCGGACGTGGCGGGCGTAGGCCCAGTATTCGGCCTCGGGGGCGCCGAGAATGCTCAGGTCGGCATCGAGGAAGTAGAGCAGGTCGGCATCGTCGGGCGGCTGGGGCTGGGTGTGGTCGGCGGTGCGCTCGATGAGGAAGGCCACGCGCTGCTGCCGGGCCGGCTCCAGGGCCGAGTCTTTAAGAAACGCCAGGGCCTCGGCGGCGCTACGGGCTTCGTTGTCGGACTTCAGGGCGTTGTACACCACGTCGTGAAACCAGACAGCTAGCTGCACCACTTCGGGGTCCTGCAAGTTGGCGGCCTCTACCCTATTCAGCAGGTTTTCGATGTGCTGCAAGTTGTGGTAGTGGCGCGTGGGGGCCTGGTAGGCAGCGGTCAGGCGTTGGAATTCAGCCTCGCGCCGGGCGGCATCGGGCACGAGCGGGGTGGTGAGGCGGTGCCAGCGGGCGGCGAGGGTATCGGGCATAAGCATTGGCGTGGAATAAGGACACAAGTAAAACCAGAAGCGCATCACTAATGGGCATAACGCGCGCCGACTAGGTAGCAAACAAGGAATCTGGGGCGGTTATCCCGTTACTTTCGGCTGTAAAGATTCTATTAAACGACAACAATTCTCTTTTACTGATGGGCCTCTACATTCTTTCTTATGGCGTTGAGCTAGCCAAGCTAAAGCAGGCGTTTGCCTCCCAGGATGCCGCCCTACTTGAGGCAGTTTGCGCTTCGGACACCTTTGAGTCCTACGCATCGCAAGACTTTCCCGGGGCGGTGCCCACGGGGGAAGCCCTTCGGCAAATCATTTTTGGCGAGCCGTACAACGTGCAGTCGGGCCATTCTTATGGCTACGCGCTCATTTGCTTGTGCAGCTATTTAGGTATCGACTTAAATGGCCATACGGACTTAAAACTTGGCTACGTAACCGATTTGATTGATGATTACCTGGCTGATGACTTTGACATCACGGGCATCGCCTGCGCGGAAGACCTGCTGGCAGAGGACCTGAACCTGGGCTTGCCGCCGGTGGCGGACTTCCCGGATTCGGGCGTTTTGCTTGCTGCTGAAATTGAGCGACTGCACCAGGAATTAGCCAATATTGCCATCACCGATGAGGAAGTGGAAGCCTTGCTGGCGGGAGACGCAGAGCAGGAAGAACGGGGCATCGCCTACGAAGGCATCAAGGCGCTTAAAGACCGGATTGACTACTGTCATCGCCATAAGCTGGCGCTGATATCCTTTTGTCATTGATGCCCACAGCAGTCGCTGGCAGCGGTTGTAGTACGGAAAGCAGCCCAGCTGGCGTACGCCTACGACGCGCGTCGGCCGGGGCCCTGCTACTCCAGCCATGCCAGCAACTGCTGCCGCAGCTTGCTGGAATAGCGCCGCTCCACCAGCACGTGCAGCCCATACGCCGCCACCAGCAGCGCCCCGAGCAGGCCGGCGAGCAGCACGTATTTATTCACTTGGCTGCCCAGGCGCTGCAAGACCACAAACCCCAAGTTGTGGTGCAGCAGGTAGATGGGGTAACTGAGGGCGCCGGCCCAGGCCAGCCACCGGGCCGGGCGCAGCCGGAGCCAGCCGTGGCTAAGGAGCAGGAAGAACACGAAGCCGCCCGTGAGCACCGTCCACGTCACGGGCAGCGAGAAGGCTTCGTGAAAAAACGGCTCCATGTCGGCCGAAATGGCGCGGCCGGCCCGCAGGCTCTCGGCGTAGGTGGCCAGCAGCAGCAGGTAGCCCTTCCAGGAAGCCGCCTGTCGGGTTTGAATCAGGAAAAACACCATGCCGGCCATGAAGAAGGGCGCGTAGCGCGGAATCAGCAGCTGCACCAGCGGCTGCGGCACCTCCGATGGCCCCACCAGCGCGCAGTAGCCCAGCCAGCCCCAGAGAAAGGGCACGAGGTGGCGCTGCATCCAGCCGAAGCCGATGAGCAGCGCGATGAGCAAGTAGAAGCTGATTTCGCAGCCCAGCGTCCAGTACACGCCGTCGAGGTTGGGCCGGCCGAAGAAGCTTTGCAGCATGGTCAGGTTGTAGGCGTAGTCGGACACGGTGGCATATTTCAGCGCCGACCACACGCCCGGCTCCACCGGTGGGGCCCACAGCCGCACTACCCCGAAGGTGAGCGTGCACGCCACCCAGTAGGCCGGGTATAGCCGGGCCACCCGCGACACAAAAAACTGCCTCACCGTCTTGCCCTGGGCCGACAGCAGCACCACGTAGCCGCTGATGACGAAGAATACCTCGACCCCCAGGTAGCCGTACTTGAATACACGCCCCAGCGCCGGGTAGTCCACCGGGCTGGCGTGCTCGGCGTGGTAGCCCCGGTAGGCTACGTGGTAGAGCACCACCGCCAGGGCCGCCACTAGCCGCAGCAGGTCGATGGCGTGCTGGCGCGGGGGAGCCTGATGGGCATCTACCTGCTGGATAGCATCCTCGCGATGGGCGGAAGCCGGCACGGCCGGCGCGACGAAGCGGTGCCCGTGGGCGGGAAGGGCATTCATGGTCGCAAATAAACGGGGTATTTACGGCTGGGACGTGCGCGAGGCGGCGCTCGGGTTGGCCATAAACTAACGGGCCACTAGGCCTGCGCCCACCTCCCGCGCTACTGCACAGGCTTTTTTGCCCACTGCGCGTGGTAGATGTTTTTCACCTTCGTTTTGAAGGCTTCGTTGAACACTTCTTTGGCCGGGCCACCGGTAGCTAAGTCGTATACCAGAAGGACGTCGGTATCGTTTTCATCGAACTTCTGGTTATGGTTGGTATCGGCGGTGGCTTGCAGCAGAATCTTATTGGTGGCCAGAAGCAGCTGCCAGCTATGCACGTTGTAGGTATCGGGCGATACCTGCCGGAAGCCGTTCCCAGCTTTGTCGGAAATGAACAGGTAGTTAGGGTCGTCGCGGGTGAGTTCGCCGTCGTGGTTGAAATCGAGGGTGCGAACAGAATAGTACAGCAGCTTATCTACCTGCGTGAAGCTGCCACGCACATACTCGGCAAATGCCGCCGCCGACATGCTGGTGACTTTATCGTCCGACGACTTGGGTTCGTAACTGTAAATCACCATGCGCCGGGTAGAATCCAGCAGGTGAGAGGTACCGTTGGTAGGATTATAAAAGGCCAGGTTCCAGTACTTGTCCACTTCATAGCGGCTGCTACTGCTGTATTCCGATTCCTCTTCCACCACATCTTTGCCCAGCACCAACGGATAGAGCACGTAGGCAGAGCTATCGATTTGTTCGGGTGCACCGTAAGCCAGCTTCAGCTGCGCAATTTGCGCTTTTTGCTGCGCGGCCGTGAGCGGCTTAGTAGGAGCGGCAGGCGTTTCGGGCGTGGTGCTGCAGGCAGCCAAGATGGTGGCAACCCCAGCCAGGGAAGCAAGGAAAGGAAGATTCATGCGGGAAATATACTGACCACAACAGCTAGCTCAGTGAGGCCGGTAGTGTGCAGTGGCGAGGCCTTGTTTACTGTCGGGTCAGCGCGTCCCCGGCGGTGTGGAAATATGTTGGCTGCAGCCGGCGCTTGACGTAGCGCGGCAGCTGGTGGGCCGCCAACGCAGCCACAGCCTGTTCTTCCCGCTTAGAACTCCAAATGCTGGGGACGAATAACTCAATCCCCACTATTGCCCCGGTTGCCACCCCGATGAGGGTAGCCATAATGGGCCGGCCATCGATACCGGCGCCAAAGCCCACGCTATGGGGCGGGGCCGGCTGGTTGAGCGCAACGACCATGCCGGTGACGCCCGCCAGCGCGGTGCCGCCCACCACGTACTGGCGAGTCTTCCGCTTCGCGGCAAATAGCTGCCGAACCGCCGCCACGGAATCGGGGGCTGCACCCGCAGGCAAGGAGGCCATCGGGACCACGGCCAACGTATCCTGTGCCTTGGCAGCTAGGCTACACAGCACCAAAACGAGCAAAATAATTTGTGAACGCATGAGGAATCAGGAGCGAAGGATTGTGCAGCAAAGGACTACCTCCGCCAGCCAACCAACAAATGACTGCTCAACGGCCAAATGTCCTTTATGCTACCTTTATCTTTCTGATTATAAACGCTGTTTAGCACCATTCTCGGTTAGGCCCGCGTCCGCTGTCTGCCTAATTATTTTGCTTGGCACCGGTTCCCGGTTAGTGGCCATTTACTGGTCCGACGGTGCAGTTGTCCGACGGTTGTCGTTGCCCGGCGGCCGGAGCGGCGCTTGTCTAATTAACCCATAAATTGACCGTGTACTCAACTTCCCAACCACGGGCAGTGTGCTTCATAAAAATGATATCGCCACAGCCCGCAAGTCCGTCTTGCCGCTCTGGAGGGCCAATTGCGGTCCGCACTACTGCTTCTGGAACGGGCGTCTCTTTCCAACGCAGGATAAGCTAGCCTTCCGGGATAGTAGCAGAAAGTCCTGACTTTTCGCCTATAGTCCGGCCACTAACAAACAAGGCGGGACGCATCTGCCGAAGCGCCCCGCCTGCCCATTGGCCAATTTCGAAATCAGCTAGTAGATGCGGTAAAACAACGTTTTGCCGTTGCCCGAGCCACCGCTGCCGGTGGTGGTGATGTGGCCGGTGTTGCCGTTGCCGTCGTAGCCGCTGGCTTTGTTGTTGCTGGAGGTGCAGCCCGTCACGGTATGGGGGATGTTTTGACCGGCGCTGCCCAGCTTGAAGCCGTTGCCGTCGCCGTTGCCCCCGTAGCCGTTGTTGGTGGCCGTGCAGTTGGTGATTTTCACGGTGGCGGGCTGGCCGTAGAGGTCCCAGCCATCGTCGGAGTTGTGGTTGGCCGTGCAGTGGTCAAACTTGTTGTTGGCCCCGGCCGAGAGCTTGCAGGCAAAGCCGTCGGCATTTTCGCCGTTGTTGGCCGTGTCAAAATTCTCGGTGGAGGTGCAGTAGGTGATGTTGCAGTCGTGGGCACCATTGTACACCTGCAGGCCCGAGTCTTTGTTGGCCGTGGTGGTCACGTTGTTGGTGTAGTTATAGCCGCCTATCTGGAAGACCAGGCCGCAGTCGGGCGCGTTCTTGATGGTCATGTTGGTGATGTTCCAGTAGCTGCCGTTCACCTTCACGCCCCAGCCCGAAGCAATGCCCGAGCAGTTGAGCGTGCCCCCGGTGAAGTTGATTTTAGCGCTGGCGGTGCCACTGCGCAGCAATTGCAGCGTGCTGGTCAGGTTGATGGTGCCGCTGATGGTGATGACGTCGCCGGGATTGGCCGCGGCAATGGCGTTTTTGAGGGCCGTTTCGGTGGTCACCGTTGTGCTCACGTTGGCGGTAGCCGGGGCAGCGGCAATGGGGGCCCCGGCCGAGGTGGGGTCGTTGGCTTTGGAGCAGGCAGCCAGGGCGGCGGCCAGCAATAGCAAGGCGGGAATTTTGTTCATGGAGCGTGGTTTGGTTGGTGGTGGAAAGCGTCGACCAATTGGCCAATTGGATAACTAAACCTAGACTTTTCCGCCGCCCCAACAAGCTATTTATCAGGATTAAACTGCGCAATCGATGCCGGCATCGTTACCGGCATCGATTGCATACAAATAGCGCGATTTTTGCTTTCATCCTTAGCTATGAATCAAGTCCTTTGACATAATGGCAAAATTCAGGCGATTTCTTGTTTGTGCTGTGCCAGCACTAGCCTGCCTCTTTTCACCCCGCCTCCAAAGCCACGGGCCGCATTACAACCAGCCCTTTACTCAGCCGTAGACCTGCGGGTACCTCTCCTGAATTACCATGTCCCGAACCGTCGTAGGCTTATTCAACCACGTTTCCGAAGCCCAACAGGTCATCGAGCAGCTGCTCGCTGCCGGCTTCCAGCGCAGCAGCCTCAACCTGGCCACCCCTGATACGCTCCGCGCCGAGCACCTGCCCACCACCCAAGCAGAGCCACCTACCGAGCACTTGGGCACCGGCTTCATCCGCTTTTTCACCGACCTGTTTGCGGGCAATGAAAACGCCGACGCGGCTCAAGCTCACATTGCCGCCACCCACGCCGATAGCGCCGTCATCACCGTAACCGCTGCTACTGAAGAAGACGCCGACCGCGCCCGTCAGCTGCTGGACCAGCACGGCGCCGTAGATGTGTACAAGCAAGCCGCCCCCGCCGCCATCAGTCCTGGCGATGACATCGTAGACCTGGAAGGCAGCCTCAGCCGCGTGCGGGATGATGACGGGCTGGACTCAAACGGCCTAACCACGCACTGACGGCAAGTTTGCGTCACCGCTGCTCAAGGCAGCGTGGGCCAGCCCAAGGCGGGCGCCGTCTGCACGGTATCGGGTACTACTTCACCAGTGCACTGGCTCAAGCTGTGGTCGGCCAGTGCAAAAGTGATGTAGAAGCGGATGCCAATGGGTGGGCAGGCCCGGGACTGGCAAGTGGTCGTGCCCTCGTAAGACTGGCTCCGGACACGGTAGCGATACTCATACACCGGTCCCTTTTTGCGTGCCGAATGCCGGTACACTTCGCCAATGGTATAGCGCGACGCATCGGGGCGCAGCTGGTAGTCCAGCTGGTAGCGCACGTGCGCTATGCTGTAGCCGAAAAAGCCTGTGATTCCCGCGCCAGCCAGAAACGAGAGCATTCCCTTCCAGTCGCTGCTTCTTTCCTTTGCAGCTTTCTTTGTGGAGGTGGGCAGGTGCCGGCCCCGATACAGGCCAACCGCCGCGGCCACGGCCAACACCGCAAACCCAGCCATGGTCAGCAGGCAGAAAGCTTCGCCTCCTGTCAGCCCGGTACTTCGAACATACTCCACAAAGGATAGCTCCGCCATAACGTCGGACTAGCGCTGATTTTCCTGCGCCAGCCGCAGCTTGCTGTGCTTCCGGCCGTATCCGAAGTAAATGAGCATGCCCAGCGCCAGCCACACAATCAGGCGCAGCCACGTTTCCCAAGGCAGCGAGGCCATCATCACGAGGCACACCACAATGCCGAGGATGGGCACCACCGGCACCCACGGCGTGCGGAACGAGCGGGGCGCATCGGGGTTAGTGCGGCGCATAATCATCACGCCCAGGCACACCATCACAAAGGCCAGCAGCGTGCCGATGCTCGTCATCTCGCCCACCACCGAGATGGGCACGAAGCCCGCAAACAGCGCAATAAAGCACCCCAGCAGCAAGCTGGACTGAAACGGCGTATTGAACGTGGGGTGCAGCTTGGAGAACACCGGCGGCAGTAGCCCATCGCGTGACATCGAGAAAAACACCCGCGACTGCCCCAGTAAATCAACCAGAATAACGGATGTGTAGCCCACCAGAATGGCCAGAATCACGGCCGAGGAGAGCCAGGCATAAGGCGTTTTCTCGATGGCAATAGCTACCGGCGCTGCATTGTTTTTGAACTCGGTGTAGTTTGCCAAGCCGGTCAGGACGTGCCCAAACAGCACAAACAGCACCGTGCACACCGCCAGCGAGCCGAGGATGCCCACGGGCATGTTGCGCTGCGGGTTCTTGGTTTCCTGGGCCATGGTGGCCACAATATCGAAGCCGATGAACACGAAGAAGATGACGCCCGCCCCGCGCAGAATACCGCTGAGCCCGAACTCGCCGAACTTGCCGGTGTTGGCCGGGATGTAGGGCTGGTAATTGGCGGGGTCGATGTACTTCCAGCCCAGCGCGATGAACACCAGCACCACGGCCACCTTCAAGGCCACCACCAGCGCGTTGAACCAGGCCGAGCCCTTGGTACCGCGCGTCACGATGGCCGTAATGGCCAGCACGATGAGCATAGCCGGCACGTTCACGAAGCCGTGCACGGTGCTTCCATCGGCCAGCTTCGCGCTTTCAAAGGGCGACATGACTAGCTGCGCCGGGATGTGCAGCCCGTATTTCCCCAAGAACTTGATGAGGTACTGCGACCAGCTGATGGCCACCGTGGCCGCGCCCACCGAATATTCCAGCACTAAATCCCAGCCAATAATCCAGGCAAATAATTCGCCCATCGTGGCATACGAATAGGTGTAAGCTGAGCCCGAAACGGGCACCAGCGCCGCAAATTCTGCGTAGCACAGCGCCGAGAAGGCGCAACCCACAGCTGCCACCACAAAGGACAGGGTAACGGCCGGCCCGGCATTATTAGCCGCCGCAATGCCGGTCAATGAAAACAAACCCGCCCCAATAATAACCCCGATGCCAATAGCAATCAGGCTCACGCCGTTGAGGCTTCGCTTGAGGGTGTTGGCCCCCGTTTCGGCCGCTTCAGCGCGAAGTAGCTCTAGTGATTTTTTAAGCATGTAGTTGTTAAAACGCGCCGACTACTGGGCACGTTGAGTATCAGAAAATTTATTAGACCGTCATGCAGAGCGTAGCGAAGCATCTCGCGTGCAATAGTGACTCAATCGTTAAAAAGGATTAGTAATGCCACGCGAGATGCTTCGCTACGCTCTGCATGACGGTCTTTTGTTTGGGATTGAAGCGAAAAGCGCTACGCCAGTACCTGAATAACCGACTCTGAAAACCGCTCCATTTCCTCCAGCTGGGGGCTGGCTTGCAGTAGAAAGAAGTCCACTCCTACCCGCTCAAACTCGCCGATGCGGTCCTGCAGCTGCGCGGGCGTGCCGGTGAGACCGGTGCGCAGGCCGCGGTTCGAAACTGAGTAGTCGTGCAGCGACACTTGCTGTTCCAGCTGCGTGCCGGCCAGCCACTGCTGGTAGTTGTCATAGCCCGCGGCCGAGGATTTCACGTTGGTGATGCGGTCCAGTTCCTGTTGCACCTCCTGCTCGGTGTTGCGCACGATGGAGTAGCCGGCCACGCCAAACTTCATCGGCGGCAGGCCTTTCTGCTCGCGGCGGCGGCGCATGTCGGCAATGCGGGCCCCGATTTGCTCGGGCGAGTCGCCGTGCATCACGTAGCCGTCGCACTGCGTTGAGATGAGGTCTTTGGCGGCTTCCGACTCGCCGCCGGCGTAAAGGAATGGAGCCTTGGCGGGCTTGGGCTGGAGGACGTTGTCGGCCACCTGATAGTACTTGCCCTGGTAGCTGAAATGGTCCTGTTTCCACACGTTGGTCACCACGTCGAGCCACTCGCGGGTGCGGGCGTACCGGTCGTCGTGCTGCTCGAAGTGCAGGCCGTACTTGGTGGCCTCGTCGCGCCACCAGCTCGATACCACGTTCAGCGACAGGCGGCCGGGCGCAATCAGGTCGATGTTGGCGGCTTGCTTGGCCAGCAGCGCGGGGTTGTGGAAGGTGGGGCGCACGGCCACCATTATTTCCAACTGCTCCGTGACGGCGGCTAGCGCGGCAGCCGTGCTCCAGGCTTCGAGCGAAGGTGCTTCGGTGCCCTTGATGTCGTTCAAATACAGCTCGGCGATGAGCGTGAGGTCGTAGCCCCAGGCCTCGCTGCGTTGCGCCAGCTGCTTCACGTAGCTCCAGTCGGTGGGCATCTGCTCGTCTTCTACGTTGCGCAGCCAGCCCCCGAAAATGGGCATCCAATATCCGAATTTCATATTTTAATGCGTTATGCCAGCGACAATCCGGCTTAGTGGATGGACGCGGGCTGGTAGGAGCCTTCGAGCTGCGCGGTAGCTTGGGCCAAAGAAACCTCGGCCGGACGGGCACCGGACAGCTGGGTTTCGAGGTAGTCCACGAAGCGGGCGTAGGGGTCGAAGCCAACCACGTTCACGGCATCGGCCACGAAGTTGGAGAGGGCGTTGATGTCGTAGAAGAGCACGTCGCCGGTGCGGTCGTCGATGAGGTATTCGATGCCACCCACGTCGATTTTAGCGGCGGCTACGATGCGCTCGACGGCGGCAATGACTTCGGCCGGGGGCGTGAAGGCTTCCACCTGGATGCCTTTTTTCGGGGCCTCCGTGAGGCAGAACTCGGCCGACTGCTCTTCGGGAATCTGGCAGATTTCGGCGGGGCACAGGTTGAAGCTTTCGCCGGTGGTGTACACTTTCATGGCGTAGAGGAATTTGCCGTCCAGCGTTTCGACGCGGTGGATGTTGCCGCCGCGGGGCGTCACGTACTCCTGCGCGAGGGCAGTTTGGTCGATGCCGAGGTCAATCTGGTTATTGTCAACCGCAGCCTGCAGGCCCTCAATGGTATCGAAGCGGATGATGCCCGCGCCGCTGCCGCCGATGTTCACCTTCACCACGATGGGGAAGCGCAGTTCGCGGGCCGCGTCTACCGCCCGGGAGGCGTGGTTGATGACGCGCGAGGCCGGGTATTTCAGGCCTAGCGACTCGAACAGCGAGAGCTGCCGGGCCTTGTTCGTCTCAATGGCCGTGGCGGCTGAGCCGTTGATGATGCGCGTGCCGATACGCTCGAGGTGCGTGGCGTAGCCGGCGGTGTGGAAGATGCCCTGGCCGTGCCCGCGCAGGTAGGCCGAGGAGCTCATGCGGTTTACGACGAGGCTGTAGCGGCTTTCCTTTTCGGAGGGGTTGAAGAGGTGGTGGGCGGCGTCGATTTTTTCGTAGGGCAGGCCGCGGCGGTCCAGCTCGGCGAAGAGGGGCTTGAACCATTCGGGGTGCTCGAAGTAGATGCCAATGGGCTTTTGGGGGGAGGCCATGTGTGTAGGGAGAATTAAAAGAATTGGAGTAGAACAACAAGTCAGCCGACAAATCGGTGACTGTAGAAGCAAAAAATTGTGAATGCGTTAGCGCCAGAATTGGGTATGGGTAACAGCATCTGGTCGGCAAGCGTGCCGCTGTTACTCCCGAAAGCTCTTGTGGCGCGGCACAGTGGGAGTAAGACCAAAGGCGTTCAGCCCCCAGTGGAAATGTTAGCAAACGGCCACAACGCTGCTAATAGCAGCCGCCGTTGCCCGCGCAAACCCGCAATGACTAACTGAACTTAGGCCGGACAACAACAACACCCCATGCAAGCCGAGCGCACAGCAGCGCGGGCAGAAATGGTGGCGGGAGAAACGAAAATTTTGTTGGCAGCGTCCACGGCAACTTGTTTTTATATGGTCAGGAATTGGCACCGTGCCCGCGGTTGCGGGGGGTTGCCGGCGCGTCAGTGAGCCTGTCTCTCAGCGCCTCTGTATAAAAACAATCCTTTGGGGAGAAAGAATTGATGGGGCAAAGATACGCCGTGCCTTGGATTGCCGGAGCGGTGGGGCGTACTCCCGCCATTCCCAAAACATGCCGAACTACTAAAACATGGCAAACACGCGCAACATGGCAAACACGAAAAACAGGGCACTTATATTGATTCGCAGGGCACTTGTGGGGATTCGCGGGCCGTGTGAAGCGGTTTGCGGTCCACTTGTGGGGGTTCGCGGGCCGTATGAAGTGGTTTGCAGGGCACTTGTGGCGGTTCGCGGGCCGTATGAAGTGGTTTGCGGGCTACATGTATGGGTTTACATACCGCTTTAACGGGTTCGCATGCCGTGCAAACAGCTTTGCGGGGCGAGCCCGGACTTTATCAAACGCAAAGAAGCCGGCTACACTACGCGTGCAGGCCGGCTTCGGGCGGGAGATGAGGAGCTACTTGCGCAGGGCCACGCGCACGCCGGCCATGAGCCAGCGGCCGGGCATCTGGGCACCCAGCAGGTCGGAGTATTTGGCGTCGAACAGGTTTTGAGCCTGGCCGACTATCCACACGCGCTCGGGCAGCAGGGCCACGTCGAGACGGCCATTTATCACCACGTAGCTGGGGGTCAGCTCGGCGTCGTTGACGGTGGCGCTGGGGGTGGTGCGCTGGCTGGCGCGCTGCTTAAATACGCCGCCCACGCCCACGGTGAAGCGACGGTGGGTGAGGCTTACGTTGCCGGTTACCAGCTGTTTGGCCACGTTGCTGAGGTACTGCGACACCACGTCGCCGGCCACGTCGAGGTGGGTGTAGGTGTAGCCGATGCTGCCGTCGAGGCGCAGGTGGGGCGCCAGCTGGGCGCGGGTGGTGGCTTCAAATTCCAGTCCCTGGGTGGTGACGGCGAACAGGTTTTCGGCCAGGCGGTAGGTGGCGGCGGGGTTCAGGTTGGGCAGGCCGGTGGCCTCGATAACGGACGTGCCGGACTGGCCCACGTAGTCAATCAGGTTGCGGCCGTAGCGGTTGAAGTAGGTGGCGCGCAGGGTGAGGGCCGGCAGGGGCTGGAAGTCGAGGCCGCCCTCGTAGCTCCAGGTGCGCTCGGCGCTCAGGTTGGGGTTGCCCACGTTGAAACCCGACGGCACCGTGCCGGGCCGGATGGACGAATAATACTGCTCGGTGAAATTGGCTGCCCGAATGGCCCGGCCCACGGCGCCGCGCACGGTCAGCTTCTCCCCTACCTGCTGGCTGGCGGTGAGCTGGGGCACCACTTCGGTCCCGTAGGCCTGGTCGTGGTCGAGGCGCAGGGCGGCGGTGACGCTCAGGCCGCTGGTGGGCGTGAGGCCGGCCACGGCGAAAGCCCCCTGGTGCCACACGGCGTGCACGCCCTGGTCGTTGCTGCGCACGGCACGGCGGTCGGCCTGGCCGCCCAGGGTCAGGCGCACCTTGTCGTTGAGCGTGAGCTGGTGCTGGGCCTGCACGTTGAGGTAGTGCATGAGGTGGCTGCTGGCTACCGAGGTGGGCGTGTAGAGGTAATAGTCGGTGCTGGCGGTGTTTACCAGCTGGATTTCGGTGCGGGCGCGGGCGTTCCAGTCGTAGCGCAACTGGCCCTGGTACCAGTCGCGGGAGGTGGTTTCGCGGGCCCGGTCGCCGGTGGCGGTGGTGTAGAAATTCTGGGCGTTGTAGTCGCGCCGGTCGAAGCTGGCGCGGGCGGCGGCGCTGAGCTTGCTCGTGAGTTGGTACGCACCCGAGAGCGAGTAGGTATTCAGCTTGAAGTCGTTGCGCCCCCCGCCGGGCAGGTTCAGCTGCTGGCCGCTGGCGGTGTTGTTGAGGATGCCGCCGGCCAGGCGCAGGCCCTTGTCCTGGCCGTAGAAGCCGGCGTTGGTGCTTTTCAGGTCGTACTCGCCGGCCAGGAAGGTGCCGCCCAGCTCGATGCCATCGGGGCGGTGGGTGGCGGCGAAGGTTTTGGTTACGATGTTGACGAAGCCGCCCACGGCATCGGGGCCGTAGAGGGCCGCGCCGGGGCCACGCACCACTTCAATCTGCTCAATCTCGGCGGGCGTGATGGGAAAGTAGCCCCCGAAATGGCCCGTAAGCGGGTCGTTGAGCCGCATGCCATCGAGCAGAATGAGCACCTGGTTGAAGGTAGAGCCGCGCAGCGTAATGTCGGCCTGGGTGCCAAAGTTGCCCCGGCTTTGCACCTCCAGGGCCGGCAGCAGGCGTAGCAGGTCGTCGAGGGAGGCCACGGGGTACTGGCTGAGCGTGCGGCCGGGTATCACCGACACGTAGCGACCGGTCTGGCCCGAGACCTGGTTCAACCGCGAGCCGTACACGGTGACCTCGCGCAGGCTGCGGGCGCTGTCGGCCGGGGTGGTCTGGGCCAGTGCGTTGAGGGTGAAAAGGGAGCAAAAAAGAGGCGTAGCGTAGCGCGTGAGTCGCATTTAGCGGGGAGTTGATGGGGGTACAAACTTACGCTTGAGGCAATCGCCCGCGGAATGTCGTGCTCGTAGCGGTGGCATGAGAACACGCCGTTTGCCCAATGAGCCGCCGCTCCAACTAGCCCAAAACCGCAACAGCTATCGAAAGCACGGTGGTAGCTTGCGGCTGCATGGCTCCTTCCCCTACTGCCGCTTCTCTGCCCGCAAGACCCTACTATCCGGCCCTGACGGGCCTGCGCGCCGTGGCAGCCTACCTGATTTTCTTCATGCATTTCTGGCCCGTGGGGGCTCCCATCTGGGTTCAGCGCATTCTGGGGCAGATGTACCTAGGTGTCAGTATGTTTTTTGTGCTCAGCGGCTTCGTTATTGCCACTCGTTATCAAGGAAGCGTCGCATTCACTGGCACTTGGTGGCGGCACTACCTTTGGCGGCGCGTGGCTCGCATCTACCCGGTTTATCTGCTGCTGAACGGGTTATTGCTGGCGCACCTTTACTGGCCCCCAGCACCAGGCGAGGCTACTCGTAGCCTGGGCCTCGTGTTCCTAAGCCAGAGCTTATTGCGCGGTTTTTCCAGTACGCTCAAATTTGTGGGCATTCCGCAATCCTGGTCGCTCACGGCGGAAGAATGCTTCTATTTCTCGGCCCCATTGCTGCTATGGATGTGGCAGCGATGGGGGCGTGCCGGGGCGGCGGGATTTGCGGGAGCCATCGTCGGTACGGGCTTACTGCTGACGTTGCTGTGCGCTGGCCACCCAGCGCTGCACGGTTTTTTTGGCTCCTACTACCACCTGTTTAATTACACCTTTTTTGGGCGAGTGCTGGAGTTTTTGCTGGGCGTAGGGCTGGCGCGTTGGTGGGCCGCCCGCACGGGTGTGCGCCCGACCCAATGGCCCTGGCGCACCCTGCTAGGCGGGCTGCTCATGTGCACGGCCGTGGGCCTGCTGGCCGAACTGCGCTCACCGCGCACCTTCGCCGACGGCCTACTACATCCCGGCGCCATCGTACTCAACAACGTGTTTTTTCCGCTGGGCGTGACGTTGCTGCTAGCTGGGCTGCTAGCCGAGCGCAGCTGGCTGCGTGTAGCTCTGGCTTCCCGTTTGATGCAGGCGCTGGGCCGCAGTTCGTATTTTTTCTACCTCGTGCATGTGGGGGTGTTCAGTATCTGGTGGCAAGGCCAGTTTCGGGCATCGGTTGGCACCGGCTGGCAGTTTCTGGCTACGGTGGCTGTCGCGGAGCTTGGCTACCGCTTCCTGGAAGAGCCATTGCGCCGCTGGGTGCTGGCCCGTGCTCTCGCGCAACCAGTAGGTGCCTTGCGGGTTTAGGGAGTTGAGCCATGCGAAAATTTAAAGTCCGCGCTACTCGGTTGCTACTTTCGTGCGGCTGGCCGCAACGTCGGCGCCATCTCCGCGTCCTTCGCGCGAACTCACCATTTTCACTCATCCCTGTTCTTGATGAAGCATCTGTTTGCCATGGGCCTGCTGGGCCTGGCCGCCGCACCGGCAGCTTTCGCCCAGGCGCCCACCCCACCGCCGGTCCAGCCGGAGTCTCCTTACCGCGCTTCCGCCACCAAGATTAACGACCTGGTGCACACCAAGCTCGACGTGCGCTTCGACTACGCCAAGCGCTACCTCTACGGCAAGGAATGGGTCACGCTCAAGCCCCACGCCTACCCCACCGACTCCCTCCGCCTCGACGCCAAGGGCATGGACATCAAAGCTGTGGCCATGATGAATGGCGGCCAGCAAACCCCGCTGAAATACGACTACGCCGATGGCATGAACTTGCGCATCAACCTGGGCAAGATGTTCAAACCCGGCGAGGAATACACCATTTATATCGACTACACCTCGAAGCCCGATGAGTTGAAAGTGCAGGGCTCAGCGGCCATCACCGACGCCAAAGGCCTATATTTCATCAACCCCGACAGCGCCGTAGCCGGCAAGCCGGTCCAAATCTGGACGCAGGGCGAGACCGAAGGCTCGTCGGCCTGGTTCCCCACCATCGACCGGCCCAACCAGAAAACCACTGAGGAAATCTCGATGACCGTGCCCGCCAAGTACGTCACGCTCAGCAACGGCAAAATGGTGAGCAGCACGCCCGCCGGCCCCGGCCTGCGCACCGACGTCTGGAAAATGGACTTACCCCACTCGCCCTACCTGTTTATGATGGCGGTGGGCGACTTCAAAATCTACAAGGACACCTGGCGCGGCAAAGAGGTGAGCTACTACCTGGAGCCCAAGTATGCGCCCTTCGCCAAGCAGATTTTTGGCAACACGCCCGACATGCTGGAGTTCTACTCCAACCGCCTCGGCGTGGAGTATCCGTGGAATAAATACGCCCAGATTGTGGCCCGCGACTACGTGAGCGGGGCCATGGAAAACACCACCGCAACCCTGCACGGCGAACAGGTGCAGCTCACCGACCGCGAGCTGCTGGACCGCGAATATTCGGGCGAGTCGGTGATTGCGCACGAGCTGTTTCACCAGTGGTTTGGCGACTATGTGACGGCCGAATCGTGGTCGAACATCACCGTGAACGAAACCATGGCCGACTTCGGTGAGGGCCTCTACGCCGAGCACAAGTTCGGCCCGGAAGCGGCCGATGCCCACTACTACCGCTACATGCGGCGCTACCTGAGCTCGCCACGCGACGCCACCAAAAACCTCGTCCGCTTCCACTACGACCAGCAGGAAGAGGTATTCGACCTGGTGAGCTACCAGAAAGGCGGGGCCATCATGGACATGCTACGCGCCTACCTGGGCGATGAAGTGTTCTTCGCCGGCCTGCAAAAATATCTGAAGGATAACGCCCTCAGCAACGGCGAGGCGCACCAGATGCGCCTCGCGTTTGAGGCCGTGTCGGGCCAGGACTTGAACTGGTTCTACAACCAGTGGTACTACGGCGCGGGCCACCCCATCGTCACCATCGACTACGCCTGGGACGCCGCTAAAAAAATGCAGTCCGTGACCGTGAAGCAGACCCAGCCGGGCCAGACCTTCCAGCTACCCTTCACCATCGACTACTACGTGGGCGGCAAAGTGCAGCACCAGCGCGTGACGATGACCGAAGCCAGCCAAACCTTCACCATGCCGCTGTCGGCCAAGCCCGAGCTGGTGAACGTGGATGCCCGCAAGAAAACCCTGTGGCTGAAAACCGACAACAAGCCGGTGAGCGAGTACGTGTACCAGTTCAGCCACGCGCCGCTGTTTGTTGACAAGCTGGAAGCCGTAGTGGCCGCCGCCAAGGAGCAAACCACCAACGCTGCCGCGCGGGGCGTGCTACTGGCTGCTCTCAACGACAAGTTCTACATGATGCGCCAGGCCGGCATTGAGGCCCTGAAGCTGGACGACAAAGCTGTGGCCAAAGCCGCCGCCCCCGCCCTGCGCAAGCTGGCTGCCACCGAAAAGGAGCCGGTGGTAATGGCGCAGGTGCTCAAAGCCCTGGGTCAGCTCAAGGATAAGAAAGACGAGAAGCTCTTCACCCAGCAGCTCAACAGCCAGTCGTACGGCGTGCAGGGTGCCGCCCTGCGTGCTTTGGCCAACGTGCAGCCTGCCCAGGCCCTGGCCAAGGCCAAAACCCTGGCCAGCGACGACCACAGCACCATCAGCCAAGCCGTGGTAGCTACTTATGCCCAGGCCGGCGGCCCCGCCGAGTGGGCTTTCGTGCGCGACAAATTCGACGCCGCCCGGGTGCAGGGCAAGTTCAACCTCGCGCCCTCATTGGCTGATATGATGGGCCGCCTTGATGACCCGGCCGCCTTCGCCGAAGGCGTGACCCGCCTGCGCGACCTTGGCGTGAAATACAAAGCCTACGGAGCCGACCGCATGGCCGCCGGCCTGCTGCAAGGCGCTGCCAAAGCCCAGACTGGTCGCGCCCACGCTACCGAAGCGCAAACGGCTGTTGATAAGGCCACGCAGGAAATGATGGCCGGGAAGTAAGAAACAGGTTAACACGTCATGCTTCGACTGCGCTCAGTACGACGGCCTGTAGATTAGAATAAAAAAGGCCTGCCGCAAGTTGCGGCAGGCCTTTTTTGTGGGTGGTAAGCTGGCAGAAAAGGAGAGAAACTCTATTTGCTCTTCGCTTCTTTGATTTCTTTAGCCGGGTCTTGTTTGGGGCCTTCGTAGGAGCTGACCTCGTCGTCGTGGGCGGGTTCGCTGTCCACGGCTTCGGTGGCATAAATGTGTTCCATCTGGGTCATCACATCTATTCCGTCCACGTTCAGGTCTTTGAGCACACCGTCGGCAATGTCGTAGACAAGGCCGTGCAGGCGGGGCGGTTTGTCGCCGCGCATGGCATTCTGAATGATGTTGGTTTTGGCCAGGTTACGTACCTGCTCAATCACGTTCAATTCCACCAGCCGGCGCAGGCGCTGGGTTTCGTCCTTCTCGCGCAGGTACTCGGTTTCGTGCAGCCGAATCACGTCGCGGATATTCACCAGCCAGTTGTCAATCAAGCCGTACTGCTTGTTGGCGGCAGCGGCAGCTACGCCCCCGCAGCCATAGTGGCCCACCACCATGATGTCCTGCACACCCAGCACTTCCACGGCGTACTGCAGCACGCTCAGCAGGTTCATGTCGGAATGCACCACTAGGTTGGCAATGTTGCGGTGTACGAACATTTCGCCCGGCCCGGTGCCGGTAATGCCCGAGGCCGGCACCCGAGAATCGGAGCAGCCAATGAACAGGTATTTGGGCTTCTGGCCATTGGCCAGGTTTTTAAAGAAATTGGGGTCCTTCGCATTGCGGTCCGACACCCATCTTTTATTGTTTTCGAGAATTTTGCTGAGACCAGCCATAACGTGAAAAAAGGTAAGTTGGTAGCCATTTCATCTGGCCAGAGCAGTGGTTTGGCTATACGCGCCGATGCCAAATTCGGCTGTCGGTCACGGTACGACGGCGTCTAAGGTAGCGCCTAAATTGTAGTTGAAAAGAGTGGGTTGCCCAAGGGCTCCGGTGCCGAAAGGTGCTTGCTAGTGCACGCCCAGCTCTACCTGCCGGATGCCGCGTAATTCCAGCTCGATGCCCCGGGCCGGGGCGGCTTGGCGGAAGGCTTCAATGGCTTCGAGCACGTCGTGGTCAATAACATCGGAGCGGGTCCCATCGAGGATGACGCGGCTGCCGCTGGGCAGCTGCTCCAGGGTAGTCACGATGCTGGCTTTGTTGAGGAAGGACACGTGCTCGGGCAGGCGCAGGTGCTGGCGCACCTCCTCGCTTTCGGACTGGTCTTCGGAATCGTCGCGGCGCAGGTAGGAGCCAGCCTTGGCATTGTCGCGCAGAATGAAGAAGAAGCCCAGCACCAGTCCAATGCTCACGCCCTTCAACAAATCGGTGAAGAGCACGGCCACGATGGTGATGATGAAGGGCACAAACTGCTCGCGGCCCAGCCTCCACTGCTTGCGGTAAAGGGCGGGCATGGTGAGCTTGTAGCCCACCAGCAGCAGCACCGCCGCCAGCGCCGACAAGGGAATCAGGTTCAGCACCGCACCCAAAAACAACAGGCTCGTGAGCAACAGCAAGCCGTGGATGAAGGCCGAAAGCTTGCTCTGGGCGCCGGCCGCGATGTTGGCCGAGGACCGCACGATAACGGCCGTCAGCGGCAGGCCGCCGAGCAGACCGCTCACCAGGTTGCCGGCGCCCTGGGCCAGCAGCTCGCGGTTGGTGGGCGTGTGGCGCTTCTGGGGGTCGAGGTTGTCCACGGCCTCCACGCTAAGCAGCGTTTCGAGCGAGGCCACGATGGCAATGGTAAAGGCCACCGTGTAGGTAGTTGGATTACGCAGGGCGTTGAAATCGGGGAAAGTCATCTCACCGGCCAGCTGGCCGAGCGAGGACAGTACCGGCAGTTTCACTAGGTGCTCGGGTCGCACCTGCATGTCGGGGGCCACCGTTTTCAGCAATTGGTTGATGCCCACAGCGGCCAGCACGGCCACTAGCGCACCCGGTACCAGCCGCGACCACGACTGCCGCCGCACCGGTGCCGTGTTCCACAGCAGCAGAATAACCAGCGACACCACCCCCACCAGCACCGAGCCGGGGCTCAGCGCCTTCATGGCCGCGCCAATGGCGGAGAAGGTATTCAGCCCGTTGAACTGCAGGAAGTTCATGTCCTCAAAATAGTCGGCGTCGGCCCCAAAGAAGTGCGGCAGCTGCTTTAGAATGAGGATAATGCCAATGGCCGCCAGCATGCCGCGGATAACGGCCGCCGGGAAATACAGCGCGATAATGCCCGCCCGCGCCACTCCCAGCCCAATCTGAATAACGCCTGCCACGGCCGTGGCCGCCAGCACCGCCGGCCAAGAGCCCAGCGTCGAAATAGCCGACAGTACCACCACCGTGAGGCCCGCCGCCGGCCCGCTCACGCTCACCGCCGAGCCGCTGAGCACGCTCACCAGCACGCCGCCCACAATGCCCGCAATCACGCCCGCCAGCAGCGGTGCCCCCGAGGCCAGCGAAATGCCCAGGCACAGCGGCAGCGCCACCAGGAAAACCACCAGCCCCGCCGGCGCATCCTGTCCGATGGTGCTGAACAGCGACGCCTTATGCTGAGGCTCCGGGGGCGCGACCGGCGCCGCGATGGGCGCACCAGTGCGGGATGGGGTAGAAATAACCTGCGTCATGTGACTTGTATTGGGAAGGGCCCCAGCGGTTGGGAGGGAATTCGGAATACAAGGTTAAAGGCGCGTTATTAAGGTCGAATTAAAGGCGAATTAAAAGCGAATTAAAAGGGCGATACTCTCCCATAATACCCCCAGAAGCTATTTAGGATGGCGGATGAACTAACGAAAAACGACTTTCCAAACAGCCTCCACGCCACGCATGGCGGACTATTCGGCGCTAGCTTGGCACTGGCCATTCCAGCCATACCTGGGTGCCGTTGCCGGGCTCGCTTTCTACGCGAACTGTGCCGCCGTGCAGGGCCATGATGCGCGCCGTGAGCGGCAGGCCGATGCCGTGCCCCGGCACCGCCCGCGCCGAAGCCGCCCGGAAAAACGGCACAAACACCTGCTGCAAATCGGCCTCCGTGAGACCCGGGCCTTCGTCGGCGACCAGCAGCGACAGCTGCTTGCGGCTGTGCGCCAGCGTAGCTGTAACGGTGCCGCCCGCATCTTTCGAAAACTTGCAGGCGTTGTCCAGCACATTGAGCACGGCCGAAAGCAGCAGCGCCTCGTTGCCATGCACGGTAAAGGATTCGGCCTCGCCGAAATCCAGGTCGACGCGGCAGGTGGGGTGGCGGCGCAGCAGTTGCTCGTGTGCCAGCAGCAGCAGCTCATCGAGGCGTACATCCGTCATGGGCACCTGCGAGGGGTCGTCGGAGGCGCGGGCAATTTGCAGCAAGCCGTTGGTGAGGCTGTTGAGCTGCCGGGCCGAGTCGAGCGTGCTTTGCAGCACGCGGCGGTACTCGGCTGGCGGGCGTTCGGCTTGCAGCAGCGACACTTCCAATTCACCGATAAGGGCTGTGAGGGGCGTGCGGAGTTCGTGCGAGGCGTCGCGAACGAACGTGCGCTGGCCCACAAAAGCCGCTTCCAGGCGGTCGAGCAGGCGGTTGAAGCGCTGGGTAAGCAGGCCGATTTCGTCGGTGGTTTCGCCGGCGCGGGTCAGGCGCTGACTCAGGTCGGTAGCCGTGATGCCATCCACTTCGCGCACCATGCGGCGTAGTGGGCGCAACGCCCGGCCCGCAAAAAACCAGCTGCCCGCCCCCGCGGCCACCACCGCCACCAAAAACCCCAAAGCCAGCAGCTGCCGCAGCCCACTGAGCTGCTGGCGACTGTCCTCGTCGATGGACGATGCCACCACTACCAGCGGCCCCAGCTGCGCGTCGTGGTAGAGCAGGCCCACAGTTTCGTGGTAG
Source organism: Hymenobacter negativus (assembly GCF_017571495.1). Classification (GTDB taxonomy): domain Bacteria; phylum Bacteroidota; class Bacteroidia; order Cytophagales; family Hymenobacteraceae; genus Hymenobacter; species Hymenobacter negativus. Next base: position 79,504 of record NZ_JAGETZ010000003.1, on the reverse strand, counting down.
TTGGTTTCGGGCTCCAGCACGGCGCGGCCGGTGCGGCGTACCTCGGCCAGCCAGGCAGGGGGCGCGGGCTTAGCGGCCCCCTGCCCTTCCCGAAACACCAGCCGGTCCTGCGCATCGTACACACGCCCTTGCTCGGCGGGCAGGGTGCGGTAGAGCTGGCGCAGGTACTGCCGATACGAAGCTTCTTCGCCGGCATTTTCACGGTCGTTCTGGCCGGCTACGTAGGCATGGCCGACTACCAGGGTGCGCTTAAACAGGCTTTGGGTGAACAGCTCGCGCCGCGACTGTTGCGTGGCAAAATAGATGACCAGCGTAAACAGCAGCAGCGTCACGGCCAGGATGGACCCGAATTGCAGCGCAAGGCGGAGGCGAATTGACATTGGCGCAGATTATTTCATCGTGGGCTCTTCGCCAGCAATGACCGATGATTACCCTTCATTCTTCATCACGTACCCCATGCCCACCAGCGTGTGAATCAGCTTGGGCTCAAACCCCTTGTCCACTTTCTTGCGCAGGAAGTTGATGTATACGTCAATCACATTCGAGCCTGTATCGAAGCTCATGTCCCAGACGTGCTCCAGCAAATCGGCGCGCGACACCACCCGGCCCTGGTTGCGGAGCAGGTATTCCAGCAGCGCGAATTCACGGGCGGTAAGCTGAATGGCCTGCCCGGCCCGCTCCACCCGCTTGGCGGAGGGGTCGAGGGTGAGGTCGGCAAGGCGAAGAGGGGCCTTGGGTGCCGGGGCTTCGGTACGGCGGCGCACGAGGGCGCGGAGGCGGGCCAGCAGCTCATCGAAGGCAAAAGGCTTGACGAGGTAGTCGTCGGCGCCGGCATCGAGGCCGCGGATTTTGTCGTCGGTTTCGCCCAGCGCGGTGAGCATGAGGATGGGCACGCCGGGGTCGTGGGCGCGCACCTGCCGGCACACTTCCAAGCCGCTGAGGCCGGGCAGCATCTGGTCCAGAATCAGGCAGTCGTAGTGCGTGGATTGGGCGTGGCGCAGGCCCAGCAGGCCATCGGCGGCCAGGTCCACGGCGTAGCCTTGCTCGGTAAGGCCCTGGTGCAGGAAGGCTGCTACCGAGGGCTCGTCTTCAACTAAAAGGATTTTCATGGGGCCGGAAGGTAGCGCCGCCGGCCCGAAATTTCTACCCGCTCCTCCCCCACCACGCTTGCCAGACAAGGGACCGATGGCCATTTTGCAGTGGGGTAAAGACTAGCGAAATGCCACCGTGGCCCGGCCAGCCGGCGCCGGCCGGGGAGCCGATGCGCCGGTTTTGGTGGGCTCTTTCTCCAGCCCAGCGGCCCCCAGCGGCGCGCCCTGCCACCGGATGCCCATCAGCAGCAGGCCGAACAGGAAGGACGCTAAGTAAAAACGGAAATAGCGTTGAAAATTTTTCACCATGGCAATCAGTGCAAACAATGGTCAGCAAGTATTCTACTGGCCTTTTTTTCACTACCAAAATTACCTTTTGCCAATAGGGCCGGCAGCGAATCTGGCTTAATCCAAGGCTATACAGGACGAATCCAGCCATTTTCTCGCTGAATGAAGCCATCCAGGCAAACTGCTTGAAGCAGCAGGCTGTCAGTTCAAAGACCAGTACTTCCGTTGAGCTATCGGAAGTACGCTACCGCTGTGGCATTGTCTGCAAAAGCCTGGGGAACATAACGTAGGCCGACTGAGCACGTATAGAATTCCACCTCAACAGTGGCCTTGCGGAAGTTTTACGGGCTTTCGGTGCAGTTGCGGTTCAATCATAACGACTTGCTCTATGTCCCACATTACCCAAGCCCCGCTGGACCGCCTGCCCGTGGCCCTGGCTCCCACCCAATCTGTCACGCTGCACATCAACGGCCAGGACCATACCCTACAAATTGCGCCCTGGACCACGCTGCTCGACGCCCTGCGCGAATACCTGGACCTGACCGGCACGAAGAAGGGCTGCGACCACGGCCAGTGCGGCGCCTGCACCGTGCTGGTGGATGGCAAGCGCATCAACTCCTGCCTGAGCCTGGCGGTGATGCAGGAAGGCAGCGAAATCCAAACCATCGAAGGCCTGGGTACCGAAGAAAACCTGCACCCGCTGCAACAAGCCTTCATCGACCACGACGCCTTCCAGTGCGGCTACTGCACGCCGGGCCAGATTTGCTCGGCCCAGGGCCTCCTCAACGAAGGCAAGGCCCGGACCGAAGCCGAAGTACGGGAACTGATGAGCGGCAACCTCTGCCGCTGCGGGGCCTATCCTAACATCCTGAGCGCGGTGATGGAAGTTCTTACCAATGAAGAATCAGGAACGAAGAATCTGAAACCGAAGGAAGACGTGGGCCAATGGGCGGCCGGCGCCACCAAGCCCGACATGGCCCCTGTGGAGCCAGCGAAATAACTCCTTCTTTCCCCTCCTTCTTCTTTTAAGAATATGAATAGTTTCACTTTTGCACAAGCGCCGGCCATCGATGCTGCGGTGCGCGAAAAAGCAGGGCAGCCTGGTTCGGCCTACATCGGCGGCGGCACCAACCTGGTCGATTTGATGAAGGAAAACGTGGAGCGCCCCACGCACCTCATAGGCCTCAAAAAACTTGGCCTCGACAGCATTACCGCATCTGCTGACGGCGGCCTGCGCCTAGGTGCGCTGGCGACTAATGCCGATACCGCCTGGCATCCGGAAGTAGAAAAGCGCTATCCGCTGCTCAATCAGGCCATCCTGGCCGGGGCCAGCCCGCAACTGCGCAACATGGCCACCGACGGCGGCAACCTCATGCAGCGCACCCGCTGCTACTATTTCTACGACTTGGCCACGCCTTGCAACAAGCGCGAACCCGGCTCCGGCTGCTCGGCCATTGGCGGCTACAACCGCATCCACGCCATTCTGGGGGCCAGCGAAGCCTGCATTGCTACCCACCCTTCCGACATGTGCGTGGCCCTGGCCGCGCTGGAAGCCACCGTGCGCGTGAGCGGCCCGAACGGTGAGCGTACCATTGCCTTCGAGGATTTCCACCGCCTGCCCGGCGACAGCCCCGAGCGCGACAATACTCTGGAGCCCGGCGAGCTGATTACCGGCCTGGACCTGCCCGCCAAGGGTTTTGAGAAAAACTACAGCTACCTCAAGCTGCGCGACCGCACCAGCTACGCCTTTGCGCTGGTGAGCGTGGCCACCGCTCTGGAGCTGGACGGGGGCATTATAACGGATGCCCGCTTGGCTCTGGGCGGTGTGGCCCACAAGCCCTGGCGCGACAAAACCGCCGAGGCCCTGCTCATTGGCCAGCCCGCCACGGCCGACACTTTCCGCACCGCCGCGGCCCAGGTGCTGGCCGGCGCGAAAGGTCAGGGTACTAATAACTTCAAGATTGAGCTGGCCAAGCGCGCCATTGTGCGAGCCTTGAAGCAGGCCACTGAGATGAATCAGGTGGTTGACGACAACGCTTTCCAGAATTCCAATCCGTAAGGGTGGCGGTGGTGTTTGAAAACCCGTCATGCAGCGCGCAGCGAAGCACCTCGCTTGCCTAAGTAAACCAACCGATTGAGTCACCATTGCACGCGAGATGCTTCGCTACGCGCTGCATGACCGGCTGATTCGGGTCAGCAACTCGTCCAATCGCCCACCCCTCCGATAAATTATTATGACTCTCCAAACCGACTATATCGGCAAACCCACCAGCCGCATTGATGGCCCGGCCAAGGTGCTGGGCACCGCCAAGTACGCTGCCGAATTTAACGTACCCAACCTGCTCTATGGCCACGTGGTGAGCAGCCCGATTGCCAAGGGCAAAATCACGAAAATCAATGCGGACCCGGTGCTGGCGCTGCCGGGCGTACACCAGGTTTTCTCGCACGAAAACGTGCCCTCGCTGGCCTGGCTCGACCGCAGCTACAAGGACGACGTGGCACCCGGCGGCTCGCCCTTCCGGCCGCTGCACAAGCCCGAAATTCGGTTTAGCCAGCAGCCGGTGGCGCTGGTGGTAGCCGATACATTTGAGCTGGCCCGCTACGCCGCTTCCATCCTCGAAATTGAGTACGAGGAAGAAGCGCACGAAACCGAACTGACCCAGCACATCGACGAGGCTTTTGAGCCGGGCAGGGGCAAAACTGGCTACCAGCCGCCGAAGTCGCGCGGTAACTTTGGGCGCGGCTGGGAGCAGGGCGTGGCCCACGTGGAGGCCAATTATTCGCACCACGCCCAGCACCACAACCCCATGGAGATGTTCGCCACCACGGTGGAATGGCTCGGGGATAAGAAGCTGAACGTGTACGACAAAACGCAGGGCGCTTTCAACAGCCAGCAGTATATCATGAAGATATTCGGGCTGAGCAAGGACGAGGCCCGGGTGATTTCGAAGTACACCGGCGGCGGCTTTGGCTCGGGACTGCGGCCCCAGCACCAGTTGTTTCTGGCGGTGCTGGCCTCGCTGGAATTGCAGCGCTCGGTGCGGGTATCGCTCACCCGCCAGCAGATGTTCAGCTTCGGCCACCGGCCCGAAACCTTGCAGCACGTAGCCCTGGCCACGGCCGAAGACGGCTCGCTCACCGGCATCAACCATTTTGCGGTGGCCGAAACCTCGCAGTTTGAAGACTTCACCGAAAACGTAGTGGGCTGGAGCGGCACGCTCTACGACTGCAAAAACGTGAAGCTGGGCTACCGTCTGTCCAAGCTCGACGTGTACACGCCGCTGGATATGCGGGCACCCGGGGCGGCCTCGGGCTCCATCGCGCTGGAAATTGCGATGGACGAAATGGCCTACGCCGCCGGCCTCGACCCACTGGAATTCCGCATCCGCAACTATTCCGATTTCGACCAAGCCCAAAACCTGCCCTACAGCAGCAAGAACCTGCGTGCTTGCTACCGCGAAGGTGCCGCCAAATTTGGCTGGGACCAGCGCACGCCGGAGCCTGGCTCCATGCGCGACGGCAACCTGTTGGTGGGCTGGGGCATGGGCGGCGGCATCTGGGACGCGCAAAAGCAGCCAGCCCTGGCCAAAGTCAGCCTCGACGCCGACGGCCACCTCACCGTGAGCAGCGGCTCCAACGACATCGGCACCGGCACCTACACCATCATGACGCAGATTGCGGCCGAAAGCATGGGCTTGCCCATCGAGGCCGTCACCTTCGTGCTGGGTGATACGGAATTGCCCGAAGCCCCCGTGCAGGGCGGCTCCTGGACCGCCGCCTCCGTGGGCACCGCCGTGCAGGAAGCCTGCGCCAAGCTGGGCGAACAGCTACTGAAGCAGGCCCAAAAGATGGACCACCCGGCTTTCAAAGACGCCAAAATCGACGACGTGCAGTTTGCCAACGGCCAAATGCGCCTGCGCTCCGACCTCACCCAGGCCGTGGTGCTGCGCGACCTAGTGCAAGCCAGCGGCGAACCCAAAATCGAAGCACAAAACTCCAAGCTGCCCGGCATGGTCGATATGATAAAGCCGCCGAAATACTCCATGCACGCCCACAACGCGGTGTTTGTGGAAGTGAAAGTGGACCCCGACCTGATGACAGTGCATGTCACCCGCGTGGTGAATGCCGTGGCCGCTGGCCGCATCATCAACCCCAAAACGGCCCGCAGCCAGGTCCTCGGCTCCGTGGTCTGGGGCATCAGCTCGGCCCTGATGGAGGAATCGGTGATGGACCACCGCTTCGGCCGCTTCATGAACCACAACTACGCCGAATACCACATCCCCGTCAACGCCGACATCCACAACATCGATGTGATTTTCGTGCACGAGGAAGACGCCGAAGTAAACCCGCTCGGCATTAAAGGACTCGGCGAAGTGGGCCTGCTCGGCGTAGCCGCCGCCGTGGCCAATGCCATCTACCACGCCACCGGCAAGCGCGTGCGCGACCTGCCCGTCACGATTGACAAACTGCTATAGCAACTGCCGCGGCTAGTGCCGCTGGATTGACATAAAAACGCCCCGCAACTGGTTGGTTGCGGGGCGTTTTGGGTTGAGAATACTTTAAATCAGAACTTATTATTTATAAAATCCGTGTACTCCAACTGCTATTCTTCAAGTGAAATCACAGTTTTCTCGTCGAAGAATGTCCAGCGTTATCATAGAAGCAGCCGTGAAATATGGCAACTAATGGTAAAAGGGTCAGCATTTTGGTGTAAGCCAGGAAACATCTAACCATTTCATAATCAAAACCAAATCAAAAAGCTAAAGTTCTTTGTAATATAAATACATTTAATGTGTAAACTATTCAACCTTATTGCCTTCGAGGTTGATATTTCCAATCACCACCAGCTTGTTCGATTAATTCGCCCCAGCAGCGTATATCATTGTAACTACATTTTAACCAATTTGAATCAAAAACATCTTGTATTTCATCCTTAAAATTATAACTCCAGCTGCCATCCTCATCATAGGTTTTTTCAAACAATTCTTCAGGCATATTTTCGCTAAATTCATTTAATAAATAATCCTTCAAGTTCCAACCATAGACTATGGTATCCCAGCCATAAACTGATAAAACGGGGTTTCCGCGTCTATACGGTTCGCTTACAATGTATCGATGGCCAAATATTGGAATTAACTTGGGTGCTTGATGATACCATTCACTGAATCTATTGAAAATCACATCTTGTGAATCAGGAATTACTCCCCAAGACTTTAACCAGATACCGTTTGGCAACATTGAAGAATAGGGCCAATTTAATTTATCAATAATCATTTTTTCTTCTCCTAACCAATCGAAGAAAAAACAGCTGTCTTGGACTGGCTTAGGTCTTATTGTATGCAATATTTTTAAAAACTCCCGATAATCTGGCGGAAATTTAATTTCAAACCGTTTTTCAACCTCATCAATTTCCGATTTCTTCATTCCTACCCATTTTGCATTCAGGAGAGGTATGTCTTTATGCATTTGCTGTTCTGTTTTTGCCCAGGATGCTTCTGTGGCTTTTTTAAACCAAAACAGAAAATCAGTAAAATCATCGGGTACTAGCATGGTCGGTTTTTTTGCACCTTACATTTAGCTTTTCACCATCATCAGTCGCAGTAATCTGCGCTTGCTCTAGTACGCAGGTTAGCAGCAATCTACTCACCGTTGGATAGATAAATGCTCCCTCTGCTGGCACGCCAGCAAGGTAAAACTAATCCCCAGCAACTTCAACTGCTTATCAAAGCCTTCGCCATGCGAATGAGCGTGGAAAGACGAATGTCACTGGCGTTGTTTTCGATGCAGAAAATCCATAGGATGCGTTTCTGGATTCTTGGGCTTTGTTTGTTGTGAAAGGTCCGGAATTCTTCCCCCTAAATTTTAACGTTACGGGGAGGACCCTTTAAATCACGCACCACGGAGGCAGCCTACTGGATAACAACTAGAAACGCCCGCCCAAGTAAAGGTGCTATAGAGCAGGCCATCCTACCGAAATGGGCGGCGAGGGGGATGCTACAAAGAGGCTTGTTACATTTATTTTTGTAACAAGCCTCTTTGTAGCATCCCCCTCGCCGCGTTTACCTTTCGCGCCACCCATCCCGACTTTGCCTATGCTTGCTATACGTGTGCCCACTTCCGGCAGCCTGCCTGCCCTGCGCCGTTACCTCGCCCTAACCCAGACTCAAATGGCGACCCTGTTGGGCACCTCCCGCATAGCCGTGGCTCAGGCCGAAACCGGCACCCGCTTCCTGACCGGCGAGCCCAGCGACGCGTTCAGCGCCTTGCTGGCAACCTTGCCCCTGGCCACCCGGCAGGCGCTGGCTGTGGCCCCCGGCGATGCTCTGCCGCCCCTGCCGCCGCTGGTACCGGCCCCACCTGCGCCCCTGCCGCGCCCGCTGGCCCGCCGCCGGCACCTGGCCACCCAAGAGCTGGACCGGGTGCTGGCCGCCCTGGCCCCCATCGAAGCCCGCCGGCTGGCCAGTGCGGCCCGCCTGGCCCTGCTCGCGGACCCGGCCTGCCCTTCTGCCCTGACTCAGGACGAGCTCTTTGCCGCCCAGGCCCGCCTGTGGGCCGGTCCCACCGCCGAGGCTAGCCGCCGCCTGCTGCTGGCCCGCGCTGCCGGTCTGCGGGCCGAGCTGGCGGCCCTGGATGCCCCCACCGACGAAGCGGCTAGCTGAGGAAGGTATTACGGCTTTGGGTACGCCTCCGCCCTTACTTCACAAACCGCGCTAACGAAAGGTTGGGCGGGTACTCAACAATATACCTATCTATCCTTGCGTTCAGGGCATCGTCGGCAAGTGCCGATGATATTTTTCTCCTTTAATCATTTACCATGAACGTTCCAAGCTTTGATTTCTCAGCCATGACTACCCGCGCGGCCTGCGACAAGGCCCTGGTGCCTGCCCGCCGCATCCAGAGTCGCCTCTCAAAAGACGAGGTCGTTCTTGGCTACAACGAAGATGAAGGCGAGATTCGCGCCGGCATCGCCCAGCAACAGTTCAACCGCGCCGACCGTAACCTGCAAAGCGTGAACGCGGACCTCGCTGCCCTGCCGGCGGATGCCTCCACCGAGCGCGAAGAGCTCGAAGCTGAGCAGGCTACGCTCGTAGCTCGCAAAAAAAAGCTGGCCCTGCAAGGTGCCTCCGGCGACGAAAGCTCGCTCCAGGACCTGGCCGAGTTCCGCAACGCCGCCGACCTGGAAATGGTGACCGGCTACATCACCCAGCTCGAGGCCTACCGCCTCAACTTGGCCGCGTAGCAGGAGCTGGTGCTTGTCCTCATCGCGAAGTGATGTGTGACAATAAGAGCCCTTATCCTCAAAAGAAGCGCCCCGTAACGAATTCGTTGCGGGGCGCTTCTTTTGAGGATAACGGTGTAAGGCTTTAGGGCAGGCAATGAGCCAGGAAACTCTGGCCCCGAGTATAGAGCTGAAACTAAAATAGAAATTCGAGCGGTCAGCCCACAGCTGTCATCATTTTTACTGACTTCTGGTCGGATGCCAGCCCAACTGCTACTAGGTGAACGTGCAGCAGGACACCATATTCACATTCCTGCTCAATCCTCGCTTGCCTCAGTCCCAGTTAGTGGCGCTTTGGGGTAGCGACCCGCATAATGCCAAATCCCTGTTGCGCGTTTGTACTCATCAGGCACCCCTTATAAGTTTGACAATTTCTATTTGATTTGTCGCAATGGCTCTGTCTAATGGACTTCCATTGTAAGACGACATTCTACCTTTGAAATTCACTTTTTTTGTAAAGTCCACATTTAACTTCAGCAAAAGCTTTACTATCTCTTTATGGCCTAATTCGCAAATCCAAAATAATAATTCAGACTTCGGGGTTGTATGGCTTTGGTAATCTGCCCCGCATTTCAATAAATACTTTGCAATTCGTGGATTATTTCGCCAACAAGCCCACTTAAAACCCGTTGAAATATGTTTATCATCAATACCATTTTCAACCAGGGTTTTGGCAGCTTCTAAGTTCCCAATACCTAAGTTTGTCGTAAATTCAAGCAACGAGCTTTTCAGGCTGTCAACTATATTTACATCAATCCCTTGCGACAATAATAACTCAATAATCTTCCTGTCTCCACCTGCGCAGGCAAAATGAATTGGCTGCAAACCATTCGGCCCCTTGGAATGGACATCTGCACCAACTTCTATTAAGTATTTAGTAATATCATAGTAGTTTTTTGAAGCAGCAATTGAAAGTGGTGATTGTCGCCCAACGTCTTTAATTTCTTTATCCGCACCTGCTTCAATCAAGAGCCTTACAATTTTAATATTTCCATTCTTACATGCAATATGCAAAGGGGCTCCTTGAATCAGGCTTGAATAATCTGTGATTTTTTTATTAAGCACCGTCGGCTTAATGTTAATCAACAGCTGTTTCACCAACTTTGTATTTTGATTATAGCAAGCCGAATGAATCGTTTCGCTTCCTGTCATTTCATTAGCCTTATTTGTCTGTTGCGCAACCTGCCAGTCACTGTTAGCAAGCATCTGTAGCAACTGTAACTACGGCTCCCACACACTGGAGTAGCCAGGGAATTTAATAGAAATGCCCATACCGGATTTGTTGCGGAGCGTTTTCCGAAGATGTGTAGGGGGCTTAGCGATGATGAGGTATTGTATATTCATTAGCAGAGGGCTTAGCACAGAAATTCAGCACAATTACTAATGTTGAATTTTCTACTCCAGTCCCACCACTGCTAAATCCGATGTCATGCGTTCGTCTTTTTAGCTTTCCCAAGCCAAATACTCTAACTCGCCTTTGCTATCAGTTTTTACAGCAATAATTTGGTCAGTTATTGTTCTTACACCGTCTAGGTACACATTACCCTCAAAAGTATAGTCAAAAATAGCAAAGCTTTCAGCATCATACTTTCCATCCGGATAAAACCCCACTCTTTCTAATTTTAATTTATTTAGCAACTGTTCTTCAGCTGCAATCGCAGTATTTCCATAATCAATTAACTTTACAAGTTCAGATTGCGCATATTCTTCAATATGGAAATCAATGTATCTTTTTACCGTTTCGCCATTTTCGTCATTATATTCATTTAAAATTGACACAATGTTTTGCTTGTCAAATTTGGGTATATTTTCAATGAATTGCTTTATAATGTTTATTAAATTTTCTTCAATGGTTGTTTTTTCAAAATTGATATCAAGACTGATACTATGCCCATCTAGTTCGACAACCGCATTATACTCTTCATTCAACGAAGCCAGGTTGATTTGTCCAAATGGTGGCAATAAGTAGTTTGTCATGATTTTTATTTTTTCAAGTATTTGTCTTGACCGGGTCTATTTAGATGAAGCACAACATCTGAATTGCCGCCACTACCCTGCTTACTATAGCGCAGGGTAGTGGCGGCAATCTACCCACCGTTGGCTGGATAACCGCTACTGCCACCTAGAAACTTCACCACCCTTGATGCAAGTTGGTTCGATACAGAAAGGAATAGTTCAAGTCAACTTGTATCAAGCTCCACTGCACCGCTTGTCCTCGTCGCGAAGTGATTTGTGACGAGAAGAGCTGCTGCTTTTAATTAGAAAACGCCCCGCAACGAATTCGTTACGGGGCGTTTTCTAGTATATAACCTATGCCGTTGCTCCGCCAAGCGACAAGTCAACGGCATAAGACCTAAAGCTAAAGAGCCGCCTTGAACGCGGCCGCAAACTCCTTCGCGAAATCTTCCAGCTTCACCTGGCCCAGGCGGGGCTTGTGCTGCTCGTAGTCTTCGCCCAGCGTGCCATTGCCGATGCTGGCGTAGATGTCCACGATTTCGGTGGCGCGGGCAGCGGGCAAGCCGTGTCGAACCAGATTTTCCTGCATTTGCTCGTTGGTGAGGCCCACCCATTGCAAATCGGGCTGGCCGATGGCGGCCCCGAGGACCTGAGCAACTTCATTAGCTGTCCGTTCGTCGCTGGCAGCGTAGCGCACGTGCCGGCCAGGGGTGGCGGGGGTGGTCAACTCGTCGGCGGCGGCACTGGCAATATCCCGTGTGTGCACGAAGGCCACCCGGGTATTGCCGTCGTAATTGACGCCGATGATGCCCCGCGCTTTTATCATCCCGATAAAGCTGAACATGTTGGAATAGAATGAAGTAGGCCGCAGGTGCGTGAGCGCGATACCCGGCACTTTGCCCAGGATTTCTTCCACATCGTGCGTGCCGAGAATGCCACCGGTGCCTTCGGAGCGGTGGGCGCCCCAGCTGCTGAGCTGCACCACCCGCTGCACGCCCGACTGCTGGATACTTTGCGCGTAATTGCGCCCAATTTGCTGGTGGTACGCCCGCGAATCCATCGCGGTGAAGCTGGGCGGCACCATCACGTACACGGCATCGGCTCCGGTGAAGGCAGCGGTCAGGAAATCGACATCCTCCACCGAGCCGATGGCGGCGGTAGCGCCCAGGGCTTCTATTTCGGGCTGCTTTTCCGCCTTGCTGCTGATAACTGTGACTGCATGGCCCTGCTGCACCAGTTCCGCGGCCAGTGGTTTGCTAATGTTCCCGAGGGAACCCGTTACGATGATTTTCATACTCTTCTGGTTTGCTAGAATTTGTTCAGCAAAGGTGGGCGGCGCCCCAGCCAGCCAGAAGGGCAAAACGGCGGGAAGATTGGGCCAAAGTGCGGCAGGCTAAACAATCCAAGCTCATGGAGCAGGTTGTTTGCCACAGGCTACAGCCGCTGCCGGTAGGCGGCGGGCGAGACGCCAGTATTGTTCCTGAAAAAGCGGCCGAAGGTGGACTGGTCGGCAAAATGCAGGGTGTCGGCGACCTGGGCGATGGTCAGGGTGGGGTTTTGCAGCAGCACGTTGGCTTCGAGCAGCACGGCTTCGGCCAGCCACTCCACGGCACGCTTGCCGGTCATCTCCTTCACGGTTTCGGCCAGGTGTTTCGGAGTGATGCAGAGCTTATCGGCGTAGAAAGCCAGGTTGCGCTCGGTGGCGTAGTGCGTATTGACCAGCTTCTTGAATTCGGCAGTAATCAGCTGGCTGCGCGTTTGAACGGCCGTTGCCGAAACGTGCTGCAAGCTGTAAATGGGCGCAGTTTCGTGCAGCAGAATATGGATGAGGCTGCGCAGAATTTCCTCCCGGTAGGCATGGGGTGCGTCGTATTTCTGCCCAATAGTGCGTAGCAGCGCCCCAAGGCTTTCGGCTTGAATGGGCGTTAGCTGAAAAACGTGCCGGGCATCACGCTCAAAAAACGAAAAAGTAGCCAGGTTCAGGCTGCTATTAGCCGAAATAAACTCCTGGGTAAAAAAGATGCTTAGCCCCTCAAAATCGGGCGAGAAAGACGGCCATTGCTTGATGACGTAGGGCGACAGCAGCATCAGGGAATTCGGGCCAATGTCGTAGGTTTCCAGGTTGACTTTCAGGCGCGCCTGGCCGCGCAGGCAGATGCCAATTTTGTAATAGTTGCTGCGGTACGGCAGGTTGATGGGCAGCTGCGAGGACGCCGAATCGGGTCCCAGAAAGAATACTGCCGCCGGTGTTTCCCGGGTTTCGGCGAGGCTGCTTATTTGATAAACGGGAATGGCGACGGTCATAGCAGGCAATAAAGCTCTTGGGGAATTCAAAAGTTCGGTTCAGCATTAATACGAGCTTGCGCTTGACTGCCAGACGCAAGCTCAGCATGATTTATAACCCCGCCCCGCTGCCGGGCGTACTGCCAGGACCAATTCTTGCCCGCACAATGACCGAACTCCAACGCCTGCTTCTCGCTTACGACCGCCATCGCACCGCCCAGCGCCCCTGCGCCCTGGCCACCGTCGTTGAGGTGATTGGCTCGGCTTACCGCCGTCCCGGCGCCCGCATGCTGGTCACGGAAGACGGGGAGCTTACCGGAGCCATCAGCGGGGGCTGCCTGGAGGGTGATGCCCGCCAGCGGGCCCGACAGGCCATTTTTCGGGGCCAGCCCACACTGGTGACCTACGACACCCGCGACGAGGACGACCCTCGCCACGGCTTGGGCCCCGGCTGCCAGGGCGTGGTCCGTATCCTGCTGGAACCGCTGGATTTTGCCGCGCCCGACAACCCAATGGAGCTGTTGCGCGATTTTGCCCGGCACCCCGAGCCAGCCGTGCTGGCCACCGTGTTTGAAACCGATGCCAGTGGGATGAAGGCCGCCGTGGGCCAGCGCCTGCTGCTCTCGACGGCGGGGGCGTTGCGGGGCACTCCCCTCCTGGCTGCCCCGCTGGCCGAAGCTGCCCGCGCCACACTGATGCAGGGACTTTCGCAGATACTGGACATCGAAACCGAGGCTGGCCCGGTGCGGGCGCTGCTGGAGGTGCTGGTGCCGCCGCTGCGGCTGGTGGTGTATGGCGCCGGCAACGACGCCCAGCCCCTGGTGCACCTGGCCGCTTCGCTGGGCTGGCACATTACGGTAGTAGACGGACGGCCCAATCTGGCCACGGCCGGCCGCTTTCCAGAAGCGGCAGCGGTGCGCATTGTGCCCGTGCGGGAGTTGGAAACGCAGGTCCCCGATGCGGGCGCGTACCACGTGCTGCTCAGCCACAACTACGCCTATGATTTGGCCGCGCTGCAAACGCTGCTTCCCACCCCTGCGCCCTACATTGGCCTGCTAGGGCCGCGGGCCAAGGCCGGGCGGCTGTTGGAAGAGTTGGATTTATCAGCAGCGGAAGCGGCTGACATGCTGCGTAATCGCCTGCATAGCCCCATCGGCCTCGATTTGGGCAGCGAAACGCCGGAGGAAATTGCCTTAGCTATTGTGGCTGAAATTCAAGCCCAGCGCCACCAGCGTAATGGGCGCCCGCTGCGCGAACGGTCGGGCACGGTGCATGCGCCCGCACTGGCCATACCCGTCGCTGGTTAAGTGAAACACCCCATAAAAAAAGCCTCCTTGCTACAAGGAGGCTTTTTTATGGCCTTAGGCCTGGGCTTTTTTGGGACGGCCGGGCTTTTTCGCCGGAGTGCTGTCGCCTTCTGCTTTTTCCGCACGGGGCTGGCGGGGCTTGCGGGTGCGCGGAGTCGATACGTACTCATCAGCGAGTACGGCGTCTACCTCGCCCAGAGCGGCCTGCAAAGCACTTACGGCGCTGGTCACCTTTTTCAAGGCACGTTTCAAATCAGCTTTTACCGCGTCGGCTTGCTGCGCCGTTTCTACGACTTTTTGGAATTCATCAAAATTTAGAGCCATAAAGCAAAATGTAAATGATACGGCCAAATATAGTACTAGCTGGGATTATTTACGCATATTTAAATTACTGCGATATGAATTACAACGTTTTTGAGAATGGCATTTATACGATTATGCTACCCATCTCCATTATTTAACTCCCATTTCAGAGTGTCAGTGGAATGGCGATACCCTTTCAAAAGCAACTTGGTTTCGCCGATTAAAATTATGTAGCTATGACAGCTTTCCAAATGCGTTTGCTATCGATTAGCGCTTTTTAATGTGGGCTGCTGCCACCTGCTCCGGCAGTGAAGGCACACCAAAACCCCACTGTACATTAAGTCCTTAGGACACCAAGCGATGCGTACCAGAACGATACGCAGCCACAGCCCATCGCACTTCATCGCGGAATAGTTTAGCTGCATGGCGCGGATGGCAAGGTGCCAATAGGTATCGTTTCAGCAGCTTTCCAGACTTGTTTGAAATAAGGTCAGGGTATTGACAATTGATTTGAAGCAGGCCCTTTTGCTTCAAATCAATGCTTTGCTTGCAAATACCTAAAAACTATTTATAGGGCAATATTAAGTACAGGTATAACCCAAACCCTCCTTACATAATTTCAGAAAAGAAACCTATGAAATCAACTGAGTAGGAAGCGCGTATTCTTAAGTTATTCCTTGGCTACCTGCTGTCGGAGCTATCCGTATTTATTCAACAATCCTAAGTGATTATACGGTTTTTACGATGTTTAAAAGCATTTTTAGGCCATGTGTGACCCGGATTTAGTTATTTCAATCACTCAAAATCAACCTATTACATTAGGCATTTTTGCTTACGCTATAGTATAAATTTTTACGGCTATTGTAATAATCATGACCCGTGGCAACATCCCAGCTTCTGGTGCTCGCAAACGACGACTGCAAACGGAGCACCCTCAACTGCTGCCGCACCAGGAGGTGATGGCGCGATTTAATGTGCGCGTAATTGGCCGGGATAAGCCGCCGCTTTTGTTCTGCAATGGCTTTGGCTGCAACCAGCACGTGTGGCGCTACCTCACGGCGGCCCTGGCTACCAACTACCAGCTGGTGCTATTCGACTACATCGGCACCGGCGGGGCCGACCTAGCGGCTTATGACCCCACGAAATACGCTAGCCTGGACGGGTACGCCCAGGATGTGGTGGATATTTGCCGGGCCCTGGATTTGCAAGGGGCGACTATTATCGGGCATTCGGTGGGTGCCACCATTGCCATGCTGGCAGCTAATGCGGCCCCCGAGCACTTTACCAAAGTGGTGCTGGTGGCGGCTTCGCCCTGCTACCTGAACGAGCCGGGCTACCGCGGTGGCTTCGACCTAGCCGACGTGGAACAGCTGCTGACCCTGTTTGATGCCGCCGACCACAGCTGGGCCAATCCCTTTGCCAGCCTGCTAATGGGCCCCACCAATGCGGCCTCGGCCATGGAGGAGCTGGCGGGCTTCTTCTGCGAGATGAACCCGACCGTAGCCTGCCAGCTGGCCCGCGTAACATTCCTGGCCGACAACCGCGCCGATGTGGCCCGGCTAAACCTGCCAACGCTGGTGCTCCAATGCACGCACGACATCGCCGTACCGCCCGAAGTGGCCGCGTACCTGCTGCACCACCTGCCCCAGGGCACCCTGGTGCAGCTACAGGCCATGGGACATTGCCCCCACCTGAGCGCTCCAACAGAAACCCTGGCTGCGCTGGAAGCTTTCTTACTACCCATCACGAAGTAGAGTCCAGGCGCGTGTCCGGATGGGTTGGCCGGAAGCGAAAAAGTCCCGCCAGCACCAGCCAGCGGGACTTTTCAAATTAACCCTAAAGGGTTCTACTCCCGCACAATGCGCTGCGTCAGCACACCTTCGGCCGTTTGCACCCGGATGGTGTAAACGCCCGCTGCTAGCCGACTCAGATGCAGGGTGACAGTACCGGCTGGGACCGGGCCAGTGTGTACCAACTGGCCCAGCGCATTCAGGACCGTGAGCTGGGAAGCTTTGGCACGCGGGCCATTCAGCTCCAGGGTCAGGAGGCCGTCCGTGGTTGGGTTCGGATATACGCGCAGGCTCACCCCATTCAGACTGGCGGTGGCAGTGGCAGTTACCAGTACCGGGCTCGAGGGCGCCGACGAGCAGCCGCCGGGCACCACCAGCACCACCGTGTAGCTGGCATTCGTCGGCACATTAGGCACCAGCACCGAGAAGCTGGCACTGGGCGGCCCTACGGCCACGCCATTCACAAAAAACTGGTACTGCACACCTCCTACCGGGTTGGTACTCAGCTGCACCCCGCCGCCGGGCTGGGGCTGGGCGGTGAGCGTGGGCGTGGCAACGCCGGGGGCAATAGTAATGGTAGCCGTCGACGTTGCCCCGCTGCACACATTCGAGGTAGTCACCGTGTTGGTGATGGTGTAGGTACCCGTGCCAGTGGTGGCAGCCAGGTTGATAACGCCCGTCACCGGGTCGATGCGCAGGCCCGAGCCGGAAGTGGTGAAGGTGCCCGCTACGGCCCCGGTGGCCAGCACCGGCGCAACCGGGGCGGCCGAGCCGGTGCAATACGTACCAGCCGGGTAGCTAAACGCCGGGTTAGGTGGCGTAACGAGCGTGAGCATCACCTGGCCCGGCGCAATGCAGGTGGTAGTCGGGCCGGTGGGCGTCAGGGTCAGGGTCACGGTGCCGGCGGCCAGGTCGGCGGCCGAAGGCGTATAGGTGGCGTTGAGGGTAGTGGCATTGGGAGCGAAGGTGCCCGTGCCGCTGCTGGTGTAGGTGGCACCGGTGGCAGTACCCGCGATGGCGCCCGCCAGCTGATAGGGTGTGAGGCCGCAGCTGTTGGCAGTGGCAGCAGGCAGCGAGGCTACTAGGCCCGGCGTTACGTTTACCTGAATGGGGGTGCGGGTAGTGCCCACGCATTCCGTCCGATATGTGAGGTTGAAAAAGCTATTGTAAGTCGTATTGCTGTAGGAAGTTGAGATGGAAAGCGTGTACGAGCCCTTCACCGAGATGATGCCACCTACCGAAGTGAGCGGGTATGTACCGGTGTAGGTGCTGAAACGCCCGAGCCCGCCCACGCTGGTGGCCAGCTTGTAGTCGCCCGCCGCGAGGGGGTAGTTCAGCGGCACTGTGACGCGCGTGCCTACCTGGGTGGCGGTAGGCGTGATGGTGACATCCGACCCCGCTACGGCGGTAACATTACCCCCAGGCTGGCTGCCGCTCACGCGGTAGAGGCGAATGGTAAGCGGACTGGCCGAGGTGGGGTATACATCAACTGAAGTCAGCACCCCAGCCTGCGTCACTGCAAATCCCAAGGCATAATCCGTGAGGGTAGACTGCGAAAATGTGCCATTGGCCGAACTGTTGTCGGCAAGGCCGGCCACGCTGGTGGTGGCAGCAAACGCTTCGGCGTAGTAGGTAGCGTTTGCTGTAAGAACGGGCGTGGTAAAGGGATTCCCCGTACCCACGGCGGTGCCGCCCGCAGCCGCTGCGAAGTAACGCACCGAAATACCGGCCGGCACCGTGGCCGATAGCAAGGCCGTGGCCCCGGCGCAGGTGTTCAGTGGCGAGGGCGCGGCCGAAATGACTGGGTTGTTCACCGTCACCGGCACGGCGTTGCTATACACCGTGTTGGCGTTGCAGGTGGAGCGGACCCGGTAGTAAGTGGTCGTGGTGAGCGTCGGGGTAGTATAGGTAGCAGCCGTAGCTCCCACGATGTCAGTAAACGTCACGTTGTCCGGGCTGGTCTGGTACTGGAGGTTGCCCCCGGCCGCGCCCGTCAGCGCCAGGCCGGCGGTGCCGCTGCCACACAGGCTCAGCACACCCGAGGCCAGGGTACCGGCAATGGGCACGATGGTCGTACGGGTGGTGGCAGTTGGCAGCAGGTTGTTGCCGGAGTTGAGGTCGCCGGTCACGGTAGCCGTTATAGCAAAGGAGTAGCTGCCCAAGGCCGTCATATCCAGGGTGCCAGTCAGGGTCACGGCCTGGGTGGCGCCGCTGGCCAGGGTGCCGGATGCTACCGTGCCGGTGAAGGTTTGTGTGGTGCCCCCGGGCCACGTGGCCACCACCGTCACGGTGGCGGGGTTGCTGGCGAAGTTCAGCGCGGCCGTGCCGTTGTTGCGCACCTGCACAATAATGGCCTCCGCCGGACCGAAGCAGCCGGCTCCGGCCGCCGGGCCCAGCAGGCTCACCGGTGCCACATCAACGGCCAAGGCGGTGAACTCAACCGCGCCCAAATCCGGTGCCGCACCACGAGGGGTTCCGCTAATGTCCTCCGTTACGCGGGCCAGCGGCGTGCCGACGTTGTTCAGCAGCACGTTGTCGGGTTGGAGGTTGCCGGCGCTGGCCCCCGCAAAAACGGGGTCGGCGGAGATGCTGTTCTGGTCGAAGGCAGCGCCGTTGGCGGTTTGCCAGTTGGCCAGCGTGGCGAAGGTGGCATTGTAGTAGCCCACGTTGCCGGTGGGCGTGTACAAGTCATTGTAGTTGCTGGCCGTGGCCACCGTGTAATACAGCGCGTATTTCAGGCCCGACCCCGTACGCGAAATGCTCACGATGTTGTTCTTGACATCCGTATTGGCACCGGTGTTGTAAATACCGTAGGTGACGGCTGAGGTGGTAGCTGCCTGGTCATCAGACACGATGGTGTTGTTGTAGATGCGGACGTAAGCCGACGCTGAATTGTAAATCAGGTATTCCAGGCCGTTGCCGTTGAGGTTGTAGAAAGCGTTATTCACCACGTCGTTGGGCGTGGTGGCCGTTCCGCCGGTGCTCGTTACTACATACACGCCATACACCAGGTTGGTCGAGGTCGGGTTGCCGGTATAGGGGTCGTGAAAACGGTTTTTTTCGATGGCCTGCCCGCGCGAACCGCCAAACGTGTAGATGCCGTAGTACGCACCGGGGCTGGTCCGCAAGGGCCGGCTGATGTCGTTGCCAACGAACTGAGCCCCATCCTGGTAACCCGTGTAAATGCCGTAGGTGTAAAAGTCCCGGAAGTTGTTGTTCCGAATCACGTTGCCCGTATTCAGAGCCGTGGTGCTGTTGCCAAACAAGCTCAGGCTGTAGTACCCCCCGTTAACGGTGTTGCCCTCCAGTGTCATGCTGTTGGCGGAGTTGCCGGGAGTGGTGGCGCTCGACGTCGCCCCGTTCACCACAATGCCTGCAAAGTTGGTCGAGGTGCTGCTGAGGCCGGCGTTGATGGTGCAGTTGGTAATCCGGTCGTTATCGGCCGCGTTGGTCAGCAGCACGCCGTAGCCGTAGGTACCGGGCGTGCCGCCGCCCGTGGCATCAATCACCAGGTTGTTGATGGTGGTGTAATCGGTGCCGTTGAGCTGCACCACCGCCCGCCGAAAGGCATCGCCCGGCGCGTACTGAATGGTGCGCCCGCCGCCATTCACCACCACGGTATTGGTGGCGCTGGCCCCCGGTATCTGGGCCAGCTGCAGCTGCTCAATGTAGGGCCCACCGCTCACCGCAAACGTCACGGGGCCGCTCACGCCGTCCAGGTTCAGGGCCGCTGCGGCGTCGGTGAAGCTCGTGAAATTGGTGCCCGCCGTGGCCTGGGCGCTGTTGATGGTGTAGGCCCCGCTGAGGGGCGCGGCCACGCGGGCCGTTACGGTGATATTATCGAGGGCCACGGGCGGCTGGGCGCCGCCACCCGCATCGTTGCGCCAGGTAAACACCAGCCGCTGCGTGGTGCCAGCCACACTGGGCGGCAGGGGAAACGTGGTGCGGCCAAAGGCGCTTTGCAGGTTCAGGTTATCGCCCAGCTGCACAACGCCGGCGGTGCCGGACGTAAACGATGTGCCCGCAATGGGCGTCACGGTGGCCGGCACTATGAAGACCTGCAAGTAGTCGAAAACGCTCTCGCCGCCGGCCTTCCAATCGAAGCTTACCTGCACGGCCCCCTGCCCCGCCGGAAAGGTCACGTCGCGGTAGAGATGGGTAATGGCGGCCGTACCGAGGGTGTAGGCATTGGTCACGCCCCCGTCGTTGCTGACGAATGCGGCCCTGGTGCCCGCCGTGGTAGGCCCGTTGCCGCCCACCGCACCCACAAACCATTGGTTGACCGAGCCACTGTTTGCCGCGGTAAAGCTGTTGGTGGCCCCTTCAAAGGTTTCGTCAAATACGGTGGTGGTCTGCGCCTGGGCGGTCAGGCTGGCCAGCAGCAAGCCCACACCAGCCATTAGGCGCTTGCCAGGCATAAGCAGTTGGGCAAGCACCTGCTGGTGCCCACAGAATAGAGGTTTATGCATAAAATGGAAAGGGTTGATGGACGTGGATGTGAAAGCAATTTACAGAATTAGAGCAGGCTTTTATTATAATTTTCCAATAATGAAGAAATCCTTCACTTGCGAGAAGCTATTCCTTATTCTGCCAGCTAACGAACTGACCCGATACATACTACCCACACCTCAACCGTACGCCAGCTAGTCGTCCTTGCGCACATCGCTCGCGCCCTAAGCCGGCTGCCGGAGCCGCTTTCCGCAGATTTTTTTCGGGAGCTGTCGCCCTTGTTGCTACGATTGCGACCGGGCGCTATATTGCTG
This sequence comes from Hymenobacter negativus, assembly GCF_017571495.1. GTDB lineage: Bacteria > Bacteroidota > Bacteroidia > Cytophagales > Hymenobacteraceae > Hymenobacter > Hymenobacter negativus. The sequence goes on along the minus strand of NZ_JAGETZ010000003.1, from coordinate 58,444 downwards.
ACGTGAACACCAGCTGCTGGCCAAGCTGAGAAAACACCAGAAGCATCAAAAAAAGCCCCTGGCATTACTGCCAAGGGCTTTTTCATGCATACTCCTGTATAGTGATGACTAAACTGGCCCTGGCCGCTACCGCTCCAAACACGCCGGGTAGCTGCTGCCCAACGCCACCAGGAGTCCGAAGCCAACGCTTTGTCTCGCTCAAAGCTGCGTCAAACCACGGTTTGGCGATGAGCAAATTATTAAATCTGCAAGCTCGAAAAATGGGAATCAGCTGCCTGCGTAAGTCCTACTTCAATTCCAGCACTACTACGGACTTGGCTGGCAGCGTCACGGCCAGGTTGGCGCCTTTCTTTTTGGCCCCTTTGAAGTCGGCCAGTTGCACGGTATTGGGTTTGTCGAAGGTGTTGTAGTCGCTCACGCTGGCCGAGGTAAGAATGCGGCCGGTCACGGCTTTCCAGTTCACGCCGGGCAGGGCGGTTTCCAGTGTCAGGGCGTTTTTGGGGTCGAGGTTGACAAGGGAAATATGTACTGCGCCGTTTTTGTCCTTCGAAGCCGAGGCATTCAGCGCCGGGATTTTCTCGTTGCCAAACGCATAGTCGGGGCTGCTAAAACTCATTGGCAAATACTCCGCATCCTGGTGTACCTGGTAGAGGTCGAAGACGTGGTAGGTGGGCGTGAGCAGCATCTTCTCTTTTTCCGTCAGGATAACGGCTTGCAGCACGTTCACGGCCTGGGCTAAGTTGGCGCCGCGCACCCGGTCGCAGTGGTTGTTGAAGATGTTGAGGGTGGTCCCGGCCAGCAGGGCATCGCGCAAGGTGTTTTGCTGGTACAGGAAACCGGGGTTGGTGCCGGGCTCTACGTCGGTCCACACGCCCCACTCGTCCACCAGCAGCGCCACCTTCTTGTCTTTATCATACTTGTCCATGATGGCCGCATGCTTGGCCACGATGGCATCCATTTTCAGCCCGTTGCGCAGGGTGCTGAAGTACATGTCCTCGCCAAAACCGGTGGCCTTGCCCTTGCTGCCGCTCCAGCTGCCGGTGGGCAGCGTGTACTGGTGCAGGGTGAGGCCCCACATCTGGTTCAGCGGGATGTTTTTCATGCAGGTTTCGGTCCAGTTGGCGTCGTCGCCGTTAGCGCCGCTCACGATGCGCTTGAGGCGAGTGCCGGGGTAGTCGTGGGCGAAGGTGGCGTAGCGCTTGTACACATCGGTGTAGTAGTTGGCCGTCATGTTGCCGCCGCAGCCCCAGCTTTCGTTGCCGATGCCCCACCAGCTCACTTTGTAGGGCTCGGGGTGGCCATTTTTGCGGCGCTCCAGCACCATGGGCGTGTCCTCGTTGGAGTTCAGGTATTCCATCCAATTGGCCATTTCCTGCACGGTGCCGCTGCCTACGTTGGCCGCCAGGTAGGGCTCGGTGCCCAGCAGCTGGCACACTTCCAGAAATTCGTGCGTACCAAAGCTGTTATCCTCCAAGGTGTTGCCCCACCACAGGTTTAGCATCTTGGGGCGCTGGGCGCTGGGACCCACACCGTCGTGCCAGTGGTAAGTATCGGCGAAGCAGCCGCCGGGCCAGCGCAGGTTGGGCACGTGGATTTTTTGCAGGGCCTGCACCACGTCCATCCGGATGCGGCCCTGCTTGGGTACGTTCAGCTTTTCGTCGACCCAGATGCCGTCGTAGATGCAGCGCCCCAGGTGCTCAGCGAATTGCCCCTGAATGTGCTTGCTGATGATGAGCTTGGGGTCGCCGGGCTGCACGGTCATCTGTACGGTTTGGGCTGCAACCAGCAGCGGAGCAGCCAGAGCAACAGCGGTGAGCCAAGCGGAGAAATAATGTTTCATGTAGTGGGTTTGGTGGGAGTTAATGAGCGTTAGTTTTAACTGTGTAGCAGAGAGGTTACCGCTTGCCCTTCACCCGTATAACCGCCAGCGAATAGGGCGCCACGGTGTAGGCGAAGGTCTTACCGGCTTTGAAAGGCGACACACTAGGCAGCACCATTCGGGGAGTGGCAAAGGTATTTGAAGCATTGCGCGCGCTGGTTAGCACGCTGAGCGAGGCATTGGTGGTCAAGCCTTTGAAACGGGCCAGGTTAACGCCTACCACCTGGCCTTTGCCGCCGGGGTTCACCAGCTTGAGGATGACATCACCGGTTTTCGCATCGCGCACGCAAGAGCTGACCACGGCCGAATCGGTGGGCGCGACGTTGGAAGTCAGCGCCGTGACGCCCCCGAAGTATTCGTCGCCCTGGTTCTGACCAAACAGCTGCTGCACGTAGTAGTTCGCGGTGGGCACCACGGTTGAGTTGTTGAAATAAATCAGGTCGGGATTCCACTGCGTGTGGTTTTCCTTGGCCAGCAGTGGCGCGTAGGATGCCAGCCGCACCACGTCGCCGTTGCGTTCCAGGCTGGTCATGTAGGCGGCCTCGGCCAGGGCGTTGAATAAGGTATTGCCCCAGGAGGCATACTCGCCCAGGTACACTTTCGACTTTTGCCGGTCGTAGCCATCGTAGCGCTGGTTGTTGGCCAGAAACCACTGCGGCTTTTCGTAGTAATGCTCGTCCACCAGCGGCACGCGCAACTGGTTGGCGAAGGCCCAGCCCTGGTCGTAGTCCTCCCCTTTCGGCGACGGCCCCACGGTGCCAATCACCTCGATGTTGGGGTATTTCGCCCGCACAGCCTCGTAAATCAGCCGGAACCGCTCCCGAAACTCCGGCGTCTGCTTGTCCTCGTTGCCGATGCCGATGTACTGCAGGTTGAACGGCGCGGGGTGGCCGGCAGCGGCCCGCCTGGCGCCCCAGGCAGAGGTAGCCGGCCCGTTGGCGTACTCAATCAGGTCGAGCACGTCCTGGGTGTAAGCGGCCATGTCGGCCAGCGGCACGCATTGCTGGCCCGTGCCGCCAATCTTCCACGAGCCGCCCGAGTTTTGGCAGCTCACGCCGGCCGCCACCACGGGCAGCGGCTTGGCTTCCACGTCTTCGCAAAACTGGAAGTACTCGAAATAGCCCAGGCCGGCCGTTTGGTGGTAGTTCCAGATGTTGCGCTGGGCCACACGCTGCTCCACCGGGCCAATGGTTTTCTTCCAATCGTAGAGGTTGTCGAGGCCGTCGCCGTGGGCCAGGCAGCCGCCGGGGAAGCGCACGAACTTGGGTTGCAGGTCGGCCACCACCTGGGCCAGGTCGGCGCGCAGGCCGTTGGGGTGGTTGTGGAAGGTCTTCTGCGGAAATAGCGACACCATGTCCAGGTCAACCACGCCCTTGGCGATGGCCAGCACCACCAGGCTGGCATCGGGCGCGGCGGCCGTGGGCGCGAGGGTGGCCCGGTACGGCTGCCAGCCCGCTCCCTGCGCCGAAAGCGTGGTCTCGGCCAGCACGGCACCTTTGGCGTCGCGCAGCTGCACCAGCAGGGGCATGGCCGCGCCTGACTTAGTGCGGGCAAACAGCGAAAAATCGTACTTCTCCCCTGCTTTCAGGGGGATGCCATCGAAACCGGCATTTCGCAGCCCCAGGCCTTTCTGGAAAGGACTTTCAACGCGCAGCTGCACATAGTGCGGGTTGTTGGCGTGCAGGGGCGCGGCGCTTTCTACCGAGATGCTGCCCATGGCGTACCCTTCGTGCAGATAGTCCCAGCTGGTGAGCGGGTGCCAGCCGCCGTGGTCGCTGGGGTTGTATTCGAAGGAGCGGTTTTGCACCAGCTCGGCGTAGAGGCCACCGTCGGCCGCGTAGTTGATGTCTTCGAAGAAAATGCCGAACAAATCGGGGCTAATGCGCTTGCCGGCACTGCCTTGTTGCGCTTTCGCTGGCAATGCAGCAGCGGCCAGCAGCAGAGCGGCCACACAGGAACGCAGAGTACTCATATTTAACGACTTGTTTTATGGCCCTTAACTAACACGAACAGCTACTACTCAAAGCTTAACCGTTGTTTTCTTGCCACTGTATTTCACCTCTTTGGCCGGGGCATTGTCCTCGCCCAGTCCAGTGCCGTGCTGCTCGTCGACCACAATGACGCGGAACGTGCGCGCCGCCTGCATGCCCGGAAACGAGCCGGTGCGGTCGCCGAAAGTCAGCTGCCGGGCTTTGTCATTCCAGCGCATGGTTATCGTGGCATAGGCGCCCTTCTTATAGTTGTAATTGTCGTTTTCGTCCTCGTAAAGCGTGAATTCGCCATTAGCGCCGGGGTACACCCGGATTTCCAGCGGCGCACCGTCTTTCTCGCCGGTGTATTGCTGGCGTGGCCCCAACGGCAGCACCGAGCCAGCCCGCACGTAAAGTGGCATGAGGTCGATGGGCGTGGCGCGCTGCACGGTTTGGCCGCCAGTCTGGCGCTGGCCCGTCCAGAAATCAACCCAGCTGGCGCCAGCGGGCAGGTACACTTCCGTGGACTTGGTTTGCGAAAAACTGGCGGGCACGGGCGTGTTCTTGTCGGGGCGCGTCACGTACTGCGCTTCCGTCACGGGCCGCACCAGGAAGGCCGGACCGAACAGATACTCGCTGCTTAGGTCGGCCACCTTCGGGTCCTGCGGGAAGTCCATGGGCAGGGCGCGCAGCAGGGTGCCGGCGTTGTGCGTCACCTGCCACATGTTGGAGTAGAGGTAAGGCAGCAGGCGGTAGCGCAGGTTGATGTACTTCTCCTGCGAATCGAAGGCCCAGGTGCCGCGCTCGCCAAACTGGTAAATCTCGCGGGGCGTGAACTCGCCGTGGCTGCGCATCATGGGCGTGAAAGCCGCAAACTGCTGCCAGCGCGTGTAGAGCTCCTGAAAGGCCGGGTCCTTCACTCCTTTCGGGTACTCGCCGGAGGGGAAAAAGCCGCCGATGTCGCTGTTCCAGTACGGGAAGCCGGCCAGGCTCAGGCTGAGGGCGGCGGGCACCTGCTTAGCCAGCACGTCCCAGCGCGAGTTCACATCGCCCGACCACACCATAGTGCCCTGGCGCTGCTGCCCGGCAAAGGCCGAGCGGGTGAGGATGAACACGCGCTTATCCGGGTTGGTCTGGCGCTGGTGTTCCGCCACGCCGCTGGTGGTCATAAGTGGGTAGGCGTTGCGCACCCGGCGGAAGGAGCCCAGGGCCGTTTCGTTGTCGTCGTCGGTGTCGAAGGGCGTGAGCTGGTCGGGCTCGGTCGCGTCGAGCCACCAGCCATCCATGCCCAGGCTGAAAATATTCTTGTTCAAGTATTTCCAGTAGATGTCGCGGGCCTCGGGGTCGAAGGCATCGTAGACCTTCACGTGAGGCGTGCGCGGCCAGGTGATGAAGTCGAAGAGCATGTCCTTGGCCGCCAGCTCCTGGTAGAGCTTGGTTTTCTTGCCGAAGGAGGGCCACACCGAAATAATCTGGTGGGCGTGCAGCTGGTGCACCTCGTCCACCATGCGCTGGGGCTTGGGGAAGCGCGGGTTGCCAAACTCGGTGGAGTTCCAGAGGTCGTTGTCTTCGCCCCAGTACTGCCAGTCCTGCACAATGCCATCGAGGGGCACGCCCAGGCTGCGGTACTTCTTGACCACGCTAATCAGCTCCTCCTGCCCTTTGTAGCGCTCCTTGCTTTGCCAGAAGCCCAGCGTCCAGCGCGGAAACATGGGGGCCTGGCCAGTGAGGCTGCGGTAGCGGGCCACCACGCCGTCGGCCGTGCCGCCCCCGTTCAGCACGTAGTAGTCGGCGCAGTCGCCAATTTCGGAATCGAACGTGGTGGCCTGGGCGTTGTCTTCAAATTTGGTGGTCGAGTAATTATCCCAGAACACCCCGTAGCCTTTGCTGGAGTGCAGCACCGGCACGGCAATGCTCATGTTGCCCTGTTTCAGGGTCAGCTTCTGGCCCCGGTAGTTGAGGTGGCCGTCCTGGTGCTGGCCCAGGCCGTACACCGCCTCGCCAGGCGCCAGCTGAAACAGCTGCTGCACCCGGTAGGTAGGCTGGCCCAGGTCGGTTTTGGCCGTGAAGCGCGAACCCCGCGCCGGCTCCTGCACCAGCGGCTGTCCCTTGGCAGTGAAGAAGCTCACCTGCCCGGTTTTGGCGTCGAGGCGGGCTTCGGTGCTGGCGCTGCTCAGGCTAATGAAGCCGTTTCGGGTGGCGTACTTCAGCTTGCCCGGGGCGGGCGTCAGCACCACCGCCAGGCTTTTTTTCGCTACTTCGTGGCCTTTCGGAAACTTCAGCACCCGCACAATGTCGGGCGCATAAAACTGCAGTTCCACCGTCAGCGAGTCGGTGTTGAGGCGAAGGCCGGTAGCGGTGGGCTGGTACTGCTGGGCGTGAGCGCCGGAAGCAAGCAGCAGGCCGAAGCCAACGCACGCCAGCAGGCGGGGGTGGGAATTTAGGAGCAAATCAGGTGAGGTGGAGGGGTGAAAATTTGGTCTTGAGACTGGGCTACTTCTTCTCTTCGCGCTGCACGGCCGGGCGCGTCACCACGTCCACGTCCACCACTTTAGCGGGGAACCAGACGGTCATTTCGCCCTTGCCACGGTTGGCCCAGGCGTAATATGGGATGGCGGTGAGCATTTGCGGCACGGTCTGGATGGTACCAGCAGCTTCGTCGACCTGCACGGTGGGTACGGTGGCCGTGAGGGTGGTCACGCCATTCAGCAAGTCGGGGCGGAAAGCAGTGGCGAAGCTGGCCGAGGACGGCACCAAAATGTTGCTGGTTTTACCATGGTTGTCGGCCCACTCGGCGCAGTACACGATGGGGCCGCGCTGCAGGGCCACTTTGCCCAGGTCGTCCTTTACGTTGGGGTTGGCTACCACGCGGCGCACGTCCATGGGCAGGGTCATTTCCACTACGTCGCCCTTGCGCCACTTGCGTGCCAATACAGCATAGCCGTTGCGCAGGACGTAAGATGTTGACTTACCGTTGATTTTGATATCGACCTTTCTTTGGCTCGCCCGCCGGGGTGGCGAAGGTGTAGAGGTTGGAGGGCATGGCCTGCTCCCGGGCCCAGCCGGGCACCCGCAGCAACAGGTTAAAATCGGTGCTGGCGGCCGGGTTCACGGTGAATTTCAGGGCGCCGTCCCAGGGATAGTTGTTTTGCTGCACCAGCTGCACGCGCTTCTTGTTCACGGTCAGGTCGGCGGTGCCACTCACGAACAGGTTCACGTACACGTCGCGGTTGTGCTGGCCGTAGATGTAGCCGGGCAGGCTCGGAAACAGCCGGGCCAGGTTGGTGGGGCAGCACGAGCAGTCGAACCAGCCCGCCCGCGCAGGCTCGGACTGCGGGAAGGCAGCGGTGTTCTTAATCTGCATGGCGTTGCTGTAGAAGAACGACTTGCCATCGAGGCCCACGCCCGAAATCAACCCGTTGTACAGCACCTTCTCCATGATGTCGGCGTACTTGGCATCGCCGTGGAGCTGGAACATGCGCTGGTTCCAGTACACGTCGGCCACCGAGGCACAGGTTTCGTTGTAAGCCGTAGTGTTGGGCAGCTCGTAGTTGTCGCCAAACCGCTCGCCGCCGGGCACCGAGCCGGTTCCGCCCTGCACGTACATCTTCTTGGCCACCATGTTGTTCCAGATGGTATCGACGGCCGCCAGCAGCGGCTTGTCGCCGGTCAGGGCCGCTACGTCGGCCATGGCCGAGTATAGGTATTCGGCGCGCACGGCGTGGCCCACGGCCTCGGTCTGGGCCACCACGGGCTTGTCGTCCTGCCAGTACTGGCCGTTTCTCCACTCGTCCTTGCTCTTGGGGTCGTAGCCTTTGTACTGCCCACGCTGGTCGAGGAAAAACTTGGCCGTTTGCAGGTACTTGGGCTGGCCGGTCACGCGATAGAGCTTCACCAGGCCCATTTCCACGATTTCGTGGCCCGGTGCCACCGCCCGCTTGCCAGACCCAAAGGTGGCGCACACGAGGTCGGCGTTTTTGAGGGCGATGTCGAGGAAATTCTTTTGTCCCGTTGCTTGGTAATGAGCCACCGCAGCTTCGTACAGATGGCCCGAGTTGTAGAGCTCGTGGCTCAGTTCACGCTCCTTTTCCCAGCGCTCCTTGCCGGCCCAGGCGTGCGGATGGGCGGGGTCGATGGTGCGGGCGGTGTAGAAGTAGCCGTCGGGCTCCTGGGCAGCCGCTACCTTCTTAATCAGCACATCAACGTACTCTTTCAGGTGCTCATCGGGGTACAAACTCAGCGAGTACGAGGCGCCCTCAATGGTCTTGTAGATGTCGGTATCGTCGAAGGGAAACGTCGTGGCAAACTTCCCCGACTTCGCCGCTGCCATTTCAAAGTTCTTCACCCGATTGGTGGCCTCACAGCGCTGAAACGAGGCCGGAATGGTCACATCGGTGTTGGTTTTGAGGCGTGGCAGCCAGAAATTATCGGCCAGCTTCACCTGCGTGAAGGGCACGGGCCGGATGGGGTAGTCGGCCACGGCCTGGGCCTGGGCGGCCCCGGTCAGTAGCAGACCAGCCAGCACCGTTTGGGAGAGTAGCAGCGGGGAATTCATATCAGAAAGCGGGTGGGAATCAATCAGTCGGAAGTCAAAAATCAGGCGGGCATGATGCGGAAGGCGTAGGCCAGCTCGTTGGGCTTTTGGGCGGGTAGCGTCAGGGCCAGGCCCTGGGCCGTTTGCTCGAAGTGCAAGGCGCCAGGGCTGCCCAGCAGCTCGACGCGGCCCACGCGCTGCGGGTAGTGCGGGCTACCGGCCGCCAGCGCGGCAATGAGCAGCTGGCCATCGGCCGGCCAGCCCAGCGCTGTGGCGTACAGCACCTTGTCCTTGGTCACGAAGCGGATATCCTGCGGGCCAAAAGGCTTGCCCTTGCCCTCGTTGAAGCCCTGCGCGCTGAGCCCCGGGGCGCTGGCCTGGGCGGGGCCTTCGCCAAATATTTTCCAGGGCCGGGTACCGTAGATGCTTTCGCCGTTGGCCTGCATCCAGGCGGCAATGCCTTCCACCACGGCCCGCTCCTGCTCATCAATGCTGCCGTTGCCGCGCACGGGCACGTTCAGCAGCAAGTTGCCGTTTTTGCTCACCACGTCGATGAGGGTGTGCACTACTGATTTGGCGCTTTTGTAGCCGTGCCGGTCGTAGATGCGGCGGTCGTAGTGCCAGTCGCCCAGGCAAGTGCAGGTTTGCCAGGGCAGCGGCTCAATCTGGTTGCTCTGGCCGCGCTCAATGTCCCAGACCATGCACTTGCGCTGCTGCTCATCCAGAATCTTCCCGTTGATAACCGCCTCGTTCCGACCGCCGTGGCGCTTGGCGTTGGCGTTGTACATGTGCGCCGCAATGCGCAGGCCCACGTCGCTCACCGGCCACAGCGGCAGCGCGGTGTCATCGAAATACACCAGGTCAGGCTCGTATTTATCGAGCAGCTCCACGGTGCGGTTGAAGAACTTCTCGCAATACTCCCGGCTGGGCACGGCCGCGCCGTTGCCCCAGTTCCACTGCTTATGAATCGCGCCGTTGTCCAGGCTGTTTTCACTCAGGGGGTGGTTTTGGGCGTAGAGGGCCTGGGGGTCGTAGCCCTGCCACCACTTGCCCGCGCCGTCGGCTGCCGTCATGTGGCCGTCGTAGGGCACGCCGGCCAGCGGGCCAGCTTTGTCGGCGCGGCGGCTGGGCTCCAGCCAGCTCCAAGTGTGGGCGGCGTGCACACTCACCCCAAAACGCAGGCCGTGCTTTTTAGCAGCTTTCGCCCAGCCGCCCACCAAGTCCTTCTTCGGCCCCAGACGCGTGGCGTTCCACGGCTGGTGGGTGCTGTTGTAGAGGTCAAAATTGTCGTGGTGGTTAGCCAGAGCTACGAAGTATTTTGCGCCGGCTTTCTGGTAGAAGCCCACCAGCTCGTCGGGTTGCCAGGCCTCCGCCTTCCACTCGTTTATCACATCCTTGAAGCCGAACTTCGACGGGTGTCCGTACTTCTGCACGTGGAAATTATACTTGTCGTGGCCTTCCATGTACATCTCGCGGGCGTACCAGTCGCCGTATTCGGGCTGGCACTGCGGCCCCCAGTGCGCCCACATGCCAAACTTGGCATCACGGAACCAATCGGGCGTTTGGTACTGAGCTAATGATTCCCAGGTGGGCCGAAAATTGCCGGATGCCGTGCGCTCACCAGCCGGCGCCAGCGGGCTCCAGTTCAGGCCAGCCACTACGCCGGGTAGCCACGCGGCGGGTGCGGCCAGGGCCAGTTTTTTCAGAAGTTCGCGGCGGTGCATCATAGTGAAAGCGATGGGTGACACTGTGGGCACGGGAGGTCAGCACAATGCCGGGGTAAAAGTGCAAATAATTTACACAATCGTTTGTGTAATGCTGCTAAAAAATTGCCAAACTGGCTCGACAAGCCAGCCTGGCAATTCAGGCTGATGCTGTTTTAGGGATGGGCGTTAGGGCGGCTTGCTTTGATTTTCGTTGGCTTCACCGACTCGAATACGCTCACGGGCAGAATGTTGCCCTGGGCATCGAAGCGCATGGGTGCGAGACAGGTTTCGCGGTTGTAGCCGTTGCCATCGGGGATGTGGAAGCGGTGGAAGGCAATGGCCCATTGGTCGGTGCCGGGCACCTGCACCACCGAATGGTGGCCGGCGCCTTTCACCACACCATGCCCTTTCAATATTGGGTTCTTCTCGGCCTTAGTCCAGGGGCCCAGGGGTGAGCTGGCGGTGGCGTAGGCCACGGAATAGCGCGGGTCGCGGGTATCATATTCGCTCCACATCAGGTAATACTTGCCCTTGCGCTTGAAGGCAAATGTGCCTTCGTTGTAGCCCGGCGGCTTAAACTCGATGACGGCAGCCGGGTCGTAGGAAATCATATCGGGGTTAAGCTTCACAACGTGGCACTGGCCCTGGCCCCAATAGAGGTAGGCACTGCCATCGTCGTCCACCAGCACCATGGGGTCAATGGCCTGCCCTTTGAACAGCCCTTTTGCTACCAGCGGCTTGCCCAGTGGGTCTTTGAAGGGGCCGGTAGGCTTGTCGGCCACGGCCACCCCGATGTTGGTAGCGGCCGAGTAGTAGAAATAATACTTACTGTTTTTGGCAGCAATAGCCGGCGCCCAGGCATTTTTGCTGGCCCAGGTCAGGTCGCGCGGCAGGTCCAGAATCACCCCTTCGTTTTTCCACTGCACCATGTCAGGCGACGACCAGCAGGTGAAGCTCGTGGCGCCCCAGCCCTCAATGCCGTCGGTGGTTGGGTAGAGGTAGTAACGGTTGCCGAACGCGGCAATGTGCGGGTCGGCGTAGAGACCGGGCAGCGCGGGCGCGGGGGCATGAAGGGTATCGGCCGGCAGGCGCTGGGCCCGGGCAGAACCCGCCACCCACAGCAGCACGACTAAGAAAGGCAGGCAAAAACGCATCTTACTGGATAAAAGGACTCTAAAAAATTACGAACGCGCAGCCCCCGTCAGTGGCCGGTTTAAGTCCCACCTCTTGCCGGCCAATAGCTTCGCAAAGAAGCCATACTTACTCACAAATTCTGCCGGGAGCCGCACGTTCGTTATGGGGTTGGTTGGAAGCTGGTATTAGTAGCCGGGGTTCTGGCCCAGCGTAGCGCCCACGTTCAGGTCGATGGTGGACTGGGGAATGGGCAGCAGCAGGTGCTTGGTGGTCAGGCCCAATACCGGCGCGGGATTCAGGCGCGTCACGCGGTCGATGAGGGTACCGGTGCGGATGAGCGTGAGGCGGCGCTGCTCCTCCCCTATCAGCTCGCGGGCGCGCTCGTCGAGGATGAAGTCGAGGGTCATCTGGCTGGCCGTTACCTGCGCGGCCTGGGCCCGGGTGCGCAGCATGTTGATGCTGGTGGCGGCTTCGGAGAGCTTATTCTGATTGAGCTGGGCCTCGGCCAGCAGCAGGTAGGTTTCGCCCAAGCGCATCATGGTCAGGTCCTTGATGGTGCCGAATCCGAAGGTATCCGTGGGGTCGAACTGGTTCCACTTGGTGGTGTAGGGCGTGATGAAGAAGATGGTATCGGAACCGGTGAGGCCGGTGACGCGGCGGCCGTAGAGCGCGGGCACGGCGGGGTTGTTGTAGTAGAAGCGGCGCTTGAGGTTGTACTTCGAGTTGCGCATGTCCTGGGCCGCGTACAGGCGGTAGTCGACCCAGTTGCTGAGGCGCATCCGCCCAATGCCGCGCCCACCCAGCGAGTCGGCCAGCAGCATGCCGTTCACGTTGTAGTAGGCCGGCACCCACATGCGGCGCTGCTGGGCGCTGGTGGTGGCACCGGGCACCAGCAGCTGCTGCTCAATGCCCCAAATCAGCTCGGTATTGCCCTGGTTGCGGCGCTGATTGCCTACAATGAACATATCCGCGAAGTAGTCGCCGGGCTGGGTCGACTTCACCCCGTAGCGGGCCCGAATCAGGCTGTACTGCCCGCCGTTCACCACGGCTTGCAGCTGGGCTTCGGCCAGGGCCGGCTGGTTGGTGCGCAGGTACACTTCGCCGAGCAGCTGCTGGGCGGCGCCCTTCGTGATGCGGCCCGATGCGGCTCTACTGGCCACGTACAGGTTGGGAATGGCTGCGGTCAGGTCACTGATGATGAGCGAATTCACTTCCGCAATGGGCGTGCGGGTAAAGTCGGTGCGGGGCGTAGTCACGGGCTGCGTAATCAGCGGCACGTCGCCCCAGAGGGTGGCCAGGAAGTTGTAGGCATAGGCACGGTAGAAACGGGCCTCACCGCTGATGCGGTCTTTGTAGCCCTGCCGCAGCGTACCCGGCGCAGCGGCCGCACCCTGAATAATCTGGTTGCAGTTGTTGATGGTGCGGTAGGCCCAGCTCCACATCACGCTGGCGGCCACGTCCTGCGAATTGAGCAGGTTGTAGTTGTAGTAGGGAATTTCGGCGCCTTGAATCTGGCCGGGAATGGCCACGTCGGTGCCGAGCTGCATCATACCTAGCAGGCCCTGCTCGTCGGAGCGAGTGTACTGCTCGCGCACCACGGATTGCAGGCCGCCCATGGCCGCTTCAAAACCCAGCGAATCGGTGAGCACGGTCTGGGGCGTGTAGAGCGACTTGGGGTCTTCGTCGAGGAAATCTTTTTTACAGGAGCTGAGCAGCTGAGCCGCTGCCAGCAGGGCCAGGCCCATTAATCCAATGCGTTTCATATAAGTGGGAGCGTTTTGATGAGCTGATAGCCGGTAGCTATTAGCTGTTAGCTTTTCCAGGACTTTCTGTTTCAGCGGCTGGCGTAGCCGTCCTTCCTATGGCTTGCCTTTGGCTTGCAGCATTTCTGCGCTTATCGCGAAGGCTAATTGGCTAACCGCTAATGGCGAATAGCTTGATTAAAGGGTCACGTTGAGGCCAAACACGAAGGTTCTGAGCTGCGGGAAGTTGGGGTTGGCGCCGGTGCCGGGGTTGCCGAGTGTGGTCAGGTTGTCCACGTTGCCCGAACCGTTGCCCAGCGTGTAGCCCTGCTCGGGGTCCCAGCCCACCCACTTGGTCCAGGTGTAGAGGTTGCGGCCGCTCACGTACACCGACACGCCGCCCATTTTCAGGCGCTCGGTGAGCGAGGCGGGCAGCGAGTAGCTCAGCGTCACGTCTTTGAGGCGGGTGTAGCTGGCGTCCACCGGGTAGCCGTAGCCGCGGGTATTGTAGAAGTTCAGGCCGGGGCGGTCGTTGCTGGCGTTCTGGGCCGTCCAGTAGCCTACTTCCTGAGGTGTGTTGAGGCGGCCGCCCAGGTCCACGAAGTTCAGGATGCCGTTGTTTTTCAGGATGCCCTGCGCCGTTTGCAGGAACACGCGCAGGCTCAGGCCCTTGTAGGTAAAAGTATTGGTAAAGCCGGCCGTATAGTCGGGCAGCGACGAGCCCTGGTACTCCCGGTCCTTCTCGTCGATTTTCTTATCACCGTTCAGGTCAGCAAATTTCAGGTCGCCGGGCTTAGCAGTAGGGTCCTGCTGCGAGACGTCCTCGCCTACCTGCCACACGCCAATCTTGCGGTAGTCGTAGATGGCACTGAGCGGCCGGCCCAGGAAGCGCCGGTTGCCCAGGTCGTCGGTGTTGGTGTAGCCCAGCTCCAGCAGCCGGTTGCGGTTGGCCGATATGTTGAAGGCCGACGACCAGCTGAAGTCGGCTTTCTGAATATTTACCGTGTTCAGCGTTAACTCAATGCCCCGGTTTTGCACCCGGCCAATGTTGTCGAGAATAGAGCTGTAGCCCGAAATAATCGGAATCTGCCGCGCCAGCAGCAAGTCCTTGGTTTTGGCATCGTAGTATTCTACGGTGCCCGTGATGCGGTTTTTCAGCAGACCAAAGTCGATGGCGTAGTTGGCGCTAGTGGTTTGCTCCCATTTCAGGTTGGCGTTGCCGATGATGTCGGCGCGCACGCCCACCGCCGACACGCCGCCGTAAGCGTATTGCAGCAACGCATCGCCCGTGATGGTCTGGTAAGGGTTGATGCCTTCGTTGCCGGTAGTCCCGTACGAAAAGCGCAGCTTCAGCACATTCAGAATGCCGTTATCCTTCAGGAAAGCTTCGTTGGCCACGTTCCAGCCCAGGGCTACCGACGGAAACACTGCATACTTATCGGCAGTGGCCCCAAACACCGACGAACCGTCGCGGCGGGCCGTGGCCGTAAACAAGTAGCGGCTGTCGTAGGAATAGTTTACGCGGGCCATCTGCGATTCCAGGCGGCGCATCTCGCTATACGACTTGATGGTGGGCGTGTTCGAGCCCGAACCAATGCTATTAAAACCAATCTGGTCGTTGATGAAGCCGCTGGCATTTTCGGTGTTCGTGAAGTACTTGTTTTGCTGGGCGCTTTGCACCAGCGTCACGTCGACGTGGTGCTTGTCGAAGTCCCGGTTGTAGGACAACACATTCTCCACCGTGTAGTTAGGCCGCTCCTCGTTCACCAGGGCCGCCGAGCCGCGCAAGTCGCCACCAGCCCGGCCCACGTAGTTGGCAAAGCGGTAGGTGCGGTAGCCGTAGGTCACGTTCAGGCGGTATTTCAGTCCGCTCAGGAAGGTGGGCGCCACCTCGAGGTAGCCGGTACCAGTAAGCTGATTGACGCGACTTTCGCGGGTGGTAGTGGTGCCAATAAGCGGGTTGTTAAACAGCTGCTCCGGCTGCTGCGGAAAAATGGTGTAGGTACCGTCGGGGTTGTACACGTTGCCGTAGGGGCTGGCAATCTGGGCCGAGCTCAGGTTGGCGCGGCCGCCGCCGTCGTCGTTGTTGGCGTAGAAGGCCGAGGTACCCACCCGCAGCCAGTTGGTCAGGTTGGCATCAATGTTTGTCCGGAAGCTGATGCGCTGGTACTGAAAGCCTTTGATGATGCCCTGCTGCTTGAAATAGTCGCCCGACACGAAGTACTTCACGTCGTCGTTGCCACCCGAAATCGACACGTTGTGGTCCTGGATAAAGCCCTGCTGCTTAATCAGGTCCATCCAGTCCACGGTGCGGCCGGCGTTGTAGTTGTCCACCTCGCTCAGGTTGGGCACGTGGCCGAAGGTGATGCCCCGCTGCCGGGTAAATTCCTCGTACTTAGCCGCAAAGTCCGGGCCGTTCAGCGGGTGCAGCTTGTCCACCATGTATTCCGGCCCGGCATAGCCCGCGTAGCGAATCTGGGGCTTGCCGGTTTTGCCGCGCTTGGTGGTTACCAGAATCACGCCATTGGAGCCTTTGGTGCCGTAAATGGCCGTCGAGGAAGCGTCCTTCAGAATCTCAATCGAGGCAATGTCGTTGGTATTGATGTCGTTGAGGTTGCCGGCAAACGGCAGCCCGTCCACAATCAGATACGGGTCGGTATTGGCCGTAATCGAGCGTACCCCGCGAATCTGTATGCTGGACTGCGAGCCTGGCACGCCCGAGCCACTGGTCACCTGCACACCGGCCACGGCGCCTTGCAGAGCCTGGGCCACGTTGGCTACCGGCAGTTTTTCGAGCCGGTCCTGCGGCACCGAAACCACCGAGCCCGTCACGTCGGAACGCTTCTGGGTACCATAGCCCACCACCACTACTTCGTTGAGGTCCTGGGCACTGGGCGCCAGCTTCACGGAAAGCGTCGTGCGGTCGCCCAGCACAATTTCCTGCTTCACGTAGCCGATGGACGAGATGACGAGGGTGGCATTGGTGGTGCCCGCCGGCACATCGAGTGAGAAGCGGCCGCCGGCGTCGGTGGTGGTGCCCACCGCGGTGCCCTTCAGCAGCACCGTCACGCCGGGCATGCCCTCCCCTTTTTCATCGAGCACCGTGCCCGAAATGGGGCCCGCTACGGCCGGCATGCGCAGCCCAATCGGGACTTTCGGCACGGCGGCTCCGCTGGCGGAAACCGGGGTTATGGCTGCCAACGGCAGCGCGCTACACAAGAGTAAAAGTTTTGCCTGCATACCTTTTTAGAAAAAATTTGCAGCGGGCTAACGCCTGCCTGGGTGGGAAAAAGCAAGTGGTAGGAAGAAGAAAATCAACAGCTTTTATAGAGGGTAAAAGTAGGCTGGCGTATAAGCCCTGACGGGGCCTTTTTCAAGCAAAAAAGGGGGGCTAATTCAGCATTGGCAACTTATTTTCAAGCCCCAATGCCCAAGTCCTAGAAATAAGGGTCTGGATTATAATATATTATAAGTGTTGGCTCACTCACCTATGTATTAGCAGGCATTACCCTGTGTAGCACTGCGCAATACCTATTAGCTGGCCTTGCCAGGCCCACCGGCTGGGTGCTGGCGAGTAGGCATAGTGCTGCAAGGGCGATGGTGGTGTGATTCCAGTGGTAGGCCTGCTGCGAGCAGGCAAGCCCGCGAATACGCCTCCCCTTATTTCCGAAAACAGCACCCCTGGGTTCCGGCGCCATGCGCTAGTATTGCGGTTAGTTTCCGGGGCCGCGCACCGGCCCTTACCGCCTACTTACCTCCCCCACCCACATGCTCGTTGCCTTCCGCTCACTTCGCCCGCTTGCCTGCACGCTTCTGCTAGCGCTGGGCTTTGGCCACGCTGGCCATACCCAGGAAATATCCCCGGCCGACAAGGCTGTTTTCAAGCCAAAGTTTATCAAGAAGCAGCTGTTGAAGGCTACGCAATGGCAGCTGGCGCACCCCCGGCACAAGGTCACGGACTGGACGAATGGCGCGTTTTACTCCGGCGTGTTTGCCGCTTATCAGGCCACCAAATCCAAGCTGATTCTGGACTCGCTGCTAGCCATGGGCGAGCGCACGCAATGGCAGCCCGACAAGCGCTACGACCATGCCGACGACATTGCCATCTGCCAGACTTACCTCAACCTGTACCGCCTCAAAAAAGACCAACGCATGTTAGCGCCCACGTTGGCTGTGGTGGAAAAATTCCGCACCGAGCCGGGCCCCGAAGTAGCCAAAAACGGCATCGCCTGGTGGTGGTGCGATGCCCTGTTTATGGGCCCGCCGGTGCTGGTGAAGCTGGGCCTGCTGGAGAACCAGCCCAAGTACCTGGCCCTCAGCGACACGTTGTACCAGCAGACCTATCGGCGCTTGTTCAACCACCAGGAGCACCTGTTCTCGCGCGATGCTTCTTACCTGTGGAACGAGGCGGGCGAGGGCAAAAAGGAAAGCAATGGCCAGCGCATTTTCTGGAGCCGGGGCAATGGCTGGGTGATGGGCGGCTTGGTGCAAATCCTACAGGAACTGCCGGCCAACCACCCTACCCGCGCCTTCTACGTGAGCATTTTCAAGGAAATGAGCGCCCGGCTGGTGCAGCTGCAGCAGCCTGATGGCCTGTGGCGCTCCAGCCTGCTCGACCCGGCCGCCTATCCCGGCGGCGAAACTTCCGGCTCGGGGTTCGACACCTACGCCATGGCCTGGGGCATCAACAACGGCCTGCTGGACCGCGCCACCTACCTGCCGGCCGTGCAAAAGGCCTGGGTGGCGCTCAACAAGGTAGTGTCCCCGGAGGGCCGCGTGGGCTGGGTGCAGCCCATCGGCGCCGACCCGCGCCGCGACTTCTCGGCCGAAAGCTGGGAAGTGTACGGCACCGGCGCCTTCCTGCTGGCCGGCTCGGAAGTTATTAAATTGAAGTAACGCCAGCACTGGCTGCTGCCCACCCGTCATGCAGCGCACAGCATGACGGAAAATCTTTGCGGCAGGGCCGTACAATTGCCGCTCATCCTCTCCTTATTCAATGAAGCATTCTGTTATTGCGGGCGTTGCCCTCGCCCTGCTGGCATCTTTTTCGGTACTGGCCCAAAAGCCGAAAAAGGCAGTGAAACCAGCTAAGCAAACCGAAGCGCTGGTTTTTGCCTACTTCAAAGGCAATGGCGAGGACGGCCTGCACTTGGCCAGCAGCACCGATGGCTACACCTGGACAGCCCTAAACAATGACCAGTCGTTCCTCAAACCCGCCGTATCGAATGACAAGCTGATGCGCGACCCCTGCATTATCCGGGGGCAGGACGGGCTGTTTCACATGGTCTGGACCACGAGCTGGCACGAGCGAGGCATTGGCTACGCCACCTCGCCCGACCTCATTCACTGGAGCGACCAATTGGATATTCCGGTAATGGCCACCGAGCCCGAGGCGAAAAACTGCTGGGCTCCGGAAATAACTTATGACGCGGCCCACGACCGGTACATGATATACTGGGCCACCACCATTCCAGGCCGTTTTTCGCAGGGCGAAACCACTTTGGAGGGAGGGAACAACCACCGGATTTACTACGTCACAACCCGAGATTTCAAGCTGTTCACGCCGGCCCGCGTGCTCTACGACCAGAACTTCAACGTCATCGACGCCACCATCCAGCCGGACGGCAAGCGCTTCGTGATGTTCCTGAAAGACGAAACCAAGCAACCTGTGCAGAAGAACCTGCGCGTGGCCTTCGCCGACCAGGTCATTGGGCCCTGGGGGCCGCCCTCCGCGCCCATCACGGGCAAGTATTGGGCCGAGGGGCCAACGGCCATCAAGCTCGGTAATCAGTGGCTGGTGTACTTCGACAAATACACCGAGCACAAGTACGGCGCCGTGGCTTCCACCGACCTGGAGCACTGGACCGACGTATCGGACCGGATTCAGCTTCCGAAGGGTACACGCCACGGCACGGTGCTACGCATCACCCCGAAAGAGCTGGCACAGTTGCAGAAAGGCGCAACTAAATAGAGACATCCACCGAAGCTAGCGGGCTGAAGGCCTTTGCTGTGGGCCCTCAGTGGGTGCGGCTGGCCGGCGGCGAGGGTGTTTGCTCTCCCAGGGCCCGCCCTACTTTGGTGGGATTGACGAACGGAACCGAGCCGCTTGGACGCGCAGCTGCGGTATCGGGTGGGGCAATGCTATCGGCTGGCAGTGCAGCCGGCTGGTTACCGGTGATGGGCTGGTCGGTGGCGGGGCTGGTGCAGGCTCCGAGCAGGAGCAGCAACGGGAGCAACCGGGCAGCAAGCGGGGCAAAGGTCATGGGGCAGCACTTCATCAACGGCGAGTGCGGGTAACGAGTCAACGACCCTTAGGGTTCGGCTCGGCATAGGGAATACTTTGCCTCTAGAAAATCACTTTTCCCGTCTTGTCACGCGCTTTTTCGGGCCGGAGCTTTGCCTAAAAAAAGCCATGAACTATCAACTATTAGGGACGAAGACTGGCCTGTGGGTCAGTGAGCTGGCATTGGGTGCCAGCATGTTTGGCACGGGTGGCGGCTACGGCGCTGCTCCGGAAGAGGCGCGGTGCATATAGAAAGAAGGGGGTATTGATGCGAGCATCGTTTGCCTTGAAAAGCCCAAAAAGGCCTTTCATATATCCGTGAAAGGCCTTTTCATTTATCTATCGAGTTGAAACATCGAACAGCTAGGCCGTGGCCGACGCCGCAAAACCAGTCGACAGGCCCAGAGCTTTCCACTGCGCCATGTCATTCTGCAAGGACTTGATTTTCATATTAGCCAGGTCGTAAGCATCCTGCCCAAGTAGCAGGTGCAGAGGCGGGTTCGGCGTAGCGGCGAGTTCAATGAGGGCAGTGGCGGCTTTCGCTGGGTCGCCGGGCTGGGTGTTGTCGCGTTGCAGTTGGTCGTGGTAGGCTTCGGATTGCCGCACCAGCGCGTATTCAGCCAGCTTGTCTGTGGCCAGCCGGATGGAACCCGACTTGAGGAAATTGGTGCGGAAATACCCCGGCGCTACCACCGTCACGTTGACGCCAAACGGGGCCACTTCGGCCGCCAGCGCCTCGGACAGGCCCTCGACGGCAAACTTGGTGGCGCAGTAGACACCCCAACCCGGAAAACCGCCCAGAATGCCGGCAATTGACGACACGTTGATAATGTGACCTGACTGCTGCTTCCGCAACTGGGGCATTACTTGGCGGATGACGTTCAGCGTGCCGAACACGTTGACGTCGAAGTTGGCCTGGGCCTCGTCGTCGGTCAACTCTTCCAGGCTGCCCAACTGGCCGTAGCCGGCGTTGTTCACCACCACATCAATTTGCCCGAACTGCTCCACAGTGGCCCGGATGGCCTCCCCTACGCTGGCTTCACGGCCTAGCTCAACGGCCAGCGGCAGGAAATTAGCCGGCTCCGTGCCAACGGCCCGCCGCAGTTCGGCCACGTTGCGGGAGGTGGCCGCTACCCGGTGGCCCAGCCCCAGCAATTGTCCTACTAGTTCCAGCCCGAACCCCTTGGAAGCGCCGGTAATAAACCACACTTGGTGGCCGTTCGTGTTTGATTGGTTGTCCATGTTTCTGCTCGTTTAAAGGGTTTATTTGACGAGCACAAAGGTCAACGGAGCAGCAAGGGGCGGCTTACCAAATTCAAGCCGATACTTACCAAATTCAAAGCCGGCGAAAAGCCGAGGGCGCCAGCCCGGTTTGCTTCTTGAAAAAGTAGTTGAAGTGAGCCGGTTCGTCGAAGCCAAGGCTGTAGCCTACCTCGGCAATGTTCCAGTCGGTGTGCCGGAGCAGGGCCTTGGCTTCGCTGGCCAGACGCTCGGCAATGTGGTCGGTGGTGGTTTTGCCGGTGGTGTCGCGCACGCAGCGGTTGAGATGGTTGATGTGAACGGCCAGCTGCCGGGCAAAGTCGCTGGCCGAACGCAGGCCAAACCGGCGGGCGGGCGTTTCGATAGGAAACTGCCGCTCCAACAACTCAAGGAACACGGCGGCCAGGCGCGACTTCGCATCGGGGTGCTGGTAGTGGGTTTCCGAAGGCCGTAGCTTTAGCGCGTAGTGAATCAGTTCCGAGGCATAGTTGCGAAGCAGGTCATACTTAAGGGGATAGTCGGAATTGATTTCGGCGAACATTTTCTCAAACAACGTACTCACTTCGCCGTCCTGGGCGGCCGTGAGGGCGTATGCGGGCTTGCCACCCGGCTGGAAAAGCGGCAGGTCAATGAGGCTGGGACTGCCCCACCCTCGAAAGAACTCCTCGCGAAAAATGCAGAAGAACCCCGTGGTATCCTCCGATAGCGCCTCCCAGGTGTAGGGCACATGCGGATTTAGGAACAGTAGCGTAGGCCCGTTCACCTCCAAACTTTTGTCGGCGTAGTGGTACGCGTTGCGGCCCCGAATGAGGGTGATTTTATAAAAATCGCGGCGGCTATACGGCACCGGCCCGGCACTGGGCGCTAACGCGTCTTCCAGTCGAAACACGTTGGCCTGGCCCACATCCAGTTGCTGTGCAGGGGGCAGTTGCTTGAAATGCTGCTGGTAGAATGCGGGAAGACTCTCGGGCTTGGGCATTCGGCAAATTACCGAATTCAATCCAAAATGGCTAGCGCTGGTACACCCGCACGTAGTCGATTTCGTAGCGGCTGGGGAAGGTGGTACCGGTGAGCGGGCCGCCATTGTCGCCGCCCAGGGCCAGGTTGAGCAGCACGTAATGCGGCTGCATCATGGGGTTGAAATTGGAGCCGTCCTGGTTCACGGTGCTGGCGAGCAGGGTTTCGTTCAGGAGCAGGTCGTCGACGTAGAGGCGGATGGCTTTTTCATTCCAATCCATGCGCCAGATGTGGAATTTCTGGCTCCACGCGGGGTCGGCGAAGCTGGCGACGGGCTTGGTTTCGGAGTGCCACTTGGCGCTGTAGGGCTTGGCGGTGCCGGAGGCTACGTTGGCCAGGATGTTGCCTTTGTAGTACTCCATAATGTCAATTTCGCCGTTACTTGGCCAGGGCTTGCTCACGCCCAGCGTCCAGAAGGCGGGCCACAGGCCGGAGCGGGCATCGATGCGGGCGCGCATCTCAAAGCGGCCGTATTGCCATTGGCGCAGGCCGCTAGTATTCAGGCTGGCCGACGTGTAGTCGATGGTGGGGCGGCTGGTGCGCCAGTCGGTGCTGCCGGCTTTGTAGGTGGGATTGGGCCGCGTTTCCTGGCGGGCTTCGATGACAAGGTTGCCGCCTTCCACGCGGGCGTTGTCGGGCTGGTACCATTGCAGCTCGTGGTTGCGGGCGAAGCCGGTTTCAAACTTCCAGCTCTTCGGGTCGGGCGCGCCGGGCGTGTTGAACTCGTCGGCCCACATCAGCTTCCAACCTTCGTAAGACGGCGCGGCCCCGTCGCCAGCGGGCGCTACGGCTCCGATGGTAGCCGGTCTGAGAGGCTGGCCAGGCTTCCATTCCACCACGTACACGGGTTGCGGCGCCAGGTTTTCCAGCGTTTCGCCATCGCCCTGGCCGGTGCGCTGCACGAAGAGGCTGAGGATGCCGTCGTTTTTCCAGCGCTCGGTGTCGTAGCTGGGCTCCCAGTTGCCCACGGTGCTGGCGGTGAGGTCGGCGGGCGTCCACTGGTTTTTGCTCAAGTCGGGGCATTGAAGCACGGAGGCACGGTCCTGGCGCTCGGCGTCGCGGTAGAGCAGATAGGCGGCCGTGTGGCCTTTTTGGGTGGCAACCAGCAGTTGCGGGCGCGAAATCGGAATCTTCTTCGTACCCACGCCGCTTAGGCTGAAGGGTGTGGTGCGTTGGCTGACCTGCGTGGTTTTCCAGGATTTACCAGCTTTGTAAATTAGCTGATACTGGGGCACCTGAGTGCCGGCCGGCCGCCAGTAAGTGGCGATGTAGGGCGTGCCCGCCGCATCGGTACTGATGGCCGTTTGATTTATCAGTTCGCTGTTTTGGGGGATGCGGGCGGCGTACTCTGCGGTGCTTTCGGTGATGGGCAGGCGGTAAGTTTCGCCGGTGCTTTTTTGCCAGGTCAGGCCGCCGTCTTTCGAGCAGGCGTAGGCCATGTCGTGGTTGGAGGCCACATTGGGCGACTCGCGCCATACCCACGAAACGTGGATGCTGCCCCGCGCGTCGATGCAGGCCTGCCAGTAGGCGTTGCGCTTGCCTTCGCCGTCGATGAGCACGCTGTGCAGGCGCGTCCATTGCCGGGTTTTCACCGAGTAGCGGTTCAGCACGAGGTTGCCGTTGCCGGAGCCGCCGTCGCGGTACATAAACAGCAGGTCGCCGCTGGGGAAGCGGTGGAATTCGGGGTAGGAAACCTTCTGCTCCTGCTGGCCAGTCATGGCTTGCAGCTCGCCCATTTCCAGCGAGCCAGGTGCCTTGCCGCGGCAGTAGTGCAGCGGGTTGTTGTGGTGGTCGAAGGACAGGTGCACATAGCCCGCGCCGTCCACCATCAGGCTGATGATGTTGTGAGCATCCTTTACATTGCCCCGGTACTGCGTGCGTTGCACCTGCCACGCCCCAGCCGGCAGCGTGCGCTTGGCCAGCACCACATAGGCCGCCGAATCGTAGTAGGCCACGTACTGCGCCTTGCCCTGCGTGACCACAGAGTTTTTGCGAAACACCGCGCCGTTCACGTTGTTTTTCGCCCAGCCCAGGCCGACGGGCGTTTGGGCGCGAGCAGCCTCAGGTTGAAAAAGGCCGCTAGTCGCGAGCGTCAGCAATAGGCAACCAACAAATCGGAAGGGGAGCATTAGGGAATCTGTTTTTAGAGAGCCGCCGTTCCACGAATCATAATCCGAGGCTTGCCGGAAGGGTCCGGGGCGGGTGGCGGGGGATGTGGTGGGCTATCTGGATATTAACCGACGTGGTGGGCGCCGCAGCGGTGGCTCGCGTCACTTTCATTTCTCCAATGGCCACCGTCGCAATGCGCAAGTCTGATTCACCTACCGGCATACCGTTTATGGAGTAGCTGACGGGTCCTGAAACGTGCAGCCATTTCCCTATTTCGGCCAGCGTCCGAGTTTTCATCCGAGCCTTGCTTTTGTCCTTTAGGGTAATGTCGATGATGCCGTGTGCGGTCAAGCTGCGCCACTTCCGAGGGGCATCGCTTTTGTACACATCCAGCTTCCCAATATCGTCGGGCATGATATTGAGAAAGCTGTTGTCGATAATCACCTGCCCGTTTAGAACGTACAAAGGGTCTGGCTGCGGGGCCGGGCGTTGGTAAGTAATCGGTTGCTTGGGCGAAGGTGGTTGAGCAGCAGGAAAAGGAACGATGTCTACGCCTCGCAGAACTGGAGCAGCAGGCTGGACCCTTGGTACTACCGGTGCAATGGGCAAAATCGCCGGGTGCTGCGCCATACTGAGTTGCGCGGCACAGCAGCAGACAGCGGTAAGGGACAGGGTATTCGGCCAGAAGGAGCGCATGAGGAAGAGGGTTAAGGAAAGAGCGTTAGCAATGTAGTCCTTATCCCCGAATGGTTTGGGAATAAGGACTACAACCGAAGGTCGGCGTAGCCAACGTCCGCGCTGCCCTGCCTACGGCTGCGGCTTCTTTTCATCCACCAGCCGCAGGGTGTAGCTGTAGCTGTACTGCTTGTCGAGCAGGCGGTATTGGTCGTGGGGCAGGGCGCCCCAGCTGTTGTCGCCGCCCACGCCGCGCTGCTTCAGGTCCACGTTCAGGAACACGCGCTCGGGGTGGCGCTTCACGTCGCTGGTGTGCTGCTGGTGCTTGGCCAGGCCGGGGTCCAGCTCTTCGGTCCGCACGTCGAGGGCACTGAAGCTGAGGGGTTGGATGCCTTCTACGCGCAGGCCCTGGCCGGTGGCGTTGGTGAGGGTGAGCCAGCGGGCGTCGGTGTGGTAGCCGCCTTCCTGGGGCCGGATATAGTTGTTGATGAATTGATTGCGCACCGTGTCGCGGTACAGACCCAGGAAGCTGGCCGTGTTGCGGTCCTGGTAGTTTTCCCAGGGGCCGCGGCCGTAGTAACTGAGCTGGTTGTAGCGCCCGGGCAGCTCCAGGCGCATGCCAAAACGCAGCAGCTCGGGCAGGTCGCGGCCGGTCATGTCCATGGAGGCCGTCACCTGCACCGCGCCGTCGGGGTTGATGAGGTAGGCCACGGTATAGGGCACGGCAATGTCAGTGAGCAGGTACTCAACCTTGATGGGCAGGCCGGCGGCCGACTGCTCCCCTACCGTGACGCGCTGCACCTTGCGGGCCGCGTGGGCCGTGCGCCACACGCCCAACCGGGCCGGCATGCCACTGCCAAAGTCATTGTCTGTGGGAGCGCGCCAGAAATACGGCTCCGGGTATTGGTTGATAACCTGATTATTGGCCAAGCGGAAGTTACCCAGGCGGCCGTTGGCCGTGTTGAACTCGCCGCTCACTTCGCCGGCCGTCCAGGTCAGCTTGTCGCCGTCGCGCTTGATTTGCAAGCCGCCCGCCGCCACTGCCGGGCGGGTGAAATAGGCGGCATCGGGGGTGAGGCGGAACTGCTCGCGGGCCACCTCGTGGCCGGCGGGCACCAGCGGCATGGCGGCTTTGGTTTGGGCAAAAACGTTGAGGACGTACTCAGTACCCGCTTCGGTGGCGAGCTTCGGCAGCGGCAGGGTCAACTCCTGCTGCTTACCCGGCGCGGGCTTGGGGGCAAACGTGCCCGTTTTCACTACCGTGCCGTTTTTCAGCAGTTCCCAACGGAAAACGTAGTTTTCGAGGGTGCGGAAGGAGAAGCCGTTGATGACCGTGACGCGGCCCGTGGCCGGCTGGGCGGCGCTGAACCGAATGTCTTGGTACACCTTTTTCACTTCCCAGAGGCCAGGGTGCGGGGTGCGGTCGGCGGCCACGAGGCCGTTGGCACAGAAGTTTTCGTCGTTTTGCAGGTGCAAGGCGCCGAAGTCGCCGCCATAGGCGAAGTAGGGCAAGCCGTGGTCGTCAGCCTGCAGGCCTTGGTCGACCCAATCCCAGATGAAGCCGCCCTGCATGCACGGCGTACTCCGAATCAAGTCCCAGTATTCCTGAAAGTTGCCGTTGCTGTTGCCCATGGCGTGCGAGTATTCGCACATGATGTAGGGACGAGCTTTGTCGGTAGCCTCGGCATACTTCTTCATTGAGTTCATGCCGGGGTACATGGGGCACACAATGTCGGTGTCCACGTCTTCGCCGGCTTGCTCAAACTGCACCGGGCGGCTGGGGTCGCGCTGCTTCAGCCACTTGTAAGCTTCGTGAAACACGGGGCCGTTGCCGCACTCGTTGCCCATGCTCCAGATGATGACCGAGGCGTGGTTTTTGTCGCGCTCCATCATGCGCTCGATGCGGTCGAGGTGCGCGGGGGCCCACTGCGGGAGGTAGGCAGGGTGCTTGCTCTTGTCGAAGCCGCCCTGCAGCTCGGCGCCCATGCCGTGGGTTTCGATGTTGGCTTCATCCACGAGGTAGAAACCCAGCTCGTCGCAGAGGCGCAGCCACCGCTCATCGTCCGGGTAGTGGCAGCTGCGGATGGCGTTGATATTGAACTGCTTCATCACCTCCAGGTCCTTGCGCATGCCGGCCTCAGTCACCACACGGCCGGTGGTGGGCTCCAGCTCGTGACGGTTCACGCCGTGCACTTCAATGGGCTGGCCATTCACCAGCAGCTGAGCGTTTTTGATTTCGACTTTGCGGAAGCCCACGGCGCAGCCGGTCACGGCCACCGTCTTGCCCTGCCCGTCTTCCTGCGTGAGGCGGCACTGGTAGAGCGTGGGAATTTCGGCGCTCCAGGGCCGCACATTTTTGATGGTGCCGGCCAGCTTCACCGTTTGGGTGCCGCTGGCCGGCACGGCCGCCACGGGCTGCTGCTGGCGCAGCACGGTTTTGCCGGCCGCATCCAGGATTTCCACTGTCAGCTTGCCCGGCGTGCCGGCGCTGGCGGCAAAGTTGCGCAGCGTCACCTCAGCCGAAAACTGGCCATTTTTGTAGGTCGGGTCGAGGTCAGCGTGGGTGAAGAAATCCCACACGGTTTGCTTGGGCAAGCTGTAGAGGTACACGTTGCGGTCGAGGCCGGAGAGGCGCCAGAAGTCCTGGTCTTCGAGGTACGAGCCGTCGTGCCAGCGGAAAACCTGCACGGCCAGCTGGTTTTCACCGGCCTTGAGGTACTGCGTGATGTCGAACTCGGCCGGCGACTTGGCCACCTTGCTCATGCCCACGCGCTGCCCGTTCACGAACACCACCGCGTAGCCCGAGATGGAGCCGAAGTTCAGCAGCACCTCGCGCCCGGCCCAGCCCGCCGGCACCGTGAAGCTGCGCCGGTAGCTGCCCACCGGGTTGTCGCGCCCGTCGATGAAGGGCGGATTTTTCGGGAAGGGATAGGTGATGTTGGTGTAGATGGGTGTGCCGAACCCCTGGATTTCCCAGTTCGACGGTACGGCAATGTTCTTCCAGGCCGCATCATTGAAACCGGACTGCTGGAAATCCATGGGCCGCTGGTCGGGCCGGGCCACGTAGTTGAATTTCCAGGTGCCGTTCAGGCTCTGGTACCAGGGCGAGCGGGCGTAGTCGTTGGCCGCCACATCGGCGGCTTTGTCATACACCATGAAGCTGGCGTGGGCCTTCTCCTTGTGCTGGTCGACGGCCAATGGGTTTTCCCACTCATTGGGGGTAGCTTGGGCGGCAGCGGTGCCGGCAGCCAAGGCCAGGGCTACCGTCAAAAATCGAAAAACGGACATGCTTGTGGGTGGGGAAAGAAAGGGCGAAACCGTTGCGGAATATTACTGCAATACTAGTTTGATTCGCCGACGCACTGGGGGGGCGTTTTGATAAATAGAGGGGTACTTTTTCGTCACTGATAACGCTATTCGGTAGCAAAGCAGGCTTCTATCCTGTTGAATTGTTTTGATGGGGATTCCACTCCCGGCCCCCATCAGAACAACTGCACCATCATAAAGCCGAATCCACTACCCCTATTTGCTTTAAAACGCCCCACCGCCAAACCGCCGGAAGCCCTACTATTGCACCACACATCAAGTAGCGGCCGTGCCGTCCTGAAACATGAGAAGACGCTCGTTTGTAACCGGAATCGGTGCCGGCCTATCGGCCCTGGCGTTGCCCGGTACGGCCCAGCCGGCTGGTACGCTGGAGCAACTGGCCGCGCCCCCGGCAAACCGCGATTACTGGCTGGCCACGCTGCTGCGCGTGGCCGAGCCGGTGCTGGCCGCCACCGCGCAAGGCAAGCTCAGGGCTACCATGCCCGTGGAGGCGGCCGCCGGCCAGCAGGACGGGCGCCGCAACGTCACCTACCTCGAAGCCTTGGGCCGTACCCTCACGGGCCTGGCGCCCTGGCTGGAATTGCACGACGTGCCCACTGCCGAAACCGCCCGCCAGCAGCGCTTTGCCGAGCTGGCCCGCCAGGCAATTGCTCAAGCCGTGAATCCCCAATCGCCGGACTTTATGAACTTTAATCAGGGCGGGCAGCCGGTGGTAGATGCTGCTTTTCTGGCCCATGCCCTGCTGCGGGCCCCCACGCAGCTGTGGGCCCAGCTGCCCACCGCCACCCAGCAGCAGCTGGTGCAGGCCCTGCAAAGCAGCCGCGTTATCAAGCCAGCTTACAGCAACTGGCTGTTATTCAGCGCCATCATTGAGGCCACACTGCTAAAGTTCACGGGCAGCGGCGACCTGATGCGACTGGACTACGCCATCAAGGAGCACCAAACCTGGTATAAGGGCGACGGCACCTACGGCGATGGGCCGGATTTCCACTGGGACTACTACAACAGCTACGTCATTCAGCCCATGCTGCTGGATGTGGTGGGCACGCTGGTAGCGGCCGGCAAGGAAAGCAAGGAGCTGCTGGAGAAGCTACAAGCCCGCGCCCGGCGCTACGCCGCCGTACAGGAGCGGCTGATTGGGCCCGATGGCTCGTTTGCCGCGTTTGGCCGCTCGCTGGCTTACCGGTGCGGCGCGTTTCAGCACCTGGCGCAGGCGAGCTTGCAGCACTTGTTACCCGAAGAGTTGCCCGCCGGGCAGGTGCGCAGTGCCCTCACGGCCGTGATTCGCCGCACCATGGAGCCTAAAGGGACTTTCGACGCGCAGGATTGGCTCCAAATCGGGCTGTGTGGGCACCAGCCCAGCATCGGCGAGGGCTACATTTCGACGGGCAGCTTGTACCTCTGCACCACGGCCTTTTTGCCCCTGGGCCTGCCGGCCAGTGACGCCTTCTGGGCCAGCCCGGCGCAGGACTGGACCGCCAAGCGCATCTGGTCGGGGCAGGATATCAAGCCCGACCACGCCCTGTGAGCACGCCGCACCACGCGCTTCCAATCGCCGCTTTTCAGGCCGCGGCTGCTTGTGAGGCATTCAATATCTCCAGCCTTCGTGCAGTATTCTGGTCCCGAAAACCGTGGTGAGGTTAGCGGCGGCCTTGTTGGGTCAGTATCCGCAGTGTTTCCTGGTGGCGCTGCTCGGCCAGGTCCTCCCGGTACGAAGCCACTGCCCAGATGGCCGCCGGAATCCACCCAATAACCGTGAGGTGAAGGACACCGCACACAATTCCTTTGAAGACATGCCCACGGAAAATCATGGAAATACCCGGGAGCAGAATGGCGAACAGCATAACTAGCGTGAATGTGGAGAATGACAAATCTGGAGTAACAAACGTACAGATACGAATGCCTAATTAGCCTAGTTGGTCGAAGCCTGTTCCGTGGGCAGCCACAGTGCCAGGTCCGTTTCCAGCCGCAACTCGGTGGCGAAGGCCCGCACCCTGGGTGCCGCGTCCGAGGCGCGGTCCTTGTAGAGCTCCACAAAAAAGCCCCGGCCAGCCCCCGGAAAGCGGTAGAGAAACACGGAATCCGCTGTTCGGCGACACATGCCCAGGTACAGCCCCCAAGCGTGCACCAGCTCCGGCAGGTGGTCGGGTGGCAGGGCGAGAAACTGGTCGAGCGTCATGGCAGAAAGCTACGAAAAAGTCCCGGGCTGGAGTAGAACAAGTGTTGCTTTCGCTGCGCTGCTCGTGACGCGTGGACCGCTTGGCCGGGCCTGCCTGCGGGTGCAGACGAGCCTTGAATGGGGCACTGGCAGGGTACTACCATGTAGCTTTAAGGTATGAATCCCTTCCTTTCCCTAGTCAGCCTGCTCAGCCTGGCCCTACTCACGCCAGCCCGCCCCACCGTGGAGCCGCTGATAACGGGCGACAACTCCATTACCCTGGTCAAGCTTAACCAGCCGCCGTGCAAAACACTCTCAGCCGCCGACGTGCTCACGGCCAAGGTGGCTTACCACATCGCCGACGCCGAGCAGTCGGCCGACGGCTTTGCCGTATCCATCAAATTTCAGGGCACCGACCCGCACATGACCTTTTCGGTGGGCCAGCAGGGCAAGGGCACCGACGTCACAGCGCGGCAGGACACGCTCACGCTCACCTACCCCATGGCTGCCATTATGCAGAACCAGCGGCTGCAGCGGCCAGTTACGTGCTACTTCTACCTGCACCGCAACCTAGGCCACGGACGCAGCGCCGTCATTGCCCGTACCCCGCCCATCGTGTTTCAAAACTGCCAATAAGCGAAAGGGCGCGGCAGCTTTTTTTGGGAAGCGGGCCTAGTCAGGCTGGGCCACCGTGTAGCCGATGCGGGCCCCCAGAAATAGGGTACCGGCGTTGTTCTGGTTGAGGCGAATGCGCAGGTTGTAGAGGTACAAGTCGTTGCGCACGGTATGGCTGGTAACCTTGGTGATGGTCTGCCAATCGGGGTCTTCCGTGGTCAGCACGGCTTGGTCGGCGTAAACTACACCAATAGTGCTGTTGCTGTTATCGACGGGATAGATGGCGGTTAACAACGCCTGTGGTGCAATGTTAACGCCATCATTATCGATGGCAGTGATGGAAATACTGGTGATGACCGCCCCCTGGGGCAGCTGCACCGGAGCTACCAGGTAGGCAGGCTGCCCGCTGGTGCCGCCCAATATGTTTATCATCAGCGGCGAGCCTGTAGCCGAGCCGATGGTGATGTTGGCAGAGTAAGCTTGCGGGGCAGAACTCACAAATGCCCCGGAGCCAAGCGAAAGGTAGCGCGTCTGGGTAGCGTTGTAGGCAAAGTCGGTGGCGCGGGCCGTACCGCTCACGTCGAGCGCCTGCTGGGGGTCGTTGGTGTTGATGCCCACCCGGCCGTTGCTTTTCACGCGCACTACTTCGGTATAGGTCTGGTCGCCATAGCTGCCGACGGCCCCGGTTCCTATGCGCAGCGCCAAGCCGCCTTCAGCACCGCCTGCGTTGACGAAGGCTGACGTGCCGTCGTGGCTGAAGTAGAGGTGGTCCCAGGCAGAGTTGGTGCGCAGGCCTATCTGGCCGCGCACGTCGAGCGGCAGTGCCGGACCTGCCTGGCCGATGCTCACCCGGCCCGCATTGGTCCAGGCTAGGGCCAGCTGCCGGCCACCGCTGGTAACGGTGCCCAGAACGCCTCCCCCATTGCCATAGAGCACGGGCCCATCAACGTTCAGCCCCAGCCAGTTTTTGACGCTGCTGCTGTTGCCATACCAACCCAGGCCGTGGGAGGTATCGGTACGGGCGCGCAGGCGCAGCTCGTTGTCGTTCAGGTTCAGCGCTTCGGTAGCGGTGTGGTTGCCCAGGTTGTCGCCGCTCTGGGTTTTGTTGGGCAGGTAGAGCCAGCTGCCCCCCAGGGCGTACCAGAAGCCCTTGCGCCCATCGGTCTGGAACACCATCAGCCCGTCGGGCGGGGTGCTGATGGCCACCCGCTGGGTCGAGTCGAGACGCGGAATGAGCAGGCCCTTGTCCGTGCTGCGGATGTCGAGCGCCGCCTTGGAATCTGGCGAGGCCGTACCAATCCCGACGCTGCCCGTCTGGGCTTGCGCGGCAAGGGGCAGCAGAGCACCGACCAGTAACAGCGGACGCAGAGACCGGAAAAAAGGAGTAGCGTGTAGTATCATAGCAAGAAAAGTCAGTGTTTTGAGAAGAGCCCAAAACTAAATAATTGACTGCTGCCCCTGCCTGCTTTGATAGTGAACAGCGCGGAATGGTAAGTGAATAGCGCCTGAGTGGGTGTGGGCCTCGGCACTCCGGCGCCCTTGCCGGCACGCATAGCTATAATACCCGGGCCCAACGGCCCAACCCTCGGGCCCGGGAACCCGGCCGGCGAACGGTACTAAGCTCGACGGGTACGCTCATAGCCGCGCCAGAATTTTTCGACGATTGCACGAAACCCGCTCTTTTGTGGTTGGGCTTTGCTGTACCTTTAACTTATGGAAGTAGCCAACCACACCCTGGCAGAAGCCACCCGCACCGCGCCCTTCATTGATTATGCCGTGTGCGTCGACAACAGCAACCGCCCCGCCAAGCACGTCGGCGACTGGCCCGAACAGGGTCAGGTATACCCCGTTCGGGTAACGGAAGGCCGGGCCGAAGGCTCCGACCTCGTTCACGTTCTGGGCTTTGAAGGCGAGGCCCCGTATTTTAATGCCTTTGCCCCCCACCGCTTCGAAATAGTTGAGCGGGTATGGCTAAACTAGGCGCCTGCACGGCTTCTTTTTCTGCCGACAACCGCCTGACTGCATTAGAGCCAGTTTTAAACAGAAGCTTCGGCGATTCAATCGTTTGAACGAAAAAGCCCCGCCAGATTGGCGGGGCTTTGCTTTTACCCTAATCCCAAATCCAGGCAAGGCCGTGGTGGTGATGGAAGGGAAATGGCGCATCGGCTTCCGGGTCTTCCAGCATCTGCCGGAGCGCATGGGCTTCCTGCAGGCGATGCCGGTGCCAGTACCGCCGCATGCAGTACCCGGAGCCCGGAGGCGCGTAATACCATTGCTTGTGACAGGGCCGTCGGTGGTTGGGTTTCCAGGCCCAGCGTTTCTTTGGTCGGGACATTCAGTAGCACCCTTGAATAGAGGGCTACTTCTCTCCTGTGCTGTAGTGGTGGCGAATCATGTGAACAAGGTATAACAACCGATGAGGACGGCGATTTTTGTGAGCTGCATTCTTATTGGCCACGCCGACGCAGCAAGTACTGTACCTCCGAGCGGAACGTGCCCAGGATGCTGCCTGAGCGGATGGAAGGCGTGGTGTCAGGCGCAACAATGTCGCCGGTCAGCGTGCTGATGCCAACAACTTCCCAGCCTTTGCTGCTGAGGAAGTTGAGCGCGTCGGCCACGGTAAACAACTCCCGCACCTTCACATTATCGGCCGCCTGCTGGTCGGCGCTGATGCCCGTGTAGCCGGCCCCGTTGAGGCCATAGTCGAGGTGAAATGCCAGGGTGCCGTAGTGTGTGCCACGGGCTACCAGGGTGCAGTATTGAACAGCAAGGGGATGAGCAACGGCCGGCGTGGTTTGGGCCAGCACCGGAGTGGCCCCGGACAGCAGCAGGGCCAGTAGGAAGAGTTTGTGCATGAAGTGAGAATAGAAAGACAGTAGAAATGTCCAGGCAGCCTGATAAAGGTGGCTAATGGTGCAGAAGCAATTAAAATTGATTCAGAAATCGCTCAATTTTATTCAACGCTTCTTCCTGGGTGGCAGCCCGCTCAATGATGTAGGCCCCGTTGTGCTTGACGAGGGCAATCCGGCCTTCGGCCGCCGGGGCAACCAGGGCCACCCCCTCATCCAGAGAAGTAGCTACCTGGGCCGGAAACCACGCATCCAGCGCGGCCTGGGCGGTGTGCAGCGCCTGTTCTGCCAAAGCACTGGCCTGATGGAAAGCGTCGTACTCGGCTAGCTGCTCCTTGAATTTCTCTACCGAATCCGGGGTGATGTACCCGTCTTCGGTCTTGTATACGGGCTCCTGTACGTGAGCCCCTTTCAGCCTGAAGTCCTCCGCGGAGGCAGCTTCAAAGGCGGTTACGAGCATTTCGAATGTTGGCTCCTGAGCGGCCATGATGGAAACGAGTGGTGAAGGTGAGCCCCGAAGGTAGCATCCGAGCCAGCAGCACAATGGCCGGGAACAGCCGCTCCGGGCTCTTTTTTGATTGGAGCGGCTTCGGTGTAGCCACAACGCAGCTGTTGTTCTGCAACTTGGCTTGCCCAATTCCTTGAGACATGCAGGGCAGCTTGTCTCTTCCCACAACGTTTAGCGCAGCTCCCAGAAAGCGCTTTCCGCAGTGTGCGCAGCGGGAAAGCAGCATCGTTCTGCAAAAACGTGGCGCTGAATATGTCACCAAGACAGATAACTACCATTCCCAGGCTACTCCTACCGTGTATTGGTTACCCGAATACACGTTGCGCAGCTTGCCGAAGCCAGTGGCCCAGTCAGCCGTGGCCGATAAGTGCTTGGTTACGTTATAGCTGGCACCCAGCCCGGCCGTGGAGTACGCCACACCTTCGCCCAGGCCGATGGTACCAAACCGGGTGAGGTCCGGCGCACTCACGTTGTCGAGCGTGCGTTCGGTAGCCGTGAGCCAGAGCTTGCCAAAAAGCTGATAGCCCAGCTGCACACCATAGCTATACTGGTCGGTGAAGCCGCCGGTGCGCTTGTTGTAGCCCGCGCTTAGCGTAAAAAAGGCCGGTAGCTTGCTCAGGCTGTGCGAGAGCGCGGCGCGAGTCCATACATTCCACTCGCCATCGCCGGTGGGCAGGCGCAAATACACGCGCGGGTCGGTTGCATTCTGGCCAAACACGTTGGGATTGCCCAGTGGGGCCTCCACAGCTATGCCCACGGCCAGCGGCCATTTGCCCGTGAGTACGCCGTAACGCAGCCCAACTTCGGGGTCGCCTACGCCTTGGCCGGGGGTGAGGTCAGGGAAACTGGCGCGTCGGAAAAACGGAAAATTCAGCGTCGCCTCCAGCCGGTCGGTCAGGCCATATTCGCCATATATGCTATACACCTGCTGCCGAAACAGCGCCGTATTGATGGTACCGCCTGTGAGCGGGTGGTAACGGTCGGTGCTGACGGTGGTGAGGCCCACTTTCACGTATCCTTTCTTCTTCTTCCGCGTCCACCCCCCTCCTGCGTGGGCTGTTGAGGTGTTCAGTAGCCACAGGGCCAGCAAAAACAGGAGTGCGTACGGGTGAGCAGGCAGCAAAGACGTCCGCATGGCTACTGGACGAGAGCTGCCCCGAAATTATACATCGCTGGGTCGCAGTGAATGATGACGTGCGAGTAGCCCGTCGCGCTGCCCGAGACGGCCAACGCCTGTGCGCCATCTACCACAATAGTGCCTACCCGCACCACATTGGCAGAGTTAGCAGCCCGCTGTACCCGTATCAGACCGTCGGACTTGGCCAGGTACACACCGAGCGAGCCCGTGTGAAAGTCGGTCCGGAAGTTGGCAGCGAAGCGCACGAACTCGGCCCCGGCTGCGTCACGCTCAATCGTGGCCGTGCCGCTGCTGGCCACACCGCCCTGGGGCTGCATAGTACCGGTGCGCAGTGCGTTTGTGGTACCGGCAGGCTCGGCCGCTGAGGCGCTGCCGGGCGGCTCCACCACTGCTTTATTGCAGGCCTCTAGTCCGATGGCAAGCGCGCCACAGAGCAACAGCGTAAATCGATTGAGGAATAGTATGCACATAAGGCGTAAGGAAAAGGTGA
The DNA here is from genome assembly GCF_017571495.1 of Hymenobacter negativus. GTDB lineage: Bacteria > Bacteroidota > Bacteroidia > Cytophagales > Hymenobacteraceae > Hymenobacter > Hymenobacter negativus. Next base: position 23,050 of record NZ_JAGETZ010000003.1, on the reverse strand, counting down.
AATGAAAAAGATGTTCGGTAAAAGCCCGTTAGGCCTACGGTATGTATCCCCCTCAAACCAGCCCCCAGCCATGCCGCTACACCTTTTCCTGCGCCAGCGCCCCGACGCGCACCACGGCCGAAGCAATGCTTAAACAGGAAAAAAGGCCCGGTATAATGCTTTAAGAGACAGGAACTGCAGAATGGCAGGGCATCCGCTAAGGGCTGGACGTGACCTGCCTACAAACCTTGCGCCTCCTCTGATTTTTTTTTGAGATTGCTACGGTGGCTAAATTATTCAAGACCAACTGCGTGACGAAGGCTGCGCCAAACGCCAGTAAGGCCTGCATAAAGTCACGGCGCTTTTAAAAACTTTTGGTACTTGGTGTAAGGCCCATTGCTAGCCGTCGTCAGACCCGACGAAACCAATTCACCAACCCTTTTTCACAATCTCATGAACAAGTTTCTCTCTTCCGCTTCGCAAGCGCTACTGCTTGCTGCACTCTTGCTGGCCGCCCCCCTCTCCTACGCCCAGGAAGGCGGCAAAATGACCGACGGTAAAATGACCGATGGCAAAATGCAGTCTGGTAAAATGGCTGACGACAAAATGAGCCACGATGGCAAAATGGCCAAAGGCAAGATGGCCAAGGGCGATAAAATGACCAAGGGCGACAAGATGACCAAAGGGGACAAGATGTTAAAAGGCAAGATGGGCGACAGCAAAATGTAAATTATCCAGCAGCGCCTCCCACCGCTGATATTTGTCCTGCTTTACGGGAAAGAGGGTGTACCCTGAAGCGCGGCTTCGGGGTACACCCTCTTTCCCGTAAAGCAATTTCTGATTCCGCCTGTCATGACCGCTACCCTGTACCACCCCAACCAACCCTCGTTGCTCGTTTCGGCAGATGGCGTGCCCTCTCCTGCCGCGGCTGGATATGCTCAGATAACGGAACGGGTAGCCGAGCTATTGGGCTGTGCCCCGGGCATGGTTGAGGTGTTGGCCCGAGGGCCGAGTTATGCGGTCTACTCCGTATTTGGTAGCACTGATGAACTTAACGATTCGGTCCTGCCAACTTTATTTCGCTTGACAGGTCGTCTGTTTCAGCTGGAGCACGAGGATGCCGAGGCGGTAAGAGGCAGCGTGCTCGTGGTCGAACACCAACTCCCGCTTCCGGCCCACGGGTAATAACCCCGCCGCAATACGACCCTGCCCCTGCCGTTGGCTGACATGCGGCACCAGCCAACGAGAAGTATTTGGAGGTAAGCGAGGTACAAGTTTTAGCAGGGTAGCGTACTTTGCTGCATAACCTCGGCCCCTGTCCCTAACGTACCACGGCTATGTCACACCATTCCCCAACTGCGAGTACTGTCGGCCTGCCCGCCGCCCGGCAATTTGCGGACCTGGTTCCCATCACGAATGGGCAACGGGCACTAACGCTGGCGCTGCCTTTCGGCTACGCGGCGGCGTACTTCGGCTTTGCCGCGCTGGGCTGGTGGGTGCCGGCTGTAGCCATGCTTATGGGCCTAAGTTTTATCACCTACGGCTCAACTTCGCACGATTTGGTTCATGCCAATTTGGGCTTGCGCAAGTCCGTCAACGACATCTTTCTCAGCGTCATCGAGCTGCTGGCGCTGCGTAGTGGCCACGCCTACCGGCTGGCCCACCTGCACCACCACGCCCGCTATCCCGCCCCCGACGACATTGAAGGCGCTGCCGCTGGCATGTCCCTGTTCGGTGCCCTGCGTGAAGGCATTACTTACAATTTTAAGCTGTATTTCTGGGCCTTGCGCCAGGAGCGGGGTGACAAGCGGTGGGTGCGGCTCGAAGGCCTGGCCTGCTTGCTGGTGCTGGCCGCCGCTGGGGTACTGGCTTCATTGGGCCACCCCGTGCTCCTCATCTACGCGGGGCTGATGACGCTGGGTAGCTGGCTGCTCCCGCTGGTGACCTCATACATCCCCCACCGGCCGCGCGAGCAAAATGTGCTGTGGCAGACGCGCTTATTCCGGGGCCGGGTGGCTTCGTTTGTTGCCGCGGAGCACCTCTACCACCTCGAGCACCACCTGTACCCGGCCATTCCGCATCACCACTGGCCCGAGCTGGCCAAACGCCTCGACCCCTACTTTGCGCAGCAAGGCGTGGAACCAACCAAGTTGGGCTTTTAACCTCTTCCTCATGCGACCACGCGAACAGCACAACGTAGCCGAAGAGCCGGGCTTTTTAGCGGCGCTGGTCGGCGACGGACGACGCTTGCTGACGCTGGTTGGCGTCAGCCTGGTGCTGAGCGGCGGCTTTGCCTTGTTTCTGGCGGCCACGCGCCAACTGCTGCCGCACGACGTAGCGTATCTGGGTGTGGTTGCCAGCCAGCTCTGCGGAGTCGATGACAGCCGCATTCTGCATTTTATGTTTCACGACCGGGCTGCTTTTGGAGGAGCTGTCATTGGCACAGGACTGCTGTACTGCTGGCTGGCGGAGTTTCCGTTGCGGCAAGGGCAGGCATGGGCGTGGTGGGTGCTATTGCTCAGCGGAATACTGGGTTTCAGTAGCTTTCTGGCCTACCTCGGCTACGGGTATTTTGATGCGTGGCACGGTACCGCTACGGCTTTGCTGCTCCCCCTATTCTGGCTGGGCCTGGCCCAGTCATTCAGGGGGCTGCACGGTCCCCGACACCTACGGCGGGCGTTCCGGCCTGCATTTGCCGGGCCGTGGTCCTCGCGGGCTGGTTTCGGACGCGCCTGCTTGATGGCGTCAGGGCTGGGCATGCTGGCAGCGGGCTTTACCATCGTGGTTGTCGGCACGACCCGTGTGTTCGTGCCGCAGGACCTACACTACCTGAACCTGACCGTGAAACAGCTCATGACGCTCAGTCCGCGCCTGGTGCCGCTCATTGCCCACGACCGGGCGGGCTTTGGTGGTGCGCTGGCCAGTTGTGGGCTTGCCCTGTTTGGCTGCGTATGGGGTGGCACCCCCAGCCGAAGCTTATGGCAGGTGCTGGCCCTGACGGGTACCGTGGGCTTTGCCACTGCCATCGGCGTGCATCCACTCATTGGCTACACTGACTTCAGCCACCTCGCACCGGCCTTTGCCGGGCTGGGGTTGTATGTGGCAGGTCTGTGGGGCAGTTACCAAGCCATGCATCCCAGCAGCTCCGGGCAGAAGCCGGACGAGCTGCGTAACCAAGCTTCCCAACTGCTTTCGGCCCCCGATGCTGCCTAGCCTGAATCCAGCCGACTGATAACGTACCTGGCTGACCAACCTGACAAACCCTGTTTCCCAACATAGGCTACTGTCTACGTCTAGGCACGACAGCACACAGTATGGCAAACCGACCTGCATCAACGAAAGCCGAGCAGGGAATTAGACAAGCCTGTTTCAGCATAACCAGACAGGAGCAGTAAGCATTGCCTTGGCTGCATCTATTTGCTGTAGATGCGCGAATCAGCAGGATGTCTTATTCAACCCGAGCTGCGGACTGGCCGCGTAACGACGGCAAGTTTGTGGCAGCTCCGATTGGGAATCTGTCACCGCTATGCGGTTTTTCTTGTCCCAAAAATGGGGTTGAACCTGCCGCTGCTACGCGGCTACTCCGCAACTGCGGCTATTTGTGGTGCGCGAAGAAGCCAAACGCGGCCAGAATCAGGCCCACAATGATGAGCAGGGAGCCAAGTTTACGGCCCGCACCTTCTAAAAAGCGGGTTCCAGCGGCGGCCTCATAGGACTTGAATTCCTCTACACCGGCCGCATTGCGGCGGTTAAAGGCGCGACGATTCATTAGGTACTGAATGGCATAGCACAAAACGGCTAGCAGGATTCCGAAAATAGTCATGAAAGGGAAAGTAAGGCTACTCAGCTAACGATACCCCGCGCGAAGGGTTACCTGCCCGCAGCATGATTTGGACCGGGTTTATTGCCGGTATGCAACTCTCCCGAGCAGGAGCGGAAGGGTTAGCCCGCGCTTCCCTGCCAGCCGAGCTTCTCGTACTACCGAGTTACGAAGTCAGCGCGATTTCGCTCGTTGCACCCCGACCCGGAAAGCGCATGGCTGCGGAGGACAAGCGCAAAAAGAGGGTTTGGCCAAGCTTGCTGCGGACAAGTAACTGTGCTGGTGGGACAAATCATTTCTATGGCTTATTGGTTACCCCTATCCATCAGACACCGATTTGTCATGGCGCATCAGCCTTATGCTTCCCAGGAATGCCGCAACGCCCACCGCTCCGTGCACGACACTTTGGACGTGGTCAGCGGCAAGTGGAAGCTCCTCATCCTGGCCGTGCTGCTGGAGGAAAAGCAGCGGTTCAAGGAGCTCACCCGCACCATTGGCATCTCGCCGCGCATCCTCTCCAAGGAGCTGCAGGAGCTGGAGCTTAACCAACTCGTGACGCGGACCGTCTGCGACACCCGGCCCGTGACCGTGGAGTACGCCGCCACCGCGCACGCCCACACGTTGAGCAACGTCATTCACGCCATGCACGAGTGGGGCAAACTGCACCACGCCACCGTCATCGGGGACGTAGGGAAGAGCTAGAAGCTCGCGCTACTGCTGGTACACTGACTACAAGAACTGCTCTCTATTTCTCATCCACCCGTCCGAGGGGACTGTCATAAAATGCGGCTACGGCGTTGGGCCAGGCGGGGTCTTCGGGGTACAGGGCGCTGCGCAGGTAGGCCCACGTTAGCCGCTGGACGGCCGCCACGCGCTCAGGGTTTTCATCCGTAGTTTCCGTCACCAGGTACCCGGAAATTCCACCAAGCATGTGCTCGGCGCCAAACAGCGTCACCAGCCCGTTGGCCCCTGGGCTTAGGGTATAGGCATCCGTGAACCAGTCGGGGCCGCGCACGGTCAGCGGGGAATAATCGGCATCGCCGGCTACTACCAGCGTCGGCGTCGTTAGTTCGGCATAGCTGGTATTTAAATACGGCATGTGTTCGGCCGCAAAAGGGCTTAGGTCTTTGCCGCCCCGCCCGCCAGCGCTCAGCAGGACACCGGCTTTTATTCGGGGGTCGGCCATGTTCTCGCCCAGTTGGCCATCGGCAGCAACCATTCGGGCGCCTAGTAGCAGGCTGGTGGTTTGCGCGCCGAATGAATGGCCGACGCCGGCAATGCGGCTGTGGTCGAGGCGAAGGCCGGGTATAGAGTGTGCGATAAGCTCCAGGTTATCAAGGACACGCTTTACGTCCTGCACGCGGAATTGCCAGATGTTAGGGGTGCGCGCATCCTCTGGGCTTAGGCCCAACGTGCGGGAATCGAGAAACGTGGGTTGAATCACCGCGAAACCGTGGGCAGCCCAGAACTGGGCGAGCGGAGCGTAGCCGTCCAGCGAGGAGCCAAACCCATGGGCAAGGATGATGATGGGGAGCGGGCCGGCGGTGACGGGAGCGGAAACCCGCACCTGCAGGTCTTCGCCCCGGCCTGGGGCTACGAGCAGAACGGGGCTGGCGGAAAGGACGAGGGCCGGGGCGGCGGGGCTGGGAAAATTGCTCATGGTAAGAGAAGGGTTGGGGTTGGTTGAGAAGCCAAAATTGCCAGCGGCATTTGGCACAGATGCCGTCCCTTACCAATAGGATACCGGTTACCAAAAGGGTAGCGGGCAGGCAGCGTCTCAGCTTGACGAATGAAGAGGACAATACCCGCCACACCGACTGAGCAAGGCTTAGGAAATTAAGGATGGCGGCCCCTTCCCTCAAACTCGACTATTTGCGTCTGGGCCGTCCTATCTTCGGCGCATGAAATCCTTACTCTTCTGCCTGCTGCTCGGCTCCTATAGCGCGCTGGCCCAATCCCACAAGCCCGCCCCGCCATCAGCTTCCCTGGTTGACAAGTTTTTTGGCTTCCGCGACGTTGGCTTGGAAACCGACATTGCCGACCACCCCGAGATGAAGGCCATTGTTGGCGCAGACTCGGTGGAAAGCGACCCCGATAAAACGTATTATTTCCGCCCCCGCGAGAACCCGCAGATTGGCGAGACCAAGGCTACGCTCATCCAGTATTTCTACTACAAAGACAAAGCCGAAGGCGTGCTCGTGGTGGTGACCGGCGCTGCTGAGCGCCAGAAACTACTGACGGCGCTGCGCGCCAAATACGGCGCGCCCACCCAGGCGCCCGCCGCTGCCAAAGCGAAGTCTCCCCAGGAAGAACCGTATTTATGGACGGGTAAAAAAGCCACGCTCACTCTCAGCAAGACCGGGGCCAACGGCGAAGCCTCGCTGCTGCTGCTCTCCAACGCACTCTGGCAGCGCGAGCAAGCAGACCGCAAGCGCAAGGCCGGTGCGGGGCTGTAGCAGAAGGAGGAAGTATGGATTGGCTTATGGGGCCAAAACCATCAATTTAGCAGAGCTCCAGATTGCGCTTCCCGTCTTGCTGCCAAGGTTCTGGCACAGGCAGAAAGGCCCCATAAGTGCTCCGGGCGCAGGCAGATGCGTTCACGCAGTAAGGGCTGGGTATTGGTAGAGCAGAGTGGGCTGCTGGGCCTGGCGCAGCAGAAAGTCGGCCACACTGGCCCGGCTGATACGGCCCACCCGCATGCCGGGCGTTAAGTTGGGCAGCACCCGGTAAGGCACCAGCGGCCCATTGGTGAGCATGCCTGGCCGCACGATTTCCCAACGCAGAGAACTAGCGGCCAGAAGCTCTTCCAGTTGCGTCTTGTTGTTGTACTCGGGCTGCATAAACCAGCGGATGGCCAGGCGCATCCACCAGCTTAGATGAGGCGCACTGGCCCCCGCCCCAAAGCCGGTCAGCACCAGCACGGGAGCCGACAGCGGTGCGTCGGCTGTGGCCGCCAGCAGGGCCCGTGCGGTGTCGGTAAAGAGCGGGGTGGCGTTTTTTTTGGCTGTGCCCACGGTGATGAGCACGGCTTCGGCCCCGGGCAGCACCCGGCGCAGGTCCGCCGCCGATGTGGCGCTGCCCACTACCTTGGTCAGCTGCGGATGCTCGGGCAGGGTTGCAACGGTGCGCGAAAGGGTTGTGACGTGGTGGCCTTGTGCAAGCGCCTGCTGAACGGCCAGCAGCCCCACACCCGAGGAAGCCCCAATGATGGTCAGGTTCATAAATGCGGGCGGTTATTAGGCAACTGGTTGAGTAAAGGCATTCCCTAGGCCCGGCGCGGTGACGAGCAGGCTATCGGCCGCCCAGTGCCAGGGCTGGCCAGTGGCCGTGAGCAAGTCGGCGCCGGCCTCGCGGGCAATGAGCAGGCCCGGCAGCCAGTTGTCCAGGTCGCGCCCCACTTGCAAAAACACATCAAGCCGGCCGGCCCCAATGTAGGCCAGCTGCAGGCCGTGGGGACCGTAGTTGCGCACCACTCCGTAGCGGGCCAGCAGCTGTTCTAGGCCTTGGCTTACCCGTTGGCGCAGGTCCGCGTCGTGGTCTAGCCCGTGGTTGTGCTCAAACACGGCCACCATGACTCCGGGCTCGCGCTTGGTGCTGGGACGTAGCGGGGTTTCGTTCACAAAGGCCCCCGCTCCGGCTTCGGCCCAGAACAGCTCCTCGGCCAGTGGGTCGTAGATGGCGGCAAAAACGGGTTCCCACTGCCGCATCAGCACCAGGTTGATGGTCCAGCCCGGCAGCTGCTGCACGTACTGAATGGCCCCGTCCATGGCGTCACAGAGCCAGTATTCGGCCGGCAGGCTTGCCGTATTATCAAGGGCGAATTCGTCGGCCGCCAGCCAGGGGGTTGAAGGGAAGGCCGCCGCCAGCGCCTCTTGCAGCACGGCCAGGCAACGCCCTTCGATGTCGGCCAGGCGGGTCTGGAGCTCGTCCAGGGTTTGGGGCACGGGCCCGCGGCGGAAATTTGGCAGAAACAGGTTGCCTGCGGCACGAATGGCAGCTCGGACAGCCGCCGTTTCAGAAGTAGTAAGCATACTAAAAGAGGGTTGAATGACGCTGGCAAAGGAAGCCGGTCTTCACCCCCAAAAAGTAGGCCCAGTGGCGGCAATGCTGGTCCTATTCGCGGATGGTGCGTCGGAACTGCTGCGGCGTCAGGCCGGTCACCTTCTTAAAGAGCTTGCCGAAGTACACGGGCTCGTCGTAGCCCAGGGCGTAGCCAATCTGCTTAACCGGCTGGTCGGAGTAATAGAGCAGCCGCTTCGCTTCCAGGATGATGCGCTGCTGCAGGTGCGTGCTGATGGAATGGCCGCTCAGGGCCTTCACCGTGTCGTTGAGGTGCGATGGGGTGACGGCCAGGGCGGCGGCGTACCGGGCGGGCTGCTTCCACTCCGTGAAGTGCTGACGCAGCAAGCGTCGGAAACCCTGGACCAAGGCCTCGGCCCGGCTAACATTGGCCCCGCTACTGGTCATTGCCGGCACCAGCAGCGCAGTCACCAGCTGAAGCAGCGCCGCCAGCATTGCCTGGAGAGCCGGACCGATGGGCGCCGTTGCCTCCGTCTGGCAATCCGCCAGCAGGGCCAGCAGCGTGTGGGCGCGTGCCTCAAACGTGGCCTGTCCGACCAGGGCCACCGGCCGGCGCAAGTGCTGCTCCAGTACATCGCGGGCCTGCTCGTCTACCAAGCCGGGCTCAAAGCTGACGCCCCAGCCTTGGGCAGCGACGGCCTCGCGTAGGCGGTGCACCTGGCCGGGGCTGATGAGCAGTAAGGAGGGTCCGCTCAGCGTAAGCTCCTCAAAATCCAGCGTTAGTCGCAGTTCGCCCGCTTGCAACAACACCAGCAGGTAGTGCGCGTCGCGGTGGGCGGTTCCGTGCGGATGCTCGGAGGGTGCAGGGCGTTGGGCTAGGGGGCGCACCAGCACGCCCGCCCGGGCCAGAGGCGAGAGCGGGTAGCTTGGGGGAGCAGTTGCCTTCACGGGGAAAAATATAGTCGGGACTGCAAATAGGGACACTTTGGGACAAACAAGGGCCAACCGTTGGCACGCCCGCGCCCGTTATTAATACGCCAGCACGACCTCACCCCGGCGTGTCCCGCAGTTGGCCTGGGACATACGCTGCTTATAAACCCTCCGAAGCGGCAAGCTGGCCAGCGGTTTTTATTTCCATTGCTGTGGCCGCAATCCGGATGTGGTCGCCATTGTGTAGCCACAGCCAGACGTGGTGGTTGTCGTATTCTACGCTGAGCACGGTATACACTTTGTCAGGCATGCCCTGTGTGGTGGTACACCCGGTCACTCCGCTCAGGCAGATGAGCAGCGTGTCTTCGTCGCTTTGCAACTCGACGACGGCCGTGGAGGCTGGCCAGTCCAGGGTGAGCGTCCGCAGGGTTGCGCGGGTCAGCGGCACCGTGTACTCGGCACTCAGTGGCACCTTGACCAAGTGGCGCGCCGCAAAATCCACGGCTTCCTCCGGGGTTGCAAAGCGCCATTGCTTGTGATTGTCGTAGTCGGAAACTGTATAGCTTTCCTGGTTGAAATAAAAGCACGGAAACTCGAAGGCATAGAACGCGGCGTATCGAGGGTCACGGGTCAGGCACAAGCGCCGCAAGCTGGCGAAAGGCGTCAGCTTCCGCAGCTCTGGGTGCGCCCGAGCCAGGTCAGGTCCAGCAGTACCAGGGTTTTGCGAACGTCCTCGTCCGGCAGATGGTACGCCAGGTTCCGACGTATCCGCCCCCACTGCTTGTCCACTTGGGTTTGAGCCAATTTCCTCCTGGTGCGCTGCTTCATCCGGGCAAGTTATCCGCCAATGGGCAAAACACGGTCCTGTTAAACCGTTTCTCTGTTTGCAAGCAATTAACCTGCTATAGCCACCGCCGATGTTAGCGAATGGCCGGCAACTCCATCTCGACGTACGTGAGTGGCAGCTTGGTGCTCGCCACTACGTCGCCGCCGGGGTCGGAGTGCGCCTGCTCCAGTACCACGTGGCGGGCATCACGCCAGCGGGCGCGGCGCGGCCCCCAGTCGACCAGGGTGCGGTTCCAAAGGAGCTGTGGCGCGGAGCCACTTACCTGATATAAGCTTATTTCGGTAGGGTTGCCGCCGCTGGCCACGTCTTCGCATACGCTGAGCAGGTAGCGGCCATCGGGCGAAAGGGCGGGCGCTCCCAGCAGATTGGTGCGCCGGCCAGTGCGCTGGTCGACCAGCAGCACGGCGGGGCCTTCATCAGTTGACACGTCGACTACCCACTGATGGGCGGCAGGCAGGCTGCCCCAATAGGCATATGCGTTGTCGTTGCCCTCGGGCCCATCGGGCGAAGGCACAGGGCGTAGGGTAATTGCAGGGCCCTGCGCTGGCCGAAACACGAGGGTTTCGCCCTGGCGCTGCACCCGGCCATCGGTGGGTAGCGGCGTATCCAAGTTGGCCGGTATCGGCTGGCCACTAGCCGCAGCGTTCTCCTCTCGCTCCGCGGGGCGCAACGGCAGTGGGTCCGTCGAGCGCAGTTGGTCGAAGGCGGCTTTGGTGCTGGGTCGCAGCTGGGCCACGCCAACGAAGTGACCCAGCGAGTCGGCCACTTGCAGGGTATCGGCTGCTACACCAGCAGCGGTTGGGCTGGCGGTGTCGCCGGCTGGGGGCGTAGCGGAACCGGTAGTGGTAGCGGTGGGCTTATCGGGCTGGCAAGCAGCCAGCAGCAAAGCCAGGGCAGCGTAGTATTTCATATGCGGAGATGAGTGATAAAGCGGCAGGTACTGTTGGGAATCTTGCAATTTCGCGGCGGGCATCCTTCAGCGCTTCGCCACCCCTGCGCCAGTTCCTGGCAGCGGCAGCCCCGCACGCAGCAGCGGACGCAGCTTGGCCAAGGGGATAAAGACGGGGACTTCGCCCAGGGCATAGGCGGTGATTTCGTAGGGTACGTACAGGAACAGCACCCCACCGGGCGTGAGGCACACGTTGGTAGTGAGCTGCATCTGGTTATCGAGCAACTGCGTGTCGAGCCGTTCATTATCGCCAATGCCCAGAGTCCGCCGTACGCCCCGCTCCAGTAAGGGGAGCAGCTGGGTGCGGGCAGCAGGCTGGAAAATATCGTCGAATGTGAGGACCCGGCCGGTACGCAAATCGATGCTGCGCACTGTGCTGCCGAAGTTGCCATGCGCGCCTCCCGAATAGCTGTAGTCCAAAAGGCGCAAACTGAGCAAGGCGCCTTCCTGACAGATGACCGACGCGCTGCTCTGGCTTTCGTAGCGTAGGCTGGGGCTGTAGGCCTCGGTCGAGTCGGCGGTTGCCGCCGAATCGGCAGCCAGGTCCTCGGCCAGGCCAGCGGCATCTTCGCGGTAGAATTTGGCAAAGTCGGTGCGCTGCTGCTGCCATAGGCCCGCAAGAGCCGGCACTGGCAGGTTGGGCAACGTGTCGCCGCGCTGCTGGCGGCGGATGTTGGCGGCTATGGCCAGGGCCACGGGGGAGCTACCCGTGGGTTCCAGCGTTTGCAGGCCTACGTGGCCGTAAGGCGAGCGGGCCTGGCCGGGGAAAGCCGCAACGGAATCGGCAAACGAGCGCACCGCCAGGGCCAGGGCCGGCCGAGCCGGCCGCAACTGAATCGCCTTCCCGCCCACGGTACCCACCAGGCGGCCATCGGGCTGCCGGCGCAGACGCCAGCGGGTTTCCTGCTCATTGCCGCTGCCGTCGAGCACGGCGTGGTCATAATAAGCCAGCAGCAGGCTGTCCGGGTGCGGGTGCTCCACCAATACCTGTTGCAATTCGTGTGGCTCGCCGTCGGCCCCGTAGTAGTAGCCGCCGATGCCCCCGACGGCCTCACTGCCCGGGCGGGCCGGGGTGATGGTGAGGTGCAAGGTCAGCGAATCGGCGGCCCCCGTTAGCTGACCCCGGTATTGGGCGTAGCCAGGGTGGCGAAAATCGACAATTGCTGCGGCAGCTGGTGCAGTGGCGTTTTGGGCGTGGTCACTTTTCTTAGACGGGCAGGCGCTAAGCGCTAATAGCAGCGGTGCGGCCCAGAGCAGTACAGAACGATTCATGGCTGTAATAACGGAAAACCCACCCGAGGAGCTTAGCAGCACGGCTGCCCAGCCGCTATTCCTTTGTTAAGAATTTATAAACAAATGTGCTCTACCCCTCCCTCATTCGCTTTGCACGGGGTAGCCCTCAATCAACGGGGCACCTTGCCGGCCGGCGGGCGCTGCTGCCGCAGGGTGGCAAAGATGGCCAGCAGCTGGCGCAGCTCGGCCGCCGACTTTGCTTCCCCAAAGGCGTTGATTAACGGGCTCCACCCCTGGCCGCTGTGGCTGTCGAACACGGCGTTGAGGGTGTAGCCGGTGGCACAGCGCTGCACCTGCCAGGTGGCCGGGCGGCCCAACAGGGTGGTTGCTACGCGGCGCATCTGGCAGCCAGCCGCCGTACTATCCATTCCTTGCGGGTGGCCGCCCAGGTAGAGGCCGCCCGTGAACTGAGTGCGCACCGTGGTATCAGCCGGGGCAAAGTAGTACACCAGGAAATCGGCAGCATCCGTACTTCTCAGTCTGTACGTGCTGGGCAATGACACGAAAAAGCCGCTGTTGCCCAACGCCTGCTCTACCAGCTGAGGGGCCGGGGTGGCCGTTGGCGGCGGCGCGCTGGCGGGCCGCGAGGCAGCAGTTGGTTGGTCCGGGCTTTGGCAGGCAGTTACTCCAACTACCAGTGTCCCAATCAGTCGTTGAATAGTTCTTGGTAACAAACCAGGCATAAGCGGAGGAATTCTCTGGGAATACGTCTTCGGACTATATTGCTATTCGTTGCGGTGGGCATCAGGGTTGCTGGGTTCGGCATCGACCATGACCACATCCAGGTCGTCATCCACCTCCCCCGGCACCATACTTGGCACGGTTTCGCCGGGCTGGAATCCGGTAGAGGCCGGAAAACGCCAGACCTCGTGCCTGCTCTGCTTTATCAGGCACCTACCTGGCTCGGTCCTTCACAGGGTGTAAACAGCCATGAACGCGAGCCCCCCCTAATGCAGTCCTCCCACAGCATCGCCGGTAACGAGTTGCCCCACCCGCTGCCGCCCCAGCAGCAACAGCCCCAACGCCAGCAGCGAGGTGGCGGCCATGATGCCCGCCATGGGCAGGGCCGAATGCGCATTAAACAGGCTCACCCCGACCGAAGCCAAGGCCCCCATGCCCATCTGAATAGCTCCCATCAGGGCCGAGGCGCTGCCCGCGTTGCGCGTGAAGGGCGCCAGCGAGAGCGCGGAAGTGTTGGGATTGGTGAAGCCCAAGCAGCACAGGAAAACAAACAGCAGCGCCACCGTGCCGATGAGCCCGATGACACCTGCAAGGGTAAGCAGCAGCAGGGCAAGCGTTGTGAGCACCTGGCACACCAAAGCGACGGGCACAATTTGGGCGCTTTCGTAGCGGCGCAGCAGCTGGCTATTCACCTGGCTGGCTCCAATCAGGCCAATGGATAGAAAGGCAAAAATCCACCCATATACCTTGGCATCTACTTTAAACAGGTCCATAAACACCAACGGCGAGCCCGACACGTAGGCAAACAGGCCACTGAAAGAAACAGCCCCCGTCAGAGCATAAGTCGTAAACTGCGGCTCACGCAGCACCGCCCAAAAGTTTGCAAGAATGGGCCGGGGTTTCAACGAGAGCGTGGTATCCGGGGCGTAGCTACTTGGCAACCATAAAAACGTAGCGAGCAGTAGCAGGCTCCCGAGCCCACCCAGCGCCACGAACACAGCCTGCCAACCATACGCCGTCGTGATGTAGCCGCCCACGGTGGGGGCCACCATGGGCGAAACGCCCACCACCAGCATCAGCAGGGCAAATACCTTGGCGCTGTCCTTCACGGGAAACAGGTCGCGCACCATCGTCATCGAGGCCACCGCCGCCGCGCAGCTGCCAATGGCCTGCACAAAGCGCAGCACAATCAAGGCTTCGATGCGGTGCACAGCCAGGCAGCCCACCGAGGCCGCCACGTAGAGCCCCAGCCCCAGGTAGAGCGGCGGCTTGCGCCCGTAGCGGTCCAGCAGGGGCCCGTAAAGCAGCTGGCCCGCCGAGATACCCACAAAAAAGCTCGATAGCGACAAGCCCACCCGGGCCACGGTGGTGTGCAGGTTGTGGGCAATGGCCGGAAAGCCCGGCAGGTACATGTCAATCGAAAAAGGCCCCAGCGCCGTGAGGGCGCCCAAAATCAGAATCAGGGTGAAATATTTTTGCTTGGTCATTAATCCAGGGAAAGGCGGTAGGCGTAGCGCTCGTATAAGGTGGGTACGTAGAGCGCAAAAACCGCTTTTTTGTTTGACCGGAGCAAGCTATTCTCCCTCCTGCTTAGTCCGCCAGAAGGCGTGCGGTGTGCACAATCTGGCGCTCCGTGGTGGCTTGCAGCACGTAGAGCGCGAGAGCCAGGCACGTAAGCGATAAGGAAGGGCCCGTACCTGTGCGCATGGTACGCCCGCAGGCATCTAACAGACGTACCCGGTCGGTGGACGCCAACTCGGGCAGTCGCACCTGGTCGCGGGCAGGATTGGGCACCAGTTGCAGCGCAAGCGGCTCCACACGGGGATGCTGGATTACCAATGCCCCGTTTCCCTAAATCAGCAAGGCCACGGTGGTGTAAGTCAGCAGGTCAGCACTGAGCTTGCCGTAGCCGTTAAGCACCCAACCCAGTCGGTGTATCTCAGTTGCCACTTGAGAGCCGGGGCCTTATTACCCCCGTCCCCACACTGCTTCCTCAATGTCAATATCCGCGTCGAAGTGCGCAAGCACGCGCTCGATGGCTTCAGCAATCGACCCGCCCTTCTCCAAATAGCAGCCACCTATTCTTGCCCCTGCATTGAGAGGGAAGTAAGCACCCGCATGCATGTTGGGCAGATGCGCACTTATAGCGTCTTAAACCTTCGTAAAAGCAACTGCACCACTTAGCGCAAATACACTCTTAGCTGTGCTCTTCCAACCTTTCCCAGTTCTCCCAAAATACTGCCGTGGGCTGCGTTAGCCACGGCTGTTTCGTAACGGGATGGAGCAGGTAATGCTCGTTCTTTTTCGTGCCCACCCGCAACGCGTAGGCTTGGCCATTACGGAAACCACCGAAGCCATCCGGGCCGCGATAAATGAGGTGCTGATTTTTGACTCTTAACATGGAACCCGGGCCGTTATGCGGAGGAGCCAACGTACGTCAAAATGCCTCGCTCGGTTTACTACTTTCTAACCAAGTCGGTCACTTTTCGGGTAGCGCGTAGTCCGGCAGCCGGTCGTCCTTACTGCCCGCTTCGAAGGGAAAGAGATACTGAACCTCGTTGGTCTCGGTGTCATAGGTCAGTTCAACGAAGAAGCCGCCCGGCAGCTGGTACAGATGCACTGCCTCGTATACTTCCTGCCAGCGTGTAGCCACATAGGCCCCCGTGGCGTATATGGCGGCAAGTTGGCTTTCTTCCGCCAGCCGGATGAACGCGTGGAAAGTCATGGAAGCAAGGTAGGAAACGGGCATGAAAAAGCCCCGCTGGTGGGCGGGGCTTTGGGTTTACGTAGTGACGGTGCAGTTAGCGTACCACCAGCTTGCGTATCACCACGCCCTTTTCCGTTTGCAGCTGCAGGGTGTACAGGCCGGCCGCCTGGGTACCTAGGTCGATGGTGCGGGTGGTGGCGGGGCTGGCCGTTGGGGCCTGTAGCACCACGCGACCGGTCAGGTCGGTCACGGTGAAGGGGGCCGCCAGCAAGGCGGGCTCGGGGCTGTGCAGCAGGAAACGGCCATCGGCGCTGGGGTTGGGGGCCACGCTCACCGGGGCATCGAGCAACCCGGCACGGGTAGCCGTGGGCGTCACGAAAGAGATGTCGTCAATGAGCAAGGTAGTGCCGGCGGTGGGCGTCTGCGTACTGGACGAATAAAATTCGATGTGCAGCGAGTCGGGGGTCGTGGTTGACGTATAGGTGAGCGGAATGGTAACCAGCGTGTAGGTTGAGGCAGGGGCCAGGGTCTGGCCCATTATGGCAATGTCGGTTGACACGCCGCCAGTGGTCCGGCTGAGCGAAACCGATACGGCGCCAGCGTCGGGTGTTCCCCCAGTCCGGGTCAGTTTGTAGTAGAACTGCATCTGCGTGGGGCGGGCCGTATATGGCACGCCGCTGTAGAGGCTACCGAAGTCGGTGAGGCGGGTACCGAGTGCCAGCGCTCCGGGAAAGGTTTGACCCACCAGCGCGTAGGTTTTGGTCTCGAGTTGCGCCGCGTAGGTGCCGCTGTGGGCGTCGGTGGTCTTGGTAACGGTAGTCGTGCCAACAGGCAGGGCCACACCGACCAGACTGCTTATCAGGTCGTCAGTGGTTTGCCAGTTGGCGGGAGCTTCTACCCCACCCGTTACCGAGGTGGCACGGGTAGACCACGTTTCGAGGTCAAGGTTGGCCACAGTTTGGGCGTGCGTCGACGTGAAGACAAGCGTAGATGCGGCCAGAAGGCCTAAACGGAAAAGTGTTTTCATACAAAAATGAGGAATGGATTTGCTACCAGATGTCCGAAACCTACTTGCGGTTGCATGAGAACCGTTTTTAATTTATTTGGAGTGCGAGCAATTGGGGCCCTATAAAGTTAGGGTAATAGCAACATTCCGTTGCACGGGTCCATTAGCTACTGAGCCGTATCCAGGCTTGTGGGTACTGCATTACAACCTACACCTAGCTCTGGCAGTAAGCACGGTGGCAACTAACTGGGTTGACGCTTTGGCAGTACTAACCTTGTAAGTGAGGCGCCCTGGTTGTGCGCCGGCCAGGCTTATTGTCCACTCTGACCACGACAGCTAGTACACGGCCACCTGCTTCAAAAATCTGCTCGCCCGCCACGGCGCGCGATAAAAGGTGCTCAACAAAGAAGGAGCTGGCGGGGCAACTGCTACGATAACGCCATACCGAATCGTTCTGGTGCCGCTTCAAAGCCAACCTGAACTGTTCAAAGCCCGGCTCGAAACCAGTTATCACAGCTCCAAGCGCCTCCGTTCTGCTTTCGGCTGTCTCGTTTCTAATCACTCTGCTCCCTCCAAACTTCGTCCCAATTGTGTCTAGCTTGGTTAGACCGCCTCAATCTCTTCCTCAGACGCAACGTACTAAAACCTGCCGCTATACCCAACTCTTTCCTTCCCTAAAAGAGCCCAGATGACTGGCTGAAGCTCTCTGATTATTCCTCTCAATGGTGCAAAGCTGCCACTGGCCGAGAAAATCATCTTGTTTGGCGAGTGGGACCAAATACCTCGCTTATAAGGCCGCTATCTTTGACCCATAAGTAACCCGCACGAGCTGGAAATGTGGAAAGGAAGGACTTGCTCGTGCCGCGTGGTTGCAGCTGAACCGGTGGGGTAGACACCGCTAGGCTGAACACGCTACTTCAAGGCCATCGCATTGCTGCGATGGCCTTTTTTATGCGCCCACTCTAAACTGTAACACACTAGCAACAAAACACTTTAACACTGTTGCAGCCAAGCCGCCGCCGCGATTTCGTTATCAAACAAATGGTAGGTAAGGGCAGCAGCTTTGGCGTCGTTGATGAGTTGGGTGGTAGCCAGCCGGGCAAACACGTCCTCGGCGAGCAGGACCGCCGCGTACAGACCGCGGGGTTGCTGGTTAGCGGGGTCGAGCCAGTACTCGAGTATCCACTTCGACTCTTCCTCCGTGAAGGGCGTCATGCGGCGCTGGTCCCCGAGCAGGCGGTGCCACTGCCGCCGGCGTAGCAGCTGACCGGTGTGGATGAGCAAGGCCTGCAAGTCGCCAAACTGGCGCTTGCCGGGGGCATACACAAACACGGCGTACCCGGCCGGATGCTCCAGCACACGGCCGGCGGGGTTTTCAAAATAGACGGACAGACCAGTAGCAAACGGCATCGGGCAAGGGAAAAGAAATGCCCCAACCGTACGTCGGGCCTCTTGGTGGGGTTGCGCCAGAGCCAGCCGCTACCTAATGGGCCCCGCTGAGTGGGTGGGGGCTCCCCTTCTACTTACTACTCTCACTTCTGCCCTCGTATAATGGGCTTCTCATTTTGAGTAAAGGAAGGTACCGCAGGGCTGATTTAATGGACGCACGTGCGATTGAATAGGTCATGCACAGCAAGCATCGGCAGCATATAATCCCGATAGGTAATTGGCGCACAGCAGACCGGGTATCTGCGCAGTCCTGACGACATCAATTGGAGGGTGTCAGGTCTATAAAAAATAATCCCGTCACTCTGCTGGAATTATGCCGGTGAAGTTCCGGGATTATTTGCAGTAGCCCAAAGCAGCTCATAAGCTTTGTTGCACAGCGTCCCAACGGCCACTCAACTGGTGAGCCCAATATCTGAAAACACATTATTTTGGTTCATCCTCCTAGCGCATTGTGATAAGCAATACACCTTTACCTAGGTAACGCTCGGCTATAATGCAATACAACATCAATAAAGTCTAGTCATTAATACATTATATACATCCTTTTTTGTTGTCATTAACTGGGGTTCCTTTGGCTATTCAATTCACCTGTTTCTGCGTAGTTTAAATGAAAAGGATTGCACTCCTCCTGTTTGCGCTCGTTGGCGCCTTGCCGGCCGTTGCTCAATGTCCACCAGTTGGCTACCCGTACATTGATAACAGCAATATTGCCCCCGTGGAACACTACCTCGCCCAGAGTGTTATGTACGGGAGGATTTGAGGTGGTCTAACTAAGCCGGACAGCGTTGGGACGTTGTTTGAAGATGGGTTTCGAAGTGGTTGGGGGCACGGTAGGCCAACGCTGAGTGGCGTCGCTCGGCACTGTAGTAGGCCACGTGGTGGCTGATTTTGAGCTTAGCTTCGGCCAAGCCCGGGAAAATGCCACCGTCGAGCAGTTCGGCTTTGAAGCGGCTCCAAAACGATTCGGCGTGGGCGTTGTCGTAGCAGTTGCCGCGCCGGCTCATGCTCTGCACGGCCCCATGCCAGGCCAGTAGGTTCTTGAATTGGGTGGCCGTGTACTGGCTGCCTTGGTCGGAGTGCACGACGAGCCCGGCCGGGGGCCGGCGCACCGCCAGGGCGCGCCGCAGCGCCTCGCTGACCAGGTCTTCGGGCATGGCGAGAGCGCACGTCCCAGCCCAAGACTTTGCGCGAGCAGCGGTCCAGCCACACGGCCAAGCAGCGCCAGCCGCCGCCCTGGCGGGGCAAGTACGTGATGTCGCCCACCCACACCCGGTTCGGGGTAATGGGGGCCGGCTGGCCGAACAAGCGGTTGGGCGCGGCGCGCACGGCCGGGTCCGAATCGGTGGCACGGGGCACAAACGAGCGGGGCTGATGGGTCGTACCCGGAGGGCGCGCAGGCCGTGGGCTTTGAGCACCCGGCGGATGCGCCAGCGGCCCACGGCGTGGCCGTCAGCCTGCACTTCGGCCCGCAGCCGAAGCGTGCCATAGCGTTGCGCATGGTGAGCAAACGCCTCGCGTGCGGGTAGGTACTCACCAGGTGGGCTGGCCGAGCCTGTGCATCAAGCAGGCGCTGACCAAGGCTTTTTTAAAATATCAAGTTCCTGCTCGGCCCGCTTCAGACAGGCGCGCAGGGCGCGCACTTCCGGGTCCCGTGCTACCTCTTCGCTGCCCACTTCGGCCACGAGTTGGGCCTGCTGCCAGCGGCAGAGCAGCTTCGGACTGATGCCCAACTGCTGCGCGGCCGCCTGCGTGCTGCGGCTCTCGCTGGCCAAGCGCAGGGCCTCGGCCTTGAAGGCCGCGTCGTACTTACGTCGTTTGTTGGGCGACGACCCGTTGGTTTTGGTTGCCATAACAGTAGAAATATACGTCCTACTTCTGTCCGCCTTCCCTAGACCACCTCAGTCCAGCAGATTTGTAAGATAAATGGACCACCTGCCGATTTCAAACGATTTCCAAAGCGGACATTGACCGTCACCAATCCTGACCCCACTTCTATCTATACTTGACATATCCAAAAACCCAATGGTGTTTGGCAGGAAATGACTTTTGGAGCTATACGCGAGTTTACTCCCACTGTACCCGGACAGTATATTATTGGTCTGCGGCAAGACAACATGGGGCTACCAGCCAGTACTTATGGAGCGCGTGCCTATCAGCTTGATTCGTGGAGAACCAACTTCTCGGGACCAATATGTTGCGACGATGTGACTGCACGACCCACCGCCAGCCCCGTAGCCCTGCCCCCGCTCTCAGAACAACAGAAACGCCTTTTATCAGTCGATGCGGCTAGTACTCCGGCTCAAATGCTTTTTCGCAGGCCAACCTTTACCCAGTACCCACCACCACGCTGCAAGTTAGCCTTACTACGTTTAGCCAAGAGGAAATTGTCATCACCGTAACCAACGTGCTCGGGCAAACAGTTGGAATACTGCCCCTGCACGGGATGGCAAAAAATGGCTTATTCGAAGAGAAGTTAGACATATCATCTCTGGCAGCAGGCATGTATGTAGTACAAGTGCAGCAACACAGCGAACAACGGGTCCTAAAATTCGTGAAATAGATATAAAGCAGGACACAAGTGGCCAAGAGTGGCGGACGCGTAGTTAGAAGTAAAGCGAAAGCCCCGCCCACCCAGCGGGGCTTTTTACTGCCTTCCTCGCATGAGACACCTGCTACTCCAAGTGGCCCTGCTCGCGCTTTCCCTCACCGCCCCGGCCCAGACTACCCACCCCCGCACTACCTACAAAACCGTTTCCCACCACGCGTTGTCCAAAGTCAAAACCAAGCACGTGGCTGCTGGCCCCGTGGTATACTATTGCAACAGCGGCAACACGGTCAAGTACCACGCTTCCGCCGGCTGGCCCGGTGCGGGGCCACGGTAGTGCCCATGTCGCTGGCGGCGGCCCAGCAGCAAATGGCCTCATGCAAGTGGTGCTATTTAGGATACGCCTGCTCATGCCCCTCCACGACTTCAACCGACTCTCGGACGAGATGCAGCTGGCCTACCTCTTTCAGCGTGGTACCTACCTGGCCCGGCGCTGGGATGACTACCACCAAGCCGTGCAGCTCTACCGGGTACCCTCCGGTTTTTTCGTCGAGCTCAACTACGACGTGGAGAAAAACGAAATCGAGTTTCTATTCGCCTTCGAAGAGGGGAGTGAAGATGACCGGCTGCCGGACTACGCCATGTTTGTGAAGCTGCCGGACTGGATGCCGGATGCGGAGTAACTATAACCACCGTTAAAGTGAACGGGGCACTCACTAATAAGAGGCGGCACCTTGCCATTCTAAAACATTGCCCTTCTGCCGCATGCTCAAACTGTATAAACGCCACGCGAATCAACTGCATTACTGGGAGTATTGGGAAACCGGCCCCAAGCAAGGCGTTATCCATTGGGGCGTTGTGGGCGAGCGAGGCGAGCGCGAGGATGTTAAGGCTCCAAGCGTGGCTGCCTTTCAAGCACTTCTGGACGACCAAACGGCGGCCAAGCGGCAGGAAGGCTTTGCCGAGCCCGCCAAGGAATACGACCTGATTATCGAGTACCCGGTCAAGCGAATGACGGCCAAGCACCTGGATAAACTCGTTCGGTTAGAAGAACGGCTGGACCAACTATTGGGCTGGGCGGGTCTGGGCCATTGCGACGGCCACGGCCACGGCTTCGGCATGATGGACATCAGCTGCGTGGTGGTGGACTTTGAACTGGCCAAGCGCCTAATTGAGGCGGAGGCGGAATACACGGAATTTGCGCGCTACTCTAGTATCAGGCTCCAAGAGAGACATGACGAGGAGCAGGATGCTTAAAGATTAGGCTCTTTCAACTAAACAGAGGGCGTTTACCTTGCTACCCTTTCGCTGAACTACACTTGTGAAACATGCATGATTTCCCGCCTTTTTGTTGGTTAAGCAGCCGAGTATTGGCCGTGGGGGCCTGCTTGTGCGTGCTGACAGGGTGTGCTTTCTACCAAGGCCTGCTGGGCTATCCTACGCAACCCCGCCTGCGGGAATTTACCTTGTACAACCCCCGGTTCCAGGCCGAGCACGCGTCGGTGTTGACGCAACACGACCTGCCGTTCACCGGCTTTTATTATCGCCCGGTCCCCAGCACCGCCTTGAATTCGCCAAGCTACAGCTACCTGAAATTCCGGGAAGATGGCAGTTTCTTTACGGCTTTCATGCCGGTTCCGCCCGAGCAGTTCCGCTTGACCGCGCCCGTGGACAATCTCGGCTACCTGGTTCTCTCCGGCGATAGCGCCCGCTACGAACTCAAATCTGCCATTGACCACGCCGGCATAACGGGAACGTTTCGCTTTTACGGCGACAGCCTGTGGATGGTCGAGCAACCTACTCGTCGCAAAGACAAGCCGAATCGGTTGGTTTATCAGCGACATGCAACCAACTAAAACCGCTCCTATTTTTGAACAGAGCACGTTTACCTTGGGACCGTTTGACTAGACGCCGAAAAACGCGTTCTTGTGGCGTCCCTTCCCCTTGTGGGCACATTTTTCATGATTACTGCTGAGAAAGCCGCTCTCTTCATCGCCTGCGACTTCTCGCAGGATTGGTTGGTGCGCCACGGCACCCCACGCGACAAGGCACTGGCCACGAGCCAAGAATGGGCCCAAGTGCTGGACTACGTGCAAAGCGCCGTGCGCATCCGACGACGCCACTTAGTGGAACACCCCCGGCACCTGGTCCGCGTCCTGCACGAGCGGGAAGACGCCGTGCTCGCCGCGTGCGAAAACATAGCCGTCTTTCAGGCGCTTTGGGAAGCCGTGTGCCGGCACGTCGACGCGATGGACCAAGAACCTACCTGGTTTGAGCGCGTGCTCGAATGGATGTTGCGTCGGCTGTAGAATAGGCGAGATAACGCTCGGTAATTTAGACCACCCTTTTGCTGAACTGTCTAGCTCGCCACTAGTGCAGGTGGATTATCTGTCGCAACTGATTCATATGTTCGACGAAAGGTTTGCCGTCGATGTATATGTTTCCGAAGATGTCGAGTAGCAGACTTCCAGAGTAAGCGTTCAATCGGTCTTGTGCCAGCACGATGCGGAACTGGTAGACGTTACGGTTGTCCACGTACACCAAGCAATACCCCCGGTAGGGCTTCCCCTGCTTCCGCAGGCCCGCATTCCGCTCCACGGCGAAGTCGTGCGGGAAAACCAGTTGATTCAACGTATCGGCCGTTGCCTCGCCGAAGCGAGAAAACGCCGAGGCCGCGAACCGCCGTGCCACAGACGGGTAATCCAGGGAAGGAGCGTCTTTGGCAAAACGGGTGAAAGTGACCCGCTCAGTGCTGTCAGGGCTATTAGGCGGCAGCAGGACGAGTTCTTGGCCGTCGTCTTCCAAGTGAGATGTCCAGCCAGGC
>NZ_JAGETZ010000039.1 GCF_017571495.1 Hymenobacter negativus | reverse complement strand
ACCGTTTACGTGAACGCGCTGCCGGGGGCGCAGGCCCAGGGCGCTTGCGTACCTTAGGGTCGCCTCCTATAGTGAAGGGTGAAGCTGCCCACTTGCCCCGGTGCTTCGCCGCCCTGCCGGACGTACACCAAGCGGAACTCCCGCTCGAAGGCCATGAGGGCTGAATAAGAGGCGTCCGTGTAATCGTAGACGCCGCTCAACTCCCCGCTCTTCGTCACGAGCACGGGGTATAAGCTGGTGTGGGGGGGGATGGTGGCATCCTTACATCCCCAGCCCAGGGCGTGCAGCGGCAACTGCCCGTTCGGGCGCTCGAACACCAGCCGGTTCGGGCGCGGCGAACAGCGGGTGCTCACGTCGAACACGAGCGGGGCATCGGTCAGATTCGTCATTTTCAGTTGCACCAGCATGCCCGGTCCCGAGCAGTCGTGGTCGTCCAAGTCCGGCAAATTGACCCGCACTTCCCGTACTTCAAAGGCCACGTTGAGGGGCGGTTTGGGGGCAGAACACGCCGTCAAGCTGACCAATAACAAGAAAGACCTCATGATGTGATGTAACAGGCGATGCCCAAATAACACCCGGTAATTTAGACCACCGTTTTCGTGAACTCACGCA
>NZ_JAGETZ010000038.1 GCF_017571495.1 Hymenobacter negativus | reverse complement strand
GCCCCGTACGTGTGGCAGCGCCAGACGGCCTTCCCCGCCGCCGACGGCACGGCCTACCTGCAGGTGCCCAACCGCGTCATCCCCGCCGGCGGCACCACCACCCTCATCACCCCCAACATCAACCTCAGCGGCCTGACCGGCCCGGCCACCCTGCGCTTCGCCCGCGCCTACGCCCTGCGCGCGGCCGCCGACAACGCCCAACTGCGCATCTCCTTCAGCAGCGACTGCGGCACGACCTGGTCCTCGCCCGCCACCCTCTCGGCCGCCGACCTCTCCACCCAGGGCCTGACGCCCATCGACGGCTTCGTGCCCGCCTCCCCGGCCAGCTGGCAGGACGCCAGCGTCGCCATCCCGGCCCAGTTCCAGGGCAGCGGCCTGTTCAAGGTCCGCCTGCAGCTGGTCAACGGCTCCACCCCGGGCAACACCTTCTTCTTCGACAACCTGCGCCTCAGCACCCCGCTGGCCACCCGCGCCGAGGCCCTGGCCCAGCACGGCATCGCCCTCTACCCCAACCCGCTCACCCGCGAAACCGCCCTGCACCTGGCCCTGCCCGCCGCCACGCGCGTGCAGCTCAGCCTCTGCGACGCGCTGGGCCGGACCGTGCTGGCCCTGCCGGCCAAAACCTACCCGGCCGGCCCCCAGGCCATCGCCCTG
>NZ_JAGETZ010000037.1 GCF_017571495.1 Hymenobacter negativus | reverse complement strand
AGAACAGGTAATTAGGGCTAAGTCGTAACAAGGTAGCCGTACCGGAAGGTGCGGCTGGATCACCTCCTTTCTGGAGCGGCCTTGCTCACGATGTTATGAGTATAAAGTATAGTAGCTTGGTAATACTCTTTGTTTGTTTTCTCATTCAAATAATTTTTGAATACGGATTCTACGTTTGCCTTCGGGTATCGTCGAAACCCGGGCTTGTAGCTCAGGTGGTTAGAGCGCTACACTGATAATGTAGAGGTCCGTGGTTCGAGTCCACGCAGGCCCACTAGTACTAGCGGGATTGCTGCTGGATACGAAACTCGGGGGATTAGCTCAGCTGGCTAGAGCACCTGCCTTGCACGCAGGGGGTCAACGGTTCGACTCCGTTATCCTCCACCATAATACAACCGAATAAACTCAATTGGAGCTTATTCACGAAGTCATCAAACACTAGGATGACACACGTTCTTTGACGTAAGGGGTAACAAAAACGAAGCGTAGCGCACTTGGTCATCTTCGGATGGCAATCAACAAGTGTGATTACGAAAGAGAAGTAACAAAGAGCACACGGGGGATGCCTAGGGTCTCAGAGGCGACGAAGGACGCGATAAGCTGCGATAAGCTGGGGGTAGAGGCACATACTCGTTCATCCTCAGATTTCCGAATGGGGCAACCCCTCGACTGGAAGAGTCGAGAATCGACTAGCTTGACTAGCGATGGCAAACGCAGGGAA
>NZ_JAGETZ010000036.1 GCF_017571495.1 Hymenobacter negativus | reverse complement strand
CCCTGCCCGCCGGCCTCTACCTGGTCCGCATCCAGCTCGACGCCCAGGCCTTCACCGCCAAGCTAACCGTCGAGTAATTTGCCCCACGGTTGATTATCAAAAAAGCCCCACCCATTTCAGGGTGGGGCTTTTTTATTGTAGTTTCGTGAGAGCCAGCTTGCTGCTGTAAGCGTGGGCCTTTTTCATTTTCTTATTTCTGACATGTTGAGAAAACTACTATCTCTGGCGATGATGGCCGGTATGGCGCTATCAGGTTTCGGAGCTAATGCCCAGACAGTGAGTCGCAATTGGTGCGGCACTGATGCCGAGCAGGAGCGTTATTACGCTGCCCATCCTGGGTCGCGGGAAGCCCGGCAGGCATATTACCAACAATTGGAAGCGCTAGCCCAGAACCAGCAGCGTGGCGCAGCCTACGTCACCGATGTCACCATTCCGGTGGTGGTGCACGTCCTACATGCGGGCGGCGTCGAAAATATCAGCGACCGGCAGATTAATAGTGCCATCAACCAACTGAACATTGACTATCAGAAACTGAACCCTGATACAGTCGATATCATCTCGCTTTTTCGGCCCATCGCGGCCTCAGTTGGCTTTCGGTTCCGACTGGCCAAAAAGGACCCCAACGGCAACTGTACTACCGGTATCACCCGCCATTATGTGCCTGCCGTTTACAACGATGCCCAAAATGGCTCCGTGCACGCAACCGGTGTTTGGGACCAGGCGCGCTACCTCAACATCTGGGTAGTTAACAGCATTTCGAGCGGGGCGGCGGGCTATGTCACGCCACCCAACTTGCCCACCAATGCCCGCGACGGCTTTGTGGTACTGCACGACTATTTTGGCACACAAGGCACCAGCACGTTGTTTAAAGGACGCGCCGCCACTCACGAGGTTGGGCATTACTTCGGCCTGTCGCACACTTGGGGAGGCACCAACACGCCCGGCTCCGGCAATTGCAACGGCACCGATAACGTGCCCGATACCCCGCCGACTGACGGCTCACAAACCTGCAACCTGAGTTATGCCCCCTGTGGCCAGGTTACCAACGTGCAGAATTTCATGGATTATTCGTACTGTTTCCGCATGTTCACGCAGGGCCAACGGGCATTGATGCGTACTATCTTGGCATCCAACCGCTCGGTGCTCACCTCCCAAGCCAACCTGGTAGCGACGGGGACGAACGACGGGTACGTGGCCCCGGACTGCGCCCCGCTGGCCGCCTTCGCCGCCCTGCCCGGC
>NZ_JAGETZ010000035.1 GCF_017571495.1 Hymenobacter negativus | reverse complement strand
GGTGGCGGCCAGGCCCGTGCCGCCCAGGTTGCTCCACTGTTCGCGCGTCAGGCTGCCCGTCCCCGAACAGCCCGTGCCAGACCCCGAGGTTGGAGGGGCGGTAGTTGTGGTCGCGGCCTCGTGGCGGAAGATGTTCACCATCTTGGTGGCCAGATTGAGGCTGCTGCTATCTGCGCCTGTCACGGTGATGTTGGTAATGGTGCCGGGCGAATTCACCAGCAAGGTCAAGTTCTGAAAGCGGGTGTTGGCGCTTATCCCGGCGTAATCCAGGTCTACGGTAAAGGTGTTGCCGCTCAGCGTTTCGCTCTTTACCACCTGGGTGCTCATGCGGCGGTACTCGGCAAATTCGCGCAACGATGTCACCCACAATTGGTCCTGAGCAATGGACTGCGTATAGTTCATCCAGCTGGCAAACACGCCCACGTCCATGCTATGGGCAAATACCCGTTGCGAATACACTTCACCCGCTGTGCCCGCGGCCATCAGGTCGGTGCTTATGGCATTGAGACGGGAAATTTGCCCCTGCTCGTATTCGCCGTAAACCTGGTCCGCGTTGTAGCGCTGGAATACGAAGGGTATGGTAGGAGCCGGCAGCGTGCTCAGAGCTACCCGCCGGTCGGTGTAGGGATTGAATACGGGCAGATTATCATTCTGACTGCTGCTTGAGGCTGCAATGTAGCCAGCCCCGAAAGCAGCCGTGCAATACCCTGCGTAGTTCGTGGGTACTACCATTACTGATGGTTTATAGCCATTCAGGCGGCTGGTAATCAGTGCATCTAGGCCGGCCATTTGCTGGGCTGGGTTCGTGGCCGTGTGCAGGTCCGAGTGGTTTTCCATGTCCCAGCCATTGTTCAGCAGTTCCTGGGCCTGGGTCCAGAGCAGCTTGGTGGCATCGTGCTGCGCACCCGGGTCCATCCAGATGGCATTGTTATAAGGATTGTGTCCGTTGAGGGCCGCTGCGGCCGTGTAGGTCCGGCTGTGGCCGCAGCCATCCGTGAAGCGCAGGCCGGGATAGCGCACGCCATTGCTGGCCACTCCGCCTTTCAGCACCGGGTAGATATCTGTATACAGCGACACTGGCGAGTCGTCTTCTTCAAATTGCAGCACCCGGGTCTTATTATAAAGTGCCGGTGCAATGCGAGCCGTTGCAGTAGCCGGAGCCGAAGCAAACGTGACCGTGATACGGGCTTTGGTGCCGGTAACGGTAGACGGCGTGGTGGTAGACGGCGTCGTGGTTGTTGGAGCCGTAGCCAAGGCATCGAATGGGATGAGGTTGTTGGCAGGAATGGGTTCGAGGCGGGAGCCGTCGGGCAGGCGCCAGGCCACGGCCACGTAG
>NZ_JAGETZ010000034.1 GCF_017571495.1 Hymenobacter negativus | reverse complement strand
GGCGGCGAAGGCGGCCAGCGGGGCGCAGTCCGGGGCCACGTACCCGTCGTTCGTCCCCGTCGCTACCAAGTTCGCCGATGTCGTTAGGCTCGTGCGGATGGTTTGCAGCACGTTCAGCATCCGGGCTTTTTGCCCTTGGGTAAACATGGTAGCACAGCTAGCGTAGTCCATAAAATTCTGCACGTTGGCGATTTGGCCGCAGGGCGCATAGGCCAGGTTGCAGGTAAACGTGCCGTTGGTCGGCGGGGTGTCAGCTACGAAGTCTGTATCGCTGCAGTTGCCCGGGGTTTCTACGGTGCCGTTGCCCCAGGGATGAAGCAGGCCAAAATAGTGACCGATTTCGTGGGTAGCTGTGCGCTCTAGGGCCCGGGCGACGGTGCTGGTGCCTTGATTGCCAAAATAATCGTGCCGAATGACTAAGCCATCAGTCGTTGCGCTCTGGCCCGGAAACTGGGCATAGCCCAGAATAATGCCGCCGCCTGCAGTGGGGGTGCCAATGGTGCTCACCAGCCAGATGTTGAGGTAGCGGTTCGAATCCCAGATAACAAAGTTTTTCACCGCGCCTGACCGGTCATCGTTAATCAAAGAGGGCGCGTAGTGGCGGGTGATACCTGTGGTGCAGTTGCCACTGGGGTCCTTTTTGGCAAGCTTGAACTGAAAGCCCAGATTGGCCGCAATTGGCCGAAACAGCGGAATGGTAGTGGACGTGTCTGCATTCAGCTTTTGGTAGTCAGTGTTCATTTGAGCAATGGCACTGGCAATCTGCCGGTCAGAAACGTTATCGACCCCGCCGGCATGAATGACGTGCACCACCACCGGCACCGTCACCGTGGGTAGGGCCGTTCCACCCCGTTGCTGGGGCATGGAAGCCAACTGCTGGTTTGTGGCGTTGTAGAGCAAGCGCGCCCCTGGGTGGGCTGCAAAATAAGCCTCTTGCTGCTCATCAAAGGCACAAAAAGCGCGGGTCCGTCCGGCGGGGCTGGTTTGGGCACTAGCGCTGAGGCTGGTCAGCGCCGTTGTGGCGGTCAGCACCAAGGGTAGTAATCTTTTAAACATTAGAAAAATGTGTAGGTGAAAAGTCGATAATAATGGGTCGGGCTAATGCCATCAGCAATGAGTCTGAGCTTCACGAAGCTACGACATAAAAAATGTTGGTGCTGCCACCTTTTCGGGTAAAGACAAAAATGGGTATGCAAAGGCTTCTCCGACACTCAATTTAATTGTGAAAACGCTGCAAGAGGTCGGTTTCCCGGTCTGGCGATAGAAGTCTTCCGACTGATTATTGTCGTCCGGAATGATGGGAGCGAGCCAGTATGCCCTTCAACCACCTAGACAGTTCCACCGTCGTGCCGGAAACAGACCTCAACCTAAGAACTGCCCCGCAAGAACAAAAAAGCCCCATCCGGTATCGGATGGGGCTTTGGGGAGCTACTGCCTTTGGTGGATTTACTCGACGGTTAGCTTGGC
>NZ_JAGETZ010000033.1 GCF_017571495.1 Hymenobacter negativus | reverse complement strand
GCACTCGACATCAGCCCAGGTTCGCCTGGGTGTAGAAATATTTTACAATGGAGAGTTTGATCTTGGCTCAGGATGAACGCTAGCGGCAGGCCTAATACATGCAAGTCGAACGGTCAGTAGCAATACTGATAGTGGCGCACGGGTGCGTAACGCGTAACCAACCTACCCGAATCTGGGGGATAGCCCGCCGAAAGGCGGATTAATACCGCATAACACAAGGTGGCGGCATCGTCTCTTTGTTAAAGATTTATTGGATTCGGATGGGGTTGCGTGCCATTAGCTAGTTGGCGGGGTAACGGCCCACCAAGGCGACGATGGCTAGGGGAGCTGAGAGGCTGGTCCCCCACACGGGCACTGAGATACGGGCCCGACTCCTACGGGAGGCAGCAGTAGGGAATATTGGGCAATGGGCGAGAGCCTGACCCAGCCATGCCGCGTGCAGGATGAAGGCTTTCTGAGTCGTAAACTGCTTTTGCCAGGGAAGAAAAAAGGGGATGCGTCCTCTACTGACGGTACCTGGTGAATAAGCACCGGCTAACTCCGTGCCAGCAGCCGCGGTAATACGGAGGGTGCAAGCGTTGTCCGGATTTATTGGGTTTAAAGGGTGCGTAGGCGGCTGATTAAGTCTGGGGTGAAAGCCCGTTGCTCAACAACGGAACTGCCCTGGAAACTGGTTAGCTTGAGTACAGACGAGGGTGGCGGAATGGATGCTGTAGCGGTGAAATGCATAGATAGCATCCAGAACCCCGATTGCGAAGGCAGCTGCCTAGACTGTAACTGACGCTGAGGCACGAAAGCGTGGGGAGCGAACAGGATTAGATACCCTGGTAGTCCACGCCGTAAACGATGGATACTCGCTGGTGGCGATAGACGGTCACTGGCTTAGCGAAAGCGTTAAGTATCCCACCTGGGGAGTACGCCCGCAAGGGTGAAACTCAAAAGAATTGACGGGGGCCCGCACAAGTGGTGGAGCATGTGGTTTAATTCGATGATACGCGAGGAACCTTACCTAGGCTAGAATGCGCGTGACCGACTCAGAGATGAGTCTTTCCTTCGGGACACAAAGCAAGGTGCTGCATGGCCGTCGTCAGCTCGTGCCGTGAGGTGTTGGGTTAAGTCCCGCAACGAGCGCAACCCCTATGGTTAGTTGCCAGCACGTAATGGTGGGGACTCTAGCCAGACTGCCTGCGCAAGCAGTGAGGAAGGCGGGGACGACGTCAGGTCATCATGGCCCTTACGCCTAGGGCTACACACGTGCTACAATGGACGGTACAGCGGGTTGCCAACCAGCGATGGTGCGCCAATCCCGAAAAGCCGTTCTCAGTTCGGATCGGAGTCTGCAACTCGACTCCGTGAAGCTGGAATCACTAGTAATCGCGTATCAGCAATGACGCGGTGAATACGTTCCCGGGCCTTGTACACACCGCCCGTCAAGCCATGAAAGTCTGGTAGACCTGAAGCCGGTGCTCCGCAACGAAGCCGGTTAGGGTAGAACAGGTAATTAGGGCTAAGTCGTAACAAGGTAGCCGTACCGGAAGGTGCGGCTGGATCACCTCCTTTCTGGAGC
>NZ_JAGETZ010000032.1 GCF_017571495.1 Hymenobacter negativus | reverse complement strand
ATTTCCGAATGGGGCAACCCCTCGACTGGAAGAGTCGAGAATCGACTAGCTTGACTAGCGATGGCAAACGCAGGGAACTGAAACATCTAAGTACCTGCAGGAAAAGAAAATAACAATGATTCCCCAAGTAGTGGCGAGCGAACGGGGAGGAGCCCAAACCGGGTTGGTTACGGCCAATCCGGGGTTGTAGGACCGCGACATCTGATTGAATCGAGTTAGCTGAACTGCTTGGGAAAGCAGGCCATAGACGGTGAGAGCCCGGTAAGCGACAATTCTGATTCACGGTAGCGGGATCCTGAGTAGGGCGGGGCCGGAGAAACCCCGTCTGAATCGAGCGGCACCATCCGCTAAGGCTACATACTCCTGAGACACCGATAGTGAACTAGTACCGTGAGGGAAAGGTGAAAAGAACCGGGAATACCGGAGTGAAAAGAACCTGAAACCGTGTGCTTACAAGCAGTTAGAGGGCTTTAGTGGCCTGATAGCGTGCCTTTTGCATAATGAGCCTACGAGTTACTCCTCCCCGGCAAGGTTAAGGACTTTAAGGTCCGGAGCCGCAGCGAAAGCGAGTCTGAACAGGGCGCGCAGTCGGGGGGGGTAGACGCGAAACTTTGTGAGCTACCCTTGAGCAGGTTGAAGGTGCCGTAACAGGCACTGGAGGACCGAACCAGTTTCCGTTGAAAAGGATTTGGATGACTTGAGGGTAGGGGTGAAAGGCCAATCAAACTGAGAAATAGCTCGTACTCCCCGAAATGTATTGAGGTACAGCGTCGTGGTGAAGGTCAATGGAGGTAGAGCTACCAATAGGACTAGGGGGTGTCAGAGCCTACCGAATCCTGATGAACTCCGAATGCCATTGGCTATACACGGCAGTGAGGCCTGGGGTGCTAAGGTCCCCGGCCGAGAGGGAAAGAACCCAGACCAACAGCTAAGGTCCCTAAATCTAGATTAAGTTGAACAAAGGAGGTCCAGTTGCTTTGACAGCCAGGAGGTTGGCTTGGAAGCAGCCATTCCTTTAAAGAGTGCGTAACAGCTCACTGGTCGAGCGACCGGGCATCGATAATACGCGGGCATCAAATCTAGTACCGAAGCTTTGGATGTGACGTGCAAGACCGTCACGTGGTAGGGGAGCATTCTCCTTGCGGTGAAGGCGTGTCGTCAGGCATGTTGGAGCGTGGAGAAAAGCATATGTAGGCATGAGTAACGATAATGCGGGTGAGAAACCCGCACGCCGATAGACTAAGGTTTCCAGCTCAACGCTAATCGGAGCTGGGTTAGTCGGGACCTAAGGGGCAGCCGAAAGGTGAACTCGATGGACAGCAGGTTAATATTCCTGTACTAATGACAGAAAGTGATGCAGTGACGCAGAAGTGAAAGCACCGCGGGCGGACGGAAGTGCCCGTTGAAGGCCGTAGGTATTGGGACCGTAGTTAAGTACGCGGACCTAGCCGAAAGCTGATAGTACCGTACGACCTTCGGGTCACGCGGATAGTGTGCCTAATCCGACTGCCAAGAAAACCTGCTAAGCGTTTTAATTCTGTTATTACCCGTACCGCAAACCGACACAGGTAGTCAAGGAGAGTATCCTGAGGCGCTCGAGTGAATCACGGCCAAGGAACTCGGCAAAATGGACCTGTAACTTCGGGAGAAGGGTCGCTTCCTGGTAGCAATACCAGAAGCCGCAGTGAAAAGGCCCAGGCGACTGTTTAACAAAAACACATGACTTTGCTAACGCGCAAGCGGACGTATAAGGTCTGACACCTGCCCGGTGCCGGAAGGTTAAGAGGGGAACTTAGTCGCAAGGCGAAGGTTTGAATCGAAGCCCCGGTAAACGGCGGCCGTAACTATAACGGTCCTAAGGTAGCGAAATTCCTTGTCGGGTAAGTTCCGACCTGCACGAATGGTGTAACGATCTGGGCGCTGTCTCAGCCGTGAGCTCGGTGAAATTGTAGTCTCGGTGAAGATGCCGAGTACCCGCCACGGGACGGAAAGACCCCGTGCACCTTTACTATAGGTTGCCATTGGTGTTGGGTTCAGTATGTGTAGCATAGGCGGGAGGCGCTGAGCCGGGGACGCTAGTTCTCGGGGAGCCGACGTTGAAATACCGCCCTTACTGTGCCTGATGCCTAATCCCGGAATCCCGGGAGACAGTGGCTGCTGGGTAGTTTGACTGGGGTGGTCGCCTCCAAAAGCGTATCGGAGGCTTTCAAAGGTCCGCTCAGTCCGCTTGGTAACCGGACGCAGAGCGCAATAGCAGAAGCGGGCTTGACTGTGAGGCCGACTAGCCGAGCAGGGTCGAAAGACGGATATAGTGATCCGGTGGTTCCGCATGGAAGGGCCATCGCTCAAAGGATAAAAGGTACGCCGGGGATAACAGGCTGATCTCCCCCAAGAGCTCATATCGACGGGGAGGTTTGGCACCTCGATGTCGGCTCGTCACGTCCTGGGGCTGGAGAAGGTCCCAAGGGTTCGGCTGTTCGCCGATTAAAGTGGCACGCGAGCTGGGTTCAGAACGTCGTGAGACAGTTCGGTCCCTATCTGTGGTGGGCGTTGGAAATTTGACAGGACCTGTCCTTAGTACGAGAGGACCGGGATGGACCAGCCGCTGGTGCGCCGGTTGTACCGCCAGGTGCAGCGCCGGGTAGCTACGCTGGGACGAGATAAGCGCTGAAAGCATCTAAGTGCGAAACTCCCCTGGAGATGAGATTTCCCAATTGAAGGCCCGTCGGAGATGACGACGTGGATAGGCGGCAGGTGAACAAGTGGAAACACAATAGCTGAGCCGTACTAAGTGGCCGAGGGCTTCTCTGTATAATCGTCAAGTGCGCGACCAGCGCTTCGTTTTTGTCCCCTTATGTCGAGTTATTGCGTTGGTTCACCAGAACACGAACCAACCCGCCAGCAATGGTGGCTTTAGCCCGGGTGTTCACCTCTTCCCATTCCGAACAGAGCCGTTAAGCCCCGGTGCGCCTATGGTACTGCCTTCACCGGTGGGAGAGTCGGTCGCCGCCAACCTTGTTGCCCAATGCCCCGCGCCGCTTTCACCAGCCGCCCGGGGCATTTTGCGTTTTAAGTGTTT
>NZ_JAGETZ010000031.1 GCF_017571495.1 Hymenobacter negativus | reverse complement strand
ACGCTCGTGGTGGGTAGCTCACTTCGCACTTCCTGCGTGACCTAAAATCAATCTTGGCGCCCGTTCACGAAAACGGTCTTTTAAGTCTTTTTCGGCCTTTTTCTACCCTTAAGTGTCGGTCAAGACAAATGAACCAGTTTGCCACATTTGATAGATAATATCAATCCCGCTGATTCCCAACATAAGTGCAAATACCAGAAATAATGCCCCAACGACTTGGCGGGTGCGACTCGGCCTACGCATAAAGCGCAATCCGTAAACCCCAAGAACGGTTGCCGCTAATAGAATGACAAATGCGAGTAGCCAGACAAACCCGGTTGGGTCTGCGGCAACAGGCTCGGAGAGCAATAAGGAGGTAACACGTGGTAATGACTGGGGCATTGGCGTAACAATTACTAATGGACATTAAGCCTATTGCTTCTCGTCTTGAGCACTGCTCAGACGCCTGCAAACCTATTGCGTACGTTCACGCAAAGGGTCGTTTGAATCAAGGAGCCAATTCTTCAACCGCACTATTCCCCAAAGCGGCAACAATTAGTAGGCTCGGACCAGCGGCACAGTACAAAGCCCGCTAGCGGACCACCTCCGGCTACCCTTTGACCGATGTACCGTCACTGGCGGGCACGACAAAATAATAGTAAAGGCCGGCCGGCAAGCCCGCGGCGTTCCAGTCTTGCTGGTAATCCATGCTTGCGTACACCTGTTGCCCCCAACGGTTAAAAATATGCAGCGCCACGGTCGTCAGGGGGGCATTTCGAAACCGGAACACGTCGTTTAACCCATCCCCGTTGGGGGTGATGATGTTCGGGATGGTGAACCCGGGAAGGTCCGGACCACTAACGGCACTTCCGTGGTGCGCCACATAGGCATTGGGAAACAATTTATTGCGATTGGCCAGCGTGAAGGGCCCAAATTGCGCCGTGGGCCGGCCGATGCGGCCGGCAACGGTGAAGTCGGTACTATCTTTTTGATAGAAGCTCAACAGCCCGTCGTCGCCCGGGCCGCCGGCTTGTTGCAACCGGGTCCAATTGCCAGTGGCCGACAGGCGGCCGATATAAATGTCGTTGCCACCAATACTCCTTGGTGTAAAAGTGCCGAAAGAGGCACTACCAGTGAAATACCTGACCACCGTAACCGAGCCATCGAGGTTTGCCACAAGCCGGGTAGCTGCGTCGCTGGTGGTACTGCCTGCCCGCATGGCTTGGGTCCATACGCCAGAACGGTCGAGCCGCGCCACGTAAGCGTCGAAGTAAGTGCCCGCGCGGTCGGCATTTACCAGCGTAATGCCGTCGATGGTGGTGTAAGGTCCATTAAAATCGCCGCCCACGACCAAGCTGCCATCGGGTGCCAGGGCAATATCGTTGATGGAGTAGTGGTTGGGCCCGCCAGTGCCCAAGGCGGAGGTCCAAGCGCCGGCGGGACTCAGCCGTGCCACAAAGACATCTGTTTCTTGCCCCGTATTGAGGAAGCAAATGGCTCCAAAGGCCGCAACAGAACTGAAGTAGTTACCGGCTACCACAAAGGTCCCATCGGCCTCCATCACAATGTTGGTGGGGTAATCATGGCGCGAGCCGCCTGTCCGCACGGCTTGAACCCAAGTTCCTGAGCGGTTAAGGCGGGCCACAAAGATGTCGTCGCTTCCAAAACCACTGGTTCCATTATTTATTAGCATTGGTAAGCTGAATCGGGCCAAACGCCGCCACGGCGCTGACAAAATACCCTCCCACGACTACGTTGCCTTGCCCGTCAAGGGCCAAGGTCGTCACCCCTTCAAGTGAATTGCCGCCGGCTCGCATGGCCTGCATCCAAGAACCTCCCCGACTGAGCCGCGCCACAAAGGCATCCCCCGAACTTCCCAGCCCGACATTATCGGCGTTGACCAACGTTAACGGGCCAAAGCCAATGGTTAGGCTACTGAAAGTGCCTCCCACCACAACTGTTCCGTCGGCATCCACCACCACGGCAGAGGCGCGGCACACGTTGCCACTGCCGGCGCACACGGCTTGCAGCCAGTTCCCCGCGCCATCCAGCCGGGCTACGAATATATCCACCGGCCCGGAGCTGGTCAGCGTAAACCGTCCTAGCACGATGGTGCCGGAAAAAGAGCCGGCCACGACGGTGGTGCCGTCTTGGTCCGGCACCATCGCGGTTACTTCGGAATAACTGCCAGTGCTATTGCTCGGCGCCATGGCCCATTGCCACGCCTGAGCAGCGCTGCTGTACGGCAACGCCAGCCACCACACCAGTCCAATAGAGCGGACAAGGGCTGTGTATTTCATGGGAGAAAGATACTCCCATTGAGCCAGGTAAATTTATGAAGGAGACCAGCGGCCAAGCCACGTAGTAGTGCCATCAATGTGGTCCAATTAAACGGTACTGCCCTAAACTTATGCCTGTTTGGTAAAACGAACTGTTTTATTGATGGGAAAGCGCCATCAATTGGTACCCGTGTTTGATAGCTCACCTCCTATAAAAGTCCACGACGGTACTGTCAGGGGAGTAGATAATTGGAACCGGGGGAGAAAGACTGGAAATCTTCCGTAAGGCATTCATTTTAATTTGGTACACGGTCCTTCCATAAAATCGGTAGTTGTGGCTGCCATGTGCGTCAGTGGGTTGGCTTAGCCGCCAGGGCACGTAGCTCATGTCGCGTGCTTCTCCAATGACCTCGGCCCCGCGCATGCGGTCAGTCGCGTTTGAGCTACGAATCAGCTCGTCGACCGGAGGCTCCAGGTAGGAGCAACTCACCAGGAGGGCAAACACGGTTGCTTGAAGAGCCGCAGACGGCAGGCGCATGAAACGAGCGGATAGGCCGGAAATATAAATGGCGGGCCGTTCTCAGCCGCGCCAGTGGTTTGCAACCACTCAACGTCAGAGGCCAGTATTTGTTATTCGTCCACGAAAACGGTGGTCTAAACTAACGAGCGTTATTGTATATTCCGCGCATACCATTTCCTCGACTCGTACTGCTGAGTGTACCATGCGTGCCAAGCCCACAACTCGCTTTTGTAGCAGTGAGACAAGCCTGCGTAATTGCCATAGTCATTGGAGTCAATCCCGGTGTGGGTTTGTACGAATGCCACTTCCCGCGAGCAATTCCATACTACAGTGTCATTCGGGGAGAGTCGGGTCAGGGAATCGAGCCGTTGGAAGTGGCGGCGAAACGCTTTTGCTTCCCGCCGTTTTCCCGTTTGAGCGGTGGCCGTCGGAGACGCGGCCATCGCCAGCAACAGCAGCAAAAAGAGTCGTTTCATAGCCGCACAAGAGAAAAGGTAAGAACAACGGTTGGTGTGGCGAGTTAGTACCCCGTGGTGCGTGAGTTCACGAAAACGGTGGTCTAAATTACCGGGTGTTATTTGGGCATCGCCTGTTACATCACATCATGAGGT
>NZ_JAGETZ010000030.1 GCF_017571495.1 Hymenobacter negativus | reverse complement strand
CCCCCCCCCCCACCGCCCCGCCGCGCGAAGCCCGCGCACCTCCGCCAGCCAACCCGCCCCGATAGCCTGCCCCGTAAACTCCCGTCGACTTCGCTCAGCAGGACTTTTTTCGGCGTGCTTTTTTCGTCTAGAGGCTGTCCAATCCCTCGGCTGCCAGTTGCCGCAACAATTCCCGCAGCCCTTCCGCCTCGCTTATTACTCGCCCAACATGCGCCACGTACTCAGCTTCGGCCCGCAAGTCGCGCTTGAGCTGACGTAGCTCCAGCTCCTGCTTTTTGCCGGAGCCCGTAATGAAGCCATTGGGGCCGTATTTCAGCTCGTTCATTTCCTGCTTGAGCTGGGTTTGCTGCTGGAGCAGGGCGCGGGTGTAGCGGGTCAGTACGTCGTCGGCTTCCGCGTCGGCGGGGCCAGACTCAGCCAGGAGTTGGAGCAGCGTGTAGAGGTCGTCGGCCTCGTAGGCTTCCGTGATGCGCTGCATCTGGGCCGTTTTGGCAGCTTGCTTTTCGGGGTCGCGCTCCAGGTCGGGGTGATGCGTGCGGGCCAGCTGGCGGTAGATAGTTTTGGTGTTGGATTCGAGCTGCTTTTGGTCGGCCTGCGCGGCTTGGTCGATGGCTTCCTGCTGGCGTTGAGCCTTCGTTTTGCGGCGCGCTTTGGCCGCCTGGGCGGCTTGCTCGTGCGGCGGCAGACTCGGGTCGGGGATGAACTCGGGTGCGGCTTTGGGCTCGGCATCGCCAGATTTTTTCTCGCCAGCACCAGCCGTTTGACGGCGTCCAGCCGGCGCATACTTCCGAATTATTTCATCCTCGTCCTCGCCAAACCGGTCTTCCAGCGCCCGCGCATTGCCGAGAATCACTTCCGTAATCTGCTGCTCTTCCAGGCGGCTGAAGTAGCCCAGCAGCAGGGCTTCTTCCAGGGCTGGAAACAGGTTGCGCCGGGCTGCGACTACGGCCCCCGCCGCTGGCCCCACCTGTTGCCAGTAGCGCCGCCGGGCTTCGGCCTGCTCGGTGCGTAGGTCGCGCAGCCGCTCGCGCA
Organism: Hymenobacter negativus; assembly: GCF_017571495.1. GTDB lineage: Bacteria > Bacteroidota > Bacteroidia > Cytophagales > Hymenobacteraceae > Hymenobacter > Hymenobacter negativus. The sequence continues at coordinate 12,722 of NZ_JAGETZ010000030.1, read as the reverse complement.
GGTTTTCCACGTCCAGAATGGCCTGCCGGAATGCTTGTTGTGCGGGCGTGCCAGCGGGTTTTTCATCCAGCCGCACGGGCACATAAATAGGCGCAGGGTGCGCAGAATCAGCTTTTTTCATTTCGTGCAAAGGTAGGTTTGTTGACCGCAGCGGCTTCACTCCACCCCCGGAGGGGAGGGGCTGGGGTTGGGGTTACCACAAGTCAAATGCTACCCGGAACGTATTGCAGTGCGCGTCCACAATATCTGCCAGCCGTTCGGAGTAGCCGCCGCCCATGCTCACGGCCACCGGCAGACCCCGGGTCTGGCACAAGCCCAGTACCAACTCATCGCGCTGTTGGCAGCCGGCCGGCGTGAGGGCCAGCTTGCCCAGTTTGTCCGTCGCCAGCACATCCACTCCGGCCTGGAAGAAGATAAAATCAGGCTGCACGCGCTCCACCAGGGGTTCCAGCGTAGCGGAGAGCTGAGCCAGATACTCCGCATCACCGGTGCCCAGCACCAGCGGAATATCCAGGTCCGACTGCTCCTTGCGCAACGGATAATTGGCCCCTGCGTGCATAGAGAACGTGAAAACGCGCGGCTCATTTCGGAAAATGCTGGCCGTGCCATCGCCCTGGTGCACGTCCAAATCCACAATTAAAACCTGCTTTGCCAAACCTTGCGCCAGCAGGTGCGCGGCGGCAATGGCCTGGTCGTTGAGCACGCAAAAACCTTCGCCCCGGTCGGCAAAGGCGTGGTGGGTACCACCGGCCAGGTTCAGGCCAATGCCATCGCGCAGGGCTCGCCGCGCCGATTGCACGGTGCCCGCGCTGCTGCTCAGCGAGCGGCGCACCAGCTGCGGGCTTTGCGGCAGGCCCAGGTTGCGCACCTCGCGGGGCGACAGCTGCAAATCGCGCACCTTATGCCAGTACTGGGCGGTATGCACGCGCAAAATGTCTTCCTCCGCGCACAGCCCCGGCTCGTAAAAATCCTCCGGCGCGGCGATGCCCTGCCACAATAGCTGCTCCCGAATCAGCGCATACTTGGCGATGGGGAAGCGGTGCCCGTCGGGCAGGTCGAGGGTGTAATGGTCGGAAGTAGCGAGGCAAGGCATACGCCGCAGGTACTACGAATTAGGGCTAGATGTTTTTAGATTGCTGGGAAATCCAGAACGAAACCACCGCTTCATGCTTCACTATTCCCTGCATGACGGAATTTTAGATTGATAAAATCAAGTTGCGTTTTTATCTGCAATCGAATCAAAAAAAATATTTATCAATTATTTTTAAAAATAATTTGCGCAATTAAAATTAATCTCCAACCTTTGTCTCACTAAAAGCAAACAACCATGTACCGCCACACATTCCTCACAAGTAATTCGGATAAGATGCAGTCGGAACGGCTGCTCCCGCTCGGTACGTTTGCCTGATTTCAGCACCCGCTGAAGTTTGACACCGCCCGAGCCCATAAGCTCGGGTTTTTTGTTGTTAGTCGGTCCGTCAACTGCTTACCTCATTCAATCCATGCACAATATCCGCCCCAGTTACCTGCCCAAACAGTACCAGCTACGGCCCGATGGCGGCTTGCTGGATTGGTGCGGCCGTGCTTTTCTTCTTTGTCGGAAGCGTCGATAACCTCGGCGTAAACTCCCGCGAACTAGAAAAGCTCGGCCCTGAAAGCCGGGCTTTTTCGTGTAATTAATTGCCAAATAAAAACACGTTTTTATTTGAACGGGAAAGGTGCGCTTAATTCAAAATGGATTAATGAATGCGTTCTCTTTAATTAATTACTGCTTGCTAATTCACCTGTAGAATCCTCCACTTTCATCTTTCTAAGTCCCCTTTTCAGCTGTGCGTTTCTTAGCTCCACCTCCTGCTTATTGGCCCCTTGCTGCGGGCCAGCCGCTCCAGCCAGCGGCCCATAGTTTGCGCCCTGCGCAAAACCAGAAACGGCTGAAATCGGGCTGCCAATTGCGGGCGCCCACTCTCCCTCATATGAAAACCTAGCTAGGCGCTGTCTGCGGGCAGGCCCCCGCTTTATGGCAAACCGTAACAAACCCCTCTCGGCGGAAGCTTACCGCTGGAAAGAGGCCGGTGTCGCACTTGCGCGGCACATCGACTGGCGCAATTGGCCCCAGTCTAAGCAAGTAGAATACATGTTTTCCTTCGGCTCGCCCCATGCACTTTACGAAGCATTGGGCGTCGATTCGGCCCTGGCGCAGTTGTATGCAGCTTGTGTAGCGAGTCGCACCAGTGCGGAGGAGGGTAACATTCGAGGCGCGTTGCGGGCCTTGGCGACCAAACGTACCGGCCTGCTGCATCGCCCCGAACTGGCCCCCAACGTGGCTGCCCTGGCTAGTCGATACGCCAAGCGCGTGCGCGAAGTAGCCGACTGGAAGCCCAAGAGCAGCAACGTGTTCCGGCAGCTCTCCAGCCTGGTCCGGCACTTATTCGACCGCTACGGCAACGCGCCGGACTGGCTGATTGAGTCCTGGACGCGCCCGACGCTGGCACAAGACGGCGTGAATCTGCCCGATTTGACCCTGCACCTTGGGCAAGGACATTCGCTGCGCAGCTTCCCCCGCCTGCCCGTGCCCATTAGCAAACGGCTGGAGCACGGCATGCGGGAGGCGCCCGCCGGCTGCACCTTCCGCGAAGCCTTGCGCTACGCCCAACTCGCCGCCCGCGACGCGTTGGAGTGGTGGGTCGTGGTAATGGAATCGCGCCTGGGCCGCGCCGCCTTGGTCGATGATGCCTTCTGGCTGAGCGTGGTGGACTTTTTCATCGCTTCGCCCATGGTTGACCCGCGCCATTTTGGTCCCGTCTGCGACTGGATTCATCAGAAGCGCAGCGTCGGCATCGGGCCGGAGCCGGCCCAGCCGGGCTTCACCCTCAAAGGCCGCAGCATGGCCTCCGTGCTGGCCCAAACCGAGCAGTGGCATCAGGGCCAAACTCGGGCGCGTCGCCAATCGGGCGGCGCTAACATGGCCGGCAGCAACTGGGCAGGCCTGCCAGTTGATAATTTCCTGGCCGGGCCGGTACGCATCGAGCAGCTCACTACCTCCGTGCAACTGCAGGAAGAGGGAAACGCGCAGCGCAACTGCGTCGCCACCTACCTGCAATCGTGCCTGGCGGGCCGTTGCGGCATCTTTTCGCTGACCGTGGATGGCACCCGCGGTCTCACCATCGAAGTGACCGCCAACCGCACCGTGGTGCAGGTGCGCGGCAAATACAATCGTTGGATGACCACGCAGGAACACGCGTGGATAATCCAATGGCTCAGCCAAGCCCGCTTGGTGCTTTCAAAGCACGTCGGGGTTGAGTGGGAATAAAATGACTGTAGCCTGGACTCTGTGAGTCCGTGCCTGAATGGACGAAAACCCTATTTCGCTCAAAGATTCCGCCAATACGCGGACTCGCAGAGTCCACGCTACACCGCTAGTGCCTCACCACCAATAAAACATCAACTCTTTCAACCCTACCAATTATGCGCTTCAACTTCTTCTCCCGAACTACCGCCCCCACGGTAAACCACGAAGGCGCACCCGCCTTCACGCTCACGCCCCAGGTAGAGCTGTATGCCGCCGTGGCCACCGCCGCGCTCAGCGACCAGTTCTACGAAAAAGCCGACACTCGCCTGGCGCGTCTGCGCGAGTTGGTGGCGAAGAATGAGCCGCAGTTTGTGGCGCAGTTGGCGGTGTATGCCCGTGAGAGCCTGAATTTGCGCTCGGTGCCCTTGGTGCTGTGTGTGGAGCTGGCCCGCTTGCACCGCGGCGACAACCTCGTAAGCCGCCTAGTGGCCCGCGTGGTGCAGCGCCCCGATGAAATCACTGAATTGCTGGCCTTCTACGCCCAGGCCAACGCCCGGAGCGGCACCAAAATTCTCAACCGCCTCTCCAAGCAGCTGCAAAAAGGCCTGGCGCTCAGCTTCAACCGTTTCGACGGCTACCAGCTGGCCAAGTACGACCGCGACGGGGCCGTGCGCCTGCGCGATGCCCTCTTCTTGGTGCACCCCAATGCCAAGGACGAGGCTCAGCAAGCGCTGTTCAACCAACTGGTACGCGGTGAATTGCCCACGCCCTACACCTGGGAAACCGAGCTGTCGGCGGTAGGGCAGGGGACTTATGCTACTGATGCGGACCGGCAAACGGCCGTCCGCCAGACCTGGGAAACGCTCATTGGCAGCGGCAAGCTGGGCTATATGGCCCTCTTGCGCAACCTGCGCAACATTCTCGAAGCCAATGTGTCGGCTGCTACGATGGAGCGGGTGTGCGACACCCTGGCCGACCAGTTTGCAGTGGCGCGCAGCAAGCAGCTACCGTTCCGCTTCCTGGCCGCTTACCGCGAGGTGAAAGCCTTGCAAAGCGGCCACGTGGCCGGCGTGTTGGCAGCCCTGGAAACGGCCATCGCGCACAGCGCGGTGAACCTGCGGGGCTTCGGGCACGACACCCGCGTGGTACTGGCCTGCGACGTGTCGGGCTCGATGCAGCAACCCATTTCGGCGCGCAGCAAAGTGCTGCTCTACGACGTGGGACTGGTGCTGAGCATGTTGCTGCAGAGCCGCTGCCAGAATGTGATTACCGGCATATTCGGCAACATCTGGAAGCGCATCAGTCTGCCCCGCGGCCCGGTGCTGCGCAACGTGGACGAACTCTACCAGCGCGAAGGCGAGGTAGGCTACTCCACCAACGGCCATCTGGTAGTGCAGGAGCTGCTGTTGCGCCGCGAGGTGGTCGACAAGGTGATGATTTTTACCGACTGCCAGCTCTGGAACAGCACTAATGGCGGCGGTGTGTTTAGCCAAATCTGGGACGACTACCGCCGCACCGTGGCCCCCAACGCCCGCCTCTACCTCTTCGACCTGGCCGGGCACGGTACTGCTCCGCTGGAGGTGCGCCCCGAAACGGGCGTGGCCCTCATCGCTGGCTGGTCCGACAAGGTATTCGACGTGCTGGCCGCGCTGGATAACGGCGGCTCGGCCCTGACGGAAATTGAGAAAATTGAATTGTAGTTATCATAATCACCTGTCATCCTGAGCTTGCGAAGGACCTTGTCATCAATGAACAATCTGTAGTAATGCAATCAACTCAGGCGTGATAAGGTCCTTCGCAAACTCAGGATTACAGAGAAAAAATAACCAAAAACCGGCTGGGCAATAAAGCGAAACCCCCGGCCGCTACGGCGCAAGGTGGCGTAGGCGTGGCTTACTTCGCGAGGTGCAGGGTTGGCCACTTCAGTGGCGAGGGTTCGAGTCCCTCCATCATAGTGCCCGCCGCTCATTCCCCTTGCTAAGCAGCACATTCATTCCACCCAAACCCACCCCGGGAATAACATCTTTCAACAACAAAGCGGCCGTTATTCCCGGGCCGCTGCTCGATAAATTCTGCCTTTCACCATGAATCCTACTACTCTAAATCGCGACGTGCGCACGCGCATTGCCCTTAGCACGCTGGCTGCGCTGGAGCAGGGCGGCTACCAAACGGCCACCGGCCAATCGGTGTCGTTGGCTGCCTCCCAGCGGGCCGCCGAAACCGGCAGCCACCTCTACCGCCCCGCCGACGCAGCCGACCTTCTGCAAGCGTTCGACCAGCCCGGCGGCGCCCCGGCCGAAGTGCGCGTGTACCACGCCACCACGCTGGAAGCTGCTGCCGCTTTGGTCGCGGCCGGCGGCCGGGTGGGCTGCCTGAACTTCGCGTCGGCCCGCAACCCCGGCGGCGGTTTTCTGGGTGGCAGCCAGGCGCAGGAGGAAAGCCTGGCGCGCTCATCAGGCCTCTATCCGTGCCTGACGCAGTTCCGGGAAATGTATGCCCACAACGCCCGGCCCGACAGCACGGGCCTCTACAGCGACTACTTCAGCTATGCACCGAGTGTGCCGGTATTCCGCGGCGAAGCAGGGGAGTGGCTTCCCGAGCCGTTCCAGGTAGACATCATCACGGCACCGGCTGTAAATGCCGGGGCGCTGCAACGCAACAGTCCGGAATTGCTGCCGGCACTGGTACCCACCATGCGGCGCCGCATCCGGCTGGTGCTGGCCGCGGCTGCCCGCCATGGCATCGACAGCCTGATTCTCGGAGCCTGGGGCTGCGGCGTGTTCGCCAACGACCCGGCCCAAATTGCCACGCTGTTTGCCGAAGCCTTGGCAGAGCCCAACATCCAGGGCCGTTTCCGCCGGCTCGACTTCGCGGTGTTCGACCCCAAGCCGCCGCAAGCCACGCTCCAGGCCTTCGAACGCATACTAAAACCGCTTTTCTAACCGTTTAACCCTTACTTCTACTTGCCGATATGAGGAAGACGGCTGCCCACTTGGGGCAGTCGCCGACCGGGACGGGGCCACCACGTGACCCGTCCCACCCCGGCAGAATCCGCTTGGTTCAGGTGCCGTAGGCGGGCGTTACTTCGCTTGGTTGAAAGAATTGTCCCACGGGCAGTTTCTCGGGTTCGAATCCCCCTCCGTAGCCTCGGCTGCGGTTGACACGCCCACCGCTTGTTGCCCTGAATTTTTCGGGAGTTAAGTTTAAAAATACGTTTCCGGATGGGTGCCGTAGCTGGGCCTTTCTTCGCTCCAAATGAGGGGCGGTCGCGGGTTCGACTCCCGAAGTGCTGCCGCGAGGCGGTGCGAACGTGCATTGGTAGGGCCGCTCCAACTGGCCCGGCGCCTGTTGCCCCAGCCGGAAACAAACTCTTGTATTGGGTGCCGTAGGCAAGTGTTCCTTCGTTTATGTTGTTCCGATTGGAATCGGGGGTTCGAATCCCTCCTTCAGGCCGCAATGCCTGAAGTGGCTGAGTGGTCGAAAGCGCAATACCGTTTAAGTCACTTGCCGCTTTTTGCCTCAATACAATCTATTTCAAACCTTGTCCGGGTGTCGTAGCCCGGCCATACTTCGCACTTTTAATGCCCAGGTCGCGGGTTCGAACCCCGCCGGAAGCTGCGCAAGCAGTAGCCGTAGCTCAGTTTGGTAGAGCAGGACTAGAAGGCCGGGTGCTTGTTGCCTCGGGCAGGGTTTTCAGTGTAGTGTGGACTCTGCGAGTCCGCGGATTACATAACGTTTACCCCGGCGCGGACTCGCAGAGTCCACGCTACAAACCCGGCCGGATGCCGTAGTCTCGTGCTACTTCGACCTGTCACGTCGGCCCTCTGGGCCAATACGCGGGACGTCTGTTGCTCCGGTTTTTTTCTGAATAAAACGGGCTGGTGCCGTAGCACCGCCATACTTCGGTTCGACCCCAACCGCTGGCAATTGCTGGCGGCCGCACAAATTCTGGAGTGCAAAAACGTGGGTGTTGCGCCTGTTGCCCGGCCCGTTTTATTTCTTTTTCATCAACAACGACTGAGGCCTAATTATGCGCCTCAACCTCGTGCAACGACCATTCTCATGGCCAATATTTTACGCGGCAACGACCTCCGAAACCTCGGTTTCCCCGAAGGCCGTGCCATCGGGCTCGCGCTGGCTCAATTGCAGCGCAAGCACCTCAAAAAACTCTCGCAAACCGACCAGCTTGCCTTGCTAGGTCAACTCATTGCCAATCCCAACGACTACCTCACCCACCTCGACTGGAGCCACACGGCCGCAGCTTTACTGCCGCCTCCCAACCGCCACATTAGCCTGGTGGAGCGTAAGGACTACGCCGTGTTTGGAGCCGAGCACATCGACCCCAGCGCCATTCACCAGATGGAAACGGCCATGAAGCTGCCCGTGACCGTGGCCGGCGCACTCATGCCCGACGCCCACCACGGCTACGGCCTGCCCATCGGCGGCGTGCTGGCCACGGACAACGCCGTGATTCCCTACGCTGTGGGCGTGGACATCGGCTGCCGCATGGCCCTGTCGGTATTCGATTTGCCGCCCAAATACCTCACGCAGCGCACCCAGGAGCTACGCAGCCTGCTGCTCGAAAACACCCGTTTCGGCAGCGGCCGAAGCTGGGAGCGGGGCCAGCGCCTGGACCACGCCGTACTCGACCGGCCCGAGTTTCAGGAAATCCCTTTCCTACGTAATAAGCTTGATAAAGCGGCTGAGCAAGTCGGGACTTCCGGCTCGGGCAACCACTTCGTGGAATTCGGTATTGTCGAAATTACCGAGGCGGAAAACGAACTGGGCGTGCCCGTGGGCCAATATCTGGGCGTGCTGTCGCACTCCGGTTCGCGGGGCCTGGGCGCTGGCATTGCCGAGCGTTACACCAAGCTCGCCAAGGACGTGTGTCAGCTGCCCGGCGAAGCCCAGCACCTCGCTTGGCTCGGCCTCGACACCGAAGCCGGCCAGGAATACTGGGCCGCCATGACGCTGGCCGGCGACTATGCTTCGGCCTGCCACGAGCAGATTCACCGCCGCCTGGCCAAAGCCCTCGGCGAAAAGCCCCTGGCGAAAGTGGAAAACCACCACAACTTCGCTTGGAAAGAGCGGCTAGCTGACGGCCGCGAGGTCATCACCCACCGCAAGGGGGCTACTCCGGCGGGCGCGGGCGTGCTCGGCATCATCCCCGGCTCGATGACGGCCCCCGGCTTCATTGTGCGCGGGCGCGGCGTGGCTGCGTCGCTGGCTTCGGCGTCACACGGGGCCGGGCGGCTAATGTCGCGCACCCGCGCTAAGGCCGAGCTGGGCGAAGGCCAGGTGCGCAAGTACCTCGCCGACTACGGCATCGAGCTAATCGGTGGCGGGCTGGACGAGGCGCCCCAGGCTTACAAGGACATTCGTGCCGTGATGACCAGCCAGCGTGAGTTGGTGGATGTGCTGGGCTCGTTCACGCCCAAAATTGTGCGGATGGACGGCGCATGATGGGTATTGAGGAATAGGAAGAACGTCATGCAGAGCACAGCGAAGCATCTCGCGTGCAGTAGTAATTCAATCGCAAGAAAGGGTTACTGCTGCACGCGAGATGCTTTGCTGCACGCTGCATGATTGTTTTTTTGTACCATCAACTGCCGGCCGTCATTTCGGCTAATACAAAGGGCATTTCGGTTAAACCTGCTGCTTGAGCAACGGGGAACTTTGTGTCATCAACTTAACCGAAAAACAACTCTTTATGAAAGCGGTAAGAATTCACGCCTTTGGCGGCCCCGAAGTTTTGCAAGTAGAAGACGTAGCGCGCCCCGTGCCCGCGGCGGACGAGATTTTAGTGAAAGTGTACGCCAGTGGCGTAAACCCGGTGGATTGGGTGGTGCGGGAAGGCGGCAACGAGGCGCTGCGGTCCTTCCTGACCCTGCCCATGACCATCGGCTGGGATGCGGCCGGCATTGTGGAGGAGGTAGGCAGCGAGGTAACTGCCTTTCAGAAAGGCGATGCCGTGTACGGGATTCCTAATTTTCCTGGCGACGGCAGCTACGCGGAGTATTGCGCGGCAAAAGCCAGCCAGTTTGCCCGCAAGCCCGGGAATATTAGCTTCAACGAAGCCGCTGGGGTGCCGCTGGCCGGCCTTACGGCTTGGACGGCGCTTTTCGAGCAAGGTAAGCTGCAGGCCGGGCAACGTATTTTGATTCAAGGCGCTTCGGGCGGGGTTGGCAGCTTTGCCGTGCAGTTTGCCAAGGCCAAGGGCGCGTATGTTATTGGCCTGTCATCGGCGGGCAACCTGGAGTACCTGAAGCAGCTGGGGGCCGATGAGGTGATTGATTATCGGAGCCAGCAGTTTGAAGAACTGGTGCATGACGTGGATGTGGTGCTGGAAGCCTCGCCGCTGCGCGACAACGCCGAGCGCCTGAAGGCGGTGGCGGTGCTGAAAGACGGTGGAACCTTCGTCAGCGTCAACCTGGATTACCCATTCAATGAGGAAATGCTGACCGCGCTGGCCCGGAAAAACGCCACCGGCGAACTCTCGGCCAACCAGGCGCGGCAGGACTGGCTTACTGAAATTGCGGAGTTGATTGAGGCGGGCAGCGTCAGGGTTTTCGTCAGTAAAGTGTATCCGCTGGAAGAAGTGGCGGCCGCCCACCGCGAAAGCGAAACCTGGCACGTGCGGGGCAAGTTGGTACTGGAAATAAGCACCGAAGCTGCGCCAAAATGAGGCATTTTAAGACGATAAGCGAGTTTCACGAATTCCGGCAGCTGCCCAAGCCGCAGCACCCGCTCATGAGCGTGGTTGACGTGGGCGCCGTGCCACCGTTTGGGGACGAGGAGCCGGCTAGCTTGCTGCTGGATTTCTACTCTATTTCCGTGAAGAGGATGCGGAACGTCAGCATGAAATATGGGCAGCAGCCGTTCGATTTTAACGAAGGCATTATGTCCTTTATGGCGCCCAACCAAGTGTTTAGCATCTCGGTGGCCAACCATGCCGAACCGGTCGAAAAATCGGGGTGGGTGCTCTACATCCATCCTGATTTTATCTGGAATACGCCGCTGGCTAAAACCATTGAGCGCTACGACTTTTGGGACTATTCATTCAACGAAGCGCTATTCCTTTCGGCCAAGGAAGAAGCCACCATTACGGCCATTATTTTGGCTATTGAGCAGGAATACAGCTCGCCCATCGACCGGTTTAGCAAGCAGATTATTGTGTCGCAAGTGGAGAGCTTGCTGAATTACGCGGACCGATTCTACCACCGCCAATTTATTACCCGGGAGAAAGCAAATCATCAGGTGCTTGAGCGAGTAGAAACCCTGCTCCAAGCATATTTCAACAGCCCGGATTTGGCTGAAAAGGGCCTGCCCACCGTCAAGCATGTGGCCGAGCAGCTGCACCTTTCGCCCAAGTACCTGAGCAACATATTGCGTGTCGTAACCGGGCAGAACACCCAGCAGCACATTCATGCCAAGCTGATAGCCAAAGCAAAGGAAAAGCTGTCGACTACCAGCCTGACCGTTAGTGAAATTGCTTATGAGCTCGGTTTCGAGCATTTGCAGTCGTTCAGCAAGCTCTTCAAAACCAAAACCAGCTTGTCGCCTTTGGAATTCAGAGCTTCATTTAATTGACCGAACGCGCAAGCAGTAAGTCGCCATCTTCCTAAAAAAGCCTCAATTGCTACAGTTGAGGCTTTTTTTATTACGCAAACCACTCCAAACATCACCTTCTCGGCGTCGTAGAGAAAGGACTCTCACCCTTTCCCAATCGCGCTATGGCAAACCAACTCCGCGGCAACGACCTCCGCAAAATCGGCTACCCCGAGGGCTCGGCTATTAACCGCGCCCTGGATGTACTGGCCCAAAAGGAATTCAAAAAAATGGACAAGGGTAGCGCCCTGGCCCTGCTCAAGCAAATCAAGGACGACCCGTTCAAATACGTGCGCGATGAAAACTGGCGCCCGGTAGCCGAGCAGCTGGTGCCCCAGCCAGCCCGCGACGTGGCCCTGAATCCCGCCATCAAGGACTACCGCCGCTACGGCAACGACTTCATCGAGGACGGCGCCCGGCGCCAGATGGATGTAGCCATGCAGTTACCTATCACCCTCGATGGCGCGCTCATGCCCGACGCCCACCAGGGCTACGGCCTGCCCATTGGCGGGGTGCTGGCGGCCGATAACGCGGTGATTCCCTACGGCGTGGGTATGGACATCGGCTGCCGCATGGCGCTGTCGGTATTTGAGTTGCCGCCCAAGTATTTGGAGCAGCGGCGCGACGAGTTGCGCAAGCTGCTGTTGCACCACACCAAGTTCGGCAATAAGGAGGTCTTCAAAAAGGTGAACACTGACGACCCCATTTTCGACCGGCCCGAGTTTCGAGAAATTGCGGTGGCACGCCAAAAGCGCGAGTCGGCCGTGAAGCAGCTCGGCTCGTCGGGCTCCGGCAACCACTTCGTGGAGTTTGGCCTGGTGGACATAACCGACGCGAAAAACGACCTCGGCGTACCTGTGGGCCAATACTTGGGCGTGCTTTCGCACAGCGGCTCGCGCGGGCTGGGCGCGGCCATTGCGCAACACTACACCAAAGTAGCCATGGACAAATGCCCCCTACCGCCCGAGGCGCGGCACCTCGCCTGGCTCTCGCTCGACTCGCAGGAAGGACAAGAGTACTGGGCGGCCATGAACTTGGCTGGCGATTATGCCTCGGCCTGCCACCACGACATTCACCGCCGCCTCAGCCAGGCGCTGGGCGAAAAGCCCCTGGCGCAGGTCGAAAACCACCACAACTTCGCCTGGAAAGAAGTGCTGGCCGACGGCCGCACCGCCATTGTGCACCGCAAGGGCGCTACGCCGGCCGGGGCGGGCGTAATCGGCATCATCCCCGGCTCGATGACGGCCCCGGGCTTCATCGTGCGCGGGCGCGGCGAGCGGGAGTCGCTCAACTCGGCTTCGCACGGGGCCGGGCGGCGCCTCTCGCGCACCCAGGCCAAGGCCAAAATCACCGAAGGTGAATTGCGACGCGAGCTGCGCGACCACAGCGTGGACCTGCTGGGCGGCGGCCTCGACGAAGCTCCGGCCGCTTACAAAGACATTCGGCAGGTAATGGCGCACCAGCAGGACTTGGTGGACGTGCTTGGCTCATTCACGCCAAAAATTGTGCGGATGGATGGGGCATAAAAACTGCGGCCGGTCAATCCAACCGGTCAGCATTCAGCGTAGATAATGGCGTGTCTCTACAGGGGACAGTTGTTTTCATAGCTCGGAAAGCCTCTCGCCATTGGCGGGAGGTTTTTTTAATAAAGGTGAACCCATGGGTCAAACAAAAAGCCCTCACTAATGCAGTGAGGGCTTTTTGTTTAGCGCCAGTGAGAGGTAAATTAGTTATTGGACGACGAGTCTTTTGGCGACGATTCCGGCGGGGGTGCGGGCCAGCACGGAGTAGACGCCGGGGGCCAGGCCGGCCAGGGGCAGCTCCA
>NZ_JAGETZ010000002.1 GCF_017571495.1 Hymenobacter negativus | reverse complement strand
GGCTAATGCAGTGCACATTTTATGTGCACTGCATTAGCCGCCCGCCTATTTGTGGTCTAATTCCTATCGTTCTGCCTTGCGAACGGTACTGCCAAAAACAGATGGTGCATGGATAGCATAGGAAATACTAGTCAAACGACCAGCCCTGAAAGCACCACTAACGGAAGTGAAGGTGGTATAGCCCAAATTAGGAATTGTTTGAGCGGGTACTACGATATGGGAGGCATCCGTCTGCACAAAATACGCAGACAGTGAATTATTAGGTGCACCAGAAGTGAAGCCGAAATTATCGATTCTGTACAGTCCCTTATTACCTACTTTCGTGACTACTGATGGGTCATAGACGGTGGTATCGGTGCCGACGACGACTTTGCGTACGAACGAACCGCTTTGGTCTAAGTTGTTAACCGCCGGGTCTGTTACAATCACTGTACGTGACGCCGACACAGTATCTCCTTCCGTATTAGCGCCTTTGTAGCGAATAACATAGATACCTGGACGGCTGGTATTGACAGGATTCGAGATAATTGGCTGAAGAGGTTCACCAACTAAGTTAGCCGTCACGCCGGGCTCGTTGAAGGTTTCGCCTACGTTGATAACATAATATTCGTTACCAGCCAAACTAATAGCAGGGTAGCTTTTAATTCGGGACAAGTTGTCGGTTTCATCCTTCTTGCAGCCCCCGAGGGCTAGCGACGATGCTACTGCTGCAACGCCAAGAAGGGAAAGAGCTAGCTTACGCATGTCTTAATAAGTTAAGTTAGTGAGTACTACTTCTTATCCCACCACACCGGCACCTGTGCCTGTTCGACGGCGGGGGCATTGGCATTGCGTGATATTTCAGAGAAGGGGTAAATCAAGCGCTTGGCATAGGTTCGGCCAGGCAAGTCGCTAAACGGGGTACCGGTAATGAAGGAGGGATACTTCGTGCGGCGGAGTTCCGTCCATGCCTCAAAACCTTCGGTTCCATTAAGAGCAACCCATTTCTGGGTGATGATTCGTTCGAGTCGGCTCTCACCAGTAACATTACCTAAGTTGATAGGACTACTAGTCAGAAAATTGGATAGAACAGGTATTACAACTTGTACTCCATTAACGCTATCTATACGTGTAGTAGGTGTACCCAAGTGCTGAAAGGAGGCAGTAATTGCCTGATTGTAAAGCGAAAGCGGGTCACCTCCTGACGTTAACCCACGGTGCGCAGCCTCAGCTTGCAAGAATAGGCTTTCAGCGCCACTTAACAGCACAACCGGTGAAGCAGGGCCAGCAATCTTCTGCAGGTTAGGACGCGAGCGAGTACTGATAGCACCTGATGCTCCACGAATGGCATCGCCTTGCGGTGTGCCTACGTGGGGAGCGGTGCTCGGCACGGCTGTGGTGCTCCCAGGACGACTAAAGAGGTCATCGATGCGGGGGTCATTAGTCGTGGTTAAGTAGTTAATGCTGGTCTCGCTGGCAATAATGTTGTTGGCGATACCAGAAGATGCGTAGATATCGGTTAGGTAAAGCGGGTTGCCATTCTGGTTGGCTGTCGAAAATCCCGTAATCTGGGCGTCTTCGGTGGCACCCAGAAACTGGGCACCGCGGGCGTACAGAGCCCGGATGCTATCAGCCGCGGCGGGTCGGGCGTATATCTCGCGCAAAAACACTTTTAGCTTGAGCGTGTTGCCAAAACGGCGCCACTTGTCCATATTACCTGCGAAGATGAGGTCTTGACTGCCCACGTTGATACCGTTCGCATTGATGCGCTGCAACGACTGATTGATGAGTTGAATTACACCATCGTACACTACAGGGCCCTCGTCGAACCGGGGCTGCGTATTGGCAGCCCCCAGCAGCGACTCCGTAAATGGAACCTTGTCAAAGCCGTCGGTCAGCACCTGATAAGTGTAAGCTGACTGCAGGCCAGCTATAGCAGCGTAGTTTGAACTGTCGCCCTTAGCCCGGTCAATAACGTAGCGGAAGTTTTTTAGCGCCCCGGTGAACAGGGTCTGGTAGTCGCGGTCGTTGGTGGTTTGACCGATGCGATACCTGTCGTAGTCTTTGTACTGATTGGCTGTGAGGCTTTCGGTCCAGTGCTGCGCGAAGAAGTTGCCAAGGATGTTGAACGACGCACCCATGATGAATGCCAGATTGCCGGTGCCAGCTGGCAGCACTAGGTCGGGGCTTACCGTGGCGGGACGGGTGGGGTCAACGTTGATATCAAGCTGCTTCTCGCAGCTTGCCAGACCACCCGCGCCCAGCAGGCCCAGCAGGAGAAGGCTTTTGTGTATGTTATTCATATCGTCAGGTAAGGAAAGAAAATTTAGAAGCTGACGCGGATATTAGCGCCGTAGCTACGCAGGCTAGGCGAGCCAGTGAAGTCGAAGCCTTGCACGTTGCCGTTGCCGAAGTTGTTGATTTCGGGGTCGACATAGGTGTTCTCCTTGGCCGTCCACAACAGCAGGTTGCGCCCCGTGATTCCCACCGATAGGTTGCCGAAAGGAGTTTTGGTCAACCACTTGCTGGGCAGCGTGTAGGAAAGAGACACTTCGCGCAACTTGGTATAAGATGCATCAATGATATCAACGCCAGCAGGGCCGCTGGCACCTTCCAAGGCACCGAAGTAGTTGTATGCGTCGGTTGGGGTGGTGTTTGGCGAATACGTACCGTCGGAGTTCTGAACGACGCTGTTGGGTACAATGAAGGGCTGACGGTCATTAATCAATGTTTCAGGAGCCGTACCAGCGAAACGCTGGGTAGCACGAGTGCGCGAATACATAGACCCGCCCTGCTTGGTATCTACTACTACTGTCAATGCCAAGCCTTTGTAAGCAAACGTGCTACTCAGGCCTGCCGTGTAGCGAGGTGTAATGGTGCCCATTGCTTTAATTTGGCTGGTCAAAGGTGTGCCCGTAGTAGGCGATACCACTACTTGCCCAGCATCGTTCTTGAGGATGTCGGTAGAAAGGAATACGCCGTAGGGCTCACCAACACGGGCGGTCAGCGAAACGGTACCAAAGCCACCAATGGCAACATCGGCACCGTCGGGAGTGGTAGCAAGCACCTTGCTGACGTTTTTAGAGTAGTTGAGTGACAGGTCCCAAGTGAAGGCTCCCGCTTTAACTGCCGTACCGCTGAGCAATACTTCGATACCTTTGTTTTGAATTTCACCCACGTTGCCAACCAAGCCAGTAAAACCAGAGCCAGGAGGCAGTGGAATGGTGAGAATTTGCTTGGTGCTACGGGTATCGTAGAGACTAACGTCGGCAGTAAGACGACTATTAAAGAAACGTAGTTCTGTACCAACCTCCAACGATTTCGTAATCTCGGGCTGTAAAGTGTTGCTACCAATAGTGTTGCTCTGGCTATATCCTACTACATTACCCAAGGGAAACTGTAGTACGCCGCCGGTATAGCCATTCGTTACGCTGGCCACGTTGAAAACGGAGCGGGTCTGGTAAACAGGGGCATCGTTACCTACTTGAGCCACGTTGGCTCGCAGCTTACCATAGTTGAAGAAGCGATTTTCTTTCAGACCCAACAGGTCTGTGAAGACAAAGCCCACGTTGACGGCAGGATAGAAGAAGCTGCGGTTATTAGCAGGTAGCGTCGAAGACCAGTCGTTACGGGCCGTCAGGCCCAAGAACAGATAGTCGCGGAAGCCAAGGTCAACTGTGGAATATACCCCCACTAGCCGCCGCAGGTTGTGCGTAAGCGACGTGTTGAGGTAGCCATTGTTTTTGTTATTGTTCAGCGTCGCTCCAATGGAATTGCTCACGAGGTTGTTGGTACCAACACCACTACCGTCGAAACCGCGCTGATTGAAATTTTGCCCAACTAAGGCACTGATTGTCAAATCAGGAGTAATCGTACCGTTGTAGGTAATAATAACGTCCGAGTTGACTTCCGTATAATTGAGTTGGTCTTCCGCATAGTAACCGGTACCGGTAGGATAGCCGGCCGTAGTCGGGTCGCGACGGGCCGTGAACTGCGAGCGCTGGTCGCTATAAGTGTCGATGCCAAGGCGATAATTAGCCTTGAGGTGGTCGTTGAGCTGATAACCAATCTGTGCATTGCCCACTAAGCGGTCCACACTATTCTGGAACTTGTTGTCGTGGAGAATCTGCCAGGGGTTAACCGTGTAAGGGCTGTAGTAGCCGTTGATGTCGTTGAACTTGTTGTTGATATCACGTAGCTCCAGCAAGCTGATATCGCGAGGCGTTTGTATCAGCTGGTCGTAGATAGAGCTATAACCCTGACCCGTCACCGCTTGGTCGCTGCTGGTATTGGTATACGTAGCGCTCACGCTGCTAATTATTTTGTTGGTCAAGTGCGTCTCACCGCCCACTTTCACCGAGCTGCGATTGTACTTGGTACCGGGTGTAATGCCAGACTGCTGCACATTAGAAGCCGACACGATGTAGTTGGTTTTGGCATCGCCACCACCCAGCGATATGGTGTTGTTCCAAGTCTTACCTAAGTCGAAGAATTCCCGAATGTTGTCTGGCAGGGCTACATAGGGCTTGGACCGCTGCTGGTTGCCAATGATGTTTCCCCACACGCGGTCTACGCCATCGAAGCGGGGGCCCCAGCTGGTGTTCTCGCGCGTGTCGGAAAGGCGGGTATAACCGTCCTGCGGATAGCCCTGGCCAAACTCATTTTGCATCTTTGGCAGCATGAGAATGTCGTCGATAACGTAAGACGAGGTAAACGTCACTTCGGCTTTACGACCATTTTTGGCAGCACCGCGTCCCGACTTGGTTGTGATGATGATAGCACCAGTAGCAGCACGTGAGCCGTATAGGGCCGTAGCCGCAGGTCCTTTCAGAATGCTTACCGATTCCACGTCTTCCGGGTTGATGTCGTTGGCCCGGTTGCCTGTGTCCACGCCGTTGTTCAGGTTATCGCCAGTGCCTACTTGACTGTTGTCAATTGGAATACCATCTACTACATACAAAGGCTGGTTGTTACCAGTGAAAGACTTATTTCCTCGTATAACTACGCGGGTAGAGCTACCCACACTTCCGGAAGCGCTGTTTATTTGCACGCCGGCTACTTTGCCTTGTAGCGAGTTCAGTACGCTACGGTCACGGCCCTGAGTAAGCTGGCCAGCTTCAATCGTCTGGGTCGAATAACCAAGGGTTTTCTTATCCTTTTCGATGCCCAGTGCCGTCACAACTACTTCGTTGAGCTGCTTGGTGTCGGTGGCCAGCGATACGGTGTAGGGACCGTTGCCGTTGGTGATGGATTGCTGTTGGCCGACATAGCCTACTGAGCTAAAACGCAGCTCGGTGGCCGTGCCGGGTACTGAGATGGAGAACGAGCCGTCAGCATTGGTGGCTGCACCTACGGTTGTGCCTGGCACCAGCACCGTTACGCCGGGCAGCCCCTCATTGGTAGCCCGGTCAATTACCCGGCCCGATACGGTGCGGTCTTGCGCCCACGCAGCTCCAAACGAGCCCAATAGCAGCAAGAGCACCATTCCTAATAGTTTATTTTTCATTTAGAAAGAAGGAGAGGTTTATTAAAAAAAGAACAAGAATTAAAAGCAATCAGCCAAATGATGCATAGCCTGAAGCCTACGCTCAGCAAACACACCTAAAAAACACCTGGGCGCGCGCTGAATTAATTCTGTGCGCTAGTGAAAACACCCGTTTTATTATCGTATTAAGCTCCGAATTGCGCTGGATAACATACTGGCTCTTTGCCTATTATCAATCCAGTAAAATTCACAAATAGCTATCCGCGTTCGGGCTAGTTTCGCGTTGAAGCATAATGCCAAAGTGGTATCCTGTTCAAGCGCTCGCTTAAAGACAAATCGCAGATTCCCACAGCTAAAAACGTAACAGTTGATTGACCTTTCGCAACTATGGGCCAGCCTCTGGCAGCCGCTCCACCCCTACACGAATGAATCGAACAACACACCATTCGTACCTGCATTACCAAGCCGGAGTGACTCCGAATAGTGAGTTTTGTAGGCACTGTCCAAAGCGGGGACGAGCAGGCAGACGCATCTTACCGGGCCATTGCCACGCCCTGACAAGCTAGTTGGGGCCTTGGTGGGTGGGCCCCCGGAACTCGCGGTCACCTACGAAGCTGCATTGCTCCGGGTCGTCGCCGTCCAGTGTATAGTTAATGGTCAGGATGGTACCATCGACAGTTCCAGAGGCCGATATATTTCCTTGGTAGACAGTAGTGTCACCTCTTGAAATTACAGTATACTCGTAGGGCGTGGTAGGCACTGTAATGCGGTTGCCGTCCACAGTGGCCTCGTAGGTCTCACCAATGCCATAGAGGTTTGTGATAAAAGCCTTACCGTTGTTTATATCCGCTTGATTGTAAATCGTAATTGTGTAGGGGTCACCCGGAGTGGTTGGGCATTTTTCTGTGCCGACGTAGTTGCCAGCTACTGAAGAATATACTGCGATATCCTCATCATCCTTTTTGCAGCCGGAGAATGCTAGTCCAATTGCTATCAGACTTGCTGTCAACAGTACAGTTGGGGTTTTATTCATAAAAAAAGTTTGTTTAAGAAGAAGAAGAAAGCCTGAAAGAACAGTTTGCCACGCTAAGGTAATAATTTAAACACTTCTAATACCACGCATCACCAACTCCGAACGAGTAAAAAAGTTGATTATGGTATTATAATTATTTGTGTATTCAATACAAATCACAGGTATAATGTGATTAGCAAATCTATTAGAAAATCAAACTAATACCCTGAGTGTGGCCTTCGCAAAATGAATTTTGTATCCCATGTCACTGATTTTCGCATTTGATAGTCTCCGTATTAAAGAAATGGTTTTAAATGCTCAGTTCAACAGTTGGGGAGAATCATACTACTCATGACCTCCTAAAAAAGCATCAGGTATGACATCGAAGCCCGGGGGTTGAGGATGATTATGCAAATACAATGGTCCTTGATGGAGGAGGCAATATGATAATAGCGGCGAGTTTTCTCGCAACGCCACCTTCGGCGCCAATACCTTGACCGCTACTAACACGGCCATTCCTGAGGCTTTCGTAGGCCACCTTGGTGATTTTGTACTAGCCACGCCAGCCGAAATCTTCACCCTGGCCCCCAACCCCGCCACCGCCCGTGTACGCCTCGCCTGGCCCGAGGCCAGCGCTGCCGCCCGCCCCGTGCAGGTGCTCGATGGGCTGGGCCGCCAAGTGCGCCAACTGGAGCTGCCCGCCCGCGCCACCACGGCCACACTTGAAACCGACGGCTTGGCCCCCGGCATCTACCTCGTGCGCTGCGGCGCGGCCTTGGGCCGGCTGGTGGTGGAGTAACCCTATCCGCAGCCCTGGTCGTACTGTCGGCAATGCCCTCCCCTACTGCCGGAAGCCCCACGCCCCTTACCGTTCGCCTGCCCGATGGCCGCACGCTGGGTTTCACGCGCTACGGCAACCCTGAGCACCGGGCGGTGGTGTACCACCACGGCTTCGGCACCTCCGGCCGGGGCCTGCCCCACGACGCGGCCCTGCTAGCCCGCCTGCAGCTCCAGATACTGGCGCCCGACCGGCCCGGCACGGGGCAGTCCAGCGTGTACCGGCCGCTCACCTTTCCCTCGTTTGCCGACGACATGGTGGCCATGCTCGACGCCTTGGAAATAGCCGGACCGGTGGGCGTAATGGGCTGGTCGGTAGGCGGAGTGCACGCGCTGGCTCTGGCGGCGCGGCACCCCGCGCGGGTAGCGGCCGGGCAGCTGCTCAGCACCTGCCTGCCGCTGGGCGAGCGCGCTGCCTACAAGCATTTGTCGTGGCTGTGGAAGGGGCTGCTGTGGGGCCAGTTGGGCTTTCCCTGGCTGAATCGGACCACCTTCCTCTGGCTCAGCCGGCAGTGGCAGCGCCACCCCGACCGCACCATCAACTGGTTTATCCGCGGCATGCGCTCGGAAGAAGCCCGCGTTACGGCTCAGCATCGGGCGCTGCTACGCGATGCCGCGGTGCAGGGTTTCGCCCACCACGGCCGCAGCGTATTCGACGATGCGCAGGCTTGGTGCCGTCCGCCGGGCTTCCGCATCGAAGACGTGCGCGCCCCCATGCAGCTTTGGCACGGCGAGGCCGATGGCGTGTGGGGTCCGGGCAACATCCCTTACCTGGCCCGGCGGCTGGGCGGCGCACCGGTGCGGCTGCTGCCGGGCCAGGGGCACATGCTGTACCTGGAAAACTGGCCGGCTATTATGGAGGAGATGGCAGAAATGCTGTAGCGCGAACTTTCTATTCGCGTCTCCGCTCAGCTGGGGTGTCGTGCAGGTACGCGAACTGAAAGTTCGCGCTACATCCGCACACGCATCTGGTGCCAGCCGGGTTCCTCATAGTGGTAGCTGAGTAAGAACCCGCTGGTTTCGCAAATCTGGCGGGCGATGGGCAGGCCCAGGCCCACGCTGCCCGGCGGCCGGCTGGGATTGGTCCGGAAGCGGGCGAATAGTTGGTCAGCGGGCAGGGCCTGGGGGCGGCCGGTGTTCTCCACCTTGAGCAGCTGGGGCGTGAGCACCACACGCACCACGCCGCCCGGCCGATTGTGTCGGATGGCATTCACCACGAGGTTGCTCACCAGAATGTCCAGCAGTGAGCGGTTCACAGCCACCAGCACCTGCGGGGCCAGGTCGGTTTCGAGGGTGAGATCGGCGGCGTCCATCTGCTCGCGCAGCTGCTCCAATTGGGTGCGTAGGGAGGCGGCCAGGTCCACGGTTTCGGTGGGGAAGAACAGCTGCTGGTCGAGGTGCACGAGCAGCAGCAGGCTGCGGCACAGGTGCGTAAGGCGTTGCGTGACGGCCAGCAGCGGCTCGATGTGCCCGGCCTGCTCCTCGGTCAGCCCGGGAGCCTGCACTAAGGAGTCGAGCTTGGTGCGCAGGATGGCCAGGGGCGTTTGCAGCTCGTGGGCGGCGTTTTCAGCAAACTCGCGCTGGCGGTGGTAGAGGCGCTGGTGCTTGGAGAGCACCCGCGTCAGGGCCGCGTTCAGGGCTTTGAATTCGGGAATATCCGTCGGGGCCAGCACGGGCGCGTGGTGCTGGTCGAGCTGGTACTGCTGCAACACGGCCAGGGTATGGTAGAAGGGCCGCCAGTAGCGCCGCGTGAGCACGTGCTGAATAATCAGAATGCCGCCCAATAGCACCCCCAGCAGAATGGCCCCGGCCACCGTAATGCCCACCAGCAAATCCCCGTCATCGAGCACCGACGTTCGTACTTCCAGCCGGTAGGGCTGGCCCTGAAACTGGACTACTTCGGCTATCTGCCGGTACTGCTGGGGCTCGCCGGTAATGGTGTTCAGCATCATCCGGTCGCGGAACTCGTCGGGCCGGACGGGATACTGCCCGCCCGCCGTCAGGGGCACAAACTCCACATTGTGGTCGATGCGGTGCCAGAACGCCAGGTCGGCGGGCGTGCGCAGTTCCAGACGCGCGCTTCGCTTCACGCGCATTTTGCGCCGCGTGAGGGTGCGGTCTACGTACACGTAGTAGAGCTTGCGAATGACGGTGTAGTACACCCACGTACCCGCCGCGGCCACCACCACAGCATAGAGCAGGAAAATAACGGTGGTGCGGGCCAGCAGCTTCATGGGGTCATTCTACGTTTTGAAGGGGATGGCGCGGGGCTCTGTTCCGTGTCGGCTAATAGCAGGCCTCCGGCCTGCAATCGTTGAACGGCCAGTGGGCGCAATGTTCTAACGGATGCAGGCCAGAGGCCTGCTACTAGTCGGCACGGGGCGGAGCCCCGCGCCATCATATGCCTATGCTGCCGGCTCCGGGTCGAACCGATAGCCAAGGCCGTAGACCATGCGGATGTGGTTGGGCGCGCCGGCTTCCGTCAGCTTGCGCTTGAGGTTTTTGACGTGGGCATACACGTTCTCGAAGGTATCGAATTGCTCAGCAGCATCGCCGGAGAGGTGCTCGGCAATGGCGCCTTTGGTGATGACGCGCTTCTGGTTGGCCAGCAGCAGGAGCAGCAGGTCGAACTCGGTGCGGGTGAGGTTGAGCGGGCGGTCGGCCACGGCGGCGCGGCGGGCGGGCACATCCACGGCTAGCTGGCCCACGCGCAGCAGGTTGGTGCCCTGGAAGTGGCGGCGGCGCACCAGTGCAGCCACGCGGGCACTGAGCTCGGGTAGGTAGAAGGGCTTAGGCAGGTAGTCATCGGCGCCCAGCTCCAGGCCGGTGATGCGGTCGTCGACGGCGGCGCGGGCCGAGGTAATGATGACGCCGGTAGGCTTCTGCTGGCGCTGTAGCTCGCGCAGCAGGTCGAGGCCGTCGCCGCCGGGCAGCGTGAGGTCCAGGATGATGCAGTCGTAGTCGTAGAGCAGCATTTTTTCCTGGGCCTGCTCGTAGGTGCTGGCCGTTTCGCAGTGGTATTGTTGGGCTTGCAGGTAGCGAACCACGGTGTCGAGCAGTTCCGGTTCGTCTTCTACAATGAGCAGCTTCATGGGTGGGAGTTGTTCTGATGTTTAACCTCACCCCCGGCCCCTCTCCCGCAGGGAGGGGCGCCACGGCGGCGCGGTCGCCTGATTCGTCAGGCTCCCCTCTCCGCGGGAGAGGGACTGGGGGTGAGGTTCCGGCGTCTGGTCCCGCCGCAAACGATTTTTTGGCAAAAGCCAATTTCTTCCAAATGTATTCTAAATCGGTGGGCTACTTCGCTGCATCAATACCCCGCGGCCGGCTGGCCTCGGCCTCCCTCCTTCCCCAAATCCCACCCAATGCTCTCTCTCCTCGGATTCCTGATGATTAGTACGTTCATGTACCTCATCATGTCGAAGCGCATGTTTGCCATGACGGCGCTGATTTTGATTCCCATCGTGTTTGCCCTCATCGGCGGTTTTCGGGCCGAAATTGGGGACATGATGCTGGATGGGGTGAAGAAAATCGCGCCCACGGGCATCATGCTCATCTTCGCCATCATGTATTTCGGCATCATGACCGACGCGGGGCTATTCGACCCCATCGTGGCCAAGATTCTGAAAGTGGTGGGCGGCGACCCGCTCAAAGTCGTCATCGGCACCGCTATTCTGGCTTTGTCGGTGTCGCTCGACGGCGACGGTACCACCACCTACATCATCGTGGTGGCGGCCATGCTGCCGCTCTACCGCCGCCTCAAAATGAATCCGCTCATCCTCACGGCCACCGCTTTTCTGGCCAGCGCCGTGATGAACATTCTGCCCTGGGGCGGCCCCACGGCACGGGTATTGTCGGCCCTGCACCTCGATAGCTCGCAGGTGTTCACGCCCCTTATTCCGGCCATGATAGTGGCGGCGGGCTGGGTCATTTTTGTGGCCTACGTCTTCGGCAAGCGGGAGCGTGCCCGCCTAGGCATCATCACCATTACCGAAGATGCCGACGCGCTGGTGGCCGAGGCCAACCACGAGGACCTGGCCCTGCGCCGCCCCAAGCTACTGTGGCTAAATGCGCTGCTCACGCTGGCGTTGCTGGTGGGCTTGTTTATGGATGTGGTGCCGCTACCGGTGCTGTTTATGGTGGCCTTTGCGATGGGTATGCTCATCAACTACCCCAAGCTGGGCGAGCAGCGCGGCCGCCTGAACGCCCACGCCGGCAATGCCGTGATTGTGGCCGGCATGGTGTTCGCGGCGGGCATTTTCACCGGCATCCTGGCTGGCACCAAGATGGTGGATGCCATGTCGCAGACCATCGTCACGCTCATTCCCAACTCGTTGGGGCCGCACCTGCCCATCCTCACGGGCATTACCAGCGCGCCGTTCACCTTTTTCATGAGCAACGATGCCTACTACTTCGGCATCCTGCCGCTCGTGACCAAGGCTGCCACCCAGTTTGGGGTGAGCGTGGAGGCCATGGGCCGGGCCTCGCTGCTGGGCCAGTCGGTGCACCTGCTGAGCCCACTGGTGCCCAGTACCTACCTGCTGGCCGGCCTGGCCGGCGTCGATTTTGGCGACCACCAGCGCTTCACCCTGAAATGGGCCTGTGGCACCGTGCTAGTGATGCTGGTGGTGTGCCTGCTGCTGGGCGTGGTGCCGGTGTAGATAAGCGACTCGATGGCGCGGGGCCGTGCCCGATGCCTGCTATTGGCGGGCCTCTGGCCCGAAGGTGGCCGCGCCGTCCAGTTCCATTTCAACGATTGCAGGCCAGAGGCCTGCCAATAGCAGGCATCGGGCACGGCCCCGCGCCATCACTCCTAATATTTTACCTACCACCCGCCTTGTGGCGGCCTAATTCCCACGTCCAATTGAAAAATATTCTCCTGCTTTTCGCTTGCCTCTTACTGCTAGCCAGCCCCAGCCACGCCCAAAGCCGGGGCAAATACAACGGCTGGCTGCAATACACCGGCACGTATTCGCTCAACCAGCGGTTCGACATCAACCTGGGGGCGCAGTACCGCGCCTACAACGGCCTCACCGACAAGCGCCTGCTGCTGGGCCTGGCCAACCTGCAATACAACCTCAAAAGCCTGCCCATGTCGGTGGCGGCCGGCTACATGTACCTCCAACTCCAGCCCTATACCAATGCCGAGCAAACCGAAAAAGCCGACAACCGCGAAAACCGCCTCTACCAGCAAGTCATTGTGAACAATAAGCTCGGCCGGGCCCGCCTGCTGCACCGCTACCGCATCGAGGAGCGGTGGACGGCCACGGACTTCCGCCTACGCTTCCGCTACCTAGCCTCATTGCGGTTGCCACTAGGCTCCAAGGCGCTGGAAAACCCCAAGTGGTACGCCACCATAAAAGACGAAATCCGCATCAGCGACCAGGAAAATCCCTTCGACAGCAACCGCGTGTGGGCCGGTGCGGGCTACATTCTCAACAAGCACCTGGGCGGCGAGCTGTTGTGGATGACGCAGTTCAACGGCGGCGCCGACCGCACCAACTACGTAGCCTTCATCCTGCGCCACGACTTTGGCTGGTCGGCCGACAAGCCCGAACGCCGGCCGCGCTTCCTGCCGCAGTAATTTTCCGCTTTATTTAGCCGCATGTACGCTCCGCTTCAGCAAATTCTTGACAACCCGTTGGCCGCCCTGGCCATTGTGGGCAACTTAGTCATCATCGAAAGCCTGCTTTCGGTGGACAATGCCGCCGTGCTGGCCACCATGGTGGGCGACCTGCCCAAGGAAGAGCGCAAAAAAGCGCTGCGCTACGGCATTTTCGGGGCCTATATTTTCCGGGGCTTGTGCATCCTGTTTGCCTCCTTCCTTATCCAGTTCTGGTTTTTGAAGCCACTGGGCGGGCTCTACCTGCTGTATTTGGTGTACGACCATTTCAAGGCCGGCCCGGCGCACGACGAGGAGAAAATCGAGAAGGAGAAGAGCTGGTTCTACCGCAACACGCTGGGCTTGTTTGGTAAATTCTGGGCCACCGTGGCCCTCATTGAACTGATGGACCTGGCCTTTTCCATCGACAACGTGTTTGCCGTGGTGGCTTTTACGGATAACCTGATTCTGATTTGCGCGGGCGTGTTCATCGGCATTCTGGCCATGCGGCTGGTGGCGCAGGCTTTCGTGCTGCTGATGGGCAAGTATCCATTTCTGGAAACCGCCGCCTTCGTGGTCATCGCCATTCTGGGGCTGAAGCTGCTGCTGTCGCTGGTGTCGCACTTTCTACCCGGCCACCCCGTCAGCGAGGCGCTAGAAAGCGAGGCAGCTGACGTAACTCTCACCATTCTTACGGTGGCCTGCTTCCTCATCCCGTGGGCTACTTCGCTGCTCTTCAACTGGCCGCAACGCCCGGCCGGCAACCGCGCCGCCGAAGCCCGGCAAGCGGACGAGAGCGTGCGGCAGCAAGCCTAGGGCACTGGCCTCTCAACGATGTAAGAGCGCAATGGGGTGCGTTTCTACACCGGGCTGGCAATCGCCGAAATATTCAGGGCATTGGACTAAAGAGCGCGGGTTGCCGTAATGCACGCTCCGTTGTTGCATTACCTTCCAGCATTTTGCTCACTGCCTTCCGCTCGCTTCAGCACCGCAATTTCCGGCTGTATTACGCCGGGCAATCCATCTCCCTCATTGGCACCTGGATGCAGCGGCTGGCCGTGGGCTGGCTGGTGTACAACGCCACACATTCGGCTTTTTTACTGGGTCTCGTTTCCTTTTGCGGTCAGATTCCGACGCTGCTTCTCGCGCCGTATGGCGGCACCGTGGCCGACCGCTACAGCCGCTACCAAGTGCTGCTCATCACTCAGGTAGCCTCGCTGGTGCAGGCCAGTGTGCTGGCGTGGCTGGTGCTGAGCGGGCACTACGCTACCTGGGCCGTAGCGGGCCTGAGCCTGCTGCTGGGCACCATCAATGCTTTTGATATTCCGGCGCGGCAGTCGCTCATCGTAGAGCTGGTCGAAGACCGGACGCACCTCTCCAACGCCATTGCCCTGAACTCGACCATGGTGAACCTGGCCCGGCTGGTAGGCCCAGCCGTAGCCGGGCTGCTGCTGGCCCGCTTCGGCGAAGGCCCCTGCTTCGTGGTGAATGCGCTGAGCTTTGTGGCAGTGGTAACGTCGCTGCTGCTCATGCGCATTGCGCCGCGCCCGGCCCGCACGCACCGCCCCGGCGCCTGGGAGGGCTTGCGCGAGGGTTGGGCCTACCTCAGTCAGGCCGCTGGTCTGCGCCGTCAGATTTTGCTCATGGCGGGCATCAGTTTCTGCGCCATGCCGTTTGGCACGTTGTTGCCGGTGTTTGCCAAGGACGTATTTCACGGCGCGGCCGGCACCTACGGCTGGCTCAACAGCCTATCGGGGCTGGGCTCCCTGGTGGGGGCGTTCTACCTGGCTTCTCAACCGGCCGAAAATCGTCGGCCGCAGTTGATTACCTACGCCGCATTGGTATTTTGCGCCAGTATCGTAGCGTTTGCGCTCAGCCCGCAGCTAGGGCTGGCGCTGGTGTTCATCACGCTGGGGGGTGCGGGCATGATGCTCTTCATTGCGGGCACCAACACAGCCATTCAAACCAATGTGGCCGACCACATGCGCGGCCGGGTGCTGAGCTATTACGTGATGGCGTTTCAGGGCGTGCAGCCGTTGGGCGCGCTGCTGGGGGGCTGGCTGGCCCGGCACATTGGGGCGCCGCATACGGTGGCGCTACAGGGCGCGGCGGGCTTAGCGGTAGCGGTAGCCTTCTGGCAACAGGGCCGGCAGGCGGAGGGCAGGAAACAGGTGGCGGTGAGGTAGCTTGGGAACAGATAATCAGAAACCCCGGTCATGCTTTGCCTGGGCTCAGCATGACCGGAGTTTCAAGTGCTTTTGCTAATGTATATTCAACCCAAGGGCTATACTTCCAGCACCGTTTTCCCTGTGGTCGTAGCAGCGTTTTCCGTCTCTAGGCCCGCCACGTAGCGGTATTCGGCGGTGGCATTGCTGGCGGTGAAGGTGGCCAGGATGTAACCCCGCTTCGAGGCGTCCAGGTACTGCAGGTCGTCGATTAGCAACTGGTTCGATTGCTCGAAGCCCGCAATGGCGGCGCTGTTGCCGGCCAGCAGCGCCTCGAAGCCAGGCGACGATACCGACGAACAGGCAAATTCGGCCCCGGCGCGACGGCCGGTGCTGGTGGTGAGGTCGCTGTGCCAGGCGTTGTGCGTGTCGCCGGCCAGGGAAATGAGCGCCTTGTTGCCGGCAGCGGCGTAGAGGTTTTCGCGCTCGGCTGGATAGCCGTCCCAGGCGTCGAGGTTGTAGGGCAGCACGGTGCTCACGCGGGCGCGCTCGGCGGCCGTCACGGTGGGGTCGTTGGCCAGCACGCGGGCCTTGATGGTGCTGAGTTGGGTGGCGACCGTGCTGTACTGCGCCAGCAGCGTGGCGGATGGCGCGGTAACCAACTGCGCAATAATGGGCAGCAACTCGGCCGGAATGTACATTTTGCCCATCAGCACCTGCGAGCCCAGCACCTGCCACCGGGCGCTGCTGCCACCCAAGGCACTGCCGAGCCAGGCGCGCTGGTCGGCGCCCAGCATTGAGCGACTGGGGTTTTGCCAAGCCGTGCCAAAAGCGGCCGCATTGAACACGCCGGTGCTGCTGAAATAGTCGGACAAACTCAGCTGCTTGTCGCGGCCCACAATGCGGGTGTCGAGCATGAGCAGGTTGACGAGGTTGCCGAACTCGAAGCGGCGGTAGATTTTGCTTTTATCGGTGGTGCGGGCCGGCAGGTATTCAAACCATGCTTGGTTGGCGGCGCGCTTGCGGTCCTCGAAGTTGCCTTCGGTGGCGGGCTGGTGGTTTTCGGCGCCGGTGGTGTAGGCGTCGTTGGCGTACTCGTGGTCGTCCCACACGCAGATGAAGGGCTTGAGCTGGTGGGCCCGTTGCAGCTGTTTATCGGACCGGTACTGACGGTAGCGGGTGCGGTAGTCGCTGAGGCTCAGGATTTCGGTGGCTGGCAGGTGCGCCCGATTGAGGGCGGCGGTGCTGCCGGTGGTGCCGTAGCCGCCCGCGCCGTATTCGTAGATGTAGTCGCCGAGATGCACCACGGCATCGGCGTCAGATGCAGCCACGGCCCCGTACACGTTGAAAAGACCAGCCTGGAAATTGGCGCACGACACCACCGCCAGCTTCACGCTGCTGGCCTGGCTGCCGGTGGGCAGCGTCCGGGTTTCGCCCACCACCGATTCGGCCTTGGTGCGCTCGTTGCGGAAGCGGTAGTAGTACTTGGTATTGGCCGCGAGGCCGGGCACGTCTACCACGGCGGTGTAGTCGGTGCTGGCAGCGGCGGCTATTGTACCGCTGGCCACCAGTGGATTGAAGGCGTTGGACGTGGCTATTTCCCAGCGCACGCTGGCGTCGCCGGTTTCATTATCGGCGTTGGTGTAGCGCGTCCAGAGGATGATGTTGCTGGCCGAGGGGTCGAAGCTGGCCACGCCTTCCCGGAAGCCGAAGTTGCCAGTGTAATTGATGGTGGGGTCGTCGCTGTCGTCTTTGCAGCTGGTGAGCAGGCCGGGCAGCAGGGCCACGCCGCCGGTGAGCAGCGCCGAATTGCGAACGAATTGCCGACGCGTGATTTTGGTATTGTTTTCAGCCATTGCCAAGAAGGGTTAGTTCCCGGCAAAGTTGAAAGTAGCTTGTTGGCAGCAAATTACGGCGGCGTTATGAATTGGCTATGGGTCGTAATCCCCTTCCCATCCCGCAATTGCCACAGGCGCAAATGCCGGGGCTTCAACAGCAGCTTTATACCGATGGCACAGCGATTCGGCCCTTCGCGTTTCAGCGTTGAACGGGCAGATAATGGGACCTGGCAAACCATTCGCTGGGCCTTTTGCCGTGGGTTTCCGGGTGGAGATGCTTCGACAAGTGGACGCTGGGTGAGCACGACGTTCTAGGCATTTCTTTAACAGTTTCGATTGCTCTTTGCGGTAGACATGCCTCTACAAAATCAGCATAATGCAGTTTGTCATCATCATCTAGCCAGCTGCTCTACCTTTGTTTACTTATGCTTGTTTTCCAGCCGATTGGCGGGGATACGTTCCACTCCTTACCTTCTCTTTATGCGATTCACGTTTACTTTTCTTCTGGGTGCCAAGGGACGGCAACCTATTCGGCGCGGGCTGCTGGCACTGCCACTGGTGGGCCTGCTGGCCGGGCCTGTGCTAGCCCAAACCCCGGCTACTTTCGCCACGTCGGTCAATTACACCACAGGCGGCACTGGCGTAGTGGGCTTGGCCGTGGCCGATGTGAACGCGGACGGCAAGGCCGACCTGCTCACATCTAACTTTAATGAAGGTACGGTGGCCGTGCTGCTGGGCACGGGTACGGGCACCTTTGGAGCGGCCACCACCTTCAGTAGCGGGGGCAACCTTCCGGTAGGGGTGACCGCAGCCGACGTGAACGGCGACAACAAGCTGGACTTCATTGTGGCCAACCAAAGCAGTGGTACGATAGGCGTGCTGCTGGGCACGGGCATGGGTACCTTTGGCACAGCAACCACCTTTGGCAGCGGGGGAGTTTACCCTACTGACTTGGTGGTGACTGATGTGAACGGCGACAACAAGTTGGATATTCTGGCATCCAATCAAACCAGTGGCACATTGGCCGTGCTGCTAGGCACGGGCGCTGGCACTTTTGGTACGGCTGCCACGTTTGGCACCGGTCTTAGCAGCCTGCTGGGCCTGGCCGTAGCCGACCTAAATGGCGATGGCAAGCGCGACGTGGTGGTAGGCACCTACACCGGCAGCTCGGTGGCCGTGTTGCTGGGCACCGGCACGGGCACTTTTGGCACAGCCGCTTCTTTTACTGTGGGCGCTGGCCTTGGCCCAGGCCGACTGGCGCTGGGCGATGTGAACGGCGACAATAAGCTAGATATTCTGACAGCTAACTACGCCAATGCCACGGCCGCCGTGCTGCTCGGTACGGGCACGGGCAGCTTCGGCACGGCCACCACGTATGGCAGCGGGGGCGGTAGTCCACAAGATATCGCGGTGGCCGACGTGAACGGTGACAATAAGCTGGATATTCTGACGGCCAACTCTGGCAACACCACGGCTGGGGTATTGCTGGGCACGGGTATGGGCACTTTTGGCGCGGCCACTGCTTTTAGCACCGGGAGCGCCGGTGGCTATCCCTACGCCATCAGGGCAGCTGATGTGAATGGCGATGGCCGGCCCGACCTGCTGGTAGCCAACTACTTTGGTAATAGCCTGTCGGTATTGCTGAACACCACGGTAGCCCCTACCCTCACCGCCCTTAACCCCATTGCGGGGCCCGTGGGCACCAGCGTCACACTCACTGGCACCAACTTGGGCAGCATTACCACGGTGAAGTTCAACGGCGTGACGGCGCCGGGCTTTGTGGTAAACTCAGCCACGAGCATTACGGTGAGCGTACCGGCCGGCGCCACTACCGGCCCGGTCAGCGTGCAGACTGCAACCAGCACGGCTACCGGCCCCAACTTCACCGTTACGTATCCCGATTTGGTTGTTAACACCACGACCACCGTGGCGGCAGGTATTTACAACAGCATCACTGTGAACAACCCCGGCGTGGCTACTCTGGCCGGCAACGTGACCGTGAACACGAGCACCGTGGTAAATACCGGCGCGACGCTAAACGACGGCTGCTTTGTGCTGAGTGGAGCAGGGAATTTTACCCTGGCCGCCGGCGCAACATTGGGCATCTGCCACGCGCAGGGACTGAGCGCGACGCCGGGCGCGGGCGCTATTCAGAACACCGGCTTCCGCAGCTTCTCGACTGATGCCACCTATGTCTACAACGGCACCACTGCCCAGGTAACCGGCAACGCCCTGCCTTACCTGGTGCGCGCCCTAACCACGACGAACCCCAACGACCTGACAATGACAGCCAACACTAGCGTGACGCAAACCGTAACGGTGGCCGGCAGTGGCAATCTGGTATCGAACACAGCCCTAACCCTGTTGAGCAGCGCCGCGGGCACCGCCCTGGTGGTGAACAGCGGTACGGGCATAGTGGTAGGCTCCACGGTTGTGCAGCGCTACATCTCGCCCAGCAAGAACCCCGGCCTGGGCTACCGGCATCTTGCGCCGCCCGTGAACGGGGCCACGGTGGCCAGCCTGGCCACGACGGGTTTCACGCCCGTGGTAAATGGTGCGTATAACAGCTCGCCCACGCCGGGCTTGGTCACGCCCTTTCCCACGGTGTACTACTACGACCAAAGCCAGCTGGTAACGGCAAGCAACAACTTGGCAGCTTTTGATAAGGGCTGGGGCTCGCCCGTCGCGTTGAGCTACCCGCTCACGTCCGGTCTGGGCTACACGGTCAACATGGCCGGTGGGCTGACGGTAAATTTCTCCGGCACCCTTCTCAATGGCAACCGCTCGGTGGGCGTGAGCCGCAACGCAGCTGGCAGCGCGAATGCGGCCGACGCCGGGTGGGCCCTGATAGGCAACCCCTACGCCAGTCCGCTCGATTTCTCACTGGTGGCCGCGGCCGACCGTGCCGGCTTCGATGCGGCCATGTATGTGTTTGAAAGCACCGGCCCCTACGCCGGCAGCTACCGCCCCTACGTAAACAACCTGCCCGCTGCCAACGCCCTTGTGGGCAGCAGCCAAGCCTTCTTTGTGCGGGTGAGCAGCACCCAGACCAGCGCCACGCTGCAATTCCGCAACAGCCAGCGCGTGACCAGTTACACCACGCAGGTGCCACTCTACCGCACCGCCGCCGATGCCCGCGCCCGCGTTCAGCTGGACCTACACAGCGCCGTCACCGGCCTCACCGACGCCTTTTATGCCTACGCCGAAGCCGGAGCCACCCCTGCCTTCGATGGCGAGTTTGACGCCGCCAAGCTGCCCAACTCCACCGGCCTGAACCTGGCCGGCCTCGCCGCCAGCGGCGAAGGCTTGGCCATCGACGGGCGCCCGGCCTTTACGCCTGCCACCAGCATCGCCCTCACCGTGGGTGTGCCGGCCGCGGGTACCTACACCCTCACCGCCGCTGAGCTGGCTAATCTACCCACCGGCCTCACCCCCTATCTGGTTGATGCCCGCACCGGCAGCAGCACCGCCCTCAACCCGGGCAGCGTCTACTCATTCTCGGTGAGCGCCACAGAGGCCCAGGCACTCATCACGGGCCGGTTCACGCTTCGGTTCGGGCCGTTGGGCGTGCTGGCCACCACCCCCACCCTCAGTGCTGCCGAAGTGAGCGTGTTCCCCAACCCAGCCCACGAGCGCTTCACGGCGCTGGTGCCAGCCGTGGCCGGAGCCTCCATCGTGCAAGCCGACCTGCTCAACGGGCTGGGCCAAGTGGTATGCCGCCTCAGCACGCCGCTGCCCGCCGCCGGCGCTAGGCTGAATGTGCCCACCGCCATGCTCGCACCCGGCCTCTACGTGCTGCGCCTCACCGCCGGCCCGTCTACTATTACGAAGCGAGTAGTTATCCAATAAGCCAATGCAGCCGGCAGGGCGCAGGTTCACCTTATTCCAGCCGCTCAATAAGCAAAAAGCCCCTGTTGACATTCAACAGGGGCTTTTTGATGAGTAATATACTGTGAGCGAGGTCTTACACTAGCTGCATCTCCTTCAAATGCACCAGCATGTCGGCAGTCATCTTGTCGAGGTCGAAATCGGGCTGCCAGCCCCAGTCCTGCCGGGCTTTGGAGTCGTCGATGCTGGCGGGCCAGGAATTGGCGATTTGCTGACGGCCGTCGGGCTTGTAGGTGACTTTGAAATTAGGTTCGTGCTTTTGAATGCTGGCCGTAATTTCGGCTGGCGAAAAGCTCATGGCGCCCAGGTTGTAGCTGGTGCGCACCTTGATTTGCTCGGCGGGCGCGTGCATCAAATCCAACGTCGCTTTCAGCGCATCGGGCATGTACATCATCGGCAGGTACGTGTCTTCTTCAAGAAAGCACTCGTAGTTCTCACCGGCCACGGCGCGGTGGTAGATGTCCACGGCGTAATCCGTAGTGCCGCCGCCAGGTAGGCTCTTGTAGCCGATGAGGCCCGGGTAGCGCAGGCTGCGCACGTCCAGGCCGTGCTTGCGGTGATACCACTCGCACCACTGCTCGCCGGCCAGCTTGCTGATGCCGTACACCGTGTTGGGATTCATGATGGTGACCTGCGGCGTGTTGTCGCGCGGGGTATCGGGGCCGAACACGGCAATGGAGCTGGGCCAGTACACCTGGGCCACGCCATGGGCCACGGCCGCTTCGAGCACAATGAGCAGGCCGTCCATGTTCAGCTGCCAGCCGAAGAGCGGGTTTTTCTCGGCTGTGGCGGAGAGCAGCGCGGCGAGGTGATAAATCTGCTTGGGCCGGTACTGCCGGATGAGCTTGTCGAGCCGGGTGCGGTCGAGTACGTCAAGCAGCTCGAAGGGGCCACCGGCCAACAAATCCGGATTTTTGGGCGGGCGCACGTCGGCGGCTACCACCAGATGGGGCTCGTAGCGCTGGCGCAGCGCAGCTACTAACTCCAGGCCGAGCTGGCCACAGGCGCCAATAACCAGCACAGCGCCGGGTAAAACAGAGGTATCGGTGTCGCCGGGAGTGGTGGCCATGCGGGAGTCGGGTTGGGGTGGTGAGGGAAATCTGCACAAAGATATCGGCTCGGCTGTAGCCCGCACGGTGTGAGCTACGTACTAGCCCTACCACATTGCCAGTGCGCCTCACCCAGGGCGCTCCGACCCATGCCTGAAACCACTCCCCTTTACTCGGTAATTTACCGTAGTCAAGCCTCGCGTGCGGTGCACGAGGTAACGCTCACTTCGCTGCTGCGCAAAGCCCGCCTCTACAATCAGCAGACCCAGATAACCGGGCTGTTGCTGTTTGCCAAAGGACATTTCCTGCAGTTGCTGGAAGGGCCAGAGCCCGCGCTCAGCGACTTATACGCCCGCATCAACGACGACCCCCGTCACTACGACGTGCGGACGCTGGCCTACGGACCCATCGAAAAGCGGGCGTTTGCGCGCTGCCCTTTGGTATATGCGCCCGTGGAGGCCGCTTTTATTGAGAAAGCGGCCCGCTGCCTGCCCACTGCCCCCGTTGGCGTTACCCCGGCGCCCTGCCAGGAGGTGCACCAGTTGCTGCGCACCTTCGCCCAAGGCCACGCCCTGGAGCAATAGCCCGCTACCCGGCTCGGCCCTCGCGGTATCTTTGAGCCGATGAATGTTCGGTTGGTTCTCCTGTTTCTTGGTTTAAGCGGCTGGCTGAGCAGCCTCGCGTTGCACGCCCAGCCAGCCGCTGGGCCGCGCTACCGCAACCTCGTGATGGAAGGTGGCGGCATCCGGGGCATTGCCTACGGCGGGGCGTTGCTGGAACTGGAGCAGCGGGGCATTCTCAGCGGCTTGCAGCGGGTGGGCGGCACTTCGGCTGGGGCCATTCAGGCGGCGTTGCTGGCGGTGGGCTACTCGGCCAAGGAAATTATCGACGTGGTGAATGCCACACCAGTGCAGCGGCTGAACGACGGCCGGTTCATCTTTTTTGGGGGCACGCACCGGCTCATCACGCAGTATGGCTGGTACCGGGGCGACGAATTCAGCACCTACCTCAGCGAACTGGTGGCCTGCAAAACCCAGCAGCCTAACCTCACGCTGGCCCAGCTGCATGAGCTGGCCCAAAAGCAGCCCGGCCACTACCGCGACCTATACACCACTGGCACCAACCTCACCCAGCAGCGCGTGCAGGTGTTCAGCTACGAAACCAACCCCACCATGCGCGTGGCCGATGCCGTACGCATCAGCATGAGCATTCCGCTGTATTTCCGGGCCGTGCTGCTCGATGCCGAAGGCAAGGTGGTGACCGGCAACCCTGCGCCCGGCCAGCCAGTGCAGGTACTGGTCGATGGCGGCCTGCTAGCCAATTACCCCGTCGATTTGTTCGACTACCCGCGCTACTTGCCCACTGGTTTTACCGGTCCGCCGGATGCGCGCGGCCGCATCTTCAACCCCGAAACACTGGGCCTGCGCCTCGACCGCGCCGAGCAGATTCCGCTGGATACGGCGCCTACCGGCCGTCAACAACTCGCGCCCTACGACATTCAGGACTTCAACTCCTACCTGGCCGCCCTCTATACCGTGGCTCTCGAAAACCTCAACCCTGTGCAGGCCGGCGACCAACGCCGCACCATCAACATCGACTTCCTAAACTTCAGTCCGAAAATCAAACGCATTTCCGACGCCCAGAAGAAGCAGCTGATGGACAGCGGACGGAAGGGTGTGCAGGCGTTTATGGAACGACAGGCGGGAAAATAATTTTGTAATAATGCGGAGAAGGCAACGATAAGCCTCTCATGAAAACCGCTTTCTTCCGCTCATGAGCTCAGCAACAGGAGCAGGCATTATGGCTCTGGTGCTGCTGGCTGTGGCGCTACCACTGCTGCTGAGCATCGGTACGTACCTCCGCAATCAGAAGCTTGTTCGGCCAGTCATCCTGTTCGCATACAAGCCGTGGCGAGACATGAGCTTGTGGTGGACTCTATTGCAGACCTCATTTGGTTTGGCAATGATTGCGGGTGCCATCATTATCACCATTAAAAATGGGGCACAGCCAGCCATTTTTATCGTTGACGTGCTCATGCTTCTTGTGGCTTGGCGTTGCTTTCCAGGCATTTGCCTGTGGTGGGCTTATTGGCAATGGGATGGCCAAGCCTGCCTTCGCTTCGACCGGACGAAAAAAGAAATAGCCTACACCAATCGGGAAATCAACTTCCGTTTTGCAGTGTCGGAAATAGAATCACTCTCACGCTACATTCCGGCAGCTGGCCGGGCGGCCAGTGCTGATTACAGTTATACCGTTATTCACCTGGGCAACGACCGGACGCTGGTTGTGACCTCGCTGTTGTGCGACGATGTTGACTGGCTTACGATATTGCCTGCCGTCAAAACCGAAGTTGTCAAGCGCCGTTTTGCCTGGCTGCCTGCGGATTCTGAGTTCAGAAAGTTTTTCAGCCCTTTTTCCAGGTAGCAGTGGTTTGAAGCAAAAAGGTGCAACAACTATAAGTTGCCGCACCTTTTTGCTTCAAACCACTGCTAAACCCTTGCTAGGCCGCACGGAAACCCGTGGCCTGGCGCACGCTACGCTCGTTGCCGGTGGCCGGGTCGGCGTAGGAGTGGTCGCCCACTTCCACCGACAGGCGTTTGCCTACCAGCTGCTTGGTATCGAGGTTCTTGCCCGCTTCCGGCTTGATGCCCACCGCGGAATACAGCTGGAGAATGATGGGATGGCCGGCCTCAGAGTTGTAGAAGCGCTGCGAGACGAATCCGTCTTCGTTTTCCATGCGCGCGGCAAAAAACGGCACGTTCTGGTGCTCGCTCACACCTTCTTCAATGGAGGTAATTTCGACTGTGTGGCGGCCGTCGGGGAGGAAACCTTTGTCCTGGCCCTGGTCAACTGTGATTTTCATAACACTAAATTTATTGGAAAGTCAAACTAATTATATTAGCTTAACGAGGCAGCCGCTCCAAGGTTTCATTTCCGGCAATGAAACTTGGGCCTGCTGTCCGTTGTGCTGCCTTGCTTCGCATAGACGAATCAGCGAGCCTTGCGCTACCTAACCTCCAATGACTTTTAGCCAGCAGCGGCCGGCTTCTGGTACGTAATTTTGTTTATTACCTCCCAACTCCCACCGTATGTACGCCACCCTCCAGCCCGACCTCACGCAGCAGCTCCAGGAAATCAAAGACGCCGGCCTTTTCAAAAAGGAGCGCATCATCACCTCGCCCCAGGGCGCCGAGATTGAAACCAACGAAGCCGGCGAAGTCCTAAACTTTTGCGCCAACAACTACCTGGGCCTCAGCTCGCACCCTGAAGTTATCAAAGCGGCCAAGGACACCATTGATACGCACGGCTACGGCATGTCGTCGGTGCGCTTCATCTGCGGCACGCAGGACATTCATAAGGAGCTGGAAGCCAAGCTAGCCGAGTTTCTGGGCACCGAAGACACCATTCTCTACGCCGCGGCTTTCGATGCGAATGGCGGGGTGTTCGAGCCGCTGTTCAACGAGCAGGACGCCATTATCTCCGATGCCTTGAACCACGCCAGCATCATCGACGGGGTGCGGCTGTGCAAGGCCCAGCGCTACCGCTACGTGCACAACGACATGGCCGACCTGGAAAAGCAGCTGCAAGATGCCGTGGCCAAGGGCACGCGCCACCGCATTATCGTCACGGACGGCTCGTTCTCAATGGACGGCACCATCGCGCAGCTCGATAAAATCTGCGACCTCGCCGACAAGTATCAGGCCCTGGTGATGATTGATGAGTGCCACTCGATGGGATTCCTGGGCAAAACTGGCCGCGGCACCCACGAGTACCGCAACGTGCTGGGCCGCGTCGACATCATTACCGGCACGCTGGGCAAGGCGCTGGGCGGGGCCATGGGCGGCTTCACCTCGGGCCGCAAGGAAATCATCGACATGCTACGCCAGCGCAGCCGGCCCTATCTGTTCTCGAACACGCTTGCACCCGCCATTGTAGGGGCCTCACTCCGCGTGTTGGAACTGCTCACCGAAAGCACCCAGCTGCGCGACCAGCTCGAAGAGAACACCAAATACTTCCGCGAAAAGATGACGTCCGCTGGCTTCGACATCACGCCCGGCGAGCACCCCATCGTGCCCGTTATGCTGTATGATGCCAAGCTGGCCCAGGAATTTGCCGCCAAAATGCTTGACGAGGGCATTTATGTGGTGGGTTTCTACTACCCCGTAGTGCCGCAGGGCAAGGCCCGCATCCGGGTGCAGCTGAGCGCGGCGCACACCCGCGCACACTTGGACAAAGCCATTGCCGCGTTCACCAAAGTGGGTACGGAACTGGGCGTATTGAAATAGGCAATGATTTGAAAAACAGGACATCATGCTTCGCCGAGTGTAGCATGATGTCCTGTTTTTTGCTTTTACTCCGCCTTTGCCAGCACGGTACCTTGCAGAGTGAGCACCTGCGGGCCGCTGATGTCGTCGACGTTGGTAGCGACGGTGACGGTTTTAGTGAAAGGGCCGGCATTGGCCGCATTGAAGGTGGCCGTGATGATGGATGATTTGCCGGGCAGCACGGGCTCCTTCGACCACTGGGGCACGGTGCAGCCGCAAGAGCCGTGCACATCGGCTAGTAGCACGGGAGTTTTGCTTTTGTTGGTGAATTTGAAGGTGGCCGTGACGGGCACGCCCTGTTTGATGTCGCCGAACTGGTGGGCCGTTTTTTCCCAGGCAATGGCGGTGGGCGCGGCGGAGCGGGCTGGGCTGGTGATTGCTGGCGTGTTTAGTGCAATGAGCTGTTGGGCCGAAGTGGCAGTGCCGGCCAATAGCAGCGCGGCAAGAATGGTAACGGGTTTCATGGGCATGATGAGTAAGACGTGAAGAATGAGGTGCGTGCGCAAACCGAAGGGTTCGTCTGGCCAGACTGAGCGGGGCGGCAACGGAACAAAGGTCACCGGTCGGACTGAGGGAATTTGTTAAGGAAAACCCAACAGTTGTTAATGAGATGTTAATGCCCCGAAGGCCGCGTGGAAGGCTGCCCGGCCGACGTACTTTCGGAACATGAAATCCTTGCCCATTCGCCTGGTAGTGCTGCTCGGGGTGGTGTCGATTATCGGCATTCTGGCCGTGCAGGGGTACTGGGTGCGCCGGGCCCTGGCCCACGAGGAGCGGCAGTTCGACCAGCGCTTGGCCATTGCGCTACGGGAAGTGGCTACGCGGCTGGCGGCTTTTCGCCGGGTGCCGCTGCCCGCCCAAAGCCCCGTCAGCCAGGTGGCGTCGAACTACTACGTGGTGAACGTGAACAGCGAAATCGACGCCAACCTGCTCGACTACTATCTGCGCCAGGAGTTTGGCCGCCTCAACCTGCACCTCGACTACGAGTACGCCATCTACGACTGCGGCACCGACCACATGGTGTACGGCCGCTACGTGAGCGCTGCCGCCGTGCCTACCCCAACCGTGCCCGTGCCCGCCACGCGCCTGCCCCGCTACAGCCGGTACACTTACTATTTTGGGCTGTACCTGCCGCACCGCGCGCCCTACTTTATGAGTCAGCTCAATGGGTGGGCCCTGACTTCGGGGCTGCTGCTGGTGGTGCTGGTGTTCTTCGGCTACGCGCTGTTTGTGATTTTGCGGCAGAAGCGGCTGGCGGAAGTGCAGCGCGATTTTATCAACGCGATGTCGCACGAGTTCAAGACGCCAATCACCACTATTGCCATCTCGGCCGAAGTGCTCACCGCGCCTGATATCGCCAGCCAGCCCCAACGCCTGCTCAACTACGCCAGCATCATCCGAGAAGAAAACCGCCGCCTCAGCCAGCAGGTCGACAAGGTATTGCAAATGGCCAAGAGCGAGCGCAGCGAGTTTCGCCTGCACCGCGAGGCGGTGGATTTGGCCGCCCTGCTGCCTGACGTTATTCGGCAGTTTGACGTGACCGGCAAGCACCCGGCGGGCGTTATTGAGCTGTCCGTGGTTGGTTGTCCATTGTCGGGGCGTTCTGAAAAAGCCGCTCACACCTCCCTGACAACGGACAACGAACCAAAGACAGCTAAGCTGGTCTGGGCCGACCCCGTCCACCTGGCCAATGTGCTGTTCAACTTGCTCGACAATGCCGTGAAATACACCATCGGGCCACCGGTGGTGCGTGTGGCCCTAGCCGCCAATGGCCCTCGCCTGTGCCTCACGGTGACGGATGAGGGCATTGGCATCGCACCGGCGCACCAGGGACGGGTATTCGACAAGTTTTTTCGGGTGCCCGCCGCCAATGACCTGCGGCCTGCCCAGGGCTTTGGGCTGGGACTGTATTACGTGCGCAACGTGGCCACGGCCCACGGCTGGCGCCTGGCCCTGCGCAGCCGTCCCGGCCTGGGCTGCACCTTCACCATCACCTTTCCGCCTGTGCCCGCTTATGCCGTCGCTGCCATTGCCCACGCCTGAGGCCGGCCCCGCCCGCATCCTCTACGCTGAGGACGACCCCAACCTGGGATTCGTGACCCGCGACAACCTGGAGCGGCGCGGTTACCACCTCACCCACTGCGCCGACGGGGCCGAGGCCCTGGCTACCTTCGAGCGGCAGCCCTTCGATTTGTGCTTGCTTGATGTAATGCTGCCCGGCTTGGATGGGTTGGCCCTGGCCCGCCGCATCCGGGCGTTGAGCCCGCGGGTACCCATCCTGTTTCTGAGCGCCCGGGCTCTAGGCGAAGACCGCATCACCGGCCTGCGCACCGGGGCCGACGACTACATCACCAAGCCCTTCAGCTTGGAAGAACTGGTGCTGCGCATGGAAGTATTCCTGAAACGCACCGCTGCCGCGGGCCCGGACACTGCGCCTGACTCCGTCCTCGGCAGCTACACCTTCGACCTTGCCAACCTGGTGCTGATGCACGCTGCCGGCCGCGTCCGCCTCACCCAGAAGGAAGGCCAGCTGCTAAATCTGTTTGTGCAGCGGCCTGGCCAGCTGCTCCGGCGCGAGGAAATTCTGCACCAGCTCTGGGGCGACGACGACTATTTCCTCGGCCGCAGCCTCGACGTGTTCATCTCCCGCCTGCGCAAGCACCTGCGCCACGATGCCCGGGTGCAGCTGCGCAACGTGAACCGCGTGGGCTTCGTGCTGGAAGTAGGCAGCGGGCAGTAGCGCCCAGCAGGCAATTTGGGTAAGCAATAATAGCTTGGGCTGTGTCCGACGGCTGTCCTGCACCCTCGGCTGCCCCAGTTCTCGTGCTACTTTCCCGCCTCTCCCAGCGCAGCTATCTCGGCGGCCAGCGCGGCCTGGCGGGCACGTAGCAGGTGCCAGCGGGTGGCAGTTTCGGGGGGCAGGGGGCGGGCCTGCCGCCCCAGCCAGCCCGTGAGCCAGGCGGCGCGGTCGGGGTCGGCGGAGGTAGCCTGGGGCGTGGGCAGCAACACGGGTAGGGCCTCGGCCCAGTGGCGGGCGGCGCGGGCCCGCTGCGTGAGAACAGCCAGCTCTTTTTCGATGCGCAAGGCTTGCTGCTGGCACACGCGGCGGCGTAAATCCAACTCGGCCACGTCGGGGGCAAGAGTGCCAGGCGGGAGCTCGAAGGCAGTGGGGGCCGAAGCCGAGTCGAGTGACTCAGCAGCGGGGGGTGGCAAGTGCCGGGCCAGGGGCTCCAGCGCCAGCGAAAGAGCACTGGTAAGACGTCGCCGGCCGGCTTCTATGTGCTTTACCAGCACCGGACTCACGCCCAGATACAGGGCCAGCGCACGTTGCTCAAGGCCGAAATACTGGCGAATGCGGGCGGGCAATGACGACCCAGCGAGCGGAGAAGGAGGCATATTCAGCAAAAAAGGTATGTACCCTTTACGGAACAACTATTTCACAAGGGTACAGGTCTGATTCGAATATTGTACCACCTTCCGTATTTTTATGATACAAGGGTACAGTATTCAAGGTTGTATTACTGTGATACCAGAGTGGCTTTGCTCTTCGCACTCAAGGTGAGTAGCTGGCAGCTTAGCCCAAAATAGCCAAGCGCAGGGCAGAATTCCCAATCAGCACGGAGGGGCTCTCACAGCGCGGCCTATTTGGCAGCAATACTACCGGCTTTTCAAATTCTCTAAATAGCTTCACTTGCTTGCTGAATTTGAAGCAGAACCATTCATTGTAAATTTCTCGCCGAGCGGCCCCGTATCTGCGGCTGAGCTCGCAAATAAAAGGCCCCGCTGGCAGCTGCCAGCGGGGCCTTTTATTTGCCTAAACCGTTACTCAAGCTACTCGCGCACGACGCGCTGGGTGAGCACGCCTTCGCTCGTCTGCACGCGGAAGGTGTAGACGCCCGATGCCAACGTACGCAGAGCCAGCGAGGCCGTACCGGCTGGCACCAGGCCCGTGTGAACCACCTGGCCCAACGAATTGAGCACCGTCAGCTGCGAGGCCTTGGCCTTCGCGCCGGTCAGTTCCAGTGTCAGCATGCCATCGGCGGTTGGGTTGGGGTACACCCGCAGGCTCACCCCATTCAGGGATGCCACGGCCGTAGCCGTCACCACTACTGCCGTAGAGGGCGCCGACGAGCAGCCGTTTGGCACTACCAGCACGACTGTGTAGGAAGCACTGGCCGGCACATTTGGCACCATTACGGAGAAATTGGTGCTGGCCGAGCCCACAGCCACGCCATTCACGAAGAACTGATACTGCACGCCCCCTACCGGGTTGGTGCTCAACTGCACCCCGCCGCCGGGCAGCGCCTGCGCCGTGAGTGTGGGCGTGCCTACTGCCGGGTTGATGGTGATGGTGGCCGTCGAACCCGTGCCGTTACACACGCCCGTCGTCGTCACGGCGTTGGTGATGGTGAACGTGCCGCTGGTAATCTGGGTGGCCAGGCTGATAACGCCCGTCAAGGGGTCAATCCGCAGGCCGGAGCCCGTGGTCGAGAACGTGCCCGAGGTGGCACCTGCTGCCAGCACCGGGGCGATGGTCATGTTCGAGCCCGCGCAGTACGTACCCGAAGGGTAGCTGAACGCGGCGTTCGGTGGGGTCACCACCGTGAGCGTCACCCGTCCCACCGAGGTGCAGGAAGCAGTCGGGCCCGTCGGGGTCAGGGTCAGGGTCACGGTGCCAGCGGTGATATCGGCAGCCGAAGGCGTGTAGGTGGCGTTGAGTGTAGAAGCGTTGGGTGAGAAGGTGCCCGTGCCGCTGCTGGTGTAGGTGGCACCCGTCGAAGTGCCGGCGATGGTGCCCGCCAGTTGGTAGGCCGTGTTGCCGCAAATAGTGGCTGCCGCTACCGGCAGCGAAGCCACTAGGCCGGGCGTCACGTTCACCTGAATGGGGGTACGAGCAGCCGTGTTCACGCACTCACCGCCAATCTGCCAGTTGTAGAAGAAATAGTAAGTGGTGGAAGTGCCGGAGATATAGCCGCCCGTAATACTCACGTTGCCAGTAGGTGACGTGTATGGAAAGGTTAAGCTGGTGCTTTCGCGGTGCAGCTCGGGGTGGGTCCCCACGGCCACTAGGCGGTAGCCCGTGCCTGCAGGCACGCTAAGGTTGAGGGGTAGTACTACGGGCACAGCTGCAGTGAGGCTGCCCGCGGGAATGGTGAGGGGCCCCACGGTGGAGATGGTGGTGCCGGCCGAATTCACCAGCGCCACGGTCAGGGTGCCGGCCGTGGTCGAGCTGGGGAATACGGTTACGCTTTGGATTTGCGTGGCAGCGGCTACGTTGAAGACCAGGCCCGCGTCCAGGGTATACCCCGCCGTGCCCAGGTTGGTGGTCACGGCCTTGCCCACGCTTTCGGTGCTGCCGGTGTAGGCCTCAGCATAGTAGGTCGTGTTTGCCGTAAGCGCGGACGTTACGAAGGGGTTGCCGGTGCCTACCGGTGTGCCACCGGTGGCCGCCGTGAAGTAACGTACCGAAACACCCGTCGGCACCGTGGCCGAGAGCGTAGCCGTACCACCGGCGCAGGTGCTTACCGGCGAGGGAGCACCCGAAATCACCGGGTTGTTCACCGTTATGGTGGCCACGTTGCTGTACACCGTGTTGGCGTTGCAGGTGGTCCGCACACGGTAGTACATGGTGCTGGTGAGCACAGGCGTGGTGTAGGCGGTCGAAGTAGCGCCCGTAATATCCGTGAAGGGCCCCGTAGCACTGGTTGCGCTCTGGTACTGAATGTTGCCGTTGGATGAGCCGGTTAGCGACAACGAAGCCGTACCGCTTACGCAGATGGCGAAGGCCGCAGGCGAGAGTACACCTGCAGCTGGTGCCACCGCCGTGCGGGTTGGCGCGGGCGTCAGCACGTTGTTGCTCGTGTTCAGGTCGCCCACGGCGGTGGCCGT
Organism: Hymenobacter negativus; assembly: GCF_017571495.1. Lineage (GTDB taxonomy): Bacteria > Bacteroidota > Bacteroidia > Cytophagales > Hymenobacteraceae > Hymenobacter > Hymenobacter negativus. Next base: position 638,381 of record NZ_JAGETZ010000002.1, on the reverse strand, counting down.
GATGGCAAAGGAGTAGGCTCCCAGGGCCGTCATGCTCAGGGTACCAGGCAGGGTTATGTTTTGGGTGGCGCCGCTGGCCAGCGTGCCCGTGCTCACCGTGGTGGTGAAAGTCTGGGCTGCGCCAGTGGGCGGCGTCACCACCACCGTCACCATCGCGGCGTTGGTAGCAAAGTTCAGGGCCGCCGTGCCGCCATTGCGAAGCTGCACAATTATTGGCTCCGCACCGCTGAAGCAGGTTGTGGCAGTAGCCGGGCTGACAAGCGACACGGGCGCGACATCAACGGCCACGGGCGTAAACTCATACGCACCTAAGTCGGGCGTAGCGCCGCGGGTGGCGCCGGTAATGTCGTCGGTCACACGCGTGAGCGGGGTGCCGGCGTTATTGAGCAGCACGTTGGCCGGCGTGAGGTTGCCGTTGGCAGCATTCACGAACACCGGGTCGGCCGAGACACTATTCTGGTCGAAGGCGCTGCTGTTGGCTGCCTGCCAGTTGGCCAGTGTGGCATAGGCTGTGGTAAAATAGCCCACGTTGCCGGTGGGCACATAAATGTCATTGTAGTTGCTGCTCGGGGCGCTCGTCACGTAGTACAGGCCATACTTGGTGCCCGTACCGGTGCGCGTGATGCTCACCACGTTGTTTTTCACCTCCGAGTTGGTACCCGTGCTGTAGACGCCATACGTGGCCGAAGCTGTTGTGGCTGCCTGGTCGTCGGAGTTGATGGTGTTGTTGTAAATCCGGCTGTATGCGCCACCTGTGTTGTAGAACAGGTACTGCAATCCATTGCCGTTCATCTTATAAATCAAGTTGTTCACGTAATCGTTGGTAGCCGTAGCCGTGCCCACGGTACCGGTGCCGATGTACACGCCATAAATGGTGCTGGTCGAAGTCGGGTTGCCGGTGAAGGCATCGTGCAGACGGTTTTTCTCCACCGTCAGGCCCCGCGAGCTTTGCAGGTAAATACCATAGTAGGTGCTGGAATTGGTGCGCAGCGGACGGGCGATGTCGTTGCCTACAATCTGGGCACCATCCTGGTAGTACACGTACAGGCCGTAGGTGTAAAAGTCGCGGATGTTGTTGTTGCGCACAATGTTGCCCGCGTTCAGCGAAGTCGTGCTGTTGCCCGCCAGCGTAATGCCATAGTAGCCACCGCTCACGGCATTGCCCTCAATGGTCGTGTTGCTGGCCGAAGGATTGGCTGTGGCTGTGCTCGATGAGGTTGAACCGCTCACGGCAATACCAGTGAAGCTAGTTGATGTGCTGGTAATGTCCGCGTTTACAGTACAATTGGTAATCCGGTCGTTATCGGCCGCATTGGTCAGCAGCACGCCGTAGCCATAGGTACCGGCTGTGCCACCGCCCGTAGCATCAATCACCAAGTTGTTGATGGTGGTGTAATCGGTGCCGTTGAGCTGCACCACCGCACGCTGGTTGCTATTGGCCGAAGCAAACCGAATGGTACGCCCGCCTCCGTTGACAACCAGGGTATTGGTGGCGCTCACGCCGGCTACCTGGTTCAGCAGAAACTGCTCGGTGTAGGGGCCGCCGCTAACGGTAATGGTGGTGGGCCCGCTGATGCCGTCCAGGTTGAGGCGCGTGGCCGCATCCGTGAAGCTGGTGAAGTTGGTACCGGCCGTGGGCTGGGCGCTGTTGATGGTGTAGGCTCCGCTGATGGGGTTGGCCACCTGGGCCGTAGTCGTCACGTTGTCAATCACGCCGGGAGGCTGCGCGCCCAGCGAGCCATCGTTGCGCCAGGTGAACACCAGGCGCTGCGTAGTGCCCGCTACTGAAGCCGGCAGCTGGAAGGTGCTGCGGCCAAAGGTGGTTTGAAGGTTGAGGTTGCTGCCGATTTGCACGGCTCCGGCCGTACCGTTTACAAGCTGCGTACCAGCCGCGGGCGTTATCGTGGTGGGCACCAGGAATACTTGGATGTAGTCGTACGTGCTTTCGCCGCCAGCCAGCCAGTCAAAGCCCAGCTGCACAATGTTCTGTCCAGTTGGGAACGTCACATCGCGGTACATGTGCGTTACCGCCGCCGTGGTAAGGGTGTAGGCATTTGTGACGCCGGCATCGTTGCTGACGTAAGCGGCTTTGGTGCCCGTGGTGGTGGGGCCGTTGCCGCCGGGCGTACCAACAAACCACTGGTTGGCCTGCGTGCCGTTGACAATGGTAAAGCTGTTCGTGGCACCTTCAAATGTTTCGTTGAATACCGTGGTTTGGGCCTGAGCGCCCAGGCTGCCCAGCAGCAAGGCCCCAGCGCCAAACAGCCACGTCAGCCGCTTGGGGGAAGTGAGATGTCGCAACAGCATTCCGGGCTGTTCACGAAGTAAAGGTTTGAGCATAAAAGAAGCGTGAAGTGTAAGAGAGTATGTGAAGTGAGGTTAAAAAAGAGAACCAGAACGAGTAGCGGGTGGGCAAACAGATAAGAGTATCAAGCAACGAGCACTTGCTGAAGAGCTCTCAAAAGAGAGACAAATAATCCTTGGTTAATTGAGTGTGACTCATAACAATCCGAGAAAATTAAAACCCAAACATCCAGAAACCTAATAGTACCACCTCGTATTGCTGCCTTTTCATACTACTATATCATCCAACAAAAATCTATTTATCAATCACTTAATCGAGAATTATCGCAACCATAATCGCGGCATAATAGAGCAATGCACCTACCTACCGAACTCAGCAAAGTCAGCCATAACGGCAAGTTTATAACGTATTACCAGTTATTTACCTCACACAACAGCCCCACTAGTGAGTATGCCAGCGGAGCTCTTGTCGTTGGCCCGCGCAGGTCAGGCGCAACAGGTTGGAACCTACCACTCACGCACCAAGCATTGCGTAGAGGTACTCTTGGCGGCTTAGCCGCCAAAACTTAGCAGCCTAATTGCGAAAACTGTCGAAGCCACCGCTCAAAACGCTCTGTCGCGTGACTTTGCCTGCCCTTTTCAGCGCAAAGGGGAAGCAGGAATTTTCACCGCGGCCGTGCCGGGATGCACGGCCAGCAGCCACTCGCCCAGGCGGGCCTTCAGCTCGGCGGTGTTCAGGTTGCGGTGCACTTCGCCGTGGTGCACGAGGCTCATGGCACCGGTTTCTTCGCTTACCACCAGTATCACAGCATCGGTAATTTCGCTCAGGCCAATGGCGGCGCGGTGGCGCAGGCCGAGCGAGGCTGGCACATCGGGATTTTCGCTCACCGGCAAGATGCAGCGGGCGGCCTTGATGCGGCCGTTGGCGATAATCACGGCGCCGTCGTGCAGCGGGCTGGTTTTGTTGAAGATGGACAATAGCAGGCGCTTGCTGACTTCGGCATCAAGCCGGTCGCCGGATTCGGCGAAGGCCGATAGGTCGGAAGCCTGGGTGAAGCAGATGAGTGCACCGGTGTATTTGTTAGACAAGCTTTTGGCCGCTTCCACAAAAGGGCTGACCAACAGTGGGGCTGTCTCGGTGGGGCGACCCCAGGACCAGCCGCGCATGCGCTCCAGGGCGGTGGCCTTGCCCACATTCAGCAGAAACCGCCGGATTTCCTGCTGAAAGAGGATGATGCTGGCCAGCACCCCCACGCTCATAAACTGCCCCAGAATCTTGGTAAGCAGCTCCATGCCGGTGGCCTTCACCACGAGGTAGAGCAGGTAGAAAGAAATAAGCCCCAACGCCACATTCAGTGCCACCGAGCCGCGCAACAACTTGTATAGCTGATACAACAGCACCGTTACCAGCAACACATCGGCCGCGTCAATCCAGCCGAAATGCAGGAAATTGATGGGAAATGGGCCGGACATGGGCGGGTGGGATGGGATGGGCTTCGGGGAAGCGGCTGCCATCCTGAGCTGAGCGAAGGACCTCATCACCGCAGAACGAGTTGCAGCAATCCACAAATGGCACACCGGTGATGAGGTCCTTCGCTCAGCTCAGAAGGACAAACGTCTCCTCAAATTACGGCCTTTATTCGGCGTCTGGAAAGGTATTGGCAAATAATTGTATGGTTTGGGCCGCTTCGGCCACGTCGTGGGCGCGGAGCAGGCGGGCCCCACCCTGCAGCGCCACCATGTGCAGGGCCGTGGTGCCGTTGAGGGCCGCCTCGGGGCTCAGGCCGAGGGGGCCGTACACCATTTTCTTGCGCGAAAGAGCCGCCAGAATGGGCAGACCCAGCGCCTGTAGCTCGGGCAGGCGGCGTAGCAGCTCGTGGCTTTGGGCAGCGGTTTTGGCGAAGCCGAAGCCGGGGTCAAGCAGCACATCGGTGACGCCAGCCTGGCGGAGGGCGGACAGCCCATCACGGAAATAGCGCAGCAGTGTCAGCACGAGGTCGTCTTCGTAATGCGTGAGCTGGGTCATGGTTTGGGGGTTGCCACGCAGGTGCATCAGCACATAAGGCACGCGTAGGCGGCCCACGGTGGCAAACATTTCGGCATCGAGGGTACCGCCGCCCACGTCATTCACGAGGTCGGCGCCGGCGGCCACGGCTTCGGCGGCCACGCCGGCCCGGAAAGTGTCAACGGAGAGAAAGGCGGCCGGAAATGCGCGGCGCAGGGCTTCGACGGCGGGCAGCAGGCGGCGCGTTTCTTCTTCGGCCGAAATATCCTCGGCGCCCGGCCGGGTGCTATAGGCTCCGAGGTCGAGCAGGGCTGCGCCGGCCTTAAGCATGCCTTCAGCCCGCGTGAGCAAGTCCTGTTCCGAAGCCACGCGGCTGCCGGCAAAAAACGAGTCGGGCGTGAGGTTGAGGATGCCCATCACCTGGGGACGGCGCAGGTCGAGCAGGCGGCCGTGGGGGCTTCGGAGGGACTGAGTAGCCGAGTGACTAAGGGACTGGGTGGGAGCAAGCATGGCATTAATTGAGAAAGCTAAACGGCCTCAATATCCATCGGGCAGGGCGAACTTGCAGCCGCATAGGCGTTACGACGACCCTCACTCAGTCACTCCCTCATTCAATCACTCCTTGACCACCCCCGAACACTACGACCTGCTGCTGGCCCGCTGCCGCACCCTGTTTTTGGCCAAAACCCACGACTACGGCACGGCGTGGCGCATTCTGCGGCTGCCCTCGGTCACGGACCAGATTTTTATCAAGGCCAACCGCATCCGGACCATTCAGGAAACCGGCGTGCAGCTGGTGGCCGATGACGTGAACGAGGAGTTCGTGGCCATCGTCAACTACTGCCTCATTGCCCTGATGCAGCTGCACCTGCCTGCCAACACCCCCCTCGACATGACGCCCGACGCCGTAGCCGAAGCCTACGACCACGAGGCCGCCGAAAACCGCCGCCTGCTGCTGGCCAAAAACCACGACTATGGCGAAGCCTGGCGCCAGATGCGCGTGTCCAGCATCACCGACCTGATACTGATGAAGCTGCACCGCGTGAAGCAGCTGGAAGACATCGGCGGGGCCGCCCTGGTGAGTGAAAGCGTGGAAGGCAGCTACCGCGACATGCTGAACTACGCCGTATTTGCCCTGATTTTGCGCGGGGAGGTGTAACGGCAAGCGGTAGGGTGCGGTATCCGGGTGATTCCAAGCAGCCGCTGGATACACAGGCAACTGCCGGGCCCTGTCACTCATCTGATTTCCACTCTCCACTCGCCCTTTTTGCTGATGAAATCCTTCCTATTACTGCTTCTGCTGAGCATTGCCCTGGCAGCCCCGGCCCAAACCACCCGCGCCGACTCGTTGATAAACCGCGCCCAGCAAATCAGCAAGCAGAAGAACTACCCTGCTGCCATTGCTGCCTACCAGCAGGTGGTGCAAGAGCCCACGGCAAAGCCTCGCTACAAGGCCGTGAGCCTGTACAACATTGCCTGCTACTACAGCCTGCAACGCGATGTCCCCAACGGCTTGGCCAACCTGCGCAAAGCCATCGACGCGGGCTACATCGACAGCAAGCAGATTAGTACCGATTCGGACCTCGACGTGCTGCACGCCGACCAGCAGTGGCCCAAGCTGCTGGCCCGCGCCCGCCAAATGGAGGAGAAAAAGCTCATCCGCCGGCCCGAGGACGTGAAGCTGGTGACCACCGACATCGACCATTTCTGGACGGCCTACGCCGCCGCGCAACGCGACACCGCCCAGGCCAAAGCCATTTTCCGCCGTGAGTACTTTAATAAAGCCTCGGCGGGCCTGCAGGATTATTACGACCTCAAAATCAAGAGCGACGTGCTGTTTACCAAGCGGATTTTGCGGCGGCCGCAGTACTACAATTCCATCCGGCCCACCACCCTCACCATTGCCACCGAGAAGCCAAAGATTGTGGCCGCCTTCCGGCACTTTCAGGAACTGTACCCGGCCGTGCGCTTCCAGAACATCTACTTCGTAATTGGCAGTTGGGTATCGGGCGGCACCGTTTCGGACGCGGGCTTGCTCATCGGGGCCGACCAAACAGCCAACGGTCCCGGCGTAAACACCTCCGAGCTGAGCCTGGTGCAGCGCAACCGCTGCGCTCCCGTTTCGGAAATGCCCTCGCTGATGGTGCACGAGCTGGTGCACCGCAACCAGGGCCCGCAGGACGGCACCTTGCTCAGCTATGCTCTCTCCGAGGGCATGGCCGACTTCGTGGCCGAACTGGTGACCGGCCACATCACCAACGCCCGCCTACACCCCTACGGCAACGCCCACGAAAAGGAACTGTGGGCTGATTTTCAAAAGGAAATGCTCGGCACCAACCCCGACAACTGGATGGCCAACGGCAACCAGGAAACCCCCGAAAAGCCCTGCGACCTGGGCTACTACGTGGGCTACCGCATCGTGCAGGCCTATTACGCCAAGGCTTCGGATAAGAAGAAAGCGCTGGCCGACATCCTTAACATCCGCGACGCGAAAGCTTTTGTAGCGCAGAGCGGCTATGCTGACGCGCTGGCCCGGCGCTAAAGCAGGCAATGGCTGGGGAAAAGGCCGTCATGTCTCGGCTGCCCTCGGCATGGCCAGCCGATAATGGCAATAACAATTAAAGTCGCGCCAGTTAGGCGCCGGCCTAGCGCGATTTTTGCCCTACCGGCCCGACCTTTATCCAAACATTGCGCGTTGCCTGCGCGTTTGCCACCGGCTTACTTTGTTCTTATGTCCACTATCAGTTCCGCCCCTACTGTTGCTCCGGCTCCTCACATGTTGCGCACCATTACGCGGGTGTGCTGGTTTTTGCTCGGGGCGCTGTTCATTTTTTCTGGCCTGGTTAAGCTGAACGACCCTGTGGGCACGGCTTACAAGCTGGAGGAATACTTTGAGGTCTTCGCTGTTTCGGCGCCGCCGCTGGAAGGTTTCTTCCTGTGGTTCAAGAACATTTCGCGCACGCTTTCCATCTTCCTCAGCTCGCTCGAAGTCATTCTCGGGGTAGCGCTTCTGCTACGCTGGCACCTAAAAATCACGCTGTGGGTGCTGCTGGGCCTGCTCACGTTCTTCGCGTTTCTGACGTTTTATTCCGCCGCCTTCAACAAGGTGACGGACTGCGGCTGCTTCGGCGACTTTATTAAGCTCACGCCCTGGACCTCGTTTGCCAAGGACATGTTTTTGCTTGCACTGTGGCTTATGGTGTTTACGCACCAACGCTTTCTGCGTCACGCGTTTGTGCAGGGCACGTTCGGAATTATGGTCATGACATTTGCCTCGGCTATTGCCATCGGCATTGGGGTGCGGGCGCTGGGCCACCTGCCCTACTTCGACTTCCTGCCCTACAAAGTGGGCAACGACATTGGCAAGCTGATGAAGCCCGCCGAGCCCGCCCGCTACCGCTACACCATGACGCGCAACGGCGAAACCAAGGAGTTCGACGCCTACCCCACCGACACCACCTGGAAATACAAAGCGATGGAATCGCTGAATCCAAAAACGTCGACCCCAGTCGTCACCGATTTTGAGATTTCGGACGTCAACGGTGATTCTTACACTCAGGAATTGCTGAAAGGCAGCAAGTTGGTGCTCATCATTCAGAATACCAACAAAGCCGACCGTGACCGTTTCAAGGTCATCAACGCCCTCATGGAAGGCGCAGCCAAGTCGCGGCGCGGCATCACGGCCCTCACCATCACCAGCACCAGCGCGGCCAAGTTCGACTCCTTCCGCCACGATGTGAACCTGCCCGGCCCCTACTATTTCGCCGATGCCACGGTGCTTAAATCCATCATCCGCTCCAACCCTGGCCTGCTGGTGCTTCACAACGGCGTGGTGAAAGCCAAGTATCACTACCACGACATCCCAGCGCTGTGGGAAGTGGAGAAGGCCCTGAAAGAGTAGTTTTCTTTAATGATTAATCATTAAAAGCCGTTGTTTGCATTCATCCTCCGTCGCCTGGGGCAGGGCCTGCTGATACTCGCCGGAGTGGCTTGCACGGTATTTCTACTGTTCAACGTACTGCCCGGCGACCCGGCCGCCCTGCTCGCCGGCCAGCGCTCCGACTTGGCCACCAAAGCCGCCATCACCGCCGACCTTGGCCTCGACCAACCGCTGCCCGCCCGCCTGGCCGGCTACCTCAACGACGTGTCGCCGCTGGGCCTGCACCCGCGCGACTCGGCCGGCGTAGCCCGCTACGGTGGCGTGGCGCTGCTCCCGTTGGGCAATCGGTCGCTGGTTCTGAAGACGCCCTATCTGCGCCGTTCCTTTCAGAGCAACAAAGATGTGCTGCGCATTCTGCTCGATTATTTTCCTGGCACTATGTGGCTGGCGCTGGCGGCGATGCTCATTGCCAGTGTGGGCGGAGTGGCCTTTGGGGTAATGGCGGCGTTGCGGCCGCAGTCTTGGCTGGACAGGGTGCTGGTCAGTACTTCGGTACTGGGTATTTCGGTGCCGTCGTTCGTGGCGGCCATTCTCATTGCCGTCACGTTCGGCTTTTACTGGAGCCATTGGACAGGCCTCAGCCTCACCGGGCAGCTCTACGAAACGGACCCGTTCACGGGTGAGCGGCATCTGGTGCTGCGCAATTTGCTGCTGCCAGCAGTAGCGTTGGGCATCCGGCCGCTGGCCATCATCACGCAGCTTACCCGCTCCAGCATGCTCGATGTGCTGAGCCAGGACTACATCCGCACGGCCCGCGCCAAGGGCCTGAGCCGCTCGGCAACCGTGCTGCACCACGCCCTCCGCAACGCCCTGAACCCAGTGGTCACGGCGGTATCCGGCTGGCTGGCCTCGCTCATGGCCGGCGCATTTTTCATCGAATACATCTTCAACTGGAAAGGCTTGGGAACGGTGACGCTCCGCGCCGTGGAAAACCTCGATTTTCCGGTGGTGATGGGCTCCACGCTATTCGTAGCGGCACTGTTTGTACTGATAAATATTGTGGTCGATGTACTCTACGCCCTACTCGACCCGCGGGTGAAACTAGGGTAGCAGTCGGTGCTTGGCTCATTTTGTCATCCTGAGCTTGCGAAGGACCTATTCACGCCCGCTTCAGCGGAGATACTGCGAATTGTTCATCGGTGAGCAAGCCTTTGCGGTGCTCAGGATGACAACTCGCTCAGAATGACACCTGTTCAGGATGACAGAAAACCCAAAAAAACAAGCATTTCCCATCGATGACCTGTTCACGCGCGGTGGCTCCGGCCATTTGAGCTTGGTGGGCCTGCCCGGTGCGGGCAAAACCACGCTGGGTAGGCAGCTGGCTGCCCACTTCAACCGCCCGTTTCTGGACCTGGATATTGCCATTGAAGCCCGGACGGGGCGTAGCGTACGGGAGCTTTTTGCCGCCGAAGGCGAAGCTGAATTTCGAAGTCTCGAAGCCTCCGTGCTGCGTGAGGCCCTGAGCTACCCTGGCCCACCACTGGTGCTGGCTACGGGCGGCGGCACCCCGTGCTTCCACGATAACATGGCCCTGCTCAACCATGTCGGGCCCACGCTCTGGCTTGATGTGCCGTTAGAGCTGCTAGCTACCCGCTTCTCACCCGACGAAGTAGCCAAGCGCCCCCTGATGGCCGCCGCGGGCGGGGCCGAAGCCTGGCTGCGCGAAACCCTTGCAGCCCGAATGAAGTTTTATGCCCGGGCGCGGCTGCGCTGCTCGTTGGCGTGCACGCTGCCGGCAGTGGTGGCCCAGCTGGCCGGCATCGGATTTGCGTTGCCGGGCACATTGCCCACTGTATTGTAATTTTGTTCCTTCATTAGTTCGTTGTCCGTTAGCCCTATGCAGTCCGTATCCACCGAAGAACCAGCCGTTTCTGCTACTCCTACTGTTGCTCCGGCGGCCGTGCGGCCCAAGCACAAAGGGTCGGCCCAGCTTTTCCAGAACCCGGTATTGGAGCGTTTGACGCACACGCACATTGCCCTGCCGGTCAGCATTTTCATCGCCACGGCCAGCATTAGCCTGTACTACGGCCTCACCCGCGGCTTCATGACGGGTGTGTCGGCGCTGGGGCTGTTTCTGGGTGGGCTGCTGCTGTTTACGCTGGTAGAGTACCTGGTGCACCGCTACGTGTACCACATTCCGGCCACCACGCCGGCCCGCGCCAAGTTTCAGTACACCATGCACGGCGTGCACCACGAGTACCCGAAGGATAAAACCCGGCTGGCGATGCCGCCCATCTTGACGGTGTTCGTGGCCTCCTTGCTGTTTTTCATTTTCCGGTTCAGCTTTGGCTCCTATGCATTTGGGCTGCTGTCGGGCTTCACGTTTGGCTACGCCATGTACCTGTTCGTACACTACGCCATTCATGCTTATTCGCCGCCCAAAAACTTCCTGAAAGTGTGGTGGACGCACCACGCCCAGCACCATTATCGGCAGGAAGCCGTAGCTTTTGGCGTGAGCAGCACCCTTTGGGACCACATCATCGGCACTATGCCGGACAGCAAGAAGCATGAGTAGGCTGCTTTGCTGACTTTCAACAAAAAAGGCGGCTCCGATTATCGGTGCCGCCTTTTTTGTTGGGTAGCTGACCTTGAATTAAGGGCGCGGGCCACGCATTTTGTTTACAATGAAAAACAGCAGGGCAACCACAACAAACACGGCAACGATGCCCGTGACGGCCCCGGCTTTGAAGATGCCGGCAATGGCATCACAGCCCGTAAGCGTGGTGGCTAAAGCGAAAAGAAAAACGAAAAGGCTGAGGCGGGAGGCGTTCATGGCAATGGAAGAGAAGGGGGTGAGGAGTTGCCGCGGCCTGAAATACCATCGGATAAGCACTGATACTTGGGCAATGCAAAAAAGGTTGAGCCACATGCTGCCATACCACCGACCCAAAACCAACTGGCTGTGACGATTCCGGCGGGTATGCAGAACGGACGCCGCGCTTAGTGATTAATGATAAATGCGTAGTGACTAATGCCCGGTATTTACCGCTCGGCATCAATCACTACGCATTTATCATTAACCACTAAACACTAAAAATCTACCAACTGCCACTAGCGCCGCCGCCGCCACTGCTACCACCACCAAAGCCGCCGAAGCCGCCCCCACCGCCTCCACCACCAAAGCCGCCGCCGCCCCCACCGAAGCCACCACCAAAGATGATGGGTGGGATGAAGCCGCCACCGAACCCCCGATTGCCACGGCCACCGCCACCCCGATTACGCAGCATGGCGAAGATGATAATCAATACGATAATGATTACCCAGAAGGGAATGCCGGAGCCGCTGCGGTCGCGCCCTTGCGGCCGACCTACATCGGAAGGGTCGCCCTTGTATTCACCCTTGGCAAGGGAGATGAGCTGGTCGGTGGCGCGGTCGAGGCCAGCGTAATATTGGTTTTGACGGAAGGCCGGCACCAGCGTATTGCTGATGATGCGCTTGGCAATAGCATCGGGCACGGCCCCTTCCAGGCCGTAGCCTGTCTGAATGCGGGCGGTATGCTCCTGCTGAGCCACCAGTACCAGAATGCCGTTGTTCTTGCCTTTCTGGCCAATGCCCCACTTCTCGTAGAGCTGCTGGGCATAGTCAGCAATGTCGTCGCCATCCAGCGTGGGTACGGTGACCACGGCAATTTGCGACGAGGTGCTGTCGTTGTACGCCACGAGTTTCCGCTCCAGCTGGTCGGCCTCGCCGGCCTGCATCATACCCGCCAGGTCGTTGACAAGGCGTGGAGGATTGGGGCGTGACGGGATGTTCTGGGCGGCGCTGCCCAGGGCCGAGAGCAACCCCAGCAATAGCAGCAGCAACGGCCACCACAACCGCCCCGGGCGGCTACCCGAAGCAGCCAATTCGCGGAGCGGCGCTAGTATCCTGGCATCGGCCACGGAATTTTTCATGCTTTGGAAGACGGCGCAGGGCCGCCGAAAGAAATGGAATCGTCCAGCTCGTTCTGGTCACTGGCCGCGTTGTAAGGGAAATAGCGCTTCAGCTGCTCGCCTACCATCTTAATGCCCCGCTCCAGGCCCAGTACATAGTTTTCGTGCCGAAACTGTTCGAGCACGACCTCCTTGGTGGTTTCCCAGAAGTCATCGGGCACAACGGAGTTAATGGCCGAATCGCCCACGACGGCAAACTGCCGGCTTTTCCAGGCCAGGTAAAACAGCACACCGTTGCGGGCGGCCGTCTTGTGCATGTTCAGCTCGGCAAACACCTGGGCGGCGCGGTCCAGCGGTTCGGGTGTGGAGCAGGTGTCCTCGAGGTGCACCCGGATTTCGCCGGAAGTCGTGATTTCGGCCTGCTTTATGGCAGCCACCAAGGCCGCATCCTGAGCGGGAGTGAGGGGGGAATTCATTTTTTAATAAAGCATGAGGAATGAAGCAGAAGGAATGTACAGGTGAGGCCTTCGCGTCAATTCTTCATTCCTCCTGCTTCATTCCTCATTTAATTAAAATTGAACGGTTGGCGCCTTGCTCGCGGCAGCATCAGCTTCGAAGTAAGGCTTTTCGGCGAAGCCATACATCTTGGCGAACAGGTTGTTCGGGAATGACTTCACCGTGCTGTTGTAGTCGTTGGTAATGGCATTGAACTTGTTCCGCTCCACGTTAATGCGGTTTTCGGTGCCTTCAATCTGCGCCTGCAGCTCCTGGAAGTTGGCGTTGGTTTTCAGCTCAGGATAATTTTCTGATACGGCCAGCAGGCGCCCCAGTCCCGACGAGAGCTGGCTTTGGGCAGCCTGGAACTTCTCGATGTTTTCGGGAGTGAGCTGGTCGGCATTGAGCTGAACACTGGTGGCCTTGGCGCGGGCTTCCATCACGCTGGTCAGGGTGGCTTGCTCCTGCTTAGCGGCACCTTTCACGGTGTTTACCAGGTTGGGAATCAGGTCGGCCCGTCGCTGATAAGCGCTTTGCACGTTGGCCCACTGGCCTTTCACGGCCTGCTCTTTCTGCGTCATGCTATTGAAGCCGCAGGAAGATTGAGTGAGCAACAGGGCCAGGCCCACGAAATAAAGGAGAAAGCGTTTCATAATGGGTTGTGAAGGGTGTTGGTGAAAGGTATTCGGGTATTATGGGTGCGGCGGCAAAACCTGTAGCCGCTGCCCCGGTTTGGTACCGGGCTTGGCGCAAAGTACGCAGCTTAGCCCTACTGGTTGTAGCTTGCTGCTTAGCTGCGCGTAGCGGCTGCCTTATCGTCCTCGCATCCCATCCATTACAATGAAAGCCGTTATTCCTGTTGCTGGCATTGGCTCGCGCCTGCGTCCTCACACCCATACCCAGCCCAAAAGCCTGGTGCCGGTGGCCGGTAATACCATTCTGGGCCACATTATTGACCGCCTCACGGCCGCTGGCCTCACCGAGTTTGTGTTCATTGTGGGCTACCTGGGCGATAAAATCGTGCGCTACGTGCGCCGTACCTACCCCGAGCTCAACGTCACCTTCGTGGTGCAGGAGCCGCGCGAGGGCCTGGGCCACGCGCTGTGGCTGGCCCGCGAGGAGTTCCGCCACGACCCCGACGGGGTGCTCATCCTCCTCGGCGATACCATCGTGGACGTGGACCTGCGCTCCCTCATGGCCACGCCCGGCTCGGTGCTGGCCGTGAAGGAGGTGAAGACGCCCAGCATGTTTGGGCTGGTAGAAACCGGGGCCGGGGGCCGCGTGAGCAAGGTGGTGGAGAAGCCCAAAATTCCGAAATCGAATTTCGCCATGGTCGGCCTTTACAAGCTGGCTTACCCCGAAAAGCTGGCGGAGGCCCTAGAATGGCTGCGCGATAACGAAGTGCGCACCCACGGCGAATACCAGCTCACCGATGCGCTGATGCACCTCATCGAGGAAGGCGAGGTGATGACGACCTGCCCGGTGGACAACTGGTTCGACTGCGGCCGCAAGGAAACTCTGCTCGAAGCCAATGCCCGCCTGCTCAACCAGCCCGAGTTTCTGGACGAGCACGACTACTCTGAATTTCCCGGCACGGTCATCATCCCCCCGGTCAGCATCGGGCGCGGCTGCCAGATTTCGCACTCCATCATTGGTCCTAACGTGGCCATTGGCGACAAAACCATTGTCAGCAAATGCATTCTGAGCGACTCCATCATCGGCTCATATTCCGAGTTGAGTTCGGCCGTAATGCACGACTGCATCGTGGGTTCAGATGCCTCCTTCCGGGGCATGAACCATTCGCTCAACATCGGCGATAATACCGAAATCGACTACAGCTAGCCAACCTATCAACCCGGAAAGCAACGCTGACCTGAGAACCCAAATCAAAAAGCCCCGACTGCTCACGCAGGCGGGGCTTTTTACTACTGTCAACCAAGCAGAGCGAACAGCCGGCTCCAATGCGGAGCCGGCTTAGGAAAGCTAGTTGATAACTACGCGCTTGGCGAGTGCAGCATCGCCGGCCCGGAGGCGCAGCGTGTATACGCCGGTCGCCAGGTCAGTGGTGGTCATCGTGAAGCGCGTGCCGGCGGCGGGCAAGGCTACCGATTGCTTACGCACCACCTGGCCCAGGGCATTGAGTAGCTCAGCCTGTACACTCGTGGCATTAGCCACGGTGGGTACCAGCACCGTAAAGCTCTCGTGAGCCGGGTTAGGATATACACTCACTCCAGCAGCCATGAGGGCTGTGGCGGTAGACAAGGGACCATAGGCAACGGCCACGTTGTCGAGGCCAATGTCAGAGCTGCCGTTGTCGCCGGTGGCGCGGAAGCGGATGATGCTCGTGGCCGTGGCCCCGGCCAAAGGCACGGTGTAGGTCGTCCAGTTGGCGGCCAGCACCTGCGTGAACAGGGGCGTGCTGAAGGTCGTCCCGCCGTCGGTGCTGAGCAGCACCTCGATTTTGTCCGAGCCGGAGGTGTTGATGTAGTCGAAGCTGAGCGTGGGCGTGCCCGTGCCGCCGCTCACGTTGGCGTAGAGGTCGAACAAGGCGAACTCGGTCACGGGCGACACGTTGCCCGAGTGGTAGCGGGCCGAAAACGAGGACGTGGCACCACCGGCGTTGCTGCCCGCCGGCGTGTAGCCGTAGTTGCTCGAGCCGCCGGTCCAGTTGCCAGCCACCCCGTCGTCGTAGCGGCGGAAGGAGGCGTCAGCGTCGGTGGCCCCAGGCGTCAGCTTCCAGTTCAGGCTCGGCACATCGCGCAATGCACAGTTCGTCACCCAGGTATTTTCAAACGTTTGGGTGTAGGGCACCGTGGCGTAGGTCGGCGTCACGCACGAGAAGGCGGTGGTGAAGGTCACAGGTAAAGTAGCCGTCGAGCTACCGCTACCGCCAGAGCAGTTGGTGGTCAGCGTCACGGTGTAGGTGGTGCCGGGCGTCAGACCGGTCAGGGTGACGGGTGAGGCCGTGGCGGCGGCCTGCGTAGTTGCCGGCACGGTGGTCACGGTATAGCTGGTCACGCCGCTGGCTGAGGGAGTAAATGTCAGTTGAACTGTGGTTGGGGTAATGGTAGCGGCGGGCACCGCCACGGCCGTGGGAGGCGAGCAGGCAACGTAGCCGATGGCTACGTTGTCGAGGCCAATGTCGGAGCTGCCGTTGTCGCCGGTGGCCCGGAAGCGGATGATGCTCGTGGCCGTGGCCCCGGCCAGCGGCACGGTGTAGGTCGTCCAGGTAGCCGATACAACCCGCGTAAAGAGCGGCGTGGCGCTGAACGTCGTGCCGCCGTCGGTGCTGAGCAGCACCTCGATTTTATCCGAGCCGTCCACGTTGATGTAATCGAAGCTGAGCGTGGGCGTGCCCGTGCCGCCGCTCACGTTGGCGTAGAGGTCGAACAGAGCGAATTCGGTCACGGGCGACACGTTGCCCGAGTGGTAACGGGCCGAAAACGAAGACGTCGCCCCCCCGGCATTGCTGCCCGCCGGCGTGTAGCCGTAGCTGCTCGAGCCACCGGTCCAGTTACCAGCCACCCCGTCGTCGTAGCGGCGGAAGGAAGCATCGGCGTCGGTAGCCCCGGGCGTCAGCTTCCAGTTCAGGCTCGGCACATCGCGCAATGCACAGTTCGTCACCCAGGTATTTTCAAATGTTTGAGTGTAAGGCACCGTGGCGTAGGTCGGTGTCACGCACAAGAATGCCGTGGTAAAGGTGGTAGTGGTAGCGGCCACTACGCCTCCGGCGGCGCAGTTGCTCACCACGCTCACGGTGTAGGGAGTGCCGGGCGTGAGGCCCGTGAGCACCAGCGGCGCGGCAGCGGTGGCATTGGAAACGGTATAGGTGCTGGTGGCGGGCGTCGTCGTTACGGTATAGTCTGTCACTCCTGGGCCGTAATTGGTAAAGGACAAGCTGGCCGAAGTAGCGGTGATGGCGCTAATGGCCAGTGCCGTGGGAGGCGCACAAGCTACTCCCGTCACAAACCGGGTTTCGGTGGGCACCGAGGTACCGGCCGCGTAGTTGGCCACAATGCTCACTGCGTAAGGAGAAGTAGCGGTAAGACCGGTGATGGTGAAGGGCGAAGCCGTGACCGTGAAGGGGCTGCCGGTTACGGCAGGCGTTACGGTAGCGGTATAGGAAGTAGGTGCAACAGCTGGTGCCACGAAGGCAATGGTCGCCGAAGTGCCCGTTATAGCCGTAGCCGTGGGCCGGATGGCCGGCAGCTGCGTCGTGGTGGAAGGTGTGTAGCTGAACGTGAGGCCCGAAGCCGGAACCAGCGTGCTGCTAACGGCTACCGTCGAGGTGCTGGTAAGTGTGGCTCCGGTATTGGTCCGGTCCCAGCCCACGGCGCTTGCGCGGTTGTTGAAATCAGTGGCGACTGCGCCGCGCAGGCCCACCTGCGGGTTGGTACCCGTACTCAGCCCGGTGAAGCTGCCGTACACAATGCGAATAACGTTGCTGGTTTCGGCCAAGCGAATCTGGTAGTTCTCCACGCCGACTACACCGCCGTAGGCGCCCCAGTTGGCATACTGCACCACAAACTCCCGGTTTGGAGCCGTGCCCTCAGTGGCCGTGCTGATGGCCGCCCCGGTATTGCTACGTCCGCCTCCATCGAGGCCAAACGCGGAAATGGCACCAGCGTAGCCGGTGGTTGATGAAATGGGGGTGTAGCCAGTGTTACTGGGCGCAGTAGCACCAAACGTCACGTAGCCATTGGAGGTGATGCGCAGGCTGGTGTAATCTGTGCCCGCATAGTTGAATGTGAAAGGCAGCGTGGTGGCTGGGTACACCACGTCGTCGTCGCTGGCAGTGCTGATGACCGTGCCGGTAACGGGCGTGTAGGTACCCGTGGTTTGCGTGAAGCCGTAGGCATCGGCGCGGCCTTGGGCGTGGCCCAGCACTGGCAGCAGCCAGCTCAGCAGCACCGCCAGCGCGCCAGCCCAACTCCTACTAAAAGAGAAGCTGGGCGTGAAACGTAAATTAGTTGTCATGCTTAAAAGAAAAAAGGGTGGAAAAATGATGAGGGGGAGAAGAGAATGGGAAAAGTGTAGGGGTGGAATATGTCGGCAAAGCTAGCAATATAGCGGGCGTGAAGAGCCTCGCGGGCGGGGTGGCTTCAGGCAAATTGACTACCGGCCCCCGAAGCTGGCTGAATGGCTGGTATACCTTATCGAAAGCGAGGAAATGAACGGTGCCTTTGCAGCAGCAGGCCAATGCGGCTTCAACGGCAAGAGAATGCAGGGAGCGGACGGACCGCCTCACGCCCGCCTCTGGAAGAACCCGAGCCCTATTGTTTGATAGGCAGCCACGACGGCGTGAATGTTAGCAGGCGCCCGGCTTCCCGCAAGGGGATGTGAGCTGGACCCGCTTCGGAGGTTTTACCTTATTTGATTAACAACATTCAAATCAGTAGGATTAAACCCTGCAAAAGAACGGCGCCGCTTCGAGAACGAAGCGGCGCCGCCGGGAAGGAGAGCAGGAAACCGGAGGGGCTTACTCCACCACCAAGCGCTTGGTTACAGAGCCTTCGGCCAGGGCCACGCGCACCGTGTACACGCCCGGGGCCAGGTCCGTGAGCGGCAGCAGGGCGGTGCGCTGGCTGGCCGGCACGCGCTGCTGGCTTACCACCTGGCCCAGGGCGTTGAACAGGCTCACCGTGGTGGGCCGGGCACTGGGAGGCAGCAGCAGGGCTGCCGTGCTGTGGGCCGGGTTGGGGTACACCGATACCGCCGCGCTGAGCTGGGCGGAGCCGGTGGCCGTCACGCGGCTGGGAGCAAATTCCACCAGGAAGCGGCCCGGGGCCTGATTGGCGGCGATGGTGCAGTTATAGCCGGTGGGCTGGTGCAGGTCGGTGGCGGTGCCGGTCAGGGCATCGTGCAGGGTGGCCGTCCAGCCCGTGGGCAGGTTGATGAGCTGCGCGGCCTGCAGGGTGTAGCTACCGGTTTGGGCCACGCGCACGAGCAGGGGCACCGTCACAGGCGTGCTTCCCAGGGCGGGCAGGCCACTGATGGACAGCTCCGTGGTGCCGGCCAGGGCGCCGAGCTGCACCGCGTTGCCGTTGCCGAGGCGGTAGGCATCGTACCCGGCGTCGAAGCCGGCAGTGGCGCCCTGCTCAAAGTACACCGCCATTTGCTCGGCGGCCGTGCCGGCGGCGTTGCGCAGGTCCAGGCTCAGCAGCGGGCGCGTTTCGGTGGCGGTGCTGCGCTGCAGCGCGGGGTTCTGGTAGGTGGTCAGGCGGGCGGCGTTGGTGAAGGCCACGCTGCCCGCCACGCCTGGCGTGGTAGTGCGCACGAAGAAAGCCTGGCCCATCGGCAGGATGTTGGAGCCGCCGTTGGCCGGCACGCCGTTCACGTAGCTGGCGTAGGAGCCCGTGTACTGCCCGCTCGACTTGAACACGTACACCGCGTTGTCGATACCCGAGCGGGTGAGCTGGGTGAAGTTGAGGGGGGCCGGGTAAGGGTTGCCCAGCAGCTGCCAGCCGGCCTGGGGGCCCGCGCCGCGCGTCAGGTTCACGCGGTTGAAGGTGCCGTTGCCCAGCGTACCCACAAAATCCATTACCTGCCCGCCCATCATGTTCACGGTGAAGCCGAAGGTGGAAAACATGGTGGTTGTAACCGGGGACACCCAGCCCCGGTCAAAATCGGCCACGGCCGCGCCACTGGTCACCCGGGTCTCGTCGTAGCTGAACACGTTTGGGAAGGGCGTCACCAAGCCAGGGTTGGGGGCCGAGTTATAGGCCGGGTTCAGCACCGGCGTAAAGCCGCTGGTGGTCATGTCGGTAAGGGTGGTGTTCGTGACCGGGGCCGCCAGGTGGCGGTAACCCATCTGCGGGTTAGTCGTCGGGCCGATGAAGCGTTGCACCGTCACGTTCCCGCTCACCGTGGCGGCACCGTTGTTCACCACCATGGCCGTTTCCGAGCCGTCGGGGCGCGAAAGCAGGGTCAGGTTGCCGTTGGAGGTCAGGTTGCCGTTCAGGGTCAGCAGGCGGTCCAGGGCCAGGGGCTGGCTCAGCACCGCGCCCGCCGCGCCGATGGTAGCGTTGTAGAGGCTGGCCGTGCCGGTGCCGCTCAGGGTCTGGGTGGCCGCCCCGGTGGTTTGCAGCGTGCCAGCGCCCCGCAGCTGGCCGTTGTTGGTCAGGTTGCCGCTCAGCGAATACACGCCGCCCGTGGCCACCGTCAGGCTAGCGCCGCTGGCAATGGTGACGTTCTTGGCGGCGGCTGTGGTGCTGAGTACCGGCATGTTGGCGACACCCGTCGGAATGAGCACATCTTCGGTAGCCGTGGGCACAATGCCCGTGTTCCAGTTGGCCGCATCGGTGTACACGGTGCTCACGGCGCCGGTCCACTGGTTGGTGGCTGTCACCACCACCGTCAGGGTAAACTGCTGCAAGGCTACCGGGCTGCCGTTGTCGACGGCCTGGAAGCTGATGGTATGGGTGCCCAGGTTGCAGGCCGCGCCGGTGATGCCCAGGCTCACCGTGGGGTTGGCCGTGCCGTTGTTGCTCACGGTAGTGTTGCACAGGCCGTTGGTGTTGGTGGTCACCGTCACCTGCTGGCCCACTTCCGGGCCCAGGAACTGCAGGGCCAAGTTGCGCGTCTGGCCCTGCGCTAGCGTGAGGGTATTGCCAGCGGGCATGCCCGTCACGCTGGGCGGCACGTTGTTGCTGTTGGCCCCCACCTGGAAAGAAATGCACTGGTTGTCGAGCCAGTCGACGCCGCTGGGGTCCTGGTTGTTGGGGTGGGAGGTGCCGGGCAGGTTGAAGCGGCCGACCTGGATATAGCTAACCCCGTTGCCCCTGTTCGCGCCCACGGTAGCGGGCACCCCGCCAAAACCTCCCGTACCGCCGTCGGCGGCGCCGGTGGTCCACTGCATGTCGCCGTAGGCAAACTGCACGTCGTCGCCCGTGAAGCCGGGGACGGTGTTGGCCTTGATAACGACCTGGAAGGTGTTCTTCTTGTCGGCCTGCCGTGAGAAGTAGGCCACTTTGTTCCAGGTTACCACGAACTTGTCGGGGAACTTCTTGAAGTAGATGCCACCGCTGGTGGCCGGGGCCAGCGTGTCGGCCATTTCGATGTCCACATCAGCCCAGAATGGGGCAATCATGGGCGTGGCCGTTGGGAAGCCGGTGGCGGTGAAGGTGGTGAAGCCCTGCCCGAAGCTGATGTTGCCGTTGGAGTTAACGTACACGTCGCTGTAGGTGCTGCCGTAGAGCGAGAAGCTGAAGCCCAGCGGAATCGGGCCGACGAAGCTGTCGTCGGCAAAGCCACTCTGCCGCGAGAAGTGCTGCCAGCCGCCGGCCGCCGTGGTATCCAGCGGCACGAAGCAGGCCGGCAGGGCCGCTGCCGCGCGGGCACTGCCGGTGGGCTGGGCACTGGCCACCGTGGCAGCGCGGGCGGCCGTCGCCGAGGCCTGGCGGACCCGTTGCAGCTTGCGGGCCGCGTAGGTAGGGTCATCGACGCTGGGCGACCAACTGTTGAGGGCTCCTAGACGGGGCGGGGTCGTCTGGGCCTGTGCCTGGGTCGGGGCCCCGGCCAGGGCCCCAACTACAATCAGCAGTGTCAATAAACGGGGAAGAGGTCTGGTCATAAGGTCTGGAAATAGGGTTGGAAAAGTTGATGCAAAATTCGTGGAAAGAGTTGATTAGTTGTTAAAAGTATAAGTTTTTGGCCATTGCTTGAAACATAATTTGGTTTGGCTAGGGCATAGCGCACCCAGCTTCAAGAGCCTAATAGGTATACAAGGCCCCAGGCAGCCGCTACACAGCTGCGGCTACACGGTGACGGTGCTGCCCAGGGTAGATTTCATGGTACCCCGGCCGCGGCGGGTAAGAGTCCTTGCTGCCGCGCTGGCGTCTCCTTTCCCGGCCACTACTCCGGCCGCTGGGCAGCCGCAGCACTGGCCCCTCGAAGCAGCAGATGTCTTGGGCGGCGCTCCAGGCAAACGGGGGGCCGGCCAAGCCTTTTGGGAATTGCCCGGCGGCTGCGCTTCGGGCTAAGGGTTGTTATTAAAGCGTGCTGGAAGCGGCGTGTTTTTGCGCTAGCGCCACCCAATAAGGGATTCTTGTGTGCACTATCCAACTAACGCAATTTGTTAATGCCAGCCGGCTAAAGAATTACAATTCAGACTACATACATTTAGGAAGCAAGTCCTATGCAAAGGCTCTGAAACCTATCTAGACTGATTCACAGCCACCTTCTAATCTCAATATTGCCTATGGTTTAAATCCAGCCTGTCTACTACTCGCCCCTACTGGAAAACTGAAAGCTGGCGTCCTGCTGCTTTCAATTCCTTGTTCGCTTTTCCCTTTCAATCCTTTCCATGAAAACATCTACATCCCCCTCTCGCTTTATCGGGCGCGGCCCGAATATCCTGCGGCTCATACTGGTGCTGCTATTCGTTGGCTGCCTGACCAGCTTGCCGGCCTTGGCCCAGCAGGCTGCGCCTACTTTTCCTGCCGGCTTTAGTGCGGTCCTGGTGGCCTCGGGCATCACCAACCCCACGGCCTTGGCCTTTGCCCCGGACGGGCGCATTTTTGTGTGCCAGCAAACCGGGCAGCTCCGGGTTATTAACAACGGCAGCCTGGTGTCCACGCCCTTCGTGAGCCTGGCCGTGAACTCAAGCGGCGAGCGTGGGCTGGTGGGCATTGCCATCGACCCGGGCTACCTGAGCAACCACTACATCTACCTATACTACACGCTGGCCAGTGGGGCCAACAACCGCATCAGCCGCTTTACGGCCAATGGTGACGTGGCCGTCGCAGGCAGCGAAACACTGGTGCTGAACCTCGACCCGCTGAGTACCGCTACCAACCACAACGGCGGGGCCATGCACTTCGGGCTCGACGGCAAGCTGTACGTGGCCGTGGGCGAGAATGCCAACCGCACCAACGCCCCAAACCTGGACTCGTACATGGGCAAGCTGCTGCGCATCAACGCCGACGGCTCGGTGCCGGCCGGTAATCCGTACGTGGGCAGCAGCTTGTCGGCCCAGCGCCAGCGGGTGTGGAGCTACGGCCTGCGCAACCCCTTCACGTTCGCGGTGCAGCCCGTTACGGGCACCCTCTTCATCAATGATGTGGGCGAAGGCAGCTGGGAGGAAATCAACAACGCCAGCGTGGGCGGGCGCAATTTCGGCTGGCCGTCGTCGGAGGGCTACAGTGTCCGGACGGGCGAAACGGCCCCGGTATTTGCGTACCCGCACGCCAGCGGCTTCCCCGACGGCACGGGCTGCTCCATTACGGGCGGCACATTCTTCAACCCCTCGGCCACCAATTACCCCAGCCAGTACGTGGGCAAGTACTTCTACCAGGACTACTGCGGCAAGTGGATTAACTACATCGACCCCAACAGCAGCACCACACCGCCCGCCCGTGCAGCCTTTGCCCTGAACATGCCCGGCGACGCCCTGGCCCTGGAAACCGGCCCCGACGGCAACCTGTATTACCTGGCCCGCAACGGCGCTTCCCTCTTCAAAGTAGTGTACACGGCCACCACCAGCGCGCCGGTTATCACCACCCAACCCGCCAGCGTGGCGGTGGTGCCGGGGGCAGCGGCCACCTTCTCCGTAGCCGCCGCCGGCAGCACGCCGCTGAGCTACCAGTGGCAGAAAAACGGCGTGAACATTGCCGGGGCCACAGGCACCAGCTACACCATTGCCAGCGTGGTAGCGGCCGATGCCGGCCAATACCGCGCGGTGGTGACCAACAGCGTGGGCACCGCCACGAGCACCGCGGCCACCCTTACCGTTACGGCCCCCAACACGGCCCCTACGGCCCAGATTCTGACGCCGGCCAGCGGCACTACCTACGTGGCGGGTACGACCATCTCGTTTTCGGGCAGCGCCACTGATGCCGAGGATGGCCCCCTGCCGGCCAGCGCCTTTGTGTGGCAGGTTGACTTGCACCACGACACGCATGTGCACGATGGTACGCCTTTCAGTCAGGGCTCCCAAACGGGCACGTTCACCATTCCCAATAGCGGCGAGACAGCGGCCAACGTATTCTACCGCCTGATTCTGACCGTGACCGATGCCGGGGGGGTGAAAACCAGTACGTACCGCGATATTCTGCCGCAGACTTCTACCATCAGCCTGGCCACCAACCCCGCTGGATTGAGTCTCACCCTCGATGGCACGCCGCAAGCCGCGCCCGCATCAATACTGGGGGTGGAGGGCATCCTGCGCACGCTCGGCGCTCCTTCGCCGCAGACCATGGGCGGCGTGACGTACGAATTTGTGTCGTGGTCGAACGGTGGTGCGCAAACCCAGACCATTGCCATTCCAACCAATGACGCGACCTATACGGCTAACTTTCAGCCCGTGAGCACCAGCACCCTGCGCAACCCCGACAACCCCGCCAATCCGGTGGCTGGGCTCGACTATACCTACTACCAGGGCACCTGGAATGCGCTACCGGCTTTCAGCGGCCTCACGGCCACAGCCAGCGGCACAGTACCCACCTTCAGCCTGGCCCCGCGCCTGCGCGATGACAATTTCGCGTTTCGCTACACGGGCTACGTGAGCGTGCCCACCGATGGCATCTATACCTTCTACACCTCATCGGACGACGGCTCCCAGCTCTTCATCGGTTCGACTTTGGTGGTGGATAATGACGGACTACACGGCACTCAGGAGCGCACCGGGCAGATTGGCCTTAAGGCCGGCTTGCACGCCATTACGGTTAGCTTCTTCGAGCAGGCCGGGGCGGAAGTACTGGAAGTGAATTATGCCGGACCTGGTCTGACGAAAACTGCCGTGCCCACCACGGCGCTGTTCCGGACCACCACGGGCAGCACTCTGCGCATTCCCGACAACCCCGCTAATCCGGTGGCGGGCCTTAACTATGCCTACTACCAGGGCTCCTGGGGTACACTACCAGCTTTCAGCGGCCTTACGGCCACGACCAGCGGCACGGTGTCCACCTTCAGCCTAAGCCCACGCCTGCGCGATGACAATTTTGCGTTCCGCTACACGGGCTACGTGAGTGTGCCCACCGACGGCATTTATACCTTTTACACCTCATCGGACGACGGCTCCCAGCTCTTTATCGGTTCGACTTTGGTGGTGGATAATGACGGACAGCACGGTACCCAGGAACGCACCGGGCAGATTGGCCTTAAGGCCGGCTTGCACGCCGTTACGGTCGGTTTTTTTGAGCGCGGCGGCGACCAGGTGCTCAACGTGAGCTATGCCGGACCGGGACTAACCAAAGCCCTCGTTCCAGCAACAGCCTTGTTCCGGACGGCAACCGGAGCCGCGGCCCGCACTCAGCCCGGACCGGACCGGAACGACGCGGTAATGCTTTACCCTAATCCGGCCCAGGACCAGGTAAGCATTGGTTTTCAAGCCGAAGCTGGCGATAAAGTACTGATAGAAGTGCGCGACCCGATGGGCTACCGCGTGGCTACTACCACCCACCACGCCACACCCGGCCCGAACGAGGCGCGGCTCTCGCTCCGCGGCCTGCGCAGCGGCGTGTATACCGTGATAGTGCAGCAGGGCAATAAGCGCACCGTGCGCCCGCTGATACTGGTGCCCTAGCAGCTTACCTTAGGCAGAGCCGTACGTAAGGCGGCTCTGCCTAAGGTAAAAAAGATGCCTGACCAACGCGACCACCGACTATCAGCCTAGCGCAAGAGCTGCCTCATGCCAAGCAACATAGCCTATGGACGTGTCACCTGGAAAAGCCGCCCATGGTTCGTTATCGAAATGCCCAGCTGCCACTACGGTTGCTTAGGAAGCCGTAGTTGCTGGCTGTGGAAGCGGTATCTGTCCTGCTCCTGAATTGCCTGCCAGCCTTATACTCAATGAAGGAGTTGAGTGATTTCCTGCTGAACAGTCTTACCCAAGAAAATCTCGTGGCCGAGCCCCGACAGCTCGTGCAGGGTAGCCGGGATGCCTTATTTGCAATTCGGCCAGCGTCGTTCGCATTCGCCTCCGGCCGGTTTTCGTCGACTAACCAGCTCCAGTTGCGGCTATGCTTTGTGAGCCGCAGCACGGGTTAACCAGACCCGGCATTGGCGCGCTGGCGCAACGTCGCCGCAGCGGCGCTACGGCGGACGGAAACTACCAATAACCGCAGAGCCGGGCCCAAGTTTAAGTCGGCGGCCAGCCGCGCCGCCGAATCGGACTTAGCATCAAAACAATAATAAGTTGCGCTCAAAACCGTACTTTTCCGGTAAAATCGCGCTGCTTATGACCTTTCGTTTTGTTTTGGCCGTGCTACTGGCCGCCATGCTGTTGAGGCCTGCAAGCCCCTTGCGGGCCCAAACGCCTCTCGGCCAGCCCTCACTCGACGAGTCCAAGGTGCAAATCTGGTGCGCCACCGTGCGCTTCGTGTACGACGACGCCGGGCGGCCCAACCTCAAGAGCACCGTGCGTTGCGAGGGCGGCAACCTTGATGCCCTGGCCACCAGCATCCGGCCCGACAGCCTCCGGGTATACAGCCTGCTCTACCAGCCCATTGAGGGCAAAGGCGCTATTTATCAGGGCAAAAAAGACAATCCGGCCCGCCTTGCCGCCCTGGCCAAAGCCATTGTGAGCAAGCTGAAAGGCTCACCGGCCCGCCGCAAAGACCCTGCTCGCATGGCCCGGGTGGCCGCCCTCGAAACGGCCCTGACCAACTACGTGGTATCGGGTACACCGCTGGGCGAAGTCCCGACCGCCATGACGCCCGAAGCGCCCGACACGGCCGTGACAGCCGGCACCACCCTCGGCCCGGCTGAAGCCGCGGAGCTAGCGGCGGCCGCCGACCGCAACGCGGCTGGCACGGGAGCAGCAAGCGCTACTAGTACCGAAAGCCTGCTCTTTCGTTTCGCCGCCCCGCTGGCCCTTATTTTGTCCATTCTGAGCTTGGTGCTCTACATTATGTTGCGCATCACGCTGGGCCACTGGCGCCGGCAGCAGCGCCGCGAAACCCTCACGGCCAAGCAGGCCGCCACCGCAGCCCAGGCCGCCGCCTCCGAAACCAGCGCCGCCGTGGCCGACTCCGTTGCCCGCGTGAAGCGCGCCGAAGCCCTTGTACTGGCCGCTTCCGAGTCCCAGGCCGCGCCCGCTGCCACCCCGGTACTCGAGCAGCTCAGTCCCGCCCAGCGCCTGGAAGTGGAGCGCTTGGTGAGCCAGCGCGTAGACGAGGAACTGCGCTGGCTGCGCGCCAACCTACCGGAACTGGTAGCAGCCGTGGTAGCCCAGCCCCCTGTCCCGATGGAAACCAATGACCCCAAAGACGTACCGCTGACGGATACTGCAACCGCTAACCCAGCAGGCCCAATTGCCGATGATGTGCAAACGGACCAATAAACGCCACGTCGCATCTCGCTCATTTCCTGTTTCGATACTACGATGAAAGCTGCCCTCTCCTTCTCTGCCCTGCTACTGGCCGCCACGGCCTGCCGGGCCACCACGCCGCCGCAGCGCAATACACTGCCGCGTCATCAGTCCCTTACCGAAGTAACCACCCCCGAAAATGGTGAGCCCAGCCGCCTTACTGGCTTAGCCCTGCTCGCCCCCCCGCCCGTGAAATACCCCGCAACCCGCAAAACCGACTACACCGACACTTATTTCGGCACCGTGGTGCCCGACCCCTACCGTTGGCTCGAAAGCCTCGACTCGCCCGAGACCAAAGCCTGGGTGACGGCTGAAAACGAGGTAACTTTTGGCTACTTAGGCCAGATTCCGTTTCGCGACAAAATTCGGGAGCGGCTCACTAAAATCTGGAACTACGAGCGGTTTGGCATTCCTGAGCAAGTGGGCGCAGAGCTGGTATTCAGCAAGAACGATGGCTTGCAAAATCAGGCCGTCATCTATCGCCAGCGCAGTACCGGCGAGCCGGAAGTGCTGCTCGACCCCAATAATTTTTCGGCCGATGGCACCACCGCTCTGGCCGGCATGGAGTTCAGCAACGACCATCGCTACCTGGCCTACGCCACCAGCGGCGGTGGCTCCGACTGGCACAAGGTGCAAATCATGGACCTCACCACCAACAAGCTGCTGCCCGAAACCCTGGAATGGGTGAAGGTTTCCGGCACGTCATGGACGAAGAATGGCTTCTATTACGGCCGCTACGATGCCCCGAAAGCCGGCGAAAATGGCCT
Organism: Hymenobacter negativus; assembly: GCF_017571495.1. Taxonomy (GTDB): domain Bacteria; phylum Bacteroidota; class Bacteroidia; order Cytophagales; family Hymenobacteraceae; genus Hymenobacter; species Hymenobacter negativus. Next base: position 610,690 of record NZ_JAGETZ010000002.1, on the reverse strand, counting down.
ATCCGGCAAGAACGAATACCACAAAGTGTACTTCCACAAGCTGAACACGCCGCAGAGCGCCGACAAGCTGGTGTATGAAAACCCCAAAATGCCGCTGGGCTTCCGCTTCGCCACGGCCACCGAGGATGAGCGGTTCTTGGTGCTGAGCCTCACCGACGGCAAGGCCGACGGCAACCAGTTGCTGGTGCGCGACCTCACCGACCCCAAGCAAGCCACCACCTGGACCACGCTCATTTCGAGCTACGAATTCAACAACAATGTCATCGGCAACGTGGGCGGCGAGGTGCTGGTGTACACCAACTACAAAGCCCCGAACTACCGCGTCATCCGCATCGACCCGAAGAAGCCGCAGGAAGCCAACTGGCACGACGTGCTGCCCGAAAGCAAGAACAAGCTGGAAAGCGTGACGCAGGTCGGCGGCAAGCTAATTGCTGACTATCTGAACGATGCCAGCTCGCAGGTAAAGGTGTATTCGGAGCTGGGCAAGTTTGAGCACGACGTAAAGCTGCCGGCTATTGGCACGGCCAGCGGCTTTGGTGGCCGGCGCGATGCCAAATCGGTGTACTACGCTTTCACGTCGTTCACCTACCCCACCACCATCTATAAGTACGACCTCGCTACCAATACCAGCACCGTATTCCGCGCCCCGAAAGTAGACGTGAACCCGGCCGACTATGAAACCACACAGGTGTTCTACCCGAGCAAAGACGGCACGAAGATTCCCATGTTCATCATCCGCAAAAAAGGCGTGGCGCTGAACGGCAAGAACCCCACCTACCTCTACGCCTACGGCGGCTTCAACGTGTCGCTCACGCCTGGCTTCTCGGTGGCCCGCATGCTGTGGCTCGAAAACGGTGGCATCCTCGCCATTCCCAACCTGCGCGGCGGCGGCGAGTATGGCGAAGCCTGGCACAAAGCCGGCATGACGCCCAACAAGCAGAATGTGTTCGATGACTTCATTTCCGCCGCTGAGTATCTGAAAACCAACAAGTATACCGACTACGACCACCTCGCCATCGCGGGCGGCTCGAATGGCGGCTTGCTCGTAGGCGCCACCATGACGCAGCGCCCCGACCTGTGCAAAGTGGCCCTCCCTGCCGTGGGTGTTATGGATATGCTTCGCTACCAAACCTTCACCATCGGCTGGAACTGGGCTCCCGAGTACGGCACCTCGGCCGACAAGGCGCAGTTTGAGAACCTCCTTAAGTTCTCGCCCCTGCACAACCTGAAGCCCGCTGCCTACCCCGCCACCATGGTCACCACCGCCGACCACGACGACCGGGTAGTACCCGCGCACTCCTTCAAATTCGCCGCCGCCCTGCAAGCCGCTAACACTGGCCCCAACCCCACATTGATTCGAGTTGACGTGAACGCCGGCCACGGCGCGGGCAAGAGCACCAAGCTTCAGATTCAGGAGTGGGCCGACGTGTGGAGCTTCTGCTACGCCAACATGGGCGTGACGCCGGACGTAAAATAGTTTTTAGGCGAACGCTAGAGACGCGGCCCTTCGCATTTCATCGTTGCCCGAAAACGCCCATGCCTGTTTTCGGTTGTTCAACGACGAGACGTGAAGGGCCGCGTCTCTATATCGTTTATTCCCCCAACCCGACTCCCCTACCCTATGCAACTTGGAATTAGCTCGTTCGGTGAAGTAGCCCCCGCCCACGTAGGCGGCCAGGACCACGCCGCCGCGCAACGCATGCAGGAAATCCTGGCGATGGGCCGGCTGGCCGACGAAACTGGCCTGGACGTATTTGCCCTTGGCGAGCACCATCGCCCCGATTTCATCATTTCGGCTCCGGAAGTCATTCTGGCCGCTGTGGCCGCCATCACAAAGCGCATCCGACTGAGCAGCGCCGTCACCGTCCTCAGCTCCGTCGACCCGGTGCGCACCTTCCAGAACTTTGCCACGGTGGACCTCATTTCCAATGGCCGGGCCGAGATTATTGCCGGACGCGGGTCCTTCATTGAGTCGTTTCCGCTCTTCGGGCAGGACTTGAAGGATTACGATGCGCTGTTCATTGAAAAGCTGCAATTGCTGCTCAATATCAACGCCAACGAGGTAGTAACCTGGCAGGGCAAGCACCGCGCTTCCATCGACGCAAAGGGCATATACCCACGCCCGGCGCAGGCCAAAATTCCGGTTTGGATTGGCGTAGGGGGCACGCCGGCTTCCGTCATTCGGGCCGGACAGTTGGGCTTGCCACTTACCATTGCCATCCTCGGCGGCGCACCCGCGCAGTACGTGCCGTTTGCCGAGCTTTACCGCGAATCGGCCCAGAAAGCTGGTCACGACCTCGCGCAGGTGCAGCTAGCCATCAACTGCCACCTGCACCTGGCCGATACCGCCGAACAGGCCCGCGACGAATTCTTCCCACCCTACTCTGCGCTCATGAACCGCATTGGCCGCGAGCGAGGCTGGTCGCCCATGGACCGCCGCCACTTCGACTACCTGTGCGGCCCACAAGGCCCGCTGCTGGTCGGCAGCCCGCAGGATATTATCGATAAGCTGCTCTACCAGTACAATCTATTTAACAACACCCGCTTTCTGGCCCAGTTGGTTATTGAGGGCATCTCGCACCAGAGCGTATTGCGGTCCATTGAACTGCTGGGCACGCAGGTAGCCCCTACCGTGCGGGCGGCATTAGTCTGAACCACGGATTATGGCGGATTTTCCGGATTGCGCAGATTTTGTAGATGGGCTTTCGAATAGGACTTGGTTTTCAAACAATCAATAAGACAACAAAAAAGGCGGCCCAATTGGGCCGCCTTTCTCTTTTTCACTGGCTCACTAGCCGTCCACAAAATCCGTGCAATTTGAAGAATCCGCCGGAATCTGTAGTTCAGGCATTAGTAGCGGTACAGGTCCGACTTGAACGGGCCTTCTACCGGCACTTTAATGTAGTCAGCTTGCTTCGGCGTCAGCTCGTCTAGCTCCACACCAATTTTGGCCAGGTGCAGACGGGCTACTTTCTCGTCGAGGTGCTTGGGCAGCGTGTATACTTGGTTTTCGTACTGGTCGGCACGCTCCCACAGTTCCAACTGGGCCAGCGTCTGGTTCGTGAACGAGTTCGACATTACGAACGAAGGATGGCCGGTAGCGCAGCCCAGGTTCACGAGACGGCCTTCGGCGAGGATGATAACCTCTTTGCCATCAATAGTATAAATATCAACCTGCGGCTTCACCGTGTCTTTGGTGTGGCCGTAGTTGCCGTTCAGCCAAGCCATATCAATCTCATCGTCGAAGTGACCGATGTTGCAGACAATGGCTTTGTCACGCAGGGCGCGGAAATGCTCCTCACGGATGATATCGCAGTTGCCAGTAGTGGTGATAACGATGTCGGCACGCGGAATAGCATTCTCCATCTTCTTCACTTCGAAGCCGTCCATAGCCGCCTGTAAGGCACAAATGGGGTCGATTTCCGTTACGATGACGCGGGCACCAGCACCGGCCAACGAAGCAGCAGTACCTTTTCCTACGTCGCCGTAGCCAGCCACCACGGCCACTTTACCTGCCATCATCGTATCGGTAGCCCGACGGATAGCATCTACGGCCGACTCTTTGCAGCCGTATTTGTTGTCAAATTTCGACTTCGTTACCGAGTCGTTTACGTTGATGGCAGGGAAAGGCAGCGAGCCATTTTTCACACGCTCGTACAGGCGCAGCACGCCAGTCGTAGTTTCCTCCGAAACGCCTTTAATGCCAGCAGCCAGTTCGGGAAACTGGTCCAGCACCATGTTAGTGAGGTCACCACCATCGTCCAGAATCATGTTCAGCGGCTGACGGTCTTCACCGAAATACAGTGTCTGCTCGATGCACCAGTTGAACTCTTCTTCGTTCATGCCCTTCCAGGCATATACCGGGATGCCAGCCGCAGCAATGGCCGCAGCAGCATGGTCCTGCGTTGAGAAAATGTTGCACGACGACCACGTTACTTCAGCGCCCAGAGCGGTGAGGGTTTCGATGAGCACGGCCGTTTGGATGGTCATGTGCAGGCAACCAGCAATGCGAGCACCTTTGAAAGGCTGGGCAGCACCGAACTCCTTGCGCAGGCTCATCAGGCCGGGCATTTCAGCTTCGGCGAGACGGATTTCCTTGCGGCCCCACTCGGCCAGGCTCATGTCCTTTACTTTGTACGGTACGTACGTTTTCGTCGTGGTTTCCACCATGATATAATTAAGTTGTGATTCGCGTTTCAACCACAAAGATACTGGATTTGTTCAGGCCCTGTCACATAACAAAAAAGCCCGCATTGGAGGATGCGGGCTTTTTTGTTATGTGACAAGGGACCTTGTTGGTGCCGAGACCTAGGTCTAGTTGTTCTGAATGATAACAGCCTGGGGCTGTTGTGCAGTGGGAACACCGCTACCCGTAATCCCACGTACTACGATGGTATATATTTTTCCTTCCTGGTACTTATATACCCCAGTTCCTGTGCCTGTGCCATCACCCACAGAAACTACGACGGGGCGCGGAGTACCAGCGCTTGTAATAGTTAGGTTTAGAACCCCGGCGTTGAACTTAACAAAGCCAGAAGCAGCACCAAAAGCAACGTCCGTTGTTAGAGGAGTTCCTACTGTACCTGCAACGGGCGGCACAGTAAGCTGAACGGGAGTAGTACCGCCAGTATTTAAGTATACTAGACGAACCTGTGCCTCACCAGTCCCCAAAGCAACTGGGCTATCGGTAACTGTCAGTAGAGCCAAGCTGCCAATGGAGCTTGTAGGCGAGTATTCAAATACAGAATAGCTTTGGTCTTTGGCAACGGTTAGTGGCTGCGCTGGAACTGCCACTTGCGTACCATTATTGATTCGAAGTGCAGGAGTACCTGCATTTACTGCCACATAACCACTACTCTGCCCATAATTAAGCTGGCTCACCTGCTGGTCATTTAGAAATGCCGTAAGGGCGGTATTGGATGCAGCAGCAGCATGTGAAAACAGGACCTTACCTTGGTCAACGGGCGTTATGACCGGGTCATCGTCTTTGCCGCAGGAGGCTAGCAGAAGCACGGCGGGAAGCATGGCCTGAAAGGCGTAGCGGAGAATGAAGGGTGTTTTCATAAAGATTGTCAGCTGGTGGATTGTCAGTTGTAGAAGTACAAAGTAATAACCGGAATTGCCCGGCTGGCTCGGCCTGAACGTGTGAGAACGGTTGTTTGTTGGGCTTAAGGGCCGAAAATAGTGGAAAACCCTGCTATTCCTCCCCTCAAGGCCCTAGTATATTTGTTGCTATGCACAATCCTAACCGGCTGCCACTGGCTAAGTGGCGGCTTCGTGGCGCTTTCGCCGCTGCTTTGTTTTTCGGCTTTTCAGCGCCGGTATTCTCTCAAAAAGCCCCCGCAACCATTCGCCTATTGCCCGAAGATGCGGAGCGCGGCCTGCACGGCCCCCAGCACAATTTCGACTTCCTACCACCCGGCGTTGAGGGTAATAATTATCAGACGGCTGGCTTTTTCGGCCAGAAAATGCGGCCTTACCTGGTGGGCAACCCCCAGGCGCTGGCCCACCTGAACCAGTATCGCCGCCAGAAAACCCTCTTTCTGATTGACCGCGTGGTGGCCGTGGGGGCTTTTGGCGTTTATGGCCAGCAAATTCTGGCCCGTGACGACTGGCAGTATTTTAACCCTACCCAGCGCGTAGCCATTGGGGTATTTGCCGCCAGTATATTGGCTACGGTGTTTATTAACGCTAACACTAATACCCATATGAAGCGAGCGGTGGAATCATACAATGCCAGCCTTGCCCACGGAAATGCTTGGCCGCGCCTGCGCCCTGCGGCAATAGGCTTGGCCGCCGCACCCGGCGGCCAGCCGCTGTTGGCTCTACGCTGGGATTTGCGCTAAGCGCTGCGTTTTTTCGTATAGCCTTATTCATGGACTACCCCTTGCCCGAAGCGGCCCGGCGGTACGTGGCCGCGCATCTGCACGACGACCCCGCCCACCTGGCCCTCCAAGCCCGCCGCCATCCCGGCCTGCCTGTACCTGAGTTGGTGCGCCAAATCCAGGCCCGTCAGAAAGCCCGCGCCAAGCTCCCCGCCTGGGCCGACAACCCCGACCTTGTTTTTCCGCCTGCTCTCTCCGTTGAGCAGGCTTCTTCAGCCCGTACTGCCGCCTTCAAAGCCAACCTGGTGGGCGGCCAGCGCCTTGCCGACCTCACCGGTGGCTTCGGAGCCGATTCGGCCGCCTTTGCCACCCGCGTGGCGCAGGTCGACTACGTGGAGCGCACGCCGCCGCTGGCCGAGGTGGTGCGCTATAATTTCAGTCAGCTTGGCATCGACAATGTGACGGTGCACGCTGCTGATGCCTTGGCTTTCCTAAAAGAAACCCCGCTTCACTACGACTGGCTTTACCTCGACCCAGCCCGCCGTGACACCGCCGCTCGCAAGATTTTCCTGCTACGCGACTGCGAGCCCGATGTGGTGAAGCTCTTGCCGCTGCTGCTACACAAGGCTGATAAAATCCTGCTCAAAACCTCGCCCATGCTTGATATTGAGCACGCGGTGCAGGGCTTGGCGCATGTGCGTCGGCTCTGGGTGGTGGCCGTCGACAATGAGGTGAAGGAAGTGCTCTATGAGTTGGGCCAGGAGCCGGCCATCGACCCGGAGCGTTACGCCATCAACCTGCGCCGCGATGGTACGCAACAGGAGTTCCGCCTCAACCGCGCCCGCGAAGCCCGTGCTACCCCCCGCTACGCCGAGGCCCAGCAGTATCTCTACGAACCCAACGCAGCCGTGCTCAAGGCGGGGGCTTTTCGCAGCATCGGTACGGCTTTCGAGTTGCTGAAGCTGCACCAGCACAGCCACCTCTACACATCCGATGTCTTGCGGCCGGAGTTTCCTGGGCGGGTTTTTAAGGTGCTAGCTGTGGAAAAAGCTGACGGCTCCGCCCTCAAACCCTATCTGGGCCCAGAGGCCCGGGCGCACGTTACGACGCGCAATTTCCCCGATTCGGTGGCTGATTTTCGGCGGCGCACCGGCATTCGCGAAGGAGGCGAAATCTACCTTTTTGCCACTACCGACCTGCGTGGCCGTCCAGTCGTATTGGTGTGCGAAAAGCTGACGGCTCCGGTGCACACCGCTTAAGCAGTCAGCTTATTGAGCGTAAAATCAGCACAAAGGCGGCGTTGAATGGTTGGGTTACGTAGAGCAGCTTCGAAATTATTCGCTGATTCTTTTCTGTTTCCTACATGCGTTTCTCCAACAAAGTATGCCTCGTCACAGGCGGCACCTCCGGCATAGGCCGGGCTACCTGCCTACGCCTGGCAGCCGAAGGCGGTACGGTTATCGCCCTGGGCCGCGACCGGGCCGACGGTGCTGAAACTGTCCAGCTTATCACCAAGGCCGGTGGCAAGGCAGTATTTATGGCCTGCGACCTGACCAAGTCCCGCGCCATCACAGGCATTATGAAAAAGGTGCTGGCCAAATACCACCGCGTTGACGTACTGGTTTGCGACGCGGCCATGATGACCTTCGACCGTCTCGCCGACCTGCCGCTTTCGCAGTGGGATACCCTGATGCTGGTGAACCTGCGCTCCTTGGTGCAGCTCACCCAGCTTTGCCTGCCCCATATGCCCGCGGGCAGCGCCATTGTGGCCATCAGTTCCGTGCACGCTCACCAGACAACTGCCAACGTGGTGCCTTATGCTACCAGCAAGGGCGGCCTCGAAGCCTTCGTGCGTGGCCTCAGCTTGGAGCTTGACCGCAAGCAAACCCGCATCAATGCCGTAGCGCCCGGTGCCGTAGATACACCCATGCTTTGGGATAACCCCAATGTAAAAAGTGGCACAGAAACGGTTGATAAGGCCAGCGTAGGCACCCCCGAAGAGTTGGCCGCCGCTATTGCCTTCATGGCTTCGGCCGACGCCAGCTTTGTGCACGGCACCACCCTGGTGGTAGACGGCGGCCGGCTGGCGCAATTGTAGAGCTACACGGGCGTCTTGCCCCTGTTCGGTAACGACTAATACCCCGATTTTCCGTACTTTTGCCCCCGCGCCCGCCCGCCGGCTTCGGTCTGGCGGGCGCCTTTGTCTTTTATACTTCCCTCTTTTCGCGCACTCAATGCCCTATCTGTTCACTTCCGAATCGGTTTCGGAAGGCCATCCTGATAAAGTTGCCGACCAGATTTCTGACGCCATCCTCGACGAGTACTTGCGCCAGGACCCCACTGCCAAAGTAGCCTGCGAAACATTGGTGACCACGGATTTTGCCCTCGTTGCCGGCGAGATTAAATCTACCGCTCACGTCGATGCCGAGCCCATTGTACGCGAAACCATCCGCCGCATCGGTTATAATAAGCCCGAATACCTTTTCAACGCCGATACCTGTGAGGTGATGAACCGCCTGCACGAGCAGTCGCCGGACATCAACCAGGGCGTGGAGCGGGCCAAGGACGAAGACCAGGGTGCCGGCGACCAGGGCATGATGTTCGGCTACGCCAGCCATGAAACGGCCAACTACATGCCATTGGCCCTTGACCTCTCGCACCGCCTGCTGCAGGAACTGGCCGCCATTCGCCGCGAAGCCCGCGACATGTCCTACCTGCGCCCCGATGCCAAAAGCCAGGTGACCATTCGCTACTCCGACGACCACAAGCCGGAGGCCATTGACACCATCGTTATTAGCACCCAGCACGACGAGTTCGACCCGTCGGAAGCCACTATGCTGGAAAAAATCAAGGCCGATGTGCTTAGCATCCTCATTCCCCGCGTAAAAGCCGGTTTGAGCGAAGATGTACAAGCCCTCTTCACCGACCAGATTACCTACCACATCAACCCCACGGGCAAGTTCGTTATTGGCGGCCCGCACGGCGACTCTGGCCTCACCGGCCGCAAAATCATCGTAGACACCTACGGCGGCAAGGGTGCCCACGGCGGCGGTGCCTTCTCCGGTAAAGACTCCTCGAAAGTAGACCGTTCGGCTGCCTACGCCGCCCGACACATCGCCAAGAATCTGGTAGCTGCCGGCGTGGCTGAGCAGGTACTGGTGCAGGTAGCCTACGCCATCGGCGTAGCTCAGCCAGTGGGCGTTTTTGTGACTACTTACGGCACCATCAAGGCCAAAAACGCCAGCGGCCAGTTGCTGACGGATGGCGAAGTAGCCGAGAAAGTGAATAAGCTTTTTGACCTGCGCCCCTACGCCATCGTGAAGCGTTTCGGGCTGCAGAACCCTATCTTCGCCCAGAGCGCAGCCTACGGCCACATGGGCCGTCAGCCCGGCACCGTGGATGTGGTAATGCCGAACGGTGAGAAGAAAACTTTCGAAACCTTCACTTGGGAAAAGCTCGATTACGTACCTCAGATTAAGGCCGAGTTCGGTTTGAACTAGCCGTTTGCCTTTAAAAAAGAGAGCCCCGACTAGAAATCTAGTCGGGGCTCTCTTTTTTAAAGGCAAACGGCTAAAGAATATTAGCTAACAGCACAAATCAATGCGCCATGGCTTTTTCCTTGTGCTTGGTGATTTGGCGGCGCAGGCTTTCGGTAGCGGCATCGGCGGCGGCTTCGAACGAAGCGGCGTCTTCTTGGCTGAAGAGGATATTGCCGGGCACCAGCAGCTTTATTTCGACGGTTTTGTTTTCGATGCCATCTTTATTGTTGAGGCGCATAATGACTTCGCCTTCGGTGACCTTATCGTAAAAAGTTTCCAGTTTATTCAGGCGTTGCTGAACAAAGTCAAGCAGTTTTTTGTCGGCGTCGAAATGCACCGAATGCATCTGTACTTTCATAAGGTGGGTGATTAAGAGGTAAAAGGGTAAACAAAACTCAGGCCCGCGGATGGGCCTGTTCAAATACGGATTTCAGCCGGTCAACGGACAAGTGCGTGTATACTTGCGTAGCCGCCAGGCTGGCGTGGCCCAGCAGCTCCTTAATGGAATTCAGGTCGGCTCCTTTGCCCAGCAAGTGCGTGGCAAAAGCGTGCCGTAATGCGTGCGGATGCTGCTGGGCACTGGAAGTTGTTATCTGACTGAGGTAGCGCTTCACGGTGCGGTATACGTGCTTTTCATATAGTGCATCCCCCTTATCGGTAAGCAGCAGCGGGCCACTCGCAGCCCCAAACTCATGCGCCCGCTTGGCCTGATACTTCTCAATCACCAGCTTCAGTGTAGGATTCAGCGGCACGAGACGCTGCTTATTCCCCTTACCAGTCACGCGCACGGTGCTGGCCCCCAAGCTCACGTCATCAGCATGAATACCGATGAGTTCCGACAAGCGAATCCCGGTGCCGTAGAGCATTTCCAGCACCAGCTGGTCGCGCTGGCCGGCAAAGTCATCCCCAAACTCAAAAGAGTTAAGCAAGCCATTTAACGCCTCTTCGGGCACAAACTCGGGCAGCTTCTTGGCCATCTTAGGAGCCTTGATGCGCAGCATCGGATTGGATGCAATGGTGCCGGTGCGTAGCAGGAATTTATAGTAAGAGCGCAGGCAGGCCACCTTGCGGTTCACGGTGCGTGGGTCTAGGTTTTCCTGCATCAGTTCCACCACCCAGCCCCGAATAAGGGGGTGCGTAGCTTGCGCCGGGTCGGCCAGTTCATAGGCCGATTTCAGATATGCTGCGAACTGCCCCAAATCGGTCTGATACGAGACCAATGTATGTGGACTGTAGCGCTTCTCAAAGCGCAAAAAATCGAGAAAAGCTTCCATGCCAACACCAAAAATGCCCGGCGGTTGGGCCGGGCATCCAATGTAGTGGTTTTTTATTTTCCACCAAATCAAACCTTCACGTATGAGCGTGAAAAAACCGGCTGGCTTGCGCTAACAGGCAAACCAGCCGGCTTTTAGCAAAGCTAAACGCGCCGTAAAACTTTACGGCTATTCGCCAGGCTGGCCGTAGGTGGCGAGCTTGTAAACAGCCTTCTGTTTCATCTTACGCTCCGTGATGCTGGGCTTCTGGAAGAAAGTCCGACGACGTAGCTCTTTAAGGACGCCGGTGCGCTCAAACTTCTTTTTGAAGCGCTTCAGAGCGCGGTCAACCGATTCGTTGTCTTTGATTTGAATGATAATCATATCAGGGAATGAGGGAGATTTTCAGAGGAGGGCGGCCTAAACCGGGCCGCAAAGATAAAGCACAGATTTAACAGATTCTAACGGTTTTAACAGATTTTTTGCGGTTCCGTATCTGACGCATTAATAAGAGCTATTTTGGCTATTATTCCTTACAGCCGGAAATTCAAAACCTGCTTTATCCGTCGAAATGGAAATCATTTGTGGCTTTTACTTCAACAGGGCGCGGGCAATCACCAATTTCTGGATTTCGCTGGTGCCTTCGCCAATGGTGCAGAGTTTGGCGTCGCGGTAATATTTCTCAGCTGGGTAGTCTTTGGTATAGCCGTAGCCGCCGAAAATCTGTACGCCTTCGTTGGCGGTACGCACGGCAACTTCTGAAGCATACAGCTTGGCCATGGCCGATTCCAGGTTTACGTTCAGGCCGTGGTCTTTCATGTCGGCGGCGCGGTAGGTAAGCAGGCTGGCGGCTTCTACCTCAGTGGCCATATCAGCCAGCTTGAAGGAAATACCTTGGAAATTGCTAATCGGCTGGTTGAACTGGTAACGCTCCTTACTGTATTTGGTAGCTGCCTCCAGCGCACCCTGCGCAATGCCCAAGCTCAACGCCGCGATGCTAATGCGGCCGCCATCGAGCACCTTCAGGCTCTGAACAAAGCCATCGCCCACTTTGCCAATGACATTTTCCCTGGGCACTTTGCAGTCGGTGAAAATCATTTCCGTGGTTTCGGAGGCGCGCATGCCCAGCTTGTCTTCCTTTCGGCCACCAGCAAAGCCCGGCGTGCCGCGCTCCACAATGAAAGCCGTCATACCATGGGAGTCGCCTACTTCACCGGTACGAGCAATAACCACGGCTACATTGCCGGACTTGCCATGGGTAATGAAGTTTTTGGCCCCGTTTATAATGTAGTAATCACCGCTTTCGTCGAGCACAGCCGTAGTGCGCATATTGCCCGCATCGGAACCCGTGTTGGGCTCGGTGAGGCCCCAGGCACCAATCCACTCGCCGCTGGCCAGTTTGGGTAAGTACTTGTGTTTCTGCTCTTCGGAGGCGTGCTGCAGAATGTGACCCGTGCAGAGCGAGTTGTGAGCAGCCATGCTCAAGCCAATGCTGCCGTCAATTTTAGAGAGCTCGACAATTGCCGTCACATACTCGACGTAGCCAAAGCCTGCCCCACCGTATTCCTGGGGCACGAGCACCCCCATCAAGCCCAGTTCGCCGAGTTTATGGAAAACGTCGGCGGGGAATTCCTGGCTCTCATCCCATTTCATCATGTTGGGTTTGATGTGCTGGGCGCCAAAATCGCGCACCATCTGCGCTATCATGGTTTGGTTTTCGGTGGCTACGGCTTCCATAAAAAGGGAACTGGGGTGGGATTTGGGAGAATGTCCGGTGAATGATTACCTGAACCATTAATAGCTGGTTTTGGCTCCACGAAAGTACGGCTCTGGCAGTTGGGAACGAGCCGGCCAAGTACCTGGCCTTGAATGGGCGCGGCAAAAGCGTTACTTTTGAGGCTTTTTGGGGCATATCTGCCCTGCGGGTTCGAAAAAATTTCCCGTTTTACCCGTTTGATTTCGCTCTAATTGGCCTTCATGCCGACTTCTTTCATTTATCGCCTTGGGCGATTGGGGCTGCTTGCACTGCCAGTGCTGCTGCTTTTCTCATCGTGCGCCTCGAACCGGTACTTCAACCAGCGCGTCATGTTCCGGCTTACCGATAAGCAAGGACAGCAGCTGGATAGCTCCAAGCTGCGCATTGCCCGCAACCGTACCGAGCGCAACTACCTTATTCAGCCCAACGATTTTCTCGAAGTGCGGGTGAACACTAACCGGGGTGAACGAATTCTGGACCCCAATGGCGAGCTGCACTTTGGCGAACCCAGCGGCGGAGCCACCACCTCTCCCGCACCCTCTACCAGCAGCGGAAGTAGCCGCGCGGGAGGTGGGCAGCGGAACGTTGGGCAGGGTGCCGGCGCCACATCCATTGGCACAGCATTTCTGGTGCAGGCGGATGGAACCGTATTCCTCCCGCTTGTGAACCGCGTGAAGGTCAGCGGCCTGTCGCTTTTACAAGCCGATAGTGTTTTGAAGGTTCGCTACGATGTGTATTACAAGGAATCCTTTGTAACGACTCGGGTTACGAACAACCGGGTGTTTGTACTAGGAGCACCAGGGGGTCAAGTAATTCCCTTGGCCAACGATAACATGAACCTGCTTGAAGTACTGGCCCTGGCCGGTGGCATTGACGGGGGTGGCGGTAGCAGCAACGGAGGTGGTGGTGGTAGCTTGTACCGCTTTGGAGGCAAGGCAACCAATATCCGCATTATCCGAGGCGACCTGAAAAACCCGCGAGTGCAGCAGATTGACCTTTCAACGCTTGATGGCATGCGCCGAGCCAACCTACAGATGGAGCCAAACGACATTGTTTACGTCGAACCGGTGCGTCGCCCGGTGCTCGAAGCCCTGACCGATGCCGCACCTGTTATCAGCTTTGTTTCGTTGATTACTACTACTACTTTCTTCCTTATCAGCTACGTGACCCGCTAAATTCGATTTAGCGGTTGTTTATCATACTTGGCTTAGGCTAACAATCCTTATTCTAGATGGCTGTTAACGAAAACTCGGAGTTAGAAGAGCTTATCCGCAATGCTACAGGCGGGGGGGGCGAGCCGACTGCGGGCCCCACTGTAGTAGCTAGCGAACCAGAGGAAGAGGGTGCCACGTTGGATTTGGCTACGTTGGTGCTAGTGGCCCGGCGCAGCTTGCTATGGCTGATATTGCTGGTTATTCTGGGAGTAACAGCCTCTTGGTTGTATTTGCGCTATACTAAACCAGTTTATAAATCGGCCTCCCTGCTCAAAATTGATGAGCGCAATGTAGGTGATGCATTGGGATTTGCCCAGGTCAATACAGCCCTCGACAAACCCAGAGGGACAAAACTCGCCGGTGAGGTTGAGTTGATTAAATCTGGCATCATCTACCAGCAGTTGAAGGACTCCTTGGCGCTGGACGTGAATTATTACGTTCAAGGCACAGTACTCGAGTCGGAAATGTACGGCACTTCTCCGTTTCGTGTAGTCTATAAAATCACTGACCCGTCGCTATATAATCGCAAGTTCAATTTGAAATTCATAAGCTTACAGCGTTTCAAACTTGACTTCGTCGGTCAGGGCAAACCGCAGGGCGGTGAATATGCTCTAGGGCAGCAAATTGAGTTACCAGGTATCAGCTTGCAAATCCTATCAACTCCCAACCTTAAGGAGAACTCACTGGATGGTAATTATCATTTCACGGTGCAGGATGAGAACACCGTGAATGCCTTTCTCAACAAAAACCTTACGGTTGAGATTGTGAACCCTGATGCCAACACTATTGGTATTTCTTTCAACGATTATAATCCAGCAAAAGCGAGGGTAATCGTGAATAAAATTGATTCGGTGTACCTAGCTGAAAAGGTAGCTCGTAAGACAGAAGGCTCGCGTAAAACGCTGCTATTCCTAGCTCAAATTCTAAAGGATAATAGTGCGAGCTTACAAGAAGCCGAAGGGCGCTTACAGGATTTTGTGCAGCGTTCGGGTACTTATGATGTCAAAGCGGAGTTGGGTGTGCTGAACGATAAGCTAGAAAAGCTTAAAGCTGACCGAACTCTGATTGAAGAAAAGCTGAATTTACTGAGCCAAGTGGCTCAGATGGCTAATCAAGAGTACCTTACCCGCGACGAAAATCAGACTATTGAGCAAAGTATTCCAGCACTTGCTTCAATTGGAGACCCCTTACTAAGCAGCCAGCTGACCGAATTAAACGGGCTTCAATATGACCTGCGACGTCTTTCGCGCTCTTATACTGATAAGACGGAAGTAGTACAGGCAGCACAAGCTAAGATTGCATATGCGCGTAACAGTATTAAACGGTTGCTGCGCCAAAATCAGGAATTGTTACGGTCAGGCATCAATCAATTGGATCAGCAGCGTAGTGAAATTCAACGCATACTGGAAGGACTACCCAACAAAGGCACCGAACTAGACCGCTTAAAGCGAGCATTGAACCTAGCGGAGGAATCCTACTTGCAACTTAAGCAAAGAGAGATTGAATACAATATGAGCAATGCCGGCATCACCGCCGATTTCCAAATTCTATCGCCAGCTTCCACACCACAGGAGCCCCTCTTTCCAAATCGTTTGCTAGTGTATGCAGTGGGGCTAGCAGGAGGCCTGCTATTAGGCCTGGGCCTGATTGCGGTGCGCTACTTCATGCACAACACCGTGACAAATGTGCGGGAGTTGGAGCGCAACACCAAAGCATCGGTATTGGGCATTATCCCGACCTACGATAAGGACAAAATGGAGGTATCGCGCTTGGTGGTGGACAAAAACCCTAAGTCGGCCATTTCTGAGTCTATTCGCTCCATTCGAACCAACTTGGATTTCATCAGCTCTTCCAAAAAGAAGCGCTTGATTTCGGTAACGTCTACGATTTCTGGCGAGGGTAAAACCTTCGTTACGGTGAACCTGGGAGGCATCATTGCGCTCTCGGGCCAAAAGGTAATTATTCTGGACCTGGACATGCGTAAGCCAAAGGTGAACCTGGCCTTCGGAGCCGAAAATACGCGTGGGGTAAGCACCATCCTCATCGAGCGTCACACTGTACAGGAGTGTATTCAGCCCACGTCTATCGACACGTTGCAGTTCATCTCAGCCGGCCCAACGCCGCCCAACCCATCTGAGCTCATTTTGAGCGACCGGTTCGATGGCATGGTTCAAGAGTTATTCAAGACTTACGACGTAATTCTGATTGATACGCCGCCCGTAGGCTTGGTTACAGATGGCATCCTGATTATGCGCAAGGCAGACATCCCACTCTATATTGTGCGAGCCGGATACTCGCGTAAAGCCTTCATCAAGAACATGAATCGGCTTATGCGCAGCAACAACTTCACCCGCATGTGTACTATTCTAAATGATGCGCAGTCTGGCGGCGGCTATGGATACGGCTATGGGTACGGGTACGGGTACGGGTACGGGTACGGATACGGGGCTTATGGGCAAGGCTACTACGAGGAACCGACTACCAAGACGCTCACCTTCGGTGAGAAAGTGAAGAAGATGTTCTCTTAACGACTATTACAATGGCTACGCTCTGGCAACGGCTTTTTGGCGGTGCCACCTCTTCCGCGGCGCCTGCTACCCTTGTGCCTAGCCAGCTATTGGCCAAGCTAGGGGCCGACATGCACTCCCATCTGCTGCCCGGCCTCGACGATGGTGCCGAAACGGTGGAGCATTCGCTAGACCTGTTGCGGGCATTGCGCGCGCTTGGCTACCGCAAGCTGATAATGACGCCCCACATCATGGGGGACTTTTATAAGAACACGCCGGAAGGCATTCGGGCGGCACTGCAGCTTCTGCGGGAGGCAGCTTCCTCTGCAGGTCTAGATGATGTGGTGCTTGAGTGCGCTGCCGAATATTACCTTGATGAGTTTTTGGGGCGCAAGCTCACCGATGGCACTGAAATGCTCACTTTTGGTGGCGACAAGCGGTACCTGCTGTTCGAGACGTCGTATATGAACGAGCCGCTCAACCTGTTCGAAATCATCTTTGAAATGAAATCACAGGGTTATCGGCCCGTACTGGCTCATCCGGAGCGCTATACCTACCTCTACGGGCGTTTTAGCGATATTGAGAAAATGCGCCGCGACTATGGGGTATTACTGCAAGTGAACCTGAACTCGCTGGCGGGCTACTACTCCCCTGCCGCCAAAAAAGTAGCCGAACAGCTCATTGACGCTGGCATGGTTGATTTTGTGGGGACCGACGCGCACCACTTGCGCCACGCCGATACCCTGCTGAAACGTACCATTCCCCAGCCGCACTTGGAAAAGGTACTGAATCTGCCATTGCTCAATAACACGCTTTGACATGTCGCGGTTAACGTTTCGCGGTTAATTGGCAAAGCTTCAAATCCCGGCTACGCATACCATTAATCACTATTCGTTAACCAATAATCATTAATCATATGGTTTTCGTTACCGGTGGCACCGGCCTTATTGGCTCGTTTTTGTTGCGGGCGCTACGGGCGCGCGGGCTGGCGGTGCGGGCATTGCACCGGGGTGCTGTGCCCACAGATGGCGCACCGGGCGTGGAATGGCTGGCCGGCGACCTGCTCGACACCGAACAACTGCGGGCGGCACTTACACCAGACGTAACGCACGTTTTTCACTGCGCCGGGCTGGTATCCTACGCGCCGCAGGATGAAGACTTGTTGCTCTCCGTGAACGTGCAGGGCACTGCCGCCGTGGTCGATGCCTGCCTGGAACGACCGGGCGTTCGGCTGGCGCACGTATCGTCGGTGGCAGCACTGGGCGGGCCGGCGGCGGGTAGTACTGTGGGCCCTGACGGCCGGCTGCCGGTTACCGAGAAGGCTACCTGGGACTTGGGTGCGGCCCATCCGGCCTATGCTACATCTAAATACCTGGGCGAGTTGGAGGTGTGGCGTGGCGTGGCCGAAGGGTTGTCGGCTGTGGTGGTAAATCCTTCGGTGGTGCTAGGGCCCGGCAACTGGAATCGCAGCAGTACCCGTTTGCTGCGCTACGCTCATCAGCAGCACCGTTTCTATACGCGAGGCCTCATCAATTTTGTGGATGTGCGCGACGTGGTAGCGCAATTGCTGGCCCTGGCACTCGACCAGACTGCATTGAGTGGGGAACGTTATATTCTGAGTGCTGAAGCAGTGCCGCTGGCTGACTTTTTCCGGCAAGCGGCGGCGGCTTTGGAGCGCCGGCCTCCCACGATGGCCGTACCTGACTGGGCTGCAGAAGTTATCTGGCGGCTGGAGCATGCACGGGCAGTGCTCACAGGGGCCCGGCCGCTCATTACTAAGGACACAGCCCGTGCGGGGCGACAGCCAGTGGTGTATCGCCACGACAAAGTGCAAAGTCATACCAGCCTAACATTCCGTCCGTTAGCTGAGACTTTAGCGTGGTGCGCTGGTGAACTGGTCACCAAGGCGACCCATTCTGTTGCGGCCTTCGTATCTTAGCTAGAACCCGATTGCACGGTTTTGCCCAATATTTGTTACTATTGATATCGAACTAGAAAGTGGAGTACGCGGCGCCTGCCAGCGGCTTGGTGTAAAGCATCTGCTGCTGATGTTGGCCGGTTACGAAACCCGATTAATCCACTTAACTGCGACTTTATGCGCATGAACGAAAATTTTGAAAACCCCCGGGCCGTTCTGGATACCGTGCGTCGTTTCGAGCGTATGCTAGCCCAGCAAGAGCCCGTTTTCTTCGACTTGGAAGACTTCGAGAACATCATCGACCACTACGTCACCAACGCTGAATTCGACAAAGCCCTGCAAGCCTGTGAGGCTGCACTTGGACAATATCCCTTTTCTACTGAGCTACTCATCGACCGGGCTCAAGTGATGGCCATGCGCGGTGACTACACCGAAGCTGAGCGCCAGATTGACGCCGTAGCGGCCCTCGACCCGACCAATGCCGATGTGGCCGTGACGCGCGGCATCATCAGCACGCAGCGCGGCGAATTTGCGCTGGCTGTAGAGTTTTTCCGGGCTGGCCTGGAGCAGGAACCCGAGCGAGAGGATATCCATTTCAACCTCGGCCTGGCTTTTCAGAGCTGGCAAAAGTTTAAGAGTGCGGCCAAGCACTACAAGCAAAGCCTGCGCCTTAACCCCGATAACGAAACCGGGGTACAGGAGCTGTTGCACTGCCTCGACATTACAGGCCGCTTGGAAGAGCACGAGGAGTTCTTCAGACGTTTTACTGACGAAGACCCATACTCCCCCACGGCATGGTATAACCTGGGCCAATACTGGTACCGCCGCGAAGACTTTACCAAAGCTGCCGAGGCGTTTGATTTTGCCGTTACCATCCGGGCCGATTTCTACGATGCTCATCACTGGCTGGCCGATACGTTTGTCTGTCAGCAGGACTACCGCAAGGCCATTGGTGAGTTCGAGCAGGCCTACCCTACTGGTCAGCCAACCGATGAGGCCCTCTGCAATATTGGTGAGTGCTACGAGAAGCTGCGCGAGTGGGAGCCCGCCCGCAAATACTACCGCATGGCCCTGGAACTGAATCCGGAGATGGACGAGGCGTGGTTTGGTCAGGGTGTGTTGCTTCAGGAGCAGGGCCGTTGGTTCGAAGCCATTCATTATTTCCGCAAGGCGACGGAACTGTATGGCGATAGCGGGGAGTATTGGTCGGCATTGGGTGCAGCCGAAAACCATGTAGGCAACGTGGTGAGCGCGCTGGAATCATACGAGAAAGCTACTGAAGTAGCACCCGACGACGTGCAGGGTTGGGTGAGTTGGAGCGCCATTCTCTACGAGCAAGGGCACTTTGCGGAAGCAGTGGACTTGGTGCGCCACGCCGTGGAGTTGCATCCGCACGAAGCGCATTTTCATTATATGCTGTGCGCTTACCTGTTGGCTGATGGCCGCATGAAGGAAGCATACGGCGTACTCGAGACGGCGCTCACACTCAATTATGAACAGCACGTGCTGTTATTCGACTACTTCCCGCAACTGCGTGAGCAGCCTGGCTTGAAACGGCTCATTGAGCAGTTTCGGAAATAACATTTCAGCTTGAAGCTACTTTTGTAACCGCCCGTCAGTCGACGGGCGGTTTTTCTTTGCCGCTCCACCCCCTTCCGGCGGTAAGCAGACCAGTTTTAATCCCCTATCTTTTCACTGAACATTAATGAATTACGACCTTTCTCAACTACCCGAGCGCACCACCAAGCCCCGCGAACAGGGCTATACCATGGTGATGGACAAGGGCATGAGCCTGCGCGAAGTAGAAGACTTTCTGGAAGTAGGCGGCGCTTATACCGACGTGGTGAAGCTGGGCTGGGCCACTTCCTATGTGGTGCCTAACCTCAAGCGTAAGCTCGAAATTTATCGTGAAGCCAACATTCCGGTTTATTTCGGCGGTACGCTGTTCGAAGCCTTTATTATCCGCAACCAGTTCGATGATTACCGCCGCTTGCTGGATACCTACGGCATGGAATACGCCGAGGTGTCGGATGGCAGCATCGACCTGGACCATGAACGCAAGTGCGAGTACATCCGTGAGTTGAGCAAGTCGGTGCGCGTACTGAGCGAAGTAGGCTCGAAGGACGCGGAAAAAATCATTCCGCCCTACAAGTGGATTTCGCAGATGGAGTCCGAACTGGCTGCTGGTGCTATCAAGGTTATCGGTGAAGCCCGCGAGGGTGGCAACGTGGGCCTGTTCCGCAGCACCGGCGAGGTGCGCTCAGGCCTGGTAGAGGAAATCCTGACCAAAATTCCGTCAGATAAAATCCTGTGGGAAGCTCCCCAGAAAGCCCAACAAGTGTGGTTTATCAAGCTATTGGGCGCCAACGTGAACCTCGGCAATATTGCTCCCAACGAAGTGGTCAGCCTCGAAACCATTCGCCTGGGCCTGCGCGGCGATACATTTTCCCACTTCCTCGATATGGATGCCGTGGACCCCATGTTCCACCCGGCAGCTAAAACGGGCAAGCCCGGCACTTCCATGCCCCGCGGCTAACCAAACCCATCGACAACAACAAAACGCCGGCCTCCTTGCGGAAGCCGGCGTTTTTGTTGCCGGAAAGGGACGAAGCTTATTGCTTCACCACTTTCAGGGTCTTGGTGTCGCCCGAGGGCATCGATACACGCACCATGTAGATGCCCATCTTCAGGCCGCTGAACTTATTCAACGACATATCAGTAACGCCCGAGGCCATGTCGACGGTTTCCGTGCTGAGCGTGCGGCCGGTCATATCCGTGATGGTTATCTGACCTTTGCCAGCCACGCTGGTTTGCATAGCTAGGCGCAAATTGTCGCCGCTCTTCAGGGGGTTCGGGTAGGCTACTAGCTCCGTAGTAGTGCCTTTGCCGTCGAAGCTCACACCAACTGGTTTGAAGTAAGTATCCTTGCCATCGAGGTCAACCTGGCGCAGGCGATAGTAACGCATGCCGGCTTTGTTGGCTTCCGTGTCAACGTAGCGGTAGTTGCTGGGAGTAGTGGTGTTAGCCGAGATGCTGTTAACCGTGGCAATGGTGCGGTACTCGGTGCCGTTGGTCGAAACCTGTACATCGTAGCCTTTGCTATTCACTTCGCTGGCGGTCTGCCAGGTAATGAGGGCATCAGAACCTACGCGCTTGGCATCGAATGCGGTGAGGCGCACGGGCAGCGGGTTGGTAATATCGCCCAATGTGAACGTAGCAAATGCCCGCACGTTGTACTTGGTCAAGTTGTTGGCCAGGGTGTCTAGGATGTCGCGGCCCAATTGCTGGAAGGTGTTGCCGCCATTCTGCGACAGGAACAATGACAGATTATCCTCCTGAATTCGGAACGCGTTGCCAGCACCTAAGCCACGGGTATCGATGTTCTGGTAATGGAAAATCATGGTTGCGTTCAAACCACCCGCGTTGGTCTGCTGGTCGGAAGGACGCACCCCGAAGATGCGACGGGCGCTGTATTTGGTACCCAGTGGGGTGTAGCTTTCAGCCGTGTTACGGGTTACTTCCACGTTGCCGGGGTTATTGCCGTTGTTGAAAGTCAGGGTCATGCCCATGTTGCCGTAGGTACGAGTTTCGCCCGATAGCACCGACTGACGCGTGGTGCGCACGAAACCACGCAGGTAATTATGGTCAGTTTCGTTGATTAGCTGTGCACCATTGTTATTATTATTAGGAGCACGGTCAGCTAGCACGATTACCGACAACAAAGGCTGGGTAACGTCAGTGGTAAGCAGGCCATCGATGAAGGTAATCTTTTCGGAAACGTTCATCACACCAGAGTCATACTTCGTGCCACCGCCCGAGATATCAATGGCCACAAACGAGCCACCCGTGATGTTTTGGTTAACACCAGCAAATTCAACCACTGTGTTTTCGCGCTGAATGAAGCTGTCGTAATTGTTGTTGAAATTACCGAACACTTTCAGACGTCCCACAACCAGACGCGTGATGGAGCGCGAAGCCTGCGAAGTACCACCCATGGTGAGGTCGCGGCACTGAGCCGGGCCCGAACCAGTGTTGTCGTAGAGCACTACACCACCAGCCGTTGCATTCACTACATCAGAATAGATGTTTGGGTAAGGCACAGTGTTGCCAGCGCCAAGGTCACGCACCAGGGCATTAGTAGAAGCATTCGGTACGCCATTGCTCCAGTTGCTGGCGTCAAACCAGTTGTCGTTGGTACCACCCACCCAGATGGTTTGGGCCACCGGCACACCCGTCACGCTAAAGGAAGCCGTGTAAGGCGAGTTGGGGTTCACCGGGTCGGTAATGCTGAAGATGGAACCGGTCGAAGTATTGGTGCCGCTGGCTTGGAAGTAAGCATCGAGGTTATAGACCGAATTCTGGCCATTGACGGTACCAGTAAGCACCGGCGAGCTGGCAATCAGGTTCAGTTGAGCAGTAGTCAGCTGGAAAGTACGTGTACCGTTTACGTTCGAAATCTGCGTGAGCTGAATGGCCTGGTAGGGCGTGATTGCGGGTGGAGTACCCGTTAGCGCACGCACCCGGTAGTAGAGCACTACCCCGTTGATAACGTTCGGGCCGTTTTCGGTAGTCGTGGCCGTACCACCGTTGAGGAGCAGCTGGCCGTTGTTTACATCATATGCGTTGCCGCCGTTGTTCGACGAGCTTAGGTCAGCACCCTGGAACGGACGTGGCGTGGGAGGATTAACGTTGTAGGTCACATTGGCGCCAGCGTTAGGAGCAACGTAGATGGCATTGCCAACAATGGTTGGAGGAACGACAGGCGTACCAGTAGCAGCAAATACCGAGGCCCGACGCTGTCCAAGGATGGGGTTAATGGGGTCGCCATCATCGTCCTGGCCAGGGCCAGTGCTCACAGAAATATCGAAGCGGTAGTTGGTACCTGCGCCACCGCCACCAGTAGTAGCCAAAGCCAGGATATTGATAGCAGCATTGCTCAGCGAAAATGTCCGGGTCCGGGTAGCAGCGTTGTAGTTGGTTTGTGTCAACTGCACTTGGCTTGTGAGAGGCGGAATGTTAGAAGACCCGCTGCTGGCAAGCGTAGCCCCCTGCTTAATGCCGTAGTTGACAAAAGCTGTTGGGTAATTTTCATTAGCTGCTTCAACGATTTCAATCGAGCCGCCTTGGAGGAGTAAAGCCCCCGTGCTGAGGTCCAAGGTGCCAAAGTTGGTTCCCTGAAAAACGCCAGGACCAGGTGTGGTCGAAACTGCGTCGTAAGTATTCGTCGTGGCATTGGCAGTAGTAGTGCCTGAAGTCACAATGACGTTACGGAAGTTAATGGTGGTCTGAGCCGCCGCGTCAGTAAAGCTGAGCAAGCCTAAGAACAACGCGAAAAGAGGCAGCAAAGAGCTTAGAAAACCCCGCTGTCGTAGCAGCTTCTGAGTAAAATTTAAAGTTTGCATGGAATGAAAAAATTGATGTTGAGAATGGAGGAAAAGCGGAGGGCGCTATTCGTAATCGAGGCGCATATACGCAGGGGTGGGAAAAAGGTCTAGTTGGGAAAGATTTTTTTGAAAAGATGCCGTTTTAGTATCAAAAACAGCTTGTTATTAGCCTATTCAAAGCATTTGGAGCCTCTTACGGCGCCGAGCTTAAAGCAGTTATTCTGCTATTAATGCACCACACTGTAGGGGATAGAAGCGAGGGCTTTTTTCTCGGCTGGCAGCTCTACCCCGAGAAGGTCGTGCACACTCACCCGGATTTTATTAGAGAGTTGAGTAATGGGTAGGTCGTTGCTGTCGTATCCAAACGGATTTTCAATCTCATTACCAATCATTTCCAGGCCTAGCATAGCGTAGGCTCCAATCATGGTAATGGGCACCATCCACCAACCACACGAATCCACCAAAACCAGTGGCATTATCATGATGAAGATGGTGATGTAGCATTTGATGAAAAAGCTATACGAATACGGGATGGGTGTGGCCTTAATCCGCTCGCAAGTTCCGTTCACCGACATCATGCCCAAGTAGTGTTGCTTGATATTGATAAGGTGGATGGGGTCAAAAATCTGAACTTGGCGCAACTGCTCCACACTTTCCATGAGCACAGCAATGATAGTAGCAGCCACGTTTTCAGCCTTTTGTAGCCGCTCGATAATATCGGGTGTGGCCTCCATCTTATCGAAGCGCACCTTATTGCGAAGGCTTCCTTCCAAGGCAATGGGGAAGTTGGAAATCAGCGCGGCGAAGTAGCGTCGGCTCGATTTAGCCTCACGGGGCAGCAGGGCATTCATTTCCATAGCCAGCCCGCGGCACTGCGATACCAGAATACCCCATACCTTGCGGCCTTCGTAGTAACGGTCATACGCCGTGTTGGTGCGGAACACGAGCAGCAAGCTGAGCAGGATGCCCAGAATGGACAGATACTCACGCCCAATGCGCACATTGAGGCTATGAAAATCGATGCTGACAATGGCCAACGCCGAGCCATAAAGCCCCACCAAGGCCACACGCTTTAGCAGCAGACGGATAACAGCAGAGGAGTGAAAGTGCCCCAAGGCACGCCACCAGTCTCCGCCCTGATAAACTATCATGAGAGTAGGTAATTATGCTTCTTGAGCCTGCAACGGCGAAGCTGCGTTCGAGGTTGAGTTAAGTAACCACGACGGTAGTTGGCAAAAGTGCCGAAGCCAATATCAGGCTTGCTAGTAGCCCGGCCTATCACAGGTCGTGCCAGTTTTACCCTTACTCAGGAGAAACGCACGGGGACATCAATCCCCGTGGAAGCCGCAAAACAACCTCACGTCGTTTGCAGACGGCTTTTTTGGCTTGCCTTACAGCAGTGAAAAAGTAGAATTAAACCAGATTATATTTGTTTTTTAGGGCCGCAAAGGTACGAAGAACTAGCCGCCGAGCCAAGTTGAGCCCGAACATTCAGCCAGTTGCACCCGCTAAAGCGATGTCGGTTCGGCGTTCGTCGGTTTTCTTTGTGGCTCACTTCATGCCTCGGATGGAACTTATAAAACACTTTCTCGACCTTTTACTGCACCTTGATAAAACCCTGGTGGACGTAGTGCATAACTACGGTACCTGGACCTATCTGGTGCTTTTCCTCATTGTTTTCACCGAAACGGGCATCATCATTTTCCCTTTTCTACCCGGCGACTCGCTGCTGTTTGCTGCCGGTGCCCTGGCCGCCCGCCCCGAAACCGGCCTGAGCGTGTGGATAATTATCCCACTACTGATTGCGGCCGCCTTTCTGGGTGACAATGTGAACTATGCCGTAGGCGACTACCTAGGACCCCGTGTGTTCCGCGAAGATTTTAAGTTCCTCAAGCGCAAGTACCTCGACCAGACCCAAGCCTTTTATGCCAAGCACGGCGGCAAAACCATCATTATGGCGCGCTTCGTCCCCATTGTGCGCACATTTGCACCATTTGTGGCCGGTGTAGGCACCATGACTTACCGCTATTTCGCGTCCTATAGCATTGTGGGCGCGGTGTTGTGGGTAGTCTTGCTTACAATAGCTGGTTACTTGTTCGGCGGCATTGAGGTCGTTAAAAAGAATTTTGAGCTGGTTGTTTTGGGTATCATCGCCCTGTCGTTGCTGCCACCGCTTTGGTCGTTTGTAAAAAGCAAGCTGACGGCTCGCCCCGAGCCCAACCATTCCTAATCCGTCTTTTTGCTGCGTAAGTAACTCAGCCGCCCCGAATCATAATGATTTGGGGCGGCTTTTTTGCGCTATTTTTCGATTCTTTTCCTCATTCACTACCACCACTGTATGCGTCAGTTCGGTCTAATTGGTCGTACCCTCCGGTATTCTTTCTCACAGACTTACTTCACTCAGAAATTCTACTCCCAGGACCTGACGGAGCACTGCTATGACCTGTTTGAGTTGGAAAGCCTGAATGAGCTGCCTGCCTTGCTGGCAGCCAATCCCGACCTCGTAGGCCTGAACGTGACCATTCCTTACAAGGAAACTGTGATGACTTACCTCGACGAGCTGGCACCATCGGCTAGCCGCGTGGGAGCAGTGAATGTGATTGAGCGCCTACCCGATGGTCGCCTGCGCGGCCACAACACCGATGTAGTGGGCTTCCGAGAGTCGCTGCGTCGGTTCTTTCCAATCACAGCCGATTCCCGGGCCTTAGTACTCGGGGCCGGCGGAGCGGCCAAGGCAGTAGTGGTGGCCCTCAACGACTTGGGTATTGCGCACTGGTCGGTCACCCGCAACCCACTCGGGCCGGGCCTGACCTACGACGACCTCACCCCAGAAATTTTAGCCGCGCATCATCTCATCATCAATGCCACGCCACTAGGCACATCTCCACACGTCGATGAGTGCCCACATCTACCCTACTTCGCTCTTAATGAGCAGCATTACTTATACGACTTGGTTTACAACCCTACCGAAACACTATTCATGGCCAAAGGCAAAGAAGCTGGAGCACAAGTCAAAAACGGATTCGAGATGCTCTGCCTCCAAGCCGAAGCCGCTTGGAATATCTGGAACAGTTAGCGACAAGCAGTCATCTAAGCAGCCTAAACAGCTATACCGCTTGGCTAGTCTCCCCAATCGGAGCCCCCGGATGGGTGGTGTGAGTTCCTACATCAGAACAAAGCGGCAGACACACTTTCGACTCCGCCGACGCCAGATGGCAGCACGGGCTGCTCACTGCTAATCGAAAACTGACACTTGCTTGCAACCTTTCTCCAAGTGCTGGCATCTCCCTTATGCCAGCCCGCTATGCGCCGGCTCATCCTCGGTAGAGTTGCTTTCTATGATGCAGACAATGACTTGCTTTCCCCTTCTTTCCCTGGCCGGCACGGGTTACCGGGCGCGGGCATGAGCGCCCTGACTTGGTTCGCGTTTGGGAGCGATGATGTGCTGCCCGACCAGCCCACGACTGCACCGCGCCTTACGGCCAGCCGCAGTTCGGCCGTGACCAGCCCACCTACCGAGGCCGAGTTGATTGACGGCTGCCTGCGTGGTCGGCAGCTGGCCCAAAAGCTGCTCTATGACAAGTATGCCGGCAAAATGATGGCTGTGTGCCTACGTTATGCCCAAACCACCTTCGAAGCCGAAGATGTGCTTCAGGAAGGATTTCTGACCGTATTCCGCACACTGGGCAGCTTTCGGCGCGAATGCCCGCTGGAATTCTGGATTCGCCGTATCATGATTAATGCGGCCCTGCGCCAGCATCGCCGCAATGCCTCACTGGTAGCAGTAAGCGACGGCGACTACCCCGAAACCTTAGCTAGCGAGGAATTTACGCTAAGTAATTATAACTTTCAGGAACTCCTGAACATGGTGCAGGAGCTGGCTCCACGCTACCGCATGGTCTTCAACTTATACGCCATTGAAGGCTATACCCATAAAGAAATTGGCGAGCTATTGAATATCACCGAGGGCACCAGCAAATCCCAATATTCCCGGGCCCGCGTCATCCTACAAACTAAACTGGAACGTCTCGGCGCTCCAACCCGCCATGTCAGTTAATCCTATCGACGAAAACTCTACGCCTAAAACCACCGGCAGCCTGGAGGAATTATTCCGCCACCACTTGGGCGAGGAGGCCGTTGCGCCCACGCGTCCCATGCTGTGGGACCAGATTGATAATTCACTCCTGATTCGGCAGAATGAAATCTACCGCCGACGCCTCGTGGCCACACGTTGGGTAGCGGCGGCTAGCCTGCTATTGGCTACCATGGCGGGCACTGGCTGGTGGGTTGGCCGGCATGAGCTATTGAGAGGTACCGGGATGGCCAGCAACAGCCAGTCGGCTGCTTCCGGCACCCGCTCGGATAATGGCAGTTTGCCTGCCACTAGCGGTAATACGCGCACCACTCTTGGTCTGGAAGGAAGCACGGGCCAACGCCATGCCTCGGTTGCGACCAGTAGTATGGCTACCGATATGGCTAGCTCAAATACTTTGGGCACAGCCACTGCCCGCAATGGCATAATCAATGCCGGTGGCTCACCAAGCAGTGGATACACGGCCAATCGCGCAAACCAGGCAACAGCCAAACAAGGCCGATACACCAGTTTCGGCACCGCTTCTTCCTCGGCCCGCTACTCAACTAATGGCCTGGCGACAGCCGCCAGTTCAGCAGCCCAAGGCAGTAATATGCCAGCAAGCTACGCAGCAGCTAGTGGCGCAAACACTGCCTCCACCCGCGAAACGCAGAGTAATTCCCCGACCTCCACTGCCAACCCAACCCTTGATGTGAATACGTCAAATATGGCTAACAGCCGTGCGTTGGCAGCAACGGAGGCAGCAGGCGTAACTGCAGCGGGCACGAAGGCAGCCATTGGCAGCGGCACCGCATCGGACGTGGATGCCAGCACCGTAGCCCTGGCCCCAACGGTAGCCGCTGCTATCGCTCCCGAAGAGATGAGCCTATTGGCAGCCCGCCAATCTTCGCTGACGCTGGCTGTTGCTACTTCCCTGCCCAACGGCCTTGCCACGGTGCCGGTTGATGATATTCCCGCCGTCGATGTGCACCGCTGGCGCTACAGCGCGAGCTACGCAGCTGGTGTGTTCAACCCCAACGTTAACTTCTCACGGGCCGGCATTGAGCCC
Organism: Hymenobacter negativus; assembly: GCF_017571495.1. Lineage (GTDB taxonomy): Bacteria > Bacteroidota > Bacteroidia > Cytophagales > Hymenobacteraceae > Hymenobacter > Hymenobacter negativus. The sequence continues at coordinate 582,153 of NZ_JAGETZ010000002.1, read as the reverse complement.
GAGTTTGACTACAACCGTGGCCCAGCCTTTGGCGCCGACTCCCCAACACTGACCGAAGCGGCCGCTACCGAGTACCGCAACAACCTGCGTCCGGGCCTAAGTCAGCGCATTGCCCTGATGGCCACGCGCCACCTGCGCGGTCACTGGTCACTCAGCACGGGTGCGGAGTTTACCCGAGCCACGGCCCAGTCGGCTTCCTCGTCAGCCTTTGTGGGTGAGCAGCTCTTCGACTTAAGCCAAGGCAACACCGCGCAGCCATTGCGCACCACCGATTTCCGCTACCAGCTGGCCAGCATTCCGCTGGAAGTGCGCTACTCTAACCCTGTAAAACGCGGCTGGAGCATTTACGGCCGTTTGGGCGGCGTGGTGACGGCTCTACTGGGTGTTCGGAGTGATGTGCAGGGCGACCCCGAAGCTACCCGCACCTATTCCATCACCTCAACCGGCGGTCCCTACCGCCGTCTGATGGGCAGCGTACGCGGTGGCGCGGGCGCCCAGTTCCGCCCCAGCACCAGCAAGTGGGCCTTCTCCATGGGCCCTACTGCCGACCTCGGCCTCGTGGCCCTCAATGCCCACCCGGTGCAGAACTACTTTGCCCAGAGCCACCCCTATAGCGTTGGCTTGGAAGCCGCAGTAGAGTTTGGCCGGTAGGCAAATGTCATTCTGAGCTGCTGGTGCCTGGAACAACAGATGGATTCCATTACTTTCCCGGTTTCAACGAAACCCAAAATACTCCTCGCGGGTTAAGGTAGGCTGAGCATTTCGGCCTACCTTTCGCGTTGCATGGAGTACCAACTTACCTCTGAATTTAAGCCCACCGGCGACCAGCCCACCGCCATTGCCAAGCTCGTGGAGGGCGTGAACAACGGCGAACCGGCCCAGGTGCTGCTCGGTGCCACCGGCACCGGCAAAACCTTCACCATGGCCAACGTAATTGCCGAAACCGGCAAGCCTGCACTGGTGCTGTGTCACAATAAAACCCTGGCTGCCCAGCTCTACGGCGAGTTCAAGGCGTTTTTCCCGAACAATGCAGTCGAGTACTACATCAGCTACTACGACTACTACCAGCCCGAGTCCTACATTGCCAGCACCGATGTCTTCATTGAGAAAGACATGGCCATCAATCAGGAAATCGAGAAACTGCGGCTGCACACCACTTCCACCCTGCTCAGTGGGCGGCGCGACATTGTGGTAATTGCCTCGGTGTCGTGCATATACGGCATCGGCAACCCCGAAGAGTTCGCCAAGAATGTCATCTTCCTGAAGCCGGGCATGCACTACACCCGCAATAACCTGCTCTATCAATTCGTGCAGATTCTGTATTCGCGCACCGAAGTGGAATTTACGCGGGGCTCGTTTCGGGTAAAAGGTGATACGGTAGACGTGTTCCCGGCTTATGCTGACTATGCCATTCGCATCTATTTCTTTGGCGATGAAATTGAGTCGGTGCACAAGATTGACCCGGTGAGCGGCAAGAAGCTTTCCGACGAAGCCCACGGCATTGCCTTGTATCCAGCCAACCTGTTTGTGACCGGCAAGGAAACACTGAATACGGCTATCAAGCAGATTCAGGACGATATGGTGCACCAGCACGCCTACTTCGAGAAGGAAGGCCGTGATGCTGAAGCTAAGCGCATCATGGAGCGCACGGAGTTCGACCTGGAGATGATTCGGGAGTTGGGATACTGCTCGGGTATCGAGAACTACTCCCGCTACTTCGATGGCCGCTCGCCGGGCTCGCGGCCCTTCTGCCTGCTTGACTACTTCCCCAACGACTACCTGCTGGTAGTGGACGAAAGCCACGCCACCATGCCCCAAATCCGGGCCATGTGGGGCGGTGACCGCAGCCGCAAGACGGCCCTCATTGAGTACGGCTTCCGCCTGCCCTCTGCCTTGGATAACCGGCCGCTGACCTTTAACGAGTTCGAGAGTATGTACCGGCAGGCCGTGTTCGTTTCGGCCACGCCTTCGGACTATGAGCTGACCCAGGCGGGCGGGGTGGTGGTGGAGCAGATTATCCGCCCCACCGGCTTGCTCGACCCCGAAATCGACATCCGTCCTAGCATCAACCAGATTGACGACTTGCTAGACGAGGTGGACAACCGCGTGAAAATGGGTGACCGCGTGCTGGTGACGACCCTCACCAAGCGCATGGCCGAGGAACTGAGCAAGTACATGGACCGCCTCGGCATCAAAGTGGAATATGTACACTCTGAAGTAAAAACCCTGGACCGCGTAGAGATTCTGCGCAAGTTGCGCCTCGGCGAAATCGATGTATTGATTGGTGTAAACCTGCTACGCGAAGGCCTCGACTTGCCAGAAGTAAGCTTGGTGGCCATCTTGGATGCCGATAAGGAAGGCTTTCTGCGCGACCAGCGTAGCCTGATTCAGACCATGGGCCGGGCTGCTCGGAACGACCGCGGCAAGGTGATTATGTACGCCGACCGCATGACAGGCTCGATGCAACGTGCCATTGACGAGACAAACCGTCGCCGCGCCACCCAACTGGCTTACAACGAAGCGAATGGTATCACGCCACGCACCGTGCGCAAGAGCCATTCTGAAATCATGGGCCAAACGGCACTTTCAGATTACCGCATTGTAGAAACCCCAGGCTACGCCAACGCCGAAGCCGACGGCGTAGCGCTGGCTCTAGCCGCCGAGCCTGTGGTGGCCATGATGACCAAACCGGAGCTAGAAAAGCTCATCAAAACCACTGAGAAGCAGATGGAAGCCGCTGCAAAGGACCTCGACTTCCTCACGGCCGCCAAGCTGCGCGATGAGTTGGCCGCTCTACGGAACATGCTTAAAAGCAAGCGCGATTAAGCCAATTCAAGGCGCGGAAGAGCAAGCGGGTTACGGTTGGGTATTGGGGGGAACTACTATATTCGCCCCAGCATTTTTCCACTCTTTTTTCTGCTTTATGCTCAACAACTTTATCCGCTCGCTGTGTGTGGTGGCACTCCTCATTGGCGGGTTGGTGGCGAAGCCGGCGCAAGCCCAATCGGCTGGCAACTACACTTACCAGATGATAACGACCATCGAATCGGTGGTCCCTGGGGGCTTCGGCCGCTCTAAAGTTTCGTACACCCCTGCATACAAAGGCATCCGAGAAGCGCCGATGGAAAATCTATTCAGCCTCACCGGACTGAATATGGGCAACCTGCAGAAGAACGAAGAAACCATTGTGGCCATTACTCAGCAAATGGCCGGCGATGGCTTCGAATTAGTTCAGGCCATGCCCCTTACCTCATCCATTCAAGGCAGCGGTATTTTCATGACGCGCTACTTGTTTAGAAAAGCGAAATAACTCTAGATACATCACAAAAAGGCCGCGCTGGTAAAAATCCAGCGCGGCCTTTTTTATGGTTTTTACAACTCGCTGATAACGGAATACAACCTTAGAAATCTTCGTCGAGCGAGAAGACGTTGTCGTTGCGTTCGCTCATTACGCCGGCTTTCTGGTACTCAGCCACGCGCTTCTCGAAGAAGTTGGTTTTGCCCTGCACCGAAATCATCTCCATGAAATCGAAGGGGTTGGTAGCGTTGTAAATCTTGGCGCAGCCCAGCGACACCAGCAGGCGGTCAGCCACAAACTCGATGTATTGCGACATCGTTTTGGCATTCATACCGATGAGGCTTACCGGCAGCGCATCGGTCACGAACTCCTGCTCAATCGTCACCGCGTCGCGGATGATACTCTGCACCCGTTGCGGGTCCAGCTTGTTTTGCAGGTAGCTGTAGAGCAGGCAAGCGAAATCGCAGTGCAGGCCTTCGTCGCGCGAAATCAGCTCGTTAGAAAAGGTCAGGCCAGGCATCAGGCCACGCTTCTTGAGCCAGAAGATAGAGCAGAATGAGCCGGAGAAGAAGATGCCTTCCACAGCCGCGAAGGCGATGAGGCGCTCGGCAAAATTTTCGGAGTTAATCCACTTCAGCGCCCATTCGCCTTTCTTCTGCACGGCGGGCACGGTTTCGAGGGCGTTGAAAAGGTAGTCCTTCTCCTTAGGGTCTTTGATGTAGGTGTCAATCAGCAGCGAATAGGTTTCGCTGTGGATATTTTCCATCATAATCTGGAAGCCGTAGAAGCAGCGTGCTTCGGGCATTTGCACCTCCTGCATGAAGTTTACGGCCAGGTTTTCGTTTACGATGCCATCACTGGCGGCAAAGAAGGCCAGCACGTGCTTAATGAAGTGTCGCTCGTTGTCGTTCAGGCCGTTCCAGTCCTTCTGGTCCTGTGAGAGGTCGATTTCCTCGGCGGTCCAGAACGAGGCCTGCGACTTCTTGTAGTACTGCCACACCTCATCGTTTTGGATGGGAAAAAGCACGAAGCGGTTGGGGTTTTCAGCGAGCAACGGTTCCATAATATCTCGGGGCTTAAGGGCGGTTTCAACGGGAAAGGTGTTCAGCAAACTCAGGCCTTCGGCCAGATGTTTGAGTCAACCGGCAGAAAATCCGGGCGCTTTCCAACACCAAATATAGACCCGACCGGCAAGTGAATTGCCGCCGGATTTAGCTTTTTTATTCGTTATTTTTTAGTTAAGCTCACTTTTTATTGGGGGTAAACTCGCCTTCTGACACCCAGTTTTGCTAAAGGCACGTTCATCTAAATCTCACTCAAAACCAGAGCTTTTGCACCCACTTATCCACATTTCGACTGTGGATAAACCGACTTGTCCCCAATTCCAGCCCGACCAGCTCCATATTCCACTGTTTTTTAATCTGTCCTTAATCTGCGCTTCATCTGCCTACAGGCATTTTTTAGTGCAAATGCAGAGGCCAGCCAATGACGATTAAGAACTTAGGGTTTGGAATTGCCAAATCAAAGTCGTACTTTTGCCTTCCCATTTCAGAAAAACCCGCGAAAGCTGATGTACGCAATTGTTAACATAGCTGGCCAGCAGACCAAGGTTGAGGCCAACAAATTCGTTTACGCTCACAAACTGGCCGGCAACGTTGGCGACACCGTAACGCTGGGCAACGCCCTGCTGACCGATGACAACGGCACCATCACCGTCGGCGCTCCTGAGCTGAGCGTGGCCGTTACCGGCACCATTCTCGCTCACGTAAAAGGCGACAAAGTTCTGGTCTTCAAAAAGAAGCGCCGCAAGGGCTACCAGAAAATGAACGGCCACCGTCAGTCGTTCACCAAAGTAATGATTAACAGCATCGGCTAGTTGTTGAGCATTTAGTTGTCAGCTACGAGCTGCAAGCTTTCTGTTTAAACAAATTATCCAGCTATCCTATTAACCCACAAGAGCTTGCAGCTTGTTGCTGAAAGCTTGAAGCTAACAATACCATGGCTCACAAGAAAGGTGTCGGCTCGTCCAACAACGGCCGCGAATCGCATTCGAAACGTCTCGGCGTTAAAATCTTTGGCGGCCAGGCTCTGGTAGCCGGCAACATCATCGTGCGGCAGCGCGGCACCAAGCACCACGCCGGCGCTAACGTAGGCATGGGCAAGGACCACACGCTGTTCGCACTCGTCGACGGCGAAGTGCAATTCCGCAAGGGCCGCAAAGACCGTTCGTTCGTAACGGTTATCCCCCGCGAAGTAGTTTCGGTTCCGGCTTAATTGCCAACCGGATTTAAGCAAAAAGGGCTGCTCTCACCGAGCAGCCCTTTTTGCATTGTGGTTCATCGTACAACATAAAGTCGCAGGTTGATAGCAAAGGCTCCATCTAAGTAGTACAGGATGCGGTCACGACGGTAAAAGAGATAATACTGGTCAGAAGTTGGCTTGGCAATAATGCCTACGCCAGTGTTGAAATCAAACAGAAAGTGCTTACCTAATCGGCGTTGTAAACCCCAGTACACGTTGAGCAGCGGCGAAGCCTGTGTGCGGTATTCGATGGACTCCGCCCCAGGATATGGATAGGTGCTAGTGTCATAGAGAAAGTAGCGAATACGGTCCAGTTCGGTCAATGCTTCCAGGGCAAGGTAATTGCCTTGGAAAGCGCCATGAGCTCGGTTGTGCTGCTCATGACCAGCTTGGTTATAATAGTAGCGCAGCCCGAGTCCTAGTGCTCCGGAATGCACCAACGCTTCCTTGTCGCGGGTTCCAAACAAGTAATAATCACGGTGACTGAGCGAGAAATCAATATCGGCTTACCCATACAAACTGACGTGCGGACCGAGCTGATATTCGGCCCCTACCGAAGGTGCCACAACCCAATTGAACCCATTGTAGCGGTATTGAGGTATCAGGCGTGAGGGAGTCAGGCCCAGTTTTAGCAAGAGTCGGCTAGGAGCCGGGGACGCAACAGTGGGCAGAACTGGACCCTCGGCAGGAGGAACGGGCGCCTGTGCACGGGTGAAAATGGGCAAAGCCAACAGGGCGGAAACTACCGCAATGCCAGCGGAGAAATTTGGAAGCATCGGATGGGGAAAGGGTTGGAAATTTTGTCTCTTTCCCAAGCGGGAATAGTCCTTAAATATTGTGTGGACTTGGGCGATGAAGGACGCAAAAAGCTATTGGCATCAGTTAAGCTACTGCTGATGCCCGACCTTTCAAGAAAGCAAAGGGTTGCTTCAGAATGGGAATTCCTGGCCCGTGTGCAGCTATTCAGGATGTGAATGAATTGGGGGCCGACATCAATTCATTGTATCTCCAAAGATTTAGTTGGTCACAATGCATTAGTGGTGAGCAGCATTTAGCTAGTCAACATAAATTGATACCTACTGCCAGTCAAATCGTCCAGCAGGCAAGGTAAAAAGGTGGCGAAAGTCGAATAAGTAGTAGGAAGCAATAAATGAAGGGATGATAGCAAGATATAATGTCGGCTCCTGCTATTCCATCCATACCAGACTACCCTTGCTCATTTAACAGGTATAAGACTGGCTTGCTGGGGCTGGCATCTATCTCTAGGCTCGTGATTTGAATATTGAGCAGGTAGAGGCCGTCAGCTACTTTACTGGGCACAAAAATCAGCTCGGTGATGGTGGATTCACGGCGTGGCTGGGCAGGGTATTGCCAGAAGGCGTGGTGGGCCAGGAGCAGGCCGGCATCCTCTTCACGGTCGACGCTGGGCAGGTCGAGTAGCAAGTGCTGGACGTTGTGCTCCACCAGCCATTCGGCCAGGGCGGGCTCGATGTAGGTGGGATTGGTGCCGGAATACTGGCGGGTGCGCTTGGCAGGGTCGTTGGGGAGGGTGCGCAGCACGAGGGCTTCGGGGATGGCATGGTCGGGCTGAGCCATGAGGGCAGTTTGCACATCGGCCAGCAGCACCACGAGGTCGCCGTTGGGCTGGAGTGCCGGGGCCACGCTCACCAGCCGGGCCACGAATAGGAAACGGCGCAGGCATTGGTTAAGCGTAACGGCCGGGTCGGGCGAGATGTGGCCATAGCACTCGGTGTGAGTGCCGTTGCCGTGGGGTGTGACGTGTACGCGCTGGTAATTGGTGCTGCCGCCCAGCGCCACGCTGCCCACAAAACTGCCTACCCGAATGGTATCGAACTGCACGGGCTCGGCCCAAAAGCAGTTCACCTGGTCTTTGCCGGGCTGCAAGGGCAAGGAAATGTCGAGGGGCTCGGCAGGGTCGTAGCTATAGGTACGGCCGGCGAAAGGAAAAGTAGGAAGCATGGGAAAGTGGCTGCGGTTGGAACGGTGGGAAAAGGAAAGGACGACTTGGCAGTGGCTTAAAGCAGTTCGGTTTGCAGCACTTCGTAGGCCCAACTAAGCTCATTAAGCTCGTCGTTGCTCAGGTCTGAGTCGTGCAGGAGTTGGCTTTCTAACTGCTGAGCTAGCAGCTGCGAAACTCCGGCCGTGTTCAGCCAAGCCGCAACGGCTGCGTTGATGTGGGGCTCGGAAAAGGGATTTTGTAGCCGATGCTGATTTGCACGGCCAAATCGGATTTCGTGTAGTAGAAAATCCTTAGCATGCAAGGCGCTACTAGAACTACGCGCGGCGGCCCAGGCAGCCAATAGCTCGGTGAGGTCGAAATGCCCCAGCCCAAACATGATAAGCAGTTCGGTGAGCGAGGCGCCACCCGGCAAGGGGTACTGACCGACACACCGCGCAAAAAACACCTCCGCGAAGGTTTGCAGCAGGGCCCGCTCCGGGCCGGTCCATTGGGTGGGGAGGTGCAGGTCGAGTCGGCTAAAGGTTATTTCGGTGGAGTGCATCGGGAAATCAAACTGCGTCACTAGCTCCAGCAGCCGGGGCAAAAAGTGTTTCAGCTCCCAGTACTCACGTTCGGAGCCGGAGCGGGCCGAAGAGAAATAACCTGCATCCAGCACGGCAGCCGAAACGGTACGTAGGGGCGTGCCCAACAACCTCTGCTCCTCGGCATCGCTCACGCAACAGACCTTGCACACGTCTAGTGTAGCGCCCACCGTGTACGGCGCAAACAGCTCGTACGCCGCGTCGATAAGTGCAGGAAGCATCGGAGTCATATATGCAGCGGAGAGGGTATTAAATTGGGCCCGGACCGTTTGGGCAGCAATTCGAGCGTCAATTTTGGCATTTGCATGAGAAACTACCGCAGGCAAAAGAAGTATATACTTGGACAAGCAATGCCCAACACGGAGAAGTCATGCAATGAGCGGCGCCCCAAGCTGATTCAATATCCGGCTGATTTCGCGGGCCTGACTGATAATGATGAGATGACCACCAGATAGTCGGTACTGGCTATGTGCGGCCCCGGCGGGCAGCAACCGGTCGGCGGTGCCGTGAATGCGGATGGTGGGCATGGTCCGGCCGGACCATTGCAGCAGCCGGGCAATGGCCCAGCGGGTGAAGTGAGGGTCGGTGTCGCGCAGAATCTGGCGGAGCAACTGGTACTCGCGACCGTTTTGCACTCCGAAAAACCATTGTGCCACGCGCGGCAGCCTTGGCAACAGTTGCGGCGGCACTAAGTAGTGCAGGCCGGTAGCGCGGGCCATGCGGCCCAGCCACGGCAGCTCGTGCGGGCCCGTAAAGCTAGAAACCAGCACTACCCGCGCCAAGGGTCGCAACTGCGCAATTTCGAGGGCTAGCACCCCGCCGAACGACACCCCGACCAGCCAGCAGGGTTGGTTTTCGGGCACGTTGGCGGCGAGACGGGCGGCGTAGTGCGGCAGGGTTTCGCAGGAGCTTTGCGGCGGCAACCAGCGCAGCACGTGCACCTCCTCTTCCAGTCGTAGGAACTGAAATACCCGCTCGTCGGCCCCCAGGCCGGGAACGAGGTACCAGACGGGCGCGGTCGGCCCCACGGCGCTAGGTATCGAGGCGCACGAACACGCCTTCGAGGTAGAAGATGTTGTGCGGCTGGGGGTCGTCGGGGTCGTCTTCACCGAGTTCGCCGTCCTCGGTAGCGGGGTAAGTGACGGACAGCTTCAGGGCCACGCTGGGCAGCGGCACGGGCGGGGTTTCGTCGGAATTGTATTCGAGCAGCGCGGGCCACTCCTGGGCGGCCAGGGCGTCGGCTACTTCTTCCTGCAAAGCTTCGGCGCGGGTGTGGGCGAGGCTGAGGAGGGTATCGAGGGCCTTGAAGGGCAGAGCGAGGTGGAAGAAATGCGTGTCGTTGTCGAAGTAGGTGGTGGCCCACACGGTCACGTCGTCGGTGTTGTCGATGACAATGGCCACGAGGTGAATCTGCTCCACGAAGAAGTCGGCGTCGTCGGCAATGCTGTCGCTCAGAAGTTTCATTCGGCTACGGCGGGGGATTGAAATAGCTCCAGCGTGATGTGGTCGGCCAGCAGCTTGCCCGCATCGGTCAAAGTAAGCACTTGGCCTTGGATAGTGGCCCAGCCATTGGCTTGCAGCCCGGCAAGGTAGTCGGCGCGGGTGCCCGGCAGGTCGAGACCGTGGTGGGTGCGCAGGTGCACCAAGTCGCAGCCGCGGGCGGTGCGCAGGGTGGTGAGCAGGTACTCATTGGCGCGGTCAGTGGCCGTGAGGACGTCGATGGTCACAGGCACTTCGCCGCGCTCCAGCACGGCGGCCACGTATTGCGGGTTGTTGGCGAGGGTGAACTGGCGGTTCTGGCCGTCGTAGCTGTGCGCGCTGGGGCCAAGACCGAGGTAAGGCACCCCACGCCAGTAGTTGCCGTTGTGGCGGCTCTCGCGGCCCGGCTGGCAGAAGTTGCTGATTTCGTACTGCCCGTAGCCATGACCGCGCATGGCCACTAGCAGCAACTCAAACTGTGTAGCCACAAACTCATCAGGCGCGGCTTTGAACGTTCCCTTTTGCAGCCGGTGCCCGAAGGCCGTGCCCGGCTCGATGGTGAGGGCATAGGCCGAAACGTGCGGCACGCCCAGCGCAAAGGCATTGGCCAAATCAGCTTCCCAGATGTGGTGGCCCGGCGCGGGCACCCCATAAATCAGGTCGATGGAAATGTTCTCGAAGCCCGCGTCCTGCGCCCGGCGCACGGCCGTAGTCGATTCCTCGGCAGTGTGGGCACGGTTCATCATCCGCAAATGCGGCTCGTAGAAGCTTTGCAAGCCAATGCTGAGCCGGTTGATGCCGGCTGCCGCCAGCTCGCGCAGCTTGGTGGCGCTGAGGTCGTCGGGGTTGGCCTCAAGGGTGATTTCAGCCTGCGGCGAAACTACAAAGTGGCCGTGAATGGCTTCAAAAACATGACCTAACTCAGCGGCCGATAATAAGGATGGAGTGCCGCCACCGAAGTAAATGGTTTCGAGTGGGGCCTTATTGCCAAGGTAGTCGTGGCGCAGCTCTAGTTCCCGAACAATGGCGTCCACCAACCGGCTTTTCAGGCCCAGCGAGGTACTGAAATGGAAGTCGCAGTAGTGGCACGCCTGCTTGCAGAAAGGAATGTGTAGGTAGATGCCGGCCATATGGATAATGTAAACGTCTGGGAGCTGGCTGAGAATTCACTTGAAGCCCATAAAAAACGGCCGGCCGCGCCGGGCGAAGCGTTTTCCCACATGACTACACCAAAGGTAGCGGTGCGGGAAAGATGCTTCGCCCGGTGCGGCCGGCCGTTCCGGCGTCAGGCGGGATACTGTATTACTGCCAGCCGCCGCCCAAAGCCCGGTATACATTCACCGAGGCGTTCAGCTGCTGCATCTTGGTTTCGATAAGGTCGAACTTCGATTCCAGAGCGTCGCGCTGGGTCAGGAGCACCTCCATATAGTCGGCGCGGGCGGATTTGAACAGGGTATTGGAAATGTTGATGGACTCATTGAGCGCGGCTACTTCCTTTTGTTTGGCATCGTAGCTGCTCGCCAGGTTATTGATGCTCGACAACTGGTTATTCACCTCGATGTACGCGTTCAATACGGTCTTTTCGTACTGGTACACCGTCTGGAGCTGACGAGCATTAGCACTGTAGTACAGCGCCTTGATGCCGTTGCGGTTAACCAATGGGGCAGCTAAATCAGCGCCCAGCGAATAGAGCATCGACTCGGGCGTACTCACCAGCAGGCTGGGCTTGAAGGCCTCCAAGCCTACGCCGCCGGAGATGGCCAGTGAGGGGTAGAAGTTGGCGCGGGCCACCTGCACGTCCAGCTTGTTGGCGGCCAGGTTCTGCTCGGCTTGGCGGATGTCGGGGCGGTTGCTCAGCAGCTGCGCGGGCAGGCCGGCCTGGATGGCTTTCGGCACTAGGTCGCCGAATGAGCGGTAGTCGCGCATGATGGGCTGCGGGTAGCGGCCAGCCAGGTAGTTCAGGCGGTTTTCGGTTTCCACGATGCGCTGCTGAATACCGAATTGCAGGGCGCGGGTGTGCTGCACCTGGGCTTCAAACCGCTTCACGGCCAACTCCGTCACGCGGGCCGACTCCTTTTGCAGCTTCACGATTTCCAGCGCGTTGGTCTGGATTTCGAGGTTTTGCTTGAGGATGGCTAGTTGATTATCGAGCGCCAGCAGCTCGTAGTAGGAATTAGCAATTTCGGAAACCAGGTTGGTCACCATGAAATTCTTGCCTTCCACGGTGGCCAGGTAGCGCAGCGCGGCGGCCTTGCGGGCGTTGCGCAGCTTGTGCCAGATATCGACTTCCCAGTGCGCGAAGGCACCCACTTGCAGGTTGGTCAGCGGGTCGGGCGTGTGGCGGTCCTCCTTGATGTCGACGTTTTCTTCCGTAGCGCCTTGAATGGTGTAGCGGCCCACTTTATCCACGTCGGCGCGGGCGCCAAGACCTACAAAGGGCAGGTACTCGCCTTTACGGGCCCGCACCTCGTTGCGCGCAATCTCAATTTCCTGCAGCGTAATGTTCAGCTCCTGATTGTTTTGCAGGGCTGTTTCGATGATGACGGTCAGATTGGGGTCGGTGAAGAACTGCTTCCACTGCACCCGCGCCGAGCTAGCGGTATCCTGCGCGTTGGCGGTGTTGATGTAGCTGGCCGGCACGTTGCGGCTGGCGGTGCGCTCAACCAGCGCGGGCGTGGCGCAGCCCGCCATGGCCAGCAGCAAGCCGGCGGCGCTCAGGCTTTGATAAATCCGTTTCTTAAGCATGAGTTTCTACTTCTTCGACTAACACGCGCGGCTCGAAGCCCTCGCTTACTGGATATTCGTTTTCATCCTGAATCAGCTTGCGGCCCGCAGCCATGGTGCCGAATACATAGTACAGGCCCGGCACCAGCACCACTCCGAAAATGGTCCCGAACAGCATGCCGCCCAGCGCCGCCGTGCCAATGGTTTTGTTGCCGATAGCGCCGGCCCCGGTGGCCAGCACCAGCGGAATCAGGCCGGCGATGAAGGCGAAGGAGGTCATCAGGATGGGGCGGAAACGAGCCTTGGCGCCGGCAATGGCCGCGTCGCGCACCGACATGCCGTGCTCGTGTTCCTGCACCGCGAATTCCACGATGAGCACGGCGTTTTTCCCTAACAGGCCCACCAGCATCACTAGTCCCACCTGGGCGTAGATGTTGTTGGCCAGGCCCATCATCTTGATGAACAGGAAGGCCCCGAAGATGCCGGCCGGCAGGGAGAGCACTACCGCCAGCGGCAGCAGGAAGCTCTCATACTGCGCTGCAAGCACCAAGTAAACAAAGGCTAGCACCACAAGGAAGATGTAGATGGCTTCGTTGCCGCGCGAGGTTTCGTCTTTCGACAAGCCGCCCCAGTCGATGTCGTAGCCGCGGGGCAGGGTTTTGGCTGCCACTTCCTGCACTGCCTTGATGGCCTCGCCCGAGCTAAAGCCCTGCGAAGCATCACCCCGAATGGAGGCGGTGGTGTACATGTTGTAGCGGTTGATTTCGTTGGCGCCCTGGGTTTTCACCAGCTTCATGAACGCCGAGAATGGCACCATTTCGCCTTTGTCGTTCTTCACCCACATGTCCATCACGTCCTTGGGCAGGCGGCGGTATTCGGGCGATGCCTGCACGTAGACCTTGAAAAAGCGCTGGTATTTGATGAAGCCCAGCTCGTAGGTACTGCCAATCATGATGCTCAGCGTGTTCATGGCATTGCCGATGTTCACCCCTTTCTGCATCGCCAACTGGTTGTCAATCTGGATTTCGTACTGCGGGTAATTAGCGCTGTAGAAGGTGAACAGGCCAGCCAACTCCTTGCGCTTGCGCAGCGCCGCCATGAATTCCTCGTTCACTTTTTCCAGCGCTTTGTAGTCGCCGGTGTTGGTTTTATCAAGCAACTGCAGCTGGAAGCCACCCGCCGCACCGTAGCCCGGCACTGCCGGCGGCTCGAAGAATTCGATGGTAGCGCCGGGAATCAGCTTGGCCTTTTTCTCCAGCGACTCGATGATGTCGTGGATGGATTCCTTGCGCTCGCTCCACGGCTTCAAGTCAATCAGACAGGTACCAGCGTTCGAGCCACGGCCTTCTGTAAGCACTTCGTAGCCGGCCAACGTTGAAATGCTTTCGATGCCGGGCACATCCTTAGCCAACTGCTGGAGGCGCTGCGAGATGTCGTTGGTGCGCTCCAGCGTGGAGCCGGGCGGCGTCTGGATGATGGCGTAGAGCATGCCCTGGTCCTCGGCCGGAATGAAGCCGGATGGCAGCTTGGACGAAATGCCGAAAATGCCCAACGCAAACAGTATCAGCACGCCGAAGGTGACCACGCGGCGGTCCACCACCTTCTCCAGCAGGTTGGTGTAGCGGCCGGTCAGCTTCTCAAAGCCGCGGTTAAACCAGTCGATGAAGCGGTTGATGGGCGTCTTTTTGCGCGGCTGGCCGTGCGTGTTTTTCAGAATCATGGCGCAGAGCACCGGCGTCAAAGTAAGGGCCACCACGCCCGAGATGACAATAGAGGTAGCCATCGTAATGGAGAACTGGCGGTAGAAAATGCCCACCGGACCACTCATAAAGGCTACCGGCACAAATACGGCCGTCATCAGGATGGTGATGGCAATAATGGCTCCGCTGATTTCCCCGATTACCTCGCGCACCGCCCCGAATGGCGAGAGGTGTTTTTCCTCCATTTTGGCGTGCACCGCTTCCACCACTACAATAGCGTCATCGACCACAATGCCGATGGCAAGCACCAGCGCGAAGAGCGTAATCATGTTGATGGTCAGCCCAAAAGCCTGCATGGCCGTGAACGCTCCAATGAGCGAAACTGGCACGGCGATAATTGGAATGAGTGTGGAGCGCCAGTCGCCAAGGAACAGGAACACCACGATGGCCACCAGGATAAAGGCGTCGCGCAGGGTGTGGATTACGTTTTCGGTGGAGGCATCGAGGAAGCTCGACACGTCGTAACTGATTTTATAGTCCATGCCGGGGGGCATGGTTTTCTTCAATTCGTCGAGCTTGGATTTTACGCTGGCAATAACGTCGCTGGCGTTGCTACCATACGTCTGCTTCAGCACGATAGCCGCCGAGGGGTAGCCATCCAAGTTGGAGTAGATGTCGTAGAACTCTGAGCCCAGCGACACATCGGCCACATCTTTCAGGCGCAGCATCTCGCCATTGGCGTTGGCCTTGAGAATCACGTTTTTGTACTGGTCCACGTCGTTGAAGCGGCCCTGGTAGGTCAGCACGTATTCCAAGGCTTCAGCACGGCCCCCGTCGGAGCGGCCAATACGGCCCGGCGAGCCGATAACGCTTTGGTCATCAAGCGCCTTCATCACATCATCGGCCGAGATATTGTAGGCCCGCATGCGGTCGGGTTTCAGCCAGATACGCATGGCGTACTGCCGGCTACCCAAGATGCTAGCCCGCCCGATGCCGCTGATGCGCTGCAGCTCAGGTATCATGTTCACCCCAGCGTAGTTGAACAGGTACTTCATGTCGGTGCCCTTGTCCTTGCTGTACAAGTTCACATACATGAGCATGTTAGGCACCACGCGGTTCACGATGAGGCCTTCGCGCTGCACCAGCACCGGCAAGCGGTTCACTACCTGCGCAATGCGGGTGTTCACGTTCACCACGGCCTGCTCGGGGTCGGTACCCAGGTTGAAAACAATCTGCACGTTGGCTTCGCCGGCGCTCACGGCATCGGAGGTCATGTACTTCATGCCGGGCACGCCGTTGATGGCCTGCTCCAGCGGGATGAGTACCGATTCGGTGAGCACCTTGGCGCTGGCCCCGGGGTAGGCGCAGCTCACCATTACCATGGGCGGCGAAATCTCGGGGAACTGCGAGGTGGGAAGGGTCTTGATGGCCAGGATACCCATGAACACGATTACCACCGAAATGACAATGGCAAACACGGGCCGGCGAATGAATTTACTAAACATGAGCTGATGAAATAGTCAGTATGTGGTAGTCAGTATTCGATTGAATAACAATTGGTAGCGAGCCGTTGGCAGCATAAACAAAAGGGCATAGCGCTCCATTGTCCGACTACTGACTGCGGCGTACCAACCCCATCCAAAAAGCTATTCGCTGTACACTTTCAGCTTGGGCAGCACCTTTTCGGGAGCCTCGTAGGTGTAGCTGATTTTGTCGCCATCTTTCACCTTGCGGATGCCTTCGAGCAGGATTTTATCGGTGCTGGAAACGCCGCTTTTGATGACGTAGAGGTCCGGCATTTCGGACGCAATGACTACTTCCTTCTGGTGTACCACGTTGTTTTTGTCCACCACGTACACGAATTTTTTCTCCAGCACTTCGAAGGTGGCTTTCTGGGGCACGATGAGAGCGTGCTTGAGCGGCACCGTCATCAGGATGCTGCCGGTTTCGCCGTTGCGCAGCAGGCCTTTCGGATTCGGGAAGGTGGCGCGGAAAGCGATGTTGCCGGTTTCGTTGTTGAAATCGGCCTCAATGGTCTGCACCTTGCCAGGATATTGGAACACCTCATTGTTGGCCATCAGCAGGTTCACGTTCACAGCGTTGGGGTCCTGCACGTGCTCTTTGTAAGCCAGGTATTCAGCCTCCGGCACGTTGAAGTAGACCCACATTTTGCTGTTGTCCGAAAGGGTCGTCAGCAGGTCTCCTTCATCCACGAGGCTGCCCAGCCTGCCTTGGAAGTGGTCCATGATGCCACTAAACGGCGCCTTAATGGATGTAAACTGCAGGTGCGCCTGCGCCAGCGACACATCAGCCTTGGCCTTGTCGTATTTGGCCTCCGACAGCGCTAGCTCATTGCCTGACACAATGTTCTTGTCGGCCAGCCGCTTGGTGTTCTGGTATTCGATGTTGACGTAGTTCGCCTCGGCCTGCGACTTCTTCAGTTCGGCCTGGTAGATGGTGGGCGTAATCTGGAACATGGGCTGCCCCTCATGCACCACCTGACCTTCGTCGACGAAGATTTTTTGCAGATAGCCTTTTTCCAGCGCCCGAATTTCAATGTGCTGGTAGGCGTGAATCTGGGCCACATACTCCTTGGTAATCGTGGTGTCCTTTTGCAAGGGCGTAGTGACCAAGAGCTTTACATTCTCTTCTTTTTCCTCCTTTTTCTCTTCGCAGCTGGTGCAGAAGTACAAGCCGCACAAGCTCATTAGCATGAATACTCTTTTCATAAGTAGCATAAGTGCCTGGGCAGGCAGTTGCAGGTTGTAGTCCCGGGAATATTTGGATGGGGAGAGTGTAGGCGTAAGGGTGGTCGGGCGAGGAGTTGAAAGCCTGACCAGTCAGGGTGTCAGGTGGGTTCAGTTGGGCGATTTTCCATGCTTCACATTCGGATTTGCCAGGCAGCAAAAGCCATTTCATCGTCAGCAGAAATCCGAGGTTGGAAGCACGAAACCAATGAAAAGTATCGACCTCGCTCCGCCCCTTTTGCCTGCTGAGTGACACAAAGCACGGAGCGCTGGCATGAAGTCACTATGAAGGAATAGGTAGAATTCATTCATAATCGGGCCTTCAGTGGGTGGCTTTCATCGGCGGATTTCACCCGGCTTTAACGAAATGAATAGGCCTCAGCACGCTGGAAATGGCCATTCCAAGCTCAGGCGCGCAGGGAACTGTTGATGAACTCTACCTTCGGGAAATTAAAAATCAGCTTTCACGTTATGCCCCCGGATGAATAGGTTTCTACTGAGCTTTTGGGGAAGTATACTGCTGCTTGCCAGCTTGACGGCCAGCTCTACGGCCCGCGGCCAAACGCCCAGTCTGGACCCCAACGCACCCAACCAGCCGGGACTGGCCTCCCCCGCCCTGCCGCCCAAAGCGGCCCCGGTTTCGGCCGCTGCTTCCCGGCGCGTCCTGGCCCGCCCGCGCGTGCTCTTGCTCACCGCCGAAGCTGCCGACCAGCCGCTGCTGCGCCGCTACAAGGTGAAGCCCACCGTGCCCGACTCCCTTACGGCCCTGCGTGAGGTACGCGAGTTGGTGCTGGCGATGCAAAACGATGCCTACCTCACCGCCTCGGCCGATGAGATGCGCTGGAGCCGCGACACGGTGCGGGTGCGCGTATATGTGGGCGAGCAGTTTCGCTGGGCTTACCTGCGTAATGGCAACCTCGGCGACGGCCTGCTGACCCGCGCCGGCTACCGCGAAAAATTCTTTCGTCACACGCCCTTCGTGCCCCAGGATTGGGTGAAGCTGCAGGAGCGCATCCTCACCGAGGCCGAAAACCAGGGATTTCCCTTCGCCACCGTCGGTCTCGATTCGGTTCATTTAGATGGCCACGACATTGCCGGACGCGTGGTGCTGAAACGCGGACGCGTAGTGGTGTTCGACTCGCTGCAAATTGTGGGCAACACCAAGACCAAGAAGCGTTTTCTGACCAAGTATCTTCAGATTTTTCCGGGTCAGCCCTTCAGCCAGCAGCGCGTAATCGCCGCCGCTCAACTACTGCGTCAGTTGCCCTACGTGCAGCTGCGGGCCGAGCCGGAAGTCCGCTTCGCCAAGGGCCGGGCGCGGGTGTACCTGCTGCTCGACGACCGGCCCAGCAACCAGTTCGACGCCATTGTGGGCATCCTGCCGAACTCGAATGCAGCCCAAACCGGAGTGCAGTTCACCGGTGATGTGACCATCAACCTGCGCAACCTCAAGGGCGGCGGCAAACAGATTGGCCTGCAATGGCGCAAAACCGATGCGCTTTCGCAACTACTTGATGCGCAGTACGTGCATCCCAACTTCTTCGGCACCCCGCTGGAGGTGGCCGGCACCTTCAACCTCTATAAACAGACTGACGCCTTCCTCACAATTAAGCCGCGCCTTCAGGTAACGTACCCCACGGCGCGGGCCGGGAGGGTAAGTTTTTTCTTTGAGCAACGCAGCTCCTACCTGCTCTACGACAGCGCCACCTACGCCAACCTCAGCCAGCTGCCCGAAAATATTGATTCGCAATTCAATTCCTACGGCCTGAACTATACCTGGAACAGCCTCGACGACCTGTATTTCCCGCACCGCGGCTACCTGCTTACGGGCCAGGGCGCCGTGGGCACCAAAGCCATTACCCGCAACTCCAGCATCAAGGAGGAGTTTTATAGCGGCATTGGTTTGCGCTCTACGCAATACGCCCTCAGCCTGCGGGCCGAACGCTACTTTCCGGTGAAGCGCGCTGGCGTGTTCCTGCTGCGCGTGCGAGGCGAGAGCCTCATCAACCCACGCTTGTTCACCAATGACCTGTTCCGGCTTGGCGGGCTCAACTCCCTGCGCGGCTTCAACGAGAATCAGTTTTATGCCAGCTCCTACGCCGTGGCTACGGCCGAATTCCGCCAGTTTATCGGAGCTGATTCTTATGCTTTTGTGTTTGCTGACCAGGCCTATTTCCGACACGACATCGAGAAGGACCAGTACAACGACCTGCCCACTGGCCTGGGCACGGGTCTGAGCTTTCGCACAGCGGCCGGCCTGTTCCAGTTTGTGTATTCGGTGGGACAATCGGGGTTTGCCAATCAGTCATTTGGGTTGAAGACCTCGAAAATACACTTCGGCCTGACCAGCCGGTTTTGAGGCAACGTAGGCTCTGTGATTTCGTGCTAGTGCGTCATTTCGTCCGCATTCTCTAAGGAGAAAACCTACTTTTCGGTCATCGTGGCCGAAATCAAAATAGTTCCCGTGAAAATCCGCCAATTCGACTGATAATCACCGCAGATAAGTCTTAATTAAGATTGGTACACGATTTGTAATTACTGCATCGAAGCCGCTCTAAAACCGGCTCTTTGCCATGAAACTTATCAGCTCGAAATTCATCCACAGTATTGCCCCGCAGCTCGACCTGCTCAATACTATTGGCGGTGGTGTGGCCCAGCCCCAACTGCGCGTCGACCAGCATCCCAAAGGGGTCATTCTGCGTGTGGCCATGCCCACCGTGTCGTCCGACCGGTTCCGCGTGGTCCTCAATAACCAGAAGCTCACTGTGTTTGGCGAGTACCGCCACGAGCCCGATGACCAGTTGGCCGCTCCGCTCTTTGTTCAAACCCTGGACCTGCCCAACAATCTTAACCTCGCCCGCATCGATGCCGTGCACGAAGGGCAAGAGCTACGCGTACGCATCCCGTTCCTGAATCCGAACGACCAGCAGCGCGAAATCGACATTAAACGCAACGAGTAGTCGGATTTTCCGTTACTGCTCAACTTTTATAACGCTGGGACCGACCAGCACCGCAGTCCACCCATAACGCCGGGCCCGACCGGCAGCCTTTCCAAAGCCTTCTGGGTTTTCACTCTTGAGCCACCGCCCACAGCGGTGGTTTTGTTTTTATGGGCACCCTTCTAAAATAGAAGGCTACCCAAACAGCGGAATAATCAGCACAAAGCTCATCACCAGCGCTAAGTAGAACCAGCCCATTACCTGGCCCCGGTAGCGGCGCGGCAGTCGGTTGCTGAGTACCAGCATGGCCGCAATAACCAGTAGCAGGTGCGACACGAAGAACACCATTGTCTTCACCCAATTGCTTACAATCGTGTTTTCAGCCTGGTACTGGTTGCTTTCGCCCAAGCCCGAGGTGAGGTATTGCAGGCCGTAGAAAGCCACTGTTTCGAAGGCTATGAAGAGCAGCAAGCCCGCCAGCAGTGCGGGGAAGGACGATTTTTCGGAGATGTCGGCCATGGTGCTTAGGGACGTGGGCGGCCCTGCACTTCCGCACTACGGGCCTTGATGTACAGCTGTTCAACCTTGGTGCGGGCCCAAGGCGTGCGGCGCAAAAACGTGAGGCTGGACTTGATGCTAGGGTTTTCGGCGAAGCAGTTCATGCGCAGGCGGGCGTCGAGTTCGGGCCAGCCGTAGGCGGCCACCAGGTATTCAAGAATCTGGACCAGTTTGACGCCGTGTAGCTCGCTGATGAGGTGGCCGGATTCGTCGCGGGCGTCGGCAGCACGGAGGAAGGACATGGCAAAAATTGGTCGATGGAAAGCGCAAAGTTGGCGAAAAGCCGGGGGCCAGCGCACGATGGCGGCGGGGCCGGCGTTATTTTTGGGCACCACCATTGCTTTTACGTTGCCCCGCGTTAGCCAGCATACCACCCCGCCAGCCCTGCCCGCGTCTCCCGGCCGACCGTGGCGACGCAACCTGCTGGCGGCTCTGCTGGCGCTGCTGGTGCTGGGCGGCTATTACTACGTGCGCCACAAGGTGCAAGTGAACCGCTACGCCCGCCGGGCCTGGGCCACGTTCACCAAGAACGGCCTCACGGGCCGCGAAAAAACCCCACTACTGGCCGGATACTCCGTGCACGGCATTGATGTGTCAGCCTATCAGGGTAAAATCGACTGGCCGGAAGTGGCCCGAAACCGGGTGCGTTTTGCCTTTATCAAAGCCAGCGAAGGCGGCACACTCCGCGACCCACGCTTTGCCCGTAACTGGCGCGAGGCTCGCAAGGCCGGCGTGCTTTGCGGCGCCTACCACTACTTTCAGCCCAACCGCGACGGCCTGACGCAAGCTAATCTCTTCACCAAAACCGTCCCGCTAGCGCCCGGCGACCTGCCGCCCGTACTCGATGTGGAAGCCGCCAATTTCCACGATGTGGCCGTGATGCGGCGCGAAGTAGCCCGCTGGCTACGCCTGGTGGAAGCGCATTACGGTGTGCGGCCCATTCTCTATTCCAACCACAGCTTCTACAAACGCCATTTAGCTGGGCATTTCGACAGCTACCCTCTTTGGCTGGCCCACTACGAAGTGGAGCGCCCTACCATGCCGCGTAGCAAGTGGATAATCTGGCAGCACTCTGATGAGGCTTACGTGCCTGGTATTCGTGGTGTGGTGGATTTCAACGTATTCCAGGGCAATTTCGAATCCTTGCAGGCGTTGCGAATACCAGCTGCGCCTAAGCCTTAGCTGTCAGCTGTTCGCTTTTTGAGTAACGACCTGCCCCCTGGTGGAGCTTAAATAACCAACAGTAAACAGCTCATAATTAGACAAAAAGCCGCCCGGCTCGTGGCTTCCCAGTGTAAGCACACGAACCGGGCGGCTTAGGCAACAGCAAACGACTACATTTTCATTTTGTCGTCTTTCATTGCTTTGCCGTCCTTCTTCATCATTTTGCCTTCTTTCTTCATCATTTTGTCGTCCTTCATCATCTTACCTTCTTTCTTCATCATCTTGCCATCGGCTTTGGCATCTTTTTTCACCATTTTGTCGTCACCTTGCTGCGCCTGAGCAGTCATAAACGTGAGCGACAGAGCTACGGCCGAAGCCACTTTCAGGAGGTTTTTCATGGTTGTGATTGAGAATTGGTGGTTGGAGTTGTTGGGGTGAGATAACTGCCCGAAAGGTTGGCTTTTATTCTAAAGTTTAGATGAATTTGAATAAGCACGACATAATTATGTACGCCACCCGTTGCCAGCTAGGCTGGTGGACCCTGGCAGCACTAGCGCTACTACCCGCCTGTGGTGGCAGCAAAAATGCCTTCACGCAGTCGGGCCAGGGCTCGTATTATGCCGACAAGTTTAACGGCCGGCCTACCACCAGCGGGGAAATTTACCGCTCCGGGAAAATGACGGCCGCCCACAACACGCTGCCCTTCGGTACCCTCATCAAAGTCACGAATGTGAAGAACGGCAAGTCGGTGAAAGTGACCGTGAACGACCGGGGCCCGCACGTGAAGGGCCGCATTGTGGACGTATCTGGCAAGGCCGCCCGCAAGCTGGATTTGGTGCAGGCCGGTGTGGTGCCCGTACAGCTCAAAGTCATCAAAGCCGCGCCGGGGCGCTAGTATTGCGGCGTTTTACCCCACTTGTTTTCCCGCTGATATGAATATCCGCAAAAAAGTAACCTGGACACTGCCCCCCGGTACCAACCGCTACGCTGCCCTCGACCTTTGGGTGCCCGCCGCCGAAGATGAAGGCTGGAGCGAAGACGAAGTACAATACGTCATCAACGAAGTGGTAGAGGCCGCAGACGACAAAGCCGGCCTGGAAGTGCTGGACTGGTATACCCGGAAATAATTACTGTCAGAATCAGCACACGATGCAGGCCCGGATTCTCGTCGTTAACTCAGCTGAACTTCGTTTGCTGATGTTGTTTAAAACGCATGGCTCGGCGCGGTATTGGTCGTTCAACCACGAAACGCAAGGTATTGCGTCACCACATCGCTCACCTAACCGGTGCTAAACCGCTGAGGCCTCTGGGCGTATGGCCAGACGCAGCCAGCACCCAGCCAGCGCCGCCAAGCCACCCACCAAACCTGCCTCTACTCCGGTCACCAACACCAGCGCGGCAGGCGAGCCGCCCAATGGCAGCAGCTGCGCCACACGGTGCGCCAACAGCCCGTCGTTTTGATACGCCAGCCACGCAGCCGGCATAATCCAGCTTAGGGCCGCGCCCGCAAAGCCGGCCCAAAACGCCACCCGGCCCGAAGGTGCAATGGCTAGCCCCACCACAAATGTCACCACGGCCAGACTCCACCAAGGCAAATCAAGCTGCACAGCTGAGGCCAGCACAAAAATGAGAATAGGTAAAAGCCAGGGATTGCGCCAGTTCATACCGGCAAAGGTATTGATGCCTGCGGCTTCATGAGGAATGAGAAATTAGGCTGCGGGCGTCAGCACTTCCGGGTCGTTGTTTGCTGGCGAGTTCACGCGCTTACTGATGGTGTACTCGCGCATGGCAGTTGCATCATAGGGCAGCAGAAGCTGCTGGTGGGCGGCTAGCCCCAGACCGTCGTCGAGCCAAGCTTGCTCGGCGGCGCGGGTGGGCAGGATGACGGGCATTCGGTTGTGAATATTGGCCATCAAGCTATTGGGCTCGGTGGTAATAATGGTGAAGGTGGGGTGCAACTCGCCCGTACTGCGGTCGAGCCATTCGTCCCAGAGGCCGGCGAAGGCGAAAGGCTGCTCGTTCCGCAGCAGAATGCGGTGTGGCACTTTACCAGCCGGTGTGGCCTGCCACTCGAAGAAGCTGTCGGCCAGCACCAGGCAGCGCTTGCGGCCCAGCAGCTGCCGGAAGCTGGGCTTTTCAGTCAGTGTTTCGGCGCGGGCATTGATGGGTTTGGGACCGGCGGCGGGGTCTTTGCTCCAGCCGGGCACAAGGCCCCAGTTTAACAGTTGAATCTGGCCGGGCGCGGCGTTGGTGATGATGGGCAGGCGCTGCGAAGGCGCAGCATTATAAGTAACGGGCGCGGACTCGGTGAAGCTGGCGTCAAAACGCTGCTCAATGGTAGGCGCCGGGGCGATGAAAGTGTAACGACCACACACGGGAAAGGGAAATTGGGACGGGGATTTTACGCATCAAAGCATGCCTTCGTTGAAAATCGAAGCCCTGAAGCATTTACTGGCCGTGTCTGGGTTAATGCAACTGAGCAGTACTGCTGGTCAAAGCGCAGCCAGTGCCATAGTTGCGCCAGTTGCGGTGTTACTTTGATAAATTTCCAATGCATGACTTTTCCGATAGTGCACCGCAAGCCAGCCAGTCAGGCAGCTTTTCTTCGTCTATTCGCGCTACTGTCACTTTTGCTGGGCCTGGCGGCCTCGGTGCAGGGTCAGGTCTTTTTTGGGCAGGGTGGCCCGGTGGCCGACTTCACAGGAAAGGACGAAGCTGTTCGGTTTCCGTTGGTGGTGAAAGGGCTGGCTGCGCAAACTACCGCGCAGTATGGCTTGGAAGGCGCCTGCCTCAGCATCACACACCCCAAAACGGCCGACCTAAAGATTGAGCTACTAGCCCCCGACGGCACCAGCATCTGGCTCACCAACCGCAACGGCGGCGACCACGGTGCCGACTACCGTGCTACGTGCTTCCGCATGGACGGCTTCAACGGCTACGTATATGAGGGCAAGTCGCCCTTCACCGGCACCTACATCCCCGATGGCAAGCTTCAATTCTTCAACCAAGGCCTGAACCCCAACGGGACCTGGTACCTGTTAGTGCACGATTTGGCCAGTGGCAATACCGGTACGCTCGACCAGTGGAGCCTGAGCTTTGGCACGCACCCGGCACAACCGGATTTTGCGGCGTGCAATCCCAAAAGTGCCACCGCCTGCCGCTGCCCTGACGGCTCGGGCACCTGCGACCTGCTGCCCGATTTAGTGGTATCAGAAAAGATTTTGCGTGAGCTGCATCAGGAATACGGTGCCTCCGACCCCACTTACCCGCGCCAGGTACGCTTGGCGGTAGCCACGGCCAACATTGGCTGGGGACCCATGGAAACCCACGGCACCGGCCGCTGGACCTGCGGCACCGAAACCGTGCAGAATGGCCGCGTGACCTGCCCCGACGGCCACCGCGCCCACCAGGAAATTGTGCAGGTGATTTACCGGCGCGAGGGCAACCAGATGGTGACCCGCAACCGCGTGGCCGGCAGCAACTACTACGACGAGCGCCCCGGCCACAACCACTACCACGCCGATGCCTGGGTAGACTTCACCCTGCGCCGCCGCGACCCGCGCCAACCCGACCCGCGCCGCTGGCCCGTACTGGGCAAGGGCACCAAAGCCAGCTATTGCCTCTTCGACTCGGGCAACTGTGGCGAAGCCGACGGTGTGTGCCAGAACGGCCGCGGCCAGACCGTGGGCCAGGGCACGCTGCCCAACTTCGGCTTTGGGCACTACGTGGACTGCGAGGCCGCAACGCAAGGAATCTCGGTGGGCGGCATCGACCACTACGGCATCAGCTTCGAGGGACAGGCCATCCCCATTCCAGCGGGCACGCCCAATGGCAGCTACTACATTGTAGTGGAAGTGGACCCGCTGAACCTGTACCAGGAGTCGGACGAAACCAACAATGTAGCAATGGTACCAATTGAGCTAAAACTCCAAGAAACTACTGTCAACAATTCGTTAAAAATCAACAATAAAAGGGGCAAAAAAATGCACTAACCCAGAAAGCCGACGAACGCCGAAGGAGCCCCAACCTTCGTTCACAGGGTAAAAGACCATATTGGACCAATAATATATTATGACGCTACAGGGGCCGGCTAGTTTTGAGCACAATTCTATTCTAAAGCTCTTTCAGCTATGCGCCCTTCTTTACTTTTTCGCAGCCGGCAGCTCGTTTTTTTGAGCTTCCTATGTTTGCTTGGTGCGTTGCGTGCCCAAGCGGACTGCAATACCCCCCGCATCATTCGCTCGGCCCAAAACGGAAGTTTCAATTCAGGCACCACCTGGGTCGGCGGCATCGTACCTACCTCATGCGACTATGTGGTAGTTGACCATACCGTGACATTGGACGTGTCGTTTACCGTGGGCCAGAACGGTAACGGTAGCCTCACAGTGAATAACGGGGGCACGTTGGCCGGCGGGCAGTCGCTGAGTATTTCGGGCAACGCGGCATACTCGGTCACCAATAACGGGACGCTGAACATCACGACTCTTAATTTCAACGGCGCCGGAGCCACTTTCACCAACAACGCCACGGCCACCCTTAGCGGCAACCAGACCTGGAACTCGGGCAGCTACTTGGAAAACCGCGGCTACCTGACCGTTAACGGTAGCATTACGCAGGTTAATGGCACCTTTCGCAACGATGCCATCTACGGCACCCTGACGGTGAGCGGCAATATCACGCTGAACGGGGCCGCGCAATGGGATAACATCGGTCGTATCGTCAGCACTTCGACGACCCCGGATTACGCATTTTACCTGCAGGGCTCGGGCGCCTCGTTCTACAACCGGCCCACAGGGCGCGTAAAGATGCTGAATGGAGGCTTTTACCAAGCCGCTGGTACTACCATCAACAACGAAAACTACATCGGGGTGCTGAACCTGGAAACCCACGACGGGGCCCTAATGATGAATACCGACTCGGTGATGATAAGCGGCAACTTCATCAACGGTGACATCTTCTCGAACTACGCCGGGGGCTCCATCCGCGTTGGCGCCAACTTCACCCAAATCAACAAAACGGGTTCCATTCTCAGCAATGATGGCTTTGTGCAGATTGTCGGCAATTTCTCCAACGACAAGGCCGTTGGCGGCAACGGCGGCGGCTACACCATTGGCGGTACTTCGGTCAACACCTCAAACGGCCAGGTGACGGGCACTGCCGACATCTGCGACCTGAGCGTGAGCGGCACGAATGCCAACGGCTATGCCAATATTTTCGATACGAACAACGTCACCAACCAAGGCTCAAACTACGGCATTTCAACCACGACCACGCACTGCCAGTATGTGGCTCCCACGGCCTCGCTGAAAGCGGCTAACATTACGGGCAACGCTGAAGTGTGCACCAACAGCACCGGCAATACCTATTACGTGCCGGCAGTGAGCGGTGCCACCAGCTATGTATGGACGGTGCCCAGTGGCTACACCATTACGGCAACTTCGCCCGCGGGTACCATCTCGGGAGGCGGCACCACAGCTACCATCAATTCGGCGGCCACGACGGGCAACGTGAGTATTACGGTGACGGCGGGCAGCGTGTCGGGCGTTATCACGGTAAAGACAATCGGAGCCACGGCGGCAGCCTACAACTACACTTCGAAGCTGGTAAAAATATCGGGCGGCACGCCGGGTACGCCCGGCGCTATTACGGGTCCGGGCTCGGCAGTATGCGCAGCCAGCGGCGGCTTCGTATTCAGTATTGCCCCCGTGAGCGGTGCCAGCACCTATATCTGGGCGGTGCCCAGCGGCTGGACCATCAACTATGGCCAGGGCACGACCAGCATCTCGGCCACGGCCAGCGCAACGGCCGGTACGGTAACAGTGATGGCCAGCGACGGCTGCGGCACCAGCTCGGCGGCCTCCTACGTGGTGTCGCCCCCAGCAGCGCTACTTGCGCCTTCCATCAGCGGACCGGCTACACCATGCAATAATTCCAACCAGACTTACACGGCAAGCACTGTAGCCGGCGCCAGCGGCTACCTCTGGACGGTGCCCAGCGGTTGGACTATCCAGACCCAACCCGTGGCCGGCTACTACCCGGCCAGCATCAACGTAACAGTGGGTTCGACCTCGGGCAACGTGACGGCGGCCGGCGGCAGTAACTGCGGCAGCGGCCCCAGCACCAGCTACGCCGTGACCGCAGTCCAGACCTTGAACACACCCTCTTTCGCGGCTTCCAGCGGCACCACGAACAGCACGACTCCCTGCGCCAACAACGGCGGCTATACTTACACCATCACGGCCCAAACCGGCGCTACCTACAACTGGACGCTGCCCGGTGGCTGGGTAGTGACCGCGCCCACTGGCGTTTCCGGCACCACGTTTAGCACGACTACCAACTCAATCACGGTAACGCCCGGCAGCAACAGCGGCAACATTTCGGCTACGCTCTCGGGTGCCTGCAACGGGACGCCTACCCAGAGCACCCAACTTGGTGTGGCACCGCTGGCACAGCCGGTGGCCCCAGCCGTTACGCCTGCCAGCAGCACGTTCTGCAGCGGGGTGGCCAAAACCTTTACCGCCACATTCGCCAGCGGCACCAATACCGTGAACTGGACCGTGCCCACCGGCTGGACCTTCACGGCACCAACCACAACGGCCACCACATCCACTATTGTTGCTACACCCGGCACGAATGCCGTAGCGGGTAGCGTAACGGCTACGCTCACCAACGCCAGCGGCTGCACCAGCCCGGTAGGAATGGCTACCATCACGTCCGGCTCTACGGCGCCGGGTACCATCAGCGGGCCTTCAATTGTGTCGGCATCCACAGCAGGCCAGCCCTACAGCATCAGTGCGGTGGGTGGCGCTATCAGCTACAATTGGACGGTACCCACTGGCTGGGTAATCACCTCGCCTGCTGGCGCGACCAACAGCGGCACCATTCTTAGC
This sequence comes from Hymenobacter negativus, assembly GCF_017571495.1. Lineage (GTDB taxonomy): Bacteria > Bacteroidota > Bacteroidia > Cytophagales > Hymenobacteraceae > Hymenobacter > Hymenobacter negativus. Next base: position 553,791 of record NZ_JAGETZ010000002.1, on the reverse strand, counting down.
GCCAACACCACCAGCATTGTCGTGACGAGCGGCACGACGGGCGGCAGCATCTCCGTATCGGCCTCCAACGGCACCTGTACCAGCGCCGCTACTACACTGGCCGTGGTCATCAACCAAGCCGCAGTCTATGCTGCTACCAACTACAGCAGCGCGAAGAAAAACACCTGTTACACCAGCGGCACGGTGCTCTACACTGTCTCGGATGGCAATGGAGCTATTACTGCAGCTTCGGTTTCGGTGGGCACGCTGCCCGCTGGCCTCTCGCTGGCCAGCAATGGCACGCTCAGTGTGAGCACGCCGGCCAGCCTGCCCACCGGTACAGCGTCCTTCTCGGTGCTGACTACCGATGCCGCCGGCGGCCAGACCACTACACCCTTCTCGCTGACTTTCAACGCTGACCGAGCCGCGACCCAGGCCAATGGCACCTATAAAAGCCTGGAAAATTACGTAGACGGCGATGTGCTGACCACCTATTCCGACCTAGACGGGGGTATCACCAGCATTGCGCTAGCCAGTGGCACAATACCGCCCGGTACGGCCCTGCAGACTTCGGGAAACAACGGTGTGCTCATCGTGACGGACCACACCCGACTCAGCCCTGGCACCTATTCGTTTACGGTGACAACCAGCAATGCTACATGCAGCATCGGCACCAGTTCGCTGACGACCACTGCAAGACTGGGCAACAATAAGGCGCTGCCCGTGGAGCTCACTTATTTCACTGGTCAGGTAGTTGGCAGCAGCATCCAGCTGGTGTGGGGCACGGCCCAGGAGGTGAACAACCTGCGCTATGAGGTGCAGCGCTCCGCCGACGGCCTGGCTTTCGTCACCATCGGCGAAGTAGCCGGAGCCGGCAATTCAACAACGGCTCATACCTACCGCTTCACCGACACTACCCCGCTCAACGGCAAAACCCCGGCCTACTACCGCTTGCGTCAGGTTGATTTCGACGGTGCGGCACACTACTCGCTGGCCCTGGCCCTAGGCACTACCAAAACCACCCGACTAGCGGTGGAGCTGGCCCCCAACCCAGTAAGGGATGCGCTCCGTGTGCAGATAGCTGGTACCATCGGCACCCAGGAGCTGACTGTGTATTCTGTTTCGGGCAAGCTCATGCTCCACCAGCAGGCCGACGCGATGGCCACGCTGCCGGTGCAACAGTTGCCAGCCGGTATGTACCTACTCCAAGTGCGCTCCACCGATGGCCAGACGCTCACCCGGCGCTTTGTGAAAGAGTAGCCGGCAGTCATTAGCCCAACAAAAGAAGCGCCGTGGCCTGTGGGCCGCGGCGCTTCTTTTGTTAATATTAATCGGGTTTCGGGACAGGCCTTACGCTTTGTATAGTAACTCGTAATACTCCCGGGCCATGCGGCCACTCTCAAACTCCGGCTCTACGTCTTTCATGGCAGTTTTCACCACTTTCAGGAAGTTTTTGGTCTGGTCGTAGTACAAGGGTAGCACGTTGTTTTCCAGCACATCGAGCAGGGTGGTTGCCTCCTGGTCGTCCTTCACATTTTCGGGCAGGTTTTCGTCGGCGTGCGCGATGAGGAAGCCGTTTTCACCGTCCTTGCAGAATTCGGGAATCCAACCGTCGGCGATGCTCAGGTTCACGCTGGCGTTCATGGCGGCGGTCATGCCACTGGTGCCACTGGCCTCGCGAGGGAAACGGGGCGTGTTCAGCCAGATATCGGAACCCTTCTTTAGGGCGGCCGACAGGCCCAGTTCGTAGCCGGTGAGCACAGCGCAGTTCTTCAGGTGGGCCGTGCGACGGATGATTTCATTGAATAAGGCTACTGCGCCGAAGTCTTTGGGGTATGGCTTGCCGGCCCAAATCATCTGAATGGGATGCTTCGAGTTGCTGGCTAACTCCACGAAACGCTCGAAATGGCGCAGAATCAAATCAGAGCGTTTGTAGCCGGCGAAACGACGGGCCCATACAATGGTCAGCACCTGCGGGTCGAAGACGTTGCCAGTCTGGTCGGCCACAATCTTGAACAAGTCTTTCTTCAGTTCCTGCTTGCGGGCTAGCAGAGCGTTGTCGTCCTTGGCCTTAAGGGCGGCGGCCAGCTGTGGGTCGCGCCAGTAGGTGCCGTTCTGGCTGTTGGTGATGGGAATAATGGGGCAAATGCCTTCGTAGTGTCCCCACATTTCGTTGGCTACCCGACCGTGCACCTTGCTCACGGCGTTGGCTTTGCGGGCGAAGCGCAGCGCAGTCAGCGTGTAGTTCAAAGCATCGCCGTTGCCGATGCGGGCTTCGCGGCGCACATCCTCCTCAGGCATGGTGCCGAAAAAAGTCATGTCGGTGAGCAGCTTCATGGGGCGCTCCTCGTTACCAGCCAGTTCGGGGGTATGGGTGGTAAACACCAGGCGTTTCTGCACCTCGGCTAGGTTGCGGCCGTGCTTTTCGTAGAGGTAGAACGCTAGTGGCAGGCCGTGCCCTTCGTTGAGGTGGTACACATCGGTTTTGCGGCCCAGCACGTCGAGCAGCTTGCCGCCACCCACGCCCAGCAGGATGCTTTGGGCCACGCGGGCGGCCGAATCCGGGTCGTAGAGGTGGTGCGAAATGGTGCGCGAGAGGTAGTCGTTCTGCTCAATATCCGTGGTTAAGAAGAACATCGGCACCGTGCCGAATACCTCCGGGGCGAGGTACAGCGCTTTCACGTGCACGTCGGCTCCGTGAATGGTGATGGGGAAGATGATGCCCGTGTCTTCGAGAAACGAATAGTGCTTGAGACGGAACTCCGGCTTCATGCTTTGGTCGGCGTTGCGGTCCTGGTCGTAGTAGCCGTAGCTCCACAGGATGCTGATGCCCACTAGGTTTTGCTTTAGTTCGTAGCCCGAGCGCATGTGCGAGCCGGCCAGGAAGCCAAGGCCGCCAGAGTACGTTTTGAGGGCTTGGTCGACGGCAAATTCCATCGAGAAATACGCAGCAGCCGTCTTGTATTTGGCAGCCGGAGCGTAGGGTTTATAAGTGAAAGCCATAAGAAAAAGCATGCAGGCCGGAGCCAGCGCTGAATAAGGGTGTTTCGGGTGGAAAAATGGCGATGGGTGCTGAGCCCATGTGGTCCGTTAGGGTCGCAAGGTCCGAAGCAAACCCTAAAAATCGCAACCTATTGATATAGAGCATTGAGTTAAGCAAACGTTAGCCTTTTGCGCAACGGCAACAGTGTCAAGCCTATATCAGCCAAATCCTTACTTAGAAATTTCTTTGGCTCTCTCACTACCAGTCACCTAGACGCTAGAACCACCAGTGCTGCTCCTATAGCTGCTTAGCCAAGTCGGCGAAGCAACTATAAGAGCAGTGCTAACCGACTGCAATAGCAAAACTTTATTATCGCTAATTATTTACAGAAAATCCTGCTTGAAACTCATTTTTTTTGAAAATAAATCAACAAAAGGACACAATCTTTTAATTCTACGCCGCACCTGGCAGCGCTATCTTGAGTCTAGCTTTGGCACTCTGCTTCTTACACTTACCAAAAGCTCCTCAACCCATGCGCATAGCTCTTTTTGTTCGTTGTCTGGTTGCGCCACTGCTGAGCGCAGTCCTGCTTGCCAGCTGCTCGAAGGTGGAAACCACGCCGGAGGCTCCATTAGCGGCTACTGGGTTGCAAAATGCATCAGCGCCAGGCTTTCCCGAAGGATTTGAAACTGGCACCAAAACGGCCTACACCACGGGCAGCGTCACCCTGGGCTCAGGCTCCTGGACGCTGAACGACGCCCTTATCGGCAACACTACCGCCGATGCCAAGACTGGCAACTGGTCGGCGCGGGTGCGCAACAGTGGTTCGCTGAGCATGAACGTTGACCTGACTGGCGGGGCGGGCATGGTGACTATAGCCCACGCCAAATACGGTACCGACGCCAGCAGCACCTGGGAGCTGTGGGCCAGCACCAACAGCGGCAGCAGCTACGCCAAAGTGGGCAGCACCATCAGCACGAGCAGCACCGCGCTGAGCATAGCCTCCTTCACGGTGAACTTGGCTGGCACCGTGCGCCTGCAAGTGCGCAAAACCGACGGCAGCACCAACCGCATCAATTTCGACAATATAGCTGTGGAGACGTACGGCGGCACTGGTGGGAACCCCGGCGGCGGTACCGGAGGCAAGAAGTTTCTGTTTGACGCGACGCACGCCGAAACGGCTGGTAACGCCGACTGGGTGCTGGATGTAGACGGCGGCGTGGTGCCGCGCTACCCCACGCCGGCAGCATCGGGCATTACAGCCAGCACGGCGGAAACCTATTGGGCCGGCGCGGTTTCGGCTTGGGGCGTGGCCTTGGTGAAGCTGGGCAATACCGTTGAGAACCTGCCTTCGGGCACGGCCATCACTTATGGCAATGCTTCAAACCCGCAGGACCTGGCCAACTACAACGTGTTTGTGGTAGACGAGCCGAACACGCTATTTACGGCCAGTGAAAAAACGGCCATCATCACCTTCGTGCGGAACGGCGGGGGCCTGTTCATGATTTCGGACCACGACGTCTCAGACCGCAACAACGATGGGTATGACTCGCCCGCCATCTGGAACGATTTAATGACCAACAACTCGGTGCAGGCCAACCCTTTTGGCTATAGCATTGCACTCACCAATATTTCGGAGACCAGCAGCAACGTACTGGCCAGTAGCACCAACGTTATTCTGAATGGCTCGCAGGGTATCGTAACCCAGCTAAAATTCTCGAACGGCGCAACGATGACGAAAACGTCGGGCTCGCAGGCCACTCCGTTGATTTGGCGCTCTAGCTCCACTCAGGGCAGCAGCAATATCATGTGCCTGAGCAGCACTTACGGAACCGGCCGCGTGGTGTGCGTCACGGATTCGTCGCCAGCCGATGACGGCACTGGCAGCCCCGGCAATACCGTGTACCCCGGCTGGACTGAAATTGCCAGCCACGCCAAGCTGCACATGAACGCCTCGCTCTGGCTGGCCAAGCTGCAGTAGCCCGGCGGCCTTTTCAAAGCCTGCTGTCGATTTCGGCAGCAGGCTTTTTTTGTTTCTGACCAGTTGCTCGGCAGTCGTATAAACCGGGGTTTGGTAGCCTGAAAAATATTTTCAGGTGTGGAAACGGTTGCATTTTCGGGCGGCGCGGGGGAATGGGTACTTTTGGCGTTAACGCTATCCCATTGCTTTTTTTCTATGAAATTCCCACGTTTGCTGCTGGCTGCTGCCATCCCGCTGCTCACCCCGACAGCCCCCGCGACCGCGCAAGTCGGCCTGATTATGGCAGCTACGCGCGCAGCCACCAGCACTGCCATTCTCATTGCCAACGCCAATGCGAAAGCCGCGCCCGGGGTCCGCATCGACCCGACCTACTGGTGGGTGGGCATGAAAAACCCCAAGCTCCAGCTGCTGGTGCACGGACAAGGCATTGCCAGCACCACGGCTAGTCTGGTGGCTTATCCCGGGGTGACGTTGGAAAGCCAGCAAAAGCTGGAGAGCCCCAACTATCTGGTCATCAACCTCACCATTAGCCCCGATACGAAGCCCGGCCAGCTCAAGCTGGAACTAAAAGGCAACAAGAAGCTGACGTATTCCTATGAGCTGCGCGCCCGCAATGCCGACCCGCAACGCACGCAGGGCCTCACCCAAGCCGATTTCATCTACATGCTGATGCCGGACCGCTTCTCTAACGGCGACCCGAAGAACGACGTAGTGAAGGGCACCCGCGTGAACCGCATTGCCCGCGACTCGATATACGCCCGCCACGGCGGCGACCTGAAGGGCATTCAGAACCACTTCGACTACTTTAAGAAGTTGGGCGCCACGGCCATCTGGCCCACCCCCATCGTAGAAAATGACATGCCCAAGGCCAGCTACCACGGCTACGCCGTGACGGACTGCTACAAGGTGGACCCGCGCTACGGCACCAACGAGGAGTACCAGCAATTTGTAAAAGCCGCTCACGCCGACGGCCTGAAAGTGGTGCAAGACATCGTGCTCAACCACTGGGGCAGCTACCACCACCTGTTCCTCGACAAGCCGGCGGCCGACTGGTTCCACGCCTTCCCCACCTTCACGCGCAGCAACTACAACGCCTTCGCCCTGAACGACCCATATGGTTCGAAGCGCGACTACCAGCTCTTCAACGACGGCTGGTTCGACACCACGATGCCCGACGTAAACCAAGGCAACCCGCTGGTGGCGACGTACATCATTCAGAACTTTCTGTGGTGGGTAGAGTCGACCGGCATCGATGGCTACCGCGTTGATACTTACCCTTATTCCAACCCGCAGTTCCTAATGCAATGGGGCCAGGCCATTAGTGAAGAGTACCCCAAGCTGGCCCAGTTTGGCGAAGCCTGGGAAGGCACGGAGGCCGAGCAGGCCTTCTTCGCCCAGAACATTCTGCCGCCCGTGAATGGCTTCAAATCGAACATGCCCGGCCTGCTCGACTTTCAAATCTGCTTTGCTATCTCCGATGCGCTGAAGACTGAAAATGGCGACCTGAGCAAGCTTTATCACGCCCTGCAAGGCGACTGGCTGTACGTGGATGCCACCCGCAACGTGCCCTTCCTCGACAACCACGACATGAGCCGCTTCTACTCCGTGATTGGCGAAGATTTTGGCAAATTCAAGACCGGCATCGCCTGGCTGCTCACCCTACGCGGCACGCCGCAGCTGTACTACGGCACGGAGGTGCTGATGAAAAACTTCTCTAACCCCGATGGCAAGGTGCGCGAAGACTTTCCCGGAGGCTGGACCGGCGATAAGGTGAACTACTTCACCTCGCGCCCCGGCCAGGCTGGCGAGGCCTTCGACTACGTGAGCAAGCTGGCCAACTACCGCAAGGCGCACCCTGTGCTGAGCAGTGGCAAGCTGATGCAGTTTATTCCGCAGGATGGCGTGTACACCTATTTCCGCTACAACGAGGGCGGCGAGTGCGTGATGGTAATTGCCAACAACACCAAAGACGAAAAAACGGTGGACGGCTCCCGATTTGCCGAGCGCACAAACGGCTTTTCATCCGGGATGGAAGTAGTAAGCGGGGCAACCATCTCGGATTTGAAAACGCTGAAAGTACCGGCCCACACGGCCTGGGTAGTGGAGTTGCGGAAGTAGCGCGCCAGGTTCGGCTGAGTTAAAAAAGCTCATTCCGCAAATGCAGAAACTTTTGCAACTTCTTACCGCTACTTCGCCTTATTTCCGATGCTGGCAGCCATGCCAATGGTCTTTGTGGAACTTCCTTTATCACTTTAGCTAAACCCTGCGCTAATGACCGACCTCACCGACCAAATAGCCATTGTATCGGGCGCGAGCCGCGGCATTGGCAAGGCCATTGCCCTGCTGCTGGCCCTGCAAGGCGCTAAAGTAGTAGCCGTGGCCCGAAGCGAAAACGACCTGGAAGAACTCACCCTCAAAACCCAGGGCCTGTGCATTGTAGCCGATATTTCCATTGAGGAAGACGCCCAATACGTGGTTCAGGAAACCCTGAGCCGCTTCGGCCGGCTTGATATTCTGGTGTGCAATGCCGGCGTGGGCTCTTTCAACGAGCTGGAGCACTTCGAAGCCGCCGAGTGGGACCGTATTTTCGACACCAATGTGAAGGGCACTTTCCTGCTCTGCAAGGCTGCAGTACCGCACCTCAAAGCGCAGAAAAGCGGCCACATTGTGGGCATCACTTCCGACGTGGCCAAGCGCACGTTCCCGCACGGCACGGCTTATGGCGCCAGCAAATTTGCTCAGGATGCCCTGCTGGCCAGCCTACGCAAAGAGGTGCGCCCGCACGGCATCAAAGTCAGCACCATCTACCCTGGCCTGGTCGACACATATTTTAACGATACCACGCCCGGCAGTCCCGAGGCCGAGAAAACCCACCTGCGCCCCAGCGACGTGGCCCAGGCCCTGCGCTACGTGCTGGAAGCCCCCGCCCATGTGGTGATAGATGAGTTAATGCTTCACCCCCTCACGCAGGAATACTAGCGCTTTGCTTAATTCTTCATTAAGCAAAGCGTTATCTTGCCACACCATGAAAAAATTGTTGCTGGCCAGCAGCCTCCTCACCTTGGCTGCCTTCTCTTTGCCCAACCCGCCTGTGGACAAAAAACACCCCAAAGCCACCGACCCGAACACCACCGCCGAGGTGCCACAGGACCACAAGCTGGTGATTTACCAGTTGATGACGCGCCTGTTTGGCAACAAGGTGGCGCTAAATAAGCCCTACGGAACCATTGGCGAGAACGGCTGCGGCAAGTTCAACGACATCACCGACAAGGCCCTTGATGAAATCAAGAAGATGGGCGTGAGCCATGTCTGGTACACCGGCGTGATTGAGCACGCCACCATGACGGACTACACCGCCGCCGGCATCCCGGCTGACGATGCCGACGTGGTGAAGGGCCGTGCCGGCTCGCCCTACGCCATCAAGGATTACTATGACGTGGCTCCCGACCTGGCCGTGGTGGTAAAAAACCGCATGCCGGAATACGAGGCCCTCATCAAACGCACCCACGACCATGGCCTGAAGGTTATCATGGACTTCATCCCAAACCATCTGGCTCGCTCTTACAAGTCGGATGCCAAGCCGTTGGGCGTGGTTGATTTGGGCGCGAACGATGACAAAACCAAAGCCTTCGCACTCAACAACAACTTCTACTACCTGCCCGGCAAAAGCTTTGTGGTACCTGCTAACTACAACCCGCTCGGCCCGTTGAAGGGACCGCGCGAGGATGGCAAATACACCGAAACTCCGGCCAAAGCCACTGGTAACGACGTTTTCTCGGAAGCACCCAGCATCAACGACTGGTTTGAAACTGTGAAACTGAACTACGGTGTGGACTACGTGAATGGCCGCAAAACCTACTTCAGCCCCGTGCCCGACACCTGGAAGAAGATGCGCGACATCCTCGTATTCTGGGCTGGCAAAAACGTGGACGGCTTCCGCTGCGACATGGTGGAGATGGTGCCCGTCGAATTCTGGGCCTGGGTGATTCCGGAACTGAAAAAGGTGAAGCCCGGCCTGGTTTTCATCGGCGAAGCTTACAATCCCAAGGAATACAAGACCTATCTGGAGAAGGGCAAATTCGACTACCTCTACGACAAAGTAGGCCTGTACGATGGCCTGCGCCGCCTCATGACCGGCGGCGGCACTACCGAGGACATCACCAAAGTGTGGAAGGAGGAAAGCAACGGCTTCTCGTCGCACATGCTGCGCTTTTTGGAAAACCACGATGAGCAGCGCATTGCCAGCAAGGACTTTGCCGGCGATGCCATGCGCGCCATTCCGGCTATGACGGTTTCGGCCACGTTGAGCAGCGGCCCGGTGATGCTCTACTTTGGGCAGGAAGTGGCCGAGCCCGCCAACGGCAGCGAAGGCTTCAGCAGCGAGGACGGCCGTACTACCATTTTCGACTATTGGGGCGTACCCGAGCACCAGAAGTGGCTGAACCAGGGCAAGTTCGACGGCGCCAAGCTCAGCCCCGACCAGGTGAAGCTGCGCAGTTTCTACTCGCGCCTGCTCAACGCAGCCAGCACCAATGAAGCCATTCGCAAGGGCCGCTTCTACGAATTGCAGGATGCCAACAACCTTGGCAAGGAGTACAACCAGCGCCACCTCTACGCCTACCTGCGCTACACCGACAAACAGCAGGTGCTGGTGGTGGTCAACTTCTCCGCCGACAAAACCTACCACCCCACCATCACCATCTCGGCCGAGGCCATGGAGGCCATGGGCCTTAGCAGCAAGAAGTTCTACACCTACACCAACCTGCTCGCTGACGAGGAGCCCCGCAATGCCCTCAACCTGACCCTGGACCCGCTTTCAGCCTATGTGTTCGAGATAAAGCCCCGCTAGCGCCGCCGCCACGCTGGCGTCAATTGTTAATTTTGAAGACTGTCCGGTTTCATCCAAAGAACTGCTGGCGGCCTTCTGCTCTCTCCTCCTGCTACGAATCCCACCTCGTTTATGGCATCAGTCGCTGCGGCTCCGGCCACCTCAAGTAACCGCAAGAAGCCGCGCCTGAGCTTCTGGCAAATCTGGAACATGAGCTTCGGCTTCATGGGCATTCAGTTCGGCTTCGCGCTGCAAAATGCCAACACCAGCCGCATTTTCTCCAACCTGGGAGCCAATGCCGATGATATTCCGATTTTGTGGGTAGCCGCGCCGCTCACCGGCCTCATCGTGCAGCCCATCATCGGCTACCTATCGGACCGCACCTGGAGCCCGCGCTGGGGCCGTCGCCGGCCTTTTTTCCTGGTCGGGGCCATCCTGGCGTCCATCGCCATGCTCATCATGCCCAATTCGCCCACCCTCTGGATTGCCGGCGGCATGCTCTGGGTAATGGACGCCAGCATCAACATCAGCATGGAGCCTTTTCGGGCTTTTGTGGGCGACATGCTACCCGCCGAGCAGCACACCACAGGCTTCGCCACGCAGTCGTTTTTCATTGGCATTGGAGCCGTGGTAGCTTCGCTCCTGCCCACCCTTCTCACCCATTTTGGGGTGGCCAATGAAGCAGCGACCGGCATTGTGCCCAATTCGGTAAAATTCTCCTACTACATTGGAGCCGCCGCATTTTTCCTGTGCGTGCTCTATACCATCTTCACCACTACCGAATACCCGCCCGAGGACATGGAAGCCTTTGAGCGTGAGAAAAGCAGGGTTACGCTGGTCCAGGGAATCAAGGAAACTTTTACTGGCGTGGCACACATGCCCAAGGTGATGAAGCAGTTGGCCTCGGTGCAGTTTTTTACCTGGTTCGGGTTGTTCTGCATGTGGATTTTCACCACGCTAGCCGTTACGAAGCATCTTTATCACACCACCGATACCAAATCGGCGGCTTTCAATGAAGGGGCCAACTTTGTAGGCGTGGCCTTCGCTGTCTATAATGGAGTTTCGGCAGCTTTCAGCCTTATGCTGCCGCTGGTGGCCCGCAAATTCAGCCGCAAGCTTACGCACATGCTCTGCCTCACAGTGGGCGGCGTAGGGCTCCTGTCCATAGCCTTCATTACGCAGCCGTGGATGCTTTACTTGTCGATGATTGGGGTGGGCATTGCCTGGACCAGCATTCTGTCGGTGCCGTACGCCATGCTGGCGGGCGCTATTCCGGCCAACAAAATGGGCCACTATATGGGGGTTTTCAATGCCTTTATCGTGACGCCTCAGGTCTGCGCTTCGCTCGGCCTACCATTCATCATGAAGCAGTTTCCCTCCCTCGACCCACTGAATGTGGTGGTACTGGGCGGCGTGCTCATGATTATTGGGGGCCTGCTTACCCTGCGCGTTTCCGACGACGAGAAAATCCGCATTCCCATCGAAGGTGAGCAAGGCTTGGCGCCAGCTTACGAAAGCCCGGCCACACCCAATCCTGCTGTTTAATAAGAAAGCTGCTCACTAAAAAAGACTGCCCGGCATTGCCGGGCAGTCTTTTTTAGTGAGCAGCTTTCTACCCTTTAATAATAGCCTCGGCTACTTCGCGCCCCGTTGCCAGCGCAGCATTGAGTGACGGATACGCCGCCCAGTCGCCACAACGGTAAAGGGTTTCTGTAAGTTTGAGAGGCTGCTCGGCGGGCTGCCCGGCCAGGTACGCCGGTAGGGCGGCCGGCAAGCGGTAGCTCCGCAAGTGCCGCCACTGCCGGGCTGCCGGGCCAAACCAAGCGGCCAGCTCCTCGTGCACACCAGCCGTTATTTCGGCTTCGCTCAGGCCCCGCTCGCCGTGGGTGCTAACGGATACCAGCGACTGCCCCGCTGGTGCGTAATCCCCACTCACGTCGGCTGGGAAAGCAACGTTATGGACCAAACCCGCTGGCGCGGCATTGAGGCGCAGCAGCTTGTCGTTGCGGCCCGGCGAGTGCCCACCGTCTACCGCAAAGTAGTTGCAGGTAGTAATACGCGTACCAGTATGAAAGCTCGCCGACTGCGTGGCCAGGAAGTCATCGGCATTGCCGCTACGGCCGGCAATCAGGCGCAGGGCCGTCAGGCCATCGGCGGCCAGCACCACGGCGCTGCCTTCCAGCACCTGGCCGGTGGAAAGGCGCACTTGCGAGCCATCAACAATGCCTGCCACGGTTGCATTCAGGCGCACGGTGCCGGCGGGCAGGCGGGCCGCCAGCTGCTCGGGTAGCTGCTGCATGCCCAGGGCCGGAATAGCCGCTTCGCCGGTTACGAACTGCTGGAATACGAATTCGAAAAAATTGCTGGCCGTGGTCAGCTCACGGTCCAGAAATACGCCCCCAAAAAATGGCTTGAAAAAGGTGTTAATTATCTGTTCGCTCCAGCCGTAGCGCTGCAAGAAGCTGAGCGTATCGGTAGCAGGCCGGTTCAGCAGCTCCTGCGGCGTGTACTTCAGCACGTGTCGCACCAGACTCACGATGCGCAGCTTATCAGGCAAAGAGCCAATGGTTGAGGTCAGGGCCGAAAAAGCCGCAAAGGGCTGCTGCAGCGGGTTTTGCAAGGTGGTTTCGCGCCCATCGGCCAGCCGGATGACGGCCCCGGAACGAAACGCCTTTAGGTTCAAAGCACCGTAATCGAACAGGCGACGAGCCTCCGGGTAATTGGTGAGCAGCACCTGGAAGCCCCGGTCCAGCCGAAAGCCGTCGGGCGTGACATCGGTCCGCACGCGCCCGCCCACGGCATCGGCTGCGTCGAGGACGAGTACCGGACGCCCGGCGCGATGCAGCCAGATGGCGCACGACAGGCCCGCCATGCCGGCCCCGATAATGATAATAGGTTTGGAAGTTGAGGTCATAGAATAGTAGCCCCGTGTGTGAGTGCGAGGCCTATGGAAAGGTTGTATACTAGCTAACTACCAGATTTCTATTCAAGTTGCAGCAAGATTTCAAGTCACGTGGCTTAAAACAGCTTGGGCATCTTGTGCTCCTTCCACTTCTTGCGGGTTTTCATCGTCCAGAACTCGGCCACGCCGGGGCGTTGCAGGCTGAGCTGCCAGGCGCCCATAGCTTGGCCCAGCCGGTAGCCAGTGGCCTGGTCTTGTGGAAACTGCTTCTTAATGAGGGAGTAGTCGGCGGCTGAAATATCCTTGCCTACCTCACCGTGGCAGCGCAGGCATAGCTGGTTGTTCAGCACGATGGGCCGCTGGTAGAAAAATACCTCCTGCGACAGCCGCTGAACGGTGCGCAGTGTATCGGGGCGCATTTGCTCAGCCAGCAGCGGGGCTTTTGCGGCCGGGTTGCGCGGCCGCTCGCTCACGCGGTGGGCCGTGGCTTTGAGCACACCAGCCAGCGAATCGACGGCGCGGTAGGTTTCGGGCTTGCAAAAGCTCATGGCGCCGGCCACGCCCCCGGTAGCCAGCTCACGGGCCAGAGTGCGGCGTAGTAGCGAGTCGGCCGTAGCAGTGAGGGAGTCGCCGGCCCAGCGGGTGGCGTTCAGCAAATCCTTAGGCATGATACGCTTCACCTCCCAGTTGGCCGTTTCAATCCCAATGCGCTTGCTGTCCTTGAGGTGCTCCACCTGGTCGGAGCTGCAGGCAGAAACGGCCAGCAGCCCCAGCAGTAAGACGCGACGGGGAAAGCTGGCGAATTGATTGCGTAGCATGGTGAGATGCTTATCCATTAACAGCGTAAATGTTGCCCAACACGCGGTAGAAGTCGCCCTGCGCGGCCGGTTCGATGCGGTCGACCATATAAAGCTGGCCTTCCATGCGAAGGTTTTTTGGAAACTGCACATGCCAATCGTGGTACCCGCCCTGCGCCACCCGAATGCGGAGCTTGCCGCCTTCGCGCACGCAACGTAGCAACACGCCTTCCGCATTGGCCGGGGCGGCTTCCAGCACATCGCTCTGGATAGTGGCCACCGCGCCATTGGGAGCCTTCACCACTTGGGCTGGGGCCGCGTTGCCCTGCTCGGCCTGGGCAATGGCCGCTTCGCTCACATCAAGGCAGGCAAAGGTGCCGCTGGTGGTCACCAGGTACAGGCGCTCGTTAAAATATTGCATCGAAAGCGCTGAGCCGCAGCCAGTGGCCAGCTTCCACAGCCGCTGGCCGTCGTCCCCGAAGCAATACACCGTCGAGGAGCTGTCGGCAGCGAATACGTAGCGGCCGCCCGGTGCGGTGGCGCACGACAGCACCGCGCCGTCGGCCTTGTAAGTTTGCAACAGTTGGCCGTCCTGGCCGAATTTCAGCACTTGGCCTGTACCGGTACCGGCGTAGGCGTTCGCCCCATCGAACCAGCCAAACAGAACCTGACTGGTGGGGTAATGCCACACCAGCGTTTCCTTTTCCCAGCCGTAGTAGCAGCGCACGCCCTGCGAATCGCCGTAAAAAATGCGGCCTACTGTGTCGCAGCGCACCATCCAGGCCGAGCTGCCACCGGTTTTCACGGCCCACTGCTCTTCGTCTTCGTAGTTGACGGTGGTGAGCTGGCCCGCGGCGTCCGATACGGCCAGCAGGCCGTTGGCAATATCGAGCCAGAAGATGTCGATGTTGGGGTTGATTTCGTAGGCCAGGCGCGGGGTCTTGCCGGTGAGGTTGTACACGTTGCCGTCGTCGCAACCCACGTACATCCATTCGCCGTCCGACACCATGCACTTTACCCCCTCACTGAGCTGGTACTGCATGTGCACCTCCGCCTCGTGGCTGAGCTGGTACACCCGGCCATCCTGGTTGCCAACCCAGCAGCCCTGCGCATTCACGAACACCCCGAAAGCCGACGAGCCGGTCTCGAAGCGCCAGATGGTTGGGGCTGTGCGCTTGGCTGTTGAGGGCCGGCTTTCCACAGCACGTCGCGTCACGGTGCGCTTCTGGCGCTGGCCTTTCACGGCGTCCTGGTAGCCTTTGCGCTTTTTCTCGCCTATCTTCTTCTGGGCCAGCTTCTCCGCTTCTTCCGGCGAGCTGCACTGCTGGGTACTGCTCGCGCCCGGTGTGCCAATGCGCCCGTAGGTCAGCGTCAGCGCCGAGCCGTCCACGACCGCCTCGTAGAACTTGTGGGCGGTACCGGTAGCTTCATCTTCAGAAAATTCGAGGTAATAAGTTGGCATAGCAAGACGGGAAAGAATAGGGAAGATGCGGAGGGGCTACTCGAAAATATACAGTAAATTCACTCCGGCTTAGCGCCACAAAAATGCACGCAATGCCTCGTAATCAACTGACATGGGCACAGTTCTTTTGGCACGTCCTTGCAGCGCCTGCACCACCGCCGGCAGTTCGATGGCCCGGCCCAGGATGGGCTCCACCACGCCGGGGAATTTCACGGGGTGGGCCGTGGCCAGAATCATTCCGGCCATCTCGGGGTGCTGGGCTTGGTAGCGACGCAGTGCCGTGTAAGCCACCGCGCCGTGCGGGTCGAGGAGGTAGCCGTCCTGCTCCCATACCTGCCGGATGGCAGCCACGGTATCGGCGTCGCTCACGGTGTCGGCACTGAGGGCGGCGCGCATCTTGGCCAGGTCGTTGTCGAACAATTCCAGAATGCGAACGAAGTTGCTGGGGTTGCCCACATCCATGGCGTTGGAAAACGTGGGGATGGCAGCCCGGGGCGTGAACGTGCCCGTGCGCAGGTAAGCCGGCACTGGCTCATTGGCATTGCAGGCCGCGATGAAGTGCCCCAGCGGCAGCCCCGATGTCCGCGCCAGCAGCCCGGCGCAGATGTTTCCAAAGTTGCCGCTCGGCACCGAAACCACCGGCGGCGCGGCCTCTTCCGGCCACTGCTGCATGGCGAAGCAGTAGTACAGCTGCTGTGGCAGCCACCGCGCCACGTTGATGGAATTGGCCGAAGTCAGGAAACGCTGTTGCGCCAGTTCCTCGTCCAGAAAAGCCTGTTTCACCAGCGCCTGGCAGTCGTCGAAGGTGCCGCTCACTTCCAGCGCCGTGATGTTCTGGCCTAGCGTGGTGAGCTGCTGTTCCTGCACGGGGCTTACCTTCCCGGCCGGGTAGAGAATGACCACCTCCACGCCCGGCACACCCAGGAAGCCGCTGGCCACTGCTCCGCCGGTATCGCCGGACGTAGCCACCAGCACCGTCACGGGCGGTGTGTCGCCGCGTTGCGCGAAGTAACCCAGGCAACGGCTCATAAACCGGGCCCCCACGTCCTTAAAGGCCAGCGTGGGCCCATGAAACAATTCCAAAGAAGATACGCCCGTTTCCACCGACACCAACGGAAACTCAAAATCCACCGCCTCGGCACAAATGCGCAGCAAATCCGCTTCTTCAATAGTGGTACCCACGTAAGGCCGCATCACATTGAACGCCACAATGGCTTTGCTCAGGCCGCGTAACTCGCGCCGGAAGCCCGGCAGAAATTTCGGAATGGCTTCGGGAAAGTAAAGGCCACCGTCCGGTGCTTGTCCGGTGATGGTCGCCTGACGGAAATCAACCAGCGGCGACTGGTGACGGAGGCTGTAGTATTTCATTTTGCTTGGTTGCTAATCCTAGGTCAGCTTTCAGCCGGAGCACAGCTGATTTTATCTATTCTTCAGATACTACATACGCCCCCTGCGTCCCGACCGGTCCAACGTACACATTGAACTCAATTCCCAGTTCAGAAAACACGCTGCCCATTGCCGCACCCACAGCCTGCGCCGTTTCCTCGGTATTGTTCAGCATAAAAATGGAAGGCCCGGAGCCAGAAATACCGCCCCCGATAGCCCCCACCGCCAGGGCTCGCACCCGTGCCTCGGCCAGGCCGGGAATGAGCGGCAGCCGCGCGGGCTCCACAATGTAGTCGTCGAGCGAGCGGCCAATTAGCTCATAATCCGCCGTGAGAAAGCCCGAAACCAGCCCAGCCACGTTGGCCCACTGCCGCACAGCCAATCCTAGCGGCACAGTAGCCGGCAGCACTTTGCGCGAGTCGCTGGTTTTTACCTCAATCTGCGGATGCACCACGGCCACCCACAGTTCCGGAGCCGGCAGGGCAATAATGTCAATGGTTGGTTGCAACGCCCGCACCACCGTGAAGCCGCCGAAGATGGCCGGCGCAATGTTATCGGCGTGGCGAGCACCGGAAGCCACGGCCTCCCCTTCCATTGCAAAATCTACCAACTGCATTTTATTGAAGCGGCTGCCCAACAAGGCGTTGGCGGCCACCACAGCCCCGGCAGCGCTAGCGGCGCTGCTGCCTACCCCGCTGCCGGGCATAATGCCTTTGGTGATTTCCACATCAAAGCCAATGGCTTCCGGCACCTCTTTCAGCAGAGCCAGCAGGGCCACGCCGGCCACGTTCTGCTGCGGGTCGGTGGGCAGGTTATAGGGGTCGAGGTGCTGGATGCGGATGCCGGGCGTGCTGCTGCGCGTGAGGCGCACGGTGTCGTAGGGCGCAGTCAGGGCAAGGCCGAATACATCGAAGCCGCAGCCCAGATTGGAAAGTGTGGCGGGCGAGTGAACGAGAACAGAATTGGGCATAGCAGCGCGGGTCTTTAATCCGCGAGTCAGAACGTTTGGTAAACTTTGATAGTGGCGCACTCGCGGACGAAAAGTCCGCGTTACAACCTGGCGGCGCGAATAATATCCGCAAACACCCCAGAAGCCGTGACCTCCGCGCCGGCTCCAGCCCCCTTCACTACCAGCGGCTGGTCCACATAGCGGTCGGTGTAGAAGAGCACCACGTTGTCCTTGCCACGCAGGTCGTAGAGGTCATGCCCAGACGCCACTTGCTGAAGTCCCACGGCGGCGCGGCCATCAGCGTAGCGGGCCACGAATTTCAAACGCTTGCCGGCTGCCGTAGCGGCGTCATAAAGCGCCTTAAAATGCGCTTCGTGGGCGGCCATCTGAGTGTAGAAAGCTTCCACATCGCCTTCCAGGCAGGCAGGCGGCAGGAATGTTTCAATTTCAATGTCGCTCATCTCCATTACTTGGCCGGCTTCGCGGGCCAGGATGAGGATTTTGCGGGCCACATCCGAGCCGTTCAGGTCGAGACGCGGGTCCGGCTCGGTGTAGCCTTCGGCCTGGGCCTGGCGCACTACTTCGGCAAAGGGTCGGTGGCCGTCGTAGTTGTTGAACACGAAATTCAGCGTGCCGGAGAGCACGGCCTCCATGCGCCGCACCACGTCGCCGCTACGCGTGAGGTCGTTGAGCGTGCCGATGACGGGCAGGGCCGCCCCCACGTTGGTTTCGAATAAGTAGCTGGCGTTAAATTCCTTCGCCAGGCTTTTGAGCTGGGCGTAGTGTGCGTAGTCCGACGACGCGGCCACCTTATTGCAAGCCACAATGGCCACGCTTTTCTCCAGCAGATTGGCGTAGATACCGGCGGCGGCCGGGTTGGCCGTCACGTCCACGAAGATGGAGTTGCGCAGGTTGCGGCTGATAATGAGTTGGGTAAATTCCTCCAACGTCTGCGCCGGGGCCTGGGCTAGCTCTTCGGGCCAGGCCGTCAGGTCGAGGCCGCTTTCATCCACCAGGCAATGGCGGCTGTTGGCAATGGCCACCACGCGCACCTGCAAGCCGAGTTTTTCCAGCAAGTGAGACTGCTGCCGCGCCAGCTGTTCGAGCAGCTTGCTGCCCACGTTGCCTGGTCCCAGAATGAACAGGTTCACCTGCTTCTTGGTGGCCTCGAAGAAAGCTTCGTGCAGCACGTTGATGGCTTTGCGCACATCGGCGGCCCGGATTACGGTCGAAATATTCTTCTCCGAAGCACCCTGCGCAATGGCCCGGATATTCACCCCGTTCTGGCCCAGCGCGCCAAACAGTTTGCCGCTAATGCCGGGGTGGTCCTTCATGTTCTCGCCCACCAGCGCCACAATGGCGAGTTCCTTCTCAGGCCGTAGCGGCTCGATGCGACCAGCGGCAATTTCTGTGGCAAACTCCTCATCCACGGCTACCTGAGCGGGCGCGGCATCCTGCGCGTTCACCCCCACACAGATGGAATGCTCCGAGGAGCTTTGCGTGATAAGAATCACGTTGATGCGCTCCCGGGCCAGCGCCTCAAACAGCCGCTTCGAGAAGCCGGGAATGCCTATCATGCCGCTGCCTTCCAGGTTCAGCAGTGTGAGGTTGCCGATGCTGGAAATGCCCTGCACCACGGCGGGCGTGCGCGGCGGCTCTACTTCCACCAGTGTGCCGTAGTCGTCGGGCGCGAAGGTATTTTTAATCCACAATGGAATTCCGCGCTGCATCACCGGCTGAATAGTAGGCGGATAGAGCACCTTTGCGCCGAAATGCGACAGCTCCATAGCTTCCTGATAGCTGATGCGCGCAATGGGGCGGGCGCTGCGCACGAGGCGCGGGTCGGCAGTCATCATGCCACTCACATCCGTCCAGATTTCTAGCACCTCGGCATCTAGCGCAGCAGCCAGCAGGGCCGCCGTGTAGTCGGAGCCGCCGCGGCCCAGTGTGGTAGTCGTGCCATGAGCATCGGCCCCGATAAAGCCCGGCACCACCCAGATGTGCGCCGGGCTGCTGTCCTTCATATCGGCCACCTGCCGGGTGGTCACGGCCATGTCTACCTCAGCCGAGCCGAAGCGGGAATTGGTGCGAATGAGCTGCCGGGCATCGGCCCAGCCAGCGGGCAGGCCCTGGGCCTTCGCAGCGGCGGCAATAAGGCGCGACGACAGCAGCTCGCCGTAGCTCATCAGCTTGTCAAGGGTGCGGTTGGAGAGTTCACCAAGGGCAAAAATGCCGTCACATAACATCTGAATTTCGCCAAACTGCGCCGTAATGGCCGCCAGCTTTTCGTGTTGGGCGGCCCCGGCCAGCAGCTCCTGGGTGGCGGCGCGGTGGCGCTCGTGCAGTTGGGCGAGGACGTCGCAGTAGCCCGCGTCGGTGGCAGCGGCGGCGCGGCCTGCACCAATCAAAACGTCGGTAGTTCCGCCCAAGGCCGATACCACCATTACCACAGGACTTTGCGCCGCCGCTTTGGCCGCGATGGCAATGGATTTCCGAATATTCTCGGCCGAGGCCACCGATGTGCCTCCGAATTTCAACACTTGCATAAACTCAGGCCACCGGGTGGCTGTTGGGTTATGATTCCTGAATGAACGCCTCGCCTACATAGCGGTGTTTAGATTCAGTATCTTTGCAAACTACTGACTAATTCCCGAACACCGATGCTTGATAAATTAGAAGCCATCAACCAACGTTACGAGAACGTAAACGAGGAGCTGATGCAGCCCGACGTGATGTCGGACTTAAAGCGCTATAAGGCACTAAATAAAGAATACAAGGAGCTGGGCAAGATTGTGGCAGAATACCGCAACTACCAGGGCGTGCTCAGCAACATCGAAAACGCTCGCGAAGTCATCGCGACGGAGAAAGACCAGGATTTCCGCGAGATGGCCAAAGCCGAGCTCGACGAGCTGATGCCCGAGAAGGAGCGCCTCGAAGAAGTCATCAAAGACCTGCTGCTGCCCAAGGACCCGAATGACTCGAAAGACGTCATCATGGAAATTCGGGCCGGTGCGGGCGGCGACGAAGCTGCCATTTTCGCCGGCGACCTGCAGCGCATGTACATGCGCTTCGCCGAAAAGCAGGGCTGGAAAATGGAGCTCATGGATGCCATGGAAGGCACCGCCGGCGGATACAAGGAAATCATCGTGGCCGTGCGCGGCGAGGACGTGTACGGCAAGCTCAAGTTTGAAAGCGGCGTGCACCGCGTGCAGCGCGTGCCGGCCACCGAAACCCAGGGCCGCATTCACACCAGCGTGGCCTCCATCGTGGTAATTCCCGAAGTGGAAGAATTCGATGTGGAGCTGAATATGGGTGACATCCGCAAAGATTATTTCTGCTCCAGCGGCCCCGGCGGCCAGTCGGTAAACACCACCTACTCGGCCGTGCGCCTCACTCACTTGCCCACCGGCCTCGTGGCCCAGTGCCAGGACCAGAAATCGCAGCTCAAAAACTTCGACAAAGCCTTGGCCGTGCTCCGCTCCCGCGTGTACGACATGGAGCTGGCCAAGAAGAACGAAGCCGACGGTCTGGTGCGTAAAAACATGATTGGCGGCGGCGACCGTTCCGATAAAATTCGCACCTACAACTACCCCCAAGGCCGCGTCACCGACCACCGCATCGGCTACACAGTGTATAACCTAGCTAGCGTAATGGAAGGCAATGTGGACGACTTCGTAGAGCAACTCCGCATCGCCGAAAGCGCCGAACGCCTGCAGGAAGGCGTCACGAAGTAAGCTTCTTGCATGAACGACCCACTCCCCTCCTTACAAAGGAGGGGAGTTTTTGCGAAGCAAAAATAAGGGTGACGGTACCGCAGGGAATCGTTGAACGAGCCCCGAACAGCCTCGTTTCTCTTTTCGCCATACTGATTTACTCCGCCCGTCGTTTAACGCCTACAACCACCAAGCCGGCGCTTTGCGTCGGCATTCCTCCTTGGTAAATCGGGGAGTTTGACCGCCTGACGCCCCGCTATGCGCCACCTCTTCCCACTATTCATCCTGCTGAGCTGCCTGCTCACTTTCTTACCCGGCTGCGAGCCGAAAGAGGACATGATGCAGACCACTGGCCGCTTGGAATTTGCGACCGACTCCGTGGTATTTGATACAGTATTCACTACTATCAAAACGGTAACGAAGCGCTTTTGGGTATACAACCGCAACAGTGGTGCGGTGAAAACGGATGTGAGCCTGCGGGGAGTCTCGGGCAATACTTACGCCCTCATTATTAATGGAGATGCTGGCCCGGCGATAACCGGCGTCACTATTCGGGGTAACGACAGTTTGCTGGTATTGGTGCGCGCCACGCTCGGTGACAATGGTACGGCTGCCAAGCCTTTCTTGGTGACAGACGAAGTGCATTTCCTCACCAATGGCAACGACCAGGACGTGAAGCTGGTGGCTTATGGGCAGAATGCGTATTTCCATAATGGTCAGATTCTGCCCTGCAACTCGGTGTGGCGCAATGACAAGCCCCATGTCATTTTCAATTCGGTGCAGATTGACTCTGGCTGCATGTTGCGCATCATGCCGGGCACTAAAGTGTATTCGCATGCCGGGTCGGCCATTATTGTGATGGGCACACTCATCGTGAATTCACCCACCGATTATCAGCCCGGCACTACCAATATCGACACTGTTAAGGCCAACAACCGCAACATTGTGCGCTTTCAGGGCGACCGGCTGGAGTCGTTCTATAACGATGTGCCCGGCCAGTGGGGCGGCATCATCTTCACCAGTACGAGCCGCAACAACAGCATTCGCTACGCCGAAATCAAGAATTCGACCTTCGGGGCCTTCCTGTATAATCCGGATGAGGACCGGCCTCACCCAACGCTGAGCCTGGAAAACACGGTTATTAAGAATATTTCCGGCTCTCAGGTTTCGTTCTCCAATGCCAATGCCAGCACCGGCGGTGGCGTCATCAGCTATTCCGGCGACGTGACGGCGACCAACTGCCTTTTCACCAACTGCGGCGAGTACGCTATGATTGGCCTGGGCGGGGTATACAGCCTCAATTTTTGCACCATTGCCAACTATACACCGTCTTTCCAGCGCGAAAATTCGTCGCTGACCTTCACCAATACCGACGACACCAAGCCCACCGTTAAACTGCCCACGAGCGTTAGCATTCGCAATTCCGTGGTCTGGGGTTCGTACGAAGACGAGCTATTTTTCCAGAACAACGGCAGTGCCAGCTTCCCTACTCCCATTGTGCGCAACTCCCTGTTGCGTACTAAGGAATACATGGCCATCACCGATGCCGCTGGCAAGCCCGGCTTGGCTGCCCCAGCGCTCAAGAACTTGGTCAACGTGCCCGACCCGCTGTTTGTCCGCACCACGTTTTCGGGTGGCAACGCCGACTACCGTTTCCAGGCCACTTCGCCTGCAGTTACCCCCGTTCGCCCTTACGACGGTGTCCTTCCTTCTCCCACCCCGCCAAGCCGCGACCTGCTGAACCTACCACGAGACCTAAGCAAGCCTACCATCGGCGCTTACGAGTTCCGTTAGGTAATCACAGCTTACTCTACCTGTCCAGCCGCCGCGTAGCGCAACGAGTCGAACAGAATAAGTTTCTGCGTACCGGTCACTTCATAGCTGCGTAGCTGGCCATTTTGCAACTGAACGCGCAGTTGCTTTTGGGCCGAAAACAGTGGGTTGTTCTGAATAATGGTAGCGGCAATTTCCTGCGGCAATGCACCTTGTTGCACCACCGTGAGACGAGATACCGGCGCATTGGGCTGGCCGGGTAGCCGCGTATAAGTGCGGCGCAACAGTCCGCCGGGCAATGCCAGCGAATCGACTGCATACGCGCCACGCAAAGCTGCTTTGTTGATATCGGCTTGGAAAAAAATCTGGAGCTCGTCAGCCCATTTCACCGTTGGCACGCGCACTATTTCTGTCGCGTTACCGCGCAAGCTTACGCGCTTGGTTACGGCGGCATGGCGCTGCTCCAGCAATTCTACCTGCTTCGTCAGCAAGCCTTTCACATCAAAATACAGCGGCCGCCGGGCGGCCGGTGCTGCCGGGCCCGCATCGCCGCAGCCAGCCAGCGCCAACGCGCCGGCCAGCAGCGCGGCGCCGCCCTTACGCATTCGACACGCCATTGCGCTGCAACAAACTCTGGCCTGTCATTTCCACTGGTGGAGTGATGCCCATCAGGTCGAGAATGGTGGGGGCCAAGTCGCCCAGCTTACCGGCGGCCAGGGTACCCACATAGTCGTTGTCGGCCAGAATGAAGGGAACCAGATTAGTCGTGTGTGCGGTGTTGGGCGAGCCATCGGCGTTGCGCATGAATTCAGCGTTGCCGTGGTCGGCAATGATGATGCTGGCGTAGCCAGCTGCGAGGGCAGCTTCTACCACAGCACGGGCACAGGCATCGGTGGTTTCCACTGCTTTTATTACGGCTTCAAACACACCGGTATGGCCCACCATATCGGGGTTGGCAAAGTTCAGCACGACAAAATCGGCCGACTTGGCTTGTAGCTCCGGTATCAGGGCATCGCGCAGCTCGGCGGCGCTCATTTCGGGCTGCAGGTCATACGTCGCTACTTTGGGTGAAGCCCGCAGGATGCGCTTTTCGCCCACAAACTCATTTTCACGGCCGCCCGAGAAGAAGAACGTAACGTGCGGATACTTCTCGGTTTCGGCAATGCGAATCTGGGTTTTACCGTGCGCTGCCAGCACTTCGCCCAAGGTGTTGTTAAGGTTGTCCTTCTCAAAAACGGGCGTCACGCCCACAAATGTTTCGTCGTAGTTAGTGAGGGTGAGGTAGTGCAGGTTCAGGCGCTGCATCTGGAAAGCGTGCATGTCCTGCTGCGTCAGCACTTCGGTGATTTCGCGGCCCCGGTCGGTGCGGAAGTTGAAGCACAGCACCACATCACCCTCCTGAATGGTAGCCAGCGGCTGGCCATCAGGACCGGTTTTCACGATGGGTTTCAGGAATTCGTCCGTTACACCCTCCTTGTATTGCTCCTGTACACTCTGAATCAGATTTTGCGAAGGTGTGCCAATGCCGTGTACCAGCAGGTCGTAGGCAATTTTCACCCGCTCCCAGCGGCGGTCGCGGTCCATAGCGTAATAGCGGCCCACCACAGAGGCGATTTTAGCGCCGTTACGCTCGTTGTGTTGCTCTAGGTCGTTGATGTAGCGCACACCACTCTTGGGGTCGGTGTCGCGGCCATCGGTGAAGGCGTGCACAAACACGCGCCGCACACCCGCCTCATGGGCAATGGTGCAAAGGGCCTTCACATGGTCGATGTGCGAATGCACTCCCCCATCACTCAACAAGCCAATAAGGTGCAGCGGCTTATCATTAGCCACGGCGTACTCAAACGCTTTCACAATAGCGGGCATCTGGCCCAGCTTGCGCTCCCGAATAGACTTACCGATGCGCACCAGTTCTTGGTCGACCACGCGGCCGGCCCCAATATTCATGTGGCCTACTTCGGAATTGCCCATCTGGCCTTCGGGCAGGCCCACGGCCTCGCCCGACGCCTGGAGCGTGCTGTGCGGAAACCGCTGCAACAGCTCATGATAAAACGGCGTATTAGCCGCGTCTACTGCCGAAACCGATGTGTTTGGGGCAATGCCCCAGCCGTCCAGAATTACCAATAAAACCTGCTTACTCATGGGGCAAAGATACGGCAGCCCCGCGCCTCTGGTTGAAATTTTCTACCTTCGCCTCTCCCCTTCAATTGTGTCAATTTTCAGTAATTTTGCAGGGCTTTCCGAAGCCTCGTTTACTTACTGGCATCATTTTCGCTTGAACCAATTGCGTATGACGCATTTATTACTCTTATAATGAAACGCTATTTATTTAGGACATTATTCTTAGGATGGATGTTCTTGCTTGGGTCTGTGGCAGCACACGCCCAATCTGATATCATGGGGGCCGTGCGCTCCGCGCTCCGAAATGGCTCCTCCCGTGAGCTGTCGCAATACTTTGCTCCTACTGTTGAAATTGGTTTCGAAGGCGATAAGCAGAACTATAACTCGACTCAGGCCGAGTTGGTGATGAAAGATTTCTTCGCCAAAAACCCACCCAGCTCGTTCGAGTTCATTCACCAGGGCCAGAGTGGCGAAGGCATTCAGTACGCCATTGGCCGCTACACGGGGCGCAGCGGCAGCTACCGCGTGTTTGTGAAGCTAAAGCCTACGCGCGGTGCTCCGCTACTAGATACCCTGGAGCTTACCAAAGAATAAAGCAAGCCCCGCCCCACAGGTCGGGGCTTTTTTGTGGGTGTTCAGCAACAAAAGCGCTGCGCTTTTTCAGCCGCTACAAGGACCGTACCTTTGCGGTGTGCAAACTCTCCTCCCTTCTTATCTCACGCCCGAAGCCCTGACCACTTTTATCCGCACGGCTTTGGCCGAGGATGTGGGCGACGGCGACCATTCGGCCCTGGCCGCTATTCCGGCCGATGCCCACAACCGCGCCCACTTATTGGTGAAAGGTGAAGGCATTCTGGCTGGCATGGCCTTGGCTCCGCTCATTTTTCAGGAAGTGGACCCGTCGCTGGTACTCACTCCCCAGCTAGCCGATGGCGACCGGGTAAAACACGGCGACATTGCCTTTACCGTAGAAGGTCCAGCCCGCAGTATTCTGACCGGCGAACGGCTGGTGCTCAACTGCATGCAGCGCATGAGCGGCATTGCTACCTACACGGCCCACCTTGCCAACTTGCTAGCAGGTACGAAAGCCAAGCTGCTCGACACCCGGAAGACTACGCCCAATTTCCGCATCTGTGAGAAGTGGGCGGTGCTCATCGGCGGCGGCGTAAATCACCGCTACGGGCTATTCGATATGATTATTCTGAAGGATAACCACGTCGACTACGCTGGCAGCATTGGCGCAGCTATTGCGGCCACGCACGCCTACTTGGAAAAAACCGGTCGGCAGCTGCCCATCGAAATCGAAACCCGCTCACTCGACGAGGTGCAGCAGGCACTGGATGCCGGTGGCATCACTCGCATCATGCTCGACAACATGAACCCCGAGCAACTCCGCGAGGCGGTGGACTTGGTAGCTGGCCGCTACCCCACCGAAGCCAGCGGTGGCATCACCGAGCAGACCATTGCCGAAATAGGGCGCACCGGCGTCGACTACATTTCCGTTGGGGCCCTTACCCATTCCGTCAAAAGCCTCGACTTAAGCCTGAAAGCATATTAATCAATGACTAATAGTTGGTGATTAATCATTGATTCAGGTAAATAGTCTCTTTTATCGTGAAGCAATTATTAATCCTTGACTATTAATCATTAACCATTATAAGATGAACCAACCCAACCAACGTGGCGGAGGTGGCGGCTTCCGCCAGGCCCAGCAGGCTCCGTCGCTGGCCATTCGTACCAAAAAGACGCAGCTTACCACCGACGCCTACACCCGCATGGTGATGGGTGAGGTCTGGAAAAAAGATTGGGTGTATGCCCTCATCCCATTTGCGCTGGGACTGCTGCCGGCCATTTTCGTGCACTCCTGGTGGTGGATAGTGCTGGCCGTGGTGCTTACCATTCTGTTCGTGCTGTTTCGGTCGGCACAGGTGACGGGCGTGACCCAGCTGGAGCAAAGCAAGCCGCTATTTGAGCGCATGGCGTTTGAAATGGACAACAAGCAAATTCTGCTGCGCGTAGGCCCAGAGAAAGAAGGCAAGGCCATGCAGCTGACCTGGGACTTGATTGACCGGGCGCGCCGCGATGCCGAAGCCTACACGCTTTACCTCAAATCGGGCACCCCGCCGGCAGGTATGGCCGCTTGGCGCCTGTGGCTGGCACGTACGTTTGACGTGCCGGTGTTTTTACATTTGCCCCTGCGCATCTTCAACTCGCCTAACGACGTGAAGCTGTTCGACTCCATGCTTCGTCGCAAAAACCTGCTGCCGGCCGATGCCCCAGCCGCCACCGTATAAATTCAACAACCTGCTAACTGTACTTTGATGAAATTGACTTCCACCCTGTTGCTGGCTTTTTCGGCCGCTACTTTGGCCCTGACTTCCTGCAGCAGCGAGCCTTCCGACTGGCGCCCTGAAGAAAAGGTATCGGATGACGTTGTGGCACCCGGCACGCGTGATACAGAGAACTTTGACCGCTCGATACCCAATGGCTCTATCGAGAACGTGCACTCGCCTCTCATGGTGGCAGCCAAAGAGGGTGTAACCACGGAAGGCACCAAAAAAATCACCCCGGAATCAGCCATGTCGGCCAATGCCGAAGCGGGCATGCGCCAGCGTGGAAAAATGAACGACGAGGGCAAATCGAGCCAAGCCGACACGGCTGCTAACGGCCACGAAATCCAGCGCTAAGCCGCATTTTTTCAGTACGGACTCATGTGTGAGTGGCAGCTTTGCCCACCAGCTGGTGGTAGCAAAGCTGCCGCTTTGCGTCTATTGGCGAAGCTTTCTTTAAAACCGACAAATTAGGAGTGCGCAGGGCTTAATCAGTCTGCGGGCTGAAACATTACCTGTGGGTTTCGGCTTCATCACTCCTCACTGATTTACTGTATGGGCTTTGCTATTTTCTTGCTGCTGCTGACCGTGCTGGGTGCGGGCGCGGCGGCAGCCTGGGTGCCGGTGGCACAGGGCGGCCGGTGGCTGAAGCCGCTGCTGGCATTCAGCGGAGCGTATTTATTCACGCTCACTGTTACGCACATTCTGCCCGAGGCCTTGCAGCTACTGCCCGAGCATCCCACCCGGGTGGGCTATTGGGTGCTGGCGGGCTTCTTTGGGCAATTGCTGCTGGAAGTGCTCTCGCAGGGTGTGGAGCATGGGCATGTGCACCACGAGGCCGGCCACAGACACGATGCGCCCGGCCGGGTGCCGTTTCTGCTGCTGGGAGCTTTGGTGGTGCATTCCTTCCTAGAAGGCAGCATCCTGGTACGCACGCCGGAAGTGGGGCAGGTCAGCCAGAACTTCTACGCCATTGTGGTGGGCGTGGCACTGCATCACATGCCAGCGGCATTCGCGCTGGCTACGTTGTTGCGGCTGCGGCTGGGCAGCTTCCGGCGGGTGTGGCCGGGGCTGTTGATTTTTGCCTTGGCTTCGCCGGTGGGCATCATCGTGAGCAACTACGTGGTACTGTCGCAGCTACTGAGCAGTGGTTGGTACGCCGCACTGCTGGGTCTGGTGGCCGGCAATTTTCTACACGTTTCCACCACTATTCTCTTCGAAACCAGCCCGGAGCATCGGCTCAACTGGCCTAAATTGGTGGCTACACTAGCGGGGCTACTACTGGCGCTGGCAGTAGCATGAGCCAAGCAAAAGAACGTCATGCTTCGGCTGCGCTCAGCATGACGTTCCTGATTTCCTGTCCAATGGCTCCTTTCAGCCAAAATCCTCCAAGGCGCTGCTTCCTCGCAGGAAGTTTTCCAATTGGCGGGCGCGGGCTGTTTCGCGGGTTAATGTGGCTTGCAGGCGCACGAGGCGCTGGCGCATAGCCAGAATAATGTCGAGTGCTTCCGGCGACAGTCCCAACTCATGGTGCAGGCGTGCCAGGCGGGGCAGGTCGTCGGGTTCATCGATGATGACGGTTTCGGGAGCAGGCGCGGCGCGGAGCAGGCCGGCCTGCAGGAAATCGTGCAGCGCTGTGGGGGCCAGGCCGTAGCGGATGGTGCATTCCTGGAAAGTGAGGGTGAGCGTTTCCATAGCTAAAAACGATGGGTTAAGCGTCGGGGCGGAGGGCCGCTAATTGTTCAAACAACCCTTTCTCCTGGTCGGTAAGATTTTGGGGCAGCGCCAGGTTTAAGCGCAGGTAGAGGTCGCCGAACTGGCCTTCTTTTTTATAGACGGGAAAGCCCTTACCGCGCAGACGCAGACGGGTGCCGTTAGCTGTTTCGGGCTTAAGCTTGATTTTGACGGGCCCGCTGAGTGTTTCTACAGTTTGCTCGCCGCCGAGCAGTGCTTTGTAGATGCTTACGGGCACGTCTTGGGTAAGGTCGTCGCCGGTGCGAACGTAGCGGGCATCGGGCCGGATGCGGAAAGTGATGAGTAGCGCCCCATTGGGCCCGCCGTTGCGGCCGGGACCGCCTTGGTCGCGCAGGCGAATGGTCTGGCCATCGGCTACGCCGGGCGCAATGGTGAGGCGCAGGTTTTTGCCATTGACGGTGATGGTGCGCGGGCCGCCCTGGTAGGCTTCTTCTAGGCTCAGTTCCAGCTCAGCCTGGTAATCCTGGCCAGCACCGGGGCGGCTGGTGCGCCCCCCGCCCCCCATGTTGCCGAAAAGAGAACCGAAGAAGTCGGAAAAGTCCTCACCCTCACCAAAGCCACTCCCGAAACCGCCGCCTTGGCCCTGGGTGTACTGGCTCCAGTCGAAGCCCCCGCCCGGCTGGCCGCTGCGGCCGGCCCCGCCACCGGGCTGCTGCTGATAGCGCTGCCAGTCGGCCCCGAACTGGTCGTATTTCTTCCGCTTTTCGGGGTCACTGAGGACTTCATTGGCCTCGTTGATTTCCTTAAATTTTTGCTCCGCGCCCTTGTCGTTGGGGTTCACGTCGGGGTGGTGCTGGCGGGCCAGCTTGCGGTAGGCCTTCTTGATTTGCTCAGGTGTGGCGTTTTTGTCCACCCCCAGGGATTTGTAATAGTCTTTGTATTCCATGAGTGGAAAGGTAGCAGAAACCGGCCGACGCCGTATCACCGGCCCTTTGAGAGGAACCCGATTTACGGCATCAAAGTTGAATAATGCTCATACGCGGGGCCTGTTGGCTAAGATTCACGAAGGCCTCAAAGAGAAATATGGATTTTGCACTCACCAAGCATTTCCAGTCCTGAATGTTATCAAATAATGCCTTAACTTGCATCATCAAAGAGATTACCACCCCTTATCCCACCACCCTATTTTTAACTTTAACATGAAATCCTCTCCTCTATTCCGGAGTCTGCTGGGCGTTTTCCTGCTGGGCAGCATTGTAACACAAGCCCAAACTGCTCGTCCGGGCCGCGTGCAGCCCAAGCCCCGTGTGGCTGCCTCTGCGGTTGAAGGTACCAAGGATGGCCTGTCGATGGTGAAAGGCCGTGTGGTGCTCACCGAACTGGGCATCAGCAATCCCATTACGGCCGATAAGAAACTCATCAATGGCACCGTCATCACGCCCGCCGGCCTGGTAACGGCCACCGATGGAACGGCTACCCAGATTGCCGAAGGTGACCACGTTTCGCTCTCGGGCCGCGTGACGACCCGCCGGGCTATTGCCGATGCCGACAGCATTGCCAAGGTCCAGCTTTTCGACGCGAAATACCCCGGCAAGCGCAAAAAGATGGAGGAGGAAAAAGCGAAAAAGGACAAGGCGAAGGCCAAGCGCGAGGAGGAAAAGGCCAAAGCCAAGGAGAAAGCGGAGAAGCGCAAGAGGAAGAAATAGCCCCGGCCGGCTTTGCTGGGTGGCATGCGCCGCTCTGCCTTTGGGTGGGGCGGCGCTTTGCGTTGCGGGGCGGCAGCCTATCTTCGGGCCATTACGTATTCCCGCCCATGCTCTTCTATACCGTAATGAAACCGCTGGTGCAGGTAGCGCTGCGGGTCTTTTTCCGCCGCATTGAGGTGCGGCACCCCGAGCGGCTGCAACTGCCGGGCCCGCTACTGCTGGCCGGTAACCACCCCAACACCCTCATGGACCCGCTGCTCGCGGCTGTAAATCGCCGTCAGCCCATCGCCTTTCTGGCCAAGAGCACGTTTTTCAAGAACCCCATTGTGCGGGCCATCATGGAGTCGGGCAACTCCATTCCCATATACCGGGCGCAGGATGCCGGCCCCGGCCCGCAAAGCAACGAGCAGCGGGCAGCCCAGAACGAGGCCACCTTCGGGCGCTGCTATGACTACTTGGATAAGGGCGGCACCATCATGATTTTTCCGGAAGGAACTAGCGTGAGCGAGCGCCGGCTGCGCCCCCTCAAAACTGGAGCCGCCCGCATTGCGCTGGGAGCCGAGGCTCGGCACAATTTCACGTTGGGACTACTGGTGGTCCCGGTGGCCACCAATTACTTCGACCCTAGCAAGTTCCGTTCGGATGTGCTGCTGAATGTAGCTCCGCCCATTGTGGTGGCCGACTACGCCGCCGCCTATGCCCAAGACCCAGACGAGGCCGCCGACCAGCTCACCGAAGTCATTCGGGTGGCGTTGGAGCACCGCCTAGTTATCACCCGCGATGCAGCCGAAGACACCTTTGTGCAGCAGATTGAGCGGGTGTTCGGCGACCACCTCAACCCCGACGACGACCCCAATACGCTCTACGACAACTTCCAACTGAGCCGTACCCTGCTTCAGGCCTTGCCTTGGGCCGAGCAGCATTTTCCGGAACGCCTCACTACCGCCCGTGAGCAGTTCCAAACCTATCTGGCCGACTTGCAGCGCTATGGCCTCAGCGACCGGGCGCTGGACGGCCAGCGGCGGGGAAGCGTTGCGGGGCTGGTCAATCTGTTTTTGGGGGCGCCGATTTGGCTTTACGGGGTGTTGAACAATTACCTGCCCTACATCCTGCCCTCGGCCGTGGCCAAGCGGGCTACCAAGGAGGCGGAATTTGTGGCTCCCATCATGCTGGTGGTGGGCATGATAACTTTTCCGCTGGCCTACACGCTCCAAGTTGCGGCCGTGCAGCACTGGCTCACGCACGACTGGCGGCTGACGGCACTGTACGTACTTAGCCTGCCTTTCACGGGCTTCTATGCGCTGGGCTATTGGAACAGCCTTTCCGACCGGCTGCGGCGGCTCCGGGCGGCCCGGCTGTTCCGCCGCGCTCCGGCCGTGGGTAAGGGCCTGCTTCGGCAACGGGCCGCGCTAGTAGCCGAGTTAGAGGAAGCACGCACGGCCTACCTCACGGCGCGGTGAGGCGGTGGAATTGAGAGGAAGTAGAACATTATAACGAGCGTAGCCCAAGCATTACGTTTCGGTTTTCAGTCTATCGCTCATTGGCGAGCTTGGCAAAGTTGAGCAACTTGACTCCAGTAATGTCGATGTTGCTTGTTCCCAAGCAGTAGAGCACCTTAGCAGTGCCTAACAGTATCGGTTTTCGTTGAAATATTCGTCCTGCTTATCATTGACCAACCCCAACGTGTCGTGGGTCTTCTCAATGGCCAGCTTTTGGGCCGAGACAGAGGTGAATGGCGAAGCCGCAACCAGCGTAGCAGCGGGCAGTCAGCACAGCGCATTTTTTATGAAGCAACAACGACAGTGACTACAACGACCTCGTGGTGCAGTCGGCCATCACCAAGTCGTCGGCAGAAATGAATATCGACTTCATGCTTACCGCTCGTGGTGCTTCCTTTAGCCGCGAGTTCCGCTTTAAGATTTCGATGATGGGTGTTACCGGCATTTTTGGTGCCGACTCCTACACCAACGATGGCACCTAGTATTATGTCACGGTCTTCGAAAACGACATGGTTTCGTTCCCAGGCAATTTCCTCAACGTGGCAGCGGGCACTTGCACGCCTTTCGTGAAGAAATCGGTTACGCTGACCACTAACAGCAGCTTTGTCTACAACCCAGCTGTGCCCTACGAGCCCTTCATTTCCACTATGTATCCGGGCACCATTACACCGGTGTATGACCTGTACATCTACGGGGTTTCGCACCGCGATACCTGGACTTCGACGAGCGGCAAAACCTATCCCAACGGTATTCTCATCCCAGCTGATTGGAAGTAGTCCCTGGAATCAATCAACATCACGGTTTCTCATCCCAACTTCGCTAGCCTCACCGACGGCTTCACCCCAACCTGGGCCAGCACCCTGGCGGACCCTACTAAAACATTCTCCTCCTGCAACTAGCTGGCAGTTAAACACCAGTAGCTGAATCACAGCCCTCTGGAACGTCTGTTTTGGAGGATTGTTTTGGTTATGCAACTGATTGGCACATGCCAAGGATGACAATAGGCACGTCAATTTAAACGAGCGCCCCGGCTATTAGCGCTACTACGATTATCACCACGCTGGGCACCTTTTCCCATAGCAGCAGCAGGAACGTGACGCCCACCAGCAGCGGGTTCAGTGGCAGCGTATCGATGGGGCCGAGGTGAAACGGCAAGTCCAGCAGGCGGTAAGGCAGCGGATGATAGAGTAAAAAGGTGGCGGCGCACACTAGCCCGGCGCTCACAGCATTCACGCCTTCGAGTGAGGCCTGCACCACTCGGTATTGTCGCAACCGGTCCCAGAACCGGATAACGAAGAAGATAAGCAGCGTCCCCGGCAGGAAAATACCCGCTACGCCCACCAAGGCCCCCAGCACCTGCATGCTGACCCCACCAGCCGGCCGCATGGCCAGCGCGCCGATGTAGGCTGCAATCGAAAAATTAGGTCCTGGCATAGCTTGCACCAACCCCAGCCCAGACAGAAACTCCGGCCCCGTGAGGTACTTCTTAAACTCAACAAACTCAGCGTACAGCAGCGGGGCAAGCACCTGCCCGCCCCCAAAAACCAGGGAACCGTTGCGGTAAAAGTTCTCGAACAGGCGCACGGGCAGCAGTTTGGTATAGTGCCCTAGCACGGCCGCCCCCGCCAGAATGCCAAACCACAGGACAAAGTTGGCCCATTCCACGCGCAATGGCTTCTTCTCCTGAATGATGGCATGCTTGCGGTAGCGCACCGTGGTAACCGCCCCGCCGGCCAGCAGCAGCAGCGGCAGCATCCAGGGGAGTTGGAAGAAGTAAGCCAGCATGGCCGCTGCCACCATTAGCCCCACCGAAGTTTTGGTGTGGATAACCTTCTCCGAAATCTTGTACGCTGAAAAAGCAACGAAACCCACCGCAACCGGCTGCACAAACTGCACCAGTGCCGATACCCGCGCTGGGTCGAGGTAGCTGAGGGTGAGCGCGGCCAGGGTCATCAGCGTCACGGAAGGCACCATCCAGACCAGCAGGGTGAGGTAGGCCAGGTTTGGTCCACCCAGCCGAAACCCGATAACGGTGATGGTTTGCGTAGAAGTGGGCCCCGGCAGCAGAGCACATAGCGCCTGCAACTCCAGCAGCTCGGCCGCGCTGATGTAGCGGCGCTTCTCTACCAGCAGCCGGAAGAACATGGCCAAGTGCGCCTGTGGTCCTCCAAAAGCCGTGAGCGCCAGCACGGCCACATCCTTCAGAAAAATAATGCCCCGCACGCGCCGCGTCCGCTTGCCCGAGCGCCGCGGGGGCGGCGTGAGCGAAACCGGCGTGGGCGGATGCGGGGCGGAAGTTGGCATTGGAACGGCCATGAAACAGAACGTCATGCTGCGCGCAGCCGAAGCATCTCTGCTGCACAAGTAATTGGCTACTGCTGCACGCGAGATGCTTCGGCTGCGCGCAGCATGACGTTCTATAATTTATCGTTCTGACACGCTACTTCTTTTTCAAGCCCAATTCAATGAGTCGCTCGTTCAGGAACTCACCGGCCGTAATGTCGGCTTCCTTCTTGGGGTTGTCGGGAGTCACGCAGTGTTCCAGGGCGGCCAGGCTCATTTCGGAGCGCGGGTGCATGAAGAACGGAATGCTGTAGCGCGAGGTGTTCATTTTTTCGCGGGCCGGGTTCACCACGCGGTGGATGGTGGATTTCAGCACGCCGTTGGTGAGGCGCTGGAGCATGTCGCCCACGTTCACCACAATCTGGTCGGGCAGGGCCGTGATGGGAATCCACTTGCCATCGCGGCGTTTCACTTGCAGGCCGTCGGCGCTGGCGCCCATCAGCAGCGTAATCAGGTTGATGTCGCCGTGTTCGGCAGCACGCACGGCGTCGGCGGGCACAGCATCCGGGTCTTCGATGGGGAAGTAGTGAATGGGGCGCAAAATGCTGTTGCCGTGCTTCACTTTATCATCGAAGTAGTTTTCGGGCAGGTGCAGGTAGAGGGCAATGGCACGCAGCACATCCTGACCAGCATTTTCCAGCGTACGATAGGCCGTGAAGGTGCTCTTTTGAAAGCCCGGTACTTCCTCAGGCCAGATATTGGCCGGGTAGTCATTTTTGATGGGGTCGGTTTCGTCTTCCACCTCCTGGCCCACGTGGTAAAACTCTTTCAGGTCACCGGTGTTGCGGCCCTTGGCGTGCTCCTTGCCCTTGCTGATGTAGCCCCGCTGGCCGGCCAACTCCGGGTTCTCATAGCGCTGCTTTGCCTCGTCGGGCAATTGAAAAAAAGCCTGCACATCGGCATAAAGCTGCTTAGTTTGCTCATCGTTCAGCCCATGGTTTTTCAGGGCGATGAACCCGATGTTTTGGTAGGCTTCGCCGAGCTGCTGCACAAAACGAGCCTTGCGCTCGGGGTCGCCGGAACGGAAATCGGCGAGGTCAAGCGAGGGAATGTGTTCAAGAAGTTGGTCTTGCATGGGAAATTTGAGTTTACTTTGGGGCTGCGTAAGCTCCACGTGGTGGGTAACGCCGCAAGTTAATCAAAACCCCGCACCGGTTCTGCGCCGTAAGCGGCATCGCTCCAAGCTACTATTAAAATAAATTACTACCACTTTTTTTGAGTCTTCAGTCTATGAAACGCCCCCTCTGGCTGCTTTGCAGCACCACCGCTATGCTGGCCTTGCTGGCAAGCTGCGAAACAAGCAAGCCGGCTACCGATGTTAGCGCTACTGCTGGGGCCAACGGTGCTTCCACCAGCAGCACTTCCACCAGCGGCGAAAGCATGGAGTCGAATGGCATTCGTTTGACGCCCTTCGGCGACTCCCCCAAATTTCCGGAGGCACAGATGCAGCTCCGGTCTCCCATCGCCAACTCGACGGTCCCCAGCGGCGACGCACCGTTCAATTACCTGGTCACCAACTTCCAGCTCACCAAAATGAGCGGTGGTCCGCACATGGCCGAAATGGCTAATTCGATGAAAGGCCAGCACATCCATAACATCGTGGACAACGAGCCCTACACGGCGCACTACGAGACCAGCTTCACCAAGCCTATTCCTGACGGCCAGCACGTGGTGCTGTCGTTCCTGTCGCGCTCCTACCACGAAAGCCTGAAGCACCGCGGTGCCTACGACCTGCGCGTTATCAACGTGGGCAACACACCGCCCCCGGCCACGCCCATCATCGACGTAAAAGCCCCGAACCTGTTCTATAGCCGCCCGAAAGACACTTACGCCGGTGCCGATGCCAAACGCATCATGCTGGATTTCTACTTGGTGAATACCACGCTAGAGCCAGGTGGAAACCGCGTCCGGGCCACCATCAACGGCACCGAGTTCATGCTCGACCGCTGGATGCCCTACATGATGGAAGGCCTGCCCGCCGGCGAAAACACCGTGAAACTCGAGCTGGTAGACAGCAGCGCCAACCTGATTGCCGGCCCGTACAACTCGGTAACGCGTAAATTCACTGTAACGCCCTAAGTATGGTGCGGCTGCTTCAGCCTGAAGCCGTGGCTTTTGCGTTATTATTAAGTTATCCAAAAAAGTCTCCCGGCCCGGCCGGGGGACTTTTTTAGTTATGGCCGTTTGTTGCTGTAGCGCTACCTTCCCGCCATGTCCGCTGCCCCCACCGCTGCTACCATCCCTCCTCTGCTCACCCGTGAGCAGGTACTGCGGGCCCTGCGCCAGATAGCCCGCGAAGGCCACACCCTGCCGCCCAGCACGGTGTATGAACTGGTGTACCGGGGCCGCCGCTACCCACCCCGCGCCGTGGCCGAGCTAGCCTACCGTCTGGCCACCGGCAACGCCGCGGCGCACTGGCCCCGGCCGGCCGGCGCACCGACCAATGCCTTGCTGGAAAGCCTAGATTTCACCATCAGCACCAAGCGGCCGGTGCTTACCTCCGGCTCTGGCCCCGACGGGGAGGAAATAGCCCACCAACAGGCCGAAGACTTGTACACAGGTTTGGCAAAAGATACCGGACCACCACTTACAGTACCCACAAAAGCAGCCGAGCCAAGTGCCCCTTATACTGCGCCCGCCTACACCCGGGCCGATGCACTGGCCGAGCTTTTCATCACCGAAACGGAGTTGGAAGCCACCTTGGCAGGTCTGGAACGTCGGCGCAACCTGCTATTGCAAGGCCCGCCCGGCACCGGCAAAACCTTTCTGGCACGTCGGTTGGCCTGGCTCATGCTGGGCGCGCAGGATGAGCGCCACATCGAGCTGGTGCAATTTCACCCCAGCTATGGCTACGAGGACTTCATGCTCGGCTTCCGACCCGATGCCGAGGGCCGCTTTCACCTCGTGCGCGGCGTGCTGCCGCTTCTTTGCCAGCGCGCCGCTGCGGACCCTGGCCGGCCCTACTTCCTGCTCATCGATGAAGTGAACCGGGGCAATATCCCACGCATCTTTGGCGAGCTGCTGCTGTTACTCGAAGCCGACAAACGCGGGCCGGCACATGCCCTGCGCCTACCCTACGCCCCACCGGATGCCCCACGGTTCTTCGTGCCGGATAACCTATACGTCATCGGCACCCTCAACCTAGCCGACCGCTCGCTGAGCCCGCTGGATTATGCCCTGCGCCGTCGCTTTGCCTTTGTGGCACTGGGGCCGCAATTTGGTTCGCCGCTGCAACGCTTTCTTAAGTCACGGCAAGTCCCGTATGCCCTCATTGAGCAGCTTTGTGCCCGCATGCAAGCCCTTAACCAAACCATTGCCGACGACCCCGAGTTAGGCCCTGATTTTGAAATCGGCCACAGTTATTTCTGTCAGCCACCGGTGCAGCCGCAGCAGGCTGCCACATGGCTCCGGGCCATCATGGAGCAGGAAATCGGGCCGCTGCTGGCTGATTACTGGCGCGAGCAGCCTGCTACGGCCGCTACGCAGCTGCGTAAGCTATTGGCTTAGCTTTCCATCCTTTATGATTGCAAAGAATCTTATACTCGGTTTTCGGAAGGGCTGCATTCTACTGCTCAATCTGTCTGTTCTCGGGTGGCTGACAAAGGTTATTCTGCTCGATGAAAACAGTGATGTAGCGGGCTTACTTGTCCTAATCGTCCTTTTGTTTTTAGGAATCTACAATGCATATGCATGGTTCGTATATCAGCAGCGCATCTCTAAAACAGCGCTGTACATTGCTTTATTAGGCTTGCCTTTTATTCTCCTTTGGGCCTTTACATCCTGAGTCAGATAGAAGGGCAGCAGCAGAATTAATACTGTTTAGGAAATCAACACCGGGCCTGTGATACCGCTCCCCACCCTCTACTATTTCCTCTGCTACGCCTGGAACCGGCTGCCCGAACCGGCGGTGCTACAAGCCACTGAGGCAACGCCTTTTCATCGGCCGCTGGGGCTGCTGGCGCAGGTGCTGCTGCACGGCACTCGGCGCTTGCTACGTAATGGATTGCCGCGCACTTTCGCAACCCAAGAGGCGGAATTAGGCAGCCTGCGCGGCCGGGTAGAACTGGCGCCTACGCTGGGACGAGGCCTAATGGGCCAAGGCCGGGCCATTTGCACCTTCGACGAGTTGGGCGTTGAATCGCCTTTGCACTACCTCATCGTCCAAACGCTGGCCGTGCTGAACCGGGCTGCTGCGTTGCCGCTGGCGTTGCGGCGCGAACTGAGCCAGGTACGCCAACGGTTTCCGACTGTACTAACGGCAGTCAATATGCCATCGCCCACGGCTGCCACCTTTCGGGAGCTGCGGCGGCAGCGACCGGATGGTCAATCGGCCTTCCTGCTGCATGTGTGCGAGCTGGTCTGGCTTATGGCCCTGCCCGAGCCCACAGCAAGCGGCCGTAGCCGCTTCACCGATTTCCAGCGCGATGAAATATTGATGGCGCGGCTGTTTGAGCAATTCACGCGCAATTTCTTTCGGCGCGAGCAACGTCACTACCGCGTGTATGCCGAAACCATTGCCTGGCAAGCAGAGGCCCACCAACCCGACGACCTGGCCCTGCTACCCACCATGCTCACAGACACAACCCTCGACGCGCCCGACCGAAAAATCATCCTCGATACCAAATATTACGCCGCAGCCCTGCGCCCGCGCTACGACCGGCAGCGGCTCATTGCGCCGCACCTCTACCAGCTCTACGCCTACCTGCAAAACCAGCACCCCATCGCCGGTCAGGCACTGGAAGGTATTCTGCTCTATCCGGCCGCCACGCAGGCGGTGGACTTGCGCTACATGCTGGGTGGGCATCCCGTACGCGTTGTTACACTCAACCTGCACCAACCCTGGGCTGGTATTGCCGCCGACTTACTGCGCTTGATTGACTAATGCCTTCACAGATATTACGGGCACAAAAAAGAGGCCCGGATTCTCCATCAGGAAAATCCGGGCCTCTTTTTCTGAGATACGAAGTAAAGCGCTGGCCAAGGGCCAGCGGCTAATTACTTGGCAGCAGCAGTGGTATCAGCAGCAGGAGCAGCCGTTGCATCAGCAGCGGGAGCAGCCATAGCAGTGCTGTCGGTGGTAGTAGTCGTGGTGGTTTCGGCACCAGCAGCAGGCTGCTCAACCGTGGTAGTGGTTTCTTCGGTCTTCTTTTCGCCGCACGAAGTCAAACCAGCGGTGAGGAACAGGCCAAGGGCAGCAGCTTTAAACAGATTTTTCATCTTTGGGGGTAATTTTGAAAATGGGTTAACTTAAAAACGCCCTTTATCCCGGGTTTCTGAGAAGGTAACCCGGTTAAGAAAAATATTTTTTCGTTGGGTTACTTGCAGCCCGCGTTTGTATTAACCCCCAAAGTGAATGAGCAGAGGAAATTCCTCCGTTTTAACTCCCACCGACGACGCGCTGATTGCGGCCATTCGTGGCGGCGATGAGCGGGCGCTGGCCCACCTCTATCGGCTGCACTGGCCCATGGTATCGCACTTCGTGCTGCAAAACAGCGGCACTGAGGACGACGCCCAGGACGTGTACCAGGAAGGCGTGATGGTGTTTTATGAAAAGGTCCGCGACGGCTCCCTGGAGCTCAGCTGCCAAATCAAAACCTACCTGTACGCTGTGTGCCGCCGGCTGTGGCTCAAACGGTTGACCAGCAAAAGCCGCTTCGGCGTGCGCTTGCTGGATGACGAAGAGCACGGCGTGTACCTAAACACCGGTGCCGAGGACGACCTGCTTGCCGCCGAGGAACAGGACCGCCGTTTCGCCACCATGAGCGAGGCCCTGAACCACTTAGGGGAGCCTTGTCGTTCGCTTTTAGAAGGTTTCTACCTGCTCGATAAGTCGATGCAGGATTTGACAGCGGAATTCGGTTATACCAATGCCGACAATGCTAAAAATCAAAAGTATAAGTGCCTTGTGCGTCTAAAAAAATTATTTTTCACTCACTATAAAGAAGAGCCTATCTAATACCCATTAGCTGCGAGCGTTTGGCCCGCAGAAACGCCCATTCGCTTGCCGCCGCGTGTCTCCCACCCCGCGGCCTTTACCCATGATGACCGAAGCAGATTACTACGCCTTATTTGAATCTTACGCTCAAGGGGAGCTGGCCGGACCGGCCCGCGCCAACCTGGAAGCGCGCCTGGCGGCCGACCCGGCGCTAGCCCTGCGGTACGCCGATTTTACTGAGATGACCGGCACGCTACGCGCCTATGGCCAGCGCCAGCAAACCCGCCAGCAGCTCCGCAGCATCCACGCCGCCATGCTGGCCGCCGATGCGCCGGAAGAAGTTGCCCTGCCCGGAACCAAGCTCACCCACACCGTAAACCCGATGCTGCGCATTTCACGCACCGAGCGCAAGCTGCGTGAGTTCTGGAGCGGACACCGCGCCACGGTGGGTGTGGCCGCCTCGGTAGCCGTAATGGCCGTGTTTGCCACTCTGCTGGCTCTGGACATCTGGCGCACCAATCACCTCCCGATTCCCGCAGGTTATCAGGCACTGCGTCGCGAGATAAACAACCTCAAGCAAAATCAGAAGGCGCTTAACAACACCATCAAGCGCATCGACGTCAACGTGCCGCCACTGGCACCGGTGAGCAAGTTCAGCGGGACAGGCTTTGCCCTTACTTCGGAAGGCTATATTGTGACGAGCTACCACGTTATTCAGGATGCTGATTCCGTGCTGATTGAGGGACGCAACCACCAGCGGTACCACGCCGAGCCGGTATACTCCGACGTCAAGCATGACCTTGCTATTCTGCGCATTACCGATAAGAAGTTTACTGGCTTCGGCCGTTTGCCTTATGCCATCAAATCTGGCCAGGCCGATTTAGGCGAGCGGGTGTACACGCTGGGCTATCCGCGCGAGGACGTAGTATATGGTGAAGGCTCGCTGAGTGCCCGCTCGGGCTTCGAAGGCGACACCGCTTTCTATCAGGTGAGCATCCCGGTGAACCCCGGCAACTCCGGTGGCCCGCTCATGGACGAGCGTGGCAACCTGATTGGGGTGGTGAGCGGCCGACAGAACGATGCGCAGAGTGCGGCTTTTGCTACCAAGTCGTCTTATCTGGTGCATCTGGTCGATTCGCTCGCGGCAGCTAAGTCGGCGGCTACTTACCCTTACCACCTGCCACGCTTTGGCCAGTTGGCCGGCACCGGGCGGCCCCAGCAGCTGAAAAAGCTCCAGGACTACGTGTTCGTAGTAAAGGTGTTTGAATAGGAATTAACGCCTTCGTGGCGACTTCTTCTATTACGCAAAGGCCTGTTTCTTTATTGGAACGGGCCTTTGTGGTGTAATAACTTTCTCCTTGCTGCGATTAGTATCCGTGACCAGCTTAATCAGGCCGGTAGTTTTGTTAGTTGGCAGCGCGAATTGCTGCGTTTTTCATAACCTTAGCCCTCCTAATATAGTATTCAGGCTTTAGATAAGCCCTGCTTGTTTTTCTCTCTTTTTGCACTCAGTAAACTCCGAATTCCGTGGCTCAAAATACCCAAACCCCGCCTTCCAGCAATGATGTTGCCGGCTCGGCCATTTTCAAGAAATTCCTCCAAACGGCTGAAGGCTATATCAAGCAGCCTACCCGTCTGAAAAAGCTATTGACAGACGCTTACCAGAAAGCCAGCGAGAAAAACGAAGTCGGTACGCTGGCTCACGAGGCTTGGGAAACGCTTCAGACGATGTTCCGGCTCATCAAAGTGTCGATTTCGGGTGAGTACACCGGCGTGCCTGGCACCACAGTGGCCGCAGCCGTAGCCGTACTCATCTATTTCCTGAGCCCAATTGACCTGATTCCGGACTTCATTCCGGTGTTGGGCCTGCTCGACGATGTGGCGCTGGTAGCTTGGTTCTCAACCACACTCAAGCACGAGATGGACCGCTTTCAAGAATGGGAGCAGACCCGGCCAGCTGAAGTGAAAACCAGTATTGCTCAAGCTTCGGCTCCCACGAGCGGCCTCACGCCGGAAGCGACGCCTGCTGCTCATCCCTCGCACTCCAACGACCCAGCCGCTACCACCGCGCAGCCATCTTCTGAATCGGCAAAGCATGCGGGCCTGATTCACGAGTTTCCAACCCCTAGTACCGATTCCGGGCTGGGCTCGCCCGAGAGCAGCAACCCGAACCCGGTGCACGAGACCAGTCCCGATGCCGAATCTACTGGCCCCAACAGCGGCACTGCCAATGCCTGGGAAGGCAGCCGCAATGCCACTGACGCCGGCAATCTGGAAACCGGCGGCAACGCGCGTTAAGCACAAAACCCTAAGTCACAAAAAAGCCCCGCAACAGTATTGCGGGGCTTTTTTGTGGCTTAATGCTCCAACTCAATTCAAAGGCTGCTTAGGCAGCAGCGGCGTGGTCGCGCACGTAGCGCACGAAGTCGCCCACGGTGGTGAGCGGTACTTCGTCGGGGATGGTGATGCTGAAGTTGCGCTCCAGTTCAAGGATGATGTCGACTACGTCGACAGTGTCGAAGCGCAGGTCGCGGGCGAGGCTGGCGGTTTTGCGCACGCGGCTGGCCCGGATAGCCTTACGCTTGCTGATGATGCGAAAAACCTGCTGCTCGATAGTAGGCGTGTGATGAGCGGAGCTAGTGGATACGTACATAATAAAGTTGCGAAAAAAGGATGGCGGAGTGAAAGCCTTCCAAAGATGCTGAAGGCGCCCATCGGTAGTTGCTGCTGCAACAAAAACCAGCCGATGGGCCCCAACAACGCAGAAATTGTTAGGCTAGTACAGGCGGCGTGGCCGCCTGTATTTCTTCAGAGTCCACCTCGTGGGAATTGGTTGCAAGGTGGTCGGGATTTTTTCCGGAAATTTTTGCTTTGAGTGATTCACTCAGCAAATACATCACCGGCACTACTACCAGCGTAACGAGCGTAGCAAAGCTCAGACCGAAAATGATGGTCCAGGCCAGTGGGCCCCAGAACACCACCGACTCACCGCCAATGAAGAAATGCGGGTGGCCGGAGTTGAACAGCTCGTAGAAGTCAACGTTCAAGCCGATGGCCAGCGGAATGAGGCCGAGGATAGCGGCCGTAGCCGTCAGGATAACCGGATTGAGGCGAGTGCGGCCGGCCAACACGATGGCCTCACGCAGCCCCATACCCTGAGCGCGGAGCATGTCGGTGAATTCGACCAGCAGAATCCCGTTTTTCACCACGATACCGGCTAGGGCGATGATGCCCACACCCGTCATCACAATGCTGATGTTCATGCCCGAAATGGCCAGGCCCAGCAGTACACCGATGATGGAGAAAATAACTTCTGTGAGGATGATGAGCGGCTTGCTTACCGAGTTGAACTGCGTGACGAGCACCAGGAAGATGAGCGCCAAAGCACCGCCAGCAGCCACGCCAAGGAAGTCGGACGTTTCTTTCTGGTCTTCTTGGGCACCGCCCATTTTCACGGTGTAGCCGTTGGGCGTGGGGAAGGATTTCAGGGCGCGAGCAATGTTTACCACTACATCGGGACCAGTGAAGCCGTTGAGCACGTTCGAACTGATGGTGATGATTCGCTTGGTGTCTTTGCGCTTGATGCCACCATAAGTAGTGCCATAGCTCACGTTGGCCACCGATGAGATAGGCACCTGGCGGATGGAGCCGGTGGCATCACGGAAGGACAGCGGCGCGTTCAGCACCGTGCTGATGTCGTCGCGGTAGGGCTTGGCGTAGCGCACTTGGATGGGGTATTCATCGTCAGGAGTTTTGAATTTGCTGGCCTCGTAGCCATAGATGGACGTCCGCACTTCGGAGCCAATCTGGGCGGTGCTGATGCCTTCGCGGTTGGC
Organism: Hymenobacter negativus; assembly: GCF_017571495.1. GTDB lineage: Bacteria > Bacteroidota > Bacteroidia > Cytophagales > Hymenobacteraceae > Hymenobacter > Hymenobacter negativus. The sequence goes on along the minus strand of NZ_JAGETZ010000002.1, from coordinate 509,573 downwards.
ACGGGTCCGGTCGATGTTGACAGCAATTTCGGGGTTACGGTCCTCCAGGTTGGAGCGCAGCTGCTCAACGCCGCCGATTTTCAGCGAATCGATGTAGCGGGTCACTTTCTTGGACAGGGCAGCCAGCTTAGGGTAGTCGTCGCCGCTTACTTCGATGGCAATGGCTTTGCCTTGGGGCGGGCCGGCGGCTTCCTGGTCAACCGAGATTTCGGCGCCGGGAATGCCTTTTACCACTTCCCGAATCTTATCCATATACAAGCCGGTGTGCGGGCCAGTCTGTTCGCTGAGCTCCTTGAAGGCCACGCCAACCTTGGCCAGGTTCGACTGCGAAACGCCGGTAGCGGTGGCTTCCGTTGGGTCGCCGGCGCCGATGGCTACGTTCGTAATCACCGATTCCACGTCGTGGTTGTGCTCGCCGATAACGCCGTAGATGCGTTTCTCCAGGATGCGGGCGATGGAATCAGTCACTTCAACCCGCGTGCCTACCGGCATTTTCAGGTAGGTGTAGATAAACTTGGGGTCGCCTTTGGGGAAGAAGTCCACCTTGGGTTTGCGGGCGCCCACGGCGAAAATCGAGAACACAAATAGCACTAACAGACCCAGCATGATAGCCCCCTGCCGCCAGAACGACCCGCCGATGGCGGCTGCTACCAAGCGCCCATAGGCATTCTGGAAGCGTGGCAGCACTTTGCTCTGGAAACCGGCAATCATGTACACGAACACGTACTTATCCAGCAAGCAGAGCACAATGATGGTCATCATCAGGTTGCCGAGGAAAGTGGAGCCGGCTAAATACCCAATCAGGGCAATGCCGCCCATTACACCCAGGCCAATGGCAAAGCCTTTGGTCATTTTGGGCTTATCGACGTGGTCCAAGTGCTCGTCGCGCTGCATGAAGCTCACAGCAAATACCGGGTTCATGATGAAGGCAACGATGAGTGACGCGCCCAACGTGAGGATGAGCGTAACCGGTAGGTAGAACATGAACGAACCCACGATGCCGGGCCAGAACATAAGTGGCACGAACGGCGCCACAGTGGTCAGCGTACCAGCTAAAACCGGAATAAACACCTCACCAGCTGCGTATTTGGCTGCCTGAGCAGTAGTCAGATTCGGATGCTCGTGCAGCAAGCGGTGGGTGTTTTCGATAACCACAATGGCGTCATCGACCACAATGCCCAGTGCCAGCAGGAAGGCGAAGAGCACAATCATGTTCAGCGAGAAGCCCAGGGTGGGCAGCAGCACGAAGGCCAGGAACATGGACAGCGGCACCGACAACCCTACGAACAAGGCGTTGGTGGTGCCCATGAAGAACATCAGAATCAGCGTTACCAGCAGGAAGCCGATGATGATAGTGTTAATCAGGTCATTCAGCGTCACGCGGGTGTCGTTTGAAGTGTCACCGGTCACGACGACGCTCAATTCCTTAGGCAGCGTGGTTTTAGAATCCTTGATAATTTCCTTGATTTTGTCGGAAGCGTCAATCAAGTTTTCGCCCTGACGCTTTACTACGTTCAGCGTCACGGCCGTTTTGCCATCGAGACGGGCGTAGCTTTCGCGGTCCTTAAAGGCATCTTCCACGGTGGCAATGTCGCCGAGGCGCACGGCCGCGCCGTTGAGGTTCTTCACCTGAATATCGGCAATGTCGGCGGCGCGGGCGTACTGGCCAGCCACGCGCACGGCGCGTTTCTGGGTACCCACATCCACGGAGCCGCCCGAGATGGTGATGTTTTCACGGGCAATAGAAGCCGTGATATCATTGAAGCTGAGACGCGAGGCGCGGAGCTTATTAAGGTCCACGTCCACGTTCACCTGCTGGTCGAGGGCACCCACGATGTCGACGCGGGTGATTTCGGGAAGCGCCTCAATCTTGTCCTGGAAGTCGTCGGCAATCTTCTTGAGCTGGCTCACGGGAAGGTTGCCGGCCAAGTTGACGTACATAATAGGCTGCTCCGAGATGTTCACCTCCTTCACCGTGGGGTCGGAGGGCAGGTCGTTCGGCAACTCGGTGCGCGCCTTGTCCACGGCGTCCTTGATGAGCTGCTTGGCGTACTGCACGTCCACGCCGGAGTTAAACTCTACGTCTACGATACAATAGTCCTGATTCGAGGTGGAGTTAATTTTTTTCACCCCGTTCACCCCTTTAATCTCCTTTTCGAGCTGGCGGGTCACCAGGTTCTCGATGTCGGCGGGCGACGTACCAGGGTACACCGTGGCCACGATGATACGCGGAATCACGATGTCCGGAAACTTCTCCTTGCCCAGCTTGATGTAGGCAAAAATGCCCATCACCGTCAACAGCAACGTAATAATGTAGATGCTGGTCTTATTATCAATGGACCAACTGGTGGGCCCAAACTCTTTTTCAATGTCCTGCATAATATGTTAGCTAGTAGCTTTTTGGTTGGACAAGCGGCTGATGAAGCCCAGGCCATCGGGTCGGTCCTCTGGAAAGGCGAACTACCCAATAAAGGCCATCGGCTCATAGCCCAATCTAGATTTTCACAGGCTGGCCGGGGTTCAGGTTTTCGTAGCCGGCCGAAATCACTTTGTCTCCGTCTTTCAGGCCGCTGGCGATTTCTACTTTGCCATTGTATGTCTGGCCTACTGTCACCACGCGGCGCTGGGCCACGGTTTTGCCCGACTCCTGAGCAGCTACATACACGTAGGAATTCTGGTCGTCGCGCTGCACCAAGTCCACTGGGATTACCGTGGCGTTGGCGCGGCCGTAGTTCTGGATGCGCACGGCGGCCACCATATTGGGGCGCAACTGGCTGGCTTTGTTCGAAGGCAGGCGCAGCTCCACCGTGAAGGTGCGGCTGGTGGCATTGATGCCCTGGCCTACCGTGCGGACGGTAGAGGTAATTTCCTCGTCGCCAAGGTCGGGGATTGTCACGATGGCTTTGTCGCCCGGCTTGATGCTGCCTGCGTAAGCTTCGGAGATGTCGGCCAGGATTTTGCCGCCCGTACCGCTAGCTAAGCGCGCCACCGGCGTACCGGGAGCCACAGCCTCGCCCAGTTTCAGCATCACATCATCTACAGTGCCGCCGAAGGGCGCCACCACGTTGTAGAGGGCGCGCTGCTGGTTGAGGGTGCTCAAGTTGCGCTGCAGGGCCTCGTAATTGTTCTTGGCTTGCAAGTACTGTACTTCGGTACCGATTTGCTGCTTCCACAGGCCAGCTTGCTTGTCGTAGATGGTTTTGGCCAAATCCATGCGGGTGCGCAGCTCGGCAATGTTGGCGTCGAGCACCGAGGCGTCGATGGTAGCCAGGGTCTGGCCCTTGCTCACCCGGTCGCCGCGCTGGATGCGCACGCTGGTGAGGGTACCGGCAGCGCGGGCGCCCACGTTGGCGTTCTGGTCGAAGTCGACGCGGCCCTGCACCTGGAGGTAGCTGTTGAAAGCCGTCGGGGCAATGTTAATAACCGATACCGGCGTGGCTTCGGTGGCCGGGTTGGCAGGCGTGCCGGTTTTGGCTTCCAAGTCAGCAATTTTGGCTTGGGTAGCAGCCTGCTGCTCTTTCAGCTTGGCCAGCTCGGCCTTGGGGTCTTTGCCGCCCCCATCGCCGCACGAGGCCAGAAATAGACTGGTAGCGAGGAGCTGGTAGCTGATGGCTTTGGTGAAATTGGTATTCATATCAAAAAAGGTGTTTCGAAGGAGAAATGGCTATCAGCTAAAAGCTACTTTTTGACCTGGTTATAGAGTTCGCCGGTGGCTTTGTCGCGGTCTACCTTGGCTACCAGCACGTCGTAAATAGCGCCGTAGTAGTTGGTCTGGGCCGAGCGCAGGTCGGTTTCCGCAGTAATTACTTCCAGGTTGGAGCCCACCCCGGCGTTGAACTTGATGCGCGTCACGCGGGCCACATCGGTGGCCAGGTCAAGGTTAGCTTTCTGATTGTCAAGCACGTCCAGGGCGTTAATGAGCGTGGTGCGGCTCTGGGCGTCCTGCAGGTCGATGCTTTGCTTGAGCGTTTCGAAGCCGCGCTCGATGGTTTGCTGCTGCAGGCGGCTCTGTTGCACCAGGTATTTGCGGCGGAAACCATCAAACACCGGCACCGACAAGGTCAGGCCCACGTTGCCGAAACCGAACCAGTTCTGGTTGGCGAAGCCGTTGCTGTTGCGCGAGTCGGGCCCACGGAAGGCAAACAGGTCGCCCGCCGTTGGGGCCGAGCCGGTGAAACCGTAGGCACCCGACAGCACGAGGCGCGGGTAAGCGCCGGCCTGGCGATTGCGCAGGTCGAGGCCAGCCAGGGCCTGCTGGGTTTCCAGGGTTGAGAATTCGATGCGGTTGTTGTAGTTGATGGCTCCGAGGGCTGCCGGTGGCAAACCGCCCGACAGCGCATTTTGCTGGTCGACACGGTTTTGAGTGGTCGTGTTATCACCGCCGGGAGTGGCAGGAGCCGTGGGCACAGCGCCCAGGCCCACCCCGCCGTTGCTCAGGCTGGCTACGCCGAGGCGCTGGCGCAGCGCTCCGGCATCGACCACGGCCGCGCCGAGTGAATCGGTCAGCTGCACGTTCTGCTGCTGCGACAGGCCCATCTGGAATTTCAGCAATGACACGCTCAACTCGGTGAGGCGCTGCGCTTTCTGCTGCTCCACCACCAGGTTGTTGCGCTGCACACGCAGGCGGTCCACGTCGAGCTTCTCCGCAAAACCGGCCTTGAATGTTTTATCGGTTTGGTAAAGCACAGTGTCGAGGCGCTGCACGTTGCGGGCCAGCAGGGCGAGGCGCGAGCGGGCTACCAGCGTGCTGTAGTAGGCCTTGCTGACCTGCTCGGCCACGTCGATTTCGGCTTGCTGGGTTTGCTTTTTAGCCAGCTCGGTATACACCTTAGCGGCCTTCAGGCCAATGAGGTACGAGCCATCAAAAAGCAGCTGCGATACCGACACACTGGAGTTGCCGGCGTATTGCAGGCCGAAAGCAATGGCCTGGGGCGGCAGCGCCACCACGGGGGCCGCTACCTGGGTCAGGTTCACGGTCTGGCCGCCCTGCGCGTTGGCAATGTCGGTGGCCGTGAGGGTGGTATTGCTGGCCCCGCCACCGAAAGCGCCCACGTCTACCAGGCTTTTCTGCAGCTTAAAGTTGTCCGACAGCGTGGCTCCCACGTTCACCTGGGGCAGGCCCTGGCTCTTGATTTCGCCCACTTTGGCCGCCGCTGTGGCCTCGGCCAAGCGAGTAGAAAGCAGCGTCGACTTGTTCTTGATGGCGTAGTCCACGGCCTGCTGCAGGCTCAGAGGCATGGTGCCTGTGGTAGGCGGTGCGGCCGGCATCGCGGAGGGCGAGGTTTGGGCAAGCAGCACCTGCGGCCCAGCCATGCCAAGGGCAGCAACCAGCAGGAATCTGGTTCGAAACAGCATCTTCATAAACAGCAAAAAAGGTAACAGTAAGCGAGGAAAAGCAGGATTATTCGGCTTCGGTGATTTGCCGGTAATGATTGATGAGCTTGTGCCCCTTCAGGGTAGCCACGCCCAGCAGAAAATGCTCGTCGAACACGCGGTTAACACGCATCGGGCTGAACTGCGAGGCAGGAAACAGCTCCGAGTCGAACGCCATTTCTATCTGAGCCAGGTTGAGGCGGGCCAGCACTTCCACGTCAAGGTCGGGCCGGAACAGGCCCTCGGCCATGCCACGGCGCAGGTTCTGAACTATCTGGGCCAGGATGAAGGTGTTTTTATGCGACCGAAATAGCTCCCAGGCCGTGGGATGGTATTTCTTCATATCGTTGAAGATGCTCGGGTGAACGTCGGCAAACTGCTCATCGGCCCACTTGGATATCAGCAACATTTCCTCCACGGCATCGGCCGCTTTGCTGGCCATCACCGCGCAGTCGCCCTGCACACCGGTGAGGTGCTGGGTGATGCCCGCCATCACAATCTGGTCTTTGTTTTCGAACCATTTGTAGAGGGTCTTTTTCGACATCGCCATGTCGGCGGCGATGTCATCCATGCTCACACTTTTGATGCCGTTGCGCAGGAAAAGTTTCTGGGCGTGGTTCAGGATTCGTTCTTTGATTTCCATAACTAACGCCGCAAAGATACAACGGAAACTTTCATTGTACTCAAAGTTTCCATTTTCTTTTTGGCGTTCCCAGCCAGCCCGGGCACTTTTCGCCACTACTTGACGTACACCCAGCCCGATTACTTTACCATATCCCGAAAAAAAGTGAGTTGCGGCCCGCATAGCCAACTAATTTGCCTGGTAATACAAAGCTAATAATTTTAGCCGAATAATATTTACTAATTCCAGTATTAATTTAAAAAAAGGCTTTGTCGCCCCTGCCAGCGCAATACCACGGCTGCGGGTACTTTTGCGGCGGCCCTGTCGGCCCGCTCTTATTTCGACGCTTATGAAAATCCGAACCGGCTTCGGCTACGACGTTCACCAACTACAGGAAGGCCTGCCGTTTTGGCTCGGCGGTATTCAGGTGCCGCACACCCACGGCGCCCTTGGCCACTCCGATGCTGATGTGCTCATCCACGTTATCTGCGACGCGCTGCTGGGTGCCGCCAACCTGCGCGACATCGGTTTTCACTTCCCCGACACCGACCCACAATACAAGGGCATCGATTCGAAAAAGCTGCTTTCCGGCGTGATGCGTCTGCTTCGCGAGCGCGGCTACGAGGTGAGCAACATCGACTCGACCATTTGCCTGGAGCGGCCCAAGGTGAACCCTCACATTCCGGAAATGCAGCGCGTGCTGGCCGCCGTAATGGGCATAGCCGAGGAGGATATCTCCATTAAAGCAACCACCACTGAAAAACTGGGTTTTGTGGGCCGGCAGGAAGGCGTGGCAGCTTACGCCAGCGTCCTTATCCAGAAATCGTAACCCTTGCTGTTGCCGCCCGGCATGGCGACCTGGTTTGACTCCCATCTACCCTATCCAACCCGACTCCCACCACACCAATTAAAATGAACAAAACTCCCCTCCTACTGGCGTTTCTGGCCCTGGCCAGTACCGCGCCGGCCCATGCTCAAAGCAAGGTTAAAGTCAAAAACAAGTCAGACAAAAACACTACGAAGGACATTCTGCGCGCCTCCGACCCGGCCGTAGCACCCGAAAAGGTGAGCGTCGATGAAAGCGTAAAATACGCCGACCTGGTGAATGCCGAGCGCCTGCGTAAGCATTTGGCCGTGCTGGCTTCGGATGAGTACGAAGGCCGCGAAACCGGCATGAAAGGCCAGCACATGGCCGCCACCTATGTAGCCGAGCAGTTTAAGGCCGCCGGGCTGACGGGCCCGTTAAAAACCGACGACCCGTACCAGCAGCATTTCAACGTGGAGCAGGTGACCTGGGCCGACGGCGCCACGCTGAAAGTGGGCAAAACCAGCTACGCCTGGCTGACGGATTTCTATGGGTTGAACGACTCGCCATTCGCGCAGGAAACCACCGTTAAACCCGTTTTTGTAGGCTACGGCATCGAGCAGCCAGGCTATTCCGACTACACCGGCGTGGACGTGAAGGGCAAAGACATTCTGGTGCTGATGGGCGAACCCACCGGCGACGGCGGCAAGGCCCTGCTCAGCGCCGACGGCTCGCCTACGAAATGGGGCAATGACTACCGCGCCAAGGCCCAGCTGGCCGCGCAAAAAGGCGCCCGCACGGTGTTCTTCGTAAGCTTCAACCCCACCAGCAACTTCGCCAAGCAAACGGCACGCATGGCTCCTTACATCAGCCGGGCCGCTACGGTGATGGTGAGCGACGACAAGCCCAGCCGCACGCCGTCGTTCTTCATTTCGCCAGCCGTGGGCCTGCAGCTATTAGGTACCAAAGACGCTACGATGCAGGCTTATCTGGCCAAAATCAACACGACAAAGCAGCCGGTGCCCGCCACTTTTAAGGTGGTGCCCATGCAGATTAAAGCGGAGCGCAAGCGCACGACCCTGGATACGGAGAACGTGCTCGGCTTCATTGAAGGCACGGACAAGAAGGACGATATTATCGTCATCTCGGCTCACCACGACCACCTAGGCATCCACGATGGACAGGTATTTAATGGCGCAGATGATGACGGCTCGGGCACGTCGGCCATTATTTCGATGGCCGAGGCTTTTGCCCAAGCTAAGAAGGACGGGCACGGCCCGCGTCGCAGCTTGCTGTTTCTGAGCGTGACGGGCGAGGAAAAGGGCTTGTTTGGCTCCGAATATTATTCTAAGCACCCGGTGTTTCCGCTGGCCAACACGGAGGCCGACCTGAACGTGGACATGATTGGGCGCACCGATGTGGAGCACGAAGGCAAACCGGACTACGTGTACGTCATCGGGTCCGACAAGCTGGCCTCGGAGCTAAAGGTGATTCTGGAAGCCCAGAACAAGCAGTACAACCCCATCGACCTGGACTACCGCTTCGACGACCCGGCCGACCCAAACCGCTTCTACTACCGCTCCGACCACTACAACTTCGCGGTGAACAAGGTACCAGTAGCCTTTTTCTTCAACGGTGTACACGCCGACTATCACCAGCAGAGCGACGAAATCGATAAAATCGAGTTTCCGAAAATGGAGAAGCGGGCCCGCTTAGTATTCCACCTGGCCTGGGAGCTGGCCAACCGCGAAGGCCGTATTGTGGTCGATTCGAACAAGCCCTAAAGAGGTTGTTTGCGTAAGCATCGCTGGAACGTCATGTCGGGCATCGCCGGGACACCTCGCGGGCAGTAGTAAACCAATCGATGGAGCTATTACCGTCTGCGAGGTGCCCCGACGATGCCCAACATGACGTTCTTCAATTTTCCGCGTCTCTCCTACTTCCGCTCTTTTGAATTGATGAACAAACTGATAATGCAGGGGCTGCTGGCCCTGGCTTGCGGCCTACCCGCTGCCGCGCAGCAAGCACCTGCCAAGATTAAAGTCAAGACCAAAAATGCAGCGGCTTCCGCTACCTCCGCAGCCGTGGACTGGTCGCGCACCTACGCTGCTACCATTGTGCCCGCGGAACTGCGCCAACGCCTGACGGTAGTGGCTTCCGATGCTTTTCAGGGGCGCGAGGTGGGGCAGCCGGGCCAAAAGCTGGCGGCGGACTATTTGGTGAAGCAACTCACAGAAATTGGCTTGCAAGGGCCGGTGACGGGTGGCGACACCCCGTATTTGCAGCACTTTCAGCTAACACGCGGCAACTACGCCGAGGGCGGCTATTTGAAGGTGAACGACCAGCGCTTTGAGTGGCTGAGCGACTTTTTCAGCTACGGGCCCATGGCTTCGCCTTTTTTAAAGGAAACGGTTTCGAAGCCGGTGTTTGTGGGCTTTGGGGTGGAGCAGGGAACGTATTCAGACTATAACGGGCTCGATGTGAAAGGCCGGGACGTGGTGGCCCTGATGGGCGAGCCACAGGACGACCGGGGCCACAAGCTGCTCAAGCCCATGGGCCGCAAGCCCGACTACTGGGACTCGGGCCTGCGCAAGGCGGCGTTGGCCAAGGCGCACGGGGCCCGCAGCATTTTCCTGGTGACGTTTGCGCCCACCGCGGCTTTTCGGAAGGAGGCCGAGCAGTTTGCCAGCACCTTGCACGACCCCGCTTTTTCGCTGCCCGAACCCGGCCCGGAAATCATCGACACGGTGGCGGAAAACATCCCGCCTGGCATCGGCGTGTACCTGACCTCGCAGGACCTGGGGCTGGCTTTGGCCGGCACTACCATGAATGGCTTGCTTGACTACGTGCGGGCCGTGGGCGCTGCCGGGCGGGCGCTGCCCTCTCCCTTTCAGTCCCCCACAGCCACCGTTTTTCTGCCCCAAAAGGAAGAGCAGCTGACCACCGAAAACGTGATGGGCTACCTCGAAGGCTCCGATAAGAAAGACGAGGTGCTGGTGATTTCGGCCCATTATGACCACCTGGGTGTGAAACACGACACCATTTACAACGGGGCCGACGACGACGGCTCGGGCACAGTGGCGGTGCTGCAAATTGCCCAAGCGTTTGCCAAAGCCAAAAAAGAAGGACACGGCCCGCGCCGCAGCATCCTGTTTGTGCTGATGACGGCGGAGGAAGAAGGGCTTTTCGGCTCGGAGTATTACACGGCACACCCGGTGCTGCCGCTGGCCAGCACCATCGCCGATTTAAACATCGATATGGTGGGCCGCACCGACCGCAAGCATAGCCCGAAGAAGCATTTTGTGTGCTTGGTGGGCTCGGATAAGCTGTCGTCGGAGCTGCACACCATCAGCGAAGCAGCCAACCGTGACTACACCAAGCTGGAGCTGGACTACCGCTTCAACGTACCGGGCGAGCCGGAGCATATCTATTACCGCTCTGACCATTACAACTTTGCACGTCGCAAAATCCCGGTAATTTTTTACACCACGGGTGAGCACGTTGACTACCACAAAGCCACCGACGATGTGGAGAAAATTGAGTTTGATAAATTAGCCGAGCGGGCGCAACTGGTTTTCCACACGGCCTGGACGCTGGCCAACCGCGAGCAGCGCATTGTTGTTGATTCGAACAAGCCATGACCAACGCCACCAAAGCCAGCCAATTTCAGCTCGACGCCGAGCGTAAAGCCTTCGACCGCGAGCACCGCCGCAAAATCCGCTTCAACATCGGCAAGTACGATGCGGCCGTGAGCGCTGGCATGAAGCTTTACCACGAGCACGAGCTGGCCCGCGACCGCGGCGCCTACCTGAAAGCCTCCGTGCTGGAGAAGCTCGACGAGTACCTGCTGCAATTCGAAACGGCTTTCACGGCCCGTGGCGGCCGGGTAATCTGGGCCCGCGACGCAGCCGAGGCTCTGGCCGAAATCGGCAAGCTGACGGCGGCCCGCAACACCAAAACCGTGGTAAAGGCTAAGAGTATGACCACCGAGGAAATCCACCTCAATAAGTACCTCGCCACGCAAGGCATTGAATCGGTGGAAACGGATTTGGGCGAGTACATTGTGCAGCTCAACGGTGAGCGGCCCTACCACATTGTGACGCCCGCCATGCACCTGAGCAAGGCCGACATCGCCGATATTTTTGTAAAGCACCTCGGCATTGAGCATACCGACGACGCCCAGACGCTGGTGCTTACGGCCCGGCACCTGCTCCGCAACAAGTACACCAGCGCCGAAGTAGGCGTAACCGGCGGCAACTTCCTCATTGCCAAAGAAGGTGCCATTGCCGTGACCGAGAACGAGGGCAACGCCCGCCTCTCGGCCACCTTCCCCAAGCTACACATTGCCATTGTGGGCATCGAGAAAGTCATTCCGCAGCTCACGGATTTAGACCTGTTCTGGCCCCTGCTCAGCACCAGCGGCACGGGCCAGCAAGTGACGGTGTACAACACGGTGTACTTCGGCCCGCGCCAGCCCGATGAAGTGGACGGACCGGAGGAAATGGTGGTCATCCTGCTCGACAACGGCCGCACCAACCTGCTGGCGCAACCCGACAAGCGTGCCGCCCTGCGCTGCATTCGTTGCGGGGCCTGCCTAAACGTGTGCCCGGTGTACAAGAACATTGGCGGCCACACCTATGAAACCACGTATTCCGGCCCCATCGGCTCGGTTATCAGTCCGCACCTGAGCGGCCTGCCCGAGCACAAGCACCTGAGCTACGCCAGCAGCCTGTGCGGCGCGTGCACCAGCGTGTGCCCGGTGCGCATCCCTTTGCACAACCTACTGCTGCTCAACCGCCAACAGAGTGTAGAAGAAGGTTATGCACCAACGGAGGAGAAGGTGGCCATTAGCCTGTGGAAGTGGAGCATGCAGCACCGCTGGGCCCTGGATATTCTGCCCACCAAGATGAAAGACTGGAGCCTGGGCCGACTGCTGGGCCAGGTGGGCTGGAGCAAGCGGCGTGAGAGCCTGCACATTGCCGGTCCGTCGTTCCGGGAGTTGTGGAAGCAGCGCACCCCGCCGACTGAGTAGCCGCAGCAAATCAACAGGTTTGCAGCAAGGTAGCAACTCATCAGACAGGCCACATAGTGACGACAGAAATGCCCAGGAGCCTGTCGCCGCTATGCGGCTTCATTCTGCGCGCCCATTTTTGCTACAGAGCAGTCGCACTACGCACCACCTCAACACTTCAGGACTAGTGCAAATGGACTATGAGGGCTAAACTCCCGTAGTGTTGCCGCATGTTGCATTGCCAAGCAGTTTGCCTCCTCTACTACTCAATAAATGGCAGGCATGAATTAAGCTAATTAATAGCCTATTTTTTGCACTACTAATTAGACCATTACCCCACAATATGATAATTAATAAGCACAACTATACACCAAGAGCCATTCTTATTGACTTTTTCCGTTATTCATTAGTCAATCGATTGTCTAGAATTTTGGGAAATTAAGCTTCTCTTATAGCTTTTGAGCAGTAGTTAACCAAGCTTATTGCGCTATATTTCGGACAGCAAAACAATAATTTACTACTTGATTAATTGAGGCTCGCCTTGCACAGCGATGTCTTTATTCAATTTGGTCATCGGATTTTTCTTAGCAAGCAATATAATTGTTATAGCTACCACCCAGCTATTAGCTCGCGCTTTCCAATATAGAATTTTCCTTTGAACTAGCTGTTTGCAAAAAAGGCAAATCGTGCCCCAGCACGATTTGCCTTTTGGAAGTTTTTTCTCCTCTTTTTCTTATTTTCTATGCTGGAGCTTTTTCATTCCGGAGGGCGAAGCGTGCCTCATTCTTTCCACAGGCGTTGGTGCTGCCAATGAACTGTTCCGGGCCGCTACTACAGGTATATCCATGCCCTGACCGAAACTCAATGAGCGCCTATCCGGCCTCATTGGTATTTCCTGGGCCGGTAGCATAGCGAGTTGCCAGACTGGCTACGTGCTCTACCACCAGAAGGGGCCACACAACCGCTGAGAATATATCGGGAACCGCCGCGGTGCAAGCCACACCAAGGCTACTGGGTTGGCCATGCTATTGCTGCCAGCTCCGGCAGCCTGCTTTGGCACGCCCATGTTTTTCCACAAAAATTTAACAATCAATTTTTTTAATTACGAAGGCATGACCCAACCCGTACTTCCCCATTGGCCCCTCCGACAGCCGGCTCCATCAACTCGAACTGCCTGCTGGCGGTGGCTGCTGCCGCTTCTCACACTGCTCCTTTGCCATGCGGGAGGCTGGGCGCAAAGTACTGCTAACTACGGGTTCGTGACGGAAAACAGCGGTGGTAACGCTACACTGGTGAGCATGACCTCTACCACCAGCTTGCTTGCGACCGGCACCTACCGCGATGATGTCGCATCAGCGGTGGTACCCATTGGGTTTGATTTTGGGTTCATGGGCAAGCGCTACAGCGAGTTCAGCGTCAACTCGAACGGGCAGCTCCGGTTGGGTGCATCCCTTATCGCAGGCACGGGCTACACGGCGCCGGTTGCGGGGGCGGCCATCATCGCGCCCATAACCGGCGACAATGATATGCTGGCCACGGGCAAGGTTCATTACAAGCTTATCGGTAGTGCGCCAAACCGAATCCTTGCCGTGGAGTGGCTGAACATCCGCCTTCCGGGAGATGATGCCAACCCAACTACGGGCACTGCAAGCCTTGTGCAGGCAACCTTAAGCGAAACGACCGGAGTCATTGTGTACCGCTACGGCGCCATGGTCAACAACTCGACCACGTCGCAGGCGCGCTCTGTGGCTTTCTCCTCGGGCCTGGGCACTGCCGCGGGCCTGGTAGGAGCCGTGACCACTATTACCGGAACTCCTGCTTATACCGCAACGGGTGTTACGCTCTACGCCACGACGTCATTTACTGCTTCGGCAGCGATGACCAACTTAAACAGCACCAACAACACGACCCGGCGCGTCTTCACCTTCACGCCGAACGCAACCCCTAGCGCCGCGCCTACTAATCTGACTTTCACCTCTATCGGCGCAAGCTCGCTGGCACTAAACTGGACGGATAACGCCACCAATGAGGTGGCCTATTCTATTTATCGGTCGACGGACAATGTCAACTTCACCTTCGCTGGGGAGACGGCTGCTAATGTCACTTCGTTCACAGACATGGGCCTGACGCCCGCCACCCTGTACTATTACCAAGTGCGGGCTACGGCGGAAGCCAAGCAAAGTGCTTCGCTCACCGGGAGCGTAACTACGATTGCTCCGGCGCCGCTCAACGGACTTTATACCATCAACCAGACCGGCTCGGGCAGCAATAACTTCGCGTCGTTCACGTTGGCCATTAATGCGCTAAACGACAAGGGAATCAGTGGGGCCGTGACGTTCAATGTGGCGGCGGGCCAGACGTTTGCGGAAAACCCGCCGGCCATCACTGCCACGGGCACGGTGGCCAATCCCATCGTGTTCCAGAAAACTACCGGCACCAACCCGGTACTGCAAGTGACGACCGGTGCGGCGGCCATCGACATTGCGGGCGGCGACTATTTCACCTTCATGGGCATTGATGTGAGCGCCGGGGCCACTGGCCCCATTTATGGCTACCGCATCCGCAACGCCACCGCTACCAACGGGGCCTTTAACAACACAGTGCAGGATGCCCGTATCACCCTGGACCGCACCACCTCCACCAGCGGCGCAGGCCTAATTCAGACCAGTAACTTTATCGGCGGAGGTGTGGATGCCTCAGCTGGTAGTGGCCTAAACCAGAACAACCGTTACCTAAACCTAGCCATATTTAACGCTTACAACGGCATCTGGCTATATGGCACCAGTACCGCCGCAGCCGATTTAAATACCGAAGTGGCCTACTGCACCGTGGGTAACCCAGCCGTGCCCGGCGACATTGGGAATGGCAACGGGACCACGGCCACCACGGCTTACGGCATCCGCTCGGTGCTGCAAAACAAGCAGTCCATCCACGACAATACCGTGACCAATGTGTGCGCGACCACCACTGTGTATGGCATTAGCATTGAGGACAGCTATGGCACGGGCGCAAACAGCGGCAAGTTTTTCAACAACCGCGTGAGCGGGGTGCGCAACAACACGAGCACCACCTCGTCGACCACCGTAGCCTACGGCATTCGCGCTGATGTGGTCACCACTGTGGGCACCCACACGCTGAACATCTACAACAACTTCATCTGGAACATTACCCACGGCCGGACGGGCACCACGGCAACTGCCACCCGCATTATCCGGGGCCTCTACTTACAGAGTGTAGGCAACGGCTCGGGTTCGGCCATTAATGTCTATTTTAACTCGATAAGCATCGACGGCTCGGGCTCGCCGAGCGGCAGCAACACCTGCCTTGAGATAGCCACAACCTCGGGACCGGTATATAACATTCGTAACAATGTCTTCGCCAACATTACCGGGGCGCAGACAGGAGGCAAGCATTATACTTTTGTTTCAAGCAGTTCGACGCTTGTTGGCGCGGCGGGCTCGGTGTCGAACTATAACGACCTGTACGTGGCCGGCGGTACCGGCGACGCTACCCACGGGTACGTGGGAGCCATGGGCGCGCCGTCGACCACCGTACCCAGCACCTCCGACCAAAGCATGCTGACGGACTGGCGGATGGCCAATTCGCAGGACGCCAACTCCAGCTCGACCGACCCCCTGTTTACCTCTGCCACCGACCTGCACCTGCTGGCGACTTCGCCCGCGAAGGGAGCCGGGCAGGCCATTGCCAGCTATACTACTGACATAGATGGCGATACCCGCAAAGCCATTCCCGACCTAGGCGGCGATGAGATTCCGGCTTCAGGCACGGACGTAGCCACTTCTACCCTCAACGGGCCCACCACGGGCTTCGCGCCTGGTGCCATGCCCGTCACCATCAGCATTGCCAACGTTGGGCTCTCCACCATCAGCACGGTAGACGTCAGCTACGTTCTCAACGGCGCCACTACCAACCTGGGCACCATCACGCTGCCTACACCCCTAGCCTCTGGGGCTTCGACCATCGTTGCGCTGGGCAGCCTCACGTTTATTGACGACGTCAACACACTGTCGGCCATGGCCACGACCGTCGGCGATGCCGACGCCAGCAACGATACCAAAGGCCCGCTTAGCTACCGACCGGCGCTCAGCGGCGCCTACACCATCGACAATACCCAACCCACAGCGGCCCACAACTTCGCAAGCTTCACCGACGCGGCCGCGGTGCTAAACACGGCCGGGGTGCGTGGCGCGGTGACGTTTGCGGTAAGCAACGGCCCGTATAACGAGCAAATCAGCCTCGACCCTATTGCCGGAGCCAGCGCCACCAACACCATCGTATTCGACGGCAACGGGCGCACCATTCAGTTCGGCTCGAACGATTCCGACCAGCGCGCCGTCATCCGCCTCAATGGGACCGATTTTGTCACTTTCGACAATTTACTGATTGACACCACTGTGGGCGGAACCTCGGCTACGACCTACGGCTGGGGTGTACAGCTAATTAATGCAGCTGACTACAACCGCATCCTGAACTCGACTATCATCTGCACCGTGGCTTCGACATCGGTTGGCTACGCTGGCATTGTGGCCAGTGGCTCGAACAGCTCGCCCACCACAGCGGGCGACGCGGCCAACTTCCTGACCGTGCAGGGCAACACGGTTGTGGGCGGCTACTACGGCATCATCCTCAACGGCAGCAGTGCCGCTGCACTGGCCGGTGCCCACCAGATTCGCAACAACACCATCCGGGACTTTTACACCTACGGTATTGATGTGGAAAGCAATAATGGCGTCCAAATCATTGGCAACGACATTCATCGCGCCACCCGTACAGCTGCGGTCAGCTCCTTCCTAGGCATCTACATCACGGGCGGCACCATCAACGCCGACATCGAGAAGAACCGCCTTCACGATACGTTCACGGCCACATCCAGCACCAGCGGGGCCGAATACGGCATCTATTTCTCCGCGAACGACGCCACGACCACCACGGCAAACGACGTTGTGAACAACCTGCTGTACAACTTCAATTCTCCAAGTGGCCTTGAATATGGCCTGTACAACACCGACTCCGACTACGTGCGCTATTACCACAATACGGTGGTGCTGAACACGGTTAGCGCGTCGACCACCTCGACCACGGCGGGCTTTTACCAGCTCACCGCGGCCACGGGCATTGAGTTGCGCAACAACCTTTTCAGCGTGACGCGCAACGCCGCCGGCACCGGAAGCAAATACGCGCTGGCTTTTGGCACCGCCACCTCGACCATTGCCTCGAACTACAATAACCTGCACATCGGCACGGGTACGAACTTCTACACTGGTCTTAAGGCCAGCACTTACGCTACGCTGGCTAACTGGCGGACGGGTTCAGGGCAGGATGCCAACTCGGCGCAGCTGGACCCCGGCTTCGATGCCGCCTTCAAGCCCAGCCTCGTGGCCCTCGATAACCTGGGCGTGCCGCTGGCACGTGTCACCGACGACTTGGCCGCAGCACCCCGAAGCGCAACGACCCCCGACATGGGCGCTTATGAGTTCACGGGTGCGGCCTGTGGAACGGTCCTCAACCTAACCGCGACCAACCTGAAGGCTACTTCGGCTGACCTCACCTTCAACCCCGGCGGCAGCAATACCAGCTTCATTGTGATGGTGAACGACGGCACCACGACCACTACGGTAACGCCCAGTCCCACGGCCTCGCCGGTGTTGCTAACCGGCCTGCTGCCAGGCACCGAATACACCGCTACCGTGACCGCCGACTGCGGCGGTGGGCAAACCTCGCCGGCCGCTACCGTGATATTTACGACCCGCGTAGCCAACGACGAGTGCGCCGATGCCATACTGCTGACGCCCGGTGCGGCTGGGGCAGGCTGCACCACACCCACCAGCGGCACTACACTCAACGCTACCTCGACCCTGGCGGCCACGCCCTGCACCGGCACTGCCGACGACGACGTGTTCTACTCATTCGTGGCCACGACCACCCAGCACTCCATCGTGATGAACGAAGGCACCGGCTTCGACGGCGTTATCGACCTACGCTCGGGCACCTGCAGCGGCACCAACCTGCTGTGCCAGGACCTGACCGCCAGCGGCGGCGTGGAAACCATGGTGGCAACCGGCCTGACGGTGGGCGGCACCTACCTGGTGCGCGTGTACAGCTTCTCGGCCACGGCTCCTACGGCAAGCAACAGCTCGTTCACCATCTGTATCACGACGCCAGCGGCATGCGACGTACCGACCACTGTGGCAGTCAACACCATCGCGCTTACCTCGGCTAATGTCACGTTTGCCGCAGGCTTTGGCGCGACTTTTTATACTGTAACAGCTACCCCGGCTTCGGGGCCCGTTGTGACGGCAACGGGGCTCGGCTCGCCCATTGCCCTGACCGGCCTGACCAGCGACACCCAATATTCGGTGGCTGTGACCAGCAACTGCGGCGGGGGCGCGACGGCAACATCTGCGCCTGCCGTCAGCTTTAACACCCTCATTACCAACGATGACCCCAGCGGTGCCATTGCGGTAGCGCTGACGGCTGATTGTACGTCGGTCACATATGGCACGAACGCAGGTGCCGGTACCACCACGGCCAACGGCTATGCCAACCCTGGCACCGCATCCAATAGCTGCGGTATTGCCACCTCTCCTAAAGACGTGTGGTACACCTTTACCACGCCGGCCACAGGTGCTGGCAGCGTTATTATTACGGTGACGGGCAACCCCGCCGGGCAAATCCGGGCGTTTTCCAGTGCTAGTGGCACGGCGGGCCCGTTTACCCAAATTGGCTGCTCGGCTTCAGGTGCTGCCAATATGGTGGCACCGCCGCTGACTTTATCAGGCTTAGCGGCTTCTACTACATACTTCGTGCGCGTTGCCGGTTACAGCACTACCGATACGCAAGGAGCCTTCACTCTTTGCATCACGACGCCGCCGGTGAGCTGCGGCGCTCACACGCTCCTAGCCGTAGCCAACATTACTCAGACCTCGGCTGATGTGACCTTCACGGCCGGCTTGGGCAACACCAGCTTCACGGCTATGGCTATGCCCCAGAGCGGCGGCGCAACAATCACCGGCACGGGCACTGGCTCGCCCATTACCCTAACTGGCCTCACGGCGGGCCTTACTTACGACCTAAGCCTGCAGGCCGTGTGCGCGGCGGGCGGCACCACGCCGGCCGTGACCACAACCTTCAGCACCCCGGCCACCTGCACGCTCACTACCTGGACCGGGGCTACCAGCGACAGCTGGTTTGCCAGCACCAACTGGAGTAGCTGCGTGCCATCGGCCGGCACGGACGCTGTAATTCCGGCCGGCCTAGCCCGCTACCCAAGCCTGACCACCGGCACCGCCGACGTCCGGACCCTGACGCTGGCCAACGGTGCCAGTCTGCACCAGAGCGCTGGCACCCTGAACGTGTACGGCGACCTGACCAGCAGCACACCCGCTGCCAATGTGAGCCTGACCGGTGGCACCGTCGCCTTTCGGGGTGTGACGCCAACCGTGACCGGCCCGCTGACCCTCTACGACCTGACTGTGAGCCTGACCGCGCCCGCTGGCATATTGGCCCTGAACGCCAGTTCCACTGTGACCCACACCCTGACTATGACCCAGGGCGTGCTGACCACCGGCACGTTTGTCCTGACGCTGCCCACCGCTGCTACCATCAGCGAGACCAACACCAGCTACGTGCTCGGCCATGTAGCAGTACCCGGCCGCAGCCTAGCCACGGCCACCGCTGAAACGTTCGGCGGCATCGGCCTGACCCTGACGCCGGATGCGGCCTCTGCCGTTTTCCCTGGTCCGACCACCGTGTTCCGCACCACCGGCACGGCCCTGACCGGTGCTGGTACTAGTACGAGCATCACCCGCTACTTCGACATTCAACCCACGGTGAACACCGGCCTGAACGTAGCCCTTGACTTTGCTTACTTCGACCACGAGCGCAACGGCATTGCCCCGAGCAATCTGGTGCTGTTCAAGTCCGTGAACGGCCCAGCCGGCCCCTGGGCGAACCAGTCGCCCGTTACTACCCCGGGCAACTTGGTGCGCAAGACCGGCATCACCGACTTCTCTATCTGGACACTGGGCAGCATTGCGGCCCCACTGCCCGTGGTTCTAACCACCTTCACGGCCGAGCGGCAAGGCACCGATGCGGCCCTGACTTGGACCACGGCCAGCGAGCAGAACAACCGTGGCTTCGAGGTGCAGAGCAGCGCCGACGGGCGGGAGTTCCGCACGCTGGATTTTGTAGCCGGGGCCGGTAGCAGCACCGTTCTGCACCGCTACGCCTTCGCCGACCACGAAGCGGGCACCGCCGGCCGCCGCTACTATCGCCTGCGCCTGCTCGACCTAAGCGGCGCCATGACCTACTCCCCCATCCGCAGCGTGCGCTTCGACAACGAGAGCCTGACTGGCAGCTTCACGGCTTCACCTAACCCATTTGCGGGCGGGTTTATGCTGGGATTGCAGGCCCGGACGGCACAAGCGGCTGTGAAGGTCACCTTGCTTGATGCCACTGGGCGCCAGGTGTACCAAGGCTTGCTTGATGTGCCAGCCGGTGGCAGCCAGCTACCGGTTGCGGGCCTAGAAGGACTGCCTGCCGGGATGTACCTGCTGAATCTGACGCTGGATGGCCAGGCCCTGCGCCTGAAGATGATAAAAAATTAGTGCTGCACTGAACAAACTGACCACCCACAGATAGCCATCAAACAGAGCCCCGCTGGATTTCCGGTGGGGTTTTGTCTAGCACGCAAGCTGTGAAAGGCTTTTGCACGCAGGGTATCGCCAAAACTACTGCCTGAAACAACGGGTGCGGTAGGCCTGAGCCTTCGGCTGCTAGTGAGTGAGGACGAAGAGCGTTGGACTTCCCCAAAGGGGCTGATTTGTAGCTAAATTGTTTGCAAAGTGCGAAAAGTCTACTGTTGAGTCGTTTGTTGTCAGCACTTCACCAGGCTTGCTCGTATTAGGGCATTTGGCTAATTATGTACGCTTATCTGTTGATTGCCTTGCGCATCATTACCGGCCTGGGCGGCATGGTATTGGTCATCACGACGCTATCGGCGGCTATTCGCTCGTTTGTGTTGCCGCGCAACGAGGTGGTGCGGCTGAACGTGTGGGTTTTCATAAGCATTCGCGTGTTTTTCAACTTTGCCGCGAAGCTGGCCAATTCGTATGAGCGGCGCGATAAAATCATGGCCCATTACGCGCCGGTGGCCCTGGTAGCCCTGCCTGTGGCCTGGGAAACGCTGGTTAGCGTAGGCTACACGGGCATGTACTGGGCAGTGGGCGAAGGCAGCTGGCTGCACTGCTACCAGCTAAGCGGCAGCTCGCTGCTCACGCTGGGCACCATTGATGACTTTAGTGTTGCGGGGGGTATTCTGACATATTCTGAAGCCACGCTGGGGCTGCTGCTGCTCACCCTGCTACTCTCCTACCTACCCACTATTTACCAGGCATTTGCGCGGCGCGAGACGACGGTGGCGCTGCTGGAGCTGCGGGCCGGCACGCCGCCCACCGCTGCCTGCCTGCTGGGCTGGCTCAACCACGACGGCTCGGTGCAGAACGACGACCAGCAGTGGGCCGCCTGGGAGCAATGGTTTGTCGAGATTGAGGAAAGCCATACCTCGCTGCCCATCCTATCGTTCTTCCGCTCGCCGCAGCCCGGCCGCTCCTGGGTAAGCAGTAGCGGCCTGATTCTGGACACGGCCGCGCTGCTCTTCGCCGTCGTGGATGGGCCGCGCCCCCGGCAGGCCCAGCTCACGTTTAAAGCCGGCTGCCTGACCCTGAACCGGGTGTACCGCTTCTTCGACGACCGGGCTGGTGCCGAGCCGACCACCCTGATGCCCCCCGACGATGAGCCAGCCAACTCGAACGGTCAGGCGGAATTTGACCAGGCTTGCCAGCTGCTGGCGGAGGGCGGCCTTAAGCTGTGCGCCGACCGCCAAATGGCCTGGCAGCAATACCAGGAGCTTCGCAGCCGCTACGTGCCCGCGCTCGATTTCCTGAGCAAGCTGACCATGGCCCCGCGCCACACAAATGCTATTTGAGACACCCGATTTACTTACTGCTATCAGGTGGCACTACGGTACTGCTTTATCAGCAATTAGTCAGTTGCGGTACAGCTACCTCACGCGGGGCAGCTTGGGTATGGTGCAAGCTGCTTCGTCTCGGGGCATGGCACGGCGCCATGCCCGGAATTATTTTAATACCCCTACTTCGCCTTTTACCCATTTAAATAAGGGTTTTTTAAAGGATTGAGCGGCTTTTTGGGGTTTCGGTAGTGGGCTGAACAAAGATGATGAAGACCTGAGTGTGAGGCAGTGCCAATTGCTGCTTAATTTACATCCCCATTTCATCAGAATGCTCATTTTATATCGGTAAGCAACTGCTCTCATTTCATTTTCCCACCCTTTTTTTTCTCCCTATTTCCCAACTTTTATGCACAACCCTTTACTTGCTAACCGGCTGGGCCGGTGGCTGGCGGCTACGGCTTTTGGGCTGCTGGCCGTGCCAGCGGCGCATGCCCAGCTGGCCGGCACCAAGGCCATTCCGGGCGACTATGCCACGGTGGCGGCGGCCATCACTGACCTAAACACCCAGGGCGTGGGCGCTGGCGGCGTCACGTTCAACATTGCGGCGGGCTACACCGAGACATTTGCCAGCCCCACAGCCGGTGCCATCACGGCCACTGGTACCAGCGCTAACCCCATTGTGTTTCAGAAATCGGGCACGGGTGCACGGCCGGTCATCACGGCCGGCGTGGGCACTGCCGCGCTGGATGCCATCATCAGCCTGGCAGGGTCTGACTACGTGACCATTGATGGCTTGGAACTGGCCGAGGCCGCGACCAACACTACGACCGCGACCCAAATGGAATTCGGCATTGCTCTGTTCCGCCCTTCTCCCACCAACGGCTGTCAGAACAACATCATCCGTAACTGTGTGGTGACGCTGAACAAGACCAATACCGGCACCTTTGGCATCTACGGCGCGGCTTCAACGGCGGCCCTGGCTACTTCGGTAGCGGCCACGGCGCCCAGCGGCGCCCACTCCAACAACAAGGTGGATGGCAACATCATCACCAACTCCGCGACCGGGATGTATTTCACGGCTTCGACCTCTACGACCCTCGCTAACTATGATGTGAGCAACGAGATTGGCGTGGTGGCGCCCAACATGGTATATAACTTCGGCACCACGGCCACAGGCTGGGGCATCGGTGGCAACTACCAGAGCGCCTTCAAAGTGGTGAACAACGTGGTGAACAATACGCTGAACTACGCTGGCGGCACCACGGCCGCCGTAGCTGCTTCTACGGTTACCAGCACGCTGCGCGGTATTTATGGCAATGCGTGCCCCTCGGCCAGCATCGATATCACGGGTAATACGGTGACGCTGGCCAGCGGTGCTACTACCTCCCTCATGACCGGCATCGATAACGGCATTGGCAGCACCCCCGCTTCGAACACGGTGAACATCACGGGCAATACCGTGACGATGACTTACGCCACGGCTACCACGGCGGCTATCACGGGCATTACGAACGCGGGTGCAGCCACCACGGTGAACATCACCGGCAACACGGTCCAGAACTCGACGGCAGCAGCAGCAACCACGGCTACGTTCATTGGTATCACGTCGTCGGCAGGTTCGGCCATTAACCTAAACAGTAATACGGTTACCAACAACGTCATTGCCGGCACCGGCACTATGACGCTGATTTCGTCGAGTCTGGTGTCGGTTACTACACCGGTCAGCATCAGCAACAATACATTGACCGGCAATAGCAAGACGCCTACTGGTACCTCGTCTAGCACCTCGCTGCTGTGCCTCACGCTGGGCTCGGCCACCACCACCATCACGGGCAACACCATCACCAACAACACCATCGTGACGGCGGGCGCTTCTACTACGGCGAGTACGCTGGTTGGCATCAACAGTACTGCTTCCTCGACGACCAGCGAAACCCTGTCGAACAATGTGATTACAGGCTTGAGCATCAGCGGCACCAGCACGGCTACCACGCATGTAGTACGCGGTATCGTGACGGCCGCCAATGGCTCCAGCGATGTGCAGACATTAAACCAAAACACCATCGGCAGCTTGTCAATTGCTTCGGGCAGCGGCGCGGTAACGGGTATTTCGGTGCCCACCGGTGGCGGCACCGGCAGCATTATTAGCCGCAACAAAGTATATGACCTGAGCGCAACCGGCGCGGCCGCCAGCGTAACTGGTCTGCTGATTTCAGCCGGCGGCACCTACACCGTAGCCAACAACCTCGTTGGCGACCTGCGCACGCCAGCCGCTACGGGCCTGTTGGCTGTCACGGGCCTGAACGTAGCAGGTTCTACCGCTGTGAACGCCTACTATAACTCCATCTCCCTGAATGCTACCAGCACCGGTGCTACGTTTGGCACGTCGGGCATGTACTTGAGCTCAACTTCTACCATCCTCGACGCCCGCAACAACATTGTGGTGAATAAGTCGACGGCGGTGGGCACGGGCGGTTACAGCGCGGCCCTGCGCCGGCTGTCGGGCACCGCGGGCACGGCTCCGGCTAACCTGGCTACTACCACCAACAACAACCTCTACTACGCCGGCACGCCTTCGGCTACCAACCTGCTTTATGTGGAGGGTACCACCACGGCCACTAATGCTCAGCAGACGCTGATTGGCTATAAGTCCTTTGTGGCTGCGCGCGAGTCCAACTCGGTTACTGAAGACGTTCCCTTCCTGAGCACCACCGGCACGGCTGCCACTTTCCTGCACATCAACACAGCCGTAGCTACGCAATTGGAAAGCGCTGGCACGCCCATCTCGGGTATCACAGTTGATTTCGATGGTGACACGCGCAACACGACTACGCCAGACCTGGGTGCCGACGAAGGCACCTTTATCCCCCTCGACCTTACCGGCCCATCCATCCAATACACTGCGCTGGGCAACACGAGCAGCACTGCCAACCGCACGCTAATTGTAACCATTACCGACGCCAGCGGCGTGGCTACAGGTGCTAACGCCCCCCGGCTGTATTTCAACAAAAACGGCGGCGCTTATTCGTTCGTCAACGCCACCACTGTCAGCGGCAGCACCTACACATTCACCTTCGATTTTTCGTTGGTAGGCGGTATAAGCAGCTTCGACGTTGTTCGGTACTACGTGGCGGCGCAGGACCTAGCGGCTACACCCAATATCAGCACTTTGCCTTTTGGCGGCAGCGGCGTTACTCCTCCCGGCACTGCCTTCACCGGCACTGCCAACCAGTTCGTTATTCAGGGTACGTTGAGCGGCGTGTACTACGTAGGCACCAGCACTTCGCCCCAGCCCACGCGGACCTATGCCACGCTCACAGAGGCAGCTAGTGCATACAGCAATAACCTGTTGGGTGGTGCCGTGACGTTCCTGCTGCTCGACAATGCTTATGGCACAGCCGAAACGTTCCCCATCGCATTCCAGGCCAATGCTTCGGCTTCGGCTACCAACACGCTCACTATTCGTCCCAACACAGGCGTAGTGGCCAGCACCATTGCCAGCTCAGGCACGGCTACCGCCACGATTCAGTTCAACGGCGCCAGCTACATCACGCTGGACGGGGCAAATACGGCCGGTGGTACCACGCGCAACCTGTCCATTACCAACGCTAACACAGGCGGTGGCTCAGCTGTACAGATTATCAGCCTCGGCCTGGGCACGGGTGCTACCAACGTGGCACTGCGCAACCTGAACCTGTCCACTGCTTCGGCTAACGCCGGCATTGCCATTGCGGCAGGCGGTACAACGGCTGGTTCGGCCGGTGCCGACAACGACAACCTGACCATTGAAAACAACAACATCGGGCCGGCCTTCCTTGGCATTTACGCTGCTGGTTCGACGGCAGTGAGCGCTGGCGGCCTCGACGGGCTGGCCATCACGGGCAACACCATTGGTGGCGCTACGAGCGGTGTGGGCACGGTGGGCAGCCAGGGCGGCTTCATCGCCAACGCAGTGGCTCCGAGCATCACCCTGAACACGGTGCAGAACCTGACCGGCGCAAGCGCCCTCTATGGCTTCAACTTTACCACAGGTGTAACCAATGCTACTGTGTCCCAGAACACGGTACAGAATCTGCTCTCCACGGGTGCCAACTCCATTGGGCTGTTCCTCGGTACGGGCTTTACGGGCGGCAGCGTTACCCGTAATAAGATTCTGAACATCAGCGCCAACAGCACGAGCGGCTACGGGGGCAAAGGCATCGACGTGCAAACGGGCTCGGCAACCAGCAACCTGCTTATCGCCAACAACTTCGTTCAGATTACAGCTATTTCGGGCTGGAGCACCCTATCCAGCGATGCCAACGTGGGCATCCGACTAGGCATTGGCAGCGCCGTTGGTGGCGTCAACGTGTACCACAACTCAGTGAGCATCACCGGTACCGACGTGACAGCCTCGGCTGACTTGTCGGCCGCACTCTACGTGGGCTCGAGTTCGACTGCGCTCGACATCCGGAACAACGTTTTCCGTAACGACGTGGCTAACCCAGGCAGCACCTCTGCCAAGAACTACGCCATCTACTCGGCAGCGGCCAACACGGCCTTCACCAATATCAACTACAACGACTACTTTGTGAGTGGTGCGCGCGGTGTGCTGGGCTACCTGAGCAGCGACCGCACTACGCTGGCCGCCATTCAGACGGCAACTGCCAAAGACGCTAACTCGCTCAACACAGACCCGCTGTTCCAGTCTGCCACCGACCTGCATGCAGCTTCAGCGGTCATCAACAACGCGGGTACGCCCATTGCTGCCGTAACGGTGGATATTGACGGCGAAACACGTTCGGCTACGACGCCCGATATGGGTGCCGACGAGTTTGCACCCGTTGCCGTGGACATAGCCGCTGGTATCCTGGTAGCACCGGCTCAAACAAGCACCAACAACTGCTTTGGCTCGGCTGAAGCGGTGACGGTACAAATCCGTAACGCAGGTTCAACGACCATCGATTTCAGCGTTAACCCCGCTACAGTATCGGTGGTAGTTACTGGTCCCGGTACTCCTGGCACCCTCGCTCCTGTCACCATCAATACCGGTATTCTGGCCCCTGGCGCGACGCAAAACGTAACCCTGGCCAGCACAGTTAACCTTTCGACCGCCGGCACCTATTCGTTTGCCATCACGGCCACAGCCACCGGCGACGGCAATGCAGCCAACAATACACCCGCAACGGCTCCAACGGTGGTAGTAAATGCCCCGGTGGCCGGTACGCTCCCGCTTACGGTGAACATCTGCCGCAGCGGTACGGCCCTGCTATCGCTCGTTGGTGCGGCCAATGGCACGATTCAACTCCAGCAAAGCACGAGCGCCACGGGTACGTTTACGGACATTACAGGCGCTACCACAGCTACTTTCACGACCCCGGTGCTGACGCAAACGACCTATTACCGGGCCTTGGTAACCTGCGGCACCAACGTAGCAACGTCGAACGTGAGTGCCGTGATTGTGAATGACCCACAAGCCACTGTGACCACACCCCTAACAGTGTGCGCTGGTAGCCCAGCCACGCTTACGGCTACGGCTCCGGCTGGCAGCACCACAGCGTTCCGCTTTTTCACCACGGCCACTGGCGGCACTCCCCTGGCAGGCGCCACCACCACGGGCAACACTACGTCGCTGACGACAGGCAACCTGACAGCTCCGGCCCAATACTACGTCGAAGCCTATACGCCTGGTGGCGGCAGCGAAAGCGTAGGCTTGGCGACCACTACAACCGGCACTGCCAGCCTTTCGCTCCCTTCGGGCCTGCAGTTCAACACCACGGGGCCGACCACTTTCTACTCGGCCGTTATTTATCCGATTGGCACGGGCACAGTTACGGTATCCATCCTGAACGGCCCTACGGGTACTGAAGTAGCGACCACGCCTGCCATTCCGGTTACGGGTACAGGCCTGGCCACGCCAGTTACAATTCCGCTCAACTTGAGCTTGCCCACGGCAGTTACCGGCTACGTGATTCAAGTGAAAACCAGCACGGGCATCACCGGCCTCATCCGGGACAACCCGCTGCCCACTGGCTCAACCTTCCCGTTCCCCACTTCGGCTGGTGGTTTTACCATTACCACAGGCATCAACATTGGCTCGGCCCTGGCGGCTTACTATTTCCTCTACAACATCCAAGTAAGCGCCGATTGCGTTGCTCCTTCGCGCACGGCTATCCAGGTGAACGTGAACCCGACTACGACGGCCGGCTTCACGTATGGCACGGCTTCGACCTTCTGCGTGAGCGGCACCACTGCTCCGGCAGTAGTGCTGGGCACAGGCGCCACGGCGGGTACCTTCAGCTCGACCACGGGTCTGACCATTGACCCCACCACGGGAGCCATTACACTGGCTACCTCCACGCCCGGTACCTACACCGTGACCAACACGGTGCCGACCAACGCCAACCAGTGTGGCAGCACGGCTACCACTACCGTAACCATCACCGCCGCACCGGTAGCTACCTTCAGCTACCCCACGGCTACTACTTACTGCGCCGGCAGCACCAGCACCGTAACGCCTACTTTGGGCACCGGTGCTTCGACTGGTGTGTTTAGCTCGACTACGGGTCTGACCATTGATGCCGTTACGGGTGTTATCACCCTGGCTACTTCCACGGCTGGCACCTACACCGTAACCAATACCATTGCGGCTTCGGGTGCTTGCGCGGCGGCTACGGCTACCGCCACGGTAACCATCACGCCGGCTACTTCGGCGGCCTTTAGCTACGCTACCAGCACGCTTTGCCTGAGCGGCACAAACCCAACCCCGACCGTGACAGGTACTGCGGGCGGCGCCTTCTCGTCTACTACTGGCCTAAGCATCAATGCTACGACGGGCGCCATCAACCTGGCAGCCTCTACGGCGGGCACCTACGTGGTAACCTACACCGTAGCAGGCAGCTGCGGCAGCTCTGCTACGCAGACGCTGACCCTGACCACGGCTCCAGTCGCTTCGTTCAGCTACAGCACCACCAGCGCCTGTGCCGGTTCGGCTACGCTGCTTACGCCCACTTTGGGCACGGGTGCTTCGGCTGGTGTGTTTAGCTCGACCACAGGCCTGACCATCAACGCTACTACGGGCGCGGTGAATCCGGCTACTTCTACGGCCGGTACTTACACCGTGACCAACACGATTGCTGCCAGCGGTAGCTGCGCCGCCGCTACCAGCACCGCCACGGTAACCATCAACGCGCTGCCGGCCACGCCGACGTACACTTACACCTACCCCACGCGGAGCACGGTACTGTTTACCAGCAGCGTGGCACCGGCCGGCACCACTTACCAGTGGTTCCTGGGCAGCGTAGCCATCACCGGTGCTACCAGCCAGACCTACACGGCCAACGGCACGACAGCGCCCGGTAACTACACCGTACGCTTCATCAGCACGGCTACGGGTTGCCAGTCGGCTGCTTCGACACCGCTGGCTGTGACGGCCACTAATCAAGCCCTGGCCGGTTCGTCACTGACCCTGTTCCCGAACCCCACGGCCGATGGCAAGCTTACGCTCCAGCTCAGCGGCTACGCCAAACCCGTAACGCTGTCCGTCATCGACGCGCTGGGCCGGGTGGTACTGACGCAGCAAGTAGCTGCCGGCCAGTCCGAAGCCAAGCTTGACCTATCGGGCGCAGCCAGCGGCGTGTACATGCTGCGCGCTGTTACCGAAGGCGGCACCGATATCCGTCGCATTGTGCGCGAATAGCGAATAGCCGCTCATTGAAAAGCCCCGCTGGTATTACCAGCGGGGCTTTTTTTGTGTCTAGGCCTGTCCGTTATTGCAAGTACAGCAGTGATGGATAGATGACTCCTCCGCGCCGCGATGGCCGCTTACTCGTCATCATCGGGCAGAATGTTAACGTCCTGCACCAGCACCATTTTCTCAATTTCCTTGCCGCGCGTGGTGTTGGCTAGGCCCCCGAGGGCGGTTTCCTTATAGCGGGTTTCCATGCTCTGGCCCACTTCGCCGAGGGCGGCCACGCACTGGTCGACGGGAATGACGGGGTCGATGCCGGCGATGGCAATCTGGGCGGAGCTGAAGGCAATAGCGGCGGCCGAGGCATTGCGCACCACGCAAGGCACTTCCACCAGGCCGGCCACGGGGTCGCATATCAGCCCAAGCATGCACTGGATGGTGACGGCCACGGCGGCAAAAACCTGCTCGACGGGCCCGCCCAGGCAGTACACGATGGCCCCGCTACCCATGGCTGCGGCCGAACCGGTCTCGGCCTGGCAGCCGCCCACGGCCCCGGCCAGCGAAGCATTCTGCTCAATGATGAGGGCAATGCCAGCTGCCACCAGCAGCCCCTCCAGAATCTGACGGTCCGACAGCTTGTGCAAGTCTTGGATGGTGACGAGGACGCCGGGCAGGATGCCGGAGGCCCCGGCGGTGGGTGCGGCCACCACGCGGCCCATGCAGGAGTTCACCTCCTTGGCCCCAAGGGCGCGGGTGATGAGCTGCTTGAATTCCGGAGAGAGGACGGTGACGGGCGAAGCCGCAATCTTCTTGGCCCCGTTGTTTATCATGCCCGAGCGGGAGGTCATGTTGCCGGTCAGGCCCTCGTGCACGGCATCGCGCATCACATCGTAGGCCCGTTGCAGGCCGTCCCATATTTCATCCTCCGTGCGGCCCTTCTGCTCGATTTCGTAGGTGAGCACGGGTTGGTAGAGGGGCTCGCCGGTGGCGGCACAATGGGCGCCCCAGGAGGCGAAATCGTTGAAGAGAAGGGACATGGCGCGGGTGGGAACAGCAGGCTAAAAAGATGTAAACGCAAAGCCCCGGCCGAAGGTGTCTTCGGCCGGGGCGCAAAGCTACAGGTTTAGAACGCGGACGGGCCGCTAGCCGGGGATGCCGGGATAAACGAGGGTTTCGGGCAGGCGCCGCGCCGGCGCATCCAGCCAGTCATTGCTTTTCGTTAGCGGTATAATGAAGCTTTCGCCGGGCATGGTCAGGGCGCCGGCCAGCTTCTGTGCCAGGGCCGCGCTGGTGGCGTCGGGCACGCTACGGCCCGCCGACTGCTCCACCACCAGCACGTAGAGCGGATGCTCAACAAACTGCGTCAACTCCTTGCGCAGCAGCCAGACCCTCTTGATTTCGGTGCTGTACTCAGCCAGCTGGGCGCTGAGGGTGGTCAGAGAATCGGCTGGCAGTCCGTGGGGTAGGAAGTGGTCGGTGGGCCGGATGTTGTCGCGCTCGGCCTGGGCTACGTCGCTGCGGTCGGCGTGGCGCAGGGTTTCGGTTTGCAGGCGGCGGGCTTCGGCTTTGTCGCCACGGCGCTGGTGGTAGGCTTGCTGAAGCAGCAGGCCGGAGGCGCGGGCGCTGGGCACCTGGGCCATCACTTCATCAAGCAGCGCCAGCCCGGCAGGGTCGTCCTGCAACGTGAGCATGCGCCCCACGGTAAACTTGGCCCCTAGTCCGTGCTCTTTGTCCTCAAACAGGGCCTGGAACAGGGGAAGGGCTTCGGCTGGGCTGGCGTGGTCCTCGGTCAAGTCGGCGTGTTCCCAGGCTTCATCGGGTGACAGGATTCCGCCGGCAGCGCGCCGCTCATTCAACGTGCGCAGGCGCTGCTGCTGGGTGCTCAGAAACTGGTGCCGTTCCTTCCAGAAGCTTTCCCGCTCCAGGGCCCAGGCTGTGTCGAGCTCGGCTGCTAATGCGGGCAGGCCCGCTCCAAACCAAACCTCAGCGGCTGTGACAGTGGGCGGGGCAGGCACTGCGGGCTGCTGGCGCAGCGCCGTGAGCCGCTCCAGCAGCACCGGGTGGGTGTCGAATACGTCGGGGTCGGCGGCCAGGGCGGTTTTGAGGAGGTCACCTTCGGTAGTGTCATCGAGGCGGGCGCTTTTGGCCAGCGGCAGCAGGCGGCTGATGGCGTCGGTGGGCGGGTACGGCTGCGCGGCAATGCTCGCCGTCACCACATCCCAGTGCAGCTTGTCGAGGGCTGAGTCGCGCACCACCAGCGCACACAGCGCCTGGGCCAGCGCCTGCGGAGACGTTACGCGGCCAGCGGCGGCATCGGCTTCAAATTCATCGGCCCGCCGCAACGGGTGCGACCATGCGTTGAAGCGCGGCACGTACCAATCGGCGAACTTGCTCAGCCAGGTACCGGTTCTGTTGCGCTCCATCTGGCCCATCAGCTGTTCCCACGACTGCCCTACCCGGTAGACCCAGGCGCTGAACTTGCCGTGCCCGCCGCGCAGGTGACCCAGCTCGTGCGCTACCACGGCGGCCGCCTGCTCTGGACTCAGCGCCTGCAGCAGCGGCAGGCCCACCATTAGGTAGTTGCGGGGCCAGCCTAGCACGCCCAGGCGGGGCAGCTGCACAATAGCAGCGTTAAAATCGGTGGTGAGCAGCACCCGATGGACCGGCGGAGCTGCCATGGCCCGGGCTTGCTGCCGCAGTTCATCAAACAGTGGCGCAGCCTCATCCGGCGTAAGGGCCCGGCCCTGGGGCGGGTCGAATTTCACCCACAGCGAGCGCAGGACCTTCCAGGCGAAGAAGCCCAGCAGCAAGCCGACTTTCAGCAGCAGCGCTACGGCCGTGCCGAAGGCCAGCAGCGCCAGCACACCCAGCATGGTACCCACTGTGCCAAGCAGCAGCAACAGGATGAAGCCGTAGCCCAGCAGGGCCCAGCCGCGCACGCGCCAGCGGTAGCCGCCGGGGTCGGCCACGGCCAGCGGGTGGAGGTGTTCGAGGCGGGCAACGAAGGCTTCGCGGGTCATTGGGGGTAGCAACGAAAAGGGCTTGACTGGCAATGCGCCAATCAAGCCCGAAGCTACAGGAAGCCGCCGAATATTACGCCACCGAAGTGGGCTGTTTTTCAGCTTCCGTCACCAGCTTGATGCTGGCCGAGTTGATGCACAGGCGCAGGCCACTGGGCGCGGGGCCGTCTGGAAATACGTGGCCTTGGTGGGCGTCGCACACGTTGCAGAGTACTTCCACGCGGGTCATGCCGTAGCTGGTGTCTTTCTTGTAGCGGATGGCGCTTTCGTCGACCGGCGCGGTGAAGCTGGGCCAACCGGTGCCGGACTCGAACTTGGTGCGGGAATCGTAGAGCGGGGTGCCACAGCACACGCAGGCATAGAGGCCGGCTTCGTGGGCTTCACAGTACTCGCCGGTGAAGGCGCGCTCGGTGCCGTGCTCGCGGGTGACATGGTATTGCTCGGGCGTGAGCTGGGCACGCCACTCGGCGGGCGTCTTCTCCACACGGCGGGGCGAAGGGATGGGATTGTTGGCGAGGCGGATAACGTCGTTCCAGGTTTGCATATGAGATTGGGAGTAACTTTAAAAAGAAGCAGGAATAAAGTAAACGCAGCCGCAAGTGGGAGGTTTGCAGCCGCCAGGAGATAGACGCATCAACAGTTATTTCCTTACCGCCACTCGCCTAGCAGCGCTAGCCCCGCCGGCCACTCGCCGTAGCCGCTGGCCGTGTTGATGTGGCCGGCCTCACCGATGTCGACCAGCTCACTGCCCCAGGCTTCGGCAAATTGCCGGGCGCGGGCGGGCGTCACCCATTCGTCGTTCTGGCTGAATACAACTGTGCTCGGGAAGGGCAGCCGGGCCAGGGGCATGGGGCCAAAGCCAGTGGTAGGGAAAGCGGCGTAGTGGGCGGTTTCCACGTCGCTGGGTGCCACCAGCAGCGCGCCCTTTATGCGGTGTCCGTACTGCCCGGCCCAGTGCGCCACTGTCACGCAGCCCAGGCTGTGGGCCACCAGCACCACGCGGCTCAGGTCTTCGGCGGCCAGGGCTTGCTCCAGCGTTTCCACCCACTCGGCGCGGTCAGGGGTGTCCCATTCGCGCTGCACGATGCGGGTAAAGGCCGGGTTGATGCGTTCGAAGTGGGTTTGCCAATGGTCAGGGCCGGAGTTGCCGAGGCCGGGGATAATGAAGATGCGGGCGGTTTCTTGCATGGCGCAAAAGTAGCTTTGCGCTCTCCTTCCCTTCCAAGCTATGAAAATTCTGTCCGCGGCCCAGACCCGCGAGCTCGACCAAGCCACCCAAACCGAGCAGCGCCTCATCTCCGTGGAGCTGATGGAGCGCGCCGCCAGCGCCTTCGTCGCCTGGCTGTCGAGTCGGTACAGCTCCGCCGACGCAGGCGAAATCCTCATCCTCTGCGGCCCTGGCAACAACGGCGGCGACGGCCTGGCCGTGGCTCGCCAGCTATTGCAGCGCGGCTACCGCGTACGGGTGGCCCTGCTACCCGCCACCCGCCACTCGCCCGACTGGCAGCACAACCGCCAGCATTTGCCCAAAGCCGTTCCATCGAGCGAAATCAGCACAAAAAAGCTACCCGATATTGCGGCAGGCGCACTTGTAATCGACGCCCTTTTCGGCACTGGTCTCAGCCGGCCGCTGGCGGGGCTGGCGGCCACCGTGGTCACGCACCTCAACCAGGCGCGGGCCCGCGTCATTGCCATCGACATTCCCAGCGGCCTCTTCGCCGACCAGTCCCAGCCCGCCGACAGCGCCGTGGTTTGTGCCCAGCACACCGTGAGCTTCGGCCTGCCCAAGCTGGCTTTTCTGCTTCCGCAAAACGCCGAATACATGGGCGAGTGGAGCATTGAGGACATCGGGCTAAGCCAGAAATTTGTTGCTGACACGACAACGCCCTGGCACTACACCAATGCCGCCGCCGTAGCCGGCGCTTTACCAGTCCGGCCCAAGTTCAGCCACAAGGGCACCTTTGGCCATGCGCTGCTATTGGCTGGCAGCCGGGGCAAAATGGGCGCGGCAGTATTGGCAGCGGGGGCTTGCCTGCGCAGTGGCGTGGGCCTGCTCACGGCCCACATTCCTGGCTGCGGCTACGACATTTTCCAGACCAGCCAGCCCGAGGCTATGTGCCTGACGGATGCCAAAGCCGACTTCATCAGCGAGCTACCGAAGCTGGACGGCTACCAGGCCGTCGGCATTGGGCCCGGCCTGGGGCAGGATGCAGCCAGCCTGGCCGTGCTGCGCCAGCTGCTAAAAGCCGCTGCCAAACCCACCGCGAAAACTGGCAAGCCCCTCCCCCTCGTCATCGATGCCGACGCGCTGAACCTGCTGGGCCAGCACCGCGAGCTGCTCAAGCTGCTGCCCGAAAACACCGTACTCACCCCCCACCCCAAGGAGTTCGAGCGCCTCACCGAGCCCGCCCGCGACGACTACCACCGCTTGGACCTGCTCCGCGACTTCGCCGTCCAGCACCATTGCCTCGTGGTGCTGAAAGGTGCCTGCACCTGCCTGGCCACACCCGAAGGCGAGCTGCACTTCAACAACACTGGCAACCCTGGCATGGCCACCGGCGGCAGTGGCGACGTGCTCACTGGCATATTGCTGGCCCTGCGCGCTCACGCCCAATTGTCACCCTTCGAAGCGGTGCGGCTGGGCGTGTACGCCCACGGCCGGGCCGGCGACCTGGCTGCCACCCACTCCGGACAGGCTGGCTTGGTAGCCGGCGACATCGTGCGGCACATTGGCCCAGCACTGAAAGAGTGGGAATAGCACGTGTGCCCCGATATTTTATTTCGACTCGGTTGAACAAGTCGTTCTTGTGGGCCGAAGTAAAATGTCGGGGCACACGTGCTATTCGCCTCAGCTTAGTAGATACAGCAGTGCCGGCACCAGCAGCACCCCATCAGCCCAGAGGGCGAAGAAATAGTCGCTCCGGCGCTCATCGGCCAGCACAATAACCGTGGCCGCCGCCAGCGCCGTGAGGGCCAGCCCCAGAGGCGGCGCGCCCCGCTCGAACCCCAGCACCATGGCCCCGGCCAGGAAGGTCAGCGCCGAGACTTTGGCCCCAGCAATACCCAGCACTACGGGGAAGGTGCGGGTACCCGCCGCTTGGTCGCGGCTCAGGTCACGGATATCGAACACAATAGCCAGCGCCAGCACCAGGCAAAAGCGCTGGGCCAGCAGCCCAACCGCCTCGGCTAACGGGCGGTGCAGCGCCAGTGTGGGCAGCCCCACCGTGATGGCCGACCACACCCCCGCAATCAGGAATATTTTGAGCAGCGGCACCTCGCGCAGGGCTCTGGCCCGCCCGCGCCAGCGCCCCAGCGGCCAAGAGTAGAGCAACGCCAGCGCCGCTAGTGGCAACAGTGCGGGCAGATAGCGCCACCAGCCATCGGCCAGAAACAGGTAGCCGCCGCCCAGCGCCGCCACTCCGGCCAGCAGCGCCAGCGCTTGGCGGTGCCGCTGCTGCCAGGCCTTACGCCCGGAGGCCCCGGCCGGCTGCC
Organism: Hymenobacter negativus; assembly: GCF_017571495.1. Lineage (GTDB taxonomy): Bacteria > Bacteroidota > Bacteroidia > Cytophagales > Hymenobacteraceae > Hymenobacter > Hymenobacter negativus. The sequence goes on along the minus strand of NZ_JAGETZ010000002.1, from coordinate 473,590 downwards.
CGTGCTTGAAGGGCAGCACTGCATCGAGGTTGTACACCAGCAGCGTGGCGGCAAATACCAGCATCACCACCCGGCTATGGGCTGCGTTCCAGTCATCAACTGGCCAGCGCCGAAAGGTGGCGGCCGTCTGGGCTGCTGCCGCGCCGGCCAGCCAGACGCTGCTGTACAGGACGGCATCGAGCACTCGACGCAGCCAGAAACGGCTAGCCACTGGGACGGAAGGAGGCGACAACGATACCACGAAACGAAGGTAAAGCAGCGCGAACATCTGTCATTCGGAGCCATCGGTCTGCCTGCTTAGCCTGACCGATAGCTCCGAATAACAGACCATCTCCTGCTACTCCCTTTTACTTCCCGGTTTCGTTGTGGGCGGCGTCTACAGGTTTGCTTTCGGGAGAGCCATGCTGCCGCAGGAAGATACTGAGCATTACAATGCTCAGTATACTTAGAAACTCGCTCTGCCAGTTCTGCAACGACTCGAACCAGAACCGCGAGGTGGCCATGTACTCCCAGGTGCTCACGGGCGGCTGGCCGTCGTGCACCTGCTCGATGCTGTAGACTTCGGCCCCGCCGCGGGCATGCAGGAAGAATGCCCCGAAGAACAGCAGGAAGAAGGCAATGCTCAGGGAGTTTTTGTACAGCTTGAGCAGCCAGCCGCCCTGGCGCACAGGCCACGGGGCGTCTTCCTTGCTGGCATCCGGCTCGGCGTCAACTTCCTCTTCCTCATAGAGCTTTTTCGACTCGGAGGAGCCGCGCTGGCGCAGCCATACGGTGAGCAGCACGTAGAGGCCCATCTGCAGGAACTCGCTTTCCCAGTTCTCGAACGTGGCTTCGAGGAAGTGCCCGGAATGGAAATACTGGCCGGCCGAAAGCTGGGCCATGCCCATGCTTTTCAGCTCGTCGTTGTTGTCGTGCCAGCCAGTCACGAACTGGCCCGCGAGGGTGCCCAGCGTGAGCAGCACAATGACGATGGCGAGGCTATGCTCGTATAGAAAACGCCAAAAAGGCGAAGCTGGGCGGTTAATAGCCATGCTTCGCCTTTACGGGCATCTTCAAAAAAGGTAGCTCAGCCGTAGCGCTTAAGCGTTGCGTTTGCCGAAAGTATCTTCGTAAAGCTTAATGCTGTCGTTGATAATGCGGTAGGCATCCTCCTTGCCCATGAAGCGCTCTACGGTCACGTGCTTGTTGTGCTCCAAGGCTTTGTAGTCTTCGAAAAAGCGCTGCATTTCCAGCAGCGTGTGCGGGGGCAGGTCCGAGATGTCGTTGTAGTGGTTCACGGAAATATCGTGGGCGGCCACAGCGATGATTTTATCATCTTCTTCGTCCTGGTCCACCATCTGCATCACGCCAATGACTTTGGCTTCTACGAGGCACATGGGCACGATATCAACCGAGCAGAGCACCAGAATATCCAGTGGGTCCTTGTCGTCGCAGTAGGTCTGGGGAATGAAGCCGTAGGCAGCGGGGTAGTGCACGGCCGAGAACAGCACGCGGTCGAGCTTCAGCAGACCACTTTCTTTGTCGAGCTCATATTTGCCCTTGCTGCCTTTGGGGATTTCGATGATGGATTGAACGACGGTCGGGGTTTCATCGCCGCGCGACACGTCGTGCCAGGGGTTAAAATGAGTCATAGCGTAAAAAAACAGTCGCCTACCTGGCGGCTGGGGATGTCAAAATTACACGCCAACAGGGTAGTTTGTTAATGAGGCAGCTTAGAAAGTCGTTTTCAGTAACATCTGCCATCCTGAGCGGAGTGAAAGACCTTATCACGCTCAAACAATGACTAGTCCGGGCGTGATAAGGTCCTTCACTCTGCTCAGGATGACAGGATTTTTGATGCTCCGTGAAAGCCAACGCCTACCGGCCCAGCACCTCGTGCAGCGGCACGCCTGAGCAGCCGCTGGGCTCCTGAATGTGCAGAAACTGCGCAATGGTAGGCGCGATATCGGTGATGTGCACGGCGGCCGACGACTCGCCGTGTTTCACGCCCCAGCCCCAGAACAGCAACGGCACGTGCGTGTCATACGCACCGGCCGAGCCGTGGGTAGTGCCTTTCACCACGGGGTAGGCGTAGGCTTCGAGCCAGCCAGGGGCCAGCACGGTGAGCACGTCACCAGAGCGCGGGGCATAGAAGCCATTTTCCTGGTACATGCCCAGCCCCTCGCTCCAGTGGGCGCGCTGCAGGTCGAGGGCGGTGAGGGCCTGCGTCACACCGGGCAGCGTGAGCAGCGCAGCGGCCACATCGGCCTGCGCCTTGCCGAGGTCAATATTTTTTTTGCGGAGCAGCTGGCGGTTGAGGTATACCTGCTGGTTTTCGTAGCTCAGCACCCACTGGCCGGGGCCGTACTGCCGGGTGAGGGCCCGCTGCACCGAGTCGCGCATGATGGAGGGCCCCACGCCGCCGCTGGGCAGCCGGTGCGCCTGGGCAAAGCCCACGGCGTGGGCCGCGGCATGGTCGGCGGTGAGGAAAACAAGGGTCTGGCCCTTGCCCACCTGCTTGTCCAGCGCCTCAAACAGACGCGCCAGCTCCCGGTCGAGGCGCAGGTAGGTGTCTTCGGCTTCGATGGAATTAGGGCCGAACTGGTGGCCCACGTAGTCCGTGCTGCTGTAGCTCACGGCCAGGAAATCGGTGATGCCGCGCTGGCCCATCTGCTCCTGACGCAGGGTTTCAAGGGCAAAATCCGTGGTCAGGCTATTGCCAAACGGCGTGCTGCGGATGAGGTCGAGGTTCTGGTTGGGCGTCTGGGGGTTCTTGGTGTCGCCGGAGTTTTTGAGGGCCGGCTGCACCGAGGCGGGCGCGCCAGCCGCCAGCGTGGGCAGGTCGTGCGGAAACACCGGATTCGTTTCGCCCTTGAAAGGGGCTTCCCAGGTCACGTCGTCGGGCGAGCTTTCGGTGTAGTTGGCAATGGGCAGCAGCGTATTCCAGGGCTTGGCCAGGTACCCGGCGGCATGGCCGGCCGCGTTGAACTTGCTTACCCAATCGGGCAGGGCCGGCTGGTAAAACGTACTGCTGATAAAGCCCCCGTTGGTGCCATCGTACCAGTACGCCGCCGTGGCCGAGTGGCCGGCCGGCAGAATACTACCCCGGTCCTTCATGCTAACGCCAATGGTTTTGGCCTGGAAGTTTGTGGCCAGCCGCAGCTCGTCGGTGATGGTGGTGCTCAGCAGGTGGCGCGGCGACATCTGGCCGGCAGCGTCGGTGCCTCCCACGGCTTGCACGGTTTTGTCTTCGGTCACGTAGGTGCCTTTGCCGGTTTCGCGCTCAAACCAGTTGTTGCCGATGATGCCGTGCACGGCCGGCGTGGTGCCCGTGTACACGCTGGCGTGGCCGGGGCCGGTGTAGGTGGGCACGTAGTTGTAGTGGCAGCTCTCGTAGCTGAAGCCCTCGCCCAGCAGGCGCCGGAAGCCGCCGGCCGGGTACTTGCTCCAGTAGCGGTAGATGTAGTCGTAGCGCATCTGGTCTACCACGATGCCTACCACCAGCTTGGGGCGTTTCAGGGGTTTTTCGGGTCCGGCAGCTAGTGTGGGCAGGGACAAGAGAGCCAGCGCGATAATTTTTTTCATAGAATAGCAAAAAGCAAAAGCCCCGCAAAGATACCGCCGCTCCATCCCCCTCATGCGTAGGCAAGGTTACCAAACCAGCAAGGTGCCCCCATTTTAGAGCCTTTATCCTTCGCTATGAAACCGACCCTCATCTTCGACATGGACGGCGTGATTGTCGACAACACGCCGGTCCAGGCGCGCGCCTTTCAGCTCCTATTCCGCGACCTGAGCCTGACCACCAACGCTCGCAAGCTCCTAGCCCGCCTCAACGGCATGCCTACCACGGCCATCCTCAAAACGGTGTTCACCAACCCCGTACCGGAGAAGCAGCTCAAGCAGTACGCCGACCAGCGTGAATTTCTCTACCGCACGCTGTACTGGAGCAAGCGCCGCGAAACGCCCGGCCTCACCACCTTCCTGAAAGCGGCCCGCGCTGCCGGCTTTCCTATTGGCCTGGGCACCGGCTCACCACCCGAAACCATTGCCTACATCATCGACTACCTGGACCTGCGCGGCTACTTCGATGTGGTGGTGGGCAAGGCAGACGTGGACAAGGGCAAACCCCACGCCGATACCTTCTCGGTAGTGGCCGCCAAGTTGGGAGTCCCTCCTGAAGAGTGCATTGTGTTCGAAGACGCCGTGCTGGGCGAGCAAGCAGCCTACAAAGCTGGTATGCGCTGCGTGGCCGTGGCTTCCACGCTGCCCGCCAAGTCCTTCCAGCATCCGCTCACCGTCATCAAAGACTTCACCGGCCTCACGCCCGAGCGGCTACTGGAGCTGCTGGCCGGGCAACCCAAGATACCCAAGCCGGACCAGCAGCGCGCCCAGCGGAAGTACATGCACCTGGAATAGCCGTCGGCCCGGCGCAGGGGCGCATATTTGCAGCTGCTCGCTGAGCAGCTGGCCCGGCAATGCCCGCGCTGCGAACCCCGAGCCGCAAAACCCTACGTTGCGGCCTTGTTTTGAGCCATCAGCTGCCTGGCCCCACCGAATTCCGCCGCTCCCATGAACCGCTTCGACCGCATCACGGCCATTTTTCTGCAGCTTCAGTCGCGCCGGGTGGTGAAAGGGGCCGACCTGGCCAAACAATTTGGGGTGAGCTTGCGCACCGTGTACCGCGACCTGCGCACGCTGGAAGAAGCCGGGGTGCCACTGTCCGGCGAGGCCGGCGTGGGCTACTCCCTGGCCGATGGCTACCGCCTGCCGCCCGTGATGTTCACCCGCGAGGAAGCCACGGCCCTCATCACGGCCGAGAAGCTGGTGGCCCAGCTCACCGATGCGCACACCGCGCAACTCAGCCACGCGGCCATGGACAAGCTGCGCGCCGTGCTGCGCCGCCCCGACCGCGACTATCTTGAAGCCCTGAGCCCCCGCATCACAGTGCTGCACCCGGCCCGGCGGCGCCCCGAACTGCTGACCCACACCAATGTTCACCAGCAGTTGCTGGCGGCCATTGCCGGGCAGCAAGTAGTGGCCCTGAGCTACCGGGCCGGCTATGAAGGCCGGGCTTCTGAACGCGACGTGGAGCCTATTGCCGTGTATTTTGGTCAGTACTGGCACGTAGTGGCCTTCTGCCGGCTGCGCCAGGAGTTTCGGGACTTCCGGCTCGACCGCATCGAGCAGCTGGTGGTGCGCGCCGAACAGTTTGCCCAGCGCCCCGAAACCCTGCAATCGTTCTGGCAGGAGCGCACCCGGCAGCGCCAACCCACCGCCGCCACGGTGCGCTTCAGGCCCGAATCGGTGGGGCGGGTACACGAAAACAAGCAGCACTTCGGCGCCACGCACGAGCAGCCCACGCCCGATGGCGGGCTGGAGGTAACCTTCCTGGTTGGCTCGCTGCAATACCTGGCCCGCTGGCTGCTGCTTTTCGGGGCCCACGCCCACATTGTGATGCCCCCGGAACTGCGCGAACACGCCCGGCAATTGGCCCAGGCCGCCTACGAGCACTTTTCGGCGGAGCTGTGAAAACAAATTTTAGCAGCCGTATTTCCTGCTGACATAGGGCTGTCACTACCTCACGCGTGCTTTGGGATATCAATCAACCAACCCCCAATCCGCTATGCTGACCGCCACTGTCGAACCCCAGTCCGCCACCTTCCTGCCCGAGCTGGAGCACGAAATCATCCTCACCCGCCGCGTGCTCGAGCGCCTGCCCGCCGCCAGCTTCGACTGGCAGCCTCACCCCAAGTCTATGCCCCTGGGCCGGCTCGCCACCCACACGGCGGATATGATGAGCTTCCTAGCCACCACGATGCAAACCCAGGAAATCGACCTGGCCAACGAACTGGACGTGTACCAGCCTGCCACTACGCCCGCCGACGTGCTCCAGCGCCTCGCCGATGGCGGCGAAGCCGCAAAGCAAGCCCTGGCCGCCGCCGATGACGAAGCCTTTGGCCTCGTCTGGACGATGCGCAACGGCCAGCACGTCATCACAGCACAGCCACGCCGGGAGGTAGTGCGCCACCTCATCAGCCACATGGTGCACCACCGGGCGCAGCTCATGGTCTATCTGCGCCTGCTCGACGTGCCTGTGCCGGCCATCTACGGGCCTTCGGCCGATGAAGCGTAGCACAGGCCAATAACTGTCTAAAGACAATGTAGGGGCGCAGCTTGCCCATCGTTGAACGAAATCATTGAAATGGTGCGAACATTGGGCGGGACAAGCCGCACCACTACATTGTGCTGAAAAGGAAAAAGCTCCAGCCACGCGGCCGGAGCTTTTTTCACTAGATGGCAAACCCCTCTTTACTCCACTACCAGGCGCAAAGCTTTGGTACTGGTGCGCACCACGTATACGCCCGCTGGCAGCCCAGCCGGCAGCGCCAGCGTGGCCGTCCCCGCTGCATCGGCCGAGGCCGAAGTCACTTGCCGGCCCAGCGCGTCGAATACCGTTGCGCTGCTGCCAGGCACCGCGCCCGTGAGCGTGGTGACCTCATCGTGAGTCGGGTTGGGAAATAAAGCCAGACCAGCCAGCGAGCCCGTTAGGGCCACACTACGCACAGGCGAGTAGGCGTACGTACCGTCTGCGTCTACCTGCTTGAGTCGGTAGTAGAGCAGGGCTGCGCCCACGGGTAGTTCCGCGTCTACGAAGTCGTAACTGCGTTGGGTGCTGCTGCGGCCGGCGGCAGCCACCGTACCCAAGGCACTAAATGACTGACCGTTCAGGCTACGCTCGACCTCAAAGCGCTTGCTATCCTTTTCCGATGCCGTAGTCCAAGTCAGGCGCACGGCGGCCGGGCTCGCGGCCGTGGCCGTGAACTGCGTCAGCTCCACAGGCAGCGGGGCCGTGCTGCCTGTGAGATAAAACTCGGAGAAGTGGTCGGCTACGGCAGCCTGGGCCACAAACCAATTGGTGCCATTGGGCGCGCTGGCGGCCAAGCTCAACACCCGAAATTGGCCCGTGCGAAAGTCGTTGTTGCCCAGCTCGCAGTCCTCGTTGGCGCCGCTGTACTGTGTGGCTTTCAGGTTGGCATAAGTCACGGCCAGGTCGGCGGCCTGGAGGCGGATAAATTCGCTGGTGAGGCCATAGAAACGCACGTTTATGCTACTGCCCGTGAAGGTGGGATTGGTAGCCGTGAAGCGGAAGTTGCGGTCAAGGTACTTATGGCCGCGCCCATCCTGGCGCACGGCCCCGGCGCTGCCGGTCGCTTGCAGGCTCACCGTCACGGTGCCCAGGGCAGCACGGGTGTCCTGCCAGGCAGCCACCACGTCGCCGGCTGGGGTGAGCAGGTAGCGCCAGCTGCCACTGCCCGTAGCCGTGTAGCTAGCTGAGGCCAGGCAGCTGATAGGACCGGCATACACGGCCAGTACCGTGAAGGCCGGTGCGCTGATACTGCTTACCCCGGCCGTCCTAACCACCACGGCGCTGCTACCGGGGGCCGCACCAGTGGGTACCACTGCCGTGAGCGAGGTGGGCGAGTTGTAGGTAACGCTGGTGGTTGGTACCCCGCCGAAGCTTACGGTACTGCTGTTTGTAAAGCTCACACCCGTGATGGTAATAGGCAGGCCGGGCAGCTCGGCAGGCAGGCTCAAGCCCGTCACCTGCGGCACCACGCCAAAATTGCAGGGGGTGGTGGCCGTGCCAGCGGGCGTAGTAACGCTCAGGGCACCAGAAACACTGGTGTTGCCTACAGTGAAGGTGAACCCCGATGCTGTAGGTGTGCCCGTAACAGTGCCCGCTACCCCACCCACCTGCACAGCCGACACGGTAGCCAAATTAGCTCCCGTTACCGTGACACTGCTGCCCACTGCCGCGCTGCCGGGGCTGAAGCCGGTAATAACCGGAGCTGTGCCTTTGTAATAGCGCACGGTGCAGTTGATGCTGCGGTCGTTAATTGCACTGGCCAAAAACGCATCGCCGGCGCTACGCCCCGTGCCCCCTATCACACTCAGGTCGGCGTTGGTTGCAATGGTGGTGCGGCCGCTGTTGTTATTGTAGCGCAGGCTATTGCCTCCCAGGCTGGAAATGTAAAAAGCAACGGTTTGCCCGGCAGCAATAGGTACGCTCAGGTTGAGGAGCAGAGGTGTAGGCACGTTCGCCCCCTGCGCCGTCACTCCGTTGACGGTGGCAACCCGCGTCCAGTTCGCCGCCGTGTTCTCGGAGCCGATGTAGCTGCCAGCCTTCGTATAGATTTCGAAACTACCGGAGGTTATCAGGTTGAGATCAAACGAGGTGATGGTAAGGGCTGTAGTAGCCACCACATCGAATTGGCACCCGCCGCCAGTGTTGTCGGCGCTATAAGGCGTGGCCAAGGTGGTGGCCGTCGAACATTGGGCCATGGCTGGACGGATGCCCACCAACAGAGCGAGCAACAAGGCCAGCAGTACGAAACGAGAACGGTTCATTAAAAATAAGTTATGCTGTAAAAAACCCAAAGTTCGTAACAAATATTTGGATAGTCATAGAGAATTACTTTCCTATTATTTGAACGAGAGGGAAGCTATTGTCTGTCCACTTCTAGCAGCTGTTCTCGTGTTTCACACGCTCCGGCCCTTCTCCGGTGGCGGGGTAGTAGCCACGCTCAAAACGCACACCGACTACGCCAGTAAATGCGGCCTGCTCAACCACTATATCTCTCCAACCACCGCACGGCAACCTTACGACATCGGCCACCAACACAGCTTGCTCCTATCGGAAGGCAAAATAAATTTACCCCAGATGTTTGGCCAGGAAGCTTCCAGCCAGGTCCAGCGCCAGCCCGGCGGCCTGAAAAACGCCCACGCTCGTAGGAAAAACATGCGGCATCCCCTCCCAGAAGTGCAGGTCAGTTGTGCTGCCCGCAGCCTGCGCCCGGACCACGTAACGCGTCGAATCATTCAGCAGCACTTCGGCTTCGCCCACGTGCACCTGCACGGGCGGCAAGCCCGCAAGGTCGCCGTATACGGGCGAGGCTTGTGGGTCGTGGGCATCGTGGCCGTGTAGGTAGAGCGCTGCACAAGCCGCCAACGACTCCTGGGTTAGCACGGGGTCGGCCTCAGCCTGTGCCTGCATGCTGGCCGACGTCAGGGCTACATCCGTCCAAGGCGAAAAGACGAGGGTGGCTCGGGGTACCACGGGCTCTGCCTGGCCGGCGGCACGTATGGCCTCGGCCACCGTTACCAAGGCCAAGCCCCCGCCGGCAGAGTCGCCGGCCACAGCAATGTGGGTTTTGCCCAGCTCCACCAGCCCGCGATACGCCGCCAAAGCGTCATCCACGGCGGCTGGGAACGGATGTTCCGGGGCCAGGCGGTAGTCCGGCACGAAGAAGGCGGCCCCTGTGCGGAGCACCAGCTGGCTCACGAAGTTGCGGTACGCCAGGGCCGAGCCTAGGACGTAAGCCCCGCCGTGCAGGTACAGCACGGTGCTGCCCGGCATTGTATTAGTAGCCGGGCAGCACCACCAGCCGGGTACTCCGCCCACGGTATCGGCCGCAAACGTGACGCCCTCCGCAACTGGGGTGTGCTGCATAATATCATCGAACAACGGCCGGGCAGCCGGACCATTGACTTTTCCTTTTACGGGAGCCGTGGCTACCCGCATGGCGGCCATGGCCGTTGAGTCGGCCAGCATCATGCAATGCACCGTGCCGGGAATTTCAAAAGGAAGCATGGAATGGACAAGTAGTGGACGGCGGCACGCGCAAACACCTCAGTTTGTGCCTTGACAGCCAGCAGAATGCGACAAATGTCTTATGTGCAGCTACCTTTGTCAAGTACCTACTTGGACGTCAGCTACCTACGCCCAGGTAAGAAACATTGACCATCAGCTTGAAAAAATGGCCCTGTCATCGCAAGAATTATCTACTACGCCCGCTCCGTCCCGGCTGCCGCCTACGCTGGCCGGCCCACCCTGCCCCGTGCGCCGGGCCATGACCCTGATTGGCAGCAAGTGGAAAGTGTTACTCCTGCAATGCCTGCGCGACGACCGCCGGCGCTACGGCGAGCTCAAGCGCATGCTACCCGACATCAGCGAGAAAATGCTCATCAACGAGCTAAAGGAGCTGGTCACCGCGGGCCTAGTCGATGAGCACTCCTATCCCGAAATCCCTCCTCGCGTGGAATACTGGCTGACCCACAACGGCCAGCAGGCTCTGCCGGTATTGGATAGCATTGTGGCTTTCGGCAAACAGTACCTGTAGCCACATTAGCAGCTTAATAAATAATTGGTTCTGTGTGACAGTACCCCATCTGCTCCTGCATCAGGCAATGCTCTGCAAAAGGACAAGCAAAGGCCCACTTCCAGGAGGAAACGGGCCTTTGCCTAATCACCAAATCACCTTCTGCCCCTGCTAATGCCCCGCACCGCCACCCACGATTCTCAGAGAGTTTCTGCTGCACAGGCTATCTGGGCCCGTTTGACTCAAAGCTGAGTGGTTTATAGGCCGCAGCTGCTACTCCACCATCAGCACCCCGTTGGCCTGCTCTGAGTCCGCTTGCACCCGCAGGTGGTAGAGGCCGGGGGCCAGGCCCGTCACATCCAGCGTGGCCGTGCCAACCTGGGCAGGCACCGTTCGCACCGTGCGACCCAAGGCATCGCACAGGTCGGCGCGGGTAGCAGCGAGCGGCAGGCTTAGATGCACTCGGCCGGTGGCAGGGTTGGGGTAGGCCGTGAGGGCAGTAAGCGCAGTGCTGGGCGCGGTGGCCAGCGGGCCGGTACCGTCGTTCAGGTAGGTATTAAGACTCAGGTTTAAGTCAGCAATAACGCAGTCGAGGTCACTATCACCGTCCATGTCGACCATCACCATCTCGCGGGGCGCCCTGTTTATCGCGGCCATACCCGTTGAATTAAAGATGCCGGCGCCGTTGTTCTGCCACACGTTCAGCCGGCCACTCTGGTCGCCTACCAGCAGGTCGGGGTCGCCGTCGTGGTCCACGTCGCCCACGCTCATGGCCAGGGGCGACACGCCAATGGGAAAAGAAGCACTGTTCTGAAAAGCACCCATACCATTGTTCAGAATAATGCCCACCGTGCCAATGCTCGTCGTGCCAGAGGCCGGATTGAGCATGGCCATGTCAAGAAAACCGTCACTATTAACATCGACCAGAGCAATGATGGAGGTGTTGTTACCCGTGCCTGTGCTCTGCGCGTAGGTAAAGGCCGCATGGCCGTCGTTGAGGTGCACGGTCACGGCACCACTGCCGGAGCAAGCCGTCGTCACATCCAGGTCGCCATCGTTGTCGACGTCTCCCAAGGCAATTGCCACCGGGTTCACACCCGTTGTGAGGGCCGGCGCGGCGGTAAATAGGCCCACCCCATTATTAAGCAGGCAGCTCACAGTGTTGCCGTTGCCACCGCCACTGGCCGCCGCCAGCACGTCGAGGTCACCATCGCCGTCGAGGTCGCCCACGGCCAGCCCGGTGGGGCCAAAATCAGTGCCCACATCCTGCACTCCGCTGAAGCTGCCCAGGCCATTGTTGAAGCGCACGCTCACGGTGCTGGGCAGGGCGTTGGCCGCCAGCAGGTCGAGGTCGCCGTCGCCGTCCACGTCGGCTAGGGCCACGCCGCGGGGGCTTTGGCCTACCGTTACATTTACTTCGGCAGCATACACGGTGTAGCGCACACTCAGCCGCACGCTCACGGTATTGGAAATGGGGTTGGCGGTCACCATGTCGGGCACAGCGTCGCCGTTGAGGTCGCCCACGGCCAGGGCCGCCGGCTGCGCACCCAGCGTTAGGCCAAAGCCCCCGCCGTAGAGGCCGCGGCCCGGGCCACCCACAGCGGCGACAAATTGCCCCACCCGGGGCGTGGCCAGTGCTCCGCCGGCACTGGCCGCGCCACTGGTCACGGTGTAGCTCACCGTTTCGCCGGGCCGGAAGTCGTAGGCCGACGGGGCAAAAGTGAGCGTGCTACCCGCCACGGCTGCCGTGCCTGCCCCGCGCAGCCCGCCCCGCTGCTGACTAAATACCTTAAGCGCCCCCGCTGAAGCGGCGGTGAGCGGCTGACTGAACGTGGCCACCAGGGAGGCATTGCGGGGCACATTTCGGGCATTGGCCGCCGGACTAATGCTGGTAATAGTAGGCGCCTGGGCCAAGGCTGACACGAAGGCTCCAGACAGTAGCAGCCCGCAGGCCGCCCCGGCCAGTCGAGAGGAGAAGTTTAACACGGGAAGGAAAAGATAGAAGAGTGATTCAGGATGCCCACAAGGCGCCATCGTAGTACAAAATTAGCGCAACTGCTGAATGACATGCAGTCGTTGATAAGGTGCGCAGATTACAGAGTTCGCGCCACAGCCCTATCCAAGCAGAAGGCCCGCCTCCTCTCGGAAACGGGCCTTTCAATTTTTACGTCGTTGGCTATCAGCCCGCCGCCAGTGCCTCGGCACCACCCACGATTTCGAGAATCTCGGTCGTGATGGCCGCCTGACGCGTCCGGTTGTAGGTCAGCTTGAGCGACTTCAGCAACTCACCGGCGTTGTCGGTGGCTTTGTCCATGGCCGTCATACGAGCGCCGTGCTCCGAAGCGTTGCTTTCTAGCACTGCCTTATAGAGCTGAATCTTGATGGACTGCGGAATCAGCGTCTGCACGATTTCTTCTTTCGAGGGCTCGAACAGGTAGTCCACGTTTGACTCCGGCGTAGCCGTGGCGGGCGCTTCTTCCTGCACCAGCGGCAACAGCTGCTGGGTCCGGATAATCTGCGTGGCCACGTTGCGGAACTCGTTGTACACCATCACCACTTCGTCGTACAGCCCGTCGCGGAAGCCTTGCATGGCTACCTCGGCAGCGGCCCGCACCGTCTCGAACGACAGTTTGGCGAAGACGTGGGTGTAATCGCCCACAGTTTGGCCACGGCGGCCGTAGTAGTCGTGCGCCTTCTTGCCAATGGCCATCACCGAGATGTTGGCCGCCGGCAGGTTGCTGTAGCGCGAAGCAATGGCTGCGTTCACGCCCTTAAACACGTTGGTGTTAAAAGCACCCGCCAAACCGCGGTCTGAAGTGATGGCAATCACCAGCACCTTGCGTACCTCGCGAGCCACACCGTAGTCGCTCACAATGTCATCGTCAGCATTGCGGGTCAGGTTGCTCAGGATGGCATTCAGGCGCTGGGCGTAGGGCCGCATCCGCACGATGTTGTCCTGGGCCCGGCGCAGCTTAGCCGCCGCCACCATCTTCATGGCTTTGGTAATCTGCTGCGTGCTGCTCACCGACTGAATGCGGTTGCGGACTTCTTTTAAGCTTGCCATTTAAACTTGATATCAGTTATTGGTTGTCGTCAGATGGCCGCCAATCATTAGCCAGAGCTAACAACTGACAACCCATAACTGACAACTTACTTGGCCGCGTAGTTCGCCGAAACGTCCTTAGCTACCTCGCGGATGGCCTTGGTGCCGGCATCCTCCAGCTTGCCGGCCTTCAGGGCCTTCAGCACGTCGGGGTAGCGCGAGTTCATCGTCTGGCCGAACTCCTTCTCAAACTCGCGTACGCGGTTTACAGGTACGTTGTCGAGGAGGCCGTTGGTGGCGGCGTAGATAATGGCCACTTGGTCCTCCACCTTCACGGGCGAGTACTGGGGCTGCTTCAGGATTTCGAGGTTGCGACGGCCGCGCTCAATGGTGAGCTTGGTCGAGGCGTCGAGGTCGGAGCCGAATTTGGCGAAGGCTTCCAGCTCGCGGAACTGGGCCTGGTCGAGTTTCAGCGTACCGGCCACTTTCTTCATCGACTTAATCTGAGCATTACCACCCACGCGCGATACCGATATACCCACGTTGATGGCCGGGCGAACACCTGAGTTGAACAGGTTGGTCTCAAGGAAAATCTGGCCGTCCGTAATCGAAATCACGTTGGTCGGGATGTACGCCGATACGTCACCAGCCTGCGTCTCAATCAAGGGCAGTGCGGTCAGCGAGCCGCCGCCTTTCACCAGGTGCTTAATGCTGTCAGGCAGGTCGTTCATGTCGCGGGCGATTTCGTCCGAGGCATTGATTTTAGCGGCACGCTCCAATAGGCGGCTGTGCAAGTAGAATACGTCGCCGGGGTAAGCCTCACGTCCGGGAGGACGACGGAGCAGCAGCGACACCTCGCGGTAAGCCACGGCCTGCTTCGACAAGTCATCATACACTACGAGAGCCGGACGGCCCGTGTCGCGGAAGTACTCGCCGATAGCAGCACCGGTGAAGGGGGCGTAGAACTGCAGAGGAGCAGGGTCCGAAGCCGAAGCCGACACCACTACCGTGTAGTCCATAGCACCGCCTTTGGTGAGGGCCTGCACTACCTGCGCCACCGTCGAGGCCTTCTGGCCCACGGCTACGTAGATGCAGAATACCGGCTGGCCGGCTTCAAAGAACTCGCGCTGGTTGATGATGGTATCGATGGCCACAGCCGACTTGCCGGTCTGGCGGTCACCGATAATCAGTTCGCGCTGACCCCGACCAATCGGAATCATGGCATCAATCGACTTGATGCCGGTTTGCATCGGCTCGGTCACCGGCTGACGGAAGATTACACCGGGAGCCTTGCGCTCTAGGGGCATCTCGTACAGCTCGCCGGCAATGGGGCCGCGGCCGTCGATGGGCTGGCCCAGCGTGTTTACCACGCGGCCCACAATGCCCTCGCCTACTTTGATAGAGGCGATTTTGTTGGTCCGTTTCACCGTAGCGCCTTCCCGGATTTCCGAGTAGTCGCCCAGCATTACCGCACCCACGTTGTCTTCTTCCAGGTTGAGCACGAGGCCTTGCAGGCCGTTCTCGAATTCAATCAGTTCGCCGGCCTGAGCTTTGCTCAAACCGTAGATGCGGGCCACGCCGTCGCCGACCTGCAACACGGTGCCGACTTCTTCCAGCTCGGCTTCCGACTTGAAATTGGACAGTTGCTGCCGCAGGATTGCGGAGACTTCATCCGGACGTACTTCTGCCATTTGTATTGGGAATTAAGTAGTAGTTAGTAGTAAGTAGCTAGTAGCAAGTAGTTGGTATCCATAGGAAAGCGTAGCGTTAGCTAACTACTTATTACCTGATACTTAATACTTAAAACCCTACAGTTTGCTTTGATATGAATTTTCTTGCAGCGAAGTGCGCATTCGGCGGAGGCTGGTGCGCACGGAATCGTCAATTTGGTTATCGCCTACCCGCAGTATGAAGCCACCGATGAGTTCGGGGTCTACTTTCTCGGTGAGCTGCACCTCGGCGTGACCGGTCTGCTGGGTCACCAGCTTGCGAATTTCGAGGCGGGCAACAGCCGTCAGAGGCGTGGCCGACGTTACTTCCGCCGACTGGATGCCTTGCATGGCGTTGTATTGTGCCAGAAACTCGGGCCCAATGCCTTCGATGGCCGCCTCACGGTTTTTCTCGGTGAGGATGGTGAAGAAGCGCAACGTCATGTCCGACACCTTGCCTTCGAAGATGGCCTTCAGGATGGCCAGCTTCTTATCGTGCTTCACAATCGGGTTCCGCAGCAGCAGACGCAGCTCGCGGCTTTCGGTCATGGTCTTGCTCAGCAGGTCCATGTCGTCTTTCACTGCGCTCAGGGTGCCCATCTCCTTGCCCAAGTCGAGGAGCGACTTGGCGTAGCGGGCCGCTACTCGTTGGTCAGCCATATTTAGTAGTAGTTAACGGTTAATGGTTAGTGATTATTTTTTTCAGCACAATGGCTAGCGTATATGCACTAACCACTGACCGTTAATCATTAACCGTTAATTCAGTTTTACGTCTTTCAGATAAGAATCGACCAGTTGCGTTTGGGCGGCAGGGTCGGTCAACTCGCGGCGCAGGATGCGCTCGGCGATATCAAGCGACAGCTTGGCGGCGGTGTTTTTAACTTCGGCGAGGGCCGCGTTTTTCTCCGTCTGGATGGCTTCGCGGGCTTGCTGAATGATGTTGTTGGCTTCGGCCGTAGCGCGGGCCTTTTCGGCTTCGCGGTGTTGGTTGGCCATTTGGGTGGCTTCCTGCATCATGCGGTCGCGCTCAAGGCGGGCTTCGGTCAGCAACTTCTCGTTGCCGGCTTTCAGCTGCTGCATTTCAATCTTGGCTTGGTCGGCCATGCGCAGGGCGCCTTCGATGCTGTCTTCGCGCTCTTTGAGGGCGAGCAGAATCGGCTTCCAGGCAAACTTCGCCAGCAGGAACAATACCAGCAGGAAGATAACCAGTTGCCAGAAAATCAGGCCGAGTTCGGGGGATAAGAAAGCTGGCATAATAAGTATTAGAATGGGAAGCTGGCTTAACAAAACCCGGCTTCAACAATTACTGGTAGTAGGAGCAGGTAAGCCCGCCGCGCCACCTGCGTATTGCAGCAGCGGGCGGCGGGCTTCCTAGCTACTTCCGGGCTCGGAGCCCGGCAAAACTTCTTAGAGTTTGGTCCAGATAAGTACGCAGACTACGACTGCGAACAGGCCCAGACCTTCAATCAGAGCGGCGGCGATAATCATAGCCGTCTGGATTTTGCCCGAAGCTTCCGGCTGACGGCCGATAGCATCCATGGCGCTGCCGCCGATACGGCCGATGCCCAGACCAACGCCCAGAGCAACCAGACCTGCACCGATACCGGCACCCATTACAGCCAGACCAGGACCGTAATTAGCTGCCATAGCAGCAACTTGCAACAACAAAGAGAGCAACATAAAAATTGGAAAAAGGGGATAAGAAAAAGTTCGTCAGTCCCGCAGCGGGGGGGGGGGGATTGCCACGGTCTGGCCGAAACAGCCAGGGTGCTAAACGCTAACTGCGCCTAGCAGTGAAATCAGTTATTAGTGGGCGTGGGTCGAGGCCGAACCGTCGTCGTAGCCCATTTGCATGTCGGCATCGTGGTGCTCCTCCACCGCGCCACCGATGTACATCGAGGTGAGCAGGGTGAAGATGAAAGCTTGTAGCAAGGCTACCAGCAGTTCGAGCACGTTGATGAATAAGCCGAAAGCTAGCGTCACGGGTGCTACGGCCCACGATTTGAAGATGAACACTAGGCTGATAAAGCTCAGCACTACGATGTGGCCTGCCGTGATGTTGGCGAACAGACGAATCATGAGCGAGAAGGGCTTGGTGAAAATACCAATCACCTCCACAATAATCATGATGGGCAACAGCGGCTTGGGTACGCCGGGCGTGGCGAAGATGTGGGCCCAGTAGTATTTGTTGCTCGAAGCCAGCGTGATAATCAGGGTCATCACAGCCAGTACCATGGTCACGGCAATGTTGCCGCTGAGGTTGGCCGCACCGGGCGTGAGGCCCAGCAAGTTGTTGAACCAGATGAAGAAGAACACCGTGAGCAGGTATGGCATATAACGCTCGTACTTAGGACCGATGTTTTTCTTGGCCACTTCGTCGCGGATGAAGATGATGATGGGTTCGAAGAACGACTGGATGCCTTTGGGGGCACGGCCGTGGTTCTTCTTGTAGCCGCTGGCTACGGCGGTAAACACAACCAGCATCAGCACGGCACTGCCGAGGAGAGCAGCAATGTTTTTGGTGATGGAAAAGTCGTAGACTTTGCTGCCATCGGTGCTCACGAGGTGCTCGTGTTCTAGTTTCAGGCCTTCGTATTCTTTAGCGGCACCTTCCGATTCACCGTTCGAAATATGCTTCGAAGAGAACACCGACAATCCTTTGCCAGGGCGGTAGGCGATGATGGGCAGGTAGGTGGTAAAATTGCCGTTATCGGTGGCTAGCCAGTGCCACTCGTGCGAATCGCCGATGTGGTGCAAAATCATTTCGCCAGGGTTGAAGCCTTCGGCCTTTTCGCCCTCGGCAGCAGGTTCGTTAGCGAAAACGGACAGGGAAACGAAACAAAGAAGAATCGAGAGTAAACGCTTCATCCAAAGTTAATTAATGACTAATTTCAGGCTAACGCATTATCATTGCGTGACTTGCTTTCCTGAAATCGGCCGCAAGTTACTCAAAGTAGCCCAGATTTCAAACCCAGCCCACGAAAAGTACAGGATGAAGAAGGCTCCGAGGAAGGTCCAAACGCCCTTCGGCTCCTTGGCAATTCCACCAGCTAATAGGACGGTGACAAGAGCCAACGAAACCAATAAACGTACCGTCATACCTATCAGGTAACCGATGCCGAGGCTGGACGGGTCGCGGGCCACGAGCCGCGCCGTGAGGCTGTAGGCAAAATAGGTGAGTGCGGCCATGACCACAAAAATGAGCCCAGTACGCGGGTGCACCACCGCCGGGCCATACGCCAGGTGCAGCCCGTAGATGGGTAGGCCCAGAGCCACGGCGAAGATGAAAAACTGGCGCAGGAATTTGGGCATTGGAAAGGTAACGTTAGTAAGAAGGACGTCATGCCGAGCGGAGCCTAAGCATCTTGCGGGGCTCATTACACCAATTGAGTTACTGCTACACGCGTAAGATGTCTCAGCGGTGCCCAACACGACGGAGCGTGACCTTTTACAAAGATTCTTTGGTAAGGCTGCGAATGACCTGGAACACGGCTATGAACACCCCGAGCAGCAACAGCCCGATGGTGAGCCACGGGCCGGTACCCATCCGGCCATCGAGCCAGTAACCGAGCCAGGCACTGCCACCGATGACGACCAGCATCTGAAAGGCCAGGCCGGAGTACTTGAGGACAGCCTGCATGCGGCCGGTACCGGCGGGCTGAGGGTCGGGTGGAATGGACATTGGGCGGGAGTGGAAAGGCGGCAGACAAAGTTACGGCGCGGGCCGGGCTGTGTTTGCCCGAGGAAAAACGTAATTTTACCCGTGCGGCTTCGTTAACGTGCGGAGTTATCGAACATTTCCGGGAGCTTTACGCGTTTTGGCCGCTCTGGCTCGTCCTTCTTTCGCTTTGATTTTGACACATACTTCGCTGAAATACCGTTGGTCGGCGCTGCTCCTGTTCTTACTAGGAGTAGGCGTGGCCAGCTGCGCGTCGGATAAAAACCTGGTTTCCCACGCGTTCAACAACGTGGCGGCCCGGGACAACGCCTACTTCCTGGCCCGCGAGAAGCTGCACGCCACCGAGGACAAGCTTTATGCGGCGCGGGTGAACGACTACAATCAGACGCTCCCGCTTTTCCCGACACTGGACAGTGCCAGCGTGAAGGCCAACCGAGCCGATCTGAACGATATTATTAAGAAGGCATCAATGCCGATTCAGCACCGGCCGGGCTCCGACTGGACGGATGACGCCTATGTGCTGGTGGGCTGGTCGCGCTTCTACCAGATGCAGTTCGACGACGCGGCTCAGACATTTAAGTATGTCAACTCGACCAGCAAGGATGCTAACGCCAAGCACGAGGCCCTGATTGGCCTGATGCGCACCTTCGTGGCGCAGGGCGAATTGGAGAGCGCCAAGGCCGTGTCGGACATGCTGGATAAGGAACAAGGCCTGCCCGAAGATGCCCGCCAGCTGTTCCTGACGCGGGCCGACTACTACATCCGAACCGATGAGCCAGCGAAGGCCATCCCACAGCTAGAGAAAGCCATTCCGCTGATTGAGTTCAAGAACGAACGGTCGCGCACCCGCTACATCCTGGCGCAGCTGTACCAGGATGCCGGCGAGAACAAGAAGGCCTACCAGCAGCTCGACCAGATTTTGGCCCGTAACCCGCCGTATGAGCTGGACTTTCAGTCCAAGCTGATGATGGCCCAGGTCTCGGAGCTGAGCCCGAAAGACCGGGAGCGGCTGAACAAGAACTTTGCTGGCTTGCTGAAAGACCTGAAAAACAAAGACTACCGCGACAAGATTTACTACGAGATGGCGCGGCTGAACTACCGCGAAAAGAATTACCCCGAGGCGCTAAAGCTGCTGCAAAAGTCCATCAAGGCCACGACAACTAACCGGACCCAGAAAAGCTATACCTATCTGCTGGCGGGGCGCATCTACTACGAGAACCTGCAGAAGTACCGCCTCGCCGCTGCCTATTACGACAGTACGGTGCAGAACCTGGCTAAGGAAGCCAAGACCTACGCCGCCATTAAAGAGCGGAGCGACATTCTCCAAGAGTTTGCTAAGCAGTACACCATCGTTGAAACGCAGGACAGCCTGCAAGCCCTGGCCCGCCTCGCGCCTGATGCGCTAACGCAACAGCTTAGCACGTATGCTGATGCGGAGATTGCAACCAAGGCCGTGGCAGCCGCAAAGCTGGCCGCCAAGCAGAAGGAACAGGAAAAGGCGGCCGAGTTTGCCGCCCGTACTACGTCCAGCAGCAGCAACCTAGGCAGCAACCTTCCCAGCGGCGCCCCCGCCCCCGACCCGATGGCCTTTGACCCCACAGCTTTGGCTTCGGGCGGGCAGTGGTATTTCGATAATCCGACCTCATTGGGTACGGCGCGGGCGGAGTTCATTCGCAAGTGGGGCGACCGGCAGTTGCAGGACAACTGGCGAACCAGTCGCCAAGCCAGCAGCTCACCCAACACCACTGCTAATGGCGGGGCACCGCTTGCGCTGACCGGCAACGACGGCACCCGCGTGAATGGCGGCCAGACCGACTCGGTGAAGACGGCCGCTGCTGCTAACCCGGATGCCGCGAGAAACGCCCTCGTAGCTCAGTACCGGAAGGACATTCCCACTACACCTGCCCAACTAGCTGCGTCCGATAAACAGGTGGAAGCAGCGCTGTATGAGTTGGGCGGCATTTATAAGGAGCAGCTGAAGGAGCGGGAGAAAGGCTTCGAGACGTACGAAAAGCAGGTGACCCGCTACGTGCGAGGCGAACACGCTCCCGACGCCTACTACCTGCTCTATATCTATTACAAAGACAAACCCGATGCCACCAAGATGGCACTGTATGCGGCGGCTTTGCAGCGTGAGTTTCCCCAGTCGATTTATGCCAAGCTCATTGCCGACCCACTGTACCGCGAGCACGAGCTGGCCCTGCACAATGCCGTAGCCAGCCGCGTCGATTCGGCTTTCACTTATTACAAGGACCAACAGTTTCGCAAAGCGACGGCGGTATTGGCCCGTACTGAGAAGCAGTATCCCAAAAGCGACCTCAACGACCGGGTGGCTTACCTGAAGACGCTGCTGGTTATCCGGACCCAGCCGCCGCTCACGGCGCGCTCTTCGGTGGAGAAGTTCTACAAAGACTACCCCGACAGCCCGCTGGTGCCGCAAGCCCAGGCACTGGCCGAAACCTATAAGAAGCAGAATACTGGCCAGATTGCCGGAGCCTTGGCTTCCACGGAAAAGCCGGTAGTCTCCGTGTTCCGGCCCGGTGAAGTTGACAACCGAATGCGCATTTTCTTCCGCGAAGATGAAAGCCCTGCCAAAGCACTGGGACCGCAGCCGGCCGCCCCGACTCCCGCCGCGCCGGAGCCGGATAAGTTGGTACCAATGAAAAGCCCTGCTACGATGCTGGCTCCCGCCAGCTCGGCTGAGATGGCTCCTGCTACTCCGGTACCAGCGGGCAAGGGTAACCCCAACACCAAAGCGCCTGTTGGCGCACCAGTTCCCACCAATACCCCCGCTCCAGCTGCTCCCGCTACTGTGCCCGTTACTCCGGCTCCGGCTCCGGCTCCTGGCGGTAGCCCAGCCCCTACCATTGGTGCCAGCACCGCTTCATCGGCTCCCACCACGGCCTATACCACGCAGTTGAGTGGTGCCCACGCGGTAGTGCTAGTGTTTCCGAAGTCTTCCCCGGCCGCTACCGGCCTGGGTCCGCAGCTGACTACTTACAACAACCGCTTCTTCAAAGCCAATAACCTGCAAATTGAAACGCCCTCCCTGGGTGCCGAGCAGGATTTGTTTGTGGTGCGGGCATTGCCAGGGGCCAAGGTAGCTCAGAGCTACGCCACCAAGCTGCGCGGCCCGCAGTCGCCGCTGGCACGCCTGCGCGGCGCCGGCTACCAGACACTTGTCATCAGCCTGGAGAACCTGACGCTGCTGCAAAGCAGCGGTGACTTGACGGGTTATCAGAGCTTTTACCAGCGCGTATACAAATAAGTGGGCGCTGGCCGCTGTTGACCATGCCATGAGATGGGTGACCAATGCGTCCAAACCGTATAAAGCCTCCGTCCACCATCGGAGGCTTTATTTTTGCCTGATTATTTCCGTTTTCTTTCCTTATGCCGACTTCCCCTCCTACTCGCCGCCCCAAGCCCCAACCTTTAAAACCGGCTCGCCCGGGGCGGTTTACGGCGTTTGTGCGCACCATGTGGGTGCTGTTTGGCTTGGGTGTGGTGGGCCTTGGACTGTTCGTGTTGGCCGTGAGCGGTAACTTCTTAAACCTGTTCGGGCGCATGCCCAACCTCAAAACCCTCGAAAACCCACGCTCCGAGCTGGCTTCCGAGATTTATTCGGCTGATGGGGTGCTACTGGGCAAATACTTCCGCGAGAACCGCACGCCCGTCGAGTTCAAGGACCTGCCCCAGAACCTGATTGATGCCCTTATTGCCACCGAGGACGTGCGCTTCGAGCAGCACTCGGGTATTGATGCCAAGAGCGTGCTGCGGGCTGTAACTGGCGTACTCACCTTTTCGCACAGCGGCGGCGGCTCCACACTCACCCAGCAGGTGGCCAAGGTGCTGTTTCGTACCCGCGCCGACCTCAACGACGGTACGCTCAATGGCACTGGCAAGCTGGGATTGCTCATCACCAAAACCAAGGAGTGGATTCTGGCCATTCGGCTGGAGCGCAACTATACCAAGCGCGAAATAATCCGGATGTACCTGAATACGGTGGAGTTTGGGTCCAACTCGTTTGGCGTTAATGTAGCAGCCAAGACCTTTTTCAACAAAGCCCCCAAAAGCCTGACCACGCCCGAAGCCGCCACCCTTGTGGGCATCGTGAACGCGCCGGGCCGCTTCAGCCCGGTGGTGCACCCGGACCGCTCGCGCCTGCGTCGCAACTGGGTGCTGCGCCAGATGGCCAAGGCCAACTACATCACCAAAGAAGAGTTGGCCCAGGATACCGCCAAAGCCATTGTGCTGCACTACTCGGTGGAGAACCCCAGTAAGGGCCTGGCCCCTTATTTCCGGGCCGAGGTGGTGAAGTCGCTGCTGGCCTGGGCCAAGGAAACCGACCACGACCTGTACGCCGACGGCCTGAAAATCTATACCACCGTCGACTCCCGCATGCAGGCTTATGCCGAGAAGTCGCTGGCCGAGCACCTGGCCCTGCAGCAAAAGTGGTTTACCGCCCACTGGAAGGGCCAGCTGCCCTGGCGCGACGAGAACGGAAAGGTTATCCCCGACTTTTTGAACAATGCCATGCGCCGTACCCAGCGCTACAAGTCGCTGATGGCGCAGTACGATGGCAACCGGGACTCCGTCAATTTCTACTTGCGCCGGAAATATAAGATGCCGGTGTTTACCTGGCAGGGCGAGAAGGAGATGCTCATGTCGCCGCTCGATTCGCTGGCCTACTACAAGCGCATGCTGCAAGCCGGCTTTATGGCCATGAACCCCCTCAACGGCCATGTTAAAGCCTGGGTGGGGGGCCCCAACTACAAGTTCTTCAAGTTTGACCACGTGCGGCAGGGCAAGCGCCAGCCCGGCTCCACGTTCAAGCCCATTGTGTACGCCGCTGCCATCGAGCGAGGCTACTCGCCCTGCTACCCGCGCCCCGATGTGGCCACTACGTTCCCTGGCGTGGCCGGCCGGCCGCCTTACACGCCCAAGAACTTTGAGGGCGGGTACTCGGGCCGCGTGTTC
This sequence comes from Hymenobacter negativus, assembly GCF_017571495.1. Classification (GTDB taxonomy): domain Bacteria; phylum Bacteroidota; class Bacteroidia; order Cytophagales; family Hymenobacteraceae; genus Hymenobacter; species Hymenobacter negativus. Next base: position 450,043 of record NZ_JAGETZ010000002.1, on the reverse strand, counting down.
ACGCTACGGCAGGCCCTGGCCCGGTCCATGAACTCTATCACGGCCTGGCTGGTGATGCAGATTGGCCCCGAGAAGATTGTAGAGTGTGCCCAACGCCTCGGCATCACCTCCCCCATCGATGCGGTGCCTTCCGTCGGTTTCGGGGCTTCCGATTGCAGCATTTACGAGCTGTGCGGGGCCTATTCAGCCTTCGTGAACAAGGGCGTCTGGACTTCGCCCATCATGGTCACGCGCATTGAGGACAAGAATGGCAACGTGCTGCGCGAGTTCGTGCCCCGTACCCACGAGGCCCTCAACGAGGAGCATGCCTACCTCATGACCTATATGCTACAAGCCAGCACCACCGAGCCCGGCGGCACCAGCACCATTCTGCACACGGGCTTCAAGTTTCCCTATGAAATCGGGGCCAAAACCGGCACCACGTCCAACTATTCCGATGCCTGGTTTATGGGCATCACCCCTGACCTGGTGTGCGGCATGTGGATTGGCGGGGAAGACCGCAGCATCCACTTCCGCACCGGTGCTTATGGCCAGGGCGCCCGCCTCGCATTGCCGCTCTACGGCCTCTTCATGCAAAAAGTGTACAAGGACAAGAGCATTGGCATCAGCACCGCGCCCTTCCCCAAACCTACCGCTCCGCTCAGCATGGAAATCGACTGCTCGAAGTATTACGGCGGTCAGCGCGACACCATCCCCTACGACCAGAAGATGAACGCACCCGACGCGTCTGAGCTGGACGACAAGGACATCTAGGCTAACTCATCGGGTCGGCTTCCTCAACTCATCGGGTCGAGTTGGGTAAGTCGACCCGGCGAGTTGCGCAAATTCCCGGCGGCATGATGCGTCAACCACAAAACCCTTGAAAATTTTGATATGGCTGGCGACTTTCGTCAGCCATATTTCGTTAAAAATAATCCCCCGCTAAATCTGCGATTCATGGCTGCCAAACCCGAGCTTCAAGCCCAAATAAATGCCCTGCCCCACAAGCCCGGCATCTACAAGTATTTCGATGACGAAGGCATCATCTACGTGGGCAAAGCCATCGACCTGCGCAAGCGCGTGAGCAGCTATTTCACCAAGCAGGACCACAACAAGAAGACCCAGCAACTGGTCCGTAACATCAAGCGCCTGGAATTTACCATCGTAGACAGCGAGTCTGATGCCTTTCTGCTTGAAAACAACCTCATCAAGCAGCACCAGCCCAAGTACAACATCCTGCTGAAGGACGGCAAAACCTACCCCTACATCTGCCTCACCAACGAGCGTTTCCCGCGCCTCATTCCCACCCGCAACAAGATTAACGACGGCTCACGTTACTACGGCCCTTACGCCAACGGCACAGCCCTGAACGTACTTCTGGAGCTCATCCGGGCCCTCTACCCGCTCCGTACCTGCAACTACAACCTCACGGTGCAGAACGTAGAAGCCGGCAAGTTCAAACCCTGCTTAGAGCTGCAAATCGGTAACTGCAACGCCCCCTGTGTAGCGAAGGAAGACGAGGCCACCTACAACACCTACATTCAGCAAATCCGCCAGATTCTCAATGGCGACCTGCGCATTCCCAAGCAGTATTTCCGTGAGAAGATGGCTGCTGCCGCTCAGGAAATGCAGTACGAGCTGGCCCACCAGTTCAAAGTGAAGCTCGATAAGCTGGAAGACTTCCAGGCCAAGTCCACCATCGTCAATGCTTCCCTCACCAACATCGATGTCTTTGCCATCGCCAGCAACGAGAAGTCGGGCTTTATCACCTATCTCAAGGTGATGAACGGCAGCATTATCCTAACCCAAAGCATCGAAGTCACCAAGAAGCTCGACGAAGAAGATGCCGAAATCCTGGCCCCACTCATCATGCAGATGCGCCAGGAGTTCGAAAGCGAATCGCGCGAAATCCTCACCAACGTGCCTGTCGACCTCCCGTTGCCCGGCGTCACTCTCACCGTTCCTCAAATTGGTGACAAGCGCAAACTCCTCGAACTAGCCCTCAAAAACGTGCTCTACGCCCGCAAGGAGAAGGAGAGCATGAACGAGCGTAGCAAGGACCTCAACGAGGTGCGCATCATGGAAACCATTAAGAAAGACCTGCGCCTCACCGAGCTGCCCAAGCACATCGAATGCTTCGACAACTCCAACTTCCAGGGCGATAACCCGGTATCGGCTATGGTCTGCTTCCGCAACGCCAAGCCCAGCAAGAAGGATTACCGCCACTACCACGTCAAAACCGTCATCGGCCCCAACGACTTCGACACCATGTACGAAGTCGTCACCCGCCGCTACCGTCGCCTCGTCGATGAAGGTGCCAGCCTCCCCCAGCTCGTTATCATCGACGGCGGCAAAGGCCAACTCAGCATGGCCGTCAAAGCCCTGAAAGACCTCAACCTGTGGGGCCAGATTCCAGTCATCGGCATCGCCAAGCGCCTCGAAGAAATCTACGTCCCCAACGACCCCCTCCCGCTCTACATCGACAAAAAGAGCGAATCCCTGCGCCTTTTCCAGCGCATGCGCGACGAAGTCCACCGGTTCGGCATCACCTTCCACCGCTCGCGCCGCGACGCCGCTACCCTCAAAACTGAGCTAACTGACGTCAAAGGTCTTGGTCCCATCACTGCCGAGAAACTCCTCAACAAGTTCAAGTCCGTTAAGAAAATCCGCGAGCTCACCGAAGCCGACCTAATCGCCGAAGTAGGCAAAGCCAAAGCCAAAGTCCTCCAAATCTACTTTGCCGAAAACGAGGCTCCCTCCCTTCCCATGCCTGCCCGCCAGCTTCCTACCTAGCCAATTATTCTATTAAGCTGATAAAAAGAAAAGCCCTCGCATCACTACGAGGGCTTTTCTTTTTATCAAACCGATGAGGCTAGAAGCTCCACAGGTTGTATTCGTATTCCACTAGGTCAGCGGCAGTCTGCTGAGCTGCCAGAATGCCTTGCTGGGCACCACCGTAGATGTCATCCAGACGGCTATCGCCAGCGTTCGAAACTTTGGTGATGTAAGAGTTGAACAACCACAACTCAAAAGCATCAGCGAGGTTCTTGTGCTGCGCATCATTCTCCGCATTGAACCAGATGGCGTTTTGCGGATTGCTGCGGAAAACCTTCACCAAGTCGCTATACTTGAAGTAGCCAATCGGCTTCTCAATGCCCGAGGTGTTAGATGAAAGCGTTGAAGGAACGAACAATCCAATCGACTTAATGTCGTGATACATTCTCGACCGCTTCTTGTCGAAAATCATATCCTCTTTAATCTCCATCTCATACAAGTCCTTGAAACGATACAAGTTTACGGGTGGAGGGGGGGGAGGAGGAGGCGTTACCGCTACGGTTTCGTAAATGATTTGGCCTCTTCTATCCCGCATGGGCCGGCCGTTAGTACCCAGCCGGGGCTGACGTACTGTTCTAGCGCCAGCCGCACCAGCCGCACCATTTCTGGGCCGTGGATTATTCCAGTCACCTGTATCATCCGTCAAGCCAGCAGCAGCTTCATCTGCACTCAAGCCAGCCTTTTCTTCAGCAATCGACATGTTGCCGCTTACTTCGGTGGGAGTATAAGTGGAGGTCAGCGAATCGTTTTTGTAGGCTTGCAACTCTCCGCGCTTCACCGCTTCGAGAATAACCCGACTAATTTCTTTGCCTTCCGAGAACATCGGCTTATTCTGCTTCTCGCGCAGGTCAACTTGACGCCAGATGCTCTTGCGGAACATTTGGTCGGAAGGTGGTATGGGCCGATGCGAGCCCGTGCTGCTCGCCGTGGTAGCCTGCTCCTGGGCCGACACCGTCAGGGACAGTGACAATCCAGCGGCAATAGCGGCCAAAGTGTGAATGGATTTCATAACGGGCAAAAGCAAATTGATTGTAGGATAGTTCGCTAACGAGACTAAAGAGAAAATATTATAGCAGCGGAATATTAAACTGCTTCGACACGCTTACCGGCTCGATTTCGTTGCGGAAGTTCATACGCTGAACGTCTTTCACTTCAATGTATAGGCGGTCGCCTTCACGATAGGAGTTCACTACATCGCTCAAGTCAGCAGTCGGACCGCTAATTGTTTTCGTGGGCATAGCAGGGCGACGGCCACGAACCAAGGTGACTTCATAACGAGCCACGCGAAAACGAGCATCCTCGGGCAGGAAGGTAGCGAAACCAGCATCCGGTACAGCCTTCAGGTTCATCGAGCGCACAGCGGTACCAGGAGTACCCTGCTTCTCGTTAGCCTGACGGCCACCTACGTAGCATTCGATAGTAGGCTTAGGAATCGGACGTACTTGGAACGTTTGCGAACCGATAGCATTGCCGCCGCTGCTCACGTTCAGAGTTACTTCCTTGGCATTAGGCACGAGGGTCACGTCGCCCACTTTGCTGCCAGGAATAGCTGCTGCACCCGAAGCCGAGAAACCAGGCTTGTACTGTGCCCCAAGAGCAGGCACTGAAACATTCAGTTTGTTGCCGCACTTGAAATAAAGGGCCTGAACCGACGCCGACTGAATCTGCATTACTGGTTTAGTGATGGTATAAGGCACCATTACTTTAAAGGTGGTATCACGACCATTCTGGTTGAAACGAATCGTACCAGTCCAGGAAGCCTTTGCAGTACCTTCAGCATTGAATGCACCAGGCCGAGCAGTGAACTCAACTTTGCCGTGACCATCAGGACCAACTGCCAGTGAACCACCGTTCAGCGTCATCGTAGGATGGATGCTTGAGGCAGCAGCCGTCAGGAACAATTCAGCCTTGTATTTGGTACCAGCAGCTACCGTATTCGACTCAGCGCTAGCGAAAGCACCAATTTTGTCAAAAACAATCGTTTTGGCACCTACTTTTTGAGCTTGAGCTGACAGTGCTTCTGCTTCATACTTCAACACTTCGGTTTCCTTTTGCGAGATAGTTGCCAAAGCAGCTACTACAGGGGTGTTCTCGAAGTTGATTTCAGCAAAGTTTTTGTTCTTCTGTGCCTTCTCAGTTACGCGGCTATCTTCTTTACCATCAAGTGCCAAAGGTGTAGCAGATGGAACGAATTTTTTGATAAATTCCGAATATTCATTCAGTTTTGGCTTCAACTCCTTATAAGCAAGACCGTCATTCTTGCCGCCCAGCATGGTTATAGCTACTTTGTCCTCACCACTCAGGTTGGTCATTTCGGGACCAGTATTCTCAGTGGCTTTCAACAATTTCTCGCGCAGACCACGCAAGTAAGCCGTCATCTCCTTGGTCTTGGTCCGAATTTCTTCGCTTTCTGCCAAGACTGCTTTATCACGGGCCTGATTCTGGTTTTTCGTCACGGCTTCGCTGATACCCTTGATGGTGTTATCAGCTGCCACTGACGTTTTATCGTTGACGCCCAAAAGGCTGTCGTCGATAAACTTGAACTTCAGCAGAATTGCTGAGTTCACTTGGAGCGCCAGAAGAGCGGTTAGCACGAGATACATCATGCCAATCATCTTCTGCCGCGGGGATTCTTTTCCGCCTGCCATTATCTGTTTCCGCTAAAAATTGGAATAAGAACTAATTTTTTGCTTCTTCTGCCAGCAATTAAGCCTGGGCAGGAGCACGCATGGCATTCAGCATGTTGCCATACACCCGGTTCAGCGAGGTCAGGTTGCCGGTCAGGTCAGATACTTGCTTCTGGAACTGCTCGGTGTCTTTGCCAGCCTGGGTCATGTTGTCCATGGCTTTGCTGAGGGTACCATAGAACTGGTTCATGGATTTGAGGTGCGTGTTGGCATCCTGCAATTCCATTTCATACACAGCATTCAAAGCGCCAAGGTTTTTGGTCACGTTCTGAACCTGCATGTGGTACTCCTTAGCATCAGAGGTAGCATTCGACATTGCCGAAATAGCATCTACCGTGTTCGAGTAAGCCACGTTGATTTTTTCGAGTGAATCGGCAGCCGAGCGAACTTTTTTGGTATATTCGTCGGTCACATTCGTTGCCTCGCCCAATTGCGACAGCTGTGAAGTAGTAGTGCTGAGACGGTTTAGGCCTTGGCCCAGGCTAGTGAGGGCTTCAGGAGTAACATTGGCATTTTTCAGCATATCGTCCAGCTTCATTGTGAGGCCTTTTGCATTGCTGGCTTCTACAGCTTTAGTACCACCTGTCGAGGGGTCATAGCCATCATTCAGTTCAGGATATACCAAGCTCCAATCGGGCTCGTGAGCGGCGGGTTGGAATGCGCTAAGGAAAAAGATAACGGCTTCCGTACCCAGGCCTACAATCAGCATCGTATCGGCACCTTTCCAGTGTTCGATTTTAAACAATGCACCAACAATTACAACGGCTGCACCGATACCGTAGATTTTGGGCATCAGCGTATCATAGAGAAAACTTTTTTGGGCTGCCATGGGAGTCTAACTAATTGAGAAATGTTGAAGTAAGGTGAGGGGAGGGTGTTTGAGTAATGGCCTTAGCCTTTTATAATAGTTAGGTATTAGTTAAGCGCGCTGTTAGTACCCATGCCAATCTGAATCATCGAGCAGCGGAAGCCAATGTAGGAGCGGGCAGAATCTTGGTATTCGAAATTCCGAGTACCAGTTTCGAGGAAATACGCAATGTCTTTCCACGAGCCGCCACGGACTACTTTGCGAGGTTCGTTGTCATCCGGGTTGGTAGGGTTCAAGTCCCAAACAACGGGCACCGAAGCTTCCATGTAAGCATCATCGCACCACTCCGAAACGTTACCAGCCATGTCATACAAACCAAAGTCATTGGGGAAGAATGAACCAACTTCCGATGTATAAGCGAAGCCATCGGAAGCGTAATCGCCACGTCCAGGCTTAAAGTTAGCCAGCATGCAGCCTTTGGTATTGCGCAGATAAGGACCACCCCAGGGATAAGTAGCCAAATCGCGGCCACCGCGAGCAGCGTACTCCCATTCAGCCTCAGAAGGCAGTCGGAAGTTCGGGTCGCTAGCTAAGCCTGTTTCTTCGCGGGCAGCATTCCGGAACTTGGTACGCCAGTTGCAGAAATATTTAGCGGCAAACCAGTCAACCCCCACTACCGGATAATCATCGAATGCAGGGTGCGTATAGTAGTACTCCAGCAATGGGTCGCCCATGTGATAAGTGAAGTCGCGAACCCATACCGTGGTATCGGGGTAGAGTTCAGTCATCACATATTCTTCACCTAGTACATCAAGCGAGTCCTGCTTAATGGCATCGACAAACTGACGGTATTCGTTGTTAGTAATTTCGGTTTCATCCATGTAGAAGCCGGCTATGGTCACCTGCTTGTTCATGTTAACCATCGAAGCCGATATATCTTGGTCGGTCTGGCCCATGTGGAAGGTACCGCCGGGGCAGGGTACCATTCCAAAGGGAACTTCCTGTGGGTTAAAGAACGGACGGTCTTCGGAACCTACAAGGTCGCCCGTAGGACCTTTACCAAAACCGCACCCGCCTAATAATGCCCCGGAAATAGCAAAAAGGGATAATGCTAAAATCTTGTTCATGAGAGTTAGAAATCTGTTTTAATTGTCGATACCGCTAAAGTACAGTTGGATGGTATGGCAAATCTACACTCTTTTCGGGCAAGGTGCAATACCTACATTCCGATTTAAGAGACCAAATTGTTGGTAAACGCGTTGAATAGCGTAAATAAGCCGGTTAATCCGATTTATTGGCCAAAGGGCCGACTAAATTTTATCCTAACTCAATAGGACAATGCTCATCTTTAGTGCAAGACAAGAAAATAGGAGTATTAGAAGCTGTAGCGGGGCGTGCGGATAGCAGGGCGAGTAGTTGGGCCTGGCTTCGGCAAACGGTAGGTGAGCATAATTTCGTGCGAGCTGAATGCACGGGCATCCTGATTGAAAGCAATGAAGTCAAATGCGTAGCCTACACGGATAGCATTGTCTTTGGCAAAGCTCAAGCCCAGCAGACCCGACACAGACTCTTCGTGGCGATAGTTAGCACCAATCCAGTATTTGTCATCGATAGTGGCACGAACGCCACCTTCAAAAGAGTAGTTCTTTGCGTTATCAAATTTGCTAGAGCTAGAGAACTTGCCTGGTAATACGGCTTTAGCCAGTACCATTGGAGTCACGATAACGGAAGACGAGGCTTCGATATTGTATCCGGCAGTGAAGTAGGCGTGGTTCTCAGCAAGGTATGGGCTTTTGTTGCCTTTGGTGCTGCCGTCGGCACTCTTGAAAGAGTACTCTGAGCGGAGCAGATTATTCATGCTGATGCCAGCGTAGAACTTTGGCGATTCGTACCAGATACCAGCACCAGCGTCGAACTTGTTGTCGGAAGCATCTTTAGGCACGTTGATGTCTTCCGGGTCAATAGCGATGTAAGTGCCTTTGCTCAGGTACGTGTAGATGCCTTGAATGCCAATGCCCAGTTTACCCGAACCCAGCTTGATGTGCTGCGAGTAGGACAGCGCAGCATTGGTCATTTTGGCCTGACCAACTTGGTCGTAGTACACTGCCAAACCTACACCACCGCTGAGCGCAGGAACAGGCAATGAAACGGTAACGAGGCCCGTGCGGGGGGAACCGTTGTTGCCGTCAAAAGTACCGTTGTAATTGAGGTACTGATAGCGACCAATTAGGCTTACTTCACCTTGACCCTTGATGCCCGCATAAGCTGGGTTTAGAGACATGCCGTTGAGGCCGTAGTGGGTGAATTGGGGCTGTTGCTGAGCAAGCGCCGAGCCAGCTGCTGCCGTTAGCAGCAGGGTCGCGAGTAACGTTCCTTTCATAGAAGCGGGGGTGGTGATGGTGGAAGAAGAGGGAGGTGTCTTGAAAGAGATGGGGGTGGCTGCTACAGGATGAATAGCTTCCAAATGTAAGGCAAAAACCTGCTTTAAAAAACTTGGCCAAAAAAAACCGGCGCAAAGCAAGGTTGCGCCGGTTATGTGCTCCGTAATGGGCTAAACGTTTGGTCGGGTATTTTTAGTACTTGCCTTACCTACATCTGGTTGGGCATGTTGCCGGATGTAAGCCTCGATTGCTCCGGTCATGGATGGAGCATTAGGTTGAGGTGCTTCAATGTCTAAAATGAGCCCGGCATCAGTGACTGCTTTAGCAGTGGTAGGACCAAAAGCCGCAATACGGGTTCCTCCCTGCACAAAATCAGGAAAATTTATAAACAGAGAACTGATGCCAGATGGACTGAAGAAGGCGAGGCAGTCGTATTTCACATCCGACAAATCGGACAAATCGCTGGCTACGGTACGATAGATAACGGCCTCCGAAAACTTGAGATTATTGGCCCGCATAAACACCGGCAAATCGTCTTTGCGGATATCCGAACAGGGGTACAAAAAATTCTCACCTTTATGCTTTTTGATGATATCAAAAAGGTCAGCAGCGGTACGTTCGCCCACGAATAGCTTACGCTTGCGGAGCACAATGTACTTCTGAAGGTAGTTAGCGGTCTGTTCCGAAATGCAGAAATACTTCATTTCGGCTGGCATTTCCAGCTTAGCCTCTTGACAGATGCGAAAAAAATGGTCGACGGCGTTACGGCTGGTAAAAATAACCGCCGTATAGTCCAATATATTTATTTTTTCGCGCCGAAAATCCTTATAGGATACTGGCTGCACTTCAATAAACTCCCGGAAATCTACCTTAATGCCGTATTTCTCGGCAATGGTAAAGTAAGGGGAAACGTCGGTGGTGGGCTTGGGCTGGGTAACCAGGATGCTACTGATGCGCGTGGCGTGCCGGCCTGTGCCCGGCTTTTCTGCACTATCGGCCATACAGGGAAGAAAGGGTAATGCTTAGAACGATATGAAGAAGGAAATGAACTAAGGCGAACAGCCCCAGGAGGCCAATCAGTACGTGAAGACGATAAGCTTAAGCAAAACCAATAAAGGCAGTACTTCGGTAGCACAAAGGTAGGCAAATAAATGCAAATTCAGCAGCGAGGCATGATGATGCAACGTACGCCCTACCCGCAATACTGACCCAACCAGAACGATGCCTATTGCTGCACTAGCGGCCCAAGCCACTGATTGTGGAAAGGCATTGTTGAGGCTTAAGTAGAGAAGCAACACTAATGGCAGAAACAGGCCCGCCAGCAATGTGGTGCGCAGAAACTCACGGTACTGAATATCGACTAGCGGCAGCAGGTCGAAGATGTAGGCCATGATGCCAACAAACAGGTATTTGCCAAAAACAAAGGCAGTAATAATACCGGTGTAAAGCAGCACGCGCGCAACAATGGCGGTTTCGGGCACATTGAAGAACCGGCGTAGGAACGGCAGGTTTTGCAGGTCGGTATGGATAGCAGTGAGGAGGAGTGCAAAGGACAGCGCGAAGAGCAATACCAGCAATAGGTTGAGCAACGAAAAAGCTGGCTTGGACAAAAAAGCCTGCTGGTCGCTGCCGCGCCCAAATAGCTCGTCAAGCTGGAATATGCGGGCTAGGCCGGGCTGGTAAGTGGTGCGTACGGCTCCATAGGACAGGCCCAGCACCAAGAGCAAACTCAGGTATACGCTTTGGCCTTGCGGACCAGGCAAGCGCGGCTGAGCTTGGCCAACAAGCGAAGCCGTGCTGGGGCTGGTGCTACTGCCTTGGCGCACACCAGAGAACGAAGCAAGCGCCGGAATACCATCGGGCTGCCAGACAGCTAATAGGTGGCGGCCGGCTGGCAGCCGGGCTGGCAACAAATGCGCTAAGTCGAGCGAGTAGGTAGTAGCGGAGCGCGCCGTGAAAATCAGCTGATTATCAAGAAACAAGCTGAGGCCGCGCTGAGCGGCGAATGACAAAGGGAACGACTGGCTGCGGCTGACTTGTACCCACTGGTAGTAGGCGTGAGCAGGCTGGTGGTAGCCGGGCAAAAAGAAAATCAGGCGGTTACGGGCGGCATCGTGAATCAGCCAGTCGGCCGACAAAGATGCTGGGGCAGCGGGTGGCAACTGGCGGTACTCGCTGGCGAAAGTGGCTATACTGCTGGCCAGCGCTAGCCCCAAGACCATGGTGACCCGCCATGTGAGGTAGAGCCAAAACTTCCGGGCAATCATGACGCTAATTGCTGGTTTCGGAAGCCAGCAGTTGACGGCGGGAAATGCGGCTTTGGTATACGCCGAAGAAGATGCTTAATAACGCTGAGAATACGGCCAGGGCAGTAATTAAAGCCGTGTTGCCAAGGTAGGCGAAGTGAATCACCAAAAGGGCAACCAAGATATTCAGCAAGCCAAGCAGCAACACCGTGCTTATTTGCTGAAAGCCCATGGCCAAGATGCGGTGGTGGATGTGGTTCTTATCGGGTGAGAAGGGCGACTTGCCAGCCAGCATGCGCAGCGAAAATACCCGTAGCGTATCAAACAGTGGCACAAACAGGATGCCTACTGCTACCGATGGAGCCGATGAGCCAAAGGGCTGCCCCACCCGCAGGCCCATTTCTATAAACTGAATGGCTAGCACCGACACGATGAAACCGCAGACAAGCGAGCCCGTGTCGCCCATGAAAATGGGCGCACGGTGGAAGTTATAGCGAAGGAAGCCCAGCAAGCCCCCAATGAGGCAAACCGCTACGTAAGCATAGTTGCCGTAGCTGGCACCGCCATATTGATAGAAATAATACCCAAACGTGCCGCAGATAATCAGGACGATGGTGCCAGCAAGGCCATCGAGACCGTCGATGAGGTTGATGGCATTGGTAATGCCCACGATAACGCCCAGCGTAAAGGCATAGCTAATGCCGATAGGCAGGGTACCAATGCCCAAAATACCCTGAAAGCTGGTGATGCGCACATCGGCCATTATCATTACAATACCCGTAGCAAGCAGCTGGCCCACAAATTTCTTGGAAACCGACATACCCACAAGGTCGTCCTTCAGACCCACAAAAAACAGGATGATGCACCCGGCCAGCAGCTCTTTGGCGCCGTTTTGCAACGGAGCGAAGATGGTGAGTGCTGACATAAAGCCCGCAAACACCGCTACGCCACCCAAACGTGGCGTAAGCGACTGGTGCACAGTGCGGCCGTTGGGCGTATCAAGCATGTTTTTGAGGTGGGCAATGTAGATAATGGACGGCACGGCGAACAGCGACACGAGCATTGCCCACATCCAAGAAAGGCCCAGGGGTATATCAAAATGAGTCATAGTGGAACAAAGTACGGGTTGGAGGCATTGGCAAAACCGCCGAAAAGCCGCGTGGCAGAATAAAGGTTGGCACTAGCTGTGCAAAATGCCTACTCGGTCAAGCAGGGCAATGTGCGTGAAATTGTCGGGCACAATGGAATCGGGCACGAAGATGAATTTTTTGTCAAAAATTTGGGAGCCGTGGTAGTAGCTCACCCAGTATTGATTGTTGAGGTGAAACAGAGCTGGGTCGAGGGGTTCAACAGGGATGGCGGTGTGCGCTGGTACCTCCTCGAATAGATAGCGCAGGGTGGAAGTCCGTACTTTTTCACCGTCTTCCTGCTGGCCATAGCCATTGGCATTGACGATGACACTGGTCAGCGGAAAATCATTGTGGTTGAGCAGGTATACCTGCCACAGAGGGTGGCCGTCGGGCGTCAGGGCATTATCGGCCGCGGGCACAATGGCAACCGAAACGCCTTCTACCTGTTCAAAAGGGATGTCTTGCTTCACAGGACCTCGGGATTTTAGCGGGGGTTGATAAACTAAAACAGCTGTACTGCAGCCGCAAGCACTTAATCAGGCAGCTGTTGTGTTAGCAGTTGGTGTAGCACCCAGCAGTTCTAGCAGGTGGGGCAGCAGCCGTTCTTGCACTTCGGCCACCGATACAACAGTGGCGCCGCCCAGCTCTTGCGCCAGGGAAGTCACAGCTTTATCGGTGATGCCGCAGGGCACGATGTGGCCGAAATACGAGAGGTCGGGATTTACGTTGAGTGCAAAACCGTGCAGGGTTACCCAGCGGCTGCATTTCACGCCGAGGGCGCATATTTTGCGGGGGTTGGCTGCGCCTTCTTCCCAATCGAGCCACACACCGGTGAGACCAGCAATGCGGCCGGCATTCAGGCCATACCCGGCGAGGGTACGGATAACGGCTTCTTCCAAAACCCGCAGGTACCAGTGGATGTCGGGCCGGAAATTATCGAGGTCGAGGATGGGATAGCCCACCAGTTGACCGGGGCCGTGGTAGGTGATGTCGCCGCCCCGGTTGATGCGATGGAAGCTGGCTTCATGGGCTTCCAGCGCGGCTTCGTTCAGCAGCAGATGCTCAGGCTTGCCGCTTTTGCCCAGGGTGTAGGTATGCGGGTGCTCGCAGAGCAGCAAGTGGTTGGGGGTGGGCTGCGGGGCTTCGCCGGTGGTTTCGGCCTGTCGGTTCCAGACTTTGATGGCCAGCGTGGCATCCATCAGGGTTTCCTGAAGCTGCCAGGTGGGCACGTAATCGACCAAACCCAGGCGCTGAACCTGAACCGTGCGGTTGATGGGAAAGCTGGCGTCGTCGGGGAGGATGGCGTCGAGCAGTTGCGGACGAAACTGTTCTATAGAGGAAGCCATGGGCTGGGATTTATGAATCGGGACGCAAAGGTACTAAGCACCGTAGGCATTAGCTTGCGGCGACTTGCGGTTGGATTATCCCCCTTCACCTTGGCTTATAGTCATCCGCCACGGACTACCAGCACTCCCAATACTTCTTTCACTCAACTGTTGCACATGGCCCATGCTCCTCATGAACTAGGTCGGGCCGGCGAGCAGGCTGCCGCCGACTACTACCAGGCCCAGGGATTTGAGGTGCTGGCATGCGGTTACCGGCACGGCCGGGCCGAAGTCGATTTAGTGCTCCGGCGCGGCAATGAGTTGCTCGTGTTTGCCGAAGTTAAAACCCGCTCTTCCAGTCAGTTTGGCACGCCAGAGACATTTGTATCAGAGCGCAAGAAGGAGCTGTTTCGCCTTGCGGCCACGCAGTTGCAGGAGGAAATGGACTGGCGCGGCGACATCCGTTTCGACATTCTGGCCCTGACCTTGCTCAGCCAGGGCTTTCGCATCGAGCAATTTGAGGATGCGTTTTATTGAACAACACGGAAGAAGTGATGTGGTTAATGGGAAGGTTCTTGCCTTGCCATTAGCCGCGCATTTACACCATTCTCTTTACCGGCGCTTGGGCGTCACTTTTGGGGCGGCCTTGGGCACGGTGCGGGGCGTGTAGCCCGGCCGGCTCTGATTAGGACGAGTGGGAGAATCAGCCTGGCCCCGGGTGTCAATATTCTTCTCTTTATCGTAAATCAGCTTGGCATCGCGGTTGTATTCGCGAATGAGCTCCGGCTCGGCTACTTCAGGGTCGTAACCGGTTTCGCCGTATTGGTACTCGTAGCGGCGACGGCCCCGGAAGCCCCAGAACTTGGTCCAGGTGCCCACGCGCTTGCCATTTTCAAACTGGCCGCGCCAGTCGGGCTGGCCATTGAGGAGGAATTTGGCGTAGTCGCCTTCCAGTTTGCCATTTACGTAAGGCACCACTTCATTGATTTTGGCACGGTCCTCGCCGTAGTAGCTCACGTTGGCGTCGCGTGGGAAGCCCATTTCGTAGTGGGTTTTGGCCAGGAGCACGCCGTTTTTATCGAACCGCTCCCAGCGCAGGTGGCGGGTACCCAGCGCGTAATAGCCGGTTTCGAGCACCTTATTGTTCTGCATCTTCTTATAAGGGCCATGCAGCACCTTAAGGGAGGTCATGTTCTCATCAATGGCCGCCAGCTTCAGGACTTTATGCTTCTTGGTGTCGTAATAGTAATGCGCCGGGGCATAGTCGGCAAGCGGCCGGGGGTACTTGAGGTAGTAGAAGATTTCGATAATCTGGTTGCGTCCTTTCGGGCCTGACTTGGCAAAGGCCTTCTTCATCTTCTCGCCCAGGAAGACGTTCTTTTTCTTCTTCTTGGACTTGCGCTGGTCGGCCTTTTCCGAATCCTTAGCAGCTTTTTCCTGCTCTTTGGTAAGCACCACCTTGCGCGCGGTGCTCAGTGAGGGCTTGCCATTGAGGGAGTCGCTGGTGTGTGTGAGCGTATCGGATACCAGCACGGCCGCAATGGGCTGCTCGGGGGTGCTGTTAAAGGAAACGGTTTTGCGGGTGCAGGCCCACGGCAAAAGCGTGAACAGCACCAGTGCCAAACCCAGGAAACGCAGCGGCCGCAGCCACAAACGAGAGATACGCATGAATCGCACGGAATATTTTCGGGGCATCAACGCAAAGGTATAGGACTTTGGTGCCCGGCGGGGTGAGACGGTTGGGGTGGAAGGATATGGCGGCATTCGTCATGCTGAGTGGCGCGCAGGCCCCCTCATAGGTACGCCGTTTAAAATTACTGCAAACCGCTCAGCAGTGGTAAGGCCCTTTGTGCCGCTCAGGATAACGGACGACTCCGACCCTCACACCCCAACCGTGCGTGCGGCCACGTCCAGCTGCTGGCCCTTCACCAGCAAATGCACGCGCAGGTTATGGGCACTGATTACTTCGTCTTCGGGCAGGTTAGGCAGGTTGTTGTGCGTGAGGCTGGCGGCATCTACTACCACTACGGCTTCCTCGCCAAACACCTCGGCGGGCTGACCGTGGCGAATAATAAGGCCGGTTTCTTCGCTCAGGCCAATGCCCAACAGGGTGGGCTGGGCCAGCACGGCGTGCATGAGGCGCGGGTAGCGGCCCCGCTCGGCAAAGTGTTGGTCGAGGAGCACGCCAGGCAGCAGGCCCAGGCCGGGCTTTACCTCAATATGGCCAGCGAGCAGGCTGCGCCAGCCGTGGCCGTTCACGAGCATGAATTCGGCTACGGCGGAGGCGCCGGCGCTGGTGCCCGCCAGGATGAAGCCGGCTTCCGTCTGGTATTTGTGCTTGAGGATGGAGAGAAATTCGGTGCCGAGCAAAAAATCGATGATGCGCTCTTGGTCGCCGCCACTCATGAATACAAGCGTGGCCCGGCGTAGGCGCTGGAGGGTTTCGGGGTCGTCGGCCGGATAGTCTTCGCATACCTGGAGGTGGCGCACGTGCGGGCAGCCCAGCTGGTGCCACGAGTGGGCGTAGGCGGCGGCCGTGCGGGCGGGCTGGCGGCGGGTGGCCGTGGTTAGCACTTCGATGGGGGCGTTGCGGTCGGCCAAGAGGCCGGCCAGGCAGGCGATAAACCGGTCGTCGTCGCCGCCGCCGAGCACGGCAATGGTGCCCAAGGGAGCGGCTGATGGGGATTCGGCGGGCATAAGGGCAGGGTTTGAATCGGCAAGATGGGGCGGCGGGCTAGAACGATGCTATACGCTGTCCTGCTGAGCGCGGCGAAGGACCTTCTCCTATTCGCAATAATTGATTTTATGGCAAACTGTTCAAACGGACGAAGGTCCGTTGCTGCGTTCAGCTTGACGGAGGTATTGCTCTTTCTACCGGTTTCAATACTCGTTTACCGCCGGCTTAGCCCTACTTTTGTGGGGCTTATTTTCTCCATCAACCCCGCTTGCCTAGCGAAGCATCTCCCCTCCCCTCTTTTTTCATGCAGCCGCAGACCGTGGAAACCATCACGTCCCTGATTCAGGAGGGCGAATTTTTTAAGCTCAAGCAGCTGCTCCGCGATTTCCAGCCCTCGGAGCTGGTAACGCTGATTGAGGCCGAAGAAGACCGGGAGCAGCTCATCATCTTCCGGCTCCTGCCCCTCAAGCTGGCTACCGAGGTGTTTGAATACCTTGATTTGGAGGTGCAGCGTCACTTTCTGGATAACCTGGCCCAGGACAAGATGGCCGACATCCTCAACGAGATGTCGCCGGATGACCGCACGGCCTTGCTGGAATTTCTGCCCGCCAACTTCGTGGCCGAGCTTGTGCAAAGCCTCTCGGAGGAAGAGCGCAAGGTGACCTTGCAGCTGCTGGGCTACCCCGAGTACTCGGTGGGCCGCCTGATGACGCCGGACTACATTGCCATCCGCGAGAACTGGACGGTGCAGCAGGTACTCGACTACATCCGGCAGCACGGCGGGCAGTCCGAAACGCTGAGCATGCTCTACGTGACCGATGCCCACGGCGTACTGATTGATGACATTCGCATTCGGGAGTTCCTGCTGGCCGCGCCCACGGTGCGGGTGCGCGAGCTGATGGACCGCCGCTTCGTGCAACTCACCGCCAACCAGGACCAGGAAGAGGCCATCGATATTTTCCGGCGCAACGACCGCAACGCTCTGCCCGTGGTGTCGGACCAAGGCATCCTGCTCGGCATTGTGACAATTGATGACATCCTGAGCATCCGGGAGCAGGAAGACACCGAGGACATGCAGAAGCTCGGCGGCTCCGAAGCCCTCGACGAGCCCTACCTCACCATGCCGCTCATGCGGCTGGTGCAGAAACGGGCAGGCTGGCTGGTAATCCTGTTTCTGGGCGAATTGCTCACGGCTTCCGCCATGCAGTTTTTCGAAGGAGAGCTGCAAAAGGCCATTGTGCTGATGCAATTTGTGCCCTTGATTATCAGCTCGGGCGGCAACTCTGGCTCGCAGGCCACGTCGCTCATTATCCGGGCCATGGCGCTGGGCGAGTTCACGCTGGGCGAATGGTGGCGGGTGCTGCGGCGCGAGATTATTACGGGCCTGGCGCTGGGACTGATTCTGGGTTTTGTGGGCTTCGGGCGCATTGCCATCTGGCAAAGCATCACGCCTATTTATGGCGAGCATTGGGTGCTGGTAGCCCTCACGGTGGGCATTGCGCTGGTGGGCATTGTGCTATGGGGCTCATTGGCAGGCTCCATGCTGCCGCTCATCCTTAAGAAGCTGGGGCTGGACCCGGCCACGTCTTCGGCCCCCTTCGTAGCCACGTTGGTGGACGTCACGGGCTTGATTATCTACTTCACCGTGGCGCTGCTGCTGCTGCGCGGCACGCTGCTGTAGCGTTTCCAGCCCGTCGGGCCTACTTATCTATGCGCTGCATAACGGGCTGTAAATGACGTTCTGGAAAAATCATCGCCCCCGCCTGATGCTGTGCCGTGGCTTAGTTGTACCGCACCTGCTGCTGGCTAGTACACTGGCGTTGAGCAGTTGTGCTGTGGTGGGCCACGTCACCCAGCTCGATGATGACTACTACCGCGTGGTGAGGCGCAAAGCTTCCGACTCGCTGGTAGTCCGGCTACCGGCCCAGCTCTACGTGCAGCAACGGGCCGATACGCTGCTTCTCACCCCGGATGTGCCTGCGGGGGCTCCCGTCACCATCCACTACCACCTGCGCCCCGACCGGCATTTGGTGTTACTGCGACGCCGGCTCGACCTTGATGTGTTTACCATTCCTTTTAAGGTGCGGCCGCCGCAGGGGGGAGTGCCGGTGCAACTCAACACCAATTTCAACGCCGCTATTTACGTAGGGCGACGGCTCGATTTTTACTCCCTCCGCACCAAGCGCAGCACCCCGTTTGGGCCCACGGCGCACATTCGAGCCACGGGCCTGGGCTATGGCGCGTTTGTGGGGGCGGGCTCCACTTTCATTACCGCCGATGTAACCGGGCCGCGTCCGAGCACCACCGAATACGAAGGCGTAGTGCTGCACGGCGGGCTGGCCACCATCTACGATGCCCGGGCTTTCAACATTGGCGTGGCAGCAGGCATCGACCAATTGCTTGGGCCTGATGGCAGCTACTGGGTGTACCAGCACAAGCCTTGGTTTGGGGTGCTGTTTGGGCTGGATTTGAACTAGCCGGGCCACTCCCTTATTTCATCGCAATACGTTGCGGGCCACATTACCACTGTGCCCGACCCCATCTCACGCATGTGTAAGGCATGTAGTCATACCCCCCGTACCTATCGCACGCATGTGTAAGGCATGTAGCCACACCCCCCACAGCCATTACACACACGTGTAAGCCATGTAACCACACCCCTCATGCCTACCGCCACGTGTTGCGATGGCTTTGCCGGCTCTTATTCCAGCTTGCGCCGGCTGGCCTTCTTCTCTCCCTGAAGTTTCTTGCCCTCCAAGCGTTTGCGCACGGCGCTTTTACTGGGCTTGGTGGCCTTGCGGGGCTTGGGCCGGCGCAGGCTGCGCACCAGCAGCTCATGAAACCGGGCCAGGGCCAGCTCCTTATTGCGGAACTGGCTGCGGTCGTCCTGTGCCACTACCAGCAGCAGGCCCTCGGCCGTGAGCTGGTTGCCGACTTTCTCCAGAATCAGGGCCTTTTGCTCGTCAGTCAGCACCTGCGAATCCATCAGGTGCCAGCGCAGTTCCACCCGCGACTCTACCTTGTTCACATTCTGCCCACCCGGCCCGCTGGCTCGGCTGGTCTGGAAAGTGATTTCGGGCAGAAAGGCCGCAGCGGGAGGTAGCATGGAGGTAAGAATTATTACACAAAGAACGTCATGCCGAGCGCAGCCGAGGCATCTCGCGTGTCACCACTAATCCTTTCTGTCGGATTACTGCTGCCCACGAGATGCCTCGGCTGCGTTCGGCATGACGGCCGTTTCAGTTCTTATTTGTTCAGCAGCATCGCCCCGTAGGAGTACCCGCCGCCGAAGACGGTGATGATGATTCTATCGCCTTGCTTGATAGTGTCCCACACCTCGGCTAGGCCAATGGCAGCACCGGCGCAGCCCGTGTTACCGAGGCGCTCGATGTTGCTCACGGCGCGGGCCGGGTCGAGGCCCAGCGACTTGGTCACGTTTTTCGAGATGCGCAGGTTGGCCTGGTGCGGGATAAGGTAGGTGAGCTCCTCGGTGGGGATGTGGTGTTTGTCGAGCAGCGTTTGCGTCACGCGGGCCATGTAGGTGCAGGCCTGCTGAAACACATCGCGCCCAAATGGCATCACGATGCCACGCTCCACTGGTTTTAGGGTCACGGCTTCATCGGCCTTGCTCACGGGGGCAGCCCCGCCGGTGATGACCTCGGCAATGTGCAGGTCATCGGGGCTGATGCGCTCTTTGCTGATGAGCAGCGTCGCCGCCCCATCGCCCCAGAGGTGGCCGGCCATGGTATCTTCCTCGTTGTTGTAGGCTGTGTTGTGCTCGCTCACTACCACCACGGCACGGGTGGCCTTGCCCATGGCAAAGTAGCCCTCCACGATTTCGACCGCATTGAGCAATGACGAACAGGCCGAAGAGATGCTGACGGTCGGGATTTCGTTGATATCCAAATCGCGCTGCACGGCATGCGCGGCCGTAAAGATGGTATCGTGCGGCGTATAGGTACCAGCCACAATAAGGTCGACACTATTCTGAGCAAAGGCGGGGGCGGCAGCCAGCGCGGCGCGGGTTGCGGCAATGGCCATGGTGTTGGCGTTTTCGCCAGGGGCCGCTTTGCGACGCTCCTGGATGCCGGTGCGCTCAATTATCCACTCGCTGGCCAGGCCATTCAGACGGGTGAAATGAGCATTGGTGACGACGGCCTCCGGAAGGTAGGCCGCCACATGATGAAGGTACACGGAATGGTATTGGGTGGAAAACGTAAGCGGGCCTTTCGGCCCGGCAAAGGTACGCCTCCCAGCCGCCGGCGGTCGGGCTGGCTTGGTAATATGCCTAAATCTTATACACCAGGCGCTATTTGTCAGTGTTGACGTGCTGCATCATGCAGGCCGGCACCGTCTGTCATCATGCCTTTCCTACCTGTTATCCAACGCTCGCGAAGGACCTTACCACGTTCGCAGTGAACCGACTTACCGCGAACTGCTCTTCGGTGCGCATGCCTTCGCAAGCGCTGGATGACAAAACGCACCTACTCCTTCACAATGCGACCACTGCCGTGCACCGAGCTGCTAAGCTGTGCGCCGCCGGCCACATACACACTGCCCGAGCCCGAGATGCTGGCATCGGCCGAGCGGCTGGCGTACACATGGGCATCGCCCGAGCCACTGATGCGGGCCTGGCAGGTTTCAGATTTCAGGTCGTGGGCTTTCACTTGGCCCGAGCCGCTGATGCGGAGCTGCTGGCGCGGGCAGGTTCCGCCCACCAGCAAGTCGCCGGAACCTGATAGGTTGGTTTCGAGGCTGCTGGCCGTGAGCTGTGGCACTTGCAGCTTGCCCGAACCCGACACATCCAGCTTCATAGCATCGGCTTTCAGTGGGCCATTGACCTCAAATTTGCCCGAACCGCCCACGCGTAGCGCCGTCAGGCTGGGCGCCGTGATGTATACCGTAACAGGCCCCTGGTCTTTGTAATTGCCCATCTTGTTTCGGTTGGCCAGCCGCAATTGGCCGCCATTCACCACCGTTTCAAACTCGGCCAAAGCTTCCGGGCTGGCCTCAACCACGACACTTTGGGGGCTTCCCTGCTTGAGCACTACCCGCGCCGAACCGCCCAGGTTTACCTCGGTGAATGCCCCCACCGAACGGGTTTCGCGCTCAGTTTCAGGCCGGGCGGCTATAAAGGACGATAACATCCCCACTGCAAGCAGTAGGTTGGTCCAGAGGGTTTTGGTTTGTTGCAGAGCCATCGAAAAAAGGAGAAAGGTGAATGATTAGCCACGATTACCGCAATGATGCCCGCAACGTTACAGGGGTTGCCTGCATTATTTATGCTTCGGCAAATACCTCACTCCACTCCAGCTCCAGGCCTGACAGGATGCGCACCGGAATGGGACCGGGCTCGTAGAACTCGCCCGCCAGCTGGTACTGGTCTCCCTCCAACACATATACCGCTACCGTTTTCACCCCCGGAAATACAATCCAGTATTCCAGCACCCCACTTTCCTCGTAGAGGTCGAACTTGATTTTGGTATCGCGGGCCGTATTGCCGGGCGACAGAATCTCCACAATCCAATCCGGCGACCCTACGCAGCCGCGGTCATCAAGTTTGGTCCGGTCACAGATGACGCAGATATCGGGCTGCACCACGGTCGTAATCTCCTGGTCACCATTGACGCCAGCAGTATTCAGGCGGACGTCGAAAGGAGCCACGTAAACCTGACAGGGCTTTCCTTTCAAATACTGCCGAATCTCAGCAGCAATGTTCAACGAGTACACCTGATGAAGTCGGCTAGACCCCGCCATCGGCCGCATAAGCCTGCCTTTGATGAGCTCCACAAACTCGTCGAACTTCCAGGTCAGATAGTCGGCGTAGCTGTATGTTTTGGTTGGGTCAAGCTGCGATAGCGAGGTGATTGCAGACATAATTCAGGGCCGAACGGGTTTCTGTAAAGATACAGGTCGGCTCCGTCCGCCTTCTAAAACTCTACATGCAGCCGCATGGCCACCACATGCACCGGCCCGCTCCGGTCGCGGTTGTAGGCAGGGTTGATAACCAGCTGGTAATCGGGGCTGATGCTCGCATGGTATTGCGGCAGTGCGAAGCTGTAGTACACCTCCCCAATCTGCTCCAGGCCATAGTTCAGGGCGCCATCGCCCACGATGAAGCCGTAGCCACCAGCGGCCAGGTAGGCACGGTGCTCGGGGCTGATGCCGTTGGCTACAATGGCCGCGCCCAGACGGTCGTCGGGCCGCTGCCAGCGGGCGCCGGTGCTGGCAATCCCCAGGCTGGCACTGTGGTCGATTTCGGTGAAAGCCCAGGTTTCGTTCTTGCCATCGTTGTAACTCACGCGGGCAAACAGCCCCACATTGTTGGCAATTTCCTGCTCGGCATTCAGGCTGAAGCCCACCTTGGTGTGGCCGTCGCGGCGCACAGCCGTCACATCGGGCTGCTCGCCGATAAGCTGGGCCAGTCGGATGGCGGTATTATAGGTAGCCATAGCCGCTACGTTGCGAAAGCCCAGCGCCCGGATGGTGCCCTGCCGGCCGTTGAGGTGGTAGGTTTTGGTCAGCTCCAAGGTTTCGGCGTGAGCTGTGCCGTAGTGGAAGTCCAGCGTGGGGCCATTGGCCAGCGTGGGCATGAGCGTGGAGCCGAAGCGCACCGTGAACCCGGGCGTCACGTACTCAAACACGCCACCTACGGTGTAGCCGCGGGTATTGGCGGCGTAGTCCCAGGCCCCGGCGCTCATCAGGCTCCAGTTCAGGAACTGGGTGCGCGGGTCGTGCGAGTAGCTATTCTGGTCGAAGAAATCGGCGGTGCTGAACTTGCCCAGCGTGACAGCGAAGTAGCGCTGCGGACTGGTACCGGCCAACTGGTTGAGGTCGTCGAGGTCCACATCGGTAGCCGTACCCAGCGCAAATACCTGCCGCAGATAGAGCCGCGCCAGGTACAGGTTTGGAGCCGGGTCGCCGATACGAAACGTTTCGCCGTTGGTGAAGCCGGCCACGCCGCGCGCACCGCTCAGGCCACTGCCGCCAGCTACTTCCGGGTTGAAATACAGAGCCGCCCCCTTCCACAGCCGCCGCCCAATGAAAAGCGTGCTGGTGAAGGAAAGCTTCGCCGATTCGCGGTCGGCTAGGCTATAGTTGCCGGCATACGGTGTGGTCAGGTCATTGTGCCACTGGTCAATGAGTGTCTGCTGGAAGTGCAGGCTCCAGTTGCGGGGCGCTTCGCTGGGCTGGTGCATGGGCTCCTGGGCCGAGGCGGCATTGGGCGGAACGGGCGGTGTAGCAGCTCCGGGTGGCGTGACCTGGGCACGGGCCTGGCCGGCGCAGAGCAGTCCGCTGGCTATCGCCAATAAGGCAAGACGGGTTTTCAGCACGATGAAAATAAAGCGCTTAGGACAGTAGCGCATCTGAATAGAGCGGCGAAGCTCCGTGCTGCCAGGTGTCGCTTTGATGAAGTACACGTTTGCAGGCCTGCATCGGCGCAGCCCGGTGCAGGCCGTACTTTTGCATCATGCCTTTGCTTCATTACCTCGACCAAGGCCAGGGCCAGCCCCTGGTTATCCTCCACGGCCTGTTTGGCACCCTCGACAACTGGCAAACCCTGGCGCGGCGCTGGGCCACTGAAGCCGGCCTGCGCGTGATTAGCGTCGATTTGCGCAACCACGGCCGCTCCTTCCACTCGCCCGAGCACACCTATGCGCTCATGGCGCAGGATGTGCTAGCCCTGTTCGACTACCTGCAGCTTGGGGCCGAAACCACGCTCATGGGCCACAGCATGGGCGGCAAAGTAGCCATGCGCTTCGCCCTCGACTACCCCGAGCGTCTGGCACGACTCATCGTGCTCGACATTGCCCCGCGCTTTTCCAACATGGAGCATCAGGACGAAATTCTGGCCGGTCTGCAATCCGTCAACCTTGCCACCATCACCAACCGACAGGAGGCCGACGCGGCGCTGGCCCAGCACATCCACAGTGTAGGCGTCCGGCAGTTTCTGCTGAAAAACCTGTACCGACAGGAGGACAACAGCTTTGCCTGGCGCATCAACCTCCCGGTATTAGCGGCCCAGTTAGCGGCTATTGGCGAAGAGACCATTAGCGCGACGCCATTCCTAAAGCCAGCTTTGTTTATCCGGGGCGGCAAGTCAGATTACATCACAGCGGAGGATAAAATGACCGGCATTCCGGCGCTATTTCCCAACTCGCAGGTGGCGACGGTGGTCGATGCCGGGCACTGGGTGCATGCCGAGAAGCCGGAGGAAATATTTGGGATGGTGAAGGCCTTCGTGGGCGCTTAGGCGCATTATTATAGAGTAGGTCGGCCCCGTTTTCGCGCTCAGGCACCCAGTCGGTACCCAAGCACGAAAACGGGGCCGCGTATCTATTTAGAACGCCTGCCGGATTAAGGCATTACCCTCAAGGGCAGATTCAAAGCGCTGAGGACCTACATCTTTAAGGGCAGAGCGAATTGATTAATAATTCGTATTATTATATCTCCTAACGGCCAGTTCCGGGCCGGGTGTTCGCACGCATTTTAGCCTTATTACCGAAGGGCACTCAAGCCAGAACAGCGGCAAGAGCCCAACTCTTTCCAGCCACTTCGCATATTTCAGCACCTGGCTTTTTCAGCGTGCAGGAAAAGTTAGTACCCGCATTTCTGAACTTCAGGCTGAGTGAAATGAAGTACCGCCCGGTCTGTCAGATGAAGCCGTAAGGCTGCTTCTTCTCCGACCAGCAGCGCTTTCCTGATACTTCCCCAGCCTACAAGTGCCGACAACCCATTCGGCTAGGCCCCTTACCGCACGACTGGTTCCAGCCCCTAGTTGCACAACTCAAATAGTCATAGCCACCAGCACCATGTTTCAAAACCACTGATTCCTGCTGTTGCATCAGCTTGGAGAGTGGGAGGATTTCAGCCGTAACTACCTACACTTTACCCTTTCAACTCCCAACAAGCCTATGAAAAACATGCTTCAATCTATCCGCCTTTGCTGCAAGGCCATTGCGCTGCTTGTGGTACTTTTCGCCCTGCCACCGCGCCTGGTGTGGGCGCAAACTTTTCCAACCAACTTTGCCGGCGTGCAAATTGCCACTGGCCTCGACCCTGTGGGCATGGACGTGGCCCCTGACGGGCGCATTTTTCTGGCCGAGAAAAGCGGACGGGTGAGAATCATTAAGAACGATGTCTTGCTTCCTACTCCTTTCATTACCATTCCCAACGTGGATAATTTCAACGAAAGGGGCTTGCTGAAGGTGCTGGTGGACCCGAACTTCAGCAGCAACGGGTACGTGTATGTGTATTACACCTACAAAGCCAGCGCCACTGTGAGCAACAACCGGGTAAGCCGCTTCACGGCCTCCGGCGACCTGGCCGTGGCCGGGAGCGAATTGGTGCTTATCAACATCGACCCGCTGGGCCCCGTTGGGTACCACAACGGGGGCGGGCTGGCCATAAAAGACGGGAAGCTTTTTATCTCCGTCGGCGAAAATACTGTTGCGGCTAACGCGCAATCTTTCACCACTTTGAAGGGAAAGATACTGTGCATCAATACGGATGGCAGCATTCCGACCAGCAACCCTTTCTACACCTCGGCCACGGGCATCAACCGGGCCATCTGGGCGCTGGGCCTGCGCAATCCATTCCGGTTGGCGGCCCAACCCGGCACCGGCCGGCTTTTCATCAACGACGTGGGCAACAGTGCCTGGGAGGAAATCAACGATGGCATTGCTGGCAAAAACTACGGCTGGCCCGGCATTGAGGGCGTAAGGACGACCCAAACGCCACCCACCAACTACCAGGACCCTTTTTACGCCTACAGCCACAGCTCCGGCTGCTCCATCACGGCCGGGGCATTTTACAACCCCACCACGGCCACTTTTCCTGCTTCGTACGTGGGCAAGTACTTTTTTGGAGACTATTGCAACGGTTGGATTAAGACCATTGACTTGTCCACCAAAGCCGTGACGACTTTCGCAACTGGCATCGACCGCCCGTTGGATGTGGCAGTGGGCCGCAACGGCACCTTTTATTTTATCGCCCGCGGCGGCCTCAGCGGCGGCTCGGATGAGGCCAACACTTCGAGCACCAACGGCGTGGTATGGAAGGTAAACTACACCGGCAATGGCCTGCCGGTCATCGCCGTGCAACCCACCAACAAGTCCACTTCCATTGGGCAGCCCGTTACGTTCGCCATCCTGGCTTCTGGCAACCCGACCCCCACCTACCAGTGGCAACGCAACGGGGTTGCCATTGCGGGCGCCAATACGTCGAGCTACACGTTGCCGAACCCGGCCCTGACCGACAGTGGGGCACGGTTCCGGGTAGTGGTCAGCAACTCGGCGGGCACGGCTACCAGCAGCGAAGCCACCCTAACGGTAATCAACAACCAGTCGCCCGTCGCCACCATCACGACCCCGGCGGCCGGGCAAACGTATTCGGGTGGCGACGTCATTTCCTTTGCCGGCACAGGAACCGACAGCGAAGATGGCACACTACCTGCCAGCGCTTTCACCTGGAAAATTGACTTGTATCACTTCGATACTCCGACCCATAGCCATCCGGCCCTGGAACCCACCACGGGCGCCACCGCCGGCACCTTCACCATCCCGGTCGAAATGGAAACCTCCGCCAACGTCCTGTTCAGAATATTCCTGACGGTCGTTGATGCGCAGGGCGCTACCAATACGGTTTCTCGCGACATTATTCCCGTGACTTCCACCACTACCCTGGCAACCAGCCCGGCCGGCTTGGCAGTGAAGCTGGATGGCAGCGCTGCCACGGCACCGCTTTCGTTCACGGGGGTGAGTGGGATTCTGCGGGCTGTCGAAGTCGCATCGCCCCAGACGGTAAACGGCATTACCTACGCATTCGCATCCTGGTCCGATGGCGGCGCCCGTGTGCACACTATCTCCACCCCAGCCACCAACACCACGCTCACCGCCACGTTTGTTCCCGTCACGGGGGGCGGCATCACGGCCGGCGGCGTGTATGAACTCGAACCGCAGCACGCCCTGGGACAACGGCTGGACGTGCGGTCTCTTAGCACCGCCGACCAAGCCATTGTCGAATTGTATCAAAGCAATGGAGGAAAAAACCAGCAGTGGAAATTCATTAGCCGCGGCAACGACATCTACGAACTGGAGCCGCAACACGCCCTTGGCAAACGCCTGGACGTGGCAGGCCGTAGCGCCGGCAACAATGCCGCCGTGCAGTCCTACACCAGCAACGGAGGAACCAACCAGTTCTGGAAGGCAATTGCTTTGGGTAATGGCATTTACGGATTCGAGCCGCAGTGTGCCGTGGGCAACCGCTTGGACATTGGCCCGCTGAGCGGCGTGACCCGGGCCGTGAGCATCGTGGCTAACACCAGCAATAGCCAGCGCTGGAAGCTCTACCCGGTGGCCGCGAACCGTTCAGCAAGCGGCGGAACGGCGACAACGCAGGATGCCTTCGCGGTGAAAAACGCTCTCTCGGCATATCCGAACCCATTCAGCGCCCAAACGACCGTCAACTTTCAACTACCGGCCAAAAGCCAGCAGGCCTCTATCCAGGTTTATAATCTACAAGGCCAATTGCGGCGCAGCGTTGACGTGGGGGGCAATGAAACAGGCCGCATCCAACTCAATTGCCAGGACCTAGCCGCCGGCGTCTACCTGTATAGCTTGGTGGTGGACGGAAAAGCCGTGGCCAACAACCGCCTGGTCGTGAACCCTTGATAAGGCTATTCCTACTTCGGTTAATGTCCGATAGCCTTACTGCTGCCGGCTATAATGGCGAAGCACACAAGGCCGTCAAGCTAGTGCCCGGCAGTGCTGGTCAACTAATTGTAATGAAACCCTATTGCTGGTCGAGCGACCGACAATAGGGTTTTGTTTTGACGTTAGTTGAAGCCGTTGTTAGCACTGAATCTGTAACTGAATATTTTTAGTTGCGGGCATAGCTGGTTGAAATGCTTTCATCGCACGAATACTTTTGCTCTCCGCAGGTACCCGGTATTCGAAGAGCGGTGCAATGTTTTCCAGAGCCTACACGAAGGTGAGAACTACCCTAATTTCGCACTTCCTTATTGAACGCGCATTTTCTCGCTCTTACTTCTCCTTCTCACACTAGCTAAGTGTCAACCCTCTTTCTCATTCCCACACCACTCGCCGATGACACGGCTTCGCAGGTACTGCCGCCGCAAGTCATTCAGGCGGTGGCGGCTCTCCCCTACTTCCTGGTAGAGAATGCGCGCACGGCCCGCCGCTTCGTGAAAAGCGTGGCTCCACACCGTGTGATTGAGGACATCCGCTTCGTGGTTATCGATAAAGACAGCACCGACGCAGAAGTAAAGGCTGCCCTGACACCCCTTCTGAAAGAAGGAATTGATGCCGGCATTCTGAGCGAAGCGGGCTGCCCTGGCATCGCCGACCCCGGCGCGGCGCTGGCACGGGAGGCGCACCAGCAGGGCCTGCGCGTGGTGCCGCTGGTGGGGCCGTCGTCGCTGCTGCTGGCGCTCATGGCTTCAGGCCTTAATGGCCAGCAATTCGCCTTTCACGGGTATCTGCCCATTGAGAAAGCGCCGCGCGTGGCGGCCATTAAGGCGCTGGAAAAAGAGGCGCAGCAGCGGCAGCAGTCGCAGCTATTTATCGAGACGCCGTACCGCAACGGGGCGCTGTTTACCGATTTGCTGGCGCACTTGCAGCCCGGGACCCGCCTGTGCGTGGCCGCTGACGTGACGGGCGCGGGCGAATTCATTAAGACGTTGAAGGTAGCGGACTGGAAGCGCCTGCCCGCCCCGGAGCTGCACAAGATTCCGACGGTATTTGTGCTGGGGATGTAAAATGTGTACCCCGAATTTCCAATTCGGCATGCTAGAACCTCACCGTTCCAACGAGCCAAATTGGAAATTCGGGGTACACGTTTTTACGAAGCCCGCACTACAAACTTGGGCTCACTTACAGGCAGGTGCTCGTGTGGTGCGGGTAGCACGGTTTCGCCGTGCTGGCTCAGGTCGAGGCCGTCGGCTTCGTGCATGGCGTTGACGCGGATGGGGATGAGCAGGTTGGTGAACTTGTAGAGCAGGTAGGAGCCGCCGAAGGTGAAGACCGAGATGAAGGCCAGCGCGCCGAGGTGCTTCGTTAGCAGCACCCAGGAGCCGGTGGTAACCAGGCCGCCGTCTTTGGCGAACACCGCCGTGAGAATCATACCCACGATGCCGCCCACGCCGTGGCAGGGAAATACGTCGAGGGTATCGTCGAGGGTAGTTTTGTTCTTCAAATCAACCGCGCCGGCACTGATGGCGGCCGATACCACACCGATGAACAGCGCCGGGCCGTAGCTCACGTAGCCCGCCGCCGGGGTGATGGCCACCAGGCCAACCACCGCACCAATGGCCGCGCCGGCCGCCGTGGGGCGCTGTCCGCGCACGGCCTCAATCATCATCCATGTGAGCATAGCGGCGGCCGAGGCCATGTGTGTCGTGAAGAACGCCTGCACCGCCGTGGTATTAGCGGCCAGGGCCGAGCCGGCGTTGAAGCCAAACCAGCCGAACCACAGCAGGCCCGTGCCGATGAGGATGAACGGCACGTTGGGCGGAATGTGGGTGTGGCCTTCGAGGTGGCTGTGGCGGCGGCCCAGGGCCAGCGCACCAGCCAGCGCCGCAAAGCCGGCCGAGATGTGCACCACCGTGCCGCCCGCAAAATCGAGCACGCCCCATTTAAACAGGAAGCCATCGGGGTGCCAGGTCCAGTGGGCCAGCGGACAGTAGATGAGTAGGCTGAACAGGCACATGAACAGCAGGTAGCCCCAGAACCGAATCCGCTCGGCGAAGGCGCCGCTGATAAGGGCCGGCGTGATGATGGCAAACTTCAGCTGGAAGGCCGCGAAGAGTACCAGGGGCAGGTTGGTAGCCAGGCGGGCGTGGGGGGCAGTGCCCACGTTATTGAACATAAAAAACGTCATCGGATTGCCGATAACGCCGCCGATGCTGTCGCCAAACGCCAGCGAAAATCCCACCACGTACCACAGAATCGAAATCACGCCCAGCGCGATGAAGCTCTGAAGCATGGTGGAAATGACGTTGCGCTTGCTCACCATGCCGCCGTAGAAGAAGGCTAGGCCCGGCGTCATGAGCAGCACGAGGCCGGAAGCCGACAGCATCCACGCCAGGTCGGCGGGGTTGAACGCGTCGGGCTTGGCGTCGGGGTGGTTTTGGGGCAGGAAGGCGGCAATGCCAGCCAATAATAGAATGAGGCCCAGGCAGGCCGTCGCTAAATATTGTTTACGAGTCATAACGGTAGTAAAATTAGGGCTGCCCTGCTAATTTACGCTACGATTTTCTCTGTTCCCCATTAATTTCAGAGGGCACTTATAAAAAAAATCCCCTTTAGCACAACCAAGATACCTATTTCCTTAGGCAGCTTCCTTCCTGAAGGCAATGGTGAAAGCCGTGCGTTTCGCCGGATTAGTGGCCAGTTGAAACTGGAAGCCGTGGGCCAGCAGCACGTCGCGCACCAGCGTGAGGCCGATGCCCTGCCCGTCGCGCTTGGTGCTGAAGAAGGGCGTGAATAGCTGCTGACTGACGGCCGGCGTGAGGGTGGGCCCATCGTTCTCAATGGTGAGCGTGGGGGGGTCAAGTGTGGTGCGCACCCAGATATTGCCGTCGTGGTCGATGGCTTCGAGGGCATTTTTGGCCACGTTCAGCAGGGCTTGCTCCAGCTGCTGGGGGTCGAGGCTGATGACCAGCGGGGACGGGGCTAGCTTCAGGTGCCATTGGATGCGGCGCTCTTCGCTCTGGGGCTGGTACAGGCGGCAGATGCCGCGCAGGAGGGCGTGCAAATCGGTGGGCTGGAGTGCGGGGGCGGGCAGCCGGACTAGGTGGGCGAAGTTGGCAATAAAGTTGGCCAACTGGGTATTGCGGGCAATGCTTACTTCGAGGGCCTGGGTGAAATCGGGCTGGTCATCGGCGGCTAGCTGGGGGGCGTAGTGCCCGAAGCTGTGCAGGATGGAGTTGATGGCACCGATGGAGTTGTTGATTTCGTGCGACATCATCCGGATGAGCTTGCCATAGGCTTGCTTTTCCTGCTGCATCAGCTCCTGGGTGAGTTCTTCGAGCAGGATGAAGCGGCGCGTGAAGCCCCGGTCCAGGAAGTGGGCGGCGTGGGCGCGGTAGGTGGCCAAGCCCGAGAGGCGCAGGGCCTGCGGCTGGTCTTCGGCCAGGTCGGCCAGGGCGGCGCCCCAGGCGCCGGGCAGCTCGGTGGGCAGCTGGCCCGGCAGGGCGGCTCCGGGTTGGTCCAGCATGCGCTCGGCGGCGGGGTTGGCGCTTTCGATGCGGCCGTCGAAATCGAGGACGAGGATGCCGGCGGGCGAGGCCTGGATGAGGCGTTCGAGCAGGAAGCTTTTCTCGTGCTGGCTCACGCGCTCACGGCGCAGGGCATCAATCATGTCGTTATAGACGGTGATGAGTTGGTCCATCTCGCGCTGGCCCACGGGCACGAACTTCATGCTGAAATCCTTGGCCTGCATGGCCGCCGTGCCGGCCGCAATGAGCTCAAAGGGCCGCACAAAGCCCCGGTACAGCCGCACGGCGAGGATGATGCTGGCTATCAACAATACTTCGCTGCCGAAAAAGAGCAGCAGGTTGGTGGTGCGCAGCTGCCACGCCAGCACAATGAGCACGGCGTGGATGAGGGTGACGAAAAGGAGGAACTGGAGGCGAAGGGACATGATATAGGAGCGGCGGACTATAAAAGAACGTCATGCTGAGCGCAGCCGAAGCATCTCGCGTGCAATAGTCAATCTGATTACTACTGCGGGAGAGATGTTTCGGCTGCGCTCAGCATGACGTTCTTTTCTATTGGCGATGGACGTTTCGGGGCCTACTCGTCGTACGGGATGCCGTGCTTTTCGAATCTTCTGTAGAGCGCGCCCCGGCTCAGGCCCAGCGCCTTGGCCACGCGGCTGATATTGCCCTCGTAGTGCGCCAGGCTCTGCCGAATCATTTGGGCTTCCAACTCGTCGAGGGTCATGGTGCCGGGGGTGGGCAGCTCGCCGGGCTGGGGCTGGTGAGCGGGCAGGCGCTGGGCGTTGGCCTGGAAATCGTCGGGGCCCAGCTCTTCTTTGCCGCTGACGAGCACAGCGCGCTCCACCAGGTTTTTCAGCTCGCGGATGTTGCCGGGCAGGGCCTGCTCGCGCAGCCAGTGCAGGGCGCGGGTGCTCACTTTCAGGGCCGGGCGCTGGTAGGTGGCGCGCAGCTTATCCACGAAGTGCTGGGTGAGCAGGGGAATGTCCTGCGGGCGCTCGCGCAGGGCGGGCAGGCGCACCGAAATCAGGTTGATGCGGTAGAACAGGTCTTCGCGAAAGCGGCCCTGCTGCACCATCTCGGCCAGGTTGCGGTTAGTGGCGGCGATGACGCGGATGTCGAGGCGGCGCGGCTTGCTGTCGCCCAGCACTTCGTAGGTGCGGTCTTGCAGCACGCGCAGCAGCTTCACCTGGCTGGCCAGCTCCAGCTCGCCGATTTCATCGAGGAAGATGGTGCCGCCGTTGGCCAGCTCGAAGCGGCCCACCCGGTCGGTTTTGGCATCAGTGAAGGCTCCCCGGCGGTGGCCGAACATCTCGCTTTCAAACAAAGAAGACGAGATGCCGCCCAGGTTCACCTTCACAAAGGCCTGGTTTTTCCGCTGGCTGTTGCGGTGGATGGCCTCGGCTACCAGCTCCTTGCCGGTGCCACTTTCGCCCTCGATGAGCACGGCCGCATCGGTGGCGGCTACCTGGCCCACCTGACGCAGCACGTGCAGCAGCTGCGCATCCTGCCCAATGATGTCGCGGAAGGCAAACTGTTGGTCCAGCTGGCGGCGCTGCCGGGCGGGGGCCTCGGCGGGGTCGGTGCCGGCAGGCGTTTCCTGCATGGCCAGTACGGTGCGGATGGTCTGGAGCAGGGCCTCGTTGTGCCAGGGCTTGGTGATAAATTCAGCCGCGCCGGCCTTCATGCCTTCCACGGCTAGGCTGATGCTGCCCCAGCCAGTGATGAGGATGACGGGCACCTGCGGGGCCAGCGCCTTCACCTGGCGCAGCAGGCCCAGGCCGTCGGCCCCGGTGGTATCGAGCGAGTAGTTCATGTCCATCAGCATGAGCCGGGGCGGCGTTTCGCGCACGATGGCCAGCGCCTCGGTGGGCCCGGCCACCGCCTGCGCGGGGTAACTGGCCTGCTTCAGCAGCAGCTTGAGCGACGTGCGGATGGCTAGGTCGTCGTCGATGATGAGTACCATGATTGCAGAAAGGTGGTGGTGAAAAAGGGCAATGGCGCTTCCGCAACTTTGCGGAGTGCCCCCGGCGGACGTGCGGAAGCCAGCCTGAGTCCTCTGGGGGTATTCCGCTGAAGTGCGGAAGCCTGCTTGCGTCCGTTGGGGGCACGCTGCTGAAGTGCGGAAGGGTCAGGTCGCTGTGAGCGGCTTAGCGGCTCTTAACGGTGCCGCCGCTGCTGGTGTGCTTGGTGAGCTGCGGCGAGCCAGCGTAGCGTACGTCGCCGCCGCTGGAGGCATTGGCGGTCAGCTTCTCCTGCACGGCCACGGCAATGGTGCCGCCGCTGGAAGCATTAGCGTCGCAGGTGGCGGCCTCCACGTCCTGGCCTTTGAATACGCCGCCGCTGGAAGCATGCACATTCAGGCTCTGCACCTTGCCGCCGAGGCTGGCTACGCCTCCGCTGCTCACGCTGGCTTGCACACTGTTGGCCGTGAGCTCGGGGGCAGAGATGACGGCACCCGACGATGCTTCCAAGTTGAAGTTGCCCGCAGCGTAGGCGTTTTTCACCTCAACCCGGGCTCCGCTGCTGGCATCGATGCCCGTGAGCGGGGCGGCCACGATGCTCACGCGCAGGTTGCGCGGGCGGTTGTCTTTGCTCCAGGCCTCATTCAGCTTGTGGTCGAAGCTCACTTTGAGCACGCCGTCGCTCACTTCGGTTTTGATGCGGGCCAGGAACTCGGGCGTGTCGGCACTGGCCTCCACGCGCTGGGTGGCGCCCGAGGTGAGCGTAACAATGATGCCATCGGACGCTTTCAGGGCGCGGAAGGCACCCACGGAGCGCACCTCCGGATTGATTTGGGCGAAGGCGGGCACCAATGCCAGCAACCAGAGCAGAGCGAAAGCGGTGAGGGTTTTCATAAAGCTGCGAGAAAAAAGGTGAGTGTTGAAAGGGTTTATAAAGATGCAGATGCGCATCGGGCGCCTCCGGTTGCCCGGCTACCGGCGTGGGCCTCGCTTCGTTACAGCGTGCCTAAAAATACTTCAACTCAGCAAGCACTTCGCTACTCCTCCCGTAGCGCCACTGCCGGTTGAATGGCCGCTGCCAGCCGGCTGGGCTGCCACGCGCACAGCGCCGTGATGAAGTATACTGCCCCCGCCGCCGCGCCAATGGCCAGCACGTAGGGCTGGGCGGGCAGGTCGAAGGCATTGAGCAGGGGGAACTGCGCCGCCAGCAGGCTGCCCAGCACCACGCCAAAAGTGGTGACCACCATCATCTCGCCCAAAAACTGCCAGCCGATGCCCGCGCCCGTGGCCCCCATAGCCCGGCGCAGCCCAATCTCGGCCCGGCGCTGGCTGATGTTGTACCACAACACCCCAAACAGCCCCAGCGCCACGTTGATGATGAGGAACAGGCCCATGAGGCACAGGCCCACCACCGGCACCAGCGTAAACATGCGGCGGTGCAGGCGGTCATCGTCCATCACGCGCACTTCGGTGGTCCACTGGCGGGTGACGCCAGCCACGGTGCGGGCTATTTTCTCCTGTAGTATGCCGCCTTCGCCGGGGGCCACGCGCACCAGCACATTAGCCGTTTCCCAGTGGGTGGTGTCGAAGGGAATGAGGCGTTTCCACACGGCAGGGATGGGCGCCGAGAAGTCGCTTTCCATGTTCACGTTGTCGACCACGCCCATCACCTGGAACTCGTCTTCGGGCTTGGGGTCTTTCCCAGGTTCGCCGTAGGTGAAGATTTTACCCAGCGCCGGCTCATCGCCGAACATGCTTTCGCGCAGGTCCTGGGTGATGACGACTGGGCGGTGATTGCTGCCATCATCGGTTTGTGCGAACCAGCGGCCCTCGCGCAGGTGCATCTGCATGACTTCGGCGTAGTGGTCGTCAGCGTCGTAATTATTGGTAACCGGCGATTTCTTGCCCTTGTAAGCAAATTCCGAGTTATTCACACTGAAAATGAACGGGACGTTGCCGCTGGTCAGAGCCACGGTTTGCACGCCGGGCAGGGCTTTCACCTGGCGCAGCACGTCGTCGAGCTCGGCGCGGGGCATCTTCGAGCCTTGACCGGCGCGCACTTCCAGCCGCCACACCTGCTCGTAGTTGAAACCATGCGGAGCCAGATAGTTTTTGCCGACGGTGATGAGCACCGCGCCCACTCCAAACAGCACTACGAACGAGAAAAAGACTTCGGAAATCAGCAGCAGGTTGGCCCGCTTGCGGTTCCAGATGAGGGTAAAGAGATGGCGAAGCATGGAGATTGAATGGGAAATAGGGTAAAAGGACCGTCATGCAGAGCGCAGCGAAGCATCTCGCCCACCACCAGTAATCAACGACGTCCTCACGATATGGAATTAGTGACCGCGGGCAAGATGCTACGCTCTGCATGACGTTCTCTTGCCCTACCGTCACCCTATCATTTTTGCTCCCCACTGCCGCGCAGGGCAGCCACGGGGTTCAGGCGCGACATTTTCCAGGCGGGGTACACGCCGCTCATCAGGCCGAAGAGCAGGGTGAGCACCATGCCCCAGCCAAACACCCGCCAGCTCAGGCTAAAGTGGGCATAGGCCACGGGATGCGCCTCGTTCACGAGAGCCAGTGCGCCGGCCGCCAGGCCCAGACCCAGCAGGCCGCCCACCAGGGCGAGCACTAGGTTCTCGACCAGAAACTGGCTCACCAAATCGGAGCCGGCCGCTCCGAAGGCCTTGCGCACCCCAATCTCGCCGGAGCGCTCCAAAATGCGTGTTACGTTGAGATTCACCAGGTTTAGAGCGGGCAGCAGCATGAATAGTAAGGCCAGCCCACCTACTATCAAGTAGAAGGACGTGAGGTTGTCATCGTCCACGGTCTGGTCATTATGATTGAGCAGGGCCCTTGTGAATCCGGCCAGCATAGGGTCGGCGTAGGAGAAAATGGCTTTCACCTCCTTCGGATTTGGGATTTCTACCCGCTTCAGCATCTGCTGATACTCTTCGCGCACAGCCGGCAGGGCCTGCGCTGAGGGCGCCAGCAGCAGCACCAGAAACTCCCCACCCAAGCGGTTGTCCTTGTAGAACTCGGGGCTCAGGGTATAGGGCACCCACACGTCGGCATAAGCATATATCTGGGCCGCCGATACGTTGCGCACCACCCCAGCCACGCGGTAGCGCTTCAGGTCGATTTCGATGGTGCGCCCCACTACGTCGGTGCTACCGAAATAGGCGCGGGCAGTAGCCTCGTTCAGCACGCATACCTGCTGCGCATTCTTCACTTCCTCGGGTGTGAAAGCTCGCCCGCCCACAAAATCAAAGTCCATAATCTGCCAGAAGTTGCCATCGGTATAGGACATATCCAACGCCAGCAACTTGCTCTTTGTGAAAGCTGTAGCATTGGCCGAGGTAGTGGTAATGCCCACCTTCTCCGGCGTTTTCATCTTCCGCACGTAGTCATCCACGAAGTGAATGCTGGCCGGCATATTCATCCAGCCATGGCCGTCCACCATCTGGTGCCGAATGACGTTAACGAACAGCATTCGGTCCACGCGCTTCACCGGCGCGGCCGGCCCCACCAAATGGTCGAACATGGCCATTACCACCAGCAAAATCATGAGCGTGAAGCTCACGCCAAACAGGCTGATGAAGGTGAAGAACTTGCGGCGCATAAGCACCTTCCAGGCAATTTTCAGGTAAGAACGGAGCATGGTGAAGCAGGCGAAAGGTGGAATTGCAGAAAAAAGTAAGTGGGCCGGGCCGGCACGAACGGCGGCTGGAGCGGCGGGGCCGGCCGATGGGCTAACACCGCGCCCAGGGCGGCCAGCAGCAGGCCCCACGTCCAGCGTTGCGGATTCATCAGTTCAGTGCCTTAGCTAACCTGGCTGCCGTCGAAGAAGCGGATGACGCGCTCGGTTTTCAGGGCCTGCTGCTCGTCGTGGGTCACCATCACCACGGTCACGCCGTCGCGGCGGTTCAGGTCCATGAGCAGCTCCATAATCTCCTCCCCCATCACCGAGTCGAGGTTGCCAGTGGGTTCGTCGGCCAGAATGATTTCCGGCCCGCCAGCCAGGGCCCGCGCAATGGCCACCCGCTGCCGCTGCCCGCCCGAGAGCTGGCCGGGAAAGTGGGCCGTGCGGGCGCTTAGCCCCACTTTGTCGAGGGCCGTGAGGGCGCGCTGGCGGCGCTCCTTACCGCTCATGCCCTTGCGGTAGAGCAGCGGCACCTCCACATTGTCCACCACCGAGAGGTCGTTTATCAGGTGGTAGCTCTGGAAAACGAAGCCGATTTTCAGGTTGCGCAGGTTGGCCAGCTCCTTATCGGAGAACGAGGTCACGGCGCGGCCGTCCACTTCAATGGTGCCGCTGCTGGGCTCGTCCAGCAAGCCCATCAGGCTGAGCAATGTGGATTTCCCGCAGCCGCTCGGCCCCATAATGGACACGAACTCGCCCCGGTTGATAGTCAGGTTCACTTGGTTGAGCGCCACCGTTTCGATGGTTTTGGTCTGGTACACTTTTTCGATGTTGGTGAGCTGGAGCACGGGTGTGGCGCCGTTCGGCACTGCTGCCGGCTGCGTACGATGTTCGGGGGAGTTGGCGAGCAGATTTTCCATGAGATAAAAAAGGATTTAGGGACTGGATTAGCGAGTGGCGACGATGGGTGCCTGTTTTTCAAAATCGTAAAGCGTCAGCGCCCGCAGGCGGTAAAAACCTACCCACCCAGCCCGTAGCGCGAAAATGTAGCCGCGCCGCGCCCCATCCTTCGCCGCCGAGGCCAGGGTCAAATCCGTGAGGCTGATGCGGCCCAACAGGTAGGTAGCGCGGGCAATGTCGTAGCGCCGCTGGGCCAGCGAATCGGCCCGGCCGGCGAGCCGTAGCTGCTCGCTAAGTGCAGCTACCTGACTGGCCTGCGTCAGCACGGTTTGCTCGAAGCTGCGTTCCTCCTGGCTAACGGCGCGCTGGGTTTGGTCGCGGTTCAGTTCGGCAGTTTTAATGATGGACTGGCGGCGCCCCCAGTCCACAAGCGGCACACTGAAGGCCAAGCGCACCTGCTGCTGGTTTTGCAGATTAAGATAGGTATTGCCCAGGTTTTCCGCCTGATTCACGTAGCCCAGGTTAGCCGTAAGGGCCGCCTGAAAACCAGTAGTGCCGTGTGCCTGTGCCACGGCTCGCTCGGCTTCCAACAGCCGACGGCGGAAGGCCAAGGTGGTGCTGCGGTTTTGGCGGGCCTGCTCCAGCGCCAACAGGGGTAGCACGGCGTGCTGCGGAGCTGGTGCGGGCACAGCCAAAGCAGGTGCTTCATTGCCGGGCAGGCCGGTGTAGGCTTGCAAAGCCACGGCGGCATTCTGGGCATCGAGCTGCGCCTGGGTCTGGGCCTGGCGGGCATCGAGCACGTTTAGCTCCAGCTGCAACAAGTCGCTTTGCGAAAGCCGCCCCAGCCGAAACCGCTCCTGCCCGATGCGCAACAGCTCGGCGGTGGCCTGGGCATTTTGGCGGGCCACATCGGCGTTCACCTGTTGCAGCAGCACGTCGAAATACAGCTCCGTGACACGCTGGGCAATGGTTTCGCGCTCCTCCACGTACTGGCGCTGGCTTTCCTGATAGCGGAGCGGCTCAATGCGGCGCGCCCACAGCAGGCCGTTGAACTGCCCCAGCGGCTGGGTTATGCCTACCGTAAAGGGCTGGTTATTATACCGCCGCAGCCCGCCGTTGAAGTCATCGAACCGCTGCACCACCGAGCCGATATATACCTGCCCGCCGGTCAGACCCAGGTTCTGGCTTAGGGTCAACCCCAGGTCAGAATTATTGATGCGAACCGACTCGAAGCTGGTCGTACCATCGGGCTGCACCACGGGCGTAATGACGCGGTTGAAATTGGGTACGGTACCCTGCAGCCCTAGTTGGGGCCGGTAGTTAGCCTGGTAGCCGCGCCAGGTCCAGTAGCTGGTTTCGCGGGTGGTCACGGCCTGTTGCCCGGTGGCCGAGTGATTGACGGCCTGGGTTATAACTTCATCGAGCGTAAGACTGGTTGCCTGGGCGGCTACGGGCTGGGCAAACAATAGCCGTAATGGCAGTAATAAAAGGATGCGTGGGTTCATGGTCGGGCCGCCTTAGTCGTGAAGCGTCAATTCCGGCGTTTCCAGGTGGTCCTTCATATCCGACACCACAATCTCCTCCCCTGCCCGCAGGCCGCTCACTATCTGCACGTAGTCGAAGTTGCTGTCGCCGAAGCGCACCGTGCGGCGCACCGCCCGCCCATCTACCAGCACGAATACTGGCTGCTCCTTGCCACCCGAGTAGTACGGGCCGTTTTTCACCCGCAGCACGCCGTGGTGAGCGCGGGTAATCACGAATACATCGGCCCGCAGATTGGGCCTTAGCGCCGGGTGATGTGGGTTATTCAGCTGGGCATAAAACGTTACCACCCCCTTTTCCACGGCCGGGCTGATGCTGGCCACCACGCCGCGCAGGTCGGTGTCATTGATTCGCACCGTCACCGAATCGCCTTGGTGCAACGCGTCGGCGTAGCTGTCTGAAATGGTGGCCCGGACGCGGAAGCTGCTTAGGTCGGCCACCTTGGCCAAGGCGTCACCGGCCTGCACAGTCGTGCCGAGGTTATCGTTCACCCAAGTCAGCACTCCCGGCTGCTGGGTGCTGATGTTGGCCTGCCGCAGCTTGGTAGCCAGTTCCGAGATGCTGCGCTGCTGCATCGAAACAGTGTAACCCAGCTCGCGCACATCGGCCGCGTTGGAGCGTTGCTGGGTCTGAATCTGGCGGGCCAGGCGGCTGGCTTCCAGCTGCGCCACGGTCAGGTTCAGTTCGGCCTGACGCACGTTTTCGGCCGTGCCGCCGCCTATTTTCAGCAGTTGCTGCTCGTCGCGCAGGGCCGATTGGAGGCTGCGCACTTTCACGGCCTGCACCTGGGCCTGGGCGCGCAGGTCGTTGAGGCTACGCTCCAGGTTGAGCTGAAGCTGGGAGTTCTTGTTCTGATTGCGTAGTTGCTCGTCATCCAGCTTAGCCAGGGCCGAGTTTGTCAACTCCTTGTCCAACTCCAGGATGGTTTCGCCCGGCTGCACCCGCGCGCCCACCACCACTGCCACTCGCCGGATGGTGCTCTGAATGGGACTCGTAATCACCGCCTCCCGGCCCGGAATGATGGTACCCGCCGCCGTAAGTGCGGCTTCCACATCACCGGTTTCTACCGTAGCCATCAGAATGTCGCCGCGCCGCAAGCTGGGCTTGAGCGCCGTCCGGAACGCCAGCACTGCCCCAAGCCCGAGCACCAACAGGCCAGCTACCAGCAGCCAGCGACGGCGCTTGCGTTGGGTTTGCGTAGAGTCGGCAATAGCTCTGTCCATTTTCGTGCAGAAATCAGGGAGGTTTCTACCAAGAAGGCCAAGCCATGTGCCAAATTCATATTACATTGACTATCATTAACTAATAGGCAAATTCAGGAAAGCAAACGTTAAAAAAGGTGTCCATTTCTGAACACCTTGTCTTTAACCGGACAGTCAGTACAAAGCGGAATTTTAATCCTCACCGAGTGACCAAGGGCTTCGGGTGTTTCCTGGCTTTCTTGCTCTTCTGCTTGCGGCCCCACCAAAGCACCGTTCCCGTCACAGGCAGGCTGGCCGAAATCAGGCTGGCCAGAAAGGCAACGATTTTACCGCCCAGGCCCAAAATCTGGCCAGTGTGCAGGTCATAGTTCATATCAGACAGCTTGCCGCCGTTGCTTTTACTGGTGTGGAAGCGCGCCTGCAAGACCTCGCCCGACACCGGATGAAACGCATAGTCGTCGCGGTGGTAGTAGTGCAGCGTCCGCTGATAAGCCCAGCAGTAGGCTGGAGCTTTGCCCATGCCGGTCGGTCCGATGAGCACCATCTCGGCTTGCGGGGAGCGGCGCCGCACGGTGCGGTAAACCAAATCCGGCACGGGCTGGTTGGCAGCCGTTACGGCTTGCAGGGTGTCAACTTTAGCTACATCCTTTTCCTGGGGATATTCCCGCCCACCATTGGCCACCAGCACGGCCGAATCGAGCAGCCCGGGGAAAACCATGAATAAGCCCGTGAGGGCCAGCACCGCTGCAATGCTGGCGGCGTAAAACCCCAACACATTGTGCAAGTCGTAGTTGACGCGCCGCCAGCGGGCGCCCCACTTGATGGTGAGCCGCTGCTTCCGCTCCTGCTTGCGCTTCGGCCACCACAGCACCAACCCCGTCACCAGCATCACCACGAAGATGATGACGCTGCCACCCACCACCCATTTGGCCACCGCTTCGGGCAACAGCAGCGTCATGTGAATGGCCTGCACAATGCTGAAGAAGTGGTAGCGCAGGTTTTGCTCGTGTAGCACGCGGCCAGTGTAGGGGTTCAAATACACCTGCGTGGGCGTGCCGGCCGGGTCGGTGAAGAATACCGTGGCTGAGCGCTCGGGACCGAAGTAGGTTACCCAGGTAGTGGCCTTCTTCACCTCCGGATGCTTCACCAGCGCAGCCTCCTGCAAGCGCGATGGCAACAGTTGAGCCGTGGCCTGCGCCTCCACCTTGCGCCAAGGCTCGGTCAGGTCCCGGATTTCATCCTGAAACACGAAAATGGCCCCCGTCAGACTCACAATAAATACCACCAGTCCCGAGGCCAGCCCGAGCCACAAGTGCACTTTCCCAACGGCTTGCTTAACGGTCATGGGCTATCTATTATGGTAGCATAAATAAGAAGAGCGTCATGCTGAGCGCAGCCGAAGCATCTCTTCCACATGAGTAATCGGTTTTACTAGTGCAGTAGAGACCCTTCGGCTGCGTTCAGCATGACCGTTTTATCAATCAGCTAATTCCTCAAAACTTGTACGCTACGCTGCCCACAATGCTGCGCAGCTTCTGTGCATTCATGGTAGTGTAGCCAATCCAATACTTCTGGTCGGTCAGGTTATCAACCTTGGCCGAAATGCGGTACTTGGGTTGGTCGTAGAAAATACTGGCGTTGAACACGGTGTAGGCCGGCAGCGTGAAAACGCCCTGCGAAGCGCTGTTCAGAATCTTGTTGTCGCTGGCGTAGTTGCCGCCAAAGCCGGCGCCCAAGCCCTTCAGCACACCTTCGGGCTGGCGGTAGCTCACCCAGGCATTGGCCAGGTAAGGTGCGGAAGCAGTATTGGGCCGGCGGCTGTTCAGGTCCGTATTGGTATCTACAAACTCCGAGTAGTTGTAGGCGAAACCGCCCACCACGTTTAGGCTGCGCACCGGGCTGGCCACCAGGTTCAACTCCACACCCCGGCTTACCTGGTTGCCATCCTGGGCTTGGGTGGTGGGTGTAAGGATGCGCAGTAGGTTTTTCACCCGAATATCGTAGTAGCTCGCCGTAAGGCTCAGTCGGCCTCCGGCTGCATCCAGCTTCACACCGCCTTCTAGCTGATTAGCGTGCTCGGGTATCGTATTGCGGGTCTGGCCTTCCGCATTTATATAGCTGGTGTTCTGGTTCCGAAAGCTGTTCTGGTGATTGGCAAACAGCGAAACCCGGTCCTTCACGGGCTGGTACACCAGGCCAAACTTTGGCGAAACCGCCGTTTGGTTGTACCCGTCCACCGCACTGTAGTAAACGCCACCGGTATTGTCGTAGCGGTCCACGCGCACGGCGGCCAATACGCTAAGCTGGTCGGTCAGATTAAGCACGTCTGACGCAAAGGCGCTGTAGGTATTCACTTTAGTTGTCACCAGGTAGTGCGGGGGCGGGCTGGCTGTGTAGGTCGCATTCACGGTTTGACCATTGAAGGTGCGGTAGTCGTAATCCGGCACATTCACGGGGATGGCGTCGATGCGGCCACCCAGGAAATCCAATCCAGAATCAATACGCAGGAAGTCGAGCCCAAACACCACGCGGTTGCGCAGGCTACCCAGCTGAAAATCTCCATTGAAAAGCTGCTGCACCTCGTAGGTCTGGCTATGGCTGTTTTGCGTCGACTGGTCAGCCCGGAATAGCGCGCCAACGCCTGCCCGGCGTGCAAAGCCCGTCGGTGGAGTATAAACGCCAAGAGCAGCCAAGGAGTCGAGTGCCACCACCGTGTTCGATACCAAGTAGAAATAAGGTCCTTTGCC
The DNA here is from genome assembly GCF_017571495.1 of Hymenobacter negativus. Classification (GTDB taxonomy): domain Bacteria; phylum Bacteroidota; class Bacteroidia; order Cytophagales; family Hymenobacteraceae; genus Hymenobacter; species Hymenobacter negativus. The sequence goes on along the minus strand of NZ_JAGETZ010000002.1, from coordinate 406,739 downwards.
CTGCGAGTAGCTGCGGCTCGATGTGAGGTAGGTGGTGGAGGTGAAGCTGGGCGAAATGCGGTAGCGCACCTGCGCAAACAGGTTGGTGCTGCGCGAGTCCTGCGTCAGGCCCGGGCCCTGGTACGACTGGCGGTAGTCGAGTGGAGCCTCATTGGCTCGCGAAAAGCCCAGATAACTCGTTTTCTCGCGGTAGTCGAAGTAAATAAGCTGCTTGCCCACATTGGTGCCCCGGTATATTTCCGCATCCAGGTTAATGGTAAGCCGCTCATTGGGGCTGAATTGCAGGCTGGGGGCAATGGCCAGGCTTTTCACAAAGCCGGCGTAGCCCACGTTCTGGAAGTTGTCTTCGTAGTTATAAGCCGTGTTCAGACGGAAGGCCAGGGTTTTGGCCGCATTAAGGGGCGTGTTCACGTCGGCACTCACCCGATGGAAGCCGTAGCTGCCGCCTGACACCGCCACTTCCCCACCAAATTTTTCGAACGGCTTCTTGGTCACGCGGTTGAGCAGGCCACCGTACGAGGTCAGCGAGCTGCCGTACAGCGTAGCCGACGGCCCCTTGATGACTTCCAGCTTCTCCAGGTTCACGGCGTCAATGTCGCTGGTCACGTTGCCGGCCACGCCGTTGCGCAGCTGGCTCGATACCACGAAGCCCCGGCTGGCGTAGAACGCGCCGCCGTCGCCACCGCGGCCGGTAGCGTCCCACATTTTCTGCAAGCCGGGCACGTTGCGCGTGGCATCCTCTACCGAAAACACGAGTTGCTCCGTCAGCAGTTCTTTGCCCACTGTGGCATACACCTGCGGGTTTTCGAGGTTGCTCAGCGGCATCTTGTTCACGTATTCCGACGACTTCCGGGCGAATCTATTGGCGCGGTCACCCATCACCGTCACCTCGTTCAATTCCGCATTGCTTTCCTCAACGGCAAAATCCTGAGTCACGGTCTCGCCCGCCACTACCTGTACCCGGCGGCTTTGTGATGCGTAGCCCACCAGTCGCACAGTCAAAGTATGTGCGCCAGCCGATAGGTCCGCCAAACGATAATTGCCGCTGGCATCGGTGGTGGCACCCACCGTTGTACCGGTCACTAACACTGCAGCCCCGATGAGCGGCTGACCATTAGCCTGCGTAGCTCGGCCTTGCACGGAGCCCAGATTTTGGGCATTTGCTGAGCTGCTTGCAAAAGCAAACAGGCTCACCATTAATACTATAAAAGACCAGTAAGTTGAGAATCGAATATTCGTCATGCCGCGTTGTTTGCAAATGAAAGTGCAAAGCAACAGCAGACAGGCGGGATTTCCTATACTATTTAGACAAATTCTAAATAAGCATCGATGTACTTACGTCAGCGCTTGGTAAACCATAAAAGCTGCCGCATAGGCCAGCCCAGTCATGTAAATAAGCTGGGCCAGCGGCCAACGAATGCTCTTGGTTTCGCGATATGTCACCGCCAACGTGCTCATGCACTGCATGGCAAACACATAGAACACTAGCAGTGAAAACGCGCGGGCTGGCGTAAAAAATGGCTGCCCGTTCGCGTCGCGCTCGGCGCTCAGCTTTTGTTGCAGTGTGCCCATATCGGCATCTTGTCCCACACTGTAAATAGTAGAAATGGTACCCACAAACACCTCCCGCGCCGCAAACGAGGTGAGCAGCGCGATACCAATTTTCCAATCGTAGCCCAACGGCCGAATGGCCGGCTCAATCAGATGACCGAAAACCCCCGCATAAGAATTTTCCAGACGGGCAGAAGCTACCTGACGGTCAAGATTCGCTTTATAATCCGGGTGCTGCTTATAGAACTCCGCCACTCCCCCCGGCGAGTTGAACCCAATATTCTGCCGCATAATCAACTGGCTCACGGCAGCTTCCTGCCGCTGACCGGGGCCGTAGCTGGCCAGCACCCACAGCAGCACCGAAATGGCCACAATTACCTTACCGGCCTGCAGCACAAAAGCCTGCACTTTCTGGTAGATAGTCAGGCCCACGTTCTTCCAGCGCGGCCACTGATACACCGGAAACTCCATAATGAAGTAGCTCCGCTCCCGCGCCTTCAACACCTTTTTCAACACCCAGGCCGAACCCAGCGCCGAGAAAAGCCCAAGCAGATATAGCGACATCAGGGCTACGCCGCGCAGGTTGAAAATGCCCCAGGCAGCCTCATCGGGCACCACCAGCGCCACCAGCACCGTGTACACCGGAATTCGCGCAGAGCACGACATAAGCGGCGTCACGAAAATCGTAATCATCCGGTCCTTCCAACTCTCAATCGTGCGCGCGCCCATGATGGCTGGCACTGCGCACGCCAGCCCCGAAATCAAGGGCACCACGCTCTTGCCGCTCAGCCCAAAGGGCCGCATCAGCTTGTCCATCAAGAAAGTCACGCGAGCCATGTAGCCCGTTTCCTCCAACACAGCTAAGAAACCAAACAGCAGGGCAATCTGCGGGATAAATATCAGCACGCCGCCCAAGCCAGCCAGTACGCCCTCCGTCAGCAAGCGGATAAGCGGCCCGTGAAAGTTTTCCTGAATCACGGCGCTCAGCCCCGAAATGCCCTGGTCAATCCAGTCCATCGGATACTGTGCCCAGGCAAAAATGGCCTGAAACAGCAGAAACAGAATGCTCAGAAAAATTAAGTAACCGCCGACCCGGTGCGTCAGCACTTTGTCAATGCGGTTGCTCACCGGCTCGTGCTGTTCGGTGCGCGTCACCGTCACCGTTTCGAGCAGTATCTCGTTGATGCGGGCGTAGCGGCCAATGGTTTCAGCCGCTTGCTGCGCCGTAGCATCAAACGCATATTTCTGGGTCAACTCCTGAATATGCGTCTTTTCATCGGCACTCAGGAAGCCAATCTGCCGAAACTGCTGGGCGTAGTGCAGCGCCAGGTAGTCGTTGTGCAGGTTAAAGTAGTAGCGAATCTGGCGCACCAGCGGCAGCATTTGCTCATCGGGTTCCCAGAAGCGCACCGGCGGCGTATCCAGCCGCTGTGCCATCACAATCTTGAGCGCTGCCACCCCAATGCCCTTCCGGGCATTCATCGGAATAATAGGCACGCCCAACTCCCGTTCCAACTCCGGCAAATCAATGTTTACCCCGTGGCGTTCGGCCACGTCCATCATGTTGAGTGCCAGCACTGCCGGCAGCCCTAAATCGCCCAATTGCGTGAACAGCAATAGACTGCGCCGCAAGTTGTTCGCATCAACCGTCACTACCACAAAATCGGGGTAATTATCAGCCCCCTTATCGTAAAGCAAATCGGTTATCACCTTCTCGTCCAGGCTCTTGGGATAGAGCGAATAGGTGCCTGGCAAATCGATAATCTCTGCCCGCTGAGTGGCCGTAAGCTGCGCCACGCCGGTTTTGCGGTCCACGGTCACACCGGGGAAGTTGCCTACCTTCTGGTTGAGCCCGGTGAGTTGGTTGAACAGCGATGTTTTACCGCTATTCGGATTGCCAATCAGGGCAATGCGCAACGGGCGCACCGTAGTGGAGGCGGCCTGCTGGCCGTCCGCTACATCCGCCGGTTTGCTCATGGTTGCCGCCATTCGTTGTCTTTATTCCTTCAGCATGATGGTGGCGGCTTCACTGGCCCGCACCGACAGCGTGTATTCTTGGTCACCGAGCACCAACATCAGCGGGTCGCCCAAAGGTGCCCGGCCGCTCAGCCGAACTTTCACGCCCGGGATGCAGCCCATCTCCAGCAGCTTCAGTGCCATCTCCGGGTCTTCGAGGCAGCAGATAGTGCCGGTTTCGCCCAAGCGCAGGTCTTTGGCGGTGCGCCGGGTAGTGACGGCTACGGCAGGTTGCGAAGTACGACGGAACAGGGCCACGGGCAGAAATAACTTATTTAGAAAGAATACAAACAAAGGTACGGCATCAAATGCTTTCGGCGCAGCCAGAATTTCGGGAAGTTTACAGGCATCAGTACCCCCTCGCGCACAGGCGTTGGCCTTCTTGTTTTACTCACAAATTGCATGTCCTGATTTTTTCTGATAACTTTCCGACCAGAATTTGTAATTTTGTCCTCCATATCACGCGTACTATGTCTACACGGTTACTAACTATAGCATTATTCTTGGCTGCTTCTGCAACTTCTGCCTTGGCCCAACAGGTTCAAATCAAAGGCACAATCGTTGATAAGGACACAAAGGAGCCATTGCCATTCACCTCCATTGGGTTGAAAAACGAGCAAATTGGGGCACTCAGCAACGAGCATGGCCAATTTCTGGTACCTGCTCCTACCCAAAACACCGCCGACTCGCTCATTGTGGTAGCACTCGGCTATGCTCGCCGAGCGGTGCTGGTGAAGCGCGGCGTAGCCGTGGCCGACCTCGTCATCGAAGTACCTAAACGAGCCGTGCAGCTGAGCAACGTGGTGGTAAAGGGCGGCAAGGTGAAAAACCTGGGCCTCGGTGCCAAGTCCAATGACCCCGGCGAAGGCATGATTCAGGGCTTACCCGGCTCACAATACGCTTTCTTCGTTAAAAATGACAAGAACAAGAAGCTGGGCAACGTGCGGACGGTGTCGTTCTACATCGGAGAGAACGGCTTCCCGCGCGAGCCTTTCCGCGTGCGCCTCTACAAGGCAGATGGCAACTACAACGCGCCCAACACCGACCTGCTGACCGAAAACGTGGTAGTATCGGCTCCGCAAGGCGGCCAATGGTACACCGTCGACCTGACGCCATATAATATTATGGCCCCTGAAGAAGGCTTCTTCGTAGCCATGGAATGGGTAGTTAGCGGCGACAAGTTCTTCGCAACCAACTTCATGGACGACTACACACCTTATGGTCAGATTATGCGCCCCACCTTCGAGTTCAAGGAAAGCCGCACCTGGAACTACTCCATTGGCAAAGGCTGGAGCCTTATCACTGCTGCCAACAGCCAAGGCTTGCGTTACAACGCCATGATTAAGGCTGAAGTAGATATGATTAAATAAATCGCTGACTTTGCTTACTTATGGTTTCCCGGACTACTTCCTTTTCGGAATGAGCATAAAAAAGCTCTGCTAAATAGCAGGGCCTTTTTTTATGCTCATGAAACTGTTTAAGTATTTTAATTATTCGCCAGCTTCACTCGCAGGATACCTAGGATGGAGAACAAGCCAAGGTGGTGAACTGCTTCAGCCTTAACTATACAGACGGCGTTTTCGCTTATCACTACGCTCTATCTCACAATAGAACCACACTTGTACGGCGAAATCGGTGATTAGTGTTTTACGTCTTTTGTCCACAAACCCATAATCCATTCCCGAATGGTTTCTTCAGCCGCTGGCGAGAATAAGGGCATCATTTCGCCGTTCATCAGCGTCCATTCCGTTTTGGGGGGCTGGAACAGGTGATTTACCCCAGGCAGACGCTTCACTGTAACAGCCCGATTAAAGCTTTTCAGTTCTTTTTCCAGCGCCTCAAGGTGCATATCGGCAGGCGCCTGCTGGTCGCTAGTACCATTGAGCAACAGTACAGGGCATTTCACCTGGTCGAGTTCGGCGATGGGGTCAAACGCCAGGAAAAAACGGCGCCATGGCGTGAGCATCTTGGCAGCAGATGCAGTAGCGGCCTCGGGGGTAAGAGTGGGCTGGTCCTGCCGCAACATATTGCTCACAATTGCCTGGGCCTGCGGTGGGTTGGTATTGCGAATGATACCGTACATAGTACGTTGGCGCTCGTAGGCCACCTGCACCAGGGCAGGGTCCAGCTTGGTAGCGCGCAGCTCAGCTACCTGCTGCTCCAAAAGGGTTTGCTCGCCTGGCAGGCCATAGCCGGCCAACGACACCACAAAGGCCGGTGGCAATGGCTGGCCAGCCGCCAGCAAAGCCACATTAGCACCCTCGCCGTGCCCTATCATGCCAATGCGGTTGATATTGATTTCCAGCCGCGCCCGCAGAAAATTCATGGCCGCCTGCACATCACTCACCCGCATGGCCGTGGTGGTGGTAGAAGTGTTACCGCCAGATTGGCCCACACCCCGGTCATCATAGCGCAGCACGGCAATGCCGCGTCGGGTGAGGTAGTCGGCCAAGGCTCCCAGCATGTGATAATCACCGATGGTGCCATCACGGTCCTGGCCGTCCACATCGCTTACCAGCAGCACGGCCGGGAATGGTCCGGGCCCGGCGGGCACTGTCAGGGTAGCACTCAGGTTGAGGCGCGCCGTAGGGTTGTTCACCACCACTTCTTCCTCCCGGTAAGGTGGGGTGAGCCGGGCACCAGGCGCGGAAGTAGTTGGCATGGGTGAGTGCCGCAGCACTACCGGAGATTTCACTCCTCCAGAAGACCAATCACCACTTAGTTCTTGCTTGGCTGCATCATAGCGGGCTTCGTAGTGGCTGCTCACACTAGGCATCCGCATGAGCACAGAATCGCCGCGCACGATGATTTCGGTTATGGTGCGGCTTATTTTCTGTGCCGGCACATCAAGTGCGCCAAAATACTTGCCACCGGCCAGTGGCACTACGCTAATTGTCACATCGAGCTGGCCACCGAGCAAAGGCAGTTTACCTTTCCATAAGCCGCCTAGTACCACTCCACTTTCGTTTGGCACTCCTGTTTCAGCTTGGGCTACACCAGTGCACACCATTCCCAACAGCACAAAGACCCAGAGTAAACGCCTCCTCATTGTAAAAAAGCAATCAAATTATTCAGAACCCGAAAGATAAGCACTGGCATACCGCCTTATTTAAATGGGCTAATATGCTATTACCAGTAACATAGTGGAGGAGGATTACAAAATAACAGAAAACCGCCCAGATAGACCTTACTAAATCTCTAAATGGCATCAATAACTATCTAAAACACGAATGTGCGTCGATAGACTGCCTTGGTCTAAACCAAAGCCAGTCTATCGACGCACATTCTATAGGCGTCAACGCAAAGTGGTGCTGCTAGCGGGTTCGCACGGCAATCTCCACGCGACGATTTTCCTGGCGACCAGCGGCGGTGGCATTAGAGGCCACAGGCATTGCCTCACCCATCGGTTCTACGCTGACACGGTCGGCGGCAATTTTCCCATTGTTCACGAGGTAGTTTTTCACGGCTTCAGCGCGCTGCTCGCTAAGTGCTTTGTTGTAGCTCTTGTCGCCGCGTGAATCGGCAAAACCCATTACCCGCACCTGTTGGGTGCTGTATCGCTGGCCGATAGAACCCGTAATCTGATTCAGAACTTCTGCAGCTGTGGATTTGATATCGGCTTTATCAGTATCGAAAAGCACCGTTTCGTCTACACTATATACGTTATAGGTGCTGTCGCCGCGCACCGATACTCCAGGCAATGTAATTTCTTTGAACTTGACATCGGCCAGCTTGGCTTTAGTCATATCCCAAGCATCGCCTACAGCGGCACCAGCAGCAGAGGCGGCTTCGCCAGCCGTACGACCATCGCGGGCCATTACAGCGGTATCCTGACCAGCTTCACCGAGTTGGTCTTTGGTGGGTGACTGTTTGGTATCGCAGCTACTAAGCAGCGCTGCTGCGGCAAGAACCGAAAAGAAGGCTTTTTTCATGGTATTGGAAGAGAAATGATGGGCAGCATACGGTATTACCAGAAAAAACGCCGAATCATTCTGCTATTTTTTCGGCTTTGTGGGCGGAGTCGCAACGCTTGTCAATTGACTTGGGAAAATCCAAAAAAGCTTTTTCTGCAGCCCCAAGCAATAATCCGGCAATATCAAAGCGTTTGATTAAGCAATGGGGAAAGAAAAAAATCTAATCTCCATGCACTTTACCCCAGTTTTCGAAGCATACAGGTAACAATAGATTGGACTTGAATTTGTAAATTTGCCAGACGACCATCTTATATATTATTTTTGGCGATGATGAAACGCATACTTTTTTTCGCATTATGGCTACTCCTGCCAGCACTGGGCTGGGCACAGGAAAACCGCATTACGGGCCGTGTTGTGGATGCCAAAACCAAGGACCCCGTCCCCTTTGCATCCATTGGCTTGCGGGAAGAGGGCACAGGTGCCCTCACCAATGAATACGGTTATTTCCAGTTGGCCGGCCTGGAAAAAACCAGCCAGGACTCACTGATTGTCATGACATTGGGCTACGAACGCAGTGCCATCTTTATTAAGCGCGGCAGCACCGAAGACCTTATCGTAGAATTGAAAAAGCGGGTAATTGAGCTGAGCAACGTGGTGGTGAAGGGCGGCAAGCTCAAGAACCTAGAACTGGGCTCCAATTCTAATAATCCTGGCGAAGGCATGATTCAGGGCCTACCTGGTTCACAATATGCTTTTTTCGTGAAAAATGATAAGCAAAAAAAGTTGGGCAACGTACGGACGGTATCATTCTACATCGGGGAGAACGGCTTCCCGCGCGAGCCTTTCCGCGTGCGCCTCTACAAGGCGGATGGCAACTACAACGCGCCCAACACCGACCTGCTGACCGAAAATGTGGTGGTATCAGCTTCACGCGGTGGCGAGTGGTACACCATTGACCTGAGCTCTTACAACATCCCCGCACCGGAAGAAGGCTTCTTCGTAGCCATGGAGTGGATTGTGGGCGGTGACAAGTTCTACACCACCAACTTTATGGACAACTACACGCCCTATGGTCAGATTATGCGTCCTACTTTCGAGTTCAAGGAAAGCCGCACCTGGAGCTATACCATCGGCAAGGGTTGGAACCTACTTACACTAGCCAACGGCCAGGGCCGCCGGTATAATGCTATGATTAAGGCTGAGGTAGATATGATTAAATAACCTGGATAGCCACGCTGACGGCTAATAAGTCTAAGCAGCTAATTCGGTATAGAATACAAAAAAGCCCCGCTTCACAGCGGGGCTTTTTTGTATTCTATACCCAGGCAACTACTCTATGTATTAGGGTGCATATCAAGCAGCTATTCAACAGTAGTATTCTGGTTGGCTGCCTTTGTTAGAACAGCTATTTTTTGGTCTGAGCTACTATCCATTCGCGGATGGCTTCTTCGGCTTCCGGCGCAAAGTTTGGCTGTGGCTGACCATTAATGATAGGCCACTTGGTCGGGTCAGGCTGGAACAGGTGATTGACCCCAATGAGTTTGCGCACCGTTACGCTCTTGTTTTTGCTGGATTTCAAGCCTTTTTCTAAGGGGCCCATATTGGCATCTGCGTTGATGGTGAGGTCGGAGGTGCCATTCAGCAGCAGCACCGGGCAATTGACAGCTGCCAGCTTTTCAACAGGGTTAAAGGCCAGGAAGTAGCGGTAACGCGGCGATGTCATTTCGGCGGCGCTGGCCTGAGCAGTAGCATTATCAATAGCCGAATTGTTTTGCTTAAGCATATTGGCCACAATGGCTTGGGCTTGGGCGTTGTCAGTAGTTTGGCGTATGATTTCGAGCATGGCCTGTTGGCGCTTGGTTGCAGCCTCTATTTGAGCCGCGTCGGTGCCAAGGGTACGCAGGGTAGTAGCCTGCTGCTGCACTACAATATCACGACCGGGCAGACCGTAAGCAGCCAGCGTTACCACAAAAGAGGGCGGCAGGGGCTGCGCGGCAGCCAGCAAGGCGACGTTACCGCCCTCGCCGTGGCCTACCAGGCCTAAGTGCGATAGGTCAATTTCGGGACGGGTACGCAGGTAATTGAGCCCCGCTTGAGCATCACTCACTAAGTCGGCAGTAGTTTGGGCAGGTGTGCCACCGGACTTGCCCACACCTCGGTCATCGAAGCGGAGTACGGCAATGCCGCGCCGGGTGAGGTAGTCAGCCAGCTGGCCTAGAGGGGCAAAGTCGCCCACGGTGCCGTCACGGTCGTGCGGGCCGCTGTCACTCAGCAGCACCACAGCCGGGAATGGACCAGGGCCAGCCGGAATAGTGAGCATCCCGCTGAGGCGAGCATTAACAGCAAGGTTGCTGAAGGTAGCCTCTTCCTCGCGATAAGGTGGGGTGAGGCGCACTTTTTTATCATTCATAGCCGGTAAGGCGCTGAAGGCAAGCGTCATCGGCACTTTAAAGCCCGGCGACTGCCAGGTGCCAACCATCTGTTTGCCATCGGCTGAGACGCGACCAGCGAAGCGGGTAGCGGCTTCTTCGGCGTAGAGACGCACGGTGTCGCCTTTTATTTCTGTTTTTACATTCATGCGGCTCACCTTCTGGAGCGGCACGTCGAGTGTACAGAAATATTCGCCACCGGTGAGCTTTACAAAGCGAAAAATAACTTCGAGTTGCCCACCAGGAACTTTGAGAGGGCCTTTCCAAAGACCATCGAGGGGCGGCACATCGGCCACATGAGCCGACACCGACTGAGGACGAGGACCAGCCTGTGCGGGCCCTGTCAATGCCAAGCCAGCTAGTAAAGCGCCAAAAATGTAAAACACCCGAAACGTATTGATTTTCATAAGAAAGAAGAGGTGCCGCAAACTGAATTTTAACCCAAAATTATGCAGGAGCCGCGACGCCCACTGTAAAGTAGCAAAATAAATACCTTGCCAACATTGAGAGAGCCAGCCTCTATTACAAAAAAAGTTTTTGTTTCCTTGCTAAAACAAAACTTACCTCTTTCAAATTTTTCTTTTACAGGCTATTAATCAGATTATTAAAACAAATCTGGGCATTAATATTCCTTGCGGGCTATTCACTCACGAATACCCGCTTTACCCGCTCGCTCACGTTGGTAAGCAGTTCGTACGCAATGGTACCAATGCGGCCAGCCAGCTCGGGCAGCGGCAAGCCATCACCAAATACCAAGGCGACATCGCCAGCCCGCGCCTGCGGTATGGCTGTCACGTCCACCATGCACATATCCATGCACACGGAGCCTAGCAGAGGAGCGGGCTGGCCATGGATGAGTACCGTGCCCGCACCGTTGCCGAAGCGGCGGTCGTAGCCGTCGGCATAGCCAATGGCTAGTGTGGCAATACGGCGCTCAGTAGCGGCGGCGGTGCCCCGGCGGCCATAGCCTACGGTGGCCCCAGCCGGCAGGGTTTTAATCTGAGAAATGGTAGTCCGGAGCTGACTGACCGGGCGGAGGGCGGTAGGGTCGGAGGTGTTACTGGCATCTACGCCGTAGAGGCCGATACCGAGACGCACCATATCGAAATGCGCCTCTGGAAACCGTAGAATGCCCGCTGAATTCAGCACGTGCTTGAGCACTGAATGGCCCAGAGCTGCTTCTAGCACGGTAGTCATGCGGCGAAAAGCAGCCAACTGCTCGCGGGTGAAGTCGTCGTGGCCGGGTTCGTCGGCGGCGGCGAGGTGCGTCATCATGCTGGCTACCGGTAGGTGGGCAGTATGCTGGCGCAAGCGAGCCGCTAGGGTGGGCAGTTCGGCCTCATCGAAGCCAAGACGACGCATACCGGTATCCAGCTTGAGATGGATTTTAGGTGCTGGCAATTCCGAGGGGATATCGAAGGTAGCCAGGTACTCATCCAGCATTTCGAACGAGTAGATTTCGGGCTCCAGGCGGTAGCGGCGCAGGGTTTCGAAGGCGTCGGGGGCCGCATTCATCACCATGATGGGCAGGCTGATGCCGGCCTCACGCAGGGCAATGCCTTCGTCGGCGTAGGCTACGGCAAGGTAATCGGCCCGCTGAAACTCGAGCAAGCTGGCGACTTCGTAGGAGCCTGCGCCGTAGGCAAATGCTTTCACCATCACCATAAGCTTAGTACCCGGGCGCAGTTGGCGGCGGTAGTATTGAAGGTTATGGCTGAGGGCATCGAGGTTAACTTCAAGCACCGTGCCGTGCTGTTGGGCCTGTAAGGCAGCTACAATGCGCTCAAACCCAAAACGACGGGCACCCTTGATGAGAATGGTTTCGTGGACGAAATCGGCAGGATTAAGCTGGGCGAGGAAGGCTTCGGTGGTAGGAAAAACTTGAATTGAGCATGCGGAGTTAACCTCAGACGATTCTACTTCGATGCTTAATTCTTCATTATTTGCGCTTTTCGCGCATAATTCCCTCGAAATTTCCTCTCCGATTCCTACCACACGGCTCACGCCAGCAGCAGGCAGCAGCCCGACTACGCGAGCATAAAGCGCTTCGCCCGTGAGGCCCGATTCGAGGACATCGCTCAAAATGAGTGTACGGCGGCCTGGGCGGCTCTGGCGGGCAAGAGCGTTGAGGGCCAGGGCTAGGCCGGCGAGGTCGTTATTATAGGTATCGTCGAGCAGATAGGAATCGTGGCGGCCGAGCTTCATTTCCAGACGCATGGCCACGGGGTGCAGACGGGCCAGCCGGCGCTGAATTTCGGCGGGCTCAACCTGGCGATGCAGCAGCACGGCCAGGCAGTGCAGCCCATTTTCGATAGACGGCTCATCGGCAAACGGCAGCGAGAATGTGGCTGTGAGGCCTGTAGCCACATACTCGGCTTGCAGGCTGGTGCTGTCGCCGCTAGCTGCGACCAGCGTAAAGCGCAGGTCGGCGGACTGGGTTGGCTGGCGCGTCCAGCAGAAAGTCGGCAAGCCCAACGACACCACGGCGGTGCGCACCAAGGGCTGGTCGGCACAGTAGAATAAGCGCTGAAAATGCGCCCCCTCGAACAGCCGCAGCTTCTCGCGTAACTTCTGCTCTGCGGAGGTGAAACCGGCGTCGTGGGCTGTACCGATTGTAGTGAAAATGCCTTCAGTTGGCTGGATAATAGCGGCTAAGCGCTCCATCTCCCCTACTTCCGAAATACCGGCTTCGAAGATGCCCAACGTATGCCGCTCGGGGTTCAACTCCCACACGCTCAGCGGCACTCCCACCTGCGAGTTGTAAGAGCGCGGCGAGCGGCAGATGTCCTCGTCGGGGCTCAGCAATTGGGCCAACCATTCCTTTACAGTGGTCTTGCCATTAGAGCCCGTGATGCCGAAAACCGGCCCGTTGAACTCCTCCCGGTGGACTGCGGCCAGCGTCTGCAAAGCAGCCAATGGGCTGGCAACTTCGATAATTCCTGCTTCCGAGTACGCTGACAGCCCGTTGAGCAGTGTGGTATTTTCTTCGATGATGAACAAGCGCACGCCTTGGGAATAAAGGGCAGGCAGGTAGCGGTGGCCGTCGTGGCTGAGGCCGCGCAGAGCAAAAAATACCGCGCCAACAGGCAGGCCTACCCGCCGGCTGTCCAGCAGCAGGTGACGGACTTCAGACGTGGCATTGGCGGGGGCCTGGAGCAGGCGGCCGGCCAGCAGGCCAGGCAAATCGAGGAATAGCGGGAACGACATAGCGGTGCAAAGGTCCAGCAAAAAACGGCCGCACGAGGCAGCGCCAGCAGTTAAATCCGTTGCCTGACTTGCCGGGAAAATTGCTACGCATGGCATTACAGGCGGTGGAAACCAAACGTTTAGCCAATAGGTTATTGGCTTTAAAACGAATATGCGAAGTGAATTTGGCCAGGGAATCCGCTGTCCTGTTGACTAACGCTCGGCTCAAGCTTATGGAGGATAGGGCAATAAAAAGCACCGCTACTGCGACCTCACAAGCAGCCATTTACGGTCGAAACGCGTCTGAATATTGTTGGGATACTGCCAGTTGAGGAATACTTTTTGTGATTCCGAGCTTTAGCTACGTGCCATTTCACTTCATTAAGCATCGTTTGGCCATCGTGTGATTCCTGATGTGGCCAAACACTCACTTAATGCCTTGTTTCGTTATCATTTCCTTTCCCGCTTGCTCTTTTATGCGTCACGTCGCCCTGCGACTATTACTACCGCTGTGGCTGCTGTTGAGCCTAGCCCCGGCTGCCCGTGCCCAAACCGTTGCTACCGATAGCCTGCGCCTCGCTCTCTCACACGCGCTCGCCGACTCCAGCCGCGTGCTGCTGCTGCTGAAACTGGCATCAACGTACCGGTCGTCCAAACCTGATTCGACCTTGGAATTGGCCCAGCAGGCCTGCGAACTCGCCCGGCAAGTGAGCTTTGTGAAGGGCCAAGGCCGGGCACAAGGCATGATAGGGTCGGCGTTGCGTGAGCGCGGCGAGCTACCCAAGGCATTTGCCAACCAGATTCAAGCTTATCAAATCAGTCGGCAATGCCGGGACTTGCAGGGCCAGGCTTACAGCTTGAACGGACTGGGCAACATCCGGTTCGACTTGCAGCAGTACCGGCAGGCGCTGGACTACTACCGGCAGTCGAAGGAAATATACACTCGTCTCCATCTTATGCCCTGGGTAGCCGGCACGCTCACCAGCATGGGCAGCTGCTACGAAAAGCTGAATGTGCTCGACTCGGCGCTCATCCTGCAAAGCCAGGCCGCAGCAGTACTGGCCCAAACGCCCCGGCCCCGGCTGGCTTCGGCGGCGCTGGCGCTGCGCAATATGGGCGCTTTGCAGGCCCGACTGGGCAACTATCCGGCGGCCTTTTCCTATTACCGGCAGGCATTGCAGGAAACGGGCAATACCAACGACCTGCGCAATCGAGCCATGGCGCAGTGCCGCATGGCTGGCCTGTACCACACGCTACATCAACCCGATTCGAGCCTGCTCTATGCCCGGCTGGCGCTGCACACGGCCGCCCAAGTGTCGTATCGAACAACTATTTTAGAAGCCAGCAACTTACTAACCCAGCTTCATCGGGTGCGGCACAACGTGGACAGCGCTTTCTATTACCAAAGCCTAGCTGTGACGATGCAGGATAGCCTGTTTGGGCCCGAAAAATTTCAGCAGCTGCAGCTCCTGGCTTTCTCAGAGCAGCAGCGCCAGCAACAGCAGCGCGAGGCGCAGGAGCTGAAAACTACCAGCTATCAGCGCTTCGCGCTACTCGTAGCACTGGGATTTATTCTGACCGTGGCGCTACTGCTGGGCTGGGCCAACCGTCAGCATCGCCGCGCCAACCACTTGCTAAACGAGCGCAACCAGCAGATTGAGGCCCAGCGCAATGCGCTTAATGAAGCCCTCACCGAGCTGCGCGCCGCGCAGGCTCAGCTGGTAGCTACTGAAAAGTGGGCGTTTGTAGGCGAGTTGTCGGCGGGTATTGCCCACGAGCTGCAAAACCCATTGGCTTTCATGAAAAACTTCGCCGATGTGAGTGTGGGTCTGCTCGACCACGACGGCAGCCCCCGGCCCCAGGGCCTGGAAGGTGAAATAATGGCCGGCCTGCGGAAAAATCTGCGGGAAATCAGTCAGCACGGACAGCGTGCTTCGTCCATTATTGCCGATATGCTGGCCCATGCCCGCACCGGCACCAGCCAGCGCGAATCCACCGACTTGAACACATTGGTAACCAACAACCTGCAATTGGCAATCCTGGGCAATTCGGAGGATACACACTCACATCCGGTGCATCTGGAAACGGATTTAGCGCCCGATTTGCCCTCGGTGCTGGCCGCACCGCAGGAACTGGGGCGGGTGTTGCTCAACCTGTTTACCAATGCCTTATACGCCACACGGCGACGCCAGCAATCGAGCCCGCCGGACTACCAGCCGCAGGTGCAGGTACGTACCCGCCGTATGGACCACGAAGTTGAAATTCGGGTGCGCGATAACGGCACAGGCATGCCCGCCACCGTGGCCGCCCAGGTATTCGAGCCGTTTTTCACCACCAAGCCGACCGGCGAAGGCACTGGTCTGGGACTGTCATTGGCGCATGACATTATCACGAAGGGCCACGGAGGTACGCTGACCGTAGAAACGGAGGATGGAAAGTTCACCGAATTCACGGTACGGTTGCCGGCCTAACTTTGCCGGGTTAGCTTAGCGCCACCCGCATGAAATTATCCCGATTCTTTTTTAGCCTGAGCGTGGCTCTGTTCCTGGTGGGCTGTGCACGCCGGCCCACCAAGCTCCAGATTTACGATGTGGTTATCAACCACGTAACCATCGTGGATGTGCTTACGGGCCAGCTGGTGCCCAACCAAGTGGTGGCCATTGCCAAGGGGAAAATCGTGGAAATTCAGGTAGCCGACAAGGACAGCTACGCCGCCAAGCAATACGTGAATGGCAACGGCCGCTACCTCATTCCAGGCCTTTGGGATATGCACGTTCATTTTCGGGGTGGCGACAGCTTGGCGGCGGCCAATAAAAAAAGCCTGACTCTGTACCTGGTCCACGGCATCACCACAGTGCGTGATGCTGGGGGCGACCTCACAACCAGTGTTTTCCAGTGGCGGCGCGAAATGGACGCCGGCCGGCTGGCGGGGCCACACATCTTCACCTCCGGTCCCAAAATTGACGGGCCGGGCGCCTACTGGCCGGGTTCGCTGGAAGTAGAAACGCCCGCCCAGATTCGTAAAGCCCTCGACTCACTGCAACGCCTGAAGGTGGACTACGTGAAGATTTACGATAGCAAGATTTCGGGTGCGGCCTACCTCGAAACCATCCGGCAGGCCCAACGACGCGGCCTGAAAACGACGGGACACATGCCCTACTCCGTGACATTAGGTGAGGCTGTGAAACGCGGACTGGACGCTACCGAGCACCTCTATTACGTATTCAAGGCTTGTTCCGGCAAAGAAGACAGCATTACGACGGCGGTACGCAATAGCCTGACCAGTAGTAAGCCACTTGGCCTATTTGCCGTGTTGCCGGCCGTGTATGACACCTATAGCCCGACGGCAGCTAGTCAGATTTTCACCCTCATGGCCAAGCGTCACACGGCCGCTGTACCCACGCTTTACATCCAGCGGACCCTGGCCGAGCTCCCCGAAAACGACCACGCCCAGGACTCGCTGCTGACCTATATCGACCCGAAGATTCAGGCCACCTACCAGCGGCGTCAGTCCGGCGCCCGGCAGCAGTCGTTGACCACGCAGGTTTTCAACAGAAAGCTGAGCACCAAATTCATGAGCTTGGTGCCGCAGATGCAGGCGGCTGGCGTTAGCTTGCTGGCGGGCTCCGATAGCGGGCCATTCAACTCTTTCATCTACCCTGGGGCCTCGCTGCACAGTGAGTTGGAAATGCTGGTACTGGCGGGCCTCACCCCACTGCAGGCCCTGCAAACTGCCACCGTGAATGGCGCCCGCTTCATGGGCACCGCTGAGCATACGGCTGCCATCGCACCCGGCAAGGATGCTGACCTGGTGCTGCTTACGGCCAACCCACTGGAGAACATTGGCAACGTGCGCAAGATTGACGCGGTGATTTCGCGGGGCAAAGCCTATCCGGCGGCGGCGCTGGCTAATATGATGCGAGCCGTGCGGAACCGGTAAATTCCGGGGTCTAGAAACCTACCCCTACCCGGAAGCCGGTGCCCAGCCGCTGGCCGCTTTGCAGGGCAGTATAAAAGTCCACCCGCACTACTTTCAGGATGTGCTCGATGCCTGCGCCCAGCTCCACGTAGTGGCCGGCCTGGGGCGTGGTGAGGTAGTTGAAGGAGCCGACTTCCTGCCACTTCAGCTTGCGCAGCAATGGGACCTTATCGAAGAAGAAGCCATTGAAATGGTGGTCGTAATGGGCTTCGAGGTAGGTGTTGTTGGTGCTGAAGCGGTAGTAGTCCAGCAGCTGGAATTCGCTGAAGTTGCCGGAGAGAATGGTCTGGTTGCCAGAAAAATGGCGATAATCGATGAATGTCATGCTTTCCTGCTTGCCTACAAAACCGCCCACATTCACGCGGAAGCTGCTGTTGCCCAGCAGGCCCAACGAGAGGTTGTCTCGCACGCCGGCTTGTAGCAGCATGTAGCGCACATCGGCTCCCAGCAGGTGCGGAATGGCCATGCGCCCCTGCACGTTGAAGGTCGGCCACTTCGAACCGAGGTTGAACTTGCCATCGGGCCGGTTGATGTAGCGCGTGCCCGGCCGGTAGTCGAGCGAGAGGCCCACGGTGGCAATGCGACTGCGGCCGAACCCGGTATCGGACAGTTCGTCGCTCACCGGGTGATTGTTGGTGAAGGCCCGGCCTTTCACATCATGAATGAGCCGGTCGGTGGTGTTGTACAGCTCGTGGCGGTCAAAATAGGCAGCACTGGCGCGCAGGTTCAGGCCATTGATGGGCTCGGTAAGGAAGGAAAACTCAGCCCCATCGCGGCGATAGAGCTTGGCATAATTGCGGTTGTCGAGCAGCGTATATACCGTGTTAATGAGCGGAGTTAGCTGTGAGTTCTTATCAAAATTCTCAATTGTTCGGCCCGCTACCAAACTGATTTGCTTGAGCTTGGCTGGGTGCAGCTGCCAGGTTGCACCCAGGCTGGGATTGAGCTCGTTGCTGCTGAAACCGTAGCGCAGCACAGGCGTGAGGGTAAAAAACCGCCGGTCATCGGTGCGCTGACGGAAGGTAGCCTGGGCATTGAGCACGGCTCCCTCCACGGTATTGTACTGGAAAATCTGCGACACCGGCAGGATGTAGAACGAGCGTTTGCGGAAGCTGTTGAGGTAGGTGTAGCCGCCCAGCAGCAGGCTTATCGGTTCAAACTCGTTGCGCTTGCGGTCCATCGAGTCCTGGTAGGGGCGCGAGCGGCGGATGACTTCGGTGCTGTCTTTTACGTGGTAGTCTTTTTTCTCCTCGGCCGTGAGGGGCACCGGGCGTATGCTGTCCCAATAAGCCGAGTCGCGCTCGTTCACGCCTTTCTCAATCAGCTGTACCTCACCGCGCGGCATCTGGGCGAAGAGGTCGGTTTTGAGCGAGTCGCGCTGGGCTTTCTTCACCTGCTTGCGCACTTGCCGGTTGAGGCCGCTGAGGTTGGGCTTGCGCTTACGGATTTGGGCCGCAGTTTCCTGGCCTACGGGGGCTGGTTCCTTTCCCTCAACTACCACCGGTGGCGCGGCTTTGGCTACGGGCGGCGCGGGGTAGGTAGATACTACGTGGTTATAGTTGGAAAGCACGGCCGTACTGTAAGCCGAACCTTTGAAGCCCAAACCCGAAAGCTCGGCCGTGACCTGCTGCGACTGAATGAGCCACACGTTGGCATTACCGGGGGCAGGCGCGTACTGCTGCTTGAGGTGCAACTCGTCGACGTAGTCAATCTGGGCGTCTTTGTCCAGCGCTAAATCGACGGAGTGAATGCGCCAGGTACCTTCCACGATGTAGACGTAACCCGAAAAAACCGGGTCGGTGCGGCGGCGCGGAATGACCCGGATTTTGTGCACCGTTTCGCCGCCCTGCGGGGTGCTGCCCACCAGTTCGTACTTGTAGAACAGCATGGCATTGGCCGCGATGGGCGACACGTAGCCCCGCTCCGAAATAGGCGGCTTTATCAGGTTCTCGTAAAAGCTCAGGTTGCGCCCAGCACTGGCCCGGTTGAAACTCAGGCCCCGCGAGTCGCCACTCACGCGGCTGCTTATCATGCGCTCCTTCACCACGTTGGGCTGGGTGAAGCTGATGTCGGACAGGCTTTCGGACAGGTACAGAATGCCGGGCTTGAGGTCAGGCCCGACCTTAAACAGGCCCATTATTTTGCCCGGCGTTTCCTTCAGCCGTATCTGCGACTTGATGTAGATGCGCGCCTGATAGGCCGCGGCCTCGCGCCGGTAGTAGGCACGCCACTGCTGCGCCTGCTGAATAATGGCGTAGGCCGGGTCACGGTCGGTGGATTTCACCAGCACTTCGCCTAGGTTGTAGGCTTCGGCTTGAAGAGTGATGTTGACGGTGAGCGTGGAGTCGCCGCCCGGCACGCGCACGGGCTGCACCTGCGGCTTATAGCCCACGTATTGGAACACCAGTTCGTATTGCCCAGCCGGCAGCCGCAGCTGGAACTGGCCCTGGTCGTTGGCGCCGGTGCTGGTGGCCGAGCCGCGCACCGCCACGTTGGCAAACGCCAGCCCCTCGCTGTTAGCCCCGCTCACTTTGCCTTTGATAACACCAGCATGGCTGAACAGCGGCCCGCTAATCAGCAGTAAAGCCAGGAGAATTGAGCGCAGAGTACTGACGAGCATAAGAAAGCAGAAAGGCGGAGAAGGGCCAGGGGCAAGTTACGGCCCGCCTGCTTTGGATGCTAGTTGAAGCAGAAGGGTTGCCTATGCAACAGCTAACTCTTCCTGTTAGCAGACGCAAAAAAGGCAGCCGGGAGGGCTGCCTTTTCCAAAAACAATTACTAGAGCAGTTTCAGCACCAATGTACCGGCCGGTCAGTAGCACGAACTTTCAGTTCGCGTCTTGGAATGACTACTAAACGGTGCAGGGATGCGCACTGAGAGTTCGCGCTACTCGCCACTGAGGCTGAAATCAATCTAAAGCACCCATTACAGGTTAGTTAAACAGTGCGCTCGGCACCCGGGCAAAGTTTTTCGCAATGGCCTTCACCGTTTGCGCATCCAGCGGCTCGTCGAATGCTTCGGCGCCGGCGGTAGCAGATACTCCGGGGGCTACTGTTTGCACGTTCACGCCGGGAGCAGCGCCCTGAATTACGTTGTCTTCGGCCGGATAGCTCGCAGCTGGGGTAGTAATAGCAGGCGGATTACCAGCATTGTACGGACCTACTACGCTAGGCGAGTTAGGAACCCCATTATTGGGAAGCGGTACTGGAGTGCCTACCTCATCGGGCGTAATCCAGCTTTTGGGGGCGGTGGTGCTTTGTATTCCCCCGCGCCGCAATGAGCGGATGCGCGACGAGTGCCGGGCCTCCACGGAGTGAATGTTGAGGCCAGCTTCGAGAACATCTTTGTTGGAGGCCGTCATCAGGATGGGAGCTCCACCTTTGTATGCCCGAACCCCTGTATCAACAAACCCCTGAGACGCAGTATAGAACTGGCCTAAGTCGGTAAAAGTCGCGCCGAGAGCGGGGAACAGTGCCGGGCGGGGTGTGGGCGAGCCACTTTGAGCACCAGTGTAGTCAAAATCGTTGCGCGTCAGGGCCGGACCCGCATCGGTTTCGCCAAGTAGGCCCCGCAAGGACTTGATGTGAAGCTTTTCGTCGTTGAGGATAATTTGGATGGCGGCTCTGGGTTCGCCAGCCAGCAAGTTGCCGGAGTTTAGGGCGGTGTCGTAAAAAAAGAACTCTAGGTATTCAAGCTGTAATGCGAGTCTCAGTACCGCTTTCACTGGGTCGGGAAGTGAGCCAGCGCTTTGGCCATAGGCCTTGTTGAAAATGGAGCCTAGAGCCAACGGCAGGGCCGTCGCCGTCACCTTTTTGCCATAGCTCATGAAGTTACGGAACACTTGGCGGCGCGGGTCCAACCGGTCGTAAACTTCGGGGTCTACTTTGGCGATATCGGAAATAATTTGAAAAAAATCCATGATGCAAACGAAGATTTGAGAGTGAAAGGCTGCAGTAAATTAGCTACTTAAGCGAAGCTTGGGGCACGCAGCTTAGAGCCTTCCGCCAGGTATTTATTGGCGATTTCCAGCACTTGCGGTGGGCGCTTGGAACGCTCCATGCCCGTACCTGAATTTGGGTCGATGTCTACCACATCGGAGAACACGAAGGTGTTGGGGCTCAAGAGCTCCCTAATGGCGGCAGCATGCCGGGCTTCGACCGACACTATTTTGCCCGCCAACGCCAGGTTGTTGGCATCCTGCACGAAGCGGCCCGCGCCGTTGTAGGCCGCCACCCCTAAGTCCTCAAATGCTTTGGCGGCATCAAGCACGCCTATTTTAGCCGCGTTGGGGGCTGTACGCACGTTAAAATCGATGCTGCTAAAATCGGGGACCCGGGCCGGAAGGGCCTTAGCGCCCAGCGCCGCTTTGAAGAACGCAGCATGGATAGCTTCGTGGTCGCGGATATCGGTTAGAATAGCTTTCTCAGCAGCCGTAGCACCTGCAAAAAAGGTCCCTGCGCCTCCGGCTACCACCTGCGCGTAGAACGCCGCCTCCAACTGCTCAAGCGCATAGGCGTAGTTAAGAATCCCGAAATCGTCGGAGCCCACGTCGGTAAAATTGGCGGTTGGGTCAACGATATCGTCGTCGTCATCGGAGCAGCCGGTCAGCAGCAGGCCGCCCACGGCTAGGCTGGCACCCGTGTACCGAAGAAATGAGCGCCGTGCGACTGTAGTAAGCAAGCCGCCGGCCGCCGCGGTGGGAGCCACCGGGGAATTGGATTGGTTGTGCATAAGATTGGAAAAGTTGATGTATGGAAGAACTTCCCCATCTACGCCTCCACCCTCCGGCAGGCATTTGATTCGTGCCCAAAATGAGTAAAAAGACGGACCTGTTTCAGTAAAAACCCGTAGCCAAATCAATGCGCAAAACATTATCCCACAAATAGTTATAGCCCAGCTTAAGGCGCAATAGCTGCATCTGAGCACTACCTAAACCACTGCATTAGCCAGCAGCTACTTAGGCATTTTTTGAATTGAAACGCGCTCAAACGGAATGATGACGCACGAACTTGCGTAGTACCTAATGCCCCTGGCAACGCCCTCGTACCGCACACGCATCCGCTTCATTTCCCTCGCTCCGTGTTTAAAAACCCCGACAAAGCGCCCAAGCAATACACGCCTGGCGAAGCCCTACAGAAAATCGCCGCCTTCTGCGCCTATCAGGAGCGCACCCAAAAAGAGGTAGAGCAAAAGCTAAAATCCTATGGCCTAGACGAGGACGAAGCTGGCGAAATCATCATCCGCCTGAGCCGCGAAAAGCTGTTGGATGAGGAGCGGTTTGCCCAGGCCTTCGTGCGCGGCCACTACCGCCACAAGAAGTGGGGGCGCCGTCGCATCATGCAGGAGCTCAAGCAGAAAGGCATCAGCGAGTACTGCATCAAGTCGGGCATGAAAGAAATCGACGGCGAAGAATACTACCAGAATCTGGTCGACATTGCCGAGAAGAAAGACCGCCAGGAAAAGGAGAAGAACCCGCGCGTCCGTCGCATGAAAATCTCGCAGTACCTAACCGGCAAAGGGTATGAGCAAGACCTGATAAAAATCGCGCTCGATGAGCTGGGCAAGGTGCCGGAGGACGATGAATAACCCTAATTCGGTGCTGAAGCCGAACTCTGAGCTTCGGCCACGTAAAAGTCGTAGGGCTGAAAAGCTTCTTCCGGGCCGGAGTCATCCATTAAGCAAGCCACGGCATAGGAGATGATGTTGAGCCATCCGCTCAGGCGGTCAGCATCGGCAGCAGTAATCAGGTCATTCCGTTGGAGCATGCTCCCGGTTTTCAAAGCCCAGGCACGGCCGAAATGACAAATGCCTCACAAAGCGCTGATGAGCTCCTGGTCGATGACTGCCTCCTGCAGGTTTGGGGCAACCGCACGCAATACCTGCATGATTTCGTGGAAGTTGTGCTCCTGCAATCCATGGTAAGGCCGGAGCATACCCAGAAAGCCGTCCGCAAACTTGGGGTGGTCGGGATTGGGGCAGGCCCCGGCATGGGCCAGTAGCAAGGCGTGAGCTTCGGCAGGAGTTATATGGCTGACGAGGAAGCTACTGTTTCGGTCCCGCCTTCGGCATCAGCAGTTGCTGGCCCACTATCACGCGGCGGCCGGTGAGGGTGCGCAACATGGGCACCAATATCTGCTCAGCGTTGCGCTGGGTTTCGGCCAGAATGCCGGATTGCAGCGCGGCATTGCGCACCTGCTTCTCGGCGTACTTGTAGCCTTGGTCTACAAGGTCAGCATCCTGAAAAAAGCCATTTTCAGTGCTAAAGACGCGGCTCTGGTCGTGGTTTACCTGGAAGGAACACAGCTCAGGCGCCGGAAGGGACAATCGCACAATGGAGTCGCCTTCGAACACAACATCCTGCGGGCGGATTTTGCGGAGGTCGAGGCAGCCAATAGCTTCGCCGCCTACCACGAGGGCTACTTTGGCATCGGGCAGCAGCGGGTAGCGGCTGGCCCGGCGGTATTCCACGATGTCTTTAAACTTGTAGCGTACCAGCTCCAGCTTGCCCAGGGCCTCAACCTGGGTGAGAACGGTGTTATGCGTAACGGTGACTTTGGGCTCTGCATTCAGCGGGTTGAGGCCGGCGAGCGTGGGGCCCACTTTTTTCCAGAGAAACCATCCCAAGCCAACCAGAAACAACAGTGGCAAAAGGCGGCGGATAAGGCGAGCTAGATTCATATGGGTAAAGTACGCAGGCTCGGCCGTAGCGTTGAGACGGCTGCAGCCGTGGGGAATGGCATGCTCCGCTTGGCGTCGTGTTCCACCGGAGGATGCATCCCCTAGCTTTGCAGCCAATGCCTCGTCCTCCCCTTTTTCGTTTGCTGGCCCAACGACTCTGGCCGCACCACCGGGCGCTGCTGGCGGGCCTGTGGGTGCTGGTACAGCTGGTGTACCTACGCAAGTTCCACGGTCCGCACTACGCCAACGACAGCGCCCGCTACCTCGAATATGCCCACGGCATAGCCGAGCAGGGTTATTTCGCCCCCGGCCACAACCTGCGCTACGTGCTCTACCCGCTCTTCCAGAGCCTCTGGCTGCGGCTGGACCTGGGCTGGAACGGCATCGTAGCGGGGCAGATGCTGGTATCGGCTGCCGCTACCAGCGCCATTTATCGGGGCACGCGGCGGCTGGCGGTGGGGCAGCAGGGGGCGGCGGCTTTGGCTACGCTGCTTTTCATCGCCTGGCCCGATATCCAGCAATTCAACGTTTTCCTGCTCACGGAATCCCTGTTTATTAGTTTGGTGGCGCTGTCGTTCGGCGCGTTCACCCGCGCACGCACAGGCGGCTGGCAGAGCTGGGTCCTATTGGTTGTGGTGTTGATATTGACCGCGCTGGCCCGGCCCAACGGCTTTATGGCAGGACTAGCTGCTTCCCTGGCCGGCCTCGATGCCTTGCGTAGCCGCCCCGACCGCCGGCCGTGGCGGGCGGCGCTACTGCTGCTCGTGCTGCTGTCGCCCTTGCTGTGGGTGGCACTCAACCACCAGCTCGCCACGTATTACCTGATGGATACCTACCAGCGCGGCGAGTTGATTTTCCGCTATCAGCTCTGGGCTGTACACCAGACCGCGCCGCTTGCCATGCCGCCACCCGGCACCGGCCCGGTGATGCGGGTGCTGTATTTTGCAGTACACAACCCGCTGTACCTGGGCCGGTTGATGCTAGGCAAGCTATTCGTATTCATTAGCTACCTCAAGCCGCACTACTCGCTGGCGCACCGGGTGCTGGGCGTGCTGGTGCTGTGGCCGGCCTACTGGCTGGCAGTGCTGGGAGCACGCCAGCGCAGTATATGGCGGCCAGCACGGTTGTTTCTGGCAGGTCTCTTTCTGCTGCAAACAGCCATCATCATGCTCACGGTGGATGATTGGGATGTGCGGTTTCTGGCACCGGTGCTGCCGGTGGTTTTCGTGCTCGCTGCGCTGGAGCTGGCGGGCCGTCGCCAAGTCCTGGTTAACCCAACGGCCCAAACCTAGCTTCCCAGCCTGCCCATGCCTGTAAGCCGCCGGTATGAATAGCCACCACGGTACTACCACGCCGAAAATATCCTTTGGCAATCAAATCCAGCACCCCAAAAAGCAGCTTACTGGTGTAGATAGGGTCGAGCAATACGCCCTGTTCCGCTTGGAACTGCCGGATAAACGCCATCAAATCTGCTGAGTGTTTGGCGTAGCCACCGAAGTGATATTCGGTTTGCAGGGAGTAGTTGTTAAAGGTCTGGCCAACGGCTTGCTTCGTCAGCACATCAACTTCCTGTCGCAAAAAATCACCGTTCTTCAGTGCCGCCACGCCCACAGCCTGCTCCTGCTCTGCCAAGCCCAGCAGCAAGCCGGCCAATGTGCCCCCTGTACCCACCGCTACGGCCAGCGCATCAAATGCCACCTTTGCCCTGATTTCGGCCACCAACTCGGCACAGCCGGGCAGGGCCAGCGCGTTGGTCCCGCCTTCCGGCAGCACGTAGGCCGGGCCAAACCGGGTCAGGGCTTCGGCGATGAAATCCGGGTCGTTGCGGCGGCGGTAGGCAGTCCGGTCGAGGTAGTGCAAGACCATGCCATGGGCTGTAGCTTGGGTCAGCGTGGGGTTGAGTGGCGCATCGGCGGTGGGCACATCACCCCGAATTAGACCGATGGTTTTGAAGCTCAACAGGCGGCCCGCTGCAGCTATAGCAGCAATGTGGTTGGAATAGGCCCCGCCGAAGGTGAGCAGTGTATGGTGGCCCTGCTCGCGGGCCAGCTGCAGGTTGTATTTGAGCTTGCGGGCCTTATTGCCGGGCAGGTCGGGACTGGCTAGGTCGTCGCGCCAGAGGAGCAAGCGTACCCCTCGGGCCGCAGTTATTGGCTCGGCTACTTCCTGCAAAAAAGGATGGCTGAAAGGCATGAAAAGAGGCGGCTATTAAAATGATTACCCCGAAGCTGTACTCCGGGGTAATCGTTTACTCTGCGCTCTTTTAGGCCAGCGCTGCCCCTTCCGGCAGCTCATCGGTGCTGGGCTTGCGGCGCACGGCGTATCCAATAGCGCCCAGCAGTACCAGTAGGAGTACGATGCTAGCTGCTAGCGACACGCCATTGCCCACCGCGTAGGATTTCGGCTCAAACTTAAAGTTGATGGTATGCGCACCAGCCGGCACTTGCAGGGCGCGCAACACGTAGTCGACCCGGATATGGGGCGCCGGCTTGCCGTCGATGTAGGCCTGCCAACCATCAGCGTAATAGATTTCGGAGAACACCACCAAGCCTGCCTGAGTAGCATTGCACCGGTATTTCAGCTCGTCGGGGCTATAGTTGGTGAGGGCGATGGTGGAACCAGCAATGTTGTAGGTTGCGGCTTTTTGCTGTGGAAATTTGCTGGCGTCCACTACGGCCACGGTGGCCGGGCTTAAGGTGTTGAGGGCCGTCATTTCCTCGTCGGGGCTCTGCACCGTTTTCACCTCGCTCACAAACCAGGCATTACCCAGCGCGCCGGGGTTGCGCTGCACCGGCTGCTTGGCATCGCCGGTGATGAGGTAGCGCATGTTTAGCATGTTGAGCACCTGCTGGTTATTGGTCGAAATCTGGCGTTCGATAAGGTCCTGATAGCGCCGCAGCTTAGCGCCGTGGTAGCCACCAATGCTCTTGTGGAAGTACGAGGTCTGGGCTTCGTTGAAGGGGTTTTGCAGGTTGAGCACGCGGTAGCTCAGGTCCTTATCCTGCAAAATCATTTGGTCGGCCGGAGTAGGCTGGAATTCTTCCGCAATTGTTTCGCGCTGGAATTTATTGTCGCCGAGGTAGCGCTTGTCCACGCCCCACAGGTCCACCAGCACTAGCACCACCATGATGCCCGCCGCTGGCACCAGTTTCAGCTGCCCTTTGAGGTGGAAATACAGCACGCCCAGCGCCGCCCCGATAAATAGCAACCCGCGCCACACATCATTGCGAAGCAGGTCGGCACGGTCGGCGCGCAGGGCGCCCAGTAGCTGTGGCGTGAAGCCCTGCTTGGTCAGCTCGCCATCAACCGGCGCGGCAAAATCGAAGCTGAAGCTGGCCAGATAAGCCAGTACGCACAGCCCGGCTGCAATGGCCCCAGCATAGAGCACCTTGGGCAGCAAGGCTGCCGCCTCGGCCGAGAGCGGCGCTTTGGTGCCCGGCAGCGTGGGAGCCGCGGCGGGGCGGGGACGTAGAATACGGCTCAGCGCCAGCGCGCCCAAGATGGGCATAGCCAGCTGCGCGATAACCAGCGCCATGCTCACGGCCCGGAACTTGTTGTAGCCTGGCAGCAGGTCGAAAATCAGGTAGTTAAACGTTTCAAAGTTCTTACCCCAGGCCAGCAGGACAGATAGAACAGTGCCCGCCAGCAGCCAGTAGCGCGTGCGCTTCTCCACCACAAACAGGCCCAGAATAAAGAGAAAGCACACCACTGCCCCCATATAAACTGGCCCGGCCGTGTAGCTCTGCTGCCCCCAATAAGTCGGCATCGAGCCCAGGTATTCCTGCGGCAAGCCGGCTTTGGCCAAGTTCGAATCGGTACCGAGTGGCATCGAGCTAGCCCCACCGTAGAAGTTGGGAATCAGCAGGGTAATGGTTTCGCCCACGCCGTAGCTGTACTGGAATGCGTAGTCGCGGTCCACGCCCGAGCCCTCCTCTTCGGCCTTAGGAGCTGGGGCTTGACCAGGTGCAGTCGGCGCCGCCGATTTCAGCTCGCTTGGCCCGCGGTTGCTGTACTTGCTGTATTCGGCCGTGGTGTAGAGGCGGCCGAAGCTTACACCCACTGCCAGCGCCGCGCCCAGTCCCAGCAGCGCCGTGCGCTTCAGGAAATCGGGCAGCCGGCCATTACGGGCTGATGAAACCAACTCGATAATGCCAAAAATGGCAACTAACAGCAGCAGGTAATAAGTAATCTGGAGGTGATTGACGTGAATGTTTAGCGTGAGGCCCACGGCGAACAAGGCCGCACCCAGCCACTTATCGCGTCGGTAGGTCACGAGCAAGCCGCCGAGCACCAGTGGTGCGTAAGCCAGGGCTAGGCTCTTGGTGTTGTGGCCAGCAGCCAGAATGGCTAGGTTGTAACTCGAAAAGCCCAAGGCCACGGCACCCGCCACGGCAATCAACGGCCGAATGCCCAACGCTACCAGCAATATGTAGCCGCAGAGTAGCGCCAGAAACAGGTTGGCTACTACCGCCGGCAGGCCCAGCGCAATGGCCTTCTGCAGGTACACCGACCAGTCGCCCGGAAAGTGCAGGCTGATGAGGTAAGTGGGCATACCCGAAAACATAGAGTTGGTCCACAGTGCTTCTTTGCCCATCACCTTGGCGTACTCCTGGGCCTCGTGCGCACCACCCTGGAACTGGGTGATGTCGTGCTGAGCCAGCGTCTTGCCATCGAACATGATGGGCGAGAAATACACGCAGGCCAGTAGCACGAAAAACAACACCGCCAGCACATGCGGCACGGCCCGCTGCCACCACGGCGCGGACGAAACAGTAGGAGCAGAAGCAACAGCAGCCATCAGGGCAATTTGGGGAAAATGAAAACGTGCCCGAAGGTACAGTAGAACGGGATGAAGCTGCTACCTGCCGAAGAGAAGAACGGTCCTGCCGAGCGCAGCCGAAGCACCTCTACCACAAGAGTAAATCAGATTACTTGCTTGGTAGATATGCCTTGGCTGCGCCTGGCAGGACCGTCCTTTGTTTCGCCTACTCCAACTACTTTACCTCTTCAAAATCAACGTACTCCCCTCCCGTAAACCCGTGCTGCTTGCTGGGCTGGGCTGCCTTAGGTGGTACGAAATCGACTCGTACCTCGCCGGGCCGGGAGGTGGCCGAGCCATTATTGGCTTGCCCCTGCGGGGGTACCGCAAAGCCGCCATTGCGCATCTGCTTGCGCACGAAGCTGCTCAGCGCCAGTCGCACTATAATGGGCAACAGGTAGCGAGCCGCGAAAAAAAGCAGGATGGAAATGAGCCAGAATTTCATAGAACCGGAAATGGAAACGCCGCCGCAAAGTACGGTCAACGCTTGCTGACGGCCGAACGGCGCTTTTGCTTTAGGCCAAACGATGCACCTGCAACTATCGTTTCCGCAGGGCGCGTGCCACGGCACCAGCTATCAATCCGCCGGCTGTGTACCAGGCCACCGTCATCAACTTGGTTTGGGGTGTGCGGTTGCTGGGTGCTTCGCCCAGCCCCAGCGGGCCGGGTAACACCACGCCCCCAACGCCGGCCGCCAGCCCCAGCAGCAAGCCCCGGCGCACGGCATGTCGGCCGCTGCCCACCAGGCTGTAGTAGAGGCTGTTGCTAACGACATCGCCGGCCATGGTCATGCCGAAAAGTGTATCTTCGTCGGGCTGCGGGGCACTGGCTTTGTGAAGCAGCTTGCGCAGGCCACGCATACCTAGCACGTCCATGCGCGGTGCGTCTTCGGGCCGCAGGCGGCGGGCAGTTTCGTGGATGGCCGTAAGAACCAGGGCACCGGCCAGGCCAGCGGAGAGAGAGGGAAGGAGTTTCATTGGAAAGGAAGGTTAGTTTTCAGTCAAACGAACCTTCGCGAGTGGAGTTACTAAATTTTCCCACCAAGTGGTTGCGCTGCTTCCGGCCCAATGCTTATCTTTGCAACCCCTTCCAAAAACGTTGGCCGGGCACAAGCCGATTTAGCTCAGTTGGTAGAGCAGCTCATTCGTAATGAGCAGGTCGTTGGTTCGAGTCCAATAATCGGCTCAGATAAAACCGCAAAAGCCCTTCACGTATGAAGGGCTTTTGCGGTTTTATGCATTTGGGGTATGCACCTCTCCCCATGCAAATCATTGGGTCCTCAATCTACCTGACAGCAGTAGCCTCAGCCCTTGCGAAATACTTTGCCAGCATAATAAGGTAGCTCGGTTAAGGAAGTAACCTTATTATGCTGGCACGGCAATTTATTGGGGCAAGTGCAGGCAGCGCTAATTAATGCTGCCATTGCGACGATGAGTACCCTGCTCGTAGGCTAATAACACTGTACCAGCGGTTTTGTAAGGTACGGGCATCGGGAGGGATTCGATTGTGGAGAGCCGTTGCGGTTTGGCGCTATTTGACGGGTTAGGCAAAGAGCCACAGCTATAATATTAGCCCGCCTTGGAGCGCCGCAATACGTCGAGCAAGTGAGGCTTGGCGGCGAAATACGTTTCCAGCGTCTGGGGAAACTGCTGCGTCACGGCTAGTACGATGTTGCTGACTGTACTCAACTCCCCGGCCGCAATAGCCTCGTAGGAACCTACCCACGTATCGACCTCCCAGGCTGGCGCGCCCAACTGGCTGCGCCATGCACGGCCGGCAGCACTGGTTTCGGCCTCGTAGCGCAACGGGCACCCAGTAAGTACAGCTAATCGTTGCGCCGCCTCAGCCAGCGTCAGAGCCTCCGGACCGGTGACATCGAGCCGGCCACTGCCCGATGGCGGCGAGGCCAGCAGGGTTGCCGCTACCCGGGCCGCATCGTCGCGGGCAACGAATGCCGTAGTCCCTTCGGCGGCCGGGCCGCGCACGATGCCTTGCGCATCGAACATCTCGGGCAGCAGGTCAAGGTACAGGTTGTCGCGCACGGCGGTGTAAGGCACTCCCGTGGCTTGTAGGTACTGCTCGCTCTGGTAGTGGTCCCGAGACATGGGAAAGCGGGAATCCGGCGAAGCCCCCTGAAACGAGAGGTACACCACGTGCCCCACCCCGGCGCGGGCGGCGGCCTCAAAAGCGTTGCGGTGGAGCTTGGCCCGCTCGCCAGGCTCGGCGTAGCCCGAAACAACAAAGGCCGTTTGCACGCCGGCAAAGGCAGCGTCCAGCGAAGCGGGGTTGGCATAGTCGCCATGCACGGCCGTAGCGGTGGCCAGCGGGGCAATGCGCTCGGGCTGGCGGCCCATCAGGCGCAGAGAATGCCCCTGTTGGGCTAGCAAGGCTGCTACTTGCCGGCCAACGTGGCCGGCAGCCCCGGTAATAAGAATGGTCGGACTCATACGTGAATACGGGATGAGAAGTGAAGCAACAGAACACAAACAGCGTTAGCCAGGAATCAACCAGCACTGTTGCCTGGCTTATAAGGATATAGCTTAGAACTTACCGTTCTGATTTTTCCACTCTGATTTGGCGGGTACGGCTTCGATGGTATCCCAGTGCTCGGCAATCTTGCCATTCTCCACGCGAAACAGGTCGTAGAATACGGTGGGTTTGCCACCAAATGTGCCTTCGCTGGCCGTCAGCACGAAGTTGCCGCAGCCCAGCACCAGGTGAATCTTATCGTACTTCATGGTGATGCCCCGTTTGGCCATGGCATCCAGCGCTGCACCCAGGCTCGAGAGGCCGTCGCCAATCTGGGGATTGTGCTGGATGTAGTGGTCGCCTTTGTAGTAGCCCTGCAGCTTCTCCATGCGGCCGTTGACGAGGATGTCATCGACGAACTGGTGCACTAGGTTCTTGTTTTCATTCGTTTTATCCAGGTCCTTGATTTCGGCGGGGCCGTCAATCATGGAGTGGCCACTGGGATTGGGCTGGGTGGGCGTCTGCTGCAGGTTGTCCCAGTGCTCCACAATCTGGCCGTCCTCAAAGCGAAAGATGTCAAAGCCGATTTTGGGACCAAAGAAGTTATAGTCGGTGTGGGCCACCACGTAGTCACCGTCCTGAAAGGCACGCACGGTGTTCACCTTGGCCGAGCCTTTGGGCAGGGCTTGGAGCAGCGCGCCGAAGCCGGTCAGCCCGTCGGCAGCACCGAGGTTGTGCTGGGTATAGTGGGTGGGGTTGATGTAGGCCACGGGAGCCGCGTCGCCGGTTTCAATGCTCTTGAGCAGGGCCACGACTTTCTCGGTGTTATTCATTTTGTTGGAATTGGGTTTCGTCGTTTGGGGTGTTTTTGACTTGGCTTTACCGTTGGCTTGGGCCTGGGCAGTTGTGGCCGTGACGGCTGCGGCCAAGGCAAGCAATGCAATGCGTTTCATGTCCTCTGGGGTTAATTGACAGGGCAAAGCTCCCCCACCCCGCTCCCTGCGAAAAGGTAGTTTCCCGCTCTTTTAGGGTAATTCCCAGCCGCTTCCCCAAGGCCACAAAGGGCTACACCGCGCTTAGGCGGGGTTCATTTCCCGAAACTCGATGGGAGTGAGCCCAGCCTGCCGTCGAAAGTATTTGATAAAGTTCGTAGGCTCATCAAAACCCAGCTCAAAGCCTATTTCCTTGATAGAAGCCCGCGTGTGCACCAGCAGGCGCTTGGCTTCCAGAGTCACCCGGTCGTCAATCAGCTCCTTGGGCGACTTGCCCAGCGTCTTAGCGGTGGCCTGCGCCAGGCGCTTTTCCGTCACGTTTAGTTGGGCAGCATAAGTCCTGACCAGGCGTAGCTGCCGGAACTGCGCCTCCAGCAAGTCACGGTACAGCTCGGTGTAGTCCAGGTCGGGCCCTTTGGCCAGTGGCCGAAACCCTTGCTGGAGGCGGGCGCGCTCAGCCAGCAGCAACAGGTTGTGAAGCAAATTTTGCAGCACCACTTGCTGATATGGGTCGCCCGGCTGCGCCAGTTCGGCTTCCAGCTGCCCAAACAAGACGCCAAACGTAGAAGCTACTCCTTCAGCCTGCACCAACGGAATGTCGAGCAGGTCGTGGTACAGGATGGTAGTGCGCAAAAATTGCCGGTCGGCCTCGCTGCGGGTGAAGAAGGCATCGGTAAAAAGCAAAACCTGGCCTTCGTAATTGGCCGTAGCATCGAAGGTATGCACCCGCTGCGGGCTGACAAAGAGCATACTACCTGGCCCGAGAGCCACGGATTGGAAATCTACAGTGTGGGTAGCGTGCCCCCGCTGCACCCAGATAATGTGATAGAACGCTGCCCGCGAAGGCTCAATCAGCAGCGGACGGAAGGTGCGCATGGCCTGCCCGATGGTAGTCAGCTCCAATTCCTGCGGCAGGTCAGGGCGAAAAGCGTAGGTGGTGATGGCGGGAGCGTGCACGGAACGGGAGCGCGGATGGTGCGCGAAGCTACAGCGAGTCTACGCCTGCTTACCCTTAACCAGATTGACCCTTTATCCAGGGAGCGGGTAAACCATGGCCTCCCGAAGCGAGGCTTTGGCTTTTATAGGACCTTGTCGGGGAAGGTTTCCTGGTTTCGTTCAGCCGAAACACCGCTTCGGAATACTTGTTCGGCTGATGCAAACAGTCCCTTACCAGAGGCAGCGCATGAGACAACAAACTATATTTTCTATCCTTCGACCATCATTATTGAAATGAGTTGATGTACTGGCCCCGGATGGCAGTAACTTGGCGGCGGTGCAGTGGCTGTGACAGCCCCCACCTGTGCCCCTCTTGCTATCTATGATTTACGACCTTGGCTACTACCCCACTCTCTAACCTGCCCACCGACGAAAGCGACCGGCTTCGCAGCGTGCGTGCCTATGATATACTGCCAGCCCTCACCGAGCCCGTGTTTGAGGAGTTTGTGGCTTTAACGGCCCGCATTTTCAGTCTGCCCATCTCGCTCATCTCGGTGGTTGAGGAAGATGAGGTGTACTACCCTGCCAACCTGGGCATGCCTGGCAACGACCAGCAGCCCCGCGTCGAAGCCCTGTGCTCTACAGCCATTAGCCTGGCACGGGCCGTGGTTTACCACGACCTGGCCCTCGAACAATATTCGGATATCCCCTCCGAAGCGCTGCACGCTGCTGAGAATAATCAGCTGCGCTTCTATGCTGGTGCCCTGCTGCGCCTGCCCGACCAGCGTCCGCTCGGCACACTCTGCATTATTGACCGAGCTCCCCGCACCTTCACATCGGATGAGCAGCATATCCTCGACCTGCTTGCTGCCCTGGTCAGCCGCACCATTGCGGTACGCCACCTCTGCCGCATGCAGCCAGAAACCGGCGACGTCCAGTGGAAACGGCTCAGTGCCGAGCTACAGGAAGAAGTACAGGCATTCAATGCGCTGGTCCGGTACCTATTTGCACGCCATGGTACGCAGGTGCCCATTCCCGGCGCCTTTCTCACGCAGGTCGAAAGCCGCATCCGCGACTTACAGAGCCTCTTGGATGCTTATCGGCCCTAGGCGGCTCTTTTCCAGTAGTTACTCAGAATAATACAGTTAAAACACCCGTTGTGCAGCTGTAACCTGGTTGAACGAGGCCACTACGCCCACAACTTCCGCCAGAAATTCCGGTCGGGCCTCAATGTGATTGCCGACTACTACGACATCGGCTCCGGCAGCTAGTGCGGCGTACACCTTCTCGCCCGAGTTCAACCCGCCGCCCACAATAATGGGCGTGCTTACAGCTTCACGCACGGCTTTAATCATGGCACCGGAAACAGGGTTTTTGGCACCACTGCCCCCATCAAGGTACATCAGTTTTAGGCCTAGCTGCTCGCCAGCCAGTGCAGTGCAAGCCGCAATACCGGGCTTGTCGTGCGGCAGTGGCAGCGTTCCACTCATGTAGGAAGCTGTGGTGGGCCGGCCCGAATCGACCAGCATGTAACCGGTGGGCAGGAGTTGCAGGCCGCTTGCCTTGAGGCGCGGTGCAGCTACCACATGCTGGCCAATAAGAAAATCAGGGTTGCGGCCGGAAATGAGCGAGAGCAACAGCACGCCGTCGGCAGGGCCGTCGAGGTGCAGGCTGTGGCTGGGGAACAGCAGCACCGGCACCGTGGAATGGGCTTTTACCAATGCAATAAGGGCAGCCTGATGCTCGGTAAGCACCAGGCTGCCCCCCACAAAAAAGTAGTCTACCGGGTGCGCCTCGCTCAAGCGGAGCAAGTGCAATAGACTGGTTTCATTCAGGTTATCGGGGTCGAGCAAGACCGCCAGTGCCTTACGGCCGTGCTGCTGACGGGTGCACAGCGCATCATACAGACTGGGAGGGGTTGGACGCATCCGAGGAGACAGAAGGGGCAGGCGAGGCGACGGAAACAGTACCGGCTTCAGCAGGTGCGTAGCCGGGGGAAGTCGCAAGGTCGGCATTTTTGTCGGCCGGGAAAAACTCTCCTATTTTTTTCGTCACCAAAGCCATGGCCACGGCAGCAGCTTGCGCCACCAGAACCTTGCCCGTATCGGTCTGCAAAAAGGCCTTCAGTACCGAGCCCACCATTTGCGAGCGGGAGTTGGCAGCGCTGTTTTTTGGCGCGGATACTTCGTCATCAAATGTGTGCGTATCGGGCAAACGGCGGCTGTCGTCGTAGGGCAGGTCCTGGAAAGGGTCATCCTCAAACTCTTCGGTATCGAAGCTTGACGCATCAGCGCCAGCCGCAAATTCCGTAGCATTCGCACCCGCTGCTTTGGAACCAAAGCCCAGGTCGTCGGCTTCGTGCGCGTTTTCGTGGTGGCTGGTAAAGGCCTGCGCCGAATCAGCGGCTGATTTGTGGGCTAAGCCGTCGTCGTGGCTGTGGGCCCCGAATTTCGCGCTGGAGTAGTAGTTAGAACCAAACTCATAGTCATGGTCGGCCTCTTCGTAGTGGTTATCGGCAGCGTAATTGTCGCTGTAGTCGTCTCGTTCAGCACGTTTGCGGCTCTTGCGCTTCTTTCCCCCAATCAGCTTGCTGATGAGCCACAAGCTGCCAGCAAGGCCAGCACCAACCAGTGCCACTTTGCCCACCATCACCGATTGGTCTTTGATGTGGTCTACGTCGCCGCGCAACGCCCGCTCGTATTCCAGCTTCTTGCGCTCCAGAAACTCTTTTTCTTCCTCGAACAACGGATTTTGCAACTCACTCATGGCAGGCTAGGCTTGGCGTTTGTCAGATTTATAAATGGTGTCCTTGAGCACCTTGTTGGCAATGCCTTGAAAGGCGGCTTTGTCTACCCCCACCAGTACCAGTACCAGCAGCACAAGGTAGAATCCTGCCACTACGCCAAAGCCCCAGTATGTGCTGTTGAGGGCTGAATTGAGGGCCAGTCCGGCAAAGATGCTCACGAAAATAACAAATAGTAGGCCCAGCATAGCTAAGGCGGCACCGTGAATGGTGCCCACCAATATCGTGGAAACTTTCTGCTGGATTTCAAGCTTGACTATATCGATGCGAGTGTCGAGGTAACCGGTCAGGTTGCCAATCAGGCTGTCGTTGCGCGGGGTTTTGGAAGTATCGTCGTCGGTGAACATACGGCGCGAAAAAGGGTGGCGAAAAGAAAAAAAGCTCAACAGAAACGCTGCTTTCGCGGAAACTTAGTAGCAGACTGCGCTGGTTCTACGGAAAATCCCGGCCCGCGGCTGAATTTTGCAGCGCCCTTTGTGTTTCCCACCCAGCGTGAGTCAGAATCATTACCAAGTACTTGGAGTAGCCCCCGATGCCCCGGCCGCCGAAATCAAGCGTGCCTACCGGCAATTGGTGGTACGCTACCACCCAGATAAGCACGGCGGGGATGTTCGCTACGAAGACCAGTTCAAATCCGTAGCGGTAGCTTATGGCGTCCTCAGCGACCCAGGCAAACGCGCAACCTATGATTTCCAGCTGGCCCAGGCCGCCCGGCGCGCTCAGGAAGCACAGCGCCGCCAGCAGCACCGCCCGGCTACCCAGCATGTGTACGGTGTGCCTATGCCGCCCCCCGCCCCATTGCGCACCCGCCCCCCGGCCGGCGCCCGCGAGCGGCACTACCAACGAATACCCAAGCAGCGCGCCCGTTTCAACGCCCGCGACTGGCTGCTGACCGGCGCGCTCTTGCTGGGCATCGTGCTGTTTTCGTTGGCCGTAAAAGTGACCATGGACCGCATAACGGCCAATAGCAACTACCGCGACGGCCTGCGAGCCTACACTCACGGCCAGTGGGCTACGGCTTATACTTTCCTGGATGAGTCGCTGCATTTCCGGCCCGACCACGCACCAACCCT
Organism: Hymenobacter negativus; assembly: GCF_017571495.1. GTDB lineage: Bacteria > Bacteroidota > Bacteroidia > Cytophagales > Hymenobacteraceae > Hymenobacter > Hymenobacter negativus. The sequence continues at coordinate 369,894 of NZ_JAGETZ010000002.1, read as the reverse complement.
CGCCCGCCTTGGTGAGCTTGATTTGCTCATTAACCACGACCCGCGCAGTGCCCGGGCCAGCTTCCAGGCGGCGCTGCTACATCCACAGTCGCCCCACAGCCAGGCCAGCCTTTTTTATTTTTTGGGTCGTTGCGAAGCTATGCTAGGGAATCCTAGCGCGGCTGAGCTTCATTTTACGCGCGCCCTTGTGCTCGACAGCATGCGCAGTTCAGCCTATCTGGCCCGGGGCGAAACCCGCTTGCTTGACCTGGGCCAAACGGACCGGGCAGTCAATGACTTTAGCACCGGGCTGGAGCAGCGCAAGCGGGCGGGTAGCCCCACGCCTTGGCATTACATGCAGCTCCGCGGTGTGGCCTATACTTCGCTTAACCGGTACGCCGAGGCCCGCGACGACTATTTCCGCGTCATCCGGGCCAATCCCACCGATGGGCGCACGCATTTCCTCCTTGGCCGGCTGGCGACGCGCACCGGCGACTCGGCTGCCGCCTGCGAGTTTTATAGCCGTGCCGTTCGGCTGGGCTACGAGTACGCCCGCACCGCGCAACGAAGCTGCGGCGCCGAACCACCCGCGAAGCCACGCACAGCACCTCCGGCATCGGACCGCCCGAAAAGCAAGCAACCGCCGCTGGCACAGGGCCAACGACGGTTGCCGAAGTTGTAATCAGTAGCTCAGAAAGCCTTATTGGGGCATCAGCACCGTGTTGACAACGTGAATAACACCATTGCTCTGGATAACGTCGGCGATGGTTACGGTCGAAACACCGCCTTTTTCGTCCTTCAGCTCCAGGGCTTTGCCTTTCATCATGGCCGTTAGGGTGCCGCCGCTCACGGTTTTAAGGGTGGCCTTGCCACCGCCAGCCTTGATGGCTTTCATGAGGTCAGCTGAGGTCATGCGGCCTGCTACTACGTGGTAGGTCAGGATTTTGGTGAGCGTTGCCTTGTTCTCGGGCTTCACCAGGGTTTCTACCGTGCCAGCAGGCAGCTTGTTGAAGGCTTCGTTGGTAGGAGCAAATACGGTGAAAGGACCCGCGCTTTGCAGGGTTTCTACCAGTCCGGCGGCTTTCACAGCGGCCACCAGAGTGGTGTGGTCTTTCGAGTTAACAGCATTTTCCACGATGTTTTTCGTGGGGTACATGGGGGCACCACCGACCATCACCGTCTTAGTGGCCTGGGCCGAAACAGTAGTGGTAGCGGCAACACTGAAAAGGGCAACGAAGGCGAGCGAAAACAAAGACTTTTTCATCGGTATAGCTAAATGATTTGGTGTTTGAGATGATGACCCACCTACGCCACCACTTCCGCAAGCGGATTGCCTCGTCGGTAAATTTTTCTGTAGCCTGCTTGTCTGGCCGGCTACCCGCTGCCTGCGGCTAAACCCCACTGTCCAGCGGTCTATTCAGTGAGAAAAGTCGACTTGGCCATCAAACCAGCTTCACCATAATAATCTGTGTGTCAGACGGGCAAATCACCCGTATCATACCCCATCAACTTCCTGCCTAGTGCTCAGCCGGCGGGTAAGAAAGATGGTAGCCTGACGCTATCAACTCAGTAAAACGGTGGCTTTCTTCTATCACATTTTTTATTGTTCGCGTACCTTCATTATCCCAACGCTTGCCTTTATATGCGCTCCATTGCTCCGCTACTAGCAGCTATTTTGCTGTTGGCTTCCTGTCAGAAAGAAACAGTACCCGGCCCGACGGGCCCCGTTCAGCCGCCGCTGCCGGAACACCTCACGCTGGGAAACCCCAGCGGGGCCACCACCGACGAAGCGCAGCCCACCAATTACCTGCTCTCGAAGCCCCAATATGCCCTTTCCTATCACCGCGACCAGGGCAAGCCGAACTGGGTGAGCTGGCATCTGAGCAGCACCTGGCTGGGAACTGCTGCGCGCCAGGACGACTTCCGGCCCGATGCTGACCTACCAGCCAGCTGGTACCACGTAAGCGCCAGCAGCTACACCAACTCGGGCTTTGACCGCGGCCATAACTGCCCCAGTGCCGACCGTACGAGTACCGTAGCCGACAACTCGGCTACCTTCCTCATGACCAACATGATGCCCCAGGCACCACGCAACAACCAGCAGACCTGGGCCAACCTGGAAGAATATTGCCGCACGCTCCGGGCCGCCGGTAATGAGTTGTACATCATCTGCGGGAGTTACGGCCGGGGCGGCACAGGTTCAAACGGCTACCTCACCACCCTCGACAACGGCCACGTCACGGTACCCGCCCGTTGCTGGAAGGTGGTAGTAGTGCTACCCACCGGTGATAACGACGCCAGCCGAGTTGGCAGCGCGACGCGGGTTATTGCTATTGACCTGCCTAATGACAACGCACTGAGCACAAGCTGGGGTACGTATCGAACCAACGTCGACGCCATTGAAGCCGCTACCGGCCTCGACTTGCTTTCCGCCGTACCTGCCACCGTGCAGCAAACAATTGAGTCCCGCACCGATACCGGGGCTACTAATTAAGTGGTCCGTTCCCGTGGCAGCACGTTTCCCAATCGTCAATGGGAAACGTGCTTGCTGTGCTAGCCTACAGCCATGCCAGTTTTTTTTATGCTTGGCTTGTAAGGTTGAGCCCAGAAACACCTCAAACTTTTCAGCTGCGCAGGCCCGTATATGCCGGCCAACATCTGTGCTAATGAAAGCTTCTTCGTTCTGTGCCCTGCTCCTGGCCGCCTGCTTACTGGGTCTTACTACGGCTACGCCATCGGTTTCGCGGCCGGCACCATTGCCACCACCCTTATCGGCCCCAGTGGCTTTCGACCACAGCGCCTTCGATAAGCTGCTGAAAAAGCACGTCAACGAGAAAGGGCTCGTCAACTACAAAGCCTGGAAAGCCGACCAAACGGCCTTTAACCACTACCTGGACCAGCTGAGCAAGACCCCGCCCGCTGCCAACTGGAGCAAGGCCGAGCAAATGGCCTATTGGCTAAACGCCTACAACGCCTTCACCATCCGCCTCATTCTGGACCACTACCCGGTGCAGAGCATCAAGGACATCGGCGCCAAAATCAAGATTCCGTTCGTGACCACGCCCTGGGCGGCCAAGTTCTTCAGCATCGCGGGCGAAAAGATGAGCCTCGACAACATCGAGCACGGCATTTTGCGCAAGAAGTTCGACGACCCGCGCATTCACTTCGCCCTGGTGTGCGCCGCGCTGTCGTGCCCGCGCCTGCGCAACGAGGCCTACACCGCCGCCAAGCTGGACGGCCAGCTCGAGGACCAGGGCCGCGACTTTCTCAACAACCCGGCCAAGAACAAACCCGGCAAGGCCGCCGCCCAGCTCTCCAAATACTTCGACTGGTACAAGGGCGACTGGACCCAAAACAACCTGTCGGTCGCCAAATGGGTCAATAAGTACGCTACCGTCAAAATGGACGACAATACCAAGATTACCTACCTCGATTATAACTGGAATCTGAACGAGCAGTAGGGCCTCCCCATTGTGGTAAGGCTATTAGTGGTGGCAATAGCTGTTAAAATTGATGCTATAAGCATACGCAAAGTGCGTAGCCGACAAAGGCCAACACCCAGCATTTATGCCACGGTGCCGCCGCAGCTGGACCCCGCGCCGGCCGTACAGCCATAGCAATGCTGGTTGACAACGATGGGTCGCTGGGCCAAGGCCGCCGCGTCGAAGTCGCGGATGTGCTGGCTGGTGCTGGCCACGTGCAGGTCAAGCATCTGATTGAAATCGCAGTCGTAGAGCCCACCATCCCAACCCACCGAAATGGTGTCGCGGCACATCACGCCGGCAGCAGCCGTGGGGTTGAAGGCCGTCACGAGCTTTTCCATATAACCGGCGTAGTTGCCCGATTCCACAAGGTAGTCGAGGAAGCGGCTCACCGGTAGGTTGGTGATGGCAAACAGGCTGTTGAAAACGATGCCGTAGTCCTTGAACAGTGCCCGCTTGAACTGCTGCTCCAGCCCTGCCTGTGGCCCCGGCATAAAGGCCCCGGCGGGGTTATACACCAGGTTCAGCACCAATCCACTATCAGGCTGGCCATAGCCTACAGCATTCAGCATCAGCAGGGCTTTGATGGAATCGGCAAAAACACCGTCGCCGCGCTGCCGGTCAGTTTTATCGGCGGAGTAGAACGGCAGCGAGCTGACGACTTCCACCCCGTGCCGTTTAAAGAACTCGGGCAAGTCGTGATACTTCTTATTGGCTACGATGATGGTGAGGTTGCAGCGCACCAGCACCTTGCGGCACAGCTTGCTGATTTCCTCCACAAACCAGCGAAAATCGGGGTTCATCTCGGGTGCGCCTCCCGTGAGGTCCACGGTGGGGATGTTGGTCTGGGCCAGTGCGTCGAGGCAGAGCTGCATCGTCGCGCGGGTCATAATTTCTTTGCGGTCGGGGCCCGCGTCTACGTGGCAATGTTTGCAGACTTGGTTGCACATTTTGCCCACGTTGATTTGCAGCACTGCCGGCGCTACCGGCCGTAATGGAAACAGCCCCGTTTCGGCCATTTTTTGGTGAAAGGGTGGTAGATGCAGCACCTCGACGACTTCCTGGCGCAGCACAGTCAGCTGAAAAGCCGAATCGGCAAGCTGGCTGCCAGAGGCTTTAAGAGATTTTATCATGGCAAAAAGGTAGCACGAACTCCGCGAGTCCGTGCGCAGGAATGTTGGGTGGCACAACGTACAAACTCGTAGCATCCACGCTACGGGCCTACATGGATAACTCTTTGACTTTATTCATCATCTGCACGCCATGCACCAGCGTAGCTCCCCCACGAATAGCAGCGGCCACGTGAACGGCCTCCATCATTTCGGGCTCAGTGCAGCCTTTTTCCAGCGTATCCGCCGAGTAGGCATCAATGCAGTATGGGCATTGCACTGCGTGGGCCACGGCTAGGGCAATCAGAGATTTTTCGCGGGCGGTGAGAGCCCCTTCAGCGAAAACGGCTCCGTAGTAAGTGAAGAATTTATCGGCAAACTCTTTCTGAAACTCACCGATGTTGCCGAACTTCTTGAGGTCGGCGGGGTTGTAATACGTTTCCATACGTGGGTTTAAAAAATATAAAAAAGGTTAGGGGCCAGATTGTGGCGGGCTATTCGTAGAAATTCCGCATCCGGCGTTGGGAAGTTAACACCACCCAGTCGCCGAGCCGGGGCAACAGCGAATGCACTACCAGAATGAGGCGTCCAAGGGCTGAAATAATTGTGCGCCGCCGCCGCCGCCGGACGTGCTTTAGAATGATGGCAGCCACCTGAGCCTGCGACTTTTGCCAGCGCGGCGGGCGGTGCGCGATGGGCACGGGCTGCCCTGCCGCATCGAGTACACGCTTGTCGGGGTCGTTCTGCGTGAAGCCAATGTGCACCACGCCAAAATGTACCCCGGTCGCGGCTAACTCCAGGCGCAGGGTGTGAGCTAAATTCGCCAGGGCAGCCTTGCCAGCGCAGTATGCCGAGCCGCTGGGCATGCCATTGAGGGCCGAGATTGAGGAGATAAACGTCACACTGCCCTGGCGGGCGATAAGGTGCGGCAGCGCGGCCTTGAGTGGGTACACAGAGCCGTACACGTTGCTATCGAGCACCTGTCGGAATACCTCGGGCTGCATGTCGGCAAAGTAGGCTCGTTGGGAAATGCTGGCGTTGGTTATCAACACATCGAGGCGGCCGAAGCGGTTGAGCGCCATCGCCACAAGGTGCTCGCAGTCGGCATAATTGGTTACGTCGGCCACGCAGGCGGCTACCCGGTAGCCTTCGGCTGCCAGGGCCTGCCGGGTACACTCCAGGCGCTCGGCCTGGCGGCCGTTGAGTACCACGGCGGCTCCCAGTTGGCAGAACGCGCGGGCCGTCTCGCGACCAATGCCCGATTCGGAGCCGGTAATCAAAACGACTTGACCCACCAGCGGGCCGGTGGTGAGATTAGTGGACATAGCCGTGGGCTTTAAACCAGTCGAATGCTTCGACAACGGCTTGGTGAACAGGCGTTCTGGGCAGTTCCAATTCGACACGCGCCTTCTGTGGGGTGAAGTAGTGCCCATCGTTGGCCACAGCAATCATTGCCGGGTTAATCTGGGCGGGGCGCCCGGTGAGCGAAGCCTTCCAGGCGCAGAGTACGCCGTAGAAATTGGCCAGCGGGGGCAGCAACGGCCAGCGCGGCGAGGCCACCTCCAGCACGCCGGCCATCAACCCAAACGCTTCTCGGTAACTTAAATTCTCATTGCCCAGAATGTAGGATTCGCCCACGCGGCCCCGTGTGAGAGCGTTGACGGTGGCCACGGCCACATCGCGCACGTGTACATAGTTTTTGCCGCCCAGCGGGTAGCCCGGCAGCCGGCCGGCGCGCAGTTCCAGCAGTAGCTTGCCCGAGGTTGGTTTGGCATCGCTAGGCCCTAGCATAAAGGTGGGGTGCACCAGCACAGCGGGCAATTGCTCCTGGGTCACGGCTTGCAGCACCAGGTTGGTAGCGGCGCGCTTGCTGTCCATGTAGTCGAGGCCGTAGCGCCGGCCGGTGTAGGGCCGGGTTTCATCACCGGGCCGCTTTTGGGTGCCGAAACCAAAGACATTGGCAGTGCCCACGTAAACCAGACGGGCTACTCCAGCCTTCTGCGCCAGGCGCAGTACCTGCTCCGTGCCCCGAAAGTTGGTAGCCCACACGGTCGGGTTGCGGGCCGGGTTCACCTGGGCGGCAGCGGCGGCGTGGATAATGGCCCCGCAGCCGGCGGCTATTGCTGCCAGTTCCGCTTTGCAGACCGAGCGACTTAAGTCTATTTCGCACACTTCAATAGGCAGCGCCTGCAGGGGCGGCAAGGGCGAGGAGGCAGCGCACTTCTGGCTGGGCCGTACCAGCGCACGCACCGGGTAGCCACGGCGCAACAACTCCGCTACGAGGTGGCGGCCCAGAAAGCCATTGGCACCGGTCACAAGCACACGTGGGAGCATTAGCGGTAATTAAGCAATGCCTTGTAGGTGCGGGCAATGCGGGTGGGTGACAGCTTGAGGAAGTACATCGAGAAGGCGGTGAGGTTGGCCAGCTGCACGCGCAGCCAGCTGTTGGTTTCGTACTTACGGGCCGATACCACCACGTCCTGCGGCACGATGTGAAAGCGGGCCACCCGCCGGATACGCTGAATAATCTCGAAGTCCTCCATGATGACAAACTGCTCGTTGAAGCCCCCTAGCTGCTCAAACAGGACCCGGCTGATGAACAGCGTTTGGTCGCCACCTCGGCTCATGATGCCTTTAAAGCGGGTGCCGTAGCTATTGATGCGCAGCAGCAGATGATTGGAATCGAACCGGAAGCGGTAGCAGCCGGCCGCGTCACCCCGGGCCACAGCTTCCTGGATGGTGGTCACGTAGTCGGGGTGAATGCGCACATCAGCGTGCACAAAATAGAAAATGTCCCCGCGGGCATGCTGGGCTCCGTAATTCATCTGGGTAGCCCGGCCGGGCCTCGGCGATTCCAGCACAGTAGCCCCGGCGGCACGGGCAACAGCAGCCGTACCATCGGGGCTGCCAGCATCTACCACCAGGATTTCTATGCCCTCCGGAGGCGCGTAGCATCGCAGGTCGGCTACTAATCGGCCGATGTTAGCCGCCTCCTTATAGGTGGGAATGATTACGCTCAGCATCAAGAAATAGGAGGGCTTAGAAAATGCAACTTCCGGATTAATTGATAGAGTAAAACTGTAGTCGCTACTTTGTACGAAGTTGCAGCAGCTAGAGGATTGCGGCCTATCAATCTTTAGCGTGGAGCTTTCTCGTATGTAGCACGATGAACAAGCTCATGAAAATATCAACCATCGGGTCCCTACTACTGGCCGCCGGCACGCTAACCGCCGTGGCAGTAACTGGCTTCAGCCCAGTGCCGTCCCCCACCTATGCCGTAGCCGCCACCAGTGCCCTAGTCGACCACAGCGCCTTCGATAAGCTACTCAAAAAGCACGTCTCGGCGCAGGGGCTGGTGGATTACAAGGGATTTCAGGCCGATGAGCAGGTGTTTAATCAGTATTTGGCGATGCTGAGCAAGACTCCGCCCGCTGCCAACTGGAGCAAGGCCGAGCAAATGGCCTATTGGCTAAACGCCTACAACGCCTTCACCATCCGCCTCATTCTGGACCACTACCCGGTGCAGAGCATCAAGGACATCGGCGCCAAAATCAAGATTCCGTTCGTGACCACGCCCTGGGCGGCCAAGTTCTTCAGCATCGCGGGCGAAAAGATGAGCCTCGACAACATCGAGCACGGCATTTTGCGCAAGAAGTTCGACGACCCGCGCATTCACTTCGCCCTGGTGTGCGCCGCGCTGTCGTGCCCGCGCCTGCGCAACGAGGCCTACACCGCCGCCAAGCTGGACGGCCAGCTCGAGGACCAGGGCCGCGACTTTCTCAACAACCCGGCCAAGAACAAACCCGGCAAGGCCGCCGCCCAGCTCTCCAAATACTTCGACTGGTACAAGGGCGACTGGACCCAAAACAACCTGTCGGTCGCCAAATGGGTCAATAAGTACGCTACCGTCAAAATGGACGACAATACCAAGATTACCTACCTCGATTATAACTGGAATCTGAATAAGCAGTAGCGCACTTTCTTGCTTCATCTTTAGCCTAAAGCGCCTCTTCATTATGGGTTATCTCGACACCACCGCCGACGTGTACCGCCAAGCTGCCCAGAAGCCCCAGGTGGGCCTGTGCTGCACCACTAACCCTGTATGGCAACTGCCCAGCCTGCGCATTCCACAACGCATGCTGAGCATGAACTACGGTTGCGGCAGCACCGTAAACCCGCGCGACCTTACCAATTCGCCCACCGTGCTCTACGTCGGCGTGGGCGGTGGCATGGAGCTGCTGCAATTCGCATATTTCAGCCGCCGGCCGGGGGCCGTGATTGGGGTAGATGTGGTGAGTGAAATGCTCGAAGCCTCCCGCGAAAACATGCGGACGGCCGAGGAGCAGAACGACTGGTTTCGGCAGGATTTTATTGACCTCCGCGCCGGCGATGCCCTGCACCTGCCCGTAGCCGACGAAAGCGTAGACGTGGCCGCCCAGAACTGCTTGTTCAACATCTTCAAGCTCGACGACTTGCGCCGGGCCCTGCAGGAAACCTACCGTGTGCTCAAACCCCACGGCCGCCTCGTGATGTCGGACCCCACTTGCGAGCAACCCATGAGTGACGAGTTGCGCGCCGACGAGCGTCTGCGCGCCCTCTGCCTCACCGGCTCTTTGCCCCTGCAACAGTACCTGAATATGATAACCGAAGTAGGTTTCGGCACGGTGGAGGTGCGCGCTAAACGCGCCTACCGCGTGCTCTCGCCCCAGCACTACGCCACCGCCGAGTTGATTTACATAGAGAGCGTGGAAGTGTGTGCCATAAAGGAACCCGTACCTACTGACGGTCCCTGCATATTTACTGGTCGCACGGCTATCTACTACGGTTCCGAAGAATACTTCGATGACCACGAAGGCCACGTGCTGCTACAGAATCAACCCTTGGCCGTGTGCGACAAAACGGCCGGAACGCTGGCCCGGCTGAACCGCGACGATATCTTCATCTCACCCTCGACTTACCATTACGATGGCGGCGGGTGCTGCTAGCTCGCCCAATCCCTAAGCTGCTTTAAAGAACGGCGATGCCCGCTACAAGTTGGCAGGGGCCTTGTTTTTACTTTTCTAACTGCTTGCGCTCATGTTGCTCCCTTCTTTTTTGCTGGTCAGTGCCCTAGTCCTGCCCGCGCCCGTGGTTGCGGGCCCACCCGCTGGGGCCGAGGCGCGGCACTACGGGATTGAAGTGGCCGGCCTTCGGGTAGGCACCATGACAGCGACACGGCAGGCACCGGTTGGGGCCGATGTGACGTACTCCCTGGTAAGCGACGTGAAGGTAAACTTCCTGCTCTACCACCTAAAGATTTACTACCAGGTAACCAACCGCTTCCATAACGGTCAGTTGCTGCTCTCGACGGTAGAAACGCACACCAACCAAGGCGATTTCGCTTCCCGGACCGAGTGGAAGGGTGACCACTACGACATTGTGGCCGACCAATACAAGCACCACTACAAAGCCACCGAAACACAGCCCATTCGCTACGCGGTAACAAACATGTTTTTTGGCGAGCCGCCATTGAGCCAAACGCGAGCCTTTGCTGAGTACTTCGGTGATTATTTCGCTTTGAACCGAGGCAAATCAGGTAGCTGGCAGGCACTGCGCGACGGACGCGAAGACGAGTACCAGTATGTAAACGGTCAACTGGTAACGATTATTAAAAAGAACCCGCTCAAGAACTTCATTATCCGCTTGCTGCCAGAATAATGGGCTGGTAGCAGGCAGTCGTTGGATTGTAAAGGCAGTGTCTACGCATTCAACAAAACCTAAGTATTTGGCCTAAAAGCAAAACCCCCATTTCTGTTATAGAAATGGGGGTTTTCGTGGCAACAGTTGGAATCGAACCAACGACACCAGCATTTTCAGTGCTGTGCTCTACCAACTGAGCTATGTTGCCGTTTCCCCGTAGCGCCTTTAGGTTGCTTTGGGGACCGCAAAGGTACGAATCCAAAACAATGACGCAAGGAATGGAGTAAAAAAAGTGTTGGGACCTGTACTTTTTTCCAGAAAGTATTCGGCATGCCGAGTATCTTGCGTCCCCAATCGTTCCCACCTTACCTTTACCCCATGTTGCAATCTATCCTCTTCCTGCTGCTCTTGGTAGCAGCTTTTGGCTTGTTCACGTGGCAGGTCCGAAAAATTCGCGCCAATATCCTCGTCGGACGCGACCGTGACATGAGTGGCCACGCCGCCGAGCGCTTCCGCAAAACCCTGCTGGTGGCCTTCGGGCAGCAGAAAATGTTCAAGCGCATGACGCCGGCTCTGCTCCACCTCGTGGTGTACGTGGGCTTTCTGGTCATTAACATCGAGGTAATTGAAATCGTCATCGATGGCTTGTTTGGCAACATTTTCGGCTTCCACCGCGCCCTGAAGTTTCTCGGGCCGGTGTACGATGCGCTAATGGCAACCAATGAAATCCTGGGGGCGTTGGTAATCATAGCAGTGGCTGCTTTCTGGTGGCGCCGCAACCGCAACCCACCAGTGAAACGCCTCAGCGGCGTGGAGTTGCGAGCCTGGCCCAAGCTGGATGCCAACATCATCCTCTACATTGAAGTAGCCCTGATGGCGGCCCTGTTCTTCATGAACACCGCCGACCTAAAGCTGCACCAGATGGAGGGAGTAGACCTGCCGGGCACTTTTCCTATCAGCAATCTGCTGGTGGGCCTGCTGCCGTCTGATGTGGCTACGCTGCACGTGTTAGAACGTCTGGGCTGGTGGATTCACATCACGGGTATCTTCCTCTTTCTGAACTACCTGCCAAGCTCAAAGCATTTCCACATCATCTTGGCATTCCCGAACGTGTGGTATTCGCGTCTGGTACCGCAGGGCCAGTTTTCGAATGTGGAAAGCATTACCAATGAAGTGAAGGCCATGATGGACCCTAGCTTCGTGGTGCCGCCCGCGCCCACCGCCCCCGACGGCTCGGCCCTGGCACCCACGCCGTTCGGCGCCAAAGATGTGGAGGACCTGCCCTGGACCAACCTGCTGAATGCCTACTCCTGCACTGAGTGCGGCCGCTGCACTTCGGTGTGCCCAGCTAACCTGACGGGCAAGTTGCTCTCACCGCGCAAAATAATCATGGACACGCGTGACCGCATGGAGGAGAAATACGAGTCGCCGCTCATTTTCCGCCCCAACGTGTATGGCCCCGAAGCCAAGCACGAGCCCGTAACCGACCTTATAGAAGCCACGCTGCTGCGCGGCAAAGTGACTCCTGAAGAGCTATGGGCCTGCACCACCTGCAACGCCTGCGTGGAAAGCTGCCCCGTGAACATCAACCCGCTCGAAAGCATTATTGAGATGCGCCGCTTCCTGGTGCTAGAAGAATCGGCTGCCCCGAACTCGCTGAACGTGATGTTCTCCAACATTGAAAACAACGGTGCGCCGTGGGCCTTTTCGCCTTCGGACCGCTTCAACTGGGCTGACGACTTGTTTGCGGCTGAGAAATCGGCAGCAACGGTTGCCTAATCGTCGCATCAAATGCACGGTCACGCGGAGCGCAGGCAAAGCATCTTTACCGTGTAAGTAATCCATTTAAAAAAGATAGTTACGCGGTAGAGATGCTTCGGCTTCGCTCAGCATGACGTTCTACATAATAAGCTGTTATGACTCCCGAAGCTCCCACCAAAAAGCAAATCAACGTTCCCGTCATGGCCGATTTGGCGGCCCGTAACGAATCGCCCGAAATCCTGTTTTGGGTGGGCTGTGCGGGTGCGTTTGACGACCGGTATAAGCGCGTGACCCGCGCCTTTGTGCGGATTCTCGACCATGTGGGCACCAAGTATGCTGTGCTGGGCCTGGAAGAAAGCTGTACCGGCGACCCCGCCAAGCGCGCCGGCAACGAGTTTCTGTTTCAGATGCAGGCCATGCAGAACATCACGACCCTGAATGGCTATGGCATCAAGAAGATTGTGACGGCCTGCCCGCATTGCTTCAACACCATTAAGAACGAATATCCAGCGTTGGGCGGTGACTACGAAGTGATTCATCACAGCACTTACTTGCAGCAGCTCATCAACGAAGGCAAAGTGGGCGTGACCGGTGGCGAAAGCTTCAAAGGCCGTCGCATCACCTTTCACGACAGTTGCTACCTGGGCCGGGCCAACAATATTTACGAAGCTCCACGCGACGTGCTGGCGGCCCTTGATGCTGATTTGGTAGAGATGAAGCGCAGCCGCGCCAACGGCTTGTGCTGCGGCGCCGGCGGTGCTCAGATGTGGAAAGAGCCCGAGCCTGGCAAAAAGGATATTAACATCGAGCGCACCGAGGAGGCTCTGGCCACTCTCAGCGGCAAAGCCGATGCGCTAGCCAACCTAGGTGGTGTAGAAACGGAAACCAGCACGCCCGCCACGCACGACCTGCAAGGCAGCATCATTGCCGTGGGGTGCCCCTTCTGCATGACCATGATGAGCGACGGCGTGAAGAACAAGGAACAGGAAAGCAAAGTCCAGGTCTTCGACCTCGCTGAATTGGTGGCTTCAGCCGAAGGCATCAACGCCTAGATTTTGCGGACTACTTAATTTTTGGGGGTAAACGAAGCAAGAAAAACGAGCTTGCTTCGTTTACCCCCATAACTTTGAGGCATCAGGCTGCCGCGCTGCCGGTTTGCCCGCCATTGCCCACTGTTAATTCTGCGGCTTATGTACGTTGCTTTCGACCAACTCCCACCCAAAGCACGGGTCTGGATTTACCAAGCCAGCCGGCCGCTCAGCGGCCCCGAAATAGTGTCGGTGATGCCGGCGCTGGCGCACTTTGCCGATGAGTGGACCAGCCACGGCCGGAGCCTGCTGGCCTCGGCAGAATTTCTGCATCAGCATTTTCTGGTGATTGGGCTTGATGAAGACGTTGCCAACGCTAGTGGCTGCTCCATTGATGCTTCGGTGCGATTTGTGGCGCGACTGGAACAAGAGCTTGGGGTGACGCTGCTCGACAAATCCCAGCTGGCATTTTTACGAGCCGGCACAGTGTACACCGTGAAGCACACTGAACTCAAGGCTGCTGTGGCTGCTGGAACTGTGCTTGCGGACACCTTTTATTTTGATAATACGGTAGCGACTAAGGCTGAATTGGATACCCACTGGCCCCGCCCAGCAGGTGAAACCTGGTTAGCTCGCTTCTTCAGACACGAAGAAAAAAATCCGGCCCTAGCATGAATCCTAGTTAAACGTAGTATTATTGCTAACCCAAAAATGCCTAGTCGGTACCTTTTCCCCCTGCCCTCTTTCTCCACACCACCCCAATTTCACCTATGAGGAAACTATTATTCGTCTGCACTGCGGCTGGCTCTGTCGCGCTAATGAGCGGTTGTGCCACTACTGGCGGCATGAGCAAAGGCGACAAGCAATTCGCGCGAGGCCAATATGAATTGGCAATTCCTTTGTACCAGGCCGATGTAGCCTCGGGCAAAAATGCGGCCATCTCCAACTTCCGCATCGGTGAGGCCTACCGCCTCTCGAACCGGGTGGAGATGGCCGAACCCTTTTACAAGGCGGCGCTGGATGGCGGCGTGAAAAACGCCGACGCCGGCTTCCGCTACGCTGAGGCCCTGAAAGCCAATGGCAAGTACGACGAAGCGGCTGCTCAGTTTGCCACTTATGCCACCAGCGGCGGCAACCGTGCCCTCGCTGCCCGGGCCGAAGCCGAAGCTAAAAATGCTACGGCTAGCAAAGACGTAGCCGGTATGAAGAACAAGTACGATGTGATGCCCGTGGACGCGCTGAACTCGGCGGCTTCCGATTTTGGTGGTGCAATGATTCCCGGCGGCGACTTCGTGTTCACTTCCGGCCGCGAAGGCAAAAAGTACCTAGGTAATGGCGAGAACTTCAACCACCTCTACGCCATCAAGTTTGACGATGCTACGGCCATGACCGGTGGTACCGCTCGCAAGCTCGAAGGCCCTTTCAACAGCGAAACCAAGCACGAAGCCAGCGCCACTTATACCCCCGACGGTAAAACAATGGTGTTTGCTCGCTCGAACAGCGGCAAGAAAAACGACTATAAGCCGGAAGGTGGCGACAAAACCACGCTCCTGAGCGTTGACCTTTGGATTTCTTACAACAAAGGCGGCACTTGGAGTGAGCCCGTACTCGCCAACATCAACGACCGCACCGCCGACGACTTCTCGCCGGTTTTCGCGCCCGATGGTACTACACTATACTTCTCCTCGGCTCGCAAAGGCGGCCAGGGTGGCAACGACCTTTACAAAGCCACGCTGGGCCCCAATGGCCGCTTCTCGCCCGCTGAGAATCTAGGCGAAAGCATCAACACGGCAGGCAATGAAAACTTCCCCGGCGTAGCGCCTGACGGCACGCTGTACTTCGCCTCGGACGGACGTCCGGGCTTGGGCAAGCTTGACTTGTTCATGGTGAAAGGTGGCAAACCGGTAAACCTAGGTGCTGATGTAAACAGCCCTGCCGACGACTTTGCCCCCGTGCCGATGGCCAACGACATGGGTCTGTTCAGCTCGAACCGCGCCGGTGGCAAAGGTTCGGACGACGTGTACATGTTCAAGAAGAAGCCCCTCAAGCTGGTTACCTTCTATGCTGATGGTACTGTGCTGGAGCGCGACGACAAAGCCGGTACTACTACGCCGGCTGCCGGTGCTACCGTTACCGTGAGCGGCCCCAACGGTGCCCCACAGACAGTAACGACCGACGCCTCGGGTAAATTCAACCTGAAGCTGGACTCGGTGAGCAACTACAGCTTCCGGGCTGAACGGGCTGGCGACTTCGCTGCGCGTACGACCCTGAGCACTTCGGGCCGCAAGCCCAGCCAGGACCAGCTGCCTAATCTGACGAATGACGTTCAACTGCCAGTGACCCTGACGCTGAACAAAATCATCCTTGCTCGGGCTATCGAAATCAAGGACATCCTGTACGATTACAACAAATACGACATTCGTCCGGATGCCGCTATTCGCCTCGACACGCTGGTGCAGACACTAGTGGACAACCCCAAAATTTCGGTTGAGTTGAGTTCACACACTGACTCGCGCGGCAAGGACGCCTACAACTTGAAGCTGTCGCAACAGCGCGCTCAGGCCGCCGTTGACTACATCGTGAGCAAGGGCATTGCCAAAACCCGCATCACCGCCAAAGGCTACGGTGAAACCCGTCCGTTGGTGGCGAATGCCAAGACCGAAGAAGAATTCCAGCGCAACCGTCGCACGGAGTTCAAAGTGACGAAAGTCGCGAAGTAACCTAAGCGTTTCACTGATTAGAAGAGCCCCCGCAGCTTCGGTTGCGGGGGCTTTTTATTATTCATTATGTTGGAAAATAGGGTATGAATGAAATGACGCAAAACATGGCATAGGTTTTGAAAACAGCTTCACAGCAGCCGGATTTTCCCGGCCAGCATTTTTCCTCCTGGTACCATGAAAAAGGCTTTACTTCTCGCTTTGGTCGGTTTGTTTATAACCGCAGTTCCTGCATTGGCTTACCCACCAGCCCCGGCCAATGTTAACTTTTCGTCGGAGCGCGGGGTACCATTTGGGCTGGTGCTCGATGGGCGTCCGCTCA
The DNA here is from genome assembly GCF_017571495.1 of Hymenobacter negativus. Taxonomy (GTDB): domain Bacteria; phylum Bacteroidota; class Bacteroidia; order Cytophagales; family Hymenobacteraceae; genus Hymenobacter; species Hymenobacter negativus. Next base: position 353,817 of record NZ_JAGETZ010000002.1, on the reverse strand, counting down.
CGCGGGGCATGGCCCGGCAGGTACACGTCGACCAACTAGTGCCCGGCCTGCACTGGGCCGATTTCAGCGTGCCCACAGCATATGGCGGGGCCGTGCGCTTCCGCAGCCGCGTATGGTTGGAGCCTGGCCTCGAAACCACGTTTGTGCTGGTGACGCGCCCCGGCCGGCCGCTGTATTTGCAGCAGGTAAATGCGGTGTCGCTGTATGGCGGCGGGCGGGGCTATGGCAATGGTTACAACAACGGCTATGGTGGGCGCTACAACAGCCCCACGCCCTATCCTGCTCCCGTGCCCCCCGCACCAGGCTACGGCAACGACCCTTACAACGGCGGCAACCCCAACAGCGGATACGATGATGGCAGCTACAGCAATGGCGGCAATGGTGGCTACAACACGCCCAATCCTAACAACAACGGCGGCGATAATAACGCGCCCAATAATGGCAATAGCCCTTATGGTACCAATTCGAACGCGCCCGGTGGCTATCATAATGGCTCCAACAACGGCACGGGGTATTATCCCGGCTCGACAGTGAGCAGCTACCGGGCATTGGCCCCGCAGGACGTAAACGGCCTGGTGCAAACCATGCGGCAGCGCATTACGGAAGTGAGCAAGCTAAATGCGGCCAAGGACGGCCTGAAAGACCGCAGCATTCAGGCCGACGACCTGGACCGGCTGTTGCGGAGCCTCAACTCTGAAGCTTGCCGGATAGAACTGGCGGAGTTTGCCTACTCCCACGTTTCGGACCCCAATAATTTCAGCCGTGTGTATGATGCTTTCGAGACGGAAGACGGGGCGCGTGCAGTAGAGCAGGCAGTAGGTGCCGCACCACAACGGTAAACATGTAATCCTGAGCAGAGCGAAGGATAGCAGACAATAAGAAAGGCCACTGTAGCAATACAGCGGCCTTTCTTATTGTCTGCTAAATCAACTCTACAGCCCCTATCGAAGGCGGTCCATGCTGCGCACCAGTTGCTCATCGCGGCGGATGAAGCGGTTGGCCAGCAGGTTGAGGAGCAGGGCCAGGGTGGGCAGGTAGAAACCCATCAGGAACTGGCCTTCGAGCTTGAGGTTGAGCAGTTGCTCGCCTTTGTTGGAGAAGTAGAACATGGCGCCCAGCGTGGATACGATGAGCAGCAGGTTGACGGAGCCCAGCAGCAACTGTTTGGCGCGGCTCCGGAACTGAAAGATTTCGAGCGCCGCCACGGCTGCTGAGGCGATGGCCAGCACGCCGATGAGCCAGACGGGCCCCGTGCCGGCGGGCGTGAGGCCTTGGGCCTGGAAGCCGAAGGCAGTGAGGGTAAGTTCCTGGTGCGTGAGGCCGTCGACTTTGTGCCACAGCGGCAGGGCCAGGACGCTCAGCATGGCCAAAGCCAGCAATAGTAAAAACACGCTTTGGATTCTTTGTATCATCTTTGTTGTAGTGTAGAAAAGGGCCGGACCGGTGCCGAGCCACAAATTTAGTCTCATCCGGCGCTTGCGCCGCCATTAGTTACTTCCGAATGCCAACTGCTTATATCGTGGACGCGGTGCGTACCCCGATTGGAAAATTTGCCGGCGCCCTCAGCAGCGTCCGCCCTGATGATTTGGCCGCCCATGTGCTCCGCGAGCTCCTGCGCCGCAACCCCTCCGTTGATAAGAACGACATTGAAGACGTCATCATTGGCGCGGCCAACCAGGCTGGTGAGGACAACCGCAACGTGGCCCGCATGGCGGCGCTGCTGGCTGGCCTACCCATTACGGTGCCCGGTGTGACGGTGAACCGCCTTTGTGCCTCCGGCCTGCAAAGCATCATGGACGCCTCGCGGGCCATCATGGCCGGCGAGGGCGATGTGTACCTGGCCGGCGGGGCCGAGAGCATGACCCGTGCACCCTTCGTCATGGCCAAGTCGGAGTCGGCCTTCGGGCGTGAGCTTACGGCCCACGACACCACGCTGGGCTGGCGCTTCATTAACCCGCGTCTGAGCAAGCTGCACTACCCTTTCGCCATGGGCCAGACGGCAGAAAATGTAGCCAAGCAATACGGTGTGACCCGCCTGGAGCAGGACACCTTTGCCTTTGAAAGCCAACGCAAGTATGCGCGGGCGCTGGAGAAAGGCCGCTTCCGCAAGGAGATTGTGCCAGTGTTCATTCCCAATCCTAAGGGCGACACGGCTTTGTTTGATGCCGACGAGCAGCCGCGCTTCTCGTCCATTGAGAAGCTGGGCACTCTTAAGCCGGCCTTCCAGCCTGAGGGCGGGACGGTAACAGCCGGCAACTCAGCAGGCATCAACGACGGGGCAGCGGCCGTGCTGGTGGTGAGCGAGGAGGCGCTGAAGAAGTACAACCTGAAACCCCTGGCGCGGGTAGTAGCCTCGGCCGTAGCCGGCGTCGACCCTTCGGTGATGGGCCTGGGCCCTATCCCGGCAACCCAAAAGGTGCTGAAACGCGCCGGCCTGACGATGGCCGACATCGACCTGATTGAGCTGAACGAGGCCTTCGCAGCCCAGAGTATTGTGTGCATCCGGGAGATGGGCATGGACCCCGCCAAGGTGAACGTGAACGGCGGTAGCATTGCCATGGGCCACCCGCTGGGCAGTTCGGGCGCCCGCATCACGGCCACATTGCTGCACGAGATGCACCGCCGCGGCGAGGGCATGCGCTATGGCCTGGCCACCATGTGCGTGGGCGTGGGTCAGGGCGCCTCCATGGTGTACGAGAAGCTATAGCGGCCTCAGCGGCGTGGACGGAAGCCTCCACCCTCTTCATACATTGCTTGATGCCTAGCATGATGGAGAAGGGATATTAGCTCCGAACCGGTGCACTTATTCAATAAAAAGAAAAAGCCCGCTGCTCAGCGGGCTTTTTCTTTTTATATCGGGTCTCTCCGAATAAGTGGAAGCAGGGCCTGCTATCAGCGCTGCAAGTCAGCCTACTATATTCTCGTACTGCTGACTAAGAAAAATCAGCAGTGCAACTAACACAGCACGTTACAACACCGTGCGATGAATAATAAGCATGTTTATGTCATACCACATCCACTCTTCGGTTCGGAACTTTGTAAGGCCGCGCGGGTGCGGGGCTGTAGTTTATTCATCCTATTCTTTTTGCATATGATGCATCTCTTCTCTTTTCTGCGACGGTCCGCATGCTCCTTGGCGGCGATGGGCCTGGGGCTGGTTACGGCCGGGGCGGCGCAGGCCCAAACCTTTACCCCGTCGGCCACCTACAGCACGGGCATCGTTCCGCAGGGCATTGCCTCCGCCGACGTGAACGGGGATGGTCGGCTCGACCTCATCATGACCAACTCCAACAGCAACACCGTGGGCGTGTTGCTAGGCTCGGCCACCACGCCGGGCACGTTTCCGGCCACGGCCACTTTCTACGGCTCGGGCGGCACCTTTCCGGTGCAGGTGGGCATGGGCGACGTGAACGGCGACGGTCGCCCCGACATCGTAGTCGATAATGCCAACAGCAATAACGTGAGCGTGCTGCTGAACTCAGCTACCACGCCGGGCACCTTCGCGACGGCTGTGGCGTACCCGAGCAGCAGTTCCGGCCCCCGGGGCCTGGGCCTGGCCGACGTGAACGGCGATGGCCGGCTGGACGTGGTGGTAGGTGGCAGCGGAACCATTGGTGTGCTGCTGAACTCGGCCAGCACGCCGGGCACCTTCGCCACCGGCATCACCTACCCTACCGGGGTTGACGCCGATGCCATCGCCGTGGGCGACGTGAATGGTGACGGCCGCCCCGACGTGGCCGTGACGGGCTACTTTACTGCCAATACTATTATCGTGCTGCTGAACTCGGCCAGCACGCCGGGTACGTTCCCAACTGCGACCTCTTACGGCTCAGGCGGCGGCACCCCCCGGGGCGTCACCTTCGGCGACGTGAACGCTGACGGCCGCCCCGACTTGGTGGTGGGCAACGAAAGCTCGGGTAACAACGTGGGCGTGCTGCTGAACTCGGCCACCGCGCCAGGCACCTTCGGTACGGCCGTGGCGTACCCGAGCGGCGCCAACGGCCCTAACGGGGTCCGGGTGCGGGATATGAACGGTGACGGCCGCTCCGACATTGTGGCCGCCAACTACGACGTCAGCAACGGCAGCACCGTGAGCGTGCTGCTGGGCTCGGCCACCACGCCGGGCACATTTGCTACCGGCACCACCTACAGCAGCGGCGGCCAGGGCCCCGTCAATCTGGAAGTTAGCGACCTGAACAACGACGGCCGCCCCGACATTGCCACTACCAACGTGCTCAGCTCCACGATAGGCGTGCTGTTGAACACCAGCCTGTTTACGGCGCCCACCCTCAGCAGCATCAACCCAACCAGCGGTCCGGTGGGCACCAGCGTCACCCTCACCGGCACCAACCTGACGGGGGCCACGGCGGTACGTTTCAATGGCACAGCAGCTACCACCTTCGCCGTGGTGAACGCCACCACCGTGACGGCCACCGTGCCCGCAGGCGCCACCACCGGCAACGTGACCGTGACCACTCCCATCGGTACCAGCAACGGGGTGGCCTTTACAGTGACCGCGCCAACCACCGTCGTGTCCATTGTGCGGGCCGACCCCAACCCCACCAACGCCGCCAGCGTGCAGTTCACGCTGACGTTTGCCGCGCCCGTCACGGGCCTCTCTCTTTCCAATTTTAGCGTAACGTTTATTGGCTCCGGCTTCACCAGCTTTGGCAGCATCACGGGCTTCTCAGGCTCAGGCACCACGTACACGGTGACGGTGAATACCGGCAGCGGCAGCGGCGACATTCGCCTGAACCTGGCCAACAGCACCGGCCTGACGCCCAGCGTGAGCAATGTGCCTTACGTTACCGGCGAGCAGTACACCATCGACAAGACCGCGCCCACAGTGGCCATCAGCAGCACGGCGGCTACTGGCAGCACCACGAGCACGACACCTTTCGCCTTCACAGTGACCTTCTCGGAAAGCGTCACCGGCTTCGTGCAAGGCGACCTGACGGTCAGCAACGGCACGGTATCGGGCTTCTCGGGCGCGGGCACCACGTACACCTTCAATGTAACGCCCACCACGGCCGGCACGGCCACTACCGTCAACGTGCCCCAGAACGTGGCCCAGGACCAGGCCGGCAACGGCAACACCGCTGCGGCCGCCGCCTACTCGCTGACGTTCCAGGCGCCTACCATCACGGTAACTCCGGCCACGCTGCCGAACGGCACGCAGGGCACGGCCTATAGCCAGACGCTGACCGCTGCAGGCGGTACGGCGCCCTACGCTTTTGCCTTCACCGCCGGCACTCTGCCAAGTGGGCTGACGCTGGCCAGCAACGGCACGCTGGCGGGCACGCCAACGGCGAACGGCTCGTTCAACTTTACGGTGACGGCCACCGACGCCTCGGCCGCGCCGGGTCCGTTCAGTGGCTCTATCGCTTACACACTCACCATCGCGGCCCCGGCCGTGACGGCCGTCATCTGGACTGGCAGCATCGACAGCAACTGGTACACAACCGGCAACTGGACGCCCACTCAAGTACCCACGGCCACCACAGACGCCACCATCCCGACCGCACCCAGCGGCGACCGCTTCCCGGCCATCACCAACAGTGCGGCCAACGCCCGCAACCTGACCCTAAACAGCGGCGCTAGCTTGACTCAGACTGGCGGCACGCTGGCGCTGGCCGCTGGCTTGACCAACAACGGCACCTTCCAGCCCACGGGCGGCACGGTGAGCTTGGGTGGCACGACACTGAGCAACATTCAGGGCAGCGGCAACACCCGCTTCTGGAACCTGACGGTAGGCGCCAACGGGGCGCAGTCGGCCACCTCGGCCAGCACCTCGGTGCAGCGCCTGCTCACACTCAACGGCAACTTCACCACCAACGGCAACCCCTTCAAGCTCGAATCGAATGCGAGTGGTACGGCCATGGTGGTGAACAACGGCAACAACGTGGTGAACGGCACCGTGACGGTGCAACGCTACATCGCCACCGACCTCAACCCCAACCAGGGCTACCGCCACATCTCGGCACCCATCGGCAACGCCACGGTGGGCAGCCTAGCCACGAGCGGCTTCACGCCCGTGGTGAACCCGGCCTACAACGGCTCGGCCACCCCGTACACGGTGACGCCCTTCCCCACCGTCTACGGCTATGACCAAGCCCGCCTAGCCACGACCAACAACAACCTGATTGTGTTCGACAAAGGCTGGTTCTCGCCCGCCGCCACTGATGCGCTGGCCGGGGGCCAGGGCTACACCGCTCTCATCAGCGGCGGCCAGACCTGGAACTTCACGGGCGCCCTGAACAACGGCAACGTGACGCAGGCCTTGGCCCGCAACGCCGGCCCCACGGCCGCCGACGCAGGCTGGGCCCTCATCGGCAACCCCTACCCCTCGCCCTTGGACTGGTTCGCAACGAGCCAGGACGCTGGCGCTTTGGTGAACGTGGGCACCACTATGTACGTGTACCAGAGCAACGACCCGTCCAACCCCTACGCCGGTGCGTACGGCTTCTTCAACAACGGCATCGGCACCATCAGCAACATCCTGCCGCTGGGCCAGGGCTTCTTCGTGCGGGTGGCCGATGGCCAGACCGCCGGCTCGGTGACGTTCAAGAACAGCCACCGCCCCACTAGCTACGCGCCCACCACCTACCGCCGCACCACCGAAACCCGCCCCCTAGTAGAACTGAACCTGCAAAGCGCGGGCAGCGCCCTGACTGACGCAGCCTTCGTGTACTTCGAGCAAGGCGCCACCGACAGCTTCGACCGCACATTTGACTCCGAGAAGCTGCCCAACCCCTCGGGCTTGAACCTGAGCACGAGCCTGACAGCCACCCAGCGCCTGGCCATCGACGGGCGGGCGCCGCTGGGCACCGCTCAGCGCGTGGTGCCCCTGGCCGTGGGCGTACCCGCCACGGGCAGTTACACGCTCAGCGCAGCCCAACTGCTGAACCTAAGCACCACGCCGGTGTACCTGCGCGACCTGTTGACTGGTGCTGTGATTGACCTACACACGCAGTCCAGCTACGCCTTCACGGTGGCAAATGCCTCGGCGCTGCTCACCAGTCGCTTCGAGCTGGTGTTCTCGCCGCAGGGACCACTGGCGACGGCGACGGCCGCGCTGGCAGCCCAAGTGGGCCTGTACCCCAACCCAGCCACCGCTGCGGCCTTTGTGGAACTTCCGGCCTTCCTGGGCCGGGCCGCGGTAGCAGCGGAACTGGTGGACGCGCTGGGCCGCACGGTGCGTAGCCAGTCGTTGTCCGCCCAGGGCGCGGCGGCTCACCGCCTCGACCTAGCCAACCTGTCCACGGGTGTCTACACGCTGCACCTGCGCACCAGCACCGGCGTCATCGTCAAGAAGCTCGTGGTCGAATAGGCCGTCACCGCCCCAAACGAGCGGCTCTCAGCAGTAACGGCAAACGCCCCCGCTACGGTTCGTAGCGGGGGCGTTTTGCTGACCGCCCTTTCGTCAGCTCTCTCAACGCTAGAGGCGTTATATATTGGCCAAGCGCGCAATGCAGCCAACGCCTTCGCTGTGGAGCTGCCCACCGGCCTCCCTCTGGCCCGGCGTGTGGTGGTGGAGTAGCGCGAACTTTATAGTTTGTGTGGCAGCACAATAATAGGTGAGCTGGCTCAAGGATGCGAACTGAAAAGTTCGCGCTACTGCGACCCGTACTTTTGCGAGCCATGCGCTACTTCCTTCACCTTGCCTACGATGGCACCCGTTACTGCGGCTGGCAGATTCAGCCGAACCAGCTTACCGTGCAGGCCGAGCTCGACCGCTGCCTTACCCAGATACTACGCCGGCCCACCTACTGCCTCGGCAGCGGCCGGACCGATACGGGGGTGCACGCCAGCCATCAGGTGGCCCACTTCGATGCCGAACTACCCGAAGCCCTCCCGCTAGACGTGCTGCTCTACCGCCTACGCCGCGCCCTGCCCCCCGACATTGGAGCCCTGCGCCTGCACCCCGTGTCCGATGAGGTCCATGCCCGCTTCTCGGCCGAGGAACGCAGCTACGACTACTTCGTGGTAACCCAGCCCGACCCTTTCCGCCGCGACCAGGCCCTGTACGTAGACCGTCCGCTCGACGTACCGGCCATGAACGAGGCCGCCCGCTACCTGCTGGGCCAATTCGATTTTACCTCCTTCTCCAAGGTGAAGGGCGGCGAAAACCATTATGTGTGCTACTGCACCGAGGCCGGCTGGCATCCCGCACCGGGCGGCTGGGTGTTCCGCATCCGGGCCAACCGCTTTGTGCGGGGCATGGTGCGGCTGGTGGTGGGCACCCTGCTCGACGTAGGCCGGGGCAAGATGACGCCCCGCGAATTCCAACTGTTGCTGTGGGCGCAGAAGCGAGTGGATGCTGGCGGGGCAGCTCCCGCCAAAGGACTGTTTCTGAGCCGGGTGGAGTATGAGCCGGGCATTGTACCTACAGGCTAGCAACCTTTTAGGAAATAGTCCGGTCATGCATTAGCTTGCGAATATCAGGGCAAGCGGGGCACTGTTTTTGTGCAGTAGCCATCCGCTTTATCCTATTTCTTTCCGACGGCTTGCTTATGCGTTCAACACCTACCCTGTTGCTGCTGCTGGTTGCCCTTTTCTGCCGGCCCGCCCGGGCGCAGGAGGCCATCCGCATCATCGAATTTAATGAGAACAAGGGTCAATGGGATGCCCGTGCCCGCTACGGGGCGCACGTAGCCACCGGGGCCTGGCTTTTTGTGGAGCGTACCGGCCTTACCTATGCCCTCACCAGCGGCCTGCCCGACCATGCGCCCCATCGGTCCGGGACCAAAGCCGCCAGCGCAGCCCCGGCCTTCAACGACCAACTGCCCAGCCATGGTCTGCGAGTTGAGTTCGTGCAGCCCGAAGCCACGGCCACCCTGCAAGCCGAAGACCAGGCCCCCGGCCGTCAGCACTACCTGCGCGGTAACGGCCCCAAGCAATGGGCTTCCGATATCCGCACGTTTCGCCAGCTGCGCTACCGCGCCCTCTGGCCCGGCACCGATTTGGTGCTGCACGAAAACACCACCCACCAACTGGAATACGACCTGCTGCTGGCACCCGGGGCCATCCCTGCCCGCGCCCGCCTGCGCTACCAGGGCGCCGACGGCCTGCGCCTCGACCCCGCCACCGGCAACCTCCTGGTGAAAACATCCGCTGGCCCACTCACCGAGCAACAGCCCCAGGCCTGGCAAACCGATGCCAGGGGCCAGCGCGAGCCGGTAGCCTGCGCCTTCGAGCTGCGCGGTACTGAGGTAAGCTTTCGGGTGGGGAAATATGACCGCCGCCGTGCACTGGTGATTGACCCGGTGGTGCGCTTTGCCAGCTACACTGGCTCAACGGTAGAGAACTGGGGCTTTGCGGGTACTTCCGATGCGGCGGGCAACATGTATTCGTCGGGTGTGGTGTTTGAGCCCGGTTACCCCACGACTACGGGTGCCTATCAAACCTCCTTCAGCGCCAACACCGACATCGCCCTGATGAAGTTCAACACGGCCCTTTCGGGGCCGGGCGCGCGGGTGTGGGCCACCCACCTGGGCGGCAACGGCCTGGAATTTCCGCACAGCCTGCTGGTGAACAGCAGCGGCGAGCTGATGCTCATGGGGACGACCTCCTCAACCAACTACCCGACCAGCAGCGGTGCTTTGTGCCGCACTTTCCAGGGCGGGAGCAGCATCGCGCCCTACGGCGTGGGGTCGGCTTTCGTACTCACGAATGGCTCCGACCTGTTCCTGACGCGGCTGAGTGCCAATGGCAGCCAGCTACAGGCCAGCACCTACCTGGGGGGGGCCGCCAACGACGGCCTGCTCGACCCGGCCGCCGCGGCCCCCAATCTACGCTACAACTACGGCGATGCCTTTCGGGGCGACCTAGCGCTTGATGCAAGCGGCAACGTGTACATCGCCAGCGTGACCAGCTCCACCAGTTTTCCCTGCCTCGCTACTACCCCGACCTACCGGGGCGGCACCAGCGACGCCCTTATTACTAGCCTCAACGCCAGCCTGAGTCAGGTGCGATGGACCACGCTGCTGGGCGGCTCCGGCGCCGATGCTGCCTACTCGCTCCAGCGCGACGATGCGACCGGCGACTTGCTGGTAGCCGGCGGCACCAGCAGCACCAACCTATCGGGGGCTACGGGTGGCTACCAGCCGCTTTCTGGCGGTGGTATTGATGGCTTTGTGGCCCGGATTTCGGCTAATGGCAGCCTTACCCAGAGCACCTATCTGGGTACCAACACGCAGGACCAGGCCTACTTTGTGCGGCGCGATGGCACCGGCCAAGTCTTCGTGTTGGGCCAAACGCTGTCCAACAACTGGCCGGGACTGACTCCCGGCCTCTTTGTCGATGCGCGGGGCCACCAGTTTATTCAGCAGTTAGCACCTAACCTACGCACGGCGGGTTTCGCCACCGTGTTTGGCGGCGGCCGGGCCGTACCGGATATTTCTCCGACGGCTTTTGAAGTGGACTGCTACGGCCGGCTTTTCATCGCCGGCTGGGGCGGCGGCCTCGACCCCAACAACGGCTCCACTGTGGGCCTGAGCGTGTCGCTCAACGCCCTGCAGCCCGTCAGCGATGGCATGGACTTTTACCTCATGCAGCTCTCCGATGGGGCTCGAACGCTGGATTACGGCAGTTTTTTTGGCACCTCAGCCGATGACCACGTAGATGGCGGCACCTCCCGCTTCGACCCACAGGGCAACCTCTACCAGGCCATGTGCGCCTGCAACCAGGGCACCGGCGCGGGCCTGCCCATTCCGGCGGGGGCCAATTATTACAGCCCGGTAAATGGCTCGGCACACTGCAATAACGCCGCGTTCAAATTTGCCTTTACGGCGGGCAGTACCCCAGCCGGCCCCGATACCCTCACGGTCTGCGCCCGGGCCGGGGCGCTTGCGCTGGGAGGCTCGCCAGCCGGCGGCACCTGGAGCGGGCCTTTTGTGACTGGTAACGTCACCTCGGGCTACGTCTTCACCCCGGACACCGCCCGACTCGGCACGTTTGTGCTCACCTATACCAGCCCCCTCACCGGCCTGTGCGCGGGCACCAGTATCCGGCGCATCACCGTCGCTCCGCAACTCCTCGCCCAGATGCAGACGCCGCCTTCCACCATTTGCATGCAGCCGCAGGGGCCGCCGCCGGCCACTATACCCCTGCGGGCTACACCGGCGGGGGGCGTGTTTGTGGGTGTGGGCGTGGTGGGCGGCAACGCACCTTACTTCGACCCCGTGCGGGCAGGACCAGGCAGCCACCTCATTCGCTACGTGGTGGCGGGCAGCACGGCAGCAGGGCAATGCGCCGCGCTGGCCTCGGTGACGATAAACGTGCTGGGGCTACGTGTTCTGGACCTGGGGCCGCCCTTGGTGCTGTGCGCCAACGACCCGCCTCAACCTTTGAATGGTAACCCCTCGGGTGGCGTCTGGAGCGGCCCTGGCGTGAGCATGAACGCCTTGGGCGCGTATTTTTTCACCCCCAGCCCAGCTCTGGTTGGCACCCATGCCCTGCGCTACACCTTCACTGGTACCCTGGATTGCGCAGGGGCCAGCGACACCCTCTACGTTCGGGTACGCGCTCAGGGGCCAGCTGTGCGCGTGCCCACCGATACAACCCTTTGCACCACCGGAGCCACTTTCCGGCTCCGCGGTGGGCTACCAACGGGCGGAACTTGGAGCGGCCCCGGCGTGACTGGCTCGCTGGCTACGGGCTTTACCTTTACGCCTACTCCGGCCCTGGTGGGTGCGCAAAGCGTGGTGTATACCGGGGCTGTTATCGACACTTCGCTGTGTCCGTCGCGGGCCGTGCGCATAGTAAGCCTCACGGCGGGACGGGTACAATTAGGCATTCAGCGGCCGGTGATGTGCCCGGCAGCCGGGCCCCAGCCACTTTATGCATCGCCAGCGGGTGGAATCTGGACGGGGCCGGGTATCTCGGGCAACTCTGCTACGGGCTATACCTTTACCCCCAGTTCCGCATTGATAGGCCGCCAAGTACTTTCCTACACGTCAGCTTCTTCCACCACGCCTGGCCAGTGCCCCGGCACCGGTACACTGGACCTGGAAATAGCGGCCCCGCCGCTGGTAAGCATCGATTCACTGCCTTCGCAAAGCTTTTGCACCGGAGTGCCGCCCCATGGTGAGGTACTGACGGCCCAACCGGCCGGGGGCATCTTTGGCGGGCCAGGCGTGGTAGGCAACCGCTTCAACCCAGCGTTGGCTGGGCCAGGCCGCCATGTCATCACCTACACCATTCAGTTCATGACCTGTACCATCGTGGCCACCACCGTGGCCGAGGTGACGCAGCTCACGGCCATTCGCCTGCCCGCCGACACGGTGCTCTGCCTCGACCAAACCCCGTTCCGGCTGCACGCCACGCCAGCGGGCGGCACTTGGAGCGGCCTGCATGTGACAGCAGCCGGCATGTTTACACCGCCGACCTCGCCCGGTACCACAGTGCTCACCTACACGCTGCCCGGCGGTTGCGGCACAGCCCCCTACCGCGTCACAGTACCGGCCGAGCCCACATTCAATGCCCACTGGTCGGCTCCTGATTGCTCGGGCAACAACATTGCCCCACGCTTGGTCCGCTTCGAAGCCACTGGCTCGGCCGCCGGGCAGGTGCAGTGGGACTTTGGCGATGGCAGCACCTCGGCCAGTGGAGCCGTCGTGGAGCATACCTACCTCACGGGCGGCCGCTTCGCGGTTCGGGCGGCGTTGCCGCCCACTAGTACCTCAGTCGGCCCCTGCCCGCGCCAGGTAGCGCTGACCCCAGTAGAAGTGCAGGCCAGCATGGTACCCAACATCATCACTCCGAATAACGACCGGCAAAACGACACCTTTGCGCCGCGCATTGGCGGCTGTCCGGGGCGGCTCCAGGTGTTTTCGCGCTGGGGCCAGAAGGTATTTGAAAGCGCCGTGTACCACAATGAATGGGGCGGTGAAGGCCTGCCCGCCGGTATCTACTACTACTTGCTGGGCAGCACCGAAGGCTCGACGCGGGTGAAGGGCTGGGTGGAAATCGTGCGCTAGGCTCACCAATTGTCATCTTAATTCAAAAGCCGTTCGGACCTTGGTGCGAACGGCTTTTTGACTATCACAAAGTGGATACGCACCTCGGTACTGCCGGCTTTTGGCAGTGCGGAAGCCCACCGCACCAAAGTCCAGAACACCTTTCGAGGGCCAACGCGGTTTACTTCCGACCTTTGCCCTACTTATGGACCCTACCACTTCCGCTACCAAAACCGGCCAGGTATTCGACTGGGCCGTGCTGCGCCGCTTGCTGAGCTACGTACGCCCCTACCGGCGCATCTTCATCGGCCTGATTGTGCTCACTGTTGCCACAGCAGTGCTGGGCACGCTACGGCCGTTTCTCATTCAGCGCATGGTTGATGTCAGTATTGAGCAGGGTGACATGCGCGGGCTGAACACCATGTTTTTGCTGCTGCTGGTGCTGCTGGTGTCCCACTCGGGGGTGAGCTACCTGCAGACCTACTACGGCGGCTGGCTGGGCCAGTACATCGTGCGCGACATCCGCACCGACCTCTACCGCCACCTGCTCAGCCTCAAGCTCAAGTTCTTCGACCAGACGCCTATCGGTGTGCTCGTCACCCGCAACATTTCCGACGTCGAAACCCTCTCTGATGTCTTCAGCGAGGGCCTCGCAGCCATGGCGGGCGACATCTTGCAACTGCTCTTCATCATGGCCTTCATGTTCTGGATTGACTGGCGGTTAACGCTGATTAGCTTGTCTGTGATTCCACCGCTGCTGTTCAGCACCTACGTGTTCAAGGAGAAAATCAAGGGTTCGTTTCAAGACGTGCGCACGGCCGTAGCCAAGCTCAACTCTTTTGTGCAGGAGCACCTCACGGGCATGAACGTGGTCCAGATTTTCAACAACGAAGAGCGGGAGTTCCGCAAGTTCGAGGCCATCAACAAGGAGCACACCGAGGCCAACATCCGCTCGGTACTCTACTATAGCATCTACTTTCCGGTGGCCGAGGTACTGGGCGCCATCGGCGTGGGCCTGCTGGTGTGGTACGCTGCGCAAGGCCAGATTGAGGGCTCGATTTCGAAGGGTGCGCTCATTGCCTTCATCATGTACAACGCCCTGTTTTTCCGCCCCATCCGCCAGATTGCCGATCGCTTCAACACGCTGCAGCTGGGCCTCGTGAGCACGGAGCGCCTGCTCAAGCTGCTCGACAACCAGGACCTGATAGCCACCACCGGCACCTACGCCCCAGCTGAGCTGAAGGGCGACGTCGAATTTAAGCACGTCAAGTTTGCCTACAACGAGCCCGACTGGGTGCTCAAGGACATCAGCTTCCATGTGAAGCCCGGCCAGACCATTGCCTTCGTGGGTGCCACTGGCGCCGGCAAAACCAGCATCATCAACCTGTTGAGCCGCTTCTACGATATCCAGGACGGCAGCATCTGCATCGACGGCCGCGACCTGCGCGAGTACGACCTCAGCCTGCTACGCCGCCAAATTGGGGTGGTGTTGCAAGATGTGTTCCTCTTCGCCGGCAGTATCCGCGACAACATTACCCTTGGCAACAAAACCATCACCGACGCCCAAATCTGGGAAGCCGCCGACCTTGTGGGTGCTCGCCGCTTCATCGAGCGCCTGCCCGAAGGCCTTGGCTACCCCGTGATGGAGCGCGGTGCCACGCTCTCCGTAGGCCAGCGCCAGCTCATCAGCTTCGTGCGGGCCATGGTGTACCAGCCTCACATCATAGTGCTCGACGAAGCGACCTCTTCCGTCGACTCTGAAACGGAAGAGCTTATCCAGTCGGCCATCGAAAAGCTAATGCAGGGCCGCACCTCCCTCGTCATTGCCCACCGCCTCAGCACCATCCAAAAAGCCGATAAAATCATCGTCCTCGACAAGGGCGAAATCAAGGAAACCGGCACTCACGAAGAGTTGCTGCGCATCGAGGGTGGCTACTACGCCCAGCTCTACCGCATGCAATACATCGTTGCGAACGAAGAATGAGGAATAAAGGAATGAGAAGTTGCCGTCTAAATCAGTCGTCGTTTCCAATCCTTTATTCCTCGTTCTTTATTTTTAATTAAGCGAAGCGCATGCGTTACCTCTTCCTTGCCATCATCCTGCTTACCCTCGCTGCTGCCGGCACCTACGTGTACCTAGGCGGCACCCGCGAGTCGAAAATTACACTTGAAACCACAGCCGCCCCGCTTTACCTGGCCGGACAGCCCTTCCGCGGCGCAGTGAGCAGCGAGGCCTTCGGCCAGCTCTTCCGTCAGGCGAAGGATACGCAAACCCGCGTGCCCGGCGACCTGACCAACCTTTACCTCAATAACCCCGAAACCGCCCACGACACCATCACTGCCTTCATCGGCCTCGCCGTGGCCGATACCACGAAGGCCCTGCCAACGGGTTTCCGCTACCGCGTGGTGCCGGCCGGGCAGCGCGTGCTGGCAGCCCGCCTCCAGGGCGTGAGCTACCTGCTCGCCCCCAACAAGCTCTACCCCGACGCTTTTGAGGCCATCAAGAAGCAGAAGCTGACTCAGCGCGGCAATTTCTACCTGGAACGCTTCGGAGCCAAAGAGGCTTCCGAAGTTTTAATTGGAGTAAAATAACGTGGGCTATTTGCGCTTGCTCGGCGCGTCGGGCAGGCTCACGCCCACACTCAAGACGTAGGCCGAGAACTGATTGAATGTGGCAAAGGGCGCGGGGTCGGCCCACTGCCGGTAGCCGCCACGTAGCGTCAGCCACGGAGCGTTGTTGCTGCGTAGCTTGTACGTAGCTGCTAGGCCAATCTCCGTAATGGGCGAAGTGGCAGAGGCTATTTTTTCAGCTGTTGTGCAGCCGCATGAGCCTTTCACGGGCACCTGCCGGTTCTTGTCATATAAATTGGCACCGCCCAACCCAATCCCTGCCTGGAGCGCCAGCCGCCACGTGGGCCCATCACTTAGCAGCAGGCTGTTGCTCCATGTCACACTGTAGAGCATAACCAGGGGCCGCAGCACGCCGCCAAAGCCCTCCGCCACCGCATGGGCCGGCATTTGCCCCGTAATAGTGCCGCGCAGGCCCGTATTCCAGCGCGGATGTACCCAATACCCTCCCTCCAGGTCGCCGCCGACGTAGGGCGTCCCCCGGCGGTCGGCCAAACCTAACAGGCCCATATAAGCCGCCCAGCGTCCCGGCACCAGCGGTTTCTCTACAGCGCAAGAGTCGCGCTGGTGGTGGCAGCCTTGGTAAAAGGCTGGCGAAAGGGCAACATGGCATTGCGCCTGCGTGCGTTGTGCGCCTATGACACCAGCGGCACTTAGCAGCGCCAGCAGCGTAACCGTCTTTTTCATGGCATTTAGCGTTTAAATGATGCTATGAAAATACGTAAATAATCTGTCGATTTTATGAATCCAGCAAAAAGCCCTGGCCGCGACTGCAGCCAGGGCTTTTTGCTGGATTTAAACACCTGAAATTACTTGCGGCCGAAATAGTAGTTGGCCCCAAATTGCAGTTGCGTCAAACCAAAACCAGCATCAAATGAGCTAGCCGTTTCATCAGCATCTTTAACTTTCAAATGGTTGTATCCTAAACTACCAATGGAAGCTGTCAAACCAAATTTAGGCACCGGAAAAAAGACGATGCCCGGCGTAACCGCAGCATAGTAGCCGGTCGCTTTCAGCGTTGAATAATAATTGATTGGGTATCCGTTGTAGTACTGGGTCGATTGCTGAGCCTTCACGTCCGATTCGTACCCTGCTCCCACAGTAGCAGTCAGACCAAACTGCTCACTCAGCATTTTGTAGTACTGCACCATTGGTCCCACCCGCAGGGTAGAAGTAGAGGGCGGCCCCGATGGCTGGGAGTTAGAATTAGAAGAAGACTTGTACGACCCACCCGTAACGGTGTGATGGAACTGCAGGCCTAAAGCAAGATTGTCGGCCACAAAGCCTCCAACAGCAAAGTCCAGGCTGAATGTCCCTAGCTTAACCGTAGTGGTAGTTGAGGTGCCATTAAAGCTAGGGCTGGTGTATTCATCAGTATCGGTGTGGTAGCCCACGCTGCCCGTCAGCAAGCCTGTGCCTTTGCCAATGGTAGATTGTGCCTGCGCGGCAGAAAGGGTGCCAGCGAATGCAGCAAGTAATAGTACGGTATTTCTCATTGTGAAGGGAAAGTGAATTTGGGGCAAAGGTCCTGACGACACCCCCGTATTCAATGTCCTTTAACAACTATTTTTTCATCTACCATCTGCTAAAACCAGTCATGGCGAATGCTGTGTATCAGCTGAATGGATGGATTATGAACAGCATCAGAAAGCACAACGCCCCCACTGAAAAGGTGGAGGCGTTGAGACTTGCGGAAAATGTCGGGGTGGCAGGATTCGAACCTACGGCCTCGTCGTCCCGAACGACGCGCGCTACCGGGCTGCGCTACACCCCGAAAGCAGGCCGATGGGGCGACCTGTTTTCTTGTTCCAATAGTAAGCGGCCGAAAAAAGCCTCCGAACTCGTAAGTTCGAAGGCTTTTGAGAGAGCGGCTGCTCTTCCGTCGGAGTGGCAGGATTCGAACCTACGACCTCCAGCACCCCATGCTGGCGCGATACCAGGCTACGCTACACCCCGATTGGTATTGGAGCGACAAAGGTAAGGTTTTATTTGATTCTTGTGCAAGCCGGAATCAAATAAAGTTTTGCAATGGACGTTGTCGGAGGGTACCTCAGCCAAAGTTCTGGTTGCTTTTCCGGCAAACCGGCCTTAGAATTGCTTAGCTTTACAGTAGCCATTTTACTCCATCCCGTTCTTATCCTACTTATGAAAAAGTTATTACTATTCGTGCTAGCCAGTGCATTGGGTTTGGCCACTGCCAGCGCTCAAACTCCGGCTCCTACCAGTGCCCCGGCTACTGCTTCTGCTCCCGCGGCACCAGTTAAAGAAGAAGCCATTTTGCCCAGCGGCGTTGTGGCGGCCCCGGCGCCAGCCATTGCCCCCGCCACTACCCCCAGCGGCACCGCTCTCATTGCCCCGGCCCCCGAAACCCCAACTGCCAATCCCAACGCCATTAAGGTAAAAGCTGAATCAGCGGCGGGTAAGCTCACCGTGAAAACCGATAACCCCGGCCCCACCCGTGTCGAAGTAACCGACGCGGGCGGCCGCCCCGTTATTACGCACACCATGATGAACGGCCAGACGGCCGCCATCCTTAACGTAAGCCAACTGCCGGCTGGTGCCTACATCGTCCGTTGTACTGCCTATGAAAAAACCGGCATGCGCCGCGTCATGATTGGCCAGTAACAGCAAGTAATTGGCACAAATAAAAGAGGCCGGCATGCTACGCATGGCGGCCTCTTTTTTATTGATAGATAACTACTCTAATGGCTCCAATAGGTCCCATTTGTTGCCATACAGGTCCTCGAATACGGCTACGTGCCCATAGACTTCACTGCGCGGCGTTTCCAGAAACTTCAGGCCCCGGCTTTGCAGCACCGGATGGTCGCGCCAAAAGTCATCGGTGTGCAGAAACAGCCAGACGCGGCCAGCGCCCTGGCGGCCCACAGCAGCCTTCTCGTCTGCAGTTTTAGCTTCGGCCAGTAGTAAGCCGCAGCCAGTTGCGCCGGGCGGTGTGACCACTACCCAACGCTTGCCACCGCCCATGTCCAGGTCAGAATCCAAGGTAAAACCTAGCACATTGGTGTAAAAGGCAATGGCTTCGTCGTAGCTCCGGACGAGCAAAGTAACGTGGGCAAGGCGCTGGTTCATGGGCAGTAGCACGGATTTTTAGTCCGCGAGTGAACTAGTTTATTCGTGGACTAAAAGTCCGCACTACGAGTTAAGCTTCTTCGGTTTGCAGTTGTCGCTCGTAGAGGGCACGGTACAAGCCGTCGGTTTCGGCCATCAGGGCATCGTGGGTGCCGTGCTGCACAATGATGCCATCGTCGAGCACCAGAATTTCATCGGCCAGTTTCACGGAACTCACACGGTGCGAGATAATTAGACTGGTGCGGGCCGTCATGATACGCTGCAAGCTGCCTAGGATTGCATTCTCCGTCTTGGTATCAACAGCAGAAAGTGAGTCGTCTAGGATGAGGATTTTGGGCTCCTTAACCAAGGCGCGGGCCATGCTTACGCGCTGCTTCTGACCGCCGGAGAGCGTAATGCCGCGCTCGCCTACTTTGGTATCGAAGCCCTCGGGGAAAGCCACAATATTTTCGTACACGTCGGCGTCTTTGGCAGCTTGCAGCATTCGGGCTTCGTCGGGTTGGTCGAGGCCAAAGTTAATGTTGTTGCGGATGGAGTCGGAGAACAGAAAGACATCCTGCGGCACGTAGCCAATCTGACCGCGCAGAGCCCGCAGGGAGTAATCGCGCACATCCACGTCGTCTATTTTGATGTCGCCGGCCGTCACATCGTAGAGGCGGCAGAGCAACGCGGCAACCGTGCTTTTACCCGAGCCGGTGTTGCCGATAACGGCCAGTGTCTGGCCCGGTCGCACGCGGAAGCTCACGTTTTTCAGAGCCTGGATGCCCGTATCGGGATATGTGAAGGAGACGTTCTCGAACACAATATCGCCAGCCAACTCGCGCTCGACATTGTGACGCGAAATGATGTCGGTTTTCTGGTCCAGAAACTCGTTGATGCGAGCCTGCGAAGCTTCAGCCCGCTGCACCAGCGAGGAAGTCCAACCCAGCGCCGTGACCGGCCAGGTAAGTAGGTTCACATAAATTAGAAACTCCGCGATGGTACCCGTGGTGATGGTGCCGCGGATAACTTCTTGGCCCCCAACCCACACCGTAATGAGCGTACTCAAGCCAATCAGGAATAGGATGAGCGGAAAAAACAGCGAGTTTACGAAGTTCAGGCTCAGTGACTTTTCCTTGTATTCATTACTGGCTTTGGCGAATTGCTCGTGCGAATCGGCCTCCCGCACGAAAGATTTCAACACCCGAATCCCCGAGAAAGCTTCCTGCACAAACGTTGTCATGCCCGACAAGGCTCGCTGAATTTCGTCAGATTTTCGCTCAATTAAGTTATTGACGTAGAAAATACTGACTGACAGAATGGGCAGCGGCAGCAGCGTGTAGAGCGTCAGCTTCACGTTCACCATGAGCATGAGCGGCACAATAAGCAGGAACAACAGCACCAGCTGCAGGAAATACATAATGGCCGGCCCGAGGTACATCCGCACGCGGCTCACATCTTCGGAAATACGCGACATGAGGTCGCCAGTGCTGTGGCGGCGGTAGAAGCTGAGCGGCAGCGACTGGTAGTGCTGGTAAATCTGGTTTTTCTGGTCGTTCTCAATATGACGCGACATCACGATGAGCGTCTGGCGCATGAAGAACAGGAAGATTCCGCGCAGCAGGGCCAGGCCAATGATGAGCATGCCATAGAACAGCACGTTGCGCCCAAAGAGCTGGTACACGCCCTTCTGCGCCTCGGTGCCGGCATAGAGGTGGTAGAGGTCGATGCCCTCGTTCACCAAATCGAAGGCATAGCGCACCAACTGGGCCGGGAAAATGGCCAGTAGCGTACTCAACGCCACGAATAGCACTCCGGCCAGGAAATGCCACTTATAGCGGAAGATGAACGGGTTAACGGCGGATAGTGCGCGTACGGGCATGGCTGGGGAGGGGCCGGTTCGGGAAAATAGCGGTACTTTTGCGGCCTGAAACGTTGAGTCAATGGTCAAACCGAACGTCATGCTGAGCCTGCCGAAGCATTTCTACCGCTGTAGTAATTATTTACTTACGTGGTAGAGATGCTTCGGCAGGCTCAGCATGACGTTCTGGATTTTCGTATAAGCCCAAAGACCCAACAAAGTTACGCCGCACTGTTCCCAACCATCCATTCTCACAATTCCCACCAACCTTCAATTCATTCCCATGATTGAAACCCAAATTGTCGCCCCGGAGTCTATTTTCGACCAGATTGCTGAGCACCAGCACGAGCAGGTCGTGTACTGCCACGACCACGAGACTGGCCTCAAGGCCATTATCGGCATCCACAACACCGTGCTCGGACCGGCCCTCGGCGGTACCCGCATGTGGCACTATGCTTCTGACGCAGAGGCGTTGAACGACGTGCTGCGACTTTCGCGCGGCATGACTTATAAGGCAGCTATTTCGGGCCTGAATCTAGGCGGTGGCAAGGCCGTCATCATCGGCGACGCCAAAACACTGAAGACCGAAGCCTTGCTGCGCAAGTTTGGCCGCTTCGTGAAGAACCTGAACGGCAAGTACATCACCGCTGAGGATGTGAACATGACCACCAAGGACATGGAGTACATCCGCATGGAAACCACTCACGTTGCGGGCCTGCCCGAAAGCATGGGTGGCTCCGGCGACCCCTCGCCCGTAACGGCCTACGGCGTGTATATGGGCATGAAAGCCGCCGCCAAAAAAGCCTATGGCTCCGAGAGCCTGACTGGCAAGCGTATCGGTGTGCAAGGCGTGGGCCACGTCGGCACCTATCTGCTCGAGCACCTGCAAAAAGAAGGCGCCAAGCTCATCGTAACCGATTACTACGAAGACCGCGCCTTGGATGCGGCCAACCGCTTCGGCGCTACCGCCGTGGGCCTAGAAGCCATTTACGAACAGGAAATGGACATCTACTCGCCCTGCGCGCTCGGTGCTACTCTCAACGATGAAACCATCCCGCGCCTGAAGTGCCAGGTAGTGGCCGGCTGCGCCAACAACCAGCTCAAAAATGAAAACCAGCACGGCCCTGAGCTCGTGCGCCGCGGCATTGTGTACGCCCCCGACTTCCTCATCAATGCCGGCGGCCTCATCAACGTGTATTCTGAGGTGACCGGCGCCAGCCGCCAGGGCGCCCTCACCCAAACCGAAAAAATCTACGACTTCACCCTCCAGGTTTTGGCCCGTGCCGAAGCAGAAGGCATGCATCCCCAAGCCGCCGCTATCCGGCAGGCCAAAGAGCGCATTGCCAACGTGGGCCGGGTGAAGTCGACCTACTAAAGGAGAGTTGAGTTTTGAATGTTGAGTGTTGAGTTGCCAGACTTACTGTTTTAACGGACTGCCAATTCAACTCTCAACTTTCAACTCAACACTCAACATTCAAAACCCAACACTTCTAAGATGCTCAACCGCCGCCTCCTCCGTATCAAAGTCATGCAGTCGCTCTACTCCTACCACCAAGCGGTGGGAGCCGATTTGATGCTGGCACAGGACCGCATCGCGGCTGCTTTCGAGCCCGACCTGACGGCCAAAGAGGCTCCCGACCGCCGCAAGCTGGAAGGCCAGCGCAAGCTGGGCGAAGCTCAGCTGCGCGACTGGTACCGCACCGGTACCGCCCCCGAAAAAACGGATGATAAAGCCGTTGACAAGGCCGTGACCGACGCCATCAATTCCTTCCAGAACCAGGTGAAGAAGGACGGCGAGTTCTACGCCGGACAGCTACTGGTGGGTGCCGAAAGCATTCACGACCAATACCTGCACTTGCTCAACCTGCCCAAAGCGCTGCTCGGCGTGCTGGAAGAAGAGCAGAGCCGTGAGGAGCGTCGCCGCCTGGGCCCGAGCGAAAACGCCTTAGATACCAGCCGCCTGCACCAGAACAAGGCCATTGCCAAGCTGATGGCCAACGAGCAGCTGCAAGGCCTCACCATTCGGCGCAAGCTGGCTTGGGAAGGCGCCGAGGAACTTGAAGCGCTTACTGCTGCCTGGCAGGAAATGAAGGCCGACGAAACCATCCTCTCCTATCTCAGCGCCAAGCTGACGGATGAGGCCGAGATGGACTACGATGCCGACCTCGAAATCCTGCGTCACATCTACAAAGATTTTGTTTTCAAGGGCGAAGCGCTGCCACGACAGCTCGAATCGGCGGATTTGAACTGGGAGGAAAACCGGCCCATCGTGCGTAATCTGGTGCTGAAGACGCTGAAAATGCTGCCCTTCGGCGCTGACGAAAAACAGGAGCTGATGAACCTCTCCGCCAACTGGTCTGACGACCGGGAGTTTGCCGAAACGCTTTACAAGCAGACACTCCTCGAAGACGACAAGATGGAGAAGCTCATCGCCGGTTCGGTGCAGAACTGGGATGTAGAACGTGTGGCCCTGCTCGACAAAATTATTCTGAAAATGGCGCTCACTGAAATGCAGCTTTTCCGCGGCATCCCGGTGAAAGTCACTATCAACGAATACATTGAAATCAGCAAGCTCTACAGCACGCCCAAGAGCAAGCAGTTCGTCAATGGCATCCTTGACAAGCTGGCGACGGATTTGGCCGCCAGCGGCGACATTCGCAAATCAGGCCGCGGACTTTTGGATAACCAGTAGCGTAAGGCGTAGCTGGCAACAACTTTATTGCCCGTGGCCGAACATTGGCTCGATATAGCCACTTTTGCATCTACAGCCGCGCTTCCCCGTACGCAGCCCTGAAAACACTCTCATTTACTCTCATCCCCCTTCGATAACCATGGCCAGCAAAACCACCACCGGCATCCTGTGCTTCGCGGGCGGCGCCCTCACCGGCGCAGCCCTTGGCTTGCTCTATGCCCCCGAACCCGGCACTGAAACCCGCTCTTGGCTCAGCTACCAGCTGGAGAAATACCGCTCTGTGCTGGCTGACCTCACCGATAGCCTCGTGACCAGCCGCGAAGGCGCAGGCCAGTCATCAGCTAAAAGCGAAGGCCAGCGTGTGATTTCCGATGCCAAATCCAAAGCCGAGCAGTTGCTCGGTGATGTCGACCAGCTCATCAACCAAATCAATTCCCGCAAGGGCGCTTAATTTTTTTCGGGCATCTAAGTACTTGACGGAATGGGTGAAGGAGTGAACGACCGATAAATTTCAGTCTTTGCTCATTCATCCATTCCGTCCTTTGTGCTTACTCCCAATCACTCATTACCCCGTACAATGCACGTAGTAACCCTTATTCCCGGCGACGGCATAGGCCCCGAAATCACGAAAGCGGTAACCGATATTTTCGCGGCGGCGCAGGTGCCCATTCAGTGGGAAGAGCAGAATGCGGGCCAGACGACGTTCGACCAATCGGGCGAACTGCTTCCGACCTCGCTCCTCAAGTCGTTGGAAAAGAATAAGGTGGCCCTCAAAGGTCCGATTACCACGCCGGTGGGCAAGGGCTTCCGCAGTATCAACGTGACGCTGCGCCAGAAGTACGACCTCTACCAGAACGTGCGCCCCAGCAAAACCACGCCGGGCATCAAGACCCGCTACGAAGGAATTGACCTCGTGCTGTTTCGCGAAAATACGGAGGGCCTGTATTCCGGTCTCGAAATGTGGGACGAGCGTCTTGGTATTGCCGATTCCATTGCTCGCGTTACGGTCGAAGGCGCCCGCAAAATCTGCCGCGCGGCCTTTGCTTACGCCGTCAAACATGGCCGCAAAAAGGTGACGCTGGCCCACAAAGCCAACATCATCAAAATGGCTGGCACGCTGATGATTAATGCGTGTAAGGAAGCCAGCCTGGAGTTTCCGCAGATTGTGTTCGAAGATAAAATCATCGACAATATGTGCATGCAGCTGGTGGGCAAACCCGAGCAGTTCGATGTGATTGTGACGACCAACCTGTTTGGCGATTTGCTATCCGACCTCTGCGCCGGCCTCGTGGGCGGCCTTGGTGTGGTAGCCGGCGCCAACATCAGCGATAACATGGCCATTTTTGAAGCCGTGCACGGCTCCGCTCCTGACATTGCTGGCCAGGGCAAAGCCAACCCCACCGCCCTGCTCCGCTCGGCCATTATGATGCTGCACCACCTCGGCGAACATGCCAAGGCCGACCGGATTGATACCGCCCTGGAAAACACCCTGCTGAACCAGGAAGAGTGTACCGGCGACTTGGGTGGCAAAGCCAGCACCAGCGAGTTTGCCCAGAGCATTATTGCTAAATTGTAATTTCTAGGCAGTTTTTGCCCTATCTGTCGTCCTGAGCAGAACGAAGGACGACAGCAGTTGCTTCCCTATATTATGAAATACCAGATTCTTTTGGCTGCTACGCTCTTACTGGCAGCCTGCAACAACGATAAGAAGGCAGAAGTCGGCACCGAAGGCATGAATGCTGCCGCCACTGCCGAGTCTGATGCGGCCAACCCTACGATTGATAACCCCAACGTAGTAAATGAAAGCGAAGCGCCGAACCCTAATGCCCCGGTGATGAAGTTTGCCGAAGCGGAATTCGATTTCGGTGATATTCAACCAAACACCAAGGTCCGCCACACCTTCACATTCACCAACACCGGCAAGTCAGCGCTGCTGATTGAAGACGCAACCGCTTCCTGCGGCTGCACTACTCCAAGCTGGACCAAAGAGCCCATTGCACCAGGAGCCGAAGGCAAGATGGAAGTGCAGTTCGACAGCCAGGGCAAGCAGGGCATCATCAACAAGCAGGTTGCGGTGCGAGCCAACACCCAGCCCAGCATCTCTACCATCGTCATCAAAGGCAACGTTCTGACGGACGATGCCAAAAAGCCTCTTTAAGTTCTCTCCATCATGTTGTTGACCCTCCTACTACAAGCCAGCGGCGGCGGCGAATACATGCAGCTGCTTTTTCCAATTGCCATTGGCCTGGTAGTGTATATTTTTATGATTCGGCCCCAACAAAAGCGCACGGCCGATGCAAAAGCCTTCCGGCAGGCGCTCACCAAGGGCGCGCGCGTCGTCACCATTGGCGGACTACACGGGCTAGTAGTTGATATAACCGAAGAGACAGTGGTAGTGGAAGTTGACCGTGGCACCAAGCTACGCTTCGACCGCTCGGCTATTGCCCGCGAGGTGGGCAATAAAACTACTGCTGGCCCGGATACTTCCCTCGCCTCCTAAGCCATGCAGGGGCCGCTGACTCGGGCGGGCCGGCTGGTGCGCTGGTTCGTGCGGCCCTTCGCCGGCCAAGAAACCAGCTTTTACCGTGCCATCACGGCCTGCCTGCTGGCGGCGGGTCTGTTCTGGCAGATGAATGCGCTGAACAAAACCTACACCACGCGCATCAATTTCCCGCTGAACTGGCACTACGACTCGGTGCATTATGTACCGCTCCGGCCGCTGCCAGCGGCGTTGCCAGTTACCGTCACGGGCCAAGGCTGGCGGCTGTTGCGGGCCAATATGGGCTGGGGCACCCGTCCCGCCGACCTACGCCCCGTGCCCTTGCCTGGCACCCGCTACCTACCCGCCGAGGCTTGGCACCGAGGCTTGCAAAATGCTCTGGAAGGCGTGCAGGTCACGGAATGGGCCGGCGATACGTTGCGCCTGACCTTCGACCGCTATGCCAGTCGGAGGCTACCACTGGGGCTCCCAGCCGATTCGGCCAGTCTTTACAAAGCCCGTTTTTCACCGGCATTTGTTACGTTTCAGGGGCCAGCTACTTTGGTGAATGCGCTGCCGAACCCTTACCCCGTTGTGCTACCCCAAGCAGGCACGGACACCGATGCGGAAGTATTCATCATTGCGCCGGCGCGGGTGCGGGCCACGTCCTCATCGGTGCACATCAACCTGACCCGTATCACGCAGTCTCGTAGCGGGCGGCACCGCTCCTCCATTTCACACTAACGCTATGCTTCGCATCGGCATCACTGGCGGTATTGGCTCGGGCAAGAGCATTGCCAGCCGCTTATTTCACGCCCTCGGCACGCCCATCTACGACGCTGATACTCGGGCCCGCTGGGTAATGGAGAATGACCCAGAGCTTCGGCAGCAGCTAGCCGCTGCTTTTGGCCCGAATACGTACGATGAGAATGGACGCATCAATCGGCCCATGCTGGCAGGAACGGTGTTCAATACTCCGGCGCTGCTGGCTCAGCTCAATGGCTTGGTACACCCACAGGTCGGCCTCGATTTTGAGCGCTGGGCCGCGGCGCAGCAACAGGCCGGATTTCGGTATGTGCTCAAGGAAGCAGCATTGCTCTTCGAAGCAGGGTCATACAAGCAGCTCGACCGCATCATTACGGTATTTGCGCCGTTGGCAGTACGGGCAACCCGGGTATTGCGGCGCGACCCACACCGCTCCGCAGCCGATGTGAAGTCTATTATGGCCAAGCAGCTGAGCGAGGAAGAAAAGATGCAGCGCGCCGACTACATCCTCACCAACGATGACGTGCACCCGCTACTGCCGCAGGTACTGACGCTACACAATACTTTTAGTGCTCCGCTACAGCCTCACTGATAAGAAAGCCGTTGTGAAATGCCGCAAAGCAGGACTGACAACGAGAAACTGGATAGAAATAAAGAAAGGCTGCCTCTCACGAAGCAGCCTTTTCTTTTCGAACTAACCCAATGGATTAAATCCGACCCGAGTAATCTTCCAAGGTATCAATTACCTTGAGTAATTGCGGGACGGCCAACGAATAATAAATCTTCGTGCCGATTTTGCTGGATTTCAGCACACCCCGGTCCTTTAGGGTGATGAGGTGCTGCGAGGCAATAGCCTGAGGCAGGTCGAGGGCTTGGTAGATATCAGTAACGGACATTTGGCTGTCTTTGCCTTTGGTTTTACCTAAGAGGTCAACAATAGCCAGTCGCTTGGGATGGGAGAGAACCTTGAGCATAGCCGCGGCACGGTCCAACTGTTGCGCTTCTACACGCGAATGCAATGGTTTCATGAAATCGATAAAAAGTGAAGGGAAAATGGAAGAGTAGAATAAGTGCAATACATCGGTACTACGGGGGTAGTTCCGAAACCAATACGCAAAATAGCGGTAAAGGGGTTTATTATCCCTAATATAATTAGATATTTATTGTTTTTTATTCCTTTTTTAGAATCGTTGTCAATTCCCTCCGGGCTCCGGGTCTATTCCTACCTTTGTGGCCCTGCTAACTGGCAGGCTTTCCCTTTTCTATTGCCTAATGCTGGACCTGCTCACAAAGTTTGAAAACAAGCGCCCCGAAATTGTCTTTGAGTGGAAAGACGCCGAAACCGAAGCCGAAGGCTGGGTAGTAATCAACTCGTTACGTGGTGGGGCGGCTGGCGGCGGCACTCGCATGCGCAAGGGCCTGGACAAGCGGGAGGTAGAAAGCCTGGCCAAAACAATGGAAGTAAAATTCACCGTGTCCGGCCCGGCCATCGGTGGCGCAAAATCAGGCATCAATTTCGACCCGCAGGACCCCCGCAAGCGCGGCGTGCTGGAACGCTGGTACCGCGCCGTATTTCCGCTGCTAAAAAATTATTATGGCACTGGTGGCGACCTCAACGTGGATGAGATTCACGAAGTAATTGCTATTACCGAAGAGTACGGCCTCTGGCATCCACAAGAAGGTGTGGTGAATGGCTACTACCGCGCTACCGAACCCCAGAAAATTCAAAAGCTGGGCCAGCTCCGGCAGGGCGTAGTGAAAGTAGTAGAAGATGCTTCTTTCTCGCCCAACCTAACCCGCAAATACACCGTAGCCGACCTCATCACCGGCTACGGTGTAGCCGAAGCAGTGGGCCATTACTACCGCCTCTGGCCCGGCACCGACTTGCGCGGCCAGCGCGCCATCATCCAAGGTTGGGGCAACGTGGGCGCGGCGGCGGCTTACTACCTAGCCGGCCAGGGCGTACGCATTGTGGGCATCATCGACCGGGCCGGCGGCCTGCTAAACCCCGAAGGCTTCGGGCTGGAAGAAATCCGGTCGCTGCTGCTGGCCCGCAAGGGCAATGCCCTGACGGCGGATAATTTACTGTCATTTGAAGAAGTGAATGAGAAGGTCTGGTCGATGGGCGCCGAAATTTTTATACCAGCAGCTTCGTCGCGCCTTGTGACACGCGCGCAGGTAGAGCAACTGGTTGCTAATGGCCTCAAAGCCATCAGCTGCGGCGCCAACGTGCCGTTTGCTGACCCGGAAATCTTCTTCGGCCCCACCGGCGTTTTCGCTGATGAGCGCGTGGCGGTCATCCCCGATTTCATTGCCAACTGCGGCATGGCCCGCGTGTTTGCCTACCTCATGGAAACCGGCGCCGAAATCACCGACCAAGCCATTTTTGCTGATACGTCGCGCATCATCGGCGGGGCACTGGAGCGCACCTACCAGGAAAACACGCAGGCGACCGGCATCGCGCAACGCTCGTTTGAGATGGCGTTGCGGCAATTGGTGTAATTTTTTACCTGTGGGGAATGAGAGAAATGCGATAGGACGAAAAAGGCGACAATGAATTGTTCACATTTTTCACCCTACCGCATTTCTCTCATTCCCCACATTTTGTAAGGCATTTTTATTTGGTAACAATTCGATAACTTTGACGCCCTACTTTTGGTCGCCCCGCTTC
The DNA here is from genome assembly GCF_017571495.1 of Hymenobacter negativus. GTDB lineage: Bacteria > Bacteroidota > Bacteroidia > Cytophagales > Hymenobacteraceae > Hymenobacter > Hymenobacter negativus. Next base: position 324,693 of record NZ_JAGETZ010000002.1, on the reverse strand, counting down.
CGGGGCGATTTTGTTTTTGTAGGAATTCCCAACTGAACAATATGTCTACTTTGAAAAAACCCAAAACCAGCAAGACCAAAGTTGCTGATGACCTGCTGAATGCCGGCAGCGGCAAAACCATTAAGCAGCCCAACGTAAACGACGACAAGCTCACGTCCATCACCGAGATGCGCCAGACGGCCAACGGCGAAACCGCCATGGCTCTGGAAGACGAGCAGCGCCTGCGCAAAGCCTTTGTGGATAAGGACTGGAACGAGATTAAGATTGCCGATAGCTGGCAGATTTTCAAGGTGATGGCCGAGTTTGTGGAGGGCTTCGAGAAGATGTCCAAAATCGGTCCTTGCGTGAGCATTTTCGGCTCGGCCCGCACCAAACCCGAGAACCCATACTACCAGATGGCCGAGGAAATCGCGGCCAAGCTGGTGCGCCACGGCTATGGCGTCATCACGGGCGGCGGCCCCGGCATCATGGAAGCCGGCAACAAGGGTGCCCGCTCGGAAGGCGGCAAATCGGTGGGTCTCAACATTGAACTGCCCTTCGAGCAGACCCACAACATCTACATCGACCAGGACAAGTGCATCAACTTCGACTACTTCTTCGTGCGGAAGGTGATGTTTGTGAAGTATGCCCAAGCTTTCGTGGGCATGCCCGGCGGCTTTGGCACACTCGATGAGCTGTTTGAGGCCATGACGCTGATTCAGACCAAGAAAATAAGCCGCTTCCCCATCGTGCTGGTCGGCTCGGCCTACTGGAACGGCCTGTTTCAGTGGATTAAAGACGTGATGCTACACGAGGAGCACAACATTTCGGCCGAGGACCTGAACCTGGTGCAGATTGTGGACGATGCCAGCGAAGCGGTAAAAATCATCGACGACTTCTACCACAAATACCTGTTGTCGCCGAACTTCTAAGACTGCCGTTTCTGCTGGTTTGTATAGATAAGGCAGATTGTTCGAAGTTACTTAGTGCCCAAAGGCCGCTTCCTATGGAGCGGCCTTTTTGCTGGGTAGCTTTGCGGCGGTTACTGCCACTGACTGCCTATGCCATTGCCCACTCAAGCTGCCGTAGAATACGACTACCTTATTGTGGGTGGCGGCGCAGCAGGCCTAAGTCTGGCATACCACATTGCCCAGGAGCCAAGGTTAGCTAATAAGAATGTGCTGCTGATTGAGCCGGAAGCCAAGGAGCAAAATGACCGAACTTGGTCGTTCTGGGCTGATGAACCGGGCTTGTTCGATGACATTGTGGCGCACGAGTGGCGGCAAATTGCGTTTCGCAGCCCCGGCTTCGATAAAGTAATTGACTTGGGGCGCTACCGCTACAAGACCATCAATGGGTTGGATTATTACCGCTTCGTGCACCGGGCGCTGGCAGCGAAGCAGCAGTTCACCCTGATGCGGGGCACGGTTGAGCACATTGAAAACACTGCCTCCGGCATCAGTGTAATTTCCTCTGCGGGCACTTTCACGGCCCGCTACGCCTTCGATAGCCGCCCGCCGAACCTGGTACAGCTGCGGCAACCGCAGAAGCACCGTTACCTGTTGCAGCATTTCGTGGGCTGGGAAATAGAAACTACTACCGACGTCTTCGACCCTACTACAGTGGAGTTTATGGACTTTCGTGGAGAGCAGCACCACGAGGCGCGGTTCATGTATGTATTGCCGTTTAGCCCGCGCAAAGCACTGGTTGAGTACACGTTATTTTCAGAAACGCCCTTACCAAAGAAAGAATACGAGGGTGCTATTCGGGAGTATCTGAACACGGCCTTGAGCCTCGAGAACTACCGTATCACCGCCGAGGAGGCGGGCGCGATTCCGATGACGGACCACCCGCTACCGGCCCGTACCGGCCGGCATATCATCAACATCGGCACGCGGGGCGGGCGGGCCAAACCTAGTACCGGCTACGCATTCAAGCGCATTCAGCAGCACTCTGCCCGGCTAGTGGATGCCTTGGCCCGCACCGGCAACTTGCCGGCCGATGTGAGCGGTGACAAGTGGCAGTTTCGCCTGTTTGACACCTTATTGCTCGACATCATGCAGCGGCGGGGCGAAACCACGCGGGACATTTTTCGGCAGCTATTTGAGCGAAACCCTATTGAACGCATTTTCCGCTTTCTGGATGAACAGACCTCTTGGGCTGATAACCTGCGGGTGATGAATTCGGTAGCGCCGGGACCGTTTATGCAATCTATTGCCCACGTACTGCGCGGGCAGCCCGGACGGCGCTAACAGCTTTATTTGACGAGTAGCGGGGGCATTTCCAACCACTTGCGGGCTTCCTGCACGGTGGCGGATGACAGCGGGCGCAGCTGCGGCTCCGGCTCGGAAAGGTTGAGCAGGTAGCCAGTCAGCTCCGGCAGATTGTCGAGGTCGTGGGTACTACACAGCACCGATTTATTACCCTGCACGGCCCAACTGTGAATCAAGCTGAATACCTGACGACGGTAGTATACGTCGAGCTGCTGGGTGGGCTCATCAAGCAGATATACCTGCGCGTCCTGTAAGCTGAGCTGGGCCAGCCATACCAGCTGCTGCTCGCCGCCGGAGAGCTGGGTGAAGTCGCGGGCGGCCAAATGCGCCATGCCCACGCGAGCCAGCGCGGCGTCAGCCAATGCATAATCGGTGGGATTGTAGGCGCTTAGCAGGCTATGATGGCGGTAGCGGCCCATCACCACGAGCTCGCGCACGGCGATGGCAAAATCCAAGGTGCCGCGCTGGGGCAGGTAGCCCAGCAGGCCCGTGGTGGCGGCACGGCGCAAGTGGCGCACTTCGTGCCCGTGCAGCTGCACACTCCCCTGATACGGCAATTGGCCCGTAAGCACCCGGAATAAGGTGGTTTTGCCACTGCCGTTGTGCCCCACTACGGCCACAAAAGCCGGTGCGGGCAGGCACAAAAAAAGGTTGCGGACTAGCACCCTTCCGGGGTAGCCCGCAACCAAATTTTCTATATTCAATGAAGATTGCGGAATGAGTGATGAGGAATTGGGAGCGGTTCCTAATCCATCATCGCTCATTCTTGCTTCTTCACTCACGCTAGTACTCGTCCTCGTTGAACATGAAGTCCTCTTTGGTCGGGTAGTCGGGCCAAACTTCCTCGATGTTTTCGTAGGGCTGACCGTCATCTTCCAGGGCCTGGAGGTTTTCCACCACTTCCATGGGCGCACCCGAGCGGATAGAAAAGTCAATCAGTTCGTCTTTGGTGGCGGGCCAGGGGGCATCTTCCAGATAAGAAGCCAGTTCGAGAGTCCAATACATAGTAAGGGTGGATAAAAAAAGGTTGGCGAAGGTAAGAGTTTCCCGTCAAGATACAAACGAGCTACCAATTGAGAAACGACAACGCAAAACGCTGGCGAAGGTTAGCTGGCGGCTTGCGCTTGCTGACTAAATAGGGCTATTAAATCGTTTTTCGTCCGAATTTTCCGCTCAAACGAGCGGATTTTGGTTTGTAGCATTTGCCGGAAGGCGTCGTTGGCGGTGCTGGGGCTGAGGTTGTCAAGGTTGTCGCGCAGGGTGGCCAACTCCTGGTGGTCGTCCTTGAGTAGCGTACGCAAAGTATCAGCCCGGAAGCGTGCCCGGTCGGCGGGGGCAGTTGGCATGGGCTCGCCATCGGCGCGCTTGCGCAAATGGTATTCCAACGCACTGAGCTCAAATATCTTATCACAAGCTACCATGAAGCGTTGCCAGATGCGGTCTGACTCTTCGCCGCGCACTGTGCCTACCTGTTTCCACTCGGCCTGCAGGGCTTTGGCCTGATGGATGGCTTCCTGAGGCGGAATGTTCATCAGGGCTTCGGCCCGCTCGGCGAGGGCGCGCTTGCGAGCCAGCAGCACTTCGGGCGTGGCCGGCGCACCGGGTACACCAGCCGTCTGCTGGGCGGCAATATGAGCTTTTAGGCGCTCAAAGAAGTGGTTGTTGGCGGCCCGAAACTTTATCCAGAACTCCGAAGCCTGCTTTTTGGGAAGGTTACCGTTCACCTCGCGCCACGCTTGCTGCAACTGCTTGAGCTGACGGGAAGTGGTTTCGAACTGGTCGGAGTTCTTGAGGGCTTCGGCCTGCTGAATGAGGTCGCGGTAGCGGGTCTGGACCCGCATGGTCATGGCCTTTTTATCCGACTGGAAAGCTTTGCGGCGGTCGAAAAACTCTTGGATGGCAGCCTGAAAGCGGCGCTCCAACTCGTCGGTCATGGCCTTGTCGACGGGGCCGGTTTTGAGCCAGCCCTGGCGCAGGTCTTTCACCTTTTCGCTGGCCGATATCCATTCGATGCTGTCGCGCAGAGTTTCTGCTTCCTGCACAAAACCGATTTTGGTGGCCAGGTTTTTCTCGCGATTGCGGGCCACGGTCACGGCCACGGCATCTTCGGCTTCGGTTAGGCGGCGGTGCAGGCTGGTAAAATCGCCAAGGCCATCGTACGTCAGGAGTTGCTCTTTGAGGTGCAGGGCCTTCATCAAAAAGGAGCCCTTGTTTTCGCTGGCTTCCATTTTTTCCAGCAGGGCATCCACTTTGGCGCGGAAGGTTTCGAAGCGTTGGGCAAAATACCGCAGGGCGGCATCGTCCGATTCTTTTACCAGCCCAATCTGGCGGGCGGGTTGGGAGAGCACGGGGCGCAGCCACACGCCATCGGCTTCCACGTAGCCGTAGCGCTTGGCTTCGGCCAGCAGGTGGTCGGTTGGTTCCATACAGAAAGGTAAACTCGTGGGTAGGAGAGTGAGAGGGTTGGGGGAAAAGGGAAGGGTATGCGCTGGGGCTGTGGCTGAAATGTGGTTCGGGAAGGAACTACAAGTTTACGGTAAAAAGGTGATGATGCGATGTAGTTTGTGGGAACGAAGCAGATGGCCCGGACTTGCAACCGCAGTAAGCGGCAGCAACGGCTACTTCGGAGAGCAAAAAAGTGCGGCTGCCCGGCCTACTTTGCCGTTCTTTGCGGCCCGCAGTGCCGGCCGGCCAATTGGCTTTTGCCTTACGATACGGCATCAGGGCCCTACTCAGTTCATTCTCTCACCATTTCCGCATTCCAATGAGCGACCAGACCATCATTTTCAGCATGGCCGGCGTGAGTAAGATTTACCCGCCCCAGAAGCAAGTTCTCAAGAATATTTACCTCTCGTTTTTTTACGGGGCCAAGATTGGCGTGCTGGGTCTGAACGGCTCGGGCAAGTCAAGTCTCCTGAAAATCATTGCCGGCGTCGACAAGCAGTTTCAGGGCGAAGTGGTGTTTTCGCCCGGCTACTCCGTAGGCTATTTAGAACAGGAGCCCCAGCTCGACCCCACCAAAACGGTGCGCGAGGTGGTGGAAGAAGGGGCCGCCGAAACCGTGGCCTTGCTAAAGGAATACGACGAAATCAACGAGGCTTTTGGGGCCGAAGATGCTGATTTCGACAAGCTGCTCGACCGGCAGGGCAAGGTGCAGGAGCGCCTGGACCAACTCGACGCCTGGAACCTGGACTCGAAGCTGGAACGTGCCATGGATGCCTTGCGCACCCCGCCGCAGGAAGCCATTATTGGTAATCTCTCGGGTGGTGAGAAGCGCCGGGTGGCCCTGTGCCGCCTGCTGCTACAGGAACCCGACGTGCTGCTGCTGGACGAACCCACCAACCACCTCGACGCCGAGAGCGTGCTGTGGCTGGAGCAGCACTTGCAGCAATACAAGGGCACTGTCATTGCCGTGACCCACGACCGGTACTTCCTCGATAACGTGGCCGGTTGGATTCTGGAGTTGGACCGCGGCTCGGGCATTCCATGGAAAGGCAACTATTCATCGTGGCTGGAGCAGAAAACTGACCGCATGGCCCGCGAGGAAAACACCGAGAGCAAGCGCATGAAAACCTTGCAGCGCGAGTTGGACTGGGTTCGGATGTCGCCCAAAGCGCGTCAATCAAAGGGCAAAGCCCGCCTAGCCAACTACGACAAGCTGGCCAGCGAAGAAGCCAAGGACAAGGAGCAAAAGCTGGAGCTATTCATTCCCGATGGCCCGCGCTTGGGCGCGCAGGTGATTGAGGCCGAGGGCATCACGAAAGCATTTGGCGACAAGCTGCTGTTTGAGAACCTGAGCTTTGCACTGCCCCAGGGTGGCATTGTGGGCATTATCGGGCCGAACGGCGCGGGCAAAACCACGCTGTTCCGCCTCATCACGGAGCAGATGCAGCCCGACGCGGGTACGTTCGTGGTCGGGCCCACGGTGCAGACGGCCTACATCGACCAGCAGCACGACACGCTGGAGGGCAGCAAGTCGGTATTCGATACCATCACGGGCGGCACCGAAACCATGCTGCTGGCCGGCCGGCCGGTGAACTCCCGCGCCTACGTGAGCAAGTTCAACTTCGGCGGCGGCGACCAGGAGAAGAAAGTAGGCACGCTCTCGGGCGGCGAGAAAAACCGCGTACACCTAGCCATGACGCTCAAGCAAGGGGCAAACCTGCTGCTACTTGACGAACCGACCAACGACTTGGACGTGAACGCTATTCGGGCGCTGGAAGACGCGCTGGAGAACTTTGCCGGCTGCGCCGTCATTATCAGCCACGACCGGTGGTTCTTGGACCGCCTGGCCACTCACATCTTAGCTTTTGAAGGTGATTCGGAAGTGGTGTGGTTCGAGGGCAACTTCACAGATTATGAAGAAGCCAAGCGCAAACGCCTGGGCGACGTGGAGCCGAAGCGCGTGCGATACAAGAAGCTAGGGTAACAACTGCTTCGGAAACCGGGCGTTTATTAAAATCAAAAAGGCCGGCGTTACTCAGCGCCGGCCTTTTTGATTTTAATAAACGCCCTCTCCTACTCCACCACTACGCGACGCACGGCCGGCGCCTGGCCCACAACCTGCACCGCCAACAGGTAGGTGCCTGCGGCCAGCCCAACCGTAGATAACTCAGTTGCTGAGCCCACAAATGCTCGCTGTGCTACTCGCTGGCCCAGCACGTTGCACAGCGTGGCGGTAGCAGCGGTAGTCGGGGTGGCCAACGTTATGCGGAAAGCACCACGGGTGCCCGCTGGATTAGGCCACACCTCAAACGTGGCGGCAGCCGCACTAGCCGTGGCCGATACGGTGGCGCAGCTAGCTAGCAGCGCGTAGTTGCCTTTGTCGCCGCCGTAGCCCGACACAAAAACCAGGTACGAAACGCCCTGTACCGAATTGAACGTGACGGTAGAAGGCTGAGCACAACCCGCAGCATTGGTGTCGTCGTTGCCGGCAATGCAAGTGTAGGGGCCGCCGCAGGCCCCTTGGTACACGAAGAGTTTGGTATCGTAATCGGTGGCTAAGTCGCAATTGGTAAGGGTGATGCTGCCACCGGTGCCCGCAATGGTGTAGAACACGCCACCACCGTCTACGCTCTCGCCGCAGAAGGTGGTGGGGTCGCCGGTGGCGGTGGCGCTTTCGGTACTGCCCGTAACCCGCTGGCCGCAAGCCAGAGGCAGCGCATTGCTGCATAAATCATTGGTGGGCACCAGCGGCACGGTGCGGAAGCGCAGGCTGGCAGCGGCTGAAGTGGCACCGTTTGCGCAGTTGCTCACTACCTGCACCGTGTAGGTGGTTCCGGCCGTCATGCCCGTTAGCGTCACGGGCCCGGCAGCCACGGTTTGACTGGTAGTGGCGGGGATGGTTGTTATGGTGTAGCTGGTGGCGGTTGAAGAGCCCACGAAATTGAAGGTTCCACCCGTCATAGTTCGGCTGGTCACGGCCAGGTCTGATGGAGCGCCACACAGTGGCGGTGCCATGGTCGTGAAGCTCGCCGAGCCCGCAACCGAAGTACTCCCGCCGCTACAGGTGCTGGCCACGTACACCGTGTAAGCCGTGCCGGGCAGCAGGCTAGTTAGGGTTATCGGCGAGGTTGTTACGGTTTGCGCAGTAGTAGCGGGCACAGTCGTTACCACGTATTGTTGAGCAGCGCTGCCGGGATTGAAAGCTACCCGTGCACCGGTATTGGTGATGTTGCTTACGACCAATGCCGTGGGCGGCGGGCATACGCTGGGGCTGCTGATAGTGAAGTTGGCATTTGAAATATCAAAGAAGTAGTTATCAGCGGCGGCCACCATGATACGGGCCTGCGTGGTAGTCACGCTGGGCAGCGTAATGGCGGTGGTACCGTTGTTCGGCACGTTCAGGGCCAGGGCGGTGGGATAGGTATAGCCACCATCGGTGCTCAACCGTACATTGACGAGGGCGCAGTTCACACCGTTGGCAGTGGTGCCGGCCACGCTCCAAGTCACGTTGTAGGTCGAGCCACCTACCCAGCTCAGCGCCGTATTGGGACTGGTAACCACGAAAGGCCCGGCCGCACTAGTCACGCGCAGCTTCACCGAGTCGCTGGTTGTGACGCCACCAATTACTCCGAGGGCGCTTTGGTGCAAGTCCTTGGCCACGCATTTAAATGTGAGCCGGCGCGTGACTGTGGGCAGTCGCTCGCCAATTGTGGCAACATTATTCACCACATCATTCAACTGGGGAAAATAGCGGGTGGGCACCGTAGTGGGAGGCAAAGCACGGAATAAGGGAATATTGTCGTTGGCTGCCTGCGGCACCGTTGGCCCACCGGGTGAGCCCAGGTCAAGTTCCTGCCAGCTATACACGAGGGCATCGCCCTCGGCATCGGCTCCACTGGCCGTGAGCACAAATGGCGTACCAATAGGCAGTGTGAGGCCACCTTGTGGAACGCTCACCTGGGGCGGCGTATTGCCGGTACCGGCAACCACGGCACAGGTCGTGGTCACGATGAAGGCCCGCATTTCCTCATAGCTGCCGATGTTGTAGTACGGGTCCGAGTAATTCTGAATATCCTGGCCGGGGCATAGCCCGGAGTACGACATAATGGTGCTGCCCGAACCCGGCTCCCAAGCCGTACCGGCCGTCCGGTTAGGGCCGCAATTGGTAACCGCATCACTGTTGAAAATGTGGTGTGCCCCGAACTGATGGCCAAACTCATGGCACACATACTTCACGTTGAAGAAGTCCCCGACCGGATTCAGCAGTGCCGTAGCGCCCTGCGCCTTGGTAGCCGGCTGGCATACGGAGGTGTAGGCACCACGCCCACCAGCATTCTGCCCCCCGAATACGTGCCCCATGTCATAATTAGCCGTGCCGATGACGTTGTCGATGGTCGCCTGGTTTTCGGGTAGCATGGCCATGGAGTCGCCGTCAGTGTAGGGGTCGGTGGTGGGGTCAGTGTAAATGAGCGCGCTATTGTTGGCAATCAGCACGAAGCGCACGGCTACCTCGGTTTCAAATAGACCATTTATGCGGTTGACACTCGTTACAATGGCCGCCATGGCCTGCGGTACCGTGCCACCGTGGAACTGGGTGTACTCGCCGGTAGCAGCCACGGCCAGGCGGTAGGTCCGCAGCAAGCCACCGCTACCAATAGCCGCCGGCCCGCCACCGCCCGGCTGCACTACCCGCGCAGCCCCAGTAGCCAGCTCCTTGGCTTTAACGGGTGGTTGCTGGCACACCATGCCAGGCCTGGCCTCTGGGCGTGCATCACGGCTAAAAAAGCTGAGGTAGTGCCGGGCATCGCCGCGCTGGCCGGGTTCGATGTAAACAGTGCCTACGGCCGCCGACAGCACCTGCGCATGAAAGCCGGCCGGGGTGATGTCGAGGCGCACGGTGGCCGTGGCATCGTCGAGCCCCCGGCCGGCGTAGGTTTGAATCTCGGGGTAGCGGGTGGCCAGCGCTGGGGCCATCACGGCCGTTTGCCACACGGCGAAGCGACCGGTGCCTCCATTTGGCAAGGGCAGCGCCAGCACCAGCGGCGCAGCAGTAGCACGGCCCTCGGGTGGCGCGGCAGCCAGCGCGAGGCGGGCGGCAGCAACATCCAGCGCTAGCGGCCGGGCACGTTCGAGGGCCGAGAGCAATGGAGATGTCCTTGGCGCTTCATCTTGAAATAGCGCAACAGGCAAAGAAGTCTGCCCATGCGCAACGGGTTGAATGCTGAGCAATAGCACCAAGCTGCCGAGCCAGTGTCGGGCATTGGATAAGTAGTTTTTTCTCAACGGAGTAGGCTAAAAATGTAGTCAGCCAAATATAGCCGCCTAATCCGTTGAAACAACTCCATCAATTCACCCCATGCACGCGCAGTGGCAAGATGTAAACCGCCTCCGAGGCGGTGATAAACAAGGTTTTTCGGTCCTTGCCGCCGAAGCACACATTGCCGGTCCATTCGGCTGGCACGTCGATGTGCTGGATTTGTTGGCCAGCGGCATTATACACCGTCACGCCCTTGCCGGTAAGGTACACGTTGCCCTCGTTGTCGATGGTCATGCCATCGGAGCCTTTCGGTACGAAAAGCTCGCGGTCGGTCAGCTTGCCGTCGGCCGCAATCTGGTAGCGGTAGGTTTTGTTGGCTTCGATGTCGGCCACGTAGAGCAGCTTGCCATCGGGCGTGCCCACAATGCCGTTAGGCTTCTGCAGCTTGTCATCTGCTACCACGGGCTGTGACTGGTCCTTGGGCAGATAGTACAGCTTCTGGCCGCCGAGGGCGGGGTCAGGCGCTTTGCGTGTCCAGTAGTCGCGCTGGTAGTAAGGGTCGGTGAAGTAGATGATGCCGTTGGTGGGGTGCAGCCACAGGTCGTTGGGGCCGTTGAGCTGGTGGCCTTGGGCGTCTTTCAGCAACACGGTGGCTTTGCCGTCGGGCGCGATGGACCAGATTTCGTTGTGCTCGTCGGCGCAGGCCAGTAGGTTGCCTTTTTTATCAAAGTAGGTCCCATTTGCCCGGCCCGATTTCTCCAGGAAAACGCTGAGCTTGCCGTCGGTGGAATACTTCCAGATTTTGTCGTTGGGCTGGTCGGTGAAGTAGACGTTGCCGGCCTTATCCACGGCCGGGCCTTCGGTAAATTTGAACTGCCGGGCCACCAGCTGCGGGGTGGCGGAACCGGCGAGAATGGAGTTGGGAGCAGGAGTAGTTTGGGCCATGAGCAGATTGAAAGGGCCAATGCCCAACAAAAACAATGATGAGCTGGCGCGCAAGAAAACAGATGGCATTTAGAAGAATGTAGAGCTATACAATGTGTCGCGGATTAACTTTTTAACGAAGTAACGCCAAAAAGGTAGCAGCGCGCACAGCCATTTGCTTCTTAGCTGGATTGACTCGTTATAGCCAAGTAACTATTTTCCAAATCACTGCGAGATATATTCCGAATGCCAATACCCGTACTTCTCCTGCTGTCCAACTGAGTCCGTGTAGCAGGCAGTATCCTAAGTAGAATAATCCGATGGCTGCCAATAGCAACACTGGCAGTTTACTACCGAACGAAATCCACGAAACTTGTTCATTTCTATGCAGCACTTTCGGTATGATTTGCTGCTGTTGAGCACTTGGCCCCGACACAATAAAATCGGCAATTGAGTCCCAGTTTTCTTCTTTAAGGGCTGCATCGTGTCTTCCTTCAACGTATTTGGCTTGCTGAATGAGGGCTGGGCCGTTATGTTGAGCATATCCATCCTTGAATCCGTCGTGTCCGGCGCTGCCCAAATCCTGCCAGTGTAGCATTTCCAATGTCTTAGGACAAAAAGCAACCACCCAATCGGCCGTTGCTACATAGTTCAGAACAGCTTTTACTCGCCCCTGACGAAGCAATGGTTCCCACGCATAATCAGTACGGACCACACTTCCGGCAAAAACAACGTTTTCAAAATGACAGGCAGGGTACTGCGTTAGTGCTTTGGCTAGCATATAAGTGCCATTACTGTGCCCGAAGTAGGAAAATCGGGCATTGGGGTACAGCGCTTTGTTCTGCGTGTACTGGTCCATCAGCCATTCTACCTTGGCGCGCCGAACCCACGGCAGAATGAACGGCAGCATCGGGAAATAGCCGTAGCTGGAAGTCTCGGTTGCAAATACTTTTCTCGGCAAGGCCTGCCGCCCTTTTTCTTTGATATGACGGGCAATTTTTTGAGTCCAGAAACCTTCATCGCGAATGCCGTGGATAACAAAGATGACATCTGTTACCTCTGGTAAGGGGGGCTGAGGACGCAAGTCTTCCAGCTCCACCGACCTGGCTTTTAACGCTGCATCTGAGATTATTAAAGCATCCGCAAATACGGCTCGACGACCAGCGGCCGCACCCGGGCCGCTCATCTCAAGAATATTCTGATGGCCTGATGCTGGCACATCCAGGTACACAAAGTCGCTGCCCGTAATCAGGTCAATGTTATCCTGCGGAGCAACTACGTCGTCCTTCGTGCCCAATAGCTGCACCGTCAGAGCTCCTCCTATTCCCTTTCGGGCAGCAGCCTGGCGCATTGCAAGCCATTGCAGCCGAAGCTGGGTAATGAAGGGGGCCCCTAGCCGAACCTGATTGATGAGTAGCCGGCCACCTCCAAGCAATCGAAATAGAATAGTCAGCACTGTCCCCAAGCTGAATATAATAGCAGTGGGAATAGAAAGGTGATGGGAAATGCTCCACCCTCGGTTCATACCAGCCAGCAGTATCAGGCGCTCCACTTTTGCAGCCCACGGCTTCGGGCCAGCCAACACCAGGTCAGGTTCTAATGGAGCCCAATCATTTTGTCCGCAGGCGGCTACGTACACCTTGCGTGCCAGCAGGCCGCCTATGCTATGCCCAATCAGAACAATGCTACCGTACGGTCTTTCTGAGTTAGCGCTTTCATTCCACCTCTCGTCTATTCCAGCCAAAAGGTGGCTGACAATGGCATTAGGGTCTGCGGTCGACCACATGTTGGTAGGCAAAGCCGGCACCCAAATTTCAGCTACTGGATAAGCGGTAGCGACTACTTGGCGCACAGCGTGCAGTGCCTTCGGTGAAGAAGTGTAAGCATGCAGCAGGACAATGAGCTTGCGCGAAACCGTGTTCTCGTACTCGCTCATGGGGTTTGTTCCGGACAGGGGTTGCATAGACCGATGTTAGATTATCAGCACTGGCCCGTTATCCAAACAAGCCTGTTTCTTATAGTTGCTAGCGTGCTTGTTGCGACTGTGTAGCAAAGCCGAAGTTGATACCCAGCAAGGCCACAACCGGGTGTTTTGGCCCAAAATCCTCGCCAAACGTACCCGTCAAATAAATACCGTCCGTCACCTCTGCCTCCGTTACAAAGGCTACCCGTTTGCCTGCTACAGCCTTGTCATCGGCAAACCGCCGCAGGTATTCCAGCGACAGGTACCAGTCGCGCTGAAGCCCTGGTAGCGGGATGTTGAACCCGCCCCGAAAACCTAAATCGACGGCATCGGCGGTGCTCTTAGCTTCGCCCTGGGCCGTGGTGCCCGCAGTAGGCAAATGCTGCCAACGCGCTACCAGAAGTGCTTCGAAGTATCGTTTGGGGCGCCAGTCGGCGGTGAGCCAGGCGCCGTAACGCTCACTCTTTCGGGCGCGCAGGTCCCGGTCGGGGTATTGGTAAGCGTAGGCACCGGCAAGGCTAACTTGAAACGCCGGCTCGTTATACTCCGCCACCAACACCTGCTGCAGTTTATCGCCATAGTGCGTAGCCGAATCCTTTGCTGCATTAAAGCCAGGGTCAGCAGCAGTCATTCCGGCCACTTCCAGCGCCCAGAAGTCGACTTTAGCCTCGTACTTCTTCCGTAACGTGGCGTTCAGCGGGTCTTTGCGGGCAATGCGAAACAGGTTTGTCCGCAGTCCTACCGCCGCATTGCTCGTCGAATCAGTTGCAGAGACGACGGCGCCCGACACATCAACATCCCGCACAATCTGGGCCACTCGATTCGCAAAGGTTGCATCCCGGTACTTCGCATAAGTAAGCCCAGGATGGTTGAACAGCCAGTAAGGAGCTACCGCTAAAGCAAAATCCTTGCCCTGCAAGCCGTTGAGCAGTGTCACGCCCAGCGCATGCGGGGTGCTGGCCCTCTCAATGTTGGTTGGTGCTTTATCGAGTAGCGCAATGCCGGGAGATATGGGCACCCGCAGATTTTTAAGCACCACTTTCAATGACTCAGGACTTCCTACAGTAGGTGCGGGAGCCACTGACTGAGCAACGGCAGCCCAACTGCTGACCAAGCAGAAAAACCCTGTTAGTAGCGTAGTTTTCATTGGTTCGCTAGTTAATCGTGTAGCTAATTGTATAGCGAACCAGCCGGTCATCGGGCGCCTCTTCGTGAAAATCCTCCCTTATAACTACTTGATTACCGGCAGTCAGCTGATGTGTGACATTTGTCCAGTTGCTATCAGGGTTCACGTCCACCACTACCGTAATGACCTGCATTACACCACCGCGTAGCGAACTTCCGGTTCCGACAATAACGCCCGTAATTTCATTGGCCCGGGCCAGCTGCGTCGAAACGCCGTTGCGTTGAAGCCGGATAATCGAACCGCCGCGCTGCACATTGCCAATGCGCAGGGTAACGGACAGAGGTTGGTCATCGGGCAATGTAACAACCCGGCTTTCAGCTACTTCTTTCATAAACGGACGCACGAGAAGCTATAACTAACAGCGAGCCAAAAAATTGACCCTTAAATCTTCATATGCTATTTTGATTTCAGCTTGGAGGCTAATTCTGTGAGCATACTTTCAGCGCTGCTCTGACCGGCGGCCAATTCAAGCGCCAACTCATCAACCTTGCTTTCAACCGGTGCAGGTGCTGATTCAAAGACTTGTTCGGCAATCTGCACTGCTTTAGAAGGGGATGCTTGAGCCAATAGGCTGGCCTTACTGGCGTCAGCAGGCGCAGCTGCTACTTTGGTTATCGCAAGCCGTAGCATCGTTTTATCGACTTCGTTTGAGAGCCAGCGGGCCCCTGCAACGCCCACCATCAGGGCCCCCATTAAGTTGGCTAGCGAAAGTGAGACGCTAATCACCTTGGCGCCATCGGGCACAGATACTGGCGGCGAAACAACTAGCACAGCGTTAGCTGCTGGCCCATATAACCCCCACGATACTAGCGCGGCAACTGTACTCACCAAAATATTGCCCAGATACCCTGGCTGCCACATCGTACCACGCTCGGTAGTAGTGCTTACTGGCAGAAAGAAGCCGTTGTCCGACATAAAGGCATTGACGACACCTCCAACTGCTCCGGCTCCAGCTATCCAAGCCATTATGACCAGCATTCCTTTTTCCATGGCAGTTAGTGTTAAAGGCTTATCGAATAGCAAGCTGCTCTTTTCTGTTCTCAAGCAATACTGGTTCTCAAAAAGCAGGCTTATCCTCCTGCAATGGCCCTTGGGCAAGCATCGCTGATTATCAGCTGACCAAGAAGCAAAATCTAGCTCCTGATATTGCACGGCAGGTAAATATGCTGGTAAAGCACGCCTTTTCCAGCCCCATACGCATCAGTGCCAACACTGAAACTTCACGCCACCCAGCCCTCCCGCACGGCCCGCGCCGCCAAGCCCACCAGCGTGCGGGTCCCGGCCTTGTGCAGCAGGTTGCGGCGGTGCGTTTCTACTGTTCGCACATTAATAAACAGACGGTTGGCAATTTCCTCGTTGCAACAGTCGGCCACCACGAGCCGCAGCACCTCCAGCTCGCGGCGGCTGAACGGGTCGGGCATGGTGTCGGAATTAGTACGCTGAGCTATGAGGGCCGACTCTATTGGCGCATCAAGCCAGGTTCTTAAAGCCGCAACCAAGGCGTGGGGCAGCACATGGCGCGGCAAACGCAACGGATTACCGGGCCAGGGCGGCATACCCGCTAGCTGGGCAGGCGAGTTCGGGTCGGTGAGGACCGCCAGCCGCTGGGCCGGCCGGGTACGATACATCCGGCCTAGTAGCTCCGGCAGGGCCCGGCCCGGCAGTGCCTCATCCAGCACCAGCAGCCCAAACCGGCTGCTGGCCACCAAATCAGCTACTTGCGTGGCATCAGCAGTGAGGGCAATGCGCAATTGCGGCCACCACTCTTTGAGAATGGCAATCAAGCCCTTGCGCCATAGTGTGGGGGCAGCCGCAATCAGGGCCGTAGGGGTAGAGTCGGTCATAGCATTGGCAGAAAAAAAGGCGCAGCACCCAAAGATTTTTGCTTGGAAAGCGTTGAAATTCTACAGCAAACCTCTTAGATTGAAATAGTCCAACAAAAAAGCATCTTTATTTTATTCGTGTCAATACCCAATAGTAGGTATATTTCTACATAAGTCCACTATCTTCTCTCAATTCGGATTATTTAGGTACACTAGCTATCTGATAACACATAAAAAGCCGCCCTCTGCGAACAGAGAGCGGCTTTTCGGATGCAGCAACGCTTGTGACTAGCGTCGGCGCATGAAAATACTCACGTAATAGAGCAGCGTTGCCAAGGAAGCCAGAGCTGCTACCACGTAAGTCATGGCGGCCCACCAGAGGGCATCTTTGGCCATGGCATGCTCCTGCACGGTGACCACGCCCCGCTTATCCATCCAAGCCAGAGCGCGACGGGAGGCGTCGAACTCCACCGGTAGGGTGATGAACGAAAACAGCGTGGTGAGGGCAAATAGCGCAATGCCCACACCCAGCGGAATCACCGACGTGCGCAGCAGCAGAATACCGCCCATCAGAATCCAGGGCATGAAACGCGACACGGCGCTAAGGGTGGGCACCAGTGCCGAGCGAAACTGCAGCATCGAGTAAGCAGTGGCATGCTGCACGGCATGGCCGCACTCGTGGGCGGCTATGGCTGCTGCCGCCGCACTGCGCTCAGCATACACGCCCTCGCTCAGGTTCACGGTTTTATCCGTCGGGTTATAATGGTCCGTCAGCTGGCCGTCGGTACTGATGATGCGCACATCGTGAATGTTGTGGTCGGCCAGCATTTTGGCTGCGACCTCGGCACCGCTCAGCCCCGAGTGCAGCGGCACGAGCGAGTATTGCTTGAACTTGCTCCGCAAGCGCCACTGGATGCCCCAGCTGGCAATCATCAGCACGATAATGAGCAAATAGGGAGAAGACATGGTTAGGAAATGAGGTTAAATTCAGGATTCATCGGCCTGTATGCAACGCCTGTGCTGCCACATCGCGGCGCCTGGCCTTCGATGCTGTAACAGTCATTTTCGCAAAAAGATGCCCTCTTTTCCCTGTTGCCAGAGCTACTGCGTGGCCAGAATGCGCGCCACGATGCGCGAAGTGCTGTAGCCCGGTACCAGTGCCACCGTGCGCACCGTGCCGCCATGGGCCAATACCACTTCGTGCCCCACAATGGCTTCAATGGAATAATCATCGCCTTTCACCAGCACATCGGGCTGCACCAGCTCAATCAGTTCCAATGGCGTGGGTTCGCCAAACAGCACCACAGCATCCACAAAGGCCAGTGAGGCCAGAATCCGGGCCCGCGCCGCTTCGTCCTGAATGGGCCGGCCGGGCTTCAGGCAGCTCACGGAGGCATCGGTGTTGAGGCCCACCACCAGGGCATCGCCTAAATGCCGCGCCTGCTCCAGATAATCGACGTGGCCGAGGTGCAACAAATCGAAACAGCCATTAGTGAACACCACTTTGCGTCCGGCAGCCCGCCAACCATCCAGCGTGGCAGGCAATTGCTCGCGGGTCAGAATTTTATCTTTCGTCCACATAAAGAAGAGTTGAGTTTTGAATGTTTAGGGGTTGTAGGATGCGCTGTTTTGAATGCAGCTGTTAGCGCTTGGGGGTGCGTTAAAACCTCAACATTCAAAACTCACCCTCAACATTCAACCCTTAAAAAAATCAGATTCCTTCCGTCGTGAGCGGCTCTTCGGCCAGTGCTTCGGCTTCGGTGAGGACGCTGCCTTTGTCGGCGGCGGCCACCGCCACGAAGCTGATGCCGCCCATGAGCACCACCAGCAGGGTTTGGGCGCCGTGCACCACCAGCGCGTAGGCAATGCCGGCTTCCTTGCTAATGCCGTACACCAGCAAAATGCCCTGCACCATCACGTGAAACGGGCCGATGCCGCCCGCTACCGGTGCCGCCATCCCAAACGCGCCAAAGGTGAGGACCGCCAGCCCCGCGCGCATATCGAGGGTATAGGTCTCGGGAAAACAGAAAAAAGCGAGGTAGTCCATCAGGTAGTAAACCACCCAGGTAAATACGGTATGAAGCAGGAACAAGCCCTTATTCTCCAGCTTCAGTACGCTAAAAACGCCCGCTAGCAGACCTTTGACAAAAAGCACCCCTTTGTTGAAAACAGCATTCTGACGCAGCCGCTCCAGGTTGCGAAACAGCGCGTAGCCCACCGACAGCAGCAACACCAACCCAATGATGGCGGCAATGAGCAGCGGCGTACGGTTGCGCGCCAGCGCATCATAGCGCCCACCCAGCACATTGTCGGTCACAAACCGCCAGAACGTATTGAAATCCAGCAGCAGCACCGAACCAATCAGGCTCAGCAGCACCAGCACATCAATCACTCGCTCGGTCACCACCGTGCCCAACGCCACCTGCACCGGCACGCCGCTGGTGCGCCGCAGTACCGAGCAGCGAATAACCTCCCCCATGCGGGGCAACACAATATTGGCCAGGTTGCCCACCATAGAGGCGTGGTATACCGGCCAGTATCCGACTTCGTGCTTGGAGGCGATGAGCTGCATCCGCCAGCGGTAGGCCCGGCTGAAGTAGCCCAGCACCGACAGCGCCATGGTGAGGCCCAGCCACCAGTAGTTGGCCGTGCGAATCGCCTGGCTGATGTCGTCCCACTTCAGGCCGCGCATCGCATACCACATCAGCGCGCCCGAGATGCTCAGCAGCAGCACATATTTAAGAACTGTCAGAAAGTGTTTCATCAATGAGTGAGTGAATGGACGAATAGGCAAATAGCTGAACAGTCGGGATTAATCATCCGCTATTCAGCCACTCGCTCATTTAGCCATTGATTAGGCCAGTCGGTTGTGCTCGTTGGGAAAAATGACGGTGGGCTTGTGCTGCCGGGCCTCGGCAAAATCAACGAAGCCATAGGAGAAAATAATTACGACATCACCCACGGCCACCTTGCGCGCCGCCGGTCCATTCAGGCAAATAGTGCCCGAACCGCGCTGGCCCCGAATGGTATAGGTTTCGAACCGCTCGCCGTTGTTCACATTCACGATGGTCACCTTTTCGTTTTCCACGAAGTTGGCCGCATCCATCAAGTCCTCGTCAATGGTCACGCTGCCAATGTAGTGCAGCTCGGCCTGCGTGACCGTGACCCGGTGAATCTTGGACTTCATTACTTCGATGTACATAGCTCGGATTAATAGCGTTGATAAAGGCCACAAAGATAACCCCACTCTAAGTCTAGGGCAGAATGGCAAGGAGGCAGGAAAGTGTTGAAGGCAGGAGCGCACCGTTTTAATCGAGACAAGGAAATGCCTCTTGCCTCCTATCCTCTTGCCCCTACACCTCAGTCCCTACTCCACCACCACGTTATCAATCAGGCGCACACCGCCCAGGTGCGCGGCCAGGCACAGCACCACCGCACGGCCGGACACGTAGGCGTTCAGCGGCTGTAGCGTTTGAGCATCGGCTACTTCAAAATACTCGGGTGTTATCAGCGGTTCGGCCACGAGGGTAGCGTTGGCTTCGGCCTGCACCTGGGCCGGCAGCACACCCTGTCGCACCTGGGCAGCGGCGGCGGCCAGCACCTGATGCAGCAGCGGCGCCACAGAGCGAGCCCCGGCATCGAGCCGGCGGTTGCGCGAGGACATTGCCAGGCCATCGACTTCGCGAATGGTGGGCCTGGCCACAATTTCTAGGTCGAACGATAGGTCGGCCACCAGCTGGCGCACCACGGCCACCTGCTGCCAGTCCTTTTGCCCAAAATATGCCCGGTGCGGCCGCGCCATGTGAAACAGCTTGCTTACCACCGTGGCTACGCCATTGAAATGACCAGGCCGATGCGCCCCTTCCATTACCCGCTCCAGTTCGCCAAAATCGAAGCGCAGCACGGCGGGCTGAGGATACATTTCCGCCACTGAGGGCTCAAACAGCACCGTGCAGCCGGCTGGCCCCAACAGAGCAGCATCAGCCTCCGGCACCCGGGGATAGAGCCGAAAATCTTCGGCATTGTTGAACTGCGTGGGATTAACAAAGATGCTGACGATGACTTCGTCGCATTCGGCCCGCGCCGCTTGTACCAATTGCAGGTGGCCGGCGTGCAAAGCGCCCATGGTGGGTACCAGGCCCACGCGGTGGCCAGCTTGACGAGCCCGCTCGGTATAAGCTTGCAACTCAGCGGCGGTAGTTAGTATCTGCATAGTAAAGGAAGGCAATTGGAACGCCCCCCGGAGTAGGTTTTATTGATTTTCCGCTCAAAATTGTTTAATTTTGTGCACCCATAGCATGGCCTTGTCCCATTCTCTTCAATAATTCCTTTATGTCGAAGCTACGAATCCTTTACGCGGCCACCGAAATTGACCCATTTCTGCAGACCACGAAAGTGGCTGAGATGCTCCGGCGCCTACCCGCCAGCATGCAGGAGATGGGCTGCGAAATTCGCATTTTCGTGCCTCGTTTCGGCATTATCAACGAACGCAAGAACCGGCTGCATGAAGTAGTGCGCCTGTCGGGCATCAACATTGCGGTAGGCGACGACGAAAAGCCGTTGGTTATTAAAGTGGCGTCGATTCCGACCGCCAAGCTGCAAGTTTACTTTATCGATAACGAAGATTATTTCCACCGCAAGTCGGCTTTGGTCGACAAAAATGATAAGTTTTATGCGGATAACGACGAGCGCGCCATCTTTTTTTGCAAAGGTGTGCTCGAAACGGTAAAAAAACTGGGCTGGTCGCCCAACATTGTGCATTGCTCCGACTGGATGACCGGCCTGATTCCGCTCTACCTAAAGACGACCTATAAGAAAGACCCGGTATTCAAGGATGCCAAATCGGTGTTCTCGATTTACAACAACGAGTTTGACGATAAATTTGAGGGCAACATTCTGGAGAAAGCCAAAATGCTCGACATTGACGATGCCATGCTGGCTTCGTTGAAATCGGCTGATTTTAGCGGCTTCATCAAAATGGGCATGGAGTATGCCGATACCGTGGTGCGGTCCGACGAGGACTTTAGCGAAAATATGAACGGCATGTTCCATGAGTACGCCCTCAACAACAAGCTTAGCCAGGTAGCTACTGATGAAAACCTGCACTCTTCTTACCTAGCGCTCTACAATGAATTGGCTAACTAGCCGCGGTGCTCCTCTGGTAGCTTTTGTCGCCCTGGCCCTCACGGGCTGCGACACGGGTACGGCCCTGAACGTGGACCTGCCCGATACCACATCGGTGAACACGCAATACCAGGACTTGCCTTTGAGTGCCTCGACTGTGCGTCTGGCCCCGGTGCACACCCTGAAAACGGACCACTATCTGGTGGGCTGCCTCGAAGACAATGTGGCGGGCAAAACCACGGCCAACGCCTACCTCAACGTGCTGGATGCAGCAGCTATTACGGCTGTTGGCGGTAGCGTAACCGACTCTCTGCCTTCCACCGTGGCCACGCCGGCTGCGCCCGCTGTAATCGATTCGGTGGTAATGGTGATGGGGTTCGACCAAGTGTACGGCAGCACAACCACTCCCGCCCGGTTCGATATTTACCAGCTGCAGGCCCCGCTCGACGACCGGCAGGTGTACGATGCCAGCATGGCGCAGCCAGCAACGGTAATTGCCACCAACGTAGCCAGCCGCCTCAACCGTACGCAGCAAGTGATTGTGACAGCTGCTGTTGCGGCCACAAATACTACGGCGGCCATTCCGGCTGTTACCTCCACTGCTTCCGACCCCACGGTGCGCCTGTTGTTGCGCCGCCGTGCGGCTGGGGGTGCCATTACGGAGGTTCCCTCACCCTATATTGATGGCATCTTCACGCAGCTTACTCAGGCAGGCTTCAAACAATCCACGCTGAACGGCCTACTGAAAGGGCTGGCTATCAAACCCAATACTACGTATCGAAGTGGAATTGTGGCCTTTAGCCGGGGCTACCGCCAGCGCATGATATTCTACTATCACACCGATGCGACTACCCGCCGCTCGTACTCCTTCTACTTTGGTCCCGTATTCAGCAGCCTGAACCTGTCGGGCAGCAGCGACCCGCGTTACTACACCGAGATTAAGAATGAGTTTCCAACAAATCTGTTGGCACTGGACAACCGGACGGGGTCAGTTAATCCATCGGTGCTCAATGGCCTGAGCTATGCGCAGGAAGGCACGGGCCTGGCCACACGCATTTCATTTACCGGCCTTTCGGACTTAATAGCTGCTGCTACTACAGGCGGCCTGACCATCAACCGGGCCGAGATTCGCGTGCCTGTAAAACCCTATACCAACGCGCTATTTCAGAATCCCAATCTGCTGTATGGCGTAGAGGTTGACGCCAGCAATAATGTGCTGCAGCGCGTGGTCAACTTTATTCCGACCGACCGGGTAGTACAGGCCGACGGCACCGACCAGACGGGTGTTGGGTCGTATGCAGCCGGCGGCCTTGTCGATGCTCTTACCAACCAGGCTTACTATAGCTTGCCCATCACCAGCTACCTGCAGGCTTATCTGTATGACAAGCTTGGCGGCAACCCGACAGCCTTGGTATTGGCCCCCAGTATCCAAGCCTCAAGCACGTTAACCCTGAACCGGGCAGCGCTCGATGCAGCGAACATTAAGCTGCGCGTATATTACTCCAAACGCTAGTTACC
The DNA here is from genome assembly GCF_017571495.1 of Hymenobacter negativus. Classification (GTDB taxonomy): domain Bacteria; phylum Bacteroidota; class Bacteroidia; order Cytophagales; family Hymenobacteraceae; genus Hymenobacter; species Hymenobacter negativus. The sequence goes on along the minus strand of NZ_JAGETZ010000002.1, from coordinate 302,201 downwards.
TGGCCCGCTCCCATAGCCACTTGGTATGGGAGCGGGCCAGTGTTTTTCTTTTTCATTAGAACTTAACCATTCCTGCCATGTGCGGCATTGTTGCTTACCTGGGCCATCGTGAGGCCTGCCCCATTATCCTCAAAGGCCTGCACCGGCTCGAATACCGCGGCTATGATTCTGCGGGCGTGGCCCTGCTCAACGGCGACCTCACCGTTTACAAAAAGAAGGGCAAGGTCAGCGACCTCGAAGCGTTTATTTCCCAAAAAGATACCCACGCCAATGTGGGCATGGGCCACACCCGCTGGGCAACTCACGGCGAGCCTAACGACGAGAATGCTCACCCCCACTATTCTACTTCGGAGCGCATTGCCATCATCCACAACGGCATTATTGAGAATTATGCGGCTCTGAAAACGCACTTGCAGTTGCAAGGCCACGTATTCCATTCCGATACGGATACGGAAGTTTTCGTAAACCTGATTGAAGAAATTCAGAAGCAAAACACCTGCTCACTGGAAGAAGCGGTGCGCTTGGCATTGCACGAAGTAGTAGGTGCCTACGCTATTGTGGTGCTCAGCAAGGATGCGCCTAACCAGCTCATCGCGGCTCGTAAAGGCTCGCCGATGGTGATTGGCATTGGCGAAGGCGAATTTTTTATTGCCTCGGACGCCACGCCAATTATCGAGTATACCAACGAAGTGGTATACGTGAATGACTACGAAATCGCCGTTATTCGCGATGGCCAGCTGGAAATCCGCAGCAAGGAAGACGTGAGCCAGACTCCCTATATCCAGAAGCTGGAAATGGAGCTTGACTCCATCGAAAAAGGTGGGTATGAGCACTTCATGCTGAAGGAGATTTTCGAGCAGCCACGTTCTATCCTCGACTCCATGCGCGGCCGTCTGGAGCTGGAAGCTGGCCACCTGAACATGGGCGGCATCCGAGCCTACGAGCAGAAGTTTGTGAACGCTCAGCGCATCATCATCGTAGCCTGCGGCACAAGCTGGCACGCCGGCCTAGTAGCAGAGTACCTGATTGAGGACCTGGCCCGCATTCCGGTAGAAGTAGAATACGCTTCTGAATTCCGTTACCGCAACCCAATTATTACGGAGCGCGACATCGTTATTGCCATTTCGCAAAGCGGTGAAACCGCCGATACGCTGGCTGCTATTGAGCTGGCCAAGAGCAAGGGCGCCACTATTTTCGGCGTGTGCAACGTTGTAGGCAGCAGCATCGCCCGAGCCACCGACGCCGGTGCCTATACCCACGCCGGCCCCGAAATCGGCGTAGCCTCAACCAAAGCCTTCACAGCCCAGGTAACGGTATTGACCCTATTAGCCATGATTATGGGCCAGAAGCGCGGCACCATCACCGATACCAAGCTGCGCGAGCTGATGGTGGAGCTGGAGACGATTCCGGCCAAGGTGAGCAAGGCGTTGGAACTGGACACGGAAATCCGTGCCATTGCCGAAATCTTTAAGGATGCCACCAACTTCCTGTACCTAGGCCGGGGCTACAATTTCCCGGTTGCCTTGGAAGGCGCCCTCAAACTCAAGGAAATCAGCTATATCCACGCCGAAGGCTACCCAGCCGCTGAGATGAAGCACGGCCCTATTGCTCTGATTGACGAGAACATGCCGATGGTGGTAATTGCTACCCGCGACAGCTCGTACGAAAAAGTAGTGAGCAACATTCAGGAGGTGAAAGCCCGCAAGGGCCGCATCATTGCCATTGTGAGCGAAGGCGACACCGTGATTCCGCCAATGGCCGAGTTTGTGATTGAAGTACCTCATACCAGCGAAATTCTGATGCCGCTGGTGTCGGTGGTGCCGCTGCAATTGCTGAGCTACCACATTGCCGTGTTGCGCGGCTGCAATGTGGACCAGCCCCGCAATCTGGCCAAATCGGTAACGGTAGAATAAGCGTCCTGGCAGTCCGATAGGACTAGCTTGAATACGCTTTCGCCTTTTCCAATGAGCAGTTCCACTAGTTTGGTTACCCGATTTTTTCAACGCCACCAAAACCTGCTGACTACCATCAGCGTGGTTTTGGTGGCGTTGCCATTTGTAGCCCTCTCCTACTACAATCACCCTTCGCTCGACGACTTTCTGGATGCGGTGACGGTGCAACGACTGGGATTCTGGGAGTCGCAGAAATATTTTTACCTCAACCACACGGGGCGCTACGCCACTACCGTCTTACTGGCACTAGTAAACCCGCTACTGTATGGCCACATGGAGGGGCACTGGTGGATAGTAGCGCTAGGCTTTATTCTGGGCACATTTTTCACGTTTCGGCTTTGTATCACACTCTTGCCGGGCGTTTCTGGGCGCGCCGCCTGGTTAGGAGCCAGCATACTATTAGCGATGTGGCTGGCTTATGCGCCGGGGCAAGCTGAAGGGCTTTATTGGTTTACTGGTGCCTACACGTATGTAGTGACGGGGTGGCTGCTGCTGCTGTGGCTGGTATGCCTGGGGCACTACGCAATTGCCCGGCAAGCCAAGAGGTCCACCGCCGGCTGGCTGATTTGTCTGGTCATTCTGACGGTTGCTATTGCGGGTTCGACGGAGCCGGTAGCCCTTCCTTTTTTGCTGATACTACTAGCCTATGGAATGTTAAGCTGGTGGCACAACCGTAGTTGGGTATTGCTATTAATGGCAGGCTTGACGGCCGTTGGCTGCATCGTTTCGTTTTCGGCACCGGGCAATTTTGTGCGTATGCAAAGCATGGACGAGTCATTTGGCTTAATCAAAGCCTTGGCTTACTCTCTCTTCACCACTGCCTACTTACTCCTAACCTGGATTGGCAACCCGGTACTGCTGGCTCTTTCGGCCCTCATACTGCCGGTGCTCTACCGTGCAGCTCAGCAGCGTGAGCACCTATTAGTGGCGGTGCTGGCCCGCTTTCCGGCCGGATGGCTGACCATTGGACTGGGTTTGTTGCTGGCAGCCGCCAATTGCCCGGCCTACTATGCCAGTGGCACCGGCCTGCCGTTGCGCGCGCGAACGACTCTTTATATGTTGTTTCTGGTTGCTTGGTTTGGGGTGCTGCTAGCTTGGTGCTGCCGTCAGATACGCCAAGGCCAGCCATCTGGGCTGCTTCAGGAATTGGCAACCGGCCGACTGGCCCCACTGTGGGTTAGCTTACTGGTCCTGTTTTTCTTTGCCGACTATAACGTCCAGACACGCCGACACCTGCTGGGCTTTGGCAGCAACAATGTACTGCGTGCTTACCAGCAGTGGCTGGATGGCGAAGCCGCCCGCTACGATGCGGAGCTTCGGACACGCTACCAGACGATGAAAACCGGTGGCCCCGTGGTCGTTATCCATCCGTTGCGCAATAAACCGGAGCTGTTGTTCAGCTTCGGCGTGGCAGATGTGGGCTCGCGGGAAGCCCTAAATGGCTATGGCCAATATTTTGGTGTGCCCCGCATCGTTGTTGCGAAGGATAGTCTTTGAGAAACTATCAGCCTCATGTATTTATACTGTATGTGAGCTGCAGGCTGTTACTTTGGCATAAAAGCACTCAATCCTTGCATCATGGCTCACCAGATTATTCTCACCGACCAAGCCCCCGCGCCCATTGGGCCCTATTCGCAAGCAGTAAAGGCGGGCAACACCGTATATGTATCGGGCCAGATACCGCTCGATGCCGCCGGCCAACTGGTGCCCGGCGACGTAGCCGCCCAAACCCACCAAGTGCTACAAAACCTGACCGCTGTGCTGGCTGCCGCTGGCCTGGCCCTCACCGATGTGGTAAAGTGTAGCATCTTCGTGAAAGACCTGGGCAACTTCGCTGTCGTCAACCAAGTGTATGGTTCGTACTTCGATGAGGCCGTGGCCCCGGCCCGTGAAACGGTGGAAGTAAGCCGCTTGCCCCGCGATGTGGAAGTGGAAATTTCCTGTGTAGCAGTAGGAGCATAATATCCTGGCTGGCGGGGCGTTGACACGAAAATCATTCGCCCCTTTTTTCCCAGCTTTTATGAAAGAACTTGGACTCGGCTTGCTCATTATTGGGCTTATTTCATTGGTACTGCCGCTGATTAACCCCAACCTGCACTACGCTTTTCTCACTTGGATTGAGAACTGGGGCACCACCATGGCCTGGATAATTAGGGGTGGTATCGCCTTGCTGGGCTTGGTGCTATGGCTGGGCTTCAAGAACCGGGACTGATGTAGCAGAGACAGGGGGCCTTTGCGAGCAAACAATAATAAGGTTGCTGTTCATAGCTCTTTGCCCACTGCTCATTGGCAACTGCTAACGGCCCTTCGCCTTACCTTTGCGGCGCGTTCCGAACCCCGGGGCGCGCTTTTCATTTGCCATGACTGAGAGAGAAGTTCGAGTGCGTTTTGCGCCCTCGCCCACCGGACCGCTGCATATCGGCGGCGTGCGCACCGCACTATACAACTACTTGCTGGCCCGCAAGCTGGGCGGCAAGATGCTACTCCGCATCGAGGACACCGACCAGAACCGCTTCGTGCCCGGCGCCGAAGAGTATATTCTGGAAGCCCTAGCTTGGTGCGGCATCGTGATTGACGAAGGACAGGGCGTGGGCGGCCCCCATGGCCCCTATAAGCAGAGCGAGCGCAAGCCCATGTACAAGCAGTACGCCGACCAGCTTATTGCCGACGGACACGCCTACTACGCCTTCGACACAGCCGAGGAACTGGACGCCATGCGTGCCCGCTTACAGGCTGCCAAGGTGCCCAATCCGCAGTATAACTCTATCACCCGCGCCCAAATGCGCAACTCCCTCACCCTACCCGAGGACGAGGTGAAGGCACTGCTCGACGGTGGTGCACAATACGTGATTCGCTTGAAAGTCCCTCGTAAAGAAGAAGTTCGCTTTCAGGACTTGATTCGCGGCTGGGTGGTGGTGCATTCGAGCGCCATTGATGACAAGGTGCTGATGAAATCGGACGGCATGCCGACCTACCATCTGGCCAACATCGTGGACGACCATTTGATGGAAATCTCGCACGTAATTCGGGGGGAGGAATGGCTGCCCTCGGCGCCGCTGCACGTGCTGCTCTACCGCTATCTGGGCTGGGAGAAGACCATGCCGCAGTTTGCCCACCTGCCCCTGCTGCTCAAGCCCGATGGCACCGGCAAGCTGAGCAAGCGCGACGGCGACCGCCTCGGCTTCCCCGTATTCCCGCTGGAGTGGCACGGCACCGACGCCGATACTGGAGAAGCCACCATCAGCCGCGGCTACCGCGAAGACGGCTACCTGCCCGAAGCACTGGTGAACTTCCTGGCTTTCCTGGGCTGGAACCCGGGCACCCAGCAGGAAATTTTTTCTATGGATGAGCTGATTCAGGCCTTTTCCATTGAGCGTGTGAGCAAGTCGCCGGCCAAATTCGACCAGAATAAGGTGAAGTGGTTCAACGAGCACTACCTGCGCGCCAAATCCAATGCCGAGCTAGCGCCCTACCTGCTGGATGCCCTGCACGAGCACGCCATTGTAGGCTCACAGGAGAAAGCCGAGCAGATTGTAGGCGTGATGAAGGAGCGTGTAAGCTTCCCGAAAGACTTCTGGCAGGAGGCTAAATACTTTTTCCAGGCTCCTACTGAATACGATGAGGCCGTTGTCAGCAAGAAGTGGAATGCGCCGGTGGCTACCGCCCTCACGGCTTATGCAGAAGCCTTGCCCGGCGCCCCCGAAGTTTCGGCCGAAGGCCTGAAAACCTTGTTCAACGACACGATGGCGGCGCAGGGTCTCAAGCCCGGCCAGGTACTACAGGCCCTTCGTGTGGCCGTAACCGGCGCTGCTGCCGGCCCCGACCTGTTCGAAACACTAGTCATTTTGGGCGTGTCCGAAGTAGCTGAGCGGCTGCGTGGAGCCGTTGCTACGCTGCACACAGCTTAGCAACGGCTGCGCAAAGGCTCCGAATGAAGACCTTTTACAAAAAGAGGCTGGTCGGTGCCAGCCTCTTTTTGCGTGTAGGCTGACCATCGGTGGCCACTTCCCGTATTATTTTTCGTAAAGCTGCAGAACTTCTTTTTGCTCTACTTTCTCCGTCATGGCCAAGAAACCCGTCAAACCTAAAAAAGCCGCCGCCGACCCCAACAAAAAAGCCCGCGTCCATAAGGAATTGGAAGGGTTCGAAATCGGGGTAAATCCGCTGGGCGAAATCACCTCTAATTACAGCATCGAGCAAATCAACCAGTTTCTGGGACGGCATGTGCGCGATAAGAAGTTGGTGGACCGTGCCGGCCAGTTTGGCGAAAAGCCCGGCCCCGGCGAGAGCGAAGACGATGCTTTCCCCATTGAGGACGGCCACCACGAAACGGAGCCCGAAGAATCGGAAGAGGACTTCATCAAGCGCACCAGCCGCGAAGCCAAACGCAAGAAAACCGTAGACGACCCCGAGAAGGAAGCCGCTGAAACCCGTAGTGAGCTGCCCTCCGACGAGTAGGATAGAACGAGTACCCCGGATTTTTCATTTGGCCCATCAGGACGTCATTGTTCAGGCGGGCCAAATGGGAAATCCGGGGTACTCGCTTTTGCGGCCTCAATCCTACAGCGTATTGGTTGTGCCGGTGCGCAAGCCTTTTTCGAAGCTCTCTACCTTAAGCAGTTGGCCATCGGCGTAAGTTTCGACGCGGGTTCGCTTTTCATTGTCGAATATTTCAACCTGCGTCAGCTTGCCATCCTCATACGTTTCGGTGCGGACCTGCTTGCCGTCTTCATATGTTTGGACACTGGTAATCTGACCGTTGACATTATAGCTCGTCCAGGGGCCGTACCAGTAGAAGCGTGGTTGCCGGTCTTTGCCGGTCACCCACTGGGCGTGGCCCTTACGGGCTACCTGCCCGCCGGGGTGCCAGTACGTCACCTCACAAAATCCGTCGCGCTGGTACTGTTCCGAGCGGTCGAGCTTGCCGGTCGGGTCGTAGTAGCTGAACGTTTTCACCGGCCGGCCGTGCTTGTAGCGCCCGGCCGTGAATGGCTGTTTACTGCCATCATCGTAGTACGTGCGCCAACGGCCGGTTTCGAGACCGTGCCGGTCGAAGCGGTTGGGCTTCCAGAAACCATGGGGACCATAGTGGCGGGTTGCCGGCAGCGAGCCTGCGCAGGAACTTAGCAGAACCGTACCACTCAGAAGCAAGAGAAACGAAGGAAGACGCATATGCAGAGAAAGTTGGGACTAACTATAAAGTTAGTTTGAAACCCTTTGGTAACGCTGTACCCGCAAATTATTGCAGTTCCAAGCCTAAAGTTTTGCGCAGTTGCTTTCGCAATATTGCCGCCCCACTATCTTTGACTCAAGCAACCCAATAACTGTCCCATCTCCTCCTGCTATGACTTCGCACGACGTTGACTACCGCATCCTAGGCTCCGACATTCAGGTACTCGAAGTCGAGCTCGACCCCAATGAAACAGTTATTGCCGAAGCCGGCGCCATGGTGTACATGGACGAGGGCATCGCCTTTGAAACCAAGATGGGCGACGGCTCCGAGCCCGACCAGGGCTTTATGGGCAAGCTATTTTCGGCGGGCACGCGCCTGATTACGGGCGAGTCGCTGTTTATTACCCACTTCACCCACCGCGGCGGCTACGGCAAAAGCCGGGTAGCCTTCTCGGCTCCTTATCCCGGCACCATTATTCCCATTGATTTGCGCGATTTGCCTGCTGGCCTTATCGTGCAAAAGGACGGCTTTCTGGCTGCCGCACGGGGCACTAAAATCAGCCTGCACTTCAACCAGAAATTAGGAGCTGGTCTGTTTGGCGGCGAAGGCTTTATCCTGCAAAAGCTTACCGGCGATGGCAAAGCCTTTGTGCACGCCGGCGGCACTATCATCGAGAAACGCCTCAATAACGAATTGCTGCGGGTGGATACTGGCTGCGTAGTTGCATTCGAGCCGGGCATCGATTTTAGCGTAGCCCGCGCCGGGGGACTCAAGTCGATGATATTTGGGGGCGAGGGGCTATTGCTCGCCACACTGCGCGGCACCGGCCGCGTCTGGATTCAGTCGATGCCCATCAAAAAACTAATCCAAGCACTGGCACCCAGTGGCGGCAATGCGCAAAAAGAAAGCGGCAGCGTACTCGGCGGCCTGCTGGGCGGCATTTTGGACGAATAAGCGACGCGGCGAGTTTTATTTATTGCCCGGTTGGTAGGGAAGCGGCTTCAACGGCACTGCGTTCCGCAACTCCCTGGGCCATAAAGCCGATGGCAATTAACAGCAGAATGGCGACGGCTCCGGCCATCCACATCAGAAACTTGCGGTCCTTGGATTCGTCGTACTTTTTGCGGTCAGCCAAACGCCGCTGCTGACGGGTTTTGTACGGACGCTTATAGACCGCTTTTTGGCTTACGGAAGCTTCGGGGATATAGGTCATGGGTGGGATTGTTACGGTAATATTACATAATATTATTTGATAACAACACAACATTTTCGGCAAAAAAGCGCCTACAGCCCACCAAATTATGGTTTGGCTCCGCCAACGTTTTTTTTGACCTATTAAGTTGACCTTTAGGGCCGGCTGGCAGCTATCGTGGCAACTTGCAGCACTGCTTCCAGCACTTCCCGTGAGTTGAGCAGGCGAGGCACTTTGTGCTGGCCGCCCAGCTTGCCCTGCCGCGCCAGCCAAGCCTCGAAGGTGCCGCTTGGCACGGCCCGCAGCCGAGGCGGCGCCAAGGCCAGGCTACGGTGACGCTTGGCTGCATAATCGGAATTCACTTCGCATAGCGTGGCGTCGAGCACGGCCCCAAAACGGGTGAGGTCGGGGCTGACGGTATTGGGCGCAAACTCAACCAGCCACTCGTGCCCGCCGCGCGAGGTAGCACTATCGGCTGTGAACCAGACCGGGGCAGCCGTGAAGTCGCGCACGGCTGCCCCAGTCGCCTCGCTGGCAGCGGCTACGGCAGCCTCGGCGTTCTCAATCACCACTTCTTCTCCGAAAGCGTTGAGGAAGTGTTTGGTACGCCCGGTGATGCGCACCCGGTAGGGTGCCAGCGAGGTGAAGCGCACCGTATCGCCCACCACATAGCGCCAAAGGCCCGCATTCGTACTGATAACCAAGGCATAGGGGCGATGCAACTCTACTTCGGTCAGCGGCACGGGGCGTGGGTCGGGCGCAGCCCACTGGTCAGCAGGCAGAAATTCATAATAGATTCCGTGGTCGAGCAACAGCAGCAGGTCTTCGCTTTCAACTTGGTCTTGCAGCGCGAAATAGCCTTCCGAAGCATTATAAATCTCGAGGTAGCGCATACGCGCATCGGGCACAAGCTGACGAAACAGCTCCCGGTAGGGACCAAATGCCACAGCCCCGTGCAAAAACAAGCGCAGCTGCGGCCACACCTGGGTGATATTGTCGGCACCGGCCAGGGCTACCACCCGGCGCAGCATTACTACCATCCAAGTGGGCACGCCGGCCAGCACCCGCACGTCCTGGCGCAGCACGTGTGCAGCAATGCGCTCAATCTTTTCCTCCCATTCATCCAGTAGGGCCAGTTGGAGCGGCGGCGTGCGCAACTGCTCGGCCCAGGAAGGCAACTGCGCCATGATAACGGCCGATACATCACCCGCCCGCGAAGCCCCCTCCTGTTCCCGAAACGGATTGGCCGTGTGCGCTCCACCCAATGACAATGTTTTGCCGGCTAGCAGGCGCTCCCGTGGGTACAAGTGCGTGGACAGGGCTAGCATGTCGCGCCCGGCGCGGTAGTGGCAGTCGTGCAGTGCCTCAGTTGTGACGGGGATGTACTTGCTGCGGGCATTGGTAGTGCCGCTGCTTTTGGCAAACCAGCGGGGCCGGCCGGGCCACAGCACGTTGGTCTGGCCACGCAGCACTTTTTCCAGCTCTGGGTACAACTGCTCGTAGGTATTCACGGGCACGCGCCGGCCAAAGGCAGCCACCGTCATTTGCTCCTGAAACCCGTAGCGCTGCCCCCACTCGGTACCCTGTGCGCGGCGTAGCAGCCCACGCAGTAAGCGGGCCTGCACCTCGTGCGGCTGCTGCCGAATACGGGCCAGCCGGGGCAGGCTGCTCCATTGAACGGCATGAGCAAGTAGCTGGTCGAGCATAGGCAAAAGGCAATTAAAAATTAAAAATGAAGAATTAAAAATGGCTCAACGCAGGGCCCTGGCAAAAAGCCGAGCAGGCGGTTGGCACGGCTCCAGCTTTTTATTTCTTAATTCTTCATTTCTAATTGCCCCTACACGTTGCGCTTCAGCTCGAAATTTTTGCCCAAGTACACGCGGCGCACGGTTTCGTCGCCGGCCAACTCTTCGGCGGTGCCGGCTTTCAGGAGCTTGCCTTCGAACAGGAGATAGGCCCGGTCCACAATGCTAAGGGTGGAGTTTACATCGTGGTCGGTGATGAGCACGCCGATGCCACGGTGCTTAAGCTTGGCCACGATGCCCTGAATTTCCTCCGTGGCAATGGGGTCGACGCCAGCGAAGGGTTCATCAAGCAGCACGAATTTGGGGTCTACGGCCAGGGCACGAGCTATTTCGGTGCGCCGGCGCTCGCCACCGCTCAGCACCTTGCCCAAATTTTTGCGTACGTGGCCTAAACTAAACTCCTCGAGCAGCTCCTCTACTTTGGCTTGGCGGGCCTCCTTCTTCATGCTGGTCATTTCGAGCACGGCCATGATGTTTTCTTCTACACTCAAGTCGCGGAACACGCTGGCTTCTTGAGCCAGGTAGCCCACGCCCAGCCGCGCCCGCTGGTAGATGGGCATAGTAGTTATCTCGGTAGTGTCTAGAAATATCCGTCCCGAATTAGGCTTCACCATGCCCACCATCATGTAGAAGCAGGTGGTTTTGCCAGCGCCGTTGGGTCCGAGCAGCCCTACGATTTCGCCCTGCTCTACAGTCACCGACATGTCGTTGACGACGGTACGGGCTTTGTATTTCTTGATAAGATGGTCGGCGCGAAGAATCATATGGACAAAGGTACGGGCTGGCGGCGGGGAGTGAAATCACGCAACAAACGTTTGGAATCGCAGAAATTATTCTGCTTGCCTAATAATTGACTTGAAATTTTCCGTTACTTTTAACCCCATAGAACCTTACCCACCTAACATTCTTACTTGTATGGTCATTAAAAAATTACTCCTCACGGGGGGCGCGCTGCTACTCGGCGCGTCAGCGGCATCCGCCAGCGGCTTCCAGGTTAATCTGGGCGGTCAGAAAAATAACGGCATGGGCGGGGTGGGCGTAGCCCTGTCGCTCGACCAGGCTGCCATGTTCTACAACCCCGGCGCACTGGCCATGGTGCGCGACAATGGGGTGCAGGTAGGGGTAAACTTTGCCATGCCCCGCAACTCATTCATCGCCGAGAGCGGTGGCGCCCAGAGCCAACTGCGCAACAAGATGGTCACTCCAGTTAATTTCTATGCGGCTTTTGGCCCCAAAGAGGGCAAGTGGAAAATCGGTATCGGAGCCAACACACCTTACGGGAGCGAACTGCACTATGCCAACGACTGGCAAGGCCGTTACTCCCTCACGGACATCAATCTGCGCTCAGTATTTGCGCAGCTCACCGCCTCTTATGCCATCACACCGCAACTGAGTGTGGGAGCGGGCTTGGTGATGCTGGCTTACGGCGACGTAGACCTGCAGCGGGATGTGCCACTATCGGCCCAGAATGGAGCTCCTACACCCCATGTCACCCTTTCAGGTAAAGCCAAGCAGACATTTGGCTACAATGCGGGCATTCTCTTTAAGCCCAGCGATAAGCTGAGCGTGGGGGTGAGCTACCGTTCGCAGGTAGATGCCAAGATTGAGAACGGCGACGTGCGCTTGCGCGACGTGATTGCTTCAACGGGAGGCAATTTCACCGCTACCAACTTCAATGCCACGCTACCGCTGCCAGCTACGGCCAGTGCGGGCGTAGCCGTGATGCCAAATGAGAAGCTTACGGTTTCGCTTGAAGCGAACCTAGTGTACTGGAGCGAATATCGCACGCTGGATTTCACGTTTAGCGGCAACAACGGCTACGGCGACCGACCTGCTGCTGGCAGCACCCCAGCCGTAGCAGGTACGCCCGGCTTGCTGGGCGGCAATACTATCTCTTCGTCAAAACGCTTTTACCAAAATGCGCTGGCTTTCCGCCTAGGTGGCCAATATAAAGTAACTGAAGGCCTGACGGTGCGCGCAGGCGGCTTCTTCGACCAAGCAGCTGTGAAAGACGGCTATGTCACTCCCGAAACGCCGGATGCTGACCGCATTGGCCTATCGGCTGGGGCTTCATATGAGTTTGCCAAGCGATTTGGTATAGATGTGTCGTTCTTATATGAGGATTTCCTCAAGCGCAGCCAAAGCCAAAGCGACCTACTTAACAACGGCACGACGGACCGCGTAGCGGGTACCTATAAGACCACCATTGCCGTTCCCGGCGTGGGGCTGTACGTTAAATTCTAATTCCCACCGACTTCCCGACGCACGAACATGAAACGCTATACTACTTACTCACTGCCAGCGCTGGCCCTGCTAGGCTTGGTGCTGGGCGGCTGCCAACCCGACTTAGACGATACTCGCCCAGCAACTGATGCCGGTTCACTCAATTTTAATAGTTACGTAGCGGTAGGCAACTCCCTCACCGCAGGCTACTCCGACGGCGGCCTTTATAACGAGGCCCAAGCCACATCTTACCCGGCTCTGCTGGCTCAGCAGTTTGCTAAAACCAGCAAAGGTCCCGCATCTTTTGTGCAGCCTTCTTTTGCCACCACTCAGGCCGACGGTTCAGGCTACATCAAATTGCAAATTGTGAACGGTGCCGCCTCACCGGTGCCACCATCAGCAGCAAACAACTACTTAGATGAGAAGGTAGCTTTCACGACGCCCGCTGTCAATTTGCCTGGAGGCCGACAACTCGCCCCATATGCAGGTACTACACAACCCGATAACCTAGGTATACCAGGAATTTCGGTACTTAGCAGCTTGTCAGCACTCACGGGTGGTTTAGTACCATATGGTACGCTCAATCCTTTTTATGAGCGCCTGCTGACGACGGCTGAAAAGTCAACGAAAGACTACGTGACGTATATCGGCCAGAAAACACCAACTTTCTTCACCTGCTGGATGGGCAACAACGACGTGCTAGCCTATGCTACTAATGGTGGCGTGGTTGAAAACATCGCTCCTGGTGTTCCAAACCCGTTTGGTGACCTTACCGACACCACCCGCTTTGGTATCGGTTACCGCGCCATTCTGCGTACTATCTCTCGTAATGGTACCGTGCAGGGGGTGGCCGCAAATATCCCGAACGTAACCAGCGTTCCGTACTTTAATACGGTGACTGTAGCAGCAGTAGCGGCGGCTTTTAAAGCGCAGAATGCGGCTTCTCCGGGTGTGTTCATCGCTACTGGTCCTACAACTGCACCGGTGGTGCGCCTAGCTACCTCGGCTGATTATTTGACGCTGACTGCACAAGCCTACATTGCGGCAACGGGCGCTGGCAGCCTGCCCACCAACCCGTTGCCTAGCAAGTACGTATTGGATGCCACCGAGGCAGCAGCCGTAGTGAACCGCACTACTCAACTCAACAACATCATCGCTAAAACCGCTCGGCAGAATAAGGTACCGCTAGCTGATATGAATACCTTTTTTACTGGCATTGCCCAGCAAGGTGTAGTTACCAATGCGGTGAACAATACGGCCACGTTTGCCTCTGGCAACCTGTTTAGCCTTGATGGTGTGCACCCCACGCCTCGTGGCTACGCTGTGGTAGCCAACGAGTTCATCCGTGTTATAAACGCTAATTACGGTTCTAAAATACCCAATGTGGCACCGAACGACTACCGCGGCGTGCTGTTTCCGTAGTTTGGCTCCTGCCCAAACTCAAAAAGCGCCAGCCCGGTTTGGGCTGGCGCTTTTTTTAAGCATAACTCACAAGAATAAGCAGCTGATTTGTAGCTTATCAACTTAATTTGCAAGCCTAATGGCACGGCGAAATGCGGCTTTTTAACTTTCTCTTTCCCTCTCACTTATATGAACAAACACTACTCGTTTTTAACAAAGATTGCGCTGCTTTTTGCCGTAGCTACCGTGTTGCTCACTGGATGCGAAAAAGACATGGAAACTCCTGCCGCGAGCAAGACCAAGCTACTGACCAGCGGGCCCTGGCACATCACTGCCTACACCCGCACCACGGGTAACAGTGCCGCGGCCGACTACCTGGCCACGGCCTTCCCTACCGCTTGCGAGCGCGACGACCGGTACACGTTCAATACCAACGGCGTCGAAATCCGCACGGAGGGTCCTACTGCCTGCGGCAATAACAGCTCGCAGACCGTGGTGGGCACCTATCCCTGGAACATGGACGCGGCCCAAACCCAGCTCACCATCGGCGGCACTGCGTTCGACATCGTCCGTCTTACGGCCGATGCCATGCAACTGCGCTCGACGCGCACCAGCAACGGTACCACTATCGTCGACAACGTGACTTATGCCAACTAAGCAGCTACCTGCGCGGCCAAATGCGTGGCAATGAGCTGGGCATGGTGCCGGCCGTTCTCGATGAACCAGCGGCTGGTGGCCCGGCCGCCGCACACGGTACCGGCCACGAACAGGCCGGGCCGGGTGGTTTCGTGGGTGTCAGGGTTGAAGAGCGGGGCGCGGGCCTCGTCTTGGGGGTCAGGCTCCACCCCGAGGCGGCCGAGCAGGGCTTCATCCGGGTGGTAGCCGGTGAGGGCGTATACGAAATTGGTAGGGATGCGCAGAGGGCCATCAGGGGTGAGGGCTTCGATGGCTTCAGGAGTGATGGCGGTGACGGTGGTGTTGAAATGCGCCGTGATGCGGCCCTCAGCAATGCGGTTGACAAGGTCGGGACGAATCCAATATTTGACGGAATTGCTGATTTCGGGGCCGCGCACGATGAGCGTGACGTTGGCGCCGGCGCGGGTCATTTGCAGGGCGGCTTTGGCCGAGGAGTTTTTGGCCCCAACGACTACGACGTTTTGTAGCACGTGCTGGTAAGGCTCTTTGTAGTAATGGCTGACGTGGGGCAGGTCCTCACCGGGCACGCCCAGCGGGTTGGGAATATCGTAGAAGCCGGTAGCAACGACGACGTTGCGGGCGGGGATTTCGCCCCGGCTGGTGGTGATGGTGAAGTTGCCCTGCTCGCCTTCCAGCTTTAGCACTGTTTCGTGCAGGCGGATGTCGAGCTTTTCGGAGCGGGCCACGCGCTGGTAGTAATCGAGGGCATCTTCGCGCAGGGGCTTGTAGTGGGCCGTGGGAAAGGGGTAGCCGCCGATTTCGAGCAGCTCGGGTGTGGAGAAAAATTCCATGTTGGTGGGGTAGCCCACAATGGAATTGACCAAGGTACCTTTTTCTACAATGGCCACTTTGAGGCCTTTGCGCTGGGCTTCGAGGGCACAGGCGAGGCCTACAGGGCCGGCCCCGATAATGAGAACGTCGAGCATAATGGTGTGCCAGCTTTGGGGTGGCGAATCTTGGGCGAAGTAGCGCGAACTTTGTAGCTCGCGTCCTCGCGTTGTTGTGTACGAAATTGACCGTGCGGCAACGCGAACTATAAAGTTCGCGCTACTTCCATGCGTACCTGCGACTTGTGCGGCAGCACCGATTTTAAGAAGCTGCCCTTTTACTACGAATTTGAAGGCCAAAAGCTGCAAGGTACCCAGTGCCGCAGCTGCGCCCTGATGTTTTTGGACCCCCAGCCTACGCCTGCGCAACTGGAACGGCTCTATGGTAAGGACTATTTTACCGAGCGCCCCAACTATGACCGGACCCAGCAGGAGGTCGTGTTCATTGAAGAAGGCCAGAAGCAGGCTGCTTTAAACCAGGTTCGGCCCGACAAGTTCACGAACTATATCCTGGCCAAATATCCCGGCCGCAAGTTCCGCTACCTTGATGTGGGCTGTGGCCCCGGCTACACCCTCAAAAGCCTGGAGGCGCTGGGCTGGGAAGCCCACGGCCTGGAAATATCCGAGCACGCCGCTGACTTTGCCCGCCGCGAGCTGCACCTGCCGGTGGTGACGGGCAACATCGAAACCACCGAGGACTTCCACGAAAACCAGTTCGACCTCGCCTACATGGGCGACGTGCTAGAGCACCTCCTGTCTCCCGCCGCCACGCTGGCTAAGTTCCACCACATTCTGGAGCCGGGCGGGCTATTGGTGCTGGCCCTGCCCGCCACGCTGAACCTGCCCACAGTACGGCTGGGTTTCGCCGCCTACGGTGTGCTGGGCAAGGAGCGCAAGATGGATATTCCACCTTATCACCTCTTCGAATTCACACCTGCCACTATCACCAAAATGCTGAAAAAGCAGGGCTTTGAAGTGGTAGAGCTGCTGAACCCGGTGAAGCCGCCGAAGAACATTCGCCTAGGCGGCAGCGTGGTAGAAAAGGTCAGCAAGCTGGCCGGGCAGTACCCCACGTATTATCTGAACAAGCTGACGGGGCGGTTCGGGGACCGCATGTTTGTGGTGGCGCGGAATGTGAAGTAACGCCCCTAACCACCGTGCCCGGCGGAGCCTCCCTACCCCCTACCCCCTCTCCAAAAGAGCGGGGCCCCACGGCACAAGCGGGGTACAATTTAAAAGATGCAATGAAAAGCCCCGGCTCAAAAATGAGCCGGGGCTTTTCATTACGTGTCGTCAGGCTCCTCTCTTGGAAAGGAGTCGGGGCGAGGTTCTGGCGCTAGAGCTTAATCGTACGCTTGCTTACCACCTGGCCGTTCATGGTGACGGCGGCGATGTAGAGGCCGGCGCTGAGACGGCTGCCATCTACGGTCACGGCGTGGGCGCCGGTGCTGAAGTTCTGGTTCGTAACCACACTTTGTACGCGGCGCCCCATTTCGTCGAACAGCTCGACTGTGACGGCACCCGAAGTGGGCAGTGTGAAGGCTACATCGAACTGGTTGAGGAAAGGCACGGGGCTGAGCTGCACGCCGGTTGCTTCATCGGCTTTGCCGGGAAGGGTGCGCAGCGTGATGGTGTTGAAGAAGCTGGTCAGGCCGAGGAAGTTGGCCATGATGGGCGTGATGGAGGTATTATCCAGCAGGCCCTGGCCAGTGATGGCGGCGGCGTAGGTTGAGGTATTGGTGTTGTCCTCGGCGCCTACCCAAATGTCCTGTGGGGTGTGGTTGCCGGGCGTGCCGCCCTGGTTGGAGCCCACACCGGTGCTGGCGCGGGTGCCGTTGCCGTTGGTGAGGGGGTTTGAGCCGTAGGCCACCACGATGCGCTTGCCCGTGGCTGAAGCCGGCTGTGGGTAGTCCTTGCCCTGAAAGTTATTCATCACATAATCAGGAAACCAGCCGCCCGCGCCGCCATCGCCGCGCACCAGGTTGGTGGGGGTGGCGTAGCCAGCTTCGGCTGCTACCGACTTGCCAATCTGGCCCGAGTAGGTCCGGATTTTGGTACCGTTGGTCTGGGCATCGGCCTCATCGTGCAGGCCAGTCACCGCAAAGCCGCCGCACTCGTGGTCGGAAGTACTAAAAATCAGGGTTTTGCCAGTAGTGGAAGGCGTAGTCAGCAGGGCGCGGCCCTCAGCCACAGCATAGTCGAAAGCCATTACCTCCTTAATCATGTAGTCGGAAGCGTACACGTTGGTGGTGCGGACTGTGGTGGGCGTGGCCACGTAGTTGGCTTCGCCGCCACCCGGCGCGTAGGTGGGCTTGTCAGAATCCACCGTGTACTGGTTGCCGCCGGCGGGGTTGGCTACCACCGAGATACCGCCGGTGTTGGCGTGCTCCAGGTGGTCGATGCGGCCGGCCTCCACCATCAGGAAAAAGCCTTTGCCATTGCTCTTGGCCTTCAGCACTTCGATGGCCATGTGGGTCATTTCGGCCAGCGAGGGCTCCCAGGCGGCGCTGGTCTGGCGGTCTTGCTCGTAGTTGACGTGCGAGGCGTTGAACAGACCGAGCAGCTTCTTCCCACCCACGCCGTACTGGCTGAGGTTAATGTTGTTGAGGGCATCGCGGCTGTTCACGTAGCCGTAGTTGCGCTGGTTCACCGCGTAGCTAACCAGGTCCACATCGTCGGCGCGGTTGCCTTTGAGGGTGGCGGCTACGCCGGTTCCGGGGTCGATAATGGCCGTGCCGTTGCGGTCCACGATGGTTTCGTAGGAGCTGGCCGCTGTGCGGGTGCGGGGCATGAAGTGGCGGGCGCCGCCGCCAAGAATTACGTCCAGCTCCACGCCCACTTTGGGGGTCGGCAACACCCAGTCGCGGGCCGCCGTGTAGCGGTACGAGGTGGTGGGGCTGCTATTGAAAATGGCTTCGTACTGCGGCTGGGTAGAGGCAATGTACTGGGCCGCAATGTAGTCCTCCAGGTCGCGGTACCAGATGTGGCTGGCGAAGGCGGCTGGCGTGGCGTGCGTGATGCGGGCGGTACTCACTAGGCCTACTGCATAACCTTGCTTTTTAGCGTTTTCCAGGATGGTTTCGATGGAAGCGCCGGTGGCGGGGTTCAGCGAAATCACCTCATTGTCTTGCTTGCCGGGCTTGCCGCAGGCGTACACCGATGCACCAGGTGCCGAGTCCGTAATCCAAGAGTTCAGCGAGTGCGTGGTAACGGTAGCATTGTATTTCAACTTATCGAGGTTTAGCACCTGAAATCCGGCATCGGACGGGAAGCGCTTGCCCGTGGTGCCCTGGCCCATGGCCATGCGCGCCGCCGTTTTCGGGGCCAGCCCGAAGCCGTCGCCGATGTAAATGATGACGTTGTTGTTGGCCGCCTGAGCGCGGGCTTCCTGCCCGGCCAGCGCCGCCAGCACCAAGCCGCTGCTGAGTAAAATTTTCGCTTTCATAAAAGCCGGTTAAATATTGATGAGTGGAATGCTAACTAGCCGCAAAATTGAGCAACTGTCATGAGGCCCGGGTTACTCATGCATCAACCCTTTATTAAGAATATAGCACAGACGCTTTTCTTTAGTAATGATTATATAATCAACGCCTTGAGCTCATTATTTTACCTTTGCCAGAACCACTCTATTGGCTCCGGACTATGTCTTTTTCCACCAAAAAACCCTTGATTCGTTCGCTCTTTTCGGCGCTACTGCTCTTGAGTTGGTCGACACTTTTGCCCGCTAAGCCACGCCCACACTACGCCGTACCGGGCAACGAAAAACCGGTGGCGCTGCTTCATTCTGCGAAGTCAACCTACCTCGTCACCGCACACAGCGTCTTCCGGCTCGAAGGCCACGAGTTCGTGCGCAAGCAGCAGTTCAACCAGCTCATTCAGTGCGCCGCCCTGGCAGATACCGCCTTATGGCTGGGCACCCGGACGGGCGTGCAAAACGTGAATACGGTTTCCTTCAAAACGCACACCCTGCGCCTGCCCGGCACCGACGCCGCGCCCAGCATTACGGCCGTTTTTCGGGATGCCCGGGGCGCTATGTGGGTGGGTGCCAATGGTCAGGGCGTGTTCCGCTGGGCCAATAATGTCTTCACGCAAGAGCTGCACACACCCGCTATCAATGGCGGCGTGGCCACTGCCGATAGCTCCGTCTGGATTGCCACGAGTATCGGCCTCAGTCGCAAGCAGGGCACCGAGTGGACGCGCTACAACGAGGAAGGCGTGGCCAACCACGAAATCCCCGATAACATCGTGGAGAAACTGCTGCCCGACAATGCCGGCAACCTCTGGGTCATCATGTCCGATGCCATCTGCGTGTTTGAAAACGGCGGGCAGCGCGGCGCGGCCGAAGAAGAATTGCCTACCGTGAAGTTCATCGGCCGGCCCGGCAACGAGGTAACGGGCGTGGTGGCGGTGTCTGGCGCAGGCCGCCTGTTTGCCACTGCCCAGGGCTTGCTTCTGCTCCCCAACGAACCGGCCGGGTTTGCCAGCTTCACCCCTTCGACCGACAAAGTAGAGCCTAAGCGCCTGCTGCGGCCCGTGACACTGCCCACCAACGCCGGCAACCCCATGCTGCTGGAAGTCGATAAGCAGCAGCGTCTTTGGCTGGCCAGCGAATCAGGCATCACCGTACTGACCAATGCCGAGCTGCGCCACCTGCTGGCCGCACCCGTCACCGGCAAAGCCCTGGCTGGTCCATCCGCCCGTAGCGCGAACTAAAAGTTCGCGCTACATGCCAACGACTCAGCGGGCCGCTGGCTATTCGCAGCTTTTGGAAGAGGAATAGGCAATCCCACGCTTTTCCACGCAACTTGCTGCGCCTTATGCCTCCCGCTCATGCGTAGTGGTCACCTCCAACTCGGCCGTCCTCGACCGGGCCGGGGCCTGGCCCAACCTCGCCGACTTGGCTTTAGCGGCAGAGCCACCGAACTGGCTGCTCGATTTAAGCGAGGATGGCAACATGAACTCGTAGGCGCGTCTTAACTCCACCCGGGTGTCGTTCTGATAACGCGAACTAAAAGTTCGCGCTACGGCCCTTACACGAGCACAAAAAAGCACCCGGAGCTATTGCCCCGGGTGCTTCTCCTTATCTGCGACTGAACAGCTTACAGCAGTTCGGTGCTGCGCTTTACAAACTGCGTCAGCGCTTCCCCTTTCAGCATGCCTTGTGCCAGCAATGCTAGGTCGAAAGCTTGCTTGGCAAGCTTGTCGCCACCGTCGGCAAGCACTTTGCTCACCAGCGGGTGGTTGGCGTTCACGGTCACATCGTACGACTCGGGGAAGGCACCAAACATCTGCATGCCGCCTCCGCCACCGGTGCGCTGCATGTCCTTCATACGGCGCATAAACTCGTTTTGAGTAATGACTACCGGGGCATCCTGCGGGCTGAGGGCGGCTACTTTCACGTGCATGGCCGGGTTGGCAATAGCAGTAGTGAAGGTTTCTTCCAGCTTCTTGGTGTCGTCCTCGCTCAGTACGCTTTCGGTGGTTTCGTCCTTTTCGATGAGCTTGCTCAGGGTGTCGGCGTCCACGCGCTTGAAGCTGGTTTTTTCCAGTTTCTGCTCCAGCTGACCTACGAAGTGCGGGTCGAGCACTTGGTCGAAGTTCAGCACGTCGTAGCCACGCTCCTGGGCGGCCGCCACGAAGCTGTGCTGCTGCTCAGCGTCGTTGGTGTACAGCACGACGGTGTTGTCGTTTTTATCCTTCTGGTTGGCCTGGATGTGTTCGGTGTACTCGTTCAGCGTGAAGAGTTTGCCGTCCACATTCTTCAGCAACACGAAGTCCTTGGCCTTCTCGTAAAACTTCTCATCCGAGAGCATGCCATATTTCACGAACATGCCGATGTCAGACCACTTTTCCTCGTAGCCAGCCCGGTCCTGCTTGAAGAGGCTGCTCAGCTTATCGGCTACTTTCTTGGTGATGTAGGTATTGATTTTGCGGACTGCGGCGTCGGCCTGCAGGAAGCTGCGCGACACGTTCAGTGGGATATCGGGCGAGTCAATTACGCCGTGTAGCAGCATCAGGAACTCGGGCACCACGTCCTTCACCTCGTCGGTGATGAACACCTGACGCGAGTAGAGCTGAATCTTGTTGCGCGAGAATTGCAGCTCGTCCTTCACTTTCGGGAAGTAGAGAATACCAGTCAGGTTGAACGGGTAATCCACGTTCAGGTGAATCCAGAACAGGGGCTCGTCCATGCTCATGGGGTAGAGCTCCTGGTAGAATTTCTTGTAGTCCTCATCGGTCAGCTCGCTCGGCTGCTTGGTCCAAATTGGGGTCGTCTGGTTGATAACCTCGCCCTCAAACTCAATCGGAATAGGCAGGAACTTGCAGTACTTGGTGAGGATGGTGCGCAGGCGGGCCTCTTCCAGAAACTCGTCCGAATCTTCGGCCACGTGCAGCACTACGTCGGTGCCGCGCTCGGCTTTTTCGTGCTCGCCGGTGGGCTCATCAAGGGTAAACTGCGTGCTGCCATCGCACACCCAATGCGCCGTCAGGGTGTCGTCCTTATACGACTTCGACCAGATTTCCACCTCCTTGGCCACCATAAAGGCCGAATAGAAACCCAGGCCAAACTGCCCGATAATCTGGTCTTTGGCATTGGCATCCTTCTCTTTATACTGCTCCACAAACTCGGTGGCGCCGGAGAAGGCAATCTGGTTGATGTATTTCTTGATTTCTTCGGCCGTCATGCCCAAGCCGTGGTCGGAAATCGTGATTTTACGGGCTTCTTTGTCCACGGTCACGCGCACTTTCAGCTCGCCCAACTCGCCTTTGTACTCGCCTAGTTGGGCTAGGCTTTTCAGCTTTTGGGTGGCGTCGACGGCGTTCGAAACCAATTCCCGCAGGAAGATTTCGTGGTCGGAGTACAAGAACTTCTTGATAATCGGGAAGATGTTCTCGGTGTGGATGGAGATGGAACCGGTTTCTTGCATGATGCAGGTATCAGGAAAGGTTGAAAGTCAGACGGAATGGCTGGGCACAGCGGTGCGAGCCACAACTTCCGTAGCTTTCAAAGGGCGTTCCAAGGGTTGATTTTCTGTCAAGTTGACAGCGGCATGAGTTGGAGCTGGACCAATCCCTCATCCCATTCAGCTTGCAAACGCTGCACGGCGGCCGCGTCGCCTTCCGTTAGCCAGTCGAGGGCAGCGGGTACGTCTGCAAACACCTGCATCTCGAAGCGCATGAGGTGGCGGCCTACCCACAGCATGGCCTCGATGGCCATTTGGTTGTGCAGCTGCTCAGGCGTGAAAATAACGGCTACGCAGCGCAACGGCCGCCGGGCCACCTTCGGAAACCAATGCACTGACAGCCATAGTTCATCTTGAATATCAATGAGTGGCATGCCGTGAAAGTCTATCAGCGTATGGGTGGGCTTGTTCGCTACCACCATATCACGGCCGTAGGCCAAGCCAGCGCGCAAAGCATGGTTGGCCGGGCCGCCCACCCACTGAAACCGCATCAGGCGCAAGTCAAGGTCGTGCTGAACCTGCAGATTATGAGCAAGTGGAAACACCATCGGACCGGGGAAGCTACGAGTCGTAGGGCCGGTACTGCGGCGAGCGATACTCGGCCGTACCGGGCGCGGGCAGGACACTAGAGCTGTGCACGGCGTCCCATTCGGCCAGCAGGGCGGGCAGTCGCTCGGAGTGGTCGCTGAGCCAGTGCAGACCAGATGCGGGCTGCGGAAAATACTGAATATCACAGCGAATGAACGGCTGGGCGATGTCAATCAGCGCGTCAATGGCCATCTGGTTGTGCAAACGGTGACGGTTGTTGATAAGCACTACGCGCTCCAAGTGAATATGCTCTACTTCGGGCATCCAGTGCGTGCCCAGCCATACCTGGTCGTACACCGAAATGTCCGGAAAGGTGTTCATGTTCAGCAGCAGGTGCCGCACGCTCAGCTGCAGACTTAGCTGCAACAGCTGCTCGGCACTGCTTCGAAAGGTTCGCATGTCGGCTCCGGAAGCCCACTCAACGCGCAATAGGCCGAGTACCTCGTCATATTGCAAAGAAAGGTCGGAAATATTACTAATTATCACAGAAATATAGCGCTTTAACCGCCAAGGGCGAATATACGGTAGGCGCTACGATAAAACTCAACCGCCCAGATTTCGTTCAACGCCGGAATCCGGAATTTTATTCTGCGGCGCAGCTTTTAATTGCTGTGCCCCATCTTTGCACCCGTGTCCGCCCTGCGCTCCCATATTGCCCTCGTCCTGCTGCTCTGCCTCGTGCGGACGCTGCTGCCCGAGGCGTGGGTGCTGGCCTTGCACAGCCACGAACACACCACCGAAGAGCCGGCCCAGGCCCCCGCCTTCCGGCACAAGGGCAAAGCCTTGGTGAGTAAAGAGCATAAGCACTGCCAGGTAGAGGACTTCTACAACGTGCCGTTTGTGGCAAGTGCCCCCGTGGTGGTGCCGGTGCCGGTGGCGCGGCCGTGCTTTGCTACCATGCCCGTGCCCACCGTGGCCACCGCGCCCTGGATTGCGCGGGAACCGGCTCAACTGCGCGGGCCGCCCACCGCCTAAGCGGCACCCCGGCTTTTCGTAATTTAAGCTACGCCCTGCCCCGACTGCGCCGCGGTCTGGGGGCCGGCTTGCGCTTATGCCGCCTGCGGGCGGCCCTCCCTTTTGTTTCATGTTTGCTTTCTTCTCGAAGTCTGGTTTCTCACTAAAAGCCCCTTCTACTTCGCTCACTGTGTTGGGCTTAATTAGCGGTTCACTTACCGTTGCTACTGCCCAGGGCCTGCAGAATGCGGGCATTCCGGCCCCAGCTGCCGCTCGCAGCCGGGCAGCCGCCCCACCCTTCACGGGCCGCGTGACCGATGCCGCCACCGGCGAAGCATTGCCGGGGGCCAACATTCTCTTCACCGACCTAAAGCAGGGCGCGGCAGCCGGGGCCGATGGCAGCTTTAGCTTCAGCAGCCTCCCGCGGGGGCGGTTTACAGTGCAGGTGCGCTCGCTGGGCTACAACACCGTGACGCAGACCGTGGACACCGGTAGCGGCCAGCCACTGGAGTTCAAGCTGACGGTGGCCGCCACCGAGATTGGGCAGGTGGTGGTGACAGGGGTATCCCAGGCCACGCAGCTGCGCCGCTCGCCCATCCCCACCACCGTGATTGACCGCACACGGCTGAACCAGACCTCATCGACCAACATTGTGGACGCCATCGCCCACACGCCGGGCGTGAGCCAGATTACGACCGGCGCGGCCATTAGCAAGCCTGTGGTGCGCGGGTTGGGCTATAACCGCGTCATTACGTTAAACAACGGAGCCAAACAGGAAGGCCAGCAATGGGGCGACGAGCACGGCATTGAGATTGATGAGTTTAGCGTGGACCGCGCCGAGATTATCAAAGGTCCTGGCTCGCTACTTTACGGCTCCGATGCCATGGCAGGCGTCATCAACTTTCTGGCGCCCGAACCCATTGCCGAAGGCCACATTACGGGCCTGGCTACGGCCAGCTATCAGACCAACAACCACCAGCAGGGCTACTCCTTCCAGAATGCAGGCAACCTCAACGGCTTCAACTGGCTGGCACGGGGCACCCGCAAGGTGGCCGGCAACTACCAGAACCGCTACGACCGCCGGGTGTACAACTCGGGCTTTAATGAGTGGGATGCCAACGGCTACGTGGGCTTGAACAAAAGCTGGGGCTACTCCCACCTGACTTTCAGCACCTTCAACCAGCGTCTGGGGCTGACCGAGGGCGCCCGCGACCCGCAAACCGGCCGCTTTCTGAAAGACGTGGCCAGCGGCGACTCGACCCTGAGCGTACCCGTGACCGACGGCGACTTGCGCGGCTACGGCCTGGCCGTGCCCCAGCAGCAGATTAACCACCTGCGCCTGGGCGTCGACAATAGCTTCATTCTGGGCTCGAACGGGGCCCGGCTGGGCCTGCAGGTGAACTACCAGCAGAACCTGCGCCGCGAATACGGCAATGTGCTCGACCCCGCCGAAACCTCGCTCTACTTCCAGCTGCGCACCGTGGACTACGCTCTGCGCTACTTCCTGGCTGAGCACAACGGCTGGAACCTAACCCTGGGCACCAGCGGCTTGCACCAACAAAACCGCAACCTGGGCGTGGAATTCCTGATTCCGGCCTACAAGCTGAACGAAGCTGGCGTGTTTGCGGTAGCCAAGAAAACCATTGGCGCACTGGATATCAGCGGTGGGCTGCGCTACGACGTGCGGCAGATTTCGGCTGATAAGCTGCTGCTCAACGAGAACGAGCAGCCCACCAGCAACCCCGAAGCGGAACTCAAGTTTCCGGGTTTCATCAGCACCTTTCGCAACTACAGCGGCAGCGTGGGCGGGGCATATAACCTGAACGAGAAGCTGACGGTGAAGGCCAACCTCTCGCGCGGCTTCCGAGCTCCGAACATTGCCGAGCTGGGCTCGAATGGCGAGCACGAGGGCACTATTCGCTACGAAATCGGCAACGACAACCTGCTGGCCGAAACCAGCCTGCAACTCGATGCTGGCGTGAGCTACGTGACCGACCACGTCCGCTTCAGCGTCGACGCCTTTGAGAACAGCATTGACAACTACATCTTTACGCGCCGCCTGCTCACGGCCAGCGGGGCTGACTCGCTGCGCGGCGACAACACCAGCGCCTATAAGTACGAGCAGGGCCAGGCCCGCCTGCTGGGTGGTGAAGTCAGCCTTGACCTACACCCCCACCCACTCGACTGGCTGCACTTCGAAAATTCGTTCTCGATGGTGCGCGCCCGGCAGCTGAACGTGGCCGAAGCCGAACGCTACCTGCCCTTCATCCCCGGCGACCGGCTGCAGTCGGAGTTGCGGGCCAACTTCCGCCGCCAGGGCAAGCGCATCACCAACCCCTACGCCCGCGTGCAGCTGGAACACACCTTCGACCAGAACCGCTACTTCTCCGCCTTCGATACGGAGACGGCCACGCCGGGCTACACGCTGATTAACGCGGGCATCGGGACCGATTTGGCCGATGCGCAGGGCCGAACCTTATTCTCACTCTTCATCACGGCCAACAACCTGTTCGACGTCGGATACCAAAGCCACCTGAGCCGCCTGAAATACGCCGATTTCAACTCCTCGAATGGCCGCACCGGCGTGTTTAACCAAGGGCGGAACGTGAGCGTGAAGCTGGTGGTGCCGCTGGCATTTAAGTAATAAAAGACAGTTGCGGCAGCTTTTAGTCGCCCGCGCTTCTAGCCAGAAGCGTGGGCGACTTTTTTTACAGACGAAGGGTGATAGTTGGGCCGGAAATGGATTAATTAGTACATGGCTGCTCCGATGACTGCTTCTCCTCGCCTTCCGAAAACGCCGCCGGCCTCGGCGACTCTCCGCCACGCCCTGCTCACCAACCGCGAGCAGGCCCTGACCCGGCTCTACCACCAGGCCTTCCCGGCAGTAAGCCGATACATCGGCCGCCACGGTGGTTCGGAGCAGGATGCTCAGGACATTTTTCAGGATGCGCTGGTCATCCTCTATGAGCAAGCCATAGGCGGCACCCTTACGCTCACCGCCGCGCCCCGCACCTATCTGATGGGCATCGGCCGCAACCTGTGGCACCACGAGCAGCGCCGCCGCGCCCGCCTGTCATACGAGGCCCTGCCTGATGACTTGGAGCCACTGGTTGCCGAAGCGCCCGAAGAATCCACCTTTGCCGTGCTCGACTACGTAGAGCGCCTGGGCGAGAAGTGCAAGAGCATGTTACTGGCCTTCTACTACTTTCAGCAGCCGCTCACCCAGATTGCCGCTACCAACGGTTACCGCTCCGTGCGTTCGGCCACGGTACAGAAATTCAAGTGTCTGGAACGGCTGCGTGACTCGGTGCGCCGGGCTTTCAAGGCTGAAACCATCGAATTGTAAGCCATGCGCCCCGAGCTCGAACGCCTGCGCCTAATTGAGCAGCAGTTGCTCAACACTCCCGCCGCCCTCCCAGCCGAGGACTGGAACCTACGCCTGCTGCTGGATGGTGAGCTGGCCGTTGATGCGGAAGCCCAACGCCAGCTGTACCAGGGCCTGCGCCAAGCTGGCCGCCAGCAGCTGCGGCAGGAACTCCGGCAGATTCACGCGCAGCTATATGGTGGCTGGCGGGGCTGGCTGCGCCGTGCCTGGGCCATGTAATTACCTTCTTTTTCATAAGGCTCCTCTCTTCTAGGCAGAGGGACCGGGGGTGAGGGTCCGCCGTTTGCCCCAATTCACATTATCTCACTACGGGCCACCAATCCCGTGCTTTTTCAGCACGGCTGGCCCCGTCATGCCTTTTATAACCCCAATAAACCCCATGCTCAACCAAACCGAATTCCGCAAATTTGCCGTACACGGCCAGGGCCTCAATGGCCTGCGCGTCGACCAATACATGGCCCAAGTCGAAGGCCAGGTCCGGCCTTACATCCACAACATGACCCGCTCCGTCATCGAGGAACGGCCGCAGAACTTCCGTGAAATCGACGTGTTTTCGCGCCTCATCATGGACCGCATCATCTTCCTGGGCCAGGCCGTCGACGACCACATTGCCAACATCATCAACGCCCAGCTGCTGTTCCTGGAATCGGCCGATGCGCGGAAGGACATTCTGCTTTACATTAACTCGCCGGGCGGCTCGGTGTACGCCGGCTTTGGTATGTACGACACCATGCAGTACGTGCAGCCCGATGTGGCCACCATCTGCACCGGCCTAGCCGCTAGTATGGGGGCCTTTCTCCTGTGCGGCGGCGCCATCGGCAAACGCTCGGCCCTGCCCCACGCCCGCGTCATGATTCACCAGCCCAGCGGCGGCGTGCAGGGCCCCTCGGCCGACATCGAAATCACGGCCCGCGAAGTAGTGAAGCTGCGCCAGGAGCTCTACGGCATCTACGCCGAGCGCACTGGCAAAACCTACCAGCAAATCCACGACGACTCCGACCGCGACTACTGGATGCGCGCCGACGAAGCCCAGGCTTATGGTCTGATTGACGAGGTGCTGGAGCGGAAGTAGCGCGAACTTTCAGTTCGCGTCCCCGCGCCATTCCAACGACTTTCGTTCCAGGACGCGAACTGAAAGTTTGCGCTACTGCCCACATACCAAGGCATCTGCGGCAACGTTTCCCGCTTTACTTTTAAGCGTCATCCGCTCTGCCATTCCATGCAAGCCCGCCTTCTCCTCTCGGCCCTGTGGCTGCTGAGCCTGTTACCCGTACCGCGCTCGCAGGCGCAAGGCCGGCTGCTGGGGCCGTGGCGGCTCACGTACACAATGCAGGAGCGCTGGGTACATGGCCCCGATACCGTCGCCAAAGAAATGGTGCGAGGATGGGAGCCGGATTGGTCTTATCACGAAGTCCGCTGGGATGTCGAGCCCGATTCCATTCGCCTGTTCCTCAACTGCGAGAATCCACTCATTGCCCCACCCCAGCCGCGCAAAGGGCAGCTTCCCATCCGCTTCACGGCTACCGGGGCCACGGTGCGGCTCGATGCCAAGACCCACCGGCTGCTCATCGCTCCAACAGCAACGACCGTTACGCTTTGGGCGTACCGGGGGCGAGCATTGGTATTCAAGCATCAGTTCATAGCCATTACACCGCCGCTACCCAAAGTAGAAGGAAGTTATGGGGGTGCTATGCCCTCCGACCTCAGACCTGGCGAGGAATGGTATCGTCAGTTATTTTTAAGGGCAGTTCCTTCTGCTGAGTTTTCTTCATTTATGCCCAATGATGCTCACTATCGGGTGTCACAATATCAGGTTAGTTTCTTGCGTAATGATGTTCTAATTAGGCCTACAACTACTATAAAGAGCCCCAGTGATTTCATAGGACTTAAATATTGCGACCTGATTCAAGTGGATGTGCAACTGGTGCAACGTCAAAATTTCCGAGGAGTAGTTGAAACGTTGCCCTTGCGCAAACGCATCATGATTAAGGTTCAGTAATAAAACCCTGAACCTACTACCCGAGCACGCGCCCAACCGCACCGAAAGCCCAGCCGTTTACGTTCTTCGTATAGCGCCAACCGCTTTCCCTCATGCCCCACGACCACTCCCACGCCGGCCATCAGCACGCCGCGCCGCCCGCCGGCGGCGCGTTCAGCGCCGCCTTCGCCATCGGCATCGGCCTCAACCTGGCCTTCGTTATTGCCGAAACTATCGGCGGCTTCTGGGCCCATTCCAGCGCCCTGCTCTCCGATGCCGGCCACAACCTGAGCGATGTGCTGAGCCTGGCCCTGGCCTGGGGCGCGGCTTGGCTAGCGGGCCGCCCGGCCACGCGGCGCTACACCTTCGGCTACCGCGGGGCCACCATCCAGGCCGCGCTGCTCAACACCGCTTTGCTCTACGCCGCGCTGGGCTTCATCCTCTGGGAAACCATCGACCACCTGCGTCACCCCGAGCCGGTGAACGGCCGCTGGGTGATGATATTGGCCGGAATCGGCATCCTCGTCAATGGTGTCACGGCCTTGCTGTTTCGTAGCGGGCAGAAGTCCGACGTAAACGTACGCGGCGCCTACCTGCACATGCTGACGGACGCGCTGGTGAGTGTGGGCGTGGTGCTGGGCGGTGGCTTGGTTATGTACACCGGCTGGACCTGGCTCGACCCCGCCATCAGCTTTATCATCTTGGGCATCATTGCCTATAGCTCCTGGGGGCTGCTGCGCGACAGCCTGCGCCTGGGCCTGCAAGCCGTGCCCGACGGCATCGACCCCGAAGCCGTGCGTAACTACCTGTTGCAGCAGCCACAAGTGCAGTCCGTGCACGACCTCCACATCTGGAGCCTCAGTAGCTCCGGCCACGACGCCGCCCTCATGGCCCACCTCGTGCGCCCCGGTGGGGCCGATGCCCAGTGGCTCGCCACTCTTACCAAAGGCTTGGAAACCGAATTCCACATCCACCACAGCACCGTGCAGGTCGAGGATGGCCCCATGCCCGGCGGCTGCCACAGCGGCTGCCACGAAACCGAGCACTCCGTAGCGGAGGCGGCTCCCGTTCATCATTGACTGGCTGAGGTCAGGGCCATATAAGAGCTGGGCGAGGCAGGTTCCTTCGCCTGTATATCATGATTCTTTGGCTGCCGGCACAGTATCTTTTACAGGAAGTAGGATTTCTTCCACTACCAGTAGGACTTCGTTGGCCACCAACAGGATATCTGCGGCAGGAAGTAGGATATCTTTTATATCCAGTAATCTGTCTGTTCCCACAAGCAGGATATCTTCTATGAGAAGTAGGATATCGGCGGAGTGAAGGAGAATATCTTCAAGCGTCAGTAGGACATCTGCCGGATAGCGCGGCAAATCCATGGCTAGCGCCCATCTTTCGGGCATATTTCACGCCTCTTGCTAATGCCAGCCTCCCTCCCACCCAAAACCACCGTCTTCACCGCCGCCGTTATCGTGGCGGCGCTAGGCTATTTCGTCGACATCTACGACCTGATTCTCTTCAGCATCGTGCGCGTTGCCAGCCTCAACGAGTTGGGCATTACCGACGCCAAAGCCGTCACCGACCGAGGCCTGTTCCTGATAAACATGCAGATGGGAGGTATGCTACTCGGCGGCATCCTGTGGGGCGTACTCGGCGATAAGAAGGGCCGGCTCTCGGTACTCTTCGGCTCTATTCTGCTGTATTCGCTGGCCAACATCGCCAACGGCTTCGTCACCACCATCGACCAATACGCCTGGCTGCGGCTTATTGCCGGCATCGGACTGGCCGGCGAGTTAGGGGCCGGCATCACCCTCGTGAGTGAAAGCCTGCCCAAGGAAAAGCGCGGCTACGGCACCATGATAGTGGCTACCATTGGCGTGAGCGGGGCCCTGTTGGGCTACTGGGTAGGCAACCGCTTCGGCTGGCGCAATGCTTATTTCGTGGGCGGCGGGCTGGGCCTCGCGCTGCTGCTATTGCGCGTGAGCGTGTTCGAGTCGGGGATGTTCCAGCAGCAGGCCCAGTCCGACGTGGCCCGGGGCAATTTCCTCAGCCTGTTCACCAACGCCGCCCGCTTAAGTAAATATCTGCGCATTTTGCTGATTGGGGTGCCGTTGTGGTTCGTGGTGGGCATCCTGGTCACACTGGCGCCCGAGTTTGGCCGGGCGCTGGGCCTCACGGGCGAGGTCACGGCCGGGCTGGCCGTATTCTGGTGCTACTTCGGGCTGGTGTTCGGCGACTTTTTCAGCGGGGCGCTCAGCCAGATTTGGCACTCTCGCAATAAGGCCCTGCAAGTGTTTCTCGTGTTTTGTGCGGTGTTGGTGGGCACCTATTTATTCGGCGTGAAGGATGCTTCGCCCACGGCCTTCTACACCGTGTGCTTCGTGCTGGGCGTGTCGGTGGGATTCTGGGCCCTGTTCGTGACGGTAGCCGCCGAGCAATTCGGAACCAACCTGCGGGCCACCGTGGCCACCACGGCTCCCAACTTCGCGCGGGGTGCCGTGGTGGGCTTGGTGCCGGCCTTCAAATACCTGAGCGGGGCGTTGGGCGGCATTGTACCAGGCGCTGCAGTGCTAGGTGGGCTCTCCCTCCTGGTGGCCTTCTGGGCCGTGCGTACCCTGCCCGAGAGCTACGGCAAAGACCTGGACTACGTGGAAGAATAAGGCAGTTAGTACGGCCGTGGTTAAAGCAAAAAACTGATTAATAAAAACTTTGCTCTGGCCCCTAGCGTAAAACAGCTCAAACCTAACGGGTTGCCCAACCCACTCCCATGAAAAAATTCTTTGGCCTTGTGGCCATTCTCGCGGCTACGGCCTTCTCGGCCCACGCCCAAACCGCTACCCCCGACCCAGCTCCCCTCACCCCCGAACAGCAGGCGCAACGCGCCACCGATGCCAAAGCCACCTACGAAGCTCAAAAGCAGCAATCCAACAACAACGACCAGGCAGTACGCGACAGTCGCAGCCAGCTGAAAGAAACCGCGAGCCAGGAAAAAGACCTCAAGCGGCAGCTAAAAGAGCAGCACGAAGCCGAAAAAACCCAGAAGGCCCAGCTAAAAGCGCAACGCCACGACGCTAGCGAAGCCAAAAAGCAGGAACGTGCCGCCCGCGACATGGCCAAAGCCGAGAAAAAGCGCGCCAAGGAAATGAAGTAACGGCCAGCTTCTTCCGTCTGTCTACAGAAAACTCCGGCTCCAGCCGGAGTTTTTTATTGCGCTCCTTTTCCCACCGAGCCCTACTTTCACCCCCAATCCCGCTCTTGCTTATGGCTACGCCTACCAAAAACACCACCATGTACTACCCGTGGCACCACTTTGTGCTACTGCCGCTGGCCTTTCTCATGGCCGGCTATGCCATCACCCGCTACACCAAAGTAGCCGGCGATGACGACCAGACTGCCCGGCTCTGGTTCACGGTAGCGGCGCTGGCCGTCATTGGCCTGGGTGTGCTCGTGATGCTACGCCAGCACTATGCCCTGCAACTGCAGGACCGCATCTGCCGGCTCGAAGTGCGCCAGCGCTATTTTGAAGTAAGCGGCCAGCGTTTCGCGCCGCTCGAAAAACAGCTCAGCCTCAGCCAAATCCTAAGCCTGCGCCTGGCCGGCGACGCCGAGCTGCCAGCCCTTGCCCAGGCCGCCGCCGCCGAAAAGCTTTCCCCCAAAGACATTCAGGCCCGTATCACCGACTTTCAATTCGACGCCATGCGCGTGTGATTTTTCCAGTTGTTAGTTGCTCGTTGTTACTTGTCAGGCGGCTTAAGCTCGTCTGCTTTTACCCAGGCCCGCACTAACAACCAGCAATACTAACTGACGACTAACTACATGATTCTCTACAACGTTACCAGCAGCATTGAGCCGGCCATCGCCGACGAATGGCTGGACTATATGCGCTCGACCCACATGCCCGAGGTGATGGAAACCGGCTTCTTCATCAAAAGCCAGCTCCTGCGCTTGCTCAATGAGGAGGACAATGGCATTACCTACGCCGCTCAATACTACTGCATCGGCCTGGAGCAACTGGAAGACTATCAAACTGTTTGCGCCCCGGCCTTGCGCGCCGACATGGAAAAGCACTTCGCCGGCAAGTACGTGTCGTTTCGCACCATCTTGGAAGTGGTCGATTAGGTAGTAACAGCCAGAAAACATTATGCGTCGGCTCCACCCGACATGAAGTTTTCTGGTTACTATCTTCCTCTAGTGCGGGCACGAAAAAGCCCTTTGTGCTGTTAAATCAGCACACTATGAGAACCATCATCTTTTTCGGCGACAGCCTCACGGCTGGCCATGGCTTGCCCGCGGCGGCCAGCTTTCCTACGCTTCTCCAACAGCGTCTCGACGAGCAGCAACTTTCCTACAAAGCCTATAATTATGGCGTGAGCGGCGAAACCAGCGCTGGGGGCCGCCAACGCCTCGCCGCTGTGCTAGCCCGGCATTCGGTCGATGTATTCGTACTGGCGCTGGGCGCTAATGATGGTATCCGTGGTATTCCCGTCCGCGAAACCACCCAGAACCTGCAATTCATTATTGATGCTGTGCGGCGGCAGTACCCACAAGCCCAAATTGTGCTGGCGGGCCTGGAGTTTCCCTTCGACCTTGGCCCTCTCGGCGGCCACCGCCTGGCCCATTACGCCACCGAGTTCAAGGCCTTGTTTCGCACTTTAGCAGAAAAAAATAGCCTGCCATTCGTTCCCTTCCTGTTGCAAGGAGTGCTGGGCCACCGCGAGCTCAACCTCGCCGACGGTGTGCACCCCAACGCGGCGGGCCAGAAAATCTTGGCTGAAAACGTGTGGCAAGTGCTAGGCCCTCTGCTGCAAGTCCACGCCTCGTAGACCGAGTACCGCGAAATTCCATTTCGCGGTACTCGGTCTAGCCAAACAAACTTCCCTGTACCGGCTGCGGAATAATAGCTGGTGGCGGCACATCAATCCCCGTCAGCACTTTCACCTTATTCAGTAGATACTGCGTGAGCAGCGGCGCGTGGCGCACGTCCTTTTGGTGAATGAAGAAGTAGATTTCGTGAATACCCTGGGCTACCCAGGCGGCCATACGCTCGGCCCAGGCATCGGCGCGCTGGTAATCAGTGCTGTGCAGGCCGTGGCCGTTGAAGCGGATAAAAGCCGTGGACGTGGTCAGGCGCATGTGCAGCACGTCGCGCCGGCCGGCCACATCGGTTAGCACCAGGGTTTTGTTGAGAGCTTCAAAAGTGGCAAACACCGCATCAGCCAGGCCGTGGTCCGAAAACCAGCGAGGATGGCGCAGTTCCACAGCCAGCGGCACGGTTTCGGGAAAGTCGAGCAGAAAGCGCTCCAGGCGCGGCAGGTGTTCGGGACCAAAGTGGGGCGGCAACTGCAAAAACGCCCAGCCCAGGTTTTCTCCCAGCGCTTCGAAGGCCCGCGCCGTGGTCACCACCAGGTCATCGGCCTGAAACAGCTCCCGCTCATGGCTGATGCTACGCGGCAGCTTCGGACAGAACTTGAAGCCGGATTCTGGTCCCACGGCTTCGCGCCAACGCCGCACCGTGGCAGCATCAGGAATGCGGTAGTGGGTCGTATTCAGTTCAATGCTATTGAACTGCTGGGCGTAATACCGCAGGTAATCCGGCTCCTTGATGCCCGCCGGGAAGTACGTACCCAGCCATTCTTTGTTCGTCCAGATGGGGCAGCCGATGTAGAGCCGCGCCGATGCCGGCTGCGTGGGGCGGGCACGGGCCAGCACACGAGCCGTTTCGGGGTGGTCGGTCGGCAGGCCGAAATCAACGTAACGCAGGTCGGGCAGGCGGCCAAAATCCATGGGGCAAAGGTACTCTCCGCGCTGCTGGCGCGCTATTCGGCGTATACCATGTCGATGCCAATGGCCGCTGCTACAATCATGATGCGGATGGTGTCCGTGGCACTCACTGTGGGCTCAATGTTGATAACGTAGTTATCGGCCGACGTAAAAAGCTCCTTGCCCAGCCCCATCCATTGCTTGGTGAGTAAGGCAATCTGCTGACCGCCGCGCAGAAACTTGTAGTCAAAGTTTGACCACTTGCCTTCCACCGTACAAATAACCTGGTCGTTGGTGTCCAGCACGTCCAGCTTGCCCCCAATGCTGAATACTTTTTGACGAAACTTCCCCACCAAGTGCTCATTGCCATCGAATACTTGCACCGTGGAGCGAAAAATGGACACGCCTCTTTTCAGGCGGAGGACATTTTGGCCCACGCCATCTTTCACCTCCACATTGAACGGTGTATGGCCTTTATACTTAGTAAAACGCAGTATTTTGGTGAAGAAACCCAAATTGGGCTCCCGGCATTCTAATAGAATTTGCCGGGATTCAAGGTCCAGAACGTCGTAGTTATTAGCGGCTTTGAAAATGCCCAGATGCTCTTTCACAAAGAACTGGTTCCTAGTAAGTGCTGCGTTCATCAATAGTTGTTCAAGAAAAAGGGAGAATAAGCCGCAAGTATAGGCTCTTTCAGCTGCAATACGGCTCTGATAACCCTGCATTCGGGCTTCGGCCGCAGCCTAGTCTTGCGCTATTCCCGCGCCCGTGCAGGAACATGAAGTGGCAGCAGACAGCTCCGCAGCCAGCGGCCGAATTGCTGGCTAGGCCTTTACGAAAAAAACGGGACTTATGCAACCAGGTTTCAAAGACGGCTGGCGAGCCAATGCCGAAATTTTATACCCGTCGCATAATCTAATTTCGGTGTCTGCGCAATGGATTGGACTGATTTCGGCAAAATATAGTTTGAGGCAACGCTACGGCTGCTTTTCCAGCCAACATGAAGATTAATTAAATGCAAGTTTTCTTTGTTTTGGACAATTTTTTACCTAATCCAATTAGCAGCGCTCGTTAAAATTTAGCATTGCTTGGATGAATGAGCCTATGTTTGTTTTGCTCACCATCTGCAAATCGCATGATTTTATTTCGCCGCTCCATAGTACTCGTCCTTTCCAGTTGCTTCTTCTTTTTGCTGACTTTTATGGATGCCTCGGCGCGCACTGCTCCTGGCACTTCCACCGCAGCACCTGCCCCTAGCTCAGCTACCACTGTGCTGCGGGGCCGGGCCTCCTGGTATGGCAGTTACTTTCAGGGCCGGCGCACCAGCAGCGGTGAGCGTTATAACCGCTTCAAGTATACCTGCGCCCACAAAACGCTGCCTTTTGGCACCCGACTGCGGGTAACGAATGTGAAGAATGGAAAATCAGTCGTGGTGCGTGTTTCCGACCGCGGCCCATTTCGCCACCAGCGCATCCTCGATTTATCAGAAGCCGCTGCCCGTCCGCTAGGCGTGGTTGACTGCGGTGCCGCTACGGTCATTGCCGAAGTAGTAGCCGACGATGCCCCCCTGGGCCCCGCTACTACTCCCGAAAACTTCGCCACCCTCTACGCCGCCGACCCCAACCCCGCAGCTGCTTTCACAACTTACTCGGTAGCGCCGGAACCGTCAATTAGCCCGGCCGACTCAACGGCGCGGGTAGCTGCAACGGCCACGCTTCTCGCCGCTTCCACCGCCACCAAGGCAGAAGTAATCACCGCCGTCGAATCGGTAAACTGCCCATCGGGCTTCTTCATCCAGGCAGGCTCATTTATTGATGCCGCTAACGCTACCTCAGTGCAGGCCCGCATTAAGTCGCTGCTACCCGAAATTCAGGTGAATATCTCCCAGGATTTAGTGGATGGCCGCCAGCGCAGCCGCGTGCTTGTGGGCCAGTTCGGTGAGCGCCCCGAGGCCGAAGCTGTGCGCCAGCAGTTGCTGGTGTGGGGCATCGGCGGGCTGGTACGCGAAGTCGCCCTTCGATGACGTTATTATAGTTGTTGGTTCTCAATTATCAGTTGCCAGGCGGTTTCAAAGCTTGTGTGCTGATAACGTATTTATTCTAAAAGGCCAATTGACGATATTGTCGTTAATTGGCCTTTTCTTATGCCAGAAGTCCTGACAACGGACGACTAGCAACTGACAACTACCATGCTTAAAGCGCTACTGGCCCTGGCCGCTACCTGCACCCTTGTCTGGGCACTGAATGTACCGCACGGCACCGTGCCACCATTTGGCAAGCTGCTGAGCCCCTACCGGGGCTTTTGGCAGAACGGAGAGCGGCCCGAAGATTTTCCTGCCCACCAGACATTGGCCCTGCCCGGCCTACTGGCGCCCGTAACGGTACGCTACGACGACCGCCGGGTACCGCACGTCTTCGCCCAAAACGACCACGACTTGTACCTGGCTCAGGGCTACCTCACGGCTCGTGACCGGCTCTGGCAGATGGATTTTGTGGCGCACGTAGCAGCCGGACGCCTGGCCGAAATTGCAGGGCCGGAGCGGCTGGAAACCGACCGTTTTTTCCGACGCATGGGGCTGGGTTTTGGGGCGCAAAAATCGACCGAAGCGGCCCTGGCCGACCCGGTGAGTGGTGCCGTGGTGCGGGCGTATTCCGATGGCATCAATGCTTATATCAACAGCCTCACGCCCGCGACTTATCCATTTGAATACAAGCTACTGGACTACGCACCGGAGCCTTGGGAGCCTTTGAAAAGCGCCCTCATTCTGAAGTACATGGCTTTCGACCTGACGGGACGCTCCGACGACCTGCGCATGAGCAACGCTTTGCGCAAGTACGGCCCGGCAGTGATGCGTGACCTGTTTCCGGACTACCCCACCCGGGAGTCGCCGGTGGTGCCAGCTGGTACGCCGCTCGATTTCAAGCCCCTGGCCGTACCACCCGTACCGCAGGCTTTCGCGGCGGCCGAAGCCCCCTACACACCCAACCAGGAACCTGACCGCGAGTTGGGGTCAAACAACTTCGCGGTGAGCGGGGCCCGGTCGGAAACTGGTTTCCCGCTCCTCGCCAACGACCCGCACTTGCAGCTCAATCTGCCCAGCATCTGGTACCAAGTGCAGTTGTCCGCGCCAGGTGTGAACGTGTATGGAGTGAGCATTCCTGGCACGCCGCTGGCCATTATCGGCTTCAACGAGCAGGTGGCCTGGGGCGTGACCAACACCTACGCCGACGTGCTGGATTGGTACCAGATTCAGTTTCGGGATGCCACGCGACGCGAGTACCTATATAATGGTCAGTGGAAGCCGGTGCGCCGCGTGGTGGAGCACATCAAGGTGCGCGGGAAAACCGACCGGCTCGATACCGTGCTCTACACCCACCACGGTCCGGTGGTGTATGAGCGGCCACAGAGGCCCTTCCTGCCCCAAACGCCCATCGGCTACGCCGCCCGCTGGACGGCCCACGACGCAGCCAACGAATTCCTGACCTTCTACCGCCTCAACCGCGCCCGCACCTACACCGACTACACGGCCGCCTTGGCCAGCTACGGTGCACCGGCTCAGAACTTCATTTTTGCCGATGCGGCGCAGGATATTGCGCTGTGGCCCAATGGCCACTTTCCCCTGAAATGGCGTGAGCAGGGCAAATACCTGCTCGATGGCCGCGACCCAGCGCAGGAATGGCAGGGTTGGATTCCGGCCGCGCAGAACCCGCACGTGAAGAACCCAGCGCGGGGCTTCGTGTCCTCGGCCAACCAATCGTCGGTGCGGCCCGAGGACTACCCGTATTACCTGAACTGGGACTACGGCTCGTCGGAGCGTGGCCGGCGCATCAACCAGCGTCTGGAGCAGATGCCCCGCGTGACGGCCGACAGCCTGCGCCAACTCCAGAACGACAACTTCGGGATGAACGCCCAACTGATGCTGCCGCGCCTGCTGTCCCTAGCTGGCAAGCTGCCGCCCGCTTCGCCCGAGGGCCGGGCCCTGGCTGCCCTACGCACCTGGAACTACCAGTACACCGCCGATGCTATCGGCCCGAGCCTGTTTGAATTGTGGTACGACAACTTGGTGAAGCGCCTTTGGGACGACGACTTCCCCACCGACCCCAAGGGCCTAGCCTACCGCTATCCCGCCCGCGACCGCACCAATAACCTGATTCTGAAGGAAGACAGCAGCCGCTGGATTGACGACCGCCGCACCCGCGCCACCAAAGAAACCCTGCCCCTGCTGGCCCGCCAAAGCCTGAGCTGGGCCGTGGACAGCCTCACCCGTAAGTTCGGCGCCCAAAGTGCCAAATGGCGCTGGGCCAGCCAGAAAGGCACCGATGTCCTGCACCTGCTCAAGCTCCCCGGCTTTGGGGTGATGGACGTGGACTGCGGCGGCGGCGCGGGTATCGTGAACGCTACCACCGAGCGCACGGGCCCCAGCTGGCGCATGGTGGTAGCCCTGGGCCCACAGGTGCGCGCCTACGGCGTGTACCCCGGCGGCCAGAGCGGCAACCCCGGCTCGCGCTACTACAACGACATGCTGGAAACCTGGCGCGTGGGCCAGCTCGACGAACTGGTGTTTCTACGCACCGCACAGGAACCAAATACCCGGGCCGCCACCGCCTGGACACTGCAAGGGAAATAACCCCCTTTCCCTCGTTTTATCCGAAGGCTACTGACCATCTTCTGAACGTCTGCTTTCCTTTCCATGCACACTTACCCGCCATTTAAGACAGCTTGCCTTTTTCGTCAAGCGTTGCTTTTCACTGCCCTGCTATCCCCGGGCCGTGCCTTTGCTCAGAAAGAAATTTCACCAGCAAATAACGACTCTATCAATCTAGCTACGAATACTTTTGATAGAGTATACACCGAAGTTGAGCACATGCCTCAGTTAGCCGGCAAAAGTGGTAAGCGCGCTATTATTGACGCCATATACAAAGAGCTACGATACCCCGAGTATGCAATCCGCCAGGGCATTGATGGCATTGTCATGGTCAATTTTATTGTGGACAAGAAGGGATACGCCCGCAACGCCAGAATCGTCAGAGGCATTGGTGGGGGCTGCGATGAGGAGCTACTGCGGGCTGTCGGGCTATTACCCCGTTTTACCCCGGGCACCCAGTTGGGGAAACCAGTAGACGTGGCCATCACCATATCCATCACGTTCCACCGTGATGATTCCGGCCGCACCAGAGGCGAGATGCTGGACACCCTGCGCCGGGTCTACCCGCTGGTGGATGAAATGCCACGCCTTCCAAATGGAGGCGGCAATCCCGCCATTTTCCAGGCTGTTCAGCGGGCCGTCATCATGCCGCCTGAAGTTGCCAATGACACTCTGCCTCGTAAGGTATTCGTTGGTTTCACCGTTGGGCCCAGCGGTGTCATGCGCGATGTCAAAATCGTCAGAAGCCTGAACGCCAACTGCGACGCCGCCGCTCTGGCAGCCGTGCGGCAACTTCCACGGTTTGTCGGGGGTAAGTTGAATGGCCTGCCGGCATCGGTGAGCTTTACCGTTCCAGTGCTGTTTGGGCGGCTTCCTGCAAAGCGCTGACGAACCTAGCTTTACATTCACCGTTGTGGTATCCGGCCAGCTCGTCAAGATGTGGTGCCGTATACAGCCGCACAGCTTATATAAATCCTCGGTTTTTGGAAAAATCGCGCCTGACCTAGCTTTGCGATATGGACACTCGTTTCGTTCCGCTCAGGCAGCCTGATAGCCGTCATTGCTTCTTTAAAAAACGGGTATCGGTGCTGCTTTTGCTCCTGCTTGGCATTGCCGCGCCTGCCACAGCCCAGCGCTACGGCCAATATGCCACCGACACCACCCAGATTTTTAACTACGTAGACCAGATGCCTGCCCTGCCAAACGGCGGTGGCAACCTGGCGCTGGTGAAGGCTGTGCAGCAGCAGTTGAAGCTGCCCATCGATGTGCGCGAGGGCCGCACCGAAGGCCGCGTATTTGTGCGTGTGGTAGTTGGGGTGAGCGGTGTGGCCCGGCAAGCGGCTATTGTTCAAAGTCTCAGCCCAGCTTGCGATGCGGCAGCCCTGGCCGCCGTGAAAAAGATGCCACGCCTACGTCCGGCCCTCTATCAGGGCCAGCCGGTGGCGGTGCTGCTCACCGTGCCGGTCATGTTTCTGTCGCCGCGTCACGTGTATGCCACCACCGAAGTCGCTCGGCAAGCCCAGTTTCCGGGTGGTGATGCGGCACTGGAGCAGTACCTGCAAAAGAACAAAGTGACACCCGAAGAAGTACGACTGCGCGACCTGAAAGGCCGCGTCACGGTTCGCTACGTCCTGAAAGCCGACGGCCGCATCGGGGCCACCGAAGTCCTCAACTCCCTCTGTCCCAGCTGCGACGATGAGGCCCTTCGCCTCGTGCGCGGCTTTCCCCGCTGGCAACCTGCTCAAGGCTACGATGACCAGCCCGTGGCCGTGTCCCAGGCCGTGAATGTGTGGTTTAGCCCGCCTCCGCCGCCCGCCGGTATCGCCGCACCAGTGCCCGAAAACCAAGTATACAGCCAGGTCGAGCAAATGCCGGAGCTGCCCGGCCGTACCAGTGTCAACAGCCTGCAATCGGCCCTACAGGAGCTTATAATTTACCCAGAGCGCACTACCAACGGCACGGGCCAGGTCAGCTTCGTAGTAGAGCCCGATGGTCGCGTCACGCGGCCCGTCATGCTGCAAAGCATCAGCAGCGAGATGGACGAGGCGGTGCTGGCCGCCGCCCTGCGCCTGCCTCGCTTCACGCCGGGCCAGCATCGGGGCCAGCCGGTAGCGGTGCGGCTGGCCGTACCAGTGGTAGTTGAAATCCGCTAACAACTGCGGTACCTGTCAGTGATTGTGCATCGATAAAAATGCAAAAAGGCGGCTTCCTTGGAGGAAGCCGCCTTTTTCATAGCTGCATCGCGCTATTTTTTGTCTTTACGGTCGCTCACATCGTGGGCTTCACCTTCGTGGTCATCGTCGGTGGCACGGTTGATGAGCACCACTGCCACGGCAGCAATAGCCGCAATGCCGAGCACCATCTGGGTTGGGGTGAACCGCTGGGCCGCTTTGCGGAGTAGCACGCCGCCGTTTTTCAGCAGGTCATCAATACGGTCGTGGTCGCCCTGGAAAACGTGGTAGGCACTTTCAAACGTGCGGGCAAGGTCTTCGGGCAGAATTTTTTCGAGTTGTTGTTCGATTTGCGCTTCCATAGAGCAATGGTATTGAAACGAGGAGGTGAATGAGGAAGAGGCAGCCGCCTCGAAAAGCCTGTACGCAAAAGGGTGCAACCGGGCTGCCTTTTTTCGATATAAACACAAAATAACCGACCACCTAGCTCGCCAGCTATTAGGCAGTTAGCAGAACCGACTACCGCTTATTTCCTGATAGTTAACCTGCTTACTCTACCACCACAATGCGCGAACCTGAGCGCTTGGCCTCGCGCACTTGGCAGTAATAAGCCCCGGCGGCCAAGCCGCTCAGGTCTACCGGCAGGAACTGTGGGCCGGCGGCCAGCACCTGGTCCACGGCGCGGCGTACTTCGCGCCCCAACGCGTCGAGCAGCACTATTTGGACGTGTCCACCGGCGCTCTCGTAAGCCACGACGGTGCGGCCATCGCGCGCCACCGGGTTGGGGTACACCGTAAAACTTGCCACCTCGGCCGCTGTATTGGTGGCTGTGCCGGTGCCCGGACGCAACACCGGCACGTAGGGGAAGCTCTGCCCAAACAGCTGCGTGAGCGTGGCCGGCGTCACCTGGAACAGGTCTTTCAGGATGCTGGTATAGATGCTGCGAAAGTCGAACTGCATGGCCACGTTGTCGTTCACGCCGGCGTTGGCGGGCAGCGTGGGGTTGGGGCCGTGCACCATGGGGTTCACCCGCGAGCCGAACACCAGCAGCGGGGCAGCCGAGCCGTGGTCCGTGCCGTAGCCCGAATTGGCCCTGATGCGCCGGCCAAACTCCGAGAAGGTCATGCCCACTACCCGGTCCTGCACGTTGTGCCGCTGCAGGTCGTCCTGAAAGGCACTTACTGCCTCGGCAATCTTGCCCAGCAGCGTGGCGTGGGTGCCACTAGTGGTGCTGCCCGTGGCAGGCACCTGCAGCGTGTGCGTATCGAAGCCCCCGAGCTGGCACACGTAAATGCGTGTTTGCAAGCCCCCGGCTACGAGTTGGGCCACTATCTTAAGCTGGTCGGCCAACGAGTTCTGGCCGGCCGTGGGGTAGAGCGGGGATAGGTTCTGGGCCCGCCCAGCCGCTGCCTGAATAGCCGTGGTGTACACCTGCGTCTGGCTCACCACCTGCCGGATAAACGTCAGCTCATGGCCGGCCGGCGTGTTTGGGGCCACATCCACCCCACCGCTCAGCAGCTGGTAGAACGACGTAGTGCTGGCAATGGCCATGCCCATGTTCACGCTGGGCCCCTGCGCGCAGTTGCTCACTACCGAACCAATACTGATGGCCAACGGGTCGGGGTTCTGGGTATTGGGGTAGCCGGTGGGGTAGCCAGCGTATTCGCCGTCGAGGTAGCGGCCCGCCCAGCCGGTAGTCCAGGTCACATTAGAAGCCGAGCCCGAGGTCCAGATATCGGTGGCCCGGAAGTGCGAGAAGTTGGGGTTGGGGTAGCCCACGCTCTGCACCACCCCTAGTTTGCCGTTCTGAAACAGGTTGTGAAGCGAGGCCATGGCCGGGTGAATACCGGTGTTAGTAGTCAGGCTCAACACTTGGTTTTGGGGCAAGGCAATGTTGCCGCGCGCTGCCATCAGGGCCGGGTACTGGTCCAGCGGAATTATCATGTTCAGGCCATCATTGCCGCCTTGCAGCTGAATAATGACCAGTACCTTATCCGATTGCGTGGCGGCATTGGTGAGCGCCGCCAACTGGGGCGAGTATCCGTAGGCACCAATGGGCAGCCCACTCAAAAAGGCAGTACCAACGGAGGCCGCAGCCGTGGTTTGTAGAAATTCGCGACGTTTCATATTTAAGCTGCTGGCTATTCGCTGTTAGCTAGTAGCCAGCAGCTTGAATTGACGAATGAATATATTGCGCGGTCTAACGGCTTAAGAAAGATGATACTCCGCCAGTCCCATCAGCGCGCGCAGCATGGCCTGCAGCTTGGTGGTGACGGCCGCTTTTTTGGCCGTATTGGTGGGTGCGGCCAGGTACTGCTGCCACTCCACAGTCCACTCAAAATCGGGCAGTCCAGGCAGCAGGGTATTTTTCAGGAAGTCAACCTGATTAGCCGTCAGGCTGATTGGCAACATCAATCGCACAAACTCGTCGATGAGCAGGTTGCAATCCGAAGCTGTGGCGGCGGGCAAGGACTGCGCCAGCGCCAGCACATCAATCACGATTTTGACGCCGCTGCGCGTGTATCCTGTGCTGATGAACAGGTCCGTTACCTGATTGCGGCGCGGCAGTGTCACGGCATTTATCCAGAGCTCATGGAACTGCGGCGTCTGGTAATAGGCGGCCCAGCCGGCCACATTGGGCGGGTCGCCCAGGGTTTGCTGCTGCACGTTGGCCAGGCCATTGATGTAGTCCCACATCACGTACTGGGCCGTCAGGTTGCCGCTGGTCGGAAACACTACCTGCATCTGCCGCAACATACCCACCGTGAAATCCAACGGGCTCTTAATCAAGCAGCCCACGTTGAGGGTATCAAAGAAATGCTCGGAGCTCAGCAAGGTTCGCAGCACCGGCGCAATGTCGTAGTTGTTCTGAATGAGCAGCGTGGCCAGCGGCTGAATGATATCTGTTTCCACCTGTGCATCAATCAGGTAGTACACAAACCAGCGATAGAGCTTGCGCACAATGAAACGCGCTGTCTCTCCCTGCTGGAAAATTAGGTTGATGAGGTTTTGATATTCCGTAGCACCTGCCGACGTAATACTGGCCCCGCCGAAGGCCGACGAAAATACCTTGGTCGTTGTATCGTGGCGGCTGGCAGTAAAGTAGCTGCCCACGGGCGGCGTACTCAGGTCGCGCCAGCCGGTGAGGACTTTGGCAGCGGCCTGCACATCGGCTTCGGTGTAGTTGGTATAGTTGCCGGTACCAATAAGGGGCCCTTTGCC
This sequence comes from Hymenobacter negativus, assembly GCF_017571495.1. Lineage (GTDB taxonomy): Bacteria > Bacteroidota > Bacteroidia > Cytophagales > Hymenobacteraceae > Hymenobacter > Hymenobacter negativus. The sequence goes on along the minus strand of NZ_JAGETZ010000002.1, from coordinate 257,264 downwards.
CACCGTGAAGAGTTCCAGCAGCTCGCGGCCGTAGTTCTCGTTGGGGGCCCCACCCGTGCTCTGGTTGCCATTGAGATAGCGCAGAATGGCCGGTGTCACAGTCACATCCTTGGTCAGCTGCCGGAAGTTACCCAAGGCGTGTTGGCGCAGCAGGCGCACGTACTCGTAGCCCATCCGGGCATCATTAATATCGCCGAACTCAACCACAAAGTGGTTGTGCCAGAACAGCGTCATTTTTTCCACCAGCGTGGTGTTCTGGTTCAATAACAGGCCCAACCACCAGTCCCGCAACGATGCCCGGCGCACGCCCTCAAAGCTTTGGTCAAATACCTGCGCCGTCCAAGTGGTGCCGATGGGCACGCTGGTATCGGTGGCCGATACATTCAGGGGTGGGTCGGGGGCAGTGGCTGGGGCCGTGAGCAGCCCGTTGAGCACCGACGTCAGGGTGGAGCCAGCCGCCGTCAGAATCTCGCTACGGGTGGGCCCAAACAGGCTGCGGCGCAACAGGTGCGCGGCCTGCGCGTAGCCCCAGGTGCCAGTGTAGGGCGCCAGGGTGGTAGTGGTGCGGGCCAAGCCAGTGGGTAGCTTGGTATTGGCATAGCGGCTGATTACCTCAGGAGGGTCCTGTTGGGCCTGGGTTGCGGTTGGCGCATCTGGTTGGGCCACTGCGATAGACGACGCGCTTAAAACGGCTGCGTTTCGCTGGAGGAAATGTCTACGATTCATGAGCAGGCGCGTAAGAATAGAACCAAAAGCAGCAAGTAAAACCTCCTGTCAGCCAGTTAATTTCATCTTCTGACCCAGCAGTTTAGCATAGACTGCCAAACTATTTTCAAGTTTAATTCAATTTTTATATCTGCTAATGAATAACCCATGAATACCCAGCCAGTGGCATCATCTGCAAGGCGAATGGAACAAAAAAACGCCCGGCCATGGGGCCGGGCGTTTCGCCTGATTTTTCTTACTCGGAATGATTATTCAGCCGCCGCGACCAGTGCTTGCTCAACGGCGTTCGCATCGGCTTCGGCAGCGGCGGGCACGCGGCCAGCAGCATAGAAGTTGTGGTGGTAGTAAGGCTGGTTGAGTGAGCTCACCATCACGCCACCATTGGTAGCTGAGTGGGCGAACTTGCCATCTTTCAGGTAAATGCCCACGTGATAAATCGGGCCCTTGCCCCGGCGGAAAAACACCAGGTCGCCGGTTTGCATCTCACTTTTGGCCACGCGTTTGGTATTCGTAAACATAGCGCGAGAGGAGTGTATCAGGTTGATGCCATACACTTCCCGGAACACGCGGGTCACGAAGCCTGAGCAGTCGGTGCCGCGACGCGAGTTGCTGCCGTAGCTATAAGGAGCTCCAATCCAATCGGTTACTGTGCGCAGCAGGTCCTTGTTCTCGTTGAAGGCAAGGTGCAGGCCCAGGGTCTGGGCGTAGTAGTGGTACGTGAGCGAGTCGCGCGAGGCGGCCAGGGCGGCGGGAGTGGGCTTGCCAGCGGGTGGGTCGCCAGCCGCGAGCAGTTCGGTAGCAGGTTCTCCTGTCGTCAGGGCCGGAAGCAGCGATGCTTCGGCTACGACCGGTGCCGAGGTGGCACGGGCCGTTGCCGAAGCATCGGGGGCGCGTTCAAAGAAGAAGGAGAGAGCTAGCGAACCAGCGGCGAGGCAATACAGGAGGCTGTTTTTCATTGTCCGTCGTTAGAGGGTTAGGGGCAAAAATCCGGATTCCTTAAAGGCAAGGAAGCGCCGGGATAGTAGCTTTCTTAGGCGATAGGCAAGGCTGGTAAGAGCCGAGTGAAAAAGGTGAGAAAATAAAGCTGTACCCGATAATTTCTATTGGTCATAGAATGGGTCGCTGGGTAAAGCTAGGTTAAACTTTCCATAACCTCCACACTTTTTCTTAAAAAAAAGCAAATTTTATTATATAAACCATATTTTATCGTAAAATATTATCTTTATGACTTGCAACCATGCTGAATTTTGCTTCGTAATAGCGCCGCCCAAATATTTCCATATCTTGCTCGCATGCAAAAGCTCCAAACCTGGACCAACTCCCCTTTAGCATTCATCGCCCGCCGTGTGCTCAAAGCCCAGCGCGTGGCCATGGTAGTGGGGCAAACCGTGCACCTGAGCGGCGCCACCCGCGAAGAATTCCTGGCTGATGCCGAATGGGTAGCCCACGAAGCCGTGCACCTACGCCAGTATAAAGAGCATGGTCTTCTCCCCTTCCTTTGGAAGTACCTCATCGAGTCGGCCCGCGTGGGTTACTATGCCAATAAGTATGAGGTAGAAGCTCGCGAAGAAGCCCGCCGTGTGGTGCTAGCCGACCCCAACCACATCCTACGCCCCTTGCCGCGCCACGCACAGCCCAACGCCGGAGCACCTCAGCCCGCCAAAGCCCAAAATAAAGTAGGCAAATCGCAACTTCCCGGAAGCTGATTACGAATAATCCCCACGCTTCCGGCGCACTGCTGCCGGCGCAGACATTCGTTCTTTCCACTCCCTTTCCCACTCATAATCATGGACAATCCGCAAAACCAGCCCGGGCCAATGCCTGGCGACGACATTCGCGTACAAAATGCCGGTACTAACACGGGCAGCACCGGCCTGGGCAATGATGCAACTGTTTCGGGTGCGACATCGCGCAAGGGGACTAGTGCCCGCGGTGCGCAGCAAGCCTCTGGTGCTACCGACGCCCAAGCCAACAGCCAAGCTGACCAGGCTACTGCCGGAGGCCAGCCGGAAAGCAACACCAACAGCCAGGAAGGCACCCTGCTCGACACCGCGCTGAACAGCGGCAAGCAGTGGATTGAGGATTCCGGCGTTCTTAACAGTGTAAACCAACTGCCTCAGAGCATCAAAGACCTCGGCAACCGTGCCCTCGATAAAGTGAATGGCCTCAGTACTACTCAGAAAGTAGTAGGTGGTGCTATCCTGGCCGCTGGTATTGGCTGGCTGGCTACCCGTAAAGGCAAGTCTTCTTCCTCTTCATCAGAAAGCAGCCCCTATAACTATGGCCGCCAGCGCGACGCTGGCAGCTACGGTCGCCGCAGCTACGGCTACCAAGCCCCCGACGCCTCTACCAGCCGCCGCCCGGAAGCTGGTAGTGGCCGCTCCGACAGCGGCGCACCTTATGGCAACGGCGGCAGCCGCTACGGCAGCAGCGCCAGCTATGGCACCGATGCCAGTTCTGCTAAATCATCGGCTGGCAACACCGGCATTAAGTCGGGCAGTGGCCGGAGCGACAGCAGCTACGGCGGAGCCTCGGCCAGCACCGACCACGGCGCTCAGCATTCGAGCAACAGCTTCCGCTCAAAGGACGATGGCTTTCGCAGCATCGAATAGCCTTTGATAATGTCGCAACAAAAAGCCCCGCTTCTACCTGAAGCGGGGCTTTTTATTTATAGAGGTATTGGTTGAATAATTATCCTTCTGTAATCAGTAAAGCACTACACATAAAGCGGTAAGAATAGAGACTAGATATTCATGGCCGACTCGCGGCGGCGCATCTTGCCGGCCGGAATGCCGAACATCATTTTGAAGCGGCGGCAGAAATAGGCGGTGTCTTTGTAACCCACTTCTTTGCCGATGTCGCGGATGCTTTTCTTGGTGGTACGCAGCAGGAACACGGCGCGCTCCATGCGCTGGTATTCGATGTAGTCCTGTGGGTTGATGTTGGTCAGCATCTTGAAATACTGGCCCACATAGTCCTCGCTCACGTTGGCCACGCCACTCAGAACTTTGTTTGACAGGTCGCCGCCCAAGTTCTCCTTGATGTAGTTGAACAGGTCAATCAGGCGCGGGTCTTTGAAATAGGTGCTGTTTGTGGCCAGCTGCTCTACAAACATGTTGTTGCGCAGCACATAGCGCACCACTTCCACCACAATGTTTTCGGTGTAGATGTTGATGAGGCGCTCGCGGCCGGGCAGGTCCTGCATGCTCTCTTCCACCACCTTAATCACCAAGTTGGCCAGCTTGCTCTGCCCCGAGATGAGGAAGGCCGGCACATCGAGCGAGGCGAAAAAGTTCACCGAGTCGAACACTTTGGCTTCGAAGCTTACGAAGCTGTGGCTTTCGGGTGCCTCGCCAATGAGGTCGAGGTTATCGTTGGAAGTAAAGAACTTATCCTTATTAGAAATGAGGTCATCATTGGTGATAACGCGGTTTTTCTGGTCCACGCCGTAGCTCACACGAGTGGGCCGGCCACCAGGAATGAACAGCATTTCGCCCTCCTCCACCACCATATCTTCCTCGCCAAAGGTGAGATGGCCTTTGTGCAGCAAAATCAAGTTATTGCCGACATCATAAGAATTGCGCACAGTGAAGGGCTGGTGGAGAACCAGATTCTTCGCTTTGATATATCGAACCCCTAGTGACTCGATGACTTTATTGTAATCTTCCATAATTTATCTAACTAAAACGACCAGTTGGAGGGGCAATTGTGAATAGGCAGCATCAATCGCAGTGCAATATAACAGCTTGAAATTCACAAAAACAAGAAACCCAGCCGAAAGTCGGCTGGGTTTTGTGCAATGAATCTGAATTTTAGGCAATTCTGCCTCTATTTCAGGATTTCCCGAGAAATCACAATTTTCTGAATCTCGGAAGTGCCCTCATAAATCTGGGTAATCTTAGCGTCACGCATGAAGCGTTCGACGTGATATTCCTTCACGAAACCGTAGCCACCGTGAATCTGGACGGCCTCTACGGCTGCGTCCATTGCCACCTTCGAGGCGAAGAGTTTGGCCATGGCACCCGACTTGGCGTAGTCGGCACCATTGTCTTTATCGGCAGCGGCTTGCAGGCACAGCAGACGGGCCGCGTCGATGTTGGTCGCCATGTCGGCTAGCTTGAACTGAATGGCCTGATGCTGCGCGATGGGCACCCCGAAAGCCTTGCGCTCTTTGGCGTATTTCAGGCTGAGCTCCAGCGAGCCGGAGGCAATACCCAGGGCCTGCGAGGCAATGCCAATGCGTCCGCCAGCCAGTACCTGCATGGCGAATTTGAAGCCGAAACCGTCGGCCCCGATGCGGTTCTCCTTGGGCACCTTCACGTCGGTGAACATCAGCGAGCAAGTATCAGAACCACGGATACCGAGCTTGTTTTCCTTGGGTCCCTGGACAAAGCCGGGCATGTCCTTGTCAACGATGAGGACATTGATGCCGCGTGATTTCAGCTCGGGGTTGGTTTGGGCAATAACCAGGTAGACCGAGGCAGTGGTGCCGTTGGTAATCCAGTTCTTGGTGCCATTGAGGAGGTAGTGGTCGCCCATGTCCTCGGCGGTGGTGCGCTGGCTGGTGGCGTCGGAGCCGGCTTCGGGCTCAGAAAGGGCGAAGGCGCCGATGATTTCGCCGGAGCACAGGCGCGGCAGGTACTTCTGCTTCTGCTCTTCGGTGCCGTATTTCTCCAGGCCCCAGCACACCAGCGAGTTGTTTACGCTCATAATGACGGAGCACGAGGCATCGACTTTGCTGATTTCTTCCATGGCCAGCACGTAGCTTACCGTGTCGAGGCCGGAGCCGCCGTATTCGGGGCTCACCATCATACCCATGAAGCCCAGCTCGCCCATCTTTTTGATTTGCTCGGCGGGAAACTTCTGGTGTTCGTCACGCTCGATAACGCCGGCCCACAGCTCGCTCTGAGCGAAGTCGCGGGCAGCATCGCGGACGGCTAATTGCTCTTCGGAGAGCTGGTAAATATTCGAGGACGTGGCGGTTTGCATGGGGTGGTGGGAGTTTTGAGTTAATGCTGCAAAAGTACGGACTTGGCGCGGGATGGGGAAAGGTGAACGCTAGTAGACAACGTGGCAGCGGGAGCAATAACAGCCAAGTAGGTGGGAAAGATTTTGGCATTGGGGGTAGTCTCTGGTAGAATCGACGCGATGGGCCTTCGAGCTTATGCATCGCGGCATAGCGTTGTTTCTCTTATCTGCTCAGCTGGTGGGCTAATCATCCGATAAGCTTTAGCCGAAAAAGGGAGATATTTATTCCATGAAGAAGGCGTGAAGGTTGTATCTTTTGCCCTGATTAACAACCCGTTTTCCCTTGCCACATGAAATACCTGTACCGAATGGCGCTGGCAACAGCGCTGGGACTGCCGGCCCTACCCGGCCTGGCACAGCCCATTGCCCCGGCTACCGAACCCTTCGCCTTACGCCTGGCTGTGGGCGACATGGTGCCGGCCGCCAACGCCGACGCCTGGCTGGCTGCCCCCGCCGCTGTGCCCACCGATGCCTGGCAGGGGCGCGTATTTCGCCTGCTGCAATTCACGCACCTGCCCACGGAGGCTCAAAAGGCGACTCTGCGGCGCGCCGGCGTACAGCTTTTCGACTACCTGCCGTTGAAGGCTTACACCGCCAGCTTACCGGCGGGACTGGCACATAGCCAGTTGGCTGGGCTGGGGCTGCGCAGCATCGGGGCCATGCCGGGCCGCTGGAAACTGGCCGGCACCCTGGCTCAGGGCACCGTGCCGGCCCACGCACGCCGCACTGCCGGCCAGCTGGAAGTAGCGCTGACCTACTACCCGGCCCTGACGCCCGCCCAGGTGCGGACAGCGCTGGCAGGAGCCGAATTCCAGGTGCTGAGCCAGGATGACTTTGCGCACCAAATGCGCGTGGTGCTGGCCGAAACGGCGGTGCTGCGACTGGCCGAGCTGCCGTGGGTGAGTACCGTGGAAGCGGCGCCCGCCCCTGGCCAGCCCGAAAACTTCCGGGGGCGTACCGACCACCGCGCCAATGCCCTGGCCACCGACTACGGCGCCGGCCGCCACTACGATGGCCGGGGAGTGACCGTGGGCCACGGCGACGACGGTGCCATTGGCCCGCACATTGACTTTCAGGGGCGGGTGGACGTGAGCACCGCCGGCGTCAGCCGAGGCGACCACGGCGACCACGTGGCCGGCACCATCATGGGGGCCGGCAACCTGGAGCCGCGCAACCGGGGGCAAGCCGTGGGCGCATTCAACTTCTATCAGGATTACCCCAACAACATCAACCAAGCGCCGGCGAACTACGCCAACTCCGCTCGGCGCGTACGCGTGACCAGCTCCAGCTACAGCGACGGCAACAACGCCGGCTACACCAGCTTCGCCCGCTCCCTCGACCAGCAGATGCGCCAGCTGCCGTTTCTGATTCACGTTTTTTCGTCGGGCAATGCTGGCACTTCGGACTTTGGCTATGGCGCGGGCGCAGGCTGGGGCAACATCACCGGCGGCCAGAAAATGGGCAAGAACGTGCTGACCGTGGGCAACGTGGACTACCGCGACGCCCTGGCCAGCAGCAGCAGCCGCGGCCCGGCCACCGACGGCCGCATCAAGCCCGAAGTGTGCGCCGTGGGCACCAACGTAACCTCGACCTACGGCGGCAACACCTACGCTACCATCTCGGGCACCAGCATGGCCTGCCCGGGCGTGTCGGGCGTGACGGCCCAGCTGGTGGGCGCCTACCGCAGCCTCAACGCCGGGGCCGAAGCGCCGGGCGCGCTGCTCAAGGCCGTGCTCATGAACACGGCCGAAGACCTGGGCAACCCGGGCCCTGACTTCCGCTTTGGCTACGGCCGCATCAACGGCCTGCGGGCGGTGCGTGTGCTGGAAGGACACACTTATTTCCTCGATACCCTCACGCAGGGGCAGAGCCGCACCTTCGTAGTGCCGGCCGTTGCGGGCAAGACGCAGCTGCGCGTGATGCTGCACTGGACCGACTACGAAGGCGCAGCCAACGCCCGCCCGGCCCTCGTCAACAACCTCGACCTGGTGGGTACCGCTGTGGGTACGAGCACTCCCATTCAGCCCTGGATACTGGACCACCGCCCCACCGTGGCCCAGCTGAACACGGCTGCCGTGCGCGGGCGCGACTCTATCAACAACGCCGAGCAAATCACCATCGACAACCCCAGCGCACCCGGCGGCTACAGCTTCACGGTGAGCGGACGGGCCGTGCCCCAGGGCCGCCAGGGTTTTTGGCTGACCTATAGCTACATCGACGAAGGCGTAGAACTGACCTACCCGCTGGGTGGCGAAGGCTTCGTACCTGGCGAAACTGAAACATTGCGCTGGGACGCGGCCGACAGTTCCCTACCCTTTTCCGTGGCGTATACCCTCGACAACGGCCAGACCTACGTGCCCATTGCCAGCAACCTAGTTGGTACGGCCCGCTCCACCGATTGGGTGGTGCCCACTGGCCTTGCTGCCGGCAGCGTGAAAGTGCGCGTGACGCGGGGTAGCACGAGCAGCCAGTCGCCGGCTTTCTTCACGGTGGCCCCGCTGCCTACCAACCTACGCTCCGAATACCGCTGCCTCAGCGAAAGCCGGCTGAGTTGGACGGCCTCAGCCGGCGCTACTTCTTATACGGTGTACAAGCTGGGCACGCTCTACATGGATTCGCTGACGACCGTGACGACGCCCTACGTAGTACTGCCGGGCCTGGGCTCGGGGTCTGACTACTGGTTTGCCGTGCGGGCGCGGGGGGCCAACGGCCTGCTCTCGCGCCGCACGCGGGCCATTTACCAGGCCAGTGGCCTACGCGACTGCCCCGGTCCGCCGCTGGCCGGCTTCGAGCCCAGCCTGAAGGTGCTATGCCCGGGCAGTACGTTGCTGCTGAGCGATAGCAGCCAAAGCGCGCCCACTAGCTGGGCCTGGGTTATCAGCCCGAGCGCGGGCGTGACGTTCGTGAATGGCACCTCGGCCACCTCGCAAAACCCGCAGGTAAGCTTTGCCAATCTGGGTACCTACACGGTGAGCCTCACAGCTACCAACAGCTACGGCCCCGGCTCAGCCACCCGCACCAATCTCATCACGGTGAGCAACGGCATGCCACTGGCCTTCAGCGAAACGTTTTCGACGGCCGCAACGGCCTTTCCGCCGGCTGGCTGGCGGGTCGAAAACCCCAGCTCTACCTATACCTGGGAGCTGAGCCCGACGGCCGTGGTAGGCCCCGATAACGTGAGCCGTCGCCTGCCCATGGTCAACGACTTCGATGATGGCCTGCGCGGGGCCCAAGATTTCCTCATCACTCCGCCCCTGAACCTGGCAGGCAGCACCAGCCCGGAACTGACCTTCGCCGTGGCCCACCGGACTTACAGCAGCACCTTTTCGGATGGCCTGCGGGTAGATATTTCTACGGACTGCGGGGCCACCTTCGTGCCCACCAGCTACCTGAAGCGCGGAACTACCCTGGCTACGGTAGCTACTGCCAGCACCAGCGTGTTTGCGCCCACCAGCGCCGCTCAGTGGCGGCAGGAAACCGTAAACTTGAGTGCCTTCCGCACGCCTGGCCCAGCCGCCCAAACGCAAACCGTCCTCCTGCGTTTTGTGAACCTGAACGACAACGGCAACAACATCTACCTCACCAACGTGCGCGTGGCCGAGCGCGTGGCTACCGCCACCACCGCCAGCCAGCGGCTAACGGATGCCTTCACGGCAGCCCCGGTACCATTTGGCAGCCAGTTGCGGGTGACGGTGGCACCCTCTTTGACGGGTACGGCCACCTTGCAGCTCCTCGATGCGTTGGGCCGCGAAGTGCGTCGCCAGCCCCTCATTCTGCGGCCCAGCCCCCAGCAAGTGGCCTTCGATACCGATACCCTGCCCGCTGGCGTGTACGTGCTGCACCTGAGCACTGCGCAAGGCACCCAGCAGTTGAAGGTACTGAAGTAGCAGCCTCTTCTTCCTTGTCAAAGAAAAGCCCTGGCCAAGCGTTGGCCAGGGCTTTTCTTTGACAACTTGAGCCCCTCTGGCTTTCCCTACTTCCTCTTCCAATGGTTTTACTTAGCCGCTACACACTGGCCCTGCTCTTTATCGGGGCCGGCATCTGGCATTTTGTGCATCCGGCCACTTACCTCGCCATCATGCCGCCGGCGCTGCCCGCCCCACTGGCGCTGGTATATGTGAGTGGCGTGTTCGAAATGCTGGGCGGGGTGGGCCTGCTGCCGGCTCGCACGCGGCGGCTGGCGGGTTGGGGACTGCTGGCATTGCTGGTAGCCGTGTTTCCAGCCAACGTGTACATGGCCCTCATCCACGAACAACTGCACATTCCTGGCTGGGTGGCTTGGGGTCGGCTGCCCTTGCAGCTGCCCCTGCTGTGGTGGGTATGGCAGGTGATGCGGCGGTAGTATGCCTTTTGGCAACGCCTGCCATCCACAGCAAGACTCCGGATGACAGGCGCCTATTCCAACCCGGCCAGTAGGTTCTCTAAAACTTCGGCTTCGCGCTCCAGACCCGCTTGGCGCGCGGTGGCCAGAGCCTGAGGACCGGGGCCACACTCGTCGTGCAGCCCTACGCTGGCTTCGAGCTCGAATAGGGAAAGCCAACGAGCCTCCTGAACGGGGTCGGGCACGGGGTCGGTATAGCCACGCAGGGCAGGCAGCGCGGCCAGGCGGTTGACATAGGCCGTGGCGCGGGCCTGCATGGCTGGTCGCTCACTGGCCAGGCGGGCAGCCTGCATACGGCAAGCGGCTATCCGCCGCCGCAGGGCCTTGGTATTGACCGGCGGGGCGGGCAAGGGGGCCGGGGCCGGCTCAATAATGCCGCTTCCCCGTAGCATCTGGCCCACAGTAGCCAGGGTGAAGCGTAAATGCTGTACTCCTTGTCGTAGGTGGCGGCCTAGGGGCAGGTCACGCAACCCGGCTTCGGCCTGTGCCACAACGACGCGGTGGACGCCCAACCACTCGGCCAGACGCTGTTGGGTAAGCGCAAAATGCGCACGCAGGGAATCGGCCATTCGTCCACCGAACGGCCGCTAATGGCCGGAATGGGTTGCTACAAACGTCGGCACCCGGAAAAAAATGTAGCAACGGAGCTGCTACAAAATTCCTGCATCGTAAAAAATGTAGCAGGTTCGATGCTACAGAATTCCAAAATCGCAGGAAATGTAGCAAATCATCGGTGGCTCAATGGTTCGCCCCTACTCCCAACGCACGTCCAGCAGGCGGAGCTGCACGGCGCGCTGGCCGCGGTATTCGTTCAGCTCCACGGTGTAGCAGGCACTAAAGGGCTGGCCCTGCTCAATCTGGGGCAGGTAGTCGGCCAGGCCGAAGCCGATGGCGTCCACCGCGGGACCCTGCGCGTCGGCCGAGGCGAGGCGCAGCTTGAGGTGCCCCTGACCTACTACACGGGCACTGTGCGGCACGGCAATCAGCCGCTGCGAGGCAAATACCGGGTTGGGGTTGCCGGGGCCGAAGGGCTCCATGCGCCGCAATTCGGCAAAAAATTCCTCCGTGATGCGGCCAATGGGCAGCACGGCTGCAATTTCGACGGGCCGCACCAAGTGCTCGGTGGTGAGGGTGTGGGCTACCACTTCCTCAAAGCGCTTCTGGAAAGCGGGCACGTTTTCCACCTTCAGGGTAAGGCCAGCGGCAGCGCGGTGCCCCCCAAACTGGTCGAGCAGCGGGGCGCAGGCTTCCAGGGCCTCGTGCACGTCGAACCCCGCCACGGAGCGGGCCGAGCCGGTGGCTTTGCCATCGCGCTGCGTCAGGATAACGGTGGGGCGGTAGTATTGGTCGAGGCAGCGCGAGGCCACGATGCCGAGCACGCCCTGATGCCAGTCGGCCTTGTAGAGCACGGTGGCATGGGCGTTTTGCAGGGTGGGGTCGCCGGCAATCATGTCCAGCGCCTCCTGAGTGGTGTGCTGGTCGGAGCCGCGCCGCTGCTGGTTCATCTGGTCCACCACTTCGGCGGTGTAGCGGGCCTCCTGCTGGTCGGGTGCCAGCAGCATGGCCACGGCGCGGCGGGCATCGCCCATGCGGCCGGCGGCGTTGATGCGCGGCGCAAAGCCGAATATCAGGCCGCTGATGCCCATTGGGCCTTCACGCAGGGTAGCCAGCTCGCGCAGGGCGGCCAGGCCGGGGCGCAGCTGGGCAATGTCCTCATTAAACCGCCGCAGGCCGTAGGAAGCCAGAATACGGTTTTCGCCTGTGATGGGCACAATGTCGGCTGCAATGCTAACGGTCACCAAATCCAGCAAGTCGTACAACGGGGCATACGGCAACCCCAAATGCTCGCCCAGCGCCTGCATTAGCTTGAAGCCCACACCGCAGCCCGAGAGTTCCTTATAGGGGTATGGGCAGTCGGCCCGCTTGGGGTCGAGCACGGCCACGGCGGCCGGCAGTTCCTCGCCGGGCAAGTGGTGGTCGCAGATGATAAAATCGACGCCGCGGCTACTAGCATAGGCCACCTGCTCCACAGCCTTGACGCCGCAATCGAGCGCGATGATGAGCGCAAAGCCCTGGTCGGCGGCTACGTCAATGGCCTTCTGCGAGATGCCGTAGCCCTCAGTGTAGCGGTCAGGAATGTAGTCGCGCAGCCGCTCTGCACCGAACAGCGGGGTGAGGTAGCTCATCACCGTGGCCACGGAGGTAATGCCGTCCACGTCGTAATCACCAAGCACGAGCACCTTTTCGTCAGCATCCAGGGCATGAGCGAGGCGGGCCACGGCGCGGTCCATGCTGCGCATCAGCAACGGGTTGGGCAACTGGCGCAGGTCGGGGTGGAAGAAGGCGGCAGCGGCTTCGGGCGTGTCGATGCCACGCTGCACCAGCAAGGCGGCTATTTCGGGGGCAATGAAGAGGGCCTGGGTCAGGGAGTTGACCTGGACAGGGTCAGGGTCGGGGATATAATTCCAGCGCTTACCAGCGGATAGGGTCATTGGATACTTCGTCAAAATGGCTTCAAAAGTACGACCAAACCCTGCCTCGTGCCCGCCGGCCCTACCTTTGGGCCCATCATTTCAGTGCCCCGCCCCATGCGCAAGCTTCAGGATTTTTTCCGCCAATACCGCCAGTACATCGGCACCGAGGCGCTGATGTACGGCACATTTATCGTGATATTGGTAATACTGGTGGTGTTTTTTGGGTAGGAATGTTTGGGCTAAGAAGCACGCGAGATGCTTCGGCTGCGCTCAGCATGACGTGCTGCTTTCATTCCACGAACTCCTACTTATCCCCTACTCTACTGCACTCCATCCCCCCGCAATTTGCGGAAGCGCTTGCGGGCTTCCGCCACGTAGATGCTACCTGGGTACTTCACGATAACCTGATTATACAGCTCCTGCGCTTTCACCTTGTCTTTCACATCTTCCTCCTGGATGCGGGCCAGCAAGAACAGCGCGTCGTCGCTCAACACGTCGTATTTGGGGTTGTTGGTGATGCGCTCCAAGGTGGCAATGGCCCCCGGAAAGTCGCCGATACGGCGCTGGAGCTGGGCCTTTAGGTAGTAGGTATCGTCGGAAAGGGCATGGCCGGGGAACTTCTCCAGCAAGTCATCCAGGCCCTTTATCGCTTCCGGAATCTTGTTCTGAAACACCAACTGCTCCACGCTGGCGTAGGCCTTCAGACCGATGCCGAGGGTGTCTTCTACGGTGTTGTCCTGAATCAGCAGCGAGAGCTGCATGGCATCGTTGGCGATTTCGCGGGTGGTAGCTTCTTTCAGGATGTCGAGGTGACTTTGAGACAGCTTGAAATCGCCGGCGTAGTAGCTCAGGCGGGCATTGCGCAGCTTGGCCTCGTAGCCCAGCGGCGAGTCCTTATGCGATTTCTCCACCTGCGAATACAGCAGCGTGGCCTCCCAGGGCTCCCCTTTTAGGATATACAAATCGCCCTGCGTGATTTTGGCCTCGTCTACCACATCGTCGCTGGCGCGCGGCATATCAATTACCTGCTGAAGCAGCGTCATGGCCTTGGCCCGGTCATTCAGCTGGAAAGCGTAGAGGTTGGCCAGGTTGCGGAGCACAGGCGCAGTTTCGGGCGTGCGCCCCAACTCCGCCAGCAGCTGCTCATATTCCGCGACCAGAGCGCGAACCTTCGTCATGTCTACTGGGTAAGTTTCGCGCACCTGAACCTCGCGGGCTTGTAGCAGACGCTGCCGGGCAGCGTTGTAGTATGGCCCATTGCGATATTCCTTGGCCACGTAGCTGAAGCCGTCGATGGCTGTTTCGTAATCCTTATTCTGCTGCGCAATGGCTGCTACTTCCAGCACCCGCACCCCCTCGCTTCGGCCGCGCCGGTCCAATGCCCGCGCCTGCACCAACGCCCCGCCAAAGTCCCGACGCTGCATCTGCAGCCAGAGCAACAACTCACTGTAGGCGGCTTGCTCGGGGTGTTCCTGCGTGGCGGTAAGCAACTGCTTCTCCAGCGCATCGAAATCCTTTTCCTCGTGCAGGGCGTTCTGCAGCATGTTGCGCACGTAAGGCAGCTGCTTGTCATCCTGGGCAATGAGGCGCAGGGTTTCGGCCAGCACCTGGGGCTGGTTCTGCATCTGGGTGTAAAGCTGAATAAGCTGCGGTGCGTACTCGGTGTCGTTTTTAGCCAGCGCCCGGCCGCGCAGATAGGTTTTCTCTGTCCACTCGGGCAGTTCGCGGCGCTCGAAGTCGGTGGCTACGGGCACCACCTGTGCGGGCGTCAGCTGAGCCAGCACCTTGTTCCACTGCTTCTCAGCGGCGGGCGCATCGCCAGCGGCTTTGTATACCCCGCCCAATGCTACCCCCATGGTGGCATCTTCGGGATGCAGCTTGACAGCTTTTTTGGCTACTTTTTCGGCTTCCTTGTATTTCTTAAGTGCCTGCAGCGAAGTCAGGTATACCGGGAATACTGCCAGACTCGTCTGCTCCTCGGCCGATAGTTTTTCAAAAAGAAAAACCACCTTTTCGTGCTCGCCCCGTCGGGCATAGTCCTGCGCCAACGTCGTGCTGCTTACCGGGGACCACGGTTTCGATGGCTGGGCCTGGGCCGATAATGCCAGCAGCAGCGCGGCAGATGCAAAGAGGGAGGGTGAGCGCATAGTGTAAAAGTCGTTTCTCAGAGCAGCGGCCGAATCCTACTGCATCGGTTGCAGGCCCTAAACGTCGGAATTCCAGTGCTTCGTTCAAAGCAGCTCCGCATGGAAAGAAGCATAAAAAAAAGGGCCGCCCCCGAAGGTACGGCCCTTTTCAAATCGAAGGATTGACGTCCTAGAAAAACTTCGTGCGGTTGTCTTTCACGTTGGCGTGGGCCTTGATAGCCTCGTAAATCTTGCCATCCTGTGCCTGGGCGCGCTGCTGTGCCAGCTGCTGGCGGATGGTTTTCAAATCGTTGGCAACGGCAGGCTGCGACACGGTGACGGGCTCAACCACCAGCACGCCCTGCTCACCCTGAATGGGGGCCGACTTCTGGCCGGGCTTCAGTGCGTAGGCTTTGCCCACAGCCAGCGGCTCGAAGCCGACGTTGGCAATGCTGCCCTGGCCGAGTACTACGTTGTCGGCAGTACCTACCTGAGCGGTAGGACCGTATTTCTGGGCCATTTCTTCCAGGGTGCCAGCCTTGGGCAGCTTGGCCATGATTTGCTTGGCCTTCTCCTCGTTGCGTACCACCGCCGACAGCTCGGGGCGCAGGCTGGCCACGGTAGCCGTGCCTTTGGCGCGCTCGTCGGTGAGGGCAGCAATCACGTACTGGTCGCCGATTTCGTACACTTCCGAAATGTCACCAACCTTGGTTTCGGCGCCAGTTGGGCTGAAGCCGAAGGCCCAGCGCACCAGCTCACGGGCGTTCTGCAGGTTGTTCACGGCGCGAGCACCACGGTCCAGGTTTTTGGCTTCCTGCTTTTGCAGGGTTTTGTCCTTGGTCACCAGCTTGCGGAAGCTTTCTAGGTCGGTAGCCTCGCCTTTCAGCTGCTGGGCCTTGGCATACGCAGCTTCGCGGGTGGCATCGCTCGGAGCGATGGTTTTCTTCACTTCAGCAACTTGATAAGTTTGCTTAGTGGGCACGGCCGTGATTTTGATGATGTGGTAGCCGAACGAAGTTTCTACCACGTTGGGCAGCAGCCCCGTGGAAGTAGCGCCAAAAATGGCTTTCTCAAACTCGGGCACCATGCGGCCCTTGCCGAACCAGCCGAGGTCACCGCCCTGGTCTTTGGTACCGTCGGTTCCGAACTGACGGGCCATGGCAGCAAAGTCAGCGCCGCCTTTGATTTTGTTCAGTAGGTCCTGTGCCTTGGCTTTCGCCGCCGCCTTGGCTTCGGGCGTCGTGCCTTCGGCCTTGATGAGGATGTGGCTGGCGCGGGCGGCGGGCTCTTTGCCCGTGCCAACGGCCGACACTTTGTAGAGCGAGTACGTACCGCCTTCCGCATAAGGGCCGTACACTTTACCCTGGGTCAGGGGCAATTGCTTGCGCAGCTCTTCGGGCAAATCGGCGGGGCTACGGAAAGCATTATTGGGCTGCAATTCCGAGTTCTGCATCACAAACAGCGAATCGACCGGAGCCGAGGCAAACTGCGTAGTTAGCTCCGCAATGGAATTTTTCACCACGGCGCTGTCCTCTTTCGAAGCTACCACCGGAATGGTGATGTATTCCACCGAGCGGCCGTCTTCTACCTTGTATTTGCTCTTGTTCTTGTCGAGATAGGCTTGCAGCTGCTCGTCGGTCACCTTAACTGCCGAGTCCGAGATGCTGCCGTAGGGCACAAACAAGTACTTGAGAGTGGCCTTCGTGTTCTGGCTCACGTCGAAGCGCTTGGCTTCGGCAGCCGTCACGTACACCGAGTTCTTCAGCAGGGCGTTGTACTTGTTGGCAAGGCGCTCGGCGGGCAGGTTGGCTTCGAAGTTGTGCCAGGCGGCCTGGTTTTCGGGGGGCAGCTTGTCGAGGTTTTTCAGGTACTCAATCAAGCGGGCCTTGTCAAACTGACCCGTTTTCTGGTCGGTGAAAGCCTGCTTGATGCCGGGGCTGATGTTGTCGCCTTGCACCATATCCACCAGTTCGTCGTCGCTCACGGTCAGGCCCAGCTTCTCCCACTCCGGCTGGAATGCCATGCGGTAGATGGTCTGGTTCCAGGCCTGGTCGCGTAGGTAGCCAAGCGCCTGGTCGTCGGGCTGGCGCTGCTGCTGAGCCACAAAAGCTTGCTTGGCTTGCTCCAGCGCGTTGTTATAATCGGCGATTTCGACCTTCTGGCCAGCTACTTCGCCCACTGTCTGGTCGTTGCGGTTGAAGAGACGGTTTTTACCGCCTACCAGGTCGCCGCCCACAATGAAGAGCAGCATCCCGACAGCCACGGTGCCTACCGCCCAGCCCGATTTTTCCCGAATCGTGTTAATTAAAGCCATTTACTTGTCAAAAGAATCGAATCCGTGTTAGTCAAAAGAGGCGCAAAATAACCAGAATTTGGCCGGGAATCAAAGTTTTACCCGTTTTAAAGTCTAGTGCTCAGCTACCGAAACCATTGCGGCAATGGCCGCACCCATTTCGGTGGGGTTGGCAATGCCAACGTTAGCGGCGCTTTTTAGCCGATTTGGCGGGCGTTTTGGCGCGGGCCTGCTTGGCCAGTTTGGCTTCCTGCTCGGCAATTTTCTCGGCCAGCCGCTCTTGCTGCCGCCAATACAGCAGCGGCATCCAGCACGTCATCGACACCATGAATAGCCAGTAGTTCCGGGCCAGGTCGTTGTAGAAAACCGTCTGGTAGATGCCGATAACCAGCGCCACCACGCCCACGGAAAAGAGAACGGTGCGCAGCAGGTGTTTGTCGAATGTCATAGAAAGAAGAGGCCGCGCTTAGAGGCCGGCCCCGGTTTTGGCCAAGATGCCCGTGGGCCGCTTGATGCTGTAGAGCGAGAAGTTTTGGTTGGCCTTCAGCCCGTAGCCGTCAATATATTCGGTGGGCGTTTCTACTTTCACAAACATGGCAGTGTCGGTGTAAATCAACTGCTTGTTCTTGTCGAAGAACAACTCCTCGGTGCGCATATTCTGCCGCTCGGGCACGTTCACTACATGCACCTTGCCGCGCATGATGTAGAGGTTCTTCCCCTTGTCGGACTTGCCGTAATTAGCGCGGAGGGTGTTGATAACCGTCTTCTTGCCATCGGCCGAATAAAATGTGACCATCATGCCCTTGGGGTAGATGATGTCGCCATTTTCGAATTGCTGCTCCAGCGGCGCAGTCAGCTGAAACTTCAGCTTGGCCGAGTCGCTGACCAGCGTCAGCACGTTGGTCGTCTCCATAAACGGGCCCTTATACACCATCCGGGGACCCGTGACCTTCTGCTTGTCACAGCTGGCCAAGGCCAGCATTGCCAGCACCCCACTCCCCCACCAGATTTTGAATCCGAACAATTCGCTTGAGCTGTTTTGGGATGAGAATTATTGCAGACGGCGCTTGATGAACCAGCGGTTGTTCAGCGTGATGCCCAACTGGCCGCGGATGTAGTTTTCCTGCACATTGCTGGAACCACTAGCGGTTTGGAGCAGGCTCGTATTGCCGCGCATGCCGTAGGTGAATGCCAGACTGAAGGTGGTGGCCTCCAGCGGCGTGGCCGTGGGCAACGGGAAGGCAAAGCCCCAGCTCACCGACCGGTCGTACAGGGTATTGCCGCCCGGTTGGTAAGGCATCTGAGATACGTTGATACCGGCGCGATAGGTCACGCGCTGGAAGTAGTGCTCTACGGAGCCTGGGTCGGGCGAAATTTCGCCCCCCAGCCCAAAGCGCAGGGTGTTCTTAAGCTCCGGTCCGTTGTTGGTGAAGTTGCGAAACTGCGACCACTGTTGCTGCGACACATCTAGGTTCAGGCTCCAGTTCCGGTCGTTATCGAAGCTAACCCCCACTTGGGTCAGGGCCGGTACGAAGACGCTGCCTCGGCCGTCGCTCAGCAACGTAGAGGTTCCAATGAGTGTCCCGTCGGCATTCTCCCGCTCGCGGGTATTGGTTTGCAACCCGTTGAGCTGGTGCGAAAAGCTGTATACGCCACCCACGTTCATGTTCAGGGTCTTGCCCACTTTTTGGCGGTAGTGCGCCCCGGCCCGGAAGGCAAAGTCCGAGTAGCGGGTGTGCTGGCGGTCAACCGATTTCACGGCAGCTTCACTGCTATTGGCAATTTGCAGAGTGGTACCCGTCGTTTCATCCACCGTTCCGAACACGTAGGAGGCGGTGAAGCCCAGCGTAAAGCCTTTGGCAATGCGCACGCCCTGGCCAAAATAAGCCTCCGAAACACCGCCCGTGCCTTTCAACTGAGTCAACTCAGTATCTTCTGGCTTGTTGGCCACGGCCTGCACTGTATTCGATTCATAGTCGACAGAGCTCAACGGCTTCAGGCCCACGGCCGCGCCCCACCGGGTACTCAGCGGCACCGACAGCGCTAGGTAGCCCAAGGTACCATTGCCGCTACGGCTCGATGCCGTAGCATTTTTCACTGTTTTGAACTGGCCGTTGTATCCCGCCTCAAACGTGGTCCGGCTAGTGTAGTACAGCAACGCCGGATTCAGCTCATTCACATTAACCGCATTAGGCGCCGCCAAGCCCACGCCGCCCATGCCCATTTGGCGTACGCCGCCGGTATTGGCATTGAAATCGCCCAAACCGATACGTGAGTACGGCGAGTTGCCGAGGCCCTGTGCCTGCGCACCAGCCGTCACCAACACGCCACCCAGCACCAGTCCCAGCAAGCGCAACTCCATCTCTTTACTTGTCAACATGATAAACTAAAATCCGATTTAGCCCAAGCAGTACCAGCTCGGGGACAACAAAGATACTATTTGGGAGCCGGGTCGCCAGAAAGGCGGCATCCCCTCCGGTCAGCAGCACCGCCAGGCTGGGGTACTGCTGTTGATATTGAGTTAGTAAGCCCCCGATTTCAGCTACCGTGCCATTCACTACGCCGCTCAGCAGGCTCCCGGTAGTGGAGTCACCCACGAGTGGAATCGTTGCATCAGCTGCCGGCAATTCCAGCAGCGGCAGCCGCCCCGTGAAGGCGTGCAGCGCCCGCAGCCGCATGGCTAGACCTGCCGCGATGCTACCACCATGGTAAGTGCCATCGGCCGTCACCAAGTCAAACTTCAGGGCCGTACCTGCATCAATAATGAGCGTATCGCGGCCCGGCAACAGGGCGGCGGCACCTACAGCCCCCGCCAGCCGGTCGGCCCCGAGCGTGTGTCGCGTGGCATAGGCATTGCGGAGGGGTACCAGCGTGGTACCAGGGCTAAAAGCCAAGATTTCGCCCGGCACCACGTCTCGCAGCTCCTCCACGGTTAGCACCGCCGCCTCGGCCACCGAGGCCACAATTACATGCTGGGGCTCCCAGCGTTTCACTAGCTCATGCACTTCGGCCGCCGTGAGGCCGGCCGCCATTGCCCGTAGCACCGGGCCATCAAAACAACCAGCTTTCACAGCCGTGTTGCCAATATCAAGGGCGAGGGTACGCATGCTTAAATGAAGAATGAGGAACAAAGAATGAGGAATGGAAAACGGCGGACGTGCCAATTCTTCATTCCTCATTCTTTATTCCTCATTCCTACTACAGGAAGTATTTCAGACGAATAACCTCTTGCTCGCTTAGGAAGCGCCATTTGCCACGGGGCAGGTCCTTCTTGGTGAGGCCGGCATACTGCACGCGGTCCAGGGCCACCACTTCGTAGCCGAGGTGCTCGAAAATGCGGCGCACAATGCGGTTGCGGCCAATGTGGATTTCGATGCCCACGAAGTGCGCGTTGCCAGCCACTACAGCCACATCATCGACCACGGCTTTGCCGTCTTCCAGCTCCAGACCTTCCGAAATTTTGCGCAGGTCATCTTCGGTCAGAGGCTGGCTTAGCTCAACCTGGTAGATTTTTTTGTTCTGATGCGAAGGATGCGACAGCTTCTGTGCCACTTCCCCATCGTTGGTGAAAAGCAGTAGGCCGGTTGTATTGCGGTCGAGGCGGCCCACCGGGAAGATGCGTTCCTTCGAAGCACTGGCCACTAAGTCCATCACCGTGCGACGACCTTCGGGGTCTTCCGTGGTCGTAATGAAATCCTTCGGCTTGTTCAGCAGCACGTACACCGACTTCTCCCGGTTGAGGTTGGTTTTGCCGTACTGCACGGTGTCTTCGGGCTGCACTTTGTAGCCCATTTCCGTTACCACTTCGCCGTTCACCCGGATTTCGCCGGCTGCAATTAGTGCATCAGCCTCGCGGCGCGAGCAAATGCCGGCGTTGGCGATGTAGCGGTTCAGGCGCGTTTCGTCCGTGCCAAAGTCCTCTTCTTCGCGGCGGCGCTTGTTGCCCCGATTTTTGTCCTGCTCGTAGTGTTTGAGATTTTTATAGTCGGGAGCTTCGCCGGGCTTCTCACCGTAGCGGGGCTTGTCGGCGCGGTTTTCCTGCACTACCGGACGCGCCGGGCGAGGCTTATCTACAGCGCTGCCGTAGCCCGTGCCCGAGCGGCGTACGCTCCGCTCCTGAGCCTTCAGCAATTCGCGGCGCTCGGCAAAGCTGCCGGGGGCCGGCGCCCATTTCTCTTTGGGACCACGCTTCTCATAGCTGCCGGGGCGCTCGCCAGTGCTGCGGCTGGTGCCCGGAGCACCATCGCGGCGACCAAAAGCACCAGGCGTAAACTTCCGGCCAAAAGCAGCTTGGTCGGCACGGTAATCAGCGTCGCCGGCGTCGGTACGCTCACGGCTATAGGCCGGGCGCTCGCCACGCTCTTCCCGCGGCTGTGGCGGGTTCGCCTCAAATGGGCGGGCCGACCGGATGGGCCGGTTGGGGCCGCGTTCCTCGCCACGCTCAGCGTTACGGTCAAAATTTTCCGGTTCGCGCGGTGTGCTGCGGCCGAAGCTGCCGCCCGTGCGTGGGGTACTGTTTTCGGTCGGCTCGAAGGGGTTTTGCTTCTGAAATTTACGGTTGCGCTCGCCAGGCTCGCCTCGGGGCACGGCCTTCTCGCCGTCGCGACGGTAGGGCTGGCCACTCCAGTTTTCCTTGGGCTGATAGGGACGTATGGGCCGGTCCGAGTTGGCCGAGGGGCCGCGCTGCTCGTTCCGGTTGCTACCGAAGCTGCTACGCTCAGGGCGCGGGGTAGCCGTGCGGCCGTAGCTGGTGCCCGTGCGCTGCTCCTTGCCTACGCTGGGCCGGTCGTCGCGGCGCTCATACGGCCGGTCGTTACCGGGACGGAAACCGCCCTGCTCGCGCTGGCCATATTCTTTGCTTCCGAAGCTCTTGCCGCCAAAGCCGCTACCACCTTCGCGGCTACCGCCACCGTAGCTGCTGCCATACGGGCGCTTCTCCCCATCGCCGAATTTCTTGCCGCCACCAAATGCGCCATTCGAGGGCCGCCCAAAAGCGCCATTGGTAGCCGGACGCCCAAAGGCTCCGTTTGAGGCTGGGCGGCCATTGCCGTAGCTATTGCCACGGTCGCTGCCGCGCTCACCGCCTCGGCTGGCAGCACCGCCGCCAAAGCCACCGGGACCACCGACATTACGGCCGCCGCGACGGTCCGCCTTATCTTCTGAAAAATGTTTCTTGCCCATGGGGAGAAAAGTTGCGTGCCGTATCGCTACGGTACAGGTTAAAAAAAAGTAGTCGGTATTGGGTAATCGATAGTCAGACGGGTTGAACACAGCCAACCAAAAAATCATTCTGACTACTGATTACTCAATACCGACTACGCCAACTACGCCGGTGCTAGTCGCGCCGCGCCATTTTGGCTTCAATCGAATGCTGGGTGTGAGGCACAGCCCGCAGGCGCTCTTTTGGAATGAGCTTGCCGGTGCCGATGCATACACCGTAGGTGCCGTTCTTGATACGAATCTGAGCGTTTTCAAGCTGCTGGATGAACTTCATCTGGCGCGAAGCCAACTGGTTCATGCTTTCTTTCTCAGCAGTGTCAGCGCCGTCTTCCAGCACTTTGGCCGATGAAGCGGTGGTATCCGTGCCCGTGTCGTTGCTACGGTTCAGGGTTTCCTTGATAAAGGACAGTTCCTTGCGGGCCGCCGTCAGCTTTTCCTGGATAATCTGGTCGAACTCATTCAAGTCCTCCCGGGAATAGCGAATGTTGTCGTCGTTCATTGAATGGGTAAAAAAGGGCTGCGAAATGATGTGAAGGAATTGCCCCTTGGCAACGCCGATGCCTGCTAAATGGTTTGGCAGGGTTTAAAAGCTTCTGCTACCTCAGACTAAAGCCGTTGTGTGCTGGTTTTTGCGGGTGCAAAGTTATGGCTTTCGAGCCGCTTTTCCTTTTTTACTAAAAACCTAGCATTTGAATCGCAGCCACAGTCGCTTCCACGCCTTTATTGCCGTGTTTGCCGCCTGCCCGGTCCCAAGCCTGTTCTAGGGTATTGGTGGTCACCAATCCAAAAATGACTGGTTTGTTAAATTTTAAACCCACCTGCGTAATGCCCTGCGCCACGGCGTGGCAGATGTAGTCGTCGTGCTTGGTTTCGCCCTGAATGACTACGCCCAAGCAGATGACGGCGTCAATCTCGTCGTGCTGGGCCAGAAACTGAGCCCCTAGCGTTAATTCGAAGCTACCGGGCACGGTATTGCGGAAGATATTTTCAGCCACGGCTCCGTGCTTCAGTAGCGTGTCGTAGGCGCCGGCGCTTAGCACGTCGGTAATCTCCCGGTTCCATTCGGCGACTACCAGCCCAAAGCGTTTCTCGCTGATGTCAATAAAAGTAGAAGCGTCATACTCGCTCAGATTTTGAAGGGAAGTTGCCATGAATCCTGTTTTTCGCTGTACTAGCCTTGATTGCGCTGATTTGTTTGCGCGGCCCAAAATTACACTTAGGCTTCGTCGCTTTCGATGCTTTCCAATTTCATAATCTTCACGTGACAACACCAAAAAAATTGCGCTCCCCCAGTTGGAGAAGCGCAATTTATTTTCGGTGAGAAGCCGCGAATTATTTTTCGAGCTTGGCTTTGTACTGGCGAGCTTCCGATACTTCCTGGGCCGTGGGGTACTCGTTGATGATGCGGTCGTAGGCTTTCAGCGCCCCTTCGTTGTCCTTAGCCGCTTCACGGGCCACAGCTTCCTTCAGCAGGTAGCCGGGCGAGAAATACTCGTTGGCGTTGTGGTCGGCGGCTTTGGCGTAGAGGTCGGCGGCTTCTTTGGGCTTGTTGAGCTCCATCTGGGCGTCGCCCATCAGCGAGTAGGCACGGCTCTGCACGAGGTAGTCGTCCGAGCTGAATTCTTCGAGGTAATCGAGGGCCGCTTGGTATTTGCCTTGCTTGAGCGAAGCCACACCCGCGTAGAAGTTGGCGAGGTTGCCGGCCTTGGTGTTGCCATACTCATTGGCTACAGTGGTCAAGCCAGGAGCCTTGCCATCGCCTTTGACGGCTTTATTAAGCGAGTCGGCTTCCCAGTTGTTCACGGCACGGAACATGCTGGCCTGCGCTTTTTGGTCCTGCTGGTTGCGCCAGGTGTAGAAGCCGAAGCCGCCTACTACTGCCAGCACCACCACCGCTAGGATGCCCAGCAGGATGTTGCGGTTGTTGCGCACGAAATCCTCCGACTCAGCCAGGCGGGCCGCCAGCGCGTCTGGGTCTTCCAAAAGCGGGTTTTCAGACGGCACAAACTCTTCAGCCGGGGCCAGTGGGTCTACTGGTACGTTCTGGGTTACTTGCTGCCCCTGACGGGCCTGCTGGCTTTTGCCAGTGTATGGAATCTTCGACATTATAGGAGGTATTTCAACAATCAGGACCTGCGCACAAGTTCGGACTGAGCCCAGCGGGCCATATTAAATTAGTCGTGGATGTAGGGATAGTCAGCCTGCACGTACACGTCTTTGTACAGCTCATCAGGCGTCGGGTAAGGCGAGTTCTCTGCAAATTCTACCGACTCGGCTACCTGGGCCTTCACGCGCTCGTCAATGACTTCAAGGTCTGCCTCGGTTGCCATGTTGTTCGTGAGGATGGTGTGGCGTACGCCTTCGATGGCGTCGCGGTGGCGGTAGTCTTCCAGTTCTTCCTTGGTGCGGTACTTGGCCGGGTCGCTCATCGAGTGTCCCTTGTAGCGGTACGTTTTGAATTCGAGCAGCGTGGGGCCTTCGCCGGCACGGGCACGCTCGGCGGCACGGGCTACGGCTTCATGCACGTCTTCAACGCGCATACCGTTCACCGGCTCCGAAGGCATGTCGTAGCTCAGGCCAATCTTGTAGAGGTCCGTCACATTCGAGGTGCGAGCCACCGACGTGCCCATGGCATAGCCGTTGTTCTCAATCACGAAAATCACGGGCAGCTTCCAGAGCATGGCCATGTTGAAGGCTTCGTGCAAAGCACCCTGGCGCACCGCGCCATCGCCCATCGAGCAGATGCAGAGCTTACCGGTCTTGTTATACTTCTCAGCGAAGGCAATACCTGCGCCCATCGGCACCTGGCCGCCCACGATGCCGTGGCCGCCCATGAAACCAACTTCTTTGTCGAACATGTGCATCGAACCGCCTTTGCCTTTTGAGCAGCCGGTGGCTTTGGCAAACAACTCGGCCATCACGGCATTGGGCGAAGTGCCCAGCGCCAGTGGGTGGGCGTGGTCACGGTAAGCAGTAATGTATTTGTCACCTTTTTCCAGTGCCGACACGGCACCGGCTACGCAGGCCTCTTGGCCAATATAGAGGTGGCAGAAACCTTTAATCTTCTGCTGCCCGTAGAGTTGCCCAGCTTTGTCCTCAAACTTGCGCATGAGTTGCATCTGCTCGTACCACTGCAGGTACGTCTCCTTCGGAAACGAGGGCTGCGTAGCCTCAGGCGTGGGCGTGTCGCTGCCCGATGCAGCCGCATTCGGCTTATCGGTACCAGGCAGTACGGGGTCGGGCTGAGCGATGGTTTCTACACCATTGCTTTTTCCTTTGGTCGCTTTGGTTGCTTTCGCAGCCGCGCCAGTGGAAGCCTTTGCGGCCGTCGATTTTTTGGGAGCAGCTTTTACTTTCGTATCCGCCATAGCACGTTAAAGGAAAGAATTATTTCGCGTTGGGAGGGCGAAATTACGTAAAACTGCTGGCAATACCGAACCTTATGACGCTTGACTCCCTACAGTTGCTTTTTTTTAAGAATTATGATGATGCGGCTCTGCGTTTATCACCGGGACTAAATTGCTTCATCGGCGACAATGGGAGCGGTAAAACCAACCTGCTCGACGCCATCCACTACCTGTCGCTCACAAAAAGCGCCATTACATCGTCCGACGCCCTTTGCATAAAGCAAGGAGCTGATTTCTTTGTAGTTAAAGGAAATTTTTCATCAGAATCAGCATCTGAGCGCGAAACCATCCAGGTTAGTCTGCGGCAAGGTCAGAAAAAGACCGTTACCCACGACAAGCAACCTTATGAGCGCATGGCCGACCACATTGGTCGTTACCCCGCCGTGTTGATTTCGCCTTACGACACTGACCTTATTCGCCAGGGCAGCGAGGAGCGACGCAAGTATTTCGATAGCCTTATGGCCCAGCTCGACCACGCATTTCTGGAATTGCTTATTTCTTACAATGCGCTGCTGCGTCAGCGCAACGCTGTGCTCAAGCAAGGCGACCGTCCCTCCCACGGGTTCGACCGCGACTATCTTTTGGCTCTTGATGAGCAGCTTGCTCCACTAGGCGAGCAGCTCACCTTGCTCCGTGCGGCATTTTTGGAGGAATACGTACCCATCTTTCAGCGCCATTACCAGCAACTGGCCGATGGCCGCGAAGAAGTAACGCTCTCCTACAAGACGCAGCTTCTCGGTGCCGACTTTGCCCAACTGCTGCGCATGAACGAGCGACGGGACTTTGCCTTGCAACGTAGCACCACCGGTTCGCACCGCGACGACTTCGTATTCTTGATGGGCGAGCAGCCAGTCAAAACGCATGCTTCGCAAGGCCAGCAAAAGTCTTTTGCTATTGCCCTCAAGCTGGCCCAGTTTGAAATGCTAGCCGCCAAGCAGCAGCACAAGCCCTTGCTCCTGCTCGATGATATTTTCGACCGCCTCGACGATAAGCGTATTGCTCGCCTTCTCGAACTGGTAGCCGATGAAACATTCGGCCAGGTTTTCCTCACCGACACCAACCTGGAACGCACCGACCAAGCCCTTGCTCGGGTAACGGTTCCCATCTCCCGATTCCGGGTTCAGGACGGTACAGTAGCACCTGTTTAGGCAGGCCAGGGATTACCTTTGTATTCTAGAAACAGCCACTTCCTCTGCGTGGTTTTCTGAGTCAACTTCCCTGTGAAAAAGCCCACTACTCCCTCTCGTTCCGGCGACATTATTCCGCTGAAGGAAGGCCTTGAAGCCTTGGTACGCGCCTACCGCCTACAGGGCAAGCTTAATGAGGTCACAGTCGTTTCCAGTTGGGAGCGGGTAATGGGGAAAGCAGTGGCACTAAAAACACAGGAGGTCTATGTCAACAAAGGGCGGCTCTTCGTACGCCTTAGCTCAGCCCCGCTCAAGCATGAGTTGCTAATGGCTAAAACGCGAGTAGCTGAACTCATCAATGCCGAAGTGGGCGAGACGGTAGTTCACGAAGTAATTTTTCTGTAGCACTTATCGGTCCTCTCACTGCCTGCTCATCTGTCCAGCTTGCTGGATAGATAAGCAGGCGAACCTGTGCACTTGCACATCAAGGCGCGGGAATCTTCTGCTTGTTGAGGAAGAAAGTAAGAGGAAGTTTTTACTCTAAGGCCAATCCTCCCTCCTACTCGATTCCACAGAGTTGTTTAGCGATTGGCGCGTACAATACTCGAATACCGTTGCCGACAACCTCTAATGTCATAGATTCGGGCGAAGTCGGCACTGCTAGTCGCTCCAGTTGAGAATACATCTCTTATCATCGGGCAAAATATTTTATGGCAGACCGAAGCGCTTTCACTCGGCGCGCGGTGGGATGGTTGCAATCATACCACTCACCAAGTGTGAATCCATACTCCGGGCTTATGACTCCAAATGCGGAGCTCTATCCATTTTATGCATCTCAATTTAGCATTTCTGCACATCTAATTGAGCTGTCAATTTCAGAGATATAAAGGGAACAAAAATGTTTCACGTGGAACATTTTTGTTACTTAGGGCCATACACTTTTAAGAGAAGGTCATTATAGGCTTCTAGAAGTGCGATGTACTTGGTTTGGAGTACTAACAACTGCTTAGAAGCATCTAAATCAGCATTTAATGGTAATGATACACGTGGTGTAACACTATTTGTAACAACAGGACGAGGCGAAGATGTTACAAACGGAATTGCGGATTGTTGTACAACTGTAAAATCCGTTGAGAAATCATGATTTATTATTTCTCCAACTTTTTTTACAAAACCGTAATCAAGTGTTTCATCTTTAAATTTACGGTATATGGTTGGGCGTGTAATACCGAGCTCCTCCACGATACGCGTAATGGAAATACCGCTGTTTTTGATAGCTTCCTGAAGGATTTCGCCCTGATGTGGCATATATAGAGTGTTGCGTAACGCTGATGCAAATATGTCCGATTAGTATCACTTATACAAACTTTTTCAAATATTATGCTACGCAACAAAACAAGAAACGTAACAGCTTACATGCTAACAAGTGTATCATAACAGAGTGTTACGTTACTTACAATTTCTTGTTACACTACCTTGTTGTAACAAGCGTAGCGTTTATTTATTACACTGCGGATAACTCTTAAAATCCCCTTTTTAAGCAACAGGAGGACTTTTGTACTCACATAGTGTGCAAGGGCCCGAGTACATCAGGATAGTCGGTTGTTATGCCTTCTACCTGCAATGTTATCAGACGTCGCATATCAGCTACTATATTGACCGTCCAGGGGACAATCTTTAAGCCAGGGTAAGCAGTACGGAGATTTTGTACGGCTTCAGCTGTAACAGTGCGAAAATTGGGACCAAGTGTAGTTGGTACAAACCCTAATGCCTGCAAGCTAGGTAACCAGGGCTGCTCCTCTTCTAGCAAGAGGCAGGTGGCAAGGTTGGGTTGGTGGTGGTGCGCAATCTGTAGAATGCGCGCATCGAAGCAAAGCAGTGTGGTTTGAGGAAGAACCTGGGCAGCGTTGAGCTCGGCGAGTACCAAGGACAGAAACCTTGCAGGTTTGGGATGGTAGATGTCATCACCGTCCGACGTGCTTTTTATTTCGATGGAGAAGCGCACAGGTGCACGGCCTAGTCGATTCGTTGCTGCTGCTACCTCACTCAGTACCTCGCTTAGCAAGGGCTTATGTGCAGGCTGTGGCTGTTGGGAAGGGAAGTCGGGATGCAACTGTCCACAATCGCATTGGCGAATGAGATAGTAAGGCATCTGATATAAGTTGAAGCGAGGAGGATTGGCAGGCTCGATTCGATGCCCGGCAGGGTCGAGGCAGATGTTGGGGTTTAGCCAGGGCTCGTGAGATACGACAACCTGATTGTCGGCGGAGATGACAACGTCCATTTCCAGCACATCGACTCCTAAAGCAAGGGCATGCAAAAAAGCTTGGATGGTGTTTTCGGGCAGCAAGCCACGGCAGCCACGGTGCCCATGCACCTCTGGACGGTAAGCAGTGGGGGTTGAATTAGTGGACATAATTACTGAAGTAATCTGGTTGAAGAATTCTGTACAGTCGATGGCAGGGATACTGAGTAGGTGCCGTGCATGAGCAACTGAAAGTCGACGCGAAAACGAGGGTTTAGGGTAATTTTGCAACTCATCTTTTCGCTTACGCCTTCATGAAAAAACTACTCTTACTTGTCGTATTGCTAGCTCTGGGAGTTGGGGGATACTATTACTACCGAAACCTGAAGAATGGCCCCAGTGGTGCACTGGTAGCTGCGGCGGCGGCTGTACAGACGCATGACATGGCCACGTTTGAAAAGTACGTAGATGTGAATAGCGTAACCACCCACCTAGTGGATGATGTAGTGCAGCAGGGTTCGATGCTGACGGCGCTGCTGCCGGGCGGCAGTTTGATGATGGGTGGGGCGATGCGGCTAATCAAACCAACACTGGCGAAGGCAGCACATAAGGAAGTACAGCGCTATGTAGAAACGGGCTCGCTGGAGGAGGCGGCAGCAACAGCACCAAAACGCCTCGTCAACGTTTCGCTGACTGGGTTGGCCAATAAAGTGGTGAGCAAGGACAGCGAGTTTAAGGGCATTAAGTATACCCGTGAGGAAGGCGACAATGCTTTCGTAGGCCTGGAAGTGACGCAGCCGAAGTACGACACAACAATGGTGATAGAAGTAAAGATGCGACGCCAGGGCGACCATTGGCAGATGACGCAAATCACGAACAGCGGCGAGTTGCTTCATAATATTGCAGCTCTTGAAAAGAAGCGGCTGCTGAACTAGCAAAGTCCCGTTTAAAAAGAAAGCCCCGGCCATCCAATGGCCGGGGCTTTCTTTTTAAACGGGACTTTGGCGCTTTACTTCCGACCCGAGAATAGGAAGTAGATAATTGAGCCACCTATGGGGAAGAACCAGATAACGACGCCCCAGATAATCTTTTTGGTTACGTCCCAGTCTTGCTTGAGCAGGCTGATAACAGCAGCAATGGCCAGAATCAGGTACAAGACCCCTGCGATGGAAAGACTGCCATTATCATTATAGCGGCTGCAGGAAGACACAAGCAGCATTAGCGGAAACAAAAGAGCCGCGAATGGCAGGCGAGCAGCAAAGTGGCGAAGCGTATTCATGAGAAGAGAACAAAGTGAAAGAATGGGTTGGTGCTCTCATTACGCAATGTTCTATAAATAGATATGCCAGGCCTCCTTCAATGCATTTAATAATTTGATAATCAGAATTTTGATTGAATATACACCCCTATTTGCTCAAAAAAGGCAACACCGGCAGATGGAACAAACGCCAACATGAGAACGAAACCGAACACAGCTCCATAAAAGTGCGCGTCGTGGTTGATGTTATCGCCCTGGCGGCGGCCCATGTACCAGGAATAAGCCAGGTACAGACCACCCCATAGGAAGCCGGGAATGGCAATGCCTGGGAGCAAAGGGAAGCCAATGCCAATGGTGGGAGCATATAGTACGGCGGCGAAGATGATGGAGGACACGCCCCCCGAAGCTCCCAGACTGTTGTAGTGACGGTCGTCACGGTGCCGGAAATAGGTGGGTAAATCGGAAAGGATGATGCCACCCAGATACAGGAGCAGAAAGGCCGCATTACCCATGACTAAGCCAAACGTGGCCTGCAGAATGGCTAGCACAATGCCTCCGAAAGAGTAAAAGGCAATCATGTTAAAGGCCAGGTGAGCCCAGTCGGCGTGCAGGAAACCGGAGGTGAGGAAGCGGTACCACTGACGCGAATCGCGGGCTACGGCGTAGGGCCGCATGGTCCAAGACTGCATAAGTTGGTCGTTGGACCATGCGTACATGGATATGCCGACGGTGAGGACCGTAAGCAGAAGGACGAGGTTTATTTCAGGCACGGAGTAATTAGCTTTCGCGGTCCATGAGCTGGAGCGCGAGGTGATGTATAGGTTGCTTACGCTCATTTGGCGCCGCTACGCGCTCCAGATGCTGCAGCGCATCCTGGAAGTAAGAGTTGATGAGAGCTTCCGTCTGGGCACGAATTTCGAGCTCATCATAGATGGCGCGCACGGCTTGCACCTTCGCATCAGCATCGGGCACGGGCTGGGCGATGTGTTGGGCCAGGATGGCTTGCTGAGCGGGGCTGGCCTGGGCTTGGGCGGAGAGCAGCAGGAAGGTCTTCTTGTCGGAGATGATGTCGCCGCCGACGCGCTTGCCGAAGGTAGCGGCGTCGCCGTACACGTCGAGCAGGTCGTCGCGCAGCTGGAAGGCCAGGCCGATGTCGGTACCGAACTGGCGGAGGTGCTCGGCATCGGCTTCCGAAGCGCCAGCTAGGCGGGCGCCCAGCTCCAGGCAGAAGCCGAGGAGGACGGCCGTTTTCAGACGAATCATGTCCAGGTACTGGGCGATGCTGACCTGGGGCTCGGTCTCGAAATTCATGTCCCACTGCTGGCCTTCGCAGACCTCGGCGGCCGTCTGGCTGAAGCGGGCGAGGATGCGCGGAAGCAGCGCGGGCGGCACGTCCAGGAACAGCTCGTAGGCGCGCACTAGCATCACGTCGCCGGAGAGGATGGCCACGTTGGGGTTCCACTTTTCGTGCACGGTGGCCTGGCCGCGGCGCAGGGGTGCCTGGTCCATCAGGTCGTCGTGGAGGAGGGTGAAGTTGTGGAAGACTTCGGTGGCCAGGGCAGGCTTGATGATGCCGTTGAGGTCGTCAGTGAACAGGTGGGCGCCGAGCAGCGTGAGCAACGGCCGGATGCGTTTGCCGCCCAGGCCCATGATGTAGCGGATGGGAGCGTAGAGGGTGTCGGGCTGCTCGCCGTAGCTGAGCTGCGCCAGGGCGGCGGTGATGTTAGCGGGGAAGTCGGCTGGGGTCATAGGTGGTGCAAAGAACGGCGTTGGGCGCTGCCGGTTCCAATGGCGCAGGCGGGGGACCTCACCCCCGGCCCCTCTCCCGCAGAGAGGGGAGCCACGGCGGCGTTTGAGGAGTGGACACAGTCATACTAGCATCAACAAAAAAGCCCCGACTCTGGATTGAGTCGAGGCTTAGCTGGGTTTAAAAAGCTGCTAGAATCTCACTGATGCTGCTTAGGCTTCTGCACGAACTGAGGATAGATGCCAGCAATTATGGATGGGTTTTGCAAAGCCAACTCAAAACTGGTGTAGGCAAATGGGTCTTTTTGTCCGTCAGGCCGATTGACTTCGTTTCCTGTTGCAGCACGCATTACTCCACCAAATACTCGGTCCCGTACTAGCGCCGCATCATCTAGAGAAAAACCGAATGCAGAAATCAATTTGCTTTCATTTTCATCATCAGGTGTGCCTTGAAGCGCCTGTTGAATCACAAAGTCGGCAATGCTTTCCACAGTGTGGTTTGGAGGAAGTGGAACCGTCATATCATCTGTCCACCCTTCTGGTATCTCGCTCATATTAGAAGCTGTTTCTGGTTTGAAAGAATATCATATCAGACTCCCCTCTCTTTTGGAGAGGGGCCGGGGGTGAGGTTTCGCCGTTGGGCTTGCCCGGTCTACCGGCGCTTGTTGCCCTTGTGGGCACCCTTCGCCATGCCGCCACCTTTGCCGCCTTTGTCGTAGTCGCGGTAGCCGCGGGGGGCACCGCCGCCACGGTTCTTGCGCTCGTCGGCCTCGCGCTTCTTCACGTAGTCGGGACGGTTGTCCACTAGCTCGAAGTCGATAGTGCGGTCGAGGAGGTTGGCGGATTTCACCACTACTTCCATCACGTCGCCAAACTGGATGATGCGCTTGGTGCGGCGGCCCACGATGCGGTAGTTGTCCTTGTCGAGTTCGAACTCATCGCCGGGAATGTCGGAGAGGCGCACCATGCCTTCGCACTTGTTCTCCTCGATTTCGATGTACATACCACGCTCCGTCAGGCCCGACACCACGCCCTTGAACGTGTTGCCGATTTCGTCCACCATGAACTCGACCTGCTTGAACTTGATGCTGGCGCGCTCGGCGTTCGCAGCCAGTTTCTCGCGGGCTGAGGAGTGCTTGCACTCTTCTTCCACGGGCTCGGCCGGCACGTTCTTGCCGCCCTCCAGGTAGTGCTCCAGCAGGCGGTGCGCCATCATATCCGGGTAGCGTCGGATGGGCGAGGTGAAGTGCGAATAGTGGGCAAAAGCGAGGCCGAAGTGACCCAGCGGCTCGGTGGTGTAAATGGCCTTCGCCATGGTCCGGATGGCCAGGCCCTGCAGCACGTTTTGCTCGGGCTTGCCCACCACCTCGGAGCTGAGGTTGTTGAGCTCGGTGCTGATTTTTTTCGGGTTGTCGAGCTTCAGCTTGTAGCCGAATTTCTGGGCGAAGAGGGCGAAGGTTTGCAGGCGCTCGGGCTCGGGGGCTTCGTGCACGCGGTACACCATGGTGAAGCGCGGCTTGGTCTTTTTGAGGTTGAACACGAACTCGGCCACCTTGCGGTTGGCGAGCAGCATGAACTCCTCAATCATCTTGTGCGCGTCCTTACGCTCCTTCACGTACACGCCGAGCGGCTTGCCATTTTCATCCAGGCGGAACTTCACCTCCTGGGTTTCGAAGGTGATGGCGCCTTGCTTGAAGCGCTGGGCGCAGATTTTATGCGCCATGTCGTTGAGCACATTTATCTCCACGGCGTAGTCGCCCTCCTTGCTTTCGATGCGCTCCTGGGCCTCCTCGTAGCTGAAGCGGCGGTCGGAGTGGATGATGGTTTTGCCGAACCACGACTCGTAGAGCTTGCCGTTTTCATCGAGCTCGAACACGGCCGAGAAAGTCAGCTTGTCCTCGTTGGGGCGCAGCGAGCAGAGGCCGTTGGAGAGGCGCTCGGGCAGCATCGGAATCACGCGGTCGACGAGGTATACCGAGGTGGCGCGGTGCTTGCCTTCTCGTTCCAGCTCGGTGCCGGGGCGTACGTAATGGGTCACGTCGGCGATGTGCACGCCCACTTCCCAGTGTCCGTTTTCGAGCTGCCGGATGCTGAGGGCATCGTCGAAATCCTTGGCGTCGGCGGGGTCGATGGTGAAGGTGGTGATGTTGCGGAAGTCGCGGCGCCGGGCAATCTCGTCTTGCTCGATAACCTCGCTGATGCCTTCCGATTCTTCCTCCACTTCGGAGGGGAATTCGAAGGGCAAGCCGAACTCGGCCATGATGGCGTTTATCTCGGCTTCGTTGCCGCCGGCCTGCCCGAAGTTGCGCACCACCTCGCCCACCGGCTGGCGGTGGTTGTCGGTCGGGAACTCGTTGATGCGGACCAGCACCTTGTCGCCGGTGCGGGCATCGTGCAGCAAATGCGGCGGCACAAACACGTCGAAATACACCTTGCGGTTGTCGGCCTTCACGAAGCCGAGCGTGCCCTGCACCTGAAGCTGCCCCACGATTTCGGGGCGCACCCGCTTGAGGACTTCCACCACGTCGCCCATCGGGCGGCCGTCACGGGAGCCACTGCGTAGGCGCACCCGCACCACGTCGCCCTGCAGGGCAAACTTGAGTTGGTCGGTGAATACCCGGATGTCGTCGCCGTTGTCGGTACCCTCGGGCACCACGAAGGCGAAGCTGGGCGTGGCCAAATCGACGGTACCGATGATGGTGTTCGAGGGGGCACGGTCGGGGCGGTCGTCGCCGTCCACGTAGTCGAAGCCGGCCGAGCGACGGCGGTGCACAATGGGGTCTTGGCCGAACTGGGCCTGCACCGAAAGGTTGCGGGGCGGGGCCACGGCCGACTCGCCTTTCTTACCGCCTTTTTTGGCGCTGGACGGCATCAGTGCTGCCGCCACGGCGTCGGCATCGGCGAGGCGGTATTCGTCGTTTTGGAGCAGCGTAATGAGGCCGTTTTTGCGCAGCACCTTGATGTGGGCAAATATCTCCTCGCGCTGGCCCTTGGTCGTGACGCCGAGGCGGCGCGAGAGCTGGCGGTAGGCCATCACCTTGGTGGGGTTGTCGGCGAAGACGCGCAGGACCTGGTCCTGGGTGATGGCCGCGGGTTCGGGCTTTTCGCGCTTGGCGCGGGGAGCCCGGGAGTTTTCGGGGGTATTCATTTGGGGTAAAAGTGGCCGCCGAAAAGTTGATTGGTCGCAGGCGGCGAGAGCGGAAATTAAATGGCTGGCTGGGCCGCGCCGCTTACTGAAACGCGGGCCGGGCCGGGAGGTTATGGTGCGGGCTTTGGGAGCCCGCGCGGGGTAGCGCCAAGCGTGGTAGCAGCCAGAATCGGGGGCTGCGGCGGTGGCTTCTGGCGGCGCAAGGTAGGAGGCCGGCTGGGATGTAGCGCGGACTTTTAGTCCGCGAGTCAGCAATGCTGGAACACAAAATTCCAGAAACTAACTCCGGGCCTGGGAGCGCAAAGTGTCGTTTCGGCGCGGACTAAAAGTCCGCGCTACGGCAGGCTCTACGCCCGGCTGGCTACGGCGGCTTCGATGTCGGCCAAGCTGTCCTTTGGGATGGCGGCTAGCAGGCCTTGGGTGTACTCGTGTTGGGGAGCGGCATATATGGCCGCCGCCGGGCCGCTTTCCACGATGCGGCCCTGGTGCATGACCAGCAGCCGGTCGCTCATAAACCGGGCCACGGACAGGTCGTGCGTGATGAAAAGATAGGTAATGCCGAACTCGCGTTTGAGGTCGTTGAGCAGGTTCAGGACCTGCGCCTGCACCGAGACGTCGAGGGCCGAAACCGACTCGTCGCAGACAATCAATTTGGGCTGCAAGGCCAGCGCCCGGGCAATGCAGATGCGCTGCCGCTGCCCGCCGCTGAACTCGTGCGGGTAGCGCTGGAAATGCTCGTCGCGCAGCCCCACGGTGCGCAGCAACTCCAGCACCCGGGCCTTCTGCTGCTGGCGCGTGCCGCCCACGTTGTGCACGCGCATCGGCTCCCAGATGGCCTCGCCCACGGTCAGCATCGGGTTGAGGGCCGCGTAGGGGTCCTGAAACACCAACTGCAAATCGCGCCGACGGCGGCGCAACTCCCCGCTCGACAGCTTCGCCAAATCGGTCCCTTCAAACAGGATGCTGCCCGCCGTTGGTTCCGTGAGGCGGAGCAAGGCCCGGCCCAGCGTGGTCTTGCCGCAGCCCGACTCGCCCACGAGGCCGATGGTTTCGCCGGGGTAGAGCGTGAAGCTGACGTTGTCGACGGCCCGCACGTAATCGGTGGCGCGGCGGAAGAAGCCCTTGCGGAGGGGGAAGTACACCTGGAGGTTTTGCACCTGGAGCAGCGGCTCCGAGTCGTTGGGCACGGGGGCTACCACGGGCTCAGAAATGGGTGCCGCGTTAAGCTCGGCAGGGCGTGGAACATCCCCCAAAACGCCATGTTCCACGGGGAACGTTTTGGTGGTTTCAGAATTATCCCGTAACTGGTGGGCCTCGATTTCGGGCGAGGAATCCGTAAGCGCCTCATTTTCGAGCGGAAGCACGGGCTCGGGCTGGGCCAATAATTGGCCGCTGGCGTCTTCCTGCATGAAATCGGCCACCACGGGCAGGCGTTTTTTGCCCACCGAGAGGCGCGGACGGCACGCTAACAGGCCTTTTGTGTACGGATGTTGCGGATTTGAAAAAATATCCAGCACCCTCCCCTGTTCTACGACCCGGCCCCGGTACATCACCAGAATGCGGTCGGCGATTTCGGCCACCACGCCGAGGTCGTGGGTGATGAAGAGGACGGCCGTGTTGTGCTGCCGGCGCAGGTCGTCGATGAGGCGCAGCATGCGGGCCTGCACCGTCACGTCGAGGGCCGTGGTGGGCTCGTCGGCGATGAGCAGGGCCGGGCGGCAGGCCATGGCCATGGCAATCATGACGCGCTGCTTCTGGCCGCCCGAGATTTCGTGCGGGTAGCTGCCAAAGATGCTTTCGGGGCGCGGCAGTTGGGCCTCGGTGAACAGCTCGATGGTGCGGGCCTTGGCGGCGGCCTCGCTGAAGTCGGTGTGGAGGCGCAGGGCTTCCACCACCTGGCTGCCGCAGGTATATACGGGGTTCAGCGAGGTCATCGGCTCCTGAAAAATCATGCCGATGTCGTTGCCGCGCACCTGGCGCAGGTCGGCTTCGGCGAGTTTCAGCAGGTCGGTCTGGCCCAGCTTTTCGGATTGGAAGATGGCCTCGCCGCTGGCAATGCGCCCAGGCGGCATCGGAATGAGCCCCAGCAGCGCCAGCGACGTGACGGACTTGCCCGAGCCCGACTCGCCCACAATGGCCAGCGTCTCGCCCCGATTCAGGTCAAACGACACGCCATCGACGGCCCGCACGTCGCCGCGGTGGCTGGAGAAATCAATGGTGAGGTCGCGGACGGAGAGCAGCGGGTTGGGCACGGAGGGAAATTAGGGTGGCAGTTTAGGTGGATTTGGGCAGTTGCAGGCTGTTTCGAGCGGTTCGGGTACGCAAGAACGTCAATACACCAGAACGTCATGCTGAGCGCAGTCGAAGCATCTCTACCGCTTCGTTGGGTTCAGCCTTCCCAATTATTTAAATCAATAGCTTTCCAAGTCGGATTAAATGCAGTAATCAGCGCGTCTTTCTTCCGGCGTGTCCAGCCTTTCAATTGCTTTTCACGAGCAATAGCCTGCGTAGCATCGGGTAGCGTTTCAAAGTAAACCAGCAAATCAATTTGATATCGGCCAGTAAACTTCTCGGCATCTCCCCTGCCAGTGCTGTGCTCATAGAGTCGCCGCGTGAGGTCATTGGTGACGCCGATGTACAGAGTGGTTTGGGTCTGATTC
Source organism: Hymenobacter negativus (assembly GCF_017571495.1). GTDB lineage: Bacteria > Bacteroidota > Bacteroidia > Cytophagales > Hymenobacteraceae > Hymenobacter > Hymenobacter negativus. The sequence continues at coordinate 219,425 of NZ_JAGETZ010000002.1, read as the reverse complement.
GTCAGGATGTAGACGTACATGCTAGGGCTTTTAGAACGTCATTCTGAGCTTGTCGAAGCACCTCTACCTTTTCGTTAGATGATGAGGTCGTTCCATCTATCAAGCATAGAGGCGTAAAATGAAGAAAGAGAAGTCATTTCAAAATTGGCTGTGAGCGCACTAACTTCCTTATCGCCAAACATCGAGACGATTATTTCAATGTCTTCAGCTGATAAGTCAATACGGTAGTAGCTGGTGTATTGCTCTTCACTTTTGTCATGATAGACAGGTTTCTCAATCTTGTTATTCACAAGGATTCGAGTAATACTTTGCGCTAGTTGCGAATGCCTAGCCTCGAATAAGCACCTCTCCGTTTCCTTCAGCGTTGCAAAATCAAGAATTTCTCCGCTGCTTTTCAATAACTGGTATTCATTAGCGTCCATCTTCAAAGGGGAATTAATAGCTACTACAACGAAGCGGTAGAGATGCTTCGACTGCGCTCAGCATGACTGTTCCACGATTACCGTTCGACGGCCTGCCTCTCCCCTGCTATGCCAGCTTCTCAGCGTCTGGAGCGATTAAGGGCGCTTTTTCGGGGTGCGGGGCGGTTACCGGCTGCGATTCGTTGAAAAAGCGGCTCTGGTTGAGTAGAATCAGCACCACGCCGATGAAGATGGAAGAATCGGCGATGTTGAAGATGGGGAAGCCGTTGCTGTAGGAGCCGCCGATGAGGGGCCAGGATTTGGGGAAATAACCCACGTACAACGGCACGTAAATCATGTCGATAACCTGGCCGTAGAACCAGCGCGTGGGCGAGCCTACAGGGGCATTATTGTAGAGTACGCCGTAGAAAATCGAGTCGATGAGGTTGCCCACGGCGCCGCCCAGAATCAGGGCCATGCAGGCGATGTAGCCGGCGGCCACGCGCTGGCGGCACAGGCGGATGATGTAGTACACCAAACCCACCACGGCGAGGCTGCGGAAGGCCGTGAGCACCAGCTTGCCGTAGGGCGCGGGCAGCTGCGCGCCGAAGGCCATACCGGGGTTCAGCGTGTAATTCAGCTTGGCAAACTGGCCGAGCACGGGGATTTCGCCGGCCGAACCGGGCTGCATGTAGGTGTGCACGGCCCACTTCGAGAGTTGGTCGAGCACGATGATACTTAGGGCCAGCAGGAAAAATTTGGCGGCGGAATGCTGGCGGGTGGTAAGAGTTGGGTGCATTGCAGGCGGAATGAAGCTGCAAAGAACGGCAAGAAGTATCGCCCTCCGCGTTGACCTCACCCCCTGACCCCCTCTCCAAAAAAGAGGGGGCACCGGCTATGCATCTAGCGAATTTTTAGACGTAAAAAAGAGCCCGACGCGGTGCGCCGGGCTCTTTCATTTTTTGACTCTTTTTCCGAATCGGTGCCCCCTCTTTTTTGGAGAGGGGGTCAGGGGGTGAGGTCAACGGATGCGCAGCTACCCCAGATTCTCCGCGTCTGGAGCAACCAATGCCTTCCCCTCCCCTACCGGCTCATCTTGCTTAAAAAAACGGCTTTGATTGAGCAAAATAATGGCTACGCCGATGAAAATAGAGGAGTCGGCGATGTTGAAGATGGGCCATAGCGAGACGTACTTCCCTCCTATCAGCGGCCAATTCTGGGGCAAAAAGCCTTCGTAGATGTCCACGTACAGCATATCAATGACTTGGCCGTAGAACCAGCGCGTGGGCGAGCCAAACGGCGCGTTGTCGTAGATGATGCCGTAGAAAACCGAGTCAATCAGGTTGCCGACAGCGCCGCCAAGGATGAGGGCCATGCAGGCGATGTAGCCGCCAGCGGCGCGCTGCTTGCAAAGGCGAATAATGTAGTAGCTCAAGCCAAACACGGCCAGCAGGCGGAACCCACTGAGAACCAGCTTGCCATACGGCGCGGGCAGTTCGGCGCCGAAGGCCATGCCGGGGTTTAGCGTGTAGTGCAGCTTGGCCCAGTGGCCGATGAGCGGGATTTCACCCGCCATGCCGGGCTGCATGTAGGTGTGCACGGCCCACTTCGAGAGCTGGTCGATGGCAATGACGAACAGCGCCAGCAGGAAAAATTTAGCCGCGGATTGCTGGCGAGTAGTGAGGGTTGGGTGCATTCAGACGGTGCCAAAAGCGGCGAAAACGACGGCCTGATTTATTACCGTCCTTTTGTACCTTTTACAACTGATTGTCTGAGGTTTTGTGCGACCAAAGACGAGCTTATTGAGTGTTTGTGCGGCCGAGGACTCGCCGGGGTTTCAGGCCCCCGGCGAGTCGTTCAGCATCAGGCAGTTGCGACCTCCAGCCGAACCGGCACGGAGTAGTCATCAAATTCGAGCACCGAGCCGCCGTTCACGTCGGCCGCGAAGTCGAGCGCGAGGGCCTGGGTTTCGGTGCGAATGTAGTCGCCGAACGCGGCCACGGCGGCCGTGAGCTCGGGCTGCTGGTCGGCCAACGTGACGCGGATTTTGTCCTGCACTTCCAGGCCCGAGTCTTTGCGCAGGTTCTGCAGGCGGTTCACCAGCTCGCGGGCGAGGCCCTCCTGGCGCAGCTCGTCAGTCAGGGTCACGTCGAGGGCCACGGTGAGGGGGCCGTCGGTAGCCACGAGCCAGCCGGGCAGGTCGTCGGTGCGGATTTCCACATCGTCCGGGGCAAGGGTGATGGGCTGGCCATCCACTTCCACGGCGAGGCTTCCCTCCTTCTCCAGCTTGCTGATTTCGGCGGCCGTCATCTGCTGAATGCGGGCGCCCACGGCCTTCAGGCGCGGGCCGTATTGCTGGCCGAGGCGCTTGAAATTGGGCTTCACCGACTTCACCAGCACGCCGCTTTCGTCGTCGAGGAATTCGATGTGCTTCACGTTGATTTCGGCGCAAATGAGGTCCTCCACGAGGCCGACTTGCTCCTTGGTCGTGTCGTTCAGGACCGGCACCAGGATGCGCTGCAGGGGCTGGCGCACCTTCAGCACCGACTTTTTGCGCAGCGAGTGGGCCAGCGAGCTGATGCGCTGGGCCAGCTCCATGCGCTCCTCCAGCTTCTGGTCGATGCGGGCCAAATCGGCCTCCACCAGCAGCGTCAGGTGCACCGATTCCGGGGCCAGGGGCGTGTTTTTGGCCACGGCCTCGGCGCGCATGCCATCGGTCATGTTCTTGTAGAGCCACTCGCCGAAAAACGGCGCGATGGGCGACATCAGCTGCGCCACCACCACCAGGCATTCCTGGAGGGTTTCGAAGGCGGCGCGCTTGTCCTGGGTCAGTTCGCCCTTCCAGAAACGGCGGCGCGAGAGGCGCACGTACCAGTTCGAGAGCTGGTCGGTTACGAAATCCTGGATGGCGCGGGCGGCCTTCGTGGGGTCGTAAGCATCCAGATAACCACGCACTTCCACAATCAGCGACTGCAGTTTACTCAACACCCAGCGGTCCAGCTCGCTCAGCTCGGCCAGCGGCACGCGGTCGAACTCGCTGGTCTGAAACTCGTCCAAATTCGCGTACAGCGCATAGAACGAGTAGGTGTTGAACAGCGTGCCGAAGAAGCGGCGCTGCACCTCCGTCACGCCGGCGGGGTCGAACTTGAGGTTGTCCCACGGTGGCGCGTTGGCAATCATGTACCAGCGGGTGGCATCGGGGCCGAACTGCTTGATGGTGGCAAACGGGTCGACGGCGTTGCCGAGGCGCTTGCTCATTTTGTTGCCGTTTTTGTCGAGCACCAAGCCGTTGGCCATCACGTTTTTGAAGGCCACGGAGTCTTCCAGCATCACGGCCAGCGCGTGCAGTGTGAAGAACCAGCCGCGGGTTTGGTCCACGCCTTCAGCAATGAAATCGGCGGGGAAATTCTTCTGGAATTTCGCCTCGTTTTCGATGGGGTAATGCCACTGCGCGTAGGGCATGGCGCCGCTGTCGAACCACACGTCGATGAGGTCGGGCTCGCGGTACATGGGCTGGCCGCTGGGCGACACGAGGAAAATATCGTCCACGTAGGGCCGGTGCAGGTCCACTTTTTCGCCGTTGGCGTAGGGGTTGTGGGTCATGATTTCGGCCGCCACGGCCTTGTCAATCTCCGTTTTCAGCTGCGCGATGCTGCCGATGCACAGCTCCTCGGTGCCGTCTTGGGTGCGCCAGATGGGCAGCGGTGTGCCCCAGTAGCGCGAGCGGCTCAGGTTCCAGTCCACCAGGTTTTCGAGCCAGTTGCCGAAGCGGCCGGTGCCGGTGCTTTCGGGCTTCCAGTTGATGGTTTTGTTGAGCTCGATGAGCCGGTCCTTCACCGCCGTAGTCTTGATGAACCAGGAGTCGAGCGGGTAGTACAGCACGGGCTTGTCGGTGCGCCAGCAGTGCGGGTAGGTGTGCTCGTACTTCTCCACTTTGAAGGCCGTTCCGTCGCCCTTCATCTTGATGACGATGCTCTCGTCCAGCGTCTTATAGTCGGCTCCCGACTCGTCGTGGCCGTCGTAGTTCTTCACCCAGCGGCCCGCAAACTCGCCCATTTGGGACACGTAGCGGCCGGTCCGGTCCACGATGGGGCCGAGCGTGCCTTCGGCATCCGGCACCATGAGTGCCGGGATATCCGCCAGCTGCGCAGCCCGGAAGTCATCGGCGCCAAACGTGGGCGAGATGTGCACGATGCCCGTTCCATCCTCCGTAGTCACGAAGTCGCCGTTGATGACGCGGAAAGCCCGCTCCTCGCCTTCAAACGGCGTAAAATCGAACAGCCGCTCGTACTTGATGTCGATGAGGTCAGCGCCGGTGAATTCGCCTTCTACGCGCCAGGGCAGCACCTTGTGGTCGCCTTCGGCATAGCCTTCCAGCGGCGCGGCGGCACCCTTTTCGTTGAAATAACGGCTCACCAACGCCTTCGCCAGCACCACGTGAATGGGCGCGTAGGTGTAAGGATTGAAGGTGCGGATGAGCTGGTACGGGATGTTCTTGCCCACCGCCAAACCGGTGTTAGCCGGCAGTGTCCAGGGCGTGGTCGTCCAGGCCAGGATGTACACATTGGCATCAGCGCCAGCAAGGGCAAACAGCTTCTCCGAAACCGGGCCGGGCTTCACCTTGAACTGCGCCACCACGGTCGTGTCCTTCACGTCGCGGTAGGTGCCGGGCTGGTTCAGCTCGTGCGAGCTGAGGCCGGTGCCGGCCGCCGGCGAGTAGGGCTGAATGGTGTAGCCCTTGTAGAGCAAGCCCTTGTCGTAAAGCTTCTTGAGCAGCGCCCAGCAGCTTTCGATATACTCCGGCTCGAAGGTCACGTAAGGGTCGTCGAGGTCGACCCAATAACCCATTTTCTCGGTCAGGTCGTCCCACTGCGCCTTGAAGCGCATGACGGTCTCGCGGCAGCGCTGGTTGTATTCCTCAACGCTGATTTTCTTGCCGATGTCCTCCTTGGTGATGCCCAGCTCTTTCTCTACCTGGAGCTCGATGGGCAGGCCGTGGGTGTCCCAGCCGCCTTTGCGGGGCACTTGCTTGCCCAGCAGCGTCTGGTAGCGGCAGAAAATATCCTTCACCGTGCGCGCCATCACGTGGTGGATGCCGGGGGCGCCGTTGGCCGAGGGCGGGCCCTCGTAAAACACGAACGTGGGCTGGCCTTCGCGGCTGCTCACGCTCTTCTCAAAGATGCCGTGCTCCTTCCACCAGGCGAGGATTTCCTCGCCCACCTGGCCGTAATTGAGCGGCTGCTTGTATTCGGGGTATTTCATGAATTGGGTTGTTATCAATTCTTTAGAACGTCATGCTGAGCGCAGCCGAAGCATCTCGCTCGCATCGTTGCAATCGGTTTGATTACTGCTGCGCTCAGCATGACGTGCTATTTTGGTAAGCTTCGTTCTAGATGGTGTAGTCGCCTTCGTAGTCAGCGGCTTTGTGCATTTCTTTCAAGTTCAAATCGGCGTCATCGTCCTCCTCGTGATATGACTCGTCGTAATGCCGAATAAGGGCGTTTTTGTCCATATCGCCGCCCTTGCCGTGCTCGAACGTCACGAGGAGCGAAGGCAACAGAATGAGGTTGGAGAAGTTTGTTATCAACAACGAAGCCGACATGAGCATTCCCAAGGCCTTAGTGCCGCCAAATTCGCTGAAGGCGAAGATGCTGAAACCCACGAACAACACGATGCTGGTGTAAATCATGCTGGTACCGGCCTCACTCAGCGTCACCGATACAGCTTCGCGCACCCGCCCGCCGTTCAGGGCCATTTCCTGCCGGAATTTGGCCAGCAGGTGAATGGAGTTGTCCCCGTCGATACCCAGCGCAATCACGAAAATCAGGGCCGTACTGGGCTTGAGCGCGATGTTGAAATAGCCCATGATGCCGGCCGTGAGGATAAGTGTGACGGCATTGGGGATAAGCGCAAAAAGCACCGTTTTGAACGAGCGGAACAGGAATAGCACTACCAAACCCACTAGCCCAAAGGCCATAAACAGGCTGTCGCGCAGGGTGTGAATGACGTATTCATTGCCCTTGGTGAAGATGATGGTCGTGCCCGTAGGGCGAATATCCATGCCCGTCCCTTTGAAGATGCGGTTCATCTCCGGGATAATTTTCGTATTCATCAGCGTGTCCAGGTTCTGGGAACCTATGTCGGCAATTTTCAGGCTGATGCGGGCCTTCTGGCCGGTGCTATCCGCAAAGGAGCGGAGGAGCTTGCTGTTCATGCCTGCCCCGGCCGCCGCGCTTTTAGAGTTGGCCAAGGCACTGAGAATGAAATTCTTCTCGGAGTTATCCGGCAGACGAAAAAATTTAGGGTCACCGTTGTAGAAAGCCTGGGTACTGGCCTTCAAGAAGGTAACCAAGCTAACGGGCGGCGACAGCTCCGGCTGGGTCCGCAGGAACTTCTCGAACTGGTCGATTTTCTCCAGATTCTTGAGCTTCAGCAAACCCTTTTTCTTGTGGGTGTCGACTTCAAATTCCAGCGGCATCACGCCATTGAAATGGCTTTCGAAGAAGGCCAAGTCAGAATTAACTGAGCTTTTCTTGGGCAAATCATCCACCATGTACGACACAGCATCGATGCGCGAAATGCCGATGGCAGCACCCGCCACCATCACCAGCGCGGCGATGTAGACGGTGGGCCGGCGGTCGAGCACGAGGTGGTCGAAGAACTCCAGCAGCTTGGTGAGGGGCGCGGCGTCGAGGTGCTCCAGTTGCTTGGGCGTGGGCGGCGGCAGGTAGGTGAAGGCGGCCGGAATCAGAATGAAGCTGATGATGAAAGCCGCAAAAATGTTGATGGTGGCCACCAGACCGAACTGGTAGAGAATGGCAATATCGGTGAAGGCAAACACAATGAAGCCCACGGCCGTGGTCGTGTTGTTCATGAGCGTGACGAGGCCGATTTTGCGGATTACCCGCGTCATGGCCAGCATCTGGTTGCCCGACTTGCGGTAGTCGTAGTGGTAGCGCGAGAGCAGGTAGGTGCAATTCGGGATGCCGATTACGATGATGATACTGGGAATCAAACCCGTAAGCAGGTTGATTTTGAAGCCTAGCAGCACAATCGAGCCGATGCACCAGATGACCGTGACGCCCACCACAATGAGCGGAAACACCACCGCCGACCACGTGCGGAAGAACACCAACAGCGTGATGCCGGTCACAATCATAGCCAGAATGGTGAAGAATTTCATCTCCCCGGCCACTTTGCTTGTCATCGTAGAGCGCACGTAGGGCAGGCCGGCGTAGTGCAGCTTGATGCCCGTTTTCTTCTCAAACTGCCCGGCGAAGCCCAGGATGTTGTTCATTACCGCTTGGCGCTTCGAGGAGTTCAGGTACTTCGGGTCCATGGTGAGGGCCAGCAGCGTGGCCCCGGTATTTGGGCTGATTAGTTGCCCCTTGTAGAACTCAACGCTGTTGACGACGCGCATCAGGCTGTCCAATTCCTTCTGGCTACGGGGTGGCGCCTTGAAGATGGGGGCAGCTTTAAAGCTATTATTCGCCGTGTCTTTGCTGATGTTGAGCAGCTTACTCACGCTCAGCACACCGTTCACACCCTGCACTTTGGCCAGCGTATCGGTGAGTTGCCGGAACTCGTTGAAGTTGCCCAGCTTGTAGATAGAGCTGTCCTGCAGGCCGATAACCAGCACGTTGCCATCCTCTCCAAACCGCTGTTTGAACTGTTTGAAGTAAATCATGTCCGGGTCCTGCTCGCTCACCACCTGGGCGAAGTCGTAGGTCATTTCCACATCCTTGGCCTTGTAGGCCATGAACACGGTGATGGCAGCCAGCAGCGCTACCAGCGACAGGCGAAAGCGGATGATGAATACGGCGAGCTTTTCCCACATAAAATCCTTGTAAAGAGGCAAAGTTACGTAAGCGCGGCGCGGGCGCGTTTCAGGCACACCGACTACGCCCAAAAACAAAACCGCTCCCGGTGGTAGACCGGGAGCGGTAAGGCAATCAGGGAAACGTAGAAAGGATTATTTCACCACTTCGAGCCAGCCTTTCCAGCTTTCGCCGCTGGCGCCGTCGAGGCGATAATAGTAGAGGCCGACCGGCGTCGTTTCATCGCCCCAGGTGCCAGCATAATCCTTCTGCTCATACACCAGGCGACCCCAGCGGTTGAAAATCTGGATGTTCACTTTTTCAGTGGTCACGAAAGGACGGAAAGTGTCGTTGAGCTTGTCGCCGTTGGGGGTAATGATGTTGGGATTATCGAAGCCGCGCACAGGCACGGGCACGATGAGCGATGCCTCACAGTTGGGGCCATAGATAGCTGTCAGGCGGGCCTGATAGGGCGTGGTAGCGCTGGGAGCTGTGTATACGTGCGTGGGGTTTACCTCGGTGCTCGTAGGCGTGTTATCGCCAAAATCCCAGCGGTAGCTAGTGGCCCCAGTCGTGGTATTCACGAAGGTTACCGGTTTGCCCACAAGGTTAGGAGTGCTGGCGGTAGCAGCCAGTACGGGAGGCGTGGGAATTGTAAACTGCACCGAGTCGCGGCCCAGGCAACCTGTGGGGTTCACCACACGCACCAGGTAGCGCACATTGGTGGTGGGGCTTACCGTTACGGTCCGGCCGGTGAGCGTGGGCTGACCAGGGGCCGTCCAAGTGTAGGTCGAGCCCGTGCCGAAATCAGCTACAGTCAAGGTAGTGGGCGTACCAGCGCAAATAGTACGGGCTGGGCCAGCCGATACAGTAAGGCGGGGAATCACCTTCACCGTCACAGTATCGGTAGCTGAGCAGCCTCCCACATTGAGTGGAGTGGAAATCGTGATGGTGTATTTGGTAGTCGTAGTAGGGCTAACGGTAATGCTGGGCCCAGTGCGGGCGGGCTGCCCAGGAGCAGTCCAGGTGTAGGTTACGTTGGGAGTAGCCGTGGCCTGGTTGGTGGCTGACAGGGTAACTGACGAGCCCACGCAGATGGTTTGACGCGAGCTGGCGGCTACGCGGGGCTGCGGCACAGCGTACACCGTCACGGTATCGACGGACGATACGCTCTGCAAGCAGTTGTTAGTGTCGAATACCGTGAGGCGCACGGCGTATTTGCCGGGCGTAGTGTAGGTGGTAGTGGCGTTGTTGGCCTGGGTCGAAGTCTGGCCGTTGCCGAAATTCCAGAGTGTACTGGTGCCCGCCGAGTTTGGTCGGTTGAAATAGAACGTGGCCGGGGCGCACAGATTGGCCTGACGGATGGTAGTGCTGGGCGAAATCGTGGGAACGAAATTAGCTGTCAGCTGCAACACGTCGATTTTGAAGGCGGCATTGTTCCAGCTCGAGCCATTGGTCGGCGACCAAGCGTTGGGCGTGGTGGGCAGCACGCCCGAGCCTACGCACATCGACTGGTAAATAACGCCGCGCTTGTCGAAGCGCGAGGTGCCGCCGTCGACGTGGGCCGAGCCATTGCCGAAGAACGTAGCGTACACCAGATTCTGGGCATCGCCCGACAGCTGTGCGATGTAGAAGTAGCCAAAGCTACTCGAACCACCCGTGCTCTGAATGGCATTAGGCGTCACAGGCATACCGGCGTTGTTGCCGCCCCAGCCCGAAATCACAATCTGTCCGCAGTTATCTACCAGAAACGCCGTGGGCGAAATCTGGCCCGCCGTACCGTTGCCAATAACCGTAGAGTATATGCCCGCACTCAACCGGGAATTCAGCTTCTGAATAAACTGACGGCTGTTTGGATTGCCATACAGACCAGTGGTGATGGGGTACACGCCGTCGGTCTGTCCGTAGGCATACACTTCGCCGCGCTTATTGAGCTGCACGAAATAGGTCTGGTCGTAGCTGCTGGTGCCGAGGTAGGTACTTTGCGCCAAATCGTCGCCGTTGGCCGAAATACGGGAAACAAAACCATCGGCCGTGCCTCCGGAATAGAGGGACCTGAAGCCCCCAATGCGGCCTGGGAAGTCCCCGCTCACCGTGCCACCACCCACAAACACGTTGTTTACGCTGTCTAGCTGAATCGAGTAGCCGGCATCGGTGCTCGAGCCACCCAAGTAGTTGCTCCATAATAGGGACGTCAGGCCGGGGTTGAGCTTGGCTACCACAGCATCGGAGGCGCCCCCACCTGAGGTGCGCTGGAAGGCTTGCGACGTGGTAGGAAAGTTGGTCGATTGCGTGATGGAAGCAATGTAGATGTTGTTCAGGCGGTCAGTAGTCACGTCGCCACGGTAGCTGTCGCCATAGTTGTGGTTCAGCGCGCCGGTTACCTGGCCATCGGCCGCACTCCCCCCCAGGAACGTGGAGCCCAGCAGCGTGGAACCTGTCGAGTTCAGCTTGCTCAGAATAATGTCGGAAGTACCGCCGATAACACGGTCATACCCCGTGGTCGAAGTTGGATAGTCAGAGGAGCTAGTCGAACCCAAAATAACCAGGTTATTGGCGCCGTCCACTACCAAGCTGTGGGGGTGGTCATCGGAATTACCTCCGATATAAGTAGCATACAGACGACTGGCCGGACCAGTCGCCGCCGAAGGATTATACTTGATGATGCCAATGTCCTGGCTACCCCGGAAAATAGCGCTGTACGCCCCCACCGTGGTGGGGAAGCCCAGCGAAAACACCACGCCGCCCGCATACAGGTTGCCCAGCGAGTCGTAGGTAGCGGTATAGCCGTAGTTACTCGCCGATGAGCCGCTGAAGCTCGAATACACCAGCACGGGGTCGATGACGAGTGGCAGGGCGTGGTTATAGTCCTGCGGCAGCGAGAATTTCACGGTATTGCCGGCACCCAGAGCATATTCGCAAGTCACGCGCTGCCGCTTGCCGTCCACGAGTTGGTAGGCGTAAGGACGCTGCTCAACCACGGTGCCTACGCTGGTCCCGATGTGCAGGGCACCATTTACTACACTCAGCTTGGTCTGACCAGCGTAGCGAAGAGCAATACGCTTGGCGTCGGCTCCGGCAGCTACTTCGAAATCATATTCCAGCACCCGCTCTTTGCTGTAAAAATGCAGGTCGATGCCTGGGTAAAGGGCCTTGTAACGCACCTCGCCGTAGCCGGGCACATTGCTGGCCCAGCGGCTCTCGTCATTACCCAGAAAGTAGTTACTGAGACCAGGTAGCTGCGCCTCGCCATTTACGGTCGCTGCCATATTCGCTCCCACAAACGTGGTGGAATAAGCATGCGCCCGGATGCGCTCTTTACCCGACGGTGCAGCCGTTTTGTGGTGCAGTTCCTCTACCTGTTTGCCGTCGTACAGCGCCTGCACCAAGCGCCCATGCTCCAGAAACAGCCGGCCCGAAGGCACATCGGCCGCAAACAGAACGGGTTTTTCCCATTGCCGTTGGTTGGCAACGAACTCAATGGCGGTGGCCGGAGCCGGCGCCACCACGGCAGGCGGACCCGCCAAGGCCGGCAGCGAAGCTAGAACAAGCCCAAGCTGCAACGAAGTAGTGGTTAAATTCATAAAACGTGGAAGGTGGAATAATAAAGGTTGGGGGTTCAACCAAAAAAGTCGGTCAATCCGATAAGCAATAAGCTTACCGAATTGACCGACTTTTATACCTTCCTATGAACTTTTTATGAACTTTTTTTTCAAACGAACTTTTTTAGCCCAATTGCTCGAAAATTCGACGGGGACTTACAGCTTCGCCAATGTAGCTGCGGAGCTCCGAAATGGGCATGCGGGTTTGTTCGCGCGTGTCGCGGTGGCGCACAGTTACGGTGTTGTCTTCGAGGGTCTGGCCATCGACTACAATGCAGAACGGTGTGCCGATGAGGTCCTGGCGGGTATAGCGCTTGCCGATGGCGTCGCGCTCTTCCATCACCAGGCGGAAATCGTATTTCAGTGAATCGAAAATTTCCTGGGCCTTCTCGGGCATGCCGTCTTTGCGGACAAGCGGGAAAATGGCGGCTTTCACCGGGGCCACGGCGGGGTGTAGCTTCAGGAAAGTGCGGGTTTTAGTTTGCTGGGCGTCGCCCTCCCCTTCCGTGATGGTTTCTTCTTGGTAGGCGTTGCAGAGCGTGGCCAGGAACAGGCGGTCGGCCCCCACCGAGGTTTCTACCACGAAGGGCACGTAGTTGCCGTAGGCCTTGCCGGTGGCGGGGTCGATGTCGGCGTCGAAGTACTGCTGCTTTTTGCGACTCAGGTTTTGGTGCTGGGTCAGGTCGAAGTCAGAGCGCGAGTGGATGCCTTCGATTTCTTTGAAGCCGAAGGGGAATTCAAACTCGATATCCACAGCCGCTTTGGCGTAGTGGGCCAGCTTGTCGTGGTCATGGAAACGCAGCTTTTCGGCCGGCAGGCCGATAGCCTCGTGAAACTTGCGGCGGGCGGCTTTCCAGGTGTCGTACCACTCGCCTTCGGTGCCGGGGCGCACAAAGAACTGCATCTCCATCTGCTCAAATTCCCGCATGCGGAATATGAATTGCCGGGCCACAATCTCGTTCCGGAAGGCCTTGCCGATTTGCGCGATACCAAATGGAATCTTCATGCGGGCCGACTTCTGCACATTCAGAAAGTTCACGAAAATACCCTGGGCCGTTTCAGGGCGCAGATACACGGGCGGCGCATCCGAATCCACGGCCGAGCCCTGGGTCGAAAACATCAGATTAAACTGGCGTACCTCCGTCCAGTTGCCGGTGCCGGATACCGGGCACTTGATTTTCTCGTCGATGATGAGCTGGCGTACGCCGGCTAGGTCGTTGGCGGTGAGCAGGCGGCCCATTTCGGCGTTGAGCGCGGCACCGCGGGCGGGGTCGCCGGCGTTTTCGTATTCGGCAGCTTTTTCTTCGAGCAGCACGTCGGCCCGGTAGCGCTTTTTGCTGTCGAGGTTGTCAATCAGCGGGTCGTTGAAGCCGGCGATGTGGCCGCTGGCTTCCCAGGTGCGGGGGTCCATAAAAATGGCGGCGTCGAGGCCCACCACGTTGCCGTGCAGCTGGGTCATGGCGTCCCACCAGAGGCGCTTGAGGTTGTTTTTCAGCTCCACGCCGTTGGGGCCGTAGTCGTACACGGCGGCTAGGCCGTCGTAGATTTCCGATGATTGAAATACGAAGCCGTATTCCTTGGCGTGGGCCACTATATCCTTGAGCTGGGTGGTTTCGAGTGCTGGGTTCATGGCCACAAAAGTAGGCCGATGCGGCTCAAGCTGAAACAACTGCGTAGAAGGCGCAAAATTCAGCACCTCGCTGCACAACTAATAGCACAACCATAATGAACGGTCAGGCTGAGCGCAGCCGAAGCATCCCTACTGCAATAGTAAACTCTTCCGGTTGGATTACTTACGCAGTAGGGATGCTTCGGCTGCGCTCAGCCTGACCGTTCCTTTTACCCAGCGTGACCGTTCCCTTTGCATGACGTTCTTTTACCTGTACTTACGACCAGCGTCACAATTCGGTAACATAGCGTCAGAGAGCAACCTGCCTACCTTTGACCCATGATTTCAATCAATTTCCCACAAAACTGCTTTTTATGTTTGGTTTAGAACCTCACGTACTCCTACTTCTCGGCATCTGCCTGCTGGCGGCCTGCGCGTTCGAGTTCGTGAATGGCTTCCACGACACGGCTAACGCCGTGGCCACTGTTATTTACACCAACGCGCTACGGCCCTGGGTAGCCGTTATCTGGTCGGCTTTTTGGAATTTCATCGGCGTGTTTGCCGGCGGCATCGGGGTGGCTATGGGCATTATCTACCTGCTGCCCGTCGAAACGCTGGTCGACCAGAACGTGTACCACGGTATTGCCATGGTGGGCGCACTCATCCTAGCCGCCATCATCTGGAACGTGGGCACCTGGTACTACGGCATTCCGGCGTCCAGCTCACACGCTCTCATCGGCTCGATTCTGGGTGTGGGGATTGCCTTCTCGCTGCTGCCGGGCTCCAAGGGCGCGGCCGTGAACTGGAGCAAGGCTGGCGAAACCGGTATCGCGCTGCTGGTAGGGCCGCTGCTGGGCTTCGCGCTCACCATTGGCATGATGTTCCTGTTTAAGCGCTTCGTGCCCAGCAAGGCTATTTTTAAAGAGCCGCACAAGCGCAAGCCCCCACCCCTCTGGATTCGCCTCACCCTCATTACCACTTGTACACTGGTTAGCTTCTTCCACGGCTCGAACGACGGCCAGAAGGGCGTGGGCCTCGTGATGCTGATTCTGATTGGTATTGTGCCCTTCCGTTTCGCGTTGGATGAAACCAAAAATCCGCTCGACCTGCGCGAGTCGCTGACCAAAGTGGAATACGTGATGGGCCGCATCAACCCCGCCGAGCTCAGCCCCAACGACCAGCAAAGCCTGACCGAAATCAAGGCCGAAACCGCCGACCTAGACCGCATTTTCGAAGGCAAAACCGACATCAAACAGCTGCCCCCGCAAACCCGCTTCGAAATCCGCCGCGATGTGCTGCTGCTCACCAACCGCGCCAAAAAACTCCTCGGCTCCGAGAAAGTGAGCCTGAGCACTGCCGACCGTAAATCATACGACGATGCCACCAAGGAGATGAAAACCTTCACCGACTACGCTCCTTGGTGGGTGTTGCTGATGGTGAGCCTCTCGCTGGCCGTGGGCACGATGATTGGCTGGCAGCGCATCGTTAAAACCATTGGCGAGCGCATCGGCAAAGAGCATCTGAGCTATGCTCAGGGCGCTAGCTCGGAGTTGGTGGCAGCGGCCATGATTGGCATGAGCACGCAGTTTGGTCTGCCCTCGTCTACTACGCACGTCCTCACCTCGTCCATCGCAGGCAGTATGGTGGCCAGCCGCGGCGTGAAGAACATCAACCCCGGCATGGTGCGCAACATCGCGCTGGCCTGGGTGCTCACGCTGCCCGTCACAATGGTGCTATCAGGTCTGCTATTCCTCTTGTTCCGCACCGTGCTTGGCTAGCAAAGCTGAACCAACCAAAACACAAAAAAGGCTGCCCGATAACGGGCAGCCTTTTTTGTTGATAGCCAAATTTGGAATGAGCTTCCCATTTTGGGGGCTTATCCAAAAGCGGGGATAATACCCCCTATTTCACTTACTTATCCACTTATCCACAGCGAAAACACAGCGAAATGTGGATAAACTCCGACTTATTTCGGCCACTGTACTTCCATGTCATCGTTGATGAACACGCCAAAATTGACGAATTGCAGCTCGCCTTCTTCAAAGTATAAGTCAATCATTGACTTCTCATAGGACAACCGGACCGCGCCTTCTTCCATCGTTTCGAGCTCAGGCGTGGGCTGGTTGTGGCGGGCCATGATGGCCTTCACCTGGTCCACGCCCAGGCCGTAAATAGCTTCGCCGAAGAGGCGCATGTTGGGGTTATCGGTTTCGATGCAGCTCAGGCGGAAGTCGTCCTCCCGGTCAAAATAGAGCGAGAGCAGGTAATCTTCCTCGTGGTAGTTCCAGGCCTGATGCTCGAAGTCGTCGTCATCGTCCGACTCTTCAATCTCCTCGGGCTCGCCCACGAGGGTTCTTACTTCGTCCATGGTTGCGCCAAAGCGCAGCGGGCCCATGCCGGTGCCCAGAATGATTTCGTTTTCCTCTATGCTGGAGGGTTGGGGGGTGCTCATGGGGTTGGGGAAAAGGGTAGTAAGCAAAGGTAGGGTTGGTGCTTGGTTGTTGGTGCTTGATGCTTGGACTCAGCGTGTTTTCGAGTGGCAATAATGCACCTACCAACAACCAGGCACCAAGCACCTTTTCATTTCCCATATTTTTCCACAAATGCTTCCTTCTGCCGCACGTACTCCGGGTTCCCTTTGGCCTCGTCCCACTTGCGCTTGAAAATAGCGGCGGCTTCTACTTTATCCACATCGGGGTGGGGATTACGTGGCAATTCGGCTCGGCCGTGCGCGCCGCTTTGGCCTTTCTTGTCGTCGGGCACGGGGCCGGCGTACTTCTTGCCACCGGCGTGGTTGGCATAGCGCCGAGCCCGGGTGAAGCCCATTTGAATAAATTTCCGGGCCATATCGGCACCCACAAAATCATGGGCCTTCAAATATGCTTCAAACAGGCCGTAAATCGTCTCCGACGACTCCCGGGCCGCTACAGCGTCTTTGAAGCGCCAGTGAGGCAAAATCTCGCCCTTGTAGGGCTGTACGAGCAGCACGCCCTGCTCGCCTCGCCCCACGCGGTAGAGTTCAGGGTGCTGGCGGAAATCCGTGGTCTGGAAATCGAGGGTATAATCGAATGGCATTTTGGCGAGCGAAAAAGCAGAAACGACCTTTTTACGCACTTTTCCACAAAGCGGCAGGGATAAGTCCCGTTTTGCGCCGGATTCTTACTGACGATGCAAAAGTTTAGTGCAGGCGTTTAGCTAAACAGAATTCTGAAAAGCCTGAAGCGCCAATTCAAATTGAAGAGGAGACTTGACCAAGACTCAAATCCCTGAGCTGGGACAAAAGCTTTTCCCCTTCAGTTTTCCCCACTTTTATTTTTTGATTAAATTTTTTTCTATAAAAACTCTTTTTGTTTCCACTCATTAGGTCGGTTGATAAGTGGAAAAGCCCGGGAGGTTATCCCCATCGTGGATAACGTGGGGGAAATAGTTGTCTTATCCACGCGCTATACACCGGCATTGTGGAAAATAAAGCGCTGATTATCTAGTTGATGATTCGCTTTTCAACATGTCCACCACGTTTCCACATTATTCTATCCCCACAAAAAATGGCGGTGTGGGAAGGCGTTTTGGTGGGGGAAAGTTATCCCCGCTTATCCCCGCCTATTTTCCCCTGTGCAGGCTGTGGGTTTGCCAAAAAAACTTCTACCCCATTTATCCCCGGGTACTGCTCATGTTTCCCCCGGGTTATCCCCTAAATCATCCTCATGCCGAAACCGATGTGGAAAACCTCGTGGAAAAGCGGTGGAATAACCCGAAAAACTAGCCTCAGCAACTGGAAATAACGTTGAGTTATCCACTAATGTGGACAAAAGAGCAGATTTGGGCGTATTGCTGAATCCGAAAACGAAAGGAGTAATCCACAGGTGTGGAAACCGGGCTGTAGCAGAAAGACGAAGATGCAACGGCCAGCCGAACCGTTTCTGAATGATTCCCGGCTTTTAGATGATGCTAGGAATATTAGCAAATGGTCAGGAACAAGCGAACCTCAGCTTGCCGCGCTGCCCATCACCCTGAAATGGCGAAGGGCCTTATCACCATTGGAGCAGTTTGTGTCAAATAGCCATGCAGGAATAAGCTTGGAGAATTCGGCCATAATTCAGAGCACGACTACAATATCAAGTTTGATTACCACCACAGCAAGGATGCTTCGCTATGCTTAGCATCCTTGCTGTGGTAGCTGCTTAATTCAACCGGTTCGAACGTAACTAGGCTCTTCGCGAGCTCAGGATGAGAGGTGATGCAGGTTTTTAGAAGCTGATTGACCTTTCAATATCAAACCCGGCGCGAATTTTCTGGGGTTGGGGGTCGAGGTACACGGGCTCCGGGGCAAGCAGGAGATTGGGGTCGCCGCCGCGCCAATGGCCGTCGCCGTCGGCGTCGATGAGGACACGCAGGCGGTAGGTGCCGGGCGGCATATCCGAAAACAGGTACTTGCCTTTGGGTGAATTCAAGCTGGCTATCACGTCGAACTTTTCGCTGAGCAGCTGCAATTCGAAATTCTTTGCTTTGGTGGTGATGGTGCCCGAGAGGCTGGTCGAAACGTCTTGCTCGCTGATGCCGAGGCGTAGCGGTTTCAGGCGCAGGTTCTGGCCAGTGATGGTGGTAATAGCCGTGCTGTCGAGCGCGATTTCAATGCGGGTTTTGGCCTTGGAGTTGAAGCGAACGGCCAGCTTGGTTCGGTTGTCGTCGAGGGTGCCATCGGCGGGCAGGCGCAGGGGGCGATGCTTCACGGAATCCTCGATGAGCGTGCCAAAAGGCCGGTCTTTGGCTACGCGGACGGGCACATTGAAAGTGAATTTCACCTGGCCTTCGGGAAATACGGCCCGCGGACTGCCCTCCACGGAGTAGAGGGGTGGATTGATGGTTTTTTTGGCCGTGGCGGGTGGCACCGGAAACTTGACGTTGAGTGTGTCGTGAGCCACATTGCCGGTGCTGTCAGTAGCAGTGAGAAGATAGCGGCCATCGCCTACTTCGGGCGTTTTAAATACCACTACGGTGCGGCCTCGCTCCTCTAGCTGCACGGCTTCGGCCACGGCGGCGGGGGTAGTAGCGGTGCCCAGGGGAGCCAGCACGGCGGTGCGTAAGCCTTCGTTGAAAGCCAGACGCAGCTGCGTGGGGCTGGGCGTGCGGGTGGTGAGCAGCGGCGGGCGCTTATCGGGCTGCGTGAGGATAAGAGTGAAGGGTGCGCTGCTGCTGCCCGCAATAGTGATGGGCTCGGGCAGGTAGGCTATTTTTTCGCCTTCGTCATAGCGGCCGTTGTTGTTTTTGTCGGCCACAGCGTAAAGGTTGTAGCGGCCATCCTTGAGGAAGTTGAGACTGAATTTACCATCCTTATCGGTGAGTACGGTGTAGTACGGGCGGCCCTTGCGCACGCCCAGCGTGTCGCCCTCGCGGTAGAGGCCGATGCTGGCCTCGGCCACCGGTCGTTGCGAAAGCACATCGGTGAGGGCGCCGCTCACTTTACCCGAATCAAGCACGGCGCCGGTACTGAAAGTGAGGCGAGCATTCTTGGCCGGCAGGGCCTCGGTGATGTCCACCACGCCGTCGCGGAAATTAAAAGTGTAGGTAGTATTGGGGTCGAGGGGCTTATCGAAAAGCAGGCTGATGGAGTTACGGTCTTCGCGCAGCTTGTATGGATTATCGGCCGGCAGTTGCGGAGTGATAAGCAGGTTTTTGCTCAGGTCTTTGGTCACGACGGGCTCCGAAAAGGTGAGCCGGATTAGCTGCAGGCTCACGTTGCGCGCCGCACTATCGGGCGAGCTGCTAATGCGGCGCGGCGGCGTACGGTCGCGCGGGCCGCCCAGGGGTGGGGCCACGGCGGCGCAGCTTTCAAGCAAGGCAACCAGCGCCAGCAAAGCCAGCAATTCAGCGCGAACGGACATTATACAGAAGCAGCGTGGTAAGGGTAAGAACAACAATGACCACCCCAATGCGCAGCCCCGTGCGGCGCGTCACGGCATCGGTCGGCTCGGTGGTGGTAACGACCACAACGCGCCGGGTGGTATCGACCACAAAGGTCGGCTGCGCAGTTTTGGCGGAATCAGGCTGGGGCGCAGCAGCGGGCGCGGCCGGCGGGGGCACGGTTTGGGCACGGGAAGTGGCCGCGAGCACGCTCACGGCTACTACCAGTTGCCAGGGCGCCGCCCGCCGCATCAGGCCGCTGGCGTACGCCGCCCGGCCACGTACAGCAGGCTCGAATACTGGCCGCCGTGCTCGGCAGCATATTGGTTCGACTTGTAGCCGGCCTTCAGCACCGTGAGCAGACCGCCGGCCCGCTCGGCCTTGTGCTTCTCGCTGAGCATGCTCACATAATAGGCATCAAGCGGCATGGGCAGCGTTTGGCGAATGGCCAGCTTGTGCTTTTTCAGCAGCTGGGCCATGGTTTTGGGGGCAAAGTGGTAGAGGTGGCGCGGCACGTCGTAGGCGGCCCACAACTCGCGGTAGTGCTGAGCATCGAGGCTTTCCACGTTGGGCACGGCAATCAGAATCACGCCGTCTGGCTTCAGCAAAGCCACCAACTGGGCCAGGGTTTCATTGAGCGTGTGCACGTGTTCGAGCACGTGCCAGAGCGTAATCGCATCGAATGTGCCAGGCTGAAACTGCGCCAGACTTTCCTGCCCGATGGGCTGCCCTAGGCGCTTGCTGGCTTCGTCGCGGGCGCGGGCGTTGGGTTCCAGCCCGGCCACCTGCCAGCGGGCTGCTTTGGCCGCTGCCAGAAAATGCCCCGTGCCGCAGCCGTAATCCAGCAATTTACCCCGGCGCGGCGCAAGCTTATTCAGCAAGCTCACTTTGCGGCGCATGGTAAAAAACCGCGCCACCTTGTAGGCCTGATTTACCAGTCCCGCCGCTGCGCTGTTGTGCGACACATAGGCATCGGACTCATAATACTTGCCAATTTCAGCCTCATTGGGCCGCGGGTTGGTAAACTGAAAACTACACGTTGCGCACTGCACAATGGCGAAGCTTTCGTGGCTCACCGTCCGGTCTTCCACCACCAGCTTGTTGCGAAACTCGGATTTGCCGCAAACCGGGCAATTATCTAAACGTTCGTACGACACAGAATCTTCTGAATAGCGAAAGCCAGCCGAAATGGATGCGGCACGGCGTATTGGGTAGCCCGGCAAAGTTAGGTAGCACAGACTTTCAGTTCACGAGTGCGCTAACCGTTGACACGGACCACTCTTGGACTGAAAGTCTGTGCTACTTCCTAACGACCTAGATACACCATCAGTACCGACACATCCGCCGGCGAGATGCCACTGATGCGTGAGGCTTGCCCAATGGTTTCGGGCTGAATGCGCAGGAGTTTTTCGCGCGCTTCGTGGCTGAGGGCTGGCATGGCGCGGTAGTCGAGCCGGCCCTGGATGACGAAGTTCTCCAACTCCTGCATGCGCTCGGCCTGCTGCTGCTCCTTGAGCAGGTAGGTTTCGTATTTGATGTTGATGATGGCTTGCTCGAGCGCTTCGGCGTCGAAGGCAGCGAGGGCTTCGTCTAGCGCCGGCAGGGTGCGGCGCAGGTCAGCCAGGTCCACGTTGGGGCGGCGCAGCAGATTTACAGCACGCGTTTTTTCGTGGATTTCGGCCGAGCCCAACTCCACCAGCAGCGGGTTGATTTCGGCTGGTTCGATGGCGAACTTCTGGAACAGCACACCAACTTCGGCCGTCTGGGCTTCCTTCATTCGCACCCGCTCCAAACGCTCATCCGAGGCCAGACCCAACTCGTGGCCCAGCGGCGTGAGGCGCAGGTCGGCGTTATCCTGGCGCAGCAGAATGCGATGCTCGGCGCGGCTCGTGAACATGCGGTAGGGCTCGTCGGTGCCTTTGTTCACCAGGTCGTCGATGAGCACCCCGATGTATGCCTCGCTCCTTTTCAACACAAACGGCGCTTTGCCGTGCACCTTGTTGTGCGCGTTGATACCAGCCATCAGGCCCTGGCAGGCGGCTTCCTCATAGCCCGTCGTGCCATTGATTTGGCCCGCGAAATAGAGGCCCGCAATCAGCTTGGTTTCGAGCGTGAGGGCAAGCTGGGTCGGCGGGAAAAAATCGTACTCGATGGCGTAGCCGGGGCGGAACATCTTGGCGTTCTCAAAGCCCTCAATTTCGCGCAGGGCGCGATATTGCACGTCCTCCGGCAGCGAGCTGCTGAAGCCGTTCACGTAACATTCCACAGTGCTCCAACCTTCGGGCTCCACAAAAATCTGGTGGCGGTCCTTATCGGCAAAGCGGTTGATTTTGTCCTCCACGCTGGGGCAGTAGCGCGGTCCCAAGCCCTTGATGCGGCCCTGGAACATGGGCGATTTCTCGAATCCCTCGCGCAGGATGTCGTGCACCCGCTCGTTGGTGTAGGTGATGTAGCAGGGGCGCTGTTGCGTGAGGCGCGGCGTATCGAGGTAGGAGAATTTACTGGGCACTTCATCGCCGCCCTGCGCTTCCATCTTGGAGTAGTCGAGGCTGCGGCCGTCCACACGAGGCGGAGTGCCGGTTTTCATGCGGCCGGCTTCAAAGCCCAACTCCACCAACTGCTCGGTAATGCCGCGGCTGCCCTTCTCGGCCGCCCGGCCCCCACCAAAATTCTTCTCGCCGATGTGAATAAGGCCGTTTAGGAACGTGCCATTCGTGAGCACCACCGACTTGCCGCGGAACTCGATGCCAAGGGCCGTTTTCACGCCTACCACGGTATCGTTTTCCACCACGATGCCGGTCACGGCTTCCTGCCAAAAGTCTACGTTGGCGATGCTTTCCAGCGTCAGGCGCCAGGCTTCGGCAAAGCGCATGCGGTCACTTTGCGCGCGCGGGCTCCACATGGCGGGACCTTTAGAGCGGTTCAGCATCCGAAACTGAATCATGGTTTGGTCAGTGATGATGCCCGACTGGCCACCCAGCGCGTCGATTTCGCGCACAATCTGGCCCTTGGCCACGCCGCCCATGGCGGGGTTGCACGACATCTGGGCGATGGTGTTCATGTTCATCGTCACCAGCAGCACTTTCGAGCCGAGGTTAGCAGCTGCCGCAGCGGCTTCGCAGCCAGCGTGGCCCGCGCCCACTACAATGACGTCGTATTCGGAGGTTTGAAACATGGTATAAAGTTGCTTAGATGTCGGTAACAGATAAGGTCGGGTGAATTGTGCCCAGCTGCACGTTATTGTAGAATTTGAGCCGTAGCCCCGATAATATTTAAATCAATCAGCTCTTGCCGGAGTTTGAATTGATTGGAAATCAGCAAACCGAAATTGTCCGTGTTGAATTTCCGAAGCATCTCAACCCCGCTAACATGCAGGACCACCTCACTGCCAAAATCTAGGCGATAACCGATTTCAATCTGACCTTTTACTGCACCGGTCAGCACCCATCCGCGGCCGGTGATTCGAAAGGCATCGTCTACTAAGAAAGAACCAATAGAATTTTCCACAGCTACAAAATTACACAATCAAAAACCCGCAGCCAGTTTCACGTGAAACGAGTTGCGGGTTTCGGAATTTAGAAGTATTTGCCAGTAGCAAGGAATAAGCGAATGCTATTCCTCAATATTGCGCAGGCTTTCCGGCAACCAATCGGCAAATAGTTCGGCTGAGTGGGCGTCCACTGCCTCCCAGGAGAAAGGTTGCCAACGTCCCCTGATGCTATCGAATACCTCCGTAGCTGCAACGCAGGCAAACAGCTTGTAATCGAACTTGGGGTAGTTGTGCACAAGGTAGCCGGGGTAATAGTAGTCGAGCCGGAGCCGGCGCCCGTAGTCCATTTTCAACAGCATGAGGTACTTGCCAAGGCTGAATTTATGGTAGGTGGGGTCGTAGAAATTGAGAATGCCCGCCAGGGTACGTTCGCCAAGGTCGAAAATACCAGCCGCTATCAGCTGTCCATTGTCGCGCAGCTCGATGACGTAGGTGTTGAATACGCTGTGCGCCTCACCGCCCAATAAAACGTCATCAATGGTTGGCGCGGCGTCGAAGGTGATGGCGTCGCGGTAGCGGGCGTATAGCTCCTCGTATTCATCGGTAGGGCGAAAAGGCCGCACCGTGGCGGCGAACCGGGCATTGCGGCGCAGCAGGCGGCGCTGCTCGGGACCCCATTGCACGCGGGCCAGCGTCAGGCGTAGCCAGTGGGCGGTGTAGGGGCGGCCGGCGAAGGGTACAAACTGGCAGGTAAACAGGTCCTGCTGCATCCGGTAGTAGCCCTGCGCCAGGTAAAAATCCAGCGCATCGCCCCTGATGATGGGTAACTCAGAAGAAGAGGCAGACATAAAAAACAGTCAGACAACGACGCTCCAGCGTCGGTTTCATTCATTCCGAAGCTGTACAGCGCCTACTTCTTGATAAGTGGCTTGAGGGTTTTGCGGTACAGGTTGCGCAGGTAGTAGTCCGACGTATCCACCAAAGCACGGGCCCGCTTGATAACGCCGCCAAACGGCACTTTGGAATAGTAGAAATCTTGGAAGAAATGCAGAATGTCGGGCCGGGTCATGGCATCGAGGTAGGGAATGCGCAGCACGCCAGCCCAGTGAATGACGTAGGGATACTCCTTGCCTTCTTTGAGCTTTTCCAGGTCTAGGGTTTTGGTCTTGGCCTCGTCGCTCCAAAGCATGAAATTAACCGGCGCAATCTTGATTTTACCCTCCCTCTGCAGCTTAGGCAACAAGTAGTTCAGTAGCGATTGGTCAGCTTGGGGCAGAATGTCGCGGCGCTTGTAATATGGGAAAGTAGTAACGTCGAAGAACGGGGCTAGCAGCTCCTTGGTCACCTTGCCAGTCGTCACAATGGACTGCCCGCCGTTGAAAGCAAAGCCCGGGTATTCAAAATCCGGGTCCATTTTCTTGATGACGTCGAAGGTATAATAATGCTTCCTGAACTCTTCGCTGTTGATGTCGGCCGTGTAATCGGGGTCGACCACGAAGTCGGCGCCTTCGGTCTTCTGGTACAAATCGTCCAGAAAGCGGCCGGCCAATACAATGTCGCAATCGATGCTGAGCACGCGCTGGCCCTTAAACTTGTCCGAAGCCAGCAGGTGCACTTTGGCGGCCGACCAACCATATTTATCGGTGCCCAAGTCCAGCAGCTTCACGTTGAGTGCCTGCTCCATTTCCGTGGTGCTGAACTCGCCCGCCAGGTTGTCCTTAACAATGTAGATATCGGCGTCGGGGTAGAAATACCGGACGCTGGCGCAGCAGATTCTGGTGAAAAAATAAAGTGTCTTGTAAGTGATGACAACTATTATTTTCTTTTCCATCAGGCTGTTTTTTCAACTTTAGACTAGATAATTGCCAAAGCTGAAGGGCACAAATTTTGGAACCTCGCGCAGCTAAAAAGCCCGCAAAGATAGACAGTAGTCCTCCTTCTTGCGCATGGCGGTCTGACTGAGGAGGTCCTTATCCTGATAACCGAGCAGGTGCAGCACACCGTGAATCATCACGCGGTGCAGCTCATCGCGGAAGGGAATGCCCATGTCCTGAGCATTCTCGCGCACCCGCTCCACGCTGATGAAAATATCGCCCTCGAGGATGTCGGCGTCGTCGGAGTTATCGAACGTAATGACATCCGTCAGCGTGTCGTGGTCGAGGTATTCGACGTTGAGCTGGTGCAGGTAATCATCGGAGCAGAAGATGTAGGTGAGCTGCACAATGCGGTGCTCGTGCACCTTTGCCACACGCTCAATCCAGTTAATCACACCTTCGGCATCGGACAGCTCGAAATCGGGCGCATCCTCCACCATAAACTCGATGCCGGGGGCCTCGTGGTGCAGCTCGCCGGGTGGGAACGACTCGTGGTGGGGCGGGCCCACCGGCGGGGTGCTATTCATGCGAAGCTAGGCAGCGATTTGGTCGGCGGGTGAGGTTTCGTCGGTGGGTGCGGGCGCCAGCTGAAAGGTTAGCAGCACGCGGCGGCCTTCCTTGCTGAACTCCACCTCATCGGCCAAGTGGCGGATGAGAAAGATGCCGCGGCCACCCGGATTTTCCAGGTTTTCGGGCGCCGTAGGGTCGTCCAGGTTGTCGTAGTTGAAGCCCGTACCCTCGTCCTCAATCTCAAATTTGAGTTGCTGGGGCTCTACATACAACGACAAATAGACGTTCTTGTCCTTATCGAACTTGTTGCCGTGCCGAATGGCGTTGTTTACCGCTTCGGTCACGGCCACCATGATGTTGCCGTAGATATCGTCCTCAATCTGAAAGGTATCCTTGGAGTTGTCGATGAAACTCTCGACCACGCGGATATTCTCAACGAGCGACGGAATCTGAATTTTTACCTGCTTCATAAGGCGGTTTTATAGGAAGGACGGCGGCTACTTAGGGGCGGCAAAAATAGTCTTTTGGCAGCAAAGCGCCACAACAATTTCGCCGCCTCTTAAAGGGGTGGTTATAACAGTGGACTAAATGGTTAACGAAACTGCGGCCCCTGTGGATGGATTGCCGTCCCGATTTACTTCATTTTTTGAAAATACTCGCCCACTTCCCGTTGGTAATACGGAGTGAGGTTGGGCGGTGTACTACGTAGTAATTCAGTCTGGCGTTCTTTGCTGACCTTATATTTATCGAAAGCTGGCGGAAAAACCGGCGGCTTGTTCTGGGCAGCCTGGGCTTCGCGCTTGGTATCTTGGTCGCGCTCGCGGGCCGATTTCTCCACTTCCAGCAGTCGGGTCAGGATTTGCTGCTGGCGCATCATTGTTTCCTCGGTCAGGCGCTTGTTCACAAGTTCGGTTTCGGTTTGCTCCATCATCTTTTTGAGGTCGCCGGTGCCGCCCATGCCTTGGTCGCCCTTGCCTTTGCCATACTTGCCGTTGGGGTCGCCACCTTCTTTGCCGTCTTTCCCATTCTTGCTTTGACCCTGGCCGGCCTGGCCTTCGCCTCCCTGGCCACTTTGGCCCTGCGAGCCGCCGGGCTTGCCGCCCTGCTGCATTTTGTCGAGCTGCTGCATGGCCTGGCGCAGCATCTGCTGCTGGGCGGCCAGCTTGGCTAGCTCTTCCGACATGGCACGGCCGGTTTTGCCGCTCTGCGAGAGCTTCTGAATCTGCTCGTTAAGTTGCTTCTGCATCTGGCCCATGTTGCCGGGGCCGGGCTTGCTGCCCTGGCCCTGCCCTTTGCCCTTGCCCTTTTTCTTACCGGGCTTGCCCTGGCCGTCCTTGGGCGCGCCTTTGCCTTCCTGGGCCTCCTGCTGCATTTGCTGCAGGGAGCTTTGGAGCATCAGGGCGAGATTGTTCATGCTGGTCATGGCCTGCTGCTCGGTGGCGGTGGCGCGGCCCAAATCGCGCTGCTGAATGTGGGTGAGCGACTCGTCCATGCGGCCGTTCATCTCGCCCACCTCGCGGGTCACGAAGCTCTGAATTTTGGGCTCCTTCTTGGCCAGCGCGTAGAGCGAATCCTGGATAATCTTGGCATCGTCGCGCAGCTTGCGCTGGGTTTGGCCCAGTTGCACGAAGCGCGGGTCCGACTGGTCCACCTTGCGGAAATCCTTCATCAGTTGCTCCTGGTCGAAGCTCAGGGTGAGCAGGTTTTCGAGGATGTCGCGCAGGTCATCGATGTTCTGCTGGGCCTGGTCGCTCTCCTCCTCGCTCATCTGGTCGCGCATTTTCTGCGCCATTTTTTTCATGCGCGAGGCGGCACTTTTCTGGTTGACGGAAGCCTTTTTGTTCTGGTTTTTGCTTAGGCTTTGCTGGCTTTCCTGCATGTCCTGGTCGGTCTGCTCCTGCTCGGGCTTCTGCTCGTCCATGCCGTTCTGGTCGCCCAGCTCCTTGTCCATCTGCTTCAGCTCCTGTAGCTCCTTTTTCAAGTCTTCGAACTCCTTTTGGTTTTCGGCCTGCTCCTGCTTCAGCTGCTCCTGTTTGGCTTTCTGCTCCTGGTTCGAGAGCTGGTTGTCGGGGTTGTCCTTGTCGTTTTGCTGGGTTTTTTCAGCTAGCTTTTCTTCCTGCTTGGCCAGCTCCTCCAGCTTATTGGCGGTTTCCTCGGCCTTCTGCTCCAGTTGCATCTGCTTGAACATTTCGAGCGCGCGGTCAAGCTCCTTTTGCAGGGTGTCTTCCTTGTTTTCGAGCTGTTGGAGCAGCTTCTGCATCTCAGCGTCGGGCTGCTTCTTTTCTTCCAGCAGTTTTTGCAGCTTATCGTAGAGCTTCTTGGTTTCGGGGTCGAGCAGGTCGGCCATCAGCTTTTTGAGCTCCTCGGCTTTCTTGGCCAGCTCTTCGCTTTTGGGGCTGTTCTGTTCCTGTTTCTGCTGCAGCTGGTCGAACATCTTTTGCATCTGCTCCATCTGCTGGTTGAGCTGGTTTTTCTGTTCCAGCATGTTTTCCAGCTGCTTGCGGTCCTGGAAGCTTAGGTCGCGCTTGGTTTTGAGCTTGTCCTGGGCTTTGGCCAGCTCGCGTTCCAGCTTCTCGCTTTGCTTGGCGGCCTGGCTCATCTGGCTGGCCACCGATTGCGCCTGGGCCTGCATTTCCTGGCGCAGCTCGCGCCGGCTGGGCAGGCGGAACTCGGCCGGACGGGTGCGGGTGGCTTTGGGGCCGTGCACGCCGTCGTTGTCCCAGGCCTCCACGTAGTATTCGAGGCGGTCGCCGGGCCGCATGTTCAGTGTGCCCAGGTTCCAGGTGTAGGCGTAGGTGCCAGCGCTTTCGCGAGGGAGGCCCAGCGGCGTAGCCCCCACCCGGCTCGGAGCCGAGTTGGGACCCTGGCCGTCGCGGCGCAGGGCGTAGTGCAGTTCCAGGCGGGTCAGGCCGTAGTCGTCGCGCACAGTGCCACCCAGCGCCAGGAAGCGGCGCGTCACGGTATCAGAAAAAGCTTCCAGCGTGAGCGTAGGCGCCAAATCAGGCACGGCTGTGAGCTGGTAGGAAATGGGGTCGCGGTTGAGGCTGGCCGGGTTTTTCAGGCGCAGTAAATATGGCTGCGAGCGCATGATGCGCCGCTCAGCCACGAAGGTGCCGTCGTCGCCGGTGGCGGCCAGCGTCTCGTCCGGGTTCTGGAACACCAGCGCCAGCTCGTCGGTGGCGGCGGTGGCAAATTCCCAGCGCACCGTGCTGCCCTCCGGCACCGTCAGGTTGCCGCCGTTTTCGATAGTTTCGGCATTCTTGCCAGTGTAGGCTGGATAGGTGATGCGGACCTTGAAATCGCGAAGACTGGGCCGTTCCAGCACCGTGAGCTGGTATTCGGGCGAGGCAAACCCGGCGCCCTTTAGCTGAAAAGTAACGTCGCCCTGCGGCTGCTCAAACGTGTAGCGGAACTGGTCGCCCAGGCCCGCCACTTTGCTCAGTTTCCGTTCGCCTTCGTCAAAGGCAATGCTCACGTCAGCTGGCAAGGCATTGCCCGCCACGCTCACATCCAGCGTAAAATCCTCGCCCCGAAACGCCGTCAGCTTCGGGTTTTTAATCACAAACTGAAACGGTGCTGGCGGCGAATAAGCCCGCTTGTAGTGCCAAATCCGGTCGGTGCCCTGCACCAGAAAGCTGGGATAAAACGCCAGCAACAGCAGCAACACGGCCGCCGGAATAGCTGCGTATTTCCACAATGGCCTGCTCTGCTGCTGAATGTCGATGCCCTTGGCAAAGGAAATGTCGCCCATCTGGGCGGCGCGCTGCTCCAGGCTGGCGGCAATAAGGGCGTTGTCGCGGGCCTGGCCTTGCAACTGCAGAGCGTTCAGCAGGCGGTCCTGCACTTCTGGGAATAGCTCCCCTACCCGGCGGGCTGCTTGTTCGTCGCTCAGCAGCCGGCGCAGGTTGGTAAGAGCCGCCAGTGGCGTCCAAATCCAGCGGGCAAAGCTGTAAATCGTAAGGCCGATAAAGCCGAATAGCAGTCCGGCCCGCACTACTGTGGGCAGGTAGAGAAAGTATTCGAGGCCGTTGAATACCACGAAGAACGTGAGCAGTAGCCCGCCTGCCACCAGCCCGCCCCGCACCAGCAGGTTGAGGTAAAATTTGCGCTTGAAGGCTTCCAGCTCCGTCCGCACCCGCGCCAGCGCAGGGTACTCGGCCGCCGTAGCGCCTTGCTTTATCATCACCGCCATAAATCAGGTCTTAGTCGGGAAAGATACATCAGGATGGAGCGCTTGGTTCGATGTAGCGTGGACTCTGCCAGTCTGCGTCTCGCTCGAACGACTGGACCATGCGCGGACTCGCAGAGTCCACACTACAAGACTTCCATCCAAGCCGGGCAATGGTCCGAATGCACCACGTCGGGCAACAGACCCGCGCCGGTCAGGCGCGGTTGCAGCGTAGAATCGGCCAGCCAGTGGTCGAGGCGCCAGCCCACGTTACGGCCGCGCGAACCAGCGCGATAGCTCCACCAGGAGTAATGGCCTGTAGCATCGCCGTGGTGATGGCGGAAAGTGTCCACCAAACCGTCGGCCAGGAAATCGGCAAACCACTGTCGCTCCTCGGGCGTGTAGCCGGGGCTATTCTGGTTGGCCTTGGGGTTATG
Organism: Hymenobacter negativus; assembly: GCF_017571495.1. Classification (GTDB taxonomy): domain Bacteria; phylum Bacteroidota; class Bacteroidia; order Cytophagales; family Hymenobacteraceae; genus Hymenobacter; species Hymenobacter negativus. Next base: position 189,616 of record NZ_JAGETZ010000002.1, on the reverse strand, counting down.
CAGGTCGATGGCCGTCTGGCAGCAATTGAAGTCCCCGCCGATGAGCAGCGGCGGCGTGCTGCCGTCGGCCCGCAGCTTGGCCACGTAGTCGCGGAAAAAGTGCAGCCACTCGACCTTGAAGGCCTGCCGTTCCAGCCCGCTCGTGCCTGAGGGCATGTAGGTGTTCAGTACCGATACCTCCTCAAAATCGAGCCGCAATACCCGGCCTTCATCGTCGTAGCAGCTCTGGCCGCAGCCGTGGACGACGGCTTTCGGCTCCACTTTTGTGAACGTGGCCACGCCGCTGTAGCCGGGCTTTTGGGCCGGGTGGAGGTAAGCATGGTAACCCAACTTTTCAAAACCCGAGACATCCATCGCCTCCCGGCTGGCTTTGATTTCCTGGAGGCACAGCACATCGGGTTGGGCTTCAGCTACCCAGTCAAGTAGACCTTTGCTTAGGGCCGAGCGAAGGCCGTTGACGTTGTAAGAAACAATTTTCATCTTTTATGTTTGAAAAATAGAACGCCATGCTGAGCGTGGCCCAAGCATCTCGCGTGCAGCAATAATCAATTCCGTATTCAACGATTGAGTTGCTGTTGCACGCGAGATGCTTCGGTTACGCTCAGCATGACGGCCAAGTATCGACGGCCTAATGGGCCTATAAATCGTCGCCTGGGTCCAGTGCGAAATACTCCAAGATGTGCCACTTCAGCATACGCTCCTGCTCCTTCAGATTTGCGAAGGGTACGGGGCGGAGTAGCTTGTAGTGGGGCCAGCCGTCCTCGTCCACATGCGTCTGCTCGTAGTGGCCGCTGAGGCTGAAGAGGCGGCAGGTGGCGATGTGCATCAGGTCTTGCTTCTGCTCCTTGGTGAAGACGGTGAGGCCCTGGTTCAGCTCCTGAATGCCGATGAGCAGCAGCAGCGCATTGAGGTCCGGCCGCTTGCTGAAGCGGGCTTCCATCTCCAACATCAGGGTTTCCCAACGGGCGTCGAAGTCGGCCTCATCCTCGTGCTGCTCGGCGGACGCGGGGTGGTTGATGTCCTCGCTCATACGCTGGGCTGGCCGTCGTGTTCGGCTTTGTGGGCGGCTAGGCCTGCGCCATCGTGGGCACCAAGGCCAGCTTCTGACTTTAGGATTTCCCAGTACTCCACCGCCCGGCGGAAGTGCGGAATCACGATGCTGCCACCGATGATGTTTGCAATGGCAAACACCTCATAAATCTCCTCATCGGTCAGCTTTTCCTCGAAGCATTTGCCCACGTGGTACTTGATACAGTCATCGCAGCGCAGCACCATGGAGCAGGCCAAGCCGAGCATTTCCTTGGTTTTTACGTCGAGCGCACCGGCCGCGTAGGTATTAGTATCAAGGTTGAAGAACCGCTTGATGACTTTGTTATCGGCCGCCATAATGGTGGCGTTCATCCGCTGGCGGTACTCGTTAAATTCGGTTACTTGAGACATTTTGAATTAGATAAGCGAGGGAAAAAGAACGGTCATACTTCGACTGCGCGCAGCATGACCGTTCTGACTGAGCAGGGTAGCAGATAATCGGCTACATTGCTTCTCCAAAATTACCCCAAAAACCACTCTCCCATTTCTACCGTCATGCTCCGCACCCTGGCCTCCGATTTTATCGGCCTGATTTTCCCTCGTCTCTGCCTGGCCTGCCAGGAGCCGCTGGTAACCGGCGAAAACCACCTCTGCACCGGCTGCCGGGCCGAACTACCCTACACCGATTTCCACCTCCTGCCCTCCGACCAAAACCCGCTGGGCCGCCGCTTCTGGGGCAAGCTGCCCATTCGTCACGCCCTGAGCTACCTGCGCTTCGTGCGCCACGGCCGGGTGCAGCACCTGCTTCATGAGCTCAAATACCAAGGCCAGCGCGACGTAGGTACCGCCCTCGGCCAACTCTACGGAGCCGAGCTTCACGCTGTTGGGATAGCTGCCGATTTCGACCTCATCGTGCCCGTACCGCTGCACCCACGTAAGCTGGCCAAGCGCGGTTACAACCAAGCCGCTGCCTTCGCCACCGGCCTCTCCGACGGCTTGAAAGTGCCCGCCAGCAATACCGTCCTGCGCCGCACCACCAACACCAAAACGCAAACCAAGAAAAACCGCGCTCAGCGCTGGGAAAATGTAGCCACCGTCTTCGAAATCGAAAATCCAGTACACATTACTGGCCGCCGCATTTTGGTTGTCGATGACGTGCTAACTACTGGTGCCACCCTCGAAGCCTGCGGCGCAGTGCTACTGGCAGCCGGCGCAATTGAGGTCAGTATAGCCACCATTGCGTGTGCTGATAGATAGAATTCTTAAACTGCTAGAAATAAGAAGAGGCCGCTCCTGATTCAGGAGCGGCCTCTTTTTATTTGTATTAAACCGATTACTTGTTCGAGCCAGCGTTAATCATGGCGCAACGGAAACCGATAGTAGCCGTCGAAGAATCTTCGGCCATGAAACGGCGCGTACCGGGCGACAGCCAGTAGGCTACATCGCGCCACGAACCACCTTTGTACACGCGAACGTGGTCATCAATCAGCGACTGGTAGCCCTTCTTGTCATATTTCGACTCGGGGTCACCCACGCCATTGCGACGGAAAGGGTTCAGGTCTTCCACGTCCTGGAACGACAGGGGACGGTACACGTCCTGCACCCATTCGTTCACGTTGCCGGCCATATTGTAGAGGCCGTAGTCGTTCGGGGGGTAAGCATATACCTGCTCGGTAATCATAGCGCCGTCGTTCAGGCTACCTGCAATACCAGCGTAGTCACCACGGCCACGCTTGAAGTTGGCCAGGAATTGGCCCATTTTCTTGCCGTAGGCATTGCGGGTCGATTTGCCATCCCAAGGATAGATGCGCTTCTCTTCCTGGTTCTCATTGCCCACTTCCTGGGTACCTACGAGGGCCTGAGCGGCGTATTCCCACTCTGCCTCGGTGGGAAGGCGGTAGTTCGGCAGCGTGTTGCCGTTCTCGATAGAAGTTGTGCTCTTGCCATTGCCGAGTGCGCCGGCAGCACCCATCGTGCCTTCAGCGCCGCCTTCAGCCGCTTTCGATTTTTTCTTGCCAAACAGGCCACCTTTGCCGGATTTGCTGTCGCCGCCAGCAGCCAGACGCTCGTTTACTTTCGAGGTACGCCAGGTGCAGTAGTCATCGGCTTGCAGCCAGCTTACACCCACCACGGGGAAATAGCGGAAACCGGGATAGCGCAGGTAATAAGTTACATAAGGGTCGTTGAACGACAGGTCGCGGGCCCACACGGTAGTGTCGGGCAGAGCCGAACGGTAGAACTCTTCGGCCGAGTCGGTGCGGATGAAGTGCAGGTATTCGAGCCAGTGGATGTTGGCTACTTCGGCTTCGTCCATGTAGAAGGAAGCGATGGTTACCGTGCGCTCAATGTTGTCGTGCGTCTGGGTCACGTCCTCTTCCTGCGAGCCCAGTACCGTACGGCCACCTTCGATAAATACGAGCCCGGGACCTTCGGGAATTTTCTTGAAATCTGCCACCGACATACCTTTTTCGGTGTTGTATTCGATACCCGTAGTGGAGGAATACTTGCCTGGTTTAGAGGCCGTGGGCTGCCCGTTCTTACCACAGCTGGATAAGCCCACGAGGCCCACAGCGGCCAAGCACAAATAATTTGTAAATTTCATAACAAAGTTAAAATGAAGATGGGGTCGGAGGATTTAGCAAGCGCAATGAGAACGCAATAATACAATAAATTAAAACGCTGGGCAAGGGGCTGCCGGGTAAACACGTCTTTTTAAGCGACGGTGGGCATTTTCTAATCGGTCGAATGCACTCAGCGAAAGCGTAAGTTCATGAGCACCCCCCAAGTCGGCACTCAAGCGGCTCAGGCCCACATCGTAGCTGTAGCCCACGCGCAGGCCACCAGCCTGTATTCCGGCTATCACGGCCAAAACGTGCTGCGGGCTAACGCTGCTGGGCAACGAAATATTGCGATACACGGCTCCCAGCGTCACGGGTGAGGCAGTGAAATACAATCCGGTTTCGATGCGATGGGAGCCGCCTTGCTGTGTGTAAGCCGCTACGGGAGTGTAGCTTACTTCGCGGGTGGCAATGCCAGGGCCGGGCTTTATGGCGAAAAACTTATAACCGCCTGAGATATTTAGCAGCAGCGGTAATTCGCTTTGAGTGCGGAAGCCAAGGTTGGGCTGGTTGAGGTGCTGGCCGGCCAGACTAAGCCAAGCTTGGTCGGTGTAAAGCACCGCGCCCGTGCCCAGACTGAGGTAGTTGGCAGGCGGAAAACCCAGCGATTCGGCTGAGGGACCGACCACGCTGCCGTCTTCCTGAATCTGGTCGCCAAACACGAAATTATCATATCCGACGCGCTGCCGACCGTAGCTGGCGCGCAGGCCACCACTCAAGGCCAGCTTCTCGTTGAGGCGGGTGTGATAGGCATAGAGCCCACCAATTTCGAGGCGGGTGTAACCCACGGCCCCGCTACGGTCCTGGTTGACGAGCAGGCCCAAGGCGTGGTGCTGCCCAGGCTGGTTGAGGCGAATATCGGCAGCGGTTTGAGCCGATACGAAGGAGCCGGCGATGCTCGGAAACTGGTTGCGGTAGCTTAGCGTAACGCTATAATCATCGACCAGACCAGTAAAAGCTGGATTAGTATGCAGGCGAGTTGCAAAAGGTTGAGAGAAGTAAACGTCCTGCGCCCTTGCCGCTGACAGCGAGCCCAGCAGGACCCCAGCCAGTAGGGCACGCCGAAGCAAACGAGCAGAGAACGCAGAATAAGTTTTTAGCATAGCGACCGGGATAACGCCACCGAAACATGGTTTAGTGCGCACGTCTGCGAAGGTAAGGCCCTGGCGGGGCGTCAGACCACGTTTTGTGTCATTTTTGCAGCACTTTCACGCTGAGACGGCGGTTCATAGCCCGGCCTTCTTCGGTGGCATTGGAAGAGACAGAATAGTTGGGGCCGTACCCCCGGGCATCGACCCGGCTGGGGCTGATGCCCATTTCGACCAGACTGGCCCAGGCAGTGCGGGCACGGGCTTCACTTAGCGCTTTATTGACTTTGTAAGTCCCGGTATCGTCGGTGTAGCCCCCCAGCTTGATGCGAGCCGTAGGATAGGCGCGTAGCAGAGTGGCTACGTTGCGCAGTTGATTAAGGGAAGCAGCTGTCAGGGTTGCTTTGCCGGCCTCAAAGTACACACGGTCAAAGTTGTACCAGCCCCGTGTGAGGTCTACGGTGTCGACCTGCATCTGGGCGTCGCTCAAAAAGCGGTAGAGGTTGCTTTCGGTAGAGTTGATGCCCACACCTGTGATGCTAGCTCCATTGTTTAGCTTCAGGGTGGTAGCAGTGCCGGTTTCGTACACATAGTTGCCAGTTTTGGCATCGTAATGCCCCGGCACAATGGGGTCGGAGACGCGGACGGGGCCCGTGCGGTGGGGGTAGCGGGCTGTACGAGCCGGAAGAGGCTCGGCCGTCACTAGCGTAGTGGGCACTGAAGCGGCTACGGATGCGGCCGGGGGTGTCGTTGGAGTTGGTGTGGCTGATTGGTGTTGCCCGCTGAGGGTCGTAAGCAGAACTGGACCGCCCACTTTGGCTTCGGGAGCCAAGGCCAGGGTGCCGTTGCTGGCCGGAGCTGCGGGGGAGTGGTTACGGTTGCTGGTAGTTGCTTTGCCGTTACCTAGCCTGTTGAGCGTGACGGTGAAGCTGGCCGTTTTTCCATTTTCCAGAAAAACGTTTTCAACTGTCTGAGACCGATAGCCGCCTTCACCAACTTGGATGATGTAGGGGCCACCCATGGTCAGATTGGGTACCGCGAAGTGCCCACTGCCATCGGAGGCTGCCGCGTGCCGAACTCCCGTTGGCATGTGAATAACTGTGATAGCTGCGCCAGGCAGAGGCTGTTGGCTTTCAGACTGCACGCTGCCAATGAGGCTCATGCCCGCATTCTGAGCGAGTGCGGGAGCTGCCATCGAGCTAATTAATAGACCAATGGGTAGAAGAAGCTTCATGTTAAGCAGGGTGAGATAATTGGGTGGGAGAATGGATAGGGATTGGGAAAACAGAGTATTTAGGGTGACAAGCCTGCTAATCTGGAACGGAGAATAGTTGATGAGAATGAGCTTGAAAGAGGCCATTCCCATCGTGCAGACAAAGCAACTGCAAATGATTAGTTGACAAATATAAAACAAATAATCCTTGTGAAAATTAAGCAATAATATATGATTTATCCGATAAAAATAGCAGTGTTAAGGGATTTGATTTTTGGGTGGCTCCATCACTTTACAAGTAGGCGTAGCCTGTAGAAGTAATCCAGAAAATGCTCTTTTTAAGCGAAATGCAACTATAAAAGCATAGGGGTGTTCCAAGCCGCGTATAAAAGGCGATACTACTGTGGCACGACCGTAGCTGTACTTTTGTTAGAAGTAACGTATCAAAACATCTGCTATGAGAAAGATTCTGTTGGGGTTAGTTGTTTTTGTGGTTGTGCTGGTGGTAGCGCTGGCGGCAGCCCCGTTCTTATTTAAAGATAAGCTGCGGGCACTGGCCGATAAGCAGATAGCCCAGCGCGTGCGGGCCAAGGTGCAGTACAATCCGGCCGACATTGACGTGAGCTTGCTCCACTCCTTCCCGGATTTAACATTGGATATCAAGAACCTGCGGGTGATTGGCTTGGACTCCTTCAGCCGCGATACGCTGGCCTATCTGCCTGACCTGCGTGTGGGCCTGGACGTGATGACGGTGATTAAAGGCCAGGAAATCAAGATTAACACTGTGGAACTGGAGCGGCCTGCCCTTAGCCTACGCCGCCTGAAAAGTGGGCTGGCCAACTGGGACGTGATGATTTCGGACTCGGCAGCCGCGGCCAAAGGCCAGGATACTAGCCAGGTGAGCCTCGCTATTAAGGGTTGGAAACTGACCGACGCGCACCTGCGCTACGAGGACCTGACGCTGCCCATGCGCATGGAAGCCCGCGGGGTGAACCACAGCGGCAGCGGTGACTTCGCCAGCAACGTGTTCGACATGAAATCGCAGACCACGGCAGCCGATATGGACGTGACCTACGGCGGCGTGGCCTACCTCACCGATAAGCAGCTGGATGCCGACGTGACCCTGAACATGGATTTGAACAAGAGCCTGTACACGTTCAAGGACAACAAGATTAAGCTCAACGACTTTCCGTTCAGCTTCGCGGGCGCCATCGGGCTGCCCAATGCCACAGACATTACTTACGATATCACCTTCAAGGCGCTGGAAACGGACTTTAAGAACCTGCTGAGTCTGGTGCCAGGCGTATTTACCGAGAAGTTCAAGAACATTGAAACCAGCGGCAAGGTGGCTTTCGATGGTTACGCCAAGGGCACGCAGACAGCCACCACGCTGCCCGGCTACGGTGTGAACCTGACCGTGACCAACGGCCGCTTCAAGTACCCGGACCTGCCGCGGGAGGCCAAGAACATCAACCTCACAATGAAGGTGGACAATCCCTCGGGCGTGACCAATAACGTGAAGGTCAACATTCCCAAGTTTCATCTCGACCTGGGCCCCGACCCGGTGGACGGTAACGTGGCCATCGACGGACTGGAGCCGATGAAGGTGGATGGCCGCGTGAAAGCCAACGTGAACCTGGCCGAAGCGCTGAAAGTGTACCCGGTGAAAGACCTGAACATGCGTGGGCAGTTTTTCGTGGACGGCACGGCCAAGGGTACCTACTCCAAAACCCAGATGCCGGTGGTGAATGCGGCTATTAAGCTGACCAACGGCTACGTGAAATCGGCCCAGTTCCCGGCCCCGATTGAGAACATCAACCTGAGCGGGACGGTGGTGAACACCACGGGCCAGGTGAATGACACGCAGATTAACCTGCCGCAGTTCAAGATGGTGCTGGAAGGCGAGCCACTGGAAGGCCGCTTGAGCGCGCACAACATTGACAAGCCGGTGTTTGACGCCAACGTGCGCGGCACGGTGGACTTGACTAAGATTACCAAGATTTTCCCGCTGAAAGGCATGACCGTGACGGGCCGCGTGGCCGGCGACATTGCTGCTAAGGGCAACATGGCTGACGTAGAAGCTGGCCGCTACCAGAACGTAGTGGCCAGCGGCACGGTGAAGGCCAGCAACGTGACCTATAAGAGCGCCGACCTGCCGCAGGGCGTAAAAATCAGCAACGGCACGGCCACCTTCAACAACAACCAGATTGTGGTGCAGAGTCTGAACGGCACGGCTGGTAGCTCCGACTTCGCGGCCTCGGGCACGGTGAGCAACTACCTAGGCTACCTGTTCACACCGGGGCAGTCGCTGAAAGGCAACATGACGGTGAATTCGCGCAACTTCAACGTGAACGAGTGGATGGTGGACGAGGTATCGGCCAAGCCCACGGCCACCGGCGCGAAGGCCCCAGCGGCGGCTAACGGTGTGCTTCAGATTCCGAAATTCTTCGATTTGGTACTGAACAGCCACGTCGATAATGTGACGTATGATAACCTGAAGCTGAGTAATGCCACCGGTGTGGTGACGGTGAACGACCAGACGGCCACGCTTAAAAATCTTAAGTTCAACACACTGGGCGCGAGCTTTGGTACTACGGGTAGCTACAGCAGCAAGGATTTGTCGCACCCCAAGTTCAACTTCGGGCTGAACATCGACAATTTGAACTTCCAGAAAGCCTTTTCGGCCTTCAACACCATCAAAACGCTGGTGCCGCTGGCCAGCCAAGTGGAGGGTGTGTTCGGCACCAACTTCAACGTGAGCGGCGAAATGGGCCCGGACATGATGCCGAACCTAGCTACGCTGAGCGGCAAGGGCATTTTCGACGTGGTGAAGGCGGCCATCAACCAGTCGGAGGTGATGACCAAGATTGCGAGCCTGACCACCCTGCCCGAACTGAAAACCCTGCTGGTAGTTGATAAGAAAATCCAGGCTAACATCGTGAACGGCAACCTCGTGGTGCAGCCCTTCGACCTGACTATTGGCGACGTGAAGATGAACATCGGCGGCTCAAATAGCCTAGCTGGTGTGCTTTCCTATGTCACGGCCCTGAACGTGCCCACCGGCAAGCTTGGCTCGGCTATGAGCAGCCAGTTGACCAAGCTCACGGGCGTGAGCAATATCCAGGGTACTGACCGCGTGACGCTGGGCCTGAACATCGGCGGCACGGTGAAGGCCCCGCAGGTGAAGCTGACCAGCGGCAGCGTGAAAGACCAGGGCAAGGCGCTGGTGCAAAACGTGGCCAAGCAAAAAGCTCTCGACCTGCTGGGTGTGAAGCCCCGGGTCATCAGCAAGGAGGACAGCATCAAGCGCGCCGGCCAGACGCCGGAAGAAGCGGCCCGCCAAGCTGAGAAGGACAAGCAGCAAGCCCGCATCGATGCCGCTAACAAGGCCAAGGAGCAGATATCTAAAGGCTTCAATAGCCTCTTCAACAAACCCAAGCCGAAGCCCAAACCGGTGGAGCCGGATACAACCAAGTAGTTGTTGCAGAAGCCGAATAAAAGACCCGGTGAGGTCGTGCCCAAGCGACTTTGCTGGGGCTTTGGCATTTTAGTGGCGGGAAATTAATCGTTAGCTATTGAATTGATTTTGGGATAAATAGGACTGTGGCGTAAGGCAAATTTTCAATAAATGGCATTATCTGAGCCAGAATTGGGACACTGTCTATAAAGCACCAGTGAAACAGGAAAGCGACAGAATCATGGCAGTATTATTGGCTACACTGGCCCGGCAACTTCTTGGTCGGTCGGGCCGTTTCATGCCCCATTGTTAACCTCCACTACTGCCTAGTTTATGAAAATTACTCGCCTCTTGCCCTTCGGCTGCGCCGCCCTGCTGGGCTTGGCTAGCTGCTCCAAAAACTCTTCGGATGATGCTTCTTCGGCTGGCATGTCGAAGTTTGAAGTGCGCCTGACCGATGCCCCCGGCGATTACCGCGCCGTAAACCTAGACGTACAGCAAGTGCAGGTGCACGTGAGCGACGACGATAATGCCAACGGCTGGCAGAGCCTCACTCTTATCCGCCCGGGTATCTACAATGTGATGGACTACACCAACGGCAACTCGGCCCTGCTCACCAGCGCTGATTTTCCGGCTGGTAAAATCTCCCAAATCCGCCTCATCCTCGGCAGCAATAATACCCTGACCTTGCGCGATGGCACCGTCGTGCCACTCAACACACCCAGCGCCCAGCAGTCGGGCCTGAAGCTGAAGATTGACGCCGTGCTGGTGCGCGATGTGACCTACCAATTGGTACTCGATTTCGACGTGGCCAAGTCTATTGTGGCCCGCGGCAATGGAGCCTACAACCTCAAGCCCGTTATCCGAACCGTGACTACGGCTGTGGCCGGCGGCATTCGCGGTGTGGCTACCCCCGCGGCGGCCCGGCCGCTGGTACTGGCCATCCGCACGTCGGTGGCGCCCAACGATACCTTGAGCACCACGGCCGATGCCACCGGCGGCTTCCTGCTGCGTGGCGTGCCCGCTGGCACCTACCGCGTGGAACTGCTGACGGCCTCGCCCTACCGCAACGCCACCCGTACCGGCGTGGTGGTTGCCAACGACCAAATTACCGACCTCGGTGCGGTGAGCGTGCAGTAATGCACCAGCCGCCGGACAAGCGGCGGCTTACTGCGTCTGAATCAGTTGAAAGCCGCCTGGCACTGTGCGCCGGGCGGCTTTTTTATGCCTATAGTCGGCATTAAAATGAAATTAATGACTGATTAAAAGGGGGTTAATTCGGAAAAGGGGTGTAACAAATGGGTGGGTTTGGCCGGTTAATTTGTGGATTTAGCAGCGTAAATACTGCTGCTGTCTTCTGTATTAACCTCTTTTTTACCACACATTAATGGCTTCATACGCTAGTACTTTGCCGCCGCCCACCCCGTGGCAACGACTGACGCGGATGCTCGACACCGAGCGCAAAACGATTCGTCACATTATCTGGTACGCCGTAGTGGCGGGCATCGTCAGTCTGTCGCTGCCGCTGGGCACGCAGGCAGTTTTTAACCTGGTATCGACGGGGGCCGTGTTCGGCTCCACTTACCTGCTGATTGGCGTGGTGGTGGGCGGTGTGCTGCTGGCCAGCATCCTGCTCATTGGGCAGCTCACGATGGTGGAAGCCATCGAGCAGCGCCTGTTTGCCAAGGCCGCCATCGAGTTTGCCTACCGCCTGCCGCGCATCAAGCCCGAAGCCCTGGAAGGCCAGAATCCGCAGGAGCTGGTGAACCGCTTTTTCGACGTGCTCACCGTGCAGAAGGGCCTCACCAAGCTGCTGATTGATTTGATGTTTGCGGGCATGCAAATCCTGTTCGGGGTGCTGGTGCTGGCCTTCTACCACCCCATTTTCATTGCGTTGGGCCTGTTCACCATCATCGCCCTGATACTGATTTACGCCGTGAACTACCAGCGGGCGCTGCGCACCAGCATCGAGGAATCGGCTTATAAATACGAGTTGGTGGATTGGCTGGAGCAGGTGGCCGACCGCCTGCCCGAAGTGCGCACCAACAATGCGCAGGCCGACGAAGCCCTGACCCGCACCGACGAGTTGACCGCCGGCTACCTGCACGCCCGCAATGGCCACTTTCAGGTGCTGAAAACCTACTACGGCTACGCCACGGCCCTGCGCACGCTGCTCACGGCTGGCCTGCTGATTGCGGGCACGCTGTTCGTGGTATCGCGCCAAATGACTTTGGGGCAATTCGTTGCTGCCGAAGTGCTTATCGTGCAAATCAGCGCTTCTATCGAGAAGCTGATGACGGGCGTGAGCACCATCTTCGACATTCTTACCGGGGTGGAAAAAATGGCCGCCGTTACTGACCTTCCCCTCGACCCTCACCACGCTGCCATCAGTCATGCTTAACCTCTCGAACCAACACGTAGCCGAGGGGGTGTGGGAAAAAGTGCCCCGCAAATCGCGCCCCGAACTCTTGCGCATCCAGGGCAGCCGCCGGCTGGGCCGCATCCTGCTGGTGGTGGGCATTCTGTTTTTGATTGCGCTGTTTCTGCCCTGGCGCCAAACCATTTCCGGCACCGGCACCCTCACGGCTCTCACCCCGCAAGACCGGCCCCAGACCGTGCAGAACCAGATTGCCGGCCGCATCGAGCACTGGAACGTGCGCGAAGGCCAGCTGGTGCGCAAGGGCGATACGCTTCTGACCATCTCCGAAATCAAGGATGAGTATTTCGACCCCAACCTGCCCGAACGCCTGCGCGAGCAGTTGGCCGCCAAGCGCGCCAACGTGGACGCCTACGGAGCCAAAATTGTGGCCACCGACCAGCAAATAGCCGCGCTAGGCACCACGCTGCAAGTGCAGCTGGAATCGGCCCGCAATAAGGTGGAGCAAGCCGCCAATTACCTCAACATCGACCGCGCCGACTTGGTGGCGGCTCAAAATTTCTACGAAACGACTCGCGCCCGGCTGGCCCGCTACGAGGAAGGCTACAAAAACGGCCTATTCTCACTCACCGACATCGAAACCCGACGCCTCAAGCTGCAGGAGGACCTGGCTAAAGTAACGTCGGTTCGCAACAAAGTGGCCAGCAGCGAGCAAGCCCTTGCCAACGCCCGCATCGAGCTGAGCAACCTGCGCGCCAAGTACGCGCAGGACCTGGCCAAGGCCCAATCGGACCGAAGCACGGCCGTGTCGAGCCGCGCCAGTTCGCAAGGAGAAGTGGCCGCTACCCGCAATAAAATCAGCAACGTAGAGGTGCGACGCGGCCTGTACGTGGTGCGCGCGCCCCAGACCGGCTACGTGGTGCGGGCCCTCAAGGCCGGCATCGGCGAAACCATCAAGGAGGGCGAATCCATTGCCACGCTGCAGCCCGAGGCGCCATTACTAGCGGCTGAGGTGTACGTGCGGGCCATGGACGTGCCACTCATTCAGCGTGGGCGGCAGGTGAGGCTGCAGTTCGATGGCTGGCCCGCCATCCAGTTTTCGGGCTGGCCTTCGGCGGCAGTGGGCACGTTTGGTGGTTTCGTGTCGGTGATTGATGTGGTGAGCAGCAGTGGTGGCAAATACCGCCTATTGGTGCGTCCATCCCAGCCACAGCCTGGCGACAAGCCCTGGCCCCGACAGCTCCGCCTGGGTTCGGGCGTGCAGGGCTGGGTTATTCTGGATTCGGTGCCGGTGTGGTATGAAATATGGCGGCAACTCAACGGCTTCCCCCCCACCCTGCAAGCCGAGCCCGACGACGCTCCTGTGAAAGGCAAGTAAGCCAACTAGTGACGCAGGTGTAATTGCTGTCATGCTGAGCGTAGTCGAAGCATCTCTACCGCTTCGTTGAGCAGGTATTGATATTACTGCGGTAGAGATGCTTCGACCAACGCTGTTTGGCGAACAAAATGAAATGCATTATAAATCAAGATGTCATCCATCATAATTAATACATTCTTCCAACCCAACCGCAGTAGCTACTGGCCGCTGCTGTGGTTGTTATTCGTGGCCCTGGCGCACCCCGCATTGGCGCAGGACCCCAACCTGCCGACTCGTCGCTCCGGCCTCGAAAAGGCGCCACTCCAAACCACGCAGTTGAATGGTGTTCAGCCCGGTGATACGGCTAAGGTATTCTCCCTGCAAAACCTTGCCGATATCGTATTTGCCAACCACCCCATTGTGAAGCAAGCCGACCTGCTCAGCGACGAGGCCCGCAGCCAGGTGCTGCAAGCCCGCGGCGGCTTCGATCCCAAAATCGGCTCCGACTTCCACCGCAAGCAGTTCGGCGGTACCGATTATTACAATAACTGGGGTAACGAGCTGAAAATCCCCATCTGGCTCGGCGGCATTGACCTGAAAGCCATCTACGACCGCAACGTGGGCACTTACGTGAACCCCGAAGGCCGCACCCCTAGCAACGGATTGGCGGGCGTGGGTATATCGGTGCCCATTGGGGCGGGGCTGCTGATTGACGCCCGCCGCAGTACCCTGCGCCAAGCGCGCGTGATGCAAAACGCTGCCGAAGCCGACCGCGTGAAGCAAATAAACGAAGTGTGGTTGCAGGCCGTGAAAGACTATTGGACCTGGTACTACTCGGTGCAGCAAGCCGCCCTCATCCAGGAAGGCGTGGCGCTGGCCGACCGCCGTTTCCAGGGTACCGCCCGCCGCGCCCAAATCGGCGACCAGGCTCCCATCGACTCGGTGGAGGCCCAAATCACGGTACAGGACCGGCAGGTGCAGGCCACGCAACTTGATGTGGACCTGCTAAACGCCCGCCTCCTGCTCTCTAATCACCTCTGGACCAAGGATGGCCAGCCCGCCGAGCTGCCCGCCTACGCTGTGCCCCAATCGCCCGCCCTCGACACCGTCAGCCGCGCCGAACTGCAGCGCCTCACCGATTTTGCCGCCGCTCAGCACCCTACCTTGCGCAAGTTGGAAGCCAAAATCAGCCAGCTCGGCATTGAAGAGCGGTACCGGCGCGAAATGCTCAAGCCCAAGCTCAACGTGAGCGGCGTACTGCTCAGCCAGGGCGACTTTTACCGCTCGGAAGTGCCTTCCTACTACAATTTCGGGATGGATAACTACAAGGTCGGCGTTGATTTTTCCTTCCCGCTGTTCCTGCGGGCCGAGCGTGGCAAGCTGCAATACACCCGCATCCAAGTGAAGGAAACTACGCTGGAGCGCCAGCAAAGTCAGCGCACCATCGTGACGCGGGTAAACTCTGTGTATAACACCCTGCGCGCCTACGAGCGCCAACTCGCCCTGCAAGCCCAAACCATCACCAACCAGCGCATTCTGCTCCAGGCCGAACTGCAAAAGTTTGAACTAGGCGAAAGCACCATCTTCCTCATCAACGCCCGCGAAACCAAGCTCATCGACCTGCGCATCAAGCAGGAGAGCTTGCGCTCGAGCTACGAGAAGTCGCGGGCCGAACTGTATTACTACGCTGGCACGCGGTCGGTGGATGGGGCGCAGAAGTAGTGTAGCTGGGGCATCTTGTTTCGTTCACGCGAAACCTTACCCCCTGACCCCCTCTCCAAAAAAGAGGGGGCACCGGAAATGCGTAGTAAGGATTTATGAAAAAGAAAAAGCCTGCTTTTAAGCAGGCTTTTTCTTAGGGTTTCTTTAAAAATGTCGTTTGTTCAAATCCGGTGCCCCCTCTTTTCTGGAGAGGGGGTCAGGGGGTGAGGTTTACGCAGAGGTTGGTTACTTCCCTAGTCCCTCTATAAGCGCCAGCAACTCCTGCTGCGTAGTGCGGGTGGCATTCTGCGCGTACCAGCCGTGGAGCTGGGCGGCCAATTCAGCAAAAGGCACCTCGCGGGCTTTCAAATCCTGAAACAAAGCTTGAGCTGGCGCCGGGCGCGGGCCCCACACGGCGGTTTCGGTCAGGGAATCGGCGTGTAGCAGCACCGTCATTGGAATGGCGCGGCCGCCGTTGGTGAGGTAGCGGTCGATGAGCTCGGAGTTTGAATCACGCAGGAAGTAGCGGGTTTCGAGGTGGCCGTTGCTAACCTGGGCTACGGCTTCGATGATGGGCACGAGCTGGGCTGCGTCGCCGCACCAGCCTTCTGTGATGACTACCCAGATGTATTGTTGTGTGAGTTGTTGCGCGGCGGCTTGCAGTTCGGGCAATACCGTAATGGTAGGCTCTAGCTGGTCCATACGCTCCTCGTTTTCGCGGTAATAGGGCAGCATTTTAGCCAAGCGCGGGTCGGGCTCGCTGGCTAGCAGGTCGGCATTTTGTTGGCGGTAGGCGGCGTAGGTGAGGCCAGTAGCCACTTGGTAAGAGGTGAGTACGGGGGCGGAAGTAGTGGACATGTCGTTGGAATAGGCTTATAACGGACCTATAACAAATGGATTGGCGAAAGTTGCGATTGGCCAGCAACATAGTTGATGTCTGCGGTGAGCGCCGTCTGCCATCCTGAGCATAGCAGAGGACCCTGTCGCCGCTGAACGAGTCGTTGCAACGTGATAAGGTCCTTCGCTGCGCTCAAGATGACAGACGGCACTCGATGTGACGTTCTAAAGAGTTCGCGCTATTGCCAGCCGCCCCCTAACGCCCGGTACAGATTTACGCTCTGCAGCAGTAGCGCCTGGCGTGATTCTGCGAGGCTCAATTCTGCTTCGAGCACGCTACGTTGCGCGGTGATAACTTCGAGGTAAGAGGCGTAGCCGGCCACAAACAGGTCGTTGGAGGTGGCCACGGCGCTGGTGAGCTGCTCTACTTCGCGGGCGCGCAGGTCGGCGACGGCCTGGAAGTTTTCAAGCCCTTGGAGGCCCACCACCACTTCGCGGAAACCAGTTTGCAGCGCCTGCTGGTAGCGGTAGTAGCCCTCGTAGTTGTTGGCCACGGCCTCGCGGAAATCGGCTCGGTACTGGGCGCGGTTGAGGATGGGGCCGGCGAGGCCTGCCACGGCACCGAACACCACCGAGCCAGGGTCGAGCAGGAGGTTGGCGCGGAAGGCGTTGAGGCCCACGTAGGGCGTGAGGGTGAGGCTGGGCAAAAAGGCGGCGCGGGCGGCGTCCACCTCGGCGCGTCCGGCCTGGAGTTGCAACTCGGCCTGGCGCACGTCGGGGCGGCGCAGCAGGGCGCTGGCGGGCAGGCCCGCCGAAAGCTTGGTGGGCAGGCCCGACTGGTTGGGCAGCGCCGGCCCGCGCCGGATGGGCTGCGGGTAGCGCCCCAGCAGCTGGTTGAGTTGGGTTTCGGTTTCGGTGATACGCTGGCGGGTCTCGTAGGCAAGACTTTCAGTGCGGAGGGCCTGGGCGGCAAACTGCTGCACGGCCAGTTGGGTGACGCGACCGGCTTCTTTCTGTACCTTAATCAGCCGCAGGCCTTCCTGCTGGAAGCGGGCATTGCGTTCCAAAATGACTAATTGGTTGTCCAACGTCAGCAGTTCGTAGTAGGCGCGGGCCACGTCGGCCACCAGGTTGGTCACTACCAGGTTGCGGCCTTGTTCTGAGGCCAGCACGCGCAGGTAGGCAGCCTTGCGGCGGCTGCGTAGCTTGCCCCATAGGTCGATTTCCCAGGAGCTGCGCAGGCCCACGAACAGGTCGGGCGTGAGGTTGGTGGGTACCCGCTGGTTGTTGACAATGTTCTGCGAGAGGTTGGTGTCGTAGTTGCCCACGCCCGTCATTGTGTACTTTCCATAACGGTCGAGCGCGCCTGTGCCCGTGGCCGAAACCGTGGGAAACAGCGCCCCGCGCCGGGCCAGGTACTGCGCCTGGAATACCTCTACGCGCTGCATAGTCACCCGCAAATCTAGGTTCTGACGCAGGGCCGTATCAATGAGGCCGGCCAGCGCGGGGTCCTGGAAAAACTGCCGCCACGGCGTGCTGCCTACGCTTAGGGTATCGGTGGCGGGCGTGGTCGGGTTAAAAGCCTTTGGGGCGGCTGGGCTAGCAGCCGGGCCGTCGGGTGCGGATACGCGGCAGCCGGCGGCGAGTATTAAGACAAGGGCAGCGGTTAGAAAGCGCATGAGATTGGTTGTTCTGGCGGTTCGCATTACCCGCGACTCATTTCTTTGGAGAGGTGAGCCGTGGCGTGGGCGATGTAGCGCGGACTTTTAGTCCGCGCGTGGATTATCTATTCGGGTGACTCGCGGACTGAAAGTCCGCGCTACAATTCTGATGGTCGCACTTAATGCGCCACCAACTCCTTTTCCTCCACTACTTCCGTATCCGCCTCCAGATTCTTCGGTTTCTCGAAGCTGGCAAACAGCACATACAGGCCCGGAATCAGCACCATGCCGAACACGGTGCCGATGAGCATGCCGCCCGCTGCGGCTGTGCCGATGGAGCGGTTGCCCAGGGCGCCGGCGCCGCTAGCTACTACCAGCGGAATCAGGCCGGCGATGAAGGCGAAGGAGGTCATCAGGATTGGGCGCAGGCGGGAAACGGCGCCCTGCACGGCGGCGTCCAGTACGGTGGCCCCGGCGCGGCGGCGCTGCTCAGCAAACTCGATGACAAGGATGGCGTTTTTGCCCAGCAGACCGATGAGCATTACCAGCGCTACTTGGGCGTAGATGTTATTTTCGAGGCCCAAGAGCTTGAGGCTGACAAAGGCGCCGAATATGCCGGTGGGCAAGCTTAGCAGCACCGGTAGCGGCAGCAGCAGGCTTTCGTACTGGGCAGCCAGCAGCAGGTACACGAAAATCAGCACAATGCCGAAGACGTAGAGGGCTTGGTTGCCGCTCAGGATTTGCTCGCGGGTCATGCCGCTCCACTCGTAGCTGAAGCCTTTGGGGAGCACCTTGGCCGCTACTTTTTCGATGGCCGAAATAGCGTCGCCAGAGCTGTGGCCGGCGGCGGCGTCGCCGTTAATCATGGCCGAAGTGTACATGTTGTAGCGCGTGAGCTGGTCGGGGCCGAACACGCGCTCCAGCTTCACGAAGGTGGAGAAGGGCACCATCTCGCCGCGGTTGTTTTTCACGTGCAGGGCCAGCAGGTCGTCGGGGCGGCCGCGGTACTCGGGGCTGGCCTGCACCATCACCTTGTACATCTGGCCGAAACGGATGAAGTTGGAGGCGTAGTAGCTGCCCAGCAGCGTTTGCAGCGTGCTCATGGCGCGGTCCACGGTCACGCCTTTTTTGGCGGCCATGTCCTGGTCGACGTGGATGAGGTACTGCGGGAAGTTGGGGTCGAAGCCGGTGAAAGCGCCGTTGATGGCCGGTTCCTTTTGCAGCGCCGCCAGGAAGGTTTTGGAGGCCTGGGCTGTCTTCTGCAGGTCGCCGCTGCCCGTCTTGTCCAGCAGGCGGAACTCGAAGCCGCTGCTGTTGCCAAAGCCCGGCACCGTGGGCGGCGGCAGAAACTGAATCTCGGCATCGGCAATGCCTTTGGTTTTGTCTTCCAGTTCCTTAATGAACTCGGCCACCGACTGCTCCCGCTCGTCCCAGGCCTTGAGGTTAATCATGCCCATGCCGTAGCTGGAGCCTGCCACCTCGTTCACGAGGCTGTAGCCGGCCAGGGTCGAAACGGATTCTACCGGCTTGAGCTTCTGTGCAATGCGCTGCACCTGGGCCAGCACGGCCTCGGTGCGCTCCACGGTGGCCCCGGCAGGCGTGGTCACGTTGATGTACACCATGCCCTGGTCCTCGGTCGGGATAAAGCCCGAGGGCAGCACCTTGCTGATTCCCCAGGTGGCCCCGAAAAACAGCAGCAGCACTCCAATGGTCACCACGCGGCGGCCGGCAATGCCGCCCAGCAGGCGCTGGTAGCCGCCGGCCAGGCCTTCGTACTTGTTGTTGAAGCCCTTGAAGAAACGGCCTAGCAGGCCCGTGCGCTCGCCCTCGTGCGTCTTGAGCATGAGCGCGCACAGGGCTGGTGTGAGCGTCACAGCATTCACGCCCGAAATGACGATGGCAATGGCCAGCGTGAGCGAAAACTGCCGGTAGAACACGCCCACCGGCCCGTCCATAAACGACACCGGAATAAACACCGCCGACATCACCAGGGTAATGGCAATCAGCGAGCTGCTGATTTCGTGCATGGCCTCGTAGGTGGCGCTGCGGGCGTCCATGTGCTTCTCCTCCATCTTGGCGTGCACGGCTTCCACCACCACAATGGCGTTATCGACCACAATGCCAATGGCCAGCACCAGCGCGAAGAGCGTGAGCAGGTTAATCGAGAAGCCCAGCATCTGCATGAAGGCAAGCGTGCCGATGAGGGCCACCGGCACCGCCAGCGCCGGAATCAGCGTAGAGCGCCAGTCCTGCAAAAACAAGTACACAATAATGAACACCAGCAGGAAAGCCTCCACCAGCGTGCGCAGCACCTCGTGAATACTGGCGTCGAGGAAGCGCGATACGTCGTAGGCAATGCTGTACTTCATGCCGGGCGGGAAGCTGGTTTTTTGCAGCTCGGCCATGCGGTTTTTCACGTTCTCGATGACCTCGCTGGCGTTAGAGCCCGGCCGCTGCTTCAGCATAATGGCCGCCGAGGGCTGCCCGTCGTTCTTCGACGACATGCCGTAGGTGAGCGTGCCAAATTCCACGTCGGCCACCGCCTTCAGGCGCAACAC
Source organism: Hymenobacter negativus (assembly GCF_017571495.1). GTDB lineage: Bacteria > Bacteroidota > Bacteroidia > Cytophagales > Hymenobacteraceae > Hymenobacter > Hymenobacter negativus. The sequence continues at coordinate 169,720 of NZ_JAGETZ010000002.1, read as the reverse complement.
CGAACCGTCGGGGTTCGAGCGAATGACGATGTTGCGGTACTGCTCGGGCTCGAAAAACTTGCCGGTGTAACGCAGCACGTACTGTAACTGCTGGGCCTTGCCACCCGAGCTTTCGCCCGATTTGCCGGGTGCCGCTTCCACGTTCTGGGCCCGGATGGCGTCCACAATTTCGTCGGTGCCCACCTCGTAGGCCGCCATGCGGTCGGGCTTCAGCCACACCCGCATCGAGTACTCCCGCGAACCCATAATCTCCGCGAAGCCCACGCCGTTGATGCGCTTGAGCTCCTGCAATACGTTGATATCAGCGAAGTTGTAAATGAATTGCTCACCCGCGCCCTTGTCGTCGCTCGTGATGTTGAGGTAGAGCAGCATGGAGTTTACCTCCTTCTCCGTCGTTACGCCCGCCTTGATAACTTCCTCCGGCAGCTCATCAATCACTGTCGTCACGCGGTTCTGCACGCCCACGGCGGCCAGGTCGGGGTCGGTGCCGACTTCGAAGAACACCGTGATGAGCGTCACGCCGTTGTTGGAGCTTACCGAGTTCATGTAGGTCATGCCCGGCACGCCGTTGATGGCGCGCTCCAGCGGCGTGGCCACGGCCTTGGCGCACACCTCGGCGTTGGCCCCGGTGTACTTGGCCGTCACGGTCACCGACGGCGGCACGATGTCGGGAAACTGCGTGATGGGCAGCGTGAACAGCGCCAGCGCCCCCAGCAACACCAAAAAAACGGAAATCACCAGCGAGAGAATCGGCCGGCGGATGAAGATGTCGAACATAAGCAGTAGCGTGGACTCTGCGAGTCCGCGTTTAGGCGGATTAATGAGGTTTGCCTTGATTAGGCCGAAGGCTGATGGGGAGCGTCGTGCAGAGCGTAGCGAGGCATCTCGCGTCGATTGGCAATCAGGGCCAGGGCAACAGGGCAGGCGAGCTGCCTCACTGCGCTCTGTAGGACGTTCTTGTGGGCGCGGACTCGCAGAGTCCACGCTACGGGGGTTACTGCGCCGCTACCGCTGCGGTATCCAGCAGCACGGTTTTGACGTTGATTTTCTGTTGGTCGTGCAGCTCCGGCGCGCCTTCGTACACCACTTGCTCGCCGGATTTCAGACCTTCCTTCACCACGTAGAAATCGCCGAGGCGCGTGTAGGGTTTGAAGCTGCGGGTGTGCGTCACGCCGGCCTGGTCCACCACATACACGAAGTTTTGGTCCTGAATCTCGAACACCGCTTTTTGGGGCAGCAGCAGCGCCGTGGGCAGCTGGTCGGTCAGGCGCACCTTGCCTGAAGCGCCGTGCTTGAGCAGGCGGTCGGGGTTAGGGAATCGGGCGCGTAGGGCGATGGAGCCGGTGTTGGGATTGAACTCGCTTTCAGCGGTTTCGATGTGGCCTGTGAGCGGGTATAGCTCGCCGTTGGCCAGCGTTAGGCGCACCGAATCGGAATGCAGCTCGGGGTGCTCGCGGCGGGCCTTGGTGTAGTTCATGTAGCTCCCCTCGGCCACGTCGAAGTAGGCAAACACGGCACTCAAGTCCGATACCGTAGTAAGCAGCGTGCCTTCTTCTACCACGCTGCCCATTTTGAGCGGAATGCGGTCAATCACGCCATCGAAGGGGGCGCGTACCAGCGTGTAGCTCAGGCTGAGACGGGCGGCAGCCTCGCCGGCACGGGCATCGGCCACGCGGGCGTCAGCTTCGCGTATCTTACTGTTAGTGAGCTTTAATTCCGTTTTGGCGATGACATTCTTGTCGACCAGCAGCTTCACCCGCTCGCTTTCCACGCGCACGGCGGCGGCTTGGGCCTGGGCGCTGGCCACGGCGGCCTGGGCCTGGCTCAGCTTGTTGCGGTAGGCGCTGGCGTTGATGCGGAACAGGGGCTGGCCTTTCTTCACGGGCTTGCCCTCATCCACATAAATGTGTTCGAGGAAGCCCGCCACCTGAGCCCGCACTTCCACGTTGCGCACGGCCTGAATATCGGTCACGTAGTCGCGGTGTAGCGACTGGCTGGAGGTTTTCAGCGTCACCACCGGCACTTCGGGTGGCGCCTCAGCGGTATCTTTTTCGGCTTTGGCCGAGCAGCCGCTGAGGCTAGCCGCCAGCAAACCGGCTGCGGCAGTCAGCGCATAAGAGTGAAGGAAAGAACGGCGCAAAAAGGAGTTCATGGGGAAGAGAATGAGCAAGCAGATGCCGCGGCCCTTTATTGGGCCGTGGCGGTAGCCGTGGGCACGGCGTTAGAATTAGAAAGTGTGGGGCGTAGGGCCAGCAGGCTGTCCTGCTGCTGGTGTGAGGCCTGGCAGCGCGCCAGCAGCCGCTGCGTCAGGCGCAGGTCGGCTTCGGTTTCCTGCAGGTCTTCGTAGTCAACTGCCAGCGCGGGCTGGTTATACAATAGAAAGCCATTGAGCCCCAACGACAACGCCAGGGCCCCTGCCAGAAGCAGAACCAGAAAATTTAAGGGCCGATGGTTGTTAGACATTGTCGTTTGCGGTAGTGGCAACTGCCCGCAAAGGACCCCCGACGACATTAAAACGGTATGAGAACCGTATTAGAATACATGAAAACGGTGTCCGGGATGGATAGCGCGGAGCTGTGTCCCGTGTCAATTATGCGCAGGCCTCCGGTCTGCAATCGATGAACGCATGTCTGAGTGGCGCGGACGCCTGCGGGCCAGAGGCCCGCTAATAGTCAGCACGGGGCACAGCCCCGCGCTATCATTTAATGCTTGGTTCCCACCGCCGGGTCTTTCGCCAATGCCGCCACAATCTGGTCCACCAGCTCCTCTGGCGTGTACTCAATGGAAAGCTGCAGGGCATAGGCTGGTTTCTCCAGCGTCGCCAGCTGTGAATCGAGCATGTTGGAGTGCATGTAGTGCCCTTTGCGGTTGCCCATGCGCTCCAGCAGCAACTCCTTAGGGCCGTCGAGGAATACCCAGTGCAGTGGCTCCTGCGACTTGCTTTGGAGTGTGTCACGGTATTTCTCTTTCAGGGCCGAGCAGGCGAGGATGGCCCCACCTTCTTTTTCCCATTCGCCCAGCTTGGCAGCCAGGGTTTCGAGCCACTCGCGCCGGTCGTCGTCCGTAAGGGGAGTGCCGTGGGCCATCTTGTCGATGTTGGCCTGCGAGTGAAAGTCGTCGCCATCGTGAAAAGGCAGATTGAGCTTAGGAGCCAATTGCTCCCCTACCGTCGATTTGCCGCAGCCCGAAACTCCCATGACGACGAAATTCATACGTACTTGTTTTTTAGAAAAGGTTGGTCTGAAGACAATGCTGCACCAAAAAGGTTGAAACGCCCGGCACTGCCTGCGGCTACTGCTTTACGAAATGCTGAGCTTAACAGCTACGCAAAAGTTCTAGGCAGCTGGCAGCCATACGGTGGCTGTAGTCCCCTGCCCCACCACCGAAGCCAGTTCCAGCCGCCCGCCGTGGCGCTGCACGATGCGCTGCGTGAGCGGCAGCCCCAGGCCGTAGCCGGGCCGCCCCACCGCGCCGGCCGCCCGATACAGCGGCTCGTAAATCCGGCTAAGCTCCTCAGCGCTAAGGCCGGGGCCGGCATCCACCACCCGCACGCGCAACGTGGTTGGGCCCTCGTACCCCAACTCGGCCTGCACCGGCCCGGCCGAGTATTTGCCCGCATTATCCAACAAATTCAGCAGCGCGGTAGTGAGCAGTTCGGCATTGCCGTCTACCATGAAAACGTCGGTTTCGGTTTCCTCCGGTAAATCCCCAAAGCTCAGGCGAAACTCCCGCCCCATGTACTTGGCGCGCGCAAAGCTCAACGCCTGGTTCAGGCACTCATCCAGCCGTACAGCCTCGAATTTTGGTAAGCTGCCATCCACCTTTGCTAACGATAGCAGGCTGCTGGTGAGCGCATTTAGGTGCCGCGAGGCTTCCAGCGCCTGCGTCATGCTCTGGCGGGCCTCGGGCAGCGAGGTATCGTAGGCCAAAGCCGTTTCGAGGGTTCCCGTGAGGGTGGTGAGTGGCGTGCGCAGCTCGTGCGAGGCGTGGGCCAGGAAGCTTTTCTGCGCCTCAAAAGCCTGTTCCAAACCCGCCAGCATGTTATTGAACACGTAGGCTAGCTGGGCTAACTCATCGCGCCCGTTGCCTTCCGAGAGCCGCCGGCCCAGGTTGGTGGCCGAAATCCGCCCCGCCTGCCGGCTGATGCGCGCCACCGGCTTCAGCGCCGCGCCCGCAAAATACCAGCCCGCCAAAATGGTGAATGCCAGTGCTCCCACGTTGCCCACCAGCAGTAGCAGGCCCAGCTGATGCAGCCGCACCCAGCCCGGCACATCCTCCGCTGATACGAAAATGTGGTACGGCTCGCCCTCGTGTCGGTACACCGTGCCTACCGCTTCGCGCCGTCCCGCGCCAGTGAAGGTCACCGAGTTTTTGGCCTGTAGCTCTCCCAGGCGCGTCCGGTTGGGCTCCTGGTCGATATTATCGGCACTGCTGAAACGTAGCGCTCCATCGGGCCCGTAGATGCTGATTTGCTCATCCGGCAACGTTAGGAGGTCGTTCCGCCGCAGGCTGCCGAGCTGCCCGGTTTCGAGCTTACCAGTGCGCACCAGCAAGCGCGAAGCTAGGGCTGCGCTGGTACTCAGCCGGTGCTCAAACCGCTGTGCGCGCGTGCTGGCGTTGAAGTAGTAGATGAACGCCGAGAAGCTGACTTGAATCGCCAGCACCAGCAGCGTAAAGCGAAGCATCAGCTTGTTGCGAATCAGCATGTTATGCGTAGGTAATGTCAGGATGACGGACGGAATAAGTCGCCCAATAAAATTATCCCTCCCGCATCACATAGCCCATGCCCACTACGGTATGAATGAGCTTGGGCGTAAAATCCCGGTCCAGCTTCTTGCGCAAGTAGCTTACGTACACGTCAATCACGTTCGTTGTGGTATCAAAATCCAGGTCCCAGACCCGTTCGGCAATATCCACCCGGGATATTACCCGGCCGCGGTTGCGCAGCAGGTGCTCCAGTAGCGAGTACTCGCGGGTCGTCAGGTCGATGCGCTGGCCGGCGCGGGTTACGGTTTTGGCGTCGAGGTCGAGCACAAGGTCGGCCATGCGCAGCTCTTGGCGCTGGCCGGCCGCGGCAGCGTAGCGCTGGGTGAGGGCGCGGGCTCGCATCAGCAGCTCGCGGAATTCGAATGGCTTGACCAGGTAGTCATCTGCTCCGGCGGCAAAGCCGGCTTCTTTGTCGTCGAGGCTATCCAAAGCAGTGAGTAGCAGGATAGGTACCAGCCGGCTGTGGGCCCGGATGCGCTGGCACAGCTCCACGCCGTTGATGTAAGGCAGGTTGATGTCGAGGATAACGAGGTCGCGGGGCTGCTGCTCGTAGAGCGACCAGCCGGTGCGGCCGTCGTAGGCCACGGTCACGTCGTAGCCTTCGTGCTCGAAGCCTTTTTTTACGAATGAAGCCAGCGGAGGCTCGTCTTCAACCAGCAAAATTTTCATAAGTGCACCAGATTTCTTCTGCTATACGGCAACGGCCCGAAACCAGAACAGGCAGCCCAAAGCTACTCGCCGGGCTGCCTGTTCCGAAGTTTGTCGAGACGCGGCATTTCACGTCTGAGCGTTGTGTCAGCGATTTTTATAGCTGTGGCTGCACCTGGCCGCTTTGTTCGCGGCAGTAGGTGATGAAGTCAGAATTAATGGGCTCCAAGCCGCCTTCGCGCATTTTGGTAGCTACCTGGCCGCGGTGGTAGCTGGCGTGCATCACAGCATGAGTCAGGATGTCGCTTACCTGAGAGTCGAAAGCGTCGCCCTGCGAGTTGGTGTAGTGGATGTGGCGGGTCAGTTCGGCTTCGTCGTGCTGGGCTTCGGCGCAGAGGTCGGCCAAGCGTTGCGAGGTTTGCTTGTGCCAGTGGTGCAGGCCGGCTAGGTCGTGCTCCTGCCACACTTTGAGTGGGCTTTGGGTGCCGGTGAGGCGGGCAATCCAGATGGCTTGGGCGTTGATGAGGTGGCTGAAAATGCGCAGAGCAGGCTGAGGAGCTTCTTTGCCGGCGGCCACCGACGAATCGAGACGGCGCAGCAGGGTTTCGTTGGCCCAGACGTTGAAAGCGCCGAGCTTGGCAATGGTATCAATCATTTTTAAGTATAAATTATGAGTTGTGAATTATGAGCTCAGACCGCGACTTACCAACAGGGTAATTCATCATTTATCCCTCATAATTCATAACTCTTATCTCGGGTCTTGCCAGACCAATTTCTCATTGGTTTTGTTTTTCTCGAAGTCCGGGCATTTGCCGTCGCCCTTGCCGGTGATGCCGCCATCGGGCTGGCAAATGAGGGTGCCTTTGGTGTCAAACACCTGCGAAAACTGGTCGCAGCACGGGGCCGACTGGTAATACACGGTTTTGCCTTCGTACTGGTATTTCAAGATGCGGGTGATGGGGTTACGCTTGCGCTCCGACAGTACCGCTGCGATGCGCGCCTTCAGCCACTGCGGGCGGGCCGTAGTGTCAGATTCCGCCACGCGGGCAGCTACCGGGTCTATGGTGTTGGCGCTGGTGGGCGCGGGAGTGGAAGTGCCGGCCACGTTGGGGCCTTCGGGCGGCGTGGTGGGGGTAGTCACGCTCACTTGGTTGTGAGCGCAGGCCGTGGTGAGCAGTAAAGAAGCAGCGAAAACAAGAAGTCGCATGGGTTTCCGAAAGAAAAAGCAGCGGCTCGCCAGCCGGCGCGCCAGCTATGGGTACGCCCGGCACGGGCAATGGTTCAGATTTGACCAAGCACTAGAGTGTAAAAATCTTCGGGATGAACACCAAGCCACCTACCACCAGTGCCCCAATGGCGGCCAGCAGCACGGCCCCGGCCGCCACATCCTTGGCCTTGCCGGCCAGTGGGTGGAAGCCCGGCGAGGCCAAATCCGTGAGCGCCTCAATGGCCGTATTCATCAACTCAGCCGACCACACGCAGGCTACTGAAATAGCCACCAAGGCCCATTCCACCCGCGAAATACTGTAATAAAGCCCCAGCCCGATAACCACCACCGTCGCAATAGCATGGAAGCGCAGGTGCACCTCTGAGCCCAGCGCGGCCCACACGCCCCGAAAGGCGTGGCCGAAGCTGGCCACGCGCCGCCGCCACAGCCCTTCGGGCGGCCGCAGGCGCTCCGGTGCGGGTGGGATGGGTTCAGCCACGGGCTTCGTATTCCTGAAAAACAGTTTGGCGCAGTCCCGACCATTCGCTTCTAATAATGCTGAAGATGACCGTGTCGCGCCGGATGCCGCCCTGCGTGATGCGGTGGCTGCGGAGCGTGCCCTCCTCGGTGGCGCCCATGCGGGCCATGGCCGTGCGCGACTTGTGGTTGCGCGAGTCGGTTTCCAGTTCCACCCGCTCGTAGCGCAGCTGGCAGAAGGCGTGGCTGAGCAGCAGGTGCTTACAGGCCCGGTTCAGGCCAGAGCGCTGAAACTTGGTGCCGACCCAGGTGTAGCCGATGCTCAGGCGCTGGTCGGCTTCTACATCGTTGTAGTAGCTGGTGCTGCCAGCCAGCTCGCCGGTTTCGCGGTCGATGATGGCGAACGGGTAGCGCCGGCCCTGCTGTCGGTCTTCCACCGCCTGACGGATGTAGGCGGCGAGGCTCACCGCGTCGTCGCCCCGCGTGAGGGTGTATTTCCAGAGCTCGGCATCGAAGGCGACGGCTTTGAGGGCTTCAAAATCGGAGAGTTCCAGCGGGCGCAGGCGCACGCGGCTGTTTTCGATGACGATGGGGGCGGAGAAATCCATGCGAAGCAACAGGAGAGCGGGGGCGGGATTGGGGCCGCAAAGTTGCCTTGAAAAAACCAAACCACCTCTCAAAAACCCGTTGGCCCGGGCGGGCAGTGCTGGGCCACGTAGCGGCGGTAATCAGCGTAGGCCGGCTCTTGCACCAAGCTTTGGAGGGCGCGCACATGCGGGTCGGCCAGGTTGCTGGATTGGCTGCGCAGCAGCATGAACCGCAGGCCGGCTTGTAGCGGGCCGCAGTCGCCCGCATCGGCTAGGTGCTGGGTCATTTGCAGCGAGTAGTCGAAGGCGGCGCGCTCGTTGGCATCGGCTGTGCGCCGGGCCACCGGCACCGTGCGGAAGTAGTGCAAGTGCCCGATTTCGTGGTAGAACACCACTACCATCCGGTTGTCGTCGAAGCCAGGTTGGGGACTTTCCAAGTAGCGCACATCGAGCCGCACCACGCCGTTGGGGAAGGCAGCGGCCGGGCCATCGTTGCGGCCGTTGCGCACCAGCACCAGCTTGCGGAGCAGCGTATGCTGCTGCTGCACCGTGCAGAGGGCCCGATAAAACTTTGGATACTGCCGAGTGCTGGCTAGTAACGCCGCCCGCGCCGTGACCGTATCGACGGGGGTAGCCTGAGCCAGCTGGGCGGAGGCGGCCAGCGGCGCGGCGCTAGTAGCCAACGCCAGAAGAGTCGAGAAAAGAGGTTTCATGAAAAAAGCAAAGCGCAGTCCCAAACAGGACTGCGCTTTGACGGTGCCGCGGGGGCAAGGTTCAACAGGCAGGGGCTTACATGCCCACCATTTCTTCGGGCTTCAGCCACTCGTCAAACTCGGCTTCGGTCACGTAGCCTAGTTTGAGGGCCGTTTCCTTCAGCGTCGAGCCGTTTTTGTGAGCTGTTTGGGCAATTTCAGCGGCTTTGTAGTAGCCAATGTGGGGGTTGAGGGCAGTCACGAGCATCAAGGACGAATCGACGTGCTTCTTGATGTTAGGCAGGATGGCCGTGATGCCCACAGCGCACTTGTCAGTAAAGCTCACGCACACGTCGCCGATGAGGCGGGCCGAGTGCAGGAAGTTGTAAATCATGACGGGTTTGAACACGTTCAGCTCAAAGTGACCCATCGAGCCGCCCACGGTAATGGCCACGTCGTTGCCCATCACCTGCGCCGCTACCATGGTCATGGCCTCGCACTGGGTGGGGTTCACCTTGCCGGGCATGATGCTGGAACCGGGCTCATTGTCAGGAATGTCGATTTCGCCAATGCCGGCGCGGGGGCCAGAGCTGAGCATGCGGATGTCGTTGGCAATTTTCATCAGGCTCACGGCCACGGTTTTGAGCGCGCCGTGGGCTTCCACGATGGCATCGTGGGCAGCCAAGGCCTCAAACTTGTTTTCGGCTGTCACGAAGGGCAGGCCGGTGAGGTCGGCAATGTGCTTGGCCACGTTTACCGAGTAGTTGGGCGGCGTGTTGATGCCCGTGCCCACGGCCGTGCCGCCGAGGGCCAGCTCGCTCAGGTGGGCCAGCGTGTTTTTGATGGCGCGCAGGCCGTGGTCGAGCTGCGACACGTAGCCCGAAAACTCCTGGCCCAGCGTAAGCGGCGTGGCGTCCATGAAGTGGGTGCGCCCGATTTTCACGATGTGCATAAACTCCTGCGACTTGGCTTTCAGCGCGTCGCGCAGCTTCTCGATGCCAGGAACGGTGGTTTCAACCAGGATTTTATAGGCCGCGATGTGCATGGCCGTCGGAAACGTGTCGTTCGAGCTTTGGCTCTTGTTCACGTCATCGTTGGGAGCCAGTATCTTCTTTTCGTCGGTGAGCTGGCCGCCATTCAGCACGTGGCCACGGTAGGCAATTACCTCATTCACATTCATGTTAGACTGCGTGCCCGAGCCAGTTTGCCACACCACGAGCGGGAACGAGTCGGCTAGCTGGCCAGCCAGGATTTCATCGGCCACTTTGCCAATCAACTCGGCTTTTTCGGCCGGCAAAATGCCTGCGTCGCGGTTGGTCAGGGCAGCGGCTTTCTTCAGGTAAGCGAAGGCGGCGATGATTTCCTTGGGCATCTTGTTGATGTCCTGCGCGATGGGGAAGTTTTCGATAGAGCGCTGCGTTTGAGCGCCCCAGTAGGCAGTAGCAGGCACTTGCACGGTGCCCATGGTGTCCTTTTCGGTGCGGAAAGCCATTCTTTCTTAATGTGAAAATGGGAGAATGTGAAGAAGTGCAGAATTAAGGGTCAGCAGGCTACAAAAGTACACCGCGCCGCAAACCCGCCGCCGGTTGCACCTAGAATGGCTGAAAAAGCGCTGGCAGCGTACACCAGCAAAGAAAACGGCAGAGCATTCTCTTCATTTTCACATTTCCTCATTCCTTCATTTTCAAATCAAGCAAGAATGTCCTCCATCAAACAAGTCATTGAAATCCTGGCCTCGTCCGATAAAAGCTTCGAAGATGCCTTGCAGCGCGCGGTAGAGTCGCTGAGCACCTCGGTGCCCAACATTTCGTCCATCTACGTGAAAGACCAAAGCTGCAAAGTGCAGGGTAACCACATTGTGGAATACCGCATTACGGCCAAAGTGAGCTTTGGCACGCCCACAGAAGCATTCGACCTTTCCGAGCTGGAACGCACCTTTGACGAAGCCCCGGCTCCTGGCGGCAACGGGGCGCCCGATTACCACGGCCTCGACCTTGATAAGTTCATGGAGCCTACGCCGCCCCATGAGTCCAAGCCCGGCGGCAGCGCCACCGAACCAGAAAGTGGCGGCGGCTACAGCGGCTAGAAAGTTGCTAAGAGATGCCTGGTGCCGCGTTTCCACTACCGGGAGGCGCGGCGCTTTTGTGAGCGGGTGACGGGCAGGATGACCAGACCTGTTTTTTCGTTACATTTCGCTGCTCAGCCTCTTTTTCCTGTCGAATGAAACCTTCCTTTTTTCAGCGCTTAGCCGTTGCCGCTCTAGCTGCCTTGCCTCTGTTCACGGCCTGCAACCAGCCTGAAAAACCTGAAGAAACGGCTGCGTCAGCTACATTGGCCCGCTACTTTGCCCCCACCGAAACCGGCGTGCAGGACGGCGGCGTGCGGGTGATTCCGATAACGACACCCAAGGGCACGTTCAACATCTGGACCAAGCGCTTCGGCAACAACCCCAAGGTGAAAGTGCTGCTGCTCAATGGAGGGCCCGGCGCCACGCACGAGTACTTCGAGTGCTTTGAAAACTTCCTGCCCAAGGAAGGCATTGAGTTCATCTATTACGACCAGCTGGGCTGCGGCAATTCCGATAACCCCAAGGACACTGCCATGTGGAGCCTGCCGCGCTACGTGGAAGAAGTGGAACAGGTGCGTCAGGCCCTAAAGCTCGACCACACTAATTTCTACCTGCTGGGCCACTCCTGGGGCGGTATCCTGGCCGCCGAATACGCCTTCAAGTACCAGCAAAACCTTAAGGGCCTTGTCATTTCAAATATGATGATGAGCTGCCCGGCGTATGTTAAGTACGCCAATGAGGTACTAGCCAAGCAGCTAAAGCCCGAAGTGCTGGCCGAAATCCGGCAGATTGAAGCCAAAAAGGATTTCAACAACCCCCGCTACATGGGCTTGCTCGAACCCAACTTCTACGCCGAGCACCTGTGTCGCATTGTACCCAACCCGGAGCCCATTACCCGCTCGATGGGCAAGTTGAATCAGTCGTTCTACGTGACGATGCAGGGACCCAGCGAGTTTGGTCTTTCGGGCAAGCTCGTGCACTGGGACCGAGTGCCCGACCTGTCCAAACTCGCCGTGCCCGTCCTCAGCATCGGCGGCAAGTACGACACCATGGACCCTGCTCACATGCGCATGATTGCCACCAAGGTGCAGAAAGGCAACTCCCTCATCTGCCCCCAAGGCAGCCACATGAGCATGTATGATGACCAGCAAACCTATTTCAAAGGGTTGATTACATTCCTGAAATCGGTGGACGCGGGCACGGTGAAGCCCGGCGCAGAACTGTAGCGCGAACTTTTAGTTCGCGTACCAGAACGAGGTTTGAACGGCGCGGGGACGCGAACTAAAAGCTCATGCTACTAAAATGGCACCGTCACTTCCATTGGTAGCGGAGCACGCTTGCCACCGGCGATGCCGGGCTGCCAGGCCGGGCCTTCGCATACCAGGCGCAGGGCTTCGTCGTCGTAGTCCTTGCGCATGCCGCGAGCTACTTTGATGTTGCTGAGCTTGCCATCAGCTTCCACAATAAACCGGATGCGTACCGTGCCGCTGATGCGAAGGTTGTTGATTTCGGGCACGAACTGCGAGGCTTCGCGGCGCAGGTAGTCGCGCAGGGCTGGGGTGCCGCCTACTGGTGCCGGGCTGAGGGTTGGCGCAGCGGGCATGGGCGTATTGGGTACTACAGCGGGCGCGGCATCATCAGCGGCCGTTTTGGCTTTCGCTTTCATGGCCCGGCTGGCCATCAAAAGGTTCTTGTTCAGCCCTGTGCTGTCGGCGGCAATGCGGCCAGAAAGTGCCTCGCTTTTCCGCGCCGGCGCCGCTGCGATGGCGCCGGAAGCGGAGGCGCTGCTGGCGGGCGGCGCGCTGGCCGTAGGAGCTTCGGCCTCGACAGCAACAGGGGCATCTGCGGTGGCCTTCTTCTCAGATAAAACTGCGTAGTCGGCTGATTCTTCCTCCGAACGATTCGCCTGAATGGGGGGACTGGCAAGTCCGCGCCGCGTTTGCCGGGGCAGTGTGACGGCCGCGTAATCAGCCGTGGGCTTCGGTGCTGGCTTGGCTTGCGGCACGGCTGCTACCTCGGCCGGAACTGGCGGGGCTGGCTCGGGGGTGGGTGCAGGAGCCGTAGCGGGCGCTGGCACTGGTGCCACTACTTCCTGACGAGCGATGGTGGGTGGCGGGGTGGTTGGGGGCTGCTCCAGCATCCAGATGCCGCCGCCTACGGCCGCAACCAAGGCTGCGGCGGCAGCAATGCGCGGCCAAGCCCATCCCCCGGCAACTGGTGCGGGTTCTTCCTGGCCAATGCGAGCTTGCAGGCGGGTGCGCAGCTCAGCCACGGCCTGGTCGGTGGTAGCAGCGTCGCTCATCGAAAAGCCGTCCACAAGGTCGGCGCAGCGCTCGCAGTCCAGTATATGGGCCTCAATACGGTGCTCGTGGCCGGGCGCCAGGGTGCCGGCCGCGTAGGCGCGCAGCTCCGCCGTGGCCGGGTGCGGGCCGGGTGCGGGCAGCGGGGCAAAAGGCGAATCAGCGGGCGACATGGAGCGGATTGTTGGAGTCGGAGGCGGGAAGTGGAGGGCGTGTACCGGACGCTTTGGGCGGCGCGGGCGGTTCAAGCTGGCGGCGCAGCATCCGCTTCCCGTTTTGCAAGTGGCTGCGTACCAGGTTCAGCTCAAGGCCGGTTTCGAGGGTGATTTCGCGGTAGCTTTTCTTTTCGAGGTAAAACAATTCAAGGCAGCGACGCTGGGCCGGTGGCAGCTGGGCAAGGGCGGCTTCCATGCTTTGCAGGCGGATTTCGGTTTCTTCGGCGTCCTCATTGGCCGCGTCTTCGTCCAGCAGATGCCGGCCGGTGGCCAATTCCACATCCGTCGCATCAGGAAAGCTGAGCACGAGCGGGCCGGAACTGGGGCCGGCCCGCTTGCGGGACCGCAGCTGCATCAGGCAATGGTTGCGGGCAGTGGTGTGTAGCCAGGCCGGAAAATTATCCGGCGCGTGGGTGCGCAGCACCTTCACCAGGTGCTCAAAAAGCTGCATCACGGCGTCCTGGGCGTCCTCATCGGGCGGGGCCAGGTAGCGGCGGCACACGGCAAAGGCTTCGGGCAGATAGCGGTCGTAGAGCAAGCCGAGGTCGGCTACCACGCCGCGTGTGCGGTAACGAGCCAGCAGCTCCTGGTCGGAGAGCGGTGCAGCAGCAGAGGGTTTGGCACGGCGGAAGAACATGGCGCTGGGAAGTTAGGGCAATTTCGGCGGGCCTGCCAAGCGCGGCCGTTCAACCTTGCCCCTGGTCCTTTCATTTGGAGAGGGCCGGGGCAAGGTTGAACGGCCGCGCGTGACGGTTTTTTCTCTGACTCGTATGCAATCCGCGAACGCCCCGCATCAAATCAGCAAGTTTCACCCCAAACCTCTTGATGCCATGCGAAACCTGTTGCTGCTGCCCCTGCTCACCGCTGCGCTGAGCGCGCCGCCCGTTGCGGCCCAAACCGTTGCCCAGCCCGCCCCAGCACCGCTGGAAAACACCGCCAAAAGCTGGGTTGTGTCCGGGCAGATTACCGACCAGGCCAACCAGCCTCTACCTGGTATCACGGTCACGATAAAAGGCACGACCACCGGGGCCAGCACCGATGCGCAAGGGCGCTATTCGCTGCTCGTGCCCAATGCTGCAAAGGCGGTGCTGCGGTTCAGCGCCATTGGGTACGTGACGGTGGAGAAGCCCGTGGGCAAGCTGCACACCCTCAACCTGAGCTTGCGGGCCGACACCAAAACGCTGAACGAAGTGGCGGTGACGGCCTACGGCGTTCAGACGCGCCGCGGCGTGACCGGCTCCGTTTCGCAGGTGCAGGGGCTGGAAGGGAAGGTGCCGGGCGTTCGGATACGCGGCGCGGCCAGCCCCAGTAAAGCCAAGCGTGACGACCGCAAAGCAAGCTACGGCCAAGTCGAATACGAGCTAGCCGACAGCACATATCCTCTGGCTGCACCCATGGCTACGATGCCGGCCCGTGAGGAGGCCGGAGCCGGCGATACTTACGCCCACGTCAAGGAAAATGCCTTTTTCTCGGCGAAAAGCGCGCCGCTTAGCACCTTCTCGCTCGATGTGGACAATGCGAGCTACACCAACGTACGCCGCTTTCTGAACGAAGGACAGCTGCCCCCACGCGACGCCGTGCGGGTGGAAGAAATGCTGAACTACTTCCGCTACGACTACGCCGCGCCGCCCGCCACCTCGCCCGACCCCGTGCGCATGAGCACCGAATTGGCCGTGTGCCCCTGGAACCCCGCCCACCAACTGGCCCGCATCGGCATTCAGGCCCGTAAAGTAGAAACCGCCAAGCTGCCGCCTGCCAACCTCGTATTCCTGGTTGATGTATCGGGCTCGATGAGCGGCCCCGACCGCCTGCCGCTGGTGCAGGCCGGCCTGAAGCTGCTGGTGCAACAGCTGCGGCCCCAGGACCACGTGGCACTGGTGGTGTACGCCGGTGCCGCCGGCCTCGTGCTGCCGCCCACGCCCGGCTCGCAGCCGCAGGTCATCCTTGATGCCATCGACCGCTTGCAGGCCGGCGGCTCTACGGCGGGCGGTGCGGGCCTGCGCCTGGCCTACTCCACGGCCCGTCAATATTTTCAGAAAGAAGGTAATAACCGCGTAATTCTGGCTTCCGATGGAGATTTTAACGTGGGCGAAAGCTCCGATGAAGCCATGGAAAAACTGATTGTGGACCAGCGCGAAAGCGGCGTGTTCCTGACCATGTTGGGCTGCGGGCGCGGCAACCTACGCGATGCCCGCATGGAAACCCTGGCCGATAAAGGCAACGGCAATTACGCCTACCTCGACAACCTCGATGAGGCTGGCCGGGTGCTGGTGGCGCAATTCGGCGGCACACTCTTCACCGTGGCCAAAGACGTGAAGCTGCAAATTGAATTCAACCCCGCCCGCGTGGCCAACTACCGCCTGGTGGGCTACGAAAACCGCTTGCTCGAAGCTGAGGACTTCAACAACGACCGCAAAGACGCCGGCGAGCTGGGCGCGGGCCACACTGTCACGGCGCTCTACGAAATAGTGCCCGTGGGCAGCGCCCAGCCCCTAATTGACGACCTCAAGTACCAGCCCACCAAAGCCACACCGGCCAGCATGCAGCAATTCCTCACCAACGATGTGCTGACCGTGAAGCTGCGTTACAAAGAGCCGCAGGGCAGCACCAGCAAGCTGCTGGCCCAGCCACTGGTGGGCACGCCCGTGGCCATCGAGAAAGCCTCGCCCGACTTCCGCTTTGCTGCTGCTGTAGCGCAGTTTGGCATGCTGCTGCGCCAGAGCGAACAGCGCGGCACCGCCACCTGGGCCGCCACCGAGAAGCTGGCCAACGACGCCCGCGGCACCGACGCGGACGGCTACCGCGCCGAACTGGTACGCCTCGTGCGTCTGGCCGAGGGCCTGAGCGGCAGCGGCACCGTGGGCGCCCGGTAGTGTAGTGGTAGAGCGCGGCCTTTGATGAGTTCGTGCGGGAAAAGCAGGTGATGAGAGTCCGCTCGAAAGCCGGGTATTACGTGGAAATCAATTGACCACATAATACCCGGCTTTCCTCTGCGTTGCTTGCTTCCCTCTCACTTTTACCCTGCCACACTGTGTTTAAACTGTTATCCGTTGGCTGGCTAGCGCTGGCCGGGCGGCTACTCGTGCTAAGCTGCCTGCTTGCGCAAGCCGCCGCTGCCCAAACCGCGCCCACCTTCGACATGGCCGCGCGTGTGCTAGCTCCTGGGGCCAACAGTAGGCCCTTTTCGCACGACATTGCCGTGGATGCGGCGGGCAACAGCTACGTTAGCGGCCAGTTTAGCGGCTCAGTGCGTTTGGGCAGTACCACTGTTTCATCGGCGGGTGCGGGCAGCACCTACATTGCCAAAATCGACGCTACGGGCAGCTACCGCTGGATTGTGACCATCAATACAAATGGCAATAATGGGGCCCTTGGAATGGGCGTCAACAGCGTTAACTTAGCCGTGGATGCTGCCGGCAACCTGCGGGTGGCAGGCAGCTTTTCGGGGCCCACGCTCACGCTGGGCAACATTACGCTCACCAATGCTGGTGGCAGCGACCTATTTGTGGGCCGACTTGACACCAATGGCAATTGGCTGTCGGCCGTGCGGGCGGGCGGGGCCAGCAACGAAACGGTGAGCCGCATAACCCTCGACGGCAGTGGCAACGCTTACCTCACCGGCGCGTTTAGTGATGCCGCTACGTTTGGCAGCTCTGTTTTGACGACTGCCGGGGCCGAGGACTTGTTTGTGGCCCGCCTTGACGCCAACAATATTTGGCGCTGGGCCGTGCGCGGGGGCAGCAACGGCTACGATTTAGCCACCGATGTGGCCCTCGATGCCGCGGGGCATGCCTACATCGCCGGAATGGTGTCGGGTACTGGTGGCCAGCTTGGGGTGTTTGCAGTGCCCAGGGCCATGGTGGTGGCCCAACTCGATGCGGCTACGGGGGCCTACCAACGGGTCACGTCGGTGCTGCCCGGTTCCGCTACCAGTTTAACAAGCGGCTTTTTTATTGGCCGTCTGGCCGTAGATGCTGCGGGCGTGTGCTACCTCGCCGGCAGGTACCTTGGCAGCCTCACTTTTGGGGCGTACACCGTCAGCAGCATTGGCACCACGGTTTCGCTCGATGACGTTTTTGTGGCCAAGCTCGATGCAGCGGGTACCTGGCAGTGGGCTCGCACCGCGGGCGGCACTTACGGCGCTTCGTGTGCCGGCATCGCTGTTGATGACCGTGACGGCATCTACATTTCTGGCAGCTTTCGGGGGCTTACGCAGTTTGGCTCAATAACCTTGGTGTCACAGAATATCAGCTTGTTGTTCGACGACATCTACGTGGCCAAGCTTGATGCGACTGGCAACTGGCTGTGGGCCGTGCCAGCCGGGGGCCAGCAAGACGATAGAGAAACGAGTTTTGCCCTTGGTCCCTTCGCTACGCCCTACGTTGTTGGCGAGTATTTCAGCCCGGCGATGAATTTCGGGCCTCTTGCTGTGCCGGGCGACCCCACGCTTTTGACTTCCACCTTCGTGGCCCGCATGCAGCCCAACCGGTTGCGCATCGCCGGCGACTCGGTGCTGTGCAGCGGCGGCGGCACGCTGCTCACGGCCAGCACCCTTGGCACCGGCATGCGCTGGCGCTGGAATACGGGCGCCGCCACGGCTTCTATCACCGTGACGCAGCCAGGCACCTATACCGTCACAGCTACTTTTCCCAACGGTTATAGCTTGTCCGAAACGTACCGGGTGCGGGGCATTCCGCCGCCCACCGTGGCCATAACGGGCAATGCCGGCTACCTCTGCCCTGGCACTCCACGCCAACTCACGGCCGTAGCAGCCGGGGCAGTGGCCTGGGGCTGGAGCACGGGCGAAACCACGCCCAGTATTACTATCACGCAGCCCGGTACCTACAGCGTCACGGCTGCTTTCAGCACAGCCTGCACGGCCACGGCGCAGGCCGTGGTGGTGGGCAATGAGGTTCGCATCAGCGGCCGGTTGCAGTTGTGTCCGGGGCAAAGCACCACGCTCACGGCCACCGCCACCGGCGCGGCCGTGACGGGCTACCGCTGGGATACGGGCGCCACCACGCCCACACTGCTGGTGAGGCAGGCCGGCACCTACCGGGTCACCGCCACCTTTGCCGACGGCTGCCAACTCACGGCCACGCATACCGTAGGCCCGCCCGTGGCCAAAGTCGCTTCCGTGAGCGGCGATACCATTTTGTGCCGGGGCACTACCCTTACGCTAACGGCCCTCAACCCCGATGCCCTCTCCTACCGCTGGAACACCGGTGCCACCACACCCACCGTCGCCATAGCGCAGCCCGGTACTTACGGCGTAGTGCTTACCTACGCTGGCGGCTGCACCAGCCGCGACTCACTACGGGTGCTGCCCGCATACGTCATCCCAACGGGCCTCACCCTCGGGGCCGACACGACGATGTGCCTAGAAGAGCCCCTGCTGCTCCGGGCGCCCGCGGTAGCCGGTCCGGGCGTGTCGCTTAGCTGGTCCGATGGCAGCCACGGTCCCACCCTGACCGTGCGCGAAAACGGAGTTTATTCTCTCCGAATCAGCACATCTTGCGAAAGCATCACGCTGCGGCGCGGGGTGTCGTACACCAGTTGCCTGCTCATTCCCAACGTTATCACACCCAACGAAGACCAGCAGAACGACCGGTTTTTTGTGCGAAACATGACCGGAGGCGACTGGGACCTGACGCTCTACAACCGCTGGGGCCGCCAGGTATATCATACCACCGCCTACCACCAGGAATGGGGCAGGGATGCCGCGCCCGGCCTGTACTACTACATCCTGCGCCGGCCCATAGTCAACGTGCTCTATAAGGGATGGCTGGAAGTGATTCGATAGCAGTTTCTACTAACCTGCGCCCGCCAATGTGTGCTGTGCAAGGGCAGTACACACCGACGGGCATATAACTAGAAAGGCCCAGCTGAGCTACCAGCGGGGCCTTTTTTATAACCTATTTCGAATGTTTACCCGAGCAATAAACCGGAGCGAATATGTGGGATAGAATGGCGGTTAATCCGCTTTAGAAGGAGTAATTCAGGCCGACTTTGATGACGCGGTTCTGGGCGTCGAAGCGGTTGCCGGTGTCGAGCGACGTGAGGCCGTAGTCGTAGCCGGCGCTTAGGCCCAGGCCGTTTTCGAACTGGTAGCCCAAGCCGCCCACGGCGGCAAAATCAACCTTACGCAGCTGGCTGGAGATGTCGAAATCCTGCTTGTAGGCCGTGAAGCCCAGGGCCCCGGCTTCCACGCGGGCCTTGCCGCTGACCAGGAATGAGGCTTGGGGGCCGGCGTAGAGGTAGAAGCCCGGCGTAACAAACACTTTGGCCAGCACCGGCACATCCACATACGCCAGGCGGGCGGTACCAGTCACGTTGGCGTTCAGGAAATCGAGGGCGGGAAAGGGTAGGGTGCCGCGCAGCACGGTGCCTTTCTCAGAATAAGTAACGCCGGGCTCGATGGCGAAATTAGGGGTGATGGGCAGTGTGGCGTAGAGCCCGGCGTAGAAGCCAGGACGCATTTCCTTGGTCACGGCACCGTCGGGGGCGTAGCCGGCTAGGTCGGTGAAGGTTTTTACGGCATCACCCTGCACATCAGCCACGTTGAGGCCGGCCCGCACACCGATTTTTACGCCGGAAGTGCTGCTGGAAGAAGGGGCCGAATATGTTGGCTTGCTGCTGTAGGTACGGCGCGGGGCACTGCCCATGGGCCGGGGCGAAGGCGCCGCTTTGGGGTTGCCGTAGGCATCGCGGGCCCCTTGGGCCGAAGCGTTGGTGAACGTTGCAGAAATCAATAGGCAAGCCACGGCCAGGCCGCCCGAAAGGCGTGAAATTTTCATAACCAAGAATAGTTGGAGTGAGAAAGAAACCGGCTGCTAGAGGCCGGAATCCCCGGCCCGGCTACTGGGCCGATGAAAGGGTACATTGCAAAACCGTGCCAAACTGGCTCCGACGCAGTGGCCCCCAAGCAGCCGCCCGTGCCGCACCCCGACCAACGCCCTGGTTTTCCAGACGGCCCGGCCTCAAAACCAGACCAATTCCTGTTTCCCTAAAACGCAAAAAAAGCCGGACCACCTGTGGGGCGGTCCGGCTTTTAAGCAACTGGAAAGGAAAGAAAATGGAAAGTGGAGGAAGAAAAAGCTAGTTGAGCACCACCTGACGGCTACTAGCCGGGCCGGTAGGCGGCGTGAGGCGCAGTACGTACACGCCGGCCGCGAGGCCCTGCAGGTTCAGGGCTTGGCGTAGCGGGCCGGCCGGCGCCGTGAAGCTTTGCTGGCGCACGGGGCGGCCCAGCACATCGAGCAACTCTACGCGCACCGGGCCGGCGGTGGCTAGGTCGGCCGCAATGGTTACGACATTGGTAGCGGGGTTGGGGTAGGCATCCCAGGCAGCGGCATCGCGGTGGCCCAGAGCGGCCGTAACCACGAATACCGTGGTAGTGGCCGTATTAGTAATCACCGCCGAGTTGTAGTCGAATACGATGCCGGCGTGGTTGGGAATGATTTCGCCCACCGCCAGCGTAGGCCGCGCCCGCACCCGGAACCGGACAAAGCCCTGCGACCGGATAACGTCCACGTTGCGCTCGGGCAGGTTGATACCGAGGAAACGCACCGTGAGCAAGCCCGTATTGGGCCCGATGCTGGTAAGGCTCCAGATGCAGTTGTGCGACTGCGTTATCCACTGCAAAGAGGCTGGGTTGAGCTTATCGTAATCCAGCGTATCGCTCAGAATCACGTTGACGGCCGCCGCCGTGCCCAGATTCTGGAAGTGAATGGTGTATTCGAGCCACTGCTGGGCCGCCACCTGCGTGGGCGTGATGCGCTCGTAGTTCACCTCCATGCTGTTGGGGTCGTAGGAGGCCACCACGGTTTGGGCCAGGGTGCTGGTGTTGTCGGTGGGCTCTACGTCGCCCGTAAGCAATGCGGTGGCGGTGGACGACAAGGCCGTGCCTACTACCGTATTGGTGGGCAGGCTCACCAGCACATCGTAGCTGAGCTGGCCAAAGGGTGCTAGGTTGGCGTAGTTCCACGTCAGCGTCTGGCCCGTGCGACTGGCGCTGGGCGAACTGCTAATGTAGGTAAAATGGCTGTCGAGCACCACAGTGGCCGTGCCGCTAGTCACGGTAGTCGTTCCTGTATTCTCTATTGAGACGCGGTAGCTGGTGGTGAAGCCTGGCCGTGCGGTGCTGTAAGGCGTGAGCGTGATGCGGATATCGGCTTGGTTGGCAATGGGCGCAACGCCAAAGTTCTGGCCGGTCACCAACTGGTTGCTGCTGAAAGTGCCTGTGTAGCTGCCGCTGCTGGGCTGCGACACCGTGTAGCGAGCCGGTACCTGGGCCAGCGCCAAAGTGTAGGCACCCGAACCGGCGTAAGCCTGTAGGATACCATCGGTGCCTGTTGCCGAGTAGATAGTGGCTCCGCCCTGGGTCAGAACAGCGGTAAGCGGTCGCGGAAATATACCCTCGCCGGTATCCTGCTGGCCGTTGCCGTTCTGGTCAAGGTAAACCTGGCCACGCAAGGTGTTGGCGTAGGCATTGAGGCGGGCCACAATGGTTCCTTTGCCCACAGTGGTTTGGGCCCCGAGCTGAATGGCCGAGAAATTATTAAACAGGTCGCTGGGACGTCCGACGGTATATAGATTATCCTGCCCGTCGATGCCCAGGCCGCTGGGTAAAAAATAGGGTCCGATTCTATTGGGCCAGGTATCGCCCACGGCCCATTGAGGCATGCCCTGGTCGTTGAAGTGCACAAACGAGTATAACGACCGCAGAGCCAGTGTGCCCACATTTAGCGAGGCTGAGCCGCTCACAGGCGCATATACTACTGCCGTTGGGCCGCTGGTGCCCACTACCAGCTGGGAAACGTTCGAGGAACTGTTGGGTGTTTGAGCGTCGCGTACCCACAGCACGGCTCCGGTAGCATCGTATTTAGCTAAGTAAAAGCCGCTATTCAGTGTTACGCCACCTATCTGCAAAGCGCCGGTGGTAGAGCCGCCAGCGTAGCAGTTGCCGTTGGCGTCGGCAGCCACGGCGGAAGGCGCCGCAAAGCCTGTACCTGTCGAGGTGACTGTTCCCATAGCTTGGCTCCACTGGTGAGCACCGGCCGCGTCGAAGGTGGTTAAAAAGCCGTAGGGCCCAGCCCGGTTGGGAATCAGGAGTGTGCCCGAGCCCGAACCCAGGTAAAGAGCCATGCCGCTGATGATGCCACCTATCAGACAGCCGCCCGCTGGCTTCGCTACCACGTTGAACATCGTCATGGGAAACGACGCGGTGGTCATGTGCATCGTTCGTACCCACTGGAAGGCCCCTGTCCCGTCAGTTTTGAGGACGTAGTTTTCGGCCATGAATATCACCGTACCACCCACCGTAGCATTGGCTGATGCCGCTCCGGCGATGTAGAGATTGCCCGCATTATCGGCTCCCATCGAAGAGGTGCCGATGCCTGCTGGCAACGCGTAAGCCCATTGCAGCGTCCCGTTGGGCGTGCATTTGGCATAGAAACTCAAGAAATTGCCGATGGGCACTGCCACGCCGCCCCAGGTAGGGGTGCTGGAGTTGCGGATGGCCACAACGAATACGCCACCTGCTGAGCTGTTATCGGCGGTCAGCTTTATGTTCTGGATATAGTTCAAGGCCTTGGCCCACAGTACGGCACCCGTTGCGTCGTATTTGAGCAGCGCCTGAGAAAAATTGCGCGGGCCGACCAGCCGGATATTGCCCACCCGTAGGCTGTCTTTGTAGCTAACGGCCACGTACGTGTTGCCGGCTGCATCGGTGGTGCTGGCCTGGGGCTGCGCAAAAGTGGTGTCGACGGCGCCCCGCACTAAGTGAGCCCAAGCGAACGACTGAGCTTGCGCCGACCGTAATCCGGCCGCAAAAAGAAGCATGACCAAAAGGCCGCAATGACGTAGAAATTTCATTTTCATTGAGAAAAGAAGGGCCAAAAGCGTGGCCGCGCTAGCAGGAAACCCCGCCGTGCCGCCCCGGCCGGAGCGCGGCGCAGCAGGTTTCTGGAAGCCAGACCACCCGCCCCAGAAAAAAGCTGCCGGCCCCGTAAAAAATATTACAGCTTGAACCGCACGCCCAACTGCAAGCCCGTGGCTGTGGGCTGCTGAATGAGACCGGTTTCGGTTTTGTACACCGATAGCGCCTGCCAGCGCATGCTCGGAGCCACGCTCAAACTGAGGCGGTTGGTGAGGGCGTAGTTCAGGGCCAGGGAGCCGGAAAGCGCCACGTTGAGGGCGCGGAAGGGCCCGTTGCCGGCCGTGATGGTTTGGGTGCGGAAGGTTTCGCCGTCGTCCGTCACTATTTGCGTGCCGCCCAGGAAAAACTGGAGCTGGGCGCCCGCCGCCACATCGGCCCACCAACGGCCCGGCCCCAGGCTGAGGCGGTAGCGCAGCAGTACCGGTACCGTGAAGAAGCGGTAGGTGGGCTGCAATTGCTTGGTGGTGAGGGTTTCCTTTTTGCTGATGAGGGGCGTGAGCACCTTGCGGGTAGTATGCACAGTATCGTGCTGCACAATGGTGCTGAACACGGTGTCCTGGCGCGGCACGTACACCGTGTCGTAGCGGATAACCTGGCCGCTGGCGTTGAAGATAGGGGAGAGCTGCGGCACTTGCACAATGCGGATGGAGTGCGTCTGGTTGGTAGACGTGTAGACGTTGGTGGTGCGCGTGGTGGTGCTGTCGTAGAGCACACTGATGGCCGTGGTCTTATTGGTGATGCGCAGGTCGGCTCCGAAGGCTGTGTAGCCCAAGCCGCCGCCCACACTCAGGCGGGGCGAGAGTTGGTACTCGGCCAGCGCGGCAGCGCTGAAGCCAGCGCGGCCCGTTTCGTGGTTGCGGCGTAGGGCCGTGAGCGGGTCGTTTTCGGGCCCTTGCAGCGTCAGGGTGTTTTGCTCGGGAGTAGCCGTGAGCAGCACGCTCCAGCGGTGTTTGATGACGGGTTTTTTTGTGGAATCTGCGGCGGGCGCGGCGGCTACTGCTTGGGCTGCCGGTGCGGCACCAGGCAGGTCGCCGAGGGCCAGGAGCAAGCTGTCGGTGCGGCGCTGGAGGCGCAGTAGCTCGGCCCGCTCGGTACGTAGCGTGCCTATTAAGGAGGTGCGGTCGGCTGCTTCCAGCGGGCCGGCGGCCAGCGTGGCAATGCTGGGTAGCTGCCCCAGCGTCTGGCGCTCCAAGGCTACCAGCGGGCGTAGGGTGGTCGGGAGTGAATCAACTACTGTCGGGACTATAATGCCACCGCTAGCCGCCCCATCCACCGGGTGCGCCCCCACCGCCACTTGCGAGCCGGCCGCTGCCGTTTCCAGATGCGGGCTGAGCAATTCAGCGCTCAACGGCTGCTTCTTGGTGGTGCGGGTTGCCGGTAGGGAAGTCAGGTTTGCCATTCCTGAACTCAGGTTCGCCGTTCCTGGACTCGGGTTTGCCGTTGCCGAGTTCGGGTTCGCCGTTCCTGAACTCAGGTTTGCCATTGCCGAGTTCGGGTTTGTCATCTTTGGGTTCAAGTTTGCCGTTCCTGAGTTTGGGTTCGATAAATCTGAGGTTAGGTTTGCCGTTTTTGGGTTCGGGTTCGCCTTTTCTGAGTTCGAGTTTGCCAAGCCTGACTTCGGGTTTGCCCTCTCCGACTTCTGCCGCGCTTCTACACGCACCACTTCTACCGAGGCCGCATATTTGGCCGGGCCATGCGGCAGCAGCCAGCCGCCCAGCCCGGCCAGTAGGGCCGTCAGGCCAAACAGAAACGGCAGCGGCAAGGGCCGCCGTCGGCGCCGGGGCAGGGGTGGCGGGCCAATGTGCGGCGAGATGCCCGGCCACACCTTGGCCGTGGGCGGCGGGGCAAACTGCTCAAACTTGCTGCGCAACGATTGGTCCAGGCGGTCGTCTTCGGATTCGGGTATCATAATCGGTAATAGCTGGTCTGCCGCTGGTGCAGCAGGTGAAGTTGTTTGCGCGCCTTGCTGAGCTGGGCCTTTGAAGTGCTCTCCTGGATGCCCAGCATCTCCGCGATTTCGCCGTGGGTATAGCCATCTACAGCGTAGAGGTTGAGCACCATGCGGCAGCCGTCGGGCAGCTGTTCCATCAGGGCCAGCACCTCGGCCACGCCCAGGCGGTCGAAGGCGTCGGCGTCGGGGGCGAAGGGCTCGGGCACGTCGTCAAGCAGCATCTGCTGGCGCCGGTGCTGTCCGCTCTGCCAGTGGTTGAGGGCGGTATTTACCACAATGCGCCGCATCCAGCCCTCAAAAGAACCCTCGCCCCGAAACTCAGTAAGTCGGGTAAAGACCTTGATGAAGGCATCCTGGAGGATGTCTTCGGCCTCGTCCTGCGAACGGGTGTAGCGCCGCGCAATGCCCAGCATGAGTGCTGCGTAGCGGGCATAAAGCTTCCGCTGCGCCGCTGGTTCGTAGCGACGGCAGGCGGCAATAAGCTCGTCCAGTTCCGTGGAAACAGGCATTCAATCGGGAAAGCAGCGGCAACCCGGCCGGGCGCTGCCCGGCAGACAAGTTACCTCCCGAAAAGGCTGCCGGGGCGACTGAAATTATTTTGATGCCGATGGTGCGGCCCTGCGGCCCGTGCCGACTATTAGCAGGACTCCGGCCTGCGGCACCAGAACGACTGGCCCTTGAATCGTTCCAACTAGTACAGGCCAGAGGCCTACCCAGTAGTCGACACGGGCCGCAAGCCCGTGCCATCAGGGACGCGAACGAAAAGTTCGCGCTACTGCTCCTTATTCAGCAGCCGCAGCAGCACCCCATTGGTCCACCCAAATCCATCCTGCAAGGGGTACTCGCCGCCGCCGGCGGGCCGGTTGATGTTCACCACATCGTACTTCTCTAGCAGCTTGCCGGTTTGCTGAAACACGCGGCTGTTCAGGCGCACCCAGCGGTGAACAATGGTATCGGCAAGCGGCTGTTGCTTGTAGCGTGTGAGGCCCTCCACGGCCAGGTATTGCAGTGGGGCCCAGCCGTTGGGGGCATCCCACTGCTGGCCGGTGGTGCTGAGGGTGGTCACCAGCCCGCCAGGTTTGAGGAAGCTGGCTTGTAGCCCCGCTCCCACCCGCCGGGCCTGCTCCGCCGTGGCCAGCCCAAACGCCAGCGGAAACACGCCCGCCAGCGAGCGCACCTGCGAGCGTTGGCGCAGCCGCCAGTTGTAGTCCTGAAACCAGCCGGCCTTAGCATCCCAGCTGATGGCCAGCAAAGCCGCTTTGCGTTGCTGCGCCTTTGCCAGGTAGCTGCGCGACTGCGCTGGCTGGTTGGCCACGCGGGCCGCCTCGGCCAGCGCATTTTCCAGGTTATAAAGTAAGCAATTCAGGTCAACGGGGACCAAATCGGTGGTTTGAATGCTGGCCAGCCCGCCCCCGGCTTTGAACCAGCGGCTGCTGAAATCCCAGCCCGAGGCGGCGCCGGCCCGCAGGTTGCGGTAGAGTTGGGCGGGCGGCTGTTTGCTTTTCTTGGCGGCGGCTACGTCCTCGGCATACGATTCTTCGCGGGGCTGGTCGCTCTCGTCCCAATAGCGATTTAGCACCGCGCCGCTGGGCAGGCGCACCACGCGGCGGCTGGCTGTGCCAGGCTTCAGGGTTTCGGCGCCGCGCATCCAGTAGCGGTACTCGGCCTCCAGGGCGGCGCGGTAGCGGAGCAGTTCGGCATTGCCGCGCTCCCGCACTAGCAGCTGCACCATGCTGGCAAAAAACGGCGGCTGCGAGCGAGTTAGGTAGTAGGTCCGGTTGCCGTTGGGCACGAAGCCGAAGCGCCCGATGAGGTAGGCAAAATTATCGGTGATGTCGCGTAACAGCTCCCCTTTGCCGGCCTCCGCCAGCCCAAGCATCGTGAAGTACGAATCCCAGTAATACACCTCCCGAAACCGCCCGCCCGGCACCAGGTAGGGCTTGGGCAGCGGCACAAGGGAGCGGAAAGCAGCCAGCGAATCGGCTGGGTCCACGGCGGGTGCGGAGGGCCGGGCCAGCACTGTCCACAGCGTATCCAGGTGGTGGCGCAGCCCCGCGTTCACGTCGCTTCGGAAGGGCACGAAATTATCCGTCGGCAGCTCAAAATACTTCGCCACGAAAGCTTTCAGCTTAAAGCCCGGTATACTCTTCTCGCGGCGCCAGGCCGCCATAATAAGGGCTGGTCGCTGCTTCGGAGCAGCATCCACAAACGTCTTGTTATCCGGAAAAATGTGACCCAGCTGCACCGCTTCAAACAAGCCGGGAAAAAGCTGCCGGGGCGAGGCCGGGCGAACAGCAGCTGGCTTGGCAGGGCTGGCGGTGGGCGCTTCAGTCAGGGGTTTGGAGACGGTTGGGGCGGCGTTTTCCGTTTGGGCCCAGCCAGGCCCGGCGCTTAGCAGCCCCAGCAATCCACAGAATAGTAGTCTCAACATGTGCGATAAGATGACGTTTCGAAGCCGGACTGCCCATAAGCGGGCCGCCTGCCTGTGGCCTTACGTGTTGGGTGGGCTTTTCGCTTCGTTGGCAGGTTAGAACTGCTAGCGCCACGTGGCCTCAGTACCTCCAAAGCTGTACTTCGACCCGTCAGCACGTGCCTTTGAACGCAAGGCGAGGCAGTGCTTGGGGACTAGTGCTAGCTGATATCGCATCACAACTAAGAAAATAGTTTTTAAACTAAAATTTTAGTTATACGTTTGCATTATCTTAATTACTTGCGCTAACACCTTATGCCTATGGACCCTTCTTCCTTCCCCGAACTCACCCGTGCTGAAGAACAAGTCATGCAAGTGCTCTGGCGCCAAGGCCCTGCCTTCGTGAAAGACGTGCTGGCCGAGCTACCCGCCCCGCAGCCAGCCTACAACACCGTGTCCACCATCATCCGCATCCTCGAGACCAAGGGTTTTGTGGGGCACGAAGCTTTCGGGCGCACGCACCGCTACTTCGTGCTGGTAGCTCAAGACGACTACCGTCGCTTCTCGCTACGCAAGCTGCTGGGCGGCCACTTCGGCAACTCATTCAGCCGTCTGGTTTCCTTCTTCGCCAAGGAAGAAAACCTCGATGCCGCCCAACTCGACGAACTGCTCCGCCACGCCACGCACCCCCAAAACCCCACCGACGATGAACCAGCTCAGCCTGTTTAACTGGATGCTGCTCAGTACCGTGCTGCTGGGCTTGTGGTGGGCGTGCTACCGCCTCGCCCTGCGCCAAGAGCGCAGCTTTGCCTATAACCGGGGCTTTCTGGTGCTGGGAGCGGTGCTGGCGGCGGGCCTGCCTCTGCTGCCGCTGGCCTGGCCAGCCAGCTGGTGGGGTACCGGGCCAGCCGGGCTGTCGGGGATGGTGTCTGTGGTGCTGCCAGCGGCCGAAGTTTCGGCAGGCAATATGCCCGTTGGCGCGGCCATTAACTGGGGCTTCTGGCTGCGAATAGGTTACCTGACCGGCGTCGTCCTGATGTTGGTGCGCTTAGCATCGGAGCTAGCCCGCTTATGGCTCGCTGCCCGCCGGCTGCCCCGCACCCTGCATCCGGGCTACACGCTGGTCGAAACCCACGGCCGGCTGCCCACCAGCTCCTTCGGCTCAGTTATTTTTTGGGACGAAACCTTGCCTTTGAGTGCGTCCGAAGCCCGACAGGTGCTGCACCACGAGCTGGCGCACGTGCGCCAGGGCCACACCTACGACCGCCTGCTGCTGGAGCTGCTACGCGCCGCGCTGTGGTTCAATCCCTTTGTGCACCTGTGCAGCCGGGCCCTGACCCTCACCCACGAGTACCTGGCCGACGCAGCCGCGTTGCTCCCGGAGCAGTCCACGCCGGCCCTTTCCGCTTCCTACACCCATCTGCTGGCCCGGCAAGTGGCCAGCCGCCTCGGTTTCTCGGTTCCGCTTGCGCACTCCTTTTCCCATTCCCAAACCCTCCGTCGCATTGCCATGATTCAGAAAACCACTCCCATCCGCCGCTGGAAACAGTGGCTCGCCCTGCCCTTGCTGGGCGTGCTGCTCGTTGCCGTAGCCTGCGAGAAAGCCGCCCCGCCCGCCGCGCCTGCCGTTGCAGCTACTTCCCCGCCCCCGCCGCCCGCAGTTTATGAATCTGTGGAGCAAATGCCCGAGCTACCCGGCGGTGGAGGCCCGGAAGCCATCGTTAATGAAATTCAGCAACACCTGGCTTACCCGGATGTGCCCCCAGGCTCCCGCACAGATGGTAACACCTTCGTTTCCTTTATCGTGACTGAAAAAGGCGAAGTCCAGGCCGTGAAAGTACTGAAAAGCCTGGGGCCGCAATATGATGCGGCCGTAGTTGCCGCCATCCAGAAACTGCCTGCGTTCGTTCCCGGCCGCAAAGGTGGCAAGCCGGTGGCGGTGAGCTACACCGTGCCCATCCGGTTTCTGTGGAAACCAACGGTGCGTGCTGCCAATGGGCTGCCGCTCAGCTGGCACGGCTGGACCATGGAGTCGCCCGGCGCGGGCTGCTAGTAGCTTCTTTTGGGTTGGTAGGTACAATGCAGAGACGTTAGAATGCGTTTTTTATCGTGCCTGCCGATAGTTTAATTCGACCTGGAAACCGCTCGAAAAGCTCCGGCTCGCGCCGGGGCCTTTCTGCGTTTCATTGGGCAGCGGTGATATCAGGCGCTCTGGTTGTAGTTGCTTTGTAGTTGAGGTGCCAGTGCTTCGTTGCCAGTTGGCTGGATATAGCAAAGCCTAACAACTGACAACGAAGCACTGACAACCGAAACCCAGATTCGACAATTAGCTAATGTCCCGCCTTTCCGTTGCCCTGCAGGCCCTGCGCAGCCTGGCCCGCACCCCTTCGCTGCTCAACCACGTGATAACCGGCGACGTGGCCCGCTGGCAGCAGCAGGCCCTTGCCCACGCCGGTCGCAGCCTCACTGCCAAGGGCTTGCCTATGGTGGCACTAGCTCATTTCCTGAGCCCAGCCGATATCGTGGTGCGTCCCTTTGCCTTCCGCGAAGGGGGGTCGCTGCCAACGGATTTGCTGCTGCTGCGCGCAATGGCCCGCCGCGTGCCCGGCTGCCGCTACCTCGAAATTGGCACCTGGCGCGGCGAGAGCGCCGCCAACGTAGCCGAAGTAGCCGCCGAAGTCCTCACCTTGAATCTGTCGGACGAAGAAATCCGGGCCCTTGGCCTGCCCGAGCGCTACATCAGCCTGCACGGCTTCTTTTCAAAGCCGCTACCCAACGTGCGTCACCTGCACGGCAATTCTGCCACCTATGATTTTGCAAGCTTGAACGGCCCGTTCGATGTTATTTTCATCGACGGCGACCACCGCTACGAAGCCGTGCTCACCGACACGCGTCGGGTCTTCGAGCACTTGGTGGGCCCCGCTACCACCGTGGTGTGGCACGATGCCAGCCGGCAGCCCGGCGAGCCCCGCTGGGAAGTGTTGGCCGGGCTGCTCGACGGGTTGCCTGCCGCCGCCACCGGTCAGCTGGTGCAGGTAGAGAATACACTGTGCGCGCTGTATTCGCCCATGCCCCTGCCCGCCCAGGTGCCCGACCCGTTGGCTGACCCAACGACGTGGTTTGAAGTGACCTTGAAGCCGGTTTCGCGCTAGCTAATGCGCGTAGGCCGGATTTAAGCCGGTTTTAATGGCTTGAGCACTTCCGACCCATCGGAAAGCGCTACCTTTGAGCCATCTATTGCCGTTTTGTCCCCACTTGTCAGTGTTCTTAAAAGCCACCCCCAGCGCCTTTGTCGCTGCCTTGGGCCTGTTTGCCGCCCTTGCCCTGCCCGCCTGTAAAACCAACCCCAACGAGGGTGAAAATGGCGGTAATGCCGCCAACGACAGCGTCGCCAACAAGCCCGCTCCCGTTGACACCATCAAACTCAAGGCCATGGCCATGCGCCGCGATTCGCTCAAGGCCGACTCCATTGCCCGGAAAAATGGTCAATTGCCGGGTGCCATCCTGCCGGGCCACCGCATCGTGGCGTTTTATGGCAACATCCGCTCGAAAGGCATGGGTATTTTGGGTCGTGAGCCCAAGGACCAGATGTTCCGCAAGTTTGAGGGCGTGCTGAAGGAGTGGCAGGCCGCCGACCCCAGCATTCCGGTGCAGCCCGCTCTGCACAACGTGACCATCACGGCCCAAGGCACGGCCGGCAAAGACGGCAAATGGCGCCTGATGAACTCCAGCGCTACAATTGACGAAGTTATTTCCTGGGCCCGGGAGCACAAATGCATCCTCTTTCTGGACGTGCAGCCCGGCCACAGCACCCTGCAAGCGGAGCTCCCCAAGCTGGAGAAATACCTGAAGCAGCCTGACATCCACCTGGGCATCGACCCCGAGTTTTCGCTGGCCACCATGCCCGGCGTGCGCCCCAACCAGCGCATCGGCACCCTCGATGCCAAGGATGTGAACTTCACGGTCAACTTCCTGGCGCGCATCGTGAGCGAGAACCACCTGCCCCCCAAGGTGCTCACCGTACACCGCTTCACCCGGAAGATGATTTCCAACTACAAAAACATCAAGCTTGACCCCCGCGTGCAGATTGTAATGCACATGGACGGCCACGGCGACCCCACCCTGAAAAAGGATTCGTACGATGCCTACATCAAAGCGGAGCCGGTGCAGTACACGGGTTTCAAGCTGTTCTACGAGTACGATGCCCGGCCCAAGCCCCACCACATCATGACTCCCAGCGAGGTTATCGCCCTCAAACCTTCTCCACTTTATATTCAGTATCAGTAAGGTCCAGTGGTTATTGTGAGGGGAGCGCGCCAATCCGCCCTGCCCTTCAACGAACCATCACCATCGAAAAAGCCCCGGCTCTGCGTAGAGTCGGGGCTTTTTCGATGGTGATATCACAAATCAGGGCTCATCATATTGGGAGGACGAATTGCTATGCTCTCCTCGCAACGATGGGCACGTGCTTAGTGCGCGGCGTTCAGGTCTATTTTCTCGGCGGTATTGGCGCGCTTGATGAGCAACACCAGCGGCAGGCATACCACGAAGAATAGGCCAATCATGGCGAACACCTGTGAGTAAGTGATAATGGATACCTGCTTCATCAGAATGCCTTCGAGGGCCGCGTAGGCCTGCCGCTGGGCTTGCTCCATGGTGAAGCCGTGCGACATGAAGTTCTGCGTGAAAGCTTGGATGCGCTGCACCGTGGCGTTGTCGTAGAGCGAAATGTGGGCCAGCGGGCTGATGCGGTTCTGGGCAATGCTACGCTCCAGGTACGTGCCCACAATGGCCACGCCGAACGAGCCACCGAGCTGGCGAATCATGCCGGTGAGGCCGGCGGCCTGGCCAGCGTCTTTGCCTTTGAGGCCCGCCAGGCTCATGGTGGTGATGGGTAGGAAGATGAGGCCCATGCCCAACCCGCGCACCATCAGGGGCCAGAAGAAGTCAGATTCGCCGGCGGTGGGCGAAATGACGTTGGCCATCCAGAACGTGAAACCGAAGAAAATGAGGAAGCCCACCGGAATCATCACCTTTTGCGGCACGCCGGCCTGTAGCATCTTGCCAATAACGGGCATCATGAAGCCGGAAGCCAGGGCGCCGGGCAGCAGCATATAGCCCGTTTGGGCGGCTGTGAAGCCCAGAATACGCTGGGTGAAAATAGGAAGGATAAACACCGAGGCAAACATGCCGAAGCCCAGCACGAACGACAACACCGAGCCCACGGCCAGGTTGCGGCTCTTGCCCAGCACACGCAGGTCTACGATGGGTGCCTTGGCCGTGAGTTCGCGAACGATGAAGCCAATGAGGCCGATGGCCGCCAGCAGCGCGAAGCTGTTGATGTAAGCGCTTTCAAACCAGTCCTCGGTTTCGCCCTGCTCCAGCACCAGCTGCAGCGAGCCAACACCCAGAATCAGCAGGAAAATGCCGGCCCAGTCAATCTCGCTCAGCGGGCGAGGAATGGCGTTTTTGATGCGCTCGGGGTCGCGGATGAACAAGGCCGTGAAAATGGCGGCCAGAATGCCCACTGGTACGTTCACGTAGAAAATCCAGGGCCAGTCGTAGTTGTCCACGATGTAGCCGCCGAGCGTGGGGCCGATGGTGGGGCCAATAATTACACCCATGCCAAACAGGGCCTGGCCCAGCGGCAGCTGCTTAGGCGGGAAGGTGTCAATCAGGATGGCCTGCGAAGTGGCCATGAGTGCACCGCCACCGATGCCCTGGATAAAGCGGAAGGCCACCAGCTCCCACAGGTTGGTGCTCTGGCCGCAAGCCATCGAGGAAAGCGTGAACAACACCACGGAGAAGAAGAAGTAGTTCTTGCGTCCGAACTGCTCGGCCAGGAAGCCGGTCATCGGAATCACAATCACGTTGGCGATGCCGTAGGCGGCCACCACCCAAGTCACTTCCTGCTGCGTGGCCGAGAGGTTGCCCATCATCTGGGTCAGGGCCACGTTCACGATGCTGGTATCAATCAGCTCGAGCAACACGCAGAGGACCACCGTTACAACGATAATCCACTTGGTAAATCCGGTTTCCATTAACTAAATGTTTAAGAGTTAAAAAGGCCGTCATGCTAAGCAAAGTCGAAGCATCTCCATCGCGTAACTAATCTTAATCTGATTGAATTACGACTGCGGTAGAGATGCTTCGACTTTGCTTAGCATGACGGCCGCTTGGCCCGTTGCCTTCAACTATTTCACCTGCACCACCGCATTCACGCTCATGCCGGCGCGCAGGGGGTGCTGGGGGTCTACTTTATCCAGGGCAATGCGCACCGGAATCCGCTGGGTCACTTTCACGAAGTTGCCGCTGGCGTTGTCGGGGGGCAGCAAGGCGAAGCGGGCGCCGGTAGCGGCCGACAGCGACTCGATGTGGCCGTTGAATTCCTCGTTGGGATAGGCATCTACTTCCAGTTTCACCGGCTGGCCCACTTTCATGTCTTCCAGCTGAGTTTCCTTAAAGTTGGCCACCACCCAGGTGCGGGCGCTGCCCACGATACCGAAGAGCTGCTGGCCGGGCCCTACTACTTGGCCAGGCTGCACGTTCTTCTTGCTGATGATGCCATCCTGCGGCGCGGCGATGGTGGTGTAGCTCAGCTGGAGCTTGGCGTTGTCGAGGTCAGCTTGGCGCTGTTTCACCACGGCTTGAGCCACGGCAATCTGCTGCTCGGCGGCAGCTACCTGCTGGCGGGCTACGTTCACCTGGTCGGTGGCGGTGGCGCGCTGGGCGGCGGTGGATTTCAAGTTGGCCTGCACGGCATCGTACTCACTCTGCGGAATGATGTCCTGCTGGCGCAGGAAGGTGCTGCGCTTCAAGTCTTTCTGCAGCCGCTCCTGGTTAGCCTGGCTCACGCCGATGCCGGTTTGAGCAGTGCGCACGTTGGCTTGGGCGGTGGCTACACCGGCGCGGGCGGCCGTTACCTGGGCCTGGGCGGCGAAGAGGGCGGCTTCAGCAGCATTCACGCGCTGCTGGTAGTCGGCGGGGTCAATAGTCACGAGAACCTGGCCCTTTTTCACGGGAATGTTGTCGTCCACTTTCACATCCAGCACCGGGCCGCCCACGCGGGGCAGCACTGGGTACACGTCGCCTTCTACTTGAGCGTCGTCGGTGCTTTCGTGGGCTTTGGCAAACTGGTAGCGGGTGAAGCCATAATAGCCGCCAACCAGCAGCACCAGGGCCAGGATGATAAAGACAAGCGGGTTACGCTTCTTGGGCTCCTCAATCGGCTCGGTTTCAGTCGAGGCCGCGTTTGGGTAGGGAGCGGGGGTATTTTGAACGTCGGGGGCGGTTTGGGTCTGGGCCATCTTAACTTAGAATTAAGAATGAGGAATTAAGAATGAAGAATTACGAAGGGAAAGGGGAGAACGGAGACATATCAGAGTGAAGCAACACAGATGGTTAACTCTTCACTCCTCATTCTTCATTCCTCATTAAGCAGTAGGGAGCGGGGCCCGGACCAGCAGCGTAGCGCACTGTGCGGTGCGCAATACGATTTCGGCGGTGGTACCCATTAGGAAGCGCGTGAGGCCCGTTTGACCGTGTGCGCCAATAACAATTAAATCAGCTTGTTGGCGGCTGGCTTCGGCCACAATTTCGGGGGCTGCTTCGCCCCGCACCATGCCGGTGTGCACATGGGCCACGCCGGCGTCTTCGGCCGAGGCACGCAGGGCCTGCATCCGGTCTTTACAGGGCGCAAAAACCGTGGCATCGGGCTGCTGGCCGGTGGGGTCCTCCTGGGGCTCGCACACATGCAGCAGCCGCAGCTCGGCGCCCATTGCCACGGCCAGCGCCGCAGCGTAGGCCACCAGCTCTGCCGATGCGGCCGAGAAATCAAGCGGACAAAGAATGGTCATTTTTTTAGAGTTAATGGGTAGTGGTTAGTGATTAATGGACGGTGGAATAATTCGAATTAACAGAATTAATGCATTGATAATAAATGATTAAATACTAACAGATAATCACTAACCACTAAAAAACTTATTGCCATATCTGCTCGCCGGTAGCGCGCTTCAGCTGATACTGGCCGAGGGTATAGTTGTACATGGCTTGCGCACGGGCTAGGCGGGCCTGCGACAGCTGGGTTTCGGCGTCGAGCACGTCAAGGTTCTGGCCCACGCCGTAGCGGTAGCGGCCCTGGGCGCGGGTGAGGGCGTCGGAGGCCTGGGCTACTTGCTGCTCGGCGTTGCTGAGGCGGGCCTGGCTGAATTCCATGTTGTTGACCGCCTGGCGCACGTCGGCACGGATTTGCTCCTGCGTATCGGCGGTGCGGGCCACGGCGGCGCGGGCATTGGCGGCGGCTTCTACCCGCTGCTTCTTATTCTTGTTGCCGTCGTAAATCGGTACCGACAATTGCAGCACACCCACCGTGTTAAATCGAATCCGGTCGATGTCGGGCAAGATGTAGCCGTTTTTGCCGCCGGCCTGCACGCCCGCACCAAGGCTGGGCATGTTGCTCTTCTCGATGAGGCGGGCTTGCAGCGCGGCCGTGTTTTCGGCGTCGCGGGCCAGCTTCACTTCGGGGCGGTTGTTGCTGGCTTTGGTCAGCTCGGCCTGCATGTCTACGGGCTGGGGCTCGTAAGCCAGGCGGCCTTTCACCGGAATATCGGCCTGCTCGGGCTTATGCAACAGGCGGGCCAGCTGCACCTGCTGGTTGCGGAGCTGGTTTTGCAGGTCGAGCTTGGTGTTTTCAGCCTGCGTGATGCGCACATCGGTAGTTGTCACGTCGAATTTGGTGCTTACGCCGCCTTCCACACGCTTCTGCATTTCGTTGCGGTGGGCTTGTAGGGAAGCAATTTGCTGGTCTTGCACCCGAATGCTCTCGCGCATGAACAGGATGTTGTAGTACACCTGCGCCGCGTTGAAGGCCAGGTCGCGCCGGGCCACCGTGATGTTGTCCTGCGCCGTTTGCACCTGCGATTCGGCCACGCGTACTGTGGCGTCGTTCTTGCCGAAATCGAGCAGCAGGTACTGTGCCGTGACGTGGAAATCGTAGTTATTATTGGGGGCAAACTGCAGCGTCTCACCGTTGAAGGGCAGCTTCACCACCGGGTCGATGCGAGTGTAAGTGGCCGTACCGGTTATCTGGGGCAGGAAGCCGGCTCGCGTCTGGCTCAGGCGGCTGGTGGCTGCATTCGACAGCTCGGTGAGGTTGGTGATGCCGGGGTTGGCATCGAGAACAGCTTGTACGGTTGCGCCAAGGTTCAGAGAGTCGCTGGCCAGGCCAATGGCCTGAGCGGCAGCCGGCACGCCGGGTTGGTTTTGCGCCAGCGCCGGCTGAGCCAGCACTAGGCCGCCGAAGAGCGACAAACCGGCAAAACCTTTCAGTGATTGAGAAGAAAACATAAGGCCAAGTGGCATAGGGTGTGCGCAGCCTTTACCGAAAGCCATGCCAGCACCATCGCGGAATAAGTTTTTCACGTATATTCATTGAATACTAGATAATTAAAAATAAGTTTCGCTGGTTTATGATGTACCGGCATGAATAGCTCGACCGAGTATATTCCTTAAATAGTAGGAATTGCCTTATTTTTGCTCCTGTTATTTAAGGAGATTTTAATGTGCGGCGAACTTTAAGTCGCCGTAAGAAGCTAGCTTTTCAACAAGCCCGGCCCGGCGGTGCCAGCGAAAGCTTACCGCACTGCACATGCCCACGACCGACGAAACCCTTTTGCTCCACCTCAACGAAGCCATCGCAACTATCCGCGATAAGGATTCGTTGTTCAAAGTGGTGACGACCAAGCTGCGGCTCATCTTTCCATTCGACCTCATCGGCATCAACGTCTTCGATGAGACATTGCAGTACAAGCGCTTGTTCCTACGCGACTACTACGGCGTGGACGAAGCCCCGGCCGTGCCCCCCGGCATGGAGCAGTTTTCGCCCATTGCCGGCACGCCCATCGAATTGCTGGTGGCCGACCCGCGCGTGCGGCAGTTCACGCCCCAGGAGTACATGTGCAACTACCCGGACTACGCGCCTTACAATAAGTTTGAAAAGCTGGGCGTGACGCACCTCACGGCCGTGCCGTTGCACCTTGGCGGGCGCCTCACGGGCTTTCTCACCCTGGCCTCGCGCCGTAACCCCAACCTGACGCCTGCCGACGAAAGGCTGTTGGAAAAAATTGGCTCCCTCATCGCGGTGGCTGTTACCAACACGCTGGCCTTTGAGGAGGTAGCCCGCCGCGAGCAGGAACGTACGCTGCAGCTCAACATCACCAACGCCCTGCTCAGCATCAAGCAGCGCGAGCCCCTGTTCCGGGCCGTAGCCGAAGCCCTGAGCCAAGTAGTGGCCTTCGAATACTTCGGCCTGCGGGTGCAGCGGGCCGGCAAGCAGGAGGCCTTTGAGGGCTTTGCTGAGTTTTCGCGGCTGAGCGAGGAGCCCGGCACCCCACTCCAGGCCCTCGACCCCAACCGCCAGAATGGCCTCAATCAGCTCGATACCTCGAACATGTATCAGCAAATGAACGAGCTGCTGCAAGAGGCCGGCCTGTACGCCGCCAATGATTTCCGGGCCCTGGCGCAGCGCTACCCGCTGCTGCGCCGCGTGTACGAGGAATACGGTACGCGCGCCATGCTCATCGCGCCCATCTGGGAGCGGGCCGATGGCGCAGCCGTGCTCATCCTGGCCTCACCCAACCCCCTGGCGTTCCGGCCCGATGACCTGTCTACCGTGCTGGCCCTCACGCCCCAGATTGCGCTGGCCCTGGAAAACCTGTTCGCTTTCGAGCAGATTGAGGCCCTCAAAGCCCAGGTAGAGGAGGAGCGCACCTACCTGGTGGATGAAATCAATACCTCTGCCCGTTTCGGAGCCGATTCGGGCGCTTTTGTTGGCAGCGGCCCGGCCTTGCAGCTGGTGCAGCGCCGCATTGGCCTGGTGGCTCCCACCGATACCACCGTGCTGATATCCGGTGAAACCGGCACGGGCAAGGAGTTGGTAGCCCGTGAGTTGCACAACGCCTCGCCTCGCCACGCCCGCGCCCTTATCAAGCTCAACTGCGCCGCCCTGCCCGCCCAGCTTATTGAAAGCGAGTTGTTCGGCCACGAAAAAGGGGCCTTTACCGGAGCCGTGGAGCGCCGCATCGGCAAATTCGAGCTGGCCAACGGCGGCAGCATCTTCCTCGATGAAATCGGGGAGCTGCCCCTCGACCTGCAAGCCAAGCTGCTGCGGGTGTTGCAGGAAAAAGAGTTCGAGCGCCTGGGTGGCACCAAAGTGCTGCACTCCGATGCCCGCGTCATCGCCGCTACCAACCGCGTGCTGGCCGACGAGGTGGCCGCTGGGCGCTTCCGGGCCGATTTATATTATCGCCTCAACGTATTTCCCATCGAGCTGGCCCCGTTGCGCGAGCGTCGCGAAGACATTGAGCCGCTGCTGCGCCATTTCATCCAACGCCTGAGCAAACGCCTGGGCAAGCCCATCCGACAGGTCCGCCCCGATGATTTGGCCGCCCTGCAAGCCTACTCCTGGCCCGGTAATATCCGCGAACTGGAACACGTGCTGGAGCAGTCCATCATTGTGAGCCAGGGCCAGTTTCTGGAGTTTGCCGGCTTTGCCGGGGCCCCGCTGATGCTGGCGAACCCTGCCATATCAGCCGCTCCTTCTGCCGCGCCCATCAAAACGCTGAAGGAGCAGGAGCGCGACCACATTCTGGCCGCCTTGCAGTGCACCGGCGGCCGCGTGAGCGGTCCGCAAGGAGCCGCTTTGCTGCTGGATATCAATCCGAAAACCTTGGAGGCCCGCATGAAGAAGCTGGGCATCCGGCGCATGGTGGGTGTGTAGGGGCGGGGCTTGCGCTCGCGCCGATGTAATGATTTCGTTCAACCATGGGCGGGGCTGCGGGTACGACTCCGCTCCTACACCGTATTTCTACCCCAAATCCGCAGAATTACGCAGGGCAAAATCAGTAGTATTCCAAGCATAGCTTTCGAGGCATCGTCGTACTAAAGAGGACTTTCCACTTTACTGCTACGCTATGGAGCCTCAGGTGCTACCGCTCTACGCAATGATTCCGGCCACTACCACTAGCATGCCGACCAGCTACCCTTCCGGCGCCCGCCGCTTGGTGCACTGGCTGGCGGCGCTGCTGCTAACGAGCTGCTGCCTGAGCAGCTGCGCCACAGCTAAGTTGGGCGCAGCGGGCCGGAAGAAAGTACAGGGCAAAACCTACGTCATCATTGGCGCATCCAGTGGGTTCGGGCGGGGCATGGCCGAGCAGCTGGGCAGCTTCAAGGCTAATGTGGTACTGGCCGCTCGCCGCGCCGACGCACTGGAAGAAGTTGCCACGAAAATTCGGGCCGCCGGCGGTACGGCGCTGGTGGTACCCACCGACATCAGCAAGCCTGAGGAAGTACAGCATCTGGCTGAGGCCGCTGTGAAGCAGTTCGGCCGGGTCGATGTGTGGGTGAACGACGTGGGCGTGGGCGGCATCGGCAAGTTCTGGGACCTGCCCCTGGCCGACTACTCGCGCATGATTGACGTCAACCTGAAAGGCATCGTGTACGGCAGCCAGGTGGCCATCAAGCTATTCCAGGGCCAGGGCAGCGGCACGCTTATGAACCTGGGCTCGGTGGAAAGCCACGTGCCACTGGCCTACCACGCCGTGTACGCCGCCACCAAAGGGGCTGTTCGCAACCTCGACCAGGCCCTGCACCACGAGCTGCGCCTGCAGGGTTATAAGAATATCGAAGTGGTAACTATTGAGCCCTGGGCGGTGGACAGCCCTTTCTGGGGCCACGCGGCAAACTACAGCGGCGGCACGCCCCGCATGGCTGCCATGGACCCGCCGGCCAAGGTGGTGAATGCCATGGTGCGTGCCTCGGTGCGGCCCCGACAGGAGCTGCCGGTGGGCTGGAAGGCCAAAGGAGCGGTGTTTTCGCACCGGGTTGCGCCGCGTTTCACCGACCGCATTTCGGCCAATATCGACCACCACTATCAGCTGGAAACGGCCCCACCCGCCCCCGCCACGCCGGGCAGCCTCTACCAGCCCGTATCTAGTGGCCGGGGCATCGACGATGGTGTGCGCAAGCGGATGAAGGAGGAAAAGCGCCAGCGCAAAGCTGGTAAGGTGGCAGCCGCAGAGTAGGTTCTGAAGGTTGTATGAGTGGCTGAGCGCTTTAGCCTATCATGCTTCGGCTCCGCTTAGCATGATGCTTCTTTATAATCATCCGATTTACTCTGGCATGAAGCCATTCTGCCAGCTTCTAAGTTAGCGTAACCCCAGCTCGCAATATGAAGTTGAATGGGTTCCCTTTCCATCTTCCTGCTTCATGCGCCTCCTTCCATCCTTTGTCATTGCGGTTACCTTGCTGACCGGTGCTTCCGCCGCTGCTCAAAACGTGCCGCCGCCCGCCACGCCCTTCCGCATGACGGGCAACATCTACCTGCCCAACAAACTGCCTGCTACCGACGCCCGCGTGGCGGCCCTGAAAGTACCCGCCGGCTTCACCATCACCAAATATGCCGAGGGCCTCGACCTGCCCCGTATGCTGGCCCAGGCTCCCAACGGCGACCTCTACGTGAGCAACCGCGTGAAGGGCACCATCACCTTGCTGCGCGATGCCAATAAGGACGGCAAGGCTGAAGTAGTGCGCCAGGTTGCCCAAAAGCCCCATTTGCACGGCCTGGCCCTGAAAGATGGTAAGCTTTACCTCAGTGCCATTCGGGAGGTTTACGTGGCGGATGTGCTGCCTGACGGCGGGCTGAGTGAGCCCAAAATCCTCTATAAAGACCTGCCCGATGCTGGCCAGCACGCCAACCGCGTCCTGCACTTTGGCCCCGATGGCCAGCTTTACCTGTCAGTGGGCAGTACCTGCAATGCCTGCGACGAGGACAACCCCGAAAACGCGACCATTCTAGTGCTGAAAACCGATGGCTCGGGTCGTAGCGTGTACGCCCATGGCTTGCGCAATACTATTGGATTCGACTGGCACCCGGCCACCGGCCAGCTCTTCGGCATGGACCACGGCATCGACTGGCTCGGCGATGAGGACCAGATGGAGGAGCTCAACCTAATAAAGCAGGACGCGGGCTACGGCTG
This sequence comes from Hymenobacter negativus, assembly GCF_017571495.1. GTDB lineage: Bacteria > Bacteroidota > Bacteroidia > Cytophagales > Hymenobacteraceae > Hymenobacter > Hymenobacter negativus. The sequence goes on along the minus strand of NZ_JAGETZ010000002.1, from coordinate 128,425 downwards.
GCCATCCATCATCGCCGACGGCAAGCACTACCCCGCCAACAAACCCAAGAGCGGCGAAACCTACGAGCAGTTCGACGCTAAAAACCAGCGCCCCCTGCTACTCTACAAAGCCCATTCAGCGCCATTAGGCCTGGTTTTCAATAAGGGGGCGCAGTTTCCTGCCGCCTATAAAAACGATGCCTTCGTAACCATGCACGGCTCCTGGAACCGCGCCCAGCCCTCAGGCTACAAAATCGTGCGCGTGCACTTCGACGCGCAGGGCAAGCCTGAGAAGTTCGAGGATTTTATCACCGGTTTCCTGGTCGAAAATGACAAGTCGGAGTTTGGCAGGCCCTGCGGCCTCATCCAAGCCAACGATGGCTCGCTGCTGATGAGCGACGATGATAACGGCGTGATTTACCGCGTGGCCTACAAGAAATAGAGTCAATAATTGGGTCTTGCCTTGCTTTCAGGGCTGGCGGTAGAGCACACCGCCTTTCATCACGAGGCGTACTTGGCGCAGAGCGGCTACGTCCTGGGTTGGGTCGCCAGCCACTGCCACCAAGTCGGCTAGTAGGCCAGGGGCGAGGTGGCCCCGGTCGGCGAGGTGGAAAATGCGGGCGTTGCCGCTAGTAGCCTGTCGCAGCACTTGCAGCGGCGAGAGTTGATAATCACTCACCAGCAACTCCATTTCCCGGGCATTGTCGCCGTGGGCAAATACGCCCACGTCACCACCCATTGCCAACGCCACGCCTACTTTTACGGCAGCGGCCATGCTCGTGTGCTTTTGCTGAATGCGCAGTGGTACCGAGTCGATGCCCTTGTGCCAGCCCTTGTATTGGGCAGAAGCATCGCCAGCGGCCACGGTGGGACACAGCGCGATGCCGTGCTGCTTCATCAGCGCGAAGATTTCGGGAGTGCCGCCGTCGCCGTGCTCAATGGTTTCGACGCCAGCCAGGATGGCGCGGCGCATGCCTTCCGGCGTGACGGCGTGGGCCACTACACCCCGGCCGGCGGAGCGCGCCGTCTGCACAATCAGGGACAGCTCTTCCTGCGAAAAGGTGGGCTGCGTGGTCCCATTCGGGCCCCAATGGTAGTCGGCGTACACTTTAATGAGGTCGGCTCCCTTGCCCATCTGTTCGCGTACCGCCCGGATGATGCCGTCGACACCATCGGCTTCCTGGGCGCCCTGGGGCACGTCTTCATCCACCGAAAGCTTAGGCCCGTAGCTGCCGGTGGCCACCAGGGCACGGGTGGCTACTAATAGGCGCGGCCCCGGGATGATGCCCTGGTCGATGGCGGATTTCAGCCCCACGTCCGCGTAGTCCGCGCCTTCGGTGCCGAGGTCACGGGCCGTGGTGAACCCCGCCAGCAGCGTGCGCTCGGCGTGAACAGTGGCGCGGGCCACCCGCAACGCCTGCGATTCCAGTAGGACTTGGTCGTTCCAGCTGGTTTCGTTGTACGGGTGCAGTAGCAGATGCGAATGTCCTTCAATCAGCCCGGGGAGCAGGGTGAGGCCGGGCAGGTCGAGAATACGAACTCCCGGCGGGGCTGTGACCTGTGCTACAGGGCCCACAGCCGTGAGCTTGCTGTTTTCAACCAGCACCGCCCACCCTTCGTGGCGGTCCTGACCATCGAACACCGCGGCCGGGCGCAGCAATATTGTGGTAGGGCCCGGAGCCTGGGACTGGGCATGCCCAAATGGCCCGGTTAGTAACGCCAGTACCAGCAGAGTCAGTTTCTTCATAGCAACCGGCAAGGTAGCGCGGCGCGCTCAATGCATTTCTTGCTAATGAAGTGCCTTATTTCCAGGCGTGCAGCAGCCGTCGCACCAAGATGATTTCGCCGGTGTGGTAGGCGTTGTGGTCGCCGATGAGCAGGGCTTCGCGTAGGATGGTTTGGCCTGTGCCGTGGGGCAGGGGTGTGAGCAAGTCGGTGGCCGGGTTTTGCAGCAGTTCGATGAAGCGCCGGCGGTCGGCCTGGATTTGGTCCAGGGTGCGCTGCCAAAGGGCTTCGTCGGCGGTAGCGTCTTTAGCGGGCCAGTAGCCAGCCGGCCACTCCGGCGATTCGTGCTCCTCGCCAAGCGAAAATTCAAGAATGTCCCACTGCGCGATGCGCACGTGCTCCACCAATTGCCAGATGGTGTAGGGCACATCGGGTACGTGCTGGTTCCAGATTTCGGGTGAGAGGCCAGCCGTGGCTTCTTCGAAAGTGGCGTGGGCGTTGCCCTTCGTGAGCAGGCTGACTAATTCGGCTACGAGGGGTTCGCGGGTGGACTTCTCCATAGAAAAGAATTGCTACAATTTTGAAAAGAGTGAGGTTTATGTAGCAAACCCTTTGCTACACAATTGGCAGGGTCCTGATTCTTGTAGCAATTAGCAGGGTTATTTTTTCCGGCGCAAGGTCTGCAAGGCGCCGGTCGAATACAGCGCTGCGCCCATCAGCACGGGCTGGAAGAATAGCCGGGCCAGCCGCTTGGCATCGGTGTCGAGGCCAAAGGCCGAAATGTGGTGCGTATACTGGTGCACGTTGCCCGGAAACACCGCCGCATAGAACGCCGCCAGTCCAATGCCCATGCGGCGCCGGTTTTTGCCTTTCAGCAAGAGCAAGGCCAGCCCCAGCGCAATTTCAACCACTCCCGATTGCAGCACCACGGTGTCCTTGTCCAGCGGCACAAAATCCGGCACCTGCGCCTGGAATTCCTGCCGCACGAAGGTGAGGTGGCCAGTGCCGGCAAAGACCATAAAGGTGCCCAGCACGCCGCGGGCTACGTTTTGCAGAGTGGTGGTGTGGAGTTGGTGCGGCATGGCTTGCGGGTGGGCTGGCTGAAAGCCTGAGTATACGGCGGGCCGGCGGCTGGGATACGCCGGAGGGTGTCGGCAGCCGGGCTACTGCAATGATGGGGTGTTGGTAGAGTCGGGGGCTAACAATCCGTGCTTCAGCGCATAGAGTGCCAGGGTAACGGCATTGGGCGTGTTGGTTTTTTCCAACAAGCTTTTGCGATGGCCCTCCACGGTACGGTCACTAATGAAAAGCTGCTCCGCAATTTTATTAGTAGAGTAGCCTTTGCATATCAGGGCCAGCACTTCTATTTCGCGGGGAGTGAGCGCAATAGCAGCCGACTGAAACGACGGTTGTTTGGGGCTGCTGGCGTGCAGGCCGCGCGCCATTGCCTTGGAAATACTGTCAGTGAAATAGTATCCGTCGGTCATCACCGCTCCAATAGCCGTGCTGAGCAGCTGCTTATCTACGTCCTTGGGCAGGTAGCTGCGCACGCCCAGCTTAAACATATGGGAGATAAAATCATCAGTCGAGTGCATGGAAAGCACGATGATTTTCAGGCTGGGATGCGCTTCCAGCAGGCGCTTGGTGGCCTCTATGCCGTTGATGTCGGGCATTTGCAGGTCCAGCAGCAAGATGTCGGGTACCTGCTGGGCAAACTGGTCCAGTAGCTCGCCAAAAGTGGCTGCCTCCTGTACCTTCGTATCAAAATATAGACTTTGTAGGATGTACATGATGCCCTGGCGGAACAGCCGGTGGTCATCAAGAATCGAAATAGAGATGGGAGGTAGAGCAGCCATGGCCGTAAAGCTAGCAGCTTAGCCCAAAAGAGGCACTTCTACGCGCACACTCGTTCCTGTAAGCGCAGCCGATTCCAGGTGCAGCGACGCGTCGAGCAGGCTTACCCGGGCGGCCAGGCTTTTCAGGCCCAGCCCACCTTGGCCGCCCGCCTGCACGCGGGCGTAGTCGAAGCCGCGGCCATCGTCTGCCACTGTTAGGACCAGGCTGTGTGGCAGCTGCCGCAGCTCCACCGTAACCCGGGAAGCCCGGGCATGCTTCAACGCGTTGTTGAGAAGCTCCTGCACAATGCGGTAGAGCGCCAGCTCGTGTGCGTAGGACAGGGGCGCCGCCAGCTCAACGTGTACCGCCACCCCGTTGGGGAAGGCATCGGCACATACCAGCCCTAAGTTGTGCAGGGCTTTGCCCAAGCCAAACTGTGCCAGTACGGCAGGATGTAGGTTTTGGGAAATATTGCGAATATCCTGCAACGAGTTACCGATAATTCCCTTGATAAGCGCAACTACCTCTTGTTCTTTGTCAGTAGCCGAAGTAGCGTCTTCCAGCTGGGCCATCAATACTTTGGCGGCCGAGAGCGATGAGCCAATTTCGTCGTGCAAGTCACTGCCGATGCGCTCCCGCTCCCGCTCCTCGGCCTGAATAGCCGCTGCAAACACTTCCTTTTGGTAAGCCCCCTGAATGGTTTGCAGGGCCAGCTGCTGGCTCACCAGCTTTTTCTGGTAAATCAGAAAAAAAGCCACTAGCGCCAGCGCCAGCAGTAGCATCACCACCACGCCCCCATACAGCAGCCCTACTTCTTGTTCGATGGACTTATCCACAGTGCCCACGCATATAATCCATAAAGCACCATGTACAGCCAGGCGTGAATATCCCACATTTTCAGGCTCAGTGCCTTCGAATACTGGATAATATAATTACTTGAAATAAAGATAAACACATTGCCTGAAAAGTATAGCAGCAGGCCCACCGAAATCCAAAACAAGGGCTCGCGCTCGAGGTGCAGAATAGTCAGCTCCCGGATGACTTTGTAGAAGTACAGCAGCACGAGACCCAGCACCAGCAGGCTCTCGGCGAAGCGCTGCCCGGTATTGAACCGGGCCAGCCCCGCCGGCTCCGCATAAGAAAGGAGGGCCACCAGCGAAAAAACGCCGACCACAGCCGGTACCCAGCGGCTCACGGCCGAAGGCCACAGCGCCTGCCGGTAAACCCAGGCCAGCAGACCGAACTCCACCAACGTGTCGAAGGGCAGCACAAACAGGTTGGACTGTTGCTGCACGGCTCGCACCCGCGTCAGGATTTCGATAAGTAACGTGAACCACACCAGAACAGCCAAATAGCGCAACGGCGGGCTTAGGTGTCGGAAGCGCACCGCCGCCATTGCGCTGGCAACCACCACGGGCGCCAGCGAGGCCTTGAGCACGGGATATAGGATGGTGCCTGCCATAGCTGCAAGGGCGTCAGCCGGTAGCTTTTGCTGCTAAAGCGGGTGAGGAATTACGACAAAAATTATTCATCCTTTGATGGTTATCTTAAAAAAAATGCCGCTTGTAGGGCAGGCCACCCCGTAGCGTACCCGCTCCCCTCTGAAACCACGTTCATGATTTGTTCTGCACAAGCTGCGAATGGCTGCTGCTAAGCTCTGTCGATTATCCCACAGGCGGGTGGGCAGGGGTTCGCAACGTCGTAGTAGACCCGGTCAGCAGTCAGTGTAATGGCGCCCGGAGCATCTGCATCCGGTTCTACGTGCCGGGTCAACACGGTGTCAAAGAGTCGCTTGTTGGGTTCTTCAGCTCCTCGCTCGGGATGAAGGGAGAAGATGAGCCACAGGGCGGCAGGGGCTGGAGACGCTATCGCATCTTCGAAATCTGCTACGTCGTGCGTGTAGCCCCTCAGCGGTTCGTCCATCGTTTTGAAAAAGCCAATTTCCAGGCCGTTTGCTGGCAATTCACCCCACCCATTTATGTTGTCACAAGCCTTTTCAAAGCAGATAGGAGATACTATCGTTGCGCAGCCTGTTATAGCGGCGGCCTCCCCCGCTGTCCCACTCAGCTGATAGCCGGAAGCAGGGATGTCGTTGGCGTCGTCGCTGTAGAATACCAGGGCAACGCTTTGTCCCGTGCCCGACTCACGGGGGACGAGGGCAAATCTTGCGCAAATCTTCTTCGGCTTAGACTCCACCAGTTTTACAACTTGCTCATGGCGCAGGTACACGTAGTTCAGGCGGGTGTCATTGCTCACGAAGCAGGCGTGGAGCGCGTCGACAGCATCTGCAGCTACTAGCTCCCGCCAGCTTGCGGTGTAGGCGGAGAATGCATCCGGGGAAATCTCACAGGGGAGAACGGCGTGTGGCATGATGAAAAAGGGAATGGTTAAGGGCCTAAATGTAGGCTGCCCTTTCCCAGTCGTCAAACAGCTCCGTTCCTCTTACATGCGTGTATGCCAGGGCGCTTCCGGCGAAAAACGCTCTGTGGTTTCGCCAGGCCGCCTCCCCCGTGAAACTACGCGGTAGCAAAATCAGGTAGTTTCCACGGGGTATATCAGGGATACCACCTGATTGTAAAAGTCAAGGGATTTCACGCTAGAAAAGACGGCTGACAGATGCTCCCTTTGCATTGTCTATTTCGGGCATCAAACCGCTTTAACACCTTTTTTCTCACCTTTTTTCTGCGCGTAATGATTACTTCTTCCTCATCACCCGGCAGCGTCGTTCTCGCCTGGAATAACATTTACCTTGATGTCGTGCGGCGCATCGGCGGGGCCCCCGGCCCATTGGCTCGCATTGGCGGCCTGATGCATCTGGCCATGTACGAAGCAGTAAACCGACTAACGCCGGCAGCGCATTACCCAGCATTGATTGACGACAACCTGCTGTCGCTGCCCACTGCCGGCATGCCCGACCCGGCTACCAGTGCGGCTTACGCCGCCTGCTATGCCCTGACGACGGCAGTTGAGGACTATGTGACAACGACCAAGCAAATGCAGGGTGGTGTCCTCAATCCCTTCGACCCGTTCCAGGTGCACCCGGCGGCCGACCCGCACACGCTGGGTTTAGCCGTAAATACTGGTGCGGTTACCACGATTGATACCGCCGCCTCGGAAGCATACGGCAAGGCCATTGCCGAGGGGGTGCTCAAAGCCTACCCGGCCGATACCGGGCTGAGCATGGACGTCGACCCACCGCTTGACCCGACCCCCGGCGAGTGGCGCGAAACCGGCTCCGGCCCGGCGCTGACGCCTCAATGGGGCACGGTGCCGCTGTTTTTGCTGGCCTCGCAACCGGCCACCGACTACCTGCCCACAACAATACCCAATAACCTGCTTTCCTATCCGGCCCTGCTGGCTTCTCCCCTGTACGCGGAGCAGGTGGCCGAAGTAAAGCTGCTTGGCGAAGCCCATGCCGCCGCACGCACACCTGAGCAAACAGAAATCGCCTTTTTCTGGGCCAATGACCTGAACGGTACGTCCAAGCCGCCGGGCCAGCTCTACACCATTGCGCAGGACGTGGCCAAGCAACAGGGCACTCCTCAAAACCTCCTCAACACGGCCCGGCTTTTTGCCATGGTGGGCACGGCAATGGTCAATGCATCCATCGTGGCCTGGCAGGCCAAGTATTTTAATCCTTCGGCTCAAAGCCCCCTGCGCCTGTGGCGGCCCGAAACGGCTATTCAGTTGGCCGACACCGATGGTAACCCCAGCACAGCTGCCGACCCAACCTGGCAGCCCCTCTCGGCAACGGTGAGTGGCACCCGCTTTTCCCCGAATTTTCCGGCCTACGTCTCGGGGCATTCCACATTCGGGGCGGCGTGGGCCGTAGTGATGCAGGCGTTTTATGGCCGCGATGACATCTCCTTCACGGCCACAACTGAAGACCCGCACGCCTTCCGCGACGAAAATGGCATCCGCCGTACCCGTCATTTCAGCTCCTTCACCCAGGCGGCGCTCGAGAACGGCCGGAGCCGCGTGTACCTGGGCGTGCATTACCAGTTTGATGCGAACGGGGGCTATGAGATTGGGACGAAAGTAGGGGAAGATACCGCCAAGGTATTTGCCGACGTGCCGCGCCAGGGGTAACCCGATGCCCGAGTTGGGGCATCATTCGCCTGCCTGGTCAATCCGCTCAACATTTTCTTTCTCTGCATCATGGAACCTCTTCCTACTCCTGTGCCGATTGCCGAAAGCCGCAGCCGGTACGCACTCATTATAGCCCTGATAGGACTGCTGATTTCCGGCATCCTCACGGCTTACCTCGCTCATGCCAGCACTACTGTGTGGACGGCTGCCGAAATCACTTCCCTGGTGGGGCAGTTTATCGGCATTGTGGGCACGCTGGTTGGGGCTTTTCTGGGTGTGCAGGCGGCCACGGCTGGCCAGCAGCAGGCCCAGGCCCAAACCGAAGCGGCTACCCAGCGCGCCGCTGCTTTGAAAAGCCGGGTTGACAACATGGATGCCCTGCTAACCCAAGCTCAGCGGGAAACCCTGCGGTAGGCAACGGTTGCTTTTCGTTTAACTTTTAAACTTCCTCCAACATGAAAAAGATAAGCTACTACTACCTGTACTATACCCCCAAAGGCACAGGATTGGTCGTTTTCCGGCTAGAAAATGACGCCACCGATTACTCAACGGGGCCTCTCTCATCGAATGAGCTTGCTGCTGTAGCAGCCGTGCTGGCCCAAAGCAATATCAGCTATGACCCTACCCAAAAGACATTTGGGGCATTTGACCGGGATGATGAAGAACACCCGTTAACAAAATTTATGCGGCCTGCTTGATTTCAGCTATTTCACTATGAAATACTTCTTGATATTTGGCGCGTTGTGCTGCTTCCTGTCTTCTTGTGTTAACACCAAGTACATATACCGCAGCAATAGGCTATACAGTCTGAATGTCACCTTTCCAGCCGGTGCACCACCGCCCCCGCCAGCAGGAACGGTTCCTACGTTGAGTCAGAATTTGGTCACTTATTCGCCTGCTGCAGGGTTTAAGGCATCTATCACGGAGAAGGCCGATGGCTTAATCATAACCCCTCAAGGTGCAGCACCATCCGTCGGAAGCACCACCGCTATTCCAACCTATTCTATTCAGGGATTCAAAGCAGAGAACCTTGGCAAAATCTATTTTCCCGAAACAACCCTTGATGTCAGTGCTACAGGAATACCGAGCTATACAAAATTGAAGTACTTCGATTCAAAGCCCGTGCTACAGGCACTCTCTGTTCCGCTTCGCATCCGGCCCAAACTCAATAGCTCCGCGCTGGCCGACTCCTTTCCCCAGCAAGCCGAAACCAGTGTGAACGTGGGCATTGCAGCGGGGTGGAAATTTACTCACAATGTATATAGTGCTACTCAAGGCCTGTTTGGGCAAACGACCAATCATTACTCTCTCTCTCCAGGGTATTTTATTGGCTTAGGTGCTACCGACCTGAAAAAGACCAATACCAGAGGTCCCAAAATCCCGTTTGAGCGGAAAGCAGCCATGTTCACCAATGGGTTTTACCTGATGCTAGGGATTAACACCATCAACATTGGTGGAGCCATCGGATGGGACCATGTGCTGGGCTCGTATGACGAGCGACAGAGCTGGGTCTACCAAAACAAGACTTGGTATGGGTTGATTGTAGCGCTTGATATATTGAAATAAGCTGCCCTGCTTAGACCCGGTTTTAGGTTGGTATATGGATGGAATTGGCCGTTCCGGTCCAACTGTGGAGCCGTCTGGTTGATGGACGCGTTGCCTGTGCCGCTGCAACGTCGTTCAACATCGTCGTTCAACATCGTCGTTCAACGACCACTGGTCGGACGGCTGCGCCGTCGAACCGGGCAACGGACGCCAACCTAAAAACCGCTCTCATTTGTATAGTGACTTGTGTCCTGCTGCCGGGCGTCAAATACCAGCGTCTTGTGCACACAGAAGCAGGCGGGTCTGAGCTAGTATCAATACCGGCGGCTTCTCAGAAATACAACTGCTTACGAATGTGTAGAAGCTACATGTCAGGGCAGCCTTTCACGCCAGAGGATTCCCCCGGGTTCGCCGGATTGTGGGCCGACGACGAAGCTCAAGAGGGAATCGGAGTTAGCCAGCTTGCCATACACCGTCCTACGTTGAAATTGTCATGGGCTTGATATATGCCTTGATTTATAAGGAGATACATTGAATTATTGCTCGTGTCCTGACTATCAGCGTGCTCTATTGATTAGGGCCCATTGCTAATGGGCGGCCGACCCAATACAAAGGCCTGCATTCAGTTGAATGCAGGCCTTTGTATTGGGTCGGGCTTACGCAGAGGCTTTCTCGTAGTGTTTTAGCGTGCCGTGCAGCAGGTGCCTTTCCCCGGTTTACAAGCTTGGCTGGTGTAGTCTGATGGCGGCACTGTCCGACCGGAGAATGCATACTGACCCAGGAACTATCCTAGTGCGCCTCTAGCCAGTTGCGCCCGGTGCCCACCTCCACTTCCAGCGGCACGCCGTGGGGCAGCAGCAGCGCCGTGGTCATCAGTTCCTTGATTTTGGGGGTGATGTAGGTCACTTCCTCCTGCACGGCGTCGAACACCAGTTCGTCGTGTACCTGCAGAATCATGCGGGTCTGAAGCTTCTCCTCGCGCAGCCAGTGGTAGATGTTAATCATGGCCATCTTAATGATATCGGCGGCCGTGCCCTGGATGGGAGCGTTGATGGCGTTTCGCTCGGTGTAGCCGCGCAGCGTGGCATTGCGGGAGTTGATGTCGCGCAGGTAGCGGCGGCGCTTGAGCAGCGTTTCGGCGTATTCCAGCTCGCGGGCGCGGTTGATGCTGCCGTCCATGAAGGCCTTCACCGACGGGAATTCCTGGAAATAAGTCTCGATGATGTCGGTGGCTTCCTTGCGGCCGATGCCGATGCGCTGGGCCAGCCCGAAGGCCGAAATGCCGTAGATGATGCCGAAGTTGACCGTTTTGGCCTTGCGGCGCATCTCGCTGTCCACGTCTTCGATGGGCACTTTGAACACCTTGCTGGCGGTGCTGGCGTGCACGTCGAGGCCCTGACGAAAGGCTTCAATCATGGTTTTATCACCCGAGAAATCAGCCATGATGCGCAGCTCTACCTGCGAATAGTCGGCCGCCAGCAGCACGTGGTTTTCGTCGCGCGGTACGAAGGCTTTGCGGATTTCGCGGCCCTTTTCGGTGCGGATGGGGATGTTCTGGAGGTTGGGGTTGGTGCTGCTGAGGCGCCCGGTTGCGGCCACTGCCTGATTGAAGTTGGTGTGCACGCGGCCGTCGACGGGGCTCACCAGTTGGGGCAGGGCTTCCACATAAGTACTGCGCAGCTTGGTGAGTTGGCGGTATTCCAGAATGAGGGCGGCAATGGGGTTGTCGGCCGCGAGCTGGCTCAGGATTTCCTCCCCGGTGGCGTACTGGCCGGTTTTGGTCTTCTTGATTTTGCCCTTGCCGATGTCCATCTTGTCGAACAGCACCTCGCCTAGCTGCTTCGGCGAGCCGATGTTGAACTCCTGCCCAGCCTCGCGGAAAATCTGGGTTTCCAGTTCTTTAATGTACCCTTGCAGCTCAGCCGAATACTCGTTCATGGCCCCAGAATCAATCCGAATGCCCTCGTACTCGATGCTGCTGAGCACCGGCACCAGCGGGTTTTCCACGTCGTTCAGCAGGCCCAGCAAGCCCAGGTCCTTCAACATGGGCTCGAAGACGTGCTTGAGCTGCAGGGTCACGTCGGCGTCTTCGCAGGCGTAGTCTTTCACCCGGGCGGGCGGCACGTCCGCCATCGTGATTTGCTTCTTGCCTTTGGGGCCGATAAGCTCTATAATGGACACCGGCGAATAGTGCAGGTAGGTTTCGGCCAGCACGTCCATGTTGTGGCGCATGTCGGGCTCGATGAGGTAGTGGGCCAGCATGGTATCGAAGAGCGGCCCGCTGATTTCCACGTTGTAGTGGCGCAGAATGGTGAGGTCGTACTTGATGTTCTGGCCGATTTTCAAAATATTCTCCGCCTCGAAGAAGGGACAGAACTCATCCACAATGGCTTGGGTAGCGGCTTGGTCGTCGGCCAGCACGGGCACGTAATAGGCCTCGCCCGGCAGCCAGCAAAAACTCAGGCCCACCAGCCGCGCCGTCATGGTGTCGAGCCCGGTGGTTTCGGTGTCGAAGCTGACTTCAGCCTGTTGCAACAGGAAGCCAAGCAGCGACTTGCGCAGCTCGGGTGTGTCCATCAAGTGGTACTGGTAGGGCACATCTTCCAGCCGTTTGCGCGGGCCAGAGGGGGCGCCGTAGCCCGCCGTTTCGCCTTCTTCCGCGCCAATGGCCACGGCCTCATCGCCGGGGTTGCCAAAGAGCGAGGCCTGACCGCCGGGTACCAGTTTGGGCCGGCGCGTGGGTGTGCTGCCGGGCGCGGCCACGCTGGCCGGCGTGCGCTGCGGGCCCCCACCGTTCAGGATGCGCGCGGCCAGCTGGCGGAATTCCAGCTCGTCGAACAGCTCGCGCAAGGTGGCTTCATCGGGGGCATCGAGCACCAGCTTTTCCGGTTCAAACTCCAGCGGGACGTTGACGTGGATGGTGGCCAGTTCCTTGCTCATCAGGCCCTGCTCGGCAAAGTTGCGTACGTTTTCCTGCTGCTTGCCCTTGAGCTGGTCCGAGTTGGCAATCAGGTTTTCGACCGTGCCGTACTGCTTAATCAGCGCCTTGGCCGTCTTCTCGCCGATGCCAGGGATGCCGGGAATGTTGTCGCTCGCGTCGCCCTGCAGGCCCAGGATGTCAATCACCTGCTCCACGCGCTCAATCTCGAAGCGGGCCAGCACGTGGGCCACGTCCAGAATCTCGGCCGCGTTGCCCATAAAGGCCGGGCGGTAGATTTTGATGTGGTCCGTTACCAACTGGCAGTAGTCCTTATCGGGCGTCATCATAAACACCTCGAAGCCGTCCTTTTCCGCCTTCTGAGCCAGCGTGCCAATCACGTCATCGGCTTCAAAGCCATCCAGCATGAGGATGGGGATGTGGAAGCCCTGGATAATTTTCTTGATGTAGGGAATGGCGATGCCAATGTCCTCGGGCATGGCTTGGCGCTGGGCCTTGTAGGCGGCAAACTGTTCGTGGCGGAAGGTCTTTTTCGGACCGTCGAAGCACACGCCAATGTGGGTGGGCTTCTCCTTTTGCAGCACCTCCACCAGCGTATTGGTGAAGCCGAGCACGGCGCCCGTGTTCATGCCCTTAGAGTTGATGCGCGGGTTTTTGCTGAACGCGAAGTGCGAGCGGTAGATAAGGGCAAAAGCGTCGAGCAGAAAGAGCTTTTTGGGGGCGGCGGTGGCGGTATCAGACATAGAACGAAGGTACGGAACCGGCCAATCGTATGGCTGATATCGGCGCAGCTTTATTATGCAAAAAGGTCCTGATTGCGTCGAAAAGCGCAATCAGGACCTTCGGTATGAGCCAGTGCTGCTATAGTGCCGGTTTCACTTCCAGCACAAAGCTGTGACTGCCCGAGAGCCCATTGGCCGCCAGCCCCTGTAGCACCACGAGGTAGCGCCCGGCCTGGTCGCCGGTGTAAAAATCCACGGTTTTGGCGTCGGGGCCGGTGCTGATATTGGGGTTCCAGTAGAGCAGGTTGCGTAGGTCGGGCAGGCGGCTTTGCTGGGCCTGCGGCGTGTCGTAGCGCGGCGCGTAGAACTCGCGCTGGCGTTGCACGCCCTCATAGCGCTCCACCAGCACGCGCGGGTCGAGCGGGAAGTCTTCCAGGTCGCCCTTATAGGTGGTGAAGCTCACAATGCCGTTGTAGATGGCCGAGCCGTGGAAGTAGCGGCTGTCGACCACGTCCAGCTTGCGAATCTTCAGCGGGTTCATGGCCATTATTTTATTGATGTTGAACACCGGCACGCCATCCAGCAGCACCATGGGGTTTTCCTGGAGCACGGTTTTGTTGATTTTGTCCACCACCAACAAATGGAAGCCGTCTTTGCGAATGCGGACCACCACGCCCGGCACGTATTCCCGCAACACTTCCTCCAGCACCTTAAAGCGGGTGTACTTGTCGAGCAGATACGTTTCGTCGGGCTTGCCAAAAAAAGCCATGCTATCTACTGGCTCCAGCGCATACCGGCTGCGGGACGTGCCTGCGAATACCGTTTGCACCTGGGCCTGAAAATGCCGCTTGGCGTAGTCCGTCTGAAAGCGCGAATTCAAGCCAAAAGGCATTGGCGAGGGTGTCGAATACCGGGCTGAAAACGGGTCGAGTACCGTTATCTGCACTGTGCTGTCCTGCATCGGGTCGGTTTGCAGCATGACTTCCCGGGGCCCGGCGAGCGGACCCAACTCGAAGCGTACCACACCTTGCGCATCACCTGTCGAATTGGTGAGATGGGTGAGGCGGCTGGGCGATGCGAGATATGTAATGACGTTGGTGCGCGGCTGGCGGGTACCGGCCCGCGTCAGCTGCGCCTGGAGCACCGGGCCATACGGCTCGGGCAGGTACGCAAACGGCTTGGGGGCCGCCAGCACCTCTTCCCACCGAAAGCGGCTCCAGCCCTGCGTCAGCATCAGGTTGTCGGCAGCTTCGGTGGCCTCCGGGCCGGTTGCGGTGAAATAATAATTGGGGTTTTCAACGGCCCCCTGCAGTTCGGAGGTAAGGTGTAGGTAGCGGTCGATGCCCACCGGGGCCACCCGGCTGAGGGAATCGAGGCGGTACACGGCCATCGATAGTTGGGCCGCCAGCGGTGTTTGGGGGCTGGTAGTGCTCACCTGCACCGTCACTTTTTCGCGGGTTGTGTACTGCAGCTTGTCGGCGCGGGCCACAATGGCAAGGGCTTGCGGCGCAGGTCGGAAATACAGCCGCTCGCACACCGGCTGCTGCTCGGCATTGAACAGCGTGAAGTGCGAAACGCCATCCAGCAGGGCCCGTTTGCTCACCACCAGCTGGCCCTGGCCTTCCACCAGCTGCAGGCGCGTGGCCAGCGCTACCTGCTGGCGGGAGTGGCCCAGCAGGTACACCGTGGCGGGCTGGGTGCCGGTGGCATTTACCGTCAGGGTCAGTTGCTCAGGTCCGGAGTCTTCCAGTCGCAGCACATAGCCTTGCTCAAAAACTGCGGGTAGCTTATGGCTGACGGTTTGATGGTTGGCGAGCGTGACGATGGCCGTGTACGTATCCGGACCCGCCGCTGGGGTGAAGGCAAAGCTGCCCATACCCAGCCGAGCGGTGCGAAACGTAGCTACCACCGTCCCGCTTTGGTTAAGAACCTTGCCTTCAGCCGCCGCGCCATGCCCAGCCTTATCGGTGATTTTGAATGCCACCCGACTGCGCAGGCCGCGCACCAGGTTACCGCCTTCGGGGAAAAACCGGGCATCCGCGGCGGCCGAGTCTTTGCTGCTCGCTCCAGAAGCCGCCGCGGCGTTAATCACCGTTACCGTAGTGTGGAAGTAGGCCTCGGGGCTGAAGTTTTTCATCCAACTGGTGTAGGCGCGCACGGTATAGTTGCCCGCTGGCAAAGAGGCCGGCAGCACAAACGAGCCCTGTCCCGTAGCCTTAGCCAAGGCCACTTTGCCTTGCAGTACGGGGCGCTGGCTGGCATCCAGCACTTCCACATAAGCCACGCTGCTAAGGGTCAGCGGACGGGAATAAGTGGCATCTACAGCATAAGCCTTGAACCACATCGTTTCCCCGCTCAGGTACAAGGGCCGGTCAAGGTGCAGAAACAGCTTTTCCTGGGGCCCGCGCCGGTTGTAGCGCAGCAGCTTGCCCGTAATACCACCCAACGAATCAAGCGGCGCGGTCTGGGCCACGGCCGGTCCGGCTATGGCCAGGCTCAGCAGCAGGGCCGCACAGGTGCCAATACTCAGCGGGTGCTTGCAAATGGTTGGTTCCATAGCAAAGAGTGCAGGGATGTAAGTTGTTGCCAATTTGCCGGGAAAAATCAGGGCCAGAAGCTGGGCTTGACGGAAGTGCCGCGGGTACGGCAGTCGATGCAGTCCTTGGACTTAGCAGTGTAGCCAATGAGGACCCCCCGCTGGCTGTAAAGCTCTTCAATTGGTAAAAAAGCCCCGCCGGCGAAGGCGCCTTGTAGAATAAAGGCTGGGTTTGGCGGTGGAGGAGCCGGCCGGTCGATGAAAACACTGTCCGGTGGCATGCAGCTTTCGTAGCCAGTGCGTGGCCGCCAGTTAGCGGGCAAATCTTGCCGACGAATGAAAATCCGCCGCTGCGACAGGGAATGCGCCCCGATAAAACCCAGCGTAATCTCATCCGGGCTGCTGATGCAGTGCACATTGCCGGTTAGCTGGGCCGGTTGAGGGTCAAAAAGAGAGCCGATGCTTTCAGTGTTTTTACGCAGCAGTTCCCAATAGGCATACTCTTCCCGAGTAAGAGCATATTGCTGGACTAAAATGCTGTACTGGCTGTTGAGCAGGTCCGAATTGATGGGCAATAGCCGGAGCCGGAAATCCGATACGATATCCTGGGTCAGTGCCGTGGTTTTGTCAATCTGGATGATAGTCGATGCAGCATTACCCCAACAAATGCTGGGGTACGGTACCACAATGTCGCGCATGCGGTTATTAACGTACTCGACGCTAGGCCGGTAAATGGGGTTAATCTCCCAGGTCTCGACATATTCCCAACGGTAGTACTGCGTGGCGTTGGTGGCATCATGGGCATTGACATAGATGCTCAGCCCGTTGTTATCAGTTCGCCAAGGCAGGGAGTCAATGGGCGGGGTGGTCTTGACAGGTACATAATCCGAAACGTACTCCCTGCCTGCTAAGGTGTTGATGTGCAGTCGATATTTCCTCGCGGTGTTTAGTGTGTGCGCAACCGAAGCATAAGTGCCCTTCACGCTGCTTTCGGTCAGAAGCTGGCGGGTGCCGGCTTCGTCCTCGATGTACACGGTGGCTCGGGTTTCAACTGGTACGGCCGCTTTCGATGCCACCGCATACGTTCGTGAGAGCTTGATAGTGGTCACCCCCTGGCTGTTAATAAAGCCATCAACCACCAGATAGCTTGGCGGTGAGGTAATGACGTCGGGCATGTAGGGGTCGGTACACCCGGCCAGCCACAGCGCCAAGACGCTCAGGAAAGCCCAACGGACCGGAAAAGTGAACGTGCGCATAAGCTAGAACTTAAAATTGTAGGTGACGGTCGGGATGGGATTGCCGAAAATCGACAGCTGATAGCCCTTGATTTGCCCATTCACCGATTTGAAATAGACCGAATAAGGATTGCGGCGGCCAGTCAGGTTGTACACGCCTACCGTCCAGGAGCTATGGGCCAGCTTTTTCACCTTATGACTGCCCTCTATGTTGATGGCTAGGTCGAGGCGCAAGTAGTCGGGCACCCGGTAGGCGTTGCGGTCGGAGTACAGCACGCGCAGCGAATTGCCGATGTAATACTTGGCCAGTGGCAGCGTGATGGGGCGGCCCGTGCTGTAGTTAAAGTTCAGCGAAGTGCTGAAGCGGCGGCTGAAGCGGTAGTTGCCCACCAGGTTGAAATCGTGCGGCTTGTCGAAGTTGCTGGGGTAGTAAGTGCCGCCGTTCACCATGTCCTCGGTCACGGCAGCGTTCACCTGCACCAGGGAGCGGGAGTAGGTATAGCCCACCCAGCCGTTGAGCTTGCCGGTGAGCTTCTTCACGAAAACCTCTACGCCATACGCTTTGCCCTGGGCGTTGATGATGTCTGTTTCAATGTGGTGGTTGAGTACCAGCGTGGCCCCGCTCTTGTAGTCCACAAAGTCATTGAGGGTCTTGTAGTACGTCTCAACAGATGTCTCAATGGTGTTATTCTTAAAGTTGCGGTAGTAGCCCACCGAATACTGGTCGCCCACCTGCGGCCGGATGTTGTTGTCGCTCAGCTTCCATACATCCGTTGGCGATACCGAAGCCGTGTTCGACAGCTGATGGATGTACTGCCGGGTGCGCGTATAGCTGGCCTTCACCGATGAATGGTCGTTCAGCGAGTACCGCGCCGAGAGGCGATACTCTGGCCCGTGGTAGGTGGCCAGCACTTTATTAGAACCATAGCTAACCGTATCGGTAATAGAGGCTTCGGAGCGCGACTCGCCTGGTGCGTATTGGTACACCGAACGTGGCCCTAGCGCCTGAAACAGCGAGTAGCGCAGGCCTGCCGACACCGAAAAGCGGGGCGTAATATCGAACCGGTCCGATACATAAAGGGCACTTTCCAAGCCGCGCTCCTGGCCCAGCACATCGGGCCGTATCAGCGAGGCCTCGCCCCGGGGCAGCAGGCTGCCAGGGTCGATGACGTAGAGCTGCGAGCTTACTCCAAAGTCCACCGTGTGCCGCGAATTGGGGAAGTAGCTAAAATCGGCCCGCAGCCCGCCCTGGTTGATGGCGTACTTCAGCTGCGAGGCCGTGACGGGGTTATTCTGACTTGTTACATCGTAGTCGTAGTGGCTGTAAGTGCCCGTCAGGACGCCGTAAAGCTGGTTGGTGAAGTTGTGACGCCACTTCAGGGTCGCGGTTTGGTTGGTGTAGTGGTAGGAGGTGTCGCTGGCCAGCCGGAACCGGTCGGAGCTGAAATAGCCCGTGGCGTAAATGGAATTCTTGTCGTTGATTTCATGGCTGATGTGAGCCGTGATATCATAAAATGCGGCCGAGCTTTGGGCAAAGTTCTTGTCATCCAGCTGTTTCAAAATCCAGTCCGAATAGCTGGCCCGGCCACTGACGATGAAGGAGCTTTTGTCTTTCACCAGTGGCCCTTCCAGCGTGAGACGGCTGGTGAGCGGCCCGATGCCGCCCGAACCGCCTATCTTTTTCTTGTTGCCCTCGCGCGTCGTAATGTCCAGTACCGACGACAGCCGCCCACCATATTTGGCCGGAATGGCGCTTTTGTATAGCTCCACGCCCTGCAAAATATCGGGATTGAAGGCTGAGAAAAAGCCGAATAAGTGCGACGGGTTGTAGATGGTCGCATCGTTGAACAGAATCAGGTTCTGGTCGGTAGCACCGCCGCGCACGTTGAGGCCAGTGCTGCCTTCGCCCACTGTCTTCACGCCGGGCAGCGTCATCACCACCCGCAGAATGTCGGTTTCGCCGAAAGCGGTGGGTACCTGGCGCATGGTTTTGATATCTAGCTTCTCCACGCCCATCTGCATGCCCGAAACGTTCTTGTCCTTTTCGGCCTCCACCACCACTTCCTTCAGGGTCACAATGTCTTCCTCCACCTCAATCTCCAGCTTGCCGTTGCCTTGCAACACCACTTGGCGCTTGGTGTTCTTGATGCCCACACCCCGAATTTTCAGGTCGTAGCGGCCCGGTGGCATAGTGAGCGAAAAGGAACCAAACTGGTCGGTACTGGCGCCGATGTTGGGCGATTCGGAATAAATGGATGCTCCAATCACCGGCTCGCCCGATTTCTGGTCGCGGATGTGGCCGGCCAGGGTCACACGGCTGGCCCCGCTGCCGCCAGTGCCAATGGTGTACACTTTGTACTCCGAGACGCTCACCAAGTGCGAGCGGCCGCTGGGGCCAGTTGGTTCAGTTTCCTCTGCTGCCACTGCGGCGGTGGTGCGGGTCTGGTAAAAATCGTCGGCCAGTGCCGGGTTGATGGCGACGTCTTTGGTCACAAACACGCGGTGCTCATCATCGATGGCGAATTTGAATACTGTGTTTTGCAGAGCTTGGTAAAATACCGCCTGCACCGGCCAGGCGCGGGCATCAAGCGTCACGAACAGGCTATCAACTACAGCCGGGTCGAAATAAACTTTGTAGCTGGTCTGGGCCTCTACCTGCCGAACCAACTGCTCAAAAGGCAGGTGAGTGAAGGTGCCGGTTACGGTTTTTTCGGCTTGCTGCCCGTAGCTGGCAAAGCCAAAGAACAGGGAAAATAGCGCCAAAAGCGCAGGGTACACGTGCTTCATTACAACGGCAAAAAACGACGGAAAGGAAACCTGGGCATGCAGAAAGCAGGTGCCTACTGCTTGGGAAGACTGCAGTAGTAAGTTGCTAGCGCCACAATAGAAGCTTCACGCTGGGCCTTGTTGAAACGCAGTTTGTGGTCCTGCAAGTACTTCTGCATCTCCTTACTGCGGTCCGCAAACAAACCCAGAACAGAAGACTTACTGGCCACTGGGTAATAGTGTCCCGCTTTCTGCATAAACAGCTTGTTGGTCTGGGTAAACTCAACGTTGATATAGTTTTGGCTGATGCGTTCCTGCATGCGCTTGCTGCGTCGGGCCAGCACTTGCACGGTACTGTCGAGTAATACCTCGTAGTAGCCCGTCCGGATGACGCTTTGTGTTGCGCTATCGGCAACCAGCCGCGTGAAGCGATGGGTACCAATGGTAAATTCCTGCACCTTTTCGTTGACAAGGCGTAGCGTGAGCGGGCTCTGTGGTGGCGAGACAACTACTTGGTCGCGCACAATATCATAGTTCAGCGGGATGCTATTGAACACATGCTTATTGTAGGCCACGCGGCCCAGCTGGCTCTCGGTGGAGAGGAGAAACTGATGGCCCGTGCGCTCATGGTATGGTTTGGCATAGTCCAGGTATTCGGGGCCGTTATATAGCTCGGGATGCACCACGAAAGCACTGGTATACTGCTGCTGAGCAACGACTACAGCGGTGGCCATATCAACTGGTAGCGTAGTCGTTTGAGCCTTTGCCAGTTGGCCAGATGCCAACAGACCAAGCAAAACCAGTGGGGTAAACAAGTAGGTTTTCATAGAATGAACAGAAGCACAGTGCAGGCGAATACGCTAAGCTATGACGTAAGCTCAAATTCAACTCAGTATCAAGAGTTTCATATATGATGCACAGCCCGTATCACAAGCGGTTAAGCCAGCGCAGGATGCTGGTGAACTGGCCGTTTATTCATGGTGGAGCAAGCCGAAATCGGGCCAAAAGCCCCATTAAGTTAACCGATGAATGTGGCCCCTCGGTCGCGGCAGGCAACATGATAGTCGATAAAGTTACCTGCGGCCAGAAGGCTGCGGCTAGGTTTGCATGGGTTGGCCCCGTGTTTGCCTACCTGCTACCGTGGCTTGAGCCACTGCTTTTCTATATCCTTTGCGTTGTTCCCTATGATTAAGCACATTGCCCTCACACTGTTGGCCCTGACGGCCCTTTCTTTCTCCGCCGCAGCTCAGTTCACCCTGCCCAAAATTGGCAACGTGAAGCTGCCCACGCTGGGCAAAAGCACCACCGGTACCACTGCTCCCAGCGGCGTAAGCAACACCGAAGCTGCCAATGGCCTCAAGGAAGCCCTCATCCAGGGCATCAGCAAAGGGGCCGACCAGGCGTCGCAAAAAGACGGATTCAACTTGAATTCCTTCATTCACATTCCTTTTCCGCCCGATGCTCAGAAAGTGGCTACTACGCTACGCAGCATCGGACTGGGCAGTCAGGTTGATGCCTTTGAACTGTCGTTGAACCGCGGCGCGGAGGATGCGGCCAAGAGTGCCAAGCCCATTTTTCTGAACGCTATCAAAAGTCTGACCTTCACAGATGTGTGGAATATTCTGACCGGTCAGAAGGATGCTGCCACCCAATACCTCAAGCGCACCACCACGAGCCAGCTTAGCACGGCCTTCCAGCCCATCATTCAGCAAAGCCTGGACAAAGTTGGGGCCACCAGATACTATACTCAGCTAAGCACCTCCTATAATAAGATTCCGCTGGTGCAGCCCGTGCAAACCGACCTCAACCAATACGCTACCGGTAAAGCCATTGATGGCATGTTCACGCTCATTGCCCAGGAGGAGGCCAACATCCGCGAAAACCCCGTGGCCCGCACCACCGAGCTGCTGAAAAAGGTGTTTGGCGGCTGAACCGGAGCCGAAACCTGGCGGCTTCGGGCGCGGGGCCGTACACTTGGGGTATGCGCTACGTTTCCCTCGACCTTGAAACCTCCGGCTCTAACCCCGCCCGCCACCAGGTGCTGGAGTTGGCTGCCGTGATTGAAGACAGCCGCTACCCATTGCCCCTGACCGAACTGCCGGCCTTCCGCAGGGTGGTGCGCCACCCGGAGTATGTGGGTACGGCCGGGGCCATTGCCCTCAACGCTCGGCTGTTTGAGGAACTGGCCCGCAAAGAGCCCAACCCTGAACGCTGTACGCCCGCCGAACTGCTGCCGCAGCTACGGGACTTTCTGCTGCACCACGGCTTTCGGCCCGATAAAAACGACTGCGTGGCCGTGACCATGGCCGGCAAGAACATTGCCGTGTTCGACCTGGGCTTTCTCAAAGAACTGCCCGGCTACGGCACCCTCGTGCGGGCCGAGCCGGCTATGCTCGACCCGGCCGCATTTTATCTCAACTGGCACAAAGACTCGCGCCTGCCCAGTATGAGCATTTGCAAGGCCCGCGCTGGTCATGGACGCGATGTGGCCCACGAGGCCCTAGCCGATGCCCTGGATGTGGTACGCCTGCTCCGGCCGTTTTACGAATTGCCGGTGTACAAGCAAGTTGGTAGGAGCGAGGGCGGGCCTGAAACGCCTGCTTCGGACTAGCGGCAGCTGGTTTTTTGCACCGATGTGGGAACCCGCATTTCCCGTTGCGGTATGCACAAAATGGCTTGACAGGTTAATGGCTGCTGTCTCGTCACATGGGATTTACCAGTGTCGATGGCTGTGTGCGGCGCTGCCCGGCCGCTGCCCAATGACTATCCGTCGACAACGAAGGTCATGCCCAGGTCCACTGTATTTTAATAACGTAGTGCCGCTGGGTGAGAGCCAGCAGCCGGCTTAAATCCGCTGCAGGCTCTTGTAAAACCCTTCCTGGTACGACTTGCCGATGGGCACATAATGGCCGCCTTGCAGGTTGGCCGTGTTATCCTCAATGGACTCAATGTGCTGGGTATTGAGCAGGTAGCTGCGGTGTACGCGCACAAAGCTGGGGAACTGGCTAAGCCGGTTTTCCAGAGCCTTTAGCGTAGTGTAAACAATGTATTTATGCTTGGGCGTCACAATGTTGACGTAGTCCGAAAGGGCTTCCACGTACAGTACCTCATCGAAGTTGATGCGCACCATACGGCTGTTTACTTTCACAAACAGGTCGGCATTGGTGGGGGCTTCTACTGCCGGTGCGCCAGAGGTGGGGGCTGCAGCCTGCGCCGGTTGCACACGCTGCACGGCCTGCGTGAAGCGAGCAAAGTCGAACGGCTTCACCAGGTAGTCGGTCACCCGCAAATCGAAGGCGTCGACGGCAAAGTCCTGGCGGGCCGTGGTGATAATAACTGCTGGCGGGTCGGTGAGCACCCGCAGCAGCTCCAAGCCGGTGAGGTGAGGCATCTCAATATCCAGAAACAAGACATCGACCCGATTGCCTTCGCGGAAAAATGTCAGCCCGGCAATGCCGTCGGCCAGCGAGGCCACCAGTTTTAAGTTGGGCGTGAGTTCCACGTAGTGTTCGAGAGTCAGGCGGTTAATCTCGTCGTCGTCGATAATGGCGCAAGTCATCATAGGTAAAGAAGGGCGTAAGGAGCTAATGAAATCAGGCGAGTTAATCATTCGCCGGTATAAAGTAACCACTCAACTGGCAAAACACGGTGATAGCCCAGTTGTTGGAGCCGGCAGTAGAGGGCAGAAGTAGTTTTGGCGCTCATAAAATTCACATTATTAATACTTGCAAGAGTGTAGCTCTTCTGCTTTTGTTTCCTGCTCCCATGTCTTTGCTTCGTTTTGTACTGTCGCTTTTGCTTATCGCCCACACTTTCGCTGTGCAGGCCGGCCACGGTGCCAAGCCACTAACGGTGGCCCAAAAAGAGGCTCGCAACGAAGCCGCCGACCCCAGCTTCTCGGCGCAGCTACACGATGCCCAGCGTATCACCGGTTTCCTTGTCGATGCGCTGATGCTCAGCAATCTGCAGCATCATGCCTTGCAATCGTACACCCTAGCCAGGCATAAATCGTTGCTGCTAGCTGTAACCCCTGCTGATGTAGCCCAGGCGCAGCTGGAATACCAGCTGGCTGTTCAGCGGGTTCTGACTACCAGCCAACTGGTTGCCTACGCCACGCTGTGCCGCCGCCAAAACGGTACCATGCTCCCCCTCGATGCCGTAGAAATAGCTGCCCGCTAGCCGCTGCTACCTACGGCTTTTTGCTCATTTCCTGCTGCACCAGCGTTTGCACATCTGGCTGGTCAAAATCAGCTTCGGACTGAATGTGAGGCATTAGCCGGGCCATGATGGCATCCTGGTGCTGTCCAGCGGACCAGGCTTCGGCGTAAGGCGTGTGCGAAAACGTAACCTGCGAGTACAGCGGCGTCCAGCGGCCTGGGTATTGGGCTGATATTCGGGCCTCAATCTTCTTTTGCAGCAGGAAGCGCGGGTCGGCAACCCGGTCGCGCATCTCCACAAAGTTGTATACAGCTAGGTCGGCCATGGCGTCGGTATTGGGCTTGCGCTGCTGCTGAAATTCGGCAAAAATGGTGGGCCAGGCAGCGTCGCCGTGCTGGTCGAGTAGCTCATTGAGCACGCTGCAATCCTCAAAGCCGGCATTCATGCCCTGTCCGTAGAAGGGCACAATGGCGTGCGA
This sequence comes from Hymenobacter negativus, assembly GCF_017571495.1. Taxonomy (GTDB): domain Bacteria; phylum Bacteroidota; class Bacteroidia; order Cytophagales; family Hymenobacteraceae; genus Hymenobacter; species Hymenobacter negativus. The sequence goes on along the minus strand of NZ_JAGETZ010000002.1, from coordinate 104,418 downwards.
GGCGTCGCCGAGCAGCAACACGTCATCGTTGAACTTCCACGGGAAGCAACGGATGGTAACCAGCGAGCCCGTAGGATGCGCGAAGAACTCCTCTTCCAGGGCCGGCATCAGGGGCACAGCGTCGGGGAAAACGCGGGTGAAAAAGGCCGTGACATCTGCTGGCGTTTGTAGCGCGGCAAAGCTCTCGGGGCCTTCGTAGGGAAAAAACAAAGTGCAGTTGAATGAACCGTCGAGATTGGGCAGTGCAATCATCAGATACTGCCCGCGCGGCCAGATATGCAGCGCATTTTTCTCTATCGCCCAGCTACCGTTGGGGCCGGCTGCAATGGTTAGCTCCTTATAGCCGTATTCAAGATAGTCCTGCGAATAGTCGTACCGGTCAGTCTTTTGCAATGCGCTACGCACCGCCGAAAACGCGCCGTCGGTGCCAAATAAACGGGTGTAGGACGCCGTGTGCTCCTGCTTGGTGGCCGTGTCGAGCAGGTGCAGCTCTTGCTGCTTTAGGTCGATGCTGAGGCATTGCTGGCTGAAATGCAGCCGTACATTGGGCTGGGCCTCGGCCAGGTCGAGCAGGCGGCGGTTGAGGTGGCCGCGATTAACTGAGTAAATGGCCTGGTCTGCCACGCCGTAGGGCTGGTGGGTGAGGTTGCCGTGCACATCGTGCATCACGCGGCCGGTCATGGGAATGCCCACCTGGCGAATGTCATCAGCCACACCTACGCCTTCGAGGGCCCGCCACCCACGGTCCGACAAAGCCAGATTGATGGAGCGCCCTTCCTGAAAGCCAGCGCGTCGCGGGTCGGCCCGCCGCTCAAATACTTCTACCGGATGCCCACGCCGGGCCAGGTATAAGGAGAGCAAGGAGCCTACCAAGCCGGCACCCATCACGGTGAGCGGCTCGGTAGCGGGAACGGATGAAGTTGGGGAGGGCATACAGCACAAGGTTGGGGTGGAGCGACGAAACTACTACCCCGCAGCCATTCAAGCCGTGAAACGTGCCAAGCAATGGTACTGACTGGCTAAGTAGAATAATTCGTCGCGTAAAGAATCCAGTTTGTCGTAAAATGCGTGCTACAAGCAACGCCTAGTGGACCTTTGACGAATTAGAACAAAAACGGTTTCTGCTATGACTCATTTTCGTTTTCGGTACAAGCGTGTAGGGTATATGCGGTGGCGCTGTCGCTCGGCCAGTCGTCGGGTGGCGTTGCTGGCATTTCCGGTAGCCTCGGTAGTGCCGTTTGCCCCCGCTACTGCTTCCTGGCGGCGCACGGTGCCTAAGCTTGCGCCAGCAACTGAACCACAGCCGGTATTAAAAATTGGAGATTTTGTGGTAGGAGAGGAAGGCGACCCAAAATTGATGGGTCATCCGGATATCCGTTATTAACTGATTATTTATCAATGGATTTAATTAAATAGTGAAAAAAATGTAATGACTGGATATTTAGGCAATAAAGGATGAAAAATATAGTAGGTTTGCAAACTATTTTTAAAAATCCTACTCGATGCGTCATTATTACTTTTTAATTATGTGGTGCCTGTTGCTGCCCTTCAGCAGCCGAGCACAGGTTCCCCAAACCATTAGCGGCACTGTGCAAACGGAGGCCGGAATGCCCCTACCAGGGGCCACTGTTTTCTTCAAAGGCACCTACAATGGTGGCAGCACGAACGAGGAAGGACAGTTCCAGGTAAAAGCGGATTTTTCCAAGGGGCCGCTCGCGCTTTCGGTGTCTTTTATTGGGTACGAAACGCAAACGCTGACGCTTAACCAGCCCGATAATACGCTGCTCGTAACCCTGCGGCCCAGCGCCGTGCTCGACCAAGTAGTGGTAGCCGCCTCGCGCGTGGAGGAAAACATTGGCCAAGTGCCGGTTACGGTAGAAAAAATCAGCCAGCGGCAAGTAGAGCAAATCACAACCCCCGACCTAGTGGCCGGCCTGGCACGCTTCAAGGGCATCGATGTGAGCAGCTCCAGCTTGCTGACCACCAGCTTCAGCACGCGGGGCTTCAACTCCTCCCGCTCGGAGCGCGTTATCCAGCTGTCTGATTACATGGATACGCAGCTCCCCAGCTTGAGCAGCTACTTTGGCAACCTGCTGGGCACGCCCGTGCTCGATGTAGCCAGCGTGGAAATTGTGCACGGCCCGGCGTCGGCCCTCTACGGGGCCAATGCCTTCAACGGTGTGTTGCTCACCAACTCGAAGGACCCTTTCAAAGACCCTGGCCTGACGGTACGCCTGCGCGGCGGCAACCGTAACCTGCTGGACGGCCAGTTGCGCTACGCCGTGAAAATCGGCGAGCGAGTAGCCTTTAAAATCGCGGGTGGAGCCACCATTGCCGACGATTTTATTGCCGATAACCAGGATGCAACCTCCACCCTGATTGAAGCAGGTAACAACCCGGCCGGCTCGAACCTGGGCTACGACGCGGTGAGCCGCTACGGCGACCTTGGCAACACTTTCACTACCGGCGCATTGGCTGGCAAAACGGTGTTTCTGCCCGGCTACACGGAGGGCGAGCTGATTGCGGGTGACAACAAGACCCGTTCCTACAAGATTGCGCCAAGCCTGTCGGTGCTGCTCACCAACAGCATCAGGGCCACGGTCGACTACAAGTTTACGCAGGCTAATACCACATACCAGAGCGCCAGCCGCTACCGTTTCGTGAATAGCGGGGCCCACCAGGGCCGGGTGCAACTCGATGGGCGCAACTGGTTTGTGCGGGGCTTTACGACGCACGACTACTCCGGTGGGCGCGACCCGCAAACCAATGGCTCGTATAACCTCGGCTTTCTAGGGGCCTTTCTGCAAACGCGCCTGGTGCCTAATACCTACGCCGGAGCCCCGGGCCAACCCGCCCAGTTGCCTTACGCACAGAATTATTTCCAGGTGTACGCCAAAAATTACGGCGACCGGCTAGCTGTCAATGGCCAGAATGCCGATGAGGCCGCCGCCTATGCCCGGACCGAAGCCAACCGCCTCGCTCCGCAGCTGCAGCCCGGAACAGCGGATTTCGATGTGGCCCGGGACCAGATTATTCACAACCCAACGCCGGGCCAGGGTGCCCGCCTGGTGCTGCGCTCGGTGCTGAACGAGGGCAGCGGGCAGTACACTTTAAACAACAGCTTTGCCGATGTGACCGTGGGCGGAGCTTACCGTCAGTTCTTGCTGGGCTCTGATGGCAGCCTTTTCGAAGATACCAAAGACGGTGACCGCATCCGGAACTACGAATATGGCGCCTACGCCCAAGCTAGTAAGACCTTGCTCGACAGTCACCTGAAACTGGCCGCCGCGGGTCGGGTCGACCGGTTTCAGAACTTTGGAACGGCGTTTTCGCCCCGCGCCTCGGCGGTGTACTCGCTGGGCACTGATAAGCTCCAGAACTTCCGGGCAAGCTTTAGCCGGGCCTTCCGGGCCCCCACGCAGAACGACCAGTATATCAAGCTGGACGTGGGCCGGGCCGTGCTGCTGGGCAACGTACGCAACGGTTTCCTGGGCTACACAACGGCGCTGGGCAGCCGTTTGGTAACCGACCCAACCATTCTGACCCCGGGCCGGGCCTCCGAGCTGGCTTCGTACGAATACAGCGGCCCCGCGCTCAAGCTGGAAGAAGTGAACAGCTACGAAGTCGGTTACCGGGCCCAGTTTTTTAAGAAGCTGTACGTGGACGTGGACTACTTCTACAACAGCTATAACAACTTCATTGCCACGCAGAACTTCATTGGCAACCTAGACGGCAGCCGGCCCAGTACCACCCAGCTTGGCGCTGGTGCCGGAGTGCGCTTCCAGAGCCCTGTGCTGGCTAATGGTACGGCCAACAGCACCCGCATTATTCAGGTTGCGGCCAACGTAGACCAAGAGGTACAAAGCCAGGGCGCCGGCCTCACGCTGAGCTACGCCTTCGCGCCGGCCCTGACCGTGAACGGCAACTATAGCTATAATGCCCTGCTGACGAAAACCTTCAAAGAAGGCACGCAGTCGTTCTTCAACACGCCGCGCCACAAGTTCAACCTGGGCGTTGATGGCCAGGCCCTGGGCCGCGCCCTGAGCTATAACGTGAACTACCGCTGGGTCGAGAGCTTCCTCTATGAATCCACCTTCGCCACCGGCACCGTGCCCATGGCCCAGACCGTGGATGCGCAGGTTGGCTACACGGTGAAGAGCCTGCGCACCACGCTCCAAGTAGGCGCCACAAACGTCTTCGATGCGCCCAACCTGCAGGTATACGGCGCGCCAAGCTACGGCCGCATCGGCTACTTCGGACTGTTGTTCGACATTAAATAAACCGGGAAATTGCGTTTGAAAAACCCCCGCCTCGACAGGTTGGGGCTTTTTCGTTATCAGCCAGCCGGGTGCACCCACCGAAACGTCAGGTTGAGCCGGGGGCCGACGGGGCGGGCCGTTTTGGGCAGGGCATGCTGCCAGTGCTGTTGCGTAGTGCCACACATAAGCAGGAGGCTGCCATTAGGCAGGTCGAGACTGAGAGGCACGTGCGCCAGCCCAGCGCGAGGGCGCATGCGGAAGCGCCGCGTGGCCCCAAGGCTGAGCGAGGCAATAGCCGGCTCAGGGCCCAACTCGGGCTCATCATCAGCGTGCCAGCCCATGCTGTCCTGGCCAGTGCGGTAAAGGTTCAGAAGCACGCTGTTGAATTGGTGGCCGGTGGCAGCTTCCACGCGCTGGCGCAAGGCTGCCAGGGCGGGCGTCCAGTTGCGGGGTTCCCAATGCAGGCCGGAGTAGGCGTAGCGTGCCGCCGGGTCGCCATACCAGGCGGTGAGGCGGGGCTGCGGAATCTCCTGCCCAAAAATGCGAATAGCCCGCTGCTCCCAAGCCACTTCGGCACTCAACCGAGCCAGTAGGTTATCGGCCTCAGGACCAGTTAGGAAAGCGTGGTCGTATAACAGGCTGGCCTGGGGCAGCAGCAAGGGTAAAAGAGGCATTTCAGGGTAGTTACTCCTTGGGCATCATTTGCTCAAATTGCTGCTGTACTTCTTTGGGCTGCTGCTTCAACATGTAGGTATTGAAGCGCTGGGCGCCGTAGGCCAGCGCAAAGCACACCAGCAAGGGGGGCAGCCAGCTACGGCTTCGGTAGCTGAGGCTACCGAAGTTGCGCGGCCAGAACCACAGTACATAAGCCAGGATGGGCGGCAAGTTGAAAAGCGGCCCGTACCAAGAGTTGAGGCCATAAATGGGCAAAGCCCATTCCAGTAGCTTTATTATCGCAAAAATATAGGCGACGAGAAACAGCACTAAGCCAAGCAAAGCTCGTTTGCGGTCGATGCGCCACAGGTTCAGGCCCAGCAAAACTCCGCCGGCCAGAAAGGTGAAAGGCACGGAAAACAGCACCACGGTAACGGGTGAGTACAGCGCAGGGCCGGTTTCGGCTTCTTCTGCCTCCGGGGTAGCTACGCGGCTGATTTGGGGGCGCGCGGCTTCCGCGGCTTCATCAAGGCGGCGCTGGTCAGCCGCAGCGGCTTCCAAGCCGGGGCGCAGGGCCTCTTCTTCGGGCGCGGGCTGACCCCGACGGCGCAGCTCATCGAGGGCTGCGAGCACAGCGGCCTCTCGGTATTGGACATGGCTGGTCACGTACTCGCGCAGGGCCGCGTCGGTTTTGAGCAGCATCTTGGCGGCGTAATCTTCCATAAAACTAAATGAGAAATGAAGAATGAGAAAAGAGGAATGAATACGAGGGCAGTCGAAATAATTCTTCGCTCCTCATTCTTCATTTCTCATTGAAAGAAGCGCGTCAGCGCGTGGCCCACCCGCTCCACATCGTCAAACGAATTATAGAGCGGCACGGGTGCCAGGCGGATAACATTTGGCTCGCGCCAATCTGCGATGATACCCTGAGCGGCCAGGAAATCAAACAGCTCGCGCCCGCGTTCGTGCACCAGCACCGAGAGCTGGCAGCCACGCTGAGCGGGGTCGGTAGGCGTGATGATTTCGAGCTTGTTGATGGGCAAGCCAAGGTTGTGGATGAGGCGTTCGAGGTGAGCGGTGAGCTGCTCGCTTTTGCGCCGGAGCACGGCCATACCGCCGGCCCGGTCCACGATGTCGAGGCTGGCTCGGTGAATGGCCATCGGGAAAATCTGGGCGTTGGAAAGCTGCCACCCGGCCGCGCCAGGCATGGGCCGGAAGCCTTTTTTCATTTGGAAGCGCACGGTAGCATCGTGGCCCCACCAGCCCGCCAGGCGCACGAGGTCGGGCCGGTTGGCGAACCGCTCGTGCACGAACACACCCGAGGTGCCGCCAGGGCCGGAGTTCAGGTATTTATAAGTACACCAGCAGGCGAAGTCCACGTCCCAATCGTGCAGCTGCAGGTGCAGGTTGCCCGCGGCATGGGCCAGGTCGAAGCCCACGTAGGCCCCCACGGCGTGACCAGCTTTGGCAATGGCGGCCATGTCGAAGGCCTGCCCGGTGTAGTAGTTCACCCCACCAATGAGAACGGTGGCCAGCGAGTCGCCCAGCTCTGCAATTTTGGCCTCAATATCTTCGGTGCGCAGGGTGTGCTCGCCGGGGCGCGGCACCAGCTCCACAATGGCATCATCGGGGTTGAGGTTGTGCAGGCGGGCCTGGCTTTCGATGGCGTACTGGTCCGAAGGGAAAGCGCCACCTTCCATCAGAATCTTGTAGCGCGTAGCCGTGGGGCGGTAAAATGATACCAGCAGCAGGTGCAGGTTCACCGTCAGGTTGTTCATCACCACCACCTCCAAAGGCTTGGCCCCTACCAGCCGGGCCGTGGCCTCGGTGAGGGTGTCATGGAAGTGCATCCAGAACGAGGGCGCGTGAAAATGGCCTTCAACGCCCAGACGCTCCCAGGTCTCAAATTCCTGCTCGGCGGCGGCGCGGGCAGCCTTGGGCATTAGGCCCAGCGAATTGCCGCAGAAGTAGGCGCAGGGCTGGCCGTTGGGGCCGGGCGGCAGGTGAAATTCCTGGCGGAAAGTGGCTAAGGGGTCGGTCGCGTCGAGGTGGGCGGCGGAAGTGGCAGTAGCGGTGGCAGTCATGGCCGCAAAGGTCGGGGAAAGGCCCTGCCGATGCTAACAAAAGGTTATGGCCTCCTGCACCGAAACAGCAGGCAGAAGTTCATCTATCAGTGTCCGGCATCGGGCGGAAGAAGTTGCGCTTGTACTGCTCGCCTGTGGTTCTGTCGGGCCAGAGAGCACCCGTTGCAAACTGCCAGGTTTGCCACAAGTTCAGGGCAATGCACAGCAAGAAAACCATTTGGAGCAGCCGCTTGCGCGGCCATTGCCAGTGCCACGCCTCCGCCAGCAGTGCCGCCAGTGACAGGGCCAGCAGCGGGTAGAGGCTGACCAAAGCCCGGGCACTGAAGCCGCCCCCGTACCACCACGCTTCCCAACTGAAGGTGACGTAGAGCAGCACTGGCAGCAGCAATACGGTAGGGGCCACGGCTGCCGGTATCTGCCGTAGCGCCGTGCCCAGCCCCAGCAGCATCAGGCCTGCTAGTGGCGTATAAAGCAGCCAGCCTTTTCGAAAGCTAAAGAGGCCCTCCAGGAGGTGAGGATGGGCGAAATCGAATTGCTCGCCGGCATAGCTGTCCAGCAGCCACTGCCCGCTGGCGGCATGCCAAAAAAACAGTTGAACGGCTACTACCGCCGCGCCAAGGCCTACCGCCAGCAACAAGTGGCCGGCGTGTGCCCGCCACATAGTGCCACGTTCCCGCAGGCTGTCCCAAGATGTCAACCCCCAAGCCAGTGGAACGAGAACATAAAGTATTTCCGGAGGCCGGCAGAGCACCGCCATTCCCAGAAAAAAGCCCATGCCGCCCGCCCAACGCCAGGTTGGGCTTTGGTACCACCGGGCCGTGCAATACAACGTGGCTGCCTGCCACATAAATAGCGCCGAATGGGCCATCGCAGCTTCGTAGCTGGTATACACCAAGAAATTGGTGCCCAGGCCCACACCGGCCAAGGTCCAGGCCGTTGTACCATCAATGAAATAGCGGAGTAGTAGCTTGCGTACTATCCATAGGCCCAGTAGCCCATATACCAACCCGGCCAGCATAATACTCTGCTGATAAGGCTGGGAAAAACCGTTGGCTGGGTCGCCGTGCCGGCTTGCATAAAGATGGGCACCCATAAACCAGGGTAGTTCACCCGCGGCTACCCCTAGGGTATATTTTGTGATGACATTGCCATTGGGAAGCGGCTGAAGGCCGATGTTGCGCACCTTGCTGGGTCTGTTGGCTTCGGCAAGTTGATAGAGCGAATCGGCTCGGCCTACGTGCTGGTAGAGCAACAGGGAGGGCAGGTAAGTATAGTAGCCACCCGGGTCCGAATCGAACACTTCCAAAGGCTTCCACCGCCGGTCCTGAAACACCGCCAGCGTGGCCAGGGTTGCTACCAGCAACCAGACATATAGCGAGTACCGATGGGACTGATTAGCGGGTTGGGGCATTCCGGCGTTGGATGGCTTCAGTTCAGTAGCCGCATTATCGGCGTAGCTATCGTCGATTGTATTGGCTGGGCTCATGCCGGCTATCGGTCTCAAATCCCTGCTCGGCGGCGCGGGTGGCCTTGGGCACTAGGCCCAGCGAATTGCCGCAGAAGTAGGCGCAGGGCTGGCTGTCGGGGTCTGGTAGTAGGTAAAATTCCTGACGGAAAGCGGTTAATGGACGTTTGCGTCGAGGTGGGTAGCAAAATTTTAGTAAATCAAGCAGGAAATCCCGAAAGAGAAAGCAAGTACTGTTCGACACGCAGCATCATTGTACATCATCTTGGCGGGCTATCCAGTACAAATACTAACCCAGCCAGGCCGCCAGCAAAAACAGATTAAGCAATACCATCTGGTACATCACATTGACGACGTATAGACCGGTGCGCACTTCACGACTATAGCGCCAAGTGCTGAAAGCGGCGAGATAGAGCCAGACATAAACGGCCCACATGAGGAAGTAAAAGATGGTTTCGCCCGGGAAAAAGCCAGGAAAGCGCAGAGGCCAGCCGCACCAAACGGCTAAGGCCAACATGAGGCTGCTCACCACACCAATCAATTGCCAGCGCGTAGTACGTCGCAGGTGTTGCCAGTGAGGCAACTGGGCTACTAATACTCCAAAAAAAGGCGTCGCAAGTACATAGCGGCTACTATTAGCAAGGTCGCCAGCCTGATAGAGCCCCAAAAATGCCAGAATGCCTACGCAGTAGCCCAGCGAAAAAACGACGGCTCGCGAAGGCGCTACCTCAGCCGGACTAGGTCGCAGCCAACCCCGCAGCCAGCGAATACATAGCCCCAATGCCGCCCCTGTTGCCAGCGTTACCGTGAGTAAGGCCAGCAGGTCTAGCCCTAGCATGGGTGCCCCGGCCGAGCTGTGCAGTTGCTTTGGTAGCAGCCAGGTTATTTCGTGGCCCCAGTGCTGGTAGGATTCGAGAAGCGCAAAGGCATTGCCGGTGGCTTTCCAGTGCAGGTACATCACCATACCTAGTGCGGCGGCTATTGTAGCCAAGCCGGCACTTAGGCGCAGGGCCAGCCGGGGCAGGTCGGCCCGGCTGGTGCAGGCCAGCACTTCGGCCAATACTAGGGCTGGGACGAAGAGCGTGGCAGCCGAACGGGTGAGGCAGCAGCCCAATAGCCCCAGCAAGGTGAGACCCAGATGCTGGCGATGCAGGCCACGTAATAAAATGACGCCGAAAAAGAAGAACAGTGCCTCAGCATAGGGCACTAGGCAAAACATAATCGATGGTAGCGACAACAACAATAAGACCTGGTGTCGCCGTAAGCCAAAGGTGCGGCCTAGCCACGCCCCGCTCAGCAGTAATAGCCCCGCATTAAAGATGCTAATGCCCAATGCATCAAGTCCCAGCAAGCGCCATAGGTAAGGAAAAAGTGGGAAAAAGGGTATATTGCTTTGGCCTTCGTTAGCAATGTAACCATTCAAATGGACACCATAAAACCAACCTGCGTCCCAGCAAATAAGCTGCGTGGAATTGGGGGCGTAGTCAAACAGCCCAAAATTATAGAAAGCAGCGTATAAGGCTACCACCAGCAATCCGTGTATGGCCAAAACCAGCAGCCACGCTGGCCCTGATATTTTAGTGGCCATTATCAGCGGATTGGACGGAGTTGCTGTCTTCATTTTCAAGGGTAACATCATCAATATAAACAGCGTTGTTCTCGCCAACATTAGGTCCCCACAAGCATACTGCTATCTCATCAGTGGGGCGGAGGTCGCGCGGCAGACGGGTAAACAGTGTGGTCGGTTTCCATTGTCGACGCTGGCGTACGGCTTCGTTCAAGACCATCTGCTGGAAGTGAAGCAGACCTGCCGTTTTGCCAGAATCAGGCCGTTGCACGAGCAAGGTTAAGTTGGCAGAGTTTTGACGAATTCCAGATTGCCACATCCACAGCCGCAGCCGCAGGTGGCGGGGACGACCCAATGCTTCCCAAGTAGTGCCGCACAGCAGAGCTGTGTTATGGCTCTGGTCTAGCTTAACTGCAAATTGTCCGGAATGGACTTGTTCAGAGCTAAGGCTAGGGGCTGCAATGTCCGCTACTACGGGACCACTAGGACTAATGGGCTGCTCAAAATCTTGGCTGAATATTACCTGACCCAAGTCGGGCGGAGTGCAGCCTGCCAGCAGCACTAATCCTGGCAGCGCAAGCCAAGTTGCCAATTGCCTAAGCCGGATTGGGCCTGAAACCATTCGGAATTTTTTTACTAAAAAATAATGGGCTAAAGTTAATACTAGATAAACCGTCTTGCCGATAGCCCCAGCCAGTCCAGCGCATTCTGGCCCAGCATGCGGGCCTTAATATCGTCCGCAAAGGGCATGGACTTGATGAGCTGACCCGGTTCCAACTCACCCAGCGGAAATGGGTAGTCGGTGCCAAGTGTGATTTTGTCGGCGCCGAGCGTCTTCATCAGGTAGTCCAGCATCAGCGGGTCGTGCACCAGAGAGTCGACCCAGAACTTGCCAAGGTACTTGCGGGGGTTGTGTGGGTTATCAATGGCGCACAAATCCGGTCGCACCTGCCAGCCATGCTCGATGCGACCGATGGTGCTGGCGAAGGAGCCCCCACCGTGGGCTACTGCTACGCGCAGGTTGGGCAGCCGCTCCAGCACCCCGCCAAAGATGAGTGAGCACAACGCCAGCGTGCTTTCGGCGGGCATGCCCACCAGCCAAGGGAGCCAGTACTTGGGCATTTTTTGTTGGGCCATCATGTCCCAGGGGTGCACAAATACGCAAGCACCCAGCTCTTCGGCAGCGGCGAATACTTCGAACAGCTCCGGCGCGTCTAGGTTCCAGTCGTTGATGTGCGAGCCAATCTGCACGCCAGCCAGGCCAATTTTCATGCAGCGCTCCAGTTCCCGAATAGCCAGGTCGGGGGCCTGCATCGGGATGGTGCCTAAGCCCACAAAGCGGGTGGGATAACGGCGCACCACATCAGCAATGTGGTCGTTCAGCAGTTGGCTCAAATCGAAGCAATCCAGTGGCTGGGCCCAGTAGCTGAACATCACGGGTACCGTGCTCAGCACCTGCACCTGCACGCCAAACTGGTCGTACTCGCGCATCCGCACGGCGGGGTCCCAACAGTTGTCCTGCACTTCGCGGAAGAACTTGTCGTCCTGCATCATGCGGGCGCAACAGGGCTTATGGTGGTCGAGCCGGATGAAGCCGCCGTAGCCGTACCGTTCGCGCAGGTCGGGCCAGCGCTCGGGCAAAATGTGGGTGTGAATATCGATGGAAAGCAACGGGCAGGGTGGTGGGCGAGGGGAGTGGGGGATTGGGTAGCGCAGAACGGCTACTAGGCAACCGGAGCGGGGGCTTCCATGTAAGTGCCGCACACTTTGCAGGTGCGCTTGTTGTCGTCTTGCCAAAAGGCGTTCATGATGGGCGGCAGCTGAGCTACTATATCTGTGATTTCAGCAAATTCTTCGTAGAGCTTGTTGCCGCAGTTTTCGCAGTACCACTGGAAGCCATCGGGCTCGTCGGTGGTGCGGTAGCGTTCCAGCACCAGGCCTACCGTGCCGGCCGGCCGCCGCGGGGAGTGCGGCACGTAGGGCGGGAGCAGGAACATCTCGCCGGGCCCGATGGTGATGTCGACGGGCTTGCCATCCTCAATGATTTTCACGGTCATCGTACCCTCAATTTGCCAGAACAGCTCCTCGCCGGCATCTACGTGGTAGTCTTTGCGGGCGTTGGGGCCACCCACCACCATCACGATAAAATCTTTATTGTCTTTGAACACCTGCTGGTTGCCCACCGGGGGCTTTAACAGGTGGCGGTGTTCGTCAATCCATTTTTGGAAGTTGAAGGGGCGCGTTATCATGGGCAGGAAATTAAGGGGGAGTGGCATCAAAAATAGCCATGCAACAGTCAGTGCTGCGCTGAGCAGAAGCGAAAGCCTTGCAATCGACCGCCCGCAACTGCTTTTAAAGTGCCAAATAATACTTTGAATTGCCGTTCGGGCTTCGCAAAAAGGTTGCGCTACTTTTGTCCAATGGCCGGGCCACGTCATTATTCCTTTCAGCGGCTCCTATGGCACTATGAAAAACGGGTTGCGCATCATTCTTCTGCTAGCCTTCTACGGCCTGTTGTTCGTAGTCTTTACCTGGCCGCTGGCGGCAAATTTCAAGATATCTTTTTTAGCTGTATCAGGCGGTGACTCCTGTGGATACATCTGGGATGCCTGGCATTTTCGCAAGCTGGCGCTCAGTGGGCATAACCCATATGTTACGGATTGGCTGTTCTTTCCTCAGGGCACCGGACTTATTATGCACGGCTACCTGCCCGTGCTGGGCCTGCTCAACTTGGGTCTGAATAACCCTATTCTGGCCGTGAATTTGGGATTGCTACTGAGCGCTGCTGCATCAGGCGCGGGGGCTTATCTGCTGGCGCGGCGTTGGGTGCAAAGTCCGGTTTTAGGTTTGTTGGCGGGCTTTGTTTTTACGTATTCGCCTTTCAAGCTGCAGCGCCTCACCCAGCATTTCAACCTGCAGCTTACGGCTACCATCCCGTTCTACATTCTGCTATTTTTGAGGGCCTTTGAGTTTACGGAAGGAAAGTTTCTGCCACGGGTGCGTAGTTGGGGTGCGGTAGTGGGGTGTTTTGGGCTGGGGGTGCTCACGCTGCTCAGCGACTATTACGTGCTATTTGGGCTACTGTATTTTTCGCTGGCGTATGCGGCGTGGTTCTGGTTTCGCATCGGGCGCATCAATTGGCGGGCATGGCGTACCTGGGCATGGCTCGTGGTTATTCTGGTAGCCGGGCACATCATTGTCAGGCTGTTGCGCTTGTCGGGCCTGCCCGAATTCAGCCTCTGGTGGGCCGGCGATTTGGTGGCTTTCCTGATGCCACCGCCAACCAGCCGGTTCCTCTACAGCGACTGGGCGGCGCGGCTTTACAACAACGCCAAGGTATTCAACGCACCTGGCTCGCTCGAAAACACGCTCTTCATTGGCTACGCGCTGCCTCTGCTGGCACTGGTGCTTTGGCTGATGCGTCTGGCCCGGCAACGGCCGTTGTCACAACGCTTTCAGAGTGAAAAGGGCCGGCCACTGGCTTGGGTGTTGGTCATTTTTTTGCTCTTCACCGTGCCAACCATGCGCATTTATGGGCACGACCGGCTAAATCTGCCCACTGCTATTATCCATTTTATTCCCTTTTTTAACAATATTCGGTGCCCCACCCGCTGGATTCTGATGGTGGGCCTGTTGCTGCCCATTGTTTCCTTCAGTGCCCTAGAAGCTGCTTGGACCACCCGGCTGGCACCGGCCATGCGTCTGGGGTTGAGCCTGCTGCTGGCAGGTCTGGTGCTGGTGGAATTCTGGCCAACGCCCTACCAGCGAATGTCGCAGGCTGCTATACCCCGTGTGTTTCGGGAAGTAGCTAAGCTGCCAGGTACGTCGCTGGTGCCCATTCCGTTGGGCATTCTGGACGGCACCCGCCAGGTAGGGTTGATGCAGCCGGAGCATATGTTCTACCAAACGGAGCACGCGAAGAAACTACCCATCGGCTACTTGTCGCGGGTGTCGCCTGAGCTGTTTGCATCGCTCGACCAGCAGCCCGTGCTACACGCTTTGCTCCAATCCCAGACCCATCCGGACTCCTTGCTTCCCGCGCCGCCCACGGCCCAGCAGATGCAGGATTTCCTGCGCACCTACGACCCTGCGGCTTTCGTTATCCATCCCGACTTCCGTGACAAACCGGTGCATGCCTATTTACGTCAGCTGCTACAGCCATACGGCTACCAGGAGCAGTTGGTGGATGGATACGTGCTGCTGGCGCTGCCGTCCCGGAGCAAAGATGCTTCCGTCTCGCCCCGTAAGCCGTAATTCGTGAAGGAATACGCTGGTGAGAAAAGGAGCATGCTGGTCCGTTGTCAGGCCGGCGTGTTTATTCGGATATTTGCGGAGCCTTCCTCACTTTTCTGGTCCCTCATTGCCTAATTCCCTACCTGCTTCGGCATTTGCGCTCGTGCTGCCTTGCTACAAGCCACCGAAAGGCTGGGCGGCTAATATCCTGACCAGCCTGGACCGATTGCAAGCACTTCTGCCGGCCGATGTAAGTGTGCATTTATACCTCATCAACGACGGTTCAGTTGGTTTAGCTGAGGCTGATTTAGCGCTGCTGCGGGCGCACTTGCCCCAGTTCACCTACCTGCACTACCCCGTCAACCACGGCAAGGGCTATGCCCTGCGCACCGGTGTTACCCAGGTTCAGGAGGAGTTGTGCCTGTTCACCGATATCGATTTTCCTTACGAAGAAGCCAGCGTAGCGGCGGTATTCGAAACCCTGCGCACCGGCCGGGCCGACGTGGCTGTGGGAACCCGTGATGAGTCCTACTATGCGCACGTTCCCCAGGCCCGGGTTTTGATATCAAAAACCTTGCGCCGCAGCACCCGCCTGCTGTTGGGGTTGGCCGTTTCGGACACGCAATGTGGCCTGAAGGGCTTCAACCAGCGCGGCCGGGCGGTGTTCCTACATGGTCAAATTGACCGCTACCTGTTCGATTTGGAATTTATTTTTCTGGCTTCGCGGCCGGCCGCCGGCCTACGGGTGGAGCCAGTAGCCGTGCGCCTGAAGCCGGGTGTCATCTTCTCGCGGATGAGCCCCAAAATCCTGCTCGCCGAAAGTGGGAGCTTCCTTAAAATCCTTTTAACCCGCTTCACATGAGTGCCCGCTTGTCTCCTCGGGCAGTGGCATTGCTCACCCACGGCGTAGTGCTGCTTGTATTGGTGCTTGTGCTTGCGGGGCTGTTCGGCCCCGTGTTGTGGCACCCCGGCCGCTACCTGTTCAGCTCGGCCGAAGACGGCCTGAAGAACTATTACACGTCCCTCTGGTACGTCCGCCATGATGCTGGTCTGTGGTTCACGGGTATGAGTTACCCATTTGGTGAGCACGTAGTCTTCACCGACAACCAGCCGCTGCTCTCTTTCGTACTGGCGGCGCTTCAGCGTCGGGGCGTAGCCGTAAACACGGTTGCTGTGTTCAATAGCTGCATGTTGGGCGCGCAATTGCTGAGCGCTCCGCCGCTGTTGGCGCTGCTGCGACGCTGCCGCCTGCCAGCTTGGTACGCCGGCACAGTTACCGTCCTGATAGTGCTGCTAGCCCCACAGATGGAGCGGCTGCTCGGTCACTATGCACTGTCTTACTCCTGCGTTATCCCTATTCTGTGGTACGTGGTGGTGCGCGCTACCGAGGCCCGGCGGCGCTGGGGCTGGTATGGCACCTACGCGGCAGTCACGCTTTTTTTCGGCTGTCTGCACCCGTACTATTTCCCTGTCAGCGCCCTGCTGCTGCTGGCCCACAGCGCCGTGGAGTGGTGGCAGACCTCCGGCAAAGCCCTCTGGCCCCAGCGCATCACTTACTGGCTGCCCGTGCTGCTTACACTGGCAGTACCCGTAGTGTTGTTTCAAGTCACACTGGCCCTGACCGACCCCTATGCGGCCGGCCGACCGAGTAACCCCTACGGATTCTTCGCCTATAGCTCTTCGATTTGGAGTGTGTTTTTTCCGGTCGAACAACCCGTGCTTGGGTGGTGGCAAAGCATTTTCCATACCCCCGACCCCAGTTGGGAAGGCCAGGCTTACGTGGGCTTGGCAGGCACTGTGGTAGTCATTGGCACACTGGTGCGTGTGGGATGGCACCTGCGGCGGCGGCACTGGCAGCGGCTGCGGCGGCCGGCGCTGCCGCCGGTGCTACGCATCAGTTTATGGGCAGGCTTTTTGATTTTGTTGTTTGCCATGGGATGGCCGTTTCGGTGGGGATTGGAGGGCCTGCTGCCATTCCTGGGGCCACTTCGTCAGTTCCGTTCCATCGGACGCTTCGCTTGGATTTTTTACTACTTCTACTCCGCATACGGCGCTTATGCGCTGTACCAGGCTTTTCGCTGGCTGCGCCAGCACCACCATGCGCTGCCGGGAGCGATAATGCTGACGACAGCCCTGCTGTTGTGGGCCGCCGAAAGCGTATTCAGCACCGGGCACAAAGCCTTCCAGATTCGGCACCCACACTACCCCACCCGCGTGCTGACGACAGCCCCTGGTCAGCAGCCCGTTTACCAGCGCCGCCTCGCTATTGCCGGTCGGCGCGTTGCGGATTTTCAGGCCATCCTGCCTATTCCGTATTATGCGCTTGGGAGCGAGGTTTTTGCCACTTTCAATAGCGACAAAAGCTCGTACGAAAGCATGCGGGCTTCCCTCGAAACCGGCCTGCCCATCGCGGCTACCATGCTGTCGCGCACGCCGCTCCACGAGGCACAGGCATTGATACAGGTGCTTAGTAACCCGGCCATCGACAAAACGCTGCTAACGTATTTGCCCGACCAACGTCCATTGCTGCTGGTCGTGTCAGCCACTGCCCCGCGCGATTCGGCCGAAGCTTCCTTATTGGCTCGTGCCCAGGTTTTCTACCGCGACTCGGCAGTGTGGTTGGCTGCGCTGCCGCTCAATAGGCTGGAAGCACGTGCACCCTTGGTCGCGGAGTTCAGGCAGCGGCAGGCCGCGCTCCGGGCGTATCCGGGCTACTGGTCTTCGGCAGACTCGCCGCAAGTTGTGCACCGCAGCTTCGATACGGCCAAGCCCGTGGGTAAATTTTCGGTTACGGCCGCGCCATTATTGGGCATGGGCGCCCAGGTCGTACGCAAGGGTCTGTTCCTGCTAGCCGACCAGCCGTTAACCCAGGCCGGCTCGTACGAAGCCTCGGTATGGGCCTACGTGCGCACCGACGACTTACCCAGCCTGCACTGGCGCCTAACCGATGCTCAAGGGGTGGCGGGAGACAGCAGCGTAGTTGAAACCAAGTTTGGTATCGATGTGCTGGGTGATTGGGTGCGCTTGACGGCTCATATCCATAGCCGCCGGCCTGGCCAGCAGCTACGCATTTGGATGAAGGGCCGCAAGTATGTCTTCGATGAGTTTGAGCTGCGACCCGAATCTGCTGCCATCTGGCGTTATGACTCCCTGCACACTACTTTGATTCACAACAACTACCCACTCATGCCCGCGCCCAGGCGGTCCAGCCATCACTAAATTAGCGCCCTCACTGCCATCAAGGGACCATCCTCACACTCTTCACTGTTTTCGAATTTTTTACTTTTCTATGGACTTTGCTCCTTACCGCGCCTTGGTGGGCGGCAGTACCCAAGGCATCGGCCGCGCCGTAGCTCAGCTGCTGGCCGAGCGTGGCTGCGCTGTCACGCTATTGGCTCGCAACGAAGAGCGACTGCGCGAAGTCGCCGCCGCCCTGCCCACACCCGGCGAAGCCCGCCACACCTATCTGGTGGCCGATTTCGATGACCCCAGCCACCTCGAGACCGTGGTGCAGGACTACCTGGCTGAGCACCCCGAAGGCTTCCATATTTTGGTAAATAACACCGGCGGCCCTCCCGGTGGCCCCTTGCTGGATGCTCCAGTCGATGCCTTACGCATTGCGTTCAACCAGCACATTGTGTGCAACCACCTGCTGGCCCAGGCCGTGGTGCCGGGCATGCAAGTAGCAGGGTATGGGCGCATCATCAACGTTATCAGCACGTCAGTAAAAGTGCCATTGGCGGGCCTGGGGGTAAGCAACACCATTCGTGGAGCCGTGGCCAGTTGGGCCAAAACCCTTGCCAACGAGCTGGGTCCGGATGGCATCACCGTCAACAACGTGCTTCCCGGCGCCACCGTAACCCATCGCCATACTTCGCTCATCGAAAAGAAAATGGCGGAGACTGGCAAACCCACCGAAGCCATCGAAGCCGACATGTTGAAGACAATTCCGGCCCGGCGCTTCGGGCAGGCCGAGGAAGTGGCTGCCGCCGTGGTTTTCCTTGCCTCGCCAGCAGCAAGCTACGTCAACGGCACCAGCGTACCCGTAGATGGCGGCCGTACCGGCGCACTTTGACGCTTCGCTTCATTCCTCATTCTTCGTTAAGTGAAGCGTTTACCTTTGTTGCTTTCCAGTTGTCTTCAACCGCTATTCAGTGATAAAATTCGACACCTTATCCATCGTTATTCCGGTTTATAACGAGGCCCGTACCATTCACCAGATTCTTGATTTGCTGCGCGAACTTAAGCTGGTCAATAATATTAGTAAGGAAATTATCCTTGTCAATGACTGCTCCACTGATGCCTCAGCCGAGACCATCCGCGCCTACGCAGCTCGCTACCCCGAATTAGGCCTGCGCCTGCTTGAACACGCCGTGAATAAGGGTAAGGGCGCCGCGCTGCACACCGGCATTCGCGAAGCCACCGGCGATTATGTTATCATCCAGGACGCTGACTTAGAGTACGATCCAGAAGAATATAACTTGTTGATTAGGCCGGTGTTGAAAGGCTTTGCCGACGTGGTATTCGGCTCGCGCTTCATGGGCGGCAACCCGCACCGTATCCTGTTCTTCTGGCACAGCATCGGCAATTATTGGCTCACCCTGCTCTCAAATATGGTGACCGACCTGAACCTGACCGATATGGAAACCTGCTATAAGATGTTCCGGCGCGACATCATTCAGGGCCTCACGCTGGTGGAAAACCGCTTCGGTTTCGAGCCCGAAGTAACCGCCAAAGTATCCCGTGTAAAGGATGCTCGCATCTACGAAGTAGGCATTAGCTATTACGGTCGCACCTACGCCGAGGGCAAGAAAATTGGCTGGCGCGACGGTTTCCGTGCTATTTACTGCATTCTAAAGTACGGCCTGCTAGGGCAATAGCTGTGAACGTAGGTGTTGGAATTATTTCCAGATGCTAAGGCTTTATCACGCTCACTGTCAAGTCGTCAATAAATAAGGCTTTGTCAGACTGGTCATTCCGAACGTAAACAGCCAATTGGTCACCGGGTTGCGCATCGGTTGGAATCTGAGAGGTGAAGGCGACAGTGTCCCATACACCAGCAGTGCCACCATACACAGTGCTTACCGGACCAACCTTGTTGGTGATACGTACCGACTGCCACTTGAGGGGTTGTCCCCCACGCTGCCATTCAATCACGAGCCCTGGCATCTGATTAATATTATATTCCTTATCTGGAAAAAAGGCCTGTACGCTGGCCTGTACCCATTGGCCGGGTGCTGCTGACATCCCACCTAATGTGGACCGAAATGCCGGACTGTAGCGGTTCTGTCCATCCAAGCGAAAACCAGGCGCTTGACCAGCGCTCAGATGGTCTGCCGTGTACCCAGTGCCCGTACCCTTGTCAAAATGGTCGACGAATACAGGCGCAAAGCCCTTAGAGGCCTGTGGTGGATCAGGCTCATTGGTATCAAACTTAGCTAAAATGTCCTTCGTTAGCTGAGTCCTACCAAGAATACCTAGATAGTAACGCTGTGTCATGTATTCCGAAACAAAGATGCCATTTTGCAACTGCCAGAACTGAAAACAGTTGAGTCCGACAAAGCCAGCCAAGAGTACCGCAGTAACCATTGTTATGACGCGGCCCTGCTGGAACATTTCCCGTAGCAAATATCCCAGTGGCAGGCATAATAGTGGATAGGTTTGCACCATGGCCCGCGAGCCAAAGCTGTCCATATACCACCAGCACCACCAACTGAACGAAATCCACAGATGCAGAGCCAAATAGCTGCACATAAGCCAAAAGGTGTCGCGGCGCCGCCACCAGAGCACAGCTATGCCAATGAGAGATAACCCCATTACCGGAGTGTAGGTTAGCCAGCCATTGTTAAAGCTATAGATGCCCGATTTCAGCTTGGGATGCTTGAAGTTGAAGCTCTCGCCAGGGTAGGAGTCGTAGAACCAATGGCCTGACATATGATGCCAGTATAAAAGTTGAGGCAACCAAATTAGACCAACGCCAAACCCAAACAACAATAACTGCCCACGCTGCTGCCACAACAGTTGTAACCGAGTGCGCAGGCCGGCTAGGGAAGCTACGCCGAGCAGTAGCGGCACAAGGCCAATAATGATTTCGGTAGGACGGATGAGAATGGCTAAGCCAATGGACACGGACAAGCCCAGGGCATAACGCTGTCGTGGCTGTTGTACCCAAAGATGGGTGAGCAACAGGGTGGTAGCATGGAGCGCAAACAGAAAGTTGTGTGAATACAAGCCCCTGAAACTGGAGTAGCACAAGTAGTTAGTGCCACAATAGGCAATTATCAGCAACGCGGCCGTTAGCCCGTCTGAGAAATAATAGCGCAGAAACCGTCGTAGTACCAGCAGGCCCACCAGGGCATATACCAGCCCGGCGAGGTAGGCCGCTATCTGATAAGGCGGCGAGTACCCATCAGGTGAGTAATGGCTAAAGTTGGTGGTATAGAGATGAGCTGTTTCAAAAAAAGGGAAATATAGGATGGCTAGGCCCATGGTGTACTTAATGACGTAGCGGTCAGGCTCAGTGCGAGCCCGCGATACCTCAAAATTGCCTAGCGGGTGAGCCGGGTTGCCTCGGTTAGTAAGCTGATATTGGTCGATAATAGCGGGTACAAATGACAAGCCAGCTAAGTCGTGGTAAATGAACTTAGCTGGCAAGTATAGGTAATAGCCGAAGACATCATACTTGGTCACCCGATACTCCTGCCAGTTATCTACACTCACAAATAGCCGGAGTAGCACCACGGTCACCAAGCCCACGGCCAGCTTGCTCCAAGGCCACGGACGGCGGGTTGAGGCTGCAGGTTGGCTGCTGCTAGTCTTCTGATATGAGCTCAACATCGTCTAGGTAAGTAGGGGCGGAGGATTGGTCGCGCCAGAGGTATATTTTAATTACATTGCCAGCTGCTGCCGTAGTAGGCAAGGTGAAAGGGAAAGAAACTACCGTCCACTTATCAAATTCCCGCACGACATCGGCCATGGGCAGGGCACCATAAAATACTTTAGCCGTATCGGTCGGGCTGGCATTTACCTGTACTACCAGTTTGGCGGTGCTGCCCGAGTTGGCGCGTAGAGCCCAGCCTTGCAACTGCATCTTACGCGGGAGTTGCGGGGCTATGCGGCCTAGTATGCGTTCGTAAGTAAACCCGAAATTCACCTCTGGATTTACTTGTACCGCCCAATGGCCACCATGCGCTTTGCTATCAGTAAGAGAGCCCTCAGCAGTACCGCCCCAGCCAACACTTTGCTCAAAATCATTGTGCATGAGCTGCTTGGTATTGTCAGCCGCCGGTGTATTCGGCTGGCAGGCGCCTACAACCAGAGTGCAGCTGGCCCACAGGGCAAGGTTTGGATAAGTCATTGAAATGGCTGGTATAATGGAAACAACTGCAAACAGCAGCTGTGAAGTAGAAGTAATCTAAGTAAAGATTGCGATGTAACGCTGAAAGTAATATCGGAAAGTAAGACCTACCAGTCAGCTTTCGGTGCCATAAATTCAGCTTGTAAATCATCAATGTAGCAACTCGAAGCATTATCACTCAGCACGTAAATCCGAAGTCGGTCGTTGGGCAATGCATTGGGTGGCAGCGGTGCGTCAAAATGCACCAAGCTCCAGCCATGCGCCACGCTAAGGTTGTTTTGTAGCCGGACAGCATCCCAGACAATAGATTTGCCATCGCGCTCTACCGTCATAACCAAACGATTGCCCCAAGCACCGTAGTCAGAAAATACTCGGCAGGAAGCGCGTACATAACTGCCTGGAACCAAGTTTGCCTCACCAAGTCTGATATTTAGCTCTGGGCTATATGGATGCGCGGCATCGCCATGGAATGATTGCCGGCTGTTGTATCCGTGTTCAGCTGATATCCCCTTGCCCTCATCGAGCGGCAGATTTTCAAAGTCTAGCTTGGCCAACGAGCGAGGCTGGTAATTGTGCTCGGCCTGTGGCAGGTGTGTTTTTACGTCCAGCATGGCGTAGTCGGCCTGCGAGGGTTTTGTCTTGTTAAAGATGGCAAAATAATAGCGCCGGTTCATCTCATCTGGGTTGATGATAGATTGCATGAACTGCCAATGCTGAAATAGATTCAAGTCGACAAGTAGGACCGCAACCACTACCGCTATGGCGCGCAGGCTTGGTCGGCGTGCTGGTTGCAATAGCCAAGCCATGGCCGCCCCCCAAGGCAGTGTAAGTACTGCGTAGCTCTGCACCAGCGCCCGTTGCCCAATACTGCCGCCGTACCACCAGATATCCCAAGCCGATACTACCCACAAATTGAGTACAAAAAATGCCAGTGCGGGCACGGCCACGCTGCGGTGAGTACGCCACAGCACCACCAGCCCCGCCAGCGGCAGCAGCAGCATCGGCGAGTAAAGTAGCCAGCCCTTTCGGAAGCTGAAAAGTACCTCCCACAGGTGCGGCTTGAAAAAGCTGAAGTGCTGGTCACCATAGCTGTAGAAGATATAATGGCCGGTAGCCCAATGCCAGTATAGCGGCTGTGGTAGCACGCCCAATACGCCGCCTATCACAAGTAGCCCCACATCGACCCAACGGGCGCGCAACATTAACAGTTTAGCCCTTCCATCAGCCACCGACCCAATACCCCATAGTAGTGGAATAACTGCCGCCACGGCCTCAGAAGGCCTTATTAGAACTAGAACTCCCAGCGTAAGGCCAATAAGAAAAGCGCGAAGCCGAGTGGGCTGCTCATGCCACTGCAAGGTGAGCCACAATAGCAGCGCATATCCCGTAAACAGGTAATTGTGCGCCATCGCCGCATCGAATACTGCATATTGAAAGTAGTTGGACCCCAATACCAGCAACACGAGTACCAGTGTGGTAACAATATCAGAGAAGTAATGCAGTAATAGGCGGCGTATGATGCCCAAGCCCAACAGTGCAAACAGCAGCCCTCCAAAAGCAATAGCTATCTGATAAGGTGCCGAGAAGCCGTCTTGCGGGTAGCCTAGCCACTCAGCGGCCCAGTGCCCTATGAAAAAAAAAGGAGTCCATAGAAAGGCCAAGCCACAAGTATATTTTGCCACAAGCTGTCCGTCAGGTGCACCAGGTACCTGAAATGCCTGATAGAACGAACTGCTGGGGTTGTACTCGCGCATGATGTCGGCCGAAAATGCCATATGCCCGAGGTCGTGATAGATGAACCGCGCTGGCAGGTAGATATAATATCCCATGGCATCCCAAGTGAGGATGCCCTGCATACTATGCGTATCCCAGTAAGGGGCCCATAGCCGGGCCTGCACCATCAGCAGGAATAAAATGAGTATAGCAAGTAGCGAATACGGGTATGGAAAACGAGACTTCATAAACAATGATGAGCGTCGCGGCAGAATTTTGCTACGGGAAGGAAGTAAAGCCGTAAAATAAAGGCGTTATAAGGTAGATAGATGATTTGAGCGAATGTTCTACATGCTATTCATTATTGTTGCCACCTTTTTATTAAGCCCCAACCTCATGCAGTCGCGTCTCTTTAGCATAGGGGGGACCAGCTGGATGAGCAGCGTCGCTAGTGACAACCGCCAGAGCCTGCCAAGATAGTTTCCTAACCCTGTCATGGGTTCTGAGCGATTTTATTTGGATTACCAGTAGGGTACCATCTTGCTTGCTGAGTCGCAATGCTCAGACTTGAACTGAGGATTTATATAATTATCCATCACATATCAGGTTTGGGGAACCGTCAGCCAGTAAAACTATCAATAGTCCTATAAAGCTATTCTAGTATGAGCCCAAACGACCAGCCATATATTCCTAGCATATGGTAATTATCTTCCAAAACTACAGCCAAAGTAGCGATTTCAGCATTGATGCAATCTTATAGGGCGTGAGTGCACCTCTGGCTTGGCGAACTATAGCCTCGGATGTTTTGATTCGGCCGGAACATTCCAGGAAACACGATTTGTGCATCGTACGCTACTACTTTTGTGGTTTGCCAATTATCCGCAGACTAATTCTGCATTGCTATGCTTTATAGATTGCGGATATCTTTTACTTAACATTTCAATAGAACAAAGCGCACTTGCTCCAATCTATAAAATCGACCTGTTAATTATTGCTGCTTTCTTATGCGAGAAAATATCCTTTATAAGTCATTACTAAACTCTAGTTGGGTTCGTCAACATCTCTTATGGCTTGGCGTTGGCCTGTTGGTCAGCATTGGAATGACGCATTATTATGAATGGCTGCTACTTGAGATGGCTGCTAATTCAGATGTAAGCGAGCATGTTGGTTATATTGTTAAAGTGTGCAATGAAGGTTGTGTCTGGCCTGCTAATCCCGGATTTTATTGGCTTACGTGGGTAGTGTCCGGAGTGCAATGCACTAAGGATGAATTGATGAACACCGCAACCATTGTGCTTGGTGCATGCTGGGGAGTTTCCGCTTACTTAGCTTGCTGGGTCGGAAGTCACATCCGTATACAAGTAGTTTCACAGACGCAGTTCGTCAGATTCTGGCCAGCTCTTGGCGGAGTGTTAGCAGCCGTTGCTGGGTGCTTTTTGTACCCGGCACCGGTCAATATGATTATCGAATCATCCTATAATTACTTGGGATTGCTGCCGCCCAACGTATACCACAATTCAACATGGCTGGCCGCATTGCCGTTTTCGGTAGCAGCATTCGGACTGGGTATCCGTCAGTTGCGGGCCGGTGGCCGAGGGAGCTTTGTTTTCGATGCGCTGCTGGGGCTAGTGCTAGTGTGTGGGGCGCTGTGCAAGCCTAGCTATGCTTTTGCATTTGTGCCCACTTACGGGCTGTTATGGCTGTTGAATATTCGTCGCCCGGCCATTGGTCGTTTGCTGCTGGGTTTTGCACTGGCTATACTCCCCGTGTTACTGCTTATTGTGGGACAAGCAAAGTGGATTGCTCTGCATCCGGAAGTGAGTGTTGATGATAAATCGCACTTTGTGTTTGGTTTTCCAGCTGGGTGGAAGATTTTTATGCCCCAACTGAGTTCCTTGGAGAGCTTCAAATTAGGCATCACCTCTTTTGCTTTGCCCTTGGTGGTATATGCGTTGCGGCCCCAGCTATTGCGCCAGCTAACGCATCAGTGTGCACTCATTAGCACCGTGGTAGCCTTTGCTCAGTTTATGCTCGTATATGAATCGGGGATAAGGGCGTCGCATGGAAATTTCACTTGGCAAGTGATTGCCACCAACCATCTGCTCTATTGGCTGGTCACCCTAGATGTGTTGTGCTGGCGGCCCAACACAAAAGCCGATTGGGCAAAGCAAATAGTGTTGCTCACAGCCATCGTATTGAGCGTGATTAGCGGCCTGCATTATATGGACAATATTGGCATCATTGGCCATTATATATAGGGCCTGCTATCCAGTACCTATACTTTCACGCGGTATGCAGTGGCGGCTACCTCGCTATGACACCTCCGCATCTTTCACAAAAGCGCTTTGTAGTGGAGTAGCTTCAGCCGATTCCATTACTGCCGGCCCCACCGCTATTACCACTAGGTATAAGGAAATGAAGAAACCTACTATCGCCAGATAGGTATAAGGTACCTGAAGCAAGGCGTAGAAAGTAGTGAGGTAAAGCTTCAGTACGATTACGGCGTAGAGTCGGTAGTTGATACGGGGTAGGCGCTGACGCCAATAAACCAAGGCTGCGCCGATGACTATTGCCACAACTGACAGCAAATGAACAGCTTTAGCAAGTTTGAGCCGGGTTAGCAGGTCACCGGAGCCGAAGTGATAGAACAAATTGGTTAACCCAATGCCGTTATACAAATGGTAAGGCCGACCGTCTTCTCCTGAATTCCTCCATTCGCCCAGAGTGGTTTCAGTATAAACCTTCTGGACTCGCATAAAGAGACCCCAGTCGTGCGAAAGTACCGGCACCACATAAAAGGCGAGTACGCCAGCTGCTGCTAAGCCTACTATCGTCCAAGCCCACTGCCGGGATTCGTTCACGTAAACTAACCCCACATAGAGCGGAACCCAGAATACCAGCGAATATCGAGATAGCAGGCATAGCACTAGGGCAATGATAAAAAGCGGGCGTGAAGGCAGCAAGACCCCAGCTACCAGCAGCAGATAATAGCCTATAATAAGTGGCTCAACCGTTAGAGAGAAAATATCTGCGTTAGCGCGAAGGACTGCGTCATCGGTGGGACGTAGCACATAATACGTGAAAACGAATGGCAGCATGCCCAGCCCAAAGGTGAGCAACGGTCCGCGACGCAAGCGTACTACAGTTATCAGATAGCTTACTATTCCTAGAAGCATGATAAAGGTGCTCATCCAGCGATAATCAAACCGAAAGTATTCGGATACTACAAATGGGAACCATGTAGCAGGCAAGTATCCTGGCTCCAGAAAGTAGCCCAAATCTTCTGTTAAGGGGCGGTGTACAACTTCACCGTTTAGAAACCGTTGGCAGTATACCGTGAGAGCCGGAATAATATCGGAATAATCCTGCGCAAGCGTTCCTTCGATGCGTGATTTGAGCAGCGGTAAACATAGTGCCAAGCCGACAGTTAGTGCCAAAGCACCCGGCCACCAAGAGCCACCACGCACCGCCACTGGCAAAAGTGTTGGCAGTGGCTTGTGACGCACTGACCAAGCAGTAACTAGGCAAAGGGCCACTGCCGTGAAATACAATACAATGGGACTGATATAGTCACCTAGCTGATTACGGAAGTAGGTAAACTGTGCCGCTTCTAGAATAGCAAGCGTCAACACGGCCCATGGAAGGATGTGCGGGGTAGAGCGGCTGTTTGAGATTGACATACTGGGCAGATACTGAACAGAAAACTTTTTATTTAGGTAGATAGCCGCATTCAGAAAGCAGAGGCATTTTTTTTCAATAGATTGTATTGAAGCTGAACATTAAACAGCCCGCAGACATGCAAAACAAGTTAACTTGTTATCACGTCTGCGGGCTGTCTAATAAATAAGAAAGTGCCTTACCCTTTGGTAATCTCAACATCATCAAGATAAGTGGTGTCATCCGGACCTGTCCGCCACATGTATAGCTTCAGCTCCTGATTAGAACTAATGGTATCCGGTAAGTCAAAATCCTTTTCGATTTGCGTCCAGTGGTTAATAGTTTTTACTTCAGCCCGAATATTTAGTGCCTGCCAATATATTTGAGCTCCTCCTTTCGCCGGGTCTGTTATCTGTAGCACGAGTACAGCTTTAACTTTGGGGCTGCTCAGCATAGCCCAGCCACTTACATGTAGCTTTTTGATTTTGGTGCTGGACATCTTTCCCAGGGTATTTGCATAGCCAATACTATACTCAATACCTGGGTCTACCTTAATTGAATAGCGGCCGGAATGAGCCTTTGCGCTTGTTAGGGATGTAGAAGTCACCCCCCAACCTTCACACGCTTCAAAATCATTTTTTGATACCAGATTGGCAGGAGCTGCGCCTTCTTTAGAATCCGATGAACAGGAGGCAACTCCCAGTAGCAGGGCGCTGCCAGCTACTACACGAAAGCACGAACGCTTTACCGACGCAAAAATAGAAAGTAACATCAAGAATGCAGAGTTGAATAAAAAGTGAAGATTGGTTTTTGAACAGTCAAAATTAGGGCATAATTCGTCAACCTTTTCAAGGTTGGCAGCTATTACCTCTAGTTTAGCGCTGCCTAGTATTAAGAATTATATACCCGACTTTAGAATGGGGTATTGACAAGGATGTACGTTGGTCGCCTTGATTCCATTTTTTTAGTTGGTTGATAGTAAATGCGATGTCGAAATAAGCTGATTTACAAGGTCAGTGATTTTATAGGCAAGTGAATCATATGGCACCATGCAGAGTGAGTTGGCATGGGATATCAAAGCCGTAGCGGCTGAGGCTGGTGGCCCGGCACCCGTTTAAGAAGTATTTTTTCATGCTAGCCGCTACTTTTGGTTCGGCCTTCAGCCGCCTCATTATGCTCGTAATCCAGAACTACCTCAACGGCCAGCTTGTGCCGCCCCTTACCGGCTGCTACCTCGACAATGTTGAGCCTGCTACCGGCCAGGTATACGGCCAGATTCCCGATTCTGGCCCTGATGATGTGGCTGCTGCGGTGATGGCCGCCGAAGCCGCCTTGCCCGCCTGGCGTGCCCTGCCCGCCGAGGACCGGGGCCGTCTGCTCGTCAAAATCGCCGACCTGATTGACGCTAACCTAGAGCGCCTGGCCCTTGCCGAAAGCCAGGACAATGGCAAGCCCTTAAGCCTGGCCCGCGTAATGGATATTCCCCGCGCGGCCAGCAACTTTCACTTTTTCGGCACCGTCGCGGGCCACTTCGCCACCGAGGCCCACGTGCAGGAAGGCGTGGCCGTGAACTACACCGTGCGCCATCCGGTAGGAGTGGTGGGCTGCATCTCACCCTGGAACCTGCCGCTCTACCTCTTTACCTGGAAGATTGCACCGGCCCTAGCCGTGGGATGCTGCGTGGTGGCTAAGCCCTCGGAAATCACGCCGGCCACCGCTTTTTTGCTGAGCGAGTTGTGCATTGAGGCTGGCCTGCCAGCGGGGGTGCTCAACATCATTCATGGCAACGGCCCAAGCTGTGGGCAGGCCATTGTGGAGCACCCGGGCATTAAGGCCATTAGCTTCACAGGTGGCACGGCCACGGGGCGGCACCTGGCCCGCACCGCCGCGCCGATGTTCAAGAAGCTCAGCCTGGAACTGGGTGGCAAAAACCCCAACCTCGTTTTCGCCGACTGTGACCTAGCCACCGCCGTGGCGACCAGCATCCGCAGCAGCTTCGCCAACCAAGGCCAGATTTGCCTGTGCGGTTCCCGCATCTTCATCGAGCGACCCTTATATGAGGATTTCAAAACCGAGTTTTTGAAGCAGCTGGAAGCTCAGAAAATTGGTGACCCGCTCGAACCGGATACTAAGCAGGGCGCGTTAGTTAGCGAAGGCCATTTGAATAAGGTGCTGGGCTAT
This sequence comes from Hymenobacter negativus, assembly GCF_017571495.1. Classification (GTDB taxonomy): domain Bacteria; phylum Bacteroidota; class Bacteroidia; order Cytophagales; family Hymenobacteraceae; genus Hymenobacter; species Hymenobacter negativus. The sequence goes on along the minus strand of NZ_JAGETZ010000002.1, from coordinate 75,248 downwards.
ATAAAGCTGGCGCACGAAGAAGGCGGCGTTCTGCTCGCCGGCGGCCATCGGGCTACCGTGCCGGGCCGTTGCGAAAACGGCTATTTCCTCGAACCCACAGTATTCGAAAACCTGCCCTTCGACTGCCGCACCAATCAGGAGGAAATTTTCGGTCCCGTCGTTACGCTCACGCCCTTCGATACCGATGAGGAGGCGCTAATGATGGCCAACAGCACCGACTATGGCCTCTCTGCCACTATCTGGACGCGCGACTTGCAGCGGGCACACCGTGTGGCCCACCAGCTACACAGCGGCATCGTTTGGGTAAATACCTGGCTGCACCGCGACCTGCGCACGCCTTTTGGCGGCATGAAGAATTCTGGTGTTGGCCGCGAGGGTGGGCTAGAGGCGTTACGGTTCTTTACTGAAGCACAGAATGTGTGCGTGAAGCTTTGACCGCAGATGCGGTATATGCAGCGGATTAATGGGATTTATGCTTAACGGTGGTTTGCTATAAGAGCTAGTTGGGCCATAATGCAAGCACAATAAGCGAATTACGCAAAAGTGCGAAGCCAACACCGCCCTTCTCCTTACCTTTGCGGGCCGAAACATCTCTGTGTCCTATATGCCCCACGCTACCCCCGATTTCTATGCCCATCCCACGGCCGTCCTCGACGAGGGCTGCCAGATAGGCCGGGGTAGCCGCATCTGGCACTTCAGCCACGTATGTGCCGGGGCCGAAATTGGTGACGACTGCAACTTGGGCCAGAACGTATTCGTGGCCGACGGTGTGACGCTGGGCCGCAACGTGAAGGTGCAGAACAACGTGAGCCTCTATGGTGGTGTGGTCTGTGAGGACGACGTCTTCCTTGGCCCGTCGGTGGTGTTTACCAATGTGAAGAACCCCCGCAGTGCCGTGCCCCGGAAAGGCCTCGGCCAATACCAAACCACCTATCTGGAGCAGGGTGTGACCGTCGGTGCCAACGCCACCATTGTGTGCGGCACGCGGCTGGGCCGTTATGCTTTTGTCGGCGCGGGCAGCGTAGTAACGCACAATGTGCCGGCCTATGCTCTTGTATTTGGTACCCCCGCCCGGCCACAAGGGTGGATGAGTGCCTACGGCCATCGCCTCAGCTTTGATAAAAAAGGCCGCGCTACCTGCCCCGAAAGCGGCGAGCAATACCGATTGAGTGACGATAAAAAATCAGTGACCGTTATGAATGAGAACGTTATGACGACGACTCATAATTCATAACTCATAATCTCCTAGAATGTACGAACAATTATTGCGCAAAGAGGCCACGCTGGCCGTTATCGGCCTCGGCTACGTGGGCCTGCCCATCGCCCTCGAATTTGCGAAGCAGCTTAAGGTCATCGGCTTCGACATCAACGCCGGCCGTGTGGCGCAGATGAAGCAGGGCATCGACCCAAGTGGTGAGCTGGAAAAAGACGCCTTCGAAGGCTGTGACATCACTTTCACCGACTCGCTGGAGGTGTTGCGCCAGGCGCAGTTCTACATCGTAGCCGTGCCTACACCCATTGATGAGCACGCCCAACCCGACCTCAAGCCGCTACTTGGCGCTTCCGGCTCGGTGGGCAAGGTGCTGAAAAAAGGTGATTATGTGGTGTTTGAAAGCACTGTGTACCCTGGCTGCACCGAAGAAGACTGCATCCCCGTGATGGAACGCCTGTCGGGCCTGAAATTCCCAGTTGATTTCAAGGTAGGCTACTCGCCCGAGCGCATCAACCCCGGCGATAAGGAGCATACCCTCACGAGCATTGTAAAAGTGGTGGCTGGCTGCGACGATGAAAGCCTCGATGTCATTGCCAAAGTCTACGAACTGGTAGTGAAGGCTGGCGTACACCGCGCCAGCAGCATCCGCGTAGCCGAAGCCGCCAAAATTATCGAAAATACCCAGCGCGACGTCAACATCGCCCTGATGAACGAGCTGTCGATGATTTTCGACCGCATGAGCATCAACACCTACGAAGTGCTCGAAGCTGCCGGCACGAAGTGGAACTTCCTGAAGTTCTCGCCGGGTCTGGTAGGCGGCCACTGCATTGGCGTGGACCCTTACTATCTGACTTATAAAGCTAAGGAGCTGGGCTACGATGCCAAGGTTATTTTAAGCGGACGCACCACCAACGATAATATGGGTGCCTACATCGCCCGCAAAACGGTGCAGATGATGATTAAGAAAGGCAAGGACGTGGCCAGAAGCCGCGTGCTGGTGATGGGTGCCACCTTCAAGGAAAATGTGGAAGATATCCGCAACTCGAAAGTGGCCGACGTGATTCAGGAACTGAAGAACTTCTCGGTGAATGTCGACATCATCGACCCGCATGCCGATTCCAACGAGCTGCACCACGAGTACGGCTTCCGTCTGACCCACAACGACGACGTGCGCACCGATTACGACGCCGTAATTGTGGCCGTGAGCCACACTCCCTACGCCGAAAAGGATGAAGCCTACTTCCAGTCCATCACCTCCGATAATGCTGTGTTGGTCGACATCAAAGGCTTGTACCGCGGCAAAATGAAGGACCTGCAATACTGGAGCCTGTAGGCTCAGCGGTTAGCTATTCATTGAATATAACCTAACGCGCTATTAGCTAAGGACTAATAGCTAGTAGCTTAAAATATGAACAAGATTCTCGTCACTGGCGGTGCCGGCTACATCGGGTCGCATACTGTAGTTGAACTGTCCCAAGCTGGCTACCAGCCGATAATTGTCGATAATTTCAGCAATTCGGAAGAGTCAGCGCTGGCTGGCATTGAGGCTATCCTGGGCCATAAGGTGCCAACGCACCGCATCGATTGCGCCGATGCGACGGCGTTGCGCGGTGTGTTTCAGGCCGAGCCGGATATTGCGGGTGTCATTCATTTTGCGGCTTACAAAGCCGTGGGCGAATCGGTGCAGAAGCCGCTGGCTTACTTCCAAAACAACGTGGGCTCGCTGTTGACGCTCCTAGCCGTAATGAACGAGTTCAACGTTGAAAGCCTGGTGTTTTCATCGTCGTGCACTGTGTATGGCATTCCCGATGCGCTGCCCGTGACCGAGGCCACGCCCACCAAGCCGGCTTCGTCGCCCTACGGCCGCACCAAGCAGATGTGCGAGGACATTGTGAACGATGTATCGGCCGCGCCCACCAACAAGCTGCACACCATTCTGCTGCGCTACTTCAACCCAATTGGCGCGCATGAGTCGGCCAAAATCGGCGAGCTGCCCTTAGGCGTGCCGAATAACCTAGTGCCCTTCATCACCCAAACGGCAGCGGGCATCCGCGAGAAGTTGACCATTAACGGCGGCGACTATGACACGCCCGATGGCACCAACATCCGCGACTACATCCACGTGGTGGATTTGGCCAAAGCACACATTGTGGCCGTGCAACGCCTGCTCGACCGCAAGGCCAGCGACGTGGTGGAAACTTTCAACGTGGGTACGGGCAACGGTAATTCGGTGCTTGAAGTAGTGCAAACTTTCGAGCAAGCCACCAGCCAGAAGCTGAACTACAGCATCGGTCCGCGTCGCCCTGGCGACGTACCCGCCATCTATGCCGATGCTACGAAGGCTGAGCAGGTGCTGGGTTTCAAAACCGAAACGTCCTTGGCTGACTCCCTGGCCAGCGCTTGGAAATGGCAGCAAACACTTAAATAAATGCGAGAAAAGAGAAAGAATGGGGATTTGCTGGATAATCAGCTTTTACCCTCATTTCCACATCTCCACACCAGATACATTTACACATCTGCAAAATGAAAATCCTCATCACCGGCGGCGCCGGCTTCATTGGCTCCCACGTAGTTCGGCTGTTCGTTACGAAGTATCCCGACTATCAGATTCTCAATCTCGACGCGCTGACGTATGCTGGCAACCTGGAAAACCTGCGCGATGTTGAGAATGCGTCGAACTACAAGTTCATCAAAGGTGACATTGCTGACCAGAACTTCATCGACCAGCTTTTTGCCCATGAACAGCCTGATGCGGTGATTCACCTTGCAGCCGAGTCACACGTGGACCGTAGCATTACCGACCCAATGGCGTTTGTGAAAACCAACGTCATTGGCACAGTGAATTTGCTGAATGCAGCCCGCAGCCTGTGGCAGCCAGGCGGCTATGAGGGCCACGTGTTCTACCACGTAAGTACTGACGAAGTGTACGGCTCGCTGGACTTCGGCCCCGAGATGTTCACCGAGGAAACGGCTTACGACCCCCGCTCGCCCTACTCGGCTTCTAAAGCCAGCTCCGACCACTTTGTGCGTGCCTGGCACCACACCTACGGTCTGCCCATCAAGCTGAGCAACTGCTCGAACAACTATGGCCCGAACCATTTCCCCGAGAAGCTGATTCCGCTGGCCATCCACCGCCTGCGTACCGGCCAGCCGGTCCCCGTGTACGGCAAAGGTGAAAACGTGCGCGACTGGCTCTTTGTAAAAGACCACGCCACGGCTATCGACGCGGTGTTCCATAAGGGCAAAGAGGGCGATACCTACAACATTGGCGGCGTAAACGAGTGGCAGAACCTTAAGCTCATCGAGCTGCTCTGCGACGTGGTGGATGAGAAAACCGGCCAGGAGGTGGGCACCTCGCGCAAGCTCATCAAGTTTGTGACCGACCGCGCCGGCCACGACATGCGCTATGCCATCGACTCCTCGAAAATCATGAACGAGCTGGGCTGGAAGCCTTCTGTGACTTTCGAGCAAGGCCTCGCCCAAACCGTAGACTGGTACCTCGCCAACGAAGAATGGCTGAACAGCGTAACGAGCGGCGCTTACCAGGACTACAACCAAAAGCAGTACGCGGGCCGCTAATATCTTAGTTAACAGTTATCAGTGAGCAGTGAACAGATGTTTGACGGCCCTTTGACCAACTGTTAACTGCTTACTGATAACTGTTAACTGACCTCATGTACGAAAACCCCTTCCACGAGCAGCCGCTCGACAATCTGACTTTTCTTGTTACTGGCGGCGCGGGCTTTATTGGCTCCAACATCGTGGAGTATTTGCTGAAATACGGCGTGAAGAAAGTGCGGACCTTGGATAACTATTCCAACGGCTTCCGCAAAAACCTGGCGCTGTTTGCGGGAGATAGCCGGCTGGAAATCCTTGATGGTGACATCCGCGACGCTGCTACCTGTGCCGCCGCCTGCGAGGGCGTGGACGTGGTGCTGCACGAAGCGGCGCTCGGCTCGGTTCCTCGCTCCATTAAGGACCCGGTGCTGACCAATGACGTGAACGTGGGTGGCTTCGTGCAGATGCTGACGGCGGCCAAGAATGCGGGCGTAAAGCGCTTCGTGTACGCCGCTTCCAGCTCGACCTACGGCGACCACCCCGGCCTGCCCAAAGTGGAGGACCGTATTGGCAAGCCGCTCTCGCCCTATGCCGTGACCAAGTATGCGAATGAGCTGTACGCCGACGTATTTGCCCGTACCTACGGCATGGAAATCGTGGGCCTGCGCTACTTCAACATCTTCGGCCCGCGCCAGGACCCGGGCGGGGCATACGCAGCGGTAATTCCGTTGTTTATTGACGCCATTCTGCGCAACGAGCCGCCTACGCTGAACGGCGACGGCGGCCAGACTCGTGACTTCACCTTTGTAGAGAACTGCGTCGAAGCCAACATCCGTGCTGCCTTGGTGACAAATCCTGAGGCGCTGGGCCAGGTCTACAACATCGCCGTGGGCGACCGCACCTCTCTGGTGCAGATGTACGACATTCTGCGGGAGGAAGCCGGCTCGAATCTGGCGCCGAAATTCGGCCCAGACCGCGCCGGTGATATTCGTGACTCGCTGGCCGACATTTCCAAGGCTAACCGTTTGCTGGGCTATCAGCCCCAGGTGCGTATTCGCGAAGGCCTGCGCCAGACGCTGGAGTGGTTTAAAGCAAATCAGTCGTTTATTCAGGAGCGTAACTAAGCCAATACCATGGGCACTTGGGGGAGCGGTAATTTCGACAGCGATAAGGCGTTGGACTACTTGGCCAGCGTGGCGGACCCGTTGGTTGCGCAGCTTCAAGCCGTTGTCGACACCCCTTCGCTGGCAGAGGCCGACGAAGACGGTGGAACCCAATGCCTGGTTGCTGCCGAAATTCTGATTGGTTTAAAGTACTATACCAGCCCCAAGCTCACCCCGCAACTGGTAACAGACTGCCGCGATGTGGTGCTTGCCAAATGGGAAGCAACCATTGATGAGCTTGACCCGGACGAAGATTACAAAACCGAGCGCCGCGCAATCATGCAGCAAACTTTTGCGCAACTGCTAACAGCCGTCCAACGCTGGCAGCGCCATAACAGCAACTAAAACCGCCTTTTTACTTTAACTCTCGCACATTTCCATGAAAGGAATTATCCTTGCCGGCGGCTCCGGCACTCGCCTGCACCCGCTCACCCTGGCTGTATCGAAGCAGTTGATGCCGGTGTACGACAAGCCGATGATTTATTATCCGCTGTCCATTCTGCTGTCGGCTGGTATCCGGGAGGTGCTGATTATTACCACTCCCCACGACCAGGCGCAGTTCAAAAAACTGCTCGGCGATGGCAAAAGCCTGGGCTGTGATTTCCAGTACGTAGTACAGGAAATTCCCAATGGCCTAGCCCAAGCCTTCGTGCTGGGTGCCGACTTTATTGGCACCGATAGCGTTGCCTTGGTGCTGGGTGATAACATTTTCTACGGTGAAGGCCTGGAGGAACTGCTGAAGGCCAACAACAATCCCCAAGGCGGCGTGGTATTCGCTTACCACGTGCACGACCCCGAGCGCTACGGTGTGGTGGAGTTCGATACCAACAAAAAAGCCCTCAGCATTGAGGAAAAACCGGCCAAGCCCAAGAGCAATTACGCGGTGCCTGGCCTGTATTTCTACGACAACGACGTGGTAGAAATAGCCAAAAATCTGGAAATCAGCCCCCGCGGCGAGTACGAAATTACCGACGTAAATAAGGAATACCTGCGCCGTGGCACCCTGAAAGTGGGCATTCTCGGCCGCGGTACCGCCTGGCTCGACACGGGCACGTTTGAAAGCCTGATGCAGGCCGGCGAATTCGTGAAAGTAATTGAGCAGCGCCAGGGCCTGAAAGTGGGCTCAATTGAAGAAGCCGCCTATCGCCAGGGTTTCATCGATGCTGACCAGCTGCGGGCCATTGCCGCTCCCCTCCGCAAAAGCGGTTACGGTGACTACCTGATGAACCTGCCCGACCAGCTAATGCTGGAGGAATAAGCATTGCCAATATGATGAAGGAGGACAGTTTAACAAGTCTTCTATTCGTCCATAAAAGGTATTAATGCAACAAGCCCTGGCTCTACGCGGTGCCGGGGCTTGTTGCGTTATACGACGTTAGTAGGTTGGGTGAGGAAAGCAGCTCAGCGTGGTTTTCGGGTAACGTTATTCGGGTGGCAGCACATTAGCCTAGCATCGCAAATAGACTGTATCAGGCATTATGTAAACCTCGCCCTTAACAAAAAAGACCCCGGCTGGCCAGCCGGGGTCTTTTTTGTTAAGGGCATTGTCAGTTGCTGGCAGCAAGTCTTTGCCGCTAGTAAGTGACAATGATAAGGTTACTCAACCGTAAAGCGTTTGGTGGTCGAGGCCGAGCCGGCCTTGACGTGTAATGCGTACACACCAGAGGCCAGCCCTGCCAGGTTGAGCTCAATTCGGGTTCCGTTAGCGGGCAGGGCTACCAACCGGGTTTGAGCCACGCGACCCAGCGCATCCAACACGGTTAAAGTAGCCGTGGTAGCGCCGCTGACGGCAGGCAACTGCACAGTGGCCGTACCGTGCGCCGGATTAGGATAAAGATGCAGGTCGAGCAGAGCAGTAGTCTGAGTAGAGGCCGTAACAACCACCTGTACGCCAGCTGAAGTCGGCGATACGCAGCCTGCGGCGGAGGTTACCACTACGGTATACAGGCCTTGCTGAGCTGTAGTGGCTACGGCATATGTAGCGCCCGTAGCGCCTACCACGGCTACTCCGTTCAGATACCACTGATTGCCAGTGGCGCTGCTGCTGGTCAATACATTGCCTGCACCGAGGGTGATGGTCGGTTGTGCCGGAATTGCATTAACCGTTACTGCGGTTGCGGGCGACGTCATCGAGCAGCCGGCTGCTGTGGTCGTACCCACCACAGAGTAACTGCCGCCACTTGCTACGGTGATGCTGGCCGTGGTTTGGCCTGTGCTCCACTGATAGGTATCGGCACCGCTGGCGGTTAGCACCACACTACCGCCTTGGCAGAAGCTCAGCGGACCGCTTGCTGCTACCGTCACTATGGGCACGGTGTTGATGATTGCCACTACCGCAGTGCGAGGACCTTCGCAGCCGCCAGCCGTAAGCGCACTGACGTAGTAGGAAGTAGTAGCCGTGAGGGCGGGTGTAGTAAACGTCGCGCCGGTATTGCCCGGCAGGGCCGTGCCACCCGTAGCAGCCGAATACCAAGCGTAGCTGCCACTAGCGGGCGCTCCGGTTGCGCTCAGCGTTACCGAGCCGCTGCCGCAGCGGCTGGCGGGTGTGGCTACAGGAGCGGCTGGCAGCGGTGTTATGGTAACGGCCGTGGCGGCCGAGGTAGCTGCGCAGCCCGCAGCACTCAGCCCCGTCACGCTATAGGAACCCGCCGTGCTGACTGTGATGCTGGTCGTGGTTTGCCCGTTGCTCCACTGGTAGGTATCGGCACCGCTGGCGGTCAGCACTACGCTACTACCGGCGCACAGATTGAGCGGGCCACCGGCGACTACTGTCACCACCGGCAGGGCGTTGATAGTGGCTGTAACGGCCGTGCGAGGACCTTCGCAGGCACCTGCCCCGTTGCCTGTGCTGATGCCAACATAATAAGTGGTCGTGCCCGTAAGCACCCCAGTGGTGTAGCTGGTGCCTGTGGCCAGCGACGTGCCTCCATTGGCCTGGCCATACCAGGTGTAAATGCCGCCTGTAGGCACGCCGCTGGCGGTGAGGGTGAGAGAGCCGGCTCCGCAGCGGGTGGCAGCTGGCGCTATTGCCACATACTGCACACAGAAAGAGCCGCTGCTCGTGGCCGTGCCGCCGGCAGTCGTTACGGTGAGCGGGCCAGCGGTTGCCCCCGCCGGCACGGTAAACGTGATGGTAGTACCCCCGTTGCTCACCGTTACCCCGGTCACAGCGGTACCATTAAGCGTAACTATGTTGCCCGCGCTAAAGCCGCTACCGTTGATGGTGACCACCGTGCCCACTGGCCCGCTGGCCGGCGAAAATCCACTGATAACAGGCACTGGAATCGTACCCGTGCCGGTCAGGTTAACTACATAAGTGCCCAATGCCGACGTAAGGCGTAGGGTGCCCGTCTGGGTGCCTGCCGTGGTGGGGGTGAAGGTGACGGCTACCGTGGCGGTGCCACCGGCTGGTACCGTCACCGAGCTGAGTGGGCCAGCATTGAAGGGACCCGTGGTGCTGCTGCCGGTGATGATGAGCGGCGCGCTGCCAGGATTGGTAAGCGTGAACGTAACTGGAGCCGACGTTACCCCCAACGTTTGTGGGCCGAAGCTGTACGCTTGGCCATTGCTGGGATATGCTGTATTACCTTGGCTAACTGTCAACTGGGCTGCTGTTACCGTGAAAGGTGTTGCGCTAACAGCCGTGCCCCCCGGCGTTGTAACTGCAAGCAGGCCACTGCTAGCCCCGGCTGGTATAGTAAAGGTGATGGTGGTGCCGCCATTGCCCACCACAAAGCCCGTCACGGTTGCGCCATTGAGTTGCAAATTGGTAGCGCCGGTCAGGTTGGTACCTGTAATAGTAACGCTGGTGCCCACCGGTCCATTGGCCGGGGTAAAGCTTGTGATGGTGGGTGCGCCCACGCCCAAAAGAATAGCCACCGTTTGATCAGTCGAGTTCAGGGCCGCCACGTCGAGGCGGCCGTCGCCGTTCACATCAGCCAGCGCGGTGCTCACAGTGCTGTTGCCGGCCGCGAAGTTGGATGCCGTCCCGAACGAGCCCGTGCCTGTGTTTAGCAGCACCGAGATATTGCCCGTGCCTTGGTTAGCCGTAATAATGTCGAGCCAGCCATCACCGTTTACGTCGCCTAGGTCGGTATCCTGCGGCGTAGAGCCGGTAGTATAATCGGTCCGGGTGCCCAGGGTGCCAGTGCCGTTACCTAAGCGCACGGTCACGGTGCTGCTCAGGTTGTTGCCGCTCACGGCATCGAGGTTGCCGTCGCCGTTCACATCGCCCAGCGTCCCAATGAAGGGGCCAGTACCAGTGGTGTAATCCGTTTTGAGCCCGAAGCTGCCTGTACCCGTTCCCAAGAGTACGCTAACGGTATTGTCGTTTTGATTAGTCGTGAACATATCCAGCCGGCCGTCGTTGTTCAGGTCACCCAGCGTTACGCTAATGGGCGAATTGCCCGTGAGGTAAGTGATAGGGGTGCTGAAAACGCCACTGCCCAGGTTCAGCAACACCGCGGCGGTATTACCGACTGCTGCTGTTGTGCCTTGGCTCGTTACTACCATATCGAGGCGACCATCGCCGTTGAGGTCGCCCAGCGCTATCCCCGAGGGCCCAGTCGGTACGGCATAGGTGGTGTTGGTGCCAAGCCCACCAGCCGCCGTGGCGAGCAGCACCGAAACCGTGGCTTCCTGCGAATTAGATGTCACCACATCAAGGCGCCCATCGTTGTTCACATCGCCCAGCGCGAGTAGGGTTGGCGTGCCTGTGATAGCATATACCTGCCGCGAGCCGAAAGTACCGTTGGCCAGGCCCGGCAGTACTGAAATGGTGAAATCGCCGCCGTCGCCAGAGATGATGTCCGGCAGGCCATCTCCCGTTACATCGCCCATCACCATGTCATGGGGCTGGTTTCCGGTTGCATACACGTTGCGGAAGCCGAAACGGCCCGAGGCCACGCTTGCAGCTGTGGTAAACTGGTACACGTAGGGAACAGCCGAGGAGCCGCTGCTGCTACGCACCGTGGCGGGCACCACTACCTGCACCGTCTCGCCGGGCTTGAACGCGCTGCCTGCCACGCTCACCGTGGCCGTGTTGCCACTCACAGTAGCCGCGTTTAGCGCCCGCCGGCCACCGGCCAGCCCCCCAAATACGGTAATACCGCTGGCCGAAGCTGCCGTTGGCGACTCGCTGAAGCTGATGTTCAGCGGTGAAGTCGGGGCCACGTTAGTGCTATTGCTAGCCGGGGTGCGCGCCGTAACCGTGAAAGTCGGGCCCCCACCAATGCAGGAAATAGCCGCTGCAAAGCCCGCACCAGCCACCGAAACATCCGACGTGAAGCGCAGGGTGAGTTGGCCGGTGGTATTGGATGCTGTGACTGTACCCGGTCCTACTGTGCCGGTATACTGACCAATAACGGGTGCACTGGTGCTGCTGCCGTTGTAAATCGTTAAGAAATCATAGCCGGATTCCAGGTCGAAGCTGCTGAATACTAATCGCAACTGGGCCCCGGCCGTTGCCGGTGTCAGGACTTTGGTAAAGGTTTCGGCGTTGCTATAGGGCAGCGTGGCGCCCCCCGAATCGTAGAGAGTGCCCGAGCAGGTAGTAGCTGGGGTGTTACTCATGGTATAGGCCTGCCCCTGGGCCCGGCTTGCCATGCCCAAAGCCAGTAGCATGGTGCATAAACCCACTACTGTTCGCAAAGGCCTCAAAAAGAACAAAAATTGGTAATTTTTAATCATAAACAAGGAAAAAAGATGAATGTGTAGGGTAAAACTACTGCCCACATGCCTGTCTGCCAGCAACAGACATACTAAAATTCATAGCTTTTTTTCTTGCTAACCAGGATATACGCTGATGCTACTAGGTGATTAAAGAATAATAAATGACTTGTGTATGGTATATCATTGCTGTTCAAGTGCTTCAAAGCCCGTGCAGTGGGTTGTCTAGCACACTGCACGGGCTTCCCAGATGGACACACGGTACCCACTGCCGAAGAGCAGAGCCCGCCGCGCCCTTTTCTGGCGTGCTGCATTCAGAGCAAGCCTGCGTTGGACTATTCGTCCAGGTACTGGTGCACGAACTTGATAGCCATGCTGCCTTCTCCCACGGCAGAAGCCACGCGGGCCATGGCGCCGGCGCGGCTATCGCCGGCCGAGAAGATGCCCGGCACGCAGGTTTCGAGCAGGTAGGGCTCCCGGTCTTTTTTCCAAACCTGGCTGTAGCGTGGGTCCGTCACCAAGTCGCGTCCGGTGAGGACGAAGCCTTTGCCATCGCAGATAACCTGTTCGCAAACCCATTCGGTACTGGGCTTGGCCCCGATGAAGACGAACAGGGCGCGGGCCGGCCGCTTTTCTACCACACCATTGATATCGACCATCACGGCTTCGAGGTGGTCGCCGCCGCATACTTCCTTGATTTGAGAATGCGGTAACAGCTCAATGTTGGGCGTATTGCGAATCTGCTCAATTAGATAAGCCGACATGCTGGCGGCCAGGTTGGCCCCGCGAATGACGATGAACACCTTGCGGGCATACGTGGCCAAGTACATGGCCGCCTGTCCAGCCGAGTTGCCGCCGCCCACAATGTACACGTCCTGCTCATCGCAGCTGCGGGCTTCGGTGCGCGCTGCACCGTAATACACGCCCGCGCCACTTAGGCGGTCCATGCCCGGCACATCCAGGGTGCGGTAGCTTACGCCGGTGGTTAGGATGACGGCTTTGGTGCTGATTTCGCTGCCGTTAGTAAGTGTGAGCACCTTATAGCCGTCCTGAATGCACAGGTTGGTTACTTCCTGCGGTGCGATGAACTCGGCCCCGAGGCGCACGGCCTGGGTCCAGGCGCGGAAAGCCAGGTCGGCGCCGCTCAGGCCGGTGGGGAAGCCCAGGTAGTTTTCGATGCGTGAGCTAGTGCCAGCCTGCCCACCGGGCGTCTGGCGCTCCACTATGAGTGTTTTGAGGCCTTCGCTGGCACCATACACAGCAGCGGCCAGACCGCTGGGGCCGGCGCCTACTACCACCACATCGTATATATCCTGCTGCGGCTTATTGGCAATGCCTAGGTGCTCGGCCAGGTCATTCTTGCTGGGATTGGGCACAGCTTTGCCATCGACGCAGATGACCAGCGGCAAGTCCGTCGGCTCAAAGCCCTTGGCTTTTACCAGCTCCTGGGCCTCGGGGCTGGTTTCGTAGTCCAGCCACTGGTAGCCCACCATGAAGCCGCTGAGGAAATCCTTGAGCTCGTGCGAAAGCGGCGACCATTGAAAACCAATGAGCCGGATGCCATCATACTTGGGCTTGTGCGAGGCTTGCCAAGCCGCGAGCAAGTCGTGCAGCGTGGGGTAAAGCAGGTTTTCGGGTGGGTCCCAAGGCTTCATCAGGTAATGGTCGAGTCGGGCCGAGTTGATGGCGCGCACAGCGGCCTCGGTATCGGCGTAGGCCGTGAGCAGCACGCGCTTGGCATCGGGAAAAAGCTCGCGGGATGCCGTAAGCAGCTCCACACCTTCGAGGTCAGGCATGCGCTGGTCGGCGATGATGAGGGCCAGCGGCTCTTCCTTGGTCTTCAGCTCCTTGATGGTGGTCAGAGCTTCGGGGCCGGAGTTGACGCGCAGAATACGGTAGTCCTGGCTGAATTCCTGACGCAGGTCGCGGGCAATGGCGGCCAGCACTTGCGGGTCGTCATCGACGGCGAGAATGATGGGTTTCTTGGCGGCCATGTTGGTCTGTCAGAAAGATGTTTAAATAGTCTAAGTAAAGAACGGTCATGCTAAGCGAAGCCGAAGCATCTCTATCGGGCAAGTAAATAATTACTTCCGTGGTAGAGATGCTTCGGCTTCGCTCAGCATGATATTTTAGAATAGGTTCTGCTTTACGCCCGCGGCACAGCTACCGGCAACCAGGCACAAAACTCAGTATGGCCCGGCTGGGAGCTGACTTCCAGCCGCCCATCGTGCTGCCGAATGATGCGCTGCGCAATATCGAGCCCCAGGCCGGAGCCAGAACCGGCTTGCTTGGTGGTGTAAAACGGCTCAAAAATATGCGGCAGCACGTTGGCCGGAATGCCCGAACCATTATCAATTAAAAACACACGCACAAAATCGCCTTCGAGGCGGGTGCGCAGCGTGATTTCGCCTCCCTGGTCGGGTAGGGCATCAATGGCATTGTCCAGCAGGTTGGTCCATATCTGGTTGAGGCTGCTGACCTGGCCGCGAATCTGGGGCAGGTCGGGCGCGTAGTCGCGGGTGAGGTTTACGCTTTTCTGGCGCAGCTGGTATTTCAGCATGTTCAGGGTGCTGTCGAGGCCTTCGGTGACGTTGAGCAGCTCGAAGCCGCCGTCACGGTCCATGTGCGAGTAGGTTTTCACATCGGCCACCAGCTTGCTGATGCGGCTGCCGGCCTCCTGCACCTCCCGGATGAGCTGCAAGGTGCTTTGCTGACCTTCGAGCCAGGCAAAGGCGGCAGGGCGGGCCGCGAGTGGCATTACCTGGGCGGCAGCAGCCAGCTTCGTTTCATCAAGGCCCATTTCCAGCAACCCCGGGGCGAGGCGGTAGCCGTCGGGTACGCCATGGTCAGCGAGCCAGTCGGCCAGTTCGTCTTCCCGCTCCGACTGTTCTAAGGCCGACGGCTTGGGCGCGGCGGGGTCGGCGGCGGGCATGGGGGCGGCCAGGCAGGCGAAGGTGCACAGGGCCGCTGGGTCGGGACTAAGCTCCAGTAGCTTGCTTAGCAGTTCGGGCTGGGTGGCGGCTCGCGCTTCCAGGGCCTGGGCGGCGCGGGCAATGGCGGCGGCGGGGTTGTTCAGTTCGTGGGCCAGCCCGGCGGAGAGCTTGCCGAGGGCCCGCAGTTTGTCGTCGCGCTCCTGCACTCGGACCTGGTCGCGGCTGCGGTCGTTCATGATGCCCACCAGACGCTGCACCAGCTCGGGACTAGCCTGCTCCAGGGCCGGAAAATGGTCGCGGTGCAGCAGGTATAGCAACGTGTCGCCAGTGGCTACACCTAGTCCTTTCACTTCGCGCAGCCGCGAATAGGGCAGCACGCCCGATACCTGGCCAGCTTCGACGCGAAATACTGGCGTGCGCTGGCTGCCTTGCAGGGCATAGAACTGGATACCGCCGTGAATAACCGCCATCATAAACTCGGCAGCAGAGCCGGGCTCGTTGATGGTTTCGTTGGGGGCGTAGGCGCGGGGCTCGCCGTGGGTCAGGAGCCAGGCGAGCGTGTCGTCGGGCAGGCCTTGGAAGGCGGTGATGGTGGCCAGGTCGGCGGGGGCGAGGGCAGTAGGAATAGCCATAGCTGCATAACCCGCAGCGGGGCGCAATGTTGAGAACGTTGGGCCGGGACGCCAGCGCCGCGGGAGCAGAGCGCTTACAGGAAAAATTGTTGAAAGGATGTCCAAGGAAATTTTTAGTCGCAACGAGGCAAAAATGCTGGGTGCCGCTAGGGCGAAGTCATGAACTTATATTCAAGACTCACTTTACATAAAAAAACCTTATGAAAAAGCGCATTCGATTTTGGGTGTGTGTGGGTAGTTGGCGGGCTCCTAATAGCCGTGGGGTGCCGCAGCCAGCAGACAGTTATTCTATCCCGGTCTATTGCTGCTTCGCAGCCCAGCCCCGTATCTCCGCCGGAGTACGAGCTGATGCGTTTCCGGCGCAAAGACACGACCAAGCAGGCCATCGTGGCTGGGCATATTGACATGCTACAAAATGGTCGGATATTCGAAACAGAAGCAGTTAGTGTGTGCGTCGACCAGGAATGCGCTATCAAAGGAGCTATTACTATTTCTAACTCAGGCGGCTATTACCTCCGCGAACTGCCGCCGGGTCCGCACCAGATATTGGCTACATTCATTGGCTTGCTGCCCAGCGTTGCGAAACTCCAATTGGCGCAGGGCGATTCCGTCCGCCTCAATTTTCACCTGCGGACTGATATGCGGCCAACAACTAATTAACTCAGGTTGTAAAGTGCTCTGACCGGCCCCAGTGGAGATAATGACGACTCTTCCACAAAACCCGTTCATGCCTCGGCGGGAACGGGTTTTTATGTTTAAGGAAGGGTTGCTCGCCGTACCTTGCCGCGTGGTTTTTGAGGCAACTTTTTTGCCGTTGTTAGCCTTATAAAACCCTCCCCTCACCAGCTCGAAATCCCCTTAATCTATGGCCAAAGCCAGAACCGTCTTTTTCTGCCAGAGCTGCGGCGCGCAGTCGGCCAAATGGATAGGCCGCTGCCCCGTGTGCGGCGAGTGGAACACCTATGTTGAAGAAGTAGTCCAGAAAGAAACTGTGGCCACCACCACGGGGCAGTGGAAACCCGCCAGCACCGTACCCGGGGGCAACGTGGCCAAAGCCGCCAAGTCGGTTCCGCTCAACAGCATCCTGGCCGAAGACGAGCCCCGCATCATCACCCCCGACGGCGAGTTGAACCGCGTACTGGGCGGCGGGTTGGTGCCGGGCTCCATCATCCTCATTGGTGGCGAGCCCGGCATTGGCAAGAGCACGCTCATGCTTCAGATTGCTCTCAGCCTGCGCAAGATGAAGGTGCTCTACGTGAGCGGCGAGGAAAGCGAAGCCCAGATAAAGATGCGCGCCGAGCGCATGGCCGATGGCCAACACCCCGGATGCTACATTCTTACCGAAACCAACACCCAGAACATCTTCCGGCAGATTGACCAGGTGCAGCCCAATATTCTGGTTGTCGACTCCATTCAGACCATGCACTCCACGCTGGTGGAAAGCGGCGCGGGCAGCGTGAGTCAGGTGCGCGAATGCACTGCCGAGTTCCTGAAATTTGCCAAGGAAACCAGCACCCCGGTGCTGCTCATCGGCCACATCACGAAAGACGGCAGCATTGCCGGCCCCAAAATCCTGGAACACATGGTGGACACGGTGCTGCAGTTTGAAGGCGACCGGCACATGAGCTACCGCATCCTGCGCACCACCAAAAACCGATTTGGCAGTACTTCTGAGCTGGGCATCTACGAGATGCAGGGCGACGGCCTGCGCCAGGTGAGCAATCCCAGCGAAATCCTGCTTTCGCAGCGGGGCGAAAGCTTGAGCGGCATGGCCATTGGCGCCACGCTGGAGGGCAACCGCCCGCTGCTGGTGGAAGTGCAGGCTCTGGTTTCGCCTACGTCTTACGGCACCCCTCAACGCAGTAGCACCGGCTTCGATGCCAAGCGCCTGCAAATGCTGCTGGCTGTACTCGAAAAACGCGCCGGCTTGCGCCTCGGTCAGCACGATGTTTTTTTGAACATTGCCGGGGGGCTACGCCTTGACGACCCGGCGCTTGACATGGCAGTGTGCGCCGCCGTGGTTTCCTCTCTTAATGACTTGCCCATCCCCGGCGACGTGTGTCTGGCAGCTGAAGTGGGCTTGAGTGGTGAAATTCGGGCTGTGAGCCGGCTTGACCAACGCTTGGCAGAAGCAGAAAAATTAGGATTTCGTGAAATGTACGTGTCGCAATTCAATGGAAAGGGATTGGACTTAGCCAGGTTTGGTTTGAAAGTGCATGCCGTCAGTCGGCTCGACGAAGTGCTTCAGGGCTTATTTGGCTAAGAAAAAGCGGATTGATTATCAGCAGGTGGCTGCAATGGATTGGGGTAATTGGCCGGTGGCCTACCATGAAATTGAACCGAAGCCGAAAAATTGATTTGGACTTTATAAATCAAAAAGCCTTATCTTCGGAGTGCTGATAGGCTTTTACCGCGAATTCTAAGGTAAAGCCAATTGGTTCTATCGTTTGTCCGGTCGGTTATATGGCGGTGGCGGGCCGCTGGCTTTTCTCTGTATGATGATATCTTTTTTTTCTACTTGTGCGCGCCAGGTGCTAGGCGCGGTGCTGCTACTGGGTCCGGTGCTGGCCCATGGGCAAGGCCGAACCACCGTAGTAGGCGCAGCTGCCAAGACGGCAGCAGTAACGGCAGCGGCCGAAGGTGGCACAGCTACTCTTACCGGACGCGTGAGTGGTCCCACCACCGATTCGGTGGCGGTATCCCTGCGTGAAAACCCGTTGGACCCCAAGGAGAAAGTCTTTCGGGTGCCGCTAAATGATAAAGGCGACTTCAAGGTGGTAGTGCCAGTGAGTGGCGCAACTAAGGCCGACCTGGTGTACGGCGACGACGTAGCACCGCTCTTCCTTGATGCCGGGACCGATATGGATGTGCGCTTTAAGGGCAGCGACATGTCAGGTACCCTGAAATTTAAGCCCAACGACGTGCCTACGGGCCTCGCCACCAAGCTGCGCAACCGTGCGAACCTCACCGAGGAGCAGCGCCACCGCCAGCAGGCTGCCAATGCCAACAACTACTTGGTAGAAGCCGATGCCCAGTTCGTGGAAAATGACGGCTTCCAAGTGCTCCCCGATAACATTCAGCTCTACGAAGCCCCTTTCCTTTCTTTCCTGGAATACCGCCGTAAGCATGAGTTCGAGTTTCTGGAAGACCACGCCGCCAAGCAGTCGTTCACGCAGGAATTTTATAACTACGCCCACGCCGAGGTAGTGTATGCCTACGCCAACGACAAGCTGACCTTTCAGGACCTGCGCGAGCAGGTGGTGAATACCGAAGGTCGCCTGAAAATGGCCCCCGACTATTATAACTTCCTTCGGGAGCCCGGTCTACTCAACGAGCCCAACGCCTTCCAGAGCGAGCTGTACCACGAGTTCCTGCTCAACTATGTACACTTCTCGGTGACGCAGGACCATCACCAGCGCTCCGACCCTGACTTTTACCCCGCTTGTTATGCCCTGGCCAGCAAGAAGCTCACTGGTCCTACGCGTGCCATTGTGCTGGGCCGGGTGCTGCAGGAGTCGTTCCGGTTTGGACACGTGAAGCAGTCGGCTGCCATGCTGGCCGATTTCCGTAACTACGACCCCAAGAACCAGTTTTACCCCACGCTCCAGATGGATTTCGACCGGCACAAGGAGTTTGCCATTGGCGCGCCGGCCCCCGATTTTACTCTGCCCTCCGCCACCGGCGACACCGTGCATCTGCACGACTTTCAAGGCAAGCTGGTGTACATCAACTTCTGGAAAAGCACCAACGGCCTCTGTCTGCGCGACCTGGCCTATGCCCAGGAGCTGATGCGCAAGTTTGAAGGCAAGAACATCACTTTTATCAACATTGCCCTCGATGAAAATGAGCAGGCCTGGCGCTCACTCGTAACCGTGAAAAAACTACCAGGTGTGCAGGTCCGCGTGCCCGGTGGGGGGCTACGCTCGGCTGTGGCCAAAGACTATGCCCTGCAGGAAGTACCCACCTACATTCTGGTGGGGGAAGATGGTACCTTCCTCAACACCAAACCCAAGCGCCTGAGCAGCCGCGCCGCCGTAGACGAAATCAATCAGTCGTTTGGCAAAGCCAGCACCTATACCAGCGCCATCGATTTCCCAGCCACCAAGAAATAATCGGGAGTCACCGCACTTATCATCCTGAGCAACGCGAAGGACCTTATCACGTCGGAGAAGCCGTTAGAACAATTCTAGCGTTAGCTGTTCTCCCGGGGTAAGGTCCTTCGCTGTGTTCAGGATGACCTATTTTTAGCCTTTTGCTGCCTTTCTCGCTACTTTATGTCCGTGCTCACTGATAGCCTCAATGTTTTGTCGAAGGCCACGCCCCTGCGGGTCTGGAACGCCACGCAAATCATTAGTTCCTACATTCTGAGCAAGCTCACGGGCAAGGCGCGGCTGCGGGGCATGCCCATGGCCCTCAGCTTCGAGCCCACCACCAGTTGCAACCTGCGCTGCCCCGAGTGCCCCAGTGGCCTGCGCTCCTTCACGCGGCCTACAGGCATGTTGCCCGCCGATTTATTTAAGCGAACCATTGATGAGGTCGCGAGCCGGCTGTGGTACCTGATATTTTATTTTCAGGGCGAACCTTACTTGCACCCGCAGTTTTTGGAACTGGTGAAGTATGCGGCCGACAAGGGAATTTACACCGCTACCAGCACCAACGCCCACTACCTCAACGACCAGAACGCCCGCAAGACCGTAGAAAGCGGCCTCGACCGCCTCATTATCTCGCTCGATGGCACCACGCAGGACGTATACCAGCAGTACCGCGTAGGCGGCAAGCTGGAAAAAGTGCTGGAAGGTACCCGCAACGTTGTAAAGTGGCGTGAGGAGCTAAAGTCGAGCACGCCTCGCATCATCTTCCAGTTCTTGGTGGTGCGACCCAACGAACACCAGATTGACGATGCTAAGCAGCTGGCCGAAGCTCTGGGCGTAGACGACGTATGGTTCAAAACTGCTCAGATTTACGACCATGAGCACGGCTCGCCGCTCATCCCAACCATCGACTACTACTCGCGTTACCAGAACAACGCCAACGGCACCTGGAGCCTGAAAAATAAACTGGTGAACCACTGCTGGAAAATGTGGCATTCCTGCGTCATCACCTGGGACGGCTTGGTAGTGCCCTGCTGCTTTGACAAGGACGCGGAGTATCGCCAAGGCGACCTCAAGACCGAAACCTTCCGCCAGCTCTGGCGCGGCCCCAAATACCAGCAGTTCAGGAGCAGCCTCCTCAAAGGCCGCGACCAGATTGAGATGTGCCGCAACTGCTCCGAGGGCACAAAGGTGTGGGGGTAAAGGAGGGTTGAGTTAATGCTTTTCCATTAAACCCTCAACTCTCAACCCTTCTCTCCGCTCACGTGCTACTACTAGGAAGCCGTAGCCAAATACGAATAAGTTAAGACCGATTTGCAGACTGAACGAGTCGACGACCAGCATGGCAGTGGCCTGTACGATGATGAAAAAGCAGACGGCTGGGTCGCGTCGGAGGTTGGGGTGGGTGAGAGGCCAGAAGAGAAGTATTAGCAGCAACCCTAGGCCAATTAGCCCGCCACCTAGCAACGCCTCCAAGTATTGGTTGTGCACCTCAATGCGGTTGGCCATTTTCAGGCCAAAGTCATGCCACTCGTATTGGCGCATAAGTGCGGCATGGGTATCGGCTGGGCCTACGCCCACCAGCCAGTGTTCTTGGATAACACTACCAGCGGTTTCCATGGCCGCGAGCCGGCGAGCCAGCGAATAGTTGTTGATGTCCTGGCCATGTGTGTATTGTTCTACATCCCATACCGTAGTGTTCCACCGCTGCCGCACCGATTCGAGCGACTGATAAGCCAACCATGGAGCCACCGCAATCAACAGTAGTAGCCCAAGCCCAATCGCCCGATGTCGCCGTGCCAATAGCCACGCAGCATAAGCCAGCAAGCCAGTATAGAACACCAAGAGCCCCGTGCGATAAGCCAGGATATGCAGCGTGAGCGCCGTGGCAATGGCTGCACCGAGCAGCCCCGCGCGCAGTATGGGGCCCGCTAAGGCATCGCGCCGTAGCAGAAGTGCCCAGAAAAAGGCATGGGCCAACATTATCCCAAATGGAATATGAAAAATACGGGTGATGGCCTGCATGTTCTGGCCAATTCGGATGGCTTCGTTGGCACTGGCAGGGTCCAGCAGGTACTGGCCCATAGTGGCTAGGCCCACGGCTGCGGTACCCAATACAAAGAAGCTGCCCACCACGAGCCGCTGCCAACGTGCCAGCGGCACCGCCAGCGTGAAGGCCAATGGCACGCCCAGCCACGTCAGGCTGCGGTATAGCTCATGGCGCCACACGCCCCACTCACTGGTATATAGGCTACTGATGAGTAGAAAAAAGACGATAGCCACTGCCCGCATGGCCGCTCCATTGCGGTAATAAAGTGGCAGGTCGCGCCGCAAATCGGGGTTCGTCAGCACTGCTAATATGCCAACGATGGGTGCTATGGCCACTAAGGACCGGGCCGCCAGCAGTCCCGCCACACCCGCCAGCGCGGCCAGCCACAACAGATACTGCGAGAGCCGACCGGAAAAATAATAGTGCACGAAAAGAAAGCGAAAAGGACGAACCAGAAGCAAGCAGCATGCCTTGCAGGCATCCCACAAAGTAACCCTCTAAAAGCAAACGGTCATGTTCCAAAGCGGGTGTTTAGTGGAATTGAACGATTTAATTCCACCAAACACCCGCTTTGGAACATGACCTTTGCAGCGCAATCCTAAGCCTGCTACTTGTGGTCCTTGGTCAGGTTCTTACCTAGGTCTTCTACCTTGGTCAGAAACTCCAGCGTATCGGAATCTGCATACACGCCATAGGCCGAGGAGATGGTGCCTTTTACGCCATCGTTGGCTTCAATGGCGTAGAGGATGGACATGTCGTCCGGGTCGCTCTCGCCCTCGAAGCGGTAGAAGTCTACAATGGTTACCTCGTCGGGTGCGTAGCTTTTGTTCGAGTCGTTGCCAATGGTTTGCAGGCGGCCGTCCACGACGTTGAAATCCTGGGTGAAGCCGTCCTTGTTCAGTTTGTTCTCAACGTTGACAAGCGAACGTTCTTCTTCTTTGTCCTGCATAGCGGTGGGGTGTTTGGAATAATGTGAAGCGGAGCGGGTGGGGCTAATACCGGCCGCCCCCGCATCGGCTATACGGAGCCGGGGCGGGGGCGGGTTATATCAAATTCATATAAAAAACGCAGAGGTGCTATACCTCAGCCCAGCGGGCTATTTGGCGGCTGCCCGTGCCTCAATGGTTCGTTGCAGCTGGTCCACATCGAGTTGGCCGCAGGCCCCGCCGCAGCCCTTGGCACAGCCCGCCGCCGTCTTGCTGAAAAATGCCCGGTAGAAAATCCGGCCCACGTAAAAGGCCGCTGCCACAAACAGCGCTCCGATAAGGAGGTATTGGATTTCGACGGAAGTAATAGCGAGCAGCAGCATACCGGATAAACTGCGAAAAGAAGGGAAAAGTTTGGTGTCGCTACTGCCAGAATTCGCCGATGGTCTGCTGCACTTCGGCGTGGATAAGGCGGTTGCTGGCCACTACTTCGCGGCCAAACAGTGGGTCGCCGTCCTGCAAAAATTGCGTAACCTGCCCGCCCGCCTCACGCACCAACAGAATGCCTGCTGCCACGTCGTACGAATTCAGATTAAACTCAAAAAAAGCCTCAAACCGCCCTGCAGCCACATAAGCCAAGTCGACAGCAGCCGAGCCCAGCCGGCGTACGCCGTGGCTGCGACTCATAAACGCGCCGAGGAGTTGCAGGTAACGCTCCATCTTGCCAAAGTCCTTATAGGGAAAGCCGGTGGCAATGAGCGAGCTGTTCAGCTCCGCCACATCGGTGACGTGGATGGGCTGGTCGTTGCAAAAGGCGCCGCCACCGCGCACAGCCCGAAAGCTTTCGTCGCGGTTCACCTCGTGTACCACGCCCACTACTAGTTCGTTGTGGTGCAGCAGCGCCACGCTGATAGCGTACACCGGCAGGCCGTGCACGAAGTTGGTGGTGCCATCGAGCGGGTCAATTATCCAGACAAATTCCTCGGTATGGGTATCGGGTCCAGCAGTGCCTTCCTCGGTAATGAAGCCGGCTTCGGGGAGCAGCTGGCGCAGACCGGTCACAAGGCGGCGCTCGGTTTCCTGGTCCACATAGCTTACGAGGTCATGCAGGCCTTTATGCTCCACTTTGGCGCGGTCGAAAACAGCGGCCTCCTGGCGGATGAACTGCGCGGTGCTGCGGCAGAGGGCAGCAAGGTCGAGGGAGAGTTGGGTGAAATCCATATTGCGCGGCTTCGCAAGGTTAGAAGAGGTTTCGCAAAGTTAAAAATGTCCGTTTTCCCATTTCCGTGAGTCTAGCGAGCCTTAGAATCCTTGCGCACGAAGCCCAACACAACGGCTGCCACCAGCAACAGCACCGCCAGCAGCTGCGCGCCGCGCCCAATCAACTCACCGAAGCGCACGTAAAATGTTGTCTCGTCATTCAAGTGCACGGTGGCGCGGCTGGCAGTCGGAATCCAGGCGGTTTCGCGCTGGATGATTTCGCCCTTCTGATTGATGAAGCCGGTAAAGCCGGTATTGGCCGAGCGGGCGAGGTCGCGGCGGGTCTCGATGCAGCGCAGCTGGCCGTAGCTCAGCAGTTGCCGGTAGCCGGGCGAGTCGTGCCACCAGGCATCATTGGTAACGAGGCCCAGTAACGTGGCGCCGTTATGGGCGTATTCGGCAATGAAGTCGCCATAAATGGACTCGTAGCAAATGACCGGGGCCACGCGCAGGGCCGGCGCATTGGCCGGGGCCAGATACACCGTGCGTTCGGTTTGGCTGCCCACGCTGCCCACGGTGCCACCCAGGTCGATGTGCGAGATGAGGGAGGCCAGCACCGGCGGAATCTTCTCTACACCGGGCACCAGCCGCGACTTGTGATAGAAGGCAATAGGCGCGGTGGCCGAGGCAAAATAAGCCCCTGCGTTGAAGATGTCGTAGTAGCCCAGGTCGTCGCGGTGGCGGGCCGTTTCGCTGGCCGCCTCCTTGCTCGGATACGAGTTGATGGTGGTGATGCCTGTGAGCAGCGCCACGCCCGGATGCCGCGCCAACCACTCACGCACCCGGCGAATTTTGGGGTTGGTTTCGATGGTGTTTTCCCACACCGCTTCCTCTAGGGCCGTCTCGGGCCAGAGCACCAGTCGTGTCTGGGGCGTGAGGTGCTGCTCCGAGAGTTGGAGCATGCGGGTCAGCTGTTCTTCATAAGGGATGAACTTGGGGCCGCCCTCAAACTTCTCCACGTAGGGGTCGAAGTTGGGCTGAATCACAATGACTTCAGCCGTCGGGCCCTTTTCCTGGTATCGGGCCCCAATGAGGTAGGAAATTCCAATGGGCACCACAATGAGCAGTGCGCAATACGCGGTGAACAACGGCCGTCTGACCGATTTCCCCAGAATGGTTAACTGCTCATTATTCACTGCTAACCGGAAGAGCATCAGATTCACAACCCATACCCACCCCGAGCCACCCAGAAAACCGGTGTACTCGTACCACTGCACCCACTGCGGCGCGGCTGCGAAACCGTTGCCCAGCGTGAGCCAGGGCCAGGTGATGTCCCAGTGCAGGTGCAGTTGCTCAAACGCAAGCCAGTAAATGGGCAGCGACAAGTAGCCCCAGCGGTTGCCCAGTCGCTTTTTGGTCTGGCGGAAGGCCATGAGCGGCAAGCACATAAGTAGTGCATTGAGCACCACAGCGGCGATGCCTGCAGCTAGCTCCGCGTAGCTTACCCACCAAGTGGTGAGGGCATTCCAGAGCACGAGCATCAGGTAGGTGCTGACAAATACGCGTCGCTTGCGGGCCCCTTCCAGCGTAAGCTGCCGCTCCATGAGCAGGTAGGGCACCCAGCCGATAAACAGCAGCGGCACCAGCCAGACGGTGGGCCACGGCGACCAGCCACCGGAAAGCAGCAACGCGCCTAACACCGCTAAAATCAACGGTTGCTGGTACCAGCTAGTCGTCGCCGTCGAGGTCGTCGTCGTCGGCAGCGCGGCGGTATCGGTCATCGCGGCCGGGACGGGGCTCGCGGGCAGGTGGGGCAAGGTTTCCTTCGACGACAACGACAATTTCTCCTTTAATAGCGGGCCGGGCCGCGAAGTCAGCCTCCAGGCTGGCCAGCGTACCGGTCACGGTTTCTTCAAATAGTTTGGTAAGCTCGCGGCTGACCGAGGCCGGCCGCGTTGGACCCAGCACTTCGGCCAACTGGCCCAGGGTTTTCACAATGCGGTGCGGCGACTCGTAAAAAATCATGGTCCGGGTTTCTGTGGCCAGTTGTTGCAAGCGCGTTTGCCGGCCCTTCTTCACTGGCAAAAATCCTTCGAATGTGAACCGCTCGGCCCCAAAACCAGATTTTAGCAACGCCGGAACGAAGGCGGTTGGCCCGGGCAGGCACTCCACGCCCAAGCCCCGCGCCAGGCACTCGCGCACCAACAAAAAGCCGGGGTCGGAGATTCCCGGCGTGCCGGCATCCGACACAAGGGCCATGATTTCACCCTTTTCCAGCCGGTCGAGCAGGCGCGGTACCTGCTGGTGTTCATTGTGCAGGTGATAGGAGAGCAAGGGCTTTTTTAGGCCCAGGTGCTGCATCAGGCGGCCACTGGTACGCGTGTCTTCGCAGAGCACAGTACCCACTTCGCCCAGTACGCGGATGGCCCGCAGCGTAATATCTTCCAGATTGCCGATGGGCGTGGGCACGAGGTACAGAACCGTATTAGGCATGGCACAAAGGTAGACGCTTCCCTAACTCTTTATTCCTTGTCCAGCGCAGCATACCGCGTTGCTACTGCGTCAATGGCCTCGGCGAGCCGGTGGTCGCGTTTGGTCACGGTATTGCCGGCATCGTGGGTGCGCAGGCGAAATTCCACCACGTTGTACTCATTGCTGAACCATGGGTGATGGTCGAGGCGCTCGGCTTCGTCCGCTACTGCGGTGAGGAAGGCGAAGGCCGTTTTGAAATCGGCGAATCGGAAGCGGCGGTGGAGGCTGTTATCGGTTTCAATCCACATGGTTTTTGCTATATTTAGCAGCGCTGGATGGACGCGTTGGGAGCCGGCTGATAAAACCCAAACGGGAAATCCAAAGTACACCTTTTCCCGGCTACCTCTTGCCCTCATACCCTTTTACATTCCCATACTCTTAGTAAAATGGCCATCGACCCCAACAACCGCCCTATCCGCGTCATCAACGACGACACCACCAACGAAGAGATGGAGGCCGGCCACCACATTCCCAACGCTGACCCACCCAAAAATGAAGCCGCACGCGGCGGCTTTGGCAACCGGGATGGCAAGGAAGGCTTCGGCTCCGATACCTCGGGTGGCGAAACTGCCGTGGGTGTGAACGAAACCGCCGACAACATGAGCCCGCCGAAGGACAACATGCGTTCCAACGACGAGGGCCGCCCCGACCGGGCCAACCAAGACCTGCCGCCCCTCGACGAGTACACCGATACCATTGTGCCCAGTGGCCGTCCCGTCGATGAACTTGACGCCCACGACTTGCGCCCGGGTGTCGACGAGATGCTAAACCCCAACTCCCGTGTGGGTATGGGCCAGATGGAGCCCCGGCCCATCCAGCCCATCACCGGGACCGATACCAACGCCGAACTCAACGACCCCGACGCCACTGACACGGCCATCGACCAGTAGGTCCCGGCTTGGTAGCTGAGTAAGTTCAGAAGCAAAATCCTTCCACATTTTCCACCTTCTAACCTTCCTTTATCATGCCGTACAAAAGTAATAACACCAACCAGCAGTCCAGTGAAAACCACGGTGCTCCAGCCGGTGAAGGCTTACCCAAAGGGACCGGCGACCTGCCCGTAAACGAGCTGGATGAAGCCACGCAAGCCCGTCTGGAGCAGGAAGCTTTAGATGCGGGCCAGCGCCATCCCAACCGCAACCTCGACAAGCCCGAACTCGACAAGCCATCGTATGGCGGCGGGCACTAGCTCCTCTATATTGCCGAGCTGAAAAAAAAAGTCATGCTGAGCGTCGCCGAAGCATCTGTACTGTAACAGTAACTTGATTTATTGTTGCGGTACAGCTGCTTCAGCGGTGCTCAGCATGACATTTTTTTGCTGTATTATCTCTATTCCATCATAGCATAAATCCCTGTGAGCCGCTACGCCACCACCGACCTGCACGGCTGCCTACACACGTTCCGCCGTCTGGTAGAAGACAAACTGCGCCTCACAAAGCGGGACGAGCTGTACTTGCTGGGTGACTACGTGAACAAAGGCCCCGATAGCCGCGGCGTACTCGACTACCTTATGCACTTGCAAGCTGCGGGCTACCAAGTGCAGTGCCTGCGTGGTAATCACGACCAAGCACTGCTTGATGCCGCTCGTCACCGCTGGCGCTGGGACTGGCTGGGGCCTCGCGGTCGACTCCCTACCCTGCGCAGCTTCGGCGTGTCGCGCCTCTCCGATATCCCAGGCCAATACCTGGAGTGGCTGGCCACTCTGCCCTATGAGATTGAGTTGCCGGATTTTATGCTCGTGCATGCAGGCTACGATTTTGCCCTGCCGCCCACCGAGATGCGGCAGGACTACACCACCATGCTCAATACCAAAAAGTATGTGTACGACCCGTCGCGGTTAGGCGGGCGGCGCCTGTTGCACGGGCATGTACCCACTCCCGTGGCGCAGGTGCGCAGCAAGGCTGCCACGCACCCTGGTGCGATGGGCTTGGATACCGGCTGTGTTTACCGCCACAACGCCGAAATGGCTCATCTCACTGCGCTGAACCTTGATACCTGGGAGATGACACTGGTGCCTAATTGTGAGCCGCCCTATACAATAGGGAAGCGCTGAGTAGCGCTTACTTACCAGCAAAACGAACCCCCACCGCTTTTAATAAGAGATGGGGGTTTTGCATTATGGGTATGTTCTCAGCGAGAGGCTCGTGTTATTGAATGGTTAGTTAATACAGGAAGTTATTGATAAATTATAGAAATAATTATAAATATTGCCGATGCATTTATGTGTTTATGGTACAGTTCAGGTAAACTAATTGGACTGTTGACAATCGAAGATGTGTTTTCAGAAATAGAAAATATTATGGGACAATTGCCTGACAGGTGTATAAACGTGAGTGGAAAATGTGACATAAATAGGACTATGTCTGTGATGAATTGATTGGTCTATTGCGGGCGACAGCATGGAGCTATAAATTTGGTTAACATTATTAAATCCTGTTCCCATATCTATCGAATAATACGCTACTATCCCCAAAGCTATTGCGGGCAATATAATTATCCTGGTGTCGACTCATATCGGTGCCTGACTAAACGAGGTCCTGCTTATCAGGATGACTTTCTGCCGGTTCCCAGCAGGAGCCGGCAGAATCCTTCGGTATCACTCTCACTCACCTTTTCCCTACGCTATATATGAAACACTTATCCTCTGTAAAACCTGACGGCTTTGGTGCAGTGCCCGTCCAAACGTGGCGGGTGCGGCGTAAGCAACTAATGGGTCTGGCAGTCGGCCTGATGCTGCTGGGCAGCCAAGCTGAAGCCGCTGTAATCCTGACGGTGGGTACCACGGGTGGCGCTACCTACCCCACCATCACGGCGGCTCTAGCAGCCGTACCATCACCGCTCACGCAGCCCTACGAGCTACGCCTTCTCGACGCCAACTATGCGGAGAACGTGTTGCTGACCAAGACAGGTACGGCTACAAACACCCTCACCATCAAGCCTGCGGCGGGAGTAAGCCCGGTCATCACCGGTACTCTCACCTTTGGCACGGGCAGCGCTCATACCATCCTCAACGGTAATAACGGCTCGCTCTCGCGGGCCCTCACCTTGCGGCAGCTCAGCACTTCGGTTCCTACACTGGTGTTCAGCGGCGACGCTTCGGACAACCAGGTGCGCGAAGCTGTC
This sequence comes from Hymenobacter negativus, assembly GCF_017571495.1. GTDB lineage: Bacteria > Bacteroidota > Bacteroidia > Cytophagales > Hymenobacteraceae > Hymenobacter > Hymenobacter negativus. Next base: position 46,160 of record NZ_JAGETZ010000002.1, on the reverse strand, counting down.
GTGCTGGGTTCAAACACGTTGCTGACCAGCGGTGTGGTGGTGGTAGGTAGTGGCCTCACCACTGGCAACGACCGCAACAGCATTACCCAGAGCTTTGTAGGCAATGCCGACCCGGCTCAACTGCCTTCCAACCTGCTGTATGCTGCCACACCTACGGCTGGAAGCGGAGCTAATGACAGCTTCTCGCTGACCAATAGCCAGTTGTTTAACTTCAACTACACCGGAGTACTGGTAGATGCTGGCAACGGCGACCTTTGGGATATCAGCAATAACAGCTTCTACTACAACGTGGCGGCGGTGCCTACTACGGCCCAGACAGCCATCGACTTCAAGCCAGGCAGTACTGCCAACGATGCCACTGTTAGCTACAACGCTATTGGCGGCCGGGCGGCCGGGGCGACGGGTGGTATCTGGGAGAACGTGGGCATCCAGAACTTCCGCGGTATTGTGATGAGCTGCGGCAGCAGCACCGTCATGACCAACGAAGTGGTGGGCAACACCGTGAGCCAGGTGAGCCTGACTGGGGTAGGCAGCAATGCTGCCCTTACGGCCCTTGGCGTGGCTACCGGCCGTGCCGAACTGACTGCCAACGCCGTAACGAACGTAAGCAGCACCGGCACCAGTGGCGTGAATAGCCTCGTAAGCCAGGCCACAACTATCCTGAATACCTTCTCGGTGAGTAGCGGCCAGCTAATGGTAGTGGAAAAAGGCCTGACTGTGGTGCTGGGCAACCTTACCAACGCGGGCATTCTCAACCACACGGGCGGCGACATTCTCATCAATGGCGACTTCGTCAACACGGGAACCTTTGCCCAAACGCTGGGCGATACTGAAGTGAAGGGCGACATGCTGAACAGCGGCCAGTTTACCTGCTCTACGGGCAAGGTGAAGCTTACCGGCGCTAGTGACCAAACCGTGAGCGGCGGCCTCTATTTCAACCTTGAAGTGAATGGCGGCGGTACCAAAACCTTCACCGATGACGCTGTGGTATACAATGGCGTGCAGATGCTGAACGGTATCTTGGCTACCGGCCCGTTCCGCCTCAAGCTTGACAACCTAGCCAACCTGGTTGAGACTGAAACCAGCTACGTATTGGGCCGCGTTGATGTACGCCGTACTCCAACAGTAGGCGTTACCGAGACATTTGGTGGCGTGGGCCTGAGCATGCAGCCGGTATCCGGCTCTGCCATGCCCGGCGCAACTTCGGTGAGCCGCTACACGGGGACGGCTGCTACTGGGGCAGGTTCGCACCAGAGCATTCTGCGCTACTTTGACATCACGCCGACCACTAACAACAACAGCCTAAACGTTGGCCTGACCATCGACTACTTTGCCCATGAACTGAACGGCATCTCGCCTACCAACATGCGCTTCTATAAGTCGACCAACAACGGTGGCACCTGGCAGAACAAAGGCATCACGACGTCCGGTACCAATACGGCCTTCCTGGCCAACGTAACCGGCTTCTCGCGCTGGACGCTGGGCGACATCACCAACCCGCTGCCCGTAGGCCTCACCGCCTTCCAGGCCGAGCGCCAGGGCCTAAACGCCCTCCTCACCTGGAACACTGCTTCGGAGTTGAACAACCGGGGCTTCGGCATCGAAGTATCGCTCGATGGCAAGGTCTACCGCCAAATCGGCTTCGTGGCCGTTGAAGGCAGCGGCACCAGCAGCACCTCCCGCGATTACCGCTTCGTGGACGCCACTGAGGGTAAAGCCGGCGCCCGCTACTACCGCCTCCGTCAGGACGACCGCGACGGCGCCAGCCAATACTTCGCTCCCCAGCAGCTGCGTTTTGACGGTGCCCAGGCCAGCCTGGCTGCCTACCCCACGCAGTTTGCCCAGGACCTGACCGTGGCCCTCAACCACCCCACCGCCACCACTGCTACCCTGCGCCTGCTTGATGGTATGGGCCGCCAAGTGTGGCAGCAGGAGCAGTCCCTCACATCTGGTGCTCCCCTGCACGTGCAGCCAACCTGTGCCGCTGGTAACTACACCCTCACCGCTACGGTGGGCGGGCAAGTATTACGCCAGCGCGTGGTGCGGCAATAGTGAGTGTCTAATATCTGAGTCGTTATCCTATTGAGAAAGTGCTGATTTGATTTTAAGCTATAGTTAGTATTACTATAAAACCCCGGCCACGTATCTGGCTGGGGTTTTTTGTGTGTCAGGTACGGGGCAATGGTGTCACCGTGATACCTCCCAACTAGCGTGAGCTTAGCGTAACCCATGGCTACTTATTGAGCGAGGCTTGGGCCTCGCATAGAACGTCCACGTTTGCACAGAAGTATGGTGCCGATTTGTTGATACCTTCGGTAGAGGAGGCTCAGCCTCTCCATCGTCGTCAGACAAGAGTTGCGTTGCGCTAAGCTTGTGCCAGCACCCAACCAGAACCGAAACCGCTACTGCCCATCCAGTACGCCAGCCACTACGGCCCGTCGCGCCGAGGCACGGTAGGGGTTCAGCGAATCGGCGGCGACGGCGCGGAGGGCGGTGAGGGCAGGGGCAGTTTTCTGGGCCTGCCAGTAGGCCATGCCGAGGTGATAGCGGGCGCGGCGGGCCAGCTCGCCGGTGCTGTCTTCGGTGCCCACGCGGCGGAAATAGAGCTGGGCGGCCTCACCCTGGCCCTCGCGCAGCAGGATGAGGCCGCGTAGGTAGAGCAGGGTGTCGGCGCCCACGCTGGCGGGACTAACGCGGCCCAACGAATGCAGCGCGGCTGGGTAGTGGCCCGACTGGTACTGGTCGAGGGCTTCGGCTAGCAAGGGGCGGCTGTGCAGCAAGCCAGTGGTCACAACCGGGCCGGGGTCGGGCTGGTAGTAGGCGTCCCAGCTACGGGCGGGTCGAGCGGGGCTGGGGCGACTGAAGTACCAGGCGGCCCAGCCAGCTACCACTAGTAGCAGCACGCCGACTGTGCCCCACACCAAGCCGCGCCGCTGGCGCTGCTGGCCCAGGGTTTCGGCGCGGGCCAAGGCGGTGCCGCGCTCGTTCATACGGGCGTCGAGGGCTTGCAGGCGCAGGCGCAGGGCGTCGTGGCCAGCCGCCCAGCGCAGGTCGGCGGTCAGCTGCTCGTAGGCGGCGTGGGCGTCGGCCAGGGTTTCATCCTGCTCAAGGCGCAGCTCAAAGGCTTCCTGCTCGGCTGCGAGCAAGTGGCCGTCAGCGAAGCTTTCGAGGGCATCGAGGTGCTGGCGCAGCACGGCCGGGGGGCGGGCAAGCTCCACGAGCTTGCGTAAGCAACTATTTTTCTGAAGGCGGGCCACGGTGGGGTTAGGGTAGCCCATTTTACCGCCTAGCTTGGCCAGGTTGTAGCCGTTGAAGTAGAAGTAAGTGAATACCTGCTGGCAGTCGGGGCCCAGCTGGTTAAAATGAGTCAGGAGCTGTTGGCGGCGGCTGGCTTCGGCGGCGGGCAAGGGCACGTGGGCGGGCACAGCGGCGGCCAGTCGCTGCTGGGCCATGCCGTATATGTAGGCCCGCACATCATCAGGCATCTTGGTAACGCGACCATCGGCCACTTGGTCGTAGAAGTCGAGTAGAGTGTCTTGCAGCAGCCCGTGCGCCTGCTCCGGCGGCAGCCGGTGCTGGCGCTGGGCCCAGCGGGCAAACAGGTGCCGGCTGCGCTGGTAAAAGTCAATCAGCGACTTTTGGTTGCCGACGCGCAACTGGGCAAGGGATTCGGCAAGGGGCGTGGGCATGGCAGGGGGCAAAGGCACTAGCAAGTAACAACGGAAACGGGGAATTGAAGAAGTGGGAGCGTCTGTTATCCTGGGCATAGCGAAGGACCTTACCCCGTTATAAGCTGTTTGGATTACTGCCAACCGTTATTTGGTGAGAAGGTCCTCCTTTGCGCTCAGGATGAGAGCCCCCTACTCCCCACTTCTCTATCCCCGCATCCCCTATTACCTTTACGCCCATGCAAACAGCCGCCCCCGCCCGTCTCGCCGACACCGCCATTTTCGACCTCATTGCGCAGGAGAAAACCCGCCAAACCCACGGAATTGAGCTCATCGCCTCCGAAAACTACGTTTCGGAGCAGGTGATGGCCGCCCAGGGCTCCGTGCTCACCAATAAGTACGCCGAGGGCCTGCCCGGCAAGCGCTACTACGGCGGCTGCGAAATCGTGGACCAGATTGAGCAGCTGGCCATCGACCGCGTGAAGGAGCTGTTTGGCATCCAGTGGGCCAACGTGCAGCCCCACTCCGGTGCCCAGGCCAACGCCGCCGTGATGCTAGCCTGCCTGCAACCCGGCGACAAAATCCTCGGTTTCGACCTCAGCCACGGCGGCCACCTCACCCACGGCTCGCCCGTCAACTTTTCGGGCAAGCTCTACCAGCCCAGCTTCTACGGCGTGGAGCGCGAAACCGGCCTCATCGACTGGTCTAAAATCAAAGACATTGCCCGCCGTGAGCGCCCCAAAATGATTATCTGCGGCGCCTCGGCCTATTCCCGCGACTGGGACTACGCCGCCCTGCGTGAAGCTGCCGACGAAGTAGGCGCTCTGCTACTGGCTGATATCTCGCACCCCTCCGCCCTCATCGCCACGGGCCTGCTGAACTCGCCGTTTGAGCACTGCCACATCGTGACCACGACGACCCACAAAACCCTGCGCGGCCCCCGCGGCGGCCTCATCATGTTGGGCAAAGACTTCGACAACCCCTTCGGCCTGAAAACCCCGAAAGGCGAAATCCGTCCCATGTCGGCGGTGCTCGACGGCGCCGTATTCCCCGGCACTCAGGGTGGGCCCCTGGAGCACGTCATTGCCGCTAAGGCCGTGGCCTTTGGCGAAGCGCTGAGCGACGATTTCAAAACCTATACCCAGCAAGTAGCCCGCAACGCGCAGGCACTCGCCAAAGGCTTCGTAAGCCTGGGCTACGACATCATTTCGGGCGGTACCGACAACCACCTCATGCTGATTGACCTGCGTTCGAAAGGCATCAGCGGCAAGCTGGCTGAAAACACGTTGGTGAAGGCCGACATCACCATCAACAAGAACATGGTGCCCTTCGACGACAAGTCGCCCTTCGTCACCAGCGGCATCCGCATTGGCTCGGCCGCCGTAACTACCCGTGGCCTGGGCGAAACCGACATGCATCGCATTGTGGAGCTGATTGATGAAACCCTGACTAACCACGACAACGACACCCGCATCGGGCAAGTCCGCCAGCGCGTGAACGCTTGGCTGCAGGACTACCCGCTCTTCGCGTAGCTTTTTACGTAAGGAGAACCAGTTGTCATCCTGAGCGCAGCGAAGGACCTTATCACGCCAGCATAGTTAGCAGAAAGTTCTAGCTGCTGCGAACGTGATAAGGTCCTTCGCTGCGCTCAGGATGACAGCCGGTTTTACCCCTGGCCTTATTCTCCTGATTCCCCTCCGTGCAACCTCAACAACCAAACCGACAGCTGGGCGAACAGCACGAAATGTCCTTCATCGACCACCTGGAGGCCCTGCGCTGGCACATCATCCGGGCGGCTATTTCGGTGGTGGTGTTTGCCACCGGTGCGTTTTTCGCGAAAGACCTGCTGTTTCATGACATCATTCTTGGCCCCTCACGCCCCGATTTTTGGACCTACCGCATGTTCTGCAAGTTTGGGCAGTGGGTGCATGCGCCCGATTTGTGCATCAACGACGTTGGGTTTGTGATTCAGAACCGCGAGATGAGCGGGCAGCTCACCATGCACATCAGCACCTCGTTTATTGTGGGCATCCTGCTGGCATTCCCTTATTTATTCTGGGAAATCTGGCGCTTCGTGAAGCCGGGCCTGTATCCGCACGAGCGGGCCAACTCGCAGGGCGCTGTGTTCTTCGTTTCGATTCTGTTCATTTTCGGCCTGCTGTTCGGCTATTACATCGCGGCGCCGCTCAGTATCAACTTCCTGGCCGGCTACGTGGTCGATGCCAGCATCGAAAACCAGATTGACATGCAAAGCTACCTGAGCACGCTCACCACCATGAGCGTGTCGTGTGCCTTCGTGTTTGAGCTGCCCATGATAGTCTTCTTCCTGGCCAAGGCCGGCATCGTGTCGCCCGAAATCATGCAGACCTACCGCAAGCACGCCATTGTGGTCATCCTCATCATTGCAGCTGTTATCACCCCGCCCGACATTTCGGCCCAGATTATCGTCACCATCCCTATCCTGCTGCTGTACGAACTAAGCATTCACATTGCCCGCGTAGTGCGGCGTGGCGATGCCGCCCGCCTCAACGCCAAGCTGGCCCGCGAGCAGGCGCAAAATGCCGCGCAATAGGCTGTCTGTTAACGCCGGATAGGTTGAAACCCACTAGCTGGCATAAACGAATACTGATAAAGAAAATTGGATTGACTTTGCTGAGGAGGAGATTTTAAAATGGATTTTCTCAGATGTGAATTGTTAGAATCAATTGCTGCGATTTGATTAAGTGTGTTTTTGATAACGTAGTGTTGAGCGCATTCTCACTTTGGGAGAATCCAAAATAGCATTAAAGCGTGATAATGGGCCATTGTGCTTATCTTTGACAAGCACTTAGTAGCTAATTATGACGCGGGCCGGTTTTTTGAGGGTGTGGCTGATGGCCTTTGGGCTATTGCTGGCGTTTGCGCGCCCTCCCGCTACCGCCCAGGGCATGCCCGCCAGCCTCGAAGCGTTGCGCCAAAAACTGGCTACTCGCCTCCCCGATACCACTAGGTTGCGGCTACTCACGGCTATGTGCTATGCGTTGCGCGAAGAGCAGCCCACCCGTGCTCTGCCCTACGGCGAAGCTGCAGTGGCCCTGGCTCGCACCCTGCCCGGGCCGGAGCGCAATACGGGCCTGCTTGCTAGCTTGCTCAGCTTGGCCAGCTGCTATGCCAACCTTTCGAACGGCCCCGAGGCCTTGTCGTTGCTATCAGAAGCCCAATCCCTGGCCCGCGAGCAGAACGACTACGATGCCTTGGCGCGCTCCTACACGGCGCAGGGCAGCGTCTACCACGAGCGGGGCGACTCTACCACTGCCTGGCACCATTATACCCGCGCCCTACAACTCACGCCGCGCCCCGGCGTAACGCCCCGCACCCGCATGAAGCTGTTGGGCAACATGGGCAGTCTGCAGTTTTATCGGAAGCAGTACTACCAGGCTCTGCACTTCGACTCCCTGGCCCTAGCCTTGGCCCGCCGCGAGAGCGACTCGACCGCCGAGGCAACTTACCTTACCAATCTGGCTACCTATCAGATGCGGGTGGGCAACCTGGGCCGGGTGAAACGCCTGCTCACGCAGGCCCTGGCCATTAGCCGGCGGGAACACTCGGTACGCAACCAGGCTAGTCAACTCATCATGTTTGCGATGTATTACATCCAGACCGATGACCGGGAGCGGGCCGGTGCTGCTGTGCACGAAGCCCTGCGCCTAGCCCGTCAAAGTGGCTTCCTGGAGCGCGTACTGGATGCCTACAGTATTCTTTCATCCGAAGCAGCCGAGTCGAAGGATTACCGTCAGGCCTACGAGTGGAACCGCCACTATGTGGAATTGAACGACTCTTTGAACAGCCGCCAGACCCTGCAGGCCCTGGCCGCCGCCCAGGTTAGCAGCGAAACCCAGGAGCGCGCCCGCCGCCTGCGTCAGCTCACGGAGCAGCAGCAGGAGCAGACGCAGCACAACCGCCTGTTAGCTGCCACCGTGGCGGTGCTGGCCTTGGGCCTGCTGGTGGCCGCCTACCTGCACCGCAACCTGCGCCGCAGCCGCTCGGCCCTGGCCGAAAATAACCGTGCCCTGGAAAAAGTATCGGAAGAGCTGCGCCGCGTGGCAGTTTCCAAAGACAAACTCTACGCCATTGTGGCCCATGACCTGCGCGGACCAGTCACGGCCTTTGCGGGTGTCACCAGCCTCATCGACTCCTACATTGCGCAAAATGACCAAGCTGGCCTGGCCCGCCTGCCCGCCATGGTGCGTCAAGCCGCCGACAGCCTTAACCACCTGCTCGACAACGTGCTGAACTGGGCCGTGAGCCAAACCGGTGAGCTGGACTGTCGCCCGGCTCCGCTGTCCGTATCGACGCTTTTTGCCGAATGTCAGGCTCTTTACCAGACCACTGCGGCGGCCAGCTGGCAGCACATCACCATGGCCGCGCCGCCCAACCTGCGCCTGCTGGCCGACCGCAACATGACGCGCACCATCCTGCGCAATCTGGTGGGCAATGCCTTGAAATTCATGCCCGCTGGTGGGCACGTCCACCTCGAAGCCGCGCTCGACCCCGACGACCCCGACATGGTGCTCATCAGCTGCACCGATACCGGGCCGGGCATGAGCGCTACCACCGTGGCCTCGCTCATGAGCGGCCCGGCTCTGCCCGAGCCCACCACCGAACCCAATGCCACGGGCCTCGGCCTGGGCCTGGCCCTGAGCCGGGCTTTCGTGCACCGCCACGGCGGCACGCTCATCATCCAGAGCCGCCCCGGGGCCGGCACCAACGTGACGGTGAGCTTGCCGGTAGCGAAGCAGTAGAGGGCAGTCATTGCGAGTGGTAGGAAGCAATGATTGCCCTCTACTGCTTCCTACCAGATTACCACCCGTGTCGAATCGGGGCGGTAGAGCTTTTGGCCGGGCTTGATGCCGAAGGCTTCGTAGAAGGCCGGCACGTCTGCCATGGGCCCGTTCACGCGGTACTGGGCGGGCGAGTGCACATCGGTGAGGAGCTGGGAGGCCAGGCTTTCATCGCGTACGTGCATCTGCCAGCCTAATGCATAGCCAAGGAAATAGCGCTGCGTGGGCGTGAGGCCGTTGATTTTCTTGCCCTCCTTGTACTGCTGAGTCTTCTTGAAGGCATCGAGGCTGATGACGATGCCACCAAGGTCGGCAATGTTTTCGCCGGCCGTGGCCTTGCCGTTGATGTGCAGCGAGTCGAGCAGGGTGTAGCCGTTGAACTGCTTCACGATGCCCGCCACGCGCTGGTTGAAGCGCTTGCGGTCGTCCTTGCTCCACCACTCGTGCAGGTTGCCCTTGGCATCAAACTGGCTGCCCTCGTCGTCGAAGCCGTGGGTGAGTTCGTGGCCAATGGTGCTGGCTCCAGCGTAGCCGTACACCAGGGCGTCGTCGGCGTCGGCGTCAAGCAGACCGGGCACGGCGAAGGCCGCAGCGGGCAGCACAATCTCGTTGTTGGATGAGTTATAGTAGGCGTTGTAGGTCTGGGGCGTCATGTCCCACTCGGTGCGGTCTACGGGCTTGCCCAGCTTGTTGAGGGCGTAGCTATACTGCCACTGGTTGGCGCGCATCACGTTTTCAGCCAGGGAGGTGCGGTCAATTTTCAGGGCCGAATAATCTTTCCACTTATTGGGATAACCGACTTTAGGGGTGATTTTATGGAGCTTGTCCAAGGCTACTACTTTGGTGGGCGCGCTCATCCAATCCACTTTCTGGATGTGCTCGGCGAAGGCCCTCACCACGTTTTTAACCAGGGTATCGTAGCGCGCTTTGGCTTCGGGCTTGAAATACTCCTTCACGAAAAGCTGGCCCAGGGCATCACCCAAGGCATCTTCCTGCATGTCGAGCACCCGTTTCCAGCGGGGACGTAAGGCCTTGGCACCGCGTAACACCGTGCCGTAGAAGTGAAAGTTCTCGTTCACAAACGCGCTGCTGAGCGTGGGCGCGAACGTGCGCGCCAGCTGCCAGCTGAGGTAGGCTTTCCAGTCGTCGAGGGGGTTGGTTTTGAGCAGCTGGCCGGCCGTCTGGTAAAATTCGGGCTGGCCCACGATGACAGAATCCAGGGCGGGGGCCCCCAGCTGGCCCAGCCAGGTTTTCCAGTTGAGGCCCGGCATGAGCTTATCAAGCTGCGCCACACTCATTTTGTGGTAGTTGGCGTAGGGGTCGCGCAGGGCTTCGAGCTTGCGGGAGGACTTGGCCAGGGTAGTTTCCAAGGCCATTACGCGGGTAGCGTTGGTGGAGGCAGTAGCAGCATCCTGGCCCAATAGCCGGAAGGTGTTGGCGACGTGCTTGAGGTATTCGGCCCGAATATTCTTGGTGCGCGAGTCGGTATTGAAGTAATAGTCGCGGTTGGGCAACCCCAAGCCGCCCTGATTGAGATACAGTGCCATCTGGTCGCTGTTTTTGGCGTCCTGATACACCACGGGGCCAATGAGGGCGCGCACGCCCAGCGGAATTTCGTGGGCGATGACGCTGGGGACCTCGGCCACGGTTTTCATGGCTGCGATGCCGTCCAACTCGGCCTTGAGCGGAGTAGCACCCAGCTGGTTAGCCTTCACCGAATCCATGCCCACGGCCCAGAAATCACCGATTTTCTGCTGGTTGCTACCGGCCGTGGCATTCGCTTTGGCTGCTTCGATGCTGGTTTGGCGCAGGCGGGCGTATACCTCATTCTGCACTTCCTTGCCAATGCCCCAGCTGCTTTCCGAGGCCGGGATGGGGTGGTTACGAAGCCAGGTCCCGTTGGCATAGGTGAAGAAGTCGTCGCCGGGCGCCACGGTGGTATCGAGGGCGGCGTGGAGCAGGTCGGGTTTGCCGTCGGCGTCGGCTGTTTTCAGGGAGTTGGAGTGGCAGCCCGTGACGGCCGCAGCCAGCAGGGGCAGCAGGAATAAGGATTTTTTCATGAAAGCTTGTGGAAGTGATAACGGAACGGACAAAGCGCTGGCTTCGCAACGACAATGTTAGGGCTCAGCCGTTGTATGGCGCTGGTGCCCTACCGCACTTCAATTGCCAGTTGCTGCTGCCGTCCTTGGGCATCCTGTACCAACAGGGTGAAGCGCCCTTTGTCCAGCATTAGGGCCCGGTCTTCCCCGGCACTTTGCAACTCGATAACATCAGCCGGAATGGCCTGCGTGACGTCCTCGCCGGCTCGGTAGGCGCGCACCAGGCACGGAAATCCCACGGTGAGCTGCGGCGCTTTCAGGGTGAAATAGCGGCGGTTGTTGCCAAGGCGCAGCCAGGTGGGGCGGCCGTGCTGGTAGGTAGTAGGCGGAAAGTACACCGAGGCGTCCCACTTCTCTGGATTTTGGGCGCTGTTGAATAAAGCGCCCTGGCTGTCGACGAATACGCTGGGCCCAGTGGCGTGCATCAGCGCACGGTAGGGGTTGTCGAGGGTAGCGTCGGCGTGTTCCAGCAAGTCTACCTGATGGATGGTGAAAGGGTCGAGGCCGGTGTATTTCTTCAGAAAAGCGCCCATAAAGCCGAATTGGCCGTCGCCCACCAGGTTTTCTACGAGGTGGCCGTAGCCGCAGTGCACCACGATTTTGGCCTTCGGGTCTTTCGTCAAAATCTGCTGAATGTTGCGGGCCTGGCCGGTTTCGCGGGCCACCATTCGGGCCATGGGGTCGGGGGCGGCGTCGGGCAAGTGCTCATATGGCACCAGCGTGAAGCCCAGCGCCAGCGCGTACCGCTCCAGGTCGCCGTACTGGGGCTCGATGACGTAGTAGCCGGTGCCTATGACTGGATACTTGCGTTGGTTGAGGCCCGAGTCGGTGCCGGGCCCGTTGGCCAGGTCTTCCAGGCAGAGGTAGCGGAAGCCTTGCCGGTACAGGCCCGCCACTAGGCTGCGCGTGAATACGCGGTTCAGCGGCTGGTAGTGGGCTTCGTTGAGGATGACCAGTTGCCGGTTGGCGGTGCGCTTGAGCAGCTCCCGGTGGGCGTCCACGGCGTGAAAGCGCGCGAAATAGGCGGGGTCAAACTTGATATTGGTGTCGCTTTGCTTACGGCCTTTTTCGTAAGCCGACTGCGCCGCCAGTGTGTGAACGTAGTCGCCAATCTGTGAGAATTGCACGGCGTAGTTCTGGTAGTTCGACCACTCCGGGTCCTGCTGCCATTGCGCTAGGATGGCCCGGGAAGGCTGATAATTCATCTGCTGCGCCCGAACCGAAGTCTGTAGGCCGGTAGCGGCAGCGAGCAGCAAGTAAAACCAACGCGAATCAGGCATAGTAGAGGCCGAGAAAGAAAGGCAACGATACAGCCAAAGCTAACGCCCGGCGCAAGGCCAACCGCACTGGTGCCATCAGGGCTTTTGCCAAAAAGCCGCCGCGTTGCTGGTGTTGTAGAGAGTATAAGAAGTGGCGCCGTCCTGCGTGTTTTTAACGGCAGGCTTTATAGCGCCAACGGTGGCCGGCAGCAGCGTGACGTACTGCAGGGCCTTGGCAGGGCCGCGGGTTTCCAGGTCGTATTGGCTGCTCAGCGGGCATTGCAGCTTGTACAGGTTTTTGGCCATGTATTGATAGAGGTAGTCTTCCTTGGTTTTGGAAACCTTGTGGTTCCAGTTGGCGGTGGGGTTCACCAGCAGGGGGCGGCCGTCGATGAGCCGGGCGCGCACTTCCTCGATGCTGAGCAGTTGGCCCTGTTCATTCATCACGTATGCGTCGTTAGTGGGGTCCATCCAGAGCCATTTTTGCTGGGTGGTAGAGTACACCGCGTTGATGACGTGGCTGTCGTAGTCGGTGCTGTCTTTGGGTAGGCAGCCCACAAAGCGGGCCTTGTAGCCCATGGCCAGGTAGGCTTCGTTGAGGATGGTGGCCAGGCCGCGGCAGTTCAGGCCGCGCTTTTCGGCCCGGCACACGCGCAGCAAGTCCTGGGCGTTGCGCACGGGCGGGTTTTCGTGATTGCCGTCGTGCGGTACCTGCTCGTGCACCCAGTGCAGCAGGTTGATGAAGCGCGCCACCTCGTTGCCTTGCCCGGCAATGGAGTCGAGCTTGTAGGTTTTGCGCAGCGCGGCCAGGTGGGGCTCATCGGCACTTTGGTAGGTGAAGGCGGGCAGCTTGCTCGCTTCGGTTGGGGCGTAGCCTTTGGCCTGCTGCAGCACGTAAATAAAGTCGCCGTGTTCCCGGATGGCGGCCATCTGCTGCTGAAAGTCTTTGTCATTCCGAATCAGGTCCAGGTCGGTGTCCACCTTAGCGTGGCTGTAGTTTTTGTAGCCATTTGCCACGGCGTGCCGAAAGCTAAGCACGGCGTTAGGGCGGTCCTTCAGCAGGGCATAGTAGCAGGCGCGGTTGTAGTCCACGCCAGCCAGGGCCCCGCGAAAAAGCTGCTTATCAGCCGGCCCCAGGGCGTTATACTTCGCCTCCCATTCCGGGTAGCGGCTCAGAATCTGGCGGTATTCTTTAGCCGCTGACAAGTCCTGAATTTCTTTGAAGAAAGTCGCGCAATAGGCATCAAACGCAGCGGTAGATGGGGCCTGCTGGGCGCGCAGAGTCAAGCAGGTTAGCAGAAAGCAGGCAAGGAAGGGTAGGAAACGGCGCATAAGGTTAGCAGCAGAAGTAGGGTGAAGGACAAATTAATAGGCAGCAGATGCACCACAACGGTCTGACGTTGCTTCCTGGTATTTAAGCAACCGCCCTTCTATAGCACCGTTGCCAGCAACGCACAGAAAAAGGCAGGCGCTGCGCGGAAATAGCTTCCACGCAACGCCTGCCTTTTACTTATGGCCAGTCCTTTGGCCCGTTGCTTATAGAATAAACCGCGTGCTCAGGAAGCTGCTTTCCTGCCCGTCCACAATCTCGTTGAGAAGATGCTTGTTGGCGTCAGTTTGCTTAGTGGCCACCACCGTGCGGATGCTGAACGAGCGCAGGGCGTCGTACACCGAGAGGGTGCCTTCGGCCGAATCCTTGCGGCCGGTGAAGGGGAAGGTGTCGGGGCCGCGTTGGCACTGGGCGTTGATGTTCACGCGGCTCACCTGGTTTACCAGCTGGTCGACGAGGCTGGCCACTTCCTCTGATTCGGAGCCGAAGATGCTCACCTGCTGGCCGTGGTCGGAGTCGATGATGTACTGAATGGCCTCGTCGGTGCTGGCAAAGCTGGCCACCGGCACCACTGGGCCAAACTGCTCTTCGCGCCACACTTTCATGCCCTCCTTCACGGGGTAGAGCAGGGCAGGGTACACCAGCGGGCCGCTGGCGGTGCCGCCGCCTTCATTCACCACGCGGGCCCCTTTGGCCTGAGCATCGGCGATAACTTCGGCCAAGTAAGAAGGCTTTTGCGGCTCGGGCAGGGGGGTGATGTTCACACCTGCATCCCAGGGCATGCCGGGTTTCAGCTTGTTGATTTCGGTGCTGAGGCGCTCCACGAAAGCCTCGGCCACGCTCTCGTGGACTAGGAACATCTTCAGCGCGGTGCAGCGCTGGCCGTTGAAGCTGAGGGCGCCCAGTACGGCTTCCTTCACAGCCACCTCCAGGTCGGCGTCGGGCATAATGATGGCGGCGTTCTTGGCATCGAGTCCCAGGATGGCGCGGAGGCGGTTGCTCTTGGGGTGCATTTTCTTGAGCGAATCGGCCACGCGGCTGCTGCCGATGAGCCCCAGCGCATCAATCTTACCCGAAGCCATGAGGGCCGGCACTACGGTGTTGCCGCGGCCGTACACGGTGTTTACCACACCTTTGGGGAAGGCTTCGGTAAAAGCTTGTAGTAGTGGGTAGTGGAGTAGGGTACCGTGTTTCGGAGGTTTGAACAACACGGTGTTGCCCATGATGAGGGCCGGAATCAGCATGCAGAACGTCTCGTTCAGCGGGTAGTTGAAGGGGCCCATGCAGAGCACCACGCCCAGCGGCGAGCGGCGAATCTGGCCGATGATGCCTTCGGTAATGGTGAAGCGCGACGAGTCGCGGTCGATGTCCTTAAGGGCGTCAATGGTGTTGCGGATGTAATCGATGGTGCGGTCGAACTCCTTCTCCGAGTCGGCCGTCGACTTGCCGATTTCCCACAGCAGCAGCTTCACGATTTCAGCCTTGCGGGCCACGATGAGGCGGGTGAATTTCTCCACGGCCGCAATGCGGTCGGCCACGCTCATGTTGGGCCACTCGCCGCGGCCGTGGTCGTAAGCCTGCACGGCGGCATCGAGGGCCTTGAGGGCTTCGGCCTCGTCGAGCAGCGGGTAAGAGCCGATGACGCGGGGCTTGAGCGAGCCGTCGGGCTGGCGCTCAAACATGGGCGAAATGACTTCCTGCGTGGGGCCGGCCCACTTGCGCAACTCGCCGTCGAGCAGGTACTCGCGCTGATGCAGGGGCTCAGGCAGTTGCCAGGCTTCGGGAATAGCCGCCGCGTCGGGCGGGAATAGTTGGGTCAGGTTTTCGGTGGTAACAGACATGCTGAATGGGAAACCGATGGGAAAAAGTGCGGTGCGAACCTACACAACAGCGTATGGGTACGGAAATGTTGGCCGCTAACGCGAGTTGCGGCTGGCTTTCACGGGAACGTTTGCGGACCGCGCATACCCGAAAAAACCGCTATGTTTCCGTTGAAATTATTTTTCCCGCTCATGTCGCTCCACCTGCTGATTCTCCTCAATTTCGCGGTTGCGGCTTACCTCGCCGGCCTTATCTGGACGGTACAGGTGGTGCATTACCCCAGCTTTGGACTGGTGCCGAAGGAGGCGTGGGTGGCCTTCCATACCGCCCACACCCGCCGCATGAGCTACGTGGTGATGGCTCCGATGGTCCTGGAGTTGGGGCTGGCCATCTGGCTGGCCTGGGCCGGCCGCGTAGCGCTGCCCGGTGGCGCGGGCTGGTGGGGGCTGGGCTTGGTGGGGCTGGTGTGGGCAGCTACATTCTTCATCTCGGTGCCCTTCCACAACCGCCTCGAAAAGGGCTTCGACTATATTGCCATCGACGGGCTCACGCGCACCAACTGGATAAGGACACTGGCCTGGACGGCGCGGGCGGCCCTGCTGGGCTGGCTGTTGGTGTAGAGTGCCCACTCCTTATTGAGCACGCCAATTTCCCGCTACTTTTAGCCACATGAAGCACGTGTTGTTTTTACTGCTGCTCCTGGCTGCCGCTCCTGCCTGGGCCCAGCCGCCGCCCATCAGCTACGGGCCCGCCGTGACGGTAGAAGTGGGCCGGGTGCACTGCCTGGTGCGGTTTGTAGAAACGCTGGCCGGCAGCAACAGTGGCTACCGAGGCAGCCGACGAGCTTTTGAGGCCAGCCGCTTCAACACACCCGAAGCCCGGCACTGGCTGCGCCGCTACCAAAGCCTGGACCACGAGCCTGCCTTTGACCGCGACGGCTACCCCGCCGGCCGGCTGGGCAGCATGGGCTCCATCGAACCGAGCTACCTGGCCGCCAGCGCCGACGCCCGAAACCTGGCTGACTTGCAGCGCCGCACCGCAGGCCTGTTGCCCAACGAGGTACTGGTCAGCCTCGACAGCGTGTACCGCTACTTCACGCCCGCTTTCGACACCCTGGCCTGGCAGCCCCACGCAGCCGAGTTGGGCCGGCTGCGCACCGCTTACGCCGACTTTTTGACCAAAAGCCATCTGATGCAGCAGTTTGGCTGGCTGCGCACATTCTACGGCAGTGCATGGCCCGATTCCTTGCCCTACCGCATTTTGCTCAACCCGCAGCTTGACGTGAAACAGGGCGGGGCAGGGCTCACCTTTACCAACCATGCCACCGCCACCGGTAACTTGGTGCTGCTCGATTGCCACCCCGTTTCGCGCGCGTTTGTGGACGGCACAGCCGTTGTGTTTCATGAAATGAGCCACACCTTGTCGGTGCAACAGCGCCTGCGGTTGCAGCAGCAGGTGGAAGGTTGGTACCTGCATCATCCCTCCCCCAACCGGCGTTCGGCCTACAACCTGATGGAGGAAGCCTTGGCCACAGTGGCCGGGGAGTGGATTTATGCCCGGCAAGCCGGCCACCCCGAAAGCGGCGAGTGGTACCACGATGACTACATCAACCGCTACGCCAAGGCCATTTACCCGCTGATGACGGGCTACGTGGAGCGCGGCCAGCGCATCGACAGCCTCTTCGTGAGCCAGGCCATCGGTATTTTCGACCAGACCTTCCCGCAGGCTGCTACGGATTATGTGAACCTGTTTCGCAACGTCCTGTACTGGACCAACGCTGATGATTTCCAAGCAGCCGTGCAGCCGTTTCAGGACCGGTTCCGGAGCACGTTTACGTTTTCGTCCTCGCCCATCCTCAATTCGGTCAAAGCCCTGAGCCGGGCCCAAAGCGGCGAGGTACTGCCGGTCATTCTGGTCACGCGTGAGCATGCCGCTACGCTGCGCTACCTGCGCGCAAACCTACCCGCCCTGCGCCAGCAGCGCCTGCGCCCAGAAAAGAGCTTCCTGCTGAGCACAACTGGCCCCAGCGGCCCAATTATCCTGGTAAATGCGCACGACCCGGCGCAGCTCACCGCCGCCGCGAAGCTACTGGAGCAGCAGGGCCATATGACCCTAAAGAAGCTGCTGCTGCTGAAATAGGGCTGGGCTTGGAGCTGATAGCACCGTCATCAGTGCTTGGGATGACTGGCGCTTGCCTACAGCCGGGCAAAGTGCTCGGCCGCAATTCGAGCGCCCTCATCGGTGCAGATGCCCCGGATGTAGTACAGGAAAATGCTGCGGAATACCTCGCGCATGTTGTAGCGGTCGGGCGGAAATACCTGGGGGTTGAGCAGCAGATTAAGCTGCTCAATCAGTATTTTGGTAACCAACTGGATGTTGATATCGGAGCGAAATAGCCGGCTGCGAATGCCGTCGTTCAGCAACTGCTGGAGTTGCGGGGCCGAGTAGCTGCTCAGGTGTTCCAGCACCGCCTCCCAGGTTTTGGGAAAGCCAGTTTGCAAGTCGACGTAGAACTGCCCCGGCACTGCTGCCAGGTCCCGCAGGCCCAGCTGCAACAGGCCGTAGAGCCGCTCCACGGCCGAAAAATATTGCGCGTACAGCTCGACGTGCTCACGCTTCTGACGTTCCATATCGGCTAGCACGGTGTGGTGTACCAGCAGCTCCCGGCTGGGAAACCGGGCCGTGAGGTCGGCCTCGCTGGTGTGCAGGGCCTGGGCCAGCACCGCATCGGAAGCCGTGTGCAGGCCCTGCTGATAAAAGACCGGAATAGCAGCCTCTAAAGAAGCCGGAGAAAGGGTAAAATCAGGCATAAGCAGGATGCGAAAGGAACCGGCTGCCTCTAACGACGCCAGTCTGCTCCAAGTTCACCCCAAAATTTTAGATGCGAAGGCCCAGCCGGCCACCGCTGCCGCGCCTAGTGCACGGTACCCAGCAGGAAGAAGAACAACAGTTGCGTGAGGTACACAAACGGAGCCAGCGGGTTGCGCTTGGGAAAGCTGGCGCGATTAAACAGCATTTGCAGGATGCAGGCGAAGATGAACCAGTCGCGAAAATTCTGAAACGGGATAATATTGGCCGACCAATGCCAGAAGTCATACGCCCCCGCTACCGGCTCCAGACAGGCATCGAAGCCCACCATGAGGGCGGCGGCCAGCACAATGCGCGCCAACTCGGGCAGCGGTAGGTAGCGGACCAGGATGCCGCACAGATAAGTCAGTACCAGCCAGTTGAGGCCAATCAGGGGCGGCACTCCTTTGAAAGGTTGCTGGTCGAATAGCTTAAAGCCCAGCGTATTGCCGTATGAGTAATGCCCAAAGACCAGCCCGTTGGCATTCACGCCAATAAACTCGACAGCAAAGCCCAGCAGCACCACCGACAGGCAAAATCCCCAGAAACCAGCCCCCGGATTCGGTTGAAACCAGAGCAGCAGCGCGGCCGTGAGGACCAACGTGAGCGGCGTAAAACGCAGGTAGAAATCGGGGTCCTGGGAATAAGCCAGCCCCACAAAACCCGTGAGGTGAAACAGCAGCACCAGGCCCTGGGCCACGCGCAGCCGGCCGGTATTTACGGCCGGTAGCGGCTCGGTATAGTCAACCATATAAGGGAATGAAGAATGAGGAATATCTCGCTGTCATCCCGAGTAGAATGAAGGATGACAGGCGATTACTTTTCACGCCTCATCAATTAAAGAAGAAACGATTTTGGCCGACAGCAGACACAGCGGAATGCCGCCGCCGGGGTGCACCGAGCCGCCGCAAAAGTACAGCCCTTCCAGTTGCCCCGAAAAATTGGGATGCCGCAAGAAAGCCGCCAGCGCATTGTTGGAGGAGCTGCCGTAGAGCGCCCCGCCAAACGACGACGTATCGGCGGCGATGCCCGGCGGCGTCCACACCCGTTCGGCCGCAATCAGGGGCTCCACCGCCGTACCCAGTGCCTGGCTCAGCTTACGGAGCACAGCGGCGCGGGTTTTGCTG
Source organism: Hymenobacter negativus (assembly GCF_017571495.1). Lineage (GTDB taxonomy): Bacteria > Bacteroidota > Bacteroidia > Cytophagales > Hymenobacteraceae > Hymenobacter > Hymenobacter negativus. The sequence continues at coordinate 27,189 of NZ_JAGETZ010000002.1, read as the reverse complement.
GCCAGGGCGTCCCAGTCCTGGCCTTGGTCGTGGGGCACGTTCACCATCACAAACCAGTTTTCGTGCCCAACCGGGGCGTCGGTGGGCGTTTTCTTAGAGGTGATGTTGACGTAAACGGTCACGTCATCAGCCACGGTTCTTTCTTCAAAAATGGCCCGGAACTCAGCTTTGTAGTCTGCGGAGAAGAAGATGTTGTGCAGGTCCAGTTCGGAAAACTCACGCCGGATACCCCAGTAAAAAATCAGGGCCGAGGAAGAGCGGGGCTGCCCAAGGGTGCGTTCGGGTGCTGGCTGGCCTGGCAGCAGGCGGCGGTAGGTGGGTACCACGTCCATGTTGCTCACCACCCGGCCGAAGTCGTACACATCCAGCGCTGTGCGCAGGCCAGTCACCCGCTTTTCGGCGGTTATTATTTCCTCCACGGCCTCGTTGTAGCGAAATTTTACTCCGAATTCCGTGGCTAGCCGCAACAGGCTTTCGGCAATGGCATAGATGCCGCCCTCCGGGTAAAAAGCCCCGATGCCGTGCTCCAGGTGCGGAATCATGCTCAGTGTGGCCGGCGCTTGGTAAGGGTCCGAGCCATTGTAGGTCGCGTAGCGGTCGAAGAGCTGCACGAGGCGCGGGTCCTTTCCAAAGGCATTGGCGTGGCGCTGGTGCATGGTGCCCAGCAGGCCCAGCTGCGGTAGGGCGCCCACAGCTTTCAGCGTTTCAGAACTGAGGTAAGTACCGGCTTTATGCAACGACTTGTGCAGAAACGTGCCCGCCGTGGCATCATACGCCCGGCCGGCGCGGGCCAGAAACCTGGTGACTTCCGCCGCCGGCGTGGCCAGCTTCGCTTCTATTTCCGCCGCAAATTTCTCGGCGTCGGCCCAGGCCGTGAGGCGGGTGCCGTCGGCAAAAAAGTAGTGGGTAATGGGGTCAAGCCGCTGGTAGCGGAAGTACTCGGCGGGCTCGCGTCCGGCCAGCCGGAACAGGTCGTCAACCAGCTGCGGCAGCGTGAAAAGCGACGGCCCAGCATCGAACCGGTATCCGCCTGGCAGCGCAAACTGCTGCATCTTGCCCCCAAACGTGGGCCCCGCTTCAAACACCGTCACGGGGTGGCCCGCCACCGCCAGCCGCACCGCCGTGGCCAGTCCGGCAATGCCGGCGCCGATGATGGCGACGGGCTGTTGTGATGGGGAGATTCTCTTTGCTTTCTTAAACACGGACTACAAACCAACTCACGTGGGGTAGAAGTTTGCCTAGGCTGTGCGAGCCCGCGCTTGGCTTGGAGCGTATCGTTCGTTCATACGCAGTTTTGCAGAGGCCACCCCACTTTACTCTACCGCCAGCACCAGCCCTTTGAGGTACGCGCCTTCCGGATGAAACAGGCTTACCGGGTGGTCGGCTGGCTGGGTGAGGCGGTGCAGGATGCGCGCCGGTCGGCCAGCTTCAATGGCTGCTGCCAATACCGCGCCTTCAAATAGCTCGGGGCTCACCACTTGCGAGCAGCTGAACGTGAACAGCAGCCCGCCCGGTGCCAAGTGCGCAATACCGGCGGCATTCAGGCGCTTGTAGCCCATAAGGGCGGCGTGACGGGCGCCCATGTGCTTGGCAAAGGCTGGTGGGTCGAGTACCAGCAGGTCGTACTCGGCTGAGTGGTTTTTGAGGAAGCCCAGCACGTCATCGGGGTAGGCGGCGTGGCGGTCAGCGTGTTCCGATAGTTCGGCGTTGCGCTCGGTGAGGGCAATGGCCTTCTTGCTGGAATCGACGGAGTGCACCAGTTCAGCGCCGGCTTCCAGGGCGTATACCGAGAAGCCGCCGGTGTAGCAGAACGTATTGAGCACGCGGCGGCCAGGCGAGTAGCGGGCCAGCAAGGCACGGTTGTCGCGCTGGTCGATGAAGAACCCCGTTTTCTGTCCGGTTTCCCAGTCCACGGCAAACAGGTGACCGTTTTCCTGCACCAAGTGCTCGTTGCCGTTGCTTTCGCCGAAGAGGTAGCCGTTTTTGGCATCAGGCACGGCGTTGCCGGGCACAGTTTCGGCACTCTTGTCATAAATGGCGCGCAGCTTATCGCCGAACACCACGCGCAGCGCGACGGCAATTTCGGGACGGGCGCGGTACATGCCCACGCTGTGCGCCTGCACCACGGCCACGTCGCCATACACGTCGATGATGAGGCCCGGTAGGCCGTCGCCCTCGGCGTGGACCAGCCGGAATACGTTGGTGTCGGCGGTACCGGTCAGGCCCAGGCGTTGGCGCAGGGCGTAGGCATTGCCCAACTTGGCTTCCCAATAGTCGGACGTGGGCAGGGTGGCGTTTTCGCCAAAATCCAGCATTCGTACGGCAATGGAGCCGCCGCTCGAAAAGTGGCCCACGCCCAGCAACTCACCATCAATGGCTTCGACGCGCACTGGCGCACCTTCCTGAGGCTCGCCCTTCACGCGGGCAATGGCACCCGAAAACACCCAGGGGTGGCGGCGGCGCAGGCTGTGGTCTTTTCCGTTTTTGAGGACAATGGTGGCAGGATTCAGCATAGGCTGGCAAAGGTACGGCCCGTTGTGTGCGAACTTTACGTTCTGGTTTTCGCTACACTCCTCCCGCAACTCCCACCCATGCCCGCCGACGTATCCATTATCGACTTCGAACCCGTGCACCAACACGCTTTTCGGGCCCTGAACTATGAAGTAAGCTACGAATGGATTTCGCGCTATTTCAGCGCAGAAGCGCCGGATAACCAGTCGCTCGACTACCCGCAGCGGCGCATTGTGGATACTGGGGGCCACATCCTGATGGCCGAGCATAAGGGTGAGATAGTAGGGACGTGCGCCCTGGTGAAAGAGCACGACGGCGTGTATGAGCTCGCCAAAATGGCCGTCGCCCTCCGGGCCCAACGCCTGGGCATCGGCTACGCGCTGGGCCAATGCATCCTGGGCAAGGCCCGGCAGCTTGGGGCCCGCAGCGTAGAAGTGCTGTTGGATGCCGACATGCAGCCGGCGCTGGCCCTTTATGACAAGCTTGGCTTTCGGCCCGCGCCGTTGCGGACCATGCCTTATTACCGGGGCGATACGCGCCTGGTGCTTGATTTATAGAGAAGTAGCTGCGGGTCAGACTCGACCAAACCAGCGCCGGTAAATGGGCCGGCGCCAGGCAAACTGTGCCCACATGGCGGGATAAATCAGCACGTCGAGCAGGCGCGAGGCGGTGCGGTATTCAAGGTCGTCCACAATCACACTGCTGCCGTTCGGACCGGGCTGAATGCGGTGGCGGTGCTGCCAGTAGCGCAAGGGTGGGGGCAATACCTGGCCTTCATCCACAAAAAAATGGGTGCCATCGGGTTCTTGGCCGTCGGCCACAATCAGCGAAGTCCAGGGCAGGCGCTTCACCAGCGTGTCCAGCTCAATTTCTACTCGGTCGCCAGTGTGGCACCCATCGAAGCGCAACACGCGCAGTTTGGGAAATGGGGGCGCCAGCGCTTCGAAGAGCGCACGCGTGAACCCAGCCATTATAACTGAGGGTGACTGAAACACGGCAGTACGGAGCAGAAGGCGCATGCTATACCCAACACCGGATTCTCCGATTGGTTGCGGCAAGCCAATGCAAGTATTGCATATTGACAATATTTTAGGGTAATGCCGGTAGAATCCGCCTAGCTTACCTAGCCTCGACAATTAGAGATATACAGCAGAAGAATTGGGAAAACACACTATGTATATTATGTAAGTAATCTGCTGATTAACAATGCGTTGCTAGATTGTAAATTGGATGAGTATTAATAATTATTGAAATTATTAACATTTTATTTGTAAGAAGTATTATTGCGCTATATTTGCTATCTCACTGGATTATTTCAAAAAAATCAGTGAATACTTAAAAATTGTACAATATGCGGACTCCTCAACAGTACCCTTCTGTGCAGCTAATGCGCCGTTGCGTGGGGTCGCATCCGCCATAGCTGACGAAGTAGATGCAGCAATGGCTCGCAGCTCCATCAGATGCCCTGCCACTTCCGGCACCATCGCCTAGAAGAGAATTCGCTGCGACCAACTAATAGCCACACTACTATTCTCCAAAACCCCCAAAAAGGGGATATCCCGCCCTTTTTTTAACTCTTTTTCACGTATGAAAATACAGCTTCTTTTTCGCCGCATGGCCTTATTGGTGCCGCTGCTCTGCCTGAGCATGATGGTGCAGGCCAGCCACTTCCGTTTCGGTTCCATCACTTATCAAACCACAGGTGGCAACAACCTCACTGCTCAAATCCGGGTTACGGAGGCTTGGCGCGACGACGCGTATGGTGCGCCGCCTGTTTTGGGTCAGGTTGTGACCGTGGATGGGGCCTTGGACTTCGGCGATGGCAACGCCGTTTCCATCCCGCTCACGGTAACTACCGTCGGGGCTGGCTATTTCTATGGCGAGTATGTAACCAGTCATACCTATGCCGCCGCCGGCAACTACACGGTGTCAACCTCTACTTGCTGCCGCATCAGCACACTGGAAAACAATGCCGATGGAGACTTTTACTTTTCTACACGAGTGGTTGCGGGCAGTGCCAACGACTCGCCGGTATCGACGCTGCTGCCCATTATCAACCTGCCTGTGAACCAGGCTGGGGCCAGCTACATGGTACCGTCCAGCGACCCGAACGGCAATACGCTCACCTATTCGGCTGCTACTTCGGCCGACCTGGGCAACATTGACTTTACCAACGCTCCTGGCATGACGGTGAACCCGAGTACCGGTCAGGTAAGCTTCAGTACCGTAGGCAAAACCGTGGGCCAGCTCTATAATGCCGTGGTGAAGGTGTCGGATGGCTCGACAAGCATTATTCTCGACCACATCATCCAGATTTCGGCGACAGCGTCGAATGCCGCGCCGGTGTTCACTGCCCCCACACCGCCCAATGGCACGGTGTATACCGTGACGGCTGGCCAACTGGTGACTTTCGGCGTGCGCGCCACTGACAGCGATGCCGGCGACAACGTGAACCTGCAGGCCGTAGGCGTGCCATCGGGTGCCAGCACGGCCCCGGCCCTGCCTACTTCCGGCAATCCGGTGCAGACTACGTTCAGCTTTACACCCACTGCCGCTCAGGTTGGCAACAACTACGTGATAAGCTTCGTTGCGCAGGATAACTCTGCTCAAACTACCACGACTTCGGTAACTATTCAGGTGCAGGCCAACCCCTGCAACCCCAATGCTAACACACCTACGGCTGCCACAGACAACTTCACGGCTTCGTGCGGCCCCATCACGGTAACACAGGCCCAACTTCTGGCCAATGACACCAGCCCGAACGGTACGTTTCTGGTTGTTGGCAGCGTAAGCGGTGGCACCAACGGCACGGTGGTCGACAACGGCGACGGCACTTACACCTTCACGCCGAATCCCGGCTACGTCGGTCCGGCCAGCTTCACCTACCTGGTTCAGTCGGCCGGTCCCATCTTCCCCGCTCCCGCCACCGGTCACTACTACGAGTTGGTGGGTGCCCCCGGCCTGTGCTGGGATGCCGCCAAAATGGCTGCGGCTGCCCGTACCTACGCTGGCATGACGGGCTACCTGGCTACCCTGACCTCGGCTGCTGAAGTGAACGCCGTGAAGAACCGTAACCCCGGCCAGTTCTGGTTTGGCGCGGCCGACGACGTGACCGAAGGCACCTGGATGTGGAAAACCGGCCCTGAAATCGGCCAGACCTTCTACGCTAGCGGCGCGACGCTGCCCGGCCAATACAGCAACTGGAGCACCAACGAGCCCGATGACTACAAAAATATCTGGCGTCCCATCGGCGAAGACTACGCCCAGATGTTTGGCGCTTCGGGCCTCTGGAACGACCTGGACAACTGTGCAACCGGCGCCAATGTGGTTGGCTACATAGTGGAATACGGTGGCCTGGAAGCTTGCACCCCAGTGCTCTACGCAACCGGCACGGTGAACATTAACGTGACCAACACGGGCAACGGTACGCCATCCATCGTAGCCAACCCGGATGCCTTCAGCACGAGCGCCGGCGCTCCAGTGACTGTGACGGCTGCCCAGCTCATGGGCAACGACACCGATTCGCAAGGTCGTTCGTTGCGTATTTCAAGTGTGAGCGGCGGTACCAACGGCACGGTGGTCGACAACGGCAACAATACCTACACCTTTACGCCTGCTGGCGGCTACACTGGCCCGGCCACGTTCAACTACCTATTGCAGCTTGCTGGTCCCGTGTTTGCCTCAGCCACAACCGGCCACTACTACGAGTTCGTGGCAGATGCCAACCTGTGCTGGACGGCTGCTAAAGCCGCCGCAGCTGCCCGCACTTACAACGGCCTGCAGGGCTACCTGGCTACCATCACCTCGGCTTCCGAAAACGCCCTGCTCAAAGGCCGCAACCCCAACAACGTGTGGTTTGGCGCCGCTGATGACCTGGTAGAAGGCGAGTGGCGCTGGAAAACCGGTCCCGAAGCCGGCCAGCTCTTCTTCGTAGGTACCGGCATGGCAGGCGCTACGCAGCCCGGCCAGTACAGCAACTGGAGTGGGGGCGAGCCCAACGACGACAAGAACACGTTCCGCCCCGGCGGCGAGGACTACGGCCACATGTACGGCAGCTCGGGCCTGTGGAACGACCTGTCGGACTGCGCTGGTGGCAGCGCCACGGCTGGCTATTTTGTAGAGTACGGCGGCTTGGAATCCTGCACCCCGGTGCTCTTCTCCACCGGCACCGTAACCGTGACCGTAGGCCCAACGGCTGCCCGCTCGACGGGCAGTACCAAAGTGACTGCGAGCATTGAAGCAGCCCCGAACCCCAGCAATGGCCAGTTCAAAGTACACCTGGTAGCTGCCAACGAAGCCAAGACCAAGGTTGACCTCTTCGACCTGCAAGGCCGCTACATCAGCACCGTGTTTGAAGGTGCCATGACGGCCGGCGAGCAGCGCGAAGTGGATGTAAACCAGCCTGAGCTCGCGACGGGCCTATACATGGTGCGGATGCAAAACGGCGGCAACGTGAAATACGTGCGCGTCGCCGTGCAGAAGTAACCATAGGATAACCTGCCCGTTGCAGGCAATGCGAAGCAGCCCCGGTCATATTGGCCGGGGCTGTTTTATTGTAGACGGGAAAGCAGCTACACACTTTAGCGAGCCAGCGGCAGCAACGACTACCTACTATTGAAAGCGTGGTTTGGCTCGGTTGGGCCTGCAACTGGACTAAATATGTAGTGTATTATCTTTTTAAACTATTATTATTCAATTCTGTGCCCCAACTTGCATACACTTGTATGCTTCTGTGATAGAACTTGATTTTCCTGTGTCATGAAAAAGTTTAGAAACCTGATTATCGCTCCTTGCGGCAACTCTTCCACGCTGTTTGCAACGGACTGGCTCAATGACAAAGCGGCGAAAGAGTTCGACGTGTGCCTGATGTTCTATCATGCTAACATCGATGATGCTTCGCGCTACGAAGGCGTGGAGTACTTCTATCACCTGAAGGATTTTAAGTACCGCATGCTGCATCAGCTGCTGACGACGGAAGCGCCGCAGCTGCTGGCCGATTACGACTACTTCTATTTTCTCGACGACGACATTGCCATCGGTACGACTGCCATCAACCGGCTGTTTGAGCTGAGCCGCACGTTTGGCACCTGGGTGTCGCAGGCTGCGCTCTCGCACAATTCCTTTTGCAGCTGGCCCATGTTCAAGCAAAATCCGAACTGCCTGCTGCGCTACGTTGGGCAGGTAGAAGTGATGGCACCCTTATTTAGCCAGGAAGCACTGCGCAGGTGCCTGGGCACCTTCAATGAGAATAAGTCATCGTGGGGCCTTGACTCGGTGTGGTCCAAAGTGCTGGGCTACCCGCCCGCCAAGCTGGCCATTTTTGATGACGTCATCATGGAGCATACGCGGCCTGTGGGCGGCGGCGAACTTTACAAGAAAATTCAGGCCGACCCCTACGAGGAGTGGGAAACTGTCACCCGGAAATACGATGCTATCAAGAACAACTTTGTGGAGTGCGGCCGGTTGGAGTACGTCAATAACCAGCACAACGCAATGCGGTTCAAGGGCTATAAGTTTAGCGAAAAGTTAGACAAGCTCAAGCAGCGGATTCGGGACTACGACGTGATGTCGCGGGTGCGCCGCCGGCTGGGCAGTCCCACCCCTGCTTAAGGCAGGCTGGTGGAAGACTGCAGTTGGTCGAGGCGGTTGAGGATTTCCGCGTCGTGGGAGGCGTCAAACTTGCGGGCAAAAAAGCGGGACGACGCCAATAGGTCGGGCAAGTCCGCAGTTGTGAGAATCTTGGGACTAGCCCCACCGCTCGACCAGTCGATGTAGCGCAGGTTGTCGTTGGTGATGGTGCTGGCCAGCGGCGAGTTGAGCAGGATGGAGTGCACCAGAAACTCATCGGAGCCCCAAGTAAGCCAGGCGAAGCGCCGCAGCTCGGGGTGGGCATCTACGAAGTCGATGGCGTAGGTAGCGCACGCCCGGCTGATGGTGTACCAGCCGCCCATGTTGCCGCCGTAGAGCTTGGGGAACAGCGGCACCGTGCGCGATGGCAGCACCAGGTTGAGCAGCCGCTGCACTAGGTAGCGGCCCGGAAAGCGAAACTCGGTGAAGTGATACTGCGCCACACGGTTGCGGTTGGCCTGCCACCAGGGCGAGTCGTCGCGTTCGTATTCCAAAAAGGTGCAGCCCATGTGCTGTGCCAGGTAATCGTGCAGCATCGGAATTGGTTTGATGGGGTAGTCCTCGCCGCTCAGCACGTTCAGGAAATCGTAGTCGGCCGTTTGCAGCATCTCCCGCAGGCTTTCCAGAGCAGCTAGCGTGAGGCTATAGCCACCCCATTTCACGTTGAACCGGTGCGTGATGAAACGCACCTGCGGCAAGGCTGCCAGCGCGGCGAAAGGGGCATAGTCCGTTTTCTGGTCGAGGTGAATGAACACGTCGGCCTGCGGATGGGCGAGGGCTCGTATCAGGCGTTCGAGCTGCGCGGGGCCCTTGTGGGCCATAATCAGGTGAGCGATACGCATGCGAGATTAATGAGAATCCTGGCTGGAATTAAGGTCAACGGTTTTGCCAGAAAGGCGAAAAACCAACGTCCGAATCTCCCAGAAGCCGGTGGCCAGAATTTCTTTGAGCGTAATGGGGAGGTGTTTTTTCAGGTGTAGGTAGCCATACACGAAGCCCGCGAGCGCCGTGGGAAAAGTGGCCAGTGCCACGCCATATATGCTGTGGAATATAGTGATGGCCGTGATGTCGCCCGCCACATTGAAGGCCAGCATCACGAATACCTTGATGAGGTTGAGGCGGGGCTGGTTCACAACGTCGAGCGTGACGCCCACAAACCGGTCGATTGGGAAGAGAATGGCCACGGCCATGCCGATGCGCAGCAGGTTGGCCGCTTCGGTGCCCTGGTACTTGGTGCCGCCAATGAGGCGCACGGGGATATCGGCCAGCAGAATGGTGCCCAGAATAACCGGAATGAAAGCCCAGGTGAGCATGCCCGCATTCTTGCGCAGCAGGCGGGCCACCTCCGGTAGCCGGCCCTGATTGAAAGCCGCCGACAGCGACGGAATGGCCGTGGCCAGAAAGCTGCGCAGCGGAATCTCGATGATTTCCATGAAGCGCTGGGCCAAGTTATACACCGCCAGCGGGGCCGGGCCCAGCAGGAATTTGATGATGAACGTATCGGAGCTGCGCAGCAGGTAGGAGCCCACGTAGCTGCCCACGCTATACTTGCCGAAGTGACTAAGCTCGCGCACGCAGGCGCTGCTGCTGCGGGCCAGCGACGACAGGTGCGCCCAACCCAGCACCAGCATGAGTACACTGGTGAAAGCGGATGCCACTACGTAGCAATACACCACATTGATGAGCGTAGCCGTGTGCATGAGCATTAACACAATAATGCCCAGCACGAACAAGCCCTGCGACAACAGCCGGATGTATAGAATGCGGTCGAAGCGCATTTCGGCCTGCATGGCGCAGGCCGCCATGAAATAAGGCAGCGTGACTACCAGCACCACCCCAAACCAGCGTAGGAGCAAGGTCGTTTCCGGGTCGGCGGAGTGCCCCAATAGCAGCCAGCCCGCTAGGTTGAGCAGGCACAACGCGCCGGTGATGTAAAACGAAATGGTCCAGGCCGAGCCAATAACTTCGGCAGCACGCTCAGGGGTGGCCCCAGAGCAGGCCCGGATGAACGCCGTAGTCAGAAATCCTGACCGGAATGCATCGGCCAAGCCCACCGTGGTGATGAAGTAGACCCAGGCCCCAAGCTCCTGCACTGGCAACGCCCGAAAAAGCAGCGACACCGACACAATACTCATGGCCGACACCGTGAGGTTGCCGGCCAACGATAGCACGTGGTTGTTACCCAAGTAGGCGTAAAGTTTAGGCCAGGGAATATTTCTCATGTTTGGAAGGAGGGCGGAATGAGGCTACTGGTAGCGTAGCATAAAAGGAGCGGGTACCAAGCTGGCTCAGGGTGCTGTGGCGCGCTGGGCTTTGGCCCAGGCCGCCGGCTGCCGATTACGGAAAAACCGGTTGGCGCCCAGGAATACGGCAACGTTCATCATGGTAAAGTAAAGCGGCACCAGCAGCGGCCCGGCCGGCCGGCCCTGCGCGGCGCGCCACCAGCCCAGCGCCGCAGCCCCGTAAAACAGTGCCTGCCCCGCCAGTAGGAGGCTATAGAGGCCGCCATAGGCCAGCGCCAGGGCGGCATTGAGGGGCAGCAGCAGCGCCAGCAGCAGCGGCGTAAGGCTCCAGCGCAGCACCCGGTGCGAAACGTACAGGAATGCCACTACCGGCTGCCGCAACGGGTTGAACAATGAAAGCAGACGGGACATGGCCTGCCAGCCGCCCGCGCAGATGCGCACCTTGCGCTCCCACTCGTCCTTGAGCGAGAAGGACGGTGGCTCCATGGCGTAGGCTTCGGGCTCGTAGACCACGCGGAAGCCGGCATCCACGATGCGCATGGACTGCACGAAGTCGTCGAGAATAGTATCGGCCTCCAGTGGCTTAAATAGGCTGGTGCGAAAGGAAACCAGCTCACCGGCCGCGCCCATCAGGCTGTAAATGTCCGAGTCGCAGCGTTTCAGAAACGACTCGTATTTCCAGTACATGCCCTCGCCCGCGCCGGAAGCCGTGCCGTCGTTCAGCACCCGCTTCTCGCCCGATACGGCACCCACGGTAGCATCGGCGTAGTGGCGCACCAGGTTGCGCACAGCCTCGGGGTTGAGCACGGTGTTGCAGTCCGTGAAGATGACGAAGGGTGTGGTCACGTACCGGATGGCCCGGTTTTCGGCCATCGACTTGCCGGCCCGCTCGGGCGTGTGCAGGTGCTGCACTTCCGCAAACTCCGCCAGCGCCTCAGCCGAATTATCGTTCGAGCCATCGGTGATGAACAGTAGGCGCAGCTTATCGGCGGGGTAGTCCAGGGCCTGGCAGTTGCGCACCTTGTCGGCCAGAATCGCGGCCTCGTTGTAGGCCGGCACCACCAGGGTCACTTCCGGCTCGAAAGTGGGTGCGGCCGGCCGGCGGCCGCGTACCGCTGCGGCCCACACCCCCACCAGCACCGCGTAGCCCGCATATGTGTACAGGACGATGGCCAACGCCATCCAAAACGTAGTAATCAGCATAATATTCGGATTATTAGTTAGATAGCCGGGCGCTCTTCGGGTTTTCGTGCCCGTTCCCACTGCCCAGTAGTGGCATCGTACTGCTTGAGCACGCGGGCCGGGTTGCCGCCCACCACCGAGTAAGGCGGCACATCTTTGGTCACCACGCTGCCGCCGGCCACCACGGAGTGCTTGCCAATGCGTACCCCCGCCATAATCACGGCGTTGGCACCAATCCAGACCTCGTCTTCCACCACAATTTCGGCCGTCGTACAAGGCTGGTCTTTGATGGGCCGGCTGATGTCGAGGTAGCCGTGGTTCAGGCCCGAAAACACGACATTCTGGGCAATAATGACGTCGTTGCCAATGGTGAGCGGGCCAATCAGCACATTGGCGATGCCCACGAAGGACCGCGCCCCAATGTGCACGGCACCCATGCTGTTGTTTACGGTAGCGTATTCTTCAATCACGGCCTCAGCACCCAGCGAAAACGGGTTGAAGGGCACCACATCGAGCCGGGTCCGCCACTGCACCCGCGAGCGTCGGCCGTATTGATGTCGAAACGGATTCACCAGCCAGCGCACCCATAGCCGGGGACGCGCCTGGCCGGGTACCAGCAGCAGGTACAGGACCAACTGCTTGAGGTGAGGATTTTGTTTGATGCGGTCGGCGAGCATGAGTTGAAACAGGCGGTGAGCGGCCGCGAAAGAGGAGATAGAATAGAAAAGAGCGGGCAACAAAAACGCGGCTTAGCCGGCCGCTACCAGCACTTCTTCGTACACGCGGCGGACGTGCCGGGCCGTTTCGAGCCACGAGAAGTGCTGCACCCGCTCGTGGCCCAGCGCCACGAGGGCCGCCCGAGCCGCCGGGTCGTTTTGCAGCTCCAGAAGAGCCGCCGCGATGGTTTCGGGCCGGAAGGGGTCAACCAGCCGGGCGGCCCCGCCCGCCACTTCGGGCATCGACGAGGTATTGGAGGTAATTACCGGCGCCCCGCAGGCCATGGCTTCCAGGATGGGAATGCCGAAGCTTTCGCGCAGCGACGGGTACAGAAATACCTCGGCCAGGTTGTAGATGAGCGGCAATTCCTGGTTGGGCACGTAGCCGCAGAGCACGATGTCGGCCCGCAGTTCGGGGGCGTTAATCTCCTGTAGGGTAGCCGTTAGGGCTGCCTCTTTGTAGTCGAGCATCACCAGCTTCAAATCCAGCTGGCCCTGCTGCTTGAGCTGGGCCAGGGCTTGCAGCACGCCGCGCAGGTTCTTCTTGGGGTCGGTGTTGGCCAAAAAGAATACGAACCGCTCGGGCAACTTGTACTTGGTGCGGGTGGCGGCCAGTGCCGCCGCGTCGGCAATGGGCCGAAACTGAGCGCCCGCACTGTTGTATACCACTTCCACGTGGCCGGCCACCTCGGGCAGGCGCTGCACAATGCGCGCCTGCTCGAAGGCCGATACTGTGAGCACGCGCTGGCAGTGCGGCACCACGCGGGGCACGTTCCAGCGGCGGTAGAGGTTGCCGGCCCGTTGGTACCAGCTCCCGCGTCGCAAGTCCATAGGTTCGAGGTAGATGATATCGTGCAGGGTGAGCACCAGCGGCACACCGGCTCGCAGCGGCGCCGTGTTGCTGGTGCAGTGTAGCAGCTGCACCCCTGCCTGACGGGCGGCCCGGGGCAGCATCACCTGCTCCCAGTAGGGGTAGGGGCTGCCGGGTACCTCCACCACGTGGAAATTGGGGGCCGAGGGCAGCACCGCATTGTCAGAATCAGGCTTTACAAAAATGAAATACTCATTCTCATGGTCAATCTGCTGTAGGTGCTTAATCAACTCCAGCGCCACGATGTCCATGCCGTGTTTGTGCGACCGGAACAGCCGCTGGGCCTCAATTCCGATGCGCAGAGGTGAGCGGCCAGTCCGTGGCGGCGGAGTGGCAAGGGGCAGGGCAGCGGCGGTGGAAGTTGACATAGCAGGAGAAAAAAGGCGGAATAGCGCCAGTGAAACAGGAGCTGGCTAGGCAGCTTTTTGGGCGTCGCGTAGGGCGGCGTAGAGGGCCTGCACGCTGGCTTCCCAGGTGTGGCTGCGGGCAAATTCGATGCGGGCCTGCCGGCGAGCGGGGTCGTTTTCGGTGAGGGCGAGGCCCAGTAGGTGCAGCCACTGCTCGGGGCTGGTGGCCAGGTACACGTGGTCGGCAAAAAGCTCCATGGTGCGGGTGGCAGTGGCCACCACCGGCTTGCCCATGGCCAGGTACTCGTCAATCTTGAGCGGGTAATTGCCCACCGTGAGCTGATTAATTACCTGAAAATTAATGCACACGTCAAAGTACTGCAGGTAGGCGCCCAAGTCCACCGGGTCTTTGCGGCCCAGAAAATGCACGTTGGGCAGCTCGTGCAGGGCGCTCTGCCGAAAGTCGTCGTCTTCGGGCCCCACCAGCACGAAGCGCCATTGCGGCCGCTGCCGGGCCAGGCTCAGCAGCAGGTCAATGTCGAGCCGGCTGCCCGTGAGAAAGCCCGTGTAGCCGATGATGGGCCGCGAGATGCCGGCCAGGTCGGCGGGCACGGGGTGGGCGGCTTCGGGCCGGTAGTGGGCCAGCACGCAGCCCTGCCCGATGTCGTAGCTGCGGGGCGTGTACTGGCGGGCATAGTCGGTGAGGTAGGCCGAGTTGGCCGCTACCACGTCCACCTGCCGCATCAACTGGGGCTCGACCCAGGTACCGTGCCGTTGGAAATAGGGCACAGCTAGCATGTAGTCGCGCAGGTAATACACACTGGTGCGCGGGGCCAGCAGCTGCTTCAGCTCCAGGCCCTGAAAAATGAGGCCGTCCTGCAACAGCGTGTACGAGTCGAAGCTTAGCTTGCGGACGGCCCGCACAATGCTACCGGCCAGCAGCCGGCTGTTCCAGCGGTTCAGCGCGTTAAAAAGGTCGCGCGAGGCCAGCCAATTGATGGACAGGCCAATGATGCCGGGCGTGAGCACCCACACGTTGGGCTCGACCTGCACCAGGCCGGGCCGCCGTCCCAGCATGATGCGGAGTCGGTTTTTTACCTCGGGCTGGCCAAACCCTTTCAGCATAGTGTTCACATCCAGGGGCATGTTCACGAACAGCACCCGGTTGTCCTTCGCAAATTCCTTCGCCAGGTTTTTAGCGTTGAAGCCAATGCCAGTGTCCCAGTTTTGCTGGCATAGCATGACGATATTCTGGTCCTTCATAGTACGGGTATCGGGGAAGGCAATATTATCGGCGTGCACCGGCCCGCAGGCCAGCGCGCACACCCAAAATCAGGCAGGCAAGAGCAGGTAAGAAAATAATTTCCCAAGGCATAGCGGTAGTGTTCTAAAGGAAATAGCAGGAGTCAAATTGTTGGTTATAAATCATCTGGGTAAAGCTTCGCTGTTTGATTCCTGCTGCTTTAACCAACCTTCATCGGGAAGGCGCATGAGGCGTGTGCATGAAGGAGGTGCGCGCCCGGCGAATTTGCAGCAGGGCCAGCACCATCGCGCCAAGCGCCACCGGGAGGTGCAGCAGCGCGCGTCCCACCTGCCAGGTGTAGAGGCGCGCGGGCAGCGACAGCAGCAACGCCGCCGCCGTGCCGCCCAGCAGCCCCAGCCAGAACCCGGAGCCCGGCCCGCCCGACCACAGCAGCGACAGCAGCAGCAACACGCCCAGCACCCCCAGTAGTAAAATGCGCGGCAGTAGCGCCGACTGCACAATTTTATCCACGAAATCGAGGTTGCCCTTGCCCAGCTGGCGCAGGCCTTCGCCAAAATATTTTACCAGAAATTCCTGCTGCGTCGCCAGCCAGCGCGTGCGTTGCGTGGCAAACACTTGGGAGTTCGGGATTTTCTCGTCGTACACGAAGGCATCGGAGAGGTAGGCGATTTTGTGGCCGTCGCGTAGCACCCGAAAGTCCAGCTCCTTGTCCTCGCCGGGTGTTTCGCCCACGTCCTGCAGCAGCTGATGCAGGTAGCCGTAGTCGAAGGCCATGCCCGAGCCAATCAGGGCCGACGACATGCCGAGATTGACGTGGCCCTGCCGGAAAATATGGTTGTTGATTTCCTCATTACAGGCATCGAGCACGGCAAAAGGTGAGTCGAGCTTTTTGGCGGTGCGGTGGCCCTGCACCACCCGGTAACCCGCCGCGAAGGCTGCATCGACCTGGGTCAGAAAGCCGGGCGCCATCACGTTATCCACGTCCAGAATCACGGCCACGTCGTAGGCCTCCGGGGGTAGCGTATTCAGAGCCGTGAGCAGGGCCTGCCCCTTGGTACTCTTCACAAAGCTGACTTCGACCACGCCCACGCCCTGCTGCCGGAGCGACTGCACGGTGGCGGGCTGCAGCTTATCGGCAATTACCTGCACATCGGCCCGGCCCGCGTAGGCGTGCTGGGCGGCGGCCGGGCCGGTTTCCAGAATCACTGCATCGGCGCGGTAGCTGGGTATGAGCACGCACATGCGGTGGGTGGGCATGGCCGGAGCCGCCGGAGCGGGAGCGCGCCGCCACCGCCCAACAATAGCAAAGAGCAGCAGGTACAGCACATTCAGCAGCAAAATGCCCCCAATGAGGTACAGCAGCAGGTTAACGAGTGAGAAGAGAATACTCATGAACAAAAAACAGGGGCGCTCCGGAAGAGCGTAAGAAATAGCTACTGAGCGGCTGGGCGAAGCTTGCTGCACCCGGCGCTTTAGCGCCAAACGATAAAAAGCGTGGCTGAAAGGCTACTGAGGCAGGAAATGGTTTTGGTGAATGTTGTGCCCCTGGGTGTGCCAGCGCAGGCCGCGCCAAAGGGCATCGAGGTGGTCCCATTGCCGCCGTAGCACCAGGAGCAGGCTGTGTTTGGGCACGGCCACCGACAGGAAAAACAGCAGCCCGCTCCACCGTTTCCAGCCGTGCGAGTTGCGCCGGATGTAAAGCAGGCGGTTGCGGTTCAGGTAGTAGGTGCGCAGCACCGAGCCCTGGCCCACCGACACCGATTCTTTGTGGTACACCGTGGCTCCAGCCTCGTAATAAGGCAGGTAGCCCATGCGCTTTATCATCTCGCACCAGTCCAGCTCCTCGTAATACAGGAAGTAGACTTCGGGCATGAGGCCGGCCTGACGAATGACGTCTGTAGGCACCATCATGGCAGCCCCGTGGATGAGGGCCGTGGTCTGCGAGGTGTTGTACTGACCAGTGTCGGGCTCCATGTAGCCCTGCACAAAGCCCCGGCCCGTCCAAGGGCTAATGCCTTTGCAACCAGCGTACTGAATCAGGCGGTTTGCGGTGCCGTAGTAGATGATTTTGGGCGAAACAATGCCCACGCGGGCGTCGCGCTCGAAGGCAGCCACCAGCGGTTCGAGCAGGTGGGGCACTACTTCGGTGTCGTTGTTCAGAAACAGGCAGTACTTGCCCTTCGCCACCCGGATAGCCAAATTGTTGCCCCCGGCAAAGCCTAGGTTCTCGGTGGAGCGGATGAGCTGCACCTCCGGAAAGCGCTCGGCGATGATGCCCGGGTCTTCGGTTGGCGAGGCGTTGTCCACCACTAGCACCTCGTAGTTGGGGTACGTGAGCTGGCGTAGCGAGGCCAGCATGGCGCAGGTAACCTCCGCCTGGTTGTAGTTGATGGAAATAATGGAAACCAGCGGCTCAGACACGGGAAACAGGTTTTAAGGCGGGAGTATCCAGCTCGGGACCAACGAAAACCAGCACCCACGACACGTAGAGTATCATGCACGAAGGCATCTGGTTCATAATCTCGTTGCCGTAGCTGGCCATAAGAATGCCGGCGGCCCCGGCTGTGAGGGCCAGCAGCTTCTGTCGCAGCAGCGGGTCGCGGATGCGCCACACAATGCCGGCGCATTTGCCCAGAATGAAAAGCATGATGCCAAACCACACCACGAAGCCCACGATGCCGTAGCTGCCCCAGATTTTGACGTAATAGCTGTCGGGTGGGATGGTAGACAGGAACTGGCCGGGGTTGTATTTCTTGCCCCATTCGCCCATTACGCCCACGCCCCCGCCAAACGGCCGGGTCGAGAGGTATTCGCGCAGCTTGGCTTGGTTGGTGAAGCGAACTTGCAGGGACGCGTCCTCCGGGTTGAGGGCCGAGCGCATGCGGTAAATATCAGGGTTGCTGTCGCCGATGTTGGTGTATTTCAACACCATGAAAGCCCCGATGGCCAGCATGATGCCGAGCAGCAGCACCTTCAGCTGCTTGCTGAGGGCTAGGTAGACAAACGCACCCACAATAATCACAAAGAAGGCACTTCGGGTACCCGAAATCAGCATGCCGTAGAGCAGCAGCAGCGCGGCCACTGCCAGCAGCAGCTTCTTGGTCCAGGAGAAAGGCCCCAGCGCTAATATGCCGCAGATGAGGGCGATGTGGGCTTGAGAGCAGCCAAACTGAGCCGCTTCGCTGTAGTTGGAGAAAACGCGTAGCCGCCCCCAGATGATGTGCGTTCCGGCCGCGCCGGCATCCAGCCAGCGCTGCTCCATACCATCTACCCCGACGAACTTTTGCTTGAGGCCATACAGCGTTCCAAAGACCGAAAAGCCGATGATGAGGTAGAGAAACAGGTTGAGGTCGCGCCGCTGCCGAAACACCAGAAAGCCCAGCGGCACCACCAGCAGCCAGAGCAGCGCACTGCTCCGGATTTCGTTGAGCCAGCCCTGAAAGCTAGCCCCGGCCGGGTTGCCCAGCTCCAGCACATTGATGACAAACCATGCCAGCGTGAGCCCGCATAGGTCGTTGTGAGTGAAGCGCCAGTTGGGCGGCGTTTTGCGGTAAAAGATGGTGGCCAGCCACGTCAGCACCAGCAGTCCTTCCATGGCCAGGCCCACCGGTACGTCTGTCACATGCCGGCTCAGGTAGTTGTTCAGGAAGCAGTAGCAGATGAAGCTGACGTACCCTACCCGCGGCGACCAAAAGGTGGCCACCACCAGCATGGCCAGCAGCGGCCCCGCCAGCAGCAGGCCGGGCACCACTTCGCCCCAATGCCCCGCCAGCCAGCCAATGCCCAACGCGCCCGCCAGCCCCACCGGCAGCAGCCAGCGCGAGTGAAGCAGGGTTTGAGAAAAGTGCGGTGAGGTTCTCACAAGTTAGCTGAACAGGTAATAATTAAGTTGGTAGTCAGAAGCAAGTAGCCTAGCCATTCAGTGCCGTTTCACAATTCGTCGTCTGACTACTGAATGGGCGTTAGACTTTGGCTGTCAGCGTTAAAAAGCTAACAGCGAGGAATAACTAGCAACGGGTAGCTTAGGCCAGCACCGCTTCGCCTTCGTGCAGGGCCACGCCCGACAGTACCACTTCGACCGGAGCCGGTGTGGCAGCACGCAGGCGTTCCACGGTTTGGTGGTCGGTGAGGCGCCAGGCTCGGGTAGCGGGCACGGTCAGGAACACGAGGTTTAGCTGCCGCAGGATGCCCACGGGCAGGGCTTCTTCGCGCAGGGCGGGGAATTCTACAAACACCACTTGCACATCGGGCGTGCTGAATTCGGGCATTTGCTTGGGCATGGCGTTCTGAATCAGGTCGTCGAGCTGCCAGGCGTGCACCGCTGCGGCCTCTGACGGGTAAAAAAGCGAGGGTGCTTCCACGTTGGGGTCTAGCGCCTGGCCGTCGGGATACAGGGCCAGGGTTTGCACGCCCATTTCGTGGCAGCGTTGGGCTAGTGCCTGGCACAGGGTGGTTTTGCCCTCCTGCCGCTGCACGCTGAACACACCCACCACAAAGGGCTGCGGGGCAGGTGGCGTGTTGGCTTTCAATAGGATATGCCGTACCAGCTGGTCGAGGCTGCGTTGCTGTGAGGCCTGGAGCAGCGCCACGGGCCGGGCGTGCACATCCAGCACCATGCCGGCCACCGGCAGCCCAGTGCGCCGTTCCGCCACCAACGGGTTGCGCAACGACTTGTCCAGGAAGCCCAGACCCAGCACCAGGCCGGCCACAAACACGAAGCCACCCACGCCGCTCAGCAGCACCAGCACCAGCAGCTTGCTGGTTTTGGGGCGGGTGGGCAGGTTTGGCGGGTCAATGATTTTGAGGTTGGCCGTGAGCTGCGTGTTTTGCTGCGACGACTTGCTGTTGTTCAGGCTGGTGAGGGCTGATAGGTAAGCCTTTTCCGATAGGTCAATTTCGCGCTCGATGCGCTTGAGGGTAGCACCCAGCGGGGCCATGCGCTGGTATTCGCGCTCAAACTCCTGACGGCGGCGGTTCATCACGGCCAGCTTGGCGCGGGTCGATTCCACGAGTACCATGTCCTGCACCCACTCGCCCAGCAGCTCCTTATTGGCAATGCCTTCGGTGGAGGTACTGCGGGTGTAGTAGTTGTCAACGTTTTTCTGGATGCTTTGGGTCGTGCGGTCAGCTTCGGCTTGCAGGGCCTTGGCCTTGTCGTCGGTGCCCGCCTGGCGGTTGAAGAGCTGCTGGTCGGCAATTTCGGCGTTCAGGCGGCTGAGCTTCTGGCGCTGTTCCAGCACCTGGCGGCTGCTGAGCAGCGCGGCCTCGCGCCCGCCCAGCTTGCGGTTCACCGCATTTAGAGAAGCCAGTGCCCCAGCGTATTGCTGGTTCACCTGCGTCAGCTCGCTGAGCAAGGCTTCTTTTTCGGTGGCCACGTTTCGCGACTGCTCATCGTAATTAATGATGTTGTTGTCACGGTTGAAGGTCAGGTTCTCGGCTTCGGCCTTGGCCAGCCGTTCTTTGGCCCGCTTTACTTCGTTCTCGTAATACGTTACCACCGAGGCGGTTTGCCCCTCGCGCAGGTTTTTCGACTGTTCCAGAAACACCTGCGTCACCAGCGTCAGCGTGTAGCGGCAGATTTCCGGATTATAGCTCTCGTATTCCAGCCGCACCAAGTCGCTCGACCCAATGTGCGACGCAGTGAGGTGCGACAGTGCCGTGAGCGAATACGTCGCGTTGGACGAGTTTAGGAGCTGGTAAAGCGCATTGGCGTTGTCGGCGCTGGCATAATGCCGCACGTTTTCTAGGGTAGCGGCCTCGGTAGCGCCCATTAGCTGGCGGCGCAGGCCCGGCGAGATGCTTTCCCGCAGGTCCTCAAAAGCTTCCGTGTTCAGCAGGGCCGGGTCTTGCTGCGTTTGCCATAAGTGGTTGGTCAGCAGCCGGAAAATAACTTCCTCTTTGGTCGAGCGCGCCGTAATCAGGTTAACCAGGTTGTCGAACGCGTTATTTGTTTTGTTGTAGTCGGACTCGGCATTGCCCGTAAGTGTGTAGCCCGAGGCAATACCCGTATAAATCGTCGTGTCGGAACCGTACGTTTTGGGCAGTTTCCGGCCAAAGAAGTACGTTGAGGCGCTGAGTACCAATGGCACCAGCAGCAGCAGCAGCCACTTGCGGGCCAGCAGCCGGAACACATCGGATAAACTCATTTGGCAGTCATTAAAGTTGAAATTTGAGCACCCACTACTTCCTCCAGCAGCAAAAAGGCGGTGTCGTACTGGTTGCGGGCAGTTTCCTGGGCCACGCTCATGTCATTGAGCTGCGCATTGGCCGACGACAGCTCGGTCAGCGTCATCTGGCCCTGCCGAAACTGCTTCTCCGCCAGCCGGTAGGTGGTCTGCACCGTCACGTAGGATTCCTGACGCAGGTTGAGGACCTTCCGGGCCAGCAGCACATTCTGATACAGGGAAATAATGCGCTGACGAAGCTGGTTTTCCTGCTCCTGGCGCATGGCCTCGGTGCGGTCCACGCTCAGCACCTGCTTTTTTACCAGGTTGCCCTGGGTTACTATCCGGTCGATGGGCAACGACACCGTTACGCCGGTAGAGTAGCGGCCCGAGCTATAGGTTGCGAATTGGTTGGGGTTGCCCGGGTCGGCCAGCGCAATGCTGGTCAGGTTGCCGTAGGTGTAGCCAGCCCCCAGTGCCACCCCCGATAGGATGCTTTTTTTAGCTATTTTAACTTCTTGTTGCCCAATACTTTTTTCAATCTCCATCGCCTTCAGCGCCGCCGAGTGCTGAATAGCGGCGTTCATCAGCAGTGGCAGGGCCATGGCGGGCGACTCAAAAAAAACAGTCTGCCAGCCTTCGTTCGCGGGCGCAGGCTTGTTTTGGCCGAACGCCACAGCCGTGTGCAAGGTCAGCACAAAGCTGCCTAAAAGCTTTTTTATCATACATTCTCTTTCTGAAATAAAGCAGGAATCGTACGGAAAATTATTTCAATATCCTTCTTCATCGAGTAATCCCGGGCGTATTCATTGTCAAGCTCTTTGCGCTCTTCTTCCGACATGTCGCCGCCTTTGCCACGCCGGCTCACCTGCCACAGACCCGTGATGCCGGCCGGGGCAATGAAGCGCCGCGAGTGGGCATCGGTGAGCAGTTGCTCGGCCTCGTAGAGGGGCAGTGGGCGGTTGCCCACTAGCGACATGTCGCCCCGTAGCACGTTGTAGAGCTGCGGCAGTTCGTCGATGCTGGTATTGCGCAGCAGCCGGCCAATGCGGGTAACACGCGGGTCGTTGGCAATTTTGAGAAAGGCCGGGGCAGCAGTAACCTTGCGCAGCTGGCGGTATTGCTGCTCACAAATCAACTGGCCACGCTGGTCTACCAGCTGTTGCTGGCAGCCCGTGCCGGCGGCCGTGCAGATGGCGCACAACTCCGAGGTAACGGGTAGCGTGGCGTTGCCCGACGAGCCGCTGGTCTGGTACTGGTTCAGGTTTTTTACCGAGTTCAGCATCTGGTCGGCATCCGAGCGCATCGAGCGCAGCTTCCAGAACTTAAACACCCGGTAGCCAGCCCCTACGCGGTAGGAGTAGTAAAAAACCGGTCCCCGCGATTCGAGCTTGATGAGAACCGCCAGTACCAAAAACAGGGGCGACAGCAGCACCAGGGCCGCTCCGGCGCAGAGCACATCCATAATGCGCTTGCCAACTGGCATGCGCAGCTCGTCATAGGGGCTGGGGGCGTCGACAGGTTGCGTGCGGTGGCGGGCCAGGAAATACAACCGCGTCAGCATGCGCTCGTGGTCGGCGCTGGGCGAGAAAATCTCGCTGCCGCCCGACTCCAGCAGCAACGCCCGCACGGCGCCCGTCAGTGGAGCATCGGTTAGCCACAGCACGGGCTGCGGGAGGTGCAGCTCCTGCTTCAGCATGCGCACCAGGCTGATACCTAGGTTAGAAGCCGGCGCGGCCGCATTGAGCACCGCTGCAAAGCCTGTTGGCTTTTCGGCGTAGTGGGTCAGAACCTGCGTAGGGGTGGTGGCCACCAGCACATCCAACTCTTGCTCAAATTCCTGCTGAAAGCGACCAGCTGCCTCCGGGTCGGTGGTCAGGTAGAGCACCGCAATTTTGCCAAGGGTCGCTTTCATATCCGTATTCGGTGAAGAATGTTTTGGATGCGTAAGCTCAACTCTTCGGGATTGAAGGGCTTCACTAGGTAGTCGTCGGCACCAAGCTTGAGGCAGAGGATTTTGTTAGCCGTGCTGTCTTTGCCCGACAAAATAATGAGGCCTACATCGCGGTGTAGACTGCTGGCCCGCAACTGCCGGATGAAGTTCGGACCGTCCATGATGGGCATATCATAATCGGCCACAATGGCGTCGGGGCTATTCCCCTGTTCCAGCCATTCCATAGCTTCCAGGCCATTCGATTTCAGCACTACCTCAAAGTCTGAGGCAAAATAATGAGCCAATATGAGGCGGATGGACGGTTCGTCGTCGACAACTAATAGTTTTTTCTTCATGACCTCGATGATTGGCAAGTAGTTAGAATAAAAATTGAGTAATCTGATGCAGGTTATAAAGCGCTATTTATTACTCATTCTTTTCAAATGTATGCGCCAAATTGAATTACCTCAAAAAAATATTGGCTCTGTGCAGCTATTCTGCTAAAAATCCTAATGCCGCCTCTCACAACCACTTAGCCATTCTAAAGCAGTTGAAAACACGCGATATCACTAAGGATTAATCGTTAAGTAATATGCCATGCGCGCAGCATCGCGAATATATAGTAAATCAATTTACCCTCTTTTTAATTAATTGCTTTAACCGCGCATCCTAGGTTCGCGAGGCCTCCCTTCCGATTCACCGGCCCGCTATACGGGCAACTTTCTACAATGGCTGCGACAACTGGGCCAATTCTTCTTGAAATAGGGCGCAAAACTGCTGTGTGGCCTGGGCCACGGCTCCCACCAACTTCTGCGCTTCGCTAGCAGATGGCTGGTTTTCAGCCAATTCTTCTAGTCGTTTGAGATGCTGGGTTTCGGGCTGAATGTTGAGGCTGCCGAAGGTGGATTTCAGGCTGTGGGCCTCCCGGGCCACGGTTTTCCAGTCCTCCACTTCCAGGGCCGCATGCAGCGACTGCATCTGGTCGGGCACCCGGCTCACAAACATTTCCAGGATTTTACGCACGAAATCGGTATCAGTAGCCAGCTTGCCCAGCAGCAGGAAGTCGTAGTGCAGGCTAGGGTCGGCGGGCAGCAGGGGTGACTCTGGCACCAGTTCCACCGCCACCGCTGGGGTGGCGTCCTCGGCAGGCCGATGGCTCACCCGCGCCAGCATTTGGTAGAGGGCCTGCTCGGTATAGGGCTTGATGAGGTAGTCGCTGAAGCCCAGTGCTTGGCAGGACTCCGCATTCACCCGAAAAGCATCAGCTGTAAGGGCAATAACGGGCGTGTAGCGGTTGGGGCCAGCCGTGGCCCGTAGCCGGCCCGTTGCTTCGATGCCATCGAGCTGTGGCATCTGTATGTCCATCAAAATCAGGTCGTATTGATTGTTTAGGGCCTTGGCCAGGGCTTCCTCGCCGTTCTGGGCCATATCCACGTTCACCTGCCACTGTCCCAGCATCGATACGGCGATGAGCTGGTTCACGCCATTGTCTTCGGCCAGCAGCAAGCTCAATCCCTGCAATGAATTGGTGGGTATTGGACTGGAAACTTCCTGAATTATATGCTCTTCGCTCAACCGGTAGGGAATGGTGAACGAAAAACAGCTCCCCTGGCCTAACGTGCTCCGTACCCCAATATGCCCGCCTTGCAGCTCCACCAAGTTCTTGCAGATGCTCAGCCCCAGCCCAGTGCCGCCGTACAGCCGCGGAATGCTGCTGTCGGCCTGCCGGAAGCTCTTAAACACCTGCCCCAGATTGCCCTCGCTGATGCCAATGCCGGTATCGGCAATGCTGAACGTAACGGGCAGGTCCTGGCCGTGCCGCCGACTGGCATCCACGGTAATGGTGATGGAGCCGCGGTTGGTGAACTTGATGGCGTTGCTGATAAGGTTGACCAGCACTTGGTGCAGCCGGAAGGGGTCGCCCTGCGCCAGGGGGATATGGTCGTTTAGGCCAATGATATTCAGTATTAATCCTTTCTCATCAGTTTTAAAAGCCAGTGAGCGCACGGCCGCCTGCACGGTTTTGGCAATGTCGAATGGAATGCGCTCGAGGCGGATTTTCCCGGATTCAATTTTTGAGAAATCCAGGATGTCATTGATAACGACCAGCAGGTTTTCGGTGCTGGACTGAATCATGTCCACGTAATCGGCCTGCTCAGCCGATAGGGGCGCTTTTTTCAGCAGTTCGGCCAAGCCCATTACCCCGTGCAAGGGCGTGCGGATTTCGTGGCTCATGTTGGCCATGAATACCTGTTTGGCGCGCACCGACTCTTCGGCTATTTGGTAAGCCCGTTTCAAGTCGGTGATGTCGGACGAGAACGTGAGCAGGTAGCGCGAGCCATCGGAGCGCACCAGCGGGCTTTTGGTAGTTGAAAACCACAGCACCTGGCCGTTGGTGAGGTAGTAGCACTCCTCGAACGACACGGCGGTACCGGCTTCCATATTGGCATGGGCCGCAGGTGGAGGCGGGGTAGCGGGGCGAGATTCCGGCGGTGCCTGCTGGTTGAGGAGTTGCACGTAGGTTTCGTTGGCCAGAATGAGGCGCCCGTTCTCATCCTCTACATACACCAGGTTGGGGCTGTTGTCAATAACCTGGCGTACTAGGCCCTGCTGGTCTTCCAGCTGCTGCTCGGTGTATTTGAGCTGGCTCACCACTTGGGCCAAGCTGCGGGCTTCTTCGGTGGAGGGCGCGGGCGTAGCCGCCGTTAGGGCGGCCAACTGCGCCCGCAGCTTGGCCACCTCAGCCTCGGCCGCCTCCCGGCGCAGGCGCTCAGCCGCTAATGTTACTTTAAGGCTCATAAAACGAGGAAAAAAGTAGGCCGGTAGCGTGCTCGGTAATATTCGTGCGAAATATGATAAAAAGCAAATAAAGCTAATTTTTGCTGGTTTCCTCCCACCCTGTTGCCCGTGTCTGCACCGTAGTTGAGTATGGCCATCCGTAGCTTTAAGGCGTCCTGTTGAGTATCACCCCACTGGGCTTTCGTCTTAATTTTCCG
Organism: Hymenobacter negativus; assembly: GCF_017571495.1. Classification (GTDB taxonomy): domain Bacteria; phylum Bacteroidota; class Bacteroidia; order Cytophagales; family Hymenobacteraceae; genus Hymenobacter; species Hymenobacter negativus. The sequence continues at coordinate 1,334 of NZ_JAGETZ010000002.1, read as the reverse complement.
CGCCATGCCGTTTACCTTTTCGCATCCCGCGTTGGTAATTCCTTTACTGCGTACGCAACGCCGCTACCCCTGGATTTCAACCACTGGATTGATTACTGGAAGCATTGCGCCCGATTTCGAGAAGTTCTTCCGTCTTCACCTGGCCAGTGGCTATAGCCACACGGTGCCGAGCATTTTGTATTTCAGCTGCCCGGTGGCGCTACTGTTGGCGTTCGTGTTTCATCTGGTGGTGCGCCGGCCGCTGCTGGCGCACTTGCCGTCTGGGCTGCACCAGCGGCTGGGACGGTTCATCAATTTCAACTGGCTGGTCTATTTTCGGCAACACTACGGCGGCGTGCTCTTGAGCGTTGTGGTGGGGGCCGCTTTGCACCTGGCCTGGGACAGCTTCACCCACCGCGGTGCGCTCATGACGCGGCTGGTGCCAGTCCTGCGGGAGGACGTATGGTTGGGCGGCTGGCATGGGCAGGTGTTCGATGTGCTGGCGATAATAAGCACGGTGGGTGGGGCGCTGGCCATTGCCATTGCCGTGTGGCAGATGCCCACCCGGCCGGCCGGGCGGCCCGCCACATCAGCCGCCATGGCACAGTATTGGGGACTGGCAGCGCTGGTAGCCGGGGCTCTTGCTGGTGAATGGGTGCTGGCCGTTGACCCGGAATTTATGAATGGCAGCATTGCCCTTATCTCAGCCATGTTGCTGGGCGTGCTGGTCTCCTCTATTTATACCAACCGAAAAAGCCTGGCTCACGGGCGGCCTTGAGGCTGCTGGCGTGAACCAGGCTTTTTTAACGAATCCAGACTGCGGGCTGCTTAGCGGGCGATGTAGCTCACACGTTGGTTTACCACTTCATTGCCGGTCGTGAGGCGCACTAGGTAGGTGCCGGTGCTTAGTCCGGGAGCGTCGAGAGTCACGCGCTGGGGCGTGCCGGCCGTTGCATCGCCGGTATACAGCTTGCGCACCCGCTGGCCCTGCAGATTGAACAGCTCCACCATCACCGCCCCACTCTTAAGCGTGTTGAATTCAATGGTGGCGTTCGAGCTGAATGGATTGGGGAATACGCTGAGCTCGGTGCGGCTCAGGCTTGAGCCGGTGGTAGAGCTGCCGTTCGTAGCCGCTACCCCGCGCGCCGCCGTTGTAGCGAATGGGATGAGGTTGTTGGCAGGAATGGGTTCGAGGCGGGAGCCGTCGGGCAGGCGCCAGGCCACGGCCACGTAGCCCGGGCCCCAGCTCTGCTTGTGGACGGCCTCGACGTAGTAGCAGGTGCCGGCGGCCAGGGTGACGGGGGCCGACTGCTGGCTGGGGTAGCGGGCAAAGTCGCGGTTGGAGGCCGTCCAGC
>NZ_JAGETZ010000029.1 GCF_017571495.1 Hymenobacter negativus | reverse complement strand
GTAGCGCTACTGGCCCGGTCCGGCTTTCGGTTTTTAACCTGAAACCCTAGGCCCGGCCGCTGGCAACTACCAAGCCATGTAGGGGCTCATTGAAGCCTACGGCATCAACTAACTCTTCGAGCGGCAGGTGCAGGCGGTACTTCCAGAAATGTGTGGGGTTGCTGGGCACGTTGATTTGCTCGTCGTGCGGATTGGCGCGGCGCAGGTGGTTGTCCATCGCCAGCAGGTCCTGGAGCGGAAAAATGGCCCACATGGCCGGTGAGTGCAGGTGCTGCACCAGAATTTCGCGGGCTACCCAGGGCTCGCAGTAGAACGGTGCTACCTCGCGCCAGTGGCCCAGAATGGTTTCGAAAAAGCGCTGGGTGCGTACCCGGTCTTCTTCCCACCAGCCGCGGATAGTGCTGGTATCGTGGCTACTGGGCGTCACCACACTCAGGTAAGCGGCCTCGTTGGGGTGGCTGAACTCGACTGCGGGGTTGGAGGGCATGCGCTGCACGTTAAGGCCCAGGATGCCGAGCTGCTTCATCACGCCGGGCACGGAGGCAGGCACCATGCCCAGGTCCTCGCCACAAATGAGCATGTCGGTGGCGTAGCGCACAGGCGGCAGCTTGGTCAGGCCCTGCTGACGCCAGAATTCCTCGTGCCGGCGGAAGAAAAAGTCGATGTAAATGTCGTCGTAGAGGCGGCGGCGGTCTTCATCGCTGTCCAGCTCGCGGAACGAGTAGCTCTTGTTCAAGGTAATGCGCGGGTGGTAGAAGTCGTTGCCAGCGGGCACGAACAACACCTCATTTACCAACGCAAACAGGCCTTTTTGCAACCACGCGAAATACTCGGCATGCTCTGGGTAATCGGCTACTTTTTGGGCAATGTAGGCCTCAATCTTACGCTGGTCGCCGATGTGCTCCTTCAGGTGGATACGGCCGTAGCTGGCATCATCCATGTACTCATCGAACACGTTCTGGGCTTCGCCCTGAAAGATGTCCTGAAGCATGTGCCAGCGGATGTAAGGCTCACATAGACGCGAATAATCGAACCAACCGAGGCGGCGCTCAATTTCGTGGCGGTGCAGTGGAAGCGCTGGCGAGAAGTGTCCCAGCAGGCCTTCTACCGACTCAATCGGCATCTCCCAGATACGGAAGAAGCCCAGAATATGGTCGATGCGCAACGTGTCGAAGTAGCGGGCGAGGTGGCCCATGCGCTGTTTCCACCAGCTGTAGCCGTCCTCGGCCATGCGCTGCCAGTTGTAGGTAGGGAATCGCCAGTTCTGCCCGGTAGTGGAGAAGTCATCCGGTGGAGCGCCAGCCTGGGCGTTCATGTGGTAGAGTTCGGGCTGGGTCCAGGCATCTACCGAGTGGCGGTAGATGCCAATGGGCAGGTCGCCCTTCAGTACTACGCCCCGGCTGCGGGCATAGGTCACGGCAGCGCGTAGCTGCTTGTCGAGATGGAACTGAGTGAAGAAGAACAGGCCGTAGTCATCGTAGTCGGCGGCGGTTTCGGCGGTCAGCGCCGTCACGTTTGCGGGGGTACGGAACTCTTCGGGCCACTGCTGAAAATCGGCGGTACCAAACCGGTCGCGCAGGGCCGAGAAGGCAGCGTAGGGCACCAGCCAGCTAGCTTGGCTGGCGTAGAACTCCCGGTATTCGGGGTCGGCCAGGAAAGCAGCTTTTTCCTGCTTATACAGCAGCCTAAGGAACTTCCACTTGGCATTCATCACCGGCTCGTAGTCCACAAAATCCTTGGCGTTGAGCTCGGTTTTTAATTCAGCTAACTCCTTTGCCGCTTTCTTGTCTTTGAGCGCCGCGATGCCTTCGAGGTGAATAAACTGCGGGTGCAGGGCAAACACCGAAATAGCCGCATACGGGTACGAATCGACCCAGGTATGCGTAGCGGTGGTATCGTTAATGGGTAGAATCTGGACCAGCTTGAGACCGGTTTTCACGGCCCAATCGGTCAGCAGCCTCAAGTCAGCGAATTCTCCTACCCCAAGGCCTTGCGCACTACGCATGGCAAACACGGGCAGGGCCACACCGGCCCCGCGCCAGGCATCGAAATACTGGTAAGCTTCGTCGTTGAAAACGCGGGTGGCAGTGCGGTCCTGCGTGGCAGGAATAACGCGGTTTTCGCCGCCTTCCATGTCGAGGGCATGGCCGGCGGCTGGGTCCCACATGGCGTATTTATAGAGACAGTCTTCGCCGGGGTTTTGCAGCGTGACGGCGCCGCTCCACGTCGGGTACTCGTCATCGGACAACACCAGGCCCTTGGTGTTGTCCCAGGCGCCTAACGCAGGATCGGAGCCCAGCACGCACAGGCCGTGCTGCGGGGCTACGCGCGGCGCCACAATGCGGAATACCGTTTCGCCGGCTGCTGGGGCAGCATTGGCTCCTAGTAGCTGGTGACTGATGCTTGGTTCAACAGCTTCGGTTATTGCTTTGGTGGCTTTGCCTTTGGCTGGGGCTTTTGCCTTTTTGGTGGGAGTGGCCGGGGCCACGGCCACAGCTGCTTTGGTGGAGCCGTACCCGGTGGGGCGGCGGAACAGGGCTTTGGTGAAAGCAGCGGTTTGCAGCTCGTTTTCGGGCAGCATGGGCGCGCGCCAGTAGTCGGCCAGATGCATGCGCTCGGTGCGGGCCGCATCGTAGGCAATGCGGCGGTTGGGGCCAAACTCCCACTGCTCGCCGCCGGTGCGGTCGTCGCGCAGCACATACTTATAGGTGAGCTCACCAGCGGTATCGGGCACGGTCAGCTCCAGGCTCCAGCAGGTGGTAGCCTCGTCGTAATGCATGTTGGCAGCGGCGGCGGGCTGCCAGGCTCCCAAGTCGGGATGCGAGCCGCACACCGCCAGGCGCTGGCCTAGAACGGTGCGGTAGGGCAAGGAAAAACGTAGTATCATGGTGGGATGGTGGGTTTAGGGGGCGCAAGATAGGGCTTGGCATAATGAGGAATTGAGAATGCGGAATGAAGAATTGCCCGACGCCCATTCCCCATTACGTATCCTTAATTCCTCCTTGTGCCGTGCGTCCTATTCCCAACCCCAGCCGCAGATTTTGCGTTTGGGGAATTGCCTCTGCTTTGTGTTGCTGCTAATTACTCTCCGCTTTGTCCACTTTTCTGCGTCGTACTCTTTACGGGATTCTGGGGTTATTGGCCCTTGTGCTGCTGCTCATCATCGGGATAGTAGTCTTTCTCCAATTTCCTTCGGGACAGGACTTTGTAGCCAGCAAGGCCCAGAGCTACCTGCGCGATAAACTCAAGACGGAAGTACGAATCGGGAAGTTTAGAACCGACTTTCGCCACGCCATCAACCTCGACGGGGTGTACCTCGAAGACCAGCAGCGCGACACGTTGGTATCCGTCGGTCACCTCGGCATCGACCTCGATATCTGGGCGTTGCTGCACAAGCAAATCAACGTTTCAAACGTGGAGTTGAACGACGGCCGGGTGCGTCTCACGCGTACCGAGCCTGATTCGGTGAACAACTACGATTTCATTATCGCTGCCTTCACCGACCCCACCGCGCCGGTGGATACCACCGCTTCCGGATTGAAATACGACATCGGGAAGGCCCGGCTTACCAACATTTACTTCACGCAGAACGACCAGGTGACGGGCTCCGACATTCGGGCGCGCATTGGCGAGTTCACGGCTAACATGGACGAAGTGGATGTGGATAACTCGGTGTATAAGGTGGATAAAGCCGCGCTCCGGCGCTCCGCTATCAGCATTGTGCAGAGCAAAACGGCACCGGAAGTGGAAAACCCCGCTCCTACTGAGCCGCTTACCCTGCAATTTGGCCTGAACCAAGCTACGCTCGACAGTGTGCAGTTTGTGTATAAAAACGACCCGGCGGCGCAGTTTATCAGCACCAACATTGGTTTGGCCGATATCACCGCCAAGGACATTGACCTGCAAAAGCAGCGTGTGAGTCTGGGCAAGCTCACGCTCAAAAATACCTCCTTCGCCTACGCCCAGAACGAGCAGGTGCCCGTGGAGCAGCGCGTGGTGAATCCCGCCGAAGCCGTGCGCAAGCTGGATGAAGCCACCGACAAGGCAAAATCTGCCACTGGCCAAGCTGCCACCGTCCCCGGCTGGCGCGTACTGCTCGACCAGTCCGACATCAGTGGCTTAGCGGTGAATTTTGACAACTTCAACCAGCCTAAGCAGAAGACGCGCATCCCGGCGCTCGATTACAACCACCTGCACTTCACCGACCTCGTGCTGAACACGCGCGACCTCAGCTACTCCGAAAACCGTACCACGGGCAAGGTCGATAACCTGGCCGGCAAAGAGCAAAGCGGTTTCCGCATCGATTCTTGGAAGGCCAATGTGGTGTACGACTCGGTTCAAATTCGTCTCGACAGCCTCGACTTGGTCACACCGCACACCCGCATTCGGCGCACGCTGGCCATTGGTTACGAGAGCCTGGCCGCGCTGGGCGATATAAAAAAGCTCCCCAATATGAAAATTGAGGGGGATTTGCGCGACGTGCGGCTGGGCTTTCGCGACATTCTATATCTAGCGCCCGACCTGGCTGGCACCTCCCCTTTCAATACTGGCCCCAACCAGTCGGTGTTGCTGAACGGACAGATTGCGGGCCGCGTGGGCGACATGACGATTCGCAACTTCGAATTTGTGGGGCTGCGCAATACCATTGTGAAAGCGCCCCGCATTCACATTACCGGGCTGCCGGAAGTGGACGGGCGGCTGTACGTTGATGCGAATTTGCAGCAGTTCAGTTCTTCGCGGGCCGATATTCTGAGCCTTGCGCCGAAGGGCAGCATCCCCAGCAACATCAGCATTCCGCCCACTTTTGCAGTAAATGGCACGTTCAAAGGTTATCCAACCACACTGCAGTTCAACACTGACCTCACAGCCCGCACCAGCTACGGCAACCTGGCTTTCAGCGGCAACCTCGGCCGGAAACAGGCCAATGGGCGGCAGCCGTTGGTAGGCACTTTTGCGGTGGGTGGGTTTGACTTCGGCAAGCTGCTGAAGAACCCGAGCATCGGTCGGGTCACGGCTTCGGGCCGCATCAATGCTACTGGCAACCTGCAGGCCCCCGCCACGCTGGTGGGCCGGGTGAACGCCACCGTGCAGAGCGCCCGCTACAACGGCTATAACTACCGCGGCATAGCTGCTACCGTCGACCTCGACCGCAACCGTTACGTCATCAACGCCAGCAGCAAGAAGGACCCCAACCTGAACCTTGATTTGCAGGCCGTGGTGAACCTGCGTGACGCCAAAAACCCTACCTACGAAGTCACCAGCCTGAACCTGCGCGGGGCCAACCTCACGGCGCTGGGCTTTTATACCGGCGGCGACCTGCGCGTGCAAGGCAACCTGGTGGCCAACCTGCGCGGCTCCGATTTGAATTCGCTCAACGGCACGTTTAGCGGGCAGAAAATTGTGATTGTGCGCGACAATCAGCCCTTCGCGCTGGATTCGCTCAATGGCCGCATTGTGCAGAACGCCAACCGCACCCTGGCCGTCATCACCTCCGACATTGCTAATGTGAATCTCGATGGCAATGTGCACCTTGGTGACCTGGCCACCGAATTGCAGCAGCACCTCGACCGCTACTTCGACGTGCCCGGGGTGAAGTATGTGGCCAACAATGCCGACCGGCACTTCACCTACTCGCTGCAACTGAAAGACGCCAAGCTAGCCACCAAGCTAGTGCCGGACTTGAAGCAGATTTCGCCCTTTACTCTCGCTGGCGACTACTCGCGGCAAGCAGCGCGCCTCACGGCAACTACCAACATCCCGGTTATTCGCTACGCCAACTACCGGATTGACTCGTTGCGGCTGAACGTAGATTCGGACCCCAACAAGCTGGACTACGGCCTGCGCATGGCCCGCGCCGCCCAAGACACCACCCTGAAGCTGCGCCGCCCCAGCATTGTGGGCAATGTGGCCAACAACAAGCTCTTTACCCGCGTGGCTATCCTCGGTGACTCGGCTAACCGGGAGCGGCTGGCAGTGGCCGGTACCTTGCAGGCGCTGGCAGCTCCGCAAAATCAGGTTATCTATGAATTCCAGGCTGCGCCGCAGCAGGTCATCAACTACGAGAACTGGACGGCTGGCGCCAACAACTTCGTGCGCTACTACCCCAGCGGCGCCGTAGTGGCCGACGGCCTGAACCTCACCAACGGCCGCAGCAGCCTCGCACTGCAAAGCCAGAACCCGCAGGTACCTACCTCGCCGCTGGGCGTCACGTTCACCAATTTTGAGCTGGCCGAGTTGGCCAAAATCGTGCAGCAGCAGGATTCACTGGTGGCTGGCAACCTCAATGGCACGGCTCGCGTCGACAACCTGGGCAAGCCCAATCAGGCCTTCACGGCCGATGCAACCATCAAGAACCTGGTGTTTCAGAAAGCGCTTATTGGTGACATTGCTGTTAACGCCACTAACCCCAGCCCCAACCGTTACGACCTCGATGCCCGCCTGACCGGCGGCGCGGCTGGTACCGCCGGTGGCGCTGGCAACGACGTACGGGTGAGCGGTTATTACCAAGCCAACGAAGCGGCCCCCCTGCACCTCACCATCGATGCCCAACGCCTGCTGCTTCAGTTGGCTCAGGCATTCTCGGCCGGACAGCTGCAACGCTCGGCCGGTTATATTCAGGGCCAGCTCAGCCTGACGGGTGCACCTTCGACTCCGGTGGTGCGGGGCACGCTCACGACTTCGCCCGATGCTGCTTTTGCCGTCACGCAACTTGGCGCGCTTTATCGCCTGCCCGACCAGGAACTGACTTTTGATGCCCAAGGCATTGCGTTCAACGATTTTACGGTATTGGATTCGGCGGCGAATAAGGCAGTGGCCAATGGTCATTTGCTGACCAGGGATTTTGTCAACTACGCCTTCGACCTCACGGCTACGACCGACAACTTTATCGCCGTGAACAGCACCCGCAAGAACAACCCATTATTCTACGGCAAGGCAATAATCGATTCCAACACACGCCTCACGGGACCGTTGGAATTACTCAAAATCAACACCACGGTGAACGTGGACGAGGGCTCAAACCTCACCATCGAGTCGCCCTCTGCCGACCCTAGCAAGGTCGATACCGAAGGCATTGTACAATGGGTCGACAAGAGCGCGCCCATCGATACCATGCTGAGCCGCAAGCTGGCCCTGGACACCGTACGAACGGCTTCCGGCTACGACATCACGGCCGTGGTAACGGTGAACGACAAGGTCCCCTTCACGGTCATCATCGACCCGGTGAGCGGTGACAACTTACGTGTGCGGGCCAATGGCACCCTTAATACCAATATTGACCCCACCGGCAACATCACGCTGAGCGGTACTTTGGTAGTGGCGCGTGGCCAGTATCATTTGTCGCTCTATGACTTGGCTTCGCGGGATTTCATCATCCGCCGCGGTTCTACCATCACCTGGAGCGGCGACCCCTACAATGCCGACCTCAACATCACGGCTGTTTACAAGGTAGATGCCGCGCCCGCCGACCTGCTGGCCAACCAAGGCCTCGACGATGCCACCGCTAATACAGTAGCCCGCAACCGCCTCCCCTTCAACGTGCTGCTGAACGTGAGCGAACAGCTCAGCAAGCCGCTGATTGGCTTCGACATCACGCTGCCGGAAAACCAGCGCGGGGCCCTCAGTGGGCAGGTGGAAGCTAAGCTGGCCCAACTGCGGCAGCCCAACCAAACCTCCGAACTCAGCAAACAAGTGTTTTCGCTGCTGATTCTGGGGCGTTTCCTGCAACAAAACCCCTTCCAGAGCAGCGCCAGCGAAAGCTTTGTGGCCACACAGTTGCGCGGCTCGGCCAGCGCCGTCCTCACCGACCAGCTTCAGAACCTGACCGGCAAATACCTCTCCGGCTTGGGTGTGGACCTGGGTGTGACTAACCAGGCAGATTACAGCACCGGAACCGCCAAAAGCCGTACCGACCTGAACGTGGCCGTGCGCCGCCAGTTCCTCAACAACCGCCTGTCGGTACGCCTCGGCACCGACATCCCGCTCAGCGGCACACCCGGCACCAATGCTACCTCGGGCAGCAGCGCGGCCAGCAACTTTGCCGGCGATGTCAGCATTGAGTACACCATTCTGCGCGATGGCCGCTTGCGCCTGCGGGCCTTCCGCCAAAACGCCTACGAAGACATTGACGGGCAACTGATAAAAACCGGCGCGGCACTGGTTTTCCAACGCGAATACAACAACCTGCAGGAGCTATTTGCCAAGGTACCAGCCGAGGTAAAAGCGGACCGCAAAAAGCAGCGCAAAGAAGAAAAGGCTGAGAAAAAGGCCGAAAAAGATTCCGTTCAAACCGCGCCTACTGCCCGGGCCGATAGCAGCAACACCAAATGAAAAAGCTGCTATCCAACGCCCGCCCCGATTCTCATTCCACCGATTTGCCTTTCCGTATCGATTTGATTTCCTTCCGTTCTTTTATGGTGCGCCGCTTGGCTAGCGGTGTGCTTCTGCTTGCTCTTGCCTCCTGTTCCGGTCTGAAATTCGTGCCCGAGGGAGAAAAGCTATATACTGGCAGCAATGTTACTATCAAGCCGCCCACTAAGGACAAGGTGAACAACCAGGCCGCGCTACAAACCGAGTTGGAATCGGTGGTTCGGCCCAAGCCCAACGCATCCATTCTGGGGCTACGGCCTAAACTCTATTTCTGGCACATGGGCGTGGGCAAGAAGAAAGGCTTAGGCAAAAAGCTAGCTGATAAGTTTGGGGAAGCGCCGGTGCTGCTCTCACAGGTCAAAATCGCAGCAACTCGCGACCTGATGACCAACCGCCTGCGCAACAACGGCTTCTTCAACGGCACTACTTCGTACGAGGTAAAAAAGAAGGACAAAACGGCTGAGGTTGACTACACGGCCATGCCGGGCGAGGTGTACCGTTTTACACAGATAAACTTCCCAAAGCGCGACACGCTCGTTGACGCCGCCATTCGTGCCACTCAGGACAAGAGCCTGCTAAAAGTAGGCGACGCTTACAACCTGAACACCCTCACTGCCGAACGGGTACGCATCGATGCGGCCCTAAAAGAGCAGGGCTATTACTACTTCGCGCCCGACTACATTCTGTTCCAGGTCGATAGCACGCTGGACAATAAGGCCACTGTCGACCTGCGCATCAAGCCCACTGCCCCGGCCAAAGCCCTACAGCCCTACTGGCTTAACCAAGTGAAGCTCAACACCAACTACGTGTTGACCGATACCACCATGCGCAAGCCCATCATGTACCAGGGCTACCAGTATTTTCCCGATGAGGAAGTATTTAAAGCCAAGGCCATTACCCGCGCCACTTTCCTCTACCCCGACAGCCTCTACCGCCGCCACCGGCGCGACCAGACCCTGAGCCGCCTCATGAGCCTGGGCACGTTTCGCTTCGTAGAAATCCGCTTCCGTCCGGCCGAAGCCGGCGATTCTGCCGTGGCCGTTCCCGCGGGCACTGCCCGAAGCTCCAGCAGTTCGGTGGGCCTGCGCTCCCGCCTCGATGCCGACGTGCTGATGACCCAGCTTAAAAAGAAAAGCCTCCGGGCCGAAGTCCAGCTAGCCAGTAAAACCAACGGTTTCACCGGCCCGGCCCTCAACGTGAGCTTCCGCAACCGCTCGGCCCTTCGCGGCGCCGAGCAGCTCATCGTAAATGCTGTGGCCTCCACCGAAACCCAGACCAGTAGCGACAACGGGGCCCTTGGCCTCACCAGCTATGAGTATGGCCTAAATGCCCAGCTGCTCATCCCCCGCCTCGTAGTGCCCCATCTGCCCCTGCTTGATGTGCGCCTTCCCAATTCCGATTTTCAGCCCCGCACCATCATCGGAGCTGGCGTACGAACGGTGACTCGGGCCAATTATTTCTCGCAGAACTTTTTTAACCTGAACTACGGCTACACCTTCAAAACGAAGATTACCAACGAGCAGGAAATCAAACCCATTGACATTACGTACGTTCAATTCACGCCGACTCAGACCTTCACGGACATTCTGAATAGCCCCGAGAAAAGTTTCCTACGCAGCGCTTTCCAGCAGCAGTTCATCCTGGCCAGCAGCTACCGATACACTTATAACCAGCAGGTACTGGAGCAACGTCGTCAGCAGATTTATTTCAGTGGGCAGGTTGAGGGCAGTGGCAACCTAGCCCAAGGTATTGCCAGCTCCATTGGCACGCCCAAAGGTCCATCTGGCGGCTACACCATTCTGGGCCAGGAATACAGCCAATACCTCAAGTTCGACTTGGAGCTTCGCGAATACTACCGCATCAGTGCCGACCCAACTTCCGGCAACCGCATTGTGGCCCGGTTTCTGGCCGGCGTGGGCCTGCCATACGGCAACTCTACGGTACTGCCCTACCCCAAGCAATACGGCATCGGCGGCCCCAATAGCGTCCGGGCTTTCGCGGCCCGCGGCATTGGCCCGGGTACCTACTCACCACAAAGCGAAACGCAAACACTCAACAGTTTCTACGACCAGGTGGGCGATGTTCGTTTGGAAGGCAACATCGAATACCGCCAGGACCTTTTCCCCTACGTGAAAGGTGCCTTGTTCATGGATGCAGGCAATATCTGGCTGGTTAACGACGACCCCGGCCGGCCCGGCGGTCAGTTCAAAACCGGCTCCTTCCTCAACCAACTGGCCGTGGGTGCCGGGGCCGGCATCCGCATCGATGTGCAGTTTTTCGTCATTCGCTTCGACTACGCCGTGCCAGTACGTGTGCCCTCTGGTACGCCCACTAGCACTACCGGCCGTCTTAACCTGGCCATTGGTTACCCCTTCTAACCCGCGTTTCCATCTTATCGAATGATGGGGTAGCGCTTGAATTCCCGCTCCCGGTCGAACAAAAAGCGGTAGGTAAAATGCGTTTTGCGTGTGCGCCCGCCAATGGCTCGCACCGTGGCCAGCATCTTGGGGTTGAAGTCGCCAATCCAGTTCATTTCGATGCCTTCATAGCCCGAGCTCTGGTACACCACCTGCGCGCGCGTCACCATGGCCACGTCCACGCCTTTGCCTTGGTGGGCTGGCACTACACCGTAGATAATACCGAGTGCCTTCTTGTCGGACCGCCGCATAAACTGCCACTGCGCCCACAAAAAGCGGATTTTACCCAATAGGTTGAGGCGCCGCCCAACGTGCTTAAAAATCTGGTTCAACTCGGGCAGTCCCAGGAAAAAGGCCACGGGCTCGTCCTTGTGGTAGGTAAACCAAAGGAGTCGCTCGTCCATCACGGGCTTCATTTCCTTCACTATTTTCCGCGCCTGCTCCAAGCTCATGCCGGCCACACCCGCATGACTGCCCCAAGCCAGATTGTATATGTGGTGGAAGTCACGAGCTAATTTTTCCGGCTCGCTCTTGCTGGCATATTCGAAGCGGTAACCTTCTGCGTCCAGTTCCAACGCCCGCTTGGCAAACGTGTGGTGAAAAGGATGAAAACAGCTTAGGTAGCAGGTGTACTGTTTGAAATACAGCTGAAAGCCATAGGTTTCAAACAGCGCCTGATAGTACGGCGGATGCCAGTACATGCCGTAGTTGGGCGGAAACTCAAAGCCATCCGTCTGCACCCCCCAAAACCGGTCCCGTTCCCCAAAATTGATAGGGCCATCCATGGCCTGCATTCCTCGCACAGCTAGCCACTGCCGGCCCGCATCAAACAACTGGTTGGCCGCCGACTGGTCGTCAATGCACTCAAAAAAACCCAGACCACCGGTGGGCAACTCCGCATTTTGCACATCGGGCGCATTACGGTTTAAAAACGCTGCGACCCGGCCCACTGCTACTCCGGCCGCATCAGTCAGCACCCAGCGTACCAATTCCCCATTCACGAATTTCGGGTTTTTCGCCGGGTCGAACACTGCCTCTTCTTCGTTTTCCAGCGGCCCGATGTACTGGGGCACTGCGCTATGCAAGCGCGCCGGCAATTCAATAAACTGCCGCGCCAAGCGGGCATCTGTCACTTCAAGCAATGGCATAGGAGAGGGAGCATGGAAGCACAAAGCTTCCGAATAGCAGGCAAAGAAAAAGCCTTAATTGGGCCACAAAGAAACGCCCTGCTCTTTAACCGCCCTGCACCTTTCGCAGTTTTGCCAAGCCATGCAGTCCTTTATAGCAGTTGCCTACCCAAGGCGATTCAACTACTCAACTGCCGCCTATAGCGGCATTTTGCTCTGACTGGTCTTTAAGTGCTACCCCCGAAAGCTGCCGTCGTAGCGCTTCCCCTATCAGGTAAACCAGTCGAGTCGATGCAGCCGAATAAGTAAGGCCTTGAGGCCGAATGCTAGACACACAATTGCGCGTCTCATCAGTCATTCCGGGTCGGGGAGCATAGGTGAGGTAGGCACCCAAGCTATCCGGCGCGCTCAAGCCCGGCCGCTCCCCAATCAACATTAGCACCAAGCGGGCCTGTAGCAATTCTCCAATCTCATCACCAAGCGCAACCCGTGCCTGCTCAGCCAACACAACCAGCCCCAAGCGTAAGCCTGCCTCACGCAATCGGGGCAGCAATGATTGCAACAGCGGCAGTGCATGCAGGTTTACTGCTGTTGCCGACAAGCCATCGGCCAGCACTACTGCCACGTCGCACTCTTCGGCTCGCAGTTCCATCAACTCGTTGCGGGAAGCATCACTCAGCATCCTGCCTTTGTCAGGCCGCTGCAAGTATTGCTGCCGGTTTTCAGCCTGGCTCTTCACTTGGCACCCAGGCTGGCCCAGCGCCTCCAACCCACTTACCAGAGCCTCAACATCCAGAGATGAATACACCGCATCCCGCGCATGCGCATGGGCCAACCTGAAAGCCAATGCCTCACGCAATGGCACACTGCTTCCACTCCGGCCTAGCGCAATACGAGCGGCCGTAAAGCTTTTCAGCGACGCCCAAGGGTCTGGCTCCGGAGTTTCGAATGACAGCAGTGCATCAGTCATGAGCTCTAATATAAGCGCCGCTACCTAGGCATATCATAAGCGAAGTGCCGGCGGCAACTGCTTCAGCAACCCGGTAGCACTAATCGCTGGCAGTAACTGCCCTCCCCCATCAAGTATCCCTTGCTGCATTAGCCAGGCTTCAAATTCCGGTGCCGGCCGCAGCCCCAATACCTTTCTCACATATAATGCATCATGAAATGAGGTCGACTGGTAATTGAGCATGATGTCGTCAGCCCCTGGAATACCCATGATAAAGTTGCACCCCGCCACACCCAATAGTGTCAGCAACGTGTCCATATCGTCTTCATCAGCCTCGGCGTGGTTGGTGTAACACACATCCATGCCCATGGGCAAACCTAGCAACTTGCCGCAGAAGTGGTCTTCCAGCGCTGCCCTTATTATTTGCTTGCCATTATAGAGGTATTCCGGCCCGATGAACCCCACCACCGAATTCACTAGCAACGGCTTAAAATGCCGAGCCACGGCGTAGGCCCGCGCCTCGCAGGTCTGCTGGTCCAGTCCGTGGTGAGCATTAGCCGAAAGCGCACTCCCCTGCCCCGTTTCAAAGTACATTACATTTTGCCCCTGTGTGCCTCGGTTTAGTGACAGAGTAGCCTCCCGAGCCTCTTTTAACAAGGATAGGTTGACCCCAAAGCTGGCATTGGCCGCCTCCGTACCCGCAATAGATTGAAACGCCAAGTCAACCGGTGCTTTTTGCTCAATAAGTTGCAGTGTAGCCGTCACATGGCACAACACGCACGTCTGTGTCGGAATGGCATATTGTTCCCGCACCGTATCCATCAAATGCAGCAAATCCCCCACCGCACGCACATTATCAGTCGCTGGATTAATGCCAATAACCGCATCGCCACTACCATATAGTAGCCCATCAACCATACTGGCCGCAATACCGCGCGCCTCATCCGTCGGGTGGTTCGGCTGCAGCCGTGTCGCTAAGCGTCCCCGTAGCCCCAGCGTATTGCGAAATTTAGTAACTACCTCACAGCGCCGCGCCACCGCAATCAACTCTTGGTTCCGCAACAGCTTCGAAACCGCTGCCAGCATTTCCGGTGTTAGGCCCGGTGCCAGTGTCTGTAAAGAAACGGCATCTGCATCCTCTGACACTAACCAGTCCCGAAATTGCCCTACTGTAAAATGACTGATGCGCGCGAATGCTCCCGCATCGTGCGCATCCAATATCAGCCGTGTTACTTCATCCTGCTCATAGGGTATTAATGCCTCATTCAGGAAATCGCGCAATAGTACATCCGCCAAGGCCATTTGCGCCGCCACCCGCTCCTCATAAGTAGCTGC
Organism: Hymenobacter negativus; assembly: GCF_017571495.1. Classification (GTDB taxonomy): domain Bacteria; phylum Bacteroidota; class Bacteroidia; order Cytophagales; family Hymenobacteraceae; genus Hymenobacter; species Hymenobacter negativus. Next base: position 1,148 of record NZ_JAGETZ010000029.1, on the reverse strand, counting down.
TGCCACTCCAGCCAGTACATCACCTGAACGCAACGGTGATGCCCGTGCCAGCAGACTCCTTAAATCATCAAATACGTAGGCCTGTTGGCCGATAACATGTCGGTATCCCATACACGTTGATTTTACCCTAAATGCACTGCCCTAATACAGGACATGTATCATAGCTGCTGACGCAAATTGCAAAACACTGCCAGTACGCAAGAATCTACTCTGCAAAAGGTAGAAAAGGTTTAGAGTATTTACTTCGCGCTTTGCTCTACGCCGGAATAAACCATAAAGTCGCAATTACTTTTTACACAAGCAATGTGCTCATGCTTTGCCGGCCACATCAGGCACCACATTCCTCTGCCGTAATTGCCTGCTACCTACGTGACAGCGCGCTACTTTAATAGCAAATTGTCCATGCCGCTGCTAAATCCAGTATTGCAAGCGCCGTGTTGCTGCAAAAGAGCGGTTCATACACGCCATTTGAATCCGCTACATCATACGTCTGCGAAGCATTTCAGCCACTTGAAAAGACTCAACTACTTGAATACGGATGCAACCTCACTGTTCCAGTTCATTTCTTGTGCCTGTGTATTATCACATATACATTGGCCAAGGCAAGCAGGCTCCTAACCAATATAACACGGTATTATTAAACACTACTGGATTTGGTAATGAAATAGCTCTTGCTCGTGACAGCCGCAAGGATTCTATGACTCATGCTCTGCACTTTTGCTTTGCCAACTTGACCTAACTCTATGCAAAGGAAACGCACCTTGCACTCACTACTTAGATGAGAAGATGTCAGAATACGTAAACAACTACCAGCAGGCAACTCGCTCAACTGCTAGCAGGCTAGGCCATACACTGACCAGCATCTTCTTCAGCACTTACAGCAGGAAATCTAATTCAAATCTCTTAATAGGCTATTGACACAAGATACATCACACTCTCCCTAAGTCTGATTCAGATTCAGACAGAACTCTTGCAAACATTTTAGACTAATTCGGTTGATATTCCATAACTCGGGTGTGGTAAAATTATTATTTGTATGCCCTAGCGCAGAGTCGTATTTGACGGATTAGTAGTAATACAAACACTTAAAACGCAAAATGCCCCGGGCGGCTGGTGAAAGCGGCGCGGGGCATTGGGCAACAAGGTTG
>NZ_JAGETZ010000028.1 GCF_017571495.1 Hymenobacter negativus | reverse complement strand
TACACGGGCCGCATTGCCAATTCGGGGTACTCGTTCTATTACGACCTTTGCGGGCATGAATCCCGACCCGCGCCAGCTTTCCATCAACGATTTTACCTACCCGCTCCCCCCCGAGCGCATTGCCCCAGAGCCCCTCCCCGACCGCGCCGCCAGCCGCTTGCTCGTGAGCAGGGCCGGCACTATTTCAGACCAGACTTTCCGGGACTTGCCCAACGAGCTGCCCGCCGGCGCACTCCTTATCTTTAACGATACCCGCGTGGTGCGGGCGCGGCTGCTGGCCCGGCGCCCCACCGGTGGCCAGGTCGAGCTGTTTTGCCTGGAGCCCGTGGCGCCGCACCGCAGCCTGGAGCTGGCTTTGCAGCAGACCGGCCATTGCACCTGGCGCTGCCTGGTGGGCAACGGCCGCCGTTGGAAAGAAGGACCCGTAACCCTAGACTTTGAAACGTCGGACGGTCAGACCGCGACCCTGTGGGCCGAGCGCCAGGTGCAGGAGGCCGGCACTGCGCTCATTGACTTCCGCTGGACGCCGGCGGAGCTGCCGTTTGCCGAAGTGCTGCGGGCCGCCGGGCACCTGCCGCTGCCGCCCTACATTGCCCGCCCCGATACCGCGGCCGATGCCGTGCGCTACCAAACCGTGTATGCTGCCGCTGAAGGGGCCGTCGCTGCGCCCACTGCCGGCCTGCACTTCACCCCCGAAATCCTGACGGAGCTCCGTGACAAAGGATTCGAAACGGGCCACGTCACGCTGCATGTGGGGGCGGGCACCTTTCAGCCCGTGAAGGCTGACCGCATGGCCGACCACCCCATGCACACGGAGCCAATTCTGGTGACGGCTGCACTGCTACGCCAGCTGTTGGCGCACCGCCCGCGCCCGGTCATTGCCGTGGGCACCACCAGCCTGCGCACCCTGGAAACGCTGTACTGGTTGGGGGTAGGACTCCTTCAGCAATCTGAATACAGGCCAGCCGAGTTGCTGGTGACGCAGTGGCAGCCTTACGAGATGGCCGAATTAGCTGCCTCGATTAGTCCCGAGGCGGCCCTTACTGCCCTGCTGAGCTACCTTGACGCCGCTGGCACCGACACCCTGCAAGCCAGCACGCGGCTGCTCATTGCGCCAGGTTACCAGTTCCGGTTGGTGCAGGGCCTCATCACCAACTTCCACCAGCCCGAAAGCACCCTGCTGCTGCTGGTGGCTGCGCTGCTGGGGCCCGGCTGGCAAGCCGTGTATGAGCACGCCCTCAGCCACGGCTACCGCTTCCTGAGCTACGGCGACAGTTCGCTATTGCTACCGAGCTAGCTGGTTGCACAGGACAACTCGTCCAACTCTGTCTTGGCACAGTACTTGGTACAACCTTTGGTAAGGGGCAGCGTAAAAGCCCCACATCACCCTTTTTCTTTCTTTTGAATTCATGAAAAAAGTAACCCTGTTGCTCGCCCTTGCCACTTTTGCCACTACTGCTTTCGCGCAAACTACTCCTACTACAGAAGTGAAAGTACGCGACAACGGCACCACCAAAGTGGTAACCAAAACCGGCAAAACCAATGCTGGCCAAGCCCTCGATAACACCGCCGACGCCGCCGGCAACGTGGCTAAGAAAACCGGCCACGCTGTGAAAAGCGGCGCCAAGAAAGCCGGCCACGCTGTGAAGCATGGTGCTCAGAAAGTAGGCGACAAAACGGTAGAAGCTACCCAGAAAGCCGAAGCTAAAACCGAATAGTCCTTTCCCAGACTGTTCCTTTCCGCATTTCCAGTTGAAAACCCCGGCCACTACGGCCGGGGTTTTTTGTTGGTTCGAGCAGCTTGGCTTTGAAATGCCCAGTCCATAAAGAAAGCCGCGTAGCGTGACAGACCAATCTGTCATCGCTACGCGGCTTTCTTTCGTGCAAACCTGCCGCCACTACGCGGCTGCTTGTGCTATTCAGACTGGTCGGGCAGGCGGGGTTTGTCCCGCACCTCGTGCAATACTCGTTCCACCACGCCCTGGCCAAACAAGCTTACGCCAGCGTTTAGCACGACGAGGGCCGCCGTGCCGGCCAACAGCCATTGCCGGGTGGGTGCCTGCTGGTCTTTGAGGCTACCAGCCCAGTGTACCATGCTGGCGCCCGCGCCAATTACCATCAGGCCCAGCGGAGAAAATAGCAGCCATTTGCTCTTATGTGTCATCGGAAATCAAGGAATAAATGGAAGTGTAATGAAATGAACGGCGCAGCGATTACTGCCTGGTCGCAGCTTCGCCGCGTACCTTTCGGCTTTCTGCTTACGCACCTGGCCCGGCCCGGTTTCGGTGGCCAATCTCACGCCTTATGTTACCCTACGAACAACTCCTGCACCTTGCCTTCACGTCGCCCAACGACGTGCGCTATTACCTCACCCCCACTGCCCTCCGCGCTGCCGACGAGCTCCGCACCGCCCCACCGGCCCAGCGCCCCTTCCGCTTCGAGCAAGTCCGTCTGGGGTTGGCCATGGGCCTGCTCAAGCTGGTATCGGAATTGGGCGACCACGATGCCAGCCGCCAGGTGCTCGATGTGCTGCACCGCGCCCTCAACGAGGGCCGCTCCCCCGAGGATATCGACCGCATTGTGGGCCGTGAGGCCAAGCTTTTCGACCGCCTGTACGAAAACCTCTATGTGAATGAGGAGGGCGAGGAGCTGCTCAACCTCTTCGGCCGCACCCTGGATGCCGACGCGCCGGAGCTGCTGGAAGAAATTGCTTTTGAAGGCGTGGAGCTGGCCCGGACGCTGGATTTCAGCCACGACGACGAGGACAACGAGTAGGTTCTCATTGGTCCTGCTGCACGCGTATCAGGACGCTTACCCCAACCCTTTTATTTTTCTCTCACCCCATGACTCTCACCATTCTCGGCTTCCTTATTTTGGTATTGGGGCTGAATGCGGCCCGCTTCTCCGAGCGGCTGGAACGGCTGCGTGGCGGCCTCATCTTCCTGGGCGGCGCGTTTTTGATTCTGGGGCTGGCCCTGAGCACGGTCGTGCAAATTGGGGTAGGCCAGGTGGGCGTGCAAACGCTGTTTGGGCAAGTGCAAAGCCGCGTGCTGCAGCCGGGCCTGAGCGTGGTGAACCCGCTGGTGGACGTGACTCGCTTCGATACCCGCACGCAGAACTACACCATGTCGGCGCAGCACGGCGAGGGCGCGCAGGAGGGCGACGATGCCATTCGGGTGCTGTCGGCCGACGGGCTGGAAGTCGTCATCGACCTCACGGTGCTCTACCACGTGGTGCCGACGCAGGCGCCGCATATTCTGAACACTATCGGGGAGGATTATCAGGATAAAATCGTGCGGTCCATCTCGCGCACCCGCATCCGCGACAATGCCGTTTATTACGATGCCGTGGCCCTTTACTCGACCCGCCGCGAAGAATTTCAGGCTCGCATTCTGGCCGCCATCGAGAAGGATTTCCGCAGCAATGGCTTGCAGTTGGACCAGCTGCTCATCCGCAATATTCAACTGCCTGAGTCGGTGAAGCGCAGCATTGAAAGCAAGATTTCGGCCGAGCAGGACGCGCAGAAAATGCAGTTCGTGCTCCAGAAAGAAAAGCAGGAAGCCGAGCGCAAGCGCGTCGAGGCTCAGGGCATTGCCGACTACCAGCGCATCGTAAACACCGAGCTTAGCGACAAGCTGTTGCAGTACGAAACCATCAAAGCCAACCAAGCCATTGCCACCTCGCCCAATGCAAAAGTCATCATCATGGGTGGGCGCGGGGCCACGCCACAACTGCTCATTGGCGACAAATAACTGCTGATTCCGATATAATGCCCCTGTTTGTAGAGGTATAAACGCTTTGTGTGCGGAAGGGGTCCCTGCTGGCCGGTTTCAAGTTGGAAGTGGGCAGCAGGGACCCCTGCCATGCAATTGTGAATCGAAACTGCCCGGCAGGGGTCCCTGCTAGCCGGTTTCAATTTGGATTTGGGCAGCAGGGACCCCTGCCGGGCTGGTTTGAATTGAAACTGCTCGGCAGGGATTCCTGCTGCCTGTTTTTTAAATTCACGCCGCCCGGCATCCTTCCCTACCTTTACCGGCGCTAATCCTAGCAGGGCCGAGGCGGCCGTGCTGATTCCCTTCTCGTTTCGATGCCCATCATTCACTATCTCACTACGGCCGATGCGATTGCAACGGCTGCCGCACATTTCGCCACCCTGCCGCGCATTGGCATCGATTTGGAGTTTGATGACATGCGCCACCGCTACGGCCGCCACCTGGCCCTGATTCAGGTGTTCGATGGCCAGGAGGTGTACCTGATTGACCCCCTGCCCCTGCCCGATATGGCGGCGGATTTGGAGCCGCTGTTTGCCGTGCTGCGCGACCCGGCCGTGGCCAAGGTGTTCCACTCCTGTAAGTCGGATATTCTGCTGCTCGACGAGGTGTTCAGCGTCAACTGCCGCAACATTGTGGATACCAGCGTGCAGTTTACCCTGCTGGCCGCCGAAGACAATAACATTTCGCTGGGCCGCCTCATTCAGACCGTGCTGGGCTTTGAGGTAGACAAGGGCGAGCAGAAATCGAACTGGCTGAAGCGCCCGCTCACCGAGGCCCAAAAAGAGTATGCCGCCAACGACGTGCTCTACCTCTTCCAGCTCACCGACCACCTGAGCGCCCGCCTCGAAGAGCTGGGCCGCGCCGACTGGGCCGCCCAGGAAAACCTGGCCCTGGAGGCCGTGCGCTACGGCCGCGACGACCCGCGCCCGTGGTCACGCAACGCGGCCAAGTATAAAATCACGCCCCAGGAGATGCCCATTTTCCGGGAGCTGTACTTGCTGCGCGACGCCGTGGCCCGGCAACTCGACCGCCCGCCCTACCACGTGCTCAGCAACGACCGGCTGGCTGAGCTGGCCCGCAGCCCCCTCGAAACCGCCCTGCAGCTGCGCGGTGCCAATGGCCTGCACCCCGAGCTGAAACGCTCGCCCTATGCCGAGCAGCTGCTGGCCATCGGCACCACCGATTTGGCTCCTGATGCACCGCTGCCACCCGAGCAGCGCAAGTTCCCGTTCCGCCGCCGCCTGAGCGGGCCCGCCGCCACCCGCGCCGATGCCCGCGAAGCCCTCCTCAACGTCCTCAAGGGCCACCTCGCCACCGACCACGGCACCACCATGGCTAACATGGTGCTCAGCAACCGTCTCATTTCCGACATCATCGAACTGGGCGCCACCGCCGCCCTGCGCCCCTGGCAGCAGCAGCTCCTCAAGGATTCGGCCGAGAAGCACGGTGAGGACTACGCCTCGCTAGCCGAGCCGTTTGCCTAAACCATCGGCTACCCGGATTTTGTGAGCGGCCCGACGCCAAGCCCCTGTGGGACGATGCAGCGGCGGTAAAACTGCAGATTGGAATAGTAAGAGCCCCGGCGGGCCTTCTATTCGTTGGAACTACCCTGCAACTGCCAGCGTGTCGTTTCGCTGGGGCACTTATTGGGTACGATGCCGCTTGCCTTGCTGCCCACGTATGGTGGCTTTGCTACGGGCCACCTGGGCGGCTCGTGGCTAATTTTACTTTTCCTGCTTTCCCCAAAGCCTTTGACTAAATCGCCTCGCCGCTTTCTCCCCTACTTTGTGGTGCTGCTGGCCCTGCTGGGTGCGGGCGGCTACGCTACGTGGCGGCTGCTGTACCGGCCCAACGTCACGGTCTTTCCCGAAGGCCCCGCTTACCTCTTCATCCGCACGGGCACAGGCTATGCAGCAGTGCTCGATTCGTTGAAGAAAAACGAGCTGTTGGCCGATTTGAGCACCTTTAAGTGGGTAGCCGAGCACCACGACTACCCGCCGCACGTGAAACCCGGGCGCTACCGCCTCGACCCCGAAATGGGCAATGTGGACTTGGTGAAGATGCTGCTATCTGGCCGGCAGGATACGGTGCGCTTTGAGTTGAAGCCGTTTCACTACATCGACCAGCTGCCCCGTAAGATATGCGGGCGTCTGGAAACCGATTCCTTCAAGCTGGAGCTGCTGCTGGGCGATAATGCGGGCTTGCAGCGCCGGTACGGGCTCGATACCTGCACCATTCGCACGATGTTTATTCCGGGCCAGTACCGGATGCTGTGGAACACCAGTGCCTCGGTTTTCCTCGATTCGATGGCCGCCCGCTACCGGCGGTTCTGGACGCCGCTACGGCAGGCGCGGGCCGACTCCCTGAAGATGACGCGCACCCAGGTGAGCGTGCTGGCCAGCATTGTGCAGCGCGAAACCGCCGAGCCAACGGACAAGCCGCTCATCGCCGCAGTCTACCTCAATCGCCTCCGCAACGGCCAGCCCTTGCAAGCCGACCCTACCCTGCTCTGGCCCCTGCACGGCCTGGGCACCCGCAAGCGCGTGCTGAACGTGGATAAAAAAGTGGATTCGCCCTACAACACTTACCGCCACAAGGGCCTACCGCCCGGTCCCATCACCACGCCGCTCCCCGGCTCCCTGCTGGCCGTGCTCAAGCCCGCGCACAACAAAAACCTGTTCTTCTGCGCCCGCCCTGATGGCAGCGGCTTCTCCGACTTTGCCGAAACTTACGCCCAGCACAAGCGCAACGCCCGCCGCTACCAGCAACGCCTCGATAGCTTGGGAGTAAAAAAATAGCCACCCAATGGTAGGACGGCTTTTTTAATTATCAACGTTGCCGCCAGCCCGCGTTTACGTTACGTTGCAGGCAGGAGCGCACTACTGGTCCCATCTGACGTATTCGGCCAGAGCCGTTTTGGCATCAGCGGCGAGTAGTAGCGCGAACTTTCAGTTCGCGTCTTGGAACGATGGTCAAGCGGCGCAGAGACGCGAACTGAAAGTTCGCGCTACGGACCGACTGGTACAGTAATGCCAAAACGGCTCTGGGCTGCATTTCTCATACAGAAGGGTTTGCCATAAAGTGGCCCCAAGCTGCTCGGATTATGACAGAAATTCAGCTTCCCGATATTTCTTAACCTTGTTGGAACTGCTACTGCGCTGTGCACTACCGCCGGGCTGCGTACTTTTGTATCCCAATTTTCCGTCAAACCGCCCGTATGCGCCAACGTCTTCTTTTACTGCTTCCTCTATTCTCTGGATTGACGGCCTCGGCTGGCGGATTTGATAATGGCCCGCAAGGTGCGCGTGTGCTCGGATTGGGCGGAGCCAGCACGGCCTACATCAATAGCATCGCGGGCCTGAGCCTCAATCCCGGACTGTTGGGACAGTGGGCCGATTCGCTCACCCGCGTCAGCATCGGCGGCATTGGGCAGGTACGGCGCTCGTCCTATATCGGCCAAGGCACCTTCCAGCGCACCGACCAGGACCTGACCATTCAGCCCGGCGGCTACCTCTACGCCACCCACGGCGTGAGCAAGCGCGTGAGCCTGGGCTTGGCTGTGAACACCCCCTACGGCTACCACACCAAATGGCCCGACACCTGGGAAGGCCGCTCAGTGGTGCAGGAAAGCAAGCTGAACACCGTATTTGTGCAGCCTACGGTGGGCTTTCGGCTCAATGACAATTTCAGCGCGGGTGTGGGCTTTATCTATGCGTTTGGCAAATACAGCCAACGCCGCGCCCTGGGCCAGTACGACGACCCAAATGCCAGCACGGAGCTTAGTGCCAGCGGTTCCGGCATTGGTGTGAACGTAGGCCTCTACGGCCGCACCGGCGACAACCTCGCCTTCGGCATCAGCTACCGCAGTGGCGTGAAGCTGAAAATGGACAACGGCACTTCTTCCGCTACCGGCGTGCCCGCCCGCGACGCCGCCCTCATTCCGGCGGCTACTGAGTTTAAAACCCAGCTCAGCATGCCCAGCACCCTCTCGGTGGGCATAGCAAATCACATTACCAAGAACCTCCTAATCACTTTTGATTTCACCCTCACTGGCTGGAGCACCACCGATTCGCTGAAGCTCGATGTGGCCGCCACTGGCAACACGCCGGCCCGCCGCATCGCCACAGCGCGCCGCTACGAAGATGCGCTGGCCTTCCGCGTCGGCGCCGAATACCAAGTGAACCCCAAGCTGACCGTGCTGGGCGGCATTCGCTACGACGAAACCCCCATTCGCGACGAATACATTAACCCCGAGTTTATTGATGCCAACCGCCTCGGCATCTCGGCTGGCCTGAGCTACCAGCTCACCCCACGCTTGGCACTGGAAGGCGGCTACTCGTTTGATTACGGTCAGTTGCGTACCGCCCGCGCCAACCAAACCATTGAGAACGTGGCCAACGTGAGCGGCACTTACCGCCTGGCTACCAACACGGCTTCGGTAGGCGTAGCCGTAGCTTTCTAAATCATCTGCTCCTGAGCTGATTCCTTTTTGTGATGAAGAACTTTTCTCTGAATTTGGGGCGTACTGCGGGTTTTATTGCCGCTGCAACCACTCTACTACTCACCGCCTGTGCTCCCGGCCAGGACACGCCCACGCCCGTTGTTAACGTGAACGTGAGCAATTACCTCGCGGTGGGCGATACTTACACAGCTGGCGTTAGCGCCGGTGGCCTTACCCGCAATAGCCAGGAATACTCCTTCCCCAACCAGCTGGCCAGGCAGTTCCAGTCCTTTTCAGGCGGTGGCACCTTCACTCAGCCGATTATTGATGGCTCGGGCTCGGGCTACCTGAGCTTTCTGGATGTTTCGCCAATTGGTTACGTGCGGAGCCGCCGCGTGGCCGGCCAGGCGGTACGTGGCACGGTTGTCAATTCCAACTCCTGCATCATCCCCGATACGGTACGGTTGCTTACGCGCAGCACTACAGCCGGCACGCTACCCCAGAACTTGGGCATTCCGGGCCTGCTCTTGAGCCAGATAAATACGGCCAACCTCGGCAACCAGTCGAACGCTACACCCGGTGGCACCTTCAACCCCTATTTTGAGCGCCTGTTGCCCGCTGCCGACAACCGCACCTACCTGCAAGTGCTGACCACAGCCTCCACATCGGCTACTTTCTTCACTTTCTTCCAAGGGCTTGATGACCTGATGCCTTACATCCGCAGTGGCGGAACGTGCGGCTCGACGCCCACTACCAATTTCGCCAACACCATGAAGCAGAACGCAAAACGCGTCCTCGATGTGTTGACAGCAGGGGGCCGGCAGGGTGTTATTGCCAAGCTGCCCAACATCACTACTCTACCTCTGTTGAGCCTGGGCCAGGGCGACCGCCTGCAGGCCCGCCTACAAGCCAGCTTCGGCGACAAAACCCTGCTTTACATCGAAGACCCGCTGGGCATTGGCCCCGGCCAACCCATCTCAAGTGACGACTACGTGCTGGCAACGACGCTGCCGCGCATTGGCCAGCTTACACCTGTGCTAGTGGGCAGCACCACCCTAATGCTCCCATACGGTCGCGATGTACGCAACCCTTTGCGCGATGCTGATGTGCTGGACGCCACTACAGAAATGAATCTGCTGACCGCTGCTGTCAGCAACTACAACAACAATACGGGCGTGGCCCCAGCGGCTCCCGGCCTCGAAACCCTAGCCAAAACCTACAAGCTTCCCATCATCACGACCTCCACGAGCGAAAGTGCCCTCAACCTAAATGACTTTCTGTTTTCGCAGGTCGACGGCATCATTTCTGTGGGTGGCGTGCAGTATTCGGCCGAACCAGTCCGGGGTGGCTTCTTCTCGACCGATTACTACTCGCTCACTCCTCGCGGCAACGGCCTGCTGGCTAATGCCTTCATTACCGCCATCAACCGGGCTTACCGAACCAACATCCCGGCTATTGATGTGAATACGCTGCCTACTATTGCACAGTAAGCATCTCTAACGCAGCCGGTACAGCCGTAGCGGCAACGAATCAGCCGCGGCGGCTGTACTGGCGTCCAGGGTTTCATCGAAGCCTAAACCGGTAAACTCCGAATGCTCCAGAAACAGCAGCGGCTGCTGGAGCTGTGGTGCAGGCCACGCTGCTACCGGCACCTGCTGGCGCAACGAATCGAAATGGGCTACGCCCGCCGCCCGCCAGTAGCCGTCGAGCAGCACATATTGGCAGCCCTGGCGGCGCAGTGCGGCCAGTTGCCGCTCATCCGTGATGATGGTTAGCTGTTGGCTGGGTGCGAGATAAGGAGCCAGCCCAATGCCTACTGTACTAGCAATATTGGTAGCATCATGCTGCCGAAGCCACGCCGCTACTTGCGGGTAGCGCGTGGGCAGTGGGTCATACAACTGTTGATAGTTCTGAACGCCATTCCAGCTCAAGGCTGCCAGCAACACGACTGCTAATACGCCTTGTGGTAGCAGCCGACGGCCACTCAGTACGGCCAGGGCCGCAAGGGGCAGGTAGGCAAAGAGCAGGCCACGCGGGGCTTTTATCAGGAGCGACATGCCAGCCAGCAAACAGCCCGCCCACACCAGCAGGTAGGTCAGCACTGCTATGGGCCGGGCGCGCAACTGCTGCCGTTCACGCCACACCAGCCATAGCGCACCCGCCAGCCCCAGCAGCAGCGGAGACTCAAAGCACAGCAGGTAGCGGACGTAATACAGCAAATCGAGATGTAGCGTGGCTTGCCGGCCCGCTGCATTGGCGGCCTCGGGCACCACAGTACGCACATAAAATCCCAGCCAGCGGTACCACGGCAACCCTGCCAGTACGCCCGCCACGCCAAGCAGCACGTAGGGCGCGGCCAGCACCAGCAACACGCGGTACCAAGTCTTCCTCCACAGCCTATCGGCCTGCCAGACTTCCAGCACCACCAGGATAGGTACTGCAAACAGGAACTTATAGCTGAAGCAAAGCCCCAGCGCGAGCCACATGGCCACAAGCACAATTGCTGTAGTTGTAGGCTGCTGCAGGCGTGTATAGTGGCTCCGCAGCAGCCCGGCAAACAGCACCAGGCTACCGGAGCTCATAGTGAAATCCCGTCCCGAAAAGGTGAGCAGCAACGACGTACCGCCCAGCAGCACCAGCCCCGCGGCTTCCAAGCCGCTCAGTCGGGCCTGTCGGGCTACCCAGGCGGCAAATGCCCCTACCCCTGCCACCCCGAGCAGTGCATTGAAGGTCTGGAATACGAGAAAATTCCGAGTAAACAGCGCGACAGGCAAGTATAGCAGCAAAAATCCCGGGCTGCCGTGGTGAAACAAGTGCGCGAAATTGCCGTGAACCAACTCCTGAATTACCTGCCAGTTGCGCACCGAGTCGTAATCCGGTGGCCCCGCTTCGGGAAGCCGCCACAGCCTTTCAACACCTACCAGCAGCACCGCCGCCAACAACCACCAAGTGCGATGGGCCGTTGGCTGGGCGTTATTTGCAGGGGTGGTTGGCGGCATAAGCTGGCGAAGCGTTGAAGGACGCGAAGGTCGGCAATGCTGGCACAACATGTTTATCCCCGTCACTCCTACTGTTCAACTTCTATGCGCCTCGTTATTCAGCGCGTCCGCGAAGCCCAGGTTACTGTCGAAAACCAGATTACTGGCCAGATTGGACCTGGCCTGTTGGTGCTCGCCGGCTTCGCTCCTACCGACAACACCTCTTCCCTCACCTGGATGTGCCGCAAGTTGGTGCAGCTACGCATTTTCAGCGATGAGAATGGGCAGATGAACCGTAGCGTGCTCGACATCAGCGGCCAGGTTCTGGTCGTGAGCCAATTTACATTGCTTGCTGATGCCCGCAAGGGCAACCGGCCCAGCTACATCGGGGCTGCGCCGCCAGCAGTGGCCGAACCGCTTTACCAGCAGTTCGTGCGCATGGTAGCGACTGAATTGCACCAGCCCGTACCAACTGGCATCTTCGGAGCCGATATGCAAGTGAGCCTGCTCAATGACGGTCCGGTAACCATCGTCCTAGATTCGCCAGCTTAAGCTTTTTACCGTTCTTTACTTTCTCCATCATGTCCCTCGAAGAAGCCCAGAAAACCGTTGATTCCTGGATAACCACCACCGGCGTCCGCTATTTCAACGAATTGACCAATATGGCCATCCTCACCGAAGAGGTAGGCGAAGTAGCCCGACTCATCTCGCGGCAATACGGCGAGCAGTCGTTTAAGGAATCTGACAAAGGTCGTGAACTGGGCGATGAGCTGGCCGATGTGCTGTTCGTCGTCATTTGCCTGGCGAACCAAACAGGTGTCGACCTAACCGATGCCCTTGCCCGAAATCTGGCCAAGAAAACCCAACGCGACAGCCAGCGGCATCAAGATAATGAGAAGCTGAAGTAAGCCAGAATGCTTCAAGAAGCCCCTCATGCGTCACTGCATTCAGCGTGAGGGGCTTTTCTAAGCCAGTACCAATCTATCCTTCTGCCAGAGCGGTAGCACCGATGCGTAAGCATCTATTGTCAGGCAGAATTCAAAATCTTTGCTGGCTTCCAGCGAATTGAGCCGCCGGACGTGCGACGACTGCAGCAGGTAAGCTGACAAATCTGGTTTGCCCTGCTCCCAAAGATGCAGCGCGGCCAACGTTGCATCGGAACTGCGCACATCAAATTCAGCTGCCAGCCGTTCAGCCAGTGCCCCGCCAAAAACGGTGTCTTCGAGGCAGAATTGACCTTTCCATCCTGCGCAGACAACCAGCACATCGCGCTGTTGCTGCCGGGCAAAACCGGCTACCGCCGCCAGATTCAAAAACGAGCCCACCACCACCGAATCGGCTGCCAGCGAGCGGTGCAGCGCCGCCGTCCCGTTAGTAGTGCTGATGGTGAGGGCCCGGCCACGCACCGGCCGCGCCGCATCCAAAAAGCCAAACGGCGAATTACCAAGGTCAACCCCGGCGGCTTGGATGCCATCGCGCTCGGCAGCAGTCAGACAGCCGTGTTCCTGGCCGTAAGCAGTGCACTCTTCCAGCGAAGCCACCGGAAAAACGTGCGTAACGCCCTCGCCCAGCGCCGTGACGATGGTGCTGGAGGCTCGCAGAATATCTACAATTACTGCCACTTTACCACGCAGGTCATAAAGTGGCAGTAATTCTGGAGAAAAACAGATGTCTAGTTTGGGCACCTTGGTTTAGTTAGTAGTTGCTCGTTGTCAGTTGCCAGGAGCAGCGCCAAAACTTACTTATCCTGACAACCGATAACCAGCAACTGACAACTAAATCATTATTCTTCCGTGCCCTTTGTCAGCGGCAGCTTGCTGACCGTGGCGGGCAGATTTTTGCCGCGAATCTGCACAAAAATCTGGGTGCCGGGAGCGGCAAATTCAGTTTTTACGTAGCCTAGGCCGATGCCCTTGCTGAGTGAAGGCGATTGCGTACCACTGGTCACATCACCAATTTTCTGGCCGTCGGCATCTACCAGCTCGTAGTGGCCGCGCGGGATGCCTTGGCCATCCATCACGAAGCCTACCAGTTTTTTGTCCACCCCAGCCTCCTTCTGCTTCTTGAGGTTTTCGGAATTGGTGAACGTCTTGGTGAACTTGGTAATCCAGCCTAGGCCGGCTTCCAGGGGCGAAGTCGTGTCATCAATATCATTGCCATACAGGCAGTAGCCCATTTCGAGGCGGAGGGTGTCGCGCGCACCCAAGCCAATGGGCTTGATGCCGTAAGGCTGGCCAGCCAGCATCACTTTCTCCCACACTGCCGCGGCGCTTTCGTTCGGAATGTACAGCTCAAAGCCGCCCGCGCCGGTATAGCCCGTGGCCGAGATGATAACGTCCGGCGCATCGGCAAAGGTGCCCTGCACGAAGGAGTAGTACGGAATGCTGCTCAGGTCCACATCCGTCAGCGACTGCAGGGCAGCTGTGGCCTTCGGGCCCTGCACCGCAAAGAGGCTGGTGCGGTCCGAAATGTCTTCCATTTCCGCGCCCTGCGTATTGTGGTGCTGAATCCAGTTCCAATCTTTCTCAATATTCGAGGCATTCACTACCAGCAAGTAATCCTCATCGGCCAGCTTATATACCAGCAAGTCGTCTACGATGCCACCGTCATGGTTGGGCAGGCAGGAGTACTGGGCTTTGCCATCGGCGAGCTTGCTGGCGTCGTTGCTGGTCACGCGCTGAATCAGGTCGAGCGCCTGGGGGCCGCGCACCCGGAACTCGCCCATATGCGACACGTCAAAAATGCCCACCGCCTGGCGCACGGTGTGGTGTTCATCGAGGTCGGAGGAATAGCGCACCGGCATGTCGTAGCCGGCAAAGGGCACCATTTTAGCACCCAGTTGGCGGTGCGTGTCGTTGAGGGTAACGGTTTTCAGAGAAACGGTCATAAGAGTGACTGAGTGGCGGGATGACGGAGTGGGAAAACGCTTGGTGCTGCAAAGGTGGGGCAAAAAAGAAAAGCCGCTTCGGATTGAAGCGGCTTTTCTACCAGAACATCATGTCGAACGTAACAAAGCACCTGTCGGACTAGGAATCTACTGGTACAACGAAACGGCTAAAAGGCTGCGTTGCACCCGGCTTGACGTTCTATCTGATGTTCTACACACGTACCATCCAGTTGTGCACATCCGCGCCCTGGCCGGTGCGGATGGCATCCAGGGCGGCGCTCACGCGGCTGGAAAAGGACTTGGAATCCGTAGCGGGCAAGTCATAGTCCTGGCCCTGATAGCCGATGGTAGCAATGGGCGCAATAGTGGCTGCCGTGCCCACACCAAAGGCTTCGTTAAGCTTGCCGGCGGCCAGTGCTTCCATCACTTCGCGGCTGCTCACGCGGCGTTCTTCCACAGTCAGGCCCATATCAAGGGCCAGTTGAAGTACGCTGCGGCGCGTCACGCCATCGAGGATGCTGGTGCTCAGGGCTGGTGTTACCACGCGGCCGTCAATCACGAAAATCGCATTCATCGTGCCCGATTCTTCCACGTACTGGTGCTCCGAAGCATCGGTCCAGATGAGCTGGTTGTAGCCTTCCAGCTGGGCCAGTTTGGTGGGGTACATGGCCGCACCGTAGTTGCCGGCGTTCTTGGCGTAGCCCGCGCCGCCTTCGGCCGAGCGTACATACTTCTGCTCGAAGCGCACCCGCAACGGCTTGTTGAAGTAAAGGCCTACCGGGCAAGTAAAAATCATGAACCGGTACGAATCCGAAGGCCGCACACCGATAAATCCATCAGTAGCAAACATGAATGGACGGATATAGAGCGAATAGCCCGGCGCATTCGGCACCCATTTTTCGTCCAAGCGAATGAGTTCGCTCAGCCCCTGCATGAACAGTTCCTCCGAAATCGTGGGCATGCACATGCGCTCAGCCGAGGAGTTAAGACGCGCCCAGTTGTCGAAGGGACGGAACAGGGCCACCCCACCATCAGCCTGACGGTAAGCTTTCATGCCCTCAAAAATGGCTTGGCCGTAGTGCAGAGCTGAATTAGCGGGGCTCACGGCCATGTCGCCGTAGGGCACTATCTGGGCATTCTGCCACTCGCCATTGTGGAACTCCACTGCGAACATGTGGTCGGAAAATGCCTTACCGAATTCGAGATGGTCGAAATCGACTTCGGCCAGCCGGGAAGCGGTGGTGTGCTGCGTGTTGATTGGGAGCGTGTCAATCATAAAAATGCGAGTTCAGGGTAAGAGAGTGGGTGGGATTTGAGGATGGAGAGGAAGAGCAACCAAGTAATAATGCGGATGCAAAGAACGAAAAAATGGGCTTGCTGCTGCCCAAAGCCGTTTACGGTATTAATGTGTTAAGCGTGCATAGCCAGGCCCCCTGGCTATGACAGACATGACGCTTACAGGCAACTGTTCGGTTCAAAGCCGTGCCTGCCAAGTCACTTCTTCCACGCCTAACTCATGGGCCATGGCCCGACTCAGCACAAACAGGAAGTCGGACAAGCGGTTTAAATAAACCACCACCAAATCGGCCACAAAAGAATCTTCGGCCAAATGGATGACCAAGCGCTCGGCGCGGCGGCATACGCAACGGGCCACGTGGGCGTGGCTCACGGCTGGGTGCCCCCCCGGCAGAATAAAAGCGCGCAGCTCGGGCAATTCCAGGTTGAGACGGTCCATCTCATCTTCCAGCAGCGCCACATCGGCCGCGTGCAGGTCGGGCAGCTTCATTTTCGATTTCTCTGGGTCGGCCGCCAGGGCCGAGCCCATTGTGAAGAGCCGGTCCTGAATTTCTTTCAGCAGCAGCCGGCGGCTGGCGTTCACCTCTTGGTCGCGCACCAGGCCGATGTGGGAATTCAGCTCATCCACGGTGCCGTAGCACTCAATGCGCAGGCTGTTCTTGGGCACGCGCGTGCCGCCGATGAGGGAAGTAAGGCCTTTGTCGCCGGTTTTAGTGTAAATTTTCATGTAGGAACAGAATTAAAGCACAAACTCCCCTTTGGAGGGGAGCTTGGGTCTAGTGGCCGGCAGTGGCGTGAGTCGTTATTTCTGTATTCACTTCGTCGGATTCGACCAGTCCGTCGCGCAGGCGCACGATGCGGTGGGCGTAGCGGGCAATGTCTTCTTCGTGCGTCACCATGATAATGGTGTTGCCCTTCGAATACAGGGCCTCAAACAAGTCCATGATTTCATGGCTGGTCTTGGAGTCGAGAGCACCGGTGGGTTCGTCGGCCAGCAGCACGCTGGGGTTATTCACTAGGGCGCGGGCAATGGCTACACGCTGGCGCTGGCCACCACTGAGCTCGTTGGGGCGGTGCGAGGCACGGTCGGCGAGGCCCACTGAGCGCAGGGCTTCGAGGGCGCGCTCGCTACGGTCGCGCTTGTTCAAGCCGGCATAGATGAGCGGCAGGGCCACGTTGTCGAGGGCCGAAGCACGGGGCAACAGGTTGAAGCTCTGGAAGACGAAGCCTATTTCCTTGTTGCGTACCTCGGCCAGTTGGTTGTCGCTCATGCGGCTCACATCCTGCCCATTGAGAATGTACTGTCCTTTGCTGGGCGTATCGAGGCAGCCCACGATATTCATCAGCGTGGACTTGCCCGAGCCCGATGGCCCCATAAAGGCCACATACTCACCCCGCGGAATCTGGATGGTAACCGAGCGCAGGGCATTAATCACCTCCGTGCCCATCACGTAAGATTTGGCGATGTCCGTGGTTTCAATAACGTTCGAATTCATGGGGCGAGAAGCTTAGTGCGGAGGCGAAGGAACTGACGCGCCGGAGAAGGACGCCGTGGCAGCTGCGCGGGCTGCCTGTCGGGCGGCATATTCGGTTGCTAATGTAGCATACACAGCCGATGACAGCTGTTGGCGCAGCTGAGCAAGCGCATCGGTGGCGTAGTCGGTCAGGCCGGCATCGGCGGCAGCCAGCACGTAGGCCCGCAACAGCGGCAACGACTGTGGGTTTTCGTTCAGTCCCGCCCGTAGGGCGTCATAGGCGGCGGTAGCTTCGTGGCGGCTCGCATAGAAGCGGCCCGCAGCCAGAATAGCGGTTTCATTGAACGGGGCCTCGCGCACGATGCGCTGATAGTTTTTGGTAGCCGTCGCAACGTTGCCCTGCTGCTCAGCCTGGCGTGCTTGGCTCAGCCAGCCTGTGCCAATTCGCCCATTATCTACAGGCGTTGCGGGGAGTCCCGCAGCTAGCAGCACTTGCGCCTGCCGCCCCTGCCGCTGCTGCGCCGTATCGGCCGAAGCCAGCAGACGTCCCGTGGCCGCTCGCACCGAGTCAGCGTTGCCCGTCAAAGCCAGCGCATACACGCGCATCTCAGCTGCTTGTTGAGCGCCATGCGAAGCAGCAAAAGCCAACTGGTCGGCCGCCGTGGTATACTGCCCTTGCTGCAGCTGCCACAGCCCCAACAACTGCTGATAGTAGGCTGCCGTGGCAGAAGTGCCGGCAGCCAGCGGCAGGAGCAGCTGTCGCGCCACCTGCTCCTGTCCTAGCGCGTGCCGGGCCAGTGCCTGCAAAAACAGTAATTGCTCGTAGTAGTCCGCGTTAGCCGCTTGGGCAGTCAGTTGGTTTAGCTGCTTGAAAAGCGTGGGCGTGAGCTGGTTTTTATGCCGTGCTACACCTAAGAGTACTACATGATAGAGCTGCGCGAAACTGGCTTCGTCAAGCACGCGCACGGTGGCATCGGGTGCCGTTGGCATTAAGGCCAGTGGCGCTTTGGTCCGCAGCTGCAGCAGCGCATAGTTGCTCATCAGGGCTGGCTCAGTGGTTTTCACGGTCAGCTTGGCACTGCGCTGGCGAGCTTCAGCCAGCAGGTTCTGACTAAGCAGAAAACCCAGCTGGTTGGTGCGACTGGCGTAGCTGCCGGGGGCCAGCTGCTCGGTTTTATCGAGGTAAAAGGCGGTGGAGTCGCTCAGCGCTGTTTGAGTAAATAGCTGGGCCAGGTCGCCGGCCAGCGCAGCACTGTGCGGCTGCGCTTTCAACCCACGCCGCAAAATATCGAGCCCATCAAATAAATCCTCCGGCGCGTTATAGAGCGAAGCCAGTCGCAGCGAAACCTTTTCATTGGGCCCGCGCAGTAGCGCCCGGCGCAACGAATTAATTTCATTCTGGCGCTGCTGACGGAAGTGGTAAAGCGCCGCCCGCCCAAATTCAGCGTGCACGTTGCCACGGTAGCGCACGTCGCCACTTTCAGCATAGTAGCGTTCAGCCAGCCCGGCAAGGCCTAGCTCATCAGGCGCGGCCTCGCTTTGCTGCCGGGTCAGGTCGCCCAGGTTGTTGAACTGGCCAGCCAACACTTGGTCGGCCAACGGAAAGTCCATCCGTGACTGCATCATGATGATAATGCCCACGGCTAGAATATACACCGGGTAAAACGGCAGGCGGCGCGGCTCAAACGTCACGCGGTATACCCGCAGTCGCTGCTTTATCAGTCCCCCAAAATTCATTAGTACATACAATAGGAATGCGCCGCCCACAGTAGCCAGGGCCATGCCTGTAAAGCTGCGTGCTGCTACCAGCAAAGGCGTGTTGGCCGTGGCTAGGGCATATCCCAACGCACCGGCTGCCCCCAGCACCGCCAGCGGATATAGTTGCGCTGCGCCTTGCGCGTATGGCACCCACTCCGCATAGCTGGGAGCACGCAGGCGCAGGCCCAACCACCCGGCTACTACGGCTGGTAGCAGCAATACCAGTGGGTCGAGGTGAACGCCCGGCAGAAGCTCCAACACACCACCGTTCCACGCATATAGAATCAATGCGCCAACATAAAGGCCGGCCGCTAATACAAACGGCACCAACCCAAAGCGTCCACTCGCCTGCTCGGCCTGAGTATTGAACCAGAGCAGCGCCCGGACGTTCTCCACCCCTACCCACAGCACTACCAGCGCCACCAGCACTGCCCCGCCAGGGGTAGCGTAAGCGGCAAGTTGTAGAGTGGTTTCAGTGGCCGGTAATAGGCTTTGGGCATATATCAAACCGGCTAAACCAGCTACAACAGCCCCTATTACCAAGGCACGCCAGCGCAGGGCGAGGCCCTCGGCAAAGGCATGTAGCGCAAAGCTGCCGCCGCCAATCAGACCCAGCATGAGGTACAGGAAATACCGCTCACTGGTATTAAAAATACCCAGCGACTCGGTATTCAGCGAAAGCAGCAGGAAAATGACGGGCACCATGCCTGCCACAAAAGCCGGCCGCGCCAATGTGCTCACCACTGCCACCCAGCCTGCCAGCGTCACGGCTAGCAGCAGCATAAACAAGCTGGCCGCCACTGGCTGCGTAAACGGCCCGGCTACATCGTGTGTCAGCGTCACAATAAAGCCGCTGGCTTGTACAGGCAGGTGCACCGGGCCGGCCGCCACGCTGTCCAGCGTGAGTGGCACGGCTTGCAGGTGCGCTACTTTGCGCAAGGGCAAGGTGCTGGCTTCACCAGTGAAATAATAAAAAACAGTCAGTCCTACGGCCAGCGCAGCCAGTATTACTAGCCAGCCGGGCCGCTCGGCGCGGGTCGATAATTGTTGCGCCACGCTCTATTCCAGCACTTTGGGCACCCGGAAGTAGTCCGAATCCTTACGCGGAGCGTTGCGCAACCCTTCCTGATGGCTCACGGTGTTGCGGGCCACGTCGTCGCGTAACACGTTAATCTCTTGGGATAAGTGTACCAACGGTTCTACGCCGTTTGTGTCCACTCTTTCAAGCTGGGCTACGAAATCCAGGATGTTGTTCAGGTCGCCGAGCATTTGCTTCTCGCGGGTTTCGTCAAATTCGAGGCGGGCTAGGTGGGCTAGGCCGCGCAGGGTTCCAAGGTCGGTGCTCATGATGAGTTACGAGTTATAAAGTATAGGTTATGAGTTGGCAGGCTGCTGTTCTGCTACAGCAACGCTTGCCGGGTCCCGCCAAGTACTTGGGCCGGGCTTCTCGGCGCCTTCAGGCAGAAAATCGCCGGCTAGCAGAGCTGCCACACGCTCCTTGAGGGCCGGAATATCGGTCAGCGTGAGGCCTTCTGTAGAAATGGGGCGGTGAAAAACGATTTTGAGGCGATGGTAGCGCACCCGCAGGCCGCCCGGCACGTCGGGCATAAACATGTGGTTGAGCGGCATGCCTACGGGCACAATGGGCACCCCTGCCTCCAGCGCCAGCTGAAAAGCTCCATCCAGAAAAGGCAGGAGTTCCTTGCCGGGCGTGGGCGAGATTCGCCCTTCGGCAAAAATAGCTATGCTCTTACCCGCCGCCAGCCCCCGCCGGGCTGCTACGGCTGCCCGGCCCCGGCTCACGGCACTGGCCCGGTCCACGGTGATGTACACGTTGCCAAAGAGCGGCCCCCACACCGGCACCCGTGCCAGCGAAGCCTTGCCCATCATGTTCAGAAAACCCGGAATGTACTTGAACAGCATCATGATATCGACGTACGAACCATGATTGGCCACGTACACACAGGGCTGCGGGTTGGGCTCCTTGGTTTCGCGCACCACTTCCACGGGCATGCCCCACATAATAATCGACATCGTAGACCAAAACCGGTTCAGGGCATGCACCACTCCACCACCGTTAGGTCGCCGACTGAAATACCACTGCCAGGGGTAAATGAGCACAAACGGCACAATAAACCAGAACACGGCCCAAGTCGTGTAGAGGCGTTGGCCGATATATCGAAGCAAGTGGCGCATGCCGGCAAAGTTACGGCTAGGATATAAAGAACGTCATCCGCATAACGCCTACTACGAACTGCGCATTGCCAGCACCTTCTCGGCCTTCAGCAGGCCCGCTACGCTCACGCAGTCCGTAATCCGGTCATCCATTACCATCCGGATGGCTTCGGCCAGGGGCAACTTCCAGAGGCGCAGGTCTTCGGTTTCTTCGGGCTCAACGTCGCCTTGGGTTAGGTCTTCGGCCAGATACACGAAGCCCTCCTCATCAGTCACGGAATTGGAGGTGTGCAGGCGAGCGATGCAGGTCCAGCGCGCGGCCGTCATGCCCGTTTCCTCTTTTAGCTCACGCTGTGCCGATTCCAAGCAATCTAACTCCACGGGGCCACCCCCCATGGGGATTTCCCAACTGTATTCGTTTAATGGATAGCGGTATTGACCCACCAGCCAGGTATTGCCTTCGGCATCGACGGGCACAATGCCCAAGGCTTTGTTCTTCATCGTCACCACACCGTAGATGCCCCGACCGCCGCCAGGATTCAGCACCTGGTCTTCGCGCACCGAAATCCAGGGATTGTGGTATTTCACCTCCGTACTGAGGGTTTGCCAAGGGTTGTAGGTTTCATCGACAACGGGTGGATTGACAGTGGCCATAACTTTATAAAAAGATTGTAGAGACAGGAACAAAACTACAGCCGCCGCCCGAGCTACCAGCTAGCCCATTCGTCGTTTAAAATTTACCATCCACCGGGTATACCTTAGCACTGGGCGTCTAATTCCAGCTATTGGTCCATTCTCACTTGCGTTCCGCCTTAAGGCTTTCGTAGCTTTGACCTATAAGTACCCCCGCACGGGCTGGAAATGTGGAAAGGAAGGACCTCTCGTGCGGCGGCGCTCTGACTGACAAGGTGGGGTAGACACCTCTAAGCCAGACCCGCCACTTTAAGGCCATCGCACTTGTGCGGTGGCCTTTTTCGTGTCTAACACCTCTGGATTCAAGTTGCCTGTTGCATGCAGAGAGCTCCGCTTTCAACCCTGGAGCAGGGCTAGCCGTACCAAGAAATACTCCGGCTGCCCACATTCCGGCCGGTCCCTTTCTCATGGCTCAGTCCAATTCGAAATCAAAGCAAAACGCCAGCAACGAAGAGCACGACCCGCTTTTCAATCTCAAGCACGCTCAAGCCGAAGCGGAGTTGGCTCAGAATAGCAATGGCCTCGGCCCTGTCACCAATGAATACGTAAGCACTGACGAGGATTCGGAGATTGACGAAGGCCCCCGTGATAGCCAAGGCCAGCGTCGGGGCGAACCTGACCCTACCGATGAAGGCAGCACCGCCGGCCGCCACTAGTGCGCACCCCACTTTCGAAGCGGGGAGTGAAGAATAGCGCCGAACTTGCGCCCTTCTTCGCTCCCCGCTTTTCTTTTGCAATGCTCCTTGCAACTCACACCGGCCACGCTCTCGAAGCTGGCCTCGACGAAGCCGGCCGCGGCTGTCTGGCTGGTCCCGTTTTCGCGGCAGCCGTCATTCTGCCCCCCGATTTTATGCCCCGTTTCCTAAATGACTCCAAACAAATCACGGCCAAGCGCCGCGAGGCGCTACGACCCGAAATCTGCGGCGCAGCCGTTGCCTGGGCCGTGGGCCAGGCCTCTGTAGAGGAAATCGCTAGCCTGAACATCGCCCAAGCTAGCTACTTGGCGATGCACCGCGCCGTCGCCGCACTGGCCGTCACTCCGGCTCACTTAATAGTTGATGGCAACCGCTTTCGGCCATTAACTGGTTACGAGCACACTTGTATCATCGGTGGCGACGGCATCTACCGCAGCATCGCAGCGGCTTCCATTCTCGCCAAAACCTTTCGCGATGAACACATGCTGGCGTTGGCAGCTGAATTTCCGGAATATCACTGGGAGCAAAATGCAGGCTATCCCACAGCCGCACACCGAGATGCAATCCGGACACACGGGACAAGCCCACACCACCGCATGGGCTTTCGATTGCTCTGAGCGCCGGTTGTTACTACTCTAAAGTGCTACCCACTTTTATTCCCTACTGTTTCAGTTTTAGCAGGTCCAGAAATAGGCTAAATCCATCTACACTGGTTCCACCCTCACCAAAAGTATCAAAACTAAGCGGTTTGATGATATAACCGCTTACGGCTAGTTCCTGGGCCTTCAAGCGGTCTGACTCCAGGTCGGAAGTAGTCATGATAAACACATTCAAGGCTACAAACTCAGGATCTGAGCGCAGAATTTCGAGAAGCTCCAGCCCATTCATACGAGGCATGTTAATGTCGAGCATCACCACATCGGGCTTCTCAATTCTCGCTTCTCCGCCCTCGCCACGGAGCATCTTGAGCGCCTCACGGCCGTTGCGGGCATGAATGACGGGCACGTTGATATTTTGGCGGCGCAGCTCGCGCTGCACGTTCATGACGTCCATCTGGTCGTCTTCCACGAGCAAAATGCTGGGCGTGGGATGGTCGGCGGACATAGGCAATACAGTTGTCAACAGCGGGAAAATGCCCGCAAAAGGAGCCCGACAGGAAAAGAAACTGTCAGGCAGGTAATAATACGGTAGAACCGGACCCAGTGGCTACAGTTGTGGCCGAGGTTTTGGTTTTCATCGGTTTCTTGGGCCAGGTAAAAATAAACTTAGCTCCCTGACCTTCGGCCGATTTCACACTGATGCGCCCACCCTGGCGCTCCACAATCTTTTTTACAATGGCCAGGCCCACTCCGGTGCTCTCAAATGTGTCGCGCTCGGTTAGGGTCTGGAAAATGACGAAAATACGTTCGTGGTATTCAGGGTCGATACCAGGTCCATCATCGGCTACGGAAAAGGCGTAGAAGTCGCCCGCGTCGTCGCAGCCAATCTGCACGGTGCCTGTTTCAGGGTGGTCGTGGTACTTCAGCGCGTTGCTGATGAGGTTGGTAAACACCTGCTGGAGCTGCACCGCATTGGTAGTGAGCGTGGGCAGAAAAAACGGCAGTTCAATCTTAAAGCCCGTCGGTGGGTTAAGCGTATCGATTACTTCCCGCAGCAGAGTACGCACAAAAACGGTTTCGTCGGCTTGGGCAACCCGTCCCACACGCGCCAAGTCTAGTATACCGGTAATAAGCTTTTCCATGCGGTGTACCCGCTGCCGCATCATGCCAAGGAACTCGCGGATATGAGGTGGTAGCTCTTCCTTGCCCATGTCTTCCTCAATCCAACGGGAAGCGCTTTCAATCCCACGTAGCGGCGCTTTGAGGTCGTGCGACACGACATAAGCGAACTGGTCAAGCTCCTGATTGCGGTTTTCGAGCTGGCTGATATTAGCCCCGACAGTGCGCGCCATCACATTGAGAGCCGACGTGAGTTCGCTTACCTCGTCCTGCTCGGTGTCAATAATCTGGGTGCTATAGTCACCGTCGACCATGCGTTGCGCTAGAATAAGCATGCCGCTCAAGCGCTTTGAGAACAGCCGCACGATGTATAAGGCCCAGGCTAGCCCCAGAAGCAAGGCCGTTAGGCCCAGCCCTGCCGATAGCCATTCAGCCCGCCGGATGCTGTCATCGAGCTGACGACGAAGCTGCTCACGGGTTTGTGCTTCGTTGCGCTCAAATTGCGCCATACGGTCCCGAATGTTGTCCATTATCTGCTTGCCGGTCAGGTTTTCGGCTAGCGTGCCATGCGCCATAAACTCCAGCCCGCGCTGATTAGGGTGCCGATGCCGAGCCTCTCGCTTTTCGGAAATCAGTAAGTGGCTGTAACTCGTCCACTGCTGAAACAGCCGTTGGGTCTGGTCTATCAGCTGGACCTGCGTTGGCACTTGAATAATCTTATTGCGCAGTTCACTAAACCGGCCAATCATCTCTCGCTCACCCTTGTAATACACGTCCAGCGTCTGCTCATTGCCCACCAGCACATAGCCCCGAAAGCCGGTTTCCATGTCCACAATATTGCGCAACAGTGTTACGCCTTCTGTCGATACCTGCTGGGATTTTTCCACTTGCCGGGCATTGCGCAACACCTGCCCGGCTAACTGATAATAAAAAAGCACTACTATAGCAAAAAGCGCTAGTAACAGTACAAATCCAGCAAAAAGCTTTGTTTTAAGCGTAATCTTCATCCAAGCGTTTAGAGGCGCTTTTGCGCTTTATTCAAATCTCCCTACGCAGCTTGTCTTCCATAGTTCGCAATAATTCCACCATCGTATCGGCAATTGCCTGCACGGGCTCATAGCCAGCGCCTGCCTCAGCTGTCTGGCCTAATTCGTACATATCCATCAACCGATTAGCTTCCCGATGAATAAGGAGATGTTGCCGGTCGAATAGTGCAGCTTCTGGCAGATGAGCGTATGGTCCGTTGCCCCGCATGCGGTCGGCAATCCAAATGCCCAGGCTGCACTGTTCCGGGTCGCGCAGGGGGCCTTCTGCCCCGTTGTTGCCAAACAAAAACGACCGTAGCCGGGACTTAAAGTGCACGTGCTTGATAACGGCTGACTCTAGGTCACGCTTCAACTCTTCTCTGGTCATAAGTAATAAGCATGATTGTCAAG
>NZ_JAGETZ010000027.1 GCF_017571495.1 Hymenobacter negativus | reverse complement strand
CCTCTGTTGTTTCCCATCGTTGGGGCGGTAAGTCTTGTAGCATAGCCTCGAAGGTAAATCATCCCATTTTAAGGCTCGTTAATTTAGACCACCCTTTTCGTGAACAGTCCTAGCCGTACACAAAAAACACAGTCTCGCTCCCCTTTCCTTTGGCATAATCTAAGAAGTTTTTAAAGTTGCGGAGGTCTTGACCAAAGGTGTTGTCATAGGCATTCATTCGCGACGCGGAAAAGTTAGCAAAGTAGGCGGTGCTGTAGAAGGTGTCCTCCTCAATTGGCCGCAAGCGACTCAGCAAATCATCCATCGTGGTCAACTGCGTCAGCAAGCCCTCCACGGTGGCCGTCACCCGGTCAATGTTGCCCGCCAATGCGGCGTTGTCGGCCTACGTGCGGGCGAGGATTTCCTGCCGTTCTGCTTCATCGTCGGCGTATTCGAGCATGCTGTCCAACTCCTCGGGCAACGTGTGGTTTTCCATCTCATACAGCGGCGAGATGTCCACGCCCGTGAGCCGACCGATTTGGTCCAATTCCGGTTCTTCTTCAATGGCACTGCGCCGGCACATGAAGTTGCAAAAGTTGCGACTAAGGCGCTGGTCATCGGGGTCGTAGTTGCCAGCATCTAGCGCTGCCTGATTATTAGCGCCCAGCAGAATGTCGAGTCCCATTTAGATAGGTAGATTAAAGGTAAGAGCCCTAAATATAAGTGCTTTTAGTAGCAGCAATAAGCTAAACGCTCGTTTTTCTGAACCGCAAGCAGCAACCCGTAGCCAGTGGTGCTTGAGCCGCCCTAGGGTTTAATGAGTTCAATCAACCCGTTCACTAATCAAAGTTTACGAAACGCCCACTGGGGATGAGTTTCGTAAACTCCCAACATGGAGCCTGGTCCCCGCCCAGGGAGCGGGGTCAGGAAAAAAAACGTCACAATACCAAGGTATCCGACACCTCCTTTGGCAGCACTGCCAGCACCGCCTCCAGCCCCGCCGCGAAGGCCGTGGCCGCCACTTGCCGCTCCGCTTCCGACGCGTCAGCAGCTTCGAGGGTAGCAATAATGGGGGTGAGGCCGGCGGCACCCACTAGGCGCAACGAAGGCTTCAGCTTGTGGGCCAGGGCGGCGATGGCAGGCCAGTCGGCGGCGGCATGGGCGGCACGCAGTTCGGCCACGCTGCCGGGCGTGTTGGTGTGGAAGGATGATAGAATGCGGTTCATAAACCCCGTGCTGCCGTGGGCGGTTTGGTGCAGCAGGGCCAGGTTGTAGGGCGGTTCGGGCTCGGCTGGGAGTGCCTTCGCGGCCTTGGGCTTGCGGGCCTTGCGCGGCGCGGCCGGAGCCGGAGGCACTGCCGCTGGCGTTTCCACGGTGAGCAGTGGGCTGCTTACGCCCGCAATCAGCGAAGCCAGCTTGCTCAGCAGCTCGGTTTCTTCGAAGGGTTTGGGCAGCGTGTCGTTCATGCCGGCGGCCTGGTACTTCTCCGCATCGGCCCGGAAAGCATTGGCCGTAAGGGCCAGAATGGGCGTCACAGCCTTGGCCGGATTGGCGTGGGCCCGGATGCGGGCCGTGGCTTCCAGGCCGTTCATGCCCGGCATCTGGATGTCCATCAGCACCGCGTCGTAGCGGTATTGCTCAAACAGCTCCAGCGCCTCAATGCCGCTGGCGGCCCCGTCTACCAGCACGCCGTGGCCTTCCAGCAGCAGCTGGGCCACTTCGCGGTTCACGGGGTTGTCTTCTACCAGCAGCACCCGGGTGCCGCGCACCGCCGCCTCCTGGATGGGCGCCAGCGGGGCCAGCACCGCTTGCCGGGCTTCGGCACTGGCCTTGGGCAGGGTGGTGATGAAGGCAAACGAGCTGCCCTTGCCCGGCTCGCTCTGCACCGTGAGGCGGCCGCCCATCTGCGTCACCAAGGCCCGGCTGATGCTCAGGCCCAGCCCCGTGCCGCCAAACTGCCGGGTAGTGTCGGCATAAGCCTGGGTAAATTCTTGGAAGATGCTTTCCAGCTTATCCGGCGTAATCCCGATGCCCGTATCCGTCACCCGAAACTCAGTGGTAAGCGTGTCGTCGGTTTCGCTCACAAAGTGGCCTCCTACCGTGATGGTGCCCCCCACCGGCGTAAATTTGATGGCATTTGAGAGCAGGTTGAGCAGTACCTGGTTCAGCCGGTAGGGGTCGCCCACCACCCAAGGGTGGGGGCAGGAATCCCGTAGCCGCGTACCCAGCACCCGAATCCCCTTTTCCTGGGCTTGCAGCACCAGCGGGTGGGCAGCGTTGCCCATCGAGTCGCAGAGGTTGAACGCCACCTGCTCCAGCTCCAGCTTGCCGGAGGTGATTTTGGCCATGTCGAGCACATCGTTCACCACGTTCAGCAAGTGCCGCCCCGAGTGCTGAATAATGGCGGCATAGTTGCGCTGCTGCTCGTTAAGGCCGGTTTTGGCCAACAGGCTGGTCATGCCCAGCACCCCATTCAGCGGGGTGCGGATTTCGTGGCTCATGTTGGCCAGGAAGTTTTCGCGGGCGGTGGCGGCGGCTTCGGCCGCGTGTTGAGCTGCCTTCAGGGCCGTGATGTCGGTGCTCACGCCCAGTACCTGGGTGGTGTCATCGGCGAGCATGAGGGGGCAGCGCACCGTTTGGAGCCACATGGTTTCACCGTTGGCCAGCTTTATCGACAGCTGGGTCATGAGCGGCTGGCGTGTACGCAGCACCTCCTGGTCGGCCAGCACCGCCGCCTGAAGTTCCTCCTTGGTCAAGGAAGCTTCCATGGTTTCGGTGCCGGCCAGCTCGCGCATGCGGTGGCGCAGGGCCTGCATCTCGGCATTCTCAAACACAGTCTGGCCTTCGGCATCCCGCACCCAAATGAAGTTAGGGTTGAGGTCGAGCACCAGGTTGGTGAAGGTTTGCTGGGCCAGCACGGCGGCTTCGCTCTCGCGGCTGCGGGCCTCGGCATGCCGTCGGTTGGTGATGTCGAGGCCGTAGCACATCACCTCCCGCAGCACCCCATCCACCCCAAAAATGGGCTGGTAGTAGCACAGCCAGTACTTGGCCATCTCCCCGTCGGGGTTGGGCCAGCGCTCTTCCCAGTTCACCATCTGGCGGCTGGTCACGGCCCGTTCAAACAAGCGCCGGCGTCTAGAGGCCAGCTCTATGGGCAGGCCCTGCTTGGCACAATGGTCGGCAAAAGTGAGCCCGATGCGGGCCCGGCGCTCCACCGGGTCGGGCTCGGCAAAGGGGCCGATGTAGCGGTAGCGCTGGTCCGGGTCGAGCACCGTCACCACCGCCGGCAGGTGGGCCATAATGGCCTCGTAAAACGTGCGCTGCTCGCGGGTTTCCTGCTCTGCTTCGCGCTGGGCCGTCACATCGGTGAGGTAGAGCAGGGCGCTGCTATC
This sequence comes from Hymenobacter negativus, assembly GCF_017571495.1. Lineage (GTDB taxonomy): Bacteria > Bacteroidota > Bacteroidia > Cytophagales > Hymenobacteraceae > Hymenobacter > Hymenobacter negativus. The sequence goes on along the minus strand of NZ_JAGETZ010000027.1, from coordinate 27,067 downwards.
TTCCGGCACCGGCACTGCAAACAGCAGAAAGTGCTGGCCGTTGGCCACTAGCTCGCGTTGCGTCACCTGGCCGGTGTGCAGTACCTGCGTAGCCGCTTGCACCAGCTGCGGACGCACCCGCGAGGGGCCTGTTGCATCCATGTCGTGTTGCAGCAGCGTCGCTGCCGGGTTGGCAAACAGCAGCTTACCCTCGGCACTTACCCGAAGAATAGGATTGGGGTTGAGCAGCGGAATTTGGGCCTGGACGCGCAGGTACGCTGCTTCTGCTTCGGCCTCTTCGCGGCGGGCGCGTTCGGCCAGGAGCAGCTCCCGTAGCTCGGCAGGGTCGGAAGGAAGTTCAGTTTTCAATTAGCAGTGAGCGGTTGTCAGTGAGCAATTTTCAGGGAGTAGTTATTAAAATAAACTACCCCCTCTTTAGCCGAACCTACTTAGCTAGTTGCCAAAGATAAAACCGGCTGCTGTTCAGCAGCCCATTGCGCACTACCAACTGTTCCCTGTTCCCCGAAAATGGCCCATTCCTATAGCTCCTTGCGCAACCGGGCCACCGGAATGTTCAACTGCTCGCGGTACTTGGCCACCGTGCGGCGGGCAATGTTGTAGCCGCGGGCATTGAGCATCTTTTCCAGCTTGTCGTCGCTCAGCGGGCGTTCCTTGCTTTCCTTGCCGATGAGGTCTTTTAGGATGCTTTTCACCTCGCGGCTGCTGGCGTCCTCGCCCGAATCGGTGGCAATGCCCTCAGAGAAGAAGTACTTCAGCGGATAAATCCCAAACTCGGTCTGAATGGATTTAGAGTTGGCCACCCGGCTCACCGTCGAAATATCCATGCCAATCATCTGGGCAATGTCTTTCAGAATCATGGGCCGCAGCTTGCTTTCGTCGCCCTCGGCAAAAAAGTCGCGCTGCAGCTCCACAATGGCGTTCATGGTGCGCAGCAGCGTGTTCTGCCGCTGCCGGATGGCATCGATAAACCACTTGGCCGAGTCCAGCTTCTGCTTCACGAAGGTCACGGCCTCCTTCATCTTGGCGTCCTTCTTCGACGCCTTGTCGTAGGTCCGGAACATCTCGGTGTAGGCCGGGCTCACGCGCAGTTCGGGTGCATTGCGGGCGTTCAGGGTCAGGTTGAAGACGCCGTTGTCGTTCGTCAGAATGAAGTCTGGCATCAAGTACTGCGTCTTGCCTAGGCCTGTAGGCCCGCTGCCGCCCGGCTTGGGGTTCAGCTTCAGAATCACATTGATGGCTTCCTTCAGCTCATCATCTTCTAGGTCCAGCTTCTGCTGAATGCGCGGGTAGTGCTTCTTGCTGAACTCCTCAAACGTTTCGGTCAGTATTCGCTCGGCGTTCACCGTGTTCTCGTCCTGGGGCCGGCGCTCCAGCTGCAGGAGCAGGCATTCGGGCAGGTCGCGGGCTGCAATGCCGGGCGGGTCGAAACCCTGCACCACGCGCAGCACCGCCTCAATTTCCTTTACGCTCACTTCCAGGTTCTGGCTAAAGGCCAGGTCGTTGGCAATGGCCGAGAGGTCACGCCGGATGTAGCCGTCCCCGTCAATCGAGCCGATGAGCTGCTGGCCAATGGCCTCCTGGTGCTCGTCCAGATTAGCAAAATGCAGCTGGTCGAGCAGCGAATCCAGCAGCGAGCCGCTGGTGTCGGCCAGCGGGGTGTCGCGCTCCTCTTCCTCGCCGGGGCCATCGCCCTGCATCTTGTAGCCGGCTATTTCGTCGTCGTTGAGGTAGTCGCTCAGGTCGAGGTCTTTGTTGTCGGGCGCGTCGTCGCCGGGGCTGTCGTCTTTGGCCGAGAGGTCCGGCTCGGGCATCTCGTCGGCTACTTCGGGCTCGTCGCGGCGGTCCTCAAAATCCTCATCCAGCGTATTTTCATCGTTGTCGAGGCTGGCGTCCGGGTCGTCCGAGTCGTCGCTCTCGTCGTCGCGGTCCAGTTCTTCGCTGTCGTCGGGCTCGTCTTCTTCCAGCGCCGGGTTCACCTCCATCTCTTCCTTGATGCGCGTCTCCAGTTCCGCCGTCGGGATTTGCAGCAGCTTGATGAACTGAATCTGCTGCGGGCTAAGCTTTTGCGAGAGGAGCTGTTTAAGGTCGAGGCGTTGCATAGGTACGAAAATACGGAAAGGCGACGGCGGAGGTCAATTTTACTACGGTTTGGCTTGAAAAGTTGATAGCAGGTGCCGCTTTGGAGCCGCGCCGCGCCCTGCAAACTTCGTGCTACTGATGCCGAAGTTCACCGTTGGGTTAATAGCCTTATGCTCCTCAGTGAGTTATCAGCCGCCTAATCAGCTTGCTGCCCAGGCAACTGAGCGCCTGCCAACGGCCTTTCGCTCCAACAGTGTTTACTCAGGTTGAATGATATTTGTCCCGAAGCCGTGCGCGAAAATCAGCCGGCGAATGCAGCCATCCAACCAAGCGCGGGGTGCTATCAAGCGGCTCTTAAAATTCATCACAAGTCGGGATAATTATCTCCGCTTTTTTCAAATACGTCATGAACAATCAGGAGCATGCCTGGCAAGCAAAACTGTCGGAACTGGTAGAATCATATGATTTAAAAGGCCTGATTGAATTCTCACAACAAGTGCCGACGGGAGTTGCGGATGAGTGGCGTCGTGACGTAATGGAGTCAGGCTTTATGACTTTTTACTCCTATCTGTCCTACGACCAGATGTGTGGCAAGCTGGGCGATTGGGGATTAGAAATGCTCGATGACCTAATAGAGGCGGCCGAGGACTTTCAGGGGGCGCCTCTACGGGAATTACGTGCGCAAGTGCTAAGCTATCGGTTAGATGAGGTAGAAGCAACGGATGTTGACCAAGCCAAACAGTTTGCCTTGCGTGCTATTCATGAACTGGACTTTGAAATTCCTGCAAATCGTGATGCCTTGGTATTCCGGGCCCGCTTATATCACCAATTAGCCCAATTGGACGTGTGTCAGGCATTGTTCTATTGGCAGTTGGCAATTGAAGACCTGCGGGCGGTAGGCGATTTTAGCGTGTGGATTCTTTATCATCGTTGGAAACAACCCATTGACGGCATGCCGGAGGCTCAGCAGCGAGTGTGTGCTGAATTTAATAGCCGAATAAATGAGGAATTGATAACCCAGCCTGACCGGCTTTGGACGCTGCTTGACGAGGGTATTCGCATGCAGGAATACCAGCCCAGCGACGAATTGGAAAAGCAGTTGTCGGCCTGGCTACAGACCGCGCTTGGCTGGTGCAGTGCCGATGCCCACCCGCAGCTGCTACGCAATGCCGGCCTGCTCCTGCACAAGCAGGGTGAAATCCAACAACGAGCCGATTATCTCGCAAAAGCCATCGAATGTTTTGAGCAATTTATCCTGAAAGAGCCTGCTCACGCGATGGAAGTATACTATATGGCGAGTGTTTGGGAGGATTGGGCATCCCTTCGCGAAGGGCAGGGGGATAGCGGGGCCGACTATCTGGCGAAAGCCTGGAACATTTATCAAAAGCACGAGGACATTGTCCGGATAAACTTCTCGCCGCTTCATCATTATGCTAGCTTTCTAGCGCGTCTTCATTGCAATGAACAGCTAACGAAACGGCCATCCGCCGGACAAGTTATCGCGCTCGCAGTCGAAGCAGAAGCTATGGGCAATGGCTATTATAGCGGCCCGGGAATGATTCAGGTACGCATGGCAATACGCAATGAGGAGGCTGAGACGGCCATTTATCATTTGTGTCGCTTGCTACTGCGTCATGAGCTTTGCATTAGTAGTGAAATTGAGAAACTACGCCACTCTTTAACCAATAGCGTGGCACCAGCGATTGTGAATTTTCTTGACCAAGCGTTGCTTTTTATGGAAGACGTTTCGCAAGGCTATTTTTACAGTCCCGCATTTTCAATAGAAGACCTCAACAACCTTAGTCCAACCGAAACCATTGCTGCCTGGCAGCAGCGAATGGCAGAGATACGGAAGCGGCGTCGATTGGAGGAGTGAAGCGTGACTTATACTTGAAGGCTGCTTTCAGTATCGCCCGCTCGAGGCCATTAATGGAAGCCTAAATCGTCAGGAAAATAAGCGAAATAGTTACGCGTTGCGTAAAAAAGCTACCTTTGCCCGCTTAATTCCTGCATTCTATGGCTACTGATACCTTGCGCCGAACCGGCGTCAAAGAACTACTCGCTTCCAAGGACCTTGACCGCGAAGTCCTCGTGAAAGGCTGGGTTCGCTCCCGCCGCGGCAACAAATACGTGCAGTTCATCATCGTCAATGACGGCTCCACTATCCACACCATTCAGGCCGTGGCCGATGCCGATAAATTCCCCGAGGAAAGCCTCAAAGATGTGGGCAACGGTGCCTGCGTAGCCATCCGCGGCAAGCTCGTGGCCTCGCAGGGCAAGGGCCAAGCCGTCGAGATTCAGGCTACTGAAATAACTGTGCTGGGCAAGGCCGAAGCCGAAGCCTACCCGCTGCAGAAGAAAGCTACTTCGCTGGAGCACTTGCGCGACATTGCCCACCTGCGTCCCCGCACCAACACGTTTGGGTCGGTACTGCGCATCCGGCACGCGCTGGCCTTCGCTATCCACGACTATTTCAACCGCCACGGCTTCTACTACGTGCACACGCCCATCATCACGGGCTCCGATGCCGAGGGCGCCGGCCAGATGTTCCGCGTCACCACGCTGCCCCCCGAGCACCCGCCCCGCACCGAGGATGGCTCCGTAGACTTTACCCAAGATTTCTTCGGCAAGCAAACCAACCTCACCGTATCGGGCCAGCTTGAAGGCGAACTGGCCGCCATGGCGCTGGGCAGCATCTATACCTTCGGCCCCACCTTCCGGGCCGAGAACTCCAACACCGCCCGTCACCTGGCCGAGTTCTGGATGATTGAGCCCGAAGTGGCCTTCAACGAACTCGAAGAAAACATGGACCTGGCCGAGGATTTTCTCCAAAGCCTGGTGCGCTACGCCCTGGAGCACTGCGCCGACGACCTGCAATTCCTCAACGACCAGTACGACAAGGAACTGCTCACCCGTCTCAATTCCGTGGTGGAAAACCCCTTCCAGCGCCTCACCTACACCGAGGCCGTGGAAATCCTGAAAACTGCCAAGCAGAAGTTCGAATTTCCCGTGGACTGGGGCACCGACCTGCAAAGCGAGCACGAGCGCTACCTGGTGGAGAAGCACTTCAAAAAGCCTGTCATCCTCACCAACTATCCGAAGGAAATCAAAGCTTTCTACATGAAGCTGGACGAGGACGGCCGCACAGTGCGCGCCATGGACGTGCTGTTTCCCGGCATCGGCGAAATCATCGGCGGCTCGCAGCGCGAAGAAGACTACGAGAAGCTGCTGGGCCGCATGGCCGACATGCACGTGCCCGCCGACGACCTGGACTGGTACCTCGACACCCGCCGCTTCGGCACCGCGCCGCACGCCGGCTTCGGCCTGGGCTTCGAGCGCCTCGTGCTGTTCGTAACCGGTATGAGCAACATCCGCGACGTAATCCCCTTCCCGCGCTACCCAAAGAACGCGGCGTTCTAAACTGGAAATGCAACAAAAAAGGCCTCGATATGAGGCCTTTTTTGTTGATGCTACGCGTTAGTGCTTGCCTTTGCCGTGGCCATTTCCATGGCCATTGCCATACATTTTCTTGGCCTGGCCGGGAGGAATACCGTGCGGGTTGCCATGGCCTTTGTAAGTCCAGGGCGAGGCGCCGCGGTACTCAATGTACTGCGGGTGGAAAGTGGCAGGGTTGTAGCCCTCAATACGCTCTACGCGGGCCCATTTACCGTTGCGTAGCACAATGTAGCGGCGGGCCGGCACATCATAATAACCGTTGATTTCGGGTACATAGTAATATTGGGCATCAGCCGGAGCACCTACCACCACGGGCGGGGCTGTGTTGACGTTGATGTTAATCTGGGCTTGAGCGGCGGGAGCCGCAGCAAGCGACATACCCCCGAGCAATACAGCGCAGATGAGTTTGGGAAGCAGTTTCATGATGAGTTGAATTAAGGTTAAAACTAATGCCAGTCCCCGTATAGCAACGGGCATTATCGGCAAAAATGATGAAATATAAGCTGAGCAGTAATTAGAGCAAGGGTAATCGAATAAGGATTAACCGCGTCCACGCCCTCCGCCGTGGTTTCCGCCGCCGCTATTGCCGCGTCCGCCACCGTTGTTGCCTGGCTGGCCCTGGTTATCCCGGCCGTCGCGACTACGGTCCGGCCCTCCTTGGTTGCCCTGGCCCTGACCAGGATTGTAGCCACCGGGTTGCGGCTGTTGCTGGGGCAGCTGGTTGGTGCGCGGGGTGCTGTAGCCGCCCCGATTGTCACGGCCGTTTCGGTCGTTGTAGTCGCGGCTATAGTCCCGGCCACTGGAGTAGCCTCTGCGGGTGTCGTAGCGCGGGCGGCCGTAGCTGGGCCCGTAGCCATAGCCACCGTTATAATAGCCGGCGCGGCTGGGGCCGTAGTTGCGATAAGGCTGGTAGGCGTAGTGCTGACGGTAGTAGGCTACCCGCGACCAGGGCTGCGCACCCCGGTAGTCCACAATCACCGGGTGGAACTGGTAGGGGTCGTAGCCATACAGCTCAGGTAGCGGTACCCAGTATCCATCCTGGTACACAATGTACTGCTGGTTGTAGAGGTCATAGTACCCATCAATTTCGGGGATGTAGTAATACTGTGTGCCGTAGGGTACCTGGGGGCCCCAAGCCGGCACACCGATATTAATATTCACCCCCACCTGCGCCTGAGCAGCCGGTGTGGCCAACAGGGCAAACGCACCCACCAGGGCCGCGCCAAAAAATCTTGCGAGGGGTTTCATGTTAATTGGTTGAATGAAAAAGGATAACAGGGCACTAACGGTGCTGCTGCTTTTATAGATGCAAGCCAAGTGCCAGATTGCCTGGTATAGTAGGTTCAAGGGTTAAAAACGTCGGCCAAACGCCTTCAATCGTCGTCGGTTTACTTTATGTCAAAATGCCGGGCACAAATGCATGGGCTGCGCTGTTGTTAGCCGACGCCCCCGGCCCTGCATAAGCTAATACTACTGGCAAATCAGCCCATTGCATTAGCCATCGGGGCGGCTTCTACGTACCTTTACGCACTTATCCGCTGCGTTTCTGAATGGCCAAAAAAACCACTGCTTCTCCGGTTGCTAAAGCCCCAAAAGCATCCAAGACCACTGCTGCCACGCTGAAAAAGCAGCTTGTCGGCACTCTCACCGAACCAGCGGCTGTAGCGGCCAGCCAGCCCAATCCGGCCAGTCTGGAAGTTGCCTTGCAGCACCAAACACCTGAGTCGCTGCCGCCCGCTGCTGCCCCTGCTATCACGTCCAGTGGTTCGTCGCACCACATCGACGCGCCGTTTATTGAGGTTTATGGTGCCCGTGAGCACAACCTGAAAAACGTAAGCGTGCAGATTCCGCGCAACAAGCTGGTGGTGTTCACGGGTATTTCGGGCTCGGGCAAGTCGAGCTTGGCTTTTGATACCATTTATGCCGAAGGGCAACGGCGCTACATGGAGACGTTTTCGGCCTACGCCCGCAGCTTTATGGGCGGGCTGGAGCGCCCCGACGTGGACAAGATTGAGGGCCTGTCGCCGGTTATCAGCATCGAGCAGAAAACAACCTCGCGCAACCCGCGCTCCACGGTGGGCACCATCACGGAGATTTACGATTTCCTGCGCCTGCTCTACGCCCGCACGGCTGAAGCCTTCAGCTATGCTACGGGCAAGAAAATGATTCGGCAGAGCGATGACCAGATTATCAACTACATCATCAAGCACTTCGATGAGAAGAAGCTGGTGGTGCTGGCACCCGTGGTAAAGGGCCGCAAAGGCCACTACCGCGAGGACTTTCAGAGGATTGCCAAGCTGGGCTTTACCAAGGTGCGCGTCGACGGCGAAATCCTCGACATCACGCCCAAGATGCAGGTGGACCGCTACAAAATCCACGACATTGAAATCGTGATTGACCGGCTCATTGTGAAGGAAGAAGACCGGTTCCGCCTCTCGGGCTCGGTGCAAAATGCCCTCACGCATGGCAAAGGCACCATGCTGGTGCTTGACCCCGATGCCAAAAAGGCCCAGCCGCAGTTTTTCTCGCGCTTCCTGATGGACCCGGCCACCGGCATCGCCTACGACGACCCGGCGCCGAACACGTTCAGCTTCAACTCGCCCTATGGCGCTTGCCCCACCTGCAACGGCCTGGGCGAAGTGCAGGAAATAACAGAGGAAGCGGTAGTGCCCGACCGCAAGCTGAGCATCAGTCGGGGCGGTATCGCACCGCTGGGTGAGTACCGCGATATCTGGATTTTCCAGCAACTCTCGCTCATTCTCAAGAAGAATAAGGCCACGCTGAACACGGCCATCGACAAGCTGCCCGAGGAACTGCTGAAGCGCTTGCTGCACGGCATCTCGGAAGACGAGGCTGACAGCGGCAAGGGTGCATTTACCGAGCCGTTTGAGGGGATTATTCCCTTCCTGCGGCGGCAGATGGATTCGGAGTCGGACAACATTCGGGAGTGGATTGCGCAGTACGCGCAGGCCCAGCCTTGCCCCGAGTGCCAGGGCTACCGTCTCAAAAAGGAAAGCCTGCATTTCAAGATGGACGGCAAGCACATCGGCGAGTTGTCGGTGATGGATTTGAACGAGTTGGCTGGCTGGTTTGAGGGATTGGAAGACCGTTTGACGGAACGCCAGAACGTGATTGCCCGCGAACTGCTCAAGGAGATTCGCAAGCGTATCGGCTTCCTGCTGGAAGTAGGGTTGGATTACCTGAACCTGCACCGCCCAGTGCGCACGCTGAGCGGCGGCGAAAGCCAGCGCATCCGCCTCGCTACTCAGATTGGCACCCAACTCGTGGGCGTGCTCTACATCATGGACGAGCCCAGCATCGGCCTGCACCAGCGCGACAACGAGCGTCTCATCAAGGCCCTGCAGCACCTGCGCGACATCGGCAACTCGGTGATTGTAGTGGAGCACGACAAGGACATGATTCTGCACGCCGACCACGTGCTGGACATTGGTCCTGGCGCGGGCATCCACGGCGGCCATATTGTAGCGTCGGGCACGCCGCAGGAGATTTTCAATTCCGGCTCGCTCACCTCGCAGTACCTCAGTGGCCAGAAGCACATCGAGCTGCAAAAGAAAAAGCGCAAGGGCGAAGGCACCGAGCTGGTGCTGAAAGGCGCTAAGGGCAATAACCTCAAAAACGTGACGCTGAAGGTGCCGCTGGGCAAGCTAGTGGCCGTGACGGGTGTATCCGGCTCGGGCAAGTCTACGCTCATCCACGATACGCTGTACCCCATTCTTAATCAGCATTTCTTCAACGCCAAGCGTGAGCCGCTGGCTTACGGCGCCATCGAAGGGCTGGAGTTTATCGACAAGGTAATCGAGGTCGACCAGTCGCCTATCGGGCGCACGCCGCGCTCGAACCCGGCCACTTATACGGGCGTGTTTACCGAAATTCGCCAGCTGTTTGGCGAGATGGCGGAGGCCAAAATTCGCGGTTACGGCCCCGGCCGCTTCTCCTTTAATGTGAAGGGTGGGCGTTGCGAAACCTGCGAGGGTGCCGGCATCCGCACCATTGAGATGAACTTTCTGCCCGACGTGCACGTGCCCTGCGAAACCTGCAAAGGCCGCCGCTACAACCGCGAAACGTTGGAAGTCCGCTTCAAAGGCAAGTCCATCACCGACATTCTCGACATGACCGTGGAGAAGGCTGTGGAATTCTTCGAATACCAGCCCCGCATCCTACGTAAAATCAAGACCCTGAACGAGGTTGGCCTCGGCTACCTTACACTGGGCCAGCAGGCCACCACGCTTTCGGGTGGCGAGGCCCAGCGTGTGAAGCTCGCCACCGAGCTTAGCAAAAAAGATACTGGTAAGACGTTCTACATCCTCGACGAGCCCACCACCGGCCTGCACTTCGAGGACATCAACCACCTTGCCGACGTACTTCAGAAGCTGGCGGACAAGGGCAACACCGTCCTCATCATCGAGCACAACCTCGACCTGATTAAGGTGGCCGACCACGTCATCGACATCGGCCCCGAAGGTGGCGCGGGCGGCGGCACCATCGTGGCACAAGGCACACCCGAGCAGGTGGCAAAGGCTGGCAAAGGCCACACCGCTCGCTTCCTGGCCGAAGAGCTGCGCACGAGCAAGTACGCCACGGCCTAAAACTGTCGTTTTTACGATACTCTAAAAAAGCCCGCTGTGCACTACACAGCGGGCTTTTCAGTTAAGCTCTGTGGGTAGTGGCGCAAAGGCAAACCAATGAGGCAGCACGTCATGTCCATCTGGCGTCCGCTTGTTGAAGCAGCTCTACCGCCGCCGGACGTTTCGAATATTCTTGCAAGCGTTACCAACTTCGGCGGTGGTCTACCTTGGGGTGGTGCGACGAATTGCCCATAGGGCTTTGTCGTACCACTAACTGTTGAATGGGACGCCACAAGGGCACCTGTTCAACGGGTAGTGGCATGACGGCTTCGAGCCGTCGCACCACCCCCGCACCACCCCGGTTTAAGCTACCGCCCCAACTTCATACACTGCTTTTAATTGTGTCATCTTTTGCTGTGGCATTATTTTTTGAAACACTCAGAGATGCCACATAATTTGTTGCATCTTCTGTCTACCACCAGAAACTTGCCACATTTCTCACTACTTTCGGTTAGCTGCCATCTGGCTTGGCGACGGCCTTAGTGCCTTATAACGTACAATGCGAAAATTCTCGAACCAGCGCGGGCCAGAGGCCCATCATTCTATTCTGGAGCGAGTGCAAGCGCATTTTGGCTTCACCCAACAGGAAATAGCCGATGTGCTGGGCGTGTCGCGGGGAGCCCTCACAATGGCGGCCAGTAACCGACGGAGCTTGCCCCCAGATGCCTGGATGCGCCTGCTCCAATTTCAACAGGCGCTGCCCGTGGCCGAATCCAACGCGGTTCCCGCTGCCCCGGCACCCGTGCCGGGGCTCGCTGACTTAGTGCTCACCGCCGACGACCGGCAGGACCTCGACCTGCGCCGCCGCACGCTGCTGCTTCAAGCTACACTGCTGGGGGAGCAGCTGGCTCGTCACCAGACGCGGCTGGCCCAGGCCCGGCTGCGGCTGCAGGCGTTGCCCAGCTTGCGGGCCGCTTTTCCAGCCGACGACGAGGTAGCCCAGTCTCTGTTCAAAGTTTGGCAAAACCAAGCGGCGGCCACCCTGCGCAAGGCCACCGGCCCGCTGGCGCGGCTGGCTCTGCGGCAGGCCGTGCTGGCATTTGAGGCGGGCAAGCTTGAAAAGCTGCTGGCCGACAACGAAGGTGGATGAACTGGGACTGATGATTAACCTATTTAAAAAACCTCTCCGAGTGGCTCCTTGCAAATAAGCGCGTAAGGAAGAACACCAGATAGGGTGACCGTGGATTTAACGATGAGCTGCTCCCTAGGGCGTTTCAGTGTCCTGCCGAGCCGCGGACAAGGGCGATGGAAATAATTTCTACTCCCCAACCAACCTTTCTTTAATCACCCAGCACTTTAAGGCAAAGAATTTAAGTAAGGTTCGTGTCCGATTCGCCGCCCCGTCTGCTTTCTGAAGAACAGCACCTGCTGGCGGGCTGCTTGGCTCAAGACCGCCAAGCGCAGTTCCGTTTGTACCAGCAGTACAAGACGGCCATGTTCTCCTCGGCCCTCCGCATTCTCGGCGACCGCGCCTTGGCGCAGGATGCCCTGCAGGAAGCTTTTGTGGATGTGTTTCAAGGCTTGTCGGGCTTTCGGCAGCAGTCGACGCTGGGCGCCTGGATAAAAATTATTGTGGTGCGGCGGGCCTTGCTCACGCTCCGGCGCGAGCAGCGCATGGAAGTGTACGACCAGGAGCGCCACCCCGAGCCGCTGGTGGCCTGGCACGACAATCTCACCGGCGAGGCCCTGGACAAAGCCATCGGCGAGCTGCCAGCCGGCTACCGCGCCGTGTTCTGCCTGGTAGAGGTGGAAGGCTATGGCCACGGCGAAGTGGCCGAAATGCTCGGCATTGCCGAAGGTACCAGCAAGTCGCAACTCTACCACGCCAAGCGCCTGCTGCAACGCAAACTTCAATACCTGTACCAATGAGCCAACTCCCCGAAACCGGCGCGTCTAACCTGCGGCGGGCTCTGAACAGCCTGCCGGCCCATGAGCCCGACTCCGCCACTTGGGCGCGCATCGAGGCCCAGCTAGCTGTCGACGCTGCTCTGGCGCGGGCTGTACCGGCGCTGCCAACGCACGAGCCCGACGATGACCTTTGGGCCAACGTGGCTGCACGACTGGATGCAGCCGAAGCGCCCGTCGTGCTCGCAGACGCCCCTGCTCCGCCAACTGTGCTGCGGCAATTGTGGCCCACCCGCACTGTGCGCCGGATGTTGGCGATGGCGGCCAGTGTGCTGCTGGTGCTGGGCGTGTGGTGGCAGCTGCATCCGGCCACTTCGGTGCCCACCGTGGCCCGCGAGACGGTGACATTCAGCGAGGAGGAGGATTCGTTGCCGCTGCCCGCGCCGGCGGCCGACCCGTTGGAGCAGCAAGGCCTCTCATTCATCGATGCGCATTGCTCGTCGCAGCCCGCGGTGTGCCAGTCGGGCGAGTTCCGCACGCTGCGCACGCAGCTACAGGAGCTGGAAACCCAGGAAGTCCAGCTGCGCCAGGATACCCGCCGCTTCGGCGCTTCACCGGAGTTACTCCGCGAGCAGGCACGGCTCATCACCTTGAAAGCTTCTGTAACCCGCGAACTGGTTCAACTTCTTATCTCATGACGGTTGCTAATAATTTGTCCGAAGCCTGGTGGCTGCTGGCCCTTGCCGTGCTGCTCGGGTTCCTGCCGCCGCCCGCCGCCCGGGCCCAGCAGCGTGTGCAGGTTGTGACCCGTACTGTGGAGCAAGCCTGGAATTGCCCACCCGGCATGGCGGTACGCATTCGGGCCGAAAAGGCCACCGTGCAGGTGCGGGGCTGGGACCGCCCCACCGTGCAGGTGACTCTACGCCTTAGCGCCCGCCATGCGGAGCGCGAAGTAGCCGTGCAGGATTTGCCCGTGGCGCAGTATCGTCTCCAGCAAAGTAGTAATGCCCTGGACCTCGTCAACCTATTTGTGCTGCCCGCTGGCGCTCCACCCGTGCGCAGCGACCTGCGCGCCGAATACACTGTGCAGATGCCGGCCGGCAACCCGCTGCAAGTACTAAACGCCTACGGCCAGACCACCCTCACGGACCTTAGCGGCACCCAGAAGCTGGCGCAAAATTTCGGGCAGGTTACCCTGCGTAACCTGCGCGGCACCCTCACGACCAACGCCCGCTACGCCGACCTGACCGCTACTAACGTACAGGCCGATTTCACCTGCGAAGCCAATAAATCGGCGGTGCAGCTGCTGGGGCTGGGGGGCAGCTGCTTTGTGCGCAACTACTACGGCAGCGTGCGGGTGCAGCCCGCAGCGGGCCTGCGCAAGCTCACCGTGGAGGCCGACCGCACGGAGGTTGTTGTTAGCACGGCCGAGCCGGAGTTGTTCGATTATCAACTCAATGTGCAGCAAGGCGAGCTGACCGTGCCGCCAAGCTATGCTACGGCCAAAAAAGGCTCCGCCAGCCGCGCCTCCCTCACCACCAAGCCAGCCACTGGCTCGCGGCCGCTGGTGCGCGTGAGCACCTCCTACGCGCCCCTGACTTTGCAAACACAGTTGCTTTCCTCGCAATTCTAATCTTCACCGCTCCCTTCCAATGGCTACTTTGTCCTGTTCTTATAGCCGTCAACTCTTCCTCCGGGCTTGCTTGCTGCTCAGTGCGGCGTTTAGCGCCGCGGCCCAGACCGTGCCCGATACCACGCAGTTGAAGTATGGCGAAGAAGTAGCCACGCTCCCGGTAGTCGATGCGCCGTTGCGGGTGCAGGAGGAGCAGCGCAGCCTGTGGAAGCTGGGCCTGAACAACCTCCTGCCTTTCTCCACTGCTTTTGGCACCGACGCCTATTACACCCGTTATGGTATTCATCTGGCTTACGAGCGGCAGCTTAGCGACCCGGCCTGGACGGTCTTGGGCGAGGTAAGCCCGGCCCTGACCCGCTATCGTGCCGATGCTGACGCTGAAAGCCGACAGAGCCTGGGCGTTCGGGCCCAAGCGGCGGGGCGCTATTACTACAACCGCGAACGTCGACTGCTGCAGGGGCGAAACATCGTTAACTTCTCAGCCAATTACGTGTCGGTAGCGGTTGGGACTGGCTTGGGCAGAGAGTCCCACGAAACGCCGTTTTTCCTGTACCGGAACAGCGGACGGCAGCTCATCACCGTCGATGTGGCTCTTCTCTACGGCTTGCAGCGCCGGTTGGGCCGCTACGGCTTCATCGATGGCAACGTGGGCATGGCCACGCTGCTTTTGTCCGGAAGGCCGGTTGTAGCCTTGGGCAGCAACCTGCGCATTGGCCTGACGCTGGGGCACCAGCCGTCGCGCTACGTGAAGCGACTGGCGCCGGTCAGCGAAGTCGTAACACTGCGGCCTCGGTTTTTCGCCGGCGTTGAAATAGGCGGCTACTTCTACCGTGCGCGCTACTCGGAGCGGAACCCTTACCCGGCTTCGGTGATTAAAACTTCTTCCACAGAAACCCAAATCACACGTTATCCGATAACTGCCCGCGACGGCTACGGCACCTATGCGCAGTATGTGTCGGCCGGGCCGTTTCCCTATGTGTACGTGGGCTACTACCTTGCGCCGCGCCTGGCAGTGCAACTGGGAGTTCAGTACGGCGAAAACTTCAACTCAGAGCCTGTGGGCACCCTCTTCGTGACCGGTACGGACACCCTCACAGTGCCCAATCAAAAGCTGGAGGAACGCGGGCTGGCGCTGCCGGTCATGTTACGCTACTCACTCACGCCTTCGTTCCTCAAGCGGTTGCAGTTCGACGCTGTGGGTGGCCTCGTACCCTTGTGGTCTTGGATAGACTTCCGCGAATACGCCATTGCCGGCCGCCAAGTCACAAGTCAGGAAACGTTCGGATTCCGCCGTCACGCATTTGGTCTGCATGCTGCCTTGGGCCTCGATGCCAGCTATGCATTTGGGCGCCGCCGCCGGGTGCAAGCCACCGCTCAGATTGTGATGAACAAGGATGTGCGCACCTTTTCTGAGAAGGGGAGCATTTTTGATGAAAGTAACCGCGACTCTGCGGCCGAGTCTCCCTACATAAAATCGGGTTCCTTCCTAGCGGGCGGTATGACATTCGGGTTGCGCTACCGGTTTGGTTACCGATAAAGTCAGCGCAAAATGCTGTAAATCATAATAATTCGTGAAGACCAAGGTGCCCCATCATCCGCCCGATACTAGCCAGAAAGCCAGTACCATCGTCAATGCCGACATGTCTTATGTCCAAGTGGTAGAGGGCAATAACGGCTGGTTTTACTCGCCATTTGTCGGATAATAGCACATATTGCCATGCCACAAAAAACGCCGCCCGGAATTTCCGAAGCGGCGTTTTGTTGAATGAAATGCTGGCTGTAAGTCTACGCCTACATCTTCATGTCGTTACCTTTTTTAGCCATGCTCAAGTGCTGCTCTACTACGGGCAGCGTCTTGCTAATGAAGGCTTGCAGGTCAGCATCCTGGGTCATTTTCGCATGAGCAGCCATAGTATTGGCCGTTTTCTGGTGGTCGGTTTGCATCTGAGCCAGGTACTTGGCCTCAAGCTCCTTGCCCGAAAGCTTTTCCATAGCTGGCGCCAGGGCCTTATGTTCGGCATCCATGTCGGTAGGCAGCTTCACGCCCTTTTTATCAGCAATTGTTTTCAGGTCGGCCGTCGATTTGGTGTGGTCGGCAATCATCTGGTTCGCCATGTCTTTGGCCATGCCGGTCACACCTTTGGCCAGCGCCATTTTGCTCTGCTGAATCTCGTTCTGGTCGCTGTGGGCGGCCGTCATCATAAACTCGTTGTCGTCTTTATGAGGGCCAGTTGGGCCGTTGGGGTCAGCCATGGCCGAGCCGCCACCCATCGCGCTACTATCGCCGGCCATGGCCGGCTGGTTGGCAGTTGTGTCGGCCCCAGCGGCGGGCGTATTGGCCATGTTGCTGTCGGTGCTGCTGTCGGCGGTGGTTTTGTTAGCGTCGCCGCAGGAAGCCAGTGTAAGCAGGCCCATAGCCAGCAGCGGAAGAAGGGAGCGTTTCATGATGTTTGGAAAGGAAGTAGTAAAAAACGAGCTCATTGGGTGTCTTACCCCGGCGTAGTACGGAAAGGCTTGGGCAAGATGTTGCACGATTTCAGGGTTAATATTTATAAGCTGAGCTATTGATAATCAATAAGCTGGTCAATAAAACGAGGTATAAAAAAGGGTCTGTTCCAGTTAAGGAACAGACCCGAAACGTAGGTTTGCATTAGTTCAATTTACTTGGCGGCGTCCACGGTCGGCTTCATTTTGGTCACCATATCAAGGTGCATTTTTAGCATCGGAACAGCCTTAGCAGCAAAGGCCTTAACGTCGGGGTCAGCTGCCTTAATGGACGCTTCGGTGTACTCTCTCACATCTTCCTTGTGGTCTTCCAGCATCTCTTTCATGTACTGCTGGTCCATTTTTATTCCCTTTTCCTCGGTCACGTTCTTCAGCACCTTGGCGTGGTCATCGCCCAAAGTAGTGGGCAGCGTGATATTCTTTTTAGTAGCCAAAGCCATGAGCTCGGCATTGCCTTTGGTGTGGTCGTCAATCATTTTTTGGGCGAATTCTTTGGCTTGGGGCGTCACGGCGCGGGCAGCTACCTGCTTGCCCATCTCCACTTCGAGCATGCCACCGCTGGCCGCTTTAGCCAAAAATTCGGCGTCGTAGTCCATGCCCTTTTCTTCGACTTTCCCCATGTCGGTGTTGGCTGTGGTGCTGTCGGCTTTCATTTCGTTGGCTTCCTGGGCCTGCTTCACCGAGTCGTCGGAGTTACAGCCGGCGGTGAAAATCAATAGCGTAGCAGCACTCAGGAGCGTAACAATGGGACGTTTCATAAGAGAGAATATGGGTGTAGGTTTGAGAAATGACGAAGACGAATAGCTACGGCAGCTTATCCACCGCATCTTTAGCAGCATCTAGTTGCTCTTCTACCGGCGCGTGGTACTTGGCCGCAAAGCCCCGGATATCGCCGTCGTAGGCATCGTCGCCCATGTCGTCGAAGGCATCTTCGTCCTGGTTTTGGGTTTTCACCAGCAAGGCCATCAGGTGCTTGTCGAGCTCCGCGCCCGTTTGGGTGCTGGTTTCGTGATAGGCAGCCTGCTCATCCTCGCCCAAGGCAGGAGGGAGGGCCAGCTTTTTGGTATCCGCCAGGGTGCGTAGCGCGCTCAGCAGTTCCAAGCGGTTTTGCACCAGCTTGGTGCCGTAGTCGCGCACGGCCGGGCTATTGGCGCGGGCTTGGGCCAGCTTGCCCAGCTCCACTTCCAGCAGCGCGTTGCTGGTGGCCCGCACCAGGAAACGGGCATCGGCTTCCTGCTTTTTGGTGATGTCGGCTGCGTCAATCTTCTGCTCGTTCTGGGCCATGGCCTGGTCCACGGCGTCGTTGCCATTGCTGCCACCCGATGAGCAGGCGGTGGCCATTAGCAACGCGCAGGTGCCGGCAAGGAAACGAAAAGCCCAGTTGGGACGCAAAAAAATGCGCATAATGTCAAGAATAGTAAAAGCGGAGATGCTTTATGTCAGCGCTATACGCGGGGCCTGCTACCGGGTTCTGCCTCGGCTTTTAAGTTTTTTCGGAGCCAGCTTAAACCTGTTTGACTCATCTGCTTCCAACGGCCACAAACGCAGTTCAACCATTTCATTCATATACTTTTTTTCTTGCCGTCATGCGTACCCTGTCCCTTCGTTCTCTGGCTTTTGCCTGCCTCGCCAGCGGCCTGCTGCTCACCACTAGCTGCAGCAAGCGTGAAGCCGATGTAACCCCCGATGACATCACCACCGCCGAAGACCGTAGCGAGGACAACGTCGAAACGGCCATTAGCTCTGAATCTATGCAAGCGGGCCCAGCCGACCCGACCACGCAGAATTCGCCCAACCTCACCACCGAAGCCGAGTTTCACGCCCGCTTCGGGGCTTGTGCCACCCGCACCTTCAATTACGCTACCAATACCTTAACCATCGACTTCGGTCCCACCAACTGCCTGTGCCCAGATGGCCGCTATCGCCGGGGCCAAATCGTTGTCCGCTTCACCACCGATGTGCAGCGCCGTGTGGCCGGGGCTGTGGTTACCCGTCAGAACTACTTCGTAAACGACAACCAGCACACCGCCACCCGCACATTCACCGACATAGGCAGCGGCTCCTTCACTGTGGATGTCACCAATGCCAGCATCATCCGGGCTAACAACGGCGGCACTCACTCCTGGACTGCCAACTGGACCTTCACCCGCACTGCTGGCTACAATACTCCTTTGGTCGTATCCGATGACGTGTATAGCGTAACCGGTTCTGCCAATGGTACCAACCGCAAGGGCGTGAGCTACACCACCACCATCCAAACTCCCCTTGTGAAGCGTGCTGACTGCTTCAAATACTACGTTTCCGGCATATTAAGCATCACCAATTCCAACTCCAAAGCAATGACCCTGGATTATGGCAACGGTACCTGCGACAACACCGCCACTGTATCCATGAACGGCCGTACTCGCACCATCACATTGCGCTAGGCACCCGCACTTCGCCATCATATAAAAAGAGCCGTCCACACTGGACGGCTCTTTTTCGTTTACAGCCCGGCCGCCATCAGCGCTTCGGCAATAACCAAGTCTTCAGGCGTGGTAATTTTTAGGTTGCGGTAGTCGCCATCCGTCAGATGCACGCGGCACAAATCATCCACCACGGTGGCATCATCGGTAAAGCTGGCTAGCTCTGGCATTGCGTAGGCCCGGCGCAGGAGGTCAATTTCAAAAGTTTGGGGCGTTTGCATCAGACGCAGACGGTTGCGGTTCTGCGCCGCCGAACCGTGCTGCGACAGCAGGCGCACCGAGTCTTTGGGCATCACGGCAGCTGCCGCGGCGGCGTGCGTAGCTGCGGCAACGTAAGTGCGCTCCACCACCAGCCGAGGCACCAGCGGGCGCACCCCATCGTGTACCGCCACTAGGCCTGTCCCATGCTCCGATAAGGCTGCCAGTCCCGCCTTCACCGAAGCCCAGCGCGTTGCCCCGCCCGTCACCAGCCGGTGCGAAATGCTGACCTTGAACCTTGCGCACAGCTCGCGCCAGGTATCAAGCTGGTCGGCGGGCAGCACCACCACAATCTCGCTCACGCCCAGCGCGGGCTCGGCAAAGCGCCGCAGCGTGTGCAGCAGCACTGGCTCGCCGTGCAACAGCAGAAATTGCTTGGGCCGGTCGGCCCCCATGCGGGTGCCACTGCCACCCGCCACGAGAATAGCAAATCGCGGGGCTTGAGAGCTATTGGACTTGTAGCCTTGGTTGTAATAAGTATTCATCAGCGCGAAGTTCTGCATAAAAAAAGAGCGCCGACGTTCCTCACAAGGAATATCGGCGCTCAAAATTGAAGGGCGAAGAAGCGGTCAGGAAGTTAATTCAGAAAAGGAAAACTAAGTCCCGAAACTTCCCAACCTCCTAGGCTTTACTACAGAATCAGCATCGCGTCGCCGTAGCTGAAGAACTTATACTTCTCCTTAATGGCTTGCTTGTACGCTTCCATCAGCAGCGGGTAGCCCGCGAAGGCCGACGCCAGCATAATGAGCGTGCTCTCCGGCATGTGGAAGTTGGTGAGCATGCAGTTCGCAATTTTAAAGTCGTGCGGCGGGAAAATGAACCGGTCAATCCAGCCTTGAGTGGGCTTCATGCGGGCATTAGCCGACACCGACGCTTCCATAGCGCGAATAGTGGTCGTGCCCACGGCACACACTTTCTTCTTGGCATCGAGGGCTTTATTCACTACTTCGCAGGCTGGCGCCGTCACGATGAAGTTCTCCGAGTCCATCTTGTGCTTGGTGAGGTCTTCCACATCTACCGTGCGAAAGGTGCCCAAACCTACGTGCAGCGTCACAAACGCCGGCTCTACGCCCTTGATTTCCATGCGCTTCATCACCTCGCGGGTGAAGTGCAGGCCAGCCGAGGGAGCCGCGACCGCGCCAATGTGCTCGGCATAGATTGTCTGGTACCGCTCCTTATCAGCTGGTTCGGTTTCGCGGGTAATAACCTCTTTGGGAATTGGGGTTTCACCCAGCTCATACAGGGCCTTGCGAAACTCCTCGTCGGTGCCATCAAACAGGAATTTGATGGTGCGGCCGCGCGAAGTAGTGTTGTCAATTACCTCGGCTACCATGTCCGATTCGCCGAAGTACAGCTTGTTGCCCACCCGAATTTTGCGAGCCGGGTCCACCAGCACGTCCCACAGGCGCAGCTCCTTATTCAGCTCGCGCAGCAGGAAAACCTCAATCTTCGCACCAGTCTTTTCTTTATTGCCGTAGAGGCGAGCCGGGAAAACTTTGGTGTCGTTGAACACCAACACGTCGCCCTCATCAAAATAATCGAGAATATCCTTAAAGTTGCGGTGCTCAATCTGGCCGGTGGCGCGGTGTACCACCATCAAACGGCTTTCGTCACGGTTGCGGGCAGGGTGCATTGCCACCAGCTCCTCCGGGAGTTCAAATTTGAACTCATGCAATTTCATCGCCATAGGGCAGTATTTGGGGGAATATACGGAATTTTGGGGAGGCAAAAGTACAGCTTTTTTCCGAAACTTTGATTTTTCTGGAAATTCCAGCGGTGCCTAACCAGTTGTCATCCTGAACACAGCAAAGCATCTGACTTTGCACGAACAGTCATCAGTAATTTAACTGGCACAAATACGATATGTTGCTTTGCTGCATCCGGAATAACTGTTGATGCCGCAACTTCCCCGTCGGTTTCCGTCCTTTAACCTTCGAAGCCGGTTTATCCGAGCATCTTCCTTCTATGCTGACTCTGCGCCTCACCCTCGAAAGCTTCCGTTTTGCCTGGGATGCTCTCAAATCCAATCTGTTACGTACCATTCTGTCGCTGCTGGGCGTCACGGTTGGCATCTTCGCCATCATTGCCGTTTTCACCATCGTCGATTCGCTCGAAGCCAACATTCGCAGCAGCCTCGACTTTGTGGGCGACAAAATTATCTACGTATCCAAGTGGCCATTCGCCTTCGAGTCGGACTTTCCCTGGTGGAAATACTTCAAGCGCCCCGTACCCACGCCGCACGAGTACCAGCAGTTGCGCAAGCAGCTCGGACCCAACAACAAAGGCATTGCCATCTTCGCCGCCAACAACGGCAATACCTTCAAAGCCGGGTCCAACTCCGTGGCCGACTGCGTGATACAAGGTGTGAGCTATGACTACCGGATAGTAAGCAATGTACCCATCAAGGAAGGCCGCTACTTCACGGTTCAGGAGATGGACGCCGCCCGCCCCGTGGCCATCATCGGGGCCACTGTCGCCGAAAACCTCTTCCCGAATGGCAACGCCCTGGGCCAGCAGCTTAAAGCCCGCGGCCAGACCCTGACTGTGATTGGCGTAATGCAGAAGGAAGGCAAGAAGCTCATCACCATCTCCAGCAACGATGCCAACTGCATCATCCCGTTCTCGATGTTCACCAAAATGTTTGCGCTCAGTACCACCGGCTTTGGGGGAGGGCCCAGCGCAAACATCGCTGTGAAAGGCCGTGACGAAGACCCTGGCCTGCTCGATTTGGAATACGAAATGCGCGGTGTGATGCGCAACATCCGCGGCCTCAAGCCCCGCGAGGAAGACAACTTTGCCCTGAACCGACCCGAGATGATTGCCTCGGCTGTGGGCAAGCTGTTCAGTGTCATTGGCCTCGTGGGCGGTATCATTGGCTCATTTGCCATTCTGGTGGGCGGCTTCGGCATTGCCAATATCATGTTTGTATCGGTACGGGAGCGCACCAACATCATTGGTATTCAAAAGTCTTTAGGCGCGAAGAACTTCTTTATTCTGTTTCAATTCCTGTTCGAAGCCATCTTTCTGTGTCTAATTGGTGGCGGTGCAGGCATTGCCCTGGTCTGGCTCGTCACGCTCATTCCGCAGGATGCCCTGCCACTCACCATGACGGCCTCCCGCGTGTCTCTGGGCCTGCTCATTTCAGTCGGTATCGGCATTATTGCCGGCATTGTGCCCGCCGTGCTGGCATCTAATCTGGACCCGGTAATTGCCATCCGTTCCAAGTAACAGGAACGAGAAGTTGCCGTTATAAACCAAAACGCCGGTCATAGTTTGTGGCCGGCGTCTGTTTGTTCTGTAAGATTCCTCCGGCTTGCATTCCGGAGCTGCCGCATGAAGCTTCCTCCTTTTCTGAGCTACGAAATCCTGGGCAATGCGCTGAGCCAATACCTACTGGCTGCGTTTATTCTGTTGGTTGGTGCTGCCTTGCGCCAGTTGCTGTCTAAGCTGCTGAGTAAGGTGCTTTTTCGGCTTACCAAACGCTATACCGCCGGTGTAAGCGAGTCTGAACTGCACGACTTGCTTATTCAGCCGCTGTCGGTACTGCTATTCCTCGTCACCATTTACGTGGCGTTTGGAGTATTGCGCTATCCAATGCCGCCCAGCGCCGTACCTGGTGCCGAGCCCTGGCCCAAAGTGGCGCTGCTGCGTGTGTTTCTGCTGGGCTTCATTGCCACGGTGACATGGGTAGTACTCCGTTTAGTCGATTTCGCCCTGCTGGTGGTGCGCCGCCGCAATGAGTTGCGCGAAACCGCCGGGAGCAACCGGCTCGATAGTCAGTTTTTGCCCTTTGCCAAAGATTTACTGAAGGTTCTGGTTATCATCATTGGCATTATGGTGGTGCTGGGAGAGGTGTTTGGGGTGAATGTTACGGCCCTGATTGGTGGCTTAGGCATTGGCGGGTTGGCCGTAGCCTTTGCGGCTAAGGAAAGCCTCGAAAACCTCATCGCCTCGTTTACCATCTTCCTCGACCAACCCTTCGGCGTGGGCGACCTTGTGACGGCCGGCGACGTGAGCGGAACCGTGGAGAAAATTGGTTTCCGCAGCACCCGCCTTCGCACCGCCGAGAAAAGCTACGTTACCGTGCCTAACAAAAGCATGATTGACAAGCCGCTTGACAACCTTTCGCTACGCACCTCCCGCCGGGTAGGCTTCACCCTAGTCTTCGACCAAAGAACCACCAGCGCCCAACTGCACGCCATCATCGCCGAAGCCATCGCCGCCATGCAGCAACATGCTCTGGTGACCCAGGACGTACAAATGAAGTTCAACGCCCTAACGCCCGCTGGCAAAGAGGTAACCGTGCAATACTTCGTCGAAACTACCAGCTACGATGAATACCTCAACACGAAAGAAGACCTCAACTATCGCATCATAGAAGTAGTAGAACAGCACGGCGGCTTGTTTGCTGGAGCCCCCGCCCAGATAGTTGCCACGCCCGCCAAACTATAGCTGCCTATCCTCACACGACTATAAACAGAAAGGCCCGCTCCAGAATAGGAGCGGGCCTTTTTATTAATCGGAGAAGCGCAACAGCTAGCGCCCGCCAAATAGTCCTCCGAGCATGCCGCCAAGGCCGCCATTGAGCAGACCGCCCAAGCCGCCGCCGCCCGCGCTACGCGGCTGGGAATTGGGCTGTCCACCCAATCCGCCCAGAATAGACATCATCGAGCCCAAGCCACCGCTGCCAATAGCAGAACCTTGCTGCGGCAAATTGGCAGTTGCATCCGAGTTTCCCCCCAGCAAGCCACCCAACATACCACCACCAAGTAAGCTCCCCAGCATGCCGCCCATGCCACTGTGCGCCGCGCCGCCCAGCAGGCCGCCCAAACTTCCTCCCATCAATCCGCCGCCGTTGCCCTGGTTGCTGTAGCCACTGGTATTCTGCCCTCCACTCATCACCTTAGAGATGACCACGGGCGCCAACACACCGAGTAGACCAGTCATCAGTGCGCTTTTGGGAATGCCCACGCTGGAAAGCTTGTCGCCAATACGGCCGAAGAACCCCTCCTTAGCCGGGTCCTGTGGGTCATGAGGCACATTAGCAGCTTGGTCTACCACATTTTCCAGCGTCTGCTTCTGCTCAGGGTTGATGCCCAGGTATTGCGCCATCTTACCAATCATTGCTTCCTCATCGTTAGCATATGACCCATCGGCTCGCGCAAAGCTGATAAGGTCAGTGATGAGCGAAAAGCGCAGGTCGCTGTTTTTCAATGCATCCAGATTTTGCTGAATGGTTTGGTTGTTAGAGTCTTGGGCAGCGGCTAACACTTGTTGCGTTGCACCACCCGACAAGCCTGCCTGCTGAGCCAGCGCTTGCAAAAACTGTGTTTCGGCTCCTGAAGCCTGCCGGTCAGCAGTAGCTAAGCTGGCAATGGCACTTAGGTAGGCCGTCTTTTCTTGTTCGGAGTAATTCTGGAGAAGCTGGGTATCCATAGGAAAGGGTGGGGAGTAGGTGAAGAATTGGTAACCGTCTTAACGGTTGGCCTTAGAATACGTTGCTTGTTCAATAGGTATTTAAAACCTGGTTTTTTGTGGAGATAGAGAAAAATTTCTTTCACTGAAAATGAATCTGTTGCTGCTATAAAACGCTTTGAAAACGAAAAAAACAGGGTTTAAAGGAGCAACAGGCTTGGTATTTCCAAAAACTCCTCCCATCTTTGCAATCCCAAACGGGAACAACAGCACGGGGGATTAGCTCAGCTGGTTCAGAGCATCTGCCTTACAAGCAGAGGGTCGTAGGTTCGAACCCTACATCCCCCACAGTGATTAGCAGCCACTTAGTAGTAATACTGAGTGGCTGTTTTCTTACTAGTCGTTACAAGCACACCACAGGTCGCAATTACGCCTGTGTTTTTCGGGAGGTTAGCTCAGTTGGTTTAGAGCGCTTGCTTCACACGCAAGAGGTCGAAGGTTCGAATCCTTTACTTCCCACATTTAATTAACAGCCACTTTGCATGCATGCGAAGTGGCTGTTTTGCTTATAGTCCTATTATATACGTGTCGCATCAGGTCGCATATAAATTAGGAAAAAGCCAAGGGCCAGTTCGCATTTTCGAGTAGCCTTTTCCTCTTGACGGTTCAACCAGCAGATATACCTCAAACTAGCGAAAGCCTGTATGGCACTTTGCCAACTTGAGAGCCCACTTATACTATGTATGGTATGGCAGCGCTAGAGTGGAAACAAGTGCTGAGGCGAATAAGACGTCCATGTTCAGGAGTCACTGGTGGCAGCGTCGCTCGTCATTTGACTCTGGTCTAGCACCTCTACCGACTCAGGGGCTTGTCCCAGCAATCGGTATACCACGCCTACTCCCAGCATTCCTGCCAAGAATACCCCGCTTAGCCGCAAATTATAATACACCAGCGCTCCCAGACACATCAGCGCCAAACCTAGTGCCACTAATGGCACCATCGGATAGCCCGGCACCGCGAACGGCCGTACCAATTCCGGCTCCTGCCGCCGCAGAGCGAATAAGCTTAGCATACTTATCACATACATTACTAATGCTCCCAGCACTGACAAGACAATAATCTGGTCAGTCCGACCGCTCACTAAAGCCAGGCATCCCACCAGTCCACCCGCTACCAGTGCCCAGTACGGCGTCTGCCTATTATTCAGCTTTGCCAATCCAATAGGCAAGAAGCCGCTCCGTGCCAACGCAAATAACTGCCGGGAATAGCCCACAATGGCACCATGAAATGAAGCTACCAGCCCAAAAAGCCCAATACTGGCAAAAAACTTCGTCCATGCATCCCCCTTACCTAATACTAACCCCAACGCCTCTGGCAATGGATAGTCCAGATTCTGAAGCAACCGCCAGTCAGTAGCCCCGCCGGTAATCACCATGACTCCCAGCGCCAGTCCTACCAGTGTTAACATCCCATAGCCATATCCCCTCGGGATAGTTCGGCGCGGGTCAACCACTTCCTCTGCTACCAACGCGACACCCTCAATAGCCAGATAAAACCAGATAGCAAAGGGCAATGCCTTGAATACCCCCGCTGCTCGTACTGGCACTGGATGCGCCAAAAAGTTGGCTACTTCAAAATGAGGCAGCAATAGCCCCATATATAATAGGAGTTCTACCACGGCTAGTACCGTTACTAATAGCAGGACGTTTGCCGACTCCTTAATCCCCCAAAAGTTTACCGCCGTAAATACCAGGTAGCATCCCAGTGCCGTGTAAAGCACCGACAACTGAGGATATAGAAAATGCCCATAGCTCCCAAGTGCAAACGCAATAGCTGGTGGCGTAAATAGAAATTCTACCAGTGTCGCATATCCTGCTACAAATCCTCCCCACTTCCCAAACGCTCTATACGAATACATAAAAGGCCCGCCCGCCTGTGGAATAGCCGTCGTCAGTTCCGTAAAGCTGAAAATAAACGTCACATAAAGGAGCGTTACAGCCATTGTTGTAACTAGAAATCCCACTGGTCCAGCTGCCGCCCACCCATAGTTCCACCCAGTACTCCCCCGAAATGACCAACCCTACCGCTACAGCCCACAATTGGAGCGCTGATAAGGTCTTCCTCAATCCAGACTTCGTTACAATATCAGAATCAGTCATAAGGATTGCATACAAGGGTTAATCTCCTCAATATAGTGTGCATCAGCAAGCTTACGGCAATACACTATCCCGCTAACCCTATTGCTTTTCTGCCAGCTCACCATTCTGCCTAATTATTTTATCTGCCGTATTTGCAATCTCAAAAATTCCTCCTACTTTTGCACTCCCAAATCGCCAAACGGGCAACGGGTCTTCAAAAGCAGAAGCTGCTGAAAGATTTTATAAAGGTCAGGAACTTCACGGACGCGGTACTTGTAGTGCTTCCCTTGCCGCCAGAGCAAAGCCCTCGAAAATTAAATTTTCAGCGCCCCTTGCGAAAGCCGAAAAAAGCTTCTTACCTTTGCACCCCGCTTCGAACGGAAGCCGGAAACGAGTTGAACAGCGAAACGAGAAAAAATAAAAATTTTCACTTTTCGCTTGCTGATTCAAAACTTCTTCTTACCTTTGCACTCCCAATCGCAAGACAGGGATTTGAAAAGAAGAAAAACAGGCTGGTAACGGCCACACGGTCACCTCAATTGGAAGTGACACACGTTCTTTGAATGTTTGGAAAAGACAAATAGTAAGGGCTTTCAATAGCAATATTGAGAGTGGAAATTACAAGCG
>NZ_JAGETZ010000026.1 GCF_017571495.1 Hymenobacter negativus | reverse complement strand
CTTCACTATAGGAGGCGACCCTAAGGTACGCAAGCGCCCTGGGCCTGCGCCCCCGGCAGCGCGTTCACGTAAACGGTAGTCTGAATTAATGAGGGTTAGTATCACTTACCCTTTTGACAGGAAATGTGTTTCCGCCGCACATACCCAGCAAAGCCAACGTCGAGATTGAAGTGTTCAATGTGAACCCACTGGGTCGGGAGGACCTCTAGGGTCACCACTTTGGCATGACGCGGCAACGAAATTGCGGGTGGGGAAATATCATAGGGGAAGGCATGAACCGCCACCTCGTTGGTCGTGACATAGCAGGTGTCGCCTATCCGTATCCTTTCGTTGGAACGGCGACCCGTTAAGGGGGCTTTGCTTATGGCTTAGTTTCCTGGCGACTGTGTGTAGGGCGAACGGGTGTAGCATGGCTTTGTCCATGGGTTAAAGAGGGCACCAGCAGCAGAAGGGAAATCAGTAGAACATTTATGTATCTAGGTGCTGTTCTCAGTCTAAGAAAACAGTTCTTTAAACGTACTTCGTTTAAAATCAAGAGCGTTATGTCTTTACTTCTATAGGGTAACAGAGAGGGGAAACCACATCTGAAAGGCACTGCCCATCCCATCCACGGAATGGACTTGAATGCTGCCCTGGTGCAGCTGCATAATTTGCTTGGCCAAGCTCAGCCCAATCCCGGAGCCGTTGGGGTGGGTGGTGAAAAAAGGAATAAAGATGCTATCCAGCATGTCGGCAGGGATACCACTCCCGTTGTCTTTCACCTCAATAACGACCCGTTCCTGTTCATCAAGCCAGGCCAGCAAGCTAATGCGAGGGGTAGGGGTTTGGGTGACTGCCTGCGCTGCATTGAGCACCAGATTGATGAGCACCTGTTCCAGCAGGTGGCCGTCGGCGTGCAGAGTGAGGTGCGCGGGCCGGACGCTGAGGGTGACTTCAATGCCTTGCGCGGCTAATTGTTCCGATAGTAGCTGCCGGGTGGTTTGCAGCAATTCCTGCACGTACAGGGTGGTGCGCTGCGGCGAGGCCAGGGTGCTAAAGTCGCGGTACACCTGGGCAAAGCGCAGCAGCCCTTCGCTGCGCTGCTGGATGATGCGAATGCCGGTGCCCACGTCATCGAGCAACTCACCGGAAGTTTCCTGCTGCTGGGCGCGCTGCACGTGGCGGCCCAACGAATCCGCCAGCGACGCAATGGGGGCGACCGAATTCATGATTTCGTGGGTCATGACCCGTAGCAGTTGCTGCCAGGCAGCGGTTTCGGTGTCGGCTAGGGCCTGGCTCACGTTCTTGAAGGCCAGCAGGGTAAACGCTTCGCCTCGTAATTTAAACTGCGTGGCCGACACGAGCAGCTGCACCGTTTGGGGACCCACTGTTAACTTAACCACCGCGGGCTGGCCTGGCACCGCCCGGCAGATGGCCTCGTAGAGGACCGGCTGCCGGGCTTGCAGCGCCCGAATGTTTTTCAGGTACGGCAGATGCAGCGTCTGTTTGAATGCCTCGTTCACCCAGGCCACGGTGCCCGCCGCGTCGTAGGACACGATGCCGGTATCGAGCAGCGCCAGGATAGTTTGCAGGTATTGAAACTGTCCTTCCTGCTCGGCCCGCAGCTCCCGAAACGTGGCGTTGACCTGGTTGAAGGCCTCGTGCAAGGGCCGCAACGACGCCGGACCGGACTGCGCCGGGTACTGCCGTGAAAAGTCGCGGTAATGGAGGGCCAAGGTAAAGTCGACCAAGGCCTGCTGACCGCGCGTTAGGTAGCGGACCAGGTCCACGACCAGCAGGAGCAGCAGTGCTAGCGCCCCCAGGGCTAGCCCGTAGGCGTGGTGCAGCGTGGCGTACCCGCTCCCAGCCAGCACGGCCAAAAGCAGTACTAACCGTCCTAGCAGTCGGGTATCCAGGCTTTTAAATATCATGCTTGTCGAGCCGACGGTAGAGGGCAGTACGGGTGAGACCCAGTTCCTTAGCCGCTTTGGTGAGGTTGCCTTGGTGGCGCTCAATGGCCTGTTGGATGGTGTTTTTTTCTACTTCCAGCAACGGCAGCGGATTTTCAGCCACGGTTGCCGCTAGTGCGGCAGCAGCGGCCGATTCTAAGCTTCGAAACGAGAAATCGGACGGAAGTAGCACGGAGCCAGTCCCCAGGATAACGGCCCGCTCCACGGCGTGTTGCAACTCCCGCACATTGCCGGGCCAGGTGTGCTCCCGGAGCTTGCGCAAGGCAGCGGCGCTGAATTCTGGCACGGGTTGTCGGTTGCGGGCGGCGTACACCTGCACGAAGTGCTGGGCTAGCAGTTGCACGTCGTCGTCCCGTTCGCGCAAGGGCGGCAGCATGATTTCAACGGTGTTGAGGCGGTACATCAAGTCCTGGCGGAAAGTACCGTGGGCTACCAGGGCGTGCAACGGGGCGTTGGTAGCCGATAACAGACGGATATCCACCGGGACGGGGGTGTTGCTCCCTAGGGGCACCACCTGGCGGTTCTGCAGGGCCGTGAGCAACTTGGCTTGCTGCGGCAGGGCTATGTTACCAATCTCATCCAGAAACAAGGTTCCGCCAGTGGCCGCCTCGAACCGGCCTACGCGGCTGGCCTGGGCATCCGTGAATGCGCCCTTGATGTGCCCAAACAGCTCGCTTTCAAACAACCCCTCACTGAGCGCGCCTACGTCGGTGGCCACAAAGGGCCGGGCAGCGCGGCGCGACTGCTCGTGCAGAGACTTGGCCACCAACTCCTTACCCGTGCCATTCTCACCCAGTAGCAGCACATTGGCTTCGGTCGGAGCAACTTTTTCAATAATAGCGCGCACTTCCTGCATGGCGGCTGACTCTCCTAGCAAGTCAGTAGTGGCGACCGGCCTAGATGGCTTTTGCGAGCTACCCCCACTTTTGCTGCCGGTTTTAGGTTGGAGGGCGGCGGCCAGCGTTTGCAGCAGTTGGTCGTTGTGCCAGGGTTTTAGCAGGAAATCGGTGGCGCCGGCTTTAAGGGCGCGCACCGCCGTGCGCACGTCGCCATAGGCCGTAATGAGGATAACGGCCGTGGTGGGGTCGTGCTCCCGGATACGGCCTAGCCAGTAGAAACCCTCGTTGCCAGTCGCCTGGCCGCTGCGATAGTTCATGTCGAGCAGCACGACATCGAAGTGCTGCTGGCGGAGCAGCGAAAGCAGCAACTCCGGGTTTTTCTCCGTCACGACTTCCCGCACTTCACTTTTGAGTAGCAGCTTGAGCGCGAATAGCACATCAGGCTCGTCGTCTATCACCAGGATGCGGGCGTGCTTAAGAATCATGAAAAAGGTTGGGTAAAACGTAAAAGTCGGGGCTGACTGGCACCCGTCCCAACCCAGGCCACATAAATCGTGCAGGCTTCGAAGAATACTGACTTTCAGCCGGCCAGGCCGTTTTCTGCCTGTCAATAGCTTCGAACTGTATCAGAACCGAACGGTCGACTGTATCAAAACCGGACGCTCGGCAACAGCTGGCAATCAGGACTAAAATCCAGGCCGTTGATTAGCAAGCATTTGTGAGTAAGGCACCGTTCTTGGCACCTCCAGTCCATAGCTTTTTGCTGCTATTCCCTGCGCCAACCTGAATGGATGTCCTGATACCAAAGAAAAAGTGGTCGTTTGTCACCCGCTGGTGGTGGCTAGGGGCTCTGGTGCTGGCAGGCATGGGCGCGGCCGGCATCTACTGGCCCCGGCCGGGCCAGCGGCTGCACGTCGCGGCCAGCCGGCTGACCATCAGTCCCGTCAAGCGGGGCAATTTTCAGGAGTTTACGGCCATTGACGGGGTGGTGCAGCCCCTGCACACCGTGTACCTGGACGTGGCAGAGGCTGGCACGGTGCAGCAGGTACTGGTGGAAGAAGGCACGACCCTAACGGCGGGCCAGCCGTTGGTGCGACTAGCTAACCCCGACTTGCAGCTAGAGATGGTAAACCGCGAAACGGCCGTGTATGACTTGATGAACAACCTGCGCAACACCCGCAACCAGCTGCTGCAAAACCGCATTCTGCGGCAAAATCAGCTAGCCGACATCGACTTTCAGCTGGCCGAAGCCAAGCGGGTATTTGACACCAACCAGGTGCTGTACGACCAGAAGGTGATTGCGCGGCAGGACTACCTGCAGAGCCAGAACGCTTACCGCTACCAGCTGCGCCGACGACAGCTCACGCAGCAGACCCTGCGCCAAGATTCGGTGGCCATGCAGCAGCAGCTGAGTACCATGCAGGAATCGGTGCAGCGCATGACCAGCAACCTGGCCCTGATGCGGCGCAAGATGGACGACCTACTGTTGCGGGCCCCGGTTGGTGGGCGGCTCAGCTCGCTGGCCGCGGAAGTGGGCGAGGCCAAAACGCGGGGGCAACGCCTAGGGCAGATTGACGCGCTCGCGGGCGTGAAACTGCACGCCGCGGTAGACGAGTTTTACATTGCCCGCATCGCGGCCGGTCAGGTGGGCGAAGTGGTGGTGGATGGCCAGGCGTATGCCTTGCGCGTGACCAAAATCTTCGCGCAAGTGGCTAAAGGCCTGCAAATCGACCTAGCCTTTACCGGCGCGCCCCCACCGGGCCTGCGGCGGGGCCAGACCCTACCCATCCGATTGGCGCTGAGTGCGAAGGCCCCGGCGGTGCTGCTGCCCAAAGGCGGCTTTTACCAGCAAACCGTGGGCAACTGGGCATTCAAGCTGGCGGCCGACGGCACCCGGGCCCAACGGGTGGCTATCCGCCTAGGGCGGCAGAACCCCGAGTACTACGAGGTACTGGCGGGCCTGCAACCCGGCGACCAAGTGGTAACGTCCAGCTACGAAGGCTTCGCTGACCGACAGGAACTGGTGCTGGACAACCACTAGCCCTAGGTATTTACTGACTGTTTGACCATAAAAGGCTAAACCTCATGATTAAGACCGAAAACCTGGAAAAGGTGTACCGCACCGAGGAGGTGCAAACCAAGGCGCTGAACCACATCTCGCTGAGCGTGGAGCAGGGGGAGTTTGTGGCCATCATGGGCCCCTCGGGCTGCGGCAAATCGACGCTGCTCAACCTGCTGGGCCTGCTCGACGAGCCCGACGGCGGTAGCCTGCAGCTGCTGGGCACCGAAACCAGCCGCTACTCGGAGCGGCAGCGGGCCGAGCTGCGCAAGCGCAGCCTGGGCTTCGTGTTTCAGAGCTTCAACCTGATTGACGAGCTGACGGTGTTTGAGAACGTGGAGTTGCCCCTGCGCTACCTCGGCGTGGGGGCCGCAGAGCGGCGGCAGCGGGTGGAGCAGGTGCTGGAGAAAATGCAGCTGCTGCACCGGCGCAACCACTTTCCGCTGCAACTCTCGGGTGGCCAGCAGCAGCGCGTGGCCGTGGCCCGGGCCGTGGTGAACGCCCCGCCGCTGCTGCTGGCCGACGAGCCCACCGGCAACCTCGATTCGGCCAGTGGCCACGACGTGCTGGGCTTGCTGACTGAATTGAATGAAGCGGGCACTACCGTGCTCATGGTCACGCACTCCGAGCACGACGCCCGGTATGCCCGGCGCGTCATCCGCTTGCTCGACGGGCAGGTGGTGCTGGAAAATAGCCGCAGCCAATTCTAACCGCTTTCCTCCTCGTTCGGCTATGCTTCCCTACCCCTTGCTGCTCCTCTACCGCAACTTTAAGCGGTTCAAAAGCACGTTCTTTATCAACCTGATTGGCCTCTCGACCGGCCTGGCCTGCGCGCTGCTCATCTACTTGTGGGTAAGCGACGAGCGCAGCTTCGACCGCTACCACGCGCTGGATAGCCGGCTGTATCAGGTGATGGAAAACCGCCGCACGGCCGCCGGCATCGAGACCCAAGGCGGTACCATGCCGCTGCTGGCCGAGGCCCTGCGGCGGGAAATGCCGGAGATTGAATTCGTGGCCACCACCACGCCGGTCCCGTTCTTTCCCGGGTTCACGCTGGCGGCGGGCAACCAGCACCTGAATGCCGTCGTCAAGTGCGCGGACCCGGCCTTCTTCCAGCTGTTTTCCTACCCCCTGCTGGTGGGCACGCCCGCCACGGTGCTACGGGATAAAAACGCCATTGTGCTTTCAGAGGCATTGGCCACTAAGCTCTTTGGGTCGCCGCAGAGCAGCCTGGGTAAAGCCGTGGAATGGCAAATGGCCGACATAAAACAGACCTGCCTGGTGGCCGGGGTGTTTGCCGGGGTGCCCCGCAACTCGTCCGAGCAGTTTGACTGCGTGCTACCGTTTGCCTCGTTCAAGGACATGATGCACATGAGCGAAACCATCAAGTGGGATGATGACGGCCCCTTCAACACCTACTTAGCCTTGAAGGAGGGGGCCGACCCTACGCAGTTTCAAGCCAAGCTGGCGGGGTTGCTGAAAACCAAAAGCGCGCAGGCCCAGGCCCAAGGGCGCACGCTGTTCGTGCGGCCGTTCTCAGCAGCGTACCTGCACGGCACCTACGAAAACGGCGTTGCCACCGGGGGGCGCATTACCTACGTGCGGCTGTTCGCCCTAATTGCCGGGCTCATTTTGGTTATTGCCAGCATCAATTTCATGAACCTGTTCACCGCCAAGGCCTCGCGGCGGGTAAAGGAAGTGGGCATTCGCAAGGCCCTAGGGGCTAGCCGCGCCGCACTGGTGGGGCAGTACCTGACGGAGTCCGTGGTGATGTCCTTGCTGGCCCTGGTTGTGGCCGTGGGGCTGGTGCAGCTCGTGCTCCCGCAGTTCAGCGAGCTGACGGGCAAGCCGCTGGCCTTGCGGTGGGAACCCCAACTGGTGGCAGCCGGCTTGGCCCTGGCGCTGGGTACGGGACTGCTAGCGGGCAGCTACCCCGCGTTCTACCTATCGGGGTTCCAGCCGGCGGCCGTGCTGAAAGGCAAGCTACCAACCAAGGCCGGCGACGTGTGGACGCGGCAGGGCTTGGTCGTGCTCCAGTTCACGCTCTCCGTGCTGTTCATCGTGGCCTTGGTAGTGGTCAACGCGCAGTTGGCGTTTGTGCAGCGCCAGCCGCTGGGCTACGACAAGGCCCACGTGCTCCGCTTTGAGACCACCGGCAAGGCGGCGCGCCAGCAGACGGCATTTCTGGCCGAGGTGAAGAAATTACCCGGCGTCGTGCAGGCGTCTACCGTCCTGGGCGGCTTCCTGGGGGGGCGCCACATCGAGGAGATAAGCTGGCGTGGTAAGCGCCTGCCCGTGGGGACGATGCTGGTCAACTACGACCTACTGGAAACAATGGGCATGCACCTGGTAGCCGGCCGCAGCTTTGCGCCGCAGTTCCGCGCCGACAGTGCCGCCATACTCGTCAACCAGGCCCTGGTAGCTGGCCTAGGCATGCCGAACCCCGTGGGCCAACAGCTCAACGGGGCCCGCATCGTGGGCGTGGTCCGTGACTTTCACTACGAGTCCCTGCACGAAAAAATCAAACCCCTTCGCCTCCAACTCGACCCCACGATTAACACCGTGCTCGTGAAGCTCCAGCCCAACGCGGAGCAGGCCACGATTGGGCGGCTGCAGCAACTGTACGCCGCCTACAACCCCGGCTTTACGCTCGACTACACGTTTCTAGATGCTGACTACCAGGCCCAGTACGTAGCCGAGCGGCAAGTCGCCGTGCTCGCCCGCTACTTTGCCGGGCTGGCCATCCTCATTTCAGCCCTGGGCCTGCTGGGCCTGGCCGCCTTCACAGCCGAGCGGCGGCGCAAGGAAATAGGTATCCGCAAGGCGTTGGGTGCAAGCGAGCTGGGTATCGTCTGGTTGTTAACCAGCAGCCTGACCTGGCTGGTCGTTGTAGCCATCGTGCTGGCGCTGCCGCTGAGCTACCTGCTCCTGCAGCGGTGGCTGGAAGGCTTTGCTTACCGCGTGGCATGGCAGTGGTGGTACTTCGCGGCGGCCGGAATGGGGGCCCTACTCATTGCCTGGCTCACCGTAAGCGTGCAGGCCTGGCGCGCCGCCCGCCGCAATCCGGTACTGAGTCTGCGGGCAGAGTAATGATAGGCAAATAAGCTAGCCGCGCTGATTTGCTAAAAGGCAGGGCACTCGAAAATAGCGCAGCACGTAAGCGCGCGGCACCTACTTCTTGTGCTCCATCGCAAAGCAAGTAGCACTAACCAGAAAGCCGCTGCTTGTTCCCAAAGGCACCCAGCCGCTCTACTCCGACCGTTCACTTAAACGGTCTTTTAGTGCTATAGCCGCCCTGGGAGGTTGTTGCACTTAAAACCTCAAAGGAGGAGTAGGAACGCTACGAATTGCAGCAGCCATTGGGTCACCTGCAGCGTTGCGGTTAACGCCCTCGGGTAAACCCAAGCACTAAGCCGGCCGTGAAATGGAAGTAAGCAAAAAGCCCCCCAGCCAGTAGGTAGTACAGCACCAGTAGCTCTTTGGCCCACGTATGTCCGCGCCTTGCTGCGAAAACGGCCCCGACCACCAAGGCCAGCGCAAGGGCCGTTTTGGCCTTTTCCCCGTACGCGGTGCCCCCGTCAAAAAAGACAGTTCCGTCCAGGAAGCTGGCGATGCCACCCAATAGAACGGTAAACAACAATAGATTGGCCACCTACACTTCGCAGCGCTGTTGGGTAAGGGTGTTCATCACGGAATACGGAGACAGGCAAAGCTATGCGAAGATGCTCCTATGTTCGTTAAAACGGTCGAAAAGTAAAAACGGGGCACAGTGGGCTAACCTTGGAGAGCATCGAAAAGTGTGGGGCATTATCTAGAATCGCAGTGTAAAGAGCGAACGATTGGCTTATTACTTTCACGACCAAGTACAGTTTTCTACCGTTGCCTGAGTGATGATTGGGCACTGCCCCACACTTTTTGATGATCTCTGACTATCGAAGCCATACTTGGAGAAACTACCTAGCTGTGAGGTCGAGGCGCAAGTATTTCCCTATTTATTCACCCTTTAGACCTTGCCTACCTTGCTTTTGTCAGTCCGCAGCCCAGCGCTAAGGAGCTAGCAGTACCTTGCCAAAGTTCTCGCCTGAAAACAGTTGCAACAACGCGGGCAGGAAGTTGTGGATGCCGTGCGCTACCTGCACTTTGGGGGTGAGCAAACGGCCATCCTGCAGCCAACTGGCCATTTCCTTGGTGGCCGGGGCAAAGTGGGCGGCGTGGTCCATCACAACGATGCCTTCCATGCGAGCCCGGTTGACGAGTAGCGACAGGTAGTTAGCCGGCCCTTTGACCGGGGCCATGTTGTTGTACTGCGAAATAGCTCCGCACAGCACCACGCGTGCCCGCAGGCGCAGGCGCTCCAGGGCGTAGTCGAGCAGGTCGCCGCCCACGTTGTCGAAATAAATGTCGATACCTTGGGGGCAAGCTGAACGCAGGGTGGCCCGGATGTAGGGGTCTTTGTAGTTCAGGCAGGCATCAAAACCTAGTTCGTTCAGGCAGTAGTCGATTTTTTCCTGGCTGCCCACTAGCCCCACCACACGGCAGCCCTTGAGCTTTGCCAGCTGGCCTACTACACTGCCCACCGCACCGGCCGCACCGGACACGACCACGGTTTCGCCGGGCTGGGGCTGGCCGGTAGCCAGCAACCCGAAGTAGGCTGTGAGGCCCGGCATGCCCAGCGTAGCCAGATACGTTTCGAGGGCCGCCAGCGTGGGGTCGACTTTCAGCAGGTAGGTAGCGGGGTTGCTGGCATCGAGGGCGGCGGTCCCATCCCGCAGCACGAATTGCTGTACCTGAAAGTCGCCGGTCACGTAGTCGCCCACGGCAAAGTCCGGATGCCGCGACTCAATAATCTGGCCAGCTCCCAAAGCCCGAAACACCTCGCCCAAGGCCACGGGCGGCATGTAGCTCTTGGCACCATTCATCCACCCACGCATGGCCGGGTCGATGGATATGAAATGGGTTTTGACCAATACCTGCCCTTCGGCCAACGACGGAATTGAAACCGTATCGAAAGCAAAATTCTCTGACTGAGGAAGCCCTACCGGACGGGAGGCAAGTTTGAGGCGCGTGTTGGTATACGTCATAAGCAAAGAGGCCCCGCCAGCCGTTTACGCGACCAGGGCCAAGATAAAGACAGGCTTACAAAGGGATTGGGAAAGCAGCCCCGGGCCGGCCATGCTTCCCCACTAGGCTGGTGCTACACTACGTCAACCAGGTCCAGCGCCGGCACGGCGGCCGGATGCGAAACGCGGTTAAACAAGCCCGACCCGGTATCCCGCACGAGGTAGTCGGCCGAGAAGTGGGCATACCGCAGTTCCGAGTCCTGGAGGCCCACGGTCTGGTCGGGCGCAGCGTGCCACAATTCTTGGAAGTCTGCGTCTTGCAGCACGGTCGCCAGGCGAGTGGTATTCACGTTGGCGAAGCGCTTGGGTTGCAGGAGGCAGTTTTTGATATAGCCGGCGTCGTCTACGCAGAGCTTGCGGTTGTAGTACGGGTTGAAGCGCATGGCTTCGGTGAAGAACTCACTATTGACAATATACCGGTCGCGGGGCTGTTCGCGCTGCAAATCGGCCGTGACGAATACAACGTGCTCCGGGTGCGCGGCGCTGGGGGCCCCGTACGGCGCATCGTGCACGATAATATGCTGTATTTTAGGAAAATGCTCGTAAAGCAAACGTAGCTGCTGCTCGTCGGGTACGGCCTCAGAATACGCTAGCAATAGGCTCACCGAAGCAAAGCTCATGGCGGCCATCTGCTCGAAAAGGGCCAGCACCTCGGGCCAGTTCTGACCGGGCAGACGCAGGCGCAACTCCAGGTGCTGGCACTGAAGCTGGTCGAGCTGAGCCAGCACCGCACCCAAGTGGTAGTGGGCAAATGCGTAGCTGATGACGGCGTTTTGCACGTGGTGCGGAGAATTCCAGGCCAGCGACAGCGCCGGGAAACTGGCCGGATTATGCAGAAAAAACCCCAGGTCTTTGCGCAGCAGAAAGTCGATGTACTGCTGAAAAACCACCGGATTGCCTGGCGCAAACGCCTGCTGGGTTTCCCGCCAAGGATGCTGGACCAGGTGCCGCAAAACCCTGTGCAGAACATTGGGAATCAGAACAATATCCTGGCGCTGCAAATCGTAGATTGCGCTACGGGTACTGCCCTTCACGGCAATGTTGTGCGCGTACAGCTGAAAATAGGGCTTGGTGCTCATCACGACGGGTTAGCTAAGTAATCCTGCGTCACCAGGTTGGAGACAGGCTTTTTGGGCACGACGCACCGATAGTTTCGGGACTGATGCTGGGCGCTGGTGCTAAAGCGCTTGCCCACGTAGTTTTCGCCGAAGGAATCGGCCGCTATCTGCACCATAAAGCGGTAGCCGATGGGCAGCTCAACGAGCAGTTCGTCCGTGAATACTGAACCTATTCCAATGACGCGCATGATATTTCCTGGTTAATCAGCCATTCGGCAATTTCTTTTTCGAGGGCATAATGGCAGTAAGTCGACTCGGCTAGGTACTGCCCAACCGGGTTGACTTCGATGAATACGTACTCGCCCGCCACGGTTCGCAGCAAGTCGATGGACCCCGTATTCAGTTCCAGTGTGCGCATGAGCTGCGTAAGCTGCTCCTCCACTACAGCGGGCAGCTGGTAGGGGACGTAGTGGACCCGCTCCGAACCGCTGTCCAGCTTTTTGTCCACGTTGCGCTCGGTTCCACTAAAGAGCGTGCCCGTTGCAAAAAAACGGCCGTCAAGGTAAAAGACCCGGACCTCGAAGTCAACCGCTACTTTCTCCTGGAATAGAGACGGAAAAAAATGCTCGGGCAGGGCCGCAATGCGTCCGGCGTCCAGGTTCGTAGTTAGCACGACGTGGGTAGAATCGCCCTGCTGGTAGCTGCCGCGCACGTCGGCAATGGGCTTGCTGATGAGGTGGCCGCCCAGCTCGTGGTAGAAGGCCAGCACCTCGTCGCGGTTGTTGATGATGCGGGTGTGCGGCACTTTCAGACCGGCTTGGGATGCTAGGTCCATCACTTCCAGCTTATTGACCTTGATGCGGTTGAAGGCCGTCAGCCAGGTTTTGTCGCGGAACAGCAGCTCCAGGTAGCTCACCAAGTCGTGTAGCTCGGTGCGAATCTCGAAGTTTAGCTGGTCGGTGTTGGTGCCGGCGGCGAAGCTCATCGCGTTGGCAGCCCCCAGGAAGCGGCGGTGCCAGATGGTGGTAATCGAGTGCTTGACGCTCTGCCCGTTGATGAAAATGTCGCGGGTCTTCAGATCGACGTGGTAGCGGACCTTACTGGTGACCAAGTCGTGCAGGGAAACCTTCACAAACGGCACCTGGTAGTGCAGCAGCCAGCTCAAAACGGGGTCCGTACCCTGCTCGTAGGCTTCGTTGCTCAACACCAGAATCATGACGCATCCTCCCGGCAAATGCCTTGTAGAATCTGCTTATCGAGCAGGTCTTGCAGCAAGTTGGCATTGATTCGCGCTACTACGGTCGTGACCTTTTCGGGCGCGTTGATGAGGTGGTTCAGGTAGGCGCGCAGGTTGGCCGAGATAGTGAAGGCATCCTGGGTGTAGCGGTCGTACAGATAGGTGTGCTTTTTGGCGGCAAATAGCTCGTAGCGCTCCTGGTTGAACGTGTAGTGAGTAGGGAACTCGGGGGCTGGCTGGCCTTTGGTGCCCAGGTAGCGGCTGCTCTCATCCAGGTAGTTATGAATCATGCGCCAGTACAGCCACTGCTCGGGGCGGGTCGCCAGGTACTCCTCCAACTGCCCGTAGCACGCCTGCAGCGTTTGCTGCACGTAGGTGGCGCGGGGCACCGCCCGGTCGGGCCGGATAGGAGTGCCGAACACGACGCGGGTTTGCTCTGGGCCGGTGCGGTAGGAGATAATGGGCACGATGGGCACGCCGGTTACATGCGCCAGGCTAGTGACGCCCTTCTTCGCCAGTAGGGTGTGGCCCAGCAGGTTTACGCGGGCATAAGCCGCGCTGTCGGCCTCGTTAATCACCTCAGGATTGCCATCGATAAACACCATGATGCTCTTCCCGGCCTGGAGCGTGCTGTGCATTTCCAGCAGCACGCTGGGCGAATCGGCGTGCAGCACGTCGAGCGGGTCGGCGGCGGCGGCGTGGTGTAGCATCTCCGAGGTTACGCCTTGGCGCAGGGTCAGCACCGAAAAATCGATGCCGTAGTGCCGGAGCAGCGCGCCCACCATCTGGTAGGAACCAAAGTGAAAGGTGCAGAAGATGAATGGCTCTCGGTTCTTTTGGACCACGAAGGCGGTGTCGCCATCCACCGTTGCCTGACTCAGCAGCAGCGGCCGGGCCATTTGGTGCTCCAGCTGTGCGCTCAGCTGATTGTTGTACTGCGCATCCAGAAAAAACCGCAGGTCGTCGACCGGATGAGCCGGGAAGAACTGGTGCTTGGCAGCCCGGTAGCGCAGGAACTCCGTCATCTGGACGATGTTATCCTCCAGGTTTTCTCCCAATTCCTGAACCGACTGCCGGAGGGCAGCCGTGGCTTGTCGGTATTCTTCGATGGTGGTAATCATGGGGATAAATTGCTTCCAGAGAGTGAGGAAAAGGAGAGGGCGATGTGAAAGCCGCCCTTAGTGCCGGTGAAGTTCCGGCTCGGAATCAGGACGATGCTACCATTGCCGCTGGCACGGCTTCGGGGCCAGCAGCCGAGGTCAACCAGCCCAGCCGGGTGAGCAAGCGCAACACCGGAGGCTTGAGCGAGCGGTAGGCTAGCACGATGAATAACGTGCAGAACAGTACTACCTTCAGTAAGTATAGTACATGCTCGAAGGCACTTTCAGTAGCAAACCGGCCTTCTTGGTTGACGCGCTGGATGGTTTCCTGCACGCTGTGGTAGAAGCCGGAGTAGCCCAGGTACGACAGCCAGGATATGAGGCTCATGCGGCCCACGGTGTAGCCCAGCAGGAGTAGTTCGTTTTTGAGCGTGGCGCCCGGCGCTCGGAAAGCGGTTTGGCCCTTGCTGCGCAGGTAGTCCCAGCATTTGCGCGGGTAGGTTTCAGCGGCTGCCGAAAGGTTGGGCAGGGAGAAGTAATCACTACATACCCAGTAGCCGTCGTTGCGGAAGAAGGGATTGAGCGAATACAAGGCCAGGGTAGCGTTGGCCAGCAGAAAAGAGATAATAAGATAGGTGGCCGAATGGCCCCAGAGAAGACTAATCAGGTAGGCTGAGCAAAGCACCAGGTTAACCAGCAGCTGGAAGTAGATTCCCGCCAGGTTCACCAGGATACGCTTATGCTTGTCCAGCATCCAGACCTTGCTAATGTCGGTGTACAACACCGGCAGTACCAGGTAGAAGCCAAAGCCAACTTCTTTCGGGGTAATCTTGTAGCGGGCCGCCGCAGTGGCGTGGCCCAACTCGTGAAACAACCCCACAAGGGCAAAAAATACATAGGAGCCCAGCACTACGGCCACGCTATGCGTGGGCGAAATGGTGGTAAACAACAAATGGGTGCGGTGCAATGCCAACAGGGCACCACCCGAAACCAGCAGCGACAGCGCCAGCAGCGCAACCACAACAGGCTTGTGAAACAGGAATTCCAAACGCCGCGTCAGTTGTGCCAGCTTGGTTTCTGCAATCAGGGTTACTTGCCCGTACACGTAAGCTTGGGGCTTGGCTGCGTCGGCGGCGGGCACCGGCGTCAGAACTTTTTCGAGCGTGCTATTGATGATTTCATCAAACTTCTCGCGCGACAGCACCAGGCGGTGCTTGGTCGCTACATACTCTTGAATTTCAGCGAATTCTTTGCCTGCTTTCAGGAGTTCAATGATTCTGAACAGTACTTCCCCAATGT
Organism: Hymenobacter negativus; assembly: GCF_017571495.1. Lineage (GTDB taxonomy): Bacteria > Bacteroidota > Bacteroidia > Cytophagales > Hymenobacteraceae > Hymenobacter > Hymenobacter negativus. The sequence goes on along the minus strand of NZ_JAGETZ010000026.1, from coordinate 24,131 downwards.
AGTATAATTTGTCATTACACTCCAGGGCAAACGTATCAGCCGATACTTGCACCACCTTTAGCGAGCTCAGGCGCGCTTCGTCGATATGTTCCATGTTTACTGTTCAGTTGGTATTGATTTTTCGGTGTCTGCCTTACATTCAGTCATGCTGCACAGAAAGAATAGGGGGGAGTTAGGCGCGGTGTTGCGCAAGATGTTGGTTGGCATAGGTGGCCTACTGCCACTGGGTCGGACAACTACTCGGGCTTCACTCCCCCTATTGCTTTCTAGCGCGGGGTACCGCTGCGCGGCACTTAGTCGAGGCAGCAGCTCACCACGATTTCAGCGGCAGCGGCTTGCACCATTTCCAGGCGCTCTTCCAGCTCAACGACGAACAGGCCGTTGGTGAGCTCTTGCTCGTTCTCGTTTTCGATGTGGGGAGTAGTGGTGTTGACGGACATGATAAAAAAGAAAAAAGTGGATTTTTGCTTACTCTAGACGGTTTTCAGCGACCCCGTATGATTCATTAGCGGTTAGCCGGCCGATGATTAGGCCGCGCTGTCGAGGCAGCAGCTGATTACCACGTCGGCGGCGGCAGCTTGTACCATTTCCAGGCGCTCTTCCAGCTCAATCACGAACAGGCCGTTGGTGAGTTCTTGCTCGTTCTGGTTCTCGATTTGGGGAGTAGTGGTTGGGTAAGACATAATAAAAAATGAAAAAGATGGATTGGTGCTTACTCTAAACGGTTTTCAGCGGCCCCGTATTGATGAGTTGCTATCCAGTGGCCGGGCGCGTTGGTGCTGTACCCGCTGGAAGTGGTTGCTTTATGATGGTTTGCGGTCGTTTGACCAGCCGGGCCAGCAGTAGGCCAAGCATCCAGGATAGCCGCCTGGTGCGGTGGGGCAGGGCGTAATCCGCAAAGCGGCTTGCTGGCCTTACGCTCTGGCGTAGTTGGGCCGGCGATAGTGCGGCAGCCTGAAAACTTATTTGGTAGCGGCCGAAGCCTGCGATTGGCAAAGGCTCTGGTAGCGGGCTACATCAGCCTTACCCCAGTGCGGTGCAATACCCGTTGCCGGTGCCTCATTGAACAAGGTGAATGCTTTGTCAAACAGCTGACAGCCAAGTTTTTTATCACCTCCGAATTGTTCGGGCGTAGAGTATTTGCTTTCCCCAAGTAGCAGGTAGGCGCGGGGGTTGGAAGGGTCGAGAATTTTGGCTTTGTGCAGCGCCTCGTTGGCAATGGCGCTGTACTCGGGACCGCGGGCCATGAAATCCACATTGATGCGGTAGAAGGCGATGAGTGCATTCAGGCAGTAGATTTCCGAATTGTTGGGGCTCAGGGTGCTGGCCTGGTGGGTCAGGATTTCGGCCTGGTCGAGGCGGGCGTCAATCATGTTGAGGTCGCGCTCGAAGCGTACGGCCCGAATGGCACAGTAGCTGGCGTAGTAGTAGGCGAGCCACTGGGTCTTCTCGGCCGTGGCGATGCGCTCGAACGTGGAGCCCACCTTGCGGTAGCCAGCTTCAGTCTTCACAGTATCCAGCAGTACCAGATTCTGTTCGATGGCTTTATGGTACTTGCTCGACTGAGCGTAACTTGCTGTGCCACTGCACAAAGATAAAAACAAAAAGGTCTTTTTCATAACTTTAGGTGCTTTTTTTGAGAGTTTTTTTGAGAAAAGGATTAAAGATTTTTGTCAATCACATCACTGGTCCGGTCGACGCCGAAATTCATGAATAGACCCAGGAACACGAAGGGATTGTTGGTCGGGGTGATGGCCGTGCGCTGGGAAGGGTCGAGACGGGAGTAGTTGTACCCAAACACTTGCTTGTTGCCTAGCACATTGCTGAAGGTCAGGGCGATAACGGAGAAGGACTTGGCAATCTTGGGTAGGTAGCAGATACTCAGGCCCACGTTATTGAAATTGATGGTGCGGTCCTCCATAAACCTTTCCGCCGATAGATTTGGATTATAGTAAGGACGGCCGGTGGCGAAGGTGTAGGTAGCGCTGAGGTTGAGCCGCTTGGCGGGGAAAAACCGCTTGGCGACAACTGAGAGGGTATGCTTGGCCGCAAAGCTGGGTTGCACCGCAAAGGCATAGTCCAAATAGTTTCGCTTCGTATCGAGGTAGGAGTAGCTCACCCAATAGTCGAGCCCCCGCACCGTTTTCTTGTCGCGCCAGAATACTTCTAGGCCCTGAGCATAACCGTAGCCGTTATTGGATATCTGCGGCACGGTCTTGATGAGGTCGCGGTACTGCTTGTAGTACAGTTCCGTCCGGAAGGTGCGGTAATTATCAATCTTCTGGTAGGTGAGGATGTAGTGGTCGGCCCGGCTAAACTGCAAGTCCGACTCCCGTAGCAGGTAATACTTTTCCGGCTTCTGATAGAACATCCCGTAGGAAGCCAGGAGCTGGGCCTTGTTGGCAAAGGTGTAGTTGAGCGAGGTGCGCGGTGCCAGCTTGGCCGCATCCAGCAGGGTACTGTTTTCGAGGCGAGCGCCCACACGGCCCGACAGGTTTTCGGTGAGGGCCGTTTCCAGCTCCACAAACCCGGCGCTGTAGGTATCCTCAACCTGGCCCAGGCTGGTGCGGTCCGACGCAAACCCCTCGCCGGAGCGGATGATTTCGCCGCCCCACTGCAACCGGCCGTTGTTGAGCACCCGCTTCGAAAGCACGCTGCGGAGCTGGAGCATGGAAACGTTGTCGCGGCTCAGCGAGTCGTAGACGGAATGCTGCTCGCCGACGGGCTGCAAGGCCAGGCTAAAGCGGTCCAAGTTGTAATTAAAAGCCGAGCCTATATAAAAATTCCATCCTCTGGCGAGGGACTGGGTGTAGGTCAGGTTGTTGTAGAGGTTGGTGTTGCGCAGGCTTACGTGGTCGGTGGCCGTCACGTAGTCGGCATCGGGCTGCTGCAAGCCTACGGTGCTTTTCCCAATGCTACTATATAATTTCAGCATCCCTTTATCCGCTACCTTCTGCTTTACAAAAAAGCTGGCGTCCAGGTATTTCGGCGCGGTAGTGAAATCCAGGTTCGGCTTCACTAGGTTGAACATCAGGTTCAGGTCGGTGTATTTGGCGAAGAAGCCCACCAGGGTGGTTTTACTTCTCGACAGCAACTGAATGCCCCCTTCTACCGAGATGGGCGAGATGCCGAAGTCGGCGTTGCTCTTGCTCGGCATGTTCTCCGTTTCCAGGATGAGCGCAGCCGACAGGGCTTGTCCGTAGAGAGCCGAGTAGCCGCCGCTGCTGAAAAATGACCCTTTGAACAGGCCGGGGGCAAACCGGCTGCGCGAAGCTTGGTTGGCGGGGCTGCTGTATGTGAAGTTGTTGACCAGCAGGCCATCGATAAACATCTTGCTTTCGGTGCCCGTCCCACCCCGCACAAACAGGCCGCTGCTTTCGCCCACTTGCTGGGCCCCCGGCAGGGTTTTGAGGGCCGAGATAACGTTGCCGTCGGTGGCCGTCGTCAGCACATCGGTCGAAGAGAAAGCGATGGCTTTGTTCTTGTCCTCGCTGTCAAACTTCTTGGCCGTCACCGTTACGTTGCCCAGGCCCATCGACTTCACCGCAAACATCACTTTGCAGTTGACGGTCGAGGTTGAATCCTTAATCTCAATCGGTTGAACAACATCTTGGTAGCCTTCAATTTTCGATATCAGCACCTGTGGTCCGACTTCCGTCGTGGAGAAGGAGAACGAGCCATCCCGTCCGGTAACCGTGCCGTCGTAGCTACCCTCCAGGCTCACGGCCACGTTGGCGAGGGGCTTGGCATTGTTATCGGTTACGACTCCGACGATTTTGCTTTGGCCGAAGGCCGCGCCGCTGGTCAGGGCCACCAGGCCGATGGTGCTGGCAAAGAGGAAATGTGGCTTCATAGGAACAAAAATTTAGGCGGGTAGACGGCGCGGGTAGCGGCGAAAACGGCGGGCAACGAAGTGGCTTTAAGACTGGGCCAGTGTTTGTTGCCGTTGTTGATGATGGAAAATTGGGGAGGCGGGTCGCCGATAAATAATTTATTACACCAACCCACGGATTCCCGGTATTAGCCGGGCGTTTAGCCGCCTGTTTAGGTTGGTGGCTGGTGGGCCAGCGCCGCGAAACCGGCCCGGTGGGCCTAGGCCGCGCGCCGGTCCAGAAAGGTGCGGGGCTTGCGGCTGTCGCCAGCGAACAACAGGCTATGAACTTCAGCTACCGGCTTGAAAACCAGGGTAGGCGCAACGCGCAGCTTGGCCCGTAGGTGCTCCCGTAAGTGCGCCTTGGCGTGTTCCGACAGCTCATTGCAGCCAATGTGCAGCAGGAGTTCGTCGGTGCCAATGTCGTTGGTATAGCTCTCCACCTGGAAGTTCTTGACAAACGGCACCTCGTGCAGTGCATCGTGGATGAGCTGGGGGTAGAGCGTGGTGCCCCGGTACTTCACCAAGTGCTGCTTGCGCCCAAGAATGGGGCTCAGCCGGGTGGTGGTGCGGCCACAGGCACAGGGCGTGCGGTGCGCGGCACAAACATCGCCGGTTTTGAAGCGTAGCAGCGGCATACCCTCGACGCCTAGTGTGGTAATGGCTAGCTCACCTACTTGGCCGTCGGCCACGGGATGGTTTTGGGAATCCAGCACTTCCACAATCAACAGCTCCGGGTGGTGGTGACCGCCCTGGCCCGCCCCGCACTCGGTAAAGGAAGTGCCCATTTCCGTTGAGGCATAGGTAGAATGCAGCGCCAGATTCCACTTGCTGCAAATGCGCTGGCCCAGGATATTGAGGGAGAAATCAGCATTGCGAATATTTTCCCCAATGCAGATAACCTTGCGCACGCTACTGGCCGTGTAGTCGATGTGGTGTTCTTCAGCGTACTCAATCAGCTTGAGGATGAAGCTCGGCACCGCAATAATAGCGGTGGGCTTCAGGCGGTTGATGGTGTCCCATTGCATTTCCGGGACGCCGCTGCCCACCCGGATGATGCCTGCCCCGAGGCGCCGGGCCCCCAGGAAGTAGGCCAGGCCCGCCATAAAGCGCTTGTCGATGGTCGTCGTGAGCTGATATAGCTCGCCGGGGCCGCCGCCGGCGCATCCCAACGATAGGTACTCGTTGTACGCCAGCCGGTCGAGGTCCTTATCGGTCAGGCCGAAGGTGACGGGCTGCCCCAGCGTACCCGATGTGCACACGTAGTCGGCAATGCGGTGCGGTGCCACGCACAGAAAATCGGTGGGGTGGCGGTGCAGGTCGTGCTTGGTAGTGACGGGTAGCTGGACCAGGTCTTCCAGCCGCTGCACGTCCTGGATGCGAATACCAGCTTGCGCAAAGCTGCGCTGGTAGAAGGGCGAATGCGCCGCCAGGTATTGGAGCAGCTCCTGCAGCTTGCCTTCTTGAAAAGCCTTAATCTCGGCACTGGACTGCAACTCGATGGCTGGAATAAACATGGGATTCGGGCTATTAGTATTGAGGAAGAGAAGAAACCGGCGGGCATAGTAATCCTGGCTGCGCGTAGGCAGGTGTTGTTGCCGCCGCGCGGCAGAACCCGAAAGGGCGGTGGCCCTAAAGAAAATCGGTTTGGAAACACCCCGCCACCCGGCAGAGTACTTGCTGCTGGTGCTGCACACTGGCCACAAAATCCAGCAGGAATTCGCGGCGGGTATAGTCTATCCGCAGGTCCAGATTGGGCATCAGCAGCGGGTCGATGGGACGAAGGAATTTGCTGCTGGTACAGGTGCGCAACAGCAGGTCTTTGGCCAAGTGCTGCTGAAGCACGTCCTTAATCATGGCGAGTACGCACACCCCGGGCACCACTGGCCGGCCAGGGAAATGCCCCTTGAACAAGGCATGGTGGGCATTAATCTGCACTTGCAGCTGCAGCCGGTTGGGCTCGTATGCCTGCGTTGCCACCGTGAAGAAGGAGCCCAGCAAGAGATGATTAGCAGTGCGCATGGTCGGCGGGAACATCAGCGTGAAACAATGCTTTAATGGCCACGTCCAGCGCAGGCTCCGGCTCCAGAAACAGGCGCATTTCGCCATCGGCCACCAGGGTGGTGTCGTAGCCGCTGGTGGTCCGCACCACCAGCACGTCCAGGGCCTGCAGCACAATGCGAACGTGGGTAACCAGCGTCGCGCCCACCGGCACCAGCGCATGCAAATGCACCTGCTTGAGCGCCGCGATAAACCCCACGCGCGGGGACGCGGCCTGGTCCTGGGCCTCGTAGCCCGCCTTTAGGGCCACGGCCTGCGCCATGCTCTCCAGGATGCCGGCCTCGCTGAGGTAGCCGTTCTGCACCAGCAGGTTGTCGGGGCTTACGCGCAGCCCCGCCCAGGCTTCGCCCGGCTGGCAGTGGTAAAGCGTATCAACCAGGGCAAAGGGGTATTGCTGGGGAATGTAGGCTTCTACCTCGGCCGCTATTACCAGGGGCCGGGCGGCCCAAGCGGGCAGCAGGCACGGCGCGGTGGGCAGGCCAGCGGCCGGCTCAGTCCCGGGTGAGGAGAATAATGCTGTAGTTGACATCGCGGTACTGGTTGATGATGAGACAGGTCTTTGGGGCGCACGCCCCCGGGGCCGCCCCCGAGGACGACAGGCGCTGCACGCCCAGCCACACCGCAAAAGCAGCCGCCGTGTGGTATTCTCCGCAGTAGTTTTTGAAGTATTCACGTGGAATTCCGGGCAGCGAAGCTTCCACTGTGCGCAGCTTCTGGTCCTGCGCGTTGTCGCCACCGTTGCCCAGCAGCACTAGGTCGAGGTCGCCGGGGGCCAGGTGCTGCTCGTGCAGCAGGGCAGTGAGGGCGTGCTCTACTTCGAGGGCCGTGCGGGGGCTGAACACCGTGCGCACGGCCCGCACCGCCGCCAGGGTACTGGGCTGGCGCACCGACGACAGCACCAGGAACGTGGCCCCTTCGCCGGGCTGCACGCCGGGCGAGTGGCTCAGCTCGACCCGGCCCGCCTCGGCCGGGCTTTTGAGGTGGCCGCCCCGTTGCAGCAGCTGGGCGTAGGTGGGCGTGGTTTCATCCAGCCCGCCCACCAGCACGTTGGTCGGGCCGTCGGTTTCGGCCAGCAGCAGCAGGCCATCGAGCAGGGCCGTTTCGAAGGAGAAGCCCCGGTGCGTATAGGTCATATTGTAGCCGTAGCACTCCAGCTTGAGGGCCAGCTGCCCCGCCACGGCATTGTCCAGCGACTGGATAAAGGAGGTGGGGGCCAGGGTTTCTTCGGCCTGTTCCAGCAAGGCATTTTCAAACTTCTCGAACCCATCGAAGCTGCCCAGGCCCGACCCCACCACGATGGCATCCACACTATCGAGGCCGGCATCGGCCAGGCAGCGGGCGGCCGCGTAGAGCCCCATCTTTACCAGCCGGGGAGTCCGGCGCAGCTCACTGGGACTGAGGACTTCTGTGTATACCGGGTCTGGAGCGATAAAGGCACCGGCATGGGTCGCGCCGGCCGCTTGGTAGGGGCTGATGCAGTGAATGCTGTTGACGTAGGCAGGCATGACAAGCGAGGCTAAAGGGTTAGGGCTGAGAAAAGAGCAGGGCGCAACAAGAGCCCCCCATCGCAGCCGAGGTCGAGAGCACATGGGCCAGCTCGGGGGCGGCTCGCAATACCTGGGCGGGCACCAGCCCGTGTTCGGGAATGGGCTGCTCAAAATTCAGGTTGGGCCAGATGAGGCCGTGGGTCAGGGCCAGCACTGACAGCACGGCTTCAATAGAGCCCGCCGCCCCCAGGGCGTGCCCCGTAAAGGGTTTGGTGGAGCTGAACGGCGGCACTGCCTCGCCAAAAACTGCCCGAATTGCCTGGCCCTCCGTCAGGTCGTTGTTGGCGGTACCGGTGCCGTGGGCGTTGAGGTAGCCAATGGCCGCCGGCGCCAGCTGCGCCCGGTCCAGGGCCTGCCGCATAGCCAGCTGCAAGCCCCGGCCAGTAGGCGATGACCCCGTTTGGTGGAAGGCATCGTTCGCCACGCCGTAGCCACTCAGCCGCGCCCAGAGACGAGCCCCCCGCTGGCGGGCCACCGCCTCGGATTCCAGCACCAGGTAGGCCGCTCCTTCGCCCAGGTTGATGCCTTTGCGCCCGGCATCAAATGGCTTGCAGGGCACGGGGTCGAGCAACAGCAGAGAGTTGAACCCGTTGAGGGTGAAGCGGGCCAGGGCATCGGTACCGCCCACCACCACCCGGTCGAGCACGCCCTGCCGAATCAGCCGCATGCCCAGCACGATGGCGTTGGCCGAGGAAGCGCAGGCCGTGTTGATGGTCGTCACCACGTCGCAGATGCCCAGCCGGCGGCTGATGAACTCCGTGCTGTCCGCGTTGTCGTAGGTGTCGATAAAGGCCGGCGTCGGCTGCTGGTCCCGAAACGCCTGGTAGTAGTGCTCGGCGTGGCCCGTGCCCCCCACCGTCGAGGCCGAGATAAAGCCGGTGCGGGCGGTGTCGCCAAGCCCCAGGCCCGCTCCCCGCCAGGCTTCCTCGGCAGCGAGGTAGCCCAACAGTGTAGTACGGGTCAGGTCGGCATCGGGCAGGTTGGCCCGGGTAGCCAGCTCATTATCCGAAAAACTCACTTCGCCGGCTACGTAACAGCCTTGCAACCGCGTGGCTACGTGGCGAATCGGCCCCAGGCCAGAGCGCGTTTGCCGCAGGCTTTCCAACGCCGTGGCCACATCGGGGCCCAGGGCGGAAATCATCCCAATACCAGTTACATATACGTTCATCAGGCAGGCGATTAAGTGAGGATTTGGGATTAAGGAGCCAGCGTTTGGCGAGCGGGCCCGCGGGCTAAGGAGGGCGCACTTCCAACTCCAGGAAGCTGACCTGGCGCGGCGCGGCGATGGGCTCGGGCTGGCTGGCGGCAATGTGCAGGGTGTAGGCCGCTGCATCGGCTTCGGTCAGCCCGATTTCGCGTACGTGCCAGCACGTGCCCGCTAGGTTGGCCCGCTGGTGCCGGATGCGGATGTCGCGCAACGGGATGTTGAGGCCCCGGCCGTCGGCTTTCGCCACGGCTTCTTTCTGCGTCCAGAGGCGGTAAAATTGTTCCTGAGGGTCGGCCGTATGCAGGGCGGCCCACTCGGCGGGCTGGAAGTGCGGCTGAAATCCGGCAATTCGGGTGCGGGTACGCTCTTCGATATCGACACCTACCCGGCAGGTGGTACTCAGCACGCACACGGCATAGCGGCCGGAGTGCGATACATTAAAGTCTAGCGCTGCGCCGGCCAGGTAAGGCCGGTTGTCGGGGGTGCGCAGCACGTGCTCCAGGGCGTACGGGTGCGCTCGGCAGCGCAGCACGTGTTGGAGCAGCAACGCTCCGAAGAGCGTGGCCTGTTGGCGGGCGGGCCGGCGGCAAGCCAGCACTCGTCTTTGCCAGGCGGGGGGCAATCGGGCCACATGGGCGGCCAGCACGGCCGGCGGCAGTGCGGCGGCTCCAAAGGCGGTATACCATAGCTCAATCATCGCCGGGCGCGGCGGGGCCGCCCAGAGGGGAGTTCCGCCGCCGGTTAGGTTAAGCGACCACTTCCGCAGCCTGGTGTTCGGCAATGAAGGCGGCCAGGGTTGCCAGCGAGTAAAACGCTTGCTTCATCTGGGCCGGGTCGGTGACCTTGATGCCGTAGTATTTGCTCAGGATGACGGTCAGTTCCAGGGCGTCGATGGAGTCCAGGCCCAGGCCGTCGTAGTCAAACAGTGGCGCGTCGGGGCTGATGTCGGCGGGATGAATGTCGACCAGGTTCAGCTCCTGGATGATGTGACCTTTGAGTTCTTCGGTAAGCGTTGACATGGGAGTGAGAAAAAAAGGGTTAGGAATAAAGTGGTTGCGTGTAAAGGGCCTCAATGGCCGAGGTGTGGTGCGGGTGCCGGGCCGGTACTTCAGGCGCTGGCACTTCTACCACGTAGAAAAAGGCTTCGTGCGAGGTGAGGCCGGCTTCAAACCAGCCGCAGAGGCAGGCCTGGCAGCTTCCTTCGGCCAGCAGCTCGCCGGCGTAGGCCACCAGGGCTTCGGGCTCGAAGGAGTCGGCCACGAACAGGGTATTTTCGCCGGTAAGCTGGTGCCGGATGCTGATTTCCCCGATGGCGATGTTGGGCAGGGTATACACAAACACCGCCGGGCTGGGCAAGTGGGCGGCCGGCTCCTGAATGCTTTGCTGATGCACCAAGTCGGTGAGCAGGCTCGACGAGCGGTTCGCCAGCACTACGCCCACTTCGCCCGCGCCGCGCCGCGCCGCCAGGCTCGTGGTGGGAAGCAGCAGCTCCGCCGTTAGAAACGCCAGCTTGCAGAGCGCGTCCATCTTAAAGAACTTAGGGTACTGCAAGCCGAAGTGCCGGTAGGCGGCCACGAGAAACGCGGCGAGGTCGGGCGTGTCGGCAGTCCCTTGGTAAACAAGCGTGCCGTTCACAAAAATCTGGTTGCCGCGAATGGCGCAGCTGGCGGTGATATGAGGTTGCATGGCTCAGGCGGCTTTGGCAAAGAGGACGGCCGCGTTGCAGCCCCCAAAACCGGAGGACGTTTTCAAAAAGCGCCGCAACTCGGCCGGGGCCCGCTGCCGGATGGGCCGCACCGGCAGGGAAGTCCCGCAGGTGGTGTAGCCCCTGGAGCTAATCAGCTCACTGCGCTGCATCGATTCGATGCCAAGGGCGGCTTCCAGCAGGCCGGCCGCGCCCAGCGTATGCCCAAAGTAGCCTTTGAGGCTGTGCAGCGGCACCTCGTGCAGCCCGGCCCGGTGGAACGCCTGGGCTTCCATCTCGTCGTTGTAGCGCGTGGCCGTGCCATGGGCTCCAATAAAATCGACCGGCCCGCCGCCGGCCTGCTGTAATACCTTCGTCACGGCTTGGTACAGTCCCTCGCCGGTGCGGGAGGGGGCCGAAATGTGGTGCGCGTCGTTGGTACTGAAGCCCGTCACGACTTCCACCGCCCCGGCGCTTAGGCCCTCGACCGGGCCTACCGTCAGCACCATCGCCGCCGCCGCTTCGCCCAGGTTAATGCCTTCCCGGGCTGCGTCGAAGGGCAGGCAGGGCTGCCGGCTCAGCGCGTTAAAGGCATGAAAGCCAGAGAGGGTAAACTTGGTTACTTCATCGGCTCCTACCACCACCGCGTGCTGGTAGCGGCCGGCCTTGAGCAGCCGCCGGGCCACCACCAGGCCTTGCAGGCTCGAAATGCAGGCGTTGGAAATCACTAGCGGCTCGTTGGCAAAGCCACAGGCCCGGGCCACCGTGCGGGCCAGCTGGGCTAGGTAGGGCGTACCACCCACGGCCAGGTGACTGATGTTGCCCTTAGCCGAGCAGTACACCAGCAGCGTGTCGGGGCCGGTGAGGGAAAAGGCAACCCGGGACATTGCCCCGGTTACGGCCAGAATGCTCATTTTTTCCAGCTTGCTGTAATCGGCCGCCGAGTGGCCGAGCGGGGCAAAAGCCTCAGCCAGCCAGGTCTCGTCGATGGTAGCAGCAGCAAAGCTCTCGTCGGAAAAGTCGAACCAGTGCGGGCGCAGGCCCGTCTGCCCCGCCTGCACCGCCTCGAAGGTAGCAGCGGTGGTAAAGCCCAGCGGTGTAACGCAAGTGCTGGCGGCGTACAGGACCTTTTTCATACGATGGGGGCTAAGGAGGGCAGCCAGCGCTGCTGCCACTCGGTGAAGCAGGGGGGCGGCATCAGTTGGAGCTGCAGCTGGGTATTGGTGAAAACTTGCGTGGTGCGGGCCGTGCAGACGAGCTGCTGGCTGGCCGCGTCCCGAATGCGGTACTCGAAGCAAATCTTGGGGGTGGCGCTGGGCACGTAGCGGGTTTCCACGGCCAGGGTATCGCCGTAGCGTACCGCCTTCTTGTAGTCGATTACCAGCTCTACCAGCGGAATGCCGTAGCCGGCCTGCTCCAGAAAGTGGTAGCCCAGCCCAAACTCCCGGGCAAAGGCCTCGCGCCCGTCTTCCAGGTACTTGACGTAGTGCCCGTGCCAGACAATATGCATGGCATCGACTTCGCAAAAGCGAACATCTATCTGTTTAATAACCTGTAGCATGACAGCGTTAGTACTGCGCTCCGTTGATGGAAATGACCTGCCCGCTGATGTAGGCGGCCTGGGGCGAGGCCAGAAAAGCTACTAGGTCGGCCACTTCCTCAGGCTCACCAAAGCGGTGCATCGGAATCAGGGGCAGGTAGTCTTCTTCGCGCAAGCCTTGCAGCATTTCCGTGCGGATGAGTCCGGGAGCTACGGCGTTCACCGTCACACGCTTGCGGCCTACTTCCTGGGCCAGGGCTTTGGTCGCCCCAATCACGGCCGCCTTGGCTGCCGAGTAGTTGGTTTGGCCCAGCTGGCCCTTCAGGCCCGAGAGGGAAACAATGCTGATGACCCGGCCAACTTTTTGCCGAATCATGCCCCGGATAATCAGGCGGGTTACGTTGAAGAAGCCGCCCGCGCTGGCGTCCATCACCTGCTGCCACTCCGGGTTGGTCATGAGCATCAGGAGCCCGTCCTGGCGAATGCCGGCGTTGTTCACCAGCACCTCCACGTGCTTGGTGGGGTTGGCGGCCAGCCAGCCGGCCAGCACCTGTTCCACCTCTTCTCCCTTGCCCACGTCGAAGCGCAACAGTTCGGCTTCAACCCCTTTGCTGCGCACAAGGGCTTGCACCTCTTCGGCGCTGGCCTGGTTGGCTACGTAGTTGATGAGTACGTTGTACCCCTGGTCGGCTAGTTTCAGGCAAATGGCTCGGCCAATTCCTCGGGAGCCCCCCGTCACCAATGCATAGTTCATGGTCCTGCGGCGCTAATACGGATTGCGGTAGGTTGGCGCGGGCTCTAGGAAGCTACCAGTTCCGTAGCAGCCACGGCGGCCGGCTGCCCCACGACCGAGGCGGGCAATTGCACGTGCTCGGCCTGAATGAACTCCTTTATTTTCAGAATCTTTTCGGTCATGATGCCGTCTTCCGTGAACACCGGTACCAGGGCACGCAGCTGCTGGTACACTTCCCGCGACACCGACGAGAGCCGGTCTTCAAAGCCAAGGTAGTCTACGGCCTGAATGGTGGTTAGCAGTTGCACGGCCAGCACCTGATAGGTGTTTTCAATCACCTTACTGGTGATTTGGGCCGAATTGGTGCCCATGCTCACGATGTCCTGGTTGTCGTTGTTGTTGGGGATGCTGTGGACGTACATCGGGAACGAGAACGTCTGGTTTTCGGCCACCGTAGATGTTGCCACGAACTGCGCCCCCTGCATGCCCAGATTGAAGCCCAGGCGCCCCAGGTTTACAAACGGAGGCAGCTTGTTATTAAGCTTGTTATTGAGCAGGAAGTTGAGCTGTCGTTCGGCCAGCATCGAGAGCTTGGTGATGGCGATTTTTAGTTTGTCCATTTCCAGCGACACGTAGTCACCGTGGAAATTGCCGCCGTGGTACACGCTGCCCTTGTCCTTGTCGATAATGGGGTTATCGCTGACCGAGTTAATCTCGTGCATTACTACTGTCGTCGCCGATGCGATGGTATCGTACACCGGCCCCAGGATTTGGGGCACGCAACGGATGGAGTAGAACTCCTGCACCTTGTCTTCGAGCACGTCGGCCGTTACTTTCTTGTCGTACAGGTGCTCATGGCGCTTGCGCACCAGGTCGCTATCCTGCAAGATGGCGCGCATCTGCGCGGCTACCTGCTGCTGGCCAGGATGGTGCTTGGCCTCGTTCAGCTCGGCCGAGTAGTGGTCGTCGTACGATTCCACGATTTCCGACAGCAGGCTCGACGATACCAAGCTCCAGTTGAGCAGGTTGCGGCTGTGAATCAGGTTCACCACTCCGATACCCGTCATGACCGATGTCCCATTCATCAGGGCCAGCCCTTCGCGCAAATGCACGCTTAGCGGAGTCAGGTTGTGGGCCGCCAGCACTTCGGATGCCGGCACCTGCCGACCCTCGTGCCACATCTTCCCTTCCCCAATCAGGCCCAGGGCCAGGTGGGCCAGCTGCACCAGGTCGCCGCTGGCGCCCACGCTACCGTGCTCGAAGATGACCGGGAAGATGTCACGGTTGATAAACGCTGTCAGCAGGGCGACTACATCCGGATGCACTCCCGACTTACCCCGCAGAAAGGTGTTGAGGCGGGCCACCATGAGGGCCTTCACGTAAACCGTATCGATGGGCTTGCCCTGGCCCGCGCAGTGGCTCCGAATCAGGTTGTACTGAAGCTGGGCCTGCTCATGCTCATCAATCCGGTACTGAGCCATTGGGCCAAAACCGGTATTGATGCCGTATATCAACTTCTCCTTGGCAAAGTCCAGCAAGAAGGCGAAACAGTCGCTGACGCGCTTCTGGGCGGCCGGGCTAATCTCAATCGCGTTGTCTTTAAACAGGATTTGGTAAAAGTCTTCCAGGGTAATGCTGCGGTTGCCTACGGTCGTAATCATGATGAATGGGAGGAGGTGCGGTAGCGACCTGGCCGGCCGCTTGGTGGATGAAATAGTTTCTGTGTCTTTGCTGAGCGAAATCTCCGCACATCTTTCAGCCTCCTAAAAAATTCTACACCAACAGGCACATTCGCGGGGCAACTCCCGATTTTCGCCCCTATAATGACTGATGCGCGTCCATCACAAGCCGGCAGCAGTTCCATTCCGAACCGCAGGTACTTTCCGCCTCAGCAGCCGAACGCCGCGCCAGCGAGATTACCAGCCGGGATTAGCAGTTGGGCTATATTTCTCTCATTACCAATAACTACAGGGAAGTAATGTGGCCGGAGCCTTGTGCTGCACAAGAACGCAGCCCTGCACCCTCGTTTGGCTCGGTAGTTTGGAGTGATTTCATGGCGCCAGAAGGTTCGTCTTTCTTTCAGGCGGGCTACTTCGTGGCGGAGCAGCAGGCTTGCGTAGCGTAAGCGTTTTTTATGGTGGCCGGCCCACGTACGCGAACCAAGGCTGGCATTGGGCGCGGGGTTTGGCACCAAAACGACCCAAAAAGCCCCCGGCCATCGCGCAACGCCAAGCGGTAGCACCTGATAACCTGAATTTACGGTGTTAATTGCAAGCGAGAATGGGCCGCTGTGCCCATAAGCTGGCCTTTACCCTGGCCGGCACTCGTTGCTTCCTTTCCACTCGTTATTCTCCTTGATGAAGAACCACTACCAGTTCTGTCCTCAACTGGTGCTCCGCACGCCGGCGCAGCCGTTTACGATTGATTTCAATGCCGCCAATACCCAGGCTTCGCTCACCAACGAGCGGTTTATGGAAGCCGTTTACCTGGCGTCGCCGGCGCTGCACGACGAATGCCAAAAGTGGCAGCAAGGCGAGCTAACCGATACCCGCAAGGTAGCTAAGCTCACCGGCACCCTCACTCGGTACCGGGCGCGTATCACCAGTCGCTGTACGCCGTTTGGTTTGTTTGCAGGCTGCTCGGTGGTGCAGTGGGGCGCTGCCAGCGACATTCGCCTGGCCCCGGCCCACAATGCGCGCCATACCCGGCTCGATATGCACTACTTGTGCGCCCTGGCCCAGCAGCTCACCGGGCACCCAGCCATCCGCCCGCACCTGCGCTACTGGCCTAATACCAGCCTCTACCGCACCAGCGACGAGCTACGCTATATTGAATACCACTACGTCGAGGCGCTACGGGTACACCAGATTAATGCCGTGGCGACCTCGCCGGCCCTACTGGAAGTACTGGCCGCCGCCCCGGCCGGCCCAACGCTGCCAGCGCTGGTCGCTCTGCTCAGCCCCGACAAAGAAGACCAGCAAGCCGCGGACGAATTTATCAACGAGCTGATTGAGGCCCAGCTATTGGTGAGTGAGTTGGAGCCAACCGTGACCGGCGTGGAGTTCCTCGCGCATATTCAGGCTGTACTGGCACGGCTCTCCGCCACCGCCCCCGACGCCGCCATTGATGCCATCCGGGCCATACTGGCCGAAGCCGACCACCAGCTAAGCGCCCTGGACCATCCCAGTCCCAACCCAGCGGCAGCCTACGAGCGCATTGTGGCAACCTTGGCCCCCCTGGGCGTACCGCTCGAACCGGGTAAGCTATTTCAGACCGATGCCGTGCAAGGCTTGGCACCCCACGCGCCGGCCACCCTCAGCAACCACTTGCAAGTGGAATTGCTCGCTGCCCTCGACGTGCTTGCCTATCTCACCCCACCGCACCGTAATGAGCGGCTGTCCGATTTCACCCAGCGGTTTCAGGCACGCTACGAAGAGCAGGAAGTGCCGCTGCTGGAAGCCCTCGACAACGAGAGCGGCCTGTCATACTCGGACTACGGCAAAAGCCGTTACTCCCCCTTTATCCACGATTTGGTGGTAGATGCCCCCGCTGCTTCCCCGCGCACGCTACGCCACACCGACGTGCAGCACTTCATGTACCACAAGCTGCGTGAGGCCGAGCGTAACCGCGCCTACAGCATCGACATCACCGTAGCAGCACTTCAGGCCCAGGGGTTTGTACCCGTAGCCAAGCTCCTGCCACCGTCGCTGGCTATTATGTTCCGCCCAATCGATGGTGAGCGCGTGCTGCTCGAAAGCGTGGGCGGGTCCAGTGCAGTAAATCTGCTGGGGCGCTTTGCCCACGCTGACTCTGCTATTGCAGAGTTAGTGCAGCAAATCACCCACCTGGAGCAGGCCCACAACCCCCAAGTAGCCTTCGCCGAAATCTGCCACTTTCCAGCCAGCCGCACCGGCAACTTGCTCCTGCGCCCCTGCTTCCGCAGCCTGGAAATTCCCTACCTGGCGCAGTCTACGCGCCCGCCCGACGCCCAGGTCCACGTCCAGGACCTGCGCTTGTCCATCCGGCAAGGACAATTCGTGCTGCGTTCCCACAAAACCAACCAAGTGATTATTCCGCGCCTGAGCACAGCCCACAATTTCACGGGCGATGCGCTGCCGGTATATCAGTTCTTGTGCGACCTGCAAACCCAAGACCTTCAACCCAACCTGGGCTTTAGTTGGCAAAGCGTGTCACTATACGCCAAGTTTACGCCCCGCCTTACGAGCGGCAACGTCGTTCTGGCTGCAGCCGCTTGGCAGTTCGAACAAGCCGACTTGCAGCCGCTGTTGGCCGCATCTCCCGCCGAATATGCCCCGCGAATTGCCCATTTTCGCGCCCAGTGGCAGTTGCCACGCTTTTTCACCCTCACCGACGGCGACAACGAGTTGTTCATTGATGCCGACAACGAGTTCCTGGTCAGGCTCTGGCTGGAGGCCGTTCGAAACCAGACCACCGTTAAGCTCAAGGAGTTTTTGTTTGACCCCGCCACCAGCCCGGTGCGTGATGCGGCCAACCGGCCATACGTACCGCAGCTGATTGCCCTGCTGGTCCGCAATGCCCCCTGCTACCCGACTCTCCGGGCAGTGGCCACCCCCGCCGAACCAGTACAACGCGATTTCTCACTGGGCTCGGAGTGGCTGTACTACAAGCTCTACTGCGGCCAGCTTGTGGCCGACCAAGTGCTCCTGAACGTCATCCGGCCCCTCACGGCCGAGCTACAGGCGCAAGGGCTGGTCGATACCTGGTTTTTCATTCGCTACGCCGACCCTGACAACCACTTGCGCGTGCGCTGGCACCTGCCCAACCCCAGCCAAGTGGGAACCATCATCCAGCTTATCAGCCACTACCTCCAGGATTTTACCGGCCCGCAAGCGGTGTGGAAAGTCCAGGCCGATACTTACCGACGAGAGCTGGAGCGGTACGGCACGCGCACTATTGCGTACTCAGAACAGCTCTTTTGTTACCAAAGCACTGCTCTGCTCGACTATATGGCTGCCACCGAGCCGGCTCAGGAGGAACTGTGGCAGTGGGGCTTAGGGGCCATCAACGAGCTGCTGACGGCCTTCGGCTACTCCCTGGACCGCCGCGCGGGCTTATTCCAACGGCTGCAGCAATCCTTTGCCCAGGAATTTGGCCTGAGTAAAACCCTGAAACGCCAGTTGGATGCCAAGTACCGCCACAACCGCGCCGCTATCGACCAGCTGCTAGCCTCCGCCGTACCGT
The DNA here is from genome assembly GCF_017571495.1 of Hymenobacter negativus. Taxonomy (GTDB): domain Bacteria; phylum Bacteroidota; class Bacteroidia; order Cytophagales; family Hymenobacteraceae; genus Hymenobacter; species Hymenobacter negativus. The sequence goes on along the minus strand of NZ_JAGETZ010000026.1, from coordinate 6,265 downwards.
GCACCGTACCCGCGCCGCTTGCCCGTATTGTGCAAGCCATCGGGGCGCTGGACCAGTTGGCGCCCCTGGAGGTACCGCTGGACCAACTGCTGGGTAGCTATATCCACATGCTCCTCAACCGCCTGTTTCCGGCCGATGCCCGCCTGCACGAGTTGGTGCTGTATGATTTCCTGCACCGCTACTACGAATCTTGCCAGGCGCGGCAGCGCAAGTCCACTATTTCTTGCCCCCCATAATATTCTGGTTCAACGCCTCAAAAAACGCGGGGCGATACGTCTCGCCCAAGGGGACGTAGGCTTTCATGTCGGTGAACAGAATCTGGTTGCCATCCAAGGCCTTAATCTTGCTTAGGGCCACGATGTAAGATTTATGCACCCGCATAAACTGCTTGGCCGGCAGTCGGTCTTCCAAGTCTTTGATGTTGAGCAGCGTGATAATCCGGTCCTCCTTTGTATTGATGGACAGGTAATTTTTCATGCCCTCCACATACATGATGTCCGCGAAGTTGACCTTCGTCATCTTGCCCTTGCTCTCGGTTTTTACGAAGATGTAGTCGTCTTCCTTATCCGGCGACTGCCACCGGGCCGAAGGCTCGATGCTGGAGTTGAGGGCCTTCTGAGCCGCTTTCAGGAACCGCTCGAAGGCAATAGGCTTGAGCAGGTAGTCGAGCGCCTCGCGCTCGAAGCCTTCCACGGCAAACTCGCTGTAGGCCGTGGTAAGGATAACCTTGGTGTTGCCCTTGAGTAAGTGCATGAAGTCGAGGCCAGAAAGCTGGGGCATGTGAATGTCCAGGAAAATCAGGTCGACGGGCTGTTGCTGTAAGAGGCTGAGCGCCTCTAAAGGGTTGGTCGTACTGCCTTGCAAACGCAGAAAGGGCGTCTTCTCGATGAAGGTCCGCAAAATGTCAATAGCACCTTGCTCATCATCTACAATCAGGCATGAAATCATTGGTCTACAGGAGAATGGTCAGAGTACAGATGTAGTCGTCAGGGTTATCAACCAGGGTTAGCTCGTAGCGCCCTTGGTAGAGTAGCTCCAGCCGTTGGCGGGTATTGGCCAAACCAATCCCCGTGCTTTTTTCCTTCGGCCCGTGACGTTTCTTGTTGTGCGTGTAAAAAGTAAGCTGGTTTTGTACTACTTCCAAGCGGATAGTAAGTGGATTGGACGCGTCAGTTAGTTCCCCGTGCTTGAAGCAGTTTTCTACGAATGTAATGAGTACCAGCGGCAGTATCATCAAAAACTGGATGCCTCCTATCACCTGAAAATCGATTTGCAACTGATTATTGAATCGCAGCTGATTAATCTCAATGTAGTTGTTTAGGTGCTTGACTTCGTGCGCCAGCATCACCTTGCCATTGATTTCTTCGTGCAGAGCGTAACGCATGGTATCCGAGAGCAAGAGAATGCCCCGAGCCGCGTCTTCAGAATGGGGATATACCTGAGCGTAGAGAAAGTTGAGCGAATTGAATAAAAAATGAGGATTTATCTGGTTTTTCAAAAAAGCCAGATTAGACTCCAACAGGCTGCGCTCGGTTTCGCGCAGGAGGTGTTCCTGCTCGCGCTTGTGCTTCTCCAGGCCAATGGCATGGCGGGCGAACCAGTACCCTACCCCGGTTACAACGAAGAAGGTACCGCGGTAAAGCGCCAGAATGCTGAAGTGCTTATAAGACTCAATCGCCGGCATGGACGGGTCGGTCTGGCTCGGAAACAAATCGATATACAGCACGCATCGCAGCAGAGTGTAGAGGGCCAGCACTGTGAGTAGCCCCAATCCATAGAGCACGTAGCGACGCCGGGCGTACCACCGAAACAGCATCTCGCTGTTACTGTAGAACAGGCCTGCATTGAGCACATACAGCAGCACCACCTGCCAGAAGTTGAAGGCTGAGTTTCCAACTACCAGAAAGACGGACTGCTCATAAACTGCAAAGCCCAGCCACACGGCAAAATGGGTAAGGAACAGCCGGGGGATTCGAGAATTTATTGGCATCTGGTCAAATATAGAACAGGCCGAACAAGTGCTCCCAGTAGCCTCTGATGCCAAGGCGCCCAATCGCCGGCTTGGTACTTCAAAAAGCCGGGTTGGTGTAATACTTTTTGGGTAGGCAGCCCGGTACGCTACGTTTGTTCCAGTCAACGCAACTACCTCACATCTCACACACTCGCTTCACTTTTACCGCTATGAAAAACCTCAACTCGACCGCCAAATTCAAACTGCAAAAAACGATTGTAACGCGCTTCACCAAGCAAGGCACCACGTCCAAATTCGCCACCAGCACCATTATCGAAACCTCGAGTGTTTTTGGCATGTAGGTGTCGGCCTGACAGCCCAGCTTGAGGGCCGGGCTGCCAGGGCCGGGCAGATTTTCGCTTCGCTTACTCTTTGCTCGTCATTCACATGAAAGCCAACCATCCCATGGGAATGCAAGAGTCCTCCTCTACCAATTACCCGTCGGGCCGCTTCCCAACCGACGTTTTTGCCATGCAAAACCGGCCGTTAACCGTCGCGCAAAGCTGGCAGGAAGTACACCAGGTGCTCACCAGCACCTCACCGGCCAGCGCCGCCCCGCCAGATTTGTTCGGCATTGCCATTTACCATTACTGTGTATACAAGGCTATTGGCCGAGAGCACGCCCTTTTAGCTCATCGCTCGTTCGACCAGTTGATTGCACACCTCGACCAGCACCCGGTCGAGGTGTGGACGGGCCCAGCACTGAACCAGGTTTGCATGGCTGCGTGGCTAAGCAGCCAGCCTGCGCCCGCAGGCTTCTTGACTACTGCCAGCCAGGCCACCCTGGCCCGCCTCGACCAGGCTTTACAGGCAGAGGCACTCCGTCTGCTCCAGCGCAGTGACGAAACCAGTCGTAGCAATTTCTTTCGGATAGTACGATACTTCGCACTGCGTCCCTCGATTCCGTTTGTTAGCAATTGTCTTCGCCAGCTACTAGCAATGCCGGTTCTATTCACTTACGCGGAGCCGTTACAACTGGGCCTCTCAGCCGGGCTGGCCGACGAGCTTCTGGTGCTTATCAACCTGTGTCACGCAGGTGTTTCAGACACTGAAAGCAAACAGCGAATACATATCGGCATTCAGCGCATCTTGGCAACGAAGCGAAATATCGACTTCTCCGAGCAGCAGTACTCCGTTTTCCCTTACCAGGTGCACAACCAGCTAAAGGAAACCACCTTTAGCTCGGAGCTAAGCTGGCGACGGGGCGACATTGGGCAATCATTTCTGCTCTACAAAGCGCACAGCTTATCACAAGACCCTGACCTACTAAATATTGCTGAACTGGTTGGGTTAAATACGTTACTTCGCACCACGAGCGATAATACCGAAGTAGTGAGTTCGCAGCTCGAAAGTGGAGCCGCAGGATTAGCACATATATATCACAAGCTTTGCCAACTAAGTGGGAACGAAGCCTACCAGCGGGGGCAAATTTATTGGCTCACTCAAACACAGCAATGGCTGCGTCAGGAACTAGCCAATGACATCTATAACAATCGCCTAGGCGATTTACTACAAGGATTGGTAGGGGTGGGACTGGTGCTACTTTCTGCTATGACCGAAAAAGAGTTGAAATGGGATGAAATTGTACTATAGCCCAAGCTGTTTTGGTAGCCTCTAAGTAGCCAATCCGAAATCGACGGTCCCGGTCCGAGTGGTGACTTAGGGAGGCGGGGGCAAGGTTGCTCGCTTTGCGCGTTTCTAACGCTTTCAGCGCGCACCCACCGTGAGCAGCGAGTGCAGGCAGTAGCCAATCCCGCAATGCGTTTCGAATAGGCATCAGTCAATAAGACTAAGTAGCCAAAGCCCAGCCTGTGCATACGTATGTAATGCCGCATCCTCACGCCTGTTGTGGCGTTGTAAGCATGACATCCACCAAAAACGACAAATTCTGCGCAGGCGATGCGCAGAATTCGTCGTTTTTGACATTGACTGCTTTTGGCGCAGCATCAAGTTGTGCGTTTGCAAGAGCTGATGCCGTTTATCGCGGCCCATTCAGATGCCGCTCGCCGCAAGTGTTGGAGCAGCACATACAAACTTGTGAGTATCCAGGCCGAGAATCCTGCGCCGAAGGGCCAGCACTGGGTCCAGCACCAGAAGGTAATGGCCCATACCCATTAGGTGTAGATTGCCGCTTGTAACTCATCCACGATGAGAAAGGGCGATAGTCAGGCCTGACTTGGGCACCACATCATTGGCCCATGCTGCTAAGTCCGCCACAGACACCATTCGCTGCCTGGCACTATTTTGATCCACCGTTTCACCTTTCATGAACACGGCCAAATTGGGACTGGGACCTGATGAATTTGCAGCAGCGCTACGCCAATGCCCGCTATTATTTGCGAGCAACTGGGCAGCGGCCGGTTCAAACCATTTACAGCAGACGTCTCTACCAGGGGCGGTGCGCCTGAGTAGCCAGCGCCTCAAGCCGGCGTCGGTCTTCTATTACCTGCACCTCTCCCAGTACCTGGCACCCGGTGGACGCCCGAGCAGCAAGCTGCTACCCTGACCACGCTCTCGCCATTCGCCGTACTCTCCCACCTCAATCAGGTGCTTGGTAGAGCGGCCCAGCCGATCGAGCCACTAGGTGACGACGGTATCGCCGGGCCAGGCGTAAGCCAGCAGTTGGGCTTGTGGGCCTGCATCCCTGATATGGTGTCGGTGAATAGGTGCTCGCAACAGGCCTGGCGCAGAGCGTAGAGTTGCAGCTCCAGCAAGCACTTGTTCACTGGTGCTAACACGGGCGTAACCGAGTTTAACCAAGGCCAATGATACTGTCTACACTGACCAACTCCTTGCGCCGTTCGCTGTGCAAGAGCCACGCGTACTTTTTGAGACGATGCAGTAGTTGCTCTGGGTGCCATCGGCAATCGCGGTGTGTACCCAGGGCCGTGGCATGGAACAGCCAGAATACTCCGAATATAATAGTCGGGGTACCGTGCGTTGGTCACGTACCAGACTTAGCGTGTAAACCTGCTCTTTTGGAAGAAGGACCCGTAGAGCCACGCGCAGCGGAAACGCGCTTTCAACAAGAGTGTTGAAAGCCCTGGCAAGGTCTCCCCAAAGCCGCCTTTCGCTGTTTGGGCCCTGTTAAATAATGCTATAGGCTCACGAGCACCACGCAGGTGGCTCAACTAGAGGGTTCGTTTGATTTTAAGTGGACTTCACGCGTTTAAACAAAGTGTTCTTTAAACGTATTCCGTTTAAAATTAAGAGGTTTATTCTGAATTCAGTTCCAAGACCGACACTTGGTCGAGGTAATAATGCCCAACCAGGGGCCCCTCGTGCGTCGTTGAGAAAGCAAAACCCACGTCATATATAAGTGTCAACAAGGGGTATTGACGTTAATACTAATACATTGATTATGTTAATAGATAATATTTTTTTACAATAAATGGCGTTACAGACAAATACACGTGATAATCGTATCGGAAGTTAAAATTTATATTTTGACCAAGGCTTAGTATATAAATCACAAACATAAAAATTATCAAATTTTTATGTTATTAGAATAATAGATGTTATTTTCATAATGATAGTCTTAGAGCCTAACAGCCTTATTACACCCCAAATAGCGCACAATATTGAAGCATAAGAAAAAAATGAAAACCGGCGTCTCCGTGCTTATTTCCCACATAATCAAGGCTACTTACATACAAAGCGACTAGAATGAAATGATAGGTTACAATGAAGAATAATACGATCAGCAATAGAGTTGTTTTCCTATTTTTCTTAAGTATTGTTAGCATGTGTCTACTTGAATTGAACGTGAGAAAATAGCTATCCACTTACAGTTCATCTAAACGGTCCTTCGAGTCTCTCGACTCGTTTCTGTTCCTAGGTGTCGGGCCAGAGGAGCGAACCACTTTGCCCCATGATTTGATAAACAATATCAATCGCGACGACTCCCAACATAAGGGCAAATACCAGCAGCACGGCACCAACGACTGTGCGTGTGCGGCTCGGCATACGCACAAAGCGAGCCCCATAAAACCCAAGCATTGTTGCCACTGATAGGATAACGAATGCGAGCAGCCAGAATAATGGGGTTAGGTCTACTACCCCAACCATCTCGGAGAGCATCAAAGGCGTAAAGTCTAATAACGACCGGGGCATTTAATGAAAAATTAATGCCGGACTTAAACCGGTCGCTTTTGCTCTTGAACGCCTAAAAACATATTGCGTGAGTTCACGAAAACGGTGGTCTAAATTACCGGGTGTTATTTGGGCATCGCCTGTTACATCACATCATGAGGT
>NZ_JAGETZ010000025.1 GCF_017571495.1 Hymenobacter negativus | reverse complement strand
GGTGGCGGCCAGGCCCGTGCCGCCCAGGTTGCTCCACTGTTCGCGCGTCAGGCTGCCCGTCCCCGAACAGCCCGTGCTAGACCCCGGGTTCGTGGTTGAACCTGTCGAGGGGGCATCGGTGAAGAAGGAGGGAGCTGTGCCCAGTGCAATGAGCAGCGGGGTCTGCGTGGTTCGGGCATTCGTACTAGAGTAGTCCCACTCGTAGCGCTGCAGGTTGCCCATGCTCAGCGCCAGCGGAAACGAATAAACCCCCGTAGCGTACTCTACATTATCAACTAAGGCTTTGGCCCATAGTACATAGGTATAAGTGCCGTTTTTGTTGAAGGCCGCACCGTCTATGCCAGCTGGTAGCGCCAGGGCCGCCGTACGGGCTGCGTCGTAATGGGCGCCATAAAGCAGTTTCGACGTTGTGGCGAAGGCTTTGCCCAGCTGCGTAGTGTGCTCCGAGCCGGGAGCGTCGCGCATCAGGTTCTCATACAGGCCCATCAGGGCCATCTCATCACTGCCCGAAACCAACTGGTTGGCCGCAGGAGCAGTCACCGACTCGCCCAGCTGGTAGTAGTATAGCTGCTTGATATCTTTCTTCTGGGAGAGCACCAGCGTCTTGATGCCAAAGTTGCGCTGCATTTCATCCGAGCCCGTGCGGTCGTCCGACGTGCGACGACCAATATTGGTTTCTGACATCAGAATGTGCTTGGCTGGACGCGTCACACCGTTGTAGCCGTAGCGCGTGAGCACATCGGCAAAGCCCTGTCGGTCCTCCATCACCTTATTCGCGGCGTAGTCCGAGGTGCGGGTGTAGCGGAAGCCATTCAGCACTGTGTCCCAGTAGTGCAGCGAGTATGCCGGGTAGCTATGAAAGCTCAGCGCATCGATGTAAGCACCACCCGTGTTGGGGTATTGGGTCGTTACGGCGCCACCGTTAGGGTTTTCCGTGTAGCGCATGAGCGCATCCACAAACTGGGAGTAGCCAACCCCGCCCGTCGTGACATAAGCATCCGGGCGATATTTCTTAACAACCTCGTAGCTGACGTGCAGCATCCGGATGTAGCTAAAAATCGGGGCCTGAATGTTAACGAGCTCACCGGGCGTCGGAGCCCGGTTGCTCCAATCGTTCACATTGGCGCTGTTGGAGAAATCCGGCTCGTTCACGATTTCCCAAAACCGCACCTTATCCCCGTAAACAGCTAGCAGCTGATATAAGTAATAGGCGTAGTAGTTATTCTGGTTGACTGTACCGTCGCCGTTCCAGATGGGCTCATAGAGATTGGCAAACATCTTCGACTGACCAGTCGCGCCCGGGTAGGTCGTTGTTTCGCGGTGCGCTGCCGACGGGCCTTCCACAAAACAGGTCAGTTCTCTCATGCCGTGCGTGTTTACATAGGAGTTGAAAGCAGGCACCCGAATGTTATACCCATACTGCGCCACGAAATACTCAGGCAGCGAAGGCCGGATAGAATGGGCACCCAAGTTTTCGGCAATAGAAGCCAGATTCTCATCGGACCAGTTGCTATTATAATATCCCATATTGGTGCCGTATTGGAAGGCCTCTGTATATGGACGCACATAGTCGTTGGCTGTTTGTGTGGGTGCCTGAGCACCCGCATAAAAAACAGACTTGCTTGCTAATAAGCACAGCACTATAATAAACTGCTTCAAGAAAAATGGTACTTTAAAGTAAATAATAGATTTTAAGCAAATTTTAATGTATTGGTAGGATACAATTCTACTAAGTTATAGGGCTAGATTTTGAAATCAAAACCAAGGCGAGGAAAAATTCCCAAAATCGGATAAAAATCCGTATAGTATTAAGCTTTATGCAAGCAAAAATAGTATTTTATTAATAGATACTTTGTATAGTTACATACGCACTGTAAGCAATCCAGCATCTTTCTGCTTGCTATAATCCTTTGTATTATTCTGCATTATGTACCATGCTGAAGTAGCGTAAATGGACGAATTATATAGCTTTGTGCCTGATTGTCAAATTTATATAAATAGGATTTTTTAGTCAATGTCTCAATTTGTCTGAACGTGCAGGAAAGGTAGCATACTCCCGCCATACTCTTTTTAATCCAATTGATTGAGGATAATAAGTAATAGAAGGACAAAATTTTTTTAAGCCCAGATGAAAAAGTCCTGTTCTGCTCTGTATCGATGCACGGGCTAAATTTATAATTCAGGTTTGTGAGTACTTACTCACAAATAAGGCATGACGGGGTAGCGGTATATAGTTGAAGATACCAATCTACCCATTCCGCCAAATTCAATTAGCCCTAGCCTAAAAGCTCCTCAATATCTGCTCGCGTGAGGTGCTTGATGACGGCCTCATCTGTAGCAATAAGCTCGCTCACCAGCGCCAATTTTCGCCGCTGCAGGGCCAGGATTTTCTCCTCTACCGTGCCTTGCGTGATAAACTTGTAGGTGAAAACTGGGCGCTGCTGCCCGATGCGATGAGCACGGTCTACGGCTTGGGCCTCCACAGCCGGGTTCCACCACGGGTCGAGGATGAAGACGTAGTCGGCCGCCGTGAGATTGAGCCCCACACCCCCGGCCTTCAGGCTGATGAGGAAGATTTTAAGTTCTTCGTCCTCCTGAAAGCGCGCTACCTCAGCCGGGCGGTCGCGGGTGGTGCCATCGAGATAAGCATATTCCATCTGCCGCTCGTCGAGAGCGGCCCGTACCAACGCAAGATGCTGTACAAACTGGCTAAATACCAAGACTTTGTGTCCCTCAGCTACTACGTTGCGAATCATGCGCAGCACCTCGCGCAGCTTGCCCGATTCGTGCGCGTAGGTTTCGTCGGCTAGGCGCGGATGATTGGCAATCTGGCGCAGGCGCGTGAGGCCCTGCAGCAGCAGAAACTGGGTACTGGCCGGGCCATGCTCGTCGAGGTTACGCAGAATCTTGTTGCGATAGAAGCTCTTGGTTTCTTCGTAGGCGTGGGCCTGCTCCTCCGTCATCTGGCAGTAGCTGAGCTGCTCTGTTTTGGCTGGCAGCTCTTTAGCTACCTGTGCCTTATGCCGACGCAGGATAAAGGGCTTAATGAGCGCATGCAGCCGTCGGGTGCGGCCTTCGTCCTGATTTTTCTCAATGGGCTTGAGAAATTCTTTGCGAAAAAATGCCTGAGTACCCAACAAGCCGGGGTTGATGAATGACATCTGCGACCATAGGTCCATGGTGCTATTCTCCACGGGCGTGCCCGTGAGGATGAGCCGGTGCTTGGAGCGCAGCTGGCGCACAGCCTGCGAAGTGGTGCTCGATGGGTTTTTTATGGCCTGTGACTCGTCCAGAATCACGTAGTCGAACTTATAGCTGGCCAGCAACTCCGTATCGAGGCGCACAATGCCATAGCTAGTCAGCACTACATCATATTCGGCAAATCGGTCGGGATTTTTGTCGCGGTAGGTACCCGTGTAAGCCAGTACGCGCAGGTCGGGCGTAAACTTCTGTGCCTCATTCAGCCAATTGAATACCAGTGAAGTGGGTAGCACCAGTAGGGATGCAGCGCCCTGCGCCTCGCCACTTTCGCGGCGGTGCTGCAGCATAGCCAGGGTCTGAACAGTCTTGCCCAGGCCCATGTCATCGGCCAGGCAGCCGCCAAAATGGTAGTCCTGCACAAAGCGCAGCCAGTTGTAGCCTGCCTTCTGGTAAGGCCGCAACTCGCCCTGAAAACCGGCGGGCAGCGGATGGTCTTCTACTTCGGCAAAATCACGCAACTTGGCCAGCTTGCGGCCCATGCGCACAGTAGCTAGCTCATTGCTTTGCAAATCAGCCACCAACGCCAGGTGATGGCGGCGCAGGTTCAGGCCGTCTTCGGTTTCCTCGCCAAAGGCAAACAACTCTAGGTAATCGGTAAACCACTCCTCCGGAATGATGGCAATCTGGCCGTTGGGCAGCTTGAATTCGCGGCGGCGCTGCAAAATGTGCCCCCGCAACCGGATAAATGGTACTTCAATGTCGCCGAAGCGTACCGTGCCGCGCACGTCAAACCAGTCGCCGGCTTCCTGAATACCCACCTGCACACTGGTGGGCCCAATGAAGTAGTTCTTGCTGGCCGTACTAGCCGCTTCTACAGTGTAGCCCAGCTCGGTGAGGGCGGCGGCATTATCATGCAGCCACTTGAATGCCTGGCCTTTGGGCAGCGTTGCGTGACCTTTGTCGACGGAAAGCTGGCGTGCCCGCAACTCGTCTACAGTGCTGATTTCCTGCTCGGGGTTGCGTAGCAGGCGATGGAAAACGTAGCTGTCAGCGGTTTTCTCGAGGCGCACACTCACCGGCTTGTCGTTGCCCAGCGGCATAAGGTGCGGGCCGTAGCGGAAGCTAAGCTCAAAATGAATTTGCTCTGTTTCGGCACCAGTGAGCAATGGGGCAATGGGCTTGGGCAGCGGAATGCGGCCCCGGCGGGGTGGGCCGGGCGGGCGTACCGGCACTTCAGGCATTGCCGGAGCCGGAATAGCGTCGCTGAACGTAAGACGGGGCCGCGCCACGTAGCGCTCCGAACGGATGTCAAAACCGCGCGCGTGTACTTCGAACGACTCCATGAGCGGGGCCACGAACTTCTGGAAGTAGCTTTCCTCCACTTGCCGGGGCACCACAATGAACTTCTTCTTCAAGAAGGGCAACAGCTTGCGACCGTCTACCTCAGTGCGGAAGGAATAAAGCAGGTCATTGAGTAGCAGCCAGGCCGGCTGCAAACACACCAGTACGGCATCTTTGTATTGAAAGTCAAGCTTTTGCCCCTGATATTGAATGGTGGGGAAGTAGTGGGTCCCTTCCTCGTTGCGGCGGAAGTGAAACAGGATGGACGCCTTAGCTGGAGCCATCCCAATCTCGCGCCAGGTCGGCTCGCCGTCGCGGCCCATGATGAACACCCGCTTGCCCGCCAGGCGGGCAAGCACGGTAGCCATGCGCGCCTGTACGTATTTGGCAATGGCCTCCTGCATGAGTTTGTCGCCCTTTTCCGCGTTGTAGGTCTTCAGGAAAAACTCGGCTGTAGCGATTTTGCGGGGCCAGAATTCCTTGACGACTGCTTCCTGCTGAATCTGGTCGCAGAGCTCGACGAGTTCAAAGTCGACGTCATCTAGGGCAACGGCAAACTCGTGGGCATTTTTGCCCGACACGGTTTGGTGCTGCAGCGTTAGCTGGCCCCGAGGACCCAACTGCACGACATAGGCCGCAAACAGGTGGCCGAGAAACTCGTGCTCGAAGAGCGAGTAGACGATTTGAAACGGTTCAGCGGTAGATACTTTCATAGCCGGGCACGCGGAAAGCGCAAGGTAAGGCCGAAAGCGGAATATGACGGTGCATTATTTCGTCATCGGCAGTGCGTAGGAATACTTGGCCTCGCCGACAGCCATAGAATCTACGAGATGCTATAAATTCTCGCGTAAATCCAAGTGACTGGCATTCAAGGCAGGACGGATGCTCACGGCTAGCGTGATAAAGATGATGGAGAGGCAGGTGAAAATGAGGTCGGCGGCCTGAATTTTTACAGGATAAGCATCAACTACGCTCGTTGCCATGCCCATGCTTACGAAACCAAAGCGCTGCTGAAGCCAGCACAGGCTGACCCCAACGACCAGTCCCACGGTAGCACCCACCAGCGCCACGATGGCCCCCACGTATAGAAAAGTGCGCCGCACGGCCTTTTGGCTGGCACCCATAGCCAGCAGCACCGAGATGTCCTTCTTCTTATCGATGACCAGCATCGACAGTGAGAAAAAGATGTTGAGCGAGGCAATGAGCAGAATCAGTGTGAAGGTGATGAACACAAACAGCTTCTCCACCTTAATGGCTTTGAACAAGCTGACGTGCTGCTCATCCGAATCCTGCACTTTAAAAGTGGGGCCGAGCTGCTTGCGCAGCTGCTCCTTCACCTGCTCTATCTCAAAGCTCTGGCCTACTTTCACGTAGAGGGCCGTGCGCCGGGCGCCATAGCCCAGCAGGCGTTGGGCAAAGGTGAGGGGCACGAAAATGTAGCTATCGTCGATGTGCTGCTCGATGAGGAATACCCCGCCCGCAATTAAGTTTTCCTCGTTGAATGCCTTACTGGGGTCAATGCTGAGGGATTTTTTGCCTGGCGTGTTGCGCGGGTAGAGCAGGCGCATGGGAGCCAGGCGGTTGTTGAGGGTGATGCTAAGCTCGTGCTGCACACCAGCGCCTACCAGCGCCAACTCGGTGCTGTCGCGGCGTAGGCGGTGGTCGCCCTCGCGGATGTTGGCGTCAATCTGGCTTTGGCCGAAGTAGTTGTCGCTCAGGCCGCGCATTTTCACCACCATCTGACGGTCGTGGTATTGCAGCAGGGCATTGTCCTCGATGACTTCGGTGAGCAGGGCCACGCCGGGCGTGTTTTCCAGCTTCATCAGAAAGGTACGGTCGACCGGGAAAGCTTTGCCTTTGGCGGCAGAAATGACGAGGTTAGGGTCCGATTTGCCGTAGAGGGTGCGCACCAAGTCCTCCAGCCCGTTGAACACCGACAGCACAATAATGAGCGCAGCCGTGCCCACCGCCACCCCAATCATCGAAATGTTGGAAATGATTGTGATGATGTTGCGCTTATTCTTGGAGCGGAAGTAGCGCCGGGCAATGAGGAGAGGGACGTTCACAGGTGCAGTAGCGGGCAGAAAAATAGGATTAGCCGGCTTTGCGCAGCAGGTAGTTCATTAAAGCTTCCAGGCCTTTTCAAGCACTTTTCGTGGTTCAAAGCTACTTTAGCCAACATCCTGCTTTGCTCGCTCATACCTGGGCTTATTTCTAAAAGTAACAGTCGAATTACCGAACTACGTACTAGGCATAGAGTTGATAGTCGGCTTGCTGATAAAAGCTGTCCCCCACTAGTGGTCTGTAAGTCCAGCACTTTTTTGAATGTACAGGCAATGTACGGGTTTGCACCGTGTGGTCTTGAAACCAGGGAAACTTGCCTACTTCCAGGCTTTCACGATGAGGCCTGTACCGGAATCATGCTTCGTGCGGGCATCAAGCCAGTTCAGCAGAAGGCAGAACGGGAACGTGATGAGGTAGTAGAACGGCAGCACCAGGAAAAACAGGCGCGATTTGCCCAGCATCAGAATGGGGTATTTCATGCTGAGACGCCAGGAAATCTGGCCTGGCTCGCCGTAGGAGTAGCGAGCTTCAATGCGCTCGAAACCGGCCGTGCTTAGCTTCTGCTGAATCTCGCGGATGTTGTAGCCGTCGCGCACGTGTTCTTCGATGAAGCTGGTTTCGCCGTCGTCGTGCACATCGGAGCCGCCTTGGTCGCTGGGCGTGGAAATGAGCAGCATGCCGCCATCCTTCAGCGACGCGTGGATGTTGCGGAATACTTCTACGTCTTCCAGAATGTGCTCCATCACATCAACGGACAGCGCCAAATCGAAGGAATTAGGCTCCTGATAGAGCACCAGGTCCTGCACGGCAAACTGCACGTTGCGCCGCCCAATCTGCCGAAAAAAGGCATTGGAGTCGGCCACCTGTTCCTCCTTCACGTCCACGGCCAGAATGTTCCATTTCGCGCTCAACCCACTGAGCCAGTACGTGTACTGTCCATAGCCCGAGCCGGCGTCGAGAATGTGCAGCGGCTCCTGAGTGCGCCCCTTGGCCCACTGGCGCAGTTCGCGGTGCACGTGCCAGGTACGAAGCAGAAGCAGGTCGAGCAGGTGGTAGAACAGCCGGCGCAGCCACGGCGTGCGGTTAAACACCTGGCCAAGCGATTTTTTTATCGGGTCGTAATACAAAGTGGAATAAGTAAATGAGTAAGTGAACAAATGGGCAAATGAGCAAGCGCGACGACCAGTCGAGGCAGATTACTCACTTAGTCCTTTGCTCAGTTGCTAATTGAAGAGGCGCGGGCGCGTGGGTTTCTCGTCGTCGCTGTCGTCGACGTCTTTCGGAGCGGGCGGGATGTGGAGCGTGCCTAGCACTTGGTCCATGTGAGCGGCGTAGGAAGCGCTGTCGTCGTGGAAAAAGATAAGCTCCGGTACCACACGAGCCGTCTTGCGAATGCGCTTGGCCAAGGCGTGGCGAATTTCCTTGGCGTTATCCTTGATGATTTCGAGGCGCTCATTCGCGTCGCCGCCCAGCAGTAGGCTGAGGTACACGCGGGCCTGACCTAGGTCGGGTGTCACTTTCACTGTGCTGATACCGGGCGCCAAACCGCCGCTGAACAGGTGCGGCAGGTCGCGCTGCAACACGGCTGCCAGCTCTTGCTGAAGCAGGCTGGCCATTTTTTGTTGTCGTTTGCTTTCCATATGACTTGCAAAGGTACGGGAGGTTTTAAGCTTAGGGTAGGCGAGGGTGGGATAGGAGAGGGCGAGTGTCGAAAATAACTGTCAGGCTTGCCATCAGACAATACCTTTGCCCCTCCCAATTAACTTGTACCCTACCAATTTTCCGGCCCTTACACTTCCTATCCTCATACCTTAAATCTATTGCTCCGCTTTTTCAAAAGCTCTTTGCCAGCGCAGCTATTGGCGCTGCTGCTACTGGTGCTGGCCCTGCGCCTGCCACTGCTGTGGCTGGGCCTGCCCCTCACGGCGGCCGAGCTGCGGGCCCTGCTGGTGGGCGAGCGGCTGCACGGCGGGGCCATGCCCTACCGCGACCTCTACGATGGTACCGCGCCGCTGGCTGCTGCTGTTTTCGCCGCGCTCGATGCCGTGCTGGCGCGCCCGGTGTGGCTCTATCGGATGGGGGCGTTGCTGCTGCTGCTGCTGCAAGCCCTGCGCCTCAATGTCGTGCTCAACCGCTACGACGTACACCCCGAACGTGGCTACACCGTGGCGCTGACCTACCTATTGGTGGGCAGCGTGAGTACCGATTTGGATGCGTTGTCGCCGCTGCTGCTGGGGCATACGTTCATCGTATTTGCCCTGAGCGCCCTGCTACCCACTTCGCGGGAGGGCTACGACAACCGTCGCCTATTCCGGGCTGGCTTCCTGATTGGGCTGGGGGCCATGTGCTACCTGCCTTTGAGCTTGTTTGTACTGGTGGGGTTGTTTGCCGTGGTCATCTTCGCGGCCAATTCCTTTCGGAGTGCGCTGCTGCTGCTGTGTGGCTTTTTCTTCCCGTATGCGCTGGTTGCTACCTTTCTGTCTTACAATGAGGCACTGCCGGAGTTTGTGCAGTTTCACCTGCAGCCCGGCCTCACCGACCTTATTGCCAGTGGCTTGCCAGCCGGCTTGCAGTTGCGTCTGCTGATAGTGCCCGTTGTGGTATTGGTTTTGGCACTGCTGCGCTCGCTGGGCACTACACTGGGGCTGGTGTTTCAGGTGAAGTTTCGGCAGCTGATGCTGGTATGGCTGGTGGTGGCCATTGCGGCGGCAGCCGTGGAGCGCGGTGCTGCGCCGGGCGTGTTGGTACTGCTGCTGCCGCCGCTGGCATATTTTAGCCTGTTTCTGTGGCAACGTTACCGCCAAAGCTGGCTACTGGAATTGCTATTACTGCTCATTATAAATGCTGTGGTGGTATTGCGCTACCGGGCGCACGTGCCGCGCCTCGAAGGCCTGTTGCGCATGCCCGCCGAAAGCCGTTTCGGCATCGAGCCCGACCCGCACTACGCCGCCCTGCGTGGCCAGACGCTCCTCATCCTCGGCCCCGATGACCGGGCGTATTTCAATAATCACCCTGCCACCCCTTACCTCGACTGGACGCTCTCTCAAGTTGACTTCGGCCACCTGAACGAGTACGCTGCCGTAGTGCGGGTAGCCCAAAAAATGGGCGTCACCCCCCCGGCTTATTTGCTCGACCAAGGCCACCATGTACCACGCCTGCAGCAGCTGCTGCCCAATATTTTCAGTGCTTACGAGCCCACCTCAACCCCCGGCCTGTACCGTCGTCGGCCTTAATATTAAATCCAACACCAAGCCTGCACGGAACGCTCCGTGGGCAAGCTGCGCAGGAAAGAAGCCAGCGGCTCCAGGTCGGTTAGCAGGGAGGTGAGCACGATGATGCGGCCATCGTGTAAATGCAGGCTCAAGTAGTCGTATCTGGCCCAGAAGGTGCGGCGTGCCCGGCATGTCACGCGGTATATTCTGGCCAGGTCACGCCGCTCGAAGGTCTGACGTTGACCGGCCTCGTACACTTCAAAGCGGTTTTCAGTAGGCTGAAAAACCAGCACGGTTTCGTGATTTAACAGCCAATAGCGCAGATGCAGCAGCACTGCCGGCCCACTAAGCGCCATCGTGAAGAGTAGGAAGCCGGCCGTCAGCCCCCACTCAAACCCGCTGACCGGACCCTCACCCATGGCCACGGCTGGTAGCACGCTGAGGCCCGCGCCCAACGCCAGCAGCGGCCAGAACAATAGCCGCATCTGCCGTGCCACGGTGGTTTGGTACACGTGGGTGCGCTTCGAAAAGAGCCCCGTCACCCAACGGGCCGCCCCAATTATTATAAACAGCACCACTGCCGCCTCCAGCAGTGGCCGTAAAAAAGTCGATTTCATAAGTAGGCGCCGCGAAAGCTATGCCTTCACCTGCACCCAAGCTTCATCTGCCTGATGAGCCCGCAGTTGGCCAAAGCTTTCCAGCGCTAGGCCGTGCTTGGTAAACACGGCCTGTACCGCCTCGTACCCGCTGGGCTCCACGCACACCAACAGCCCACCCGAAGTTTGCGGGTCGCATAGCCAGGCCCGCTGCTCGTCAGTAATCGGTCCCACCTTGTGGCCATAGCTGGCCCAGTTGCGGTTGGTACCGCCGGGCACACTGCCTTGCTTCAGGTAAGTTTCTGCCGCCTCGATAAGCGGCACTTTGTCGAAATTAATTTCCGCCGTGAGGCCACTGCCTTCGCACACTTCGGCCAAGTGCCCCAGCAGGCCAAATCCCGTCACATCCGTTAGGGCCGTCACGGCTTCCAGCTTGCTCAGCTCTGCGCCAATTTTATTGAGCTGCATCATCTGGGCGGGCGCAATGGCCGCGTCCTCATCCCGCAAAATGCCCTTCTTCTGCGCCGTGGTCAGGATGCCCACGCCTAGTGGCTTGGTCAGAAACAACTCCGAGCCCGCTGTGGCCGTGTCGTTCTGCTTCAAGTCCACAATATTCACCATGCCCGTCACGGCCAGCCCAAAAATGGGCTCCGGCGAGTCGATGCTGTGGCCGCCGGCCAGCGGAATGCCTGCTTCGGCGCAGATGCTGCGAGCGCCTTCCAGCACGCGGCGGGCCACTTCGGGCGGCAGCTTATCCACGGGCCAGCCCAGTACGGCAATGGCCAGCAGCGGGCGCCCGCCCATGGCATACACATCAGAAATCGCATTGGCCGACGCAATGCGGCCGAAATCGTACGCATCGTCCACGATGGGCATGAAGAAGTCGGTGGTTGAAATCACCGCCTGGCCCCCGCCAATGTCGTACACCGCTGCGTCGTCGCGGCTGGCATTGCCTACCAGCAGCTTCTCGTGCTGCGGCTGCGCAATACTGGTGTGCAGCATCTGGTCGAGTACAGCCGGCGCTATCTTACAGCCGCAGCCCGCGCCGTGGCTGTATTGGGTGAGCTTGTATTCCATATAGTTAAATCTCAGGCAAGGTGCAAAAGTGAGCTGTCTGATGCCGCATATCAGCTGATACGAGTACCCCAGAAGCCATACTTCGGCCCGGCAGAACAAGCCGTTCAATGCGAGCCGAAGCATCGCTTCTGGGGTTTTCGAACCTAGTCTTACTTAACGGCCACCGGCAGCTCCACGTTTTCCCAGCGCAGCACTAGGCCAGTGGGTGTCACCTCGTACGCCAGTCGCTCGGTTACCGCTGCCGTTTTGCGGGGCGTCACCATCACGCGTAGCGCGTCCTGCTTCTCGTCGTATTTAAAAGCTCCCCACTGCTTGGGCTCTTTGTTAAAAATGACCGTCCATTGGCCGGTTTCAGCCGGAATCACAAAGAAGCCGTACTTGCCGGCTGGCAGCGGCTTGCCTTCTACCGTTACGGCTTTGCTGAATTCCACTGTGGTGGCCTCGTTGGCCCCGGCGCGCCACACTTTGCCGTATTGCTCCAGCCCACCGAAAATCTTGCGACCTTTCACACCCGGGCTGCTGTAGTTAATGGTTACATCGGTAGCACCAATCTTGCCGGTGGCTGTGGCGGCCGGGCTGGGCTTGGGGGCGTCCTTGGCTGGGGCCGGCATGGTAGCGGGCATTGTTTGCGCGTGGGCGGCAGCACCAGTCAGCGCCAGCGCGAAGCCAAAAGCGGCAGTACGAAAATTCAGAAATGATTTCATGGGAATTAAAAGCTGAAAATGAAGATAAATAAAGGCCATGAGTATCGGCGGCTGAGTCGCAAACCCGACGGTAGCGGCTGAGGTTTGCTAAAGACGCTGATTACCGCTGGAGTTGCAGCCCTTCCCAAGCGGCTTGGATGCACTCATCTTGCATTCCGCAGTCGAATGTCGTATCTTTGCCCCGAAGTTGGTATTCAATCTGATAAAGAGGGGACGCGCAGTCCCCTCTTTTTTTGCCCGCTTGTTTCAAATCCTATGCACTTCGACCGCAACCTACTGCTGGAAATGCTCCAGGACGCCATCAGCGACCAGGAGTTGTTCATCGTGGGCCTCACCGTTTCCGATTCGGTAATGCCGAAGGTAACCGTGACCCTCGATGGCCCTGAAGGCCTGCCCATTCAGACCTGCGCCATCGTCAGCCGCCGCCTAGCGCGCCGCATCGACGAGCACTACGGCGAAGACTCGGCCTACTCGCTGGAAGTCACCAGCCCCGGTGCCGACCAACCCCTCACCGACCCGCGCCAGTATCCGCGCCACATCGGCCGCTCCCTGGCGCTGAAGCTGGCCGACGGCACCGAGAAAACCGGTACCCTTACCGCTGCCACACCTGACGGCGTAGAAATCGAAGAAATTATTAAACAAAAGACCAAGAAAACCATCCTGCCAGCTGCCTTCTATTCCTTCGGGGACATTCAGGAGGCCAAGGTTGTTATCTCCTTTAAATGAGCCGTTAGCTAACAGCGATTTGCTGTTAGCTAAACGTTCAGTATTGATTCAAAAAAAGCTAAAAGCCAGCAGCTAAAAGCTAACAGCTCAAAAAATGAACAGCCACGAACTCATTGAATCCTTCGGCGAATTTGCCCGGAGCAAAAACATCGACCGGCCCACGATGATGAGCATCTTGGACGACGTGTTCCGCACCATGATTCGGAAGAAGTACGACCAGGACGAAAACTTCGACGTCATCATCAACCCCGATAACGGCGACTTGGAAATCTGGCGCAATCGCGAAATTGTGGATGATAACTCGGAGGATATCTGGGACCACGACAAAATTCCGCTGGCCGAAGCGCAGAAAATCGAGCCCGACTTTGAAGTAGGCGAATCCGTTGCCGAAGGCGTAAAGCTGGAGGATTTCGGCCGCCGCGCCGTGCTTATGGCCCGCCAAACGCTGATTCAGCGCGTAAAAGACTTGGAGCGCGACAACCTGTACCAGAAATATAAGGACCAGGTGGGCGAAATCGTGACCGGTGAAGTCTACCAGGTGTGGAGCCGCGAGGCCCTCATCATGGACAAGGATGACAATGAACTGGTGATGCCGAAAGGCGAGCAAATCCCCAAGGACCGTTTCCGCAAAGGCGATACCGTGCGCGCCGTGGTGCATCGCGTGGAGGTGATTAATGGCACGCCGAAAATCATCCTGTCCCGCGCCGCACCTGCTTTCCTCGAACGTTTATTCGAGTTAGAAGTGCCTGAGATTTACGACGGACTCATCGTTATCAAAAACGTGGTGCGTGAGCCCGGCGAGCGCGCCAAAGTAGCCGTAGAAAGCTATGATGAGCGCATTGACCCCGTAGGTGCCTGCGTAGGCATGAAGGGCAGCCGCATCCACCCAGTGGTGCGCGAGCTGGAAAACGAGAACATCGACATCATCAATTACACCGATAACCTGGAACTCTATATTGCGCGGGCACTATCGCCGGCCAAAGTGGGTTCTATGAAGATAAACCAGGAAAACGGCCGGGTATCCGTATTCATGAAACCCGACCAGGTAAGCCTGGCCATTGGCCGTGGCGGTGCCAATATCAAACTGGCTAGCCGATTGGTCGGCATGGAAATCGACGTATTCCGCGAAGCCACCGACTACGAGGAAGACATCTCCTTGGACGAGTTCCAGGACGAAATCGAACCTTGGGTACTGGCCGAGCTCAAGAAAATTGGCCTTGATACCGGGCGCGCCGTACTGGCTGTGAAGAAAGACGACATCGTGCGCCGCACGGAGCTCGAAGAAGAAATGGTGGATGATGTGTACCGCATTATCCGTCAGGAATTTGCCGACGACGAAGACTTGGACGAGAATACGCTGGAAGTGGCTAAAAACCGCGTTGCAGCTGGCAAAAACACCAATGAAGAAGCAGCAGTAACGCACGCTTCTGCCACGGCTACGGCGGCTGAGCACACGGTGCTAGCCTCCGAAAGTGAGGCAACAACTGAGGACGCGGGCGACAGCTCTCCCGCCGAGCCAGCCCAATGACGGCCGCGCGGCCGGTACGGCAAGGGTAATAAATCGTGCCAGCAGGTGCGGTTTGCGCCCTGCTGGCAAGATTTAATGTAATACCTTTGCAATTAGAAGCGTATCGTACGCGAGAAAAGATAGAATGGCGGAAGCAACCCCGAAACGGCTACAACAGGCGGCCAAAGACCTGAACATTGGTATGGACAGGGTGGTCGAGGCCCTGGCCAAAAAAGGCATACAAGTAGAGAACAAGCCTACCACCAAACTGACTGGTGAGCAAGTTGCTTCACTTGAGAAAGAATTTGCTGCGTCTGCCCACGACCGGCAGGAAGCCCAGAAAGTCATTCAGGCCAAGCGCCAGAGCGACCTCGACGCGGCCCCCAAGCCCACTGCTCCGGCCCCCCGGCCCGTGCAGGCGGCGCCTGTGCCCGCTCCGAAGCCAGCTGCTGTTCCAGTAGCAGAAGTGCCTGCGCCAGCTACTCCTGTAGCTCCGCCGGCTACTCCTGTTGCTGCCCCGGCTCCTCCCGTAGCGCCTATAGCTGTTCCGACACCTGTTGTCGAAGCACCCAGCGTGCCCGGACTGAAGGTGTTAGGCAAAATTGAGCTTGATAGCAGGGGGCGCGTTGTTCCGCCTCGCCCGGCTACTCCAACTCCAGCGCCTGTTGTGGCTGCTCCAGTAGTTACGCCTGCTCCTACCCCTACTCCTGCGCCGGTTGCTCCTAAAGTGGAAGCACCTGCTGCGCCAACTCCGCCTCCGGCTAAAGTTGAGGTTCCAGCACCGGTTGTTGCAACTCCCGTTGCGCCGCCCGTAGCCAAAGCCGAACCCACGCCAGCACCGGTTGCCCCAGCAACGCCAACTCCAGTTGCCCCTGCGGCTCCGGTGGTGGCGGCTGCAGTTACGCCTGCTCCGGTTGCTGCTGCTCCGGCCGAAACGCCAGCACCGGCTGAAGACACCAGCACCATTGTGGCCAAATCGGACACGTTGAAGGGGCTCACGGTACTGGGCAAGATTGACTTGTCAGCTATTAATAACGACCGGCGTGGCCCGGGCGGCCGTGGCCCCCGTCCCATTGCATCGTCGGATGTTAGCAAGCGCGGGCTACCCGCTGGCCCCGGTCAGAAAAAGCGTACCCGTCTGCCTGGCCCTCCCGGCAGCACTACGTCGCCACCCAATCCCGGCTATCAGGGCAACCGCCCGGCTGGCAGTGGACAAGGCGGCCAAGGTGGTGGCTATCAGGGTAACCGCCCTGCGGGTGGCGGCCAGGGTAACCGCCCCGGTGGCGGTGGCCAAGGCAACCGTCCCGGCCAGTCGGCACCCAAGCCAAATGCACCCGCTCTCACGCCCGAACAGGCTGAAAAGCAGATTCAGGAGCAGATTAAGGCCACGCTGGCCAAGCTCGGTGGCAACAAAGCCACCGGCCAGGCCAACCGCGCCAAATATCGCCGCGACAAGCGGAGCATGCTGGCGGAGGACCGCGAAGCGCTACGTGCACAGAACGAGCTCGATGCCAAAACGCTCAAACTCACCGAATTCATTTCGGCCAATGACCTGGCTTCGCTGATGGATGTGAACGTGAACGAGGTAATCAAGGTGTGTTTAGGCATGGGCATGTTCGTGTCCATCAACCAGCGTCTTGATGCCGAGGCTATCACGGTAATTGCTGATGAATTCGGCTTTGACGTTGAATTCCTGTCGGCTGAAGAGGAAGAAATTGATGTGGATGCTGGTGACGCCGAAGAAGACCTGCGCCCCCGTGCTCCCATCGTGACCATCATGGGCCACGTCGACCACGGCAAAACTTCGCTGCTTGACTACATCCGCGACGCGAGTGTGGCCAAAGGCGAGGCCGGCGGTATCACGCAGCACATCGGTGCCTACGAGGTGAAAACCAAGTCGGGCCAGCCCATTACATTCCTTGATACGCCTGGTCACGAAGCCTTTACGGCCATGCGTGCCCGTGGTGCCAAGGTGACAGACATTGCCATCATCGTGGTAGCAGCCGACGACTCGGTGATGCCGCAGACGAAGGAAGCCATCAACCACGCGCAAGCGGCTGGGGTACCGATTATAATCGCCCTCAACAAGATTGACAAGCCTGCTGCCAACCCCGAAAAAATCCGCGAGGAGCTTTCTCAGATTAACATTCTGGTGGAAGAGTGGGGTGGTAAATACCAAAGCCAAGAGGTTTCGGCCAAATCAGGCATCGGAATTGAAGACCTGCTGGAAAAGGTGTTGCTGGAGGCCGAATTGCTCGACCTGAAAGCCAATCCCGACCGCAACGCCATCGGGACCGTTATCGAGGCCTCGCTGGACAAAGGCCGCGGCTACGTGACGACCGTGCTGGTACAAACCGGCACGCTGAACGTAGGTGATGTAATTCTGGCCGGTCCGCACTTTGGGCGCGTGAAGGCCATGACGGACCACCGCGGTAAGAAAATGAAGACCGCACCACCCGCTACCCCGGTGCAGGTGCTTGGTCTGACCGGTGCGCCACAGGCCGGCGACCGCCTTCAAGTGATGGAGACGGAGCGTGAAGCCCGTGAGATTGCCACTCAGCGTCTGCAGTTGGCCCGCGAGCAAACCATCCGGACCAAGAAGCACATCACGCTGGACGAAATCGGTCGCCGCTTGGCTATCGGCTCGTTTAAGGAGCTCAACATCTTGGTGAAGGGCGATGTGGACGGCTCGGTAGAAGCTCTTTCTGACTCGTTGTTGAAACTAAGCACGCCGGAAGTGAAGGTAAACATCCTCTCAAAAGGGGTGGGTGCCATTTCGGAAAGCGATGTGCTGCTGGCTTCCGCCTCCGACGCCATCATCATCGGCTTCCAGGTACGGCCCTCGCAGAGTGCCCGGAAACTGGCCGAAAACGAGCAGATTGACATTCGTTTGTACAGCATCATCTATAATGCTATCAACGAGGTGAAGGATGCCATGGAAGGCATGCTGGCCCCGACGGTGCAGGAAGTAGTGGTGGCCAATGCCGAGGTTCGTCAAGTATTCAACATCACCAAAGTCGGCACCATTGCCGGCTGTATGATGACGGAAGGTACCATGACGCGCAAGACCAAGGTACGGGTAGTGCGCAACGGTATCGTACTGTACACTGGTGATATTCAGGACCTCAAGCGCTTCAAAGACGATGTGAGTGAGGTGCGCCAAGGCTACGAATGCGGTATTTCCATCAAAGGCTTTAATGAGTTGCAGGAAGGCGACAACATTGAAGGCTTCGAAGAAAAAGAAATTAAGCGGACACTGTAAGCAACATCAGTTGTCGAAAAACAAAAGTGGCGCAGGCTTCGATTTCCGAAGTTTGCGCCACTTTTGTTTTTCGACCTGAAATAAACAACAATGGGAAAAGCTACCGACGCCAATGAAGGACAAACCTATTCGATACAACTTCGCTTGCGCCGGGTGACGTACGAGGATGCTTATGTGTCAGTAATTCTGAATGACAAGGTGATGCAGGTGCAGGAAGATGGTACCAGCAAGATTGATTTTGAGAAATTTTTGGCCGAGGCCATACGCGTCAGCACTACGCCTAATGTGGATTGGCAAGTAGAAAGCAGCCAGACTGAGGCGCACCCATTACAGGCTGTGCGCCCCGATGACCGTAGAGTAATTGACAGCTTTTACTTTCCGGATGACCAATAAAAAAGCCTCCAGTTCCTGAAGAACCGGAGGCTAATAAAGAATCCAAGCTTAATGGCTAGCTAGAAAAGAAGGAATTTATTCTTGCTCTTATGCTTGTGAACCAGGGGTTTGCCAGCTGGATTTGAGCCGCCGATTGGATGGCTCTGGCCGCGTTTGCCTTCCAGGAAACCGGCCTTGGCCTTGTACTTCTTTACCACAAAGCCGTTGCCACTACGGCCGGAGTCGAACTGCCGCTCAGGGCCACCGTTGCCGCCGAAGCTGGTGTTGCCGGTGCGGGCTTCGAGCAGTTCCATCTGCTGGTCGCGCTTTAGTTCTTCGGGCGTCATGGCGGCGCGGCGCTGGTTACGGGCCAGTTCCTGAGCGTTGGTAGCGGAAGTGCGGCGGGCGCCCTCTTCGCTGGTGCCCTGGCCGGGCGTGGGGAAAGCGGGGCCGGTTTGGGCGTGAGCTGCCGAAACCGAACTCAGACTCAGACCGCCCAAAAGCGCGGCAAAAAGCAACATTTTCATATCAGCGAAATGGGGGTGGAGTGGGGAGGAGTTGCGACCTAACGGATGAGAAGGGTGGGTGGTTCATCAGCGACAGGTAAATTTCTGCCGTTTACGATTAGGTCGCCCCTAAGTTCGCAACTTATTTTGAATCGAGCAATTAACCGAGGTGAATAAAATGAGTGCTTGAAGCAAAAAATGCAAAAACCGCTGCTCACAACACGGTGAACAGCGGTTTTTTCACGCTAAAAGAAAACGCGAAGTCTAGACGCGACTGGCGCGTAGGGCGTCCCGAATTTCAGCTAACAACACTTGTTCCTTGGTAGCTACGGGCTCAGAGGCTACTACAACAGGAGCAGACTTTTTGAAGCGGTTGGCTGCCTTCACTACCCAGAAAATGACGAAGGCGATGATGAGAAAGTATATAATAGCGTTAATGAAATTGCCGTAGGCAATGGTAGCTGCTTTCGCATCTTGGGCTGCCTTAAGATTGTCATAGTGCTTGCCATCAAGAGTGAAAAACTTCTCATTGAAGTTAATGCCCCTCGTGAACACGCTTAGGATGGGCATAATGATGTCGTCGGTGAGCGAGGTCACAATTTTGCCGAAAGCGCCGCCAATGATAACGCCGACTGCAAGGTCGAGTACGTTGCCTTTAGAGATGAACTCTTTGAATTCGGAAACAAATCCCATATTAATAAGGTGTTAAAAGTGAAGAAAGTTGAGCAATCAGCAAACGTAAGATATTAAAAAAAATACTTTCGCGGATACATGCCGCAAAGGTGCGCGGGTATGCTAAATGTTACCGGGTGGTTTCGGTGGGCCAAAGCGGCTGGGCGCCGAACTACGTTGCCAACACGTCCGGCTGCTGTGAGCCTTATCTTTGACGGGCCCAATTCAATCCATTCTTCCTGCGCCTTTATGTCGACATCTTTCGAAAACTTGCTTTACGCTTTGGATGCTGCCAGCGGCATCCTCACCATTACCATCAATCGACCTACCAAGCTGAATGCGCTAAACGCAGCTACCATCGCCGACATTGATGCGGCAGTGCAGCAGGCGCTGGCAGATGCTGCCGTACGCGGCATTATTATCACGGGGAGTGGGGAGAAAGCTTTTGTGGCTGGGGCTGATATTGCCGAACTGGCGGCGCTCACGCCTGAACTGGGCGGCCGGGCTGCTGTGGCTGGACAGGAAGCGTTTGCTCGCATCGAAGCCAGCCCCAAGCCAATAGTAGCGGCCGTGAATGGCTTTGCGTTGGGTGGAGGCTGCGAGCTGGCCATGGCCTGCCACATGCGCATTGCGTCGGACAATGCCCGCTTTGGCCAACCTGAGGTGAACCTGGGCCTGCCCCCCGGTTACGGCGGCACCCAGCGTCTGCCCCAGCTTATCGGCAAAGGCAAGGCCATTGAGTTGCTGCTGACAGCCGATATGATAAAGGCTGATGAGGCCCTGCGTCTGGGCCTAGTGAACCATGTAGTACCCCAAGCCGAACTGCTAGCCTTCGCTACGCAACTACTGACCAAGATTCTGACCAAGGCGCCGCTGGCTGTGGCACTGGTGCTGGATTGTGTGAATGCGCACTACGCTAAAGGTCGGAACGGCTACGAAGCCGAAGCCCAAGCTTTCGAACAGGCTTTCGAGAGCGAGGATTTTAAGGAAGGCACCACGGCATTTGTGGAGAAGCGCCCAGCGGTTTTCACGGGGAAATAGCCTTCTTTCTAGTGAAGAATGGGGAAGGAGGAGTGAAGAATGGCTAATAGGGGCCCCTTCGATTCCTCATTCCTCATCCTTCATTATTCATTACTCAAAGAATGAGTGTAGTTAAAGGATTAGCGTCGCAGACGGCCGTGTACGGCGTGAGCAGTATTGTGGGCCGGGTGCTCACGTATTTGCTCGTACCAATTTATACGGGCGCCTTTTCGGCGGCTGAGTACGGTATTGTGACGGGGCTGTACGCCTATGTGTCGTTCCTGAACGTGGTGTTTACCTACGGCATGGAAACGACGTACTTTCGCTTCGCTAATCGGCCCGGTACTGACCGGCGGGACCTGTACGACCGGACGCTGAGCTTGCTGCTGGTGAGTACCATAGTACTCACGGCGGCGCTGGCCCTGCTGGCACGGCCGCTGCTGGGGCTGTTGGATATTCCGCCGGGCCACGAGCGGTATGCCGTGTGGGTGGCTCTGATTCTGGGGTTGGATGCGTTAACGGCCATACCATTTGCTCGACTGCGGCTGCTGAATAAGGCACGCAAATTTGCTGGTATCAAGCTGGCTGGCATTCTGGCCAATGTGGTGTTGAACCTGTTTTTTATCGTGTTGTGCCCAGCGGTGATGAGCGGCAAGTGGCTGCCAGCCCTGCAGCCGCTGGTGGCGCGGGTATATGACCCCACGGTTGGCGTAGGCTACATCTTTCTATCAAACCTGTTTGCCAGTGGCCTTACGCTGCTGCTACTGGGCCGGGAATTGCTGGACTTTCGCTTTCGCCTGAATCTGGCCTTTCTGAAGCCATTGCTGAGCTACGCATACCCGCTGATGCTGATGGGACTGGCTGGCATGGTGAACGAAACGCTGGACCGTATTCTGCTGCCCAAGTGGCTGCCGGAAGGCTTTTATCCAGGGCAGAGCAGCCTTACGGCGGTGGGCATTTACGGGGCCTGCTACAAGCTGAGCATCCTGATGTCGCTCGTAATTCAGGCGTTCCGCTACGCAGCCGAACCATTCTTCTTTGCCCAAAGCACGGATAAGAATTCGCCCGCCACATTTGCTATGATTCTGAAGTGGTTTACGCTGTGTTGTGCCGTGATTTTCGTGGGGGTAAGCCTGAATGTGGAGGACATCGGGCCGCTGTTTCTGCGGCGGCCGGAGTACCTGCAAGGGCTGGCCGTGGTGCCGGTGCTGCTGCTGGCCAACCTGTTTCTGGGGGTATACTACAACCTGTCGGTGTGGTTTAAACTCACTGATAAGACGTACTACGGCACCTATATTGGGGCGGGGGGGGCCGTGCTCACCATCGTGCTCAACTTCCTGCTGATTCCGGTGCTGGGATACATGGGCTCGGCGCTGGCTACGCTGGTGTGTTATTTCAGCATGGCCATTCTGTGCTGGCGGCTGGGCGAGCGGCACTTTCCGGTGCCGTATCCGGCGCTGCGGCTGGGGCTGTGGCTGGCGTTTGCTACGCTGCTGGTGGCGCTGGGCTGGGGCGTAGAAGTAACCGGATTCTGGGTGCGCCACGCTTGGCACGCGGGGCTGACGGTGGCGTTTCTGGCGGCTCTTTATTGGATAGAGCGTCCCCGGCCAGCAACTCGCCCTACGTAGCTTGCGCGGCAAGAAAACGTCAATCATCCGGTTTACTGTAATCACCGATATTTATGCCTGTTCGGGAACTGGTCCTACTTACCCTGAGCGGCATGTTGCTGGTGCTGAGTGGTTGGCGCTACCGGCGGGGCCAACTGCCGCAGGCTGTGGTGGTTTTGATGGCGGCTGCGCTGGCCTTGCGCCTCGGCATAGCGGGCCTCAACCCTTTCCTGCATGACTGGGACGAGCGGTTCCATGCGCTGGTGGCCAAAAACCTGCTGACCGATTGGACCCGACCCGTGCTGCGTGCTACGCCTGTGCTGGTCTACGACTACCGCCACTGGTGCTGCAACTCGCTGTGGCTGCACAAGCCGCCGCTGTTTTTGTGGCAGATAGCCGGGAGCTTCTGGTTGTTCGGCGTGAATGAATTGGCGCTACGGCTGCCCAGCGCTGTGATGGGAGCGTTGGTCATCTGGCCGATATACCGGCTGGGGTGCCTCGTCTTTAGCCCGGCGGTGGGCTACTACGCCGGCCTGCTGTTTGCGCTGGCCTACTATCCGCTGGAGCTTACCAGCGGCTGGCAAAGCGTGGACCACGCCGACGTCGCCTTTTTAAGCTACGTGACTGGCAGTCTGTGGGCCTACTACGAATACCGGCAGGCGGCCGCCCACCCGTGGCGCTGGGCCCTGCTAACGGGACTGCTGGCCGGCGCGGCCGTGCTTTGCAAGTGGCTGCCGGGCCTGGTGGTGTACGCCGCCTGGGGAGTTGATATAATAGTGTGTACCGTCCGCCGTAGGCAAGGGCCACAATATGCCCAATTGCTGGCCGCCGCGGCGGTGACGCTGGCGGTGGTCCTACCCTGGCAACTCTACATTCACCACCGGTTCCCGCTGGAAAGCGCTTTCGAGCAGGAATACGCGGCGCGGCACTTTGGCGAGGTGCTGGAAGATAAAAGTGGGCCGTGGTATTTCTACCTGACCAATTTGTGGTACCAGTATCAGTGGATGGTGCTACTGATTGCGGGTGGACTGGGGCTGTTGTTCACCCCGGCGATTTGGCAGCGGCCGTTGCGCCCGTTGCTGATAGCCGCTGGCGCAATATTCGGCTTTTTCTCGCTGGCGGCTACCAAAATGGTGTCCTACACCTATGTCGTCGCGCCCATCCTCTTGCTGCTGGCGGCATTGGCCTGGACAGAAGCCGCGCAGTGGCTGAAGCGCAGCAGCCGGGCGTGGCACCTGAGCGGCGCATTACTGGCAGCGCTGGTGCTGTACCTCAATTTACGGCCCACTTCCTTGCTCAAACACCACACCGCTTACACCACTCCAGCGCTGCAAAAAGACCGGCAGCGCAAGCTCCAGCACACGGCCGTATATCGGCAGCTCGATGCCTTGGTGCCGGCGGGCTACCTGGTTCTCAATGCCCCGCCGTTTGAAGACATTGAAGCCATGTTTTATTCGCAGCGCAACGTGTATTGGGAACGGCCTAATGAGCCGGAATACCGCGAACTACGGGGCCAGGGCATCCGGGTAGCCGTCCTCACCGGGCCGGGCACGGCGGCGCTGCCCGCGTATTTGCAAGGGCCAGAGGTGCTGGTGGTGCCAGTGCCGCTAGATTAAGCAACCCCTGCTGCGGGCAGCCCGCCACAAAAAAATCCCACGCCAACGGCGCGGGGTTTCTCCCGGCAAACAAGGGCCGCTTATAGTTGGGTCCGGCGGGCCACCACGGCGGCGCGGCTGGCTTCGAGGCTGGTGCGGCGGCTCTGGGCCTCGTCCACGTCCACTTCGCGCAGCACCAGGTACACGGGGCCCCGGTCCTGCTGGCGGAAGGTGAGCTTTTTCTGCTCGTACTGGGCATCGGTTGTACGCTTCCCCGTTCGGTAAGCCATTGATGAGCAGAAGTTAAGCTGCTTGTTTAAAATTAGAGTGGGGTCCTAAAATGCAAGGCCTGGTGGGGCCGTTGGGTGTTGTAGTCGAGCATCCACTCGTCCACCAGTTGGCGCACATGGGCCAGCGGGCAAAACAGGTGAGCGTCGAGCAGCTCGCACCGAAACGAGCCATTGAAGCGTTCGATATAGGCGTTTTGCATCGGCTTGCCCGGCTGAATCCGGTGCAAGGCAATGCCCTGCTGTTCACACCACTCACTCAACTTGGCGCTGCTAAATTCAGGGCCGTTGTCCGTGCGCAGCTGTGCGGGGCACCCATGGCACTCGACGATGCGCGTCAGCACCTGCACGACCCGGGCGGCGGGCAAGGAGAAGTCGATTTCGACGCCCAGCAACTCGCGGTTGTAATCGTCGAGTACGTTCAGGGGCCGGAACCGACGGCCATCGGTCAGCACGTCGCTGGTAAAGTCGAGCGACCAGCACATGTTGACCGGCGCAGGCACTGTTAAGGGCTGCTTCACGCGGGCGGGCACGCGCTTTTTCAGGCGCCGAGGCAGATTCAACACCAGTGCTCGATAGATGCCTAACGTGCGTTTGTGGGTGATGACCAGTCCGTTTTTGCGCAAGCGGTGATGCAATTTCCAAAAGCCCCAGCCGGGGTGCCGCCCACTTAACGCCCACAGGGCCTCCTGCACGGGTTCGTCATTGCGCCCGTGCGCCACCGGGTGGTAACTACTGCGGGCAAGCCCGACTAGGGCACACGCCCGCCGCTGGCTCCAGCCTTTGCTCACCAAGCCCTGCGCTGCCTGACGTCGCGCCGCAGAGCTACTTGCTTTTTTCGCAGTATCTCCTTGATGGCCTGGTGCTCCAAGCTGAGGTCAGCGAACAGCTGCTTGAGCTTGCGATTCTCCTCTTCCAAGTGCTTGAGCCGGGTGAACTCCGCCACGCTGGCCCCGGCGTATTTGCTTTTCCAGGCCTAAAATGTGGCCTCGCTCAAGCCGTGCTCGCGCACAAGCTGAGCCACCGTCTGCCCGCTGGCTTGCTGTTGTAGAATTGCCACAATTTGGGCCTCGCTGAATCGTCCTTTTTTCATTTCTTAGTCGTCAGGTAGTGAAAGTTACGCCTTTCTCTACTCTCAACTGGCACTCGATTTAGGGAAGCGTACAGTCGCACCTTTCAACTCTGCTAATAATGCGACGAATATCTTTGCCCGCCATCCCCGCGCAACTCATGCACATCCCTGTTATCAATCACTCCGGGCATCCGCTGCCCGAATACCAGACGCCCCACGCCGCCGGCCTCGACTTACGCGCCCATCTGCCGCAAGGCCCCTTGACGCTCCGGCCGCTGGAGCGCCAGCTTATTCCCACGGGCCTGAGCCTGGAAATTCCAGTGGGGTACGAGGCCCAGGTACGGCCCCGCAGTGGCCTGGCTGTGAAGCACGGCATTGGCATTGTGAACAGTCCGGGAACGATTGATGCCGACTACCGGGGCGAAATTCGAGTGTTGTTGGTGAATTTGTCGAACGAGGATTTCGTAGTAAGCGATGGCGAACGTATTGCCCAACTGGTAGTTGCCAAACACGAGACCATCGTCTGGCAGCCCGCCGAAGCCCTGAGCGCAACCCAACGCGGGGCGGGCGGGTATGGAAGTACAGGAAAAAGCTAATATCCGGTAAGCGGTTGTTCATGGTCAGGCCCTAGCTTCGGGTCGCCAAATAACTGCTCGGGCGGCGCTGATGGCGTCCTTCAAAATTCTACAAAACTGACTTCTAATACCTGACCCTTACTTAACACATGAAAATCATCGTTCCGATGGCCGGCATGGGCAAGCGCATGCGCCCCCACACCCTCACCGTTCCCAAGCCCCTTATTCCCATTGCCGGCAAACCCATCGTGCAGCGCCTTGTGGAAGACATTGCCAAGGTCTGCGGCGAAGCGGTGGACGAAGTGGCCTTTATCATTGGCCGCTTCGGAACTGAGGTGGAAAAAAGCCTCGTGAAAATTGCCGAGTCGGTGGGAGCTAAGGGCACTATTGTGTACCAGGACGAGCCGCTGGGCACAGCCCACGCCATTTTGTGTGCTAAAGACAGCCTGACCGGCCCGCTGGTAGTTGCTTTTGCTGATACGCTATTTAAAGCCGATTTCACCCTGGATTCCAGCGTGCCTGGCACCATCTGGGTGCAGAAAGTAGACGACCCCAAGCCTTTTGGGGTGGTAAAGCTGAACGAGCAGGGCCAGATAACCGAGTTTGTGGAAAAACCGCAGGAGTTTGTGTCGGACCTGGCCATCATCGGCATCTACTACTTCCAGGACGGCGAGTACCTGCGCAGCGAGCTGCAATACCTGCTCGACAACGACATC
Organism: Hymenobacter negativus; assembly: GCF_017571495.1. GTDB lineage: Bacteria > Bacteroidota > Bacteroidia > Cytophagales > Hymenobacteraceae > Hymenobacter > Hymenobacter negativus. Next base: position 23,016 of record NZ_JAGETZ010000025.1, on the reverse strand, counting down.
AAGGACAAAGGCGAGTACCAGCTCACCAACGCCCTCGAAAACATGAAAAACAAAGGCACCGTGTTCGTGCCCGGCCGCGTGACCGAATGGCTCGACTGCGGCAATAAGGACGCCACTGTATTTACCAACCAGCGCTATTTGGAATACCTCAAGGAGCGCGGCGAGTCGCTGGTACACGAGTCGGCCAAAATCACTAACTCCGTTATTATCGAGCCAGTTTACGTGGGCGAAGGCGCTATCATTACCGATTCGGTGGTGGGGCCGCACGTTTCTGTGGGCACCCAATCTAACGTGCGCGACTCGCGCCTGTCGAATTCCATTGTGCAACAGTCGGCTACCGTGCTGAATGTTGTGGTCACTAACTCAATGATTGGTAACTTCGCCAGTGTGGTGGGCACGCCCGACGACCTGAGTCTTGGCGATTATAACCAGCTGCGCGTGTGACATTTTAGCGCGGAAATGCGTTACCAGGGACGCGGCCTTCTTACGGGGGCCGCGTCTTTGGCTATTATTACCCGTAATTTCGTGGGCCGGGCCAGGAGTCCGGCCTTGTTGTATATGCGTCAAATTGCTCTGAATCTGCTGTTTTGGGTGGGAGTGGTGGCCACGGCTGCGGCCCAGGTCCCTGAGGGCACCACCGCGCCCCCTGCCAAGCTGAGCCGCAAGGAACAGCGCGCCCTGGAAAAAGAGCAGCGTGAGCTGGACAAAAAACTAGCTGAAGCCCGCGCCAAGCGCGCCGCTGCGCCCCCCCTCACCGAGCGCGACAAGGAGATGAGCGAAGCGCTGTTTGTGGACGGCGTGAAATATGTGCTGCTCGAAGACTACCCCAAAGGGTTGGAGCGCTTGCTGAAAGCCTACGCCATTAACCCGGATAATGCAGCTGTTAATTACAAAATTGCGGAAGCTAACCTGCTGAGCGGCAACCTGCGCGACGCCACTAACTACGCCGAAGCCGCTACCCGGCTCGACTCTAAAAATGCTTACTACTACCTGCTGCTGGCCCAGATTCAAGCTAGCCAGAAGCAGTACGACAGTGCCACCAAAACCTACGCCACGCTCATTAAGCAGGTACCCAATTCGGGCAGCTACTTATTTAATCTGGCGGACCTTTACCTGGCTCAAAACAAGCTGCCTGAAGCCTTAGCTGCTCTCGACCAAGCTGAGAAGGAGTTTGGGCAGGTGGACGAGATTTCGTTCAAGAAGCAGCAGATTTACCTCAAGCAAAACAAGCTGGACCTGGCACTGGCCGAGGGTGAAAAGCTCATTGCGGCTAACCCCAACGAACCACGCTACGTGCTGGTACAGGCCGAGATGTACGCCAGCAACAACCGCCTGCCCGACGCCATCCGGGTGACCCAGCAGGCCCTGCGCCTCGACCCTGCCAACCCACAGGCTCACCTGATTCTGTCGGATGTGTACCGCCAGCAGAACCTGCCCGAAGAGGCGGCGCAGCAAGTCCGCCTGGCCTTCGATAGCCCGGCGCTGGACATTGATGCGCGGGTCCGCATCTTGGTGGGCTACATCAAGCAGCTACCCAGCCCCAAGGAATCGGTGAACCAAATGGCGCGGGATTTGGCCACCGCCACTGTCAAATCGTACCCCAAGGATGCCCGCTCCTACGCCGTAGCCGGTGATATCCAAACCCTGACCGACCACAAGAAAGAGGCCCGTAATACCTACCTGCAAGCCCTGCGCTTCGATAATTCCAAATATCAAATCTGGCAGCAGGTAGTGCTGATTGATGCTGAACTGAACCAGACGGATTCGCTGCTTGTCCACTCCGACCGCGCGCTGGAATTGTTTCCCAATCAGGCTTCGCTATGGTTTTACAACGGCGTGGCGCACATGCTAAAAAAGCAGCCTGCCAAGGGCGTGAAAGCCCTGGAGCACGGCCGCAAGCTGGTGGTGAACAACCCGGAGCAGCTAGGCCAGTTTGATGCGCAGCTGGGCGACGCCTACCACGAATTAAAGGAGTACGAAAAGTCCGACGCTGCTTACGAAGCGGCGTTGGTTTCGGACCCGAATAATGTGCAGGTCCTGAACAATTACAGCTACTTCCTGTCGTTGCGGGGCGAAAAGCTGGACAAGGCCAAGCAGATGTCGGGCAAAGTGGTGAAGCAGTTTCCCGACAACGACACTTACCTGGATACGTACGCCTGGGTATTGTATAAGATGAAAGACTACGCCGGGGCCCGCACCACGCTGGAAAAGGCCCTGCAAACCAGCAAGGATGGCTCTGTCACGGAGCACTACGGCGACGTGCTGTACCAGCTTGGCGAGAAGGAGAAGGCCGAAGCCGAATGGCAGCGCGCGCGTAAGCTCGGCGGCACCTCAGACCTGCTGGAGCGCAAATTGAAAGACCGAAAACTCTATGAATAAAGTGACCTTGCTGCTGGCCCTGGGGCTGCTCGTTGGCAGCTGCGCCCGCAAAGCCACCCCCGCCGTTTCGAAAAGCGGGCCTGGTACCTCCACTCCGGTCGCGGAGGCTACCGTACGGGCCACCAACACCTCGTTTCTGTTTATGAACGCCAAGGGCAAGGCGCAAATCAACATGAAAGGCAATAAGCAGGGAGCCAACCTGGCCCTGCGCATGCGCCGCGACAGCGTTATCTGGGTTTCGGCCTCGCTGGTAGGCATTGAGGGCGTGCGCGCCGTGCTCACCCCTGATTCGGTGCGGGTGCTGAACCGCCTGGAAAAAACCTACTTCTCGGGCGGTTATGACTACCTAAGCAAACTGCTGAACGTGCCCGTGAGCTTTGCCCAGATGCAGGCCATTCTGCTAGGTGACTACCTGCCCGCACCAACTGGTACTGCGCCCAAAATTGCCGATGAGGAAGCTGGGCGCCAGCGCGTGAGCTACCCATTGGCCGGTGTGCTGGTGGAGCGCCTGCTGCAGCCCGGCACCGGCCGCGTGCAGCAGCTAAAAGTGAGCGACGACGCCAGCAAGCGCGACCTTACAGTGGACTACTCCGACTTCAAGCCCCTGGATGATGCCAGCGCGCTGCCGTTTGCGAATTCGGTCTTTATTCAGGCACAGCAGCCGACTGGTGTAGTCACGGCAGCCATCAACTACAGCAAAGTGAACGTGGGGCGCGAGCGGCTGGCGTTTCCGTTTGCTGTGCCGAAGGGCTACAAGCGGCAGAAGTAAGCCGCATTGGGCAGAGAGTTGGAGCGGAAGTTGGGGATTTTAGTAAGCAACTCACTGCCAACTGCTAATTTTGCCAGATTAGGTTTTGAATGGCGCACGTTGAATAAGCAAAAACAACAGGGTAGAGGCAGCAGTAGGTTGGAGAAATCCGCCGCTAGTTTAGTGCGTGGGCAATGGTGGCTCGTTGCGCTGCTACTGCTATGCCTGGCACTGCCCGGTATGGCCCAGCAGCGCCGCAAAAAACAACCCACCAGAACCACACAGAGGAGCAAGCGGAAAACGACTGCCCGCCAGCCAAGGCAGACTGGTACCCGTTCCAAGAGCAAGGAGCAGCTGGAGCGTGAGCGCCTCGCCAATCTGGAGCAGATTCAGAAAGCCAGCCAAGAGTTGAGCCAAACCCAGGAAAAGAAAAAGGTAAGTCTGGGCCAACTGCACGTCATCACCGAAAAGCTGACGGAAAAAAAGCAGGTTATTCAGGGGATTTCGACTCAACTGCACGGCATCGAAACCAACGTACACCAGACGGCTCAGCAGGTCATCCAGACGCAACGCACCCTGTCCCAGCTCAAGAATGAGTATGCCCGGCTGCTCTACACGGCTTCGAAAACGTCCAATGGCTTCAACCGGTTGATGTTTTTGTTTGCTTCGGAGTCATTCAACCAGTTCTCGCTGCGGCTGCGCTACATCCGGCAGTACACCGAGGAGCGGCAGCGGCAAGCGGCCCGCATCATGGGCACGCAGTACCGGCTGCACCAGCAGCTTTCGGGCCTTACGCAGCAGCAGCAGCGCAAGAGCAGCTTGCTTAACAGCCAGCTTAACGAGAACAAAAACCTTCTCACCCTCAAATCGAAAGAGGATGAGATGGTGCAGCAGCTCAGCCAACAGGAGCAGGGCTTACGCCAGGAACTGGAGGAGCGACGCCAAGCTGTCAATCGCCTCGACAACCTCATTGCGGCCCGGGTACGGGAAGAAATTGCCCGTGCCGCCCGTGCCGCCCGTTTGGCTGCCCGCCGCGAAGCCGCCGTAGCCGCCGCTCGTGCTGCCCGCCGGGCCGCTGCCGCCCGCAACGCCGGTGGCGGGGCCGGTCCGGCCCGCACGCAACGCGACCCCGAAACCAGCACTGCCGAAGAGTCATCGGATGCCGACAACGCCACGGCTAACCCTGAGATGGATGCGCCCGAAACGGCTGCCGAAGCCGCCGCCGACCGCCGCGCCGTGCGCATTGCCCTTACCCCCGAAACAGCGCAGCTGTCGTCGTCTTTCTCCGGCAATCGGGGCCGGCTGCCCTGGCCGGTGGCGCGCGGCTTCATCAGTCAGCACTTTGGGCGGCACCCGCACCCTGTGCTCAAGCACGTAACCGTTGAGAACCGGGGCGTAGATATTCAGACTGGCGCTGGAGAATCCGTTCGCGCCTGTTTCGATGGCAAGGTGCAAACCGTGACCAACATCGCGGGCATGAATACCATTGTCATGATTCAGCACGGCGACTTCTTTACTGTGTATGCCAAGCTGCGCTCCGTGAACGTGCACGAAGGCCAGCGCGTGACTGCCCGTGAAGTCATCGGCACCGTTGCTACCGATTCGGAGGGCACCTCTGAAGTGCAGTTTCAGGTGTGGCACAATTCTGCCAACCTAAATCCGGAATCCTGGCTGGGTCATAAGTAACAACTCTCGAGTCGCGCAGTGATGCCTTTTGTGAAGCGGGCGAAAATAAAAAAACCCGCTCCAAAGGTGCGGGTCTTTCTGAGCTATGAAAACAAACTTAGCTGTCGGCAACAACGACCATTAACTGGTGTGCTGCAACCGATAACCGTAACAAAATTGCATCTTTCGGAAGAGTGCTTTCCGGGCAACTCGGTGAAGTGAGGCTAGCGCCCGGCGAACGTCAGGTGTTGACCGGTGGCGGCTCTTTTACACCAGCGTCAGGCGGCTTAATAACCCCGCTTTATAGGAGCTGCCGATGGGAACCCGTACGGGCGTACGCGACTGACCTGCTACGGCATTGCCATCGAGCAGCGCTGCATCAGCCTCAATGGCCACAATGCGGTCGAGCCGAACGATGTATTTGCGGTGAATGCGTGCGAAATCGCGGCCTGGCAGCTTGGTTTCCAGGTCCTTCATAGTGCCATACACCGTGAGGCGTTCACGAGTGGTGTGCAGGTTCACGTAGTCGCCCAGGGCCTCCACGTACTGCAAGTCAGCAGTGGATACGCGCACGAGGCGTTGCTCCTGCTTCACAAAAATCTCGTTGCGGCTGTTGGCATAAAGTGCTTCGCCGGTGTTATTAGCCATGCGCAACACACCGTCGAGCTTCTGGCGCTCGTCTTCCAATTGCAGGCGGATGCGGCGCAATTCCAGATGGGCCATTACCTGCCGGGCCAGCATGCGCAGGGCATCACGCTGGTCAGTGCTGAGCTGCCGGGGCACAGTATCGAGGGTGCAAAGCGTGCCCAAAGGCTGTCCCTCGGCCGAAAGCAGGGGAGCACCGGCGTAAAAACGAATATTGGGCGAGCCCGTCACCAGTGGGTTATCGGCAAAGCGCGGGTCGGAAGCCGCGTCGTATACCTCGTATACATCGCTGGCCCGCATGGCATGCTGGCAGAACGAATGCTCACGGGGCGTTTCATTAGGTTCCATGCCCACCTTGGCCTTAAACCATTGCCGCTCGTCGTCAATCAGAGAAACCAGCGCCATTGGCGTGCCACAAATGAAAGCGGAGAGCTGTGTCAGGTCGTTAAATATCTGTTCAGGCTCTGTATCAAGAATCTGATAGCTGGCAAGCGACTCCATGCGCTCGGCTTCATTTACTTGGCGTAGTGGGGCGTCGGTGGGGGACTTAGATGGCTTCACGGCTTGATAGTGAAAAGGAACCAGTGCGCTATAAACAAGCTTATGAGTAAAACAAATAAACCCCTAAAGTAGGCGCAAAGTGTGGAAACTCAGGAAAAAAGGTAAGCAAAGCTAATTCCGGTACTCCATCTGGTTATACTGGATTCCGCTCAATGGCAACTGATACCCGTTCAACCTCCACTATCAGCCTATCAACCGCAGATAAAATGATTGCAGCCCGCGGGTGCTACCTCCTTAAACATCGTTAACTGGTATCTTTGATGCGCCAAAAGGCGCTTAGCTGCGTATATCCTTTTTTCTCATCCCTTATCGGGCATCTAAGCCCTTATCCTCATGCTGCATTCCCTGTTCCTGCTTGGTAGCTTCGGTACCACCGAAATGCTGCTCATCCTCTTCGTTGTTATTCTGCTTTTCGGTGCCAAGCGCATTCCGGAGCTATTCAAAGGCATGGGCCAAGGGGTGCGCGAGTTCAAAGACGCCAGCACCAAGCCGGAGGACCGGCAGCCCGAATACCGCGACCAGCCAGCTCCTCCGTACCAGCAGCAGTATCCGCAGCAAGGCTATCCCCAACAGGGCTATCCTCAGCAACCTGCGCAGGGTTACCCTCAGCAGGGTGGCTACGCACCTCAGCACCCGCAGCCCGGCCAGCCTGGCTATCAGCAGCCCGCGCCGTCGGCTTACAACCCGAACGACCCCAACCACAATCTGGGTTAATCGATTTATTATTTTAACGCATTAGGTAGAAGTCATGCAAACCCCCTTCATCCTCTTTCTGGGCGACATTGGCGGCTCGGAGCTGATGCTCATTATGGTGGTTATCCTCATTTTCTTTGGGGCTAACAAAATTCCTGAGCTAGCTCGGGGCCTTGGCAAAGGCATTCGTGAGTTCAAGGATGCCAGCACTGAGATTCGTCGCGAGTTCGAGCAGGCCGGGCAGCCCAACCAGTCGAACAATTATAGCCAGCAGCCGAACTACGGTCAGCAGCCAAACCCTAACTACGCACCTCAGCAGCAATTTCCAGCGCCGCCAGTAGCTCCGGCTACCGAGCCCGGTTCGGGCTTCGACCCTTGGGCTACGCCCGCCGCCGCTGCCGTAACGACCACACATACCGAGCCGCACCCACCCACGGCCGACGCTCCCTTTGTAGCTCCTGCTTTGCCGCCAAATATGGCACCCGAAGGCACGCAGCCCCGCCAGCCCTATATTCCCGCCGCGCCCGACGCGTAACTCCCTGATTAGGTCACCTAAATCTGCAAATAGTTTGAAGCGTTTTCAGTCTTTATCCGAAGTTCGTACCGAGCTGGCGGCAGGCACCACGTCCTGTCGTCAGCTCGTTGAGTATTATCTGGGCAACATCGAGCGCCAGCAGCACCTCAATGCCTTTCTGGAAGTTTGGTCTGATGAAGCCCGCGCCCAAGCCGATGTCGTAGATGCCAAGCTGGCTGCCGGCACGGCTGGCCCGCTGGCTGGCATGGTCATCGGTATTAAGGACGTGCTGGCGTATGCTGGCCATTCGCTGCAAAGCAGCAGCCTGATGCTGGATGGCTTTAAGTCTTTGTACACAGGTACAGCCGTGCAGCGCCTGCTCGATGCCGATGCCATCCTCATCGGCCGCCAAAACTGCGACGAATTTGCTATGGGTGGCTCGAATGAGTCGTCCTACTTCGGCCCGGCCCGTAACGCAGCTGATGCTGAACGGGTGCCCGGTGGGTCGTCGGGCGGTTCGGCGGTGGCCGTGCAGGCCGATATGTGCCTGGCTTCGATTGGTTCCGACACGGGCGGCTCAGTACGTCAGCCAGCGGCATTTTGCGGTGTGATTGGCTTTAAACCAACTTATTCGCGCATTTCGCGCTATGGGCTAGTGGCTTTTGCGTCGTCGTTCGACCAGATTGGTCCCATTACCCGTTCTGTGGCCGATGCCGCGCTGCTGACTCAAGTAATGGCCGGCCCCGATGGCATGGACAGCACGGCTAGCCAGCGCGAGGTACCCGCCTACAGCCAGCAGCTTACGCCTGCGTCGCATTACCGCATTGGCTACATTGCCGACGCGGTCGACAGCGAAGGCCTGAACCCTGAAATCAAAGCCGCCATGGAAACGCAGCTCGACCTGCTACGCGGCCAGGGCCACGTAGTGGAGCCGGTCGATTTTCATTACCTGGATGTGATGATTCCAACGTACTACATCCTCACTACTGCCGAAGCCAGCTCCAACCTGGGGCGCTTCGATGGCGTGAAATACGGCTACCGTGCACCGGATGCTACCGACCTAGAGTCGCTCTACAAAAAGAGCCGGACTCAGGGATTCGGAGCCGAAGTGCAGCGGCGAATTCTTCTCGGCACCTTCGTGCTAAGCGCCAGCTACTACGACGCATATTACACCAAAGCCCAACGGGTGCGCCGGTTGATTAAGGACAAAACCGACGAGTTGTTGCGTCAGTACGATTTCCTCGTGTTGCCAACCACGCCCACGACGGCTTTCAAAATTGGTGAGAAGCAGGACCCGGTTTCGATGTATCTGGCCGATATTTTCACGGTGCAGGCTTCACTGGCCGGGGTGCCCGCCATCTCGGTACCGGTAGGGGAGGATGAAAACGGCTTGCCCATCGGCTTGCAGGTAATGGCTGGCGCATTCCGCGAGGCCGAGCTGCTGGCTTTTGCTAGCTTGCTGACCGAGGAAGTAGTGGCCTAGTTGCCTGCAGTTCTCGAATACAATCACCGCCGTGCTGTGAGCTTGAGCTTACGGCACGGCGGCTATTTTTTGGGGCTTGGTGCAATGAATTCGATGCTGCGGGGGGGCAGTAGCTTGCTTACCAGCCGGTGAAGTCGGTGCTCAGTATTGCGAATTTTCTTTTTAATGGGGTGCTGCTGAAAATTGAAGTCCGCCAGCGCCGCCAGTTCCTCTGCAACCGTGCGTTGCTTGAGGTGCGACTCCAGTAGAAAAGTGCTGATGCTGGCATTCCATTCGTCCTTGGTGCTCCAGTAGTGGCCGATGTAAGGCCGGGCTTCCTGCATGGGATAGGTTTCAGTGAGGGCGACGGACAGCGAAAATTGCTCAATCAGCCGTGAGGTAACCCTAAGGGCGCACATTTCGTCGCAAATGCGTAGCGCCAGAGCAATGGCCTCCAGGTTGTGCGTAGCGGGCAAGGCTACTACGCCCGCATTCCACATCTGGTGCTTTTCCTGAATGATGACACCGCCGAACGGCTTGCCCTGCACCTGCTGCCACATAAGGCGCTCCGTTTTGCTGGTTAGGGCGGCCAGAGAACCTTCTGCTTCGTGCATAAAAGCAGTGCCGGTTGCTAGCTGCTGGCTGAGCTGGCTGAGCGAACCATGCAAAAACGTGTCGGTATCGAGGTAGAGCAGTGGAATATCCGGCTGCTGCTGCGCGACGAGCTCCAACGCTTTGATTTTGGCCCGCCAGAAAAACTTGTATTCCCCCTGCCATTCGTTCAAAATGGCCGCGTCGATGGCCTCTATCGTTACGGCCGACCCCAAGTGCCGGTAGAAATCCGGCGAATCGGTTACAAGCTTGATACTGGTGATAATACCGGGGCCTTGCCGGAGGAAGGACAGAATGGAGAAGTTGGTCTGGAAATGAACTTGGACGTTCTTGCCGAAGACCAGATAGAGAAGCTGCATGCCGCAAGGTAAAAGGTTTGCCTAAAACGGGCCGGTTGAGTCTGTCGGGGAATTCACTGGAGCCTTTGTTTCGATGGAAATACATCCCAGAGCAGCTTAATATTTGGAAGTAATCGGATAAAATGCGCCTGAACGAGAGGGGACGACCATCAAACTCAGCTTTCCGTAGAAGCAAAATTATTTTATCTCTACAAGTTCTTTACCTCTGCCTTACCTTAGTGCTATGAAGCAAGGGATTAAGCAAGTGAAAACTACCCAGGGCGGCCGGCTGTGGCTGGCCCTGGCGCTGCCTTGGCTGCTGCTGCAGACGACTGAAACCAAGGCCCAACAGGTACCGCAGCCCGATTCGGCTGCTTCTATGCCCGCGCTGCTGGGCGACACCGTACGGGTGCGCCTGGAACTGCAGCCCGATTCGCTGGTGGCAGCACCGGTAGGCCCTGCAGTCATCGACTCGGCGCGGCTGGAATGGCTGCGCACGCCACCCACCCTGCGCGACCTGGTGTGTGACCGGGTAGGCTGCATCGAAACTGATGTGCCGCACCAGTTCAACAACTCAGTGATGGCCTACGTGACGCTCTTCACGGCCCGCAACCGCGCCTACATGCAGCGTGTATTGGAACGAGAGCAGTTTTACTTCCCCATTTTCGAGAAATACCTGGCAAAATATAACCTCCCCACGGACCTGAAATACCTGGCTGTGGTAGAGTCTTCGCTGATTCCGACGGCCAAGTCGCCGGTTGGCGCCACCGGCCTCTGGCAGTTTATGGGCCCCACGGCCGGCGACTTACGCCTAGTGCGCGACGAGTGGATTGACGAGCGCATGGCCCCTGAAAAAGCCACCGAAGCCGCTTGCAAGCACCTGCGCTACCTCTATGGCGTATTTCATGACTGGGAACTGGTGCTGGCCGCCTACAACTGGGGCGCAGGCAACGTGCAGCGCGTAATGCGACGCACCGGCAAAAAGAATTTTTGGGACATGTACCCCAACATGCCCGCCGAAACGCGCAATTACGTGCCCACCTTCACGGCCGTGATGTACAGCATGAAGTACGCCGAAGCCCACGGCCTGCGTACATCTAACCTGCGCTACCAATATGCCGAGCAGCTGGATACGCTCAACTTGCGCGGCTATGCCTTCGACCTGCGCCGCCTGAGTCGGGCTTGTGGCTACGACGACTCGCTCTACCTCACGCGCTACAACCCGGAGCTGCGTAGGGCCGCACTGCCGGCCGGCTACCGGCCCTACGTGGTGCGCTATCCAGCATCGGCCGCCGGGCACTTAGGCGATGTGGACCGAACCACGCTACTCCAGTATTGCCAGCCTACCGCTGCGCTACCTCAGCCATTGGTGTTTCTGCCGCCCCGCCTCGATGGCGTGGAGCCTTGGGTGAACCGGCAGCAGCTGGCCGCCACTGCGGGCCCTCGTGCCAGCGCTGACGACGAAGCACCGCGTTTCCGGCGGGTGCCGCACAAGGTGAAGCGCGGCGAAACCCTTGCCAGCCTCGCCGAACGGTTTGAGGTAAGCCAGACCCAGTTGCGTCGGTGGAACGAGCTGCCCAAAGGCCGCGCACTGAAGCCAGGTAAACAACTGGTGATTTTTGTGCCACTCCCAACGGCCGCGCTGCGTCGGGCCCCCGCTGCCCCGCCGGCTACGGAGATTCTGCCCATGGTGGCAGCCGCGCCCCACCCGGCGCGGTCCTCGGTTTCGGCTGAAGAAGCGGCAGCCCGCAGAGAGCAGGCCGATGCCAACGCCCGCGAAGTAGCCCGCTTACAAGAGCTTACGCGCCAGGAAAAGATGCAGGAAGCACGACTGGCTGGCATCCGGCAACGGCAGGCCGTGCAACAGGCCGCTGCCGAAGCCCAGGCACGCATAGCGGCCCGTCGTCAAGCACAGGCCCAGCTCGCCGATGCGAAGCGCAACGAGGCCAAGGCCACGGCAGCAGCTGCGCCCGAGCCGGAAGAAGAGGCCGATGAAGTGCCAGCCGTCGCCACCAACGATGCTACTCCTTACACTGTACGCAAGGGTGATAACCTCACTCGTCTGGCCCGCGAGCATAATGTTACGGTAGCTCAGCTGGTGACTTGGAACGACCTGGAATCGGAAACGGTAGTGCTGGGCCAACGGCTGGTTTTCCGTGCGCCGGCTTCGGGCGAGGGAAAGGCTGAAATGCCCCGACGGCAGGCACCAGTGGTAGCCGCTGCTAAATCGGCGGCACCGGCTCTGGCCGCTACATCGCGGCCGGCTGCGGATAAGCGGGCGCTACCCTCCCAAGTGCATCTGGTACAGCCCGGCGATACGTTGTTCAATATTTCGCGGCGGTTTGGAGTAAGCGTGCAAAAGCTGCGCGAGGTCAACCACCTTACTTCTGACGAGGTAAAACTGGGCCAAAAGCTGCTGGTACCACAGAGCTAAAAACCCATCCCGAACTAATAATTGTCGGGCTTGCCGCGCATTTGGCGCTAATTTCGCCCTAGACGGCCGCGCTGCCCCGCGCGGCCGTTTCCATTTTGAAGAATTCCCGATGCTGAAAATAAACAAGCAAGACGCGCTCAACTACCATTCGCAGGAGCCCGCCGGCAAGATTGAAGTAGTGCCCACCAAGCCCGTGAGCACGCAACTTGACCTGGCCCTGGCCTACTCGCCTGGCGTGGCCGAGCCCTGCAAGGCCATTGCCGCCAACCCGGACGACGTATACAAATACACCGCCAAGGGCAACCTAGTGGCTGTTATCTCGAACGGTACGGCGGTGCTGGGCTTGGGCAACATCGGCCCGGCCGCCAGCAAGCCGGTGATGGAGGGCAAGGGCGTGTTGTTCAAGAAATTTGCCGGTATCGACTGCTTCGATATTGAGATTGATGCTACCGACCCCGACGAGTTTATTCGCATTGTGAAAGCGCTGGAGCCCACCTTCGGCGGCATCAATTTGGAGGACATCAAAGCGCCGGAATGCTTCCGTATCGAAACCGAGCTGCGGGAGAGAATGAACATTCCGTTGATGCACGACGACCAGCACGGCACGGCCATCATCACCTCGGCCGCGCTGCTGAACGCGCTGGAAATCGTGGGCAAGAAGATTGACGAAGTGAAGCTAGTGGTGAGCGGCGCGGGTGCGGCGGCCGTTTCCTGCCTGCGCCTGTACTTGGCGCTGGGCCTGAAGAAGGAAAACGTGGTAGTGTTCGATAAGGACGGCATCATCAACAGTGCCCGCACCGACTTGGCCCCCATTCAGATGCAGTTCGCGACTGACCGCGAGGTGGCTACGCTGGAAGAAGCCATGAAGGGCGCTGACGTATTCCTGGGCCTGTCGGCGGCCAACGTACTGCCGGCTGGCTTCCTGCTACTAATGGCCGACAACCCCATCGTGTTTGCGCTGGCCAACCCCGACCCGGAAGTGAGTTACCAGTTGGCCATGGCCACCCGCGACGACCTGATAATGGCCACCGGCCGCTCCGACCATCCCAATCAGGTAAACAACGTCCTGGGTTTCCCCTACATTTTTCGGGGTGCTTTGGACGTACGCGCCACCGAAATCAACGAGGCCATGAAGCTGGCAGCCGTGCACGCCCTGGCCGAGCTAAGCAAAGAGCCCGTGCCCGAAATGGTGAACAAAGCCTACGGTGACAATACCTTAGCTTTTGGGCGGGCCTACCTCATTCCCAAGCCGCTCGACCCGCGTCTGATTACCAGCATCAGCCCAGCGGTGGCCAAAGCAGCCATGGAAAGTGGCGTGGCCCGCCTGCCCATCGAAGACTGGGCAGCCTACGAAGACCAGCTCCGCGCTCGCCTCGGCGTGAACCAGAAGCTGATGAACCGCATGACTTCGGCTGCGAAGTCGAACCCCAAGCGTGTGGTTTTTGCCGAAGCTGACAACTATAAGATTCTCAAAGCAGCACAAATTCTACGTGATGAAGGCGTGTGCTGGCCCATCCTGCTGGGGCGCGAGGAAAAGATAAACGCCATTGCCCGCGAGAACAGCCTCGACCTTGAAGGTTGCGAAATCATCAACATTCTGAATCACGACGGCAAGCGTGAGGAGTTTGCCAACCTGCTTTACCACAAGCGCCAGCGCCGTGGTATGACGCTTTACGAAGGCCGCCGCCTGATGCGTGAGCGCAACTACTACGCCGCCATGATGGTGGAAACAGGTGAAGCCGATGCCTGCATCACCGGCCTCACCAAGGACTACGGCAAAAGCATTATTCCTTCGCTGCAAGTGATTGGTACCGAGGAAGGGGTGAAGCGCGTGTCGTCGATGTACATCATTCAGCACAAGAAAGGTCCTTACTTCTTTGCCGACACTACTGTGAACATCAATCCAACCGCCGAGGAAATGGTGGAGATTATCGGCCTTACAGCCCGGGCAGTACGTTTCTTCGATGCCGAGCCGCGTATTGCCGTCATCAGTTACTCCAACTTTGGGTCGAATGCCGGCGTGCTGCCCGAAAAAACCCGCCGGGCCACTGAGCTGGCCAAAGCCCGATTCCCCAACTTGCTGATTGACGGCGAGATGCAAGCCAACGTAGCTCTGAGCCCGCAACTGCTGCAGGAGCACTACGGCTTCTCGCCGCTGGCTGAGAAAGGCGCTAATACACTGATTTTTCCCAACGTAGAGTCGGGCAACATCGCCTACAAAGTGCTTCAGGAAATCAGCGGCACCGAGGTTATCGGGCCGGTGCTGATGGGGATGCGCAAGCCAGTTCACATTCTGCAGCTGGGAGCCAGCGTGCGCGACATCGTGAACATGGCCGCCATTGCCGTAGTCGATGCCCAAACGGGCAGCCGGGGGCTGTAGATAGAAAAATAGTAGCATCTAAGAACGTCCGGCGGAGCTTTGCTCAGTTGGACGTTCTTTTTTTATTCCTTCACAGCTTCCTCATTTTGCCCAACATTTTTGGCCGAAAAGCCAGTAGATTTGGGAGATAAAAAGCCCGTCACTGATGTTACCCAGCCACAGTAGCATTTCTTTCGATTCCCCTTTCCCCGGTTTATGATTGCCTACCTCGACGGTAAACTCGCATACAAAGACGCCACCCTCGCCATTGTCGATATTCTCGGCGTAGGGTATGAAGTCCGCATTTCGCTGGCCACGTATTCCAAGCTTCCGGCCGAAGGCCAGGCCACCAAAATCTACACCTACCAACACATCAAGGAAGATGGGCAAACGCTCTACGGCTTCCTCGACCCCAGCGAGAAGGCGCTGTTTATGCTGCTGATTTCGGTGTCGGGCATTGGGCCGGGCACGGGCATTGTGATGGTCAGCAGCATGAGTGTGGGCGAAATCCGCGAGGCCATTGTAAGTGAAAATGTGCGGGCCATCCAGAGCATCAAAGGTGTGGGGCCAAAAACGGCCCAGCGCGTGATTCTGGAGCTAAAAGACAAGATGCGGAAGGACGAGCTGCTGGCCAAAGCCGGCGTTGATACCGTGCCACTCGCCCGCCAGCACAATACGCGGCGCGCCGAAGCGTTGCAAGCCTTGGTGACCCTCGGCTTTGCGCGGGCCGCCGCCGAAAAGCTGCTGGACCAGATTCAGCAGAAGCACGGTGGGGAGCTAAGCGTGGAGGAATTGATTAAATTTGCTTTGAAGTCGCATTGAGTCGTGGCGCGAATTTTGAGGCTCGCGTCGCCGCACGGGTTGTCTCGGTGAGGTAGTCAGAATCAGGTAGTCAGCATAAAGTTGACTACCGAATTTCGGATTGCCGGGCACTGATTACTCAGTACTACTTCTACATATGCCGTGCCTGGCGTGGGCCGGTTGGTCTGCGCCATTATCCACCTATCCTGCTTGAAATCCGGACAGAAATTACTCCCCGCTTCGGTTGTTGTGGTTGCGTCGTTGCTGGCGTGGTGGGCCCAGGCCTCACCCGTTGCCGGCTCGCGGGCTACCCGCCTGTGGCTACGCGCCAGCCGGACCCTGGCCTCCGATACCCCCCGGCCCGCTGGGGCGGTGGCAGATACTTTGGGCCCTTACAAGCCGAGCCGCCGGCCCCGGGTACGCGCGCACGACCGGCCCGGTAGTCCTTTCGGCAAGCAGCACCGCGACTCGCCCTTGGTGTTGCCCTTGCCTAAGAACGTAAAGCTGGGGGTGACGGTTGACGATAGCCTGAAAAATTTTGACGTTAAGGAGAAAGTCGGCGCCGAGGTAGACTACCGCGACCCCAGCGTGGTGAGCTATAAAGAGTACGAGGAGTTTCAGCGGCGGCAGGCCATTGGCGACTACTACCGCCAGAAAGCCAAGGGTGGCATCACCGGCCCAGCGGCGGCGGCGGGCACGCCCCAGGCCCAGCGCCTGATTCCGAAGATTTACATGGGCCCGATTGCCAACCGAATTTTTGGGGGCAGCTACGTGGACATTCGGCCGGCGGGCTCGGTTACGCTCAAGTTTGGCGCCCGCTTCAACAAGAATGAGAACCCGGCCCTAACCCTGCGCCAGCAAAGCGTGGGCGACTTTTTGTTTGAGCAGAACATCAACGTCAACCTCACGGGGGCCATCGGCACCAAGCTGAAGCTGGTGTTCAACTACGATACCAAAGCTGCGTTCGACTTCGACAATCAGATGAAGTTTGACTACGCGGGCGAGGAGACGGACATCATCAAGAAGGTTGACTTGGGCAATGTGAGCCTGCCACTCACCAACTCGCTGGTGCAGGGCGGGCAAAACCTGTTCGGCGCCAAAGTTCAAACCCAGTTTGGCCGCTTGGGTGTGACAGCCGTAGCCGCCACCGTGCGTGGTACCGCCGACGAGGTGCGCGTGCAGAACGGGGCCCAGAGCCGGCAGTACGAAATCAAGGCCAGCCAGTACGAGAAGGACCGGCACTTTTTCCTGTCGCAGTACTTCCGCGACCGGTACGACGAGGCCTTGCGCACGTTGCCCACCATCACGAGCGGCGTGAGCATCACGCGCCTGGAGGTGTACGTGACCAACGACAACCGCACCACCGAAAACCTGCGCAACGTGGTGACGTTGATGGACCTGGCCGAGCCGGCGCGAATCTACCAAGCCAGTAAATACCGTGTCGGTAATCCCAGCATCCGCACGCCCGCCGACAATTCGGCCAACAGCCAGTTCCAAACCCTGGTGAGCGGCGGCAGCGCCGCCCGCGACAACCTGGGCGTGGACAACTTCCTGCAGATAGGGCAGGGCCTGACCAAAAACGTAGACTACGAACGGGTGCGCGCCCGCAAGCTCGACCCACGTGAATACACCTTCAACCCTCAGCTCGGCTATCTAAGCCTGAACACGGCTCTGCTGCCCGACCAGGTGCTCGGTGTAAGCTACACCTACCTCTTCAACGGCAAGACCTATAAAGTGGGCGAGCTCACGGAGGCCTACGGCAACCTGAGCGCCGACCAAGTGGTGTTTCTGAAGATGCTGCGGGCCAGCAATCCCGGCGTGGGCCTGGCCGACCCCTCCCTGAACCCGCAGAACACCAACCTGCTGACACGCAACACGCCGACCTGGGATTTGATGATGAAAAACATCTATCCCCTGAACGCCTCGCAGCTGAGCCGGGACAACTTTCAGCTGCAAATCATTTATAAGGACGATGCCACAGGCGTCGACCTGATTTCGCTGAAGGAAGGTGCCCGGCTGACCAACCGGCCGCTGATTGAGGTGCTGAACCTCGACAAGGTGAACTCCAACAACGACAAGCTGCCGGATGGCAACTTTGACTTTTTCCCCGGCATCACCATTGATACGGAACTGGGCAAGGTCATTTTCCCGAATGTGCAGCCGTTTGGCTCCTACCTGCAGTCGCAGTTCGACCCCACCGAAACCGGCTTGATTGACAAGTACGTGTACTCGGACCTCTACAACCAGACCCAGAGCGACGCCCAGCAGCGCCAGGAGAAGGATAAGTTCTTCCTGCGTGGGCGCTTCCAGGGCGGGGCGGGGTCGGACGAAATCAGCTTGCCGGGCATTGGCATTGCGCAGGGGTCGGTGCGGGTGCGCTCGGGCTCGACGCTGCTGACGGAGGGCACCGACTATCAGGTGTTCTACGACCAGGCCAAGGTGAAAATCCTGAATCCAGCCTACCTGAACTCGGCCAACGAGTTGAAAGTAGAGTTTGAGAAAAATGCCCTGGTACAGGTGCAGCCACGTAAGCTGGTGGGCGTGCGCCTCGACTACAAGCTGAACCAGGACGTGACCATCGGCGGTACGGCGCTGCATCTGTTGGAGAATCAGGCCCCCGGCATCAACCGCGTGAACATTGGCGACGAGCCGGGTAACAACACCATTGTGGGCCTGGACGGCAGCATCCGGAAAGACAGCCGCGTGCTGACCAAGTACCTCGACATGCTGCCCTTCGTGTCGACAAAGGAGATTTCGACCATTGCCTTCAGCGGCGAATTTGCTAAGCTGCTGCCGGGCCGCTCGCAGCTGGGCAACGGCGAAAACGGCGTGTCGTACGTCGACGACTTTGAGAATGCGCGTACGCCCTACACGCTGGGCGGGCTGGCTAGCATTCCGGCTTGGCGTCTGGCCTCAACGCCGGCTCCCCTTGCCGGAAACTCGGTGGGGCTGTCTTACAACTACAAGCGTGCCAAACTGGCCTGGTACACCATCGACCAGAGCTACTACACAGGTGGGTCGAGTATTCCGGCTAACATTGGCGCTGGCGACCTGCTGAATCACTACGTGCGTGGAGTGAAGCGCGACGAGGTATTTCCCAACAAAGACCTGGGCTCGACCGGCAACGGCTACGAGTACACCTTCGACTTGGCCTACTACCCGAAGCAGCGCGGGCCTTACAACTACAACCCGAACATCGGGTCGGATGGTAAAAGCTTTAATCTAAGTGTCGAAGACCCGAAGGACAAGTTTGGTGGCGTCAGCCGGGCCATTACTTTCGATACGGACTTTGACAACGCCAACATCGAATACCTGGAATTCTGGATGATGGACCCGTTCATCAATTCGGCCAACGGCGTGGTGCTGGACCCGGACAACCCGACTCCGACCCCTAATACTCACGGTGGCGACCTGATAATTAACCTGGGCAACGTGAGCGAGGATGCGTTGAAGGACCAGAACCAGCACGAGTTCGAAAACGGCCTGCCTACCACCACCGACCCGCAGGATATTACCGACAATAGTAACCCTACCGTGTGGGGACGGGTGACGCGCCAGCAGTTCCTGACTGATGCCTTCAACGCAGCGCCCGGTGCGCGGACAGCTCAAGATGTTGGCCTCGATGGCTTGAACGACGATAATGAGCGGGCCAAAGCGGCTACCAGCTATGGTACGCAATTCGCCCAGTTACCCGACCCTTCAGCCGATAACTTCCGGCACCACCTCGACCCCAGCTACGACCAAAGCAACACCAAGCTGCTGGGCCGCTACAAAGACTACAATGGCTACGAAGGCAACTCGCCCGAAAACAGCCAGCTCAGTTCCACTGCTTTCCCCGACAAGGAGGACCTGAACCGCGACAACGTGGTGCAGGACGTGGAGCAGTACTACGAGTACAAGATGCAGTTGCGGCCCAATGGGCTTGACATAGGCAATCCCAATTCCCGTTATATAATTGACAAGGTGACCACGCCGCCCATCAACGGCGATGCGGTAACGTGGTACCTGTTCCGTATTCCAGTACGCGAGTACACACGAATACAGGGCAATGGTGGCCGGGATTTTGGCTTTAAAAACATCCGCTTCCTGCGCATGTACATGACCGGCTGGAGCGAGCCGGTGGTGCTGCGCTTGGTACAGCCGCAGTTTGTGGCTAACCAGTGGCGCCGCTTCCTTTACCCTATCGTGGATAGCCGGCAGAGTAACACCCTGCCTCCGGGTCAGGTTACAGATGCTGATGCCTTCAACATCTCGACGGTGAGCATAGAGGAGAATGGCCTGACTACGGCCATTGGCTCTAATAAAATTCCGTACGTGTCGCCGCCTGGTATTCTGCGCGATAAGGAGTATGGCAGCAGCAGCACCTCGCGCCTCCAAAACGAGCAGAGTCTGCGCCTATCTGTGGTCAACCTGCGCGACGGCTACGCCAAAGCGGCCTACAAGAATATAACCATCAACATGCTGCGTTATAAGCGCCTGCGCCTGTACCTGCACGGCGACAGCGACGATAATACTGTACGCGATGGTGAAGTCGAAGCCTTTATCCGCATCGGCACCGACTATACTCAGAACTACTATCAATACTCGCTACCCCTAACACTGACCAAAGAAGGCGAGCGGACTCCTGAGGAAGTGTGGCCCGTTGCCAACCAGATTGATGTAGCCTTTCAGGACTTCATCGACGCTAAGGCCAAGCGTAACCAAGAACATGTTTCACTGACAGTCCCTTACTCCGTGGTGCTGGCAAACGGTGCCACCATTACTATTATGGGCAACCCGGACTTCTCGGCCGTACAGGGCGTGATGTTAGGCGTGTTGAACCCGGTGGGCGGCCTCGACCCCACCACCTCGTCCAAATCCGTAAACCTGTGGGCGGATGAGTTCCGGGTGTTCGACTTTGAGCAGCAGGCCGGCTATGCGGCTACTGCCCGCCTCAACGTGAAGCTGGCCGATGTGGCCAACGTGACGGCGACCGGCAGCTTCACCAGCGTGGGCTTCGGCGGCTTGCAGGACAAGGTGCAGCAGCGCTCGATTGACAACGTGTTCCGGGGCGACCTGAACACCACCGTGGCCGTGGAGAAATTCCTGCCGCCCCAGCTGAACCTGCGCGTGCCGGTGCTGCTGCAAGTGGGCCGCGAAAGCCGCTCGCCCCTCTACGACCCGCTCGACCCCGACACCAAGCTGGACCAGAGCCTGCTGAAATTCAACAAAGGCACCGACAGCGAGAATGCGGCGGCTCAGGCGGCGTATCGCAAGCTGGTCATCGACCAGACCACCAGCCGCAGCATTGCCGTGCTGAACGTGCGCAAGGAACGCGGCCAGCCCAAGCCCGGCGCGCCCGTCGTGAAACCCAAGCCTTGGGACATTGAGAACGTGGCCCTGAGCTACTCCATCACCGACCGCCTGCATTCCGATATCCGAACCGACCGCGACTACACCAAGTCGTATACTGCCGCCGTGGCCTACGTGTACCAGACCACGCCCAAGAACTACACCCCGCTGGCCTCGATAAAGGCCCTGGATAATCCCTATCTCAAGATTTTTCAGGCTATCAACTTCACGCCGTTGCCCTCCCGCTTCTCGTTCCGCACCGACTTGGACCGGCGGTATAATGAGCGGTTCCTGCAGCGGGTGCTGGAGCCGGGTACGCTGCCGGTACTGGCCGGCGACGCCATCATTCAGAAGTCGTTCTACGTGAGCCGCATCTACGACCTGAAATGGGACCTGACCAAAAGCCTGATTTTCGACTACACCGCCACCAACCGGGGTGTAGTAGACGAAGGGCCCGGCCGCACCATCGGCGAAAGCCAGACGGCTATCGACAACCGCAGCCAGCTTCAGCGCAACCTGATTCAGGGCGGCCGTACCGTCAATTTCAATCAGGTGGCCGCTGTGACCTACCGGCTGCCGCTCGACAAGTTCCCGCTCACCGACTGGCTGAGCGCCGACACGCGCTACGCGGCTACCTACAACTGGCAGGCCGCCTCGCTGGGCCAGCGCGCCCTCCGCAACCCCACCAGTGCCACCGATACGGCTACTTATCAGGTGAACCTGGGCAACACCATTCAGAACAATGCCGAGCTCAGTGCCAACGGCAAGATTGACCTGGTGAAGCTTTACAACAAAGTGAAGTTCCTGAACATCATCAACAACGCGTCGCCGCCCATGGCCAAGCCCAAAGCTTCCCGCACGGCCGACTTGCTGCGGACTGGCGATGCACAGTCGCGCCCCGCTACCTCAGTACCGGACACGACGAAGGAGAAAAACCGCTTCGTGAAAGCCGTGCTGCGCTCCCTGATGACGGCCCGCTCCATCAACTTCACCTACGTGCGCTCCAATGGCACGCTGCTGCCCGGCTACCTGCCCAAAACCAACCTGTTTGGCTTCGACCACGGCTTCACTGCGCCTGGCCTGCCCTTCATCATCGGCCAGCAGCCCAGCAGCCTCGATGAGCTTTATAACACTGCTAACAGCAAAGGCTGGTACACTCCGGAGAGCCAGTACCTCAACACGCCGCTCAGCTCTCTACTGACCCAGACTATAACACTACGCACGGCGCTGGAGCCCTTCCGTGGCTTCAACATTCAGGTAGATGCCCGCCAGCAGCTAGCTCGCAACCGAGAGGTGTACTACCGCAACCAAGTGAACGATACCACCCTGGTGCCCGTGCGTGATGCAGTTACCGGGCTAACTACCCTAGCCCCGCACCCGCTGTTTGGCACGGGCTCGTTCCAGACCTCGACCATCACCATTCAGACCTTGTTTGGCGATTTGGGGGCCAATGGTGAGACTTCCAAGGCCTTCACACGCTTCGTGAACAACCGGCCCATTGTGCGTGGCAAGCTGGCCGCTGCCAACACGGATAAGTCAGGTGCATACGGCTATAATTCGCAGGAAGTCCTGATTCAGAGCTTTGTGGATGCCTACCACGGCCGCTCCTCCGATGGCTACGAGGCCAAGCCCTTCGACCCCTTCTCCATGATACCGCTGCCCAACTGGCGCGTGGACTACAACGGTTTTGCCGACTTGCCCTTCGTGAAAAAGTATTTCTCATCTTTCACGCTCAACCACGCCTACACCTCCATCTACAGCGTAGGCAGCTACACCACGGCCACCGATTATGAGTCGAACTTCAACGGTGACAATGACTTCCCCAACCTGAAGAATAGCACGGGCCAGTTCGTGCCCTACTACATTGTGGGTCAGGTGAGCATCTCTGAACGCCTTGCCCCGCTCATTGGGGTCAACTTCCAGACCGTGAGCCGGGCTACCGGCCGTCTGGAGTATCGCACCAGCCGCGACATTGCCCTGAACACCACCAACGCCCAGGTAACAGAGCTGTACACCAACGAAATCATCGTGGGCTTCGGCTATGCCACCAACAGCCTGAAGCTGCCCTTCCGGGTTGGCGGCGAGCAGCGCGTGCTTAAGAACAACCTCACTGCCCGCCTCGACCTGAGCATCCGCGACAACATCACCATTCAGCGCAGCATCATCGACGTGGCCGACCCCGGCAACCCGCAGGGCTTGCCAGCCTCCGTGGGCCGCGCGCAGGGCCAGATTACCAACGGCTCGAAAACCTTCCAGCTACGCCCCACCATCGACTACCTGCTCAATACCCGCCTCAATCTGCAGCTCTACTACAGTCAGACCATCACCACGCCGCGCATCAGCAATGCCTTCCGTAACTCCACTACCGAAGGGGGGGTGCAACTGCGCTATAGCCTGACGCAATAAGTGAAAGACGAAGGCCGGAAAGCCGGAATGGGGAAGTGAATGGCACATTTGGCTATTCACTTCCCCAT
>NZ_JAGETZ010000024.1 GCF_017571495.1 Hymenobacter negativus | reverse complement strand
GGACTCTGCGAGTCCGAGCGCGAGCGCAGCGAGCATCCGGCGTCCGCAAATGAATAATTAACCTAGCGCAGATGCTCGCTGCGCTCGCGCTCGGACTCGCAGAGTCCACGCTACTGTTTGCCGTCGCTCGATGCGTAGGCGGCTTCCACCACGGCCATGGTTTTTATCACGTCCTTCACGCTGGTGGGCAGTATATCGGTTTCGCCGTTTTTGTAGCGCATCAGGCTGCCCATCGTGCCCATGAAGGCATCCGGAAACCACGAGCCTTCCAGCGCTACGGTATGCCAAACCGGCTTTTCGCCCTCGTGCATGATGCAGTACTCAAACTTGTCGGGCATGCCGTGGGGGTAGTTCATCAGCAGGCCCATGCGGGCTTTGATGGCGCCTTTCGTGCCTTCCCATTTGATAAAGCTCTCCTGGTTTTCGGGCCCGAAAGAATGGTCGTGATTGGTGTTGATGACGGTGTGCATGGTGTCGCCGTAGTCAAACAGGATGGTGGAGCGCGACGACGACAGAGCCTTGGCCGGGTGCCGTAGCGTCTTGGCCAGCACGCGATTGGGTTCGCCCAGGAAGCTGCGAATCAGGTCGATGTAGTGGATGCTGTGGTACTGAATTTCGAGGCGTGGGTGCACCATCACGTGCGGGAACAGCTCCCAGGGTGTTTCCAGCGTCACGCGCACTTCCATATCATACAGCTCGCCGATGAGGCCTTGGCGCAGCATCTCGCGGGCAGCGGCCACGTAGGGCGCAAAGCGCAGCTGACAGTTGATGGCAGCCACCAGGTTTTTGCGGCGGCACACCTCCAGAATTTCCTGGCTTTGCCAGAAGTAGTCGCCCATGGGCTTCTGAATCAGCACGCCGGCTCCGTCGGGCAACTGGTTGAGCGTTTCCACAAACTGCTCGGGCATGATGGTGATGTCGTACACGGCATCGGCGGGCGCGTGGGCCACGGCGTCGGCCACCGAGTCGTACACGTGCGGGATACTCCACGCAGCGGCCAGCTTTTCGGCCCGGGCGCGGGTGCGGTTGGTGATGCCCACCACCTCGAAACCGGCCTTGCGGTAGGCCGGCAAATGCGCGTCGTTCACGATGCCGCCCGCGCCGATGATGACGATGGGCAGCGGCCGCCGGGGCAGCACGGGTAGGTAGGGAATCTCGGTGTTTTCCAACTTAAACATGGTCGAGCGCGTTAATTTTCTGTTGGCCAGCGGAAAGCAGTTCCTCCACGGGTGCGTTGGTATTAATTGCCTCTATTACCACCTCATCGATGATGCCAGCAAGCTGCGCCCAATTGGCTTTGGGCGGCAGGCTTTGGGCCTGTTGGTGCAGCATTTCCAGCTTGTGGTAGTAGGGCACGAGGGCGTTGATTTCGGCATCGTGCCAGGTCGAGAGGCGGCAGCCGATGCCGCCTTCCATCGTCAGCAGCTTGTCGTTTTCGGGTCGGGTGGCGTAGCGCAGAAACTCATACGCCAGGTCCTTCTGCCGGCTGCCCGCGCCGATGGCGTAGAGCCAGTACACGTTCAGCGAAGCCGACTGCCCGCCCGCGCCATGCGGAATGCGGGCAATATCAACGCGGCCCCGCACCGGGCAGTCCGCATCCACGTCGCACACCGCCGCAAAGCCAAACCAGTTGACCATCATCGCCGCTTCGCCCCGCGCAAAGGCCTGGCCAGCGGCCACTGACTCATACTGCATGGTCTGCGGGTGCACGGCGGCCTGGTCGCGCAGCAGTTGGCGGTAGAAGGCGAGGCCTTCGGCTGCCACCGCGCTGTCAATGCGGACGTTGCCTTGCGCGTCGACTAACTGGCCGCCCCGTGTCCAAAGGTGCAAGCAGAAATCGAAGACGGTATTGTGGCCGTCGGGGTAGCCGGCGGCTACGAAGCCGTATAGGTTGTCATCGGGCCGTTGGAAGAAGCGCGCTACCGTCTGGAAGTCTTCCCAGGTTTCGGGCACATGCAACGGGCGGCTGTGTAGTTGCTGAAAACGGGCCTGCTCCTGCGGGCTATCAAACAGGTCTTTGCGATAAATGAGGCACTCTGGACCGTCGTGAAACGGTAGGCCCATTACGGCTTCACCAACCTGCTGCATCCCCAGCAACGAAGGGCTCCAGCCAGCTGGGAAATCGGCGGGCGAGTTTTGCTGGATGTAGGGCGTCAGGTTTTCAAGTGCGCCGGTGCTGGCGGCTTCCGGCAGCCAGTCGGTGTTGATGTGAGCCACGTCCCAGCTGCCATTCTGTAAGCCCTTTTCGGTGAGTAGGCTGGCATGTAGCTCGTGCAAATCCATGGGCACCATCTCTACGGCTAGTTGGCAGCCAGTTTCCTGGCAAAAGCCGGCCCATAGCTTTGCCATGGCGCTTTCGAAAGGGCCAAACTTGCGCACGGCAATCCGAAAAATAGTGGGCTCAAGCGTCATGGCGGGCGGCTTGGAAGATGGCGATTTCCGCCAGGATGGCGGCATTATCCTGGCCTAGCTGGGGCGAACCAATGGGCGAGGTCAGCAACTCGCCATCGAAGCGGATGGGGCAGCGGGTGGTGCGGTACTGGTAGCCGTCACTCATCGTCACTTCCTGCACCATGTTCAGTGCCGCAAAGCCCTCGTGGCCCAGCAGCTTATCCCAGCTCAGCACGTTGGCACACCAGATGTCGGCGGGCTCCAGGATGGCGAGCCAGGCTTCGGCAGTGTCGGTTTTCAGGTGCTCGGCCAGCGTGGCTTTTATCTCGTCGCGCTGCGCGAAGGCCTGTGCGGGCTCCGGGTATTGCAGCAGCGGTTCGCAGCCCAGCAGCTGGCCCAGCTTTGGGATTGAGCCCATGGCCAGGGCCAAAAAGCCGTTGCTGGTCTGGTAAATGCCGTAGGGCGCGCCGAGGTAGGCGTGGGCGTTGTTGTGGGTGGTGCGCTCGGGCAGCGCGCCGCCGTCGTTGAAGAAGGTGGTGATGGTTTCGAACTGAAAATCGAAGGCTGATTCCAGCATACTCACCTGCACCAGCCCGCCCTCCCCGCTGACACTACGGCGCACGAGGCAGGCCAGCAGCCCTTGCGCGAGGTGGGCGCCGGCCAGCATGTCCACGATGGACAAGCCCATGGGCACGGGGCCAGCGTCGGCGTTGCCGCTCAGCCAGGTCAGGCCCGATACGGATTGCAGCAGCAGGTCCTGGCCGGGTTTGTCGCGCCAGGGACCTTCGGGGCCGTAGCCGGATATTTCGCCGTATACCACATTGCGATTCTGGGCTTTCACACTGGCGTAGTCGAAACCGAGGCGCTCCATCACGCCGGGGCGGTAGTTGTGCATCACCACGTCGGCGCGCCGGATTAGCTCCCACACCTGGGCTTTGTCGTCCTCATTTTTGAGGTCCACAGCGAAGCTTTCCTTGTTGCGGTTGATGGCGTGAAACACCGACGATTCGCCATTCATGATGACGTTCGAGGTGTAGAGGTGCCGGCAGATGTCGCCGGTTTCCGGCCGCTCAATCTTGATGACGCGCGCGCCCATATCAGCTAGCCGTAACGCCGCCGAAGGTCCAGAGAGGAATTGGCTGAAATCGACAATTAGCAGCCCTTCAAGCGGCCTTTTTTCTGTCCGAACCACATGCTTTGCGTCCGCTTTCTTGGAGAAGGAGACAGGGGAGATGTTACTAGCAGTAGCTAAGTTAAATTCCTCCTTAATCGCCTCTGTGTGGCGGCCCGGCGTGGGCGCGGCCTTATCCGAATACAGCTTCTCACCGTCGATGCGGATGGGGCAGCGGGTAGTGGGCAGTTGCTGCCCATTAGTCAGGTTCACGAGTTGCCTCATGCCCAGCACCTCATAGCCCGGGCTGTTGGTAGCTTGCTGGTAGTTCAGCACCTCGGCGCACCAGATGCCCAGCGGCTCCAGCTTCGCGAGCCAAGTGTCGGTAGGCTTTTCGCGCAGCTTAGTAGTGAGGCGGGCGGTGATGTCATCGCGGCCGTCAAACCAGGAGCTAGCCGTGGGGTAATCATCCAGAATACCCGTATCCAGCAGCGTATCAAGTTTACCGAGGTTGCCCATTGCTAGGGCGAGGTAACCGTCTTGAGTTTGGTAGATGCCGTAGGGAGCACTCAAGTAGGCGTGGGCAGTGCCACGTGCCGCGCCGCGCTGGGGCAACTGGCCGCCGTCGTTCAAGTGTGTAGTTAGCAGTTCAAACTGCATATCAAGCACCGATTCGAGCAGGCTGACTTCAACCAGCACGCTTCGGCCGGTTTTGCTGCCCTTGAGCAGCGCCGCCAGCAGTCCTTGGGCGAAGTGCGAACCACAGATAATATCAGCCACCGCAATGCCGAAGGGCGTCGGCCCATCGTCTTTCGTGCCCGACAAATACGCCAGCCCCGACATGGACTGAATCAATAAATCCTGCCCTGGCTTGGTGGCCCAAGGGCCGTTGGAACCGTAGCCCGTCACCACGCCGTAGATGATGCGCGGGTTGATGGCGCGCACGGCGTCGTAGCCGAGGCCGATTTTCTCCATAATGCCTGGTCGGAAGTTGTGGGTCAAGATGTCGGCCTGGGCCAGCAGCTGCTTCACCTGAGCCAAGTCGGCGGGGTTCTTGAGGTCGGCGGCGTAGGATTCCTTGTTGCGGTTGATGGTGTGAAAAACCAGGCTGCTGCCTTCCACAAACAGGTTTTTGATAGCAATCTGCCGGCCAGCCTCGCCCGTGCCCGGCCGCTCAATCTTGATGACGCGCGCGCCTAGGTCGGCTAACCGTAAGCCAGCGGAAGGCGCGGCTAGGAACTGACTGAACTCGATAACTAAAAGGCCGGAAAGGGGGAGGGACATTTCTGTACTTGAGGTTGGTGCTATTGTAGCGTGGACTCTGCGAGTCCGCGCAACGAGCGTAGCGAGTATTGGCGTGTAGATAATGCGGGCGCGAGCTACTCGCTGCGCTCGTAGCGCAGACTCGCAGAGTCCACGCTACTGTTTGGCTGCGCCATTGCTCTGGATTTCACATATAACTCATTCAACTCGCGCAGCAGCGCCCGTTCATCGCCGCCGTGCATCAGGTACTGGCGCACGGGCTCGCCGGCGTGGTCCTGGAAGAACATGTGGCCGTGGTAGCGCGGGCGTAGGAAGGCGCGCTGCAAGGCTGGCAGTGTGGCGTTGAAATAGTTGCTGGACTGCGCGTTCACATGCGCATCCTGCCAGGCAGTGAGGTGGCCGGGCTGGCCGCCGTTGTCGAAGTACAGCGTTTGCTGGCAGGTGGGCGAGGCCACGAATTCGGCGTAGCGCACGGCGGTTGCTACCTGGGCGCACTTGGCGGAAATGG
This sequence comes from Hymenobacter negativus, assembly GCF_017571495.1. Taxonomy (GTDB): domain Bacteria; phylum Bacteroidota; class Bacteroidia; order Cytophagales; family Hymenobacteraceae; genus Hymenobacter; species Hymenobacter negativus. Next base: position 59,334 of record NZ_JAGETZ010000024.1, on the reverse strand, counting down.
CTAGGCCGGTGCCGCCGAGGGTGCTGCGCAGGCGCGTGCCGCCGGGTGTGAGGGCTACCATGTCGTGGAAATGCAGCAGGCGGCGGGCGTAGCCGCGCCGGGCGTAGTTGGAGTAGCCGTAGGCGAAGGGGCAGTAGGCCAGCGCGTCGGTCTGCGTCATGGCCTCGTACACCTGAATGGGGTTACGCTGGAAGCAGGCCGGGTCCACTTTGCTGGCCAGCTCGCGGAACATCTGTAGTGCTTGGATGCCAATGGCTTCGCTCACAACCTCGTCCTCGCGCTGGCAGGGGTCTTCGCCCAGCGAGCAGCAGAACATATAGAAGCTCATCAGCGTGTCGATGGGAATGAGCGAGAAGGCCACCAGGCCCTGGTTAGCTAGGGCCAGTAGGTCGGCGAAGGTTTCAGGGAGGGCCAGGCCGTGCTGGGCCAGCAGGTCGGGCCGGCTGGCGGCCACGGGGGTAGCGGCGTCGATGGGCAGCGCCCACTGGTGGCCGTTGAAGGTGTAGCTCTCGAAGGAATGACCAACGGTATTAGCTTGCTGGTCAGCCATAAAATTGGCTGGCAGGTATTCATCCAATGGCAGGATGGAGCCAGTGCGCGCCGCAAAACCGGCCCACGGATGGTCAATTACCAGCAAATCAAACCGCTCGGCCAGCTGCTGAATCGACTCGTCGGCAAACTGTTGCAAAGAGCGTTTCTCCCAGGTGATGCTCACGTTGGGATTCAGCTCCGAAAAGCGTTGCGCGGTAGCGGCCATCGGCACGAAGCCCCGGCTGTGGTTCCAGGTAATTCCTTTTAAGTGAATGAGGTCGGTTGGCATTTCGGTTGGGATTCTTATTTGGACGTCATGCTGAGCGCAGCGAAGTATCTCGTATGTGGTTGTAATTCAATATTTTTGATTAGTGAAAGCACGCGAGATGCTTTGCTGAGTTCTGCAAGACGGTCTTTGTTAACGCTTAAAACTTGATGCTTTTGGCCAACGTGGCCGCGTCCTTCTTCCCGCTCACAGGCAGCAGGTAGAAGCTGTAGCTATAAGGCTTGGCTGGCACCTGGTACTTCTCAATCGGGGCGGCTTGCGCGTCCCAGCTGGTGTTGCCGCCCATGCCCATTTGCACGAGGTCGATGTTGAGGGTGATGAAGCCAGCGTCTTTTAGCTTGTTGGTATGGCGGGCTTTCTGGATGTTTTGCTCAGTGTAAGGCCAGGCGCTCATGCTTAGCAGGCTGTCGGCCACCACCAGCAGGCCAGTGTTTTGCTTGTCGGCCAGCTGCATCCAGCGCACGTCGGTGCGGTTGGCGTACTCCATCGGCACCACGTATGATTGAGCAAAATCACTGAGCGGCAGGCTATAAATGCCCGCGTCGAATCCGTAGCGGCGGTCGATGTAGTTTTCCATCGGTCCCCGGCCATAGAAGCTAATTTGCGTGTCGGCGTGGCGGATACCGCACTGCATACCTACCCGTGGGATGTTGGGCAGGGCGGCGGGCGTTAAGTCGTAGGCCACTTTCAATGTGCCGTCGCCGTTCAGCGTATAGGTCACGCGCACAGTGGTTTTGCCGTCGGTGAGTGAGTAGGTGCTGGTGAGGCTGGCTTGGCCAGGTTTCGACTTGTCCAGCGTCAGGCTTTGCAGCTTGGGCTCGGTGGTAAACCACTCTTTTAGCTTCTTATCGGCCTTCCAGCCGCGCCGGTCGTTGTCGGTGAGCGGGCGGGTGAAGTGGGGCAGCAGTGGGGCCGCCAACTGCTCGGTTCTACCCTGGCGGTAGGAGGTAAGCGCGCCAGTTTGCTTGGCTATACTCACTTGGAAGTCATTGCCAATGAGCACGTAGGCCGAAGCATCGTCGCGCACGGTCACGGCCGGGTAGGTTTTGGTTGATTTCGCGGGCTCGGCCAAACCAGTGAGTGCAAACTGGTTGCTGGCCACCTCGTGACCAGCCTCGGCCCAGCTTATTGCCTGCGGCAGGGTGAAGGAAATCGTGGCCAGATATTCCGCGCCAGCCTTCATTTTGGGCAGGTAGGGCTTGAGCGAAATCACCGTGTCTCGCCCGGCTGCCAGCTGCAGGCGTGGCAGCGGTTTGGTCGAAATCACGCGGCCATCCTCACGCACTACAAGCCTCACGGCATAGTCGGCCAGCGACTTGCTGGCGTGGCGGTTTTCCACTTTAATCGAGCCTTGGCCGGCAGCGGTGAGCGTGCATTCGGCGGGCTGGTACACCCGCTTGCATTCGTAGATAGCGGCGTGCGGTCGGCCATCCGAGGCCACGATGCCTTTGATGGTGAAGTCGTCGTAATACTTCTCCTTAAAGTCGCCCCCGTAGGCGTAGAAGGCGGTGCCGGTCGAGTCCTTTTTCAGCAGACCCTGGTCCTTAAACTCCCAGATGCAGCCGCCGATGATGCGCTTGGTAGCGCGCCAGGTGTCCCAGAACTCCTTCATGTTGCCGGTGGCATTGCCCATGGAGTGGGCGTATTCGCAGAAGAAAATGGGGCGGGTGTCGCCGTTTTGCTGGTTGGCCAGCAGCTCGGCCGTGAACAGGCCGGGGTACATGCGGCTCACCATGTCCACGTAGGCCTGGTCGCGCGGCACCTGGATGCGGTAGGCGTGGTTTTTGGGGTAGTTTGGGTCGTTGGGGTCGATGTAGCCGTCGAGGTGCGGGTCGCCCATCGCGGGCTCGTAGTGGATGGGCCGGGTGATGTCGAAATCGTGCAGCCAGGCGGCCATCGCGGCGTGGTTGGGCCCGCGGCCGCTCTCGTTGCCGAGGCTCCAGAAGATGATGCTGGGGTGGTTTTTGTCGCGCAGGGCCATGCGCATGCTGCGCTCCTGGTAAGCTGCAGTCCAAGCCGGGTCGTTGCTGAGCTTCGAGCCTAAGCCGTGGGTTTCGAGGTTGGCTTCGTCGATAACCAGGATGCCGTACTCGTCGCAGAGGTCGTAGAAATACGGGTCGTTGGGGTAGTGGCTGGTGCGGATGCAGTTGAAGTTGAACTGCTTGAGTGTGCGCACGTCTTCTCGAATGTCGTCGCGGCTCACGGCCATGCCCTTGGTGGGGTGGTGGTCGTGGCGGTTCACGCCGTAGAGGTAGGTCAACTTACCATTAATCAACAGCTTGCCGTTTTCCTTGGAAAACTCGATGCTGCGGAAGCCCACTTTGCAGCTTTTGCTTTCCAGCACTGCGCCGGTTTTGTCGGTCAGCGTCAGCACCAGCGTGTAGAGGTTGGGGGCCTCGTCGCTCCACTTCAGCGGGTTGCGCACAGTGGTTTCGAGCAGGCCGAATTTGGCATTGTCGAGGCGCGGGTAGGGCTCGTTGATGATGCTTTCGGCGGTGCGCTGCAAGGGTTGCGGCAGCACGGCCGCGCCCGTTTTGTCGAAGAGCTGGGCCTTCACCTGGCAGCCGGAAATGTCGTTGTTGCCGGTCAGGTTTTCGAGGCGCGGGCGGATGCTCAGCACAGCGTCTTTGTACTGCTTATCTAGCTTAGCCTGCCAGTGAAAGTCTGCTATGCGCAGCTTGGGCTCGGCCAGCAGCAGCACCTCGCGGAAGATGCCGCTCAGCCGCCAGTGGTCCTGGTCTTCCAGGTAGCTGCCATCCGACCAGCGCATTACCTGCACCGATACCACGTTCTCGCCCGCCTGCACGTAGGGCGTCACGTTGAACTCCGAGGGCAGGCAGCTGTCCTCCCCGTAGCCCAGAAACTTCCCGTTCACCCACACCTTAAACGCTGAGCTAACGCCCCCAAAGTGCAGCGTTACATTCTGGTTCTGCCACCCGGCCGGCACCGTAAACGTGCGCTGGTACGAGCCCACGCCATTGTAATCCTGCGGCACGAAAGGTGGGTTCACGGGCCGAAACGGGTACTTGGCGCTCTTGTAAATGGGCAGGTCGTAGCCGTTCATCTCCCAGTTCGACGGCACGGCCAACTGCTTCCAACCCCGCACCCGGCTCTTGTAGAAATCCTTGGGTGCATCGGCCGGCTTTATCGCAAAGTTGAAATCCCACAAGCCATTGAGTGATAGCAGGCGTGCCGTCTTGTCGCGGTCGCCAAGCAGTGCGTCTTTTTCGGTGGGGAAGGAGTAGGCCGTAGCCCTTGATTTGTCCCGGTTCAGTTCTGTAATCTGCGGAATTTCCCAAGCATCACCTTCGGGGCCAGCGTAGATTTTGGGCGGGTTAGAAACGCCGGGGAAGAAGTACACGCTGGCTTCCTGGGCGCTTGCTGCGAGGGGTAGAAGGAGGAGCAGGATAGCCCAGACGGGGAACCTCACCCCCCGGCCCCCTCTCCCGCGGAGAGGGGGAGCCTGACGACTCTTGAAATACTGAAAAAAGTGCGCGGAGGATTTATGCATTGTTTTATAAATCAATTTCTTGCAGTCTGACGTTTGGCTCCCCCTCTCCGCGGGAGAGGGGGGCGGGGGGTGAGGTTCCCCGTCTGGACTGTCATATTCGTGCTACTCAACATCACCGAAGCCGCTTCCAGCCCCTCAGCTTCTGCCCGCACCGTAATAGCTCCCGCCTGCTCCTTCGTCTGAATAATAGCCAGGCACATCCCGTTGTAAGCCTTGCGCTCTGGTGCTTTAAACGATTCCATGCTGGCCTGATACCCGTTGTCAACCCCGGCCACAAAGCCCGGCCCGCTCACCGAAAACTTCACCAAATTGGCCGCGTCAGGCACTAGGTTGCCTGCCGCATCCAGCACGCGCACCGTGATAAAAGACAGGTCCTTGGCATCGGCCCGTAGCTTGCTGCGGTCGGCGGTTAGCTCGATTTTGGCGGCTGGGCCAGCAGTTTCTACCGTGCTCGTGAGCACCGTTTGGCCGGCTTTGCGCGAGATGGCTTGCAGGGTGCCAGGAGCGTAAGGCACGCGCCACATCACATGCAGGTCGTCGGCGCCTTTCTTTTTTATGCCCAGCGACTTACCACTCAGGAATAATTCCACCTCGTCGGCCTGGCTGTAGTAAGCCCACACGTCCACGATTTGGCCGGGGCGCCAGTTCCAGTGCGGCAGCAGGTGTAGCACGGGCTTAGTTGTCCATTCGCTTTGGTAGAGGTAGTAGGCGTCTTTGGGAAAGCCGGCCAGGTCGATAACGCCGAAGTAGGAGCTGCGCGCCGGCCACGGATAGGGCAGGGGTTCGCCCAAATAGTCGAAGCCGCTCCACACGAAGGCTCCGCTGATGAACGGGCTGTTTTTGACGGCGCGCCAGGCGGCTTGGTGGGTGGCGCCCCAGTAGGGCGCGGCGTTGTCGTAGCTGGAGGCCGTGAAGTCCGGATTGCCGGTGGTGAGCTTGGTTTTGCCGTCTTTGGGCCAGATGCGCATGCTATCGGAGGGCAGGTCGTAGTGCCCACGCGTCTCAAACGCCGCCGCGATTTCGGTCGCCAGGAATTTCTGATTAGGAAAGCTAGTGGGCAGCTTGGGGTATTCAGCGTGCTTGTAATTGAAGCTTAGCAAATCGAGCACGCTGGCTTGGCTGATGAAATTCTTGGCCGGCTCCTGTTCCGTGAGGGCCGAGGTCACGGGCCGGGTGGGGTCGAGGCGCTTCACGGTGGCCGTCAACTCGCGGGTGAGGCGGGTGCCGGTGCTGTCGAACTGCTCCCGAATTTCATTGCCGATGCTCCACAGGAACACGCTCGGGTGGTTGCGGTCGCGGCGGATTTGGTCTTCCAAATCGCGCTGATGCCACTGCTTGAAATCGAGGTGATAGTCCTGGCCGTTCTTCTTTCTCTGCCACATGTCAAACGCCTCGTCCAGCACCAGGAAGCCCATCCGGTCGCACAAGTCCAGCAGCTCCGGCGCGGGCGGGTTGTGGGCGGTGCGGATGGCGTTGCAGCCCATCGTTTTCAGAATTTCCAGCTGCCTTTCCATCGCCCGCACGTTCACAGCGGCCCCCAGTGCCCCCAAATCGTGGTGCTGGCACACGCCCTGGATGCGCAGCGGCTGTCCATTTAGTAAAAAGCCGGTTTGGGCAAACTCACAAGTGCGGATGCCCAGCGGCGTTTCGTACTCATCCTCGGGTTTTTGGTCCGTCAAAACCGTCGTTTTTACCCGGTACAAATAGGGCTTTGCCACCGACCATAATTGCGGGTTTTTTAGCGTCAGTTTCTGCGAAACGGTGGCCGAAGCGTTGGCCAGCTTCATGCCCGGCGTCAGTTGTCGAGCTACTTCCCGGCCGCTTTGGTCTAGCAGCACTGTTTGCAAGGTCACCGTTTTGGGGGCGCCCGTGGCGTTACGTAGCTGCGTTTGCACAGCCACGGTAGCAGTCTGCGCACTCACGGCGGGCGTGCTTACGAAGGTTCCCCACTCATCCACGGCCACCTGATGCGTGGTCACAAGCCGCACGTTGCGGTAAATGCCCGAGCCGGTGTACCAGCGTGAGTCCGGCTGAGCCGAATTATCGACCCGCACAGCCAGCACATTGGGCTTGCCTGCTGGCTGCAAATAGCGCGTCAGCTCGTAGCGAAAGGAGATGTAGCCATTGGGCCGCTGCCCCAGCGAATGGCCATTCAGCCACATCTCGCTGCGCTTGTACACCCCATCGAACTCGATGAACACGTTGCGTCCCGCCGTAGCTGGCAGCGTAAACGTCTTGCGGTACCAGCCGGTGCCGGTGGGAAGGCCGCCGCCCTCGGGCTTAGCTGGGTTCTTCTCGTCAAACTTGCCCTCAATGCTCCAGTCGTGCGGCAGCGTCAGCTTGCGCCAAGCGGCATCATTAAAGGCTACTTCTTTTGCGCTGGCCTCGTCGCCAAGATAGAACTTCCAGCCCTGGTTAAAATCCGCCACCACCCGCGTGCCCGGCTGCGCCCCAAAGATGCTTTGGGAGCTGAGTAATAGTAGCAGGCAGAGGAGTAGGCGAGGCATTGGGTGGGATGTAGCGCGGACTTTTAGTCCGCGAATGTTTGGGGGTATTAGCGTTACTCGCGGACTGAAAGTCCGCGCTACTTCGCTTCTTTCGACTTCTTCACTGGCGGCGCGATGAATGCTACTGTGCTCTTGCCCAAATCCTTTGAGGTAGCCACTGCGATGCCGCGCTGGTCGGGCTTGTTCACGGCGCAGTAGTAGTGGTACACCACGCCTTTGTATTTCAGCACGAAGGACTTGTGGGCAAAAAGCTCGTCGTAAGGCTCCGAGGGCTCCACCAAGTTTGCCCCCGTCCAGTCAGTCCAATTTTTCAGGTCGTAGGAGCAGGCGAAGCGGTTCACGGCGCCCTTTACGCCTGGGTAGAAGGCGCCGAAGTAGAACATCGTCCACAATCCGTTATCCATCTTTTGCAGGTAGGCGTCGCCCGTGATGCCGGTGTGGTGGTTGAGTACGGGGTTGCGCAGGTAGCGCGTCCAGTGCGTCATGTCGTCGCTCACGGCCATGCCGATGCGCTCCGCGCCGCGCTTGGCGTTGAGGCTGTCGCCATTGGCGTTGTAGTACATCACAAAGGGGTGGCCGGTGAGCTTGCTTTTGTCCCACACCACCGAGCTTTTATAGATGGTATGGTTTTCCCACCAGCGCACGTCCTTGTCATCGGGGCGCAACACCGGCTTAGCCAGGCGCTGCCAGGCGGGCAGCGTGGTGGGGTCCTTATCGGTAGAAGCCAGGCTGATGGACAAAACGCCCTTCTCGTACCCCCGCGAGTTGCCGCCGAAGTACGACAGCCAGTACTTGCCTGCGTAGGGCTGCCACTCATAGCTGCCGCCCCACTTGGGGTCCTGCAGGGCCACGTAGCCGGCTTTTTGGTTGGTGTCCCAGTCAGTAGTATCGCTGAAAGACAAGATTTTGCCTTTTGTCTCCCACTTCAGCAAATCTTTGCTCTGCGCCAGCCAGGTTTCGTAGCCGCGCCCGTCGTAAATGATGTATGTCATCCACCACTGCCCGTTTTTGCGGAAAACGCTGGGGCAGTCCATCTTCTTCTTATTGTCGTCCGTCACGAGCACCAGGCCGTACTTGTAGGGCGTTTTCACTTCCTCGTACACCTTCTGCATCTCGGCGGCGGGCACGGCTGTAGGCAAGGCTTTTTGTGCCCAAGCCGACTGGCAAAGGCCGCTAAGTAGCAAGAGAGAAGCAAGTTTAATTTTCATGCAATTACAAGGTTGGGCCAACCTCAAAATGATAAATCCCCGAGCCGGCCTTGATGCGCGCCCGACCGTCAGCGAAGCCCAGCGACTGTAGCTCCGGGTGCTTCTCCAGCGGCTGGCCGCCTTCCGTGATGCGCGCCGAAGCGGTGGCTGGCAGGTAAATCGTGGCCGTGGTATTGGCCGGAATAGTCACCGTCAAATCGAAGGTTTCTCCTATCTTTTTCCAGCTTGTCGCAATGAGGCCGTAGGGCGAGTGGTGGCTGGCCCGGGCGCTGGTCACGTCGCCCACTGGCTCGGGCTTGATGTCAATCTGGCTGAAGGCTACCGACCCATCAGCCGGACGAATGCCGCCCAGGCCGCCGTAAAACCACTCCTGCAAATGTCCCAGCATCAAGTGGTTGTTCGATACCGTGGGCAGCGCAGCCCACGATTCGGTGAGGGCCGTGGCGCCGTGGGCCAGTTGGTAGCCGTAGCCGGGCACATCCGACCGGTTGTTCATCGCAAAAATGACGTCGGAGCGGCCCGCCTCTTCCAGCACGCGCAGCAGGTAGCGGTAGCCGATGTCGCCGGCCGTCAGAGCGTTGGCGCGGGTGCGCAGGTCCTGCACGATATTTTCGACCACGGCCGCTTTATCGGCGGGCGCCACTAGGCCCATGTACACGGCCATGGCATTAGCGGTCTGGCTGCCAGTGGCGTACTGCTTGGTTTGGGGGTTGAAGAACTTCGTGTTGAAAGCCGTTTTGACCTCCGCGCCCAGCTTCTCGTAGGCCGTGGCATCGGCGGTTTTGCCCAGCAGCCGGGCAATGCTGGCCATTAGCGTGAGGTCGTAATAGTAAGTGGCCGTGCCGGTTACGCCCATCGGGGTGAGCTGGGAGGTGCCCGGCGGCTTGGGGCCGAGGTCGTACCAGTCGCCCAGGCCTTGCGAGAGAATGTGTCCGTTGGCTTTCGTGCCGAGGTAGGTCACGTAGCGCTGCATCATGTCGTAGTTCTCGGCCAGCACCTGGCGGTCGCCGTACCACTGGTACACGTACCAGGGCAGAATGATGCTGGCGCTGCCCCACTCTGGCGAGTCGCGGAACATGTCGCCGCCCCACTCAAACTTGACGTATTCAGGCGCGATTTCGGGCACCAATCCGTCGGCCATTTGCGAGGCGCGCATGTCGGCTATGGTCTTGCGGCAGAGCGTGGCGATGTCGTAGCCGTAGCGTAGCGAAGCGCCCATGAGGTGCGTCTGTTCGAGCCAGCCCAGCTTTTCGCGGTGCGGGCAGTCGGTCATCACGCTGGCTAGGTTGCTTTTTACGGCCCAGTCAATCAGTGTATTGGTGCGGTTGAGTAAGTCGTTCGAGCACGAAAACGTCCCCGCGCTGGCGGCGGCGTTGCGGGTGTGCAACGCTGTCAGGCGCATGATTTCGGGCTGGCTCTTCGGGTTGGCTTCGCCTTTGGGCACACCGCCCTCTACCTGCGCGTAGCGGAAGCCGTAGTAAGTAAAGCGGGGCCGCCAGGTTTCTACGCCGCTGCCTTTCAATACATACGTGAAATAAAAGCCGCGCCCCGTATTTTTCTGCGTCACCATTTTGTCGGCTCCCAGCAGCTCGGCCGGCGTAATGCGCACCGTGTCGTCCCGGTGACCTCGCACTTGTAGCTCGATGATGCCTGAGGCGTTCTGCCCGAAGTCGTACACCCACTTACCGGTTTGGGGCTGGGTTATACTTTGGGCCTTAAAGGTATCGAAGGTCTGTAGCGGCTCCTGCTGCTGGGTGAGCAGCTCGGCCGGGCCATCGACGCGGATAACCGGCCGCCAGCTTTTATCCTGAAAAGCAGCCGTGGCCCAGCCAGTTGGCTCCAGACCCGCGTTATAGTCCTCGCCGCCATAAATGCTGCTGAAAGTAACCGGCCCGGCTGCGGTGCGCCAGGTGGGGTCGCTCACTACGTCGGCGTGCGAGCCGTCGGCGTAGTCCAAGGCCAGCCGGCAAATCAGCTTCGGGTGCCCAAAAGCCGACTTTAGCTTGCGATAACGCTCTTTCACCGGCGGCACGTAGTAGAAGCCGTTGCCGAGCATGACGCCCAGCGCGTTGGGGCCGCTTTTTACGAGGCTCGTCACGTCAAACGTCACGTACTGCACTTGCTTGTCGTACTTTGTCCAACCGGGGTCGAGGAAATGGTTGCCTACTTTCTGGCCATTCAGGATGGCTTCAAATTGCCCTAGGCCGCTGATGAACAGCGTGGCTTTGGTGGGCTTTTTGGCAGTAAACTGCTTCCGCAGCAACGGCAGGATATTGTTGTCGCGGTAGGTGTCCTTGGCCCCGTCCACGGGCAGCACGGTCACCCGCTCGGCGGGCAGTTGGTCGTAGGCTATCCACTGGGCGCCTTTCCAGTCGGCGGGTCCGAACAGGCCCGTTTGCCACTCGGCTGGGGCTGACCAATCAGAAGCACCGTTTTGGTTATCCCAAGTTTTTACCTTCCAGAAATACGTTTTTGCCGGCTGCAATGCGGTGCCCGCGTAGCTCACCTGGATGGATGCAGCTGAAGTGACTTTGCCGGTATCCCAGATGTTGCCAATGTTTTGACTAAGCTTTTTCGGGTTGTCCGAGACTAGAATCTGGTAGGCGGTCTGCTGGATGTTGCGGCGGTCGGAGCGTAACTCCCAGCTTAAAGCGGGCTTGGCGGTTTGCACGCCCAGCGGGTGCAGCTGATACTCGCATTTCAGGTTGGCATTAACCAGCTTTTGCGCGGCGACCGGATGATAAATCAGTATAGAAACCGCCAGCAGGCAATTGGAAAACAGCGCAGAATCAAAAAAGGGAAATCGGCGTGTTGTCATTGCTTTGCATCGCAACGCTGCCCTTTTTTGGTTGGGAAGCTGGGAGTTTTACTTGATAAAGCAGCCCGCGCAGGCCAATTTGAGAACATCCTGGCCCAATGCGAATTTTCAGTGCGCAGGGCTTTCAACAAATGTAGGATTCTGCCAAACCGGGCTCGTGCCCTCCTTTGCCAACTTCTTGTAGGATGTTAGCATAGCACCCTGCGCCCCGATTAATGCCCAAAAACTAGGTAAGAAGCCGGCTGCGCAACTGAGTTTGCGCACCTACCCAACTGCTTCGTTTCCTGCCCTAACCAACCGTGTGAAAAACACCCGACCAGCACTGCGAGTCACTGCTTTACCACTGCGCACACTTCGCAAAATCACGTATGCTGGCTATGCCACGCAATCCCTGCTGAACTGATGTGTCTCTCGCTGAGCTGACAGGGCTGTAGAAGCCTCGCGCTCGCAGCTACATAGGCTTCAGCACGCCCTTGGTTTCACTCAGCTTTTCGTCGGCTACCAGTTGGTTGATAGCCGACGAAAAAACCTGACGTTGCTCCTCGCTTGGGCGGCTGAAACCCAGCAGCCGCGCTGCGGGCAGAGCCACTGCCTCCCGCTTCACGGCAAAGCCGTCGCGCACCACGCGGAGTACCGCAGCGGCTACTTCTTCGGGCGCTACAAAGCTGAGCTTGCGGGAAATGGCGGGAAGGGTGCTGCGGTCGCGCAGGGGAGGCGCGGCCGGGGGCATGGTGGGTGTCCACAGAAAGTTGCCCTGCTGGCGGATGCCGCCCATTTTGGCGGCTAGGTCGATGGCCTGGGCCACGCTGGCCCGAATGCGGGACCCAACCTGCGTGACTCCCGTAGCGGCGGCCAGGCGGCGGGTTGCTTCATCGACATGCACAGGGCTTTCCACGGCTACTACTTCGGATACCCAAGCGGCCAAGCGGCCCGTGGGGTGCTGGTGCAGCTCGCGCTGGCGGATGGCAGCCGGCAGCTGGGCAACCTGATAGGGGATGGTGCCGTGGCTGGTCGCCACGGCTGGCGCTTCGCGTTCCAGAGCTCCCAGCCGGCGCGTGTTGCTTTCGTCGTCGGCCAGCGCATCGGCTTGGTCGAGGACCGATAGGTGGCGGGCTTCTTCAATAGCCGCCACGGTGCGCTCGGTTTCGCCGGCCGGGTCGCGAAACCAGTCAGTGCTCCAGATGCGGTGCAGGCGCCAGCCCACGCTTTCGAGCACTTCCTGCCGCAGTCGGTCCCGGTCGCGGGCCGAACGGGCCGAGTGGTACATGGCTCCGTCGCACTCGATGCCCAGCACGTAGCGGCCGGGTTGGTCGGGGTCCACCACGGCCAAATCGAGGTAAAAGCCCTGGCTGCCAACCTGGGGACGCACCTGGTAGCCGCGCGCCGTAAGAGCCCGGTGCACGGCTTCCTCAAACGGAGATTCCAAGGCGCGGTCGGTTTCTTCGTTCCGATTGAGGCGGCCATGCTGGGCAAAGCTGAGGAAGGTTTTGAGGGCAGCCACGCCCCGGGCCGGCGTTCGGCTGAGGTCCAGGTCGTCGGCCGTGAGGTTGGTGAATACCTCGCAGCGCTGGCGGGCGCGGGTGATGAGCACGTTGAGGCGCCGCTCGCCGCCTTCGCCGTTGAGCGGGCCAAAGCTCATGGTGAGGTAGCCGTCCTTCGTGCGGCCGTAGCCGATGCTGATGAAAATGACGTCACGCTCATCGCCCTGCACGTTTTCTAGGTTCTTAATGAAGAAAGGCTCGTGCGCGTGGCGGCTGAAAAAAGCTTCGGTTTCGGGGTGCTGCCAGCGCCGGATTTCCAGCGCATCCTGAATGGCTTGGCGTTGCGCCGTGCTAAAGGCCACCACGCCCAACGTGAGCGTGGGGCTGGTGCGGGCGTGGTGCAGCACGGCCTCCGCTACGGCGGCAGCTTCGGCCGGGTTGGTGCGCGTGGTGCCGCGCTCGTAGTGCGTTTCGGGCAGGTGGTGGTACACCAGGCCCAAATGACCCTGGCCGCCCGGGCTGGGAAAAATAACCAGCTTGTCGTCGTAGAAAAGATGGTTGGAGGCGGCAATCAGGGACTGGTGCAGGCTGCGGTAGTGCCAGCGCAGCATGCGCTCGGGCATTTGACGGGCAGTGCACAGCTCCAGAATACTCTGAATGTCGGCCGTCACGTTTTCCTCGTCCGCTTCCTCACCACTGTTGGTAAGGGAATCGAAGAAGCTGGTGGGCGGCAGCTGCTTGGAGTCGCCCACTACCACTAGCTGCTTGCCTCGCGCAATGGCACCCAGCGCATCCACAGGCTTCACCTGGCTGGCTTCGTCAAACACCACCAAATCGAACGCCACCGCGCCCGGCGGCAGGAAGCTGGCCACCGAAAGCGGCGACATCATAAACACTGGCTTGATGGCCTGCACTGCCCGCCCGGCCTCCTGCATGAGCCGGCGAATGGACAGGTGCCGGCTCTTCTTCGCAAACTCGTTGCGGAGCACCAGCATTTGCCCGCCAGCCTGTTGGTTGGGCAGCTGCGCGTGGTGGTTCTGCATGGCCCGCACGCGGTTGTGGTACAGGCTGTCGCGGTCGGCCTGCCGGAAGCGAGCGGCCAGTTCCTCATGCCCGGCCCGCTCAAATTGCCGCAGGGCCGGGTGTTGCTCGTAGGCCACTTTTTGCAGGTTTTCCAGCCAGGTCTGCCGCACAGCGCTGGCCAGAAAGCGTCCGGCTTCAGGCCAGCTTTCGACCAGCAAGAGTAATTCAGGTAACTGCTCGGCCTGCACGCTGGCGGCCACATTGTTCCATTCCGTAACCAGGCGCAGGGCGGGCAGGTCGGCGGTCCATTGGCGCAGCGTAGTCAGCTGTGCGGCGAAGGGCTGGAATTGCAGGCGGCCATCGGGACCAAAGCGCCGGGCCTCGTTTAGCTGCAAGGCATCAGCCAGGCCCTGCACGGTGGTGCGTTGCCGGGCCAGAGCTGTTTCCAGCGCCGCAAGGGCCGCGGTGATGCCCTCGGAAGGGCTGCCCCCGGCCAGATAATTCAGCAGGGCGGCAGGCAACTCGTGGCGGGCAATGCGCTGGTGGGTTAGCGTCAGGTAGTCGGCCACGCGGCGCAGGGCGGCCCAATCGGAGCGAAGGCCCTGCCAGGCCGGACCAAACAATGAAGCCATCAGGGGGTTGCCTTCGGCAATGGTCTGGCGGTGCCGGCGGGCTTCGTGAATGGCATCGATAACAGTCACCAAAGCCGTTGCCTCATCGGGCAATGCGCGTTGCCAGATGCTTTGCAGCCGCTTGCGGGCATTACGGTAGTCGCCGCTAGCAAACTTCCACCACTTGTCGCCATAGGCCAGTAAGGCCGCTCTTTCAGCCAGCAGCTGCTGGTCCCATGCTTCGGGAAGCAGGGTGGTATCGTGCTGCTGGTGCAAGGCGGTGTAGGCCATACCTGCCTGCAATACCTCGGCCACGCGGCTGGCCTCCTGTACCCAGGCCGCATCCGTTACCGCCGGGCCAGGCAGGCCAGGGGCTAGCTGCGCATGGCGGGCCGCCGGCAGCAGGGCTTCGGCCTGCGCCCGCTCTGTGGGAGCCGGCAGGCCTAGGTGTCGTGCCAGGGCTTCAGAGGTAGTTTGCAGAGTTTCAATGGTGGCTGAAGCCTGGCGCAGCTGACTTTCTAACGCATCCTGCGCGGCGGGCAGTAGCACAGTCAGCTCACTGCCCCAGAATAGCAGATTTTTCGGCACGCCGATTTTCTGCAAGGTGGCTTGCAGGCGGGTAGCCATGGCTTCGGCGTGGGCTGCGTCGGCATCAGTCCAGCTGCTGAGGCGGGCAAACGGGATGCGCGGCAACGCTACCGGGCCGCGCTTTTCGTTCAGGTGCAGCAGCTCACCGGCAAGTTGCTGGGCAGTACGGCGGCTGTGGCCCAGCGGCGCGTTTACAGCCAGCGCGTAGTCGTTCAGGGCTTGGCGGTAGCGGGGGAGCTGGGCCATTTGGTCGGCAACACCGGTGGCGGTGGCCGGGCGGCCCAGGCCGAGCGTGTGGCGCAGCTCATCGTGCAAGCCCTTTTTATTGGCTTTGTGGCTGTGCAACTCCAGGCAGGCCGCACCCAGGCCCAAAGCATCGAGGCGGCGCTTTACTACTTCCAGCGCGGCCATCTTTTCGGCCACAAAAAGCACTTTTTTACCCGCCCCAATGGCCTCGGCCAACAGGTTGGCAATGGTCTGGGACTTGCCGGTGCCGGGCGGGCCCTGAATAACCAAGTTGCGGCCCTCGTGCACGGCCAGCAGCGCCAGCAACTGCGACGAGTCGGCGTCGAGCACCTGGTGCAGGTCGGCGGCGGGACTCTCGGTATCCAGGAAGGCAGTGTCGCTCACCGACGGTGGCGCGTCGCGGAAGCCGCTGTTGCGGCCCAGCAGCGCCCTAATAGCTGGATGCTCCAATAGGTTTGCGCCCGCGGGCCAGGTTGCTGGGTCCAAATCCCGGTACAGCAGAAACTTGCCAAACGAAAAAAAGCTCAGGGTGATGGTGTTGGCATCGACCCGCCAGCGCGGCAGCCCAGCCACGGCCGCCAGCACAGCGGCGTAATAGTCGCTCAGCGTGCCGTCATCATCCAGCTCGGGCAGCGGCAGTGCCACGCCAAACCCGGCCTTGAGTCTAGCTTGCAGCGATAGGTTGCCCTCTACCTCGGCACCGGTGTAGCGCAGCCTGAATCGCTCGGCGGCGGTGCCGCGCTCCAGCAGCACGGGCACCAGCACCAGTGGCGCCTGACGGGGCTCTTCGCTGCGCTCGGTCTCGTACCAGGTGAGCATGCCCAGGGCCAGATACAAGATGTTGGCGCCGGTTTCTTCCAGGCTGGTGCGGGCCGTGTAGTAGGTGCGCTGCAAGCGGCTTTCCAGCCGGGCCAGCGACTCATCGGTTTGCAGCTTGTTGTCGGTGAGCAGGGCCTGGTGTTCCGTTTCTGCCGGCTCGGGTGCTTCGTAAGCGGTGCTCAATGCTTGCAGATGGGCGGCCCGGCGCTCGTCCAGCTCCGCTTCTGTTAACCCCGCAGTAGCCCCTTCCAATGAGGTAAAGCCAGTTGTGGACCGGATAGCTCGGGCTGACTTCCCCGCCGCAAGCCGAGAATCGGGGATGCCCTGGAAATACATCGTTTTGCCCTGCCGGACCAGCATCTCGTACACCGGTGTGGCTTCCTCGCGCACAATGGCCACGCCCTGCGCCGTCGACAACTTGAAGTTAAGCAGTGGGTTGCGCATCCCCAGGTCCAGCAGCTCCTGCCGGGCGGCTTCGAGCCGGGCGGCCAGGGTACTGTTTTCCTCGGGTAGCAAGGGTGACATAAAACGTTCTTGAATGACCAGTCCGTAATCGCAAAGCTGCGGAGTGTAAGCTCGACTAAAATCAGGCGAAATTATCGTCAGATTTCATTCTGACGACAGAACCGTCCGACCAACTGAAGTACAAGCTGTCTGACCCGCTGCAACAGTGCCGTCCAACGACAATCAGTCGGACGGCTTCACCATCGGACCGGAGTCGGGCATGTGTTAAGCCTGCCAAAGCGGCGTCGTACTGGCTATAGACGTCTGAATTGCCCCCTGGTTATGCTCGAAAAACTCATCGCACCAGCGGCAGACGTTCTGCAATTCTTCGCCACGAGCCAGCGCGTGCTCCTCCGTTACGCCAACGGACTCGCCCATTTTCCACGGCTCGCCCTGGTTGAGGCGCTGCATGATTTCGGATTTGGAAGCACGTAGCAGTACATCGGCCACTTTTTCCTGGCGGGCGTCGCCTAGGGGAAACTTCGTGCCGGGACAGCATGGATTGATTTTCCAGAGCTGGATGCTGATTTCCTGGGGCAGGTCGGTGCCCCCCAGAAAGCCTTTGGCCCCGGAGAGGATGGCGCAGAAGTTGTGGCTGGGGTCGCGCAGCCAGATGTCCTTTTCGAGGGCGCGACCCCGGGCCCAATTGCCGCCCAGCCACATGTCGTCGGTGGCACCCCAGTAGCCCCAGCTCAGGCGGTGGCCCTCCACAAGCAGATGCTCCTTTTCGATAAGCGGGTCGTGGTCGTCGCCGTTTACGCCGCGGCTCTCGAAGAGGTCGGCCAGGGTCATCAGGCGGGAGCCGGCCATTTTATGGTAGCGGTCGATGCTGGCGATGTCGAAGCGGGTGACACCTTTTTCAATCAGTAAATCCAGGATTTCTGGGGTAAGCAGGTCGCCATTGGTTTGAAGCATAACCTGCGTGCGGCCCTGGTATTTCTCCTGCACGGCATCGAGGATGAGGTAGAGCTTGGCGCGGTCGGCAATGGGCTCGCCACCGGAGAGGATGAGGCGGTCGATGCTGTCGGGCAGGTTGCGCACAATGCGCAGGCAGTCCTGGGCGCTGATGCGCGTGCCCTGTGGTCCGGAGCTGTTGTAGCAATGGTCGCACTTGTCGTTACAGAGCTGGGTAAACACCCAATACACGGACTCGCAGTGGTTGAAATCGGCTTTCATAAATTGGCTGATTGACAGCAAAAAGAACGTCGTGCTTCTGGTCCATTCAGCACGACGTTCTTTTAGAACTATTCTAGTTTCTGTTGAATATTCTCCCAAAACGCCAGCTCGCTGCGGATAGCAGTGCGCGCATCCTGCACAAACTCGCCCACCGAGGCGAAGCTGGTGAGTTGGCCTTGGTCGAGGTAGGCGAAGCGGGTGCCAACGGTGAGGGCTTCGCGGCTGTCGTGGGTAACAAAGAGGGAGGTAATCTGGTGCTGCCGGCTCACGCGTAGGAACAGCTGCTGCATGTCGGCGCGGGTTTGGGCGTCGAGGTTACCGAAGGGCTCATCGAGCAGCAGCAGGCGCGGCCGGATGATGAGGGCCCGGCCGAACGACACCCGCTGCCGCTGCCCGCCCGAAAGCTGGTGGGGCGCTTTTTGGGCGTGCTCCCACAGGTCCAGTTCTGCCAGCAGCTCCTGTACCTGCTGGTTGATTTCGGCCTTCGCCACGTTGCGAATGCGCAAGCCGAAAGCCACGTTCTCGAACACGGTGAGGTGCGGAAAAAGCAGCGGCTCCTGGTAGAGGTACACCATCTGGCGCTCGTTGGGCGGCACGGGACGCAGGTCCTGGCCGTGCAGCAGCAGGGTGCCGGCAGTGGGCATTTCCAGGCCGGCTAGAATTTTCAGCAGCGTGGTTTTGCCGCAGCCCGAACGGCCCAGCACGGCCAGCACTTCGCCCTGTTCCAAAGAAAAAGAGACATCCCGCAGCACCGACTGCTCGCCGAACTGCTTGGACAGGTTTGCTACGGTCAGCAATTCGCTCATACCAACGCTCCCTCGCCGTACACGGTGGTGTCAATGGTCATGCGCTCGGGGACTGGCTGCACGCCGCTGAGCCAGGCAGTGAGGCGGTCTACGTAGTTGTCGAGGTGGGTAATTTGCTGCACGCCGTGCTCCACGATGGGGTCAAGGGTGGTAGCCAGCAGCGTGCCGCCATATTCATGAGTTTGCCAGGTAATGACGTCGCCTAGGTCGTTGGTTTGCAGGATTTCGGCCGACGTCGGCACGCGGGTGTACACGCCGTGGGTGTGCCAGCAGGCTTGGCGCGGGCTGAGGCCCTGGTACACGGGGTGGTTATAATTCGTGTCGGAAACCGGCGGGTGGGTTGGGTCTGTCACCCACCAATAGTTGTTCACAGGCCGGTCTTCCCACTGCGCATCCAGCCAGGCCGTAGACGAGTCGCCTTCCAGAAACACCTTCTTACCGGCCCGTAGGAAGTCATAGATAATGGCCTTTTTCTCGGTCAGCACCGCTTGGTTCGACTGAAAGGGAATGGCTAAGGCATCGAGGTCGGACATAGCGTTAGTGTCGAGGTCGTGCACGTAGAGTAGGCGATACAAGTCGCGGTACTTGGGGGCCGTGGCCATGGCGTAGTGCGACCACACGCCGTTGAAAATCAAGCCTATTTTAGCCATGTGCGGGAACGATTGAAGTGGAAAGCAGCCAGATGAAATTACGGTAGAGCGTCACGAGCGCACTATCTGAGAGGCCGGCGTAGGTGACATCCACCAGCGGGCCGCTGGCGGTGAGCAGCATGCGGCCGGCGGTGCTCACCTCGTCCAGCACTGCGATGGGACGCTGCCAGGTGTCGGCCAGCAACACGTCGGCATCCGGCGCGGCCTGGATATAACCGCAAGCCCACCAGCCGCTCATACCGTGGGAAAAATTCAGTTCGTCAAGGTCGAGGTTTTGCAAAAGCCCGTGGCGGTCGGTGCCGGCGGCGTAGCGCACGTCCTGGGTGCGACGCGAGTTATCCATTACCCACTGGTTGCCAGGTACCCAAGCGGTGAAAAAGCCGTCGCAGCAAACGAGGGCCTTGCCGGCATCTAGAAATGCGCGCACGTGGTTCTTTATTTTCAGCATGGCTACATGGTCTGAGCCGTTGGGCACCACCAGCAGGTCGTAGGGCGTGAGGTCAGGATTAAAATCCTTCGTGATGAGACAGGTGGTGTACTGCACTAGCTCATTCGACACGTAGTATTTGTTGAGCCCGACGAGGCCGTTGGAAATGAGCAAGGCTTGCAGCATGCGGGTTTTAGTTGGCAGTTATTCGTAGTTGTCAGGCTGGCTTCAGCAACTCGTTGCTGGACGCTAATTATTCGTTGTCCACAGTTAGAAAAACCTAACAACTGATAACCAACACCCAACAACTAAATCCAGCTTACGGCTTGCGCAGCAGGGCAGATTTATTAACCAGCAGAAGGACGACGGGCGGTAACAGCAGCAGCAGCGAAGCCACGGCGGCCAGCGGCGCGTTGGCCTCGCCTATATACGTGAACACCTGTACCGTGAGCGTTCGCACCTTGCCCACGCTAAGCACATTGGTCAGCCCAAAATCGAACCAGGCGAGCAAAAAAGTCTGCACCAGTGCGGTGCGCAGCAGCGGCCAGGCCAGTGGCAGCAGCACCTGCCGCAACGCCTGCCCAGGCGTGCAGCCCAGCGTGCGGGCCAGGTGCTCATACTCGGTGGTTTGCGCCGACCAAAAGCTGCGCATTAGCAGCGTGGCAAACGGCAGCGCCACTAGCAACAGCCCAACCAACACACCACCCACCGAGCCCGACAGATGCAGCCGAATAATAAAGGGCTGAATAAGCACGGCCAATAGCACCGGCGGCAGCGCATATGGCAGGTAGCTGGCTGCTTCCCAACGCGCTGTCGACCGGCTCTGTGCCATAGCCCGCGCCAGAGCAAAACCGCCCGCCGTAGCTACCACAGCCACCGTGCCGGCCAGCAGCAAGCTGCGGCCCAAGCCCAGCAGCAAGTCATTGTCAGCCGCCAGCAGGCTGCGCACTGCATCTAGGGAGTAAGCCGGCGGCATCGCTTGCGGAAATCGCCAATTTTCGCCCACCGCCAGCAGCCCGAGCAGCACGAAAGGCAGCCCGAAAAGCAGGATTAGCGCGGCAGCAAGGAATACGGCGCGGCCCCCTGACCCCCTCTCCAAAAAAGAGGGGGCACCGGATTTGCGCGGTTCGGAATCGCTCTCACGAACCGGTGCTCCCTCTTTTTTGGAGAGGGGGTCAGGGGGTGAGATACCGGGCGAAGCAAAATCAGAGCGCATGGCGACGAGTTAAGCGCAGCAGCAAAACAATCAGTCCCAGCAAGGCCGCTGCCACCAGGAAACCCGCCAGGTAGGCAGCTGGCAGCTCGCGCAGGTCGAAGCGTTGCAGGCGGTTGGCAATGTACACGCTCAGCATCTGCGGGTAGGGGCGGCCCAGCAGCAGGGGAATATCGTAGGCGCCCAGCGTGGCAATGAAGCTGAGCAGCAGCGTGGGCGCCGCCCGACGCAGCAGCACCGGCACGGCCACCCGTTGCCGAAACTGCTTCAAGCTGGCGCCCAACGTGAGCGTGAGCTGCCGGTATTCATCGAGCCGGGTTTCCTGATAAATAGCCAAAAATAGCAACGTCAGCAACGGAAACGTGAGCAGCACATGTCCCAGGATGATGCCGAGCCCTGCCCCATCCTGTACCAGCTCCGGGAAGGATTCGAGGCGCGGAATAAGCCCCAGCTGAAAGCTGATGCGCGACAACCACCCCGCCCGGCTTAGCAGTTGAAACAGGTAGAATCCAACCACCAGCGCGGGCATCAGCAGCGGCACGTAGAGCAGGCCCGGCAGCGGCCAGCGCCGTAGAGTGGGCTGCGCACGTAGCACCAGCAGCAATGCCAGCCCGGTAGCAATGCCCACCGAGGCCAGCGCCACCCACCCGCTGTAAAGCGCCGCGTAGAGCAGCCCCGTATCGGCCCCCAACGCCTGCCAATAGCGGCCGGTGAAGCCAGTTGCCAAGGGGCCCACCAGCCCCACACTGCCCAGCAGGGCATAGCCCAGTCCGGCTAATGGCAGGCCCACTACCAGCAGCCCGTACAGACTGAGCAGCGGACTAGGAAGCCGGAACGGGCGTGCCTTCGATGACATATGTGCGGAAATCCTTGAACAGGCGCGTCATGTATTCCGGGTCGGGCTCGGGCAGGGCCAGGCCCTGAATGGCTTCGCGCCGGGGAGCGTAGCGGCGGGAGGGCAGTTGCTCGAACTTCTGGCGCTGCGCGGCTGGCAGGGCCTTGAGGTTGAGCACGGTGTGGTCACCCCACACGTTGGGGTCCATCTTTTTTAGCTGTGCCTCGGGCGAGATGAGGAAGTTGACCACCAGCATGGCCGCCTCGGGGTGTTGCGCGTGCCGCACAATGCCCAGGTAGTGCGAGTTCTGGATGGTGCCAGGCGCGGGCACGTAGGCGCGGGCCGTGGCCGGAAATACCTTCTGGTTGACTTTGTTATCAACCTCGGCGTCGTTGTTGGAGAAGGTGAAAGCCACCTCGCCGTTGGCAAACAGTTGGTGCAGTGGCGCCAGTTGCTCGGGAAATGTTTGGCCCTGCTTCCAGAAGTAGGGCTTGCTCGCATTTACCTGCCGCCACAGTGCCCCCGACCACTTTTTATACACAGCGGCATCGAACTTTCCCTGAAACAGCTTCGGGTCACCCGATAAGGCTATCATCCAGGATTTGAGCAGGGTCATGCCCGTAAACTCGTTTGGGATGGTGAACTGTCCGGGGTGGGCTTTCACGAAAGCTGGCAGCTCGGCAAACGACTTTGGTGGCCTGGCCACCCGGGCCGAATCGTAAATAAACGTAAACTGCACATTGCCCCAGGGGCACTCCATGCCCGCCACCGGCTGCTGAAAATCGGTGTTGATAAACGGGTTTTGCAAGTCCAGCAGCGAAGCATTGGGCAGCTTTGCCACGAAGGGGCCCAGCAGCGCTTCCACCTGCCGCAGCTGATAAAACGTCTCGCCGTTAATCCAGAGCAGGTCGGCCTCGCTCGGTTGGTTGGCTTGCTGCTCGGCGGCCAGGGTCTGCACCAGGCCCGCGCCCTGGCCGGCCGCAAGCTGCAGGTCGATGCCGTAGCGCCGCTTCACCTCGGGCTTCACGTAGGTGTTCATGTAGCGGTTGATAAGCGGGTCGCCCTGCCACATCATCATGCTCACCGGCTGGCCTTTGCCCTTTGCTTCAATTTGCGGCCAGGGCTGGGCTAGTATCTGCTGAGGCGTGCGCTGCTCATGGGTGCCGCAGCCTACGAGCAGGGTGGTAGGGAGCAAAACAAGGAGTGCTTTTTTCATTTTCAGGACTCAAAGAACGTGATGCCTCAGCTACGCTCGGCATGACGTTCTATCGTATGACATTCTTCCTTCATTCAACTACAACGCGTAGCGCAGCCCAAACTGGAACTGCCGCGGCGCACTGGCGTTACGCCGTACGATGCCCGAGCCCGCCGGGCCTACCTGAATCTGGTTGCTCTGCGTGGCGTTGTTAGAATAACCGCTCAGGTTCTGGGTGTTGAGCACGTTGAATACGTCGGCCGTCAGCTCCAGGCGGCTGGTTTTCTCGCCGAAGTGCAGCGTGTACTGCGCGCCCACGTCAAACGTTTTCGACCAAGGCAGGCGGTCGGAGTTGCGGCCTTCGCCGGGGTAGCGGTCGGCGTTGCCGAGGTAGGCGGAGCTGAAGGAGCTGCCGTCGCCGTTCAGGTCGTTGGTAAATACGTTGGTGGTGCCCACGCGGTAGGCCCCCGCCACACGGTTGATGGGCTGGCCGCTTTGCAATAGCGCCGCCAGCGTAAAGCGCAGGCTGCGAACGGGGTAATAGCTGCCAATGGCATTGATAACGTGCGTGCGGTCGTTGATGGAATTGGCAAATTCGGGACCGTAGTTGTTGGCATCGGCGGCACGGAAGTTCACGTCTTCGGTGTCGTTTTTTAGGTTCGAGAGCGTGTAGGACACTCGGTAGCCGTACTTGTCCTCGGCAGCGTCTTTCTGCACGTTGAAGCTGGCGGCCATGTAGCGCGAGCGGCCCGCCGACTCGGTTTCGACCACGCTACGGGCCACGCCGTTCACGCGCTGCCCGTTGATGATGGCGTAGGAGCCCGTGGCATCCGTCATGATGGGCACCGGGCGGGTAGCATCGGCTAGGGTGGTGCTGCGCACCACCACGCTGTTGGGGTCGTTTTGCTGGTAAGACGACACCGCGTTGACGTTGCGCAAGCGGAACAAATCATACGACCGGTTGTACATCAAATCCACATAAAACAGTGTTTTCTGGTTCACTTGGTACTGGTAGCCCAGCGTAGACTGGTGCGAGTACGGGTTCTGGAAACCGTCCGGGTTTAGGATGCGGCGCTCACCACCGAACACCGTGGCCCGCTGCCCTTGTAGGCTGGCCGCCGATGGCCCGTTGAGGTACATGACGCCGCTCGTGAGGCTGGCCCCTTGGTTTCCATCGTAGGTGATGCGGTCCACGTCGGTATTGGCCGGCAGCGCGCCCACGCGCACCAGCTCGCGGAGCTGGGTTTTGTAGTCAGCCGAGTTGGTGTTCTGGCCAATGGCGTCGCTGTACACGGTATACAGGATTTTATCGTAAAAAATGCCGTAGCCGCCGCGCAGGCTGCTGCGCTCACTCAGGCGTAGGTTGAAGTTGGCGCGGGGCGCGATGTTGTTGCGGTCGCCGTGCGCGGCCCCGCCCTGCGAGAGGTTGTCGTAGTCGTAGCGCAGGCCCAGGGTTACGTTCAGGCGGTCGGTTATGGCCACTTGGTCTTCGAGGTACACGTTGTAGAGGTTTTGGGTGGTGCCGTAGGCGGCGGGGCGCAACTCCACATTGTAGGCCTTCACAGAATCGGGTTTGATGTCGTTGATGCTCAGGCCTGCACCCAGGTTGCGGGCAGCCAAAGCGGCCAGCGTGGCTTGGTTTAGCTTCACCGTGTAGCTGCCGTTGGGGTTGCCACCGCCATACAGCAGGTGCTCGGTGCTGATGATGCCGAAGCCGCCCTTGAAGGTGTTGCGGCCCTTGAGCAGCGTAAATTTTTGCTGGGCCTGCCAGGTGCTCTGGTGCGAATCGAAGAGGTAGCCGGGGTGGCCCAGTACGGCAACAACCTCGTCGCCCGGGCCAGTCACGGTCACGTCGGGGCTGTTGGGGTTGAGGGCGCGGGCGTAGTTCCAGCGGAAGCGGGCGTACTGCACGTCGGTTTCAGAAGTGAAATTCTGGCCCACGTACACGTTTTGGGTGGCAATGTTGAGGGAGTTGCGGTCCTGCTTGTTGCCCGTCGAGGGGAAGGCCAGGCCGCCGTCGAGGCCGCCGCCCTGGCGCTCGATGTTCACGATGCCCACGTTGGCCCGCAGCGACGAGCGAAACCGCTCCGTCCAACGCTGGTCGAGCTTGCCCGAGAGGTAGGTGAACTTGTTCTGGCCGCGCACGGTGGCGTTAATGCTCAGCTCGGGCGAGGTCAGCACGTTGTCCTTGAAATCGAAGGTCTGCTCCGCATTCACGTAGAAGAACGTCTTGTCCTTCACCAGTGCGCCGCCCACGCCAAAGCCGAACTGCTGGCGCTGGAAGCCACTTTTCACTTGGTTTCCGGACAGGTCGCGCTGGGCAAAATCCGTCTTGCCGTCGATGCCCGGGCCGGGTCGCGTTAGGTAAAATACTTCGGCGGTCAGGTCGTTGGAGCCCGACTTTGTGGTCACGTTCACGATGCCGTTGGCCGAGTTGCCGAACTCCGTGGAGAAGTTGTTGGTGAGCACGCTCACATTCTGAGAAAAGCCGACTGGAATAGCGAAGCGCGAGCCCCCAAGGAAGTTCTCGTTGTTGTCGAGCCCGTCAATTAAATAATTGGTGTAAAGGCCGTTGGCGCCGTTGATGCTCACGTTGGGCGCTTCGGTAAAAAAGCCGGTGGCCTGCGTCACGTTGGGCAGGCGGTAGAGGGCGCGGGTAATGTCGCGGGCCTCAATCGGAATCTCGCGCAACTCGCGGGCCGACAGTTCCGACGATACCTCCGCGTTCTGGGTGTTTATGGTGGTGGCGTTGTTGGGGGCTCGCACCGTCACGCCGGCCAGCGTCTGGTTACTCACCAAGGGCAAGTTCAGCGTCACGCTGGGGTTGGAGTTGGCGCGGAGCACGAGGCCGGTTTCGCGCACAGCCTGGTACTTGTCGCTCACCGCTGTGCTCACCGCGTAGGCGCCGGCGGTGCTCAGGCCTCGAAAGCGCACCTTGCCCTGCGCATCGGTGCTGAGTTCTGTGCTTAGGCCCACGGCAGCATTGTCGAGGTGCACGGGCAGGCCGGCCACGGGCTTATGGCTGCCGTTATCCAGCACCGAAACTACTAGGTCTACCTGCGCAAAAGCCCGATGTAACGGGATAAAAAACAGCAATAAAAGCGTAAGAAGTGAGGAGTTTTTTTTCATGGGTAACCACTAAAATTCAAGATGTAGAAGCGCACCCCGGCATCGAGCTTTCCGCAGATGGGGAAGTTCGATGCTGGAGTGGTAAACGCCGGAATTTTAGTGGTCTGGTGGTCCCCGATGTGGGTAGGCTGCCGCAAAGGCGGGCTGCGGCAGCCTATCCGAATGCCATACAAGGGGCGTAACAATGGACCGCCGCAGCCATCGCAGCACCCGCAGCAGCGAATTGCTCAGCGGTAGCCGAAGTGCTTGGGCTAAGTCCTGCTCATTGTCCACGTCTGCTAAGCGTGGCAGGGCTTGCACAGCAGCTCCGGCGGTTTCCAGGTGAGCGGCCAGCGACTGGCCCAGCGTGGCCGTTTGCCACGGCAGAGCGGCCCAGGTACTGGCATCGAAGTGCGTTTGGGCTACACCTAGCAGGTATACCCCACCGTCGGTAGTAGGCCCCAGCACCGCGCCGCCCTCCGCCAGCGCCGCCAGCGCCCGGCGCAGCAGTAGTACATCCAGCTGCGGACAGTCGTTGCCGATAACCAGCAGCCGCTCATACCCACTGGCAAAGGCCTTTTGCATGGCCTCGCTCAGCCGTTCGCCAAAGGTGACACCCGTTTGCCGGGCAGATTCAATCAACAGGAAATCAACCCCGGCCTGCTGCGCGGTAGTAGCAGCATGGTCGATAAGCCGGGCTACTACGGCTACATTCGCGCCATGGCCTTTGCTGCTTACCAGCTTCTTGCGCGCAGCGTCCTGCCTCGCCGAGCGGGTGAAAAGCAGAATAGCAACGGAAGAGTCAAAGTCAGCCAAACCAGGATGGACGATACTTGTCTATTGAGCAATGCGTCCATTTACGCCGGTGCAGCTACTTCAGATTTAGGCAAGGAAGCTGTTTCGAAATCCCCCGGCAGTATAGATGGTGCATCATTGCATCTTGGCGTTGAAAGAAATCAACCAAACGGCGCGGACATGCAAAGAGGCAGCCCCGCGCCGTCTGGTAGTTGATGGCCTCAGATTCCGGCGGTGGTAAAGCCCAGCACCGGCGCATCCTCGCCCTCGCCTAAGTAGAAAGACGGTTCCACCGTGGCCATTTCGTAGCGCACCACAACGTCGGTTTCGAAGGGTACGAAGTACTCGCAGAGCAGGGCCAGCGCTTTGGCAGGCCACTCACCGGCCAGATAGGCTTCCAAATCGGCTACAGAGAGACCGTGCAGACTGATTTCGAGGGCCGGCAGGGTTTCCTGGTAGTCCCCCCCCAGCACGAGGTCGCGGCCCAGGGCCAGGTTGCCCAGCGTGCCGCTGCTATTGGGCTGAGCAACCGTAGCCGTGGGCAGAGCATGTAGTTGCGGCTCTATAGTTCGCAGCTGCACATGTCGGCCCAGCACGCTCTCAAAATAGAGTTGGGTGCGGGGCAAGTCGCCGGTGATGCTATGCGCCAGGGGCAGCAGGTACAGCAGGTTGGTGAGTGGGCCGGGTGGCAGGCCGCAGTCAGCAATGCCCCAGAAGCGGGCCAGCGCCTCGTTGTACCAGTGGGCGGAAAGGTTGGTGAAGTAGCGCCGCTCTTCCTGCTCAATGCGGACGCGCATCCGAAAGAATTCCTGTTCGAACGGCAGGAAGAACAATCGGGTCGCTTTCTCTTTGCGGCGCTGCAGCCGGATGTCTTCCACCATAGCCCGTACGCCGGAGCTGGGGTCGTGCGTGGTTATGCCGGGTTGGTGGAACACCTGCTGGGGCAGCGCATCGTACATGCCTTCGCGGTGCAGCTCCAGCACGGTGCGCACTACGGGGAGGCTGCCACGCTCAAACGGCTCGTCGCTCACCGTGCCCAGGTCGCGGCGGTAGCGGCGGGCAAACAGGCCTACGGGCCGTACCAGGAAATCATCAAACGCGTAACCATAGGCCAGTAATTCGGCCATGATAACTTCGAGGCGCAAATCAAAGGGCTGGCGGCGCAGGCGCGCCAGCAGATGATGAACAGAAATAGTTTCGGTCACGGGTAGGAACTAAGAAAATAGAAGACGCTCAAAGTAACATGCTTCCAGCTGATTTACGCCAGCCATTTGGCTGAGGTTGGGCCAATGCCTGGGTAAAGAGGTGACCCTGACTTGAAATTTTGCGTACATTGTTCGGCTGCTCATAACCGGGGTAGGGGAGGCCCAGGCCCAACCACCCACCCGATTGTTCGTTCCCTAATGCTTCCAAATCCTACTTCTCAGGCCCGTTCGGCCGCTTCCAGCACCTTATCCAACGCCAGCTCGCGGGTGCAGAATAGTAAAGTATTCATTAGCAGCTTTCTTTATGTGCTGTGTACAGTCCTTGTATTTGGGCTGCTGGGCCTGGCGGCCGTGCGCAGTCCATGGGCATTCCCGCCCACGCTGGCACTGCTGCAGCTGGCCATTCTGCTGCTAGGCTGGCTGTATGCCGCGCAACTGCCCAAGTGGCTGAAGTGGTATGATGCAAACAGCCGCTGGCAAAGCGTACTTATTTTATTTGGTACGGCAATTATTGGGGCGTGCGCAATTCTGGCACTGCACTGGGTACCCTGGGCTAAAAACCAGCTGCCTCCTGCGGGTTTTGCCACGGCCGTCATTCCGTTTATGCTGCCATATTTCTTTTGGGAGTCGTACCAGGCGTGGCAGGCCATTCCTTATAAGCAGTACAAGCTGTGGCATTACAATCCGCTGGCCGCTAGCCCCGACCTGTCGCGCATGGACCTGAACAACTTTATGGTTATTCATTTTTGGATGACGAGGCGCTATGGCGAGTCCCTGTATCACGATTTTTCTTCGAAGGCCCCCCACCAGATGCGCCTGAGCGACCTGTTCGCCATCTTCCTGTCCGACTACAATCAGCTTAAGCCCGACCAGGCGTTGCAATACGTTGATAACCAAGGACAGTCTTTTGGCTGGCTGTTTTATGCCAAGCGTCCGTGGTGGCGCAGCCGACACTATTATGACCCTGACTACACCTTTCAGGACAACTTCCTGCGGCAGGGCAGCATCATTGTAGCGCAACGCGTACCTGCCCACAGCACCACCGAATAAACCCGTAGTGAACCACGCCGGCTTTTTTCGTTTACTTTCGCTTCTCTTTCCCGGCTATGATTCCTGAAATTACCTACTACCCCGTGAACTGGGTAGACGGGATGAAAATCTCCCGCCGCCACTTCGCCGAAACCGAGCGTTTTACGACCGACCATCTCCGCGACGCCACGGCCCTGCACCTGCGTCCGGATAGCTACGGCTTGCTGCCCGCTACCAACGAGTTGGGCAGCCCCGCCTCATTTGAGCTACTGCTGAGCGTAGACGCCCAAAACGAGGTTCAGGCCCGCCTCACCCAGTGCCGTGCCATTACGGCGGGCGGGGTCCGCATCGAAATCACGGCCAGTAGTGCGCCGCTTTCGGCCCGCAGCAGCCTAGCCCAGCTTCTCACCGCTTTCAACCTGTCGGCCACCGAGGGCCTGCGCTTTAGCGTGGTGCTCACCGCCAATCCATTTGAGCGTGTGCCTACTGGTACCCCCGCGCCCGAGGATGTGCCACCGCGTTATCCCTACACCCGCCCGGCCTACGAGTTGAGCTTCGTGCCCACCCAGCAACTGGGCAGTGCAGCCAGTGGAGCATTCACGCTGGTAGTGGGCGAGTTGCTGTATGCTGATGGAGAATTGCGACCCGTGACGCAGTTCATTCCACCCAGTACGGCCCTGGCTAGCCATTCGTCGTTGCTACAGGCCCTGCATCAGCTCGATTTTCAGTTGACGGAACTGGAAACCGATGCATTCAAAATCATTCATAAGGTGAAACTGCGCACCGACAAGCGCAGCCCCTTGGCCGATATGGTGCGCGAATTGTCCGAGCGTACTGTCTTTGCCCTAGCGCAGCAGCTCACCACCCTGCGCCTGATGGCCGCCACGCAGCCACCCATCTACCTGCTCGATGCGCTGCTACGGATAGCAAAGCAAGTGAAAACCTCACTCGATAGCCTGACCGAAGGCGAGCGCGAAGAGCTGCTAAAATATTTCGAACAATGGTCGGAAACGCTGCCAGCTACGCTGTTGGGCGCTTTGCAAAATGCTGTTACACTCACCTACAACCATCATCAGGTGCACGAGCACCTGCGCCAGCAGCAGCAGCTCTGGCAGTTGATAGGCGCTATTTTCCGGCAGCTTAGCCAGCTGGAATACATTGGCAAAAACAAAGAAGGCTGGCAGTCCTTCATCAATGAAAACCCGGTGGCCGCCAAGCCGCTGTCGGTGCCCGGCCCGGAGCCCCAGGGCAATGGCCCCGTTCGCTGGAATCCTTTCACCACCTAAGTCGCTGCCCGCCATCATCTTTCCGTTCGCATGAAACCCCTCAACCAACCCGAACGCCGCACCCGCTTGTGGCAGTTTACGTTGCTATACCTGTTGGCGCTGCTCATTCCGGTAGGGGCATCGTATTATCTGTTCTCAAACCGGAGCATTGCCGACGAAAATGCCCGCCTGAAGAAAGAGCTCGACCGTACCCACGAAGAACAGGCCCGCCTGATTACGCGCTTCGATACCCTGACCCAGCACTTGCAGCGCATTGATGTCATAGACCAGCGTCTGCGGGTCGAAAACAACGACCTTGTACTTGGCAAACTGGCCACAAGCAACCAGGATTATCTCAATTCCATTGCCGTAAATCTGAGTCAGCTGCGCAACGATTCGGCCCAGATGCAGATTCCGGCTCACCGCTTGATGGCCCGTAGTGTCCTGCGCGACTTTGACCTGTTCCGTTCTAACCGCGGCACTATTGACGTGCTCCGCCAGCAGTTGGCCAAAAACGGCGACGATACCAGAAGCGTCGAGCGCATGGCTGCCGAGTTGGCCCAGGCCAAACAGCAAATTATCATGCTGCAAGCCAGCCTGAACCGACCCATGCCTATGCCATCGGGTGGGGGAGGAGGTGGTGGGGGCCAAGCGCAAACACCTCCTAGCAGTGGCGGCCGCGCCCAGATAGCGCTGCTCACGGACCAGGTAGCTTTTGCCGAAGCCGACTGCCTACGCCAGCGTGCCCTCGACCACAAAGCACGCAGCAAGGAGCGCAAGCAATTGCTTGAGCAGTCCCGCACGGCATTCATCCAAATTCTGCAAGACCCCGCTACCGACGACCTAAAAGCCAGCATCGAGAAAACCCTGGAACCCATCAACTTGGAGCTAGGTCACCCGGCACGCTTCTTTGGGCTATTCTAAGTTATCCGTCAACCAAAACAACGATTTTGTAGGAGTAGCCAAAGAACCCGTCAGGAGGACTATAGGTAGAAAGAACAACTGAAAAATTGCCAAAGCCCCAGCGGAGCGGCCCCTTCAACAGATTGGGCCGTCCCGCTGGGGCTTTGGCCTTCTTCTTTCATGCTATTGATGTGCCTCCCCACTGGGGCTATCCGACAGACTACTCTATTGCAAGGCGCATTCCTCGCTGCTCGAAATGCTCTTTGAGAAAAATCACAATCGCGCTTTGTACGTCAACCGGTAGTGGCTCGTGCTCCCAAGGTTTGTCCCAGTGCGTGAGTGTATCTGTGTAAATCACATAGTCCACGTAATTCGGGCTGGGCACCCTCTGGTCATCGGGCCTGATAAAGCCTTCACCGTCAATGGTGATGGTACGGTTGCATGCCTCAATTTTGATGTGCCCCCGCTGAATTTGAATAAGCCTCATATAGAGTCGTTTCGGGGATTAGCAGAATAGCTGTAGCGAGAAATAAAAATATTTAATATGGCTATCTGCTGAAGGATTATACAAGACTGCTGTTACGTGGATGGTGTGAAACTACCGTCTGCAGCTTGGGCTGCTTAATCGTTATCGAAAATGCCCAAATAAGTTAAGCCGTTATACTTTTTTGAATTATCGGATACTTCTAATTCGGAATTCATGTAATAAAACATTGCATTCGCTTCGGTAATGCCAAGCTCGGAGCATTTAGCACGAATATCGTCAATCGTAGCTGGAGACGTCGCAATTTCATCAAGAGCTGTATCTAAGCTATTGTTAACTTCACTAAAGTAGATGCCTATTAGGTCGTCATCATACCAGTGCATATGTAAGTCTTTATCAAATTGACTAGCACCAATTCCGGCTTCTTTATCTGCTTCGTCGATGCTAAAATACTCGTAGAACTCATCTGAGCTTTTGAGACTATAGCCAATCCAGACATGGATTTTTGTCATTACATTGTAGCTGGTCATTGCTCCGATTTTAAGGTGATAAAACGCAAGAGGGGTAAAGTAATTACACCCATTTCCTGTGAAAATTGGTTGATAAAACTTATATATTAAAACCTGGCCAATCTTATCTTAGGCATAATTACATCAATCTCAAATCCCCTAGGTGAGTGGTAGTGACTCAAAAGTCGGGGGCAATGCGCTGTATCCAGTACCGAACATCGTTTTTACGGCTGCTTCATCGGTACACTTTTCGATAAATTCATACAAATCTTTTGCTCCGTAGCGTATGCCTCCCAAGCGAGCAGCCAGTACGTAAATCGGAAACTCCCCAGCATCATCCCGACGACTGGTATCCCACGCCAGATACTCGCCATTCTCGCTCATGGCAAATGGCAGTAAATACTGCTCGATGCCCTCGTATCCATCCGGTTCTAGGAACAAGGCATCATACTCCATTTCCTTGTAGAAGTCATCCATGTATTGCCTGATTTTAGGGCTTTGTATTAGCCAGGAGTCAGGATATTGGCCTAGCGGTACATAAACCAGGAGCAAGCCACATAGCCTGCCCCAGCCCAGTTGCGTAGCAAAATCAAGGTAGGATGGGGGAAAGCTTTGGCCATCGGCAAGCTTGTGTGTCAGCAGACAGTTGGTATCAACTGTGACGAAGCGTGGCTCCTTGCTGAGGTATTCGAACGTGCGCACACTCCAAAAATACTAGTGAAATAGCCGGTACACCGATAGCAGGCCGCCTAAGGTAGCCCCATAGCGGAGGCGGTTGTAACGGCAACTGCTTGCAGTATGCTCGTTTCCCTTGGCTGTACCACGCCCTCTGTCAGTGCGCTAAGTGGCTATTTTGTATCTCAATTTACTATTCAACCCTGAGCCAATAGCTCAATAGTATCCTGAATGGTCCGCTGAACTTCGGCAATAGGTTGCGCATCGCTTCTGCCTAATGATTCGATGTATACCAGTTCCTTAAGGTGGGCAAAACGGTAATCCATTCTGTCCTGGGCATCATACTCGCGTTGTAGTATAGTCCCATCGGGCATAGTTGTGCGCAAGCAATTGCCAAGCTCGTCGTACTCCTAGCCGTTGTATTACCCAGCGCGTTAACCTCGCTAACCAACTCATTATACTCGTTATAGTCCGTCAGGGTCACACTCCCTCGGGCATCGTGCACCTCCACCACGAGGCCGTTCTCGTTGCCTTGGTAGGTGGTGGCATAGCCCAGCGAGTTGGTCACCACCGTGCGCTTGGCCTCCAGGTCGTAGACCAGGGTGTGGTCGTAAATGCCCTCCTCGCCCCGGGTGTGCACGCACCGGGCCTCGGGGCCGCTGCCGGCGTATTCGAAGTAGAAGCTCAGCCCGTTCTTGAACGTTTCCTGCACCGCCGGCCTGTGGCGGTAGAGGGAAGAAGTAAAGATTTTTCTTATTATAATTATTATATTAAAATATTATTGTAAATCCGCAAGGCTTGAAACACCCATAAATCATTGACTTTGCAATTAATGATTTATGAGTACTTTATATTAAATCTATCGTATTTTTCAGGATTAAAAAGTTCTTTTACATTTTTAAAAGGTTTATTGCAGTCTAGGAAATACACGCTTTTCAATGCATTGCATTTTAACAGTGACTCGATATTAATAATCTTTTTTGAATTTAGAATATTGATTTCCTGTAATTCAGGAAGCATTGTGAAAACCTCGCAATTCAATTCGGATTTTATAGTGTTTATCCATAGATATTTAATCTTTTTCAGCTCACTGATTTGAAATAGGTCGAATTTTGGCTTGGTGCCAATAATGGAAAGACTCTCCAGAGAACCAGCCAAATTCGAAAAAGTATCTGAGTTATTTATATTTCCTATATGCAAAAATTTCAAGCCTTTGAGGTGTTTGATTTCTGTAATAATCGCATCATGTTTATCATTTAAGCACTCTAGATATTCGAGGCTAGGGAGAGCTTGTGCAGAAATACCAAGTAGTGTAGTTAGTTCAGTAGCGTTGAAAGCATTAAAAAACCATAAACCCTTGAGATTAGGAAGACTAACCGGAGGCCACTGTAAGGTGGTTCGCTGTGCTTTTAAGTTATCAATATAACCTGGCTTATTGCTGACCATCAAAGTCTTGAGCTGTGCTGGCAAAGAACTAGCCTGCAAGTTCAGCACCATAGGCAGTGGCAGTTCCAGAAATAACAAATTTGGTAGCGCCCGAATAAACTCAGGAACTAAACTATTCTTTACCTGAATGGCGGTAGGCAATAGCCTTAAAGCTTCAATTTTACTATATAAATTCGCATCAGGGCTGCTGCCCCAGGGGAGTATAATTGCACCATCTTCTTCAAAATGGTTGCACTCCGATTTGTTTCCTATACAGTATTGATTGAGGCCCAAGGGCATATAGTGGGCCCGCTTTGTTGAAATGAGTGCCTCTTTCATTAGGGTTTGCAAGTAGTTCTTCTTTTCGAAGCGGTGACGCCGTGTTTGGCAATTAGTTTTTCTGCATGCTTAGCTTTTCGGGAAGATTGAATGCCAGCATCGTTAGTCATATTGAACCCTTTTGCTGCTTGCTTCTCATATTCTCGCTTCTCATAATACCGGAGAATATTATTTCGGTCACTAGACGTAGTGGCAGAGCCCATATCAACTTTAACATACTGGACTTTAGTGCCGGGTGTATCCAAAAGCTCTTGTGCCTTAACGTGTCCAGTAGATGATATTCTTTGGCTCATTCCTTGGTTACCGATGCCAGCGCTGCCAACATAAGAATCCCTTCCGTTGGTAAGAATATAGATACCGGGCTTATTAGGCAAGCTGGCAGGTGCTTTCGTCAGGCCTAATACATCAACCCAGGTACTTGGGTCGTATACATACCCGTAAAATCTGTCGCCACCAGCCATGCCAATGGGGTCTTGACTGATATACTGACCAATTTCAGGGTCGTAATAACGAAAGCGGTTATAATAAAGCCCGGTTTCTACATCCTCATATTGCCCCTGATAGCGAAAGGGGCATTCTTCTGAATTGCTTTTATGCGGGCTGCGAATTAAGCCGTAACTATTTAATTCTGCCTTCCACACTTCCTCACCGTTGGCAGCATACATCTGCAGTGGAGTGCCTAAATGGTCGACCACAATGCTATGGGCGGTTGAATGAGATAGTTTAGCTAGTGGAGCGTAGCTGCTTTCCTCAAATAGCCATGTGGCTAAATTATCAGCGCTATCAGCACCAGAACTTATTTCCAGTTCTGTCCACTCGTGTAGTAGCTTATCGCCATCCCAAACCCAATGCGTAACGTGGTCTTTATAGCTTTTGCGTACACGTCGGCCAAGTGCATCATAGTCAAAGCGTACGACTTTTCCATCGGGTCGCCCGACTTCAGTTAAGTGTCCAGCTGCGTTCCAGGAATATTGCCACAACTGCCCGTTTCGTGAGATTTTGCGAATCAAATTGCCTGCTGTGTCATACTCATATCGTGTGCCATGCGCTTCTAACAGCTGTCCGGCAGGGCCATAGCGGCGGTCACGACGGTCACTCGTAGTAAAGAGGTTGCCTACTGCGTCAGGCACACGCAATTCGCGCGTTTCGTCACTGAACGTAGTAGCGGCCAGATTACCTAAAGCGTCGTGCTCAAAGCGCGTCAGGCCATTCTGACTGTCTTGAATCTGACTAATTCGTCCTCCTGCCTGCCAGTCATAATGGCGAATGCGCTTAGCAACTTGGCCTAAACCAATGCTAATACGTTGCTCGATGGGGCGACCTAGCGTATCGCGCTGCCAGCGGGCATGTACCCCGCCACTTAGAGTACGGTGCAGTTCCAGGCCTTGTGCGTCGCGTTCAAATAAGGCCTGCCACACACCTGCCTTCATTTGTGTCACCTCTCCTTGTCCATTGCGGCTAAAATGTACATCTGCCCCGAGTGAGGAAGTAAGGGTTGTACGGTTACCTTGCGTATCATACACACTCGAAACACTATGCTTTCCTAGCCTCTCCTCTAGTACTTGGCCAGCTACATTGCGTGCAAACGTCACGGCCACGGTGTTGTTAGCAGCACTTAACATCGCCCCATCAGCGCGATAAGTGTAAGCTTCAGTACTGCCATCGCCGTACTGCACCTCTGTAACGCGCCCGGCCGGGTCGTAGCCGTAGCGCGTGCGCTGGCCCGAGGGCAACTCCAACTCCACTACCCGCCCGCTCACGTCGCGTTGGTAACGCCGGGTCAGGCCATCGAAGCCCGCCTCCGTAATAACGTCGCCCTCGCCGTCCAACTCAAAGCGGTAGCTCAGGCCGTGCTCATTGACAACAGCTCGTAATTGCTCTTCCGTATCGTATAAGAACTCAACGTTAGTGCCCGCCTCAACGCGCCGAATCATGCGACTCATACCGCGGTAGGCGTACTGCACCTGCGAATGCCGGTCTTGGGTGCGCGTTACATTATCAGCAGCATCATAAGTGAAGCGACGTACGTCGCCATCGGGCTCATGAACCGTCACTACACGGCTAAGCAAATCATACTCACGCCACTGTACATTGCTCCGGGCATCGACACTCTTACGCATCCGGCCCCAACCGTCGTAAAGCCAGCGGCTCTTCTGCCCATCATTGGTTAGCATTTCTGCTACATTATACGTGGTGTCGTAGGTAAAAGTAGTCGTATGCTTGCTTGGGTTCACGCTCTGATAAAGCAGTCCATCAGCGTAGCTGTACTCCTCCGTATTGCCTGTGGGGTTGGTCTGCTTGGTTAGATTGCCAGCTTCGTCATACGTCCACTGCCACTGTCCACCCACCGCATCGGTCAAGGCCAGCAGGTGGCCGGCCGGGTTGTACGCGTACTGGACCCGTGCGCCATCGGGCATCGCTGTGACCAAGCAGTTACCGCGCTCGTCGTACTCATGACTGGTGGTCTGACCCAGCGGGTCGGTCTGGCTGAGCAGGTCGTTGAACTCGCTGTACTCTGTAAGTGTGACCCCACCGCGGGCATCCCACATTTCCACCACGAGCCCATTCTCGTTGCCCTGGTAGGTGGTGGCATAGCCCAGCGAGTTGGTCACCACCGTGCGCTTGGCC
Source organism: Hymenobacter negativus (assembly GCF_017571495.1). Classification (GTDB taxonomy): domain Bacteria; phylum Bacteroidota; class Bacteroidia; order Cytophagales; family Hymenobacteraceae; genus Hymenobacter; species Hymenobacter negativus. Next base: position 22,534 of record NZ_JAGETZ010000024.1, on the reverse strand, counting down.
TCCAGGTCGTAGGCCAGGGTGTGGTCGTAAATGCCCTCGTCGCCCCAGGTGTGCATGCACCGGGCCTCGGGGCCGCTGCCGGCGTATTCGAAGTAGAAGCTCAGCCCGTTCTTGAACGTTTCCTGCACCAGTAATTGCTCCTGGTACTGGTAGGTAGCGGCTTGGCCCAGCGCATCGGTCACGTGCGTCAGTTCGCTATGGTCATTGTAGGCATAGGCCACCAGCGTCACGGTTTGCCGGGGCTCGGTGGGGTGGGCCGTGGCAATGCTCAGCAGCCGTCCCTGTGCATCACAACGCACCTGGAACTGCCGCCCGGCGCTGTCGACGATGCCCGTCAAGTAGCCCGGCTCGTCGTAGGCGAAGGCAATAGCAAAGCCGTTGGCGTTTTCCACGGCCGCCAGCGGCTGCACGCCATCGGGACGGGCGGGGCCGAAGCGGTAGGTCAGGCCCTGCCCGTGGTCGAGCATGCCGTAACCGCGCTCGTCGCGCAACAGGCTCATTTTTTCGAGCCGGTTGAAGCTGCGCGCGCCTAGGGCGGGCAGTTCGAAGGCGAGGCCCCGGCCGTCGGCGCCGCGCACGGCGACCAACTGCTGGTCGGCTTCTACTACCAGAGCCAGGTCGTAGCTGTGGTGCCAGCCGTGGCCCAGCGGCCCGGCGTGAATCGAGGTGGAGTTCCAGAGCCGCTCCCAGCGCAGCGGGATGGGGCCCGGAAATTCAAAATCAATGGCTTCAGTATAGAGGTAGCCGCTGATGACATCGACTGGGTGGCCCGTCACTGTGCAAAGTATGCGGTTGGCCAGCTTGCTCGCTCGCTCGGAGATGCCGAGCTTATTCATTGCCTTCTGTGCCAATTTTCCTAACCGCTTGACTACCGCGCCGCCCAGCTTGTTCATGACGTAGTTCACCGCCAAGTCGGTAAGTACTTCCCCTACAATGGAAAGTCCGGCTTCTTTGCTTGGGTCGCGGGCGAATTTGGTCACGCCTTTGGTAATGGCAGCCGCCGAAGCTAGGACCGTACTAGCCGTAATCAGTTCGCCGCCGCCGGCAATCATGGCTGCCCCGAGTGGGGCGCCCACCCCCGTGGCACAAAGAATGGCCCCGCCCACTGCAAGCGCAATACCACCAAAAAAAGCCCATTGGGAGGCTGTTTCAGCAGCATCGGCTATTTCATCCACCTTATCCAGCTTTTGGTCGAGCTCCACGGCAGCCGTGGCCCCAGCCTTGGTGAAGTGAATAGCAATTTGCCCGCCCACCCCACACCGGCACTTGCTGGTGTCGACCAAGGGGCGCGCGCCGAGCACCGTCAAGCCGTCGTCCATCACCCGCTCCCACATAACCGGTACGGGCATGCAGGGCGTGCGGGTAACGCTACAAACCCCAAAAGGCATGATGTTGACGAGCGGAATCTTGTCGAGCTCGTTAGCAAAATGCTCGTCGTAGAGCTGCACGGGCTTAGGCGTCACATTAAAGCGTGAGGGCGTTACGCCCTTGTCGCAGGTGAGCCATACGCCGTTCATTACATACTTGTCGCCAGTAGCCATCGTGTTGGAAGGAAGGAGGTACAGGTTAACAAAAGCGCCGCCAAAGCTGCCACGCTTCTAACGAAATTTACACCACAGTTTCGAGCCGGTGGTGAACGGCATTTTGGTAGATGCCTGGTACTTCAGCTTGCAAGCGCTGCTCAGCTTGCCGTACCCAGCCCGTAGCAGCATCCAAGTCGTAGCGCTCCTGGCTGGTAGCAGTCAGGCTCACTTTCAACACCGGGTTGTCGGCCATCGTCCGGAAGAGCCGGCGCAGGTCGTCTTCGCGCAAAGCCGACTGGTGGAGCGAGCCTTCAACCGCAATGCTCAGTTGGGTTGGATTTGGCGTGGGGGCAATGGTTGTAGTCGTGCGCAGGGGTAAATCAATGTTATTAATGAATTGCTCCAGTACCCGGGTGCCCTTTACGGGAGCGTCTGGCACGTAGCCGTAGCCATACAGGCCAGCCAGTAGTAGCCCATGCAAGCCCTTGTTGCGCAAGGTTTTCTCGAAAACGTTTTCCAGCCGTAGGTTCCGCTCAAAAGCCTCAAAAAAGGCAGGAGGACATTGCTTCTGATATTTTTCTACGATTTCGGACTTAAGGCGCTGCCAGGTTTGCAGCATTTCGTCCTTGTTTTCAATACGCTCCAGGCGGCCGTACACATCGGTCTGGATAATCAGCGAATTGCTGACTTGGTTAAGGTCGGTAGCAAGGTTATTGAAGAACGTTGGATTCTCGGCCTTGAAGCTGAGCACCTCCAGTGCCAGCCGATAGGTATTGTTGGGCTTGCGCTCCAACAGCGTCTGGCGGGCGGTGGTGTGGTAGATGTTTTGCTCCTCTGCCTCGTTCATGCGCACAAACGAAGTGGTAGTCAGCTGGTACGTACGGGAGGCCTCTAACGGGGCCAGGGCCAGTGGCAACGACATAGGCGACGTTAATGAATTTTGGTTTTGCCCGAACTAATGCTGGCATTGCTGCCGCCATTCACGTCCAGAGAGGAGCTGGCAGCAATTTTCATGGTATCACCAGCCTTAATCGTCGTGGCTTTACCAGTCATGTCCACCTTGTCGGTGCCAGTCATCTCAATCTCTTTAGCCTTTTTGGTGATTTTCTTCTTGGCATCAATGGTCACGTTTTCAGCCGTCAGAATAATGTCCTTTTTAGCTGTTAGCGTTATGTTACCACCGGCTGTGAGGCTGATGGGGCCATTGGTCTTGATACTAATACTGCCGTCGCCCTTAAAGCCTACTTCCACGGCCGTGCCCTTGTTGTTCGAGTTGGAAATCAGGATTTTCTGGTCATCCTTCGTGTCCGTCATCACGAATTTATTGCCGCCCGCCGTTTGCATGCCTTTCAAACGGTTTTGCGGCGTGGTGTACTTCGCGCCCTGCTTGTTTTGGGCGTGGAACATGTTACCCATCACCATGCCCTGCTCGGCGCGGTGATGCTCGTAATGCATCAGCACCTGTGAGCCTACTTCAGGCGTGAACATCTGGCCTTTGCCATCGCCGGCATAAGGCGTGAGCACGCGCAGCCAAGGCGTTTCGGCATCGGCAGGCTTTTGCACGGGCCAGTAGTAGCGCACCCGCATGCGGCCGAGGTTGTCGGGGTCGGCTACGTCAATAACTTCCGCCAACTCGGGCAGGCCGGGCTGGGGGCGGGCGTGGGGATTGGCAGGCGGCAGCTCTAGCGAGTGCAGCACAGCCGTGAAGTTATTGGTATAGTTACCAGTGTAATCCACGTCGTGGCTCAAACTGATAATGCGGTACTTGCCCAGATTCTCTACGTTCAAGTTGTCGCTGCCCAAGCCTTCAGCTGTGGCGTCGATGATGGTGCCAAGGCGCAAATCGGGGTTTTCGCTACGGCCCCGGAACAGGAGGGAGCCTGCTGCCAGCGCCGCGCCCTGGTTGGTGGCGGCGTCCGTTACTTCGGTGCGGCTTTGCACTGGCAGTGGCGTACGGGCATAAGAAGGCTGGGCGAAAATATCGTTACCCGTCTGCTCAGCAAACTGCGCAAACTGGTTGCTGCTGATGCCATTGGTGCTGGCTGGATTCTTGCCATCCCAACGCTGGTGTTGCACGGGGTCGTAAGTGTGCAGCGACACTTTGCCGGGCCGGATGGCGGCTTCCAACTGGAAGCTGCTCCAGCTGCGGTTCATTTCGAGTTGCTGGGTGTCCTGCTGGCTGGGCAGGCCAAACTGTAGGGTGGTGCCGTCATAGAAAAACCACTCATGGCACTCTGCCATCAAGCGGTTCAGAAAGTCAAAGTTGCTTTCATCGTACTGCACCACATAGGGCAGCGCGGCTTTGCTCTTCAGGTTCTTGGCCCGGGGCACCAAGTTGGCGCGATAGGGCTGGAGCACCTGGTCGACGATAGCACTCAGCGTTTGCTTGATGAAAGTGCGCTTTTGCACGCCGTCGGTGAGCAGGCAGCCGGGACTATAGCCTTTGATGAGGAAACTACCGGTGTAGTCGTTGTCGCTGCCCACCACAATATCCGTCACAAAACCAGTGAAGGCGAATTTAGCGCCTACACCAGCCTGGTCCGGAGTGATGGAAAAGACGATGGGCTTGCCCACGAGGGCACTGTGGGTTTTCTGCATAAACCCCGCTTGGCGCCCTTCGAGGTAGTCGAAGGGTACGCTTATCTCGAAGGAGTGATGCGTATGAATATCCTGAAAAATCCGGACGTAGTTGTATTCCGACAACAGCGTGGGATTGTCCTTGGGCTGAATGAGCAACTTTACTTGACGCGCCATGGGAGTGAAGTTAGCGTAATTTAGCGGCAACCAGGCCCGAAGTTATGCCCTAGCAGCGGGTTGGTTTCGTATACTGGACAAACAAGCGGTGGCGCCGGCCCTAAAAAGGTGCGGCCCAAAATAACCACCTTGCATTGCAAGAACGTTCGCCGGAGGCATTTAGCCGAACGGACACAAAGCCTTACGCCTATGGAGTACTTCGTGTTTCTGAAAAATCCCTTCGCCAAGTCCGAAGTCGTGCGCCAGCTCGCCAGCCAGTTCAGCTCCTGGAGCATTTACCCCTTCAGTTGGGTTTCGCAATACCAATCCAGTTTATTGACTGTCAATCCGTTCAGCTTATTGCAGGGCGTGAAGGGCGGCAGCGGGTTCGGTGTGCGCAAGCCGCCTCATTTCGAAAACGCTAATGTGGCGCTTTATGACAAATCGGGACGCGGCGGCACCCAAATTGACTACTATGACTTTGGTGCCGGCCAGGTATTGGTGTGCGACCGCCGCACTAAATTTTCTTACTGGCAATGGAAGGCCCCGGCCACCCAGGAAGGCATCACGCAACAAGATTTGGTGGATGCAGCAAAAGATTTGGGCATTGAGCCCGAAGTAATGATGGCCATTGCCCGGCAAGAGTCGCACGGTGGCGGCTTCTTCAAGGATGGCCAGCCCAAAATTTTGTTTGAGCGCCACAAGATGTATTCCCACCTGAAGGCAGATGGCCTCGATGCCAAAGCCCTGGCCAAAGCCAACCCCGACATTGTGAACCCCAAGCAGGGCGGCTACGGCAAAGAATCCATTCAGTACGGCAAGCTGACTCGCGCCCGCGCCCTCGACGAGTCGGCGGCGCTACAGTCAGCCTCGTGGGGACGCTTCCAGATTATGGGCGAGAACTACCGCGACCTCTACAAAACGCCGCAGGAAATGGAAGCCGCCATGCGTGCTTCTGAGAAGCAGCAGTTGGCTTTCTTTGTGGCGTTTCTTCGCAAGAAAGGAGGGGGCAAGCTCGTGCAAGCCCTCAAAGACCACAAGTGGGAAACCGTAGCCATGTACTATAATGGCAAGTACTGGAAGAAAATTAACCCGAACTACGCCGCCAACATTCAGAAGTATTACGAGGAGTTCAAGAAAAAGCCGCAATAGACTGGCCGCCTAGGCACGTCATTTCCTGCTTCATCATTCCTGGCCAGGGCTGATGCCGAAACCGCTTTCTTCCATTATGTCTTTCGTTTTTAGCTCTCTTCAGCCCATCAAAACCAGCCTTTTGCTGGCCCTGCTTAGCAGCACCGCCGCCGCCTGCGATACGCCCGTGAAGCAGTCTGTAGGCCGCAGCACTACTACGCCAGCCACCAGCCAGCGAGTTACGGCCACCGAGCCAGGAGCTGACTATTCCGTTGAGCCCATTGTAATTAGTCCAAAAAAAGCAGCTAATCTGACCGTGCAGGTGAGCTACCCACGGCTGCGGTCGCGGCCCGGCACCGCACCTACCGATACGGTTGGCATTGCCGCATTCAATCGCGAAGCCAAAAGCTTTGCCACTGGCTTGGTGAAAGAAATAGAAACCACGGCGCGGGAAAACCGCCACGACAAAATTCCGACGGCTCTGCAGGTCAGCTTCCGGTCCTATCTGCTCCAGCTGGGAATGGTCAGCATCGCATTCAACATCACCCAGGATGGCATTGGGCCGCGCCCCATCACCTGGGCCACCGGCCTGACCTATGACCTGCGCGCTGGCCGCAAGCTAACGCCCGGCGATGTTTTTCAGCAAAACGCGGCCTTTAAAGCAGCTTTACTCAATACGATACAGCCGGTGCTGGATAGCAGTTCCGACTGCCAGTTGGAGCCTGATAACATGACCTGGGACAATTTCGTCATCGGGCCCGATTCCTATCATCTCCTCTTGGGAGATGCGCAGATTGGCCGGGCCTGCGACACCCGGGAAATTTCGATGCCCCTGGGCAAATTGAAGCCATTTGCCATTGCAGACTCGCCCACGGCCCGGCTGAACACTGAAAAGCGCTAGCGCGACTGGGCCCAGGCGCTGTCTTTTTCGGCGGCATTCAGCATCAGCTTGGTAGCCGAGATTTGCAGAATGCACCGATAGGCGCCCACTGGCTCGGCTCCGGACTGAAATACTTCGTCGTACGACACGCAAAAAGCGTCTTCAAACGCTAGCTTCTCGCGCACGATGGGACGGTTGGTTTCGAAGAATATGACGGACCCACTGCGCTTTTTCTGCGGGTCATTGGCCCAAGCAAACAGCTCGTCACTGTTGGGCACATCTAAGTGCAGCGTGATGAGGCCACTACGCACTTTGGCCGTAGTCCGGCCGCGCTCCGTGGTGGCTTGCTCGAACTCGTATGTACACAGTACGACAGGAAAATCCTGGTCGGCGAGGGAGAGGATGCAGCGGAAGGAGGACATGCGGAGGGCGAATAAGCATTAGGCGGGCCACTTATTGTCGAGGGTCACTTCGCCGCTGCTCATCTTATTAGCCGAGAGTGTGAGCGTCATGGTCATGCCCTGGTCAGAGGCCGAGCCATCAAATAACTTGTTAAGCCCCACGCAGTAGGCATCCTCGAAGGTGATGGTTTTGCGGCGGGAGTAGCGGTTGTCGGCGGCAAATACCACCAACTCACCGCTCATCTTTTTGGTGTCATCAAGTGCCCAGTGGTGGATGGTTTCGTCGGGCTCCGAATCGAGCTCAACCTCTAACCGGCCGCCTTGTACTCGGGCATCGGGGCGACCTACCACATCGGTGTTTTGCTGCACGCCCCAGTTGAAATGGCGGACGGTGTAGCTTTTACCATCAATAATGAGCGCAGCGCTAAACGACATAGTAGCAGGGTGGAAAGGTGATGGAAACCACTACCCACAACGGGCCGTGGCACGTTTAAAAGTACGACGCTAAAAAATAAATGGCCGAACCCAGCAGTGAGCAAGCCTCCGTGCCCTGCAACGAAACCCGACCGCTAAGCGTAGGCAAAACCCGAAAAAAGCCCGACTTTCGCGCTGAGAGCCGGCGTGTGGCCGGCTTATTTTCTTCTTAAATTTTTCCTCGCATGAGTGCTTCTTACTACCAGCTGCCGCTCGATTTAGAAGGGATTTTGGAGCGCCGGCAGCTGCCACGCTGCTCAGTACAGGAGTCCATTGCGCAGCACCTGTACCTGATACTAACCACTTATTTCGGCGAGTCGCGCTTCGAGCCAGATTTTGGCTGCCAAGTGTGGGAGCAGGATTTTGAAGCCATGACTACCATGCGCTGGAAAGACAACGTGCAGCATTCCGTCGAGGAAGCCATCCGCGACTATGAGCCACGCCTCGCTCGTGCCCGGGTTGATGTTGCCGTCTCCGACTTTGAACTGAAAAATGTGAACCAGCGCATTCGTAAGCGGCTGGAAGTAACGGTAAATGCGGCCCTCTATCGCACCGACGAGCCGTTCGCCTTCCAGGCCAGCCTGTTTGTTGCACCGCTGTCGGTTGATTAAATAGATGCCATTCAGGGCAAATGGCGAAGCCTCTGGGAAAAGGGCATCGGAAAATCTCTTTACCTAATAATCGTCAGGCCCCTCACTGCAGGAGAGGGGCTATTCCTCGCAGGGGCTCGCTAGGTTTCGTCGTTCGCGCCGCATGACGTTCTTTACATTCCATAAAAACACCTTTCCTCTTTCGCCTGTGCTGCCTCCTCTTTCTTTTCCGGCGCCCGCCGCTGCCGATTTCAGCAAAGCCAGTATCAAGAGCCGCCTCACGCGCCAGGCTGCCGAACTGTGGGGCTATACCGAGGCCGACCTCGACGGCTTCGACCCGCTGGTAAACCTGCTGCTGGAAGCCTGTGCGGTAGAGTTCGAGAAAATCGGCCAGGAACTGCACAACACCCAGTATCGGCTGATTGAGCGCCTGGCCACGCTGCTAAACCCAGACGTAGTGGATGCACCGCATCCGGCCCACGCCATTGCCCAGGCCCGCGCCCGCGAGGCGGTAGTAAAGCTTCCCGACGATGCCCAGTTCGTGTTTGAGCCGCCTACTGTGGGCCGTAAAGTAGCGGGGCAGGAAATGTTTTTTTCGCCGCTGCAAGTCACTCGTCTTGTGAGTGGTAGCGTACGCTGCCTCGCCACCGATTCGACCGTGTGGCAGGTAGAGCCCTCTGGCCAGAAGCGTGTGGTAGCCCAGGCCGTGGCCCCGCCGCCAGCCGAGTACCGCCGCCTCTGGATTGGCCTGGACCTGCCCACCGAAGGGGTGGAGCTGGGTGATTTAATCTTTTATTTTGATTGGCTGAACGAGCCGCGCCGCGCCAGCTACGCCGCCTTCCTGCCCGGCGAGCGGTGGTTGCTGGGCAATGCCGAGCTTGCCGCTACCCAAGGCCTCCCCGAACCCTCGGTGATAGCTGGCACCACCAGCCCGCTCGATGGCGAATACGACTTCCTGCAGCGCGTCGAGCAGCAGATTCGGGCGCTTTATTTTCCGTCCTTTGTGCAGCTTTCGGCCCCTGCCACTGCCATGGCCAGCTACGTGCGCCGTCCGTACCCGACGGAACTGACGACGGCTTTTGCCAGCCCCGAAACCGAGCTACAAGCCCTTTCGCAGCCGCTGGTGTGGCTGGAGGTGCGGTTTGCCCACGCCCTGCCCCCCGAAGCATTCGACCAGCTGCTGTGCGCCCTGAACTGCTTTCCGGTGCTGAACCGTCGGCTGCACAAGGTGCTGTTCCGCTTGCAGCCAGCGCTCAATCTGTTTCCGTTGGCCAGTGACGAGCCTTTCCTGGCCGTGCGCGACGTGTACAGCCTCAGCAACGTTGTGTATCGAGCTACCACGCTCAGCGACCTTTCCGAAGGTGCAACGGACACTTACACGCTGCGCACGCACGGTGTGGGCCGCTTCGACACACGTACCGGCCGGGAGGCCCTGCGCGAGTTGCTAGAGCTGCTACGCGACGAAAGCCGTGCATTCACGGCCGCTGGCACCGACTTTATTGGCTCTATCCTGCGCGAGCTCGACCAGAACCTGGCCCGCCTCGAAGAGCGCCTCGACCGGAGCCGGGCCGCCGAGCAGCCGGTGCCCTACCTGCTGCTGCGCCCCCAAAACGTGAACGACAGCGTGTACCTCGAATATTGGTCGAGCAACGGTGAGGGTGGCAACCGCCTGCCCGCCGGCAACCGCCTGCGCATTCACGATGGCCACTACATCGACGAAGTGCGCCTGCTCACTACTACCAGCGGTGGCCGTGAGCGGCCCCGACCCGAAGAGCGTACCCACGCCCTGCGTCGCAACCTACTGGCCCGCAACCGCCTCGTGACATTGGCCGACATCAAAGCCGCTTGCTGGGCTGAACTGGGCCCGCACTTGGCTGCCATCGACATTGAGAAAGGCTTTCAGACTGGAACCACGCCCACGGCGGGCTTCATTCGCTGCATTCGGGTGCAGCTCACGCCCAAGGTTCCCAGCCGCCTCACGGCACCCGAGTGGCAGCGCGCGTCCCAGGAACTACAGACGCTGCTAGCTAGCCAGTCAGCCATGAATCTGCCCTATGAGGTCGTGCTTAAATCGACTGTAATAGCGTAGGGCAACAGGGGCAACTGTGCGAAATGAGTTAGCTACAAGGGGTGTGTGATTGATATTCGCTTTCAACGTTATATCAGTCACACACCCCTTGTAGCTAACTCATTAATTCAAACGCCGCAATAGGCTATAGGGGCGGCATGGGAATGCCCTCGCGCTGCATCCAGGCTCGCATCGCTGTGCGGGCTGCCAGTTCCTCTTTCGTCCAGGCTTTGCCTACCACGTCGGGTTGGGCTCCTAAAGCGTCAAGCTTGACGCGCCAGGTGTGGCCTTCAGGCGTTTGTTCCCACTTGGTACGAGCATCGTGGAAGCGCGCTGCTCCGGATGAAGGTACCGGAAACTTGACGCCTTTAGCCGCCAGTAGGTGTTTTACTTTGATTTGCCACTGCGTGGCTTGTGCATTGCCAATGTCATTTTCCTGGGTCCAGAGGGCAACTTCACCTTTGGATTTACGCCAGTCGGCTCCGCGTTCGAGCAGATAGTGTACCATCTCAAAGTTGTTGAGACTGGCTAGGGTAGCCGCTGCGGTAGCGCCTGCACTGTCGGTTGCATCGATGTCGGCCCCGTGGTCGAGCAGGATTTTCATCCGGGTGTAGTTGTTGATGTACACGGCGTTGAGCAAGGCTGGTACTTTCCGCTCATCCACCACATTCGGGTTGGCTCCCAGGTCCAACAGGGCCACAAGCAGCTCATCCTTGGGGCCTTCGGTGGCAATGTTGAGCAGGTGGGTGGTATCGGTACCCCCTTTGCCATTGGGCAGGTGCAGTGGGCGGTTGGGGTCGGCCTTATGGGCAACCAGCGCCTTCATCGACTTCACATGGTGGTGGGAGTAAGCCCAGAAGAGAAAGGTGACGCCTTGCTGGCCTTCCAGATTAGGGTCGAGGGTTGGGTGCTGGGCAAACAGGGCATCCAACGCTGGCACATCATCGGCCCGAATGGCTCGTGCTACGTCCAGGGCTGGCGAAGCCGGAAAGTATTCCTCCGGTGCGTGCTTGTAAATGGGATTGTTAACCGCTTGCATACAGCCAAATAGATGAAAAGGGAAAAGAAATACTACAAAGAGGTATTGCCACTGCCGGGCCGTATGCACTCTGCGAGCAGAAGGGAAGCCCGGCCACCTCATTGCCCGATGTAATTGGTGAGCACAGCGGTGTCAACATCCTTTTCGGCCTCAATGTGGTCCACCATTTGGGGGCTGATGCCGTGGCCATGCAGGGCCATATTCTTTGCGGCTGTTAGCGGGTTGCCCGTCACCAACTCGCTCCAGTTGTGAACCCATTGCTTAGCCGGCGCCACCAGTCGGGGAATGCCCAATGCCTTAGGCAAGACCACGCCGCGCGTGACAACGGCGGCTTTCTGCGCGTTGTTGAGCGGGTCTGAGGTTGAGCGGTAGGCATCAATCAACGAGCCCTGCTCCTGCATTGTCGCCCGTGAAACCTCGTAAGGCGCACGCTTAATGGTGTTGATGTGCAGCCCCGCCGCGTTGAACGTGTAGCCTTTGGTGCCAGTCACAACGGTTGCAGCGCTGGCAAGGCCACCTCCCAGCGAGTGACCGGTGGTTTCAACATCGAGCGGGTCCGTACCACTCACCAGCGTTTTGGCTAGCCGCATGGCTTGGTTGTACTGCTTGTCTTCCAAGCCAATGCCCTGGCGGAGGTCAGCCATGATGTCTTTCTTATCCTCTGTGCCTGCAAAGGCAAGAACAAGCTTCGGCGGCTGCTCAAACGATGACTGATATATCGCCGCCTTGAATCCGGATTTGGGGTCGAGCAGCATATCTGGTGAGATGCCCCGGCTGGCAAGGTCGTCGCCCGCCAGCATGTGCCAGCCCTCTGGTTCGGGGGTGGAAAGCGTGGTTGGGTTACCCATCTCATCCAAGTTAAACTCATCGCTCTTGTACACGTGGGCGCTGAGTTTGGCCCGTTCTACGGCCACATTGTTGCGTTCCAAGCGCGTCAGCGCATTCTGAGCAGGGTCGTCGGGAACAGTGGCCAGCTTGGTACGGGCGCTCTGCATCATATTCATGCGGGCGGTGTAGCGCTGCAGCTTGTCGGGCAGGGGGGGAGCCGCCTGCGCTACCAGCGCATCGGCGGGCGTGGTAGCGTAATCCCGAATGGCAGCCTGCCCCAACGCCCGGCTTGGCCCGCCGGGGGTGAGCACCAGCTTATCGGTGGAAATGACGAGCCGGCACACGTAGGCTCCTTCCGTGCCATCACCGGAGGCAAAGGTTTCCTCGTAGCCTACGCAGTACCCCGTAGCAAAACCAACCGTTTCGCGGGCCGTGAGCCGGTTGGTTTCGAAAAAGGTGACGTGGCCAGCCAGCGCCTTAGTGGGCGTGTTGGCCCAGGCCAGCAGCTGGTCGCCGTCGGGCACGTCGAGCGTGAGGTGGAGGAGGCGGTGGCGCACTTTGCCCTGCACCCGGCCGCGCTCGTAGGTAGCCTGCTCGAAACCGAGCTGGCACCAGCGCACTGGGTAGGTGTGGCCTTCTACTTCAAGTTCCGCATAGAACGATGCCATAAGCGTATTAGTAAAGCGAAATCCTTGTTTTGGTAAAGCTAGGCTTTTATATCTTGGGCAAGGCCGAACGAAAAAGCAGTTTGTATTAGCAGCACGAGCATCCCGAAGCCTTACCTCAGCTGTAAAAGCCGCGGAAAGCTCCCTCCAGCATGCTCCTACGCGAGCCGAAGTGAAACTTTAAGGTCCTCGTGTTGCTAACGCAAATTACCTTTAAGCCACATCAGCAGCGGCTGCAATGGTTGGTGTGGTGGCGGCTTCAGCATCTGGCTCGCTGGCTTCGGCCTCCTGTGTAGTGGTCCAGACTACTTCCTCGCTGCCCTCGGGCTTGCTTAGCGTAAGCACCGTCCCCTTGCGAGCTTCTCCACTGATGATGAGCCGCGAAATGGGCCGCCGTAGCTGCTGCCGAATCACACCAGTAATGGGTCGGGCACCGTAGCGTGGCGTAAATCCTGACAGCGCCAGGTGTTGCCGCGCCTCCTCGCTGAGTGTGAGCGTGATGCCCTGCCGCCGCAGCTGCTCCAGCAGTGGCCGGAGGTGAATGTCGAAAATGCGCCCCACATTTTCCTCCGAAATAGGAGCGAAGGGCACAATCTCGGTGAGGCGCGCCAGGAACTCGGGCCGGAAGTGGCGGCTCATGGTTTCCATCAGCTCCGTAGCGGCTGGTACGCGGCCAGCCTGGAATGCCGTGCTGATTTGCTCCGAACCGATATTGGAGGTAAAGAGAATAACGGCGTTGGAGAAGTCGCCCTCGCGGCCCAGCCGGTCGTGCAGGCGTCCCTCGTCCAGTATTTGCAGGAAGATGTCGAACACCGACGGGTGGGCTTTCTCAATCTCATCAAAAAGCACTACCGAGTAGGGCTTCTCCCGAATTTTATTCACCAGCAGCCCGCCTTCCTCGTAGCCCACGTAGCCGGGAGGTGCCCCATAGAGCAGCGCAGCTGAGTGTTCCTCCTTGAACTCCGACATATCGAAGCGAATTAGGAAAGACTCGTCGTTGAATAGAAAATCGGCTAGCGCCTTTGCCAGCTCGGTTTTGCCGGTGCCTGTAGGACCCAGCAAAAAGAAGGAGCCTATCGGCTGCCCCGCCTTCGTCAGCCCCGACCGTGATTCCAGAATGGCCGCGCACATAGCCTTCACCGCGAAATCCTGGCCTACCACGCGCTTCTGTAGAATCTGGTCCATTCGCAGCAGCTTTTCGCGCTCGTTGCTTTGCAGCTTGCCCAGCGGAATGCCGGTTTTGCCCGATACAATGGCCGCAATATCCTGCTTCTCCACGCTTTCCTTCTTGTTGTCGGCCAGGGCCAGCACGGCACCCAGAATCTCACGCAGGTAAGTTTCCAGCTCGGCGCTGGTTTCCAGCGTTTCAGGCTGCTGCTCGTTCTCTAGCTGGTTCAGCCAAAGTTGGCTCACCTGGTTTTGCACCTGATACAGGAACCACCGCAGTTCGCGCAGGTAATCGGCTTCGCCCAGCTCTTCTTGCCGGGCGGTTAGGGCTTCAAAGTCGGTTTGCAGCTGCGTGAGGCCAGCTACGGCCTGCTCGTCCAGCATTCGAATGGCCGCCATCGTACGGTCTACCAAGTCAATGGCGGAGTCTGGGAGCTGCCGGTCCTTCAGGTAGCGCTTAGCCAAGCGCACGGCCTCGGCCACGGTACCTTCGCCTAGCGTGAGGCCGTGGTGGGTGGCGTAGATGGGCAGCACGCGTTCCAGCATGCGCTCGGCTACCACCAAGGTGGGCTCCTCCACCCGTACGATGTCGAAACGTCGGTTGAAGGCTTCGTCCTTTTCAATGTACTGGCGGTACTCGTCATTGGTCGTAGCCCCGATTACCGTCAACTCACCCCGGGCCAATTCTGGCTTGAGCAGCTGCGCAATACCGCTGCCGGCGCTGCCCTTAGGGTCGAGCAGCACATGAATTTCATCAATAAATAATATGGCGCGGGTGTATTGCTTGATTTCAGTCAGCACCTTTTTGATGCGGTCTTCCACCTCGCCTTTATAGGAAGCCCCCGCTACTAGCGTGCCCAAATCCAGTTCAAACAGCGTGACTTCGCGCAAATGCACCGGCACCAATCCCAGCGCAATCTGCTGGGCAAAACCCTCCACCAGCGCCGACTTGCCCACGCCTGGCTCGCCAATGAGCAGGACGTTGGGCTTGGTGCGCCGACCCAAAATCTCGGCCACTAGCCGGATTTCGCGGTCGCGCCCCACAATGGGGTCAAGCTTTCCATTTCGCGCCTGGGCCGTTTTGTCAGTGCAGTAAGTGGCCAGGGCGCCGCCCTTGCTGGTTGGAGCTGCCGCATTTGTCGTGCCCGGCTCAGCTGCTTCTGTAATCGCGGAGGCGGGCATTTCGGCCTGCGCCGCGTCCATTATTTCTTTTTGCGTCAGCGGAAAAGATTTTAGCTGCTCAGCGGTAAAAGCGAGGCCCGGCCGCAACAACGCGGCAAGGGTGCTAAGCGGGTCGGTTTGGTCGCGAGAAAGTTGGAGCGCCACCAAGTTGGCCATTTCAAGCACTTGCTCCACTTCAGGGGCTGGAGTGGGCATTTCGGGTGGGCGGGCCGCTTTGGGCTGGTCTTCGAGGCGCACTTCGGCCCACTCACGCAGGTAGTGGATGTCTTTATCGAGCGTGGCTACCAGCCATGAAGCCAAGCCTATTTCGTTGTGCAGCAATGCGGTGAGCAGGTGCGGGGCTGCGTAGTGCGCCTGGCGGTATTCGTGGGCTACGGCCTGGGCAATGTGCAGGCTGCGTTTGAGGTTGTCGGAGTAAGCCAAGGGCTAGAGGTGGCAAAAGGGTGAAAGAAAGGCAAGCTGGACGTTTCGGCTACGTGAAATAACGGGGGCAGGGTTCATTGAAAACTTTTTTCCCGTAGCTTAGGGGCCAACTAATGGAGTATTCGGCTCCAAGATAAAAAAAACCTCATCCGGTCAACCCTAGCTTGTGCCTGTCCGTAACGAAGATGGAAAGCCAGCTTTAATGAATGCCTTTACTGGTTGGCTGCGACGCATCTTTGCGCGTTCGGTTGCCCCACCTACCCCTTCTTCTATGTACACGTACGGAATCGGCGGTCAGGAGCGTAAGCTCGACAATGCCTCAGAATCTATCTCAGACATTCCCCTCAATCGCACGCTGTTAGTGCAAAAGCTCACCACCAATGCTCCATTGCGGCCTCAGGTGGTAGAGGGCCTCAAAACTCCTGAAGCAGTATTTGCCCACTTCAAGCCTGAAGTAGATGTGGAGTTTGAAAATGCGCAGGGAGCAACTGTGCCCGAAAAGCTGCATTTTGCTTCACTGGGCGACTTTGGCAAAAAAGGCATTATCAATCAAAGCAATTTTCTGCAGAGCCTTTCTTCTGAGACGGATGACTTGCAGAAGCTGCTACGCCAGCTCAAGTCAAACAAAATCCTGAAAACCGCCTTGGAGAACCCCGAAACCAAAGCCGCCTTTCTAACGGCTATTCAGGCCATGATGGACGAGTTGGAGTAATTTTCAATTCGCATCTCTACTTCCTGACTTATTGCCCTTTCCAATAATATGGCACTTGAAAAGCAAGATGCGGCGTCCGGCTACCGGACCCGCGAAGCAGCCGGCCCGGCCCTTGAACAAAGCACCCAGGCCCTGCTAAAAGTGGGCGGATTCGATTTGCTCGAAACCACCATTGACGGCGCTTCCAACCTCAACCCGGAAAAGAAAGCCCGCAAAAAAATATTTCTCTCCGAAGACAGCAAGAAAGCCGACCGCCAGCAGCTTAAAAAGCGCTTGGCACTGTGGCACTCGCTTCTGAGCAGCACCGAAAATGTGGCCGACGCCGTAGAGCAAGGCTCAAAGCGCGTAGAAGAGGCCCAGCAACAGCTGACCAACAACCTCAAAACAGCTGTGGAAGCTACCCACGAGCTGGAGCAGGCTTACCGCTCGGTCGCTCTGTTCTTCCGCAACACGGACCAGGACGAGGTGAAAAATATTTCCGTCATGAATGCGGATAAGGACCAACTACAGGACCTTGACAACACCACGTTCATCGATGCTGTATCCAACGAGCTGGAGCAGAACTATGACCGCCTCGACCTGCGCGACAACTACTCTCTGCTGGTGGTGCCCGGCTACTTGGGTTCCAACAAGGTAGTGGATAAGTGGGCCAAGATTGCCCACAAGAATAAAGTAATGCTCGTAACCGATTTCGAGCATTATGATACGCCTGAGGACGTTATCGAACTCTTCGAGGAAGCTAACTTGACTGGCGGTGACGCCTATAAATCAAACGTCATTATGACGGCCAACTGGCTGGTAGGCCGTGGCAAGCTCGAAGAGATAGGAGAGGAGGAAGATATGTTCGTGCCACCGTCGTCGGCGCTGGCAGGACGCATCTACTCCACGTTGGCCTCGCAGGTAACGGCTGGCCGCAAGCATGGCACGCTGAATGAGGTGGACGGTGTGAAGTTTCCGCTTCGCAAAAGCGAGATTTCCAACCTTGAAAAAATTGGTCTCGTGCCAATGGTAAACGAGTACGGCCGCGTAATGGCTTTCTCTGCCAAAACGCTGTTCAATGGCGACAACATTGGCCTGCAGACTTATTCTGTGGTACGTGTGTTCGACTATGTGACCAAGGTGCTGATTGATTTTCTCAACCGTCGCGCCTTCGAGAATTGGGACCATAACATGCGCATGGACATTCAGAACCAGATTGTGCGCTTTTTGGATGGTATTGCCGGCCCCGGAAAACTCATTGAGAAATTCTCCGTTAAAAAGTTTGAGCGCGACCCGGACCAAAAGGACCGTATCTTGCTTGACATCCACATGGTGCCTTATTTCCCGGCCAAAACCTTCCTTGTATCGCTCGATGGTACCAAAGGCGATGACCCGGATAACCCCGGTCGTGACTGGAGTGCAGAGTATGCGCAACAATAAAACAACATGATGTTTTCAGAATTCTTTGTAAGTTGCTGAAAATTAATATTGCTGTTTAGGTTTTCTTCTCCCGCGCATTTTGCGTAATTCTTTCCATTTTTTTCCACAAACCCCTTTTTACCATGGCCTCATTTAGTGCTGTTTTTGACGCTGCAGGCAGCGAAGAATGCGAAGTAGTTAGCTGTAGCTACAAGTTCAACCAGACCACTGACGATAAAGGTCGTCCCTCATCCGTAGTGCAAGGTGGTACGGTCGATGTAACCATCGTTTCGACTGATAGCACCAAGCTTATCAGCTGGATGCTTGACCCGTACAAACGGTCCGAGGGTAAAATCGTGTTCAAGCGCGGTGACCAAGATTCGAAGATGAAAGAAATCGCATTCAAAGAAGCATATTGCGTGGCTTACGAGGAGTCTTTCGACGCCCGTGGCGACCAAACCCAAGCTTCGATGGTGTTGCGCCTGAAAATCTCGGCTAACAAGCTCGACGTGAACGGCGCTTCGCTGGACAACAAATGGGTTTAGTAATTTGCTAGTACTCAAGTTGCAAACAAAAAATCCCGCCGAGCAATCGGCGGGATTTTTTGTTTGCTTTAATTGGCTGTTGCATCGGCTACCACATTACTCGGTGTAGTAGTGGTTTGGTTGGAAAGTGGTTAGTCTGACTGCGCACCTTACCGGCGATAAAATCCGCGTACATTCGGCATACTCCCTCTATTCCAGTGTATTGATGAGTTCTTTTCGAAATCAGTTTCGAGTGGCAGCTACTTCCACCGAGTTGGCGCAGTTCCGACAGCAGGGGTGGCGTTGCTACGAGCCTGTGGAACCGAAATCGGTGGAGGCGTTTGGGCAGCGGTGGTGGCTGCGGCCCGGCCTTACCTTTACACCGTTTGCCAATGCAGTACGCTGCACGGCGCACTGTGCGTTCTGCTCCGAAGAGCTGCAGCGCTACGATGGCCATCAACTCACGGCCAAGCGCCTCATTGACGATTATCCGGCCTACTTTACACGCCTACGGGAGACCATTTGGCCTTTTCGGGGCTGGCCGTTGGGCCTGAGCCTATCGGGCCTGGAAGCTACGGCTGAGCCGCAGTGGCTGCGTGAGTTGGTGGCGTGCCTAACGCAATTGGAACACGAAGGCCTGATATTCGATGAAAAAGTACTGTACACGAATGGCAGCGGGTTTGTGGCCAGTCCCGACCTGGGCTTGGCCTTGCAGGACTTCGGCCTGAGCCGGTTGGAACTCTCGCGTTGCCACGACGATGAAGCCGTGAACCAGCAGATTATGCGTTTCAACCGCAACCAGCCCATTCGTCATAATGCCGTGTATGGCCACACCGTGCGTTGGCTGCATCAGTACCTGGCCGTGAAGAACTCCTGCATTCTCACACAGATGGGCATTGCCACCCTGCCGGATGTAGAGCGTTATTTAACCTGGGCCACCGGGCTGGGCGTGCGGCAGGTGGTATTTCGGGAGTTGAGCCGGCTGGAGGGTAGCTACCTGCCTAACGTTTTTACTGATTGGATTGAAGCGCAACGGGTAGCCATCGAGCCACTGCTGGCAGCCGTGGTGCCTACGCTGGAGTCCCCGCGTCCCGGCTGGCAGTACACGGGCAGCACCTTTGGCTATTATTATTACAATGAGCACTACCGCTGGCAGGATACAGAAGTCATTTTTGAAACCTCCAGCTACCCTGCCCTGCAAGCCGCCAACTCCACTGGCGTGCTACAAAAGCTGATTCTACACTCTGATGGCACACTTTCCGGCGACTGGGACCCCGACAGCCAGGTACTCAGCCGCGCCACCCTGGTTTCGGCATGACGGCTGCTCAGAACCGGCTCTATCTGCGCACCCTGCACTGTTTGGTAGCGTCCGGTATGCCGTTTGGGGTTTTGGGCACCTTTGCATTACGCCTGCAATGCCCCAAGTTACCCCGCCGCTTAGTAGCCGACTGTGACCTTTTGCTGCCGCCCAACCCGGCGAAGCTTACTAAGCTGACTGAGCTACTGCAGGCCATGGGCTGGCACGTTACACTTTGGGAACAGCCCATTACACTGCCCCTAACCGCCGGCGACCTAGCAGGCAAGTATTACCTACGAGCGCGACAGCACGGCGCCGTACTGGATTGTGCCTATGAAAACGACTTTACCGATTGGTCAGCTTTCCAAGCCAATTGTCACTGGCATCTGGGGTTGCCGCTGCTCCGCCTAGCAAGCATTTTGCAGCAGAAAGCCTTGGTTGGCCGACCCGCCGACCTTGCTGTGCTTCGCTGGTGGCAACAGGCCAGCGGCCAAAGTGAGGCAAGGAGCACTATTAAATTACTGCCAAACCATTATTAGCAGGCGTCACGTTGCATAAATAGTTTGCCTTGCCAGCATGCGGGAAAAAGCAGTGCAACCATTCTGGTCCTACTAGTAAGTTGGGTATAGAAGGAAAGGGGGTAGCGGAATGCTGGGCCAGCATTCAGACGTGATGCAATGGCGCTCAGCGTTGAAAATAATATCTGTCTGCCTTTGCCCTTTATTGTCTCGTGACAGCATTGTACCTTCCGCAGCTATCTCCCACTATAGGCTTACTCATGCCCACAAATACCTTACCCAACAGCGACAATTACGAACACAAAAAAGAACTGCTACGCGCTTATTATGCTGACTACGAACGCCTGCTTCAGGAAGCCCCCGAACTGGTCGGCAAGATGCGCTTCGACTTATTTATTAAGTTCTCCTTCGATTTAGACTGACAGCAGCGCCTTGTTAGCCGGCGCCAGGATACCAACCCTTGGCCTGTGCGCACATTTTTTATTCCATTTATACTTTGTTCCTGCCGCAATGAACCTACTGCTACTACAGGATACTCCCATCGTTTCGGTCTATTTCGACACGAAAAATAACTGGCTATTCTCTGACTGGCGCGGCAATCTTTCCCTGGCTCAGGTGCAGGCAGGCTGCCTGACCATTGCGCAGTGCTTTTTGGAGCGCACCTACCCAAGAATTCTTAATAACAACACCGACCTGACTGGCATGAGCCCTAGTGCTCCGCCGTGGCTGGCCCGCGACTACCTGCCCCACCTGGGGCTGGCAGGCATCGAGTACCTGGCCTGGGTATGCGCCCCAAGTCTGCTCCTCAAGCACCTCACCGGCGAGGCCGTGCGTCAGCTGCGGGCTCCAACGGTGGCTACTTTTGACCACTTGGCGGATGCCTACGCTTGGCTCCAGAACGCCAACGTCACTCATCCCGGCGACATGCTGCCACACCGTACCCCTGCGCAGCAAGCCGAACTCAACCGACGGATAGCCCAGCTCTCCGATGAACTCCAGCACTACGACCAGATTGCTGGACGCTCACTACACTGAAATGCCCTTTTTGCTATGCCACCCACTTATTCCCCCGCCGACCCAACCCGTATCAACGTCCAGTCCACCCTTGAGGTGAACTACTGGTGCCATATCCTGAACTGCACCGAAACCCGCCTACGCAACGCGGTACTGGCAGTGGGCCCGCTCGCCGTCGACGTGCAAGCCTACCTCAACCGTTAATTAAAACAAGTAGTCTATTGAAAAGCTACGTACCTCGCTAGGCATCACAGTAGAAGTCTGATTCTACGGCTGGCCAGCATCAGGCTGTGCTACGGATTTTATCGACTTATCCGCCTCGCACTAGAATAGACTGAGGCTTATTCGCCTAACTTATCGAATTATCAAAAAGGCCCGACTCACTATTCGGAGCTTTTTAATGGACTGACACGGAAAATAAAAAAGACCCTCAGCGTGCTGCTGAGGGTCTTTTTTGTGGTCGCATAAGGAATTAATGGGTGTTACGCCAGGGGAGGGGAGGTGCCTGCTTGCGGCCAGCGGGCGTGCAAGGGGTGTTTTGCCTGGCGTGGCACTACACGGCATGGCGTCGTATGGCCAAAAAACTGCCGCAGAAACTGCCACACTAGGCGGCCCGGCGGCGGGTGGCTTTGCGCATGAATTCCTCCACAATCTTGAGCTCGTCCACGCCCACGTAGTGGTTGAAGGCCTCCTCGGTTTTGTGGCCGGTGGCCTGCATAATGGTACGACTCGGCACGCCGGCGTAGAGCTTGAGGGTCACGAAGGTTTTGCGGCCAATCTTGGTGGTGAGCTTGAGCCGGGTGAGGCCCACCAGGCGCTGCACCACGCGCAGGAATTCGTTGGTGCGGTAGCACTCGGGCACCAGCAGGTCGTAGGGCGTGCGGTGTTCGTAGCGGCCGGCCAGCTCCACGGGCTTGAACACGTCGTCGTCGTAGAACGGGATGTAGACCGTATTCTCGTTTTTGGCCGTGTCGTCGAGCACAATCAGGTTGCCGCGCACGTGCTGCCAGGCGGCGCGGTTGGCATCGCTGATGCGCAGGCCGGTGTAGCAGCACTCCAAGAACTTGTCGCGGGCCAGCTCAACGTGGGCAATCCACGCGTCAGCGGATTCGTCGTCCTGGTGCTTGCCGGTGCTGCGGCCCAGCTCCACGCGCAGCACCAGCAGCTGCTCCCGGGTGGCGGCATCGCGAAAGTCGAGCGCGGCAATCTGCTGCAATTCCTGTTCGCTGAGCGCATCGACCCGGCCGCGTCTGCTGGGGGCTTTGAATTTGCGGTAATGGCGGTGCACCGGCAAATCCTTCTCGGATTCTGCCCAGGTGAGGAAGGTTTTAAGGCGGCTGATGTGTTTACCGAAGGTGTTCACGCCCTGGCCCAGCTCATCGAGCAGGTAGGTGCGGAAGTCCTGGTACCAGGCCGGGTCCATCGTCTCGATGTCGAGCGGTATGCTCCGGGCCTGTTCGTAGTCGAGGAAACGCTGGAGCGTGGCCAGCATGCCGGCCTTCGTGGTTTTGGCCATCGGCTTGCCGGCGTCGCCCCGGGGCCGGTTGATTTGCTCGGTAATCCATTCGCGCTGCAGCGCTTCGAAGCCAGAAGCCTGCTTCTCGGCTTTGGCGGGCTCTGGCGCCACCGGGGTGAGGAGTAGCGATGCTTCGACGGCGGCTTTTAGCTCTGCCTTGGGCAGCTGGCGGCCCTGCCGGGTGGCTGCGGCTTGGGCATCAGCGGCGGCTTCGGCAGCGCGGTTGAGGCGCGCATTGACGGTTTCGTGCGGGGTGCCCTTCTGCACCTTCACCTGGTGGTGCTTCTCGTCCCAGTGGTCGGGCTGGACCACCGCGCCGGTGCCCACGCGCAGGCGGTTGCCCTCCCAGCTGATGGTGAGCTGGATGGGGGCCGCAGTGCTGTCAGGGCTATTAGGCGGCAGCAGGACGAGTTCTTGGCCGTCGTCTTCCAAGTGAGATGTCCAGCCAGGC
>NZ_JAGETZ010000023.1 GCF_017571495.1 Hymenobacter negativus | reverse complement strand
CCTCTGTTGTTTCCCATCGTTGGGGCGGTAAGTCTTGTAGCATAGCCTCGAAGGTAAATCATCCCATTTTAAGGCTCCTTTCCGCAAATTACTAAACGACGCAGTCTGCAAGTTCTGCGACGGCCTTGCATGGGCGTTTGCTGCCGTTGTCGAGTTTAAGAAACTCGTCTATCATTCAAAGTTTATGAAACTGCGTTAGCAGATGAGTTTCGTAAACTCTTACTCATGAAGATTGGCTACGCCCGCGTCTCGACCCGTGACCAAAACTTGGAACTCCAACTCGACGCCCTAACCCAGGCCGGCTGCGAGCTCATCTACCAGGAGAAAGCCTCCGGCACGCTGGCTGCCCGGGTCAAACTCGCCAAACGCCTCTTGCAAGTGCGCCCGGGCGACACGGTCTACATCTACAAGCTCGACCGGCTAGGCCGCTCGTTTAAGCACCTGCTCGACTTGGTGGCCGACCTGCAGCACCACGGCATCGGCCTCATCTCGCTCATCGACGCCATCAACACGGTCTCGGCGCAAGGCCGGCTCGTGCTCAACTTGTTTGCGTCGCTGGCCGAGGTCGACCGCGAGCTTATCCGCGAGCGCACCTTAGCCGGCCTAGCCGCGGCGCGTGTCTGGGGCCGCGTCGGCGGCCGCAAGCCCGGCTTGTCCGAGGAAGCCCAGCGCACGGCCCGCGCCGCCGAGTTGTCCTATAAGGTCCGCACGCTGAGCGTCGACGACATGGTCCGCAGCCTGTGCATCTGCTCTACAAGTACCTGCACCACCGCGGCGTGGCCCTGCACGCCCAGCCCTTGCCCAGTCCCGTGGCCCCCCGTCCCCTAAAATAAGCACCCAGGCTGGAAGATGCGGCGAATAAGGAGTATATTCACCGCAGATTATGCGGAGATTAGGCCCTTACATTCACCAACGCCCAAACTGGCCGGCCTTTACTTGGGACCCAGCGGCCTTGGAATCGCTGTTGGGCAAGGTGCGCCACCAACAGGGCCGCCTGTTAGGCCGGCTGGACGCGCTGGGCGTGGACCTGAGGGCCGAAGCCACACTGCGTACGCTCACGCTCGACGTGCTCAAGTCCAGCGAAATCGAAGGCGAATTGCTGCCCCCAGCCTCGGTGCGTTCCTCCATCGCCCGGCGCCTGGGGCTGGAGCAAGCCGCGCTGCCCCCGGCCGACCGGCGGGTAGAGGGCGTGGTGGCCATGCTGCTTGACGCCACCCAGCAGGCTGCGGCGCCGCTGACCGCCGCGCGCCTGTTCGGCTGGCACGCGGCCTTGTTCCCCACGGGCTACAGCGGGCTGTACCCGCTGCAGGTGGGGGCTTGGCGCACGGGGCCCATGCAAGTGGTGTCCGGACCGTTGGGCCGCGAGCGCGTACATTACGACGCGCCCGCAGCGGCAGACCTGGACGAGCAGATGCGGCAGTTTCTGGACTGGTTCAACGCCGATCAGGGCCTGGACCCCGTCCTTAAAGCGGGGCTGGCGCACTTCTGGTTTGTGACGATTCACCCCTTCGACGATGGCAACGGGCGCATCGCCCGCGCCATTGCCGACTTGCAATTGGCCCGGGCCGACGGCACGGGCCAGCGCTGCTACAGCATGTCCGCCCAAATCCAGGCCGAGCGCCAGGCCTACTACGACCTGCTCGAATCCAGCCAGCGCGGCCCGATAGACGTCACGCCCTGGCTGGATTGGTTCTTGGGCTGCTTGGGCCGGGCGCTGCAGGCGGCCGAGCAGACGCTGGGGCAGGTGCTGGCCAAGGCCCGCTTCTGGGAGCAGCACCGGGACGCGGCGTTCACAGCCCGGCAGCGCCAGCTGCTCACGCGGATACTCGACGGCTTCGAAGGCAAGTTCACCACGGCCAAATGGGCGCGCATGGCCCACTGCTCGCAGGATACGGCCGGCCGCGACATCGCCGACCTAGTGGCCAAGGGCGTGCTGGTACACGAAGGCGCCGGCGGGCGTAGCACCAGCTACCGCTTGGCGCCCGAACCAGCGGCCCGATAAGTCACCTGCCGCCGGGGCAACCGCGAAAGGGCTCACAATGGGCTCACTGCAATGACTTGTCTAGAAAGTCCGTTTGGTAAAAGGAGGATAATATTGTATCCGCTTGCAGCCGCAAACCGTCGTATCCGAGTACAGGATAAGTCGGAAGCAACCGGCAACCACAAGGCAACTCCGACCATGGCATCAATGAAAAACCTGCATTCCAGCACCGTCCAGTCCATTGCCGTCCCCTTTTTGCTGGCCGTATCGGGGGACGCTCGCCCAAGTGCCTCATATTACGGGCATCTTGCCGTTGGCGAATGCGCCCGCAGTTCCCCGCACCCCTCACCGTCGGCTTCGACCAAGCCCTGACGGCTGGCTCCACGGGCGCCCTTCGGGTCTTCAGCAGCGAGCGCGGTGGGCTGCGCAGCTGCGGTGCTTCGCCGGCGCTGGCAAGCGGGACCACGGCCCGTTTCGCGCCGACGCCTTATCCCTGGATGCCCGGCGAAACGGTGGCGTACACAGTGACAACCGGCGCGGCGGGGAGCGGCGGTAACCTGGCGCAGGGGCGGGTGGGGCAGTTTACGGCCGCCGTGGCCGGTACGGGGACGGGCCAGTTCACCGCTGAGATGACCTTAAATGTGAAGGGGAGACCGAGTTGTGTGGCGGCGGCCGACGTCGATGGCGACCTGAACCTGCTGACGACCGGGGGGGCACCAGAAGCCTTACCTTGCTCTTGAACAACGGCAGCGGGGCGTTCGGCACCAACCGGCTTATCGGTGTGAGAGGCTTCCCGTCTAGTGTGGCCGTGGGCGACGTGGACGGCGACCTAGATGCGCTCACGGCTAACTACAGCAGCATCTTCACCAACCAAAGCGACGATTTGGACGAGGACGGGGACCTGGATTTGGTAACGGCCAACGACGGCACCAGCACCGGCACAGTCAGCATTCGGTTAAACCAGTTTGTTTTGTCAGTGAATCCAGGAAATGCTTCGGCCTCCGGACAACCGCTCATCCTCTCGCCCAACCCGTCCCGCGCGGCCAGCGTCGTGGCCGTAACGGGCCTGCGCGCCCGTGCGCAGGTGCACGTTTTCGACGTTTTGGGGCGAGCGGTAGTCATGGCCACCGCCAACGCGGCCGGCGCGGTTTGGCTGGAACTGCCGGTGGGCATGGCTCCGGGCCTGTACGGCCTGCGGGGCGGCGGACGGGCAGCGTGCTTGGTGGTAGAATAGGCGGCAGGGTCTGAGAAGCCCTTGGGGAAGGGCCATCAAGTGCCGTCGTCTTTTTGACTAGCCAGCCCAAACTGCGTACACTCGTTGAGGTTAACGCAAACGGTGGTCTAGGTTGTACGGACAATTACCTTTGCATTCGTGAGCAATCTGGATGAAATCAGTAACCGAGCGAGGGCAGCTTTGGCTCCTCACTTGTCGGGCAAAGCCGGCGATGTTGGCCGACAGGTGTTGATAACCGCCTCTTTATCAACGCCGTGTTCTGGGCGGCACGCCACGGAAGCGCTTGGCGCGCACTGCCGGCTCGCTTTGGCAAGCACGACACGTTGCGCAAGCGCAGCCAGCGCTGGGCCCAAAAAGGCATTTGGCCGCGCTTGTTCGAGGCCGTGCAGGAACCCGACCTGGACTGGGTGATGCACGATTCGACCGTGGTGCAGGACCACGCGCAGGCGGCGGGCAGCCGAAAAAAAGCCGCGTCGGCGACGAAGCCCTCGGCCGCAGCCGCGGCGGGCTGACGACCAAAATTCACGCCATCGCCGACGCGTTGGGCAACCCGCTGCGCGTGGTACTCGGCCCAGGCCAGCAAGCTGATTGCCGACGCGTAGCCGACCTGCTGCCGGCCGCTGAGGGCGCGGACAACGCGCTGGCGGACAAGGACTAATATACAGAAAACATACTTACCCACGTGGCCGCTACCGGGGCGCAAGCCGTGATTCCCAGCAAAAAGAACTGCCTCGCCCAACGCGTGATTGAGCGAAACCTTTACCAGGACCGCAACAAGGTCGAACGCTTTTTCAGCCGCCTCAAGCAATTTCGCCGTCGGGCCACGCGCTACGAGAAAACGGCTAGTAGCTTCTTGGGAATGGTGCATTTCGTTTTAGCCCTGTTGTGGCTCCGCTAATTGTCCGTACAACCAGTTAATGAGGTTATTTCTTAGCCGAAGCAAGAGGATAGATGGTGAACACCACCAAATCCGAACCGGCTTCCACGCGGCCCGTAGGTCCAACCTGCCAAATTCCCTCGCCCGTTTCGGTGAACGAGGAAGGGCGCACGAGGAGTGTATAGCGTTTCAACATGCCGGTTTTCGGCAGTCGGTCGAGCCGGATGAGGTTGTCAGTTCGCGTGTAGTGACCGGTCACCACGTCGGTCGAGCCAAAACCCAAGTTCTCGTACCGAAACGTGCCATCGGCTTGAAATTGGAGCAAAGTGCCGTTCACGCCGGAGTCATAGGAAGCGAACAACAACACGGGGCTGGCGGGGGGGGCTGGCACTAGGTAGTGAAAGAGGGCCCCACCCAACCACGCCAGCGCCGCCGCACCTACCAGCCATGCGGAAACCGAAAAGAATTTGTTCATAAGAGGCACTAGTACCGCAAGGCGCGCAGCATAAAGCCTGGCGCCAAGCGGTTCACGCAAATGGTCCAAATAAAATAACTATGGTAATGCCGCCTATCTGGGGCTTACACAGACACTATTCAAAATGCCAATAGTTGATGCCAATGCTGTTTTCTAAGAAGGGCAGTCGGTGTTTCTTATGCCCTCTGACATTGGGAAAGCGTTTGCGGTCAAAGGGAAAGGTGTCCATTCCAAAGGTCCAGAGCGGCACGAGGCGGTTGCAGGTCACGGGTACGAGTTCGAAGCGCACCGAGGTGCCGCCGCAGCTAACGGATGCCCTTCCTTTCCGGCCATACAGCCGGTCAGCCATGTTAAAAAAGGGGCCGGACCGTGGGCTCGCAGCGTATTCCCGTCCATAACTAGCGTCCCCACGAAATCAAGAGGCGACAGCTAGCTGACGGCCGTCCGTTTCGAAAGCGAGCGCGAGGCGGGTTACTCGCCCCATTGCCGGGACCGAAAAGGCACTCACTAGAGGCAATAAGACTGAGCATAGTGCGGTCATTAGGGAGCGGCAGTAGGCTTCCAAGGTATCCCCTAGCCTTTCGGCGACGGTGGCGCGGACCATCAAACTCGATTTGTCTAAACGGTACTGGTCTAAACGTGCTCTGTTTTGTGAAACGAGGGGTATCTTACTTATTTACACTCCCTCATTATGTACGGGTCCTCCCCGTGATGAACGATATAGGTAAAGTCTTTATCAGCAAAACTCGTACTCGCGCTGTTACTGGGCGGCAGGAAATGGAAGGAGTTGACATCGATGGTCGCCAAGCTGATGGTGCCTGGGCGGGAAGCAGGCCCGTTTATTTCACTATCCATCACGGTCAGATACCGGTCGCCGGCAACGACAAACCGCTCTTTAGTGAAATAAGTAACCTGTATTGGCCCCTTCAGTACCGTAGCTAAGCGGAAGTTTGCCACCTGAAAAAGGGAGTAGCTGGCGGCCATTAGGCCGAACAGCGTCAATGCTTTGGCGGTATTATTCATTCCTCTGGTGGTGCTTCATGTAGACAAGCGTCTGCAATAACGGTCCAGATGCAATAACGAGTGTGTTTTGCGTTTCCAACACCGAACCTCTCCTTTTCCAGTTTGTTTTCAGCTGCGTCGCGTCCATGAATTTCAGCGTTCCGGTTTTCCTTGGCCTCGTTTGCCTGGTTGCCAAGCCCTACGGGCTACCACCGAGCGGCCGTGGCAGACCCGGGCCGCCGTTGGTTAGCAAAGCGGTGGTGTACACGCACTTTTTGCCGGGTGGCAGCACCAAGGGCCTCGCCATCGCCTTTCACCGCCCCGCGGATTACCCCGGCGCGGTTGACACGGCCGACCTCAACCGTGCCGGCCGGGTGAGCGGCACCGACCTCAGCCGCTTGCTGGCGGAAGCCAAACGGAAAAAACATTACCCCATGAAAATCGCCGGCATCCGGTTCGCCGGCCAACTGGCTATAGCCGGGGGCCGCATGCCTTTCTGTACTGCCCCTCGGTGCTCATCGACTTAACTGAGCGGGTGACCTCATTCCCCGCAACTGCCAGCCGCGCTGGGAAGCGATGTTCTTGGCTTTGTCGGAAGGAATATAACGGCGCCCCCGTGGCACCGGCCGAGCCGCTCCTGTGACACGGGCCAAAGTTCGCCGTTGCATAATTCACGAGTGCGCATTCACTTAAACGGTCCGAATAAAATAACGAGCGTTCAGGTTGCCGGCTGGTGAGCGGCCCCGTTTAGGGGCAAGGCCACGGATAAGATGGTGCCTTCCTGACTCTCCACGCGGAGCGTGCCGCCGTGGCCCTGGGTGATGATATCGTGGCTCGACGAGAGGCCCAGACCCGTCCGACGAACACTCTGCCCGCGTGGCCCTGGTGCAGCAACTCACATGGGCCTACTTACGCAATGCCCTTTACCCCGTAGACCTTGCCTGGCGCATTGCCGTGCTGCTTTTCAAGCCAACGCCTTTGGGGCAGTTGATAGGTAAATAGCCCGCAGTCGGCGTTCTGCCAGGATTGGGCAGGGGCAGCAGCCGTTCACTTATTCTGGCTGTTTAAAATGGCGCGGGGCCAGTGGTCAGCATCTGCTCCCAACTGAGGCCTGGGTAGTTGGCTGGATAGCCGTTGGGGCATAGCGAGCCCGCGTCGATAGCCGCCTGGTATGCCGTTGTCGCACCGACCGCAATGCCGTATTCATAAAGGGGGGTATTAGCTAGCCATAACTCTGTAGTGCCAAAAGCGTGTACCCCATCAGATGCTAGGCAGAGTTGGTAAAACTGATAGATGACAGGTTTGGCCGAGCACGTATCGTTGACGTTGGTAATAACCCAGTTGGTAGCATTGGTAATAGTGTCGCCGATGCTCAGGGGGTAGCCGTTGGTTATGAAGTTGGCAGCCAGCGGGCCACTCACCGCCGCCTGAGCAAGGGTGCTCTGCACGGCCGGGCTCAATTGAAACAACCGCTTGCTCGTGCCGGCGTTGGACACGTAGTAGTTGGCATCGACTAGGTAAGTGGTTGAAGTAGCGGCGTCTACAATGGTCCAGGCCGACTGATTGGCCAGCGTAGCCTGCGCGCTCATCGGGTAGCCTTGGGCAGCGAAGTACTGCTGCACCGGCACCAGGTTGTTGCTCTGCAAGTATGCCTCGTACGACAAGGGCAAGATTAGCAGCGGTACGCCCGTTGGCAAGGCAATGGCCGCGTTGGTGAAAACAACCTGGTTCAAGGTCGCATTTGTGAAATCGGTCCCCTGAAACTGCGCGCCAGCGAAGTTGGCTCGTACGTTGTTCAGGTCGGGGCCAAGGTGCGCCCCCGCCAGACTGGCTTGCAAAAACAGGCTTTGCGAAGCTTGGGTACCTAAAAACTGCGCCTGGTTGAACGAAGCTTCCAGCAGCAGCGCCCCACTCAGGTTGGCCGATTCGAAATCGGCGTTGCTGCCCGACGCTTGGCTGCCCGTCCAGCTTACCCCCGCCAGATTGGCCGCAAACAGGTTGGCGCTGGTGAACACTGCATCGGTCAACAGGGCCCCGGTCAGGTCAGCTGCCGCCGTGCTGCCGTACTGGTACACGACCAACTGCTGGAGCGCGGTGCTGAGGAGGATGCTGTACGTGTCGTCGCCGTTCTCAATGCGCCAGTTCTGACCGTTGACGACGGTAACCACCGTAGCTGAAGTCGCCAGCGTTATGCCAGCATTGGAAAAAGCCGCACTTACGTCGGTCGGCACATGCACGGTCCCGTTCAATTCGGCAGCATCGGTCGTAGGTAGAGTGAACAACTCCTGCTTGGCTCCTAACTGGGCACTCTGAAACGTGGTCCCCGACAGGTTGGCGCGGGTGAAAACGGCCCCGTAGCAGGTTGCCTGTGCAAAAATGGCGTTCTGAAAACTGCTGTCGGCGGCTACTAAGCCCACCAGGTTGGCTTTGGTGAAGTTGGTGCTATTGCCGGAGGCGCCCTGGGCCAGCAGGCAGCCGCTGAGGTTGGCCCCCGTCAAATTGAGGTTGTCCAGTACGGCCCCCGTTAGGGTGGCAGCTACCAGGTTGGCGTTGGTGAAGTCCACCACCGTAGTGGCGTTGCCCAGCACGGTGCCGGCCCCCTGGCAGCCCGTAAGCAGAATCCCCCGGGCGCTGGCTGGTACGCCCCAGTTCACGGCCGAAATATCGGTAGCCGCCGTGGTGAAAGATGCTGTGTCTAAGGTGGCCCCGTCGAATTGGGTTCCGCTCAGAATAGCTCCTGTAAACGTTGCCCCGGTCAGGTTGGCATTGTTGAATTTCGTACCAGTCAGGTCGGCGCTGCTGAAATTAGCCCCCGTAAAATTGACCCCAGTGAAGTCGGCCCCAGCCAGGCAGACCGTCGTCAGGTCGGCTTGCTGGGCCTGCCCGGCTGCTTGAATGGCCGCGGTGCCGGGCGTTACCTGGGTGGCGTTGAACAGCGAGTAGTAGCCCAACACCCCGTTCACATCGTTGATGGTCAGGTAAGGAGTGACGCTATTGTTAGAATAGTAAACCGTTTGCCAGCCGGTGAAGGCATCGAGCTGCCAAGTTTGCTGGGACAGGTCACTGCCCAGTTGCAACAGGGCCGCGTCCGCTAGGTCGGTGGCAAAATCCAACTGCCCGGCATCCACATTAAGGGCCAGAAACTGCTGGTTACCAAGTTGCACGACGCTGCCGGTACTGTCGCCGTAAACCAGGCAGGTTTCCAAGTCGGTCACCGCCGCAGCGGCCATACCTGGCAGGTAAGTGTTGCCCGGTAGGCGTATGGCTGTCAGATAGTTCTGCGGTGCGGGGCTGGTCGACTGGAAAGAGAATTTTCCCAGAAAAGGAGGCAAGGTGGTCATGGGCTACCGGGCAAGGCGCGGCGGGTAGCCGGCCGGTTTATTGGGATACGGCAAGGGTAAAAGGTGGCCAACGCCTAGCGTGGTTTTCAGGTGAACGCCCCGGCGGGTATGCCGTGGATACGTTAACTGGCCTGGAACTGCGCTAGCCGTTCAACGCCTGCACGTTGGCTGTGATGGCAACGTAGCCCTGCGGTTGCACGCTGATGGCGAACGGCTGGTTGTTGGTGCCATTGGTCAATTCGTAGCCGAAGCCGCTGAGGATGGGCAGCGCCACTCCCGTCTGGCCCATGGCCTGTAGCAGCGTGTCGTACTGCGGGTCAACCGCGCTCCAGACTGCGCTCAGGCCGCTTGAGTTGGTGGGGAAATTTGCGACGGTGCTGGAGATGAACGTGAAAGAAGTGCTGGTCGCATCCGTGGTTACTTCCGTAAAGTCGAACAGCAGCGTCTGGGCGCTATTGGTGGTGCCGAGCTTCAGGTTCGTCAGTAAATCCGTGCGCTGCATGGAGAAGATGATATTGGGCTGCGGTGTACTGGTGGTCAGAATGTTGAGCTGCAATTGCAAGTCGTGCGTAACGACGGCCCCGGTGGCGATGACGGCCTGCTGCACTAAGCTGTAGTACTGGCTGGCTACGCCCTGCTGGCTCAGGTCGCTTTCCAATGTGGTCGTGTCTAAGTAGATGTTGCCGCTCAGGTTGTTGAAAATGGCCGTGTAGGCCGCTTGCGGCAGGGTGCCCGCCATCACATCGGTCTGCAGCGCCTGAAGGGCCGCCGTGCTGATGGCGTACACATTCTGGAAAGACACGGTCGGTGCTTGCAGTGGCGTGACGACCGCCTGCATTTTATAGCTGGAATAGGGTTTCAACGCCACAATCGACCCGACGTAGGTGCTGACGGCCAACGCGGCCGGGTCCGACAGGTCACTGGGCATGACTTTGAAGCGGAGCAGGCCGGCCTGAAAGTAGGCCCAGTACAGGGCATCGAGTTCGTAGGATGCCACGTAAAGGGTCAAGTGCTGGCCGGTGGTGGGAGCGGCCGGCACGGGCAGGTTGGGTAGGACGGTGCTGGTATACTCGGTGCCATTCCAGGTCACAGCGCCGGTGCCGCCGGCTGCAATGCTGGCATTGCCGGGAAAGGTCAGCCCTGAAGGGCCGCTTCCAAAATCGTAGGTGATGGAAGCCGTCAGGTTGATGGGAAGCCCAAGGGAATCGAGCAGGGTGGGGATGCTGCTCGCCAGCAGAGAATTGAAGTCGAGGCTGTCGACGGCATCTTGCACGGCCTTGGCGGCGCTGGGGCCAAAGCAGGAGTTGCTTTGCCCGGCCAGGATGCTGTTTTTAGGCACGGTGAAGGTTCCAGCCTGGGCCGTGCCGGTGGCGCTGTTGACGGTGAAGTTGTACGCCCCGTTGGCATAGGCCAGTGTCACGACCAGCGTCAGCACCAGCGAACTGAAGGGCTGCGCAAACGGAAACGAACCGCTGCCCGGCGTGGCGGGCTGGCAGTGGGCCGGGCCAATTTCCGGTGCCACGCAGTAGGATTCGTCGTAGGTTTCGGTCCAGGTGTAGGCGGCGTTGAAGCCGCCCGTAGTGAGCACGAGCGTGAACTGCCCGGCCGTGGTGGCCGACTGGGTGAACGACGTGAAGGTGGCCGAAACGCCGTCGATGCTGCCACTGGTCAGGTTAACGGCAACGCTGCTGTAATTGTACCAGTCCGTACCGCCAGGACTCT
The DNA here is from genome assembly GCF_017571495.1 of Hymenobacter negativus. Lineage (GTDB taxonomy): Bacteria > Bacteroidota > Bacteroidia > Cytophagales > Hymenobacteraceae > Hymenobacter > Hymenobacter negativus. Next base: position 69,021 of record NZ_JAGETZ010000023.1, on the reverse strand, counting down.
GAAAATCGGGCGGGTTAGCCGTCACGTTCTGGGGGACCAGGTTCGTCAGGTGCTGCTGCACAATCGGCGTGAGCACCTGCTGGCCGATGAACTGCACGCCGGCCGGGGCAATGGCAACGGTAATGGATTGCATGGGATAGCAAAAAAAGAATAGGAAAAGGCTGGAGCCCGGCTACAGCGGAATGGTGTATACCTGCAACTCACCGCCCGCGCGGAAAACCTCGTACAGCGTCGGTGAATTGTGCACCTGGTAGTAACCGGGCGACACGGTGGTGATGTAGGCATTGGAGCCCAGCGTAATGTTCTGCTGCTGGAAATACTGCTGCACCAGGCTGATATTGTCCTGCGCAAAGGCCGGCTCGTCGGCAACCGGCAACGAAAACAGGGGGGGGGTAGGTATCCAGTGGCTGACGGTGGGCTCGGGCCGGCCGCTCTGTGCTTGGTAGTCCAGGGTGTAAACGTTGCGCCACATGTCCACGCATAGCTTGGCAGCCACCACGTTCTGTGGCGTGCTGGTAACGCTTGGGTCGGGTGTGCGCACGATAAACGTGCCGTCGGTATTGTAGAGGTCTAGGTAATAGTCGCTGGGGCTGCTGCCGTTGCCCTGGTACGACAGCACGTAGATGACGCCCTGCGCCTCCACGGCCATGTCCAGGTACAGCAGCGTTTCGTTGGCCGGGTTATAAAGGTTGAAGTAGGAAACTGAGCTGTTGACGGTAAGCAGCGTGCTGGCTTCCACCACGTAGGTAGCCGCCGCCACGGTATCGACCAGCAGCCATTCGGCGTCTTTGCTCACTACCGAAATCCTGTACTGCGTGATGAGGCGGAACACCGCTAGGCTGCCGCTCTGGTTGCTGACCTGGTAGCTGGTGCCCTGCTGCGGGTCGGTAATGGTCCACGCACTGCCAGCCGTTTGCACCGTGATGTAGGTGCTCACGGATGGGTCGCTCATGTGGGCAGGGTCGTAGCAGAGCGTAATGCCGTTGGCCGTGAAGGCATTAATAATTGGGTCGTTGGCTGCTTGCATCGTGCCGCTGTCCAGCTCCGCAGCTAGGCTGCTGTCCAACGTCAGCACGTACGTGCGGTAGGCATTCTGAAAGCCTTGCTGTAGCGTGTCGGGCAGGGTCTGGCTGTTAAGGGCCGCCACGGTATCGGCATCGGGCGTCAGGCTGAATACCAGGCCGGCGTTGAAGCTAGGGGCGGGGTTGCCGTTGGTGTCGAATGCCTGCACACGCTGGTTGATGGTTTCGAGCACCAGCACCCGCCCGTCGGGGGTGATGGCCAAGGCGCGGGGCCCTTGCAGCAGCCCCTGCCGCACCCCTTGCCCCGCCACCATCTGCGCGTCGGGGGCCTGCGCGTCGGGCACGGCCTGCGCGGGTAGCTGCAAAATCTCCATTTTGTGGTACTGCCACGACACGCCGATAACCGCCCCGCTCGGGTGCACGGCCAGTGCGTCGAGCGTGGGCAAGTGAAAGCGCCCCCAGCTCATCAGCGGGTCGGCGCTCAGGCCGAAGTCATTGCCAGCGCCGTCGCCCAGGGCTATGTCGCGCAGCATAAAGCTCCCGTTGCGCGGGTCCAGCACAAAATTGTTGGGCTGAGTCGTTTGGCTGGGCGTCGGGTCGTAGGCGAGCAAAGGCTGGTTGGTCAAGCCGATGCTACTCTGCATGAGCGCCGACCCAGGGTTGGCCAACACCGATAGGTTCTGTAGCACAAACTCTTGCCCGTTGTATGGGGTGCTGCCCGGTGCATCAAGCGGCCGGTCCAGGCCCGAGGCGCGCCAGGCGTAGCCCACCTGGAAAGCACTGTTGCTGACCGTAATGCCGGCCGGCTGGCAGATGGTGCCCCCGTTGCCGCAATCAAGCCCCGCCACCGTCGTGGCCGAAGGCTGGCCTACCTGCCACTGGTAAGTGCTGTCGGCATACACCGCCGTTTCCTTATACACGTACTGCGCGTCTTTGGTCAGCGGCACCAGCAGTTCTGTGATGGTGGCATTGCCCAGTGCCAGCGTATCGCCGGTGGTCGGAGCCGCCGTGGTCCAGTTGCCCTGGTAGTTGCCGGCCAGCCAGCCCGAAGCCGAATACACGCCGAAGACCACGCACACCTGCCCTCCGGCAGCAATATTGGCGAACTCCAGATTGACGGGGGTTCCGCTTGTGGTAGCGGGCAGCGGCCCGCTTAGCACCTGGCTCATGCCATCTTGGTACATGAGCGTGGCCACATATCGCGAGGCCACAGCCGGCCACACGGCTTCATTACCGCCGTGGTTAGGGTCGGGACCTATGGTAATGGTCACATTAATGCTGCGCGTAACCTCTATTTGCAGCGTAGCCGGCGACGAGAGTATTTCCCCGGTTGTGACGGCCATTTCGGCAAAGTCGACGCCTCCGGCCATTATCTTCAGAATCCAGCCTATTGGCCCGAAAGCGCTGGCTAGCTCTCCGGCTGTCACCTGGCTCAGGATGTATGTAGACAACTGCTCCAGCGCTTTATGCACGATAATGCCGGCCACCGCGTCGGCGAATGCAAGAAGCAGACTCTCGGTACTGGGACCTGCCAGGGTGGCATTGGTTTCGGTGCCCACTATCGGGATGATGACCGACAGCACGGCCTTGGCGTTTTCCGGTTCTTTCACGAACTCGGTCAGGAAACTGGTGCTGGATAGCACCTGCCCGGCCACCAAGAAAATGCCCGGCACGCCGTAGTTGAAAAATCCGGTGCACAACGCCCCCGCCGGCGAAACGTCGCCGTCCCAAGCCGACGTGCCGAAGCTGCCGAAGTAAAGGCGCACCGCATTGGCCTGTCCCATCGGCACGGTCAGGGTGGTAGGGTCAGTGGGAACGGGCAGGCCCATTAAGGTATTAACGGCGCCAACCATTCCTATAAACTCCTTGTCCGATAAAGGATTGCCTTTGTCATCCAATAGCTCATAGTAAGCCGATAGGTAACGCAGATACACGTTCGACACCTGAATGGACATGTTGTTGTCAGAGTCGATGGTAGGATTGGGCGATACCACCTGCAAGCCGTGCGAAGACGTGGTCGGACTCACGGACCAATCGTAGTAAGTGGACTCCGACCGGGCGGCCACGCCTACGGTATTCGGTGCCTCGGTGGGGGCTGCGTAGTGGTTCGCCGTAAACCCAGGAGTCATGCTCCAGGTCTGGTTTTGTAGCACCAAGTCGTTGTAAGCGGTTCGCTTGGCTCCAGCTACGGGACTGGCCGCCGCCTGCATGGTCGCCGTCGACAAGCTATAGGTGCTGACCGGCTCGCCCGCTTGCAGGTACACCGTCGAGCCTTCTTGCAACGTGATGCCGCTGGTTATCGGGTTGCCCTTCACATCGGTGCATTGCACGGTTGAAGCCCAGGCTGTGCCTTGGTCGCTGATGCTAGTGGCCAGCGTCTGCATGGCGTTGTATTGGTCAGGGTTATCGGCAGCGGCGGGCGCAATGTGCGAGTGTAGCACGCGGGTGGCCACGTAAGGCTGCGTAGTACCCAGTTCAGGGTGATGAAAGAGCAGGCCGCTAGCTGTACTTGATGGGTCTTGCAGCAACTGCGCTGAAGTTACGGCGCGCAGGTAGTCCGGCCCCATTTCGGTCGGAAGGGCAATGCTGTAACGGTCGTGCATGACGTGTGGGACCAGCCGGCCCTTGGCCTGACTTTCGGCTGCAAAGTGCCGCTCCACGTACGCCTCTGGCAGCAGCAGGCCTACGTGCAACGGCCACCCCAGGCGCACGGCGGGGTCGGGGTTAGGCGCGCTTACCCGTACCCAGGCAATGCCGTGCGCGGGCAGGGCGGCATCGGGCAGTTCCACATAGTGCGTAAACTGTTGCTGCTGCTCAACGGCGAGTTGCGCAAAGCAATAATTGTTGGCAATGGCGGCCTCGCGCGAAGCAATGGCATGCGGTAGCAGCGGCCAGGGTTGGCCGGCCACTTCACATCGCAGATTCTGAAGCTCCGGCAGATGGGCCAGACTAAAATGCAGCGTAGGCATACGAGAGTAGGGGGTTAAACAATGAGTAGATATTATGTTCCCGTTCAAAAACACCAGCTATGCTGCCCGGCGGTTAAATAGCGCGTCAGGGTCTGCTCGCCTAATAGTTACCCGATTGGTGAGGGGAAATTCATGCGTGGTCATTTGCGACGGGCTACTTGGCCCATGGCATCGGCCAAAACTGCTCTCACAAGCCGGCTTCCCGTGCTCCATCAGTTCGTCGGCCTATTGTAAGGTATGCCAAGCAAGTGCCCAAAGGGAAGGCGTCTTGGCAGTTATGATGAAGAGGCCAAAAAGTGTGGTGCAGGTAGGTTTTGTAAAAATATTTACTCTGGCGACACCCAACAATAAAAGGATATGAACTACTGAATTTGGGTAGTGAACTACCGGATTTGGGTAGTGAACTACGTCCCCCGAAGTGTGGAAAGCGGATACGACTCCTTCCTCATCCCGACTTTTCAAGCTAAATCTCCGAAGGCATAGGGTAAGAAAATTGCTATGTAATCGTTGGTATATGTCGCGCGTTGTTTATCCTACTGATTCCACGGACGCTGAATGGATTCTAGTAGCGCCTCATGGCCATGGCCGGCCGCCTCTTCACTCAAATCGAAAGCTGCTGAACGCTGTTTTTCTATACAAGCGCGCGAGGTAGGTGTGGCAATTGTTGCCACACGATGTACCACCCTAGCGTACGGTGGATAAGCGATTTGGGGCGGCAAGATGGAACCTGGAACTAATGGAGAAATGGATTGCGGCGGGCCGTGGAGAGCATTGGCACGCAGTCGTGCAGATGGGTACACGGCCACAATGCGGGCAAGCAAGTAGCTGGCCTTACGCGCCACCTAGTGGTCGACACGGAAGACATACCCTTGGCGGTGCCGGTGCAATCGGCTTCGTTGCCCTGTTGGGCGTGGACCCGTACTGGCCGAAGCCAAGATGCATGCGCCCGGCCTGCACCACGTGTGGTGAAGCGTTGCCAATGCCAAGGCTGCGGTAAGCAACGGTAAGCCGAGTCAACCTATTCTATTCGTAAAATGACGAATACGAGCCGTTCTCCAATATCAAGTTGGGTACAGTTGGAGCCCCTATGCGAAACGCTTGTTCAAAGCCCACTGTAATCGACCAGCCGGCCGGGCACTGGTTAACTCTGGAACGTAAATCTGAACTTGCGGAGAGTGAGGTGGTCTAGGCAAGACGGATAGAAGAAGGACGTATAGTTCTTCAGTCGTGGCAACCCAAACCAACGGGGCGTCGCCCGACGAACGACGCAAATACGACGAGGCGTTTAAGGTCGAGGCGCTACGCCTGGCCGGTGAAAGCCGCAGCACGCAGGCCGCGGCCCGGCAGTTGGGCACCGGCTCCAAGCTGCGCTACCGCTGGCAGCAGGCGCAGCTCGTGGCCGAAGTGAGCAGCGAAGAAGTAGCCCGTGACCCGGAGGTGCGAGCCCTGCGCGCCCGGCTGAAACGGGCCGAGCAGGAACTCGATATTTTAAAAAAAAGCCGTGGTCAGCGCCTGCTTGATGCACAGGCTCGGCCAACCGACCCGGTGAGCGCCTCCCAGCACATCGCCCAGCGCCAGGCCCACGTGCCCGTGCGCCAGCGCTGCCAGTTGCTGTGCGTGGCCCCGGCCGCCTACTATGCGTGGCGGCGCGCCGGCCAGCAACTCGTTGCCGAGCCGGTCTGGCAAGTGGCGGTGCGCGAAGCGTTTGCGTACCACAGCTAGCGTTACGGCACGCGCCGGCTGCGGGCCGAACTGCAGGCCCAGGGTCACGCCGTGGGCCGCTGGTGCATGCGCCGCGTGCTCAAGGCCCACGGCTTGCGGGCCCAGCAACCGCGCTCGTTTGTGCCGCGCACGACCGATTCCGACCCGGCCGTGCGCGCCGTGCCCAACCGCTTGCTGGACCCGCCGGCCCCCAATGCCCCGAATTGAGTATGGGTCGGCGACATCACCTATTTGCCCCGCCAGAGCGGCGGCTGGCTGTATCTGGCCGTGTGGCTGGACCGTTGCTCGCGCAAAATTGTGGGCTGGGACGTGCGCGCGCGATGCCCGAAGACCTGGTCAGCGAGGCCCTGCGCCGCGCCCGGCTGGGGCGCCGGCCCCCGGCCGGGCTCGTCATCTACTCCGACCAAGGCAGCCAGTACACGGCCCCCCGCTTCAAGGGCCTGGTCGCTAAACACGGTGCCCAGCAAAGCATGAGCCGGCGCGGCAACTGTTACGACAACGCCCACGCCGAATCGTTTCGGAGGCGCCTCAAGGCCGAACTGCTCGACGGCGGGAGCTTTCCTGGCTGACCGAAGCCAAACTCGACATCAGCCACCAAATCACCTACTACAACACTGAGCGACAGCATTCTGCGCTCGGCTAGCAATCGCCCAACCACTTCGAAACGCAACTTCAAACAACATCCCAATTGTGTCCGGATTAGCTAGAACAACTCAAAATTAATGAGCGTAATAGTGAACAGCGAGGTATCGTGTACTTTTCATCCCCGATAGTTAACACTCGGGCTATTTCCTTCTGCTGATGCCACTGTTGCTCAACAAGACATCACCGATAGAATTTGGCCTATGGATATTTAGCATTCCTGCGCTCGGGCTCTATGTCGGCTTTCTGGCCTTGCTGGTCAACCACAAATCGTTTGGGTGGCGCCTCATAGGTTTCCTTGTGGCCGTTGCCGTGGCCCTATTTGGCCTGTTTTTGTATAAGTACCTGACGTGGTGGAGCAGCATCTTGATGTTTAGCCCGTTACTCACCGGTATGTACGGGGTCTACTTCATGCCCCGGAAGGCATCCGTGAAGCAATAGAAGTTCACGAAAACGGTCGTTTTACTGCAAGGTAGAGCCGTTCAAATTACTCCCCGAAAAAAAGGCCTCGTATACTTTCGTTATGCACCCCTATTTAGCAGAGGCAATCACAGTCGCTTTGTTGTTGTTAAGCCGCTGGTCATAAAAGGGCGACTAGCTGAATTCGAGGTTACGCTCAAACTCGGTTCAGGTGTTGGTAGCATTACGTTGCCGGAAAATGCTGCCCAGCCGTCTGAGCTCTAAAAAGCTGTGCCCCTAGGGCCAGCACAACTGTTAAACAGCCCTTTTCGAACGGGCTTCGCCGGGCGGATAGCCGAAATGGCGGGCGAAGCTGGTCGAAAAATTGGCGGGATTGCTGTAGCCGACTTGGTAGGCGATTTCCGACACGGTGCCCACTTGCCCCACCAGCAGCTCATGCGCCCGGTTTAGCCGTACCGCGCGGATGAAGTCGCCGGGGGCCTGGCCGGTGAGGGCCTTGAGTTTGCGGTGGAGCTGGGTCCGGCTCAGGGCCACCTGCCGGGCGAGGGTTTCCACGTTGAAGGTTTCATCGTCGAGGTGCTGAATCACTACTTGCTGCACCCGCGCCACGAAGGCCTGCTCCAGCGAGGGCAGGCCCAGGCCGGTGGAGGCGACCAAGCCGCGCCGGTAGACGTCGCGCAACAGCTGGCGGCTGCGCAATAGACTAGCGATGGTGGCCAGCAACTCGGTGGGGTGAAAGGGCTTGGACAGGTAGGCATCGACTCCGGTATGCAGCCCTTCGAGCTTGCTTTCCAAGCCCGCTTGGGCCGTGAGCAGCACGACGGGGATGTGGCTGGTACGCTCGTCCTGGCGCAGGGCGCGGCACACGCCGTGCCCGTCGAGGCGCGGCATCATCACGTCGGTGAGCACGAAGTCGGGTACCTGCTCCCGGGCCAGCGCCACGCCAGCTTCGCCGTCGGCGGCTTCCAGTACTTGGTAGTGAGGAGCCAAAGTAGACCGCAAAAAGGCCCGTACCTCAGCATTATCTTCGATAACCAGTACCTGAACGGGCTCGGCCGCTTGCGCTTTGGATACGACCAAGTGCGGCTCCGTGAAGTGCGGCTTTGTGACTGGCTCAGCCGTGAGCAATGGGCCCGCAGCGGGCGCGGCGAGGTGGCGCACCGGCAGGCGCACGACCGCCGTGGTGCCGCAGGTGGGCGCGCTGTGGAGCACGATGGTGCCACCGTGTAACTCGACCAATTCTTTCGTGAGCGCGAGACCAATGCCGGAGCCCTCCTGCTCGCGCGTACTTGAACTGTCGGCCTGGAAGAATCGGTCGAACACATGCGGCAGTTGCGCAGGGGCGATGCCTTGGCCGGTGTCGTGCACGGTCAGCTCCACCCACTCCTCGCCCGATGGTACCTCGGCGGTCTGGGCCAACCGCACCGCTACTTGCCCTCCGCTGGGCGTGAATTTGAAGGCATTGGAGAGCAGGTTGTAAACTATTTTTTCCAGCTTGCCGGGGTCGAAATCCAGAAGCAGCGCGGCTTGGTCGGCGGCAAAGGAACAGGCGAGGCACCGTTGCTGCGCCAGCGACTCAAATGAGCCCACGAGGCCGCGCACGAACGGCACCAGGTCGGCGGAAACCGGCTCCAGCGCCAAGTGGCCGGCTTCGAGCTTGCTCAAATCCAGGAGTTGGTTGATGAGGCGCAGCAGGTGCTGGGCATTGCGCTGCACCAGGGTGGCTTGCTGGCGCACGGCTGGCTGCTGCGACTCGGCCACGATTTGCTCGGCCGGGCCGAGCATGAGTGTGAGCGGGGTCCGAAATTCGTGGGTGAGGTTGGTGAAGAAGCGCGACTTGGCCTCGTCGAGCGTCTGCAGCTGGTCGGCCTGCGCCGTGATTTCCGCCTTCTGGGCGGCCAGCACCGTGTTTTGCCGCTGAATTTCCTCGGTGCGGCGCTGCACGGTGCTTTCTAGTTGCTCGTTTTGGGCGCTGATGAGCTGCTGGCGCTCAGCTTCCTGGCGGCGGGTTTGGGCGGATAGCTCCTGTACTTGGCGCAGCTGCACTTCGAGGCTGCGGCGCGTCACGGCAAAATCACGGGCCAGGTAGAGCGAAAGGCAGACGGGCAGCAGCAGCAGGCCTACCTGCACGCCCAAATCGTAGGGCAGCGCCACGTCGTTGCTGCGCTGCTGAAATATGCTGCTAGCGGTAAAGACATACACCAGCAACGTGCCCAGCGCCCCCACCGCCACCAGCCAGATGCCCGGCTGACGTCGCCGCAGGGCCCCGCCCAGCACCCAAAACATGTTGAGAAAGGACAGCACCACCAGCGCATCACTCACCCGCTTGATGCCCCCAAGCGAATGCCCCGCGTACCAGGCCACCACGCCTAGCCAGCCGCCCCCCAGCAGCAGCAGCCACCACCACGGAATACGCCGCTGGCAAATGGCGTACGCAAAGGCCAGTAGCATCACGCTGCCCAGCGCCAGACTCGTCTCAAAGCCCACATTACTCCAAAAGCGCACCTTCATCTCGCTCTGAACGAACGAGGAGTACCGGAACCAGTCCGTGGCAAATAGGGCGGCCATGTAGAGGCTGCCGTAGAGGTTAGCACGCTGGGCCCGGTAGTAAAGAAAGAGAAACAGATGCAGCAGCATCAGTACGGCGGAGCCTGCCAGGCCAATGATGTTGACATCGGCCAGGCGTAGGATAGTCAGGTTTTCGGCGATGAGGCGCGGGGCCGGGGCCACCCGCACCGTAAAACCGCTGTTCCCCTCCGCCGGCCGGGGGTCGAACTGGGCGTAGCGGACGGCGAGCAGATGCGGGCCGGCTTCGCGCAGCATAAAGGGTAACGTCTGGTAGCTCGGCCACCAGCCCGTGGTGGTAGCACGCGAAGTGCCCGGGGTGCCCAAGCGCCCCAGCAGTTGTCCATCCAAGTAAATTTCCGAGGCCCCCGCGTGGCGAAAGCGAAAGCCCAACGGCTGCCCAAGCAAAGCCGAATCGAGGGTAAACCGAACCCGAAAGCAGCCCGTGCCGCGCCAGCCCACCGGGCCTTTCTTGAACGGAAACGAGGCATCGACCAACGGCCAAGTGTGGTCGTCGGTGGCTGGGCTGGCCCACCCGGCTGGTTGGCCCGGCTGGTAGCGCCAGCGCAAGCCAGGTCCCAGGCGCTGCATGGCATCGGCCGTAACCTGAGGGGATGTGAGGCGCACCAAGGCGCTGTTGGGCGCGGCCGGAACGATGGACGCCCCCCGGCGAGCCGGCTGGGCGTGGGCGGGCGGCCCGCTAATGAGCAGGCTGCTGAGCAAGGCGACAAAGTGGCGAATGTTCATCGGCAGCGGCGGGCACGAAAGGCAATGCCACCGGGCCCACACGGCTAAGGTAAAGCTGGCGAGCTTGATAGTCAGCATATTTATTGCCTGACCAACGGATAACCTCTCCCCGTGGTCTTGCGAGGCCGAACCCGCCCAAGCGGTACGGCGCAACCTCAGCAAACACATTTGCAACGTGCGCAAAAGCCCATCGGGGTCGGCTCTCCGTGCTTTGCAACCGCTCCAGCGCTATCCATTTTCAATGGCTGCGCTTGCCAGCAAGGTTTCCTCCAATAGCCGGCTTCGGCCAAAAAACTTACTTCTATGAAAACAACCTCGACTTTTTTACCTGTGCGCAGCCGGGCTCTCTACTTAAGCAGCCTGCTGACTCTGCTTCTGAGCTTTGCGGCACGGGCGCAGTTTTCGGCTTCTCCGAGCACGCCGCTGGCGGTGTGCAGCGCGACCGGCAACCAACTGGACGTGCAGGCGTTTGCCGACGGGGCAGGGGGCTCTTACGTGGCATGGATTGACCGGCGCGCGGGCAGCCAGAGCGGCCCCGGCACGGCGCTCTACGCGCAACACCTCGACGCTGCCGGCACCCCGCTGCTGGCCGCCAACGGCCTGCGCCTGTTCCAAACCCGGGGGCGCGAAATCTGGGGCATGAAAGCCGTGCCCTGGCAGAGCGGCATGCTCGTAGCCTGGGTGCAGGGGGCTTTCGGCATTGGCGGCGACAGCGTGCGCTGCCAGTATTACGATGCCGCCGGCACCCCGCAGTGGGCCCAACCGGCCTTAATCGCCCGCCGCAACATGACGGTTTCGCCCAGCGTCATCTTTGTTTCCGAGAATGGCCTGAACATCATTCCCACCAGTACGGGTGCCCTCATCACGCACGACCTGGCCATAAGCGGGAACAGCGCCCGCTTCACCTTCAATGAGGTGAGTCCCGCGGGCGCCGTGCGCTGGGCCCTCAATGCCAACCAGGTCGAGGTGGTCTCGCCCAACAATTATCCGCTGCCTAACTACCGCACGGTCAGCGACGGGGCCGACGGCTTCTACCTGGTCGCGCACAGCTCGTACTCCATTGGGATACAAGTCCAGCGCTTTCAGGGCAGCAACCGCTTGTGGACCACCAATACGGTGCTTTCGGCCGACGGGCCGGCGGGCCGGGGCGATGGCACCCCGCAGCCCGTGCTCGACCCGGCCGGCAACCTCTACGTGGCCTGGACCTCGTTTGGCGGCGACGCGCTGGTGTCGAAAATATTGCCCACCGGCGCGCTGGGCTGGCCCAGTCCCGGCTACGTGAATTTGTGCACCTTCGCCTCGCAACAAGCTAATCCGCACGCCATCTGGCACAACAACGCCCTGTGGATGGTGTGGGAAGACAACCGGTTGGGAACAACCAGCTACAACTGCTACGCCCAGAAAATAGACGCGGCCGGCACCCTGGCCTGGAGTCCCGCCGGCGTACCCGTTTACGACCAGCCGGCGCAGTACCTGCGTCCCCGGCTGGCGCCGTCCGACAATGGTTCGGTGATGGCTTTCTACCGAACAAATACTGCTTTTCATGCCCAGAAGCTGTTGCCGACAGGCAGCGCCGCGTTTGCCGCCAACGGGGTGGCGCTGAGCTCGGTGGCGGTCAATCAGGTCAATTTTCTGGATGCTACGGCGACATACCTGGACCATGCGCCCGTGAGCCAGCCCAACGGCTCGGTGCAGGTGTACTGGTCGACGGTGGGCGCCGGGGGGCTAAACCAGGACATCCTCGCCGCGCGGGTGCAATCCTCCGGTTCGCTCCTTGGAACCGCTACCCGCGCGGCAGCCGCGCTGGGCTTTGGGGTGTTTCCGAACCCGGCCGCCGGTGAGGTGCGCCTGCGCTACTCGCCCACCGGGCCGTTCCCGACCGGGCTACGCCTCTACGACGGGCAAGGCCGGCTGGTGCGCGCCTTCGCCCCGCCGACCGGCTCCGCGGGCGCACTCTCACTGCGCGGGCTGGCGGCGGGCATCTACGTGCTGCGGGCCGAGCTGGCGGGCCAGCCCGTGAGCTGCCGCGTGGCGGTGGCTATGGAGTAACGCCGCGGCTACTTTTCCATCAGCCTCACTCTTTTTTTTTACTATGAAAACCTGTTTTTTTCGCTGGGCTGTGGCCCTGTTGCCCGTGCTTTGGCTACCCTTCGCCGCCGGAGCCCAATCGGTAGGCATCGGCACCACTGTGCCCGACGCCAAGGCCGCCCTCGAAATTAAAGCCAGCGACCGGGGCCTGCTCATTCCGCGCCTCACGGCCGCTCAGCGTACGGGTATTGCCGCCCCGCCCCAGGGGCTGCTGGTATACCAGACCGACGCGCCCGAAGGCTTTTACTACGTCGCCGGCAGCCCGGCCGCCTGGGTGTTCCTCAACCCGGCCGGCGGCGGGGCCGACAACCTGGGCAACCACACGGCCACCACTGGTCTGAACTTGCAAGCCAACGCCCTTACTGGCACCGGGGCCAGCATCGGCGCGGCTGTGGGGGTAGGCGTGCGGGCCGACGGCGGCCTGAACTTGGGCCAGAATGGCGTGGGCAATAACGTGCTGCTCGGCTTCCAGGCCGGGCAAAGCCTGACGCCTACAACCAATGGCCGAGGCAACCACAACCAATTCATTGGCTACCAGAGTGGCCTCAACAACACGACGGGCCGCGATAACCTGTTCGTGGGCTTTCAGAGCGGCTACGACAACACGACCGGTAGCTTCAACTGCTTCAACGGCAACGGGAGCGGCTCCTACAACACTACAGGCAGCTACAACAACTTCAGTGGCCTTGGAAGCGGCTACCACAACACGACGGGCGACAACAACCAGTTCAGCGGCTACCTGAGCGGCTACAACAATTCAACGGGCAGCAACAACCAGTTCATAGGTTACCAAAGCGGCTACAACAATTCAGCCGGCGGCCATAACGTGTTCAACGGCTACGAAAGTGGCATCAATAACACAACTGGCAATGAAAACGTGTTTCTGGGCTACCAGAGCGGGCAAGACAACGCGACGGGCAGCTACAACACGGCTCTCGGGGCCTACAGCGGCACTTACCAGAACGTGGTTAGTAATTCGACAGCCCTAGGCAACGGAGCCATCGTCACCACCAGCAACACCATCCAACTAGGCAACAGCATTTTTTCGTTGCGCTGCCAGGTGGGGCTGACGGTGACCTCCGACGCGCGCTTCAAAACGGACGTGCAAGCCAATGTGCCGGGTTTGGCCTTCATCACCCGCCTACGCCCCGTCACCTACCGCTTCGATGCCGCCCGGCAGGCGGCCTTCAACCAGCTGCCTGCCGGGCTGGCGCGCCGGGCAGCCGCCGTATCCGATTCGACCCGCCGCACTGGTTTTCTGGCCCAGGACGTGGAAAAAGTTGCGCAAGAGCTAGGCTTTGACTTCGACGGGCTACATGCTCCGGCCAATGCCCGCGACTACTACGGGCTTAATTACGCCCAGTTCGTGGTGCCGCTCGTGCGCGCCGTGCAGGAACAGCAAGCGCAGATTGAGGCGCTGAAACAACAAGCCACTATTGCCCAAGCCGCCGCCGCCGACGCCCGCACCAAAGCGGCCCAGGCCACCGCTGCCACCGAAGCATTCGGGGCGCGGTTGCGGCGGTTGGAGAACAGCAGCGCCCAGGCCCAGCAATAAGCGTGGATGCTACCCCGGTCCCCATTGCAACACTCGTCCACATGAAACACTGGTTTGCTTTTGCATTGCTGCTGCACTCCCTCGACAGCCTCGCTCAACCCACTCTCACCAACGACGGCTCGGCCCTTACCGTGTCGGCCGGCGCCTTGCTATAATGTGGCCGGCGGCGTGCAGAACCACACGGGCAGCACCCTCGCCAATGCCGGCACCGTGCAGCTCATTGGCGACCTCAGCAACGCAGGCACGCTGGTATCCGGCGGCATGATGCTCTTCACGGGCAGCACCAATCAAGTGTTCGCACCCGGCGCAGCCACGGTGGCTGCGCTGGTGCTCAACAACACCGGGGCCGCCGGCCAGCACACGCTTAGCCTGCCTACCGACCTCACCGTGGGCACCGCCCAGACCCCGCAAAGCGGCCTGCTGCGCACCTTGCCTACGGCCACGCTTACGCTACCCGACGGGGCCACCCTCGGCGGCGAAGGCCCAGGGCGGTACGTGCAAGGCAACTTACGCGTGGTGCGTGCGCCCGGCAGCGGGGTGTTCGACTTCGGCCACGGCTTGGTGCTGGACCGGAGCGGGCTGGGCCAGGTCACGTCCACGCGCCCGGCCGGCTTGCTCACCGACAACCTGAGCAGGGCCGTGAACCTAGGCAATAGTGCTCGGCAAGGCATAGACCGCATCTGGACCCTGGTCACCACAGTGCCCCCGGCGGCGCCGTATCCGTGTCTGTCAAACGGTCGCGGCTTAAACTTAAACCTGTTCAGTTTTAGGAGCGTTTGATTTCCGCTTACCATCCTTTGAGCGGAGCTAATGTCCCACAAAACGACTCCCTGGGGGAAAATTGGGAACTGGCCCGCTGGTTGCATGAAACGCGTCACGGTGACATCGTTCATATTGTGCTCTTGGTAAAACAGTGCTGGTCCGACACCAACCTGTCTACCCAATTGCCCGCCACCGATGTGTGGTTAAACATATTACTTGTGGGAATGCTCGCAGCCATACGTCGAGAGTATTGGTGCGGGCGGGCTAGTAAGTAGCCAGCACTACAGGCCGGGATAGAAGCGTAAAATATGCCAATAGGCTCCCTATCTGATAATCCGGAGGCATGGTTGCTCTGGTCGGCCACGTGTATTGAACCTGCCGCACTGTTCCAGTACCGGGCACGCGACGGACGAATTTATTGGCCCCAAAAGGCATCTTCCTGGGCCGTATCGGTTGTGAAAACCTGCACCTGGGTAATTAGTCCATCTTCGATAGTGTATACATCGAGGTTATCCACGTCGAGCACGACGCCGCTTGGCTGGGCGGCGCGCCAGTGTACCCGGCAAGCTACCTGGGTGCCATTCGTACTGAGCAGGTCCACCTCAGTTAAGGTAAGCGTGCCGTTGGCCAACTCCTGCATGGCGCCTACCATGCCGAATACCTCGTCGCGCGAATGTTTGAGGCCCGAAAGGCGGTTGTGGCCCGGCTGACTCCATTGAACCTGTGGGTGCAAGGCGGCGGCCACTTGGTCGAATTTGCCTTGCTGCACGGCCGTCAGAAAGCCGTGTACTACGTCTTGGGGTTGCGTTTGCATAAGTAAAATAGGTGTAGGGGTGAAAGAGTAGGTAGCTCCAGCCGGCTATCAGACAGCCGAGCACTTCGCAGCAGGAAGGGCCGCGTTTTTCTACCGCAAAGTTTCCCGCGTTAGCGTCCGGCCCGCTTACCACCAAACGCCATCCTCTTGTCCTTTTCCGCCAATGCTGGCTGGCTACCCCGGAAGCGAGCGGCTAGCTGACGCAGGCTGGTAGTGTGCCGGGCTGTGCCCCGTCCAGCGCTTGAAGGCGCGACTGAAAGCACTTAACTCGTTGTATCCCATTAAATAAGATATCTCCTTAATCGGATAGGCGCCCATTTTCAGGTAATGCAAAGCCAGAGACTTGCGCACGGCATCGGCTACCTCCTGATAATTAGTGCCTTCGGCCTGCAGCTTGCGTTGCAGGCTGCGGGCACTGGTGGAAAAATTTGCCGCTAGCTCTTCCAACGACGGGATGCCCAAGTAAGCGTTGGCCAGCAAGTAGCCCGCAATCTTGTCGCGCAATGGTTCCACGGCTGGCCGAGCCGCTTGCCATTGGGTTATTTTCTGCAGCAGCGCAGCTTGCAGTTCGTAGTCAGCGGTGAGGAGGGGCATACTCCAACACGCGCCGGCTAACTCGACGCTGTATTCGCCGGGCGGACCAGCCGCCAGCGTGGCCGCGCGTAGTACCCGCAGATGCTCGGGCAGCTGCCGGGCCCCAGGCGGAAACCGCACGGTTCGCGGCTGAAGGCGTTCGAGCAGCAGGCCATCGAGCTCGTGCAGGACAAATGCCAGCACAAAATCCACGAGGTGGTCGACTACGGTGGCGCTAGCCGCCAGCTCGGTGGGTAGCTGCCGAAACCGCAGCCACACGGACTGGGGAGAGTGGGCCAAGTCGAGCCACACCTGGTCGGTGAGCAAGGGTAGCAGGGCGGCCCCGTGGGTTAAGGCCTCGCCCACGGTGCGGCTGCTCTGCACGAGTTGCCCGACAACCCCCAGTGCCGCCGGGGTCGCAGCTTCACCGAAGTGCAGTCCAAAGGTGGGGTCACGGGCTAGCTGGGCCGCGTTGAGCCAGAGGTCGTGCCACTGCTTCGCCGAAAGGGGGCCGTGGGTGGGGCTGAGTAGGGCAGCCGTGTCCAGCCCCGACTGCCGGGCCAGGCGGTCCACGGCCAGGCCCCGCTGGGCGGCATAGGCCAACAAGGCCAGGGCCAGTTGCTGTTGAGGGTGCATAGAACAACCGTAAGTGAGCCTGGTGAAGGTAGCAGCCCGTTCGCCTGCGAATGCACCCATGGCGTGATAAAGCAATTAAATGACGTCTGAAGGTAAAGAGTGCGGGGCAAGCTGCTGGCACTTTTGCCAAACCAACTGATAGGCTGGTGCCTCAGCACCCGCGTAGCCCTCGCCGATTTTTTACTTTATTGCCTGCCTCCTATGGCTCCCCTTCTTTTCGATACCCGCCTGTTGGTCAGCACCTACTTGCAGGCCCTGGCTGCCCGCGACGTTCCCACCCTGATGATGTGCTTTGCCGACCGGGTGGACTGGGACGTGCCGGGTGCCCGCGACCTGGCGCCGTGGCTGGGACCGCGCCAGCAGCGCGCCGAAATTCAGCAGTTTTTTGAGTTGCTGTTTGCGCACACCGTGCCAGTGGATGCACATCTGGAGCACTTGCTTGTGGAGGGCCCGGTGGCCATCGTTACCGGAACCTTTTCCAGCACCCTAACGCAAACAGGCCGGTTGTTCACCTCCCCCTTCTTTATCTCATTAACTATGGTGCAGGGAAAAATAGTGCGCTACAGGCTGCTGGAAGATACCCATGCGCTAGTGGTAGCACTAGCGTAGTCAGCTCATTTTAACTTGGTCATATTACCTCATGAAGCACTCTTCTGGAATACTTGCACATCACTGGTTGTCCTCACCGAGCTGACTGGGTAGCACTGTTCATACGCTTCGTGGTAGAGGTAAGCGACGCTGGCCTTCACCAGCTTTTGCTGAGCTTGCACCGACGAGTAGTTCAGACGGAAATGCAGTTGGTGGGTACAGCCAGCTGCTTGGTTGTTTCCGCTCCGGGCTATTCAAATTGGATTACCGAATTGGCCGCTGGCCGTTCCTCGACGAACAAGGCGGGCTGAGAGCCACTAGCCGTCCAGGGCCGCTTGCCAAACTGGTTGAAATCCGGGTAAGTCCCCAGTTGAGTGAAACGGGCGAAGGAATAGGCTTCTCCTTCAGCGCCTAGCGCCGAAGGAGCATCGGCGACGTGAAAGTGCAGGTGCGGGCCGGTCGTCTGGCCCGTGAAACTGATTTGCGCCAGCACCTGACCCTGTTTGACGTGCTGGCCCGGTCGTACGCGAAGGCTGCCGGGGCGCAGATGCTCGTAAAAAGCCGTCTGTTGCCGGCCCAGGTCCAAGGCGATGTAGTTGCCAGTTGCCTGCGCCGCCGAATAAGCGGGATGGGCGGCCAGCGTTGGGCTTTCGGGAAAATCATTCTGGGCCGCTACCACCACGCCGTCGCGCACAGCCAGCACATCAGCCCCGTAGCCGTACCAGTTGCCCACCACGTTCTCGTCGGTGCGGGCGTAGCTGCCTTGCAAATCAAGTTTAATAAAGTCGATGGCGTAGCGCCCGGGAATGCGCGTTTTGCCATCAATGGTGTAGCGTACCCGGCGGTGTCCCCGCTCCCACGACGGCTCGTACACGGCTGCCCAAGGGCCCCCACGCAAGGGCGGACCGAATACGGGGGCGAGCTGCTGCTTGATTGGCAGCCACGGGCTCCGGCTATGCGCCACCCGTTTTTGAACTCCCTGGCGGTAGGTGTAGGTCAGGTGATGACCCAGTTGCTTAACCGAGGCCTCGGCAGGCAGTCCTACTTCGAGATAAAGTACTTGGGTTGCGCCAGGGAGCACGCTGGTGGAAGGCGGGCCGGCGCGGCCAAAGCGGGCAGCTAAAGCGGCTACTTCTAACACGGCCACCGCCGAGTCGGCCTCATTCACGACGCGTAGTTCCTGGACGTTGAGCGTATCCGCGGTTGGGTTCGTCAGCAGCAATTCGTAGTACAGGGTAGGCTGACCGGCAATGCGCACCACGGCGGGCGCAAATGGCACATGCAACTCTACTGCGGGCGGGACGGAATCGGCGCCCTTCGACTCGATGAGTAACAGACAGCTAATTGCTTGCAGGTAGAACTTCACGGAAAGTCTAAAAATGGGGTAGAAGACTCAGCGGCTGGAGATGAAAGCAATTGCCCTTGTGGGAAAATTGAACAAGCACGAGGCGAGGAACTGGTCCCGCCACACGGGAGCTGATTACGTTCGTGGGGTGTGGTGTGACGGCCTTAATGAAGGAACAAGATGGAAAGGATATGAAAGCGAACTGCTGAGGCAATGCCTTCACCAGGCCCTACTTATCTTATTCCGTCTTGCCTTTAAAGCTGGCGTAGATGGCCATTGCATGCCCATGCCCCAGTTCAAATTCTTCCTTGAGCCAATTCGTGATGACAGTTGCCTTAATTGAAGCAACTAGCTGCCCATCCTGCAAGAATCCTTTTGCTTCCGCGAGTTGCTTAAAGTCATCAGGACTTTTACCCGTTTTAGCTTTAATGTTGTCGATGTAAGCTTGAAAAGACATGGCTTTGGGTTTGTAACTGGCTAATTGAAAAAGGGTTGGTATTGCGGCGTGCCAAGATACTGACCGGTAAGAATCAGTTATGGACGGCCGCGGCTTGCATGCCGATGGCCCAGGTGTTGCCCGCAAAGTCACGGGACGTGCCCCGTATGTCCGGGTCGCCAGGTTTGTTCACTGGGGCCTCTACGGCTTCACACCCCAGGGCCAGCGCCCGGGCGTAGGTGGCGTGCACGTCCGGCACGTACACGTGCAGCAAAAGCCGATTGGCCGGGTAGGTAGGCATGGCATCCGCAAGCATGAGCACGGAGTCATCGAGCTGCAGTTCCAAGTGCCCCACCGTGCCGTTCGGCCCCGCGAAGCGTCGCAATTCCACGGCGCCAAACAGCTCGCGCAGCAAGTCTGCCAGCTGCTGGGCGCCCTCGACGACGAAGTAAGGGGAAACGGACGTGTACCCGGCCGGCTTGAAAGGTATGTTCATCTGGCTTCATGTTCAGCTCAAACGGAATACAGGAAGTTGCTCCAACAGGTAGTGCGGTGAAATATGATGTACTCGGAGTACCGCTGTTATAGAACCAAATAGCGCATGCCGAATGCTTGCCAGTGGGCACGCCCGAAACGTTACAACCTGCTGGCTACTCCCTCTGCGTTGCCCGTCAGCGCGTCCGCTGTCAAAGCGCAGCTTCTGGCCCAGGCAAACAATTCCTTATCCCCTTTTGCCTGGGCCAATTTGGCCAAAAGCAGATAGGCGTTGGTAAGCCCCTGCGGTTCTCGCACCGGACACCGGACAGCCCGCAAAAAGTAAGCAATGGCTTCTTCCCGGAAAGCCGGGCTTTGACGGGACCGCCTGGCCTGCAGAAAGCCCAACTCGAAGCAAAGCGCAAATTCGGCCCCGTACGGGTCAGGCTGCGACACTTTGGCCAAGGCCGCTTCGCCCATCGCCAAGGCTTCGGGTACCTTGCCCGACAGCCACAGGTTTCTCACCCGAGAAGCGTCGGCCAGGACCATGGCCCGGGCGCGGTACTCTTCGCTCCAGTGCAGCACCTTAAACTCCGGGTCCAGCCGCACTTGTTGCACGATAAAATCAGGGGGCACCTCCTGGCGGAGGGTAGTCGTAGCACCCGCGACTTCTACCACACACCGAACGGTTTTCCCGGCGGTGCTAATAAGTTCGGCGTCTAACCGTAATCGGTAGGCAGTACGGGGCGGCTGCACGACCTTGAGGGCCACTTGTCCTTGTCCGCTCAGCTGCCAGGACAGCGTCCACTCGGGCGCGCCGGTCCGGTTCAGCCACTGCTCGTAGAACCAAGCCAGGTCCTGCCCGGCGGCTTGCTGGATTTCGTTCAGAAAGTTCTCCCACGTCAAGGGATGGTCCCGGTACTTGGTGGTTAGGTGGTGCAGGGCCGCCCGCATGCGCTCTTTGCCGATGGTTTCAGCTAGCAGCTCCAGCACCAAAAAGCCTTTGCTGTCGCCGATGGAATGCGCCTCGGCACTGCTCACGTTCTGCAAGGCGGTATCCGAGCCGCTGGCCACCAGCGTCAGGTAGCCCAGTCCCGACTGCTCCTTGTTGTAGCCCGGATAACCCGTGCGGCGGTACTGTTCGGTCTGGGTGGGGTCGAAACGCTTGACCACTTGCAGCGAACCGTATTGGGCCATGGCTTCGCTTAAGATGCCCGTACCTTTTTTGCCGGTTGACCGCACAGCATTGCCCCACCACTGGTGCCCGAGTTCATAACCAAAAAGGGCGTAATTGAACGGCTTTCCAAAGCTGGCGCTGGGCAGTGCAATGCCTGCGCACTCGCTGATGCCGCCGATTCCCAGCTTCGCGGCGACCTCATCCGGATATTCGACAATGTTGAAGCTACCGAAAGCATATGGCCCGAATTCCTGGCTCAGCTCCTCAATAATACGTGCACACTTGCGCACGTAGGCACTCGTGACGGTGTCGCGCGTGAGCCGGTAAGCGCCGATAGGCAGCGGCCCTGAATAGTCCGAGCGGATGTAGTGGCCCACAAATAAGGAGAAGATGGCTGGGGTTCGCACCGTAAATTCCGTGGTAAGCAGCTTGCCCTTCCCGATTGAGTGGAACTGGCTGCCCATGATAACGGGGGTAAACCGCCGAGCTGTGGTAACGCGGATGGTACCCGTACCCTCCATGGTGCTTGTGGAATTGTCCGCTTGCCGGGCCAGCACCTGCGGGTACCAGGCCACACCGTAGCCCCCAGCCATGCAGTATGCGCTGTCGAGAAAGAACTGAGCTGCTGGCAACGTGCCGCCCTGGTAGGCAAAGCCTATGCGCACGGTCTGATGCGGGACCAGTCGGGGAGAGAAAAGGAATCGGTAAACGGCCTGCCCATCAGCGGCCGGCACCTCTTTCACCACAAATTGCGGCTGTTTGGGCGAGAGCAGGCGAAAGGTTGGCCGGCCCATGTTTTTATTCACGACCACGTCTACAGAATCCCTCGTTTGGTCATCGGCATCGAAGGCGAAGGTGCCCTGCACCTGCAGGTTTTTTTCCGGTAACCTGGCTTCAATTCGCATATCGTATCGAGCCACTGGCGACGGTTGAGCCACTGCCGCAAAGCAGCTCAACAATAGCGTGCTACAAACCCAAACGTGTAAAGTTTTCATAGGAGCGAAGCAGCAGCTTAGGCTGCCGTTGCAAAGAACCCATGAGTCGCTGGCTACATTCTTGGACAGAATTGCCCAAGCTTGGACAGAATTGCTGCTAAAGCATTTTTCGGTAGTCTCCCGGCGTGATTCCCATCACTTTTTTGAAGACCCGGGTTAAGTAACTTGCATCTGTGAATCCCACTTCAAAGGCAATTTCCTCGGTTGTCAGCCGCGTGTGAGCCAGCAGTTGGCAGACGCGCGCCACCTTCTGCTGCCGGGCGTACTCACCCAGGGTCAGGCCGGTCGCCCGCTTGAACTCCCGGCATAAGTAAGAGGCCGACATGCCCGCGGTCTGGCTCATTTCCAGCAATGATAGCGCCTGCGACGACGCGTCGTTTAGCAATGCTTTTACGCGCCGTATGGCCTGGGACTCCGCCAACCGTGGGCTCTGCTCGCGCATAAACAAGCCCGTTAATTGCAGGGCCGTGCCCACAACAACGCTTTCCGAAAAGCAGTCGGGTTGCGTCACTTCCTGCAGGATGGACCGCAACAACTGTTTCATCTGAGGAGCTTCCAGCACCCGCTGCTGCTGCATGGCTCGCAACCCCTTGCCCGGCAGTAGAAAGTCCGGCGAGATTTCTACGTTGAAGCACGCGGCGCCCGCGTGCTCGAAGCGGTTGAAGTGCTCACAACCCGCAGGGTGATACAGTAAGTCCCCGCGCTGACATTGTACCCGCTGGCCCGCAAACGCCTCTTCATACCGGCCTTCCAGCACGAAAGTAAAATGCGGATTAACGTGGTAGTGCGCAGGAAGGATAGCGCCAAACTCGTGCTGAGAAGTGGCGAGGATGACACCTCCCATGCTAGCAGAAAAGGGCACCTGGCCCATGTATTGTCCTGCTTGCATCTCCATGGCGGCAACGTTACCCATTAAATTTCAGGTTAAGAAAAGAAATGCAACTCGGCTTTCAGTCGCCGAAAGTGGCGGCTAAGCGCCAACTTCTGAACTTGGACCCGCCCCGCAACATACCTCACAAAAGTCCCTTGGCCATTTTTGCCATCCTGGCTAAACCAGAGCGTGCCTTTGCCTTTGAATGCACGAAGTACGGGCAGCAGGCGCTGTGTAAGCAGGACATCGTGCTGGGCAAAGCTAAGGGCGTGTTATTATCGTCGATGTACGATGTTGGCGGAGGTTAAAAGTTTGGTCCAAAAGGTAATCATTGTAAGAGGTTGGGCGAAGTAAGTCGGTAGTTATCCGTGCTTTTAGGAGCCAGGCAGAGACGTGTTGTTGTTCTAGTTGGCCAGGCAAAAACAACACTAGTCTCGCCAAAAGCAGCAGCATTCGCAACAGTAGCCGGGCCGTAAGCCAGTTAGTAGGGTACTACGGAACCGTGCACACGCACTTGGTAGCGCCGAAGCTGCGCATCTTCTTAACGCCCAAGGTGCAACTCACCGGCTTCTACCAGTACAACACTGTCAGTCAGTAGGGCGGGCTGAACACCCGGTTTGCTTGGGAATACCGCACTCTGTCATTTGGTCATTTCGTTTTCAGCGACCTGCACCGTCTAGACCAGCCCGGTGTGGAGGCGCCTTTCCAGCAGTAGGCCACCATCCGGAAGGTGTCCTACAGCCACCCGCTTTGAGCCGAATGGAATGGACCCTTAGGCCAGCTTCTGGCTTTGGTCGTAGTGGCCGAGCTTAGCCCTTTTTCACCTCGATTAGCTTCCGCTGGATGGCGCGCTTATCCGGCGCGCTCTTAGCCAGTTGATAGGCTTGGCGTAAATGCTCGGCGGCTCTTCCATCATCCAGGCCTCGGTACAACTCGCCGAGCAAGGCCCAGTATAGCGGGTGGCTGGTGAGGGAAAGTTGTTCGGCCGCCGCAATGGCGGCTTGCTTGCCAGCCACTTTAGCCAGCACGTAGGTCCGGCTCAGCGCAGCGAGCGGCGAAGCGTCCACCTGCCGCAACAGGTCATGGAGTTGCAGCATACTGGCCCATTTTGCTGGCGTGTCGGCTTGCGTCGTGCTCCAAAAGGCGAGGCCGGCTTCCAAGTGGTATTTGGAAAGGGAATTGCCAGCCGCAGCCCGTTGCAAAAAATAGCCCCCTTTCCGCACCCATTCCTCGTTCCATCGGCTGGAATCCTGCTGCTCGTAAAAAATTATATCGCCGTGCGGGTCCAGGCGGGCCTCTAGCCGGGAGGCGTGAAAGCACATCAAGGCCAGCAGCGCATATACTTCCGGCCGGGCAGTAAGCGTGTTTTCTACCAGCAGGGTGGCCAGCCGAATGGCCTCAAAGCACAACTCTTTTCGAATCAACTGGTTTCTGTGCGCTGAATAGTACCCTTCGTTGAACAACAAGTAAATCGTGCCGAGCACCGCCTCCAGCCCTTGCTCCAACTGCGCCGGGCCCGGCAGCTCAATGGCTGTGCCGACTTTGCGCAGGGCAGCTTTGGCTCGAAACAAGCGCTTCTGAATGGTTTCCTTGTTGGTTAAAAAGGCCCCGGCAATTTCCTCGATTCCAAAGCCGCAGAGCACGCGCAGCGACAAGCCCATCTGAGCGGCGGGGGCCAGCGCCGGATGGCAAATGGCAAACATCATGGCCAGTTGGCTATCCTGAATGTTCTGAGCCGAGAGTTCCACTTCCGGCTGACTGGCCGAGTTAGGGGCCTGGACCGCGCTAAATGCCTGGTGGGCACGCGCACGCTGCAGGTGCGTTGTGGCTTTGTTTTGGGCCACCCGGTAAAGCCAGGCTACGGGGTTGGGCGGCAAGCCATTGGGTCCCCAGGTTTGGGCGGCCGTGAAGAAGGTCTCGCTGACCAGGTCTTCCGCTGTTTCCAACTGCGCGAAGCCAAAACGCCGTGCCAGTACGGCCACCAGCTTGTGGTATTCGGTTCGAAACAGGTGAGGGAGCAATTCAGGGTGGTCCATGCGTTAGCGGCGCTCGTGCTGAATTTATTCGGGTTCGTGTACCGTACTGATTCGGCGGACTTCGACGCTGTTGCCTTCGGCCCGCAAGATGGGGCACGCCTGGGCCCAGCCCATGGCCTCGTCAAAGTCCCGTGCCCGGATGGTAATAAAGCCGGCAAGAGCCTCCTTGGTTTCCGCGAACGGGCCATCCAGCACCACGTTGCCGGCCTTGAGTACGCGTCCTTCAGTGGACAAGCCCGTGCCACTCACAAAGCGGCCTTGCGCGGTGAGGGTTGCCACCCAGTCCTGATACTGCTGCATGTACTGCTGCAGTTGCTCCGGCGAAGGCTGCGCCCCTTTGGTAATCAAGTCCAGGCGCATGAGAATTAGGTATTCATCCATGAGGTTGTGATGGATAGGCAGATGCCTTACTTCTGGAGGGCCAGCGGCTCCAACAGCGGGCTGTGATTCCCTCTTTTCAGGGTTAAGGCTATTTGTCCGGCGTGGTGAGAATTATGGAACAAGACGTGGGCAAACAGACGGAACCGGGTAACCGGGCCAAAGAAAGGTGTTGGCACGGCTTCTTGCCAGGCAGCATCCGGGGTGCTGTCGATGCAGCGGCGCAGCATCGCAAATCCTTCGGCCACCAATGCGCGGCTGGCTTCCACATCCCGGCCTTGCCCGTTATCGGAGTAACCCATGGTGGTGTTGACTATTGGCGTAGGCTGCCCCAGGAACAAGCCAAACCGGTTGATGGTCTCGCCCACATGGCGCAACAGAAAGCCCGCCGAGGCGGCTTCTGCGGTTAGCCGCCAGGTGGCATTGGTGCAGTCTACTTGATGAAAAACGGACCCACTGGTCATTTCATTCTGAGCAAGTAGGTCAAGAAGCAGTGCTTTTTGCATGAATAGATTGGCCAACTGTTTAATTAAGGAAGCAGCCTATTTCTATAACTTGCTGCCCGGCCGAAACAGGACATTTGTTCCAATATATTTTGCGAATGGGGGTAGCCCAATCCAATTTGGAAAACACGGTTAACTGGCGCTTTTCGCTCGGAAACCTGCGCCGGGCCAACGACGCCGTGATGGCTGTCACCAGCAAGATGCCCGTCAGCCGCTTGTTCCAGCGCGACCCCAACCAACTCCGCACCTCTTCCGACGGGCAGCAGTACTACGTAGCGGTTGATTCCATTCACGACACACTCCTAATAAGTGCTTCTGACAGAAAAAAAGATTGTGTCGTATGGGCTTCTTGACAACCGGCACCGGCTGTTTCACTCCGTCACCAGCAGCGCTTCCGAGCGCGAGGCCGCCTACCTGATGGTCGTCGCACCGGTAAACCGTCCCCGCATTCTCCCTGATGTACCCCGACCTGGCCCTCCTGCCCACTGCGGAGTGGCCCGCACTCAACTAGAAAGTGCGCGACGGTCTTTGCCCAACTAGCCAAGGCCCTGCGCGCGGGCTGGAACGAAATGCAGATAGCGACGCACGCGAAATTCTGCAGCGAGTAGGCCCGCCAGCAGCGGCCTACTCCAGGTTGGTCGAGTGGCTGAGTTCACGGAAGCTAAGGCGGAGCAGGGCGTGCCGGGTGGTGTCGGGCCGGTCGGCCACTAGGGGGGGGCGCTTGCGGTGCGGGCCGCCGTGGTAGTACGTGTAGAGCGTATCGGGTCGGGGCTGGTTGGCCAGCAGCGGAAAAGCGCTGACGTACACCACCGAGTCATTGACGCAGGCTACGGCTTCAACGCCAAAGTTGTGGTCCAGCAGGTAGGCGTTGCGCTCGTAATAGTTGCCAGCCGGCCAGCGCCGGTATTCCTGCAGCGCCAGGCGGTGGCTGTACGTCAGGGCCATGCGCAGGGGCAACTGTTCGGGCGTTTCAGTAAGGGTAGGTTCGAGGTTTCGGCCGAAGAAGAACTCCCACTCGTAGCCAGACCGGCCGTCCTCGTAGAGCCGGAAGGTGGGGCGGCGGAAGGTGAGCGTATCGAGCCGGGCTGCCGCCACGGCCGAGGCGGGCACAAACTGCACCCGCATCAGCACCCGGCTGCGGGGGGGCGCGGTGAAGTGGAACAGGCTGTCGGCCATCAGCGAATCGGGGGGCCAGTAGCTGTCCAGCGTATCCTGCCGGTCGAAGGGGCGATTGCGGGCGGGCAGGGCGTCGAACAGGGGCTTTAGGCGCGGCGGTGTTTCCTGTTCCTGGGATGCGTGGGGGCGGCAGGCGCTCAGCAGCAGCGCGGCGGCCAGGAGCCAGCGGGTGGGGGGCATAGTGCGGCAGTTTAGCGGGGCAGGGTCAGTTCGTCGTAGGTCACGGGGGCATCGTTGGCCATGCTGCCGTCGGGCAGGGCGTGGCGGCGCATCAGCACCACGCGGTAGGGGCGACCCAACGGGCTTCGACCGGCTCCCAGGTGGTGGGTTCCATCCGCCACAGCAGGCGCGCCCCGGTGGCTTCCACTTGCACCAGGCTCAGCCTGTTGGGTTGGTCGCCGCCGCCCAGTCCGGGGCTGGTGAGCAGCACTAGGCGGCCATCGGGCGAGGCCACGGGGGGGCACCAGTCCAACTTGGCGTCCGGTGCGCTGGTCCACCAGCACGGTCCCGTCCGATTCCCAGTACCAGGCCCGCACCACCCACTGGTGGGCGGCGGGCAGGCTGCTCCAGTACTGGTACTTCACGCCTTTGGCGTTTTGTAGCGTAAACTGCGCGTCGGGCGTGGGGGCCAGCCGCACCTCGGTAACCTGCGCTGGCCGCAGCAGCGACCAGCCCTGGCGCGTTACCCGGCCCTGCTCGGCGGGTAAATGCTCGGAAGTAGAGTCGTTAGGTAAATCAG
This sequence comes from Hymenobacter negativus, assembly GCF_017571495.1. Taxonomy (GTDB): domain Bacteria; phylum Bacteroidota; class Bacteroidia; order Cytophagales; family Hymenobacteraceae; genus Hymenobacter; species Hymenobacter negativus. The sequence continues at coordinate 41,788 of NZ_JAGETZ010000023.1, read as the reverse complement.
GCAAGCCGCCAAAGGGCAGCCTGTCGAAAGCGTCTGCAGGGATTTTGCGCAACTGCCCGACCTGGCCACCGGGCAGGTATAGGGCATCAGGCGAGCCAGGGGCCTTGGCGGTCACGGGGGGCATGGCATATGGGGGAGCAGGGGCCGCTGCTGGCGGGTTCGCCTTTTCCGTAGCGGGCGTTTCGGGGCGGCAAGCGACACTGGAATATAGGGCCAGCCACGCGGCAGCGCGCAGTAGCTACTTCATAAAGCTGCTAACGAAAAAGCCTGGCTTTGGGCCGGCACGGACCAACGGGGGAGCTTACTGGACGGTATAGCATCCTGCACTGCCCTTGTTTTTAGGATGAAATACTGGTTGCTCCCGTCCCTGTGGCTTGCCGTGGGCTACCAATCGTCCGACGCGCCGACGTCCCTGAATGAAGCGGTGGCGGCCCACCTGCCAGCACAGCACTCGCCCCGCCAGTTACCAGCCGTTGCGCCGGGGCACGTGCGGAAGTGGCGGCAGGTAGACGACGCCCCTCTGGCCATTCTGCAGGCCCGCGCCCGCGAATTTTTGGTGAAAACGCGGTGGCTGTGGGCCCACACCGAGCGGTATAGCACCTTGCCTGACCAGTACAGCGACAGCACCGCTCGTCTTCTGGACAGTTTGCTTGATAATGGCATAAGATTCAATAAGATTGCATCCAAGTACGACGCCACCCGCCGGGGCACGCAAGTGGCGCACACCTGCCAGCTGCGCACGGCCACGGGAAAGCTCGTGTACGACAGCGCCCAATTTCTGGTGCCGCGCCGCGGGCCGATGGTGCAGCTGCTTGGGCTCCGGCCGCTGTTCTGAAAAACAGGCTTCACAGCGCGGGTAAATAACTAACCAACAAGATATTGCTGCCTCAACCACTAACGGTTCACTCCATGACGCACGACGAAATACTACGCACCTGCACCTGAGACCAATACTACTTCACCAGCATCACTGTGGAATCCACCTTGTTTGGCTATTCGGTCCAGGTGTGGTTCCTGCCTGAATTCGAATCGGGCCGTGCCATTACCGAGCGCATAGTTGCCGTGCTGAACGACTTTTTGGCCCTCGCGCCGGATGAGCTGCCCACTATTAAGCAGTTGCTGTGGGCCGATTGCCGGGATGATTCCGAGAACATCAACTACGGCTTCGGCCCCGATACCGACGAACTCGAACTGCGCACGGAAAAGTATACGTTATCCGGACGGGCTGGCGGGGGTATGCGTTCCTAGCCGATACACCGCCCGGTGTTCTGGCCGGCCATCGCAAGCCGCTAGCAGCCCGGTCAGCAGGAAAAAACACGTTCGTGCCCTCCTTTGAAATGCAACATGCGCTGGGTTTGTAGGCCTTCGTTCAAAATCGTTGCCAGCTGATGAGCGCGTCTAGGATTGGGCCTGGCGGTGCGGCGCAGGTGCCCACAGAGAGGCTAGTGCATGCAGCCAAACCAGACGCTTGTGCGCTTGGCGTAGGCGGTGGGGTAGGCGCGCTGCACACGAGCCAATGTCTGGTGCAAGGCGGCTGAATTGGGCGGTACCAGAGCGGCTACCACGATGTAGTAGCCTTTGGCAAAGCCCGCATAGCCGTCTGAAAACTCGATGGAGAGGTAGTCGCTGTTCTCAGCTCCGCCCTGGCCTCGGGGCGTGTAGCAGGGGTATTCATAGCCACCTTCCACGCAGACGGTTTTGCTGGCGCTCAGGCCTAGCTCTTTGTTAGGCTTGTAGCCGGCCAGCTTTAGGGGCCGGCCCAGCTTGGTGGCTGCCTGTCGAGCCCCCGCAAGCGCCGCCGCGTAGTCGCGGGTGCTTTGCAGAATAATAATGTCCTTCGGCACACCCACGTTATAATCCGACTGTGCCAAAGCTGGTCCAGCCGCTATTAGTGAGTTGAAAATCGATAAAACAATAAACCGCATCGCGCAAACTTTGGGGGTTAATTAGCCGCTACTCAAGTTGCTCGAGAAACAAGTAGAGAGGGGCATGTTTGTTTAAGCTGTTGCTCTTAAGCTTACGGCTTAGCTAACTACCAGCAGCTTACGACTGACAACCGCCTTCCGTTGCCCCAGTGCGCAACTGCTGACGGTAGGTTGCGGTACTATGTGTTGCGATAGAGCACGGACTACATCGGCTGACGCTACCCGTCCGCGAAGGCTCCTTCCGCCTGCTGATTACCCTTACCGGCTACAGCCTGCTGCTTTAGCAGCGAGCGGCGGGTCCTTGGCAAACCCAGCTGCATCTGGAATTGCGCCCCCTGGCCGACTTGCTCGCCCGGCACTACGGCCAGCACGTCAAAGACATCGACTTACCCGCCCCAGTGGAATTGCGCGCCGGGTCGGGCGTTTCTGCACCTGTTCGTCTCATCGCTGAATCAGCGGGTAGTCGAATACCGAATGCAGTACGCGTACGCGGCCGAGGGGCTACTGGAAATCACGTTGTAACGGCCGCCCGGCAAGCTGCTTTTAATCACCCACCAACCGTTTAGCTTTCTTTGTCTCTTTTGGTATGAGTAAAATCTGTTTGCTTCTATTTCTTGTTCGTCTTGCGCGAAGGCACAGCACCTCCGCAACACCGAGCCTGTGAAGGTGATTGACTACCACGTGTCCATATTCCCGCACAGCAAGCGTATATACAACGGCGGATTTGTTAGCTAACGCGGCCCGGTATTCGATAATCAGGAGGGTGGACGCAGCTAAGGTTCGGTGGTAACCGTCCGCCATTTCGGCGATAGTATCCGCAAGCAAGTCGGTATAAAAAAGTCCTTACGGCAAGGCAAATTGTGCTATTTTATACTCAGTTTATTATTTATAATCACTTATTCACTAGTACTGTTTCAGCTATTCTCCAACAACTTTCGTAGCAACTGCCGCTTCAGTTTTAGCCGATTTTCAGCATTTGTAACTGCTACTCGATGCACCGTAAACGTAAGAAGTGAGAAGGCAACCCTCATTTATATTGTCGAAAGTTGCCGAGAGTACGGGTTAAAAATACCTCGAATCACTTTTTGATACAATGAGCAGCTAATTATACTTCCGGTGCCAAAAGCAACAAGATTCACCACTCTCTATACGCAACTATACAGCACAACCGGATTGGAAAAACCTTCTGTTTTATGCTTTTTTTGACTTTTATGCATGTAATGTTGCCACAAAACAGACGCTAGGTTGTCTCAGAATTGACGGTGGCGCGCCTACGCCTCAAACCTATACGCCGACCGCTATAAGGGCGAACGCTTCTTTGGACGACTCAAAGAGGTCAGAGGCTTGGCCACACACTACGACAAGACGGCTGCGTCATTTCTTGCCTCGGCCCACCTGCTCGCCGCCCTCGATTGGCTACGTTAACTGTCCACACCCTGGGAAATCCGGTTGTTTCTACCTTACATTCTCCTCTAAACGTTACCACACGCAGTTGCTGGAATTGCAAGTAACTGCGTGTGGTGTTAAGATGGCAAAATTCATTCGCCAGCCTGCACCCATAATGGCTCAGCCACGCCTTCGACGGCCAGCCAGCACGCCCCCTTCACCACCGCGTAAAACTTGAGGCTTCCCAGGTGCGGGCCAAATGACAGGCACCATTCGCCCCCCGCTGCGAAGCCGCCATACAGATAGCTGCGGATTTTGAGCAGCGCCAACACGTCAGACAAGGCATCCATAAGGGGCATTTTTGTACGATGGCAAATATACTTTGAACGATGACGCATCCACCGTACAAAGCAAGGTGAATAATTTTGCTATCACTTAATACTTAGTGAAACAGGCTCGCCCTGCGCCGTTTGTTGCGCTAAGAACGCCCAGCGATTGATTTCACAACACGCCACTTGTTACAAAACGACATGATGAAGCCAACCTACACCTACCTCATCTTTGGTGGTACGGGCAGAACCGGAAAACACTTTATTGAACTCGCGCTTCGCGAGGGGCATCGCGTGAGAGCCTTGGTTCGAAACCCGGAAAAACTGGAAATAAAAGACACTAACTTAGAAGTAGTCGTCGGCACAATTCTGGATTATGAGCCGCTGGATACCCTGCTCACTGGGGTAGATTTTGTAGTGAGCATGCTAGGCGATGCTCGCCGGCAGCAGCAGGAGAACGTCAACACGGCGTTTGTCAAACGATTAATCCCCGCGATGCGTCGCCAAGGCGTCAAGCGTTTCCTCTACCAGGCAGGGGGATTTACCCGACCTTACAAGCAAGCCCTACCATTGATGAGTTGGTTGCTAAAACACACGCTCGTGCGCTTCTCCGGCCTACTGGGGCAGCACCGGGACAATGAAGCGGTGCTGGCTTACTTGGTAGAGGAAGCGATGGACATCGAATGGATGGTACACCGGGCGAGCCTGTACGGCGACAAACCCTCCCAGGGAGCGTTGAAGCGGTCCGAAACGAAGTTCAATATCGCCTGTTTTGTGGACTGCGCCCACTATAGCTACAATCTCTTAAGCGATGCGTCAGCCATTCACTCGTACGATTTAAGTTATTACCAACATTAAGGCAAATTGCCGGGTGCATTGTGAGGTGGGATGGCATTTCTGAGAAGCATATGGACTTATCCTGCGTTTGATTCGGTGAATCAGTTGCTTGGGATTTATGCATCTTATCCATTGCATTTTCAAGCTGATAAACGAAGCGCGTAGCAAGTGAGCCGTGTAGCCGGAGCTTAAGTATTGCTGCGTTATGAGGTTGATGTACTTCGTCGTCATCCGGCGGGTGGTGAGCCACTGGTTTTTGCGCAGGGAAACAAAGACGTACCCTTCGGTCCGGTTCAACAGCCGCCGCCACGCCTGAAGCGAGCGGATGGGGCACAGCTGAGGGTCGGGCGAGTAGAAAATGGCCTTTTCCTCGGCCTGGCCCAACTGGTTAGTTTTGCTCTTGTCCAGCGAAACTACGAGTCCTTCCTCATCGAAAGCCAAGTCCTCGATGTTGAGAACTCCGAGTTCAGAGTGGCGAAAGGGGCCTGTGAAACCCAGAATCAGTAGGACCCTATTGCGCAGCCCGGTGGGCGTGCTAACATCAATGCCCCGAATGGTCCGCTTGAAATTGTCCAGCGAAAAAGCGGCGGCCTGCTTGATGCGCGTTTTCTTTTCCCAAGCAATGCCCTTGAGCAGCACCTGATTTTTTTGTCGGCCGTGGGCGAATCCAGGCCTGCCAACTCGTGGGCCTTGGCGATGGCTGCGGCGTGGTGCTGGATGGTGGCAACCTTTTTGCCAGCGTCGGCCAGTTCGGTCAGAAACCCGGCCAGGGCTTCGACTGGCGCGGGCATGGATTTCAACTTATGCAAGGTGCAACAACTCGTGAAGCGCTTCCAATCGTTAGCGTAAGCGCGAATGGTATTGGCCGCTCCGTGCAAGCCGGACTCGACGTATCGACGGGTCGACGGGTCGGTTCGACTAGGTGAGCCGCCACCTGCGCGGTCGATGAAATAGGGACGATGGGATATTCGCTCACGGTAGCTATATAATATAGGAGTAAAACACCCGAAAATGGTTAGGTTTTGCTCACACAGAATAAGGAACGATAATTGAACATTATCAGTCGCTATTAAATGCAGGCTTTACAACCTGATAAGTTAAACCTCCTCATACCTTTGTCGTCCGCAAGACGTCGTGTTGTTGAAACTAGTATCCAGTGACCCACGCAAGTGGAAAGGCATGGACTTGGCGCTTGCACTGGAACTAAGCACCTCCGAAGTATCCGATTCGTTGGCTCGCTGTCGCTACAGCCGCTTATTGAGCGCCGACCCGCAACGGTTCTCAGTGCGCGGTCACGCGTTGCGCAAATTGCTGGTTCACGGCGTGCCGTACATCTTTGCCGCGCATCCTGAACCCCATGGCCGCGGCATCGTCACGGGCGCCAGCGCGCCGCCACTTAGCCAAACGTTCGGACCCGAGCCAGCTTACGTCTGGCCCGCTGCTAGTGGCGAGGTCTGGGGAACCATTGTTGAACCCTTGTATGCGGGAGCGCCCGCAGCGGCAAAACGCGATAACCGGCTCCATGAATTGCTGGCGTTGGTGGATGCGTTGCGGTTAGGCCGCCCGCGGGAACGGGCAGTCGCCAGCCGCTTGCTGAAAGAGTACATCCCATTATCCCCTGCATAGCATGCCGAGTCAGCTACGTAATCTTCCGCTCCTAATGGCCGTTGCGCACGCCCTGGGCCACCTGCGTGACCGGGTCGTATTTGTGGGCGGCGCCACGGTGAACCTCTACAGCACGGCCACCGGTCACACGCCGGAACTGCGTACGACGGACGACTTGGATTGCATTGTTGAACTCACGCCGCAAAGCGTGGTCGCGTTCCACCGACTCGAGGTAGAGTTGCGGGCCTTGGGCTTCACAAATGATGCGGATGCTCAATTTATTGGCCGCTGGAAATCTCCCACCGGCCTTGTCGTGGACATGATTCCCACTCAACCCATCCTAGGGTTTAGCAATTCGTGATACCCCGCGGGTTTTGAACGGGCGGTACCATACGAACTCCCGGATGGGACCAGCATTCGCATCCTGAGTGCACCGTACTTTTTAGCGACCAAACCGGTGGCCCTACGCAGCCGGGGCTAGGAGGATTTATGGACCAGCCAAGACCTGGAAGACATTGTGCACGTGGTTGACAACCGCGTGGCCCTGGCAAGCGAAGTTTCGAATGCAGCCCCCGCGCTGGGCACGTACGTTCGCGAGCAGGTAGCCTTATTGCTTAGGTGTTCTGAATTGCTGGATGTGTTGGAGGGCGTGCTGCCGTCGGGCTCTGCCTGCGAGCGAAAGTATGAGATAGAACGTCGTTTACGGCAGCTCTCGAAGCAAATGTGAACTACTCATTTGTTGTTCTTAAGGAAGAACAACAAATGAGTAGTTCACATTAAAAAAGGGCTCTGCCTGCGAATGGTTGACAAGTGAGCTAATCAAGGACGGCAGATAACCACCGATAGCGGATACGCTGCTCCACGTAGAATGCAACAGGTAAATAAACTGCGTGTCACGTCGTCGGTCAGACCCAAGTCCACGTCCTCGGAAAAGCGCTGGACCAAGCCATTGGCTTTTGAGAGCACTGTGCCTGTTTTGAGCACCACAAAGCCCCGGTACGGGGAGTCCGCCAGCGCCCGCAGCACATTGTTGACCCAATAATCTTTCTCGACGAAAGCCTCTGGTAGGTACAGGGCCCAGGCAGTGGACCGCCTCGGGCGTGCGGGCTCGGGTGCTGGCCGCCGTGCAACAGGACGACGCCTTGCACACGCTGTTAGTGGACTTGACCACGGTGAGAGCGCGCCAGCATGCGAGCGGGGTCCGCAAAAAAACGGGCCGCAAGCCCTCAGGCGCCGTCGCGGCGGCTTGACGACGAAGGGGCACACAGTGGCTGATGCCCACGGCCGGTCAGCGCCACGATGCGCCGCAGGCCTTGCCCCTGCTCAACGACTTGGCTCCGGCCTACCGAATTTCCGACCGTAGCGACGATTCCGCCCCGCTCGTGGCTGTCCTGACGGCCCGCGGCACCCAAGCCGTGATTCCGCCCCGGCGCAAGCGCCGGAACCCGCACGCCTACGACGCGGCCCTTGATGCCCAGCACCACCCCGTCGAGCGACTGTTCCGCTCCCTCAAGCAATTGCGACGCGCGGCCACGCGCTACGATAAGTTGGATGCGCATTTTCTAGCCTTCATTCAACTGGAGGCAACTGTGCTCTGGCTACGCGACGGTTAACACTCCCTAATATTTACCCGGATTATCGCATGCCGGTGGGTCTGGTTTTCAAAGTGCTATCCTATGGGGCATAATTATTGCCGGATTGCCAGTAAACTTTCCTTTTCAGCCTTATGCTCATTACTACTCGTGTTTCTATTGTGGCAGCCCTGTTTACAGTGCAGGCTACGTTGTTTAGCTCAGCACTTTGTGCGCAGCAACTCGACCCCGGTTTTCATGCGCCGGTGTTTGCACCGCTGCCGCTGTATGCCACGCCATCGGTGATAAAAGTGGTGCGGCAGGCCGATGGGCGCTACATCGTGGCGGGAAAGTTTCAGTCCGTGGATGGCCACGTGACCGACTGTCTGGCCCGCCTGCTGGCCGATGGCCGGGTCGACACAACCTTCGCCTACCGCCCGGCGCAGGCGGTGCAGGCACAGGGTGGGTGGTCGGCTCTGGCGGTGCAGGCCGACGGCAAGGTGCTAGCTGCGCTATACAGCGCGGCCCCACAGGGGCGGCTGATGCGCTTGCTACCTTCCGGATTGCCCGATGCTTCATTTCAGCCAGCAATGGGCAGTCGCCCCCAGGGGCACCTTTTCAGCGACATAACGGTGCAGCCCGATGGCAAACTGCTGTTGGGCGGTACCATCACGGATTCACTAGGTCACAACGGGCTGGTGCGGCTGCTGCCCACGGGCCGGGTCGATGCTTCGTTTAATCCACCCAGTGTGCCCCTCGGCAGCATGGCGGTGAGCATGATGGTGAGCATTGTGCTGGAGCCCAACGGCCGGATTGTGTATAGCCGCAGCTCGTTCGACCTTAGTAACCCAATAACCAGTATGACGCGGCTGCTGGCCTCCGGACGCCCCGATTCTACTTTCGCTTTTACGGTGGCCCCTTTTCCGCAAAGCATACAGATTAGCAAGGTGGTGCGCTGCCCAAATGGCAGCTATGCGTTGGCTGGCTTTTTTTCCAGTAAGGCAGTGGCACGCATTACGTCGTCCGGCGCATGGGACATGGCCTTTCCGTTCTCGGCTAGCTGTTATGCTATTACCATTGGGTTTACGTCGAGCAATCCAATTGGGGGGCTAGCGGTACAGCCCGATGGAAGAATTCTAGTTTCGGGGGCATTGCTCACGCTGGCCACCAATCAAGCATCCATCATCCAAACGTATAGCACGGGTGGCGACGACCCCTCTTTTAACCCCGATTTTATTTATACCCCTTACCAAAGCCCTTACAACCCAACTATTCACAACAACGCCAAGGCATATGACCTGCTGATGGAGCCGAGTGGAAAGCTGCTTGTAGCTGGCGACTTCACCCAAGCCGGCACGGCGCCCCATACTGGGCTGGCGCGCCTATTACCGGCCGCGCCACTCGCTACCCGGGGCGCTGCGGCCAACACAGCCCTGCTGGATGTGTGGCCCGTGCCCACCCACACGACTTTGAACGTACAACTGCCGGCCGGCCCGCTACCACAGCAAGTGGCACTGCTCGATGCGACTGGCCGTGCCGTGCTGGCTCATCGGCCACAATCTGGGAAACTGACCTTTGATACGACCGCTCTGCCGGCCGGTCTCTACGTGTTGCGGGTACTCAATGCCGATGGCTCAGCAGTCTCTCGGCGGGTGGTGCGGTACTAGATATCCTCCGCTTTTGAAGAAGAACATGGCCAGGTCGATGGCCCGACCCTATACCCCGACGATACGCCCGACACGGAGTTTCGGGACCCAGAGTACGACGATATGTTCCCCGATGCGGATGAAGACGCGGGCAGCCAGGAATGGCGGGCGCGTAGTTGCATAGCGTCCCAACGGCCACCCGATTGGTACATTGCCGTGCAGGTACCTCCCATGCTAGTAGTGCCTTATCCCCTGCCCTCTTCCACCACAGTGGGTTTACTCAACTGGACTGCCCGGTCAGAGGCACTTCGCCCATCTATTGGCTGGGCGAGCCGCATTGGGACTGCTACTAAGAGGACGAGCTGGTGCTCATTGAGTCGCTGCCATTTTAGGAGCGCAGCAAAAAGCCCCGGCATAACCGGGGCCTTTTGCGATTGATTGCAGCGTCACGCTGTTGCGTTGCCCATAAGCAAGCTAGTAGCTTACAAGTTGCTTCTCTTTGACCTGAATCCAATCTTTGAAAAAATCGGCTTCGTTGTCATAGCAGAAATCCATCACTAGACGGGCGATGTTAATCAACTGAATCTGCTCGTCTTCACGGTGCAGACGCAGGGTGTATTCCTCATAACGTTTGTACCCCCCTTTGAGGTGAGTGCCGTTGAAGGTAGCCACTACGTAAAAGTCAGTGGCGGAAGGGAGGGTTTGGCTGTTGTTGCCCATATAGTTAAAAGAGGCTGATTTTATGCCTCGAGCCAAACATACACTTCTTCACTACTACGGCGAAAACAAAAAACAGCGTACCCTGAGCCCCCGCCCACCGCGAGCGGGCTTGTTTATGCCCACTTCGTCCGAACCTTGGCGCCAGTGGCCGCGGTGCGGACCATTCCCGCGCCAGTCAATGCACGCCAAGGGCGGCGTGTAAGCCCATGATGCCGCCGACCAGCATCACGAGTCCAGAGAAGGCACAGGCAATGATAAAAAGTACCAGCTTGACGCCCGCAGCGGGGAGAACGCGTAACTGGTCGGCGGGCTCAAACTGCGCCGCGCCGGGGTTGCGCAGCTCGTATGCGCCGGGTGCCAGGGCCTGGAAGGTATCAAAGCGCAGGGTCGTGTCGCCGCTCATGTTGCTGCGCTTGACGTAGCCCCAACTGGGCGGCGTGAGGCGCTGCACCGCGCCGGCGGGCAGCGCCTGCACCTCCAGCACCACGGACGGTAACGTGAACAGCCGCCCCCAGCGGCCCGGCCGGGTGCAGCCCACTTCGTACCGGCCGGGTCGGGTGAGGGTGAAGCGAAACGCGGGCTGCGCCGCTGGAAAGGCAAAGGCGTTTTCGGCGGGGTTGGACAGGCGGAGCACGCCCCGGATGCTGTAAAATAGCCCCATCATGCCCAGCAGGCTCAGCGCAAACAAGGGAATGGCCAGCCACGGCGACAAGGCGGGCGAAGCGGTGGACAGGGCGGCCTCAACAAGCAGCATGGAACAAAAATATGGTTTGATGGCTATAGCAAGAAGTTGAACGGTTGCAGAGTAGGAGCGTGGCCCCGGCCCGGCTAGAAGTTGGCCAAGCGCAGCAGAATCAGGTTGCCGTCGTAAATGGCCGATACATACTTCTCAATCAGCAAATGGTTCTTCTGCATGGCCCGGCCCACCCGGCTGCCGGCTGGGTTGACGGCCGCCGGGGCCCTGCTCAAGTCGCCAATGTTGGCCGCTTCCCAGGCGTCGCTCATTTGCACCCCCCGGTTGGTGGCCGAGAGGGCGATGTCCCCTCTGCGGTCGACCTGCTTCGACTCCACAATGCGGATTTTAGCCGGGGCGGCCACGCAGGGGGAAAAGGTTAGGATGTCAAACCCGTTGTCGCTGCTGTTTACTTTTCCCTCAAAGACCGAGTCACAGCCCATGGACCGCAGAAACAATTGGGCGGCCTGCTCGCTGATAGTGCCCATGGCCGCGTTGTCCTGGTCCCTTTTCGCATCCTTGTGCTGCGCAATATACCCGGCCAGCCCGGGTAGACTGGCCGGCGTAACCACGAGCACCTGGCCGGCTTTGAGCAAGGCCGATACTTTCTTGATTTTCACCTCCTGGTAGGCATTCGGGGCGCTGGCGGAAGGTAGGTAAAACTCCGGAGTAATTTTGACGAGCTGCGTCAGGCGGGCTTCCAGGCTCAGATTGGCTCCCGCCGGGCATTGGCACGGGACGTCCTTCGGCTTCGTAGTGGTTGTCCGGCCTTTCGCCGCAGCGGGCTTCGCCCTGCTCTTGTTGGCCGCCTGGGCCTCCTTGGCGGGCACGCATTTGTTGCCTTGCGCGACGTAATCCTGGTCGCATTCGCACATCGACTCCTGCCACCGAAACTCTGTGCCAGTCGACGCTTCCGACGAATGTGGGGGGCAGGTGATTTCCCCAACCATCGAGGCTTCTACTAAATCATATGCTTCCTTATTCTCGGGGTCTTGGCAGGTGCAGATGACCTGCCCATCATTCCGTAGCTCGGCTTTTACGACGACATAGCCCTCTCGGTGCACCTTCACGTGGTGTTGGCAGGCAGTCATCGCACTCTCTGCTGTCGCCCCATCCCGGTATTGGCAGACCAACTGCTTTGTGTTTTTGACAAGCTGGCGGGGCTTTTGGGCCGCCACAGACTGCGCCAGCAGAAAGAGGAATACCAGAATACTGCTACTGATACGGGCTTTGTTTTTCATTTTTATGTTTATATTTTTTATATATTATAATAAATATAAAATAACTTGATTTTGTTTTAAGCGGACCCGTGACTAGCCCTCCTGCTACCTCGACGACCTCGCCACTCAGGAAAGCACGGGCAAAAAAAGGCGCCCACCCAGCGGGGCTTTTTCACGTCCGCTTTCTACCTTGCCTGCATGGCCCTCCACACGTTCAATCTCCTCTCCGACGAGGTACAGCTGGCCTACGTTTACCGGGAGGGAACGTACCTGGCCCGGCGCTGGAATGACTTGGGAGTGGCCACCGATAACGCCGGCGTATCGGTTTCCCTCTCCCGTACCACGAACGGTGTTTCGACCGATATCGTCCTAGTGCACCAGACGCTGGCCCCAGCGTCTAGTTACACGCTGGCGAACGTGCCGCTGACTTACACGTCAAACGCCACGCCGGATTCGCTTCACATCGAATTTTATTCCGGCTCGGTCCAGACGCCCACGGTCGGCACCGTACTCCTTATTGACGACATTTCTTTCGTAACGCCAACCGCCATGCGGGCCAGGGCGCTCGATGTACCCGTAAGCGTGGCGCTTAATCCCAGTGCCGATGGGCGCTTCGTCCTGCACAGCCCCAAGCTGAGCTTACTGGCGGCCCCCTTCACCGTAACCGATACAACCGGCCGTGTGGTACTACAATCCGCAAAAGCCAGTCCGGCTACTTCCCGGGCCATTGACCTCGGGGCCCAGGCGGCCGGCCTTTACACGCTACAGCTACAAACCGATAAGGGCTTGGTTGTCCGCAAGCTGGTCATGCACTAAGTACAGGTACCACGTTAGAAACAAAAAGCCTCAGCCTATCGCTGGGGCTTTTCCATACCCGCTCCTAGTGACGCAACAGCCGCCAAAGCGCCAACTCGGATACTCAAGAAGCGCCTCCTCAGCAACGGAAGCACTTAAGCCTGACTTCTGCAACAGCTACGCTCCTTTTGGTATTGCCCCACACCGTTTGATGCTCTCCAACAGGACAGAACGCAGACGCCTGCCGGAAATATCCCGCAATCGTTTGATGCGAATTAGTCATCGCCCGGTTTCCTAAAGCCCTCGACCCAAGTCAGCATCTGAGGTGGCCTACTAATTATTATGCTTTATCAAGAATAATAATTTTTCAAGAAAACGTTTCCGGTAACGTTTTCTTGAAAAACATGGAATTCAATGTGCATTAGTTGTGATTTTAATCTTGCTATCAGATGCCTAATCGTGTAGCTTGCCGCAAGCATTAGTCGCAAACCCTTGCACTTGACAGGTGGCAATTATTGAATAAAATCAATAATAACTCCCTTGCTGACCTCCTAGCTTAGGTGCCCCGACCCAGCTTCGGCCCCCTGCTTCCCACCGGACCGTGCTAACCAGCTGTGCCAGGTGCCTCCTCCCAAAATTCCCACCAACTCCACTTTCCAATGAGAGCACAACTTCTCACCTTAACCTTTTGGTTGTCATTCCTTTTTCCGGCCGCTGCCCAGGTCGCAATCAGTACTTCCTTTGAAAGTTCGCAGAACTATTCAGCAGGCACTATCCATAACCAGAACGGGTGGAAAGTGAACAGTGGCAATGGAACCGTTACCGGTACCACGGTGAAAACCGGCTTGCAGTCCTTAACGCTTAGTGCTGCCAATACTGCGCTTTTTGTGGAATTTGTGCCCTATAGTGGTACGGTACCGGGGCTGCAAACTGCGGTGTATGCCGATTGTTGGGTGAATCCGGTCGCCTTTGTTACCAGGGGAATCGCCATCGGTGGGTATGACCAGTATGCGGGCAGTTCCAAAAGGGTCTTTGTGGTTGAATTCACCGAGAACAATCTAATAAAGGCCTATAACGGCTCCTCGGGCACCACTATAGGCGCTTGGGTTGCCAACCAGTGGGTTCGCGTCTCGGTCAAGGCAGATTTTTTGACCGAGAAATACAAAGTAGCTATTAATGGGGTGGTCCTTTCCACCGACTTCAACTTCCGGGAAGCCTACACGCCTACTGCCAGCGGCACCCGGGTGGCCGGGGTGAAAGAGTTGCACTCCCTGCGGTTCAACCATACCGCTGACACGCAGGTTGCTACTTCTGAAGCGGTTATTGATGACCTGTATTTGGGGACGAATCCGATAGCCGATGTGAACTTTGGGGGGGCTTCCACGACCCGGACCATTACGGTTACGCAGCCGGCTTTTGGCACCATTTCCCTGGCCCCGGCCCGGGCAACCTATAACGTTGGCGACCAAGTGACGGCCACGCTTACGCTGCCGCAAGGCTATCAAAACAATGGCTGGACAGGCAGCCTGACCGGTACGACCCTGGTGCAAACCTTCACGGTCACCACCAACATGACCATCGGCGCCGACACGGGGGTTGACCCCATTAATCCTCCGGCGCTTTATACCGTTTCGGTGGCCCAGCCCGCCAACGGCACGATTACCTTGTCGCCCGCTGCGGCCAGTGGGCAGTATTATGCCGGAACCAGGGTTACCGCGACGATTACGACCGAGTCCTGCTATCAGTTCAATGGCTGGACCGGCGCCCTTTCCGGTACCCAGACATCCCAAACCTTTACCGTGACGGCCAACGCCAGCCTGGGGGCCACCATCGCGGTGAACACCACGCCCTCGGTGAAGCGCGTGGTGGCCTCGGTGGCCGATTTCAGGAGCGCCCTCGCGGCCATGAACCCTGGCGATACCATTGAGGTGGCCAACGGCACCTATAACCTGGGGAGTGCCAACATTACCCGGTCTGGCTGCCAACAAAGACCCATTGTCATCCGGGCCAGAAACCAGGGCCTGGCCGTGCTCAGCGGAAACACGACGTTGACCTTTGAGAGTGTTCAGTACATCCGGTTGGAGGGCTTTGCGGTGCGGAGCGCCAGCGTAGGAACGGGTATCAAACTGCTGAATAGCCGCCGCATTACCATTGCGCGCAACGCCTTTGCGCTGACGGAAACCAGCTCCTGCAACTGGATTTACATTGGCGATACCTTTGGCAGCACCGCGCCCTTGAAATCCGGGGGCAATGTGATGGAATACAACTCTTTTGACGGCAAAACCCAGACGGGTAAATACATCGTCTTTGACGGCACCGCTACCCAGCAAAGCCAGCACGACACCGTCCGGTACAACCTGTTCAAGAACAACGGCCCGCGGGCGGTCAACGAGCAGGAGAGCATTCGGGTCGGCGTCAGCGGACTTTCCCCGAGCAGCGGCTTCACCGTAATTGAGCACAACCTGTTTCAGGCATGCGACGGCGACCCGGAAATTGTTTCGATTAAGTCGTGTGATAACATTGTCAGATTCAACACCTTCCAAAGAAGCCTGGGCACAGTAACGCTCCGGCAAGGCCGCCGGAACGTGGTGGAGGGCAACTACTTTTTCGGGGAAGGGAAAACGGGCACTTTCAACGGCTCCACCATTGGCTGCGGGGGCATCCGGGTGTACGGCAAAGACCATCTCATCTTCAATAATTACATGCAAGGCCTGACCGGCTCACGGTTTGACGCGGGCATCACCATCACCAACGGGGACGTCACCAATTCTACCACCAGCCTGTCTTCGCACAATCTGGCCGAGAACGTGACCATCGCCTTCAACACGCTGGTGAACAACCTGTCTAACATCGAAATAGGCTTTACCAACAACGGCAACTATCCCCTGGCGCCCATTAATTGCGTACTGGCCAATAACGTAGTGGTGGAAAATACCAACCCCATTGTGTTGTCGTACGGGGCCAGTTCATTGGCGGGCGTTGCGTTCGCCAACAACTTCATGTATCCCACCGGCACCGCGTCCTTGGGTATTCCGGCCACGGCAGCACAAATCAGAACCGTCAACCCGCTGTTGATGCAGCCAGCCTGTGCGGGGCCCAATTGCACGCAGAGCCTGGCGTATCGCGTGTTGCGGCTAGCCCCGCAGAGCCCGGCCATTGATGCCGCCACTGGCACCTTTGCTTTTGTGTCGCGGGATTTCGAAAATCAGTCGCGCACTGGCCTGAAAGACATAGGTGCAGATGAGTTTAACGAGATTAGCGTCGTGCAGCAGGGGCCTTTAGACGAGCGGCACGTAGGCCCCGACGCCGTCGCGTACCGCTATGAGTACGCGTATCCGGTGGTCAGCTCCGCTGCCTCGGCTACTGTTGGCAAAAACGTTTCGCTCTACCCCAATCCGGCTACCGCAGATTTCACCGTTCATTTTGATTCAGCCCCTGCCAGCGGCACAGTTTTGCGCGTGTTTACGGCTACCGGTAAACTACTGAAAGTCGTGCCTGCCGGGCAGCAGCCTTCGTTTACCGTATCGGTGGAGTCCATGCCGGCCGGCATGTATTACGTGCGGATAGAAGAACCCGGGCAAACGGCTAGCACGCTGCCCTTGGTGGTGATAAAGTAAGGTTATTTTGTAGGTTGGGGAATAGACTGGCCCTGGTCGGTTTTCGAACCGGTTTTCAGCCTCGTCTCCTGAAATGAAGCCGAAAACCGGTTCGAAAGCCGACCAGGGTTAAATGTTTGGTCCAAAGGTTAAACGCATTGCTTGCGAGCATAGCACTTTCAAAATAGGGCTTTCAGCGGCTAGGAAGGCTGGTTGTACGCTTCCCTAAATAGCGGGCCAGTTGAGAGTAGAGAAAGCCGTACTTTCATTACCTGACGATTGACCAATGAAAAAAGGACGATTCAGCGAAGCCCGAATCGTGGTGATTCTGCAACCGCAAGCCAGTGGGCAGACCGTGGCGCACATCGTGCGCGAGCACGAGTTGAGCCAGGCCACATTTTAGGCCTGGAAAAGCAAGTACGCCGGGGCCAGCGTGGCCGAGCTAACGCAGCTTAAGCATTTGGAAGAGGAGAATAAACGGTTGAAACAGCTGTTCGCTGATTTGAGCCTATAAAATCAGGCGATTAACGAGATACTGCGAAAAAAGTAAGCCGCCCTGCGGCGCGGCGCCAGGCAGCGCAGGGCTTGGTAAATAAAGGCTGGGGCCAGCGGCGGGCGTGTGCCCTGGTCGGGCTTGCCCGCAGTGGTTACCACCCGGTGGTACAAAGTCGAAACGACGAGACCGTGCAGCACACCTTGCGGGCGCTAACGGGACGTTACCCCGGCTGGGTCTTCTGGAAGCTGCATCACCGATTACGTAAAAATGAACTGCTCATTAACCACAAACGCACCCTACGCATTTACCGCGCGCTGGCGCTCCACTGCTTGCTGTTCAGTTATGTTTCGTGGCTTCTGCTCACTAGCCTGTTCGGCCTCACCTTGGCAGGAGACTGGGTTCTGGTCCAGCCAGCTCCCTTTCTACGTGCACCCATTCCACCAGACGAATAGCAGGGGAATAACCACAGCAACGCCACTAGGCCCAGGTTGGCAAAGTAGAGGCACCGGTACGTGCTGCCACGGGGCGTTGCCGACGGAAAAGGGCCTTTCGGTGCGAATGCACTGGTTTCAGTAAAGAAAGGCACCCCCAGGAAAAGCGCGGCGTAGGCATAGCGCAGAAAGGGCGTGCAATACCGGTGAGGCGCAAAGGGCTATGCTGAGCAACCCATACACGTTCAAGCCCACTTTGCCGTAGAGGAGCAGGAGGCCAAGGCGTGGATGGGTGGGCATGGGCTGCTAACTATCTTATGACGTTCAGCGAAACGGTCTGAAACGGAAAAAAAGAGCAAATCTCAGCTTCCGGCCATGGAGTTATAAGAAGTTGATAAGACTATAGGGCTCCTATTGGAAGCTCACAACCACCGCCAAGGAAACCGTTTATCCTATCGCGATTTCGATAAGCCAATAGTTAACGAAGCAGTAATTTATTCCGATACCGAACCGTTGACGTAGCTCAGTTTGGTGCTGCTTCGACCATAAGCATGTCCCGGTTCCTCACGCATTTCGGCCACCAATTCGGCCTAAGGAAGGATATCGTTAATATATTGGCCCCGGTTCATCGTCTGAAATATCTGGAGGGGATTACATGAACTCATCTTTCCCGAAGCAAACTGCTGACAATTTGATTTTTTTGCACTTAGAACAATGGAAGCGATGAAAGAGCCGAAATAGCAAACTCTTGCTTGACCTATCCGCCGAGCAAATTCGCCGTTGTTTTGACGTACTTTTCGCAACCTCCCTTATTCTTGTTATTCCCTTGTTCTGCTTTCATGTCCCTGCATGTGCCAGCCGAAACTGCCTAGGCGAGTCACCCATTACTTTGGTAAAAAGTCGGGAAAAATAGTACGCGTCCTCCACGCCCAACTGGTGAGCAATGTCTTTGACCGAGAGGGTGGTGTACAGCAACTGCTGGCAGGCCCTCTGCACCTTGAGCGAGTTAAAAAAAACGATGGGCGGCCGGCCGGTCTGGCTTCGAAATAGAGTTGTGTAGTGTGAGGCCGACAGTCCCGCCTGCCGGGCTAGTTCTGGTACCCTGACGGTCCGCTCCAGGTGTTGATGCATGTAGGCAATGGAACCGGCCACTATCTCGGCGGCAAGCGACGGCTGCGCCACCTGTTGCGCCGACGGGGCCAGTGTGCCCAGAAAATGCGGCAGGTAGAGGCAGGCCTGCACAAGGCCATCGGGGGCGGGTAGTAGGGAGAGTTGCGCAAAAATAGCTTCAAATAAACGCAGCCGTTCGTCGGCAAATGCGATGCTAATTGGCGCTCCCAAAGCACCATTGCACAAGTAGGCGTTGAGTGGCGCTGCCTGCATACCCGCGAAATGCACCCAATAGATGGTCCAAGGCGTGGTGTCATCGGCGCCGTAGCGGTGCGCCGTTTCGGCGGGTAAGATTACCCATTGATTGGCTTTAAGCACATGCCGTCCCTCGCCCCCAATCTGATACCATCCCTCGCCGTGCACACAATAGAGCAGAATATGCTGGGGGCTACCTAGGCGCCTTGCCCGCTTGTGCGAGCGCGCAGCCGGGTAAAAGCCGATGTCGGTCGGGTAAAGTCCCTGGCAGAGGGGGTGTGCGAGCATCTGTGTCAGCAGCGAGGCGGGCATGCTGTAAGAACGCTGCCCCCGAAAGCCGTCTTTCATGCGGTGAGTAAATGATTTTTGCAAACTAAAGATAAGCGTATTGTCCATCTTTTCCGTTGGAAAAGCTATTTGCATGCGCGGGCGTACTTCTCACCTTTGCTTACTTCTCTTGCCTATTCCCACCCATTTATGTCGCACGCTATTCCTGCCCCGCCGGCTCTAGGCGACAGCGCCGTCAACACGTCCTACGTGGTAGGCATCGCATTTATCGCGGCGTTGGGCGGCTACCTGTTCGGCTTCGATTTTGCCGTGATTTCGGGGGCACTGCCGTTTTTGCGGCGCGAGTTTGCGCTCGATGCGTGGTGGGAAGGATTCCTCACAGGCTCCTTGGCGCTGGGCTGCATGGTCGGGTGCTTGGTGGCAGGCCAGCTGGCCGACCGCTACGGCCGGCGGCCGGGGCTGCTGCTAGCGGCGGGCATTTTCGCGGGGTCATCGCTGGCGATGGCATTGGCGCCGGGGCTGGCGCTTTTCGTGGTGGCGCGCTTTGCGGCCGGAATAGGGGTAGGGATGGCCTCAATGCTAAGCCCACTCTATATCGCGGAGGTATCGCCAGCCGCTGTGCGCGGCCGCAACGTGGCCATCAATCAGCTCACTGTGGTAGTGGGCATCTTGGTAACGAATTTGGTCAATTACTTCCTGGCTGACCACGGCCCGGACGCCTGGCGCTGGATGTTTGGGCTCGGTGCGGTACCGGCGCTGCTGTTTCTGTTAGGCGTGCTGTGGCTGCCCGAGAGCCCGCGCTGGCTGGCCCAGGCGGGCCAAGTGCCGCGAGCCGAAGCCGTGTTGCGCAAAATCGGCAACCCCGCCTTTGTGGAAGCCACCCTGGCCGAGTTGGCTGTGCGAGCGAGCAGTGGCGAACCCCGAGCGCGGTTTCGGGACGTGCTAAGCGCCGACGTGCGGCCGGCCGTAGTGGTGGGGGTAGCGCTAGCCGTATTTCAGCAGTTTTGCGGCATCAACGTGGTGTTCAACTACACGAGCACCATCTTCGCGGCGGTAGGTGCCGACCTGAACCGCCAGCTGCTCGAAACCATCGGCATCGGGGTGGTTAACTTGGTTTTTACGCTCGTAGCCATGTTTTTGGTAGACCGGCTGGGGCGGCGGCCACTGTTGCTGTTTGGGGCGCTGGGGCTGACGGTGAGCTACCTGGCACTGGCCTTTTTGCTGCAGACCCACGCCGCGCCGGGGCTGGTGTCGGGGGTGGTGCTGGCAGCCATCGGCACCTACGGGCTCTCGCTGGCCCCGGTGACGTGGGTGGTGATTTCCGAGATTTTTCCGACTCGTATTCGGGGCGTGGCCTCGTCGGTAGCGACGGTCGCGCTGTGGGGCGCCTATTTTGTGCTGGTGTTCACCTTTCCCATTCTCGCTCAAGCCATTGGTACTTATGGGCCATTTTACCTCTACTCGGGCATTTGCCTACTCGGCTTCTTTTTCGTGCGGGCTAAAGTGAAGGAAACCAAGGGGCAGACCCTGGAGCAGCTGGAAGAAGCATTTGCCCGGCACTAATAACGTGTTTAGGTGCCTTAGAAACGCTCATGCTGAGCGTAGTCGAAGCATCTCTACTGCTTCAGCTGGCTCCCCTCTCCCCGTGGCTTCGCGCATTAAGCGAACCGGGGCCGGGGGTGAGGTCCAACCTCAGAACAAAGCGGTAGAGATGCTTCGACTGCGCTCAGCATGACCGCCATTTATTAAGACAACATACTATAATACAGCTACCTATGCCCACTTCAGAGGTTCACATCTGGCAGGAAACCGTCCTGATTCCCACCTATGGCATCGGCGAGCCCGACCGCAACCCGATGTTTTTTGAGAACCGGGTGTACCAGGGCAGCAGCGGCGCGGTGTACCCGCACCCCATCGTGGATAAGATTTATGATACTAAGTCCGACCAGCCTTATATAGGGCTGTTTCTGGAGAATGAGTACCTGAAAATCATGATTTTGCCCGAGCTGGGCGGACGCGTGCAGCTGGCCTACGACAAGCTGGCGAAGCGCCATTTTGTGTACCATAACCAGGTGATTAAGCCCGCGCTGGTAGGCCTCACGGGGCCGTGGATTTCGGGCGGCATCGAGTTCAACTGGCCCCAGCACCACCGGCCCAGCACGTTTGCGCCCATCGACTACCGGCTTGAAGAGCACCCCGATGGCAGCAAAACCGTGTGGGTAAACGAAGTTGAGCGCATGTTTCATACTAAGGGGCTGGCCGGCTTTACGCTGCATCCCGGCCGCGCCTACCTCGAAATCAAGGCCCAACTCTACAACCGCACGCCGCTGCCCCAGACGTTTTTATGGTGGGCCAACCCGGCGGTGCGCGTCAACGATGACTACCAATCGGTGTTTCCGCCCGATGTCAACGCCGTATTCGACCACGGCAAGCGCGACGTGTCGGCGTTTCCCATCGCCACGGGCACTTATTATAAGGTAGACTACGCGCCGGGCACCGACATTTCGCGCTACAAGAATATTCCGGTGCCGACCTCCTACATGGCCATCAATTCGGCCTACGACTTTGTGGGCGGCTACGAGCACGACACCCAGGCCGGCCTGTTGCACGTGGCCGACCACCACGTATCGCCCGGCAAGAAGCAGTGGACCTGGGGCCACGGCGATTTTGGCCGCGCCTGGGACCGCAACCTCACCGACGAGGATGGCCCCTACATCGAGCTGATGACGGGCTTGTTCACCGATAACCAGCCGGATTTTAGCTGGCTGATGCCCTACGAGGAAAAGTCTTTTACCCAATACTTCCTACCCTACCGGGCGCTGGGCGTAGTCAAAAACGCCACTCAGGACGTGCTGCTGAACATCGAGCTACTAGGCGAGGAGGCACTGGTGCAGGTATTTGCCACCTCGGCGCAACCCGGCTGCCGGGTGCAGCTACTCGTAGCTGGCCAGCCGGTGCTCGACCAAGCCCAGGACCTAGCCCCTGAGCGCCCCTACGCCCAGCGCGTGCCCGTGCCGCTTAGCACCACCGAAGCCGACCTAGACCTGCGCCTGCTCGACGCAACCGGCACCGAGCTGCTCCGCTACGCGCCCGCTACCAACCGCCAGGCCGACTTGCCCGAAGCCGCCCGCCCGGCCCTACCCCCCGCCGAAATCGCGAGTAACGAGCAACTGTTCCTCACCGGCCAGCACCTGGAGCAGTACCGCCACGCCACTTACAGCCCCGTGCCCTACTACGAGGAGGCCCTGCGCCGCGACCCAGCCGATGCCCGCAGCAACAATGCGCTGGGATTGTGGCTATTGAGACGCGGAAAGTTCGCCCAAAGTGAGGCCTACTTTCAGCAAGCGGTAGCCACGCTCACCCAGCGCAACCCCAACCCCTACGACAGCGAAGCTTACTACAACTTAGGCCTCAGCTTGAAGTACCAAAACCGGCTTGACGAGGCGTACGAAGCTTTTTTCAAAGCCACCTGGAGCAGCGCTTGGCAAGACAGCGCCTACTTCGCGGTGGCGCAGCTCGACTTGGCGCGGGGCCACTACGCACGAGCCCTAACGCACATAAGTTGGGCCCTCGACCGCAACGCTCGCAACAGCCGCGCCTACGTGTTGCAAGCGGTGGCGCTGCGCAAGCTTGGTCAGCCAGAAAAGGCGTTGGCCGTGTGTGCAATAGCCTTGGGGCGCGATGGCTTCAACCTAGGCGCGCTAGCCGAGCAGGCAGCCGGCTACCAGGCGCTCGGCCAGTCTGCCGAGGCAGCTCAAAGCCTGGTCTGGCTGCACGAGCTAGCCCGCGCCGAAGCCCATAACTACCTCGAATACGCCCTCGATTACGCCGCTGCCGGGCTGTATGCCGAGGCCATCGAACTGCTCGAATCGGCCCTATCCCTTGCCGCGCCCGACCCACTGATGCGCTACCACCTGGCCTACTACTGCCACCTTGCTGGCGATGAGGCAGCGGCGCTGACGCACCTGCAAGCGGCTGCCGATACAGCTGCCAGTCACTATTTCCCCAACCGGCTTGAAGACTTAGCGGCGCTGCAATGGGCCACCGCCACCCTTGCTACCGATGGCCAAGCGCCTTACCTGCTTGGCAACCTCTGGTATGATAAGCGGCAATACGACGAGGCCATTACGGCCTGGGAAACGGCCGCTGCCCGCCAGCCCACTTTCGCTACTGTGTGGCGCAACCTGGGCCTAGCATATTTCAACAAGCGCCACGACCCGGCGCAGGCGCTGACGTTCTTTGAGCGAGCTTTTGCCTTGAACCAAGCCGATGCGCGTGTGTTCATGGAGCTCGACCAGCTGCGCAAGCGACTCAACCACAGTCCACAGGCGCGGCTGGCTCAACTCGAAGCGCATCCGGCATTGGTTGAGTTTCGGGATGATTTGGCGCTGGAGCGGGCCGCGCTCTACAACCTACTGGACCAGCCTACGCAGGCCTGCGGGCTGCTATTGGGGCGGCAGTTTCACCCGTGGGAGGGCGGCGAGGGCAAAGTATCGGGCCAGTACCTGCACAGCTTGGTCGAACTGGCCAAATCTGACCTTCGCGCCGGGCACTACGAAGCCGCCGTGGCCTGGCTCACGCAGGCGTTGGCCCCGTCCTACCCCGTCAACATCGGCGAAGGCAAGCTGCCCGGCGCCCAGGAAAACGACGTGCACTATTGGCTCGGCTGCGCCTACCAGGGCTTGGGCGAAACCAAACTGGCCCGCCGCGCCTGGCAGCAGGCTGCCACGGGCAGCGCCGCGCCCGCCGCTGCGCTGTTTTACAACGACCAGCAACCCGACAAAATATTCTACCAAGGCTTGGCTTTGCAGCAATTAGGTGAGCCCGAGGCAGCTCATGCGCGCTTTGCCCACCTGCTGGCTTACGGCCAGGAGCATCAGCACGACGCCGTGCAGCTCGATTACTTCGCCGTGTCGCTGCCCGATTTGCTTATTTTCGACGATGACCTCAGCCGCCGCAATACTATCCATTGCCAGTACCTGATGGGGTTGGGCTACGCCGGCCTGGGCCAGCCCGCCGCTGCCGAAGCTGCTTTCCAAGAAGTGCTGCGCCAAGATGCCGCCCACCTAGGGGCACACACGCACCTGGCGCTGCTCAAAACCCTGGCGGCTGAGATGCCAGCTTCTAGCTAACGGCTGCCTCATTTTGGCCCTTCCTTATCTTATGAAAACCTGGCTTGCCAACTTCTTTTTCCTGCTAGCAATCGGCCTCAGCGGCGCGGCTGGGCCTGCTTGGGCCCAAACTGGGCCGCTCGTGGTGGATGCTACCGCGCCTACCCCGCCCCCCGAAACTGGGTACCTGCGCCTAGGCACTACCACCGCGCCCGGCGGCCACACGCTGAGCGCTAATAGCCAGTACCTTGTCCGCGATGGTCAGCCCTGGTTGCCGGTCATGGGCGAGTTTCACTTCTCCCGCTTCCCGCGGGCGCGCTGGGAGGCGCAGCTGCTCAAGATGAAAGCCGGCGGCGTGCAAATAGTGGCCACCTATCTATTCTGGATTTTTCACGAAGAGGAAAAGGGCAAATTTGACTTCAGCGGCGACCGTGACTTTCGCTACTTCGTCCAGCTCTGCGCCAAGCACCAGCTGCTGGTGCTGGCCCGCATTGGCCCCTGGAACCATGCCGAGCTGCGCAACGGCGGCTTTCCCGACTGGCTAGTGAAGGGACTGCCAGCCAGCGCCTTGCGCAGCAACGACCCCGCCTACCTAGCCGCTGTGCGCCCTTACTGGCACCAGTTACGGACCCAAACCCGCGGCTTACTGTGGAAAGACGGCGGCCCCATCATCGGCATTCAGCTCGAAAACGAGTACAACCGCGGCAAAGCCGGCCAGGGCGCGGTGCACATTGCCGAGCTCAAAAAAATAGCCCTCGCCGAGGGCTTCGATGTGCCACTCTACACCGTCACGGGCTGGCAGGGTGCGCGCTACCCCGAGCAGGAAGTGCTGCCCGTTTTCGGCGGCTACCCCGACGAGCCCTGGGGCCGTGGCCCCGCCAAAATGCCACCGGTCGAGGTCTACAACTTTCGCTTCCGGAGCCGCGAGGGCGGCAACCTAGGCATTCAGGGCGGCGAAACGGCGGTGCGCAACAACCCCGCGCAGCTGGCGCACTACCCCTTTCTGGGGGCCGAGTTTGGGGGTGGCATCCCGGTGATGTACCGCCGCCGGCCGTTGCTGGCGCCCGCCGACGTGGCAGCCATGCTGCCGGTGCAGCTCGGCTCGGGCGTCAATCTCTATGGCTACTACATGTTTCACGGCGGCCGCAACCCGCGCGGCCAGCTATCATGGCTGCAAGAGTCGAGCCGCACCGGCAGCTACAACGACCTGCCGCGCATAGGTTACGATTTTCAGGCCCCGCTGGGCGAAACCGGGGCCGAGAGCCCACTCTTTGCGCAGCTCAAGCTGGTGCATTATTTCCTCAACGACTTTGGCGGACTGCTGGCCCCGATGGCTCCGCACGCCCACGCCCAGCAGCCCGCCAGCGCCGCCGACCTCACGGTGCCGCGCTGGGCCGTGCGCACCCAGGGCCGCCGGGGATTTTTGTTTTTCAACAACTACGTCCGCAACTACCCCCTGCCGGCGCGGCCGGGCGTGCAATTCACGGTGCAGCTGCCGGGCGAAACGCTCACCTTTCCGCAGCAGCCAGTGGAGGTGCCGGCCGGCAGCTACTTCATCTGGCCGTTTAATCTTGACCTAAGTGGGGCACAATTGAAGTACGCCACGGCGCAGCTCTTCACCAAGTTGCAGGTAGGTACCGAGCCTTACTACGTGTTTTTTGCCCAGCTTGGCATCCCGGCCGAACTGGTGTTTGATGCCACCAGCGTGCAGGCGGTTAGCACACCCAGCGGGCCGGTAGCGGCCACAGGTGGGCAGTTTCGGGTGGCCGACATCATGCCCGGCCTGGGCGTGGCGCTCACGGTACAGCCGCGCACCGGGCCGGCCGTGCGCGTGCTGGTGCTGACGGAGGAGCAGGCCCGCCACACCTGGAAGGCCCTGCTGGCCGGTACCGAGCGGCTGGTGCACACGCCCCAGGAAATCTATTTCGACCGCGGCCAGGTGCAGCTCCAAAGCGAGGGCCAGCCAGCCTTTGCGCTCGGCCTTTTCCCTAGTCTGCCCACCGCGCCCAGCGGCAGCCTACCCTTGCAAAAAGGCGGCCTAGAAGGTGTGTTTCAAACCTACACCGCCACGGCGCCAGCCCGCACCATCGGGGCCACAGCGCAGGCCGAGCAGCCGGGCGGCTTGGTGCCACCCATCCGCATGGGTGGGCCAGCCAAGGGCGCCGTGGAGCCCAGCGACACCGCTTACCAGCTGGCGGCAAGCTGGGGCCTTGCCCTGACCGGCGCCGACCTAAATGGCCTGGATGACATCATTTTGCGATTCACCTACGCCGGCGATGCTATCCGGTTGCTGGCGGGCCCTACCCTGCTCACCGACGACTTCTACAACGGCGCGCCCTGGCGGGTGAGCTACCGCAACATTGCCCCCGACCTCAAGGGCCAGCCCTTGCAGCTACGCATCTTGCCGCTGCGCCAGGATGCGCCCATTTACCTCGAAGACGGCCAACGACCCAGCTTTCCGGCCAGCGGGCAGGTAAGCGAACTGCGGCAAGTCGAAGCCATTCCGCGCTACCGGTTGGTAGTTTCTACCAAGCCATAAGACTTTCACCTTATGCTAATTACTGTGCGCTCGATGGCGCGGGGCTCTGCCCTGTGCCGACTATTGGCAGGCTTCTGGCCTGCTTGCGTAGCGCGAGATGTGCCCTAACGTAGCGGGCCAGAGGCCCGCAAATAATCGGCACGGGGCAGAGCCCCGCGCCATCGGTTTTTACGCTCAACGACTCTCTAGATTATGCGCTCTTTCCTTGTTTTTTGCGTGGCGCTGTTGGGGCTGCTCGGCGGTCGGCCGGGCCAGCTGCGGGCGGCCGAGGTGCTGCCGCTGGCCGGCGAGTGGCGCTTCCGGGCCGATGCTCAGGATGCTGGCGTGGCAGCCCGCTGGTTTGCCACTACCCTGCCCGAAACCGTGCGCCTACCCGGCTCAATGGCCGAGAACGGCAAGGGCGCCCCCATTTCGCTGCGCACGAAATGGACGGCCACCATCTACGACAGCTCGTGGTTTTTCAACCCGCGCATGGCCAAATACCGCCAGCCCGACAACTTCAAAATTCCGTTCTGGCTCACGCCCGCCACTTACTACGTGGGCGCCGCCTGGTACCAGAAAACCGTTGAGATTCCCGCTGCTTGGCGCGGCCATCGGCTGGTGCTATTCCTGGAGCGCGCTCACTACAACACCCGCGTTTGGGTCGATAATACGGAAATAGGCCAGCAAACTTCACTAGTTGCTCCGCACGAGTACGACCTCACGGCGGCCCTACCCCCCGGCTCGCACACGCTCACTGTGCGCGTCGATAATCGCCTAACGGTGCTCAATGTGGGGCCCGATTCGCACAGCGTATCAGACCATATTCAGGGTAATTGGAACGGGCTGATTGGGCGGCTGGAACTACAGGCTGGGCCGCCTGTCTTTTTGCAGAGCGTGCAGGTCTACCCCGACGTGGCGCACCGCACGGCCTTAGTCAAGCTGTTAATAAAAAATACGTTGCCTAAAAAAGCGAACGGCACCGTGCAACTGGCAGCGCAGGCATTCAACACCGCTACCCCGCACCAAGTGGCCCCGGCCAGCACCAACTTCACCGCCAAGCCGGGCGAAACCACCTTGGAAGTGACGCTGCCCATGGGCGAGGCGGTGCAACTCTGGGATGAGTTTCACCCCGCGCTCTACCAGCTTACGGCCACGCTGCAACCCCGCAAGGGCTTGGCCGACGAGCAGCGCACCAGCTTCGGCATGCGCGAAATCAAAACCCAGGGCAACCGCCTGCTGGTGAATGGCCGCCCGGTGTTTCTGCGGGGTGATTTGCACAACGGCGAATTTCCGCTGACCGGCTACCCCGCCACTGACGTACCCAACTGGCTGCGGGTGCTGGGCATCATGAAGGCCCACGGCTTCAACCACGTGCGCTTTCATTCGTGGTGCCCGCCCGAGGCCGCGTTTGCGGCGGCTGACCAGTTGGGTTTCTACCTCCAGCCCGAGGGGCCGAGTTGGCCCAACCACGGCACTTCGCTGGGCGACGGCCGACCCATCGACCAGTTCATCCTCGACGAGACCACCCGCATGGCCGCCGCCTACGGCAACCACGCCTCCTACTGCTTGCTGGCCGCTGGCAACGAACCCGCCGGCCGCAACCAAGCCAAGTACCTGGCCGACTTCGTGAAGTACTGGCAGACCCGCGATACCCGCCGCCTCTACACCGGCGCCTCGGTGGCCATGAGCTGGCCGTTGGTGCCCGAAAACGAATACATGATAAAATCGGGCGCCCGGAGCTTGCCCTGGGCCAAAGAGCGCCCCAACAGCACCTTTGACTACCACGCCGCCATCGAGAAATTCACCATGCCCTACCTCACCCACGAGATGGGCCAGTGGTGTGTGTTTCCTGATTTCAAAGAAATTAGCCAGTACACCGGCGTGTACAAGGCCCGCAACTTGGAGCTGTTTCAGCAAGACCTCGCCGACCGCGGCATGGCTGACCAGGCCGAGGCCTTCCTGCAAGCGTCGGGCAAACTCCAGGCGCTGTGCTACAAGAATGAGATAGAAGCCACGCTGCGCACGCCCGGCTTAGCGGGGTTTCAGCTGCTG
Organism: Hymenobacter negativus; assembly: GCF_017571495.1. GTDB lineage: Bacteria > Bacteroidota > Bacteroidia > Cytophagales > Hymenobacteraceae > Hymenobacter > Hymenobacter negativus. Next base: position 13,161 of record NZ_JAGETZ010000023.1, on the reverse strand, counting down.
GGCTTGCAGGATTTCCCGGGCCAGGGCACGGCGCTGGTGGGGGTGCTGAACCCATTTTTTCGGGAGAAAGGCTACATTTCGGCGGCGCAGTACCGGCGCTTCTGCCAGCCCACCGTGCCGCTGGCGCGGCTACCGAAGTTCGTGTTTACCAACAGCGAAACCTTCGAGGCCACGGCCGAGCTGGCGCACTACGGGGCCCAAGACCTATCCCCCTCAGCCCTGGCCTGGACCATCAAAAACGGCCCGCAGGTGGTGGCGCAGGGCAGCTTCGCCCCGGTGGCCATTCCTACGGGCACCAACACGCCGCTGGGCACCGTACGCCTACCCCTAAGGGGCATCAGCAGCGCCACCAAGCTGACCTTGGAAATTACCCTACCCGGCACCGACGTAGCCAACGACTGGAGCTTCTGGGTGTACCCGGCCCAATTGCCGACGCTGCCCAAAAGCGACGTGTACGTGTGCACCAGCCTCGACGCCCGGGCGCAGCAGGTACTGGCGCGGGGCGGCCGCGTGCTGCTGAATGCGGCGGGCAAGGTCGTGAAAGGCAAAGAAGTAGCCATGAGCTTCACCCCCGTGTTCTGGAATACGTCGTGGTTTAAGATGCGCCCGCCGCACGTCACGGGCTTCGTGGTAGACCCAGCCCACCCCGCCCTGGCCGACTTTCCCACCGACGCGCACAGCGACTTGCAGTGGTGGGAAATCGTGAACCAGGCCCAAGTGATGCACCTGGAGGATTTTCCGTCCGGCTTCCGGCCCATCGTGCAGCCCATCGACACCTGGTTTCTAAATCGCCGCCTAGCCCTAGTCTTGGAAGCCCGCGTAGGCCCCGGCCGCCTGCTGGTAACCAGCGCCAACCTATCGGCCACCGATGATGCCCAGCGACCCGCCGCCCAGCAGCTCTACTACAGCCTGCTGCGCTACGCCCAGTCGGCGAAGTTTCAGCCGGCCGCAGCTGTCGAGTTAGCCGTGGTGAAAGACTTGTTCGAAACACCCTCGCGCGAGCAGTTCAGCACCTTCACCAAGAACAGCCCCGACGAACTGAAGCCCCAGCGGAAGTGAACTGGGCACAAATGCTTATCAAGTGATAGTTTTTATAGCCTTTTTTACTGGCTAATTCCCTCCGCAAACAGCCTTAATGTTCAGCTAAATGAGCCAAATGAAGGTATTGTCTCCCTGACTTGGGCGGCAGGCTATCCTCCGGGTCGCCTTGCCTGCTCTTATGGTTTACTTTGCCCAACTGCATCCCTTGGTCGGCGCAGTGGTGCTCGACGGCAACCAAGAGACTTTCTCCACGGCGTTCCCAGCCCTCGGCGACACGTCTGCAGACGTGTACCTCTCGACCACAGCCGGGGCCTTCGAACTGGCCCAGTTCCCTGACGGGCAAACGCCCCGGGTGGAGCATGGGCCTGCGGGCCCGCGACTGGACCTGCCCCAGCAAGCGGGGGAGCCTCGGCGCCCCGTCTGGGCGCGTCCGGTCGCCGAGTTGCAGGCGGGAGAAGCCGTCCCCCTGGGGCACGAACGCTTCGCGCTTGGCGGCCTTTCGGCGCTACGTGTGACCCTGGGCGCCCGCGTGGAACAGGTGTGGCTGTATGCCTTTGCCGGCGAGGCCCCAACCGGGGCAAGCTCGTCTTCCCGGATCTGGTCGTGCACGTGGTTCCCGACGCGTATGGCACTGCTACCCGCACCGGCGCCTTGAAGGACTGGTTCACATACCCCGCATGGGAGCACACACTTTAAGAAGCCCCTTTCTTCTTCGTTCATTGAAACGGTCAGAATCGTTAAAACGAGGATTCCGCTTCTGGTAAGCATGTCGTCCTTCTCATCCCATCCATCGGCTCGTACGCCGTAGTTCGTACTACAATAGCCTCCTGTTGCCTCCTAGTTCCCCGAATAATGCCTGTTGATTTGCCTCTTCTGGACCGCTGGTTGACAGGTTGGAGCCTGGCCCGCGGATTGCCGCTGCCCCAACCCGACGGCGGTGGATTAGTCGTCGAGGTGGGCTGGCCCGAGCAGGTGCGGCGCCACGTGTTTGTGGACGCGGGACCCGCGCTGCAAGCCTGTACTATCCGTATCCACGAGCCCTTCATTTATCTCAAGGCCGCCGTCGAACCAGCCCACCTGCGGCGCGTACTGCCCGCTCCATGGCAGGTGAAACAGCCCCGATATTTGATGTCCTGTCCGACGGTGCTGCCCTACTCCTTTCCCGTGCCCGCCGAGTATGTGGCAATGGTCGCCGTCGAACATGGGGCTTCCGTAATCCGCTTAACCGATGCCACGGGGCAGACGGCGGCGATTGGGCGAGTCGTGCTGTACCGGGGAAGTGCGGTCTTTGACCGGATCGAAACACAGAAGTTTCACCGCCGCAGAGGACTGGCGACCGCCTTGATGGGCGCGCTGGATGCGGTGGCCGCCGAGGCCGGGGTTAGCGAGCGCCTGCTCGTGGCCACCGAAGCTGGCTGTGCGCTGTATACTCGCCTAAGCTGGCGGGTTGTGGCCCCCTATTCGACGGCTGTCCTACCCGCATCCTAATGGGGACGGCACACGTGCCAACGCCCACCACTGAAGCAAAGCAATAGCCCTTTTACGTATTTCAAGCGGTCCGAAGGTAAACGTAGTCTTTCAACTTAACGAGCGTTTAAACCCATTGCCTACGATGTGCGAAATAGCTATCCACACCAGTTCACATCAAGAGCACTCTGAAATTGAGATTTCGATTTCGGGTACGTGCACCGGGTTCGCCCGCGCCTCGAAACGGTTAACTGGACTTTCAACGGGGGTGTTTCCTCTCAGGCACAAGCTCCACAAGTATTATCCCGTGCCAATGCGGGAATTAACGATAGAGCACATGGAACAATCAAATGGGGTCATCACCGTCCGCATAGATAGGGCAGCGCTGAAGCTTTCGGGGGACGCACAAGCGTTTCGAAAATTGGCTGAATTTGTGGAAAACGTGTCTACCCTGGATGCCGGTGGGCATGTTCATCTGGATTGGTTTGCCAACACCGACTTGCTGGCACAGGCCACCGAAACGATGTCCTTTGTCTTCTACATCGAAGCCTAGCTAGGCAGCTTTGCTAGTGAGCCGGCGGGTCTTATGGGTTCAGTGAAATGATGGTTCACGCCGATGCTCGTGCTCGAATACGTGTTCGGTTGTCTGGTGCTGGTCGTTGTGGCCAACGGCTGGGGACCGGTCAATTCATTCCCGCGGTGGGGGTGGCTCGCCACGACCAGCACCGTGCAAACCGGGCTGTCGGGGCTGCTGGCGTACGCGGCGCGGCGGTGGACGTTGCGTGCGCCCCCACCATGAATCCTGCCTACTACGTGTATGGGCTCGTGCTGCACGCCTTGCTGAGCGGGTACGTGCTGGCCGGAGCCTCGTGGTAGGCCGGGCGCTACGTGCCCGTGCACTTTTGGCTGCGGGCCTTCGTGCCCCTGTTAGTTGTCGATGCCGTAGCCTTCCAACTGAGTCCCCAGGGTGTGCCCTTCTACCGTTGGCTGGACCAGCCCGGCACCCTGGGGTTCTTCCGCGCGCAGCTTTACGTCGTGTGCTGGATTAGTGCCTTGGCCATCGTGGGCCTCATCCGCATCCTTCCCCGGACGTTGACCCGGTAAAAACAGTTTAGTCAAAGGGTCCGAAGCTAAACGCAGGCCGTTTGATTGAAGGAGCGAAGAAATAGAATCGGTTAGTCTGTCCCTTTACTTGCCAATAGAAAGAGTTTTTCTTGATTTCTGCTGAGTAAGAGTTGGGCATGGACGGCGAATGCGAATGTCATCTGTAAGCTCATTTAACGCTTCTTCGACTCGCTTCTTTAACGTAAGGGGTGAATAGGCGCCCTCTCTGTCTTTCGGCGTATCAAAATAAACGCCTTGGTCAATGTCGTACCCACTGCCGCCCGCCAGCAGCTTAATGCCGGTGTTTGTTTTATAGCTGCCTTGGTCCTTAAAAGTCGGAATCAGATTTGGCTCCCCGTACTTCTCAAAAACCCCGGGCAGGTTGCCTTTCAAACGGCGATGGATAACGTTGCGCTTGTCGCACAATTGTTTCTATTTTTTGAATCGGTCCAGCCGAATCCCGATTTTTTTTATCGGGGTGAAACTTATTAAATTGGGTGTGTACGTTTGCTATAGGTGTGAAGTAGGGGGTTGTTTACCAAGTAACGATGCAGCGCATCCAGCCTAAAATGCACCTACTACAAAGGGTTTGCATTCAGCAAGACGAAGTCATCAGACCCATTAGCAAAACCAGGCCTGCACCATTAGTTCCTGCCTGTACTACTCTATTTATATTTTATCTGCTCATCAGCTAGTTTGATTATTTATTATCATTTGGTTTTTGCTCCAATGAAATGCGTTATTTCTTAGGCATACAGCCCCCCAACTCACTGATGGAATCATTGCGGAGCTTCAGAGGTGAACTTGGCTGGCAGGGAATGGAGCCTCATATCACAATGAAGGCACCCTCCCTGTGGGATTGACGGAGAGCCCACAGGATTGCTAGCGGTGCGTCAACTTTGTGAGCACCTTGCTCCCTTTCCAATTGAGGTCGGGGGCATCGGGCACCTTGGAAATACGACCCATTTCTTGCGGATTGCTTCCCCCGACTTAGGGGCGGACCTGGTGCTGCTCTACCAAGGCTCGTTGCCCGATGCCATGGCCTACCTGCGCCGGGCCAAGCGGGCCCTGATAGTGGCTGCGTGGCTGTAAGGAATGCCCATGGAAGACCTGGAGCAACCCTATACCAACTCACCTTTCGTGCCCGTGAACTACGGGGACGTCCGCTGCATTGTGGACACGACCTGCTTTCACCTGCGTGCGGTGATTCCCATTGTCCAGGCCCTGCACCCCGCGTTGCTGCTGGAAGACGAGGCGCTGGACGAGTTATTCCCCCGTCTGGAAGTCGGGTTGTTAGGGGTTGCCCTGCCGCTGTTAGCTGTACCCACCCTGACCCGGGGCGAAATCCTGCTGCTTGTCCGCCAGGGTGTTATCCACCCCGCTGTTGCCTGAGCGGTGGTCGAGCCAGTGGCCATGAAGCTGTTTGGCGCGGTACGAGCGCAGCAGCTAGCGGCGGTCTGGCCGCCGCTAGCTGCTGCGCATGGTGGCAATTGACAAGCAATCAGTCGGTATTCAACGAATCAGTTAGCTGCTCCACAGCCAGTGAAAGCGGGGCCAAGTTGAGACAGCAGCCGCTACAACCTGTTGCCCTCACGTGGCCCTCTGCTCGACTACATCGTTTTAAGGTCTAGCGCTCCCTGTAAAAACGCTGGGTCAGAAACAGGATGACAAGCCTCGTGAGTGGCAATCAACATCTGGCGAGTGACACAGGCTCAACACTCCTCTAGGCACTTAATCTTCCCTCCTTTGCTCGTTAGTTGATTGCCACTCACCCAGCCACTCGTTGCCAGTGCCTATCCTTTTGGCTTTCCAGCGCTTCAATGTCGCCTGCCCAAACAAAACAGGCGTATTGCCCTGTAGCTGGTATTTCAGTATTGCTGATATTGCACATAATTCCGTATTGCTGGCATTATGGTGGTTCTTTCATACATTGTTGGTTTTGCGGAAATTCCCGCATAGACGATGAGTCGAATAGATTGGCATCCAACATTTTGCAATATGTATTGCAGTGTAGCAGATGCAGATTTAAAAACAACCAGTTAAAGCACCAACTGCACTGTATTGCTTGAGAATTGGCTTTCACACCATTTTACAAGGATTATTCACTGCAGTGCGGGTACTGACCGTTTAGCCTTACTGCTATCCATTGCGGCCGGCCGATAACCTAATGTTATGGCCGCCATTTGTATTTCAGTATTGTAGCATTGCTAGTATGTACATATTGCTTGTACTTATGAGCAATACTGCAATTGATATGTACATGTTTCCAATAAATTTGTATTGCAATAAGTCTAATATTTTTGTGTTGCACATGTTGTCGTATTGCAGTGTTGTTTGTTAGCAGTATGTTTGTGAAGAATCTACTTCACCTCCCATGCGCATCCTAACATTTGCCAACAACAAGGGTGGGGTCGGCAAGACGACTTCCGCCCTGTCCGTGGCCCACCGCTTGGCGGAGTTGGGCAACCGGGTGCTTTTCATCGATGCCGACCCGCAAGCCAATGCCAGCACGGCTTCCGGCCTGCCCGCTGAACAGCCGCACCTGGGGCTGGCCCTCACGGAAGGGGAGGGGGTACCTACGCTGGCCTCGCTCTGCCACCCGCTCAGTGCGGGTTTAAGCATGGTGCGCTCGGCGCGCATCATGGCCCAGCAGGAAAAGGGCTTCGGCAATGCGCCCGACTATCAGTTCTTTTTCCGCCACCAGCTTGAAGAGGTGCAGTCCCGTTTCGACTACGTCATCATCGACACCGCCCCAAACCTGGGGCCTCTTACCGTATCGGCACTGGTGGCCAGCGAGGCTGTATTCATTCCGCTACAACCCAATTTATTCGGCAGCGAGGGGATGACGGCCCTCATTGAGATGGTAGCCCGTCTAAAACGCAACTTTAATCCGCAATTGCGGGTCGGGGGCATCTTTTTCACGAAATACTCGCCGACCTACCGCAAAGCTCTGCACCACCAGTACGCCCGCGACCTACAGGCCGACCCAGCCTTAGCCGCGCTGATCATGAGCCAAACCATTCGGGAAAACGTCTCCCTGGATGAGGCCCAGAGCATGCAACGGCCCATCTACGATTGGGCCCCCAACTCCAACGGGGCGGCTGACTATCGGGGCCTCACGGACGAAATTCTCACCCGCATTTCCTGATTTTTATGGCCAAGCCCTCAATGACTGGTACGCGCCCCCGGGTGGCCGCGAGTGCCGACGACCTGATATACGGGGTGGAGCCCGCTACGGCCCCACTTCTCCCAACAGGACCGGTAGCGCTCCTCCCGCCAACGGAGCCGGAAGCCGTCCCGGTAAGCCGCGTAGTGTTCACCAATCAACTCAAGCCCGACGTCTACCGCGAACTGCGTCAGTACGAGTACTGGGCGCACATGGAGTTGCACGAGGTGTTGCACGAGGCCCTAGTGGCTTATTTGGCCGATAAGCCCGAGGCGAAGAAGGCTCTGCCCCCTAAAGTGGCTGCCAAAACGCTCAAGCGTTTGGTCCGCAAGTCTGCTTAGCCGGCCTACTAGGTAGCTGCCTGCTTCCGCTGGCGCCGCGCACTGGGGGCTGGCTTCGCGGCCGGGTGGGGGCTCCGGCGATTATGGTTCCGCTGCCGCCACGTTAGCTTGACCAGAAGGGGCCTCACATTCTCCCTATGGGCGCCTAAACAAATGGTAACTGTAGCAGCAAACAGTAGAGGCTTAGAAACTTCGTTGCGATGGCCGGCTAGTTAGCGTTTGAAGGCATCAGCGGTGTTGGCTCGCCGCCGCGCCGCCCCTGAAAACTAACTGCACTTGAATGATTTAATTTTAAAGAAATAACTTTCTAAAAAGCTAGCTCTTTAGAAAGTTAAACTATATTAGAAGTATTACTGCTTCTACAACTAGCTGATTATTCGTGTTTTGAATACGGCAAGTGTAACCAAAAAGACGGCAAGTGTAACCAAAAAGACGGCAAGTGTAACCAAAAAGACGGCAAGTGTAACCAAAAAGACGTTAATCCTTTGGTTTACCTGTAACTACAAAGACGGCAGATGTAACTACAAAGACGGCACCTATCTGTAACCAAAAAGACGTTTGAAAACGGTTCTAAGTGTAACTAAAAAGACGTTGCCCTTGTGTCATAAGTGTAACCAAAAAGACGTTCGAAGCTGGTGCTAAGTGTAACCAAAAAGACGTTGGTACCCTGCTCTATCTGTAACCAAAAAGACGGCACTCAATGCAACCGGAAGACAATCCTAACCAGCAGCTTGCTCAGCACAACGCGCTGATAAACGCCCGTTTTTCGATGATACCGCTGCAAATGCGGCTGTTCGTGTCCATGCTGGCTCGGCAGGATTTTGGACAAACCGAGTTCCGCAGCCACCTTATTCCCATTAAGGAATTGATTCTCGATTCACAAGCCGGGTCGGCCTACGAACGGGTGGATGCCATGTGCCAGAACATCATGGAGTTTAAAATCTACATTGAGAAGCTAGAGCCCCAAACCCGCCGGCGCACCAAAAAACCGGCTTTTACTTACATCAATCTGATTTCGACCGCTAGCTGGGAACCCGAACTGGGCGGGGTGGTGGCCAGCTTCAACGTAGATGCGCTGCCCTATCTGCTGCAACTTCAAGAGGCCGGCAACTTTACCTTGGCCGACCTAAAAGAGGTTCAGAAGCTCAAAAGCCCTTCCGCCTTGCGCATCTACTGGCTGCTGAAAGAATATGCGGAATTTGGTCGTCGCACCATGAGCGTGCAGGAGTTGCGATTTGTGCTGGATGTGCAGGACCACGAATACCCCCAATTCAGAAGCTTCAAGGCCAAAGTACTGGAACCAGCCCGCGACCAGCTTGCCGTCACCGACATACCCTTTTCCTACGAGGTGCAGCGGCAAGGCAAGGTCGTGCAGCGGGTTAGCTTTCAATTTGCGCGCAAGGCCCCGGTCAAGAAAGCGCCCGTCTTGCCGGTGGACTCTTGGGCGGCCGCGCTGCTGGAACTGGGGTTGAAGACCGACAGCATCCAACAAGTGGAAACCCAGTTAAAAGCCAAAGAATACGACGAGGGGTACTTGCGTTTCGTCATCGAAAGAGTTGGATCGCAGCACCGGCTGGGAAAAATTAAAAAACCCGCCGGGGCCATCTACAAAGCATTGGTAGAAAAATACCTGTTGCCGGATTACCTAGAGAGTCAGCGTACAGCGACGCCGCCAAAAAAGGCACTGGCGGCTAAAAAAACGGTGGCGACCACTGAAGTCACATACTTAGTGGCCGAAGTAAGGGCCATGTACGACAGCCCTGGACCCTTTGCCAGGAAAAACCGTCTGCCCACCTTCGAGGAGCATTTGCAAGCCATTTATCTTTCTCAGGGGTTTAGCATGGAAGAACGCGGCGGTCAAAAATGGCTTGTGAAGAAATAAGGCTGTAATAGTGCGGCTTGCTGTAGATTGTTATGCTTATAGGTGCATCACACCGTCTGGTTTCGCTTGCACGTTCTTTAGGTTATGGGCCTGTCAGTACCGCATGCCAACGCAACGGCAAAAAGTAACAATTAGGCTTTGTTTGAGAATATAACGAGCGGGTAGGGTAAGGAGGCCGGTGCGGTGCGATAGGCCCTCTTATGGCAACGGGGAGCAAAATTATTCTAAGCCTTCCCAAGAATTTTGCAGACGTAACCGCAAGTCACAACTTACTAAAACCACCGTTTGCGTGAACGCTAATCTACTTTATAGCAGCAATCACTCGCCTTATTGGGCATCGAGCAATGACAAACACCACCAAAGTCCTGGTCTTTCTTTTCGTCGCAGCGGGGGCTGGTTACGTCTTTCAGCGGATTAACTGCCGTTACTCCACCGTGCTGAAGGAGCCCATCCGGCTCACGTATTTCACCCACCAGCGCGTTGTCGCGGCAGGAGACCGGTATTTGACTGCGGTGGACGAAGTAGACTCTTCTTCCCCCACCGGCTCGTTCAGCCTGAGCACGGTAGATGTCCCGTCCCTGAGGCCCCTGGATTCCGGCTGCAGCGCCGCGACGATGTTTGCCGACAAAGACTTCACCTACCTCATTCATCATGGGGAGGACCCGTACATGGTGAGGGAAGCGATACAAGTGAAATAACACTCGGTAATTTAGACCACCCTTTGGCTAAACGCGAGCTTTGCTTTGAGTGGTATCGTCCTCCTTTTCTCCCGTTGGCCGTGGTTAACTTGTTGCTGTATCCGCCCACCCAACCGGGGGCAAAAGAACCGGAGGACACGAGCCTGGGCGAAGCCTTGGAATCGTGCTTTCCCTACTTGCTGGATGGGGCCCGGCTGCACTGGAACGGCGTGCCGGTACCGCTTTCCTACAAGTACGACCTGAGCATCGTCGTCCACAATGTGGTCGGTTTGGTCCGGCAGCTGCGGACCGTCACCCAGGGCAGTTTCTCCATTTGTTGGCCCTCGAACACCTTTCACGCAAGCTGGTTGGTAGAAATGGCCGCAGGCAGGGTACGGGTCACTGCTTCTTGGCACAGCGTGTCCGCGCAGGATGGGCCCTTGGAAGAGGCGTTAAATGCTGTCCCGGTAGTGGAAGCGGAACAAGCCGCGTTTATGGCCCAGTGGGTGGCCTTGCTACGCTTGGCACACCAATACTTGATTGCAACGGGCTACACGCTGGAGGAATTGGAGGACTACGGCCCACTTCTCGCTGAACTAGCGCACCATCGATAAGAATCCCACCGTAACGCTCATTAATTAGACCACCCTTTCGCTGAACTAAGGAACGCCTTACTTCAGCGCTGGAATGGGCTTTGCGCTGACTCTGATTTCTCTGGTCAGGTGCCCAAAAACGGTGGCCGTCACTGTTTCGCCAAGGGCCGGATGGTGTACGGCAAAGGGAGCCGCGGGTGGATTGGCCGGGTCATATTCTGGCGCATCGGCATAGTGAATGATTTCCAGCAAGACCTTCACGCCCGGCAGGCCCACGTCCAGAAATACGCCGAAAGGGGCTTGATGTACGACGGTGCCCGTTAAGGGGCTACCCACCGGGTACTGGGCCACAGCCGCTAGCCACGCTTGCTGGTGTACGGTGTCATCGGGTGCGTTCATCACGAAACATACGCTCGTTATTTCAATCGGACCGTTTGCATAGACTTTGATGCTATCTTGATAAATTAGTGGTTGGTGAACGAAAGTGTCTCTCTTCTATGAAAACGAAACTAGTACCTTCTACCTTGCCTTTGCTGGCCTTGCTCTTTTTTGCTTGTGAACGCGAGGACGCCCCGCATCGGGTCCTGATTACCGATATTACCCCCGGCACGACCCAGATTGGGGGGAGCACGCTCAACACGGCGGTTATCGGCGATACCCTAACCATCCAGGGAGAGGGCTTTAGCGGCGTGACCACCGAGAATCAAGTGACCGTGCAAGGCCTGCCGGCCCCGGTGCTGACGGCTTCGACCACCCAACTCCGCGCAAGGGTGCCGGCGGGCGTACCCTATGCCTATGTGTCAGTGGTCGTGACCCGGGACGGCTACGAGCCGGCAAGGCACCAAATCAGCGTTCGCTCTACTCCTTCGCCTATCATTACGGGCATTCGACCCAGCCAGGGCCGCGTGGGCACGGTGGTGACCATCTACGGCCGGCACTTATTGGAGACCGTACAAGCCGACCAGTTGGCGTTTGCCAACGCCAGCGGGCAGGCCGCGTCGGTTATCGTCTCGCCCCTGAACCCGGTCCTGTCCACGGCCGACTCCCTCCAAATTCAGGTGCCTGCCGGGGCCGGAACCGGCCGCATTGCGCTCTACGCCCATCCCGTAGAGAACATGGCCAATAGTTTTGGCAGCATTGTCACGTCGGTCTTCACGGTGATTCCCTAATCGCCTGCTCACTTCACCGGAGGGGAACGTGCGGCGATTAATTCACTCGTTAGTTTAGACCACCGTTTGCGTGAACACATAAATGGTTCGCTAATACTGTATTTCTACCGGTAATTCGGCTGCTATGCATGCCTGATATGCCCGTTCAAAGCGGGCCATGTCCCAGCCCTGCTGCTGCACGAACTGACGTACTCCCGCTTGCATACGTGCAAGCAAATACTGCTGACGCTCTTGGTCAGTCGCCAGACGCACCAATAGCTGAAAATCAACCACTAGATAGTAGTCGAGATACCCGACTACTTTTTTCTCTACCCGCCTGTTCTCCGTTGGAAGATTGGTTAGAAAGAGAAGAATGGTGTGGATTCCGTCGAAAGAGGACCCGCGCAAAAAAGTGGAATAGTGCGCCGTCAACCGAGTACATAGCAATCGCCGAAAAGGTAAAGTGGCAATTGCTTCATGGCTAAAGTAGATGGACAGTCGTCGAAAGCGTTTGTGGACGTAACGAGGCATAGAAGGCAGACTACAGCAGGAGCAGGCCGCTGGTACCATCTCCTGGTATAATGATTTCCCCATCCTCGGCACTGACGTTAAAAAAGCCTACACCGTGTTTGGCAGCCAAGGACCTCATCGTCTCATAGGCTACGGATGCTTGCGACCAAGCAAAGCTCACGTAGATGGCCCCGGTGAAAATGCTGTACTCCCCACACCTACCGTTCGCTATTTCCTCTTCCTCCACGGTGTCCATGTCGGGAAAGGCAGCCACCATTTCCTGGTGCCATGCCAGCATAGCGGGTGAATCAGACGTGATTTCTCCGTCGTCTTCTCCCTCCAGTTGGCAGTCGAACCATTCCAGAAAGTCAGCGCGGTTCCTCGGTGCGGAATCCTTCGCAAATACCATTAAGTCGTAGCTCATCGAAAGGGCTTAGTGAAAGGGCATAATTACGCTCGTTATTCTAAACAAAGCAGTTTTACTGCCGTACCGTTTAGATGAACTCATTATCATGATTTAGTTAAGGGTTCGTATCCCCATGAAAGCGCTTTTCGTGAAACACGTTTTACTCGCCCTGTTACTCGTGGGCAGCCTGCCTGCGGTGGGGGGCCGGGGGGGCTCTTGCATCCTCTCCCTGCAGCAGTGCCGCTTGCCAGGGAGAGCGCCGCTAACGAACCGACCACGTGGGACCTGGTGTATTCAATTATTTGCTCTTCCACTGCTTGGACACCACGTGTACCGAATCGTGGCAAAGCCTTCAGACCATGACTTCTGGCTTCTTTGCCTTTGAAAGGCGCAAGGCCGATGTGTTGGAAGAGCAAAAGGGCGAGGCTTCCCTCTACGAATTCAACCGGAAAGGGAGTAAGACAAAAAAGGCAGACGCCTTGGTCACCCCCGATTCGTTTCTGTTCGCGTCAACCTTTTTTCCGGACGAGGTGTACGAAGAGAAAATTGTCCATCGCACCAACCATGTATTGGTCTTAGCTCACGGGCCGGAGAATATCCACATTTACTTCAACCACATCAACCCACCGGATTCGTTGACCGCCGCCCAATGCAGCCGCTTGATGGTAAAAGCAGTTCAATTGTCTGGTAAACCGGCTCTTCCGTGTAAGTAGAGCCCCCTTAAATTAAATTGCCGCGTTTACCTCCGGACCGTTTACGTGAACGCGCTGCCGGGGGCGCAGGCCCAGGGCGCTTGCGTACCTTAGGGTCGCCTCCTATAGTGAAG
>NZ_JAGETZ010000022.1 GCF_017571495.1 Hymenobacter negativus | reverse complement strand
TACATCCGCGTGAATGAGTACAGCACGGCCGGTACCTTGGGCAACTTCACCATCTGCGCCACGCCGGTGCCCAACTGCGCTACGCCAGCGGGCTTAGGCAACGGCACGCTGACCAGCACCTCGGCAGTACTGACTTGGGCTGCTACTGTGAGCACGGGCAGCACCTTTACGGTGCAGTATGGCCTGTCGGGCTTCACGCCGGGCGGTGCGGGCAGCACTACGGTTTCGGGCATCACCGGCCTCACCACTACGCTCACCAACCTGCAGCCCAACAGCAACTACTGCTTCGTGGTGCAGCAAGTGTGCGGCGGCTTCAACGGTGCCAGCGCGGTTTCGACCCAATACTGCTTCAATACGCTGCTGACTGCTCCCGCCAACGATGACCCCTGCGCTGCTACTACGCTGGGCACTACCACGCTCACGGCTTCGAACGTAGGTGCCACTACCAGCGTGCAAAACGGCATCCAGCTGCCCGCCTGCTCGTCGGCCAGCCAGCCCAAGGATGTGTGGTTCGCCTTCACGCCGACTGCCACCAGCACCACCCTCACGCTCACCGGTGCGCCGGCTGGCATGGTGCGGGTGTACTCCAGCCCCAGCTGCTCGGCCGGACCGTTTAACCTGGTAGCCTGTGCTTCTTCGGGAGCCAACAACACGGCCTTCACCACCCCGATGAATGTGACTGGCCTGACGGTTGGCCAGCGCTACTATATTGCTGTGAGCGGCTACGGCAGCTCCGATGCCCAAGGTTCCTTCACCATTGCCGGCACGGCCCTGGTGACGGCGGCCCGCACCCAGGTTAATACTGATGCGCTGCTGGTGTACCCCAACCCCAGCAACACCGGCCAGCTCACCCTCAAGTTGAGCGGCATCAGCGGCGCCAGCCAGGCTGCGCTGCTTAATGCGCTGGGCCAAGTAGTAGTCACCAAAAACCTGACTACTGCCGCCGAGCAAACGCTGAGCACCCGCAACCTGGCCGCTGGCGTTTACACCCTGCGCGTAACCGCCGGAACGCAGGTACTTACCCGCAAAGTGGTGCTGGAATAGGCACTTTACCCTTCCAGTTGAAAGGGCTGCTCCGGTTGGAGCAGCCCTTTTTGTTTGGTGAACGGGCAAATAACACCCCACTCATTCATGAAATCCCAATGAATATTGGAATGATTACCTGGTTTATACATACATTAGGCGGCGAGAAATAGCTAGCTAAGAATTTGGCCATATTTTCTGCTGTCACCCACGGCGCATCCACCCCCTGACGTTCCCTTTTTTCACCTTTTTCCCTTCACCTAAATACTTATGGCAACATTATTACACACCAAACGGCTTGGCCGGTGGGGCAAAGGCTTGCTGCTGGCAGGTTTGATGCTGACTGCTCGCCTGAGCCAAGCCCAAGTCGATACCTACACCTTTGCTCCAAGTACGGGCACTTACACGCAGTTGCCGGCTACGGCTACGGCGGTACCAGATATTCTGACCGACGACGACATTTCGGGGGTGCTGCCCATCGGCTTCACGTTTGTGTTTGATGGTACCCCTTACACGTCTTTTTATGCATCATCTAACGGCTTTCTGTCATTTAACAGTGCGGCCGATTATGCAAATGGCAACGACCTCGCGACAGGGTCCTCTAGTCTACGGCCCTTGGTAGCTCCGCTATGGGACGACCTGGGCGGTGGCGACCCTAGTAGCTATGCTGGCTACCAACTCACGGGCACAGCCCCGAACCGGGTACTCACCTTTGAGTGGCGCAACTGGCGGTGGCGATACCTCGCCACGGCTCCCGCTATTTCTTTTCAGGCGAAGCTGTATGAGGGCACCAACCGCGTCGAATTCATCTACCGGCCTGAAGCGGCAACGCCGACTTCTCCAACTGCTTCCATCGGCTTGGCTGGTGTGGGCACTGGGAGTGGCTCCTTTCTTTCGTTGAGTAACTCCACGGCTACGCCCACGGCTAGCTCAACGGTTGAAACCAGCAACATCGCCACACCTCCGGCGGCCGGCCAAGTATACGCCTTTACGCCGCCCGCCCCGTCGCTTTGCCCCACGCCCCGCAACCTGAGTGTTACGGCGATTACCAATACATCGGCCACGGTTAGCTATACCGTATCGAACACCACGCCCGGCCCGTTCACCATTCTATACGGTCCGACTGGTTTCAACCCGGCGTTGGTGCCTTCATCAACTAACGTCTACTCCATCATCACGTCAGCCAACAGCACGGCTCCCCTTACCGGCCTCACGGCTCAGACTGGCTACCAGTTCTATGTGGTTCAGAACTGCGGTGGGACCAATGGCAGCAGCGCCATCTCCAACGCCGGCAGCTTCACCACCAACCCCAACCCTCCTGCCAACAACGAGTGCACGACGGCCGTGGGCTTGACCGTGGCCGCCACCTGCACCACCCCGCTAAGCGGCACCGTATTTGGCGCTACGCAGAGTGTAGCCCCAACCACCAACTGCGGCGGCACGACGGCTAATGATGTGTGGTATTCCTTCACTGCCACCAGCAACTCGCACACCATCTTGCTGACTCCGCAGTTTGGCGCGGCTTATGATGTGCGCTCGGGAGCCTGCGCCAGCACCACCAGCGTTTTCTGCGGCACGGTAGGCTCCGGCGCATCAGGCAACAACACCATTGGCGGCCTCACCGCCGGTCAAACGTACTTTCTGCGGGTATATGCCACGGGCACCCAGCCCACTACGGCAGCCGCCAGCACCTTCACACTATGCGTAGTGCCCGGCCCGACTACGCCCACCAACGATGATTGCGCCGGGGCCATCAACGTGCCCATTCAGTTTGGCACCTGCGTTACCCAGGTTAGTGCCGACAACACGGCGGCTACTGCTTCGACGGGTGTTGCGGCCCCCAGCTGCGCCAGCTATGTTAGCAAGGACATCTGGTTTAAAGTAACGGTGCCGGTCAGTGGCGCGGTCACTATCCAGACCCTGCCCCCCACCGGCGGCAGCAACGTGGTCGACACCGGCCTGAACGTATACTCCGGTACCTGCGGTACCCTGACCTCCATTGGCTGCGACGACGATAGCAGCCCGAACGGCAACTACTCGCTCCTCGACCTGACCAACCGCACGCCCGGCGAAGTGCTCTACATCCGGGTATGGGCATACAATGGCAACACCACCGGCCCCATTGCCGTGTGCGTTACCTCGCCCTCGAACTGCGCCGCGCCCACCAGCCCGAGCGTAGGCACTACCACCAACACCACGGCGGTCCTCAACTGGGTGGCTCCCACCGGCGGCACCACCGGCAATACCTATGAGATTGAGTATGGCCTGCAAAACTTCACGCAAGGTTCGGGCACGACGGTTACGGGCCTGACCACCACTACGCAAACCGTTACAGGCCTGACGCCCGCCACGGGCTATTGCTTCTACGTGCGCCAGAACTGCGGTACTGCCAATGGCAGCAGCGCTTGGGTTGGCCCCACCTGCTTCAGCACTCCCCTCACGGCTCCGACCAACGACGACCCCTGCGGCGCCATTGGCCTGGGTGCCGGCACACGCACCGGCACTACGCTAGGTGCACTCACCAGCTTGCAGCCTGGCATCACAACTCCGGTATGCTCTCCCGCAAGCTCACCCAAGGATGTGTGGTTTAGCTTCGTTGCGACGGGCACGACGGCCACCTTCACAGTCACAGGTGCGCCGGCCGGTATGGTACGGGTGTACTCCTCGCCGAGCTGCTCGGCCGGACCATTTGCGCTGGTAAGCTGCACTTCCTCGGGCAGCAATAACACGGCCATCACCGCACCCGTGAACGTAACGGGCCTGACCGTGGGCACGCGCTATTACCTGGCGGTGAGTGGCTACGGCAGCTCGGATACGGGCGGCACCTTCACCATTACGCCTTCGGCTGGCGTACTGGCGGCCCGGACCCAAACTGACACCGATGCCTTGCTGGTATACCCCAACCCCAGCAGCACCGGTCAGCTCACCCTCAAGCTCAGCGGCCTGAGCGGAGTCGGCCAAGCAACCCTGCTCAACGCCCTGGGACAAGTCGTGCGCACCAAAAACCTCACGGCTGCCGCCGAGCAGACCCTGAGCACCCGCAACTTGGCTGCTGGTGTTTACACCCTGCGCGTAGACACCAACGACCAGACCCTGACCCGCAAAGTCGTGCTCGAATAGGTAGTCTCAAGTATTATTATTTAAGTTAAAAAAGGGGTTGTTCCGATGGAACAGCCCCTTTTTTAATGCTTTGGCCTAAATAGGTGAAGAAAGAAAAAAAGGCATAATGTAAGGAGGCTTCCAACAGTTTCTATAACTTACAGGCCGAAGCTACTGCCTGTCTTACCCCGGCCTGAGGTTTTCCAGGTTCCTTTTCCCCTCCACCACCTCTTTTTCCCAACCCCCTTATCATGAAAACATTGTTACGTACGCGCCGACTCGGCACGTGGGGCAGTGGCCTGCTGCTAGCGGGCCTTATGCTGACCGCACGCCAGGGACATGCTCAGGTCGACACCTACTCTTTCGCGCCGAGCAGCGGCACCTTCACGCCGCTGCCATCCACGGCCACCAGCGAATCATCTATTGAGGGCGATGACCAGATTTCCGGGACCATCCCGCTGGGCTTCAACTTCACTTTCGATGGCACGGTTTACACCAGCTGCAAGGTATCTTCCAACGGCTGGCTCACTTTCAACACCAGCTCTACCTACAGCAACCTGACCAATGAGCTGGCCACCGGCGCGGCCAGCGAGCGCCCGCTGGTAGCCCCCTTCTGGGATGACCTGAACGGCACGAACGGCACGGCCAGCTACCTGACTACCGGGGCCTCGCCTAACCGCACTTTCACCTTCGAGTGGAAAAACTGGATTCGTTACGGCAACAGCACCGGTCCTTCCTTCTCCATGCAGGTGCAGCTGGTGGAAGGCACCAATGTGGTGCGATTTGTCTACACGCAGTTGGCTGGTGCTCCCATTACCGGTGCGGCCGCTTCCATTGGCTTGTCGGGGGTAGGCTCGGGGCCGGGCACTTTCCTGTCGCTCAGCGACTCATCACCCACGGCAACGGTTAGCGCCGTCACCGAAACCGACAATATCGGCAGCCTGCCCGCCACGGGCCAGGTGTATTCGTTCACGCCGCCCGCACCCAGCCCCTGCGCTACGCCGCGCCTGCTCACGGGTACTACCACCACCACCACGGCGGCGCTTTCCTGGCAAGCCACAACGGGCGCTACGTATACCGTGCTCTACGGCCCCGCTGGCTTCGACCCCAATCAGATTTCATCGCCTACCAATACCTACACGACGGCCACCAACGTGCCAACTCCGCCCTACAACATCACGGGCCTAGCCCCCGGCACCACCTACCAGTTCTACGTGACGGCCAACTGCGGCGGCACCAACGGCAACAGCACCCGCTCAAACGCTGGCTCCTTCACCACGCAGATTGTGAACGATGAGCCCTGCGGCGCGGCCATTCTCACAATAAACAATACCTGCACCCCACTTTCGACTACCAGCTTTGGCGCTACGCCCACCACGGGGGTATCGGCTGGTTCCTGTGCTGCAGGCTTCCCCACCACTACGCCTGCCGATGTGTGGTATAAGTTCACCACCGCCGCCACTGGCCCTACCAGCACCCAGGTTCGCATCAGCGTGACGGGTACTGCGGCCAACACCGTGCGGGCATATTCGGGAGCTAGCTGCACCGGCACACTCACCTTCCTGAACTGCGCAGCATCAGGCGACAACACCACGCCTGCCCCGGACCTGGACCTGACCGGCCTCACGCCCAGCACTACGTACTACGTACGGGTGGGCGCCTATGACAGCTTCCAGCCCACGCTGGGTAGTTTCACGATTTGCGCTGTGCCAGTACCCAACTGCCCGCCTCCAATTGGCCTCGCCGTTGGCACCATCACCAACACTACGGCCGTACTGAACTGGACATTAGCCTCCAGCACGGGCAACACCTTTACGGTTATTTATGGTCCGGTGGGCTTTACCCCTCCTTCCGGCACCGGCAGCACTTCCATCACCGGCATTACGGGCCAAACTACGACTGTGACCGGCCTACAGGCCAACACCAACTATGAATTCTACGTGCAGCAGGTGTGCGGCGGCTTCAATGGCAGCAGCATCCTGGCGGGCCCCATCAGCTTCGCCACCCCGCTCACGGCTCCGGCCAACAACGAGCCTTGCGGCGCGATAGGCCTGGGCGCTGGTGTGCTCACCAGCACAAACGTTGGTGCTACTACCAGCTCGCAACCCGGCATCTCAACTCCGGCCTGCTCGCCAGCAAGCCTGCCGAAAGACGTGTGGTTTAGCTTCGTTGCCTCAAGCACTACGGCTACTTTCGCTTTCACCGGCACGGCCGCCGGCATGGTGCGGGTGTACTCCTCGCCGAGCTGCTCGGCCGGACCATTTGCGCTGGTGAGCTGCGTTTCTTCGGGCAGCAACAGCACAGCCATCACCGCACCGGTAAACGTGGCGGGCCTGACCGTGGGCACCCGCTACTATATGGCCGTGAGCGGCTACGGCAGCTCCGACCCGTCGGGCACTTTCACCATCGCGCCTTCGGCTGGCGTACTGGCGGCCCGGGCCCAAACCGATACCGATGCGCTGCTGGTGTACCCCAACCCCAGCAGCACCGGCCAGCTCACCCTCAAGCTCAGTGGCCTGAGCGGCGCCGGCCAGGCAACCCTGCTCAACGCCCTGGGACAAGTCGTGCTCACCAAAAACCTCACCGCTGCCGCCGAGCAGACCCTGAGCACCCGCAACCTGGCCACCGGCCTCTACACCTTGCGCGTAGAAGCTGGCTCACAGGTACTGACTCGCAAAGTCGTGCTCGAATAGCACGCCTCAAGTAGCTTCGCAAATGAAAAGAGCCGGCAAAATTGCCGGCTCTTTTTTATGGAAAATACCCAATCCTCGCGCTGGCTGTCCTGCCTTGCAAGCTATTCTATTGTGAGCTTTTGGGTATTGCGGCCCATCGGGCCGTCGGCCTGTACCAGGTAGGTGCCGGCTCGCAGGCCAGCCAGGTCCAGCGTGGCTGTGAGGCCTGTGGGCTGCACCCGAAGCAGGGTGCGGCCCAGCAAGTCGCGCACAGTCAGAACCTGGGTCGGAGCTGCCAGCCGGACGGTAGCCTGCCGCTGGGCCGGATTGGGAAACAGTTCAAACGCCAGCTTTTGGGCTGCCACGGTGGCCGTGGCTACATACGCCCGGTTTTCCAGCACCAGAATCCGGTCGTCGGTAGCGGCCGGGAGGCCGCGTCCATCCCGGTTGCTGGTTCCGATATATACCTTGCCCTGCGGCGACACGCAGATGGCCCGCAACCGGCCAAAACCAGACAGAAAATCGGTGCGGGTGGGAATGGTCAGGCCGCTGGCATCCAGGGTGAGCTGCATGAGCCGGCTGCCTCCCAGCGTGCCTAGCAGCAGGCTGCCGCGCCAGCCAGGAATGGCAGGGTGGTCGTAATACGCTAGGCCGGCCGGGGCCACCGTGGGCGTCCAGGTAGTGAGGGGCTCGCGCACGTTGTTGGCAGCGCAGAAGGTGGCTTCGGCGGGCAGGTTGCAGAGGCCTTCCACGTTGGGCCAGCCGTAGTTGCGGCCGGCTTCAATCTTATTGATTTCGTCGTCGTTGTTGGGGCCGTGCTCCGAGCTGTAGATGCGGCCATCGGCCAGTTGCAGCAGGCCCTGCGGGTTGCGGTGGCCGAAGGTGTATAGGGGGTTGCCGGCAATGGGATTGTTGGCCGGAATGGTACCGTCGAGGTTCAGGCGCAGAATCTTGCCGTTGAGCGAGGAAGTGTTCTGCGCCTGGGGCTGCTGCTGGGCATCGCCGGTGGTCATGAGCAGGGTGCCGTCGGCCAGCAGCAGCAGACGCGAGCCGCTGTGCGTGGTGGTGGCGCTGATGTTGCCGAGCAGCACCGTTGGGCTGCTCAAAGCACCGTTGGCGTAGGTGTAGCGCACCAGCTTTTCCTTGAGAATGAGCTGGTCGGTGTAGTTGTACACCACAAAAACCCAGTACGTACCGGCCGTGGGCGTCGCCATCACGGCCAGGCCCAGCAGCCCGCTTTCGCCGGTCTGGGTCACGTCCGGGATGGTGAGTAGTGGCAGCACCTGCCCGGTGGCGGGGTCTACGCGGCTGACGCGGCCGCCGCGCTCAGTCATCCAGAGGAAATTATCCGGGCCCCATACCAGCTCCCAAACGGTGTTGAGGTTGCTGGCCAAAGCCGAAGCCGTTACCGTGGTGCTGCCCACCGGGAAAGTGGTCAGGGCCGGAGCCTGGGCCCGGGCTGCCGGCTGGCAACCGGCTCCGAGTAGAAGGGCCAGTGCCGCAATGCGTAATGTTTTCATCATGAGAAGGATTAGAATGAACAAACAATGAAGGAACTGTAATTGGAGTAACGAAACCCGGTCGACAATGGATGCCAACCCAGCGCGATAGTAGCTTGCAGCCACTTCTGATATCCACTGCCCTATGTCTTCCTTTTTCACTGCCGCCCACCCTTCGGGCTACACCCTCAGCACCGACCCCGCCCAGCTTGATGTCGCCGCCATTCACCGCTGGCTGAGCGAGGACTCCTATTGGGCCAAAAACATTCCGCTGGCCACCGTGGAACGGGCCATTGCTAACTCTCTCAATTTCGGCCTTTACGCACCCGATGGCCACCTCGCCAGCTTCTGCCGTGTGGTGACGGACCGCGCCACCTTTGCCTGGCTCTGCGATGTATTCGTGCTGCCCGAGCACCGGGGCCATGGCCTCTCCAAGTGGCTGGTGAAACAGATGCTGGCCCACCCCGACTTACAAAACCTGCGCCGCCACCTGCTCGCCACCTTCGACGCGCACACGCTCTACCAGCGCTTCGGCTACGAGCCGCTGGACCGGCCCGAACGTTGGCTCGAAATGAAGAAGGAAAACCCCTACCCAGCTGGCAAGGGCCAGTAAGCACCGCAGGGGCAGTAAGCACCGCAGGGGCAGTAAGCACCGCAGGGGCAGTAAGCCGACGCGCCATAAGCAAGCGGCTCTCGTAACCACTTCGGTTGGCCCAGGTTGCGGATTTGCTGTGCTAGCCGCTGCCCGGGCTACTTCGCCGGGCTAGTCCACTTGCTGTCCTTCAGCCGGAACCGCCATGGTAGGCCGGCGGCCTCCGCCCCCGCGTACTCCAGCCCCACGCGCGCACTAGCCACCACGTCGGCGGCTGCAACTGCTTCGCCGTGGTCCTCAAACCAGATGGCCTCTCCTGTCACCAGCTGGCCCGTAAGTGCCGGCGTGATTCCCAGCGCCTGGCTCATCACGCCGGGTCCGGCGGTGAGGCTGCGCTTGACTTCGGCCATGCCCCGGCGGCGCAGCATTTCGTCGATTCCAATCGTTGGCTCGATGGCCCGGACGAGCACGGCATCGGGGTGCGCGGCGTCGTACGTGGCGATATTGAACAGCGCGTAGCGATTGTAGACGGTGTAGATGTAGGTGTGGCCGCCGGCTACGTGCAGGCCCCGCGCCTGCTGGCGCTTGCGTTGCAGGTGCAGCGTGAGGGAGTGGTCGCCTTCGTGTCGATAGGCCTCGGTTTCCACAATACGGCCAGCTGTAACGACGCCATCAATGTTGGTATAGAGGTGCTTGCCAAGCAGGTCGCGGGCAATTTGCAACGGGTCGGGGCGCTGAAAGAACTCGGCGGGCAGCTTAATATGGGGCATAGTTTCGGATGGAAAAGATTGAAGCTATTCTGAATTTCTAAATAGCCTTCGCCCATACGTAACCGCCGCGCTTTCATCGCATCCGGAACATCACGCCGATGCTCAGCAGCCAGTGCTGCTGCTGCCACGGCACGGTGGTGGTGGGCTGGTCGTTCACGCGCAGGCTCACATCGGCTGCGGGCAGCGGGATGGCGGCCGTGCTGCGGAATAGTGAAAACCTGCTTTCCTCGCTCACTTGCAGCTGCGAGCGGGTGCTCAGCGGCAGCAGGTAGCCCAAGTCGGCGGTCAGTTCGATAAGGTGTCTCAGCTCCAGGCCCAGGCCCACGGTGGGCTGCACAGCCGACGTTACCGACTGAATCTGCACGCTCAGCTTGTCGGCCCCGAGGTGCTTGCCAACCACCCGCAGGCCGTCATCGGGGTTTTCGAAGGTACCGAGGCTACGGCCTACGGTCTGGCGGGTGTAGCCCAGGCCCGCGCGGGCATAAATCGGCCGGCGGCGCGGGTTGAGGTTGTGCTGATAGCTCAGGCCAGCCTCCCAGCCATCCCAGCCGTCGTCGCCAAACTGCCGGTACAGGCGCTGGGTGGCCATGCGCACCGCCAGCTTCCGGGTGATGTCGACCTGGTAGCCGATGCGGTACAACACCGTCAGGCTTTGCGCGGCTACCTCGTTGGTGGCCTGCATTCGGAAGCCGTAGCCAGCCGGGGCATACGCCACCGCCAGGCTCGCCGTCGGTACCGCCAGCGGCCAGGTGCCCACCGCCGACCAAAAGTGAAACCGGTCAAAAAGCTGTCCAAGCCAGCCTTCCTTTTTTACGGCAGCGGTGCTATCAGTGGCAGGCTTGGGTCGGAAAAGTGAGTCGGCTAGTTGCTGGCGCCGCTGGTCGAGCAGGCTTTTTTGCGGGGCCTCGGGAGGCAGCAGCGTGGTTTGGCCGCGCCAGAAGGCCGAATCATACCCCACGGTATTGCGCAGAAATACGTCTTCGTACTGCGCCCGCTCCATATAGGTGGGCGGCGGGGCCTGCGCTGTATCGATGGCCGTGGTCAGAAATTCACCGAAGTAGTTAATATCCCCCCAAACCGGGTGGCGAAATTTGGTTTGCCACCACACACTTTTGAGGTGCCAGCGGCCGGCGTAGGGCTGGTAGCTTACGCGCAGCGCCCGCGAGTCGGCCGCATTGGGCGAATGGCGGAGGCCGGCCGGCGTGTAGCGCCACTCGGCTCCCAGAAAAGTATAGGTGTCCTGGTCGATGTACATCCGGCCCTCAAAATCGGCCCGTTGGTTACCGGGCTTCGGAGCGAAGGTGATGACGTATACCGGCCGGCCCGCGTAGCTGCTGCCGGGCGCCAGCCGGTAATCGTAGTCGCGGAAATGACTGGGGTCAATAAACTGCGACCGCACGTGCACGAAATCGCCCATATGCGGAATAAACGGCCCGCCTGCCCAGTCGATGTGCACCAGTTCCTTATTCGGCCGCAAGTCCATCTTGCGCGATTGCTGAATCTGCACATCGCCGGCATCGGTACGCCGCTGGTACGTCACCTTAAACACTGCCAGCAGCCCCTCTACCAGGTAACGGGCCTGGCCCACCTCGTCGTGGTCCGACTCACGGTAGAAGCCCGTGAGCCTGGTGGGCCGCACCGGGTAGTTTTGCGGAATGCGGGCCACCGCTTCGCGCACAATGCCCACCACGGAGGCCGTCACCTGCACTTCGCTCAGCGAAGCCGGCGCCAGCCGAAGCTCGATGCGCAGCTCCGGTCCGGGCAGCGGCGGCAGCGCTTGGGAGTATGGGCGGTAGCCAATCAGGGCCACTGTCAGTTTTTCCTGGGCATAGGTCGCCGGGATGTTCAGGGCAAAGCGCCCATCCTCATTGGTGCTGGTCCCGATGCGGTTATTAGCCACTCCGACTTGCGCATTCGGAATGGGTTGGTGAGTCTCGGCATCAAAGACCCGGCCGCGCAGCACACCACCGCCTTGCGCCAGCGCATCGGCTGCAAAGCTTATCAGCAGAACTAACAACCCAATGTAACGCATAACGCTAGTGGTTTTTAGAACGGGTTTAAGCAGGTGTGCAGGGTCGCCTTTTACGTTCGGGTGGCCCTACAGCAGCCGGTAGAGAATGCCCACCGTAAGCACCGGCCGACCCAGCGACCACGGCGCGGCGGCCGGCGCATTGTTGACCAACACCGTGGCGCCAGCGGCCGGCAAAGCCAGGTCAACCTCGTTGCGGAAGAGGAAAAAGCCGCTTTCCTCAGCCAGATGCAGCTCGCTGCGGGTGCGCCAGGGCAGCAGCAGGCCCGCATCGGCCACTATTTCGAGATGGTGCGATACCTCCACACCAAGGCCCAGCCGCGGCATCCAGCCTTCGGTAAACTTCTGCACGGCCACGCTGATTTCGTCGGCGTTCAGCTTGGTGCCAACTACCCGCAGGCCCTTGTCGGTATTATCGAAAGTGCCAAAGCTGTAGCCCACCCGCTGCGTAAAATAGGCCACCCCTATGCGGCCCATGATGGGCCGGTGACGCGGGTTGAAGTTGTGCTCATAAGTGGCCCCGATTTCCATGCCCAAGCCCTGAAAGTCGCCCCGCACTTTGCGAATGCTGTAGTAGGCCGACAGCTTTTTGGTGAAGTCAACCTGGAAATTGCCGTTGAAAAGGTTACTGTTGCTGAACGCCATGGTGCTGGCCGGCGTGCGGCGCTGCGCCTGCGCCAGAAATGCTGAACTCTCCGGCGCGAAGCTCAGGCTAATATCAGCCGCAGTGGCATCCAGGGCCAGCAGGCCACCCGAAGGCCCCGCGCGCAGCCGCCCCAGCACCTCCCAGAAAAGTCCCTTCGACGGTGCTTTGCTGGCCGGGGCCCCCTGCGCGGCAAACAGCTGCTCGGCTTGCTGCTGGCGGTCCTGGTCGCGCAGGGCGTGGCGCAGCTGTTCCGGTGGCAGCAGGGTGGTGTAATTTTTCCAAAAGGCCGAATCGTAGCGCACGGCATTTTGCCGGAATACGTCGCGGAACTGCGCTTTTTCGATGTACTCCGGGGCGGGGCGCTGGGTGGTGTCGATGGCCGTGGTCAGAAACTCACTCAGGTGGTGCAGGCGGCCGCCCATCAGCCCCTTGCCTATGGTATTGTACCACACGCTTTTCACGTGCCAACGCCCGGCGTACATTTGGTAGTCAATGCGATATGCCCGCTCTTCGGCATCGAAGTTCATGAACTCATGCCGGATGCCGGCCGGCGTCCGGTGCCACTCGGCCGCCAAAAAAGCGTAGCTCTGCTGGTCGATGTACATCCGGCCTTCAAAGTCGGCGCTTTTATCATTCGCCTTTGGCCCGAAGGTGATGACAAACACTGGCCGGTCGTTGTAGGTGGTGAGGTCGGCCAGCTTATACTCGTAGTGTTTGAAGTCGTCTTCGTTGATAAAAGCCAGCCGGTTGTGCACAAAATCGAACCGATGGGGAATAAACGGCCCGGCATACCACCCCTCCTGCAACATGCTGGTTTTGTTCTGCATCAGCAAATCGACCTTACGCGACTGCTCAATCACAATTTCACCATCCTCCTTCGGCTGCGTGTAGGGCGCTTTCAGCACCTTCAGCACGGCCTCACCCAAGTAGCGGTACTGACCCTTGTCCAGCTCCTTATCCGACTCCCGAAAGAAGCCCTCCAGCCGCGTGGGCCGCACCGGGTAGTTCTGCGGAATGTGGGCCACCGCCTCGCGCACAATGCCCAACACCGAGCCCGATACCTGCACTTCGCCCAGCGCGGCTGGCACAATTTTCAACTCAATCAGCAGCTCTGGGCCGGGCAGCGGTGGCAGCTTTTGGCTATGGTTTTTGTAGCCCAGCAAGGCCACCGTCAGTTTTCCTTCGGCATAGGCTGCCGGAATGTTCAGGGCAAAGCGCCCGTCGTCGTTAGTACTGGTTCCAATACGGTTATCGGCCACTCCGACTTGCGCATTCGGAATGGGCTGGTGGGTTTCGGCGTCAATTACCCGCCCCCGCAACGTGGCTGGGGCCTGGGCCCAAACCTGTACCTGACTCACCAACAGCACCAGCCAACTCAGAAAAAAACCGCGTATTACTCGCATCATCGTTCTGCAAAACTGCCCGCCGCCAACTACGGCCGGACATGGGAGCAGATGCACCGCCAAGCTAAGTGGTTGCCTCACTGCCCACACATTTTTGCAACGTAATACCTGTGCTGACCAGTATACATTTTGATGCTGGCATCCGACTTTTCCGTATGCCAAACGGCCCCGGCCGGGCATTGCTGCTCCGCCGGGGCCGTTTGCGTTTTCCGGGCTTGGCTTTTAGCCAACTGCCGGCACTTGCTGGCTCACCAGGTACTCGGCAATCTGTACAGCGTTGGTGGCAGCACCTTTGCGCAGGTTATCAGCTACTACCCACATGTTGAGAGTTTTAGGCTGGGTTTCGTCGCGGCGCAGGCGCCCCACCAGCACGGCGTCTTTGCCGTGGCTGTCTTTGGGCATGGGGTAATGGTTGGCGGCAGGGTCGTCCACCAGCTCCACGCCGGGCGTGTTGGCCAGGATTTCGCGCACATCGGCGAGCTCAAATTCCTCAGCAAATTCTACATTGATGGACTCCGAGTGGCCGCCCACCACGGGAATGCGCACGCAAGTGGCCGTGACGCGAATGCTGTCGTCGCCCATGATTTTCTTCGTCTCGTTCACCATCTTCAGTTCCTCTTTGGTGTAGCCGTTGGGTTCGAACACGTCGATGTGCGGCAGCACGTTCAGGTCGATGGGGTGCGGGTAGGCGGGGTTGCTGGCGGTTTGGCCGGCGCGCTCTTCCAGCAGCTGGTCCACGGCTTTTTTGCCGGTACCGGTAACACTTTGGTAGGTGCTCACCACAATGCGGCGGGCCTGATAGCGCTTGTGCAAGTCGTTCAGAGCCACCACCATTTGAATGGTAGAGCAGTTCGGATTAGCAATGATTTTATCCTCCGGTGTGAGCGTATTGGCGTTCAGTTCCGGCACCACCAGCTTCTTAGTGGGGTCCATGCGCCAGGCCGAGGAATTGTCGATAACGGTGGTGCCCACGGCGGCGAAGCGCGGCGCGTGCTCCTTACTAACTGAGCCGCCAGCCGAGAAAATGGCGATGTCGGGACGGGCCGCAATGGCGTCGTCCATGCTCACCACGGGGAACTGCTTACCCTGAAATTCAATAAACTGACCTACCGACTTGGCCGAAGCTACGGGGAGCAGCTCGGTGAGGGGGAACTGACGCTCGGCCAGCACTTTCAACATCTCGGTGCCCACCAGGCCGGTGGCACCCACGACAGCAATTTTCATGGTCAAAAGCAGAAAATAAAAAGCGGGACCGTTGGCGGGCGCGCCACTGCAAATGTCGCCAGAAAAGGGTTACTTTAGACGCTGTATTTTTAATGAGGAATGAAGAACGAGGAG
The DNA here is from genome assembly GCF_017571495.1 of Hymenobacter negativus. Classification (GTDB taxonomy): domain Bacteria; phylum Bacteroidota; class Bacteroidia; order Cytophagales; family Hymenobacteraceae; genus Hymenobacter; species Hymenobacter negativus. The sequence goes on along the minus strand of NZ_JAGETZ010000022.1, from coordinate 81,168 downwards.
TGAAGAATTGGGTATTCGACCCAGTCTGCGCATTCTTTATTTCCATTCTTCATTCCTCATTTTCCTACATGAAACACCTTTTACTGTTCTTCCTGCTACTTCCGGGCCTTGCCTTCGCCCAGGTAGCTGACAATTTCACTGACGGCAACTTCACCACCAACCCCGTCTGGTCCGGCGACGTGGCCAGCTTCCTGGTCACGGCTCAGCAGCTGCAAAGCAACGGCCCAGCCGTAACCGGCACGCAGCTAGCCCTTAGCACGCCCTGCCAAGCCGTTACGGGCACCGTCTGGGAATTCTGGGCCAACCTGCGGCTGGCCACCAGTTCCGGCAACCTCGCCGATGTGTGGCTGATGGCCTCCCAATCCGACCTCAAAGCCACCAACAACTCGGGCTATTTCGTGCGCCTGGGCGGCACCGACGACGAAGTAAGCCTGTTCCGCAAAGACTCGACCCGCACCGCCGTACTCGTCATCGACGGGCTGAATGGCACCTTGAGCAGCAGCACCAACAACTTGGTCCGCGTGCGTGTGACCCGCACCACTGCCAACCGATGGACCCTGGAGCGCGACCTTGCTGGCACCCGCACCTTCGTAGCCGAAGCCGCTCAGCCCATTGATGCCACCTACCAACGCAGTGTGGCCATGGGTGTGGCGCTCACGTATTCATCAACTAACGGCCGCAATTTCTACTTCGACGACTTCGCGGTGACCGATGCCACCGCGCCACTCCTCGTCCGCGCCGTGCCGTTTGATGCCCGTCAGGTAGATGTGGCTTTTAACGAAGGCGTGGCCACGCCCAGCGCCACACTGGTCAGCAATTACCGCCTGCAAAGCGGTGCGGCACCGGTTTCGGTCACACCTTCGGCTACCAATCCGGCCGTCGTGCGTCTTGCTTTTGCCGCCGATTTCCCGGCCCAGAGCGTGGTGGAAGTCCGCAACGTGGCCGACCTCTACGGTAACGTGGCGGCCGGCCCGCTCACGGCGGCCTTCACGGCACTACCCGTTGCGCCCGCCGTGGGCGACCTGCTTATCAGCGAGATTTTTGCCGACGAAACGCCTCCAGTAAGCCCCACCTCGCCCCAGTCGGAATACGTGGAGATTTACAACCGTAGCGCCACCAAAACACTCAGCCTGCGCGGCGTGCGGCTGGGCAAAGGCAGCACGGCGACCGTAGCCGTATTTGCCGATACGGCCAAGCTGCTGCCCGGCCAATATGCCGTGGTATGCGGCAGCACACGGGTGCCACAATTTGTCGGCTACGGCAAGGTGTACGGCCCCACTAATTTTCCCTCCCTCAGCAACGGCGGCGACCAACTCATCCTGCGCGGGCGCGACGGCCGCACGCTGTTTGAAGTTACCTACTCGGATTCCTGGTACCGCGACGCTCGCAAGAAAGACGGCGGCTGGAGCCTGGAAATGATTGACGCCAACAACTACTGCGGCGGAGCCGAAAACTGGATTGCCAGCACCGACGCCAGTGGCGGCACGCCCGGCCGCGCCAACTCGGTGCGTGCCACCAATGCCGATGCCACTGCTCCCACACTGCTGCGGGCCGTGGCCATTGATGCCCTCACGATACGTGCCTACTTCTCCGAAAAGCTGGACAGCGTCACGGCCGCCACCATTGGCCGCTACGTCCTCACGCCAACGGCCACCATTACCCGCGCCGCACCTGTAGGGCCCGATTTCCGGCAGGTCGACCTGACACTGAGCGCGGCGCTGCTGCCCAGCCGTCCGGCTACCCTCACCGTGCAAACCGCCACCGACTGCGCCGGCAACGCCAGTGGGGCCTTGCAATCGGCGACCTTCGCGCTACCCGAAGCGGGCGTGGCTGGCGATGTGGTATTCAACGAGCTGTTATTCAACCCGCGGGTGAGCGCCGTGCGCTTCGTCGAGCTCATCAACCGCAGCAACAAGTTCATCGACCTGCAGCGCTGGCAGCTCGGCAACCTCAAGCCCGATGGGAGCGTGGATGTCGACCTGCTCAGCACCGGGCCGCTGGTGCTGGCACCAAACCAGATAATGGCCTTTAGCACCAGCACGGCCATCCTCACCTCGCAATACCCCACCAGCAGCGACGCCACCAATCTGGTGCAGCTAAGCAGCCTTCCTACCTTCCCAGATGCCAGCACGGCGTTGCTATTCGATAGCCGGGGCATTGAGATAGACCGGTTTATGTATAGCAAAGACTTGCACCTGAGCCTGCTGAGCACCCAGGAAGGCGTATCGCTCGAACGCATTCGGACCAATGGCCCCACGCTGGGCAGCAACTTCCATTCGGCCGCCGGCGCGGTGGGCTACGCCACGCCCGGCCGCCCCAACTCGCAGGCCCAAGACGCCGCCGGCGGCAACCAGGACTGGACCGTGACGCCCGAAGTCTTCACCCCCGACGACGACGGCCAAGCTGATTTCGCCACCCTCAACTACCACCTCGACGCGACCGGCTACGCCGCCAGCGTGACGGTTTACGATGCCCTGGGCCGCCTCACCCGCCGCCTCACCCGCAACGAAACCCTGCCTACCACCGGCTTCATCCAGTGGGACGGCATCGATGACCGGGGCCACAAGGCGGCCGTGGGCTATTACATTCTGCTAGTCGAGCTGTTCCGCCCCAGCGGCGGCGAGAAGCGCGAATACAAGAAGACGGTGGTGCTGGGGGCACGGTTTTGACGCTGCGCTTAATAAAGCGTGAGGAGTGAAGAATTATCACTGCGACGACGCAGCCCGTAGCAATCCGTCCTATTTGAAAGTCCCTAGCGTTGGGATGTGACGAACTCTTTTTGCTGATAAAAAGCCCCGATTCTGCAGAGAACCGGGGCTTTTTACATCTCGTCGTGTCGGATACTGACAGGAAGGATTGCCGCGTTCCACTGCGCGCCGCTCGCCATGATAGGTGCCAACCCATTAAACCTCTGGGTAAAACCTGCGTCTTAAAAGGCATGAACAGCACCCAGCAACTACAACACCTGTATTGGCGCGCCGGCTTTGGCCCGCGTCCCCAGGACGTGGCCGCCGGCCTCAGCCCACGCAAAGCCCTGCGCCAGCTGCTTCACGATTCTGAGAAATACGAGCCGCTGGTCGGCGCCGACCTCAACTATGCCGACCCGCAGGGCATGGTGATGACTGACCCGGCCTCGACCAAAAACAACCCCGTGCCCAACGGCATGGTGACCACGCCCGACCAGCCCGCTCCTCCCGAGGCGCCGGTTGCGCCGGTGGCCCCCATGCGGCCCCGGGCGGCCTTCAGGGGAGGTACGGTAGCGGCTGGCGTGCCCCGCCTGCGCCGCGCCGACCTCACGCCCGAGCAGCGCAAGATGCAGAATAAGGGGATTCAGGACGCGTTCAATAACATGAGCACGGCCTGGATGGAGCGCATGGCCACTTCGCCGGCTCAGCTGCGGGAGAAAATGACGCTATTCTGGCACGGGCACTTTGCCTGCCGCGTGCGCCAGCCCGATGCCGCGCTACGCCTGCACAACACCACCCGGCAGTATGCCTTAGGCAAATTCCCCGACCTGCTGCTGGCCGTGAGCAAGGAACCGGCCATGCTGCAATTCCTCAACAACCAGCAAAACCGCAAGGAGCACCCCAACGAAAACTTTGCCCGCGAGGTAATGGAGTTATTCACGCTGGGCCGCGGCAACTACACCGAAAACGACGTGAAAGAGGGCGCCCGCGCCTTCACGGGCTGGGCCTACGATTACCAGGGCAACTTCAGATTCCGGGACCGAGAGCATGACGCGGGCAGCAAGACTTTCCTCGGCCGCACCGGCAACTTTACGGGCGAGGATGTGCTGAGCATCATCCTGGAGCAACCGGCTACTGCCACGTTCCTGACCACGAAAATCTACCGCTTCTTTGTGAACGATGTGCCCAATCCGGCCCACATCGAACCACTTGCTCGGGAGTTTCGCAAGAGCGGCTATGACATCGCTGATTTGATGGAGCGCATGTTTTCAGCTGATTGGTTCTACGACCCGGCCAATGTGGGCACGCACATCAAGTCGCCGGTGGAGCTGCTGGCGGGCATTCGTCGTACGCTCAATGTGAAGGTCGACAACGCCCAACCGCTGCTGGGCTACCAACGCGCCTTGGGCCAAAACCTGTTTCAGCCGCCCAATGTGGCTGGCTGGCCCGGTGGCCGCAACTGGATTGACTCATCGTCGCTGCTGCTGCGCCTGCAGCTGCCTGCCATTCTGTTTAAGAACGCGGAATTTGCTGTCGCCCTCAAGCAGGACGAAAACGACATCGCCCCCAACCAAACCAAGGCCGAGCGCACTGTGCGGCCCGGCGCGGGGGCCCACCTGCCGCTGGCCCCGCTGCAACTGCTGCTCGGTGCCACGCCCGCCCCGCAGCAGCCCGAGAAGCTGAGCGGGTTCCTGCTGCAGGCCGGCATCCGGCCCGAGAATTTGCAACTGGTACAGCAGGCCGCGCAGCAAAAAGAGCCAGCTGAGGCCCTCCGCTCCACGTTGGTGAGCCTGCTAAGCCTGCCGGAATATCAGCTGGCGTAATCCCTGCTCTTGAAAAAGGGCATTTGACGTTCTTTCCACTCCTTTCCGCTCTCATTTATGGCTTCCACCCGCCGCGAGTTTCTTCGCACCTCTGCTTTGGCCAGCACGTTGCTACTGGTGCCCAAGTTTCTCCATGCTCTGGACCGGGGCCCCGGCCTGACCCAGCTGCGCGATGCGGTGGGGGCACGACGCCTCATCGTGGTACAGCTCAGCGGGGGCAACGATGGCCTAAACACCGTCGTGCCTTATCGCAACGACCTGTATTACAAAGTCCGACCTACGCTCGGCATCAAGGAAACGGACGGCATTCTGGCGCTGGAAAAGGACATGGGCCTGCACCCCGCGCTGAAAGGCCTGAAAGGCTTGTATGACCAAGGCCAGCTGGCCGTGCTGAATTCCGTCGGTTATCCCAATCCCGACCGTTCGCACTTCCGCTCGATGGATATCTGGCAGTCCGGCTCGGGCTCTGACCAAGTGGTGAGTACCGGCTGGCTGGGCCGTTACCTCGATTCGAGCTGCCCCGATTGCCAGCGGCCCTACAACGCGCTGGAAATCGACGACACACTGAGCTTGGCCCTGAAAGGTGGTCAGCGCAAAGGCCTCGCCTTCAAGAATCCGGACAAATTCCACCAGATTACCCAGAACCGCTTCCTGTCGAAGGTCAGCAAGGAAACCACACCCGAGCACCACGACCAGGTTGACTACCTCTACAAGACGCTGGCCGAAACCGCTTCCTCAGCCGACTACCTGTACGACAAGTCGAAAATTTATAAGTCGGCCGTGACGTACCCCAACTCCGACTTTGGCAAGAACCTAAAAACTACCGCCGAGCTGATTAACTCCGGTGTGGAGTCGCGCGTGTACTACCTGGCGCTATCGGGTTTCGATACCCACGTGCGGCAGCACGAGCAGCAGCAGCGCCTCTTTACCGACCTTGGCGACGGCCTTGCGGCGCTGGCCGACGACCTGCGCCAGCACGACCAATGGAACAACACGCTGGTGCTGGTATTCAGCGAATTTGGCCGGCGTGTAGGTCAGAACGCCAGCAACGGCACCGACCACGGCACGGCCAACAACGTGTTTCTGGCCGGTGGTGCCCTCCAGAAAAAAGGCGTCATCAACGACGCCCCCGACCTCGTAAACCTTGACCAGGGCGACCTGCGCCACCAGGTTGACTTCCGCAGCATCTACGCCAACGTCCTCAAAGACTGGCTCGGAGCCGATGACACTGCCATCCTCGGTACCGGCTTTGAGCGAATGAGTGGATTGGTTTAACGCTTCGTTTTAATGCGAAATGCGGAATGAAGAACTGGCTATCAGCTCTTCATTCCGCATTTCGCATTAAAACGAAGCGGCTACAGTGGCACATTAAACCCGAAGGCCCAGATGGCTTGCAGCGACCCGAAGTTGTGCGTGGCCCGGCCCACCCGGTCGTCGCCTAAGTAGGTGTTCGTGTAGTTGGCCCAGGCGCCCTGAATGTCAGTTTGCAAGAAGAAATAGCGCAGAATGTCCGCTTTCAGGCCCACACTGCTGCCAACCACCATGCCGTGGTAGTGGAAAGGTCCCTCCTGGTGGTTGCCGAGTACGGTGGAAATGGTGTAGGAAATCATGGGTCCAACTCCCACTTTGCCCACAGCGCTCACTTTGAAATGGTGGCGGTCCCAGAGCACCTTGTGCTTCACCAGGTTCACCATGAGGTAGTTGTTGCCGTTGGTGTGCTGGAGGTGCACGAAATCGGGGTCCACCAGCGTGTCCTTGTCGATGTAATGTCCCCGGATGTTACCCCGCACATGAATCATCTGGTTGTCGTCGACCACGTACTTGAGGTGGTTCCAACTCACTTCGATGCCAAGGTTATGCTTGTCGTGGAAGAGGTAGCCCAGCGTCATGTCGTACTGCGGGATGGTCCAGGAATTGAAACGCCAGAAGTCCTTGAAATCGGGTTTGTCGCTGGCATGCGCGCGCAGGAAAGTGAAGTCGTAATTATCGGTGGTGGTGTTTTTGAAACGGATGTCGCTGCGCGTGTACCAGTCGCGGTTGTAGCCCCAACTAAAATAGAGGCTGCCGTGGGGTTTTAACTCGGCTGGAACCGGAGCCGTACCGGATGTTGCGGGTGGCGTGGCAGGGTCAACAAGCGGAACAATTGGCTGGGCAATCAGTGACCCGGCAAGGCCCAGCATCAGGCCCGACAATAGTAAAAAAGACCTCATTGAGGATGAATATTTAATAAAGCGAATAAACGCAACCATAAAAAGTGCGCGAAGGTAAGTCGCAAGTCAGCTAATTGTTTAGCTTAATTGACCAATACCGTTCTGCTTGGCGGCCAGGGCCCGAATAAGTCCGAAAAAAGTTTTAGCTCAGCTGTTGAATGGGGTGATTTCTGCGCTTGCCCACCCGGCCCCGGCTTCTGGGAGGTGGTGCCCGATGGCTGGGCTCCGCCGCTAGCTGAAGTAGCCGCTACAGCCCTGGCTAGCCAGCGCACGTTGCCTGCGCCATACGCCATCCCAACTCCGTGTGGGGGCAGAAAAGCCATTTTTCAAACCGTTCACATCCAACGCGTCCACCACAGGCGCTACGGCCGAGGCAATGGCCTTTTCTCCACCTCGACAATATCATTTCGCAAATAGGGGCCATAAAAAGTTATCCTTCCACTCCTATTTCTTCCCCATTATGAAAGCTATATCCCCCACCCTGCACGGTGTGCTCGACTACGGCACCTGTGCGTTTCTGGCGCTGGCACCTTCGCTGCTCAACCTGCAGGGCACTTATGCCACGGTGTGTTATGTGCTGGCCGCCGGCTACCTGGTTATTTCGCTGCTCACCAATATGCCACTGGGCGCGCCTTATTCCGTTCCCTACCCACGGCAAGCTGGAGTTGGTGAGCGGCTTGATGTTCATCGCCTCTCCCTGGCTGTTTGGTTTTACCAATGAAAATGGGACGGCCTGCAACCTGTTTGTGGCCCTGGGCTGGTGTTTCTGCTGGTGTATTTCCTCACCAATTGGTACGCCCAAATCCGCGCTGTTGACAACAATTCCGCTGGTATGGGCATGGGCGGACACCGGCCTGCACATTCGGCCTGGCCCCTAACAGTTCGCAATTAAAAAGCCCGGCCTCATCACGAGGCCGGGCTTTTTATTATGGGATAGCAGCAGCAGCGCCCCCACCTACCGCCCAAACACCGCCTCGGCCAGCGCCAGTACTGCCCGGCGTGTGGCCTCGGGCTGCTCCAGGTACGAGAGGTGCCCGCTGCCCTCCAGAAACAGCGCCGAGCCGATGGGCGGCATGGCGGCCTGCCGCACGGCGTCCTCAAAATGCACGGCTACGTCGTGTTTGCCGGCCACCATCAGCACCGGGAAAGCAGCTTTGCGAAGCAGCTGGGTGCGCTCGGGGCGGGCGGCCATGCCGCGCAGCGCGCCGGTGATGGTGCTTTCGGGGGTTGCCTTGCCGATTTCTTCGAGCAGACCACGGGCCTCGGTCAGCCGGTCGCGGTTGATGGGCGCGAAAAGTGGGCGCACGAACGATTCCATGAACTTGCCCACGCCATACTTCTCCACGAAACCGATGTTCTTCTCGCGGTTCTGGCGCTTCTCGTCGGTATCGGGCAGGGCCGTGGAGTTGATGAGGGCCAGGCCGGCCACTCGCTGGGGCCAGCGCTCAGCCAGGGCCAGCGCCACGTAGCCGCCCATGCTGTGGCACACCAGCAGCACCGGGTCGGGGCAGCCCTTTTGGTTGAGGTAGTCGATGACGTGGCGGGCCTGGGCCTCCATCGAGAAGTCGGGCACAGGCGCCAGATTGGTGCCGTGGCCTGGGAGGTTGGGCGTTAGCAGGCGGTAGTCAGCGGGAAAAGGGCGGGTGAAATCGGTCCAGACTTCGCGGCTTTCGGCAAAACCGTGGAGGAAAACGATGGTGGGCGGCGTGGAGGCGGGAGTCATGCGGGCAGGTACCTTGCGAAACGATTGGGCGTGGCGGTTTCGGAAGCAGCTTCCGGCCGCCCGAGGCCCGCGTTTCAGTTTCATCAAAACTACTCATGAAGATTGCACGGACGCGTTACCCCTTTCTGCTGGCCCTTTGCCTGGGGCTGGCCTATTCGCTATTTGCCCACTTCTTCTTCGTCAATGGCATGCTGCCTGAGAACGGCTTGCTCAGTTGGGCCTTTCTATTAGGCATCCCGACTGGTATTGGAGCTATTTCCGCTCACTTCACGCCCGACAATAGAAATTCCATGCGGCGCATAGTGTGGGCTCCCTTTTGGACGGTGATGACCTTTCTGTGTGCAGCCCTGCTTTTCCATCTCGAAGGCATGATTTGCGTCATCATTATCTTCCCGCTCTTTCTGGTAATGTCGACCCTCGGCGCAGTGCTGTATTCCACAATTGCCGACCCTAGGCCTGACCAAACGGACAAAACCCTCGTCGTGGCCGCCTTCGCCCTCCTGCCCTTCCTCGCCGCGCCGCTCGAAAACCAGTTCAATAATCCCGACGACTTCCGGCGCGTCGAAAACACGATTGAGATAAACGCTCCGGCCGCCGTGGTCTGGCAACACATCATCCGGGTAGCTCCTATTCAAGCGCAGGATTTGGGCCATAGCCTGATTGACGACATCGGGTTTCCGCGCCCGGTAGAGGCCACCCTCACCCACGAGGGCGTGGGCAGCGTGCGCCACGCCACCTTCGAGCGCGGCGTGGAATTCATCGAAACCGTGGACGAATGGGTGCCATTGCAGCGCCTGTCGTTCAGTATTGTGCCCAATACCGCCACCATTCCGCCCACCACCTTTGATGAGCACGTGATTGTGGGCGGCCGGTTTTTCGACGTGCTGCGCGGCACCTACGAGCTGCAACCCGCCGGCCCCGGCCGCACGCGGCTGGTGCTGCACAGCCGGCAGCGCCTCAGCACCCACCTCAATTGGTACGCCGGTTTGTGGACGGGCTACGTAATGAGTGAAATCCAAGGCCGCATTCTGGCCGTGCTCAAGCGGCGCTGCGAGGGGCCGGCCGTATCGGCATCGGTTCCGGTAGCGGGCTTTTGATTCTTCGCGGCAATTTCATCCCAACTAACGACCAACAAAGCGGTTCTTTCCAGACCTTTGGCCCACCAAAACATCGTACTACAACCCTCTTCTATGAACCCTCTCCTCTATATCCGTCAGTTCGACCAAAGCCTGTGGCTGGACTTTATCAGCCGCCCGATTCTGATTGACGGCAAGTTGCAGCACCGCATCAAGGAAGAAGCCCTGCGCGGCGTGACCTCGAACCCGGCCATTTTTGCCAAGTCCATCGGCGATACGGCCGACTACGATTCGGCCATCAAGGCGCTGGCGCTGCAAGGCAAAACCACCGACGAAATTTACACCAGCCTGGCCATTGCCGACGTGCAGGCCGCTACCGACCTCTTCCGCCCGCTCTACGACAGCGCCGACAACAGCTCGGACGGCTACGTGAGCCTCGAAGTATCGCCGGAACTGGTGAACGACACCGAGGGCACCATCGAAGAGGGCTTGCGCCTGTGGAAAGCGGTGGACCGCCCCAACGTGATGATTAAGGTGCCGGCCACGCTCGAAGGCCTGCCCGCCATCCGCCGCCTCATCTCGGAAGGCGTGAACGTGAACGTGACCCTGATTTTCGGCCTGGAGCGCTACCGCCTCGTGACGGAAGCCTTCCTCGCGGGCCTCGAAGACCGCGCCGCCGCCGGCAAGCCCCTGGAGCGCATCGACTCGGTGGCCAGCTTCTTCCTCAGCCGCATCGACGTGCTGATTGACCCCGTACTGGAAAAAATCGCGGCCGAAGGCGGCGAAAAAGGCAAAGTGGCCGAAGGGCTGGTGGGCGAAGTGGCCCTGGCCAGCGCCAAGCAGGCCTACCAGATATATAAGGAGATTTTCTCGGGTCCGCGCTGGGAAGCGCTCAAGGCCAAAGGCGCCGAAAGCCAGCGCCTGCTGTGGGCCAGCACCGGCAACAAAAACCCCAAGTACGACAACCTGAAGTACGTTAACGGCCTCATCGGCCCGAAAACGGTGAACACTGTGCCCGTCGAAACCCTCGACCTGTTTGGTAAGGAAGGCAAAGCTGCCGTCACCCTTGAAGACAACCTCGACAAGGTGAAAGAGGTGCTGGCTGCCCTGCCTGGCTTGGGCATCGACCTGGACGAGCGCACGCAGTTCCTGGAAGAAGACGGCGCCAAGAAATTCAAGGAGCCTTTCGCCAAGCTGATGGAGTCTATTGAGAAGAAGCGCGCGCTGGCCGTAGGCGAGCAGGTGGACGACGCCAAATTTGAGCTGGGCCAGTTCCAGGTGCCCGTCGATGCCAAGATTCAGGAGTTGAAGGGCAAGGATTTTGTGCCCGGTTTCTGGAACAAGCAGGCCGATTTGTGGGTGCAGGACGCCGCCGGGCAGGACAGCATCCGCAGCTTCATGGGCTGGCTGCGCGTGGCCGAAACGATGGTGGAGGCTGTGCCGAAAATCGAAACCTTCGTGAACGAGGTAAAAACCGCCGGCTTTAAGCACGTGGTGGTGATGGGCATGGGCGGCAGCACCATGGCCCCCATCGTGTTCAAGTCGTCGTTCCCGCAAGGCGAAAACGGCCTGCCCATCTCGGTGCTCGACACCACCGACCCCGGCACCGTGCGCGAGATTGAAGCGTCCGTGCCGCTGGCTGATACGCTGTTCATCGTGGCCAGCAAATCCGGCACCACGGCCGAACCGCTGGCCTTCGGCGACTATTTCTACGCCAAGGTGAAGGAGATTAAGGGCGACAAGGCCGGCGAAAACTTCGTAGCCATCACCGACCCGGGCTCTAAGTTCGTGACCGACGCCACCAACGCCAACTACCGCCACATCTTCCTGAACTTCCCCGAGGTGGGTGGGCGCTTCTCGGCCCTCACCTACTTCGGCCTGGTGCCGGCGGCCCTCTACGGCCTGCCCATCGGTGAGATTCTGGAGCGGGCAATATTAATGATGCGTGCCTGCGGAGCCTACGGTGCCACCGACAAAAACCCCGGCCTGGAGTTCGGCGCGGCACTGGGCGTGCTCGCCCAGCAGGGCCACGACAAGCTGACCATCGTGGTGCCCGATGCCCTGCACGACCTCGGCCTGTGGCTGGAGCAGCTCATCGCCGAAAGCACCGGCAAGGAAGGCAAAGGCCTGCTGCCCGTGGCCGGCGAGCCGCTAGGCGAGCCCGGCATTTACGGTTCGGACCGCATTTTCGTGTACGTGGGCTACAAGGACCAGGCCGACGAGGCCGACGCCAGCAAGCTCGAAGCCCTGAAACAGGCCGGCCACCCCGTCATCACCCTGCTGATGAAGGACGCCTTCGACCTCGGCCAGGAGTTCTTCCGCTGGGAAATGGCCACGGCCGTGGCCGGCGCCGTGTTCGGCATCAACCCCTTCGACCAGCCCAACGTGCAAGCTGCCAAAACGGCCACCGACAAGCTGATGAAGGCCGTGGAAGCCGACGGCAAACTACCGGAAACCGAAGCCCCCGCCGCCAGCGAAAACGGCGTAGACTACTACACCGCCGCCCACGGCGACGGCGCCAGCGGCGTGCTGAAAGCCTTCTTCGCCCAAGCCCGCCCCGGCGATTTCCTCTGCCTGCAAGCCTACCTGACCGAAACGCCCGCCGTGAGCGCCAGCCTGCTGGAGTTGCGTCAGCGCGTGCAACAAGCGCTACACATTGCTACCACGTCGGGCTACGGTCCGCGCTTCCTGCACAGCACCGGCCAGTACCACAAGGGCGGCCCCAACACCGGTCTGTTCATCCAGTTCACCGACGACAACCCGCAGGACCTGCCGCTGCCCGGCCGTTCCTACACCTTCGGCACCTTCAAGAATGCCCAGGCCCTGGGCGACTTGCAGGCCCTGCACGACAACGGCCGCCGCACCCTCCGCGTGAACCTCGGCAACGACGCCGAGGCCGGCCTGAAAACCATGCTGGCCGCGCTGGAGCTGAAATAACCCCCGTAGCTTCGGCTATCAATTGCCACGCGGCGGTTCCCGGCAACGGGGGCCGCCGCGTGTTACTTTTGGGCCCGTCCCTTTGTTGAGAATCCCATGAACGAGCAGCTAGTTGTCAAGAATTTCGGCCCCATCAAAGACGCCACCGTGGACTTCAAGCGCGTCACCGTTTTCATTGGGCCGACCGGCGGCGGGAAGAGCACGCTGGCGAAGCTGGCGGCGATAATGAAAACAGAGACAAGCTTTAAAGATAATGAGCGAGTTTCTGAAAAAGTGAGTATAGATGCATTTAAGAAATATGCTATAAACAACTTCATTTTAAAAGAAACTTATTTCCGCTATACAAATGGCTTAGGCAATGTAGAATATAAAGATGAGCGTTTTGACATTTTTGTGGCCTTAACAAAAGAGCATGCTGATACTGCTAATGATATAGGGCATAAGATGCAAGAATTGACAGAGCAGTTAAATGCGGCCGAGCACTTAGCCAAAGAAATTGAAGAAGCAAAAAGATTAGTTACAAGCAACCCTGAGCATATTGACGATAATTCACTCAGCACAAAGACATCAGAATTGTCATTAAAAAGAAAAGCTTTAATTAAGGCTTTAGAATCAGTAAGAGAAAGGGAAGTTTATTTCAACACCTTATATTTTAAGGCATTGGTACCCTCAGGCTGCCATTATATCCCTAGTGAAAGAATCTTTTTATCAGCATTAGAATACTCATGGGCCGGGTTGCTTAGAGATGATATAGGGCTGCCTAAACTTCTGCTAGATTTTGCGAATAGTTTTTCGTTATCAAGAAAAGACGTTCCTGAATTAGATATTCCTTTTCTTAATGTCAAATACCTGCATATTGATGGCCGGGACCGAATTACAATACCTGAACGCGAAGAATCATTAATGCTTCTCGAAACAGCCAGCGGCATCCAGTCCGTCACGCCGCTGCTGGTGCTGCTGGAGCATCTGAGCCGCAATACGGAGCAGGCGCAGAGCTTCATCATTGAGGAACCGGAACTAAACCTCTACCCCACGGCCCAGCAAGGGCTGCTGAACTGGCTGGTGGAGAAATGCACCAAGGGCGAAAATGACCTGACCATTACTACGCACAGCCCCTACATTTTGTCAAGCTGCAACTTGCTGCTTGAGGCTTACAAAGTGGCCCAGCAACGGCCGGAGTTGGCCGATGAAATTGACAAGATTGTACCGCGTGCCTGCTGGCTGAACCCGGAAGAGTTTGCCGCCTACTACGTGGCCGATGGCACTGTGAAGCCCATCACCGACGACCGCACGCACCTGATTGGCAGCAATGAGCTGGATGCGGTGTCCGGGGATATTTCGGATAGTTTCCGCAAGCTGCTCCGGCTGCAAAAGCAACAAGCAGTGTAATGCAGCGCGCCATAGAACAGCAGTACACCCATTGCCGCCAGAGGAACTGTGTACAGGTCTGCCCCACCGGAAGCAGCCACTACGAAGACCCCACCAATGGCTGCGTCAGATGGGCAGTTGAAGCCTACGATGAGGAGCGGCATTTTACCGTGCACGCAGAAGAGCGCCGTTCTGTAACCCTTATCGCCATCGACAAATGCCTCATTGGCCAAGGAGCCAACAAACCCAAGCGCTGCGACTGCGCTTTTTATACGAATGATAAAATTGCCTTTGTGGAGTTCAAGCTGCGGCCACCCGACCGTGAGCGCGAAGAAGACACCCGCCAGACAAAACGCCTGGAAGAAGCCGCCGAGCAATTAATTGCCAGCATCAAGTCCTTTGAGGCCGATGGTTTCATCACTACGCAGGGTGTAGAAGCCTATGCCCACGTTGGTTTCCAACCAATCATCCCTGCTCCTACCACCACCTTGCAAAATCTGTCAGCACTCATTAATGCTGAAACCAGAAGCTTGGTAGATTTTTATGCCTCAAACGAAGTAACTCTCTGAAATTAAAAAGTCCCTCGCAGAAACTGCTACGGGGGATTTTTTTGGCGCCAAGTAACCAAGTCACCCCATTTTGCTCCTCAGTTCCTTGTACCGGGAGCGGCCGATGGGAATGAGCTCGCCGTTTTTCAACAGGAGCTGGTAGCTGCTGCCTTCCTGCACGATGATTTTTTCGGCTTGTGCGATGGGCACGAGGTAGGACTTGTGGATGCGCTTGAAGGAGCCTGGCAGCAGCTGCGCCAGCTTTTCCAGGGATTTGTCGTGCAGCTCTTTTTTGCCGTTTTGCAGATGCAGCTCCGCGTAGATGCCCGCGCCCTTGATGTAGCGGATGTCCTTGATGTCAATCAGCGAGAGGCTGCCTTGCTTCTTCACGGCGAGGAACTGGAGGGCGCTTTCAGGCTTGCGGGCTGGGGTAGCGGCGGTTAGGCGGGCGAAGGCTTGGGCGAGGCGCTCCTCGGTGAAGGGCTTGGGCACGAAATCGAGCACGCCGTAGGCGAAAGCGGTAATGGCCTTATCGGTGTAGGCGGAAATGATGATGGTGTGGAAGGCCCCAGCCGCAACGCTTTTCAGCAGGTCGAAGCCGTCTTGGCCGTTCAGGTTCAGGTCGAGCAGGAGCAGGTCGGGCGCGGCGGTGGTGAGGGCGTGCAAGGCCGTGGGCAGGGATTCGCAGCTGCTAAGGCTGGCCAGCTGCGGGCCAAAATAGTCGTGCGTCATGCGCTCCAGCCGCCGGGCAATGCGGGCCTCGTCTTCAACAATCAGAATCTTCATGCGGCCGGGCCTATGTTGATGGTGGTAAGCCAGCCTTCCGGTACGGCTTCGGAGCAGAATTCCCAGTTGCTGCCAAAGCTTTCCCGAAGGCGGGCTTCAATGTAGTGAAAACCAGTGCTAGGCTTGCCATTGCCGGATTCGGGGCGGTTGCGGGCGCAGGTGAGCAGGGTGTAGCGCTTGTGACGGCCGCGGTGCTCGAAGTGAAGCTTGAACACGATGCGGCCATCGAGCGGGGGCAGGCTGTGGGTGATGCCATTTTCGAGCACGGTGTGGAAAATGGCCGGCGGCATCAGGTCGGTGGGGTCGATGCCGGTGGTTTGCAGCTCGTAGCCAATTTCCTTACGGAACTCCATCACCTGCAAATGGTGGCGGCACAGCTCAATTTCCTGGCCAACAGGGATGAGCGTGGCCTCGGCCATGTCGTTGAGGATGTCGAACTCCCGGGCCAGCGCCTGGATGAAAACCGCGCCTTCCTTGGGCGCTTCCTCCACCCAATCGAGCATGGACGTGAGCGTATTCTTGATGAAATGGGGCTGGATGTTCTTCTTCAGCAGTTCCAGCTTCAGCCGCGACGAGAGCAGCAGGGCCGCCTGACGCTCGTTTTCCATGGCCCGCACCCGGATGGCGTGCAGGTAGAGCATGCACAGTACAATGAGCGTGAAGCAGATGAACAGGCCGAAGTCATACACCAGAAAGTAATTGACCACCGCGCTGGCCAGCAGCCCGGCCAGCACCACGCCCCCGCCCCTGGCCTGCTGCACCGTGGCCGCCGCTACCACCGCCACAGAGGCCAGCCACATGGCGTAGCTCAGGCGCATGGCGGTGAGGTCGTAGTGGTTGAAATTGATGAGGTAAATACCGATGAGCACGGCTAGCATCAGGCCCGTTAGTAGCCCTTTGCGCTTAAACCCGAACTGGATGGCGAAATAGAGCGGCACCAGCAGGGAAATGGCAAAGGTGAGCCAGCCAATAACCTCCAGCCGGAGGTAGAATCGCGGGTAGGGAATAACGACGTAGAACTTGATGTATTCGGCAATCAGCAGGGCGAAAAACAGCAAGCAGATGATGCTGAATACCAGAATAGCCGGCTCTTTCCGGCTGCCGCTGCTGAACAGAAACAGGTAGTAGATGGCCGCGATGAGGAAGGCCCCGGCCATCAGGTTCATGAACGACATGACGATGAGCGGGGCCCGCAGCAGCCGCGGGTAGCTTTCGAGCCGGATGGCGGTGCCACGCTCCTCGTGGTTCAGGTAGGCCTGGGTGCTGCGGAGGGCCACAAGGTGGCGGCCGGGCTTTGCCAGCGAGTCCGGAACCAAGTAGCTACTGCTCTCCGTACCGGGCACTTCCGTCCGCTGGCGGGTGGCTAGCTCTCCGTTTTGGCCAATGAGAACGCCGTCCCAATAGACTTCAAATGCCCCGAAAGTGCCGACCTGCAAGCCCAGCGGTATTTTGGGGTTGCGCTGGGCAAGGATGACCCAGTTGCGAACCCAGAACACCTGGCTGCCCGTGGGGCCACGCTCCGGTTTCCAGCCAGCGTCGTCGTACTGCGGGGTGACCCAGCGCGGGTCGTCGCCGGTTCGGTACACGGCGTCGGCTTCCTCGTAGCGCACCTCCGATTTGCAGGATGTCAGGGCGAGCAGGAACACACAAAAGAACAGGAGGCGGGCCATGATGTAAAGGTAGAAGGCATCAAACGGCGCTTCCCTGCTGTTCACGAGGTCGTAGAGCCGTTGGCATGTATTTACTTACAAGCCGTTCGGGGGCCGCCTAACCTTGCGGCATGAAAGTATGGCTCTACCTCTGTTTATTGATGCTCCTGACTGGGCCGGTCCTGGCCCAGCAACCCACCGCCAGCCGCACCATTGCTGGCAAGGTGCAGGACCAGCGCTCCGGCACCCCGGTGCCCTACGCCGCCGTCAATGTGCTGGATGCCGCCGATAAGCTGCTGACCGGCGGCATCAGCGACGAAAACGGGACTTTTCGGCTGGAAGGCATCCCGCCGCAGGCCACGAAGGTGGAGTTCCGATTCCTAGGGTACCAGGTAATCAGCCAGGCGCTGCCGGTGGGCGTGGGCACACTGGATTTGGGCACGGTACAACTGACGCCGGACGCTACTCAGCTGAGTGAGGTTACGGTGACGGGCGAAAAGCCAGCCATCAGCCTGCAGCTCGATAAGAAGGTGTTTGAAGTGGGCAAGGACATTTTATCGCAGAACGGCTCGGCCAACGACGTGCTGAACGGGGTGCCGTCGGTGGCGGTGAGCCCGTCGGGCGGGGTGAGCCTGCGCGGCAACGCCAACGTGACGGTGCTGGTAAACGGCCGGCGCTCGGGCCTGACGCAGAGCAACGCCCTCGACCAGATTCCGGCCGACCAGATTGAGCGGGTCGAAGTCATCACCAACCCCTCCTCCCGCTACGACGCGGCGGGCAGCGCCGGCATCATCAACGTGATTCTGAAGAAGAACAAAAAGGGCGGCCTGAGCGGGCAGCTGCGGCTGGTGGGCGGCCAGCCCAACGACACCCGCGCCAACCCGAGCCTGAGCTACAAGTCCAGCAAGTTCAACGTGTTTGCCACGGCCGGCCTGCGCCTGTCCGACTACGTAGGCCGCTACAGCACCGATCAGGTGACGGGCCCCAGCGGCGACCAGACCAGCCTGCACCAGTTGCAGCACGAGAACCGTCACGACGACGGCCGCTTGCTCTACTTTGGGGCCGACTACTACCTCAACGACCACAACACCATCACGGCCTCGTTCCTGAAAAATGCCACTCACGACCACGACAAAACCGCACTGCAGTACGACTACGCCACCCACGGCCCCGCCACCGACAGCAGCCTGCTCCGCAACGGCGAATCCTGGGAGCGCCGGAGCTACAACCAGCTGGACTTCAACTACACTCGGCTGTTTGCGCAGGCGGGCCGGAAGCTCACGGCGGACCTGCAATACGATTTCTGGAACAGCGACAAGGACTGGGTTTTGGCTACCCGCAGCACCTATCCCCGGGAGCTGGCGTTGCCGGGCATCCGGACCAGCTCGGTGGGGGCCAGCAAGGACTTGGTGGTGCAAACTGACCTCGTGCAGCCCCTCAGCGAGCGGTACACGCTGGAAGCCGGCCTCAAGCTCGAAAGCCGGCGGGTAAGCAGTGACTTCCGGGCCGAAGAGCAGCTGGGGGAGGCCTGGGCCATCTTTCAAGGCATCAACAACAAGCTGCAATACCAGGAAGTCATCAGTAGCGCGTATGCGCAGTTTGGCAGCAAAACCAAGACCTTTTCCTACCTCCTGGGCCTGCGCACCGAGCTGACCCGCATCAACATAGCCGACCGGGAAGGCGCCTTCAACAACCAGAAAAACTACGACTGCCTGTTCCCCACCATCAACCTGAGCTACCAGCTCGGCGAGAGTACCACGGCCCAGCTCAACTACAGCAAGCGCATCAACCGGCCCGCGCTGTGGATGCTCTACCCCTTCAACGAGCTCACCGACCTCAACTCACAATACGTCGGCAATCCCGATTTGAATCCGTCTTACGGCGACGTGTTCGAGCTGGGCTTGCTGCGCAGCTGGAGCAAGCTGACGGTGAATCCGTCGGTTTACTATCAGCGCAATACGGGCTTTATTCAGGAATACGTTTACCTCAACGCGGCGGGCACGTTCATCAGCTCGCCGGTCAATCTGAGCCGGGAAATCCGCCAGGGCCTGGAGCTATCTGTGCAGTACACGCCCCTTAAGTGGCTGCCGCTGAACGCTGAGCTGAACGGCTATACCTTCAGCCAACAGGGCAGCTACCAGGGGCGCGACCTCGGCTTTTCGGGCCAGGTGGTGACCGGCCGGCTCAGCGCCCAGGTGAAGCTGCCGGCGAAATTCGGGGTGCAGGGCCGCTACAATTTCACTGGGGCCCAAAGCAATGCCCAGACCCGCACCCAGGCCATTCACACCCTGAACTTTGGCCTGAGTAAGAACCTGCTGCGCGACAAAGCCTCCCTGGTGCTGGACGCCACCAACGTGCTGAACTCCGACAAGCACCGCACCCAAACCACTGGCGACAACTACGTCTTCAACCAAGTCAACAGCCCGAATGCTGCCCGCTACCGGCTCAGCTTCACGTACCGTTTCAACCTGAAAGACGGGCAGGGCATTCGGCAGGCCAAGGGCAGCAACCGGAATTAGCGCCCGCCTCACCAAGCGAAGCAACGCAAAAAGGCCGCCGTGTCACGGCGGCCTTTTTGCGTTGCTTTCGATTCAGCACATGTGGCCTCTTACAGGTCGCAGAAGCCGCCGTCCAACGTCAGGTCGGCGCCGGTCATGTAGGACGAATCGTCGGAAGCCAGGAAAAGGAAGCCTTTGGCCCTTTCCATAATCGAGGCTGGGCAGAAAGAACCCATGAGCGGGCCGACGCGGATGTAGCGCTTGCGGTAGCGGCAAATAGAAGTTGTGACCATAGGAGCAAGCCAATGAATGTGTCGTATATTTGTTAAGTAAACTAACAAGTTTACCTACGCACATGCCCACTCAACCCGATACTCTGCATTTGGCTGCCGAGCTACGCACCGTTGTTGCCCGGCTTATCAAAAAGCTGCGCAGTCATTCCCCCATGCACTCGTCGCTCTCGCTCACCGAGCGGGCGGTGGTGAAGCTGCTGGCTCAGCACGGACAAATGCTCCCCAGTGAGCTGGCCGCGCAGGAGAAAGTCACCACCCAATCCATGTCGCAGATACTGAGCCATCTGTCAGAGCTGGGCTACATCACGCGGGAGGCTTCAGCCACCGATAAGCGCAAGGTGCTCATTGCCCTATCGCCCGCCGGCCAGGTGTTTGTTTCCAACGTGCGGCAGGAAACCGATGCGTGGCTGCAGCAGGCCCTGCAAACGACTTGTTCAGCCGAGGAGCTCGCCAGTCTGCACCAGGCCCTGCCCATCCTCACCAAGCTGGTCGATTTCGACTAGGCATTCCTCACCCTATCCCAGCCCGGCCTCGCATGAATCTGGATATGTTCCGCGCTTTGCGCAACCGCAATTATCGCTATTTCTTCGCCGGGCAATGCCTGTCGCTGCTGGGCACCTGGATGCAGAAAACGGCCGTGAGCTGGGTGGTGTATGCCCAAACGCAGTCCAAGTTTATGCTGGGCGTGAGTGTGTTTGCCACGCTGTTCCCGTCGGCCCTGTTCTCGCTGATTGGCGGCGTGGTGTCGGACCGCTACAACCGCTACCGGGTGCTGCTCCTGACGCAGGTGCTCTCCATGGCGCAAGCCCTGCTGCTGACGCTGGCCGTGTATCTCAAGCAGGATGCGGTGTGGGAAATCATTGCCTTGAGCGCGGTGCTGGGCGTTATCAACGCCTTCGACGTGCCCGCCCGGCAGGCGCTGGTCTACGACCTGGTAGATGACAAACAGGACTTACCCAACGCTGTGGCAATGAATTCCATTATGCTGAACCTGACCAAACTCCTGGGGCCAGCAGTAGCGGGCTTCGCCATTGAGCAGCTGGGCGCGGCGGCCTGCTTCGGCCTCAATGCGCTCAGCTTCGTGGCCGTCATCGGCTCGCTGTTGGCATTACGGCTGCCAGCGTACGTGGCCAAGGCCCGCACGAAGAACGTGTTGGGTGAGCTGACAGAAGGATTTCAGTACGTGAAGGATACGCCGGCCATTGGCTTTGTCATTACCATGCTCGGAATTACCAGCGTACTGGTGCTGCCGTTCACCAACCTGATGCCCGTGTATGCCAAAGACATCTTCCACGGCAACGCCACTACGTTCGGCCTGCTCGATGGGGCCCTTGGCCTAGGCGGGCTGGTGGCAGCGCTGTACCTGGCCTCGCTGAAGCCAAGCGTGGACCTGAACAAGGTATTGATGGTAAATATGTTCGTCTTCGGCGCGGGGCTGGCACTGTTTGCCTACACGCCGTGGTACGGGCTGGCGCTGGCGTTTCTGGTGATGGGCGCGTTTGGCATGATGGCGCAAACCACCATCAGCATTATGCTGCTGCAGGCCCTTATGCTGCCGGCCATGCGCGGCCGGGTTATCAGCATCTACGTGCTGGTGTTCACGAGTGCGCTGCCGCTGGGCAGCCTGCTGGTGGGCGCGGTGTCACAGCGCATCGGCGTGCAGCCGACGGTACTGGCCGAAGGATTTATGGCGCTACTCATTGCGCTGCTCTACGTTCGGAATTTGCGCAACATAAAAGCAACTGAGCCAACCGTTCCTGACGCTGAAACTCCCGTGCCGAAAACGGCCGCGGTGGCTTGAGTCTACTCACAAACCCTGGTGGCCACGCAACGCATTCCGCTCACCCAGCAGAAAAGACGGTGCTTCCAGAGGCGCTACGGAAGCGTAGGACGTCTAGAAGACCATTAGCCCCGGAATCGGGATTCGCCAGCAGGCCCTGGCCAAGGGCGCAGCTCGGCTATCTATGTTAGCGGCTTTAGCTATTATTGAACTTCGTCTGTACCTGTGCCAAACCCATAATTAGCTATGCCGCCAGTAGCAAAATGAGACTTCGTTCGTGAACCTTTCTGATTTTCTTATTCTTATATCCGATGCATTTATCCCAAATTGGTTATCTTCAGGAAAACGAAACCAATTTTTACCCCAGCGCCCCGGCCGCGCCACTCCCCCAGCCGCTAACTAGCCGCATTTTCTGCCCCGCCGGGCACGCCCCAATCCAACAACCCATGACCACCAACGCCCTACTTCCCGAACAGCAGGCTCCTCAGTTTCAGATTGCCAATCCCGCCCAGCATCAGACACACGAACTGAAAATCTGGCCTGGCTGCTTTGCCGCCGTTAAGGCTGGCACTAAGCCGTTCGATGTGCGCGAAAACGACCGGAATTTTCAGGTCGGCGACGTGTTGCTCTTGCGGGAATACGAACCCGAAAGCGAACAATACACCGGCCGTACCGTCACCCGTTGGGTGAGCTACGTGCTCCAGGGCGGCGTATTTGGCATTCAGCCCAACTGGTGCGTGCTGGGTTTCAGCGACCAAGCCCCCATCCCAACGGGCATCACCGACATCCGGCTCTGGTAGCCCAACCATAACCCGCGGCCACTTAATGGGGTAAATCCCCGTTGAACCGAACTGCCTGGGTTATGCACGATACCAACGACGACTATCTGAATGCACGCCGCGCTTTCCTGCGCACGCTTTCGCTGGGCACGGGCGCCACGCTGGTGGGCGCGTCTGCCCTGGCACGCCCGCTACGCTGGCTGGCCGAGAGCCCGGCTGCCGACCGCAAGCTGGGCGTGGCCCTGGTAGGCTTGGGCAAATACAGCACCGGCCAGTTGGCACCGGCTTTGCAGCAAACCCAGCATTGCCAGCTGGCGGGCATCGTCACGGGCTCGCTGGCCAAAGCGGCGCAGTGGAAGCAGCAGTACAGCCTGCCCGACAACAATATCTACGACTACAAAACCTTCGACCGGATGATTGACAATCCGGACATCGATATTGTGTACGTGGTACTGCCCAATGCCCTGCACGCCGAATATGTAGTGCGGGCCGCGCAGGCTGGCAAGCACGTCATCTGCGAGAAGCCCATGGCTACCTCGGTGGCCGATGCGCAGCGCATGATTGCGGCCATGCAGAAGGCGGGCAAGAAATTCAGCATCGGCTACCGGTTACACTTCGAGCCGCACCACCGCGAAATGATGCGCCTGGGCCAGCAGCAGGCATTCGGGCCGGTGCAGCATTTGTGGGCCGATAATGGGTTCAAATTCAACAACGACACGCCCTGGCGCGTGAATAAGGGCCTGAGTGGCGGCGGCCCGTTGATGGACATGGGCATCTACTGCCTGCAAGGGTGTCTCTACACCAAAGGCCAACTACCGGTATCCGTCACAGCAAGCTTCATCCCGAAAACCGACCCGGTACTGTTCAAGGAAGTGGAAGCGGGCGTGAACTGGCAGCTGCAATTTGCCGACGGCTCGGTAGCCGACTGCCGCACCAGCTACGCCGAAAACATGAGCAGCCGCCTGCGCGCCGAGGCCTCTAAGGGCTGGGCCGAGCTGGCGCCATCCTTTGGCTACGGCGGCATTGAGGGCCGCACCAGCCAGGGCACAATGAACATCCAGAACGTGAACCAGCAAGCGGCCCAAATGGACGACTTTGCCCTCTGCGTGCGCAACAACCAGCCCACGCGCGTGCCTGGCGAAATGGGCCTGCGCGACGTACAGCTGCTTGAAGCTATCTACCGCGCCGCCGAAACCGGCCAGAAAATTTCGACCAAGGACGTGGTAGCCGTATTCGACAAAGTGAACCGATAAAGCAGTCAGCATAACGTCCTTAGCCGTTCTGAAACGTTCTTTTCTGCATAAAAAAAGCTCCTGCAGCACATGCTGCAGGAGCTTTTCAATATCACTAACCTATTCAGAGACTGCTTACCGCAACACCGTAGCCAGCGCGCCGGTGGCAACCTTGGTGCCCATTTCGCGCACGGCCTGGGCAATGCCAGCGGCATCAAAGCCGCACTCTTTGTATAGCTCATCCTGCGAACCATGCTCCACCACGCGGTCCGGGATGCCGAGGCGACGCACCGGTAGGTGGAAGCCATGGTCGGTGAGGAATTCGAGCACGGCCGAACCGAAGCCACCGGGCAGGCAGCCGTCTTCCACGGTCACGATGGCCCGGTAGCGGCGGGCTACGTCGCGCAGCATTTCTTCGTCCAGCGGCTTGCAGAAGCGCATGTCGTAGTGACCTACGTCGAAGCCTTCGGCAGCCAGCGCGTCGGTGGCCTTCACGGCGTAGTTGCCGATGTGGCCGATGCTGAGGATGGCCACGCCCCCTTCTTCGCCCTCGCGCACCACGCGGCCCGTGCCGATGGCCACGCGCTGCAGCGGTGTGCGCCACTCGGGCATCACGCCCTCGCCGCGCGGGTAGCGAATGCTGAAGGCCCCAGCGTTTTCAGGCAGCGTGGCGGTGTACATCAGGTTGCGCAGCTCCTGCTCGTTCATCGGGGCCGAAACCACGATGTTGGGGATGCAGCGCATGTAGGCCAGGTCGTAGCAGCCGTGGTGCGTGGGGCCGTCGGCTCCGGCAAAGCCGGCACGGTCGAGGCAGAACACGACGTGCAGGTTTTGCAGCGCTACATCGTGCACCACCTGGTCGTAGCCCCGCTGCATGAACGAGGAGTAGATGTTGCAGAATGGGATGAGCCCCTGCGTAGCCAAGCCGGCTGAGAACGTCACGGCGTGCTGCTCGGCAATGCCCACGTCGAAGGCCCGGTCAGGCATAGCAGCCATCATCAGGTTCAGGGAGGAGCCGGAAGGCATGGCCGGCGTCACGCCCATGATTTTGTCATTGGCCTCGGCCAGCTCCACCAGCGTGTGGCCGAACACGTCCTGGTACTTGGGCGGCTGCGGCTTCTCGGGGGTTTTCTTGTAAATCTCGCCCGTAATTTTGTCGAACAAGCCCGGCGCGTGCCACAAGGTCTGGTCTTTCTCGGCCAGCGCATAGCCCTTGCCTTTCACGGTCACGCAGTGCAGCAGCTTGGGGCCGGGAATGGACTTCAGGTCGTTGAGGATGGTGACGAGGTGCTGCACATCGTGGCCATCAACAGGGCCGAAATAGCGGAATTTCAGGGCCTCAAACAGGTTGCTTTGCTTGAGCAGGGTGGCCTTCATGGCAGCTTCTACCTTACGGGCAATCTGCTGGGGGTTAGGGCCAAACTTGGAGAGCTTGCCGAGCACATTCCAGAGCTCGTCGCGCACCTTGTTGTAGGTACGGGAGGTGGTGATGTCGGTGAGGTATTCTTTGAGCGCGCCCACGTTGGGGTCGATGCTCATGCAATTGTCGTTCAGCACGACAATCATGTTATTGCTGAGCACGCCGGCCTGGTTCAGGGCCTCGAAGCTCATGCCAGCCGTCATGGCCCCGTCGCCGATTACGGCGATGTGCTGGCGGTCCAGCTCGCCCTTGTAGTCGGATGCCACGGCCATACCCAGCGCTGCGCCAATGCTGGTGCTGCTGTGGCCCACGCCAAAGGCATCGTACTCGCTCTCACTGCGTTTTGGAAAGCCCGACATGCCTTTATAGCGGCGATTGGTTGGGAATTTGTCGCGCCGGCCGGTGAGGATTTTGTGGCCATAGGCCTGATGGCCGACGTCCCAGATAAGCTGGTCGTAGGGCGTATTGAAGACGTAATGCAGCGCCACCGTGAGCTCCACTACGCCCAGCGAGGCGCCGAAATGGCCGCCGTAGATGCTCACGGAATCGATGATGAAGTCGCGCAGCTCGGTGCTGAGTTGGACTAACTGCTCGGGAGCGAGCTTCTTGAGGTCGTCGGGCGAGTCAATCGCCGCTAGCAGCGGGCCGGGTTCAACTATCATCAGGGCAAGCGAGGGGGAGAAGTGACGGAAGATAACCGCCTGACCCGCTAAAAGATTACGGGACCGCCGCAAAGGTACGACTGCGGGCGAAGTCCGGTTGTGGAGAGCGGTAGAATCCCGGGCTTGGTCGGGGTTCGGCGTTTGATAATCTAGTTTTTACCCGGAAAAGTCGCCTCCCGCGGGAGCTTTGCGTAATGGACACGCCCGGCTGAGCGATAGAACTCAAGCATTGCTGACCGCAGCACGTCATGCAGAGCATAATGCCGCCAGTTATCCTGTGCGGTGTGCAGGATGACAAAATTTTCACTCAAAACACCTTCCCGGATGCAACCTCCGGTTCCCCATACGGCACTTTGGCCGTTATGCATTGTATGAAACCAACCCTACCGGCTACTGCCGTCTTGCTCAGCACTCTCCTGGGCTTTAATAATTTAGCCAGTGCCCAGCAAGCCCCCCCAACCGGAGCACGGCCTGCAGCTACTGCTGCGCCCCGCGCCGCGGCGGGCCGCGTGACCGGCACCGTGACGGATGCCACCACGGGCAAACCCGTGTCCTACGCCACGGTAGCGGTGCTGGATGCCGGCGGCAACCCCGTGAACGGCGGCGTGGCCGGCGACGATGGCAAGTTTGTACTGGCCGGTATTCCGGCCGGGACTTACAAAGTTGAAATCAGCTTTCTGGGTTATAAAAATGAAGACCGGACCGGTGTAGTAGTACCCGCCGGCGGCACCGTGAGCCTGGGCACCGTGGCCTTGGCTACCTCGGCCCAGAAGCTGAGCGAAGTGGTGGTGACCGGCCAGAAGGCCATTATAGAGGAGAAGGTGGACCGCACCGTGTACAACGCCGAAAACGACCAGACGG
Source organism: Hymenobacter negativus (assembly GCF_017571495.1). Classification (GTDB taxonomy): domain Bacteria; phylum Bacteroidota; class Bacteroidia; order Cytophagales; family Hymenobacteraceae; genus Hymenobacter; species Hymenobacter negativus. The sequence continues at coordinate 54,836 of NZ_JAGETZ010000022.1, read as the reverse complement.
CCCGCGGCGGCGACGCTACCGATGTGCTCAAGCGTGTGCCGCTGCTGAGCGTGGACCTGGATGGCAACGTGAGCCTGCGTGGCTCCTCGAATATTAAGGTGCTTATTAATAATAAGCCCTCGACCATTGCCGCCAATAGCATTGCCGATGCACTGAAGCAGATTCCGGCCGACCAGATTAAGACGGTGGAAGTCATTACCTCGCCCTCGGCTAAATATGATGCGGAAGGTTCGGGCGGTATTATCAACATCATAACCAAAAGCAACAACCTGCGCGGGGCCACCTTGGGCATTGATGCCAGCGCGGGCACCCGCAGCAGCAACCTGAGCCTCAACGGCAGCCTGCGCACCGGCAAAATGGGTTTCTCGCTGGGCGGCTTCGGCCGGGCGCAGTACAACGTGCCGGGCGAGTTCTCGAACACGCAGGTGACGCGCAGCATCGCCGATGGCTCGGCCATCACCACGCTGCAAGGTGCCGATACGCGCCTGCAGCAGATTTTTGGGCGCTACACACTGGGCTGGGACTACGACATCGACAAGTTCAACTCCCTACAGGCCTCGGTGGCTTATGGCACCCGCAGCGGCCGAAACTACCAGGATGGCCTCACCACTAGCACGTATCTGGGGGCTGCGGCTACGGGCTTCCCGGTTTCCGACAGCCGGCGCGACACGTATTCGAAAGACCTATCGGGGACTGTGGATGCCAGTCTGAACTACACGCACAGCTTTGAAAAGCCGCAGCACGAAATCAGCCTGCTGACCTTGTTCAGCCGCAATGACCGGACAAACAGCTTCACCAACAGCATTCTGAGTACCACCGATGCCACCAGCCCGGCCCGCATCGTGAACGACAACCCGAGCTACAACGAAGAGTACACCGTGCAGCTTGACTACCAGAATCCTATCAGCAAAACGCAGATTCTGGAGATGGGCGCGAAGAACATCTTACGTCGGGTGAATTCGGACTACACCACCACCAGCTACGGGACCGATGGCGGGGTGGTGCCGTCGGTAGGACTTTCGTCCAACAACATCTTCACCTACCGCCAGAACGTGACGGCCGGCTACGTGGCCTACACCCTGGGTCTGCCCAAAGGCTTCACGCTGAAACCGGGCCTGCGCTACGAGTATACCACCATCAGCGCCGATTTTGCCAGTTCCACTGAGCCCGTCAACATTCCTGACTACGGAGTGCTGGTGCCCAGCGTGAACTTCTCGCGCAAGCTCTCGAATGGCAACGTGCTGAAACTGGCGTATAACAAGCGTATTCAGCGCCCCTCGTTGCAGTTCCTGAACCCCAACCGGAACGCCCAAAACCCTAAAAACATCAGCGAAGGCAATCCTACCCTGAACCCTGAATACACCGACAACTACGAACTGGGCTATAGTACGGCCTACAAGCGTCTGAACCTGAACTTCAGTGCTTTCATGCGCAACACGACCGGCTCCATCGAGGCGCTGCGCACGGTGGTGGGTCCCGATGTTGTGTCGACTACCTACGCCAACATTGGCGAGCAGAACGCCTACGGCGGTAGCGTATTCGCTAACATCAGCAACGGCAAGCTGAGCCTGAACGCGGGCACCGACTTCTACTACGCGACCCTTACGAACAACGTACCCGACAAGAACTTCAACGCCAGCAACGAAGGCTTTGTGATGAGCGGCCGCGTGTTTGGCTCCTATAACTTCACGCCGGTGTGGGGCCTGCAGGCCTTTGCCTTCTACCGCGGCAACCAGGTGCAGCTGCAAGGCAGCCAGAGCGGTTTCGGGGTGTATAGCCTGAGCGTGAAGCGCGACTTTGCCGAGAAGCGTGGCAGCATCGGCTTCGGTGCCGAGAACTTCTTTACGCCAAGTATCACTATTCGCAATACGGTGGTGTCGCCGCTCATCGACCAAAGCAGCCGCAACGTGCTGCACAACATGAGCTTTAAGGTGAACGTGAGCTACCGCATCGGCAAGCTCACCGTAGACCAGCGCCCGCGCCGCGGCAAGAGCATCAACAACGACGACCTGAAAGGCGGCGGTGAAGGCGGCGGGGGCGACCTCGGTGGTGGTGGCGGCGGTGGAGCTCCTGCGGGTGGTGGCGCTCCAGCGGGTGGTGCCCGCCCCGGCGGCTACCCTGGCGCCCAAGGCGGTGCTCCTGCTGGAGCCCGGCCGGGTGGCTACCCCGGCGCTCCGACAGGAGGCGCGCCAGGTGGCGCCCCGGCAGGCGGTGCTCGCCCCGGCGGCTACCCCGGCCAGCAGCCTGGCATTGCCCCCGCTGACAGCACCCTCGGCAAGCCCGCTACCGATAGCACCGGTCGTGCGCTGCCGAGCGGCTACCCCGGCCTGCGTCCCGCCACGGCCCAGCCGGCCGATTCCAGTGGCAGCCAGCCAGCGGCTCCGGCCAACAACCCCATCAACTCACCGGCCAATGCGCCCTCGCCGGGCACTACCACGCCCAATGGCACCACACCCGCCGGCAGCCCCGGCGGCCGGCCATAAGTTGCGGGTTGCTGGTTTTAGAAGCAAACAAAAACGCCATGCTGCGCCCGTCGCCGCATGGCGTTTTTGTTTGCAGTCCGGCACTCTTAATTGATTTTTAACGCGGCCCCCGTCCGGCAGCGCTCTACTTTTGTCTGCGCCATTTCTCTGTGCCATGTCCGACAAGCTTCCCGCTGCCCTTCCCGAAGACGACGCGCATTTTTTGCAGCGTCTGCGGCCTTCGCGACTCATTCTGCCGGTGGCGCTGGGGTTGCTGGTGGTGGGCTACCTGTTCTGGCGCAGCTACAAGCCCGGCGACCTGGCCCCGCTGGCCCACGCCGACTGGCGCTGGCTGCTGGTGGCCCTGCTGGTGCTGGCCGCCCGCGACCTGGGTTACGTGTACCGCATCCGCCACATCGCCGAAACCGAGCTCACCTACCGGCAGGCACTCGATGTGATTATGATTTGGGAGTTTGCCTCCTGCGTGCTGCCTTCGGGGCAGGGCGGCACGGGCGCGGCCCCGTTCATTCTGGAAAAAGAAGGAATTCCACTGGGCAAGGGCCTGGCATATATCATGGTAACGGCCCTGCTTGACAACCTGTATTACGTGGTAATGGTGCCGCTGGTGGTGCTCATTGCGGGCGCCGGCCTCTACCCGCACGAGGCGCTGCAAACCGGTTTTGTGGCCACGTTGCGGGTGGCGTTTGGGGTGAGCTACCTGTTCGTGACACTCTACGCGGGGCTGATGCTGTACGCCATTTTCGTCAACCCGAAGTCGGTGCGTCGGCTGCTGGTGCGGCTGTTTTCGCTGCCCTTGTTGAAGCGCTGGCGCCGCACGGCCTACCGCCACGGCCAGGAAATGGTGCGCGCCTCGGTGCAGCTGCGCGGCAATGGGCCGCGCTATTGGTGGCATGCCAGCGTGAGTACGGCCTTTGTCTGGACGGCCCGCTACGCCATCATCGGCTGCCTCATTGCCGCCTTCGTGCCGATGGATACGAACACTTTCCTGTTCATCTTCGCCCGCAACATTACCTACAAAGTAATCCTGCTGGTGGCCATCACGCCGGGTGGTGCGGGCATTGCCGAAGGTGCATTTCCCACCTTCTTCGGCAAGTTCATCGGCACAGCCACCATGACCAGCTTCCTAGTGTTCCTCTACCGCATCGTGACGTATTACCTCTACCTCGTGCTCGGCCTCATATTCCTGCCGCGCTGGGTGACGCGGGTGTTCGGCAAGCGGCCGGCGACTACGGCTTAGCGGCCGGCCGGGCCTACCGTTTCCCCGAGGGCCGAAGGGCGCTGGTAGGTTTGCCAGAATTCCGGGTGGTACTCGGGGGGTGGAAGCTTTGCCATTTCTTCGTGTACTTCGCCACTGGTCATTTCTGCTTTCGACAGAATGGGTGGGGTGCCAACAGGCAGGGGCGAGTGATATTCCTCGCACGATGACTGCCGGTAAAACGCGGAACCACCCAGCGTACGGCCCACGTCGAGGCTCTGGCCCAGGCTGTGGCGCAGGTAGTAGCGGCCGTTGGGGGCCCGCACGTAGTCGGCCGCGTGGTCGGTGCGCGAGTCCGTTAGCAGGTTCGGGTAGAGGCGGGCCAGCAGGTTGCGCTGCCCGTAGTGCTGGCGCGCAGCCCGGTTGATGTACGCGGTATCAGCCAGCCAGATGGATTCGTAGCGCGTCACGGCGTAGTCGCGCTGCTGCACGTAGAGCCGGCCCGAATAGCCTGCTGTCAGGTAGGTGCCAGTGCTGCGGTGGTTGGCGTGCTTGGCGGCAAAACCAATGACGTAAACTGTGGTCCCATCCCGCTCTAATACGCTGTCCAGGTGCACGTTGAACTTACGAAAAGTACTGGTCTTGAACAGCGGCGAAATGCGGACAGCATCGGTGGTACCCATAATAAAGCCGGGCCCGTTTTGCTCCGAGAAAAACTTCTGGCCCTTGCTAAGCTCCTTCGTTGGGTGAATTTCCTTCACCCGGTGCTGACCAATGGACCCTAGCATCAAGAATCCGCCGCCCCAGTGCCGGTGGCCCGCCGGCTCAAAGTATTGGCTCACGTATTCAGTTTCGTAGCTCAGCGTATCGAAATTGGTGGTTTGCCGGTGGGTGTAAACCTCTGATGAATAGTCCTCTTGCTCATAGTTTTGGGGCAGCGCGGCCAGCACTTTCTTCATGATTTTGCGCGGGTCCAGGCTTTCGCCGCGCACCTGCACCCCCTGCAGTTCGTAGGCCGACGGCACCAGCCGCACCGTGGCCGCTGCCGAGGCCGGCACCGTGACCGTTGCGTAGCCCACACTGCTGATTTGCAGCTTATCCCCGCCTCCGCTCGCCAGCACAAACCGCCCCGCGCCATCGGCCACGGTACCTACGCCCCGGCCCGGCACCGATACCGAAGCATACGGCACGGGTTGGCCCGTTTTCCAGTCAAGCACTACGCCTCGCACGGCCGGGCCAGCGGCCGCAACATTCCCCAGGCGCACGCGCACAGCCCGAGCAGCGGGGTTGAGGACGCTGGACGTTGCCGGTGCTGCTTCGGCTGCTGCGCCGGTCGGTTGGGCGGCTTCAATGGTGGCTGTGGCTCCGTGGGGCGGGTTCACGCTCCGCAGAAACAGGAAGCCGTCCACCACCTCGCTCCAGAGGCCGGACAAGGGCTGGTAATCGAAGGCGTAGGTGGTGAGCACCCGGCCGGGCGCGTCATGCTTCAGGCTCACGAAGGCGTAGTCGGCCGGCTGGGCCAGCAGCTCCGCTTCGAGCGAGCCAGGGGCGGGGACGGGTACCGGCTTTACATTGGCCCCGAAAGCACCGTGGCTGCCACTGCCGCTCAAGGTACCCAGCACATACACTTGGTCGGGGCCCAGGGCCGCTTTCACGGCGCGGCCCATGGGCCGGTACTCGCCGATTTCGGCATCCGCCAGCATTTCGGCTTTGTTGGCCAGATGCGGGAGCGCGCCCCAGCAAATCACCTTTTCCTGCGGGTGCTGCTTCAGGTACCACAGCAGGTTGTCGGCCATCTGGGCATCGCGCGGGTTGCTGTCCTTAGCCTTAAAGGTGGTTTCGGTTTTCGCGCCGGGGTCGTTGAGGGCGTAGTCGCGGGCCTGGGCTAGCAGGCTGCGCAGGCACTGCTGCCAGAACGCCGCCTCGGCCCGGCGTGGCGTGGCCGGGCCCGTGGCAGCGCGGTCGGCCAGCCGACTGGCTTTGGCCAGCTCCTTTTCAAAATCAGCCAGCTTGGCCGTAGGTGCAAAGGCATAACGCTCGCCCATGTAGCTGATTACCTCTTCCAGATAGTCATAGTTAAGGGCCGCGCCACCTTTTTCAATAGTCAGAAATGCTTGCAATTCCTCCACCAATTCCTCACCATATAAGCCGCTCAGCTGCGGGTCGAAGCCGGCCACGCGTAGATTCCCCCGGCCAACAAGCGGCAACACCGCCTGAAACTCCTGCATATTGGTCCACACCGGAAACACGCTGTTGCTCAGTGCCTCTTCGGCTGACTTTCCGGCTTCCAACGCCTGCTGCGCCTTGTGCAAGTCGTAGAAGCCGCTTTCAAAAGCCAGGGTCGTAAAGCCCATTCGCTGCTGCAGAAAACGCAACAGCCGAATTTTGGCCTCAAATACGTTGCCCTCGCCGTGGCTGGGTTCACCGAGCATCACCACGCGCGCCGGTCCAATTTCTTGGGTCAGAAATTCCAGGTCTCCAAAATCGGTATCGCCTGGGCTGATGCTACGCACTGCATGCACCGGCACCGGCGTTTGCGCTTGGCCCGACAGCAGCATGCCATAACACAAGCAGAAAACAGCAAGGGCTTTCGCACCAAAAAACATAACGGTAGACTAAAATGAAAGGACTAAAAACTGGCCTTTTAAGTCCTGTCGCAAGCTAAGGCCCCTTTGCGAAACAGACTCAACCAAACGAGCCGGCAACAAAAAGCCCCATACCAGTGCTGGTATGGGGCTTTTTTCAGCGAAAAGGTTGCAGAAGTTTACTCGGCTTCCAGCATCAATGCGGCGCCGTCGGCCGACTTCAGCGTGAGTTTGTCGTCGGTTAGGGTTTCCACAGCGAAGGTATTGCTGGTGGTGGCTCCGTCCGGGGTCATGGTGATGGTTTTGCCGGCTTGGTCGAAGGTGTATTTGCCCGAAACGGCGCCGCTGGCACCGGTCATGTTATAAGTACCGTTGGCGAAAATGCGCAGTTCCTCCTGCTTCTGGGCGTCGGTTTGCTTCACTTTGTCGCCGGCGGTATCGGTTTCTTTAGCGGTTTTCCACACCTTGCTGTCGGTGCCGTACAGCATGTTGACACCTTCTACCTTGCCTTTGTCGTTGCTGCACGAAGCGGCAAACAGCGAGACCAGCAGCAGCAGGCTGGCGAGGTAACGAAACGAAAAGAGCGACTGAGGTTTCATGTGAACGAGGGTAATGGTGAAAGAATGAAGTGGTACTGTCCGCCTTAGCGAACTCGTCGGCTTACGGCTGATGTTCAAAAGAGTTTACAACGAAACCTCCCCACGGCCGCCGCGTATAGGGCTCAGGTTTGCTTGCCGCACGGCGGGCAGTCCTACCCTTAATTTCTCCATACTAACCCGACCGCACTCATGGGACTCTTTGATTTTCTTAGTGACAAAGGCGAGCAAAAGCCCGTCGAGCCGGCAGCCAAGCCCGCAGGCGGCGCCACCGATTTTTTCGGCAATAATTCTGCCGCCGCTGCCAATCCAACTACGGCCGGTGACTCGTACACCGTAGTAAGCGGTGACTCGCTCTCCAAAATTGCCAAACACCACTACGGCGATGCCGCTAAGTGGCACCAGATATACGAGGCCAACAAGGCCACCATCGGCACCAACCCTGACCACATTGAAGTGGGCCAGGTGTTGACCCTACCTAGTCTCTAGGTACTTTTTTGCAGAAAAAAGGTGAGAAAAGCCACTCTGTTTCAGGGTGGCTTTTTTGCGTTCTTCGCTGTCATCCTGAGCTTGCGAAGGACCTCGCCACACCTGCATCTACCAGAATTACTGCAACTCGTGCTTACCTGATAAGGTCCTTCGCAAGCTCAGGATGACAGACGATTTGTGAGTGCCAGAAAAATATTTTTCGCCCCACCGCTTGCCCGCGCAAAATATTCTCCCGTACATTTGCCCTACCAACCCGGTACTCCTCGCTAACGGTGAGCAGTTTTCAAGTTTTATACAGAAGTGGCGAGAGACTAGGCTCCGTGACCCACTGGCAACCTTCGCAAAACGAAAGGTGCCAATTCCTACCCACCCGCAGCTTCGGCCGCCGTGGGACAGATGATTCGAGTGCCATGGAAAATTCTTCACATCCTGCTTTTTTTGCCCCGAACACTTCGGCTGCGTTGCGCGCCGTCGGTTCGGGCTTCTTCGTTTCGGCCATTGGGAGCCGGAATGTGGCATCGCGTCCGGCGCGAATGCGAATGTGCTGTTGCCGCCCGTGTTGTTGCTAAGCTGATTCCGGCTTAGAACCCCTCCCCCCTCTTCTGGATTTTTTGGTGGCCCTGCGGGTCTGCCGCGCGCCTTTTTCTGGCTTCGCGGTGGATTTGGGCCACTCTGGCAGCACGGGCCACTTCGGGGAGTTTACTGCGCTAAACATTGTCTTTTCAGACTGTTGCGCTCCTTTTCCAATTGCATCTCTGGTTTTTAAAACTCAAAAAATAACAGCATCATGTCCGTTCAGCCCCAGCACTTCGAAACCCTCCAACTCCACGCCGGCCAGCAGCCCGACCCTACCACCGGCGCCCGCGCCGTGCCGCTGTTTCAAACCACCAGCTACGTCTTTAAGAGCGCTGAGCACGGCGCCAACCTATTTGCTCTGAAGGAGTTCGGCAACATCTACACCCGCCTGATGAACCCCACCACCGATGTGTTTGAGCAGCGCGTGGCGGCCCTGGAAGGCGGCGTGGCAGCCTTGGCCACTGGCTCCGGCCAGGCAGCCCAGTTCATTGCCCTCAACAACATCCTGCAGGCCGGCGACAATTTCGTGAGCACGGCCTACCTCTACGGGGGCACCTACAACCAGTTCAAGGTGGCCTTCAAGCGCCTGGGCATTGAAGTGCGCTTTGCCGATGGCGACAATCCGGCTTCGTTTGAGGAGCTGATTGACGAGAAGACCAAGGCCATTTACCTGGAAACCATTGGCAACCCCAGCTTCAGCATTCCTGATTTTGAGGCCATTGCGGCCATTGCCAATAAGCACGACTTGCCGCTGATTGTGGACAATACTTTTGGGGCGGGCGGCTACCTGTTCCGGCCGTTGGAACACGGCGCGCACATTGTGGTGGAGTCGGCTACGAAGTGGATTGGCGGGCACGGCACCAGCATCGGCGGCGTGATTGTGGACGGCGGTACCTATGACTTCGGCAACGGCAAGTTCCCGCAGTTCACCGAGCCCAGTGAGGGCTACCACGGCCTGATTTTCAACGATGTATTCGGAAAAGGTGGGCCGTTTGGCAACATCGCCTTTATCATTCGGGCGCGGGTGGAAGGTCTGCGCGACTTCGGTCCCGCGCTCAGCCCGTTCAACTCCTGGCAGCTGCTCATCGGCCTCGAAACCCTGAGCCTGCGCGTGGACCGCACCGTGGAAAACGCCCTCAAAATTGCCACCTGGCTGGAGCAGCACCCGCAAGTGGAAAGCGTGAACTACCCCGGGCTGGCCAGCAGCCCCTACCACGGCATTGCCAGCAAGTACCTGAAGCGCGGCTTCGGCGGCGTGCTCTCGTTCCGCATCAAGGGCACAAAGGAAACGGCCACCCAATTCATTGACAACCTGAAGCTCATCAGCCATCTGGCCAACGTGGGCGATGCCAAAACGCTCATCATTCAGCCCTCGGCTACCACGCACCAGCAGCTTTCGGAAGCTGAGCAGCTGGCCGCTGGCGTCACGCCCACGTCGTTGCGCCTCTCAGTCGGCATCGAGCACTTCGAGGACATCAAAGCCGACTTGCAAGCCGCTTTCGACGCCATCGGCAACACGGCCAGCCAGCCCACCGAAGGCGACGAAGTGAGCGAGCCCGAGTTGGAGCACGCCCAGCCGCTGGAAGTTTAATCTACTAATGATTAGTGGTTAACGGCTAGCTATCAATGACCTGTTAGAACTAATTAATCATTAACCACTAACCGTTAATTACTAAAAATACTGCCGCTAGCGGGCCACCCCTGGCGGGTCGGTGCCAGTCTCGCTGGCGGCCACGTTTATCGCAGCTTTAGAGCCGGTGCGCCGGTCCGGCGGCCCTTCTGTGATTGGGAGGGTGTTGGGGGTGAGATACCATGTTCGGGCCTGGCCCACTGGTTCTAAAGCTGCGCTTTTTTGAAAATCATGTCGAACAAGCTATTTCAACTACCTGACCTGCAACTGGAAAGCGGCGAAACCCTGACTGGGGCGCACGTGGCCTACCAGACGTTTGGCCAGCTCAACGAGGACCGCGACAATGTGGTATGGGTGTGCCACGCCCTCACGGCCAATGCCGATGTGCCGGCCTGGTGGCCGGGCCTGGTGGGGTCGGGCTGCTACTACGACCCGGCCGATTGGTTCATTGTATGCGCCAACGTGCTGGGCTCCTGCTACGGCAGCACCGGGCCACTCGATGCCGACCCGGCTACCGGCCAGGCACGCTTCCAGCACTTCCCGCTGCTAACCATCCGGGACCTGGTGACGGCGCACGAGTTACTGCGCCAAGACCTGGAGCTGATGGATATCCATACGTTAATCGGCGGTTCATTGGGCGGGCAGCAGGCGTTGGAGTGGGCCGTGCAGCGACCTGATTTGTTTGACCACCTGGTAGTTATTGCCACCAATGCCCGGCACTCGGCCTGGGGCATTGCCTTCAACGAGGCTCAGCGGCTGGCCATTGAGGCCGACCCCACCTACGCCGCCGGCCAGCCCGGTGGGGGCGACGACGGCCTGCGCGCCGCCCGCGCCATAGCTCTGCTCAGCTACCGCAGCTACCCGGCCTACGCCGAAACCCAAACCGACTCCGACGGCGATGAGCTGCTACGCGAACACCGCGCCAGCACCTACCAGCGCTACCAGGGCGACAAGCTGGTGTCGCGCTTCGATGCCTACAGCTACGTGTCGCTGAGCCGCAGCATGGACACTCACAACCTCGGCCGGAACCGGGGCGGAGTACCGGCGGCGCTGGCTCGCATCGGGGCCCGCACGCTGGTACTGGGCATTACGTCCGATGTACTGTTCCCACTCAGCGAACAACGGGAGCTGGCTGCTCACATTCCGGGCGCCATGTATGCGGAGCTGGATTCACGCTACGGGCACGACGGCTTTTTACTGGAAACGGCGGCAATTACGCACTTCCTGGAGCTGTTTTACGCGCCCACGTTCGTGCATTAAGGATTATGATTTACCTGGACGTCGTGCCTCAGCTGCGCCCGGCAGGACGTTCTTTATTTACTGACAAAACCAATGGATGCTGAAAAACAGCCCCTGCGCATCGGCCTGATTGGCTTTGGCTGCGTGGGACAGGGCTTCTATGACATCTTGCAAGCGCAGTCCGGCCTGGATTTGGCCATCACGCGCATTGCGGTTAAGAACCCCACCAAGCCCCGTATGCTGCCCGCCGAGCGGTTCAGCTACCACGCCGATGAGCTGCTAAACGACCTTGAACTGGACCTGCTCATTGAGGTAATTGATGACCCGGATGAGGCATTCCGGCTGGTGAGCACAGCCCTGCGCCAGGGACGCCGCGTGGTAACAGCCAACAAGGCCATGCTGGCCCGTCACCTGCCGGAACTGGTGCAGCTGCAAACGCAATTTGGTGGTACGCTGCTGTATGAGGCGGCGGTGTGCGGCAGCATCCCGGTCATCCGGACGTTGGATAACTACTTCATCCACGAGCCGTTGCGTGCGGTCAGCGGCATCTTCAACGGCTCGTCCAACTACGTACTGACGCGCATGAGTGCGCAAGGCTTCGGATACGGCCCAGCGCTGGCCGAGGCACAGGCCAAAGGCTTTGCCGAAACCGACCCAACGCTCGACATGGGCGCGTTTGACCCGCGCTCCAAAGCCGTTATTCTGGCGGCGCACGCCTATGGGGTGTTTCTCGATGCCGATGAGGTGTTGAACCTAGGAATTGAGGGCATTGGGGCGGGCGATATGGCGCGAGCAGCCGCGCAGGGCCGGAAAATCAAGGTGGTGGCGGCCGTGCAGCGGCTACCCAACGGGCACGTGACGGCCCTCGTCACGCCACAGCTGGTGGGGCCTGATTCGCCACTTTATACCGTGGAGCATGAGTTCAACGGGGTAGCTATTGAGGCGGTATATGCGGGTACGCAGTTTCTGACGGGGCGTGGTGCTGGCGGACACCCTACGGGCTCGGCGGTGCTGGCTGATGTGCTGGCCCTGCAGCGCGGCCTGCGCTACGGCTACACCAAACAAGCCACCGCACCCGAGGCCCAACTGACCACTGAGCTCGAACTAAATGCCTACGTGAGCCATCCCGACGCCAGCGTGCTGCGCGAGGTACTGACGTGGCTGGAGCTGCCTGCCGAGGCGCTACGCACCGACGCGCACGGCGCTTATGCCGAAGGGAGCGTAGCGGTGCAGCAGCTGTGGAGCTGGCGTAAAGAACTGCGGACCAATGGAATATTTGTGGCGAGGGAGGGCAGTATCCGGGCGGCCGCGCCAGTAGCGGAGGCAGTGGCAGCAGTGTGGGCGTAGGTTAAAGAAAGCGCCGAAAACAGTTGTACCCCGAATTTCCAATTCGGCCCGCTAGAACAAGTAGTTCGCGTGAGTCGACATAAAATTTCGGGGTACAAGTGTTTACTTGAATTCGATGCGGACCGGGGCCTGCCCGGGGAATTTCAGGGAATAAATACCCGCTTTCAATGAGCCGCGCAGCATGTTGAGGTCGCGGGTGCTGATGGGGCTGATGGTGCGAACCACCCGGCCAGCGGCATCAATCAGTTGCGCTTCAGCGAGGTTAATCCAAGTCTCCGGGACTACAATACGAATGGCTTCTGCGGCTGGGTTGGGATAGGCCTGGGCCACGGGCTGGCTCACGGCGGACTTAGCCGCCGTGACCACCGTACCCGGCAGCGCCAGCACGGGTCGCAGGAAGTCCCGGATGGTGCGGAACGTGGTATCGGCGTAGGCTGCGTTGCTCTCGAAGGGAATGTGGCCCGCGCCGCGCAGGGTGCGCAGCGTGTTGCGGATACCCACGGCGGTGGCGCGGGGGTTGAGGCGGCCGCTGCCGTACACGTACTTGGGCGGCAGGAAGGAACCAACCCGGCCCTGGAAGTAGGGCACAGTGCCATCGGCGGTGCCGTGCACGCTGCACAGGGGCGCGTTGCCGGCCTCAATGATACTGGGGTTTTCGGTAGCCCCGCTCAGGTTGAGCACGGCGAGCACGGCGCTGCTGTAGCCAGGATTGCCGCTGTTGCCCTCAACGCCACCCAGCGCGGCCAGGCCTACGTAGGCGGGTATCTCGGTGGCTTTGTCGATGTAGCCGACTTCCAGCGCGGCAAAAGCGCCGGCCGAAGAGCCGCCCACGGTGATGTAGCTGGGGTGAATGCGGTAGGTATTGGTGGTAGCGGCGTCTTTGCGGAAGAACCGAACGGCGGCGCGCAGGTCCTGCATGCCCCGCACGGCGGCCTGGGCCACACCCACGGTATCGGCAGCAGGGAATGGGAAGCCGGTGATGGGGAAGCCCAACCGGTATTCGATGCTGGCCGTGACGTAGCCTAGCTTCGCAAACTGCGTGCAGACGGCCACCATGTACGCATCAGTTTTAGAACCGACAAGGAAGCCACCCTGGTGGGCGAAGATGATGACCGGGCGCCGGGCCAGCACGTCGCCGGTGGGCTGGTAAATGTCCATCGTCAGGGCCTGGTTGACACCGGCCGAGGTTACGGCCGCGCCGTAGGTCACGCCAGAAGCCACGGTCACGTTGGAAAAGATGGGTCGGTAGTAGCGCCCGCCGGTAGTGTCGATAACGGTTTGGGCAAAGGCGACCTGCCAGGAGGCCAGCACGAGCAATAGGGAGAGCAGAGCTGCTTTCATAACGAAAAGATTGTCTGATAAAAATACGACTTATTCCACTACCACCTTCCGGACCAGCGGCGTGCCCGCCACCGTGAGGTGCAGCTGGTATACGCCCGGCGCCAGGTCGCGGACGTTGATTTCGCCCTTGAGGCCCTGGCTGGTAGCGGTCAGCTGCTGGCGGCGCACCATCTGGCCCAGGGAGTTGGTGAGCCAGGCGGATGCGGTGCCTTTGGCAACGCCGGCGGGCAGCTCCACCTGCAGGCGCTCCGTGGCGGGGTTGGGATATACCTGCAATTGCGCGGCCAGGAGCTGCGCCGGGTTGGTAGCCGTGACGTTGGCAGGACGTAGCTCCAGTGCGAAGCGACCGGGCGCAGTATAGCTGCTCATGTTGAAGGCATAGCGGGTGCCGACAGCCAGCAGCGTGCGCGTCCCGGTCAGGGCATCGGTGAGCGTGATGGCAGTCCCGGGAGCGAAATTCAACAGCTGTTCGGCGTGGAGAGTATAGGCGCCAGCGGCGGGCACCGTGAGCGCCAGGGGCACCACGGTAGTAGCCGTGAGCAGCGGCAGGCCATTGATAGCCAGCTCTTCGCCGGCGGCTAAAGTGCCCAGGTTCAGGCCGGTGGAGTTGGGCAGCTTCACAGCATCGTAGCGCAGGTCAGGGCCAGCGAAGGCGCCGGCTTCGAGGTAGAGAATAGCTTCATCCGCAATGGCGGGAGTGGCGGTAGCCAGCGTGAGGTGCAGGCACGGGCGCAAGTCGGCGGTGGGGCGCTGCACGGTGGCGGTATTCGACGCGGCAAAGTCGGTGATGCGCGATGCCAGCGGAAAGGTGAGCGTTACTGGCGAGTTAGCCAATGAGCGCACGAAGAAGCCCTGCCCCAGCGGGATGGTGCTGCCGGGCCCGCCCATGCCATTGACGTAGGCGCGGTACTGGCCGGCATACTGGCTGGTGCTCACAAAAACGTACATGGCCCCGCCCATGCCGGCGGGTATCGGCACGGCGTCCCAGTTCAGGCCGGAGGGAAAGGGGTTGCCCAGCAGGTGCCAGCCGGCGGTGGGCGTGGCAGCAGCCGGCAAGGCTACCGTGATATCTTCGTTGTTGCGGGTCAGCGGGCCGTTGATGCTTAGCGTCTGGCCGGCGCTGATGTTCATGATGAACCCTTGGCCGCGGTCGAAGCTGGTGAGTGCGCCGCCGGGGGCCACGGGCACGGCCCAGCCTTTGTCGAACTCGCTGTAGCTGGTGGCCGGCGAAGTCAGGGCCCGCGACTGGTCGTAGACGTAGATATTAGGGAAGGGGCGCACCAAGTCGGGCCGGGTGGCCGTGTTATAGGCCGGGTTAAATTCTGCCGCGAAGACGGGTGCGTTTATGCTGGTAAAGCCGCCAAAGTCAAACGGCAAGGCCAGGTGGCGGTAACCCAGGCCGGGGTTCGCGGAGGGGGCGAGGTAGCGCTCAAATACAATGTCGCTTCGTAGGGTGGCGACGCCGGGCGTCACCAGGGCAGTGCCGTTGGCACCGGAAAGCAGCACCAGCGCCTGGCTGTTGTTCACCCGCCCTTGGGTGGGCAGAAACCGCTGCCGGATGCTCACCCCATTCGCCAGGGTCACGGCGAAGGGGTCGGGCAGGTTCACCTCAAATTCCCGCACCTGGCTGGGCAGGCCCGAGCCGGTTAGCTGGTTGTCGGTGCCCTCATACGCGTAGCTGGCATCGTTGCTGAAGCTGCGCGTGCCGGTGTTGCGAATGGCCCCGGCAGCCCCGCTGGCCGCGATGCCCGCCGGGTCGCAGATGCGCAGCCCGGCCCCGGCCTGCAGGTCGAAATTGCCGGGGCCATCCACCACGAAGCAGTTGGTATTGAGGGAGCCGGTGGGCTGGCCGGGCAGGCTTTTGATAACGAGCGTGCCGTATACCGTCACGTTGCCCAGCAGCAGGGCCTGGCCGCTGTTGATGGTAATGTCCTGATATGCTCCGCCGGGCACGCTGGTATTGGTAGTGATGACAAGGCTGGGCAGGGCGAAAGGGGCCAGCAGGGGCCGCAGAAAGGCCCGAATGTCGCGATAGGTCGTGTCGGCATAGGATGCCGACGCGGCGCTGCCGGTGTTGGCGCTTTGCACCGGGTACTGCGGAATGTGGGGGGCCTGGCTGAAGCGGCGCAGCACGTTGGGCACGCCCACGCTGCTGGCGTAGGGATTCAGCCGGCCGCTGCCGAACACGTACTTGGGCGGCAGGCCCGCGCCCACCCGGCCCTTTAGGTAGGGCACCACCGCATCGGCGGTGCCGTGGGCGCTGTAGAGGGGCACGTTGCCGGCCTCAATGATGCTGACCGGGTTGCTGGCGCCGCTCAGGTTGAGCACGGCCAGCGGCTGGCTGCTATAGCCCGGGTGGCCGCTGCTGCCCTCAATGTCGGCCGCAGTAAGGTTTAAATCCGTCGGCGCTTCGCTCAGCTTGTCGAGGTAGCCCACTTCCAGGGCCATGAAGCCGCCGGCCGACGCGCCGCCCACCACAATGCGGCTGGGACTGACGCGGTAGGAGTTGGTGGTGGCCGCGTCTTCGCGGAAGAAGCGCACGGCGGCCCGCAGGTCTTGCATGCCCCGGATGGCAGCCCGGCTCACGCCAGTGGTGTCGGAGGGATTGAGCACCAGCAGGGGGTTGAGGCGGTAGTCGATGCTGGCCGTGACGTAGCCCAACCGGGCAAACTGTGTGCAGACACTTGCCATGTA
The DNA here is from genome assembly GCF_017571495.1 of Hymenobacter negativus. Classification (GTDB taxonomy): domain Bacteria; phylum Bacteroidota; class Bacteroidia; order Cytophagales; family Hymenobacteraceae; genus Hymenobacter; species Hymenobacter negativus. The sequence goes on along the minus strand of NZ_JAGETZ010000022.1, from coordinate 38,661 downwards.
CGACTCGGTGCGCGTGCCCGTGACGAAGCCGCCCTGATGGGCGAAGATGATAACCGGCCGCTGCGTGGTGGCGTCGCCCGTGGGCTGGTAGATGTCCATCAGCAGCGATTGGGTGCCGAAAATGCCCACCGCCGAGCCATACACCACGCTTGGCGTCATGGTCACGTTTGGGAAGATGGGCTGGAAGTAGCGGCCGCCGGTGGTATCGATGGGAACCTGAGCGGCAGCCCTTTGGCCAAAGCCGAGCATCAGGAACAAGGCAAGGAGTAACAGATTTCTCATACGGAACCGAAAAGCAGTGAACGGAATAAATCAAAGCTACTGGCTTGACGCAGAACTACTCACTGAGGTTGGGGCGGAGCGCGAACTTTGCGGTTTGCGTGCCTGACGAGTACTCATGCAACATGTGGCCACGGACTGCTGCGTTCGCGCTCCGGCCCGCCTGGCCCCGCCGTCATGCGTTATTTGCAGCTGCTTAGCTTTTAAACCATGTCCGTTTCCTTCCCTCCTGCCCTGCTGGCCGGCCAGCGTGTGGCCATCGTCAGCCCCGCCCGCAAAATTTCGGCCGCCGAGCTGGCTCCCGCCATTGCCACCCTCGAAAGCTGGGGCCTGGAAGTGGTGCTGGGCGAAAGCATTGCCGGCGACTTCCACCAGTTTGCCGGGCCCGACGACCTGCGCCGCCGCGACTTCCAGCGCCAGCTCGACGACCCGAGCATCCGCGCCATCCTGTGCGCGCGGGGCGGCTACGGCACGGCCCGCATCGTGGACGGGCTCGACTTCACCGCCTTCCGCGCCGCGCCCAAGTGGGTGGCCGGCTTCTCCGATATCACCGTGCTCAACTCCCACCTGCTGGCCCTGGGCCACGCCAGCATCCACGGCGTGATGCCGGTGCTGTTTCATCAGGCGGGGGGCGAGCTGGCATTGGAAACCCTGCGGCGGGCCTTGTTCGGCGAAGCCTTTCAGCCCATTGCCGCAGCGGCGCACCCGCTCAATCGGCCGGGTACTGCTACCGGGGCATTGGTGGGCGGCAACCTCAGCCTGCTCCAAACCATTACCGGCACGGCCTCGCAGGCCGGCTTCGCGGGCCGCATCCTGTTTCTCGAAGATTTGGATGAGTACCTCTACCACATCGATAGGATGATGCTGCACCTGCACCGCAGCGGGCAACTGACTGGGCTGGCCGGACTGGTGGTGGGCCACTTTTCCGACATGCGCGACAATGCCATTCCCTTCGGTGTCACGGCCGAAGAAATCATTGACCGGTATGCCCGGATGTACGACTTTCCGGTGGGCTACGGCTTCCCAGTAGGCCACGAGGCCGATAACCTGGCGCTGGTGGTGGGTCAGACCGTGACCCTGACCGTGGACGGGGCGGGCGGGCATTTGGAAGCGTAGATAGCAGGCGCAGAGGCGTGAACGCGCCTCACCCCCGCCCCCATCCCAAAGGAGAGGGAGCACCGGTCTTGCGCTACCACCCGGCCGAGCACGCCGCCTTCCGCTTCCTGCCCCCAGCGCGGGTGCCCGAGTACGATGAGCTCAACAAGCTGTTTTTCAGGGTACTGAATCGGCCCGCCGCCACCCGCCCGACGTGGCCGCCTCCTTCAGCGAGTTGCCCTACCTCAACTCTTCTTCCAGCCCGCCGTGCAGGAAGAAACCGTGCTCTACATCCGCAAGCTGAACGACCGGGCCGGCTTGGACCCTTTCGCCGGCTCGGTGCTGAAGAAGAAGGGCGCAAAGGCCCCGCCAGCCGCGCCGGATAACGCGAAGCAGTGGCTGGCGCTGCCCTACTTGCTGAGCTTCCTAATTGCACCCGACGACCAATTCCTATTAGGGATTCTCAATTCGGCCGCAACGTACTACTTCTTAAAGAGCGTGACGCCGAAGATGGCTGGCGGGGCTTTGGCAATACAGATTTCTTACGTCGAGCAAATCCCCATCCCCACCGCCGCGCAGCAGGCGGAAATCGCGGCCTTGGTCAAGACCATCCGCGCCGCCCGCGCCGCCGACGTCACCGCCGACACTTTCGCCGCCGAAGCCCTGATTGATGCCCGCGTGGCCGCCCTCTACGGCCTCACGCCCGCCGAGGCCGCCCAGGTGGCCGGGCAGTAGCGCCGGCTTGCCGGGACAAGGCTAGCGTCATTATTGCGGAAAATGAGGTAGCTTAGTGGCTCATCCTTAGCCCCCTCTCCCATGCAACACCCCTACTCCCGGCTGGCCCGCGCCGCCGCCTTCGTCTTGCTGTGGCTGCCGGGCGTGCCGGCCAGCGCCCAGGACCCCACCCTCGTGGCCCTCACACCGTCGGCCAACGCGGCCAGCGTGGCGCGCAACGCCCCGGTGGTGGCCACCTTCAGCCAGCCGCTGGGCGGGGGGGCGTCCGGGGGACTCAAGGTGTTTAGCAGCCAGCGGGGCGGCCAGCGGGCCGGCGGGGCGGCCACGCTGGTGGGCAACACCCTCAGCTACGCGCCCCTGCCCTACGACTTCCAGCCCGGCGAAACCGTGTCCGTGAGCCTCACTGCGGCCACCGCCGCGGTGAGCGCCGCCCTGGCCGTGCCCCGCGTGCAGCAGTTCACGACGGCCGTGGGGGGCACCGGGCAGGGCAACTTCGGCGGCGGCAGCGACCTGCCGTTTCCGGTCGCGGTGTCGTCGGTGGTGGCCGGCGACGTGGACAACGACGGCGACCTTGACTTGGTGGTGGGCACGGGCTCGTCGGCGGGTGTCAGCCTCCGCCTTAACACCGGCACCGGCACCTTCGTGCCCGGTGCTGAGGTGAGCATGGGCGGCAGCGTGGTGGCCGCCTACTTGGCCGACGTGAACGGCGACGGCCAGCTTGACCTGGTGTCGCTGGGCGGGGGCGGTTACTACATCGTCGTGCGCCTCAACACCAACGGCAGCTTTGTCAACAGCCAGCTCGGGCTCGGCTTCCAGGTGGCGGTCAACTCCCTGGCCCTGGCCGACGTGGACGCCGACGGCGACCTCGACCTGGTGCTGGGCTTGCGCAACGGCACGGTGACCGTAAGCGCCAACACCGGGCAGGGCGCCTTCGTGCAGGGCTCGCAGGTGGCCACGGGCGGGCAGCCCGGCCGGCTGGCGCTGGCCGACGTGGACGCCGACGGCGACCTCGACCTGCTGGTGCCCGCCCCCCTGGGCAACGTGGTGAGCGTGCACCGCAACAACGGCACGGGCACCTTTGGCAACGGCACGCTGGTGGCAGTGGGCACTGCCCCCCAGGCCGTGGGCCTGGCCGACGTGGACGCCGACGGCGACCTCGACCTGCTCACGCCCAACCTCACCAGCCGCAGCGTGAGCCTGCGCCTGAACGACGGCACCGGCACCTTCGGGGGCGGCGCGGAGCTGGCCCTGGGCAGCGCGCCCTCCGACCTGGCCGTGGGCGACGTGAACGCCGACAGCCGCCCCGATGTGTTGACCACCGGCGCCGGCAGCGGGGGCATGAGCGTGCTGCTGAACACCGGTGCCGGCGGCTTTGGGCCGGCCAGCACCGTGGCCTTGCCGCTGCCCGGCGTCGGCTTAGCCCTGGCCGACGTGGACGCCGACGGCGACCTTGACCTGCTCACCGCCCACGCGGGCACCGGCAGCGTGAGCGTGCGCCTCAACAGACCCGCCGCCCCGTTGGCCACCGCCGGGGCCACTACCGGGGCCGCCACCCTGCGGGCCTACCCCAACCCCGCCACCGGCCGGGTGCAGCTCACGCTGCCACCCCCGGCCACCACCGTCGCGTTGCTCGATGCCCTGGGCCGCGTGGTGCGCACGGTGCCCGCCACAGCCGGCGCGGCTACCCTCGACGTGGCCGGCCTGGCCCCAGGCCTGTATCTGGTGCGGGCGGCCGGGCAGGTGGCCCGCCTGATGGTGGAGTAGCCCGGCTCGGCTCCCATGAGCACAACGATGGGCCGGAGCCTTCCCCCACCCGCCGTTGCACGAACCTAGCAATCCGCCCCCACACTGTTCTGGCGCAAACCGGTGGGCCGATGCGAACGACGCTCTTGGCCGCCCTCTCGGCTTAACTCAAGGCTGAGCGGCCTTGTGAACTGGCCTAGAACGACTGCCAAGCGGCACAGGGACTCGAACTGAAAGTTCGCGCTACTTACCACTGATGCCGAAACCGCTCTAGCAGTTTCTGCGAACGGGATGCTAGTACAACAAGAAGGCCAACCGGTTGTCCGGCTGGCCTTCTTGTTTATAAAATCGGGTGACCTGTTTCCGGGCGCTAGTCCACGTAGAGCGACTGCACCATGGTCTGGCCGACGGCCTTGAGCGTCTTGCGGTCGATGATGCTCATGTTGTCGGTGGTGGCGTGGTGGTAGGACGGGAAGAAGTCGGTGCCCACCGGCGGGTGGTCGTAGATATCGAGCGTGGGAATACCCGCCTGATTGGTATATACGTGGTCATCGGTAATGGGGTCGGTATCCTGAAAGCGGAAGAAATCGGAGTAGCCCAGCTGGGCCGCAGTGTTCCAGATTTTGTCGAGCGGGCCCCGGGCATTGGTGCGCGAGGTGCCTTCGCGGGTGAAGCTGCCGCCTTTGGCCCCCACCATGTCGAGCAGCACGCCATACTCGGCCTTATAGTTGGCCGGCACCAAGTTTTTGGCCCAGTACTGCGAGCCCAGGCACCAGGATTCGGTGCCGCTGCCGTCGAGCTGGTTTTTCAGGTCCTGCTGGGTTGTGTCGTCGTGGCCCCAGTCTTCGGCATCGAAGAAGATAAAGTCGACGCCCACGTTGGGAGCCAGCGAGTCGGGCTGCTGGCTGAGCACACGGGCCATTTCCAGGGCTACGGCCACGGCGCTGGCGCCGTCGGAAGCGCCGTCCATCGGGGCATTTTTCTTCACTTTGTCATTGTCGGCGAAGGGCCGGGTATCCCAGTGGCCGAAGATAGCCACGCGCCGCGCCGCCGTGGGCTGGTACTGGGCAATGATGTTGCGGGCCTTGATGTTGGTGCCATCAAACGTCATGGCCTCGAAAGGCTGCTGCATTACCTTCAGCCCATAGCTTTTGAGCTTGGCCACCATCCAGTCGCCGCAGGCAATGTGAGCCCTGGAGTTGGGCACGCGCGGCCCAAATGCCACCTGCTTCGCCGTGAAGGCATAGGCCGAGTCGGCGTTGAACACAGGCGCTTTGGGCAGCTTGGGCTCGGCCGTAGCGCCGGAGTCGGCGGTTTCGTTGGTCTTTTTATCCGGGCAGCCGGTGAGGACGAGCAGGCCAGCCAGGGCAGCGAGGGGAAGACGAAGGGTGCGGAAGTTCATGTTTTTTCTGTCATCCTGGGCTTGCGAAGGACCTTATCGCGCCAGGAGGCATGTGGATTAGTAACTCAACTCAATGCCAGCGTAATAAGGTCCTTCGCAAGCTCAGGATGACAGGCAGCTTTACTCCTCGCTATAGGCCCATTCCACGCCGGCCTTGGTGTCTTTTATCACGATGCCCTGGCTTTTGAGGGCGGCCCGGATGACGTCTACCTTGTCGTAGGCTTTTTCGGCTTTGGCTTCGGTGTAAAACTCCAGCGTGAGCTTGAGCAGCTCTTCGGCATTGGCGCGGGGCTCGTCTTGCAGGCCCAGGATGTCGGTCACCACGGCGCGGTAGGCTTCCACAGCCTCGGCCAGGGCGCCCGACGATACGGTGGCCATGGCCGCGGTGCTGGTGGCCAGGGTATTGAACTTGCGCAGCAGGTTGAACAGGCTGGCGATGGCGCGGGCCGTGTTCAGGTCATCATTCAGGCCCACAAACACATCGGCAACCAGCTTGCGCAGTTCCTCGTCGCCGGTGGCGGTGTCGGGCTGGCGGCCTTCGGCCAGTGGCATCACCGTACGGTCACGGATTACTTCGCCCGACAGGCTGTCGGCGGCCAGCTTATCGAGCAGACGTAGGCCATTCATCAGCTTGCGGTAGCCTTTGCGGGCGGCTTGCAGGGCGTCGTCGCTCACATCGACCGGGCTGCGGTAGTGGGCTTGCAGTAGGAAGAAGCGCACCACCATCGGCGAGTAGCCGAACGCCAGCGGCCCGGTTGGCCCCTTGAACATGTCGCCGAGCAACACGAAGTTGCCCAGGCTCTTGCTCATCTTGGTGCCGTTCACGGTTATCATGTTGTTGTGTACCCAGAAGCGCGCCTCGTCGGTGTGCGAGTGGCTACCCTGGCTTTGCGCGATTTCGCACTCGTGGTGCGGAAACATGAGGTCGAGGCCACCGCCGTGGATGTCGGAGATGTCGCCCAGGTACTTGCGACTCATGGCCGAGCACTCCAGGTGCCAGCCGGGGAAGCCTTCGCCCCAGGGCGAGGGCCAGCGCATGATGTGCTCGGGCGAAGCGTTTTTCCAGAGGGCAAAGTCCAGCGGGCTGCGCTTCTCGCTCTGGCCTTCGAGGCCGGCGCGGGTACCGGCCAACTGGTCCTCAATGCTGCGGTTCGAGAGCTTGCCGTAGCGTTGGTGCTCGTTATACTTGGGTACGTCGAAATACACCGAGCCATTCACCTCATAGGCCAGGCCATTGGCGATGATTTCCTCAATGACCTGAATCTGCTCGATGATGTGGCCGCTGGCCTGGGGCTCGATGTCGGGCGGCAGGCAGCCGAGGGCCAGCATGTGCTGGCGGTAGCGGTTGGTGAAGTGCTGGGCCACCTGCATGGGCTCGATGCGGGCGGCGCGGGCGGCCTTTTCCATCTTGTCTTCGCCGGTATCGGCGTCGCTTTCGAGGTGGCCTACGTCGGTGATGTTGCGCACGTAGCGTACCTGGTAGCCCAAGAAACGCAGGTAGCGCGTGAGCACATCGAACACCACCGGGCCGCGCGCGTTGCCCAAATGAGCTTCGCTATACACAGTAGGACCGCACAAATACACGCCCACCTGGGGCGGATGCACGGGCTGGAATTCTTCTTTCTTGCGGGAGAGGGTATTATAAAGCGAGAGCGACATGGTGCAAAGGTAGCGGCTCCCTTCCTCAGATGAGGAAGGGATGTTTCAGCGAAGCTGAAACCGGAGTGATTGACCTCGTTGAACGAAGCCCGAACGATGGTTGCGGACGTGTTGCAACGACAATAACGGGCTGGTTGTTCGAAGATTTGTGGAAGTTGTACCGGGTGTTATTTAGAAGATATTCGGGCTTTATTCGGGTGCTGTTTGTGCTTCGTTCAACTATTTTACCCACCCCCGTCCGAGCTAAAGCTCGAACATCCCCTCCTCATCTGAGGAGGGGAGTTGTTGTTCTACTTTGCTAACTGATAAAGCCCTTCGACCGGAAAATGGTCGCTCCACTTTATTTCGCGGTGCACGCGGCAGCCTTGCACCTGCCACTGCGCAGAGGCAAACTGCTGGTCGATGCGCAGGCCAGGCAGACGGCCGTTGTAGGTGGCCCCGATGCCCAGGCCCACGGTAGCCCAGGCATTCTGAAGATGGTCGGCCAGCTGGTCGTAGGTGTAGGAATAGGGCAGGTCGTTGGTATCGCCGGCTAGCAGCACCGGGTAGGGCGAGCGGGCGATGCGGGCCAGCACGGTATCGACCTGGCTGCCCCGGGCCACGGCTCCGTAGCGGAAGCGGCGCAGCAGGTTGGGGGCTTTGGCGCGCAAGCCGGCGCGGCTGCCGGTAGCGGCGGCAATGTCGCTTTCGGCCATGCTCATGCTTTGCAGGTGCATATTGAATACCCGAATGGTATCGGGGCGGCCGTGGCTGGTGCGGTCGGCGGGCCGGGCCAGGTCGGCCCACATGGCGTGGTTTTGAGACACGTGCCCGAAGTTGATGACGCCTTGGCGCACGATGACGAAGCGCGAGAAAATTGCCATCCCAAACTCAGCACCGGCCCCGTTGGTGAAGCTCGTGGACACGAAAGCGTGCCGCCCGCTGCCCTTCCCCAGCCGCGCCTCAGCCCGGAAGACCCCACTATTTTCTGGCGTACCGGCGGGCTCGTTGTAGAACTCCTGGAGGCAGAGCACATCGGCCGGGCTGTTGGCCAGCCAGTTCATCGAGCCTTTGGACGACGTATAGTTGGGGTCGCGCAGCTCGGCGTACACGTTGAAGATGCGCACATTGGCCGAGAGCATGCTCACCTGGCTGGTCTGCGGGGCAAAAAAGGTGGAATGGATGGTTTCACCATTGTTCAGCTTCTCATCTTGGGCGCTGGATTTTGCCTCGACCGGCAGGTGCAGGGCCAAGCCGCGCTGCACGTGGGGCCACGTCAGGGCCAGGGCGGCAATGGGCAGCAGGGCCATTCGCCAGCTGCGGCGCAGCCAATACAGAGCCAGCAAGGCTGTGCACAGCAAGGCTACCGGCGTGGTGAGGGAGCCGAACACGGCGGGCCAAAAGGCGCTGGGCGGCACCTGCTCGCAGGCAATGGCCAGCAGAAGCCAGACCAGGGTCAGGAATGTAAGTTTGAAGGCAAAGGAGCGGCGCACGGCACAAGCAACGGGGGTTGCAAAGGTAGCGGTACGGGCCCGCCGCGTAGCCGGGGCCGGACGGTAAAAGTTTGCGACTGGAAGCTCGCACGAAATTTGCCCCAGCGCCGTTCCCGGAAAAAGCGCAGCTAATACGGCGGCTCCGCTTCCTTTGTTTTCCGGCTTTTCCACTTTTTCTGCCTTCGGCACCTCTATGCCCCAACTTTTCCGCTTGCTGCGTCGCCCCTTGCTGGTGCTGCTGTTGTTTCTATCAGTAGCATCCGTCCGCGCTACTGCTCCAGTCGAGCCGGGCGCGGCCAGCCTGGAGTTCATCCAAAACAAAGGGCAGTGGGATGGGCGGGTACGCTACGAGGCGGCCCTGCCCGCCGGCCGGCTTTTCGTGCTGCCCACCGGCCTGACCTATAACTTTCTGGACCCGGCCGCGCTGACCCATCACCACGGCGGCAGCCCCAAGTCCACCACCGCCCCCTCCGACAGCATCGCCGGGCACGCCTACACGGTGCATTTCGAAAAGGCCAGCGCCCGCGCTACGCTCACGGCCGAAACCCCCACGGCCGGCGAGCGCAACTATTTCATCGGCAAAGACGAGCGGCGCTGGGCTAGTCACGTTGGGGCCTTCCGCCAGTTGCGCTACACCCGCCTCTGGCCCGGCATCGACCTGACCCTGTACGAAAACGCCGGACAGCACCTGGAATACGACGTGCTGCTGGCCCCCGGAGCCAACCCCGCCCGCGTGGCCCTGCGCTACGAAGGCGCCAGCAGCCTGGCCCTGGACGCGGCCGGCAACCTGGTTATCAAAACCACCGTGGGCACGACTACCGAGCTGGCCCCGAAAGCGTTTCAGACCACGGCTACGGGCCAGCGCCAAGCCGTAGCCTGCCGCTACGTGCTCACGGGCACCACCCTGACCTTCGCCCTGGGCACCTATGACAAGGCCCGGGCCCTGGTCATCGACCCCACCGTGCAGTTCTCCACCCTCACCGGCTCTACAGCCGACAACTGGGGTTTCACCGCCACCTATGACGACAACGGCAACCTCTACTCCGGCGGCATTGTGTGCGACAACCGGGGCGGCAGCTACCCGACCACGCCGGGGGCCTATCGCACCACCTTCGCCAGCACCGAAGACATGGCCATTATGAAGTTCAACACCAGCGCGAGTGGGGCGTCGGCGCGGATGTGGGCCACCTACCTGGGCGGCGTCAGCTCCGATTTTCCGCACAGCTTGGTAGTGAATGCCCGCAACGAACTGGTGCTGCTGGGCAGCACGTCATCCAACAACTATCCTACCACGGCCGGTGCGGTGCAGCGCTCGTTTGCAGGCGGCTCGCGGCTCGACCCTTTTGGCGATGGCGCGCCCTACGACATGCCCAATGGCTCCGATTTGGTGATATCGCGCTTCAGCGCCGATGGCAGCGCCCTGCTGGCCAGCACCTACCTGGGCGGCACCAGCAACGACGGCGTGGTGGCCGCTTCGGGCATTACGGCTAACTACGGCGATGCTTTTCGCAGCGACGTACAATTGGACGGGTCGGGCAACGTGTACGTGGCTTCGGCCACCAGTTCCAGCAATTTCCCGGGCCTGTCCCGGGGGTTCCGGGGCAACTACGGCGGTGGGCTTTCCGATGCCGTGGTGTGCAAGCTGACCGCTGACCTGAGCGCCGTGACGTGGTCTGGCCTGCTCGGCGGCAATAATTCCGACATGGCCTACTGCATTCAGCGCGATGTGCAAGGCCGTATTTTTGTGTGCGGCAGCTCCGTTCAAGCCAGCACCAACCTGCCCAATAACTTTCCTATTACGGCCGGGGCCTACCGCCCTACTTTCCAGGGTGGGGGCATTGATGGGTTTGCGGCCCGCATCAGCGCCGATGGCCAGACGCTGGAACGGAGCACCTTTATCGGGACTGCAGGATACGACCAGGCCCAGCTGCTCCAGCTCGATGGCTTGGGCAACGTGTACTTGTTTGGGCAAACGCTGGGCGCTTTTCCGGTCACCACTGGCAAGTACACCACCGCCAACGGCTCGCTTTTCATTCAGAAGCTGAACCCCGACCTCACCAGCAGCTTCTACAGCACCGTATTCGGCAACGGAGCCGGTACGGGCGCGGGCCCCAACTTGGTGCCCACCGCCTTTCTGGTTGATGACTGTGAGCGCATCTACATCAGCGGCTGGGGCGGCTCGGTGAACGACCGGGGCACCGGCTGGCTGGGCGGCAGCACCGTGGGCCTGCCCGTGACCTCCGGCGCGCTGAAGACAACCACCGACGGCTCCGACTTCTACCTGGCAGAGTTTGCGGCTGGCATGACGGCCCTGGACTATGCCACCTTTTTTGGCCAGCAGGGCGTGCCTGAGCACGTAGATGGCGGCACTTCGCGCTTCGACAAGCGCGGCATTGTGTACCAGGCCGTGTGTGCTAGCTGCGGCGGCGCGCAGGGCTTCCCGACGCCCTCGGGCGCTGGCACCTACACCATTCGCAACGGCAGCACCAACTGCAACAACGGCGCCTTCAAGATGACCTTCGACGTGGTGACGGCCGACCCCGGTCCGCGCCGCTTTGTGTGCGTGGATGGTAGCCCGGTACCACTGGGGGGTACCCCAGCCGGCGGCGTATGGTCCGGGCCGGGCGTGCAGGCGGCCACGGGCGGCGGCTACCGCTTCATGCCCTCTGCCGTAGGGCCTGGTCAATACATCATTCGCTACACGGTGGCCACTACCGGCATCTGTCAGAGCACCCGCACGGTACGCTACGTGGTGGCCCCGCCGGTGGTGCCCGCTATGGTGGCGCTGCCTCCGCAGTGCGTGACGATGCCCGCCGTGGCCCTGACGGCAACACCAACGGGTGGCACGTTTAGCGGGCCGGGCGTGTCGGGCGGCAGCTTCAACCCCGCCACGGCCGGCGCGGGCACCCACACCCTTACCTACACCGTGGCCGACTCGCTGGGCTGCGGCACGACAACCCAACAGGTTTCGGTAGTGAACCCCAGCGCCATTATCGCCGGCCCGGATTCCACGCTGTGCGCCGACCTGCGGCAACCCTTCCAGCTGCGCGGCTACTCGCCGGCCGGCGGCACTTGGAGTGGCACGGGCGTGACACCCGGCGGCTTCTTCACCCCGCCCAATACCAACAACCGCGGCGGCGTATTTCCCCTCACCTACACCGTGCGGCAGGGCCCCTGCACGGCCACCGCCACCCGTCTGGTGGTGCTGGCCCCCACCTCCGAGCAGAACGTGGACCTGAACCTGCCCGTGTGCGCCGCCACCCCGCGCTACGCCGGCCTGGCCCCCTTCGATTGCCCGCTCACGCCCGTGCTGCTGGCCCCGCGCGCCACCTACAGCTGGGACTTCGGCGACGGCAGCCCCCACAGCATCGAGGCCACTCCCACCCACCGCTACGCCACCCCCGGCAGCTACCGCATCCAGCTCACGGCCCGCTACGGCAACTGCGAGGTGCTCACCGGCTTTGCCCCCATGGAAGTGGGCGAAGTGAAAGTACCCAACATCATCACCCCCAACGGCGACCAGCTCAACGACACATTCAAGCCCGTTTTCAGCTGCCTGCCCGCTTCCTTCGACGTTTACACCCGCTGGGGCCAGCGCGTGTACCATACCGACGACTACCACTACGACTGGGATGGCGCCGGCCTGGCTAGTGGCGTGTACTACTACCTGCTGCGCGACACCCAGGACCGCAAAGCCAAGGGATGGGTCGAAATCCGACGCTAGGCTTGTCGCTAATTTTACCCCGCCTGCCATCCTGCGCAAGCTCAGGATGGCAGGCGGTTTCTTTTCCTCTGCCTTATTAATTGTTGATGAATCTACCCCTACTCGCTACGAGTGCCTTACTCTTTGCTACGCTGGCTGCCCCGGCTTTTGCCCAGCCCACTTCACATTCCAGCGCAGCCGATGCCTCGCTGGAGTTTGTGGAGAACAAAGGCCAGTGGGATGCCCGGGCCCGTTACGCGGCAGCCCTCCCCAGTGGCCGGCTTTTTGCCGAAACCGATGGCCTGACCTTCGCTTTAGTCGATGCACCGGCGCTGGCCCACCACGGCCACGAGGCCGGTCGCGAGCACCCGGCGGCTACACCTGCTGACTCGGTATTGCACGGCCACGCCGTGACCCTGCGGTTTGTGGGCGCGGCACCTACGGCGCGGCTGCTGCCCGCCGTGGCCACGGCCGAGCACCGCAACTACTTTCTGGGGGCTGACCCCAAGCACTGGGCCAGCGACGTGCGCAGCTACCGCGAGCTGCGCTACGCCGGCCTGTGGCCCGGTGTGAATGTCCGCGTGTACGAAAGCACCGACCAGCACCTCGAATACGACTTTGAGCTGGCGGCGGGGGTCAACCCGGCCGCCATTGCCCTGCGCCACGACGGCGCCGAGGCCGTGAGCCTGGACGCGGCCGGCAATCTGCTGGTGAAAACCAGCGTGGGCCGCATCACCGAGCGGGCCCCGCAGGCCTGGCAAACCGATGCCGCCGGCCGACGCCAGCCCGTGGCCTGCCGCTACCAGCTGGCCGCTGATGGCACCGTGCATTTTGCGCTGGGCACCTACGACCAGCAGCGCGCACTGACCATCGACCCAGTAGTGGTGTTTTCGACTTATACCGGGTCGTTTGCCGACAACTGGGGGTTTACCTCGACCTACGATGCGCAGGGCAACCTGTACTCGGGCAGCATTGTGTTTGGGACGGGCTATCCAGCCAGTTCGGGGGCTTTCCGCACCACGTTTGCGGGCATGACGGACATTGCCATCATCAAGTACAACACCGCGTTGAGCGGGCCGGGCGCCCGAGTGTGGGCCACCTACCTGGGCGGGGCCAGCACCGATTTCCCCACCAGCCTGGTGGTGAACAACCAGGGCGAGCTGGTGCTGCTGGGCGTGACGTCCAGTCTCGACTACCCTACCACAGCGGGCGTAGTGCAGCGCACCTTTGCGGGCGGCACCTACGCCGACCCCTACGGCTACGGCGCGGCGGAGTCGCTGCCCAACGGCTCCGACCTGGTGCTGACGCGCTTCAACCCCAGCGGCAGTGCCCTGGTGGGCTCAACTTACTTGGGCGGCAGCGCCAACGACGGGCTACTGCCCGTAAACCTGGCCAGCACCGCGCAGCTGGCCCACAACTACGGCGATGCATTTCGGGGCGATGTCCTGGTGGATGCGGCCGACAACGTGTACGTGGCGTCGCACACGGCTTCGGCCAATTTTCCGCTGGGTGGGCAGGGCCTGGGCGGGGCCTACCGGGGCGGCGACACCGACGGCCTCGTGCTCAAGCTCAACCCCGGCCTGACGGCCGTGACCTGGGGTAGCTTTCTGGGTGGGGCGGCTTCGGACGCGGCCTATTCTATTCAGATTGAACCGAGTAGCGGCGATGTGTACGTGGCCGGCGGCACACTCAGCACCAACTTCCCAGCTACTTCAGGAGCTTACAGGACCACGAAGGCCGGCGATGTGGACGGCTTTGTGGCTCGCATTGCAGCCAATGGCTTGACCCTGAGCCGGGCCACGTATCTGGGCACCAATGGCTACGACCAGGCTTATTTCCTGCAATTGGGCAGCGACGGCGGGGTGTACGTGCTGGGCCAGACGGTAGGCGCGTGGCCAACCACGCCGGGCCTGTACACCAGCGCGAACGGGCGGCAGTTCATCCATAAGCTGCGGGCCGATTTGGGGGCTACGCTGCTGGCCACGGTGTTCGGCAGTGGGCGCACCACCATCGACCTCGACCCCACGGCTTTTCTGGTGGACCGCTGCGACCGGGTGTACGTGTGCGGCTGGGGCGGCAGCTCCAACCAGAGCCGCACGTACCTGAGCCTGAACGGCACCACTACAGGCCTACCCACCACGCCCGGTGCCCGGCAAACCACGACCGATGGCAACGATTTCTACCTGGCTCAGTTTTCGGCCGGCCTTACCACCCTGGAATACGCTACGTTCTTTGGTCAGTCGAGCGGCATCGGCGACCATGTGGATGGCGGTACGGCTCGCTTCGACCCACGCGGTGTGGTGTACCAGGCGGTATGTGCCTGCGGGGGCAGCACGGGCTTCCCCATTTTGGGCGGCGTCAACACGTACTCGACCACCAACAACAGCAACAACTGCAACAATGCAGCCTTTGTGCTCAACTTCCAGCCCAACATTGCCAGCGCGGGCTCCGACCAATCGGTATGCGCCACGGCTGGGCCGGTGGCACTGGTGGGCACCCCCGCCGGTGGTGTGTGGAGCGGCACGGGCGTAACGGGCAGCGTGGCCACAGGCTTCGTATTCACGCCCTCGCTGGCCCTGCTCGGCACCCAAATTCTGACCTATACCGTGGCCAGCACCGGCCTGTGCTCCACCGTGGATACCCGCCGCATGGTGGTGGGTACTCCGCCCACGGTCACGTTTGCGCCGGTGGGCACGGGCGTGTTCTGCCGCCTTGCCTTGGGGCCGGCCCTGCCGGCGGTGGCGCTGGTGGCTAGTCCGGCCGGTGGCACCTTCAGCGGGCCGGGCGTGGTGAACAATACTTTCGACCCCATGCTGGCCGGCGCAGGCACTCACACGCTCACCTACACCTCCTTCAACGGCTGCACCGTAGCCGTAAGCCAGCAGGTGCGGGTGGTCTTCGTATCAGTTGGCCCTTCTACAACCCTGTGCATGCCCGCCGCACCCGTTGCCCTGACGGGTAGCCCGGCGGGCGGCACCTGGGCCGGGCCGGGCGTGACGGGCAGCGTGGCCACAGGCTTTGTGTTCACGCCTACGGTGGGCATGCCGCGCGTCAACGCTCTGGTTTATTCGGTGCGAACCGAAGCGCCCAACTCGTCATCACAGACCTGCCTTAGCGCGGCTACCATGTCATTTACGGTGGTGCAGGACCCGGGCATCCGCCTCACGCCGCTGGGCCCGCTGTGCGTGAACAATACCACCCGCCAGCCCCTGACGGCTACCCCAACCGGCGGCGTCTGGAGCGGGCCAGGGGTGAGCTTCAGCGGCTCGGGCTACTCTTTCCTGCCCGTCAATGGCGTGGGCACTTACGCCCTCACCTACCGAATCAACGACTTTACCTGCTCATATGCGGCCAGCATGAACGTGGTGGTTTCCAATAACACCACGGCATTTGCCTCCGCCGATACTGTGCTATGCCCCGGCACCACACAGGCGTTTCGGCTGCGGGGCACGCCGGCGGGCGGCACCTGGACCGGGCCGGGCGTGACCGGCAGCCCCACCACTGGCTACCAGTTTGCGCCGGCCGGGCTCACGGGCAGCGCCAGCCTGACGTATTCGGTGGAAAACGGCGGCTGCGTGGCCACGGCCGTGCGACGCGTTTCCATTGCTCCCGTGCCAGACGGCGTGCCCTCCTGGACGCCACTGGTCTGCCCCGAAACCCGGTTGGCACCGCTCACGGTGCGCTTTCAGGTACCGCTCAATTCGGCGGCACCTTACACTGCGTTGGTGTGGGATTTTGGCGACGGCACCACTTCTACCGAAACCAGCCCCGTGCACACCTACACCACGGTGGGCAGCTTCCGGCCCAGCCTACGGCAGCGCTACAGCGTGGGCCGCTGCGAGATTCAAAGTACTCTGCCGGCTGTGGTTACCAAGGAGCGCAAGGTGCCCAACATCATCACTCCCAACGGCGACGACCAGAACGAAACCTTCCAGCTCGGCCCCGATTGCCAAGCCCGCTTCCAGGTGTTTTCGCGCTGGGGCCAGCAGGTATTTGAGTCGGCCGCCTATCACGACGAATGGAACGCCGCTGGCCTTCCCGATGGCGTGTATTATTACCTCCTGACCTACGCCGACGGTCACCGGGTGAAAGGCTGGGTAGAAGTGCTGCGCTAGGCCTTCCGCCGTTGAAGAGCCACAGCCCGAAGACAGGTTTGTGGCGCACAAGTGCCCAGAAGACAAAGCCGCGTAGCGGTGACAGACTCCCAACTGGCTCTGTCACTGCTACGCGGCTTTTATTGCTCTAAACAGTATTTTACGGCAAACCTGTCTTCGGGCTATTTAACCCGACTGCTGCCTGAATCACCCACAAACCAGCGGGCGACGGCTTGTTGAAGGTCGGTGCTATCCGGGGCGTGGTCGGAAGCCCAGGCGACAATTCCATCGGGCCGTATCAGGGCGGCGCTCAGGCCTAGCTGGTCTTTCGCCTGGCCCGCAATGTACTTCAGTTGGTTACCGAACTCGCTTGCCAGGGTTTTCAAGGAACTATTCGACTCGAAATCAAGCAGTATCCCTTGGCCATCACGCAGCAGCTCACCAATCGTGGTCCCGTCTTCGAACTCAAAATTGGGGATGCTGCGGCCGGCTAGCGGGTGGGCACCACCGAGGGCGTAGTGCGTGGAGACGCCCCACACCCGCCCGGCAAAATAGGTGGCCCCGTCGCGTGTGCTCATCAGGTCCCGGACGATGGCATGCAGCGCACGCGCAGCCGGTGCGGGGTTCATGATGGCAACCTGGGCGCGTGACCAATCCAGCACCTGCGCCCCAATGGGGTGCCGTTCGGTATGGTAGCTGTCCAGCAAGCCAGCCGGCGCTTGCCCGTGGATGGTAGCGGCAAGCTTCCAGCCCAGGTTCAGGGCATCGCCCAGCCCTAGGTTAAGCCCCTGACCGCCCAGCGGCGAATGAATGTGCGCAGCGTCGCCGGCCAGCAGCATGCGTCCGTTGCGGTAGGCGGTGGCCTGCCGGGCGCGGTCCGTCCAGGTGCTGGCAATGTGCAGGGCGCTGATGGTGACGTCGGTGTTCGAGATGCGGCGCAGCAGCTCCTGTATGTATTCAAGCGTGACGGGCTGGCCAGCGTGGTGGGCTGCTCCGCCATCAAAATCCTGCAGTATCAGGTAACCCGGTTGGGATTGCATGTACATACCGGTGGGGGTTACGTTGCGGCCGAGGCGGAGCTTCTCGGGGTCGGCGATGTCGACCTGGACCGAGTAGCCGGTGAATTCCGGCTCCGTGCCGGCGAACTCAAACCCGCCCGTCTTCCGTACCACGCTCCGGCTGCCATCGCACCCGACGAGCCATTTGCCCTCCCACGAACGGTCTTCGGCCCGAACCGTCACCCCATCTGCAGTCTGCTGCGCAGCGGTAATGGCCAGCCCGCGCCTGATTACAACTCCCAGGCCTTCGGCGCGGCGGGCCAGCACCGTTTCCAGCTCTTCCAGCTCCGAAACCAGTTGAACAGCGGTTGAGCTGGGCAGGCGATACGGCCATTGCGCGGCGTCAACCATCGTCTCATCAAATTGAATACCGGCGAAGTGGCCGCCCCGCTTGGGCTTTGCGCCCTGGCCAGTCGGCGAGGCGGCATGCGGACTGCTAACCTGCTTGGGAACCTTCAGCTCCTGCAGCAGTCCCCGGCGGTAGAGTGCTTCCACAGATGGGGCATTGAGCCCCCGTATCCCGAACGGTAGCCGCTTTAGGGGCGAATGCGGCTGTTCCGCCTTTTCCAGTAGCAGCACGGAGCAGCGGGCCTGCGCCAGCTCGCAGGCCAGAAACAGCCCGACTGGCCCGGCGCCGGCAATAATAACATCATAAACAGGTTGATTTGACGCAGCTTGCGCGTTTTCAGGAGTAGCTTTCATGAACACAAAGCTCCGGTAAGCGCTGGCGCCAGGCTTGTATAAACGCGACAAAATGGGGGCGTACCGCAGACTTGTTTTCCAACGCGCTGGTAACCGTGTATGGCATGATGGGGCAATGCATTCGCATTCAGCGCCTCGCTATAATTAGTCAGGATAAAAAATATATACCCTGATAGATAGTCGTTTGAATCAATATTATTCCATAATTTTAGCACCATGAAAAAGGCAATACTAATCTCATTTGCACTTGCTGTGGCATTTGGACTTGGCTTTGCCTTCAACGATTTAATCAGTGTCACGTCAAACCATTATACCAACATGAGGAAAGTAACAGGCATAGGGGGAGTATTTTTTAAATGCCAGGACCCCAACAAGATGCGGGAGTGGTACAAGACCCATCTCGGGTTGAACACCAACGATTACGGCGCAGTATTCGAGTGGAGACAGGCCACCGACGCAAGCCAAAAAGGCTTTACCCAATGGAGCCCGTTTGAAGCTGCCACCAACTACTTCGCGCCCTCCTCAAAAGACTTCATGATTAATTACCGCGTCGAAAACCTCGTATTGCTTGTTGAAGAGCTGAAAAAGGAAGGCGTGACCATCGTGGACGAAATCGAAACCTACGATTATGGGAAGTTCGTCCACATCCTGGATGCCGAGGGAAACAAGGTGGAGCTATGGGAGCCCAACGACATCGAATATGAAAAACTCGGCGTTGAGATGGAAAGTCAGACCACAAAATGAGCGGACGCCATTCGGCAGCAATGTGTAGCTGTTATCCTGAGCATTCTGAGCAGTAGTCAGCTCCGGGTGAATGCGATAAAATCGGAGCTTGCTGCTGGTTTCCCCTTCCTTGCTTTTCGGGCAAATGCCGCGGGCGTCGTGCCGCTGTAGCGCTTGAACTCCCGGCTCAAATGGGCCTGGTCCGTATAGCCCAGCTCCTGCGCCAAGCCAGCCAGGCTGGCCCGCGGGTGCTGCCATAAGTGGTTGCGGACCTGCTCGAAGCGCATCAGGCTGGATACGTCTTTCACCGTATAACCAGCCGCTTGCTTGAACTTTCGCTCCAGGGTTCGAACCGTGGCATGGGCCGCTGCCGCTACCTGGCTTACGGGCACGATGCCGTTGGCTTCCCGCAACGCAGCGCCTGCTTTAACCAGCGTGTTGTCATCGGCAATCCGCGACCGGGCTTGCAGGAAATACTGGGCTAGCTGCGCCACCGCTTCCGGTATTCTATCCGCCTGAACCCAGTGGGCCAACGAGGCTTGCAGCTGGGCAATGGGGTGCTCAACGATGCGCACGCCGTCCTGGCCGGATGGCAGGCTGAGCAGCTCAAATATGGTCCAGGGAAAGCACCGGACACCGATAATTTCCAATCGGTGTCCGGTGTTGAAAAGCGCCGGCTGATTGAGCAGCCCCACCATAAACGGGGAGGGCAAGGGCTGCCAGCTTCCGTTGACAGATATGCTGCAAGTGCTTCCGAAATAAAAAATAATTTCAGCGTAGCCATCCGGCACCACCTCAAAGCTCGCCGGTGATTCTCCGAATTCTTGCCGGTTGTGCCAAAAGCACTTGATGGTATCCCGGAGCGCTTCAGGCGGGGCAAATTCTTGGTGCTGCATTGCTTGAAAGGTAATCTATTCGGGCCGCTCGCGCCACAAGAAGCACATTACAGATGCAAGCGGAATGCGGCGCGGCGTGGCGGCCGGCTCAAGGCAGCCTTTCGTGCTGCCCGCGCCCTGGGCGGCAGACCTCAACAAACCATATTCTGTCCGCGTAGTGTCTGCTTACCGGGGCTTTATCTTTATGAGCACCCACCGCACTTTTTATTACCACGGATGAAGCTACTGCTACTGCTCGAAGCTGGACTGCTGTTCAATTTTACCGCTAACGCGCAGGCCGACACCCACTCCGGGCAGGCCGGGCGCACGCTGGAATTCGTTGAGAACAAAGGCCAGTGGGACGCCCGTGCCCGCTACGAGGCCCCGCTGCCCGGCGGCCGGCTTTTTGCCGAAACCACCGGCCTCACTTTCGCCCTGCTGGCCGATGGTGGCCCCGCCCAGCACGGCCACCAGGGCCGGCCGAAAAAGGACGCGCCGGCTCCGGATAAAACCATTCGTGGCCACGCTTTCACGCTGCGCTTCGATGGGGCCGCGCCGGCCACCATCACCGCCGAAATGCCCACGGCCGAGCACCGCAACTACTTTCTGGGGGCTGACCCCAAGCACTGGGCCAGCGACGTGCGCGGCTACCGCGCGCTGCGCTACGCCGGCCTGTGGCCCGGCGTGAACGCCCGCGTCTACGAAAGCGCCGACCAGCACCTCGAATACGACTTTGAGCTGGCGGCGGGGGCCAACCCGGCCGCCATTGCCCTGCGCCACGACGGCACCGACGGCGTGAGCCTGGATGCCGCCACTGGCAGCCTGCTGGTGAAAACCAGCGTGGGCCGCATCACCGAGCGCGCCCCGCGGGCCTGGCAAACCGATGCCGCCGGCCGCCGCCAGCCCGTGCCCTGCCGCTACGTGCTCAGTGGCCCGGTGGTGCGCTTCGCGCTGGGCGCGTATGATGTTTCGCGCCCGCTGACCATCGACCCGGTGGTGGTGTTTTCGACCTACTCGGGCTCGACGGCCGACAACTGGGGCTTCACGGCAACTTATGACAACGCGGGCAACCTGTACTCGGGCGGCATTGCGTTTGGGCCGGGCTACCCCACCAGCCCGGGCGCCTTCCAAACCACTTTCGCCGCCCTGATTGACATTGCCATCATCAAGTACAACACCAGCCTGAACGGGCCGGCGGCGCGGGCCTGGGCCACCTACATCGGCGGCAGCAGCGCCGATTTTCCGCACAGCCTGGTAGTGAATAGCCTGGGCGAATTGCTGATACTGGGCTCGTCGGGCTCAACCAATTACCCCATCACTTCGGGAGCCTTCCAGCGCGTTTACGGCGGGGGCAGCAGCGCCGCCCCGTTTGGCTACGGCGCGCCCTACGACTCGCCCAACGGCTCCGATTTGGTGGTTACCCGGCTTAATGCGGCGGGCACGGGGGTGGTGGGCTCTACGTATCTGGGCGGCTCGGGCAACGACGGCCTGCTTCCGCTGAACGTCAACGTCTCGCCCTTCAACCCCACGCCCCAGCTGTCGCACAACTACGGCGACCCGTTTCGGGGCGATATTCTGACCGATGCGGCCAACAACGTGTACATCGCCTCGCACACAACGTCCCCCAATTTCCCGGTGGCCCGCGGCTTCAACAGCACCTACCGGGGCGGCACTTCCGACGGCGTGGTGTGCAAGCTCAGCCCCGACCTCACGGCCCTGACCTGGAGCAGCTTTCTGGGCGGCAGCGGGCCCGATGCCGCGTATTCGATTCAGATTGAGCCGGCTAGTGGCGACGTGTATGTGGCTGGTGGCACGCTCAGTCCCAACTTTCCCACTACTACGGGCGCTTACATCACCGCCCGGCCCGGCAATGTGGACGGCTTTGTGGCCCGGATTTCGGCCAGCGGCACGGGGTTGCTGCGGGCCACCTACGTAGGCACCTCTCTCTACGACCAGGCCTATTTCCTGCAATTGGGCACCGATGGCGGGGTGTACCTGCTGGGCCAGACGCTGGGCTCGTTCCCAGTTTCGCCGGGCGTTTTTCGAACTACCAACGGCACGCAGTTCATTCAGAAGCTCAGCGCCGACCTGAGCCAGAGCCTGCTGTCTACCTCGTTTGGCAGCTCCGACCCGGATAATTTTGACCTCATCAGCCTCGACCCCACGGCATTTTTGGTGGACCGCTGCGACCGGGTGTACGTGTGCGGCTGGGGCGGCCAGGTGAACGGCCGCACTTTGCCCAACTTCCCCACCACCTACCTGTACCAGTCGGCCAACGGCACCACCACCGGCCTGCCCGTGACCACCGACGCGGTGCAACCCACCACCGACGGCAACGACTTCTACCTGGCCCAGTTCTCGGCTGGCCTCACCAACCTGGCTTACGCCACCTATTACGGCCTGGTAGACCCCGCCGCCGAAGGCGAGCACGTCGACGGCGGCACCTCGCGCTTCGACCCGCGCGGCATTGTGTACCAGGCGGTTTGCTCTTGCTTTTCGCCCACGGGCTTCCCAATTCCATCGGGTGCCCACACCTACTCGGCCACCAACAACAGCGGCACGGCTTTCGGCACGAGCTGCAACAACGCCGCTTTCGTGCTCAACTTCCAGCCCGGCATAGCCAACGCCGGACCGCCCCAGACGTTGTGCGTGACCACTACGCCGCTGCCGTTGGTGGGCACGCCGGCAGGTGGCATCTGGAGCGGGGTAGGCGTGACGGGCAGCGTGGCCACTGGCTTTGCATTCACCCCCTCAGCCGCGGTGGTGGGCACCCAAACCCTGACCTACACCTTGGTTGGCACCGGCCAATGCACCACCACCGACACCCGCCTGGTAACCGTGCTGCCGCCCGCCAATGCAGGCGCCGATACCGTGCTGTGCCCCGGCAGCACGCAGTCGTTTCGGCTGCGGGGCACACCAGCGGGCGGCATCTTCACCGGCCTGGGGGTGACAGGCAGCGTGGCCACGGGCTTCACGTTCACGCCGCCGGCCGGGTTCTCGGGCACTACAACGCTGACCTATACCATCACCTCCGCCACGCTCTGCTCGGGTAATGCCCGGCGGCAGATATCGGTAGCGCCAGAACCGGTGCTCCAGCCTACCTGGGCCAGCACCAATTGCCCCGAGTACCGGCTGTCGCCCCTCACGCTGCGCTTCACCCTGGACGGTACCGGGCTGCCGGCCTCGCCCACACCAGTCTGGGAGTTTGGTGATGGCACCCAGTCGTCGGAGTTCAATCCTACGCACACCTACACTACGGCCGGCAGCTTCACGCCCCGCGTGCGCCTGCGCTACAATACCGACCGTTGCGAAGTGCAGGCCACGTTGCCCGTGGTAGAAGTCAAAACCCAGAAGGTGCCCAATATCATCACCCCCAACGGCGATGGCCAGAACCAAACCTTCCAGTTGGGGCCCGACTGCTACCCGCGCCTGCAAATCTTTTCCCGCTGGGGCCAGCAGGTATTCGAGTCCTCCACTTACCACGACAACTGGGCTGCCGACGGACTGCCCAGCGGCGTGTACTACTACCTAGCCGTTTACCCCGACGGCCACCGCCTCAAAGGCACCGTGGAAGTAGTGCGGTAACGCTTCGCTTAATGAGCAATTCCTCATTCCTCATTCCTCATTAAGCGAAGCGCCACCCCGCGCACATCCTCCCAACCGGGCAGCAAATCATACCATTCGGCCTCAATGGCGCGGCGGTAGCGCCCTACTAGGTACAGCACGCCCGCCGCATAGGAGGCCGACATGCTTAGCGCTGCCCCCACAATGCCCAAGCGCGGCACCAGCACCAGGCACAGCGGCACGGTGGTGGCCAGCCCTAGCAGCGTGGCGCGGTTGTTCACGCCATACTGGCCGGTGCCGGCGAAATAGGTGCTGGCCTGCATGCCCGCCCCGTTGATAAGAATGCCCGGTGCGAGCGCCAGAATAACCCCGTGCGCCATCCCAAACTCCGGCCCGAAAATGGCGGCCAGCCATTTGGCCGGCACGGCGGCCAGTGCCAGCACCGCGCCGGCCGTGGCCAGCAGCGTGAGCCGGCTGCCACGTAGCGCCGCGTGGGTCTGCCGGCGCTTGTCGGGCGCATTTACCAGGGCCACGTACTGAATGAGCGAAGTACTGCGCGGAATCAGCCAGATGGCCTCGGCCAGCGCCACACCGACCGACAGCACTCCCAGCGCCTGCGTATCGACCAGGTACGCCACGGCATAATAGCTGAAGCGGTAGTTGGCAAAAGCCAGCAGGTTGCTTAGGTGGGCGCCGCGGCTGTGGCGAGCCAGCTCGCGGGCCGTGGCCCGGCGGCGCAGGCGGCGGTGGCGCCAGGTATCGGGCAGGCGCAGCAGCAGCCCCGTGCTCATGAGCCACGGCAGCCCGTAGGCCAGGTAGTTGGCGTAGTAGTACGCTTCTACCGAAAGCCAGCGCAACGGGCCGAAAGCCAGCGCCAAAGCTACCGCCAGCAGCGCCGCCTGAACGGTAGTCAGCGCGTTGTAGCTCCGCTCCCGCTGCCGCCCCAGTAGCAGCAGCACGTTGATGGACAGCAGAATTTGTATCAGCGATACTGCGCCCAGATGCAGCACGTAGGCCAGCCCCACCGGCCGCAACAGGCCTACCACAGCTGCCCCGGCCAAACTCACCAGCACGCCCCAGCCGTAGGCGGGCCGTAGCAGCAGCCACACGTTGCGGCGCGGCACCAGGTATATCAACGAGGAGCCGCCCACCAGCCCCGCCAGCAGCGCCAGCCCCGATACATCGGTAAAAAACAAGCTGACCTGCCCGCGCCCCGCTGCCCCCAGGTACCGCGCCGTGAGCCACACCACCGCAAAGCTGAGCCCTGCCGTGAGGACTCGTGCCGCAAAATGCTGGAGGATGCGTTTTATCATGCGAACAGGAATCCCAGTTGGAAATGGATGAGAAGTCGAAAAAGCAACGCAGCCATAACCCAAACCAAGGCTTTTGTACCGATACTGTACTCTTATTACTCGTTTAATACTTTTTGATACAATTGCCCGAATGCTTGCTCCACAGCTGCTGGCGCACACCGAGCCGTCGCATCGTTCCTCAGCAATACCGGGTCGAAGACAAAAGTATCCGACAAAACACTGGTTAAGGCCTCTCCCAGCCCCTTTTCGTCATCTGGATTAACCAGCAGACCGAAGGTGTTTTCCGGGATAAAAAGCTCTGGCACGCCGCCCGTGCGCGTGGCCACTACCGGGCAGCCACAGGCCCGCGCCTCCAGCAGCACGCAACCAAACGTCTCGGCCCGGCTAAACGAAACCAGCGCGGTAGCCTGCGCCATCTCAGCAGCCACTGCCTCGTGCGGCAGCTTGCCCAGGAAAGTCACAGCACCATCAGCCAACAGGTCTAGCTCGGCAGCGTAAGCGCGGAGTTGCTGCTCATCGGGCCCATAACCGGCAATGCGCAGGCGCAACTCCGGCCACCTGGCCCGTAGCTGCGCTACCACGCGCAGCACCCCGGATATATTTTTCACCGCATCGTGAAAAGCCGAAACGTGCAGCAGCGTGAAGGGATGAACAGCTGAATAACCGGCTGGCTGGCCGAGATGGAAAAGCTCCGTATCCACCACGTTGGCGATGACGACCGAGTACAGGTTCACAAAGCCTAGTGCGGCCATAGCCCGCCGTAAGCCGTCCGACACGGTGTGCAGCGCCGCCGCCCGCCGCACCACAGCCCGCGTGAGCACCCGCCGCAGCCAGGAAATGCCGCCGGCTCGTTCGGGTAAATACAGCGTCCAGTGCTCCGTGACGATGAACGGGATGCTACGTACCGCTTTCAGCGCCCAGGCAAACAGGCCCGTGCGTAGCAGCACATGCACATGTACCAAATCAGGCCGCTGGCCGCCCCAGTGCTGCCGTAGCCGCTGGTACCCCCGCAACAGACACCAGAAATATAGCAGCAGCTTCAGCGGCTTGTCAACGAAACCTAACCCGGTGGGTGCGGCGCGGTAGTAGTAGCGCAACGTCGGCACCGGGCCACTGAAATCCTCTTCCGAGTCAATCAGGGCCGGCAGTGGCCCGCGCGCCACGGTGGCAAACAGCACTGCGCCTTCTACCCCGCCGTGCGCCGCAATGGCCGCCACGTGCCGCGCCACGAAGTCGCCGTCCTGGTCGTCGTAGCGGTGCGGGTACCACTTGGGCAGGTGCAAAACGCGCGGCGTCTTCAACGGTTAGTGGTTAATGATTATTGGTTAGTTTAACTACAAAGCTAGGCTTTCGGCAAGCAGCAGCCCTAAAAACAAAGCCGGCCCTGAAAATCAGGGCCGGCTTGTTCGATGTTTTGGCGAAGGTTAACTAACCATTCATCACCGACCGCTAAAACGAGTAGCGCAGGCCCAACTGGCCCTGCCAGCGCGAAGCCAGCTGGTCGATGGAATAGGTGGCCGGCGTGCCGTAGGTGAAGGCCGGCTTGTTGAAAGTGGCGGCGCTGTAGTTGGCTTGCACGTTGCCGGCGGCATCGGCAAAGCCCACTTGCGTGAGGCCGGTGCCTACCGTCGAGTTGAAGGTGTTCGGCACGAAGTACTGACGGCCCCAATCCTTATTCAGCAGGTTGCCGAAGTTGATGATGTCCAGCGAAATCTGGATGGTATGGCCTTTGGGCGCGATGCCGGCTTCGTTGGGCTCCAGGTTGCCGAGCTTGGCCTCTACCATCAGGCGAATGTCGGCCTGGTTGTTCCAGGGCGTGCGGCCTGCGTTGCGCTCGGCATACGCGCCGCGGCGGGTTTTCAGGTAGCTGTCGCCGTCGATGAAGCTGCTCAGGGCGGCATACTGCGCGCCGCTGGCGTCGAGGCCGTAGCCGTTGGGGTTGGCGGTGGTGATGGGAGCAGCGCCTTTGTTAACCAGCGTAATATCCGAAGCCGAAGCCGGGATATAGGCCAGCTGCACGTTCTGTTGGCCGTTGCCGAGGAAGTTGTTGTTGTACACCCAGGTGTAGGGCGAGCCGCTGGCGTAGGTCAGCACAGAGGTGAAGTAGCCGGTGAAGCGCTGGGCAAAGGTTTTGTGCAGGTTCAGCGAAGCCACCACGCGGTGGCGCAGGTCGAAGTTGGAGTAGGCCAGGGCCGGGTCGTTCACATTCAGAGCAGGGTTCAGCTCCCAGTTACTCTGCGGCGAGTTGCGGATGCCGTTGCTGATGTCGTAGCTCTTGCCGTAAGTGTAGGCCACGCTCACGTCGAGCAGTTGGTTCAGGGTCTGGCCCACCGAGCCGGTGAGCTGGTAGCGGTAGCCCTTCTGGGTGTTGGTCAGGAAGAAGGCGTTCGAGAAGTTCGAGTTCACCTTCGAACCGAAGCCAGCGGCGCCGTAGCGCGGGCTCTCAGTGGGGCCTTGGGTGAGGTAAGTCACGTTATCAGCGAGGTTGATGTTCTCAAACTTCACATCCTGCAAGGTCTTGGTGTAGAGACCTTCTACCGAGAAGCGCGTGCCGGTTTTCAGCTTAAAATCAAAGGCTAGCGACGAGCGCCACACCTGTGGCATCTTGAATTTATTGTCCACTAGGTTTACCTCCGTGGTGTTCTGGGCCGAGGCCGGCAACTGGGCGTAAATCTGGTTGGGGTTCGAGTTCAGCAGGTACTTCGGGCCGGTGGTCGAAGTCGTACTGGGCTGAATGTTGTTCAAGTCAACCGAGTTGAAGTTCACGCCGTTGTTGTAGTAGGCGTAGCCGAACCAGGCAAACGGCACGCGGCCCGTGAACACACCCGAACCACCGCGAATGACAAATGATTGGTCGCCGTTTGCGTCGTAGTTGAAGCCCAAGCGGGGGGAAATCTGCACCTGGCCCAGATAGCCGTTGTTCAAATCCTTCCAGGCGGTGTGCGAGTAGGTCTGGTTTAGCGTATTGGCATCGTTCTGCGGGTTGTTCACCAGGTCCGAGTTCAGGGCCGGCTTGGTGGGCAGCGAGGAAATGTCGAAACGCAGACCGGGCGTGATTTTCAGCTTGTCGTTCACGTTCCACTCGTCCTGCACGTAGGCGCTGTAGAAGTTGATGTTGAACGCGGCCGAGGGGTTGTTATAGTTGTAGGCGTAGGAATTGTCGGTCTTGTTGTAGGTCCCCCGGATGCGGTTGGGCTGGTCGTTCAGGAACTGCGCCACGTTGTTGTACTCAATGCGGCCGTTCCAGGAGTTGATGAAGCCGTAGTCGATGTGGTAGAACTCGTTGTGCGTGCCCACCGTGAGGGCGTGCGAGCCAGTGTAGAACGTGAAGTTGTCGGTCAGTTCAAACGTCTTCTGACGGGTGTTGAAGATGCTCGCCTCGCGGTCGGAGCCCAGCAGAATCTGATTCGAGCCGCCGCCGAAATTAGCCGCCGCGTTGGTGCTCACCGAGTTAATCTGCACGGCCGGAAACAGGTTAGCCTGGCCGCCGATGAGGTCGCGGTAGTCGTGAATGTTGGTGTAGCCCAGAATCAGGTTGTTGGCCAGCTTGCTGCTGAAGTTGCTTTTCACCTCCAGCACCGTCGAGTTCTGCACGTTATGCTGCGTAAAATCCTGCGAGCCAAACTTGAACAAGCTGCCCGAGCGCTCCAGGTTGGTAGCTTCGGAACCGATGTAGTTATGGCGCAGTGCTATGCTGGTCTTGTCGTCAAGGTTGAAGTCGAGGCGACCAAAAATCTTGTTGCTGTTCGCGTGGATGTTGTAGTTGCCGTAGTCGCCCACGTTGTAGCCGTAGGTGTTCTGCAGCTTGTTGGTAATCTGCTGGGCCAACTCGGCCGTCACCGGCGAATTGGCCTGGCCCACGCCGTAGAACTGCGGCTCCTGGCGGCGGGCAATTTCGGCGTTGGTGAAGAAGAACAGCTTGTTCTTGATGATGGGCCCACCCAGCCGGAAGCCGGTCTGGTAGTCGTGGTAATCGGTGCCAATTTTGCTGCGGGCGTCGTCGATGCTCTTGCCGGTGACCGACTGGTTGCGGCCATAGGCATACACCGAGCCGGTGTACTCGTTGGTGCCGGAGCGCGTCACGGCATTCACCGAACCGCCAGTGAAGTTGCCCAGCTTCACATCATACGGCGCTACCTGCGCCTGAATTTCCTGAATGGCATCGAGTGAAATCGGGTTGGAGCGGGCCGAGCCGCCGGGCAGGCCGCTGGTGCCGCTCTGGCCCCCCAGCGAGGGCGAGAAACCAATGGCGTCGTTGTTCACAGCGCCGTCCAGGGTCACGTTGTTGTAGCGGAATGAGCTGCCGGCAAACGAGCCGTTCGAGTTGCGCGGGTCGAGGCGGGTGAAGTCCGAGATGCTGCGCGAAATGGTAGGCAGCTGCTGAATGGCCGCGCCGCTTACGTTGGTGCCAGCACCGGTTTTGGTGGCCTGGGTGTTGCCCACCACCACTACCTCGTTCAGGGCCTGAGCCTCGGCCGCCAGCACAAAATTGAGGCGGGTGGTGTTGCCCAGGGTCAGGAATACGTTGGTAACGGTCTGCTCTTTGTAGCCTACGTAGGTCACCGTCACGGAGTAAGGTCCGCCGGGGGCCAAGTTGGGGATGGTGAAACGGCCGTCGGGCTCGGTGCCGGTGCCGCGCTTCACGCCGGTGGGCACGTTGGTGGCCACCACCGTCACGCCAATCAGCTCTTCGCCCTTGTCAGATGTCACTTTTCCACTTATGGCTGAGGTGGTTACCTGGGCTACAGCCAGGTGTTGAATAACCAGAAATAACAAGCTCAAAAAGGTGGCTCGCACTCCAAAAACATGCTTCATGATGAAGGGGAAATGTTTGAGCCACAAAGTTCCCCCGATATCCAAGGGCGTAACATGAAGATTGATTAATCAAATTGTTATGCCTCAGCCCTATCGGTCACAATTAGGTAACACTGCTTTACTCAACAGTCCTGCCACGTTGATTATAAAAAAAGCCTGCCCCATGCATGGGGCAGGCTTTTTAATTCGTTCAGCAGGCGCCGCAGCGCGCCCCCGAATCAGCTCATTACTTGCTCACTACGAAGCGTACCGACTGCACGGCATCGCCGGTAGCCACGGTAGCCACATACATGCCGGGCACCAGCGAGGCGGGCAGCATCAGGCGCTGCGGGCCGGCGCTCAACTTGCCGCCGTTCAGTACCACGGCCACTTCGCGGCCCATCATATCCACCACGCGCACAGTAGCAGTGGTAGCGGTTTTAACGTCGAAGCCTAAGCTAGCAGCAGCGCCTTCGGTCGGGTTCGGCGACACGGTGAGGGCTTGCAGCGGAGCATTGACAACCTCGCGGTTGGCGAGCACCTGGCCAGCTACGTTGTAGCAGGTAATCTGGGGGTTGAAGTTGGTCCAGCCGGTGGCCCAGTTCGTCGTGCCAAAGGCACCGCGGAAGGTTACCACATCAATGGTGCTGTTCACGCCGCCGTTGCCCGTGCCGGTGAGCTTGGCATTGGTAAAGGCAGCCCCGGTGTTGAGGAGCGAAGCAGCGGGCAGGTTGAAATTGGGCGTGCACGAGGCGCTGGCGCCGCAGTTGCCATCGAAGGCGAAGTTATCGGCATTCAGGCCCAGGGCGGCTACCGTGCGGGTGGTGTCGTTGCCCGTGCCGATGAAGGAGTTGATGCTGAAGCCGGCCAGGGCGCCGCCTGTGGCGCGGGCCACGCGGGGGCTGTAGCCAGCCACCACGTTATTCTGGAAGGCCAGCAGGCCAGTTTGGGCATTGGTCAGGGTATTGCCGCTCGAACCGCTGTTGAGCTGCAAGCCAAAGGGACGGCCGGCAAACACCGAGTTGAAGATGCTCTGGGCCGAGTTGCGGCGAATCAGGGCCGCATCGGAGTTGGCAAAGGGCGTAGCAGCGGCCGGCGTGGTGGGCATAAACACGCTCATGTTCGTGAACACGGCCGACGTCTGCGGGGTGTTGTTGGTGCCGGTGGCGTCGTTGTCGCTCTCAAAACCGTTCGAAACGCCGCCCGTGGCGATATCGCCGCGTGTAGGATTACGTACGCTAATGCCGTACTGCACACGACCCGAGTAACCGTTATCGGTATCAAAGTCATCGTCGGTACCAGCCAAGCCTATCAGGTATTTGGCATTCACAGTGCCGCCAAACCACTCAAATGAGTCATCGCCCGAGCCCGTCACCTGCACGTGGTCGATGGTAGTACCTGCGCCTACACCGCAAAGGGTCAGGCCGTTGATTTCGCTATTGGGCAGGAATGCTACGCCGGGGTACTCAATCCGCACATAGCGCACAATGCCAGAGTTGTCGTTGGGCAGGTTGGCTGAAGGGCCACCAAAGGTGGCCACCACACCGCCTTCCACGTTGGTCACGGCGGGCAGGTTGGTGGGCGCGCGGCCTACCAGAATCACCCCGCCCCAGTCGCCGGGCTGGCGCTGGCCGGCCGGTTGAGCTGAAGTAAAAACGATGGGCTGAGTCGGGGTACCCTCCGCAATGAGTTGGGCGCCTTGGCGGATGATGAGGGCACCCTTGTTAGCCAAGCTGCCCTTGATGATGGTACCCGGCTGGATGGTCAGCGTCACGCCGCTGTTCACATACACAAAGCCGTCGAGGTAATAGATGTTATTGCTGGTCCAGGTGGTGTTGGTCGTGATTTCCACGCCCGACGTCACGGTGCTGCCGAGGCCGATGGAAACAACGGTGCCTGCTGCCGGGCATTGGGCCTGCGCAGTTAGGCTGGCTACTGCGAGCAAAACCGGAAGTATAAGCTTTTTCATACAGAGGAATGAAGATGGGATGGAGTCGCAAAAGTTGGTAGCGCAAAGGTCCGAAAACAGAACGGCCACCAGAACCTGGCGGCCGTTATCATATTATCGCTCTTAGTTTAAGCTATTGTTAAGCGTCGGGCTTAGAAACGATAGGTAAGGCCTAAAGTAGAGTAAGTTCCGCGACGGTAGCGGTTGAACGAAGCGTCCCGCTCGATACCGTTGATTTCACCGTTGCGGTCGAAGTCGTAGTTCTGGCGCACCAGCTGGTTCAGCAGGTTTTGCACGCCGGCGCGCACCTCCAGGTGGTTGCCAAAGCCCTTGGTCAAGGCCAAATCCACCACGTGTCGCTGCAGCTCGATGATGGACGGGTTGTTCTGCTTGTCGCCCACAAACGAGATGCGCGGCCCGATGACGTTGTACTGCGCCGAAATCTGCCAGTGGCGCTCATCGTCTTGATAGAACAGGCCGGCGTTCACCACATAGGGCGACTGGCCTTGCAGAGCCCGGTCGGTAATGGCGAAGTTTGTGTTGCTTTCCAGCGTCTCATCAAGCTGCACCCGGCTCTTAATCAGCGAGGCATTGAGAATGAGAGAGAAATGCTGCAGAAATGCATTATCGGTGAGACCTACCAGCGACTTGCGGGCTTCTACTTCCACGCCCAGGTCGTAGGCTTTGGGGGCGTTCTGGAAGGTCAGGTATAGGTCGCTGCCGGTGGTCGGGTCCGTTACCTGCTCAATGGCGTCCGTAAAATGCTTGTAGAAGACCCCTACGGAAATCATTTCTGAACGAGTGGGATAAAACTCGTAGCGCAAATCAGCGTTGTAAATCTTAGCTGTCCGCAACGTCTCATTACCTGTGATATTGAAATTATTATTGAAGTCGAAGTAGTTATATTTCGCTACTTCCCGGAATTCGGGACGATTTACCGAGATGCTGCCACCGGCCCGTAGCAAGTGGCGCTCATTGAAGTTGTAGGTGGCATTGAGCGAGGGCAGCAGGAAGGTGCGCTTTTCCTCGTAGGGCTTCTCCGCAGCCCCCGATTCCAGAAACTTGCGGTTGTATTCCACCCGTACACCACCGCTCAGGTTGAACTTCTCCGACAGCGGAGCCACTCCACTTATATACCCTGCCAATAAGGTATTTTGACCCGTGTAGCGGTCAAACTCGTTGGTGTTGTCACGCAGCACGAAGCCGTTGGCCGTGTTCAGGTTTTCAGGGCTAAAAATAGTGCTCAAGGGCTGGCTGGCAATTGCGGGGTCGAGCCGGCCGGCGCGGGCGTAGTTGAAAAACCGGCTGTCGTAGTCGCGGCTCTTCTGCTCAGTGTAGAAGCCGGCTCGTAGCTTATACAGATTGGCGCTAAGGGTATCGCGGCCCGCAAAGCGGCGCTCGGCCTGGCCGCTGGCCATGTAAGTATTTTCTTTCAGGTTGGCGAAGAACCGGGCGCTGGTTTGCGGAATGTTGTTCACCTGCACTTCAAAAGGCGCCGGGTTCAGGTCGCCGGGCTTCGAGGCATCGTAGAGGCGAGTTTGCTGGTTTTGGCGGTAGTCGGGTTCGCTGCGGCTCACGTAGTTGTAGCCAACTGCCCAAGTCAGGGCTGTACGGTTAGCAGGGCCCACCTCGTGAGTGCCGCCCAACTGGCCCGAGTAGATGCTCCGGCTCTGGTAGTGCAGGCTGTAGTCGTTGTGTTCCAGGCCAATGTCGGGCAGTTCGCTGTAGTTGGGCCCACGGCGGTTCACCACTTCATCGGTACCATACTGGTTGAAAAAATTGCGGAATTCCAACCGGTTGCGGTCATTCAGACGCACCTGATAGTTATGAATAACGCCTAGCCGCACCGCCGACAGCGAGCGGGTATCCTGGTAGCGGAACTGTGGCAGTGGCATCAGGTCCGGGAATTTGGGGTCGTAGAAATCGTAGCGCTGGCGTTCCGAAGTGTACTGCTCCTGTGTGTTGGAATAAGAAATGGATGTCACGTTACTCACGTACACCTTGCCAATCTCAAACTTGCGGTTGATGCCCAGCGAAAAGCGCAGGTCGGGCCGCGAGGTGATGATGCGCGGCAGAAATTCGTTGCGCAGCGACGTGCGGCCAGTGGTCAGTTCCTGCGAGCTGGTCGTGCCGGTCGGCTTCAGGTCGCTGAGTAGGCCCGGCATTTCGCGCTGCCCGTTATCAAAGCCCAGGAAGTCGGTCGAACTGTGGTCGGTACTTTGGAAACCGCCCTTAAAGGTGTTGGTATTGCGGGCCCAGCCCGACACCGAGAGCGAAGTAGAATTTTCCAGCACCGAGTTTTTGGTGTACACCTTCACTACACCGCCGCCAAACTCGCCCGGCAACTCCGGAGCGCCACTCTTGAAAATCAGCACCCGGTCAATCACCGAGCTGGGCAGAATGTCAAACGAGAAGGAGCGGGTGTCCGTCTCGGCGCTCGGCGTGAGGGCATCGTTCAACATCACCGTATTGTAGCGCTCGGCCAAGCCGCGAATCACGATAAAGTTGTTGTTCTGGATAGTTACGCCCGGAATGCGCTTTACCACTTCAGCCGCGTCGCGGTCCAGAGTCTTCACAATCTGGTCGTTGCTCATGCCACTCACTACCACTTCACTACGCCGCAAGTCCTGAATCAGGGCTACTTCGGTGCCGGTCTGCTTCACGCCGGTCACAGTCACTTCGGTGAGGCTGGTAGCGCTTTCCTCCATCTGACCATTCAGCGTCGTAGTTTCACCACTTTTGATAACTATGCCGGGGAAGGTGAGCGGCTTGTAGCCCACGTAGGTTACTGTGATGTTGTAGGTACCCGCGTCGAGCGGCAACTCGTAGCTGCCATCCACGTTTACAGGGGCCGCCTGAGTGGTACCCGTTACCAAAACCGTGGCCCCGATTACTCCCTCATTGGTCTTTTTGTCCGTAACCTTTCCGGCCAGCTTTCCCTGCTGACCGAAGGCCAACCCATTCATAAACAGCAAAAAGAACCCCAGTAAAAGAATGCGCATATACCGACAAGTTGGTTTGATGCCGCAAAGCTACCGGGGGCTTATTACGGCAACATAGCCGCCGGATTATCCAATTGTTATGCTCCTGTTTTCCGTTTTTTCGGCCAGAATCAACGGCTACTTTTGCGGCCCTTTTGCCCTTTTTATTCCTTGCCGTAAAAGTCCGAGGTTTTAGCCTCGCACCCATGCACCTGCCTGCGTGCTATGTGTTCAGCCCGCCGCATGACGACCTTTACGGCCCTTAATCAGCCCCAGCCCCTCCTTATGCTCATTTCCATGACCGGCTACGGCCAAGCCCACCGCGAAACCGACACCTATACCGCCACCGTCGAGCTTCGTTCCGTCAACTCCAAAACCCTGGATCTGACCCTGCGCCTCCCGCGCTTCTTGATGCCCCACGAGTTGGAAATCCGCAACGCCGTGGCCAAGTCCCTACTCCGTGGTAAAGTCAACCTCAACCTTGACTTCACGCGTCCCGCCGCCACTCGCACCGCTGCCACCCTCAACACAGAGGCCCTCATCGCCGCTTTTCATGAGTTGAAAGCCATAGCCCAAACCCTGGGCCTGACCACCGGCGAAGACACCCTGCTGGCCGCTCTGCGCCTACCCGGCGTCATACCCAGCGCCACCGAACTACGCGATGCCGAACCCGCCGCCGAGGAAATTGCCTGGCCTGAGCTCCAGCCGTTGCTTACTGAAGCCCTGGCTTCCATCCAGCAATTCCGACAGGATGAAGGTCACACCTTAACCGCCGAAATTCTAGGCTACGTGGCCACCATCCGTCAGCAGCTGGCGGCCGTGGAGGAGCGCGACCCGGTCCGCATCGAGCATGTGCGCCAGCGTCTGGCCGGGCACCTGGCCGAACTCACCAGCCACGAGCACTTTAACGAGACCCGCTTCGAGCAGGAAGTGCTCTACTACATCGAAAAGCTCGACATCGCCGAGGAGAAAGTACGCTTGGCTGCCCACCTTGCTTACTTTGAGCAAGCCGTGCACCAGCCCGATGAAACAGTGGGCAAGAAGCTGGGTTTCCTGGCCCAGGAAATCGGCCGCGAAATCAATACCATCGGTTCTAAGGCCAACGATGCCAACGTACAACATTTGGTTGTTGGCATGAAAGAAGAGCTAGAAAAAATAAAAGAGCAGTTAAATAATATTTTGTAGTATCTATCCCCTTTACTCTCGCACTGGTCTAACAGGTGCTCCCTATCATCCGCCTAGGCAAAAGGGCTGTTCAACGAAATTTCTTTCCACTAATTGGATTTTTACATTATTTTTTTCAATTCAAAAATGCTTTAAACGCTATTTGGCTGAAGATTTGACAATGAGATAACCCTAGCGTAAAAAAGCCACCAATGGCCCAAAAATGAAGCATTTATTGCCAATAAACCTTTCGCCCCCCTCTCGGTTTAAAAAATTATGGCAATATTTGTGGCAGCAAAGTTGGATATCTCGTTATTGTATCTAACTTGGGTTCGCAAATAGCGTTGAAGTTACTTCACCCTCTTATCCTCCATTACATGAAATCTACATTTTTACTCTGTATCCTGGGAGTGCTGCTGATGGCCGCTCGTCCTGCATCTGAAATTGAGTTGGTGAAGAAGCGTGTGCTCAGCGAGCGCGTTGAAATCCTGATTCCCAAAGGCTTCGAAGTAATGACCGAGCAGCAGATGGACTTTGCCTATGCCAAAGCCCAAAGCCGCCCGAGCGTTATTTTCACCAATAACAACCTCATCAGCCTCGCCTTCAACTACAGCGACAACGAAGCTGACCAGGACATGGTTGACATCTACGCCGCGTCGTTTGGCAAGACTTATCACAAGCAGTACAAGGAGGCCACTTGGTTCGGCGATGGTGTGAAGAACATCAACAACCGCAAAGTGGGCTACCTCGAATTCATGAAGCCCGAGATGGGCCACGAGGTTTACACGCTGGTTTTTTTCACCGATGTGGAAGGCAAGCTGATGATTTGCACCTTCAACTGTGCCGACCGTCAGAAGCCCGAATGGGAGCCCATCGCCAAGCAAATTATGCTTTCGCTGAAAGCCAAAGGCTAAGCCTTTAATCTGCAAACTAGTGCTACTTAATCGGTGGTTGAACGAAAGTTCAGCCACCGATTTTTGCTTTTGTCCCGAGTTCTCCTGAAGCTGCACATCGACCCATTAGAGCAAACCGTTCAACGTAAGCCGAAGCAAAGCTGCCGGGTACTTATTATTTCGGGCCGGCACCCTCTTCGTTCAGAAAATCACGTACCAGCCCAAAGGCCCCGGCAAAACCAGCCAGTGACAGAGCCAAGGGCTTATCGTTCACATCGTGGTAGGCTGCGCTGCCGCCGCGTGTATACAGAAAAAAGGCAGGTACTCCAGCTTCGGAGAACGGAAAATGGTCGGAGTTGGCGGCACGGCCACGGGCTCCCAATACGGGCAGGTAATGACGTGCGTCGTTGAGGGCCACGAGGCGGCGATAAGGCGCTTCAAATACGCGCCCATTCACTATGGTGGCCCCCTGCTCACCGGTTCCCAACAAGTCGAGGTTGATGAGGAACTTGATGCTTTTGAGTGGTACCAACGGGTGCGCCACGAAGTATTGCGAACCGACCAACCCGGCTTCTTCGGCCCCAAAGAGCAGGAAGACGACGGAGCAAGCCGGACGGTTTTCGGGCTTGGCATAGTGGGCGGCCAGTTCCAGGACCATCGCCACGCCGCTGGCGTTGTCGTTGGCACCGGGAAAATACACGTCCTTGCCCATCATGCCGAGGTGGTCGTAATGAGCAGAAACGACGAGGAAGGAATCAGGTTGAACGCTGCCCCGAACGACAGCGGCGAGGTTTTGGGTTTGGTAGTTGTGCAGGAGCTGGGCGTCAAGCTGGAGCGCAAGAATTTCGTTCTGAGGATACCAAATGGCAGGCTTGTTTAATGCTTCAATGCGGATGCCAGGACCTTGAGATGCAGCGAGTGATGCCGTAAGCTTAGGCTGCAACAATATCCGGTTCGACAACGAATCAAGGGTTTGGCGTAAGCTCACAGGCAAGCTTGTCAGCCGTTGCTCATTGTGAGCGGTGAGAACGAGAAAAGCATAGCCGGCCCTGCTGGTTAACAACTGGCGCGCTTGCTGTTGTACCGCCCGTTGAGCATTTGGCGAAGTAAAGCACAATGTGTCAAGCAGTATAGCTGTACCAACGCCTGATGCGGCTCTTGATTCTGGAGCGGCAATAAAATCCCGGCCTGGCCTCAACTCATTGGTGTATGATTTCCACGACCCACTACTATGCGTAAATGACAAGCGCATCTGTCCTGGAAACGTGTTCACATCCAGCGTAAATGGCTGGGTGTAGTTTGTGGCCAACGGTTCCAGCTTCAATTCCTTTAGCCTTTTGCGTAGATATCCAGCGGCAATGTGCTCGCCCTGTTGCACATAACCCCGGCCGTGCATTTTATCAGAAGCAAGTGCTTCGATGGTGTGACGGGCGCGGGGAATATCCTGCGCCTGAATAGCGCTGGAAACCAATAGCAGCCCAACTGCAATTACCAGCGGTTGTGGTTTATAGCCTAAACGTTTTGCCCACACGGCGGCCAGTCCCACTGCCAGCGCCGCTCCTATACTGTCGCTTATCAGGTCCGACCATTCGCCGTGGCGGCCCAGCTTCATAGTCATTTGCAGCACCTCAATGAGGGCACCGAATAGGAAGCTGCCGACCAGCACGGCCAAACCAGCGTGTCGAGCCAGCCGCGGCCAGCGGCGTTGCCGGTGCAGCGAGAACCAGCTTAAGGCCGCAAAAACGAAAAACACGCCCGCGTGGGCAGCTGTGTCAAACGACAGTAGCTCCCACTCGGGCGTGCGCGGCATTTCATCAGAGGGGGTGAGGGTGAGCACCAGCACCACGGTGGCCCATAGCAGCGGCAAAGCGGCGTAGGGACGGCGGATTGGTTGGGTTGGTTGAGGAGTCGTCATTACAACGCCCAAACTAAGCCCAAAATCGCGTTGCTAGGCACCTACCAGTTCCCCATAGGCGTCGGCGCTGAGCAGCTCAGCCAACTCTTCGGGTTTGGTGATGGAAATTTTCACCATCCAGCCATCACCGTAAGGGTCAGCGTTAACGGTTTCGGGAGCGTCGGCCAGCTTCTCGTTTACTTCGAGCACAGTGCCGGTGATGGGGCTGAATAGGTCCGAAACCGTTTTCACGGCCTCCACGGTGCCGAACACGTCGTGTTGGGCCACGTCTTTGTCGAGGGTATCGATGTCGACGTACACGATGTCGCCCAGCTCTTTTTGGGCGTGGTCGGTGATGCCAACGTAAGCGACGTCGCCTTCAACGCGAATCCATTCGTGGTCCTTGGTGTAGTGCAGGGTGGCGGGCAGGTTCATCGGTTCAATGAGTGAATGGGTGAATGAGTAAATGAGTCAACAGCTCATCATGCCTCAAAAGTAGGCAAGGCTTTTTCAATGCGCGAAGGCCGGAAAGCCGGAATGGGGAAGTGAATAGCCAAATGTGCCATTCAC
>NZ_JAGETZ010000021.1 GCF_017571495.1 Hymenobacter negativus | reverse complement strand
GGCGGGGACAAGCCCCGCCCCTACAAAGGTGCCGGTTAACTACTCAATCAAAAACAGCGGCTGGTCGTATTCTACCGGCGTAGCATTCTCCACCAGTGCCTTCACGATGCGGCCGCTTTCTTCGGCTTCAATCTCATTGAACAGCTTCATGGCCTCGATAATACAGATAACCTGGCCCTTTTCAACCATATCGCCCACCTGCACGAAAGCCGGCGCGTCGGGCCCGCTGCTGCGGTAGAAAGTGCCAATCATCGGAGCTTTCAGCGCCTTATTGCTGGCTGCCGAAGCTTCGGCGGCCGGCGCAACTGTCGGAGCCGTATGGGCAGGAGCAGCGGCGGCTACCGGTGCAGCTGCCGGGGCTGCTGGTGCAGCCGCGCTGAATACATGCTTGGTGTTGGGGTCACGCTGCACCGAGATTTTAAATTCTTCGGTTTCAATATTGACCTTGTTGAGGCCCGACTTGGCGATAAAATCGAGCAGCTCCTGGAGTTCTTTGGCTTTCATGGCAGCGTCCTTTTTGGGCGAGTTTGACATATATGTGGCTATTAGCTGTTGGCTGCTAGCTTCTAATTGACCGTCAGCGAATAGCTAACAGCTGTAAGCTAGCAGCTAATTGATGCTTTATTTCACGCGCTCAACGTAGCTATAGTCGCTGGTTTTAATGCGGATTTTGGTGTCCACATCAATGAACAGCGGCACCTGGATGCGGGCGCCCGTTTCCACCGTGGCGGGTTTCAGCGTATTGGTGGCAGTGTCGCCGCGCAAGCCGGGCTCGGTGTACGTCACCACCAGGTCCACGGTAGTGGGCAGTTCGGCAGTCAGGGGCTGCTCGGTTTCGGCATGCATGAGGATGGTCACTTCCTGGCCTTCCTTCATAATGTCGGCGAAGGGCACCATCGCCTCGGGCAGTACTACCTGCTCGAAGGTCGAATTGTCCATGAAATTGTAGCCGTAGTCGTCTTTGTAGAGGAACTGGTGAGGACGCTGCTCCACGCGAGCCGTTTCCACTTTCACACCCGCGTTGAAGGTGTTATCGATGGTACGGCCGGTTTTGATGTTGCGCATTTTGGTGCGCACAAAAGCGGGGCCTTTACCGGGCTTCACATGCTGAAACTCGGTGATGACGTGCAGCTCGTTGTTGTAGTTGAGAACGAGGCCGTTGCGGAAGTCGGCGGTTGATGCCATGAGGGAATTTTGAGTTTTAAGAGTTGAGGGTTGAATTATTGATTGCTGCCAGCAGATAGCCGCGCGTGGAAAATCCACTCAAAACTCAACACTCAAAGTTTAACATTTAGCGAAGCGACCCATCATACGCCCATTTCAGGTAGATGGAGCCCCAGGTGAAACCACCACCGAAAGCTGCCAGCACCAAGTTGTCGCCGCGGCGCAGCTGGCCTTCATAGTCGGCAAGGCACAGCGGGATGGTGGCGCTGGTGGTATTGCCATAGCGGTCAATGTTCAGCATCACTTTCTCCGGGCCCACGCCCATGCGGTTGGCGGTAGCGTCAATAATGCGCTTGTTGGCCTGGTGGGGCACCAGCCAAGCCACGTCGTCGTTGTTCAGGTGGTTGCGCTCCATCACTTGGGCGGCTACATCAGCCATGCTCTTCACGGCAAACTTGAATACCGTAGCGCCTTCCTGGTAGATGTAGTGCTCCTTGCGGTCGATGGTTTCGTACGTAGGCGGGCGGCGGCTGCCCCCGGCCTTCTGGTGCAGATAAGGCTCGCCGCTGCCATCGGTACGCAGCACCATATCCAGCACGCCGAAGCCGTCGGTGCTGGGTTCGAGTAGCACCGCCGCGGCGCCATCACCAAAAAGAATGCAGTTGGCGCGGTCTGTGTAATCCACGATGGCCGACATCTTATCGGCCCCCACAATAATCACCTTCTTGTAGGTGCCCGCCTGGATGAACTGCGCACCCGTAGCCAGCGCATACAGGAAGCTGGAGCAGGCCGCGTTCATGTCGTAGCTAAACGCATTGATGGCGCCCACGCCATTGGAAATAATGTTGCCGGTAGCCGGAAACAACATGTCGGGCGTCACAGTAGCACAGATAATCAGCTCAATATCTTTGGCATCAGTCCCGGTTTTATCCAGCAGGTTCTGCACCGCTTTGATGCCCATTACGGACGAGCCCTGGTCTTCACCTTTCAAAATGCGCCGCTCCCGGATACCGGTTCGGGACATAATCCACTCATCGGTGGTGTCTACTAGCTTTTCAAGCTCGGCATTAGTTAGTACGTATTCGGGCACATAGGCACCCACGCCGGTGATGGCAGCAGTAATCTTCATACGGGCAAAAGTAGGCGGGGCAGGCGAGAAATGGGAATTAGCACCGCAAATGACCCAAAGCAGGGCATCGTAGGCACCGGAAAATGAGCAGGCCAGCGTCTAAAAAAAATCCGGCCGGAGCCGGAAGTTTTCCGCCGCCGCTAGCAGCGTTTACGACTTAAAAGTAGCCTTTATTTGGTCAACAATACCGGAATCGGCCATGTTGTAGCCCTGGACCAGCATATTGCCGATGGCACGCGGAGTGCTGCGGCCGTGTCCGATAATGGCATTGTCGTTGATGCCCAGGATGGGCGAGCCGCCCACTGCCTCGTAGTTGAACTTGTCGAAGAACGGGTCGTGAATGGATTTTTCTTCCATCACATCGTAAATCGATTCAGCCATTTTCAGGATGACGTTGCCCGTGAAGCCGTCGCATACAATCACGTCGGCTTTATCATTAAACAGGTCGCGCCCTTCGATATTACCTACGAACTTAATGTGTGGGTTGACCTTCAGCAGCTGGTGCGCCGCTTGCGTGATGGGCGTGCCCTTGCCTTCTTCTTCCCCCAGATTCATTAGCCCTACCTGTGGGTTGGCAATGCCGAGCACGTGTTGCGCATACAGCGAACCCAGCTCGCCGAACTGCTCCAGCATCTCGGGCTTGCATTCAGCGTTGGCACCTACGTCGAGTAGGATACCGAAATTACTGCCCATCTTAGGCAGGAAGTTGGCAATAGCCGGGCGCATCACACCGGGCACAGCTTTCACCGTAAACATGGCGCCCACCAGCATGGCCCCGGTGTTGCCAGCCGAGCAAAACGCATCAACCTCACCGGCCAGCAGCATTTTGTAGCCCACAGCAATGCTCGAATCCGGCTTTTGCTGAAAGGCTTTAGCGGGGTGTTCGCCCATGTCGATAATCTGCGACGCAGGAACAAATTCGAGGGCCGCGCCGGCTGCACCAGCTGCTTGCAACAAGGGGCGCACGGCGTCTTCCAGGCCAATGAGGACGATGGTGGCCCGGCCAGCTAGTTGTTCAGCGGCTAGCAGGGCACCCGCCACGGCGGCTTGGGGGGCGAAATCGCCGCCCATTGCGTCGAGGGCTATTTTCATGAACGAGGTGTTTGGGAAGTCAGGAGAGAGTGTAGGAACCACAAGTCCGGCCCCGCTGGCTTAAAAAAGGAGCGAAGCCGGACCGTGTGGTACCGCGAAGTAACAACCTGACGCGCTATTCGTCGTCACCAGCCGCATCAGCGGCGGGCGCAGCACTCACTTTTGAGTAGTTTTTGATAGCCAGCTGGCCATTGTGATACAGGTCGCCGTCCACCACGTAGGCTTTGTGACGGAGGTGCAGCTCGCCCGTGTTGGGGCAGAGAGTCACCGCCTTAGGGGTCAGTTTGTAGTGGGTACGACGCTTGTCGCGGACGGCGGAAGAGGTGCGGCGCTTAGGATGAGCCATGGTTACGGTAAATTATGAGTTTTGAATTTTGAGTAATGAGTGGGGGAGCGACTCGGGGCGCTGACGGATTAATTCAGGTTGCGAAGCGCTGCCCAACGGGGGTCGGCTGGCTCGTCGTCATCGGGGGCATCATCGGCAGGACGGGTGCTGAAGATGAGCTTGGTGGGAGCATCAGGGTTGTCGTCGTCCTCATTCTGGAAGCGCGGGTGCAGCTTCTTCATGGGCAGGGCCAGGCCGATGTAGTCGTAGAGGTGCTGCGCCAGGGGCAAGTTCTGGGTCTCAGGCGTGATTTGCAGCACGTTGTCGTCCAGCTCCTTATTCTCGTCTCCAAAGCGCACCAGCAGTTGTTCTTCGATGTCAAGCGGCTGGTCGAACTCGTCGAGGCTGCGGTCGCAAATCAGGCGGACGGTGCCGGTGATGTGGAAGTTCAGGGTGAGCAGGCGCTCGGTTTTCAGCAACTCCACGTCGGCGTGGAGCTGGCCTTGTTCCACCAATGGTTGGTCGAACAAGGCAAAGAACTCGGGCCCCAGTTCAAACTCAAAATGGTGCGTTTTCAGCGCCAGCTTAGCTAGGTTGAGGTCGTATTTGCTTTCTTTTTTCACGGTCGGCTGGATAGCAGGGGGCAAAAGTAGTGAAATTTCGGCTTTTTGCCAAAAACAGTGGCCAACTTTCTCTGCGATAAGGCTCTCTAATAATTGTTCTAAACGCTATCGAGCCGAGCGCGGCTGCGCATTTTTCCAACGTTGTTTCCACACCTCACAAGCCAGGTAAACGGCTGCCCGAAACGACGATTCATCGGCCCGGTACTGGCCGGCGATGCCGTAGGCCGTGCCATGGTCGGGCGAGGTGCGCACCACTGGCAGGCCCGCTGTGAAGTTCACCCCCCGCTCGAAGGCCATGAGTTTAAATGGAATCAGACCCTGGTCGTGGTAAAGCGCCAGGGTGGCGTCGAACTGCCGAAACTGCTGGGTGCCGAAGTAGCCGTCGGCCGGGAAGGGGCCCAATACGAGGTGGCCGTCCTGCACGAACTGCTGGATAACGGGTGAAACCAGGTCGCCTTCCTCACTGCCCAGCAGGCCGTTTTCGCCGGCGTGGGGATTGAGGCCCAGCACGGCAATGCGCGGTTTCAGAATACCGAAATCCTGCTTCAGCGACTTGAGGAGAAGCGTAATTTTAGTGCGGAGCAACTCCCGCGTGAGGCGTGCGGGCACATCCTTTAGCGGTACATGGCCGGTGACGGTGGCAATGCGCAGCCCGGCATCCTCATCTACCAGAAACATTAGGCTCTCGGGGGCCTCGAAGAAGCTGGTGAGAAACTCGGTGTGGCCAGGGTAGCGGAAGTTGTCGGCCTGGGTATTGTCCTTGCTGATGGGCGCCGTGACGATGGCATCGAGCTTGCCGGCTTTGAGGTCGCGGGCGGCGCAGAGCAGGCTTTCGCGGGCGGCTGCGCCGGTGGCGGGGGAGGGCTGGCCGGGGGCTAGGGTAAAATCCTCCTCCCAGCAGGTTACGGCATTCAGGCGGCCAGGAGCAATGTCGGCCGCGTCGCGCAATTGGCGGAAGGTGAGGTGCTCGGCGTCGGGTGGCGTCGGGAAGTCATCGAATAGTGCGGTGGCGGTGCCGTAAACTACTGGCGTACAAATTTTCAGTAGGCGCTCATCGAGCAGGGTTTTATAAATGACTTCGGGGCCGATACCGGCGAGGTCGCCTACGGAAAAACCGAGTCGGGGGAGTTGGTGGGGCATTGTTATAGTTAAGAAACAGTCATGCTGAGCGGCGCGCAGCAAAGTCGAAGCATCTCTACCTCAATACTATATTCACTACTGATGGCAACGAAGTGGTAGAGATGCTCCGACTCCGCTACGCTCCGCACAGCATGACGTTCTTGAATTTACTAGGAAAG
The DNA here is from genome assembly GCF_017571495.1 of Hymenobacter negativus. Classification (GTDB taxonomy): domain Bacteria; phylum Bacteroidota; class Bacteroidia; order Cytophagales; family Hymenobacteraceae; genus Hymenobacter; species Hymenobacter negativus. Next base: position 91,508 of record NZ_JAGETZ010000021.1, on the reverse strand, counting down.
TTGTTTGGTCAGAAACTCATACAGCAGGCGCACGCCGGTGCCGGTTCCGCCTTTGCCACGGTAGCTTTCGGGGGCCGTGAGGAAGGCGGGACCGGCAATGTCGAGGTGAATCCAGGGGTAGCCGGTGGCGAAACGCTCCAGGAATTTACCAGCCGAGATGTGGCCGGCTTCGCCTTTGCCGAGGTTGTTGAGGTCGGCAATGTCGGACTTGATGTGCTCGGCGTACTCGTCCCAGAGCGGAAATTCTACGAGGCGCTCGTGCACAGCGTAGCCGGCTTTAGAGAGTTTCTGGAAGGTTTCCGGGGTGGCGGTGCCCATCGAGGCGCTGGCTTCGGTGCTGAGGGCACGCACGGCAGCACCGGTGAGGGTGGCGAGGTCGATAACCAGCTCAGGGTCGTACTTTTTGGCGAAGCTTAGTGCATCGGCCAAGAGCAGGCGACCTTCGGCGTCGGTGTTGCGCACTTCCACCGTTAGGCCGCTGTGCATGGTGAGGACATCGCCGGGGGCGAAGGCGAGGCCGCCGGGACGGTTGTCGGTGGCTGGCACGAGGCCGATGACGTGCAGCGGAACGTTGTTTTTGGCCAGCGCGAAGAGGGTGCCGGCTACGGCCGCGCCGCCGGCCATGTCGCACTTCATCATGTCCATGCTGTTGGGCGTGGGCTTGAGGCTGAGGCCGCCGGTATCAAACACTACCCCTTTGCCGACGAGGACATAAGGCTTCTCGTTTTTGGGATTGGCGGGCTTGTATTCGAGGATGCTGAAGGTGGGCGGCTCGGGCGAGCCGAGGTTGACGGCGAGCAGGCCGCCCATGCGTAGGGCTTCGATTTTGGCCAGGTCGAGGATGTCGGTTGTATAGCCGGCCTGGTCGCCAGCTTCGGCCATACGCTCAGCAAACTGCACGGCATTGAGCTTGTTAAGCGGGGCGTTTACCAAGTCGCGGGCCAGAAATACGCCTTCCAGCAGACCTTCGAGCTCCGTAATTTGGGCCACGGTAGCGCCTTTGCCTACTATGTAAACGTTGGTGAGCGAGGCGGCTTTGCGCGATTTCTCGTCGGTTTTGTAGCCTTCGAATTGGTAGGCGCTCAGGGCCAGCCCTTCGGTGAGGAGCAGGGTGGCATCAGGCATCGCGCTTTCATTCTGAATGAAAACGTCGCTCACTTTCTCGGCTTTCAGCAGGCCGTGCAGGGTATGGCCGCTACGGCGTAAGGCTTCGGCTACCTGCCCGGGCGTGGGCTTATCGGCCAGCACCACGAAGTAGTGGTGGTGGCTGAAGTGATTGAGGTGCACGAGCTTCTGGTCATCGGCCAGTGCGGACTCAACATAGTGTCGGGCGGCGGGCGTAAGGTCGCCGGCGGTAGCATCGGACAGGACGGTAGTACCGTGGGGCAGGATGAAAACCTGCGTGGACTGGGCCGGCGCGGCGGCCGCGTGAGCAAGAGCTAAAGACATGAGCGGGGATGAAGGCCGTAGATTTGAGGCCGCAAGGTAGAGGTGAGGTGATGAAATGGCGAGATGGTGAGTTTCCGGCTCCCCCGGCAAGGCCCTTTCATCAAGCTCACCACCTCACCATTTTATCACCTCACCGTACTGCTTGTGAATACTGTTCGCCCCAAAAAACACCTCGGCCAGCACTTTTTGGCCGACCCCAATATTGCCCGCAACATCGTAGGCGCCCTGCAACTGCCCGATGGCGTGCGCCAGGTGTTGGAAATCGGGCCGGGCATGGGCGTGCTCACGCAGTATTTGCTGCAAAACCCCGCGTATGAAACCAGCGTGGTGGAGATTGATACCGAGTCGGTAGCCTACCTGAAGGTGCATTACCCGGCGCTGGCCGACCGGATTTATGCCACCGATTTTCTGAAGCAGAACCTGGGCGTGATGTTTCCGGACCAGCCGCTGGCCATCATCGGCAACTTCCCCTACAACATCAGCAGCCAGATATTTTTTGCCGTGCTCAACAACCGGCAGCAGGTGCGCGAGGTGGTGGGCATGATTCAGAAAGAGGTGGCCCAGCGCCTGGCCGAGCCACCCGGCTCGAAAACCTACGGCATCCTGAGCGTGCTGCTTCAGGCCTTTTATACCATTGACTACCTGTTTACCGTGCCGCCGCACGTGTTTGTGCCGCCACCCAAGGTGGAGTCGGCCGTGGTACGCCTCACGCGCAATAGCACCCTGCAGCTGGACTGCGACGAGAAGCTGTTTTTCCGGGTGGTGAAGCAGGCCTTCCAGACGCGCCGCAAGACGCTGCGCAATGCTCTGAGGCCGTTTGGCATGCCCGCTGAGGCTACCACGGATGCCATTTTTGAAAAGCGCGCCGAGCAATTGGGCGTGGCCGAATTCGTGAAGCTGACGCGGCACGTGGGGCAGCACATGGCGGGTGGCAGCGCCAGCCTGCCGGATTTGGACGTGAGCGACATTGCCGAATAATTCAGCTTCTGAACAGTGAACACCTGCCTGATAATTGACGAAATGCACCCCTCGCTGCACGCCATGCTGGAACGCATCGGTGTAGTAGGCGACTATCAACCTACTCTTACTGCTGCCGAAGTACCCGCCGCACTGGCCGCCCAGCCCTACGAGGGCCTGATGGTGCGGAGCAAGCTGCGCGTGACGGCCGAACTGCTGGCCCAAGGCCCGCAATTACGCTACGTGGCCCGGGCCGGGGCCGGCGTCGACAACATTGACGAGGCCGCGATGGCGGCGGCCGGCGTCACGCTGCTCAATGCGCCGGAGGGCAACCGCGACGCGGTGGGGGAGTTTGCCGTGGGGCTGCTGCTGGCGCTGTTCCGCAACATTGTGCGGGCCGACGGCGAGGTACGTGAGGGCCAGTGGAAACGCGAGGCTAACCGCGGCGAAGAAATTGGGGGCAAGACCGTTGGGCTGCTGGGCTACGGGCACATGGGCCGGGCCTTTGCGCGGCGGTTGAGTGCCTTTGGCTGCACGGTGCTGGCGCACGACAGTGACCCGGCCGTATCGGCTGACGGCAACGCCAAGCTGGTGTCGCTGGCCGAATTGCAGGCCCGCGCCCAAGTGCTGAGCCTGCATATCCCGTATTCGGCCGCCAACCATCATTTCGTGAATGAGGCAGTGCTGGCGGGCTTTGCCCAACCGATTTGGGTGCTGAACACGGCCCGGGGCGAGGTGCTCAACCATACGGCGCTGGTGGCGAGCCTACGTAGCGACCATGTGCGCGGCGCGGCCCTCGATGTGCTCGACAATGAGAAATTGACGACCCTGACACCCGCCCAGCAGGCCAACTTCGATTTCCTGAAAGCGGCGCCCAACGTGGTGCTCACGCCGCACGTGGGCGGCTGGACGCACCAGAGTTACGTACGCATCAACGAAGTGCTGGCGGAGAAGATTCGGGCGTTTCGGGCCGGGGAGTTGAGCGGAATAGCGGGGAGCTAATTCGTTTTGCGTATCTTTGTAGCGAACCTAAGAAGGGAGAACGGTTGGCAGTGCCAGCCGTTCTCCTTGCTTTTTAGCCAAACCGTCAAGCATCTACTTTTATGGCCAGCACCATCAATTATTACACCGCCGAAGGCCTGCAAAAACTGAAGGACGAGCTCCAGGACCTCAAAATCCGGGGCCGGGCCAAAGCCGCCGAAGACCTGCGCGAAGCCCGCGACAAGGGCGACCTGAGCGAGAACGCCGAATACGACGCCGCCAAGGATGCACAGGGACTGCTCGAGTTGAAAATTTCCAAGCTCGAAGAGGTGATGGGCAATGCCCGCCTCATCGATGAAACCAATATGGACTTCAGCAAGGTCCTCATCATGAGCAAGGTGAAGCTGAAGAACCTGAAAAACAACATGGTGCTGAACTACACCCTGGTGGCCGAGGAGGAAGCCAACTTGGCCGCCGGTAAAATCTCGGTGAAATCGCCGATTGGCAAAGGCCTGCTGGGCAAATCGGCCGGCGATATGGCCGAAATCACAGTGCCCGCTGGCAAGCTGCAGTTCGAGATTCTGGAGATTTCGCGCTAGCTATTTGGTGCTTGGTGCTTAGTTGTTGGTGCCTGGCATTTTGCCTGAAGGGCAGTTCCGAAAGGGGCTGCCCTTTTTTGTGCTGCTTTCCGCGAAAGGCCGTTATTTGTGTCGCATGAAACCATGCACCAAGCACTAACATCCAAGCACCAACTCCCATGCCTTCGATTTTCTCGCGCATTGTTTCCGGCGAGCTGCCGGCCTATAAAGTGGCCGAAGACGGCCGCCACCTGGCATTTCTCGACATCACGCCGCTGGTGGAAGGCCACGTGCTGGTGATTCCCAAGAAGGAAATAGACTACATTTTCGACCTGCCGGCCGATGAACTGGCTGCGTTGCACGTGTTTGCGCAGCGTGTGGCCAAAGGTGTGAAAGCCGCCGTGCCATGCAAGCGCATCGGGGTGGCTGTCATTGGGCTAGAGGTGCCGCACGCGCATATTCACTTGCTGCCGTTGCAAACGGTGCAGGACATCAATTTCGCCAACCCCAAAATAAAAGTGCCCGAGGCGCGGATGCAGGAGCTGGCCGCTGCCATTGCTGCCAAAGTGGACGGCGGCAGCGGGCTGAGCGAAACCAAAGCCGGCGCGAAACCCGCCGCCTCTGGTGCTGCCGTGCCGCCGGAATTGAAGAAACAGGTAGAAGGCCTGCACTTCCTGAGCGAGTCGGATGCACCGCTGGAAGCTGTGGCCTACGCCGCACCGGGCGGCGAGCTAAGCAACGCCGCGCTGCTCAAGCTGCTGGGCGAGCCAGCCGATGCCAACGTGGAAACCGTGGAGCTGACCCAGTTCCTGCGCAACCACACCGCCGATGATGGCGTGCTTGGCGACGTGGCGCTCTCAAACCGCTACAAGGCCCTGCAAATGTTTATGAAGCAGGAGTTGGACGGCGTGCAGGTGTACCGCGTGGGCAAGGGCCCGCAAATCCACGCCTACGCCCTGGGCCGGATGCTGGACGGTACCCTGGCCGGCTTCAAAACGGTGCTGACGGAAACCTGAGCGCGCTAAACTTTTAGGGCAAGCTGCAACAGTGGCGGTAAAAGCGTGTCCGTAGGGGCATTCTTTTACCGCCATTTTACTTTCCGGATTCATGTATCGTGCGCTACTCATAAGCTGCTTTTTACTGCTCAGTACCTGGGCCTGGGCCCTCAAACCCAGCCGCGAGTGGGTAGCCACGCCCGATTCGCTGGGCCTGCGCTACCAGAGCACGTCCCTCACCACTCCCGACCAGGCCCAACTGGCCGGCTGGATAGTGGAGCCCGCCGCCAATGTGCCCGACCAGCACACCACCATGGTGATGGCCTACGGCGACATGAATAACATGTCGTATTTCATTTACCAGGCGCAGGCGCTGAGCAAAGGCGGCTACCGCGTATATATGTTCGACTACCGGGGATTTGGACACAGCAGCGACTTTGCCATCGACCGGCAGTGGCTTTATTACTCCGAATTCACAACTGACCTGCGCACGGTGCTGGCCGACGCCCGGCACCGCTATCCGGGCAGTCGCACGGGCATTATCGGCTTCTCGATGGGCACCATTATGGGCTCGGAGGTGGCGGCTTCGGGCAAGTGCGATTTCCTGGTTGCCGAAGGCTACGTGGCTAATCCGCAGCAGCTGGTGGCTACGCAATTCCAGCGCTTCCAGAAAACGGTGACGCTGCCCGCCGAAGCGGCCGACTACGCGCTGGTAGCACGCCGCGTGAATTGCCCCTGGCTGCTGGTGGGTGGCACATCCGACAAAAACACGCCCCTGGCTGATTCAGTGGTAGTGGCGCGGCAAGCCCGGCGACGCCAGCGGCGGCAGGTGCTTTGCTTCGAGGGCGGGCACCAGGAAGGCTTTTTCCGACTTAGTGAGGCCGAGTACGGCGACAAGTACGTGCGGGAGGTGAGCCACTTTTTGGCTAATAAACGCAGTTAGATTAGCTGGTTCAGGTGCCTTTCAGCCCAGCCCAATGAGCAGGAAAACGCCGCTTAGGTAGCTCCAGAGGCCGGTAAAAACGATGTGCACGAACGTCTCGAAGCGCTTGCCCCGCCACAGCTCGGTGGAGTAGCCAAAGAACTGGATGAGCAGGCGGGCCAGCCAGAAGATGCCGCAGCCCAGCGCTACGCGGCGGCCCAGGGCCGTGCCCACCAGTTCGGGCGCCGAGCTGAGGCAGAGCGCCCCCATGAGCAGCACCACGAAGGCCACGAAAAAGGTGTGCACGTACATCATCTGCCGGTTGATGAGGCTGACCACGGCAAATTCCTGACGCCAGTTGAAGTAGCGGGCAAACGCCCCGTGGAGCACCGCCAGAATGACCAGCAGAAAACCGATAAGCCTAAGCTGCGTGACCATCCGGGCGTATAAAAAACGTGGTAATGAGGGGCGTCGTCTTCACTTCCCGCTCCACGCGCAGCCCGGCGGCCCGGAAGGTGGCCAGCCAGGTGCGGCGCGAATGAAAATGCAGGAAGCCAATGGTGTAAGTCAGAAAATTGGCCGGGTCGCGCAGGTGCTCGGTTACGACCAGCGTGCCATCCGAAGCCAGCACCCGTTTCAGCTCCCGGAAAAAGGCGGCCCGTTCGGCCGCGTCGCGGATTTCGTGGGCTGCCAGAAAGGCTACGGCCAACTGGATGCTGCCAGCCGGCAGCGGCAAGGTGCTGCGGGTATCCACCGCCAGGGTGCCGGGAAAGGCCGGGTAGGCCCGGCGCGCCCGCTGAATGGACACCTCGGTGTGGCGGGCTGGGTCGTAGAAATCGACCGCCAGCAGGTGGGCCGGCGCGTACCGATGCGCCAGCGGCGCACTGATTTCGTCGAAGCCCGCGCTCAGGGTGAGGATGGACGCTTGGGGCGGCATGGTGGCGGGCAGCCAATCCAGGCGGTACAGGCCAGCAAAGTCGTAGACGTAAGCTGTGGCCGCCAGCGAGACCAGCATGGGGAGTAGCGTGAGGGCCAGCAATAGCAGGGCGTAGGGGCGCGCTGCCGGTGGGCCCGCCGCAGCCACACCGGCCAGCAGCAGCCCAGCCGCCAGGGCCCCGGCGTAGAAGTGCCAGTTGAACCGGACCACGTTCCACAAGCCTTGCAGCGGGGTTCTTAGTGGTGCCATTGCTCGGTGCGTCCTTTCTTCCAAGAATAGGGGATGTCTTGTACCATGAAGGCATTGGCCAGTTGCAATTGGCTAAAACCGAGCTGCTCGAAGAAGCCGACGTGGTAGCTGGCCACTGCTACCGGCTGGGGCTGCCAGTGTTCGCGCATGCCTTCCACAATGAGCACCTGTCCCGCCTCGGCATCGACGGAAAACGTGAAGGGAAGCGGCCCGGCAAAGCGGCGGGCCTCGGCCCAGGTGGCGAAGGGGGAGCCCGCCGGCAAGGCTACTTCGGCCGTCGGTGGGGCCAGCTCGACGTGAAAATTGCCCTGGCGCGACGCGATGCGGCGGGCGCCGTTGGCTTCGTGCTGCGCGATGTCGATGGTGTGGTAGCGGTAGTGGGTGAAGGCGTTGCCCAGGGCTGTCATGCGGCGCTGGTCGGTTTCAGAACGCAGGATGTAGAGGCCGCGTAGGCGCTTGCCCGCCGGGGAATGGTAGCGCACGAAGGCCCGGTAGCCGAGCAGGAAAAAGTCCTGCCCCAGCCAGGTCGGAAAGCCTTTGGGCCGCAGGTGTCGCGTTTGCACCAGCGCCACGGCCACAAACCCCCAGTCATCAGAAAAAGTATCGGGCACCAGAGGGGCGGGCAGCCGGGCCGCCAGCTCAGCCCGGGGTACTGCAAACGTGAGAACCAACGAATGCTCAAAAAAGGCTTCGACGGCGAAAGGATGGGTTTTAAGCCAGGCGAGCATGGGCCATGATTTAGCGGGCCGAAAGCCGGTTCGGCCGCAGGCTGTGGAAGTAGATGAGCACGCAGAACAGCACCGCAAAAAGGGCATTGGCACGGCCCCACAGCAATAAATCGGGGGCAAGCACGGCTTCAAGCGTATTCATGGAAAGGATGAGCCCAATTTGGACCAGCGCGCACCAGCGGCTCCGGATTTCGCTGGCTACCCACAGCGCAATGCCGATTTCGCCCAGCCCGATGAGCCGCGTGAGCACGCCCGCGTGCGCCGGCCCCAATATGCGGGCCACAATGGCTTCGTGGCGCGGTACCAAATGCAGCACCTTGCAAAGCAGGCCATTGGCGAGCCACACAAGGGCAATGAGGTAGCGAAGAAGCTGGTGCATGAGCAGTAGCGCGAACTTTTAGGCCGTGCGTAAGCAGAGGTGGTGGATTCGCAAACGAAAAGTTCGCACTACAGTTACTGAGCCTGTCCGCTATCCACCAGCTTTTGCAGGCGGGCCTGGACGGGGCGGGGCAGGGCGCTGAGCAGGTCCAGGCCGGTGGCGGCTTCGATTTTATCAACCGAAGTCAGGTATTTTTTCCAGTCCGGGTCGATGGTGTTGTTGTCGTTGGGCGTGTCGATGGCCAGCACGCGCACGCTGGGGTCGGTGGCGAGGCGCTGGAGGTCGTTGGTGCCGTCGGGCAGTAGCACCATGACTTTCCAGATGCGGGCCGGCACCGTTACGCGGCCTTGGTCGAGAGTGGTGGCGAAGCCGTTGGCGCCGGTGCCGCCCCGGCCGTAGCTGCCCATGATGACGTAGATTTCCTGGCCGCGCTGGACCTGACTGCGGCCGTATTCTTCGAGGTGGGCCCAGGTTTGCTGGTTGTTTTTGGGGGCCTGGGGCACCATGTTGGTCATCAGGAAGGTGTTGGCGTTGGCGTCGAGGTCGGAGGTACGGTCGCCGCTGGGGCAGTTGTGGCCTTTGTCGAAGCCGGAGCGGGCGTAGCTGGCGGGGGTCACCTGGTAGAACTGCCGGGGCAGGGCCGCATCGGGGCGGAAGTTGTTCTGGCGCGGGGCCTGGCCCAGGTCGGCTTTGTCGATGTGCCAGCTCACCCAGTTCGGAATGCCGCGCGTGGCGCTGTAACCGATGCTGAATTCGGGGTGAACGAGCAGGTAGTTGCCGGTATTGGCCGGGTCGGAGGTTGCGCCGCTGGGGTTGCCCAAGGCCATGTTGGCATCGTTGGGGTCCTGCGCCATGCCCGTTCCAGTGCCTGTAGCAGGCTGTTGGGAACGTGTAGTTTGCGCTGGCTGCGGCTGGTTGCGGTTCTCGAAGTAGCCGCCCGTTACGCCGGTATTGGTGGTTTTGGCAGCGCCAGCGGCGGTTTCCAATACAATGTCGTCGATGTCGAGCCGGTTTTTCGGGCCGCTGGTTTTTCGGATTTCCAGCCGTAGCGGCTCATTGGCTACGCCGGCAAAAACGTGCGGCGTCAATTGGGGCCCGCTGGTGGTGATGGGCGCGCCCGTGCGGGCGTAGGTGCGGCCGCCGTCGCGGCTCAGCCACAGCTCCCAGGTGCTGGGCCCGTCGGTGCCATAGGCCGCGGCCGAAATGGTGATGCGCCGCACGCCCGCTGCCGCGTCGAAACGCATGGCAATGCGGCCCAGGTTGCGCAGGCGCGCCGCGTGCTCCCCGTTCTTATGGTCCTGCGGACTGCTGCCGATGAGGGCATCCTGAAAGTGCCAGGCCCCGGTGGCCAGGGGCTCATCGGCTTCTTCGTAAGCGCCTTTCGAGCCAGTCTCGAAGGTTTCGGGGAAGGGGCTGCTGGCCGGTTGCTGCGAGGCAGTAGCCCGGGCTGCCGGCGGCGTTTGGGTTTCGGTAGGCTGTTGGGAGCAGGCGAGTAGGGCGAAAGCCGCAGCAAGCGGGAGGTAAGCGGAAGCGTGCATAGGGGCGAAGATATGCGGCTGGGAACGTGCCCCAAACGAAATCGCGTTGCAAAAGCCCAGCGGGTGCTTAGTTTAGCCCGTATAACGCCATTCACAACCCTTCATCTTGTTTCTGTCATGGAAGAAAATCAATTAACACCGCGCCAGCAGCCGGTGTACATCTCGGCTGAAGAAGCGGCCGAGGTTCAATCCCGCTTTTTTGCCCAGGTATACGGCTGGATGGCGGCTGGTCTGGGCCTGACGGCCGGCATCGCCATGTTTGCCTCCACTTCGGCCGAACTGATACACTTTGTGTTCGGCACGCCCTTCGTCTTTTTCGGGTTGATTATCGCCGAGCTGGTTATCGTCGGCTTCCTCTCGGCCCGCGTGTTCGACTGGAGCCTGGGCAAAGTGCAGAGCGCTTTCGTCGGCTACGCCGTGCTGAATGGCATCACCCTGAGCTGCGTGTTCCTGGCCTATACGTCGGCATCCATCGCGTCCACGTTTTTTGTTACGGCCGGCACATTCGGCGTCATGAGCCTTTTTGGCTACTTCACCAAAGCCGACCTCTCGGGCTGGGGCAAGCTGCTGAGCATGGCCGTTATCGGTCTGTTGCTGGCCATGGTGGTGAATATCTTCCTGAATAACTCAATTCTGGAAACCGTCACGTCCTTTATCGGCGTGCTCATCTTTGTGGCCCTCACTGCCTACGATACGCAGAAGCTGAAGCAAATGGCTTTGCTGGGTGTGACCGAAGGCGAGGAAATGAGCAATAAAGCCTCCATCATGGGTGCGCTCATCTTGTACCTCGATTTCGTGAACCTGTTCCTGTTCCTGCTGCGTCTGTTCGGCCGCCGGCGGTAGAGCGCTGCATATTGCATAGCAACAAAAAGCCCCGCTGGAATCTCCAGCGGGGCTTTTTGTTAATTGGTTTTGTCAGTCATCCTGAGCGGAGCATGCGGTTCTATAGTACCACCGAAGACTTCAGCATCGGGAAGTTGCGCTGGTGCCAATAGGGGTAGATGGGCGGCGTGGCGCTGGCTGCGTCGAGGCGGGCAACCTGCTCGGGCGTGAGGTTCCAGCCCACGGCGCCGAGGTTCTGGCGCAACTGCTCCTCGTTGCGCGCTCCGAAAACGAGGCTGGTAACGGTGGGGCGCTGCAACAGCCAGTTCAGCGCTACCTGGGGCACTGTTTTCTCGGTTTCGGCGGCTAGTTGGTCCAGCACATCCACGATGCCGTAGAGGAATTCGTCGGGCACATCGGGGCCCTGGCCGCCGCCTTGCTGCTGGCGGCTGTCGGGCGGGGCGGGCTGGCTGCGCCGGTAGCGGCCCCCGAGCCGGCCCCCGGCCAGCGGGCTCCAGATGATGGCACCCACGCCCTGGTCCTGGCCCAGCGGCATCAGCTCCCACTCGTACTCACGGTTGATGAGCGAATAATACACCTGGTGGCCCACGTAGCGCGCCCAGCCGTGCCGCTCCGACACGGACAATGACTTCATCAGGTGCCAGCCCGAGAAGTTGGAGCAGGCAATGTAGCGCACCTTGCCGCTGCTCACCAGGTCATCGAGTGCCCGCAGGGCTTCCTCAACCGGCGTGCGGGCATCGAAGCCGTGGAGGTGGTAGATGTCGATGTGGTCGGTGCCGAGGCGGCGCAGGCTGTCGTCGCAGGCCTTGAGCAGGTGCTGGCGTGACGACCCGAAGTCGTTCGGCCCATCGCTCATGGGGAAGGTGGCTTTGGTCGAAATCAGGACCTCATTGCGGCGGCCTTCCAAAGCTTTGCCGAGAATTTCTTCGGCCACGCCGCGCGAGTACACGTTGGCGGTGTCGAAGAGGTTGACGCCGGCTTCCAGGCAGATGTCGACGAGGCGGCGGGCTTCGGCCACATCGGTATTGCCCCAGGCTTTGAAGAATTCGTTGCCGCCCCCAAAAGTGGCCGTGCCAAAGCTGAGAACGGGGATTTGGAGGCCGGAAGCACCCAGTTGTCTGTATTCCATAGGTGGTGGATTGGGGAAAATAGTTGGGTAGGAACCGCGCCGTTAGGGGAATGTTGGGGCGGCAGCAGCGCGAAACTTTAGTTCGCATCCCCCAACGGAAACCTGCACAATGCCAGCGTGGCTTTGACGGCGCAGGGACGCGAACTAAACGTTCGCGCTACTTTATGAGCTGCACGAGAGCGTAGCACAACCCGGCATGTCCCAGGCCCAATCGGGGCGCTTAGCCGCGAATTCCTCGTGCTCAGGCTGCTCATCGTAGGGCGTTTTCAGCACCTGAAACAAGCGGTTTAGGTAGCTCAAATCGCCTTTCTCAGCCCCCTCGATGGCATTTTGAGCCAGGTAATTTCGCAGCACGTACTTCGGGTTGGCGGCCAGCATGCCCTGCCGGATGGCGTCCGGCCCGGCGGTTTCCTCTCGGAGGCGGTCCAGGTAGCGGGGCAGCCAGTTAAGTAAGGGCCCGTAGGCTGGATTAGGCAAGGGCGTGTAGGCCGCGGCCACCAGCAGCTCCTGGAACCGGGCTTCCTGGGTGGCTTCCGCATCGGGCGCAGCCAGCAGAGCCGGGGCAACGTGCGAGAGCTGACGGAAGAAAATAGTCATGTCGGCCCCGGCTTCGGTTAGGGCATCGAGCAGGTCGTTGAGCAAGTCCTGGTCGGCGGCGAGGTTGCGCGGGGTGAGGCCAAGCTTACGCAGCGTCATGTCGTAGCGGGTGGCGGCCAGGGTTTGGGTGTACTCGTCGAAGCCGGCGCGCAGGTCGTTGGGCTGGGGGATGAGGGGCGAGAGGGCTTCGGCCAAGCGCGCCAGGTTCCAGAGCGCAATTTGCGGCTGCTGCCCGAAGGCATACCGGCGGTGGCCGAAGTCAGTGGTGTTGGGCGTCCAGTCGGGGTCGTAGGGCTCCAGCCAGCCGTACGGACCGTAGTCAATGGTGAGGCCGAGGATGGACATGTTGTCGGTGTTCATCACGCCGTGCACGAAGCCCACGGCCATCCAGTGGGCCACCATCACGGCCGTGCGGCGGCATACTTCCTCGTACCAGCGCAGGTACACGTCCGGCGAGGGCTCGCCCAGCTCCGGGTAGTGGTGGCGGATGGTGTAGTCGGCCAGGGCGCGCAGGTTGTCCAGCTCATTGGTGGCGGCCATCATCTGAAAATTACCGAAGCGGATGAAGCTCGGCGCTGCTCGCGCCACAATAGCACCGGGCTCGGGCCGCTGGTTGCCATTATAAAACATGTCGCGCACCACCGCGTCGCCGGTTGCCACCAGGCTGAGGGCCCGCGTGGTGGGCACGCCCAGGTAGTGCATGGCCTCGCTGCACAAGAATTCGCGCAGCGACGAGCGCAGCACCGCCCGCCCATCGGCGCGGCGGGAGTAGGGCGTGGGGCCGGCCCCCTTCAACTGCAATTCCCAGGTGCGGCCGTCCGGGGCAGTTATTTCGCCCAGCGACATGGCCCGGCCATCGCCCAGCTGCCCGGCCCAGTTGCCGAACTGGTGGCCGGCATAGCGCGCCGCAAAGGGCTTCATGCTGCCCAGTACGAGGTTGCCGGCGAGGGTATCCACGGCGGGGCCACGCTCGGGTGGGTGGGCCAGGCCGAGGGTGGCGGCCAACTCGTCGGACCAGGCCAGCAGGTGCGGGTCGGCTACGGGCGTGGGGGCCACGCGGGAGTAGGCATAGCCCGGCACCTGACGCGAGCCCCGGTTGGGGTTGGTTTCGCCGCGCAGCTCGTCGGCGAAGGAATTGGTGAACGTGATTTCTTCTAAGGGGAGGGTGGCCATCGGGAGGGCAAATTGATTAGCTACTGGGAAACGCGAATCAGACCGGGGAGTTTGGAGGAGCTTATGTTTAAGATGACTGTTTCAGCTGATGGCGCGGGCCTGTGGCCCGTGCCGGCTATGTTAGCAGGCCTCTGGCCTGCGTCCGTTGAACGACAGCTAAACACATCGTTTGGATGGGGGCAGGCCAGAGGCCTGCTAAGCAGTCGGCACGGGCCGCAGGCCCGCGCCATCGCGCCTAAAAAAAAAGGGCCGCAACATGGTTGCGGCCCTTTTTAATCTTCCAGAATCGACCAAACTACACCTGCCGGTCGCCGCCGGTCATAGCCAGCATCCAGCCGGGGTATTCGGCGTTGAGCTTGCTTACCTCGTCCAGCTGCTTCAGCTCCTCGGGGGTAAACTGCACGTCGACGGCTTTGAGGTTGTCTTCGAGCTGCTCCATTTTCTTAGCCCCGATGATGACCGTGCTCACCACTTGCTGGTGCAGCAGCCAAGCCAGCGCCAGCGTGGCCACGGTGCTGCCTTTGGCCTCGGCCATCGGCTTGAGTTGGTCGATGATGTCGAATGCCAGCTCTTTATTGACGGGCGGAAAGTCAAAGCCGCCGCTGCGGCGGCCCTCGCCTTGCTGATTTTCGCGGGTGTACTTGCCGCTGAGGAAGCCACCGGCCAGAGGACTCCACACCATCAGGCCCAGCTGCTGGTCTTGAAGCAGGGGCACCAGCTCACGCTCCAGGTCGCGGCCCGCAATGGTATAGTAGGCTTGCAGCGACTGGTAGCGCTCCAGGTGCTGGCGCTCCGAAACGCCCAGCGCCTTCATCAGCTGCCAGGCGGCCACGTTGCTGGCCCCGATGTAGCGCACTTTGCCCTGGCGAACCAGGTCATCGAGGGCGCGCAGGGTCTCCTCAAAGGGTGTGAGCGGGTCGTAGGAGTGGGTTTGGTAAAGGTCGATGTAATCGGTTTTGAGGCGCTTGAGGCTGCCTTCGACCTGGGCCATGATGTGCTGGCGGGTGAGGCCTGCGTCGTTGGGCCCGTCGCCCATTTTGCCCCGCACTTTGGTGGCCAGAATGAGCGAATCGCGCCGCAAACCCAGGTTGTGGATGGCCTGGCCGGTGATTTCTTCCGACTGGCCTTCGGTGTAAATGTTGGCCGTGTCGATGAAGTTCACGCCCGCTTCCACGGCGCGCTTTAGCAGGGCATCGGCCCCGGCCTGGTCTACGCCGTTGATAGCGGCGAAGCGCCCGCCCACGCTGCCAAAGGTCATGGTGCCGAGGCAGAGCTCCGAAACTTTAAGGCCGGTCCGGCCCAGGAGGTTATATTTCATAAGGTGTCTGGAAAGGATGGTTTGTGCAGGCAAAACCGCGCCATCCGGGGATTGTTGAGCGATTTGTAGCGCGAGCTTTTAGTTCGCGTCCCCGCGCCGTCCGGGTAGCGTTCAGGGACGCGAACCAAAAGCTCGCGCTACCCCCGCTGACTGTTTAACGCCTGAAACAGGCCATCCAATTCGGCACGGCTGGCCTGGCTGGCTTTGGCCGAGAAGCCGTAGGCAATTTCCTGGTGCCCGGCGGCCAGCTGCTGCATCACGTCGTCGGCGTATTCAGCCAGCGGCACCCCGAAGGAATGGTCGGTGCCGCCCAGGTTGGTATGCACGGCTGGCGGAATCACCTCAATCACCTGCACCGAGGTGTCGGCCAGCTGCCAGCGGAGCGACTGCGTGAAGGAGTGCATGGCCGCCTTCGTCGCGCTATAGACGGGCACCCGCGCCAGCGCCACAAAGCCTAGCCCCGACGATACGTTGATGATGGCGGCTGCCGCCTGCTGCTGCAAATGCTGGCCAAACAGCGCCGTGAGGTGCATGGGCGCCTCCACGTTAATGGCAATTTCATTGGCCCGAACGGCCCAGGCCTCGGTGTTTTCCGTGAGCTTCACCTCGCGCTGAATGCCGGCGTTATTGAACAGCACGTTGAGCTGTGGGGCTTCGGCAATAGCCCACTCGAAGAGGCGCTGGCGCTCGGCGGGCTGGGCCACGTCGCACACAAAGGTGAGCAGGCCAGGCAGGCGCTCGGCAGCGGTTTGGAGCTTGGCCGCGTCGCGGCCACATATCAAAACTGTGTTGCCGGCGGCGTGGAAGCGCTCGGCGAGGGCCAGGCCGATGCCAGAGCCACCGCCAGTGAGAAGGATGGTATTTTGCTGAATATTCATGGCTTTATGAGGTTGAAAGAGTACCTCACAAAGGTCTGATGCAAGCCGCACGGGATAGTTGCGCCGGCCAATCCGTTTGTTGCGAAAATCAAATCAACCCTCCATCAGGCCCGGAAAGCGGCTGGTGAGAAGGAAGTGTGGCGCTTGAAAAAGTTGGAGAAGTGGGCTACTTCGGCAAAGCCGAGGCTGTGGGAGATTTCGGAAACGTTCCAGTTGGTTTGCTTGAGCAGGAGCTTAGCTTCTTGAATAACGCGGCTGCCGATGAGCTCGGTAGTGGTGCGGCCGGTGTTCTCCTTGAGCACCTTGTTGAGGTGGTTGACGTGGACGGCCAGCCGGTCGGCGTATTCTTTGGCGGTGCGCAGCTGAAGCTTTTGCTGCGGGGTTTCGATGGGAAACTGCCGCTCCAGCAGCTCACCAAACAGGGAGGTGACCCGGGCTGCCGCGCTATGCGCCGGGTAGAGCGCGGTGGCCGGCTGAAGCTTCTGCCCGGCGTGGATGAGCTCTAGCACGTAGTTGCGAATCAGGTCGTATTTGAAGGCGTAATTGGAGCTGATTTCGCGGGTCATCTTCTTGAAAATGCCATCTAGTTCCGCATATTCCTCATCGGATATCTCGAAGATGGGGAAGCCCCCGGCTTTAAAAATCGGCAGCTCATCCAGCACCACTCCGCTCTTCGCCGGCAGCAAAAATTCGTCGGTGAAAATGCAGAAGTGGCCCGCCTGCGTGGGCGATTGGGGCAGGTAGTGGTAGGGGATTTTGGGCGAGGCAAACAACAGGGCGTTGCGCTCGATGCTGATGACTTTGTCGGCGTACTCGAACCGCTTGTGCCCGCGGCTCAGGCTGATTTTATAGTAGGCGCGCCGGTCGTAAGGCATCGGGATTTTTTCCCGGCCCTTCGGTACCAAGTCGGCGATGTTGAAGATGTTGAAGTGGCCAATCTCGCGCTGGATGTCGGGCGGAAGCAGCGTGCTCAGCTCCACCTCGGTTGAAGTGGCAAAATGCTGATAGAATTCGTCGAGCGAGAGGGCTTTCATCGGCAGGGGTGGTTGCGAAATTCAAAGGTAAGGCGTCGTCTCTTCATCCAGTTACCCCGCTACTACTTACTGGGCCGCTGCTGCCATTAGCTGTCCCACTTGAGCGGCTTCGGATGCCAGGGCGGCTTGGCGCAGCCGCATCAAGGCCTGCGCCGTGCTTCCACTGCGTTGCAGCTCAGCCTTTGCTTCGGATTCGAAGTAGGCCAGCCATGATGGGAGTGGGGCTCCACCCGGGACCAGTACTGCCGTGAGAGTGGGCATGGCCGCCAGCCGGCGGCGGGCCCAGGCCGCCCGCTCGGGCAAGCCCGCCAACTCAAAGGCCAACTGGTCGGCCCGCAGTTGGCAGCGTTGCTGGTGCCGCCGCAACTCCCCCACATCCAGCGCTTCCGGAATCGGTTCAAGGTCGGTCTGGTGCTGGGCAAGGGTGAGCGCGGCCTGCGGGAGCGATGCTCCCAGCGGCAGGCCCCGCACGCCCCGCTCCACCTGCGATACCATCATTTTGCTCAGGCCCAGGCAGTGGCCCAGTCCAGTTTGGCTCAAGCCGAACCACGCGCGAAGCCGGGGCAGCAGCCTGAGAGAAGTTAGGGAGGCACGGGAGGGCATAATTAGTAGGGCAGCAATTTGCTTTACGTTTCTGAAGAACGTGAAAAAGGTAAAGCAAATTGCGGCCGGGTTTTGCTTTACCTTATTTGCGCTGCTCAAAATGGTAAAGCAGAATTCGGCAGAGAAGACGAGCTTTTCGAATAAGCTCTCCACTTGCGGCCTGCTCAATCGCTGGGACGGCGGGTTCGGCGACGTTTTTGGGTACGCTCCCGGTCGGTACTACCTGCCAGTGGGCGGCTGCCCATTATTGCCCTGCGACCCGCTGACCGGGCGTATCCGCGCGGCCGGTGCAACTGGTGCTGGTTGGGCTCTACCTCTTGTGCCTGCAAATCTGGGCCAGCCCGTTCAGGCAGTACGCGTGGTGGTGGAGCGGTAGGCGCGCCTTCCTCCAAAGCTTGCAAAGCCTGCTGCGTTGGGCAAGCCGGCACCGAACGGAATTGGGGTATTGCCCAGGCTTTTAACAATACCCATCTTTGCGTTATGCACACAACTCGACTACTCGCCTTTAGCCGTTTCATCGTTTTGCTCTTGGGATGGGTGAGCGCCGCGCTATCCAGCCGCGCCCAGACCCCGAACAACCTGCCCCCGCACTGGCAGTGGCAGAGCCCCCAGCCACAGGGCTTCGACCTGCTCGACCTGCAGGTGTTCAACG
Source organism: Hymenobacter negativus (assembly GCF_017571495.1). Classification (GTDB taxonomy): domain Bacteria; phylum Bacteroidota; class Bacteroidia; order Cytophagales; family Hymenobacteraceae; genus Hymenobacter; species Hymenobacter negativus. Next base: position 73,568 of record NZ_JAGETZ010000021.1, on the reverse strand, counting down.
ATACCACGGTGCTGGCGGTGGGCAACGGCGGTACGGTGGTGAAAACCGCCAACGCGGGCCGCACCTGGCAGGTGAACACGGCCGGCACCATCAATTACCTGGAAGCCGTTGGGTTCGGGACTGAGCAGGTGGGCTGGGCCGGCCATTACAGCGACCCCGCCGCCGTGCGCAAAACCCTGGACGGCGGCCTGACGTGGACCCTACAGAACCTGGGCACCACGCCCTACGCCGCCAGCATCCGGGCCATTCAGGCCCTGAGCGCCACGGAGTGCTACGTGCTGCATTACGTGGGCTTCACGGGCTCTACGGAGTTGAGCTACACCGCCGACGGCGGCCAAACCTGGACCCTGCGCAGCCGCCTGATTAGCGGCGACCCCAAACAAATGCAGTTTGTGTCGGCCACGGTGGGCTTTCTGACCGGTGGGCGGGGCGTCTTGCTAAAAACCACCGATGGGGGCCGCACCTGGCAGTCGGTGGCGCCGGTGGCCAGTCCCACCTATACGTCGCTGTCCTTCGTGGACGCCAACAATGGCTGGGTGCTGCGCAGCACCGGTCAGGTGTACCGCACCCAGAACGGGGGCCAGACCTGGCAGGCTCAGTCGGTGCCCATCCCAACGGGCCGCGTGGTGTTTGCCGACCTGCTGCACGGCATCGCCATTGGGTCGATTATTTACAGCACCAGCGACGGCGGCCAGACCTGGAGTTTTGCCTCGGTACCCAGCGTGTACACGGCCACGGCCATTCGGTTGCAGCCCTCCGGAGCCGGGTGGCTGGTGGGCCAAAAAGGCGAATGGTGGCGCACCGCCGACTACGGCGCCACCTGGCAGCCGGCCGACCGCCGCCCGGCCGGCAATGCCCAGCAAGCCCAGTTCTTAGACCCGACGCACGGCTGGGTAATTAAAGACCGAACCACGCTGGCCCGCACCGATGACCGGGGCACCACCTGGCAGGCCATCGACCTGAGCACCAAAACCCCCACGGCCCCGCTGGACTGGTCGCAAGGCCTCGTGCAGGCCATGCATTTCGTGGACCGCGATACGGGCTTTGTGGCCGTGCTGGACTACGGGCCGGGCAGCATCCCACGCCTGTTTAGCCTGGCCACCCACAACGGCGGCCAGACCTGGGCCGTGACCCAGCAGCCATCCCTGAACTTGTCCGCCGGCCAAGCATCTATTTATCTAGTGGGCGACCTGAAGTTTCAGTCAGCGCAACGCGGCCTGCTGGTGGGCCAGCGGGGCCTGCTGCGCCGTACCACCGACGGCGGCCAGACCTGGACCACTCCAGTAGTGCCCCCCAGCATCGGCCGGCGGCGCACACTGGGCACTGTGGCCTGGGTTGATGCCCAGACGGTGTACGTATTGGGCGACTCGCTCAGCCTGCTCCGTAGTATCGATGCCGGGGCCAGCTTCCAACTCATGCCGGGGCTTGCGGCGTTCAAAGCCAGCCTTTCCCAGCCGCGCGGCTGGGACTTCAATCGCCACGGCATTGCCTTCGTGACGCCCTCGGTCTGGGTGGCTGGGTTTGGTGATGAAATCGTGCGCACCACCGACGGCGGCGCCACCTGGGCCTTTGCCACGGTACCGCCCGACCAAAGCGTGGTGCGCAATAATTATCTTGGCTTTTCCTTCAGCAACGCCCGGGAAGGCTGGGCGCTGGGCTACGACAACATTGCCGCCACCACCGACGGCGGCCAGACTTGGACCCGCACCGCCATCTTTTCGCCCTACAGCTACGCCGTGAACAACGCCGGCGTGCGCCTCGACCGCTACAACGGCTGGGTGGCTTCCGGCAACGGCAACCTCATTCACTACTCCGAAAAATTCCTGACCACCGCCCCGCTGCCCCAAACCACGCTCTGCCTCGACGACGCCCTGAACGTAGCCTTCGCCCGCGAAGGCACTTTCGACGCCACTGAGCAGGCCGTGCGCGTGGAGCTGAGCAACGCCCGTGGCCGGTTTCGGCCGGGCGAAACCCACCTGCTGGGTCAGGGCAGCACTTCACCCGTCAGCGTGACGCTGCCGGCCGGCCTCGCGCCCAGTGCCTTGTACCGTATCCGCGTCATCCGGGCCGATAGCTCGGTGCTCGGCGCCGACAACGGCCAGGACCTGCGCCTGATTGCCCCGCCGCTGACTCCCGCGTTGGCCACGCTGCCCGGTTCGGTGCTGCAAGCCACGCTGCCGGCTGCCTCGCCCGCGGCCACAAGCTACGAGTGGGAGTTGGGTGGCACGCCCATAGCCGGTGCCACGGGCCCCCAACTCACAGCCCGGACCGCTGGCACCTACCGGGTGCGGGCCTGCTCGGCTACGTGCTGTGGGCCGTGGTCGGCGTCCAGTACGGTGGTGCTGAGTGTGACGGCCGCTACGGCGCAAGCGCTGCATCTGTACCCCAACCCGGCCCGTACCATGCTGTGGCTGGAACGGCCGGCGGGGGCAGCACCGGCTACTGTGCAGCTGCTCGACGTGACCGGGCGCGTGGTTTGGCGCGGCGCGGTGGGAGCAGGACCCGCTGCTGTACCTGTGCAACAGGTGCCGGCCGGACTCTACCTCTTACGCCTGCAAACCCCGACAGGGCCGCCCCAGGTGGTGCGCGTGGCAGTGGAGCACTAGCCGCATGCACTAAAGCGACTGTTGAAACTGCTTAGGAAGCAGGCTTCGTCGCTACGTAGTGTTATTACAGCGCGAGTGGTGACGAAAAATATGCCGACTCCACTCAAAACCTGGCTACCGCACGCCATGCGAGTGGCCATGCTGCCCCTGCGTGCCGCCGTTGCTGATGGCGTTGACCTCAGCCCCCTTGGGCATGCCTTTGGTATAATGGTCGGAGCGCCCGCTGTCGGCAGCGGTTTCTTCTCTGTGGCCGTGCGGATGCTTGGCGGGGTTCACGCCGTAGGTGGTGCCATCGGGCTTGTTGCCGCACCCGGCCAGCAGCGCCAGTAGTAGCAAGCGCGAGAAAAAGGTAGTGGACATAAGCCGTGGCCAGAAAGTGTGCTATCTGTACGGCGATGTCCGGCCCTGAGGTGCATTCAGGGGTGCTTACAATGCCACCGTGACCCCATTGGCCTGCAATACCTGCTGCAAAAACAGCACCTGATAGGGCAGGGCATTTTGCCAGTATTCCCAGTTGTGAGCGCCGGGGCGCTCGGTGTAATCGTGCGGGGTGTGGTTGTACACCAGCCGGCGGTGCATCTCGCGGTTGATTTCGATGAGGCCGTCGTCCACCCCGCAGTCGAAAATGAGGGGCAGGCCGTTGCGATGAATCTGGTCGACCAGGTTTATCACCGAGTTGGCGCTGAAAAACGTTGGGTTCTCGGCTTCCGAGCCCAGGATGGGCCGCATGTTATTGTTGCGCCACGCCAGCTCATCGGGGGTGAAGCTGCGGTTGACGCTGCTCAGCTCCAGGGCGCCGCTCATGCTGCCGGCGGCACAATACAGGTCGGGGTGGCGGGCCGAGAGGTACATCGCCCCAAAGCCGCCCATCGAAAGGCCCGTGATGACGCGGCCCTTGCGGTCGCGCACGGTGCGGTAGGCTTGGTCAATGGCCGGAATTACCTCCTTGGTCAGGTAGGTTTCAAACTTGCTGTCGGCCTTTACCGGGCTGTCGAGGTAGAAGCTGAAGGTTTCGCCCTCGGGGGTCACAATAATCAGGTTGTACTGGTCGGCCAGGCGGTGCAGAAGCTGCTTGTCGGGCGTCTTGCTCAGCCAATTGGAAAAGTGGCCCCAGGCCCCATGCAGCAGGTAAAGCACCGGGTAGCTGGCCTTCTTGTTTTTGGCGTAGGAAGCGGGTAGCACCACGGCCGCACGGTAAGTTTTCTGCATGGCCGCACTAGGAATGGCCAGAGTGTCGACTTTAGCGGCCCGGGCAGCGGTGGTGGCAAGAAGGAGAGCGACGAGGAGTAGGAGGGGGCGCATGGGTGGGAAAAAAAGAACGGGTACCGCGAAATTTCATTTCATCTCGCGTCGGTGCATCTCAGGAATTGCTTGCCAAAATACTAACCCTGACGCTAGGCGAAATGAAATTTCGCGGTACCCGTTCGGCTACTTCATAAACACCGGCCGAATCAGATTCTCAAACGTGAAAATCTCATCCCATTTTTCCTGCGTCAGCAGCCCGCGCTCGGTCACGGCGATGTCGTGCACCGACTTGCCGGTTTTCAGGGCTTCCTTGGCGATTTCGGCCGAGGCTTCGTAGCCGATAACCGGGTTGAGCTGCGTGACGATGCCGATGCTGTTACGCACCAGGTTTTCGGCGTGGGCCTTGTTGGCCGTGATGCCGATGACGCACTTGTCGCGCAGCGTGCGGCAGGCGTTGGTCATGTAGGAAATGGACGTGAACAGCGCAAAGCTGATGACCGGCTCCATCACGTTGAGCTGGAGCTGCCCGGCTTCGGCCGCCATGGTCACCGTGAGGTCGGCTCCGATGACGTAGAAGGCCGTCTGGTTCACCACTTCGGGCACCACGGGGTTCACCTTGCCGGGCATGATGCTGGACCCCGGCTGCAAGGGCGGCAGGTTGATTTCGTTGATGCCCGTGCGCGGCCCGGACGAAAGCAGTCGCAGGTCGTTGCAAATTTTGGACAGCTTCACGGCAGTGCGCTTCAGCACGCCCGAGAGCTGCACGTAGGCGCCCGTGTCGTAGGTGGCTTCGAACAAGTCGCCGGCCAGGCTCAGGTTGAGGCCCGTAATCTGGCGCAAGTGCTCGGTCACGGCTTCGGGGTAGCCGGTGGGCGCGTTGATGCGCGAGCCAATGGCCGTGGCGCCCATGTTGATTTCGTCAATCAGCCGGCGCGAGTCGTCGATGCGCAGCAGCTCCTCGCGCAGGTTGGTGGCGAAGGCCCGGAACTCGTCGCCCATGCTCATGGGCACGGCATCCTGCAGCTGGGTGCGGCCCATTTTGAGGATGTCGCGGAATTCTTCGCCCTTCTGGCCAAAAGCTTCGGCCAGCGCGTTCAGGGTTTCGCGGTAGCCCACCAGCTTGTTGTTGAGTGCAATGCGGAAGGCAGTGGGGTAGGCGTCGTTGGTGCTTTGCGAGCAGTTGACGTGGTTGTTGGGGTGGCAGTACTGGTAGTCGCCCTTGGCATGGCCCATCATTTCGAGCGCCACGTTGGCAATGACTTCGTTGGCGTTCATATTCACCGACGTGCCCGCGCCGCCCTGAATCATGTCGGTCAGAAACTGGTTGTCGAACTCGCCGGTGGCTACCCTGTCGCAGGCCGCCACAATGGCGTCGGCAATGTTGGCGGGCAATACGCCGAGGTCTTTATTGGCCAGGGCCGCGCCTTTTTTCACATAAGCCAGGGCCTGAACAAACAGTGGCTCGCTTTTGATTGGAATGCCGGTGATGGCAAAGTTTTCCAGCGCACGCAGCGTCTGAATGCCGTAGTAGGCGGTGTCGGGCAGGCTGCGTTCGCCCAGGAAATCGTGTTCGATGCGGGAGGTTGGCATGGGGAATTTTGGGATGGGAGTGATGAGCTTGTACGGAATAACGTAAACCCGGCACAAACCTACGGCAGCGCTTTGCAACGGGCCGGCTTTGGGCGTTCCTTTGGGTCACCTCACTTCCTCTCTGTTAGGAGAGGGAGCACCGACCTTGCGCCAGATGGAAATCGTCTGGCTCCTCCCTCTTGGGGAGAGGGTCCGGGATGAGTTTTCCACGCGCGCGATGCCCCTGCCTTTGTTCCAATATTCCCACGCCTATGAAACTCCGCTACCTTCCTTTGCTGGCCCTTGCGCTGGCCAGCTGCTCCCAAGCCGATAAATCCGGTACGGCCGCCACCACCGGCGCCGATGCCCGGTTCGATGCATTCAAAAGTCAGTTCATTGAGGCTTTTTGGAAGCAAAACCCGGACTACGCCTCCAGCCAGGGCTACCACAAGTACGACTCGCTGCTGGTGATTCCCGACGCCGCCCAGCGCCAGCGCGACGCTGCTTTCGCTCAGCAATACCTGGCCACTCTGGGCAAGTTTGCGCTCGACAGCCTCTCGCCCAACAATCAGATTGACCTGCGCCTGCTCCGCAACGAGCTGCGCGCCGAGCGCTGGTACGCCGACACGCTCAAAACCTGGCAGTGGAACCCGGCCAACTACAACCTCGGGGCCTCGGTGGGCGAGCTGCTGAACGGCCGGCACTTCCCGCTCGACCGCCGCCTGCGCAACATCTCCGATAAGCTAGCCGGGGCGCAGGCGTTCTACCAGGCTGCCCGGGCCAACATCAGCCAGCCAACATATGAGCACACGCAGCTGGCCATTAAGCAGAATGAGGGTGGCCTGTCGGTATTCGGTACGCTAGCCGATTCGGTGCGCCGCTCCGGTCTGCCCGAGGCCGAGAAGCAGGCACTGGCCCAGCGTATTGCCGGAGCCCGGACGGCCATTGATGGCTACATCGGGTTTTTACGGAAAAACCTGCCCGCTCACCGGCCTGAGTACCGCTCATTCCGCATCGGCAAAGCGTTGTTTGAGCAGAAGTTTGCCTACGAAATTCAGTCGCGCTTCACGGCCGCCGAAATTTACCAGCAGGCCCTGGCGCACAAAGCCGAGCTGCTGCACGACATGGGCCACCGCGCCGCCCGGCTCTATCCCAAGTACTTCCCCGGCCAGAAAGCCCCGGCCGATACCCTGGCTATGATAGCCACCGTTATCAACCAGCTGACGCTGAAACACGCCCCGCGCGAAGGATTCGTGGACGCCGTGAAGCGCCAGATTCCTACGCTGGTGAGCTTCGTCAACGACCACAAGCTGCTCACCCAGGACCCCACCAAGCCGCTAGTGGTGCGCGAAACCCCACTCTACATGCGCGGCAGCGGGGCGGGTGCCAGCGTATCGGCCCCCGGCCCCTACGACAAAGGCGCCAACACCTATTACAACGTGGAGCCGCTGCCCGCCGACTGGACGCCCGCCCAAGCCGAAAGCTACCTGCGTGAATACAACGACTACACCCTCCAGATTCTCAACATTCACGAAGCCATTCCCGGCCACTACACGCAGCTGGTGTACGCCAACCGCTCGCCTTCGCTCGTGAAAAGCATCTTCGGCAACGGGGCCATGGTGGAGGGCTGGGCCGTGTACGCCGAGCGCATGATGCTGGAAAACGGCTACGGCAACAACTCCGACGAAATGTGGCTGCTCTGGGACAAGTGGAACATGCGCTCGACTCTGAACGCCGTCATCGACCACGCCATTCAGGTGGATAATGTGAGCGAGAAAGACGTGGTGGCCATGCTGCGCCGCGAGGGCTTCCAGGAAAAAGCCGAGGCCGAGGGCAAGTGGCTGCGTGCCACCCTCAGCCAGGTGCAGCTCAGCAGCTACTTCACCGGCTATTCCGAGATTTATGCCCTGCGTGAAGAGCTGAAAAAGAAAGAAGCCCAGGATTTCAACCTGAAAGCCTTCCACGAGAACTTCCTCAGCTACGGCAGCGCCCCAGTGAAATACATCCGGGAGCTGATGCTGCGGAAGTAGCCGTCGAGCAACCCCAGGAAACAGGATTGAGTTTAAAGAGCTCAATCCTGTTTTTGTATGACCGAAGAAGAACGCAAGCACGTGCTGGATACCGACGACGAACACCTTCGCCGCCTCACCCACGAGCACATGAAAGTATTTGCCAAGTTCACGTCGGAAAACTGCGTCATCTGCCAGGCGCTGGCCCCACCATTCGCCAAATTTGTGGACGAGCCCGGCAACGAAAGCATCCTGTTTCTGCGCCTCAATTCCGATGAAAATCCGGTAGCCCGAAAGATGATGCAGCAGAAAGTAGCCCCCTTTTTTGTGAGCTACTGCCAGGGCCGCATGCTGGAGTGCGACAACCTAACCACGGAAGCCGAAGTGCGCGCCCAACTCGACCGCCTGCGGGTCTTCATGCCCCACACCGAATAGAGCCGGCGGCTGCCCGAAATCGCGCTGCTACTTTTGAGCATGTTTTTTCTGCTTTCTAAACTCCTGCTGGTTCTGTTTTCGCCGGGTGCCTGGCTGCTGGTGCTGCTCATCGCGGCCCTGGTGGCCCGGCCCCTGGGGCGCTGGCGTCGCCGCTGGCTGTGGGCCGCCGCCATCGTCCTGTTCCTGGGCGGCAACAACGGCCTGGTGAACCTTGCGCTACGGGCCTGGGAACTGCCCGCCGTGCCGCTGGCCACCGTAGCGCCCGCCAATGCGGCGGTGCTGCTCACCGGCATCACGGCCGACAACGCGCCCCACGACCGGGTGTACCTCAGCAACGGGGCCGACCGCTTTACCAACGCCCTGTGGCTGTACCGGGCCAAGCGCGTGCGGCGCATCATTATCTCGGGCGGTACCGGCTCGACCGACCCCCGCACCGTCACCGAAGCCGCCGAGCTAGCCACGCTGTTGCGCTTGTCCGGCGTGCCCCAGCGCGATTTGCTTCTGGAGGAGCGCAGCCGCAATACCCGCGAAAACGCGCTCTACACCAAAGCGCTGCTGGCTCAGCATCCCGATATCAAGACGCTGGTGCTGGTCACCTCGGCTTTTCACGAGCGGCGGGCGCTGGCTTGCTTTGCTAAGGTCGGCCTGCACCCCGCCGCCTTTCCCGCCGATTTTCGCAATACCGGCCTCAACGGCGGCCTCAGCTTCTGGCTGGTGCCCGATGTGGACGCCCTGAACCGTTGGAGCATCCTGCTGCACGAGATGGCCGGCTACGTTATCTACCGCGTGATGGGCTATTGCTGAGGGTTTGAACGCCTCAATCCATCATCCTTCGCACTGCTCAGGATGACGGATTTTTACAAGCAGCCAACTACTCTGTCTTGGCCACGGGGGCAACCTCTTTGCCGACCCAAATGGACTTCTGATTCACAAACTCACGGATGCCCAGATACGAAAGCTCGCGGCCGTAGCCCGACTTTTTTACACCGCCAAAAGGCAGTTCGGGCATCGATTTTACGAGGCCATTCACAAATACGGCGCCGCTCTCAATCTGCCGGGCCATGGCTTCCCCTTTCTTGGCGTCTGCCGTCCACACCGCCGCCCCGAGGCCGAAGCGGGAGTCGTTGGCCAGGCGCACGGCATCGTCGGCATTCTTTGCTTCGAGCACCAGGGCTACGGGGCCGAAGAATTCTTCGGTGTAAGCCCGCTGGCCGGGTTTGACATTGGATAGAATCATGGGGCGGAACAGGGCGGTGCCGGGCTTGGCCTGGCCGCCGTGCAGCTCTACTTTGGCGCCCTCAGCCACCGAGTCTTTCACCTGCTCGGTCAGCTCATCGGCCAAATCGGGCCGGGCCAGCGGGCCGTATTGCGTGGCCTCATCCAGCGGGTCGCCGGGGCGGAAGGCCAACAGGTGGGTTTTCAGGTGCGTGATGAATTCCTTGACCACGGCCTTCTCCACAATAAAGCGTTTGGCCGCGATGCAGCTCTGGCCCGCGTTTATCATGCGGCTTTGAGCGGCGGTTTTGGCAGCCAGGGCCAGGTCGGCGTCAGCCAGCACGATGAACGGGTCGGAACCGCCCAACTCCAACACGGTTTTCTTGATGTGGTGGCCGGCTGCAGCCGCCACGGCCGCGCCCGCGCCTTCTGAGCCGGTGAGGGTGATGGCGGCCAGCCGGTCGTCGGCGATGAGCTTTTCGACCAGGTCCGTCTCAATGAGCAGGGTACGAAAGCAGGCCGGCGGCAGGCCCGCGTCGTGAAAGATTTTTTCCAGTGCCAGCGCACACTGCGGCACGTTGGAAGCATGCTTGAGCAGGCCCACGTTGCCAGCCATCAGGGCCGGCGCAGCAAAGCGCACCACCTGCCAGAAAGGGAAGTTCCAAGGCATCACGGCCAGCACCACGCCCAGCGGCTGGTAGCTGATGAAGCTGCGCGCCGCATCGGTTTCAATCAGCTCATCGGCCAGAAAGCTTTCAGCGCGTTCGGCGTAAAAGTCGCAGCAGGTGGCGCATTTCAGGGCTTCGGCGCGGCCATCGGCAACGGGCTTGCCCATTTCCAGGGCCATGAGGCGGGCCAATTCGTCCTGCCGCTCGCGCAGTAGGGCCGCGGCGCGGCGCAGCACGCCGGCGCGGTGGAAAAATGTGGTAGCAGCCCAGGACGGTGCGGCCTTGTGTGCCTGGTTAAGAATTTTTTCGGTTTTGGGCCAGCCAAAGGCAGGGAAGCGTCGCAGCGTGCGCCCGGTGTGAGGATTAATTGATTCGATTGCCATAGCTCAGAAAAGGAAGAAAGATGGCTGAAAGGTACGGTTGTAGGGGGGTAAAAGCCGCTTTTGGAGCCCTCATTCCCCCAAAACCAGCGGGCTGTTTCTGCTCGGGCTGGCGCTGGTGCCCAACCGTCCAGCTTCGATGGACCGGGGCCGGCTATGGACGGGCTTGCGCCGTATACGGCCAAGTTCCGCGACGGCGCGTATTTTCGTGCACTTTGGATGGCGTCGTTTTCGGCTTCATTATTCACTTTCAGTCACTCCCGTGTCCGATACTTCACTCATTTCTCTGCCACCCGCCGCTGAGGCGGAGCTCGTCCGGCGCCTCCAGGCCCGCGACGAGTCGGCGATGACGCTGTTCTATGAACGGTACTCTGCGGCGCTCTACGGCGTCATCTTCCGCATCGTGAAAGCCGAGGATGAATCGGAGGACGTGCTGCAGGAGGCCCTGGTCAAAATCTGGCACGCCTTCGCCAGCTACGACCCCAGCAAAGGCCGGCTATTTACCTGGGTACTCAATATTTGCCGAAATCTGAGCATCGATAAAATCCGCTCGCGACAGCACCGCGTAGGTAGCCGCACCCAGGGGTTGGACGATAGTCTGACGGCGCAGCGCCAAGCCGCTCCGACTAGCTTCCGCCCTGAGCATATAGGTCTGCAGGAAATCACCAAGAAGTTGGTACCTGAGCAGCGCCAGATTATCGACCTTCTCTATTTCGAAGGCTTTACGCAAAGTGAAGTCGCCGAGGAACTCAACATCCCCCTGGGGACCGTGAAGACCCGTGCCCGCACGGCTATCAAAGTCCTAAGCAAACTTATACGCTGAACTGAACGTGGAAAATTTCCAAGATTATTTTGAATCGGGCATCCTGGAGCAGTACGCTCTTGGCGAGCTTTCCCCCGCCGAACAGGCGGAAGTGGAAGCGAAAGCCGCCGCCCACCCCGAAATCCGGGAGGAGTTGGCGCAGGTACAAGCTGCTTTGGGTTTTTATGCTGAAGCCCACGCCATTACTCCACCCGCCGGCATGAGTGAGCGGGTGCTAACCAACGTCCTGGCCCAGATTGCCGCTCCGGCTGCCAACACCAGCCTGCGCAACGAAGTAGATGCCGTGGCCGCCCAGGTAGCTCCTGTCGCCCCCGAGGCTGGCGTACGACCCATGTATGCTGCACCGGCCGAAGCACCAGCCAGCCGCTCGTGGGCCATTGCTGCGTCCGTGGCCTTGCTGCTGAGCCTGTTGGGTAATGCCTTGCTGTATACCAACTGGAAAAGCGCTAGCTCCGAGCTAGTGGCGCTGCAAAACGAAAATTCGCGCTTCGCCACCACCACCACGGTAGTAGAGAAGAAGCTGGACGACCTGCGCCAGGAAAACCAGGTGCTGCGCAACGATGAGTTCCACGCCGTGGCCCTGGCCGGTACCAAAGCCGCACCATCGGCCCATGCCCGGGTACTGTTCAACGCCGCCACCCACAAGGTGTATGTTGATGTGCGTAGCCTGCCCGCCCTGCCCGCCGGCAAGCAGTACCAGCTGTGGGCCCTTGATAAAGGCAAACCGATTGATGCCGGCGTACTTACCGTAGCCACGGCCACTGGCGAGGGCCTGCAGCACATGAAGGACATTGCCAGTGCCCAAACCTTCGCCATGACGGTGGAGCCCGCTGGCGGCAGCGTCAACCCAACACTAACTACCATGACGGTGGTGGGCAATATTTAAGAGTTGAATAGGCTGGCGCCTTCACCGGGTTCTATTTCGGCGCTACCTTTCGGAAAACAAGCAATTACCGCCTATTAGTCGCCACGCGGCTGGCAGGCGGTAATTGCTTGTTATACCACCTTGCTTGCTATCAGATATACCTATGCACGGCACTATTCTCACGTTGCTAAAGCGCTACGTGCAAACACAGTACGACCACAGCACCTGGATAAAGCTGATGGAGCTTTCGGGACTCGAAAAAGTAGAGTTTGACCACAAAACGGTGTACCCCGATGAGCATGTCTATGCCCTCATTGGGCACGCCGCCGAGATGACGGGTCTTTCTGCCGGCGAGCTGCACGAGAAATTTGGCGAATACCTGGTGCCCGACCTTATGTACATGTACCAGAAGCTGCTCCGGCCGGAGTGGAAGACCCTCGACATGCTGGAGCACACCGAGCTGACCATGCACAAAAAAGTGCGCCAGGAGCACGCCGAAAACGCGCCGCCTGTGCTCGATGTCCGCCGTCTTGGCCCGGATGAGCTGGTGATTGATTACGTGTCGCCGCGCCGCATGAGTGGGCTGGCCGTGGGCATTGTGCGGGGGCTGGCGGCTTATTACGACGAGGCCGAGCGCATCGACGTGCTGCCCACCACCGCTGATAACGGGGAGCGGGTTCGCATCCACGTCCGCCGCACCTGATTCTTTTTCCAATAGCTTGCCGCCATGGGCCTGAAAAGTGCCGTAATTGTGAGTGCCAGCAGTATTATGCTACTGCTCAGTGCTTGTGGGCCCGAAGCTACCGATAAAACTGCCCGCCCCGATATGCTTTACAAGCAGCTGCTGCGCACGCTTTACCGCCGCACCGTGCCCACGGTGGCACCCGCTGCCCTGGTGCAGGAGCTGGCCCAGCCAACGGCTCCGCTGTTGCTGGATGTTCGCACGCCGGCCGAATTTCGGGTGAGCCACCTGCAGGGGGCGCAGTTTGTGAACTATGATTCGCTGGCTCGCGAGCAGTTTGCCGATGTGCCACGCACCCGCCCGGTGGTGGTGTACTGCTCCGTAGGCGTGCGCAGCGAGCGACTGGGCGAGCACCTGCAGACATTGGGTTTTCGGGAGGTACGCAACCTTTACGGCGGTTTGTTCGAGTGGGTAAACGAGGGGTATCCAGTGTATAATACCAACGGCCTGACAACCAATGTACACCCTTATTCTGCCATGTGGAGCCCATGGCTGAAGCGTGGGCGCAAAGTGTATGAGTGAAGAAAAAAATAGTATAAGCGGGCCTCAACCGCCCGAAAATCACTTGCTGGTATTTGCCCGGGTGCCAGCTCTAGGGCGGGTAAAAAGCCGACTGGCAGCCGGAGTGGGCGAGCCCGCCGCACTGGCCATCTACCACGAGTTATTGGCCATCACGCACGCCGCCATTCAGGAGGCTGGTGTGCCTGCTACCATCTGGCTGGCCGATACGGCTGCCTCACACCCCAGTGCCGCAGAAGTGTGGCACTGGCCCAATCTGGCTGCTCGCTGCCAGCCGGCTGGCGACCTGGGCACGCGCATGGCAACGGCCTTCGCGGTGGCTTTTGCCGAAGGCGCCCAGCGTGTCGCCATCATCGGCACAGATTGTCCCGGCCTGCGGGCGGCCCACCTTGCTCAGGCTTTTGCCCTGCTCACGACTCACGATGTGGTGCTGGGGCCAGCCACCGATGGTGGGTATTACCTGTTGGGCCTGTGCCAGCCTCAGCCCGAGCTGTTTTACCACAAAGCCTGGAGCACTGATTCGGTACTGGCTGACACGTTGGCTGACGCCCGGCGCCTGGGGTTGCGCGTGGCCCTCCTGCCCGAATTGCGCGACGTGGATACGGCCGATGACCTGGCGGCGTGGCGTGCCGATGATACTTCTACCACCAGTGGACAGCCAGATATGTCCAAAGGGACGGGTGCACCCGTAAACCAGTAAGCATGCCGACTTTATTTACGATGACCCTCCGCTCTTCTATGCGCTATTCTATCCGTGCGGTGGTGTGGCCGTTGCTGGTGGGGCTGCTGGTGGCGAGCTGTGGCAACCCGGACGACCCAAAGGCGGGAGCCAAAGCCGGTGCCAAAGCGCCGGTTTCGGCGCAGGCGCTGCAAGCCGTGCTGCCGCAATTCAACCAGGCCTGGGCCATGAGCAAATACTGGGAAGATGGATTGGCCGAAGTGGCAGTGTACGATGCTGAACGCACGATTTACAAAAAGAAGCGCACGTTTGAGTACACTCAGATTACGGTGAAAGAGGAATTCAACCAGGAATTCAACGTCAAGACGGATGATTACAAGCGGAAAGATTTATTTCCCGTGATGAAAATCAACCAGTTTTGCAGCATCACCACCGACCAGTATCCCTACCACTACCTCACCTCGCTGTTTTTCCGGCGCGACCAGCCGGTGGCCTTGTACAAGATGACCAGCTCTTCGCAGGAGTGGTGCGGCAACACGTTCAAATCCATCATCGACGATGGAGTGAATTTCGAAATGTGGTACCACTCGTACTGGGATGGCGAGGGGACCAACAGCCGCGACCTGCGCCGCGACATCTTCCTGGAAGATGCCCTGTCTTACACGCTGCGCGCGCTGAAATTTGAGCAGCTGCCCACTTTTAAGCTGGTAGTACTCGACTTGCAGCAAACCAACCGGGCCAAGCCGCCCACGTACTATCAGGCCCGCCTCACAACCACCGAGGCCCCTGCTGCCGATACGCCTGAGCCCGCCTGGCGCGTAGCCGTGACCCTGGCTCCCGACCAGGAAAACGTGTACTGGTTTGCCAAATCCTACCCCAACGTGCTACTCCGCCAAACCACCTGGGACGGCCGTAACCTGCGGCTGAAATCGACGCGCCGCTACGCTTACTGGCCTAAGTAGGCTGGCTGCGGTTATTAGAATGAGAGCTCAGTTCCCACAGCATCACCCCGTATACGATTACGTATTCCAGTCCCACCAGCCACAGGTTTTCGGTGTAGGCGCTGGTGCGGTAGGCCGAATATGAAAGCGCCGCCATGCCACCCCACACCAGCGGGAACCGGAAGCGCGAGAGCGTGCCCAGCCCCACCAGCAGCGTGATGTACCACGGATGCACGGTGGTGGCCAGCCCATAGTAAGCGGTGAGCATGAGCAGGAACGTGGGGGGGAAGGCGGCCAAGGTGAGGTGCCGCTCGCGCCAGGCCAGCCCCAGGCCAATCAGGCCGGCCGTGAGCGCCAGCGCGGGCCCAATGATGGCAATCTGGTTATAGGTGGTAAGCCAATAGCCCACGGGGCGCAGCATGTAATAGATGCTGGCGTTGAACTCGAAGCTGCGGAAGTACAGCTTCAGGCTTCGGCCGATGTTCACAAACAAATCCACCGACAGAAAGGGGCTGAAGAGCACCAGCAAGGTTGCCGTCACCAGCAGGCCATACACCAGCGTCCGCCGCCAGCCCAGCCGGCGCACCAGCAGGGGCAGCACCAGCAGCGGCAGCAGCTTGGTGGCCACGCCCAGCCCCAGCGCCACCGCCGATTTCATGCCTTGCTGCCGGAGCAGCAGCCAGATAGCCAGCAGAACGAAACAAAGCACCCCTGCTTCAAAATGCAGGTTGCCCGTTAGCTCGATGATGACCAGCGGGTGCAATAGGTAGCGCAATGCCTGCCTGCGCACCCAGCCCAGCGCCGGAAGCAGGGCCAGCAGCAGCGCGGCCACTCCCGCTTCAAACACCAGAATAATCAGCCGCAGGCTCACCGCAAATCCGCGTTCAGAGGAAGGAAAAAACGTAGCCGAAACCCCAAATGCCAGTTGGCTCACGGGCGGATATACCGAGTAATAATGCGGCGAATTGAGCTTTCGGTACAGTTGCTGGAACTGTGGAAGGGTCTGGTTGCGTGCTTCCCCATTTGGCAAGGCAGCACGGGCGCCATCGGCAATAATTTCATCGGGCCGGTACCGGAAGGGGTTGGTGCCATTGGCCACCAGCAGCCCATCCCAGTGGAAGCGGTACACATCGTCGGAGAGGGCTGGCAGGGCCGGCAGCCACAGCAGCCGAAACAGCAGCGCCGCCGCCAGTCCCCAGCGTAGCGGCAGCTGGCTGTGCAGCAGCCACGCATACGCCACCAGCGCCACCCCAAACAAGCCCAGCAATTGCCCCAGCTCCGTGCGTGGCGTGGCATACGCCAGGCCCGCATAGGCCGCACCAGATAGCAGTAGCGCCGCAGCTTGCGAAAAGGAGGGAAGTTTGAGCGTCAAGGTTAGTTATTTGTTGTCTATGATACTAGTTGTCAGATGTTAGTAAGTCATGCGCTAATAGCTCACAATTAGCATTACCGATTATGCCGCACCGAATAATAGAAAATAGATGCAAAGCCAATGGTTAGCAGGGAGTGAAACGGGAGCAGGCCGAAGTCATCGAAATACACTCCTGCTGCCAGTCCGAACGCAAAGTAGAGGGCCAGCACACCTTCGAACAGCACCAGCGCGCCCACGCCGCCGGTGCGGTAGCGGCGGCGCCGGGCCGAGCCACCCGTTCCGGCCTTGGGGGTGCGCACGAAAGGCGTGCGGCGGCCCTGCCAGCCCAGCACCACCGCCCGGGCATTGTGCAGGGCCAGCCCCATCGAAATCGATAAAAACAGCAGAAAAAAGCCCGGGTAGCGCCACAGTGGCTTGTTAGGATGCGCCAGCCGCCAGGCCGTGTAGTAGTAGTAAATCAGCGGAGTGAAGCCCACCAGAAAAACGGACGCCAGCTGAAACACCACCTTATACTCGTGGTACTGCGCCCGCACAAACACCAGCGGCACGCTCAGCAGGGCCATGAGCATGATGACGACGTACACCGTGCTGTTGAGCAAGTGGAAGGTGGCCTGCAGTTTCACGGCCAGCGGCTGCTGCGAGCGCCACATGTTGCCAAGGTGCTTGTGGGCCGTTTCGGCAGCGCCCTTGGTCCAGCGGAACTGCTGCGATTTGAGCGCGTCCATCACGGCGGGCAATTCGGCGGGTGCCACAATGCCGGGCCGGTACACGAAGCGCCAGCCGCGCAGCTGCGCGCGGTAGCTCAGGTCCAGGTCTTCGGTGAGGGTGTCGGTGTGCCAGCCGCCGGCATCGTCGATGCAGGCCCGGCGCCACACGCCGCCCGTGCCGTTAAAGTTGATGAAAAAGCCCGCAAACGTGCGGCCCACCTGCTCGATGAGGAAGTGCGCGTTCAGCCCAAAGGCCTGCAGGCGCGTCAGCAACGACTCGTCCTCGTTGAGGTGCCCCCAGCGCGTTTGGACAACGCCCACTTGCGCATCCTGCAAAAAAAAGGGAATGGTGCGGCGCAGGAAATCCGTTTCGGGCACGAAGTCGGCATCGAAAATGGCTACGAACTCATCGGTATTTTCCAGCAGGCCGTGGCGGAGCGCTCCGGCCTTGTACCCCTCGCGGTTGGAGCGGCGCACGTGGCTAATGCTCAGGCCCTGACTTGCGTAGTGGGCCACGCGGGTAGCGGCCAGCCGCACGGTCGCATCGGTAGAGTCGTCGAGCACCTGAATGTGCAGTCGGTCGGAAGGGTAGTCGAGCGCGGCGGTGGCGTCGATGATGCGTTCGACCACATTTTGCTCATTATAGAGCGGCAGCTGCACCAGCACGCGGGGCCACTCGCCGGCAACAGGCGCGGGCGGCGGCAGTGGCGGCGGGCTGGCGTAGGCACGTAGCGCCAGCCGCGTGAGCTGCCACTGCCCCGCGCTGAAACCCAGAATAAACAGCAGGCACAAACCGTACACTACCACCAGCAAAACGGGCAGTGCCACCATCAGAAACGCAGAAAAAAAGCTAGAAACACGGCGGGATGGAGGCGAGGGGCAGGTGCAAATTTACCGGCGCGGTAACATTACCAATATTTGAAAATCGTCCACAAAATCTTGTAGCCGGCCCCGAGTGTGCCCCGTACCGTGCCCGACACCTTGCTCGTGCCAATGCGCTTGCGGTAGCGCACGGGCACTTCCACGGTGCGCAGGCCCAGCCGGGCCGCTTTCACCTGCATCTCCACCGTCCAGCCGTAGGTTTTGTCCTCCATGCCGATGCGGAGCAGGGCAGGAGCGAGGACAGCCCGAAACGGGCCCAGGTCGGTGGTGGTGGTGCCGTAGCGCAGGCGCAGCAGCCCGGCGGCCAGCCAATTGCCAAACCGCTGCTGGGGCAGCAGCGAGCCTTTTTCGCGCTCGCCCAGCGCCCGCGAGCCAATGACCATATCGGCTGTGCCATTTAGCAGCGGCGCCAGGAGCTCGGGCATTTGTTCGGGGAAATCAGAGTGGTCACCGTCGAGAAATACGACGATGTCGGGCTGCTCGGATTGCGGCCGGCCAAAGGCGTAATCCATGCCCGCCAGGCAGGCGTAGCCGTAGCCGGGGCGTGGCTCGCGAAGCACTGTGGCCCCACAACCCGCGGCGATACTGCCCGTAGCATCCGTCGAGTTATTATCCACGACGATAACTTCGTGGACTAGCTCCTTGGGAATTTCGGACAGCACCAGGGCAATAGCGCCGGCTTCATTGTGGGCCGGAATGATGACGCTGACAAGCGGTTGAGGCATGAGAGAAAAGGCTTACCAAGCCACAAAGATGCCCCCGCCGCCGGGAAGCCCCGCACTGCCGCTACCTTGCCGCTATTTTTCAACCCGAAGCTGGTCTGGCCACACAGACGCTGAGCTAAATAATATCGATAATTCGATGAAAAAGTTGGTTGCGTGTACCAACCTGTTGCTGCTCATCTTGTTGCACTGCCAGGCTGTTGCCCAGGCTATCAGCTCCGCGCCGGTGACCCTGGCTGCCGGCTATAGCCCAGACCTATTTCCGCTGGTGCATCAGCACCAACCCGCGCCGTTTTATGTGGATGACAAGGATGCAGAAGTCGTCCGCGTGGCCGCCGAAGCCCTGGCCAGGGACGTGGCCACGATTACCGGCGCGCAGCCCGCTTTGCAGCCTGCTACCGGCCAACTAGCGCAGTATCCGGTTCTGATTGGCACGCTGGGTCACTCCCGGTTAATCGACCAGCTGGCTGCTGGCGGAGCGAGCAATATTCAGCAATTGAAAGGGCAGTGGGAAACCTTCTGCATCAGCGTAGTCGACCGGCCGCTTGGGCAGCCCGGCAAGGCGCTGGTGGTAGCCGGCAGCGACCGGCGCGGCACCGCCTATGGCGTATTTGAACTGGCGCGGCGGCTGGGCGTGTCGCCGTGGGCGTGGTGGGCCGATGTGACCCCGCATCATCAGGACAACCTTTACCTCACGGCTGGCACCAGCCTCAGCCAGCCGCCCACGGTGAAATATCGCGGCATCTTTCTCAACGATGAAGACTGGGGCCTGCAGCCCTGGGCGGCGCGAAACATGGACACCGACATTAAAGACATCGGGCCGAATACCTACGCCCGCATTTTTGAGCTGCTGCTGCGCCTAAAAGCCAACCTCATCTGGCCGGCGATGCACTCCAGCACGCGGGCCTTCTTTCACTACCCTGGCAACCCGAAGATGGCCGAGCGCTACGCCATTCTGGTGGGTACTTCCCACGCCGAACCCATGCTGCGCAACAACGTGGACGAGTGGAACGAGAAAACAATGGGGCCGTTTGATTACGTTCGGAACAAGGCGGCCGTGCACCAGTACTGGGACCAGCGCGCCAAAGAGGCCGGGCCGCTGGAGGCCATCTACTCGCTGGGCATGCGCGGTGTGCACGACAGCGGCATGGAAGGCGCCAAAACCCCACAGGAAGCCGCCCGGATACTCACCAGCGTCATTGCCGACCAGCGCGACATGCTGCGCCGCCACGTGAATCCGGACGTGACCCAGGTGCCACAGGTATTCACGACTTACAAGGAAGTGCTGGAGGTGTACGACCAGGGCCTGAAACTACCCGATGACGTGACCCTGGTGTGGCCCGAAGACAACTACGGCTACATCAGCCGCCTCAGCAATGCCGATGAGCAGCGCCGTGTGGGCGGCTCGGGGGTGTACTACCACGCCTCGTACTGGGGCCGTCCGCATGATTATCTCTGGCTAGGCACCATACACCCGGGCTTGGTTTGGGAGGAAATGATGAAGGCGCACGCACTGAAAACCGACCGGCTGTGGGTGCTGAATGTGGGCGACATTAAGCCCTTGGAGTACAACGTGCAGCAGTTTCTGGACATGGCCTACGATGCGCGGCCCTTCGCGCAGAGCAACTACCTGCCCCAGCATTTGCAGCAATGGCTACAGGAGGCGTTCGGTGCGCCGCATGCGGCGGCTATCCGCGACATTTTGTGGGCGTATTACGACCTCGCCTTCGAGCGGCGGCCGGAGTTTATGGGCTGGAGCCAGACCGAGCCGACCACGCCTACCCACCGCACGCAGTACAACCACTTCTACTACGGCGACGAGGCCCAGCGGCGGCTCGACCGCTACGCTGCCCTGGTGCAGCAGGTGAAGCAGCTGCGGACCCAGGTGCCAAGTGACCGGGCCGATGCCTTTTATGAGCTGGTATATTACCCCGTCGTGTGCGCCGCGCTGATGAACCAGAAATTCCTGTACCTCGACAAAAGCTACCTGTACGCGAAGCAAAACCGCGCCAGCGCCGCCGATTATGCCCTGTGGGCGGAGCAGGCCTACGCTGGCATCGAGGCCGAAACCCAATACTACAACACCCAGCTGGCCGGTGGCAAGTGGCAGGGAATGATGTCGATGAAGCCCCGCAACCTGCCCGTTTTTCAGGCACCCACTGCCCTCAGGCCTTCACTCGATACCACCCAGGTGTGGGGTGTGGCCCCGGAAGGCTGGGCCGACACAACCATGACTGCCAAGGCCGACCAGGGCCTGCGCCTCCCCACGTGCTACCCCTGGGGCACAGCCAGCTACTTCGTGGATGTATTTCTGAGCCGGCGGCAGGCAGTGCACTGGAAGGCAACCGCCTCCGCCAAATGGCTGGTGCTTTCGGCCAAGCAAGGCACGCTAACGGCGGCCGTGGGCCAGCAGCAGCAGCGCCTGCAAGTACGTATTGATTGGAGCAGGCTGCCCAAACACGGCGAGCAAACTGCTTACCTGACCTTCGCTGGCGCGGGCAGGAAATTTCGGGTGGTCGTGCGGGCAATGGCCGCCCCAAGTCAGGAACTCGCCGACTACCCGGGCTATATCGAAACCAACGGCTACGTGGCCATGGCGGCGGCTGGCTACAGCCACAAGGCCGACCAACCAACCAGCCACTGGGGCCTGCTGGAGGGCGTGGGCCGGGCCGGGCGGGCCCTGCAGGCGCAGCCCCTGCAGGAAGGTCCATTGGCCGTGCCCGAAAAATTGCCCGCCCAGGCTGCCGCCGTTGAATACGATTTCTATAGCCTCACCCAGGCTGCGCCCGTGGTCACGGTGGCTACGCTGCCCACGCACCCCATCACGCGCCTCACCAGCATGCGCTACGGTGTGGCGCTGGACGATGGCCCCGTGCAGGTGGTGGATTTTAAAACCGTGGGCCGCTCGGAAGAGTGGAAGCAGAACGTGCTGCGCAACAGTGCGCTGCGCCAGGTAAAGGGCCCGGTGCTAGCGCCGGGCCGGCATACGCTCAAGCTCTACCTCATCGACCCCGGCGTGGTGCTCGACCGCATTACCATTGACCTGGGCGGCCTGCAGCCAGCCTACGGCAGCATTCCCGAAACCCGCAAGCCGCTGGTTGAGGCGCCGGATGCTTTGCCGGCGAAAGTTGGCAAATATTAACGTGTTTAGAGCCATGCTTATTTTAACTCCTGAGCCAAGCAAAACGGCCTGAATTGAACAGCCGGCCTATTTTAGGCGCTCAATTCAAAGCAACAATTCGTAGGGTGCCGGGCTTGTGGGTACGAAAAGTTGATTTAGCCCCAATACTCGATGCTTAAAATAGGAGACCAAGCCCCTGATTTTTCCCTGAAATCAACCAACGGAAGCACTTTCAGCCTCTCGAAGCAGAAAGGGCAAAAGGCGATTGTCCTTTATTTCTACCCCAAAGACGATACCCCCGGCTGCACTGCCGAGGCTTGCTCGTTTCGGGACCAGTACGAAGATTTCAAGGACCTTGGGGCCGAAGTCATTGGCATCAGCTCCGACAGCGAAGCCTCGCACCAGAAATTCACCCAGAAGCACCGCCTGCCCTTCGAGCTACTGGCCGACACCGACGGGAAAGTGCGCAAGCTCTACGAAGTGCCCCGCGCGCTGCTGGGGTTGCTGCCGGGCCGGGTCACGTTCGTGATTGACAAAGAGGGCGTGATTCAATACATCTTCAATTCGCTGAGCGGCGCTACCGACCACGTTAGCAACGCCAAGAAGATGCTTCAGGGCTTGCCGAAGTAAACCATCCGGCAATGGCGCGTATTGAGTTGGAAATGGTGGTAAAAGCCTCCCCGGCAGCCTGCTACGCCCTGGCTATGAACACGCAGGCGCACGTAGACTCAACGCGGCAAACCGGCGAACGGGTAATTGACGGACCCTCGAGTGGGCAGTTGGCGTTCGGCGATGTGGTGACCTGGGAGGCCCGGCACCTTGGCATCCGGCAGCAGCTGACGGTGCGCATCACGGCCGCTTCGCCGCCGCATTATTTCCGGGATGAGCTGGTGCGTGGGGCTTTCAAGACCCTGCGGCATGACCATTATTTTGAGGCTGTGGCCGGTGGCACCCGCGTGCGGGATGTGTTCGAGTTCAGCAGCCCATTTGGGGTTATCGGGTATTGGTTCGACAGGCTTTTTCTGAAAAATTACTTGGCTCGGTTTCTACAGGTGCGCAATGCGGCACTCAAATATCAGCTGGAAGCCGGAGCTGCCGCGTAAGTTTAGGGCTCGAATTCTGCCCTCATGCCGCTTATTACCTCCGACGACTTTCTCGAAACCCTGGCCAAGCTGCGCCAGCGCGGGCTGCCGTTTCTGCTCTCCAAGCTGCGGCCCGATGCCCTGGCCCGCACCCGCTCGGCGTTCGACGACCCCACGCTGCGAGCGGCCAACTGGTGGCAGGTGCCCGCCGTGCGCCGCCGCTGGAATACGCGCATGACCGGCCACCCCGACCAGGCCTACGAAGCCTACGTGGCCGAAAAATACCTGGCTGGCCGGCATGGGCTGCGGCTGCTTTCGCTGGGCAGCGGCGCGGCATCGCACGAGTTGGCCTTTGCCCGCCTGCCGCAATTTGGCGAGGTGCGCTGCGTGGATATTGCGGGGCGCCTACTGGCGCAGGCGGCCGAAATAGCGGAAAAAGAGAGCTTGACTAACTTCCGCACCGAAGTGGCCGACGTGAATGCGCTTGACCTGCCGGCGGCCAGCTACGACGTCGTGCTGTTTCACTCCGCGCTGCACCATTTCCAGGATGTGAACGGAATTCTGGCGCGGGTGCGCCGCACGCTGCGCCCCGATGGCCTGCTGGTGCTCAACGACTTTGTGGGCCCCTCTCGCCTGCAATGGACCGCTGCCCAGCTAGCCGAAACCAACCGCATTCTGCGCGAAGTGGTGCCGCTCCGTTTCCGGGTGCGCTACCTCTCCCGGGCGCGCAAAACCAGCGTCAGTGGCCCTGGCCTCCTGCGCATGCGTCTCGCCGACCCCTCAGAAGCGGCCGAGTCGGACCGCATCATGCCCGGCCTGCGCCAGTACTTCGAGCCGCTGGAAGAAGCCGCGCTCGGCGGCAATATTCTGACGTTGGTGCTCAAGGATATTGCCCACCATTTCATGCGCGAGGACGACGCCGAAACCCAGGCGCTGTTAGCCGAGCTGTTTCGGCTGGAGGATGCCTTTTTGGCCACGCATCCCAGCGATTTGCTGTTCGGCGTGTACCAGCCCCGGCCGCTGCAATAGCCAGCGTATTAGCTCCCGAAACCGGGCTTTGTTCCGCGTGAACAAAAGATTGTTTTAGTGAACCAAGTCCTGGGTTGGAAGACAAATTCAGGGTATGATGAGCAGCAGGGGCTATTTCTGCGTAAGAAGGCCATGACTAATTTTGCTTCTGTCTTCCGTTTCCTGCTGTTTCTGCTGCTGCCTTTGCTCGCTACCGTTGCCGCGGCCCAGCAAGCGCCGCTCAATGCCACGCTCGATGGCTACGAATACCCGTTTCCCGTCAAACTGCTGCCGTTGAAGCTGGAAGGGCAGGCCCTGCGCATGGCTTATATGGATGTGCCGCCCGCCGGCAAGGCCAACGGCCGCACGGTGGTGCTGCTCCACGGTAAAAACTTCTTCGGGGCCTACTGGCGTGAAACCATCAAAACGCTGACGGCGGCAGGTTTCCGGGTAGTGGTGCCCGACCAGGTTGGCTTTGGCAAGTCCGACAAAGCCGATATTCATTACTCCTTCCACCAATTGGCTCGCAATACCCGGCACTTGCTCGATACGCTAGGCGTGAAAAAAGCCGTCATCGTGGGCCACAGCATGGGCGGGATGCTAGCCACCCGTTTCGCGTTGCTCTACCCCGAAACCACCGAAAAGCTGGTGCTCGAAAATCCCATCGGCCTGGAGGACTACCGCGTGGGCGTACCCTTCCAATCGGTGGACCAGGCGGAGGCTACGGAGCTAAAGAGTACCGAAGCCAGCATTCGTAAATACCATGCAACCTATTACCCCAATGGCTACCCGGCGGCCCACGACCAGTGGCTGCTGCCCCTGGCTGCCCAAACCCGTAGCCCCGACTTTGCCAAAGTAGCCCGCGCCAATGCCCTAACGTTCGACATGATTTATCAGCAGCCCGTGAGCTACGAGTTCGGTCGCCTTGCCGTGCCCACGCTGCTCATCATCGGCCAGGCCGACCGCACGGTGGTGGGCAAGGCGCTGATAAAAGACCCCAAAACCCTGGCCCAAATGGGCCAATACCCCGCGCTGGGCCGCCGCACCGCCGACCAGATTAAGGGTGCAAAGCGGGTGGAAATTCCAAACGTCGGCCACATTCCGCATCTGGAGGTGCCAGCGCAGTTCTATAAGGCGTTGCTGGCGTTTTTGGGATGAGGCTATTTGCGGTTGGGTTGGGTAGCCCGGATAATGCACCGGAAGCCAACCGTGGGCGCCGGGCCGGTGTACTGGCTGCGGGAAGTCACGGTGCAGGCCGTTATCGGGTCACGGTAGCTCCCGCCCTTGGCAATGCCACGCTCCTGAATCATCTCGGCTACATTGCCCAGTAAGTTGTACAGGTGATAGTCGTTGGTAGCGCCGCCATACACATAAGCGGGAGTTGCCAGCCGTAAGAAATATGGCTCAGACTGGTCATAGTTGATGGTTGAGCGGACTGGCCGGCCTTGGTTATAGGCCTTGATATCTGCAAAAATCTGGCTTACCACCACTGTGCTGCCCGAGCGTTGCTTGAGATATGCTGCCGCTTTGGGGTCTATTACGACGGGTAATTCGGTGCATTTGCTGCCGTAGGGCAAACCTCGTTTGACCAGCGCGGCCTGTTCCCATTCAGCTTCGGTCGGGAGTCGGCTTTCTACCACAATGTGCTCGGTCGCTAAGCTATCCGGCGCGCCGGGTTTGCCCCGGTTTATCATCTTCGAGATGACCCGGCTCCGCCATTTGCAGAATGCCAGCACCTGCTCATAGCTAACCCCAACAACTGGGTAATAGTCGTAGAAAGGGTTGGTGAAATAATCTGATACAGGCAGGGCCGCACCTGTTGGCTGGGTATTGTCGATGTCGGTGCCCGAAGCCGCTAGCCGCTGTTGGTAGCGCTTCCACTCAATATTCGGTACCTCGGCTTCGTCTATGGCCCAACCGTCTTTGGTAAGCAAAATGCTGCCCGGCATCCCAAGAGGCAACACTTGCGGCACAGCTTTTAGCGCAGCCCAGTCCATGCGCATCACAAACGAAGTATCGTTGCTACAGCCAGGCGAGGGAACAAACTTGATGGCCTTATAATCATCGAATAATGGCTGGCTAATACCAAATTCGTTGGTCAGATTCCGTAGGCCCGTTGTGGTGCTGTACAACCCCGGTAACTTCGCCGAAGGCGGCCGGGCGCTATAGCAACCTGTAAGAACCAAAGCAGAAATGGCGCCTAGCAAAAAGGCCTGCTTTGAAAGTCGTCTTGCGGCGCGGGAGGACCAGAAGTACATGGAGTAGAAATAGTGGAAGGCTAGCTCAAAATCCGCAGCGAATCGGCATGAATCAGTTGCGACGCTTGGAGCCGTCCCTCACGCGGGCCGTTTTCCAGGTTGAGCACACCACGGGGGCAGGCCGTGCTACACAGCCCGCAGCCCACGCACGCAGCCCGCACCACTGGCGCGCCGCGCTGGGCATATTGCTGCACGTCGATGCCCATTTCGCACACGTTGGAGCAATTGCCGCACGAAATGCACTGCCCGCCGTTGGTGCTGATGCGGAAACGGGAAAAATGCTTCTGCAACAAGCCCAGATACGCCGCCATGGGGCAGCCGAAGCGGCACCACACCCGCGCCCCCATCAGCGGGTAGAACCCCACGCCGATAACGCCCGAAAACACCGAGCCAATGGCGAAGCCGTACCACTTGGCTGCCACATTGCCGGCGTCGCCCAGTAGCGTGCCACCGGTAGCAAAATGTGCCCACAGCAGCGCCGTAATCAGGATTATCAAACCCAGGATGGGGTAGATGAGACGGACTTCCCAGCGCCAGGCCGCCCGGCTTTTGTCGGCAAGGTGGCGGTAGGGGTCGCCGGCAGTTTCGGCCAGGCCACCGCAGCCGCACACCCACGAGCAGTACCAGCGCTTACCAAAATAATAGGTAAGCACGGGCGTCGCCACCAACGACATCACAGCTCCCCAAAACACCATGAATACCCCCACACCGCCATTGTGCAGCAATGAAGTAACCGTGCCGGGAAACAGGTAGTCGTACTTCAGCGGCCAGAAATACGTGAAGTAAAACTCCGGCTGCTGGAAAAACTGAAGCAGCCCCGGCAGCAAAAAAGCAAATCCCAGCTGAAAGAACATCACTGAAGCCGTGCGAATGAGCTGGTAGCGCGAATGCCGGTACTTCCACAGGGCGCGGGCTCCCATCAGCAGCACCGCCAGTGTATAGAACGTGCCGTAGAGAAACCATTGGTCGGCAGGCCGGGCGCGCAGGCTGTGGCTGAAGCCATCGAGCGCGTGCACCAGGTTATTGAGCAGCCCAAAATGACCTAAGCCATCGTTGTCGCTAAACCAGTACAGCACTACATAAAATCCGGTGAGCGCCAAGCCCGTAGCCCAGGCTACAGCGCCCCGCGCGGTGCTGGCCCGCCGCCACAGGTTATCCTGCTGCACCCCGGCCGGGTGCCCGCCAAATTTCAGCCAGCTCCAGGCCAGCGTGCCGCTGCTTACCAAGCCCAGCGCCGCATAAAACCACAGCTGCCGCCGGCCGGGGTCCGCATCGGTCAGGGCCAGGAGCAGGGCCAGCAGCCCGCCCGCTACGCCGGCCAGCGTCAGCTTTTCGGTGGGTGGCGTGGCGGGAAGTGGCGGCGAGACAAACATGCGAAAGTGGCTGAGAATGAAGGATGA
Organism: Hymenobacter negativus; assembly: GCF_017571495.1. Taxonomy (GTDB): domain Bacteria; phylum Bacteroidota; class Bacteroidia; order Cytophagales; family Hymenobacteraceae; genus Hymenobacter; species Hymenobacter negativus. The sequence goes on along the minus strand of NZ_JAGETZ010000021.1, from coordinate 46,320 downwards.
ATAGGCTGCCAATAAAGCCAGCTACCCGGCTTAATGGTGGTGATGATGGTGCGGCTCGTCCGGCTTGCCAAATAGGTTGATGAGCGTGCCGACGAGGTAGAAGCCCGTCCAGCACACGTACAGCCAGTTGAAGCCAGCCGGGGTTCTGCCCACGAAGAAGTGCAGGATAAGGTGCGCCCCAGCGCTCATCAGCAGGCCCGTGAGGGCAATGAACTGGAAGCTGTTGAGGGCCGAGGGCCGGTAAAGTTTGGAGAAATCCACGGGGAGGAAAGTTAGCGCGAGGTCTCGCTAGGTAAAGCGAGGTTTCGCAAGGTTGACGTTCAATAAAGGCTTCGCATGAGTCCAACTCGCTTTGTTGAAATGATATTAGCGAAACCGCGCAAACAGGCCTTTACGTTGCTTGAGCAACACGGGCTGCTCCGGAAACTGCCGGTTGAAAGCAGCTACTATCGCCAGTTCGTGCTGAGGAAAAAACTCGGGGTCAAAATTAGCCGCGCCCAGCTGCGCCATCACCGTAGCAATGGGCGTACGCGCCTGAATCCACTGCTCACAAACGACTTGGCGCAGGCGTAGACCCATAGCATTGAAGCCCACTACCACATGCGGCGCCTCCGCCCGAAAATAAACGCGGAGCGCCTGTCGACCGGATTCATGCTCCCAATAAAACTGCTGCAGGCCCGCTGTGGCCACTGCCGGGGCCTGCCCATAGGTTTGGTACTCAAGGTTGAAGAACTTGGCCGAGTTGAACCATACCCCACGGCGGTAGGGTGTGGGCTGCCCGCAGATGGTGTGGCCCACGGTTTCGCCCTGCATGCGGCCTGTGTACCACAGTTGTTCAATAGGGACTTCACCCGCAGCGGGCTGCCGGTGCTGGGCACAATCGCCGGCCGCGTACACATTGGGCAGGTTGGTACGCAACAGCTCATCTACCAGGATGCCTTGGTCGGTTTCAATGCCAGCCGCCGTTGCCAGTGCGATGTTGGGCCGTACGCCGGTGGCCAGCCCCACCCACTGGCAGGCAATTTCGTCGCCAGCGGTAGTGCGCACAGCGCGCACGCGGCCCTGCGCATCGCCCAGTATTTCCTGTAGCTCGGTGTTGTAGCGCACCGGCACCTGGTTTTCCTGGAATTGACGGTCGACCAAATGAGCTTCGGCAGGGGGCAGCACTGAGGCCCAGTAATGGCCATCGCGCACCAGCACCACCGGTTCGATGCGGCGGCTGTGCAGCATCTCAGCCAGTTCCACCCCAATGAGGCCGCCGCCCACTACTACGCCCCGGCTTATGCCGTGGGTATCACGCGCCATTGCCTCCAAGTCGGGCAGGCTGTAGAGGCTCTGCACGCCCGCCAGGTGCTGGCCAGGCCAGCCGTAGCGCTTGCTTTTCGAGCCAGTGGCTAGCAGCAGTTGGTCGTAGGGGAGGGCCGTCCCATCGTTCAGAAACAGAAGCTGCTCATCGGGGTTGAGAGCGGTGGCCGTGGCGTGCACTAAACTCAGCCGCTGCTCAGGCCAAAACCAGTCTTCATAAGGCTTGATGTCCTGTAGGCGCAAATGGCCCATGTATACATACATCAGCGCAGTACGGGAGTAATGGTGAGCACTTTCGTCCGATACCAGCGTGATGCGCGCTTCCGGGTGCAGCCGCCGCACTGTCAGGGCACACGTCACGCCCGTAATTCCGTTGCCGACGATGACCAGGTGCATAGTTGCGGGAGCTGAAAGAGTAGACCTCAAATGTAGCCCGAATTGAAGACGTGTGCTGAGTGAGTTCACCCACTAGATGGGCTGACGTGCGAACTACCATCAAGCTTACACAGATAAGCTTATTAATACCGCAAGCTGCTTACGGGAAGTACTCTGTTTTATTTATAAAGTCCTATTAAATAAAATTGATTTCAGTGATGAACCCGTATATTTAAACCATGAACGCCTGCTAATTCAGGTTCGATGACTATTGGTTCAAACTATTTTTGGGAAATATAAAAAGCGAAACATTAAATAATTGTTAAAAATGCATAATCCCCACTGTGGAGGTTGTTTCAATTTGGGAAAGTTGAAAAAGTCTAAATCCGGCTCGGCGCACTCGTAGTAAGTTTAGCTACCGAATTCCCCATCCAACTTCATTAAACTTATTATGAAATCTCTCTACACTCTTGGAAAATTCTGGGCTGTGTTGCTGCTATGCCTAGCTATTGGAAATACGGTGCTGGCTGCCGGACCTACGCCCATTACAGCGGCCAGTATCACGGCACAGACTACGGTCTTTCTGCAAAAGTTTGTGAACAAGGACGGCAAGGTTAACTACGCTGCTATTCAGCGTAGCCCGCAGCTGCTGGATGCCCTCATGAGCGACATCGCCGAGTTTGATGTGAAGAAAGCGGAGATGGCCGACCAGTACGCTTTCTATTTGAATGCCTACAACATCCTGGTTATCGGCGAGATTGTGCGGAACTACCCGCTCACGTCGGTGCAGAGCATGCCGGGCTTCTTCAACCGCACCCGCATGCGGGTAGGCGGCGAACAGTTGACCCTCGACCAGATTGAAACCGACAAGCTGCGCAAAATCTACGACGACCCGCGCCTGCATTTTGCCTTGGTATGCGGCACCACCAGCTGCCCCCGTCTCAACCGCGCCGCTTACGTGGGCAAAGACCTGTTTGTGCAGCTGAACAACCAGACCAAGTTTGCCCTCCTCGACCCGAACTACGTGAAAGTGGACGATGCCACTAAAATGGTGCGTTTGCCGGAAATATTCCAGTGGTACGAAGGCGATTTCAACGCCAGCGGCAAAAGTGGGGTAATGTATGTAAACCAGTTTCGGAAGGAGCACCGTGTGCCCACTTGGTACGCTGTAGAATATTATTCCTACAACTGGACCCTGAACGACCAGAAACTGTCCGACGCGGAAACGGTGGCCAGCAAATAGTGCCGGCGGGCGTAACGGAATGCGAGTGGCTGCGTAAATCAGCTACTTCCCATTTCTTGAGCCCCCTACGATATGATTCCCGATAATATTTCCGGCGACGGCACCGACCCCAACGAAGGCGAGCACGCCGACATCACTGAGAATAAGCACTTCGCCAAAAACGAAGAGCTGGAAAAGCAGAAAGAATACCTGCAAGACCAGAGCAACAACAAAGCCAGCGGCGACCCCACTGCCGCACGCTACACCGGGGCCAACGGCTACACACAGCGCAGCGACCAGAAAGACCAGCTGGAAAACCTGCACATCGGCGGTTCTGATATTACGCCCGGTGGTGGAAATGACCACACTGGTGCTGGCGAGCAAGCCCAGGGCCCGGGCTTCGAGGCCGAAGGCAGCATTGAGCTGGACCACAACCTGCGTACCCGCGACCAGCCATTTGGCGAAAAAGCAGCCACTGGCACCCCTATGCCAGCTGGTAAAAACGAAACCATCAGCGACGAATAGAGGAATTCTGCTGCTGCTAAGTGCACCCCCGCAACGGGGCCGCAATCGCTCGTGGCGCATAGCCCGGTGGTGGCGGCCCCGTGGCTGCGTTGTGGCAGACTCAGGATACCACTGGATTTCGCGGGGATGGAGTATTATCGAACTGATTTGAGCGAAAAAGATTTTGGATTAAAAAAGGAAACTCGGCGGTGGATAACAAAACAAAGAATGTAACTTGCGCAGCCTATTTGGAAAGCTGGCTTTTTAAGAGAAAGCAATTTCAACTAAGCTAAAACGCTCCTTTCATTTTTAAACACCCACATATGAAGTCAGAAAATTTACCCAAAGTCGAAGCCGAACAGTACGACCCAAACCTTGATGCCCAGGACGAAGACGTGTTGTCCGGCGGCAACAACCGCCTAACCTATATTCTGGTAGGGCTAATATTGGCCTTAGTGATAGGCTACGTAGCGCTGCCCAAGGGACAGGGCAGCGGCCTGGCCTCGGTCACGCCCACCTTTATGCTTGATGATGCTGCTGTAACCGCCACCGTTCCCACTGCCGCCGACAGCATGGCAGCTGGTCTCAAAGGTGCCCCGGCTGCAACGGATGCCGACGATGAGCCGGATTCCAAATCAACCAAAAGGATGTCAGTTGCCAAAGCGTCGGGTCAGGCTACTGCCAGCGCAGCCGCTCCTAGTGCTGAGGCCGGGGCAGCCGCTCCGGTTGCCACGGTTGCTGCCGAGCCGGTTGCCGCCGCGCCAGCCCCTGCTGCCGCCCCCGAACCCGCCGCCCCCGCCAACACCACGTTGACTGGTAAAATTGAGGACGAAAACGGACATCCCCTGGTGGGCGCCACCGTGTTGCTGAAAGGCAGCAGCAAAGGCACCAGCACCGACGCCAACGGTAATTACTCCCTGGAGGTACCGGCTGGCGGCGACAATACCCTGATTTACGGCTACGGCGGCTACGATGACGAGGTGCAGCGTGCCCGCGGTAACCAGCCCCTGAACGTGACCCTCACGCCCCGGGCCAAAACGAGCAAGCGGCGTCGCTAATACGTAGTCGGCCGCCAAAAACGTTGCCGGAACGTACGGTGTTGATATAACAAGAAAGGGCCTCCCGTTGCGGGAGGCCCTTTCTTGTGTTAAGGCCAGTGGCAAGCACAGCAGAATAAGCAGCAAAGCCCGGTTGCGGAGTAGTCCCAGCGGAGGCATTCCGCAACCGGGGTTTACAAATTGCTGCTAGCCCTGAAACCTTCGGCCGAATAGGAAGTACACCGGCAGTCCCAGCGCCACCAGGCCCAGGCCCCGGCGTGAAAACTCGGCCGTATCGGGCGCGATGAGCAGGATGAGGCAGAACGCACTGGCCAACACCACGTAGAGGCCTGGCAGCACCGGGTAGCCCCAGGCCCGATAAGGGCGGGGCGCTTCGGGGCGGGTGCGACGCAGCACGAAAATGCCGATGATGGTGACAACGTAGAACAGAATCACGGCAAACATTACGTAATCGAGCAATTGGCCGTAAGAGCCGCTCAGGCAGAGGAGGCAGGCCCACAGGCACTGGGCCCATAAGGCGCGGGCGGGCACACCAGCCCCGTTCAGACTAGCTAGACTGGGGAAGAAAAGCCCGTCCTTGGCCATCGCGAAATAGGCGCGAGCGCCGCTGAGAATGATGCCGTTATTTGCCCCAAACGTGCTGAGCATAATGAGTACGGCCATAACGTAGGCCCCAGCTTTGCCAAGTACCGATTCGGCGACGGCGGTGGCCACCCGGTCGTCGGTGGCGTACTGGATGCCGCGGCCGGCCAGGGTAGTAGCCTCAGGCGAGCCGTGCAGGGGCAGCACCAGCAGGTATACCACGTTGATGAGGATGTAGAGCACCGTGACAATGGCCGTGCCAATGGCCATGCTGCGCACCAACGTACGCTCGGGGTTCTGGATTTCTTCGCCTGCAAAGCCGATGTTGTTCCAGGAGTCGGATGAGAATAGTGAGCCGGACATGGCCATGCCAATGGCAATGAGCAGGGCGCTGCCGCTGATGGGCACGGTGCTGCCGGTTTCACCCGGCGCGGCCGACCGGGTAGCCGACCACAAATCGTGAAAATTGGCGGCAATGGCCTCGTGGTTTATGCCCAAGGCCACTCCAAATAGGATGAGTAGAGCCAGCGCAATAAGCTTGGTACTGCCCAGCACGTTCTGAATAAGCTTGCCAGTGCGCACACCCTGGGCATTGAGGGCAGTAATGCCGATGATGAGGAAAATGGCCAGCAGCTGCACGCTGCTAAACGTAAAACCCCCAATCTGAAACAGTACATGCTTCACGCTGAAGAACGGCAGCAGCACGCCCGTAAATTTGGCAAACGCCACCGCTACGGCGGCAATTACCCCGGTCTGGATGACGAGAAAGAGCGTCCAGCCGTAGAGAAACGCGGTGAGCCGACCAAAGGCCTCGCGCAGGTACACGTACTGCCCGCCCACTTTGGGAAACATGCTGGCCAGCTCGCCGTAGCTGATGGCCCCGGCCATGGTGATGAAGCCGGTGAGCAGCCATACCACCAACAGCCAGCCCGCGCTGCCCACTTGCCGGGCAATATTGGCCGAGACAATGAATATGCCTGAGCCAATCATGCTGCCCGTGACCAACATGATGGCGTCGAAGAGATTGATGGCGCGCTTAAAATGCGGCTGGTCGGATTGGGGTTCGGTCATAAAATCAAAAGGCACGGGGTTGGAAACTCCCCCAAAGAAAAGCGGAAAGACCGCACCAGCCATTTTTGTAGCTTTGCAGTAGCTGGTATAGCGGCGGCAAAGCGCATTTAGGTTGCCACTTTATTACTTTGAGCTAATGCGCAGCTTATTGCTGGTTTTGTTCGGCTGCTGGGGAAGCATTGCGACGCTTCGGGCGCAAGCAGTTGTTTCTATGGATAGTAGTATGTTCCGCTGCGTAGTAAGAACTTCACAAACTGACTACTACTACCGCGAACCGATAGCATTCGACGTCCAGTTAATCAACGATTTCAAGCAGCCTGTGCTGATAGTTGATGGCGAAGTGAGCTCCGGAATGTGGAGTTATTTCCCGGAGCCCGAGTTGCAAGTGTACCGCTTACGTAAGCATCGTCCCAAAGAAAAGATGAGACTAATGTTTCGTAGTACCTGTTTACGGTTCTGGTCTATGAGCGAAGCCCAGAAAGGGTTTGTACTCCTGCCGCCTAATCAGACTCATACCCTGGATTTTGCGCGTGATGCCGGAGTGCCATCGCTATTGTGTTTTTCAAAATCCCACGAACGATTAAGGCCGGGAAACTACGAGGTGCGTTACGTTTATTCAACCTTAACCCACAAGAGTCAAATTCGGGAATTGATTTATTCGCTGGCTGGCCCAGATACGGTGAAACAGGCCAACATAGCGACTTTGCTCAGTCAATTGCCGGCTCTAAATTGGGCTAATACACCAGTTTTCTTAACTATTCGACGCTCAAAATCGGATTAAAACTCGCTGCGGTCGTACCAGCTGCGCATGCGCCACGGGTCGTTGCGGTTTTTGCGCACCAGCACCAGCCGGGCCGTGCCGGAGCCGCTAAACCGCTCGGCGTCGCGCTGCTCAATGGTGAGCAGGAAGGAACGCTCCACATTGGCCAGCGTGTCCGACGAAAGGGTATCGGAAGCGGGTAGGTACTGCGTCCACTGCAAATTGATGGAGCGGGACGCCCGGAAAAGGCGGTAGGTGGTGTTGGCGTCCACATCGCGGGTCCAGGAACGGTCGAGGTTGGCGGCGAAATCGCGGTAGGTGAACCGGAAGCTGGGCGCCAGCAACTGACCATACAGCGTGGAGTCGCGCAGCTGGTACGAGGCGCGGAAGCGGTCGAAGAAGCCCCGCACGTAAATGGGGTTGCCCAGCAGCTCGTTCTGGTCGGCGGGCACCTCGTCGAGGGCCGGCGCGAAGGGATTGCAGGCAGGCACTGTGAGAACCAGCCCAATGCCCGCAAGCAACAATACCGGAAACGACGGGCGCGGGGGCAGGTTCATAATGCGAAATATACGAAGGCCTTTGGCTTAATGAAGATTAAGGAATGGAGAATTGGCGCGTCGTCAGTCGTCCTGAGTACCGCGAATGACCTTGCGATAGCAGAACAATTGGCATTAACTCAACCGGCGCATTTGTAAGAAGGTACTTCGCAAGCTCCGGATGACAGACGATGCGCCAATTCCTTCTTCTTCATGCAGCTACAAGGATGTCCTTAGTGTGAGCTGAAATATTTCTTCAAATCTGTCCAGCACAGACCTGAGCTGGTGCGCTGGTCGCGCCAGGCAACGATGCGCCACTCGTTATTGCGGCGGCGCAGAACCAGGCGGATGTTGCCCTGAAGCAAGCCGGCGTGGAAGGCTGTGTCCTGCTGCGTTACCCGCAGCTGGTACAGGGCCGATACTTCGGCCGAATCGGTGGTGTAAAGCTGGTCGCGGCGGTCGCTGAGGGTGAGGGAGTTGGTGACGCCACCGGCTGTGCGCCGGCGCAGGCTGCTGAAATAGGTGGTTTCTTCCGGCACGCTCCAGTTGGCGAAGAGGGCCGGGGAGGAGCCGGCGCTGGTGGGGTCGGGCACGAAGCGGTAGTCGGGGCCGCTGAGGCTGCGCTCATAATTGGCCACGTTCACGTTCTGCACAGCGGTAGTGAAGTTGGTCAATAAAATATCAATCTGGGTGGGCTGAATCCACTCGCTGGCGGCCACTGAGGGTTCCGGCTCGCGCAGCTGAAAGCAGGCCGGCACGGCTAGCAGCGCCAGCCAAGGGAGGCCGCGGAGGGATTTCAATCCTGTTTTTTCAGACCAGAAATTCATTGCACGGCAGGGGAGGCGTATTCAGCAGAAAGATACGTGGCAAAGGCGACAAGCGGACTTGTCGGGCCTACTGCCGTACTTTCGTCGCCCGTCATCCGCTACCCCCGCATGTCCCGAAAGCTTTTGGCGTTGCTCACGGCGCTTTTGCTGCTGCTCACGCTGGCCACGTACGTCTATTACCGGCGCACCCTGGCGGCCGTGCCCGTAGACCCCTACGCCCTAGTGCCCGACGATGCCGTGCTGGTGCTCAGCACCCACGACCACCCCAACCTGGTGCGCCACCTCCAGGAAACCGACCTTTGGGACAACCTCACCACGGTGCGCTACTTCCAGCAAGCGGCTGGCCACCTGGCTTTGGCCGACAGCCTGGCCGGTGGCAATGCCCGGCGACGCAACAACCTGCTGCGCCTGCTAGGCAAAAAGCTGGTCATCACATCGGTACACGTGACCGGGCCGGGCGAGTTTGATGTGCTCTACCAAGTGCCGCTGGCCCACGTGAGCGAGTACCGGCAGGTGCGCAGCCTGCTCGAAACCCTGGGCCGCGACCCGCGCTACCGCCTCAGCACCCGCGACTATGAAGACCAGGAGCTGACCGTGCTCACCGAGCTGCGCGGCGAAACCAGCATCACCGTGCTTAATTACCGCAACCACCTCCTCATCAGTGCCAACCCGGCGCTGGTGGAAGCGGTGGTGCGCCGCTTGGCCCACCCCGAAACGCCTACCGTGCTGGCTGCTTTCGGCTCCACGGATTTACTTAAGCTGCGCGGACTGGATGCCACCCTGCTTATAAACTACCGCCGCCTGCCGCAGTTTCTCGACGTGCTTTTTCGGCCCGATGTGCACGGGCAGTTCGACCAGCTCACCGGCTTGGTATCGCAGGGCCTGCTGGGCGTGAAGCTGGCCGGTAGCCGGGCCCAGCTGCAAGGCTTTTCGAACCCTGAAACGGCGCACGGTACGCTGCAGCAGCGCCTGCGCGGCCAACTGGCCCAGCCGCTGGCGATGGCCGAAATCCTGAGCACCCGCACCGCGCTGCTGATGCACCTGGCCGCCGCACCCGCCCGTACCTGGCCCCGACCGGACCGCGTCCTAACCGATTCGCTGGGCCACGAAGCTGCACTGGATAGCTTGCGGGCCTCGTTTGGCAGTGAAATGGCCGTGGCGTACCTGGCTGCCACTACGCCGGGGGCCCGCCCCGGCCGGCTGGCGCTGGTGCGCTGCCCGGCCCCGGTCCGCACGGCCCAGTGGCTGGCGCGCCTGCGCCGTTTGGAAGGCAACTCGCCTGCCTTCACCAAAACCGGGCCCTATGAAGTGCACCCGGTGGGCTTCCCGGAGGCGGTGGTGTTGGGACCGCTTTTGGCACCCGCACAGCCGCAGGCCGTGGGGGTGCTGGCGCAGGCGGGCGTGCTGGTGGGCAATTACCTGGTATTGGCCGACGAGCTGACCCTCAACAGCTACCTGGCTGATGTGGTAGCCGGCCACACCTGGGCTAAAACGCCTGCACAGGTATCCTTTTTGCAAGAAACCCTGCCGCGTGCCCGTTTGAGCGTGATTGTGGACACGCGTAATAGCTGGAACGCGCTGCTTGGTGTGCTCACCGAAGACCGTCGGGCCGGGCTCCTCCGCAATGAAGCCCTGTTCAAGCGCTTCTCGCAGCTGGCATTCCAGCTGGCACCGGCCGACAATGAGGTCAGCCCAGACGCCCAGTATTTCACCCAGTTGCTGCTGCGGCATCCCAACCTGGGCCCCGCCACTGCGCAGGCCGGCGGAGCTGCTTCCAACGGCCGGGTGCTGGCCTTTAAGCACACCTTGCTGGGAATGCCCACGCTGGTGCCGGCGCTGGGTACCCGCGTGCCGGCCGTGGTGGTGCAGGACTCGGGCCAGGTGCTGCACTACGTGTCGTCCGACAACGCGGTGCTGTGGTCCGATACGCTGGCGGGGCCGGCGGTGGACGTCAACCTGCTGCCGGCTGGGGGCGGCGTGGCCGGGGGCCTGCTGTTAGGGGCTGGCCACCGTCTGCATTTGTTGGGCAATGAGGGCCAGCCCCTGCTACCTTTTCCCCTCAACCTGCCCGATACCGTGCGGGTGGCGGCCTTGCTTACTGCAGCTGCTGGTGCAGATGCGCCCGCCCGCCTGCTGGCCCTCACGGCCGGCAACGACCTGCTGCTGCTTGACACCAAAGGCCATCTTTATCCGGGTTGGCAGCCCAAGCGACTGGATTTTCCGTTGGCGGGCCGTCCGGCAATTCTCAGCGTGAGTGGGCGGGATGTGGTGCTGGCTCCCTTGCAAAACGGCTACGTCTATGCCTTCGATGGGCAAGGCAACCTGTTTCCTGGGTTCCCCTTGAGCATGGGCGCCCGGCTGGCCGGTGATGTGCTGGCGCAGGCCGGCAGTACCTTGGGCCGTAGCCGTCTCACGCTCATCAACCAACACGGCGAGCTGATTACCTTCAACCTGGCCGGCGAAATCCTCAGCCGCAAGCGCATCACCACCTGGAGCCGCACTGCCCGTTTCCGCCTCGTGCCCGACCAACGGGGCCGCAGCTACGTCCTGACCCGCGAAGACGGTAGCCAACTCGACATCTACAAGCCTGACCAGGCGACGCCGCTGCTCACCCAACGCTTCGTGACGTCGGGGGAGAAGCCGGTTCAATTCTTCGATTTCGGCAAAAACCATCAGGTGGTGGCCGTTACTGAACTGGGGCCGGCGCAGGTATTCATCTACGACAACAAAGGCCAGCTGCAAGGAGCGGCGGCACTGCCCAGCACCGGCAGCGGCATCGGGCTCAACTACGATGCTACCACCGATAGCTACCAACTGGTGCGCATTGTGGGCCGCGAGCTGCGCCGCACCGAACTGAAGCTGATGCAGCCGTAGGAGCCTGATATGGACTTGAAGAACATGGTGACCATGCAAAGCGCTGCGAAGGGCCATTCAACTTTATTAACATCCAAGCAATGACCCCAGTCTACTCCACCGGCCTCGTTGTGGGCAAGTTCTGGTCGCCACATCGCGGCCACCAGCTCCTGCTTGAAACTGCTGCGGCCCAGGTAGCCGAATTAGTGGTATTGGTGTACGCCAACCCGGATTCGGCTACCCAACCGGCGGCTGTGCGGGCGCAGTGGTTACGCGAGCTGTACCGCGGCGACGAGCTGACTGATGGCGCGCGCATTGGCCGCACGCTGCTCCGCGTATTCGCGCTCTCAGCGGATGAAGTGCCGCCCGACGCCGCTGATGACTACACACAACGCGCATTTGTGCGGCAGTGGCTGGCGCGGCAGCACATAAAACCCGATGTAGTTTTCAGCAGCGAAGCCTACGGGCCCGGCTTTGCCGAGCACCTGGGAACAGACCACGTCGCAGTGGATGTAGCCCGCCTAACGGTGCCGGTTTCCGGCACGCTGGTGCGCGCCGACCCCGCCGCATATGCCGAATTTCTGCACCCACTGGTGGCGGCGCAGCTGGGCGTGGTGCCACCGGCCGCCGTGCCCTACGTAGTGTTTCTTGGGGCCGAAAGCAGCGGGAAATCAACGCTGTGCGCGGCCTTGGCAGAAGCCTGCGGCACCGAATGGGTCCCCGAATACGGCCGCACCCTGCACGAGCAGAAAAACGGCAACCTGGATTTTGAAGACCTGCTTTACATTGCCCGCCGCCACGCCGAGCTGGAGGATGAAGCCGCCGCCCGAGCCCACAACGTGCTGTTTTGCGACACCAACGCCGCGACTACGGCGCTATATTCCTACTACTATTTCCACCGCTGCGACCCGGCTTTGCGGGCCATGGCGGCGGTGGGTGGGCAGCGCTATGCGCACACCTTCGTGTGCGCACCCACCGTGCCCTTCGAGCAGGACGGCTGGCGCGGACCAGAGGCACTCCGTAGCTTCCAGCACGGCACCATCCTGATGCAGCTCGAGTTTTACGGCATCCCCTATACCCTGGTGGAGGGCACGGTAGCCGAGCGGGTGGCGCAGGTGCGGGCAGCGCTGCAGGTGTAGCTACGGAGCCAGCGGGCTAAAACAGTAGTAGAGGTGTCAAATCAAATTGAATGCTCGTGCGTACAGGCCCAGGTCGAAGCTGCTGGCAGCGCCTAGCTTCTGGCGGATATTGCGGCGGTGGGTATCGGCCGTTTGAGCCGAAATATGGAAGGCCGCCGCGATTTCGTGTGAGCTGTGCCCCAGGGCCAGGCAGCCCAGCACCTCCCGCTCGCGGGTGGTGAGGCTTGCGAAGGTGGCCGAATGCTGGCGCAGAAAGGTGTTCTCATCGAGCAGCCGCTGCACTTTGGTGGTAATGTGGCTTTTGGGGTCGATGGGAGTCGAGAAACAGATAACCAACAGGGGGCGGCCAGCGGCATCCTGCGCCAGGACTCGCGCGGTGGTCATGTGCCAGGCAAAATCGAGGTGTGGCCCGGTGCGTACTTGCTGGAAGAGCGTGACGGCATAGGCTAAGTCGTTGCGCTCAAGCAGGCCAATTACCTGCGGTACGTATTCGTGAGCTTCTTCGGGGTTGAAGTAGCGCGCATAGTATTCAGGTCCCATGGCCGTAAGCTCTTCCATGGTGACGCCGCCAAGGTCGCGCCGGCCCCGCGACGACATGTAGAGAACCCGGCTGGCATCTCCGCTAAGAATGATAACTGCACCGGGGTATTCATCAGCAAAAGAGGCAATCTCGGCTATTCTATTGGCAATTAATTGTTCATCAGTCATGCTGAAGTCAGAGGAAATTTTATAGATGAGATGCCTAGTAGAACAATTTGGATATAGTTGGAAAGGTTGGCTGGAAAGATAATGTGTGTTTTATGAATTTGGCCAAAAAAACGCTGAACAGCCCAATCTGCCGCACAGACGTTTCGTGACGCAGGTGTATGCTATCCCAAGCTCTTGGCCAAAAAAGCCCCATTGTGATAGGAGCGCTGTGAAGAGCCTGGTCAGCACTATGTGAGTTTAATCCTGTTTTGCTGGTGCGGCTGATTTACGGCCTTTGCCTTCAAATTAAAAAGTCCCGACTGCATAGCCGGGACTTTTTAATTTGAAGGAAGCGTAGTGGAGCTGGCAACGGCTAAGGAAAGCGTCACTTGCTATTTATAAGAAATAGCGTTGCGATTCTACTCTTCGCAAAGTAGGAATTGAAAACTGGCTGGTAGCTGTAGAGGCGCGACTCCTCGTGTCTCAGCCTTGAACGACGCCCACGAAAGAAGACGCGAAGGGCCGCGTCCATAATCGTTCTCGCCGAGGGTAACCGACCGCTTCAGCGGTTTGTGAGCCAGCCTTTGCGGTAGAAATAGTAGAGCTGCATTGCCACCACCATGCCCATAATGAGGATGACTGTGGGGTAGCCCCAGGGGCTGTAGAGCTCGGGCATGTTGAGCGGCAGGTAGTGGCCGTGGCCGTCGTCGCGCTGAAAATTCATGCCATAGAGCCCTACCACGAAGCTCAGGGGGATGAAAATGGTGCTGATGATGGTCAGCACTTTCATCACCTCGTTCATGCGGTTGCCCTGGTCCGACATGTAGAGGTCGGTGAGGGAGGAAATGTTGTCGCGGTAGCTTTCGGCCAAGTCCAGGGCCTGAATGGCGTGGTCGTAGGCGTCGCGGTAGAAGATTTTCAGGCTCTCAGGCACAATTTCCTCGGGCAGGCGCAGGATTTCCGCAATTTTGTCGCGCTCCGGATACACCAGGCGGCGGAAGCGCACCACGTCCTTCTTGATGCGCAGGATGCGGTTGAGGAGGCGGCGGGGCCGGTGTTCGGCAAAAATGGCTTCCTCCAACTCTTCAATGTAGTCGCCGATGGCGGCCATGGTGGGATAGTAGTGGTCGAGCACCACATCGGTGAGGGCGTAGGCGAGGTAGAGCACCGGCTGACGGCGCAAGGTGCTGAAGTTGCTACGGATGCGCATCCGTAGCGGGTCGAGGCAGTCGCTGTAATCGTCCTGAAAAGATAGAACGTAGTTGGGGCCGGTGAAGAGGGAGAGCTGGTCGTCGTCGATTTCGAGCAGCGCCGTGAAGTCCGTCATGCGCGACACCATGAACAAGCGGCTGTCGTCGAATACTTCGACCTTGGCCCGCTGATAGTCGTTGAGCACATCCTCCATTTGAAGCGGATGCAGCCCAAATTCTTGCATGATTTGCTCCATCAGGTGCAGGTCGCCGTAGCCGCGCACGTCAACCCAGTGCTTGAGTTCCGGGTGGGCGTTGAGGTAGGCAACAAGCTCGTCGTAACGGTCGGTGTACTCGTCTTCCTGCAACACCGTGTCGTTGTAGGACATCAGAAACAGGCGCGGCTTAAGGGCATCTTTGCGGATGTTGAGGGTGCCGGGGCGCTGGCCTACTTCCAGCTCGCGGGCCTGACGGGTAGCATCACGGTCGGTGATGCTGAAGCCAGGAGATTCCGTTTCGGCCAAGGCGGGCGAACGGTTGGGAGAGGACGGTCGAAGCGGATTCATGCGATGGGAGAGGGCAAAAGCAGAAGCGTAATTTCGGCGCTTACGGATGGCGGCTTGATGAAGATGCCCGCTCCACCAGCCACAACCTACCGCCAAACGTAGCTGCGGGCCGGCATTCCGTGCCGTACTTTGCCAAATTGAGCCACGATAGCTAGCGTGAAAAGTACGGATTCTTTGGAGGTGATGACCACGGCGGGGCCCGGCGCGACGCCCGCGTATGCGGTGTATGCGGCACCCGGCGGGGCTGCCGGCCCAGCGCTGCCCCGGCTGCCGCTGGCCTTCGAATCGTTTCTGTACCTGCGGCCCGAGCACCAGGCCCTGCAGCCGACGGGAGATACCGTGTTCAGCTTTTACCTTGAAGACCCGGCCGCTGGCCGCACCGTGGCCCAGTTGCACGTAGCGCTGGCCCCCAGCTCGGAACTGGCCCGGAGCCCCGCCCAGGCGCCTTTTGGGGCGGTGCAGCTAGCTACGGGCCTACCTGCGGTGGCCCTGCACCAGCTGCTGGACGAAGCCGAGCGCACCTTAGCCGGGCAAGGCATCCGGCGGCTGGCGTTGCGTGGCTACCCCTTCGCCTACGACCCTATCGGGGCCGCTACGCTGGCCGAAACCCTGCGGCGGCGCGGCTACCGCGTGACGCTGGCCGAGCAGAACTACCACCTCGACCCCGGCCACGACTACGAGGCGCACCTGCACCCTTCGGAGCGGCGTCGGCTACACAAATGCCTGCGCCACGGCCTGCACTTCGAGCAGGAACCGCCTTTTTTGCTGCCGGCGGCTTATGCATTTATTCAGGCCTGTCGGCAGGAGCGGGGTATGGAGTTGTCGTTGCCGCTGGAACGGGTGCAGGAGCTGTTTCGGCGCTTTCCCCGGGAGCACTTCCTGTTCTCGGTACGCCAGCCCGATGGTGAGTGGGCCGCCCTCACGGTAGCCATTCAGGTGAGCGAGCGGGTGCTGTACAACTTCTACCCAGCCAGTCCCTTGCGCTGCAATTCGCTGAGCCCGGTGGTGCTGCTCAATGCCGGCTTGCACGCCTTCGCCCAAGCCAGCGGCCTCGCCGTGCTCGACCTTGGTACCTCCACGCTCGATAGCGGCCCCAATACGTCTCTGCTGCGCTTCAAGCGGCATTTGGGTGGCGTGGCCGGCCTGCGCCTGAGCTGGGAAAAGGAACTAGGCGGCTGAGCGAAGGAGCGGGAGGCCGTAGTTTAGTCGTCTATGACCGTTTTGCTTATTCGCCTGACCCTGCTGCATTTTGGATTACTCCTGCCTGTTGCGGTTTGCCAGGGGCAGCCGGCAGCTAAAAATAACGGGTCGTCTGTCGTCCTTTCCGGGCCATCCGAATCCTCGTCCCAGCGGCAGTATGCGGCCGAAGACCAGATGGCCCTTCGGGGCGTTGTCCGGCGGGCACCCGGTGAAGCAGACACGGCCTTTCTGAGACGACTATTTCCATTATCATTTTCTGCTGAGGACCTCGTTTCCTATGCCTGGCGGCCGAGTGCTTTGGGTAAGCAGCTGTTTTTTCCACGCCGCGAAGTAAACGAATACCGTCAGGAAGGGGAGGATGCCGCGCTCTTCGTGCTCGACCCCTTTCAGCCTAATACTTATGCCGTGCAGAAGCTGCTGCTGCCGTCAATTGGTGATGTTACCAACTTGTCGGCCTTTTTCTTTGCTGATGTGGACCGGGACGGGCAGAAAGAGCTACTGACCTTGGTTTATGCCGAAGTGCAAGAATTGGGGACCTTAGAACACGACGACGGAACGAAGGAAAGAGCGTATGCCCGCATGACGCAGCGGCACACGTACGTATTCCGGTATGCTGGCCTCAATAGCACCGGGCATCCCCGGTACCGGGCCGATACCACGCCCCGGCCCTACCTCAACGGGCTGGCCACGGCCGCGGCGGTGCGGCGGGCACTGGCGCGGCATCAGGCCCGGCCATAAGCGCGCGGAGGAATGGGCAGGTCCAGCCGTTCTTTGTAGTCGCATGCCCATCACGCCCGCCGCCACGCCGTCCGCTGCTTCGCCCATTCGACAGTTTGTGCGGGGCTCGCTGGGCACGGGCGTGGCGGTGGCGGCGCGGGCCGCCGGCTCGCTGATTGTCAATAAGCTATTTGCGACCTACGCACCGGCTGGCGGCCTCACGCTGCTGGCCCAGTTTCAGAACCTGATGGCCCTGCTCACCACGTTGCCCTACGATGGCGTGCAGGTGGGCCTGGTGAAATACCTGGCCCCGCTACGGCCGGGCAGCCCGCGCTACCGCGCCTGGCTGGGGGCGGCCACGGCGCTAAATATGGTTGCACTGCTGGCTGGGGCCGGGGTGCTGGCGGTGCGGGGCCTGCTGGGCTGGCACTGGAGCAGCCTGCTGGTGTTTGTGCTGGGTATTGGCCTCATCACGGGGCAGGCGCTGCTGGGCAGTGCGCTGCTGGCGGCCGGGCGTCTGCGGGCCTACATCGGGCTGTCGGTAACGCTGGCGGTGTTGGGCACGGTGGCGGTGGCGGCCACCCTGCTGAGCGGCTATGCGCTGCCGGTGGTGCTGCTGGCCTACCTGCTGGCCCAGGGGCTTACGCTGTTGCCGGCGCTAGGGCTGGCGGCCCGGGCGGGCCTACTGCGCGGCCTGCGCCCGGCTGCGCCCCTGAGCCGGTTAGCCCTGCGCCGCCTCAGCCAGTTCCTGTTGATGGCCGTGAGTACGCTGCTTTTTGGCAAGGCTGTGGACTATGTGCTGCGTGACTACCTGCTGGGGGCCTTTGGACCGGGCCGCACCGATTTGTGGCAGGCGGTGGCCAAGCTGTCGGATAACTACACGATGGTGTTTGGGGCGGTGATGAGCAGCGTGTTCTATCCCCGGCTAGCGGCGCTGACGGGGCGGCCGGGGGAGGCGCGGCGCTATTTGCTGGGCGTGCTGGGGCTGCTAGCCCCGGTGCTGGGCGTGGGGCTGGGGCTGATTTATGCGTGCCGAAGCTGGCTGCTGCCATTGCTGTTTGCGCCCAAGCTGCTGGCGGCCCAAGAGTTTCTGGCCCCGCAATTGGTGGGCGACTGGGCCAAATTCCTCAGCTGGCTGTTCATCTTCCAGCTCACGGCCCAGGCCCGGACGGGCGCCTACGTGGTGGTGCAGGCGGCTTCGGCGGCGGTTTTTGCCGGGCTGCTGGTGCTGCTGCTGCCGCGCTACGGGCTGGATGGGGCGGTGTGGGCTCATGCCGCCCGCTACGGGCTGTTGTTGCTGGCGTGCGGAGCCTGGCGCTTACGCTTGATGAGGAATGAGGAATAGTTTTCTTTGTGCCTATCTGAGCCATGCCCAATTCTGCATCCTTCATTCCTCATCCCCCGTTAAGCGGAAGTGTTGTCATTGTGGCGCTGTGCCACAACCACGCCCCTTTCCTGCGCGAGGCGCTGGATTCCATTCTGGCTCAAACCTACCCGCACCTGGAAGTCTGGCTCGTGGACGACGCCAGCACCGACGGCAGCCCGGAAATCCTGCGCGAATACGCCGCTCGAAACCCCACCTGGCGCCTGCTGCTGCTGCCCGAAAACGTAGGCAACTGCCGCGCCTTCAACCAGGCTTTCCGCCAGAGTGCGGGTGAATTCGTGATTGACTTTGCTACTGATGACGTGTTGCTGTCGGCGCGGGTGGCGCAGCAGGTAGCGCAGTTTCTGGCCGCTAGCCCGGAGGTGGGCGTGGTGTATTCCAACTGCGAACTGATTGACGAAGCCAGCCGTCCGCTGGGCCTGCACCACCGGCCCGACAGCCGCGGCGGCCTCACGCCCGTCCCCGCCAGCGGCTGGGTATTTGGGGACGTGCTGCGGCGCTACTTCATCAGTACACCCACCATGATGATGCGCCGCGCCTGCCTGGAAAGCCTGGGCGGCTACGACGAAACCCTCACGTATGAGGACTTCGATTTCTGGGTGCGCGCCAGCCGCAACTGGCAGTTTCAGTACCTTGACGAGGTGACGACCCGCAAGCGCAAGCACCCGCGCAGCATGAGTGCCAAAGCCTACCGCCGCCACGACCCCTACCTGGCGTCCACCATTCGCGTCTGCGACAAGGCTCTGGACCTGAGTCGCAACGCCCCCGAGCGCGAAGCCCTGGCCACCCGCCTGCGCTGGGAGCTGCAAAAAGCCCTACGCCACCGCCACGCCGCCCAGGCCCGCGAGCTATACGCGCTGCTGTGTCAAACCGGCCACCGACGCCTGCCCGACCAGCTGCTGGGGCTATTGGCGCGCCTGCCGTTGGGCTGAGCAGGTTTCAAGTAGTGGGAGCATCTGTCATCCTGAGCACAGCGAAGGGCTTTATGAGGAGAAAATGGTTTGTAGTAATCCAACTCACTGCGAATGTGGTGAGGTCCTTTGCTGCGTTCAGGATGACAGCCTTGCCTAACACCCAGGCCAACCTCCCGTTCTTGCGGCTATGAACTGGCTTTCGTCCTCTCGCCTGCGCACAATGCTGTTGCCGCTGCTGCTTAGCGCGGCTACGGTGCTGGGGCTTGGCAGCTATACCGAAACCAGTGATGACCAGACGCTGGCCTGGCTGTTTTCGGGTGTGCTGGCGCTGAAGCCCGTGCCTTCGGTGCCGCTGTATTTGCACGGCTACGGGCACCTGCTGGCGGCAGCCTATGCAGCCGTGCCTGCCGGGCCATGGCTGGGCTTGCTGCTGGGGACGCTGCTGGCGGGCGCCACCGCCATGTTTTTTGCGGTGCTTGACCAGCTGCTACGGCCTCATTTACGGCCCGGGCCGTTGGCGTTGGTGCTGATGCTGTTTTTCTGGCTGGCGTGGCTGGAGCACTGGCTGTGGTTCAGCCACGGGCGGGTGGCGCTGTTGCTGGCGGGGGCGGGCATGCTGTTTGCGGCCCAGCGGGCCGGCAGGCGTAGGGCGTTGCTGCTCGGCTTGCTGGCGTTGGGCGCGGCCTGGCTGGTGCGGCCCGGCCTGGCGGTGCTGGGCGCCACTGCGGTTGTACCTGCCGCGCTGCTGCTGGCTGGCAGTTGGAAGCGGGCAGGGCCGGTGCTGGGCAGCGCGGCGCTGGGGCTGGCGCTAGCCACCGGCATCCTGCACTGGCAGCAGACGCCTGTCGAGGCCGCCACTCAGCAACGCGACGCGACGTTCTCCCGCATCCTCGATTTCGACCAGTTCCATCCGCAGCCACGAACCCCGGTCGACAGCCTCGGCACCGCTGCCGTCGGCTTGTGGCTATTTGGCGACTCCACTGTGGTCAATGAAGGGCTTTTTCGCCGCGCCTACCGCTTCGATGCCGCCCAATTCTTCGGCCGGGAAGTACCGGCCAAACTGCGGTTGCGACTGGGCCTGCTCGGGCGCGACTACTTCCCGCTGCTGCTGGCGCTGGTCGTAATATCGGGGCAAGTGCGGCGCCGTCGGGGCCGGATAGCCGGATTTTGGCTGGTGCAGGCGGCGTTTGTTGGCGGGCTGATTTTATTGGCGGGCCTCCTTAAGCTGCCGCCGCGGCTGGCGCTGGCGCTGCTGGATTTCTGGTTGCTGACGAACGTAATTTTCTGGTTGAAAGCCCGTGAAAATGACGAAACAGGGGAGGGGTCAGCGGAAAATGGCTATCGGGCTCGGGGGACGATTTCGCCGCTGGCGCGTGGGGTGGGTGTGGCGGCTGTGCTGGCGGTTATCGGTCTTTACGGGGCCAAAACCTGGCACCGCCATCAGGTGCTGAGCCAAGAGCAGCAGCGACATGAGAAGACACTGGATGACATTGCCTACCACCGCGATGCCCGGCGCGTTCGCATTCTGGCGGGCACCAACGACTTGCTGAAAAGCCTGTCGCCTTTTCGCTCTTACAACTTTATGCGCCAACCCGTGCTGCTGCTCACGGGCTGGTCGTCGCACGATGCTTCGCAGGTAGCTTTGCGGCGAGCCCTCAGCGGCACGACCGACCAAACGGAATGCCTACGCCGACTGGCCCAGCTCGAAACCTATGGTTCTGAAGCCGAGGTGCTGTGGGTGCTTACGCCCGAAACGGCCCGTTGGCTCAGCCGTCGATTTCGCTCAGGGGGGGTGCGCCTGCACTTGGTGCCTACTGCTCCTCCGCTCCCTGGTACCCTCACTTCGGGAGTGCGGGTGTACCGCACGGATAACCGTGATTTTGGGACGATATGAGCCTGTTCTCTGGCATTAGCGCCCTCCAATGCCATAATCTTATACCCGGCCCCCTACGGTTGGCGCAGACCTTTGTTGCACGAAAAGCGTTTCTTTCATCACCCCTTCACGTCTTTTCGCCCCACCCCATGCAAACCTCCATATCGACAACCCGCGCCGAAGTTCTGCAACAGATGGAAGGCTTCGTGAAATCGAACATGAGCACCTTCCTTAAAAGTGTGGAAGACAGCTGGCAGCCCGCCGATTACTTGCCCGACTCGCGCCGCGATACCTTTTTTGACGAAGTAAAAGAGCTGCGCGAAAAAGCCGGCAGCCTCAGCTACGACCTGCTGGCCGTACTCATTGGCGACACCATTACCGAAGAAGCCCTGCCCAACTACGAAGCCTGGTTCCACGAGCTCGACAACATCAACCGTGACCGCAACAACGGCTGGGCCGAGTGGATTCGGGGCTGGACCGCCGAGGAAAACCGCCACGGCGACCTGCTGAACCGCTACCTCTACCTCAGCGGGCGGGTGAACATGCGCGAGTTTGAAGTGAGCACCCAATACCTCATCAACGACGCTTTCGACCTGGGCACCGCCAACGACCCGTACCGCGCCTTCGTGTACACGAGCTACCAGGAGCAGGCCACCAACATCTCGCACCGCCGCGTGGGCCAGCTGGCCCGCACCGCCGGCGACGACCAGCTTTCCAAAATCTGCGGCATGATTGCGGGCGATGAAAACCGCCACGCCCGCGTCTACAAGGCATTTGTGACCGAGATTTTCAAGTACGACCCCTCGGAAATGATGCTGGCTTTCGAGGACATGATGCGCAAGAAAATTGTGATGCCGGCCCATTACATGCGCGAAATGGGCGTGGAAATGGGTAAAACTTTCGGCCACTTCACCGACGCCGCCCAGCGCCTGGGTGTGTATACCAGCAACGACTACACCGACATCCTGGACTCGCTCATCACCGACTGGGACATTGAGCACCTCAAAGGCCTCACCGGCGAAGCCGAGAAAGCCCGCGACTACGTGATGGCCCTGCCTAACCGCCTGCGCCGCGTGTCCGACCGTATGCCCGTGCCCAAGCTGGAGTATAAGTTTAAGTGGATTTCGTAGGATATAGGTATATTTAATACAGTGGAAACGGGGTTCTAAAATCCGAAAGCAGTTGCGGAGCCGTAATTTGCCGCCATGAGAAGGTGGCGGTTACTGCTTGGCCTGTGGGGAATTCTGCTGTCAGCTGGGGCCTTGGCGCAGCCGGGAGCCTCTACCGGCTGGCTCCCCGACAATGCGCTGAGTGGCCTGATGCTGCGCACATTGGTGCCCACCTCCGACGGCTTGCTGTGGGTGGGTACCGACGACGGTGTGTACCGCTACGATGGCACCCACCTCGTCTCCATCAATGCGTTGCGGCGGGGCGGGGCGGCACTGCCGGCCGTGCCCTGCAACTTTTTGCTGCCCTTGCCCGACGGCCAGTTATGGCTAGGCACCGAGGCCGGCCTCTACCGCTTTGGGCCTACGGGTGTGTTGCAGGCATTGCCCCTGCCATCACCCGGCGGTAGTAGCAGCATCATCGAATCGCTGGCCCTGGGAGCTGGGGAGCGTATTTGGGTATCGCAAAGTCATGGCGGCTTGCAGGCCTACACGTTTACGGGCCAGAAAACCGGGCCTTTGCTGAACGCCGACAAGCTCGTAGAAGCCTGGTCTGCGCCGGATGGAAGCTTATGGTTGGTAAACGACGGCGATACTCGCCAACTGAGCGCTACCGGCCAGGTGTTGGGCGAATGGCATTTGGCGCCTTTGGCCAACCTGCGCCCCGTGTACGACCCCCGCGGCCGGCCGTGGCTGCTCAGTAGCGGAGCCGCCTACCGGCCTTATGCCAACGGCCGGCTGGTTAAGCAATGGTGTTGGGATAACCAGGCAACGGAAGAAGCCTTGCAGCTGCTGCGCAGTGCTACCGGCCCCACCGTGCTCTTACCCAGGCAGGCGCTGCAGCTGGAATGGACTACTGGGGCCGACCCGCGTCTGCGCCTTCGCTTCGGCTTGCCGCTGCCGCCCTGGCCCACCGCCGTGTGGCACGGCCAGCTGCGGGCCGACGGCGTAGGCCATTGGTGGGTATTCGATACGGGCACCCGCGGGTGCTGGCATCGGGAGGCGGCTCCCGTGTTTATTCATGCGCTGCCAGGGCCGGGAGGCAATCCCTACAGCGTGCGCACCAGTGTGCGTCTGCCCAATGGCCGCCTGCTGGTGAGCAGCTACGAAGCGGGCTTGCTGACCCAGGCCGCCGACTCACCGCTGGCGCCTCTGCGGCGCTGGGCCGCGGCTACGCTACCCGCTGGCAACGCTCCCGTACTGATGGGCGTGGTGCCGGCCCCGCTGGGCCCGGGCGGCGACTGGCTAGTAGCCGGGGCTTATCCGCTGCTTCGCTTTAATACGCATTCGGGTAAGTTCAACCACCTGCCCATCAGCGGGCAAGCCCTGAACGAGCCGGGCGTGCGGTCGCTGGTGCGGGACTCGACCACGGGCGTGGTGTGGGCAGGCACGCAGCAGGGGCTGTTGTATTATGATGCCGCTGCCCAGGTCTACCGTTCCTACACAGTGCCCGGCCAGTCTGCCAATACCCGGCCCCCGCTGGCCGGGCAAACCATTGAAGCCGTGTGCCCCGATGGCCGCGGCCGCCTATGGCTGGCCACCCCGGAAGGCGTGATGCGGCTAACCCTGGCCACGGGCCAGCGGGAGGAGTTTGGCCCCAATGAGCCCGCGCCCCACCGCGTGGCCGTCGATGGGGCCCGCTGCCTCTACCTGGCCCCCGATGGCAACCTGTGGGTGGGCACCCGCGCCCACGGCCTGGCCGTGATAGACCCCGCCGGCCGGGCCCGCGAAGCGCTGTCGTTGGGGCAGGGTTTGCCCAATGCCTCGGTGGCCACCATCCTGCCCAGCGCGGGCGGCTATCTGTGGCTGGGCACTTACCAGGGGCTGGTGCGCTACCAGCCTGCCAGCGGCCAATTGGCGGTGTTTACCACGGCGCAGGGGCTGCTTTCGGATGAGTGTAATGCAGTAGCGGCCTACACTGACCCGCGCGACAGCTCCCTGCTTGTGGGGGGAGTGGCCGGTCTGCACCGCATCTACCCCAACCAAGTGCCCGCGGCCAGCACGGTGGCCCCGCGCCTGTTGCTCACCAGCTACACAGCCCTGGGTACGGCGGCCGAAGCCAGCCACACCCGCTACCTACTGGCAACTGACCAACTGCCCGCCCTGCGCCTGGGCCCCAACATGCCCCTGGTCGACCTGCACCTGGCCCTCACCAACAGCCTTGACCCCAGCCGGGCCCGCTACGCGTACCGGGTGCGGGGCTGGCTGGCCGACCGCTGGCTGGGCCTGGGCACCACGCCGCAACTCCGCTTGCAAGGGCTGCCTCCGGGCCAGTACACCGTTGAAATCCGGGGGGAAAGCAGCGAGGGCGTGCCCACCGCCAACGTGGTACGCCTACCCCTGACCGTGACGGCCGAGTGGTGGAACCGCCCCCTGACCTGGGTGCTGGCCGCCCTGGCCGCCAGCGCAGGGGTGTACGGGTGGCAGCGCAGCCGGCTGCGCCAGCTGCGGCGCGAAAATGAACTGCGCGCCCGTTTGGCGGCCGATTTGCACGATGAAGTGGGCTCGCTGCTTACCCGCGTCACCATGCAGGCCGAGCTGCTGCGCGAGCTGCACCAGGGCCCGCCCGCCCGGCTCGCCACGCTGGTCGACGACAGCCGGGCAGCGGCCAGCACCGTGCGCGACATCATCTGGAGCGTGGATGCCGGGGCCGATACCCTGGGGGCACTGGTCGACCGTATCCGCGACCACCTCGATGCCACGGCCCGCGCCACGGGCCGCGACCTGCTGTTTCACGACGAGGACCTGCCGCTAATGCAGGACCAGCCGCTTCCTCCCACAGTGCGGCAGCACACATACCTCATTTTTAAGGAAGCGGTAAACAATGCCCTGAAATACGCGGAGCCGGGCGCACCCATTTGGGTGAGCCTGGGCTATACGCCGCTGCTGGAACTCACCATCAACAGCACGGGCGGGGTGGAGGGAGTGCCCGGGCGGGCGGGGCAGGGGCTGCGCAACATGCGCCAGCGGGCCGCCCTGCTGCGAGCCGAGCTAGTGGTGGGGCCCGTGCCCGGGGGGTGGCAGGTGCGGCTGCGTCAGCTGCCGTAGTCCGGTTGCAGTACCAGCAGCTACAAGTCGCCCTTGGCAGCGCGGCTCAGGAGCTCGCTGCGGGAGCGTACTTTCAGCTTGTCGTAGAGGCGCTTGACGTAGGTGTGTACGGTGTCGGGGGAGAGGGCGAGGCGGGCGGCTACCTGCTTTTCGCTTAGGCCTTCGGTGAGAGCCTGCAGCACTTCCTGCTCGCGGGCCGAAAGTAGCTCCGGCTGCTGGGTGGGCCGGGGCTGGAAGTGCTGCAGCGCCTTGCGCGCCACCGAGGGCGAGAGGGCCGCGCCGCCGCTGAGCACATCCAGAATGGCCTGCTTGTACTGGGGCAGGCTGGTGGCGTTTTTGATGACATAGCCCGTGGCCCCGGCCCGTAGCGCCTGGAAGATGCGCTCGGGGTCGTCGTGCATGGTTTGCAGGATGATGTCGGAGTCGGGCAGGCGTTTTTTGAGTTCGGGCAGGGCCTGAATGCCGGTTTGACCGGGCAGGCTCACGTCGAGCAGGATGACGCGTGGCACGAGGCTGAGGCCCAGCTCTTCCCAGAGCGCCTCAATGGAATCGACTACAATGATGCAGGTGAACTCGGGCTGGTGGCCGAGGTACTCGCACAGCAGTTCGCGCACGCGGGCATCGTCTTCCACGATGGCCAGGCGGATGGGAAAAGAGGTTGTCATAACGAATCGCAAAGGTGGGGCCTGATAGGGGCAACTCACCGGACTGGCTTGTACCCTAAACAGGGTACAAGCCAGTCCGGTGAGCTGTGCAAGAATGTTGCAGTGGTTTTGTATTTGAATATTCTGACATTTCATTATGAAACTTACTTTACTGCTCACAACTGTTCTGTCGGCCCGGCGCACGGTTGGCTTGTTACTTCTTTGGTGTCTGCTGGCGGCCTCGGCGGCCTGGGCGCAGGTACCCACTATCAGTAGCCTGTCGCCCACCAGCGGGCCGGCGGGCACCAGCGTCACCATCACCGGCACCAATCTGACCAACACCAGGTCGGTGGTGCTGCGGGGCATTCCGTGCAACTTCACGCCCATTTCGGCCACGCAGGTGTCGTTTGTGGTGCCGGCGCAGGCCAGCACCGGGGCTGTGCGCCTAACCACCGCGGGCGGCAATGTGCTTAGCGGGAGCACCTTTACCGTGACGAGGGCTTCGTCGACCCTGAACTATAAGCAGCTTAGCTCCGACCTGACTAATACCACTGGCAATCAGTTGATAGCCGGCGTGGCCGTCACGGACCTGGACAAAGACGGCCTGGTGGACCTGTTGCAAGGCAACGACAACGGCACCATTGCCCACTACGAGCAATCGGCGGCCAACGCCACCACCTTCGTGTTGCGGACGGCAACGCTGGCCGGTGTTGGGGCGGGCTCCTATCCCCACCACGTCGTGACGGACCTGGACGGTGACGGCCTGCTCGACCTGCTGGTCGGCAATCAGGTCGGCAATGTGCACCACTACGAGCAAACCACCGCCAACGGCTCGGCTTTTACTTTGGTCACCAACTCATTTGCGGGCATTGCGGTGAGCGGCATAGCCGCGCCCACCATCACGGACCTGGACGGCGACGGGCTGCTGGATTTGCTGGTTGGCAGCAACCCGGGGGCTATTGCGCATTACGAGCAGAACGTGGCCAATAGCACCAGTTTCACGCTCCGTACGGCGCAGTTCGGTAGCTTTAATTTTACTCCGTATACAATCAACGGGTCAGTAAACTCGACGCCGCACGTCACCGACCTGGACGGCGACGGGCTACTGGACCTGGTGGTGGGTACCTTCTTTTCCTCGATGCTGCGCGCCGAGCAAACGGCGGCCAACAGCACCAGCTTCGGCCCGCTGACGACGCTCCTGCCCCTCGGTGACGGCTACGACTCGCCCTTCAGCGCCGACCTGGACGGCGACGGCCTGCTCGACCTGCTTATCGGCAGCACGAACGGCGACATCCGCTACCTGGAGCAGTATCCGACCCCAACCATTACCAGCTTCACGCCCCCTAGCGGCCCGGTGGGCACCAGTGTGACCATCACCGGCACGAACCTCAATGAGGTGACGGTCGCGACGGTAAATGGCGTAGCTGGCACCATTACGGGTACGCCCACCGCTACCAGCCTCACCTTTACGGTGGGCGCGGGCAGCGCCACCGGCGCAGTGAGCGTGACCTCGCCCGGCGGCACAGCCACGGGCAGTAGCTTCACAGTGATACAGCAACCGGTGGTTACCAGCGTAGCCGTACCAGCCAATGCCACCTATGGCATTGGGCAAAACCTGAATTTTACCGTCAATTTCGACCAGGCCGTGACGGTAACTGGTACACCCACTCTGGCCCTGACGGTGGGCGCTGCGGCCCGCACGGCCAGCTACGTGAGCGGCAGCGGCAGCACCGCCCTCGTCTTCCGCTACACCGTGCCCAGCGGTGATGCCGACACCAACGGCGTGGCTTTGGGCAGCGCCATCAGCCTCAACGGTGGCACTATTCGCAACGCCAGCAGCCTCAATGCTATTCTCACGCTTAATAGTGTGGGCAGCACCACGGGGGTGCTCGTCGATGGCGTGGCCCCCCTCGCTATCATCAATAGTTCGGTTGGGGCCTCAGGCAGCAGCACCACCAGTTCGCCCATTCCGTTTTCGGTGACCTTTTCCGAATCGGTATCCGGCTTCGGAATAAGCAGCATCACCGTCACCAACGGGACGAAAAGCGGCCTGACTGGCAGCGGCGGATTCTACACCTTCAATGTGACGCCCACTGCCGCCGGCATCGTAAGGGTGGATGTGGCCGCCGGCGTGGCCGCCGATGCGACCGGCAATGGTAACATTCCTGCCACCCAGTTCAGCATCACCTACGCCCCGGTTACCACGGTCGCTCCCGTTTTGAACAACCCCGTCAACGCAAGCAGCAGTACCGATACCACGCCCACCTATAGCGGCACGGCCCCCGCCGGCAGTACGGTCACGGTCTACGTCGATGGCGTCAGCATCGGGACGGTAAATGCTAACCCCGGCAACGGCAACTGGAGCAAGACCCAGAGCCCGGCCCTGGCCGATGGCACCTACACCGTGTACGCCACGGCCCAGACCACCGGGCAGCTGGTAAGTGCCAACAGCAACACCAATACGTTCACCATTGATAACGCCGACCCGACGGTGAGCATCAGCTCCTCAGCCGGGGCCAATGGCAGCACCACCAGCACCAACCCCATTCCCTTCACCGTCACCTTCTCAGAGGACGTGACTGGCCTGGTCATCGGCGACATTGTGGTGACGGGCGGCACCAAAAGCGCCCTCACCATGGTCAGCGCCAGCCAGTACACCTTTACCATGACGCCCAGCGGTGCGGGCCCTATCACTGTCAACATTGCCACCAGCCGGGCCACCGACGCCGCCGGCAACGGCAACACCGCTGCTGCTCAGTTCAGTATTACCTATGCTCCGGCTCCCACACTCAGCAATGTTAGCCCCAGCGCCGAGCTGCCGGGCATGCCAGTGGTAATTACGGGCACGGGCTTCACGGCTGCCAGCACCGTCAGCTTCGGCGGGGTGGCGGCCAGCAGCGTTACTTATACTTCGGCTACC
Organism: Hymenobacter negativus; assembly: GCF_017571495.1. GTDB lineage: Bacteria > Bacteroidota > Bacteroidia > Cytophagales > Hymenobacteraceae > Hymenobacter > Hymenobacter negativus. Next base: position 17,779 of record NZ_JAGETZ010000021.1, on the reverse strand, counting down.
TCCCTCACGGCTACCGTGCCGGCCAGCGCCGCCGTGAGCAGCAGCACCGTAGTGGTAACCACTGGTGGCGCACCCAGTACCGGCAGTCCGGCTTTCAGCGTGCTCAAAGTATACGATGCAGTGGCCAGCTGTTTGACCACCACTTCTTACACTGCTACCGGCGATGGGGCCTGGCACTACCTGTTGGCTGGGAATGGCCAGGTAGTGGCCGCCCTGCAGGATACCCGCGCCGCCCTGGGTTCCGTCAGCGTGCAGTTCCTCATTACCGGCTCGGCCAGCGCCGTGCGCCAGGATGCCAAAGCCCACCGCTACCTCGACCGCAACTGGCACCTGATAGCCACCAACCCCACCTTCACCGGTAGCAGCCTCAACGTGCGCTTCTACGGGCTCACCTCTGAGTTCGGCCGCCTTGTGGCTGCCGATGCCAGCGTCACGTACGCCAACCTCAAAGCCACCCAGTACAGCGGAGCCAATGAAGATTGCCAGCTCGGCAACAACCTCGCTGCCGGTCAGCACCGCACCCTGAGCCTGAGCGCCAGCACGCCAGGCAACGGGGTGGTCTGGTTTGTAGCCCAAGCTAGCGTGCCCGACCATTTCTCCGAGTTCTACCTCACCGGCAGCACTGCCCCGCTGCCCGTCGAGCTCACCAGCTTCACGGCCGAGCAGCAGGGCACAGCCGTGCGCCTGGCCTGGGCCACGGCTTCGGAGAAGAACAGCGCATATTTCGATATCGAGCGCAGCACTGATGGCCGCGAGTTCGCCAAAATCGGCCGGCTGGCCGCGCAGGGCAGCAAAACAAGCCCAAGCGACTATGCCTACCTGGATGATAAACTCGCCAGCTCGCCCACTCGCACTCACATCTACTACCGCCTGCGCCAGGTAGACCAGAACGGCAGCTCCACCTACTCGCCGGTGCGCGATGTGGTAGTAGGAGGGAAGGGCCAACTGGCTCTGTTTCCGAACCCGACGGCTGGTGGTGCTACTCTTATCGGTACCGTCCTGGGCACGCGGGTGCGCGTGTTCGACAGCCTGGGCCGGGAGGTGAGCACTGCCACGGCCGATGCGGCTGGCACAGCTACGCTGCCCTTGTCCGCCGGGCTGCCGGCGGGCGTCTATGTGGTGCGCGCCGGGGCGAGGGCCATTCGCCTCGTGCGGGAGTAAGCATACTTACTCTGGCCCGCGGTCAAAGCTGCTCAGCTTAGGAACGAACGGCCTGAATGGGCCGGAACGCTGGTCATGGCAGGATAGCAAGAGAATAATTGGTAGTGTATCGGGGCCCGGGATGGTGTTACAGCCATTATTCCGGGCCTTTTGCTGTACTTGGGGTAAGGCGGTTGGTTTGGGTCCGACTTTAGGATGCATGGTGGGCTGGACTGGAGTTGCTGTGATTACCGCTGCACTGCTGCGTTAAAACCCAGCTTACTTTTTATGCCTGATACACCTGGCGACGGGCAGCGCTATTGTGAGCAGCAAGAAAAGAAAGCTTGTACCCTGTTTAGGGTACAAGCCCGATGCAGACCGCAAGCCCAAAACATAAGAGTTTTGCAGCCGCCAACCCCTATGCTCCTCTTTATGCAAACTTTTACTCGTACTCCTTTCCCGCGCCGGCCGTGGCCGGCCACGCTACTCTTGTTACTCTTGCTGCTGAGCAGCGCGGCGGCTTGGGCCCAGCCTACCATTACGGGCTTTTCGCCCGCGAGTGGGGCATCGGGCAGCAATGTTGTCATCACGGGTAGCGGCTTCACGGGTACCACCAGCGTGCGGTTTGGGGAGCTGTCGGCGGTGTTCACCGTTAATTCCAGCACGCAGATTACGGCCGTGGTGCCCCGGGCGGCCTCCACGCAGCTCATCAACGCGACCACCGGCGCGGGCTTTGCTTTCTCGCCTTCCACCTTTGCGGCGACGCGGGCCAGCAGCGTGAGCTACACGCTGGTGGCCAACAACTTTGCTGGCGTGAGCGGCGGCGCCAACGCCGCGCCGGCCGTGGCTGACCTCGACGGCGACGGCCGCCTCGACTTGCTGGTGGGCCGGGCCGACGGCACCATTGCCCGCTACGAGCAAACGGCCGCCAACGGCACGACTTTTACCAGCCTGGGCCTGCTGAGCACGGGCTCGGCCAACCTCGACATGGGCACCGAGGCCACGGTGGCCATCGTGGACCTGGAAGGCAACGGGCGCTTCAACCTGGTGCTGGGGCGCGGCGACGGCACCGTGAGCGAGTACGAGCAGACGGGCGTGGGCGCCGCCACCTTTGCGCTGGTGGTGAACAACTTATCTGGCATATCGACCACCAGCAACACCGTGCCCAGCATGACCGACCTCGACGGCGACGGCCGGCTGGAGTTGCTAGTGGGCAAGGGCGACGGCATCACCAGCCACTCCCAGCAGAGCTTCGAGAACACCGACCAGTTTTACCGCATCGACACCAACTTCAACAGCCTGCTGCTGCCGGGCAACGCCGCGCCCTTTTGCACGGACCTGGACGGCGACGGCCTGATTGACATTCTGTTCGGCGTGAGCGGCGGCAACATCTACCGCTACGAGCAGATTGCGGCGGGCAGCTACACCATCAGCCAGCAGTCGAGCACCTTCAACAGCATCTCGGCGGGTACCAACGCCAAGCCCTGCGTGACGGACATCGACGGCGACGGGCTGCTGGACCTGCTGGTGGGCCGGGCCGACGGCACCATTGACCGCTACGAGCAGACGGTCGCCGCGCCCGCGCCCACCATCAGCGGCTTCTCGCCCCCGAGCGGGCCGGTGGGCACCACCGTGACCGTGACGGGCACCAACCTGGCCGGCGTGACCGCCGCCTCGGTGAACAACGTGGCCGGCACCATTACTGGCACGCCCACGGCCACCAGCTTCACCTTCACGGTGGGCAGCGGCAGCACCACCGGCCTGGTGCGCGCCACCACGCCCAGCGGCACGGCCAGCAGCGGCAGCAACTTCACGGTGACGGTGCCCAACGCCGCCCCCACCGACCTCAGCCTGAGCAACGCCAGCGTGGCCGAAAACCAGCCCTTGAACACGTCGGTGGGCACTTTCAGCAGCACCGACCCGAACGCGGGCAACACCTTCACCTACACCTTCGCGGTGGGTGGGGCCGACAACGGCTCGTTCAACATCATCGGCAGCACGCTCACAACAAACGGGTCTTTCGACTACGAAACCAGGAACAGCTACAGCGTCAAAATCCGCACCACCGACCAAGGCGGGCTTTTCTACGAGGAAACCTTCACCATCGGCGTGACTGATGTGGCCGAAGTACCCACCGTGACGAGCTTCACGCCCACCACTGGGCCGGTAGGCACCAGTGTAGCCATCACCGGCACCCACTTCAACGACGCGGGCGCGGCCACGGTGAAGTTCAACGGCACCACAGCCACCACGGTCACCGTGAACAGCAACAGCCAGATAACCGCCTCGGTGCCGGCGGGGGCCACCACGGGCACTATTTCGGTGACGAATGCCGACGGCACCGGCACCAGCACCAACTCTTTCACTGTAAGCACAGTGAATGACCTGTCGGTGACGCTGAGCGCGACGCCCAACCCCGTGAACGAGGACGCCACCCTGACCTACACGCTCACCGTGAGCAACGCCGGGCCCAGCAGCGCCAGCGGTATCACGGCCACGCTGGCGCTGCCGGCCGGGGCGGTGTTTTTGAGCGCCGCGGGCACGGGCTGGGCGGCGTCGCAGTCCGGCGGCACCGCGACGGCCACCCGCAGCACGCTGGCGGTGGGCACGGCGCCCGTACTCACGGTGCAGATTCAGGCCCCCGGCGAGGGCGGCACCATCTCGGCTATGGCCACGGTGAGCAGCACTACTTTCGACCCCACCGCGGCCAACAACACGGCCACGGCCACCACCACCGTTACCGGCGTGAATGATGCCCCAGTAGCCTCCGTACCCGCCACCCAAACCACCGCCGAGGACACGCCTAAAACCTTCAATACTGCCGGAAATAACGTAATTAGCGTAAGCGACGCGGATGCGGGCTCGGGCAACGTGGAAATCACTCTGACAGCGGCTAACGGCACGTTCACCCTCAGCCGCACCACGGGGCTGACGTTCACGGTGGGCGACGGCGCGGCCGACGCCGCGATGACGTTTCGGGGCACGCTCGCCAGCATCAACGCGGCCCTCAACGGGCTGGTGTTCACGCCCACGCTCAACTTCAACGGCACGGCCTCGCTGACGCTGGCTGCCAACGACTTGGGCAACACCGGCACCGGCGGCGCTAAATCGGATTCGGACATCGTGAACATCACCGTGGGCTCGACCAACGACGCGCCCGTGCTAACCGCCACCACCGGCAGCACCGCCTGGACGCAGGGCGCCGGCCCCGTGGCTGTGGACGCCGGCCTCACCGTGACCGATACGGACAACGCCACCCTGGCCTCGGCCTCGGTGCGCCTGACCACCGGTTTTCTGAGCACCCAGGACGTGCTGGCCTTCTCGAACACGAGCATCACCATCTTCGGCAACATCGGCGCCAGCTACGCCGCTGGCACGGGCATTCTCTCGCTGACTTCGGCTGGGGCCACGGCCACCAAAGCCCAGTGGCAGACCGCGCTGCGGGCCATTACCTACAACAACACCGCTGGCACGCCCAGCACGGCCACCCGCACCGTGAGCTTCGTGGCCAACGACGGCAGCGCGGCCAGCGCCGCCGTCACCAAAGCCGTTACCCTGACGCTCCGCACCGCCACCCCGCAGGTTGACACGCCCGCCGACGGCAGCAGTACCAGCGACAACACGCCCACTTACACTGGCTCGGCCCCGGCCGGCAGCACCGTCACGGTGTACGTGGACGGCGTGAGCATTGGCACCGTGACGGCCAACAATGGCAACGGCAACTGGAGCAAAACCCAGACCACCGCCCTGAGCGAGGGTTCGCATACGGTGTACGCCACCGCCCAAACCACCGGCCAGCCCGTGAGCCTGAACAGCGCCACCAACACGTTCACGGTGGATACGGTGGCGCCCACGGTGGTTATCAGCAGTTCGGTCGGGCCGTCGGGCAGCAGCACCAGTACCAGTCCCGTGCCCTTCACCATCACCTTCTCGGAAGGCGTGTCGAACTTCGCCATCGGCGATGTAACGGTGACGGGCGGCACCAAAAGCGCCCTGACCGTGGTCAGCGCCAGCCAATACACCTTCACCGTGACGCCGAGCAGTGCCCCGTCGACCATTACAGTCAACATCGCCGCCAGCCGTGCCCAGGACGACGCCGGCAACAACAACTCGGCCGCTGCGCAATTCACCATCATCTACGCGCTGCCGCCCACCATCACGGCCCTGAGCGCCAGCGCCGAGCTGCCGGGTATGCCCGTTACTATCACGGGTACGCGCTTCGTGAGCGGCAGCACTGTGAGCTTCGGCGGGGTGGCGGCCAGCAGCGTGACGTATAACTCGGCTACCTCGCTCACGGCCACGGTGCCGGTGGGCGCCGCCGTGGGCAGCAGCGCGGTGGTGGTGACATCGAACGGCGTGAGCAGCACCAGCGGCCCGGCTTTCTCGGTGCTGAAAGTGTACGACGCCGTGGCCAGCTGCCTGACAACGACCGGCTACACCGCCACTGGCGACGGCAACTGGCACTACCTGCTGGCCAGCAACGGTCAGGTGGTGGCTGCCCTGCAGGACACGCGCGCCGCGCTGGGCACAGTGAGCGTGCAGTTCCTCGTCGCCGGCACGGCCAGCGCCGTGCGCCAGGACGGCCGGGCTCACAAGTACCTCGACCGAAACTGGCGCCTTACCGCCACCAACTCCACTTTCACCGGCAGCAGCGTCAACGTGCGCTTCTATGGCCTGACCACCGAGTTTTCCCGCCTGCAGGCTGCTGACGCGGCCGTGACTTATGCCAACCTAAAAAGCACGCAGTACAGCGGCCCGAATGAGGATTGCAACCTGAGCAACAACGCCGCCACCGGCGAGTCGCGCACCCTGAACCTGACCGCCAGCACCCCCGGCAACGGCGTGGTCTGGTTTGTGGCTCAAGCCACTGTGGCCGACCATTTTTCGGAGTTCTACCTAACCGGCAGCACCACGCCGCTGCCCGTCGAACTCACCGCCTTTACGGCCGAAGCTGAGGGCGCGGCGGCCCGGCTGGCCTGGCGCACGGCCTCCGAGAAAAACAGCGCCCGGTTCGAAATCGAGCGCAGCCTGGACGGCAAAACCTTCGCTCGCATTGGCGAAGTGGCGGCGCAAGGCAGCAAGGCCGGCGCGACGGACTATGCCTTCCGCGACGCCCAGACGCCCAAGTCGCTGACCCTCGTCTACTACCGCCTGCGGCAGGTGGATGCGGATGGCACCTTTGCCTACTCGCCCATGCGCGCCGTGACGGTGGGCGGCTCGGGCCTGCTCACGCTCTATCCTAACCCCGCCCGCTCGGCCGTGGCCGTGACCGGTCTGGTGGCTGGCAACGAGGTTGAAGTGCTTGACGCCCTGGGCAGCGCAGTGGCCCAGGCCACGGCCGACGCTGCCGGCACCGCCCGCCTCACCCTGCCAGCCGGGCTGGCGGCTGGGGTGTACGTGGTGCGCAGCGGCGGCCAAGCCCGCCGCCTGGTGGTGGAATAAGCCGGCGACGGCTTCGGGGCTAGGAGTTGGGCGGCCTTGTACCCTGTTTAGGGTACAAGGCCGCTTTGGTATCAGCGAGCCTGCCGTGAAATTTTGCAGCCACTGACTGAATCCTTCTTTTTTTCTCCTTCAAGTACTTCCCATGAGACTTTGCTTACCCGTATTGGCCGCAGCGGTGGCCGCCCTGCCGCTGGCTGCGCAGGCCCAGAACATTGGCATCGGCACCACCACGCCCAATGCCAAAGCCGCGCTCGACATCACGGCGGCCGACAAGGGCCTGCTCATCCCACGCCTGACCCAGGCCCAGCGCCTGGCCATCACGAGCCCGCCCCAGGGCCTGATGGTGTACCAGACCGATGGCACCACCAGCGGCGGCACCCAGACGGGTTTCTGGTACTACGCCGGCAGCCCAGCCACTTGGGTGTACCTGAACCCAACCCCGCTTGCCGTGGCGGCCGGCCCGGGCCTGAGCGCCAGCACCAGCGGCTCCACCACCACCGTAAGCCTGGGTGGCACCGCCCTCACGGCAGATACCAACGTGCCGCTGGGCACCAACGACCTCACTTTTTCCGGCACCGGCAATGTGGGCATCGGCAGCACTACGGCCAACTTACCGCTCACGGTGCAGGGCAATACCACCAACGACGCCGTGCAGCTGCGCAACAACACGGGCACTAATCGCTGGCACCTGGGCCTGACCACCAGCGGCACCAGCAACGGGCTGAACGTCGCGGAAAGCGGTGTGGCCGACTACCGCTTGTTTCTGAAGCCCGGCGGCAACGTGGGCGTCGGCACCAACGACCCTCTGGCTAAATTCGACGTGAACGGCAGCACCCGGCTGCGCGGCCTGGCCGGCACCGGCAGCCGCATGGTGGTGGCCGACGCCAATGGTGACCTGAGCACCCAGGCCATTCCGAGCGGCGGGGGCGCCCCCAGCGGCACGGCCGGCGGCGACCTGACCGGCTCGTACCCGAACCCGACGGTCAACACCGGCGCCATCGGCACCGCCAAGCTGGCCGACAACGCCGTGACCAGCGCCAAGCTGGCCGACGACGCGGTGACCATCCCGAAGCTGGCCGCCACGGGCACGGCCAGCAGCAGCACCTACCTGCGCGGCGACAACACCTGGGCCACCATCCCCGGCAGCAGCGGCTGGAGCCTGACGGGCAACGCAACGAACGGCAACGAGTTTGTGGGCACCACCAACAACCAGGACCTCATTTTCAAGCGCAATGGCGACGAGGCCTTCCGGGTGTACGGCAACGGCCGGGTAAACCTGGGCAACAACACGCCCGGCTCACTGTCGGTGCTGCTGGGCTTCAATGCCGGCGTGGCGGTGACTACTGCAATGCAAAACGTCTTCGTGGGGGCCAAGGCCGGGGAAAGCAGCAACGCCGGCTCAAATACGTTCCTCGGCTACCGGGCCGGCCAACAGGCGACGGATGCCGGCAATACTCTGCTGGGCAATGATGCCGGGTTGAACATGACCGGGGGCGGCAACAACGTGTTCGTCGGCAATTCCGCCGGCAGTCAGGGCTCGGGCCGGGCCCTGGGCAACGCCAACATCATTCTCGGGGGCGCTTCCGGCAGCAACCTGAACGGCAGCAGCAGCAACAACATCCTCATCGGCGGCAGCGTGCAGGCCAGCCCGGGCTTGTACGACGCCTACATCATCGGCAACAACGCCACGGTCACCCAAAGCCAATCGTTGGTGCTGGGGGCCTTGCCCGGCAACAACGACGCCATTCGGGTGGGGGTTGGCGTGTCGGCGCCCCACAGTAGCCTGCAGGTAAACGGCACCTTTGCCGTGGGCGTGCAGACGGGCTACAGCGGCGGTGGCAGCGCCCTCTCGGGCGCTAACGGCCTGGACCAGGGCGCACCCAATATAACGGACCTGGGGGCCGGCTACTACGGCCTGGCGCCCAGCGGCACCAGCACCCAGCACTATCTGCTGCCCGGGGCCAGCACCTGCAAGGGGCGCATCTACTACCTGCGCAACGGTGGCAGCGTCGCGGCCAAGCTCTCCAGCAACAGCTCCATTCTTGACGGCTCAGCCACCATCACCGCCGGCAACACCTTCGACATGAACACCACGGGCTCGTCCAAAGTCGTCACCGCCATCTCCGACGGCACGAGCTGGATTATCATCCGCACCGGCATTTAAGCGCTGGCTTTTCAAAGGCTCATGCGAAAACTCCTAATCCTGCTGGCCGGCACGCTGTTGCCAGCCGCGCCCGCCCTCGCCCAGGACCTCCTCAACAACGGCGCCACCCTAACCCTCACGGGCGGGGCCGTGCTGTCAGTCGGCGGCTCGCTCAGCAACAGCAGCGGCACGCTCGACCTGAGCAGTGGCGCCAATCAGCTCTACGTGGGTAGCAATCTGCTGAACGCCAGCGGCGCCACCCTCACGCCCGGCAGCGCCAGCACCGTCACCCTCAATGGCACCGCCGCCCAGCAGCTCGACCTGAAGGGGGCTGGGCTGGCCAACCTCACGGTGAACAACACCAGCGGCGGCGTGACCCTGCCCGCCAACAGCAACGCCGACGTAGCCGGAGTGCTCACGCTCACCAGCGGCACGGTCACCACCCACGCTTCGGCTACCCTGCGGCTGCTGAACGGTGCCACGCTCACCGGCGAGAGCAGCACCCGCTACGTGGCCGGCAACCTGGCCGCCGTGAAAACTTCCGTGCCGGCCGCCGCGGCCACCACTTTTCCCAACGGCCTCGCCATCACCCCGGCCGCGGCCCTCGCCAACCTGACCGTGACCCGCACGGCCGGCCTCAACACCGCCCAGCTCAGCTACGGCACCAACGCCAGTAGCACTCACGCGGGCATCGACCAAATCTGGCGCACTTCGGCCCCGCTCACCAACGCCGCGGTGCAGCTCACCTGGCTGTCGGCCAACGACCGGGGCCTCACCACCTTCGCCGGTACTCAGGTGTGGGCGCGCGCGGCCGCTCCGGTGGCGGGTGCCGGGTGGGCCCGCATCAGTGCTTCGCAGAACGCGGCTGCCACCCGCACCGCCACTGGCACGGTGCCGGCCACTACCAGCTTCTCCTTCTTCACCGTCGGCACTGCTGATGCGCCGCTGCCCGTGACGCTGGTGGATTTTACGGCCCAGGCCGAGGGCCCGGCCGCCGTGCGCCTGCGCTGGGCCACCGCCACAGAGCTTAACAACGCCAGTTTCACCGTCGAGCGCAGCCTGGATGGCCGCACGTTTGCGGGCATCGGTACAGTGGCGGGCGCCGGAAGCGCCACTACCCATCATGATTATACCCTGTTGGACATGAAACTGCCGGCCGACGCGCCCGTGCTTTACTACCGCCTGCGTCAGGTGGACCTGGATGGTACGTTCGGCTACTCGCCGGTGCGGGTGGTGACGCTGGGCGGACCTGCCACATTGGTCCTGTTTCCCAACCCGACCCACGGCGGCCCGGCTACGCTTACGGGTGCAATACCTGGCACGGTGGTGCGAGTATTCGACGCCCTGGGCCGCGTGGTAATCCAGGCCACTGCCGAGGCCGATGGTACGGCCCGCCTAGCCTTGCCTGTGGGCGTGGCCACTGGTGTGTACGCAGTGCGTGGTGGCAACCAGACCCTTCGCCTGGTGGTGGAATAGAGGAGGGGCGCAGGTTTCTGGTCTCTACTCAAGTTTAATAACAGCCGCCTGGCAATGGCCAGGCGGCTGTTCGTGTTTTATTGCAGCTGATTTTCCAGCTCCGCATGAAATCTCCGAAATGTTTCCTGCTCGTTCTGAGCCTGTTTCTGCTATTAACAGCCTGTGAAACGCGCCGCGCTTCGCACCCGGCCGAACAGCCGGATTCGGCGCAACCACCCACACTGCCCGCCGCAGCTCCAAATGTGCTGCCAACGGCCGACACTGCCGACCTGACCCGTGCCTACAATCGTGAGCCCGGCCCGCGCGACTCGCTCATTTTGGTTGGCTCCCGGCACTACCGACTCTCAGTGCGCGTCGAAACCGATTCAACCAAGCCGATTGATTTCGCTCCAGCCGGCAGTGTGGGTGGTGCCTTCGCCGTACCCAGCGACTCGGCCCGGCGTGCGGGCGTGGTGCGGGGCTATGCCGAAACCTACACGTTTACGCTACGCGACTCGGTGGGGCGAAAGACGATTTTTCGAAGGCAACTGCACAAGCCGGATTTCTATAAGGCCGCGCCCCGCGATATCGTGACAGTAACGAACATGCCACCACCCAGCTACCTGGGCTATAGCACCGCCCTCGATGCATTGGTGTTCGGATGTTACATCGGCATCCCGTTTAGCGACGTGGGCCACCAAGCCACCCTGCTGCTCGACCGGCAGGGCCGGGTGCAGGGCATCTCGCCGGGCGGCCCAGCGTATTCGGATGCACCCGATTGCGACCCGCGCATCTCACCCTCCGGCCGGGCAGTGCTCACCTGCACCGAGGTGTTGCGCGCCAGTCAGCCGCCGCTTTCGCTCCTCAAACCCCATGCACAGCTGCGGGCGGCCCGCTTTCTCAACGACACTACACTGCTGGTGGTGCATGAGTATGGCGACTACGTAGAACGCTCCACTACGCCGGGTTCGCTGGATGCCGCCGAGGACGGCCCCGACGTGACGGCTCCGATGTCGGATTACGACTTCGTGACCACCCCTGCCCAGCGCCGCCTGCCCACGGCCCAGATACTGAGCACCAGCGGCCGCGTGCTGCGCCAGTTCCGCTTCGTGCCCGACTACGAGCTGGCGAGTGACCTGGCCCGCGCCTGGGCGCGGGCCGCCGGCGTATACCTCTTCGTGGAAGCTGGCCACAAACTCGTGGTAGTGCCCAAAGCCCACCCGGAGGCCCTGTTCGAGCTGCCGCTCAAGCGGCTGCCGAAGTTCCGGTTGCCGCAGCGCCCGCACGAACAGCCTTATTCGGTCATCAGCGGCTTCACCCGCCTGCGCTTCTACGTCGACACGCTAAACCCGCGAGCGGTGCGGATGCAGGCGCTGCCTCCGGCGGATTGATTTCGATGAGAAATGTCCAAAATCTGCGGGGGCATTGCTTGCCAGCGGGCGGTTACCACGCAGGCTGCGGCTGTTCCGTACGGGCGGCTTCCCAGCCCAGCAGCGCGGCCTTGCGCTGGGCGCCCCAGCGGTACTGCCCAAATTCGCCGGTCTGGCGGATAACGCGGTGGCAGGGAATGAGGTAGCCCACCGGGTTGGCTCCGATGGCGGTGCCGGCCGCTCGCACCGCTGCGCCGTTTTCAGCCGCTGCGGCCAGCTGCGAGTAGGTGCGCAGTTCGCCCTCTGGAATGCGCAGCAGCGACTCCCATATTTTGAGTTGAAACGCGGTGCCTTTCAGATGCAGGTGCAGCCGGTCGGTGGGGGAGAAGTCGCGGGCAAAAAAGCGTGCTACCTGGCCATGAACCGCATTTTCGCTGGCCGTGAAGGTGGCGTTGGGCCATTCCTGGCGCAGCTCGGCCAAGGCCTGCGCCTCCTCTTCCACAAACACCAGCTTGCAGATTCCTTTGGCGGTGGAAGCCACCAGGTAGGGCCCGAAGGGGCTATGGCCAAAGCTATAGTCAATGACCAGCGCGGCCCCGCCGTGCCGGTACTCGCCGGGCGTCATGGCTTCCAGGGTTACGAATAAATCGTGCAGGCGGCTGGTGCCGGAGAGGCCCGCTTCATCCGCTGCTTCGGCCACCGAGGCGTGCTGGCGCAGCCGCTGCTTGGCATGGTCCAGGCTGAGGAACTGCAGAAACTTCTTGGGCGACACCCCGGCCCATTCCTGGAACTTGCGCTGGAAGTGGAACGGGCTCCAGTGGGCCTGGGCCGCCATTTCTTCCAGGTTTGGCTGGGCCTGAAAATGTGTGCTCGCGTAAGTGAGGGCCGCTGCAATGCGTTGGTAGTCAGTCATGGTCTTGTTTGTTATTGAGATGCAAATCTCGGGCTTGCCGGGCCGGCTCGACACCCGATTCTTGCGCACTTCAGTGCCTGTTTTGCCCATGCCGAGCGGAAAGCAAGGAAGTATTGATAATATAGGTTAATTTGAATTTTATTTTGAGTTAGGTTTATTTATTCGGTGCTTTGATATTGCTGGTCTTTTAGAATGGCCGTGGCTTGTTAAGTCGGTAAAAAATAATTGTTCAGCCCAACTGCCTACGTCCATTAAAGCGCCGCCACTTTTTCTGCAAACAAATAACCGTTCACTTTATGACATTACTCTACCAGGCAATTTTCGCTGCATTTCGCAAAGCCCGGGAAGCTGGTCGCCGCGCCCTGTTCTTGCCTTTGCTGATGGGAGGCCTGGGCTTGCCCGTGGCGCATGCCCAGGTGCAGGTGGCAGCCCGGGCCCAGCCGCTGGCCGGCACCACTTTGCTCCAGGCCCTGCCCGACCGGCCCGCCCTCAGCCAGGCCCAACCGGTGCTGCGCCGCGAGCTAGCCCTGACCACCGCCGACGACCTGCGCCTGCTTCGCACCGAAACCGACGCAGAAGGTGGCGTGCACGAGCGGTTTCAGCAGTACTACCAGGGCGTGAAAGTAGAACACGGCGTGGTGAGCCTGCATGCCCGCGCCGGCCGCATTGAGGTGCTGAGCGGGGAGTTGGAGCGGGCGGCCGCCATGCCCCCCGTGCAGCCAGCCCTTACCGAAGCCGCTGCGTTGCAGCATGCACTGCAAGCCGTGGGAGCCCGCGTGTACCAGTGGCAGCTGCCCGCCGAGGAGCGGGCCCTCAAAGCCCTTACTGCTAATCCACTGGCCACCTACCAGCCCAAAGGAGAGCTGGTGGTGGTGGGCGACTTTCGCCAGCCCGAAGTCGCCCGGCCGCTGGTACTGGCCTGGAAGTTCAACATCTACGCCCACGCGCCCCTGAGCCGCGAGCTGGTTTACGTAGATGCCCGTTCCGGGCAGGTGGTGCTACGCGATGCCGTCATCAAGCACCTGAACGTGACCGGCACGGGCACCACGCGCTACCTGGGCCAACGCCCCATCTTTGCCGACCAGACCGGCAGCGGCTTCCGCCTGCGCGAATCCGTGCACGGCAAGGGCGTGGTGACGCTTAACGCGCTGAAATCGGACAACTACGGAGCGGCCGTTGATTTTGTCGATAACGACAACAACTGGACGGCGGCCGAATACAACAACGCAAATTTTGATAATGCGGCCCTTGATGCTCACATTGGCGCGCAGGCCACGCAGGACTACTGGACCACCGTGCACGGCCGCGATTCCTTCGACGACAAGGGCACCATCCTCACGAGCTACGTGCATTTCGACGACACGCCGGGCGACGGTGTGGGCCTGGAAAACGCTTTCTGGAATGGCGCGGTGATGTCGTACGGCGACGGTGCCTCGCATTTTCGACCCCTCACGGCGGTGGATGTGTGCGGCCACGAAATCGGCCATGCCGTGTGCAGCAGCACTGCCAACCTATTGTACAACAGCGAGTCGGGGGCACTCAATGAGGGGCTGTCCGATATCTGGGGCGCCTGCGTCGAAAACCATCTCGACCCGACCAAGCAGATTTGGCTCATCGGGGAAGATATTGACAAGCTGCACGCGGCGTTGCGCTCCATGAGCAACCCCAATGCCTTCGGCCAGCCCGATACCTATAAAGGAACCAGCTGGTACAACGGTACCGCCGACAACGGCGGGGTCCACACAAACTCTGGCGTGCTGAACTACTGGTTTTACCTGCTGAGCGTGGGCGGCTCGGGCACCAACGACAACAACAAAGCCTACAACGTGACAGGCATTACCATTGGCAGCGCGGCCCGCATTGTGTACCGGGCTGAGCGGTTTTACCTCACCGCCAATTCGAATTACTCGGCCGCTCGTCAGGCCACCCTGCAAGCCGCCGTCGATTTGTTTGGCCTCGGCTCGACCCAGGTGGAAGCCGTGGCCAAAGCCTGGCGGGCAGTAGGAGTGGAGCAAACCGAAAATGCACCCACCATCAGCAACTTCTCGCCGGCCAATGGCCTGGTAGGGGCCAACGTTGTGATTACGGGTACCAACCTGGGCAGCACCTATCGGGTGCAGTTCAACGGCACCGATGCCGTGGCGGCCACTTACACATCCCTCACCAGCGTGACGGTGAAAGTGCCCGCCGGGGCCACTACCGGCACCATCACACTCACCACGGCCACCGGTAGCGTCACCACGGCCGGCAATTTTACCGTGCTCACGCCCGGGCCGGCTCCCACCATCACCAGCTTCGCGCCGGCGGGTGGCGCGGTGCAGGGCGGGGCCGTTACGCTCACAGGAACCAACTTTACGGGGGCTACCGCACTGTCTTTTAATGGTGCCGCCGCCGTGTTTACCGTGCTGAATGCCACCACCATTACCACGTTTGTGCCGGTAGGGGCTGGGTCGGGCGCGCTCACCGTGACCACGCCCAACGGCTCGGCCAGCATCACGTTCACGGTGCTGCCGGCCATCACATCATTCACTCCCCTCAATGGTCCGGGAGGAACCACGGTCACCATCACCGGCACTACCTTAGGCGCGGCCCTGAACGTGAAGTTCAACGGCCTGTATGCCACCTCTTACACGGTACTGAATGCCACCACCGTCACGGCGCAGGTGCCGCTGGGGGCTACCACGGGCCCTCTCACGGTGCGCACGCCGGATGGCACGGCCACCGGGCCCGTCGATTTTACCGTTACCGCTGCCCTGGCCTTTAATTCTTTCACGCCCACGCAGGGACCAATCGGTACGGTGGTTACCATCTACGGGCAGGGCTTCACGGGCACCACGGGCGTGGCCTTTAATGGCACGGCAGCCTCGTTTACAGTTGCTTCTAGCACTGAAATCTGGGCTACGGTGCCAGCAGGGGCCGGTTCAGGGTTTATTACGCTCACTACACCACTGGGCCCGGCCACTTCCCCGCGCATGTTTGGGGTGACGGGGATTCCCGGCGGCCCCAGCATCACCTCCTTCACGCCCGCCAATGGCCCGGTGGGGGCCTCCATTACCATCACGGGCACCAACTTCAGCGGGGCAACCGGGGTCGGCTTTAACGGGACGCCGGCCACCACATTCAACGTGGTCAGCGCCACCAGTATTACGGCCACCGTGCCGGCAGGGGCCACTTCCGGTCCCATCACCGTGACCACACCCGTAACTACCTGCCTGAGCCTCACGGACTTTTTTGTTTCCCCGCCCAATGACTTCTGTGCCAATGCCATCACGGTGACCTGTGGCAGCTCCGTAACCGGCAGCACCCTGGGTGCTACCAATACCGGCGACCCAAGCGCCACTTGTGGCGGGGCTCCGTTTACCAGCAGCACGGTTGGCGTGTTCTATCGGTTTGTGGGAGTGGGCGGCAATGTGACGGTAAATACCTGTACCAATGCTAGCTACGATGGACTGATGGCTGTGTACACGGGTACTTGCGGGGCCTACACCTGCGTGAGCGGCAACGACGACGGCTGTGGCCCGGGAAGCGCCAGCATTGTCACCTTTCCTTCGGTACTGGGCACGGTTTACTACATCTACGTTTCGGGTTACCTGGCCGCTGACGTTGGCAATTTCACGCTCAGCGTGAGCTGTGCCAACGGGCCCGCCATCACCAGTTTCACGCCGGGCAGCGGGCCAGTGGGTACCGCGGTCAGCCTGGTGGGCACTAACTTCACGGGGGCTACGGCAGTGAAATTCAACGGCACCGCGGCGGCGTTTACACTCAACTCCGCTACCAGCATCAGCACGACGGTGCCGGTTGGGGCCAGCACGGGCTATATCACGGTGGCAACGCCAGTGGGCACGGGTACTTCGCCTACGGCCTTTTCCGTGCTGCCGTCCTTGCCGACCATTGTTGCCTTCACGCCCGGTATAGGGCTGGCGGGCACAGCGGTAGTGCTCACGGGCACGGGCTTCACGGGCGCCACCGCTGTGCGTTTCAACGGCACCACCGCGGCCAGCTTTACCGTCAACTCCGCTACGAGCATTACGGCCACCGTGCCCGGCACAGCTACCACCGGCTTCATTGCCGTGGATACGCCCAGTGGTACAGGTACCTCCGCTACTGCCTTCGACGTGCTGAGTGTGTTCACGGGCACCGCAAACCAGTGCCTGAGCACTACGCCCATCAGCAGCACGGGTGCGGGCACCTGGCAGTGGCTGCGGGCCGCCAATGGCCAGGTGGTAGCCGCCATCAACGACCAGGGTTTTGCCCTGGGGCAGGTCACGGCTGAGTTTACGCTGAACCAGGGGCCCGTGCGGGTTGATGCCCGGGGCCGCGAATACCTGGACCGCAACTGGCACCTGCTGGCCCAAAACGCGTTTGTGGGCCGCACGGTATTGGTGCGCTTCTATGGCACAAACTCCGAATTTGCCACCTTCGTAGCGGCCAACGACGGCGACGTCAACGACGTAACCGCCCTCACCCAGCTGCGCCTGACGCAGTATAGCGGCACCAACGAGGACTGCCAGCTAGCCAACAATTCCGGCACGTCGCGTTTGCTCACGCCCGCCGCACCCATCACGCTCACCGGAGCCCCATGGTTTGGCCTGGAAGCCAGCGTGCCCGACCATTTCTCTGAATTCTACCTCGGTGGCGGTGCGGCCTCGCTGCCCGTCGAGCTGGCAGCCTTCACCGCCCAGCGCCAGGGCCAGAGCGTACTAGCTCAGTGGAACACGGCTCAGGAAGTGAACAACAAGGGCTTCGTGGTGGAGCGCTCCGCCAATGGCCAGCAGTTCACGGCGGTGTCCGGGCTGCTGCCGGGCACGGGTTCCACTACCACACCGCAGGCCTACGCCTTCACCGATGCGCAGGCCCCTCTGGAGCGCACCTACTACCGCCTGCGTCAGGTCGATGCCAGTGGTGTGGGCATGTACTCGCCCGTCGTGTCCGTAGCTGCTGCTATCCCTGCCCCGAAGCTCAGCTGCTACCCCCAGCCAGCCCATTCCGGCGCCTTCGTGACCGGGGCCACGCCCGATGCAGCCGTTACCTTATTCGATGCGCTGGGCCGCACCGTGGCAACTGCCCAAGCCGGGGCCACCGGCCAGGCTGAGCTGCATTTGCCCGTCGGCCTGGCCGCCGGGGTGTATGTGGTGCGTAGCGGCGCCCAGGCCACCCGCCTCACCGTGGAGTAAGGGGACGGGAACAAGCGTATCCAATTGGCTCATAACGAGAAGCCGCGTAGCGGTAGCAGCGAGCTTTGGGTGCTGCTACCGCTTCGTGGCTTCTCGCTGTTTTGGGACCCGCTGCTTCTAGTGGCTTGTCGCCTTTCGGCGG
>NZ_JAGETZ010000020.1 GCF_017571495.1 Hymenobacter negativus | reverse complement strand
GAGTACCCCGAATTGGCAATGCGGCCCGTGTAAACATTGACGTTCACATGGGCCGCATTGCCAATTCGGGGTACTCGTTCTATTACTTCTTAAACAGCAGCAGGTGCTGTTGCGGCAGCGTTTCGATGGAGTCGGCCAGCGTGAGGCCGATGGCGGCCATTTCCTTGCGGGCCTGCGCCACACTCATTTTGTGAATGCGCTTGATGGGCACGTTGGGGTCTTCGGCGCGGTATTCTACCAGTGCGAGGCGGCCGGTGCCGGGGCGTAGTGCCCGCCGGATGGCGCGGCCCATTTCGCGCGGGTGGTCAAACTCATGGTAAGCATCCACGATGAGGACCAGGTCTACACTGTCCTTGGGCAGGGCGGGGTTGGTGGTGGTGCCCAACACGGGGCGCACGTTGCTGATTTTGAGCTTGCGCTTGTTGGCTTGGAGCGCCGTCATCATCTCGGGCTGAATATCTACGGCCAGCACCTGGCCCTCGGGCACTCGCTTGGCCAGCTGAAATGAGAAAAAGCCTGTGCCGGCCCCGATATCAGCCACCACGTCGGTGGGCTTCAGGTTAAGTTCTTTCAGCAGCAGGTCGGTGCCTTCTTCCTGCTTGCGGCCGTTGCGCTCCAGCCAGCTTGCGCCTTCGTGGCCCATTACGTGCGCAATCTGCCGGCCTAAGTAGTAGGTACCAATGCCATTCGGGTCGCGTGGAGAGCGGGTTTCATAGCCGCTGGTATCGGGCAAGGCAATGGCTTGCATGCGGCTCTCGGAAAGCGCCGAGGGACGGGTTTCGGCCGGAAGCTGCGTGCAACTCATGACCAATAATCCGGCGCTACTCCCCAATCCTACAATTCCTGCTACCCGTTGCCAGGTTGAAACATAATAATTCATACGAATCGCAAGTAAGCACATTTGGGGTATTAACAGCAATTTCCAAAGGTGCGTTCAGCCGGCCCCAATGCCTGCATGCCGGTACCGGCGCAAGTATTTTGCCAATGTGCTGAATAACTGTCGGCTCTTCTCCCATTGAAAGAAAAAACATCGAAACAATCGCCTATTTGTAGTTTTGGCCGTAGAACGGGCATTCTCGCTTGTTTCCATTTACCCGCTTACCAATGAAAAACCACTTCTCTGTTCTTGCCAAGCTTGTTGCCGTCGCGGTCTGCGGGCTCTCTCTCGGTAGCTGCAACCGTGCCGAATACGCCATGCTGCCGAAAGGCGCTTCGTACCACGGCGTAACCCGCGTATCCACCCCAGTGCCCGCTGCTCCCAGTGCAGCCGCCACCGAAACCCCTGCCGCCGAAGCGCCCGCAACGGTGGTTTCAGAGCCCGTAGCAGCCCCCGCCGCAGTGGCCAGCGCCGCTCCGGCCCCGGCAAAAGCCCAATCCAAAACCACCGCTGCCAAACCAGCCGAAGCAGTAGCTGCTAAGTCGCTCAGCACTCCCTCAGCCACTGCTACTACCAGCACCGCCCCCACACCCAAGCTCAATGCGGTGCAGCGCCTGGCACTGAACAAAGTGGCCCGCAAGCTTGACAAGGCAATGCACAAAGCCACCGCTCGTCAGCAAGACAACACGGCTTCTACCGCGCGCGGCGGCATCGATGGCAACCTGCGCATCGGCATTATCTTGCTGCTGGTCGGTTTGCTCTTGGGCCTTATCAATGGCCTGATTGGTACCATCGTCGCCATTATTGGCTTGATTTTCATCGTCCTCTGGCTGCTCGACCAATTGTAGGTCCTGCCCGGTTTCCTTCAGCAAAAAGGCCCGCCCAGTTATTGAGCGGGCCTTTTTATTGCCTGAAAACGCTTGGTGCTACATCGGGTCCACGTCGGCTACCAGCCGGGCTTGCTTGAATTCCTTTTGGTCGCGCACCACGTCCATGGCTTCGCAAATCAGTTGCTTGGCCTGCTTGAGTACGGTGTGGGCGCGGTCGAGCTTGATGGTGATTTCCTGCAGGTAAAAGTTGCGGATGCGGAAGATGTAAGGCGCTTCGGGACCCAGCACGGCGGCCCGGCCCAACCGTTCCACCAACTCCTGGGTCAGCAAAATGGCCGCGGCCTCGCCCACGCTTTGGTCGATGTGCTTTACCGTCATCTTGATGACGCGCATAAACGGCGGGTAGCCGTGCTCGTGCCGCTGCACGATTTCGTAGTTGTAGAACTCGACGTAGTCGTTGCGGATGACTTTATCGAAAATCACCTGCGTCGGGTCGGCCGTCTGGATGATGACCTTGCCTTTTTTGCCCTTCCGCCCGGCCCGGCCACTCACTTGCACAAACATCTGGTAGGCCCGCTCATGCGCCCGGAAATCCGGGTAATGAATAATGCTGTCGGCGTTAATAATGCCTACTAAGCTTACATTGGCGAAGTCGAGCCCCTTAGTCACCATCTGGGTACCGACGAGCACATTGGTGGCTTGCTTTTCAAAGTCGGCAATGATTTGCTGGTAGCTGTTTTTGGCGCGGGTGGTATCCAAGTCCATGCGCTGGATGTTGGCCTGGGGTAGCATGATTTTGAGGTCGTCCTCAATCTTCTCGGTGCCGAACCCCTGGGTTTTTACGGCGCGGGAACCACAGGCGGGGCACTTGCTCACCATCGGGTCGTGGTAGCCGCAGTAGTGGCAGCGCAGCTCGTGGCTGTGCTTATGATAGCTCAGGCTCACGGCGCAGTTGGTGCACTTGGGAATCCAGCCGCAGTCCTGGCACGCCACCACGGGCGCGTAGCCGCGGCGGTTCTGGAACAGAATTACCTGTTCCTCTCGTCCCAATGTGCGCTCCACTTCGCCCAGCAGGTCGGCGGTAAAGTGGTTGTGCATGGTCTTGTGCTCGCGGGCTTTGCGGGTATCCACCAACTCAATATCCGGCATGCCGGCCTCGCCAAAGCGCTTGGTGAGGCTCACCAGCCCGTAGCGTCCCTGCTTGGCCTGGTAGTAAGTTTCGACGGCGGGTGTGGCCGAGCCCAGCAGGGTTTTGGCACCCTGGAAGTTGGCCATCATCAGGGCAACTTCGCGGGCGTTGTAGCGCGGGGCAGGGTCGTACTGCTTATAGCTGGATTCGTGCTCCTCGTCCACGATGATGAGGGCGAGGTTATCGAAGGGCAGAAAAACTGCCGAACGCACGCCAATCACCACCTGAAAGCGGCCCGAGAGTACGCCGTTCCAGACTTCAACCCGCTCGTTGTCGGAGAATTTGGAGTGGTACACACCCAGTCGCGAGCCGAACACGCGCATCAGGCGGGTCACAATCTGGGCGGTGAGGGCGATTTCGGGCAGCAGGTAGAGCACCTGCCCGCCGCCGTCCATGGCCTTGCGGATGAGGTCGATGTAAATCTCGGTTTTGCCCGCGCCAGTCACGCCGTGCAGCAGCACGATTTCCTGGTTGCCGAAGTGGGACATTATCTCGTCCCGCGCCGTGGTCTGGGCCTCGCTAAGCGAGAAGTTCAGCTGCAGGGCGGGCTCGTTTTCGAGCGGGAAACGGGACACAATCTGGTCGAACTGCTCCAGCACGCCATTCTTGATGAGTGTGTTTACGGCCGAGGCCGAGAGGTGCGGGCTGCTGGCCAGGTAGGCTTTCTCGATGCCGGCCTGGTTGGCGTGCTCGTTCTGGTACACAGGCACGCGCTGCATGTACTTCATCAGCACGTCGAGCTGCTTGGGCTTGCTGGTGAGCTGGGTAAAGAGTTGTTCCAGCGAGGCTTCGGACACGAAATGATGGGCCAGCCGTACTTTCTTCACCACTTTGGGCGCGTACTTGTCGGCGGTGTGCTCGAAGAGGAAGATGACGTCCTTGTGCATCAGCGACTTTATCACCTTATGGAAGGAGGTGATGCCGAGCAGGTCGCCGACTTCGGTGAAGGTGAGGGCCTTGCCCTCTTCCACGGTGCCCAGCGCATCCACAATCAGCTCTTCCTGGGTGGAAAGTGGGTACTCGTTCTCCTCCCGTGAAAAGCCAGGGTGCAACTGAATGCGCGACTCCGAGCTGAGCTTGAGCGCCGAGGGCAGCGCCGCATTGATGACCTCCCCAATGGTGCACATGTAGTAGTCGGCCATCCAGCGGAACAGCTTGAGCTGCGGCTGCGTGACCACCGGGGCATCGTCGATGAATTCGAGGATGTATTTGGCCTGGTATTCCTTGGGTGCGGTCTCGTGCACAGCCGCTACAATGCAACTGAGCGTCTTTTTGGCTCCAAACTGCACGATGACGCGCCCTCCGATTACCACGTTGTCGTTCAGCTCATACGGCACCCGGTAGGTGTAGAGCCGGGGCAAGGGCAGGGGCAGAATGACGTCGGCAAACAGGGTAACCCGGTCAGGCGCAGGTGCGGCGACGGGGGAAATAAAATCAAGCGTAAGACTCAAAGCGGCAAGTAGGGCAGGGGCGAATAGTAAAGATAAAGCCGCCACCTCCCGTTGCCCAACCCCTAAGCACAAGCATAAGTTGCCCACTGCCCCGGACGGGTGGCTGCCCACCAGTGCTGCCCGCCAGCCCGGCCCGGCCCGATAACCACGTAGCCAGCATCCTACACAATGGCCCGTTGTTTAAATTAGTTATTCCTGAATATCTAGTTAATGGCTGGATTTTTGCGGGAAAATTTATAGCTTCGGCAACCTGCGTGTCAGGCTTTCTTTCCTCTCACTACCGCTCTTTCTTTCACCCCTTCTTTCCCCTGTTTTATGAAGCAAAAAATACGCTTGTTCATTCAATGCACCTCTTTTGCGTGGGCATTGCTGCTGCTATTCAGTAGCATAGCCCACGCTCAGGTGGTCAACGACGACTGCACCACGGCCGTCGCCCTAACGACTTCCAGCGTCTGTACAGTGCCCGTAAACGGTACGGTGGCCACCGCCACGCAGAGCCTGGCGCCCACCACCGCCTGCGGGTTTGGACTTACCT
Organism: Hymenobacter negativus; assembly: GCF_017571495.1. Classification (GTDB taxonomy): domain Bacteria; phylum Bacteroidota; class Bacteroidia; order Cytophagales; family Hymenobacteraceae; genus Hymenobacter; species Hymenobacter negativus. The sequence goes on along the minus strand of NZ_JAGETZ010000020.1, from coordinate 101,872 downwards.
CGGCTCTGGACGTGTGGTATAGCTTCACGGCTACCAGCACCAACCACCTCGTGACGTTGGCTCCGCGCTTTGCCGCTATTCTGGATGTGCGCAGTGGCTCATGCACGGCTTCGACCAGTGTTTTCTGTGCTACCATTGCCAACAACAACACGGCTGCTGTGCCAGTGGGCGGGCTGGTGAGCGGGCAGAGCTATTTTATTCGGATATATCCGGCCACCAACACGCCGCCTACCGGCATCAGCAGCACGTTTGCGCTGTGTATTGGGCAGGGCGCCACGGGGCCAACCAACGACGACTGCGCCGGGGCCATTGCCGTGCCGGTGAACACCACGGGTGCCTGCACCAACACCGTGAGCGCCGACAATACACTGGCTACAGCCAGCGCAAGCGTTGCAGCCCCCACTTGTGGCAACTACCTGGGCCGCGACCTGTGGTTTTCGGTGACGGTGCCCGCCAGCGGCAGCGTCACCGTGCAGACGGTAGTGTCCGCGACCGGCAGCGATGTGGGCGACACGGGCATGAGCATGTACTCGGGTACGTGCGGTGCCCTGACGGATATTGGCTGCAACGACGATGGCGCGGGCAACCTCAAGTCCTTGCTTTCCTTCACGGGCCGCACCCCAGGGGAGGTGCTTTTCGTCCGGGTTTGGTCATTCGGCGACCGTATCAGCGGCAACATTGCTGTGTGCGCCACCACCCCCACCCCCCTCACCAACGACGACTGTGCGGGTGCCGTCGCCCTGCCCGTAACCACGGCCTGCACCACACCAGTGGCCGGCACGGTGAGCGGCGCTACCCAGTCGCTGCCGTCTACTGCCAACTGTGGCATTGCTGCAACGGCCAATGACGTGTGGTACAGCTTCACGGCCGGTGGAACTACCCAGACGCTGGCCTTCAACGGCAACTTTCAGGCGGTGGTTGATGTGCGCTCCGGTACCTGCGCCAGCTCAACCAGCGTGTTCTGCGGCACCACCTTCACAAACCAGCCACTCACACTGACTGGCCTGACCATCGGCCAGCCCTATTTCTTGCGGCTGTACCCTAATAATAACATCGCGCCGCCCGTCAACGCGCAGTTCACGCTGTGCCTGACGCCCGGACCTACGCCGGCGGCCAACGACGAGTGCGCCACCGCCGTAGCCCTGCCTGTAACCACGGCTTGCACTACGCCGGTGGCCGGCACGGTGAACGGCGCCTCGCAGTCGCTGCCCGCTGCTGCCTGCGGTTTTACCACCAACGCGAACGATGTGTGGTACAGCTTCACGGCCGGTGGCGCTACTCAAACCCTGACTTTTACAGGCGGTTTCCAAGCCGTGGTCGAGGTCCGTTCGGGCACCTGCGCCAGTTCGGCCAGCGTGTTTTGCGGCACTACTTTCACGAACCAACCGCTCATCCTTAGTGGCCTGACCAGCGGCCAATCTTACTTTCTGCGCCTCTACCCCAATGCTACGGGGCTGCCTTTGCCGGGCAATGCTGCTTTCACGCTTTGTCTCACGCCCGGGCCCACGCCGCCAGCCAACGACGAGTGCACTGGCGCTGTGGCCCTGACCGTGAACACCGCCTGCATCCCGGTGAGTGGCACGGTAGCGGGCGCATCGCAGTCGTTGGCGCCTACTACTGGCTGCGGCTTCGCCACCAATGCGAATGATGTGTGGTACAGCTTCACGGCCGGTGGCACCACCCAAACGCTGACTTTCACCGGAAGCTTTGGGGCGGTGGTGGACGTGCGTTCGGGCACCTGCGCCAGTTCAGCCATTGTTTTCTGCGGCACCACTTTCACGAACCAACCGCTCACGCTGACGGCTCTGGTTAGCGGCCAGACCTATTTCCTGCGGATTTTTGCGAATGCCAACGTGCAGCCGTTGCCGGCTAACGCCGCCTTCACCATCTGCCTCACGCCCGGAGCCGCGGCAGCGGCCAACGACGATTGCAGCGCCGCCGTAGCAATTGCCGTGGTGCAGAACTGCGCCAACTCCACCAATGGCACTGTGGTGGGCGCTTCGCAGTCGCTGCCACCGAGCGGTAGCTGCGGCACCGCCACCACAGCAGCCGATGTATGGTACAGCTTCGTGGCCGGTGGTATTACCCAGCAAATCACCCTGAATCCCCGCTTTGGGGCCGTGCTGGATGTGCTTTCGGGTACTTGCACCAACTCGACCAGCATTTTCTGCACCACGGTTTTTGCTGGCAACACCACTGGTACCATCGTGGGAGGCCTGACGAGCGGCCAAACCTATTTTATTCGCATCTATGCCAATGGTACGGTGCAGCCCGTTCCGGCCAATGCCACGTTTACCTTGTGCGTGAGCCCGGCTCCCGCGCCGCCGGTTAACGACGAGTGCACAGCTGCTGTGGCCCTGACCGTCGGCACGACTTGCACAGCCCCGGTCAGTGGGACGGTTGAGGCCGCCTCGCAGTCGCTGCCGCCCGCTGCCAACTGTGGCTTTGCTGCAATGGCCAATGATGTATGGTACAGTTTCACAGCTAGTGGAGTGGCGCAGCTCATTACCCTGAACTCGCGTTTCGGTGCGGTGGTTGATGTGCGCACCGGTACTTGTGCCAGCTCGACCAGCCTGACCTGCCTCACGGTGCAGCCTGGCAGCACCACCGGTACCAGCATTGGTGGCCTGACCAGCGGCCAAACGTATTACCTGCGCATTTATGCCAATGGTACCGCGCCCACATCGGCCAATGCGACTTTCACTCTGTGCGTAACTACCCCGCCGCCACCTCCCATAAATGACGACTGCGCCGGGGCTATCAACATACCTGTGCAGTTTGGCACCACCTGCGTGAGCCAGACCACCGCCGACAACACCGATGCCACCGGCAGTACCGGCGCTCCTGTCCCCACCTGCGCTAGTTACCAGGGCCGCGACCTGTGGTTTTCGGTTACCGTACCGGCCTCCGGTATCGTAACGGTGCGCACTGTGGTGCCCACCATTGGCACCGATGTAGGCGACACCGGCATGAGCATTTATTCGGGTGCCTGCACCACGCTCACCCAGCTTGATTGCGATGACGACGGCGCGGGTAACCTGAAATCATTGCTGACCATTACTGGCCGGACGCCCGGCGAAGTGCTGTATGTGCGGGTGTGGGGCTACAATGGAACCCGCCTGGGGACGCTGGCTGTGTGCGCCACCTCACCCACCAACTGCACCACGCCTACCGCGCCAGTCGCTGCCAGCGTCACGGCTACTACCGCCCAGCTGAACTGGCAGCCCGGCGGCACGCCTGCCACCGGCACCACCTACACCGTGGAGTATGGCTTGCAGGGCTTTGCGCTGGGTGCTGGCACGGTAGTTACCGGCCTCACCACGGCCAGTACGCAGCTCACCAGCCTGCAGCCGGGCACGGCCTACTGCTTTTATGTACGGCAGGATTGCCCCGGTGGCAATGGCAGCAGTGCCTATGCCGGCCCCATCTGCTTCACTACGCCCTGCGCTGTGCCCACCAGTCCAACGGCTACTGCCATCACAAATTCCAGCGCTCAGCTGGGTTGGCAAACTGCCGGAACTCCGCCCAGCGGCACTACCTACACGGTGGAATATGGCTTGCAAAATTTCGTTTTGGGTACCGGTACGGTCATTTCCGGCATTACTTCACCCAGCTTCCAGCTAACGGGCTTGCAGGCGGGCACGGCGTATTGCTTCTATGTCCGTCAGGATTGCCCGGGCTCAACGGGCAATGGTGCTTATGCCGGACCTGCCTGCTTCACCACTACCGCCGCATCGGGCAACTGCGCCAGCCCGACCAATCCCACGGCTACGCCTACGGTTTCCACTGTGCAGCTTGCCTGGCAGCCAGGTGGTACGCCCGCTACCGGTACTACCTACACCGTGCAGTATGGCTTGCAAGGCTTTGTGCTGGGCACGGGCATTACAGTAAGTGGTATTGTCAGCGCCAACGTGCTGCTTACGGGGCTAGCGGCAGCCACCAGCTACTGCTTCTATGTGCGGCAGGACTGCCCCGGTGCCGCTGGCAGCAGCGCATTCGTGGGCCCCATCTGCTTCCAGACGCTAGCAACTGGTGGTGGCCCGGCAAATGATGACCCCTGTGGCGCCGTCACTCTGGCGCTCACCCCCACTGGCAGCCCCTTGCAGCCCATTTCGAGCACCAACGTGGGGGCTACTACCAGCGCCCAGCCGGGCATTGGGGCACCAACCTGCTCGCCCGCTACCACGCAGCGTGACGTGTGGTTTGCCATGACGCCCGCCACCGGCGTCACCTCCGTTACGCTCACCCTGACGGGCGCGCCGGCGGGCATGGTGCGGGTGTTCAGTGCTCCCAACTGCACCACCGGTCCGTTCACGCTGGTTAGTTGCCGCAGCAGCGGCGTCAACAATACCAGCTTGGGTACCATCACCCTCACGGGCCTCACACCGGGGGCGCGCTACTACTTGGCCGTGAGCGGCTACGGTGCCGCCGATACGCCAGGTGCCTTCACCATCAGCGGCGCAATACCGACGGCCGCCCGGGTGCAGGCTGATACCAATGCCCTGCTGGTGTACCCCAACCCCAGCAACACCGGCCAGCTTACCCTCAAGCTAGGCAACGCCACTGCCCGCCCTTCTACCATTAGTCTGGTTAATGTGCTTGGGCAGGTAGTGCGCACCGCAACCTTGGCCGGCGGCACCACCGAGCACGTTCTGAACACCCATGACCTGGCCACCGGCCTCTACACGGTGCGCGTGGTGAGCGGTAGTGCGGTATTCACGCGGAAGGTGACACTGGAATAAACCGGCCTCACCAGTCGAAATCAGGCTCTGGCTACTGTTCTGGGCCTGATTTCGATATCTAAAAGCCCTTCTGGCCACTTGGCCGGAAGGGCTTTTATGTTTTGGGAATGACTGCCTGGGCCGGGATATGGAGTATGCAGTAATGTTGCTTAAAGCTCCCCTAAAGCTTCTGTTACACTAAATACCGGTGGCAGGCACGCCTGATTGCGGCAGATGTGTACGGCAGTGCGCCCATCCTGTGTGGGCGTGTGCAGGGCCAGTAGCGGCAGTTTGGAAGCTTCCTCCGTCCCCGTCAGCACAGCGTCGAATAGGAACTGTCGGTTCAGTTCTTCCCGAAACGTTTCTGCATCCGGCCCGACGATGGCCACTTCCGCGCCCGGCCGCAGCAGCGCCGCGTACAAAGAGGCCCAGTTGGTAAGGTGTTGCGGCTCCTTCACTACTAAGTGCCGAATCTGGGCGAGCATGGCGGCGGCCAGGTCCACATATTCGGCCTTTTCGAGGTGACGGCCCAGGCGGCGCAGGTTGTGCGCCATCACGGAGTTTGAGGCGGGAATGACGTTGTCGAACAACTCTTTTTTGCGAACAATAAGCGGTTCAGCACTGCTGTCGGTATAGAAAAACTGGTTTTCGGTTGAGTCGAAGAAGTTGCTTAGAACGTATTCCGTTAGCCTCTCGGCCTCACGCAGCCATTTTTCAGCAAAGCTCACCTCATACAGGCTGATGTAGGCCTGAATGACCAACGCGTAATCCTCCAGAAAGCCGCTGATACTGGCCCGGCCATTCTTGCAGGTCCGGTACAGACGCTTCCCATCGCGCAGGTTCGCCTCAATAAAGCGGGCATTGTGCTCCGCCATCACCAGAAATTCGAGTTCGCCGAATGCGCGGTAGGCGTCCGTCAGGCCTTGCAGCATCAGCGCATTCCAGCCAGTCAGCACCTTGTCATCGAGGCCGGGGCGCACGCGGGTGGCGCGCACCGCCATTATTTTCTGCTTCCAGCCCGCCACCAGCTCTGGTACCACGCCGGGCGCCAGTTGGTGAGCTGCAGCAAATTCCTCATCCGTTGCGCGGCGGTGCAGGATGTTTCGGCCATGCTCCCAGTTGCCGAGGGCCGTGCAGTTGTAATAGTCCGAAAACAACGGCTCTTCATCGCCCAGAATGGTGCGCAATTCTTCCTTTGTGAAAACGTAAAACCGTCCTTCCTCGCCCTCACTATCTGCATCAAGCGACGAATAAAACCCGCCCTCAGCATTAGTCAACTCCAGCCGTATAAATTCGATGGTATCGTAAACGGTTTCCCGAAACAGCTCGTCCTGCGTGATTTGGAAGGCTTCGCTGTATAAGCTCACCAGCTGCCCGTTATCGTACAGCATCTTCTCGAAATGCGGGGCCAGCCACTCACCGTCCACCGAATAGCGCGCAAAGCCGCCGTGCGCCTGGTCATAAATGCCGCCCCAGGCCATTTCGCGCAAGGTGAGTACGGCCTGGTCCAGCACCGTCTGGCTGCCACTGATGGCGTATGCCCGCAGCAAAAACCGCCAGATGCTGGGCATCGGAAACTTTGGAGCCCGGTTCATGCCGCCATGCTCCCGGTCAAACTGCACCCCCAGGTTATATACCAGTAGCTTGAACTCCTCTGCCGAAACCCCAGCCGGACCAGTTTCCGGTGCCACGCCAATAGCCTGCAAGGCCGAATAGTCGGCTTCCTGCGCCGTGTTGCGATTGTGCGCGCCGCACTTGGCCAGCTCACTGGTCCCAATCACCTCCATAAACCGCTCCGCCGACTGCTCCAGTTCGGCCCGGTGCTCGCCCGCGTAGGCTTCGCCAATGTTCGTCAGCAGCTTCACCCAGCTGCCTTTCGGAAAATACGTGCCCCCATAAAAAGGCTTGGCATCGGCCGTCAAGAACACATTCAGCGGCCAGCCCCCCTGCAAGCCCATGGCGTGCAGGGCATCCATATAAATCTGGTCTACATCGGGCCGTTCCTCGCGGTCCACCTTGATGCACACGAAATGTGTGTTCATCACCGCCGCCACCGCCGCATTTTCAAACGACTCGCGCTCCATCACGTGGCACCAATGGCAAGCAGCATAGCCAATACTCACCAAAATCGGCTTTTGCTCGGCTTTGGCGCGGCCTAGCGCCTCTGGTCCCCACGGGTACCAGTCCACCGGGTTGTGGGCGTGCTGTTGCAGATAAGGGCTGGTTTCTTCAGCGAGGCGGTTGGCGTGAGGCGTTGCGTGGGCCATAACGAGTAGGGTAGGAGAGGGACTAAAACACCAAACCCGGCGAAAAGGGCCGGGTTTGGATTGATTTACCACAACAAATTAAAAACGACGCAGGCTCTTTGTTATCCTGAGTTTAAAGAACTTATTCCTTCAGATTGATTTGATTCTACGAAGCCGACTTCTTAGGCGTTTTAGGCTTGGCAGTCGTTGGTTCTGCAGCTGCAGCCTTAGGTGCTTTTGCTTTTGATAGTGCCTTTTTCTCTTCCGGCTCTGCATCAGGTTTAGCTACCGTCTTTTTAGCTGGCGTTTTAGCTGCTGGCTTAGGCTTCTCAGCCGGGACCGGAGTAACCGTAGCTTCTTTAGCTGGTGTCTTAGCACTTCGGTTGGCAGCCTTTTTTGCTACCACCGGCTTGTCTGAATCAGGTATAGCAGCAGATGTATCCGTTACTTCAGGTACAGTGGGCTTATTTGGCCCTGCTTTGGGTTTGGTTGCCTTAGGCTGGGCTTTGGGTGGGCCTTTGGTGGCTGCAGTAACCGCTGCTGCATCCGGAGCAGTTGCTACAACAGGTTCAATTGCCACATCGCTTTTCGCTTTTACCTTGGCTTTTGATGGTACAGCCTTTGCCGTTACCACTTTAGGTGCGGCCTCAGGCGCCGGTGCGCTTGGTTCGACCAACGTTGCCGATGAGCCAGTGAGCCGCCCGCCTGCTACTTGCGTACGCACCGCCGGTGAATCAGATACCGGAATAATAGGCGTGTCAACCGCCGGTTTTTCGGTACGCGCCCCACTAACAGTGCGGCTTTTCGCACGCCGCGATGACTTACCTCCCGATGAAACAGATTGCCCAACAACCGCCTCACCAACGGTAGTCGCTGCCGATGCCTGCCCACTCACTGGCAGGGCTGCCACCGGCAACGATGCCCGACGAGTGTCATCAGCCTGAGTTTCTATTGTTGTTGCTGGCCCATTCGCATCCGTTCCGGAAAGCTGCTCAGCGCTTGCAATCGGTAGGTCGGAAGCCACTTCTGCTACTAGCAGAATGGGCGGAACAGTTTCGTTCGTTACACCAGCCTCCAGCGCTCTTGCTGCTTTTTTCTTCTTCCGGTTACGGCTGTTGCGAGACGGACTAACAGCTGGTTCATCAGCAGCGGTACTTCTGGTCTTCGTCAACGTTGCTTCCAAGGTAGCTACTACTGGCGTCGGCATTTCTGCATCTACCGGTTGCGCTTCCATCGGTTCCTCCGCTAGCGAGGCGGCAAAAAGCGCCACGCGCGGCATCCGGCCAGCCTCGTTGCGCCGCCCACCACGCTTCACGGGCTGCGACTTAACAATAACACTAGACTTTTGCCCTTCCGGGCGAAGAACCGGTGCCTCTGCTTCCAGACCTGCTGGCGCGGCTAGCCCTTCTCCCGAAACAGCTTGCTGCTCTTCACTCGAGTCCATTTCGGCCGCTAAGCGCAGCGCGTGCTTGCGAGCCGTGCGCTTAGCCCCACCTCGCGAGCGGCGTTTCTTCCGCTTAACAGGCTCCTGCGCTGCAGTTGCATCCGTAGCCAGCACACCACCCACCTCGATTTGCTCTATCAGATTTACTTCAGCAGCCGTTGGTGCTAAGGTTGGAGTAGGAGATTCATCTACGGGAGTCGTAGCCTGAAACTGCTCATTCTCATTAGGCGTTGCCAATTGGCCTTTGTTGCGCCCGTCGCGCCGCCCGCGTTCCGGTCGACCAGAGCGCGCTGCCCGCTGTGCCCGGAACTCTTCCGGCGACAAGCGTGGCGCCCGTGCCGCATCCCCAAATTGACCTAATTCCGCCGAGAGCGTTTCCTCCGCTGCATCGGCCACTTTCGAGTCCTGCGGATTTACTCGCACAATCACCGAAACCTCCGAGCCTTCTCCAATATCAATCCGCTCCTCGTCGTCCTCCAGTTCAACGACCGGCTCTGGTTCACGGGGCACCGGCAGGGAGGCCAGCCGTGCTCGCACAGTTCGTAGCTCATCGGCTACGTTCACCTTGCGCAGGCTCAGTTGTTCCAGTTTTTCGCGGGTGCTTTCCAGAAATTGCCGATGCTCCGGCGCGCCATCGTGCAATGGGCGGTGGCTCAGCGACTGCCTCACTGCTGCCCATTCCTTGCGGAACCGGCCAAAATCTGCATCGAAATATGCCCGGGCAAATTTCTCCCAGATATAGTCTTCTGCCACCTCCGACGGGTGTAGCATATCCGAAGCATAAAAGCGGTAGTCACGCAGGTCATCCACCAGCAGCTCGTATGCTGGAAAGTAGGCCACACCCGGCAGCAAGTCGCTTACGATGTGCGTAGCCAGACGCAATACCGATTTGCTTACCGCATTCAACTGCAGCGTTTCTTTCAAATGCCGCACCGGGCTCACCGTTAGCACAAAGCGTAGACTCGGGTTAATACGCCGCAGATACGCGTGGGTCTCGGCCAATGCATTGATGATTTCATCGGGTGTCAGCAGTTCGCGCACAAACAGGTCGGCTGGCTGCTTGTGGCAATTGCTCACCAACTCCCCGGTTTCGCGTAGGCGGTAGGCCCATGCTGTACCCAGCGTCAGCATCACCACATCGGCAGTGCGCAAGAAATCACCAGTTTGCCGCACCACTTCCTGAATGTACTGAAGCAGCTCCACCGGTGATTCAGCGCCCACACTACCGTGCAGGTCATAGCTCTGCCAGCGGCCCCGCGCTTGTACCAAGTGCCGCTGCCAATCCACATCCTCGCCCGCAGCCGACCGCAGCAACCTAGCCAGCGCCAGCGGCTGGAACACCGTGCCAAACGGATTCACTCGCGTTTCTACTTTGTTGGCCACCAGCCGTGCGCCGATGCTATCGGCGAAGCACGAGCCCATCGTCAGCACCTGCGCGGTGCGCGCCAGCTGGCCGGCGGCCGGAGCAATTGTCAATTCAGTTCTAAACATTAAAGCAAAAATAGCCCACCGCCGGACTACAGCCCGAAAAGTGGAATAAAAAAAGCCCTACCAGCAGGCAGGGCTTTTTCAGTCTGGCAAAGAAACCGATACTATTCGGCTACCACGCGGAATTTCACCGTGTGCTTAACTTCTTTGTGCAGGTTCGCCGTAGCGGTGTATTCACCAGCCGAAGCCGGCTCTTGGTCGAACGACAAACGCTTACGGTCTACGTCCACGCCTTTAGCTTTCAGCGCTTCGGCCAATTGCAAGGTGGTTACGCGACCGAAGATTTTGCCGCTCTCACCCACCTTAGCGGGAATGTCGAGCACCACGTCACCAATCTGGTCAGCAATGGCTTGGGCGTCACCTTTGATTTTGTCGGCTTTGTGAGCGGCTTGGCGCACGTTCTCGGCCGTAATTTTTTTGTTGGTCTTGTCGGCCAGCATGGCCAGACCCTGCGGCAGCAGGAAGTTGCGACCGTAGCCCGATTTCACGGTAACGATGTCGTTCTTATACCCGAGGCCCTTAACGTCGTCTTTGAGGATGATTTCCATGGTCTTTTTGAGAAGTGAGACACAAGACACAGCATATGAGAAAACAGAAGTTCTATTTACTCACGTTCTGATGTCTAACGCCTCATGTCTAAAGTCTATTTCAGGGCGTCGGCTACGTACGGCATCAGGGCGAGGTGACGGGCCTTGGAAATGGCTTGGGTCACTTTGCGCTGGAATTTCAGGCTGGTGCCGGTGAGGCGACGGGGCAGCACGCGGCCCTGTTCGTTCACAAACTTCAGCAGGAAGTTCGGGTCTTTGTAGTCCACATACTTAATGCCGTTCTTCTTGAAGCGGCAGTATTTTTTGCGGTTGTCCTGGGGCTTGTTCGTAGCGCCGCGGTCGTTGTTGCGGTTGAATGCGGGAGATGCCATGTCGTTGCTAGATTATTGGGCTACGGCTTCGGTTTCTTTGGCAGCCTTCTGCTGATTCATTTCGCCGTTGCGGCGGCGGTTGTTGTACTCCACGGCGTGCTTATCGAGCACCGTCGTGAGGAAGCGGATGATGCGCTCGTCGCGGCGGAACGCCAGCTCAAGCACGTCTACCAAATTGCCTTCGCCAGTGAACGTCAGGCAGAAATAGTAGCCTGTGCTCTTCTTTTGAATCGGGTAAGCCAGCTTGCGCAGGCCCCAGGCTTCGGTGGATACAATGGCGGCGCTATTTTCCTTAAGCACCTGGGTGAACTTCTCGACCGTTTCTTGCACCTGGCTCTCGTTCAACACGGGAGTTACGATGAAGACCGTCTCGTAATTTCTAACTTCCATTACGATGGGGGTGAATGTGGGGTGAAAAAATTAATTGGGGTGCAAAGGTACTGACTTTCGGATACATTACAAGCGCTGCCTACCTATTTGCTTCAAAGACTATTTTGCTTCAAAGACTATCTAATAGCTCTAGCTATGCGGCTAGCTACGGAGCCCAAGACAGGGAGCACCTTGCTGGGGAGGAGTTGACGGTAATTCTGTCAGAAAGGAAAGGCGATGTTTCTCCTTACTTAATGGCAAGTGGACGGTTGGAAAACTATTAGCCGGGCGTAGCGGATATAACATAGCAAGCATAGCGCAACCCTGATTTAATTATCATCAAGCGGTTCAGGAAGATGCAGGGAGTTGCTATTTAGGATGATTCTAAATAAGCTTAGGAAGCCTTTACAACGGCCAAAAATGCCTTCCTGCTTTTTGCCGCCTACGATTCCTGACCTACATTTGTGGCCTTGAAATGCCCCTAGCGTTTCGTTTTACCGTCTATTTTCGTATGAATAGCATTCGACTACGTTCGTTACCTCATCTGTTGCTGGCGCTTGTGCTCACGTTTGCCGGTATCCAGCAAACCGCCGCGCAAGCAACCGCCGATGCCAAAAAAGAAGGGGTAGCCCCTGGTGCTACTGCAGCTGCCACCCCGGCAACTGCTGCTGCTCCTGCCGCTGGTGGCGGTGATGCCGCCGCTATTGCTGCTGGAGATGCGCTCTTCAAAGGCAACTGTGCCCAGTGCCACGCCGTGAACGAGCAAGTTGTTGGACCGGCTCTGGCTGGTATCTCCAAGCGCCGTCCTATTTCTTGGCTTATTCCATGGGTAAAGAACTCCAGCAAAGTGGTGGCCAGCGGCGACGATTATGCTGTGGCGCTGTTCAATAAGTTTAATAAGCAGCAGATGCCTTCCTTCGCCCTGTCGGACAAGGAAATCACTTCCATTATAGCTTATGTGACTTCGCAAGAAGGTGGGCCAGTTGGTGGTGGTGTAACAGCAAAGAATGCTGCTGGAACAGACGGAAAAGATGCAAATGCTGGTACTAGTGGCGCTGAAGAAGGTGCTGGTAAATACGTTGACATCCTCCTCATCGTCCTCGTCGTTGTGCTGATTGTGCTGGTGGTAACGCTGGTTATCATTGGTAATCTGATGAAAGACGTACTACGTGGCCGCAAAGACCTCGACGGCCGCGACGTTGAAATCTTGGAGCAGCGCTTCGATTGGAGCAAGTTCTACCGCTCGCCCGTGATGCGCGGTATTGTAGGGACGGTTTTCGCCCTTGTTTTACTTTATGAAGGCGTGCAAAGTGTAATGGCAGTGGGCCTGACACAGGGTTATCAGCCAACGCAGCCCATTGCCTTCTCGCATAAGCTGCACGCCGGCGAACACCAGATTAACTGCGCCTACTGCCACACCTCGGTTTATAAGAGCAAGTCGGCCAACATTCCTTCGGCCAACATCTGTATGAACTGCCACTCGCAGATTAAGACGGAGTCGCCCGAAATCAAGAAAATCTACCGCGCTATCGAGCGCAAGCAGCCCATTCAGTGGGTGCGTATCCACAACCTGCCCGACCTGGCTTACTTCAACCACTCGCAGCACACGCAGGTAGCTGGCCTCCAATGCCAGACCTGCCACGGCCCCATCCAGAACATGGAAGTGGTATACCAGTATTCGGCCCTAACGATGGGCTGGTGCATCAACTGCCACCGCGAGATGCCCCTCAACACTAAGGATAACAAGTACTACGACAACCTCGTGAAGCTGCACGATACCAAAAATGCTGGTGCCCCTTTCACTGTATCGTCGAACGGCGGTACCGAGTGCTCGAAGTGCCACTACTAAGCTAAAATTGATTGTAGTAGTCAGTACTGGGTAGTCAGTATTGCGACTACTGGTTATTGACTACTGACTACCCAATACTGATTACTGATTACCATTTCAAATGAAGTACTGGAAAGGAATTGAGGAACTGGAAAGCGCTCCAGAGTTCATGCAATCAGCCTTCGCTGAGTTCATGCCGGTCAAGGAAAGCCACGAGAGCAATGATGCTACTTCGGCTCCCCGTCGCGATTTCCTCAAACTAATGGGTTTCGGCGTAGGTGCCGCCGTGCTGGCGTCGTGCGAAACGCCAGTGAGGAAGGCGATTCCTTACCTCAATAAGCCGGAGGAGGTTGACCCATCTATCTCCAACTTCTACGCTTCTACTTATTTCACGGGTTCCGACTACAACGCCGTGCTGGTGAAAGCCCGCGATGGTCGGCCGATTAAGCTGGAAGGCAACCCGGAGTCGCCAATTACCAGAGGCGGCCTGTCGGCCCGCGCGCAGGCTGCAGTGCTGAGCCTGTATGATGGTGGTCGTTTGCAAAACTTCGCTATAAAAGGCCAGAAGGCTGATGTGAAGCAGGTAGACCAGGAAATCCGCTCTAAGCTGGCGGCTACTACCGGTCGCATTGCCATCGTATCGCCAACAATCATTAGCCCCAGCACGAAAAAGGCTATTGCCGAATTTGCTGCTCGCTACCCCAGCACCACGCACGTTATGTACGATGCGCAATCGGCTACCGGCCTGTTGCAAGCTAACAGCGGCGTGGTCCCTGGGTATGATTTCAGCAAAGCGAACGTAATTGTAAGCCTCGGCGCTGATTTCCTCGGTACCTGGATTTCGCCGGTTGAATACGCTAGACAGTATGTGGTGAATCGTAAGGTGAGCACGGATAAGCGCACCATGTCGCGCCACTTCCAGTTCGAAACGGCAATGTCACTCACCGGCACTAATGCCGATGTGCGCGTCCCGATTAAGCCCTCAGAGCTAGCTGCTACTACGTTAGCTATCTACAACTTTGTTGTGAATGGCACGGCTATAGGAGAGGTTTTTTCCGCCAAAGAAGCTGGTGGTAAATCAGACCCCCGTAATGCCAAGCTGCAGACGGCTGCGCAGGAACTGAAAAACAGTGGGAGCACTGGTCTTGTGGTGTCGGGTTCGAACGACCCCGCTGTGCAAGCTTTGGTAACGGCTATCAACCAAGCACTGGGCAATGCTGGTACTACTATCAGCGCTGCTCAAAGCAACGTACGCCAAGGTGACGACGCCCGCATGGCGGCTTTGGTAAATGACATGAACAACGGCAGCGTGGGCGCTGTGATTTTCTACAATGCCAACCCGGTGTTCAACCACCCACTGGGTAGCAAAGTGAAGTCGGGCATTGCCAAGGTGCCCCTAACCATCTCGCTCAACGACCGTCTGGACGAGACCGGTAGCCTCTGCCAATACGCCGCTCCCGACAACCATTGGCTAGAGTCGTGGAACGATTTCGAGCCTAAAGCTGGCTATCTCAGCCTTTCACAACCGGTAATCACGCCGCTGTTTACCACCCGCCAAGCTCAGGAGAGTTTGCTGAAATGGGCTGGAAACAACACAACCTACTACAAATACCTGCGTGCCAACTGGCGCGGCATCACTCCGACTGATGCCGCCTGGGACAAAGTGGTGCATGATGGCGTGGCCACCGGCACTGCCCTCCCCACTGCTACGGCGATGACACCGATGAGCGCTGCCGCTGCTGCCTCACAACTCAGCGGTGCTGCTAAGCCGTCCGATACTATCGAACTGGCTCTCTACGAGAAGGTAGGATTGAGTGCTGATGGTTGCGGAGCCAATAACCCCTTCCTCCAAGAGTTGCCCGACCCAATTTCGAAAGCAACCTGGGGTAACTATATTGCTGTGCCCCACGCAATGGCTGTTGCCAAGAAGTGGGAGCAGAATGATGTTGTTAAAGTAACTGCTAACGGTTACAGCATCGAACTGCCTGTGCTGATTCAACCTGGCCAAGCCAATGGTACGGTAGGTATTGCTCTTGGCTATGGCCGTACCCTAGCTGGTAAGGCTGGCGACAAAGTAGGAGAGAATGCTGCTCCGCTGGCCATGACGACAAACGGTATTCAGTACATGAATACCGTGACCCTCGAAAAGACCAGTTCGACGTCGCCCATCGCGCAGACTCAAACGCACCAGACGCTGATGGACCGTCGTCCAGTAGTACAGGAGAATTCGCTGGCCAATTACAAGAAGGACCCGAAGAAGGTAACTGAATACGAGAAGATTTCTACGCCTGATGGTCTAGAGGCTCCCGAAAAGGTGTCGCTTTGGCAGGATTATCAGTATAACAACCACCACTGGGGTATGGCGGTGGACCTCAACTCCTGCATTGGCTGTGGCTCGTGCGTAGTAGGTTGCCAGACTGAGAATAATATCGCCGTAGTGGGCAAGCAGCAGGTAATTAACCGCCGCGAGATGCATTGGATGCGTATCGACCGCTACTATAGCTCAGATACGCACAAGGATTCTTTCGAAACGAAAGGCAAGCTCTCGACTTATGCTGCCATGGAGGACCCTTCGGAAAATCCGCAGGTGATTCACCAGCCAATGATGTGCCAGCACTGCAACCACGCGCCTTGCGAAACGGTGTGTCCGGTACTGGCAACCACGCATAGCACGGAAGGTCTGAACCAGATGACCTACAACCGTTGCATCGGTACCCGCTATTGCGCTAACAACTGCCCATATAAGGTTCGTCGCTTCAACTGGTTCTCGTACTACTCGAACGATAAGTTCGAAATCGTGAACGGCCACATGTTTACCGACTTAGGTCGCATGGTGCTGAACCCAGACGTAACTGTTCGTGCCCGCGGCGTAATGGAGAAGTGTTCGTTCTGCGTGCAGCGCATCCAGCTCGGTAAACTTGAAGCCAAGAAGCAGAAGCGCCGTCCGATGGATGGTGAGATTGTAACCGCCTGCGCCCAGTCGTGCCCCACCGAAGCCATCGTGTTCGGTGACATGAAGGACCCCAATAGCCGCATCAGCAAGCTCCTACGTCGTGAGGATGGTGAGCGTGCTTTCCACTCGCTCGCCTCCATCAACGTGCAGCCGAACGTGACCTATCTGACGAAGATTCGTAATTCCGAGTCGGAGTTCTTTGCCCCCGAAGTAGAAGAAAAAGCTTAATTATCCTCCTATGCAGCACGTATCAGCATTACGCGAGCCGCTCGTAACCGGCGGTAAGACGTTACACGACGTCACGCAAGACATCTGCTATCAGGTCGAAGCCAAACCCAACCTGCGTTGGATGGCGGCCCTGAGTGTGGCCCTGTTTTTCCTGGGGATATTCTTCTACTCTGTGTACCGTACTCTCTGGTACGGCATCGGGGAGTGGGGTTTGAATAAAACCGTAAACTGGGCTTGGGATATCACCAACTTCGTATGGTGGGTAGGTATCGGCCACGCCGGCACTCTGATTTCGGCTGTACTGTTGTTGTTCCGTCAGAAATGGCGGAGCTCCATCAACCGCGCCGCCGAGGCAATGACCATCTTCGCCGTAATCTGTGCAGCTATGTTCCCAGTATTGCACATGGGCCGTCCGTGGTTGGCATTCTACGTTTTTCCCTTGCAAAATACGCTGGGCTCGCTGTGGGCTAACTTCAATTCACCACTGCTCTGGGACGTATTCGCTATCTCAACTTACTTCACGGTATCACTGGTATTCTGGTATATCGGTCTGATTCCGGACTTTGCTTCGATTCGTGACCGTGCCAAGGGGCCTATTGCTCGTTTCAGCTATTCCATGCTGAGCTTCGGCTGGAAAGGTTCGGCTAAAGCATGGTCGCGCTACGAAACTGTTTCGCTGATTCTGGCCGGTGTTTCGACTCCGCTGGTACTCTCGGTACACACTATTGTATCGATGGACTTTGCAACCTCAGTAGTTCCGGGTTGGCACACTACCATCTTCCCGCCCTACTTCGTGGCCGGTGCTATCTTCTCAGGTTTCGCTATGGTGCTTACCCTGATGCTGATTACCCGCGTGGTGTTCCGCCTCGAAGATTACATCACACTGGAGCACATTGCACTGATGAACAAAATCATGATGGTAACCGGCTCCATCGTGGGTGTAGCTTATATCACGGAGTTCTTTATTGCTTGGTACTCACAGGTTGAGTTTGAGGGCTACGCGTTTATCAACCGCGCAACTGGTCCTTACTGGTGGGCTTACGCTTCCATGATGACCTGCAACGTGATTACGCCACAGCTGGTGTGGTTCCGTCGCGTGCGTTACAGCATTCCGCTGACTTTCATCTTGTCCATTATTGTGAACATCGGGATGTGGTTTGAGCGCTTTGTAATCATTGTTACCTCACTGCACCGCGACTACCTGCCATCGAGCTGGGCCATGTTCTCGCCTTCAATCATCGATATCGGCATCTATGTTGGTACCCTCGGTCTGTTCTTCACTTTGTTCCTGCTCTTCGCCAAGTTCTTCCCTGTGATTAACATGGCCGAAGTGAAAACCATCCTGAAGTACACCGTTGATAACGGTCCGACTTATAATCCCGAGAAGGCTCACGCCGCTCACGCTCATCACCCTGCCACCCACGGAGCCCCTGCTTCGGCACCCGTAACTTATAATAAGCATGACTAAGCGCTTTGCCCTCGGCATCTTTGATGACGAAGACGTGCTGCTGCACGCCATTGATAACATTCGCGCAGCGGGTGTGAAGGTATACGACGTGTTTTCCCCTTATCCGGTACACGGCATCGACGACGCCCTTGGGATTGAACGCTCGCGGCTCCCTATCGCGGCCTTCTTTTTCGGCCTTACGGGTTTGTCCTTCGCGCTGTGGATGCAGATTTACATGCTGGGCTTCGACTGGCCGATGATTATTGGTGGTAAGCCGCATATCGCGCTGCCCGCTTTCGTGCCGGTTGCCTTCGAATTGACGGTATTTTTTACCTGTCATGGTATGGCCATCACATTCTTCACCATCACGGGCTTGTACCCTCGCTTTAAGGTGCCGGTAATGGATGTGCGAGCTACTGATGACAAGTTTGTAATGGCCATTGAACTGGATGAGACCAGCTCGCAATTGCCTCGGCTGACCCAGTTGCTCCGTGAAAATGGTGCATCAGAAGTCAACCAAAAAGAAATGACCAAGAACTAATGACGCATCCGCTGAACTTGAGCCTGCGCGTTTCGGCGCTGCTACTGTCCCTCGGGCTGGCTACCACGGCTTGTACCCACGACGGAAACGACCCCGGTGTGGAATATGCCCCGGAGATGTACGAGTCGATTCCATATGAGCCCCTGCGCCAAACCTCGTTTAATACCGTAAACTCATTCGGTATTAACCAACGCACTCCTGCTAATGGTACAGTGCCCCGTGGCAAACTGAACTATTATGACCATATTCCGAAAGACAGTGTTCGGATGGCTGAGCGTCTTCTGCATAATCCTTATGCCTATACTAAGGCAAATTTGGAGGAAGGCAAAGTGCTTTACACCCGTATTTGCTCGCATTGCCATGGCGAAGCTGGGGATGGTCAAGGCCCTGTTGGTTTGAAATTCAAAGGTGTACCTAACTATTCAGCAGGTGCATACAAGACGATGAATGATGGACACATCTATCACGTCATCGAATGGGGACGGAACCGTATGATGCCGCATGGCTCGCAGGTAAACCCCGAAGAGCGTTGGAAAATCGCCATGTACGTGCGTGTGCTGCAACGTGGCGAAGGCCCCGATGCACTGAGCAAACTGGTAGCTAAGGGACCGACTACTACGGCCAACGACTCTACCGAAATGACTGACCGCAGCAACCAAGGCCCAGTAGAGCAGGCACAAGCGGATAAAGCATCCGAAACCCCGGGCCAAGGTGGTGCCGTTTCTCCCAATGGTTCTGGCGTGACCCACATTCCTGGCAACAAATAACCTATGGCAACTCTGACGCATCACGAAAGCGCCACGGCTGAACAGCTCGTTGTTACGGATGGCGCCCGTAAAACTTTCATTACTATCATCGTCGCCGGGGTAGTAGTTCTCGTTCTTGGTATCCTAGCTCAGGTGTTAGGCTGGGGTGCTGAACACCACGAAGCAGCTGGTCATGCTGCCGCAGCCCATGGTGCTGCTCATGAAGAGGGTAGCTCTGTACTCATAAAGCGCATTTTGGTGAGCTTGTGGCATAGCAACTTGTTCTTCCTTGGGGTATCTACTATCGGTACAGTGTTCATGGCTATTAACTACGTGGCTTACGCTGGCTGGTCGGTAATGGTAAAGCGGATTTCTGAAGCACTTAGCGCTTGGGTAATTCCTGGCGGTGTGATAATGCTTCTCGTCTTCTTCATTGGCCGTCACGATATTTTTCATTGGACACATGATGGCATCATGGATAAACTGGTGAACGGCAAGCCCAACCCGCATTATGATGAAATTATCGCTGGCAAGAGTGGCTTCCTGAACCTGCCTTTCTACGTTATCCGCATGGTGAGCTACTTGGTTATTTGGGGCGCTTTCAGCTGGAAGCTGCGTCAACTTTCGTTGCAGGAAGATTTGAACGGTGGCACTTACTGGTTTCACAAGAGCATCACAGCTTCGGCACTGTTCCTCGTTCTGTATGCCGTAACCTCTTCTATGGCTGCTTGGGATTGGGTGATGTCGGTTGACACGCACTGGTTCAGCACCATGTTTGGCTGGTATGTATTCGCTTCGTGGTGGGTGTCTGGCATTGCTGCAATTGCACTCACAGCCATTTTCTTGAAGCAAGCGGGCTACCTAAAGGGCTTAAGCTCTAACCATCTTCACGATTTAGGTAAGCTGATGTTTGGTTTCAGCATCTTCTGGACTTATGTATGGTTTGCTCAGTTCATGCTCATTTGGTATGCAAACCTTCCCGAAGAAGCGGTATACTACAACCAGCGTTTGGGGGGCTTTGAAGGGCGTTACACTGGGTTGTTCTATTTCAACATTGCAATCAACTTCGTGTTCCCTTTCTTGGGCCTGATGACACGCGATGCGAAACGCCAGATGATTATTATGAAGATTGTGGCCATTGCCATTCTGTGCGGTCACTGGTCCGACTTCTATTTGATGCTCATGCCAGCAACTTTGCGTGGTGAAAATGGGTTCTTGATTGAGATTGGCATCGCAGCCATTTTCCTTGGCGCTTTCCTGATTCTATTCACGCGCCGTCTGGCCTCGGCTTCGCTCGTTCCGGTTAACCACCCCTTCCTGGACGAAAGCATTCATCACACTACTTAATTTATTTAGAACTGAGACTTTAGAACTCAGAACTCTGGCTGCTTTGGTCTGAGGTCTTTACCGGGTTCTAAGCTCTAAGCTCTCGACTCTAATATCTAACAAATGACTGCTCTGACCATTTTGCTGGTGTTGGTGTTGCTGTTGGTCGTGTTCGGCCTGCTGTTCCGCCTACAAATTTTTACTTCTATTTTTTCGGGCACTTTCACCCGCGACATTGGCATGAGCAACAGCGTGAATGCTGTACTGATGCTGGTGTTTCTGATTGGTGGTGGTGCTTGGTTTGCCTATTCGTTTGTTGAAAATTTCAACAAGATGAATCCTCCAATTGCGTCCGTACACGGCCACAAGATGGAAACCATGTTCTGGACTACCATGGCAGTAATTGGTGTTGCATTCGTCATCACTCAAGCATTGCTTTTTATATACGCCTACAAGTATCAGCACAAGGAAGGCCGTCGCGCTTACTTCTTCTCGCACAACAATACAATTGAGGTTGTTTGGACGATTATTCCTGCTATCGTGATGGCTTCGCTGATTTTTGCTGGCTGGAAGGCATGGACTCGCATCACCGGCCCGGCTCCTAAAGAATCGGTAGTGTTGGAAGTAATGGGCAAGCAGTTTAACTGGTTGGTTCGCTACCCTGGCCGCGATATGAAGCTTGGTGTAGTGAATTACCGCATGATTGATGCTGTCAACGAGTTTGGTTTCGACCTCAGCGATAAATCAGCTCTGGATGACTTCACTACCAATGAAATTCACATTCCTAAGGGTGTACCGGTCTTGATTAAGATTCGTTCGCGCGACGTATTACACGCTGTCTATATGCCGCATTTCCGCGTGCAGATGTATGCTGTGCCAGGTATGCCAACCCGCTTCTGGTTTACGCCAACCATTTCTACTGATGAAATGCGTGCTAAGCTGGGTAATCCCAAGTTTAACTACGAGCTAGCCTGCAATCAGTTGTGTGGTGGTAGCCACTTCGCCATGAAGGCAACTGTTATTGTAGATGAACCAGACGATTACCAGAACTGGTACGCGTCGCAACAATCTTTCTCGCAGAAGAATCCTGACGTTTTAGCTGCCTTCAAACAGAAAGCTAAAACGATGGTTGTACCCGTAGCGGCTGCTGCCGAAGAGAAAGAGGCAGCCCCCATGCCTTTGGCAGCTTCTAACTAATAACATCTAACGGTATCCCGCTATGTCAGATATGACACCCAAGCCCAATCTTTCGCCCGACGTGCAAGCGCAGGGCGGTATTGGTACCGCCCCGGTGCCGGCCACCGAACACGGTGACCACCTGCATCACGACGACCACGAACATGACCACCATGACCAACATTGGCTGTGGAAGTACGTGTTCAGCCAAGACCATAAAGTAATTGCCAAGCAATTCCTGATTACAGGTATCTTCTGGGCTATTCTAGGTGGCACGCTCTCCAGCTTGTTCCGTTTACAACTCGGCTGGCCCGAAAGCTCATTGGAATGGCTGAAGCCTTTCCTCGGCGGTTGGATTCAGGCTGGTAAGCTTAACCCCGAATTCTATCTGGCACTGGTTACGATGCACGGCACCATCATGGTATTCTTCGTGCTAACGGCTGGTTTGTCAGGTACGTTTTCAAACTTCCTGATTCCTTTGCAGGTAGGTGCCCGCGACATGGCTTCAGGCTTTATGAACATGCTCTCGTACTGGTTTTTCTTCCTGTCGGGTCTCATCATGTTCTCGTCGTTGTTCATCGAAACCGGCCCTGCTGCTGCTGGCTGGACAATCTACCCTCCTTTGAGCGCCTTGCCGCAGGCTATCCCTGGTTCAGGTGCGGGCATGACCCTCTGGTTGGTGAGCATGGTATTCTTCATCGTGTCGCAGCTCTTGGGTGGTGTTAACTACGTAACGACGGTCATCAACCTGCGTACCCGTGGCATGAGCATGAGCAAACTGCCGCTCACCATCTGGGCTTTCTTTCTGACTGCTATCCTTGGTATTCTGTCGTTCCCGGTTCTATTCTCGGCTGCTTTGCTGCTGGTCTTTGACCGTTCGTTTGGCACCTCATTCTTCCTCTCGGATATCTACATTGCTGGTCAGGCCTTAAGCAACCAGGGCGGTTCTCCCGTTCTGTTCCAACACTTGTTCTGGTTCTTGGGTCACCCCGAAGTGTACATTGTAATCATGCCGGCTATGGGTATGGTATCAGAAGTACTGGCTACGAATGCTCGTAAGCCCATCTTCGGCTACCGCGCTATGATTGGTTCACTGATTGGTATCTCGCTACTGTCGTTCGTCGTATGGGCTCACCATATGTTCGTGACAGGTATGAACCCATTCCTTGGTTCAGTCTTCATGTTCCTGACACTGATTATTGCTGTGCCTTCGGGTGTGAAGGTGTTTAACTGGCTGGCAACTCTGTGGCGCGGTAACATCCGTTTCACCGCAGCTATGTTATTCGCTATAGGCTTCGTATCGTTGTTTATCTCGGGTGGTCTAACGGGTATTATCTTGGGTAATGCCACTCTCGATATCCAGATGCACAACACCTACTTCGTGGTAGCTCACTTCCACTTAGTAATGGGTAGCTCAGCATTCTTCGGCCTATTCTGCGGCGTTTACCACTGGTTCCCGAAGATGTTTGGCCGTATGATGGATGAAAAGCTTGGCTACATCCACTTCTGGTTGACGTTTGCAGGCGTGTACTTGGTGTTTATGCCGATGCACTATGTAGGTATCGCCGGTTTCCCCCGCCGTTACTATGCTTGGACTGGCTTTGATGCTTTCTCGCAGTTCGCCGATATGAACAAGTTCATTTCGATTGCAGCTATCCTTGCTTTCTTGGGCCAGTTCATATTCATCTTTAACTTCTTCTACAGCATCTTCCGTGGTCGCCGTGCTACCCAGAACCCCTGGAACTCGACTACATTGGAATGGACGACGCCGGTTATCCCTGGCCACGGCAACTGGCCTGGTGAAATTCCCGCTGTCTACCGTTGGCCCTATGATTATAGCAAGCCTGGTGCAGAAACGGATTTTATTCCTCAGAACGTACCATACTCGCAAACGCAGTCGTCAAATCTGCCTTATGAGCAGGAACTAGCTGACTAAATAGAAGTCAGAAGAGTCCCGAAGCGGGCCGCCTAATCGGCGGCCCGCCTTTTTTATCACGATTTCAGACTGACTAATTGAATATCACGTGAAACGAGGATACGGTATTCAATTAAATAATGAGAATAGATAACCTATGGAAAGTTTGCAGATTAATCCTGCTTTGCGTCGATTCCGTTCATTTGGCATACTAACGGTAATTGCTGTTTACTTGCTGATTTTGGTAGGTGGCGTAGTGCGTAGCACAGGAAGTGGAATGGGGTGTCCTGACTGGCCCAAGTGTTTCGGCAGTTGGGTACCACCAACGCAAGCCAGTCAATTACCACCTAACTATAAGGAGATTTACACTGCCCAACGTGTAGCTAAGAATCAGAAGCTGGCGCGGACGCTTCAGCGCATGGGTTTTGCGCAGGTTGCAGGCAGCATTTTTGCTCATCCAACGCAATACATCGAAACAGATTTCAACCCAGTGAAAACCTGGATTGAATACGTTAACCGATTGCTGGGCGCATTAATTGGGGTATTCGTTTTCCTGACAGTTGTTTTCGCGCTGCCGTACTGGCGTCGCGACCGCACTATTTTTTGGCTGGCGTTGGCTTCATTTCTACTTACTGGGGTTCAGGGGTACCTAGGTTCGCTTGTAGTGTCAACCAATCTACTGCCTGTGATGGTGACTGTGCATATGGCGTTGGCGCTTGTGATTGTGGCATTGCTACTCTACGCAGTAGACCGGACACGATGGGGGAGGGCTAATACTTCTGACCTAGTAAGTGACCTCGCATTAAAAACCGATGTAAATCCTATCGAACAGCCTCGGCCTGCCGTAAGTCTGCAATTGTGGCTTTGGGCTGCCTTGTTGCTTACCTTCTGGCAGATTATACTTGGCACGCAGGTGCGTGAGCAGGTCGATATTGTTTCGGCAGCGGCTGGCTATGTAAGCCGTGAAACCTGGATTGCCAAATTGGGCAGCGTGTTCAGTATTCACCGCACAATGTCAGCAGCCGTGCTACTATTGAATGTGTACGTGAGTTACGAGCTCTGGCAGTTCGCACGGGTACGTTTGCAGCGGTTAGTGACGGCTACAATGGTCGTTATTGGATTGGAAATACTGGCTGGTATCATTTTAGCCTCATTTGCATTGCCGCCCACTGTGCAACCAGTGCATCTCACGCTAGCCACTGTTTTGTTTGGAATCCAGTTTCTAACACTATTGGCGGTGGCACGTGCGAGAAAAAGCCCGGAAACTATTGCACCTGCGGATGCCGCCCGGCGGGTTGTTGCGTAACTTTGCAGCCTCGTTTGAAATAGGCTGTTTAAGTTGAGCCAAACGACGACACTATACGAAGTATTGATGGTGAAGGCCCGCGCCTATTTTCAGCTGCTCAAGTTCCGGCTTTCGTTCACGGTGGCGTTTTCCAGCGCGATTGGCTACATGCTGGGGGCACACGAATTAAGCTGGAGCCGTGCGTTGCTCGTGCTACTAGGGGGCTTGCTGGTGACAGGTTCGGCTAACATTGTAAACCAGGTACACGAGCGTGAGCTAGATAAGCTGATGACACGCACCGCCAAACGGCCACTGCCGCTTGGTATTATCTCAACGGCCGAGGCCTGGGTATTTTGTGTATTACTAGGAGTAGCAGGCTTGGGGTTATTGTGGTATTGCTTCAATCCACTCACAGCTGGCCTATCATTGCTATCGCTGATTCTATACGGCTTCATTTATACACCACTCAAAACGATTTCGCCCATCTGTGTCGCTGTGGGAGCTATCCCGGGCGGGCTGCCACCACTCATTGGTTGGGTCGCAGCTACGGGCTATATCGGGGTCGAAGCCTGGGTGCTGTTTGGCATCCAGTTTATGTGGCAGTTCCCGCACTTCTGGGCCATTGCCTGGGTAGCAGATGATGACTATAAACGGGCGGGCTTTAAGATGCTGCCGACACCTGGCAACCGCGACCTGCGCACGGCCTTCCAGATAATGACTTACACACTGCTGCTGATTCCCCTTAGTCTGTTGCCGCTGGAATTCAATATTGCCGGCCGCATTTCGGCACTGGTAGCAGTAGTATGTGGAGTGTTATTTCTACTGCTCACGGTACAGCTTATGCGTACGCAGTCGCGCAAGGCAGCCCTGCGCATCATGTTTGCTTCTTTCCTTTACTTGCCCATTGTACAAATTGCGCTGGTACTGGACAAAATCTGATTAATAATGGTTGGGTATTAGTGGACAAGGATTAGTGCTGGAGGCAGTGCTGATACGCTTTGACCATATCCTAACCGTTTCTCCTAATACTTAACCACTAGCTTTATGAATCCTTCAGAGCTCCTGTCCGAAAAGGAAGTAGGATTGGGTTGGCACCCTAAGCGCGTGCTGCTCATTCTGCTCATTTTCAGCATTGTGATGATGTTTGCAGCTTTCACCAGCGGCTACATTGTGCGGCGTGATGAGGGCAACTGGCGTGAATTTGACCTGCCGGTTTCCCTGTTGATAAACTCTATTCTTATTGCGCTGAGCAGTGCCAGCATGCAGTGGGCTTATTTCTCAGCACGTAAGAACGAAATCAGTCGTGTGAAAACGGGCCTAATAATCACCTTGGTGTTGGGCTTCGCCTTTTTGGTCGGGCAATACCACAGCTTTGGTGATTTGGTGGCGGGCAATACCTATTTTGGAGGTGCTGACGCCAATCCTTCTGGTTCGTTCGTATACGTTCTTATGGGCGTGCACGCTTTTCACCTTATTACGGGGCTTATTTTTCTGGCCGTAGTGCTCAAGCGGACCCTTAATTATCAGGTGCATTCGCGTGCTATGCTCTCTATTGGCAATGCTACCTTATACTGGCACTTCCTGGGCGGGCTTTGGCTGTACCTGTATTTGTTCTTACTTTTGAACCACTAAAACGACGTTACGCTGTCCGCTATGGCCCAATCGACCACTTTGCAGCATCCCGCTGCTTCCGCTACCCACGACGCCCCGCGCACCGGCAACTGGGATGGCGGCAACGAACCTTTCAAAGCGAGCTACGGCAAGCTGATGATGTGGTTTTTCCTGCTGTCTGATGCATTCACCTTTGCCGCCTTCCTCACTACCTATGGCATGATTCGCCATAAGCACGAGGTATTTACCGGCGAAGCCAAGGACTTTTTCTTCAGCACCCGGTGGTGGCCCATTCCTGACCACGTATTCAATGCCTTCCCCGGTATGGGCGAGGCTAACGTTCCCCTAGGTTTCGTGGCTCTGATGACCATGATTCTGATTTTGAGCTCGGTAACAATGGTGCTGGCTGTTGAAGCTGGCCACCGCATGGACAAAGCAGATGTGCAGAAGTGGCTGTTATGGACCATCCTTTTCGGTGCCACGTTCCTGTGCAGCCAGGCTTGGGAATGGTCGCATTTTATCCATGGCCATGCTGAGCCCACCATCATGGCTGACGGCACTAAGTTCTTCGGAGCCAACCTGTCCATGAACCAATACGGCCCGGTGCTTTTTGCCGACCTGTTCTTCTTCATTACCGGTTTCCATGGCACGCACGTATTCTCGGGTGTCTGCCTGCTGGTGTGGTGCTTCATCGCCACTACCAACGGCACCTTCGAAAAGCGCGGCCACTATGAGATGATTGAGAAAATCGGTCTATACTGGCACTTTGTAGACTTGGTATGGGTGTTCGTATTCACCTTCTTCTACCTTGTTTAAAAGGGTGTTGAATGACGAATGTTTCGTGCTGAGTTATTGACTCGGCCAACATTCAGCCCTTAACACTCAACATTCAAAACTGAAAAAATGGCTTCTCACGCAACCACTGAACATACGCTGGCTCCCGGCGAAATTGCTAAGCCGAACACCGGCTGGATTTGGAAAACTTTTGGCGTGCTGGTCGCCATTACGGCCATCGAGTTCGTATTCGTATTCCTGATGCACCCGAGCACGCTGCGCAACAGCATTTTCATTGTGCTTACCATTCTCAAAGCCTTCTTCATCGTGGCTGAGTTTATGCACTTGAAACATGAGACCAAAGGCCTTATCTGGACCATTCTGGTGCCAGTGGCTCTGCTGATTTGGCTGCTGGTCGCACTGATTACTGAAGGCTCGTTCATCGGCGAAGTCTTGCAAAGCATGTTTAAATAGCGGATGCGGCCCCGCCAAACCCTTTTGCTGGGGCTGCTGCTATTGGTGCCGGTACTGGCCTTTTTATTCCTTTACCGCTTCGGTTCCAACCGTTACGCGCTGCCAACTTACCTGCCCGACCGCGTAGATTCTACGCAGGTCGCTGGTAAATGGCAGCGCGATACTGTTTTCCACCAAATCACACCATTCATTCTTTCGTCATCTTCTGGCCGAAAGGTGAGCAGCAAAGAGTTGGGGCAGGGCCTCTACATCGCCCAGTTTTATGGCGCTGATGAAGCCAGCGTCAGAGTAGCGCGCCAACTGCTCCGGGTGCAGGAGAAGTTCCGACATGTGCCGCAAGTGCGCCTGGCAACTTTCGTTCTGAATAGTCAACCGGAACAACCTATTGCGCTGACCCGATTGGCGGAGCAGTACGGTACCATCGCTGGCAAGTGGTTTTTTCTAACTGGACCAGCCGATACTCTTCAGCAGCTCACCCAGCGCGAGTTTCGCCTTACTGCCGACCCTAAGCGTTTGCCTGAGGCGAAGTATGCCGCCAACATCCCCGCCGGCCGCCTGTTATTAATTGACAACCAGCGCCGCGTGCGCGGTATCTATGATGGTACCGATGGTCGGGAAATAGACCGATTACTCACGGAAATTACCGTGCAGCTTTACGATTATGAGCACCCCCACTGAACAATTGCACCCACCGGTAATGGCACCCGGTGATTATACCCGGTATAAAATCATCATGGTTACGATGGGAACAGTAGTTCCCTTACTGGTTGCTGTGTTGTTTTATTATAAAGGCCTTTTCAAAATTCAGGGAGCGGGACCTTATCTGCACGCTTTGCCAGCCGTTAATGCTGTGCTCAACTCCTTGACTGCGGTAGCCTTGCTGACTGGCTTCTACTTTATCAGGCAGAAGAATGTGCTGGCGCACCGTACGGCTATGGCTACTGCTTTTGCACTGGGAGGGCTTTTCCTGTTGTCGTATGTAGCATATCATTCTCAGGTGGACAGCACCAAGTTTGGTGGTGTAGGAACGATACGAGCCATCTACTTCTTCTTGCTCCTAACCCACATCAGCTTGGCTGTAGTGACGGTGGCACTGGTATTATTTACCCTTTACTTTGCCCTCACGGGGCAGTATACCAAGCACAAAGCCATTGCCCGATGGACCTTCCCGGTGTGGCTTTATGTATCGGTGACGGGCGTTATCGTATATTTCATGATTTCGCCGTACTACGCTGCCTAGTAGGAAACTTTGCTCAGATTTGCTTGTTGCCTTAGTTATGAAAAAGACCCTTTTTGCCGCTGCTTTTACTCTGTTTTTAGGTGTAATGCTGAGCTTGGCGCCGCTGACGGCCCGGGCCCAATGCACGATGTGTAAGTCGCAGGTAGAGGCGGCCCGGCAGGAGCGCGACGACTACGATGTGGCTGGCCTCAACAAAGGAATTGTATATATGATGACAGTGCCGTACATCCTGATGGGTGCAGTCGGCTATTTCTGGTATCGTCGTACGCACCCCAAAGTGAAGGCTGCTAAGGCGTAATGGAGCAGCCTACCAAGGCAATTGCCTCGACGGGGCTGGCGCTGCTGGACTTGCGGTGTCCGCGCTGCCATATGGGCAAGCTCTTTGCGCACCCGGCGCTGAGTACCAGCTTCGTGGAAATGCCACCTCAATGCCCCATCTGCAGGCAGACGTATGAGCCGGAGCCGGGTTTCTACTATGGAGCCATGTATATCAGTTCGGGCTTTTCAACGGGGATTCTGCTGCTGATAGGGTTTCTGCTCTATTACTTTGCGAATGACCCGCCGATGTGGGTGTACATAACCACCGTTGCGGCTGCTGTGATGGTGGTGACGCCGCTGCTGTTTCGCTACTCGCGCGCCGTAATGCTCTATGGTTTTGGTGGAGCCAGATTCGACCAGCGCTATTTATATCGTTAGTTATTAATGCTTTGTAAATGTTGAAAATGCTGCCTACGGGCGGCATTTTTTATTAGGCGTGGATTTTGCGGGGACGCCGAAAGCCAGGCCCGTTTCTATAGTGCGCCAAATACCCGACTTCGGCTGATTACTGACTTTAATTTCCTGCTGTTTGCATCATCAGCGCTACCCCATTTCTTCGGTGATTGAAACGCCTGCTTGGCGGCGCCTGCCTTGGCTATTGTTACTGGGCGCAGTGCTGTGTTTTGTGGGCGGTTACTTAGCCAGCCGCTATGCCCAAGCGCCGGGCGTAGTGCAACGCACCGATATAGGACGCCTGCAACAGCTGATACGTACCGCCGAAGCCACAGCTCGCCGCGAAGCCGATACGGTAGCCGCCCAACTGCCGCGCGGCAATTTCAGCTTCCGAAAGCTGCTGGACCAAACCACTTATCCAACCTGTGTACTCGAAAACGGGACGCTCCGCTATTGGTCCGATGCTACGCTGCGGCCTGAATCGGAAGTAGCTGGAGCGGCCCCGGAGCGCCTGATTGAGACATCGGTAGGAAAGTTTATCCAGCTACGCCGAATGGCGGGCCGCTATTTGATTCTGACGTATTTGCCCCTAGAACGGCACTACGACATCAAAAACCGATACCTGAGTGAGGGTGGCGAACAGGCACTGTTCCGAGGAATGGAGCTGGAGGTGATAGGCGATAGCGCCACCAAAGGTCCTGCCCGCTTTGAGGCTCCCGATGGGCATTTCCTGTTTTCCATAAAGCGGCTTCAGCCCAACCCGCTTACGGGGCAATATGTGCCGTTGGCGCTGTTGGGATTGGGTAGCTTGCTTTATGCTGCCGGCTGGCTGTTGCTGGCTTGGCGGTGGTGGCGGGCTGGCCGGGTAGGCGTGGCAGTGGGCGCGCTGGTGCTACCGCTGGTGCTGCTGCGGGCGGTGCTTCTTTACTTGGGACTGCCGTACTCGTTTATTGAGTTGCCATTGTTCGACCCCAAGGTGTACGCGGCGGCGTGGTGGGCCCCTTCCTTGGGCGACCTGCTACTGGATGCATTTCTGATGTTGTTACTAGCCTCGGGCGGCGTAGCGCTGTGGCGGCATTTCGATGTGCTGGGGCGGGTACGCGCACCCCGTACGCCGAGTGGGCAGGCGTTGGCAGTGGCTGGTATAGGTGCCGCATTTTGCGGCTGGCTGGCGCTGTTGTTCGCTTACTACACCATTGCGTTTGGCAGCTCACAGATTAGTCTGGACATCACCCGGAACCTACAGATAACCGGGACATGGGCCACGCTGGCCCTAGCAGTGCTGCTGCACACGGCGGCCTGGCTGGCCGGATTCTTTGCCCTAACGCAGCTGGCGGGAGCCTTGCTGCAAGCTGTGCCGCGGCGCATGCTGCTACTGGCGCCGGTGCTGATAGCACTGCCGGTGCTGGCCGGCGGACTTGCGCTGGGCGAGCCGTGGGTGCTGCTGCTGGCGGTGCTGCTGCTATTTGCGGCATTGGTTCGGGTGGTGAACCTGAAGCCTAGCCCCGCAACGGGGAATTACCAAGCATCGGTGCTGGTGGTGTTGCTGCTAGCCCTGACCTCGGCTACCGGAGCACTGGCGCTTTATGGGCAGTTCGAGAAGCAGCTGCTGATTGACAAGCAGCGTTTAGCGGGCAACCTGCTTATTGATAACGACCTGCAGGGCGAGTTCCTGCTGGGCGAGCGGATGCGGGACATTGCCGCTGACCCCTTCGTACGACGGTCGTTGTCGGCGGCATTCGGGCGGCCTGAGGCGGTGCGTGAGCGCATTGCCCGGCAGTATTTAAGTGACTATTTCGATAAGTACGAGAGCACCATTATGCTCTATGATGCGGCGGGCGACCCCATTGGGGCTCCGCCTGGCACCCCGCGGCTGAATGAGGCCCGTGCCGTTACCGAACGCTTGGCTACGCCCACCGACCAAGCGGGCGTGTACCTGATGCAATCCGACAACCCGTTTGGCTCGCGGCGCTACGTCGCGCATATCAACGTGCCGGGCCAGCGCGTGAACGGTTTTGGGTTGTCGCTGGGCGCTATCAGGGTGGAACTGGCGCTCAAAAAGCTAACTTCCTACAGCGTGCTGCCGGAGTTGCTGGTCGACCAGAAGTTTTTTCAGCCGGGCCTGGCTACCGAGTTAAGCTACGCCGGCTACAACCACGGCCGGTTGGTATACAGCGAAGGCGATTTTGATTACGCCAACCGCCTGCCAGCCGAATTGCTGACCACGCCGCGTCTCTATACCACCGGCATTACGCGCCGTAATTTTCATCATTTCGCCGTACACGGCTCAATGGACCGCATTGCGGTGGTGACAACGGCCACCTATTCGCTGGGCGACTGGCTGGCTAATTTCTCATTCCAGTTTTTGTTGTCGGCATTTTTCTGGCTGCTTTTGGCTGGGCTGCTTCTGCTGGTACGGGGACGGGCGCTGCCGAGGCTCAATTTTAGTACCCGCATTCAGCTGCTGCTAAATGTGGGCATTGTGGTGCCACTGCTGGTGGTGAGCGTGGCAACTGCCAGCCAGCTTATCGACTCCTACAAGCGCGACCTGGCTCGCACCTACGAGCGGCGTGGGCAGCTGGCGCTGGAAAGCTTGCGTCGGCAGCGCCATTTGCTGTCCGACAGCACAGCGCGGCCCACGTTAGCCGCTTTGGCTAAAACCGTGGCTGCCCTAACCGAAACCGACCTTAACCTCTACGACGCGCACGGCGAGCTGTTGGCCAGCAGCCAGCCACTCATCTTCGATGCCGGGCTGCTGGGGCCCTTGCTGAATCCGCAGGCGATGGTGGCGTTGCGGGAGCGCAACCGGCCGCGCGCCCTGCTTACAGAGCGGGCTGGTTCGTTGTCATTCAATGCTTTGTATTTGCCGGTGCGGGCTGGGGCGGGCGAAGCGGTAGCCGCCGACTTGGCGGGCCATACCTTACAGCACCCTGTTTCGAGAGCCCCTAATGATGGGCAGCCCAATGCTGCCGATGACATGGCCATGCCGACCGGGCCAATTTTGGGCTACGTGGGAATTCCATTTTTTGACTCGGAAAAGGAATTGAATACCAAACTGACCGAGCTGTTCACGACCATCCTGAACATTTTCACGCTGATGTTCCTGTTGTTTCTGGGGCTGGCATTTTTGGCAGCGCGGCAGCTCACGGCCCCGCTCAAGCTCATCACCGAAAAGCTCACCCAGACTACCCTCACCGGTGAAAACGAGCTGCTGGACTACCGCAGCTCCGACGACGAAATTGGCCTGCTGGTGCGCGAGTACAACGCTATGCTTACCAAGCTGGAAGCCAGTAAGCGTGAGTTGGCAGCGCAGGAAAAAGAGGCGGCTTGGCGCGAAATGGCCCGGCAGGTGGCTCACGAAATCAAGAATCCGCTCACGCCCATGAAGCTGAGCCTGCAGTTCCTGCAAAAAGCCATCAACGAACGCCGGCCCAATGCCGAAGAGTTGATTGGCCGCATCAGCCAGACGCTCATTACCCAGATTGATGTGCTGAGCGACATTGCCACCAGCTTCAGCACCTTCACCAACCTGCCCACCATGCGCCCCGAGCGGCTGGATGTGGCTGCTGTGCTGCGCCGCTGCGCCGGACTGCACCAGCCCGATACCGACGACGGCGCGCTGGAATTGCACATGCCTCCCGACGTTGAAACCGGACGCTACATCGTATTCGCCGACGAAAACCTACTGGTACGTACCTTCAACAACCTGCTGATAAATGCCCGCCAAGCGGTGCCCGAAGACCGGGCCCCGCACATTGATGTATCGTTGGAAGCCATTGGCGCGAAGGGCGTGCGGGTGGCTATTCGGGACAATGGGAGCGGGATTCCCGAGGAAGTGCGCGAGAAGGTATTTGTGCCCAACTTCACCACCAAAGCCAGCGGCTCGGGCATTGGCCTGGCAGTAGCCAAGCGTGGGATTGAGAGCGCCGGCGGCAAAATCTGGTTTGAAACGAAGGTGGGGGAGGGCACCGACTTCTTCATTGAGCTGCCGCTGGCCGGATAAAGCTGCTGCTCCACCTGCGCCACGGCACGAAATACCCTGCTTCTGTCGTTACCCGCCAAACCCGACCTTTACTGCATGATTCGCCGCTTACGCCTGTGCTTCCCCCTCGTGGGCCTGCTCGCTGCGGCGCTGTTTTTTCTAAACCAGGAGGCTAGGGCGCAGGCGAACTCGGCGAAATCCGGCGAAGCGCCACCGCCCAGCACCCGGCGCTGCCGCTACGTGCGCTTAGCCTTGGGGCGCGATACCACTGACTTTGTGCTGAACGACACGCTGACCGTGGTGCCGTCCTCCGTGCTCATTAGTGGGCGCGGGGTAGATTACGACGGGCGTACGGAACGGTTCCGCTGGGTGCGGCCAGCCCCGCGCGACAGCAGCGGCGCGCCGCTGGCCGATTCCATTCTGGTGTGCTACCGGGTGTTGCCGTTGCGACTGAGCCTGGCACGGTACCGGCGGCCCCGGAGCATGATGGACAGCATGGGCTTCCGGCAACCCATACTGCGGTTCGAGGACTTCTCGGTGAAGGAGCAGATTCTTAATACGCCAGGCATCAGCAAAACGGGAAACCTGTCGCGGGGGCTCAGCTTTGGCAATACCCAAAACGTGTTTGTGAATTCAGCTCTTAACCTTCAATTGGAAGGGCAGCTGGCCGAAAATATTCACCTCACAGCTGCTATCTCGGACCAGAACGTGCCGTTTCAACCCGAAGGAAATACCCAACAACTCCAGCAATTTGATAAAATCTACATCACCCTCACCAACCCCAACTGGAACTTGACGGCTGGCGATGTGGTGTTGCGCAACAAGCCCGATTACTTTTTGCGCTACTACAAAAACATTCAGGGTGCTGCAGCTGAGGCCAATTTTGGGCCACCCATTATTGGGCTGGCGGGCACCGGCGCGACACAGGGCGTCGCCAATGCGGTGTTTCTGAACGGCGTGGCCGGCCAGGTGCCGGCAGGCGGCGTCACGGGGCCGTCGCCGTCTACGCTCAACCCGCCGGCCATCAGCCAGCCTCAACTAACGGACCCTAACCGCCAGGTGCCGGGTGCTGGCGCCCCACTGGCAGCTGGCGACAAAGCTGGTGTGACAGGTACCACCGTGAACAGTGCGGGCGTGCGCAAGGGACTGGTTTGGCGCTCGTCGACTTCGGTGGCGGGGGGCGTGGCCAAGGGCAAGTTTGCCAGCACCGACGTGGCCCCCATCGAAAACGTGCAGGGGCCCTACCGCCTTAGTGGGCCGAATGGCGAGCAATACATCATCGTGCTGGCCAACTCGGAGAAGGTTTACCTCGACGGCCGCCTGCAAACCCGGGGCTTCGACGCCGACTACACCATCGACTACAATCTGGCCGAGGTTACATTCACGCCGCGCCACCTCATCACGCGTAATTCGCGTATTAAAATTGATTTTGAGTATTCGGACCTCAATTATTCCCGCTCGCTGGTGGCAGCCAGCCACTACCAGCAGCTGGGCCGCTTGAGCGTGCACGGCAATTTCTACCAGGAAGCCGACAACCCCGACAATGCGCCAAACCTTAACCTGAACGATACCCTGCGTGCCCAGCTCCGGCGGGCAGGCAACGTGGCCGTGGCCACGGCCACCGGCGGCGACTCGGTCAGCTACTCCCGCTCGCAGGTGCTGTACCGGCGCGATGCCGCCACCGGCCAGTTTAGCCGGGCGGTGGGGGCTGATACATTGCGCGGCGTGTATTCGGTGCGCTTTACGGATGTGGGCCAGAACAACGGCGACTACATCCTCTCGACCGACCCGGCCGACCAGACCAGCAACGGACGGGTGTATAAGTACGTGGCTCCGGTAGCAGGTGTGCGCCAGGGCCGTTATCTGCCGGTGCGTCTTATTCCCACGCCGCTTCTCAAGCAAATGGCCACGGCCGGCGTCAGCTACCAGCTGGATAGCAGCACGACGGTATTTGTCGATGTGGCCCGCTCGCGCCTCGACCGCAACCGCTTCTCGTCCGAGAGCGACCAGGGCGGGGCCATGCACGTCGGCTACGTAGTGCAGGACCGCCGCCTGCCCGCCGCACTGGCCAATGGCGTGCTGCAAGGCTACCGCCTGCGCTCTACACTGGACTACGAGTACACCGACAAGCGTTTCGCGCCGATTGACCGCTACCGCGACATCGAGTTTGACCGCAATTGGAGCAACGTGAGCACCACGGCTACTGCGGGCACCACGCCGGTAGCACGGGAAGACAACATCTTCAATTTCAGTGTGGGCGCCAGCAAGGATTTGAACAACAGCGTCAATTACCGGCTCAGCCGCCGCTTCCGGCCCGGCGAGGTGAATGGCGTACAGCACTGGTTGGATGCAGCCCAGAAGGTAGGCAACCTGGAAATGCGGGGCTCACTGTTTTTGCTGAATTCGGATGCCGGGCGCTTTCACTCCGATTGGGCGCGGGGCGAAGCCACCGGGCGGTTTGTGGGCGGCCGCATCGTGCCCGGCTACGCTTACCGCTTCGATAAAAACCGCGTGAGCTCCACTACTACCGATACCATTCGCTCAGCCAATTACTTTGATGAGCACGACGTGTTTATCCAGAGCCGCGACTCGGCCCGTACCCAGTTCCGCCTCGACTACACCTACCGCCGCGACCAAACCCCCAACGCCGAGCAGACGGCCCTGCAGCGGCGCGGCACCGCCCAAACCTGGCAGGGCACGCTGGCTTCGCGCCTCGGCAAAGCCCAGGATATCCGGGTGCTGGCCACGTACCGCGACCTCGATTCGCTAGGCCTAGCGCGCAACCGCACGGTGCTGGGCCAGGTATTCTATAACGCCAGCCTGCTGCAAAACCAGATTCGTTCCGAACTGAATTACAGCGTTGCCACCGGCCGCGAACTGAAGCGCGACTACTCGTTTCTGGCCGTGCCGGCCGGCCAGGGCACGCACTACTACGCCGGTGACCTCAACGATAATAAGCGGGAGGACAAGGATGAGTTCTTCGAGGCCCAGACGCCGGACGCGCAGTACCGCACCTACATCAAAGTGTATTTGCCTACCACCGATTACATCACGGCTTTCACCAACCGCCTGGCCTACCGCCTCACCACGGCGGCCCCGCGCAGCTGGCGCGAAGCCGGCGGCTGGCGCGCCGTGGCCTCGCGCTTTGCCACGCTCACCAGCATCACCGTCGACCGCCGGACTACCGACCCGTCGGTATTTAAGCGTCTCAGCCCCCTGAGCTTTGATAAGGAAGACGACCAGCTGCTGGCCTTCAATCAGCTGTTTCGCAATACGCTGTATTTTAACCGGTCGAACCCTGTATTTGGGGCGGAGCTGACTTTCCAGCAGACCCAGCAGAAAACCCTGCTGGCTCAGGGCTTCGACGTGCGCAACCTCACCACCCAAAGCCTACTATTGCGCCGCACGCTGGCCACGTCCTTTACTGGCCGCATCACGGGCAGCCGCGACATCCGCGAGGCCAGCAGCACTTACCTTGCCCCGCGCAACTACCGCCTGCTGATTTATGCCATTCAGCCCGAAATCAGCTACCAGCCCACGCCTGCGTTTCGCCTCACCGGCACCTACGTACACACCTACAAGCAGAACATGCGGGATACTCCGCTGGAAACGTTCCCCACGCCCACGCCGGCCGAAACACACCCCGGCATCTTCGATGATTTGGGCCTCGAAACCCGCTTGAGCCAAGTGAGCAAGCGTACGGTGTCGTCGGCCATCCACTACACCCGTGTCGGCTTCGAAGGCACCGACCCAAACTCCGTGGTCGCCATCGAAATCCTGAATGCCCTGCGCCCCGGCAGTAACTTCACTTGGAACCTGAACGTGGAGCAGCGCCTCAGCAACGGTCTGAATATTACGTTGGCGTACGACGGCCGCAAGGCCAGCGGCCTCAACACCGTGCATACCGGCCGCATGCAGGTGGCCGTGCTATTCTAATGCTGATGTGGTTTGCTCGATTGCTTGCGCCGTTCGATTAGTTGAGAACAAGCGGGATTTCTAAGCTGCTTTGGTAAAATAGCTCAGGCTGAAGTACTTTGCGCCGGACTTAAGCTAGCTAGACCGCCCATGCACTTTCAACAGCTTGCTCCGCCCGAACCACTCCGGGAGTACGTGCAGTATTTCTGGGCGCTGGAATGCGCCGAGCCAAGTCCTACGTCTTTCCGCACAATTGCGGACGGCTGCCCGGGCCTCGTTTTTCAGCAGACGGTGGGCGGCATCCACGACCCGGCGGGCAAGCCCTGGCCAACCTTGCTGCTACACGGCCAAGCCACCAAAGCCAGCGAAGCGCAAGTCGGGGGGGCGTTTCAGATGGTGGGGGCCTGCTTCCACCCCAGCGCGGTACCCGCCGTTTTTGACGTGCGCGCCGATGAGCTTACCGACTCCTGCCTGGATATGGCCTTGCTGCCGACACCATTCCAGCACCTCACCGAGCAATTGCAGCACCGCCCAACCACTGCGGCGCAGCTGGAGTTGCTAGCTGCGTTTCTGCTGAATACCACCGCCCGCCCCGCGCAGCCCACAGACCCCAGCGTGCAACACGCCCTGACGCGGCTGCTAGCCACTCAAGGCCGCGTGTCGTTGCGCGAGTTGCAGCAGGAAACACAGCTTTCGGAGCGCAGCCTGCAGCGTAAGTTTCAGCACCGGGTAGGTGTGCCGCCCAAGCTGTTTGCCCGCATTTGTCAGTTCCAGGCCACGTTGCGGCAACTACGAACAGCCAGCTACGACAAGCTTTCGGACCTGGCTTTCACCCACGAATACGCCGACCAGTCGCACCACATCCGGGGCTTTAAGGAGTTTGCCGGGCTTTCGCCCCGACAGTACCTGCACCGCTCCCGCGAATTGATGGAAAATCTAACTGAGCCACGCTAATCGGCGCTGGCGGGTTTGTTCTATTTTCTGGGTTGACAGAAGAGGTGCTTTGTAAAAAAAACACTTCTTATGAACCTCCTCATTTTCGGCGCTACCGGTGGTACCGGCCGCCAGCTGCTCACCCAGGCGCTCGCTCAGGGCCATACCGTCACGGCTTTTGCCCGCCAGCCAAGCACGCTTCCCCCCGCACAAGCGGGCCTGCGGATAGTGCAGGGCAATGTTCTCGATTACCAAGCCGTGCAGCAGGTTTTGCCGGGACACGATGCGGTGCTGTCGGCGTTGGGCGCCCCCGGCAATCAAAAGGATGCGGTGCGCTCGTTGGGTACCCGGCATATTTTGCAGGCAATGGAGGAGGCAGGCGTTCGGCGCTTTGTGTGTCTGACCACGCTGGGCATGGGTGACAGCAAGGCTGCGCTGCCTTGGGTATACAGCTACTTCCTGGTGCCGTTGTTTCTGCGCCACGCCTTCGCCGATTCCGAAATTCAGGAGGACTATATCCGGCAAAGTCAGGCCGACTGGACCATCGCCCGCCCCGCGACCCTCACCGATGGCCCGCGCACTGGGCGCTACCAACAGGGCTTTGCGGCCACTGCCAAAGGCTTGCGCATGAAAATATCCCGGGCCGACGTGGCCGATTTTATGCTGGGCCAGCTGCACGACCCCGCACACCTGCGCCAAGCCGTCAGCCTGTCTTACTAATCTGTTTCGACGCACTCATGCAAGGCAAAACAATCATCCTAGCGCTAGCCACCAGCACCACCGCTCTGATAGCCGGGGTGTATTTCAGCTTTTCGGTAGCCATCAATCCGGCGTTTTCCCAGCTCTCCGACCGCGCCTATATTGAAGCCATGCAGCGCATCAATAGCGCAATTGTGAATCCCTTATTCGCGCTCTGTTTTTTTGGAGCACCAGTGCTGTTGCCGGTAGCAGCCGGTCTGTACTGGCGGGCTGGTGGCGGCCGGTTTTATCTGCTCGCAATAGCGGCTGTTGTTTTTTTGATTGGCAGCTTGGGAGTCACAGTTGTAGCCAACATCCCCCTCAATGAGAAGCTGGCCGCATTTCCCATCCAACAGGCCTTGGCCACACAAGCGGCAGCCGCCCGTGCTGATTTTTCTGCATCCTGGAACCGCTGGCATAACGTGCGCACGGTAGCTAGCGTTGCGGCCATGGGGTTGGCAATAGCAGCGTGCCTAGTTGCTGACCCGGCCCAATCAAGCGACCGTTAAGTATTCCAGCAAATTAGCTGCTGGAGTACCTAAAATGCGCTGCTGGGAATTTGCCGGCGGGCGATAGAGGCTGCCTTTGCCACCCGCGCAGCCAGTCCGGCCGTCAACTCCCGTTGCTTGAAGCATAGCGGCAGCGCCGTCCCGGAGCGGAAGGCCCGCACGGCAATTTCGGCGCAGGCACGGGCGTCGGAGAGGGCGTCGTGGTGGTTGAGGGGAATGCCGAACTGACCAGCCACGTGGTCAAGCTTGTGACGGTCAAAGTGTGGCCAGCACACCTTGGCCATTTTTACCGTGCACAGGGCATGAAAGGTGGGAATAGGCACACCGAAATCGCGGCAGGTATACTCGAGCACGCTTACATCGAAGGATGAGTTGTGAGCCACTACGGGCTGGCGGTGCAGGTAAGGGAGCAGCATGGGCCAGGCATCAGCCATAGACGGGGCATCGTGTAACTCGGCCTCGGCAATGCCGTGCACTTGCTGGTTGCGCCAGTCGACGCGCAGCACACGGGGGCGCAGCAGGGTATAAAATTCCTCCACAATCTGACCGCCCTGTACCCGCACCACGCCCACAGCGCAGGCACTTTCGCGGCGCTCGTTGGCCGTTTCGAAGTCGATAGCCGTGAAGTTAAGATTGGCTAGCGCCTGGGTGATTTCTGCTTGCATAACGGGAAGATAATCCAACCCGGCGGAATCAGTTAGCAATATTGGTTGCTGCTGGGGCTGGCGCATCGGGCGCGCAGCACACGTCGGGCACCTCGAAGTAGCGCTCCATCACGCCGTTAATATTGCCTTCGCAACCAAAAGTGAGGTCAATATCGAATTCGATATCAGTACTAAATTGGCGTAATGGAATGAGTACCCGGCCGTAGGGAAGGCGAAGTGGCGGTAGTGTAAGCCGGGACTTAGCAGCTTGATGGGCCAGGCGTAACGCGGCGAAGCGGGCCTGCATCTGGGCATTGAACGGTGCGGCGCTGACTATGAGCTCGTGCCAGGCTTCCGGTACATGGCCGACCCCAAACAGCGCCGTAAACACTAGCAGCACTGGCCAGCGCAATTGCAAACGGAAAAAGTAGCTGAGTGCTGATACTTGTCGGCCCAGCAACCAGCCCAGCACGGCCGTGGATAGTAGTAGCACGAGCAGTATTTCGTTCTGAGCGCGCAGGAGCGGCGGCCCAACCACTAGGTAGCGGAAAAGGAGAAACCCGATGAAATTCAGCGCTCCATATGTCACAAAAATGACTGCCCAATGGCGGCGAGCCCAGGGTGTTGTTACTGCTTGCGGCTCGCTTGTACCTTGGCCCAGCCATACCCCCCCGGCTGCCGCTGCCAGCAGGCTGAATCCAATTATGGGCCTGCACAGGAACAACAGCATCGAATACAAGGCGCGGGGACCTAGTACCAGCCAGCGGTAAGCATGGAGCGGGTCGGCGGGTGGGGCCATGGCGATAGCACGTACCCAGTTGCCCGGTGCGGCGATAGCGACGGCCGTAGCTGCCGCGCCAATGAGTAGCCACAAAAGTAGCTGTGGCCGAGCTGCTTTGGGCAGAGCAAAAGCCAGCAGCGCCAGCACTGGTACCGCTTGCACCAGCGTGAGCTCGTTGCCGGTCAGGGCCAGCAGTAAAGGGAAGCAAGCCAGTAGTGCGTTGCGCCAGCGCGTGGCTGCCGGACCCCAGCCAGTGCGCAAAGCAAAGGCCGTGAAGTTGAGCAATCCAATCAGCGGAATCTGGTAGGCCACTGCGCCGCAAAACCAGTACAGGAACGAAAACGGGGCCGGTGCCGCGTTGCAAAACAGCGCCAGTAGCAGCGCGGCGGCCCACATTGCCTGGCCCCAGGTGCAGGCATCCTTCAGCGCCGTATGGAGCAGGGCCCGTAGCAAATGCGTCAAACTGGCCCATTGAGCCCCAAATAACACGGCCGTCACCACCTTCACGCCGCCCAGCCAGCCGTAGGCCACGGGGTTTAGCACGGTCATGATGAAGGTGGTGGTGAAGCGTCCGGTCCAGGTTTGGAACAGCCATATTTGCACGCCCCAGGTGCCGTGCTCCCGCAGCCAGTACGCGTTGCGGAAGTCGTCGAAAAATGGCTGATTGAATGCGGTGAGCAGCAGAAACGGCGCCAGTGCCAGCAGCAACGCCAGGCAGAGTAGGGGCAAACGCAGCTTGGATAGAACGGGCACTATGAGCAGGATTGGAATTGCGGCAGGCTGTCAGGCAGTGCGCAAGCTGACGGGGCTACAAATAACTCACAACCCCGCCAGCTTACGTGCTGCCTTCACCACGGCCAACTCGGCCTGACCGGCAGGGGCTTGCGCGACATCCAGGGTGGTGCGGGTAGCGGCCAGCCAGGCGGGCGTGGGCGTTTGGCCGGTTTGCAGCTGCGTAAGGCGCTCCAGCACTATGGTCGCCACGGCTGCCAGCTTCGTAGAAAGAGGGGCGTATTCGGTCAGGCTGGGGTTGCTGGTTAGCAATGGTTGCAGTAGTACATCATTGGCCTGCCAGCGCATAGCTTGGGCGCGCAAAGTGGCCAGCTGGCGTAAGGAGGCCGGCAGCCAATTGGGCGATGCTGGCTTATAGGCAACAATGCTATCCACCAGTACGCTGAAGCGGCGGGCCACTTCTGATTCCGCTGGTGCGGCATCAACCAAGCGGTTGTAGCTGGTTTCGGTGGTGTAGGTATAGCCCTGGAAATGGCGCTTGTACTCCTTCACGGGTTCCAATACTTGGGCTAGCGTGCGCAGGGGCGCTACGTTAGTAGAACCAGCCAATTGCCTTAGCAGCAGCTCTGGCACTCGTTGGTGGCGCAGGCCCAACTTGTCCAGACCGTCGGAAATAAGGTTGAGTCGGCGATACATGTCGGCCACGTTCTGAGTAGTAGCTTGCGGCGACCACAGCCGCTCGGCCACGGCGGCGGCGCGGGGCCAGATGCGCGATTCCATGACAACGGAATCAGCAAATTCTCCCCACATGGCGACCTCGCCGCCCAGCACCAGCTTTTGCTCGGCGGGCGTGAGGGGCGTATCGGGTGGAAGCGGGTCGGTGAGGTAGGAGCTGGCGGCCGTGAGATTCAGGTCGAGGTAGTAGCCGCTGGACAGCAACACCGGGTGGCCCTGCTTGGCCGCGTCAACCAAGCCTTTCTTGCCGCGCCAGCTTTGAATAACGGCTTCCTTAGGCAAATCGGGCCCCAGAATCTCATCCCAGCCAACCATGGTTTTGCCGCGCTTTTGCAATATGGCCAGCACGCGGCGGTTGAAATAGGTTTGCAACTGGTGCTTGTCCACTGTTTTGCCGTCGGCCTTCACCATTTTATTGTCCTGCATATAGGCCACGATGCGCGGAGTACGGCGCCAATTGCGTCCATCATTCTCATCGCCTCCCACGTGGAAATATGGGTCCGGAAACAGCGTCGTCATCTCCGTAAACAGCGAATCCAGGAAGGTGTAAGTGGTTTCGCGAGTGGGGTCGATGGCCACGTTGGTGGTGCGCCACAGCTTGTAGGGCGCATAGGTGGAGTCGGTGGATTTCAGGCGTGGGTAAGCCACAATCCAACTGGTGGTGTGGCTGGGCACGTCGAACTCCGGCACCACCCGAATACCCCGCGCCGCCGCGTAAGCCAGCACCTCGCGCACCTCGGCCTGGGTGTAGTAGAGGCCATCGGTGCTGCCCACGGTATGCAGGCGCGGAAATACTTTGCTCTCAATGCGAAAGCCCTGGTCGTCGGTCAGGTGCCAGTGCAACACGTTCAGCTTCACGGCGGCCATGCCGTCGATGTTGCGCTTCACCACGGCCACCGGCATGAAGTGCCGCGCCGCATCCAACGACAGCCCCCGCCAGGCAAAGCGCGGCTGGTCCTGAATATCGACCTCGGGCAGATAGCGCTGCTTCTTTTCGGTGCGCGGCAGCTGTTCCAGGGTGGCCAGCGCCCGCAGCACGCCCAGGCTGGTGGGGGCGTCAATGCTCACGCCCATGGGCGTCACGCGCAGGCTATACCGCTCTTCGTCAAACTTTTCGGGCTGGCCCACGCGGCCG
Organism: Hymenobacter negativus; assembly: GCF_017571495.1. Lineage (GTDB taxonomy): Bacteria > Bacteroidota > Bacteroidia > Cytophagales > Hymenobacteraceae > Hymenobacter > Hymenobacter negativus. The sequence goes on along the minus strand of NZ_JAGETZ010000020.1, from coordinate 58,326 downwards.
TAGCGGATTTGGAGCAGCGGGCCGGTAGCCGGCTCCGTCGGGCCTTGCAGGCGGGCAAGGCTGCGCCGGGCGGCGGCGCGTACGGCCGGAGCGGCGCTGGCATCAAGCTGCAGCTTCAGGGGCTTGGTAAGGCGGCCCTGGCCCCAGCGCATTTCGGCGGGCAGCGGCATTAAGCCAGGCTGCGGCATTAAGCCAGGCTGCGCCTCCGAAATCATGCTCAGTAGCATGCACAGGCAGCTTAATAAAATTCGGAATCGCATCATTGAGCCAAAGTACGCAAGTGCCGAAGTTCGGTACCGTGTTTTTGCCGAATTTGCAGGGATTTAGGTTCTGTGCAACTGATATGAAATCCCCTTCCTGGCTGGCTTGGCTATTCAGTAGCTTGTTTATCATTTCGGTAGCGCTGATTGGGCACGGGCTTTGGCCTGGAGCGAAGAACCAAGGGAGCACCCGGGTTATTGTTTGGGATGTATCAGGCTACTACCTCTACCTGCCGGCCATTTTTATTCACCACGACCTGCAGGAGCTGCGTTTTCACGAACAGCTGCTGCACGATTATGCCCCTACGCCCGATTTCCAGCAGGCTTTCCGGCACCCCGCTAGTGGGCACTACGTCATGAAATACTCGGCGGGCATGGCGGTGCAGTACCTGCCCTTTTTTCTGGTAGCGCACGCCTTAAGCGGTCCGCTGGGGTATCCGGCCGATGGCTTTTCGCCGCCCTATCAGCTGGCTCTTCTCATTGCCAGCCTGCTGGTGGCCAGCCTGGGGCTGGCCTTGGTGCGGCGCGCTTTGCTGCCTCGTTTTGGCGAGTGGCCCACTGCACTCACGCTGGCTGCCATTGTGCTGGCTACCAATTACCTTGACTATAGTGCCATGGGTGGAGCGATGACGCACAATTGGCTGTTTACCTGGTATGCCGGCCTGCTGCTGCTCACGCCGGCATTCTACCGACAGCCTACCATGGGGCGGGCGCTGGCAATTGGGGCCGTGTTGGGCATGATGGTTCTCACGCGCCCTACCGAAATCCTAGCCATTCTGATTCCGTTGCTGTGGGGGCTGCGCCCTGCGGGAAGTGCCGTGCGCGAGCGGTTAGCTTTCTGGCAGCAGCGGGTGGGCCTGTTATTGGCGGCACTGCTCGCAGGCACACTGATTGTTAGCATTCAGCCGCTATACTGGCATTATGTGAGCGGCGACTGGGTGGTATACAGTTATCAGGAGCAGGGTTTTAGCTGGTTGCGCCCGCATTTATGGGATGGCATTTTTAGTTTCAAGAGCGGCTGGCTGCTGTATTCGCCATTGCTGGTGGTGGCGCTGGCAGGCTTCGGGGCACTGCGTCGCCAGCAGCCAGCGGCCTTCTGGCCAATGCTGGTATTCATCGTGCTGTTCACCTACGTCGCCTTTGCCTGGGACGAGTGGCTGTACGGCGGCTCGTTGGGCCAACGCGCGATGGTGCAGACCTATGCGGTGCTGGCCTGGCCCTGGGCCGCTGCCCACCGCTGGCTGCTGACGCGGCGGCCTTGGCTGTGGGCGTACGTGGGATTTGCAGTGCTCGGCAGCTACTACAATCTCTGGCTGACTTATCAGGCCCACCTTGGTGGCCTGTTGGTAGCCGGCCAGATGAACAGGGCCTATTGGTGGCGGATATTAGGTCGCTACGATGTGCCAACTGAGGCGCGGCTACTACTCGATACCAATTATGATTTCACCGGAACGCCGCACAACGAGCGGGTACTCTGGCAGGAAAATTTCGAAGCCGCGCACCTTGGCCAGGCTTGTGGCTTGCCGGCGCTGCAAGGGCAATGCTCGCTGCTGGTAGATGCCGCGCATCCTACCAGCCCTGAATACAGTATCCCTGCTGCCCGGGGGCAATTTCAGTGGCTGCGGGGCAGTGCCTTGGCCAGCAGCACGATGGGTGAGCAGGTGGAAGGGCGAATGAGTCAGTTTGTAGTGCGGTTTTGCCAGGGCCCGCAGGTAGTGAGAGAGCGTACGGTGCAGTTTCAGCGGGCTTTGCAGCCCGACCGGGTTGAGGAATTACATTTCTATGTTAAGGCCCCGCGCGAGGACTTTGACCGCGTGGTGGTGGTGTTTCTACACCACGGCCCCGCCACCGTTCGCTTCGATAACGCCCAACTCGTAGCTTTCGACGAGTAAACCCTGCTCATATCAATCCGCGGGCTTTGAATTCCAGGTACTTATTAATCGTGTTTACGGTCAAATCTTTTGGTGCGGTGAGCAGCGAGTAGATGCCGTACCGCTGCAGTTCGAGCACAATCTGCCGCTTTTCCTGGGCAAATTTCTCGGCAATGGTCTGGTTATACACTTCCTCGGTGGTGTCAGCCGGCACGTCCAGAAACTCGCGCAGCTCGGTGTTTTCGAAGAACACTACCAGCAGCAGGTGGTCCTTCGAGAGCCGGCGCAGGTAGGGCAGCTGGCGTTGCATGCCGTGCAGAGTTTCAAAATTGGTGAACAAAATGAGCAGGCTGCGCTGCTTGATTTTGGCCCGCACCATCGAGTAAAGCAGCTCGAAATCGGTTTCGAGGTACTGGGTTTTCTGGCGGTACAGCACCTCCAGCAGCTTCAGCATATGACCGGGCCGGCGGTCGGCAGCCAGCGTCGCCCCGGGTTTATTGGAAAACGTGACGAGCCCGGCTTTGTCGTGTTTGAGCAGGGCGATGTTGCTGACGACCAGCGTGGCGTTGATGGCATAATCGAGCAGGCTGAGGCCGTCGAAAGGCATGCGCATCACGCGGCCTTTGTCGATGAGGCAGTACACCTGCTGCGCGCGCTCGTCCTGGAAATGGTTCACCACCAGCGCGTCGTCGGCCCCGGTGCCAGCGCGGCGGGCCGTAGCTTTCCAGTTGATGCTGCGCGGGTCGTCGCCGGGCACGTAGGGCCGAATTTGCTCGAACTCCATGCTGTGGCCTACCCGGCGAATGCGCTTCACACCCACCTCCGTGAGGCGGTTGTGAATGGCCAGCAGCTCGTACTGCCGCATTTGCAGGAAGGACGGGTACACCGGCACCATCTTGTTCTGGTCGTAGCGAAACCGCCGCCGCACCAGCGCCAGGGGCGAGGCGGCGTAAATATTCAGCGCTCCAAACTCGTACTCGCCGCGCTTCAGGGGGCGCAGCTGGTATTGAATCACCTGCGTTTCGCCGGGCCGGATACTGGCTTTGAACAGCACATCGCGCCGCTGAAACTGGTGCGGAATCTCATCAATTGTCTCGGTCTGGATGGCGAAGCGGTAGTGGTTTTCCAGGTAAATCTGGATGTCGTTGTCCGAGCCGTTGGCCAGCTTGTCGCCCAGCACGCGCCGCCCAAAAACCGGTGCCGTCTCGCCCTTTGCCGGCGCATAGAGCAGCAGCGCATCAAGCAGGGTCAGGGCCGCGAGCAGGCCCAGCGCGATGTACATCGGGCCCAGTAGCCAAGGCAGGAAAAAGGCCACCACAAAACCAACAACGACCACAACGAGGGCCAGGAAAAAGCGGGGCGTCAGGAATAAGGTCATGAATTGCGCAATTGGTACCGAACTTCCATCAGCGCGAAGCCCAGCAGATTTGGCCCTTGCCAGCGGGCCGGATTGGCGGCATCGGGTGAGTCGGCAGCCAAGCCGATGCCCCAGATGGTATCCACCGGGCTGGCTTCAACGAGCACCTGGTCACCGGTCGAAAGCAGGAATTCCCGCAAGTCCAGGTGCGTACTGAATTTATGCAGATTGCCGGTGGTCACGATGTCCACTTTATTTGCTTCCCATGCTGCTGGCTCAAAATTCTGAATCTCACGCCCGAGCTTCTTGGCTTCAGCCGGACTTTTTGCTGCCAGAATTCGGGTCAGCGTGACTTCGTCACCAAACAGCCGCGCCTTCTCCGCCATCATCCAATGCTCAGTGGAACGGTAGGTAATACCCGCCACCACAAAATCGGCCACCCACCACTGGCTGAGGCATGATTTGGTGATGACGCCATCCTTACTGGGCTGGTGCCCCCAGAAAAACAAGTACTTGACGTGGGCATCCTGCGCGAGTTGGTCAAATAACCAGTCGGTGGAGTAGGAGGGCATGGGATTGATTTTAAGTTGTTTGTCTTGCTAAGCGCCACCGAAGCATCTTGAGCGCTTCGTTGCAATAGCATTAATTGCGAGTGCGAGATGCTTCGGCGGTGCTCAACATGAGGCAAGGCCTAGCGCGGCACTTCCACGCTCTGGATAATCTGCTTCACCACCTCATCCGGGGTGCCGCCTTCCATTTCGCGCTCCGGCGTAAGCATGATGCGGTGGCGTAGCACGCTGGGCGCCAGGAACTGCACATCTTCCGGCGTCACGAAGTCGCGGCCGCGCAGGGCAGCCAGGGCTTTGGCGCCGTTCAGCAGGGCCAGGGAGGCACGGGGCGAAGCGCCGAGGTACAGCGCCTTATGAGCCCGCGTCTGACCCACCAGCTTGGCAATGTATTCCAGAATATTGGCCTCTACGCGCTGCTGGCGCACTTGCTGGCGCAGCGCGGCCAAGTCGGCAGCACTCAGAATGGGCTGCACGGCCTCCAGGTTGGTGCCGCCGAAGCCGCTGTGGTGGCCGTTGAGAATCTGCACTTCCTCGGCCAGGGTGGGGTAGCCCACTTGCAGTTTGAACAGGAAGCGGTCGAGCTGAGCTTCGGGTAGGCGGTAGGTACCTTCCTGCTCCACAGGGTTTTGGGTCGCCAGCACCAGGAAGGGTTCCGTCATGGCGTAGGTGGTGCCGTCCTGGGTTACGGTACGCTCCTCCATCACCTCAAACAGCGCCGACTGGGTTTTGGCCGGGGCGCGGTTGATTTCATCAATCAGCACCACGCTGGCGAAAATGGGACCCTGTCGAAACTCAAAATCGCCCTTGTTCTGCCGAAAAACCGAGGTACCCAGCACGTCGCTCGGCATCAAATCGGGCGTGAACTGGATACGGCTGAAGGGGACTTGCAGCGTGCGGGCCAGAAGCTTGGCCATGAGAGTTTTGGCCACGCCAGGCACGCCTTCGAGGAGAACGTGCCCATCGGCCAGCACGGCGGTGAGCAGCAGCTCAAGTAAGTCGGTCTGGCCAACAATGATTTTACCGATTTCCGTTCGGATAGCTTCGGCCTGGGCAGTGAGGCGGGCAAAATCGGTGCGCGAGGCCAGGGCCGCTTCGGGCGTGGGCGCGGCCGAGGCGGGCTCAGCCGCGGCGTAATTGGTGGTATCCGATGCCGGAAGTTGGGGCGTCAGGTCGAGGTTTTCGGGTTCCATTTAAAGCGTGCTGGCGTAGCCAAGTAAGGTTTGAGCAGTTGCTTCGTCGGCGCAGGCGGCGAGCAGGTTGGCGTGAATTTGTGCGGCGTAGGCGGGAGAAACGAGGTTTTTATGATAGAGCCGGAGGTCCTGAAGCAGCTCGGCTGTGGCGTGCCAGTCAACCCCGGCCAGAAGCTCTTTTTCCGGGAGCGTGCCTTGCTTGTGAAAGCGCCGCAAATCCCAGTGGTATTTGATGAGAACGGTGAGCTTGGCTACGGTCAGCATAAGGCGTTAGCGGGCTTCGCGTTTGAAATCACTGAGTGCCTTACTAAGCTGGAGCAGCTGCTGGTCGGTCATCTGGGGCGCGGTGCGGGCAAAGTTTACCAGTCGCAACAACTCATCGACGCGAGGCCGGGTGAGACCGGATTTCTGGCTCAGCCGCTCCCGGAACTCCTCGTCGCCAAAGTCCGGGCTGGTTTCCTGGAAGCGGGTGCGCAGGTAATCCATAAAGAGCCCAACCTTTTTCTCAGCAATCAGCGCGTGGCTGCTGCCCTGGCGGTAGAGGCTGGCTACTGTGCGTGTAAACAGCAGCGTGGTATTGGGCAAGGGGTTGATGGTGGGAATGATGCGCTGACGCCGCCGGGCACCCGTGAACATAAACAAAACCGCGCCGGCCAGGGTCACATAGTAGGCTATCCGCAACGCTTCGTGAGCCACCAGCACCCGTAGCAGCGACTGCTCTCCCACCGGGCCCTGCTTCTGATACTCGTCCCAGAACGTGCGGCGGGCTGGCAGGTAGCGCAACGCCGCACCCGCAAACTGCTGGGAGCCGGGCCGCAGAAAGTAGAAATTGCTAAACGCCGCCGGCACCGAGCACAGGTAAAAATGCCCGCGGCCGTGCGGAACCTCGACGTATACGGCCCGGCCTTTTTCGTCGGTGGCCAGGGTGTGGCCCGCGTGGCCGGTTCTCAGTACGAAGCGGTGGCGAGCCTCCTTGCCCGGCAGCTGGCAACGCACTGCCGCCAGTGCCGGATTGGCGAAGCGCAATTCCACCGAATCGGGCAAAAGCAGCGGGCGTACGCCTTCCCGAATGGGCGGGTCGAGGCGTTCGACGCGCACGCCCAGCGAATCGAGAAAGGCCCCGTACAGGTCTTCGGCGGTAATAAATACGTTGTTGCCACGCCGGGCATAAGCCAGCAGGGTCCGCACATCGAGTGGGGAGTTGCCGAACTCGTTGTTGATGTACAGGTAGTTGGCGTGTTCCTCCCGCAAAGGCAAGGACGCGGTATCAACTTCCGTGGGCTCTTCGGACGAACGATATTGGCGTGACTCCTCGGACGCATCATCGGGGGAAGCTCCCGTGAGCTGGTTGTAGGCGGGCAGGCGCACTACTTCAACGGAATCGGTGCCGAGCAGGCGCGGCAACTGGTCGAACAGGGCGTAGGTGCCGTAGGGAATCTTGTCGGTATTGATGTAGGTCGGCGTCCAGTCCAGGGGTTTGGGGCGGTGCGATTCTACCAGCACGTAGGCTCCAAAAAGCAGGACCAGCCCCAGCGCATACAGCCGGAAAGTGGTGATGTGGCGCTTCATCGGGCAGCGGTGAAAGCGGTGGAAGATGCGGTGCGTACGGCGCGTTGGGCCTCGCGCACCGGCCCGTACTGCGCGGCCGTGAGCGGCAGCTCGCCGTACCAGACATACTCAAACTGGCGTGTGGCTACCCGAAAGGTTTCCCGCAATGGCCCGGCCGGCAGCTCGTGCAAGTAGGCGTGGTTGGTTTTGTTGGGCTCCCACCGGATGCGGCCTTCGTCGCTGAGGTGTTTCAGGGCTTCGAGGTAGCCCAGGCGCACGGCTAGGCGGTAGTTGCCGGCATCTTCGGCTTCGGCCAGGCGGGCTGGGAAGTCTACCCCGTGAATGTCTTCTTCCAGCACATCATAGTCGAGCCCGGTGCGGCGACGGCTGCGCCCGAAGGCGCCGGTCAGGTCCACTTGCAACAGCTTGAGTACGGCAAACACCAGGGCTGCCACCATGGCTGTGTACCAGCCATATTTCCAGGTCAGCCGGCCGCCGTTGGTGCTCAGCAGCCGGTTGAGCCAGCGGCCCAGCCAGCTCCAGAACCGGTCCCAGAGGCCTAAGTCGTCGTCAGAAGGCTCCACGTAGCGGAAGTTCAACTCGTCCCGGAGCCGGCGCAGGCGGGCTTCGTCCGGGCGGCGCTCGGGTAGGGGCGTGGTGCGGTCGGGCGGCAGGGGCCACGCCTGAATCTGCTCATTGGCTTTGGCCAGCGGCTCGGCGGGCTTTTCGGTTGGGGCGGGGGCGGCGGGTGGTGCGGGCGCTTGCGGCTGGGCCGCCAGGGGCACCTGGGCCAGCAGCAGCAAGGCTACTGGCAGTGCCCGCACGCCGCGCCTGAACACTGGGAGCACGGCAGGATTAGTATTCGCCTTCCTCATCGGGGCGGTAAAACTGGCTGGTGGTTTCGGGTGCGGCCGTCTGGCCCAGCATGGCCAGCTGCTGCCGGGCCCCAATGCTATCGCGCCGCTCGGCCAGGTTGAAGTACTGAAAGCCCAGGGCCAGCAGCGGCAACGCCAGCAGCAGCACGGCGCTGCCGGAGTAAAGCAGCGTAGCGGCCTGCATCAGCAGCGAAGTGTCGTGCGGAGCCCCATTGCTGGTCAGCTGAAGGATGTCCATCATCAGCAGGCCGTACATGGGAATGGCGAAAATGTAGCTCATGGTGCTCTGGATAATGGCCATCACCATCAACAGCCCAAACGTCGACCACCATTTACCCTTAATGAGGTAAAAGCAGCGTGTGAGGGCTTGCAAGGGCCCCACATCTTCGAGCCAGAGCACCGGAAAGTAGAGCGACAGGCAGCCCGCAATCCACATGAGAGCCGCATACAGCAGAAAGACGAGCAAAATGGCCCAGCCCACCCCGCCCAGCGCCGCTATGCCGGCAAACACTACCCCAAACACCAGCATTACTACGAACGACAAGCCGAACAACAGCAGGCAGGCCAGCACCATGCGGCCCAACCGGGGGCGCATCCAGTCCCATACCTGGCGGGGCTGCACGGTTTCGGTAGCGGGCAGGTTCAGGCGTACCCGCAGGTAGGTGTACACGGTGCTGCTCAGCAAAAGAAAGGCCGTGAAGCTGCCCAGAACGGTAAGCAGCAGGCCCACGCCGCCCCAGCCCCGGTACATAGCCAGCGGGTCGAGGCTGCTCATCGCATTTGCCCCGCTCTGCTGCGCCCCCCGAAACAGCGAGGCATAAAATCCGGTGGCCGGTCCCATAAACATGCCCAAGCCGATGCCCATGAGCAACGCGCCGGGCAAGGCGAAGTATGCCAGGCATTTCAGCAAGGGCTTGAATTGGGAGCTGACAAAGTCGAACGTCGCGCTGACTTTGCTGCCAAAGTCCCGCTCGCGGCGAAAGTCCGATTCCTGGGTAAAAAGAAGTTTCATGAGGATGGAAAGGAAGCGTTTTTAAGGCTCAACATGGCGGGTAGGCAGGGCCATCGCCAAAGCTACGCCAAGCGGGCCAACCGCCGGCGCACCTGACCCGGGTAGATGCCAAAATACCAGCCAATGAAAGCCGCTGATGTGCCAATAATGGTGAGGCTGGCAGCAATGGGCATTTCCGTGTGGCGCGTCACGAAGCCTTCCAGAAAGCCGGCCACCACAAAAATCGGGACCAGGCCGATGGCCAGCTTCAGCCCGTCGCGGGCGGCCTGGCGAAACGACTCGGCCCGCGAGTAGGTGCCCGGGAACAGAAAGCCGGCGCCCATCACCATTCCGGCCCCACCGGCCAGCACAATGGCCGAAATTTCCAGCGTGCCGTGAATCCAGATGGTGAGGAAGGATTGCAGCCCCACGCCTTTGTCAAAAAAGAAGTACTGAAACGAGCCCAGCATCATGCCCGTGCGAAATAGCTCGACGATGGAACCCAGCCCCAGGCCCACGCCAAAGACGAACACCCGCAGCGAAACATAAATGTTGTTGAGCGTGATAAACAGAAACATCGGCGCCTCGCTCTCAGTCTTGTACACGCCCATGGGGTCACCGCGCCGGATGTTTTCCAGCGTCATGTTTACGTAGCCGTCGCCCAGCACCACGCGCACAAACCGGTCGTCGAGTGCCGCCGACAGTGCCCCGATGGCCGTGAACACCACAAACAGCAGCGCCGCCACCCGCAGCGTGCGGTGGTGCTTGGCCACCAGTAGCGGCAGTTCCTCGGCCCAGAACTGCCCGAAGCGGCCCGTATTTTCGGGCTTGTTGCGGTAGAGGCGCTGGTGCAGCTTGGTTGTGAGGTTGTTGAGGTAAGCCGTGGTTTGGCTGTTGGGATAGAAGGTTTGGGCGTAGGCCAGGTCGTCGGTCAGGGCTACGAAGCGGGCAGCCAGCTCGTCGGGATTGGTCGCTGGCTGCTGCTCGTATTGCTGCCAGCGCGGCTGGTTTTGCTGCAGGAAAGCGGGTTCACGCATGGGGAGTGGGGGTGTGGGTTGCGGGTAGGAGGCTGGGGACGACAGCGCAATAACCCGATTTTTTTCGTTGCTAAGGACGAAGAAACTAGATTTGAGCTTTGCGGTGCTTTATGCGCGTTTATATTTTCATTTGCTCCCAAGTTTTCTATACCCGCCTACCCTCACACCCGCGTACTCTAAAGTAATGGCCACCATCCGCGTCCACACTGCCCAAAATGTTACCCTGGAATACGAAGTCGCCAGTCTGGGCGACCGTATCACGGCGGCTATTATTGACAATGTCATCCTTGTTGCCTGGATAGCCGCCTGCTTCCTGGTTTTCTCCAGTCTGATGGACCTTGGCAGAAACAGCAACGGGAGCATAGTGGGCGTTATCCTGGTGGGGTTGCTGGTGGGTATTCCTTACGTCTTCTACAACCTCATCTGTGAGGTGTATTTCAATGGCCAAAGCCTGGGAAAAAAGGCTCGCAACATCCGGGTGATGCGCCTCGACGGCACGGCCCCGCGGCTGGGCGACTACCTGCTGCGCTGGCTGCTGCGCATTATCGACGTGGGGCTGTTTAGCGGCATGGTGGCCGTTATCACCATTGCTGCCAATGGCAAGGGCCAACGCCTTGGCGACCTGGCTGCCGGTACTACCGTCATCAAAATCAGGCCGGTGGCGCCGCACGCCGTGCCCACCGCCGCCGACCTAACGGCCGTAGCCGGCTACCAACCCGTCTTCCCCCAGGCCGCCTTGCTCGCCGACCACGACGTGACGCTGATACGACAGCTGCTGCAACGCGCCGCCAGCCACAACGACTACCTGCTGCTGAACGAAATAGCCAACAAAGTGAAAACCATCACCGGCATCCAAACCAGCTTGCAGGACGAGCCCTTCCTCAAAACCATTCTGCGCGACCACGCGCACCTGGCCCAGGCATAAAGTGTGGTCGGCGGGTAACAGGGGCATCGGTCGGACCATGTGCCGGATACACAAAAAGGCCCCACTGATAGTCAGCGGGGCCTTTTTGTGGAAGCCAAATAAACTAATAACCTATTCCACCGCCAGTTGGCGCGTGGCGGTGGCCTGCCCGTCAACCATGAGGCGCACGAAGTACAGGCCGGGCTTAACCGTGCCAGTGTTCCAGTTCAGGGCTTGTGGGCCGGCTGGCAATAGCTCTGCGGTCTGGGTGGCTACGCGGCGGCCGGTATTATCGAATACGCTCAGTTCGGCGCGGCCAGCACGGGGCAGCGTGAAAGTGAGGGCGGTGCTGCCGTGGGCAGGGTTGGGGTAAAGGCTGACACCCGAGGCCAAATCGGTGCGCTCGCGCACGGCCGTGACCACACCGGCCGGGCCGGCTACTGCAATGTCGCGGGCGGCCAGGCCGTTGCCAATGGCCCCGACCAGCGTAGTGGCCCCGGTGGTCAGGTTCACGGTGTAGAAATTGGTGTTGGCGGTCGTGCCGGGGTTGGCTACCAGGTAAGCGGTGTTAGTGCCAGCCACCGAGGAATAAATGTCCAGGTCCAGGCTCGAAGCCGTGGCGTTGGCCGTGATTCCGGTGGTACCCACGGTGTTCAGGGTGCCGTTGTTTGGCGGGTTCTGAGTGGTGAGGATGTTCAAACTTAGGTCGTAGTTGTAGAGCGTGGTGGCGGCAGCAGTAGCACCAGCTACGCTATTGGTGTAAGCCACGGCGCCAATGTTGGGCGTAGCGGCAGCATTGGCATCGGTGGTGGCGTAAGCCAGCTGCGTGTCGGTGCCCGCAATGGTGCCGTCGAGCGGATTCAGGCGGTAGTTGGCGCGGTTGGAAGCCACCACCCGAATGCGGTCCACCATCGGGTTGAAATCGAAGCCCACTTTGCCCGTGCCCAGCTCCAGGCGCACGGCGGTCCCCACGGCCGTAGCTACCCCGGTCACCGCATTCACTGCATACACCTGCGCATTGGTACCGGGGGCCGCCAATGCGGCATCGTAGCCCAACGCATACAGCGTGTTGGTAGCCGGGCGAATATCCAGGCCCACCAAGGTTTGAGTAGCCGCCATGCCAGTGAGGCCAACGGAGGTCCGGATAGTGCCTGGCAGGGCCGTATCGAAAGAAAGCAGGTTGGTGCCGGCCAGGGCATAGGCCAGGTTGCCGGTTACGGTGGGCGGCACCGTGCGTGTGATTTGCAGCGCGATATCAGTGAAAGCCGTCTGGCTGCCTCCCGAGCCTGCACTGCCCAGGCCACCTACCAGCGTGGTGGCACCGGTGGTTAGGTTCACGGTGTACAGCTGGTTAGTGAAGGCTACCGTGCCACTCGTCGAAACGGATAAATAAGCCTGATTGGTACCGGTGCTGGGGTTGTAGCGAATATCCAGGTCGGCATTGAAAGTGGTGCCAGAAGTAGGGATACCCAGGCTGCCCACAGTATTGAGGGTACCGTTGTTGGGTGGGTTTTGCAGGGTGAGGCGGGAGTTTGCCTCATCAATATCGTATAGCGTAGTGGCCGTTGCACCAATGTAGCTATTGGTATAGGCCACCGTGCCCACGCCGGGCGACTGGCCCGCATTGGCATCGGTGGTGGCATAGGCCAGATTGCCATCGGTAGCTGCCAGGGCCCCGGTAACGGGGTTCAGGCGGTAGTTGGTATTGTTGCTGCCCGTCAGCCGAATACGGTCCACGGTGGGGTTGAAATCGAAGCCGATGCGGCCCAGGTTGCTGCCCAGGTTCACTGGCACCGTGCCGCCCGTCTGGGTAAGCACTCCAGTCGTGACGTTGAGTACATAAAGCTGCACCTGCATGGCCGTCACGCTGTAGCCGGCCACGTATAGCTGCCCCGTATTAGGGCGGCTGTCCATACCCACCAGGACCTGGCCAGCTGCCAGGCCTATGATGGGCACGGTGCTGGTGAATGTATTAGGCGCGGTCACGTCGAAGGTGACGAGGCTGGAGGCAGTCGCGGAAGTGCTTATCAACCCGTAGGCCGTTTGGGCCACTGCTGGCGCGGTACTCAACAAAAGCAGGCCGGCGGCCAGCGAAGCCAACCGCAGTGAAGTAGAATGGTGTTTCATGATATCGGGATGGAGAAAGAATGAATGGGTTTGTGGCAGGAATTACGTGAGCCCGGCCAAAGGAGATTTAAATTAATCTGCTTTTAATTCAGGCAATTGCTGCGCCTTATCCCCGCTTTCTACATGCTGAACCCTGTTGTGGCAGACCACAAAAAAGCCCTCACCACCTGATGAGCAGGGGTGAGGGCTAAAAAGCAAGAGCCGAACTGGCTAGCAGCTTACCACGGCACGGGCTGGTTCTGCCAGGTAACGAAGCTGCCGTTTTCTTCGGCGTGCAGCTGCTCGGCTAGGCGAATGATGCCGCGGGCCGAGTCGGCGGGGTCTTGGGTGGCATGGTCGCCGCCCATGTCGGTCCGCATCCAGCCGGGGTCTACTATCACTGAAATCAAGCCGTATATGCCGATTTCGGCGGCCAGGCTGCGCATGTACATATTCATGGCGGCCTTGCTGGCGCTGTAGTGGTAAGGGTCGCCGGTGGCTTTCCAGGTCAGCGAGCCCTGGCCCGAGGATATGCTGAGAATGCGGCCTTTGCTCCCGTTGCGCAGCAGCGGCAGCAGCGCCTGCGCCACCAGCAGCGGCCCAATGGCATTAACCTGCATGGTTTCCATGGCGTCTTCGTGGGTGAGCTGGCCGAGGCGCTGGTGGGCGTCGCCAGAGCCCGCGTGCGGATACACACCGGCATTATTGATGAGCACATCCAAGCCATCGGTGGCGGCTTGCACGGCCTGGGCGGCAGCGGTAATGGATTCGGCGCTGGTTACGTCGAGGGGCAGCAGGGTGAGGCGTTCGGGGTATTGACGGCGCAGGCGCTGCAGGTCGCCCGCGTCGGCGGGCTGCCGGCTGGCGGCAAACACCTGGTCGCCGCGCTCCAGGTACTGGCGGGTAAGTTCGAGGCCCAGGCCCCGGTTGGCTCCGGTGATGAAAACGCGCATGTGGTGATTTGGGGATTAGCTTGAAGAATTGGGGCCGAAGTTTACGCACAAAAGGCCGACCAGTGGCAACGTTTGCACATAGCTTTTTTGCGAATAGCCCTAATTTACCGCTTCTTTTCAGCCTTCAAAATTGCAAAAGCCCCGCTCGTTATGGACGTTACAATGACCAGTCTTTCTGCCGCCGAAGCCCGTGTCCTGTTGCCGCAGCTACACGAATTACTGCACGACGCCGTCGATTCGGGGGCCTCGGTGGGCTTTCTACCGCCATTGGCTACCGCCGAAGCGCAGGAATACTGGCAAAGCGTATTCGCAGCCATGGAAGCCGGACACCGCCTGCTGCTTGTCGCCCGCGCACCCAGCGAAACCGACTTGCTCGGCGCGGTGCAGCTCGACCTTGCCACCCGGCCCAACTCCCTGCTCCGGGCCGAAGTCTCCAAGCTGCTGGTGCACCGCCGGGCGCGTCGGCAAGGCGTGGGCCGCCGGCTGCTGCAAGCGTTGGAAGCAGAAGCCCGCCGCCTGAACCGCACCACGCTCATCCTCGACACCCGGCACGGTGACCACGCCGAGCAGCTCTACCAAAGCATGGGCTACCAGTTTGTGGGCGCTATTCCGGAGTATTTCATCAACCACGACGGCCAGCCACACGCCACGGCGGTGTACTACAAACTGCTGGCTGCTACCAATGAGTGAGTAAATGAGCAGCCGGCCTATCTTTGCATAACAGGTGTTCTTTAACAGAGATAAATTGCTGATTTCCGGCAACTTTTTCTTGATAACGCTTTACAACTAGTGCAGCTGATACCCGTCAAGGTTACAATATCGGCCACCGACAAGTCCTTTGCTAGCGCTTTTATCAGCTTGGCCACCTTCTCAACATTGCGCCCCGCTGGCCGGCCCAGGTATTTGTCCTGCTACTTGACCAAGGTCTTCTGTTAATTGTTCTCGCGCTCGTACTGATTGGACAAGGAGAACACCCCAATTATCATTTTGCTGGCGGGCGTACGCGAGTCGATGCCTAGGTCTAAGGCGTGGAAATGCAAACCGCGGCAGTTGAAATCCTCCACCAACTGAATCGTGTACACCGTATTGCGCCCGAGCCGCGCCAGCCTGTTCACTACTACCGTGTCGCCCTCGCGCACGGTAGCCAGCCACTCGTCGAGCGGGAGGCTACGGGTGTGGGTGCCGGATACTTCTTCTGAAAGATGCAGATGCACCCAGTGTGGGTTAGCTCTTCAAACTGCGTAGCAAGGTTCTGGGTGGCCGCCGAAACACGAGCTTATCTACCGTTACTTTAAACGGTTTTAGCGGGCCAAGCGATTCTGGCAAACCAGCGCACATCCTAAGGAAAGGTGAATTTGGTAAGTTTGCCGCATGTCAAAGCCCGAGGGTCTCCCCGAATTTTATCAGCACCACTTCCAAAATACCCCGGATACCCGGCCTACAGACCTGGGGCAGGTCAATGTATTTCGCTTGGAAGAGTCACTCGTCCTCGGCGCCGAGCCCGTGCAGTTCAGCCGGCGCGATTTTTATAAAATCGCGCTGCTGCGCTGCGGTCACAGTACATATCACTACGCCGACCAACGAGTAGAGGCAATTGGCCCCGCGTTATTGTTTTTCACTCCGCAACTACCCTACACCCGACAACTGCTCTCAGCGGAAATAACCGGCTTTTTTTGCATTCTTCGCCAAGACTTCTTTCAGGAACGCGGGGGGATGAACCTCACCGAACAACCTTTCTTCCGGCCCGGGAGCGTGCTCATCCACCCCCTCACGGTTCCCCAAGCGGTAGAGGTGAGTGCCTTGTTCGAGAAAATGCTGACCGAACTCGCCTCCAACTATCTGCTCAAGTACGACCTGCTGCGTACCTACGCCGCTGAGTTGTTGCACTACGCCCTCAAACTGCGGCCGGCCGATACCAACTACCAGCCGTGCGATGCCAAAGCGCGCCTAACAGCCGTGTTTTTAGCGTTGCTCGAACGGCAGTTTCCCATTGAGTCCCCCACCCAGCGGGTTGCCTTACGCTTGGCTCGCGATTTTGCCCAGCAGTTGGCCGTGCACCCCAACCACCTCAACCACTGTGTGCGGGCCACGACCGGCAAAACCACCACCGCCCACATTGCGGCCCGCTTAAGCAGCGAAGCCAAAGCCCTGCTCTGGCACACGGACTGGAACATTGCCGAAGTAGGCTACAGCCTAGGGTTTGACGAGCCCGCGCATTTCAATTACTTCTTTAAAAAGCAAACCGGACTTACGCCATCTGCTTTTCGGCGTCTTTGAATTTCGTAAGTATCTCCGTGAATTTGGTAACCAGCGGCTAAGCTATCGGCCGAACTTTGCCGTCGTTAAACAGGCAGCATAGTGGCAGCAGGCTGTCCGGAAGGGGGGCTTTGTGCGACTCCCGGTGCAGCGGTTTAACTCTATTTATTCACGAACATCCGCTTTGTGCGGGACCCCACTTTTGCCATGGTAAAAATGCTTATTACCCTGAAGCGCCGCGTCGGCATGAGCCAGCAGGAGTTTAAAGACTATCGCCGGGACGTGCATGAGCCCCTGCTGCTCGCCATTCCCGAAGCATAGTACATGCGTCGATTCGTCGTCTCTTATCCCCTTCCAGCCGCTGGGTTTGGCGAGCCGAGCTACGATGCGGTGGTGGAAGCTTGGTTCGACAGCCTAGAGGACCTGAACGCGTTGTTCTTTTCCGAAAACTTTCAGACCAAAGTTGACCCTGACCATTCTAACTTCCTCGACATGACCCAAGGTGGGACAATCATCTCCGAAGAACTCGTCATTGTCGGAGGACGACAAGCGTAGGACGGAACTAGTCCCATTGAGCGGAACAGCTTAGGGCTGTTGCTGAAAAAGAATGGCACGGTGGTTTGCGTTTCACTTGCACCTACTTTAGCGGTAAGCCCAAGCTTACCGCTAAAGTAGGTGGTCAATTCCTGTCGGTGCTCCACATCCAGTTTAGTCTAGCGTGTGAACTGTGGTTCAGCGAAAGGTGATTCAAACAAGCTAACTGCCTTTTTATGTGCTGCTAACTGCCATTGACAACACATAAAAAAGCAGTCTTACACTTCGCAGTCGATTTCAAATTTCTCGTAATTATTCCTAAAACAAAAGGAGCGGCCGTGGATACGGCCGCTCCTTTTGTTTTAGGAATAATGGCGTTTGGAAACTACCCAGCAGCCACAGCCTTGCGGCGTGAGCTGGTTTTGGGCAGGCGTTCTTCGCCCTGGGCCAGCAGTTCGTCATCGCGCTCCGTTTTCTTCACCCAGCTCACGGAGTACAAGTCCTTACGGCGGTCGCGCAGGTTGCGTACAGCGCCGCTGGTATTCAAGTCCTTGAGTAAGTCCAAGTCGAGGTCGGCGATTAGGGTCATCTCCGTATTTGGCGTGGCCTCAGCTACGATGGCATCGTGCGGGAAGGCGAAATCGGAGGGGCTGAACACAGCCGACTGCGAGTACTGAATGTCCATGTTCTCGACGCGCGGCAGGTTGCCCACCGAGCCGGTGATAGCCACGTAACACTCGTTCTCAATGGCGCGGGCCTGGGCGCAGAGGCGCACGCGCTGGTAGGCGTTCTTGGTATCGGTCCAGAAAGGTACGAACAGGATTTTCATGCCCTCGTCGCTCAGCATGCGGGCCAGCTCTGGAAATTCCACATCGTAGCACACCAGGATGCCGATTTTACCAAAATCCGTATCGAAGCACTTCAGCTTTTCGCCGCCGCGCATCCCCCAATAGCTGGCTTCGTCGGGCGTCACGTGCAGCTTGTACTGCTCATCCACGGTGCCGTCGCGGCGGCATAAGAAGGCCACGTTGTGCAGCTTCTCGTCTTCGTACACCGGCATCGAGCCCGCTACGATGTTGATGTTGTAGCTTACCGCCAGTTCCATCATCTTGGCCTTAATGGGCTCGGTGAAAGCCGCCATGGCCCGAATAGCCACGGCCGGCGAGTCCTCATTGGTGAGGGCCATCAGCGGCGCATTGAAGAACTCAGGGAACATCACGCAGTCAGCCTTGTACCCGCTTACTGTATCCACGAAAAACTCAATTTGCTGCAACAGGTCTTCTAAGCTGCGGGTGGCGCGCATCTGCCACTGCACAATGCCGATGCGCACATTGGATTTCTGATTGCCGATGAGCTTTTCCGTTTCCTCATAATATACGTTAATCCACTCCAGCAGTGTGGCGTAAGCCTTTGATTCGGAGTCGTAGGGCAGGTAGCCCCGAATGATTTTCCGGACATAGAAATCATTCGAGAGCTGAAAGGTGAGAATGGGGTCGGTCAGCTCCTTATTGCGCACCTTTTCCACGTACTTGGCAGGCGTCATCTCGTTGGCATAGCTGGCGTAGCCGGGAATGCGGCCGCCCGCCACCATGGCGCGCAGGTTCAGGTTTTCACACAGCTCCTTGCGAGCGTCGTAGAGGCGGCGGCCCAGGCGCAGGCTGCGGTATTCGGGGTCCACAAATACATCCACGCCATACAGGGTGTCGCCGTCGGCATCGTGGGTGTCGAACTTGCCGTGGCCCGTGATTTTGGCGTACGTGTGCTTGTCGCCAAACTTGTCGTAGTCCACGATAATGGCCAGGGCCGCCGCCACCAGCCGGCCATTGTCCTCGATGCCAATCTGGCCTTCGGGAAACTTACGAATCAGGTTACTGAATTCTTCGGACGACCACGCGCCTTCCATGTTGGAATACACTTGGTCCATGATGTCCTTGATGGCCTTGAAATCGGAGCGACGCAGGGTGCGCAGCACCAGTTTGTGGGCCGGTACGGCGGTAGGCGTCAGGCGTTCGGCTGCCAGTGCTGGGCTGGGCTTGCCTACTTTTTTAGCGTGGGCGCCACCGGGGGTGGCATGGCCATTGGATGCGGCTGATTTGCCGTTGGAAGAAGTTGCCATAATGAACGAGGTAATCAGTAGTTAGTAGTCGATAGTCAGAGCCGGGCGAATGTAGCCCGAAGCCGTGCTTCAGCCCGCGTTAAACAATTGCTACCGAGGCGAAGTGCAGCCTATGTGTGCGTTCGTTTGAATCAGGCCCAACAAATTTATCCGTGAAAAAACCCGTTGATGACATGCACCAACGGGTCTTCAAACGGCAAAACACCCAAAACGGTGCGGTTTGCCCAAAAACTACTCGCGTACCACTCGCCGCGTGGCCGTGCCGTGCGCCGTTTGCACCGTGAGCAGCGCCACTCCCCGGAAGGTGCCGAAGGCATCTGCATCGAGGTTAATCAGGCTCGTGCCGCCGTTGAATGCGCGGCGGAACAACAGCCGGCCCACCAAATCGGTGGCCGATACGGTGAGGGGCCCGCTGCCCGCCGGCACCGTGAGGGCCAGGGGTCTGCCTATGGCCGAAGGATTGGGGTAGGTGCTTAGCGCGGCATCAGTAGCCGCATCGCGGGTGGCCAGCAAGCTGATGCGGCGGTAAATGTCGCGGTACTCCACGTTGGTCACGGTTTCCTGCCCGCCGATTTCGCGTGTCGTGATGGTGAGCACCGGCACGTGCTGGGTTTTGGCCAGCCATTTATACTCGCGGGTCAGCGGCAAATCGAAGCCCTGGCCCGCCATGCCACCAATGGCCAGACTGTCGTGGTCGATGAGTTTGGCCACGACGCGTACCGTCTGGAAGGTGCCGAAGGGCGTGATGAGCGTGCCCCAAGCATCGGGAGTGTTCACGCGCTTGCGCTTCTGGCTGATATAGCCGATAGAGGAAATGATTGAAGGCGTGGAAAAGAAGGAGTTGCTGGAATCTCGCGAACTGGCAAAGCTCAGCGGAAAGCGGTAGATAACGTCCTGCTGGGCTTGGCTGGCATAGGTAACGGGCAGTGCCGAGCCCGCCAGCGAAGCTCCAAAGCCCACCGAGCGGAAGTCCTGCTGGGCCGCCGTACTCCCCGATACATTATAGAACTGGTAGGAGTCGGTGACGGGAATGGGCAGCGTCACGGGGAGCAGGGGCAGCGACTGGGGTGACGCTACCGTGGCCCGGTTCACGCCGCTCAGCAGCGACCCAAATGTGAGGCCGTATACCGGGGAAACAGCCGTAGCGGTAGCCAGCGGCACAAAAGACTCCACGCGCTGCGATACCGGGACCAGCGTGGTGTAGTTCCAGGTTTGGTTGGCGCCCCGGCGGCTGAGGGGCGGGGCAGTGCTGGGCAGCACCGGGCTGGCCACGCTCAGGCGCAGACTGTCGACGCCGGCAGTCAGGGATGGCATGTCCGTGCGGTCGATGATGGGGGAGGTCTGGGCCAGGGCCGGCGCGGCGGTTAGGAGCAAAAAGGGTAGGAGTCGGCGCATATAATCGCAAGTATGGGTGGCTACGAAGATACGCCCGTACCCCGCGTTCCGGGTAGTTTGGAAGTTGGCTGCCGTTGAGTAGATGGGCCTGATGCCAGTTGCGGAGTAGCCGCGACGCGGCTATTGTGCAACGGAGCGCTATCTGGCTATAGGCTGCCTTTATTAGACGGCTGCGCCTTCGAGCTAGAAAATGTCCATCAGGCGCAACGCTATGCCAAGGCCTGACAAATAGCATTCGGCTTATGCCGGAGGCCATAAAAGGCTGTGGGAGGACGAAATATACCTAATAGTAGGTATTGTAGGCCTTCTGTGGCTAGTCTTCCTTTGTGACCGTTTTAAGTTGCGCGTAACTAGCACCTTTCTGCTTATTAATAAGACTATTATCGGTCTGCTTCAAGTGAAGTCTACCGATAACTCCATTCCTAATTCATTCAAAATAACCCTTTGTTGCCACTTTTTATGAAAAAAACCTTACTCTTCAATTTATGCTCGCTGGCTTTGCTGGCTCTGCTTGCTTTCAACGTGACTCCGGCCCAGGCCCGCGTCTGGCGCATCGACAATAACACCGGCGCGGCGGCCGACTTCGCCCAAGGCGCCGCAGCCATTGCCGATAGCCGCGTGGTGAACGGTGACACCCTGTATTTCAGCGGCAGCACCACGGTCTACTCTAATCTCACCGTCAACAAGCGGCTGGTGATATTTGGGGTCGGCTACTACCTCGACCAAAATCCCAATACCCAGGTTGCTTTTAGTACCGCTAAGGTCAGTTCGATTGACTTTCGGGTGGGTTCGGCCGGCTCTGAGATGCAGGGCATGGAGGTAACAAGCTCGGTTAACATCTATGTGAGTAATATATCAGTGCGGCGTAATCTAGGTGCTTACGTGTATATAAACGCCGGGACAGGCTATGGCGCGACTGCGGAAGTTAACGTGAGTGGAATCTTTGTCTCCCAAAACTGGCTGTCGTACTTCAGTACCAGTGTGTCAGGCGGTACTATTTCGAACGTATTCTTTACCAATAATTACGTCTCTGGTTCTGGCATCAGCACCGGTACTGCTGGCGTGACAGTAGCTCAAAACGTAATCAATGCGACCGGCATCAACACTACCAGTAGCTACATCTACAACAACATCATGCTCAATGGTGGCAGCGTGAGCGGTACGGGCAATTCCTACAACAACAACATCTGCAATGCCACCCAGTTTGCCACCGGCAATGGCAACCAGCAGAACGTGAACATGGCCAACGTGTTTGTGAGCACCACCACGGGCTCGACGGACGGGCGCTACATGCTGAAAACCGGCTCCCCGGCCCTGGGTGCGGGCATCAATGGCGAGGACTGCGGCATGTTTGGGGGTAGCGATGCTTACGTGCTGAGCGGAATGCCACCTATTCCCTCCATCTGGTTCTTCTCCCAGCCCAGCGTCGTGCCGGCTTCGGGGGCGTTGCAGGTTCGTTTGAAGGCTTCGTCGCACAACTAATTGCTGGCCGTGCTGCGGGCAGGCGCGGCCGTTGGTTCGGAGAGGTGGGGACAGGGCTGGAAAGCGCTGCCCCGAGCCCCCGAAGCCGGCGGCTATGCTGCGCGCACGATGGCAGTATTGCTACTGAGCGATGGAATTATTGACCTATGCCCGGCTTCGGCCGTGGCTGATTGCCCTGCTGTTGCTGTCGGCGTTGCTGACGGGGCGGCTGGCCAGGGCCCAGGCGCCGCTTAACTACGCGGAGTATTTCGTGGACACCGACCCCGGCGTGGGGCTCGGTACCCGCGTTACGTTTCCCACCGCCGCCGCGGTGCAGGACCACACCTTCTCGCCCAACCTGACCGGCGTGGCCGCGGGCGTGCACACGCTTTATATGCGGGTGCACAGCCAGAGCGGGGCCACCGGCCGCTGGAGCCACACGTTCACCCGCACGTTTCTGCGGCTGAGCCCCGCGGCCAGCGGCGGAGTTCTGCCCAACGTGGTTCGGGCGGAATATTTTATCGATGCCGACCCGGGTGTAGGACAGGGCACAGCCCTGGCCGTGACGCCCGGCACCAGCGTGGACCAGACGTATATGCTGAATCTGGCCAGCGTACCAGCCGGCGTGCATTCCATCAACGTGCGCGTGCAGGACCAGAGCCGCCGCTGGAGCCACACTTTCGTGCGCAGCTTCCTCAAGCTCGGGGCTACCACCACTGGAGGGCCAGCCCCAAACCTAACGGCAGCGGAATACTTTATTGACTCAGACCCGGGCGTGGGCCGGGGCACGGCCCTGGCCGTAACGCCCGGCGCTAGCATCGACCAAACGTATCCGTTGGATTTCAGTGCGGTGAGCACGGGTGTGCACAGCATCAACTTGCGGGTGCGCGACGCCAACGGGCGTTGGAGCCACACGTTCATGCGCAGCTTCCTGAAGCTGGCTCCCGCGCCTGCCGGCGGTAACGTGCTGCCTAACCTGACGCGGGCCGAATATTTTATTGATGCCGACCCTGGTGTGGGCCAGGGTACGGCTCTGGCCGTGACACCCGGTAGCAGCATAGACCAAACGTATATGCTGGACTTATCCGGCGTGACGGCCGGCATCCATAACCTCACCACCCGGGTGCGGGACGCCAACGGGCGCTGGAGCCACAATTTCACGCGGCCCTTCCTGAAACTGGCCCCCACGGCTGCGCCCGGCGTGCGGCCGCTCATCACCAAAATCCGCTACCTCGTGACGCAGGGCACCACTGTGGTGCAAGGGCCGGACGAGTACGTGCTGCCCGCCGCCAGCCGCGCTGCCGATATCGACCAGACCTTCACGCCCCAGCTCTGCCTGACAGCCGCCGGCACCTATGTGATGAACGTGACGGCAGTAGATGCCCAGGGCCGCGCCGCCATCGAGTACAGCCGCTCGTTCACGGTGAATACGCCAACCAAGTTTCAGCCCATGCTGATGCCCACCGTGGCAGCCTGCACCGGCCAGACGGTGACACTTAGTTCGGCCGCGGCCGGCACGGGTGCCACCTACCTGTGGAGTACGGGCGCTACCACTCAGAGCATTACCGTAACCACACCCGGCAAATATTATATCAACGTAACCAGCGGGTCGGGCTGCGTGGGTTCGGATACTTCGCGGGTAACGTTCAACCCCGCGCCCGTGGTGGCCCTGGCCGATACCACGGCCGTGACCTGCGGCGGCAACAGCACCACGCTCAATGCGGGGGCCGGCTTTGCGTCCTACCTGTGGAATACGGGCGCCACTACCCAGACCATCGTGGTGAATACACCGGGGCGCTACCGCGTGACGGTGGGCACCGGCGCCGGCGGCTGCTCAGCCACCGACAGCACCGAGGTGCTCATGCCGAATGCCACCATTCAGCAGACCAGCCAGACCATTTGCGCGGGCCAGAGCCGGACGCTGAGTTTGGCGACACCCATCAACGGCACCGTTCGTTGGAGCACGGGCGCTACCACGGCCAGCATCACGGCGTCGCCCACGGCCACCACTACCTACACGGCCACCGTGCGCGTGGGCTCGTACAGCTGTTCGGCTTCGGTGACCTTGACGGTGGTGCCCAGCACCCTGACCGTGACTGGCCCGGCGGCTACCCAGTGCGCTGGACAGAGCAGTACGCTGGCCACGCCAGCCACGGCGGGCTATACCTACACCTGGAGCCCGGCCACCTACCTCTCGGCCACCACGGGCGCGAGCGTCACGGCCACCCCGCTCCAAACCACCACCTACACCGTGACCAGCACCAACGGCACCTGCACCAGTTCGGGGCAGGTAACGGTGACGGTGACACCTGCCCCACAGGCCCTGGCCAATCCCACATCGGTGGCGGCCGGCCAGGTTACCACCCTCAACGTGGCCAACCCGCAGCCCGGCACCACCTACGCCTGGAGCGGCCCGGGCCTGCAAAGCACGACCGGCACCACCGTATCGGCGTTGCCTACGGTGGTGGGTTCGGCGCAGTACACAGTGGTGGCCACGCTCACCGCTACCGGCTGCACTAGCTCGGGTCAGACAACGGTGACCGTAACTACCACGCCTTGTGCAGCTCCCACCAACTTGCTGGTGGGCAATATCACCCAGACGGCCGCCCAAGTGACTTTTACAGCTGCCAGCGGTGCCACCGGCTACACCCTGAGCTACACGCCCCAGGGCGGCAGCACCCAAAACCAGACCGTGGCGGGCTCGCCCGTGAACCTGGCCGGCCTGACGCCCGGCGTGACCTACAATGTGAGCCTGACCACCAATTGCGGCGGCCAAAGCTCGGCGGCCCAAACCACTTCTTTCGCCACGCTGGCCCCGCCGGTGGTTGCCCTGGGCGCGTTTTCGCCCGTGTGCATCTCGGTAGGAAGCTTCGCCCTGACGGGTGGCTCGCCGGCCGGGGGCACGTACTCCGGGCCCGGTGTGAGCGGGGGGCAGTTTAACCCGGCCACGGCCGGAGCCGGCAGCCACACCATCACCTACACGTACACCCTGAACGGCTGGACCGGCACTGCCACCCAGCCGCTGCAGGTGTTTGCCCTGCCCACGGTGACCCAGGCGGCTTTCCCGCTGGTGTGCCAGGGCGCGGCTGCTTTTGCCCTGACGGGCGGCTCGCCGGCCGGCGGTACCTACGCCGGCACCGGGGTGAGCGGTGGGCAGTTTAGCGCGGCTACGGCTGGGGTCGGTACTTTCGGCTTGAGCTACTCGTACACCGATGGCAACGGCTGCGCCAGCACGGCTTTCCGCAGCATCACGGTGCTGCCCACGCCGACGCTGGCCGCCACCGATACCCTCGTGTGCGCCGGCCAGCCGGTGACTCTGACGGTAAGCAACACCGGTGCGGGCGCTACTTATGCTTGGAGCACGGGTGCCACCACGGCCAGCATTGTGGTGAACCCCCTGGTCCGTACGGCCTACACCGTGACGGTGACCAACGCGGCCGGCTGCGCCTACACCCGGCGGCAGGTCATCAGCACCAACCCTTACAATACCGCCCCCGGCCTGGTGGGCCAGCTCCAGCCCGTAGATAACTCCAACGGCCTGAGCCTGCCCATCACCTTCTCTTGGAGCCCGGCCAGCGCCGCCACTACCTACGACCTGTACGTGTGGCCGGCCACCGGCAGCCAGTCGGCTACGGCCACCGTGGCCAACATCAATGCCCTGCAATACACCTACAACGGCGCGCTGCCCTACGGGGCGCAGTACCGCTGGCGGGTGGTAGCCCGCAACCCCTGCTTCAGTACGCCGGGGCCGGTGCTGGCTTTTGGCCTGCGCGACCTGCCCGACCTGCGGGTGAGCTTCATCCAGAATCCCGACACGGTGTATGCGGGCCAGACCATGCAGATGAGCTGGAACGTGACCAACACGGGTGCGGGCAGCACCCTGGCCCAGCAGTGGCAGGACCAGGTGTGGCTCAGTCAGGACTCGGTGTTCAACAGCAGCACCGCCGTGCAGGTGGGCACCTGGGGCAACACCAGCTTCCTGCAGCCGAACGCGACCTATATCACCAACGCCACTTTCCGGGTGCCGTACTCGCAGGCCGGCTACTACTACGTGTTTGTGCGCGCCAATACCGGCGCTTTGCTCGAAACGAACTATACCAACAACCGCTTCCGCTCCCCTAAGCGCACGCTGATGATAGTGCCGACCACGCCGGACTTCTCGCTGGAAAACTTCGTGTCGCCTCCCAATCCGTCGGTGGGCTATACCGATGTGACGATGCGCTACCGCGTGTACAACCGCGGCTCGGTGGCGGCCACCCAGGTGCGCTACGATGAGTTCTTCATCTCGCCCGACACCATTCAGAACATCAGCCAGAACACCGGGCGCGGGGCACTGGGACCGAATGCCATTTCGCTCGGCCGCCAGCGGGTGACCGATACGCTGCTCACCAACGGCTTCTACGCCCGCACCGTGAGCGTGCGCATTCCGCACACCGAGTACGGGACCCGCTATTTCTACGTGTACAGCGATACCGACAACAGCATTTTCGAGACGGCCAGCACCAACAACGTGAACCGCCCGGTGCCCGTCGACGTCATCCTGCGTCCCCCGGCCGACCTCCTGCCGATTCAGCTCACGGCCCCGGCCAACCTGATAGCCGGCACCAGCGCCAACATCGTTTGGGACGTGCGCAACAGCGGCCTCAACGCCCCGGTGGCCGAGGAGCGGTACTGGGCCGATAAGTTCTGGCTCAGCCCCACGGCTACCTTCAACCCGGCCACGGCCATTGCGGTGGGCACCACCAACATCTTCGGCGGCGATACGCTGGCTGTGGACCACCACTACCGCCGCAGCGTGGCCCTGGCCATCCCCAACGGCTTGTCGGGGGCTTATTATGTCTTCGGTCAGGCTGATTACGTGCAGGGCTCCACTCGTGGCAACGTGTTCGAATACACCCACGAAAACAACAACCTGCTCCGCTCGGGCCTGGTGAACATCTCGCTCGCCTACGCCGACCTGCAGCCGACCGCCTTCACCGGCCCGGCTACCCTCGACGCCTTCCAGACCTTCACGGTGAACTACACGGTGCGCAACAGCAGCACCGCCGTAGGCCCCGCCAATGGCACCTGGAGCGACGCCGTGTGGCTGGTATCGCCGGGCGGCAGCGCCAACGGCTGCCAGTTGCTGGGTCGCGTCAGCCATACCGGCCCGCTGGCGCCGGGGGCTTCGTACTCGGGCTCGATGCTACTCAGCATTCCGCGCTACGTGACGCCCGGCAACTACGAGGTGCTGCTGAAAACCGACGACGGCAATGCGGTGTACGAATACAACTTCGAGAACAACAACGAGCAGCGCTTTGCCCTGACCTATAACTATTCCGACGACCTGCGCCTGACGGCACTAAGCACGACTGGTACGGCCTACTCGGGTCAGACCATCGGCCTGAGCTTTGGCGTGGACAACCAGGGCGCTTTCCGCACCTTGGCCACGGGGTGGCGCGAAGAGTTCTACCTCTCGACCGATGCGACGCTGGACGCCGCCGACCTGCGCCTGACCACCGTCACCCACGACGGTGACCTGGCCGTGGGGAGCAGCTACAACGGCACCGCCACCGTGCGGCTGCCCCATGGCTTGCAGGGCAGCTACTTCGTGATTGGCAAGGCGGGCGTGCCCGATGGGCGCGGTTACTGTAGTGGGACGGCATCGAGCGTGCTCAACGACATGGACCCGGCCAACAACGTGCGTACCATGGCGCTGCCCATCCTGCTCACACCGCCCGCCGACCTGATTCCGACGGCCAGCACCCTGCCCACCGACGTGGTGGCCGGGCAGCAGGTTACCATCCCCTTCACCATCCAGAACCAGGGGGTAGGGGCTACGCTGGAAGGCAACTGGGACGACGGCATCTACCTGAATACCTCGCCCTCGGTGAACGGTTCGGTGCGCATTGGCACCTACCGCCACCCCGGTACGCTGGGCGCGGGCCAGAGCTACGCGGCCACGATTACTGCCACCATTCCGGCCTACATGTCGGGCAACTACTACGTGTTCCTGGTCACGGACATCTCCGGTTCCAACGGCTACAGCCCCAGTCAGCTGTGGGGCGGGGCCGTACAGTACGGCACCGTGTACGAGCACCAGCAGGAGCTCAACAACATCGTGCAGGGCAGCATCCTCATCCGGGTGCCGCAGCCGGCCGACCTTATCGTGACCAGCGTTACGGTGCCGGCCACCCGCCAACTGGGCGAAACCATGACGGTGCATTACCAGGTGAAAAACCAGGGCGTGAACCCCGCCGTGGGCCAGCTCAAGGATGGCCTCTACCTCAGTCAGGATGCCACCGTGGATGGGGCTGTAGACCAGCTTTTCGCCTCGC
This sequence comes from Hymenobacter negativus, assembly GCF_017571495.1. Lineage (GTDB taxonomy): Bacteria > Bacteroidota > Bacteroidia > Cytophagales > Hymenobacteraceae > Hymenobacter > Hymenobacter negativus. Next base: position 30,586 of record NZ_JAGETZ010000020.1, on the reverse strand, counting down.
AAACCCGCAACATCACCATCGCCCCGAACCAAACGGTGAGCGGCGTGGTGCGCTCGCGCCTGCAGGGCCTACTGCCCGGCACCTACCACGGCCTGATGGCCACCAACCTCTTCAACGACATCTACGAAGGGGCAGTGAGCAGCCCGGCGGCCAACAACAACGTGACCGACGCGGCCAACCAGCTGGCCCTAGGCGTGAATATCCTGCCCCTGCGCATCCCCACCAGCTTCCCGCTGATGAAGGACTCGGTGGTGTACTACCGCGTGACGCCGGGTGCCAATAAGGACATGGTGCTCACGTTGACCAGCAACAAGTCGTTGGGGCAGAATGAAATGTACGTGGCCTACAACCGCGTGCCCACTGCCGCCGACTACGACTTCATCTACCTCAACCAGGTGAGCACGGCCCAGGAAATTCTGGTGCCCACCACCGGCCCGCTGCCCTACTACGTGCTGGTGAAAACGCCCTACCAGTACCCCAGCCTGCAAACGGCCACGCTGTATGCCGACACCCTGGGCTTTCAGGTGCGCAGCATTACGGCCAACCGGGTGGGCCGCGGCCGGGTTACCACCCAGGTGCTCGGGGCCGGCTTCCACCGCCTGCGCACGGGTGCCAATGGCTACCCCGCCACGCGCTTCTACCTCACCCAGGGCAACAGCCCGGCCATTCGGGCCGAAGCTCAGGTGCTCACGTTCCGCAACAGCACGGAGGTAACGCTCCGCTGGCGGCTCGATACCCTGAGCCTGGGCCAGTACCACGTGGTGGCCGACAACAACGGCACCCGCGTGCAGCTCACCAACGGCCTGACCGTGGAGGCGGCGCGTCCGCTCAACGTGGACTTTGCCACCATCATTCCGCAAACGGTGCGCGTGGGGACCAACGCCAACTGGACCTACTTCCTGCAGAATAATTCGAACGTGGACGTGCCGTACTGGGAGTTCCAGTACGAGCTGCCGCCGGGCCAAAGCCCGGTGATTACCCACACCCCGAACGTGCGCAAGAAGAGTGATTTCCACACCGGCGCGGCCAGTGCCACCCCCCGCAACCGCCTCGACGACGGTCTGACGGAAGTGCTGCCCTTCGTGGCGACCGACCTGCGGCCCGGCGAAATCATCCAGGTCAACCTGCGCCTCACGCCCACCCGCCTGGGGGGCCTGCCCGTGGTTTGGAACCAAGCGGCCCTCACGGAGGAATGGTACACCCGCCAGACCCTCGACCACATTGGCCGCTACCGGGCGGCGGTGCTGGCTTCGCCGGCCAGCTACCCGGCGGGCGTGGCCTCGCTGGCCGCCAACGCCCCGGCCTGGCAGGACAGCCTGCGGCGCTACTACGTGCATGCCGGGCTGCTGGACACGGCCGCCCTGCGCGCTGGCCGCCTGCGCACCGGCTACACGGCCACGTCGGCTTCCATCGCCATTCCGGGCGGGGTGTGCGGCACCTGGGGCGTAACCGAATGCGTGCGGCCCTTCCGCCCCAACCCCTTCGATGCCAACAGCTACCCGGCGGCGCTGGTGAACTGTGCCGACTCCATCGTATTCACTTACAAGGGCCGCGGGGCGAGCTGCACGCAGGTAGTGGGCTCCATCGACCCCAACCTGATTGCCGGCCCGGCCGGCTCGGGCCGCCGCAAGATGGTGGGCGCGCAGCAGCGCCTCAGCTACCAGGTGCAGTTCGAGAACGACCCGGTGCAGGCCACGGCTCCGGCGCAGGTAGTGCGCGTGACCGTGCCCCTGAGCACCGCCTTCGACGCCCAGCAGTTCCGCCTTGGCTCGTATGGCTGGGCCGACTATACTTTCCCGGTGCCGGCCAACGCCAGTTCGTATTCCACCCTGCTTGACATGCCCGACTCGCTCGGCTACGATGTGCGGGTGCTGGGCACCGTGGACGTGGTGGGCCGCCGCCTGCTGTGGCAGTTCGAAACCATTGACCCGGCTACCGGCGTGGCCCCGCTCGACCCCAACAAGGGCTTCCTGGCGCTGAACGACTCCACCGGCCGCGGTCAGGGCTTCGTGAACTACACCATCAAGGCCAGTCCCGCCGCCCTGACGGGCGACACGCTGGCGGCCCAGGCTACCATCGTGTTCGATACGAACCCACCACTGGCCACCAACCGCTGGAAGAACGTGCTCGATGCCGTGGCACCTACCTCGCAGCTGGCCGCGCTGCCGCCCACCACCAGCACCAGCTCCGTGGTGCTCAACTGGACTGCCCAGGATGATACTGGAGGCTCGGGCCTGCTTTCCTACGACCTCTACGCCAGCAAGGACGGCGGAGCTTTCGCGGCCGTGGCGCAGAATCTGCCCACAACCAGCTACAGCTTTGCCGGTGAGCCGGGCGCCCGCTACGATTTCTTCGTGCTGGCCCAGGATACCACCAGCAACCGCGAGGCCCTGAAAACAGTCGGCAATACCTACACGGTGCTTTCCGATACGACCCTGGTGGTGTATAACTTGCTGAAAAACCAGTGCCTGACCTCCCAGACGGTAGTAAGCAGCGGCCTGGGTACCTGGCAGCGCCTGTTGCTGAACGGGCAGACCGTGGCGGCCATCAACGACCAGGGCCACGCCCTTGGCAACGTGAAGGTAGAATTCTCGGTGATGAGCGGTACCATCCGGCAGGATGCCCGTGGCACCAAGTACCTGGACCGCAACTGGCACTTCATCGCCGACAGCAGCTTTACCGGGAAGTCCGTCCTAGTACGGTTCTACGGCCTGCCGGCTGAGTTCGACAAGCTCAAAGCCGCAGACCTAGCCAACGTGACGGCCTACAACAGCCTGCGCCTGACGCAGTACAGCGGCCCCAACGAGGATTGCAGCCTGGCCAACAATGCCACGGCCGTTTCCACGGTCCGACTCCTGACGCCGCAAACCACGACCCGCCTCGACCAGGACTGCTTCGTTGCGCAAGCCACCATCACCGACCACTTCTCGGAGTTCTACCTGCACGGCGGCAATCGTCCGCTGCCCGTGGAGCTCATGAGCTTTGCGGCGGTGCGCCGTGGTGCTGACGTGCTGGCCACCTGGACCACGGCTACGGAGAAGAACAGCGCCTACTTTGCCCTCGAAGCCACTGACTCGCCTCGCGGCGACGGCTTCCGGGAGCTAGGGCGGGTAGCAGCGGCCGGCAACAGCACGGCCCCGCGCAGCTATTCCTTCTCCGACCGCAACGTGCCCACCACCGGTGGCGTGCGCTACTACCGCCTGCGCCAGACCGATACCAACGGGGCCATCAGCTACAGCCCTGTGCAGGCCGTGCAACTCGCCAAGGAAGAGGCCACGCTCAGCCTGAGCGCCGTCCCGAACCCCTTCTTCCATGCTGAGCTGCAAGCTACCATCAGCGCCCCCGAAGCGGTTGATGCGGTGCTCCAGCTCTTGGATATGACGGGGCGCTCACTGCTCACCCACAAGCTGCACCTCACGGCCGGCCGCAATGCCATCGAGCTACCCGAGCTGGCCAGCCTGCCAGCCGGCGTGTACGTGCTCCGTGTGCGGGTAGGTACCGAAGTGCGCCAGGTCAAGCTACTGAAGCAATAGCTTTAGAATCTGAAGCAAACCAAAAAAGCCCTGGCAGATTGCCAGGGCTTTTTTTATGGTTGGTGTGCTGGGTGGGGAAGGCTTACACGCCTGTCATTTCGGGTACTTCGCCTTGCGGCACCACCAGCTTGCCGGCGGTGGCGGCCACAATCTGCTCCACGCTCACGCCGGGAGCCCGTTCGCGCAGTACGAAGCCGTCGGGGGTTACTTCCAGCACCGCCAGCTCGGTCACAATTTTTTTCACGCAGCGCAGGCCGGTGATGGGCAGCGTGCAGTCCGTCAGTAGCTTGGACGAGCCATCTTTGGCCACGTGCTGCATGGCCACGATGATGTTTTTGGCAGAAGCCACCAAGTCCATTGCGCCGCCCATGCCCTTCACCATCTTGCCCGGAATCTTCCAGTTAGCAATGTCGCCGCGCTCCGAAACCTCCATTGCGCCGAGAATAGTCAGGTCCACATGCTCGCCCCGAATCATGCCAAACGAGTCGGCGGAGGAGAAGATGCTGGAGCCGGGCAGCGTGGTCACGGTCTGCTTGCCCGCGTTGATGAGGTCGGGGTCGACCTGGTCTTCGGTAGGGAAGGGGCCCATGCCAAGCAATCCGTTTTCCGATTGCAGCTCCACGTTGATGCCGGCCGGGATGTAGTTGGCCACCAGCGTGGGAATGCCGATACCGAGGTTGACGTAGGAGCCGTCTTTCACTTCCTGCGCAATGCGCCGGGCGATGCCGTGTTTGTCTAGCATAAGGTTGTCTGGACCACGGATTCGACGGATTAGTCGGATTTCGCGGATTTTGTGGGTGGGAGGTTGGGTGAGACGTTGCGGTGGTTACTTGGTGCCTGTCGTGGCTGGTGCAGCTACGCCACTTGGTGCTTTTTGGTCGGGCACGAAGGATTGGTACACGGCTGCTTTGAACTTAGTGCCGAGGTCGTGGCTGGTGCCGCTGGGGAATTTCTGAGTATAAATCAGGGCCACCAGCTTTTCCTTGGGGTCGACCCAATACGTGGTGCCGAAGATGCCGCCCCACTCGTAGGAGCCGGGCGACAGGCCGGGCACGATGGCATTATCGGCCGAGGTGAGGCTAAAGCCCAGGCCAAACTTGTGGTCGCCCTGGTTGATGGTGCCAATCTGGTTCTGCGTCATCAGGGCCACGGTGGCGGGCTTGAGGATGCGCTGGCCGTTGAGGTTGCCATTGTTCAGTAACATCTGCAGGAAGGCTGCGTAGTCGTCAATGGTCGATGACAGGCCCGCGCCGCCCGAAAAGTACGTGCCCTTCGCCTTCGGATAGTCCGGGCTCATGTTGCCGATGGGCTGCATCGGCACTGTTTTCTGGGTGTTGTCTTCGGTATAAAGCTTAGCCAAGCGGGCCTGCTTGTCGGCGGGCAGGTAGAAGTAAGTGTCCTTCATGCCCAGCGGCTCAAAAATGCGGCGGCGCAGGTATTGGTCCAACGGCTGGCCCGAGAGGACCTCAATCAACCGGCCGAGTACATCCACGCTCAGCCCGTAGGTGAAGCGCTGGCCTGGCTCGTGCAGAAGCGGCAGCTTCGCCAGGTCGTCCATCGATTTCGCCAGCGTGCCGCTGGGCGTACCGATGCCGCTCGGAATCTTAGCCTTCGCATACATCATCACCGCATCTTTGCTTCCAATTGCCGGGTAGCTGATGCCCGAGGTGTGCGAAAGCAGTTGCCGGATGGTGACCGGACTCTTCGCCGGCACCATGGTATACACGGTGTCCTTCGGGTTGAGGTAGCCCAGCACCCAGGTCTTGGAGAAAGCCGGCAAGTATTTGGAAATCGGGTCGTCCAGCTGAAACTTGCCTTCATCGTACAGCATCATCACGCCCACGCTGGTAATGGCCTTGGTTTGGGAGGCAATGCGCACGATGGCATCGGTCTTGAGCGTCGTTTGGGCGGCCACGTCATCTAGGCCCACGGCCTTGCGGTAAATGACTTGGCCATCGCGCATCACCAGCCCAATGGCGCCGGGCACGCGGTTGGCGGCCGTGTACTCCTCCAGCAGCTTGTCGATGCGCTGAGCCTCTGCGGGGTCGACTACGGGTGGGGCCACCGATGCGGTAGTCGCTTTTGCAGCAGTCGCAGCTTTCGGGGCTGCTTTGCGCGGCGGTGCGGCAACCTGGGCGGTGGCACCGTAGCCGCTCAGCAGCAATAGCAGCACGAGGGAAGTCTTTTTCATAGCAGTCAAATTACGGAATTAGCGTCAGGGCTCGGAAAAGTAGTGGAAAGGCCAGAATGCTTGGAAAGGCGGCGTAGTTGAAACCATTGGACAATGCGCACCCCAACCAGCAGCGCTACTAGACTGGGAATGAGCAGCAACAGAACCCACGTATTGGCTTCCGAATAGGACGTCCGGGTGCGGGTGCCCAGGTTGACCATAAAATCGGTGCAGTACCAATAAGCAAAATGAACGAAGCGGGCGCTCCAATGCCATAGATTAGCCACGGCGCAATGTTTTAAGACGGCGAATAAGGACCATATTATACAAAGCCCCATAAGCCAGGCTCAACAACAGTAAGGGTATGAACACCAGATAGAAAGCAATGTTAGCTATTGCATAGTATTGCTTGCCACCCGCTGCCAGGCCCTGCACAGTGGCTTCGTAAAGCAACCGGAGCTTGAAGTATGCCGGACTGTTGGCAGGAGTAGCATGCGGACAGCCGTGGGCCTCACAATAGCGTGAGCAGCGGCCTGCCAGCAAGTGGCTGGTTGGGGCCGGACTAGTTTCGTTGATGTACACCCCAAAAGCTACCGGCAGCAGCGCCAACAGCAGCACCAATCCCAATAGTAGCAGGCGGATATGCAGCGCAACTCGCATGGCTCAGACCATTACTCGTCTTAAGAGGCTGCCCGTACCGTGCGCTGCTCGATGCGCTTCTCGTACTGCTCGCCCTGATAAATGCGCTGCACGAAAATGCCCGGCGTATGAATCTGGTTGGGGTCGAGTTCCCCGGCGGGCACCAGCTCCTCCACCTCGGCCACGGTGATTTTGCCGGCCGTGGCCATCATCGGGTTGAAGTTACGGGCCGTGCCTTTGTAAACAAGGTTGCCAGCCGTGTCGCCCTTCCAGGCTTTTACAAAGGCAAAATCGGCGTGTAGAGCCGTTTCAAGCAGGTACATCTTGCCGTTGAATTCGCGGCTTTCCTTGCCTTCACCTACTTCGGTGCCGTAGCCGGCGGGCGTGTAGAAGGCCGGGATGCCCGCGCCACCCGCCCGGCAGCGCTCGGCCAGGGTGCCCTGCGGAATCAGCTCCACTTCCAGCTCGCCGCTCAGCAGCTGGCGCTCAAACTCGGCATTCTCGCCCACGTAGCTGGAAATCATCTTCTTCACTTGCTTGGTTTGCAGCAGCAACCCAATGCCGAAGTCGTCGACGCCCGCGTTGTTCGAGATGCAGGTAAGGTTCTTCACGCCAAGGCGCAGAATTTCCTGAATAGAGTTTTCGGGGATGCCGCACAGGCCGAAGCCGCCAAGCATCAAGGTCATGCCATCGGCGAGGCCTTGGAGGGCAGCCTGGGCGTTGGGAACGGTTTTGTCTATCATTTGGGTGGGATGGGGCGGCGGGACTCCGCCGTTGGAGTCCGAAAATTACACAAAGAAGCGGGCTTAGCTGACGGTCCGAACTCGCAGAAAATTCGTGATGTCAGCCAAGCCCGCTTTCATTCTTGCCACCTGCTACTGGCGGGCCGGCGCTAAACCCGCTGCCCCAGGCGTGTAGTCGATGGGTAAAAACTCCCCAATCTTCTCGAAGCCCCAGTACTCCCCGTTGAACACGTCCAGCGGATTCAGCAACGTTCCATTGGCTTGAATAGCTGCCTCTTTGCCCTGAAGCTTCAGGCGCGAAACCTGCCGCGGGCCGGGCGGAATGGGCGTTTTGGGGTATCCCAGTGGCGACATCGGCCGCTTATACTGCGGGTCGGGCGCTTCGCCAAAGTGTGCCACCTGTAGTTCGCCCGTGAAGCGCAGGTAAACGCGCTTGCCAGTGGGCGATGCGCGGCGGATGCTGTCAATAGGCAACGGGTTTTGATTGAGCGATGCAATAACCGGGGCGATGCTTTCCCAGGTTTCAATAGAGTCCTGCTCGGCTGTGGTGAATTTGCCGTCGGGGTGCTGTGCCGTCAAGGCCTGACGCTGCTTATCGGCGCGCTCAAACTTGGGGTTTTGCGAGATGATAATCTGCTGGGTCATGAAGCCTTCTGCCTGCACCCGGTTGGCGTATACGCTACGCAAAAAGTGCATGAACGAGCCTTTGTAAGCCATCATGCGGTTGGCAGCCCACAGCTTGCGCTGCTTCTCATCGCGTGGCGTCATTTCCTCGAATACTGGCTGGCCGTAGTAGAAGATAGAGCCATCTTCCCTGTTATAAGAGAATTGCAGGCCGTAGTATTTCAGGCGGTAGCCCAGCGCGTCGTTGTCAATCTGCACAAATTCCTTGGCCCGGGCCGTCAGCTCCTTGGTCGAGTCGTCGTACATCACCCGCACGCTCTCAGGGTTGCTGATGTGGCACTTCTCCGAAAACGTGGTGCCGCCCAAAAACAGGTTGGTGAACTCCTTATACTCTTCCGGCTTGTTGGGCTCGGGCTTCACCACCACTTCGCCCAACTGGTTGCCAGTGGGGGCCAGCTGCAAATCCACCTGCTGCGCCTCGCGAGTCACGGTGATGTTTTTCTTCGCCAGACCATAACCCACGTACGAGCCCACAATGTCGTAGGTGCCGGCCGGCACTTTTGGAAATTCAAATTTCCCCTGCTCAGTGGTGGTAGCGCCCAGCGTGGTATTGGCCAGGAATACACTGGCAAAAGCCAGCGGCTCGTGCGTAATAGAATCCGTTACCACGCCAGTGATTTTGCCCTGCGCGTGGGCCGCGCTCAGCGTCCCCAAGAAAACACAGCTTATCAGCAATAATCGCAAGTAGTTCATCATGAATAAAATAGTTTAAACAGAAAGGCGGCTTACGCCAGCGCCTGACGCGTCGCCTGCTCATCCAACGCCAATTGGGCCGTCAGCGCATCCAGGCCATCGTATTTTTCTTCGCCTCGCAGCCAAGTCACAAACTCCAGGGTTAGCAGTTGTTCGTACAGGTCACCGCTAAAGTCGAGCAGGTTCACCTCAATGGTCTGGGCCAAATCCTTGCCAATTGTGGGCCGCACGCCAATGCTGAGCATGGCCCGATGCCGCGTACCCGCCGCCGTAATGGCCCACACCGCATAAATGCCCTGCGCTGGCACCAGTTTCAGCGGTTCATCAACCCGCAGATTTGCTGTGGGATAGCCGATGGTGCGGCCTAGCTTCTGGCCATGCTCTACCACGCCGGTTAGTGGGTAATGATACCCCAAATAACGGTTGGCCGTGGCTACATCGCCCTGCCGCAGCGCCTGCCTGATGCGAGTACTGCTCACGCCCACCGCGTCCACATCTTCCCGCGGAATTTCTTCCACCGTCAGCCCATAGCGGTCGGCGTTTTGGCTTAAATAGTCGAAGCCGCCTTCGCGGTTTTTGCCAAAGCGGTGGTCGTAGCCGATAACCAACTGCTTCGCACCCACCGTTTTCAACAACAAACTCTGAATATATTCCTCCGAAGTCCACTGCGCAAAATCCCGGGTAAAAGGTACAATGAGTAGATAATCCACGCCCAAGTCGGCTAGCTTGGCAATGCGCTCATCCAAGGTGTTGAGCAGCTGTAGTTCCAATAGTTCGGGGTGGGAGGGAGGCGGCCCCAGCACCAGCCGTGGGTGCGGCCAGTAGGTAATCACTACCGATGGCCCGCCACTGGCCCGCGCCACCTCGCGCAGCCGCGCCAGAATGCGCTGGTGCCCAACGTGGACGCCATCAAACGTGCCGCTGGTGACGACAGCATTGCCAAGAAACGGAAACTGAGCCGGGTCGCGGATGACGTGCATAGGGCGCCGGTGAAGCGAATAAAAGAGAAAATCAGCGCCGCGAAGGTAACGGGCACAGACCTGAAAATGCCCGTTAGCGTGGCTGCGAGGGCACTGAGCCATCGGAAAGCGGTCCGCTGGCAGGAGTATCAGTCAGCGAAGCTGCCTCGGCCGCCTGATGTTCTTTTGCCGCTAGCGCATCGGCCTGCAGGGCAGCAAAGTATTGCAGGCCAGCCCGATTGGGAGCCGTGGCCGGCCGTTCGCGGCGTGGGCGGGTAGGGCCTTCGCCTTCGGGCCGGGGTGGCCGCAGGGCCTCGATGGCTTCCAGGGTAAAAGCGTCTTCGTTCCGATACTCGCCAATGCGCGTGCGTACTAAACGGGTGAGGTGGGCGCCGCAACCCAGGGCCAGCCCAAAATCGCGGGCCAGGCTACGGATATAGGTACCCTTGGAGCACACCACTCGAAAATCAACTTCAGGCAGCGCAATGCGCGTCAGCTCAAATACTTTGATTTCGACGGTTTTGGACTTTATTTCGGCCGCTCCGCCCTGCCGGGCGATGGTATAGGCACGCTGCCCGTCGACTTTCACGGCCGAGAACAAGGGCGGTGTCTGCTCAATGGTGCCGGTGAATGGGGCAGTAGCAGCCCGAATCTGCTCTTCGGTAAGGTGAGCGTAAGGACGGGCCATGTCCACGGCTGTTTCCAGGTCGAAGCTGGGGGTGGTTTCGCCCAGGCGAAAGGTGCCGGTGTACTCCTTTTCCTGCGCCTGGATGAGGTCAATTTCCTTCGTTTTTTTGCCGGTGCAAAGAATGAGCAGGCCAGTCGCGAGCGGGTCGAGCGTGCCAGCGTGGCCAATTTTCTTAATGCGCAGCGCATTTTTCACCTTGCGCACCACATCAAAGGAAGTCCACGTCAGGGGCTTGTCCAGGAGCAGGACTTCACCCGCTTCAAAGTCGAAATCGGCCAGGCTTTTCTTCATTACACCAAGTTTAAAGGGAGTTTCAAGGCCAGCATAATCAAGAGGATACCTCCGGCGATGATGCGGTAGATGCCAAAAGCTCGGAAGCCATACTTAGCCACAAAGCCCACAAACAGCCGAATGGCCAGCAGTGCCACCACAAATGCCACCGCATTGCCCAGCACCAGCTGCTTCAGCTCCGTACCCGACAACATGTGGCTGATATCCACACCATTTGCTTTGGCCTCTTTGTAGTAGTCGTAAATATCCTTTACCGCTGCGGCTGCCATGGTTGGCATGGCCAGGAAGAAGGCAAATTCCGCGGCTGCCTTGCGCGTGAGCTTCTGTGTGAGCCCGCCGATGATGGTAGCCGCCGAGCGGCTGGTGCCGGGCACCACGGCCAGGCATTGAAACAGCCCAATAATCAGTGCTTCCTTAAAGCTTGGGTTGGTGACCGGATGGCCGCCCTGATTGGGCTCTTCCTGCGGAAACCAGCGGTCGATGAACAGTAGCACTACCCCGCCAATTACTAGCATCACCGCCACCGTCGTCACCGATTCAAGCAACGCATCGATGTGCTTTTTAAAGAGCAGCCCCACCACTACAATGGGCAGGAAGGCCACCATCAGCTTCAAATAAAAATCGATGGTCTGAAAAAAGCGCTTGTAGTACACCACAAACACCGAAAGAATGGCCCCCAGCTGAATGACCACCAAATACAGCTTGAAAAAAGGAGTAGGCGCAATGCCCAGCAGGGCCGAGGCAATAATCATATGCCCGGTGCTGGAAACGGGCAAAAACTCGGTGATGCCCTCCACAATTGCGAGGAGCAGCGCGTGCCAATAAGTCATTGGTAATGGTTAACAATTAATGATTAGTGATGACTGGTTAGTGATTTTTGGGATGGTCAAGTAACCACTAATCATTAACCAGCAACCACTAATTACAGGCGCTTGTAGGCTGGCGCAGCAGGAGCAGGGGTAGTAGGTACATTAGCAGCGGGCGCGGCATCAGTGGTGAGGCCCGAAGCCGTTATGGGAGCTACCGGTGCCGGCTCCAGCGACTTATCGCGCACCATGATGGCAGCAAATTCCACGGCAAAACCGGCCAGCAATAGCAGCGGCCCCAACGTGATGCCAACGAAGTCCTCGCCATAATTGGCCTTGTCACCAAACATCATGGTGATGAAGCCGGCGGCTAACAGAGCTAGGCCCACCCACATCAGGCGGTAGTTGTAGGGGCCAAAGGCGAAGCGGAAAGCGTGTTTAGTAGGTTGCATATACTAGTATCAGTTGTTGGTTATCAGTTGCTAGGAGCGGATTGCTGACTTAAAGAGCCTGACAACTAAAGAATTAATAAAGGTCGTCGAGCGACATTTTAAGGTACTTGTGCACGGCACGGGCCGAGCTGAAAAAACCGATAACCACACCCAGCCCTACTACAGCCAGTAGCAGGATGCCCAGGCGCAAGTCATCGCGCAGCAGGCGCAACTCACTCACTTCCAGGTAAGCGTATTGCAGCATGGCTACGAGGATGAGTGCTGCCAGCAGGCCGCTGGCCAGGCCTTGCCAAGTGGCGCGCCGCAAAAACGGCTGCTGGATAAAGAGCCGTGTCGCGCCCACCAGTTGCATGGACCGGATAAGAAAACGCTGCGAAAACAGGGCCAGCTTGATGGTATTATTAATCAGGATGACCACCACCAGCACCAGCACCGCCGCAAAGCCCAGCAGCACCAGGCTCACCCGCGTCAGGTTGTTGTTGATGCTAGCAAACAAGTCCTGCGGGTACTGTACCTCAAACACGCCGCGCTGTGCCGAAATGCTGCGGTTGAGCTGGCGCAGGTGCATGGTATCGGTAAACTCGGGCTTGATTTTGAGCACGTAGGCATCGCGCAACGGGTTGTCGCCCAGAAACTGTCGGAAGTCCTCGCCGGTGCTTTGCAATAGCTGGCGGGCGCCTTCTTCCTTGCTTACAAACTTAATTTGGGGCTTGCCGTTGCGTTCGGCTATGAAGGGTTGCTGGCCCAAATCCTGCTGCAAGCGCAGCAGCTCCGTCTCCGGCAGGTCACGGTCGAGGTATACCTGCACCTCCAGGTTTTCGCGCACTACTTCAGAAAGCCTTTGGGCGTGCACCAGCAACAAACCAAACAAACCAATCACCACCAACGCCAGCGTAATGCTGAACACCACGAGCAAAGTAGGGTAGGAGCCGAGCTTTTTCTTGCGCGTATGTGAGGTGGTGGGGGCGGCCATATTCAGGCAAAGGTAATCTTGGCAGTCAGCAGTTGGCAGTTATTAGGGAACAATTCCAGGCCCGTTGTCTACTAAATGGCGTAAACCGAGCCACGTAAAGGCAAGTGGTAACCGCTCACGCTAATTGCTAACTGGTTTTACAAATTCGTTTTTGGGTCTTCGTCCACGGTCATCACCTCCTTGCCTTCGCGGGCTTTTTGGGTGTTGCGGACGCTCTTCTTCGGATTCTTGCGGCGGAAAAGCTCCCCGAAGGAATTGAATTGCTCAGTGTGCAGCAACGAGAGGCCGGCGCGGGGCTGGTTGATGGTTTCGAGGTCGCGCGGGGTGGTTTCATAACGCAGCTTTGCCCGGAACTTGCCATCGGCCCGCAGGTAATACTCCAGGCTGAGGTCGCCGAGTAGAGACGCCTGACCGGCGGTGTTGCCACTCGTGGGAGTCGTGCTGCCACCGGTGCTACTATTCACCAGGTTGGGGTTGTTGGTGAAGCCGCCTTCCCGGGTCACACGTAGGCGGCCGTTGAGGAAAGAGTAGCTCAGGCGCACCTGCAGCGCCTGCAGCTGCTCGGCGGTCAGACCGTTGATGTTGAAGTCAATTTCAAGGTTCTGGTCAATCTGTGACGTGAGCAGGCCCAGCTGGGTACTCAGAATCTGACCCAGACTATTCTGCACCGTATTGTCCTGACCACGAATGGAAATGGTGTTGCCAAAAGAGCCAGGCGGCGAGAGCTGCTTAAAAACCAGCAGACTGAAAACCTGACGGTTAAGCTCCTGCTCGTCATTTCGCAGGGAGGCCGTGAATGCCGCTAAATCACCCTGGAGCGTGCCCGGCGCATCGTTAAATTCAAGGTTGAGCTTGATAGCCGGCAGCAGCAGGGGGCCGGTCAGCGTCATCACGGCCGTGACGGGCACCACGGCCACGCTGCCCGCGCCGGTGCCCGAGGCGCTGCTGGTGCCCAGCACGGGAGCCAGCGATGTGCGCTGCGTATAAGTGGCCGTCACATTCATTTCGCCGGCCAGCGGGTCGCCGTTCCAGGAAATAATGCCGCCGGGCCGGACCACAAATTCCTTGTTAATCAAGCCTTGCAGCGTGAAGTTGTACGCGCCGCGCACAATTTCTACCTGCCCGTACATGTTGAACTCGCCGCGTGTGTCGATGGCCATGCGCAACTGCCCCGCCGCTGAGCCGCGAATGACATCGCCCGTGCTTTCATCCAGCAAAATTTCGATGTAGGCTTCCGGTGTCACGGTCAGGTTCATGTTCAGCGTGATGCCCGATAGGTCGACCTTGTCCTGCGCACTTATTGCTACTGCCTTTTTGGTGATGACAGTATCACCCAATGGGTTGTGGTTCACAAACTTGATGTAACCGGCCTTCTCAGCTTTGGCCGCATTGTCGAGGGGCAGCGACAGGCGGGTACCGGCCTCGCTGCTGGCCCGCACCACCACGTTGAGGTCGTCGGTGGGGCCGGTTACGCGGGCAGTGCCAGTTGCGTAGGCCGTACCAAAATACAGGTCATTATCCTTGCGGGTCGTATTGAGCACCTGAAGCTTACGGAAATTAGCCGCAATATCCAGGCTCATATTTTTGAAGCCTTTGTGATGCACGATGCCATCCACAGTGCCAGTATTGCCCAACGCGTCGCGTAGCTTAATGCTGTGGAATTCTATCGATGTATTCGTGAAGCTGACGCGGTCGGCAAATGTGTACGTAGTCCCCAGATAGCCAAACGTAAGACGGCCATTACTCACATCTACCAAGCCCAGCAGGTTAGGCGAGTCGAACCGCCCGGTGAGCCGTAGCTCGCCCTGCCCGGTGCCGCCCAGGTTTTTGAATAGCGAGCCCAAAAAAGGCTGGGCCAGCACAATGGGCGCATCATTGAGCTTGCCTGTTAGGTTCAACTGGTTAGTAGCGTCTCTGGGGGAAATGTCGCCAAGTACATTCAGCACCAATTGATTATTGCGGGCCACGTCCAGGTTCACGCGCAGCTTGCTGGCAGCGTTGTCCCAGTCGCCGTGGCCAGCCACCTGACCAATCAGTGTGCCGTCATACGTCAGCGAATCCACGCCGAGTGTGCTGTTGATGGCTAGCGGGCCGTAGATGCCACTCACGGTTCCCTGAGCATTAACGCGCCCGCCCAGACGCTGGCCGGTAAGTGGGTTAAGTGTAGCCAGTTCGAAGTCCTTGAGCTGGAGTTCCAAGGGTGGCTTGCTGGCATCGGGCGAGATAAAGCCTTGCGCACCCACAAACTGCACCCCGTTGCTAAACGTCAGGTTCTTAATGTCAAACTCGCGGCCGTAATCTGAAATCCGCACCGAGTTATCGGCTGCAATAGTCCAGTCCTTTTCCAGCAGATGTACGTCCGACTGCCGGAATACCAGCTCCACGGCTCGTGCCAGAAAGCCCAGCGAGCCGTTGATGCGGGCCCGGTTAGTGGTGCCCGTCTGGGCCAGTGCGGTCGAGAAGTTGATGTGCTGCTGGTCCCACACGCCTTCCACGAAGAAGTTTTCGGTGCGGCCCAGCCCCGGCAATAACTGCCGCGCACTCGTCACGCTGGCCTGCGCCAGAATATCGGACTGGTAGGGCAGCTTCGACGTCAGGAAGTCAAAATCGTTGTTTATGGTGTGCACCGGGCCATAACTCAGGCTGTCAAGGTGCCCACCGAGCTGGAATATCGACGTTTCGCCATTGCGGAACGAACCGTCGATGCGGCTGCCATTGGCCACCTGCAAGTCGGGCACGAATAGCGCCAGCAGCGGGGTTGGCTTTTTCAGATTGAGCTGCAAATCGACCTGATACACTGGCAGCACGCGTTGCTGCTTGCGGCGGTAGTAGTCGGCTGTGGCCGCAGGGTTACTCTCAAAGTTGAGGCGGTATTCGGTGATGAGGGTTTGTACATCGCGCACCACGTCAGAAGTGTTGAAAGTGCCGGCCACGCGGCCATCCACGGCTTCCGAACGCAGCGTTATTTTGCGTTGGTTCAGGCGGTTGCGGGTGCTCACTACATCAAGCGTATCGAGGCTCAGCGTGCGGGTGCCCATGCTGAAGTGCGAGTGCCGCAGGTAGGCGTAGCCAATAAGTGAGTCGAGTTGTACGCCTTTAAAATGGACATTGGCCGTGGTAGATACCACCAGTGGCTGGCTCAGCAGGCCCAGCGTGCGCAGGTTGGCATAGTCAATTTTAGTCTTGACGTCTACGTTCTCATGCTTGCGCTCCAGGTCAATATTGCCATCGGCTACCAGGCGCACGGCCGGGTCGTTCACGCTGGCATGCCCGCTGAAGTGTTGCGGCCGGAAGCTGCCATCCAGCGCAATGTTGCGGTAGCGGTAGCCATTCAGCCAGATGGCGGGCACCGTGAGCTTGGCCTTGCCCAAAGCAGAGGCCGGCAGGAAGCCGGTCCCTTCCACGCGCCCATTTAGCGTAACGTCGCGGATAATGCTTTCGTCTCCCAGAAATTTCCCCAACTGGAAGGCGTTGGAGCGCACCGTCCCCTCATAGGTAGCATGCGTTAGGTCTGTTTTGGTTTTGAGGTTAACGTCCGTTGCCACAAACCCCAGCGCCGTATCGAACGACGCATTGGCCACAAAGTCATCGTAAAAGCCCAGCACCTGGCCCTGCAATTTTACCGTGCCCAGCTTCTGCACAAACTTATTAGCGGAAGCCGGCAGCCACTTCTTCAAGTCGCTGGTCATCACCACCGAAGGGAGCAGGCGCAGGTCAATCAGGCTTTCCTTGTAATTAGGCAGGCCGTCGGCGTGGGCGCGTTTGGCCACAATGTGCGTACCCTTGCCATAGCGCACATCAAGGTTATTCACTTTAAAATCACGCACGTAGCCCGATGCATCCCCCGACAGGGCTACAGACTCGTGCATCTCGCTCAGCTGCGGGGCAAACTTGGCAATGTCATCCGTGAAAACCTGCGAGCCGTGTAGCCGCGCAATGGTCTTCATCGAGTCATTATAATCGGTGAAGTTGGTGAATACCCGGAATTCAAAGCGCACGTAGTCTTTGATTTGACTGCGGCCCACGCGCAAGCTCAGGTTCTTGAACTCCCAGAAATGTGGCCCGTAGGTCATGTCCGCCGTGATTTCGCGGAGCTGCGACTGCGAGGGGGTTTCCACGGCATGCAGATGGCTGATGCGCAGTCCCAGCGTGTCGCCGAGGCGGATGTTGGAAATGTCGGCATAGATACTGTCCACCAATAGGTGGTCGTAGTCGATGCTTTTGCCGTAGGTGGGGGAGTGGGGCACGTCGGCCTTCTCAATGGCGAAATGGCCGTTGCGCAGGGCTACGGAGCCTACTTTGAAGTCAAACGGTGCTGACTTGGTCGTGTCCGTTGAAGGGCCAATCAAGCGTTTTACCGTCGCCATCAGCTGGCTGAACGTAGTCGAATCAGGTTGGCCAGCCAGATTTTTCAACACGAATCGCGGCTCATTCAGCGTGAGGGTAGCAATGTGCAGGTGTCGTGGGTCGAACACCGAAAACAGCGAAATATCTGCGTCAGCCCGCCCAATGCTGAGCAATTCGCCGCCGCGTCGGTCCTTCACGCTCACCCCTTCGAGCAGCACGCTGGAAAACGGCCGAATGTCAATTCCTCCAATCGTGACCTGCTGCCCGAACTTGTTTGTGAGTACGTCCGCCGCCTCATGAGCCAGCCGCGTTTGCACGCTCGGAATGCGCAGTGCCACCAAGGCTGCCCCCACGGCCAATACTATCAGTAGCCCGAGGCCCAGCAGTATTTTCAGCAGAATGGCGAAGAAACGACGCACCGGAGCAGAACAGTTGAATGCGAAAAACGCGGTTTAATCCGCAAAGTTGCGGTTTTTTGGTGGTGAATGGCAAGCCTTGACCGCCCCGACCAATTATCAGGCCAAGGGAACGGCTGTTTACGAAGCACCGTTTAGCCCCGTTAGGGCCAAATTGAGCCCGTAACACGAACTTTGCATTTCGTGTCCCCGCACCAGCGCGGCGCCGGCATAAAATCGACTTAGCCCGTGAATTTATCGACAATTCATACCGCCCAAAGTTGAGTTGCTGCCTGCCCGCCCTGTCCACTTTTTCCGCATTATCACCTTGCCTGCTCATCCCATCATTCTCGCGCTCGAATCCTCCTGTGATGACACCGGCGCAGCCGTCCTGGCTGGCGGCCAACTCCTGAGCAACGTCGTCGCCACCCAAAAAGTACACGAGCAGTATGGCGGTGTGGTGCCCGAACTGGCCTCCCGCGCCCACCAGCAGCACTTGCTGCCCGTTGTCACGGCCGCCCTCAAAGAGGCTGGCATCACCAAGGCCGACCTCGACGCGGTAGCCGTCACGCAGGGACCGGGCCTGCTTGGTTCCTTATTGGTAGGCGGCATGTTTGCCAAGACGCTGGCGCTGGCGCTGGATAAGCCACTGCTGGCCGTGAACCACATGCGCGCTCACATCCTGGCCCACTTCCTGCGCGACCCTAAGCCGGAATTTCCTTTCCTCTGCCTCACCGTGAGCGGCGGTCATACGCAGCTGGTGGTGGTGAAGTCGGCGTTGGAAATGGATGTCATTGGCCAAACCATCGACGATGCCGCTGGTGAGGCCTTCGACAAAACCGCCAAGCTGCTCGGCCTGCCATACCCCGGCGGCCCTCACCTCGACAAGCTAGCTCGCCAGGGCAACCCACAGCGCTTTTCGTTCCCGGTAGGCACCATGCCGGGCTATGATTTCTCCTTCAGTGGCCTGAAAACTTCGGTGATGTACTTCCTGAAAAAGGAGGTAGCTGCTAATTCAGATTTCATCGCTGAAAACCTGGCCGACCTCTGCGCTAGTATCCAGCACACCATCGTGGCCACGTTGCTCCGCCAGCTCCGCCGCGCCGCCGCCGATACAGGCCTTACTCAAGTAGCGCTGGCTGGCGGCGTGGCCGCCAACTCTGGCCTGCGCACTGCCCTGGAATCCGAAGCTGTGGTGCAAGGCTGGCAGGTATTCATTCCTGACTTTGCCTTTTGCACCGACAACGCCGCTATGGTGGCCATGACGGCCCACTTTCAGTACGAAGCCGGCGAGTTCGCCGACCAACTCACCAGCCCCAACCCACGCCTGAAGCTGACGTAAGGAGCGTTATGTTCTGTAGCGCTCCGCGCTCGAACAAGTCTACCTTTGCCGCCCCATCTGCCGCCGTCGCTTGGCAACTGGCAACGAACACCTGACAATTAGCCCAATGGCCAAAGACGATAAACCTGTCATCATCAACATCAAAAACCGCCGTGCCAGCCACGAATATTCCTTCCTGGCTAAGTACGACGCGGGTGTGATGCTACAGGGCACCGAAATAAAAAGCATCCGCGAAGGCAACGTAAACCTCACGGATGGCTACTGCACTTTCGACCAGCGTGGCGACCTCTGGATTCACTCCATTCGCATCGCCCCCTATTCCTTAGGTACTTACAACAACCACGACGCCATGCGCACCCGTAAGCTCTTGCTCAACAAGCGCGAGCTCAAGCAGTTGGCCGGCAAGAGCGTGGACCAAGGCCTTACCATCATCCCCCTGCGCCTATTTGTAACCGACCGCGGCTTTGCTAAAATCGAAATCGCCCTTGCCCAGGGCAAAAAACTCTACGATAAGCGCAACGACCTCAAGGAAAAAGCCCAGAAGCGCGACATGGAAAGGATGTAACAGGTGTCGGTAGATGTGAAAATGTGACTAGGAGAAAGTCGCATTCAAAGCAACACTAGCATCTTTGTAGTCAGTTGGAAGCATGAGTTAATCTAATTCTCAGCGTTTCCACATCACCCACATTTTTACATTATCTTGAATCCCGGCATCTGCGCCCTGAGCGCCGTCCCCGTCCGCGCCGAGCCCAACGACCGGGCCGAACTCGTTACCCAACTGCTGTTTGGCGAGTGCTACCAGATTCTGGTTACCCAAGAAAGCTGGCTCCAGGTGCAGCTTGCTGCCGACAACTACGTGGGCTGGATTGACATCAAGCAGCACACCCCGGTTTCCACCGAGTACTACACCGATTGGTGCGCTCACGACCATCCCCGTGCCCTTGACGTCGTACAGGCCGTGAGCGACGCTACCACCAAAATTCCGCTTACGCTTGGGTGTCGCCTGCCGTTTTTCGATGGGATGAACGTCCGTATCGGGGCCCGTAACTACTTCTACAACGGCACCGCCACCAACCCCGCCGCCGCCCCCGATACCGCCCGCCAGGCCGCATTGCTGCGTAAAACTGCCCTCATGTACCTGAAGGCACCTTATGTATGGGGAGGCAAAAGCATCTTCGGCCTCGATTGCTCCGGCCTGTGTCAGCAGCTCTATGGCTTGGTCGGCATCCAACTCCCCCGCGATGCCCGCCAGCAGATTGACCACGGCCGCACGGTCGACTTCGTGACCCAGACCAAGCCCGGCGACCTGGCCTTTTTCGATAATTCTGAAGGACGCATCGTGCACGTCGGCATGGTGATGGAGGAAAGCCAAATCCTGCACGCCCACGGCGAAGTCCGCCTCGACCCGCTTGACCACAACGGGATTTTCAACCGCGACCGGCAGCGCTATTCGCACAAGCTCCGCCTTATCAAGCGCCTGCTGCCGGAGTAGGGGAGAGGTCCGATGCCTGTTGTGCGCGAATGGAAATCGTTAGATTTTCTCTCCCTGAGGAGAAGGGTTGAGGGTGAGGCTGTCCGAATCGGGGCCACCCTGATTCTCCGCTGAACTTAACTCCCATACGCTTGTTTATCTGGTCGGAAACCGCTAGCTTTCGGCGGGTTATCCGACCCCACAAGCGTATATGGACCAAAAAGTGTTAGTGCTGAATGGCGACTATACCGCCATTACCCTGTGCAGCGTGCAAAAGGCGTTTGTGCTTTTGTTTCTCGACAAAGCGGAGATGGTAGCGAAGTCTGATGGCACGCTGCGAACCATCTCGCAGGTCTACCCCAAGCCGAGCATCATTCGCTTGCAGCGCTACGTGCGCGTGCCATACAAAGGCATTGCTTTAAGTCGGCATAACATTTTCAAGCGCGACCATTTCGAGTGTCAATACTGCGGCTCGACCAAAAACTTAACCTTGGACCACGTTGTGCCCCGCTCCCGCGGCGGAGAATCTTCGTGGACCAATCTGCTCACGGCCTGCGCCCGCTGCAACCACGCTAAAGGCCACCACACGCCCAATGAGGCGGGTTTGACCATCCGGCAGCAACCCAAAAAGCCTACGCTGGCGGGCTTCCTCAAGCTCTCGGCTGGTACTATTGACCAAAACTGGCACGCGTATCTGAATTAAGTTCAGCGGTACGGGGTTGGGAAAGAGTACATTTGTCCTTCATCTCAATTAAGTCTTGCCCATGGCCCTCCCTAAGTTCGCTGCAACCCGCTCGTTTCACACCGAGCTCAAAACCCGGATAAATCAATACTTTGAGGAATCCGGCCAGCGGATGACGGGTGATGCAAGCCTTATTTTCAAGGGCGTGCTGCTGGTAAGCATGATGGCGGTGCTCTACGTACATCTGGTGTTTTTCACGCCGGCCTGGGGCTGGGCTCTGCTCGAATGCGCCCTGCTGGGCTGTGTTATTGCGGCCATCGGCTTTAATGTAATGCACGACGGGGCGCACGGTAGCTTCTCGCGCTTTGCCTGGGTGAACAAGCTGGCCGCTTATACGCTGGGTGTGCTCGGTGGCAGCCCCTACATGTGGAACTCCAAGCACAACCTCATCCACCACACCTACACCAACATCGAGGGCCATGACGACGACATCAACATCCAGCCTTGGATGCGCATGACGCCCGACCAGCCCAAGCACCCGCTGCACCGCTACCAGCATTTCTACTTCTGGGCCCTCTACTGCATGCTCTACACGTCCTGGATTTTCGCCATGGACTACCAGAAATACTTCTCCCGCCAAATCGGTGCCATCGGCCTCAAGCCCATGAATACCGGCGAGCACGTTAGCTTTTGGGGATTCAAAGCGCTGAATCTGGTGCTCTATGTGGCCCTGCCTATTTACATGGTGGGCTTCCTGCCGTGGTTTGCTGGCTTCATGCTGAGCACGGCTGTCGCCGGCCTCGTGCTGAGCATGGTGTTTCAGTTGGCCCACACGGTTGAAGACGCGGCTTTTCCTGTGCCTTGCCCTACCACACATAAGCTGGAAGATGAATGGGCTATTCATCAGGTACGCACTACGGCCAATTTTGCCACCGATAATAAGGTAGTAAGCTGGCTGGTTGGTGGTCTTAACTTCCAAATTGAGCACCACTTGTTTCCAAAAATCTCGCACGTACACTACCCGGCCATCAGCAAAATTGTGCAGCAAGTGTGTGCTGAGTTCGATGTGACCTACAATAACTACGCCCGTACCCGCTCGGCAGTGGTTTCGCACGTTCTGTTCCTGCGCCAAATGGGCCGTGCTGCTTAAGCATCACCAACAGATTTAAATAAAAAGCCCCAACGTAGCTGCGTTGGGGCTTTTTATTTAAATCTGTTGGTGATGCTTTACTTACTCCCTGCAAAAGCCAGTAGGTCTTTCGTCAACTGGTCCTTATCGGTAAAGAACAGGCCGTGGGGAGCACCTTCGTACACCTTGAGTTCAGCCCCTGCTACCATTTTGGCCGTACGTGCGCCGCTCACCTCATAAGGCACCGTCTGGTCCTTGTCGCCGTGAATAACCAAAGTCGGCACGGTTACTTTTTTCAAGTCATCGCGGAAATCGGTGCCTGAGAATGAGGTGACGCACTCGTCCGTAGCGTTAGGTGCGGCCAGAGTGGTCACGGTCTGATTCCAGTTCAGCACGGCTTGGCTCACTGGGTGGCTGATGAGGCTCTGGCCGTAGAAATCCTTTGCGAAGCCCTCGAGGAAAGCAAACCGGTCCTTTTTGATGCCGTCGTGCATCTGGTCGAACACCTTTTGCGGCACTCCGTCGGGGTTGTCGCTGGTCTGGAGCATATAGGGCGTCACGGCGCTCACGAAGGCCACGCGAGCCAGCCGGTCTTGGCCGTAGTTGCCAATGTAGCGGGCAATCTCGCCGCCGCCCATCGAAAAGCCCACCAGCGTCACACCGGTCAGGTTAAGCTCAGTAAGCAGAGCGTTGAGGTCGGACGCCAGCGTATCGTAGTCGTAGCCGCCCCAGGGACGCGAAGAGCGGCCAAAACCGCGGCGGTCGTAGGCAATAACGCGGTACCCGGCCTGGGCCAACGCTACTGCCTGATGCTCCCACATGGTATGGTCGAGCGGCCAGCCGTGGATGAGCACTACTGGCGCACCCTGGCCCCAGTCTTCGTAGAAAATATTGACCGGATGCCCGGCCGTATCGGTTCCTGCTTTTAAAATAGCCATTTGTGAAATTGAAGTGTAAGATGGATGAAGTGGTTACGAGCCGATGCGGCCCGAGGGATGGAAATACCGTCCAGATTTCTGGCACAGCCTCACCAGCAGGCAGTACCTTGCAGCGCCTGTATTTACTTTCTGCGCCTTCATGTCCTTGAGTTCCTCTGCTCGCCTATCAGCCGTCCTGTTATTGGCCTTGGCCGGCTGCCAATCCAAGACCAAACAACCCGACACCGCTGTCACCAAGGCTGCTGCCAGCAAGCCGGTGGCATTGCCAGGGGCCACCACCCCTGCCACTTCCTACGAAACCTACCGCGGCCGTTTCGCCGCAGCTGCCGACAGCTTCACCCTGCACCTGACGCGCGTACCCGTAGCCGAGGAGTTTGAAGCCGAAGGATTAGCGGCCTATTACTACGGCTCCGACGGGCAGGTTCACGAGTTGAGAGAACGTTCCAATCCTTCGCCGGATAGCCTGCTACTGGGCGATAGCGGCCCCACTTCACCGGACCAACCTGAAAAAGACTATACCTGGCACTTGCACCGCGAAGCCAATGGCAGTTGGACTGGCACCCGGGCTGGCCAGCCCCTGCAGCTCCAGCGGGTGAGTTCCGCTCCTGATGGACTCGGGTTTTCCGTAGTCCTGCACGTGGAGAAAATACTGGCTTTCCCCAGCGAGCCGAACTCTCCCTACGCCGAATTGAACCTGCAGGGACTTGTGCCTACCGGCCCCGCCGCAAACACGCCAGCCAACCAGCTGTTGGCCGCCAACATCCTGCGGTCAGAACGCGGCGACACCAGCGCCAGCATGCCCGCACCGGCCTCTTTAGAAGCCCTGTGGCGCAGCCAGCGGCAGGCCTATATCCGCACCTATCGCGCCGACGCGGCAGACCTGCGGCCTGCGCCCGGTAGTTCGGAAGAGGAAATGCCTCGCTACGCCCTCACGTACCAGCAGCGAAGCACCGCCAACGTTATGGTGCACCAGCCGCCGCTGCTTAGCTTGGCGTTTCCCCTGTATGAGTATCAAGGAGGTAACCGGGGCCACTTAACTACCCGATTCCGCAGCTACGACCTCCGCTCAGGGCGCGTCTTATCCTTCGACGACGTCTTCCTGCCGGGCACCCGCGCCCAACTGGTTCCGGTGCTCGAACAGCATCTGCGCAAGGAGCTGGGCCTCTCCGCTACCGAACCGCTCGAAGGTGGGTTAATGGCTGGAAAAATGCCCGTTTCCACCAACATCTGCCTCACCCCAGGTGGAGTGCTTTTTGGGTATGAGCCCAACGCCGTAGCTGCTGAGCACTATGGAGCAGTCACCTTATTCGTGCCCTTGGCGGAGTTGCGGCCATTGTTGCGTGAGGACTTGCCGTTGCCCGCAAGCAGCGTAGCGGTTCGCTGATTTCTGTCCTCTCCAAAGAGCTAGGGCTTATGTTGACGTATAAGGAGCGGAATAAGGTTTAGATTCTACTAGCCCATTGCTAAATGTTTCGCATCCGTCTCACATAATCCTCTGACTACGGAACAGGTTCGCATGTAATTACTATGCCGGCGAGGGTAGGAAATTCCTGCTTTAGTCTAGGATGCAACTAGCAAAAGAGCTTGATAACCCGTACCTTTGCGGCCCCGCCAGGGTGGCGGGCCTTGCTTAATTACCAGCAAGTGCATCAAACAAACTGCGCGGAAGCCCGGGCTTCGGCCGCCGCGTTTAAAAACAGAAGCCCGCAAGCTATTATGGCAGAATTAGTTGACGATTTCGACTGGGATAACGTCGGAGCCACCGGTTTTGGTGGAAATTACTCTTCGGACCAGCGTGCCGAGATGGAGAAAATGTACGGCGACACGCTGACGACCGTACAGGAAGAAGAAGTTGTGAAGGGCACCGTGGTAGGCATCACCGACCGCGACGTAATCCTGAACATCGGCTTCAAATCGGACGGCCTCGTGTCGATTACTGAATTCCGCGACCTGCCCGACCTGAAAATCGGTGACGAGGTGGAGGTATTCATCGAAGACCAGGAAGATATCAACGGCCAGCTCATCCTGAGCCGCAAGAAGGCTAAAATCAAGCAAGCCTGGAAGGCTATTTACGATGCCCTCGAGTTGGATACCATCCTCGAAGGTGTGGTGAAGCGTCGCACCAAAGGCGGCCTCATCATGGAGCTCGACGGCGTGGAAGCCTTCCTGCCCGGCTCGCAAATCGACGTGAAGCCCATCCGCGACTTCGACATTTATGTTGGCCGTCGCATGGAAGTGAAAGTTGTGAAAATCAACTCTGCTTTCGACAACGTCGTGGTTTCGCACAAAGTACTAATCGAGAAAGACCTCGAGAAGCAGCGTGAGGCCATCCTGAACAACCTCGAAAAAGGTCAGATTCTGGAAGGCAACATCAAGAACATGACCAACTTCGGCGTGTTCATCGACCTCGGCGGTGTCGACGGTCTGCTGCACATCACGGACATCTCGTGGGGCCGTATCGCTCACCCGAGCGAAGTGCTGACCCTGGACCAGAAGCTGAACATCGTGGTTCTGGACTTCGACGAAGCCAAGAAGCGTATTTCACTGGGCTTGAAGCAGCTGACTCCCCACCCGTGGGATTCGCTGCCGGCCGACCTGCAGCCGGGTTCGAAAGTGTCGGGCCGCATCGTGAACGTGGCCGACTACGGCGCATTCATGGAAGTGGTACCGGGCGTAGAAGGCCTCATCCACGTTTCGGAAATGAGCTGGAGCCAGCACCTGCGCAACCCGCAGGACTTCATCAAGCAGGGCGACACGGTAGAAGCGCAGATTCTGACGCTCGACCGCGAAGACCGCAAGATGAGCCTCGGCATCAAGCAGCTGACCGAAGACCCTTGGACCCGTGGCGACTTCGCTGGTACCTACGCCGTAGGCACCAAGCATAGCGGCACCGTGCGTAACCTGACCAACTTCGGCCTGTTTGTAGAACTGGAAGAGGGTGTAGACGGGCTCGTGCACGTGTCAGACCTGAGCTGGACCAAGAAAATCAAACACCCCTCCGAAATGGTGAAGGTGGGCGACAAGCTGGACGTAGTTGTTCTGGAGCTGGACCTGGGTGCCCGTCGCCTGGCCCTGGGCCACAAGCAGCTGGAAGAAAACCCCTGGGATACCTTCCAGACGGTGTTCACCCCCGGTTCGGTTCACAAGGCTACCATCACTGAGAAGTCGGAGCGTGGCGCGGTACTCGAATTGCCTTATGGCATCGAGGGCTTTGCTTACCCCAAGTCTTTGGTGAAGGAAGACGGCACGACTGCCGAAAACGGTGAGTCGCTCGACTTCCGCGTAACGGAGTTCTCGAAGGATGACCGCCGCATTGTGCTCTCGCACACGGCTGTTTACAACAAGGAAGCCGCTGCTGAAGACGACAGCCGCAACGCCAAGTTCAAGAAGAAAACCAACGCCAAAGGCGGTGAACCTCAGGGTGAAGGTAAAATCAGCGACCTGAAGAAGACCGAAGAGAAGTCGACCCTCGGCGACCTCGATGCGTTGAGCGCCCTGCGCGACCAGATGATGGGCAACGAGCGCAAAGCGGGTGAGCAGAAGCTCGCCGCCGCTGCTAAGGCTCCCAAAGCCGAAGCCGCTCCTGCTGCTGAAGAGGGTGGTATTCTAGCCAGCATCAGCGGTGCCGCTGCTGCTGCTGTTGATACCGTGAAGCACGCTGCTGCCGACGCTGTAGACGCTGTGACGCACTCGGAAGCTTTCGCTAAGGCTTCGGAAGTAGCCGGCGACCTAGTGGATAAAGCCAAAGGCCTGGTTGCCGGCGACGACGCCGACAAAAAGGACGGCGAAGCCAAAGCTTAGTGCTTGACTTTGATTGAGAAAGAGCCCCGGCCGTAACGCCGGGGCTTTTTTTATGTTCCAAACCTTGCCTACGCCAAACGGGCTGCCTACCTTTGCGCTCCCAAAAGACCACAAATGGTGACGTGACCGAGTGGCTAGGTAGAGGTCTGCAAAACCTCCTACAGCGGTTCGAATCCGCTCGTCACCTCTCAAAATGACAATCCCCTTGTAAGATTTCTTACAAGGGGATTGTCATTTTGAGCTAGTTGGTTAGGAGTTGAACAGATGTGCCATGAAAGTAAAGCACTGTGCTTTTTTAGTTGCAATACTTGTGCTGGCTGGCTGCCATCATTATAAAAAGGTGCCCAAAAGCAACGTCGTTTATATTCAGATAGGGGATTCCATCACGTTCGGGTCACGGAATAATGGTGGAAATTCTCCCGGCGACTTTGCCGTACGTGCTTTAGCTACGCCCACTACCTACATGCGGCTGGGTTGGGCCGCCGAAAGCGCAATCCAGTTCATGCAAAGGCGTCAGAAACAGTTGTTGGATTCTTTACGGACGATTCCGGCTGGGCAGCGGGTGATTTTGGGAATAGCTTACGGAACAAATGACTTGCCGCAGACGGAGCCACGGCAGGTACTAGCCAATATTCTGCGCGTTGCCCATTGGGCTCGCGATACAGCCCATGTAGCCGAAGTGCTGATAATTCCAGTGATGAACCGAAAAGATAAATGGGGATTCACTCGCCATGCCGATGGAACAATTGTTTATCAATTCAACGAAGCACGCCTGTGGCTGAATAAGGAATTGCACGCCCGCGCTCATACGTTGAGTGGGGTGAAAGTTGCGGACGAAGTCTATTCCCCCGCCATGTATGCCGAGAGCTATCCAGATGATACTGTGCGCTGTGCAGATAAGGTTCATCCGTGGGACCAAGGCGCAAAAGAACTAGGTGAGGGGACCATTGCCCATGGCATTGCCAGTTTCGACAAGATGGAAGTGCGCTAAAAAGCTGGCATGTCTGGGATGAAACCTGCATTGCAGCCGAGGGAGCCCCTAGCTAGAAGCGTTCATGGTTTTTTTAAGGCCTGACGAGTTGATTTGCGGGTTTTCGGCGGCATTGTGCCTACATTTCGTAGCTAAGATGGGCCATGCCCGTACTTAGCTACGAACCTGTCGCCCTAACCACCTTGAACACCTTATGAAAATTATTGACCTCCGCACCATGCGCGGGCCGAGCTATTGGTCGGTTAAGCACCACAAGCTCATTGTTGCTAAAGTTGACTTGCAGGAAAATGCCGGCCAGTGGTCGAATGCGATTTCGGGCTTTCCGGCCCGGCTGATAAAGCTATTTCCGAACATCGGCCAGGTGCAGCCAGGGGGGATGAGCGGCAAGCAGGCCGCCAAGCACCAGCCCCTAACGCTGGAAGCGCTGAATGACGGCGAGCCGCTGGGCTACGTCATTCAGCACGTAGCACTGGAATTGCAGCGCCAGGCGGCGATGTCGGTGTACTGGGGCAAGAGCTACCCGGCGCACGAGGAAGGAGTGGAGTACGTGGTATTTGCTTACCAGGAGGAGCGCGCCGGCCGGCGTGCCGTCGAAGCAGCGGTTGAAGTTGTGGAAGCCCTGTGCAAGAAGGAAAAGGTGGACCTGAAGCCCATCATCGACGAACTACATGAAATTCGGGAGGATGAATTCTTTGGGCCCAGCACCTACAGCATCGTGGCTGAGGCGGCTTCGCGTAACATCCCTTATATCCAGCTCAAGAATAGCAACATCATTCAGCTGGGTTATGGCGTGAACCAGCGCCGCATCTGGGCCACTACCACCAGTCTGACTTCGCACGCGGGCGTGGAAGTGGCTGGCAATAAGAACCGCACCAAGGCCATGCTCAACGATGCGGGCGTGCCCGTGCCGCGCGGCACCACCGTGTATTCGGAAGCAGGGCTGCGCGATGCGATTGACGAGCTGGGTTTCCCCATCGTGACCAAGCCGCTGGACGGCAACCACGGCAAGGGCGCTACCATCCGCATCATGAACTGGAAGGACGCCGCCGAAGGCTTGGTGGCCGCACAGGTCTACTCGCGGGCCGTGATTGTGGAGCAGTTTATCGAAGGCTTCGATTTTCGCTTGCTGGTGGTAAACGGCAAGCTCATTGCCGCTGCCAAACGCACCCCGGCCGCCGTAACAGGCGACGGCAAGAGCACCATTCAGCAGCTCATTGATGAGGTGAACAAGGACCCACGCCGGGGCATTGGTCACGAAAAGGTGCTCACCAGCATTAAGGCCGACAAGCATACGCTGGACATTCTGAAAGCCCGGAAGCTGACTCTGAAGTCGGTGCTGC
This sequence comes from Hymenobacter negativus, assembly GCF_017571495.1. Classification (GTDB taxonomy): domain Bacteria; phylum Bacteroidota; class Bacteroidia; order Cytophagales; family Hymenobacteraceae; genus Hymenobacter; species Hymenobacter negativus. The sequence goes on along the minus strand of NZ_JAGETZ010000020.1, from coordinate 1,519 downwards.
CGGCCGGCGAGGAAATCTACCTGAAAAGCACCGCCAACATCAGCACCGGTGGCACCGCTACCGACGTAACCGACCAGATGCACCCCTATAACGTGCTGCTGGCCGAACGCGTGGCCGGCATTGTGGGCCTGGATATCTGCGGCATCGACCTGATGGCCACCGATATTGCCGTGCCCCTCAACGAGAGCCGGGGTGCCGTGATTGAAGTGAATGCCGCACCCGGTTTCCGCATGCACATCTCGCCCGCCGATGGCTTGCCGCGCAACGTAGCTGCGCCCGTAGTCGACATGCTTTTCCCGCCCGGCAGCACGGCCCGTATTCCGATTATTGCCGTGACCGGTACCAATGGCAAAACCACTACGACGCGCCTCATCGCCCATTTGGTGGCTAGCAAGGGCTACAAAGTAGGCTTCACTACCACGGACGGCATCTACATTCAAGGTGTGCAGCTGCAAAAAGGAGACTGCACCGGCGGCCAAAGCGCCGAGTTTGTGCTGAAGGACCCGACGGTGAACTACGCCGTGTTGGAAACTGCGCGCGGCGGCATGCTGCGCTCGGGCTTGGGCTTTCACAATTGCGACATTGCGGTGGTGACCAACGTGGCGGCCGACCACTTAGGCCTGCGTGACATTTATACCGTGGAGGAAATGGCCGCCGTGAAGGGCGTACTGCCCCGCACTGTGCGCAAAAACGGCTGGGCCGTGCTCAATGCCGACGACGACCTGGTGTACGCCATGGCCCGCACCGTTGACTGCCGCGTGGCGCTGTTCAGCATGAACGAAAACAGCCCCCGCATTCAGGAACACGTAGAAGCGGGCGGCGTGGCGGCGGTGTACGAGGAAGGCTATGTGACCATCTACCGCAACAGCTACAAGCTGCGCATCGACCGCGCCGCCGAGTTTCCGGTGACGTTTGAGGGCCGCGCCGGCTTCAATATTGAGAACTGCTTGGCAGCGGCATTGGCCGGCTATCTGGCGGGTTTTGATAAAGACGACATCAAAACCGCTTTGCGCACTTTCGTGCCGTCAGCTACCAAAACGCCGGGCCGGATGAACATCTACAAATTTCCGAAATTTGAGGTAATTGTGGATTACGCCCATAACACGGCGGGCATCACCAAATTCGCCGAGTTCATGGAGGCCACCACGGCCACCCACAAAATCGGCATTGTGTCGGGCCTCGGCGACCGCCGCGACGAGGATACCTTGGGCTTCGCCCGCATCGCCGGCCGCATCTTCGACGAAGTGATTCTGCGCCAGGACCGCGACCTGCGCGGCAAATCGGCCGAGTTCCTGCGCGAAATCATGGAGCGCGGCCTGCGCCTCGACAAGCCGGACTTGAAAATTACCTATATCGAAAAAGAGCCCGACGCCATCGACCACCTCCTGGCGCACACGCCCGAGGGTGGGGTAGGCGTCATCTTCACCGAGAACATTGCCGGCACAATAGCCAAGCTGGACGAGTTCGAAACTGCGAATTCAGCAGGTTAAGGCCATTGTTTCCTGTAGGGAGCGGGGCC
>NZ_JAGETZ010000001.1 GCF_017571495.1 Hymenobacter negativus | reverse complement strand
GTCGCCGCCAACCTTGTTGCCCAATGCCCCGCGCCGCTTTCACCAGCCGCCCGGGGCATTTTGCGTTTTAAGTGTTTAAATGTTTCCGACATGCGGCCAGATAAGACCGTAAGGGAATAATTTTATATTTAGTCGATGCCATTTTTTGTGAATGCACAAAGCAGCCTTGTCGGTGCTTTATGCGGTTTAGCCGTTTTATAGGATGTAATTTCGGCTGACTTAAGCATTGCGTTACTTATGGAGTTGCTGTTTCCGTGGTTTTTGATGGGTTTGGGGGCTATTGCTATTCCAATCGTTATTCATTTGTTGCAGTTACGGCGGCCTCAAAGGCTGCTATTTACCAATACGGCTTTTATCAGAGAGGTTGAGATGGTGACGGTGCGACACCGGAACTTGCAGCATCTGTTGATATTATCGGCCAGAGTGCTGGGCATTGTGGCCCTGGTAATGGTGTTTTGCCAACCTTTTATTCCCGCCCAACGAACTGCTGTAACTCCTTCGACGGGGGTGGACGTACTGGTTGATAATTCATTCAGCATGCAGGGGAAGGCTTTGGGGCAAGGCTCATTGTTTGGAGAAGCTGTTGCGGGAGCTGAGGCGTTGGGGCGTACTGCTGCTTCTGGAGAGCGGTTTCGTTTGATAAATGGTGGGCAGGTGGCGTTGACTAAAGCTGTTTATCAGGCGAAATTGACCGAGTTGAAGCTGGCGGCGCGTAATCCACTGACGATGCTTCGGGAAACTGTTGCCGATGAGAACGAGCGGGGTCGGAGCCTGTATCTATTTGCTGATTTTCAAAAGCAAACATTCAATACTTCGCTCCTAGATAAGCTAGGAAAAAGAGAGACAGTATTAGTACCGGTAGCTGCCAAAGCCGTAGGAAACATTTATGTTGACAGTGTGTGGCTCGACGATGCATTCTTGCGGGTGCGTACGAATGTGGGGCTGCATATACGCTTGCGAAACGGTGGGGTGACAACCGCAACCGACTGTGCTGTGAAAGTATTTCTTGGGGACAGGCAAGCTGCTGCTTACCGAGTGAGCATCCAGCCGGCTCAGGCGGTGACTTCAGTGGTGCAGGTGCAGGTGAGCGACGCTGCATTGGCGCTTGGCCGAGTGGTGACGGAAGATGTGCCAGTGACGTTTGATAACACTTACTACTTCACTTTGCAGCCTGCGGCGGCAATTCGGGTAATGGAGATTGGGGAGGAGCCGATAGCACAGCAGCTTTATGGAAATGAGCCACTGTTTACGTACACGTTTGTAAAGCCAAGAAGTGTAGATTATGGCGCTTTAAGGCAAACTAATCTGGTGTTGGTTCGGGAGTTGGAGCAAGTGGATGCGGGGTTGCGGGAAGCATTGCGGGGAGTGGTGAAGCGGGGGGGAAGTGTAGTGGTGATTCCTTCGGCAGCAAGCAAAGGCCATGAGTCCTATCAGCAGCTATTTAAGGAAATGGGGCTGGGAGCGGTACAATGGGAAACTCGGGCGGGGGCGCCGGAACTACGAGAAGTGGCCATGCCAAATGCCCGGGAACCGTTCTTTCATGATGTATTTGGGGCGCAGCAGCGCGCCGTGACCATGCCGCGGGTGGCACCTGTATTGCGATGGTCACGGACAGGAAATGATATCCTGAGGCTACGGGATGGCGAGAGCTACCTAGCCAGCTTTGCTAGTGGAGCAGGGCAGGTATATGTGTTCTCGGCACCTTTCGCGAAAGAGTATTCAGACTTTGTTTCACATGCGTTGTTTGTACCTGTGATGTACCGGATGGCCATGCTGAGTTACCAGAATGAGCAGCTGCCAGCCTATCAACTGGCGCAGGCAGCGGTGAGCCTGAAGCTACCGGTAGCTGATGTTGCGGATGAAACTGCTCGAGCTGACGAAGCAGGCTTCCGATTGGTGCGCGACAGCTTAACGCTGATTCCGGCGCAACGATTAGTCGGCAGTGACCTGCACCTGGAATTGCCAGCTGGGATGGATGCGCCCGGCTTTTACCAGGTGCAACGGCGTGGGAAGGTAGTAACTACGCTGGCGTTTAATCAGGACAAGGGAGAGTCTAACCTGGTGGCTTATTCGGCGGATGAGTTGCGGCAAATGATTGGGCCAAACCGACCAAATATTCGGGTAGTAGAGGCCGGAGTTGATGGTACTGGGCTGGCAAAATTCCAGGCAGAGCAAACCGGCTATCCGTTGTGGCGCTATTTTCTGGCCTTGGCACTGGCTTGCTTGCTGATTGAAGCCCTGTTGGTGCGGTTCGGGGGGCGAGGCGCACGTGTTAGAATAGCTGGGGCAGTAGCCTGATAACGGCACTAGCCGGTGGCCTGAAGGAATGGAGGCGCGTATCTTTCGGCTTTAATTGCTGCACGCACTATGGCTGATTCTTCCTTACAACCGAAGCTTTCCGGAACTGACTCGTTGGCGGGACTGGCTACGCGACTGGCAGTGCGAGCCGGCTTGGGTGTTGGGCTGCTGGGCGTGATATGGACGGTGGGCCTGCAGCTAACCGGTAATAATGGTTTCGGACCAAAGCAAATAATGGCGCAAATGCTGGTACCATTGGTAGCCGTGGCCAACGAATGGTGGCTCGGGCAGCAGTTGAAACCGGAGAAGCCTGGCCTGGGCCGCTCATTGAAAGTTGGGTTGCTTACAGTGCTTATTGCAGCTGTCGTATCGGGCCTGGGCGTGCTGGGGCTGGCGTATGGCGCCGGTGAAACAGCCTTGGCGCGCAACCGGGCTGAGGTAACCGAGATAGTGCGGGTACAGCAGCTGGAAAACTCTAAGGTGAAGCAAAGCGAAGCGCAAATCCGACAGCAGGAGCAGAATGTGGTCAGTATGACGACGCCGCAGGGCTTAGCCATCAGTACCTTTGAACGCATTCTGCTTTTTGGATTGGTGTTGGCGGTGCCGGGAGGAATATTTTTCCGGGAATAATTCGATTTACCTTTCACTTTTCGCAAACTCATGGAAACAAACACTACTCCGGTAACCACTACAGCAATAGGTCTGCGCTACGGCTTACTGGTTGGCTTAGTAAGTATTATATTCTCCTTCGTACTGTTCGTTACCCAAACCGACCAGTCGCCCGTCAGGTGGCTGGGCCTGGCAGTGTTAATCGGCGGGATGGTGCTGGCGCATAATGCTTACAAACAGGTGAATGGCGGGTTTATGGATTATTCTGAAGGGCTGGGAATAGGCGCTTTGATGAGCGTAATTTCCGGGGCTTTATCGACGGCATTCAGCTACGTTTACATGTCTTTTGTTGACGAAGGCTACATGAGCCGCGTTATGGAAACTACCCGGGCTAAGATGGAAGCCAAGGGCAACATGACCGACGAACAGATTGACCAAGCCATGAGCATGGCGCAAAAATTCAGCTCCGGTGGCTGGATGTTATTATTCGGCATTCTTGGCTCACTGTTGTTCGGTTTCCTGATTGCGCTAGTGGTTTCGGCAATTACTAAAAATTCCAAACCTGAGTTTGAATAAATCATCTGCAACTTTTCCGGTGGAAATTTCCATCGTAATTCCACTGCTGAACGAAGCAGAGTCGTTGCCGGAACTCACGCGCTGGATTGCGCGGGTACTGGAAGCGCGTGGGTTGACCTACGAGGTAATTCTGATTGACGATGGCTCAACGGATGATTCGTGGGCTGTAATTGAAGCCTTGGCGGTGGACGACGCCACGTTGCGCGGCATTCGGTTTAACCGCAACTACGGGAAATCGGCGGCGCTGAATGTGGGCTTTGAGGCCACACGGGGGCGTGTGGTGTGCACTATGGATGCCGACTTGCAGGACTCGCCGGAAGAACTACCGGAGTTGTACCGCATGATTGTGGAGGATAAATACGACCTCGTGAGCGGCTGGAAGCAGAAGCGCTACGACCCGTTGTCGAAGACGATTCCGACCAAGCTGTTTAATGGCGCGACGCGGTGGATGTCGGGCATTCAGCTGCACGATTTCAACTGCGGGCTGAAGTCGTACGACGCGCGCGTGGTGAAGAGCATTGAAGTATATGGCGAGATGCACCGCTACATCCCGGTGATTGCGAAATGGAACGGATTCCGCAAGATTGGGGAGAAAGTGGTGCAGCACCAGGAGCGCAAGTACGGCGTGACTAAATTCGGCCTGGAGCGGTTTGTCTTCGGGTTTCTGGATTTGATGAGCATCACGTTTGTGGGTCGGTTCCGGCGGGCGCCGATGCACTTTTTTGGCACGCTGGGCACGCTTTCGTTTCTGCTGGGACTGCTGATTACACTGTGGCTGACTGGGGAAAAAGTATGGCTGTCGCTGCACAATCTGAAAGCTCGGCAGGTGACGGCACAGCCGTTGTTTTTCCTGGCTTTAACCGCGGTAATTGTGGGCGTGATACTGTTTGTTGCTGGTTTCCTGGGCGAAATGGTACAGCTGAATGGGCCAAAACGCAATGATTACTTGGTGCGGGAAACGATTAATTAAAGTGTTAAAACTTGCTGTCATCCTGAGCAGCGCGGATGACCTTGTCAAATAGGAACGAATTGTTCCAACATGAGAAGGTCCTTCGCTGCGCTCAGGATGACAGATGTTGTCTATGAAGGTTGTAATTATTGGGCCGGCTTACCCGTTGCGCGGTGGATTGGCGACGTATAACGAGCGGCTGGCGCGGGCTTTTAAGGAGGCGGGGGACGAGGCGCGTATTGTCACATTCTCGCTACAATACCCAAACTTTCTATTTCCGGGCCAAACGCAGTTCAGCACCGAGCCAGGACCAACGGACTTGGCTATCGAGGTGAGCCTGAATTCGGTGAATCCACTTTCGTGGCTGAAGGTGGGGCGCAAGCTGCGAGCGGAGCGGCCCGATTTAGTGGTGTTTCGGTTCTGGCTGCCGTTTATGGGGCCGGCGCTGGGCACGGTGGCGCGGCTGGTGCGCGGCAACGGGCACACGCGGGTAGTGGCGATTACGGACAACGTGATTCCACACGAGAAGCGGCCGGGCGATGGGCCGCTGACGCGCTATTTCCTGAGCGCCTGCGATGGATTTGTGACTATGAGCCGTAGTGTGTTGCAGGATTTGCGGGACTTGGGGTTTAGCCGTCAGCCGGCGCTGTACCGGCCGCACCCGCTGTATGATAATTTCGGCCCAACCAAAACCAAAGCAGCTGCGTTAGCGGCGCTGAAGCTAACCGATACTGCCGGTTATCTGCTGTTTTTTGGGTTTATCCGGGCCTATAAGGGGCTGGATATTTTGTTGGAGGCATTCGCAGATGAGAGAGTGGCCGCGCTGCCTGTTAAATTAATTATCGCGGGCGAGTTTTACGAGGATGCGGCGCCGTACGAGGAATTAATTAAGCGGCTGCAACTGGAGAGTCGAATTGTGCGGGCGACGGATTTCATTCCGAATGAGCAGGTAGTAGATTATTTTTGCGCCGCTGATTTGATTATGCAGCCTTACAAAAACGCCACGCAAAGCGGCGTGTCGCAGATTGCCTACCACTTCGAGCGGCCCATGCTGGTGACCGATGTAGGCGGGCTAGCCGAATTGATTCCCAATGGTGTGGTAGGCTACGTGGTTCCGCCCACGTCGGCCGCCATTGCTGACGCCATTGTGGATTTTTACGCCGGGCAGCGGGAAGGAACCTTCGCGGCAGGCGTGCGTGAGCAGAAAAAGCAGTTTTCGTGGCCGGTAATGGTGGCGGCGCTGAAGGAAGTGGCGGGCACCTGACATTCGCCTTGCTCCTGACTTCCGGAAGGATAGCGACACCGGGAATGCCGGGTTATATTAGCATGGGATTCTTAACCTTACTCATGCGAAATACGCTCTTCACCCTAACTGTTTTTTGGGGGCTTATTGCCGGGCTGGCGCGGCCGGCGCTCGCCCAAACGGCGCGCATTGCGCACTTCAGCCACAGCGGTAGTATGGCGACGCTGAATGTATTGGCGGATAATTTTGGGGAGGTGGCACCATATTTTGTGGTGGACAGCATCAAATTTCTGTCGGATACGACAACCTTAGAATACGGTAGTTGGCAGGGCCATCGAAATGTGCCCACCGATAAGACCTCCATCCATCAGTTTAACAGCCGGCTCTGGGGTGATAATCGAGTATCAGCCAAAAGTTATATTGAAGACGTAAGGAGCGCCCGGCCGCAACTAAAGGTTGTTGGCTACGATACGCTACTACCCACCCAGAAACCTACGCCAGTCCTGAAAAAGCAGAAGACCAAGCGCAAAAAATCTGCCTTTATTCCCGTTACGCCAGTCCCACCCCAACACCCCGGCGTGATGCTGGCCGTGGCAGCTATTCTGGTATTAACGGGGGCGGGTTGGCTACTGGGTGAGCGACGAGGAGGAGCACCGATGGCGGTGCGCTGAGTTGATTTTAATTGAATAATTATCGCACAATGAAAAGGCTGTTTTTCCTGCTCTTTCCCGTTGTCCTACTGGTAGCGGGCGCGATGCGGCCAGTGGCTGCCCAAACGGCGCGCATTGCCCACTTCAGTCACAGTGGCAGTGCGGCGACGCTGGATGCGGCGGTGGATAATTTTGGCACACCGCCCAGCCATTTTGTGGCCGATAGCATTGAAATTTTATCGGACAGCACAGCGCGCGAATACGGGAAATGGATGGGTTACCATTCATCGGCTGAAAAGACCAACATCGTGCAGTTTGCTTATCCCAGGCGAAACCCCGCCTATGGGAAATCGGTGAAGGACTACATTGCCGGCCAGCAGAAATACCGACCGCAAGTCAAGGTCATCAAGCACGACACGGTGACGGCTGCGACCAAGCCTGGCTCGGAGATACCCGCACCGAAAAAGCAGAAAACCAAGCGCAAAAAATCTGCGTTCCTGCCTGCCACCCCGGCCCCGCCCCAACACCCTGGCGTCGCACTAGCCGTGGCGGCTATTCTGGTATTGACGGGGGCAGGCTGGTTGCTGGGTGAGCGTCGCCCAGCCCAACCCCAAGCTGTCTAGCCGATGCCAGGAGCTTTTGCCCGCCGCTGGCTGCTGCTGTTTGCCGGGCTGTTTGCACTAACGGTGCCGTTTCGCTACCAAGTGCTGCCCAATGTGGGCGTGTGGCTGCGCCCGGTATTGGAAACTGGGCTGACGGCCCTGACCGGGCCGCGGGCGGCGCTGTTTTCTGATTCGGCGGGGCTGTGGCTGTATGCGGGCTTGCTGGCGGTGGGTACGGCTGTAGCGGCGGCACTGTGGTTGTGGCTCGGGCCCCGCACCCCGGTCGGTGAGGCGCGGCTGAGGTATGGGCTGCACACCGGCGCGGCGTGGTGGCTGGCGCTGCACCTGCTGCTTTACGGATTCGATAAGGTCTTCAAAAGTCAATTCTACCTGCCTGAGCCAAATACGCTCTATACGCCGCTCGGGCAGCTTTCGCCGGACCTAGCTTATTGGAGCGTGATGGGGACCTCTCACGCATACAGCGTGTTTGCGGGGTTGCTGGAGGTGTTGCCGGGGCTACTACTGCTGTGGGGGCGCACCCGGCTGCTGGGCGGGCTGCTGGCGCTGGCAGTGCTGGCCAATGTGCTGGCGCTGAATATCGGGTTTGATATTTCGGTGAAGCTGTGGTCGGGGTTTCTGCTGCTGCTGGCGGGTGTAGTGGCGGGGCCGGGACTGCGCACGCTGTGGGCAGGGCTGGTGGCGGGGCGTTGGGTGCCGCCGACCCGGCCGCTACGCCCAGCGGGCTGGCAGGGGCGAGGAGTGGGGGCCTTGCGCGGCCTGCTGCTGGGAATACTACTGCTGGAAACCGCCGGACCACTCATCGGTCGCGGTGCGTTCGACGATGATGCGGTTCCACGCCCGCTCCTGCATGGGGCCTATGCCGTGCAGCCTGACGTCCCGGCAGCCCCACCGGCCGGCCCACTGCCGCGGCGGGTGTTTGTGCACCGGCAGGGCTACTTCATCACTCAAAGCGCTTCCGACAACTTTCGCAGCTATACCTTACGCTACGCTCCCGGTCGTCTGCTGCTGTGTGACGAAGCCGGCCGGCCCGGCGAGCTACGCTACCACCTCGACAGTGCCGGGCTGCACCTGCGCGGCACCCTCAGCGGCCCCGACTCGGTGCAATGGCTTGCCCGGCCGCTGCCGGGGCGTGAGCTGCCACTGCTGCGGCCAGGGCGATGGTCGGCCGAGAGCGGGGAATAGCGGCGGGTTTATACCTTTAAATCATCACTCAATACCCTAACGGATGTCCACTGATAAAGCTCTGACGCTTGACGAATTCATTGCAGCCCTGCCTGCTGAGCGGCAGTAGCCCGCCGCGCAGGTGTGGCAGTTGGTGCGCCAAGCTATGCCGACGGTATATACCAAACACATTGGCCCGAAATCCCTGGAGTTTCGGGCGGGAAAAGACATGTACATCGGGCTGGCCAACCAGAAAGGCCACCTGAGTCTGTATGTAGTGCCCATATACCTGATGCCCGCCCTCCAGGAACAATTGGCAGCGGCAGCCCCAAGCTGAAAATGGGCAAAGGCTGCGTCGGTTTCAAACAGGTAGAAGAGTTGCCCTCGGAGGCCCTGGCTGGGCTAATTGCTGCCACACCGCCGGCCGGTTATGTAGCCAATCTACAGGCGGTGCGCAGCGCATCGCGCAAGAAGTAGGCGGATTAGATAAAACGCGCAGTAACCTACCGGTCGCGGTAAATTCCCCAGCAGCCCAGCGACTGCGTGCCGTCGCCGGTGGCAGTAAACTCGCCGCCCACCACAATGTCGCCATTGGAGGCCACTACCAGCGCGTGAACCGGGCCGTTGAGGCCGGCCCCATCCAAAGGCTGCCAGGCTCCGGCGTGCCAGCGGGTCAGGTTGCGGGCCGGCTGGCCAGCGGCATGGCTGAAGCTGCCTCCCGCAATGACGTCGCCATTGGCCGCAATGGCTACCGCATTCACGTAGCCATCGAAAGAGGTAGGCGAATAGCCCCAACCATCGCCGGAGGCAGGGTCGAAATGCACCAGGGTGCCATTCTGGGATTGGTATTCGTGTACATGGCTGGTAGCACCAGTGCCCACTACCGATTTGCCGTTAGCCGCCACGGCCAGACAATGGATAAACGGTTCGGCGTGGTTGCCTACCAACAGGTGCCAGCGGCGGCCATCCCAGCGCATCACCGCGGCGTGCTCACGAGGAGCAGCGCCGACAAAGTGCCCGGCTGCCACCACGTCGCCATTGGGGGGCACGGCCAGTGCCCCGAGGTAGGAAGGGTCGGAAAGGTCTTCTGCGCCGGCGGCTGGAAATGGGGTCGGCAACGGCAGCGGCTGCCAGCGCTGGCCATCCCAGCGCCTGATGCCGAAGCTGCCCCCGGCCAGCACCTCCCCGTTGGGAGCCACCACCATCGCGCGCGGAACGGCGGGCAGCCCGGGGCCGAGGGGCTGCCACCGGTGGCCATTCCAGCGGGCAATGTCGCGGATACTATCGGCCCCGTTGGCGATGGCGAATGAGCCAGCGGCCAGCACGTCGCCGTTGGGGGCTACGGCCAGCGCGGTTACGCGGCCCGCGAAACCCGGCCCGAGGCAGCGGCGGTACTGTCCATTCCAGCGGTATATCCGGGTTTGCGCCTGGTAAGAGGTGGAGCCGATGGCATCGGCGTCGAAAAAATTTCCCGCCAGCAGCACGTCGCCGTTGCGAGCTGCCGCCAGTGCCGTTACGCCCCCACCCACATAAGTAGTTGTGGCCGCAAACCCTGCGGGCAGGCTGCCGCTTGGCCAACCGGGGGCCGTAGCAGCCCCCCAATATTTACTATTGCTCAAGCTGGGGGTAGCAGCTTGGTAAGCTTGCCAATCCATGACTTGCCACGCGGTACCATTCCACTGCTCCACAATATCGCGGCGGGTGTCGAAGCCACCATTTTGCGTTACGGTGGTGGCCCTTACCTCGCCTGATGGGGTTACTGTCAGTGTTTCGACCCGGCCCTTCAGGCCGGGGCCCAGGTCCTGCCAGGCACGGCCATCCCAGCGGGCTACGTAGTTGGAGCTGTTGCCGTGCGCATCAAATAACAGGCCGCCTGCCAGCACCTCGCCGCGCGGGGTCAGCTCCAGCGCCACGGCGCTGCGGTGCACGTCGGCCGGGCCGAGGGGCTGCCAGCCCGAGCCGGTCCAATGGGCCACCGTTCGGATTTCGTACGTCTCATACGGAAAATACCCGTAGGCCACCAGGTCGCCGGTGGCGGCGACGACCAGTTTCCAGATGCTGACGCGGCGTTCGGGGCGGGCATTAGCCGGGGCCGGATTGGGAGCCAGCGGCTGCCAGCGGCGGCCATCCCAGCTCAGTACTTCGGATGGGTGGCCAGACCCGTATAAGAATCCGGCCAGCACATCCCCATTGGGCGCAATGGCCAGGGTGTTTATATGGCTGCTGGGCCAGCTGCCCACGGGCTGCCAGTGGTGGCCATCCCAGCGGGTAACGACGCTACGCGGGCCGTTTGCGCTGTCGGCCACGGTGCCCGCCGCCACCAGTCCGCCGGCCGGCAGGGCGCACAAGGCCGTGATTTCGGTGAAAGAGCCGGGCCCTTCACCCAAGGGCTGCCAATGGTGGCCGTCCCACCGAACTACAAAGTCGGCATTGGGGTGGCCGCCCACGTTGGTGAAATTCCCGCCCACAATCAGCTCGCCATTGGGTTGGAGCAGCACGGCGCGTACCCCTCCGGTCAGGCCCGGTTGGTGGAAGCCGGGGAGCCAACCCGGCTGGGCTAGGGCGGCGGGAGTAGTGAGGCTACACAGCAGCAGTAGTAGCCACCCTGCAGGGGCGCACAAACGCAAGGAAAAAGTAGCGCGCATAGTCAGTCAGAACAAAGAAGCTGGCAGCAAGTAGCTGTAATGAAACGTGTGAGGCCTACCGGTCACGGAGGATGTTGATATGCCACATGGCCAGCCCGTCGTTGCTGGTTGAAGAGCTGCCGACCACGACAATATCGCCATTGGGGGCTGCGGCCAGCGCCTGCACCGGTCCACCCTGGCCGGACAGGGCCTGCCAGCTGCCGCTGTGCCAGTGGGCCAGGTAGCTGGCGGGGGCACCATTGAGGCTAGTGAAAGAGCCGCCAGCAATAATGTCGCCGTTGGCGGCCATCACCACCGCGTACACATAGTCATTGAACCGAGCGGGCAGGGGCGGCTGGCTGAAAATGTTGGTGGTGTCGGCCCGCCACACGTTGCCCCACGAGGAGCTATTATCACTAGCCCCCGTCCCCACTAGTATCTCGCCGCTATGGCCCAAGGCCAGGCAGCTGACAAATGAATTGACGCCCCCGCGCAGCAGGTGCCAGCGCCGCCCGTCCCAATGGGCCACGGCCACGTCGTAGTAAGGTTTGCAGCAGGCAAAGCGGCCTCCGGCCAGTACACCGCCATCGGGCGTTACAACCAATGCCGTGATGGAGGGGGCGATGAACTGGGAAGCCGAATCGGCTGGTATGGGCAGCGCCAGGGCCTGCCAGCGGTGGCCATCCCAGCGGCGCAGGCCGAAGTCGCCCCCAGCCCAGATATCGCCGCTGGGGAGTGCAGCCAGCGCGCGAACAGTTGCCGGCAAGCCAGTGCCCAGCGGCTGCCAGCGGCGGCCATCCCAGTGCGTTACCACGCTGCCCATTTGGTTGGCGTCCGGCCTTATGCCCGCCACCAGCAGTTGGCCGTTGGGCAGCGAGTGTAGCGCCGTGAGCTGAGTGAGTGGCCCCGGTCCCTCGCCCAGCGGTTGCCAATGGTGGCCGTCCCAGCGGGCCACGTAGTCGGCGGTAGAGTGGCCGCCCGCATCGGTGAAGGTGCCACCCGCCACTATGTCGCCGTTGGCCTGCACCAGCACGGCCGTTACCGGCCCGTTCAGGCCGGGCGGGTGGTTGCCGGGCCGCCAGTGCCCCTGCGTTTTGGCGGCCCGGCAGCCGCCCATCAGTAGCCCTACCAGCCAGCAGTGAAGCAAAACTTTATACATACAACGAGGCCGGAAACCGCACGGGAAAGTGAGAATGCGGTCCCGGCCATCCCATAGATGCCGGGCGGGCGCATTCTGCACAAGCTTACCGCGCCACGCTTTCGCGCACGGCTTGTAGCACCTTTTCGGCCGGCAAATCCTCCATGCAGCTGGTACCAAGCTTGCAGCTGCCGCGATAGAAGCAGATGCACTCCTTGTTGGGTTGCACGAGCTGGCCCCGGCCGTAGAGGTCGAATTCGTGGGGGTTGAAGATGTTGTTCATCAGGATGGTGGGCTTGCGTAGGGCGATGCTGATGTGCATGCCCATGGTTACCTGCGTCACGATGCCGTCCATCTGGTTCATCAGGTTGATGAACTGGGGCAGGGGGAAGGTGCCGAGGTAGGCGGCGCCGGTGGCGGAGTGCAGCTCGCGGTTGCGGGCATCTTCGGCCTCGCCGCCCAGCAGCACGGGGGTGTAGCCCGCCATTTGCAGGCCCTCTATCAGCTCAATCCACTTTTCGGTGCTCCAGAGGCGGGTGGTCCACCGGTCGCCGCAGCCGGTGTTGAGGCCGATGCGGGGGTGGGCAGCGGGCAACGCACTCCAGTCGTAGCCCTTGTCGTCGTGGGTGTCGAATACGTATTCTTCGCCCCGGAAATCGAAGCCGCAGAGTTCGAAGATTTCCTGGACGTAGGGCTTGGTATTGGCCTGGCTCACCTGGTCGAAAATGCCGGTGAGGTACTTGTGCTCGGCCAGCTGGTTTACGGGCCAGGCCACGCCGTCGTAGGGTCGCAGGGCGTAGCCGTATTTCTCCTTGGCCGTGATGTTGTTCAACAGGGCGCAGGCTTCCTTTTCCTTGTCGAGGTTGATGGCGACGTCGAACTCGCGGGACTGGAGCTGCAAGGCACTGGCAAAATCGAGCTTGAGAATCTCCTCAATCTCGGATTGTGGCAGAATGGCGGGCGTGAGTGTGAGCCAGGTGATGTAGCAGCCCGGTCGCTCCTGGCGCAGGCGCCGTAGCAGCGGGGTAGTCCGAATAACGTCGCCAATGGCCCCGAGCTTGATAATCAGAATCCGACTGGTGACGGGGGCATACACCGGGCAGCCGTCGCATACGTAGCCCTCGGTTTTGTTGGGGCGGCAGGGGAGGTCGCCGCGAAAGTGGCGGCAGTCGGGATGAACAACAACGTTCAAAAGTTCGGACACAGAGAGTAGGAGCGAGTGAAGCCGTAAAAATAGGGCCGGACCGACGCACAAAAGCCGTTGCTGCCCAACGGGGCAACAACGGCTTTTGCGGATAATCACAGGTATTATTCAACCACGAGCGGCGCGCTGGCCGCGTCGCAGCGCACCGTGTAGAGGCCGGGTGCCAGGCCCGCCAGGTTCAGCGGCACGGCAGAGGCATCGGCGGGCAGGCTGAAGCGGCGCAGCTCGCGGCCCACCACATCGAGCAGAAGCACCGTACGTACCTGGGGCAGGGCCGGCAGATTAAGCTTGGTGGTACCCTGAGCAGGGTTGGGGTAGAGGGCCAGCGCCGACAGAGGCCGGGCCACCGTGCGCACGGCGGAGTAGGTGGCAGTGCCATCGGTGTCTACCTGTTTCAGGCGGTAGTAGAGCTGCGGGGCGGAGGCGGGCAGGGTGGCATCAGTGAAGGCGTAATCAGTCGGGGCCGTGCGGTTGCCTTGCGCCGGCACCTGAGTCAGTGCCTTGAAGGTGGTGCCGTCGGTGCTGCGCTCCACCTGAAAATATGCGCTGGACCGCTCGCTGGCCGTGCGCCATGCCAGAGCCACCCCAGTGCCCTGGGCCGTCGCCGAAAAGGCCGTCAGCTCAACGGGCAGGGGCGTGGAAGGGTCGCCGAGGGCCCACTGGGAGAAGCCGCTCACCCCGGCCAGGGTGATACGGTTGTTGAGGGCATCGCGGGAGTGCGGGGCATTTTGGGCGGTCCAGGGGCCAGCCGCGCTGCTGGTGGAGCGGTAGAAAATGAGCTTGTTTTCGGGCAGGCCGTTAAGCTCTTCGTCGCGGTAGCGCGCTTCCATCGTCACGTTGAGGCCGTTAGAATTGGCTGCCTGGATATCAAAATAGCGGCTGATGCCGAAGTGGCCAGCCCCCGTGGGCGCCGTGCCCGTGACGCGGCGCACGGTAGTAGCGCCAGGCAGTACGGCACTCGTCGCCGCCGGGGTAAGGGTCAGGCCCATGCCGCCGAAATCCTGGCTCTGGCCGGCCGTGGTGAGGGCGCGCGTGGCCAACAGATTGCCGATAAGGTAGCCCGTACCAGCTTCCGCAACCGTGGCCGTGGGGCCGAGCGTGGCATCGAAAGCACCCGTGCGCAGCGGTCCGTCGGACAGTGTCAGGGCTTGGGTGGCGGTCAGGTTTTGGGAAAGGGTGAGGCCGGTGGGGTTGGTCAGCGTGAAGCTGGCCACGCTGGCTGGCAGGCCCGTGCCGGTCACCTGGGCCTGGCTGCCATTGTACAGATAAGACGCGTCTGGCGACAGGCTGCGGGTGCCCGACAGCTTCACGGCTCCGGTGGCTGAGCCGTTGACCAGGCCGGCGGCATCGCACACGCCCAGGGTGGCCCCGGCGGCCAGCACGAAGTTGCCCTTGCCCACCAGCGGCTGGCAGTTGGTGAGTAGCACGCCACCCGCCTGCACCGTGAGCGTGCCAATAACGCGGGTGCTGTCGGTGAGCTGGGCCACGCCGGTGCCCGTCACGGTCAGGTCGTTGAAAATGCCGAAGGGGACCGTAGTAGGGCTGGCCAGGGCACCCGTGCTCACGGTGCGGTTTTCGGCCACAATGTAGTCGTGGGGCGTCGTCACGCTGCCATCGTCGTTGGTGATGACGACGGGGCCCGTGGTGGCCCCCGTTGGCACAATAGCCTCCAACTCGGTATCAGAAATGATGGTGAACGAGGCGGGCACGCCATTAAACGTCACGCTGGTGACGGCCGGGGCGGTGGAAGCGGTGGCTTTGCCACCTGCCGGCCCCCGTCGGAAGAACGAGCCAAAGAACGAAGTGCGCCCGCCCCAGTAGCTGTAATAGGGCGTGAAGCTGGTGAACGTGGGCGGCTGCAACAGGTAGAAAGAGACGCCGTTGCTGGTGCCGTTGGAAGTGGTCACAGTGACATTGCCGCTGCTGGCCCCGGTGGGCACCAGCACGTTGGTAATCTGGGTGCCGGCGGCGTTCACCACAAAACCACTGTTAACTGTGACGCCACCTGGGAAGGTGATGGCATAAGCTCCGGTCAGGTTGGTGCCGTTCAGGGAGATGTAGCTGCCAGTGGTAGCGGAGCCCGGGTTGAGGCTGGTGAGAGTGGGAGAGGGCAGCACTGTGAAGACCGAAGTGGTGACGCCGGTGCCGCTGCCCGTCGTGACGCCCAATGGACCGGTAGTGGCCCCCGCCGGCACAGTGGCCGTGAGCTGGGTGCTCGAATTGACCACAAAGCTCGCCGACATGCCGTTGAACGTAACCTGGGTTACACTCACGAAGTAGTTGCCCGTAATCATCACCGAGGTGCCGACGGGGCCCAGTGAGGGACCGTAGCCGGTGATAACCGGGGCCGGCAGCAGCGAGAAGGGGCTGCCGCTGCTGCCCGTGCCGCCCGCCGCCGTTACTGAAATGGAACCTGTGCCGGAGCCGGTAGCTACCACGGCCCGCACCTCACTATCATTAATAAAGGTGAAACTGGTGGCGGCAACGCCGTTGAACTTTACCGCCGTAGTGCCCGTGAAACCGGTGCCCGTGATAACGACCGTGGTGCCCACCGGCCCGCTCGTGGGCGTGAAGCTGGTGATGTTGGGCGGCGAGGCTGTGACGAGGAAGTTGGTGCTGCTACTGGTAGTGCCGTCGGAAGAAACGAGCCGGATGCGGCCCGTGGTGGCGCCTGCCGGCACGGTCACGGTAATCTGGGTGGCTGAGTTGATGACGAATCCCGGGGCGTTGGTGTTGTTGAACATGACGGCCGTGGTGCCCAGAAAGCCCGTGCCCGTGAGTACAATGCTGGTGCCCGCCGGCCCGGTGCCGGGCGAAAAGCTGGTGAGCGTGCGCGCCGTTGGCCCATCATAGAAGCCCACGGCTGTCATGGCCTTGCTGGTGTCGCCCACTGCGGAGAAGGCCCCACCCGCGGCCAGGATGTTGCCGGCCAGGCCCAGCGCATAGGCATCCGCATCGAGGCCGGTGCCCAGCGGACGCCAGGCGTTGCCGTCCCAGCGGCCAATGTTGCGCAGGGGCACGTTGGGCGCGTAGGAGCTGCTAAGGCCGGCCGTAAAGCTGCCCCCCGCATACACATCGGTGCCATTCACCGCCAGAGCGTACACAATGCCGTCGTAGAGGCCGGTGCTGAACCCGTTGGGGCTGCCGGTACTGGTCAGGCTGGACCAGACCGAGCCGTTCCATTTGGCAATTTTGTCGGCCCGTGCCCCGCCGGCCACAAACCCGCCGCCGCCCGCTTCGTAGAAGCTGCCGCCCACGTAGAGTGCCCCGTTGGCCACGACCAGGGCATTTACCTCGCTATTCACACCGTTGTTAGTGCCGCTGCCCAGGGTGCTCCAGGTGGTGCCGTTCCACTGGGCAATGTTGTTGGCGGCCACGCCGCCGGCCGACGAGAAGTTGCCGCCCACGTAAAGTGTTGTGCCTTGCAGTGCCAGCGCTCGGGCCACAAAGTTCACCCCATTGGCCGATGCCGAGCCCACCGGGCCCCAGGCCGCGCCGTTCCAGCGGGCCAGGTTGTTGACGGCCACGCCCCCGGCCGTTGTGAGCTGGCCGCCCGCATACACGTCGGTACCGTTGGTGGCCAGCGCATACACGGTGCCACCCGTGCCGGTACCCAGGCTGCTCCAGGCCGAGCCGTTCCAGCGGGCCACGCTGCCGGTGGCAAGGCCCCCCGCGTTGGGAAAGGAACCGCCCACGTACAGGTCGGTACCATTGGTAGCCAGTGCGTACACGTAGTTGTTCGTCCCATTGGCCGCGCCGGTGCCCAGACTGCTCCAGGCCGAGCCGTTCCAGCGGGCCACGTAGTTGGCTGCCACCGTGCCCACGGCCGTGAATTCGCCCCCGATATAGACATTGCTGCCTACTACGGCCACAGCCCGCACGTAGCCATTGGCCCCGGTGCCCGTGCCGGTACCCAGGCCGCTCCAGGCCGAGCCGTTCCAGCGGGCTACGCGGTTGGCGATGGCGCCGCCTGCCACCGTGAAAATACCGCCTGCGTACACATCCGTGCTCGTCGCGCTCAGGGCCAGTACCGGGTAAGTGCCGGTGCCCAGGCCGACCCAGGCGGTGCCCGTCCATTTTACCAGCCCGGGCGAGCTGGTGCCGCTGGGGGCGTTGAACTGCCCGCCCACGTACACCTCGGTGCCCACCGCCGCCAATGCACTCACCGTGCTGCCCAGGGAAAACCCATTGGTAGCCCCGACTGTCAGCGAGCTCCAGCCACTGGCCGAAGTCCACCGGGCCACGTAGTTCGCGGCTATTCCACCCCCGAAGCTCGTTCCACCCACGTAGCGGAAGGTGCCGCCCACGTACACGGTGGCGCCGGCCACCGCAATGGCGTTCACGGTGTTGTCGGTGCCGTTGGTGCTGCCCGTACCCAGGGCACTCCAAGCCGTGCCATCCCACCGGGCCACGTAGCTGGCCGCCGTTCCGCCCGCCTGCGAGAAGTTGCCGCCCACGTACATGTCCGTGCCCGATAAGGTGAGGGCGAATACCGTGTTGTTGACGCCGTTGGTGGTGCCGGTGCCAAAGCTGCTCCAGGTGGTGCCATCCCAGCGGGCCACTCCTCTGGCCGTCACGCCGCCGGCGGAGGAAAAGCGCCCGCCTACATACAGGTTGCCATTGGTTGCGATGGCTAAGGCATAAACGAGGTCATTGACGCCATTGGTGCTGCCCGTGCCCAGGGTACTCCAAGCCGTTCCGTCCCATTTGGCCAGCCGGTTGGTTACCAACTTGCCGGCTTTGGTAAACGAGCCCCCCACGTACAAGTCGCCGTTGGCGGCCAGGGCCAGGGCGCGCACGTCCGAGTTCACGCCATTGCTGCTGCCCGTGCCCAGCGCGCTCCAGGCTGTGCCATTCCAGAGGGCCACGTTGTTGGCGGGCACCCCACCGGCCACGCTGAACGTGCCGCCCACGTAAATGCGCGTGCCGGACCGCACCACGGCCCGCACCGTGCCGTTCAGCCCGTTGGGCAGGCCAAAACCATCGGCCCATTTCTCATCGCCAGCTCCTTTGATGCGGGCCACGCGGGCAGGTCGGAAGATGGGATGCCCGTCGGCCCCGTTTTCCATCACAAACTGCCGGGCATCGAAGGAGCCCTTGAGGCCGGCGCGCAGGGTGCCGTCGGGGTTGAGGGCACTCGCCAGCGAGGGAGTAGGGCTGGTCGGCTCCGTGCCGGTAGCACGGGCGGCACCGGCCAGCCCCAAGGCCAGCCACACCAACACGACCAACCGGCCTAAACGGCCCTCCGAAAGATTAAAAGGTAAAGAGTTAAGCACGGAAAAAGAAAAAGAGGCCTGATGAAAATTGCCACAAAGTTTCCATCAGGCCCACCGGCGTCACAATACCCAGTTCCGGGTATTTTGGGCTGTCAACCTGCTTTTCTACGCTGAATCAAGTTAAGAACCGGGGCGTACCAACCCACGCTCAAAGCAGAAGCGGCATTTGGGCGTGGCTCAGACCAGCTTCTACCTGGTAGAGGCCGGGCGTGAGGCCAGCCGTGGGCAGCGTTAGCTCCTGGCAGCAAGCGGGCATGGTGGCGCGGGCGGCCACGTGGCCCAGGGCATCGCGCATGGTAACAGGCAGCGCCGCTATAGCTGCTGTGGGTAGGCGCAGGGTGGCAATAGTGCCCGCCATAGTCGGGGTCGGGAACACCGCCAGCGGGGCCGCACCGGCCACCTGGTGCCTGCTCGTCAAGAGGCCGGTATTCCTCAGCGTGGCCACAAATACATTACCACTATAGGAGCAATTGGCGAGGGTGGTGGGACCGAAGGTGGCGCGGCCGTGCAATTGGCAAAAGCTTTCTGGCAATAATTATTGCCAGAAAGCTTTTGCCAAGTTTTTACGACAATATAGATTTTAAAATTATTTATGCCAAAGCCCGTTGACGGAGTCATCAAAATTATCCCGTCGGCTTCTCACGCTCTTTATCGCTACCCCAGATGCCCCAACGCTTTTCTCACCAAACCGGCCCCCGGAGCTACCAATTGGCTGGGCAACTGCTTCGCGCCTACTACGGCCTTACGCAGGACTGGCTGGCGCACTACCTGGCCGTGCCCCGCTCTACAGTGTCGATGGATGAGATAGGTCGCGCCAGCTTGCCAGTGGGCAGCCTGCTGCGTCAGCTGCCCCTGATACAAGGCCTACCCGCGCCCGACGGCCCGGCCCCCGAACCATCGGCCGAGCCTACCGCCGCGGGAAAAGCCGCCGCCCAGCTCCTGCTAGCCAAACGCGAGCGCGAGGTGCGGTACGAAATGTTACGCTTGAAGCGCCAGCAGGAAAAGCTGCTTGTGCGGCTGCGCCAGGTGCGCCTGCGGCTCCAAACCCTGCCCGCCGCGTTGGCTTCATTGGCCCCCGCCCCGGCCGATGAGCGCCAACGCCGCGTGCTGGGTTACTGGGCCGAAGATGCCCCCGGCCAGCTCCGCGACGACGAAGCCGCACTGGCCATGCTCAACCTGCGCCAGCGCGTGCTAGCCTTCGAGTTGGCCGAGCTGGAAACAATGCTGGCTACGCCAGTGACTCCGGCCGAATAGGTAACTACTCCACCACCAGCCGGCCCGAGGCCGCGCCGCAGCGCACCACGTAGAGGCCGGGCGCGAGGCCGGTGAGGTCGAGCGTGGCGCTGGTGGCGCAGGCGGCAATGGCATAGGTACGGATGACCCGGCCGGCTGCATCTGAGATGGTAGCTGTAGTGGGCGCAGCAACAGTGAGCAGCTGCACAGTAGCTTGGCCATGGGCCGGATTGGGAGAGCATGTGAGTGCCGCTTCGGCCGTACTCGTGCGCGTGGCCAGGGTGGTCGCGTTGGCCAGCTTGGCCAGTACCGCATCGCCGTAGTTGGGATACGTAACGGTAGGTGCGTAGCTGCCGGTGAGCGTGGTGTTGCCCAGGGTCAGGCCGCCGCGAAAAGTGCCCGTCATGTAAAGACCATTGTTGGCATCGAGAGAAATAGCGGTGGGACTGAGTCCGCTACTCAGGGTAGGCTGGGGCACTGGTGCAACATAGCGCCACTGGCCAGCGGTGTTCAGCGTAGCTACGAAAAGCAGCAGGTCGGTACCGGTTGAGGCGAGCGGCTGGCTGCCCAGCGTGGCCTGCACGGAGCCGGTAAAGCCCACCAGGCCGCCCAGGGTTACGGCATTGCCTGCCGCATCCACGGCGAGGGGGCCAGCCACGGCCAGGCCGCTGCTAGCGGGCGAAAATTGCCGTACCACGCCCCACTGTCCGTTGGCCGACAGCTGTCCTACAAACCCGGCAAAGCTGGTGGGGCCGCCGCCGGTGGGTGCCACCAGCGTCGTAGTGCCCAAGGCCGTGCCGTTGGCACCCCGGCCACTCACCCACAAGGCTCCTGATGCCGTGTAGGCGGCCCCGATAGTCCAGCTGCTGGTACTGCTGGCACCGCTGCCCACGGCCCAGTCCCACTGGTTGGCCGGGCTGAGCTGGGCTACGACATAAGATTGGTCGGTGCCAGCCGGGGCCGTCAGGGTGGTGGTGCCAAAGGTGATATCACCGGCGCGCTGACTCGTAGCCACGGCTACCTGGCCCGCATTGCCCACCGCAACGGTGACAGCTGTCAGAGCTCCCGTAGTGCCCCCTGAAGCGGCGGCCCCTTGCCATTGGCCAGCGGCGTTCAGGCGAGCTACAAACACAGCACCACCGGTCGCCCCCGAGCTCGCAGGCAGGGCTGTGGTACCAAAAGTAGGTGTGCCGACATAGCTGCCCGCCACCACCACACCGCCCGTGCTAGGGTCGAGGGCTACGGCTGATGTATTTAAGCCACCCGAGCTTACCGCCGTCGTTTGCACCCATTGGCAGATGCCTGCGCTGTTGAGGCGAACCACAAACATGCCCCAGACCGGAAGGCTGGTGGTGGTTAAGGACTGAACCTGGCCTCCTACCAATATTGACGTGCCAAACACGGTGCCGGTCGCGTACACGTCACCGGTCGCCGTAGCAGCTATGCCCGTCACCTGTGTATAATAGCCATTGCTGCTGTTAGCACCTGTTGCAACCACTGGCATCATCCAGGCCCATTGCCCGGCCGCAGTGGCTTGCGCCACAAACCCCGTCCGTCCGGCTACGGTGCTGCCTATATTACCAAAGCTGCGAACTGGTGCCCCATTGCCACCCGTTATGCCGGGTTCCTGCAATCCGCTGATGTATACTCGGCCAGCGGCGTCGGTTGCTACGGCGGTACCCTTGGCCGAGCTATTGTCGGTGGGCGAGGGGTTGGTCGTTTGCAGGCCCCACTGCCAGGCGGGCGCCTGGGCCAGCGCCCCGCCCGTGCAGAGGCAGAAGGCGGCCGACAAAGCAAGAATAAACGAAAAGAATCGAGTAAAAGTAGGAACCATAAGTAATGAAAATAAGGGGGTGATTATGCTGTAATGCTACGTTTGGAGAACCTAACTATTACGAGGGGTTAATCCACTTATTCTACTACAAGCTTGCCCGCAGCCGCGCCGCAGCGCACCACGTAGAGGCCGGGCGCAAGGCCGGCGAGGTCGAGCGTGGCGCTGGTGGCGTGAGCCGGCAACGCATAGGTGCGGGCGATGCGGCCAAGGGCATCCAACAAGGTAGTGGTAGTCGTTTCAGAAGCGGCGGGCAAGGCGAGGGTGGTGACGCGGGCAGCGGGGTTGGGTGCCATTGCGACCTGGGAAAGGCCTGCAATGGCCGCTGAAGCTAATGGCGCCCCCCCAATACGTGCAACGAAGCCAGTATAAGCGGCCGGCGTCGTAACAGTAAAGAGGCCGAACGAAGCGGGTGAATTCCCAAAACTGCCGGCTATCAGCGCTCCGTTGCCATCTAGCGCCAGGGCATTGGCCCCATCAGCTCCCAGCCCCCCAGCCTGAATGGCGTAAGTCCAACTGCCCGCCGGGTTGAGGCGGGCCAGAAACACATCGCCGTTGGCAGCAGTGAGGCTGGGGTTTGGGTTGGCATTAGCGAGGGCGGTGTTACCCAGCGTGAGAGATGACGAATAAAAGTAGCCCGCTACCAGTACATTGCCTCCTTGGTCGAAAGCGATGGCGGTGGGAGAGCTACCGTTAATGCCGCTTGCCTGGGCCGCATAGGTCCAGACGCCGCCGCTGCTCAGCCGCGCCACGAACAGGTTGTCAGAATTCCGTGCCGGGCCCGTCATCCCCTGATAAGTGAGGGTGGTGGTGCCAAAGCGGATGTCGTTATCAGAAAAAACGCCGGCCACCACTACATTGCCACTGGCATCGACGGCCACCGGGCCAGAAAAAGCATACCCGCCACTATTAATGGCCTGGGTCGCCTGCGTCCAGGCGTTGGTGCGGCTTAGGCGAGCCACAAAAACGGTAGTGGAAGCTGTGTAGTTGGTCACGGTGGTGGTACCCAAAGCTAGGGTTCCGCCGGTGTAGAGGTAACCGCACACCACCGCGTTGCCGTTGGCATCCAGTGCCACGCCCGTCAGGGTGCTGGGCGAACCGTTGCTAGTAGCGCTCATGGCCGCCGACCAGCTACCTGCACTGCTCAGACGGGCCACGAACAGGGCCCCGCTGATTGCCCTGGATGAGACAGTGAAGGAACCGAACGTAGCCGTGCCTCCAACAAACGAGCCTACGACCACGGCAGTCCCATTGGCGTCGAGTGCCACGTCCTCGGCTATGTCGATGCTGGGCCCACCGGCGCCGGTGGCCCGCGTCCACTGGCCGGCCGTGCTGAGCGTGGCCACGAATACATCGGAACTGTACGGGTTATTCGTCGATGCCGCGTTGGTGAGTACGGTAGCGCCAAAAGTAGCCGTCGGCCCGTCGAAGTCACCGGCCACCGTAACGGCCCCGATAGCATCGAGTGCCAGTGCCGCCGCGCGGTCATAGCCCAGACCTCCGGCCCGCACGGCTTGGGTACATTGGTTGGCCGCATCGAAACGAGCTACGAAGATGTCCTGGCTGCCAGCGCTGCTGAGGGTGGTGGTTCCCAAAGTTATGGTTCCAGTGAAGTCGCCCGTCACCACGTAGCCGCCTATCCCGTCGGGAGCCAAATCAACAATCGCGGAACTACCACCGACTGCTGTGGGAAGCGCTACCACCGACTGCCAGCTTTGTGCTGACAGCCATAAAGGCATTGCGAAGAGCAGGAGGAGTAGGCCAGCTTTCAAGTGGAGAAAATTAGAAAGCATAGGTTGGCTGGTTGGCTAAAAATGGAAAGGTATCAGCTGCTTATGCGGTAGCCAAGGTCGCTACCGCCCCACGTAGCTATGCGGCGTTATGCCGCGCAGTTCCGCCTTCACGCCCTCGCCCACATTCAATCCATCAATAAACGCCCCAATGCTGGCCGCCGAAATGGCCTCTCCGGTGCGGGTCAGGGCTTTGAGGGCGTTGTAGGGGTCGGGGTAGGCTTCGCGGCGCAGGATGGTTTGGATGCCTTCGGCCACTACGGCCCAGTTGGCTTCCAGGTCGCGGTGCAAGGCCGACTCATCCAGGGCCAGCTTGCCCAGGCCCCGCTGCAGAGCACCCAACGCAATCAGGATGTGGCCCAGCGGCACGCCCAGGTTGCGCAGCACCGTGGAGTCGGTGAGGTCGCGCTGGAGGCGGGAGATGGGCAGCTTGGCGGCGAAGTGCTCCAGCAGGGCGTTGGCCACGCCCAGGTTGCCTTCTGCGTTCTCAAAGTCGATGGGGTTCACCTTGTGCGGCATGGCGGAGGAACCCACCTCGCCGGCCTTGATGGTCTGCTTGAAGTAGCCGAGCGAGATGTACTGCCACACGTCGCGGGCCAGGTCCATCAGTATCGTGTTGAGGCGCTTGAGGGCGTCGCAGTGGGCTGCCAGGTGGTCGTAGTGCTCAATCTGGGTGGTGGGGAAGGAGCGGGACAAACCCAGCCGCTCGTTCACGAACGTGGTGGCGAAGGCGTGCCAATCGGTGCCGGGGTAGGCCACGTAGTGCGCGTTGAAGTTGCCGGTGGCTCCGCCAAACTTCGCCCCAAATGGCACCTGCGCCAGCAGCGTTACCTGCGCATCAAGCCGCGCCACAAATACCTCTATTTCCTTGCCCAGCCGCGTGGGAGAAGCCGGCTGGCCGTGGGTGCGGGCCAGCATGGGCACGGCCAGCCACTCCTGGGCACGGGCGGCCAGCGCGTTGCGCACCTTGGCATAGGCGGGCAGTACCTCGCCCATCAGCGCATCCCGGAAGCTCATCGGAATGGCGGTGTTATTCACGTCCTGCGAGGTCAGGCCAAAGTGGATGAACTCAATAAAATCGGCCAGTCCGAGCTTCGTAAACTCGTCGCGCAGCCAGTATTCCACGGCTTTTACGTCGTGATTGGTCACGGCCTCGTGGGCTTTGATGGCTTCGGCATTAGCCTCGGTGAAGTGCTCATACAAGCCGCGCAACGGCGCGAAAGCCTCCGGCGCTACACCCGCCAGCTGGGGCAGTGGCAGCTCGGCCAGGGCAATAAAGTATTCGACTTCGACCAGCACGCGGTAGCGTATCAGGGCCATTTCGGAGAAGCGCGGGGCCAGGGAGGCGGTGGCGCGGGCGTAGCGCCCGTCGAGGGGCGAGAGGGCGAGTAGGGGACTGGGCATGGGGCAAAAGTACGGGCCAGCCGGGCGGTACCGAACGAAAATCCGCCTCCTTAGCTCCACCGATGCCTGGTTGGAACGTTGAACGATAAGCCCCCATCTTGCATTTGCAACTTTCGGCCGCCCAAGTCCACTATGCCGTATTCTGCCTACGGCCCCGTTATTCTTACCTTTGGCGTTGGCTAGCCTGCCCCTAACTACGTTCCGTGCGCATAACTCCTTCCACCAAACGACTCCTTATCGGCATTCTGAGCGGCCTGGCCGCACTGTTGCTCGTAGCCTTCGCCGTGTTTCAGTGGAAGCGCCAGCAGCTCTTGGACTACGCCCTGAAGGAGGTGAAAGCCAAGATTGAGCGCAAGTATCCGGTTATTCTCACGCTGGGCCCGGCCAAGTTTGCCGGCTTCAAAACCGTTGAAATTGCCGGGATGAGCCTCGTGCCCCGTTCCACGCCCACCGACACCCTGCTCACCGCCCGCCGCCTGCAAGCCAGCCTGAGCGTGCGCTCGTTGTTTGCCGGCCGGCCCGTTTTCAGCGACCTGCAAATCCTCACGGCCCGGCTCACGGCCCGCAAAACCGATACCTCCGACAACTACGGCTTCCTCATCAAACGGCAGAAGGCCAGCACTGCCCCGCGCGATACCACCAAGGGCACCAACTACGGCCTGATGCTGAATCAGGCCCTCGAAACGGCCTTTGATAACGTGCCCGGTGAGGCCAATTTCAAGGATTTCTACGTGAGCTACCTGGGGCCGCGCCATACGGCGCTGCTCCGCCTGCCGCAGCTCAAAATCCAGGACGGCGATATCTCGGGCCGCCTCACGGCCAACATCGATTCGGTGTCGAACGAGCTGGGCATCAGCGGCCATATTGAGCCCGGCGACTATGCCCTCACGGCGCGGGTGTACGGCATTGGCGGCTCGGTACAGCTGCCCTATGTGCCGCGCCGCTTCGGAGCACTGGTGAGCTTCGACACGGTGCAGGTGCGCCTCGATAGCAAGGATTTTGACGACGATGAGACCGGCGGCCGCCTCACGGTGCGCGGCTCGCTGGCCGCCCGCAACTTCAGCCTCTACCATCCCAAGCTGGCCTCCAACGAAATTGAGGTGAAGCGTGGGGCCCTGAACTTCATCGCCACCCTGGGCCGGGGCACGGCCAGCCTCGACAAAGGCTCCGAAGTGGTGATGAACAAGCTGCACCTGTTCCCCGAAATCAGCGTGCGGATGAAGCCCAGCCGGGCCGTGAGCATCAAGGTAGAATCGGCCGAAACGGAAGCGAACGACTTTTTCTCCTCGCTGCCAACAGGCATTTTTGACGCCACGCAGGGCGTGCGGGGCAAGGGCACGCTCACCTACCGCATGCACGGCGACGTGGATTTGGCTAACGTCGACAGCCTGCATTTCGACTCCAGCCTGCGCGGCAAGAACTTCGCCGTCACCAGCTTTGGCGCCGAAAACCTGAACCAGCTCAACACCGATTTCGCCTACACGGCCTACAACGACAAGGGCGACTCACTCCGGACATTCAACGTTGGCCCGTCCAACCCCGATTTCACGCCTTATAATAGCGTGTCGCCCTACCTGCGGGCGGCCATCACCACGGCCGAGGACCCGCGCTTTTTCTCGCACAAAGGCTTCATGGAAAAGGCATTTGTGAAATCGGCCATCCAGAACATCAAGGAGCACCGCTTTGCGCGGGGCGGCAGCACCATCAGCATGCAGCTGGTGAAAAACGTGTTTTTGAGCCGCCAGAAAACCGTGGGCCGCAAAGCCGAGGAGGCGCTCATCGTGTGGCTCATCGAGAATACCCATCTCGTGAGCAAGCAGCGCATGTTTGAGGTATACCTCAACATCATCGAATGGGGCCCGAGCAAATACCGCTGGCCCAGCGGCAAGCGCGGCGTATACGGCGTGAAAGAGGCGGCCCTGTTCTACTACGGTAAGCACCCCGACGAGCTCAGCCTGGCCGAAAGCCTGTACCTGGCCAGCATCATTCCCAAGCCGAAGTTTGCCCGCTACTCCTTCGATGCCTATGGCGACCTGCGCCGCAGCACGCGCTACTTCTTCCGCCTCATTGCCGACATCATGGCTACGCGCAACCTCATTTCGGGCAATGACCGCGAAAACCTGCCTTATTCGCTGCACCTCGGCGGCCCGGCCCGCCAGTTCATGTCCTTCGCTGCCCGCCCCGATACCACGCGCACCGTGGCCCCGGCCGATTCCAGCCAGTTTGAGCCCCTCAACCTGATTGACCTGCTCAACACTGGTGCCGCGCCCGATGCCGGCGTAAACTCCAACGCCGCCGAACCGACTGAGCCAGCCAAGGCTCCGAAGTAAGCACCAAGGAGAAAAAAAGGAACGTCGTGCCGAGTGTAGTCGAGGCATGACGTTCCTTTTTTTCTCCTTGGTGCTTACTGCTCACCGCTCTTCTTCGGCCAAAGCAGTGAAGCCAACACACTCAGCGCCAGCAGGCCGCCCACTACACCCAGTGCTACGGGCATGGGAATCGGGTAGATGTTCTCAAACAGAATCTTACCCCCGATGAACACCAGAATCAGTGACAGGCCATAGTGCAGGTAGTGAAATAGACGCATCATGCTGGCCAAAGCAAAATACATGGCCCGTAGCCCCAGCAGGGCAAAAACGTTGGAGGTGAAGACGATAAAGGTATCGCGGGTAATGGCCAGAATGGCCGGAATGGAGTCGGCCGCGAACACCACGTCGGTTGTTTCCACCATCACCAGCACCACAAAAAGTGGCGTGGCGAAGCGCAAACCGTCCTTTTTGATAAAGAACTTGCCGCCCTCCAGTTGCCGGGTGATGGGTAGGTGCCGGCTCAGGAAGCGCACCACCGGGTTGTTGTCGGGGTCAATTTCGGGGGCATCGCCGCTGAAACCCATGCGAATGCCCGTGTACACTAGAAATGCCCCCAGCAGGTAGAGCAGAAAATGGAATTTGGCCAGCAGCGCCCCGCCAATCAGAATGAACACCGCCCGCAAAAGGAGCGCGCCCAGCACGCCCCAGAACAGGATGCGGTGCTGGTACTGCGGCGGTACCTTGAAATAGCTGAAGATGAGCAGGAAAACAAATAGGTTATCTACACTCAGCGCTTTCTCTACCAAGTAGCCGGTCAGCCATTGCAGGCCGGCCTGGTGGCCCATGGTACGGTACACCAGCGCGTTGAAGCCCAGCGACAGTGCCACCCAGAAGGCGCTCCAGCCAAGGGCTTCGCGCAGCTTGATTTCGTGCGCCTTGCGGTTGAAAACCAGCAAGTCGAGCAGCAGCAGCCCAATAACAAAACCCGTGAAGGCCAGCCAGAACAGGGGGGTATTTTCCATGTGTTAAGGAAGATACGCCGGGCGTGCACCCCTGGTTGAGCCAGCGGAGCGGCGTAGGCTGGTTCGTCGCCGGACAGTTGCCGGGACCCTACCAAGCAGGCTATTCTGTCGATTCAGTAGCTGCCGGCTTCACCGGATGCACCCAGCTGCTGATTTTCATTTGCAGCACGCCAAACAATGCTTCCTGAAAAATGCCCGATGACATTTTGGAGGTGCCCCGGGTGCGGTCGGTAAAGATGATGGGCACTTCCTTAATTCGGAAGCCCAGCTTGTAGGCCAGCCATTTCATCTCAATCTGGAAGGCGTAGCCCACGAAGTGAATCTTGCTCAAGTCGATGGCGCGCAACACCCGCGCCGTGTAGCATTTAAAACCGGCCGTGGCGTCGTTCACGGGCATGCCCGTCACCAGCTTCACGTACCACGACGCGAAATATGACATTAGCACCCGCGACATGGGCCAGTTCACCACATTCACGCCCTCGATGTAGCGCGAGCCAATGGCGAGGTCGTAGCCATCCACAGCGCAGGCATCGTAGAGGCGCAGCAGGTCGTCGGGATTGTGCGAAAAGTCGGCATCCATCTCAAACACATACTCATAGCCCCGGGCCAATGCCCACCGAAAGCCATGAATATAGGCTGTGCCCAGGCCCTGCTTGCCCGTGCGCTCTTCCAAAAACAGGCGGTCCGGGAATTCGGCCTGTAAGCTCCGCACAATGGCGGCCGTGCCATCAGGCGAGCCATCGTCTATAATGAGCAAATCGAAGGCTCGCGGCAGCGACATCACCTTCCGGATAATCAGCTCCGCATTTTCGCGCTCGTTGTACGTAGGAATTAGGACGAGGCCTTTGCTCATGGAGTGTAATCTTGCCCCAAAGATAGGGTTTGGGCGCACGAAGCTGCATTGGCGCTTTGCTTAATGAATGAGGAATTAGAAACGTCTGTCATCCTGAGCAGCGCGAAGGACCTCCTCGCGTCTACGCTGATTGAATTACTGCCAACTGTTCTTCGGTGATAAGGTCTTTGGCATTGCTCAGGATGACAGACGTCTCCAATCTCTCATTCCTCATTCATTAAGCGAAGCACTTCCGCCTGCTTGCGGGCGTAGCGAATGCAGTCGGGCACGCCCACACCGGCGCGCCAATTGGCTATGGAAATGACATTCTCGGCAGTCAGCGCATCGGCGGCAGCATGAGCAGCGATAATGTGCGTATCGAATTGCGGAATACTGCGCGGCCAGCTGTAGCGGTACTGCCAGCGCGGAGCCCCCGAAATGCCGTAAAACTTGCTCAGTTCGGCGTGCACAGCAGCTTTCTGGGCGGCTTCTGGTTGGCGGGCGGCTTCCTCGTATTGCGCCCCGCCCACGAAGGTGGTGAAGAGTACCTGTCCCGTCGGCACCCGCTGCGGGTAGATGCTGCTGGTCCAGATAGAGCCGGCCGCGTAGGTGCCTTCCACCTTGGGATTTAGGGCGCCGAAACCGTTGAGCGGGTGCGTTACGGCGGCCCGGTCATAGGCTGAGTACACGGCGCTCATTGGCGGATAGTTGACGGCGGCCAGTGCGGCAGCGGCCTGCGGGAACAGTGTTTCGAGCAGCGGCGCGGCGGCGTAGGCGGGCAGTGCCAGGGCGAGGTGGGTGTAGCCGGGCGCGGCTTCCAGGCCTTGTGGGCCCCTCAGCTCCACTTGGTAGGTGCCATCGGTGGCCCGCGAAATGGCCGTGACGGAGGTGCTGGACTGGTAATTGGTGAGCTGAGCGGCGATGGTTTGCGGAATGGTTTGTGCCCCGCCTTTGAGGGTGATGATGCGCCGGCGGCCCGCGCCTTTGCCGCTTTTCATCAGCCCGCGCAGCACCGAGCCGTGTTGCTGCTCCAGTGCCGCCAGCTGCGGAAACGTCTTGTTGATGAGCAGCTGCTCCGGGTCGCCGGCGTAGATGCCGGCCATGAAAGGGTTGACAGCGTAGTCCACGATTTCCGGGCCGAAGCGGCGCCGGAAAAAATGCGCTACGGTTTCGGTGGGGTCAAGGGGCGCGGCGGGCTGGCGGAATTCTTTCAGCAGCTGCCACTTCGCTTTGAGGCTGAAAAAGCCGTTGGTGAGCAGGGTAGGGGGCGAGCTGGGCAGAATCTGGTAGCGGCCGGCGCGCAGCACGTAGCGGTTTTGGCTCACGGCGGCGGCATCCTCAATCTGGTCGGTCAGGTTGAGGTCGGCTAGCAGCTCTTCCAGCTCGGCGCTTAGTTGCAGCGAGTTGGGGCCGATTTCGAGCAGGTAGCCTTCCGGCGCAGCCCAGCTGTGCAGGTTGCCGCCGGGTTGGGCGTCGGCCTCAAAGAGGTCGTAGGGTATGCCGCTTTTTTGTAAGTACCAAGCCAGGGTAAGGCCGCTGATGCCGCCGCCAATAATAGCAATTTTCATGTAGCGCGAACTTTAGCTGCCGCTGTCCTGCGGTGTAGTGCGCGTTCCCATGCCGTGTTTACGATTCGTTGGCGGCGCGGGAATGCGAACTACAAAGTTCGCGCTACTTCCTTTGTTATAATGACAGCAAAAAACAAAGCCATTTTCCTTGACCGCGACGGCGTGCTGAACGAGGAAATCGGCACCTACGTGTGGGAGACGGAGAAATTCATCATCTGCCCCGGTGTGCCCGAAAGCCTGGTCCGGCTCAAAGCCGCCGGCTATTATCTGATAGTAGTCACCAACCAGGCCGGCATCGCCAAAAAGCTCTACACCGCCGCCGCCGTCCGTGCCTGCCACGCCAAGCTGCAAGCCGCCTGCGCTGATGCTATTGATGCGCTCTACTTCAGCGATGCGCACCCCAGCGTGAGCGAGTCCATCCTGCGCAAGCCTGATTCGGGCATGTTAGAAAAAGCCGTGGCGCGCTTCAACCTAGACGTGGCGCAATGCTGGATAGTGGGCGACCGGTTGCGCGACATGGAGGCCGGCGCGGCGGTGGGCGTGTGCGGCATTCTGGTGGGGGAGGAAGAAGCTGGCTTCGCGCCGCACGTGGCCGATTTGCGGGCGGCTACTGAAATTATATTAGGGCAATGACAGACGCCGATAAAAGGCCAGGCTGGCTGGCTAAGAACCGCAACACCGTTTTTCTGATGGCATGGGTCATTGTGGGTCAGGTAATCTTTTACTTCACCACAACGGCTGGCAATAAGCGCGAACTAGAACGCTACAAAGTATTGCCGTTATCCAGTCGCGTGGACAAGATATTGTCTAATTCCCCTGGAACTCAAAAGGTGAAGCTGGCCACCGGCGAAACGCAGGCGCTCGTTCTTACTGCTGCCGGGCAACAATATATTCAAGTGGGTGATTCGGTGGTGAAGGCAGCGGGCAGCGAGAGCATCACCATATACCGCCGGTTTCCAACCTATACTGAGGTGTCTGTTTTCGGCCCGAATCCAACAGATAAAACGGGTTTTATCAAGCGCTACCGAATCAGCAAGCCATAAAAAAGGCCGGCCTCCCATGCGGGAGGCCGGCCTTTTTATTTCATAACCAATAAGACTACTGGCGCGCGGCGGGTGTAGCAGTGCTGGCCGTGATGGGCGAGGAAACGCGGTTGGCTTCCTTGGTGCTGCTGTAGGCGGGGCACTTCTGGCGGTTGCAGGCACCGAGGGTCAGGGCGGCACCGGCGGCGGCGAGCAATACGAACTTTTTCATAATTTATATTAAAACGAGTGAGGGATGACGGGCTGGGCTTCAAAGATAAGCAGCCAACCCTATATTCTGCTAAGTTTTCTAACGGCGAAATTGAATTATTCGTATCCGAGGATGCGCATCATACTGCCGGCTTCCTGCTGCGGGGCGAAAACGGTATCGGTGAGGGTGCCGTCTTCGGCGCGGTCGAGGATGACGTGCTGCGGCGCGGGGATAAGGCAGTGCTTGATGCCGCCGTAGCCGCTGAGGCTCTCCTGATACGCGCCGGTGTGGAAGAAGCCCACGTAGAGCGGCTGCGCATCGGCGGGCTTGCGCTCGGGCAGGAAGGTTTGGTAGATGTGCTTTTCGGAGTTGTAGTAGTCCTGTGAGTCGCAGGTGAGGCCACCGAGCTGGATTTTCTTGTAGGACTTGTTCCAGCCGTTGAGGGCCAGCATGATGAAGCGCTGGTTCAGGGCCCAGGTGTCGGGCAGGTTGGTGATAAACGAGCCGTCAATCATGTACCAGAGCTCCTTGTCGTTCTGCAGCTTCTCGTCGAGAATGCTGTAGATGGTGGCCCCGCTTTCGCCCACCGTGAAGATGCCGAACTCGGTGAAAATGTGGGGCTCGGGCACGCCTTCCTCCTTGCAGATGCGCTGGATGGTGCGCAGGATTTCGGCTACCATATAGGGGTAGTCGTAGTCGGGCTGGATGCTGGTTTGGATGGGCAGGCCGCCGCCAATGTCGATGGTGGTGAGGGTGGGGCACACCTTGCGCAGCTCGCAATACTTGTGCACGAAGCGGCTCAGCTCCGACCAGTAATAGGACGTGTCCTTGATGCCCGTGCTGATGAAGTAGTGCAGCATGGTGAGCGTGAAGCGCGGGTCGTCCTTGATGCGCTGCTCGTAGATGGGGATGGCGTCGGCGTAGCGCACGCCCAGGCGCGAGGTGTAGAACTGGAAGCGCGGCTCCTCATCGGAAGCCAGGCGCATGCCCATGTTTACTTTCTCGTTGACGTGGTCGTGGTAGTACTCGATTTCGTTGGGCGAATCGATGATGGGCATGCAGTTCACAAACCCGTCGTTGATGAGGTCGGCAATTTCCTTCTTGTAAGCCTCGGGTTTGAAGCCATTGCAGATGATGTGCTTCTGCTTGTCGACCTTGCCCTGCTGGTGCAGGTTGCGGATGATGCTGATGTCGAACCACGACGAGGTTTCGAGGTGGATGTCGTTTTTCAGGGCTTCTTCGAGGATGAAGCGGAAGTGCGACGACTTAGTGCAGTAGGCGTAGGAGTAGGTGCCGGTGTAGCCGGTGCTGGCAATGCCGTCGGCAAACCATTTCTTGGCCCGCTGAATCTGGGAGCTGATTTTGGGGAGGTAGGTGAGGCGGAGCGGGGTGCCGTATTTTTCGACCAGCGCCATGAGGTCGATGCCGTGGAATTGCAGCTCGTGGTCCTGCACGGTGAAGTCGGCCGTGGGAAAGTCGAAGGTCTGGGAGATGAGGTCTTGGTACGTATCCATTCGGTTTTGAAAACGGCGAAAAAGCCCGACCTTTGCGGCGGGCAGTACAAAAGTACCGCCGGGGCCAGGATAACGGCCGGCATAACAATTCGTTGTTCTGGCCTTATCCCGCCTCGCATCGTGACGATGGAATATTAGCGACTTGGCTACGGCAGATTCTTCTGCCGCAAGGCAGCGCTCGAAGACTTGATTTTAAGTTTTAAGCCTGCGGCTTGAAACCTAAAAAACAGTTTTGGAACGATGCCGCCATCCTGCTATCCCAAAATCCCACCCTCCGATGAAACGCATCAAACTTCTGGAAGTCCGCTCCGAGCTCGGGGCCGGTACCCGTGGCTCCAGCATGGGCATCGACGCCCTGCGCGTGGCCTGCCTCAACAAAGGCTCCGACTATTTCCGCCGGTTCAACTCCGTGGTGCTGCCCGATTTGAACCATGTGCTGTTCGAGAAAAACCACTTCCCGTTTGCCAAGCACATCGACAGCATTTATACGGTGCAAAAAGGCATTGCCAATGCCGTGGAGCAGACGCTGCGCTTCGGCGAGTTTCCGCTGGTGCTGGCCGGCGACCACAGCTCGGCCAACGCCACCATTGCCGGCATCAAGGCCGCGTACCCGGCCAAGACGCTGGGCGTGATTTGGATTGATGCCCACGCCGACATCCACTCGCCCTACACCACGCCCAGCGGCAACGTGCACGGCATGCCGCTGGCCGCCTCGCTGGGCGTCGATAACCTGAAGCACCAGCGCAACATCCCCGACCCGGAAACCGAATTCTTCTGGCGCCGCCTGCAAAACCTGGGCGAGCCCGGCCCCAAGCTCAAGCCCGAACACCTGGTGTACGTGGTGGTGCGCGACACCGAGGAGGAGGAAGACGCTCTCATCGAAGAGTTAGGCATTAAATGGATTCGGCTGCCCGAAATCAAGGCCAAGGGTTCGCGCCGCCTCGCCCGCGAGATTTACGAGCACTTGCGCTTCTGCGACCTGGTCTACATTTCCTTCGACGTGGATAGCCTCGATTCCAGCTTCAGCATCGGCACGGGCACGCCCGTGGAGGACGGACTCTACCTCTCCGAAGCCGAAAACCTCTGCCAGGACCTGCTGGAAAACGACCGAGTGGTGTGCTTCGAGATGGTCGAAATCAACCCCACGCTGGACAACGGAAATACAATGGCCAAAAACGCCTTCAACATCCTGGAAAAAGCGACGGAAGCCATTGAGCGGCGGCTGCGGCTAGACGAGGTGGTGAGTAGGTAGTAGCGCGAACTAAAAGTTCGCGCTACGCCGCGTCTTTTCATGTGGAGAATAGAGAAAAGAAGGTCGTTATTGCAACCACCTGCTTCTTTAAAACCCCGGTTGCGCCAACAACCGGGGTTTCGTCTTTTATTAGGAACTAGCTAAGGTGGAATAACCATGCGATGCGACGAAGAAGGTGCATAGCAGCAGGGTCGGGTCGGTGTTGGGACGGAAGGCCCGCGCTTGTGAACGAAGGTCTGCACCTGTGAACGAAGGTCCGCACTTGTGAAGCGGTTGGCGGCGCTTGCGAAACGGTTGGCGTGGCTTTTAGCCCAGGGTTCGTCGTTGCGAAACGATTGGCGGGGCTTGTGCAGCGGTTGGCGAGCCTTGCGAAGCGGTTGGCGCGGGTTGTGAAGCCCTTGGCGGGGCTTGCGAAGCGGTTGGCGGCGGTTGCGAAGCCGTGGGCGGGCGTTGGGACGGAAGGGGCGGGGCGGCAGTGCCCGAAAAACCTCGACCCTATCAAAATTTTCGCTACGTTTGACGCATACTGCTACCCCTAACGCTCAGCGACATGAACAACAATAAACTCAACGCGCAGCTGCTGCGCGACACCGCCACTGCCGCCGGCCTGCTCGCCGACCAGGCCAACTACGCGCCCCTCGAAGACGACCTCGGCCCCCTGCGCACCGAGCATGCCGCCAACCTCGCCCAGGCCCGCCTACTGGAAACCACCGTGATGGGCGACGACAGCGGCACCGCCACCGAGCAAAAGGCCGGGGCCAAGACCCTGCTCAAGGCCCTGGCGCCCCGCCTGGCCGCCGCCCTGCAAGCCTACGCCGCCAGCAAAACCAACCCCGACCAAGACCTGGCCGGCCGCGTGCGCTACAGCACCAGCGAAATCAAAACGGCCAACGATGCCACCTTCGCCACCACGGTAGCCGCCCTGCTGAAGGAGGCCGCCGCCCTGGACAAGGAGCTGGCCAAGCGCGAGTTCACGGCCGACGACCTGGCCGAAACCACCCGCCAGCTGGCCCGCTTCGAGAAAAAGCAAACCAGCCAGCGCACCACCGTGGTAGCCGGCGCCACCGACCGCAAAACCCTCATCGCTCTGCTGCGCCGCAACGCCAACCTCATCAAGGAGATGCGGGTGCAGCTCAAGCCCTACCAAAGCTCGCCCACCAAGCACGCCGTGTGGCTACGTTTCCAGGGCTACACCAAGCTCATCATCCTCGGCGGGGGCGGCCCCAAAGGGGAAGATACCACCAAGCCATAAGCAGGCTAAGCCGCTGAAGAAACAAAAAGCCCCGTCAGCAGCTAGCGGGGCTTTTTTGGTAGCTGTGGTTTCGTTACATAACCAAAGACTAATATTGTGCGAGCAACAAAGGCACGCTAAATGCTGCCTTCAGTGCTTAAAATCGTTTTACACTTGTTTTAGCTTGCATAATCCTGTGAGAAATTTCCTCTGTTTTTACATCTTTCTATTGATTTCTTTCGGTGCAAGTGCGCAAGAGAACAGTCTCTTTACCTCAGGCTTTGAGGAAACCATTTCCTCGAAAATATTAGGGCAAAAACGGAACATATTGATTCATATTCCTAACAGCAACGGTGGAAATAGAATTAAAGACCGAGGGCATTATCCGGTAGTTTATTTGCTGGACGGAAGTGATAATTTCAATGCAGTGGTAAGTATTACAGAGCACATGGAAGAATCAAGCCTTTGTCCTCCCACGATTGTGGTTGGAATCGTACAGGGAGATAGGTTGACTGAACTCACCACTGGTACGGATAAGGAGTTTCCTGCCTCTGTTGGTACCGGTGATAAGTTCATGTCTTTCATTGAAAAAGAATTGATTCCTTACATCGATGCGACTTATCCAACTACCACTTACAGGACCTTTATTGGCCATTCAGTGGGAGGCTTGACGGTTGTGAATACACTCCTGCATAATCCGAATTTATTTAATTCGTATGTTTCTCTCGATGGAGCTTTGTGGTGGAACGACCAAAAGGTGGTAAAAGAAGCCCAAGTAATTTTGCCTGCTCATAAATACAAAGGGAAAAAATTGTTCATGGCGATGGCCAATCGGTTAGAAAGAGGAATGGATACGCTAAGTGTTCAAAAGGACACCAGCTCGTCTACAGAGCTTATGCGTAGCAATATTGCCTTCATTAAAGAGCTTGCTAAAAATAAAACAAACGAATTAGGTTTCAAATACAGATACTACGAAGACGACAATCATTCTTCTGTAAAATTGATTGGAGAATACGATGCCCTTCGG
Organism: Hymenobacter negativus; assembly: GCF_017571495.1. Lineage (GTDB taxonomy): Bacteria > Bacteroidota > Bacteroidia > Cytophagales > Hymenobacteraceae > Hymenobacter > Hymenobacter negativus. The sequence continues at coordinate 924,437 of NZ_JAGETZ010000001.1, read as the reverse complement.
TTTGTTTACGGTTTTTACAAGCTGAAAATTTACGATAGCGAATTAAAAAACCCTGATTTTAATTTAGAATCATTGTTGGTAACCCATTATAAAAAGGTTTCTGAGCAGATGGGTTATACGGTCAAGCCAGATGAAACCCAAGTTAATAATCTTGGTTATCAAATGTTGCGAACGAAGCAATTTAAAAAAGCTGAAAATTTATTTAAGCTTAACGTGGCTAATAATCCCGGTAGCGCCAATTGTTATGACTCCTTGGGTGATTTTTATCTTGGGGCAGGGATTAAAACCAAAGCCGTTGAGTGTTTTAAAAAAGCATTAACTCTGAAAGAGATTCCGGAAACGAGAGAAAAATTAGGGATACTGCTGAATGGTAAGGGGACAGGCAAATAAGTATTAGCCTAAAGTGCTGACTGACTATAGCCGGATAGGAGTTTTATGAACTTCATCCGTGCAACAAAAAGCCCCGCCAGCTACTGGTGGGGCTTTTTGTTGCTGCAAGTTTCGGTGGGGTATTCGGCCGGTAGGGCGCAATAGGCGCGTCTAGGCCTGCCAGATTGCGGCATATTCTCCTACTTTTGACGAATGGGAATAGACGTGATAATGCCGCGCTGGCTGGCATGCCTGGGGTTCCTGGTTTCACTATCTGCCGCTGGCCAAGACGTGCACGCATTACCGGGTGGGGTAGCACGGCTAATCGACCAACAGGGCCGCGTGTGGGAGGCTGCGAGGCGGGGCCTCTGGCTCAGCGAAGGTGCCGGGAAAACCCATTTCACTACCCAAAATGGCCTGAGCAACGATACCATTACGGCGCTTGCCCAGGACGCCAGCGGCCAGGTCTGGGTGGGTACCCGCGAAGGCTTGCTGGTGTACGAAGGTGCCGGGTTTCGGGAAATTACCTATACGCAGGGGCTGCCCAGCAAAGGCATCACGGCGCTTTACCAATCGCCCGGCGGGCCCTTCTGGATTGGTACCCAGGCCGGCGCGCTGCGCTACGCCGACCGCCGGCTGACACCGACTGTGCTGCCGGGCCTTGCCGTGCAGTTCATAGGCGAGGACGCCCACAACTGGGTTTTTGTGACGAGCGAGGGCATCCGGCGCCTGCCCAAGGGGCAACCGGTGAGCTGGCAGTGGCTGGGCTGGGTGGCGGGCGGAGCCGTGGTGCTGGGCGGGAGCCTGTGGGGCCGCCGGCAGCTGCGCCGGGGGCAGCATGTGCAGCTGCGCCTGGCCCAAACCGAGCAGCGCGCCTTGCTGGCCCAGATGAACCCGCATTTTATCTTCAACTCCCTGCAGTCCATCCAGAACTACATCCTGCGGCACGAGGCCGAGGCGGCGCAGCACTACCTCACCCGTTTCGGGGGGCTGATGCGGCTGATTCTGGAGCAGTCGCGCCAGCCGCTGCTCACGGTGCGCGCCGAACTGAACATGCTGCGCCGCTACCTGGAGCTGGAGGCCCTGCGTTTTGAAGGGCAATTCACCTACGAAGTGGCCGCCGAGGATGCCCTGCTCGACGAGGAAATGCCCGCCATGCTCCTGCATCCGCTTGTGGAAAATGCCGTGTGGCACGGCCTGGCGCACCATTCCGGCCAAGGGCAGGTGGTGGTACGCCTAACCAGAGAGGCCGATTACCTGGTGGCCGTGGTGCAGGACAATGGGGTGGGGCGCCAGCGTGCCGCTGAGCAGCCGGGCAACCATGCGGGCTATCCGTCGCGCGGGTCGGCCATTCTGGAGGAACGCATTGCCCTGCTGAACCGGCAAGCCCGGCGCCCCATCACCGTGGCCTATACCGACTTGGGTAGCCCGGATTCGTCTGCCCAGGGGACCCGCGTGGTGGTGCGCATTCCGCGCCTGCATGCCTGATTAGCCAGCGCGTGGCCAGCAGGGAGTCAGGCTTTTCTTCTTTCTGCATGAATTCCCTCTGACCGGCTTTTTTGCTCAATTTTACTGTAATATCCCTCACCATTTACACCCCCTAGCACAAGAGCCACCCGTTTCTGCCGTGACCCGAACCATTCTCATCGACGACGAATCGAACACCCGCGAGGCCCTGCGGGCATTGCTGCAGCATTATTGCCCCGATGTAACGGTCATTGGGGAGGCGGCTTCGGCCGAAGAAGGCCTGCAACTGCTGCGCGAGCAAACGCCCGACCTGCTGTTTCTGGACGTGGAAATGCCGCTGGGCTCCGGCTTCGATTTGCTGGACATGCTGGGCCGCGCTTCGTTCGACATCATTTTCACCACGGCCCACGACCGATATGCGCTCCGCGCCATCAAGTTCTGCGCCCTCGACTACCTGCTCAAGCCCGTGGGCGTGGCCGAACTGCGCGAGGCCGTGGCCAAAGCCCAGCGGCAGAAAGCACCGGTGGCGGCCCAGCTGCACACGTTCTACGACAACATGCGGGAGCGCACGGGCCTCGCTGGCAAGGTGGTGCTGCCGACCATGGAGGGCTTCGAGGTGGTGGAAGTGGCCCGCATCGTGCGCTGCCAGGCCGACGACAACTATACCCTCTTTGTGCTCGAAGGCAAGGAGAAAATCCTGGTCAGCCGCACGCTTAAGGAGTACGAGGAGCTGTTTACCGACTACGGCTTCATCCGCATCCACCAGTCGCACCTCGTCAATGCCGCCCACGTGAAGCGCTACATCAAAGGCAGCGGCGGCTACGTGCAGCTCACCGACGACTCCATTATTGAAGTGTCGCGCCGCAAGAAGGATGAGTTGATGAAGCGGTTTCAGGGGTGAGGTCGGCCCATGCCGAGCTGCCTTAGCCTCCAGCCTATGCTCCTCCTTACTAGCCAAACCAGCCTACCTTAGCTCACGGGCTGTTTTACCAGACCACTCCAATTTTACCTCTTCCATTCGTGTACCTGCCGACAAATGAGCTATTGCCAGGACATCGCCCCTAATTACCAAATGAAAAACATTTCCCTTATACTGCTCCTAACAACTGTTTGCGCTTGCAGCGACCCCAAGACCGACAAAAAATCCGACCCTGTTCAACAAGCTCCAGTAGCTAAAAATGAACAACGGGAAGACAAAGAAAAGCCTGTTGTTAACGATTCAGAACAGGCGAAAGCCTGGCTAATTAAAAGTATAGAAGACAACTTCAATATTGAAAAGGAAAATAAAGAGTCCGATAAGACGCCGAGTATTTACACTGCAGACTACGAGGCCTATAAGCAAGATGGTATAAACCTGGAATATGATGACACGATGACTTTGGAAGGGTTTAAAAAGAAATGGGGCGATAAATACAACACTGAACACGTAGGCTCAGGTGGTTTTTTAATTTCGGGCCAGGATAACGGCCACATAACCGTAACACGTTGCGAGCTAAAGTCTACAACAAAGGAAAATGACTTTGTCTTTGATGTTGTCATCCATGATTCTTTCAAAATAGATTACAAGGAAGATATCCGGGTAACTCATACCAAGGATGGGTATAAAATTGATGATGTAATAGAACACTAATGCCGGGTAGTTCACAACCCGAAGTAGTTTTAGTACGCGCATATGCACGTATTAAATAGGCAGCTGGGAGGCCATCCAACTGCGCCTTCTTACAGTAGCGGGGATATTATAAACTGGTTTAAAAGCAAGTCATTAGGCGGGCGTCTCAGCAAAACAGGGCTGATACGGGATGACTTATTTGACGATGCTACAGGCGGCCTGCTTGAGTAGCTTATGAGGGGTTGCCAGTGGGCAGGCCCGGGCACGATGTAGGGCCATGAGCGCCAGCTTGCCGGCTTCTATTAGGGGAGGCCAGCCGTTGGAATCATATCAGGAAGCAAGGTTGGCAGCCAATGGCCTAAGCCAGGGCTACCGGATTCTAGCTGGGGTCTACCACTTACTCATTTCAACTTGCGGGGCGGCCGTGAGTGGGGGATGTTTGAGCCAGAAAACCGCGTGGCAGGTGCCACGACACCGCCTCTTAGCCGCCCTTCCGTATGGAACTGACCATCAAAAATCTGTCGAAAACCTACCCCAACGGGGTGAAGGCCCTCGACAACGTGAGCCTGACTATTCCGCAGGGCATGTTTGGCTTGCTCGGCCCCAACGGCGCCGGCAAGTCCAGCCTGATGCGCACCATTGCCACCCTGCAGGAGCCCGACAGCGGCAGCATCCACCTCGACGCCATTGATGCGCTGCACGACAAAATGGCCCTGCGCCGGGTGCTGGGCTACCTGCCCCAGGAGTTTGGGGTGTACCCCCGGGTGTCGGCCGAGGACCTGCTCGACCACATGGCCGTGGTGAAAGGCATCGTGAACCGCAATGAGCGGCGCGAGACGGTGAAGGCCCTGCTGGAGCAAACCAACCTCTACGAAGTGCGCAAGCGCAGCATCAGCACGTTTTCGGGCGGTATGAAGCAGCGCTTCGGCATTGCCCAGGCCCTCATCGGGGAGCCCCTGCTCATCATCGTGGATGAGCCCACCGCCGGCCTCGACCCCGGGGAGCGCAACCGCTTCTATAACCTGCTGAGCGAAATCGGGGAAAACATCATCGTCATCCTGAGCACCCACATCGTGGACGACGTGCGCGAACTGTGCCGCAACATGGCCATCATCAACCAGGGGCGGGTGCTCTACGCCGGGCAGCCCCAGGCCGCCATGCGCGAGCTGCAAGGCCGCATCTGGGAGCGCACGATTGAGAAAGCGGAGCTAGCGGAATACCAGCGGGAGTACGACGTGATTTCAACCAAGCTGCTGGCCGGGCAGCCGCTGCTGCACGTGCGCGGCCAGCAGCTGGAGGCGGCCGGTTTTCAAGCCGTGGAGCCCAGCCTGGAAGACGTGTTTTTCTCCGCCATCCAGGGGCAAGCTGCGCAATCAACACTTCTCCCCGCCTAAGCCCGCCTGCTCATGTTTACTGCCTTTCTCCGCTTCGAGCTGGCCACCTGGCGCAAGCAGCCGCTCAGCTACATCTTCCTGGCCGTCACCTTCGGGCTGACCTTTCTGGCCATGCTTTGGCCCAGCCTGCAAATGGGCCAGGATTTGCGCAACCTGCACGTCAACGCCCCTTTTGCCATTCTGAGTCGGGCCGGGGCCATGACCATGCTGTGCCTGCTCTTTATTACGGCCATCATGGCCAGTACTGCCACCCGCGACTCGGGCTCCGGCTATGCTCAGGTGCTGTACGCTGCGCCCCTGGAAAAGAGCGGCTACCTGTGGGGCCGCTTTGCTGGCGGGGTGCTGGTAGCGGTGCTGGCCTTGCTGGGGATGCTGCTGGCCATTGTGCTGGGGGCGCCGCTCAACGAGCCGGCCCGGGTGGGGCCGTTCCAGCTGATGCCTTACCTGCAGGCAGTGGGCCTGTTTATTGTGCCCAACGCGGTGCTGGCCGGGGCCATCATCTACTGCCTCACGGTGCTGACGCGCAACACGGTGTACGCCTTCATCGCCGCCCTGGGGCTGATGGTGGGCTTTCTGCTGGTGGGCCTGCTGACCCCCAACCTCGACACGCCCGCCAGCGTGCTGCTACTCGACCCCTTCGGCCTGCGCACCTTCAGCGCCCTGACCAAATACTGGACGGTGGCGGAAAAAAATACCGAAGTGCTGGACTTCGTCGGCCCGCTGCTTACCAACCGCCTAGTTTGGCTGGGCATTGCCGGCGCCCTCATGGGCCTCACCCACGGTGTGTTTTCCTTCACAACGTCAACGGGCAAAGTCAAAAAGCAACGGCTGACCGAGCCCGCGGCCCCGGTGCGGACTGCTGCCCCCACGCCCCGGCCCCGCGTGCAGCCCCGCCACGACCGCGGCGCCGCGCTGGTGCAGCTCACGCAGCAGGCCCGCCTGGACTTGCTGGGTATCCTGAAAAGCGTGCCGTTCTGGATAATTCTCGGCCTGGGCGTACTCAACCTGCTCAGCGTTGCCGCCACGGCCTCGGAGCGGGAGGGCGGCCACTTTTACCCGGTCACCTACACCATGCTCGACGTGATTAACGGCACCTACGGCACATTCGTCATTGCCGTGCTGGTGTACTACGGCGGGGTGCTGGTGTGGAAAGAGCAGGACGCCCGCCTCGACGGCATCCTGGATGCTGCACCCCGCCCTTCGTGGGTGTCCTACACGGCCAAGCTGCTGACGTTGGTGTTCGTTGCCGCCTTGCTCACGAGCGTGGGCGTGCTGGTGTGCGTGGCGGCGCAGGCCCTGCAGGGTTATACTAATTTCGAGTGGAGCCTGTACGGCAAAGCCGTGTTCGGCATCGAATTTACCCGTTACGTGATGGTGGCCGTGGGCACAGTGTTTCTGCACGTGCTGCTGCGCAACAAGTTCCTGGCCTATGGCCTCACGGTGGCCCTCATTCTGTTTCAGGCCATCAGCGGCGCGGCCCTCGACTGGAACAACAACCTCTTCCGTTTCGCCGACACACCCGCCTTCACCTATTCCGACATGAACGGCTTCGGGCCCTTCGCGGCGGGCATCGTCTGGTTCAAGCTCTACTGGGCGGCCTTTACCGTGCTGCTGGTGGCCCTCACGGCCGGGCTATGGGTGCGGGGCCGGGCCGTGGGCGTGGCCTTCAGCGCCGCACAGCTGCGGCAGTCGTTTACCCCGATGCTGCGGGTGGTGGCCGCCACCGGCCTGCTAACCTGGCTGGGCCTGGGTGCCTGGATTTACTACAACATTGACGTGCGCAACGATTATACTACTGAGCACGAGGACCAGGCCCTGGCGGCCGACTACGAAAAGCAGTACAAACGCTACGAACACGCCCCGCAGCCCCGCGTCACGGCCGTGAAGCTGCAGGTGGACCTTATGCCCGCGGCCCGTGCCGTGCAGGTGCAGGGCCAGCTCACGCTCACCAACAAAACCAGCCGCCCGCTCGATACCCTGCGCCTGTCTTATAGTAGCTACCTGGAAAACTACCAGTTCCGCATCCCTGGCACCCGGCCCGTGCTCGACGACCAGCGCCTGCACTTCCGCAGCTTCGTACTGCTGCCCGCCCTGGCGCCCGGCGACTCGCTGCTGCTGCGCTACTCGGCCAGTTACCAGGCCCGCGGCTTCGAAAACAAGGTGTCCCGCCCTCTGATTAACGGCAATGGCACTTTCCTCAACAACTTCGACCTGGCGCCCACCATTGGCTACACCCGCAACCTGGAGCTGGAAAGCGCCACGGACCGTGCCAAGCTCGGACTGCCCGAACGGCCCCGCATGGCCCCGCAGAGCGACTCGGCGGCCTACGCCAATACCTACATTTCCACCGATGCCGACCGGCTGCGCTTCGAAGCCACGCTGAGCACCAGCCCCGACCAGATTGCCGTGGCCCCCGGTGCGCTCCTGAAGGAATGGCAGCAAAACGGCCGCCGCTATTTTCACTACCGGCTGGCCGTGCCAGTGCTCAACTTCTACTCCATTACCTCGGCCCGGTACCGGGTGCGGCGCGAGCGGCAGAATGGGGTCGACCTGGAAATCTATTACCACCCCAGCCACCCCTACAACCTGGACCGCATGATGCGCTCCATGCGCGCCTCGCTGGCCTACTATGGCGAGCAGTTTGGGGCCTACCCCCAGCAGCAGGCCCGCATCATCGAGTTTCCGCGCTACCAGAAGTTTGCCCAGGCTTTCCCAGGCACCATGCCCTACTCCGAAGGCCTAGGCTTCATCGCCCAAACCAGCCCTGAGGACCACGACGTGGACCGTACTTACCGCGTCGTGGCCCACGAAATGGCCCACCAGTGGTGGGGGCACCGGGTAACCGGTGCGGCCGTACAGGGCGCCACCTTCCTCTCGGAGTCGGTGGCCGAATACCTCTCCACGCTGATGCTGGAGCGCCAGTATGGCCCGGACCGGGTGCTGAAAATGCGCCGCTACGCCCTCGATTACTACCTGCGCGGCCGGGCCAGTGAGAAGGTGCGCGAGCTGCCCTTGCTCTACAACGAAGACCAGCCGCACATTCACTACGCCAAAGGCTCGCTGGCTTTGTACGCCCTGCGCAGCTACCTAGGCGAAAAACGCCTCCACGGCGCCCTGGGCAGCTTTATCCAAGACTATCAAAACCGCCCGGCGCCGTACCCCACCTCCGAAGACCTGTACGGCTACATCGTGCGCGCCACGCCCGATTCGCTCCGCTACTTTGTGGCCGACCAGTTGAAGCAGATTACCCTCTACGACAACCAGGTGCAGGAGGTCGCCTACCAGCGCCTCCCCGACGGCCGCTATCGGGCCATTGTGCAGCTGGAGGTGCATAAGCGCTACGCCGACCAGCTCGGTAAGGAAACGGAGGCGCCCTTGCACGATTACATTGATGTCGCCCTATACGGGCCGGGCAACAAGGTGCTGTACCAGCAGCGCGTGCTCGTCACAACCTCCCGGAAAATCCTGCGGCTTCTTGTGCCCGTAGCTCCTCAAAAGGCCGTCATCGACCCAAACGTTCTGCTCGTAGACCGCCGGCCGGAAGACAACAGCCGAGCCGCGATAGAAATGGGCCAGGTCGCCAGCCAATAAGGCATTTCCGCTGGCGCATCCAATGAATGCGCCAGCGGCAGCTTTGAAGCGCCAGTTTTTTCCGTAACTAAGCGACCAGGGCCGCGGGGTAGGGCAAGGGAGCGCTAGCCCCGGCGTGGTTGATGTTCAGCAATTGGGCCGTTTCGCGCTGGTTCGGGCAAAGTGGCACGGGTGGCGGTCAGCTGCTCGTCGGGGGCACAAGGAAGCGCGTACACAGAGAACAACAGCAAGCCCCGCCAGTAGCTGGCGGGGCTTTTTTGGGTGAGGTTATATTCGTGATTTCCCTTGTAATTACCTGTCTAGCGACTTTTGCTGATGACCAAACAAGAACGATTGGCAGGCTGTATTCTCGGCGGAGCCATTGGGGATGCCTGGGGCAGTGGTTCCGAAAACCTGCCGAAGGGTCCGGACCGGTCCACCTTTTATTTGCAGCCGCCGCCCAAGCGCGCACCCGTGTGGCAGTTGACCGATGACACCCAGTTAACGTTGGTGACGTTGGAAGCTCTCTGCCGCGCGCCGTTTCTGTTGCCGGCAACGCTCGCCACTGAATTGGCTGCCGCCCATGCACAAGGCCAGCTAACGGGGCTTGGAGCGAGTACCCTGAAAGCCTTGCGGGAATTACAAGCAGGTGGGCATTGGAGCCAGGTGGGACGTGAAGGAGCGTATGGGGCAGGGAATGGTGCCGCGATGCGCATCGCGCCTTTTGCCTTCTGGGCGCAGTATTCCCCAACCGAGCTCCACGACTTCTGCCGAATTACTCACCGCCAAGTGGATGCGTACGTGGGTGCACTGGCGGTAGTCCTAGCCATTCGAGCTATCCTTGCCGGGCAGTGGACAGGAGCAGCGCCGCTGCTGGACCTACTTGTGCCCCAATTGCCGGATACCCGCTTGCGTGACCGGCTCCTGGAAATACAAGCTTTGCCAGCGCACTCGTCCATTACCGACGTAGCACGTTTGGGCACGAGCGGGTACGTGGTGGATTCGGTGCCATTTGCCTTGTTTTGCGCATCGCAGGTGCCGTGTTTGGGGTTCACAGAGATGCTTGCGGCTATTATAGCAGCGGGTGGCGACACCGATACAAACGCGTCGCTAGCTGGTCAAATAGCCGGAACGCTGCTCGGGCAGCACCGCCTTCCTCCAGAACTGCTCCAAAAGCTTGTTCGAGTAGAAGGGTACGCTTGGTTAAATCGAGTGCTGCAAACTGCCCAGCAGAATGTAGGATAGTGCCTCGCTTTTTCTGCATTACTTAAGCGTACATGCTGGTCGATGCTACGGCAGCAGAAACAGAACACAAAAGCCCCGCCAGCCACTGAGGGGGCTGGGCGTTGCGGCAGGTTTCGAGGGCTATTCGTTCAGTGGCGCGGGAGCGGAACTGCTTGTATCTGCTACGTGAGCGTGCTGGCCCGCTGAGCAAAGCAACTTCGGTCTTTTGAGCAAAGTACTCCGGTGCTGGGTGGCCTAATTTTGTATTGTCAAGCAGCACTTCCCGCCGAAGCCTGCCCGCCTAGCCAGTACCCACCCGTCATGACCTCGAAGCAAACCAATCCCTACGCCGACCTGGTGGTCGTCTGCCGCGGCGACCAGCGCTACGGGAGCGAGAAAACCTACGAGGACCATGTGCTGGTGAGCGTGCTCGCCGGCGAGCTGCGCGTGGTGCAGGCCGACCGCACCCACCACTGCGGTGCCGGCGACACCGTGCTGCTGCCCCGCAACCAGCCGGCCACCCTGCTCAAATACCCCAAAGACGGCGCGGACTACCAGGCCGTGGTGATGGCGCTGCCCACGGCCCTGGTGCGGGCCTACTACGCCGAGAATACCCCCGCGCCCGCCGGGCCAGCGGCAGCCGGCCTGCTGGTGTTCTCTAAAAATCCGCTTCTGCAGAGCCTCTTCGCCTCCCTGCTGCCCTACCTGGAGCTGGAACACCACCTGCCGGAGAAGCTGCTGGCTCTCAAAACCACGGAGGTGCTGGAAGTCCTGCGCAGCCTCGACCCGCACAGCGACGGCGTGCTGGCCGATTTCGCCGAGCCCGGCAAACTGAACCTGGTGGCATTTATGGAAGCCAACTACCGGTTCAACATGCCCCTGGCCACGTTCAGCCGCCTTACCGGCCGCAGCCTCACCACTTTCAAGCGCGACTTCAAAAAAGCCTTCCAACTGAGTCCTCAGCGCTGGCTCACGCAGAAACGGCTGGCGCTGGCCCATTACCAGCTGGCCGAAAAAAGCCGTAAGCCCGTGGAACTGTACCTAGAGGTAGGCTTCGAAAACCTCGCGCATTTTTCATACGCCTTCAAAAAGCAGTTTGGCTACTCCCCAACGGCCCTGCTGGGCCAGGGCGAAACCCAGCGGCCCGCCACGGGCTGATAAGGCCAGCATCTGAGCGGTTTAGCCGTCGGTGCATCGTTGAACGAGGTAGGGGCGGGGCTTTCTCCCGCCCACCGTTCGCTCCGTCTCAACGATTATGCTCAACGACGGGCGGGGACAAGCACCACCCTTACACACTCCAAAAACGCTTAATCAGGTATTTGTAAATGCCTGCTGGCAGGGGTATCCCCTTGCCATAGTTGCCGGGTCGGAACGGTTCCACCGGTTCATTTTCTACATAAGCTTAAGTAAAGCACATGAAGTCAGCATTGGTCACCGGCGCAAACAAGGGCATTGGCCTGGAAGTCGCCAAACGGCTCGCCCAGCACGGTTTTTTCGTGTACCTCGGCAGCCGTAATCTGGAAAGCGGGGAGGCCGCGGTCCGGCAGCTCAACGGACTCGGGCTCACGGCCCTCGAAGCTGTGCAACTAGACGTCACCAGTCCTGAATCCATCTGGGCTGCCCGGGCGGCAATTGGGGTCAAAACCCCGGTGCTGGACGTGCTGGTCAACAATGCCGGGATTTCGGGCGGGCAGCCGCAGGCGGCCCTGCACGCCACACTGGAGCAGTTTCGGGCCGTATTCGAAACCAACGTGTTCGGCGTGGCCAGCGTCACGCAGGCCTTCATCGACCTGCTGCAACAGGCGCAGCAGCCGCGCATCGTCAACGTGAGTACCGCCATGGCATCCCTGTCGCTGTACGCCGACCTCGATAACCCTAATTTCGCCTTTCGGGTCCCCGTTTATCAGGCCTCGAAAGCAGCCCTGAACATGTACACCATCAACCTGGCCCACGAGCTGCGCGGCACTGCGTTCAAAGTCAACGCCGTATGCCCAGGCTACACCCAAACTGACTTCACCAGCCACCAGGGCACCAGCACTGTAGCCGAGGCTGGCGAGCGCATCTTGAAGTACGCCCTGCTTGGCCCGGACGGCCCCACCGGCCAGTATTTCAGCGAAGAATACTTCCCCGCCCCCGCCACCTGCCCATGGTAAACCGGCGGAGGCGCCCGAAAGGCGCCTTACAGGTCGAATAGCCCGCTGGCCAAATAGCCCCCAAAGCTCCGCTGGTATCTAGCGGGGCTTTGGGGGCTATTTGGCCAGCGGGCGCACCTACCGAATGGAGCCCGGCTTGGCCGGGGGGCGGCGCATGGCGGCGTCCACTTCCCGCTTGTGGGCTAGCCGCTGGTCAGCTGGCGTGAGGGGCCTTTTGGCGGGGCGCTTGCCGGAGAGTTGGGCTTTGCGGTCGCGCTCGGCGTGGCCCCGCATCATGCCGGAGAGCACCTGGCCCTGGGCTACTGCCGCGGGGTCGACTTGCGCCTGGGCCGCCGGAACGCACAAGGCCAGCAAACTGAAAACGAGCAGAACTTTCATGCCAATGCCACCCGACTGGATGAGTGCGCCGGTCAGGTGGCCAGGTACTATACGTAGCCAGCGCGACGCTGGTAGCCGCTGAAACCCGGCAAGGATGAAAATCGACTGGCGCAGTTATGATGATGCCTTGGGCTAAATGTCCGGAGCAGCGGCTTAGAACTTGATGTCGAATTTGCCGTTGGTCACCGTTTTGGTGCCCGCGCCGTTGGGGTCGGTGCCCGTGAAGGTGAACGTGCCCACCACATGGGATTGCCCGGCGGTGGTCGACGGGGCATAGGTGGTGACGGTAGCGCTGCCACCGGAACCTATGTAATTTTCACTCGGGCTGACGGTATACGCTGCCGAGTATCCGGTAGTGGCGCTGGCTGCCAGCGGGTAAGTACCTACCGCCCGGCCCATGTTCAGGGTCGTCATAGTCCCCCCCGAGCCATTGGTTAGTTTGCCCACCACAGTCAGCAGCGGCAGGTTGCCTAGCGAGATGAGGCCTCCCGTGGTGAAGACGGCCGTTTCCGTTTTGCCGTCTACCGTCCAGCTCATCTCATCGCTGCCGCTGGTATTGGGGGTATCGCTTTTATCTTTCGAACAAGCTCCTGTAAAAAGTAGCGCGCAAATGGCTACACCAGCGCGAAATGAATGATGATAGGTTGTCATAAAAAGAAAGGAGAAAGAGAAGGTTATTGCTAGTGCATTTATACGAACAAATATAATTAGGTATTAAAATTGATGATATTAATTTAGGTTTTCCCTTCTGGCTGGCTCCCAAGGGCAGGGGCTAGGTTGACGCCCGGTAGCCCGTACCTTTGCCCCGTGCAACAGTTAGAATCCTCCCTCAAAACCGCCCTGCAAACCGCCGCTCAGGCTGTTTTTGGCGTTGAAATCCCCGCCGCCAGCCTTACGCTCCAGCCCACGCGCAAGGAGTTTGCCGGCAGCTTCACCCTCGTCACGTTCCCGCTCACCAAAGCCTTGGGCAAGGGGCCCGAGCAAATCGGCCAGGCGCTAGGGGAGTGGCTGAAAACCCACGAGCCCCGCGTGAGCGGCTACAACGTGGTGAAGGGCTTCCTCAACCTTGAAATTGCCGATGCCGAGTGGCTGGCCCTGTTCGAGCAGCTGCGCCAGCAGCCTGCCGCCGCGCCCGTGCCCACCGAGGGCGCCCCGCGCCGCGTGGTGGTGGAGTACTCCTCGCCCAACACCAACAAGCCCCTGCACCTGGGCCACTTGCGCAACAACTTCCTGGGCTACTCCGTGGCCGAGATTCTGAAAGCTACCGGCGCCACGGTCACCAAAGCCAACCTGGTGAACGACCGTGGCATCCACATCTGCAAGTCGATGATTGCCTATCAGCACTTCGGCCAGGGCGAAACCCCCGAGAGCGCGGGCATCAAGGGTGACCACCTCGCCGGCAAGTACTACGTGCTGTTTGAGAAGCACTACCGCGAAGAAATCAAGCAGCTCGAAGCCGAAGGCGTGGCCACCGACATTGCCAAAAAGCAAGCCCCCCTCATGGCCGAGGCCCAGCAGATGCTGCAAGCCTGGGAGGCCGGTGAGCCCGCCGTGAAAGCCCTCTGGAGCCAGATGAATGGCTGGGTATACGAAGGATTCGACGCTACTTATAAGAACATCGGCGTCGATTTCGACCAGTACTACTACGAGTCCGAAACCTACCTGCTGGGCAAGGAGCGGGTGGAAGAAGGCCTGGGCAAAGGTGTGTTTTTCAAGAAGGAAAACGGCTCCGTCTGGGTCGATTTGCAGGCCGAGGGCCTCGACGAGAAGCTCCTGCTGCGCGCCGACGGCACCAGCGTCTACATCACCCAGGACCTAGGCACGGCTGAGCTCAAGTATCAGGATTTCGGCTACGACAGCAGCATCTACGTCATTGCCGACGAGCAGAACTACCACATGCAGGTGCTGCAAGCCACGCTCAAAAAGCTGGGCAAGCCCTACGCCGACGCCATCCACCACCTCAGCTACGGCATGGTGGACCTGCCCTCGGGCAAGATGAAATCGCGCGAAGGCACCGTAGTCGATGCCGACGAGCTGGTGCGCGACGTAGTGGCCGCCGCCAAAGCCGCTACCCTCGAAAAAGGCAAAACCGAAGGCCTCAGCGACGAGGAGCTCGAAGAGCTTTACCACCTGCTGGGCCTGGGCGCCCTGAAATACTACCTACTGAAAGTGGACCCCAAAAAGCGCATGCTCTTCAACCCCGAAGAGTCGGTGCGGTTAGAGGGCGATACCGGGCCCTTCGTGCAGTATTCGTACGCCCGGATTTCGAAGATTCGGCGCGACGCGGAAGAATCAGGTGTAGATGCTGCTGCTGATTTCAGTAAGCTTGTTTCATTAGAAGTAACTGAACGTGAGTTGGTGCAGCAGTTGGCCGGTTATGCTGGCGTAGTTGCTGAAGCTGCTCGTGCCCTTTCGCCCGCTGTAGTAGCGCAGTATGTGTACGAAGTTGCCAGAAGCTATAACCGCTTTTACACAGAAGTGCCTATTTTAAAAGAAGGCGACCCAATCAAAAAAGCCTTCCGGGTCGCATTGTCTGCTAAAACAGCTGAAATCATCAAGGCGTCGCTTGGCCTGCTGGGCATCAATGTGCCCGAGCGCATGTAGCGTGGATTTTGCGAGTCCGCGCATTATAAGAACGAATACCAGAACGGCCTATCAAGGCGCGGACTCGCAGCGTCCAAGCTACAGTTCTTACTTATGAAAAGCATTGCCGTTTACTGCGGTTCCAGTGCCGGAACCAACCCGAACTATATCACCCAGGCGCAAGCCCTGGCGAAGGCCATGGTAGCCCAGGGCCTTACGCTGGTGTACGGCGGGGGCCGCGTGGGCCTCATGGGCACCATTGCCGATGCTGTGCTGGCGCAGGGCGGCCAGGTCATCGGCGTTATTCCCGATTTTCTGGATGCCAAGGAGTTGGCCCACAAGGGCTGCACGGAGCTGCACGTCGTGAAATCCATGCACGAGCGCAAGCTCATGATGGCCGACCGCGCCGACGGCTTCATTGCCATGCCCGGCGGTTACGGTACCCTCGAAGAGCTGTTCGAAGTCCTGACCTGGGGCCAGCTCGGCCTGCACCGCAAGCCCGTGGCCCTGCTCAACGTGGACGGCTACTACGACCACCTCCTGCGGGCCCTCGACCGCATGCGCGACGACCAGCTTTTGCGCACTGAAAACCGCGACCAGCTTCTGCAATCAGCCAATCCCGAAGAGTTGCTGGCGCAAATGGCCGTCTACCAGCCCGTGGAGCTGGGGAAATGGCTGACGCCGCCAACCACCTGATGTAGCGCGGAATTTTAGTCCGCGAATCTGAACCATTGCCATACCCGGATTAAAAGTCCGCGCTACTACTGAATGAACGCAACGGAACAAGAAGAACGCGAATACCTGGAAGAAATAAAGGAGCAGCTCACGTTGGCGGTGCGGCGGGTTGATGACTCTGTGCGGCAGTTTTCCAGTGAGCTGCGGGAGAAGAAGGAGTACATCCACGAGCACCAGTCGGGCATGGATGATGCCGACATGGTGGCCGCCGGCCAGTCCATCGACCGCATGGCCTACACCGGGGCTGGGGCCGTGGCCCGCAAACGCAAGCTTATCAAGCTGATGCAGTCGCCGTACTTCGGTCGCATTGATTTCACCACTGCCAACGACGTAACCACACCGGTATATATCGGCGTGCATTCGTTCGTGGACGAGCGGCAGCGCCGCGGCCTCATCTACGATTGGCGGGCGCCCATTTCGTCTATGTTTTACGATTTCGAGCTGGGCGAAGCGTCATACACCACCCCATCGGGGCCCATCCACGGCCGCATCGACCTGAAGCGGCAGTATAAAATTCAGGACGGCCGCTTGGAATTCCTGATTGAAAACGGCGTGAACATCCACGACGAGGTGCTGCAGCGCGAGCTGGCCAAGTCCTCGGACGACAAGATGAAGAACATCGTTGCCACCATTCAGCGCGACCAGAACGCTGTCATTCGCAACGAGGAAGCTACGGTGATGGTCATTCAGGGGGTGGCCGGCTCGGGCAAAACTTCTATTGCCCTGCACCGCATTGCCTTCCTGCTCTACCGCTACCGCGACACCATCGGGGCCAAAGACATCCTTATTATCTCGCCCAATAAAGTCTTCGCCGACTACATCTCGAACGTGCTGCCCGAATTGGGTGAGGAGCACATTCCCGAAACCGTGATGGAAGAGCTGGCCGCCGACTTGCTCGGCAATCAGTTTCAATTCCAGACCTTTTTCGAGCAAGTGGCGGCCCTGCTGGAGCATCACAACCCCGCATTCATTGAGCGAATCCAGTTCAAATCCTCGTTTGAGTTCCTTAGCCAGCTCAATAAATACCTGCTGCACGTTGAGAACAACTACTTCAGCGCGGGCGAGCTGCGGGTAGGCCGCACCGTGGTGCCGCGCCAGCTGCTGCTCGACAAATTCAAGGCCTACCACCGGGTGCCATTGCTGAAACGGTTTCCGCTAGTGGCCGACGACGTGCGCGCCTACGTGCGCACCGCCGCCAATCGCAAGCTGACCAATGGGGAGAAAAACACGATAGGGGAGGCCCTGACGCGCATGTTCCGGTTCAACAACGTGCTGGATTTTTACCGCGACTTCTACCGCTGGATAGGCCGGCCCGAGTTGTTCCGCTTTGAACACGGCCAGACACTGGAGTATGCCGACGTGTTTGCCCTGATTTATCTGCGCATCCGCCTGGAAGGCATCTCGGCCTACGACCACGTGAAGCACCTGCTGGTGGACGAAATGCAGGACTACACGCCGGTGCAGTACGCCGTATTATCGCGGGTATTCAACTGCCGCAAAACCATTCTGGGCGATGTCAACCAGACCGTTAACCCCTACAGCGCGTCATCGGCCGAAGTCATTGAACGCGTTTTTCCGCAGGCCGACGTGGTGAGGCTTTACCGCAGCTACCGCTCCACAATAGAAATTACCGCATTTGCCCAGCGCATCACGCCCAACCCCAACATCATTCCGCTGGAGCGGCACGGCCGGGAGCCCGCCATCGTGCGCCACCCCGGCCCCGCCGAGGAACTGGAAGGCCTGCGGCAACTGGTCGCGGACTTCCGAAGTGGCGGCAGCAACTCGCTAGGCATCATCTGCAAAACGCCCCGGCAAGCCGAGCAGGTACAACAAGCGCTGGCGGAAGCTGGTGGCGGGCAACTGCTCACCGAGGAGTCCACCCATTTTAAGGAAGGCGTCATCATCACCACGGCCCACTTGGCGAAAGGCCTGGAATTCGATGAGGTCATCGTGCCCTTCGCCTCGGCCCGCAACTACAAGACGGAGGTCGATAAAAGCATGCTTTATGTGGCCTGCACCCGCGCCATGCACCAACTCACGCTGACGTATTCAGGCGACATTACCGCATTCTTGGGTGCCTAGAGGCTGCGGTTTCCTGGCAGCAATGTTGCTAAGCAGCCGTTCAATTCATTACGTAAAATAACCAGCAAGCGCAGTACCAAAACCCTACTGGCCCTCGTATGGTTAGGCACACAGTCGAGTAATCTCTGCATTTCCCAAACCATGAAAAATTCCCTGTTTCTCACGCTAGCCACTGCCGCTACGGCCGTGGTTTTCATCGCCGCCAAGCCCACAGCCCCCACCGCCATGACCACGCCCACCGAAACCACCGCTGCGCCTGCTTCGGTCTACGATTTCACTGTGAAATCCATCGACGGCAAAGACGTGACGCTAAGCCAGTACAAAGGCAAAAAGCTGCTCATCGTGAATACTGCTTCGAAGTGCGGCTTTACTCCGCAGTATAAAGAGTTGGAGGAGCTGTCGAAGAAATACGGCAATAAGGTGGTGGTGCTGGGCTTCCCGTCCAATAGCTTTAAACAGGAGCTAGCCTCAAACTCGGAAGTGGCCTCGTTTTGCGAAAAGAACTACGGCGTGACATTTCCGCTCTTCGAAACCGTAGCCGTGAAAGGCGATGACGCCGCCCCGCTCTACAAATACCTGTCGGACAAAACCCAAAACGGGGCCGTTTCCGACGCTCCAAGCTGGAACTTCTGCAAGTACCTGGTTGATGAGAAAGGCCACGTGGTGAAGTTCTACAACTCCAAAGTGACGCCCCTGAGCCCCGAGTTGGTGGCCGATATCACGAAGTAGGTTTTGACGCTTCTGATTTAGCAGCACGTCATGCTGAGCAGAGCTGAAGCATCCCTGGCGCATAGCGTAATCCAATCAACCGGGTTAGGTGCGCAAGTAGAGATGCTTCGGCTCCGCTCAGCATGACGTTCTTTTGTTTATTGATTGACTCCCTCTCGCTTCAACTGCTGTCCATGTCCCCCTGGATTTCCGCCTTCCGCCCCCGCACCTTGCCACTGGCCTTGGCCAGCATTCTTACAGGTGCCTTCCTGGCCGCCGCCAATGGCCAGTTCAACGGCCTCGTGGTAGGCCTGGCAGCCCTCACCACCATCCTGCTCCAAATCCTCAGCAACCTTGCCAATGACTACGGCGACTCCCAGAACGGGGCCGACAGCATCCACCGGCAGGGCCCGCAGCGCGCCGTGCAAAGCGGGGCCATCACCCCCGCCCAGATGAAGCGCGGCATGTGGATTTGTGGTCTGCTGGCGCTGGGCAGCGGCCTGGCGCTGCTGTGGGTGGCGCTGGGCGCGGCCGGATTAGGCTTGTTTCTCGGGTTTCTGGCGCTGGGGCTGGCGGCCATTTGGGCGGCGGTGAACTACACGGCGGGCTCGAACCCATACGGCTACGCCGGGCTGGGCGACATTTCGGTATTTCTGTTCTTCGGCATGGTGGGGGTGTGTGGCACCTACTTCCTGCAAACCCATACGCTGCCGCTGCAAGTGCTGCTGCCCGCCGCCGCGCTCGGCTGCTTCGCCACGGCGGTGCTGAATGTGAACAACATCCGCGACATCAACTCCGATGTACTGGCGGGCAAAATCACCATTCCGGTGCGGCTGGGGGCGATACACGCCCGGCGCTACCACTGGCTGCTGCTGCTCATTGGCCTGGGCTGTGCCACGGTGTTTGTGGCCCTCACGTACCATTCGCCGTGGCAGTGGCTGTTTGCGCTGGCCGTGCCGCTGTTCGCCTTCAACGCCATTCAGATATGGCAGCGGCAGGAATCGATGCAGATTGACCCGCTGCTGAAGCAAATGGCACTGAGCACGCTGGTGTTCACGCTGCTGTTTGGGGTGGGGCAAGTGCTGGGATAAAGCATTTATTGGCCGGTTACGTCTGTTTTGACAACCAAGCTATTTCGGCTTGCGGCTCAATTCACTTCCTAACCATGCCCAAAACTGTTTTTATCACCGGCACTTCCACTGGTATCGGTGCGGCAGCGGTGCGCCTCTTCGCTCAGCACGGCTGGCAGGTGGCCGCCACTATGCGCAACCCCGCCGACGCTAAATTTCAGGACCTGCCCAACGTGCGCGTTTATGCCCTCGACGTGACCGATGCGGCCGCTGCACCCCGCGCCATTCAGCAGGCGCACGCCGATTTTGGCAGCCTCGACGTACTCATCAACAACGCCGGCTATGGGCTCGTTGGCCCATTCGAGGCGGCTACCGATGAGCAGATTCAGCATCAGTTTGCCACCAATGTGTTCGGGGTTTTTGCCGTGACGCGGGCGGCGCTGCCCATCTTGCGTGCCCAGCAGTCCGGCGTCATCATCAACATTACCTCGGTGGGTGGGCGCACGGCTTTCCCAATGAATTCGCTCTACCACGCCACCAAGTTTGGACTAGACGGCTTCTCGGAGTCGCTGTGGTACGAGTTGGCGCCGTTTGGTATTCAGGTAAAAGTGGTAGCGCCCGGTGGCGTAGCTACCGACTTCGCCACCCGCTCCCTCCAGATGACCATCGACCCAGCCAACGACGCCGACCCCTACGCCGGGCAGGTGCGTAGCGTGCTGGCCGCTTTCAATGACCGCAGCGGCAACGCTTCCTCCGCCGAGCAGATTGCCGACGTCATCTACACCGCCACTACCGATGGTACGGCCCAGCTCCGCTACATTGCTGGGGAGGATGCCAAAGGCATTTTGGGTGCCAAAACCCAGATGAGCGAGGCCGAATTTTCGACCATGATTAAGCAGAATTTCGGACTGAACGGATAGTTTGAGTAGCACCTCCCATGTTGAGTGCGGAATCCGTCAGGTAATATCCGCCGGCTGTTGTCCGATGATTGTCATCACAAGCGTTTCAGCTATTTAGAATTCTGCAAATCAAGAAAGCGACTCCTGCGAGTCGCTTTTTTTGTGCTTTATCAATATAAAAATGACAGGCAGGCACGGCTGCATATAATTGGTTATCAGATGTTGGTGGCGCAAACGTTCCCGGCATCGATTGCGCAGATATATACTTGCTGAAGAGGACAGAATCTGGCTTATCTCGCTCACCTTGTGGGGGTAATAGGAACTTTAGAAGGAGGGCCGCAGGTGAATTCCCGGACAGATTCGGGTTGA
Organism: Hymenobacter negativus; assembly: GCF_017571495.1. Lineage (GTDB taxonomy): Bacteria > Bacteroidota > Bacteroidia > Cytophagales > Hymenobacteraceae > Hymenobacter > Hymenobacter negativus. The sequence goes on along the minus strand of NZ_JAGETZ010000001.1, from coordinate 903,827 downwards.
TTCAGCGGTGTGCCTTTACCATCCGGGGCGTATGGGGCCCACAGTAGAAAAGAGATTTTAAGGGAAGCGCAACGCTTCATAACGCTTTAAGAATTTGCTTATGCCTACTCCACACCTTTACCAACCCCCAAATTCCCATGAAACAAGTTCTTCAACACGTTTCCACGCGCGTGCTGCTTTCGGCGGCATTGCTGGCTGGCTACCCGGCTGCCGCGCAAACCACTCTCTACGTCGGGCCCGCGGGCACCGATAGCAACTCGGGAGCCTCTACCGCGGCACCCACTACGCTCACGCGGGCCATCACCGCCATTGCCGACGGCGGAACCATTTACATGCTGGGTGGCACGTACTCTTATTCTACTGGTGTCACCATTGCGTACGGCAACAACGGCACTACGGGCAAGCGCATTGAGGCCTACCAAGGCCAGGTGCCGGTACTGAACTTCTCTGGCCAGGCCACCGCCAACGCCAACCGGGGCTTCACGGTGAATGGCAACAAGTGGTACATCAAAGGATTGATAGTGGAGCGCGCCGGCGACAACGGCATCTACGTGGGTGGCAGCTTCTGCACTTTTGAACTCTGCACCACTCGCTACAACAAGGATTCGGGCCTCCAGCTGGGACGCTACGCTTCAACGGCCACCCGGGCCCAGTGGCCCCACGATAACCTAATTCTCAACTGCACCTCCTACGACAACCAGGACCCCGGCAACGAAAACGCCGACGGGTTTGCCTGCAAGCTGACCACCGGGGCCAACAACAAGTTCAAGGGCTGCATTTCGCACCACAACATCGACGACGGCTGGGATTTTTACGCCAAAACAGACACCGGGCCCATCGACCCCGTGACCCTGGAAGACTGCGTGGCTTACAGCAACGGTGCCCTCAGCGTGGGTTCCACTTCGGGAAGTGGCGACAAAAATGGCTTTAAGTTGGGTGGTTCCGGCATTGCGGTAGCCCATCTGGTGGTGCGTTGCGTGGCCTTCAACAACGGCCACCACGGGTTTACCGACAACGATAACCCCGGACCGATTACCCTCATCAACAACACGAGCTACAACAATGCCGTGTCGAACTACAGCTTCCGCGAAGGTGGCACCCACCGGTTTATCAACAACTTGTCGTTTCAGGGAGGCTCAAGCGACAAAACCATCGGTACGCTCGTGAGCAATTCGAACGTGTTCTGGGTGAGTGGGGCCAGCTCAAATGGCAAAGGCCTGGTGGTAAGTGCCGCCGATTTTGTGAGCACAACGGCTCCCGCCACGGTGGGCCGTACCTCCGGCAACGCGCCCGACTTAGGTAACTTCCTGGCCCTGGCCGCGGGCAGCGACCTCATCAATGCCGGCGTGGTGCCCACCATCCCCACTAACTCCGCTCCGGTTTCTTATACCTACAGCGGTTCAAACCCCGATGTGGGAGCACGGGAGTCGGGCAATACCACCACGCCTACTTCGTACACGCTGACTACGGCAGCCAGCCCCGCCGCCGGTGGCACCATCACGCGCAGCCCGAATGCCACTAGCTACGCCGCTGGCACGGTGGTCACGCTCACGGCGGTACCCGCGGCGGGCTACGTGTTCGCGGGCTGGAGCGGAGCGGCCAGCGGCAGCAGCGCCACGACCACGGTGACGGTGACCGCCAACAGCACGGCCACGGCCACTTTCACGCCGAGCACCGCCACCACGTATACGCTCACCACGACGGCCAGCCCAACGGCCGGCGGCACGATTACACGCAGCCCGAACGCCAGCAGCTACGCGGCGGGCACGGTCGTTACGCTCACGGCCACGGCGGCGGCGGGCTACGCCTTCAGTGGCTGGAGCGGGGCTTCCACGGCCACGACGGCCACGACCACGGTGACGGTGAATGCCAACAGCACGGCCACGGCCGCCTTTACAGCCACCGGCGGGGGAGCTACCACGCTCCGTATTGAGGATGCCGCAACTTTCGGTAATGGCTATTGCGGGGCCGACGGTTCGCGGCAAAATTCATACACGGGCGCCGACAATGGCTACTACATCAACCTGTCAAATTCAGCGGCCAAAGGCATCAACTGGAGCGTGAGCGTGCCCGCTGCGGGTACCTACACCCTGCGCTGGCGCTACGCCAATGCCGGTGGCAGCAGTGCCACCACGGCCAAGGTGCTGGTGAACGGGGCCACCGCCGTGAGCAGCGTGCCCTTCCCCAAAACCAGCAGCTGGACTACCTGGACCACTACCACGGCCAGCGTAGCACTCGCCGCCGGGGCTAATGCCATCCGCCTGGAAACCACGGTAGCTGCCGAGTTTGCCAATATTGATTGGATTGAAGTCGTGGGCAATGGCCCCACCGCCGGTGCCTGTGGTACCGCCCGAATGGCGGCCCCCGGTGCGACGGCCAATAACTCGGAAGCGCCGGCCCAGCCCGTAGAATCGCTGCGGCTGTTCCCCAACCCGGCCACGTCCAGCACAGCCTTGCGCTTTGAACTGGCGGCGCAAAGTCGGGTGAGCATCCGGGTGGTCGACGCGATGGGGGTGTTGGTGAAAACCCTGCCCGAGCAGCTCTACGAAGCCGGTGCCCACACCATCGCACTGGGCAATGCCGGGCTGAAGCCCGGGACCTACACGCTACTCCTGCTCAGCAACGAGGGCAAGCAGAACCTGCGCCTGGAAGTACGCTAGAGCGGTTCTTGAAACGCTGTATGAGTGCTTGAGTACGTCTATCCGCAGCGTGAACTGCAAAGTTCCCGCTGCGGATAGACGGCCCAGCAGCGGCCCGTTTTGGATAAATATCCAGCAAAAGCCGGCAAGCACAGAGCAAAATCTTTACGGGTTCCGGCAGCGGGTTCGGGGCCAACCGGGCTGCTTTTAGCGCAGCAGTTGGCTGGTGCCCCTTGGGTTTAACGGCAGGCTGGCCTGTTGGGGCCGGCGATTTTTCGACATGTCAGCTGATTTTGTAAATGCCCATTATTCATCCTTCACCAATTCCCACATTCCCATGAAAAACAGCTTTATTTCCTTGTTTGTCCTGCTGGGGCTGCTCGTCGGCTTCAGTGCGGCTGCCCAGACGTGTGCCGTTACTGGCTGGGCCACGCAAAACGGCGGTACCACCGGTGGCGGTACGGCCACGCCTACGGTCGTAAGCAACTACACCGATTTTAAAAATGCGGTGACCAATGCCGCCGTGAAAGTCGTCCACATCTCAGGAACCATCACTTTCCCCGCGGCAGGCAGAATCAGTTTTCAGGACCAAACCGGCAAAACCATTTACGGATTGCCCGGCTCCAGGCTGGTAACCTCCGACCGCACGGCGAGTGGCTCGGGCGCGATGTACATCAAGCGGTGCAGCAATATTATCTTCAAAAACGTCACGTTTGAAGGTCCTGGGGCCTACGACACCGATGGGAATGACAACATGACCATTGACAACTGCACCAACGTCTGGGTCGACCATTGTGATTTTCAAGATGGTGTGGACGGCAACCTCGACATCAAGAACCAGGCGGATTATATCTCCGTCACCTGGTGCCGGTTTGTTTACCTGAAGCCACCCATTGCCGGCGGCTCGGGCGGGGCTGATGACCACCGGTTCTCCAATCTGTTTGGTTCCAGCGATGGGGCCACCAGCGACCGGGGCAAGCTGCGCGTCACCATGCAGAATTGCTGGTGGGCCCAGGGCTGTAAGGAGCGGATGCCCCGCGTACGGTTTGGGAAGGTGCACATTGTCAACAGCTACTTTAGCTGCGCGGGCAACAACCACTGCGTGCGGGCCGGCTTCGAATCGGACCTACGGGTTGAGAGCAACTATTTTGAAAACGTGAACAATCCCATCGACTTGTTCGAGAATGATTTCACGGCCGTTTCCTCGCTGAACAATGTGTTTGTGGGCACCACTGGCAATACTGCTGGCAGCGGCACCGCTTTCACGCCGCCTTACTCGCTGACCATCACTCCGGCTGCCAATGTGAAAGCCCAGGTCACCAGCGCCACTTGTGGGGCCGGCGCTACCCTAAGCAGTCCCACCAGCTGCTGTGGCGGTGGCACCACACCTACTTCGTACACGCTGACGACGTCGGCGAGCCCCGCCGCCGGTGGCACCATCACGCGCAGCCCGAATGCCAGCAGCTACGCCACTGGCACGGTGGTCACGCTCACGGCGGTACCCGCGGCGGGCTACGTGTTCGCGGGCTGGAGCGGGGCGGCCAGCGGCAGCAGTGCTACGACCAGCGTGACGGTGACCGCCAACAGCACGGCCACGGCCACTTTCACGCCGAGCACCGCCACCACGTATACGCTCACCACGACCGCCAGCCCAACGGCGGGCGGCACGATTACGCGCAGCCCGAACGCCAGCAGTTATGCCGCTGGCACGGTCGTTACGCTCACGGCTGTGCCGGCGGCGGGCTACGCCTTCAGTGGTTGGAGCGGCGCTTCCACAGCCACCACGGCCACGACCACGGTGACGGTGAATGCCAACAGCACGGCCACGGCCAACTTCACGGCCACCAGTGGCGGGGGAACCACCACGCTCCGTATTGAGGATGCTGCAGCTTTCGGTAATGGCTATTGCGACATTGAGGGCTCCCGCCAGAGCTCCTACACCGGAGCCGACAATGGCTATTACGTCAACATCTCCAACTCCGTGGCCCGTGGCATCGACTGGCGGGTGAGCGTGCCCGCTACGGGTACCTACACCCTGCGCTGGCGTTATGCTAATGCCAGTTCTAGCAGCGCTACCTCCGCCAAAGTGCTGGTGAATGGGGCCACCGCCGTGAGCAGCGTGCCCTTCCCCAAAACCAGCAGCTGGACTACCTGGACCACTACCACGGCCAGCGTAGCACTCGCCGCCGGGGCTAATGCCATCCGCCTGGAAACCATTGTCGGCAATGAATTCGCCAACATTGACTGGATTGAAATTGTGGGCAACAGCCCAACTGCTGCCTCCTGCGGTGCCGCCCGGGCAACTGCTGCCGCCTCTGAGGGCATGCAAACTGCTGAAAACAGGGCTGAAAAAGCCACCCAGCCCCTGGCAGCACTGCGCTTATACCCTAATCCCGCTGCGCCAAACTCGGTGTTCACCTTTGAATTGGCTGCCAAAAGCCCGGTCACCGTCCGGCTCGTGGATGCCATGGGCCTATTAGTGAAAACCCTGCCTGAGCGAACCTACGAGGCTGGCTCGCACTCCGTAGCCCTTGGCAATGCCGGCCTGAAGCCTGGTACCTACACCTTATTGGTTGTGAGCAACGAGGGTAAGCAGACGCTGCGGGTGGAAGTGCGCTAGCACCCAGCCCAAATGCAATCAAAAAAGCCCTGTCGCCAAACGGCGACAGGGCTTTTTTGATTGCATATCAGAAGCTACTCGGCGGCAACCGGTGCGGCTGGGGCATCGCCCCCGGCAGGAGCCGACGAGCCTTCCGGATGGGGGCCCCGGCCTTTGCCACGGTTGCGGCCACCGCGGCTGCGGCGACGTTCGCCTTCAGCGCGGGGCTCGCGGGTTTGGCTTGCGCTGTCCTTTGGTTCGCCTTCGAGCCGGGGCTCACGGGGCGGGCGGCCTTCGCCTTCCGGGCGTGGTGCGCGGGGCTCGCGGGGTGGGCGGGCTTCACCTTCCGGGCGCGGGGTGCGCTCGGGGCGGGGGCCCCGGTCGCGCCGTTCTTCGCCTTCGGGGCGGGGTGGACGCTGATAGGGCACGCTGGGTGCATGGCCGGCATCGAGGGCGGCCAGGGCATTTTTGGCATTTGCCAGACGCTCCAGGTGTTTGGGGTCTTTGGGGTCGGGCGCGTCGCGGCGGGGCGGGCGGCTGCCGTCGCGGCCACCGTCCCGGCCTCCACCGCCACCTTCGCGGCGTGGGCCACGGTCACCACCTGCGGCACGGGGCCCACGCTCGCGGCTTCCGCCACCAGGTCCGCCGCCGTTGCCGCCACGGGCCGGGCGGCCCCCGATTTTACCACCCAGGCCGGCGAAGCGTTTGGGGTCGAATTCCGGCGCTTCGCCCAGGCCAAGCTCTTCGGTGATTTTCTGCTTCTCGATGTCGCGCTCAATGAGCTTCTCAATCTTCACCACCCGGTCCTGGTCCTGGTCCGAGATGAAGGTGATGGCCGTGCCTTTGGTGGCGGCGCGGGCCGTGCGGCCGATGCGGTGCACGTAGTCCTCGGCGGCGCGGGGAATGTCGTAGTTCACCACGTGGCTTAGCGAGTCGATGTCGATACCGCGGCTCAGCACGTCGGTGGCTACCAGAATGGGGAACTGCTTGTTTTTAAAGGCGCGCATGATTTCCTCGCGCTCTTCCTGAGTGCGGTCGGAGCTGATGCCACGGGCTTCGATGCCGAGCTTGTTCACAGCTTTCACAATGCCGCCCACAGCCGCCTTCTGACTGGTGAAAAGCACCATACTCTGCACATCCTGGGTTTTGATGATGTGCTCCAGAATGTAGATTTTCTGGCGGTCGTACGCCATGTAGAACTGCTGGTCGATGCCAGCGGCGGGCTTGGAAACGGCCAGTCGGATTTCGTCGGGGTTGTTGAGAATCTGCTGCGAGAACTCCCGGATTTTGCCCGGCATGGTGGCCGAGAACAGCAGCGTCTGGCGCTCCTTGGGCAGCTGGCGCACGATGTTGAAGATGTCATCGCTGAAGCCCATGTCCATCATCTTATCGGCCTCATCCAGCACGAGGTACTTGATTTGGTCGAACTTCACGTAGCCCATTTGCAGGTGCGCAATGAGGCGGCCGGGCGTGGCAATGATGATGTCGGCTCCCGAAGTGAGGGCGCGTTTCTGCTGCTCCCAGTTCTCAGATTTGCCGCCGCCGTAGATGGCAATGCTGCTGGCTTCCACGTAGTAGCCAAAGCCCATCACCTGCTCGTCGATTTGGGTAGCCAGCTCGCGGGTAGGCACCAGGATGAGGGTGGTAGTGTGGCCGTGCTTAGCGTGCGAAATCTTGTCGAGCAGCGGTAGGAGGTAGGCGGCAGTTTTGCCGGTGCCGGTTTGGGCGCAGGCAATCAGGTCTTTGCCTTCGATGATTTTGGGGATGGCCTGCTCCTGAATGGGAGTGGCCTGCTGGTAGTTCATGGCGTCGATGCCGGCCAGCAGGTCGTCATGGAGGCTAAATTCGTGAAACGTCAAGGTTCAGCTAATAAAAGTTGTAAAAGGCTGACCTTGATGCCGTGGTCAGCAAACCGCTTGATTTGAGGTAAAGATACGGCAGGCGGGGCGGAGGCTGGCATGCGAGTCAACCGTTGCATACTGAACGTTATGCGGAGCGTAGCCGAGGCATCTCGCGTGCCATTAGCTGGGTAGGCTCACTGTATTGCCATGCCACGCAAAATGCCTCGGCTACGCTTCCGCATGACGTTCTTTAGGGTTCTTAATAAGCCCACTCATGTCCTCCCTCGACCGTTTTTCTGCCCAGGCTGCCGATTATGCCCGCTACCGCATCGATTACCCCGCAGAGCTCTACGACTGGCTATTGCCCCAGGTGGAGAGCCGGGAGCGGGCCTGGGATTGCGCCACCGGCAACGGCCAGGTAGCCGTGGTGCTGGCCGATTCTTTCGTGCGCGTCGATGCCACCGACCTCAGCGAAAAGCAGTTGGCCCAGGCCCCGCCGCGCTCTAACATCAGCTACCAGCCTGCCACCGCCGAGCACACACCCTTCCCCAACCAGCGTTTCGACCTTATTACCGTAGCACAGGCAGTGCATTGGTTCGAGCCCGAAGCCTACCACGCCGAGGTGCGCCGCGTGGCCCGGCCCGGCGCCGTGCTGGCCGAGTGGGGCTACGGCCTCATCCAAATCAGTCCGGAAGTCGACCCGCTCGTCCAGCATTTTTACCGCGACATGATGGGGCCTTATTGGGATGCCAACCGCTGGCACATCGACGATGAGTACGCTCGCATCCCGTTCCCATTTGCGGAGGTGCAGCGGGCCCATTTCGCGGTGCGGCGGCAGTGGTCGGCCGCGTGGTTTTTGCAGTACCTGCGCACGTGGTCGAGCGTGGCGAAATACCAGAAGGAGCGGGGCGAAGACGCCGTGGCACTGATTGCAGAGGAGCTGACGCGGCTGTGGGGTGCCGGCGAGCGGGAGGTTACGTTTCCGGTATTTGCGCGAACGGGCCGGGTAGAATAATTAGGGCCGCTCCACGTTGGAACCTCCCAATTACTTTGCCATCGTATGATTCGAGTGGTTACCCAGATGCGGGCCGTCCTGCTTTTTTACCGCAGCGTCGCGCCGTTTGTATTAGGTGTGAGTGCATTGTTGCTCGGGTTTGTGCTGCTGCCGCTATTGCTGGAGGGAAAAGCGGGCGGGAGCCTGCCCACGCTGCTGCTGGTGAAGGTGCTGACTTACCCAGTGGTGTGCTACCTGGCCGAGCAAATGCGGCCCGACCAATACTGGTTTTTCTTCAACCTGGGCCTGACGCGCCGACGCCTGTGGACCAGCCTGGCTGCGCTGGACAGCCTACTGTTCCTGGGCGTGGCAGTCCTCCTAAAGTCTTTGCTTGCATGAGCCCGCTCCTTCGCGAAGCTGCTGGGCCTGGTAGGGCCGTGCTCGAAGCCGATGGCATTCAGCTGGCGTTTGATGGCCGCAAAATTCTCAGCGACATTTACCTGCGAGCTCAGGCTGGCCAGATAACCGGCTTGCTGGGCCGCAACGGCAGCGGCAAATCCACGCTGCTTCAAACCATCTTTGGGGCCCGCACCGTGCCCGATGCCTCCGTGCGCGTGGATGGCCACCGGACCGTGCCCGCCTTCCGCACGCCGGGCCTGCTCAACTACCTGCCGCAGGCGCAACTGCTGCCGCCAAATCTGTCGCTCCGCCAGGCAGCCCGCATGCTGGGCGTCGGGCTGGACGAGGCCACGGCCGCATTCCCGGAGTTGCGGGCGCAGCTCAACCACCGGCCCGGGGAATTATCGGGTGGCACCTTGCGGCTGGTGCAGGTGTTGCTGCTGCTTCATGCCGACACGGTTTTTTCGCTGTTTGATGAGCCTTTCACTGGCGTTATGCCGGTGCACATCGAAACCCTTGGCGCGGAAATGCGTCGCGCCTGCCAGCGCAAAGGCATTGTACTCACCGACCACCGCTATGCCGAGGTGTTGCCACTGTGCGACGTCGTTTATTTGCTGCACCAAGGCCGCTTGCTAAAGCTAGGCGCCCACCCGCGCGAAGAGCTGCTCGACTACGGCTACCTGGCTCGCTGAGGTCCCGCATGAAGCCATCGGCTCTTGCGGCTGAAGTGTCGATTATGTACCCTTTCCCTAAAAGTATGCTCATTGCCCCCAACTACCTGCCCGCTACGCCCGTGCTGCTATACGATGGCTTTGAGGCAAATTGGTGGACGCAGCCGCTGCTTCTGCCAAGGCGTGGCGGTGGCACCTTTGCCGCCCTGCTGGGTACTGACGCGCAGCCCATTCGCAACGCAAGCGCGTGGTTGAGCAAGGACGATTTTCAGCAGGTTTTGCGCGATGTACGGGCGCAGGTCCGGGACTGGTCCGGCCAAGGCGATATGGTGTATCTGGGCTACAATGACTTGCACCTGCAATGCGTGCGCGATGGCAACGAGCTGTGGGTAATAGCGGCCGGTGAGCGGCAGCCCGCTCGCTATCAAACGTTCCTGCACGGAAGCTGGCCATTGGCTTAACCAATTGATTCGAATTATGATACCTGATTTCCCAGTGGCATTACCCTTTGCTCAGCTGCGTATCCTTGAGCTGGCCTCCGTGTTGGCCGGCCCGCAGGTGGGCCAGTTTTTTGCAGAGCTGGGGGCCGAAGTGCTGAAAATTGAAAGCCCGGCCGGCGACGTCACCCGTACCTGGAAAACAGCGGCTGAAACAGCGGCTAGTTCTGAGGCGGGCGATGCTTCGGTTTCGGCTTATTTCGCGGCCTCCAACTGGGGCAAGCAGTCGCTGATACTGGACCTGACTACGGCCCCTGGCCAAGCTGAGCTGCACCGCCTGGCCGCTTCTGCCGACATCATTCTGGCCAGCTATAAGCCCGGCGATGCCGAGAAGCTGCGCGCCGACTACGCCACGCTTTCCAAAGCAAACCCGCGCCTTATCTACGGCCACCTCACTGGCTACGGCCCCGATGCGCCCCGTGCCGGCTACGACGCCGTGCTGCAAGCTGAGGCCGGCTTCATGCACCTCAACGCCGCCGGTCCCGGCCAGTCACCCCAGAAAATGCCTGTGGCCATGGTCGACCTGCTGGCCGCTCACCAGCTGAAGGAAGGCCTGCTGACGGCGCTTTACCAACGGGAAAAAACCGGGCGCGGGGCACTGGTGCAGGTAAGCTTATTGGACAGCGCTCTGGCTTCGCTGGCCAATCAGGCCGCCACATACTTAGTGACGGGCCGTGACCCGCAGCCACTCGGGTCGGGCCACCCCAGCATTGTGCCCTATGGCACTGTTTATACCGCTGCCAATGGCCGGCAGCTGGTGCTGGCCGTGGGCTCTGATGGTCAGTTTCGGCATCTATGCCTGGTGCTGGAACGGCCTGATTGGGCATCCAATGGCCGCTTCGCAACCAATGCGGCCCGCGTGACCCATCGCGCTGAGTTGGAAGCCCTGCTCACTGAGCGCATTGCCGAGGTGAATGGCGACGAGCTGCTGGCTGAGCTGGAGCGCCGGGCCGTGCCCGCTGGTGCCGTGCGCTCGGTGGGGGAGGCGCTGGCCCAGCCTTCGGCGCAGGCCATGCTGCTGCCTGGCGCAGGCGGCCTGCGGGCGGGGCTGCGCACGGTAGCATTTTACAGTACAGGGTGGGCAGCAGCGGCCCAACTGGTGGCCCCACCAACCTTGGGCGCACATGCCAAACCCGTTGATTCTGAATTAGAATAATAATTCACTGAAACTAAGCGGCGGCTTGCCTTCGTACCTTTTACCAGCAGCAACATAACCGGGTGCGGCATCCCATCCGTACCGATACTGCCCACTGTCTTCTTTTCTTGCGCCGCTGTTTGTAGAGCGCTATTCCCTTTTCGCATGGCCAAATCAACCACCCAAAAAAGCACTAAGCCCGAGCTGTTCACCACGGTTGAGCCAGCGGCTACGCCTGCCGCCGACCCTATCAGTGCCCCGCTCCGCACTCCCCGAAAGCCGGCCAGGCCCAAATCCGGCAAAACCGCCAGCACGAAGAACGAGAAAACGCCGGCCACGCCAGCCCCTGTCGTGTCCGATACCGGGCACAGCGGCGCCACTGCTACCAACGACCATCCTACGGCCGAAGCCGGCTCACCGGTACAAGCGCCTGCCGACCGCCTCGACCAGATTTTTGAGGGCCTCAAGCAAAAGTCCACCGCTAAGCAAGCCATATTTCGCAATACACAGGCGGCCTTTGACTGCTTGCGCCTGGTGTCGCAGGAACTGGTGGTGGAGCTCACGCGCCGGCTCACGCCCCTCGATTCGAGCGTGGTGATTGAATATCGGTCCATCAACGACATGGAGTTTCACATTCGGTTTTCGGGCGACTTGCTGGTATTCGTCATGCATTCCAACATTGTCACCTTTCCCGACGAGTACGGCCCCATGCCCAGCAAATACGTGGAGGCTGATTTCCGCCGCCGCTTCTTCGGCCACATCATGGCCTACAACTTCATGGCCGACAGCATCAAGTACCAGCGCATGAATGACCCCGGCTACCTCGTGGGCCGCCTGTTGGTCAACATCGAGAACCACTACTTCCTCGAAGGCGTGCAACAGCTGGAGCTACCCGACAATGACATGTCGGATAACATCATTTCGCCCGATGCCATGCGCCTCTTCGTGGAAAGCGCTATGATTGCCGCCGTCAACAATGACCTGGTAGCCCCATTACTGCCCGAAATTCAGAAAATCAGCGTCAAGCAAAAGCTGGAAAACCAGCAGGTAAGCCGCGGCAGCAAAGTCGGCTTCAGCTTCTCGGCCCAGCAGCAACAGACATTCTAGGTTCAGCGCCTGCTATTGCGGGCAGGTACGACAAAATAAAGCTAAGCCACACTCAAAAGATGAGAAAAGCCCCGATTCAATCCAGAATCGGGGCTTTGTTATACCGGCTTCATCACTTATCAAAACCAGTCGCATTGCGCTGCGTTCTACTTGCAATGAAGGCGAAAACTACCTGCCGTAGCCCACCTTCTGGCGCACCTTGGCCAGCACGCCAGCTCCGTATTCCTGCGCCCGCTTCGCCCCGATGGCCAGCTTGGCATCAAGCTCCGGCAGGTTGTTCATGTAGAAATTGAACTGCTCCCGCTCTGTGGCAAAGCGGCGCAGAATCAACTCGTACAGCTCTTTTTTGGCGTGGCCGTAGCCGTAGCCGCCGGCCAGGTAATTCTGGCGCATGGTTTCAATCTCGGTTGGCGAGGCGAGCAACGAGTAGAGCTTGAACGTAACGTCCGTATCCGGATTCTTGGGCGCTTCCAGCGGCGTGCTGTCCGAAATAATGGTTTTAATAGCCTTCAACAGGTCTTTTTCGGGTAGAAAAATGTCGATAATATTGCCGTAGCTCTTGCTCATCTTGGCGCCGTCGGTACCGGGAATAGTCATCAGCTGCTCGTCGGCGCGGGCTTTGGGCAGCACCAGCGTTTCCCCGTAGCGGTTGTTGAAGGCGCTGGCAATGTCGCGGGCAATTTCCAGATGCTGAATCTGGTCTTTGCCCACGGGCACGATTTCGGCATCGTAGAGCAGAATATCAGCCGCCATCAGCACCGGGTAGGTGAACAGGCCAGCATTCACGTCCGACAGCTTGTCCGACTTATCCTTGAAGCTGTGCGCGTTGGCCAGCATGGGGTAGGGCGTGAAGCAGCTCAGGTACCAGGTCAGCTCGGTCACCTGCGGCACGTCGGACTGCCGGTAAAACAGGTTTTTCTCGGTGTCGAAGCCGCAGGCCAGCCACGCGGCGGCCACGGCGTAGGTATTGGCGCGCAGCACTTCCGCATCGCGCACAGTGGTGAGCGAGTGCAGGTCGGCGATGAAGTACAGCGAGTCGTTGGCTGGGTTTTTCGATAGCTCGATGGCTGGGAGGATGGCGCCAAGCAGGTTGCCCAGGTGGGGGCGGCCCGTGCTCTGGATGCCGGTAAGGATGCGGGACATGTGGAGATTTTAGATGTCAGTTGTCAGGTGCACGTTGGCTAAGTATTTAGTTGACTAACACCGGGCAACAAATAACTGACAACCAAATTAAGGAGTTAAGCGCACACCCTGGTTGTAGGCGTGCACGGCGGCCGCGAGCTGAGCCCGGCTCACGGCGTTGGTAGCAAATTGGCGCTGGAGCACCGGGTCGGCCGGAAACAGGGCTGCCACAAAGGTGCCAGGTGCTAGCTTCTGGTCAAAACCCGGTGTGCGGCCGGGACTATATGCAAAGAACGTACTCGTACCGGCTTTGCGCAGCATCGGCAGCCTTACGTGGGCCTTAAAATTGGTCCCCATTTCTACCTGATAGTGGTAATAGAACAGTTCGACCGGTCCGGTTTCCAGCATTTCCAGCAGCGCGGGTTCTTTAAAATCCGCATCGGTGCCGCTGAGGAAGCGAAAGTCATTCACCCGCACAAATTGGTGGCTTTCAACGGTGAAGGAAGTGACCTCGGCGGCCCGAAACTTGCGCTCCTTGCCGTTTTTTACACCTACCATCATCGTGGGGCTGCCGTTTTCGGCCAGCATCAGCTTTAGTGAAGCTTCGCCCTTTGAGCCGTTGGCGAGCTGGTAAGTGCCCGGCGCAAAATTGAACTGGGCACGGGCTTCAGTAGACAGTAGCGAGGCACCGGCCGCCAGCAGAAAGAAGTATGGTCGCATGGCGGTGAAAGGATGGCGAGCGCAAAAAAGTTACACACTCAGGTTTTCAGCGGCTTCTTCCTGTAGCTCGGTTGTTTCCTCTTTGCCCAAGTACTTGTCAATCAAAAAGTGCGACAGATACAGGACCGGCGTGAGCAAGATGGCTGCCGCGAACTTGTACCAGTAATTAGTATTAGCTACCGAAATAACCTGGTCGAAAGTCCAGTTGCCGAACACGTAAAACGCCACGTACAGCACCACAAACGAATCGACCAGCTGCGAAACCAGCGTGGAGCCCGTGGCCCGCAACCAGATAAACCGGCCATTGGTAGCGTTGCGCAGGGCTGCAAAAATGGTGGCGTCAAGCACCTGCCCCACGGCGAAGGCCACAATGGACCCGGTGATGATGCCCAGTCCCTGGCGGAAGATACTCTGATAAGCAAAGTCAATGTTGAACGGCCTGCCCTGGTTATCAGTCTTGTTCACATCGAGCCAGAAATCGGCCGGTGGGAGCTTGGTGGTGAGGTAGATGACCCCGAAGGCAAACAAAATCAGGACCACTGTGAGGTAGCTGATGCGCAGCACCCCGGCCTTGCCGAAATACTCGTTGATGATGTCCGTAGTCACAAAAACTACCGGCCAGATGAGCACGCCGGCCGTGAGGTTGCCGGGCAGCCCCATCAGCTTATCAGCCGAGAAAATCTTAACGCCGATGATTTCGGCAAGCAGCGCATTTACCAGGAAAATGCCGCTGAGCACAAGGTAAAGCTGCTGTTTTTTGTTGGCGAAAGAGGTCATGAGCGCAAAGCTACAGGCTCACGACCAGTCCCTCCGTGGCAAGCTCAGCATTGGGGAAAACGGCCAGGGCTTCATCCAGTAGCGGGTCGAGGGCTTTGTAGCGGCTCGAAAAGTGGCCGATGAGCAGGCGCTTGACCCCGGCAGCCTGGGCAATCTGGGCGGCCTGGCGGGCGGTGCTGTGGTGGGTTTGAGCGGCGCGCTCGCGCATCTCTTCCAAGAAAGTGGCTTCGTGGTAGAGCAGGTCGACGCCCGGAATGAGGTCGACAAGGGCGGGCGTGTAGAGCGTATCGGAGAAGAAGGCGTAGCGGCGCGGCGTGGGAGCGGGGGCCGATACGTCGGCGTGGCGTACGCCCGGCTGCTGGTCGTCGGCGGGCAGGTCTTCGCCTTGGGCCAGGCGTGCCAGCTGCGCCGGCGTAAGGCCGGTGGGCAGCTTCTCCTTCAGAAGGTTGGCGCGGCGCGGCTTTTCCGCGAACAGGTAGCCGGCACATGGGATGCGGTGGCGCATGGGCAGCGAGGCCGCCGTTATGTTCTCATCCTCATACACCACGGCATTGACGGTGGTATCCACCGGAATAAATTCCATGGCAAAGCCCAACTGCATGTTCGATACCCGCGCCTGGGTCACCAGCACTTCATCAAGGCCGGGCGGGCCGATGATGGTGAGTGGCTGCGTGCGGCCCTGCAAGTGCATGGTGCCCAGCAGGCCAAATAGCCCAAAATAATGGTCGCCGTGCAGGTGCGAGATAAAAATGGCCCGCATGTGGTGGGGGCGTACGCGGTACTCCAACATCTGCCACTGCGTGCCCTCGCCGCAGTCGATGAGGTAGTTGGATGCGCCCACCGTGAGGACCTGCGCCGTGGGATGACGCCCGGCGGTAGGAGTGGCCGAAGCCGAGCCCAGAATCTTCAGCTCAAAAGTCAAGATGAAATAGTTATTAGTTGCTCGTTATTCGAACGGAGCAGAAACAAAAGTTGGTTGTCGGCTGCCAGCTTCACTAAACTGACAACTGACAACCAACAACTGGCAACTATAAAAAAACTACTCCTTGTCCGTCAGGTCGCGCTCGATGGCGTGCAAAAACACGCGGTCAATACCTTCTTCTACCGTGGGCAGAATGTGCAGAACCGATTCGAGCTTGCTGATGGTGATGAGTTTCAGCACGTGGTCTTGCAGGCCGGTGAGTACCAACAGGCCGCCCGTGGAATTGCAAAGACGGTTGGCAATGAGAATGGAGCTGAGGCCCGACGAATCCGTGTACTTCACGTTAGTGAGGTCCAGAATCAAGTTGTTAATGCCTTCAGCGTTCAGCTTCACGAACTCCGACTTGAGGTCCGGCGCAACAGTCGTGTCGAGCTTCTTCTCCTCAATCGTGATAATGGTGTAGCTTTCTTTTTTATCAATCGTGTACTTCATACAGCGTAAGCAAGGAGGGTAAGAGAACGGCGAAGGTAAAGAAAAAACCCAAAATTTTGGGTGAGTTGCCTGCTATTTTATGGTAGGCCGAACCGTGGCGGGCGGTCCGGCAAAGGTGAGTGAGGCCCAGGTCGATTGCCAGTCGGCGCGGTCGTGCAGTTTGGCGGGCGAAACACCCATTTCAACGGCAGCTAGCAAGTATGGCCCGGGTCCGGACAGACGTAACAAAATTCTTCCGTTTTGGTTGGCGCGAGTGGTGTAATGCGTGGTGGGCAAGCTGCCGGGCTGCCGTTGCCACACCTGCACGGCCACGCCAAAGGCTGGCTTGCCGGCTCGCAGCACGCGTACGGTTAGGGCTTTATCGGCGGCCAGGCGGTAGGGGTTTTGCTCGGGCACCAGCTCCAGCGGCAAGCCGTAGACGTGACGGCAAGCGCTGTCAGTAGCCGTGGCGGTGGCAGCTGCTTCGCCCACCTGAATCAGGGCTTTGGCGCAGCGGCGGTAGGTTTCGCGGCCGGGCTTGGCCATTTCGTCGCGCTCCTGACGCAGCTTCAGGGCGTAGTCGAGGCCTTCTTCGCGCAGGTAGGCGGTGAACTGGTCGGCGGGGAGCTCAATAAAGGAATTGGTAGAGCGCAGCAGCACAACGTGGGTGCCGGGCTGCTTGAAGTAAAAAGCCGTGTGGAAAGTGTCTGCTTCGGTGGGGCTGATGGGGGTGAGGCTGGTACTGTCCGTCGGGGTGGGGCCGTAGCGCACGAGGCGCTGGATTTTGGTGGCCTTGGTGGTCCAGGGCTCGCCCTTAAAATCAGCTCCGACAAAGGTGTGCACGCTCACCGTCTGGCCCGGTTGCAGGCGGAAGCGCGGGGCTTCCAGCCAAAACTCATGGGCGAGGGCAGCGGAAGTAGTCAGCAGGAGGAGAATAGGTAAAAGGCGCGCCCTCATAAAGTTAATTAAACAGCAGATTTTTACTGCCGCTCCAGCGCCAGGGCGTAGGCCCGGTCGTAATACACGCGCAGGTTTTTCCAGTCGAAAAGCTCGGCGGAGCTTTCCACGGCGTTGCGCTGCATGATGCGGTCGCGGCGGCTGAGTTGCACAAATTGCCAGAGCATGTCGCAAAGCTCATCGGCCGATTCGTCGAAGG
This sequence comes from Hymenobacter negativus, assembly GCF_017571495.1. GTDB lineage: Bacteria > Bacteroidota > Bacteroidia > Cytophagales > Hymenobacteraceae > Hymenobacter > Hymenobacter negativus. The sequence goes on along the minus strand of NZ_JAGETZ010000001.1, from coordinate 886,777 downwards.
ATTTTTCTTGGCGATGCACCACAAAAATGCCTTTGCCTTCCGGGTCCGGCACGTTCTGCAGGGCGTAGTCGCCAAAGCCCGACAGGTCGGATGTGATAGCGGGTACGCCGCGGGCCACGCACTCCAGCGGGGTGTAGCCCCAGGGCTCGTAGTAGCTGGGGAACACGCCCATGTGGCAGCCGCGCACAAACTGGCCGTACTCCATGCCCAGCAGAGGCGAGGAGGGGGATACAAAATCGGGGTGGTACACCATCTTCACCCGGTCGTGGCGGTGGTTGAGCAGGTTGGACCGCCGTAGGTAGTTCAGGATGTCGTCGTTCTGGTCGTTCACCAGGTTGTGGGTGATGACTGGGGGCAGCGCGTTGGTTTTCCAGCTTTGGAGCTGGCGGCGGTAGCGCAGGCGCCAGTAGTCGTCCACCATCGTGCTGAGCTCGGGTAGCTTGTGGTCCTGGCTGGCGGCGGCGGCGTAGAACAGCCGCTCGCCCACCTGCTGCTCAATGGCGCGGCAGGTCTGGCGCACTTCTTCTAGCTGCGCACGGCGCTCCAACACCTGCGGGTTGATGCTGGTGTAGGGCCGCTTGGTGATGAAAAACATCACCACCTGCACGTCAATCCCGCTTTGCTGGAGGCGGTAGTTGAGCCGGGCCAGGGCTTCCAGCGTCAGGTCGAACCCCTTGTTATGGTACTCGTAGCGGCCTGAGGTGAAGAAATACAGCGTCTTATCCAGGTCGAAGGAATACGACTGGAAGAAATGGGCCATCACAAACTCGTGAATCTTGGCCTTGTACTGCTGGTGCAGGTTCTGGAACTCGTGCAGGGCCACGAAGCGCTCGATATTCAGGCCATTGGGCAGCACGGCGTCGGGAATCCTATCCAGTAAATAGATGCACTCGCGCACTGTCAGCTCACTCACGGTGGTGAACACGTGGCTGCCGTGGGCGGCGGCGCGCTCCATCTTCACAGCCGACTCAATGTTAAAGTGCTTGGCTTCGGCCTCCCAGTTCACCCACATGAGGTGGTCGTAAAAGGCCGGGTCGTTCATGGCCAAGTAGCGGCCCAGCAGCGTGGCATGGGTGGTGAAGAGCAGGTGCGCGGGCACTTGCAGGCGCCGCAGGTCGGGGATGGCCACACCGGTCATCCACTCGTGGAAGTGACCCAGCAGGCGCCGGCCGGCCAGTTGGGCCGCTACGTGCTGAAAGAAAATGGTGGTGAGGTGCCCAAAGGCGATGACCTGGTGCAGCAGGTCGTCATTGTCCGGCGAGGGAATACCGTGGCGCTGCCAGAGGTCGGATTTGAGCTGGCCGAGCCGGTTGTAGGCCTGAAATGGATTGATGAGCACCACGCGGGGCCGGCCCGTCACCAGCCAGGTGCCGTAGCACACGTCGTAGCCCTCGGCCCGCATGGCCCGCACAGCCGCCCCGAAAGCGTCGGGAGCGGTGTGCACGGTCAGGTCGTCGAAACTTTCGAACTCGCCCTGTGCCATGTTGGGGAAGTAGGGGCCTACCAGGCAGTACCGGTCGCCCCAGGCGGGCATGGTGGCCGGCACCTTGCTCCGGATAACGGTATAGATACCACCCACTTGGTTGCATACCTCCCAGGCCACCTCTACCAGTAGAGCGTCAGGATGGAGGGCGTCGGGGGTGTGGGGTATGGATTGCATAGGGGTGGGAATGGACTATCAGGGGAAAGAACGCGGCGAAAGGTAAGCCGGTTGCCGCTCAGAAACCACCGCCAACGGCCTTTTTTGGAGCCGTGACCAGAAAATACCGGGAATGCGCTGCCCAAAACATTGCTTCTTACTGGTTGTTAGCTCCGCTGTTATTTCACCAACAACCTTCCCGATTATGGCTGATAAGACCAACGTTCTTACCTTCGAACACGAAATTCTGCCTGTGCTGACGCAACGCCGCAGCCCCCGTGCCTATACAAACAAGCCCATCCCTGCTGAAGTGGTGGAGCAGGTGTTCACCGCCGCGTCATCGTCGGCTTCCTGCTTTGGCGAGCAGCCCTGGCGCTACATCCTGGGCAACCAATCGACCAGCCCCGAGGCTTTCCAGAAAATTCTGGGCAGTATGATGGAGTTCAATCAGGTATGGGCCAAGAATGCCGGCGCGCTGGTCGTAGGCGTAGCCAAGCTGAATTTCTCGCACGACAATAACCCCAACAACTGGGCGAAGTACGATGTGGGCCAAGCCACCGCTACCCTGGCAATTGAGGCCACCGAATTGGGCCTGCAAATCCACCAGATGGCCGGCTTCAAGCCCGACGTGCTGCGCACGTCCTTCAACATCCCCGAGGGCTACGAGCCCGTGGTAGTGTTCACGTTGGGCTATCCCGGCCCCGCCTCCGACCTGCCCGACCCGCTCCGCGAGCGCGAAGAAGCCCCCCGTACCCGCAAGCCTTTGGCCGAATTCCTATTTGAAGGTGCTTGGCCTACGCCGGAAGGCGAACGCTACGACCAGGCAACCGTTTAGCGCCAGGGGTTAAATAGAACACCGTCATGCCGAGCTGAGCGGAGGCATGACGGTGTTTTATTTAAGGCATTTCGTAGGAAGTACTCCTCCTAATGCAACGCCCGCTTCTTGATGATGCCACCCTGCGCGTCATCAATCCGGTACTGCACGATAAAGGCTTGCGGGTCTACTTCCTGCACGGCGGTGCGTAGGCCCGGCAATTCCAGACGGGTAACGACGGTGAACACAATGTCGCGCTCTATGCCCATTTCGCCACGCTTGCCGTAACCCGATTTGCCCTGATACATGGTGACGCCGCGGCCCAGCTTTTCGGTGATGACCTTCCGAATGGCATCGCTGTGTTCCGACACGATGGTGACGCCCGTGTACTGCTCGATGCCGTTGAGCACGAACTCCAGCACGCGGGCGGCGGCGAAGTAGGTGAGCATGGAATAAAGCGCCGGCTCGGTGCCCAGAACCAGCACCGCCACGCTGAAGATGACAACGTTGAGAATCAGGATTAAGTCGCTGACTTTGAGCAGCACCAGGTAGCGGCTCACGAGCAGGGCGGCAATTTCGGTGCCGTCGAGCACAGCCCCGCCGCGCATGGCCAGCCCGATGCCGGCCCCAATAAATACCCCGCCGAAAACGGCCGTCAGCAGGCGGTCGGAGGTAATGTCGGGGAAATGCACGAAGGCCAGCACCAGCGCCAGCCCGCCAATGCCCAGCGCGCTACGCAGGGCAAACCGGCGGCCCAACTGCCGGTAGCCCAGGGCAATAAACGGCAGGTTGATGACCAGAATAAGAACGGACAGCGGCAGGCGAAATGCCGCCGCCAAGAGCATGGAAACCCCCGTAACGCCGCCATCAATAAAGTGACTGGAAAGAAGAAAGGATTCGAGCCCGAACGCGGCCGAAATCACGCCCGCTATAATGAAAAGAGCGTTTTTTAGTTCAGAATTAGGGTTGTTGATGTTTTGGGCGGTGGGTGGAGTTGGGTCCATAAGCAGAATGAAGGGAGGGCGGTTGTAATCGTTCTTAAATCAAAGAACGTCATGCTGCGCGCAGCATGACGTTCTCTTTGGATAAATAATAGCGTGTTCAGGCTTAGGCTTCCTGCGACAAAATCAGGGCCGCGTAGGGGGCAACCGCAATGCTGCCGTGGAAGGGAAAACCGTCGTATTCGCCTTCCTCGGCGTCCATGCCGAAGCTGGGCATGTCGCCAAAATCGCCGTCGTAGCCCTGCCAGTCGCTGTTGAAGCGTACGCGCCAGTGGCCGGGACCAGGCAGGCCGACGGTGTAAGCTTCGTGCGCCTGGTTGGCGAAGTTGGCCAGCACAATAGTCGTGTCGTTGGGGCCACCGGCACCGTCGGCCCAGCGCACGAAGGCCACCAGCTTATCGGTGTTGTTGACGTGCGACACGCGGGTGTGCTGCCCGCCCAGGCCCCGCGTGGTGCCGTGGTAGTTGCGGCGTAGGCTGATGAGGTCGCGGTAGAGGCCCACCAAACCGGCGCGTTCCTCCACGCGCTGCCACTGTAGCGGCTCGGTATCGACAAAAGACCCATCAGCCAGGAATTCCTGGCCCTGAAACAGCATCGGAATGCCGGGTGCGGTGAGCACCAGGGCCGCGCCCAGCGTGGCCCGTTTCTTTGGGTACCAATGGTCGGCCGCGCCAGGCATGATTTCCTCGGGCACGCGGCTTTTGCCGTTGGCCACTTCGTCGTGGCTTTCGGTGTAGATGACGCGGCGGAAGGCGTTGTCGTTGTAGCTCTGCGTGAGGGCTTCGGCCACGGCGTTCATGTCGCGGTCGGCATCGTTCTGGGTAGTGAGGGCGTCGCGAATGGGGTACACAAACGAGCTGTCCCATTGCGAATCGAAGCCCTGGCCGCCATTGGCCACGCTTTCGGTGATGCCGGCGTTGCCGCGCATGTCCTCCGCGATGGTGATTTTCCAGGGCATGGTCTGGTCGATTTCCTCGTTAATCCAGCGCATCAGGCTCCAGCCATCGGGCAGGTTGTCGCCGGGGTCTTCCTCCCCTTTCACGTTGCGGATGAAGGCAATAGCATCGGCGCGAAGGCCGTCGCAACGGTAGTCATTCAGCCACATCAGGGCATTGTCGCGGATGTATTGGCGCACTTCGGGGCGGCCGTAGTCGGGGCGGTTGTCGCCCCAGGGCGTGTGGGCGCGCCAGTCGTTGTAGAAGTAGATGCCGCCCCCGTCGTTCTCGCTCCAGCCATCAAACTGCCAGAGGTCGAGGTCGCCGGGGCCGAAGTGGTTGTATACCACGTCCAGCACCACTGCAATGCCGTGCTGGTGGGCAGCTTTCACCATTTCCTTGAAGGCCACGGGCCCGCCGTAGTCGCTTTCCAGCGCAAACGGATTAGCGGGGTTGTAGCCCCAGGAGCGGCTGCCGGGAAACTCCGTGGCGGGCAGCAACTCGATGCAGTTGATGCCTAAATCGCGCAGGTAGGGGAGCTTTTCGGCCACGCTGGCGAAGGTGCCAACGTGCTCCTCATCGGGGGCGTTGAAGGTGCCGACGTGCAGCTCATAAATCACCAGCTCGTTCCAGGCGGGCATCTGGAAATTGTCGTCGCCCCAGTCAAAATTGGGGTCGTGCACTACCGAGGAGCCAGCCGAATTGGTCACTTGGCGGGCATACGGGTCGTTGCGGTCAATATCGTTGCCTTGGTTGGTGATGCGGAATTTATACTCAGCGCCAACGCCGGCTTCGGCTACATCAGCAGCCCAGTAGCCATTTTCTTCTGGTTGCAGCGGGTTTTTATCGCCCTGCCAGTCGTTAAAAGTGCCGACAACAGCTACTTTCTCAGCATTGGGGGCCCATACGCGGAAGGTGGTACCGGCGGCGTGGGGCACCGCACCCATGCCGGGCTGCAGATTGGGGCTGGGCGGAGCAGCCGGGGCCGTTTTGGCCGGGACCATTTTAGCGGGGGCCGATTTGGAAGATGCCAGGGGAGCGGTTTGAGCGCGGGAAGCGGGTTTGGAAGCGGAAGCGTTGGACATTGAATAAGCAACTGCCCACCGCCGGGGCAGCCGAAAATGCGGCCGATACTGGACGGTAGGTAACCCAGGCATACGAAACTGACCAGCTTTTGGCCAAAAAAGCCCCGCAATGGGACTCAGTCCCGCTGCCAGCCAGCTAAATGGCCCCACTGCTATATTTGAGCCAGCCATCCACTTTGCGTACTTTTTGGGTTATGCACACCACTGAAACAGCCACTGAGGCCGCCGAGGGTCCCACCATCCTTTACCACCGCCGCCACGCCAGGCAGCAGGTAGCCAAAGCCATTGGGCATGTGGGCCCGGCGGTGTTGTTTCTGCTGGGCGTAATGCCCATTCTCCTGGGCGAGGAGCATATCTCACTGATGAGCGGGCTGGAAATAGCCATCGGTGCGCTGTACCTGGTGCTGATGGTGCGCGAGCTGCGGCACCTGCGGCACAACCCATTTCACCGCGAGCGGGTGGCATGGCTGGAGCTGGCAGCGGCTGCCATTCTGGCCATGGAGAGCTACCACATTTGGCACCGCCACCACGAAGCCGAACTGGCCGGCGCCCCGCACCGGCTGCACACGCTGCCGTGGCTGTACGCGGTGCTGGCCGTGGTGTATGTGGTGCTGGCCTTCCGGATGCACAAGCTCGGCAGCCGCCGCTTTCTGCACCTGCACTCGGAGGGGTTTGCGGTGCGCACCAAGCATTTGGCACCAGTGCAGGAACTTCGCTGGGCCGATATTGCCACCGTCGCGCCCGATGGCCCTGCCGGTGTGCTTGTGTGCCAGCCTAATGGCCGGGAGTACCGCATTTCTTTTGCCAGTGTGCACGATGGCGCCGCGCACCGCGACCGGCTGCTGGCGCATGTACGTCAGCAAGGGGTGCCCGATTCGTCGGCCGAGGAAGTGCTTTGATGGGCAACTTTGACCCTTGGTTTGGGGTTTTGGAGGTAATCTTTGCCCCGCTTTTATTCAACATATGCCCCGCCCCAAACCCGTTATTTTTGGCCTCTACGGCTGGTCGCCCGACTACGGCTTCCGCTACATTCACCCTGCCAACCGCCGCTCCTTTGAACTGCTGGAGCCCGTGGGCAAGCTATTCGAGAAAATATCTGAGGACGACGAAGGCGAGTGGATAACCATTCGCTACGATGAGCAGCAGTTCCTCGTGCGGCCCGAGCTGTTTAAGGAAATCTATCACAAGCCCAAGTTCAGCTTCGGCGATGCCGTGGAAGAAGTGACGCCCCAGCCCGGCCAGTACCGCCACTTCGGCCACATTTCCGACGTATTCTGGAACGACGCCACCGATACCGCCACCTTCCAGATTGTGGAGCGCAAGCGCAAGCTGCCGCACGTGTTTGCGGCCAGCGAGCTGCGCGCCGACTAAGTAGGGCAGCCGCGCGACTAAACGTTCGCGCGGCTGTCCGGCGCCTCAGTCCTCTCGTTTTAATCAGTCTGAAAATGCCTGCTCCCCGCCCCATTCCCAATTCCTATTGGGCCACGCCGCTGCTACTCGCCTGCGAATACCCCGGCGCACCCACCGATGCCGATGCCACACCCAAAATCGATGCGCTGCTGCAGGCCGGCATCCGTGACTTCTACGACCTGACCGAGCCCGGCGAGCTGCGTCCCTACGAGGCGTTGCTCCAGCAGCGGGCCGCATACCTTGGCCTGGGGCCAGAGGAGGTGCGTCACCACCGTTTCCCGGTGCGCGATAGAGACGTGCCCACCCGCGAGCGGCTGGACGAGGTGCTAACTGCCCTGGCCGAGAGTACTGGCGCTGGTCGCCCGGCCGCCGTGCACTGCTGGGGAGGTATTGGACGCACCGGCACCGTGGTAGGCTGTCATTTGCAGCACGTTCATGGCCTGAGCGGCGAGGAGGCCCTGGCCCGCATTGCCCACGAGTGGCAGACGGTGGCCAAAGTGCACCGCGCCCCCATTTCACCCGAAACACCTGCCCAGTTTGCCCTGGTCCGGCAGTACCTGGCGGGGCAGGGCAAACTGGGCAGTGTGTAAGCAACAGTGCCAGAAGAGGCGAAGCGCTACTGCTTCACCACTTTCACATTGTAGGTGGCTGCCGCAATGCGCGCCTTGAGCACATAGATGCCCGGTGCCAGCGCGGCAGCCGCTTTAATAGGCAGCTCGTGCGGGCCGGTGCTCACGGTGCAATAGTCCTGCCGGGCCACGCGCCGGCCGGTCACGTCATACAGCTCCAGCAGCACCGGTGCGCTGTTCGGCAGCGTGGTGCGGAACAGCAATTCGTCGTTGAAAGGGTTTGGGAATACCTGGGGCTCGGGTGTGGGGCCGCCGGCCAGGGTGGCGGTGGGCACGGCGCAGGTACCGGGCATGTTGGCGTCGAGCCAGGCCAGGCGCTGGCGTATCCAGCTTTTCATGGCCGCGATTTCGGCGGGGTAGCTGGCCGGAATGGGGGTGGGGTTGGGCCAGGTGTACACGCCCAGAATGGGCCACACGGTGAAGTGCCGGGTCTTGGCCTCGTTGAGGTGGGCAGCCGTGGTGTCGATGAAGGCGCTGAGGGTATCGGCGTGCAGGGTGGTGCGGCGCAGGGTGGTCCAGCGGCACTTCAGGGCGTTGGCAAAGGCAGGGTCTTGCAGCAGGCGCGCCCACCAGAAGGGAATCTGGTTGGGGTCGGTGGCGCACACGGTGTTGAAGTTGTAGGCCCAGCCGGTGGCCAGGTTGCCGGCGCAGTAGTTGGCGTTCCACCAGGCAATGTTGTAGTCCCAGGCCGGCCCGGCGTAGAGCCTGCCGCCGTCGCTGCGGCGCTTTTTGTGCAGGAAGGTGCTCAGACGCAGGCCGTCCACGTTGCGCGTTACTTCGTTCAGCAGGAAATAGTCGACGAAGGAGTTGACGTCGATGTACTTGGCGTAGCCCGTGGTGGGGTTGGCAAAGTTGGGCGAAGCCAGAGCCGTTTCCACCGAATCGACGTAGGCCTGGAGGTAGCGGGCCTGCTTCGGTACAATGTTCACATCCTTGGGGTACTCGTAGAGAAAGCGGATGGTGCGACCACCGGACGACAAATGCGTCGAGTTCCAGCCGGTGTTGCCGCCGCTGCCGGTGGGCTTGTCAATCTTGAAAATGTAGCCGCCCGTGAGCTTGTTGCCCACGGTATCCACGGGGTCCACCTTCTTGATGTTCACCCGGTCGGCGCCCCGCTTTATTTTCTCCATCATCACGTAAATGCCCTTGTACTGCCCGTTCAGCACCAGCTCGCAGTACCGAGTGCGCGAGGCATAATGACCGGTTTTGTTGGCAATGTCGAAGGTCAGTACATTGCGCATGCAGGTTTTGTCGTCGTAGGGAGCATACAGAATCCAGGCGTTTTCGGCGGGCATGCCCAGCACCGTGGTGTCATGCTCGACGTTGCGGGCGTCGCGGGTTTCGATGCTGTAGGACTTCTGGGGAAAGCTCTGCGAGGTGCTGCCGCGCAGCTCAATGCCAATCTTGTTGTGGAAGTCGTTGAACGGGTCCGTAACGAGGTTGCGACGGCCCCGGCCGTTGTTGATGATGCCCATGTAGGCGTCAATCTTGGGGTCATCCACAATGGGCTGGCCCTGGGTATTCACCACCACAATGGGCAAATTTGAGGAGGTGAAGACGAACGGCGGCGCGGGCGCATTGCCAAACGTGAGTTGCCACGAAACCACTTGGCCCACGTCGCCGGGCGAGGTATCGCGCACCAGCAACTGCCAGGTATTGTTGGCATTCTGGCCGTTGTTCACCGTGCCCAGAATGCCCTGGGGCCGGAAATTGCCACTAAACGGCGGTGCGCCCGCCGAAATAATATTCGTGGCCGTGCTATTGAAACAGGTGCCCGTGTAGTTGTCGCCGCTGCCGCCGTTGTTTACCGACAGGTCGAGCACGGTGCCATCGGGGGCCTGCAATTGCAGCAGCAGGTCGCCTACCCAGGGGTGCGTGATGGTAACGCACACCGATTGCAGCCCAAACGTGCCGTTGATGGTGGCCGGCGTCAGCCCCCGCACCGCTACCGGAAAGCTGGTCAGCACGTCGTTATCCGGAATGGCTCCGCCGATGCCCATAATCGTTTGGGCGTGGGCAAACCAGGAGCAGCATAGCAGGCAAAGGAAGAGTAAGCGTGTTTTCATACAGGGCTTTAGGGAGTGAGTAGGAAGCCCCAAGGTACATCCGGCAAAGCCCCTTTCAGACTTGATGAAGCAATTTTTCATGCCGTGCCAGGCGCACCAGCCGGAACAACAGTCCCGACTCAGCACACGCGAGTACTGATTCTTCGGCCACCAATAGGATATCTTTTAGCATCAGTAGGATAACTGCTAAGTGAAGTAGGATATCTTTCAGGGCGAGTAGGATATATTTTATCGAGAGCACCATGTCGGGGCCATTGAGTAGGATATCTTTCAGCGCCAGTAGGATATCTGCTGGCGGCAGTGGCGTATCGGGTCCAAATTAGCTCACACGCCCAGCCAGATGGCCGCCACCACGCCCACCACGCCCAGCCCCAGCAACAGTGCGTAGAGCGGCCCCACAAAGCGCAGCCATTGGTCGAATCGTATCCCGCAAATGGCCAGTATGGCCAGCAATGACCCATTGGTGGGCGTAATCAGCTCGCAGAGCCCGGCCGCGTACTGAAAGCAGAGCACCACCACCTGGCGCGACATGCCAATCAAGTCGGCCAGCGGAGCGAAGAGGGGCATGGTGAGCGTGGCCTGCCCACTCACGCTGGGCACGGGCAGGTGCAGCGCCGTTTGCACCACCATCATGCCCAGTGCCGAGAGCGTGACCGGCAAATGCGCCAGCGGCGCCGACATCCCCTGCACGATGGTATCGACGATGTGCCCCTGCTCCAGCACCACGAAAATGGCCCGCGCAAACCCAATCAGCAGCGCCGAAAAAGCAATGTCGCGGAAGCCCGTCACGAAGCCCTCGGCCGTGCCCGATAGCCCCATGCCGCCCAGCAAACCCGCGCCCACGCCCAGCACAAAAAACAGTGCCCCCATCTGGTCGAAATCCCAACCCAACCGCACTACCCCGTAGCCGAAGATGGAGAAGCACGCCAGCAGCAACAGCAGCACCGCAGCTTCTCTGTTCAAGCCTTTTATCAGGATATAAATGCCGAGAGCGAACGACAAAAAAGATGCTGCTGCGGCAATTACACCGATTTCGGTGTGCACTTGCAAAAGCGAAGCAGCCAAAGGATAGAAGAACCAAACACTGGCAGCCAGCATCAGCCACCCGGTGCTTTTGGGAATCTGCGTGCCAGTAGCTTCAGGGGCCACTTCCTCAGCTGTCACGTTTTCCTCAGTTGTCACATCGGGCGCGATGCGGTGCCGCGTGGCGTGGCGCATGGTGCCCGCAATCCAGAGCCCCACCGCCGGCAGCAGCAGCGCCAGCCGGAACCCGCCGCCCGAGAGCAGCGGCAGCAGCGCCAGCTTCTGGGCAATGCCCACCTGAAACGGGTTTATTGGACTGAACGCCGCGCCTACAATGGCCGCCCCAAGGCTGGCCGCCACCGCCGTGATAACCGGGTAGCCCAGCCGCCGCATCAGCACCAGCAGCACCGGGATAAGGGGAACCACTTCCTCGCCCATGTTCTCCAGCGCGCCCATGGTGGCAAACAGGAGGCTCACCACGGGTATCACGAGCACCTCGCGGCCGTGGGCGCGGGCCAGCAGCCAGTCAACGCCGTGGCGCAGCGCCCCGGTCTGGTCGAGCACTGTGAAGGCCCCGCCCGCCAGGAAAATCAGGAAGATGACGCCCGCCGCATCGGCCATGCCCTTGGGGATGTCCACCAGCATATCGAGCGGGCTCACCGGCGTGGCTGGCACTCGCTGGTAGGAACCGGGCACCACCACTTCGCGGCCGTCTGCCTGCGCACTCTTCTGGCGGGCAAACTGGCCGGCTGGCAGCACGTAGCTCAGCGCCGCCGCCAATATGATAAAGCCCACCAAAAGCACCAGTGGGTGAGGAAAGCGAAAGGTATTCATGCGCAGGAGGAGGTAATCAGGGAACAAAAGAACGACCTGCGGAGCTTGTCGAGGCAGCCCTGCTGCGAGCGTAAGTAGATTTAGTATTGTGGTAGAGCTGCTCCAACAAGCTCCGCAGGTCGTTCTTTTGTGCCTTGTTCTGTTTCCATCCGCATGACCATCACCGCCTTCAAAGCCCTGCACCAGTGTCGCCAGACCGAGTACCTCGCCCGGCACGGCACCCGCCTGGCTGAGCGTGAGGAAGACAGCTTCGACCTGACGCTGTATGCCGTGGAGGGCTTTTATGCCGAAACCTGGCGCAGCAGGGGCGAGGAGCACATCCTCTTCATCCACGTTTTCCAGAAGCCCGCCGGACTGGGCGACTACCTCAAACTGGTGCGCCTGCCGGGCAATCTGGGCAATACCCTATAAGTTAGTAAGCAGGCCGCTGATTACCTACAGCATTCGGAATATGGCGGGTTTGTGCGCAATTTAGGGCATCTTCCAATCCACACCGTTTGCCCATGCCATTCCGCTACTGTTGGCTGTTGCTCCTGTTGCTGGGCGCCGCCCCAGCCAGCCACGCCCAAACGCCCACCGATACCGTGGCCCGGCAGCTCGATGCCAACCTGCGCCAACTGCTGGTGAGCCCCACGTTTCGCGTGGTGCAGGTGCGTACCGAAATGGTGCAGGACCTGCAGCACAATCGGGTAGCCCGCCTGCCGGGCCTGCTCGACTACCTCCAGCACCGAATTATGTTGGCTGATTCCATTGGCCGCATCACTAAAAACGAGCGGGCGCTGGTGTTGGCGGCGGCTGGTCAATTTCGGCCGTTGCTGGCGCAGGTAGCCGCCGACCCGCCTTATTACGGACGTAGCTGCCTTGTACCCTGGCCCACACCGCCTACCGACGGCCTCCAGCAAGCGGCCCAAACCTACGTAGCCGCCCACCTCGACAGCCTCGTGCAGGCCGCGCGGCAAGCCCACCTACCCACCGCCGATTCTATCTTCCTAACGCTCTACCTACCAATACTGGCGAACCCCCACGAAACCATTTCGGATTCGCTCAATGCCGGGCTGCGGCGCTTCGTGCGGCGCTACCCGAATTCGGCTTTGGTGCCCACAGTGAAGGGCAGCATCCGCTACGAAATCATTCCTTCTTCCATCACCCTGGGATTGAATTTTAGCCTGGGCGCCACTTTTTTGCAGGGTGGGCTGGCTGATGCTTTCACCAACTCGGTGCGGCTGGGGCTGGGCGGTGAAGCCAGTTGGAAGCGCTACGTGCTGTATCTACGGGCCAGCACCAGCAACCTGAAGCCCCGCACCACCTACACCTTTGGCAACGCCGTGTGGCTCGACGACCAAGGTCTTAATATGGCCCAGTACGAGCTTTTGGTGGGATACTGCGTGCTCGAAACCAAGTGGTTTCGGGTGCTGCCCTTCGCCGGGGCGTCGCTGCTCGAAATAGCGTCCTACAAGGTAAACAACCAAATTAAGCCCGAAGCCGACCACCGGCTCTGGTTCGGGCACCCGCTCACCGCGGGGCTAAACATGGAGCTGAACTTCAGCAACGAGCGGCGCTTCGGTCCCGGCAAGCTGGGCACCGAAGGCTGGTTCGTCCAGGTCCGCAATGGCTGGCGGCAGGCCCAGGCCCTGGCCGGGCCGCCCACGGCCGGCAGTATTTACTTTTTCGAAGTCGGGGTTGGCGGATTTGCCCGCAACGCCGGCACACGCCGCTGAGCCCCCGGCCATTGCGCAGCCTTGCTGTGGGTTCTGCCATCTTTATTTTTGTTTCAACGGCCCAATTATTCATTCCTGAGCGTCTCATTCTTCATGCAGGCCATTCTTTTTTGCGGCATCCAGGCCAGTGGGAAGAGCACGTTTTACTGCCAGCGGCTGCTCAATTCCCATGTCCGCATCAGCCTTGATTTGCTGCGCACGCGCCACCGCGAAGCGCTGCTGCTGAAGTTTTGCCTCGACACCCAGGCAAAATTTGTGGTCGACAACACCAACCCCACGATGGCAGAGCGGCAACGCTACATCGGGCCCGCCAAGGCCGCCGGGTACGCGGTGGTCGGCTACTACTTCAGCTCCTCGGCCAGTGAGGCGCTATTGCGCAATCAGCAGCGCTCGCCGGCCGAGCAAGTGCCGGCCGTGGGCATTCGGGGCACGCGGGCCCGGCTGGAAATGCTGAGCTTTGCCGAGGGGTTTGATGAGCTGTACTTCGTTCGAATTGCCGACGATGACCGCTTTGTAGTCGAACCCTGGCAACTATGAAATTCGACGACCTTGATTCCCGCCTGCGGGTGTTCGAAACCGCCCACGACCACTGCGCGCTGCCCGGGCTCTACCTGGTGGCCCGCCTCGATGGCCGCAACTTCACGCGCCTCACCAAGGAGGTGCACAGCTTCGAACGGCCTTTTGATGAGCGGTTTCGCGACCTGATGGTGGGCACTGTGCAGCACCTCATGCAGTGCGGCTTCCGGGTGCGCTATGGCTACACCGAAAGCGACGAAATCTCCTTGCTCCTCGACCCCGCCGAAGACACTTTTGGCCGTAAGCTGCGCAAGTACCACAGCATTCTGGCCGGCGAGGCATCTGCTAAGTTTTCGTTGCTGCTTGGCAGTATGGGCACGTTCGACTGCCGGATTGCGCAGCTACCACGGGCTGCCGACGTAGTGGATTATTTCCGCTGGCGTGCTGAAGACGCCCTGCGCAATGCCCTCAATGCCCATTGCTATTGGCTCCTGCGCACCGAAGGCGCGACCGAAGTAGGGGCCACGCTCCAGGTAAGCGGCCTGAGCACCGCCGACAAGCATGAGCTGCTGTTTCAGCGGGGCATCAACTTCAATAACCTGCCCGCCTGGCAAAGACGAGGGCTCGGCATCTATTGGCGCATGGCCGAGCGCGAAGGTTTCAACCCCGTGACGCAACAGCCCACCCAAACGCTACGCCGCGAGCTGCACACCGACTTTGAATTGCCCGTGCGTGAGGCGTACATGCAGTTTATCGAGGGATTTATCAGCGAATAGCTGCTCTATAAGGACAACTATTGGGAAAAAGTCGGGGAGGAGTTTCTGCGCTGGGCCGGGCTGTGGGGCGAATCAAAGTAAGTATGAGCGCCTGCAGCAACCAGCAGGCTATTCAGGCCGGTCCACGTCGATGATTTGGTCTTTGTTCTGCATGATTTGCAACTCGAACTGCGTCATCGAGAAGGGCTCCTTGCTATACTTCTCGGGCGAGTTAAGCTCGCTGAGGGGGTGGCGGTTGTCGATTTCATACTCGTTGGCCACCAGCTCTACAGTGTTGCCTTTGGCGCTTAGTACTTTCAGCAGCGAATACTTGGTGCTGTCGCCGGGTGAGTGCACGGTGTAGATATCACCGGCGCGGGGCGCGGCCAGGTAAGCCTTATTGGCGCGGGCATCCCGAGTGGCAGCCACGGCTCCCCAGGCAATGAGAAGGGCAATAAGGCCCAGGCCCGACCAGTGCCACCACGGGGCGCGGGTTTGCTTTTTGAGGTCGGCCACGGCGGGTTGCAGCGCGGCGGGAGTGCCTTTGGTGTCCCAGGCTTGCTGGCAATGGGCGCACTGCACCACGCTGGGTTTGCTGTAGGGGAACAGCGGAATCCAGTAGATGTGCGCGTAGCGGCTGAACACGCTCAGCTGCAAGCTTTCGGGGGCGGCACAGGCTGGGCAGGCCACGCCGGGCAGAGGCGCGGTGCGCACGAGGGCGCCGTTGGTTCCGTAAAAAATCATGGAAAAGTAGTGGGTTAACTCAAGTAAAATGGAAAAGGAAGTGGGGAGGCGGCAAAGTAAAGAAACGTTTCCCGCAGAGACCATAGCGTACGTCAAAATGCCTGCTATCCTAAACGCAGGGCGCAGGACCTTGGCACGGCCGAATGCCCTTCGTTCGATAAGATTCCAGCCGCGAAAAGGTCCTTTGCCAAGAGGCTGCTTGAGGTAGCAAAAACGGGCTGGAGCATTGTGCCCCGCAGCTGCGGTTCAGCTCGTAATCAGGGCAAATTATCCATCGCAAGCCGACGCGCAGCTTTGAGGCACATCCAAACATAGCATTTGGGCTAAACTCCGTCGGCGCTACCTTGCCGGGTATGAAACGCTTCTTGCCACTTGCCTTCGCGGTACTCAAGTTCGTGTCTGGCTACTTCCTCATCAGTTCGGCCTATGACCTTCAGCGCGATGAATACCTCTACCTCAACCAGGGCCAGCACCTGGTCTGGGGCTACCTCGAAGTGCCGCCGCTCATCGCGGCGCAGGGCTGGCTGAGCCTGACGCTGGGCGGTGGTTTTTTCTGGGTGAAATTCTGGCCGTTTCTGTGGGGCGCGGCCACGCTCTACCTTGTGATGCGGCTGACGCAGCGGCTGGGCGGCAGCTGGTTTGCCACGGCGCTGGCGGGCACCTGCTACCTGGGCACGGCTTTCGCCCGGCTCAACCTGCTGTTTCAGCCCAACTCGTTTGAGGTATTCGGCTTCGTATTTTGTCTGTACTGGCTGGTGCGGTATTTCCAGGAGGAGAGGCCTAGGTTTCTCTACCTGCTGGGGCTTGGTTTGGGTTTGGGCCTGTTGAATAAATACTCCACGCTGTTTTTCATCGCGGCGCTGGGTGGGGCGCTGCTGCTCACACCCTGGCGGCGCCTGCTGCTGAACCGGCATTTCTGGGGCGCAGCGGGGTTGGGACTATTGGTCTGGGCACCCAATCTGGCCTGGCAAATTGGCCACGGCATCCCGTTTCGGCACCATATGGCGCTGCTGCACGACAGCCAGTTGGTGCACGTGTCGGCCCTGGACTTCTGGAGGCCACAGCTATTGATGTGCCTCACGGCGCTGTGGGTGTGGGTGCCAGGGCTGCTGGCGCTGCT
Source organism: Hymenobacter negativus (assembly GCF_017571495.1). Classification (GTDB taxonomy): domain Bacteria; phylum Bacteroidota; class Bacteroidia; order Cytophagales; family Hymenobacteraceae; genus Hymenobacter; species Hymenobacter negativus. Next base: position 870,488 of record NZ_JAGETZ010000001.1, on the reverse strand, counting down.
ATTGGAGCCGGCGTTTCGACCGTATCGGGCGGTGGGCTGGGTGGCGGTGCTAGGCGTGGGGCTGCTGTTTGCGCTGCACGGCAAGGATTATTACGCCCTGGGCTACTACCCGGTGCTGTTCAGCTTTGGCGCGTGGTGGTGGGAGTTGCGCATCAAGCGTTTTGGGAGGCTGGATGTACAATGGAAAAGATTCCTCCAGCCGGTACTGGTGGCCTTGCCGCTGCTGCTTATGCTGCCGCTACTGCCCTTCATATACCCCTTGCGTGTCCCGGCCAAAATGGCGGCCCTGCGCCCCCGTTACGCCAGCCTGGGCTTCTACCGCTGGGAAGATGGCCAGAACCACGACCTGCCCCAGGACTACGCCGACATGCGGGGTTGGCGCGAGCTGGCCAACCAAACCTGGGCCGCTTACCAGTCCCTGCCCGACTCGGCCCGCGCCCACACCCTCATTCACTGCGCCAACTATGGCCAGGCCAGCGCCCTCAACTACTTCAACAGCCACCGCGCCATCCCAACTGCCAACAGCCTCAACGGCAGTTTTCTATTCTGGTATCCATTCCAACAATTGCAGCAGTACCAGGCCATCCTCATCATCGACGACGAGTTTCACCCCGAGCTGGCCTCCCATTTCACCCAGTACCGGCGCTTTGCCAGCATCACGGACCCGTACGCCCGCGAACAGGGCACGTCCGTTATTATCGGTCTGCAACCCGATGCCGCCGTGCAGGCCCAAATATTAATGGAGTGGCAAAAAGGATTGGCAGAATGGGAGAGTGGCGGGAGATGAGGCCCCGTCCGCTCGCTATCCCCTAAAGCCAAACTCCGCCACGCTGGCCCACGGCCCGCCGCGATATTCCCACAGGTGCAGCCCCGTACCCAACGCTTCAAATGGCGTAAAATCGGCCTGCATTTCGGCCAGTAATTGGCGGGCTACCGCAGGGTCGACCTTGTTCTGGATGGTGACGTGGGGCTGAAGCTTCTGCTGGTCCTGGGGCGTGAGGCGCGGGGCAAATGCGGCTTGCAGCTGGCGGTGTAGGGCGCGCAATTCCTCATTCTCCAGCAGGAAGGCTACCCCCCGGCCCAGCGAGCGCAGGCCCGTAACCTGAAGTGGCAACGGGCGCTGGGCGTTGCTCAGTTGCCGCAGGGTGGTGCTGATGTCGGCCAGCTCGTGGCCGGGTAAGTGGTGAAACAGCGTGAGATGGGCCGCCAGGTAGTTGATTTTTGGTGGAAAATGTTGCTCCCGCAAGCGGTTGAAATACGTTTGGGACGCCGCATCCAGCGTCAGGGTGAGGATGAGCGGAGCAGGTTCGGTGGGCAGCATAAATACGGGGGCGGGCAATTCTTTGGGCCTTACGAAAACCACCGGTAAGCCGATGGATTTAGCCGGATTTTAACCGGCTACTGCTACTTGTAAAAATGGCCTGATAATACATTTTAAGCGGTTTTGCTGGACTTATTTGGCCTGCAAAAGTGTTGGTAAATTATCCGCCACCAACCTGCTTTTATGCTCCCTGCCAGCTCCTTGGTTTCCCTTTCCGATACCCTGCTCACCGACCAGCCCGTGCCTGCGCCACTGGCTCCGCGCACCCACTCGGCCAAGCTGTGGCTGCCCCAGCGCGTAGTGTTCACGCCCGATGCCCTGGACGAAGAGTTCGGCCAGCAAATTCTGGCCCGCGTCTCGGCTCAGAACCTGGAGGTAGAGCTGCTGAAAAGCAACCGCCTCACTGGCCTGCGCGACCCCGGCGGCGACGTGCGCGCTACCTACCGCACCGCCAAAAATACCCTGGCCGTGGTGAAGGCCCCCGCCGGTGCCTTGCGCCTGCAACCCACCCCGCCCTCCGCCGACTGGCAGCTGAACCTGGCCGAAGGTTGCCCCGCCCACTGCCAGTACTGCTACCTGGCCGGCTCCCTAAGCGGCCCTCCGGTCGTGAAAGCCTTCGCCAACCTGCCCCAGCTGCTGGCCAATACTGCCAGCTACGAGCAGTCCGGCCGGGTGGTCAGCTTCGAAGCCAGCTGCTACACCGATGTGCTGGGCATCGAACACCTCACCGGCAGCCTGGCCGAAGCCGTGCGCCATTTCGGCACCCGCGAAGGGGCCCAGTTGCGCTTCGTGAGTAAGTACGACCACATTGGGCCGCTATTGGGCCTGCCGCACCAGGGCCGCACGCGGGCTCGCTTCTCCCTCAACGCCGAGCCCGTAGTTCGGCGTTTGGAAGGCGGCACCGCCTCGGTAGAAGCGCGGATACAGGCATTGCGCCGCTTAGCATTGCCGGCAAGTGCGGGCGGAGGGGGCTACCCGGTGGGCGTGGTGCTGGCGCCCATTATGCCCATTCCCGGCTGGCAGCTGTATTACAGTGAGCTGTTCGACCGCCTGCAAAACGCCCTGAATTTCGACTGCGACCTGACCGTGGAGTTCATCACCCACCGCTTCACGCCCGGCTCAAAAGACGTCCTGCTGCAGTGGTACCCCAACACCAGCCTGGACCTCGCCGAAGAAGGCCGTGCCGTGAAGCGCAATAAGTTCGGCGGCCTGAAATACGTGTACCAACCCGAGCAAATGCGGGAAATGAAGGCGTGGTTTTACACCGAGTGGCAGCGCCGCTTCCCCAACGCCCCCGTGCAGTACTGGACGTAAAACGTGAGCAGTGTCTGTCGTCCTAAGTTCCGCTCAGGATGACAGATACTGCTCACGTTTTACTTTTACCCCATGCATTCCTACACGCTCCTGATTCAACACGCTGCGCAGGTTCTGACCCTGGCCGGTGGCCCTACTGACCGTCCGCTGGCTGGCCCCGACCTTGCCGGCTGGACTATTATCGAGTGGGGGTACGTGGCTTGTGTGGACGATAAAATCGTGGCCGTCGGGCCGATGGATGAGCTGGACCTGGCCCGCATCAGCCCCGAAACCCGCCTCATTGATGCCACCGGCTGCGTGGTGATGCCCGGCCTGGTGGAGTGCCATACCCACCTCGTGTTCGGCGGCAACCGTGCCCACGAATTTGAGCGCAAGCTGCGGGGCGAAAGCTACCTCGACATCTTGGCCAGTGGCGGCGGTATCCTGAGCACCGTGCGCGCCACCCGCGCCGCCTCCGAAGCCGAGCTGCTGGAAAATGCCCTACACCACTTGGCTGGTTTTCAGGCTTACGGCGTGACCACCGTGGAAGCCAAAAGCGGCTACGGCCTAGACCGCGACACCGAGCTGCGGCTGGTGCGCGTGGCCCGCCAGGCGGGCCGTCAGCAGCCGGTGCGGGTGGTGCCCACCTTCCTGGGAGCCCACGTGGTGCCGCCCGAATTTAAAGCGGCGGGCCCGCAGGCTTATGTCGACTTTATTTTACGCGAAGTGCTGTCGGACCTGAAAGGGGAGGCGGCCTACGTGGATATTTTCTGCGAGCAGGGCGCGTTTCCGCTCGATGTGTCGCGCTACTACTTGGAGCAGGCCCACAAAATGGGCTTCGGCCTGAAAATCCACGCCGAGCAACTGCACGACCTGGGCGGCTGCGAGATGGCCGCCGCGCTGGGCGCTACCAGCGTCGACCACTGCGACTACCTCACGCCCGCCGCCGCCCGCCGCATCGCGCAGCAAACCCAGGGGCAAACCGTGGCCGTGCTGCTGCCGCTGGTGCCATTATTTCTGCGCCAAAGCCAGTATGCACCCGGCCGCGAGTTCATTGACAATGGCTTGCCCGTGGCCCTGAGCACCGATTTCAACCCCGGCTCGTGCCCCAGCAAAAACCTGTGGCTGGCCCTATCGGTGGCCTGCCTCAAAATGGGCTTCACGCCCAAGGAGGCCGTGGCCGCCGCCACCCTCAACGCCGCCTGGGCCATCGGTCACGCGGCCGACTGCGGCAGCCTGGCCCCCGGCAAGCGCGCCGACCTGCTGGTGCTGAATGTGGGGAGCGTGGCCGAAATCCCGTACTGGCTGGGCGAAAACCCAGTGCGCGAGGTGGTAATCGGTGGGCTATAGCACCTTTGATGACCCCTGGTAAAGATTTGAGGCCACCCCTTAAACGTTTAAAGGCCCTACGCAAAGAATGAAATAGGTTCCTCAAACGTTTAAGGGGCCTATTTACGGGCTTGAGGACCATCGTCAAACGTCTGAGGGAACCCCTGAAATGTTTGACGAGGGTCCTCAAATATTTCAGGGACCTGCTTAAAGTGCTGAAACCGTCTATAGTTGACGGATGCGCTGCACCACTTCGGCACTGCTGAGGGCTTCCAGCGTAGGAGCCATGACCACATTAGGCTGCCAGTTATAACGCTGGGTGCCGAAGTAGAACTGGCCATCCCGAATCTGAATCACGATGGCTTGCACGTCAGTTCCATTCGGGAAGTGGTTTTCCCACAGGGTGGGGTCGTTGGTGCCGAAAGTGCGGCAAAGGCTGGTGTAGCCAGCTGGGCGCAGGTAAACCCTGCTCTCGGAGGCCCCGGCCGGCACCCGCACCTGGTTCCAGGTCCAAACGGCATTGCTGGTGGGACGCCAATACTGGTCAAAATTGGTCCAGCTAATGGAGTCGAGGGGCAGCACGGCGGTGTAGAGGCCGCTGCTGGCGGGGAGAGAAGGCCAAAAAAACTGTCCTTGTGGATTGACCTGTAAAGCGGCCGGCTGCCATCCAACCGAATCAGCTTTGACTGGGAGCGCGCCATTGGCCGCAAATGGCAGCTTCCACAAAAACATACGGGTGGTGTCGAGCCCACTGGCAGGGACGGGAGTAGAGAGTGTCGGTTGTGGAGTATTAGCGGTGGTCACCGACCGCTGCCACTGCAGGCGGGTCGCACCCTGCCAAAACTGGATATTGAACTCGCCTGCTGAAACCAGCAGGGCATTGGTCCTACCTCCTACGTCGGTGTGCAGACCAGCCAATACCATGTCGCTCACCGAGTGCAGCTCCCGTACCCGGAGTGTAGCCTGGCCCGTAGCCAAGGTGCCGTTGGGTAGGGCAAAGGAATTGGCCGGGAAGGAGATAGTAGCTCCGCCCGTGGTGCGCAGGGACTGAGCCCGGCCCAGGTCGAAGGTAAAGGTCTGGACGGCCGGCGCGGCGGCGCGCAGGTCGGCGAAAGTAGCCGTGGCTAACGGGTCGCAGATAATGACGTCGTCTTTGCGGCAGGCGGCCAGCAGGGCCACGCCCAGGCATAGAAAAGCAAGTTGCTTCATGAGTTGAAAAGGAAAATATGTGAATCCCTGAGGTGTGGGTGCCTTCCAGCCGCTGGCCAGCCAACCGAAAGCAGCCCACTTGGGTAATTAGGGCAAGGTGTAGGAAGCGCCCAGCAGGGCCGTGCCGCCCAGTAAATGGCGTCGGGAATATGCCGTGGTGCTCTGGGCCAAGGGGGTGAGCATGTAGGTAGCCGTGGGCTGCGCCAGCAGCTCCCAGCGCCCGTTGAGGCGGTAGCGCACCTCAGCTCCGAGGCTGGCGCCCACGCTCACGCGGCGGTACGGGCTGCCCGTGAGGCCCCAGGACTGGGTTTGGCAGGCGCAGGTGCTGCCCTCAGTGCTGCTGCCGCCGATATAGACGGCCACATCGGCCCCGGCCAGCAGGCCCACGCTCCAGCGGGGCGTGAGGGGCCGGGCGTAGCCCACCCGCAGGGGCAGCGTTACGAAGCGGTAGGTATCGCGGCGGTGAATACTGGTAGTGGCTGAATCCTGGCTGGGGGCCGTGTTTGCCACGCTGCCAACTCTGGTCGTGACATGTACCTGCTGCAGGGCCAGCCGGGTGGCATACTCAGCGTAGCCCAGGCCGGCGCTCAGCGTCCAGCGCTCGGTGAGGGAGCGGCGCACATTCACCTGGAAACCGCTGCCCAGCGCCGGGCGCTCCAACTCCGCGACACTGGTGGTAGATGAGGTACGCGAGCTAAAGGAAGTACCCGGACTTGAGGAAGGGCTGGTGGTACCGATACCACCAGATGCCGGACTGCTTAGCTGCCGGTAGGTGAGGGCTGGGCCGGCCAGCACCTGCACCGCCCAGCGCGGCCGCACCGAAGCCGGCGGCTCGTTGGGCGCCACGGTTGCTGCCTGGGGCTGCGGCAGCGCCGGCCCGGCCGCTAGCTGCAGCGCCACGGCGCGGGCTTGCAGCCAGTCTGGGCCTGATGCCGTGGCCAAGCCAGTGCTGCTGAAGGATTTTACAGTAGCTTCTGGCACTCCATCAACTGATGCAGCAGGAGCTGCTGCGGCTGGCTGGCCGGTGGCCGATTGTACCCGTGCAGCTGCCGAACGCGCCGCTATGTCTCGGGCCGTAGGTCCGGTTAAGGGCTGGCGTTTGGCCGACTGCCTGCTCAGTGCAGTAGCTGCGATAGAGGCGCCCGGTGCCCGCCGCGCTGCTGATTGCCGGGTAGCTGCCGCTGTTTTTGCGGCCGTCCATGGGCTAGTAGTACCCGGTTTTTTAGATAAATTCGCGGCCACTTCATTGCCCAATGAGTGCTGGTTCAGGCCTTGCCCTTGCCGGGCGGCAGTTCCGCCCGAAATGGTGGCTACCGTCGCGCCATCAGTGGCTGGCTCGTGCGCCTGACGCTTTGGTGTGCGCCGCACCGCTAGTGGTTTGGAACCGTCTATCAGCGCACCAGCCACCACGGCTTTCGAAGCCATTTTTGCACCAGCCGCGGCGCTGGCAACTGAAGCAGCTGCACCATTGCGCGCTATTGGGCTGCCAGTTGCCACGCCCGAATTCCCGGCACTCACCTCGTTGCTTCGGCCAGTCGAAGGCACGGAGCCAGCCGCTGTACTGGTCCCTGCTAGACCAGGGCTTAAGGTTTCGTCAGGCGCAGTTGGTTGGGCAGAGGCAGAAGAAGCAGGCGTAATGGCACGTTCTCGTTCAGCTTGCGAATGGGCTAATGCTGATTTCTGATTGCTTAGTTCAGCGTTTTTTGAAGTCAAAATCGCCAGTGGCGAATTGGCAGAGCCGCTGTTCTTTGGCTGCTGCCACCAGTGCCAGCCCACGCCACTGGCCGTTGCCAATAGTAGAAGCAACAGCACCACTGAGGCTCGCCGCCGTTTGGGGCGTAGCTGCGGCTGGGCCACTGGTGGCGGCAGCTGCGCCCGAATGCCGGCCCACAGCGGCGCCGGCGGCTCCTGGCCGTAGTCGGCCAGGCGGTCACGCAGGGCATCGTATAAGTCATCGGGTTCGCGGTCGGTCATGGCAATTGAGTGTGGTGTTGGGCCGCCAGGCGGGTTTCGAGCAGCCGGCGGGCCCGGGCCAGCTGCGATTTGGACGTGCCCTCGGCAATGCCCAGCAACTCGCCGATTTCCTGGTGCGAGTAGCCCTCCACGGCGTAGAGGTTGAGCACCGTGCGGTAGCCGGGAGGCAGGGTAGCCAGCAGCGCCAGCAGGTCGGCAGTGGCCAGATGGTCGAGGGCAGAGGGCTCGGCAGTGGGCAAGTCGGCGGCCAGTTCATCGAGGGCCTCGCCACCGGGGCCGGGATGGCGCAGGCGGTGCTGCTCCAGGGCATGCAGCGAAGTGGTGACGGCGATGCGCCGCGCCCAGGCCTCGAATGGTCCCTGCCCCCGGTACTGGTCGAGGCGGGTGAATATTTTTACGAAGGTGTTTTGCAGGGCATCTTCGGCTTCGTCCCGGTTGGGGCAATAGCGCAGGCAGACGCCCATCAGGGAGTAAGAAAGTTTTTGATAGAGTTGGTACTGCGCTGCCGATTCGCCCCGCCGGCACGCAGCCAGCAAAGCCTCATCAACCAGGGTAATGGATGGCGGCATGCAGAGGAAAACTAGTAGTGAAGGCGTGCGGTACCGGCCCGCCTTATGCCCCCCTGACCGGCCAGTAGTCGGCAGGGTTGCGTGGGCCCAAAAATATTTCTGAAAATACTAGCTGCTGGTTACTAAGGCGGTTTCGGAATCAGCGGCAAGTAGCGCGAACTTTCCGTTCGTGTCCCTGCGCCATTCGGGTATCGTCCAGGGACTCGAACTGAAAGATTGCGCTACGGCCCGGCCGGTACATGGATGCCGAAACGGCCCGAATGCTTGGGTTTGTGGTAGTCAGGGTTTCTAAATCAAGCCCTTTCGCTGTTACTTGCCAGCCAATATTTCCCTCCCTCGATTTGATGAAAAAACTACTGTTCCTGCTGTGGTCTGCCAGCATTGGCGTTGCAGCTGCCCAAACCAGCGGCAATCCGGCCCAGCGCGATTTAGTTGAGCAAGGCGTGCGCCTCTACGACGATGGTAAGTACGACGAAGCCGTAACCAAATACCAGCAGGCACTGGCCACCGACCCCGCCGATGAAGTGGCCAACAGCGAGCTGGCGCTCACTTACAACGCGCTGCATCGCTACGCGGAAGCTGCCGCTGTGTGCGAAAAGCTGCTGAAAACCAATCCCGAAATAGCAGGCAGCGTGTACGTAACCTACGGCAATAGCCTTGACGGCCAGAAAAAGGTGAAACAGGCCCTGCAAGCCTATGACGACGGACTCAGGCACCACCCCAACTACTACGCCCTGTACTATAACAAAGGCATTGCCCAGGCTGGCAGCGGCGAAGCGGCCGGTGCCATTAGCAGCTTTCAGCAGTCGGTCCTGCGCAACCCGAACCATGCCAGCTCGCACATGAGCCTGGGGCTGGTGCAGTCGCGCACCGATGCGCGCATCCCGTCCATTCTGGCCCTGGCGCGCTTTCTGGTGCTGGAGCCGGGCAGCCAGCGGGCCACCCAACGCCTGCCGGTGCTCGACAAGGAAATGATGGCCGGGGTTACGCAAACCGGAGAACAGGCCATCACCATCAGTCTATCGGAAAAAGCGGTGAAAGATGCGGGCCGCAAACGCGAAATCCCGGACAATTTCGGGCAGGCCGAGCTGGTGCTGGCGGCCGCCGGCGCGCAAAATCTGGGCGAGGACGGCCAGGCCGTGAGCAGTATGGAGCGGTTTAGCAAACAACTCACTGTTCTCTGTGAGGACTTGGCCGAGCTAAGCGCGAAAAAGCCTACGGGCTTTACCTGGGGGTATTACGTGCCCTATTTTGTCGAGCTGGAAAAGAAGGGCTACGTGCCGGCACTCACCTACCTCATTCACTCTTCCCAGACCGATGCGCCCGAAGTTCAGCAGTGGCTGGTGGCCCATCCCAATGAGGTAGCCGTGTTTCGGGAATGGTCCAAAAACTACCTGTGGCCCAAGCCCCTCAAGTAGCAAAAAGGACAGGCATTCGTAATGCTAACCAGTCGTGTGCTCATTGATTGCATCAGGGAGCTGGCGCGCGTTTGCAATGTGCTGCCACTTTGCAGCTGTTCATCGCCGGCCCGGCCCGCCACTAAAAAAGCCACGGTTGTCGGGCTTTGGGAGTGAAGAGCCGGGCTTTTGCAGTCACCCGTCGACCTTTTGGAGCGGCATTCCGAGCTTCTGCCGCGGAAACCCGATAAAGAAGCCTGGAGCCCCACCGAAATACCCCGGCGTATCACTAAAATAGCCTGGCCCACCGGGTTATTTCATCCACGTCCCGGGCTTTTCTGACGGCGCGCCGGGGTCGGACCCCGGCGCGCCGTCCCCGACGGGCGGCGCTAGTGCCACCGCCGCCGTATCCTTGCCAACAGAAATCAACCCTCCCCGAACCCGTGCTCCGCTACTTCCACATCGATGCCTTTGCTCAGGCGCCCTTTACCGGCAACCCAGCTGGCGTTTGCCCACTCGAAACTCCTTTGCCGGCTGCGCTGATGCAGCAGCTCGCGGCCGAAAACAACCTGGCCGAAACGGCTTTCATCGTGCCCCGTGCCGGAACGCCGGCCGAATACGACATCCGCTGGTTTACGCCCGCCGTGGAAATTGATTTGTGTGGCCACGCCACTCTGGCCTCGGCGCACGTCCTGTTCACGCACCTCAATTTAGCGGGCACCGAAGTCACATTTCACAGCCAGAGCGGCCCGCTACGGGTCACGCGCGAAAGCACCAGCCGCCTCACCCTCGATTTTCCCTCTCGGCCGCCGCAACGCCTCGAAACGCCGCCCGCCACCTTGGCCGAAGCCCTGGGCGCGGCCCCTCACGCCGTGCTGGCCGCCCGCGATTTGGTTGCCGTATTTGCTACTGAAGCAGAGGTGGCTGCCCTGCGTCCCGATATGGCCGCCCTAGCTGCGCTCGACTACACAGGCATCATCGCCACGGCTCCTGGCACGGGCGAAATTGACTTTGTATCGCGCTTTTTTGGCCCCCGCGTGGGCGTGCCCGAAGACCCCGTTACCGGCTCGGCGCACAGCACCCTCATCCCATTCTGGGCCACCGAGCTGGGCAAGCCTGAACTGCGTGCCCGCCAGATTTCCGCTCGTGGCGGCGACTTGTGGTGCCGCTTGCGCGAGGGCGAGCGGGTCGATATCAGTGGCTACGCCGTGACGTATGCGGTAGGGGAGTTGCTGGTGGCTTTTAGTTAAAACAGGATATTGTTTTCTGTTAATCAGGCGTTGGTGAGCAATAAGCTGATACCTTTCTACTGTTCATTAGCCCATTTTCGAATGATGAAAGCTTTCCTATTTCTGCTACTGATAAGCTGTGCCAGAAGCGTAGCAGCCCAGACAGCTCCCGCTGCCCACGACTTGGTTGAGCAAGGCATCAAGCTTTACGATGCTGGCCAGTACGCCGAAGCCGAGGCCAAATACAAACAAGCCCTAGCCATCGCGCCCAACGATGCCCTGACCCTCAGTGAGCTGGCATTGACCTACAACTCCATGGGCCGTAACAAAGAGGCTGCGGGCATTTGCGAGCAACTGGTGAAGGCGGACCCCAATGCTGACCAAAGCGTCTACGTAACCTATGGCAACAGCCTCGATGCGCTGAAAAAGACCAAAGAAGCCATCCACATCTACGAGGATGGGCTGAAGCACCATCCTGGTTCGAGTGAACTCCACTTCAATATGGGAGTGGCCCAGGCCACCAGCGGCCAAGTGCCGGCCTGTATCGGCAGCTTTCAGCAGGCCATTGCGCTGAGCCCCAACCACGCCAGCTCCCACATGAGCCTGGGCGTGATGCAGCTAGCCAACCAGTCGCGCATTCCGGGCATCCTGTCGCTGGGGCGCTTTCTGGTCCTGGAACCGGGCAGTGCCCGCTCCGCGCAGCGCCTTCCGATGCTGGATAAGGCCATGTCCCTGGGCGTGACGCGCACAGGCGAAAAGTCTATAGCCATCAATATATCCAGCAGTGCGCTGAATGGCACCAATGGCAAAAGCGACGGCCCCGACAATTTTGGCCCGGCCGAACTGCTGCTGTCCATCACCCGGGCCAGCACCCTCGACAAAGGTGTTCCGGCACTGAGTAGCCTGGAGCAGTTCAGCCAGCAGTTTGCTGCGCTCTGCAAGGGGCTGGGGGAATTGAGTAGCAAGCAACAGGGCTTCACGTGGAATTACTACGTGCCGTACTTCGTCGAGATGGAGAAAAAGGGCTTTGTGCCGGCGTTCACCTACCTCAGTCATTCCTCCCAAACCGAGGTGCCTGCGGTGCAGAAGTGGCTGGCGGCCCATCCCAACGAAGTAGCCGTGTTTCAGGAGTGGTCGAAAAACTACGCCTGGCCGAAGGCGCTGAAGTAGCTGGGTAGGTAACTTGCTAAACGGGTTTGCTATAAAAAAATCATCAGATAGAAATGTCAATTCCAAAAAAAGGAACAAGAAAAATAGTTGTTGGGGGTGAACACTACTTATGGCTCATCCGAAGAAAAGCTACATACCTTCAAGCTGATTATGGAGATGGTTGCCTCCATGTAGCAATTGAACTTGCTGAAGAGCCGGGCACGACGCTTGTGGTACATACCGATAGAAAGCACCCAAAAGATTGGGGAACCAATGAGGTAATGCCGGTAATACCATCTGATATTTCTCAATGGATATTACAAGCACTGGAACTGGATTGGAAACCACAAGAATCAGGACCCCAACTATCTGTTAGAGTAGAGGGAAGCGAAATGAGCGTTGCAGGATAAACCACAGCTGCTTTGCTACTTAGTAGCTGCTTTTTTCTTGCCTGAACTCGTGCTGGCGCCCAGCCGCTCCGGGTTGTCGGCCAGGAACTTGCCCCAGCTTTTGCCACCACTCACGCCCGCATTGTTGCCCTTCTGGTAGTGGTGGCACATGGCCACGGAAAGCGCATCGGTCGCATCCAGAAACTTGCTGGCCTCGGCAATGGGCGGCAGCGTGAGGGTTTGGCGCAGCATATGGGCCACCTGCTCCTTCGTAGCCGAGCCGGAGCCCGTGACGGACTGCTTCACCTTGGTGGGTGCGTACTCCACGTAAGGAATCTGGCGCGACAGGGCCGCTGCGATGGCCACGCCCTGCGCCCGGCCCAGCTTGAGCATGCTTTGCACGTTTACCCCAAAAAACGGGGCTTCGATGGCCAGCTCATCGGGCAGGTATTCATCAATCAGCTCCAGCATGCGGTCGAAAATCCGCTTTAGCTTTACGGCGTGATTCGACCCGAGCGCCTTCATATTGATAACGTCGTAGCACAGCACATCCACGCGCTGGCCGCGCACCTCAATCAGGGCGTAGCCCATAATCTGGGTGCCGGGGTCGACGCCCATGATAATTTTGGGCAGCAAATCCGGGGCGGGAGCGGGGCGGGGGCGAAGGGGAGCAGGCATCTGACACAAAGTTACAACCCCAGCCAAGGGGTTCCGCCAGCCGCTGAAGTTTCAGCCCCTACTTCGGCAACAACTACTGCCGACACCGGACCCAACCCTGGCCCGGCCGAACCCGAAACCCGGCGCGCCCGACAGTGGCGGCGGCTGGTGTTCTGGGGCAAGATTGGGGTGACGCTGCTCACGCTGGGCCTGCTGTACAATTCCATTTTCGCCGCGCCCGATACGGCCGCCGCCTGGCGGCAGCTGCTCAGCACTACGCTGGGTGGGGCCGGGCGCGGGCCGGTGCTGCTGGCCCTGGCCCTGGTGCCCCTCAACTGGGGCCTGGAGGCCTGGAAGTGGTACCGCCTGGCCCGGCACCTGGAGCCGGTTACGTTCGGGCGCAGCTTCCGGGCGGTGCTGGTAGGCCTCACGCTGGGCTTCGCCACCCCCAATCGAGTGGGCGACTACGCCGGCCGCATCATCGAGCTGAAAAGCCGCCGGGTGAGTGCGCTGGGGGCGGTTTTTCTGGGGCGCTACTGCCAGCTGGTGGCTACGGTGCTGGCCGGCATGGCAGGCCTGCTCTACTTTCTGCTCACCTTTTACTTAAAAGGCTACCCGGCGGCGGGGCTGGGCGTGGCGGCCTCGGCGGTGCTGCTGAGCGCGCTGGTGCTGGTGCCGTTGTACCGCTCGCGGCTGCTGCTGGCGGCGTTGGGCGTGTGGCGGCCGTTGCGGCGGTTCCGGCCGGCGCTGGCCATCATGCCCACCTATCCGGCGCGGGCGCTGCATGCGGTGCTGGCCATTTCGGGGCTGCGCTATGCGGTGTTCTGCGGGCAGTTTATGCTGCTGCTTGCGGCCTATGGGGTGCGTGGGCCGGTAGGGCCAGGCCTGGCGGCGGTGGCAGGCACTTTCTTTTTGAAATCATTGGTGCCCTCGCTCAATGCCCTGGCCGATGTGGGCGTGCGGGAGCTGTCGGCCACGCACTTGTTCGGCCTGCTGGGCCAGCCGGCGCTGCCCGTGCTTTCGGCTAGTCTGAGCTTGTGGGTCATCAATATTGCGCTGCCCAGCGCTGCCGGGCTGCTGCTGGTGCCAGGCCTGCGCGTGCTGCGCGAGAAGCGCGCCGGGAAATAATGACAGTCCTGCAAATCAGCCTGCTGGCATTCCCCGTAGCCTACGCCGCCGTGATGGTTTGGCTACGTAGCGGCTGGGACGCGTTGCTAAATGCGGAATCTGGAATGAAGCATGAGGAATCGGTAGATGATAATTCCGAATTAAAATTCTCCGTTCTCATTGCTGCCCGCAACGAGGCCGAAGCCCTGCCTCAGCTCATCCGCGACCTTGTGGCCCAAACCCTGCCCGCCGCGCAGTTTGAAGTGCTGATTGCCGATGACCACTCCACCGATGCCACCGCCGCGCTAGTCGCTGCGGCTGCGCGGGAAACTGGCTTCACCCTGCGTTTAATCAGCTTGCCGGCTGCTCAGACCGGTAAAAAAGCTGCTTTGCAAGCTGCTTTGCAAGCGGCTCGCGCTCCCTGGCTCGTGTGTACCGACGCCGACTGCCGACTTGGTCCCGGCTGGCTGGCGGCCTACGCGGGACTTATGATGCAAAAGCCGTCGGCTAATTTCATCAGCGGGCCGGTGCTGCTTACGGGACCGGATACTTTTTTTGCCGCGCTTATGGGATTGGAATTTGCTGGCTTGGTGGGAGTGGGCGGCGCCTGCCTGGCCCGTCAGTACCCCACCATGTGCAACGGCGCTAACTTAGCCTACCGCCGCACCGCCTTCGACGCCGTGGGCGGCTACCTGGACAATAACCACCTGGCCAGCGGCGACGACGAGTTTCTGCTCCATAAAATGCATGCAGCCTTTCCCGGCACGGCGCATTTTCTGACCGATGCAGGGGCCATTGCCCGCACGGCCGCGCCCCCCACGTTGCAGGCACTGCTACGGCAGCGGGTGCGCTGGGCCAGCAAGTGGCGCCATTACCAGAGCGGGGCCTCGCGCTACTTGGCGCTGTTAGTGCTAGGGGCTAATGTGGCGCTGGCGGTCGGGGCCGTGGCGGGACTGTGCCGGCCGGCGCTCTGGCCCTGGGTGCTGGCTGGCTGGGCCCTCAAGCTGGGGGCTGATGCGTGGCTGCTGGGGCCAGTATTGGGGTTTCTAGGGCGGCGCGAGTGGCTGTGGGGACTTATGCCATTGCAGGTGCTGTATGCGCCGTATGCACTGGCGGTGGGCTTGGCGGGCCTGCACGGCGGCTACGAGTGGAAGGGCAGGGCAGTGCGGTAGCCGCTGCTCTCAACCGCGATTGGCTGCCAGGTTCTGCCTCTTCCGGAACCAGCGCATGGCTCGTAGAATTATGAGAAAGCCACCCGCGTAGGCCAGCAGGCTAAGATAGCTCGGTTCTATGCCCCAGCTTGACGGGAGGTAGTCACGGAATAGAAACGGTAAAATTGGCGCGTACAACGTGAAGGCCAACCCGGCCACTATCACCGCCGTGAGGGCTATGCTATGCCGGAGTCTTTTACGCCAGAAAAGCTGGGGCAGTAGCACCTTCCAAACCACAATAGCCCAGAAAAGAAACCAATAGGGCCCGGTTATCCGGTTCGCAAAGGCGAACCAGTCCCATTCATTCTTGAATGGCACAAGCTGGAATATTTCCCAGGCCATCAGCAGTATAAGCAGCAGGGCGCCGAACAGCAGCAGCGTATTTGCCTGGGCCAGCAAATGCCTGTTTGATTTGCGGTGCCTTGGCAATAGCATGAGCCCGCTGAGCAACATAGCGACGCACAAAATGTAGCCATCGAGCAGCACCGAGGACACAGTTAACAACAGGCTCATAAGGGGCGGCACGGCGTTCGGGTTTCCGGCAAAGCTAAAGAAGCTGTTTAGCTAGTTGAAAGAAAGTCGGGTTGACTGCTTTAACCGACTTCTTAAACCGCTTCGAAATTGCCAGCACGTCGTTGTCGCGCCATTGCTACTAACTGGATAGGAAATGCATCAAAAACGAGCTATCAAAAAACACCTCAACGGGCTTGGATGGTAAATTTGCCGCATATATATTCCACCAACGCTCAATGTCTTATGAAGCGCAATCCGGTTGGTTTCGCCCTCACCGTGGGCATGGCTCTGATAGCCGTCCTGTTTGGATTTACCCTCTTGAGCGCGGCCGGACTCGCGGGCTTCGCGGCCGATGACATAGCAGCGGTAACGCAGGCGGCAAATGACACGACAAGCGTCCGTGGCGAGGTGGTTGTTCCAACGTGCGGCAATATGCAGAGCGTCACGGCATCAGCACAAACCGATGAGGTAGCCGCCGGCGATGCCCTTTTCAAAGGCAATTGCGCCCAATGCCACGCCGTAAATGAGCAAGTGGTTGGCCCCGCGCTTGCGGGCATCAGCAAGCGCCGGCCAGTGGCCTGGATTCTGCCGTGGGTAAAGAATTCCAGCAAAGTAGTGGCCAGCGGCGACGAGTACGGGGTGGCACTGTTCAATAAATTCAATAAGCAGCAAATGCCGTCGTTTGCGCTGTCTGACAAGGAAATTACCTCAATCATTGCCTATATCAATTCGCAGGAAGGGAATGTAGCGGCCCGGGAAGTAGCAGTGGTTGTTGGCTGCCAGTAAATGCTATGCTGCCAGCCGGGGCCGGGTAAGGCGTTCGCGTAGCCGGAGAAAGGGCTGCTCGAAGTAGTGAAAAGACAGGCTGCTCACGGCCACGGTTGACCCAAAAATGCCCGCAACCAGCAGTATGTTCTTGCCCACGGTATCGATGAGAATGCCGTGTCTGGTGCAGTATTGGCCAATAACGTGGATGGCGATGATATGAGACACATACAGCCCGTAGCTGATGCGACCTAGGTAGGCCAGCACCGGATTGGTGAGTTGAATAGCAGAATGAGCCGGCAAAAACATGGCAATGAGTGCCGCAAATAATGTGGCCACAACGGTCGGCCGGAATACATTGAACCAACTGCCCGGCACGTAGGGCAGCACTTCGACCTGAAATACCACGGCCAGCACGACCAACGCAATGAGCCCGTAGCGCCAACGCAGTCGCCAGCCGTTGACCCGGGCCGAAAACCCTGCATAATCCACGGCCACCCAATAGCCCAGCAGACCGCCGATGGCAAATACATCAATATGAGTAAGCAAGTCGTTGGTTTCCATTGATACATTTTGTGGGAAAACCAGCGGCTCCACGTAGCGGCAAGCGTAGGCCAGCGGCAGGCAAGCCAGCAGAAAGACAGGAACGTGCCGACGCGCTACCAGGAAAATGGCGCCCACCCACACCAGGTAAAAATGCTCCTCAATGCACAGCGACCAAAATACCGGCAGCGGCGTGGTGCGCGGAAAGTTGTCCATCAGCAGCATCTTGTAGTTCTCCAAAAACGTGAACGAGAAGCGCCAGTCGGGTGCATAGCCGCCGCTCACCGTGTGAAATCCCCAGTGGTCGGCTAGGTCATCGGGCAGTAGGAACGCCAGCAATACCCCGCCGTAAAATAGTGGCCAGATGCGCAAGCTTCGCCTAATCAGAAAACTGCGTGCATCAACTTGGCCTCGGACCTGCTTGTCGGCCACCAGTAAGTAGGTGATGAGAAAGCCGCTCAGCACGAAAAAAAACTCCACCCCGATGCCGCCCCCGCGCTTCAGGTACTGCAACACTGGCCAGTCGAGCTGAATGGGAACGTGGAAGAAGAAGACCTTGAGAAAGGCAAAAAATCGCAGCGCTTCGAGGGAGGCAAAATGCAGTTTGGGAGGGGGCGCTGGCAAAAGGTCGGGCCGCATCGGCAACAAAAGCAGGGGTGGAGCCCAAATGTATGGCCCCGGCTGCACTACGCCAGCCGATACTAGTCCCCTATTGTTTTGGTGTGGTAACCCCGATGATGACGCCAAAATCGCCATCAGTCTGCACCCAGCCGGCGGCCGGGGCGTAGGTGCGCGACACGTAGCCATCGAGGTACAAGGCATTGCGGCAGCCGGCCCGGCGAAAATAGTCGGCAAAGTCATACAGGCTGACCGGCGTTTTGGACATGGCCAGCAGCACCCGCTTATCGGGCAGAATGCCCACGCCGTTGCGGACGTACTTATTGGAAGAGCCCGGCCGGAAGGCAGGATGGATGTTGCCGTCAATCACCAGCATCGGCCCCGACTGCGTGGCGTAGCGCACCTGGGAGCTGGCCCGAAAATCCGTCGTTGGGCAGATGCGTGCTTCATTGGCCGTGGTGAGGTAAAAGATGCCGTTGGGCTTGAGGTAGAAATTGCCGTCGCCAGCGCTGGTGTCGGCCAGAACGATGGTTTTGTCGGCCTGGATAAAGAGGCCCTGCGGCGCGTGGCTGGCCGTAAACATGCCCGCGTTCATGGCAAAAACCAGCGTGTCGCCTTGCGCGGCAGTGACTTTTTCTAACCGGAGTAAGCTGCCAATGCGCTGGTTTTGCGCGTCTTTCCAATACAGGCGAAGCTGCTCCCGTCGCAAATCGACCCGGTAGCTGACGTAAGCAACCGGAGCTTCGGGCTGCGCTAGTGCAAACCAAGCAGCTACCAGCGCTGCGAAGCCAGTCAGGAGGAAGAGGACTTTCTGTTTGGTGATGCGCATGGAGTGGAATAGGGTAGGGCAACCCCGGAGACGAAAATAGCGGACCAAGCCGGCTGCCAACAGTCAAGGGCGCCGGACTTACATTTGCCCAAACTCTGCACGCCCCTTTTGCCCGTGACTGACCCCGAATATGACCTGCTCGACGAACTCTACTTCGTCACCCCATTCCGCACCTTGCTTCAGAAAACTGGCCTACCCGCCGCTGAGCTCGAAGACCAGTTGCGCAGCCTGCTGGAACAGGGCCTTGTGCGCAGCTATTGGCCCGACCCCGACACCGAGCTGGCTTACGAAACGACCTCCTTCGGCGCCATTGCCCGCGATGCCGCCTACCTGGCTTCGAAGGAAGGCCTCCTGAAGCACAACACCCGCTAAGCGTGGCAACCACGGCAGTATCGGCCGCCTCCGCCAGTGCCACGGCGGCTGCCCGGCCGCCGGGCTACTACGTGCGCCAGCGCCTGTGGCAAAACCGGCCCGCCGTGGCCGGCCTGGCCTTTATTGCCCTCTGCACGCTGGTGGCCCTGCTGGGCTACTGGGTTATGCCTGACAACTCGCCCAATGCCAACCACGGCTTCGTGCAGATTCAGAAAGAAGCTCCGGGCCTGCGGGTACTCCTGCTACGCCAGCCGCTGCCTGACTCGGCGCGCAATGGGGTGGGCGGCAATAACATCTTCGCTACCTGGCTGCGTGGCCACGAGCCCGAAACCCAGGAAACGCCCATCGGTGGCTATGAATTTGCTGGCGACTCACTGTTATTGAAGCCATTGGGCGAGCATTCTGCCGAAGCCGGCCGGCTTCGGCGCGTAGCGCTGAGTAGCATAACTGGCCACGCAGGTCCAACTGCCGAGCTACAGCGTGAAGTCAAAGCAAACCACCTCATCACCCGGACTTACGCGCTGGGCACCGACAAAGCCGGCCGCGACGAGCTGAGCCGCCTGCTGTTGGGCACGCGCATCTCGCTGGGCATCGGGCTGGTGGCGGTGCTGATTTCGCTGGCACTGGGCATGGCCGTGGGCGCGGTGGCCGGCTACTTCGGCGGCTGGGTCGATTCGCTGCTGCTGGGCCTGATGACGGTGGTATGGAGCATTCCAGGCATCATGCTGGTCATTGCTA
This sequence comes from Hymenobacter negativus, assembly GCF_017571495.1. Taxonomy (GTDB): domain Bacteria; phylum Bacteroidota; class Bacteroidia; order Cytophagales; family Hymenobacteraceae; genus Hymenobacter; species Hymenobacter negativus. The sequence continues at coordinate 851,276 of NZ_JAGETZ010000001.1, read as the reverse complement.
TTTCGCTGGCGCTGGATAGCAAAGGCGTGTGGGTCAGCTTTGTAGCCGTCGGTCTCACCATGTGGGTAGACGTGGCCCGCGTGGTGCGCGGCCAGATGCTCAGCCTGCGTTCCGCTACTTTTGTGGAGGCCGGGCGTGTGCTAGGCCTGCCCACTTGGCGCCTCATTGCCCAGCACCTGCTCCCAAATATGCGTGGGCCGCTCATTGTGTTGGCTACCAGTAATTTTGCTTCGGCTATTCTGCTTGAGGCCGGCCTGAGCTTCCTGGGCCTGGGCGTGCAGCCACCCGCGCCCAGCTGGGGCCTCATGGTGAAGGAGGGCTACGACCTGCTCGGCACCCAGGCCGGGCTGTGGCTTACGCTGCTGCCGGGCACGGCTATATCGTTGCTGGTACTTAGCTTTAATCTGCTTGGTAATGGCCTTCGCGACGCTTACGACCCCAAAACGCCCGTAGCGGTGTAAGTTTGTACCCCCGCGTGGATTTTAAAATTCGCTTTCGCCGCATTACTTTGTTGTATGGCCGCTGCTGCTCCACTTTCTTCTGCTGAGTCATCAGCTGACCTTGCGGCCGCTCAATCAGCCGCGCTAGCCGCTCGCGACGAGCAGTTGAAATTGCTGCGCCGTCAGCTGCAGCTCAAGCAGTTCGAACTGGATACCGTGCTGGGCGTGGCCCACGACATGACGGCCCGCGACCACTCCGTGGACGAGCTGTACCACATGCTGCGCCTCACCCTGCAAGGCCAGCGCAACGTGGTGCAGCTGGTGCTATTTGTGAAGGAAGGCAATGATTTTCGGGTGCGCTTATGCCTCGGCTGCGACCTCGGCACCGCCGAGAAGCTCCAGCTCTCGACCCATTTGCTCGAAGGTGGCGTGACGCAGCCCCAGGCCGTGGAAGACCTGCTCCTGGGACCCGCCTGGGACCCCTACGAGTTGGTGCTGCCCATTATGCGCCAGCGTCAGGTTGCGGCCTACGTATTTGTGGGCGGCCTGCGCAACGATTACGACCGTCAGCAGCTGATTCCTTTCCTTAGCTCGCTGGCCAACACCCTGATTGGGGCCGTGGAAAACCGCCGCCTGCAAGCCCAGCGCGTGGCCGATGCCGCTGTGCGCAAGGAAATCGAAATTGCCCAGGAAGTGCAGTCCATGCTTTTCCCCCGCACCCTGCCCAACGACCGCGACCTGGCCATTGAGCGCAGCTACGTGCCCCACACCGAAATCGGTGGCGACTACTACGATGTGGTGGAGATAGACGCTGACCGCCTGCTGCTGTGCGTGGCCGATGTGAGCGGCAAGGGCGTACCAGCTTCACTGCTGATGTCGAACTTCCAGGCCGGGCTGCGCACGCTGCTACGTCAGGGCGTAGCGCTGGCCACTATTGTACCGGAGCTCAATCACTTACTGTTTCGCAACTCGGGCGGTGAGAAGTTCATTACGGCCTTCTTTGGCATCTACAACCGCCGCACTCGCCACCTGCAATACGTGAACGCCGGCCACAACGACCCGCTGCTGCTGGCCGACAACGGCACTGTGAAGCCCCTCAAGGACGGCACGGTCATGCTCGGCATTATGGAAGAGCTGCCGATTTTGCGGGTGGGCGAAATCGCGATTCCACCGCACTCGCTGCTGCTGCTCTACACCGATGGCCTTACCGAAGTATTTGACGAGCACAGCAATGAGTTTGGCGAAGAAGGCGTGCTGGAAGTGCTGCAGCGCAACCGCTACCTGCCGCTGCCCAAGCTGCACCAGGAGCTGCTGCGGAGCATCAACGCTTTTAGCGCCCACGATGCCCAGTTTGCCGACGACGTGACGATTCTGAGCTGCCGCTTTAAGTAGGAAATGATGCAGCCCGCCGCGCTGATAGCAGAAATAAACCATGCCCTCGTTTCAGCTTTCGACCAGCTAAACGAGTGGTTTGCCGCGCCCGGGCCTTTGCGTGTTTATCGGCCAGCCAGCGGTGGCTGGACCATTGACGAGATTCTGGAGCATGTGGCGCTCACAAACCATTACCTGCTCATCCTGATTGAAAAAGGCGCGACGAAAGCCCTCAAAAATCTCAACAACCTCGATTTGGCAACTGAGCTGGCAAATCTGCATTTCGAGCGGGATAAGCTGAACCAGATTGGCCAGCACCGGGCCTTCCCCTGGATTCGTCCCGAACATATGGAGCCGAGAGGAGAAAAATCACCTCTTGAAGTAGCGATTACGCTGCAGCAGCAACTGCACCAATGCCAAGCCGTATTGGCGCGTATGCCCAACGGAGAAGGCGTGCTTTATCACACCACCATGACGGTAAATGCCCTCGGAAAAATTGATGTGTACGAGCTGGTGTATTTCCTGGCGAAGCACGCGGAACGTCATGTGACCCAAATTCAGCAAGTTGCCGCTGAATGTTCGTAGTGCAAATACTCCGTTACCCATCCGCCTCCCAACCGGAGCTTTCCAATAGCCAGCCAACCCGACTATTTACTTTGTGAGGCGGCCTTACTGATGGCTTGCCACAACATCTCAGCGCTACGGGCCCACGAAAACCGGGATATGTTGGCCAGGCCCTGTGCCACCAATGACTGCCGCAATTCGGCCTCCTGCCACAAACGGCCCAGGCCGGCGGCAATGTCTTCAGCATTGCGCGGGTCGACGAGGAGCGCACCATCGGGCCCGGCCACTTCCGGCATTGAGCTGACGCTGGCCGTTAGCACCGGACAGCCACTGGCCTGCGCCTCCACAATGGGAATGCCAAACCCTTCAAAATAGGGAACGTACACCGTGGCCCGGGCTGCAGCATAGAGGCCGGCCAGCTCAGCGTCGGCTACGCGACCGGTGAAATGCACCGCCTTTTGGTGCTGCATCTGCTGGTAGGCATCGAGGATGGGCCCTGCTTTCCAGGCTTTGCGGCCCACAATGAGCAACTGGGCATCGTGCGCGGCCGGGCCATTGTTTTCCTTGAATAAATCGAAAGCGCGGAGCAGGGTGCCGAGGTTTTTGCGGGGCTGCAAGGCCCCAACGAATAGAAAATATGGCTGGCCGTGGCTGAATTTACGCCGGGTTTCGCGCTGGCTGGCCTCGGGCTGAGGCTGGAAAAAGTCGGCCGGAGCATTGTACGCTACGCTGATTTTATCCGGAGCAGTACCGTAGGTCTGCACCACATCGGCCTTGGTGGCTTCCGAAACGACTACCAATTGCGCCGAAGCCCGGGCAAAGCGCGGCATGAAGAAGTGGTAGTATTTCCGTTGCAGAAAGCCTACATCAAGCGGAAAATGCTCAAAGGCTAAGTCGTGGATTACCGTCACGCGCGGCACGGTGGTGTTCAGGGTCGTAAAGCCGTCGGTGCTGAGGAAAGCAGCCGGTTTGTGCCGGGTCAGCCAACGTGCTACCGCGCCCTCAAACCACGCAATGAACAGGAACGGGTGCCGCGCCGGTGGAAACAACACATGCGGCACCACGTTGGGCCCAAACAGGTAGCGCGCATCGTAGGCCCGGTCGAAAAGAAAGTGAAACGTAACCTCCGGATGCTGCGCTACCAGATGCATCAACGTCTCGTACGTGAAGCGGCCAATGCCTTCCAGATGGTCGCCGGGCAGCAGAAAGCGGGTATTGATGGCAACGTGCATCGCAAACGCAGGGTTTTAGCAGGTTAATCGGATTAGGAAACCAGAACGGCTTTTAGGGGCGTCATGATTTTTTTCCTGGCAGCAGCTGGCTGATTTCGCTCTGGCGCACCAAGCCGGTTCCCAGCACAATCAACCCAAAAACCACGGCCATGATGCCTGATTCCAGCCACCAACTCAGGTACAAGCCGTATTGCAGCCCAAACCACACGCCGCACAGCAGCCCAAACGCCAGCAGCAGCCGCGCCAGTAGCCGGAATGGCACACCCACGCCCGTGCGCCGGCTCACCAGCACCAGGTAGCCTACCGATACCGCCGCCGCGCATACAAGCGTATCGACCGAAGCAGCAACGGCGCCGAAACGCGGTAAGAACACCACGTTCAGGCCCACGTTTAGAATGATGCTGAGGGCCACCAACCAGCTTACGGCGCGCTCGTGAGTGGTACTGGTGAGCAAGGTGCTATAAATGGCAAATAAGGCGTGTACTAGTACGTTGATGAACAGTATCTTCAGACACAGGGTCATGCGTGCAATTTCGGCCGGGCTGCTATGGCTGAACTGCCAGAATACGACCTCGCCCCGGAAGAGGATGAAAGCCACGACGAAGAGCATGGGCAGCGTGACCACGCGCTGCCCAAACCAGAGCAACTGGCGCTGAGCGCCGGCATCTTTTGGCACGCTGGCAAACTTGGCAAAAAACAGCGGCAGCACCGTCCAGGCATACATCATCACGGCATCGACCCAGCGGTAGGCACCCGTGTAATAGCCGGCCTCGGTGGGGGAGGCCAGGCGCTCAAGCATCAGCATATCAATGCGTTCATTGACCCCGTAGAGCAGGGTCATGAGGGCAAAGGGCATGCTGGCTCGCAGCGCAGTACGCGCCAGCGGGCCATGCCAGCGGTATCTAACGCGGCCAAAAAAACGCGTCATCAACCCGTAGAGCAGTACGGTGGTAAATACTGCCGCGCCCAGCCTCACGCCGACGTAGCGCGGCAGCGTGAGGCCCACCGGGATGAGGACCAGCACGGCGCCGAGCAACAGGAATTTCTCCACTACCGAGAGCACGGCATCGGTATTAAACTTTTGATGCGCTTGCAGCGTGCCGCGTAAAAACTGGCCGTATTGCGCTAGTAGCAGTGCCGTGCCCACAGCCAGCAGCAGCAGCAGCTCGGGCCCCCGATAGCCCCATAGGTAACCTGCCAGGAGCATAGCGGCCAAGGCTACAAAATTGAGCGCACCACGCAGGGGCAGCAGGGTGGGAAAGGTTTCGGCCATGAAGCTGGGCTCGGCGGCCACGCGCTGCACGGCGTAGGGCGTCAGGCCCAAGTCGGAAATAGCGGCCACTACCATTGCCAAAGCCGAAAGGGCGGCTATAAGGCCAAAGGTGGCATGCCCGAGCTGGTCCTGCACCAGGTTTTCGACCACGACCCAGCCGGGTTTCACCAGCAGGTTGAGCAGGACGACGAAGCTGATATTGCCGAAAAACCGTTTGATGCTGACGAAGAGGCTAAAACCGAAATAAATCCCAGCGCGCCGCGTTGGGGAGCGCAAAGCTACACAATGGGCCGGGCCAGCCGCCGAAATTACCGTACCGGGGCCATTTTTCGGCTATCTTTGCCTGCCCTCATCCCGTTCCTGCGCCTTTCAAATTACGAGCGGGGATATGGGTGCCTTTTTCGTTTTTATGTCAACACCTTCTTTCTCGCTGGTGGGCCTGGGGCCCATTATCAACCGCTGGAAATACTTTGTAGCCGGGGCCGTAGTACTTGCTGCTATTGTGAGTGTTATCGTGGCGCTGCTGATGCCCAACGTATACCGCTCCACCGCCATTTTCATCCCCACCAACCCGCAGACCACCGACCCCGACCGCCTGGTTGACGGCGGCAAGCTGGAGCTCAGCGGTCGGGCGGAAGACTTGGATCGGGCCATCACCATCGGCGAATCGCAGCCGGTTGCTGAGCTGGTTATCAAGAAGTTTAATCTTCATAAGCACTACAAGGCCGGCGCGCCAGGCGACGATGTTGCTGATAACTCTGTACTGAGCGAATTTACTAGCAACCTGAGCATTGTGCACAATGAGCGCGATGCCATTGAGCTTACCTTCAGTGATAAGGATAAAAATATAGCGGCGCAGATAGCCAATACGCTGGTGCAGGTCATCGACTCGGTAAACCAGCAGCTGACGTTGGAAAACCGCCGTCAGGTGCTAAACCTCTATCGCCAACGCTACGAGTACCTGAGCACCAACTACGAGCGCAGCCGCCGCGAACTGGTTGGGGCCCGCCACCGCTACGGCATCTTCGGGCTCGAAATGCAGGGCCGCTACATGGTGAAGCAACTCATCGAGACGGAAGCCGCTCTGCGCAAGGCCGAAGCAAGCGGCGGCGATGTGGCCGGCCTCAAGCGGATGCTGCGAGGCCTAACCCGGGCTGACGGCGGCAACCTCATCAATCTGGAGCGTTACGTGCAGGGCGCTGACTCGCTGTCGATGTTCACGACCCGCGTAGCCGACTTGCAATCCCGCCTCATCGGGGCCCGTTCGGCTTATGAGACTGCTGAACTGAGTATTAAAGGACGGATTTCAAGCCTGTACCTGGTACAGAAGGCGTATCCGGCTACCCGAAAATTTAAGCCGGTGCGTTCACTTATTGTGCTGGGCTCGATGCTGCTGACTTTTGCGCTGTCGGTGGTGTTCATCGCGCTGCTGGAGTTGTACCGTCATAACCGGCCCACCGCCGTCCGCCCCGCGTGAATCCGTCCGTGAACGAGCGCCTGGGCCAGTGGTGGCGGTCGTTGGAAGGACCGCAACTGCTGTTTATGGGCTTTGTGGCGCTGCTGCTGCTGGGCGGAGCCGCAGCCGCACTGGCCGAGATGCCGGCGCTGCTGCTGCCTGCCGTGCTGGCCGTAGGCCTGACGGTGGCCCTGGTGGAGTGGCGCTGGATTTACTACACATTATTTTTCCTATTACCCTTCACGCAGGAAATCAGCCTGTTTGGTGGGTTGAGCATGGACGTGCCTTCCGAGCCATTGATGTTGGCGCTCACGGCCTGCGTGGCCGGCGCTCTCATGCTGGGAGCCGGCCACCTGCCACGCCGGGAATGGGTGCACCCGCTACTGGTTATTCTGGCCCTGATGGTGCTGTGGACGGCTATCGATACGATTTTTTCGGTTGATAAGCTCAAGTCCTTCAAATATTTGCTGGCTAAAGGTTGGTATATCACGCCCTTTCTGCTGGGGACTTTGCTCATTGTGCGGCAGCCGAAGGATGCCTGGCGCTTCGTGGTGCTATACACCACCGGAGCCTGCCTGAGCGTGCTGTATGTAGTGAGCCGCCATGCCACCGATGGCTTCAGCTTTGCCAAAATCAACTGGGCGCTGCACCCGTTTTTTCGCAACCACGTCATTTATGCCACTATGCTGGCACTGCTGGTACCGTTTGTGTGGTACGCCATGCGGGCCACACAAAACCTGACGGCTCGGCTGGTTTGGCGCATTGCACTGGGCATCCTGTTGTTCGGGCTGCTCACGTCGTTCACCCGTGCTTCCATTCTTTCGATACCGATTGCGGGCCTGTTTTATTGGGTGATGCGCCTGCGCCTGACCAAGGTGCTGCTGCTGACGGTTGCCGTGAGTACAGTGCTGGGCGTGGCGTATGTGGTGACCGGCGACCGGTACATGGAGTACGCTCCCAACTACGAGCGCACGGTGTTCAACGGCAAGAACTTCGAGAAGCACCTGGAGGCTACCTACAAAATGCAGGACGTTTCGGGCATGGAGCGCATCTATCGCTGGGTAGCCGCTGCCCGCATGATTGGCGACAAGCCCCTGACCGGCAGCGGAGCGGCTACCTTCTACCCGGAGTATAAGCGCTACACGGTGAGGAGCTTCCGTACCTACGTGAGCGACAATCCCGAGAAATCGACCACCCACAACTACTTTCTGCTGCAACTGGCCGAGCAGGGGCTGCCGGGCTTTCTGCTGTTCGTCACGCTCATTGCCACGGCGCTGCTGGCGGGCGAAAACCTCTATCACCGCTCGCGCCAGCACCCCGAAGTGCGGCGTGTGGTGCTGGCCGCGCTGCTTTCGTTCGTCGTCATCGTGTTTCACCTCACGCTGAATGAGCTGGTGGAAGTAGATAAGATTGGGCCGGTGTTCTTCATCTGCCTCGCCCTGCTGGTTCGGGCCGACTCCTGGCTGAAAGAAGCTCCGGCGCTGAAAGAGGAGTAAGCGTTTTATCGTTCCGCACTTAGCGCCGCGTCCGTACTTTTGCTGCTGTTATGGCCCGTTCGCATCCCTACAATTTTACGCATGTGCTATTGCCGCAATTGGCGTGGCGCCGGCCGTTGTCGGTGCGCCGCGAGCTGAGCGACCCGTACCTGGCCAAGGAACTGCTGCACTATGTGTGGGACAAGGCCGCCGAAAACCTGCCCCTGGCCGACCGGGTGGCACCCCGGGGCCTGCGCCTGAGCTGGCACGAAGTAGCTGGCCGTGTGGCGGCCCTGCTGCACCTACCGGCCCCACAAGCCACCATGGAGGCCCATTTCTCGGCCCTCATCTACGAAGAGGAAGATGAGCCGGCCGAAACCGAAGCCGAGGAAAAGCGCCCGCGCTATTTCACTCTCGAAGCCACCTTGGGTCTGAGCGGGCCAGCTGGCACGCCCACCGTGGTGGGGGAGTGGGCCGGCGACGTGCACCGGCATCTGGGCCGTGGACCCGCGGGCGGCCAGCCCAACACCGCTGACGCCTTCCTGGAAATACTGGCTGCCGTGCTTGGCCCGTTGCCCGATACCACTGTGCCCTTCATGCGCGTGGTACGTTTCTGATGCCAACGGTAAATGCCTGGCTCGAAGCGGCGCTGCTTACCCGCCCGCCCCGGCTGTTGCACGCCTTGCTACCTGGCTGCGAATGGACCGGCCCGCGCCGTACCCCCACCGGCGCTCCGGTGCTCTACCTGACTTTCGACGACGGCCCCATTCCCGAAGAAACGCCCTGGGTGCTGGAACAATTGGCGCTTTACAACGCAAAGGCGTCGTTTTTCTGCGTGGGCGAAAATGTGGAGCGCTACCCTGATATTGCCCGTGCCGCCTTGGCAGCCGGGCATCGTCTTGGCAACCATACCTACCACCACCGCAGTGCCTGGGCTACTGCCCACCCCGACTACCTGGCCGAAGCTGCCCGGTGCCAGCAGGTACTGGCCGGCGTAGGGCTGGCTGAATCGGTGGCTAAGCCCCTATTTCGTCCGCCCTACGGCCGCCTGACCTGGCCCTTGCTCCCCGCCCTGAAGGCTGATTTTCGCCTCATCATGTGGTCGGCCCTCACCCGCGACTACGACCCCGCGCTCAGCCCCGAAAACTGCCTGCGGTTTGCCTTGGCTGCCGTGCGGGCCGGCGACATCGTGGTGTTTCACGATAGCCGCAAGGCCAGTGCGCGGCTGCGGTTCGTGCTGCCGCGCCTGTTGGCACACTTCGCCGAGCAGGGCTTTCAATTCTGCGCATTGTGAGTACTATATGGCTGCTGCTGATGGTGGGATTTCTGGCGTTGTGGCTGTTGGGCATGGCCTACACGGCGTGGCGCTTCGGCAGCCGAAGCGGGGCCAGCCTGACGGGGCCACTGCCTGTGCCGTTGCCGCGCGTGAGTATTCTCATCGCAGCCCGTGATGAAGAAATGGCGCTGCCCCGCTGCCTGGCCAGCCTGCGGCAGCTGAACTACCCGGCTGAGCTACTGGAAATACTGGTGGGCGATGATGCCAGCACCGACCGCACAGCCACTGTGGCGGAGGCTGCGATGCAGGGCTTCGCGGGCCATTTCCGGGTTATTCCCATCACCGAAATGCTAGGCCAGGCGCGGGGCAAGGCCAATGTGCTGGCGCATCTGGCGCGACTAGCAACTACTAACTTTTTCTTTATTACCGATGCCGATATCAGTCTGCCTACGACCTGGATAGAGGCGGTGCTGGCGCACGCCGCGCCCGGGGTGGGCACCGTCACGGGCATCACGGCTGTGGATGGGTCCCGCCTGTTTCATCGGCTGCAAGGCATCGACTGGCTGCTGTCGCTGAGCATGGTGCAAGTGGTGAGCGACCTGGGGCGCCCCGTAACGGCCATGGGCAACAACATGCTCGTGACCCGCGCCGCCTACGAAGTCACAGGCGGTTACGAGGCCTTGCCCTTCTCCGTGACGGAGGATTTCGCGCTGTTTCAGGCCGTGCTGGCGGCCGGTTTTGGCTTCCGGCAGGTTTTTAACGCCCAAGTGCGAGCCGACTCATTGCCGATGCCCACCTGGTCGGCGCTATTGCGGCAGCGGCAGCGCTGGCTGCGCGGCGTGGCGGGCTTGCCGTTGCGGCTGCGGCTGGAGCTGCTGTTTTTCAGTGGCTTCTGGCCGGCGCTGGTGGGCGTGGCCTTTTGGGCTGGGCCGGGGCTGGCGCTGGGCATCTGGGGCGCGAAGGTGCTGGTGCAGGGCACACTGGCGGGGCTGGCTCATTGGCGGGCCGGGGTGCGGCTGCGCTGGTGGCTGCTGCCGCTGTTTGAGTTGTACACCCTGGCCATTACCGGCGCCATTCTGGCCTTTCAGCTCCGCGGCGGGGCCGTGATATGGAAGGGGAGACGTTATCAGTGATATACTGGATTACAAGAAGTACATTATGGGCTAAGCCGCCGCATGAAGCTGCTCCTTGCGGGCCAGAAGCAGTTCGCGGGTTTCGCGGTGGTCGGGGTCGTCCACACAGCAATCCACGGGGCACACTACGGCGCATTGGGGCTCTTCGTGAAAGCCGACGCACTCGGTGCACTTGCCTGGCACGATGTAAAAATCTATTTCCGACAGTGGAGCATGCGGGAGCAAGGCCAACTCAACCTCCCCATCGGTGTTGGCAACGGCTTGCAAGGTGGTGCCATCGGCCCAACGCCAGGTCGCGCCTTGCTCATAAATGGCATTGTTAGGGCATTCCGGCTCACAGGCGCCGCACTGAATGCAGTCGCTGGTTATGAAGATGGCCATGGGGTTGGGCGAGGAAGGATTTCACAAACAGCCCAAAGCTACTTTCCAAGGGCGCGAAATTACTAACTGGGAGCTTTCACCGACCAAAACCGCGCTGATTGTGCTGCCGCGCCCGACCTTTGCAGCTTCAAACCATTGCCATGCACATTACCGACTCGCACGCCCACCTCTACTCCGAACAATTTAAGGCCGACCGGCTCGATGCGCTGCGCCGTGCCCAGGACGCCGGCGTGCGCACCATCGTGATGCCCAATATTGACCATTCCAGCATCAACGCCATGCTGGAGCTGGAAGCTCAGTCGCCGGAAACCTGCTTTGCTATGATGGGGCTGCACCCGTGCTCGGTCACGCGCGGCTTCGAGCAGCAGCTGTATGAGGTAGAAACCTGGCTGAACCGCCGACCCTTCGCGGCCGTAGGCGAGGCTGGGCTGGACCTGCACTGGGACAAAACCTTGCTGGCCGAGCAACAGGAAGCGCTAAAAATCCAACTCAGTCTGGCCAAAAAGCACAAGCTGCCCATCGTGCTGCACACCCGCGAGGCCTTTGCCGAAACCGTGGCCCTGGTAGAAGCCGCCCAAGATGGCACGTTACGGGGCGTATTTCACTGCTTCTCGGGTTCGGCTGAAGAGGCGGAGCAGGTTATCCGGCTGGGATTTAAGCTGGGGATTGGTGGGGTGGCTACCTTTAAAAACGGCGGGGCCGACAAAGTGCTGCCCGGCATTGGCCTGGAGCATTTGCTGCTGGAAACGGACTGCCCCTACCTGGCGCCCGTGCCGCACCGGGGCAAGCGCAACGAGCCGGCTTACCTGCCGCTGGTGTTGCGCCGCGTAGCTGAAATGCTAGGCAAACCCCCCGAAGAAGTGGCCGAAGCTACTACCCGCAACGCAGCCGAGCTATTCAATCTATAACCAGTTGAGCAGCGTTATTTATGCCAAAAAGAAGGCCCTGCAAATTATAGCAGGGCCTTCTTTTTGGCATAAATAACGCTGCTCGTTAGGCGGCTTGTTCCAGGCCGGTGAGCAGGCGTTCGATGCGGTCGGCATAGCTATTCACCTGGTCGAGGCCGGCCCGGGCTTCTTCGAGGTGGCCGCGCTGGTAGCGGGTGGCCAGGTCCTGGCCGGTGCGCAGCATCTGCTGGAGCACTTGTTCTAGCTCGCGTACGGCGGACTGGCCGGGAGTTTGGGGCTTAAGAACGGTTTGAATCCACTGGCCGAGCGGGTTTTCGGCCACGGAAAAGAGGGCCGGCTCGGCCTCGCGTACCCCGTAGAGCACCGAGCGCAGCCGCGACTTAAACAAGACCTGCTTCACGCGGGCCTGCTGAAAGTCAAAGGAGGTAAGGGGCATGAGAAGGGGAAAAGGCGAAGCGAAAAAAAGAGACAGGCACGCGGCTGAACGGACCTACTGGGCAGTGCCATCGGCCTGGCCGGCAGCTCCCAGTTGTTCAAGGACCAGGCGCGCCAGCACAAAGTCGGTGACTTCGAAGGCGAACACCATGATACCGGCCGGCTGACCGTTTTCGCGGAACTGCTGGTAGGTGAAATTGAAATACGAGTCGTGCAGTGTGCCACTGGCGTCGCGCTCCAGCTGCAGTTTCAGTTCGTTGCCGTGGAAGGTTTCGCCAGTCTGGTACACCTTATCCAGAATATCGATGATGCCTTGTTCTTTTACTTCGGGCAGCACCTCGGCCACCGTGTGGTCTACCAGCTGCCGGTGTGGGAAGAGCTGCTGATACTTTGGGTTCACAAACTCGTAGCGGTGCTCGGGGCCGCGCAGGATGCAAATCATGGCTGGCGCCTGCATAAACAGGCTTTCGTAGGTTTCGCGCTGGCCCTCGGCTTTCTGGTACATCTGGTAGGCCTGCTCCGAAAGCACAGCTTGCTGCTCGTTAGCCTGTAGCAGTTCCTGCACCATCTGGCGCTGCTCGTTAATGTCGGTAGCGCCGCCCACCCACATGGTGATGTGGCCCTCGGCGGCGCGGCGCGGGGTGGCGCGCGAAAGTATCCAGCGGTACTGGCCGTCGTGGCGGCGCAGGCGGTATTCTACTTGGTATGGGTCGCCGGTAGCAGTGGAGTGCCGCCAGGAATTAAGCACCCGGTCTTTGTCGTCGGGGTGCAGGCGCTCGGCCCATTGCCAGCCGGTTTCCTGGTCCATTGTGAGGCCGGTGAAAGCCAGCCAGCGCGGGTTGAAGAAGTCGCGGCTGCCATCGGGCTGCGCCGTCCAGATGAAGACGGGCAGGTTGTTGAGCATGAAAATGGTGCGTTCCCGCGACTCAGCCAGCGCGGCCTGGGCCAACGCGGCGGCCTGGGCGGCCCGGTACTGCTCGGTCACATTCTGGGTGCGTTGCACAATGTATTGCAGCTGGCCCTGCTCGTTGAGCACGGGGTAGTGAGTAGCCTGCCAGTACATTTCCTCAAAACCGCCGCCCTGCTCGGCGGGCACCTCCAGGTCGTAGCGAATGAGGGGCATGGTGTGAGGCTCCAGGTGCTGGCGTACGTGCTCGTGCGAGGCAGCAATGACGTCGCCCTGGTTCTGGTCGACCGACGGGTAGGCTTCGAACAGCGTGCGGCCCAGCACTTCTTCGCGCGATTTCAGCGAAGCAGCTACGTGGCTGTCGGTATTGTCCAGGATGGTCGCGTCCGGGGCCATCACAAGAAAGCTGTCGGGTAGGGAACGGAACAGGTGCTGATAGTCAATGGAGGCGGGCATGAGCAAAAAAAAGCAAAGCGGTTAGCACAACCGCAAACGAAGCATGAAAGTAAGACAGGGTGGCAGGCCACCGCCGTGGGGGCGGCTATTGTGCCAGGGTATTTTGCTCTAGGGTATGCAGCAATGCCTCAATGCGGTCGGCATAGCTGTTCACCTGGTCGAGTCCGGCGCGGGCTTCCTCAATCTGGCCGCGCTGGTAGCGGGCGGCCAGGTCCTGGCCGGTGCGTAGCATTTGCTGAAGCATGCGCTCCAACTCATGCACAGCGGGTTGCGTGCCCAGCTGAGGTTTCAGCGACGACTGCAGCCACTGACCGAGCGGGTTTTCGGTCACAGAGAAGAGGGAGGGCTCAGCCTCCCGCACCCCGTAGAGTACCGAGCGCAGCCGCGACTTAAACAAGACCTGCTTCACGCGGGCCTGCTGAAAGTCAAAGGAGGTGAGGGGCATGCAAAGACTGGGAATACGAGGTTGGGAAAACAATTACCGGGCCACGGCCCTACACAACTGACAAATTAGCCCGGCGGAAAGCCGGTGGGACCGGCATCACGGAGGCGTTCGAGGGCATGCCGGGCTTGCACCAAAGCGGTGACATCGAAGGCCGAAACCATGATGCCAGTGGGCTGATTGGCCTCGGAAAAACGCTGATAGGTAAAGTTGTAAAACCCACTAAACGCGGTGCCATCGGGGCGCTGCAATTGCAGGGGAACCTCATTGCCGTAGAACGTTTCGCCGGTGCTGTACACGTTTTCGAGCAGCTCTACAATGCCCTGCGACTGCAGCTCGGGCAAGGCGTCTACCAATGGCAAACCCACCAACTGCCGGCCCCGGAACAGGTCCTGGTAGCGGGTATTCACGAAATCGTAGCGGAAATCGGGCCCGCGCAGGATGCAGATAAGCGCTGGTGCCTGCATAAACAGGCTTTCGTAGGTTTCACGTTGGACTTCAGCCTGTCGGTAGGTTTGGTAGGCCTGGTCGGAGAGGATGGCCTGCTGCTCGTTGGCTTGCAGCAGCTCCTGCACCATCTGGCGCTGCTCGGTGATGTCGCTGCCCGCGCCTACCCACATGGTGATGCGGCCCTCGGCATCGAGCCGGGGCGATACCCGAATCAGCAGCCAGCGGTACTGGCCATCGTGGCGGCGCAGGCGGTATTCGTGCTGAAACAGCTGGCCCTTGCGCAGGGCATCCTGCCAGGCTTGCACCAGGTTGGCACGGTCGTCGGGATGGGTAATGTCATCCCAGGTTGATTCGGTTATCAGCTCCTCGTGCTTCTTACCCGTAAGCTCCAGCCAGCGGGGATTGAAGTAGTCGGGTGTGCCATCGGGCCGGTTGGTCCAAACCAGCACCGGCAGGCTTTCGAGAATGAAATCGGTGCGTAGCCGGGCTTCGTCGAGGGCCTTCTGGGCCTCGGCGGCCTGTAGGGTGGCACGGTGCTGTTCGGTCACGTCCTGCGGCATTTGCAGGATGTATTGCAGCTGGCCCTGGGCATCGAGAATGGGATGGTGCGTGATTTGCCAATACCGCTCCTCGGTGCCGCCGCCCTGCTCGGCGGGGCGTTCCAGGTCGTAGCGCAGCAGGGGCATGGCATCGGGGCGCAGGGTGCGGCGCACCTGCTCGTGTGAGGCATCGAGGTCGCGCTGGCTTTCGGGGGCCGAAGGGTAGGCATCGAAGATGTTGCGGCCCTGCGACTGTGCGCGCGGCAGCATGGACACGGCTACGTGCTGGTCGGAATTGTCGACCACGGTGCCGTCGGGGGCCAGCAGCAGGTAAGAGCCCGGCAGCGCATGAAACAGGGATTGGTAGTCGACGGGAGTAAGAGAGGCCATGGTAATGACGGTTTCGGCACGAAAAGTAGAGTTTAGCACATGAGGGCGTTGTGAAGCCTGTTATGCCGGGCCGCAAAAGTACCGGACGGATTCCCGCTGGAACGTTCTCATGCCAACGACTGGGGCGGCGAGAGGTTCGGTTGTATCGGCCAGCAGCTCGGCTAAACCGGCCAGCGGTTCATCTGGCCCGACGAGCGGTCCATCCGGGCCGATTGGCGCTTCGGAGGCTTTTAATTGAACCCTGGCTGGCCCGCCGTCACCTTTGAGCCATCAACTAACCGCTGGCTCCCGATGAAAACCTCACTTCTCCCGCTGCTCTTCCTGCTGAGCGCCCCTGCCACCGCCCTCGCCCAAGCCGCGCCCGCCGAAAGTTCCCCCATCCGCTCAGCCACCCAGTCGCTCAGTGGAGTTGTGCGCGATGCGGGCGGCCAGCCGCTGCCGGGCGTGAACGTGTTTCTGAAAACCACGTTCGACGGGGCCAGCACCGACTCGCTGGGCCGCTTCTCCTTTCGCACCGACCATGCCGCCGGCCCGGCCGTGCTGGTGGCCACCTTCATCGGATACGAGCCGCTGGAAGTGCTGGTGACGCTGGGCAAAGGCCCTATCAGCCTGCCCAACCTCAAGCTGAAAGCCAGCCGCGCCGCCCTCGGCGACGTGGTGGTGACGGCCGGGGCCTTCGAGGCCAGCGATGAGAAGCGCGCCGCCGTGCTCAAGCCCCTCGACATCGTGACCACGGCCGGCGCGCTGGGCGACATTGCCGGGGCGCTCAACGCCCTGCCCGGCACTACCCGCAACGGCGAAACCGGCCAGCTCTTCGTGCGTGGCGGGGCGGCTTCGGAAACCAAAACCTACCTCGACGGCCTGCCTGTACAAACGCCCTACGGCAGCGCGGTGCCGAATGTGGCTTCCCGCGGTCGGTTTTCGCCTTTCCTGTTTAAAGGCACGGTGTTCAGCACGGGTGGCTACTCGGCCGAGTATGGGCAGGCGCTGAGCGCCGTGGTGGCCCTGAACTCGACCGACCTCGCCCCCGAAACCATGACCAGCCTTTCGCTGCTGAGCATAGGCGGCAGCGTGGCTCGCACCAAGCGCTGGGACCGCACCAGCCTGGCCGTGACGGCCGACTACACCAACCTCGCACCTTACTATAACCTCGTGCCCCAGAACCTGGGCTGGGAAAAAGCGCCTTTGCAAATGGGCGGCTCGCTGAAGCTGGCCCACAAAGTAGGGGAGGCCGGCATGCTGAAAGTGTACGGCACCTACAGCCGCCAGCGCCTGGCCCTGCGCCAGCCCGATGCCAACCCCGAGTTTGAAGCCACCGGCCACCCCGTGAGCCTGGCCAACGACAACGCCTACCTCAACGCTACCTACCGCGCCCCCCTCACCCGCGGCTGGAGCCTGAACACCGGCCTGGCCCTGACCCAGGATGACAACCTCATCCGCCCCGACGTGCAATCCTTGCACGACCTCGACCGCTCGGCCGTGGCCCGGCTGGTGCTCACCAACGACTCGGCCAGCACCTGGTTCAACCTCAAAGTGGGCCTCGAAGGCTATGCCCAGCGCTACCGCCAGCAATACCAGGCCACGGCCGAAGCGCCCACCCAGGACCTTGGCGTGGACGAGCAGCGCGGCGCCGCCTTCCTGGAAAGCGACCTGATGCTGAGCAACAAGCTGGCCGGCCGCGCCGGCCTGCGCACCGAATACTCAGCCCTGCTGGGCCGCTTCAACGCCGCCCCGCGCCTGGGCCTGGCTTATAAAACCGGCGAAAACAGCCAGCTCTCGGCTGCCTGGGGCTACTTCTACCAGTCGCCCACTACCGACTTGCTGCGCATCAGCCACGCCCTGCAGTTTGAGCGAGCCGAGCACTACATGCTCACCTACCAGCACCAGGTGAAGGAGCGCACCCTGCGGGCCGAAATCTACCAGAAGAACTACGCCCAGCTCACCACCTTCAGCGCCGCCCAACCCTACAACCCCACCACCTACCAGAACGCCGGTAGCGGCTACGCTCGGGGCCTGGACGTGATGTTCCGCGACCGCACCACCTTCAAAAAGGCTGATTATTGGGTGAGCTACGGCTTTGTGGACACGCGCCGCCTGTTCCGCACCGACCCCATCTCGGCCGTGCCCACCTTCGTGGCCCGGCACAACCTGAGCGTGGTGGGCAAGTACTGGGTACAGAAAATCCACACCCAGGTGGGCTTCACCTACAGCTACGGCTCGCCCCGCCGCTACAACAACCCCAACCTGCCCGGCTACAACCAAAGCAGCCTGCCCAGCTACCAGGACCTGAGCCTGAATGTGAGCCACCTCACCCATTGGTTTGGGCAGTTCACCATCATTTACGTGTCGGCCAGCAACATTCTGGGCCGTCAGAACATCTACGGCTACACCTTCGCCGGCCAGCCCGACACCAGCGGCCAGCTTCGCAGCGCCGCCGTGACGCCCCCCGCTCCCCGCATGTTGTTCGTGGGCGTGTTCATCTCCATCAATAAGACCAGCAAGGTCGATTTGAACGAGCGGCCGGACTGAGGCAGGTGGATGGTGCAGGGTGGTTGGTTTGGATACCGCTGGCAGCCTATTGGGGGCCGCACCTGTCAGGTGGGGGTATCCAGGACCCCCGCACCTATGCCTGTTCCTTTATTCTTCGCTCGGTTGCTGCAAACGGCCTTATTGGGGCTGTTTGCAGTCCTGTTTATTTCGTTGTCTGTTTCCACCGAATGCTACGAATGTAACACGCTGGCCACCATCCGCGACCTTAGCGACCCGGCCGGCTGCGGCTCCGTGTTGGAGCTGGCTACTGGCGAACGGCTGGAGCCCAGCGGCTTCACCTGGCTGCGCTTCAATAAACTCAATGGCCAGCGGGTGCGCATCGGCTACCGGCCAATTGCTGCCAGCAGCTGCCTCGTTGGCCAGACGGTGGAAATTACCTGCATCGTGGCTGATGGCTGCCCGCCAGATGAGCGGTAGGTAGACCCAACTAGTGCGTTCGGCTGCGCGGCGTAGCCTCGCCCAAATAGCCGGCACGAGTTACGGCTAAACATGCGTCAGTGGAGGGACTGGGCGTTTATTCTTACCAGGACCTGCGCAGTCGAAGAGCCGCGACGCGGCAGCATGTTGGTAGATATACTAGAAAAAACAACACAGAGCCGCAATACGGGGTACCACCGTTGAACAATTAGTGCCGCCGCGTCGCGGCTCTTCGACTGCGGAAGTGCTACTTTAGACTTGCTCCTAAATAACCCAAGTTGCGGACAATGCGGTTAAGCACCAGCGGGGTCGTACCCGGAGGCCGACCTATCGGTAGTAACAGCCGCTATGGGTGGATTTTAAATCCCCAGCGGGGTCGTACCCGGAGGGCGACACTCGTTGGACAAGTGTCGCCCTCCGGGTACGACCCCGCTGGGGCTCTCATGCCATCGTCCGCAACTTGGGTTAAATACAGAAAATTGTAAAGTCGGCTGCGCTCAGCAGGACGTTCTTTTTTCATTTTTGCGTATTCGGGAACAAGTCTTTTCTATAAGCCGGCCGGCAAGCCCGCTTAATGATGGTGGTGATGGTGTGACGAATGGGTTTCGGCCGACATGGTTTCCTCTAGGTTGTTGGTTGAGCCGCTGGGCAGGTCGAAGGAATCGGCCGATGCGTTGGGGTCGAAGGAATCGAAATCGGTGTCTTCGGAGAAAGCGTTGTTTAGCCGCTGGTGCAGCCGGTCGAGCAGGCCGGCTGCATTGGACTGAGGTGGTGGGGTGTAGTGCACGGCCAGCGCCAGGGAGGGCAGCGCGGCCGGCGCGTGGTGCTCGATGTAGGCCAGCGCCGCCTTGGGTACCCGCACTTGCTCCGAGTAGAAGACGTCGCAGCGGCCGTGGTCGGGCAGCAGAAACAGGACGGCCTGGTAGCTGCTGAGGCGGCGCAGGGCCGGCCCCGCTACCGCCGCGCTGCGCAAAGCGGGGGAGCCCGGCGGCAGGGGCTCGAAAATGGTGCTGTAGGGCTTGCGGTCCAGGGCGGTGAAAAGGGGCGCGTTGGCCGCTACACTGGCCAGATAGCTGGCGCGGGCCAGGCGGCAGTGGGCATTAAGCTGGGCATCCTGCACGTAGTAGGTCACGCTGTCGGTGCGCAGGTCGGCGATGAGGCCGTACCGCTCGGTAGAATCGGCGAAGCCGCCGGGGCGCACCTCCCGCCGCAGCCGGGGGCCGTCGAAGGTGAGCGTGACGTAGTCGGTGCTGCGAATGCCCAGCACATACCGATGCTCCACCAGCCGGATGGTGCCCACGAAGGGCTTTTCGGCTGCCTTCGCCGGACGGGTGGCGGTAGTCGCGGCGGGCTTGTCGGGGGTGGGGGAGCAGCCGGTCAGCAGCACGCCCAGGAGGGCTACGGCCGGCAAGTGGTGCGAAAGAGGAAAGGTCATGATGGTGCAGAAAAGGCGGAAGGTACGGGTGTGGCGTCGCCAAAACGAAGCATCCGGCGTGGCCCTATTCATTAGGGTGACTCTCTTCGTCGCCAGGCTTCCTATCCCGTGCTTCACTCTGTCGGCGGATTTATCTCAGGTAGCGCAAACAGCTTTTGAGATAAGCCACCGTATCGAGGACGGATGGCGCGCAGGCGTTCCCGGTAGACAGTGTCCCGTGGCATCAAAAGCAATATTCAGTGCGAAAGGCTCAGTTCCGGTATACAACACAGCTTCTCTGCATTTAAATAAAGATAGTGCTCAACGTATAGTTAATGGGAAGGCGAGCGTTACTACCTAAATCCACCTTCTTATTTCCATACATGAACTCCCCTTTACGTTTGCTGACGCTGGCCTTCCTTACCAGCAGCACATTTGCTCTTACCGATTGCAAAAAATCCAGCGAGCCAGAGCCCGCCAAACCATCTCAGCGGGAAGTATGGCTAACAAGTTCGGGGTGGAAGCTGGAGAGTTTCGCTATAGTAGAAACTACTGCTGCGGGCGTAGTGACAACCACCACCTATCCGCTTACAAGCTATGACCCCTGCTCTCTGGATGACTTCGAATATTATCATGCCGACAAATCCTTTACCATAGACGAAGGACTGATAAAGTGCAGTGCTACTTACCCGGGGTACCTTATTAGTGGAACCTGGGCTTTCGCGTCGAACGAAACGGAGATTGTGCTCAATCCCGGCCAACCAGGGTCAACTCCTAAGTATGTACGGAGCCTGACGGCTACTACCTTGACTTCCGCATCCGCACCCTATACCAACAACGGAAGCACGTTCGTTGATATAAGAACCTATTCAGCTCATTAAAGGCGGGCCCCTGGCGGCTACGACCTCGCGCCAGCCGGGTCAGTCGGCCCGTCGGAAGTTATAGGCCAGCCCCGGCAGCGTGCGTCCGTAGCCCCCATCAAGGCATGCATTGGCATAGGGCGTCAGCTCGAACACCACTTGCACATTGCGGTAGCTGGGCCGGGGCTTGATGCGCGCTCCGGCCGTGAGGGGGGTAGCCGTTTACCAAGGGCAACTCGTTGAGCGCCTCGTTCGGCCGAAGCACAGCTTCGGGGTACAGCGTACGCTAGGGCAAGCAGCTTCTTCGAGAAGCAGAGTGGAGGTAGGATATTTTTGTAGCTTCAAAAAATATCCTACCTCATTCATGGCTCGTAAATCAATCCCGTCTACCACACTGGTGCAGACCGTGCGCCACTATTTTGGCTTGCAGCAAAGCGAGCTGGCTGCCTACCTGGGTGTGACGGCGGCCTTCATCGGCCACCTCGAAGCTGGCCGGAAAGTGCTGCCCAGTCAGGTGCTGCTGCGCCTGGCCCCGCTGGCTGCCTGGCTGCCCGCCCCCGATGCCCCGGCCAGCCCAGCGGCCCCCGTCCCTGAAGCCCTGCCCGACCCGGAACCCCTGAAGGCGCGGTGCGACTTTTGCCAGTACCGGGCCGCCAACCTGCGCCGCCGCCTGCGCCCGCTGGAAGTGCACGCCGCCCAGGCCCGGCGCTGGCAGCAGGTGCTGCCCGCTCTGCTGGCCGCGGCCGATGCGCGCACCCGCCCCTGGCTGCTGCGCCGGCAGGAGCAGGCCGCCCGGGAGCTGGGCCCCGAGGCCGTGGCCGAGCGCCTGGTGCTGCGCCTGCAGGCCGAGGCCTTTGAAACCGAAGCCGCAGCCCTGGCCACCCTGCTGACCGGTGACGAAGCAGGGCGGCTGTAAGGCGCTAAGATATATTTTGTATCAACAAGTTGAATTACGTATAAATATGGATATGTTTGGAAAACACAACTAATTTCCTTCAACCCTTTTACCCACTTTTTATGGCCCTTGACCTAACCAAGCTCACTACCCGCGCCGAGTGCGACGAAGCCCTCGAAAGCCTCGAGGCAGAGCTGGATACCTACCAGCACCGCGACGACAGCCTCGACTACGCCGACCGGCAGGCGGGCCGCACCAGCACCTCGGTCACAGCCCAGCTGGCGGGCGTGAATGCCGAAATTGCCGGTCTGGAGGCCATGCTGGCCGTGCCTGGGCTCACGGCTGCCCAGCAGCGCACCACCAGCGGCAAGCTGCGCCGCGCCAACGACCGGAAGGACAACCTCACCGAGCGCGGCCAGGCCCGCACCGGCGCCGTCGCCTTCCTGGCCGATGTAGACACCGAGCAGGTAAATGCCCAAGTAACGGTGCTGACCAATGCGCAAACCCTGGTAACGGCCCACAAGCCCACCCTGCCCGCTTAGAGCAGGAATGTATTAGCATTAATCCATTAAAAAGGCCGCTCCGTTACCGGAGCGGCCTTTTTAATGGATTTACGACCCTGCACTACTTCCCAAACCGGTAGCGCAGGCCGAGCGCGGCGCTGCCGGTGAGGCCTCCCTGGTAGTTGAAATAAATAGGCGAGGTGAGGGAGCGGTTGAGCAGCAGGTCCAGGGAGAGGTCGAAGCGCGGGGTCAGGCGGTAGCGGGTGCCCAGGCCAGCCGTGAGCAGCAGGGCGTTGTCAGTGCCGCGGTTGTCGTAGGGATTCTCGTTGCGGCTGCCGCCCACGCTGTCGATGTAGGTGCCGTGGTCGGCGCCGCGGCGGTATTCCAGGGTGAAGCCACCCAAGGCGTCGAACTGCAGGCGGTGTTCGGGCTTGCGGGTGAGGGTGTAGCGGGCCAGCACCGAGGCCGAGGCTGTGCGAATGTTGCTCTTGCCCGTGTAGCGGTAGTAGGTGCCCTGAGGCCGGTTGAGGTTATAGAAGTAGCCCTCTCCCTCGTAGGCATAGGATGAGCCGCTGTACGCCAGGCCTACCTGCACCGCTAGGCGCGGGCGCAGCTGATAGCCCGCCGTGAGCTGCAGGGGCACCGCGAAGCCGGAAACGCCCGGGCGGCTTTCGAGCGGCTGGTAGTAGCTGCGGTAAGCGGCCAGCCCCACAAAGAAGCGGGGCGCGGGGGCCGGGGCGGTTTGGGCCTGGCCGGGTAGCGACACTTGCAGCAGCAGGCCGCTCAGAGCAATAACGGAAGGGTAGCGCATACGCTGGATAAGGAGGAAAAGAGGGTTGGAATGCTGGTAGGAGCCGCCTGGGCGGTGCGGGGTTGCACTCGGCCGGCCAAAACCTGCGCCCGACTGGTCCAGGCCGGCTGTCGCTTCATCGGCCTCATCCGACGCTTCGGTCACGGCAATTTTCGGCCGGCCCGGCCGGCTGCCACCTTTGAATCATCAACCCGGCCACTAATTCTAACCACCTTTCAACCCCCAGCCCCAACCGATGAAAACTGCCCTGCTCACCCTCGCCCTCGCCGCCGCTTCGCTTGCCGCCGTGGCCCAGTCGCAACCCGCCGCGCCCGCTGCGGCCGCCGCCAGCGCCGCGCCCGCCGATTCCTACACCACCCTGATGGCCTCCACCATTGCCGACCTGATGAACACCGGCGACCCGGCCGCCCTCAAGGCCGTTGCCGCCAAGCTGGAACGGGCCGCCACCGTGGCCCCCGCCGACTGGTTGCCCCGCTACTACCAGGCCTATGCCTTGCTCATCAACGTGTTTCAGAGCAAGGAAGACGGCGACGCCAAAGACCAAACCCTCGACCAGGCCGAAGCGGCCCTGGCCCAGGCCCGCAAGCTGCACGGCGACGAATCGGAGCTGCTTACGTTGCAAGCCTACATCTACCAGGCCCGCCTGGCCATCTCGCCCATGGCACGCTCCATGAAGTACTCGGGCCTGGTAAATGAAACCGTGGCGCAGGCCAAAAAGCTGAACCCGGACAACCCCCGCGCCTACCTGGTGGGAGCCAACAACGTGAACTTCACGCCCAAAATGTTCGGCGGCGGCCCCGAAGTCGCCAAGCCCCTCTACCAGGAAGCCCAGAGCAAATTTGCGGCCTTCAAACCCGCCACCGCTCTAATGCCCAACTGGGGCCAGCGCCAGCTCGAAGGCCGGCTGAAGCAGTACGAGGTAGCCACTGCGGCCACCAAGTAAGGCCAAAAGCGGAGTTGGTTAACCTTCGAACGTCATGCTGAGCGTGTTGTTCGAAGGTTTTTCAAAACGCTATTCAACCATTCTGACTTCTGCTGTTAGCCCCTTACTTTGATGCAAACTTCTCTGTCTGCTGCCGTGGCTGCTCCCGATTCTTCCGCTTCTGCCATCCCCAATGCGTTTCGGGCGGCGCCCACCTCGTTGCGGGCATTGGGACGGACCGTGCGGATTATCCTGGTTATGGCCTTAGGCATCAGCGTGCTGATGAACCCGAGTGCGCTGCACAGCTGGAAAGCCTTTGCCATCACCTACGCTTATACCGTGTTTTACAGCGTCAGCCTATGGTTCACGAATGGCTACGTAGTAGAATGGCTCAACCGCCTCTACCCGTGGTCGGCGCAGCCGTTGCGCCGGCTGCTGCTCACCCTGGCGGTGTCGCTGGGCGGCTCCGCGGCGGTGATTGTGGGAATGAATGCCTTGCTACTGCTCATTCAGCACGAGCCAATGGCCCGGCTATGGTCGGGGGCCATGTACTGGCAGGTGCTCATGCCGCTTATTATCACGGTCATCGTTTCGCTGTTCAACCACAGCCGGGCGTTTTTCTTTCAGTGGCGCGATGCCGCCGTGCGGGCCGAGCGCCTCGAAAAAGAAACCGCCGTAGCCCGCCTCGATTCCTTACGCCGGCAGGTGGACCCGCATTTTTTGTTCAACTCGCTGAATGCGCTGACCAGCCTGGTGGAAGAAAACGACCCCGCCCGCGCCGTGCGCTTCATCCGCCAGCTTTCGCAGGTGTACCGCTACGTGCTCGATAGCGAAAGCCAGGAAATGGTGCCGCTAACCCAGGAAGTGCGTTTCGCCGAAAGCTACCTGTACCTGCAGAAAACCCGCCTCGGCAACGCCCTGGCTGTAGAAATGGACCTGCCACCCGCCGTGCTGGCCCCGTACTACGTGCCGCCGCTGGCCCTGCAGCTGCTGCTCGAAAACGTCATCAAGCACAACGCCGCCTTCCAGGCCAACCCACTGCGGGTATCCGTCGCGCTCGACCCCGCCGCCCACACCCTGACCGTGCGCAACACCCTGCGCCCGCGCCGCCTCGCGCCGGGCGAGTCGTCCGGCCTGGGCCTGAAAAACCTGGCCGCCCGCTACGCCTTCCTGACCAATAAGCCGTTGGCGATAGGGGAGGAAGCCGGTGAGTTTGTGGTAACGCTGCCACTGCTGGTGCTGTAGGTTTTAAACTTAAAAGAACCTTATCCAGCGCGCAACGCAGCATCTTTGCCGCAGTAGTAATCCCGTTTGATGGCGTTAGTATTGCGGTAAAGATGCTGCGCCCTACATGACGTTCTGCTTCTCCTACAGCTTATGCCCCTCCGTGCCCTCATCGTTGAAGACGAACCCCTCGCCGCCCGCCGCCTCGCCGACATGCTGGCCCGCCAGCCCGACCCTTTGCAGGTTCTCGGCACAGCCGAGGCCGTGAGCCAGGCCGTGGCCATGCTCGAAACCGGTCCCGCCCCCGATGTGCTATTCCTCGACATTCACCTGGCCGATGGCCTGAGCTTCGAGATTTTCGAGCGAGCCACGGTGCGCTGTCCGGTCATCTTCACCACCGCCTACGACCAGTATGCGCTCCAGGCCTTTAAGGTAAATAGCGTCGACTACCTGCTTAAGCCCATCGATGAGGAGGAGCTGCGCGACGCCCTGCGCAAGCTGCGCGAACGCCTGCCCGCGACGCCGGCCGCCGCTCCGGCGTTCGACCCGGCGCTGCTGGCCCAACTCATGCAGCAGATGCAGCAAGCGGCACCGCCGGCCACCAGCTACAAAACCCAGTTTGTGGTGCGGGTGGGCGAACACCTGAAAGTGGTGCCCCTCGACCAGATTGCGTACTTCTTCAGCCTCGAAAAAGCCACCTTCCTCCAAACCACCGAAGGCCGCAAGTTCGTGGTCGACTACACCATGGACCAGCTCGAAACCCTGCTGGACCCTCGCCGCTTCTTCCGCCTCAACCGCGCCTATCTGGCCCAGCAGTCGGCCATCCAGGACATCATCCACTACACCAATTCCCGTCTCCAAACCGTGCTCAAGCCCACCGCCCCTGATGCGCAGGTGCTAGTGAGCCGCGAAAAGGTGAATGTGTTCAAGAGCTGGCTGGATAGGTAGTGGAAGGGTTGCGTTTCGAAACGCAACCATTTTAAAAATCCTTTTTGAGTCGCCGCAGCTCCAGCGCAAAACCGGGCATTAGCGGCCCAGCCACCAAATCCTGTTCAAATCCCACTGTTGGCCGCACGGGCTGGCCGGGCTCAAAAATATAAACCGACTCAGTGCCAGGGTCGATAAGCCAGCCGAGCTTCGCCCCAGCTTCGAGCCAGTGCTCCATCTTGCGCATGGTGTCGGTGAGGCGGTCGGTAGGCGAGAGCAGCTCTACTACAAAATCGGGGCAGATGCGGGCGAAGCCGCGCCGGTCATCCGAGCTCAAAGCATTCCAGTTTTCCCAGGCTATCCAGCTGGCATCGGGCGAGAGCATGGCTCCGGTATCGAGCGTAAAGCCAGATGAAGAATCAAAGGTCTTGCCCAACTTATGCTGGCGATTCCAAATCACAAGGTCAGCTGCAATTTCACTATTAGCAGCGCCGGTTTCAGAGTTGGTAGGGGGCATAATAGTGATTTGATGTTGGGCATCGCGCTCGATGCGCTGGTCGCGGTTGTCCATGCAGAACTGGTAGAACTCCTCGTCGGTGAGGCGTTCGAGCAAGGGGCTTTTTAGCTTGATGGCAGTCATGACAAGGGAATTAAACAAACAAGATACGCCGAAAGCTACCCTTCCAGCCACGTTTTTACGGTGCTGGCTTTCTCGCGGCTCACCAACACTTCCTCTGGGGCGGCGGGGTGCAATTCGACCAGCAGCTTGCCGTTGAAATGCGGGTGCAGGCGGCGCACGGCCGGCAATTGGGCAATGATTTGGCGGTTGAGGCGGAAGAACTGGGCGGGGTCGAGCAGGCTTTCGAGCTGCTCCAGCGTGTAGTCGAGCACGAAGCGGCGGCCGTCGGTTGCGACCAACGTCACAGTTTCGTTGCGGCTGATAAACCACGCCGCTTCGGCCACCGGCAGGGGCAGCAGCACGTCGCCCTGCCGCACCAGAAACCGGGTTTTGTAGGGCCGGCCGGGCCGGGGCAGGGCATCGAGCAACCGCTCGATGGGAGAGGTGGGCGCTGCTGAATCAGGAATACCTCTTGATTCCCATTGCCGCAGCTTGGCCAAGGCGGCTTGCAACTCGGCCAGCTTCACGGGTTTCAGCAGGTAGGCCACGCTGTTGGCCTGGAAAGCCCGGATGGCGTAGGCATCGAAGGCGGTGGTGAAGATGACCGGGCTGGGTACCACGGCCTGCTCCCAGATTTCGAGGCTCAGGCCGTCGGCCAGCTGAATGTCGCTGAGAATGAGGTTAGGGGCGGGGTTGGCCGCCAGCCAGGCCAGCGCCCCGGCCACGGTGTCGAGCACGGCCAACACCTGGGCGTCGGGGGCGGCCTGGACGAGCAGGCGCTGCAGGCGTTCGGCGGCGGGGTACTCGTCTTCGAGGAGCAGAATGGTCATGGTGAGGGAGGCAGCAACGGAAGTTTTACCGCGAATTTGTCCGGTGTTTCCTGGATTTCGACGGGCACGGCCACGCCCAGCAGCTCGTAGCGGCGGCGCACGTTGGCCAGGCCAGTGCCGGTGCCCGGGGCAAGGCCGGCGGTACGGGGCCGCAGGGTATTTTCGACCAGTAGGAAATCGGGGGCGTCGGCCGGGGCCGCGATGCGCAGGTGCAGCGGGTGCTGGCGCGAGGCCTCGTTGTGCTTCAGCGCGTTTTCCACCAGCAGCTGCACGCTGAGCGGGGCCACACGGCGGGCCAGGGCGGCGGGCGGCACGTCAATGTCGACCACCAGATTGTCGCGAAACCGGGTTTTGTGCAGCGCCAGGTAAGTCTCGATAAAGGCCATTTCCTCGGCCAGCGGCACGGTGGACTGGCCCTGGGCCAGCAGCACGTAGCGGTACACATCGGCCAGCTGTTCCACAAATTGCTGGGCCGGCGCGTTTTCTGGCTCGATGAGGGCGGCCAGCGTGTTGAGGTTGTTGAATAGGAAGTGCGGGTCGAGCTGGCTTTGCAGGGCGTCGAGCTGGGCCTGGGTTTGGGTGCGGGCCAGCTGCTCGGCGCGGTGCAGGTTGCCTTTCCACTGCTCGAAAAAATACATGGCCTCGTAGAGCGTGAGCACGGCCGCCGTGGGCACCATGCTGAACTTGGTTTGCTCGAGCAAGGAACTCCACGACAGCTCAAAGTAGCGGGGCATCAGCCAGTGCATGGGCAGAAAAAGTGCCACCGACGCCAGCGTGGTGAGGAGTAGGGCCAGGCTCGCCAGCAGCCAGAGGCGCCGCGGCGTCTGCTCGGGGCGGGGCAGGCGGCGCAGTAGCCCGGCCCACAGCTGGCGGTTGCTCAGCCAGTACCCCGTGGTGAAATACACCGAAATGACCCAGTGCCCAAACAGCAACCGCCCACTGTACCCCCCAGTGGGTAGCGTCAGGACCGTAATCAGCAAACCCAGCAGCGGAATGCCTCCCAACAAAAAGCGGCGGTCGTTCATCACCCGACCAAGGTACTGGACTTTAGCCACTGATTATCTCCAAATCAGCAACTCGCTTCCGCCGCTGCCAGTACACCATCCCCATGAAGCCCCACGCCGCCACCGAGCCCAGCACCGAGGGCACAAACTGGCTGTACGGCTGATAAGCGGCCAGCACTGTGCCCGTAAAAGCCGACAACAGCGCGGCATACGTGCTCATCATCTTCCAGATGTGCTCGTAGAGCCAGGCCCCGCGCCGCCACCGTGCCCGCCACCCAAACCGGCTCAAATCGTACACCGTCATCGTCAGCAGCACTCCCAGCGTGCTGTACATCACCACCGGCGACCACACCAGCCGAATGCGTGGCAGGAGCAGCAGAAACGTTAGTCCGCCCACCAGAAACACGGCCGAAAACACCCCGTCGCGCAGGGTAGGGCCCGTGGCCCGGGTGCGCAACGCCCGGTAGCCGGAATAGGCCTGGTACACGCTCAGCAGCACAATCACGGTAAGAAACGGTCGGAAGTTGAACACCGCCAGCCCTAGCACAGCCGTGATGAGTGCCCCCGTGGCCAGCCCCAGAAACCAGCGGCCGAAGCGGACGTGGGCCGCCCCGCCCTTAGCCGTGAGCATGGGCCCGAGCCCCACCAGCAGCGCCAGCGAGCCAAAGGCAACGTGCACAAGAATGTTGAGCTGATGCAGCGAGGGCATGATGAACAGGCGCGAGTATGGAGTAAATCAGGATTGGGGCTGCGGAAGGATGCGGACCGTGGCTGTAGGGATAGGGGCCTACCCGGAGGACTTGCTCCTCCATTGTTCAATTGCTGCCCGCCCACAGCGGGCGCCCGGCCATAGCCAGCGCAAACAAGCCCCCCACGGCCGCGGCGTAGAGCGCCGCCCCCATCCAGGTGAGGGGCGCGGCTAGGCGCGGCGTCCAACTGCTCAGGGCCCAGCCCAGCAGCGGCAGCACTTGCAGGGCGTGCATGCCCAGGAAGTGGGCAATGCGTAGGTCGCCGGCGCGGGTGCTCCAGCCCAGGCCGGGCAGGCCGGGGCCGCCGTCGGGGGCGCCCACGGTGTGCTGCATGTTGTGAATCATCATCCCGCCCAGCACGCTGCCCACCAGAAACAGCAGCAGCCCCAGGCGCACGCCCCACACGTAGCCCACCGGCCCGTGCAGCGGATGCTGCCACACCAGAAACAGTGCCCACACCGTCATTAAGGTATTTACCAGGATGAAAATGCCCATCAGGCCGAACAGGATGCCGTTTAGCGCCGAGGTACCGTTATAGTGTGAGGTGGTGCCTCGGGCCGCCTGCACAAAAATCACGAATTGCTCCACCACCATGCTCACTGCCACGCCCCAGCTGATGTAGTGCACGGCGCGCTGCGCCGCCAGCGGCAAATCGGCCAGTAGCCAGCCCAGCGTCCAGGCGAAGGCGAGGATGGACAGCGAGAACTTCAGCGGCTTCATCCAAACCGGCGCGCCCGTCACCAGGCGGTGGTCGACCAGTAGCAGCGTCAGGGCCAGTATGGCCAGGGCCACATTCACCCAGCCGGTCCACGACAGCAGCGGGTTCACGCGGTGTAGCACCCGCAGCGCCGTCGTTAAAGACGAAAAAACGGACCCGGTCGGGGCTCCCGACGAAAAAAGCGGCGTTTCAAGCAGGGCAGTTTTCATGGCATAATGGAGTTTAAGGAGGGAAGTGGAGTTGTGTGATACCGTGCGCCGGCTGACTGTCATCTTCAGTATTTTGCGCACGGTAAGCAGAGACGGAGGGCCTTGCCACCGCTGAATAGCAGGCATTAAATCAATCGGGGCAGGAATGGCGCGGCCTTGGACGGCCCCATCCCGAGCCTCCTGCCGGCTACACTTACCGCTGTTTGTTCTTCTTTTTCGGGCGGCTAGCCAGTTCTTTAATCCATTGAAGGGCCGCGTCGGAAGGTTCGTGCGCGGCATCGAAAGCCGTGTTATGCCCCAAAGCCGGAAACAACCGGTACTCGTAAGGCTTGCCCTGGGCTTTGAGCACATCAAGGTGTTCCATCGACAAGCTCACCGGAGCCTGCACGTCCTTCCCACCAAAAAGCCAAAGCCCGGGGATGGAGAGCGTAGCGAGGACGGCACGCGCATCGGTATCTGCAAACTGGTACCGGTCGGTGTCGTTGCGCAGGTGTTCGCGGGCCTCCGCTTCGGTGTGCGTCTCCCAAAAATCGCGCTTGCCCTGCGTAAAAAACTGAAAGCGCAACTGCTCGCGGGCCGTAACAACGGGTCCGCTAAATACCACCATGAACCGCACCGTGCTGTTCTTTCCGGCGGCCATTGGGATTACCCAGCCTGCCTGGCTAGCACCCAGCAGGCCAATCGGCCCGTGCTGGGCAGGCAAATGCGCCAACAGCGCATTAACGGCAGCGCTGGCATCGCCCGCCAGCAGGTCGAGATTGGCCGCGTCAACGTTGTTGGTGCCGACTTCCGGGCCCGCATACACTCCACCCGATTCGCCCACGCCGCGCTTGTCATACGTCAGCACCGCAATGCCGCTTCCTGCCAGAAGGGTTGCCCAGCCCGTCATCCGTTTTTCCTGGCCAGACCCGTGTACGAGGACGACCGCCGCCACCGGATGCCTGGGCGTAAACACGGTGCCGGCCAGTGTCACTCCCGCACAATCGAACCGGATATTTTCCGTGGTGAAATCCGGTAGCTGTGCCTGGGCCGGTACTACCAAGAGCAGGAGCATCAGCAATAACAGATAGCCGCGGCCATATTGCCGCACAATGTCTCCCATACCGGGGAGCCTTTTACGTTGCCCGGAGTTCCGGCTGCGGGTGGTGTGGGGTCCGTTAGTGCTCATCGGCATTGGTCTGGGGGTAGGTTTCTTATGATGTCATCCTGAACACAGCGAACCGAAAGCCCTGCACCCAGACCTGTATAGTCGCACGGACGCAGTAGCGCGGACTACAGCGTCCGTGCAACAATGCCCTGAATGCGAGACTGCGCTAAATGGCCGCCACGGCCGGCCGTGGATAACGCCGCCGCGCCGCCGAGTACAGCAGAAGCCCCAGCGGGCCGAGCATGAACGTGGCCACCAGGCAGGGCAACAGCAGCAGGTGGGGCACCCCGCGCCGCTGGGCATCGCGGCTTTCCCAGATGCCCACCGCCATATCAAAACACAGATAATGCACCCAGCCCGCCGTCAGCGCCCACGGCTCACGAAACAGGGCCGCCACCTGCGCCAGCGAGTTAAATCCCGCGCCCGGCGCGGGATGGGCCACGGTCTGGTAGCCGATGACCACCACATAAGTGGCAGCCAGCAGCAGGGGCAGGGCGCCACTGAGCACCACGGCGCGGGTGCCGCGCCAGCGTGGGGCCAGCAGCAGCAAGAGCCAGCCCAGCACGGCCACGTTGTTGGCAATTTTAAACAGCAGGTCGGGCGTAAGCATGGCGGGCGGGGTTGGGATAACTGCGTCAAACTTACGTTTTGAAACTGCCGGCCGCTAGGGCATCCGGGGCGAAGCGACTGATTCGGCAGGCGAAGCAGCGGGAGCGGCGGGGCGAAACAATCCATTGCAGAAAGGTCACGTCCTGCCTTTTCGAGCCATTGGGCATCTCACTCAGTCTGCATTTCTCCCCGCTTCAGAGGTAACGTAGCCAATTCCTGCGGATTTAGGGCTACCGCGCCTCCTTGCTAATCGGCTTCCGGTACCGACGCGGAAGTAGTGGCGGCCAGCACCGCCGGACCAGCCTGATAACTACCAGCGGTCCGCGCGGTTATTATCCGGCTGCGGCTGCCACCCGCTGCACTGTTCCTACGTATCTGGCACCTATGTCTTTGTTTCGCTATTTGTTGGGTGGGCTATTGTTGGCTGCACCGGCGGCCCTGGCCCGCCCGCCCGCTGCCGCATCCCGCGACTCGCTCAAGGGCCGGCCGGCTATTCCGCGACTGCCGCACAACCGCTTTGTGGCGCAGTACGACTCGCGCTATTCCATCATCAACCACCACCTCACCACCATCAACGGCCTCAAGCTGGGCATGGAGTTTAAAAGCCGTTTCCGGACCGGGGCGGCTATTTATTTCCTCAGCACTGGCGTGCCCACCCGCCAGGCCAAGCCCGACAACGCCGCCGAAGATGCCGACGCCGAGCTGCGCTTTCGCTACCTGGCGGCCTACGCGGGCTACGTGCTGCTCGAAAACCGCCGTTGGGAACTCAGCGCTAATATGCAGCTGGGGCTCGGCTCCGTTTACGTCCTCTACGAAGCCGACGACGGTGACCTCGACAAAACGCCCCGGGAGTTTCTGGGCGTCGTCGAGCCCGCGATGGCCGCGCAGTACCGCATCTTCCGCTGGGGAGGGGTGGGCACGGGTGCTGGCTGGCGGCAGCCGGTATTCATACCCAAAGGCATCCAGAAAGAGCTGAATGGTCCGGTGTTCTACCTGCGGGCCAACCTGTTTCTCGGCGAGCTCATCAAAGTGTTCAAGGAGAAAGAGCCGTTGTTCACCCAAACTAATATGCGGGGCAGCTAGCAGCCGTCCGGAAAAGCCCCAACCCCGCACCTATTTCCCCGTCGAGTACGTGAAGCCGGCCGATAGATTCGTGTTGACCGGACTGCGCCCGGCCACGTTGATGCTTTCGAGCGAATAGGTGTAGGTGATGGTGAGCGCCAGGCGGCGCGAGAGGCGCATGGTGGCGGCCGCGTTGCCATTCACGCGGTAATCGGTGGTGGGGGCCTGCACGGCGGGCTGGTAGTACACCAGGGCGTCGAGCACCACCGGGCCAGTGGTGAAGTGCGTTTTGAGGCGCGCTGAGTGGCGCAATACCTGCCGATGCAGCTCGGTTAGGTACTGGGTTTCTTCGTACAGCAGGAAGTAGCTCAAGCTGATTTCGTTCTTGAGCGTGTCGCCATAGAGTTGGTAGCCTGCACCCAAGCCACCCACCACGCGGTAGTTGATGGCACGCAGGTTGCTGCGCTCGGCATTGGCCAGGCCGTAGCCTTTCCAGCGTCCGCGCTGGTACGAAGGCGTGGCTAGCAGGGCGGCC
Organism: Hymenobacter negativus; assembly: GCF_017571495.1. Lineage (GTDB taxonomy): Bacteria > Bacteroidota > Bacteroidia > Cytophagales > Hymenobacteraceae > Hymenobacter > Hymenobacter negativus. The sequence goes on along the minus strand of NZ_JAGETZ010000001.1, from coordinate 818,143 downwards.
TCGCGCTCGTTGAGCAAGCCGTTTTGTCGGCCGTAGCTGAAATTAAAGCCCAGCGGCAACCGCCACCGACCACCCTGGAAGGCAAAGTTGGCCGTGTGGCTGGTGCTCAGAAACACCCGGTTCACGGTGCCGGTAGTGTAGAGGCCAGTGAGCGAGGCCGTGTAGCGCACGCCGCGCCCGCTGGCGTTGTAGGTCTCGAACTCGGTGGAAGGCAGCCCGGCGGCGCCCCCGGCCGCCGGAGCCACGGTGGGCACAGCAGTCGTATCGGTGCGGGCGGTGGTGCTCTGGGTGGTGTCGGCCGGAGCCAGCGTTTGGGCCCGGGCGCTGTGCCACATGCTGCCAAACAGTAACAGGCTAACGACCAGACGAATGATTGGAGGGCTTGGAAGGAAAATCAGGCAGTTCTTCAATACACAGCAGCAACGTGAGCGGGCACCGGGCCCAAAACAATGCGGCCGGTTGTTCGGAGCAGAACAACCGGCCGTAGCCAACAAAGTACGCCCTCAAGGCAACGCTAGTCAATTAAGCTGGACTGCAGTGCGCGCTATGGTCCGCTATTACTTATGCTCTAAATGGCCCGTCGCAGCCAGGATTTTACAGTACCCAAAGCCCTGCGAACGCAAACGGGGGCTCCAAATCGAAGCCCCCGTTTGGGTGAGTTGCCGGGTGGGCAGGTGCCTGCCAAGCGTTAGTTGTAATTGGGCAGGAAGGAATACTTTTTGCCGTAATCCAGCATCTGCTGCGGGAAGTTGGTGGGGTACTCAATGGTCACGTCCGTCACCTGGTCACCGTTCAGCGTAGGCACCAGGCGCGGCTGAATGAAGCCCTGGTAAGGCGCAATGTGCAGCTTCTCGTAGCGGGCCAGCACCTCCTTGTGCAGGGCTTGGTCGACTTGCACGCCGTAGGTTTCGATGAGGTTTTTGCCAGCTTTGAAGTCGCCCTCGCTTGTGAGGCGTTGCAACTCCCGCAGCAGCTCGCCGAAGAGCGTGCGCAGCTTTGCGTAGTCGTTGATGTGCACGAAGGTTTTGCCGTCGCGCTTGGCCAGCTCCACCACGTTGTCTTTTTTGCCGTGCTCCAGCACCCACTTGGCCACCATTTGGCGGTTGCGCATGTGGGCTTCCTCCACGGTTTCGCCCGGTTGCAGGCGCGTGAGCTGCGTGATGAGGCCGCCGCGCAGGTAGGAGTCGTATTCGGCCTTGGCCACGTCGGGCGATGGGGCCACGCCCAGCTCCTGTAGCTTGGCATCGGGCAGGTAGTAGAGGGCCACGAGGTCGGCGCGGGCTTCTTCCAGGGCCGAGGCGTAGTTTTTCAGGGTTTCCTTGGTGGTGCCCACGCCGGGGTTTATCTGCCCCGATGCGTGGCCGATAACCTCGTGCATGTCGGTGTGCAGCTTGCCAGCCAGCGCGCCGTATTGGCGGGCGCGGGCAATTTCTTCGGGCGAGTACGCAAACTCATCCAGCATGCCGGAGCTGGCGCTGGCGCGGTCGTAGGCCTCCACAATGTTGCCAAGGTTCACCGATTTAGAGCCGTACTGCTTGCGAATCCAGGTAGCGTTGGGCAGGTTGATGCCGATGGGCGTGCTCGGGGCAGCGTCGCCGGACTCCACCACCGTCGTAATGACTTTGGCGGTGATGCCCACTACGTTTTTCTTTTTGTGCTGGTCCATTATCGGCGAGTGGTCCTCGAACCACTGCGCCTGGTCGCCAATAGCCTTGATGCGCTTGGTGGCTTCCTCGTCGCGGAAGCTCACCACCGATTCGTACGTGGCGCGGTATCCCAGCGGGTCGCCGTATACCTCAATGAAGCCATTCACGACGTCAATGGCCGACTTCGTGTCCTTGACCCAGGCAATGTTGTAGTCGTCCCAGGTTTTCAGGCTGCCGGACTGGTAAAAGCTGATGAGCTTGGTCAGCGCATCTTTTTGCTCGGGCGTTTCGGCCACGTTGGCGGCCTTCTGCAGCCAGCCCACCATGCGCTTAATAGCGGGCGCGTACATGCCGTTGGTGCTCCAGGTGCGCTCTTCCAGTTGTCCGTCTTTATTCTTGGCCAGCTGCGAGTTCAGGCCGTAGGAAATCGGGGCTTGGTCGTTTTTGTCGATTTTCTTGGCATAGAAGGCTTCCACTTCGGCCTGCGTCACGCCCTCGCCATAAAAGTTGGTGGCCGACGTTTTAATCAAATCCTGGCCCGCCACTTGGTTCACTCGCTTCGGGGCCACGTTGGGGTCGAAGATAATGGGCGTGATGAAGCTGATGAATTGGTCTACGGTTTCGCCCGGCTGCAAGGGCAGCGTCTTGGCATCCACGGATTTCACCAGCTTGGCAAAATAGTCCGGGGTGCATTCGGGTACAAACTTGCGGGTGGAGTAGTGGTGGTGAATGCCGTTGGAAAACCACACGCGCTTGGCATACACGCTCAGCTTCTGGGCGTCGTCGGAGGAGCTCAGCTGCTGCTGGTTCGCTTCCCAAATGGCCTCCAGCGTGCGGCGCACGCGCAGGTTGTGCTTGTAGTTCTGGTCATACACGATGTCGCGCCCGCTCAGCGCCGCCTCGTAGAGGTAATACAGCATTTCCTTCTGCTTCGCGCTCAATGCCGTGAACCCTGGCACCTGGTAGCGCAACAGCCGCAAGTCCGCAAACTGCTCGTTGATAACCTTAAACGATGCTGTATCGGCCGCTGCGGCAGTCGTGCCGCTCTTATTCGCCTCCGAAGACGAAGTGGAAGAATTGCACTGGGTGAGCGTGAGCAAACCCAGCGCCGCAACGGGAAGTAACCTGCGTTTCATAAGCAAAAAAGTGAGCTGTAGTGGAGCACAAAGCTAGCCTTTTTGCCGTAGCGCGAATTCGCCGCCACCGCACGAGCCCCGGCGTGTTTCCTCGTTGCAGCCGTTACCATGTCGGCGCTTAAGTTGCCCACGGCGAGGTGCTGGCTATTGCGCCGCTACAGCGTGCGCAGCGTAGCGGCTCGGTTCAGCTTGCCGGTGGCCGTGGTCTGGAACTCGGGCACATACACCACCTGCTTCGGTTGCTCGTAGCGGCCCAGGCGCTCAGCCAATAGCTTTCTTAGCTGCTCTTCCTGCGCCGCTGTCAGCGCCGGGCCTTCTATGAAAGCCGTTATGGCCTGGCCCAGGCGCTCATCGGGCTGGCCCGCCACAAAGCAGCGCCGCGACTCCCCGATTTCGGCCAGGGCCACGTCCAGCACCAACTCTACTTTCTCGGCCGGCACCTTCACGCCGCCGGAGTTTATCACGAAGTCGGCGCGGCCCAGCCATTCAAAGGTGTGGGAATCGAGCAGATTCACCACATCATTAGTGGTGATGAGCTGGTCGTCGGTCACATCGCCGCGCAGGGTCAGGCAGCCGCGCTCGTCCTGCCCCGCCGCAATGCCCGACAGCACTCGGAACGAGGTACTCGCCTGCGGGCCATTCAGCCGGCGCAACGCTACGTGCGAGCAGGTTTCGGTCATGCCATATGTCAGCCACACGGCAGCGCTGAGCGGCTGCAGCTCCTGTTGCAGCGTGGCATCGGCCGGCGCGCCGCCTACTAAAATGGCCTTCATTCGGTTGAGCCGCTTCGCGTGGCCGGCTGCTAGTATCGTCTTCAATTGCAGCGGCACAAAGGCGGAGAAATCAAATTCTGCATTGGCCGCCACGTGGGCAAATGGGTCGGCGTGCGGCTCCACAATGGTCAGGTGCATGTTGCGCTCCAGGCCGCGCACCAGCATCATCATGCCACCGATGTATTCGCAGTTGAGGCAGACCAGCGCCCGGTCGCCGGGCCCAAGGTCAAAAAAGTCAGCGGTGCGTCGGGCCGACGCCTCCAGCTGCCGCCGCCGCAGCACGATGGGCGCGGGTGGCCCCGTGCTGCCCGAAGTCGTCAGGTTAAATTCCTGCGTGCCATTCAGCCACTGCCGGATAAAGTCCAGCACCTTGGCTTCGTAGCCGTTCAACGGCTCTGCTAGGCGGGCCGGATATTCTTGAATGGCGGCGTAGCTGAACTCGCGACCATTGAGCAGCAGGGAAGTGGGAAGGGGAGGAGTCATAGGGTAAAACTACGGCGCATTGGCATGGTCCGGCCCATCCAGCGCCCGCCACCGGCCTGGCGAAGGCCTTGTAGCCACTTGCCTTTCAGCTGAAAAAAGCGTATTATTACTACACACCATCCAAGCTCAGCCATGAATTCCCACCCGCTTCCATTTGTTGCCGGAGTGCCGGCTGTACCCCAACCCACCGCCAACGTGCCATGCCGCAGCTTCACTACTGCCGAAATCAAAGCCCGCGCCAAGGCTATCAAAAAACAGCGCAAGCAGGAAGACCGGCGGTTCTTCTTTAGCTGGTGTTCGTGCCTGCACGCCATTGGGTTCAGCTACTAACGCAGCCAGTTCAAGCTGCAAGTTGGCTTAACAAGAAACCGCCCGACCCGCAAAATGCGAGTCGGGCGGTCTTGTAATACATCACTTTGAGTTACTTATTGCACCAGCAGCTTCACGTACTCGACGTGGGTGCGGAGTTGGAGCGTAACGATATAAACCGAGGGCGACAGGTTGGCCGGCAGTAAGTAGCCCAACGGCTGTTCCGATACGATTTCGGCGTGCGTGCTGGCTCCCACGGGCAGGCCCCGGGAATCACGCAGCACGATGTCGGCCGGGCCGTCGTAGCCCGTCACCGTCAGCCAGGCTTTGGTACCAGCCTGCACCGGATTGGTAATGGTGACCACCGGCTGCTCGGGCGTGGAGGCATTCAGGCGGCTGGCTATTGCCGCCGACGAAGACCAGGCGACGGACTGGGTCGAAACGCGCAGGGTGTAGGCCGAACTGCTGGTCGCGCCGTTGTAGCCGTACACTTTCACGTAATAGGTGGCCGCTGGCGCACCGTTGTAGACAATGGTTTCGGCCGTGGTGCTGGCTGAGGTCGAGGAGTACAGCAGCGTGCCGCCGGCGTCATAGAGTTCCAAGTCATAGTCGGCCGGCAGGGTAGTGAGGGTCACCTTGATGTTGTTGTTGGTCGTGCTGCTGCTGAAGCGGTACCAGTCCACATCAGCCGCCGGGCACACGTAGGCCGTGTTGTTCACGTTCACGCCAATGGCTTTGCCAGTCGCCAGAGTTTCGTTGGCCTCGTAGCTGTCGGTGGGGCAACTGGCGCTCCCGCCACCCGCCGACGACCAGGTGGCCGCGAAGCCGGGCCGCGTGGTGGCGCAGTCGCTACGCAGCTCCAAGAACATTTTGCCCGACGAGGCCGTGAGTGTGCCTGGGCTTGCTGTGCCCGAATATTTGCCGATGAGCGGCGCCTGATTGTTGGCCCCGTCATACACCAGTAGGTGGTCGTAGCCGCTTTCCACGTCGAAGCTGCTGAAAGTCAGGCTAACGCTTGTGGCACCCGTTGGGGCAATGAGCTGGCACTGGCGCACGTCGTCGGGGTAGTTGGCGCTGGCCCCGCCGGCGTCGTACACGGTGCCCGTGGCAGCCGTCAGCGTCGTAACCGTGGGGGCGTTGTTGATGAGGGTGTAGAATTTCTCCCAGTTCCAGTTCACGCCGGGGTCGGTATGGGTTTGGTTGGGGAAGTGCTGGTGGCCTTTGATTTTCACGCATGCGCCCGTGCTGAAGGTCCCCGTGGTAGCCGCCCCGTAAAATGTGCGCAGCCCGCTGATGCCGTAGCCGCTCGCGCAGATGTCGCGGGCCAGCGCCGCCGAGCTATTATACATCGCCGTAGTGTACCAGGAGGCATCGTCTACGTAGCCTTCGTGCTCCGTGCCAATGGTATAGGGGTTTTCCGAGCCGATGTGCCAGGCCTTGTTGGCCTCGCTCACCATCTGCGTCACCTGCCCATCGCTGGAACGCACCACGTAGTGCGCCGATACCTGCGCCGAGCAGTTCTTAAACCACGAAATGCAGCTGGCGTACGTGCCCTGCACCGTATGAATAGCGTAGTGGGTAACGGCCACGCCGCCACGCGAGCTGTAGTTGCACGTTGTTAGGTCCGTGATGGCGGGGCCGTAGTCGCTCGAAGCCACCCGGGCGTAGGTCGAGCTGTTTGGGTCAAATGTCTGGCCTTCGCCTCGCACCTGCCGCTCCGATACCTGAGCTGTGCCGGAGCTCAGCACCTGGTAGTTGGCGCCAAAAATTCTCTGCAGGTCCAGGTGATAGTCCGGAAAGCCGTAGCGCTGCTGGTTTTCGGCCTTGTTGAGGAACGTCAGCACACTGTAGAGATGCGAATCGAGCGTGAAGGTGCTCACCGCATCTTTTGCCAGGGGCAACTCGCTCAGGGCCAGCAGCACTGGCAGGTGGCGGGCCGGGTCGGCAGCGGTGAGCTTTTGCTCCGTGGCCAGTCGAGCATAAGCCGCCGCGTAGGCCAGGATGTGCGCCCGCGGGCTCGTCTGGATAAGGTCAGCATTTACGTCGGCGAGCCGGGCCACCAGCCCCAGGTTTTCGCGGAAATAGCCTTTGCCGTCGGCAATCAGGCCCATCACGCCAGCGGCCAGGGGCATGCCTGTGCAACTGGCTTGCTCAGTAGGGCCAAGGTGCCGGATGTGGGTTTGGGTGTACGCCACCGCTTCCAGCACCCCGCGCGGAATGGCAGGGTAGCGGCGGTAAGCTTCCGCAAAATCAGTGGCGTACGGCGTGTCAGCGCTCACGGCTTGGCCAGCCGCCTGGCGGGAGCCCGTCTGGGCATGTAGGGTGGGGGACAGGCCCAGCAGGCCCGCCCACAGGAGTAGACTTTTCTTCATAGTAGACTGCCGAAAGGGTTCGTGGTTCAGGAGGATTTCGGCAGTCCTAAAGTATCGATTGTTCTTTGTATTTGCTATCGAATATGTAGGTAAAATCAGGTTAAATTTTCGATAATTTCAACAAAACAGCTATTAAATAGGGGGAAAAAGCAAAGCGCCTGGCTAAATAGCCAAGCGCTTTGTGAAATGTCAAGAAGCAATGTTGCGTTACGGGAATTTGGGAAATTTCGAGAAATCGGGTTGACGCTTTTCCATGTAGGCGTTGCGGCCTTCCTTGGCTTCGTCGCTCAGGTAGTAGAGTAGTGTGGCGTTGCCGGCCAGCTCCTGAATACCTGCCTGCCCGTCGAGTTCCGCATTGAAGCTCGACTTGAGCATGCGCAACGAGAGCGGGCTTTTCTGGAGAATCTTGTGGCACCAGGCCACAGTGGTTTCTTCGAGCTTATCGAGCGGTACTACTTTGTTTACCAGGCCCATGTCGAGGGCTTCCTGGGCGTCATACTGGTCGCATAGAAACCAGATTTCGCGGGCCTTCTTCTGGCCCACCACGCGGGCAAGGTAGGAGGCGCCAAAGCCGCCATCAAACGAGCCCACATTCGGGCCAGTCTGACCGAAACGGGCGTTGTCGGCCGCCACGGTCAGGTCGCACACCACGTGCAGCACGTGGCCGCCGCCAATGGCCCAGCCCGCCACCATGGCCACCACCGGCTTCGGGATAGAGCGGATGATTTTCTGCAGTTCCAGCACGTTGAGGCGGGGTACGGTGTCCTCGCCCACGTAGCCGCCGTGGCCGCGCACGCTTTGGTCGCCGCCCGAGCAGAAGGCCCGGCCGCCCTCACCGGTTAGGATGATAACGCCAATATCGGTGCGGTCCTGGCAGATGCGCATGGCATCAATCATTTCCTGCACCGTGAGCGGCGTGAAGGCGTTGTGCACCTGCGGCCGGTTGATGCTGATTTTGGCGATGCCGCCAAACTGCGAGAAGATGATTTCTTTGAACTCCTTAATCGGAGTCCAGACAATGGGTTCGGTCATAGACTTTTGTCATTCTGAGCACAGCGAAGAATCTTATCACGTCCGCGCTGCAAGAGTTACTAAAACCAACGAAAGCAGCCGTGATAAGATGCTTCCTTCGTCAGCATGACAGTTACGAAAAGGCGTGTTTCACCGCCGCCCGGTATTCTTCGAAGAACGCCGCGTTGGTCTTCGAGTCGGTGAAGACTTCCAGAATCGCCGCGCCGGTTTCGGCCGCAAAGAAAACCGGTAGCGCGGCTTCAAGTTCAGCATACGAGGAAACCGGGAAGTAGCGCAGGTTGAAATCCCGGGCCGTGTTCTCGGCCGTAAGCAACTGGCGCGTCTCGAAAAACTCGTCCAGCTCCGGCTGTTGGCGCGGCCCATCGATGATGCGGAAGATGCCGCCGCCGTGGTTGTTGAACAGCACCACGCGCAGGTTCGGCGTGGGGTAGTTGTGCCAAAAGGCGTTGCGGTCGTAGAAAAACGCCACGTCGCCGGTCATTAATACCACCGGCCTGCCGGGCTGGGCCAGCGCCGCACCCACGGCGGTGGAGTTGCAGCCGTCGATGCCACTGGTGCCGCGGTTGGCGAAAACTTCAATCTGCCGGCCTTGCGGGATGCCGAGGATGTTGGCGTAGCGCACGGCCATGCTGTTGGCTAGGTGCAGGGCGGTTTGGGGTTGCAGTGCTGCCAAAGCCACGCGGAAAACAGAGAATTCATTAAACACCGCTTCCGAATTGAAAAACGAATTCAAAAAAGTCGTGGCTCCGGCTTCGGCCTGCTGCCAGGGCTGCAAGGTTTCGCGGGCAGGCAGTTGGGCCGGCGCCCAGCGTGAAAAGAACTGTTCGGGTTCACAGCGAATAATTTTGGTAAGGCTGCGGAAGGTGTCTGCTACTGGTCCGGTTGCCTGAATATGCCAATGTTGCGAGGGCGCTGCGTCTCGCAAAAACAACTTTAAGCTCTTGGAAATCAATGATTGGCCAAATGTGATAAGCAGGTCCGGCTGTAAATCCTGTTTGACCGCTGCTGGCATGCCCGCTAGAAATACATCCTGATGCGTCATCAACTGGCCGGCCGATGCTAATAAGCTGGATGCATCGGGATAATAAGCTCCGGAACCCCCTTCCCGAATTGGAATCGGGCTGGCAATGTTGGCGATGCTGTCACTTACTACTGGCACGCCAAATACCTCTGCGAATCGGAGAACTGCTGCTGTAACCCGTGCATTTGCCGGTTGCTGGCCGACTACTAGTAGCATTCGCTTCGCCTGCTTCAACTCTTGATAGACGTCTGCATCAATGCTTGAAGAGGGCATCGGTGCTTCCCGGGTAATCTTCACATCCTTCTCATACCCAATGCCCTCGCCAGCCTTGGGGTAAAACGGCTCCCGCAGCGGCACATTCACCTGCACCGGCCCGGCGGGCGCGGCCTGGGCCAGGTTGATGGCCTCGTTCACAATGCGCGCCGAATGCCATTTAGCATCGGCGTGCGTGGTATCCACCGGGAACTCGAACTCGCCCTTGGCATGCGCGCCGTATAAGTTGCGCTGTCGAATGGTCTGTCCATCAAGCTGGTCAATCCATTCCGGCGGCCGGTCGGCGGTGAAAATCACCAGCGGAATGTGCTGGAAAAATGCCTCTGCTACAGCCGGCGCGTAATTCAATCCGGCCGTACCCGACGTGCAGACCAGCGCCACCGCCCGCCGCTGGGCCTGGGCGATACCCAGACCTATGAATGCCGCCGCCCGCTCGTCGGGTACCACCCGCACCGTTAGTTCCGGGTGACGGGCAAAAGCCAGCGTAAGCGGTGCCGAGCGCGAACCAGGCGAAAGTACGACATCGGTAATTCCGTGGCGGGCGCAGATTTCGGCGATATTATAAACAGCCTGCATTTTTAATCAATGAACAATTAACAGTGAGCAATGAGCAATTTTTGAGAGCAGCTAGAACACATTATTCATTGCTCATTGTCAATTGTTCAATGCAGCACCGCACTTATGGTTTGCATTTTCATCTCCGTTTCCTGCCATTCCCGGGTCGGGTCGGAGTCGATAGTGAGGCCGGTGCCGGCGTAGAGGACGGCCTCGGTGGCGCGCATCTGCAGGCAGCGCAGGTTCACGAAGAGGCGCGAGATGCCGGGCGCGGCCACATTCACGGGGCCTAGGAAGCCGCTGTAGTAGGCGCGGTCGTAGCCCTCGTGCTGCTGTAAAAAATGCATTGCCGCTGTTTTGGGCATACCGCCTACAGCCGAAGTCGGGTGTAGCAGGCGCAGCATATCGGTGCCCAGTGAGGCCGGCGTAGGCACATTTTTGAGGTCCACTTCAAAATCGGTGCGCAGGTGCAGGAGCTGCCCGGCGGCTACGGTGCGCGGGCCGGTTTCGTGGTACTCACGCAGCCGCAGCTGCTTGAAGCAGCTCACAATGTAGCGGGCCACCAGCGCTTGCTCCTCAATTTCCTTCTGCCGCCAGATGGCATCCTGCGGCAGCAGACCGGGCTTGAGCGGCTGGGTACCCGCCAACGCCATGGTGTGAAACTGCCCATCGGCCGTCACTTCCGCCAGCAGTTCCGGCGAGGCGCCCAGCCAAGTGCCCACGCCCGGCGCGCTCACCAATGACACAAACGCCCGTGGGTACTTCTCGCTCAGCTCCATGAAAGCCGCCAGCGGGTCGAAGCCCGGCGACAGCGCCCGGCGAGTTGCCCGCGACGACACCACTTTCACCACCGATTTCCCGGCAATGGCTGCCACGCCTGTGCGGACCAGCGCGGTGTACTCGGCCTCGGTGGCGGTGTGGGGCACGGGGTTCTGGCTATGGTGCCAGACCAACTCAGCCAGGGGCGGCATGGCTAGCCAGGCCGTGAGGCCAGGCAGCAGCTCGCGGGCAGCGGCTGTCACGGTCACTGTTTCGGGCTGGGCCAGGTCGTAGCGCACGTCAGCGGGCAGGAACAGGGCCGGGTTGTGGTCCGAATCGCGGAAGGGAAAGAACGCAAATCCTGCCGGGGCCTGGTCGTTGAGAGCCGGCGGCAAACCAGTATAGCTGGCTTCGAGGGAGCGGGCCGCCAGCATGCGGGGGTGCTCCTGGCCGGGCTCACGCCAGATGGCCAGCGGCCGGCCGGTGCGCAGCGCCCCCGCCGCCAGATGGCGCAGCCGGGCCGGGGCATCGAGCTCGGCCGCCACGGCCGGCCAGGGCAATTGTCGAAGTTGACCGGCCTGCATCTAAACAGCTTTTGGGCTAGCGGCCGGCAAGTCAATCACGGCCATCGTGATGCGGCTGAGGCAGACCAGCGCGCCCGTTTCCTCGTGCGTGATGCGGATTTCCCACACCTGCGTGCTGCGCCCGATGTGCACCGGCGTGGCCCGGCCGCGCACCCAGCCATCGCGCACCCCTTTGATGTGGTTGGCGTTGATTTCCAGCCCCACGCATGCTTGCTTGGTCCGGTCCACGCGCAACATGGCAGCGATGCTGCCCAGCGTTTCGGCCAGCGCCACCGAGGCCCCGCCGTGCAGCAGGCCCATGGGCTGGTGCGTGCGGCCGTCTACCGGCATGCGGCCTTCCAGATAATCATCCGTCACTTCGGTGAGCTCCATGCCGAGGGCATCGGCCAGAGTAGGGCGGGAGGCGGTCCAGCGCCGTATTTCTTCCAGGGTCATAGGTTCGTTGTCAGGTATCTGTTGTCAGTTGTTAGTCTGTGGAAGGAAATAACCTGCGGACATTGTTGGGCTAACAACCAACAATCCGCAACGAACCACTAAAAGTCAAACCCCGTACTTTGAGGGATTGTTGACCGATTGTTACGCAAAATTACACGCAACGTGAGGCCCCGAACCATTTTCCTGCTGCGCCACGGCCAGACTGATTTCAACGTGCGCGGCATCGTGCAGGGCAGCGGCGTCGATTCCAGCCTGAACGACACCGGTCGCCGCCAGGCTGCGCAGTTTTTCGCCGCTTATGGCCACATTCCCTTCGATAAGGTTTACACCTCCACGTTGCGCCGCACCCACGAATCGGTGCAGCAGTTTCTCGACCTTGGCTTACCCCACGAGGCCCACGCCGGCCTCAACGAAATAAGCTGGGGCGTGCGGGAGGGCACTCGCATCACCATGGACGAGGACGCCGAATACCGCGCAGTGCTGGCTGGTTGGGTAGCCGGCGACGACAACGCCCGCCTCACCGGCGGCGAAAGCCCGGCCGAAGTAGCCGCCCGCCAGCGCCCGTTCATTGAGCTGCTGAAAGCCCGCGACGACGAGCAAACCGTCCTCGTCTGCATGCACGGCCGGGCCATGCGCGTCATGCTTTGCCAGCTGCTCAACTACCCGCTCAGTTGTATGGAAGGCTTCGAGCACAGCAACTTGTGCTTGTATAAGCTGGAATATACCGGCTCGGTTTTTACCATCAAGAACTTTCTGGACGTCGCGCATTTGCAAGCAGCTGGTTGAGAAGTCACCCCTACTTATATAGCATCGGTTTGGCGGACGCCGGATGAGCATGGCGTTTTAGTATGACGACTTTTTTCGTTATTATAGGGAAGAGTTTCATTCTCCCGGCAATAACATTGCCCCCGCCAACTTTTCCGGCTAATTTTGGCCTTCTCAACCCTAGCGCTTCTATATCCGATGGCCGAAATCATAAAAATGCCCAAAATGAGCGACACGATGACCGAAGGTGTCATCGCGGCATGGCTCAAAAAAGTGGGTGATAAAGTTAAATCCGGGGACATCCTGGCCGAAGTCGAGACCGACAAAGCCACCATGGAGCTGGAAAACTACGAAGATGGTACCCTGCTCTACATCGGGCCGAAAGAAAAGGACGCTGTGCCGGTTGATGGTATCCTGGCCATCGTGGGCAAGGAAGGCGAAGACATCTCTGGCTTGTTGAACGGCCAAAGTGGCGGTGCTGCTCCGGCTGCACCCGCGCCCGCCGCAGCACCTGCTCCCAAAGCTCCTGAGCCCGCCCCGGCCCCTGCCCCTGTTGCTGCTGCGCCAGCCGCCCCCGCTGCGCCTGCCAATGGCAAAAAAGCCACCGTGGTGCGCATGCCCAAGATGAGCGACACGATGACCGAAGGCACCATTGCCGCTTGGTTGAAAAACGTGGGCGACAAAGTGAAGTCGGGTGATGTGTTGGCCGAAGTCGAGACCGACAAAGCCACCATGGAACTGGAAAACTACGAAGACGGCACCCTGCTCTACACCGGCCCCAAAGCCGGCGAAGCCGTAGCCGTCGATGGCATTCTGGCCATCATCGGCGAGGAAGGCGCCGATATTCAGGCCCTGCTGGGTGGTGGTTCGGCTCCGGCGGCTGCTCCCGCTCCGGCTGCGGCTGCGGCTGAAGCCCCGGCTGCTCCCGCTGCCGCGCCGGTTCAGCCGGCCGCTGCCGCCAACAACGGTCGTATTCTGGCCTCTCCGCTGGCCAAAAGTATTGCCAAAGAAAAAGGCATCAACCTGTCGCAAGTAGTAGGCAGCGGCGACAACGGCCGCATCGTGCAGCGCGACGTGGAGAACTTCCAGCCGGGTGCTGCGGCCCCGGCAGCCCAAACCGCTCCGGCTGCTCCAGTTGCTCAGGTCGCTGCTTCGGCTCCGCAGGCAACTGCCCCCGCTGCTGCTCCGGCTCCGACCGCCAGCGCGCCGGCCTCGACCGATACCTATACCGACACGCCGGTATCGCAGATGCGCAAGGTCATTGCCAAGCGTCTGTCGGAAAGTCTGTTCACGGCTCCGCATTTCTATCTCACGATGGAAATCAACATGGACAAGGCCATGGAAGCCCGTGTGAAGCTCAACGAGCTGTCGCCGGTGAAACTGAGCTTCAACGACCTCGTGCTGAAGTCGGCGGCTATTGCGCTGCGTTCGCACCCGGCCGTGAACTCCTCGTGGCTCGGCGACCGTATCCGTCAGAATAAAGTCATCAACGTGGGTGTGGCCGTGGCCGTAGACGAAGGTCTGCTGGTGCCGGTTATCCGCAATGCTGACCAGAAAGGCCTCGCTGCCATTGCCACCGAGGTGAAGGAATTGGCCGGCAAAGCCAAATCCAAGAAGCTGCAGCCGTCCGAGTGGGAGGGAAGCACCTTCACCATCTCGAACCTGGGCATGTTCGGCATTGATGAATTCACGGCCATCATCAACCCACCCGATGCCTGCATCCTGGCCGTGGGTGGCATCAAGCAAACGGCCATTGTGAAGGACGGTGTGCTCGCCATCGGCAACATCATGAAGGTGACCTTGAGCTGCGACCACCGCGTGGTGGACGGCGCTACCGGCGCTGCATTCCTCCAAACGCTGAAGAGCCTGTTGGAAGACCCCATGCGTTTGATGATTTGAGCCTGATATTAACCAAAAAAAACCAGCCTTTGCGGGCTGGTTTTTTTTTGCCAAAATGCATCGGGATAAGCCCACCCTGTTCTGCATAATCTAACTAATATGACTACTGCCCCGCGCCAGGAAATGAGCGCCAGCACCAGCGTGGGGCTCGATGTGCTGCGCATTGTAGCAGCATTGGTAGTGGTGGTGTTTCACGCCAGTGGGCAGTGGCTGACAAGCTATCCGGCGGCTCACAGCGCGCTGGGCAAGATGTCGCATGCGGCAGTAGTCATATTTTTTGTTATCTCGGGCTACGTTATTGCCTTTACTACAGCCACAAATAATCGTGGAGCGCGTCGCTACGCCGTGGCCCGCTTGAGTCGGCTGTATGCTGTGCTGGTGCCAGCGCTGCTACTTACAGCGCTGGTAGAGGTGGTGGTGCACGGCGACGCGGCACTCACAGCGCGTTATGTAAGGGAGCACGCGGGGCTGCGCTATGTGATGAGCGCCCTTTTTCTGAATGAATCCGGGAGTTTGTCAGCTGCTCCGCCCCTCAATTCTCCGCTCTGGTCGTTGAGCTACGAATTCTGGTACTACATACTTTTTGGCATTTGGTGTTACGGAAGCGGCCGGCGGTGGGCACGCTGGGCACTGCTAGCGGCGGGCGTCGTTGCCGGCCCCAAGATTCTATTGTTGCTGCCTATCTGGCTGTTTGGCGTGGCGGCCTACCGTTTGCCCCGGAATCGTCTTTCCGCTGGGGTTGCGTGGCTGCTGGTGGGCAGCTTATTTGGCGTGCTGGCAGTTGCGGTGGCGTATTTGCCGGCCCTGCCAATGACAGTGGGCGACCAACCGCTGTTCATGGCCGGCCAGTTTTTGACGGATTGGCTGGTGGGTGGAATTTGCGCCTTGGCCATCTGGTGTTTGCCAGCCGGACCGGGCCTGGAAGGCCGGAGCTGGTCAAAATCCCTGCGCGCTATCGCCGATTTGTCATTTCCAATCTACACGCTGCATTTCCCACTGCTGGTGCTGTGGCGGGTCTTATTCGGATTGCAAGCCAATGATTTCGGGCAACTCGGGGTGGCAACGGCGACCGTTATTTTCCTGGCGGTAGCCATCGGGTTGTTACTGGAGAAGCAACGACCCCAGTGGGTTCGCCTGTTTGCGTGGGCCAGCGATGCCGTCAGCCAAAAGCCATCGGGCCGCTGATAACGATTATTGGATAAGTAACGAATCGACTTTAGGGCTGATGGGGGAGGAAGGACGTTGTATTTTTGCGCCCTTATGCAAGCAAAAATCCGCTCTACTACCGTCCTCGGCATTCGCCACAACGGCGAAATCGCCGTAGGAGCCGACGGCCAGGCCACCATGGACAAGCACGTGGCCAAAAACAATGTGCGTAAAATTCGCAAGCTGCAGGATGGCAAAGTCGTGACTGGTTTTGCCGGTTCCACGGCCGATGCCTTCATGCTGCTCGACCGCTTCGACGAGAAGCTGACCAGCTACGGCGGCAACCTCAAGCGCGCTGCCATCGAGCTGGCCAAAGATTGGCGCAAAGACCAGTACCTGCGCAAGCTGGAAGCCATGATGGTGGTGGCCGACAAAGACGAGCTGCTCATCCTCAGTGGCACCGGCGACGTATTGGAGCCCGACTCCGACGTGGCCGCCATCGGCTCGGGCGCGATGTATGCCCAGGCAGCCGCGCTGGCGCTGAAGAAGCACGCGCCGCATTTATCAGCCCGGCAGATGGTGGAAGAAGGCCTGCACATCGCGGCCGACATCTGCATTTACACCAATCATAACCTGATGATTGAGTCGCCCTCGTAGGCTCTCAGTTGCACAGCCAACCCGGACGTCATGCTGAGCGTAGCCGAAGCATCTCGCTCGCACCGCTGCAATCGGTATTGATTACTGCGGTGCGAGCGAGATGCTTCGGCTACGCTCAGCACAACGTTCAATTATTACAGACAACAATTCCCCCAACCCATGCAAATCACCAACTTCATCCGCCACCACTTCCGCCATTTCAACGCTGCTGCCCTTGTGGATGCGGCCGATGGCTACAACAAGCACCTCGCCGATGGCGGCAAGATGATGATAACCCTGGCCGGCGCCATGAGCACCGCCGAAATGGGCATCCAGCTGGCCGAGCTGATTCGGCAGGATAAGGTGCAGATTATCAGCTGTACCGGTGCCAACCTGGAAGAAGACATCTTCAACCTCGTAGCCCACGACTTCTACGAGCGGGTGCCGCACTACCGCGACCTCACCGCCGCCGATGAGCACGAGTTGCTGAAGCGCCACATGAACCGCGTGACCGATACCTGCATCCCCGAAGAGGAGGCCATGCGCCGCATCGAGCACACCGTGCTCAAGCACTGGGAAAAGGCCGACCAAGCCGGTGAGGCATACTTCCCACACGAATTCTTCTACCAGATTCTGAAGTCGGGCGACCTGGAGCAGTACTACCAGATTGACCCCAAAAACTCCTGGATGCTGGCCGCGGCCGAGAAAAACCTGCCCATCATCTGCCCCGGCTGGGAAGATTCCACGCTCGGCAACATCTACGCCGGCCACGTGATTTCGGGCGACATCAAGAATGTGCACACCATGAAGACGGGCATCCAGTACATGATGTATCTGGCTGACTGGTACACCAAAACCGCGACGGAGGAAAGCAAAATTGGCTTCTTCCAGATTGGCGGCGGCATTGCCGGTGACTTCCCCATCTGCGTGGTGCCCATGCTGCACCAGGACTTGCAGCGCCACGAGGTGCCGCTGTGGGGCTACTTCTGCCAGATTTCGGACTCCACCACCAGCTACGGCAGCTACTCCGGCGCCGTGCCCAACGAGAAAATCACCTGGGGCAAGCTGGGCGAGAAAACCCCGAAATTCATCATCGAGTCGGACGCCACCATCGTGGCCCCGCTGGTGTTCGCCATCGTGCTGGGGCAGTAAGCTGGCTTCATAACAATGCGAAAAGCCCGCCGCTGTTATTCAGCGGCGGGCTTTTTTGCTGGTTGGGAGGTGGCTAGCGGCGGGCGGCTTCGGGCTTGGAGCGGTAGCCGATGCCCTGACTGGCGGGGCGGCCGTAGGCGGCTGGCACCAGATACTTGCCCCGGTTTTCGGGCTCTTTTGGCTCGACTACGGGAATGCGGTTTTCGTCGGCCCACTTGTCGTGGCGAATGCCCGTGACCTGCCAACTTACTTTCCCGCCGGGCTGGCCGGCAATGCGGAACCGGTTGCCGGCCACTTCGGCCAGCACGTAAGGCGTGAAGGCCGCGCCAATGGGCGTGAGTTGATAGCGGAAGTCGCGGTTGAGGGCCTCGAACCAGTCGGGCAGTTGCACCGTGGCTTCTCCTTGGGCGTTGAGCGTGATGTTGCCGTTGTAGACGTTCATCATGTCGGGGCTTTCCACAAATGAGTGGTAGAGGTACTGGTTTTCGGGGTCCAGCGGGTGGTCGATTTTGAAGGAACCGCCGCTCTTGGCCAACGTGCCTTGAACCTGCACGTTTCCGAGAAAATTAGCTGCTTTGCCTTGCATAACGCTTACGGAGAAGGCGCCGTTGTTGGCGCTGCCCGCCGTGGCCGATACCACCAGGGGGGT
Source organism: Hymenobacter negativus (assembly GCF_017571495.1). Taxonomy (GTDB): domain Bacteria; phylum Bacteroidota; class Bacteroidia; order Cytophagales; family Hymenobacteraceae; genus Hymenobacter; species Hymenobacter negativus. The sequence continues at coordinate 800,518 of NZ_JAGETZ010000001.1, read as the reverse complement.
GCTGGCGGTGTTGCCAAGGTTGTAAAACGCTCCACCAAAAGGACTCAGCGTAACGCCCGGCGTGCTGCCCTGCTGTGCAAGGGTCAACTCGTCGGAGTTGGCAGTCAGGATGGAATTGCCGCCGGCATCGACCACGACGAGGCCGCGGTTATAACTATTGGAGCCGAGGCTAGAGGCATTGGGATGGATGATATACAGGCCGGCTTTTGCGCTATTTGTGCCAGAGGTGATGATTTCGACGGCGTTGCCGGTGCTGGCGCTATTGCTTTGACTAAAGTAGCCAGCGCGGCCGGTGCCACTGACTTGCACTACTAGCCCGTCGGCCGTGCCCGAGGCAAAGCCGTTGAGCGCCCGGCCACTATTGCCACTGGCAGAGCCGTTGATGCCCCAGCCGCTGCTGCCGCTGGCCACCCCGCGCACAGCCGAACTGGTAGTGGTAGTACCCAGTACGCCCACGCCGCCGTTGGTGCTGCTGCCAAATACGCCCGCGCCGTTGCTGGCCCCCGCGGCGGTGGTGCCCTGCACGCCGTAGCTGCTGGTGCTGTATCCCTGCACCCCGCTGTTGCTGGTGCTGATGCCGTAGGTGCCCACGCCGCTGCTGCTCGTGCCCGTCACGCCGTAGCTGTCGGTGGCGACGCCGCTCACCCCGTAGCCGCCCGCGGCCGAAGCTGTGCCGCGCACGCCGTAGCCGTTGCTGGTTTGGCCCAGCACGCCTACTGCCGCGCCGCCCCCGTAGTTGGTGCCTACCACCCCGCCCGTGGAGTTGTCGTCGGCGTTGCTGCTGCCGCTGACGCCCGCCGCCAGTGTGCCGCTGGTCGCGTTGACGGCCGTGCCCACCACCGCGGCTTGGCCCGCGCCCCGGGCGTTGGTGGTGGCCACCACGGCCGAATTGCTGTTGCTGGCTCCGTACACGGCGTAGTCGGCGTCAGCCAGGCCTACCACGCCCGCGTCCTCAATGTTGGGTACGGTGGTACCTTTCACGCCGACCACGCCCTGGCCGGTCCCGGTGCCGTTCACGCGGCCCACCACGCCCTGCCCACTGGCCGAGGCCCCGCGCAGGCCAATTCCGCCTCCGGAGTTGGTGATTTGAAACACGCTGCCGATGGTGCTGGCTGTGCCGGAATAGGGCAACGTGAGGCCACCACTACCGCTGGCCGCATCGAGGTACACCCAGCCGCCGGTGCCGACATAGTACCAGAAGCCGGTTTGCGCCCCGCCCGAGGCCGAACCGTCGGTTTGGTAGACCATCAGGCCTTGTGGGGGCGAGGTGATGGCCAGGCGTTGGGCTTGCGTGAGACGCGGAATGAGCAGGCCCTTGTCGGTGGCCCGAATTTCCAGAGCGGATTTGGCATCGGGCGCGGTGGTGCCGATGCCGACGCTTTGAGCGGTGGCCCGGTGGCCGGCCAGGCTGCCGGCGGCCACGAGGGCCAACAAGCGAAAAGATGATTTCATAAGGAAAGGGATAGCAACGCGGGCCCGCCTCCACGCATGGTTTCAAATCAATCCTCAAAACTATTGGCCGTTTTCAGCCGCAGAAATAGGTAAGATTACCCAGGGGGGCGCCGTATATTCGTAAGCCGGCAGGGCGTATTTCGGCCTCGTACCTTTCATGCAAGTTCTTAGCCTCCACCACGCCAGTCAGCTCAGCGACGCGCTGGCGGCCCTCTATGCGCAGCCCGACCCAGCCACGCTGTTCGACCGGCTGGCGGCGGCCCTGCAGGGATTGTTCGGGGCCGAAGCGGTGTGCTTTGATTTATTTGACCAACAGGGCGGGGCGAGGTTTCTGGGCGCGTGGCCGCAGCATTTGTTCACGGAAGAGAAACTGGCGGAAACGGGGCCGCTGCTGTCGCAGCATCCGTTGTTTTCGGAACTCATTGTCAAGCAAAGCGTGGTGCCGCTGCGCACCAGCGACTTTGTGACAGTGGCCCAGTTTGCCCGCACCGACTTATACAACCACCTGTACCGCGCCAGCGCCCTCACCCACCACCTGATGCTGGCCGTGCCGGTGCCGGGCCAGGGGCTGGTGACGGGGGCCTTGTTCCGGCGTCGCCGCGATTTTACCGATGGCGAACGAATTCTGCTCGGCTTTGTGCGGCCTCACGTGGCCGGGCTGCTGCGCCTGAGCCAGTTGCCAAGGCGCCAGGCCGCACCAGACCCGGCGGCAGTCCAAGTGCATTTCGGCCTCACGCCCCGGGAAGCTGAAATCGTTCATCAACTCGCCCTGGGCCGCACCGACAAGGAAATCGGGCACTGGTGCCGCATCAGCCCTCGTACCGTCCAAAATCACCTGCAAAGCATCTATGCCAAGCTGGGGGTCGACAACCGCACAGCTGCCTGTCTGCGGGTGGTAGCGGGCAATTGAGTGAGTGGCCCGGGCAGCCGGACGACATCGAAAAATAAAAGCAAAAAGAGCCTGCCGCTTCATCAGCGGCAGGCTCTTTTCGTAGTGCCTAATGCGGCGGGGCTACAGAGCGGTAGTGTCGGCGGGTATGGGCACGCGGGCCGACGGGCGGCCGCCGCGCTGCCGGCACTGCGCTACCAGGCGGTCGGCGATGTCGCGTTGCGTGCTGCTGCGTTCGTTGTTCTCCTGTTGGTGGAGGCGGGCGAAGCTGCTGACGTTGAACTCCTGGAAGTCGTAGCGGGTCGAGTCGTCGGTGGGGGAGAAGATGATAGGACTTTGGGGAAACACGCCCACGTCGTCGCGGCCCAGGCTCGTCCACGAGGTGGTGGAGTACGGGGCAGCGTTGGGGTCGTCGTCGTAGTTTTCGGATAGCTCCGTGAGTTCGCGCAGGTGCTTGCCGGCGCGGTCCACCACGTAGTATTCGTTGTCGGAGGTGCTGTAGTAGCCTTCGTTGGGGTACTGGTTTTCGGGGGCGTTGGAGTCCCAGGCTGGGTTTTGGGTGATAACGATGCCGTTGGCGGGCACGTGGTAGATGAGGCGTCCGTCGACCTTTTCGGGGGGCAGGCCGCAGGGCTCGCCCAGCACCAGCAGCACGGGGCCTTCGTAGCCGTCGGGAATGAGGAAGGTGGCGGCAGGCTGCTTTTTGGCCAGCCGTTGGCTCACTACGGCCGTGCCAAACCAGGCCAGGATGGGAAACAAAATGGCCAGCACCTTGAGCCACGCTGGCGGCTTCGGCCCCGACACCAGCACCAGCACGGCCCCTGCTATGTAGAGGGGCACGCAGAAGATGAAGAGGAAATACAGAATGGAAAAAAGCCACACTGCCATGCCCATCAGGCACAGACCCACTACCAGCAGGATGCTACGAGCGGCGGAACCGGTGGACGTGTTAGGCTTGGGCGGCGGTTGGTCCATAGTGGTTGGGGTTTCTATTCCCTACTCCCCGCAACGGGGGCGAGTTGCGTTGTGCTGAATACGCGCCCGTCGGGGGCATCATGTAAAAGAGCCGGCCACTGATGAAGCGGCCGGCTCTTTGGCGTTGAATCGATTAGCGAAATTAACGGGCGGTCATTTTATCCATCACTTCGCTTAGTTGCCACTGAGGGACAGTATCAAATTCGATTCCGGTTGCTCGGTAGGATTTGAAATACCTGACGTATTCGTGTAATCCATTTATAACAGCGGCCACGTAAGCAGTCCTGCTAAATTCGAATCGGGTCATTTTTTCGAAAGGTATTTTGGGTACTTGCCAAACTACTGAGTTATGGAAGAGCGAAACCTGGATTCCATGATAGATGCCAGCGCACTCTGGCACTCCACAGGAACAGGTCCAGATAAAATGCTCGCCCGATTCCTGGGCTGAATTGTAAAGGGCCAGGATATCAATTGAAAAGTTCGGCGCTACTACTACCCTATTAATGGCTACTGCCATCGTCAGTTCGGGCGTTGGCTGTCCTGCCGGAATTTCAAATCTGACTTCAGGCTGTATTGTATCCATATTGAGCGCTGCCTTTACGCCAGTTCCAGCTCTCGCTCTTGCGCCACGCCCACGGCCTCGAAGGCCTGGCCCAGGTCCAGCATTAGGTCGCGGGCATCTTCTACGCCGATGCTGAGGCGTATCATTTGAGGGGTGATGCCCATTTCGGCTTGCTCGGGGACGGAAATGTCGGAGTGCGTCATGGTGGCGGGGTGCTCGGCGAGGCTTTCGGTGCCGCCGAGGCTTACGGCCAGCTTGATGAGGCGCAGGGCGTTGAGGAAGCGGAAGGCTTCGGGCTCGCCGCCTTTGATGTCGAACGAAATCATGGAGCCGGGCGAGAGGCAGTGGCGGCGGTAGATGTCCTGCTGGGCGGGGCTGTGCTCCAGGTGGGTGAGGTAGTAGGTGCGGGCCACCAGCGGGTGCTGGCGCAGCCAATCGGCAATGAGCTGGGCACTCTGGGCGGCGCGCTCCATGCGCAGCTTCAGGGTTTCGAGCGAGCGCATGAGCATCCAGCCGGTGTTGGGGTCGCACATGGTGCCCATGAAGGTGCGCATGGCTTTTATCTCCTTCATGAGGGGCTTGCTGGCCAGGGCCGCACCGGCGATGAGGTCGGAATGGCCGCCCAAAAACTTGGTGGCCGAGTAGAGCACCACGTCGGCCCCGTGTTTGATGGGATGCTGAAAGACGGGCCCGAGGAAGGTGTTATCGACCACCAGGCGGATGGGGTGCTCCGTGGTGCCGTGCTGGCGGGCCAGGGCGGCACAGGCTTCCAGGTCGACGAGGTGGTTGGTGGGGTTGGCGGGGGTTTCCACGAAAATCATGGCCAGGCGGCCCTGCTCGATGCCGGCCACCTGGGCAGTGAGCTCCTCCGGGGTGGCGGTGGGGCGGAAGCCCACGGCGGTGATGCCGAACTTGGGCAGTACGTTCTTGAGGAAGAAATCGGAGCCGCCGTACACGGGCTCGGAGTGCAGCACCACATCGCCGGGCTTGAGCAGGGCCAGCAGCGTGGTGCTGATGGCGGCCATGCCGCTGGCGAAGCTGGCCGCCTCCTCGGCGCCGTCCCAGAGGGTGAGGCGGTGCTCCAGAATCTCCAGGCTGGGATTGTTGAGGCGGGAGTAGATGAGGCCCATTTCCTCGTCGGGGTTGGCCTGGCGCAAGCCATACGCCAGCTCGAAGTAGGCTTTGCCTTCCTCGGCGCTTTTAAAAACGAAGGTGGAGGTTTGGAAGATGGGCGGTTTGATGGCGCCCTCGCTCCAGGCGGGGGTGTAGCCGTAGCTCATCATCAAACTTTCGGGGCGCAGGTGTTGGCCGCCGATGTGGGCGTGGTCGTGAAGGGTGGGCATAAAGGGGGGTTGGGTGGGATGGAGAATAAGTGGAGCGAAGGTAGTATTTTGTTTTGAGTGGCCCCAAAAAAGCCCCGCCGCTGGAGAGCGGCGGGGCAGATGCAGCACAGATGGCCCGCGTCGTTTAGAAATTGTGCAACGATTGCAGGCCCGGAGACCTGCCCGTAGCCAGCACGGGCTGCCGGCCCGCGCCTTCGTTCAGACGGTAGCCTACGGCCGGGGCGCGGTTGCCGGCGCCGACTTCGGCAGCAGGGCCCGCTGGCGTTCCACTTCTTTCTGGAAGCCTTTCTTGTAAGCGCCCCAGTTTGAGGCGAACATGACCACGAGGGTGCCGCCCAGGACCAGCCCGTAAGTGGCCAGGGCGGTGACTAGGCCGCGCCACCAGCGCCCCCAGCGACTAAGTGGCGTTGCGAGTAGCAGCTGCCCATAGGCCCAGGTCTGGTAGAGAGTGAAGACGACCGAGCCCGCCAGAGACATGGCTGCGTAGCTGGGGCCGGTGCGGGCCCAGTAGTAGGCCGGCATGAGCAGCAGCGACAGCAAGTTGCCGGCGGCCGTGACGTAGAGCACGGCCACGAGGTTTTCGGCCAGGTTGAGACCGTTGCGGCGCAGCACACGCCGGGCAAACAAGGCAATGAAAGGTGCTGCGGCCACATAGAGCCACCCCATGTAGCGCATTACCCATTCGCTGGCGTGCACGTTGGCTTCGCGCAATTCGGCCACCGTATTGGGGTCGAGGGCGGTCTGGGCCAGCTCCCCGATGTGCAGCTTGGCAGCCACGAAGCTGGTCACGCCCGTGACGAGCAGCAGCAGTGAGATGGGCGCAAAGTGCCGGGCTCGCTGCCCCTGCAGGTAGCCCAGAATGGTGGCCCCGGGCCGCAGCAACAACTCGCGCAGGGTATAGAAAATGCCCTTGTCGACGTGCCAGATGGTGTGCGGAATCTCGTGCAGCAGGTGCCCCATGCTGAGGCGGTGCGTGGCAGCCGACTGCCCGCAGTGGGGGCAAAACTTGTCGGTGAGGGGCGTGTCGCAGTTGAGGCAGGCCATGGGGTGGGCGTGGCTGACGGCGGGTGGGGCCGCTTCGGTGGCCGCGACGGTGCCCGCGGTGGGGGAGGTAGCAAGGTCCATTTTTGCAGAAAGGAAGGTGGTGAGTGTGGGTAAATTAAAGCAGAAAAGCCCGCCCGAACAAGGTGGGGCGGGCTGCCTGGGCGTGGGCGGGGTGGGCTACGGGGCGGTAGGGGCAGCGCCCGGAGCGGGCTTGGTGGGCTGCGTAAAAATTTTTGGGTCGTAGAGGGCCTTCACGTCGTCGGGGGTGTCGATGTGTTGCTTCACCTGCTCAAGCAGGTTGAGCTTGAGCTGGCGGGCGGCGGCTTTGCGCAGCTTCTTTTCTGCCTTGCTGTCGCCCTGCACGGCGCCTTTGCTTTGGCCTTGCAGCTCACGGTCCGTGTCGTAGTTCTTCTTGAAAGAGGCGGCTTTGTCGGCCAGGTCCTTGCCGAGGGCATCCTTATAGGTAGCGGTGAGGGTGGCCGCGCGCTCGAGCAGGGTGGGCAGGGTGAGCAGCGTGACGCCGTTGTATTCGGAGCGGCCCTGGGGCAGGAAAGCGGCCAGGGCCACGGCATCGGGGGTTTTGCGGCCGAAGACGTAGGCCACGTCGACGAGCAGCTCTTCTTTGGCGAAGCGCCTGAAGTCGGCCAGCAGCTGGTTGACCACGTCGGTGCTGCCCATGCGCTGGCCCAGGTTCACATCCTGCGTGCCCAGGAAGGTCGCGTAGGCGTCGTGGTGGGGCTGCAGGGCGGCTATCTGGGCTGTGTATAGGCCGGCGGCGTTCTGACCCGCCATGCGGGTGAGGGTGCCGGCCATGAGGTCGCGGAAGTCTTCGCGGGCCAGGTTTTTGGAGGCGAACGGGTTCTTGAGAAACGGTAGGAACATGGGAAACTGGGAATAAATGATTATGGAAGTGGTAAGGTAGGTAAACTATTGCTTCCCAGTAATATTTTCACCGTAGCAAGGAGTCATCCAAACGTTTGGAGGACTTCCTTGCCGCTCAAAACCTCTTTCCAAACGTCGGGAGGGGAGGGTTTGACCCCAAAACCTCTTTCCAAACGTCGGGAGGGGAGGGTTTGACCCCAAAACCTCCTTCCAAACGTTTGGATGGCCAGTGCAAGGGCCAAAACCTGCTTCCAAACGTTTGGATGACAGGTTTTGGCCCCAAATCTCCTTTCCAAACGTTTGGAAGCCTCCCTTAAGCGCCAAAACCTGCCTTCCCGACGTTTGGAAGCAAGGGTAGGGGCTGGGCCCAAACGATAACCGCAGAAACAGCCGAGCCGGCGGAATGGCGGCCCGCCTTACCTTTACCCGGTGCCCAGCAGGCGCAGAAAGCACCTGTTCCGACTCCGGCTTCATTCACACCACGCCCTCAAATGAGCTTGTGACTTGGCTTAGCGCCAAGGCCAACGTAGAAACGACCCTGTCCCTGGGCGAGTCGCACGGCCGTGTGCACCTGCTACCGGCCGAAAGAACCAAGGCCGTTGAAAGCAGCTACCTGCAAGTGGGCAGCTCCTTTGTAGGGCATCCCTACACCGACCGTGTGCAGTGCACATATTTCTGTAGCGGCTAACTTTCTATATATGCTGTGTGGCTTAACAAATAATGTATTAGTCGAGCTAGTGCTTGGTAAAAGGACAGCCACCGTTCACCTGCCTGACTGGTACTTGGCCGGCAGGTGTATTTGGGCTGGGGCTTTTTGTGATGGGTACGAATTAGAGGCTTCAGCAGTGGCATCGCGTGGCAGCTGGAGCTGGTTGGGAGATGCTGTGGACACGCTGCTCTTTGACCAAGATACCTGCTTGCTGCACAGTGTAGCGCTCCGTTTACCTGATTCGGTGCAGTTGGTGAACCACCACTTTCATGCGGCTGATTACCTCATTGATAGGGGTACCCTGCAATTGAATTCCGAGGCAAAATTTTTCCGCGTTGAAACTTGTAGCACAAGCGCATATCATATAGATGACGACACGCTTTTCCTGATGGCTACAGGTAACGCAAATACATTTCGTTACGATTTTGCCCTTACGGTTTTCGACGATTTTTCGATATTATTCCGCAAACAGCGTTACGCTGGCTGGATGCTACAACAGGCATCCAGCCACCTGGTATCAGAGGGTAGTTCTCGCCAAAGGCGTTATGGAACAAGCGCTAGTAAGCAAACTGCTTTGCGGCGCTACCTTGGGTATTTCAATGAGGAAACTGCTGGTCGTATGGAGGAAGAGGACCCCGCTATTAAAGAGGAGTTAACGGCCTTTTTGGCTGAACTGGACCTAAAGCACGACCCGCAGCTTAGCGGCATTTCGGAAGGCATTGCCAACCTGCTCCACGTATACTTTGGCATTGAGGCAGTGCGCTCTTCGTACTTGTAAACGTTCCGGTTTAAAAATAGCACCCCTTGATTGACGACCAAACCCAGGCTGCTGAGGAATTGCAGCAGCGCTTACGCCAAACCGTAATCGTGCATGATGAGCTGCCTACCGAGATTCGGACGGTGGCCGGCGTTGACGTGGCATATGAGCAGAACAGCAACCGCTTGGTTGCCGCCGTGGCGGTGCTCGACGTCGCCAGCCTGCAGGTTATCCGGATTGCCTCGTACCACGGCGAGGCCACCTTTCCGTACATCCCGGGCCTGTTCTCGTTTCGCGAGTTACCGGCCGTGCTAAGCGCCCTCGACCAACTGCCCGTGAAGCCCGATTTGCTCGTGTGCGATGGGCAAGGGCTCGCCCATCCGCGCCGGTTTGGGCTGGCTTGCCACCTGGGCGTGGTCACGGGCATTGCCACCATTGGCTGCGCCAAAACCCGCCTGATTGGCGAATACGAGCCACTCGGTGCCGACCGGGGTGCCTACCAGAGCCTGGTAGATGAGGGCGCGGTAGTGGGACGGGCACTGCGAACCCAAACGGGCAAAAACCCCGTCTTTGTTTCCGTGGGGCATAAAGTGAGCCTGGAAACGGCAACCGACTGGATATTGCGCCTGACGCCGACGTACCGCCTGCCCGAAACCACCCGCGCCGCCGACCAGGCCGTGAAAGCCCTGCTACGGGCACCCCGCTAATGATGACGGCTGGTATTTTAAAACTGCGCTTGGTCTGATTGGTTAACTATCGGCTTATTCCTTCCATTATCCTCATGCCTAGGCCCATTCCCCAAAAGCTTTTCGCCCGCCAGCACGAAATCACCGCCGATTTCCTACGCGAAGTAGACCGGCACCTGGCCGATATCGTGGCCGGACGGGCCACTGAAATGTTCGAAATCCGCGACTTTGCGGGCATTCTCTGCATCCACCCCACGCACCTGAGCAACACCATCAAGGGAGCCACCGGTCACTCGCCATGTTACTTTTTCGAGGCCCGTATCATGGACGTGGCGCGGCAGTTGCTGCAAGACCCCAAGTACTCGGTGGCTGCTATCGCCGCCAACCTCACCTACGACCCTTCCAACTTCACCAAGTTCTTTAAGCACTTTCAGGGCTGCACGCCCAAGCAATACCGCGAGCAGGTGTGGGCCGCCCGCCGCGAAGCTCCGGAATCGGAAGGTGTCACCATTTAAACTGAACTACTCACCATAAACCCGGCGTGCCGCTCCTGGAACTTTGCCTCATCATCCACCCTAATTACTTCAACCGATGAGCAGTTCCAAAATAGCCCTCGTCACCGGCGGCAGCCGGGGCCTAGGCAAAAGCATGGCCCTGAACCTGGCCAAGAAAGGCATCGACGTACTTCTTACCTACCACACCCAGCAGGCCGAAGCCGAAAGCGTAGTGGCCGAAATCCAGGCGCATGGCCAGCGTGCGGCCGCGTTGCAGCTCGATGCTTCCAAAGTGACCAGCTTCGAGGCCTTCTTCGCCCAGGTCGGCACCACGCTGACGGAAATATTCGGCGCCGAGAAATTCGATTTTCTCATCAATAACGCTGGTACGGGCTTATATGCCCCCTTCGCCGAAACCACCGAGGAGCAGTTCGACCAGGCCATGAACATCCACTTCAAAGGCCCGTTTTTTCTCACCCAACAAGCACTGCCGTTGCTCCGCGATGGGGGCCGCATCATCAACATCTCGTCGGGGCTGACGCGCATCATCAACCCCAACTCCTCCGCCTACGCCAGCATGAAAGCCGCTATGGAAGTGCTGACCAAGTACCAGGCCAAGGAGCTGGGTGCCCGCGGCATCGCCGTCAACATCGTAGCACCTGGTGCCATTGCCACCGATTTCGGCGGTGGCCGCGTGCGCGACAACCAAGAGCTTCAGGACTACATCGTGTCGCTCACCGCCCTCGGCCGCGTGGGCCTGGCCGACGACATTGGCCCGGTAGTGGCCTTCCTCTGCACCGACGAGGCCCGCTGGATAACGGCTCAGCGCCTGGAGGTCTCGGGTGGCCAGAGCATTTAAAGCAGAATCAGGAACTGTGCCGCGACATGAAAAAGCCTTCCCATACCTTGATGGGAAGGCTTTTCGTATTAATCGATAAGGCTCTTGTAGATGGCGAAGCTGTTCAGGAAGTAAGTCAAACAGTGCTGTCACGCTCAAAAAGCAGATTCACCACGAGCGGAGCTTAGGCTAGCAGAGAGGTCGCTGTATTGTGCCCGGCGACGCACCACCCCTTTAATGCGCGCAAAATTGCCGCTGAAAGTCAGCAGCACCGGCGTGGCGATAGCCGAAGCAGGCTGCCCGTTTTGCAGATTGGGCAGGGGCACCAGCTGGCCGTTGGCATCGGTCCGGAAATAGCCATAGTTGCCGGTGGGTAGCGTGAGCACCTGCGCCCCTTCCCGCCGCAGCGAATCGAGTAAGGCTACGGCTGCGGTTTGGGCAGCTGCAGAGCGGGCGTAGAGCTGCCCCCAGATGGCATTGGCAGGGATGCGGTAAAGGATACCGTTGCGCACAGCTACGGTGTTGCTGTCGCAGGTTGTTAGCTCTATGCGGTCGGGCAGCACCAGCAGGGTGCCAGTGGTACGCTTTAGGCCAGCCGTTAAACCGAGCGAGTAAGTACCGACCGCAGTGCTGGCAAGGTCGATGATGGTGCTGGCCGGACCAATGGACGTAAGGCAAATATTGGGGGCCACAGCGCTTCCGAAGGCAATTTGCATGCCCCCGTCGACGGGGGTAACGGTCCGCGGCAAGGAGTAGTTAACGCAAGGGTGCATGACGTCGTCGCGGCACTGCAGAATGAGAGCCGGCCCGGTAGCAAGCAGCGATTCACGCGGCTGCATCACCACCCTGCCTGCAGGCGAGGCCGAAGGGCCGCTACAAGGAAGCAGTTTGGGCGCCGCTTTATCAGATTTGCAGCCGGAAGCCGCCGTCAGCACTAAAAAGCCAAGCGTGACAACACGTAGAAGAGTAGCTGATGTCATGTGCTGGGTCGAATGGATAAGTGTGAATGCGCGCCAGGCCCGCCTGTTATCCTGGGCAAAGTAGTGGCTAGAAAGTTGCTCTTAGTCTTTGGCGCTATGCTCCTGACCGGTGCAGTCGGCAGTTGGTTGCATGCATCTGTGGGCCCTGTATCTGTGACCGTTGCACCGAGTTTATGACAATTGTTTTTAAACTAAAAAGGCCTTTCCATTGGGTAATGGAAAGGCCTTTTTGATGACTTTGGGAAACAAGCTATTTGGTTTTTGCTTTTCGCTGCCGGTATGAATCGACCTGTTGCCGTAGCACCGCCAGCAGGCTGCCGTAGCGCTGACGGGCTTCCGTGTGGCTCTCCAGTCGTTGAAGCTGAGCGCTAATCAACTCCGAGAAATCCTCGGTGGAATAAGAACGTTTCGACGGGGTGGACACGGACAAAAACGAAAAGGACAACCGGGCAAAATAGCCAGACAGTTTGCGGCCAGTACGTAGCCACTCCAAACATAGTGTGGAAAACTTAGAAACGAAACAGCGGCCGGGCCGGATTCCAGATGCCCCACGGAATCATGAGCAGCACCAGCAGCAAAGCAATGCCGAAATAGGTGAATAATTTCTTGTGCTTAAGGGTCGAATCAGTTGCTTTCTTCATGGCAATGCGACCCACCTGCGCCAGCACAGCGGCCAGAATCATCACCACAACATGCTCCATGCCGAAAAAGCGGGCAGTCGGGTCTTTCATGGCGCCGGCCTGCTTCATGGCATTGAGGCCCCAAGGGCTAAGGCCAAAGTATAGGCCCAGCCCGATGAGCACCTGCAGCCACATAAAGCCCGAAAAAGCGGCACTCATGCCATTGTCGGCGCCCACAAATGGGCGGCGGCCCGTCCAGCCCACGTAGGCGCGGTACACAGCAATAAGGCCGAAAATGAGCACAAACCAGCGGGACCAGGAGTGCAGAACGAGAAGCGTTTGGTACATAAAAAGAGGAAATAGGTAAGCAAAAATCAATTAGAAAAGCCGGCCATTTGGCACTAGCCAGCTGCTGCCAGCACCAGCCGCTTCTTGTCGCGGTGCACCACAAACATCACCACGAACAGCGACACGTACGGCAGTGCACACCCCACGCCAAACCAGCGCCAGAACGACCGGCCATGGCTATAAGCCATGAAAGCCGTCATGATGGGCATGAAAAACAATGGCGTCAGAATGACAATAAGGGCCTCAATCATCGTAATAAATCAGGAACAGTACGCGCAGGCAAAGGTACGGCTGTTGGCTCGTTGGGGCGGTATTAGTAGACATCGGCAGCTAAGAGCGTGGCGGCATCTGCCGTTGCTGTTGCTCGGCTAGGTCCTGGGCCCGCCGGTCGCGCATTGCCATAAACAATGCGATAAATACGGATACAAACGGCAGCAGTAGCCCAATGCCAAACCAGCGCCAAAACGACCGGCCGTAGTTGTAAGCAATGTACCCGGTGATGGGGGCGAAGACCAGCAGGGAAACCCCGAAAATGAGCAGCAGGCGAAGGAAGAACATAAGAAGAGAAAGGATATAAGAAGTATGGCACAGAGTCCCCCGAAATGCCACTTTAGCCCACGTTGGGTAAGTAATTCCACCGCGAGCCGAAACTCAGCTTTGGGGACCTCGTGCCCGGTGGCGCGGCCTAGCGCACCTTGCCGCGCTTTACCAGATAGGCATACAGCACTTTCTCGAAGGGCTCGCGCACATCTACGGGCACGAAATCGATGCGCAGCTGACCGCAGCGCTGCGCCAGCTCCTGCTCGTAGGCCGTCATAGCAGCCTGGTATTGCTCCTTAATCTGGGAGGGCTGGAGCTTGATTTCGAGGCCAGTTTCTACGTCTTCGAAAATATAAGGCCGTTCGGCAAAGTCGAAATTGGCTTCGGTGGCGCGGTCCAGGATGTGAAAGAGGAGCACCTCGTGGTGCTGGTGCTTGAGGTGCTGGAGGGCCGCCAGGGCCGCATCCTGCTCGGCAGTGCCACGCCCCAGCATGTCGCTGAAAACAATAACGAGCGAGCGTTTGGGAATCTGTTGGGCAATGGCGTGAATGGTGCCGGCCACATCGGTGCCCCGTCCCGATTTGGGTACCGGTGGCCGCTCCAGCAGCTGTTGCAGCGCCAGTAGCAGCGTATGGCGGTGGGTGCTGGTGGAGCGCACCGGCGTTTGGAGCTCAATGCTGTCGGCGAAGGTGACGAGGCCCACAGCATCACGCTGGCGGGTGAGCAGCGTGGTGAGGGCTGCCGAAGCCAGAATGCTGAACTTCAGTTTGTCGTGGCCCGGCGTCGGGTAGTACATGCTGGGGCTCACATCGAGCAGCAGGTGGGCGCGCAGGTTGGTTTCTTCCTCGTAGCGCTTCACAAACAGTTTATCGGTGCGGGCAAAAACCTTCCAGTCGATGTGGCGCGTGCTCTCGCCGGGATTATAGAGGCGGTGCTCCGAAAACTCCACCGAGAAGCCGTGGTAAGGCGACTGGTGCAAACCCGTGATGAACCCGTCAACCAGCTGGCGGGCCAGAAACTCAAGGTTTTCGAAGGAGCGGATGGAAGCGAGGTCGAGCGGCATGAGAGCAGGGAAGGGGAGTAGCAGGGAGCGGAAAGGAATGAACAGAGACTATTGAGACTATAAAGAACGTCATGCAGCGCGCAGCGGAGCACGACGTTCTTTATAGTCTCGTTGCTTCAACACCCGCCCCGCGTCCGGCGTTTATCTTTGTTCTCTAATTCGTAAGTTAGGTCTTTCAACCAAACGACTGTTTCTATTTCCCACCCATACCCCCAGCCCATTCCCGTGGACGACCGTCACGAACAGGAAGAAATTTATTCCCAACGCATTAAAGCCGGCAAGCGCACGTATTTCTTCGACGTGAAAGCCACCCGCGGCCAGGATTACTACCTGACCATCACCGAGAGCAAGCGCCGCCAGAATGGCGATGATTCCGTCTCGTACGAAAAGCACAAGATTTTCCTCTATAAGGAAGATTTTCTCAAGTTCGTTGATGCCCTGCAAGATGCTGTGGACTACGTGCGCGAAGAGCTGCTGACCCCCGAAGAGGTAGCCGAGCTTGACCGCCCGCGCGAATATGATGACCGCGACCAACCCCGCCGCGAGTTCGACCGCCCCGCCTTCGACCCCAACCGGGCCGACGATGCCTACTAGTTTTTAAGCTGTTAGGTAATAGCTATTAGCTGATAGCTGGTTAAGATTTTAACGGCGCGAATGGACTGCCATCCATTCGCGCCGTTTTGCGTTGGCGTAAGCCGTACCTTTGCGGCCGAATTGCCCGCAATTCAACACTCAATATTCAACACTCAACCCTACATAAATGGGCCTCCGCTGCGGTATCGTCGGCTTGCCGAACGTCGGTAAATCCACCCTTTTCAACGCGCTTTCGAACGCCAAGGCCGAATCGGCCAATTACCCTTTCTGCACCATTGAGCCCAACGTGGGCGTCATCACCGTGCCCGATGAGCGTCTCCAAATCCTGGAAGCCCTGGTAAACCCCAAGCGCGTGCTGCCCACCATCATTGAGTTTGTCGACATCGCCGGCCTCGTGAAAGGCGCCAGCAAAGGCGAGGGCCTGGGCAATAAATTCCTGGCCAACATCCGCGAGGTAGACGCTATTATCCACGTGGTGCGCTGCTTCGACGACCCCAACATCGTGCACGTGGCCGGCGGTGTGGACCCCGTGTTTGACAAAGACGTTATCGACACCGAATTACAGCTCAAAGACCTGGAAAGCGTCGAGAAGAAGCTCCAGAAGTCGGAGCGGAGCGCCAAGGCCGGCGATGCCGTGGCCAAGAAGGAAGTGGTGTCGCTGCAGAAGTTCAAGGCTGCCCTTGAGGCCGGCCAGAATGCCCGCGCCGTGGACGCCTCGGCCGATGACCTGGAGGCAATTGCCGACCTGCAGCTGCTCACCATCAAGCCTGTGATTTACGTGGCCAACGTGGACGAGGCCAGTATTGCCAGCAACGGCAACAACCACGTCACGGCCCTGCGCGAGCACGTGAAAGCCGAAGGCGCCCAGGTAGTGCTGGTGTCAGCCGCCATCGAAGCCCAGATTGCCGAGATGGAAGACCCCGAGGAAAAAGCCATGTTCCTGGGCGAATACGGACTCACCGAGTCGGGCCTGAACAAGCTCAT
Source organism: Hymenobacter negativus (assembly GCF_017571495.1). Classification (GTDB taxonomy): domain Bacteria; phylum Bacteroidota; class Bacteroidia; order Cytophagales; family Hymenobacteraceae; genus Hymenobacter; species Hymenobacter negativus. Next base: position 784,758 of record NZ_JAGETZ010000001.1, on the reverse strand, counting down.
CCGAGCCAGCTACGAGCTGCTGAACCTGATTACCTACTTCACCGCCGGCGTGCAGGAAGTGCGCGCCTGGACCATCCACCGCGGCGACAAAGCGCCCGCCGCGGCCGGCGTCATCCACTCCGATTTCGAGAAAGGCTTCATCCGTGCCGAGGTGATTAAGCTGCCTGATTATCAGGAATACAAGACCGAAGTCAAAATCAAAGAAGCTGGCAAAATGGCCGTGGAAGGCAAAGACTACGTGGTGCAGGATGGCGACATCATGCACTTCCGGTTCAATGTGTAGTTAAGTACGAAGCATACCAAAATAAAAGCCCTGACCGTTACGTCAGGGCTTTTATTTTGGTATATGATAAAATCGGCCGTTCTGCTACTCGCCTTTACGCTTGCTGTGCATGCGTGTAATGATGTGAAAACAACCAACGGCCAAGCGACTACTGCCGAAAATGCAGAGGTTTATAATGTGGATACATCAGCGTATTATTTCCCGAAAAAAGCATTTCGGGACTATAATGATAGCACCAAGGGCAATAGTTTCAAGCTCGATTGGTATTCAGGTATGCTCCGTGCATTGAAGGAGCCGGTGTTATTCACCGAAGCAGGGGAAGGCGAAGTTTATCGGTTTACCTGCCTCCGCACTTTTCATGCACCCTTTGCCATTCGCGTCATCCATAAAACGGGAGATATTACAATGCTTGTTCTGAAAATTTCAGACGGCGCAGGCGGATATACATCAAAGAATTTGGTGAGAAACGAAACCAAAGCATTATCGGAAGCTGATTGGGCCCGGCTCACTGCTGCCTTGAACAGCACTGCATTCTGGAATATGCCCACTGAAAAACCTGATTTCGGATGTGATGGCTCAGAATGGATTGTTGAAGGCAGGAAAAATGGCGAGTACCATGTCGTTGCCAGATGGTCGCCTCGAAAAGGTGATTTTTACGGTCTTGGCAAGAAAATGATAGAATTAAGTGGTGCGCGAATTACCCCGCTGTACTGACCATTATTTGCCCACCACCTTATAAAGCATTCCTTTGCTCAGCTTGTCGGTGGTTTTCATGCCATTGAGAATGGCTAGTTCCTCGTAGCGCTTCGAAGGAACCCCAGCAGCAGCGAGAGCTGAAGCCAGTGTAGTAGCCGAAGCCGCCGTTTTGATGCGGATGTGCTCGGGCTGGCGGTTCAGCTTGTTGGCATCGGTGAGGCGGCCGTAGCCTTGAGCCGCTTGCTGAAACTGCGGTGCGTAGGTGCTGAACGAAGCCGGCGCGGCGAGGCCCACAAAAGCATAGATGCTCTTGCCATCCTGAATGAGCTGGGCCAGGACGTGGGCCGGCGTGCTGGAGCTGGAGCTCTGGCTGGAAGCCTGCTGGTCGCCTTCAAACACGAGGGCGGGGAAGCCATTGATGGTGGTTTTGCTGGCGTTGGCCGAGGCCAGGCCGATGGACTTGGCCAGGCTTTGGCCGGCTTCATCCAGGGAGTTGCCACTGGCCCCCAGGAATACAAGCAGGGCTTTGCCGTTGGGTTCCTGCATCTGGAATTGCTCGGGCGAGTTTTGCGACTTCCAGCCCGAGGGGATGGGGAAGCGGAATTTCAGGTCGGGGTGGTAGAACACGCTGCTTTCCACGAAGCCCTGGCGTGGGTCTTCGCCGTAGTTCAGGCCTTCGATTTGGCGCAGGTACTGGTCGCGGTTCACGGCCAGGGTGCGGTTGCCGACCGATTGCTTGGCTTGAGCGGCCAGCTGCTTCACGCGGGTGTAGCGGTCGGCCGAGTTGGGGTGAGTGCTGAGGAAGGTGGGGATGCTGCTGCCGCTCTGCTCTTCGGTACGTTGGAGCGTCTGGAAGAAATCGGCCATGTAGCTGGCGTCGTAGCCTATTTTGGTGGAGTATTTCACGCCCAAGCCGTCGGCTTCGTTCTCGTCGTCGCGGCCATATTTTAGCATGCCCAGGCCCACTACCTGCTGGGCCACACCGCCCACCGACTGCATCACGCGAGGGGCAACCACCGAGCCGAGTATCATGCCGATGCTGGCAATGGTGCTGCGCGTTTGCTGCTTTTTGCCGTGCTGGGCGGTAATGTGGCCCAGCTCGTGGCCGAGTACGCCGGCAAACTGGGCTTCGTTATTAAAATAGGCCATGATGCCACGCGTGAAGTACACGTGGCCATCGGGGGTGGCAAAGGCGTTGATAATGGGCGAATCAACTACCGTAAAGCCGTAGTCGCCGGGGCGGTCCGATACGGCCGTCATCTGCTTGCCCTTGGCGTCGATGAGCTTTTGCAGGGTGGCGCTGTTGTAGAGGCCAAACTGGGCGATGACGGCCGGGTCGGGCTTGGCGCCTTGCAAGGGCTTGGCAGTGGGCATATTGGGGGTAGCCGGGCTGCGGGCCGCCCAATCGGTGATGCTGGAAGAACTAGCCAGCGGCAGCAGCAGGGCAAACAAAGCGCCGGTGCGCAGGGAGCGGAACAAAGAAGAATTCATGAGGATAAATAAAGCGGAATTACCCGATACGAGCTACGGATGGGCTTGCAACGGCGGCAGGCCCGGCGCGGTTACGCCAAGGCTTCCGGAGGTGAAAGTGTCGTCGGATTGCTAACGCCGAAGGCGAGTACCAATGCGCCATAGGCTATTTCCCTGCCAATTTGCGACCAGACTCCTCACTTTCACTTGAAACACACCTGGCAGCGGGTAGCATTGCAACTGTTTTACCTGCTTACTTGCCCTGTGTTTCAATGACTATTTCTCGTTTTTGGCCTGTGTGGCTGCCGGTCGTTTTTTTGTTTGGGGCGTGCAGCCGCCAGCCCACGGCTAGTAGCGCCAGCCAGTTTGCGGCCGCGCCACCCACCATCGACGGGCAAGCCTCGGAGTGGACCGACTCGCTGCACTACGACCCTGCCAGCAAGCTCCAATACCAAGTGCTAAACGACGGCCGCATGGTGTATGTGCGCCTCAAAGCCGCCGACCCCATCACGCAAGCCAAAATCGTGCGTCTGGGCCTCACCATCTGGCTCGATACCACTGGCCGCAACCAGCACCAGTTTGGCGTGCATTACCCGCTGGGGCGCCTGGGCACTGGCCGTGGCCCGGCGGGTGAAAACGGCTCCCAACCCGACAATCCCGATGCCTCAGCCCCCAACCGCCAAGCCGAACGCCAGGCCCGCATGACCCAGGCCCTGGCCGAGATGACCGAAATGGAGCTGCTCAACTACAAAGGCAGCAAGGAGCCCACCCTGACCGATGCCCAGTCGCAGCTGGGCGTGAAGGCTGCTGTGGCCCTCAATGCGCAGGAAGACCTGACGTACGAGCTGGCCGTTCCTTTGCGACTGCTCTATCACAAGCTGCCTGCGCTGGCTACCGGCCAGAAAGCCACAGTGGGCGTCACATTGGCCGGCGGCAAGCTCACCATGCCCAGCCAGGGCGGTGGAGGCGGCATGCAGGGCGGCGGTATGCGTGGTGGGGGCGGGGGTATGCGTGGCGGCGGTGGAATGGGTGGCGGGGGCATGCGTGGTGGCTCGCACGGCGGCGGAGGCCGTGGCGGCTACAGCGGCGGCCAGCAAATGGCTCCGCTGGCCCTGAAAACCAGCGTGCAGCTCGTGGGGCGTTAGTTGCTTGTTGATTTATTGAACTGACAATGAGCAATTGAAACGATACTACTGCCGGCTGTTCATATCTACGGCTTTGTAGCCGATGAGCAGGTCGGCGCGGGTGCCGGGGGGGCGGTAGTAAACCAGCAGGTCGTACTGGTTTTCGGTTTCGTAGTGGCTGCCCTCGAAATACACTTCGTTGGGAGCGGTGCCCTGGGCGCCGGCTACGGCAAAATCGTAGTTATAGTAGCCTTGCTTGAGCAGGGCGTGGCCGGTGTAAAGCTGCTTGGTTTCGTCGTAAGTCAGCTTGAACTCGTCCCTCAGCTGCCAGTCGCTGAGGGCCCCAAACACGTACACCGGGCCGGGCGCCGGCTGGTCGGCTTTCAGCTGGAAGGTGACGTCGGCGTAGTCGGCATTGGTGGCGCCATTGCCATATTCACGGCTTTCGAACACGCGCTGGCCGTTGGAATCCACGTATTGGTTGTAGGCCGTGAGGTTGCGGGTTACTTCCTGCTGCAGCTCCACGGTGGTAACGGGCACTGCCCGTGGGTTGACGTGCAGCACACCCAGGCCCACCGTTTGGGTAGAGCGGGTATCAAAATACCGGTACTCGCTGAGGCCCGGAAAAGCGTTTTCAAAGTTGAAGTATTGGTAGTCGAGCCGCCGCTCGGTGTCGCGTACGAAGGTGGGGTGCAGGTTGTACTTGGCATTGTCCCAGCGGAAGTTCTGGCGCAGCACCACCTTCACTTCCACGGCCGGGTTCACCAGCTCCACACTGCCGTAGCCCACGCTAAAATCGAGCTGCTGCATGGTAAACCGCTCTTTGCCGCCAATGACGATGCCCGGTGCCAGGCCCACCTGCACCTGGTTTTCATACACTAGCAGCCGGCGTGAAAGCAGCGGCACCCCCGCTGGCGTTTGCACCACCATCAGGTAGTTGCCGCTCAGTTTCACCTGCGGCGCCCGCGTTTTGTAGTGGAAATACGGCGCCTTGGTGCCCGTGCCCACCCGGTAATCGGTAATCAGAAACTCGTTTATCTCGTTCAGAAACTGCATGTCCGTCAGCACCGAGGGCTGCCAGTTGGCATCGCAGTGAATGAGCTTGGCGTTGAAGCGCTGGCTTTGTTCGCCCAGCACATCAAACTCCAGCACGATGGCCGGCGACTGGCCCAGCGGCACCACCGGCGGCTGAAACACTTCGTTGGCCTGGCCCGTGCCCGTGTAGCACTGCACGCTGCGCACATCGGGCGAGTAGGTGTAGTCCTGGTAGCGCAGGGATTTATCGGCGTAATATTCCGGCGGCTTCTGGGTTCCGGGCGTGGTACTGGTGATGGGCGTGCCCAGCGGCACGCAGGCAGCGGCAAGCGAGAGGAGGGAGAGGAAGGGAAGGATGCGCATGGCTCGAAAGGTACGGAAGCTTGCCTTCAGGTAAAATGCGCTGCCGGGTTCGCCTTACCGATGCTACATTTAGCCATTGCTGAAACAACCCCTTTTGCCATGAAACCCTCCCGACTTCGGACGCTGCTTATTGGCCTGGGAGCTGGCGTGGCTTATGGTTTTTTGGCCATGCTGGTGGTGCTGGCCAATGAAGACGGCGTTTCGGTTGGCTACATCTACGTGTTGCCGTTGGTGCTGGGTGCGGTGCCGGTTCTGTTCTCCACGCGGGAGCAGCTTCAGGCTTACAAAGACTATATACTGCTGCCGTGGGGCATCGTGCTGACGGTGTTTTTCCTGTCTTATATCAGTGGTTTTGAAGGCCTCATCTGCCTGGTCATCATCATTGGGCCATTCCTGCTGCTGGGAAGCTTAGGCGCCCTGCTATTTCGGTTCATCAAACTACGGGACGCTGGCAATGGCACGCGGCTCTACGCCTCGCTGCTGCTGCCGTTTCTGGCGCTGCTGGTGGAAAAGGCCATCCACCCCGTCGACCAATTTCACACGGTCACCACATCAGTTTACGTGGATGCTTCGCGGGCGCAGGTTTGGTCTAACGTTCAGAATGTTCGCCACATTCGGCCCGGCGAAATAACCACGCACTTTGTGCACCTGATGGGCGTGCCCAAGCCCCTGGACGGCGCACTCGACTACCCCGGCGCGGGTGGAGTGCGACGCATTACCTGGGAAAAAGGTATTCGGTTTCAGGAGCGCATCACGGCCTGGCACGATAGCACCGGCTTCGCATACGACATCGATGTGGACCCAGCCTCCATTCCACCCACCACCCTCGACGAGCACGTGATGATTGGCGGCGAGTATTTTGACGTAGTGCGCGGCAGCTACTCCCTGGCGCCAGCCGGTCCGGGCCGTTGCCGCGTCACGCTCACCTGCACCTATCGTGTTACCACCAACCTGCCGACCTATAGCCGCTGGTGGGCTGATTTCGTGCTCGATGACTTCAATACAATGATTCTGGAAGTAATAAAGCGACGGAGCGAGCAAGTGGTATCTTAACAAAAAAGGTGGCCTCTCACAAGGCCACCTTTTTTATTTAAACGAAGCTATTGGTTACGCTTTGACCAGGTCAAACCGCCCCAGGTTCATCACCTTGGCCCACACGGCCACGAAGTCCTTCACAAACTTCTCCTGCGAGTCGGCGCAGGCGTACACCTCGGCCAGGGCGCGCAGCTCGGAGTTCGAGCCGAAAATCAGGTCGACGCGGCTGCCGGTCCACTTGGTGGCGCCGGTTTTGCGGTCACGGCCCTGGAAGACGTTCTGGGCATCGGAGGTGCTGCTCCAGGTCGTATTCAGGTCGAGCAGGTTCAGGAAGTAGTCGTTGGTGAGCGAGCCCGGCTGGTCAGTGAACACGCCGAGTCGCGATTGGTCGAAGTTGATGTTGATGGCCCGCAGGCCGCCAAACAGGACCGTCAGCTCAGGAGCGGTCAGGGTCAGCAGTTGGGCTTTGTCAATCAGTAACTCTTCGGCGGCGGCGCGGTGGTGCGTCTTCAGGTAGTTGCGGAAGCCATCGGCGGCCGGCTCCAGGGCGGCGAATGAAACCACATCGGTTTGCTCCTGCGAGGCATCAGCACGGCCTGGGGTGAAGGGTACCGTCACGTCGTGGCCCGCATTTTGGGCGGCTTGCTCAATGCCGACCACACCAGCCAGCACAATGAGGTCAGCCATTGAAACCTGCTTGCCGCCAGTCTGGGCCGTGTTGAACTCCTGCTGAATGCCGCCGAGCTTGTTCAGCACAGTCGATAGCTGCGAGGGGTTGTTCACTTCCCAGTAGCGCTGCGGGGCTAAGCGCAGGCGTCCACCGTTGGTACCGCCGCGCTTGTCGGAGCCGCGGTAGGTGGAGGCCGAAGCCCAGGCAGTGGACACCAGCTGCGGTACCGTGAGGCCAGCCGCCGCAATCCAGCCTTTCAGCGTGGCCACATCCTGGTCGTCAATCACTTGGTAGGTGATGGCCGGAATGGGGTCTTGCCAGAGCAGCTCTTCGGTGGGCACTTCGGGGCCGAGGTAGCGCTCTTTCGGGCCCATGTCGCGGTGCGTCAGCTTGAACCAGGCGCGGGCGAAGGCGTCGGCAAACTGGTCGGGATGCTCATGGAAGCGACGCGAAATCGCCTCATACGCTGGGTCGGCCCGCAGGGCGATGTCCGAGGTGAGCATGAAAGGGGCGTGCTTCACGGCCGGGTCGTGGGCATCGGGGATGGTGCCGGCACCGCCGCCGTTCACAGGGCGCCACTGGTGCGCGCCGGCCGGGCTCTTGGTCAGCTCCCACTCAAAACCGAACAGGTTGTCGAAGTAGTCGTTGCTCCACTTAGCGGGCGTGCGGGTCCAGGCGCCTTCGAGGCCGCTGGTGATGGTGTGCTCCGAGTGGCCCTTGCCGAAGCTGTTGCGCCAGCCCTGGCCCAGTTCTTCGAGGTTGGCCCCAGCGGGCTCGCGGCCCACATATTTGGCGGGGTCAGCGGCGCCGTGGGTTTTGCCGAAGGTGTGGCCGCCGGCAATCAGGGCCACGGTTTCTTCGTCGTTCATGGCCATGCGGCCGAAGGTTTCGCGGATGTCGCGAGCCGAGCGCTCCGGAATCGGCTCACCGTCCGGCCCTTCGGGGTTCACGTAAATGAGACCCATTTGCACGGCGGCCAGTGGGTTTTCCAACTGCCGGTCGTCTACGTAGCGCTTGTCGCCGAGCCACTCGGTTTCGGGGCCCCAGTACACGTCTTCCTGCGGTTCCCACACGTCGGCACGGCCACCAGCGAAGCCGAAAGGCTTCAGGCCCATCGACTCCAGGGCGCAGTTGCCGGCCAGAATCATGAGGTCGGCCCAGGAAATTTGCTTGCCGTATTTCTGCTTGATGGGCCACAGCAGCAGGCGGGCCTTGTCGAGGTTGGCGTTATCGGGCCAGCTGTTGAGCGGGGCGAAGCGCTGCGCGCCCGCGCCGGCGCCGCCCCGGCCATCGGCAATGCGATAGGTGCCGGCGCTGTGCCAGGCCATCCGAATGAAGAAGGGACCGTAGTGGCCATAGTCGGCTGGCCACCAATCCTGCGAGTTGGTCATCAGCTCGAACAAGTCCTGCTTTACGGCGTTCAGGTCGAGTTTCTGGAACTCCTCGGCATAGTTGAAGTCCTTGTCCATGGGGTCGACAAGGGGCGAGTGCTGGCGCAGGATGCTTAGCTTGAGCAAATTGGGCCACCACTCACGGTTGGTGCGGCCCCCACCGGCTGTCTGCTTCACCGCGCCATTGATAAAAGGGCACTGGGCGGCGTCCGCATTCAGGTCGTGGAGGATGGAATTTTCCGGGGGAAGGTCGTGCAGATTGGCGCTCATGTTGAGGTTGAGTTTTGTGTTGTGCTTTTACAAGGCAAATTTCAGCAAAAAGTTTGCGGTTTCGCTTGTGAAGCTGCAACGTAATGTGGGCGATGGTCGAGATAAAATGATTCCTCCTCTTCGCTGATTGGCTGGAAGCGGAAGGTCGACAGTTAAAGGCCTTCTGGATTGTACTTTAACTTTCGCCGGTGTTGTGCGGAGTCCTACGTATTGCGATGGTCGTACATTTCGAAGGGCAAGCAAACCGCTGATGAAGTGTAAAGTGCTCTGCGTTCAATAGTTTAAGAAATACATACTCCTGCTTTATGGAACAAACTGCCTTCAAAGAAGCCATTAAACCTTTTTTCTGGTCCGAACACGACGCCACCGCCTCATTGTGTCTGGAGGTAGGAAGCTACCGGACTGATTTATTCGCTACCCGCGCCGACGAAGGTTTTGAGGGTACTGGCTACGACTGGGCCTCGTTGGCCGACGTGTTTCTGGCGGAGCAGCCCGCCGCCATGCAGCAGGCCATTCGCTTCGACCCTGAAGGCAGCATGTTCTGCGCCTACTCAGCCGACAAACCGGCGCTGCAACGCTTTGCGCTTGATTTCAAAGCCGCCTGCGACGACGAGGAACGAGCCCAGGCCTTGTTCGCGCGGGCCGAGCTGGATTAGCCAGCTGGGAGATTGGTAACGTAATGAGCCGGGGCGATACCCCGAAGACATGCGCTTGCCAGCCCACAACTGGGCAGCATGGTGGCACTCGGCTGGGCAGCCACCTGTATTTAATATTCATTGTCAACTCAATGGACGACACCTGGAACTACGACCTGATGGGCTTGCTCAGACAAGCCTGGGCGGGCCAGTCGGCGCCCCTCACCGACTTCCTGAGCCGTTTTGCCCCGCTAGCGGCTACCAACGCCGACCACAGCGCCCTGCTGGTGCTGCGACGCTTCGACGCCGCATCCAGCCAGGACCAGCGCCGGGTGCTCAACTGCCGGCCCGGTGGGCTCAATTTTCAGCCCGGCATCACCATCACCACTTACTCCGACACCGGTGGGGCTCAAAGCAACGCCTATCTGCCTATGGGTTTCAGCTATAATGGCCTGCAACTGCGGGGCCAGGAAGTGGACCTGCTGCGGGCTGACGCACCAGCCCTGACAACCAACATCACGGAGTTGCTTCGTAAGCTCAATTTCTGGGGCACCTTCGCCGAGGACGCCCTGCGGGCTGCTTTTGGCCGCCTCTGCAACGAGTATTACGCGCCCCGCCAGCCCGCCGCTCCCGCCCCAGATGCGCTGGAAATTGAGTTGCCTAGCGCGGGTAAGCTCACTTATAACTCCCGCTACGAGTGGTACGAAGGCAAAATTGTGGTTGACAACCAGCCCGTGGCGCTTACCGTGGCCTATGTGGCCCCGCCGCAGCTGACGCCGCAACTGGCCTGGGTGGAGCAGCAGCTACGGGCGCGCTTTTGGGAACCAATGCTGGTAGCCATGACCGACCAGATGCTGGCCTTGAAAAACGAGACGTGGCTTGACGATGACGAAGGCGAGCAGGAACTTCGCAAGGAAGAATTCCAGCAGCGCGCAACCATCAGCGACGTGACCTTTTATGCCGACGGTTCGGCCGCCATTTATTGCGACGACGATGACATGTTCTTCGGGCATACCATCGAAATCATGGTTGATAAAAACGGCCAATACCGCACCGCGCAACTAGCAGGCTAGCGCCATATGGGACTGTATCTGGAAGAACTGAGCGCGTTGCGCCAGCGCGCCGCCACCGGGGTGCGGCACGGCCTGGCGCTGCTACACCAAACCAATGGCGATGTCGCGGCTGCCGAAGCCCTGTTTCGGCTGGAACTGACGCAGCTAGTGGCACAAAAAGCCGACGTGCCCGAAGCCGCCGCCCGCCAAGCCTTGGAACTTGCCGGCTACAACGTGCCGCAGGCGTTGCAGCAGTTGGAACAAGCCCGTTACTCGCTCACGCAGCGCATTCTACGGCGGTATCGCGAGCCCGCCAACGCCGTGCGCCGAGTGGCCGACGCCGTGGAGGAGGCCCGGCAGATGCCCCGCAAGCACTGGCTCTGCATTGATGCCGCCCAGCTGCTACCGTCACCCCTGGCCTGCGTGCTGGTGGTGAGCGAGTGGCTGGCCTATGAAGACTGGGAGGGCCTGGACGCAGCCGTATACTTCCACCTCGATGCGGTGCTGGCCTGCCTCGACCAGTCATTGGCACTCCCACAGGCCAGCCAGGCCTTGCGGCACGTTGCTACCCTGGAACATGCGCAGGCCGAGTCCCGTCGTCGCGATTTGGCCCGTACTGGCAGCTTCATGCCCACACTGGAGTTTGAGGCAGCCAGTGTGGCATTTGAGGCACAGCGCCCGCGCATTGTGCAAGCCCTGTACGAGTTGATTGAACACAACATCGGGCTCTTTCCGTGAGTGAACACCCAGGTTTTACATCCTCAAAATAGCTGTTCCGCCCGCATGCTGACCGAAACCCAACGCCAACTGCTCGCAGAACTGCAGCAGGAGGTACAGTCCCATGGCCTCCAATCGGGCGAAATCATCCTGGAGCTGTCTGAAGTTGCGGGCAGCCGGTACGCCGTTGAGCCACTGCTGGTGGCTTTCTTCTCCCAGCAAGCTATTCGGATTTTTCCGGAAGGCTCAGCGGTAAGTGAAATAACATATCAGCAGGCAGTTGCGTCGATGAAGTATGGACTGAGTTCGAAAATCAACTACACGCGCATCAACCGCGAGTTCTCACCCTCGGACCAGAACCGAATCGTGCATTCTTTTCTGCGCCTGTTCGATAAGCCCCGCTTCTATTCAACCAGCGCCAGAATTTATCGGGCCAACCTGGACCTAGAAGATTTTTGGGAAAGCGGCGGGGCCATTGTCATCGACGAGCACGCCATCGGCATTCTGTGGGAAAACGACCTGTACGCCAAGTTCCGGTAGCTCCGCTACATTCGCTGGGCACTATGAGCCCCGCACCAGTAGCAGCCGGCCTTGCTAGCGCATGGAGGTTTCCTCTGTTCGGGATAGATATCTACCCCTTGCCATTTCAAAAACACAGCCTCAGCATACACACATGAGACTTCTGGAAATCGTAAAATTGCTTGATGGCCAGCCCAATGCCACGCGGCGAGCGTTGATTATTGAGCACCTCGATGCATGGGACGTGCGCTACGTAGAGCAGAAGTACGCAACCGGCACCAATCTATTCGTTGACCTGGGTCGGGCAGAACGTAAAATTGGGGTAGGTACTCATTTTGACCGCGTGCCCGTTTCGGCCGGTGCCAACGACAATGGCTCGGCCATTGCCGTTGGCTTGGATATTATTCGCAAGCACCAGGAGGCTGGCAGTGCCGCCGGCGTGCGGGTATTCTTTTTTGACGAGGAGGAAACGGGCCTGAAGGGCTCGCGGACCTACGTCGCCCAGTACGGTATCCAGAACCTGACGGGACTGCTCAACATGGAGCTGGTTGGCATGGGCGACAAATTTGCTCTGTGGCCCGTAGACGCCTCTGGCAGCGGGCCGTTGCTCAACGCGTTTGAAACCGTGGCCAGGCAGCAGCAGGTGAGCAGCAGCCGGTTCGACCAGATAGTAACGAACACCGCCGACCACTTGCCTTTTCGCCAGGCTGGACTGCGCGACGCCTTCACCATAACGTGCATCACCGACCAGGATATTGCTACTGCGCAGCACTACTTTCAAGCAGTAGAGCAACAAGCCGATACCAGCAAATTAATGGCTATTCTGACGCAGGCCCCGCTTTTCAGGCATTACCACCAGCCCACCGATACCTATGAAAAGCTGAATGAAGCCGCATTAGCAATGACATCGGCCGCCATCTGGGAAACCATTTTAACAATACAGTAAGCCCATTTCAGCCAGTAAGCGGACAGTGATAAGCTTCTGTGCATAAATGGAATTCCTGCCTAAATAGCCTTTTGCGTTTACAAATCTTCAAATGAAAATTTATTCAGCACTACAAATCGGTGAGTACCACATAAACCACTGCGAAGACTATCTATTTGTTGGAGATATCGGCGATAACAAGGTGCTGTGCGCCGTTATGGATGGTTGTACAATGGCAATAGATAGTTATTTTGTATCAACTCTGGTTGGAAAAATACTTCGGAAAATAGTGACAGAAAAAGGATATAAGGAACTGTATAACACTGAAGTTTCTTTGGATGTTGACGAATATTTGAAGTCAATATTAAAAGATTTGTTTAAGGAGTTGACTATAACTAAGCATCAGCTTATGCTTGACCAGAAAGAATTATTGACAACTCTTATCATTCTACTTGTTGACAAGCAAACTGACAAAGGGATTGTGATGGTTGTCGGCGATGGACTGGTAAGCATAAATGGTGTTGTTACTGAATTTGACCAGGATAATAAACCAGATTACCTAGGCTTTTATTTGAATGAGGACTTTGATAAATGGTACAATAGTCAAGGTCAAAAAATAGTATTTGATAGCGTTCAAGATATCAGCATTGCTACGGATGGAATTTTTATGTTTTCACAAGTAAAGAAGGTTGGCCAAGTAAGTGTAATCGACCCAATAAATTTTTTAATAACTGATAAGACAAATGCGGAAAAAGAAGAAATGTTAAGTATGAAATTAAAAAAGCTAGAATATAGCTGCGGTTTGAGGCCAACAGATGATTTTGCCATGATTAGGATTATAGCATAATTTTCTGATAATGAATATTGACTTACTTAAAATAACTGCTATGTGTAAATTTATTGCACGACATACTTGCCTATTGCTAGTAATTATTCTAACTTCTTGTGAGGTGAGGTCAACTAATAAGAATGCTGAGGGAAGGGGAATTGAGTATCCCAAAGTCGACTCAACAGCAATCGTACATACTGATGTTTCGACCAAACAAGCTTTAGTAGATGACACAACCGACTATAGCAATGCTGATTATGCTACCTATTATATCGTGGTAGCGGATACGAGCTTTGACTACCATATTCTTCACAAGGAAATGTTTAGTCTCAGTAATCAGCTAAGTATACCTATTGACACAATGGGAAGACTTTATAACAAGACAAAGAATCTTATTGCCCTGCCTGATAATGATGAAGATGAAATGTATGCGGGTGATTACTTTCCGAGGCGTACCCTGTCAGAGAACTTAAGCTTAGAGTATTTGAATTGCTACCAAAAACACGCAGGAGAAAAAACAATTGCTTTGGTGGCTGGTATTTACGAGACAGATAAAAGTGCGGACAGTGTAGCGACTGTTTTGCGAAAGGTAGAGAAAGGAGCGTTTAAAATTAAATCAACTATTTATGTGGGCTGTATGCACTAAAAGCCAAAGCACTACGCTTTCATCATTGGTACATTTTTATGTAGTAGTTAATATTGTTTCTGCATATAAGGATTGCTACTAAAAAGTAAAATTCCTCAAATATTCGCAAACTGTTGTCAATAAGAAAAGCCTCTCCTGAAGCTACTGACTTCGGGAGAGGCTTTCGGTTTTAATAGCCTTGCTGGTTACATCTCTGCCAGTATTTCCCAACGGTCATTTAGCTGGGCCAGCTCTTTTTTAACGGTTTCAAACTTCATCGTCGCATCTTTCAGCTGCGCGGCGTTTTCGTAGATTTTCGGGTCGGCGAGCTGCTTTTCGTAGCCGGCCAATTCCTTTTCCAGCGTGTCGATTTTGGCTTCTACTTCGGCCAGCTCCTTGAGGGCTTTCTTCTGGTCGGGCGACGAAGTTTTGGCGGGCATGGCTTCGGCTTTTTTGTCCTCCTTCGGCTGGGGCTTATTGGCCGAGGGGCTGGGCAGGCCGGCTTTCTTGGCGGCTTTCTCCCGGTCTTCCTGCCACTGCTCGTACTCCACGTAGGTGCCGGGGTACTCCTTCAACTGGTAGTCCTCAATAAACCAGATTTTGGTGGCCACGTTCTCCACGAAATACCGGTCGTGGCTGATGACGATGAACGTGCCTTCGTACTGCTCCAGCGCTTGGATGAGGATGTTGACCGACACCATATCCAAGTGGTTGGTCGGTTCGTCGAGCAGCAGGAAGTTGGCTTCTGAAATCAGGGTTTTGGCCAGCGCCACGCGGCTTTTTTCGCCGCCGCTCAGCACCTTGATTTTCTTGAAAACCTCCTCGCCCGTGAACAGGAACGAGCCCAGTACCGAGCGCAATTCCATGTCGTTGCGCTTCGAGCCGGCCTCGCTCATCTCCTGTAAAATCTCGTTGTCGAGCGTCAGGGATTCCAGCTGGTGCTGGGCGTAGAACGACATAATCACGTTGTGGCCCAGCTGGTGCTTGCCATTCGTGGGGGCCTCGGTGCCGGCCACGAGGCGCATCAGTGTCGATTTGCCTTTGCCGTTGGCACCAATTAGCGCGATTTTGTCGCCCCGCTCAATGTGCACATTGGTATCGCGGAAGATGAGCTTCTGGTCGTACTTCTTCGTCACATGCTCCATGCGAAGGATGTGGCGGCCGGGCTCAACTTTGAAGGTAAACTTCATGTTGATTTTGGCCGCGTCCTGGGCCACGTCCTCGATGCGCTCCAGCTTGTCGAGGGCTTTCACACGGCTCTGGGCCTGCTTGGCCTTGCTGGCCTTGGCCTTGAAGCGCTCGATGAAGCGCTCGGCCTGCCGAATCTGGGCCTGCTGGTTTTCAAAAGCACCCTTCTGGATGAGGTTGCGCTCCTCCTTTTCTTCTAGGTAATAGGAGTAGTTGCCGGCGTAAGGCACCAGCTTGCCGCCGGTTACCTCCACCGTTGTATTGGTGGTGCGGTCCAGAAAGGCGCGGTCGTGACTCACGATGATAACGGCGCCCTCGTAGTCGGCCAGGTAGTTTTCAATCCACTTGATACTCGGCAAGTCCAGGTGGTTGGTGGGTTCGTCGAGGAGCAGGAGGGAAGGCTGCTGAAGCAGGATTTTGGCCAGCATTACACGCATGCGCCAGCCACCTGAAAAGCTCTTGAGCGGCTTGGCCAGGTCTTCGGTCGAGAAGCCCAGGCCTTCCAGGATTTCCTCGGCGCGGGCCTGCATGGTGTAGCCGCCCAGCGCCTCAAACCGCTCCTGCATGGTGGCCAGCTTGTCCACCAAATCATCGGAGTAGTCGGTTTCGAACAGCACCAGGATTTCATCAATCTTCTTCTGCAGTTCCAATGCTTCCTCGAAGGCTTGCATGGCCACGTGCAGGATGCTCTCGTGGGTGTCATAGCTCAGCAAATCCTGGTTAAGGAAGCCCAGGCTCACTTCCTTACTCATCGAAATCGAGCCGCCGTCGGCCTTGTACTCGCCCACCAGCAGACGCAGCAAGGTCGATTTACCAGTGCCATTGAGGCCGATGAGGCCGATTTTATCCTTGGGCTTGATGTGCAGGCTGGCGTTGTCGTACAGCGTACGGGAGCCGAAGTGGAAGTCGAGGTCGGAAATGCTTATCATGGAGTCGCGGGGTATTCGGACACAAAGGTACGGCCTACGCTTGGGGCTACCGTCCATTAAAAAGCGACGGGCCGGTTTCTTAACCAACAATTGGCGCCGAAAAGTGCATGGATAAGCCTACAAGCCGCTTGGCCGCGACAAAGTACCGGACACAGGTGAAGCACCAGTGGCAGAACGAAGGCCGTAAAATCGGGTATGCCGTTCCGAAGAAGTGGCCTCTATGGATGCTCCCGGCCGCTTTCGGCTTGCCCGGTTCGCAGCGAAGAAGCCCGGATGTACAAATCAGGCTGGAGCACCAGGTGGCGTGGGGTAAAGGGCTGGTTTTGCTCCTGCATTATCTGGAGCAGCAGGTGGGTGGCCGACCGTCCCATCAGCTCGCAATGCTGGTCGATGGAGGTGATTTTGGGTACGGTAAGGCGCGAAAAAACTTCGTTGCTGAAGCCTACCAGGCCAATGTCTTCCGGCACGCGCAGGCCCCGCTCCTGAAGCAGTTCAAGGGCCCCGGCGGCTGAAAAGTCGCTGCCCGAAAACACCGCATCGGGTGGCTGGGGCAGGGCCAGCAGCTGGTGCATTCCGGCGCGGCCATCCTGCATGGTCATGTCGCTCACGAGGATGAGGTCTTCCTGCACCGGAAGGCCGTACTCGCGCAGGGCATCCTCGTAGCCCTGGCGGCGCTGCTTGTAGATGCTGAGCTGCTGCGGGCCACTGAAGTGGGCAATGCGCCGGTAGCCCTGGGCCAGCAGGTGGCGGGTGGCGCGGTAGCCACCAGTGCGGTCATCGAGCACCACGGCATTCACCTGGTAGCCTTCCAGAATGCGGTCGAAAAACACCAGCGGAATGTCACGCTTGCGTACTTTCTCGAAGTGCTTGAACTCGGTGGTGGTGCGTGAAACCGACACCAGGATGCCCTCTACCTGAGCATTCATCAGAATTTCCAGATTCTCGCGCTCGTGCACCAAGTCTTCGTTCGACTGGCAGATGAGGACGTGGTAACCCGCCTGGCTGGCCGCGGCCTCGATGCCTTTGACCACCTGCGAGAAGAAGTTACCGTCGATGTGGGGCACCACCACGCCCAGCATGTTGCTGCGGCCCCGGCGCAGGCCCGAAGCCAGGCTGTTGGGGTGGTAGCCCAGTTCCTGGGCCAGGTCGGTCACGCGTTTCACGGTGGCTTCGCTGATGGCGGGGTGTCCGCTAAGCGCCCGCGAAACCGTGGAAACAGAAACGTTAAGCTGCTTGGCTAAATCGGTGATAGAGGCGCGTTTTTTTGCCACAGTAAGGAAGGGAAGGCCGGGTGCGGCGTTGGCTACGTTGCTTCGCAAGATATTGATGCAAAAACGCATGCAAATATTGCACAGAATTGCCCTGCCAACGACTTGCCTCGTCGCCGATGAAAATTCCAGCCTGAGCACAGCTGCGCATAACCTTGCCAGTGCTTACATGACTGCGTATTAATCCGCAGGCGCCACTTGCCAGAAATGAGGTCACGCTCGAAACGCGCCCGGCTCCCTAACTTTGGACTATGCTCAATTCTACTCCGTTACGTTCCTCCCGCGTTAGCCTTGTTGCCTGCCTGGCAGGAGCTTGGCTGGTTTCGATGGCCGCCGCCCACCCCGCCACGGCCAGCCCAAACCCTGGCCGCCCGGCCCTCGATTCTGCCCTGACGCGGCGCGCCTATGCGTTGGGCCCGGAGTTGGAGCGCGCAGAGTGGGATGAATTTTCGCAAACCCTGCGCTACCGGACACAGCCGGTGTGGGCTGGCATCGGCAATCATGCAGTAGGGCTGCGGGGAAGGAATTTATATTGCCCTAACAATTTGAGCGTAGGTGAGCGCAATCAATTGGGCTTTAATCAGTGGGTGAAGTACAAGTCTACTGGCTATGGCTGGACGCCGAACAGCGCGCTGATGCAATTCAGCCACCTGCAGTTCGATTTGAAACCCCGGAACCGGGGGCACTGGAAAACCACGGCCGGCCTGCGGCAGCTCAACAACTACATGGACGACTTGGACTTGGAGCGCCGGGCAGTGGAGTATGAGCGCCTGAGCATGGTGTTGCGCGAAAAAGCCAGCAAAATGCGCAAGCTGGAGCAGGCGCTGCCCGTGCTGGTCTTTACACTAAGTGATAATGGCCAGGTAGTGGGCGTGGGCGTTGATGCCACTCGCACCAAAACCAAGCTTTCCAGTCGCAGCCGGGGCCTGTTGCTGAAAGCCGTGCGCAATGAGCGTTTCCGCCTGCCCGCCCGGCAGTATCAGGTAACTACCAAGAAAACCAACTTTCAGCCGATGACAGTGCACCCACTGGAGCAGCCGCGTCCATTTCGCGAAAAGCTGGCGCGGCTGGCGCTGGGCTACCGGGCCCGGCAGGTAGTGGGTGGCGTAGCCTGGGTGAGCCGGCCGGTGGTGTTGCCGTTGCGCGGCTTACTCTACCGCAAAACCGTTTTGCATGGTCGCTGCGGCGAAACCCGCATCGAATGGATACCGCGCTTCTGGGGGCGGCACTAGAGGCCTCAAGCACGTTGCCCGCGAAGCGTATCAGGCCGCCTAAGCTACTACTTCGGAGAGGTGCCTTGGAGCTTTTAGCTGGATGATACCCAGCTTGTCCAGCGCCACAATAACCGGGTAGGAGGGGTCGAACTCCCATTTCTTGACGCCGAAATTGACACGGCTGGGTAGCTTGTGGTGGTTGTTCTGAAACAATTCGCCGCCGGTTAGAAAATCGAAAAACAGCGAGTTGCGGCTTTTGTCGTGGTTGTCGAAGTTCTGGTAGCCGTATTTGTGGCCGGCCCAGTTCACAATGGCCCCGTGCACCGCGCCCATCATGAGGTGAATGGGGAGAAGCAGGTACTGCCACCAGGCCGTGGCAAAGTTGATGTAGAACAGCATGTAAGCTGTGCCCCAGGCCAGGCGCGAGTACCAGCGGTGGGCAAAATCTTCCAGCACCGGCCATTCCGGGTAGTCGCCCTCGAAGCGTTGCGCGGCCACCGAAGTGCCCTGAATGCACTCCTGGTACGTATTGCGCGTTTTCCACATCATCGCAAAGGCGTTGGCGCTGTTATGGGGCGAGTGTGGGTCGTTGGGCGTATCAGAATAGGCGTGGTGCATGCGGTGCAGCAGCGCGTAGGCCCGTGGCGACATAAAGCTGCTGCCTTGCGCCACATACGTCAAGATGAAAAACAGCCGCTCGGCCAGTGGTGACATCGTGAACATGCGGTGCGCAGCGTAGCGATGCTGAAAAAACGTCTGCGTAAAAAGCGACAAATACCAGTGCCCGACAAAAAACAGGAGAATAGCCATCAAGGAAATAAATAGGTTAGCTCGCAGGTCGAAAAAAGAAACCCGGAGACCTATTTAGTGTGGCTCAGTTGCTTCGCTTTGGCTAGTGCTGGGGCAAGGTACAGCTAATCTCAGTTGTATGAATTGTGGCCGAGCCGAAGCAGGGCTGGGCCTTTGAGGTAAAAAGCCCATCATGCCGAGCGCAGCTATTTCGGCAGCGGTGCTTCGTCGGCGCTTTCGCTGAGCTTTTGGGCCAGCTTCTGGGGCACACCCACGTTGTTGAACAGGCCGCTTACCACGCCCTGCCGCCAGAGCGTGAATACCGAAAAGCGTGGCTCGCGGGTACTACTCATTTCGCCCGATACCAGCTTGCCGCGCTTGCGCGGGTTCTGGTCGCGGATGACGATGACATTCGCCGCTTTTGAAATGACGCGCTTTAACAACGTTTTTTTCATTTCCTCGTCCTGATAGCCCAGCAGCTCCATTTGCAGGCCCGTGTATTCGGTCCGCATAGTACCAGTCACGCGCTGGCGGTCGGCCTGCAGGCTGAAGCGGATGCGCTGCACGTCGCCGCTCTTGAACTTGACCAGCCGGGTGGGCACCGTCATGGGGTTGACGAGGGCGAATTGGCCCGGGCCGAAACTGCCCCATACCCGGTGCCGGCCCTTGGGGTCGAGCACGTACGCCGAAATCTGCGCGTCAATCCGGCACTTGTTCTGGAGGTAGGTGGTGGCCCGGCCGGTAAGGGGCGTGGCGGGCGTCATGTGGCGGCGGTCGTTGCTCAGATTGAAGAAGCTGCCGTTGAAGCGGTTAATGCTCATCGTGCCCACAATGGGCGTGCGCGGGCTGCGGTAAGTGGTGTAGAGGTTGCCGTTCACAAGGTCAAGGCGGCGCACATCCACCGTGATAGGCAGCTTGCGCATTTCCTCGGGCGAGATTTTCGAAAGGTTCGGATTGATGGGCCCGCGGCCGTCGGAGGCAATGAGTACCCGTGGGCTCTGGGCCGTGGCCCGCGTCAGGCGGAAGTCGCCGTGGCGCACCAGGTTGGGGTAGTCAAGACCGGCCAGCGTCAGCGAAGCTACCTTGAGGGTGACAGCCGGCGCCTGGTAGCCCTTGTGCAGGTTCATGCCCACGGGCGAGTAGCTGGGTTTCAGTCGCATGTCTTCGAAACGCAGCAGGCGGGCGTCGGTATCAATTTTCACCCGCTCGGTGCTGGCAAAATAGAAGGGTGGGTCGAATGGCGACGACAGCCGGCCCGACTGTCCCTGCCAGGACCGCGCGTAGGCAATGCGGCTGGACTCGTCGCTGGCCGCTTGGTCGATGCGGATTTCACGGCCCGTCAAATCCAGGGCGCAGATGTGGGGCGAATGGCGCCAGCGGCCAATACGGACTTCGGCGTTGCGCACGCGCAGCTGCGTCAGGTCGGAGCGGTAGGCTACTTTGCTCAGCAGCTGCCATAGCGGGGGCGGCGGCTGGGTAGGCGGAATGAAGAGAAGCTTCGCCCCATCTAATTCAAGCTGCTTCGCCTGAAAGTGCTGCTGATGCTGCAGCTGCGCGGCATCAAAGCCGGTGAGAGCCAAGCGCGGCAGCGTCAGGTTGACGCGCACGCCGCCCGGCTTGCCCTGGCCCGTCACAGGCTGGCGCACCCGCAAGGAGCGCAGGTCGAACGTGCCGGTTTCGGTTGATAAATGCAGGCTGCTTAGCGCTACCGCATGGGCCGCCAGCGTGGCCTGGCTGGGTCCCAGGTCGACCTTCCAGGCTTTGGCAAAGAACACACTACGACCATTTGCCGCCGTGGCCGAATCATAGTGAATGGCCGTTGCCGCCATTTCCAGCTGCCGGATAATAGGGTTCTCCGGTGTGCCGGCCAAGTGCAGGTAGCCGCCACGCACGGCCAGATGCGCCACGTCAAGCCCCTGCAGAAAGGCTGGCGCAGTGCTCGGTTTAGGCGAAGAAGCTTTGGCGGGCGTCATGGTCAGCCGTGGCCCCTGCACCAGCAGCGAATCGGCCCGGAAACGATGCTGGTGCTGCAACATAGCCGCATCCAAACCAGTCAGTACTAGGCGGGGCAGGGCCAGGTCGAGGCGCAGGTTACCGGGTTTGCTGGCTGCGAGGGGTAGAATCCGGACTGAATCGAGCCCCACCCTTTTGTCGGCGGTAGAAATATTCAGCCCGGCCAGTGCCAGCGAATGGCCCAAGGCCCGGCCCTGACTGCGTTGCAGTTTCAAGCTCCAAGCTTCCGCATAACCCAGCCGTTGCGAATCGGCGGCGCCTTCGGAGCTGATGAGCAGGTTGTTGGCGCTGAGGTCGGCACGCTGCAGGCGGACGGTGGTTTGGGTGCTATCGGGCAGGTAGGAGACTTGCGTATGCTGCAAGCCAAAGTAGTTGATGTCAAGCCCTTTTAGCTTAAGTGGCAGGCGCTGGTGCAGGGGCTGGCTGACGTTGTGGGTAGGCTGTGTTGCCAGAGCCAATACGTCGAGGCGCACCGAATCGAGCACCACGCTGTCAACGGGCACCTCGCCCCTGCGCAGCAGCGCGAGCAGGCCCACACCGGTCACGTTCAGCTCGGCCGCGTCGAGGCGCAGGCGGGGGAGGGTGTCGGCGACCTGGGCGGCGGGGCGCAGGCGTACCCCGCGCAGCCGGATGGCGCGTTGCATCAGGCTGGTATTCAGGTCTGAAATTTGCAGCCGATACTGGCCGTGGGTTTGCTTGTTGACTTGCTTTTCCAGCGTGTTCAGCAACCAGGCATCCAGAAAATGCAGCCCCACCAGCGCGACTGCCAGCAGCAGCCCAGCTATTCCCAATAGCCACCAGCCCCAGCGCCGGCCGTGGGCAGGAGTAGCAGCAGGAGAGGAGTTGACAGGGCGAACGGTTTCGGACACGGGAAGCAGGGCAAGAGTAGCGTAACGGGAAAGGTCCCGGCTAGGGTTGTGCGCAGGGCGGCCCGAGTCGATGGAAACAGCCGTTTTCCCGACCAGCCCGTCCCTAAATGCTCCTCGCGCCCGGCACCCCGTCGGGCACACATTGGCCGCAGGCCCTACATTTGGGCATGCACAAGCCTTCCTCTCCCGATGCTGTTGGTGCCGCGCTGCTGGCCTCCTTCCGCCACAACTTTCAGCAGTACAAAGCCCTTTCCGACCGTGCGCTGGCTCAACTGAGCGAAGCCGAATGGCTGTACCGGCCCGCGCCGGGCAGCAACAGCGCGGCCGTCATAGTGCAGCACATGGTGGGCAACCTGCGCTCCCGCTTCACCGATTTCCTGACCACCGACGGCGAAAAGCCCAGCCGTCAGCGCGACCAGGAATTTGCCGAGCCGCAGGACGCCACCGCCATTCCAGCCCTGAAACAGGCCTGGGAAGCCGCCTGGCCTATCCTGTTCTACTTGCTTGAGTCGCTACAACCTGAGGATTTGCTGCGTACTGTTACCATTCGGGGAGAAGCGCATACGGTGCTGGCCGCTATCCAGCGGCAGGCGACGCACTATGCCTACCACGCCGGCCAGCTGGTGCTGCTGGCCAAACTTATCCGCGGTGAAGC
Source organism: Hymenobacter negativus (assembly GCF_017571495.1). Classification (GTDB taxonomy): domain Bacteria; phylum Bacteroidota; class Bacteroidia; order Cytophagales; family Hymenobacteraceae; genus Hymenobacter; species Hymenobacter negativus. The sequence goes on along the minus strand of NZ_JAGETZ010000001.1, from coordinate 762,194 downwards.
CTTTCAGTCCCTAAGCATTCCCCGCGGTCAGAGCGAGCAGTTCAACCAGCAAATGACCAGCGCCCGCTAAAAACTACCCCATGCAGCACGACGATAAATTTCTAATCCTTCGGGACGTAGACGCGGTTATTCAGCAGGAAGTCGAAAAAGAACGTACCAGTCCCATGCTCGCCATCACCTCTTTGCTTAGCCCGCCGCACGTCTTACGCATCAACGCCATCATCAAGCGGCTGGAAGAAAAATTCGGCCTCGACGACGTACAAGCTACCCTCGACCCACACCTGACCTACCAGCTGGCGGGCGTGCGCAAGCTGAGCTCCCTGAAGCAGGTGCTGGCCGAAGTGGCCGCCACCACCGAGCCATTTCCAGCCTTCACCACCGGTCTGGGCGTGTTTCCGGGCGAAAATCCGGTTATCTACATCCCCGTGCTGCGCTCCGATGCGCTCAACGCCCTGCACCGGCGCATCCTGGACGCCACGGCTCCGCTGTGCCTGCGCACCGATAAGTTCAGCGGGCCCGACTGCTGGCTGCCGCATATCTCGCTGGCCCTGCACGACACCACCCCCGACCTGCTGGGCCCCGTACTGGCCCTGCTTAACCAGGAAACTTACAACCTCCAAATCACCATCGATAACCTCGCCATTCTACGACAGGAAGGCGAACTATTCGTAAAAGAAGAGGTATTTAAAATGGGCGGAAAGGTGCTTAAAAAGCAGAAAGAAGCTGCGGAAAGCACCCAGGAATCATAACCAGGGACGACGTCAAAAAAGAAAGTCCGACAGTGCACTGCCGGACTTTTCTGTTCTTTTCTAAACTGTCGGAGGAATCTGGGTGCCCTGGTCGAGGCTCTGCCAGAGGTACTTGCAGGCCAGCGAGCGGTACGGCCGCCAGCTTTCGGCAATGGTCACCATGCGCTTTTGCAGCGCGCGGCCGGTTTCGGGCAGGCCGTAGTGCTTGCGCATGGCGTTTTGCACGCCCAGGTCGCCTTCGGCAAACACGTCGGGCTGGTCGAGGGCAAACATTTGGAGCATCTGGGCCGTCCAGCGGCCTACCCCTCTAATGGCCGTAAGGTGCTGGGTGAAGGCTTCTTCCGAAAGCCCGGTCAGGTGGTCGTATTCTAGCAAGCCCCGCTCGTTATACTCGGCAATAGCCTTGAGGTAGCCCGCCTTCTGGCGCGAGAGGCCGGCGGCGCGCAGCTCATCTTCGCTCAGGGCCAGCACTTCGCGTGGCTCGGGGTAGCCTTCGGGCGGAAACAGGCTTTGGAAGCGCTTCCAGATGGCCGCCGCCGCCTTAGTCGAAATCTGCTGGCTGACAATGGCCCGCAACAGCGACAGGTACAGGTCTTCGTGGGGCCGGGGGTGAATATCACGCCCGTTGGCAATGATGCCGGCCATAATGGGGTCAGCGGTCGAAAGATGCTGAATAGCAGCTTGATTAAGCATTACGGGAAGAAATGTGAGTGAACGTAGAGGCATCCGGCAAATCGGCTGGAATCACCGGCAGCTTGATAACGTCGAGCACCTCGCCGAGTGGCGTCAGGCGCAGGGCCGTGAGGCTGCCCCCAAAACAAGCCCCCGTATCAATGTACCAAGTGTTGGATTCCCGGTCGAAGTACGGCTCCTCATTGGGTGTATGGCCTACTACCTGAATCTGCCCATCGAGCCGCTTAAGCGTGCCGCGCGCCCAGAGCAGCCCATCATAGCTTTCCGAGTCGAAGGCATTGGGCGAAGTGCTGATGCCGGCGTGGCTCACCAGTATATGCTCGTTTTGCCACAGCAACGGGCGTTTCTCCAGCCAGGCCAGATGATGGACCAGCAGATTCGGCCGCAGTTTGTATTGACTAACGGTGCTCCGGCCACCCCAGCTTAGCCAGCCGGTATAGGGGCCATTGGGTCCAAAGTGATACAGCAGCCCATCCTCATGGTTCCCCTTCAGAAAGGTGGTCGAGTCGGGATAGTCGTGGCTTAGCTGCCGGGCCAGTTCCACCGCGGCCGGAATGTGCGCGCCCCGGTCCACCAGGTCGCCTACCTGAATGAGGTGGTCGGTGGTTGGGTCCCAGTGCGCGAGTAAGCTGTTGAAGGTATGAAAGCACCCGTGCACATCGCCAATGATGAACAGATTCATGGAAGTAGATGGTGGGTGAGTAGGTGAAAATGGGGCAGCCGGAGCACTGCCGAAGGACCTTCTAACATTCAAACGACTCGTAGTAATTCAATCGGCTCAGACATTAGAAAGCCCTTTACGGCGCCCTGCCTGCCCCATTTTTACCTACTCACCCACCATCCCGAGCGCCGCCTCAATACGGGCCAGCATGGCATCGTCCACGTCCAGGTGCGTCACAAACCGAATCCACTGCGGCCCAAAGCTGCTGGCCCGGATACCCTGCCGCTCCAGTGTGGTCAAGAAATCAGCGGCCGGGTGGCTGTCGTGCAGCCGGAAAATCACGAGGTTAGTTTCCGGGGCCAGCACCTCGGCCACGTAGGGCTGCTGGCGTAGTACGTCGGCCAGGCGAGCGGCGCGGCGGTGGTCGTCGGCTAAGCGGCTTACATTATTTTCCAGGGCATAAATGCCGGCGGCCGCCAGGTAGCCAGCCTGCCGCCAGCCCCCACCCATCACCTTGCGGATGCGCTTGCATTTCCGGATAAAATCGGCCGAGCCCAGCAGCACCGAGCCCACCGGTGTGCCCAGGCCTTTGCTCAGACACACCGAAATTGAATCGAAAAGCTGCCCATAGTCTTCGCTGCGTTGCCCGGTGGCCACCAGTGCGTTGAAAATGCGGGCCCCGTCCAGGTGCCGCGCAATGCCGTACCGCTTCGCTACGCTGCTGATGGCCGCCAGGTCTTCCAGACTGTAGCAGGTGCCGCCGCCCCGGTTGTGGGTGTTTTCGAGGCACACGAGGCGCGTGGTGGGATAATGCACGTTCTCGGGCCGGATAGCAGCCTCGACCTGCGCAGCGGTGAGGCGACCCCGGTTGCCAGGCAGCAGCGCCACCGATGCCCCTGAGTGGAAGGCAATACCGCCCACCTCCCAGAGGTAAACGTGGGCCGTCTGCTCGCAAATAACCTCGCTCAGCGGTTCGGTGTGGGCCTTGATGGCAATCTGGTTGGTCATGGTGCCCGAGGGGCAAAACAGGCCTGCTTCGAGGCCAAAGCGTGCGGCGGTCATTTCCTCGAGGCGGCGCACCGTGGGGTCTTCGTCGTACACATCATCGCCGACGGAAGCGGCAAACATGGCTGCCAGCATGGCTGGGGTGGGCCGCGTCACGGTATCAGAGCGCAGGTCAATTACGGGCAGGGAGGCGGTTTCAGAAGACATATTAAAAAGAGGAAATGGACCGAAGCAAAAGATAAATTGGAAAGCAAAATCAGGGGCCATCAGCAGCCGGAATGGCAAAAGTAGCGCCTGAAATCGCCCATATTTCATCGGTCTGAATGTGCAGTAATTCAGCAAAATGCCTCATGGGCTTGCACTTTCAACCTGAAATCCCTACTTTTGCCCTCCGTTTCGTAAGCCCTAGACTTTAATCATCCCGGTACCATGACCGTTACCCGCCTCAAGCGCAAGCACCGCAAGAACATTGCCCGCGCCAACAACAAGCAGCACATCATCAAGGAGTTGCTCCGCACGCCCGTTCTGAAGAACGTGGACATCGAGGAGTTGAAGTCGCGCTTCACCACGACTGGTGCTACTACAGCTGCCGCTCCTGCTGCTAAAGCCGAAACCAAAACTGCTGCTAAAGCCGAAACCAAAACTGCTGCTAACGCTGAGGCTTTCGACGACGCCGAAGCCGTGACCAAGCCCGTTAACGAAGACGGTCAGGAAGGCGAGCACCCCAAGCCCGAAATCGCGCTGTAAGGTTTTTCGCTGTCTTTGCTCGGAAGGCGAGACGACGCAAGTTGTGCTTTCCCTCAGCAGGCAGTCTATTGACTACGACAAGCCCCGTTCCCTGTTCAAGCAGGTTGCGGGGCTTGTTGGCTTTAGGTTATCCCAACAAGCAAGGTTATACCTTCCTGCCGGGCGGCGCGAAGCATCTCGCGTGTACTGGACTCAATCAAATGGATTGCTACTGCAAGCGAAATGCTTCACTGCGCTCGCCAGGACGCACAGGTAACTAAAAGCAGTTTCCGCTGAAAGGAAACTACCAAAAGCGCTAGCGCCCGCGCTTGCCCAGCTCCACCGCCTGCAAGTCCACTACTTTCCCCTCGTCAATTCCAAAGCGCAGCAGCGTACGCACCTGATGGAAGCCGTGCTGGCCGGCGGCGCCGGGGTTCAGGTGCAGCAGGCCGAGCTTTTTGTCCGGCATCACCCGCAGGATGTGCGAGTGGCCGGTGATGAACAGGCCGGGCCGCCGGCTGGCCAGCAGGGGGCGGGCTGCTGGCGCATAGTGCCCCGGATAGCCGCCAATGTGCGTAATCAGCACCCGGAGGCCTTCAATTTCAAAATCTTGTACCAAGGGCTGGGTCTGGCGCACGTCCGTGCCGTCGATATTGCCGTACACGCCCCGGAAGCGCGGCGCTAGGGCCTGCAGTTCGTCCACTACACGGGCGTCGCCAAAATCGCCGGCGTGCCATATCTCGTCGCAGCCGCGCAAATGGTGCGCTATGCGCTCGTCGAGGTAGCCGTGGGTGTCGGAAAGCAGGCCTATGCGTGTCATGGCGCAAAGATGGGCCGGCGAATCGGTTCGGCCCCGTATCTTGCGCCCGGTGCCGACGCTGGTATTCGTATTTTTTCTTTAGATGTTAGTGACCGTTGCGGCTCAACGTCTTTTTTCAACTCGCTTTTCCCGATGAATATTTTCATCAACGACATTCCGCTGGTTATCAAGAAGCTCAGCGAAAAAGTGTATAAGCACAAGTTCGACCTGATACTCAATCCAGACGATGACTTTACGTCGAAGGATTTGGTGGGCGATGTGTTGGTGCGCGACGCTGGTCCCCTGTTCATCGACCGTCTGCTGCGTCTGATGGAGGTGAAAAAGCTGAAAAAGCTGAAATCCCTGACCATGCTGGTCAAAAAGAAAAAATTCATCACCCTGCACTTCAAAGACCAGTTTAAAATCGCCAAAGCCGGCGGTGGACTCGTCACCAAAGGCGACCAGGTGCTGATGATTTACCGCCTCGGCAAGTGGGACCTGCCCAAGGGCAAGCTCAAGAGCGACGAGGACCAGGCCGCGGGTGCCCTGCGCGAAGTAGAAGAGGAAACAAACATCAAGCTGGAACTGGGCGAAAAGCTGCCCAGCACCTGGCATAGCTATGCCTACAAAGGCAATAAGATGCTGAAAAAAACCAGCTGGTACCTCATGAAGTCCCTCGACGACAGCCTAATGAAGCCCCAGACCGAGGAGTATATTGAGGAGGTGCGTTGGATGTCGCCTCAGGAGGCACTGGCCAAACTGGACGATTCCTACGCTTCGATTGCGCTGGTAGTGCGGCATTACCTTACCAACATGGCCGGCAAGCCCTCCAAAGCTCCGGCCAACGGAAAATAAATAGCGGTAAATTGTCGGCTATGCGGCTAGCTGTACATTCTTTGGTAAGTATGCTCGTGCTGGGGTTTGTGGGCGCCTGCTCAGGGGCACACGAATCCCGACACGAGCATACAAGCACAGCGGCGGCACCATTGAGCAATGCTCCCCGGCTAAACGTTCCCGTCCTGCTCAGTCTCACCATCGATGAGTTGGGGCAGCAAATTGGCCATTCGCGGCCGGTCCCCCTGAATTTTAGGGACCCCACATTGCCTCCGCTACAGCAAAAAGGGGAGCACGTCGATTCTACGGCATGGTTTGAGTACCGCGGCTTGAACATGGTGGTTACCTATGACCATCGTTCCCGGGCAGTGAAAGACCTGCTGGTAGTGGGCGGCAATGAGGACGAGCTGATGCAACGGTGCCAGCTACAGCTTGGCAAGTCAGAATACCTGGTGCTGCCGGTTTTTCAGCGGGAGCGTCCAACGAAACTGATGGGTCTGCGCGTGCTTGCTCTAAACACTCGTTAGGAAATCGTCGCTATTCCTATTCGGCGCGGGCAGGCATCGGAAAAGGCACAAACGCATCCACATTGCCACCAAACCGGTGAATGTCGCGAATGATGGTGCTGCTAACGGCTCCCAACGTAGCGGATGTAAGCAAAAAAACCGTCTCCAAACCGGGATAAACGTGCTGGTTGCCGTAGGCAATGGGCTTCTCGTACTCGAAATCCGGGCTGTTACGCAGGCCGCGTAGCAGAAACCTGGCCCCGGTTTCGCGTGCAAATTCCGCCGTAAGCCCTTTGAACGTGCGCACCGATACCCGGGGCTCGTCTTCGAACAACCCGGCAATGAACTCCTGCATCTGTTCTATCGGCAGGTAGCGCTGCTTGCTGCTGTTGGTGCCGATAGCCACGATGACCTGGTCGAAAAGCGCCATACCACGTTGCACAATGTCCAGGTGGCCGTTGGTGAACGGGTCGAAGGAGCCGGGAAAAATAGCGATGCGGGACATTGGATGGGATTATAGGTTTTAGGAAAAGACGGCCATACTTCGGCCAGCTCAGCATGAAGTTCAATTGCCCCTTTGAGCAGGTTCAATCCCAGCACTAAGCGAAGTGCAGGCTGAGTAAATCGAAATAGCGGTACTCAAACACGTCGTTCAGGCGGTAGCTGTACTGCACATTGCCCGGTCGAAACCCAAAGCGTACGTTGCGGATATAGGTACGCAGCAAGCTAAACACGGCCGAATCAGGCATTAGCTCGCCCCACACGGTTACTTCGTCCTGCTCCGGATCGAGGCCCAGCTCCTGCATTACCAGGATGGTGTAGTACACCACGTCTTCAGCAGTGGTGCAGGCGAACACGTTGCAGTATTCCAGATGCTGGCCCAGTACTACCAAGGTGAGTTCCTGTGGACCAGGATTGAGGTAGAGTCGGCGGGGCGAAGCTGCGCCGCGCTGGTTCACAATGCCAGCCAGCAAGGCGCTGGTGTGGTGTAGCATGCGGCCCGTCGCACCGTAAGTGGCGGTCAGCCAGTCGGCCAGCGCTGCATCGGCGGCAAACACATTCACCAGCTCCAGGCCAGGGTGGGTGGTATGGCGCACGGTTTCGGTCGGGGTGGGGGTGTGGTGCAGGCGCAGGGCGGCTAACTCATCGCCGGCCCGAAACAACGGCGACGGCAACAGGGTGAAGGCCCGGCCCGTAACCGCCAGCCGCACCGCGTTCCAGCCGCGCAGGCTCAGGAAATCGTGTTGCTCGGCCAGCGCGGGCACCCCGCCGGTGGTCAGCTGGTATTCTTCGAGCGCCACAAATTTGCGGCGCTCTACGTCGGCCACAGCCAGGCACAGGCGACCGGGGCTCGCCAGCAGGTACAGATTATAAGCACCCGGGTTGGCCGGGTCAAAGGTTTCGTCGCGCAGGCGCAGCAGAGTGGGCAAGGCAGCCGATGACGCAGAAGGAGCAGTAGCAGGCACGAATTGAAGCTAAACCGGCCCAGTGGCCGGCCCTAAAGATAATGCTTCGCGCCGGGAGGGGGTACCTATGGCCCGCTTGAGGCTGGCCCATATCGGTGTTACATCTCTTGTAAAATAGCAGCAAAATCAGGGCTATAGCCGCATGAAGGCAGATTGCCGCGCGATTAAACGAAGTGCGTTTGCGGCACAAACAGGTCGTCGGGGCTGAGCACCATGCGCAGTACCGGGTGGACCTGGACGGGCGGCAAGTGCAACAGTTGCCGGGGCGTTTGCCACGCTAGCTCCGTAATCAACTGCTCACCAGCCGAATGTTCAGGGTCATGGCCAAGCTGCGGCTGGGCGTTAGTATCAGCCAGAACTTCAAAAAATAACTCCAGCGCCTGAAGCTTGTCGGTGCTGAACTCGTGCAGGTGCAGGAAGCGGCCGACTTCCACAGTCAGGCCGGTTTCTTCCCGAAACTCCCGCACCAGAGCCTGCTGAATGCTTTCGCCAAACTGCCAGCCGCCGCCTGGTGGCGACCAGAACGGGGCCTCTTTGGGCAGCAGGCCGCGATGCGCCGCGAGCAGTACCATGCCGTTGCGCACCAACAGACCGCCCACACGTACGCGCACCTTGCCAGCATAGGCCTGAAGCAGAATGTCGGAGGAAGCAGGTTGTAGCTCGGGCATAAGTATTGAAAAAGAAAATGGAGGGGAAATCGTAGCGTGTACGACTAACGCCCGATACACAACAATGTTTTATTCGTCGAAGGATAAAAGGAAATTGTAGATGGAGCACTCGTCCACATGATGCCGTGCACCAATCCTTGCCACCTAACCCTACTGCCGGCATTAGGGAGCAACAATACCCAGGACCGTGGCAGTACCTTTGACTGTAGTCGCATAAACTGGCCCTGATTAATAGTCAAGGCAGTTTCGCGGGTTTAAGAAGTTCTAAAATTTAGTGTCTGGTACAAATCGGTACAAACTTGTTCCATCTTCTGTTCCTACTGCACGCATTTACTAAGCTAAGCAATTTGATGTCTCTCATTTCAGATAATCAGTCCCCTACTTCTAGCAACGCGACCGATTTAGAGGCCCGTATCCGGCGCAAGCTCACCGGCCAGCGCTTCATGCATCTCATCGGAGCTGACCTGACCACCATCACTCCCGGCCGCGTCGAGGCCGAACTGGATTTGGTCGACAAGCATCTGCAACAGCGTGGCTTTGCCCATGGCGGCCTCATTGCCACGCTCGCCGATTTAGTAGCAGGCTTCGCCGCCGTGACCTTGGTGCCCGATAATTTCGGCGTAGTCACTTCCGATTTGAAAATCTCCTACCTGCACCCCGGCGTAGGCAAGCGCATCAAAGCCATTGGCTGGGTATTGAAGGCCGGCCGCCGCCTGCACTTCTGCGAAGCCGAGGTGTGGTGCGATGAACTGCTCATTGCCAAAGCAAGTGCCACCATGGCCGTAATAGAGCCAAGTTAAGCAACTGGCCATGGGTGTTTTCAAGATAATATCGGGGCTAGCTTGGACTTGTATAGGCGCCTTTTTTACTGTTGGTTCTATAACTAAGATGCGTAGTTAAGCCCTAGAGCGATACTTGCAAAGCATATGGCATAGAATATCAGGAGTGTAAGGATAGGTATGGATACAACTCAGGTCAGAGTAATAATGGGGAGGGCTGCAGAGGTAAGTACCTTTCAGCAGGAGCAGATTTATCACTACACCCATCAGCCGGGCTCTTCTGCCAGTTATCAGATTAAGTTCGGTGCTACTTATAAAGTGATTGAGATGAATAATCTCGACTAATTTTCGGTTTACTAATAATGCTCTCCCTTCGTACCCCTTCCGTTCGCGACTACTTTCCCTACGAACCCACCGACGACCAAGCCCTACTTTTCACGCAGCTTGATGCGTTTTTGAAAGACCAGCTGCCGGGCCGTAAGGTATTTGTGCTGCGCGGCTACGCGGGCACCGGCAAAACCACCGTGGTGAGTGCCTTGGTACAGTGGCTACACAAAATGCAGCGCAAATACACCCTGATGGCCCCCACTGGCCGCGCGGCCAAGGTGATGGCCGGCTACGCGGGCGTAGCCGCCAGCACCATCCACAAGAAAATCTACCGCCAAACGTCCGGTGCGCCCTCCGAGCGGCTCAACTTCCAGCGCCAGCCTAACCGCGCCGAGCAAACGCTTTACATCGTGGACGAAGCCTCTATGATTTCGGACGAGAAAGCTTTCGGCGAAAACGGCCTGTTGGATGATTTGATGGGCTTTGTGTTTGAGAAAACCAGCAACAAGCTCTTGGTCATCGGCGACACGGCGCAGCTGCCGCCGGTGGGCCAGCTCCTGAGCCCGGCCCTCGACCCCGAACTGCTGGGTCACCGCTTCCGGGCCGATGTGGGCCACGTGGAGCTACGCCAGGTGATGCGCCAGGCCCAGCAGTCGGGCATTCTGGTGAATGCCACGGAGCTGCGGGAGGAATTGCGCGAAGAGGCGCCCAATATTCAACTGCACACCAAGGGCTTCCGTGATATTTTTAAGATGGGCGGTGACAAGCTGGAGGACGGCCTGCGCTGGGCCTACCGCAACTTTGGCCACGAGAATACCACCATCATCTGCCGCTCCAACCGCAACGCCAACCAATACAACCAACTTATTCGGCGAGCCTTGTTTGATGCCGAGGAGGAGATTGAGGGTGGCGACTACCTGATGGTGGTGCGCAACAACTACTTCTGGCTGCCGAAAGAGTCAGAAATTGGCTTTCTGGCCAATGGTGACTTTCTGGAAATCAGGAAAGTAATTCGGCGGGAGGAGGTGTATGGTTTCCACTTTGCCCAGGCGCTGGTACGGTTGGTGGATTACCCCGACGAGCCCGAAATTGAAGTAAAACTGCTGCTCGATACGCTGCACACCGAAAGCCCTGCGCTGCCTTCGGACCGCAACAATGCGCTGTACCTGGCTGTGAGCGAAGATTACGCCCACCTCAAAACCAAAGCCGAGCGCTATAAGGAAATGCGCAAAGACCCGTACCTCAACGCGTTGCAAGTGAAGTTTGCCTACGCCCTGACTTGCCACAAGGCGCAGGGCGGCCAGTGGCAGGCCGTGTTCGTCGACCATGGTTTTTTGAAGCCCGACGAGCCGCTGGCGGGGGAGTTTGCACGCTGGCTCTACACGGCCATCACGCGGGCGTCGGAGCGGCTGTTTCTGCTTAACTTCCAGCAGAAGCTCATCAGCGACCCAGTGGAGGAAGACTAAATCAGCCCTGAAGCACGGAATTTTACGCGCATCGGCTTCGTTACGTGCAGACTTCACCGTTCCTTCAGCTATGCTTGGCTAGTTTGGTCAGAAATTTGCGAGTGTGGTTGAAAGCACTAAATTTGTTAAACCCCAAGGCCCTTTAACGTTTCCTCTCTTTTGATTTTTATGAAAAAAACCTTGCTCCTCGCTCTGAGCCTGACTGCTGCTGCTTACACCGCGCAAGCCCAGGCCCCGGCTACCAAAGCCGCCACGACTGCTGGTCCGGCCATCACGTTCGAAGAAGTGAAGTACGACTTCGGCTCTGTGGTTCAGGGTGGTACCGTTGACCACACCTTCAAGTTCAAGAACACCGGCACTGCGCCTCTCGTGATTTCGAACATCGGTGTGAGCTGCGGCTGCACCACGCCGGAGTGGACCAAGGACCCCGTGGCACCCGGCAAAACTGGTACCATCTCGGCTCACTTCAACTCGACCGGCAAAATGGGCATGCAGAACAAAGTGCTGACTATTGAGTCGAACGCCACCGGTGGCAGCACCACCGTGTCGCTGGTGGGCGAAGTGAAAGAAGCCGGCGCTACTGCTGCTGCTACTCCCGCTGCTGCCGAAGCCGCTCCTGCCGCAATGACCAAAGCCGATGGCAAAAAGGTGAAAGAAAAGGCTGATGGTGCCAAGATTAAAGCCAAAACGAAGTAATTAGCTTCCATCCATAAGGCATAAAAAAGCCGTTCGCTGATGCGAACGGCTTTTTTATTTAATAGTACAGCCGCTGATTAGAGCTCGCGCACGGCCAGAATGAGGCTCACCCAACCAGCCAGAAACAGCAGCCCGCCAATGGGTGCCACGGCCCCAAGCTTGGTGACGCCCGTGAAACACAGCGTGTAGAGCGACCCGCAAAACACCACAATGCCGCCGGCCCACAGCCAGCCCGTGGTGCCCAAGGCGCGCAACTCGGGGCGTACTGTCCAAAGCACCCCAATGGCCAGCAACGCCAGCGCGTGGTAGAACTGATAGCGCACGGCGGTTTCAAAAGTGTCGAAGCGGCCCGCTTTCACCAGCATATCGTGCAAAGCATGAGCCCCAAAAGCCCCGATGGCAACCCCAAGCCCCCCGAAAACGGCGGCGAGCTGAATTAAAAGTCGAGCAGTCATAACAATCAGTAAAATGAGTTAGCGCCAGGCCGGCAGCCACCGGCCACGCGGGGGCAAAGATAGCGCCGGACCCGCCCAAGGCTCAGATTTGGCGCTTGAGGCGGATGGTGGTGCTGTGCAACTCGCCATTGGGGCGGCGCAGCAACAGGAGCAGTGTGCGGCCATCCTGCGAGTGCAGCATGTGGCTAAGCTGGGTGAGTGTAAAAACGCTAACTGGCAGGAAGTTGATGCTCAGTAGCTCTTCGTCGATTTCGAGGCCAGCTACCGCTGCCGGCGAATCGGGCATGACGCGCAACACCAGAAAGCGGCGATAATCGGGCCCGGTGGCTAGCAGCTCCATGCCGCTCATATCGTGCTCAAAAGCATCGCGGAAGTGTGTGTTGGGCCGCAATAGCATGCGCCGATGGGGATAGTCGATGACGAGCAGAAAGCGTTTCAGCAATTCATAGCCCACATTGCCATTGCGCGGCACATCAATGCGCTGGTGTACGTCGCCCGAATTGGGATAGGAGGTGAGCACCGACGGTAGCTGGAAGTGGCCCAACTGCAGGCGGGGCACCCGCCCCAGGTAGCCCTGCACGATGCCCGTAAGGCCGCGGCCAAGGTCGGTAGGGAGGCGCTTGGCCGGCCCCACCAGGCGTGGGTCGGAGTCGAGCTCCAGCGACAGTGCATGGCTGGCACCGGTATCAAGCACCAGTTTGAGTGACATATTAACCGAGTCGGAAAGCTGGACCGGTGCCGTGAAATAAGCCTTGCCGCGCTCCAGCGACAGCGGAATATTCGCCCACTTCCGGCCTTTGGGAGCCCGGTACGTAGCAGAATCGTTGAGTAGCAGATGGCCTGCCTCAGGCTTGAGGGTGACAACGAAGCTGCGGAATAATTCGGAGCCCAGAATGCCGTGAATCGGTATGCCTACGTAGCCTGAGAGGTTGAGTACGTCTTCGGACAGCACCAGCCAGCTCATGCGCGGAGCTATGATACCGGGCATAGTGACCTGTACATTATCAGACTGGTAAGCCAGAAGGCCGGTATCGCTGCCGCCAGCTCCCACCACCCGGAACCGTTCACCGTGCGACAGCCCGAGCGAGTCGGCCAGGGCAGGGGAAGTAATAATGGACGTGGAGACGCCGGTATCGAGCAAAAAGTTGAAGGGCCCGTACCCGTTGAGCCAGGCATTAACCACCAGCAGGTTGCGTTGCAGCTGCATGGGGATGAGCACCCGGTGGCGGCGAGCTGATTTAAATTGAAACGGAGCCCGTTGGACAATGCGTTGAGCGCACGCAGGCTGGCTCATTTCCCCGCAAAAGCTCAGGAAAACCAGCAAACACACAAGGCGCAGGATAAGCATGGATACGAAGCACAACCGGTCCGGTAAATAAAGCGAAAAGAACTGCCATTTTCACCGGGGCTGCACTAGTCGGGTAGCTCCCACGTACCGGCCGGGTCGTAGCGCAGGGCGCCGTGCTCGATGTGCAGCGGCGCAGCCACATTGTTGTGGTAGAGTTGGCCCGTGCCCAAGCCCTGCGGAAAGCCCTGCACATCGTATTGGCCCGTGAGCTGGGCTACGGCATTCAGGCCCACATTCGATTCCAGGGCCGAGGTAATCCACCAGCCAATGCCCCGGGCTTCGGCCAGGGCAATCCAGTGGTGAGCGGCAGCGTGTCCACCTAATAGCGTGGGTTTCAGGACCACATAAGCCGGCCTGACTTCGTCGAGCAAGGCAGCCTGCCGGGCTGGGTCGCTCACCCCAATCAGCTCCTCATCCAGCGCAATGGGCAGGGGAGAGGTGCGGCACAGCTCCGCCAGCACGGCCGGCTGGCCGGCAGCAATGGGTTGCTCGATGGAATGAATATGAAACGCGGCCAACTGCGCCAGTTTGGCCGGCGCATCAGCAGGCGTAAACGCGCCGTTAGCATCAACGCGCAGTGTGAGTTTCTCGGCGCCAGCTACGGCCCGGATTTCGGCTAGGATTGCCAGCTCGGTGGCAAAATCAAGCCCCCCGATTTTCAGCTTGAGGCAGGAGTATCCGGCGGTGAGCTTCTGCTGAATTTGTTCGCGCATGAAGGCCGCATCGCCCATCCACACCAATCCGTTGATGGGCAGGGCAGCCTGACCCTGGCTGAAGGCATTGGCGTAGAGCTGGCGTCGGCCGCCAGCAGCCAAGTCGAGCGCCGCTGTTTCGAGGGCAAACGTGAGCGACGGCAGGCCCGAACCTACAAACGCCGGGGCATCGGCTGCCACAAAGGAAGCCAATGCCCCGGCATTGAAACGCTGGCACAAGTCCGCAACCGCTGCTCCGAAATGAGCACCGAACTCGGGGCTGAGACCAGCAAGGGGAGCTGCTTCGCCTAAGCCGATAACGCCGGGTGTGGCGTCATCGGCCAGGTACAGGTACCAGGCTACGTGTTCGGCTAAAGCCCCGCGGGAAGTGCGGGCTGGAAAGTTGAAGCGCAGCGCACGCTGCGAAAAGGTAAGACGAAGCATGGCGCAAAGATGGGCGCCATGCTTCGGTTGTGGCCCAAAGCCAGACTACTTGCTGTCGCTGGCCTTGCCACGACGGCTCACGAGACCGCCTTTGCGACCGGCATCCCGTGCCTCATCGGCCGAAAAGCGGTGACCCCGGCCACTGGCGTGCGAAGCCTTGCCGCCTTCGCTGGCAATGCGGCGCTGGGTTTCGGGGCTCATGGCGGCGAAGCCGCGGCGGCTCTTGGTGCCTACGCGGTTGGCAGGACGGGTAGTAGCTTTGGGGGCTGCTGCCGTGTTGGGAGCAGTACCATTGTTGGAAAGGGAAGTTGCCATTGGAGTATTAGGGGACTGGAATGTGTAGTACAATTGTAGTGCATCGTCTTTACACCCGTACCGTTCCTGGCTCAATTAGTTGGATTTTTGGCCGAAAGTGCGCATAAATACCACTTTCTACGGAAGAGCTTCTACGTACTTTTCTGCTGCCCAAACGTGTTTGTTCGTTATGGTGGCAAAACCACTGACTTACGCTAAAAAACGGTTCCGTAATAACCTCCGCCCTGCTAATCCAGTTAGTGCAATAAGTTCTCACCCACGCAGATTCTGTATGCACCAACTTCACATCTCGGCGGCTCCGGCCCGTGTATCCTCTTCCTGGCTGGGCCGCTACCAGGCAGTGCGTGCCCAAAGCCAGGCCCTGTGCGCACCCCTGCTGCCCGAAGACACCGTGGTGCAGCCCACGCTCGACGTGAGCCCACCCAAATGGCACCTGGCCCACACCACCTGGTTTTGGGAAACCTTCTTGCTGAAAGAATACGCACCGGGCTACCAGCTATTTCACCCCGAATACGCGTATCTGTTCAATTCCTATTATAACTCACTGGGTTCGCGGGTGAACCGGGCCGACCGGGGCACGCTTTCGCGCCCAGCCCTGGCCGACGTGCTGGCCTACCGCGCCCATGCCGATGCGGCCATGGTGGTGCTGCTCAGCCAAGGCGAAGAACTGCCGGCTACCTTCTACGAACTGCTGGAGCTGGGCCTACAGCACGAGCAGCAGCACCAGGAACTGCTGGTAACCGACATCAAATACATTCTGAGCACGAGCCCGCTGGCGCCCGAGTATCTGCCGGCCTCCACCCTGCTAATGGAGGCGGAAGCAGCACCTGCGTCCGCAACGTGGCTGCCCGTGCCGGGCGGAATCTATCGGGTAGGATTTCAGGAAAAAGGTTTCTGTTTTGACAATGAACTGGGCGTGCACGAGGTCTTAGTAGCACCCTTCGAAATCCAGAACCGCCTAGTGACCAATGCCGACTACTTGGCATTTATGGAAGCAGGAGGCTACCGCGATTTTCGCTACTGGATGGGCGAGGGCTGGGACCTAGCCCAGACGCAAGGCTGGGAGGCCCCGCTGTACTGGGTACAGCGCAATGGGGAGTGGTATCGCTTCACGCATCATGGCCTGCGGCCGGTGGTATTGTCGGCCCCGGTCACGCACGTCAGCTTCTACGAGGCCGACGCGTATGCCAACTGGGCGGGTGCCCGCTTGCTCACGGAGGCCGAATGGGAAACGGCTGCTCGCCACTTTGGAGCCACCTCACGCGCCGGCACTTGGCTGGAAAGCGCCTGCTTCGACCCGCAGCCCCTGCCCACCGAAGCCAACCCCGCCCAGTGCCACCAGCTGCTGGGCGACTGCTGGGAGTGGACTTACTCGGCCTACCATGCCTACCCCGGCTACCGGCGTGCGGCCGGCGCCTTGGGCGAGTACAATGGTAAGTTTATGGTAAACCAGCTAGTGCTGCGGGGCGGCTCGTGTGCCACGCCCAAAAACCACATCCGCATCAGCTATCGTAATTTTTTCCACGCCGACAAACGCTGGCAGTTCACAGGCATTCGGCTGGCGAAGTCAGTGAACAGCTAGCAACGCGTTGCTCATTATGATGTCCTGTCATTCATTGCCAGCTGCCAAAATTTCCACCAAAGCTTCCAGTTGTATGCATGCTGTGCAGCGGAATGCTAAACGTTACCTAACTACATGTTGAATGTTTTAACTGAGTTGGCGCAGCATGTGGCTAAAGGCCTGCGGCGCATGCCTAAAACGTTGTCGTCGATGTATTTCTACGATGACATTGGTAGCCGTCTGTTTCAGCAAATCATGGATTTGCCGGAGTATTATCCTACCCGCACGGAGTTTGCTATTTTTCGGGAGCACGGGGCGGCCATTGTGGCTGCTTTGAGCCCCGCCGATGGCGGCGAGTTTGCACTGGTGGAGCTGGGCGCCGGCGATGGCGCCAAAACCAAGCTGCTGCTGCGCGAATTACTGGCGGCTGGTCCGGGGTTTACCTACGCACCGGTTGATATTTCGGCGGGTGCCATGACGGGGTTGGTGGCTGCGTTGCAGCAGGAACTGCCAGCACTACGTGTGGAGCCCGTGGTGGAGGATTATGCCACGGCCCTCGACCAACTGCGTACCTGGCCCGGCAGCAAGGCCGTGCTGTTTTTGGGCTCCAATATTGGCAACTTCGGCCCGGCTGAGCGGCTCGATTTCCTACGGCAGCTGGCCGCGCCCTTGGCTCCGGCCGACCGCCTGCTCGTTGGCTTCGATTTGCAGAAGGACCCGCGCCGCATTCGCGCCGCCTACGACGATGCGCAGGGCGTGACTGCTGCTTTCAACCTCAACCTGCTCACCCGTCTCAACCGGGAGCTAGGCGCCGATTTTGACCTCGCCTATTGGCAGCACTACACCGACTATAGCCCCCTGAACGGGGCTGTGCGCTCCTTTTTGGTGAGCACCCGTGCGCAAAAAGTGCGCGTTGCGACGTTGGAGGAAACCTTCGATTTCGCGGCTTGGGAGGTGATTCATACCGAGAATTCCTATAAATTCACCATGCCTCAGATTGAAGCCCTGGCCACAGAGGCTGGCTTGCGCGTGGTGGCCTCGTTCACAGACGCGGCCGGCGACTTTGCCGATGTGGTGCTGGCTGTATAAGCACTCGTACCATTATTCTAGACTGTCATTCTGAAGCGTAGCGAAAGGCCTTACCCCGCTTGTCCAGTTAATCCAATGCAACCAGTTGCGACGTAAGAAGGTCCTTCGCGCTGCTCAGGATGACAGATACAGCACCAGCTGAAGTCATTCGTACTTCATAACTCATATATTCTCCCAAGTGGTCAGTCTCGCTTCCGGATATGGAAATTTTGCAGCGCCTGAAGTGGCGCTGGAAGCCGCTAAAGCAGTATTGCGTGATGCCCAGGCCCAAGGCGTTCCGCTGGTTGTGAGCCCGGCTGCGGGCTTGCCGGCCCTGCGCGAGGCCATGGCCCAACGCTACCAGCAACGCGGTGCAGTTGCTGTTACTGCTGAGCAGGTAATCATTACGGGCGGCGCTAAGTCCGGCCTGTTTGCAGTGCTCAGCGAACTGCTGTGCTCTGGCGATGAGGTGTTGATGCCCACCCCCAACTGGTTTGGTTTCTTTGACTTGGTGCGACGGGCCGGCGGTGAGCTGCGCACGTTCCCCCTGGCGGCAGCCGACAACTACGCTCTTACACCCGAAACGCTACTCCAGGCCCTCACGCCGGCTACACGGCTGCTCATCCTCAGCAACCCCAATAACCCCACGGGTCGTGTCTATGCCCGAGAGGAGTGGGCCGCGCTGCTAAGTGTCACCGCCGAATTCCCCAACCTGTGGATACTCAGCGACGAGATTTATGAAGGCATTTGCTTTGGAGATGCTCCAGTAACGACGCTGCTGGCCATGCCCGGCTCGCACGAGCAGCATGTGGTGATAAGTGGCTTCTCTAAATCATTGGCTCTGACTGGCTGGGGAGTGGGCTGCCTGGTTGCCCCCGTAGTGTTGGCCCGGGCCGTAGCGGCCCGACAATTCAGCACCGGGGCGGCGGTGCCCGTGCTCAGCCAGTTGGCCGCGCTGGCTGCCACCGAGCACGCCGATGCTATTGGTGCGGCGCTGTGCGCGCAGCTTGGCCCCACCCGGCAGCAATTGCTAGCTGCTTTGGCTGCCCTGCCCGGGGCTCCGGCCGTGGTGGCCCCCGAAGGCACTTACTACGTTTTTGCCGATTTCACCCGCTTTCTTACCCCAGGCCTGCCGGCGGCGGAGGGCTCTGCTACCTTGGTGCGCCGGCTGGCCGAAGCCGGGGTGGAGGTTGTGGACGGTGCCAGCTGCGGCGCCCCGGGTTTTGTCCGGCTGTCCTACGCCGTGGACGAAGCTGCCTTGCAGCAGGCGCTGGTCGCCATTGCCACCGTAGCTGCTTAGTGTTAGGCTCTGCCGGTACACAGCAACGCCTGCAAGCCGGGTTCAGCAGGCGATAAGGCAAGCCGTATCTTTGCCGGCCTATTTTTACGTGAGATAATGCTACAATATATTCGCCCACACCTGCGGCCTACCTTGCTGCTTGCCTATCCGGTGGTGCTCTCGCAGCTAGGGCACATCATGGTGAGTTTCGTCGATTCGGTGCTGGTGGGGCGCACGGGCACTGTGCCGCTGGCCGCCGTGAGCCTGGGCGTAAACAGCACCAACGTCATCATGATTCTGGGCATCGGCCTGAGCATGGGCAGCGTGCCCCTGGTGGCCGCCGCCGATGGCCGCCGCGACCAGCCAGCCCTGTCCCGGCTGCTGGTGTCATCGGTCTGGTTGAGCATGTTGGCGGGGTTGGCGCTGGCGGGCATTGGTCAGTGCGTGCCGCCCCTCATGCATTTCCTCGGCCAGCCGCCCGCCGTGGAGGCCATGGCTGCGCCGTGGGTGCGGGTAATTAGCTGGTCGTTTCTGCCACTCATGGTGTTTCAGGGCTTCCGCGAATTTGCCGAAGGACTGGGCCTCACGCGGCAGGCCATGTGGCTCTCGGTGCTGGCCAATGTGGTGAATGCTGCGCTCTGCTACGCACTGGTTTTCGGCCATTGGGGTGCCCCCGCCATGGGCCTGATGGGTTCGGCCTGGGCCACGCTCATTGCCCGTATTCTGATGGCGGCCCTCATGGCCGCCTACGTGCTGCTGGCACCGCGCCTGCACACCTACCGCGCCGCCGTGCACACTTGGTTGCCCGATGCTGCCACCTTGGGCCGGCTGTTGAATGTCGGGGCTCCCATCGGTGTGCAGATGGCTTTCGAAGTAGGCGCTTTTGCTACCGCCGCCATCATGATTGGCTGGCTGGGCGCCGTGCCGCTAGCCGCGCATCAGGTGGCCATCAACCTGGCTTCAATAACCTACATGGCGGCTAGCGGAATTTCAGCGGCGGCCACCATTCGGGTGGGCAAGCTGCTGGGCGGCGGCAATTTGGCGGCGGCCCGGCAGGCTGGTTTTGCGGCCTATTTACTGGGATTTGGTTTTATGGGTACCATGGCCATACTGTTTATTGCCACGCGGCACGTGGCGCCGCTGCTCTATAGCCACGACCCAGCCGTGGTGGCCCAGGCGGCCACGCTGCTGCTCATCGCAGCTCTGTTTCAAGTTTCAGACGGCTTGCAGGTGATGGGCCTGGGCGCCTTGCGCGGGCTCGAAGACGTGAAAGTGCCGTCCGTGGTAGCGCTGCTGGCCTATTGGGCGGTGGCGCTGCCGCTGGGATATTTCTTGGGTTTCGGGCTGCACTTGGGGGCGCCGGGAGTATGGTCGGGGCTGCTGGTAGGGCTGAGCATTGTGGCTGGCGTGCTGCTTGTGCGGTTTCGACGCGAGACGTCGCCGGAGTTTGCGGCTGCTCATCCGCTACCCGTCGAGGTGCATTAAAGCAGATATTCCTTTCATGGAGGCGGTTACTATTGCAGCCGGGGCGCAATCTTTGCCGGGTGCGCGTTGTTGCGTCCCGCGCAGGCCATGGTCTTGTTCTTTTCCGCCTTTTTTTCTGGATTTATGCTTTCTTTTTTGACTTCGCTGGGGTTGTTGGCTGCGTTGCTGCAAGGCCCTGGTGCCAGCCCCCGCCCGGCTACTCCCGCGCAGGCGCCCGCCACGAAGCCGGCGCCCACCCAAACGCCCGCCGCTAAGCCCGCGCCTGCGTCGCCCATTTCCTGGTCGGCTACGCGCCGTCTCACCGTGGCCGACTACCTGGGCCGCCCCCGGCCCGGCGACCCGCTGGCTGCTACCACCTCCACCGACCTCAAGGCCAATGCTGCCTGTAAAGACTACGTTTTCACCGGAACGGTTACGGCTACCTTCGACCCCAATACCTCGTGGTTTCGCAACCCTCAGAAGGCGACCGAAGTGTTAGTGCGCCACGAGCAAACGCACTTCGACATCACCGAACTCTACGCCCGCGTGATGCGCCAGAAACTGGCCGTGTTTGCCACCAAAGCCGACTGTATGAAGCTGCAGCCCGCTTTCAACAACCTCACCAAAGGTGTGTACAACGAGTGGGACCGGGAGCAAAACCGCTACGACCAGGATACTAACCACGGCTTGAACGCTGTGCGCCAGGCCTTCTGGGAAAAGCAGATAGCCTCCCGGCTGGAACTGCTCAAAGCCTTTGCGGTAGAGTAGGGCCAGAGGTTGTAACAAAACTGCTTCCATGAATCCTGATACCCCAAACACCCTCACCTGGACCGAGTTTGAGCGCGTGGACCTGCGCATGGGCACCATTGTAGAAGCGCGTCCTTTTCCGGAAGCGCGTCGGCCGGCTTACCAGCTACTGATTGACTTCGGGCCGGAAATCGGGCTGAAAAAATCCAGCGCTCAAATCACGCACCATTACACGCCGGAGGGCTTGGTCGGCCGGCAAGTACTGGCAGTAGTCAACTTCCCACCCAAGCAAATCGGAAAATTCCGCTCCGAAGTACTGGTAACCGGCTTGGCTGATGCCGATGGTCACATTGTGCTGGCGGCCGTAGCTGGTCCCGTTCCCAACGGCAGCCGGCTTATTTAGGAGCTTATGTAGCAAGTCAGCAGTGGAAGCCCGGACATCAGTGTCCGGGCTTCCACTGCTGACTTGCTGCTGAAAAACTATTTGGTTTCTTCGCCCTCCCACCGTTTAGCAGCAGCGGCGGCTGAGTCTTTAGCGGCGGCGGCTGGGTCGAGCCGGTGCTGGCGGGCTGTGAGCGTGTCGATAACTGCGCCGTAGATGTCGTGCAAATCCTTGCCGTGGATGCCGTAGTAGCGGTAGCTGCGGTGAAAAGCCGAGTCGGATACTTCACGCCTCCACAGCAGGGTTTTTTGCTGGGCCAGGAACAAGGCGCGGCTCGAATCGGGGGCGAGGCGGCTGCTTTCGACGCGGGCTTCCAGTTCGTGCAGGTCGGCTAGCAGCGGAATCAGCTTTTCCTTGGGCAGCAGGTCGGCCGGGGGCTGCGGCTGCTCAGGAACGTCGCAGGCAGACAACAGAAGTAGGAGGGGGGCCAGAGCCAAGCCCAGATGGCGGCAGCGGAATAATTTCACGCCGTAAAGTTACGTTCGCACCGTAGCTTCGCCCACATGAATCCCTCCGTGCCCCCGGCCCTCACTGCGCTGGTGCGCCGCTTGCGCCACCTCGAAATCCGCATCCGCAAAGCGGTAGAGGCCCAGCTGCAGGGTGATTTTCACTCTGTTTTTAAAGGTACGGGACTGGAATTCGACGATGTGCGCCTCTACCAATACGGCGATGAGGTGCGTGCCATCGACTGGGCTGTATCGAGTAAGGGCCACGGCACGTTCGTAAAAACCTACAAAGAGGAAAAGGAACAGCAGGTATTGGTGCTGCTCGACGTGAGTGGGTCGCTGGATGTGGGCGATGGCCAGCGCCGCAAGCTCGACGTGGCCCGCGACATTGCCGGGCTGCTGGCGTTGTCGGCTGCCCGGCAGGGCTCGGCGTTGGGCCTGTTCGCTTTCTCTGACCAAAAGGAACTGTACTTGCCCCCCGCCAAAGGCCCCCGGCCGACGTATGCGCTCATCAATCGCTTGTTTTCCCTGGTGCCGGTTTCGGCCCGCACGGGAGTAGGAGCGGGCATCCGGCAGGCGTTGGGGCTGCTGAAGCGCCGCAGTCTGGTGGTACTCGTGTCCGATTTTATCGATGGTAACTACGAGCGCGAGCTCACCATGCTGGCCCAGCGCCACGACCTGATTGTGGTGCAATTGCTGGCCCCGCGCGAGCGACAGTTTCCGGCCCTCGGCATCGTGCCCCTGCGCGACACCGAAACCGGCCAGGTGCGCTGGGTAAACACGGCGTTGGCCGGCTTCCGGGCCAGCGTAGAAGCTACCGCCGACCGGCGCGAGGCCGAGCTGATAAACATTTGCCGTCGCCACCGCACCGGCTTCCTGGCCCTGAGCACGGAAGGGGACTTCGTGCCTCAACTCGTGAATTTGTTTCGTCACCGCCGTCAGATGGGTCGCCGTGGGTAAGCCAAGGATGAAGATTGAGAATGGCCAGCCTGTGCTGCTGCGCTTGTTGAAGCAGCTCTACCGCACAAATAAGCTGATTTGCTGCTGCGGTAGCGTTGCTGCATTTGCGCTCAGTATGGCCGTGTTAATCCTGGGCTTTCTGCCTACTAACGCCGGTGCCCAAACTGCACCCCCAGTGCCCCAGGGCCGTTTCCTGAAGCAAACCGTCCTCATCGGCGAGCCGCTGGACTATGAGCTTCGCTACGAGCACGCGCCCGACCTGGAAGTGGTGTTTCCGGATTCGCTGGCGCAATTTGCCCCGTTTGAGTACGCCGGCAAGACCTTCTTTCCGACACGCACCCGCCAAGGCGTCAGCCTCGACCGCGCCATCTACCACCTGCGCACGTTCCGGCTCGATTCGGTGCAAACGCTGGCCCTGCCTGTAGCCGTGCTACAAGGCCCCGATACGCTGAGCATTCTGCCGCCGCCCAGCCGTGTACGCCTGCGCCGCACCGTAGCGCCGCTGTCGGCAAACACTGCGGAACTGCCTGCCCTGCGCCAGAACCTGGCCTTGGTGCCGGTCGAGCCAATTTTCAATTACCCGTACTGGATAGCCGGGGTGCTGGCGCTGCTTGCGGTGTTGGGCGGCAGCGCGGCGCTGTTTCGGCGGCGGCTTACGCGGCGATACCGGGCCTACAAGCTGCGCAAAAACCACGGCTATTTTCTGGCCCAGTTTGCCCGCCACGTCGAGCGGTTTGAGCTCTCGCGCTCGGCCACCAATGTGGAGCGGGCCGTGGTGCTCTGGAAAAACTACCTCGCCCGCTTGGAAAACAGTGACCTGAACTCTTTCACAACCCGTGAGCTCGTGGCGTATTTCGAAAATGACAGCGACGTGCGCAAAGCCCTGAATGCGACTGATAAAGTAGTGTACGGCAATCTGCAAACCGAAGACGCCGCCGAAGTAGACCGTGCCTTCCAGCGCCTGCGCGGCTTTGCCGAACGACGATACGCGTCGCTTAATGCGGCGTAAGGAATTAGGGGTGCCTGTTATAATGAGCTTGCGAAGGACATTCTCATCAAAGAACGGTTTGTAGCAGCATTCATTTACTGCAAGCTGTTTTGTGGTCGTAAGGTCCTTCGCAAGCTCAGGATGACAGACGCCCCAATTCATTATTCTTCGATTAAGCGACGCGTCAACTTCCTACCTTCGTGCTTGCTTGAACGACTTCTTTAACCTTCTTCGGTATACCACGCTGGCCAGCTACCAGTGGCAGCAGCCGCGGCTGCTGCTGCTCATTGCTGCGGTGCCGCTGCTGTTTTTTCTGCGGCGCTTGCTGGCGCGGCGGCGCGCGCACGTGGGAGTGGCCTTTGCGCCTGGGCCAGTGCGGCGCGACTGGACGGCCGTCCTACGCTTCGTGCCCGATGTGGTGTTGGGACTGGCCTTGAGCTTCGCCATTGTGGCACTGGCCCGCCCCCAGCGCACCGACGAGCGAGTAGAGCAATCGGGCCGCGGCATCGATATCGTGCTGGCTCTCGATGTGTCGGGCTCGATGGAAATTCAGGACCTGCGCCCCAATCGCCTCGAAGCCGCCAAGCGCATTGCCGCCGACTTCCTCAAAAGCCGTATGGGCGACCGGCTGGCCCTCATTGCCTTTGCCGGCGAAGCCTACTCATTGGCGCCCCTCACCACCGACTACGACCTGCTGCGTGAAAACCTCGCCAGCCTGCGCATCGGCCTGATTCAGAACGATGGCACGGCCATTGGCACGGCGCTGGGCGTGGCTACAAACCGCCTGCGTGAGTCCACGGCGCGCTCGCGGGTAGTGATTTTGCTTTCCGATGGCGAGAGCAACGCGGGCAGCCTCGACCCCATGCTAGCCGCGCAGCTGGCCCATGCTTTTGGCATTCGCATCTATACCATCGGGCTGGGCAAGGATGGTTTCGTGCCCTACGGCCAGGATTCGCTGGGTCACGTCCGCTACGTCGAAACCCGTCTCGACGAAACCACCATGCGCCAGCTCGCCGCCGCCGCCGATGGTCGTTTCTTTCGCGCCACCGACACGGCCGGGCTGCGCGAAGTTTTCAATCAAATTAACCGCCTCGAAAAGTCCGAAATCAAGCAGCTCCGCTTCCGCAATACCAAGGATTTTTACCGGCCGTACCTGTGGCTGAGCATTGGGCTATGGCTGTTGTGGTTGTTTCTGAAAAGCACGTTTTTGAGTAACCCGTTAGAAGACTAATGGCGGTTTCCTACTGTCATCCAACACAGCTTTTCGTTGTGTTGCCTGCAGTTCTAAATGGCTTCACTACCCGCTTCAGCGCACTCAAGCAACCGTAAAGCCGTCGAAATTCGTTTTCAGTAGCTTATGGCAACGGCCCGAGGTCCTACTTTTGTTTAGGCAGCCCGACCCTATTCTTGACTTTATTCTTCCGGCTGCCTTGCTCACATGACTAAAAGCCTGTTGGCTCTCGGCGTGGCGTTGTTGACGACGTTTTTCACCTTACCCGTCCGCGCCCAGGGCCATATCATGCGGGTGCGCCTCACCGATGGCGCAGCCACGCTCAACGCCAACCTACCCCGCGACTACACCGACCGGACTTTCATCAAAGGCTTAGCCATGTACCGCAACAAGATTGAGGACCTTACCGGCTGCCTCATCTTGCTCGAAGACCGGGACAAAGCCAGCATCATCGGGCAATTTATCAAGCCGGGCGAGCCGCCGCTGCGGAACCAAGCGTTGTCAGATGTGCTGTACAGCTCCAAAATCAGCGCCGCCTTCAAGATGAACGGCAGCTACATGGTGGCCTCGGTGGCAGCAAGCCACGCCTCGGTGGTGGAACTCATCATCACCGACGTTGGCGGTGTGCTGGTGCCCGAAACCGCCGTGCCGTACCTCGACATCTGCAAAGCGGCCAAGAACGTGGATAAAGAGCTAAAAAAGCGCATCTACTACATCCGCTCGGCCAAGCTCTCCAGCGTGCACAGCCGCGTCTACCAGGAAATCGGGGCCGAATCCGGCGTTTCCGGTACTGTGTTCAGCGCTGGCGGCAAGGTTTACAGCAGTTCCGACCAGTTCAAGACCGACTACGTGGTGAGCGTCGACCTGGTAAGCCTGAACAACCTGCTGCTCACCAAAAACTGCGACAACCTCATCAGCAGCAACGAACTGGCCGGCCGCCTGCAATCCGACCGCGCCCGCCAGGATGCCGACCGCGCCGAGCAGGAGCGCCGCCAGAAAGAAAGCGAGTTGAAAACCGCCAAGGCCGAAGCCGACGAGTTGAAGCGGAAGGTGGCCGACATTCAGGAAAGCCTGAAAAAGCAGGCCGTCACCGCCGACGACTACAAAAGCCAGGTTGAAGCCCTGCGCCGCGACCTCGTGACCGCCCAGCAGCGCGTCAATCAGGTCAACATCGAGTTCAAGCAAGTGGAAAACAATACCAAAGTGGTGATGGCCAATTCCGAGCAGCAACAGCAGCAGCAAACCAGAACTACCGCTGCTGCCACCGCCCCACTCGTCCAGAAATCCGACGTAAACGTGATTTCGGAGGTGAAAAACCTCTCGGAGGAAGAGGTGAAGAAAATGGGGTTCAAGGAAGTGAAGCCGTAAACATGAACGATGTAGGGGCGGGGCTGGCCCCTACCGGACGTTCGCACCGTTTCACCGATTCCATTCAATGACGGGCCAGCCCCGTCCCGACACTGCTCAACGTCTTAAAGCAACCTAATGTCCATCGCCGACAATATCCACCGCATCAATGCCGAACTGGCTGGCACGGCCGCCCGCCTCTGCGTGGTCACCAAAACCCACCCCGTCGAGAAGCTGGAAGAAGCCTATGCCGCCGGGGCCCGTTGCTTCGGCGAGAACCGACCCCAGGAAATGGCCGCCAAGCAGCCTCAGCTGCCCGCCGATGTGGAGTGGCACCTCATCGGCCAGCTCCAGACCAACAAGGTGAAGCTGCTAGCTCCCTTCGTGCACACCATCCAGAGCATCGACAGCGCCAAGCTGCTGCGCGAAATCAACAAGCATGTCGCCGCCAATAACCGCATTGTCAACGGCCTGCTGCAATTCCACATTGCCCGGGAAGAAACCAAATCCGGCCTTTCGCTGGCCGAGGCCGAGGAAATTCTGGCTTCCGAAGAATACGGCCAATACCAAAACGTGCGCCTTACCGGTGTGATGGGCGTGGCCACATTCACGCACGACGAAGCCCAGTTGCGCCAGGAGTTTCAGCAACTGCGCGGCTACTTCAGCCATCTGAAAACCACCTATTTCGCGGACGATGATGCTTTTCAGGATATTTCGATGGGCATGAGCGGCGACTATCCGCTGGCCGTATCCGAAGGCAGCACGCTGGTTCGCGTGGGCAGCGCCATCTTCGGCAGCCGGGGATAAGACCACCACTGCGTACCTCTGTGTAACCCACTGCGGGAACTTACGCCAGGAAGCGCGGCGGTAGAAATTCACCTATCTTCCGGCTTCCGTCTGTTGCATCTCCCACCATGCCCGCCACCACCGCGTCCTCGCTGCCACCGCCGGCCATTCAGGCCAACCAGCACATCTACGACGACTATTTTCGGGAAGAGTTCACCCAGACCCTGGACGAAAATATTCTCCAATTACTCGACCGGGTATGGTTTCGCTCTGAGCTGGTGGGTTTTGAAAACTATCCGCAGCGCAACAACCCCGACCGCCCGCTGATTTTCGCCAGCAACCACTCCGGCATGGCTTTCCCCTGGGATGCCATTGTGGCGCTGTCGCACCTGTGGCGACACCTGCTCCAGAAGCACGGCGAACTCAGCGACTTGCCCCGTCCGCTCTCGGCCCCCTTACTCTCCCAGACGGCCCTGATGAACCCGTATCTGGTGAAGGATTTCTGGAAGAAGTGCGGCTGCGTGGATGCCACCACGCTGAACTTCGAAACCATGATGTACTACCAGGACCACAACCTGATGCTCTACCCCGAAGGGGTGCCCGGCATCGGCAAAGGGTTCAACCGGAAGTACGAGCTGCAGCGCTTGGCCACCAGCATGGTCCGCCTGGGCCTGCAGCACGGCACCGACATCATGCCCTTCTACACCATCAACGCCGAATACCTCAATCCCTACGCCTACAGCGTGGAATGGATTAACAAGCTGACCAAGAAAATCGGTATCCCGTTTTTGCCGCTCACGGTGCTATTGCTGCTGGTGCTGGTGCAGCCCTGGGCCTTCTACCTGGCCCTACCCGCCAAGCTGACCTTCGTGATGGGCACCCGCATCCGGCCCTCCGACCTTACCGATAAAACCACCGACGAGCTTACCCGCGAAGAATACCTGGCCCTGAGCGAGGAAATCCGCCAGCGCATGCAAACGGAGATGGATGCTGCCGTCAAAACCTACGGCCAAAAGCCCTACCGCTGGGGCGAGCTGTGGCAGCGCATGAAGGAAAACCGGCGCTTCTTCCCTTTCTTTTTGCCCTTCGCCTGGCCCGCCATGTTCACCGAGTTCGAGCGCCTTTATGTGAAGCAAGGCCGGCGCAACTTCCGCATGCAGCTCGACCGCCGCGGCGCCTGGCTCCGCATGCTCTGGCGCAATCCCATAACCCTGGCCTATTTCATCCCGTTGATTGGCTGGATTCCATTGGCTATCAAAGGCTACAAAGGCAATAAGCTAGGGCAGAAACCGTAGTTTTCTGTCTGTCCTCCTGAGCAGCGCACAGGTCCTTATCAAGAAAGAACAGGTTGCAATAATTCCAATCGATGCAGCCGTGATAAGGTCCTCCGCACTGCTTAGGAGGACAGATACCCACACCCTCCCGCATTCTCCAAATCCCACCCAATGCCCTCGTTCCAACACCTGCTGCTCAAGCAATTTCTCACGGCGGCGGCCGTGCCATTGGCCCGCCGCAAGCCCAGCGTGGGCGCCATCCGGCTGGCCATGGAAGCGGGGGCGCTGTTTCAGTTCATGCCCTGGCGTGTCAATTTGGAAAGCTTTAAGCTTGATAATCGTCTCGAAGCCGAGTGGCTGCGCCCCCGCGCCGCGCATCCCACGCGCGTGCTGCTCTACCTGCACGGCGGGGGCTACGTACTCGGCTCGCTCAATACCCACCGCAGCCTGGTGGGCAGCCTGGCGCTGCGTTGCGAGCTCAACGTGCTCACCATCAACTACCGCAAGGCGCCCGACCACCCGTTTCCCGCAGCCCTCGATGATGCCCGGCGTGCTTACCGCTGGCTGCTGCGCCAAGGCTACCAGCCGCAAGATATCGTAGTGGGTGGCGACTCGGCCGGTGGTGGGCTGGCCTTGGCGCTGCTGCTGGCCTTACGCGACGCGGGCGAGGCTCTGCCCGCCGCCGGCATCGGCCTCTCACCCTGGACCGACCTCAACCTGCCAGCCGGCATCCTCCGCCGGGTCTCGCAGGAGGAAACTCTGCTGCTCGAAGCCCTGCAAATGCGGAGCTGGGGCCCTCTTTACGCCCACAAAACGGCCCTGACGCACCCGCTGCTCTCGCCTGCGCAGGCCAATTTGCACGGCCTGCCGCCGCTGCTCATCCAGATTTCTACGGCCGAAGTACTCTACGACGACGTAGTGAAATTTGCTCGGAAGGCGCGGGCCGCCGGCGTTCCCGTGACGCTGCAGCCCTTTGAGGGATTGGTGCATTGGTGGCACCTGTTCTGGCGTGTGGTGCCCGAGGCACGGCAGGCGCTCGACCAGGTAGCCAGCTTCCTGGCGCAGTTGTGGGTCAGTCAGGAAAAAGCCAGCGTGCCTCTGGTTCTGCCGCCGTCCGTGGCCGAACGCCGCTCCGCTACCCGCCGCCGTGCCGCGTGAGTCGGCCATCGCACAGTAGCTAGACTCAAGTGTGTCAGAAAAATAAATCCCCGTTTTGATGATTTTGAGACACCTTTCGAAAAAACCGGCGTACATAGCTCCACTATATTGCATAGTGTTTGTAGGTTTGCACCGAAAATAGTAGGCTTGCATACTAGTTGGTTGATGAAACCATCTTGACATCAGTTGTTTACCTGTTTTCATTTTTCACCCAACCCATTCCTTCACCATGGAAGATTTATTTAAAAAGTTCGTTAATGCTGGCGTGGGTTATATCGCCCAAGGCAGCAAGTCGGTTCAAAGCACCATTGACAAGCTGGTGAAAGACAATAAGATGACCCAGGCCGAGGGAAAGAAAATTGTGGATGACCTGATGAAAAGCGGCGAAACCAAGCGCGCCGAACTCGAAAAGCAGTTTCAGGGCCTCTTGGACCGCGCCAAAAGCACGGTAGGCCTGGGCGACGACAAACCCGCTGCCAAAGGCAAAGCCGCCGCTAAAAAACCAGCTGTTGCACCCGCTACCAAATCGGCCTTGGCCACAGCCAACAACGTGGCCAGCAAAGCTGCCGGCACCGTGAAGAAAGTGGCTGATAAAGTGAGTGCTGCAGCCGATTCGGCCCAGAAATCTACCGCTGCCAAAGCCGCCACTGCTACCAAGCCCGCCGCGAAACCCGCTGCTGCTAAAACGGCTGCCAAACCTGCTGCGAAAGCCGCCGCAAAACCCGCTGCCAAGCCTGCCACCAGCAAGCCCGCCGCGAAAAAAGCGGCTCCTGTTGCCCCCGCCGCTCCGGCCGAAGGCAACGCTTAAGTAACTCTAGCTGTAAGCCCAAAACCCCGCCTGCTCGTGCAAGCGGGGTTTTTTAGTGCCGGGCCGTACCGCCGCCCTGGCCTAATCTGCGAAATCAAATTAATCTGCGTAAATCTGCGGTCCGTAAAGCTGCGGTCTATGTTCAAAAACACGATTTCTAACCTCTCCCGCATCCGGCAAGTGGCTGAGGTATTACTGCGCTACGGCTTTGAAGACGTGGTGACAAGTACGCCGCTACGCCGCCTCGTGAGCCAAAGCCGTCGCCTGAAATGGCAGCACGAAGACCGGCAAGTGTTCGAAACCACACGCTGGGAGCGGGTTCGCCTCATAATTGAAGAGTTGGGCCCCACTTTCATTAAGCTGGCCCAGGCCATGAGCAACCGCGCCGACCTGTTGCCCGAAGCACTGATTGACGAGTTTGAGAAGCTGCAAAGCAACGTGCCACCGTTTGATGTGGTGCTGGCCCGACAGATTATCGAGGAAGAACTAGGCCGCCCGATTTCGGAGGTGTTCAGCGAGTTTGATGATGTGACGCTGGGCTCCGCCAGTATTGGGCAGGTGCACCGGGCGCGGCTGCTGACGGGCGAGGAAGTGGTGGTGAAGGTGCAACGGCCTGGCGTGCGCGAAAAAGTGCGCTCCGACCTGGCCTTGCTGCACGAACTGGTGCGCCTCACGGCCGGCTTCCTGCAAAAGCACGGCTTGGCCAACCCGCAGGACATCGTGGATGCCTTTGAGCGCAGCATGAGCAAGGAGCTGGATTACACCGCCGAAGCCCGCTCGATGGAGCAGTTCCGCAAGCTCTACGAAGACTACACCACGTTCTACGTGCCCAAGCCGTTTCGGGAGTTGAGCACCTCGCGCATCCTAGTGATTGAGTTTGTGAGTGGCTGCAAAATCACCGACAAGGTGCAGCTGCAGGAATGGGGCCTGAGCCCGGCCACCGTGGCCGAAAACGGCATGGACATCTACCTGACACAGATTTTTGAGTTCGGGATATTCCACGCCGACCCGCACCCCGGCAACGTGCTGGTGCGCCCCGATGGCACGGTGGTCCTCATCGATTTTGGCATGGTGGGCCGCCTCACCAAGCAGCAGAAATATGCGTTTGCGGGCGTATTCATCGGCATGGCGCGGCAGGATGCGCGCAGCATGGCTCTGAATTTCCGACGGCTGGCCGTCACGGCCGAAATCCCGGATATGCGGGCCTTCGAAGCCGATTTGAGCCAGCTGATTGAGGATTTCGCCATGCTCGATGTGAAGGAGATGAGCATGAGCGACCTGGCCGATGCCCTTCAGAACATCATCTACAACTACAAATTGCAGGTGCCGGGCGCGGTGTTCCTCATCCTGCGGGCGCTGGTTATTCTGGAGGGCATCGGCAAGGTGCTGCATCCAAATTTCAACACCTTCGAGTTTGTGGCTCCCTACGGTGCCAAGATTATTCGGGAGCAGTACTCGCGCGAAAACCTGCTCACCGAGGCCGAATACACGGGCACGCAGCTGCTGGCGCTCATCCAAACCCTGCCGGCTGATATCCGCCAGATTGTGCGCAAAATCAGCAAGGGCGAGCTGCGGGTGCGGTTTGAGCTAGTGGGCTACCAAAGCCTGATGCGCAAGGCCGACCAGCTGGTGAGCCGTACCATTCTGGCGCTGCTATCGGTGGGCGGGCTGTTGTTTTCGGGCTTGTCGCTGATGGGGCATTATTCACCCGATATGCCCTACCGGCGCGGGGTGCCCGAAATAACCTGGTGGAGCCTCGGTGCTACCGGTTTTATGCTGCTCGTTCTACTCCTGCTCGGTACCGGACGTAAGGAGAAGCTAAAATAGCCCTGGTAATAGGGCAGTAAAACGCTGTTTGGAAAATCCCTTTTTCATGCTTGATATTTACTGTGAATCACTGATTTGTAAAAAGTTGTGATGTTGCTTTCAAAGGTTGTAAAGGTCCCAGGTAAGTAAGAATCGCATTGATTACCGCTGAGCTGCCCCGCTACCTTTCGCTTCCTGTCGCTGCTGGCAGGAATAACCCAAGCGGAAGCAACAATGAATACCTTAACTACAAAATGGGGCCGGTGCGGCGCGTTTACCATCCTGCTGGGAGTACTGCTCAGCCCTGCGCCGGCAGCTGCTCAGTCCAGAATGTCCGACCTGGATTCCGACGCGACCTACGAAACGCAGAAGCACCTCACACTGGCCGTCACAAAGTTTCCGGAAGCCCGCACTGCGCTCACGGCTTTTATCCGGAAGCGCTCAGTGCGGGTGCAGAAGCAGGAAGAAACCCCATCGCAGCTGAAGGCAGAATTTGCGCTGCCCAAGTCCGATTTGGTTCGCCTCGATTCGCTGACAACTGCCATGGGCTTTGTGCTCGAAAACAACCTTAACGCCCACGACCTGGGTGGGCGCGTTGGGGAGCTCAGCGCGGAAGAGCAGCGAGACGTGACGCAGCTGGCGACGTTGCAGCAGCAGCTGGGCACGGCTGCCGGTAGCAAGGATGAGCGGGCAGAGCTGCGCCGCGAAGTGGAGCGTACCACCAACCGGCTGGCCGATTTGCGCCAGCAGCTGGCCGCCATCAACGGGCATGCGGGCCAGGCGTATGTGTCGTTGCGACTCTACGACGAGGTGAGCTTTCCCACAGGTAATCGCCGGGTTAGCTTCGTGAACATGCCGGGCGTGGAATACGGCTACCTGCGCCTCGATAATCCCAAGGTGGGCCTGACCAGCTCGGTTTATCAGGGCTACGCGCTCAAATACCTGGTTACGCGGGGCAAGAGCTACCTGAACCTGGGCGTGTACCGGCCAACGGAAAAGAATTCGACGGACGAAGATTTCGTCAACGAGCTGTTTGTCATCAACTTTGGCCAGGATTTTTACCCGCGCAACTTTGGCCGGGGCCGGCGCCGGTATCTGAACCTGTACACCAGCTACCAGCTTGGCGGCTTCATCCTGAACCGCAATAGCGACAAAGGAAACGAATTCATTCCCAATCTCAACCTGGGCCTGGGCCTTGAAATCCTCAAAACACGGCACATTCTGCTCGATACCAAAGCCAGCTACTTCGTGCCGCTGAATGACCGCAGCCGCGACCTACGTGGAGTTTTGGGGCAGGCATCCTTCAATTTCGTATTCTGACCCGATGGCGTTGGGGGAGGGGACTGCCTGGGCAACGGATTTGGTCTGGCAACAACCTCCCCCACGCTTTTTGGACTGGTCATCGCAATAATTTAAAAACGAGGTTTTGCAGCCGGGCCCGTCCGAACCGACCTTTGCCGGCGTGGAGCCACATTTCCGTTCCATTTGATTAGATGCCTGCTTCGTTGAGCCCCCGTGAGGTTGTCGCCATTTTTGGGATTTTACTGGGACTCGTACCGCGTTTTTCCGCTGCTCAGGTAGTATCCGTCGGCCCGCCTGTACTTCGTGAGGTAAGCTTACGCACCGATACGGCTACCTATTTGCTCTCCCACAATACCGTTGCCGTGCAGGGCGTGCCCACGCTGTATTTCTGGTTTCGGCAAGATGATGAAACCCTGGAGCTGCGGCTGTATCCGGCCGAAGCTACCAGCGCCAAGCCGCTCCGCCTGCGCCGCAGCCCTGATTTTCAGCAGCTCGATTCGCTGACGAAAGAAGGCGACGGCGGCTTTCGCACCCGTCTCAAGTTCTCTAACCTGACCAGCAGCCGCTTCCTGCGCCTGGTGGTAGAGCAGGCCGCTGATTCGGCCGGGCGCACCCCACGCCGCGAAATAGTGCCGCTGCTGCCGCTGGCCCGTACGTCGCTGGTGCTGCGCGTGGCTGACAATGAGCTGTTTGTGGGCGAAGAAAAAGTGTTTGAGCTGACCAGCTCAAACCCGCGCAACATCCACGCCACCGGCGAATGGGTGCGCGGCACCGAGTTCGACTACCGGCTGGTGGCCGAAGCCAATGGCACGCTGCGCCTGCATGTACTGCCAAACCAGCTAGGCGTTCGCTCGCTGGCGGTGAAGCTGCAAACCGAGCGGCCAACACTGGTGGCGGGCAACCGCATCAGCTATCAGCTGCCCGTGCTGAAGCAGGAATTCAACGTAAAAGCCAGCCGCCTGCGCTTCCTGTCGCCCGACAAGCGCAGCGTGACCATGGACGAAAGCAGCCGCCGCAAGGGCACGGAACTGATTCTGGATAACGGCCGCAGTTTCGAGCTGCACCGCACCTACCGCGTGGAAGACCAGGAGGAGCCTGGTGGGGAGCTCATCGCCGAAATCTATACCCGGCAGTTTCTCAGCAACGACCGGGTGCTCTGCTACCTGCGGCCCTACAACACGCACCGCCAGACCGAGGGCTACCTCTACATCAAGGAAAATGACGTGGCCCGCTACCTCACCAACCTTGATATTACGCCGCAAACCGTGATTCGGAACGTGCAGGTGCTGCACCGCGGCGGCGAGTGGACGCCTAGTCTGAGCGTGAGCCCCGGCGAAACCGTGGACGTGCGCCTGGAAGGGGAGGGCCTGCAAAAAGCCCGCATCTCCTTCGAGGATTTGCCCATCATTCCCTCCGACTCCTCGGTGCGAACCGACGCCCGGCTGGTGTACCGCGTGCGAGTGCCGGTGAGCTTCGACAAGCGCAAGAGCAACGTTTACAACGCCGGTCAGGCAACAGGCTACGCCCTGAGCATCCGTGAGTTCCAGCGGCCGCATCCGCTCGATTTCATATCGGTGGCTTACGGCGACGCCGCCCGGCCCATCACCAAGCTAAACGGCCCGGTGCTGTACGACGGCACCATCCGCGACGTCGTATTTCAGTTCAACCCCAATGCCATTGATACCCCCGAGTTGCTGTTTGGCAAGCAGTACCTGAGCTTCGAAATCCGCACGCTGAACGCCAAAGGAGAGCTCATTGAGCTGCGCAACGTGGAAAGCCTGCTGGTGTGCCCCGGCGACAACTCGCCCCGTGCCACCTTCTACGCCGACAAGCAGTGCCGCACCGACCCGCTCAGCCTGAACTCGCTGCTGGGCCGCAAAACCTACGACCTCGACGAGTGGAGCCGCATCGTGGTCACGGTGAAGCACCAATCCAGCCAATACGGCGAAACCGGCTACACCCAGACGGTGGAACTAGTGCTTAAGCGCCGCTACAAATTCGATATTGACGTGAGCTTCCCGGCCGGCCTGCTTACCCGCAAGCAGGGCGACGACGGCTTCGGCGACCTAGGCGGTATCTCGCTGGCCACGCTGGCGCA
This sequence comes from Hymenobacter negativus, assembly GCF_017571495.1. Taxonomy (GTDB): domain Bacteria; phylum Bacteroidota; class Bacteroidia; order Cytophagales; family Hymenobacteraceae; genus Hymenobacter; species Hymenobacter negativus. Next base: position 726,800 of record NZ_JAGETZ010000001.1, on the reverse strand, counting down.
ATTCAGCTTCTACAGCCCCAATAAAATCAACCGTCTGCGGCCCTACAAGATTGGTGCGGGCTTCGTGGCCCTCAACGCTTTCAACCTCGGCAGCAGCAGCACCAACCGCGACCTGGGCGTGGTGATTCTGGGCTCGGTATATCCCACGCGGCGCGAGGCCAAATTCACCTTCCCCCTCTACCTGGGAGGCGGCTATTTGCTCGGTACCAGCCGGTGGTTCTACATGCTGGGGCCAGGCATTGGGGTGCGATTGTAGCACAAGGTTTTGCGAGGTTAAACCAGAATGGTCCTGCTGAGCGTAGTCGAAGCGTCTCTGCTACGTCATAAGAATTGTTCACAATGGGTTTCACCTCAGACGAACCATAATCATGAAAGAAAGTGGGGCCACAACCAAAACACAAAATGCCATCAAATTGATGAGCATGAGAGCTTCACTGAGGCTTTGTAGTTTTGAACGTAAATAATTAATGGAGGTTAATAAAATCAAAAGTATATCAAACAGTATTAGCTATATAATTAAATCCATGTATAAATTGCTGCCATTTCCCCGTCAGAATTATTTCTGAAAAGAAAGAAAAACACAAGCTCTATTAGCAGTAGCAAATATAGAATATTCTTGTTGTGGAACATTGGGAACTGTGGACTAAAAAAGTCCTGCTGAGCGTAGCTGAAGCATTTCTACCGGAGTAATTATTTATCCTCGCAGTAGAGATGCTTCGGCTACGCTCAGCAGGACCGTTCTGGTTTAATCTCGCAAAACCTTGTGCTATTGCAGCTTCATATCCGCAATAATCGCCTTGATTTTATCATGGCCCAAGCGTTGCGCCAAGTCGTAATCCACTACTGATTTCAGCGGCTGCTTCACGCTGAAATAGAACTTGATTTTGGGCTCGGTGCCGCTGGGACGAGCCGAAATTTTGCTGCCGTCTTCGGTGAGGAACTGGAGCACATTGGAGCTTTCCAGGCCGGTTTCGGTAGTAGCACCGGTGCTGAGGTTGTGGATTTTGCCGGTTTTGTAGTCGCGGATTTCTACCACTTTCAAGCCAGCAATTTGCTGCGGAGGGTTGGCGCGTAGGCTGGCCATCATTTCCTGAATTTCCTCGGCGCCGCGCTGGCCTTTTTTGGTAAGGGAAATCAGGTCTTCCACGTAGAGGCCGTAGTGGGCATACATTTCCACCATTTCCTGGTAGAGGGTGCGGCCCCGGTCCTTAGCCACGGCGGCCATTTCGGCCACCAGCGCGCAGGCCGAGATGGCGTCCTTATCGCGTACAAAATCGCCAATGAGGAAGCCGTAGCTTTCCTCGCCGCCGCCGATATATTTCTCCTGTCCTTCCAGGTCGCGGATGAGGCCGGCAATGTACTTGAAACCGGTGAGCGTCTGGTAGCTCTTCACCTGGTGCTGGCGGGCAATGTCGCCCAGGATTTCGCTGGTCACAATGGTGTACACGATGAAATCCTGGGGGGTAGCCGTGCCGGCGCGGTGCCGAGCCGAGAGGAGGTAGTTGGTGAGCACAGCGGCCGTTTGGTTGCCATTGAGTAGCACCCATTCGCCCTCGTTGTTTTTCACGCCAACACCCACGCGGTCGGCGTCGGGGTCGGTGGCCAGTACGATGTCGGCATTGGTGGCCTGGGCTTGGTCGAGGGCCAGTTGCATGGCGCTTTTTTCCTCTGGGTTGGGCGACTGCACGGTGGGGAAGTTGCCGTCGGGAGTAGCCTGGGCCTGCACCACGTTCACGTTGGTGAAGCCGAATTCGCGCAGCAAGCCCGGCACCAGCGTGATGCCCGAGCCGTGGATGGGCGTGTACACAATGTTCAAGTCGTGCTGGCGCTGAATGGCGGCCGGGTCGATGCTGAGCTTCTTGGCTTCGGCGAAATACTTGGCGTCAACATTGGCGCCAATGCGGACGATTTTCGACGGGTCGGCCTCAAACTTCACCTCGCTGGGGCTGGTGATTTTGTTGACCTCAATAATGATATTGGTATCATGTGGGGCCACCACCTGGGAGCCGTCGTTCCAGTACACTTTGTAGCCGTTGTACTCCTTGGGATTGTGCGAAGCCGTTATGACACAGCCGCTTTGGCATCTCAGCTCCCGGATAGCAAATGACAGCTCCGGCGTGGGCCGCAGGGCCTCAAACAGGTAAACGGTGATGCCGTTGGCGGAGAAAATGCCAGCGGCGATTTCGGCAAACTCGGGGCTGTTGTTGCGGCTGTCGTGGGCAATGGCTACTTTGATTTCCTGGCCGGGAAAGCTCTGCAGCAGGTAGTTGCACAGGCCTTGGGTGGCCATACCCAGCGTGTAGCGGTTCATGCGGTTCGAGCCAGGACCCATCACCCCGCGCAGGCCGCCGGTACCAAATTCGAGGCTGCGGTAGAAGGCATCGGTGAGGGCGTCGTCTTGGCCGCTGGCCTGCATTTCGCGGATGGCGGCTTGCGTCTGGGCGTCGTAGGCGGGCGTCAGCCAGGTATTGATGGTGTTTTGGATTTCGGGGGCAAGAGCCATTGGGAGAAAGAAAAAGGGTTTCGGTTGGGGTCAGAAACGGCCGTAAAGGAAAGAGGTTTGGACGGAAAAACCGCAGGGCCTCGGTTACCGCTCTAATAAGCTAATTAGGCGAAACATGGGCTAGGGAATTTCGATTTTCTGCGAGGAAATACCGGCCGCAGATTCAATTTTCAACAGATACATGCCGGCAGAAAGCGGCGCTACGTCCAGCGTCTGCGTGGCGCTGCCGGGTGGCATTTTGGCCGAGCAAGCGGTACGGCCCTGCATGTCCAGCAGCGTGAGCACCAACTCGCCAGCCGGCCCCGCGGCCCGCTCAACGCGAATCGTTTGCCGGGCAGGATTGGGCGTGATGCTGAATCCGGCGATTGCTGCTGCAACTGTGGCCGTGGGAACGGCCGGCGCGAGCCAGGGCTGGGTATTCAGCGCGTACAGTCGCTGTGGTACCGTGATAATATTGACAATCCGCTCATTAGAAATAAACACGCGGTATTGGTCTACGAAGGCAAGTCCCTCGGCTTGCCCGATGAACAGAGCATTGGGCAGTTCAATCCGGCGCTTGTTGCCGCGCAAAAACTGCCCATTGCTGAAATCCGACAGCAGCCACAGAAAGGTGGCCCCGGTGCCGCTGTTGTAGCCCAGCAGGCCTGCGCCGGTGCCGGCTGCGTTGAGGTCGGCACCGGTGATGAGGCCATTGGTGTTGAAACTGCCTTTGAGGTGCGCGACGTAGGTGCCGGGCTGCGCCGGAATGGTGTAGTACTTGGTGCGCAGGTCGGCCCAGTTCTTTGTGAACAGGTGCAGCGAATCGTTGGCGTAAAAGAAGGCCTCGCAGTCGAAATTGTGGTTGTTGGTGCCAGGGCTGAAATTTGTCTGGTCAGGGTAGCTGAAGTTGATGGCCTGCGCCGCAACCGATTCCATAGGGGCGGTGCCGATGGCCGATTTTTGCACCCGCAACACCTTCAGGTCGCGCCGGTTGCCATCGTTGTTGCCGAAGTCGCCTACGTAGAGGCTCTGCGCATCGGCGGCAATGTCCTCCCAGTCCACGTTGGGGAAATTGGTAATGGTTACCTGTTGCACCACGCTGCCCGACGTAGAATCGACCTTGAACAAGATAGGCGTATTGCCGCTGTCGTTGAAGGTCCACAAACCCTGGCTGGTGAATTGCAGTCCCGAGCTTTCGGGTACGGCGCTGGCTAACGGCGTTTTAGTAACCAGTGTGGTTGTGGTGATGGCATATTGGCAGGAGCCGTCGTTGCTGGTAGCGCTGGGGTTGTAATTGGTGGCGCGCGGGTCGGTGCAGCCGTTTTGGGCTTTGGCCTGAATGGGAGCCAGTGAAACCAATAAGGCTAGAGGGTAAATAAATCTGGGCATCGTGCAATATAAAGCCAGAACGCCATGCTGAGCGCAGCCCAGGCATCACTCCCATGCTACTAATAATGTTTAGTAACACAGTAGCGATGCCTGGACTGCGCTCAGCATAGCGTTCTATAAATGAGCGAATTGCCTGCCCTTACAGATTGCCGCGCAAGGCCTGCTCGCGCTCAATGCTCTCAAACAGCGCTTTGAAGTTGCCTTTGCCGAAGCTCTTGGCACCTTTACGCTGGATGATTTCGTAGAACACGGTAGGCCGGTCCTCCACGGGTTTGGTAAAAATCTGGAGCAGGTAGCCTTCCTCGTCGCGGTCTACGAGCAGGTTCAGAGCTTTCAACGATTCCAGGTCTTCATCAATGGCGCCGATGCGCTCCAGAAGGTCCTCGTAGTAGGCGCCGGGCACGGTCAGGAACTCCACGCCACGGCGGCGCAACTCCGTTACCGTTGCGCGAATGTCCTTGGTAGCGATGGCAATGTGCTGCACACCAGGCGAGTGGTAGTAATCGAGGTACTCCTCAATCTGCGACTTCTTCTTGCCTTCGGCGGGCTCGTTGATGGGAAATTTGACATAGCCATTGCCATTGGAAACCACTTTCGACATCAAGGCCGAATATTCGGTCGAAATGTCTTCGTCGTCGAAGGTGAGGAGCAGCTTGAAGCCCATCACGTCCTCGTAAAACTTCACCCACTGGTTCATTTCGCCCCAGCCCACATTGCCCACGCAGTGGTCGACGTGCAGCAGGCCCACCGGATTACCCTGTGGCACTCCGCTGCTCTTGGCCACGTAGCCGGGCATGAACGGGCCGGAATAATTGGTGCGGTCTACGAAGGTGTGGATGGATTCGCCGTAGGTGTAGATGCCCGAGAGCGTGACAGAACCATGCTCATCCTCAATGGTGTAGGGCTCAAAAGCCGACTTGGCGCCGCGCTTAGTGGTTTCTTCCCACGACTTGCGGGCATCGTCCACCCAGAGGGCCATCACCTTCACGCCGTCGCCGTGCTTAGCTACGTGCTGGGTAATTTCGGAGTCGGGCAGGAGGGAAGTGGTGAGCACCAGCCGGATTTTGCCCTGCTGAAGCACGTAGCTGGCGCGGTCGCGCAGGCCGGTTTCGGGGCCGGCGTAGGCCACTAGCTCGTAGCCAAAAGCCGCTTGGTAGTAGTAAGCCGACTGCTTGGCGTTGCCGACGTAGAATTCAACGAAATCGGTGCCTTTCAGCGGGAGAAAATCCTGGGCGGGCTGGGCCAGCACTTCGGGCGAGGTCATGGTTTGCATAGGCGAAGAAGGAGATTTGGGGGTGGGTGGTTAATCGAAGTAAAAATACGGTTTTGATTGGTATCGCGCCGAATTTGCCGGGCCGCGGCGTCGCTGCGCGCGGCATGCAGCGTAGGTTTGCCAAAACCTTCCCATTTTTGCAGGCAATCATCTGCCTTAGCGCCACCCAATGAATACTGAAGAACTGAACCGCGCCCTCGTGGCCCTGATTGAAAAGAAGGCCGAACTGCACACGCTGAAGTACGACGATGCCCGCTACGACGACGTAGAAGAGGCCCTGCACGACCTCGAAGACGACTTCAACGACGAGTACGGCGACTTTCTGGAAACAGCCCTCGACAAAGTGCACACCGACCTGAAGTCGGACACCGACGTGTTGCTGCCCACCGCCTACCTGCCCAGCACGCCCGGCTCCACGCCCTCACCCAAAGAAGGCGTTTGGGTTGATTCCGAAAAATATCCCGGTAAGGAAGCCCGCATCACGCTGATTCCAAACCCCGTTCGCATCATGCTCACCGTAGGCAAGCAGGTGCAGCAAGAGCTGTGGAAAGCCTAAAAAGGTTGAGTTTTGAGGGTTGAATGTTGAGTGATTTTCTGAGCAGGAAACAGATACAATGGATAATTCAACCCTCAACATTCAACCCTCAAAACTTCTCTACCGCCTTGCCGAACCTGCCGACTGGCAGCTTGCTCAGGAAACCGGCTTTTTTATTAGCACTGACCTGGCGGCTGAAGGATTTATTCATTCCTCGGAGCAGCACCAGATTCTGGAAACGGCCCGCCGGTATTATGCCGGGCGGGCCGATTTGGTTTTGCTGGAATGGGACGAGGACGTACTGGCCGCGGCTAGCGTGCGCGTAACGCGCGAATGGATGCCCAGTCGGCAACAGCATTTTGCGCACGTTTTTGGGCCGGTGCCGCTGGCAGCGGTGCGCCGCAGCTGGCCGTTTGGGGTTGATGAATCAGGAGCTTTTCACTTGCCGGCAGATTTGTAAATTGGCGTAAAAATAAAATTTCGGGGGGCATGCAACCGAAATGTCCCAGGCTGCATCTTCCCGCCAGAATCCCACCACTAAACCACGCGGTTTTATGGACCTGTCTACGCTTCGTCCCCTGCGTTTGCTGGCTCTGGCCGGCTTGGCTACGGCCTGCGCTCCCACCTATCAGCTGGGCCTGAAACCCGCCCAATCCACCAACCTGTTTGTAGAAGGCCGCGAACAGGCCCTGGCTACCGCCGACAGCGTTGAAGTGCGCCTGAGCTTCATTTGCTACGAGGCCAACCGGGTGGTTTTTGAGGCCGAATACCGCAACCCCACGCACCACGCGCTGGTAGTGGACCCGGCCGCTTTTCAATACGAGGCCAGCCGCCAGTCCGCGCCCGCTCTTACTCCCAAAGCCAAGCGCCCCAAGCCCCTGCCAGGTGCTGAAGTAACGGCTGCCGTAGCTGCCGCCAGCATGTCGTTGCCGCTGCCGCCGCTGCCGCCCCAAGCCGTGCGCGCTTTCGACCCCGAGCCTGAAATATCCGCGCTGCACGACAAGGCCGAGAGTGAGGCTGCCAAAGCTGCCCGCTTCGATTGGCTAGGTTTGGCCTTGGGCGCGGCCAGCCTGGCGACCGATGTAGCCAGCATCGGCAAGCGCGAAACGGTGGCGCAGTACCAAAGCCGCGCCGCCATTCACGATGTGGCCGTGACGTATAATGTCATTTCCGCGGCCACTAAAATCGAGCACGCTGTAGCGTCGGATGTATTGCGGCAGCGTGCCGCCATGCTTCAGGAATATGCGCTACGCAAGGTGACGCTAGAGCCCGGCCAGCAGGTGCGCGGCTACCTCTACTTCCCTCGCTACGATGCCGCCGACGCGCTGGTAGTGAAGGCGCCGGTGGGTAGCAACGTGGTGCCGTTAGAGTTTGCGCAGGTGCGGCGTCGGCAGTAGGTCCCTGCCCTTTAAGTAGGAAAATGCTTAGTTGAATCTACTATGCCTTTCGCATAGCGTCAACGGCATAAATACCTGTTAAGACCACCATCAAAATATCAAACTGACAAATTGCCCCATATCTAGCAGCAAAATCCCTAAACTCTTATGAGTTTTTATTTTGCTGCGTGTCACGTTTTAAAAAATATACGGCCCTTGCTTCGCTGATGCCAACGAGTCAAGGGCCGTAATCGTGTGCTCAGTCGAACTACTACGTCAATTCAAACTGCAGTCGCAACAGATTCGCGTACAGCCCGCCCTCGCGCTCGCTCAATTCCTCATGTGAGCCGGCTTCTACGATGCGGCCGCCGTCGATGACCAGGATTTTATCGACTTTGCGGATGGTGCTCAGGCGGTGGGCAATGATGAGGCTGGTGCGGTGCTGCATCAACTCATCTAGGGCGCCTTGCACCAGCTTTTCACTTTCGCTGTCGAGCGAGGACGTGGCTTCGTCCAGAATTAGGATGGCGGGGTTTTTCAGGATGGCGCGGGCAATGGCCACGCGCTGGCGCTGCCCACCCGAAAGCTTGATGCCGCGGTCGCCCACTACTGTATCGAGCGCATCGGGAAAGGCCTGGATGAACTGCCAGGCGTTGGCGCGCTGGGCGGCTTCGATAATTTCAGCATCAGCGGCGTCGGGCCGGCCGTAGGCAATGTTCTCGCGGATGGTGCCGCCAAAAAGTAACGTTTCCTGCGGCACGATGCCGATGTGGCGGCGCAAACCGGTGAGGTCGTAGTCCTGCACGTCGTGCCCATCTACGATGATGCGGCCGCCGCTGAGCGGATAGAATTGCATCAGCAGCCCCGCAATGGTGCTTTTGCCCGCGCCGCTGGGGCCGACGAGGGCAATTTTCTCGCCCGCCGCGATATGGAAGTCAATGTCGGAAAGCACTGGCACGTCGGGCCGTGTGGGGTAGCGGAAAGCCACGTGCTCGTACCGAATGTCGCCGTGAATGCGGGTTGGCACCAGCCCTACAGCGGGCTCGATGTGCGTGGGCTCGGGCGCTTCGTCTAGGATTTCGAGGATGCGCTCGGAAGCACCGAGGGTGCTCTGAACTTTGCCGTAGATTTCGCCCAGCCCGGCAACCGAGGCTCCGATGAAGGCCGTGTAGATGATGAAAGCCGTGAGGTCGCCGATTTGCAAATGGTTGGGGTCGGTGACGGGAGTATGCACCAGCGTGGCGCCGCGCCACAGTACCAGGATGATGCCGCCGAACAGGCCGATAATCACAAATGACACGAAGCCGCCGCGGTACAGGTTGCTTTGCAGCGCGGCCCGTACCACCTTGCCCAGCGAGGCGTTGTAGCGGCCAGTTTCAAATCGCTCATTCGTGAAGGCCTTCACCGAATTGATGGCTTGCAGTGTCTCTTCTACAATGGTGTTGGTATGGGCTAATTCTTGCTGCACCGTCTTAGAAAGCGTCCGGATTTTACGCCCGAATAGCCCCGCTGCCAGCACAATGGGCGGGAAAGTGAGTAGCATAAACAGCGACAGTTTCCACGACACCACCATGATGAAGCCGATGCCACCCAGTAGCGTAAATACCTGCCGAAACAGCTCAGCCAGCGTCAGCGAAAACGAGTCCTGAATCTGGCTCACGTCGGAGGTAATACGCGAAGTGATAGCGCCTACGCGGTTTTTCTCATAAAACGGGATGGGCAGCTGCACGAATTTGGCATAGAGTGCCTGCCGAATGTCGCGCACCGTAAACTCGCTCACCTGCGTGAAAAACCAGATACGGCCAAAGGAGAACACGCCCTGTAGCACAGTCACCGCAAACAGCCCAATGGCCACGCGGTTGATATCAAGCGTCAGGCCGCCGGGCAATACCAGCGGCTGGCCGGTGGCCACGTTCACGAGCTTGCCGGCTATCCATGGGAACGACATGGTGCTGATGCTACTCAGTACCAGCAGCACCATCCCCACAATAAACTTGCTCCGGTAAGGCAGCACGTAGCGGAAAATCCGCAGGCCGCGCCGGAGCGATTCCTTATTTACTTTCGGTTTGGGCAGGTCGGCGGTCGCATCGCTGCCGCTGGTATTTAATCCACTTCTTGCCATTGGGCGGGGATAATTCGGCTAATAATAACGTGGCAAATACGCCAGGTAGGGGTGAGGAGCGGATGAAGGCGGCATGAGGAAGTTGTGAATCAGGACGTCATGCTGAGCGCAGCCGAAATGACGTTCTTTTTCGTAGGGGTACTACTTCTCAACGCTCAAAACTGCTCCGTTGGCAAAGGGCACCGGCAATTGAATCATGACCGGCACGGGTACGCCTTTGCGGGTAGCCGGCTGCCAAGCAGGTAGTTGAGCGGCCGCTCGCAGCGCCTCCGCATCGCACTCGGGCGAGAGCGATTGGGCCACTTTGAAGTCGCTCAACGTCCCATCCGCGCCCACGGTGGCGGTGAGCAGCACGTTGCCGGTAATGTTTTTGACGCGTGCCGCCTCTGGATATTTTACATGCTGCTGAAAAAACACGCCCAGCGCGGGTGCGCCGCCGGGGAACGACGGCGCTTTATCGGGCCGGTTGGCGGCGCCGTGAGCCTGGGCCTGCATGTGGCCAGATTTTAACACGATGGGGGCTTTGGCGGGAGCCGCCGGCGTACCGGGCTGTTGGGCAAAGGCTGCCGAAGTAGCGGCCAGCAGCAGGAGCAGCGAGAGGATGGGTTTGGTCATAAAAGCTTAAACCGCAGGTTCGGCGATGGGGTTCATCCCATTGGGGCGCGAAATGGCTAGTAAACCCAGAAATACCAACGCTCCGTTGAGCAGCAGGATTTCGAAGCCGAACTTGTAGCCGTTGAGCCACTCTACGGAGTGCGACACGATGAGCACCGTGAGCAGCACGGCGGCCACGCACACGGGCAGCACCAGCCGGTCGCGCAGCCCGCGCCCGGTGAAGATGCCGAAGGCGAACAGACCCAGCAGTGGCCCGTAGGTGAAACCCGCCGCTTTGTATACGGCGTCAATCAGGCTGCCTTCTTTATAGAGGCGGAAAATGAGAATGATGATAATGAGTGCCACCGACCAGCCCAGGTGCGTGAGCTGCCGCACGCGGGTCTGCTGGGTTTCAGGGTATTGCTTGATGTTCAGGAAATCGATGCAGAAAGAAGTGGTGAGCGAAGTCAGGGCCGAATCGGCGGAGGCGTAGGTGACGGCGATGATGCCCAGAATGAAGATGACGCCCGCTGCCAGCGAGAACTGCTTAGTAGCCAGGAAGGGGAAAACCTTGTCGGTATCGAAGGTGCCTTTTAGGTTGTGAAGCTGAGGCATTTCGGGCAGGTTCAGGCCCTTGGCGGCAGCGTATTGGTACATGAGCACGCCCAGCGTGAGGAACAGAATGTTGACGCTCACGATGACGGGCGTGAACCAGAACAGGTTCTTCTGGGCCTCGCCGAGGCTGCGGCAGCTCAGGTTTTTCTGCATCAAATCCTGGTCGAGCCCGGTCATCACGATGGTGATGAACATGCCGGAGGCAAACTGCTTCCAAAAGAATTTATCGTCCCGAAAATCGGAGAAGTAGACCTGCGACATGGGGCTGTCGCGGACCGACGAGACGAGCTGCTTGAAAGAGAAATTCAGCGCATCGGACATGAAGTAGATGCTCAGGGCCACGCAGCTCAGCATGGCCAGCGTCTGAAAGGTATCGGTCCAGAGAATGGTTTTGAGGCCGCCCTTGAAGGTGTAGAGGTAGATGAAAAAGATGCTGACCATTACCGTCACGGAAAACGACACCCCCATCTCATCGAATACGGCCAGCTGCAGCACATTGGCTACCAAGTACAGCCGCAGGGCCGAGCCCAGCGAGCGGGAGATGAGGAAAAACAGCGCCCCTGTCTTGTAGCTCCAGTAGCCAAAGCGCTGCTCCAGATAGGTGTAGATGCTCACCAGCCGCAGGCGGTAGTAGAGCGGCAGCAGCACCGTGCCGATGACGAAGTATCCCGCCACAAAGCCCAGCGCCACGGCCAGGTAGCTCCAGCTTTTGCCGTACACGTTGCCCGGCACCGAGATGAAAGTGACGCCCGAAAGCGAGGTGCCAATCATGGCGAAGGCCACCATGTACCACGGCGCGTTGCGGTTGGCCACGAAGAAGCTTTCGCTGGTGGCGCCGCGCGAGGTGAGGACGGCAATGATGATGAGAACGGCGAAGTAGCCCGCAACCAGGCTCAAGACTAACGTTGGCGACATGAATTTAGCAGTTAGCTAATGGCAGCTGGCTGTTGACTTAAGCTGTAGCGCAACCAGAAGGGGGCAAAGGTAGCGCCGTAAGCGGCGTGGCGGCAGTGCTCATTGCCTTAGCGGAAGGCATGAAAACCGCAGGGGAGCATCCGGGAAGCTGGTGAAGCGTTTTGGAACCGCGGCGGAGTATGTGGGAATTGTGGCGGAACACCTTGGAATACTGCTCCTGCTATTCCCACTCCTGCCAGCGCAACACTTCGCCCACGGCGGGCGCGTGCAGTTCGCCGCGCAGCATGCCACCGGCCGCCACCTTGGTTAGCTCACGTAGGGGCTCGGAAGCAGGCTCGTCGGCCAGAGAGAAGGTGCCGTAGTGCATGGGTACGACGTGGCCGGCGCGCAGCACGTTCACGGCCTTGGCAGCCTCGTGGGGGTTGACGTGGCTTTTGGCCATCATGTATGCTGGCTTGTAGGCCCCGATGGGCATTAGGGCAATGTCGATGGGGCCGAAGCGCTGCTCAATTTGCTCGAAATGGTCGGCGTAGGCGGTGTCGCCGGCGAAGTAGATGAGCTTGTCATGCACCCGCAGCATGAAGCTGCCCCAGAGCACGCGGTTCATATCCAGCAGGCCGCGGCGGTGCCAGTGGGCGGCGGGCAGGTAGGTGATTTCGAGCGGCGAATTGGGGCCGAGGTCGTACTGCTGCCACCAGCCGGCCTCCTGCACGGGCAGGCCGGGCGCCATGCCGCGCAGCAGCGGCCCCATGCGCAGCGACGACAGCACCTGCATCTGTGGGTTGTGCGTAGCGAGCAGCTTGATGGATTGCTCATCCAGATGGTCGCGGTGGCCGTGTGAGAGCAGCAGGTAGTCGATGCTCCGAATGGCCTCGGGTGGGCAGGGGAGGGCGTGGCGGTGGCGTAGCCCCAGCGAGCTAAATAGCACGGGGTCGAAGAGCAGGGAAACGCCAGCGGCCCGTAACAAAAAGCAGGAGTGTCCCAGCCACACCAGCATGTCCTCAGTAGCCGAAAACGCGGCCGTGCAGTCCACCACAGTAGGGGCCCAGGTGTCGGCCTTTTTTTCTTCCTTCTGCGGGTTGGTCGAGAGCTGCCACTTGAGCACGTTGGCGAAGCTGGGCTCAAATAATTCCTCGCCGTTGGCGAATTCCGAGCCGAACAGTTTGTTGCCGGGGTAGCCGGGCTTGATGGTGGGCAGGGTGTCGTTGCGGAGGTAGGAAATGCGTTGGGCCATAAGGCGGAATTTGGAGAATAGCAGCGGCCTAAGAAACGGGCTGGCTGCTCAAGTGTTTTAAATGCCGCGTACGCCAACAGAGCGCGTACCCCGAATTTCCGGTTCGGCCCTTCAGAACCTAAACCATTCAACACAGGCGGAATTGAAAATTCGGGGTACACGCTCTGCCAACCAGCCTTGCCACCAATGAAAAATGCCCCGCCAAAAATTGACAGGGCATTTAAAATCGGCTCAATCGGCGTTGCTAATTCGGCAGCGTCAGGAGGTAGCCGATGGTGAAATTGGCGTCCCAGTCGAACACAAACTGCTTGCAGCCGGTGGCCTCGGCAATCGATTTGTAAATGTTCAGGCCGGCTTTCGACTTGGCGTTGTCGAGCTGGTAGGCGCTGGGCGCGTCGAGCACGGTGTAGCGCTCCTTGCCGTTGCGCACCTTTTTAGCCATCTCAAACGGTACCCCGCCGATGATGAAGCAAGTGGCGCGCAGGTCGGCCGGCACTTGGTTGGCCTTTTCTTTCACTTCGGTGGCCACGGTGGCGTCGGTGGTGCCTTTCTCGAAGTACTTAGCGCCGAAGGTTTCCACTGACTTCGGCTGGTTGCCGTCGAGCCACGAAATCTTGGTGTTGCCCGAGCCGATATCAGCCACGAAAGCGCGGTCGGCAAACGAGGCAGGCAGCACCGAGCGCAGGCCCAGCACGCCTTCCTTCTCGGGCGTCACGGTGTTTACCACGTAGCCCAGGCCTTTCAGTGCTTTCACAATTTTGCCGGTTCCTTCGGCCTTCAGTGCACCGGAACTCACCACGAAGTGAATGTCGCGCCCACCCACACCGAAGTCCAGCATCTGACCGATATAGGCCTTGAGGCCCTTCCGAATGTCGTCGTCCGAGGCCATGTTTTCCATCACCAGGCTGTTGCCGAAATCGGCTTTTTCCAGCTTCCAGGTGCGCTGCGGGTCAATGCGGACAATGAACGAATTGAAGCCGCTGGCTCCCAGCTCTACCACGCCTTTCAGCTTGCCGTTCACCGGCTCGGGGGCGGTGTAGGTGAAGGCCGCTTTGGCGCCTGATGCCGTCGGGGTTTCACCAGTAGGCGGGGTGCTGCTGGTGTCAGCTATCGGGTCGGTGGCCGAGCGGGGCGATTGAGCCGTTTGGGCCAAATCGGGATTGGAGGCCGTGAAGCGGCGAATGCCGAAATACAGCCCGATGAGAATGATGGCTGCAATGATGGCCTTGCTGGCAAAGGTGAGGCGCATAGAAAGAAGAGTGAGTGAGATGAAAGAAGACGCTTATATTGCTGCAATGTTACACGCCGTGCGATGATACAACTGCCTAAATCGAGAAATAACGCCGTCGTGCCGAGCGCAGCCGCAGCGCCTCTACTGCTGTACTAACCCTGCTCAAAAGGATTACTACTGCGATAGAGCTGCTTCGGCTGCGCTTGGCACGCCGGTGTTTTGCGCCAAAGATGCCCTTGGCTAGGTCTTCCGAATCTCGTCCTTTAGGTGTTCGATGAGCTGCACGAACTCCGGCCGGGCCTGAATGCCGTGCTGCCAGGCCAGCCCCATCTCGGCCAGGTTATACTGGTGCTGTTTGCTGATGGTGGCACCCGGCACGCACTGCCCGGCCGCGTCGCGCTCTGGCCCCAGCAGCCACAGCGTATCCGATAGCGCAGTGGTGGTGGCCAGGTCGTGCGAGACGATGACGACGGTGTTCAACTCATCCAGTGTGGTCACTTCCATGATGATTTTCTTCACCTCGTCAATCATCGCAATGTCGAGGCCCGAAAACGGCTCATCCAGAATAATCAGGTGTTCGGAGCAGAGCAATTGCTGGGCAATGGCCGCCCGCTGCCGCTGCCCGCCCGAGAGCATGGCGGGGTACTTGCGCCGGTGCTGGGCCAGGTCGAAGCGCGTCAGAAAATCCTCGGCGCGGGCTTTGGCTTCGGCGGGGGCGTGCTTGCGGCCAGCAGCCACCAGCAGGTTGTCGAGCAGGGTGCGGTGGTTGAAGAGTGGGTAGCGCTGCTGCACGAAACCCACGTCGCCGGGCACCACGGGCCGCTGGGGGTTGGCCACCTGCACAGTGCCGGTGGTGGGTGGCAACAGCCCCGCAATGATGCGGCACAGTACCGACTTTCCGATGCCCGAGCGGCCATAAAATCCCACTACCTGGCCCTGCTGCACGCCCGGCCGCACCACATTCAGCACATCCAGGCTGATATCGCGCAGAATAACCTCGCCCCCAAACTGCATCGAAATGTCGCGTAGCGACAGAATGGGTTCTTGGTAAGTATAATCGGACATTATTTTGCGGTGCTGAGGGTGGAGTAGGGGAAGAACATGCGGCGCAAAAACTCAAATACGTAGTCCTGTACCGCGCCGGTGGCCAGAATGACCAGCTGAATGGCCACCACGCCCGCCAAATGCAGGTATCGGTTCTGTTTGTAGAGCAGCAGGCCGATGCCGCCTTCGGACTGGTAAAGGGTTTCGACGAGCGTAATCATGGTCCAGATGATGGCGAAGTTCTGGCGTACGACTTCGAGCATCTCATCGAGCTTGCCCAGCACCACCACTTCGTAGAAGCTGCGCCACTCGCTCATGCCCAGCGTGCGGGCGTGGTCCATTTCCTCCTGCGTCGTGGTCAGAATTACGCTCGTCATACCCGTTACCAAATACACGGTAGCTCCAAAAACCAGCACCGATAATTTTACTTGGTGCCCTGAACTCACCATCAGGGCCATGAAAAAGGTGAGGCCGGTGAGCGTCAGGTAGCGCATTTTGCTGGCCGCATAGGCAATGGGCCGGAAGAAGGGCAGCGCCGTCAGGTAAGAGATAAGCAGCGCTAGCACCGTGGCAATGGCCAGCGCGCCCAGCGCGGTCGTCAGGCTGGCCCATAATTCCTGAATCAGCCCCTGCGTGGTAACCAGGTCTTTGAAAGAGGCCAGCACTTCCCGCAGCGTTGGGAACAGCTGCAGGGGATAAAACAGCCACAGCAGCAGCAGGAAAAGCACCTGGCACGCCACCATGGTAAGGAATACCGAGGGGCGTGGCTTGGCGTTAGGAACAAATAAGTCTTTTATCATAGCGAAGAGGAAAGAAGGAAAGGAAAGAACGTCATGCTGAGCGCAGCCGAAGCAGCTCTACCGCGAGCGTAAATAGTTGCTACTGCGGTAGAGCTGCTTCGGCTGCGCTCAGCATGACGTTCTGATACGTTGGTTGGGCGATTAGTTGCCCAGCACGATTTCTACGCGGCGGTTCTTGGCCTTGCCGGCGGGCGTGCTGTTGCTGGCTATCGGTTCGGTAGCTCCGTGGGCGTACACCTGAATACGGCCGTCGGGGAAGGCACTGCTACTCTTGCGTTCCAGCCACTGGCGCACAGCCATGGCGCGGTCTTCGCTGAGCTGCTGGTTCACCTGCGGGTCGCCGGAGTTGTCGGTGTGGCCATGCACGGCCACTTTCAGGCTGCCGGCCACCACCAAGTCGTCAAACAACTGGTTCAATTCTTTTTCGGCAGCGGGGGTGAAGGTGCTCTGGGCCGAGTTGAATTCGATGTTCCAGGCGCGCTTGCTCACGTTCTGGCGGATTTCCTCGCCGGCGGCAAACTTCTGGGTTTCGGCTGGGGCCACGTTCTTGCCCTTGTAGCGGGCCTGAATGTTCTTCAGCGGTGTGAGGTCCAGCATCTGGTCGAGCGGCACGTAGCTGGGCAGTTCTTTGGGGTACAGCTTACTCTGCACGTCGCCAAAAGCCTTGTACACCGAGGCGTAGATGTTGGTGCCGCCCTCGTTCAACCCAAACAGGTTCAAGTTATCGCTGAAATTAAATACCTTGCTACCACCCAATTCCACTACTTCGCCGTTGCGGTCGGCCTCGCTCACGCCTTTGTAGTACTTCAGCCAGTAGCCGCCATTTTTGTCCTTGTCGCCATATACAGCGGCCGAAATATCGGCGGCGTGGCTCAGCGCCTCGGGGTGCGATTTGACTTGGTCGCCGGCTACGGCGTGGGCCAGAATAAGGCCTTCTACTTCCTTCTGGTGGGCGTCGTACCAGCGCTTGGTGGTCACCATGATGTTGGGCATCTGGTTAGAATATTCCTTGGTCGATACGATTTTCACCAGGCCACCCTTTTCCTTGGCAATGTTCACGTCGCCGGGCGTCCAGGTGGCCACAGCGTCGGCTACGACGTCAATTTTTACACCGGTGTTTTTGCCGTCCACAATTTTATCGCGGCTTTCCGGCTTGCCCAGAATGTACTTCTCCGCCGCTACCAGAAAGTCGCTGGCCGACATGAAGTTCACGGCCTGCGGGTCGTAGGAGGTTTCGTCGGGGTTCACTTTCAGGCCGTTGTCGGCGCACCATTTCAGGGCAATGTTCTGGTCGCCATCGCGCAGGTAGCAGGCAATGGTTTTGCCCAGGGCCAGTTTGGGGTTATCCAGCCACTCTTTCGGGCCCATCAGCTTGTCTTCGCCAAAGCTTTTGCCCACCGAATACGGGATAATCTGCAGTTGCGTACCGGCCTTTTTTAGCTCTTCCTGCACGGCCGAAAAGCCGGGTAGGCCGTCGCCCATGATGCTCACAATCAGGCCCGGCGTAGCGGGGTTGGATGAAAGGTCGGCCGCGTTTTTTACCAGGTCGGCCTGCATCTTGCTCACGTCGTCCTGACGCACAATCTGCATGTCGATGCCATTGGCGGCCATGGCCGAGCCGGTGGTGGTGCGCGGGCCGCCGTTAGCCAACATACCAGCCATCTGGCTGTTCCAGGCCATTACTTCCCACACGATGGGTGTGCCTTTTTCGGCCGGGGTGCTGCCAGGCAGTGCGGCCAGAGGTACCACGGTATTCACGCCGTTGCCGCTGCTGGCTGCCGGCAACTCAATCGAATTGAGCAGCACCGACTCCGTCGCGGCTTTCTTAAACAGCAGGTTGCTGGACGTAAGCTTGTTGATGCCAAAATATAATCCGACAAGGATGATAATGGCAATGAGGACTTTACCGCGTGTGGTCATTTAGGGAAAATGTGAGAATGTGCTGAATGTGGGAAGTATGAGAAGCAAAGAGATATGCGGAGTATGAAAGATGTGAGAATGCGTACGCGCAAATCATCACATCTTTCATACTCCGCACACTTTCACATTCCCTTAATCAAGGAGCTTGCCGTAGGCATCGTCTGTGGCTTGGCGCGTGGCGGCCACATTCATGCGTACGGGGGCCTCATTGTCCATAATGGCGTTGAATTCGCCCTTCTGGTATTTGTCGAGCAGGCGCTGGCCTTTCTCGCTCATCACGCCGTTCTGGATGTCCATCTCCTTCACGAATTCCTGCGAGTAGCGCATGGCCTGCTTGATTTGGCCCAATTGCTGGGCCATGTCCTGGGCCACGCGGTCAGTGGCCAGGTCGAAGAAGTACTTCTTGTCGGGGTCGCCGCGCAGGATGTTCATCGCGGCGCGCATGCCCGAGCTGGTGCGTTTTACCAGCGTGTACTCGTCCTTCAACAGGTTGACTTTGAACTTGCTGTTGTCAATCTGGCGCAGCGCGGCTTTCAGAATCTGGCGCATCACCAGGCTCACGTTGGCCGTGGTAGTGGCCATGGGCTGCAGGCGGCGGTTGTAGTCTTCGAGCTGGGCGGCGCGGCTGGCGTAGCTATCGGCGCTGTCCTTTTCGCCTTGGCGCAGGGCCGAATCAGCCAGCGCCAGATATTCCTGCATCTGGGTGCGGTTGGCGTCCATCTTGCGCTTCACCAGCTCATTGGCTCCCTCAATGTGGCCCACTTCCTCCTCCATGTTGCGCGCCTCCTTCTCGGTGTTGCGGATGTAGTCTTCCATGATGCCGATGGGGTCGGTGTTCACGAAAAGACTGGCTGCCGTCCGAAAAATGCGCTGCCCCATGTACCACAATCCAGTCTGAATCCGCTTATTCGTAGCCAGCAGAAACAGCACGAACAGCACTCCCAGGCCAATGCCCAGCTTCACTGTATCAAATACAATATCAATGAGGTAGGGCAGAATCTGGCCCCAGTAGTACACGCCCATGCCGGCGAGCACAGCTACGAAAACCCAGGCGGCTACTTTCTCGGGTTTTTGCCAGGAGGGCAGGCCATCGGCGGGCGAAGGCGGGCCAAGCAAAGGAGTATTCATTAAGCGTAAAGAAAGAAATGGAAAGGAGCTGGCTTAAGCCAGCCGTACTACTTATTTAGCCGTGGCATTCAAAAAGGACTCCGCGGCCTTGCGGTGGGCCTGCAAATCGGCCAACGCCGCCGAGTTGGCCAATTCGTACGATGCCAGCGCCGCCTGTGTTTTCTGCCGCTCTTCGGTTAGCTGCTGCTGCACCTGCTGGAGCTGCTGCTGCTTGGCCTGAATCTGACGGGAGAGCTCGGCCAACTCGGCGGCCAGCTTTTTTTCCTGGGCCGTGAGCTGCACCACGGGGCCGGGGGCCCCGCCCGGCGCATTGGCCTCGCCCATTTTTTCACGGTGGCGGGTCAGCACCTTTTCGCGGTCGGCGGCCAGGGCCTGCTCAAACTGGGCCGCCGAAGCTAGCAGGGCCGGCACCGTCCCACCATTCACCGCCGAAAAAGCGTTGTAGGCTGTTTGATAAAGCATGGGGCCACTCAGGCCAGCGGCGGCCATGCTCTTCACCATTTTCATATAGGCCCCGAAATCCTTACCATCGCCGGCCAGCAGGCCCGCAATGTGGTCGAGGTGGCGCTGCTCGGCCTGCCCTACAGCGGGTACTGCAATGGGGCCAGGAGCGCCCGCTGTGACTGGCGCCGCCGGCTGTGCCGACGCGCCAAACTGGGTGGTGGGCGGCGTGGCAGGCGCCGGAGCACCTTCCTGTGGCTCGATAAAAAAATCTTTAGCAGCGTTCGTTAGCTTATCGAAAATCTCCATGATGGGAATAGAAAAGGAAGTGAAGCAAAGCGATGGTTGAAATGCCCAGTCCGGGCAGGACTAATGGGTATTTACGGTGTAAGAACCGCTTTCAGCTATTCAAAGGTAAATATATTAGGCAATCAAGCGCCGAGAATGGTAGGGCCAAAAAAAGCCCCGGCGGGCCGGCTCGCAGGCATGCGATACCGGCCGCCGGGGCCATCTTCAGCTAACGCCAAAAATTAGTTGGACGCCTGGCTAGCGAGCCAAGCTTCGCGCAGGGTTTTTTGGGCCGGCGACAGCACCATGCGCTCCACCGCTTCCACAGGCTTCACGCCCACGTTGGGGTCTTCGGCTAGGATGAGCTGGGTAGTGCGCTCCACCCCGCCGCGGGTTTTCACTTTCACGAATACCACGTCGCTGGGCGAGTGCTTGTGCAGCACACCGTCGAGGTCGCCGGCGCTTTTCAGCTCCTGGCCGTCGAGTACTACCAACTGGTCGCCGCGGTCGATGCCAGCCTTGTACAGGCCCGAGCCAATCTGGGTGTTGTTGGCCACCAAGCAGCGGCCCTCTTCGTCAAATTCTACCTGGTTTGATAGCGCGGCGCCTAGGGCTCGCGTCGGAATTACGGCTAGGCCGGCCACCAGCAGGTTTTCGCTGAAGCGCGGCTGCTCGCGGCCGTACACATACTGTCGGAAAAAGCGGCTGGCAAATACCGTGTCCTTACTCACCTCGCCCAGCACGCGCTGCAAATCGCGGGTGGTGTAAGGCGCGGTAGGCGCGTAGACGCTCTGCTTCTTGCCGTATTGCAGCCACAGGGCCTGCATGAACTTGTCGAGCGAAGAGCGGTGGTGCTGGCGCAGCTGCAAATCGAGCACCAGGGCAATGCCGGCGCCCTGGTCGTAATACGACAAGTTGGTGTTCACCAGGTTGATAGGAGCACCGTTGCCCGCACGGTCGGTGAAGGCGGCCTGGCGGCTCATGTCAATGGCCGACGCGTAGCGGGCGCCGGGGCTGTTCTGGCGTAGGTTCACCCAGCGGCTGATATCATCAAAAAACTCCTCGTCCTCAATCAGCTTGGCCCGGCGCAGGGCCAGGCGGCCGTAATACTGCGTGAAGCCTTCGGCAAACCAGAGGTTATCACTCATGTTCACCCGCTGAAAGTCGAAGGGCTCCAGGTCTTTCGGACGCAGGCGCTCCACGTTCCAGGCATGGAAAAATTCGTGTGCTACGGTGCCCAGGTTACGGGTTTCGTCCTCGTCCTTCAGCGGGCGTGGGCTAGTGAGCGAGGTCGAGTTTCGGTGCTCCATGCCATCGCCGGAAGCTTGGCTCAGGTAATCGGCAATGAATGTGTAGCGCCCAAAATCAAAAACGGGCATTTCGCCAAACACGGCCTTCTCCTCTTTCACCACCTTCTGAATTTTCTTGGCATAACCGTCCAGCTCCGCGTTCGAGCCGAGGTAGAGCGCAGCCAGCTCAATGGTCTGGTCGCCTTCCTGCCAGCTCCGTACCTGCTGTGCGCCCAGGGAAATGGGGCTGTCCATCAGGTACTGCATGTTGGGGGCCGTGAAGATATTCTTCTCGGCACCGGGGCGTAGCTGCGTCGCTACTTTCCAGGTAGCAGGCAACTCAAATTTGACTTCGGCCGCACGGCCTTCCAGGCCGGTGGCATAGCACATTGCGGCCGGCGCGTTGAGATGGGCGTGCTGCTGGTCGATGCCCACGTAAGTGCCATCGGT
This sequence comes from Hymenobacter negativus, assembly GCF_017571495.1. Taxonomy (GTDB): domain Bacteria; phylum Bacteroidota; class Bacteroidia; order Cytophagales; family Hymenobacteraceae; genus Hymenobacter; species Hymenobacter negativus. The sequence continues at coordinate 705,674 of NZ_JAGETZ010000001.1, read as the reverse complement.
CTGGTCGCCGTAGAGCGTGTAGCTGAAAATAACGGTGCCATCGGCGGCTGGCGTCACGTCCCAGCCATAGGGGTCGGGGCGGTCCAGCTGCAAGGGATGGTTGCTGCCGTCAGTAGCCACCACGTAGTACACGTTTTTGGAAAAGTCGTGCAGCGAGTAGCGTCCCGGCGAGCTGCGCGCCATGCGTACATGCAGCGGTCCGGCAGGCACGCCTGAGAACGTGGCCGTCACCTTGGCTTCGTGGTGCACGGCGTTGGGGAAGGCAAAGGTGTAACGCACGGCCGGGCCCGTATCGGGCTTGGGTGGAGCGGGAGCCTTGGCGGCTGGCGCTGGCACTGGCAGCACAGGAGCATCAGCCGGTACGACCGATGGGGCAGGAGCAGGCGCGGGCACTTTACTCATCGGAGCCGGTTTTACGGGGGCTGCGGCCTTGGCTGGCACCACTGCCTGAGCCGGTGCGGGCTTCCCCGGAATTGGCTTTGCGGGAGCGGGCTTAATAGGAGCTGGAGTTTTGGCCCAGGGCTTGGCTGGAGCTTTCACCAAGGGCTTAGCTGGAGCTTTGACCCAAGGCTTAGCAGGAGCCTTTACCAGCGGTTTAGCTTTAACGGGTGCCTTGGCTTTAGCAGGAGCTGGAGGAGCTGTTTGAGCTTGAGCCTCCAACGCACCTAAGCTCAGGGCTAATAATATAGTACTAGCGTGCTTCATGGACAGAAATAATAGGAAAACAAGGAATGGCGCAATGATGTCGAGCAGGGACTAAGTGCAAAGTTGCGGAAAATTTACAATAGAATAAGCTGCAATATACTCTTAATGGCTCTTGGTAATGATAAAATTATGTTTTAACTACGTAAGACAGTGTTATTAAATATCAAGGGAGGTGCTCAGCTGCCATATTCGTGAAAAACAATACCTTCCACCGCTCCCCAAAAGAAATAGCGGCGCTGGCCTGGCCTCATCCCTATCCGGGCCAGCGCGGGGTGTAGTCGAGGTAATTCCCGCGCCCGCAGCCCGGTAGTGAGGCGAAAAAAGAAATACATTGCCAAGAGCAGCAAGTAGCGCCAGCCCCGGCGGGCAGGTCTGAAATCGGCCAGCAGCCAAGGCGCGCCCGGGCGCAGCGCAGCGCGCAGTCGGGCCAGGGCCCCAGTGATTTCTGCTGCTGCAATGCAGTCGAGCACAAAAAAGGTGATTACTACGTCGAACTTTTCGCCTGGTAGCAGCGCGTCTTGCGTACCGTGGCGGAAATCGACCTGGTCCATGGCGGTTGGGATTTCGCGGGCCAACCGGGCGCGGGACCGGGCCAGCATCCGGGGCGAGGCTTCGAGGTAGAGCACCGTGGCCGCTGGGCGGCGGCGCAATACCTCCGTCAGTACCCAGCCCGTGCCGCCACCCAGGATGAGTACGTGCGGGGCCCTATCCGGCAAGCCTGCCAACGCTGCCCGCTGGGCATTTCGCAGTGCTGGGCCGAAGACGAGACCAGCCAGCACATCGTAACACCAAGCCACCCGGTCGTAGCCAACGAGTGATTCCGGGGATTCGCGGGTAAAAAAAGAGGTGTTATTAGCTTCTGACATGCAAAAAACAGCGAAAAACAAAAAAAAATGGCGCGACAAGTCGCTGAAAAACAATTGGCGGTAGCTTTCAGCGTCGAATTTGGCAGAAAAATTTGGGAGCTGGGTTTGCGTCGCTACAATTCAAAGCGCTATCTTTGCAGCATCAAAAGGCCGCTCCTCCTCACGAATGAGCGGCTTTTTAGCCCAGCATGCGCTTGTGGCGAAATTGGTAGACGCGCTGTCTTCAGGCGGCAGTTCCGCAAGGTGTGAGAGTTCGAGTCTCTCCGAGCGCACGTAAACAAAAAGCCGGTCCACATGGACCGGCTTTTTTCGTTTTGCGTAGTTGAGTTACTTGTTCGCTAAGTCGCCTGTTGGCTGCTGTGTGCCTATGAATCGCCTTACCTCCCGTTTGCTGGCGTTTGCTGGCCTGCTTACCATCGAAGTTGGCTTCGGCATTGTACTGTTTGTGGTGGCATTTGCCATGTTTTTCTACATGGCGCGCGTGGTTTTTGTGCATCATTCGATGGCGTTTGACAGCTGGGCCACGGGCGTAGTCAACGGGTGGCAGCACGCACAACCATGGCTCGACTGGCCTGCCGATTTTGTGACTTTCTTCGGGTCGCTTTTCTTCTTGCTGCCGGCTAGCATTATTGCGCCGCTGTGGCTGCGCCACGCCGGGCATCGGCGTGAGGCCCTGGAATTTGTGTTCACCATGCTGGGCAGTGTCCTGCTAAACCAGCTATTGAAAGTATACTTCAACCGCCCCCGACCTGCCAACAAGCTATTGCATACCTGGGGGTTAAGTTTTCCGAGCGGACACGCTATGCTGGGGCTCACGTTCTACGGCTGCTTAGCCTGGCTGCTGGCGCGGCATTTCGGCCGGCCCGGCTGGGTGCTGCCGCTGCTGCTGTGGTCGGGACTCATCGGCCTCACGCGGATATACCTGCACGCCCACTATGCCACCGACGTAGTAGCGGGTTTTGCTGGCGGGGCCGCCTGGCTGGTTGCCATGCGTGCAGGCCTCCACCTCCTCTGGAAAGAAGAAAAGGCCGTGTTGGAAGAAGGAGCGCCGAACGAATAGGTGAATAAACCGCAGCTGTCATCCTGAGCAAAGCGAGGGATGACAGCGATTCTCACGTGAGGCACCTCTGCTCCGCCCGGCATGACAGGCTGGGCGCTTCTACAACTGCACCTGTACCCGCAAGGCCAACAGCCCTTTCACTCCCTGTAGTTCTTCGAGTTCCAGCTCCTCCACGCCGGGCATGAGTAGGCCGCGGTCCTGTAAGTAGTCGATGTACTCGTAATATTCCACGGCTTCGCGGCTTTGGGCATACACCAGCGCGATGGTTCCGGGCTGGGTAAGGCGCTCGCCGGTGCCTAGCACGGTGGCTTTGTCAATGCGCTTCTTGATGATTTCGTAGCGAATGTTGTAGGCGCCATCTACATCAAACTGGCGCTCATCCTGCCGGAAACGGATGCTCAGCGGCTGGCCGTGAATGAGGATGAGCTGGGTCGTATCGAGCGGAACGGGCAGCGTAGCCTTCAGTGCAGCGGTGCGACGCGTGATTTCTACCATGGTCAGCAACTGCCAGAGACGCAGGTTTTTTAAGAAAACCAAGTCGAAGGGCTTATCCTCGACCAGCGTGCTACCCACATAAATGTTGAACTCCACGCCATCGGTTTTATAGCGTTGGAAGTAGTGTGGAAACATCTGCTGGGCCTTTTCCTCCTCCTCGTCGAGGTAGTCGCTCACGGCATCGTTCAGCGTGGTTACGCTGGTTTCGAAGTCCTGGCGGCGCTTGTAGAGGATGCCCAGCCGAGGGTCGATGTTGTCCCAGTAATTGGTGATGACTGGGCGTAAATCGGGTGTGTGCGTCGCCAGATACTCGAACAGGGGCTCTACTTCGCGCTTCAGCGAATCGTAGATGTTGGCTTCGTCGCCGGAAAGCAGGCCATCGCGCAGCCGTTTCAGGTGCTTGGTTACGTAAAATTTTAGCTCGTCCAGAATGGGCAACTGCTGGTATTCCGAAGCCTTTTTCAACACCTTGTTGGCCAGCGTGAGGTGCTCAATCAGGTCACCCTGAATGGCCTCGTTGCGCACCGTGCTGCTACCCCGAATGTCGCAGGAGCCGTGCAAAGGGTACACTTCTTCAAACACGATGGGTTCCATCTCGGCGGTGCGGTTGCCATCGTCTAGCTTGGTGAGCAGGTTACGGGCTGCATCGGCAAAGCGCCATTCCATAGTGGGGTGAATGGCCGTAAATTTCTGCTGGATAATGGCTTGCACCCGCGTTTGCAGGTCTTCCGCATTGCGCTTCACCGCTACGGCAAACAGTGGTACGAACTGCGCCACCTTGTCCATATCAAACTCATCGAGCCCGTTCACGGTAGGGCAGCCCAGTTCCAGCAGGCCCACGGTATCGTTGCCATAAGGCAGCAGCGCCAAAATGGCTGAGTGAATGCCGAGGCTGAGAATCTGCTGGCGCAGGTCCTCCGGGATGTCGGCCGTGGCTACGTCCTTTAGCACTAAGGGCTCGCGCTCGCGAAGCAGGCGGTCGTATATCAGCCGGAAGCTGCCATTGGCCGACTGGTGCTGCACCTGCTTGGTGATGAAGCTGTGGTTGATTTTGCGGCCAAAATCCACAAAGGCCCGCTTTTTCTCATCATACGCCGCAATACCCAACTGCAGGGCCGGCTGCGCAAACAGCACCCGCAGCTTTTCCTGAATCTGCTCAAACCGGGCGGGCGTTTGGAGCACATCGCGCTCCAATAGGTCGTATTTCAGCTCCGACAGGATTTCCTGGTCGGTCACGTCCACCAACTGCAACACATTGAATCCTTCAAGCTCAAAATGCTCGGCTGGCAGCAAAGCCTGCCACACTTCCAGCCGGTGGCGGTTGTGCAGCAGCAGGTCCAGCTGCTCGGCGTTCAGCGTTGGTGGTTCACCCACCACTTTCACCGTCACAAAATCAGAGTTGAAATCCAGTCCATAATGCCGGTAAAGGCCGATTTTATAATCGGGAACCGTAAACACAATCGTACCCTGGGAAGGCAGCTCCGTGTTGTACACCCGCTGCAACACCAGTTGGTAAGCCATCAGGCTCAGGCGCCGCTCCATGGCCGCCAGGTCCACATTCAACGGTTGCTTGATGATGCGGTCCTTGTTGAGCATCACATCCTCGAAATGCTGCGTCGAATAGAAGCTGCGCCGCTGAAACGGGCCAATGACCCCAATAATGTCGTTGGCAAACGACGCCGGTGGAAAAACCGCCAGCATCAGGGTTTCCACCAAGTCGCAGTTGCATTCCAGTACCGAGTAATCGGTGATAGGACCCCGGCACCAGGCGGCGGCGGCTACCTGCTCGCCGATGGCGCGCGCCAGCAGAGCTACCCCGGCATTGGTCGCGTTTTCGCGGGCGTGCCAGTAGGCAATGAGCGGCTCCAGGCTGAGCGTGGAGCGAAAGGGAAAAACCGAAGCCAGGGCTGGGGCTACCGGCACTAAAAGAGGAGTGGAGGCGGGCATAAGACGAAAACACGGTGGCCCGGCCAATCGTTGCAGCGCGGTGTAGGCTATACGGTGTGCGCTACCGACCCGGTTATTTTGGAATGGTCAGGACAGAATTCTGCTGGAGGTCCGTTAGCTGACCGTTTAGGTAAACACCTTTGGCAGTGTTGTGATAACAGGTGCAGCAACCGGAGCCGTCGTAGCTGCCCTTAAGCAGTACGCTATCGATAACCAGAGCATTGGTGAGTATAGGCCTACTGTTTTGTTGGTCCTTGAGGTATTGTATCACGTAGCGGTACTGGCTGAGCCGGGCGGACCCATTTCGCGTGAAAGGTGCGGTATTACTTAACTCGATGGATTCACCTGTGCGTGGTAGCGTCACCGATTCCGGGACAGTAAGACTAGTGAACTTCTTTGGAAAGCGCTTAATGATGATGGTGTCGAGTTCGGTAGCTGAAAACCCGTTGATTCCAGATGGGTCAGGCGTTAAGCGCAACTTAATAGAATCCTCCTGCTCATCATTGCAGTTGCACACGTTATTGGCGCAGCAGCCACTCAGCAACATGCCCATGAATAACGTAATAAGCCGAAGAGAGGAAGTTGATGCCATGTCGTGCCAAAGATAAGGCCCGTAGCACCCACCGCCCAGCCGGGAAGTGAGGCGCTACGGGCCTTGTTCAACGTTAATAGCTCTGGTAAAATTGAATCAGATAAAAATAAAAAATAACCTAGCGGTTTTCCTTCACCGAAGACGAAGCGGGCAATGTGGGGTTTTCCACCGTGCCGCCGGCCATCAGCAGGGGACGTAGGCGGGCGGTAGCCGTATCAAGCTGCGGGCGAATCTGGGCCATAGCTCCGCGCAGGGCAATGATGTCGGCCAAGCGGGGGGCAGCAGTTTGCGAGTAGCCGTGGTACATGGCCACTTTCACTTCAGAGTTGCCCGTGCCGGCATAGGAACCCAGCAGGTTGCCGGCGGCGTCGCTCACCTGCACTTCGGCTTGCAGGGTAGTCTTATACCACTCCAGCGGAATGCCCAGCACGGCGGGTACCATGAAAGTGAGCACCTGCAAGCCCTGCACAGCACGGCCGGTACGCAGGGTCTTTACCTTTTTTACCACCAGTTTGGCGTAGCCGTAGGTAGCGGTATCGGTGGGTTCGGTCAGGTTGACGCGGCACTCTTGTTGAAACAGCTTGAGCGGGTCCTCGGGGAGGGCACCGTCGTTCATTGCCAGGGGGCCTTGGTCGGCCAGTACTTCGAGTGCAGGCAGACGTTTGGAGATGGAGGCTGTGGGCGTGCTCCGCATCTGGTTTTTAACCGAAACACAGGCAGGTGCCAGCAACAGGGTAGGGGCCAGGGCCAGCAGCGCAAAAGGGCGGACTAGTTTCATAGTAGTAAGGTAGAAAGTTAATATTATTAAAGGGGAATATTAAATTGTGATGACCTCACGAAACATAGTGGAACCTGCTTCCGGGTTATGCTGTAAAATTAGATGATTTACATCAGCTATCCAGCCTTTTTTCGGTAAAAGGTGCGAAATTCTTTTGTAATGGCATAAAATTAACCGGTCAATGATATTTTTAGTTCGATGGGTATAAAAATAATTCTATTGCGCAACCGTTAACGGCTCAGCTGTTGGGTCGGGTCCGCGGTAGTCGTCCACAAACTCGCCCTCCCAGCGGGCTACCACGGCCGAGGCTAGGCAGTTGCCCAATACGTTGACGGCGGTGCGCGCCATATCCATCAGCGCATCAATGCCGAGAATGATGAACACCGGCCAGGCCGGAAGGTTGAACGAGGCTACCGTAGCCAGTAGAATAACCAGGGAGGCCCGCGGCACGCCCGCCACGCCTTTGCTGGTGAGCATGAGCGTGAACACCATCAGCAGCTGCTGTCCAAAGGTGAGGGGCACCCCGGCCGCCTGGGCCACGAACACCGCCGCGAGCGAGAGGTAGAGGGTGGTGCCATCGAGGTTGAACGAGTAGCCCGTTGGCATGACGAAGGCCACGATGCGGCGCGGCACCCCGATGCTTTCCATGGCCTCCATGGCCCGGGGCAGCGCCGCTTCGGATGAGGTAGTGGCGAAGGCTATGCTCACCGGCTCGGCCACGGCTGCAATGAAGCGCTTGAGTGGCAGGCGAGCCAGGAAAGCCACTGGCAGTAGTACAAGCAGCACAAAGGCCGCCAGCGCTCCGTAGAGCGTGAGCAGCAGTTGAAAAGCATTGAGCAAGGGAGCAAAACCCATCTTGCCCACGGTGTAGGCCAGGGCTCCGCCCACGCCCAGCGGCGCGAAATACATCACCACGTTGGTGAACTTGAACATAACTTCCGACAGGCTTTCGCAGAACTCCAGCATCACGCGACGGGGCCGCTCGGGGGTGAGGGCCAGACCGATGGCGAAGATGATGGCGAAAATGACTACTTGCAGTACTTGGCCTTCGGATACTGACTTGGCAATGTTTTCGGGGAAGATGTGCAGGATAATGTCGGCCGCGGTTTGGGGCGCAGCAGCAGTTAGTGCTTCCTCCTTCACCCCGGCCTTGCTGATGCCCACGCCGGCCTTGGTCAGGTTGATGGCGGCCAGGCCGATAAACAGCGCGAACGTGGTCACCACTTCAAAATAAACCAAGGCTTTAATGCCCATACGCCCCACTTGCTTAAGGTCGGCGTGGCCCGCGATGCCGACCACCAGGGTAGCAAAAACCAGCGGGGCAATGATGGTTTTCACTAGCCGCAAGAAGGCGTCACTCAGTACTTTCAGGTTCATGGCTACGCCTGGTGCGTCGTGGCCCAACTCGATACCAACCAGCATGCTCACCACAATCCAGAGGGTGAGAGAGCGCCGTGGTGCCACCGCGGCACCAATGGCCAGCAGCGCCACCCAACGGGCGGCAGCAGGCACGGCCGGCGATAATGTAAATAAATTGTTGGCTACCAATAAGGTAGCAATTCCAGCCAGGACGGCCAAAAGGATTGCAATAAGGGGTAAACGAGATTTTGCCATGCAATGAAAAGTGGGGCAGTAATTACAGAACCAACCTCAAAGAACGACATTCTTGCGCCAGCGGCTCCAGTCAGACTCAATAGAGGCAGCACGGCGCGTACAAAAAAGGCTATGCATCAAGGCGGTACAGAGCCTTTTGTGGCATATGCGGGAGCAGGGCTACGGCAGCGAGAGCAGGTAGCCGATGGTAAAGTTGGCATCGTAGCCGAACACGAACTGCTGGCAGCCGGTAGCATCTGCCACCGCCCGGTAGATGTTGAGTCCCGCTTTGCCCTTCGCCCCAGCCGGCGACGCATAGGCGCTGGGCGCACTTAGCACTGTGAAAGGCTCTTGGCCCTGGCGCACGGCCTTGGCCAACTCGTAGGGAGCCCCGCCAATGATGAAGCAGGTGCGGCGCAGCTTGGCGGGTACCTGCCCGGCCTTGACTTTTACTTCCGTGGCCACGATGGCGTCGTTGAGGCCTTTCTCATAATACTTAGAGCCATGGGTATCCAGTGATTGTGGCAGGCCACGTTCCAGCCAGGAAATCTTGCTGTTGGCCGAGCCAATGTCCAGCACGAAGGCTTTATCGGCGTAGGCATTGGGCAGGGCAGCCCGCAGGCCCAGGGTGCCTTCGCGCTCGGGCGTCACGGTGTTCACCTTGTATTTCAGGCTTTCCAGCTCCTGCACGATGCGGCGCGTCACGTCGGCGGTGGCTGCCCCGGAGCTGACCACGAAATAAATGTCGCGCCCGTTTACCCCAAAATCCAGCATTTTACCGATGTAAGCCTTGAGGCCGCTGCGGATATCGTCCGCGGTAGCCATGTTTTCCATCACCAAGCTGTTGCCGAATTCGGATTTCTCTAGCTGCCAGTTGTGTTGGCCATCAATGCGCACAATGAACATATTGAAGCCGCTGGCCCCCAACTCTACCACGCCCTTGAGCTTGCCACCAACCGGTGCCGTTGGCCGAAACGTGAAGGCCGCCGGGCTGGCCGCCGGAGCTGGAGTTGGAACTGCTGGAGCCGGAGCTGCTACCGGAGCAGGCTCTGCTGCTACAGAGGGGGCGGTGGCTTCGGTTGTAGCGGCTGATTCGGCGGGAGGGTTTTTCGGCACGTATTCTCCATTCAAGCTGAGCAAGTCGCCTTCTTGCATGTGTACCCGGGTGCCATTTGTGAGCAGCACCGATTGGGTGCGGTATTCCAAGCGAACACCGTTGGGAAGGGCCACGTCTTGGGTAAGGGGCTTGGCTTTGTTGCCGGTTTGCACCACCAGAGCCTTGTTTTGTACTGTGAACCATGGGATGACGCTATGGGCTGCCGGTGTCGGTGTCTGAGCCTGCACAGGCAACGCCAGACCTATCCACATACCAACTAAAGAAAGCGTGAGCCGTAAAGATTTTTTCATGAAAAGGGGGGTGAGAAGAGCATTTATGTAATAACCAAGAATAGTTATTACTCAGCAAAACTACTGTGGCGCGTACCCATTCAACCACTAGCTTAGACCGATTAGAATGAAAATTAGGTTGATTAGCAGAAATTCCAGCTGAACAGCTGCATTTACCTGATGGCTGCGTAAAGACTGCTTGCATCTTGTTGAAACTGCGCTGCCGCCTTCGCCTCATTCCTTCCCATGCCCGCCTGGTCCCTCACCCCGCTCTTGCTGCCTCTGCGCTACGTGTGGAAAATTTCCCGCAACGCCTCCTCCATCAAAACTAACCTGCTGCTGCGCATCAGCGCCCAAGGCCACACGAGCATCGGCGAAGCAGCGCCGAATGTGCGCTATGGCGAAACCCCGGAGCTGTTGCAGGAGCAGTTTTCCGTGCTGCAGGATAATGGCCTGGCAGCTGTAGCCTCCCTGCAGGAACTCGACGCTTTACTTGCCGTTCAACCAGTTTCGCACGCTTTGAGCTTTGCCCTCGAAGCGGCTTTGGTGCACTGGCTAGCGGCCTGTGCCGGGCAGCCGGTGTGGCAGTGGCTGGGCGTCCCGGCCCCGGCACCCAGCGTACCTACCGCTTTTTCCCTCCCTATTATGGAGCCCGGTGCAGTGGCCGGCTTCCTGCGGGACCAGAACGCAGCCCGCTTCGAACTGCTGAAAATCAAGGTGAACCAAGCCGAAGGGCTCGACCTGTTGCGTGAAGTAGGCCGCGCTTTGCCCGGCCACGCCCTATTAGTAGATGGCAACGAAACCTGGCCCGATGCCGACAGCGTGCTGCATTTTCTGGCGCAAGTCGCTGCCTTGCCCGGCCTGCGCCTGCAGCTACTGGAACAGCCCATGCCCGCTGCCCTGGCTGCCGACTACCGCTACCTGTGCCTGCGCAGCCCCGTGCCGCTCATCGCTGACGAGTCGGTGACCGACACTGCTGATTTTGCCGAAATAGCCCAGCAATTTCATGGAGTGAATATGAAGCTGATGAAAGCCGGTGGGTTTCGGCGTGGCATTGAGTTGCTACGTCGTACCCGCGTCCACCGGCTCGTACCCATGCTGGGCTGCATGGTCGAGACTACCGTGGGCATTGCCGGCGCCCTGCAAATAAGCGCCCTAGCTGATGTGCTCGACCTCGACGGCTTCCTGATTGTGCAGGACGAACCCTTTGGGCTGGTGACGGAGGCTGACGGGCAGCTAGCGCTTAAAGCGTAGAGCCAACGTAGTCTTCTGGTCCGGCCCGACCACTCGTGGCAATCGGACCGGGCCCGACATCTGCTCCTTTATTTAGAAGCCAACTGGGAATCAAGCTTCGTCAGCTCGTCGTCGATGGCTTTTGTTTCGGGGGTAGCGGGTTGGCTCTGGCTGAGCAGGTTGACTTTACGCGTTAGTAGCTCAATCTTTTTATTGAGCAGTGACACCTGCGTGGCAGGAGCCGCATAGCCGGGGCCATGTTGCACATAGGTGTCGTACTTGGCGCCGGCGGGTGCTGTTTCGCCCCGGGCCGCCGCGGCGCTGCCTGGGGTGGCAAACACCACGCCGCCATCAGCTTTCACATAATCGCGCTCGCGCAGGGTGATTTTCTTGCCCTGTGGGTTGATTTTATCGGCTGGCATTTCAATGATGCCGTTTTTATAGTTGATTTTGACGCCACTGGCCAGCTTCACATTCTGGGTGAGGGCTGTGATTTGGCTGCCGTCGCGACGCACAACCTCGCCGTCTTTCATCACAAATTGGGTGCGAGGCGTGGTTTTCACGGGGAAGCCGCCGTCCTGGGCAGCGGCAAGGTGCGGGGTAGTGGCCAGACAGGCGGCCGTGAGCAGTAGGAAGGCGAAACGATTCATGGCGAGGAGTGTGCGGTGAGGAAATGGAATGTTTGCGGGAGTACGTTTGCGGCAGAAATTGGGTGAGAAGTTCTGGTATTGTGCCAGATTTTTTTTAGAAATGTTGGAACGGTGTTGCAACATTAAATGTATGTACATAAATTTGCATCCGATTCCACTGCCTCCCATGCGCATCGAAGACGAAATCAAACAGCCCATTTTCCGCGACGAGTACCAGAAGGCATTTATCAACCTGATATATACCTCTAACTGGTTGCAGCAGCGCCAGGCCGCAGCCTTCAAGGGATTCGGTCTCACCTCGCCGCAATTCAATATCCTGCGGATTCTGCGGGGTCAGCATCCACTGCCGGCCACCGTGGCTCTGCTCATCGACCGGATGCTGGACAAAACCAGCAACGCCTCCCGAATTGTGGACCGGCTCGAAGAAAAAAAATTAGTGACCCGCACCGTGTGTCCAGCCAACCGGCGCGCCGTCGACATCCGAATTACGAAAGCCGGGCTAGAGTTGCTCGAACAGGTTGATGAATCGGGCGTCTTGGCCTCTGACGGAAACTGCGCCCTGAACGAGGACGAAATGCGCCAGCTCAACTTCTTGCTCGACAAGATGCGCGACATCGAATAACCGCTTACCCATTCCATTGCCGTGCTGCTTTGGCACGCTTTTTCGCTACGGCCCGACCGTGGTTTTTGCTCCATCCTTTACTCATTACCTTTTTTCCAATACTTTTTTCTCATGAAAAAATTCCTGTTGCCCGCCCTGTTTGCCGTTGCCGTTATCGGCGTAGCTCCCGCCGCTTCGGCTGCCAAAGTAGCTCCCGCCAAAGCAGCCGCCGCTGACCCTGCTTACAAACTGCAGCCGCAGCTAAGCACCCTGGGCTGGGAAGGCAAAGCCGTAACCCACGGCCACAACGGCACCATGAACTTCACCGGTGGCGACCTGATTGTTAAAGGCAGCTCCATTGTGGGTGGTACTGTGACCGTGGACATGAAGTCCATGAAAGCCACCGACATCAAGGACGCTGACAGCCAAGGCAAATTCGTGGGCCACATGAGCAGCGATGATTTCTTCGGCGTAGCTACGTACCCCACTTCGACCTTCAAAATCGTGAGCGTAACACCTATTAAAGGTGCTGCTAAAGACGCTGATAACGTGACCATCGCCGGCGACATGACCATCAAAGGCGTAACGCAGCGCATCAGCTTCCCCGCCAAAGCCGGCGTGAAAGACGGAATTGCTTCGGCCACTGGCAAGGTGACCATCGACCGCACCAAATTCGGCCTGAAATACGGCTCGAAGTCTTTCTTCGAAAGCATCGGCGACAAAGCCATCAACGATACCTTCGATTTGACTTTCAACGTCATTGCCAAGAAAGCCTAATGACGGACGATGTCCATTGGGCATCACAAAAAAAGGCCTCGCTGCGAGCAGCGAGGCCTTTTTTTGTGGATAATGACGGCTAGCGGGAAGCGGGCGCTGATGCCGGAGCGGTGTCGGGCAGTGCGCCGGCGGGTGGGGGAGTGGGCAGCCCCGGCTGCACCAGGCCGGCCCGTGGCTCCAGGCGTATCGGGGCCACGGCTGTTTCGCGCAGGCTAAGGATGCCGTACGCGGTTTCGCCGGGCTTGAGGACGCGGTTGGTGAGGTCGTAGGCGGCAAATTCTTTGCGCAGGTTGGCATTGGCACCGCTGGCACCCAGCATGTTACCACCCGTAATAAATGGGCCGGTGGGCAGAAAAGTGCCGCCGCTGGCCTGGCCCGTGCGCGGGTCGGTAGTGCCGCCTACCTGCACATTCAGCAGCAGGTAGAGCAGGTAGATGGCCACGCCCTGCCGCAAATCGTGGGCCGCTACCGCCGAGGGTACGATGCCAATGGACCGCTCGCCGTAGAGCAGGTTTAGGTCGCGGGTGAAATTCACTTCCCGGTCCCAGTTATTGGTAACTTTCACAGCCACCACGCGGTAGCCGAATTTGTCCTCCTTTTTAACGTATTTCTTGTTGGCGTGCCGGAGGCGCAACGCATCAAACTGGTATTCGAGGCTTACCGGACCCGTAGAAGCCGAAGGCGTGTAGGTATTGATGCTTTTAGGCCGGATAAGTTGATAGGAGCCGGCACAGCCTGTAGTAAAGGCCAGCCAGCCGGCTGCCATAAGCGTCGTAAAACGTGGGGGCATAAATTATTTTTGGGGTAGACAATTCTCAGCAAAGCTAAGTGGGAATGTCGAATTGCCGGGGTAACTCAAACTTGAGGTTGTGGCTTTTTTTGCGGCGGTGCAATTCGCTCAGAATATCGTCTAATTCAGCCTTGTATTCCACCCACAGGTCCTCGTGCAGGCTTTTGAGCACCAGCGCAGGTACCCGGGCGGCCAGGCGGGCAGTGGCGTTATAGAAGCCGTCCCACACGCTATCAAACTGCCCGGAGTAGTTGTCGATGCACTGGCGTAGGATGTAGACCAGCAGGTCGATTTCCAGCTGCTTGTTCTTGGTGATGCGGCGGGCGCGGGCGGCTTCCTGCACGCTGGCCCGCACGGCCTTCACCAAGCTGCGATTGAGCAGGCGGCCGGTTACGGCTACATTAAAGAGCTCGTGGATGCGGTCGGCGGTTTCTTCCTGCACCTGGCCCAGGGTCACATCAGCCAGCAACTCAAAGCGGAAGGTTTCGTAGAGCTCGGCGTCGCGGCGCACGGCGCGCAGGAGCAGGGCTTCCTTTTCGGGCTCGGAAAGGCGCTTGATGGCTTTTTTGAAATCGGCGGAGGGAACGGGCATGGAGAGCGGGGTAAAGGTTCGCGCTGCTGCGCTGCTGCAAAACAGCTTGGTTTGGCGAAACGAATTCGCCGGATTCAGGGTTATTAGGAGCTACCTCACGCGGCCTTTCCTGCGTAAATTTGCCTTATGAACACGCGTCCGCAAATTGATTACGATGAAGAGGTACTGTTGCTCGAAGAAGAAGCCGAGCTGCGCAACCTCGTTGTGTACAACGACGACATCAACACCTTCGACCACGTCATCAAAACCCTGATTGATGTGTGCGGCCACCAGCCCGAGCAGGCTGAGCAGTGCACGCTGCTCATCCACTACAAAGGTAAGTGTGCCGTGAAAATGGGCACCTACGAAGAGCTAGAGCCCATGTGTAGCGCCATCCACGACCGCGGCATTTCGGCCGACGTCGTTTAATCTTTGGTGCTTGGTTGTTGGTGCCTGGTGCTTGGTTTCAACCGCACTTTCCTACCAAGCACCAGGCACCAACAACCAAGCACCAATTATCTGAATGGAATTTCCCTCAAAGCTGATTGAAAACGCCGTGGGTGAGCTCTCTCGCCTGCCCGGCATTGGGAAGAAAACGGCCCTGCGCCTGGCCTTGCACCTGCTGAAGGCCGAGATGGACACCACTGCCTCGCTGGCCGAAGCGCTGGCTAAAATGCGTTTCGAAATCACCTATTGCAAAACCTGCCACAGCATTTCCGATGCTGAAGAGTGCGGTATTTGCGGCAATAAGCTGCGCGACCACAGCCTGGTTTGCGTGGTATCGGACGTGCGCGACGTCATCGCCATCGAAAACACGGGCCAATACAAAGGCGTGTACCACGTGCTGGGCGGCGTGATTTCGCCCATCGAAGGCATTGGGCCCGCTGATTTGCACATCGATTCGCTGATAGAGCGCGCCGCCGCCGAAGATTCGGAATTGCGCGAAATCATCCTTGCCATCTCGCCCACCATGGAGGGTGACACCACGGCCTTCTACCTCTCGCGCCGTCTGCGCGATTTGCCCAATGTACACCTCAGCACCATTGCCCGCGGCATCCCAATGGGTGGCGAGTTGGAATACGCCGACGAAATCACCCTCGGCCGCAGCATTGTGGACCGCCAGCGCCAGGCGCGCTAGAACGAGTACCCCGAAATTTCATTTCGGCTCCGAGAACGATAAATACGACAGTCGTTCTGGCGCACCGAAATGAAATTTCGGGGTACTCGTTCTAATTTCGCCCTCCGTGGTCAAGCTCTCCGTCGTCATTGTCAACTACAACGTCTGCTATTTCCTGGAGCAGGCGCTGCTCTCGGTACGGCGAGCCGTGGAGAAGTTGGGGCAGCCGGTGGAGGTGTTCGTGGTCGATAATAACTCGGCCGACGGCTCAGTGGCCATGGTGCGGGCCCGCTTTCCGGAGGTCATTCTGATTGCCAACCGCGACAATCCCGGCTTTTCTAAAGGAAACAACCAGGCCCTGCGCCGCGCCACCGGCCAGTACCAACTGCTACTCAACCCCGATACCGTGGTGGAGGAAGACACCTTTCGGACCTGCTGCGATTTCATGGATGCCCACCCTGACTGCGGCGGCCTGGGCGTGAAAATGCTCGATGGCCAGGGCAAATTTCTGCCCGAAAGCAAGCGCGGCCTGCCCACGCCCGACGTAGCCTTTTACAAAATGTTTGGGCTGGCCAGCGTGTTTCCAAAGTCACGCACCTTCGGGCGCTACCACCTGGGCTTTCTGAATAAGGAGGAAACGCACGAGATTGAGGTGTTGAGTGGAGCCTTCATGCTGCTACGGAAGGCCGCGCTCGACCAGGTTGGCCTGCTCGACGAAGACTATTTCATGTACGGCGAGGACATTGACCTCTCGTATCGTCTCACCCAGGGCGGCTGGAAAAACTATTATTTCCCAGGCACGCGCATTATCCATTACAAGGGTGAGAGCACGAAGCGCACCAGTGTGAACTACGTGTTTGTGTTCTACCGGGCGATGGTAATTTTTGCCCAAAAACACTTCGCGCCGGGCCGGGCGGGCCTGTTTTCGCTGCTGATAAATGCCGCCATCTGGCTGCGGGCGGGTGCTGCCGTTGCCGAGCGCCTGGTGATACGCACCGCCCCGTTGCTGCTCGATGCCAGCTTGATTTGGGGTGGTATGTATTTCCTCAAAGACTATTGGGAGGACAACCACAAGTTCGTGCCCGGCAACTATCCGCCCGAATATATGGAGGTGGCCGTGCCGGTCTACATCCTAATCTGGCTGATTTCGGTGTTCCTCAGCGGGGGCTACGACCCACCGGTGCGTACCTCGCGGGTGGTGCGGGGCGTGTTTGTGGGCACGCTGATTATTTCGGCAGCCTCGAATTTTCTGGATGCCTGGCGCTTCTCCAAGGCCCTGATTATCCTTGGCGGGGCCTGGACCGTGGCCGCGCTGGTGGGCCGGCAGCTGCTCACGCACTTCATCAAGTACCGCAACCTGCACCTGAGCGAGCGCCGCCAGAAAAACATCGCCATAGTGGGCTCGGGGCCGGAGAGCCGCCGCGTGCGCGCCCTGCTGGAACAGGCCCAGGTATCGGCCCGTGTAATTGGCTACGTGAGCGTAGGCAAGGAAAAAGCACCTGCCACAGCGGCTAATGATGCCGACCATTCGCTCAGCCATTCGCTCACCCAGTCGCTCATCGAGCCGCTGGGCGAGCTACGCCAGCTGGCCGATATCATCCGGTTGTATGCGCTGAATGAATTGATTTTTTGTGGCAAGGACCTACCTGCCAGCCAGATTATCACCCTCATGCTGAGCCTGCCCGCCGACCCGCCGGTGGCCTACAAAATCCTACCCGAAGACAGCCAGTACATCATCGGCAGCAGCAGCAAGGACTCGCCGGGCGACTACTACACCCTCGACATTGCCCTCAACCTCTACCAGCCCCAACAAGCCCGCGCCAAACGTTTGCTCGATGTGCTGACCAGTGCCGGACTGCTGGGGCTGGCCCCGTTGCTGGTCTGGTTCCAGCCCAAAAAAGCGGGTTTTCTGCGTAACTGCGCGTCCGTGCTGCTTGGCAACCGCACCTGGGTCGGCCTGCGCTACCTCGACGGTCCGGCCCGCGCCGTGCCCGCCGTGCTCTCGCCTGCTGATGCTGCCAACGCCGCCACGCCACTCAATGAAGTGACCCTGCGCCGCCTGGAACTGCTGTATGCCAAGGATTATGAGCCTGGCACCGATTTGCGAGTGCTCTGGCGCTGCTGGCGCCGATTGGGAGAATAAACTGACCAAATAAGGAATGGCGGAAGACCAACAATTTGCGGCCGATGTGTTGGCCTTGCTACCGGATGGAGCCACTTGGCGCTTTCACGGGCCTGATAACGAGTGGGCTGCCTTGTTGCCCGGCCTCGACTCCTGGCAAGGGGAGCTGGCTTGCTGGCAAATCGTCGTTGGCGGCCCCGAGCGGCAGGCGTTGCTTGAGCTGTTGTCGCGCGAAGAGGACTATGGGTCCGGCTTTTTTGACCAAGTAGAATCGGTAATAGTAGAGTTCGATGGACAGCGGTTGTTGGAAGGGTTCGATGGGTTGGAATTCGTATACGTTTCCAGGTACTTGCCAATTCCTGAGGCGTTCTATTCCAAGTACTTCGCCGCCCATGATGAAAGGGTGGAGCAGGCAAAAGACTGGTAAAGCCAGTTGGCTTTTGGCCGCACGCGACCCAAACAGAGGGGCTTGATGTTGCCTGAGGCATCTGTTTCTACCTTTGCCACTCCTACACCGCCGATGCCATGCCTGAAACCGCAACTGCCCTCGCTCCAACTTCACCGCTTTCTGACCGCCTGCTGGCGATGACCGAGCCGGCCACCATTGCCATGGTCAAGAAGGCCCGTGAGCTGATGGCCAAGGGTATAGATGTTATCAATCTTAGCTTTGGCGAGCCTGATTTTCAGACTCCGCAGTACATCAAGGACGCGGCCAAGCAGGCCTTGGACGACGGCTACACCTTCTACACACCCGTGCCTGGCATCCCGGAGCTGCGTCAGGTCATCTGTGAGAAATTCAAGCGCGACAACCAGCTCGATTTCCAGCCCAACCAGATAGTGGTGAGTACTGGGGCCAAGCAGGCCCTGGCCAACGCCGTGCTCAGCCTGGTGAACCCAGGCGATGAAGTCATCGTGTTTTCCCCCTACTGGGTGAGCTACGAGGAAATGGTGAAGCTGGCCGAGGGCGTGACCGTGACTCTGCGCGGCACTCTGGCCAACGAATACAAAGTGACCGCCGCCCAGCTTGAAGCCGCCATTACGCCGCGCACCAAGCTGGTGATGTACTCATCGCCCTGCAACCCGACCGGCGCGGTTTTCAGCCGTGAAGAGCTGGGCGCCATTGCCGAGGTACTGGCCCGGTACCCGCAGGTGTACGCCCTGGCCGACGAGATTTACGAGTACATTAACTTTGTGGGTGAGCACGCCAGCCTGGCCCATTTTGCGGAAGTAGCCGACCGGGTTATCACCGTGAATGGCTTCTCCAAAGGCTACGCCATGACTGGCTGGCGCCTGGGTTATCTGGCCGCCCGCCCCGACATCGCAGCCGCCTGCGAGAAGATGCAAAGCCAGATTACCTCTGGTACGTGCTCCATCACCCAACGGGCGGGGGTGGCGGCTCTGCGTGGCGGGCGGGCCTCGGCCGATGAGATGGTGGCTGCTTACCGCCGCCGCCGCGATTTGGTGCTCGGCATTGTGAAGGACATCCCCGGCTTCAAGACGCCTACGCCGAGCGGCGCCTTTTACATTTTCCCGGAAGTATCGGCCTATTTCGGCCGCACCGCGCCCGACGGCAGCACCATCAACAACGCCCTGGACCTGGCAATGTTTCTGCTGAACGATGCCCGCGTATCGGCCGTGTCGGGCGATGCGTTTGGGGCACCAGAGTGCATCCGCTTCAGCACCGCTGCGGCCGATGAGAAGCTGGTGGAAGCGTTTGGCCGCATCAAAGCCAGCCTGGCGAAACTTTAATTTCACTGGTTGTATATTGCTGGTTGTCAGTTGTTAGTCCCGGGATTAGCAACAAGCAACAAGCATCTGACAACCGACAACGAGTAACTGACAACTGAAAACGCTAGCCGACCTTTTTCAAGACTTCAACAACCTGCGCGTCCTCATCATCGGCGACGTGATGGTGGATGCCTATGTGTGGGGTCGCGCCACGCGCCTCTCGCCCGAGGCGCCGGTGCCGGTGGTGCACGTGGCTCGCACCGAAAACCGCCTCGGAGGAGCTGCTAACGTAGCTCTGAACGTGCAGGCCCTCGGCGCCACGCCGCTGCTCTGCGCCGTGATTGGTAATGATACGGGTGGCGACCAACTGCTACAGCTGCTGCACGAGCACGACCTGCCTGCCGATGGCCTCATTCGTAGCGAGGCCCGGCCTACTACGGTAAAGCAGCGCATTTTGGCGCAGGGCCAGCAGCTGCTGCGCATCGATTCGGAGATTGAAACCGACCTGAACCACGAGGAAGCTGCCCAACTGCTCGCTGCCTACGACGACCTGCTGACTCGCGCCGACGTGGTGGTTTTTGAGGATTACGACAAGGGTGTGCTCAGCGAGGCCATCATTACGGAGTGCATTGCTCGGGCCCGGCAGCGCAACATTCCCACGGTGGTGGACCCCAAGAAGAAGAATTTCCTGGCCTACCGCCACTGCACGCTCTTCAAGCCCAATCTGAAAGAGCTGCGCGAGGGCCTGAAGCTGGAGTTCGGCGAACCCAATACAGACCGCGCCGGCTTTGAAGCCGCTGTGACCCGGCTGCGCGAGACATTGACGCCTGAAATCGTGCTGGTAACGCTCTCGGAGTATGGCGTATTTGCCCAGCAGGAGGAAGTGAAAACCTATCTGCCGGCCCACCTGCGCACTATTTCCGACGTGTCGGGCGCTGGTGATACCGTTATTAGCATCGCGGCTTTGTGCGTGGCGCTGGGCCAGCCGGCTGCCTTCACGGCGGCGCTGGCCAACCTAGGCGGCGGGCTGGTGTGCGAGCAGGTGGGCGTGGTGCCGGTAGAAAAGCAGCGGTTGCTAGAAGAAGCGCAGGAGGCAGGCCTGTAAGTAAACTTGGCTTGGCTGTTCAGGCTGTTCTGTTGCGAGTTACGCTTGGCTAAATTCGCATTGGTAAGCAGCAATGCCAGCAACACTTGCTGTCGACTACACCGGAAACCACATGAAAGCCTTCCTGCCTCTTGTTAGTGCGGCGCTGCTGGCGTGCCATAAGCTATTTCCGGAGCTGGGCCCACAGCCCATTCCTGCTCCTATCCTCAGCGCCTCAATTAGCTTCGACCGGCTACTGTGGCTTCGGGAGCAATCTTTCTCCGTAGTCGACCACTACCTGCGAAATCGTGGGTGGAAGTTCATCAGCAAGCGGAAAGATGCAAACGCGCAGAACTCTGAGTACGCTTATACCGCTTGTAAATGGGCATATCCTAACCCATTATCGCCGCAAGCGGGGGATACCCTCTTTCTGTCTACGTCGAAGTATCCGTTGGAAATGGGCATGGTGTGCTACTATTCTCCCACGCCGGAGGAATACATGCGGATACGCGCGGTGGTCAAAGCGCGTCACTTTCCTTATTCAGGCCACAGCGGCCCTGAAAACAGTGACTTTATGATTTTTGAGGGCCCTCATCAGAGTGTGTCGCTATCCGTCCGCGCCGAAGAGCCAGGGCAAAAATATCAGGTTGGCATCGAGTATCGGAATCCTAAAATGGTAGAGTTTCTTCCGCCGCCCCTGCCTCCTAAGCAGGGTCGATAGTTGCCCACCAGTTGATTCGTTGCGGTGGTTTGGCTAAAGCTCTTAATAACCCAAGCTAAATTGCGGTCAGTGAATGGGGTGATATGTTATTGATAACCAGCAACTTAGAACCAAAAACGCAGTCGTCGCCAGTGGTGATTAGCCGTCCTGGCTTCAGAATACGCCCGTGGAAAAGCAGCGTTGGCTGGCAGAAGCGCAGTAGGCAGGGCTGTAGAATAATCGGGCTTTTTTTATATCCAGTAGGGAAGATTGTCTGGGGAGAAATACGCTGTAAGGTGCTCGAAATCACCGCCGGATTTGCAGACTTCAATGTATTCCAAAGCTTGGGCGGCTTCCTTGTTGGGCTGTTCTTTGAGGTAGGAAATAGTGGGTTCAACGCCGGCAAAAACGACTAGCTGGATGTCAAATTCGCAGGCGGTGTCGAAACTTAACTGCTTGGTTCGCCAAAGCAGAAGGCTGTCGCTAACGTCCTGGTGCAGCCCAATCAAATAACCGGCAAGCCGTAGTTCATCGGTGCCCATTGGTTCACCGCCATGCTCATAATAAGCTTGGTAGAGGGCGGTTAGCTCAGCCAGTAACGTGCGGGCGAAGTCAATGGACGGTTCGGACAGATAGTGTTGGTAAAGCTCGAATCTGGCACCATCTACCTGAATCAGGCGGTGAATAGCCTCGCTGGAAATACTGCCAGTCTCCTTATACTCCGTGAGCGCATCGCGTTGTATCATACTGACAAGTCTTTTATCACCCGCGCCGGGTTTCCCACCGCCAGTGAGTACGCTGGAACATCTTTTGTGACGACCGACCCGGCCCCGATAACGCAGCCGTTGCCGATGGTGACGCCCGGGCAGACGATAGCCCCGCCGCCCAGCCAACAGTCGTCGCCGATGGTGATGGGCTGACCCAGCTCCACGGTGCGCCGCACCACAGCATCGAGCGGATGGGTAGCGGCGTAGAGTTGCACACCCGGACCAAACAGGACGTTGGAACCGATGGTGACGCTGGCCACATCGAGGACCACGCAATTCACGTTGAAATACACGTTGTTGCCGCAGTGGATATGACTGCCGTAGTCGCAGTGGAAGGGCGGTTCGATGTAGAAGTTCTGACCTACGTTGGGCAGCAGCTCAGCCACGATGGCGCGGGCCGCGTCGGTGAGGAGATATTCCGTCACGTTCAGGCGGTGCAGCAGGCGCTTGGCGCGGGTGCGGGCGGCTACCAGCTCGGGGTCGGAAGCGAGGTAAAGCTCGCCGGCCAGCATTTTCTCTTTTTCGCTGCGCATGAAGTGGAGGTGCTTAAAAGAAGGAAACTAATGCACTCCTATCCGGTGCCAAGCCCACCAGCCAATAAATCCGATGGCCAGCAGGATGGCAAAGGCCATCCACAGGAACTTTGCCTCGGCGGACATGGGCTTCTGGCGCTGGCGGCCACTACTATCAACTAGAATACCAAACACGTCAGGGAGAAACCAGCCGACCAGCAGTATTGGCACAAGCAGCAGGAGTAACCCCAGCACGCGCAGCAACTGAGAGAAAAACTTGGAGCGTATGAGCGGGCTATCCAACCTAAGCCTTCTTCAGGAACTCGGTTTTAAGCACCATGGTGCTGCCACCAGCGCGTCCTTCAATCTCGGCCGGGCTGTTGGTGAGGCGAATGTTTTTGACCAGCGTGCCGCGCTTCAGGGTGAGCGAGGAGCCTTTTACTTTAAGGTCTTTGATGATGGTGACCGAGTCGCCTTCGGCGAGCAGGGTGCCGTTGCTGTCTTTTACGTCCATGAAATAAGTTGGAATGGGAGAGCGAATGGTTATTTCAAGCCCGCGGCTGCCCCCATAAAGTAGATATATAGCAGAAACGCCAGGGGCGAGAGGCTGCCCAGCGTAGCCAGCACTACGAGGATGGTTTCGCCCGTGGTGCGCTCGGGCCTCCGCAGGTACCAGCGCCACATGAAAAACAGGACGCCCAGCAGCAGGGCCAGGGTGAGGTAAAAAATGGGGCCGAACATGGGAGAGAGTCAGTTTGGATTTAAAGCCAGGAAGCCGGGGTCCAGAAGTGGCTTTTGTAAGCTGGCCAAGCTCGGTGAATTGCTTCTATTAATTCCTTGCCGCCTGCTGTTACGGAATCCTCATGCGAGAAATAAAGGAGAAACTGAAATGCAGCATCGGTGTACATATGTTCAAGGCCATTATAGCCAAACACACATTTACCTAAGTCAACAAACGATACTGCTCCCCCTTCCACAATCTCATAGGCAGTTGCTATGTCAAATATGTCTGCAAGAAGTAGTTTGATGGTTTCGGCATCGAACCATTCAAGAAATGCTTCCAAGTCATAAATCTCCAGTTCCTCTGAGTTATCAGCAGGGCCGATGATGGGGACCCAACCAAAAGGCAGGTCGCAATTCCACCGGGCATTCAATTCAAGCAGAACCAAATCTTCAGACATAAGCCAATAAATTACCCCCGCCACGCCTTCACCGTTTCCACGAAGACGCGCACGTTGTCGGGGTTGGTGTCGGGGTACACGCCGTGGCCGAGGTTGGCGATGTGGGGGCCGCCGGCGAACTGGCGTAGCATGGCTTCGGTGGCGGTTTTCACCTGCTCGGGGGTGCCGTAGAGAGCGCAGGGGTCGAGGTTGCCTTGCAGGGTTTTGTCGCCGGCCTGGGCACGCACCTGGGCGGCGTCCTGGTTCCAATCGAGGCCGATGGTGCGGCAAGGCATGGCGGCAAACTCTGGCACGGCCCACCACGCGCCTTTGGCAAAGACGGTGACGGGCACCAGCGGGGCCAGTGCCTCGCAAATGCGGGCGATGTAGCGGGCCGAAAACTCGGTGTATTGCGCGGGTGGCAGGATGCCGGCCCACGAGTCGAATACCTGAACCACCTGCGCCCCGGCCGTTACCTGGGCTTGCAGGTAGGCAATGGTAGTGAGGGTGATTTTCTCCAACAGCCGGTGGGCCAAAGCAGGCTCGCGGTAGAGCATGGCGCGCGCTTTGGAGAAGGTTTTGGAGCCGTGGCCTTCCACCATATACGCCAGAATGGTGAAGGGTGCGCCAGCAAAACCGATGAGCGGTACCCGGCCATTGAGGGCTTTTTTAGTGATGCGCAGGGCCTCCAGCACGTATCCGAGGCCTTCTTCGGGCTCTGGAATGCGGAGCTTATCGACGTCGGCAGCCGACTTGATAACTTCGGGGAACAGGGGGCCGCGGGCTTCCACCATTTCGTAGGGCAGGCCCATGGCATCGGGCACCACCAGGATGTCGGAGAAGATGATGGCGGCGTCCACGTCCAGCGCGTCGATGGGCTGGATGGTGACTTCGGCGGCCAGCTCGGGGGTTTCCACCAGCTCTTTGAAGCCGGAGAGGCGGGCGCGCAAGGCGCGGTATTCGGGCAGGATGCGGCCGGCCTGGCGCATCAGCCAAACGGGGGTGCGCTCGGTGGCTTCGCCACGAGCGGCGCGGAGGAAAAGGTCGTTTTTCAGCATAATATCGGGCACAAAGGTAGGGGAGAGGCGCGGGCCTGACCTTGCAAAGTGCCTGCCTGGGCGGGTTTGACGCTATAGAATACCGTTTTAAGGGTGCGGAATGCTGTTTTGGGGCTGCGGCATGGGCTAGTAGCGCGAACTTTTAGTTCGTGTCCCCGCGCGATGCCTGGACGGCGCTACTGGCGCGGGGACGCGAGCCGAAAGTTCGCGCTACAGTGCTATTTGCCGAACTGCCGCAGGTTGTAGGTGAAGCTCAGGAGGAAATACTGCTGCAACACGCGGCTGCGCACGTCTTCCACGTAGGTTTCGGTGGTATTGCGGACCACGCTGCGGTTCTGGTGCAGCAGGTCGTAGACCTGGAGTTTGAGCTCGCCCTGCTTGTTGGCGAAGAACTGGCGGGCTAGGGCCACGTTCCAAAGGGCAATGCGCTGGTTGAAGCCGGCGGCGCGGCCGGTGTTGTTGTTCAGCCACAGGTCGGAGGTGACGACGAAGCGGGCCGGAAGCTGGTAGAAGACGTTGGCCGAGAGGGTTTGGGTGAGGTAGGCCGCGTTTTGGGCGGGCAGGCGCGAGTAAGTGGCGGTTTGGTAGGTCAGGTTGGCGTTGAGGCCGAATTCGAGCTCATCGTTGAAGGCCGAATTGATGCCGGCGTCTTGGCCCAGGCTCCAGGTGCGGCCGGTGTTCAGCGCGCCGTTCACGAAGCTGGGCGACTGCACGAAAGCGGCGTTGGTGGTCAGGCTGAGGTTGATTTTGTGAGTAGCCAGCCGCTGGCCCAGCGCCAGGAAACCGCTGAGGCTGTAGTAGCCGTCGGCGTTTACGGGCCGGGTGGTTTGCACGCCAGCGGGACTGAAAGCGGTGGCCGACACGATGCGGTGGTCGACGCGGCTGCCGTTGAGCTGGCCAAACACGCTGCGTTGGGTGGCGGCGTCGAACTGCGAGTAGGTGGCCGCCAGCGACTGCACGTATTCGGGGCGCAGGCTGGGGTTGCCCACGTACACGCTCAGCGGGTTGGCGTTGTCGCGCACGGGTTGGAGTTGGGTGGCGGTGGGCAGGCCCAGGCGGGTGCGGTAGGTGAGGCGCACCGTGCGGCTGTGGCGGCCGGTGTAGCTGAAGGTGGCGTTGGGCAGCAGCGTGGTAAAGCGCCGCCGAATGGTGGTGTCGGCCGTTTCGTTGTGCACAGCCAAGTCACCGCGCAGGGCATCGAGGCCCACGCCGATGGTGTAGTGCAAGCGCTTCTTTTGCAGAGTGGCCCCGGCCCGGTGGGCCTGGTACTGGCTCACGAACTGGTTGCTGAGGCCCGGATTGGGGCGGTCGTACTGGCCGGTGGCTTCGGTGAAATCGGTGGTGCGGCGCTGGCTGCTGGTGCGGGCGTCGGTGCCGGTGTAGTGTATGTCGAGCTTGGTGCGCAGGCTCAGCGGCTCGGTGTAGGCCAGGCTCAGCACGTGGTTGTGCACGGGCGTGGCCTGCTCGGTGCGCTGGTTGAGCACCTGGGTGCTGGCCGTGCCCAGGGTGTCGAAAAACGTGTTGGTGGCGCGGTTATACGCCGTGCCGTCGGTGTAGCTGAGGGTGGAGTTGAGGTTGGCCGAAAAGGAGCGGCCCAGCCGGGCAAACTTGCGCATGAGCAGAGCATTGCCGCCCCCGTTGAGGCTGTTGAAAGTGGCATCGTACTGGTTCTGGCCCTGGTTGAGCAGGCGCAAGCCGCTGGTGGATTCCTGCTGATTCCGGCGGGTGAGGTCGGTGGTTTGCTGCCACACGTAGGGCGTGAGGCGCAGCGAAGTAAGCGAGTCGAGAAAGTAGTCGAGCCGCAGGTTGAAGCGGTGGCCGGTGGTGGTGGGGCGGTCGAGCAGGCGTTGGGTGATGATGAGTGGGGCGCTGGCTTCGGGGCCCGTCGTGCCGGCCACATTTTCGCGCCGGATTAGCTGGTCGGTGGTCACGGTGGCGCGGCTGGCGAGGTAGCTGGTGGCTACTTCGGCGTGCTTGCCCCAGGCGTCGCGGTAGTTGGCGCCGGCCTCGCCCGCTTCGGTGATGCTAGTGGGCTGGGTTTCGGGCTGGCCGCCCGGCGCCTGGGTGTCCGGGCCGCTGTCGCCGAGGGCGGGGCCGCCATTATTCGAAATGCCGGGCTCGTTCACGTTGTTGGCCTGGGCCAGCACCGAGATTTGGCGGCCGTTGTCGAAGCGGTTCAGGCCCAGCTTGGCTTGGTAGCGGCCGGTGGTGCCCGGGCCCCCACCGTTGGCCCCGAACCAGCCCTTGCGCTTGTCGCGCTTGGTTACAAGGTTGATGGTGCGCTGGCGGTTGCCGTCGTCGATGCCTGAAAAGGCGGCCTGGTCGTGCTGCTGGTCGTATAGCTGCACCCGGTCGATGATGTCGGCGGGCAGGTTGCGGGTGGCCAGCTTGGGGTCGTCGCCGAAGAAGGGCTTGCCATCCACCAGCACCCGGCTCACGGCCTGGCCCTGCGCCCGGATGCTGCCATCGCGGGCCACTTCTACGCCGGGCAGCTTCTTGAGCAGGGCCTCCACGGCCGCGTTGGGCTGGGTTTTGAAGGCGCGGGCGCTGAAGTCCAGCGTGTCGCCGTGCACGTCTACCGGGGCGCGCTCCTGGGTCACCACCACCTCGCCCAGCTGGTGGCTGAGGGGCCCCAGGCGCAGGGTGCCCACGTCGGGGGTGGGCTGGGCGGCCGTCACGACCACCGGCAGCAGCCGGGGCCGGTAGCCCAGCGTCGACACCAATACCACATATTGCCCCAGCGGCACTTTGGGCAGGAAAAACCGCCCGTCGCCGTCGGTGATGCCGAACGCAACGTAGCTCGAATCGTGGGCCAGCAGCAGCGAAACCGAGGCTTCGCGCACGGCCTTGCCGGTAGCCGAATCGGCCAGGGTGCCGCGCACCGTGCCCGGGCCCGGCGGGGGAGGGGCCTGCGCCCGGCTCCCCGCGGCGGTGAGGCCGACCAGCAGGCACAAGAGAAAAAACAGACGCATAAACGGGGCTATTTCTCGTTCTGGATGAGCTGCTGGCGGAAGTCGGCCAGGGCCTTTTCGCGCAGGTCCTTTAGTTCCTCGGGCGTCACTGCCTGAGCCGTTTGGGCGGGGCGTACCTCGGCTTCGGGCACCGCTTTGGTATCGATTTTCGTGGCCTGGTACTGCTCCCGCTCGCTTTCCAGGGCCAGCACCACGCCGTGCTCGGGCACCAGCTCCCGCTTGGGCGAATAGGTGAAGGGCAGGTCGGTGGTGTACCACACAGTGTAGGTTTCCTTGTTGAGGAGCACCGTGGCCTTGTGGCAGAGGTAGCCGGCAATCTTCTTCGTCTGGGGACTCAGCTTCCAGCCGGCGACCGGGGCGAAGGGCTTGTCGCTGCGGTAGGCAGTGGGCGTCGGGTCCTTCAGGGTGAGTACCGTGGTGGTGGCGCGGCCGGCCAGGTCGAGGTAGGTGGTTTCCTCAAAGGGCCGCTTGATGACGGTGGTCTGGGGCACGCCCGGCGCGCCGTTGGTGGAAGTAGTGGTGGTGCTGATGGCGCTGCTTTCGCGCTCCTCGCGGGCGTAGCTGCCCGCGAAGGTGAGCGACAGGCCGATGGTGCGCGACATGGGAATGTCGGTGGGGAAATCGGGGCTGCCGGGCTTCACCACCTGCCCGTTCACCACCACGCGGATGTCGTTGGGGTCGATGAGTTTGGTGACTTCGTACTGGATGTGGCCGGTGGTTTGGGCGGTGGCCGCGCCGCCGAGCAGCAGGCCGAGGGCGGCGGTGAGGGCGAGGATTGGGGCAGCGTTTTTCATGAGGGCTGAGGGGTTGAATTGAACGCCACAAAGCACCGAACTGCGTTTGTAAAGTACTGTTATACTGTGTTAAATAGTGTTAACGGCGCGGGCCGTGCCCCTTCGCTACGTACTTTTGTTTGGCCGAGCCGTCACCTGATTCCTTCCCGCATGAAACGCCGCATTCGCTCCATTTTCCTGCTTATGGTGGTGTGTATGGTGGGCATCAACGGCTTCCAGGCGTATTGGCTCTATACTACCTATCAGCTCACGGCCAGCCAGTTTGCCCGCACCGTGCGCGACGCCCTGGCCACGGTAGTGCAGCGCCAGCAGGTGAACGCCGCGCGCCAGCTGCTGGGGCCCCAGGCCGGCAAGCGGCCGAAGCGGATTGTCTACGCCACGTTCGGCAACGATGCCAGCCAGCCCAACCGCGTTGTGGTCATACCCCGGGCCCGGCCCGATTCCACGAAGGTGGCGCCCCGGCACCCGCGCCAGAAGGTGGAAATGACGGTAACCACGACGACCACCAGCACTAGAATCAGCAGTGGTAACGCCGTCGATACCCTGGCGCGCAGCATTTCCCGGCTCATCATCAACGACTGGGCCGGCCCCCGCACCATCGACCTGAGCCAGTTTGCCACCGCCTACCACGCCGAACTGCGCCAGCGTGCGGCCGATGCTCCCTTCGTGCTCGATACCCTGCGCCTGAAGCCCGCGCGGGGCGAGCGGGCCCTGGCGCCACCCCGCCACCTGCCCGCCGGCTACACCCTGCTCACGCCGCCCACCCTGCTCAACCCCGTCACGGACCTGCAGGTGCGGGCCGCGTTTGAGCCGCCCACGTCCTACGTGCTGCGCCGCATGGGCGGGCTGCTGCTGGGCTCGGGCCTGCTGCTGGCCCTCACCACCGCCTGCTTTCTGCTGATGCTGAGCACCATTCTGAAGCAGAAAAAGCTATCGGACGTTAAAAATGACTTCATCAACAACATGACGCACGAGTTGAAAACGCCCCTGGCCACGGTGTCGGCGGCAGTGGAGGCCCTGCAAAACTTCGGTGCCCTCAACGACCCCGCCAAAACCCAGACCTACCTCAGTATCTCACGCACCGAGCTCCAGCGCCTGTCCGACCTCGTAGAAAAGGTGCTGAACATTGCCGTAGAGGAGCGGGAGCAGCTGGAACTCCGGCCAGAAGCCGTGCAACCCGCCGAGCTGGTAGCCGAAATAGTAGCCCGCCACCAGCTGCAAGCCGCCAAAACCGTGAAATTTGACGTGGAAGTAGCCCCAGCCCCGTTTGTCAGCTTCGACCGCCTGCACATGGGCAACGTCATTAACAACCTCATCGACAACGCCATCAAATATTCCAAAGAAGCCGTCACCATCACCATCCGGGGCCAGCAGGAACCCACCGGCTGGCTCCTTTCCGTGGCCGACAATGGCCCCGGCATCGAGCCGGGCTACCAGCACGCCATCTTCGACCGCTTCTTCCGGGTACCTACCGGCAACCTCCACAACGTGAAAGGCTTCGGCCTGGGTTTGTACTACGTGCGGCAAGTGGTGGAACGCCACGGTGGCCGCATCAATGTGCGCAGCGGGCTGGGGCGGGGGAGTAGGTTTGAGGTTTGGATTCCGGCTACAGCCTGACGCGGGTAACCTCACGGGACCCCTGCGGGGCGACCCCTCTCCTGCGGAGGGGAGAGCCTGACGACTTTTAACGCAAGATTTTATAATACGCCGCCGTGGCTCCCCGCTCCGCGGGAGAGGGGCCGCCCCGCAGGGGTCCCGTGAGGTTACCCACTAGCTTATGCCCACCATCCTCCTCATCGAAGACGAGCCCTCGCTCGCCCTCATCGTCAAAGACAGCCTGGAGAGCCGGGGCTTCACTGTGCAGTTCGCCGCCGACGGCGAGGCGGGCCTGCACCTGTTCCGGCAGCAGTGCCCCGACATTGTAGTGGCCGACGTGATGATGCCCAAGCTCGACGGCTTTTCACTGGCCGAGCAAATCCGGCGCGAAAGCGTTACGGTGCCCATTCTCTTCCTCACGGCCCGCTCGCAGCCCGCCGATGTGGTGCGCGGCTTCGAGCTGGGCGGCAACGACTACCTGAAAAAGCCTTTCAGCATGGACGAGCTGATTGTTCGCATCAAGGCGCTGCTCATGCGGTTGCCCGTGGCAGCGTCCGCGCCGTACGGTCCGCTCGCCATCGGCCGCTACCAGTTCGACCATCCCAAGCAGAAGCTGCGCCTCGGCCTGCTGGAGGAAAACCTCACCAACCGCGAAGCCGAGTTGCTCAAGCGCCTCTATGACCAGCGCAACCAGGTGCTGGAACGCACCGCCGTACTGCGCGAGCTCTGGGGCGACGACTCCTTTTTCAACGGCCGCAGCCTCGACGTCTTCATCACCCGCCTGCGCCGCTGCCTCAAAGACGACCCGCAGGTACAAATAGTCAACATCCGCGGCATTGGCTACAAGCTCATCGTGTGAGCAATAACGCGAACCTTCAGTTCGAGCCCCCGCGCCGTTAAAGCCTTTTGCAAGTCGAGACGCGCCCGGACGCGAACGAAAAGTTCGTGCTACTTCGCCAAGCCCGGAAACAGCGTGCTGATGGCCGAGGCCAGGAAATTTACCCCGATGGCCAGCGTGAGAAAGCCCATAATACGCGACATGGCCGCCATGCCCGGCTTGCCCAGCACCCGCGTGAGGCGCAACGAAAAAATGAGGATAATAAAAGCCGCCAGCGCCACCAGCACGAAGCCGGCCACGGTCATGGCTTTATCTACATAAGTGGGCCGGATAAGGCCGATGCACAGGGCCATGGAGCCCGGCCCCGAGAGCATGGGCATGGCCAGCGGCGTAAAGCTGATGTCGTCCTTGTGCTTGCTTTCCTCGAGGGCATCGGGGCCCACCCGGTCGCGGTTGGCGCCGGGCGTAAGCAATTCGAAGGCCGAGCGCATGAGCAGGATGCCGCCCGCAATGCGCAGGTGCTGAATGCTGATGCCGAAAAAGTTGAGAATATACTGCCCGCCAAAAAAGGCCACGCTCAGAATGGCCACCATGTAGATGCAGGCGCGCAGGGCCGTGCGGGCCCGTTCGGAGGCCCGGTCATCGGCCGTGAGGGTGAGGAACA
Source organism: Hymenobacter negativus (assembly GCF_017571495.1). Taxonomy (GTDB): domain Bacteria; phylum Bacteroidota; class Bacteroidia; order Cytophagales; family Hymenobacteraceae; genus Hymenobacter; species Hymenobacter negativus. The sequence goes on along the minus strand of NZ_JAGETZ010000001.1, from coordinate 674,518 downwards.
CCGGCATGGCCCCGAAGGGGTTGACGATGGAAAACAGGGTGGTGAAGGTGGCGAGCAGAACTTCCATAGCCTGCAAAGGTAAGGGTAGGGGCGGGGGCAGGCAGAAAAGCCCTATTTTGCTGCCCCAACTACGCCCCAGCTTTCGCCGTAGGGCAACAACTTACTTTTTTGCTTCCCACTTGATGTTTCCTGATACTTCCGCAACGGCCGCCCCAGGCGGCCCCGACGACCGCCCCGCCACCGAAACCCCCATTGTGGGCATCATCATGGGGTCGAAGTCGGACCTGAAAATCATGTCGGCCGCTGCCGATTTGCTCCGCCAGTTCGGCATTCCCTACGACATTACGTTGGTATCGCCGCATCGCACGCCCCACCGCATGGTGGAGTACGCCGAAAACGCCCGCAAGCGTGGCCTGCGCGTGCTCATCGCGGGCGGAGGGGGCGCGGCTCACTTACCGGGTATGGTAGCGGCCTTCACCACGCTGCCCGTCATCGGGGTGCCCATCAACAGCACGTTGTCCATTCAGGGGCTCGACTCCATTCTGAGCATGATACAGATGCCGGCCGGCACGCCCGTGGCCACCGTCGGGCTCGACAATGCCACCAACGCTGCCGTGCTGGCCACCCAAATGCTGGCCATCAACAACGCTCGCCTGGCCGATGCGCTGGAAAAATACCGCGCTACTATGAAAGACCGGGTGATGCGCACGATTGAGGAATTGCGCAAAGGCGGATTTCAGGACGATGTGTAGCCGCGGAATCAGACTGATTTCGTTTAATGCGCGCCAGACGAGCGCAGGATGACAGGTGAGTTCCTGGCCGCTACTATTCAAATTCCCACCCCTATTCAATGCCCACCGTTCTCTCTGCATTACTAGCCACTGGCCATTGGGCTACGTGGATTTTGGGCAGCCTGGGCCTGTTGGTAACGCTGCTGCCCATCTTCCGCCAAACGGCGTGGTGGATTCGGATTTGCGACTTCCCGCGCCTGCAAATTGTGGCCGGATTGGTCTTGAGCCTGGTTGGTGCCCTGGCACTGCCCACGCCGCGCAGCTTCGGCCACAGCTTCTTTGTGGTGAGCCTGGGCGTGGCCATCGTCTATCAGCTCAGCCGCATCTGGCCCTACACGCCGCTGCACCGCAAGCAGGTGAGCGATGCCCGCCGCCCCGACGATGACGACGACTTCCACCTCAGCCTGATGGTGGCCAACGTGCTCATGTACAATCGTGACGCTTCGCGCTGCGTGGGCCACATCCACAACCTGCGGCCCGACATCGTGCTGGCCGTCGAAACCGATGACTGGTGGCTAAGCCAACTCCAGCGCATCGAAAAAGACTACCCCTATACCTGCCACGCCCCGCTGCCCAATACCTACGGCATGCTGGTATTCTCGCGCCTGCCGCTACGGGCGCCCGAAATTCGTTACCTACTCGACCCAGATATTCCTTCTTTTCACGGGCGGGTGGTGCTTCCCAGCGGCTTGCCCGTGCAGCTACACTTCCTGCACCCCAAGCCCCCGGCCCCGCAGGAATCGAAAAACAGTGCCCGCCGCGACGCCGAGCTGCTCATGGTAGGCAAGATGATTCAGGAGCACGATGGCCCGACCGTGGTCGCCGGCGACCTCAACGATGTGGCTTGGTCGCATACGTCCGAGCTGTTCCGGCGCCTCTCGCGCCTGCTCGACCCGCGTATTGGTCGCGGCCTGCTGCCCACCTTCCATGCCGACCATAAGCTACTGCGCTGGCCCCTCGACCACGTCTTCCACTCGGCCCACTTTCGCTTGCAGGACCTGCACCGCCTCACCCACATTGGCTCCGACCATTACCCCATCTACATCCGGCTCAGCTACGAGCCTACTGGGTGGCAAGAGCAGGAATTGGAACTGGAAGAAGCCGATGCCGACGACGAGGAAGAAGCGGAGGAAAAGATTGAAGAAGGCGTCGAGGACGTGTTTCTGGGGGAGTAAGCAAATGGTAAAGCTCAAAAAAAAGTCATGCCTCGGCTCCGCCTGGCATGACTTTTTTTGAGCTTTACGGGCGTGTCTACTCAGTGTCTACTTCGCCGAAACGGCCTTTTTGGCCGTCACCAGCTGCACGGTTTCATAGGCGGAAGCAGGGGCCTGGCGGCCGTTGCTACCAACGTATATGGGCCGGATTTGCACCGTGAGGCGGCGGTTGGCGGCAGTGAAATCGGTGAGGCCGGCGGCGAAGGCGGCAGGAGTGCTGCCGGTTAGCTGGGCGGGTTTCACGTTCATGTTCACGGTGATGGGCAGGGTCTCGATGGCGCTGGCCTCGAGCTCAGTATTGAGGCCGGTGACGCCGCTGGTAAGCTGCTTGCCATCGAGCAGTAGCTTGTATTCAAGCTGTTTGAGTTGTACGCTGGTCACGCTGGGGTTGCGGGCATACACACGCATCTTGAGCTGGAGCGGCAGAAGGCCTTTTTTTAGGGCTGTTTGCAGCTGCTCCTGCTGGGGCGAAGGAATATCCGACGCCTGACGCACAAAGAGAATGTCTTGGCCGCCAAGTGTGGCTTCGTCTACAAAGTTGAGGCGGTATTGCATCAGCGTATAGGCCTCATTTTCCATGGCCTCGGCCGATGCGTTTTTGCCGGTGGGTTTGTCCTTTACCTGCTCACTCACGCTACAGGCATTGGCGGCAATCAGAAGAGTGCCCAGCGCCAGAGCGCGGGCGGGCGATAGGAGAGAAGAAACTTTCATAAAAAGGAATCAATAAAGGCGAAAGCGAAGTGTGAAAGGCCATTCGCGACTATGGGCGTGCTTACGCGAACCATTGTTGAATGGACACAAATCCCCGTCGATTCTTAAAAAACAGCGGTAAATCACCAGGCTGTTTATGCTGAGCAGTGGCAAAGACGAAAATCCGCCAGCGCCCTTCCTGAATTGGTACATGGATTTGGCATTTCTGGCCCAACGGCGCAGCCGTCCGACTGGTTGAGGGGCGCCCTCCCACAGCCGCATCGGGCGACGATAACCTGGTAACGATAACCAGTCCGACCGGAACCGTCCGTACACCAACCAAGAAAACCTGTCAACCCGCCTTTACGGCTACTGCAGCCAGAAGCGGACGGCAATCCAGAGCAGCAGGCAGGCCACGCCCAGCGTCATGATGCGCAGGCCGTGCACCCGGTCCTGGGTGGTGTGGGCGTATACCTGCCGCCCATCGGCTAGGGTCTTTTTGTGGGCATACAGGTTCCAGCCGATGATGATGGACAGCGGTCCGCCGAGCAGCGCCAGCCCGTAGCCCCAAATAATGAGGCTGTTGCCGGAGGCTTCGGGCTGGGCCAACGTTGCAACACGGTGTTGCCGCAGTTGCCGAATGGCCTCGACGGATACATCGCGGCCCCGCTGCCGCAGGATTTGCCCGGCCAGTGTCACGTCGAGATTGCTCCATTCTTCGGGCTTGGCCAGCAGGTCGAACAGCTCCGCATCGGTGAAAGTGAACAGGTAATGGTCGGGGCTGATGGCGGCCAGTGCCTCGCGGTTGGCGTCCTCCTCCAGTCGGCGCACCCATTCAAAGTCGCCCCCGTGCAGCTTCACTTCAAACGTGGCGAAGGTGTTATGAAAGGTGAAAGCAGGGTTGAAGACGGCCTCTCCCGTATTTACGCCCGTTTCGAACGGAATTGCCCGCTGCCGCAACAGCGCCAGCAAAGGCTCCGCCGCCGCTTCTGATGGATAGGACTGATAGGTCTGGAACTCGGGCATAAAGTGCGCTAATAACCACAAGACGTGGCCAAACAAAAGAACATAAAAAAGGCCGGACCGGCCTGGGCTCACTTCCCGCGCTCACAAATGAGCTGGCGTACCACCGTTTGGTAAGTCAGGTACTGCCCGCGCACGCTCCGCTCAGTCACGGAGTTGGCGTTTATTATCAGCCGGCCTGCGGAGTCCAGGCCCATCAGCGACACCGTACCGTTGCGTTTTGCCGTCCCGTACAGCAGCAGGTAGCGCTGGTTGAGCAGAACGAAATTTTTATTTGCCCGCTTCTTGCGCAGCGAGGCCGGAGCCATTTCCAACGTGTTGCTGGTAAAAGTGAGAGTGGCCGCGCCGGGTACATCCTGGGCCACCGCACTGCGGTAAAACCGCTGGTCGGCCAGCGAGAACGAGTCGATGTGGGTAATGAGGCGGTTGGCTACGCTGTGCCATTCGCCCACCAACCGTTGCGGGTCGGCAATGCGCGTGGCGGTATCGAGCTGGGCATGAGGGCTGGCTGAGTTGGCGCACCACCAGGTCCGTACGCCGGTAGCCGCCACAAAGTCGAGCCCCGCCTGCGTGGCCTTGATTTCCGGGGCCAGCAGCCGCTCGTAGCGCTTATAATCTTGCTCCCACTGCCCGGGCGTGAGCGAAGGCAGGGCCATGCAATAGGTAAGCGGAAACCGTGAGGTATCGGCCGTGCTGGGCCGTATCGCCAGCGGCACGGCAATTTTGGGAGCTGGGGCTGCCCCCACACCACCCAGTGCCGGCTTCTCCTGCGCCACCGCTGCACCTGCCCGCAACAACAGCAAAAAGCCAAACAGAAAAAGCCTGAAATTCCAGCTGCTCAACATGCCATAAACCTACAAAAAAAGGCCGGAAGCATTGCTTCCGGCCTTTTAACCAGTTCATAAAATCCGCGGAATCCGCAATTCTTATTTGCCGTCTACTTCTTCGTAGTCCACGTCGGTTACGTGGTCAGCGGGCTGGCCTTGGGCACTGCCGTTGGGCTGGCCGTCGCCGCCGGGGAAGCCACCGGCACCGGGCTGGCCACCTTCGCCACCGCCAGCGGCGTACATCTCCTGCGAAGCAGCCTGCCAAGCGGCGTTGATGGCCTCCAGAGCGGTGTCGATGCGGGCGAGGTCTTTGGCTTCGTGAGCCGATTTGAGGTCGGCCAGTGCACCTTCGATGGCAGTTTTGTTGCCACCGCTCAGCTTGTCGCCGTACTCTTTCAGCTGCTTCTCGGTTTGGAAAATCATCGAGTCGGCGGCATTCACCTTGCCGATGCGCTCGGTTTCGGCTTTGTCGGATTCAGCATTGGCGGCAGCTTCATCGCGCATGCGCTTGATGTCGTCTTCGCTCAGGCCGGAGCTGGCTTCGATGCGGATTTTCTGCTCTTTGCCGGTGCCTTTGTCCTTAGCGGTTACGTTCAGGATGCCGTTGGCGTCGATGTCAAACGTTACCTCAATCTGGGGCACGCCGCGCTGAGCAGGCATAATGCCATCGAGGTGGAACTTACCAATGGTGCGGTTCTGGCTGGCCACCGGACGGTCGCCTTGCAGCACGTGGATTTCTACCGAGGGCTGGTTGTCGGAAGCCGTCGAGTAAGTCTCCGATTTCTTGGTCGGGATGGTCGTGTTGGCTTCGATGAGACGGTGCATCACACCGCCCAGCGTTTCAATGCCAAGGGCCAGCGGAGTCACGTCGAGCAGCAGTACGTCTTTCACCTCACCGGTGAGTACACCGCCTTGGATAGCAGCACCGATGGCCACCACTTCGTCGGGGTTGACGCCTTTGGAAGGCTTCTTGCCGAAGAATTTCTCCACTTCCTCCTGGATGCGGGGAATGCGGGTCGAACCACCCACGAGGATAACCTCGTTGATGTCCGAAGTCGACAAGCCCGCGTCTTTCAGCGCCTGTTTCACGGGCTCCATCGAGCGGCGCACGAGGTCGTCGGCGAGCTGCTCAAATTTAGCGCGGCTCAGCTTCACCACCAAGTGCTTAGGACCCGAGGCCGTAGCAGTGATGTAAGGCAGGTTGATTTCGGTTTCGGTCGAGCTGGAGAGCTCCACTTTGGCTTTCTCAGCGGCTTCCTTGAGGCGCTGCAGGGCCATGGGGTCATTGCGCAGGTCGAGGCCTTCGTTGTCCGACTTGAACTGGTCGGCCAGGAAATTGATGATAACCTGGTCGAAGTCGTCGCCGCCAAGGTGGGTATCACCGTTGGTGCTCAGTACTTCAAACACGCCATCGCCCAGCTCCAGAATGGAGATATCGAACGTACCACCACCGAGGTCGTACACGGCGATTTTCTGGTCTTTGTGCTTCTTGTCGAGGCCGTAAGCCAGGGCAGCGGCGGTGGGCTCGTTGATGATGCGCTTCACGTCGAGGCCGGCGATGGCACCAGCTTCTTTGGTGGCCTGACGCTGGGCATCGTTGAAGTAAGCGGGTACCGTGATAACGGCTTCGGTTACGGTCGTGCCGAGGTAGTCCTCAGCGGTTTGCTTCATTTTCTGAAGCACCATGGCCGAAATTTCCTGGGGCGTGTAGTTGCGGTCGCCGATTTTCACAGCTACCGTGTTGTTGGGGCCGGCTACTACCTGGTAGGAAACGTGCTTCTGCTCGGCGGTCACCTCGTTGAAGTGGCGGCCCATGAAGCGCTTGATGCTGGAAATCGTATTCTGGGGGTTGGTCACGGCCTGGCGCTTGGCGGGGTCGCCCACTTTGCGCTCGCCCTTGCCCCCGTCGAGAAATGCAACGATGCTGGGGGTGGTGCGGCGGCCTTCGCTGTTCGGAATCACAACGGGTTCGTTGCCTTCCATCACGGCCACGCACGAGTTGGTGGTGCCGAGGTCAATGCCGATTATTTTGCCCATGTTTTTGGGTGTTGGTTGGTTAGGAGTGGAATGTCAGGTCAAAGCGGGCTTTGCAGCCGCTGCCCGACGATTACAAGCAACGTACCAGCCCCGTTTTGGTGACAAACTGTCACCGATTTCTAGCCAAAACCCAGGTTCGGTGCCGGGGTGGCCGGTTTTGGGGAGAAGGAGCGAGGCGGGCCTGACAGGGGTGCAGGGATGACGGTCTGAAGCAGACTACTCTTGTTGTACAGAAACTATAGCATCCCTACCATGCCCATGTCGGTATCGAATGAGCGCAGACAATAAGAACAGCACTATTAATGCAGCAACGTGATGCACAAAGGAGGAAGTATCTATTTCACAAAGTGGGAATGGCCCTAAAAAAAAGAAGGTATACCAAGCAAAAACAAATAGTGATGAGTAAGTAGATAAAAGTAGAAATTGATAACGCCAATTAATAAAAAGGAGCAGTAATGCTACTGTATAACAGATTAGAAATGTTGCTGTGGAAATGGAGCATTCGTGGTAATACATTATTTCGCTAAACTGCTCCCTAATCAGATACACGTCTCTTGTATCCTCGCCGATTATAATTATAGGGCAGGTTATAAGCAAAACAATTGCTCCGAGCTTAAACAAAATGGCTAGTGCTTTCAAGTTTTTCATTTCAGCAAATCTACAAACGACCTAGAACCCCCCCGAACCTGCTGAATAGCCTCCCCCAAACGCCAAGCGGCGGCCCCGTTAACGGAGCTGCCGCTGGCATTTACGGGCAAAACGGCCTACTTCTGGATGCCGGCGGCCCGCAGCTCGGCTTTGTATTCGATATCGTCGGGGAAGTTGGCGTCGAGGGCTTTGGCGAGGCTGGAGAGCACCGTGGCAGTGGAAGCGCGTAGGTGTCTTTAGTGGCTACAGCTTTACAATTTTTGCTGTCGGTTTTGATGAGGTACTTACCAGTTCGTTGCAGCGCTGTGACTGGGTCACCCATTACTTTCGGGTCATAATTCTCCGCCAGTCATGCTCAATATTATCCTTCCCAGCCTGCCCTACCAGCGCGTGGTTGACCCGATGTGGCAAGAGGAAATGGCCGTGGCCCAGCAGCAAGGACATACCGTGAGCCTCTACGATGCCGAACGGGAGAAGCTTTATCAGCCGCTGAACCCGGAGTATCCCAGCCTGTACCGCGGGTGGATGCTGACAGGCCCGGAATACCAGAAGCTGGAGGCTCTGACGCCGTTGCTCGTGCCGCTGACCATGTACCTCGATTCGCATTCTGCGCTTGGCTGGTACGAGACCATTGCCGCCTTCACGCCGAAAAGCTATTTCGTGCCCAGTGAGGAGCGGGGCGGCACCATGGCCCTGGTGCGCCAACACGGGTGCTGCTTTATCAAAGGATTGAGCAAGTCCTACGGCTCCGATTCGGTGGTTACTTCGCTGGCTGAGCTCGAACAGCTGGTCAGGAAGCACGCCATTGACCCGGACGATGCCTTTTTTGTGCGCGAATTCATTAAGCTGTCTCCTCAGCCCGAACAGCGGTTTTTTGCTGTGCGCGGACGGGTGTTTGGCGCGGGTGGGCAGAAGTTTCCGGCGGAGCTAGCTGCGGTTTTGCCAGCCTTGCAGACTCGTTGGTTCTACACCATCGACGTGGCCTTTGACTTCAAGGGCAAACCCCTTGTGATAGAGGTGGGCGATGGCCAGGTTTCCGACACCAAAGAATGGACGGTGGCGGAGCTGTACGAAACAGCGGTAAAATACCTGTCTGAACAGGCAAGCAACAGAGCCGGGGCTTACTAAAATGACGAGCAAAATCCTGCTGATTCTGGACCTTGACGAAACGTTAATTCACGCCACGGCAACCAAACTCGGCGATGATTTCGCGTTTCAGCTCTACCATTATTACGTGTATAAGCGGCCCGGGCTGGATGCGTTTCTGGCCGCGTGCGCGGAGAAATTCGACCTAGCCGTGTGGTCGTCGGCCAGCGACGACTACGTGAAGCAGGTGGTGGCGCAAATATTCCCGCTGGAAATGAAGCCGGTGTTTGTGTGGGGTCGTTCGCGCTGCACGCCACTGGTTTCACGGCAGAATGACGGGTATGGCGATTACAATCCGGATGGGTTCAGCCATCACGAATATGCCAAGCTGCTCAAAAAAGTAAGGCGACTCGGCTACGATGCCCACCGGGTACTTATTGTGGACGACACACCAGAAAAAGTGCGCAACTGCTACGGAAACGCCATTTATCCCACGCCGTTTCTGGGCGACCCGGGTGATAGCGAATTACTGATTCTTGCGCAGTATTTACATTCGTTGAAAGATGTGGCAAGCGTCAGGAGCATCGAGAAGCGTCTTTGGCAGCAGCAGTTTCTACCTGGTGATGACCGGGGGCATAGGCTGTAGATGCGGCCCTTCGCGTCTCAATCGTTAATTGACAGAGCGGACTGCGCAAATGGCGCAGCCACCGATATGTGAGGAGTCGCACTGCTGCCACCCATTGCTGTCCAACGGGCGCCGGTCAATTGAAGCGACCGAATCTGCTGCTGCCAGAGGCCGGAGCGCGACACCTGCAGGGACCACAGCTGGCGCCCGCGAAACTGTGCCAGGTTCTGGAACCGGTCGGGTGGGCGAAAACACAAGGGTGTAGTGCCTTGGTCTGTACCTTTGGCCTCTATATGGGGCGTAACCAGGGTGAGGAGTATGAGTGCGTTGGTGTCCCGTGCTAGAACCAACGCGGCGAGGCATAGGCCTTCCTTTAACTGGTACTCAGCGCTGGAGTGGCTGGTTATTAGCGCTTGCTCTGCTCCCCACTAGTTTGTTTTTCGAGTAATGGCTACCGAGATAAAAGCAATTAAATGTCCGCAGTGCGGCAGCCCGCATAAAACAGAGCTTAAGCCCGGAAGCTACCGCTGCAATAGCTGCCAGACAGACTACTTCCTGGACGAGAACCGGCTCATCATTCAGCACAACCACACCTACCAGCCACCGGCGGTGCCTGCGCCCGCAGCCCGGCTGAGTCCTGTGGCGAGGGGCGTGCTCTTCGTGGTGGCAGCAGCTTTGGCCTTTCTGGCAATGCGGATTGGCCGCAGTGGTACCACCGTTCCAAGCGCTACGGACCTGCCCGGCGCTTACCTCAACACGTACTATGGCAGAATCGAAAAGACGGTGCCCCTGGCCGGAACCGACGGGCAGCCACTGCTGCTGGTGCTGGCAACCCGAAGCTACCGGAATGAATCCGATAAGGCGGAAAACGGACCGTACATCACGTTCTACGACCCGCTGAAGCACAAAGAACTTAGCACGCAGCGGCTCGACGGGCCGCCTGCGTCATCGACTGAGGTCGAGGCCCGGACTTTCTCCGATGGTCGGCAGTATATCATTGTCAATAAAACCACGCTGTATGTGGTGGACAAAGCTGCGCTACGGCTGGTGGTGACCGGTAAAGAGTGGTTTGAGCGGCAGCCCGCGTTGCGGGCCGGCGTGGCCAGCGTGCAGTTCATGTCTTCCAACGACGGCGATGGACTGGTTCTGCTCACCAACGATGGCAAGAGCTTGTTTTACTACCCGCTGGTAAACCGTATTTACACCGAGACCGAACTGGACGACGCAGATAGCGGATTTGACAAACTGCTGCCCGGTGCCACGCTCAAAACGTCCTTTACCTTCACCGACCCCAACCCCAGCTGCAAAGGCACCCCGGTGAAGCTGCTGCAAATCAAATTCAAAGACAACGGCGGCGGCCCGAAACACCTCTGTGAAAATGTGATGTGCTCACAGGTTCCCACCGGCAACAACCCGGATACCAACGTAATAGAATACCGCAACGAGGACATGAGCAGCGCCGACTACTACCGCGTCACGTCGTACCGCGACCTTACCCCCGGTCGCCTCTACTTTAAGCCCACGCTGCTCTATTCCGACGCGCAAAACGTGCTCATTACTACCCGCGCGACGCCCGCGCCGGAAGCGCCCCTCAACCTGCAGTGCCTGGACCCCGCCACGGGCCAGGTGCGCTGGACCACTCCGCTCGACAAGCAAGCGGAAGTGCACCAGCTGGTGCCTTGCAAAGACGGCTTTCTGGGTATTGGCTACGGGCCGACCAGTATCGTACTCAACACTGCCGGTAAGATTATCAGCCGCTTCAAAATTGAATAACTAACCGCCATGGGCTTAAAAAACTTTCTGTCCGCGCAGTTTGCCTCCGTAATTGAGTGGCCCAACCAGGCCCCCGACCTGCTGGTGTACCGCTACCCGGCGCCCACTGCCGAAATCAAAAATGCCAGCAAGCTGCTGGTAGCACCGGGGCAGGGCTGCCTACTGGTGTACGAAGGCCAGGTGACCGCCGTGCTGACCGAGGAGGGCCTTTACCCACTCGACACCGCCAACCACCCTTTCATCACCAGCTTGCTCAGGCTGCGGCAAGGGTTTGAAAGTGAGCACAAGCTGCGCGTTTACTTCTTCCGTCAGGCCGAGGTAGTGAGCCAGCCCTGGGGCACCGCCACGCCCGTGAAGTACGTGGACCCGGTCTATGGATTTCCCGTGGAAATGGGCATGCACGGCAGCTACTCGTTTAAAATCGTGGATGCCCAGCGCTTCTTTGCTGAAGTTGTGGGCTCGCGTGATGCCTATACGGCCTCGGAAGCCCGCACCCTGATACAGGCCCGCATTGGGCAGCACGTGGTGGTGGGCATTGCGGCAGCGGCTATTTCTTGCCAGGTCATCGACTCGCAGCTGGCGCAGCTATCGGCTGCTTTGCGTGCCGCGCTAAATGCCGAGTTTGCCGGGCTTGGCTTTGAGCTGACCGATTTTAAGCTGTCCGGGACAGCGTTTGACAAAGACACCCAGGCGCGCATCAAGCAGATTGCCGATATGCGGGCGGCCACCCTGGCAGCTGCCGAGGGTTCGCTGAGCTACGCCGAATCGCAGAAGCTCAGTGCCTTGCGCGACGCCGCACGCAACACCGGCGGCCTGGCCGGCGTGGGCGCCCAGCTTGGCGCGGGCTTGGAGTTGAGCAAAGCATTCGGCTCCACCCCGGCACCTGATGCGCCCGACCCCGTAGCACAGCTGCAAAAGCTGAAGCGCCTGCTCGACGAAGGCATTCTCACCCCGGAAGAATTCGAAGCAAAGAAGAAAGAGTGGCTAGCCAAGCTATAAATCCCGGCTTCACAAGCGTGGCGAACGTGCGGATGAGGCAGGATGCATTAATGGGCCGCGGCTGTTAGAAATGCGTGAAGCTGCTGCTCCCAATCGGCCCCGTAGCGCTTCCAGTACGGTTCGTGGCCAACGCCTGGGAAATCGTGGCGCATTTTGGGCCCGGCCAGGTGGGTGAAGATGGCATCGGTTTCGGCGCGGGTCACGCGCGGGTCGGCGGTGCCCCAGAGCAGGAGGGTGGGCGTTTGGATTTGGGTGGCGTAGCGCTCGGCATTGAGGCCGAAAGCCCAGAACCCGTTTTGCGCGCCGCCCCAGAACACCAGCAAATCAGCCATCGGGAAGCCGGGAACGTGCATGGATTCGAAGCGGTTGTAGGCGGTTTGGCGCATGTTGCCGTAGGGGCATTCCAGGATATTGGCGGAGGGGCGCACGCCCAGTTCGGCCTCGGCCCGCATGATGGCCACGGCACCCATGCTCACGCCATAGAGAATGAGCGAATCGACGGGGTGCCGGGTGCGCAGGTAATGCACGGTGGCGGCCACATCGTCGGCCTCGCGGTAGCCTACGGTGGTACGAAAACCGGCGGAGTTGCCGTTGCCGGCCTGGTCCACGAGTAGCACGGCGTAGCCCAGGTGGCGGAAGTAGCCGGCCTCGTGGGTGAGGTGCGACTTGCTGCTGGTGTAGCCGTGAAACAGGGCTACGGTACCGCGCGCCCGGCCGCTGTCGGGCCGGGCGTACCAGGCTTCAAGCGGGCCGTTGGGGCTGGTAATGGTGACGGTTTTGACCGGGAAGCTGGGCTTGGGGCCGTTCTGTGGCTTCGGGTTGCGAATGCCGGTGAACAGCAGCCAGAGCTTCTGGCCGGGGCCGAGCTGCTCGGGGTTGGGCGAGTGCAGGCCGGGCTCGTTGGCGAAATGCGTGAAGCGCCAGGCGTGGAAAAAGGCCACGGCATTCATGGCGCCGAAGGCAAACAGGAACAGCAGGAGTAGCCGTCGGCGGAAGCGGGTTTTCATGGGGGCAAATGGGCGATGTAGAGACGTGATACTTCGCGTCTTATTGTGCGCGCCGTTTATTCTGGCGCCATCGCCTAACGCTGAAACGCGAAGTATCGCATCCCTACCATTTAAAGTAAACAGCCATTCGCTTACCAGCTGCTGCCCGCCCCGCCGCCGCCCGATGAGCCGCCGCTGCTGGAGGAGCTGCTGCTACTGGAACTGCTGCTGCCACTGCTCCACGACGAGGAGGAGCCGCCACCGGAAGAGTTGTTAGACGGCGAAGGAAGCTGCGGAATGGTATATTTTTCCTGATGTTCGTGCCCGCAGTATTCGCACTTGAAATGCTGCCAGCCCCAGCCCTCGGCCGACCGGGTAGCTGCCTGCACCACCTGCTTGCGCTTGGGGCGATAGGTGCGGTGGTGGCACTCTGGGCAGGGCTGGGCACTGCTCGTCAGGTTGCGGTAGCCGAACACCAGTTGCTCGTGGCACTGGTCGCACTGCCATACGTCGTAGTCCACCGACTTCACCATTTCCTCGGCCACCTGGCCCAGTTCCATGTGCTCATCGTCGTCTTTTTCGCTCAGCCGGTGCATGGGGGTAGCACAAGTGGGGCAGGCGTAGGGAGCATCACGCAGCTGCTGCATGCGGCGGCGGTGCCAGGGCCAGTACAGCGCCAGCAGCACCGGAAACGCGACGGCCGTAAAGTCGAGCTTATAATGAGCTTCGTGCAGGTATTCGTGCAGGGCGTGGCGGCCCTGCGGCGCATACACGGCCCGCGCCCGCACGTTCACCACCGCCAGATAGGCGTGCACGTAGAGGAGTGGCGGCCCATACACCAGCGGAAAAAGAACCCAGACGTTGGGCAGGTGCGCGAAAAAAGCCACCACCACAAGCCCCAGCGTGAGCACCAGGCAAACCACAAAAAGCCCCCGCACCAGCCCGCCTACTGCCGTCATGTGTTCCCACAGCAGCCCGTACAGCACTAGGCACAGTAAGCCTGCCGCAACGGTCCCAATGAGGCTAAATAGCCCCGACACGGCCTTATCGGAGGCCGCTTCCCGGCGGTCCAGCTGCTGGTTTAAGTCCGTTATGGAAGGCTGCGGAACTTCCATGATGGCGTCGTAAGGGTCCTGAAAAAGGAGGGCGCTGTCCGCTTTAAACTTGTCGCGGGCCGACTGTGCCGAATCGGGATTGAGCTGCTGGATGATGGCGCCCACGCCTGCCTGCACGGCCTCGTCGTAGTGCTCGGCGCGCATCAGCGGCACCATGTCGCGCTGCTGGATGCGGTAGCAAATGGCATCGGGCAGGTCGGCTTCCAGGCCGTAGCCGGTTTCAAATTCGATGCGGCGCTGGTCCAGCACCAGCAGCACCAGCAAGCCGTTGTCCTTGCTCTTGTCGCCGATTTTCCAGCGGTCGAACAGCGCGGTAGCGGCCGTTTTGGGCACGGTCTCCCCAATGCTCCGGGCGAGAACCACGTCGATGTGCGCCCGGCCCGACTGGTCGAGGGCTTGCAGCGTGGCGTTCAGTTCCTGCACCGTAGCCGTCGCCAAAATGGTGTCGGGGTCACTGACGTAGGCTTCGCCCAAGGTTTTGGGGTCGGGAATCCGGGTCAGGTAGTTGGCATAGTCAGCCGGGGGGGCTTCCGGCGTGCCACAGGCCGTGAGCAACAGGCCCAGGCAGGCCGATAGAAGGACGAGGTACAGGTGTCGGCAAACCATCAAATCAGAAAAAGAGCGAGCGGAAAGGCATGCTGGCAGCAGCATGGTAGCGTTTATACCCCCAGTTGAGCGGCCGGGTTTAAAGTCGCTGGCGAACGGGGCTACACTGTTGCTGCCTGCCTAGTGCCCGCGCCTGGTGCCCCCTCTCCGGGGAAACTGCGCCGAAGCAATGTTCGGGTTTCGGCCCCGAACTGGTCCCGACGGCTTTTCCGGGCGCGCCGCCGTGCTTAGCTGCCGCAGTTCCGCCACTTCTGCCGCCGTGAGGTCGCGCCACTGGCCGGGCTGCAAGTTGCCCAGGCCCAGCGGCCCAATAGCGGCCCGCACCAGCCGCAAACACGGCAAGCCCACGGCTGCGCACATCTTACGCACCTGCCGGTTCATGCCCTGCGAAATCTGGATTTCCAGCCAGCTGGTGGGGATGCTGGCCCGGTAGCGGATGGGCGGGTTGCGCGGCCAAAGGTGGCCCGGCTCATGCAATTCAGCCGCCTTGCCGGGGGCGGTGAGGCCTTCTTTTATCTGCACGCCGCGCCGCAGCTGCTCCAACGCTACTGCCGAAACAAGGCCTTCGACCTGCGCCCAGTAAGTTTTCAGGACCTTGAATTTGGGGTCGCTCAGGCGGTGCTGGAGCTGCTTGTCGTCGGTGAGCAAGAGCAGGCCTTCGCTATCGAAATCGAGCCGGCCCACGGGGTACACGTCGGGCACCGGCACGAAATCCTTGAGCGTGGTGCGGCCGTGCTCGTCGGTGAACTGGGTGAGGACTTCGTAGGGCTTGTTGAGCAGGATATAACGCATAGTAGCGCGGACTGTAGTCCGCGTCCCGGACGATAATCGGTATGACGGCGCGGGGACGCGAACTACAAAGTTCGCGCTACTTCTCCCACCACCGCTCTTTCGGCAGCGCGGTGCCCAAAGTTATCGGCTCGCCCAAATGTGGCGTCGTTATCGGCTGACCCAGGCGCGCCGCCTCGGCGGTGGCGCGGGTCACGGACTCGTTCCAGCCGTGATTGGCTTCGGTGAAAGCACCCCAGTGCACGGGCAGCATCACGGCGGCGCGCACGTCGCGGGCGGCCTGCACGCTCTGCTCGGGGCGCATGTGGATGTCGGCCCAGTTGGCATCGTACTGGCCGCATTCCACCAGGGCCAAATCGAAGGGGCCGTACTGCTGGCCGATGGCGGCGAAGTGCGGGCCATAGCCGCCGTCGCCGGTGTAGAATACGCGCTTGGCGGGGGCCTGCATTACCCAGGAGCACCAGAGGGTGGAGTTGCGGTTGCCCAAGCCCCGGCCCGAAAAATGGCGACTGGGCGTGCAGCGCAGCACGAGGCCGTTGGCCAGACGCGTGCTGTCGCCCCAGTTCATTTCCACGATTTTCTCATTCACCACGCCCCAGCGGCGCAGGTGCGGCCCGATGCCCAGCGGCACGTAAAAATGCCCCACTTTATCCTTGATTTTGTGGATGGTGGCGTAGTCGAGGTGGTCGTAGTGGTCGTGCGAGATGAGGACGGCGGCAATGGGCGGCAGCTTTTCCGGGGTGATGGCCACGCTACGGTTGTAGCGGTTGGGCGTGGCCCAACTCACAGGGCCCATTTCCACGCTCAGCATGGGGTCGAGCAGGATGTTCTGGCCGGCCAGTTCTACCAGGCTGGCCGAGTGGCCGAACCACGTCACGCGCGCCATCTCGGGCGTTTTGCGGGTGATGGCCAGCGAATCGAGCGGTTGCTGCGGGAGCGGGCCGGGCGGTGTGGCATTGGGGGCCTTGTGGAACAGGAACTGCCACATCACCTTCGGCATGCTACTGCCGGTCAGTTCCCGGGTTGGAATCATGTTCACAAATTCGCCCTCCTTCGCATTGTAATGGCCCGATTTGGCATAGGCTTCCTTGTCGGTCTGGGTAGGCTTGCCGCCCAGCTGCGGGCTGAGGCCGGTGAAAGCCACCACCGCAATGAGCAGGGTGCCGAGGATGCCGCCAGTCGTCATAAGGAGGATTTTGAGGGGTTTGCGCATGGGATTTAGTCGCGCGGGGCTGCTTTGCCGTAGGCCAGCGCCACAATATCGCGCACTTCGAGCACGGGTTTGGAGTAGCCGAAATCGGCCGCGTTTATCATGGCGCGGCCCACTTCGCGCATCGTGCTCACATACTGCGGGGCCAGCCGCCGGGCCACTGGGTAGAGCCAGGCAATGGCCGGATACCATTTCAGGATATTGCGCTGGCCCTCGGTGGTCTTCATAAAGCCCGGCCGGAACATATAGGCGGCCCGGAAGGGCAGGGCCAGCAACTCGTTTTCGGTGCGGCCCTTCACGCGGGCCCAGTGCTGGCTGCTTTTTTCGGCGCTGTCGGTGCCCACGCCCGACACGTAGATGAACGTGAGGTCGGGGTTCAGGCGGACCAGGGTTTCGCCCACGGCCAACGTCATGTCGTGGGTGATGCGCTCGTATTCCTCCTTCGAGATACCCACGGAAGAGATGCCGGCGCAAAAAAAGCAGGCGTTGTAACCCGTTAGTTGGCTTTCCACGGCGCTCAGATTAGCCAAATCGGGCACCAGCAGCTCGGTCATTTTAGCGTGGGTGCGGTTCGTGGGCTTGCGGGTGAGCACCAGCACGTGCTCCACGTTGGGGTTTTGCAGGCATTCGAGCAGAACGCCCTCACCCACCATGCCGGTGGCCCCGGTGATAATGGCTCGGATTTTCATAGTAGTTCAGTAAAGTAGGAGGGAGGACGTTTTGGGGTCGGTTCTACTTTACGAACAAGCTAAAAGAACGGTATAGAAGCGCGACACTTCGCGTCTCCGTTGAGCGATTCGCAACGACTCTGACGCCGAGACGCGAAGTGTCGCGCCTCTACACCGTTCAGATTTATACGCTTCCCGAGTACTTCCGCACGGCCCATTCCACCGTCAGAAAGGCCAGAATGACGAAGAAAATCCACTTCAGATTTATCAGGTCTTTCAGGTCTTCCTCGGCCGTAATTACCGGCTTGTAGTTAGCCTTGGCGATGTCCTGGGCCAATTTATCGAACTGGGCGGGGTAGTACAGCTGTGAGCCACTGCGGCGCGAGAGCTGCGCCAGCAGGTTATGGTCGGCCTTCGATTCCAAAGCTTCCAGGGGCTGCGACTGC
This sequence comes from Hymenobacter negativus, assembly GCF_017571495.1. Taxonomy (GTDB): domain Bacteria; phylum Bacteroidota; class Bacteroidia; order Cytophagales; family Hymenobacteraceae; genus Hymenobacter; species Hymenobacter negativus. Next base: position 656,985 of record NZ_JAGETZ010000001.1, on the reverse strand, counting down.
ACCAGCAGTTCACCAGCGTCCTGCTGGGCTTGGCCGCCGAGGGTAGCACGGGCCTGGTAGCGGTAGAGGCCGGCCGGCAGCGGCCCCAGGTGCAGGGGCGAGCCGTCCTCCGCATTAGCGAAGCTGAAGCGGCGGGCTTGCTGCTTTTCGTCAGTTAAAACCAGGTCGATTTTTTGGTTGTAGAGGCGCTCGAACACGGCGTTGTAGGTCTCCGCGCCCAGCGTCACGTCGTCCTGGGTGCCAAAGGCGTCCTGCGTGGGGTACACGTCGAGGCGCTTTTTGTTGGCGTTTTGGGTCAGGAGATGGAGCGTGCGAATGATGAGGCGGTCGTAGGCTTCGGGCTTGTCGTCGTGGGCCACGGCCTCGCTCAGACGCCACTGCCAGCTGCCGTCGGTGAGCAGCGTGGCCTGCCGCTGCGTGGCCGGCCCGCCGAACACCAGCAGCGGCTTCTGGGTGGGCACGCGGCCCACCTGCTGCCAGAGCGCGGCCTCGGCCCCGGGCCCCAGGCGGTAGTCGCCAAACGGCACGGGCGCGGGCGGGTATTGCGCAAAGCGGCGGGCCGATTCCTCGTCCGTGGCAAAGCGGGCGAAGCCGGGGTTGGGCACGGGCGTCACCTCATCGGTCTGGGCCCCGCGCGGCTGAATGGTGAGGCCGGCCCCGAGCTGATTATACGCCCCCAGGTCCGATTGTGCGCCCAAAACGTAGAACGCAGGCGTTTTGCGGGCTTTCACCTGGGCCAGAATCTCGTTGCCGAGCCCGCCCTGAGCCGGCAGTTGGTGCAGAATGGCCACATCGAAATCAGCACCCGCTTTCAGGGGTTGCACGCCGGAAATGGCCAGGGTCAGGTCGAAATTGTCGTTGGCCAAAATGGCAGCGCGCAGGGCTTTCAAATCGGGGTGCGGGGCCGCGCCGGCCAGCAACACCCGCAGCTTGCCCTTCACGATTTCGATGAAGGCAGTGCGCTGGTTATTTAGTTCGGTAAACTCGCCCGGCTGGGGCACGATGCGGACGTTGTAGCGGCGCTTGCCCGGCGCGGGTGCCGTAATTTGGAAGGTAGTCCGCACCCGGCGGCGACCGGCGGGCAGGGCCACCCGGCGGCTGTCGAGCACCTTGCTGCCATCGCGCAGCTCCACGGTGGCCGCGCCGCCCGCGTACCCTTCAAAGCCCAATTCGGCTTCAATCGGGAATTTATTGCCACTAAACGCCACCCGGTTATAGGTGAGGCCGGTGAGGCGCAGGTCCTTCTTGGGAATGGTGTCGCCCACCGCCACACTGTAAATCGGGAAGCTGAACTCCGAGTACGCCGGGCTGCGGCCCTGATTCACGAGGCCATCGGACACAAGCACCACGCCGGCCAGGTTGCGGCCATCATACGCTTCACGGGTGCCGGCTAGCAGCTGGTCGAGGTCGGTGGTGGTGGCCGAAAAGCGCAGCGAATCGAGCCGGGCCGGGCGGCCCGTCGGGGCTGTCAGCGTCCGGGTTTCGACGGTGAAGCCCCGGCCGCGCAAGGTTTCGGCCAGTTTGGCGAGGCCGCCGGTAGTCTGGCTGAGCACGTTTTTGGGCGTAAACAGCTCCACCGACTGCGAGTTATCAACGGCCAGCACCACGGTGGGCTGCTCGGTGCGCGTGGTAGTGGTTTTGATGACGGGGCCCAGCAGCAGGTAGCACAGGAAGCTCACCACGGCGAAGCGCAACGCCGCCAGCGCGTAGTTCAGGCGCTTGCTCCAGGGCGCTTTGGCCGAGTATTGCAGGGCAGCGTAGCCCGCGCCCACGAGCAGGCAGACGAGGATGAGCCAGGGAGAATATTGGGTGGTCAGCAAACGAAAGTCGGATTGAATCAGCGCTAAAGGTCGGTCTGCGCCGTGAAAGTTGCAGCCTCCCGTTGCATCAACGGCTCAGCACGGTAACCAGTTCGGGACTGTTGAAGATGCTGACCGGTGAAATCACCGTTTCGTTCAGCGGCAAGTTGTTGCCGTATCGCTCGGTCAATTTGGCTTTCACAGCGGGGTTGCTCAGGTCAAAATCGCGCAACTGCTGGAGTTGGCCGACTTTCCGGTGCATGCCTTGCTCATACACTTTCCAGATGAGCTCAGAGCAATAAATCCGGTCGTCAGACCAGCCGAAGGTCAGGTCATAGTCGCGGCCCAGCATGGTTTGCCCAGCGGCCAGCATCCGCTGCCAGGCTTGCGGAGTCAGCGCTTTATCGGCGTCGCGGAGCCGTTTCACTACATAATGGTCGCCTTTACCCCGGATTATCCACTTGCGCAACGAGGTGAATTTTACTGGCTGCACGGCTTCCAGTACCATCCATTCGCCATTTTGTTGGCAAACCAAGCCGCAGTGGCTGTAGGGCGAATGCGTGGCCAGTTGAATAGCGCGACTCTGCTCCGACTTGGAGGTATGGAAAATCAGGTCGCCGTCGTGGAGCAATTTGCGGTCGGCCGCCGCCTGGCCGAACGTGTGGCTGTAGGCACGCCGAATGGGCTTTAATGCCAGCACGAAAAGAAGCAGGAGAATCGGTAGCGGGATTAGAAATTTCCGGGGAATGGACATGGGGCACTAGCAGTAATTTATCACTCCGTTTCTTCTATGTCTTCAGTATCGTCCTCTTCTTCTATTTCATGTTCTGCGGTTTGCCATTTTTCGCCCACTGCTTCCCGCAATGCGTGCCAGCCGTAATTCAGCTGAAATAACTCATTGACCGTTGGGTCGCGTTTTACTATTGCCTCTAACGCGACCACTTTTAAGTCGGCCACGTCATAAGTTGTATCGCAAAGAAACTGCCAGCTGCCATCGTCGTCGTGGACTACGCGCAGAATCGGCAAACCTTCTAAAACCGGACGTGTGGTGTAAACACCCAAATTCCGGTCCTCCCGAAATTTGAAGTTATGGTCCCGGTCAAGTAGCGGCTGGGCAGCTTTCCAATCAGGATTGAAGCCATCATCCCACGGATAAAGTGCTTGTTTGTCGGGTCATACAGTTTGCAGCGCCGGAAAATCCCAGCTATCGTAAAACCACGCAGCGTAGCCGAAATAATCCTGGTAGCGAGTTGGGTCTACGATTACAAAACGCATGTCGAAGTCCTGCAGAAAATCAGGATAGCCAACACCAAGGTCGGGCTTGGGCTGCTTGTCCAGCAGCCTTTTGCCCTCCCAAAGCACCGAATGCAATAAATCTAGCCCAAAGCCAAAACAAATAAGCTCGGGGTACCCATACGTTTTATATAGGCCGATTGTATAGGCGAAGCTGGGAGAGTAGCCGTCGCCATTAAACAGCGCAACATGAAACCCATGCTCCTTCACATCACTGAGAATCCGCTGCTCCGCTTCTGCATTATGCGCAGCGTGTTCTTCCGGCGTGGCCATCGTTTCTTCTACGTCAGCATTCCGCCGTCCACCTGCAACACCTGACCGGTGATGTAGGCCGAATCATCAGAAGCCAGAAACGCCGTGGCCTTGGCTACGTCCTCGGGCCGGCCGCCGCGCTTGAGCGGGATGGCCTTGCGCCACTCGTCTACCTGCTTGGGGTCGAGGGCATCGGTCATTTCGGTTTCGATGAAGCCGGGGGCAATGGCGTTGCAGCGAATGTTGCGCGAGCCCAGTTCTAAGGCCACCGATTTAGTGAAGCCAATGATGCCGGCCTTGCTGGCGGCATAGTTGGCCTGCCCGGCGTTGCCCTTGATGCCCACCACGCTGGTCATGTTGATGATGGAGCCGGCCTTAGCGCGCATCATGGGCTTGGTGGCGGCTTTCGTCAGATTAAATACGGACTTGAGGTTGACGGTGAGGACGTTGTCCCACTGCTCCTCGCTCATGCGCATCAGCAGGCCATCCTGGGTGATGCCGGCGTTATTAACGAGGATGTCGAGCTTGCCAAAATCCGCCACCACATCGGTGACGAGTTGTTCGGCCTGGGCGTAGTCAGAGGCGTCGGAGCGGTAGCCTTTCACCTTGGTGCCCGCAGCCGAAAGCTCGGTTTCGAGGGCCTGGCCCTTCTCCACGGACGACAAATAGGTGAAGGCGACATCGGCGCCGAGCTGGGCAAAATGCGCCGCGATGGCGCGGCCAATTCCTTTGGAAGCACCCGTTACGAGGGCTACTTTTCCGGTGAGTGTGTTGGTCATGGGGCGAAGGTAAGTAGCGCGGACGTAGCGCGAACTTTTCAGTTCGCGTCTCCAAACGACTCGCACAGGGCTTTAACGGTGCGGGGGACGCGAACTAAAAGTTCGCGCTACTACGCGCTACAGCAACCTAACTTCGCCCCACCATTATGCCCCACCACGACATCTGTATTCTGGGCGCGGGCCCCGGCGGGGCCACCGCCGCCCTGCACCTCGCCAATGCCGGCCAGCGCTGCCTGCTCTTGGACCGCGCCGCTTTCCCGCGCGACAAAACCTGCGGCGACGCCCTCAGCGGCAAGGTCATCAACGAGTTGAAGCGCATCGAGCCCGGCCTGCACGCCAAACTGGCCGCCGCTCCCATTCAGATTCCGAGCTGGGGTATCGACTTCATCGCGCCCAACGGCCGCAAGCTCAGCATCCCCTTCAAGCCCAAGTTCGACAAAGCCCACGACCCCACTGCCGGCCACGTGGCCAAACGCATCGACTTCGATAATTTCCTGGTCGAAGAAGTGCGCCAGCGCCCCGAAATTGATTTCCGCGAGAATGTGGACGTGGCCCGTACCGAGCGCATGCCCACCGGCTGGCAGCTGCTCGACAAAGCCGGCCAGGAAATTGCCTCCTGCCGTCTGCTACTCGTCGCCAATGGCGCCCAATCTGAATTCGCCCGCAAAGTGGCCGGCCATGCCCTCGAGCCCGACCACCACTGCGCCGGCCTGCGCACCTACTATGACGGTGTAGCCGGCCTGAGCCCCGATAATTTCATCGAGTTACACTTCATTAAGGATTTCCTGCCCGGCTACCTCTGGGTGTTTCCGTTGCCCAATGGCCAGGCCAATGTGGGTGTGGGCATGCTCTCGAAGACCGTGGCCGACAAAAAGGTGAATCTGCGCCAGCGCCTAGACGAGATTCTCACAACGCACCCCGACTTAGCACCGCGCTTCGCCGGGGCCACGCGCCTGGGCTCCGTGAAAGGCTTTGGACTGCCATTGGGTTCGAAGCGGCGGGCGCTGTCGGGGCCGGGGTATTTCCTACTCGGTGATGCTGGCTCGCTCATCGACCCTTTCTCGGGCGAGGGCATTTCGCACGCCATGGTGAGCGGGCGGCACGCGGCCATCTGGGCCATTGAGGCAGTAAAAACGAACGACTTTAGCCCGGTGTTCCTCAAGAATTACGACAAAGCCGTTTACAATCGCCTCGGCCAGGAGCTGCGCCTAAGCCGCGTGATGCAGCGGCTGCTCAACTTCCCCAGCCTGTTCAACATCGTGGCCAACCGGGCGGTGAGTAATCCCACGCTGGCCGCCACGCTCTCCATGATGTTTATGGATTTGGACTTGCGCGAGCAGCTGCGCAAGCCGAGCTTCTATTTCAAGCTGTTTTTCGGCGGGAAGTAGCGGAACTGCCTGCCATGCAGAACACAATGAAGCACCTTATCGCATCTGAACGAATTGTTCCAACGTGATAAGGTGCTTCACTGCGTTCCGCACGATAGGCGCACAGGTTCCTAGTGCTGGCCGGGCTTGGGGTGGTAGCCGCCGGTGGTGCGGGAAACGGGCGTTTTGATGGGAGTGTGGCCTTCGTCCGTGCCCACGTAGCGCTTCAGGCTCTTGGCAGCTTCGGGGTTGAGCTGGGCGGCTTTTTCAAGGTCGCGGCGAGCTTCCGAGAGCTTATCGAACGAGGAATAGCTGATGCCGCGGTACTCCCAGGCATCGGCGTAAGTAGAATCCAACTGGATGGCTTTAGTGAAGTCACCCACCGCCGACTTGTATTGGTACGACTGCATTTTGGCCACGCCCCGCCCGAAGTACGACTCTTTATCCTCGGGGCGGTACTTGATGGCGCCCGAAAAATCGGTAACTGCGGCCTTGTACTGCTTCATCATCAAGCGGTTTACGCCTCGGTTATAGTAGGCGTCGGGGTTGTCACGCTGGTAGCGGATGGCGGCGGCGTAGTCGGGCAGGGCTTCGGCGTAGTTTTTCAAATAGCTTTTAGCCTTGGCACGCTGCAGGTAAGCGGTCGAGCTTTTGGGTTCCACTTTCAGAATGGCATCGGCGTTGGCCAGCATGTTACGGTAGTCGAGCGCGGTCATTTTCTTCTCCTTTTCCCGCTCGGCCGAAGCGGCAGCGGCCGAAAGAATTTCCGGAGCGCCCGTGGTGCCGGCCGTCGCGGCTTCGGAGGCTACGGCGGTAGCGGGCGTGGCAGCAATGCCATTGGCCTCGCCAGTGGTGCGGGCATCGGGGGCAGAGGTGGCGGCCCCGGTCGAATCAGGCCGGCGGGCACCGGTGGCTTCCGGCACGGTCATCAGCTGGCTCGTGTTGCTGGGTTTCTCCTTCTCGGTAACGGTGGTGGCGCAATTGGTGAGGAAAGCAAGCAGCCCAAGGGCCGCCAAAGGGAAGCGAAAACGTGATTTCATAAAAGCAGAAATAAGTAGGCCGGGCAAGCTGTGCCGTAGCCGGAGGCTTATACGGGACGAAGAGCAGATTGGCTGCCAGCACCTATTACGCCCTAATCTTGTTGGCGAAAGCAAACGGTTGCAATGAGCAGGTGTGGCCCGGTAAGAGGGCGCGGCTATCTTTGCGGCCACAATTGGGTGGGTCCCCCAGCCGGGCCCGGTGTACTTTTTTTCTTTCGCAGATTTTATGGCATTGCAATTTGATTTGGTCGTGGTCGGCAGTGGCCCCGGCGGGTACGTGGCCGCAATCCGGGCCTCGCAACTGGGCTTGAAAGTGGGGGTTATCGAGCGCGAGTCGCTGGGCGGCATCTGCCTCAACTGGGGCTGTATTCCGACGAAAGCGCTGCTCAAATCGGCCCAGGTATTTGAATACTTGAACCACGCCAGCGACTACGGCCTGAAAGCCGAAGGCGTCGGCTATGATTTTGGCGCTGTGATTTCGCGCAGCCGCGGCGTGGCCGATGGCATGAGCAAGGGCATTAACTTCCTGTTCAAAAAGAATAAGATTGAGACCGTGATGGGCACCGGCAAAGTGGTAGCTCCCGGCAAAGTAGAAGTGACCAAGGCTGACGGCAGCAAGGAAACGGTGGAAGCCAAATCCATCATCCTGGCCACCGGCGCCCGCTCGCGCGAACTGCCGACGATGCCCGTCGACAACAAGAAAATCATTGGCTACCGCAAAGCCATGGCCATGGAGCAGCTGCCCAAGCGCCTCGTGGTGGTGGGTTCCGGCGCCATCGGCGTCGAGTTTGCCTATTTCTACCGCACCATGGGTTCGGAGGTGACGGTGGTGGAGTTCCTGCCCCGCATCGTGCCGGTGGAGGACGAGGAAGTATCGCGCCAGATGGAAAAGTCGTTCCGCAAAATCGGCGTGAACGTGCTCACCAGTGCCGAAGTAATCAAGGTGGATACCGCCGGCGAAGGCTGCAAAGTGACCATCAAAACCGCCAAGGGCGAGCAGGTAATTGAGTGCGACGTGGTGCTGAGCGCTGTGGGCGTGACCACCAACCTCGAAAACATCGGCATCGAAGAGCTGGGCATCAAAGTAGAGCGCGGCCGCGTGATTGTGGACGATTTCTACCAGACCAATGTGCCCGGCATCTACGCCATCGGCGACATCGTGCCCGGCCCCGCGCTGGCCCACGTGGCCTCGGCCGAAGGCATCATCTGCGTGGAGAAAATTGCCGGCCACCACCCCGAGCCGCTCAACTACCAGAACATCCCCGGCTGTACCTACGCCTCGCCCGAAATCGCCAGCGTAGGCTACACCGAAGCCGAAGCCAAAGCCAAAGGCTACGACGTGCTGGTGGGCAAATTCCCCTTCTCAGCCTCGGGCAAAGCCAGCGCTGCCGGCGTGAAAGACGGCTTCGTGAAAGTCATCTTCGACAAGAAATACGGCGAGTGGCTCGGTGCCCACATGATTGGTTCGAACGTGACCGAGATGATTGCCGAAGTAGTGGTAGCCCGCAAGCTGGAAACCACCGGCATGGAAATCATTAAGTCGGTGCACCCGCACCCCACCATGTCTGAAGCCATTATGGAAGCCGCCGCCGCGGCGTACGGCGAGGTGATTCACTTATAGAATTCTCTCAAAACCACAAGCAAAAAGGCTCGGCTGAATAAGCTGGGCCTTTTTGCGTTTGCAGCATATTTAATATCAACTACCTTGGTATGCAGCAACAAGGATTTTTAAATGAACCTGACCAATAATATCCTGCTCTACCAAGCCCCTGATGGGCAAACGCAACTCGAAGTGCAACTGGACCACGAAACTGTGTGGCTGACGCAGACGCAGATGGTGGAGCTTTTTGATACGACCAAGCAGAACGTTAGTCTGCACATTCGGAATCTTTTTCGGGAAGGTGAATTAAGCGAAGATTCAACTGTCAAGGAATCCTTGACAGTTGTTGCTAACGGTAAAAACTACCATGTTAAACACTACAATCTCGACGTTATTATCTCTGTCGGTTACCGGGTGAAGTCCTTGCGTGGTACCCACTTCCGGCAGTGGGCCACGAGCATTCTGCGCCAGTATCTCGTGCAAGGCTATGCACTCAACGAGAAGCGCCTGCGCGAAAGCGCCCGCCAGCTGGCCGACCTCAAGCGGCTGGTGCAGCTACAGGGTGAAGTAGCAGCTAATCAGGAGCTGACTTCTGACCAGTCAGATGCGCTACTGCGGGTGCTGGGTGACTACGCCCGCGCGCTTGATGTGCTGGACCAATACGACCACCAGCGCCTGCGGGTGCGCGGTACCGCTAGCGAAGAGCCCTTTGAGCTAACCTATGAAGCCGGGTTGGAAGCCGTAGATAGCCTGCGTACGCAGTTTGGCGGCAGCGCGCTTTTTGGGCGAGAAAAGGATGCCTCTTTTCAAAGCTCGGTCCGGTCCATCTACCAAAGTTTTGGCGGCGAAGACCTATACCCGAGCGTGGAGGAAAAAGCGGCCAACCTGCTGTATTTCGTGGTGAAAAACCACTCGTTTTCGGATGGCAACAAGCGCATTGCGGCCTTCCTATTCGTGTGGTTTCTGGACCGGAACCGGTGCCTGTACCATCCCGATGGCTCGCGCCGGCTGGCCGATAACGCGCTGGTAGCGCTCACGCTGCTCATTGCCGAGAGTAAGCCAGAGGATAAGGCTACCATGGTAACGCTGGTGGTGAATTTGATTAATCAAGATAACTGAAAAGGCCCCCCGCAGTGTGCGGAAGGCCTTTATTCAATGGTCGGCAAGTTTTGAGTGGATTGCTACTCAATCTCCGATTTCTGCTTCTGGAACATGGCCTGCCCGCGTAACAATACGCGCAGGCTCTTGCGTTTGAGCGAAAGATTGGGTACTACACTGCGGTCGTCTTCGAGGCGGTTTTTGTAGGCGTTCAGGATATCGCGGTAGGAGATGATGCCGCTCACCTGGGCCTCGCTGCCAAGCACGGGCAGCACGTCCACGTTTTCGCGGGCCATGCGCTCCACGGCGGTGCGGAGGGTGTCGGTGGCCAGCACGGTGGAAGAGCGGGGCTGCAGCAGGGCGCTGATGGGGGCCGCATCGTCGGCGTGCCAGCCGGCCAGGGCCACAGTGCTAATGATGCCGGCAAAGGCGCCGTCAGGGTTCACCACCACCAGGTGCGGGCCGGTGCGCTCGGCTTCGCGCTCGGCCCATTCGCGCACTTCCCGGATGCTGTTGTCGAGGCCGATGGCGACCATGCCATTTTGCAGCACGCGGGCCACGTTCACTTTGTCGAGCAGGTCGGGTTCGTAGTCGACGGGTGTTTTCACGCCGCGACGGGCAATTTTTTCGGTCATGATGGTATTGCCCATCATCAGGAACGATACCAGGTAGGCGGCCGTGCAGGCCCCCAGCAGCGGCAGCAGTGCCTGCGCCTGGCCCGTCGCTTCTACCGCAAACACGATGGAGGTGAGCAGCGCCCGCGAGGCACCTGCAAACATGGCCGCCATGCCCACCAGCGCCGCCAGCGGCAGCACAATATCGGAGCCCGGAAAGAAGTGCTGAATGGCCACGCCCAGCAGCGCGCCCGTAGCTCCGCCAATGGTGAGCAGCGGCGCCAGGGTGCCGCCCGAGGTGCCGCTGCCCAGCGAAATGGCCCAGGAGGCGAACTTCAGAAAGCACAGCGTCAGCAGCAGGCTCAGCGGCGCGGAGCCGGACAGCACGGCGGTGATGTTTTCATAGCCTACGCCCAGCGTTTGGGGGGCGAAGTAGCCGATGCCGCCCACGGCCAGGCCGCCCAGTGCCGGCCACCACGCCCAGTGAATGGGCAGCTCCTCAAACAGGTCCTCAATGAAATACACCAGCTTGGTGATGCCCACCGATGCTAGGCCCACCAGCAAGCCAATGCTGCTGTAGATGGCCAGCGCGCCGTTGCTGGGCGTCAGGAGCGTGGGCATGGGGAACGTGGCGCCCTGCTCGAACAGCAAGTGGTGCCCGGCCGCGCCCGTGATGCAGGCCAGCGCTACCGGCAGCAGCGAGCGGGGCGAAAACTCGAACAGCAGCAGCTCGATAGCCAGAAAAACCGCCGCGATGGGCGTGCCGAAAATGGCCGACATGCCCGCCGTGGCTCCCGCCGCCAGCAGCACCTTGCGCTCGTGATGCGTGATTTTGATGAGCTGGCCCAGCGTGGAGCCCAGCGCGCCGCCCGTGGCAATAATGGGCCCCTCGGCGCCAAACGGCCCGCCCGTACCGATGGAAATGGCCGCCGATAGCGGCTTGAGGTACATAATGGAGGGCTTGATGCGGCTCTGGTTGGTCAGAATCTGCTCCATGGCCTCGGGGATGCCGTGCCCGCGAATGGCTTTGGAACCATAAATGGCCATCAGGCTGACCACCAGGCCACCAAGCGCCGGCATCAGAATGACCCACAGGCCGAGGTGGTTATCAGCGGGGCTGTGGTACTCTACCGCAAAATCACCGTGAAAAACCAGGTTGGTAACCAGATTAATCAAGTACACCAGCAAGCGCGCCACCAGGCTAATGGTGACCGCGACCAACACCGCCAGGGCCGAAATGCGCACTAGGCGCTGCTTGTCGGGGGCCAGACGAGGCTTTACGCCGTCATCGGCCAGGGTTGAGTCGAGGGAGGGGGCAATGGGAATGCCGGCGTGCGCAAGCGTGGGATGTTTCATAGAGCGAAAAAAGAGGTAAAGGCCACCTGCAAACAGGCAGGAGCACCTATACGAACTTCGCTCAGGCCCAATGAGTGCCGCATGAAGGGAACTTTTATGCGGGAAGCAACGCAGACGCGGCCCTGAAAACCCCAGTCCTATACCGTTTCCGCTGCTGCCGGCACGGCTGCTGCCTTTGGTTTCTGGCTTACCAGCCACACCCCCACGAAGATGAGTACTGCCTGTCCGGCTTTGCCCCAAGTGAGGTGGTCTTTGCCCAGGGCCACGGCAATGAGCACGGCCAGCACCGGCTGCAAATAAATATAGACGCCCAGAAGGGCGGGGGAGGCGTATTTCAGCGCCCAGTTATTGAGCAGGTAGGCCAGGATGGTAAGGAAGACCACCATGTAGCCGATTTCCAGCCAGATTTTGAGCGGGAAAGTGGCGTAGTGGGCCGTCAGGGCATCGCGCCAGCCGAAGGGCACCGCAATGATGGCCCCCACCAGAAACACCCGCGCCAGCACCGTGAAGGCGTGGTACTTGCGCATCAGCGGCTGCACCAGCACCAGGTAGAGGCCAAACACCGTGGCATTGGCCAGAATAAACAGGTTGCCCAGCGTGGCGTGCGGGTAGATGGCTGCCTGCGCGTTGCGGCTGAGGATGAGCGAGGCCGCGCCCGCCGCGCCCACCGCAATGCCCAGCACCCGCGGCAGCGTGATTTTTTCACTGAGCAGAATGGCCGAGGCGATGACCACCACAATGGGCGCGATGGTCTGGAGCAGCGACGCGCTGATGGGCGAAGTCAAATTCAGCCCCGAAAAAAACAGCAGCTGATTGACCCCAATGCCGCAAATGCCGCAGAGAATGGACCGCCGGTTGTCGGTCCAGCCGATGATTTTGTCTTGCGGGGCCACGAAGTATTTCACCAGCGCAAAGAAGCTCGACGCGCCCAGCACCCGCAGCGTGACGATGCCGAACGGCGTCATATAGAGCGGCATCACGTCTTTCGACAGGGAATAATTGGCCGCGTAAATGACTGCGACGAAGAACAGGGCCGCGTGCACGCGGAATTGATTGGGCATAAGTAGGGGAGAGTAGCGCCAACTTTGTGGTTCGCGTTTTCGCGCCGTCAGAACTCGTTGCGGTGCCGAACGTTCTAAAATGCGAACCACAAAGTTGGCTCCGCCGTCTTCGATTCGCGCTATTTCGCTACTTCCTATGTCCTCCCTTTTCCCTGACGACGAACCCACCGCCTTCACCCCAGCCGCCGCGCCCGGCCCTGATGCCCCGCTGGCCGAGCGCCAGCGCCCGCGCCGCCTGGCCGACTATGCCGGCCAGCAGCACCTGGTGGGCGAAACCGGCGTGCTACGCCGCTATTTGAACTCCGGCCGGCTGCCCAGCCTCATTCTGTGGGGACCGCCCGGCGTGGGCAAAACCACCCTGGCCCACCTGCTGGCCTCGGAGCTGAAGCAGCCATTTTCCGCGCTCAGCGCCATCAACGCGGGCGTGAAGGATGTGCGCGACGTCATTGAAAAGGCCAAGCGGCAGCGTGGTACGGTGCTCTTTATTGATGAAATCCACCGCTTCAGCAAGGCCCAGCAGGATGCGCTGCTGGGCGCGGTGGAGCACGGCACCGTCACGCTGATTGGCGCCACCACGGAGAATCCGTCGTTTGAAGTCATCCCGGCGTTGCTCTCACGCTGCCAGGTGTACGTGCTGGAAGCGCTGAGCGCGGACACCCTGCGCGGCCTCGTGAAAAAGGCCCTGACGGAGGACGCCGCGATGCAGCAGAAAAAGGTGAGCCTCAAGGAAGACCACGCCCTGCTAGCCCTGAGCGGCGGCGACGCCCGCAAGCTGCTCAACCTCCTGGAAATTGTGGTGCAAAGCACCCCGCCCGATAAGAAAGGAACCATCCTAATCACCGATGCGGTGGTGCAGCAGGTGGCCCAGCGCCCACTGGCCCGCTACGACAAAGGCGGCGAAATGCACTACGACGTCATTTCGGCCTTTATTAAAAGCATGCGCGGCTCCGACCCCAACGCCGCGCTCTACTACCTGGCCGTAATGCTGGAAGGCGGCGAGGATGTGAAGTTCATTGCCCGCCGCATGCTCATCCTGGCCAGTGAGGACATCGGCAACGCCAACCCCAACGCCCTGATGCTGGCCACGAGCTGCTTCCAGGCCTGCACCGTCATCGGCCTGCCCGAGTCCGACCTCATCCTAGCCCAAACGGTCATTTACCTGGCTACTTCGCCCAAAAGCAACGCCTCCTACATGGCCATCCGCGCCGCCCAGGCCGAGGTGAAGGCCCACGGCGTGCACCCCGTGCCGGTTCCCTTACGCAACGCCCCCACGCGCCTCATGAAGCAGCTCGGCTACGGCAAAGAATACGCCTACTCGCACAACGGCGAAGGCAACTTCGAGGAGCAGGAGTTTCTGCCCGACGCCCTGAGCGGCACCCGTTTCTACGAGCCCGGCCACAATGCCAGCGAAGCCAAAATCCAGGAACGCCTGCGCGGCTGGTGGGGCGAGAAATACGGTTACTGAGCCGCCCGCGGGGCTTTTGGGTGGTCCCCCGCGGGCTTTCGGGCATTCCGCGGGCCTGTACGCCATGCCCCTGCGATGTTCCGTGCCTCCCCCGCGGATTTCCGTCGTTCCCCCGCTGGTTTACGCCTTTCCCCCGCGTATTTACGTCCTTCCCCCGTGGGTTTACGCCTTCGTAAATCGGCAGGGGAAAGACGTAAACCCACGGGGGAAGGCCAAATGGCCCGCGCCGCCTACATTTACAGCCATCATTCTAATCCGTTTTTATGCGTCAATTTTTGAAATTCGTGCTCGCCACCGTTGTCGGCCTGTTCGTCTTTGGATTTCTGGGTTTTTTGGTGATGGCCGGCATCATTGGAGCGGCCGTGAGCAGCGACGACCACAAGGAAACCGCCGCCAACTCGGTGCTGGAGCTCAAGCTGAACGACCCGCTCAATGAGCGCGGGCGCGACGGCCGCCTGGGCGCCTTCGGGGGCAATAGTGGCTCGACCGGTTTGGTCGAGTTGAAGGAAGCCATCGGCCGGGCCAAGGGCGATGCCGACATCAAGGGCATTTTGCTGAACCTGGGTTTGGTGCAGGGCGGCATGGCCTCGCTGGAGGAAGTGCGCGACGCGCTGCTGGACTTTAAAAAATCCGGCAAGTTCATCGTGGCCTACCACGAAATCGCCTCCGAAAAGAGCTTCTACCTCTCCTCGGTAGCCAACGAAATCTACCTGCACCCGCAGGGCACGCTGGAATTCAACGGGCTCAGCTCGGAGGTGATGTTCTACAAGCGCCTGTTCGACAAGGCCGGCATCGAGCCCTACATCTTCCGGGTGGGCTCGTTTAAAAGCGCCGTGGAGCCGTTTTTCCGGGAGAATTTCTCGGATTCGGCCCGCTACCAGACCGTGTCGTTCCTCAACTCCATCAACGGCTACATGATTGGCCGCGTGGCCGAGGCGCGCCACATCGAGCCGGCCCGCCTCAAGGTGATTTCGGACTCCATGCTGGTGCACAACGCCCCCGATGCCCTGCGCCTGAACCTGGTCACCAAGCTCGGCTATTTTGATGAGGTGGAGGACTACCTGCGGGGCAAGCTGGGCGTGGCCAAAGACAAAAAGCCCAGCCTGGTGAGCCTCAGCGACTATACCGAAAACGATGATGCCGACGAAAAAGAGGGCAACACCAGCGGCAACCGCATTGCCGTGGTGTACGCCGACGGCGACATTGTGACCGGCCGGGGTTCCGACGACAACATCGGTAGCACCAAGTTTGCCGAATCCATCCGCAAGGCCCGCCTCGACGACAAAGTGAAGGCCGTGGTGCTGCGTATCAACTCGCCCGGCGGCTCCTCGCTTGCCTCCGATATTATTTACCGCGAGGTGCTGCTCACCAGCAAAGTGAAGCCGATTATCGCCAGCATGAGCGACGTGGCAGCTTCCGGGGGCTACTACATTGCCATGGCCTGCGACACCATCGTGGCCCATCCGAACACCATCACGGGCTCCATTGGCGTGTTTGGCGTGCTGCCCAACATTCAGCCGCTGCTGGCCGACAAGCTGGGCATCACCGTGGACCGCGTGACCACCGGCAAGTTCTCCGACCTGCCCACCATCACCCGCGCGCTCTCCGACTATGAGAAAAAAGTGCTGCAAGGCGAGGTGAACAGCATCTACGCCGATTTCACCAGCAAAGCCGCCCTCGGCCGCCGCATGCCCGTAGACCGCCTGCGCCGCCTGGCCTCGGGCCGCGTCTGGAGCGGCCTCGAGGCCAAAAACAACGGCCTCGTGGATGTGCTGGGCGACTACGAAGACGCCCTGAAAATTGCCGCCCAACGCGCCCACCTCAAGGCCGACGACTACCGCGTGCAGCGCCTGCCCCGTCAACGCTCCTCCATCGAAAGCCTGCTGTCCCGCTTTGTTGGCGATGAGGATGACGAAGCCAAGGCCCGCGCCATCAAAGCCGAGCTGGGCCCGCTTTACCCCGCCTACGCGCAGTACCAGCAGCTCATGCAGATGCGCGGTGTGCAGGCCCGTCTGCCCTACTTGTTAGACATTAAATAACCCAAGCTGCGGACTAGCCGCGTAGCAGCGAAAGGTTGGCAAAGAAGCACGGTTCTAGTGATAAAAAAAGCCGCGTAGCAGTGACAGATTACCGATTGGTTCTGTCATCGCTACGCGGCTTTTTTTATCCCAATTATCGGGTTGCTACAAATCCATCACCGGGCTATGGCTACTCTGCAACCTGGCCGCTTCAGCGTCTGCCTGCTGAATAATTCAAACAACGAGTCTATTCGCGGAGGGCACTTGGGACCAGGCCGGTCTGGCGTTTGAAGAAGTTGCAGAAATGCGCCGCGTCGGCAAAGCCCAAGCTGTTGGCAATTTCGGAGACGTTCCAGTTGGTCTGCTTGAGCAGGATTTTGGCTTCCTGCGCTACCCGGCTGCCGATGAGGCCGGTGGTGGTACGGCCGGTGGTTTCTTTCAGTACCCGGTTGAGGTGGTTGACGTGCACCGCCAGCTGGTTGGCGTAGTCCTTGGCGGTGCGCAGCCGTAGCTGTTGCTGCGGAGTTTCGAGGGGAAACTGGCGTTCCAGCAGCTCGGCAAACAGGGCCGTGACGCGGGCCGAAGCATTGGGTGTGTGGACCTGGGCCGGTGCGGGTTGCAGCTTCTGCCCATAGTGTATCAGTTCGAGCAGGTAGGTGCGGAGCAGGTCATACTTATGGGCATAGCCGGAGGCTATTTCCTGCGTCATGCGCAGGAAAATACCCTCAATGGCTGCGTAGTCCGTATCCGATATCTCCAAGGTAGGGGTGGCGCCGGGTTGGAAAATGGGCAGCTCATCGAGCACAACCCCACTCTTGGCGGGCAGCAGGAACTCATCGGTGAAAACGCAGAAGTAGCCGGCTTGGTCTTGGTCTTGCGGCAGCCACCGGTAGGGCACGCGGGAGGTGGCAAACCACAGGCCGTTGCGCTCAATGTCCACCACTTTGTCGCCGTTCTCAACCCGGCTGCGCCCACGAATCAGGCTGATTTTACAGAATGCCCGCCGGTCGAAAGTCATTGGTGGCCGTTGGAACTTGGTGGCCATTAGGTCGGCCACGTTGAAGACGTTGAAGTGGCCGATTTCCCGCTGAATGCCCGGGGCCACTAGCGTACTGGCTTCGGCGCCGGCCACCGGACGGAGCTTGGTGTAGAGTTCTTCGAGCGAATTAGGCTTCATTATAAACAGCTGTGAAAATCAAAGGTAAGCAAGCCACCAGCTATTGGCGTCTGGCTCTCAGCGATAAACAAAAGGCCCGGCCGCCCCACACCGGGCAGTCGGGCCTTAAAGGCACGTGGCAGGAAGGATTACTCCACCGTGAGGCGGCGCACTTCGGTGCCGCTGCGCACGATGTATACCCCGCTCGGCAGCCCGGCGGGCAGCGTGAGGCGAGCCTGGCCGTCAGTGTTGGCCGGGGCATTCAGTACGGAACGGCCCAGGGCGTCGAAGATTTCCACGGCCGCGCCGGCGGTGGCACCAGTCACGGAAAGGTCGCGGTGCGCCGGGTTGGGGTACAGCTCCAGGTGGGTGAAGCTACCCAACTGCACGCTCCGCACGGGCGAGTATTCGGCCGCGCCATCGGTATCGACCTGGCGGAGGCGGTAGTAGCGCGTGGTGGCCTTGGCGAGGGCTTTGGAGTCGAGGAACTCGTAGTCGGTGCGGTGGGTAGAATTGCCCTGCGCAGCCACGGTGCCAATGAGCTCAAAGGTTTTGCCATCGGTGCTGCGCTCTACCTCAAACCGCTCGCTGTGCAGCTCCGAGGCCGTGACCCAATCCAGGTGTACGGCTTTGTCCTGCGCTGCCGCAGTGAAGCTGATGAGCTTGACCGGCAGCGGAGCCACGACGTTGAAGGTATAATCCTCGGTTTCGCCGTACACAAAGGTGTCGCAGCCGCGGCTGGCCGTTACGAGGGCCACGCCCGTCGATTCGGTTCGGATGCGCATGCGGGTGGCGCCGGTCATCGCTGTGGCGGGCACGGTCATGCTCGTGCTCAGCGTGCCGTTGCTGGCGGCGCTGGTGATGCTGTTGAACTCGCTGGCGTCGAACGTGCCGTTGTGGTTATAATCGACCCACACGCCCGCGCTGATGCTTGGGCTGCTGGCAAACGTAGTGTTCAGCGTGTAGCTCGTCCCCTTCGTAAGCGTAGCGGTGGCCGTGGTGGTGGGGACCACCGTGTAGTTGGAGCCGCCGGCGCAGGTTGTGCCGTTGCTCATGCCGTTGATGCTCACGTTGGTGATGGCGCCGTAGGTGCTGCAACCCGAGCCGTGCACCACGCTGCAATAGCATTGGTCGTAGGTGTTCTGGCCCACTGCCACCGAGTTCGACGTCACGGGCGCACCACCATTAGCGCAGCTCACGATGAGTTGGTAATCTGTCGGCACCGTTTGGCCAGCCACCGCGTAGCTGAAGGCGGTAGCGCCCGTGATGTCCGCAAACGCATTGCCTGAGCCCATCAAGCGGCTTTGCCACTGGAAGGTGTAGCCCGTGGTGCCCACGGGAATGCTGCTGGTGCTGAGCGTGAAGGACGAGTTGGCGCAGGCGTTGGTCACATCGGCCGTGGCGGTGATGGTCGCGGGCGGGTTGGTGCACTGCTGGGGCGGGCC
The DNA here is from genome assembly GCF_017571495.1 of Hymenobacter negativus. Lineage (GTDB taxonomy): Bacteria > Bacteroidota > Bacteroidia > Cytophagales > Hymenobacteraceae > Hymenobacter > Hymenobacter negativus. The sequence continues at coordinate 638,642 of NZ_JAGETZ010000001.1, read as the reverse complement.
CACGGTGAAGAGGTAGTCCTCGGTTTCGCCGCCGTAGCCGCTGGCATCGCAGGCGGCGGTATTGGCGAAGAGCGAGTTGCGCTCCCGCACCCGCATGCGGGTGGCGCCGAGCGGCGCATTGGCCGGCACGGTCACGTTGATGGTGTAGGTGTAGTTGCCGCTGCTAGCCGGGGTGCCGAGCAGGTAGTATTCCACGTTGTCAGTCGGGTCGAACGTGCCGTTGTGGTCAAAGTCAATCCAAAGGGCAGCCTGCGAGGGAGAGGCATTGGCCCGGATGCTCACCGTGATGGGGTAAATGCCACCCTGGTTGAGGGTAGTAGTCAGCGCAGGGTCGCCGGTGTAGTTGTTGTAGCCTGCCGAGGTGCTGCTGGTGCCGCCGGTGGTATTGGTGAAAGGCGTGCTGCCCGTCATGCTCACGGCCGATACATATTCGTTGGTGGGAGTGGCCGACGGCGTGCAGTAGCAATTCAGATAGCCCAAGGTTACCGTGAATATATTTGAGGGAGCAGTAGCCCCGCCGGTGGCGCAGGTGGTCACAATGCGGTAGTCCGTCGAGGCCGTCAGGCTGGTGGTCAGCGACAGATTGGTGGCTCCGCTGATAGGGGCAAAGCTGTTGGCGCCCGCTGCGCTTTTCTCCCATTGGTAGCTAAAGCCGCTTTGGCCGGCCGTCGCGCCAGTGGTCGTCAGGGTGAATGAGGCCCCGGCGCACGGCGCAGCAGCCGGGCCGCTCACTGTGAGGAGGGTGGGAGTGGAGCAGACTACTTCGGCCCCAATAGTGACGAGGTAGTCCTCGGTTTCGCCAATCCAGGCGTTGGCGCAGGCGCTGGCACCCGTGCCGGTGGCGTCGTTGTGCAGGCGCACGCGCATCCGGGTAGGGCCCAGCAGGGCCGTGGCGGGAATGGTGAGGTTGGTGCTCCCCGTCACCGCGCCGGTAGTGGCCTGGGTACCAATGACGGTGTACTCGCTGGCTTCGAACGTCCCGCTCTGGTCGTAGTCAATCCAGACCATCTCGGTAGGCGTGCTCGACGACGGCGAGAGGGCGGATACCGTGATAACATACGTGCTGTTGCGGTTGAGCGTGGTCGTCTGGGTAGGGCTGGGGCTGCCCGTATAATCAGCAAACCCCGTTGGGGTGCTGGTCTGCGAGCTGCCGCTGGTGTTGTTGATGTCCTGCAGCGTTACGTTGGTGAGGTAGTCGTTGGTCGCGTTGTTGGCGTTCTGGCAGTAGCAGTTCGCCAGCAGGCTTTGGGCAATGGTGATGGCCGGCGACGTAGCACTGGCTCCCCCGTTGCTGCACGTAATAATCACCCGGTAGTCGGTAGCTTCGCGCTGGTTGACAATGGTCAGGATGGCTGTCGTGGCGTTCGTCGTCACGGCGTTGCCATTCACATCGGTGATGGTAGTGGGCACGCTGGTGTAGAGCGCCGCGGCACTGGGCTTATACTCCCACTGGTAGGTAAGGCCGGTGGTCCCGAGTGCGGGGCCAGTAGCCGTGAGCGAAAATGTAGTAGCCGGGCAGGCCGTGCTGGTGACCGAAGTAGGTACCGTAGCGGCGGGCGTACCGGCGCAGGGCGTAGCACCGGCTACCAGCACCGCGTAGTCCAGCGTGACACCGGTGGTGGTAGTGGCGTTGCTATTGCCGGCGGTAGCAAGAATGCTTGCGTTGTTACGCTCAGTTCGCACGCGGAAGCCCACCGTGCCATTGGTAACGGCAGCCAGCGAAGTGCTGGGAATGCTAAAGGTCAGCGTTGTACTGCCAGAACCGTTGGTGTTCTCGCCAAAGTATTCGCCGGTGGGCGCTCCGGCAGAGTTCAGCACCGCCCCGTAGATGCCATCCTGGTTCAGGTCAATCCAGAGAGCGGCGCGGCTGGCGTTTGTCGTCGTGACGGTCAGGGTGTAATCGTTGCTTTTACTCAGCGTGCCGTTCGTAGCAGCATCGCGGTAGATGCCATACGTGGCGTAGGGCTCGGTCGTGGTCCCGCACGTAAGGCCGGTCTTGTTCATGACCACGTTGGCTGGGGTAGCCGTTTCGGCAATGCTGACGGCAGAAACGGCTCCATAGGTGCCGCAGCCGCTCGTAGAAGTAGCCGGGTAGGGAAAGCAGTTTACGGGGTCGGTCTGGCCCACCTGCACCGAGGCCGAGGGCGAATCCGTACCGGGCTGGTCAAAAACGCACTGCACCAGGCAGCGGTAATACGTAGCGGTGGTCTGGTTGAGCACCGTGCAGGTGGCATTAGTTGGCCCCGTGCTGTAGGGGCTGGCCGAGGTGCTGGTGGTTAGGTTGTTCCACGATGTGTTGTTGGAAGAATATTGCCACTGGTAGCTGTAGCCGGACCGGGCCAGCAGGCCATTCAGCGTCAGGGTGAAGCTGGTGCCGGCGCAGGTGGCCGCCAGGCTGGCCGCCGCGCTGTGGCTCGTGGGCAAAGCGCACTGGGCAAGGCTGGCCGCATTGGCGTTCAGCGTCACGCCGAGCACACTCACCGCGTTTGAGGTGCTCGTGTTGGCAACCGTAATGCTCATAATGGTCTTCCCGTATTCACTGCCGCTGAGCACGAGCTTGTTTTCGAACAGGTTGGGGGTGGTGGTGCTGGTTTGCACAGCGTTGCTGGGCTGCAACCGGCCTTTGGCGTACACCCCAATCGACGTGGCTGCGTTGGAGCTGCCCGACGTGGCCGAACTAGCTGCACTGAACCAGTTATTGAAGTTGACGGCATAAGCGTGGGATGTGCCGTCCGAGAAATTCACCGTCATCGTGCCGGTCGAAGTCGTCCCATTGGTCGAAGTCGTTAGCACGTATACTTCGGTGGCAGCCGTGGGCGTGAAGCTTACCGAGCCACTGCCCACGCCGCGGATTTGTAGCGCATTGATGCCGGTATAGCTGGCCAGTTGGTAGGTGAGGCCGCTGGTCGCAATGCTGCTGAGCAGGCCGGTGGTCGTGGCACCATTTACGCCGGCCACGGGCAGGCCGCTGGTAGCGTGCGCCGTTGTTGAGCTGTTGTAGTCCGTCGACATCAGGAAATAGCCTGCGCCATCGGTGTCGGCCGTTGCCGACGTGTTGGTGTATGGCGTGGAGGTGGTGCCGGCCGTTATCGTGTTGCCGCTCGTGCCGTTCACAATGACGTCCTGCCCGCTAACGCTGGGCGTACCAAAATTGCCGCCGTTGTATGGGGCCGGCGTGCCCCCGGCCGGAAAGGTCAGCGGCATCGGAAGGTAGTTATTGGCGGCGGCTGGTGGTGCGGCGCTGATGGCCATTATCTGCACATACGGCCCCGCCGTAGCTGATTTGGTAAACGTAACGCCCGTGATGCTCTTGCTCTGGTTCGCGCCCGAAATCGCCACAGCGTACTGGTACAGGCGGGGGTTCGGGGTTACCGTATTGGCAATGATTTCATCGAAGTTGGTGCCCGTAATCAGCAGTCGGTCATTCACCGAATACGCATAGCCGGAATTATTGAACCAGTCCTGCACCGTGATGGTCGCTGACTGGCTGGTGCCATCCGAAAAGTTTACCCGTGCCGTAGTCGCATCCGAGCCGCTACCGCTGGTGGCCAGCACATACAGCGTGCCGGCCGAAGTTGGGTTCGTGAAGGTGAGCGTGCCGGTAGCCGTGGCTGCCGGGCTTGAGCCGCCCACGCCGTACAGGCGCAGCGAGTTATTGCCGGAATAAGGTTGCAGCTTATACAGCACGTTGGGCAAAGCCGCGCCCAGAAAGGTTCCACCAAACGGCAGGCCCACATTGGGATGGAAAAAGCCGGGTGCTGTCGTCGTTGTGTAGTCGTTCGACAGAAAGACGTAGCTGTTGGCATCCACCGAACTGTTGCTTGAGCTGCCGGCCGTGGCATTGCCCGTGCCGTTGGCCACAATGTCGGCATTGAAACCCGTCAGGGCCACCGGTTGTGGCACCGTCTGCGCTTGTGAAGTGAAACCCATACCCAAGGCAAGTGCAAGAAGCACGAGCTTGAGAAAAGCAGTAAATGGTTTATGCATAAACGTTTGATTAGGTTGCTGACCGCTAAATGTATAAGCGAATCAACTTATCACTAATCACGTTTTAGTATTAATATAGTAACATGCCGGTCAAATTATTATATTTATTTCTGTTTATAGTTTATTTTTTACTGTTTTGAGTATTCGAAACGTTTGTGGAAAACGAATTTTACAAAATCACATCCGTGCCTATAATATAGAAACTTAGTGAGATAATTCAAATTTTATCGAAAAAACAATATCAGTTTATCGTTTGAGTAGGCAGGCATGCAGGCTTTTAGCGGGCTATCCGCCAAGGCGGTGCTGCCCGTACATGCCAGCTTTCGGGCCCACGTCCTACATTCGCGCCATGCTGAATCAACTCAAAGAAACCGCCGCTTACATCCGCGCCAACTCCCAGAATTTCCTGCCCGAAACCGGCATTATCCTCGGTACCGGCTTGGGCGCGCTGGCCCGCGAAGTCGATGTCGAGTACGAAATCAATTACGCCGACATCCCACATTTTCCACTGTCCACCGTCGAAAGCCACGCCGGCCGGCTGCTGCTGGGCCACATGGGCGGCAAGAAAGTGGCCGTGCTGCAAGGGCGCTTTCACTACTATGAGGGCTACACCATGCAGCAGGTAGCCATGCCCGTGCGCGTGCTCAAGCTATTGGGCATCAGCCGGCTGCTGGTTAGCAACGCGGCTGGCGGCCTGAATCCCGATTTCAACATCGCAGATTTGATGCTCATTGATGACCACATCAACCTGCAACCCGGCAACCCACTCATCGGCACCAACCTGGATGAGTTGGGCCCACGCTTCCCCGACATGTTTGCGCCCTACGACGCCAACCTGCTCCGCCGGGCCGAAGCTGCCGTCGCGGCGCTGGGCCAAACCGCTACCACCCGGCGCGGGGTGTATGCCAGCGTGCCCGGACCCATGCTCGAAACTCCCGCCGAGTACCGCTACCTGCGCACCATTGGGGCCGATGCCGTGGGCATGAGCACGGTGCCCGAAGTCATTGCCGCCCGCCACTTAAGCTTACCAGTGCTGGCCATTTCAGTCATCACCGATTTATGCGCCCCCGGCCACCTCAAGCCCGTGGTGCTGGCCGATATTTTCGCCGCGGCTGCTACTGCCGAGCCCCGCCTCACTGCGCTGGTGAAAGAAGTTGTAGCGGGCTTCTAGGTGTTCGTTGTTAGTTGATAGAACAACATTAGTTTGTTCTATCAACTAACAATGAACCCTAACGAAGAATCTTCGTCATCCGCACGCCGCTCAGGACGGCGAAGATGCCGACGCCGCCTTGCACATTGCCGTAAATGGCCGAGGGCTGGCCAAAGGGGTTGCCGTTGGCACTGCGGGCATCGCGCACCGACTGGCGGAAGCGGTACATGGCGCGCTCGGTGTGGTAAAGGGTGGCCGTAATGGTGTCGCCGGGATAGAAGCGGTAGCTGGTGCCAAACACAAATTGTTGGCCATTGAGTAGCCGGTCTTCCAGCGAGTTATCGGTCTCGGGAGCTTTCAGAAGCACGCCGCGGGCCGGGTCGCCCTTGTGCAGCTGCAGGCGGTAGCAATCATCGAGCGGGGCCGGGTCGCGGAAACTGGTGAGAAAGTACGCCCGGCGCTCGGTAGGGCTTTTATCGTTGAATTTATAGCTGACCGAGTCGATGGGCACTGGCGCCAGCATGGTGGTGGTGCTGGTGGCATGGCGGCCTTTGGTGTCCACCACATCCAACTTAAATACGTCGCCGGGGCGGGCCACCAGCGGGTCGCGGCCAATGTGGCTATGGAATTTCACGCCCGTAGTATCGGTCAGGGCCGCGTAGTTGGGCGAAAAGGCAAGAGGCACCTGAGCGCCGTTGGGCAAGGTCAGGGTGACGGTTACGTCGTTGGGCACCTGGGGCAGTACTGGGCTAAGGTAGGGCACGGAGGTGGTCACGGCCAGGCTCGGCACCTTACCCGCTTCGAGGTAGCACTCCACAATGAGCTCGGACGAGTAGCTTGGGAGCGGCACGTCAATGTTGTTCTGGAGACTGCCGCAGCTGGCCAGGGCCAGGAGTGGGAGCAGGGCAGCGGCTTTGAGGAAACGAGTCATAGCATTAAAAGAGGTACTGGTTCCAGTCGGTCATCGGGAGCGCTACTAAGGATGACACAATGCCTGCTGCTAAAACCGAAAATTGTATGTGAGTGAAGGGATAACCGGGAACAGCGACACCTGCTGTGCCCGGAAGCCGGTGATGCGGTCGGTGGCCTTGTCCTTTACCGTTTCGAAGAACACGAAATAGGCGTTGCGGCGGTTGTAGGCGTTGTAGATGCTCAGGGTGAGGTCCTGGTCGCGCCGGGCCCCAATTTTGTACACCACGCCCAGGTCGAGCCGATGGTAGGGGATGAGGCGGTAGGAATTGCGGTCGGGGTAAATGGGCACGGGGCGTGGGTCCAGGCCAGTGCTGGAGCCCGGAATATCCTGAATGCCGAAGCGGCCGAGCGGCAGCGTGGTAAGATTGCCCGACGTGTAGATAAAGCTGGCCGTGAGGTTGATGCGCTGGTTGAGCTGGTGCAGCACCACAATGGTCAGGTTGTGGCGCCGGTCGTAGTTGGGGTGAAAATCCTGGCCGTTGTTCACGCCATTGGTGCCGCGCTGGGGCTGGAAATTGCGCCAGGCCCAGGCCAGCGTGTAGCCAATCCAGCCCGTGGTTTTGCCGGTTTTCTTTTCCAAGTACAGCTCATTGCCATAGCTCCAGCTTTTACCAAAGATGAATTCACCATCCAGCTCCGGGTTGGCAAACAGTTGGGCCCCGTCGCGGAAATCAACCTGATTGCGGCCCCATTTGTAGTACACCTCATTGGTGAGCAGGTACTTGCCGCCGCCCAGCAGAAAGCTGGCCCCGCCGCTCACCTGCTGGGAGCGCTGGGGCTTCACGTTCAGCCGCGAGGGGTACCAGATGTCGGTGGGCAGTGTTGCCCCAGAGTTGGTCACCAGGTGTACGTACTGGTACATCATGGCGTAGTTGAGCTTGAACGAAGTTTTATCGCTGAGCGAGTAGCGGGCGGCGGCCCGCGGCTCCAAGCCGCCGTACTGGTCCGAACCGCTGCGGAAACCAGCAAGACGCAGCCCGCCTTCCAACTGCAGCTTGTCGCTGTACTTGTAATTGTCGGACGCATACACCGCGCCATCCAGGCCGTAGTAGTTCACATCGGAGCCGAAGTTCACGCGGCCGTCGCCAGAGTTGGCATCCAGCCGGCCCACGCCAAACTTGTGCTCGGTGAGCATGGCCCCGAACTTCACCTGGTGCCGGTCATCGGGCGTGTACTCAAAATCGGTACGAGCGGTGTAATCCCGGATTTGGGAGCCCAGCGAGAAGCTGAACTGGTCGAGCTTATTGGTCAGCTCGTACTTATAGTCCGATACCGTGGCCGAAGTGTTGACAAACAGCTTGGGCGAAAACACGTGGTTCCAGCGCAACGAACCCACCGTATTGCCCCACTGAAAGTTGAAATTGAAGCCGTTGGTGCTGCTAAAGCCAAAAATATCGCGCCCCAGGTAGCCGGTCAGAAACAGTCGGTCTTTCTCACCCAGCGTATAGTTGGCCTTGGCGTTGAGGTCGTAGAAATAATAGTCCGGGATGGGGCTGTAGTCTTCCTTGCCCTCGTTGGCCTTGTTGAGGGCCCGCGTAAAAATGTCGAAATACGTGCGCCGCCCGCTCACGATAAACGAGCCCTTGCCCTTGTTGATAGGCCCCTCGTAGGTGAGGCGCGACGAAATCAGCCCCACGCCGCCAGTGGCCACGTAGTGCTGCCGGTCGCCCTCGCGCAGCTTCACATCCACCACCGACGACAGCCGCCCACCAAACTGCGCCGGAAAGCCCGATTTATACAGGTCCACGCTCTGCACGGCGTCGGAGTTGAACACCGAAAACAACCCGAATAAGTGGTTGGGGTTGTAAACAACGGCGTTGTCCAGAAGCACCAGGTTCTGGTCTGCCGAGCCGCCGCGCACAAACAGGCCGCTGGTGCCCTCACCACCGCTCTGCACCCCTGGTTTCAGCTGCAAGGTCTTCAGTATATCCACCTCGCCAAACAGCGCCGGCAGCAGCTTGGCTTCCTGAATGCTGAGGTGCTCAACACCCATCTGGGTGGTTTTGAGCTTCTGCTCCAAGGTCACGGTGCCTTCTACCACCACTTCGCCCAGCTCGTTGCCGCCTTCCTGCAGGTCGAAGCTGAGGCGCTGGTTTTTGGTCAGGTTGATGTCGCGGGTAATCTGCTGGTAACCAATGAAGGCCACGACTAGTTGGTGCTTGCCGGCGGGCAGGCTCAACGAGAAGTGTCCTGCCGAGTCGGCGGCCGTGCCGGTATTGAGAGCGGGCACGGCCACGCTGGCGCCAGGCAGCGTTTCGCCGCGCCCGCCGCGCACCGTCCCGCTAATGGTGAAGCGCGTCGCATTTTGGGCATTGGCCAACGGCCCGTTCAGCCCCAGCACTACGAATAAAAGAAGCCAGTAATAACGTGTAGCTGAATCTAAAACCATAGAGTAACAGTAGGGAAGCTGCAAATGTAGCGCCCTCCCCAACGCCCAAAATCGCCGGATAGTTTACGGCCGCCCAATTCGGCGGCCTCGCCCAGTGCATGGATGCTATTTGCCCACGAAAGGCTGCAAGGCCTGCGTAATTTGGGTGGCGGGTACCACGCCTGCCTGCCGCCACACCGGCTGGCCCTGATGGAACAAAATCAGCGTGGGAATGCTCTGGACGCGGTACTGCTGGGCCACGGCCTGGTTCTTGTCCACATCAATTTTGATGACGCGCAGCTTGCCGCCGTGCTGGGCCGCCACTTGCTCCAGAATGGGCGCCATGGTTTTGCAGGGACCGCACCAGGTAGCATAAAAATCGACTAAAACCGGCATGCCGGGGCTATTGATGAGTTCGGGGAATGACTTGCGGGGCATGAGCTAAAGGCAAAGGTGAAAACGTATAACAGCCTCTAAACGAAAAAAGCCTGGCGCATAGCCAGGCTTTCCGAATGATTTACGCACAAAATAAAGCCTTATGTCGGGCTACTTATTGACAACGGTAATATCGTTGGCCACTTCGGGAAACGTGAAGCGGCCGCCCACGGCTTTCACGCCTTTCACGCGGCACTCCCAGGTATAGCGCCCGGGGATGGCCGAAGCGGCCTCGCCGGTCTCCGCCTTGAAGTACTGGGGGTCCGAAGGGTCGGTAGGGAACAGCACATCCACGCCGGTTTGGCCTTTGGCGAGCTCCTTGGTCAGGTAATAGTCTTTGCCCGTCTTCTCGCTGTGTACGATGAAAGTAGCGGTGTAGGGACCCAGTTGGCCGTATTTGTCGAGAACACCTAGCTTGATTTGGGCTGTAGTGCTCACCATCCAGGTTTGGGAGTGTGCCACCTGCGCCGTGCCCAACGAGAGCAGCACACCAAAGGCACCTGCCCACGGCAGGCGTTTAAGCAGAAAAGAATGTACCGGTATTATCATAGTAAAAAACAGGATGAAGTTGTGAAAAGTGTTTAAGTGAAACAGGGCTAAAGGATTGACACCGCATACAATGCAGCCCAAGATAGTTCGGGCGTAATGATTCCGCAACTTGCACAGCGTCCGTTGTGTTAAGAATCATCGAAATCGATTTGCCTCACTGTCCTGATTTGCTGCCATGGCCCGACAGCGCTCTCTACCCCATTTTAGGGTACCCGCGACCCCACCTGCTGCCGGCCCCCAGTGTGGCCTTTGCGAGCGCACGGTTCAGGCTACCTCGCGCCACCATCTGGTGCCCCGCGAAGAAGGCGGCAAATACGGCCCCACCGTCGACCTGTGCCAGCCCTGTCACAGCAGCGTCCACCGCTTCTTGAGCAACCGCGACCTGGCCCGGCGTTACCCCACCGTAGAAGCGCTACGCCAGGCCGAGGAACTACAAACCTACTTGCGCTGGATTCGGAAGCAGCGGGTGGAGCGCATTAGCAACCGACGCGGCCGGCGGTAGAATGGCCCATAGCATTCAGCGCAAAGCAGCGGCCTATTTGCACTGACTGGGCTAGGACGTTTGGCCAGGCTGCTGGAGAAGTCTTGGCCTGCCGGTCTATCACAACGTATTATATTTCAAGGTATTTGGGAGGATGGGTCAACTGCTATCCGGCCGGTTTTGGGGAAGCACACTTTTACGAAACAGGCAAAGTTTTGCTTTACTTCTACAGCTAGCAACCATTCTGTTAGTCTAGCATTCCAACTAACAGGAGCGTAGTAGAACAGAGAATGATGTATTTACATTAAATGTATGTACATTTGTTTTGCAGAGCAACACAGACTGTTTGGCTCTGCTCCTAAAACATACCTTAGATATAATAATATGGAAGTTGGAATTGATAGTTTTGCCTCGCACCTGCTCCAAAATGGGGGCGACCACCTGAGCGGTACCGATGCCATGCGCCTGTTGCTTGAACGCATCGAGCGAGCCGACCAAGTCGGCCTCGATGTATTTGGCATTGGCGAGCACCACCGGGCCGAATACCTTGATTCGGCCCCGGCCGTGATTCTGGCCGCCGCTGCTGCCCGTACCCAGCGCATTCGCCTGGCCAGTGCCGTCACGGTGCTTTCGGCGGCCGACCCGGTACGTGTTTTCCAAGAGTTTGCCACGCTGGACCTGATTTCGCAGGGCCGGGCCGAGATGGTGGTCGGGCGCGGCTCGTCTACCGAAGCATTCCCGCTCTTCGGCTTCAGCCTGAATGACTACGACGAGCTATTTAGCGAAAAGCTGGGGCTGTTGCTGGCCATCCGCGACCAGGAGAAAATACGTTGGTCGGGCCAGTACCGGCCGGCGCTCACGGGCCAGGGCATTTACCCGCGGCCAGCACAGGCGCAATTGCCCATCTGGCTGGGCGTGGGAGGCACGCCCGAGTCGTTTGTGCGGGCCGGCACGCTGGGGCTGCCCTTGATGGTGGCCATCATCGGCGGCGACACCCACCGTTTCCGGCCGCTGGTCGACCTCTACCGCGAGGCTGGGCGCCGCGCCGGGCATGCTCCCGAGCAACTTAAAGTGGGCTTGCATTCGCTCGGCTACGTGGCCCCCACCACCGAAGAAGCCGTGGCTGATTTTGTGCCCGGCTACATTGAAACGTTTAGCAAGCGTGCCCGCGAGCGGGGAGGCAGCCCCCTCACGCGGGCGCATTTCGCGGCGCAAGCTGGCCCGCTTGGGGCGCTGCTGGTAGGCAGTCCCGAAGAAGTAGCAGCCAAGATTCAGCGGCACAGCGAGGCGTTGGGTGGCATCTCGCGGGTAACATTTCAAATGGATGTGGCGGTGCTGCCACACGAAAAAATCCTGCGGGCCACCGAGCTGATTGGTACGCGCATTGCGCCGTTGCTGCGCTAACTCTTCGCTCCGCAAATGTTACCCGATAGCTAGCCAGCTGCTACCAACGCGAACAGGCTATCCATCGGTGCCACTATACAAGGTGTCGTTTTTGACGCAGCTTTGTGTTATGAACCGCTATTTCGTGCCTTTTGCGCAGCTTCGGCAGCAGCCTACTATTGTGGTCGACAGCGTGGGGCTGGGCGCGGTGCTCACGCTGGCCCACTGGCGGGCAGCCCCCACGCCCGAGCCCTTGCGCGACGATACCAGCGCTGGCTCCGCGCTACGGGCCCTGCGGCAGCCCGAAACGCCGGGTCTGGAGGCGACCGCTGTCACAGCTAACCACTTTGATATCGACGGCTTTATCGGCGTCTGGAGTTTGCTGAATCCGGCGCTGGCCCTGCAGCACGAAGAACTGCTGCGAATGGTGGCCGTGTTGGGTGATTTCCGGGAAATAGACTGGGCACACCCACTGGCCGATACCGCGCTGCAACTGGTTTGCTGGCTGAATGCCGAAGAGAAAGCGCGCTTCTACGAGCCTTTCGGCGCGCCCATCCGTCGCCGTCGGGAAGACGAGGCTTCGGCGGAGAAGTTCGAATGGTTTTTGCCTCGCTTCGCCGAAATCCTGCAAAATCCTGATGCCGGCCGCGCCGCTTGGCAGCCGGAATATGACCGGGTGAAGGCGGCTGTATCGCAGCTGCGCGAGCCCCAGACGCAGCTACGGCGCTACCTGGAAATCGGTTTGGCCGTGGTCGAAGCGCCTGATTTCGTACCGTACTACGCCCTGTTCGGCCCCACGGCGGGCAGCGACATTGTACTTAGCCTGTACGCCGGCCACCACTACGAGCTCGAATACAAATACACCACCTGGATTGACCTGGATAGCCGGCCCACACTGCCGCGTCTCGAGCTGGCGCCGTTGGTAGAACGCCTGAATGCCTTGGAAACCAGCGGCCAAATCTGGGCCGCCGACGGCATCACCGATACCGGCCCGCTGTTGCGCCTGACTGGTAAGAAGCTCACCAAAGCCGAGCGCTACGCCGACCCGGATGGCCGCCCGATTCACGCCTCATCCATTGCGCCGGAGGTAATGGAGCGGGAGGTAGTGGCGTTTTTTCGGGCGGGTTATGCGGGTATTCAGCCTAAGAAATACTGGACCTGGGCCGAGGTGAAAGCAGCCGGGCAGTAGCGTAGACTTTGCGAGTCTGCATTTGGGCGAACATGCTGCCAGGCACGGATTCGCAGAGTCCACGCTACACTGCGCAGCTGGTTTCGTTGCCCATGATGCCTACGATGTGCACGCTGCTGTTGCCGCCCGCGCCGGGCCGTACCCGAATCTGGGTGCCAATGCGGTCCTTGAGGTCGGAGACGTGGGAGATGATGCCAATCATCTTGCCCGAATGCTGCAGGCGTTCCAGCGCATCCAAAGCCGTGTTCAGAGCTTCAGGGTCGAGCGTGCCAAAGCCTTCGTCAATAAACAAGGACTCGATGCGGGCTTTGTGGCCAGCCAGCTCGCTGAGACCCAAGGCCAGCGCCAGACTCACCAGGAAGCTTTCGCCACCCGAGAGCGAGGCCATGGGGCGCACGGTGTCGGCCTGGTCGTGGTCGATGATTTGCAGCTCCAGGTTGCGATTGGGCGTTTTGAGAATGGTGTAGCGACCCGTGAGCTGGCGTAGGCGCAGGTTGGCCAGCCGGGCCAGATGCGTGAGCGTGAGGCCTTGGGCAAACTGGCTGAACTTGTCGCCCCGCGCCGAGCCAATCTGCTCGTTCAAATCCTGCCAGCGCTGCTCTTCCTGCTGGCGGAGCAGCAGCTCCTGGAGGCCAGCGGCCTGCTGGGCACGGGCGTCGTCGTCCTGCTTCAGCTGGTTGCCCACCGCGCCCAGCTTCTGCTGCAACACGTCATCGGCAGCCGACAGCGTGTTGAGTTGGGCGGTGAGCTCGGCGGCGGTGTGGGGCGTGAGGCCTGCCTCGGCGTGATGGTTGAGCTCGGCCGTGAGGTCAGCGAGGCGGCGGGCGGTGGCGGCCTGCGCGGTGAGGTGGTCCTGGCGGTGCTGGGTCAGGCGCCCGGCTTCGGCGGCGGGCAGGAGCAGGGCGCGGGCCTCGGCGGCAGTAGTCAGGTTAGCAGCAGCGAGGGCAGCGGCTAGCTCGGCTTGGCGCTGGGCCTGAGCCGTGCGGTGTATTGCCAACTGCGCGTGCAGGTCCTTCTGCCGGTTTTGCTGGATTGCGAGGACCTTCTGTTGGTCGGCCAGTTGCGTTTGGGCGAGTTGCTGGGCTTGGGCCAGGCGTTGCGTGGCCTGGTGCAATTGCTCGGTTGCGGCAGCTGGATCGGAGCCGGTGTAGTAGGCCTGCCGGGCTGCCTGCTGCTGGGCTATGGCCTGCTGCTCGGCTTCCAACGCGGCTTCGTCGGCTATAAGCTTGGTGGCCTGCTCGGTTAGGGCCGCGGCGCGGGGTTGGTGCTGGCTTTTTTTCTCCAATAGCTTTTTCCCCAGCTCCGCGAGGGCGCCGGTTTGGGCTTCGTAGTAGTCGGCCCGCTCACGCAAAGTGGCCAGAATACCGTCGTAGGGCGGCCGGGCGGGCAGCTTCAGATGGTGTGGCGCGAGGAAGTCGCGAATCGAGCTTTCGAAAATTTCGGCCTGCTCCTGCCAATGCACCAGCTCTTCCGCCAGCTTGGCCAACTCCTGTTCGGTGGCAGCCAGCCGGTCTTCGAGGCGCGGAATTTCCTGCCGGGCGGCCATGGCCGCTTCGCCGGCTTTGGTATATTGCTCCCGCAGCTCAGCTAGCTTTTCATCGAGTTCGGCCAAGCGGCGGCGGGCCGCTACGGCGGCGGCTTGCTCGGTAGCCGTTGTTTCGAGAAGGATGCGCACAGCGGCGGGGTCGGCCGGCTGCGTGGGCACGGGCACCAAGGTTGCTGCCATAGCTGCCGCTTGCTGGCGGGCGGCTTCGGCCGCGGCGGCGGCTTCGTCGCGTCGCTGCTGACGCTGCTGCTGCTCGGTTTGGCGGCGCGTGAGGGCCGTGGTAGCCTGTCGCAATTCTTCCTCTAAAGCCACTAAAGCCTGCTGCTGCTGTGCTACCCGCTGCTCCTGCTCGTCGGCCTCAGCGGTAAAATCGGCGGCGAAAGCGTGTTCCAGCGCCCCGCAGAGGGGGCAGGGCTGACCGGGCTGCAGGTGCTGGCGGTGCTGATTGAGGTCAGCCAAAGCCTGCTGAGTACGCAGCTCCCGGCGGTAGCTGTCAAGCAGTTTCTGGCCGTCGGCGCGGCGGGTTTCGAGATGGCGGGTGGCGGTTTCGGCGGTAGTCAGGGCCGGCGCTTCCTCGTCAATTTGGGCGGTCAGAGCATTGGCGCGGGCCTGCTGCTCGTGGGCGGTTTCGGCCTTAGGCAGCAGCTGTTGCAGGGCCTGGCGATGGGTGGTGAGGTCATCGGCGCTCTGCACCAGCGCGGCGGCCGAGGTGCCCAGCAGCAGCGCGTCGCGCTCGGTGCGGCAGGGCTGGCCCTGGTCTTTAATGGCCTGCTGGCGGGTCAGCGCATCGGCTTCAAGGCCGCGCTGGCGGCGCAGGTCCAGTGCGGTTTGTTCTTGGCTTTTGCGCAATTCAATCCGGCGGGCATCAAACGCGGCCAGTTGCTTTTGAGCCCCCAGCAGGTCGATGATTTCGCGGTCCAGCGCCAGTACCTGGTTTTTCAGGTCATTCTCGGCACTGTGCTCGATGAGCCAGTTATCGAGCGTGGCGCTCTGGCTTTGCAGGCCTTTGATTTCGAGAGCCTCCCGGCGCAGGTCGGCCTCGGCTTGCGCGTGGGTGCGCTGGCTCTGAATGTGTGCTGCCCGTTTCAGTCCGAGCTGGTGCCGGACGGCGGCAATCTCGGCATCCTGCTGCTGGGCCTTGCTCAGCACGGGGCGCAGGCGGTCTTCTTCGGCCAATGCTTCGCTGTGTGCAGAAGCAGCGGCAGTATGGGCTTGGGCAGCCGTATCGGCTGCCTGCGTCAGCCGGGGCAGGGCTTCGGCCAGTTCCCGCAGCTGCTTTTCGTCGCTACTGACTTCCCTTTCGGCCGCTTCGGCCAGTTCCAGGGGCTTATCAACGGCGGCAGCGCGGGCGTGGCCTTCCAGCCGGGCAAACTCAGGCCGCAGGGCTTCGTCGGCCTGGCGCAGGCGCTCAGCCTCGCGCTCAGCCTCGCGCAGTTGCCGGTCGAGCTGGTCCAGAATGGTGCGCCAAGTCAGGCAGATGGTCAGGTCCTGCTGCTCTTCGTAATGCTGCTCGGCCTGCTGGTGCAGTACGTCGAGCTGGCTTTCCAGGTCGGCCCGTTCTTCGTCGGTCAGCAGGCGGGTGGCATCCAGCTTGGCGCGTAGCAGTCTGGTTTTTAGCTCCTCTTCCTTCGCTTTCTCAAACGCCGCCACGCTTAGCCGTGAGTAAATGCCCACGTTGGTCATCTTCTCCAGCAAGGCGCTGCGCTCCTTTTCCGGGGCGTGCAGGAAGCGGGCAAACTTGCCCTGGCTCAGTAGTACCGACTGCTCAAACTGTCCAAAATCGAGCCCTGACACTTCGCCCACCCGCTTCGGCACCGCTTCCTTACCCGAAATGACAGCGATGTTCGACGGGCTCAGCACCAGCGTCATGGCATCGGGATTTAGAGCGCCTTTGTCCTCGCCGCGCACTTTGCGCTTCACCTCCCAGCGCGAGCGGTAGCGTACGCGGTCCACCACGCCGGTGTCGGCGTTGGTTTCGTGCACTTCAAACTCCACTTCAGAAAAAGCGTCTTTGGCGTGGCGGCTCACCATCTCACCCACCTGGCGGTCGTGGCGCGGTACCCGGCCGTAGAGGCCCACCGAAATAGCATCAAGCAGCGTGCTTTTGCCCGCGCCAGTGGGCCCCGTGATGGCAAACAGCCCCGTGTCTGCCAGGGGTGTTTCATCAAAGCGAATCAGAAACGGACCAGGTAGCGAGTTAAGGTTAGCGAAGCGGACGCTGATAATTTTCATCGAATACTTTTCCCATCAATACACCCCGAAGATACGGCAAGCAGTAGCGCGAACTTTTAGTTCGCGTCCCCGCGTCGTGTTCCTTAGATAAGCGAACTAAAAGTTCGCGCTACTACGCGCTACTGCCCGTTCCACGCCTGCGGGTCGGCCTCATTCAGCAATTGCCGTAGCTCCCCAAACGTAGCGGTGAGGGCTGCCGCCCGCTCGGGCGGCAGGCTGGCCACGCGGCGCCCAAATACTTCATCCACCGTCAATTCGTGCAGCAGGGCCAGCGGAATGGCGCTTTCGGCCAAATCAACTACTTCCGTCAGGCGCTGGTGGCGCACGCCTTTGGGAGCCAGCACCTGGGTTTTTTGCAGCTGCAGCACGGCCTGCACGCGGCGCTGCACCTCGGCGGGCGTCTCGTCGGAGCGCACCAGCACATCGGCCCAGGCCACCAGCTGGAAGGCGGAGTTGTCGTAGGCCAGAATGTCGGCCTCTACCTCTTCCAGTGTGCCGTGGAAGCGCTGCAGGCGCCGCGCCACCGGCACCGGAATGCTGGTAATAACCGGCGCGCCAGCTCCCTCAAACTCTAGTAGCAGCACCTGTTGCTTGTCGTCGGCCTCGGTGAAGGAAAGGGGCACCGGCGAGCCCGAGTAGCGGATGTGTGTCCGGCCGCCCACCAGCTGCGGGCGGTGCAGGTGGCCCAGCGCCACGTAGTCGAAGGCGGCGGGAAAATGCTCGGCCCCAATCAGGCCCAGCCCGCCGATGTGCACGTCGCGCTCGGCACCTTCGCGGGCCTCGCCGCCGGCCGCGTAGAGGTGGCCGGTGGCCAGCACGGGCACGTCCTGCTCGCGTAGGCGCAGCACGGCATCGTGGGCAGCCAGGGCGGCGTAGTGGTCGGCAATGCTCTGGCGGATGCGGATTTGGCGGTCGTCGGGGCTTTCGCCCGCCACGGCCAGCCGGATGTCACGGTCGCGCAGAAACGGCACCGCGCACACTACCAGCCCCGGCCGACCGTCGTCGGCGTTCAGGTGCAGAATCTGCTCGGTGGGGTCGGCGGGCACGCCGCCCACTACGTGGATGCGCAGCTGCCGCAGCAATTGCCGCGAGGCGTTGAGCATGGTGGGCGAGTCATGGTTGCCGCCCACCACCACGATGTCGCGGCAGCCGGTGGCCTGCATCTTCACCAAAAAGGTATAGTACAGCTCCTGCGCCGTGTAGGAGGGCGACTGGGTGTCGAAAATATCGCCGGCAATCACCAGCACCTCAATGCTCTGGGCCTGCACCGTGAGCAGCAGCCAATCGAGAAAAGCCTGTTGCTCGGTGGTGCGTTCCTGGCCCGTTAGGAAGTGCTGGCCGAGGTGCCAGTCGGCGGTGTGAAGGACGCGCATAGGGTAGAGTTAATCTCAAAGATACCCAGGCAGGGGGCAGAAAAGTTCAGGCTTGGTGCTGCAGTGGTGTTTTTCGCAGCCTAAGCCGGTCGGCAGTATTCACTCGCTGCCGACTACCAGTTCACCAGGCCAAAATCGGTGAGAAGCCGGCAGACGTGGCCAGTCCGGTCGTAGCCGATATAGGAGGAGTAGCATCCGTCGCCCAGGCCCGTAGAAAAGGTGGCTAGGTTGTATTTGCCAAAAGGATGCAAGAATCCACGGTAGCCATTCTCAGCGGCTTTCGTCACAAAAACGGCTTTCCAGGTAGCCTGGTCTTGCGCGGCAAAGGCGTCGCTGGCTTGCTTATCAGCAAATATTCCGGCGCCCGCATCCACCGGGTAGCAATAGGTATGGGCATCGTCGAGCGCGAGGGGCGGCTGGCCGGGTAAGGTGGCCAACTGCCAGCGCACCACGGGCGCCGCCGAAAAAACTACCCGGCTAAAAGCCACCCGCTCATCGTGGCGGAAGCGCGCCAGCGCCAGCTGCACCGGAAACTGGCCCTTGGGGAACAACTGCGCAAATCCCTGCGCATCGTGCACATTAATAGGGTCGCAGGCCACCAGTGTGCCCGACTCGCTTTTCAACCTTCCCAGGTCACTAACGCTGAAGCGCAAGCTGTCGGCACCCTGCACCGCTAGGGTGGCAGGAGCAAAGGCTGCCTCAAAAATGAGTGGGTGCGTGGTCCGTGGCAGCGCCGTGACCACCGCGGCCTTGGCTGTATCCGGCGGCACCATGCTTTCCTCCTGCATCCTGGCATCCGTCGTTGCGGACAGTGGGGCTAGCATACCATTTTTGCGGCAATAAGTAACCAGCAAAACGGCTATCAGGAGTGCGTAGAAAACAACTTCGAAACGCTTCATGCTGTAAATCTGGCAGCAACCGGGCCGGCTAGGCGCCATCGGGCCCGGTTGGGCAGCGAATGATTTAGCTTCGCTTGCGAAGCGTCAGAGTAGGCTCAAATTGCGGTTGAGTGCCCCGCAACGTATTGATTGCCTTTACGAAATGGCTGCCCTTGAACAAGTAGAAACGGGCGTACTTAACACTGTCAGGTAGGGGCTGGCCCTGACGCAGCTCTGTCTCGAACAAACTGGTGTATTTCGGGCAATAGTCCGACTTATACACTGGGTAATTTATGGCTAGTAGCGGCTTGTCAAGGGTAGGCTGGAGTTTGATTTGTGCCATGTCGGCAAAATACTCCGCGACCACATAAAGCTGGTAGCCCTTATGGCGACAGATGTCCTGCACGCTTTGCAAAGAAGCACAGTTACTGCCATGGCAATGCGGTGCCCAGACGTAAACCAGCGTGCTGTCGCCGGGCGGCATGGCGTTGAGCAGGCTCCGCGCATTCACCGCGTAAATCAGCCGGCCGTTGGCCACCGGAATAGCTTGATTGGCGGGAATAAACCGAATTTTCTCCCGCTCCGCTGCGGGCAGTTTCTTATAGCCGCTGTGGAACCCGGGAGAATTAGTAATGGTGCAGGCTTGGGTCAACAATGCTACGCAGATAACGGCTAGTAGGGATGCTTTCATAGTCATCACTGGGTAAAGCAGGCGACTCAACTTGTTCTGCTGGCGCGTGTTTGCAATGCGCGGCCACTAGGGCAGAGCATTTTTAATTATACATCTCCTGCCAATGAGCAGTATCAGCACTGTTTTTCAAATTTTGATGCTCTGGAAGACTGTATGTAGGGCTATTCCAGTTTGTCTTTTGAAACATATCTGTCGTAAAACGCACCTGTTCCTTTTGCGTCAAGTCGCCCAACAATTACCTCGATGGAACTATTAGCTAACTCAAAACCGGGTCTCAAATGGTAGTGTTCACGCGCACCTACTGGTAAATATTTGTTGTCAACTTTCTCTTGATTCAAGTCGGCAATTTCAACCAGCAGTTTAGCAAAAGATTTTAGCCCTTCCGGGTCCCCGTGAATTAGAATTTCGTTCCATATCACCGATTTCTCGTCGTCTTTACCTTCATTACGGGAAATAAAAATATCTAAATGCCCTTCAATTTCGTTGCCTCTCATTCTTTTGTATCTCATTAGACTTTAAATTTTAGGGCAGTCTACCTCTAATCAGTAATCATCTCACGTAGCAGATACTAAGCCATAGGTCAGCGCAAGAATGCCTGCCGTTAACTGAAGATGAAGTCCAGTAGCGGCAGGCATGCCAGATGTGCTTGTAACTGCAATTGCTTAATGCACCACCGCCTTCTGAAACTCCGTAATGGCCTCGCCTAAATCCAGCACTTCGGTGCCGGGCAGGGCCTGGTGCACGATGCTGGCCCCAGCGGCCGAGCGGTAGCCGCCGGCGCAGTGAATGAGGATGGGCTTATCGGTGGGGATTTCGTGGGCGCGCTCGCGCAGCTCAGGCAGCGGGATGAGCAGGGCATTGTCGAAGACCGGGACTTTGGCCTCGGCGCGGTTCCGGATATCCACGATGGTGAAGGCTTCCGGGTGCTGGCGCACGGCGGCCACGTCTACGTCGGGGGAAGTTTCGGGGGCGGCGGTGGGAGCCAGCAGGGCCCCTTTGATGTTGGCCTCGTAGCCGATTTTGGCGGTTTTGCGCACCACCGTGTCCAGTGCAATCTGCGAGTCGGCCAGCAGGTAGAAGGGCTCCGTAGGGCCCACCACCGACCCCAGCCAAGTTTCAAACTTGCCGCCGTCCTGCAAATTGATGGCGCCGGGCAGGTGGCCGGCGCGGAATTTGGCCGCCGGGCGCGAATCGATGATGAGCACACCGGGCTCCAGGGCGGTGGCGGTGCTCAGGTGCGGCACGGCCCGGATGCTGTCCTCGAAGCCGCGGGCGCCCTGCTTGTTCAGCTTCACGTCGTGGCCGAAGTATTTAGGCACGAAGGGCTGGTCTTCGAGCAGCACTTTGATGAACTCGCCCTCTGACATGGGTTGCAGGGCGTAGTTGGTTTTCAGCTCCTTGGCAATGGTGGAGTCGAGGTCAGTGCTGGTGGTTTTGCCGCAGAGACTGCCGGGGCCGTGGGCCGGGTATACCTTGGTAGTGCCGGGCAGGGTCATGAGCTTGTTGCGGGTGCTGCGGTACATCTGGGCTGCCAGCTCTTCGCGCTTGTGGCCGCCCACGGCCTCGTCTTCGCGCAGGTCGGGCCGGCCCACATCGCCCACAAACAGCGTGTCGCCGGTAAACACGGCACGGCTCTGGGCTAGCTCGTCCATGAGCAGGATGCTGATGCTGTCGGGCGAGTGACCAGGAGTGTTGATGGCGTGCAACTCGTAGTTGCCGAGCTTGATGCGGTCGCCGTCGTCGAAGGCTTTGTGCGGGTATTTGGCACCCACCAGCTGGCTGCAATAGATGGTGGCCTCGGTTTCTTCGGCAATTTCCAGGTGCGACGACACAAAATCGGCGTGTGGGTGCGTCTCAATTACGGCAATGATACGAGCGTCGTGCTCGTCGGCAAAGTCATAGTAGGGCTGGGGGTCGCGGCCCGGGTCGATGATGGCGACCTGACGGCCGCAGCGCACGGCGTAGCTGGCGTGGGCCAAGCCCTTGTCGTAGAACTGCTGGATTTGCACGGCCGAGGCCGTGCTACTGGGGAGGGGAGGCATGGGAAAAAGGAGATTTTAAGCCGGGTGGTTTGGCCAAATATAAGCAAGCTGCCCGATGCAACAGCCGGTTTGGCCAAGCAGGAAACACGAAAAAGCCCCAACCGAGGAGGTTGGGGCTTTGTTTGTTAGGTGCTGAAAATGAAGGTTAAGCTTTGGCTTTTACCTTCATTTTGCCACCACCCTGGCCTTTGCCGTGGCCGTGGTGCTCGTCTTTCATCTTGTCGAATTTGGCGTATTGCTCGGGCGTCAGGATGGCCTTGAGCTGGGCTTCGTACTTCTCATGCGAAGCCTTCATTTCGGCGCGGCCAGCGTTTTTATCGGCAGCATACTTGGTTTTGAGGGCGGCGCTTTCCTGCTGGCGGGCCAGCAGCAACTGCTCTACTTTGGCTTCCTGGTCGGCGTTGAGGCCAAGCTCTTTGGCCATTTTGCCGGCTTTGTGGTCGGCCATCTTGGCGGGGTCTTTGGGGCCGTGGCCGCCTTTGCCTTTGTGCATCGGTGCTGCGGCAGTGGCAGGAGTGGTTTGGGCAAAGCTGGTGCCGACGGTAGCAAATGCAAGGGCAGCGAGCAGGGCAAGGGTCTTTTTCATGACTTAAAAAATATAAAGAAGTAAGAAGGGGTGAGGGGAGGTAAACCTGAAGCGGCCGCCGCTTCCTGGTTGCCGAGGTGTTTGCAAGCAGCATGCCACGAGCAAGCTGCCCGCAAAAAACGCCCGCATCTGTCGATGAACGGGCGCTTTTTGTGGATGGAACCGGCCGAAATTACTGGGCTACCGGCATGGTCATGCCCTGGCCGCTGGCACGGCGCTCGCGCATCTTGTCGCGCTGCTCGTCCTTCATCTGGCTGAATTTGGTGTACTGCTCCGGTGTCAGAATGCCCTTAACCTGGGCGTCGTATTTGGCCATGGAAGCTTTCAGGTCCTGGCCCATGCCACGCTGGCGGCCGCCGGTCTGCACCTTGTCGCGCATGGCCTGCATTTCCTGGCGCTGGGCTTGCAGAATGGGTTGCAGCTTGGCCTGCTGGTCGGGGGAGAGGCCGAGTTCTTTGGCAAGGTACTGGGCGCGGCGCTCGGCCATCTGGTCGGCCGATTTTGGGGTGCTGGCCGAAGTGGGCGGGGAGGTGGGAGCCTGGGCGAAGCTGGTAGCAGTGGTGGCGGCTACGGTAGCGAGCAGCAAAAGGAGCTTTTTCATGAAAGTAAAAAATGAAATAACAACGAATGCCGGTTTGGATGCAGCAAGGCCAAGCAGGTTTAAAGCCCGCGCCGTGTCCGGACAGGATTTGGTCTGCAATATTAGGGCGGGTAGTAGAGTGGGTGGTAGCCGCAGAGGCTGCTAAACGGCCCCGACGCCGATTTGCTGCCTATATTTCGGACCCGCCGCTATGGCTAAGTTCGGCGTTTCGGACTACTAGTGCCAGATGGCTTTGTTTCAACCTCTTTTTATTTCACACTTCTTCCTCCTTTACACCTAACACATGGCAAGTATTTTCGCCAAAAAACCGTTGGCCGTGCTCCTGGGCGAGGCCAACTCCACCGGGCACGGCACCTTGCAGCGCACGCTGGGCGCCGGCAACCTCGTGGCCCTGGGCGTGGGCGCCATCATCGGGGCGGGCCTGTTTGTGCGCACCGCCGCCGCCGCCGCCCAGGCCTCCGGGCCGGGCGTGACGCTGGCCTTCATCGTGGCCGCCATTGGTTGCGTGTTCGCCGGCTTGTGCTACGCCGAGTTTGCGGCCATGATTCCCATTGCCGGCTCGGCCTATACCTACGCCTATACCACCATGGGCGAGTTTGTGGCCTGGGTTATCGGCTGGGCCCTGATTATGGAATACGCGCTGGGCGCGGCCACCGTGAGCATTGCCTGGAGCGAGTACCTGAACAAGCTCTTGCAGGTTTTTGGAACGAGTATACCCTATAATCTCAGCCACTCGCCCTTCGAAAGCGCCGTGGTGAACGGTACGCTGGAGCATGGTCTTATCAACCTGCCGGCCCTGTTCATCATCGTTATGCTGTCGCTGCTGCTCATCAAAGGCACGCAGGAGTCGGCCATGTTCAACGCCATTGTGGTGGTGCTGAAAGTGGCCATTGTGCTGGTATTCATTGCTGTAGGCTGGCAGTTTATCAACCCTGCCAACCATACACCCTACTTGATTCCGGACAACGCTGAGCCCGTGAAAAACGCCGCTGGCGTGGTAGTGCGCGAGTACTCGGCCTGGAACAAGCACGGCTGGGGCGGGGTGCTGGGTGGCGCAGCCATCGTATTCTTTGCCTTCATCGGGTTTGATGCCGTGAGCACCGCCGCGCAGGAAGCCAAGAACCCCAAGCGCGACATGCCCATCGGTATCCTGGGCTCGCTGGCGGTGTGTACGGTGCTCTACATCCTGTTCGGGCACGTGCTGACGGGCGTGGCCAACTGGCGCGAATTTGCCGACCCGGCCCTGGGCGGCGAGGCCTCCGTGACCTACGCTATCAAGGCGCACATGCCCGGCTACGAGTGGCTGGGTACGGCCGTGACGGTGGCCATTCTGCTTGGCTTCTCGTCGGTTATCCTGGTGATGCTCATGGGCCAGAGCCGGGTGTTCTTCTCGATGGCCAAGGACGGCCTGATGCCCAAAGCCTTCTCCGACCTGCACCCCAAGTTCAACACCCCCTACAAGTCGAACCTGGCGCTATTGGTGTTCGTGGGCGCATTCGCAGCCTTCGTGCCCGGCTCGCTGGCCGGCGATTTGACCTCGTTCGGTACGTTGCTGGCTTTTGTGCTGGTGAGCATCGGCGTGTGGCTCATGCGCCGCTCCGACCCCGACCAGCCCCGGCCGTTCCGCTCGCCGCTCTCGTCGGCCAGTTTCCCGCTGGTGCCCATCTTGGGCGCGGCTATCTGCACGCTAATGATTCTGGCCCTCGACTCGAATACCCTGAAACTGGCCTTGGGCTGGATGCTGCTGGGCTTCATTGTGTATTTCCTCTATGGCAAGAACAACTCCATGCTCCAGAAGGGCGTGGTGGTGGTGCCCACTGAAATGGAAGAAGAGGCCTTCATCAAGCCCGACCCCAATAACCGGTAGTTGTGCCACAGGCTCACATTAAAAAGTCCCGTCAGCAGATGCTGACGGGACTTTTTAATGTGAGCCTGTCGATAAAGTTCTAAGTCCGAAATCAACGGGTCACTTTTTCCATTTTTGCGCAATGCGTACCGCTGTCTCCAGCATGTGCGGTTCCCACGCTTCAATCTTCCACGCCGAGTTGGCCAGGGAGGAGGCGTGAAGCCGCTGATGGGCTTCTTCGAAGGTCGCAGCGTTTTCCAGAATATCCGAGAGTTGTACCTGCTGCGTGTGGAGTTGGCTGTCCTCAATGGCGGAACCCAGCACTGGAAGTTGCAGCGGCCGAAAGGTGTTGGCTAGCTCATGGTTTAAGAAGCGAGTGCGGTGCTGTTGTACCAAGTTGGCCATTCGCTGAAAATCGCGCTGGAACTGGGCTTTACTGCTTTCGCTCTGCAAACCGGTGCCCAGTTGTTCAAGCACCACAAATTTGAGATTGGCGCACTTGGGCATTGTAAGTGCTAGAAGACGGAAAACTTCCTCGGGCACGGCATCGTCGTGCGTATCCCGGCGCACTTTCTTGTGAGGAAGAACGGCGGAATTATCCCAACTGCCACCCGAAATGTGGATTTCCCGAACGCAATCCAGCGGGTATAAGTCGATTAAGGCTTCGTAGGAAACGGAGAAGTTATGAAGCTGGCAGTACAGGTTGTGCAAGTCCAGGATGATGAAGCCGTTGACGGGGGCAATCAGCTTTTCCAAAAACTCGCCGTGCTGCTCAACTTCCTCCAGCGAATAGGCAAAAGCCAGATTTTCCAGTCCTACAGGACATTGGCAGGCATCATAGATGCGCCGCAGCCGGTCCTGGCCGATACGCAAAGCCGTAGCCGTGTAGGGAACGGGCAGGGGAGCACCGCTATGAAAATTCTGGCCCGTGAAGAAGCCGAAATGCTCCGTGATGTGGTCAAATGCAAACGTTGCCGACACCTGTCTCACTTGCGTCAGCCAATGCTGCTGTTCGGGCGTCCACCGACTGGAGAGCAGAGAAAAGAAAACGCCATGGCCCACCAGCCGCTGTTGGTTGCCATAGGCATGGAGTAGCTCGGTAAACCACTCGGGCAGCTCATTGGCGCGAAACAAGGTGTCGAACGACCATTCCAGTGCTTCTACCTGGCCGGCTTCCAGCAGTGGCAGGGCCGCGGTTAGGATGTCGCTATCCAGGTTGCAAGCCAGCGACGCCAGAATAGGGGGCGTTTCATCCATGATAAGCACAGTTTAGCCCATGCCGCAGCCGGGGCAGTTGTACGGTACCCGCACGGGTTCTTTTTCGCCTTTGGCGGTTTGCTCCTTAGGTGTTGGTGCGTCCTTTTTGGAGCAGCTTACCGTGGCTTGTACCGTGACGCCAACCACAATGGCGCCGAGCAATGCTTTGGGGAGTTTCATGGTGTACAAGGGTTTAAGTAATGGATACAGGTTTGTTTTGGAAGATGACCGCCGCCTAAGGCTACAGGTTGCACGCGGTGCAAGTATTTCACCAGCTAAGTAACTAGTTAATTGCGGTTTCAAAATCAGTGGCGAGTAGCGCGGCCTTTCCAGTTTGCTTTCCTGCGCCGCTTGGCCGTCGTTCCAAGACGCGAACGGAAAGTTCGCGCTACGGCCCAACCGATACATTAATGCCGAAATGACTCTAAGTGTCTTGCTTTTGAGTGCTCGCAGTTGGCTACGTTGCGTACTAGTCGCACAAGAACGGCCGGACCTGACCGAAATTCAGGTGTGGCTCCTGTCCGAACCGCTAAGACGCAATCAATTGGGAGGTATTTGGCCTGCAACTAGCTGGTGGCTTGCAACAACATGATACCACGTTTCAGATGCTGTAGGGAGTTTTTAGTAAGGTGGGAGAAAAAAACGCCGAGGTATATCGGCTAATTTTTTCTCCCAACGCAACCGAGCGGGGCAATCAATGGTCATCTTCGCGTCATCTACTCAGCACCTGCTATATGTATTCCCTTCGCCAATTCACTAGCATCATTATTGGGGCAGCTGCTTGCAGCGTGGTTCTGGAGGGGTGCATCGACAAATGTGTTGGCGTGAATTGTGCGCCTTGCAACGGACTCCTTGATAATATTGTGGTGGTATTTGACCGCGACAGCCTGCAGGGCGGCTTTCGCAAGGCCGAAATGGAAGGAGCCTATGCGGTACGCTATGCGGCGCCGGGCTTCACTACGCCATTTGATACCATACGCCAGATGCGTGGCGGAGTGGATTTTCATCATGGCGTCAGCTTGCGTGTGCTGCCTTGGCCAACGGTGCCGGCTGTACAGGGACCGTATGAGCTGAAAAACTACAGCTACCGCTTCGTACTGCCCGCTGCCAACCGGACGTATGACCTGAGTGGCATCGAACTGCAAACCGGGGAGGGCACTGGCGGCGATTGTTGCGACTGTGGCGTGAACACGCGCCGCCGCTTCACGCTCAACGGTGCTCCCGTGGTGGCCGATGGGGCGGCGTACGACCAGCATGCTGCCATTTTTCGGCGTTAACTGGTTGCTTTAACCTCGCTTTTGAGCTTAAGCACCCGGTCGCCATTTTCCTGCACAATAACCAGCGCCGGATTATCGGCGGTGCCGTTGCGATGAATTTCGGAGCCCTTGATGGTGCGTGAAACGGGCTCTTTGTGCACAGATTCAATTTTGCCGGTGGCCGTACCGGTGCCGTATTTCCAGCTGACCTTGGTGCCTTTGCGCATGGAGAAGTGATTAGGTAATTTCTTTGACTGGTACTGGCAAAAAGGCAATAGTGTTGTGTCGCGGAAAAGGACGTAGCGCCAGGCTCGTCAGTGCATCAAAATAATATGCTAATCAATTAGCTAGTCCATCACAATGCTCACACCTCTTCTAAAAGGTTTCATGAGCTTGCCAATGTTATTTCTCCTGCGGCATCAGGCGGCTACGGTAGCAGCTATACTGGTCTCCGGGGCGCTGCCCGGCGGCTGGGGCAGCACGAGTGTAAATTATGCTGAAGGAAAGCAAGCGGTTGAAAAAAAGCCCGTTCACAAAGCTGTTTTCAATGGAAGACGAGAAAATTCCAGCGTCGTTTTCTATGCAGATGGCACCGTGCTGGCGCGCGACGCCCGTGCTCAAACCACCTTGCCGGTTGCCGGTGCCACGGTCACGCTGACTGGCTCAACCGGTGGCCCGCAAACCATCACCAGCGGCCCCGGCGGCAAGTTTGGCTTCCAATTAGATTCGGGGATGAGCTACAGCATCCGGGCTGAGCGCTCCGGCTACTTCGCGGCGCGAGCCACTCTGAGCACTGTGGGCCGCATGCCCAGCCCAAACCAGCTGCCTATTACGCTGACAATGCATAAAATCAGCAAGGTTATAGACTATTCAATTGAGGACGTGCTCTATGATTATAATAAGTACGCCATTCGTCCAGATGCTGCTAGCCGGCTCGATGACCTGGTGCAAGCGATGAAAAACCAGCCCGATATCGCCATCGAGCTGCTCTCGCACACCGACCAGCGGGGCAGCGAGCACTACAACCGCAACCTCTCGCGGCAGCGTGCCCAGGCCATTGCCGATTACATGGTGAAGAAGGGCATCGCCGAGTCCCGCATCACGGCCAGGAGCTACGGTGAAACCCGCCCGCTTGTGCGGTGGCCCAAAACGGAAGCTGATTACCAGCGCAACCGCCGTACCGAGTTCAAGGTGACGCGAATGGCAGGGCCCCAGCCTTCCTGGGAATAGCTTTCCGAAAGTAAAAGACGGAGCAGGACCAGTTGGAGGTGGCTACTCAATAAAATGCGATTTTGCATATTAGTTATATGCGATTGATTTTATATAAAAATTATTGTTCAAATTGCCTGTATGGCGTGACCCGGCTGGGTAAGCCGGTGGTCGGATACCCTCTATGAAGCTGCTTTGGGCCTGCTCCTTTCTTATTCGTCGGATAGGAATGTTGGTGTCGTTGGTTTTTAGCCGATGCCCAGGCACTGAGAGAAGTTGACCCTCCGCTGGTCTAGCGGCTGGTTATCCAGGCCCTGGCTGCTGCCCGCACCGCGCACCAGCGCACCACCGCCCCTGTAGTAGAGCTGACGGCCCGCGAAAAGGAAACCCTGCACCTCGTGGCCGAAGAAAAATCAAACCACACAGACCATTGCCGAAGCCCTGTTTATATCGGAGCGCACCGTGGAAACGCACCGCAAGAACATCCTCACCAAAACCAGCTGCACGTCGGTTATCGGCCTGATTCCGTATGCTATTAAGCACAAGCTGCTGGTGTGAGGGGGAGGTCCTGGCCAGCACCTGTCACTTGGAGCCCCGAGCAGCACCTTCCAGCCGGCGAACGATGGGTTGTAATAGGAAAAATTACTGCAAATCGTTCGTCGGTAATAGGGGCCTGCCCGGTGCTTGGGATGTTAAGTGGGCTATTACTCCGCCCATTCCGCCGTTCTTTTGCGTAGTTCACCCAGCATGGCCTTTCTGCCGCGCCCCCGCAAATGCTCCGATTTCTGTTTCTGCTTTTCCTGATACCTTTTCTTGCCCCGGCCCAAACGGCCTTCGTGCCCGATGACCGGGCGTACTACGGCGTCATTGACCGGGGCAGTGGGCGCTGCCTCGACATTGCCAGCGCCAGCACGGCCAGCGGCGCGGCAGCCGTGCAATGGGAGTTTACCCACGCCAATAGCCAGCAGTGGCGCTTTGTACCCATTCGGCAGGGCAGTGAGTATTTCCGCATCGAAGCCAAACACAGCGGCCAGTGCCTGACCGTGGACAAACCGGGCGAAAATATGCCGCTGGTGCAGCGCCCGTTCCAGGGCGGCGAGCAGCAGCAGTGGCGGTTGGTGCCGGCTGGCCCCATCGGCAGCTTTCAGCTCGAAAACCGCAGCGAAAGCCGGGTGGCGGCGCTGGCTACATCGGATAAATTCAACGGCACGGCGGTGCTGACTCAGAAAAATAACGGCCGCGCCAGCCAGCAATGGCGGCTGTTTCGGCTGCGGCTGAATGTGCTGGAAGGCCCCTCGCCGTTTGGCCCGCCGCAGCCGCTGGCCGGCCCCGTGAACACGCCCGGCAATGAGGTGCACCCCGTGCTCAGCCCCGACGGCAGCAGCCTGTATTTCACCCGTACCAAGTTTGCCGGCAACACCGAAGGTAACACCGACTCCGGCGATGCCTGGCTGAGCCAGAGCTCCGACAAGGGGCAGACCTGGGGCCCGCCCACTCGCCTCGATGGGGTAAATACGCCGCAGAACAACGCTGTGGAATCAACCACTGGCACGGGCGGCCAGCTGCTGCTGGTGCGTGGCACCTACGGGCGCGAGGGCTTCGTAGACGAAGGCCTGAGTCGGGTGGCACAGTCTGCTGCCACGGCGGCCGGGGCCACACCCAAAAGTATCAAGCCCGAAGCGCTGCGCATTGCCAACTTTTACTCTGCAGTGCCAGGAACGGGCTTTTTTATGTCGGCCGATGGTAAAACCCTGCTTCTCTCACTGGAGCGCGGCGACTCCGAGGGTGGCAACGACATCTACGTGAGCCGGCCCGATGGCAGCGGCGGCTACACCGAGCCTCAAAGCCTGGGTCCGGTGCTGAACTCGCCCGGTTTCGACTTTGCTCCCTGGCTCGCGGCCGATGGCAAAACCCTTTATTTCGCCTCCTACGGGCACATGGGCTACGGCTCGGCCGACCTCTTTGTGAGTCAGCGCCTCGACGACACCTGGTTTCGGTGGAGCGAGCCCCGCAACCTGGGCCCGGCCCTGAATGGCCCCGGCTTCAACGCCTTCCTGACCCTCACGCCCGACGGCAAAACGGCCTACTACTCGTCCTCCACCACGGCTAGCGGTACCAAGGACATTTGGCGCACAGGCCGCGCCACGCCCCCGGATTCGCTGCCCAAACCAGTTGTAGCGGAGGCTTCGGAAAATGCCGGCCGCGCCTACCTCACCGGCCGCGTGCTCGACGCCCGCACCAAGCAGCCCATTGCGGGCGCCACCGTGAAGGCCAATTTATTGAGCACTGGGCCCACCAGCCCGCAGTTTAACGCCACCAGCAAGACCGACAACTTAGGCAATTACCAGATGTCGCTGTTGCAAGGAAAGTATGCCCTCTCGGCCAATGGCGGCGGGCTGCTGACGGTGAGCGATACGCTGGTAGCGGCAGGCTCGCCCCGGCGCGACTTGCTGCTGCTGCCCGCCGCCGTGGGCGCCAAAGTAGACCTGCCCACCATCATATTTGCCCAGGGCAAAGCCACGCTACTCGGCTCGTCTTACCTGGAGCTAAACCGCCTGGCTGTGGCCCTGCAAGCCAGCCCCGCCACCGAAGTGCGCCTCGAAGGCCACACCGACAACGTGGGCCCAGCCGACAAAAACCAGCAGCTTTCCGAAGACCGGGTGGCCGAAGTGAAACGCTATCTGGTGGGCCGCGGCATCGGTGAAAACCGCATTTCTACCGTAGGCTTCGGCGGTACCAAGCCCCGCTACGGCAACGACCGCGAAGAAACCCGCCGCCTGAACAGAAGGGTAGAGCTGGTAATCGTGAAGTAAATTTTAGGTGTCAGGGTAAATTCGAATTCAGGACATCGTAGGGCGGACTTTTAGTCCGCCCTACTGCGGGTGACCTACACACCGATTCCGAAAGAGCCTTGGGTTTAATGCCAGGTTTCGTTGATTCTGACAACTAACGCCGTCGCCAGATAAACCCATCGAGCACATAATGTGTGGATTGCGGCAGCGCCAGTAGTGGCACCAGCCACATGAGCAGCCCCGGATTTGCGATGGTGGGCAACTGCTGAAACCAGCCGAACACGCTGCCGTGCTCGCGCCACACCAGCCCATCCCACAGCCCTTCTTCCAGAAAAGCAAAGAGCACTACCGCTCCCAGAAAAATGGAGAGGCCGTAGCGCCCGGCCCAGGCTCCCCGGCGTGGTGGGGCGGGTGCATCAGGCCGCGACGGTCCGCCATTCCACACCAAGGCGAGGTAAGGAATGCCGTGCGAAACCACGTTGAGCAGCGTGAAAGCCAGGTCACCGTTAAACAGCACAATGCCCACGTACCACGATACCAGCGTGCCGGCCAGCAGCAGGTTGCGCGGCAGGTTGAACGTACGCTTGCGGTGCCACAAGTAGCTTTCCCGGGCGATGTAGGCCAGAATCAGCCCCGCATAAAGCATGGTGGCAACCAGCCGGCCAGCGGGCCAGTCCAGCTGCACGAAGTCCCCATCGACAAACCAGTTGAAGTTGCGGTCCGGCGAGAAATGCCAGTAGAGCAGCGGGTAGATGGTGGCGTAATAAACAAGCGCCGTGGCCAGCCAGCGGCCCGGTGCGGGGGACTCCTGACGGCTATAAATTCGTAGGAAGCCATACTGTTGTCGGATGAAGTGGAACACCGCCAAATATGCCAGCACCCGCCAAAACAGCAGCCCGCCCAGACTGTGCAGGACCACGCCCACCACGTAGCAAGCCACCGGTGCCACCCATAGCAGCGTGCGCCGCTCCCTTCGTTTGATGGGGTCGAAATAAGTCTGGAACAGCGTGCCGTAGACGTGCGCCACGTCAATGAGCACCACCAGCGCCACCCAGGCCAGCAGCGGCATGGCTGCCGTGCTGCGGTAGTGAGCCGGCAGCCCCAGCACCACCAGCAGTGCCAGAAACGGTGGCGCCAGGATGAGCAGGCCGTCGTAGCGTGGGGAGCGAATCCAAGGCATAGGAATAGTGGTTAGTGATTAACGGTTAATGATTAGTGGTTAACGGTTAATGCCTGTCATCCTGAGCGCAGCGAAGGACCTTCTTACATCTGCGCTATGCGAATCAATATAAATGCTACGACAAGTAGTTCGCTCGTGATAAGGTCCTTCGCTGCGCTCAGGATGACAGGCATTAACCGTTAACCATTAACCACTAACCACTAACCACTAACCATTAACCACTAATATCTCCTGTGCCGCCCGGATTCCTTGGTAAAAGCCCTCCTCGAAAAAAGAAATCCCGCTGAAATCGGTGTGGGCGAAGAAAATGCGGTTGCGCACGGGCTGCATGGCGGCCTGCCGCGCTGCGCCCCAGAGCAGGCCGGGCGTGGGCGCCACCATGCCGTGGCCCCACACCCACAAGTCGGCTTGCTGAATGTAGGGCGTCACGCCGGGGTGGTAGGTTTCGAGCTCGGCCACCACCCGGGGCAGCCAGTCGGCGTAGGCGGTTTGGTAGGCGCGGCGGCGGGCCGGGGCGGGGGCTTCGTCGGTAAGGGGCCAGTACATGGTGATGACTTTGGGGCCGCCATCATCTTGCTTTACGGACTGTTGGGTGGCGTTTACATAGCCCAGCGAGGCGCTGCCGTAGCGCACGTTGTCCCAGCTCAAGGGGCGGCCGGGGCCCTGGGGCAGGCCGGTCACGGTGAGGTTGGCAATGAGCCAGGGGGCGTGGTGCAGGGTGCCGGGCGGGGGCAGCGCGTGGCCGGGTACGGCGGCCAGCAAGCGGTGGGCAATGTGCTGCGGAGTGGCCAGCAGCACCTGCCGGGCCTGTACGCGGGTACTTTGGCGGGTGGCCACGTCATAAGTCAGCACTTCCACGCCGCTGGCGGTTTCGCGCAGGTCATAGGCCAAAGTGCGGGTCTGAATGGGAGCGCTGGCTTGGCGACGCAGGTTGTCGGCCAGGAAGTGGTTGCCTTCGGGCCAGGTCAGCACGTCGCTGCCAGTGGCGTTGTGGGCGAGGCCCTTGCGGCTGGCGAAGTAGTGCAGTCCCGCCCAAGCGGATACCTGCGCGGCCGTCGCGCCGTAGTCGTCGCGGCAGCCGTAGTTGAGGTACCACAGCAGTGCCGGCGCGGTGAAACCTTCACAGGCCAGGTAGTCGGCCAAGGAAATGCTATCCAACTGCTGGTATTCCGCATCGGCCGACGACTGGTCGAGTGGGATGCGGAAGGCGTCGCGGCCGTCATGGCCCTTGGCCACTTTTAGCGTCTCAACCAGTTTGAAGAAACGGGCAAACTGCGCTTGGTCGGCTGCCGAAAGGCCGAGGCCAGGCACGAGGCCTTCCTGCCAGTGCCCCTGGATGTTGAGCCGCTCCTCGGGGTCGTGGCAGAGGTGGTACTCGTTGTAGATGGGCCGGCCATCGGCCGCGTAGCCGGTGAGGGTGCCGGCTTCCTGCAAAAAATCAAGCAGCTCCGTATTGCGCACATCAGGCACGGGGAGGTAGTGCGCCCCCCACGGGTAGGCCGACGCGGCATTGCGGCCGGCGGCGGCGTTGCCCCCGATTTCGGCGGCCAGCTCCACCAGCAGCGTGTTGGGCTGGCCGTTGCGGTGCAGCCAGCGCCGCGCCGAGAGCCCCGCCACCCCGCCGCCAATTATCAATACCTCCGTTTGAATGGTGCGGGTGGGCGCGGGAATTTTGCCAGGGTCGCGCAGCAGGTGGCCGGTGGCGGCGTCCTGGCCCAGCAGCTGACCTTTGATGTGGGCCAGTGGAGCAGGAGCGCAGCCGGGTAGCACCGGCAATAGCAGCGCCCCGGTGAGGGCCGCACCGCCTTGGGCCAGAAAGGAGCGACGGGTGGGCATGGGGTATTGGTGGAAAAGTGAACGTCATGCTTCGGCGGCGCTCAGCATGACGTGCTATTGGTTCGCATTACTGCCGGAATTAATGCACGTACGGTCCCCAGTCTTCCTCAAAATACCGCACCAGTACTTGGTTATTCAGCTGGTTAACCTCGGTGGGCACCTCGCTCATGTCAGGCGGGAAGCGGAGCATGTCGTGGATGGTGGCGGGGGTGATGTAGCGCAGGCCGGGCGGCAGCGGGCTCAGGTCGCCGCGCCAGTGAGTATCAGGGCCGGCCAGCACGTAGCCCCACTCGCCGAAGGAGGGCACGTAGAGATGGTAGGGGATGGTGTGCAGGCCCACCGCCGCCAAGGTGTGCGCCACGCACCAAAACGACTGCCGGGCCAGAAACGGCGAGGTGCTTTGTACCACCAGCCGCCCGCCGGGGGCCAGCCGTTTCGCCAGCGCGGTGTAGAAGGCGGCCGAGTACAGCTTGCCGATGGAGTAGTTGCCGGGGTCGGGAAAATCGACTATGACGGCGTCGTAGCGGGCCGTGTCCTGGCGAATCCACTGGTAGGCATCGGCGTTGATGACCTGGACTTTGGCGTTGTTCAGCGAGCCTTTGTTGAGGGCCAGCAGCAACTCGTTGTGCTTGAACAGTTCGGTCATGCCCGCGTCGAGGTCGACGAGGCGGATGCTTTGCAGGTGCGGGTATTTCAGCAGCTCGCGCACGGCCAGTCCGTCGCCGCCGCCCATCACCAAGACGCGGCGGGCCAGGGGCAGCGCCTGCATAAGGGGGTGTACCAGGGCCTCGTGGTAGCGGTATTCGTCGGCGGAGCTGAACTGCAGGTTGCCGTTGAGGAAGAGGCGCAGCTCGCGCGGGTTACGGGTGATGACGATGCGCTGGTAAGGCGTCGATTTTGAGTAAATTACCTGGTCCTGAAACGCCAGTGTTTCGGTGTAGGCCAGCAGCTTGTTGGCAAACACAAACAGTGCACTCAGCCCCAGCAGCGCCGCCGCAATGCCCACGCCGAAGCGCCGCCGGTAGGGCCGGGTTTCGGGGAAGCGGGCCAGTACCACGGCGGCCACGGCTAGGTTCAGAGCCCCAAAAACCAACGAGGTCCGAATCAGCCCGAGCTGTGGCACCAGCACCAGCGGGAAAATCAGCGAAGCCAGGAGGGCCCCAATGTAATCGACGGTAAACACCCGCGCTACCAGGTCCTTGAACGGGTAGCGGTTTTCCAGAATCCGCATCAGTAGAGGGATTTCCAGTCCCACCAGCACGCCCGTGAGGCCCACCAGCGTGTAGAGCAGTAGCCGGAACGAGGCCACGTACTCGAACGACACGAACAGGAGCGGGGCCATGCACCCGCCCACGATGCCCACCAATATTTCGAGCCGGATAAACCAGCGCAGCAGCGAGCCTTCCAGGAACTTGGAGAGCCACGAGCCGATGCCCATGGCAAACAGGTAGGCCCCGATGATGGTCGAAAACTGCGTGACTGAGTCGCCCAGCAGGTAGGAAGCCAGCGTGCCCGCAATCAGCTCATAAATCAGCCCGCAGGTGGCAATGACGGCCACCGCCGCCAGCAATAAGCCGGGCAGCCGGGCCTCAGGCCCACCCGTGCCAGCGGGCGCCGTTGCCGCTTCGGGTGCGGGCGCATCCAGCAGCTCAGCCATGAATGGCAGCGCTGATGATGAGAGCTACGGCCAGCATAAACGCGGCGGCGATAATGGCCAGCGCAGTGTTGTGCTCCTCCATGATTTCCCGACGCAAGGTGCCGGGCGTCAGCTTGTTGAACAGGTAGAAGCTGACAACCAAAATGACGATGCCCAGCAGCGAATAGATGATGGAAGCCGCAAGGGCTTTGGCGTTGAGGTATTCCATGGGAAAGAGCAGGTCGTGGTGGATTATTTGTGGAAATACAGGCCCCGGCCGGCGTGGCCATGACTACCGCGCGTGCCGGGCGCCCCCAGGGTTTCGGTGCTTTCGTTATCGTCGCCGAGCAGGCGGGTGCCGGTGGTTGCGCCCCAGGCAAACCAGCCCAGCGGCAGCAATAGTAGCAGCGCGTAGAACCACACGGGCCGTATCGAAATGAAAAAGCGTTCGAGCATGGGTGGTTGAGGTTATTAGTAGCTGGTTGTCAATGGCTGGTTTGCATCCTGACAACTGCTTAGCTAGTCAGCAGAGGGGCCGTAGTCGCTTGCGCTCCAGCGTTTGGTTTCGTGGCTGGCGCGGCGCAGATATTGCCAGATGGGATAGATGAGTATTAGGAGCAGCACTACGAAAAAGTTGGACCAGAGTGGCGGGTCGGCCGTCACGCGTACCTCAATGCCGGGCGCGGCGGGGCCACTTTCGGTGAAGGGGTAGAAGTTGAGGTGATAGCGGCCGGCAGGCACGCGCGACAGCACCGCGTCGGCGTTGCGGCTGCCTTCACTCCAGCTTTCGCCGCCCTCCACGCCGTTGTAAAACTCAATGTTTTTGGTGAACTCGAAGCCCTGGCCGGTTTGCTCGTTCACGAGGCTCACGGGCAGCTCCAGCCACTGGTTGTTGAGCGTGGTGGTGAGGTCAATTTCTAACGCGGCCTGGTGGTCGAGGGTAAACGAGGGCGACACGAGAACCTTGCCGGTGCCGGGTGCCGACTTGGCCGTGGTATCGGCCACCACCTGCAGGCTGGCTTTGAGCAGGTCCCGGTCGGGGTAGCGCAGATGCTGGCCTATCTGCGTCAGTAGAAGTACGAAAAAGGCCACGGTAGTGAGCAGCCGTAGTGCCGGCCACCTGGTCGTGGACGGGTCGGGCTGTACCGCGCCCACGCCTTCCCGAATGGGCATGGCGCTTGCAATTAGGCCAAAAGCGGCGGCTACCTCGCTCGGTTCAACGTGCTCGGCACGGTACCAGGTCACCGTCTTATCCGATGCTCGTTCCTGCACCAGCATGAGCGGCGGCAGAATGTATTCGGCAATCTTTAGTTGGTCGTCGCCTTCAATGTCCCAATCAAACTCACCTACTGCCCAGGCCACCCGCGCCTGGTAGCGGTTGTAGAGATTGTACGTGCCTTCGGGAGTGGTGACAGACCGGCTATTGAACCGGGCCTGCGCTGGTTTTTCCTTGTTGGGCCGGGTGAGCATCCAATGGCCACGATACTGCGCCAACTGGGCGTATTCGGCTGTTTCGGGGTGGTAGAGCTGGTATTCCGTCCAGCGGTATTGCTCGGAGCGGTACTCGTAGCGCTCCACAAAGCCCACCACCCGCCAGCGGAACCCGCCCAGCATCCCCAGCGTGCCAAGCGGAATGAGCGGCACTTCGTGAGTAGGGGTTTGATAGCTGCCAATCACCTTTGGCGTTTCCTCGCCCGAGTAGCGGAAATAGGCGTGGCAGTTCGGGCAGGCGTAGTATTCGCTGCCCGCCACGTCGTAGTAAGTGATGTAAGCTGTGCATTTGGGGCAGTTCAGCTGGGCCGATTCGGGCCGGGGAGTAAGGATGTCACTCATCGGCGAACTTCGGTTTTGTGCTGTTCGAGGCCCTCGAAAAATGCGAGCGTGGCCGCGTAAATCCCGCGCACCGCTGCTGAGTTGTCGCGCCGGAAGTTTGATAGAAACACATCGAACGTTGCCAGCCCATGCTCCGGCCAGGTGTGGATGCTCAGGTGCGACTCGGTGAGGGCCAGCACCGCCGTGAAGCCGCCCGGGCCGCTGGCATCGGCCGGGAAGGTGTGGTAGGCCTCGCCCACCTTGGCCAGCCCGAAGGCCTGCACCTGCGTGTCGAAGAAGGCGCGGCAGGCCTCGGCATCGCGCAGGGCGGCGGGTGGGGCCGCGAAGGTGGCCAGAATGTGCAGGCCGGGAGCGTATGGAACCATGGGAAAGGCCGGAAAGGCAGGAACGGAGCGCAAGATAGTTGCCGCCGCCGGTTGTTAGTTGGCAGGACTTTCCCGTAGTATCGCCCTAATGGGCCTCGCATTACACGCTGCTCACCCTTCCACTATGACCGCCGCCATCCTTTCTGAAAACAACATTCCCGGCCTGCCCTCGGCCTCCGGGGTCGAAATTATCGGGCCCGTGGCCTACGTCATCGGCGATGATTCGCCCTACCTCTACCTGCTCGATGCGGCCACGCTGGCCGTGCTTTCGCGGGTGCCGCTGTTCGAAACGGATGCCTTTGGCAGCGGCCGCATTCCCAAAGCCACCAAGCCCGACCTCGAAGCCATGGCCGCTCTCACCTGGCCCGATGGCCGGGCCGGCGTGCTGGTGTTGGGCTCGGGCAGCACCCCCGCCCGCGAGGTCGGCTGGTTTGTG
Organism: Hymenobacter negativus; assembly: GCF_017571495.1. Classification (GTDB taxonomy): domain Bacteria; phylum Bacteroidota; class Bacteroidia; order Cytophagales; family Hymenobacteraceae; genus Hymenobacter; species Hymenobacter negativus. Next base: position 600,533 of record NZ_JAGETZ010000001.1, on the reverse strand, counting down.
CCGGTAGCAGGGCAGGCACCCCAACGCGTTGACTTAGCGCCGCTTTATGCTCAGCTGCGCGCCCATCTGCCAACCGGTGTCGTGCTCAACCTTGAAGCCGCCGCTACCACCGAAACCGAACTGCTACTGTTTCAGCGCACCGTGGGGCGGGCCGATGCGGCGCTGCTGTTTGCGCTGCCACTGGCACCGGTACTGCACCAGCTAGCCGGCCGGGCCGGGGCCGTGGTGCCGGTGCCGCACCAGCTGGTGTTTGAGCTGCCCAGTATCGATGGCTGCCCGGCCGGGTTTTCCGGGGCCACCTTCGTTAGTGGGCGTCTGTTCGTATCAGCTTCCGTTGAGAATACGACCGACGCCGTGCTCGACGGGGCTGTGCTGGGCTCCTTTGTTGGGGTGGTGGATGTGGCAGGTCAAAAAGCCACTTTCGCCCAGTTGGCCTGGGCTGATGGCCGCCCGTACTATGGCAAGGTGGAAGGCTTGGCCGTGCGCCAGCAGCTGACCGATGGGCAGTTTGAGCTGTTGCTCGTGACCGATGATGATGCCGGTGGCAGCACCGCAGTTACCGCTCATCTTATGCTCTGAAATCTCAGAAAAAAGTGAAACGAGCAACGGGTTTCGCTTGAAAGTGAATTGGCTACGGCAGGTCCCGCAGCCACGAAACGGCTTCTTCCTCGCCTTCGAACAGGCGGTAGGTGTAGGGCGACTGCTGCACCTCGGCCATTACCAAGTTCAGGGTTTGGCGGGCATACTCGTTGCCGGGTACCACCACGGCACCGTAGAGCGCGTAGCCGTCGCCGGTGCTGCGGGTCAGCCATTCGTTGCCCAGCCAGTGGCGTTCCTGCTCGGTGAAAGGGAGCATGGCGCGCTGGTCGGCCAGAAGTTTGTGCCAGCCGTGGCGGCGCAGCAACTGGTGGGTGTGCGTGAGAAAGGCCTGGAAGGAGGTGAAATCGCGGGAGCCCGCGTTGTATTGCACGAGCGCATAACCGTCGGGGTGCTCCATGAGGCGCCCCACCGGGTTCTCAAAATATAAACGCATGATATTATAACAGGCTGGTAGATAACTAAATAAAACGATATCAGGTTGTGGCGTCGAGCTGACACAACCTCATCATTATGGCTCATCCTACGCGAACCAGAATGTTTTGTTGAGCAAAAGCTAACTACCCGTACCGTGATGTAAATTTGTTGGCCCAAGCCTAAAGCCGCTCTGCTGCGCTCTACCTCCCTCCATGAATTTGCCCTCCCGCACCCCGGAAACCCTCTTTTTTCAAAACGCGGCGGGCAAGCTTTACTACCAGCCCGGTGGTTTTGTACGCCTGTCCTGGAGCGCCGACCGGGCTCCATTCGATGTCCTGAAAGCCTACTACGCGCAGGTTTTAGCACTGATGCAGAGCACAGGAACCCGCAAAATACTGTCGGAGCACGGGCAGCGGTCGCCGCTGTCGGGGCCGGCCCAGCAGTGGCTCACCGGTGAATGGATTCCGCAGGCTATTCGGGAGGCCCGGGCCCGCTACTGCGCCATTGTGGAGGGCAGCGACCCCATGCACCGGCTTTCTACGCAGTCGGTGGTTTCGTCATCGCCGAGCGGGCTCATTTTCCAGCGCTTCAACACCATAGAGGCCGCCGAAAACTGGCTGCTAGCCGTCGATTTGAGCAAATAGGCAGTGGCCTGCTCACAGCCAAACGCTAGGCGCTTTCTGCTGCCTGGGTCGGCTTGCCTTCGGCCTTCAGGACATTCTTGCTGGCGGGGTTTACCTTACGGCCACGCGGCGTTTCCTCGTCGCCCAGCACCATGCCCCAGGGCTTGAGCGGCTCGATGCGGTCGAACACGATTTTGATGATGGCAATGATGGGCAGGGCCAGAAACATGCCCGCCACCCCGCCAATGGCATTGCCCACCAGCACGCCCACGATGGCCACCAAGGCATTGACTTTGATTTTGGAGGCCACGATGCGGGGGATGAGGTAGTGGTTGTCAACGAATTGAATAACCATGTAGATGGCCACCACGCCCAGCGGGTAGCCGTAGCCCTGCTTCGTAACGAAGGCCATGAGTACTGGCAGCGCAATGGCCGTGAGCCCGCCCACGTAGGGAATGAAATTGAGCAGCGCGCCTAGCACGCCTAAGAGCAGGGCGTAGGGGATGCCCAGAATAAACAGCGCTGAGACGTTGAGTACCGCCACAATGCCGCCCTCAATAAGCAGCCCGACCATGTAGCTCTGAATGGCGGCTTTGCTCTCGCGCAGCACCTCGGTCACGCCCGTATCGCGTCGGCGGCCCGAGAATACCTGCACCAGAAAATCGACCAGCCGCCGCTGGTACAGGAACAGCAGGAAGATATAAACCGGAATAAGCGTGGCCATCACCAGCAGCCCCGATACCGCCGACAGCGTGCCACCCAGCAGCGACGAGGCCCGGTTGCCGGCCTCGCTCACCCAGCTTTGCAGCTTCTGGTCGCTCAGCCCGAAGCGCGATTGCAGCCACTCGTGCAGCTGCGCCGTGGTTTGGGCAAACTTGACCTTGAACAGCGGCATTTGGCTGGAAAGCTGCCCGGCCTCCAGGTAAATAAAGTAAACCAGGCCCAGCAGCGTGGCCACGCCTAGCACCACCGTGAGCGTGATGGCCAATAACTGTGGCACGCGCCGCCGCAACAGCCACTGCTCCACCGGGTGCAACATAATGGCAAAGATGGCCGCAAATACCAGCGGGAAGATGATTTCGCTGGCAATGTGCAGCGTGAACACCAGCAGCGCCAGGCCCAGTAGCACCAGCGGCGCCTTTACGTAGAGGGGAAATTGCAGCTCGCGGGGATGGTCGTTGGGTTGGGGCAGCATGGGGGGAAGTGGTGTAGACCAGCAGATTTTTTCAGCTGGAGCGTTGGCCCACTTACGGGCTGTAGGAAGCCACGTTGCTCAAGCCCGGCCGGTGACGGCAAAACCTCGGCCGGGGCACGCCAGGGCCGGCTGGCTGCCAGCTTGGGAATAACCAGCCCAAGTACCCCGAATATTCAATTCGGCTTGCGGCTGCTTGTTCCAACGCAAGCCGAACTGAATATTCGGGGTGCCTAGCGCGTAAAATCAGGCACTACTTGCAGGAACATGGGCGAGGGTACCTCCGTGCTTTGGCCGGTGGGTGTAAGCAGGCCCGACTGTGGGTCGACGCGGTAGCTGACAACGTTGTTGGAGTTCTGGTTGGCTACCAGCAGCAGGCGTCCGCTGGGGTCGAGGGTGAAGTTGCGGGGCGTCTTGCCCTGCGTGTCCACGTCCTGAATGGGCACCAGCGTGCCGTTGTTCGAGTCGATGGCAAACACGGCAATGCTGTTGTGACCCCGGTTCGAAGCGTAGAGAAACAAGCCGTTGGGCGCAACGTGGATGTCGGCGCAGGAGTTTTCGCCGGTGTAGCTAGCCGGCAGGGCCGACAGCGTTTGTAGCTCCTTGAAGTGGCCGGTCGTGGCGTCATAATCAAGCGCCGTAATGCTTGAATTCAGCTCATTAATCAAGTAGGCCCGTTTGCCGTTGGGGTGGAAGGTGAGGTGGCGTGGCCCGGCCCCGGGCTTGGCTACAAAGGCCGGCTCGGGCTGACGCGTGAGCTTGCCGGCCGCGGGGTCGAGGCGGTAGGAATACACCTGGTCGGTGCCCAGGTTCACGGCGAAGGCGAACTTATTGGTGGGGTCGGGGAGGAGGCAGTGGGCGTGGGAAGCATTCTGGTTTTTGTGCGGGCCCCGGCCGATTTGCTGGTCTGTAGTTGGGGTGCCCAGCTGCCCGTCGGCATTCACCGGGTAGTTGCTCACGTTGCCCCCCGTGTAATTCGCCACCAAAACCATTTTGTTGGTGCGGTCGAGGCTGATGTAGCAGGGCGACGCCCCATTGGAAGGCTGCTGGTTGAGCAGCTTCAGGTCGCCTGATTTCTGGTCGACTGCAAAGGCGCTCACACCCCCGCCGGCCGCGCCCTTGAAGGTCTGGGTTTCGCTCACGGCGTAGAGGAAGCGCCGGTTGGGAGCAAGGGTGAGGTAGGTAGGGCTTGCCCCGCCGCGTAGCGCACTCACCCGCGTGAAGGCTCCGGTGGTCGGCGACACCCGGTAGAGGAAAATCGTATTGTCCTGCTCGCCAGCCACGTTGGTGCCGATGTAGAGCAGGTAATCCTTCGCGATGGTGGGATTAGAACTAGAACTAGTGGAATGCACGCAGCCGGTGGCCAGCGTAAGGGCCGTCAGGCTGAGTACACTAGCGGCATGCCAGCGGCGAAAAGCAATAGGGTGGGACATAGATGAGCGCAAGGATGAGTTGCAAAAATGCAACAATCTGCGTCGAAGGCCATGCTTACGCGCTAAGTCTGGACGGATTCTTCCGTCCTCAAGCGGTTACTTTTGCCCCTACGCTCACTTTCTTCACCCCTTAGCGGCCCAGTGCCGCACTCACTCCCCGCCCCATGTCCAGCACGGAAGCTCAAACCCAATTAGCTCAGGAAAAACAACTCGTTGCCGCTACCGCCGCCGGCTGGGTGCGCGATGGCATGCTCGTCGGCCTGGGTACGGGCAGCACGGCTGCACCATTTATTGAGCTGCTGGGCCAGCGGGTGCGCGAACAAGGCCTGCGCATTCAGGCCACCGCCACTTCGAAGGCCAGCGATGAACTGGCCCGCCGCGTCGGTATTCCGATGATAGAGCCCCGGCGCGGCCTGCGCTTCAACCTGACCGTAGACGGCGCCGACGAGCTGGACCCACAACTGCGCCTCATCAAAGGCGGGGGCGGGGCTTTGCTGCGCGAAAAAGTCATTGCTACGGCTTCCGACTACCTGCTCATTGTGGCCGATTCGAGCAAGGCCGTGGCCCAGCTCGGCCGCTTCCCACTGCCGCTGGAAGTGGTACCCTTCGCCCTGCCCTGGGTGCTGGATGCCGTGGCGGCCCTTGGCGGTGCACCCGTCGTACGCGTCAACAAACATCACCCCGAGCAGCTTGCCCAATCCGACCAGGGCAACCTGCTGGTCGACTGCCATTTCGAAGCCATTGCTGACCCACAAGGATTGGCATTGCAGCTGAAAACCATCCCTGGGATGGTCGAGCACGGCTTATTTCTGGGGCTGGCGCGGGCGGCTGTAGTAGTACAGAATGGGGCGGTTCAGGTGCTGCGGGCCGGAGTTTCGGCAGCGGCGGCAAGTGGTTTTGCGGAGCTGCCCTAGGGCGTTCAGGATTCGTGCTTTACACGGGGCATCCTCTCCGATGAAGAGGGGGAACCTCGGCAGCTCAACTAATATGAAAAAAGCCGCCCATCAGGCGGCTTTTTTGCTAGAAACACTTGCTAAAGGGCTTAAAAACGATGTCAGGCTACCCTCTCCATTGGAGAGGGGCCGGGGGTGAGGTTCCGCCCGCAGCACAACGCCTGAACGTTCTACAGCTCCCTCGTTAGCACAACTTAAACCAACTCCGAGGCAGCCGGCTTATCCAGAAACCAATCGGCTTCGCCTGCTGCGGGGGCGATAAGCTGCGCGGGGTATTCCTCACTATTTCGCTCGCCCTGTATTACCCGCCGGACAGCGGCCGCCTTATCGGCACCGAAAACCAGGAAAGCCACGGCGCGGGCCTGGTTAATCAAAGGAGCGGTTAGCGTAATGCGGTCGGCGTTCAACTCCTCCACGAAAACGGCCTCTGTGCTGGCAGTGCTTACGTGCAGCACGCTGGTGTGCGGGAAGAGTGAGGCCGTGTGTGAATTGTCGCCCAAGCCCAGCAGCACGAGGTCGAAGCGGGCCGGCTCGGAACCAAAAAAGTCGTTGACAGTCTTGGTGTAGGCTTGCGCAGCTTCTGCGGGTGGGAGTTCGGTATTCACCGGAAAAACCTGGGCCGTGGGGATGCCAAGCGGGGCCAGCAGGGCGGTTTTGGCCATCAGGTAGTTGCTTTGCGGGTCGGTGGCGGGCACGTTGCGCTCATCGCCGAAAAAGAAAAACACCTGCGCCCACGGCACCCGCTCGCGGTAAGCGGGCGAGGCCAGCAGCTCGTACAGCTTTTTGGGTGAGCTGCCGCCGGAGAGGGCCACCGAAAAACGGCCCCGCGCCGCAACGGCCTCATGAGCTTGCGCCACGAAGAAGTCGGCCAGCTGGTGCAAAACTTCCTCTACCGAATCGAAAACGTGTTGGGGCATGGCTATTTCTTTCCGTTGAGGGGCAGGGTGAACCAGTGGAAACCGTCGCGGGCCACGAGGGCTTCGGCCACTTCCGGGCCCCACGAGTCGGCCGAGTAGTTGGGGAAGCTCAGGCTAGGCCGGTTCTGCCAGGAAGTGAGGATGGGCATCACCAAATCCCAGGCTTCCTCCACTTGGTCGCCGCGCATGAACAGCGTTTGGTCGCCGAGCATGGTGTCGAGCAACAGGGTTTCGTAGGCCTCGGGCGTTTCGTTGGTATAGGTACCTTGGTAGTCGAACACCATGTCCACGGTGTTGAGCATCATGTCGAGGCCGGGGCGCTTGGCCTGCACCTGAAGCCGGATGCTCATCTCGGGCTGAATGCTGATAACCAAGCGGTTTTTGCGCCAGCCCTCCACGGTTTCGGCCGGGAAGATGACGTGCGGCACGTCCTTAAACTGGATGGTGATGATGGATGCCGAGCGGTGCAGGCGCTTGCCGGTGCGCAGGTAAAACGGCACGCCCTGCCAGCGCCAGTTGTCGACAAAAAACTTCACGGCCGCGAAGGTTTCGGTGCTCGAAGTGGGGTTGGCGTCCTTTTCCTCGCGGTAGCCGGGCACCTGTTTTCCCTCAATCCAGCCGGGGCCATACTGCCCGCGTACGGCCGACTCGCGCACCATTTCGGGGGTGAAGCGGCGCATGGCACGCAGCACGTCCACCTTGCGGTTGCGCACCTCATCGGCGGTAAAATTCACGGGCGGTTCCATGGCCACCAGGCACAGCAACTGCAGCAGGTGGTTCTGAATCATGTCGCGCAGGGCGCCGGAGCCGTCGTAGTAGCCCGTGCGCTCGCCCACACCCAGCTGCTCGGTCACCGAAATCTGGACGTGCTCAATGGTATTGCGGTTCCAGAGCGGCTCCATAATGGCGTTGGCGAAGCGAAAGGCCATGATGTTCTGCACCGTCTCCTTGCCCAGATAGTGGTCGATGCGGTAAATCTGGCGCTCTTCATAGTGCTCGGCCAGCAGTTGGTTCAGGGCCCGGGCCGACTCCAAATCGTGCCCGAACGGCTTCTCAATCACGATGCGGACGCGGGCCGGGTCGGTGCCCGCGTGGCTTTTGGCCACGCCCGTGGCAATAATCGGGAAGAACTCCGGAGCCACCGCCAGGTAGTAAATGACATTGGCTGGGGCATTCCATTCTTTCTCGAAGCCTGCAATGCGCTGGCCAAATTCCTCGTAGGCCTCCGGCGCTTTCACGTCGGCCACTTGGTAATTGATATGTGGCGCAAACTTATCCCAGGCCTCTTTTTTGGCCTTGCCGCTACGCGAAAATTGATTGACATCGGCCAGCAGGTTGGTGCGGAACTCCTCGTCGGTGAGCTTGGAGCGGCCCGTGCCAATGATGGCAAACTGCGCGGGCAGCCAGCCATCCAGAAACAGGTTATATAAAGCCGGCGTGAGCTTGCGGGCGTTCAAATCGCCGGTGCCGCCGAAGATGACGAAAACGGTGGGCGGAATAGTGGTTTTGGTACTCATTGGTTAGGTGCAGAGGGGAGGAGAAGGGAAAAATCGCCTGTCATCCCGAGCGTAGCGAAGGGCCTTATTACGTTTGTACCAGCTGATTTACTGCAAGCTGTTTAGCTGTGATAAGGTCCTTCGCGCTGCTCGGGATGACAGGCAGACTACGCATGACGTTCTAATCGGCTAGCTGTTCGGCTTCACCGGCTCTTTCTCGGGGCCGCCTTCTTCCACCTGCGCATCCTGCTTGTTGGAGGCATCTTCATGCTCCGGCGTCCATTGGGTGTGGAAGACACCTTCCTTGCCAATCAGCTCGTAGGTGTGGGCCCCGAAGTAGTCGCGTTGTGCCTGAATCAGGTTCGAGGGCATACGGCCGGTGCGGAAGGTTTCGAAATAGTTCAGCGAGGAGGCGTAGGCCGGCAGGGCCAACCCGGCCGTCACGGCCGCTGCCACCACAGCGCGGGCGCCCGACACGGATTCCTTTACCAGATTCTGCACTTGACTATCGAGTAGCAGGTGGGCCAGGTCGGGAGCCTGTTGGTAGGCATTAAAAATATCATTTAAAAAGCCCGAGCGAATGATGCAGCCGCCACGCCAGATTTTAGCAATTTCGGCCAGTTGCAGCTCGTAGGAGTAGTCTTTGGAAGCCTTTGCCAGCAGGTGCATACCCTGCGAGTAGGTAATCACCATGCTGAAGTAGAAAGCCTGCTCCAGCTGCGTCAGGAAGGCTTCGTGCTCTACCGGCAGCGCCCCTGCCGCCGGGCCGTAGATGCCCGCCAGCTGCTCGCGCAGGGCCTTATATTTCGACAAATCGCGCATGGCCACGGCGGTATCGACGGTGGGCAGGGGCACTTCCAAATCCATGGCTACCTGTGAAGTCCACTTGCCGGTGCCTTTGGCGCGGGCTTCGTCCTTGATGTCATCGAGCAGCAAATGGTCGGTATTGGGCGCGATGAAGCCGAAGATGTCCTTCGTAATGTCCAGCAGGAAGGACTGCAGGCGGCCTTCGTTCCATTTGGTAAACACCTGGCCAATGGCCGTATTATCCATCCCCAGGCCGGTTTTCAGCACGGCGTAGGTTTCGGCAATGAGCTGCATTAGGCCGTATTCGATGCCGTTGTGCACCATTTTGACGAAGTGACCAGCCGCCCCGGGCCCGATGTAAGTCACGCAGGGTTGGCCATCGACCTGGGCCGCAATGGCCTCAAACATGGGCTGCATCACGGCGTAGGCCTCTTTATCGCCGCCCGGCATCATGCTCGGGCCAAAGCGGGCGCCTTCCTCGCCGCCGCTCACGCCCATGCCGAAGAAATGAAAGCCAGCCGCTTCTACGGCCTTGGCGCGCCGCTCGGTGTCGGTAAAGTGAGAATTGCCGCCGTCGATGATGATGTCGCCGGGGGCCAGCAGCGGCTCCAACTCGGCAATCACACTGTCTACGATGGGACCTGCGGGCACCAGCATCATGATAGCGCGCGGTGTTTTGATGCTGCCCAGAAAGCTGGTGAGGTCGGCGAAGCCTTCGGCCGGTTTGCCGGCGCCTTCCTTAGCCAGCAGGCCAATTTTGTCGGGGTCCTTGTCATAGCCAGCCACGGAAAAGCCGTGGTCGGCCAGGTTCAGGAGCAGGTTGCGGCCCATGGTGCCAAGGCCAATCATGCCAAAGGAATGCATAGCGGGGGTTGCGCTCATCGAAGTTCAGGGGTTAAGGTTGGAGTCGTAAGTACGGCAGCAGGGAAAAAACTGGTCAGGAAAGCCCGAAATCAGCACGAAAGTTTTGGGAAGGTCGGGATAGTTTTTTAACAATAAAGCGGTTCAGGAGGTCATCCGGCACGAAAAAGAAACGTCATGCACCGTGGAGCAACGCATGGCTACCGCACTAGTAAAATCAATTACTAACGCAGTAAAGATGCTGTGCTCCGCGCTGCATGACGTTCTAAATACGGGCCTTGTATGTTCTGGCTGAGTTCCTGAGCAGCCAGACTGCAGGTGCAAAGTCGCGCCATTCAGATGTAGAGAAAATGAATGCAGCGGCTGCTTGCTGCCTCATAAAACATTCATTTCATGCCCATTAATCTTGTGTTAAAAATAGGGTGCCAATCATTGGTGCCCTGTTGTTAGCGTGTCGTTATTTCCCCGCCATGTCCTTTTTTATTCATCAGCGCTCCAATGGTTCCCCGGTAGCTGCGGCCCAGTGGTTTCCCGGCCAGCACCTGACCGGGGTGGCCGATGAAAGCCCCAGCCACCCCGGTGGCGACGGCCTGCTGCCAAGTCCACCGCACGCCTACCTCATCACGCCCCAAGGCCGTTTCACGCTATTTGCCGGCGATTGGGTAATTACCGAGCCCGAAGGCCGGATGCACGTCTGCCACGACCATCTGTTTCGGCAGAACTACCTGCCGGCGGAAGAGCAGGAAGAATTACGGAAATCCATTCTGCTCGCCAAGTAGCTCCGGTACAACCGGCGCGGCCTCATCCCCAGCCTCACTTCAATGGAGATGGGAGCCAGATATCAGGCAGGCCGCCAGCCCGAAGCAGAGACGCCAATCGGAGCGTTTCTGATTCGGTACGGATGGTTAAAAAATCGGAAGGCTTACTGGAAGCCCAACGCCTGCACGGCTGCCAGGTCGGCGGGGCTTACGGTGCCTTCCAGCACCAGGCCGGTGGTGCAGGAGCAGGCATTGCAAACGGCTGCCGGATACTTTGCACTGGCTCGGGGCTGGTAGAGCGTGATGCCCTGCTGGGCCAGATACGCCGTTGCCACGGCAGCGAGTTGTTGGGTGCCTTGGGCCTGGCCCCAGCGGTCGGAGCAGTAGGTTTGGGCGTAGCTGACCTTTACGGTGGTCTGTTCCGGTTCGGGGTCGGACTTCTCCTTGCAGGAGCAGCTGGCGGCGGTGATGCTGCACAACCCGCTGAGCAGCCAGATGGTAAGACGAGTACGTTTCATAAAACCAGGAATTAAGGGTACTCGGGGTTGACCGCTACTGCGCCACTGGGGTTGCGTGGAGGCTGGTCGCGCTACCATGCAGAATCAGTTGTGGGGGTGAGGGACCGGGCCACTTTAGGCCGGAGAGCCATCCTGGCGGGGACAAAGCGACTGGGTGCCGGCCAAGAGCCCGTTGAAAATCAGGTAAAATTACCTGTCTGAGTAGCGTAGGAATACGGTTGCGTTGCCAAAAGTGAGGCTATAGTTTTGGGTTTAGTAATCAACCGTTTACCCTAAATCCTATGAGCCCTGAAGCAACCGTTCCCAACCCCCAGGTGCCCTTGGCAGTACTGTTGTGCTTTGCTGCCTACACCGACAATCCCGACCAGAAGGACCCGAACAATCTCGGGGTGTACAACATCCAGACCGCGGTCTGGAATTTTCAGACCAGCTACTACCCGAAGTGCGAGGTGGTGTGGAGCTCCAACCAAACGGCCGACGATAACTACGCCTACATCGCCCGGACGCCCGACAACCAGTTCTTCCTGGCGGTGCGCGGCTCGCTGCCGTTTGAAGTGAATGGCTCCATCGTCCTCAACTGGGGCGTAATTGCCAACTGGCTGCTGGAAGATTTCGACGTGTATAGCCAGGCGCCGTGGCCTTACGCGGCGGGCGCGGCCTACGTAGCCTCCGGCACGATGACGGCGTTTAGCAACCTGCTGACTGCCGAGGATATCATGGGCAGCGGCCTGACTGCCTACGACTACCTCAAGCAAAACGCGGTGGCGCAGGGCCATCCGGTGTACATCACCGGGCACAGCCTGGGCGGCAATATTGCTAACACATATGCCTCCTACTTTGCCTACCAGCTGAAAGCCGATGGGCTCTCGAACAGCAACAACTACCTCTATACCTTCGCGGCCCCGGCGGCCGGCAACAAGGACTTTGCGGCCGATTTGGACAGCAAGTTTCCCACCAACCGGTCGTTCCACTACGAAATCGACAACGACATCATCCCGAAGTTTCCGGTGCAGTCGCGCATCAACGGCGTGTCGGATATGTTCTCGCCCAACCCCGAGGCGGCCCACATCTACCTCGCCGACACGTTCATTAACCTGCAGGAGCTCCTGGAGGGCGTGGCCATCACCATTGCGGCCTCCGTAACCTCGCCCTACGCCCCGCAGAGCACCATCACGACCATGCCCTACCCGCTGACCGATGAGTACCTGAGCAACACCTTCTCCGATTGGTTCAACCAAGCCTCGTATCAGCATACCTGCATCCACTACCTGTTTATGTTCATCATCAACGCCGATGACATCGTCGCGAAGCTGGCCCCGCGCATGACGAAGGCAAAATCGATGCACCTGCAACCCGTAGCCGCCTAAGCAGTTGCTGCACCAGGGCGCAGTAGTGGGGACGCAGTAGTCCGCGCCCCCACTACTGCGCCCTGTATACCAGTTCCGAAACTACTCCAAGCAGCCATCGAACCAGTTGTTTCACAGTCGTAGTTGCACGGCCCTGGCACGCATCACAATTTCAGCGCCCGCTCAAACCAATTGAGGTAGCCGAACGAATACGCCCGGACAACAGTCCCGGGGGTATCCGTTCGGCTACCTCAATTGGTTTGAGCGGGGTGGGCCTATAGCTCGGCGCGGCGGGTGACTACGGCGGTGCGGCTGGTCGTGAGGCGGGCAATGCGGCCCTGGGCATCGTCCACGTCTACTTCGCGCAGCACCAGGTACACGGGCTCCCGGTCAGCCTGACGGAAGGAACGCTTCTTTTGCTCGTACTGGGCATCGGTAAGCTCCTCGTCGGTGCGGCGGTGCTCGTCGGTGCCGGGCGTTTGGGTGGCCAGGGAGGACGTGAGTTCCGTGATTTTGCTGGTTAGCCGGACCAGGCGGGCGCTTACGTTGGTGGCGTCGTCGGTGGCGTTGTCGCGCTGGTAGTCAAAATCCCCTTCGCGCTTGGTGATGATGCGCAGCCGCTCATCAAGGGTGGCAATAATGGCGTCGCACTGGGCAGTAGTGGTTAGCAGGTTTACGGACAGAGCCATAAGAAAGGGATTGGGGATTAAGTGAGCTCTGCAACAGGGTGCGGCATCAACGGACTAAAATATTTTAATATTGCGTGGTGAGTACAACTATTTACAGTGGCTATTGCCAATGGCTACCAGTAGCTTAGCATAGGCCATTTGTCAATTTGTGCTTAGGTCGACAACTGGCGTACGCGGAATACTACGCCCTGCCTGATGTTCAGGTCCCCAGCAGCTCTACCAGCGTGGTAGCCTCTTCGTCGAGCAGACGCAGGCGTAGCGCCAACAGGGCCCGCGCCGTGGGGCTGGGCAGCTGGCGGGCGAGGCGAACGGTGGCCAGTTCTAATAGCTCCAGCCAAGCGCGTTCGCGGGTGGGGTCGGCCGCCGGGTCGGGAGGACCGGGGAGGGGGGTAGCCAGGGCGGTGCTCAGGGCCGCCAGCGCCTGCCGCCGTCGCCGCAACGCGGCTTCCTGCACCGGCCAGGCATCCTGCTGCGCTCGCACCTTCCGGGCCTCGTGGCGGCAGCTGCGCAAGCGGGCGCACAGGGCGGTAGCTTACGCTAGTGTGGGGCCGGGCGGGGCGGCTTCAGCCGGCAGGGCAGCGGGCAGCAACTCGGCCAGCCGCAGCAGCCGTGCCTGGGCTCGGGCTGAGTAGCTGCGCCGTCCGCATTCCACATGGCCCACCTGCGATACAGTCACCTCCAGCAGGTCGCCCAGCTCTTCCCGCGAGATACCAAGCCGGCCCCGCACAGCTGCCGACAACGAACTGGAAGGCAAAGCATGACGTGGCATAAGGACTTGGCGACGGAGAGTACCATTCGTTTCGGTTCTCAAACGAATGGTACCTCTGTTCATTGCCTGCCGGGGTACCATTCGTTTTTATTTTCAAATGATTGGTACTCTCTGTGTGGCGTGAGGTTTATGTATGTTGACGAGTTGAAGGTGGCCTTCGCAGAGAGAGCTCGTGGGACAGCCAATAATGGATGTTATAAACCACCGTTTGGCTGAACTAGGCTCTTTTACCCACTTACGCGGAGTAGGTGTTCTACCTGCTCTTTACTGCTGATTTCTTGGAGCCACCGCAAGTTGGCCAGCAAGCCTTTGGTCAATTCTATTTCAAACTTTTTGTGCCGCCGGTCCTGCACGACTTGGATGCCTGTCATCACCGTATCCTCGCCTATCTGGCGGTAACTACCGGCAAAGAAATAGTGGTACTTACCCGCTGCGACGGATTCAAACGGTTGAAACGAAACCAGCTTTTTTAACAGCAGGTAGGCGCGTTCGTTGACGTTAAACCCGACACGAAGCTGCTCCCCGTTTAGGTGAAGCAAGACTTCCCCGCCAAAGGCCGATTCCTCCTTGAATGCCCCCAGTATTTCCACTATATCCTGTTTCCACGTGCTCATTCCTTGTCGCTGATAGAATGGGCATAATTACGCTCTTAATTTTAAACGAAGTACGGTTAAAAAACCATTTTCGTGAACGAAACGGTCACGATTAGGGCGCTAGAATTTGACGTCGAAGCGGCCACTGGTCACGCGCAGCGTGTCGCAGCCGCCGGGTTCGTACAGCGTGAAGGCGAACCGGCCGGACGCGATGCGTTGTACCCCGTCGAACCGTCGTAATTCTATTTGCCCCGTTTTAAAGAAGGCTCCTCTATAAGCGCAGGTCGCATTGCCCGAGAAGGCGTAGAATTGATCCAGGCCGGGTGTGAACACGGCTTGGTTGCCGGCGACAACGATGGAGAAGGCCGCCACCGGTGGGGCCGTTAATTGTCCATTCATCACGAGCGTGAACGAGCGAAGCAGCTGGTCTTGGTGCCCGTTCGGATACAAGGTTGCCCCAACGGCAAGTTTGGACGCAGAAATCCATTCCCCTGACACCGCAATCGAACTCGTCGTGGTGTAGGCAATCCCGTTGACCAAGCAGCCAAAAGTGCCTGCGCCGGTCTGGGTTTCGGGTGGCAACAGGCTCAGTGGGTCTTGTGGGAGCAGCGGCGTGGGGGCGTCGCGCTTGCATTTGCTGCATTGCGTGAGCAACAGCAGGGACAGATAAAGGGGAAAGCGGCGAAGCATGAGTGAGGAGCAGCTTTGGAACAGCAATTTAACCCTCGGTAATTTAGACCACCGTGGCTGTTGCAGAACTCTGCGTCCCCCCAGGAAGGAAGGATTCGAGGTGCTTAAACAAGCTGGAAAGGCTGTCAGACGCGCCTTTTACGCCTACTTAGTCACTAATCCATGCTATTTTCGAACTGCCGAATGGCTTCTGCAACAGCCACCACCCTTTCGCTGAACGCAGGGCGGGCCACCACGCATCTACTGACAGGAGCCGGTGGAGGTTATCTTTCGCCTTTCAGAGCGGAGGGCCAATGGGGCGGCACTCTAGCGGTCTGTTCGGCCCTTCCTTCTCCTCCACCTGCCTTGCCCATGAGCGTTGTGACCACGGTCTTGCTGATTTTCCCAGGGTCGGAGCACGAACCGGCCCGCATACGCGAAGTCAACGCGTTCGAGTCCCCGGGGCAGACGGTAAACCTGGTGTCGGTGGAAGCCCCGAACGCAGCCCTTTCGGAGTTCCACTGCTGGTACGGCGGGACCAAAAGCGCACTGGGGCACCTGTACCTGGGCTCCTTTAATCATTTCGATTTGGACGGGTTCCGGCGCCACCTCTCCCAACAGGTGCAGTGGGAAGACCCCGAGCACGTGCAGGTGCTGATTCGCCGCGAAAACGAGTGGGCCTACAGCCTCTATACCCATGCTGGAGCGCAACTAGTGTATCAAGCGCCAACACAATAGCATGCCGACGCTTTAGCCTAACGGTACGACCCTTTGACTGAACTTGCCAAGCTCCTACTCAGGCTGCGTAACTATGGAGTTGAAGCAGGTTGTTTGCCCTGCTTTAGTTCAGTTTGCGGCGGCATTCGCTGCCTTTGGCTGGGTTCGGACTTCGGCGCCTTGCCCGCTGTCCGTTCCCGTCCGAGACGTGCCGCTGGATTCCGGCGCCGCCGAGTTGCTGCATGCAACGGCGAAAGCGTGCCGACTCAGGACGCGGGCAGGACGGCCGTCGAATACGGGGCCACGAGCTGCCATCCCAGGCGACGGTAGAGCGCCCGTCCGGCTTCGGTGGCCACAAGCAGGCGCTCGGAAACCCCCGCTTGTGCGGCCAGCGCATCCAACGCGCCCATTAAGGCGGTGCCTAGCCCCCGGCGGCGATGGGGCGCGAGCGTTTCGATGCGGTCAAAGACCGCAGTCCCTTGGTGCAGCACGACTCGCCCGCTCGCCGCCGGCTGTCCCGTGGCATCCGCGAGGCGGATAACCGACGCACCATGTTCTACGCCAACCGTCGCGCTATACCCCGCGGGCAGGGAGATGGCCCTGGCCATCGCCATGGGAAGGGACATGAGGTAGCGGGGGCTTTCAATTTTCCAGGGGGCGGGAAGGGCGCACCGCAGGTGCTCGGGCTCCACCGCGGCCTTTACATAAATGAAGGGGGCGTGGATGCGGGCGGCACAGGCTTGCAGCGCGCGTCCCGCGTCCACAAACACGTGACGCCGTAGCTGCTCAGGCCATCCCACCTCAACGAGCAAGCCTCCGCCATGGCGTGTAGGAAGGGGCAAGCCGCGGGCCAGGCTCCAGCCCGTCAACCAGCGGTCAAGAAGGTCCAAATCAACGGACATAGATCGGGAAAATAGGAGGCGAGAGGGCCTATCCGGTACCAACCACAAAGTAACAGCAGAGGTCCAGATGATAATAGCATGACGCTTGCCCTAAACGTAAGCATGACGCTTGCCCTAAACGTAACCCTCGGTAAGTTAGACCACCGTGGCTGTTGCAGAAGCCATTCGGCAGTTCGAAAATAGCATGGATTAGTGACTAAGTAGGCGTAAAAGGCGCGTCTGACAGCCTTTCCAGCTTGTTCAAGCACCTCGAATCCTTCCTTCCTGGGGGGACGCAGAGTTCTGCAACAGCCACCACCGTTAAGGTGAACTAACTAAGGGTGCTTGATAATGACTTCCGTCTGGGGGGCGTTTAAGCCTCTGGAAAGAGGTCAATCAGACGAAATTTTGAGTCCCACTGCTCTTTCACAATGAGTTGCACGTCCTCCGGGCATTCCCATGTCATGTTTTTCATGAAAACGAACAGCTCGTCGAGGTTTAAATGGTTGTAGGCCCCAATGAGTAACTGGGCTTCCAAGTACTTGCTGCCGGCGTACCATCCTTTTGGCAGGGTGGGGGAATCTGCAGAGACCGCATCGAACTGGGTGATGTTGTTATAAACGTGCTGCCGTAACTGTTGCTGAATCTTTTCCTCGTCCTCACTTAAGGAGAAAGCAATAAGTAAATTGGTTACGTCACTCATGGAGGGGTAAAAGGGCTTGCTGTAAGAATACGAAACAGGGTCAATCGCTTTACCCTACCAAGGCTTTCGCCACATTACAAGTAACGCTCGGTAATTTAGACCACCATTTGGCTGGACGTAATCTACCAGGGGCTGGGAATACTCGCCTGACATGCGGTGGGCGGCGTTCCCGCCCCTGGGCAGTATCTTATTCCCCTCGACCCCCCTTTTCCTTATGATGAGTACCCCTTTCCTACTGCTTTTCGGGTTGGCTGCCCTGCCTTCACTCGGTCAAGAAGCCGCCCCTTCGCTGGCGACCTACCGCGTCCGCAGGTTTTCGGTTGGGGTGTTGGGTACGTACAATGGCGTGGGCGTTCAATCGGATTACCGCTTTACCCCGCGCTGGGGCGTCAAGCTGGCCGGGGTCCAGCAATTTGGCTACGAACGCGCCGCCGAGTACGGCCGCGCCGGCATTGGGCTCCTGACTTACTCTTTGCTCACAAACGCCAAGGTGGTGGAACCCGTCGTGGGCGTGGGAGCCGTCTACTCGCTGTACCACTGGGCGCTGGCCGGGGGCAGCGGTGCGGTGACCGACCTCAACGTTGGGGCCGGCTTCGGCACCAACCTGCGCTTCAGCGACCGTTTCCGCACCGGGTTCAATATTTTTGCCGTCAACGGGTTTCGGGCCGAATACCAACGCGGCGACATGGTAGTAACCGGCCGCCGAGTGGTCGTTTTTCCCACGCTCACCCTGGACTTTCTGCTTTAGCCTCCCGCCGAACAGGTAAGCGTTCAGGCACATGCCCGGAGCCGGAAGTGGGTTGTGTTTTCGCCTAGGGTAACGCAATACCAAACGCAAGTGTTAATGGCAGGACCATTTGCGTGAACTGAGCTAATAGAAAGGTTGTATCTTATCCGTCAACGTTTTATAAAAGAGAGGTCATGCTGAAGGTTCGGCTTCGCAATAGCGTTTGGTTTCTGCTTATCAAGTACGCCGCCTTCTTTTTTGTGCTCGCCTGTGCGAGCCGGTATCAAAGCCTCGTCTTGGACAAAGCCAGGACCTCGGTGGAAATAGTCGAGCAAACGCTAGCCTACATGCTCTATGTGTTCGTTTACTCCCTGCCCCTGATTGGGTTATTTTGCCTGCCGTTATATCTCCTGCTGAGGACAGTAAATGGCGTCCTTTTTCTGGCAGGATTAGCGCTTTTTTTCGGAGTGGAATACGGGGTGTATACCCGGGGGTATTCACCTTCTGATTTAACCTTGGGAGGATATAATGCCGTTATCGGGGTGCTGCTGCTAGGGATGTTTTTTCACCAGGCCATCCAGCGAAAGTTTGGGCCGCCGCGTACCACCGGGTAGGACGCTTTTCGGCTGGGCGGCTTCAAAGGCCGTTCGCTTGCCTGTTGACTTAGCCAAACGTTTAACCCTCCTTCAATTGAAAGGCGGGGGTTTAGCTTCGGACTGTTTTCGTAAACTTCAGGACTATGTAATACGCCTTGTATCCTGCCCTAATGAGACGATTCGTGTGGCCAGTGGTTCTGAGTGGCTTGCTGACTGCCACGGCTGTCTCGCCCGGGCTGACGGCTCCTACAAGGTCGCTGACCAAAGCACTGGCCGCGGCCGGCCGGGCCCGGGGAAATTCGGTCGCTGGGTCAACCGACGCACCCGGCCGGTAGGTATGACCCTCGAAAAAGTGCTGCCCATTCGGTTGGCAAAAAAAGAAATACGGATGGGGCAGCACCTATGAGAAGTCGTTTATGTAACGGCTCGCTATCTCATTCCGACCCTTTCGCTGAACGACTGCTGCTTGGGCAATTGTGGCAATATTGAGCAGGTAACAGGAATATTCAGCCCCTTTCTTCTTGCATCATGGCACGCCTTACCCACCTCGTTCCTCGCGACAATGGCGATGAGAACGCGCTCAGGCGCTTACGACATCTTCCTATTGACCAGCAGTTGCCTATCGCTGGCGCCTTGTTGGGTTGTATGCTCGACAGCAATTGGCCCGTGTACGGACCGGCATGTGACATATTGCGGCCGCTAGTGACACACAGGGTACATGCCCGACGCGCACCGGGATGTATCGCCCACGGTCCTGGGCCTAATCGGTCACGGCGTGCTGATCCTGGGGCTGCTGGCCCTGATGTAGCTGTACGGCTTTTTCTGGCTCGTGACGACGGCGCTCTATCCGTTTTTCCATCAACGTGCCTTTATGACGGGCCCCACGAAAAGGACGTATTAGCCGCTTCGTTGGCCACGCTGGGGACATTTTATGGCTTGTTGCAGGTGATTGTCCACTACGGCGATGTGGCCATCGACTGGGTAATGGGGTAAACGGCACGCCCCTCTGCGCCAAACACTCCCATATAGGAAACTACGAGGCAAGCATCTATCTAACCCTCCTTAACTTGACCGGAGCACGTTGTCCTTGCGGGTGAGTCGTGCCAGCCGCTATCCAAACGCTTGTTCAATTGAGCCTAAGTTTGTGCCTTGCCACTTCACGCTTATGACCATCGCCACGCTCCTGACGGAACTCGAAACCTTTCCCTACCATAACCGGGTAAAGCGCTTGGTGACGCTCGGGCAGCAGGCCCGCACCGACACGGTGGTGGCTGCCCTGCTGCACTCCCTGTCCACGGCCGAGGGCTTCTACGAGCGCCAATTGGCGCTGCTGGCCTGCTACGGCAGCATGGACGGGAAGCAGGTCGTGGCCGCGCTGGGCGACCCGTCACGCCTGCTGCGGGACCTGGCGCTGCGCTTGGTGGCCCACATCTGCACCGATGCGCAGGTTGGGGCGGCGTTTGCCGTCCTGCCCCGCCGAGCGCAACCCAAGCTCCTGCGGATGCTGCTGCGGCAGCGGCGGGGAGCCGTTGTGGATGCCCTGCTGGAAGGACTGGCCGCTGGTCCGGATGCGCGGCTGGCGCAATTGCTGTATTTTGGCACCGCGGCCTTGGTGGAGAAGCACATGGCGGCGGTGATGCCGGGCTGGGGCAGTATGGATTGGGAGCGGCTGGCCAAGTACCACCCGGCTATTGCGTTTGCGCAACTGCACGACCAGCTGCGCACCCTGACGGCCCCGGATGCACGGCTGCTTTACCACGTGAACGCGGTGCTGGCTCCCCTGGCGGAGCGTGAGACCGACCACGCCATAACGCTGGTGCGCGCGTTGCTGCGCCAAGAGCCGCCCGCCCGCATCGCGCTGCACCACCTGGCCCGGCGGCGCCCCAACGAGGTGGTGGATTTACTGCTTGCGCACGAAGACGGCGCGGCGGTGCGGCTTCCCCTCAACCGGCTCGCCCCCCGCCTCACCGAAACCCGCCTGCTGGCTGTGCTCCGGCACCGGCCCACCCTGGTCGCCGACCGCGAAGCCTGGCTGGGCCGCGTGCCCCCGGCGCTGCGCCGGGCCGCATTTGAGGTGGCCGGCAACGGGTGGCGCAGCGCCGAAGGGGTGGTGCCAACGGGTGTGGTCGCGCGGCTGCCCGCCGAACTGCGCGCCGCCGAAGCCCGCCGCCACCTCGCCCTGCCCGCGCTGGCGGCGCGGCCGGCCCAGCGGCTGCCCTATGCGGCCTTTTTGCCGTGGGACGAAGCCCACACCGTGCTCACTCCGTATGTGCGCAACCCCGATGCCGACCTGCGCACCCTGGCCCTGGCCACCCAAATTAAGGTAGCCCGCTTTCACCGGGCCCAACTACCCGCCGCGCTGGCCCTGGTGCGCGCCCGTGCCAACGAGCAGGACCCCGTGCGCCAGGCGATGCTGGCGGCGCTGGCCGGCCTGCCCCCGGCCCGCTGGCAAGCCGCTCATTTAGACGACCTAAGCCTGGTTCTCCGCGATGCCCTGAACGCCGCCGACTTATCAGCGGGCACTGCCCGCTCGGCCGAGCACCTGGTGGTGGCGCTGGTGCCGTTTCAGCCCAAATGGGCGGCGGGGTGGCTGGCCGAGCTGGCGCGGGCGCGTGGGGTCATTTATTTCCCCAACTTGGGTGAACGGCTAACCGCGGCCGACGTCCGCCGCGTGGCGCCCGCCCTGCTGCCGGTGCTACAGGCCTGGGCCACCCGCGAGCGAGAAGTATGGTTAGTCGAGGCAGCCCATCGACTGGGCCGGCGGCTTCGGGTGTTCGAGGGCCTGACCGACTTGCTGGAAACTGTACTGGTCACCACGCGGCAGAGCTACGTGGCCTCGCAGATACTCCAGCTGCTGGGCGAGCACCAGTCCGCCCGCCTCGGTGCCCTGGTTCCGGCCCTGCTGCACAGCGACCCCAGTGTGGTCACGCTACCAGCCGTTTACACCTACCTGCACCGGCAACGACAGGATTTGCTCACGCCCTTTCTGGGGCAGCGCGCCTATAAGGGGCGGTTTTCAACCGGAAACACGCGCTTCGTGCTGCCCTTGTTTACGCATTTTTACCGCTGGACCCCGACGCAGCAGCGCCTGTTTGCCGAAACGCTGACGCAACTGACGCAGGATGGACAGCGCGACACGCCCGCGCTGTTTCAGGCGATTCACCAGTTGGCCGCGCTGCCGGCAGTGGTGCCGACGAGCCTATTTAGGCTGGCCGATGCGCGCCTGGAGCGGGTGGCCGTGCGCGACACGGCCGTGCGGGCCCTGGCCCGGCTCGATGGCGGGCAGGGCGTACCGGTGCTGGTGGAAGCCCTGGCCGACACACGGGCGCGCATCGCCATCTATGCCCTGCGCTCAACGCTGCTGGAAATGCCCGCTCCGCAGGCCCTGGCCCTGCTCCAAACGGCCCCCACCGAAAAAGTAACGGTGGCCAAAGAAGTGCTGCGCCTGCTGGGCGAACTGGACACGCCGGCTGCCTACCCGCTGCTGCTGGAAATGGCCGCCCGCCCGCTTCACCGCGACGTGCGCGTGGCCCTGCTCCGGGCCCTGTGGGACCACCCGGACCGCGCCGAAACGTGGCCCCTGCTGCGCGCGGTTGCGGCCGACCCAGACCCGGCCGTCGCGGCCGGCGTGGCCCGGATTCCGACCGACCGCCTGTCGCCCGCCGGGCAACAACAGGTGCTGGCGCTGCTGGGAACACTGCTGCGCCACCCGGATGCTCCGTTGCGGGTACAGGTGCTGGGCCGGTGCGTTTCGCTCCCGTTGGCCGACCCCGGCCAGGTGCTGCTGCCGCCGCTGCTAGCCGACCTGCACTCGCCGCTGCCCGACGAATACCGCGCCGCCGCCCGCGCCCTGTTTGCCACCTACGCCGTGTCGCACCCGGCCCTCATTGCCGAAACCGTGGCCCGGGTGCGGCCCGAGCGGCGCGTGCTCCACGCCACGCTCGACGCGCTGCGCGCCGCCCTGCCCGGCAACCGGAGCGCTTTGCAGCCCCTGGTACAGGGCCTGCTGGCCGCCCTGCGCCCCGACCCGCTGACGGTGCGGCTGCAAGTTCAATTGGCCGTGGCAGGCCTGCCCTGGCCCGAGCTGGCCGCTTTCCTCAGCGAGTTGGCCACTACCGACGCGCTGGACGCCGAATCGTTGCTGACGGCCGCGGAAGCCATTGCCAGAAGCGGGCAGCGCGCGGGCCAGCCGCTGGCGGATGATTCGCTGGTGTCCTTTGAGCGGGCTTTGGCTGACCATTCCGATGCCCGACTGCGGCGCCTGGCCCTGGCCGCACTGCTGGCGCAAGCCACCCAGCCCGCCGGCTGGACCGCGGCGCTTCGCACGCGCCTCAACCAGTACCACACGGACCCGGCCCCGCTCGTGGCCGCCGCCGCGCAGTTCACGTTTCCTCCGCCCATAGAGGAAACAGCACCTGGTAATACCTAAGATTTTCAAGGCAAGTGTGTTAGCCTGCCTCACCGCATTGCCCTGTTAAGCAGGTCATCCATAGGTGCCTGCAGGGCAAATCGCTGGTCCCGGGCCGGGCTGTTTCGGCTAGCGACCAGTCTTTAGCTTGACTGCTGCCGGTTCGATTGATGTGGGCCAGACAGGCAGTACGAACCGGTTCTAGTCAGATGCAAAGGCTTTTAGCGATTACGACCATTTAGTTGAACCATGAGCAAGCATTTGCGCTACGGTGCCTTCTTTTTCCTCATGGCCGGGCCCCTGTTCATGCGTTGCGGGGAGCCATCCAGCGCCGGGCACGACATCCAGGCGCTGGAACTGCTGCATTTCAACGGCCAGAACGAAACATGGGTCTACCGGATGGATTCGGTCGGCCGGGTACAAGCTCTATACCTCAACGCGGCCGCGCCCGATTCCGCCGTCCATTGTTTTGCCCTGTCAGAACCCCAACGACGGCAAGTACTGACCTTAGCCCAGCAGGTGGTGCGCTTGGATTCAATCGGGACGGGCGGCATCCGAATTGAGCCAACGGACGGGGCAATTGTCAAGGTGCTGGTCTACCGCAAAGGCCAACGCCTGTTCTCGTACGGCAATGCTCCCGTTGCGGCCTACGCGGACCCCCAGGCAATTGTCTTTCACTTGGCGCAGGCGCTGCGCGAGGCGGGCGCGTCGCCCGGGAAGCCGTCGCCGTGCGTCGAGGCCTTCTCCGCGCCGGTACTGGCCCAAGGCCTAGAGGACCTCTTCCATTTTCCTCGTCCCGACACGCTGCCCAAAGGCGCCGCGCAGGAGTAACCAGTCAGTCTTGTGACCGGTTAACACCTTTCACAAAGGCTCGTTAATTTAGACCACCGTTAATTTGAACCTGATTAGAGAAGTGAGGCTATCGAAGAAAAAGCCACTCGAAGCAAGTGCCAGGCAAATACGATAAGGCGAAGCACCCAGCCACGGCTGCCACCCCGAGCAGCAAGGCCGCCCGGTGACGCAGGGCCTTGTGCTCCCAAGCCGACAAGCCCATCATCGCCGCCCAAAACAACAAGCACGGAACATGCAGCATGCTCAATAGCAAGTGCGTGTTGTACCCCCACCCCGACAGGACCGCACCCGGGGGCTGGTCCGGCAAGTATTGCGGCCAATGCCCTAAGGCGATGCGTGCGTACACCATGCAGGCAAAGGCTGATAGAACGGAGGCAACCAGCACGCCGGATACCACCAAGGCCAGCCAACGTTCTTCTTTTCACATTTCGGGAGGGGGATGGCTTCCGAGGGTGGATGCATGTGCAGTGGTAGCGCAAGGAGTGACTCTTCTCTAGCAACGTACACTTGGCAGGCTTATTCTAACGCTCGGTAATTTAGACCACCCTTTGCTTAAACTGTGGCAGGGCATTGACAGGACTGCATGGACAGCTGCGCTGGTAAGCACCACGGGACCTTACCTAGTCGAGATGAAGCCGCTTTCGCCGTTGCCTTTCTGCCCGTTTGCTCCTGCGTATCCACACCACTAAAAGGCCAACCACCCCATTAATGACAAGTGCGGCTCCAGCCAAAAAATGGGCTGTTTCGACCGACATGTTGTGTCCGCTCGATGGAAAAAGGAGCCAGAAGCACCCCAATGCCAACAGAGCTAGACACAGCAACCCTAACAGGACGTACCTCATGGCATTGTATGCTGTAGCTTGTTAGGCAAAGAAACGCTCGTTATTCTAAACGAAGTACGTTTAACGTACCGTTTGCGTGAACCAGTAACTGTGCTTTATTTGCTCATCAGACGGGCCATCAACTGCGTGGCTTCCTGGTTCAGGTCGACTTGCCGTTGCTGATTGGAAGGGTCTGCAGTTAGTTCTTTCAAATGCGCCACCAGTTCCACCAACGCGCGCATCCGCGTATCTGAGTCCGGTGACCATGTTTGGCCATTCCACCACCCCGCCCAGCGTTGGAACGCCATAAAATAGTAGGTCGTGCCGTCCAGTTGGTAACGTGGGGCGGGGGCAGGATATTGGGTCTGGGACAAGGCTTGGCGAATGACGGCAACCACGGCCGTAGCCAACGGCTCGGGCAACGTGGCCATACGAGTTTGCGCCGTTACGCGCCGCGCCGGGTGCTCCCGGAGCGCGGCCCGGACTTGCTGCTGGCAAACGCGGCTGATGACGGTATAGGTACCGGCGTTCTGCTCCACCGAGACCAGGTATTCAGGCGCAAAGGCGGGCACCACGACGATACGCGCCAACGGCTTGTCGGAGAGACCGGCAAATAATACTTGCTGGATGGCCGTGTGGAAGGGCTGGTAGCGTCTGTCTTCGAACAGCCCTCCCCTGCTTGGTTCTAGGTGGTCGTCAACGTGCTGGGCATGTCCAACCAAGGGATAGGCACAACAAAGCACCGAGTAAGTCAGCACGCGTATCCGCTTAAAGCAAGAGAGCATATAAATGTAATGACGAAGACCAATTTAAGGCTCGTTTTGCTGAACTCCTAACGGGTCTGCCTTATAAGGTAAAAGCGCGCATTTTAACCCTCCAAAAAATGGTCGTATTCTGAGGTGGCCAAGCAAGCCTTGGTGCGTCTGGGTAAGCGCACCAAGGCCTAGAGTAAGGTGCTGGGGTGCAAGGCGTGGTAGGAAATTACCAGATTCCCCCGCAACTCCCTGCCTGGTTTGTGGGCTCCGTACCGGTCTGAGCTTCTATTAACTGCTTCACAGCGGTGGGCCTCCCTGCTCAGGCCGTTGGGTGAAGTGCCTGCTGGCGGTAGTAGACCAGTAGTTTGCGCAGGCGGGCCGCAGTGATGCCACAGTCGCTCACGTCCAGCCGCCGGATGGCGGTGGGAGTTCGGTAGGCCAGCGACACGGTGCGCCATTTGCCGTTGCGCACCACCACCACTTCCTCGTCCCAAATGCTGCGCCAGGCGTCCAGTGGGTCGGTGCCGAGCTGGATGCCCAGCACACCCAGTCGAAAAACAGGCTGGTGGCGCATCAACTGCATGGCATAGTGCCCCGCGCACCCGGCAGCGACGACCACCACGACCCAGCCGAAGGCGTAGCCAGCCAGGGACTTGAGCGCAGAAAGTGAGAAAGCGAACGGGAGCAGTGGCTTGTGCAGCAGCATGGCAGTGCCTCCTACACTCAGCAACGAGAACCACATAATCCACATTGGCACTTTCCACCGGGACAAATACACGACGGTTTCGGGGGCAAAGGAAGGGGGCATGGGGAGAAGCGTAGCAGCAATAAATTCTACGTGGAAGCCCCGTGCAAAGCTGCACGAAAGCCAGTGAGTGGGTCATTGCCACGCAATTGGGCGGGAGCAAGGGCGTGGCAGGCTAGGCGCTACTCACCATCAAAAACGCACCTAATGTGTTAACCCACCAATTCCCGCAATCAGCCCTACGACGAAGCCGCTGATGGTGGCCAGGCCCGAAACCAGCAGCAGTAGTACCAGTGGAAGCGTTTTGCCGCTCGTAGAGGGCAGAATACGTAGTTTGTCGCCGAGAAGAAACTGGGTGGTGTAGGGGTTGATTAGTTCGTATTCACCGGGCAGGTCGGCCACAAAATCGGCGATACGTTGGGTGGTATCCCCGTCCATATTGGTCCGCTTCGACCAGTTCCAGAAGCTGGGCTGCAAGCGCTGCACCGGCCCGTCGGGCAGCCGGCGCACCCGAATTTCGACATCAGGGATAGTGAACCAGGTGCCCCAGCGGCCGGGACGGGTGCAGGACAGCTCGTAGGCCCCCGCCGCGGTGAGGGTGAAGCGAAACACGTCCTGGGCGGCCGGGAAGGCGAAGGCATTGGCCTCCGGACTAAACAGCCGGGTGGCCCAGCCAATGCCCCGCCCCAGCCCATAGATTCCTAACAAAAAAGCAGCGCCGCAGGGCCAGGCCAGCCAGACGGGCAACGCAGCACTACCAGGCATAGCCGCACGAGAAAGGTGAATACGGGATGGTACGCGGCAACCAATCCAATGTTGGCGTCGGGCCCCATGATGCAGATGCAGAGCAGCATTCGGTGAGCTGCTGAATAGGAAAGCCCAGCACCATCTCCCGCGTGGTGCTTTTTCTTACTTCGAGGATGCGAGATGCGATTACACGTGCTGCACCAACGTTCGCGGCCCAGGTTGCCGGGGCGCTACCTTGTGGCAGCCGGCCGCCCACTGGTTGCCGCCCAGCGCGAGCAGCGCCAAGGTTGGGCGGGGCAGTCATTTACAATCCAATGGAAGAGTTAAGGAGGTAAAAGTTTCGCTGGTCAGTGGGGGCTTAAATTAGCATAGTGCTAGCTTTGCCGCCCGGGTTCTTTCGTAGCCTACTATCATCTTTTCTTAATTCAATTTGTTATGAGTAAAGTTTTCCTCGCTTTCAGAGGGATGGGCGTAGCGTGCTGGCAGCTTTGCCTGCTGTTTATAGCGATAAGCGCTGCTTTGGTAGCGCCAGCCCATGGCCAGGTATGGCAGTGGGGGGTACAAAGGTCCTTTGGTAGCCCGGAGTATGTGCGCGACATAACTTATTCCAACGACCCCAATGGAGGAACAGTAGTAGCCGAATTGAAGCAAAGTTTTGTCCCCAATGCCGGTACTTTTATAACGAAGTTCGATGCAAACGGCGCGGTCGTATGGTCCCAACCCGTCAGACTTGCCCGCGCGAATACCAACCTCAATTACGCCATAACAGTAGAGGATGTGCAGCCTACGACGGGCGGCTACTACGTAGCCGGCTGGCTGCCCAATGACTCCACCGTTACGTTTGGTACAACGGTGCTTACAGCACCAGCTACTGGACAAACCCTCTACCGGGCTTTTTTAAGCGAGAGTGGTGCGTGGCAAACAGGGGTGATTGCCACGTTTTCGAGCCGTGCTATGCAATCGATGCTGCTCCGCACGGATGCTAGCGGCACCGTCTACGTAGCGGGCTTGTTCGGCCCCGGAACCGTAGCTTTTGGCAGCCAAACCGTGACTGTACCTACCGGTTCCAACGCGGCTTTGGAGTACGTAGTGGCCGCCTGCAACCCCGGTGCGGGTGGTTGGACCTGGGCTACCGTCACAACTACCACACACGAACTGCTTAACGGCATTCCCCGGTATCTATCCGATATGACGGTGAAGTATGGAACTGTCTGGATTACTGGCATCATTTCCGGGTCCTCAGTATCCTTCCCCCGCGCTACTGGTTCTGCGCTGACCCTCTTGCCCGGCGGCGGAACCACTAACGCCGGGGGCAACCGCGACGTGTTTCTAGCGGCGGCCAGTGGAGGAAGCTGGACGCATGCCAGTAATTTTGTTAATGACTTCTTTAACAACGGGCCTACAGGAGGCAAAGTAGCTATTGATGGGGCCGATAATGTGTACATTACCGGATACTCAGGCAGTGCCAGCGCCAATGGCGTTAGTTCGCCCGACGGGAATTTTATTGCCGCTTTTAATCCCTACACCAGTAGGTTCCAATGGGCAAAAGCAATTTCTTATGCTGGTAATGGTGCATTAGCTTGCAACGATAGTAGCACCGGTGCCATAGTATCAGGCGATTTATCGGGTTCAGCTACGTTCGGCGCAACCACGCTTACATCTTCTGCTTCCGTATCCGGCTACGTGAGTCGAATCACGAGTGCGGGTATCTGGCAATGGGCCGTAGGCTTTGGTGGTGCCAACGCCAATCTCGGGCATAGATATCTGAACGCTCATTTTTCCGGTGCTGTATACATAGCCGGCGAGTACAACGGTAGCGGACTGACGCTGGGTAGTACCATACTGCCTGTTGCACAAAACGGTGGCGACATCTTTTTGGCAAAGCTGACGGATACTCCTGTGCCCACCATTACCACCAGCCTTAACACAAACACCGCCGCGCAAAACATGGGAACTGCTGGCGACAACATCACTATCACGGGCACTAACCTGACGGGCGCCACCAGCATTACGTTTACTGGTACCACCAATTCGGTTGTAACCAGTGGCTTTACGGTGAATGCGGCTGGTACGCAGATTACGGGCGTTATCGTGCCAGGAGGAGCCCGCACCGGCCTCTTTAGTGTATCCACTCCCGGCGGCATGGCTACCAGCCCGCAGGTTTTTACAGTGATATCAACTTGGACGGGTGCCGTGAGCACAGACTGGGCTACCCCCAGCAATTGGCAGGGCGGCTCGTTGCCCACCATCACCGAACGGGCCCTGATTCCCACAGCAGTTCGTAATCCCCTGGTATCAGGCAATCAGGTAGTAGGCATTCTCGGCCTGTTTGGCACCGGCGTGGTCACCATCGCCGACAATTCCAGCCTGAGCCTCTATGGCGACGTGCCGGAAGGCGATGGGCAAGCCGGATTGGCGCTGGTCGTGCGCGGCGATGACCCTAACGCGGTGATGGCGCAATCTGTGGGGCTGCGCAACGGGGTGCTTCGCTTCGTGGGGGCGAACCGCCAGAAAATAGATGCCCGCAACGGTGCCCAATATCATTTCGACAACGTGTATGTAGGACCAGCCGGGGTACAGCTGTACCGGGTTTCGATGCGGCTCCACGGTACGCTGACACTGACGGGTGATATGGATGCCGCCAATGCGTTTGCACAAAACAATAAGCCGTTGGTGCTGATGTCGGATGCAGTTGGTACAGCGCTGGTCGCAAATTCGGGCGGACAGGTACTTGGTCCCGTCACGGTGCAGCGCTACATCGACCCGAGTGTGAACAACGGTCCGGGCTACCGTCATTACAGCTCGCCTGTGACCGGCAATACGCTGGCTGACCTGGCCACCCCCGGCTTTGCACCCGTCTTCAACCCGGCGTATAATTCCTCCTCCACGCCACTTATGGTCACCCCTTTTCCTACGGTATATGGATACAACCAGAGTCGATTGGCCACCACAAGTAATAATGTCCCCACTTTTGACAAAGGCTGGTTTTCGCCCGTCGATGCCAGCAGCCAGCCTAATGCCACCGTGCCAGGAATAGGTTATAGTGTGCACCTGCCTGCTTCGGAAACCGTCGACTTCGTGGGTGCGCTGAACTCGGGTAACTATTCAGTGCCGTTAGTGCGTGGCGGGGGCCCGGAGGCTGGTTGGCAGTTGGTGGGCAACCCATACCCGGCGCCGCTCGACTACAGCTTGGTAGCGCCTGCTGACCGCACCAATCTGGATGCGGCCATGTACGTTTTCGAAAGTACTGCTTCCTACAGCGGTACTTACCGCAGCTACGTTAACGGGGTGGGCGACCCAATGGTGGCCAGCAGCCAGGGCTTTTTCGTGCGCGTGAGCGCCGGCCAGACCAGCGGCACCCTTACCTTCCGCAACAGCCAGCGCCTTACTCAGGCTGCCCCCTCCACCTTCCGTCGGGGTGCTGCCGATACCCGGCCACAGTTGCAGTTGGCGCTGGCCGGCACCAGTGGCCTCGTAGACGGGCTAGTACTGTATATGCAAGCTGGAGCAACGGCGGGCATGGATGCTCAGTTCGACGCCGTGAAGCTCCATAATTCCACAGGGCTGAACCTGGCAGCCGTGGCCACCACTGGCGAGGAACTTGCCATTGATGGCCGGCCGGTGCTAGGTACTTCCTCCATAACCATCCCACTCGCTGTGGCGGTGCCCGCCCCTGGTACCTACCATCTGCGGGTAGCAGGCTTGCTCAACCTGCCCGCCACTATGCAGGTCGAGTTGCTCGATAATCTGACGGGGCAGCGCCTGGACCTGCGCAGCCTTCCCGCCGCTGGCTATACTTTCCCTGTAACTGCCGCACAGGCGGCCGCTGGTTTTGCCGGGCGGTTCTTTGTTGCCTTTAATCCGGGCGCCGCGCCATTGGCGGCAAACACGGCGGCCTTAGCGGCAGGAATGAGCCTCTACCCAAATCCCGCCCATAACACAGTTACGGTCCTGATGCCTGCCAATACCAGAGCTGAGAATGCGACGCTGACTCTCACCGATGCGCTGGGACGCATTGTGCAGGTGCGGAACATCAGCCAGGCGATGACCGAAGTCCCCATTGTGCTGGATTTAAACGGATTACCTAGTGGCATGTACACCCTATTGGTGCGTACGGGCGCTGCTAAGGTGGTCCGGCGGCTAGTAGTAGAGTAGCCTGATTAATTTAGTTCAACAGCAAAAGCCCTGGCCACAGCCAGGGCTTTTTGTTTGAGGCGTTAGCTAACCCAAGCTGCGGAGTAGTCGTGCACCAGTAAAAAAGTTGAGAGAACTGAAACCAGGACAAAAGGGGGTATTCAATACGCCTTGCCACTTGTTTGAATTTTTACATTATTGGTTTGATTCGTGATTTCCAGCCGCTGCTAGCCGCCGGACCTTTGTTCTGCAAATGAGCCTTGGCGCGGCTGCTCTCCCGATACCTTGCCTGTCCAGCACGAGAGCAACTGCCGCCCATTTGCAATTGGTAATCAGTTGACTTTTAATTAGTAATTGCAATGAAAACGAGAAAACTCGGCACTGGCGGCCTCGAAGTTTTGGCCCTCGGCATGGGCTGCATGGGCCTGCGCTTCGGCCTGGGCCTGACCGCCGACCAGGCCAAAGGCATCCGCATGATTCGCGTCGCCATGGAGCGCGGCATCACCTTCTCCGACACCGCCCAGGCATGAACAAAATCGAATACCTCGACGATAACCTAAAAGCCGTAGACCTGGAGATGACCACCGCCGACCTGCCAGAGATTGACCGTCAGTTGGCTGGCATCCAGGTGCAGGGCGAGCGGCTCGATGTTGGCCTGCTGAGCATGCCGGAATAATCAATGGATTTCCCAGAACGTCATGTTGCGCTTGCCAGAGCATCTCTACCACCGTGCTAGAGCGGTTTCGGAATCGATAGGTAGTTCGCATGCAGTAGCGCGGACGCTGTCGTCCGTGCTACGACGATACACAACCAAAAACAGTAAACGGAAAACAAGTCATGCAAGCAGTTGAATTGAATAATGGGGTGAAAATGCCCCTGCTAGGTTTCGGCGTGTACCAGGTAACGGATGCGGCCGAGTGCGAAAACAGCGTGTACGAAGCCATCCGGGCCGGTTACCGGCTGATTGATACGGCCGCAGCCTATGGCAACGAAGAAGCGGTGGGGCACGCCATAAAACGCAGCGGCGTGGCGCGCGAAGAGCTGTTTATTACCACCAAGCTGTGGGTGCAGGACGCCAGCTACGAGGGTGCCAAGCAGGCGTTTGAAACCTCGCTCCGGAAGCTGGGACTGGATTACCTGGACCTGTACCTGATTCATCAGCCCTTCGGCGACGTGCACGGCGCGTGGCGGGCCATGGAAGAGCTCTACCACGCCGGCCGCATTAGGGCCATTGGCGTCAGCAACTTCTACCCCGACCGGCTAATCGACCTCATGGCGCACAACCAAGTGGTGCCGGCCGTGAACCAGGTCGAAACCCATCCCTTCCACCAGCAGCTTGACGCGCAGCAGTTCATGCAGGAAAACAAGGTGCAGATTGAATCGTGGGGGCCGTTTGCTGAAGGCCGAAATAACTTGTTTCACAACGAGTTGCTGGGTGAAATCGGCGCGAAATACCACAAGAGCATCGCGCAGGTCGTGCTGCGCTGGCTGGTGCAGCGCGGCGTGGTGGCCATTCCCAAGTCGGTGCGCCGGGAGCGCATCGTGGAGAACTTCAACATCTTCGATTTTGAGTTGAGCGCTGGGGATATGGCTGCCATTGCCACGCTCGACACCAGGGCCAGTGCCTTCTTCGACCACCGCGACCCGACTATTGTGCAGTGGATTGGCAGCATGAAAATCCACGACTAGCCGCCATGCAAGCGCCTTCTCCCATCGCCACGGACCAAGAAATCCTAATGCTGTCCAGCGATAAGTTTCGTTGGAAAACCACGGGCAATATTGATGCTGTGGCCGATTTATTCGACGATGAATTGGTCTTTGTGCACCTCGACGGGCACATTTCCTCTAAGCGGGAATGGATAGATGAACTGCGCGCCAAGCGGTTCGTGTACCACACCATCACGTTCCGGGAAGCCTCTGCCAAGGTGTATGGCAGCACCGCCGTGCTGGTCGGCAAAGCGACGTTCAACGTGACCATGAACGGCCGCCGGGGTACCTACAACCTGGTCTACACGGAAGTATACACCCGGAAAAACGACCAGTGGAAACTGGTTAATCTCCACACCTGCTCGGCAGGGTATTAGTTCTTTTATTATCCTCACCTCTTTAACTAAAAATCATGAAAACGAGAAAATTAGGTTCTGGTGGATTGGAAGTTTCGGCCCTCGGGCTGGGCTGCATGGGCATGAGCTTTGGCCTGGGCCCGGCCGCCGACAAGCAGGAAATGGTGCAGTTGATTCGGGCTGCCGTAGAGCGCGGCGTCACCTTCTTCGATACGGCGGAGGTGTATGGCCCGTTCACCAACGAAGAGTTGGTGGGCGAGGCACTCCAGCCTTTCCGTGACCAGGTGGTCATCGCCACCAAATTCGGGTTCAACACTGCCGTGGCTGGCACGGCAGGCGGGTTGAATAGCCGGCCTGAGAACATTAGGGCCGTGGCCGAAGCCTCGCTCAAGCGCCTGCGCACCGACCGCATCGACCTGTTCTACCAGCACCGCGTTGACCCGAGCGTGCCCATTGAGGACGTGGCTGGCGCAGTGAAAGAGCTGATTCAGGAAGGCAAAGTGAAGCACTTTGGCCTGTCGGAGGCAGGCGTGCAGACCATCCGCCGGGCTCATGCCGTGCAGCCCGTAGCGGCTTTGCAGAGCGAATACTCGCTGTGGTGGCGCGAACCCGAGCAGGAAATCCTGCCCGCGCTGGAAGAGTTGGGCATTGGCTTTGTGCCCTTCAGCCCGCTGGGCAAGGGCTTTCTGACCGGCAAAATTGACGAGAATACGGAGTTCGATAAGTCAGATTTCCGCAACACCGTGCCGCGCTTTTCGCCCGAGGCGCGCAAAGCCAACCAGGCGCTGGTAGACTTGCTCGGTCGCATTGCCCAGGACAAGCAGGCCACCCCCGCGCAGATTGCGCTGGCCTGGCTGCTAGCCCAAAAGCCCTGGATTGCGCCCATTCCTGGCACCACCAAGCTCCACCGCCTGGAAGAAAACCTGGCTGCCGTCGACCTCGACCTGTCGGCTGCCGACCTGCGCGCAATTGAGGAAGCCGCCGCGCAGATTTCCGTGCAGGGTGCCCGCTACGCCGAGGCCCAGCAGAAGATGATAAACCGCTAGGCTGCGGAAAGCAGCGGCGGCCGGGCCGCCGGTCGCCGCTGCCATCCCATTCCAATCACATGAAAAAAGTCCTTATCCTGGGTGCCAGTGGCAACATTGCACAGCACGTCATCGAGCTACTCGTCGAAAACGAGGAGGTTCACCTCACGCTATTTGTGCGCAGCGCCCGCCGCCTGCGCCGCCAGCCCACCAACGCCCGCGTGGTCGAAGGCGACGTGCTGAACGCCGCGCAGCTGCAAGCCGCCGTCACTGGCCAGGACATCGTGTACGCCAACCTGGCGGGCGACCTGGAGCGCATGGCCCGAAATATTGTGCAGGCCATGACCAAAACCGGAGTGAAAAGGGTCATCTTCATCAGCTCCATCGGCATCTACGAGCAGCCGTTGAAGGCCGTGCTGAAGCCCTACCGCGCGGCTGCCGACGTGCTGGAAACGTCGGACCTGGATTACACCATCCTGCGGCCAGCCTGGTTTACCAGTGCCAGCGAGGTAGACTACGAAATCACTCCAAAGGGCACACCCGAGCGCGGCTCGGTAATTTCGCAGAAAAGCCTGGCCACGTTCATCACCAAAATCATCGGGTCACCAGCACAGTATGCCCGGCAAAGCCTTGGCATCAACAAGCCCAACTCGTAGCCAACTACTTACTGCCATGAACAACGAAGTAAAAGCTACCAGCGCCGAAATAAATAGCCAGGAGCTGCGCTTGAAGGGCTTCAAGGTCTACGAGGTGGGCACGTCAGTCAATCCGGTGCCGTCTTACAGCCGGCGCGACTTTTACAAAATAGGCTTGTTTACCGGCGAGGTCACCATCCACTACGCCGACCGGGCCATTGCGATGAGCGGGACCACCTTGCTCTTCACCAATCCGCACGTGCCGTACTCCACCGAGCTACACTCGGCTACCATGACGGGTTATTCCTGCCTGTTCACGGAGGAGTTCATCAAGGCCGGCGACCGGTCCGACAGCCTGCAGCACTCGCCCCTGTTCAAAATCGGCGGCACCCCTGTGTTTTCGCTCACCGCCGAGCAGGCCGCTTACATCACTGGCATCTACCAGAAGATGTTGGCCGAGCAGCGAACCGACTACGTCTTCAAAAACGACCTGATTCGCACCTACATCCAACTACTCATCCACGAGGCCCTGCGCATGCAGCCGGCAGAGAACTTCTTCCAGCCCAAAAACGCCTCCTCGCGCATTGCCTCTTTGTTTCTGGAGTTGCTGGAGCGCCTGTTTCCGGTGGAAAGCCCCGAGCAGGTGCTGCCCTTGAAAACGGCCCAGGACTTCGCCAATCGGCTTTCGGTACACGTCAACCACCTGAACCGCGCCGTGAAGGAAGTGACCGGCAAGCCCACCACCGCCCTCATCGCCGACCGCATTATCAGCGAAGCCAAAGCCCTGCTCCACCACACCAATTGGGACGTGGCCGCCATTGGCTACGGTCTGGGCTTCGATTCGGCGTCCTACTTCAACAGCTTCTTCAAAAAGCACACCGGCAACACCCCCCTGGCCTTTCGCAGGGCGGTGTGAACTGTACCCCGTAGGCTTCGGGATACACGTTCCGCCAACGCAAATGGCTTTTGCTATTGCCCCGCAAAGTTGCTAAATGCCGCCCGCGCTTCAGCAGTGCTGCCCCTGCTCCGGCAGCAGAAACTGCCGGGCTGCGAAGGAAATTAGTCGACTAAGAGTTGGGTGACTGTCGCGGTGTTCTGCGCCCAAGCGGCGGTGTATGTTTCGTCGGCCTCCGGATGCCCTACCAGCTCCAGGTTCTGGGCTTGAGCCTTCACGGTCAATAGCTGGCCAATGGTCAGCTTGCTTTCCAGCTTCCGCAGCAGCGTCTGCACGCCGGCCTGGTTCAGGTTTTGCACCAGTTGGCCCTGGAAAGGCATTTCCAGCCAGATAATCTCACGCTGGGCCACGTCCAGAATCCCAAATACCAGGCCCTTCGCCAGGTTCTGCGTCACGCGCACCTGATGCTGTACGCACGAGGGGTCGTAGGCCACGCCACTCGCTGCTATCTGCATGGGATGCTGGCTGCTCATCCAGCCCACCGTGAGGTTGGGACTGAGCGCCCCGGCACTGTAGGCGTTGCACGTGAAGGTGACGTATTGCGCCTGCGCCCGCTGCAGGGCCGCCAGGTCCAGCTCGATGTATTCGGCCGTTCCAACCTGGTTGGGTACGTACTGGATGTCGCCGCTGTGTTTGCAGCCCGTCGTGACCAGCTGGGAAAACGAGCAATGGTCCATTTTAGCGGCATAGGCAATGGTGCAACTCAAATCCATGTCCAGGTGCTGCGCGGATAGGCCCACGCCCCACTGCATAAACAAGCGCACTGCCTCGCCCTCCACCGCAAACCGGGTGCCCATGAGCGCCGCCGGCAGGTCCTGCACCGTGTCGCTCCGGTCGCCAATGGCCAGGGGAATTTTGAACAAGGCCGGGTCGATGTACATGGTGCGGTGCGGTGTAGGCAGGGCCGCAAACCGCCGCCGCATGGCCAGCATGCACAAGTCTACCACTGCTGCCTGCATGGCTTGCAGTTCCTCCGGCGTGTAGTTCTTCAGCAGCTGATTAGCCTTTATTTGCTTGCTGCTGCCACCCAGAGGCTTCACCGTGCGCTTGTTGCCAGGAATGAAATAGTCCTCGGCGTACATCGCCAGCGTAACCACCAGCCGGGCCGGTACTTGGTCGAGCACTTCGGCAAACGCCGCCACGGCGGGCTCGGCCCCAAACCAAAGCATGTTGGCAAACAGCGAGCGGGCAAACAGCCCCGGCCGCTGCTTCAGCAGTGCAAAAGTGTGGTCGGCGTCGAGCCGCAACCGGAAATGGTCGACGCGCCCCTGCCATACCTCGTACGTTTGGTTGTAAAACACGTCCAGCGTTTCGCGCAGCTTGCCCAGCGCTGGCCGCTTGCTGTATTCAGCCAGCCGCAGCGCCCGAATGAAGCGCACCCACATGCCCCGTTTCGGGTGCATGATTTCGCAGAGCTGCGCGGGGCTTTGCGGCAGTGCATTCAGCCAGCTCGCCACCATGGCGGCCTCGCGCCGGCTGTATTTGAGCTTGAGGTCGGCCCGGGCTTGCGCCTGTGCCTGCGCGCTGCGGTCCACCGACCAGCCGATGCTACGGGCGTTTTTCTGTCGGCGCTGCCGGATGACTTTTGGCTCCACCAGCTGCAATAAGCCGGTTTTCTGATACCACAAGTACCGCAGAACATCAGTCGGCGTCGAGAACAGCGCTTGCGCCTGAGCGGGCTGGCCGAGCTGCACGTAGGCGTCCACCACAGCCAGGCGGGTTTCCTTCATGGCAATGGGCACCTCCGTGGGCAGCGGCAGCTCTGCCAGCAGCCGGCGCAGGCTGTCCACCTGCGTGGCATCGAGCGCTGTCTTTGAAGCCAGTAAATCGCGAAGCAGGTTTGCTACGTCAGCCTCCGTCCACAAGTCCAGTACTTTCAGCTTGCTGCCTTGCCCTACGTGTTCAATCTCAGCAAACTTGAAGGGAGTGCCGCAGAACGGGCAGCCATTGTAACGAGCCAGCGGAAAGGTATCGGGCGGAATGATGTGGCCACAGGGTAATAGGGTGCCCTTCGCCTGAAAAACGTTGGCGAAAAACGTCAGCACATGGTCCAGCCGGCTTTCGCCGGTGGGCGTGCCCCAGGCTTTCACCAGCGGCGTCCAGTTCTTTTTCACGCCCATCACCTCGCGCACCACCTCCAGCAGTTGCGCCTGAAAGTCCGGTGTCGTATGTTCCAGCGCCCGCAGCAGCGGTTCCGAAACGCCATAGCCTAATTTGGCCAGGTTGGCCACCAGCACGGCCGTGGCATCGGGCAGGGTAGGGGGCTCCGGCAGGCTGCTGGTTGAAGCGTCGGATGGAACGTAAACAGCTTTCTGGCGCAGGCTAACCTGCAGTAGGGCTTGATTCATGGAGCAGGTGGAAAGCTGCAAAAAAGTGTGAAACAGGCGGGATTCGAACCAGCGTTTTCGGAATAAGCTCAGAAGTAAGTCTTACTTGACCTGGCTTAGGTAATAATAAAACTATAGATGTCCGACGTCCTGCCATTAGACGACTGTTTCAAAAGGCGTAGCCCAGGTGCCCCACACCTAAACCACCGGGTGAAGCAGGTTGGATTCGAACCAACGACCCTAAAATCCCAGAAGTAAGCGCTGGTTGACCCTGATGGATAATTCCAGCGCTGTTTCATGCTCTACCGCTGAGCTACTGCTTCAAAAAATAAGCTGCCAACGCAGCTTGGTGACCGTCGGCCGCGAAAAAACCAGGTAATTGAACAGCTATTTTTTTCAGAAAAAGAAGTAAGCCGCTCTTGACCTGGCTTTTTCAAACCGGAACAGGTAAGTATTGGGGTGCAATGTAACAACCCGACCAGTATTTCATACTCCGAGCCTGGTATTCACTGCCGGTCCGGCGGGGCAGATGAGCCCAACCGCTCGGTAAGTGCAGTAGGCGTGCCGGTTCGGTCCCGGCTCTGGGTACCACGCAACGCAAAAATGCCAGAAACGAGGACCGGCATTGCTGCTTTCTGGCTCATTTCTGGCGTTTTTTCATCTGGCGGCAAACGAGTAGGTGCCTAGGGCCAGCGTGGCCGTGACACTGGCTAAAGCAAGGAGCGGGGAGAAGATGCCCGTCACGCTGCCGGTGGTGGCTTGGTTCTGCGGGGTCGGGTCGCTGCTGGAGGAACAGGCGGGGGCCCAGAGCAGGGCGCTGGTGGAGAGGCAGAGCGCCAGGACGCGGAGGGTTGGGGTCACGTGGGGAGGCAGAAGGGAGCATTGCGAAAAAGCATCTACGTCCTTTCGCTGGAGGGGCTCGGTGGTCAACAGGTCGTAAAACGCATAGGCTGAAAGGCCCCGCAATTTGCGGGCGTAGGTGTAGTGGCCAGGCGTCAAGGTAATTGCTAAGAAAGAGCCTTCTTTCTTGGTTCTGGGCCTTTTCTGTGTTGTAGGCTTGCTTGCGTTCGTCTCGCTCGTTGTCGTATCCGCACTATCCTCCTCCAGCGAAGAAAGGGCTTTTACGACGTTCATGATAACCCCATATCGCTCCGTACCGGGCATCGCATCAAACCCCGGCGTGCGTAGTATCTGCGCGGTTTCTTCTAGCGTTGTTCTAAAAAATTTGCGTCCCACTTGCATTAAGAATGCCCCATCCTCCACCACCGTGCGGCAAGTGATGGAAGCTTGAGGGTGGCGCTGAAGCTGTAACAAGAAACCTTTCATATGCACAGTAAAACTATCCCTCGTTAATTTAGACCACTGTTTTCTTATACTGTAACCAATGCAAGTTGAAGACCTTCGGTATCAAGCAAAGGACCGCGAATGGTTCGGGCACGTGAATACCTTTTCCTCGGTTAACGCGGTGGTGTTAACGGTGGAGGGCGACCCAGACGCGGCAAGCCTGGCCCCCAAACTGGCGTTGGTGCGTGAACTGGCCGCCGAGGTTAATCCGCTCTTGGAGCAACTCTACCAGTTGGCCTACCGCAAGTATGAGGGCACGCCCTGGGTGAAACCGCTGGCCGAAATACGGACCATGTACTACTTATTTGGGGTCACTCTTAAGCGCGACAACACCACGTGGTGGTTCGTGTTAGAGCCGGAGTTCAGCGTGGAGACTATTTACAACCACGTGCTTCGCTTTACTAGGGTCAACGGGGCAATTACATGGGCCAATTTCGACTACGAGACACCCGCCTAATCTCGCATAGCATTGGACAGAACCTAATAATACGCTCGTTAATTTAGACCACCGTTTGTGTAAACTACGTTCGTCTATATGCCCCAGCTTTTTCGTGAGGGATTCGCTACTGTCCTACATAACATGAGCAGGCATTGCGTGCTGTTGGGAGTTGGGCTTACGGCCAGCTTGAGTGCCTGTGCCCCTGCCACTAAAGGTGGCACGCCGCTGTGTGCTGGTTATTACGTCGATGAAACGGAAAGCGCATCCGGGAAGTCCGTACTTTTCCGCAAACCCGAAGAGAACTATTCGGTAATCGTGGAAGGGGATTTACTGGAAGTGCAGGGCAATTGCTTTTACATCTTTGCCACGCAACGAGGGAATGGCCAGGAGGTGATTTATACGGTGGTCAACATCTTGGAAAATAGAGGCTACTATGCTCAACCTGTGAGCAAACAGTACTACGACTCGTTATTTAAAAAAACGGTAATGGGCTACCACTTTACCTTTTGATTCACCTTCCGCCGAAACCTAGTTAGAGTATGTAAAATGGTTCGTTATTCCATTCGGACCGTTTGAGTGAACGGTACATGCTAGTCCTGTTTAGTACCTTCATTCATTCACCTTTCCCCTGGTTATGCAACGCACACCTTTGTATCTGCTTGGCTTCATGTTCCTGAGCCTTTCCTGGCCCGCTTCCGCGCAAACAAGGCCCGTCCCTGCACCCAAAGCCCACTTGGGGAAAGGGGTGCCGCGCCCCAACGGCGCAGCCGCTCCAAAACGCACGGCGCCGGCCCTAGCTGTTAAAATGGACACCGCCGCCTTTCGCCGCTCTGGCCGCCCTGCTGATGGACCTAACCGAATTCCAATCCTCCCCCAGGTGAAGAAATAAGGTAGGTGTCCTTCGTTCAGGCAACAGCTCCTGTTTTTGAACGGAGCGCGTTTAGGCCACGACCGTTTACCTGAACGCTCATTTGCATCTTGGAAGCAACAAGTAGCGCAATACCAGCTAGCATGATGAACACGACTGTAAAAGCCTTAACGCTGTTCGGCCTGATGGCCGCCGGCTATGGCCTTTTTCGGGCAGCGAATTTCCGCTTCTCCACCGTGCTAAAGGGGCCGCTACGGGTTACTTATTTCACCAACGAGCGGTTTGTCGTTGCCGGTGACCGGTATCTGACTTGGATGGATGGTGAAGTAAATTGTCCTTCTTCCCGCCAAGGCATCAGCCTGGCGACCATCGATGTCCGCTCCTTCCATTCCCTGACGCCCAGCAATAGCGCGGATATGGATTTTGCCGACAAAGACTTTACCTATACCATTCATGATGGGGAAGACCCGTACATGATGAGGGGGTGTAGATAAGTAGGCTATCCCTCGTTATTCTAAACAAAGCAGTTTTACTTTCGGACCGTTTTGCTAAACTCCTTTCCGTAGGCTGCCCGGCCCATAGAAGAGAAGTATTCCAGGTTTTCACGAAATGCCCGCTCGTTAGCCGGCAAGCGGTCGGGTAGCGCCCTGCGCCGTAAGCAGAAGCTCCGCTCCGCATCATCGAAACCAGCGGACGCCAGTAGTCCTAGCGCCGGCTGGCCCAGCGGACCAAGTAGTGCATAACCGGGTGGGCGCTGCTGTCCTGAAAGTGGCCCCCGGCGAACACCTTACCGGCGGGTGTCACGGCCAGGGCCTGGACCGTGTTAATAGCGGCCGCCGGCTCAGCCGGCCCGAGTTGTCGCCACGTGTGGCCGTCCCAGCGTAGCAGACGAGGCCGTCCGCCCACCGAATCGACCAGCTGGCCGGCCGCGTACAGGCGGCCGGCCGCCGCTTGAGCCAACGCGTAAATGGTGGCGTAGGGGTAAAGCCCGCCCGGCCCGAAGCAATGCCAGGCGCGGCCATCCCACCGCGCCACGGTATTGGCCGTATCCCCCCTGACAGACCGGTGGCCCTCGCCCCGGCCAGCGGCACAGAGGGTGCCATCGGGCAACACGGCCAGCGCGTGGACGACGCCGGGGATGCCGGCGCCCATTTCCGTGCCGTAGTCGTTGTGCGCCGTGCCGATGGTGGTCCAGGTCGTCCCGTCCCAGCAGGCCACGCGGCCGCGCACATCCGGGGTGGTCCGCTGCCCGTTCCAGAGGTCCCCGCCCGCGTATACCCGGCCATCCGCCGCGGCGGCGAGCGCGTGCACCGTCCCCGGCACCCCCCGGCCGGGGACGGTCCAGGCACGGCCATCCCAGCATGCCACGCTGCTGGCCGCGGTGTCGGTTGGGTAGGTACTGGCCGCATACAGGAAGTCGCCCCCGGCATACAGCGTACCGGTGGCGGTCACGGCCAGCGCCAGCACCGCGCGGCTCCGAGGCAGCACGCTGGAGTAGCGTTGCTGGAAGTCAGACGTGTAAAGGCGGCGCTGGTTGGCGTCCCAGCGGCGCTGCGCCTGTGCCTCGCGCTGGGCGATGATGGCTTCCTCCCGCTGCCGAAAATCGCCGACAACGCCCCACCGACGGCCATCCCAGCGGGCGAGGCCGGTGACCGCCACTTGCCCCGCCTGCACAAATTCGCCGCCGACGTACACCTCCCCTTTGGGGCCGACCGCGAGTGCCCGGACCGTGGCGGTCGGCAGGTACTGCCGGCCGTTGCTGTAATTGGTGTACTGGTAGGGCACCCCGACACCGTTGTCCGCCCCTTGGCCGAGGCTGTGCCAGCGGTGGCCATCCCAGCGGGCGACATTTCGAGCGGCTAGCCCGCCCACCCTCGTGAAGCGGCCCCCGATGTAGAGGTTGCCGTGCGCCCACACCAGGGCCAGTACCACGCCGTTCGGGCCTTCCGGGACGGAAAATCCTCGTTGCCAGCACCAGGCGAATGGGGGAGGGACGCCCTGTGCGAAGTCTGCCCAGGGGAACGCGAAAATCAGTAGTAGCAGCCGGCGAATGCGATGCAACGAAGGGAGGAGGAACATGACTATTAAATGCCGGCGCTGCTGTTATTGCACAACTGCTGTCACAAACAACCAACAAAAAGCAGCCAAGTACAGCACAGTCAATCTTAGAAACCACTAGGTCGCTCCTAATTGCTCTTTTTAGCGTTTGGGACCGTTTTCGTGAACGAGAAGCGCTTGCATAAGAAACGGAGCGCTGCGACCGGGTGCTCCGGCGTAGTTTTTGCACCAAGGGGGCCGACCCATTCCTTGCGCGCATGAAAATTTCGCTACTTCTGGCCCTGTTGCTGGTACTCAGCCGCGCGGGCTTCGCCCAATTCCCCCGCGTCTTCATCGGTAGCCTCGACGCCACCAGCCCAACGACCCGTCAGATGATGATCACCACGGGCACCGCGTCCACCTGCGCCAGCCCTAGGGCGTTTCCTGGCCTGAACCCTCCCACGCCGACCGGCACGTCTTTTTACGCCACCCACACGATTGCCAACACGGCCGCCAGCCCGATGTGTTTTACCCTCGCCCTGAACTCGACCTGCACCGATGCGCGGGCCGGCCTGCTGGTCAGCGCGTACGCCGGCACCTTCGACCCCGCTAACCTGGCCACCAACTACCGGGCCGACAACAGCATTTATGTTGGCCCCCCGATGACGCGCTCCTGCTCGGTAGAGGCCGCTGCCGGCGAAACGCTAGTGCTGGTGGTTTCCTCCCTCGACCGAACGCCCTGTAGCCGCTACGCCCTCACCGTGACGGCGGCCGCCGGGCCCTTGCCCACCGCGACCGCCCGGCCCCGCGAAGCCCTGCGCGCCGCCCCCAACCCGGCAACCGACCGGCTTACCCTGCACGGCACCCCCGGCCAGGCCTATCAGTTGCTCAATCGGCTGGGCCAGACGGTGCGTGCCGGCGCGGTGTCCGAGCAACCCGTCGACGTCAGCACCTTACCCGTCGGCCTCTATTTGCTGCGCGACCCCGCGACCGGCCGCGCCAGTAGAGTAGTTAAATTATAGGCTCGTTTACCATTGGACCCTTTTCCTGAACTATGGTCATTCTAAAAGTAGCAGGGTATGTGGACCCGGAGACCGTCGCCGAAATAAAGCGCCGATTTGCCGATGCCTACCCGGAGTTGAAGGGAATGGGGTTATTGACTCTATTGACCCGACGCAACCCCGAAGAAGTTCACATCGGTCACCGGTTTCGCTTTGGACTGGACAAAAGGAGAGAACGCGTTTTTGCCCTCGACTATGAGTTGGTGTTTGTCACCCAGCAGTACCTTAAGCCGTTTCCTTCTATTCCCGCCGGGTGGCACACCATCAGCCTGTTTCGGGTGTTACAGGACTCTGCTATTTTCCGGGACACGTTGCCCTTGGCGCATGACTGGTACGATAACACCCAAAACCTATACATCTCCGATTTGCCCCCGCTGACTACACCGCAGCTTTTTGAGCAAATCAGCTGACGCTATGGCCTATTCGGCTTTATCTGTTGTTTGGACCGTTTCGCTAAACGGCTGGTACTTGCCTTAAAGAGCCTCTTGGCGAAAGCAAATGCCTTCCAAGTGTAGGGTATCGGACCTGAAAGTGACCTCGTAGGCCGCATCATAGCGGCAGTCCAGCACGGCGGCATTCCAAGGGGCGCTTTTGTCCACGGCGTACAGCGCGGCCTGGGGCAACAGGGGCGCGGGCAAGGTCAGCGCAGCGTCGAAGAAGCACATCCAGCCCCGTAACGGCAACAGCGTTCGCGTGTCAGGATTGACCGAGAACCGGGCTCCCCGCCAAGGCAGGGCGGCTGATTCTTCGGCGGTAATGACTTCCGCCACCACCAGCTCCGTTGCGTCGGCCGACCGGAATAAGGCAAAATTGCCGGTCTCCGTGTTGAAAAAGTGGTGTTGCGCATCGAACCGAAACAGAAGGTCTTGTCCCATTGCTTCGACCACCTCCCAGTACCGGGTCCGGTCGTGTTCAGCACCCTGCCAAACCTGCGCGCTGGCCAAAGAGCAGACGCACAAAGGCGCGCCTTCTGTTTCGCCGTAGGCAACAAACTCGCACACTTGGGTTGTCATGTCAGTTTCGATTTCGGCCAAGTCAGGTAGTTAGGCCCTAAGTATGTTACTACGCTCGTTAATTTAGACGACCGTTTTCGTGGAATTATAGCCAAGAACTCAAGAATGCCAGGAAGCCGTAGGAGAACACGCCAAGCAACGCGTAGAACACCCTTCTATTTCCCTTGTCTCCTTGATAGGCGTCCCAATAGCTGGCGGGGTGCCTCGTGTAGTAGAGCACACTTGCCCCCGCCGCCGTCCCGCAAAGAACAACGTACAACAAACGAGAAATGGGGGGCAAGTACTCGTTGTCGAAAAGCTTCATCAGCAAGGCGTAAAGCCCAATGATAAAAAAGGCGAGGAACAGCCATAATCCCGTATGCGCAGTGGCTATCCGACTGTATGGAGGCTGTCCTTTGGAAGCAAGGTTATAATAGCAGCGGAACAGCGTGTCCAGTAAG
This sequence comes from Hymenobacter negativus, assembly GCF_017571495.1. GTDB lineage: Bacteria > Bacteroidota > Bacteroidia > Cytophagales > Hymenobacteraceae > Hymenobacter > Hymenobacter negativus. Next base: position 555,602 of record NZ_JAGETZ010000001.1, on the reverse strand, counting down.
CGGAGCATGGTAGGATAAAAAATAGTCGTATGCGCTGGGAGAACACAAATATGTTTAACAGTTCTTAATCCCTCGTTAATTTAAACCACCGTTAAAGTGAACGGGTGGGCTTAAAAAACACGGTCCTCGTCCGTTAGCGTTGCTCGCCACGCCTCGATTTCCGGGTACTCCACCCCTCGGAACAGAAGCACACGGTGGGTAAGTAAGTACTGGTATTGTGATTCGGTCAGCAGCAGAAAATACACGGCCTCGTCGAATCCAATTGGATGGTAGGCCGCATCGGCTCCTTCTTGGTGGAACAGTGAATTCAGAAGTCTGGACACCCCCGCCAGGTAGTCGGGATAGGTACGAAAGAGAAAGCCCCCGGCGTGTTCCCCGGCCCGAACGGTGAGTTCACCGCTGTGGGGAGCGATGGTACACCGCGGGGCGTGCCGCCCTAGCGGGGAACGGTCCAGCAACCGCTGGGTGAACGGGCGATAAAAAGCGTCGTGGCCGTGCAGCCGAATGGCTAGGTCCCGTTCTACCATCGAATGACCGACAAACTTTTCCCAAAAGGGCAGCAGCAAATTATTGATGCTCAAGAAATCGAGTTCCAGCCCCTGGAAGAAAGCCTCTTCGCGGGCCATTTCTTGCGGCGTTACCACGCCGCTGCTCACCAGCATGGCACACAATTCTTGGATTTCTGCCGGGGAATAGTTTGTGTCGATTCTTACTTCCATTGGCTTAGTGCGAGACCACAATATAAATGCTCGTTTTGCTGAACTGCCGCTGACCAGCTCACTTTAGCGGCTAGCGGGGCAGTCGGCGTTCAAAAAACTGGTTCAGTTAATGAGTTCAGAAAACTAACCTTCGAAGATGAGTTTCGTGAACCGCAAGGTCTCCAATAAACGGACGTTTTCTGGAGGGTTTTATCTAGTGCCAAAACGGCCCGGAAACGCAGTTTTCCGGGCCGTTTTTTTACACCCTTTTTTGGAGGCTGTTTTTGCTTAGTTTAGGTTTACCAAGTTCTATAGGGAATTTGTGACTTATGTATTTTCGGGTACATACCAAGTTTCGGGTACAGCATCATTCTAAAAGCATTGAAAGCTAGTGTTTGCTGAGCACTTGGCCCAACTATTACTTCGTTAACATGCAACTCCCTAATGTTTGGGTTGTTGTCGGGATGCAGACCCGGATAAATAGGGATTTCAAGGTTGAGGTAAGGGATAATGATATTATGACCGCTTCTGAACTGCAAGTATTCCTTGATGTTTCCCAAACGGCTTTGATGGGCTATCATTCTCCATTCCCTTTCCTCACCAAAAGTCGGGTGCTTTATCAGGCCCAGCAGGAAAAAAGACGAGATTATTTTATCTGAAATGGCCTTTTTGGTGTACTTAGCCGCGTTTCCTAATTGGTAATCGGCATGAACTTGTTCAGGTCTCAGCCCAATAATTCTGTTTAATATAAACTCCCGTTGGGCTTCCTCTTCATATACACATGGTTCGAAAATGAGCTTGTACTTCGCAACCATCTGGTCCAGATGCCAATCATCAAAAGAGAACGAATATCCTCCGTTCGGACAGTAACCACGCCACTGGCTCAGTAAATCTGGTGATTCTGAGAGGGAAAAGCTGTAAATATCTTGAAAATAATCAAAGAAAATAATGTCTTGTATTGCGTCCTGAAAGTCTAGTAATGGCTCATCGGTATTGACGTCTTTAAATTCTTTTAGAACTTTAGTTAACATTTCGACAGCATATGACCATTCTTCAGCATCGTTCATATACAAAAGATGCGAAAACCATAAGCGCTTGCTATCTAGCATGCCTAATACTCCATTAGCATCGGAGTAGTGGTACAAAGGTGGACGTGGAGCAGAAGTCCTTACGTGATTTGAAATCATGATTCTTATAAAGGAGAGTGATTAATTCGTTGAATAATACGAACTAATTCGAATATGAGAGTTGCAATCTATGCTCGCGTTTCTACGCGCGACAAAGGCCAGGACCCGGAGAACCAAGTGCACCAACTCCGCGAATTCGCCGAGAAGCACGGCACTATATACAAGGTGTTCACCGAGGAGGTATCCGGTGGCAAGTCCGACCGCACCGAATTCAAGCAGCTACTCCTCGAAGCCTACCAGAAGAAGTTCGACCTGGTCGTGTTCTGGCGCCTGGACCGCTTCAGCCGGGAAGGGGCGCTGCCCACGCTGAAGTACCTGAAGGAACTGCGCGACCATGGGGTGAATTACAAATCCTTCACCGAGCCCTACCTCGACTCCCTCGGGCCGTTCGGCGATGTCATCGTTTCGATGCTGGCCACCATCGCGGCCCAGGACCTGATTAAGATTTCAGAGAATACCCGAGCGGCCCTGGCCAAGAAGAAAGCGGCCGGAATGAAGCTCGGTGCCCCGACAAAAGCTTCGGTGGTGGTAGAGCAGGCGCGGGACCTCAAAGCCCAAGGCAAGTCAAACGGCTTCATCGCCCGCACTCTGGGCATTTCTCCCAGCACCGTTGCGAAATATATTACTGCTTAATATGAAAACAGGAACAACCAGGGGGCCCGCAGATATATGCTTACTGTGCAGGGAAAGACCTGCTGATAAGAGAAACGCTCATATAGTTACCGATTTTGCAACGAAGGGCCTTTTTGGGGAAAAGCACCAAGGGAAGTTATACCTAATGGTCGTGAAGGGGGATGACATATCCTTTGAGAAGAAGACTCAGCAATCGACCCCAAAAGAGGACTTTATGTTGTGTTCCGAATGTGAGCGGCGTATGGGAATAGTTGAAACAGACATAAGCAACTCTTTTTACAGGCGCTACCGGAAGGCAAATCATCGTGCTGATTTTCCGATAGTACACAGGAAATTACTGGGTGGAAACGAGCTCAATTTCTTATTACCCTCAAAGGTCGACTCATTGATGTTTAGCCTATTTGTATGGATGCAACTATGGCGAGCTTCCGCCTGTCAACATGAAGCATTCAAGCACATTAAGCTATCAGATGACCAAGAAGAGCAGTTACGCTTTCACCTGTACAACTTCCTTAAAGGTACCAAGCAGCAAACCCTAGACTTCTCGGCTAGCCATCGTGATAGCTTTGCACCTTTTGTTTACAATGCAATAATCCCACAAGGTCGGATTAGAGGTGATGCTCAGGTGCTTGGCATGAGAAGCATATATGATGGTCCGAGCATGGCGTATGTTGCCGGGCTGCTAGTATTTTATCATTTTGGATTAGCTGAAGTGCCTCGAATGGGATTTAATGACGGTAGTAGGAGTTTGGAAATACCTATGGTTACAGTTAAACAGTGGGACCAATGGAAAATGCGTTCCATTCTTCCTTCTTCATATCATCCATTCATGCACTTATTTCCCACTGTAGTCAACTCACTTTGACGAGCGGATAGTGTCCTTTTTCTCGGTAAGAACAATGCCAAAATTTGACCATTATACTTATCTGCCGTGTCAAATTTATGGTGGTCACATCGTTATGATATTTGCTCAAAAAAATGCCCTAGCAGACAGTTAGGGCATTTTTTTTGCAGTATGTAATGCGCCGTGAGGTTGCATCGTTTCAAGGCATTCTACCACCACGCCAAACCGATGGACTATTTGATTAGCATTGGCGTTGACGAGGGGCAAACACATCATTTCCCACATTTATGAGCACCAGTACAGAGCCCGCCCAACTCCCTATGCCTGAGCCGTCGCTCAGTGTGAGCAAGTTTTATGCGTTGAACGATGACATGGATGCGGTACAGGCTGTCCTGCGCCGGGTTTTCTTCGAGTTCCTGCGCACCGGCCAAACGCTAACAGAGCCCGAGATTGCTATGCTTCACTCTGTGGCGAATTTGGTAGCGGAGCTAGGCACTGAAAAGCGAAACATCGCAGCATAAAAAAAAGGCCCTGAGCGTTCTCAGGGCCTTTTTTTATGCCATTGCCAGCTTGGCCAGCTCCGCACCGATATCCTGGGCATTGAGTTGCTCGATGGCTGCACGCTTCATGTCGGCGTCGACGTGCACGTATTTCATGGTCGTCGTAATCTTGGAATGCCCCATTAGCTTCTGAAGCACTTCCACCTTGCCACCCCGCCGGATGAATTCGGTGGCAAACGTCTCGCGGCCGACGTGGTGATGCATCCGCGATTCAATGCCCAGCCGCTGGCCAATGGCGACGAGCAGCCGGTTAGAGGTAGGGTCGGCGTAATTATAGAACCCCGGCAATCCCTCTTCTTCCTGCGCATCCTTTAGGTAGCCCAATGCCCGATAGGTAAGGGGCAGCATGCTTTCCTGTAGCGTTTTGGCGTAGGTCTTGTGCATTTTCCAGGTCATTTCCTGGTTTTCAATGGTCGCATTTTCAATGTTTTTCAAGTCCCCCAGGCGCAAGGAGGAGCAGCAGTTGAAGAGGAACCGGGCCAGCACCCGCCGGTGATTGGTGCGCGGGGCACACATTTTATAGTAGGCCTCCAGCTTTTCCAGTTCAGCGGTGCGTAGCGGCTTCCACTGGCCTTTCACTTCCTTATTTTTAAAGTCGGCGTAGGGGTCCTCGAATTTCTTGCGGTCTTTCCGGGCCAGGCTCAGGTACGTTTTCACGTCTTTATGCCGGCCCCACCGCGTGTTGGCGCCCGGCACGTGCTTCTTGAGGTAAGCATCGAACTCATCGGCAAAATCAGTCGTGAGCGTGCTGAAGGGAATGAATGGCCGGAATTTTACCAGGGCGTTGTAAGTGCTCAGGTGGTTTTTGCGGGTCGTAACGCTGATTTTTTCCTTGCGGAAACGCTCCTGCACTTTGGCTTTGTAGTAGGCGCAGAAATCATCCTTACTGCCGGACGTGCTGTATTCCTGCTTGAATCGCTCCAGTGTCAGCGTCTGGTCGCTAAGGCGCCACACAACAAATACTTCGTTGGCTTTGGCCAGGGCCTTCCCAATGGCCAGGTTGTGGTCCCGCACTCGCCTGGCCAGCAACTGCACGGTACCGCCGGCCGCAGCCGTCAGGCCCTCCAGCATGGCCTTGTAATCCGGGCCGCGTTCGGCAGGGGGGAGGGATGCCAGGCACTGGCCGAGTTCTTCGTCGAAGAGTTCGGGCGGCCAGTTGATTTTCAGATTGTCAACCCACACCTTCCGCTCGATGATGACTTGCATCTGCACCTGGCAGGTACCATCGGCGCGTGCCGGCTTACGAAGCTTCACTTTTGCAGAGGTCATGTTTTACAGAAAAAAATGTTGTTAAACAGTTGTTAAACCACAAATGCAAAAAGCCGAAAACCGACCCCCCACAGATGATGTGAGAGGTCGGTTTTCGGCGATTCTGACCGCGTTTACGTGGTCAAATAACAAAAAAAGTACCCGGAGCCGGAGTCGAACCGGCACACCTTGCGGTATTGGTGTTTGAGACCAACGCGTCTACCGGTTCCGCCATCCGGGCAGGATGAGCTTATTTCAGAACAATTCCGCTCTGCCGGTATCAGGAGCGGGCTGCAAAGGTAGCAACTTGCTGCTGGATGCGCAACAGATACCGCTTTTTTAGATAGTACGTGCGGATTTGTTGGAGGGCCGCCGGACGGTGGTCGCCGGGGAGCTGCTCATACCCAGCGAGTACGGGCTCGATGCCGGCGTCGAGCGTTTCAGAAATAACTGTGACTTCGGCGGCCACGGTGGCTTGCGCGTCGGCGTCGGGCTCCATTTCCAGCTCCATAAGCTGCTCGTTGAGGTCCATCATGTCCATCAAAAAGTCGGGCGGGAGCTGCTCCTGCTTGCCTTCTTCAAGCAGGCCATGTGAGCGCAGGAGGTAGGCCATGCGCTGGTCGGGGTCGGCGAGGGTGCGGTAGGCATCGGTATTAAGGGTGGCCTGGCGCAGCATCTCGGCCTGGTTCTCGGGCGAGGACGTGGCGTGGAAATCGGGGTGCGTTTCGCGGCTTTTGGCGTAGTAAAGGCGCTTGAGGGCTGCCTCGTCGGGCCGGAACGACTCGGTCAGGCCGTAGAAAGCGAAGTAATCGGGAGAATCGGGCATAAGTAAAGATAGGCTGGGATGCAGCTGGCAGTCGAAAGCAATACCGCTCAAACCGCTCGATGGTTTTGTCATACTTCAGCCATTGCCCAGGCCGCACCATCAGGCAAACTGTGCCAATAGTACGGCCGGCTGGCAGAAAGGCTACTGGACTGTCACCGACGAGAAAGCCACTGCCGAAGCCGCGAAGAGCCGCTTAGTAGCTGGCCAAACCTCCCCAAACAGCACCGATTTTCGGTAGGTATTTAGCGCCGCCTCATCGTCCCAGCGGCTGTGGGTACAGTAGATGGCTGGGTTCTGCAGGTCTTGCCAAAGCTCCATCGACTGGCAGCCGGGCTGCTGCCGAATTCGGTCTTCGGAAGCGCGGAAAATGGCCAGGAATGCCGGAACATTCTCCGGCTCAAACGTCATACGAACAATTCGGATTAGCATGCCGCAAAGATGCGGCGCAGTCAGCACAACCATTGTCATCCGGCCCGGCTTGTTCGAACAGTATACTTTTTTCGCTTTTAAAGGTTGCCGGGATTAAAGCCTCATTATAATGAGAAAGTTACATTCGCCATAGCTTAGGTTGTGTGCAGGTATAATGCCATGCTAATCAGCTTGCTAGCCAACCCATGAGCTTAATGCTCGTAAAGGATGGCCAAAGAATTATCTTCCTTTTACATTCTAATTGTTCCATGAAACGTTCCTTTTTGCGCCCCTTCGCCCTGTCCTTGCTGGCCGTCCCAGCCCTGGCCGGCGCCCTCACGCTGAGCAGCTGCAACAGCCAGCCCACAGCCACCGAAGCTGATAAAACCGCCACCGTGGTATCGGAAGACACCAACGCGGCATCCGATAGCTCCGCCGTAACCGCCACGACCGACAGCACTGGCACTAAGGCTCCATAAGTACCCAGTAAGTCTGACAGAAAAAGCCCCGACTCTGCATTGAATCGGGGCTTTTTCTATAAAAGGCTATGCCTCTTCTTGAGGATTACCACCCTTCGCTCGCAATAAAAGCCTGCTGTTATTCCACCTTAAACCGCACGTCCACCTGCGAATCGAAATGCAGGCCCAGTAGCTCCGACGCGTTGCCTTGGCAAATGCCCAGGCACAGGCAATCCTGACTATTGAATACAGCCACGGCCTCGCCGGGAGGAGCGGCCGAAAAGTGCGGGTGCAGCTCGTGCACCACGTCGCGCCCGAAGTGAATGGTGAAGCCCCGGCCGTGGCCCACCGCCTCCACCGCCGTGCGCGAAATGTTAGTAATCAGGTTGCCGTAGTGGTCCACATGCGCCACGTGGCCGGTCACGCGGTGGTCCTGCAAGCGCACTTGGCGGTTGTTGAGCTGGTGGAATGTGGTTACCAGCGGGCCGAGGTCGGTGAGGGTCGCGCCTTGGGCCAGGGCCACGGCGGCGGGCAGCAGCACGTCGCGGGTGGGGGAGGCGGTGATGGCGGCGGGCAGGGCCACCAGCTGCTCGGGCGCGCCGCTGGTGAGCAGGGCCAGAATGCCATTGTCGCCGGCCACAAAATAATGGCCTTGAAACAGCGCCACCTGCCAGCCCGGCTCCGGGCCCACGCCGTGGTCGTCCACGCCGATGACGTGGACGGTGCCCGCCGGGAAATCCCGAAACACAGCTTGGAGAACGTGAACGGCGTGCGCGATGTTAAAGGGTTCAACGCCGTGGCTGATGTCCACGACGGGTAGGCCGGGGGCCAGGTGTAGCAGCCGGGCTTTTAGCGCCGCCACGTAGTGGTCGCGGTAGCCAAAATCTGTCAGCAGCGTAATCAATCCCATGCCTTCGTTCCGTAGTTTTTCGTAGTATTGTTCCAGCGCCCGAACCGGGGCAAAAGTAGCCGGTTTGGGGCGATAACGGGCGGTTTTTCCCACTCCCAATCTCTTTCCCCCTCTCTTCCAACTTGGTCGAAAAAATCATCACCCTCGAAAACGTGTCTTTGGTCGATTTCCTCGGCCCCGACAACCAGAATATCCGCCAGCTGGCCGCCGCTTTTCCCGGCTCCAAAATCATCAGCCGCGGCAACGAAATCAAAATCCAGGGCCAGACGGAAGTCATTGCCCGCATCAACGACCTGCTTTCCTCGCTCATCGAGCACTACCACCAATACGGCCAGATTACCGATAAAACGGTGAACCAATACCTCTCCGCCACCAGCGAAGAGGCCGAAGGCCGCGTACTAGCCGCCTCGCCCGACGTTATTCTGTTCGGGGCCAAAGGTGGTGTTATCAAAGCCAAAACCCCCAACCAGCAAAAGCTGGTGGATACCGTGATGGCCCACGACCTTACCTTCACCCTTGGCCCTGCCGGCACCGGCAAAACCTACATTTCGGTGGCACTGGCCGTGCGGGCGCTCAAGAACAAAGAGGTGAAAAAAATCATCATCTCGCGCCCCGTGGTGGAGGCCGGCGAAAGCCTGGGCTTCCTGCCCGGCGACATGAAGGAGAAGGTAGACCCTTACCTGCGCCCGATTTATGACGCCTTGGAAGACATGATTCCGGCCGAAAAGCTGAAATTCTACCAGGAGAATAAAATCATCGAAATCGCCCCGCTGGCCTACATGCGCGGCCGGACCCTGAACAACGCCTTCGTGCTGCTGGACGAGGCCCAGAACACCACGCCCTCGCAGTTGAAGATGTTCCTGACCCGTATGGGTCCCACCGCCAAAGTGATGGTGAACGGCGACCGTAGCCAGATTGACCTGCCCACCCGCCAGAAGTCGGGCCTGATGCAGGCGCTCGACATCCTGAAAAACGTGAAGGGCATCGGCTACGTCGAAATGACTTCCGAAGACGTAGTGCGCCACCGCTTGGTGAAGGAAATCGTGGAAGCCTACGACAAATTCGACAACGACGAGCAGCTGCACCAGGCCCAGGCCAACGGCGCTACTCGCCGCGATGAGCGCCACGAGCGCCGCTTGCGCGAGCAGGGGCTGCTCGAAGAAGCGCAGCCGACTGTTGAGGAGCCCGCCTTGCCCGTGAACCACGAGCAGGCCTTATAATACGAACTGCATAAATCCCCTCTGTCATCCTAGGCGTAGCGAAGGACCTTATCACGATTGAATCCGTTGTTCAACCGCAGTAAGGTCCTCCGCTACGCTTAGGATGACAAATTTTTTACATGATACCCATGCCTGCTACCGCCTACCGCATCACCGACCTGCGCGACCTTGACGCTGCTTTCACCATCCGCGAAAAAGTATTTGTAGAAGGCCAGGGCGTGCCCGCAGCCCTCGAAAACGACATCCACGACCGCACCGATGCTCGCCACTACCTGGCTCGCGCCGCCGATGGCACCCCCGCCGGCGCTGCTCGTTGGCGCGAAACCGAAAAGGGCGTAAAGCTGGAGCGCTTTGCTGTGCTGGAAGGTTTCCGCAACCAGGAAATAGGAGCTACGATACTCCACGCCGTGCTGGCCGACGTGCAAGCCGAGCTACCCGATGCCAAAATTTACCTGAACGCCCAATTGGGAGCCGTGCGGTTTTACGAGCGGCATGGCTTCCAGAAAGAGGGCGAACTGTTTGAGGAAGCCGGGATTCAGCACTACAAAATGGTGCTGTAGCCTGCCCTCTGTAAGGCCACGCCCTCATGCGCATGCGAGTGCCAACTGATACCTCATCTGTGCACGGCGACGCGGTCTCGCAGCGTCCATGCTACAGCAGCGCTGGGCGCTGGGTGATTTCGTGGTAGCAGATGTGAGCCTGGCTGAAATAATGAAACACCATGCTCTTACGCGTCTGCGTAGGGTCGGTGTGGGGCTCGCCTCCGTGCATCAGGTTGGCGTGCCACACAAAAACGTCGCCTTTGCGGGCCAGAAAAATCTGCTTTTGCAAACCCATTTCAGCTACCCGGCCGGCGATGAACCGCTCGTATTCAGAGTAGTCTTTGTCGCCGATGAGCCAATCGGTGCCCTCGTTGTGGTAGTCGGCGTTGAGGTAGTAGGGTAGCTTGTGGCTACTGGGGTAGTAGTGCAGTGGGCCGTTGCCGGGCGTGATATCTTCGAGTGCTACCCAGGCCGCCGCCATGCCGCCCAGCGGAAAGGTGCTCATGTGAATGCTGTCGGAATGGGTGCGCTGCTGGCTGCCGGTGAGAAAGTTAATGCTTTGAAAAAGCGTGGCATCGTGCCCCAGCAGCGCGGAAATCAGCTCCCGCAACGCACCCTCGCCCGCCGCCCGAATCTGCTCGGATTTGCGGAAGGCAAACATGAACTTGTTGCGGTAGCGCAGGCTTATTTTTTGAGTGGCAATGAGGTTAGCTAAATCCTTATTGATAGCATCTGCTTCCTCGGTGCTGAAAAAGCCGGATAGCACCGCAAAGCCATTGTCCTCAAATCCTTGCAGACTGGTCTGACTGGCTGCGGGCAGCGCCTGGAAGGCCGGCACAGCGGTTAGCCGGCTGGCCAGCGGCAGCACCGGCGGCAGGCCGGCATCGGCTGGCAGGTGGGCAAAGTCGCGACTGCTGATGGGGGAGTAGTACTGCTTATTCAGTCCCAGCTTTTGATAAACCGGCAGGTTATGGGCCAGTCGGCGGCGCTGAAACACATTGTAGGCAGCATAGCTAAGCTTGAGGCGGCGCAGAAAGGAGAGCATGAGCAGGGCAATGTTTCGAGGCCCCAAGATACAGCCGTCAGTAGCTGCCGAGCAGATTAAAGTTGGGAGTTGATAGGTAAAACACTACATTGCTCGTTGAATATATTCTTCTTTTTCTACCGCTTATATGATTACCTGGGCTGCTTTCCCTTTTGTGCGCTACACGCCCGCCCTGATTCTTGGCATTGTGGGCTACCTCTACCTGGGAACTGATTGGCCAGAGTTGTGGCCGGTTGCCCTGGGCCTGACCGGGCTGAGCGTGAGCTTTCTTTTCTGGAGCACACGCCAGCGCAACCCCACCTTGGTAGATGCCGCCGGGCTCCTGTCCCTTCTCACCATCGTGGCCTTCGGAGCTACGCTCACCCAGCGAGCCACCGACAGCCGCCGCGCCGACCATATCTACCGCTTCGCCAACAAAATAGAATGCTACCAAGCGGTAGTGGACGAAGCCACTGTGGTGCGCGCTGCTACCTATGCCACCACATTGCGAGTGCAGGCCGTGCGCGTAGCGGGCCGTTGGCGGGCCGCCACTGGTGGTGTGCGGGTGTCGCTGCCCCGCGTGGCAGGCATTGCGCAGCCCCAATACGGCGAAGTCTGGCTCATTCGCGGCCACCCCGACCCCAGCAAGCCGCCCCTCAATCCCGGCGAGTTCGACTACGCCCGCTACCTGGAGTACCGGCAGGTGTACCACCAACACTATGTCCACCCCGACCAGTATCGGGTTCTGCGGATAGCTCCACCCAATCTGCTCATTGCCATTAGCATGCAAACCGCTGCGCAACTCGACGGCGTGTTCAAGCACTACATCCATGCCAAGCGGGAGTATGCCATTGCCTCGGCGCTGGTGCTAGGCATCAAAGACGATGTGGATGCGGAAACCAAGCAGACTTACAGCAGCACGGGCACTTCGCACATCATGGCGGTGAGCGGCTTGCAGGTGGGACTGCTATACCTTGCCCTGACGTGGGCGCTGAAAACGTTTTTCGGCCGGGTGCCGGGGTTCCGCATCTGGTCGGCACTGCTGGGGCTGGGCGTGATTTGGAGCTATGCCTTTCTCACGGGGCTTTCGGCATCGGTGCTGCGGGCGGCGGTGATGTTCACCTTTCTGATTATTGGGCGGGCCTGGGGACGGCAAAGCTCCATCTTTAATACGCTGGGCGTGGCGGCGTTTTTTCTGCTGCTCTGGAACCCGTTTCTGGTGGCGGATGTAGGCTTTCAGCTCTCGTTTTTGGCGGTGTTGAGCATTGTGTACGTGCAACCGCGCATTGCCGCGTGGCTCGATGTGGAGGGCTATTTCTACGCCCTTCGCCGGCCTTGGCATCCTACGGCAGTGCAGTGGTTCTGGAAGGGTAGTGGCTGGTCGTTGAATAAGATATGGCAGGCCGTGGCGCTGTCATTGGCGGCACAAGTAGCTACGTTCGGACTAGGGCTGTATTATTTTCATCAGTTTCCGTTCAGCTTTTTGTTTTCCAATCTGGTAGCCGTGCCAATTTCGAGCGGCGCGGTGTACGTGGGGTTGGCATTGTTACTGGTAAAGGGTTTGGTTGAATTGCCCAGCATGTGGTTTCCGAAAGCCGCCGAATGGCTGGATTGGGGGCCAAAAAGTGTTGCCTGGATTTTTGAGAAAATGGTCTGGGCTTTCAATGAATACATTGCCTTTATCAGCCACCATTTTTCCGACTGGGTGGTGCGCGAGGTTCACGTATCCGCCTTGCAAACGGTGCTGCTTTTTGGTATGATTGGAACCGGCCTGGCTTGGCTCAATACGCGCCGGCTGGGCTGGTTGCGCGGCACGGCGCTGCTAATGCTGTGCTACGCTAGTAGCCGGATAGCCGAAGCTCGCGCCGTTGCACCCACCGAGGAATTCATCGTGTACAGCATTCCGCGCCGCTCAGCAGTGGGGTTCTGGCAGGGCGCAGCAGCCGAATTCGTCACCCCCGATTCGCTCCCACTCACCGAAACCGAGCGCACCTACCGCCTGCTGCCGGGCATCATTCAGCGGGCAGCGCGGCGCACGGCCTACCGGATAGGTTGGCGCGGCTGCACGGTGCCTGTTGCGCGCCTCGCCGACCCGGATAGCGCCAATTCAACGTTGTATTTCAAGCCTGGCCCCGTGGTGTTGGTTCATTGGCGCGGCCTGCGGGTTGCCTTCATCTCCAATCGGATTTCCACGGCCACTGCGCCCATACCCGTTGATGTGCTGGTGCTGCGCCGCAACGCCCGCGTAAAGCCTGAGTCCGTAGCAGCAGTATTCGGAAATAAAGCCCGGATTGTCTTCGACTCATCCTGTAAAATCTGGTACGTGGCCCGACAGGACTCCAGCCTGCGCGCCCATGGTTTTCGCACCTGGGACGTGACGGCGCAAGGTGCCTTCCGCTGCCCACCGCCGCTGGCCGGAAAGCCATATCAGGCAACCCTGGCCCCGGGTCGCTTCGAGTTAGAACCGAAACAGCCAATGAGCCCGCTGTCAACCAGTTTCGACGCCTCAACCCAGTGATTGGCCGAGTTTGGCAGTCCATCCGCGTATTTTTTGCGTTAATTGCCTCAGAGGATGCCACCAATTCACCCCCGGCGGCATCTAGTTTGTCAGTACCCATCCGTCCGCGCCGTTCCCGACCCTATGGAAAACCTGCTCACCCCCGAACTCGAAGCCCTTCGCTACATTCAGTACGAAGTCCAGGACCGCATCGGCTACATCACCCTCAACCGCCCCGATAAGCGTAACGCGCTGAATTCTGACGTGGTAACCGAGCTAAAGCAGGCTTTTGAGTTTGCTGAAAATGACGACGAAGCCAAAGTAATTGTGCTGCGCTCGGCTGGTGAAGTCTTCTGCGCCGGCGCCGATTTGGCCTACATTCAGGAACTGCAAGGCTTCGGCTACACCGATAATCTGGAGGATAGCACGCACCTCATGCAGCTCTTTCACCAGATTTATACGCTCAAAAAGGTCGTGATTGGACAGGTGCAGGGCCACGCGCTGGCTGGCGGCTGCGGCTTGGCCGCCATCTGCGACCTTACCTTTGCCGTACCCGAAGCCAAATTCGGCTACACCGAAGTAAAAATCGGCTTCCTGCCGGCCATCGTCAGCGTATTTCTGCTGCGTAAAATTGGTGAGGCCCGCACCAAGCGCCTGCTGCTCACCGGCGACCCGATTTCGGCCCAGGCGGCGCTCGATATGGGTCTTATCACCTTCTTGGCGCCTAAGGAGGAGTTGGTAGCCAACGTACACGCCTTTGCCCAGCGCATGTGCCACGAAAACTCGGCCCAGAGCATGGAAACGACCAAAGAGATGCTGGCCCGCCTGCCCGAGCTCGACCTCGAAGAAGGCCTGCGCTACGCCGCCCAGCAAAACGCCGAAGCCCGCGGCTCCGAAGACTGCCGCCGAGGCATTGCCGCCTTTTTGAGCAAGGAAAAGATTGGTTGGTAGGCTTGTGATGAGTGATGGTTAATAATCAGTGGTTAGTGACCAGGTAGTGTGATTCCGCTGATTGTTAATTACTAATGCTTAATATTTAATCACCGAACCCGTCATTTCTGAACAACCCTTTTCCTGTTCTGGTTACCCCTGCATGAGCGTTCTCGCAGCCATTAGCATTACCCTTGCCACCTTTGGATTCATGGAATTCTGGGCGTGGTTCATGCACAAGTTTGTGCAGCACGGGCCGCTGTGGTTTTTGCACCGTTCGCACCACGTGCGGCACCCACACCCGGTGGAACGCAACGACCTGTTTTTTCTGATTTACGGGGCTATTTCGGCGGCTTTGTTTATCACCGGTGATAATGGCTGGCGTTGGTGGTTTTGGGTGGGTGTAGGCATTGCCTGCTACGGTACGGTGTATTTTTTTGTACACGATGTGTTGATTCATGGCCGCCTGCGTTTTTGGAAGAAGTCGCAGAATGCTTATTTGAGGGCCCTCAATATGGCCCACAAAACCCACCACAAGACCACCGGCCGCGACGGCTCGGCCGAGTTCGGTCTTTTATGGGTATCACCAAAATATTTGGACCTGGCACGAAAGCAGTTAAAGATTAAAAAAGAAAAAATTAAGAATGAACACAGCGCAGCAGAATATTAAGGCAGATTCCGCGCACTAATTTTTAATTCTTCATTCGTAATTTTTTAATTTATTTGAAATGGGCCATTACTCCATCAGCGACCTAGAGCAGCTTTCGGGCATTAAGGCGCACACCATCCGGATGTGGGAGCAGCGCTATGGCCTATTGCGCCCGGTGCGCACGCCCACCAATATTCGGATGTATTGCAACGACGACCTGCGCCGTCTGCTCAACGTGAGCACGCTGTGCGGCCGGGGCAAGCGTATTTCGCAGGTGGCCTGCCTCAGCGATGCCGAGATTCAGGCGGCGGTACTGGCCTGCTGCGACGATTCCCACGACTATCACCAGCAGGTGAATGCGCTGCTGGCTGCCATGCTCAGCTTCGATGAGCAACGCCTTAACCACCTGCTAAACGAAGCTGCCGACCGCCTGGGCTTCGAGAAGATGATGCTTTTTGTGGCCTATCCGCTTCTGCAGCGCATTGGCCTGATGTGGCTGGCCGGGACCGTAAATCCGGCCCAGGAGCACCTGCTGGCGCATTTGCTGCGCCAGAAAATGCTGGCGGCTACCGATGCCCTGCCGTGTGTGCCATCATCGGCTCGGCGCTGGGTGCTGTTTTTGCCCGCCAATGAATTGCATGAGTTGGCGCTGCTTTTCATGAACTATGCCCTCCGTGCCCGCGGGCAGCACACGCTTTACCTAGGACAGAACCTGCCCACTATTGAGTTGCGTGCGGTTTGCGAAGAATACCGGCCCGATGCTGTTGCTACCGTGCTCACCTCACAGCCTGAACGCAGCAAAGTAGGAGATTTTGCCCGTGAGGTTGTGGCTCTGTGCCCCGATAAGCTGGTGGTACTCTACGGCGCGCTGGCCCGGCAGGAAGGCTTGGACTTGCCCAAGAACTGTGTTACGCCCGAATTGATGACCGATTTTCTGGCGCTGGTGGCTGAGCACGAGCCGGAGCCTGTGGCCGCCTAGCGTGAATAGGAGCGGGTTTGCCCCAGCTTGCTATAATGCTTCCTTCAACAGCCCGTGCCGCAAAGACACTTCTCTAACACGTTGGGGAAAAAGCTTCACACAAACATCATGGGACACCGAGAATTTTCGTCGGATTAAAACACCGTCGGGCGTACCTTGCCGCGCCTGAAGGAAGGTGTTAGGCGTGCCGAGCAAAATACTTTCGGCGGAGGCTGGCCTGATTTGCGACCGGCGCGTATATTTGTTTAACAATCGGCCACGAAAAGCTAAACAGCATGACTTCGTTCGAATTTACCTCGCAAGTGCAGAAGATATCGCTCACCCTCCGGCCCGCCGCCATGAATTTGACGCGAGACGCTGATGATGCGAAGGATTTAGTGCAGGAAACCCTTCTAAAGGCCCTGCTCAATAAAGACAAGTTTAAAGCCGGTACCAACCTGAAGGCGTGGTTGTATACCATCATGCGCAACACCTTCATCAACAACTACAACAAGATTACCAAGCGCAGCTCCAACATTGATTCGACGGAGTATTTCCAGTATTTCAACACCGACCAGAATTACATCACGCACAACGGCGCGACGTCGGATTTTGTAGTGCGCGACATCAACGAGGCCATCGCTGGCTTGGGCACCGACTACCGCACGCCGTTCATGATGTACTACATCGGCTACAAGTACATGGAGATTGCCGAGAAGCTGCAAATTCCCATTGGCACCGTTAAAAACCGCATTCATATTGCTCGTAAAGAGCTGAAATCTGCGTTGCATGTGTATGCTCCGGTAGGTGCTTCATCCGCCGACATGACTGATGTCATTGAGGACTAATTGCCTGACATAAATGCTGTGGCCGCCGGCCTTGTTGCTGCTTCGGTGGCGCGGGGCCGGCGGTTTTTTTTCGCACTTTCTTCGTTCTTCATTCACTAGCTCTGTTTTTGCCTTTGTCCGCATCCGCTGCCACTTCCGCCGTCACCGCTGTAACCAGTGCCGTCAACGCCACCATTAGCGTCGCCACAATGCCATCCTCGGATTCGCCGAAGCATGCCGTTATCATTGGGGCCGGCTTTGCCGGGCTGGCGGCGGCAAGTACGCTGGCACAAGCCGGCTGGCGCGTCACGGTACTGGAAAAAAACGAAGGCCCTGGCGGCCGGGCCCGGGTTTTTCGCGCTCAGGGCTTCACCTTCGACATGGGGCCGAGCTGGTATTGGATGCCCGACGTATTCGAGAAATACTTTGGTCGCTTCGGCAAGAAAGTCGCCGACTACTACGAACTGCTACGGCTGGACCCCTCGTATCAGGTTGTTTTCCGTGGGCCGGAAGCCGTGGATATTCCGGCGAAGATGAGCGAGCTACGGGCCTTATTTGAGCGCTACGAGCCCGGCAGCGCCGCTCGCCTCGATGAGTTTCTGAAACAGGCAGCCTATAAATACGAGGTGGGAATTAACCGGTTAGTGTACGCGCCCAGCCGCTCGCTGCTGGAGTTTGCCGACCTTAGGTTGCTGGTGGATATGGTGCGCATGGATGTGCTGCAAAGCATGCACAAGCACGTGCGCCGCTTCTTTAAAGACCCACGCCTCCTGGAATTGGTGGAATTTCCCATCTTATTTCTCGGTGCTACTTCGGAAAATACGCCCGCGCTATATTCACTGATGAACTACGCCGACCTAGCGCTGGGCACTTGGTACCCCAAGGGCGGCATGCACAAGATTGTGGAAGGCATGGTGCAACTCGCGAAAGAGCTGGGAGTGGAAATCCAGTACAACCAGGAAGTGACGGAAGTTGTGGTTGAGAACGGCCGGAGTACCGGCGTACGCACAGCTACTGGCTTTTTTCCGGCTGATGTGGTGGTGGCCGGAGCCGACTACCACCACATTGAGCAGGAGGTACTGAAGCCAGAGCACCGCCATTACGACGCGAAATACTGGGACTCGCGCACCATGGCCCCATCAAGTCTGCTATTCTACCTCGGCGTGAACCGCAAGCTCGACAAGCTGCGCCATCACAACCTGTTTTTCGATGAGGACCTGAACCAGCACGCCCGCGAGATTTATGAGCAGCCGCAGTGGCCCACCAAGCCGCTCTACTATGCCTCGGTACCCAGCAAAACCGACCCCACCGTAGCGCCTGAGGGCCAGGAAAACCTGTTTCTGCTCATTCCGGTAGCCCCCGGCCTGCCTGATGACGAGTCTACTCGCGAACGGTACTACAACCTGCTGATGGACCGCCTTGAAAAACACTGTGGACATCCCATTCGCGACGCCGTCGTATTCAAGCGTAGCTATGCCCACCGCGACTTTATAGCCGACTATCACAGCTTCAAAGGCAACGCCTATGGCCTGGCCAACACGCTGAAACAAACCGCTATTCTGAAGCCGACGCTGAAAAGTAAAAAAATATCAAATTTGTATTTCACGGGCCAGCTTACCGTGCCTGGTCCTGGTGTACCACCGTCGCTTATTTCGGGGCAAGTGGTAGCTGGCGAAGTATTAAAGGAGTTTTGAATGTTGAATCTTGAGTGATGAGCTAGTAAAACGACGTTACGTTGCCTGTCTTTGCTTATTCAGTACACTCCATTCAAAACCCAACATTCAACCCTCAAAATTTCCTTGTGGACCACGTTAAACTTTTCACCGACACCAGCCTGGCGTGCAGCAAGCTCATAACTGGGCGCTACAGCACGTCGTTCACGCTGGGCATTCGCACGCTTGATGAGCGGCTGCATCTGCCGGTGTACGCGGTGTATGGCTTTGTGCGCTGGGCCGATGAAATCGTGGATACATTTCATGACCACGACAAGGCGGCGCTTTTGGCCGACTTTCGCCGGCAGACCTACGAAGCGCTGGATACTGGCCTGAGCTTCAATCCAGTGCTGCACTCGTTTCAGCATGTGGTGCGGCGTTATGGCATCGACCGGGAATTTATTGAGGCCTTTCTGCACAGCATGGCGCTCGATTTGGAGGACCAGAGCTACCACCCCGATTTGTACGAGGAATACATCTACGGCTCGGCTGAGGTGGTGGGCCTCATGTGCTTGCGTATCTTTTGCGATGGTGATATGGCGCTGTTTGAGCGACTGCGGGAGCCGGCGCGTCGGCTAGGCTCAGCGTTTCAGAAGGTTAATTTCCTGCGCGATATTCGCTCCGACTACGAAGACAGGGGCCGCGTGTATTTTCCCGGCGTGGTTTATACGCATTTTAACGACGCTACCAAAGGCGAGATTGAGGCCGATATTAAGGCTGATTTTGAAGCGGCGTATGCGGGGATTCAGCAGCTGCCGCGCTCGGCTAAGCTGGGGGTGTATCTGGCCTACGTATACTATCTGAAGCTTTTCTATAAAATCAAAAAGCTGCCGGCTGCCCGCATCTTGGGCGAGCGGGTGCGGGTTCCCGACAATACCAAGCTGCTGCTGCTGCTAGGGTCGTATTTCCGCTATCGGCTGTCGCGGATTTAAGTCACTTAAATGGCTTGTGCGTATAAATCTTACCCATGGCTCTTTGTCTTCAGGTACTAAAAAACTGAATTGTTTGGCTCTGGATTAGTTTTGCGGCTATGAATGTTTTTGTTCGATGGGGCTTTTGCATAGTGTTTATTCCGGTGGTGTGTGGCTTTGGCCCGGCGCACAACGGAGCTACGCCCGCAGTTGCCACTGTTTTTGATACTTCTTTTTCAACCAACTACGTGTCGTCTCCTTTCCACCCCGCCATCCTGCGCCGCCATTACGAGCTGGCCGCCGCCGATAAAGCCGCTGGCGAAAAATTTTACAAGCTGCTAGCCGATTACAAAGAGCGCGACGCATTGGTGCTGGGCTACAAGGCGGCTTCAGAAGCCATTCGAGCCCGTGATGCCTCGATGCTCAACAAGCTCACCTACGTGCAGGACGCCGCCCGCACCTTTGAGCAAGCAGTAAGCTTGGCGCCGCAAAATCCCGAAATTCGCTTCCTCCGCTTCTCGGTAGAAAGCAACCTGCCGGCCTTCCTTGGCCTGAGCAAGCACGTGGACGAAGACAAAGAAATGCTGCTTAATGCCGCGCTCAGCCACCCCGGTTCGGGCCTGGATACGGAGGCTTTTCGCACCGTGCGCAGCTTTCTGGTAGGTCGCGGGCACGTCAGCGACTCGGATGCCCAACGCCTGAGCAAAGTGGCAGAATAAGGAACAGAAGCCTCGGCTTCTGCTCCGTGTCCTTGTGCTACATTCGCTTCATGCGATACCTTTTTCTGTTTGGGCTGCTAATGGCCATGATGGGCTCCGTTCAGGCGCAAATCACCGTTTCGGGCCGGCTAGTTGATGAAAAGCAGCAGCCCGTGCCCTACGCCAGCGTGGCCCTGGCCGATGGCCGCACCGGCACAGCTAGCAACGAAGCGGGCGAGTTTAGCCTGAAGCTGTCGGTATTGCCCCAGCTGCTGACGGTGCTGAGCATTGGCTACGAGCGCAAGGTTATTTCCGTGACCCAGGCCGGTGCCATGTCCACGCCGGTGCTGCTGCGCGCCAGTGCCGTGCAGCTACCCGAAGTAACCGTGCGAGCCAACGGCGAAGCCGAAGCGCTGGTGCGCCGCTGCTACGCCAAACTGTTGCGCCACCGGACTGATGTGCAGTACGGCCGAGCCTTCTACCGCCAGAAAACCCAGCAAAACGGCCGCTACCGCGAGTTTTTCGATGCGTTTTACGACGTGAAACTCACGCCCCGTAACATGCCAAGCTGGGTGCTGGGCGAAGCCCGCTACGCCCTCACGAAGGGTGGCATGAGCTTTAGCAATTTCTCCGCCATCGTGCGCAGCTTGCCGGTATTTATTGCGCTCGGCGACGAGCCGTCCAAAACCTCGCTGCCGCTCAGTCCGGAAGGGTTGGCGAAATTCACCTTCGTGCTCCGGCAAACCCTGCGGGAGCAGGGGCGCGAACTAACTGTTATCGATTTTGCCCCGCGCCCTGGCACTGAACAAGCTACCCGTGGTAGTCTATACATCGACCCGCGCACGGCCGCGCTGTTTCGTGTCGACCAGGAATTGCCAGCCGCGCAGATGTTTAACATGCCCAGCAACCTCTCCGTGCAGCAGGAGCGAGCCACAGCGCACATTGTATCCGATTTTGCGGCGTATCAGGATTCGTTGACGCGCTTGGCCAGCACCCGCGCCACAGCCACCATCAGCCTGCTGGTGCAGGGCTTTAGCGATGAAACTTCCGTGAGCTCGCACTTTTTCTTCTATGAATACGGCCCGCCGACCACTGGCGAGCGGTACCCGGATACCGACCGTTTGACGGTGGATATGAATCTTATTCGGCGCCAGCGCTACAATCCGCTTTTCTGGCGCGATAATGCTGTAATAAAAGCCAGTCCCATTGAGGAAACCATCATTCGGGATTTTGAGGGACAGAAGGTATTTGGGAAGCTTAACTAGCTGCAAATTGCGTATTTTCGAGGCAATTGCTCCAGTTAGCGCAACCTTAACAGGGCCTTCATGGTTAGCCTTGGCGTATGCCTGCTTTGCACCTCAGTGTCCGAATCGACCCCAACTCCGGCTTTTGCTTTGGCGTGATTTACGCCATTCAAATGGCTGAAGACCTGCTTGATGAGCAAGGCTACCTGTATTGTCTGGGCGATATTGTGCACAACGACGAGGAGGTGCAGCGCCTGGAAGCCAGGGGCCTGCGCATTATCTGCCACGACCGACTGGCTGAGCTGCGCGATGAGGCGGTGCTCATCCGTGCTCATGGCGAGCCGCCGGCCACCTACCAAATGGCGCTGGAAAATAACTTGACCCTGATTGATGCCAGCTGCCCGGTGGTACTCAAACTTCAGAACCGCATCAAGACCTCCTACGACCGGAAGGAGAAAATATTTATTTACGGCAAGCACGGCCACGCCGAAGTGCTGGGCCTGCTGGGCCAGACCAGCGGCGATGCCGTGGTGTTCGAGAACTTAGATGAATTGCTCAGCCACGAGCTGCCCGATAACATTACGCTCTACAGCCAGACCACCAAGAGTACCAACAGCTTCTATAACATTAAGGACCAGTTGGAAACGCGGGGCTATCAGGTGAATGCCAACGACACCATCTGTCGGCAGGTGAGCAACCGCGACAAGGACTTGCGCCGCTTTGCTGCCCAGTACGACCAGATTGTGTTTGTATCAGGCACGAAAAGCTCCAACGGCAAGGTACTGTACCAGGTGTGCCGCGAAACCAACCCCCAGACTCATTTCATCTCAAATGTAGCTGAAATCGATTCCAGTTGGTTTCAGCCGGGGCAATCGGTGGGCATTTGCGGGGCCACAAGCACACCCATGTGGCTAATGGAGCAGGTGCGCGACCGCCTGTTGAGTTTGTAAGAAAACTTGCTATTCACTTGACGCCTACGCTTCCTACATCGGCCCGTAAAGTAGCGCCCGCGCCCATCGGTACGACCGGGGTGGCCATCGGCGGCTTGGTGATAGTAGGATGGGCCACCTTGTTGGGCTACCTGCTGGCCTGGTACGAGCCCAACTGGCATTCGCCCGCGCCTTATCTGCTGGCCCTGCTACAAACCCACCTCTACACTGGTCTGTTTATTACCGCGCACGATGCCATGCACGGCGTCGTGAGCCCCAACAAGCGGCTGAATAATGGTCTTGGCACGCTGGCCGCTGGGCTTTTCGCCTACAACTGGTTTCCTGGCCAACTTCCCAAACACCACGCCCACCACCGCCACGTCGGCACCCAGGACGACCCCGATTTTCACGACGGCCGCCATCCCGGCTTTCTGCGTTGGTTCCTGCGCTTCGCCTGGAATTACGTAACCTGGTGGCAGGTACTGCTGATGGCGGTTACCTATAATGCGTTGAAACTGTTTTTCCCGCAGGCCAATGTCATTGCCTTCTGGATGATTCCGGCCGTATTGGCCACGTTTCAGCTGTTCTTTTTCGGCACCTACCTGCCGCACCGTGGCGAGCATGCACCCGATAATCCACACCGGTCGCGTAGCCAGTTTCGGCACCACCTGTGGGCTTTCGCGAGCTGCTATTTTTTCGGCTATCACTACGAACACCATGACCAGCCCTACCTACCATGGTGGCGTCTGTGGCGAGCGAAGGGATAAATAATTATCTGTTATTGGAAGTGGAGCCCGGTTAGACGGCACACCATTTTGAGATGTAAAAAGCCCCGGTTCTGCGCAGAGTCGGGGCTTTTCATTGTGCAGGCTTTCTCCCTTTTCAAGACTGACTGCGTTTGGAAGACGGATTAGCAACGCTCTCTCCCAATGTCAGATGGACCTAATGCACAGGGTTGGTCTTCTTGCAGCAATCCGGCAGGCGGTTGTAAGCGCGGGCGTCAGCGGTAAGCTCATCCGCGTCATAACCGGTTTTTTGCACGGCGGTGCGGAGCGTGGCAGGTGTGGTCTTGTCAGCCTTGTAGGTCACGGTGAGAACTTTCGTGGGTACATCGAGCACGGCACTTTGCACGCCTTTTTCGTAGGCAAGGCTCTTTTCGATTCGTGCTTTGCACATGTCGCAAACGGCCGACGTTTTGAACTGGGCCGTAGCCACACCGGAGGTCGCCGCCTGCACGGCGGCCGGGGCCGTCTGGGCTTGGGCAACAGGAGCAGCAAAATTCAGGCAGGCGAAAAAGGGGAGGGCAAGGAGGAATTTCATATCAGGATTTGAAAAATTCTTGAGTGACGACAGCCTCAACAAAATTGCTGCCGAAAAAATTGAAAATGAGCCGGCAACTACCAGCCGATGTTGGTTACTCGATGCGGTAGCGCAGGCCTGCATAGGTAAGGCGGCCGTAGACCGGTCCCCATACCATGGCCGCATCGAAGTTTGGACCAAAGGGAGTTGCTGCGCCCTCAATGGGGTCGGGCTGGCGGTAGTTGGTGAGGTTTTCGACGCCCACATACACTTCCAGCCGCTTGAAGGCACGGGTAATCTGGGTGTTAAAAAGCCCGTAGCGGGGAGCTATTGTGGGAACATATTCCTGGCCGCTGCCGTGCGAATGTGAATCGGAAACGTGCGCCACTGACCGCTCGCCGAACCATTGTACCGTAAAATCGACCCGCCACTTATCGAAAGCGCTGGCATAGCCCAGGTTAACAAAAGCGCGGTGGGTAGGCGTGAGCGGCTTGGGCAGCAGAATGTTGTCGTAAGTAGTCCGTACGTCGAGGTACTTATAGGCACCTTTCACCTGCAGGCCCTTCAGCGGCTCAATCTGCAGCTCGCCTTGCAGGCTGCGGGCGTACGACCGGCCGCCGGCCTGCAGGTTCCCAATTTCAATGAGACTGGGTGAGGTGTACATATCGGCCACCACCTGGTTCTGAAATTCGGTGTGATAATAATCGACCACAAACGTGGCCGGCCGGTGCAGCACCGTGAAATACTGCGTGGCGCTGCCGCCGAGATTCCAGGCCTTTTCGGGCCGCAGGTTGGGGCTGATGACGAACTCGCGGGCGCTGGCCAGCATGGCGGCGTTGTCGGCAATGGGATTGGCCACGCGGAAGCCGCTGCCAGTCGCTAGGCGCAGCACCGTGTTTTTGAGTACGTCGTACTTGAGGTTGAGGCGGGGCGTCACTTGCCAGCCATACAGGTTGTGGTGGTCGGCGCGCAGGCCAGCTACCAGCGTCAGGTTGCGGCTGTTCTGATAGGTATACTCGGCGAAGGCACCGGGCACCAGTTCGCGGCGGGTGCGGTGCTCGCGCGTATCGATGTCAGCCGGCGTATCGGTTACATACGTGCGGCCATCACGCAGGCGCTCGTCGTAGTCGTCATACAGAAAGCTCAGGCCCGTGCGGTATACGTGGGCCGTATTGCCAATGGCGCTCTGAAACAACAGCGTGGCCAGGCCGGTGCGCTGGGTGCCGTCGTAGCTGCGCGAGGTGCGGTTGGTGACGAAGTAGGGCGGAAGGTTGGGGTCGTGGTCGGTGTGGTAAGACTGATAGCCGTAGGAATACCGCGAAGTGAAGTCGTGGTTAGTCCCGCTCAATAACAGGCCCAGGCTCTGGAAAGGCCGTGAGGGCCAGGTGTAGGAGGTTTTGGCGTAACCGGTGTAGCGGGTGGTAGCCTGCGTGGTGCCGTAGCTCTGCGTGAAGGCCTCCGTGCCCGTGTTCCGGAAATCAAGCTGGCCACCCTGGCGGGTTTCGCGCAATGCGCCCAGACCCACCTCACTTACAAAGCCATTGCCTGAGAGGTACTTCCACTTATTGAACGCATTGAACTGCGTGGCCAATGGCAAATCCAGAAACTTATCGCCGTTGCGGTCCACACGGTTGCCCAAATGGTCGGTATGCAGCAGCAGCACGGTGCTCCACTTCGGGCTGATGCGCGCCGACGTATTCAGGTTGACATCGAATTTGCCCAAGTCGTTGGCGTAGATGTTGAACAATAGCTGGTCGGTTTTTTCGGGCTCCTTCAGCTTCACGTTCACCTGCCCCGAAATGGCCTCGTAGCCGTTCACCACCGAGCCCGTGCCCTTGATAATCTCAATGTTATCAATCCACGGCCCGGCCAGGTAGCCCAGCCGGTAAGGAGCCGCCAGCCCGCGCAATGCCGGCTGGTTGTCCACGGTCAGCAGCGAGTAGCTGCCATCCAGCCCGAGCAGTTGAATCTGCTTGGCCCCGGATACGGCGTCCGATGTCGTAACCTCCACCGAGGCATTGGTTTCAAAGCTCTCGGCCAGGTTGCAGCAGGCTGATTTTGTCAAGTCGCGGCTCGAAATCACCTGCACGTTGGCCGGGGTGATGGCCGAATAGGCGGGGCCGCGAGCCGTCACGGTCACCTCGCTCAACTCCTGCCCCGCCTTTAAAGCCACCCGCAGGTAGGGCGCGCCAGTGGCGGGTACGGCGATGGTATCGGGGGCATAACCCAAAGCCTGCACCACCAGCCGCGAAGCTGCGCGCGCCGGCCTTATCAGCATAAAGCGTCCTTTATCGTCAGCAGTTGTGGTAATTGCCGGCGCATCGGCGTCCGGGGCATCGAAGAGCCAGCGCAGCACGGCACCGGGTAGGGGAGTGGCCTTGCCGGCCTCCGTTACCTCGCCCCGCACTGGGGCAATGGCCGATGATTGTGCCATCGTCTGGCCCGGCCATAAGCCGGTGCCCAGCAGTATCAGCAGAAAAAAGCACGGGATTTTCCCGCCTAAGGATTTCATAATGTCTGTAAGTTAGGTGTTTCTGAAAAAGATGACGCCACAGGGGTGCATCAACCAGCCTTAAGCCGCCAACGGGGCGGCAAGTGCTTTCAGAAAAACCTAGACTACCAGCGTACAGGCAAACGTCAGTAGTCCGCGTCCACCCAATGGCGGGGGCGACGAATCGGCCGCGAACCAGCGCGGTCCGTTGTCTTTCAGCTTGACCACTGCGGCCTGGTTGGGCCAGTTCAACGCCGGAATTTCTACCGCCAGCAAGGGGGAAGGAATCAGAATTTTGCTGGCCTGTTCGTGGGTGGGCAGCGTGAGCTTGTGGACCTGCTTGCTGAAATCGCAGCAGTTGTCCTTCGCAGTAGGCGTGGCGGGGGCCATCTCGCCGGTACAGCCGCGCAGGTCGGCCCGGCCCGCCACGGACACGGCCACCGTGCTGCGTCCGCTCATACGGCAAGTCAGGCGCTGCACCGTGAGGCCCACCGAAGTGATGAGCACCAATACAGCTAGCAGCAGGCTGACGAAGCGACGGAACTGAGAATGAGGACGCATTGGATTGGCAAAGATAAGGCCTGCCTGCCGGAGGCGGACGTACGAAAATCGGCCCGGGGACGTGCAATATCTGGCTCTGGTAAGAAGCACGTTGACGATTGTGTAAACGTCTGCCATTTTGACAAGACCTATAAGTAAAGGCGTTTTATCCGTGCCAGTTAGTAGCCAAAAACCTTGAAAACCCGTTTTAAACGTCAATTAAGCCGTTTTGCATTTGTGGTAGGAAATGGTAAATTGTGGTTGATTTTCGATGGGGTTCCCGTACATTTGCCAATGTCGCCGTTCTCCCAGCCGGTGGCCTGTGCCCATGAACCTGCTGTCCGGCGAATACGAATGCAAGCTCGACCCCAAGGGGCGGCTGGTGTTGCCGGCCAAGGTGAAGGGCAATCTGCCGGAGCAATCCGGCAACCAACTGGTGCTGGTGCGTGGGTTCGAGCCCTGTCTGGTGCTGTATCCGCGGGCAGCTTGGCGCGTTATTCACGAGAAAGTGATGGCGCTGGACGAGTTCAACGAGGAATACCGGCAGTTTCAGCGCAACTTTTTCCGGGGCATGACTGAGGTGGAGCTGGACAGCATCAGCCGCTTTATGCTGCCTCGCACCATGCTGCGCTACGCCGGTATTGAGAAAGAGGCCATCATTGTGGGCTTGGGCAACCGTTGTGAAATCTGGGACCCGGCCCGCTACGATGAGTACCTCATCAAAGACCAGCAAAGCTTCAGTAAGCTGGCACAGAAGTTTTTATCGACTGATACTCCGCCGCTCGCCGGCATGGCCGCATGAGCACAACCGAATACGACAACGACCAAGCCTACCACCGGCCCGTGATGCTAGCCCAGTGTCTGGCTGGCCTCGACCTGCGTCCCAATGGCCGCTACGTCGACGTCACCTTTGGTGGGGGTGGGCACTCGGCCCGCATTCTGGAAAAGCTGACCACCGGCCACCTTTTCAGCTTCGACCAAGACGCTGATGCTGAGGCCGAAGCGGTGAAGCTGGAACGGCCGCAATTTACATTTGTGAAAGCTAACTTCCGAGATTTGCTACTTGAACTACAGCAGGTTGGCGCTGTGCCGGTAGATGGCCTGCTAGCCGACCTGGGGGTAAGCTCGCACCAATTTGACACGCCGGAGCGCGGATTTTCTACTCGTTTCGATGGTCCGCTCGATATGCGGATGGACCCCCATGGCCCTCTCACGGCGGGCGACATTCTCAATGATTATAAGGAGGCGGACTTGCATCGCATCTTCGGCATGTATGGCGAGGTCACCAACGCCCGTACCTTGGCTCAGACCGTGAGCGCGGCCCGGCGTGGCCGCCGCCTCGAAACCATTGCCGAGCTCAAGCAGGCTATTCAGCCCTGCACGCCGCGCGGCAAAGAGAACAAGTACCTGGCTCAGGTTTTCCAGGCCCTGCGCATTGAAGTGAATCAGGAAATGCAGGCTTTGCAGGAAATGTTGCTCCAAACAGCCGACGTGCTACGTCCCGGTGGCCGGTTAGTGGTGATGAGCTACCATTCGCTGGAGGACCGACTGGTGAAGAACTTTATCGCGAAGGGCAAGTTTTTTGGCGAAGTCGAAAAGGACTTCTTTGGCAATGAAAGCAAGCCGTTTGAGGCTCTGAACCGCAAGCCTGAGGAAGCCGATGCGGCCGAAGTGGCGCTGAACAGCCGGGCCCGGAGTGCTAAATTGCGGGTTGCAATCAGAAAATAAGAGATAAAAATGGCCGCAAACACGCTCCGTCCCTCTGACAGCCCGCGCCGTGCCAACGTGCCCCGCCCGGTGGCCGCGCCCGAGCCGGAGGAGCTGCCCGCCGTGGCCGAATACGTGGCCCCCGAACCAGAGCCGGTACCTAAGCCCGAACGCGAAAAGCGCCCCCGTAAGCCCGTTGTGGAGGCTGGACCACGCAGCTCGTGGAGCATCTTCTCGCTGCTGGATCGGGTAACGAGCGTGGACAGCCTGTTTCGGGACGGCCTGCCGGTGCGCTACCTACCCAAGCTGCTGTTTGTGATGCTGTTGGTGCTGCTTTACATCGGCAACACGCACTATGGCAACCGCATGAACCGCAACATTCAGCGCCTCAAGCAGGAAACTGAAGACTTACGCGCCGATTACACGACCCTGAAGTCCGACTACATGGAGGCCAGCAAGCAGAGCGAGGTGGCCCGCAAAGTGGCCGCCATCGGGCTGGTGGAAAGCTCGTCGCCGCCCTTCCGCATCACCGTGCCAGCCGGCCATCTCGACGCTGCGGAGCTGGAACTGATGCCCGTGCTCACGGCCGATACGCTGGCTGCCCGCGCCGCTCGCGACTCGATTGCGGCAATGCAGGCTGACTTGCAGGCTGGGCGTCGCCGCGTTGCCGAGGACGGTAGTGACGTAGATAGCGGCCCCGAAATCATTGCCCCACCGCAAGCACTTGATGGTGACTCAGTGCCGATTGCTGTGCCAGAAGCGCGCCGAGCGACCAGCGCCCGCGCTACCACGGCTAAGCCCGCCCGCAAGGTGGTTGTGAAAGCTTCCAAAAAAGCTTCTACCAAGTCGAATAAGGCGAAGTCAACAAAGCCCGACAGCAAGCGTAAGGTACAAAAAAGTACAAAGGTGTCCAAGGATAAATCGGCAGATAAGCAAATAGTTAAAGCTCATTCCCGATGAAAAGCAGTGTTAAAAAGTCGATAGTAACGCGGGTACGGCTGGCCTTTCTAGGGGTAGCCGTATTCTCGTGTGCCATTTTTTGGAAGGCTACGAAAATCCAGTTTCAGGAAGGGGCTAAGTGGCGGGCGCTGGAACAGGAACGGCGAATCAGCTACCAGTCAGTGCCAGCTACGCGGGGCAATATCTACTCGGATAACGAGAGTATTATGGCTACCTCGCTACCATTTTACCGGGTGGCCTGGGACCCGGGCGTGGTGGAGGACAAGGTATTTGAGGCCAATGTGGACTCGCTAGCTTGGTACCTGTCCCACTTTTTCCAAGACCGCAGCAAACAGGAGTACTTACGCCGGCTAAACAATGCCCGCACGGCCAAGCAACGCTACATTCGCCTCAACTCCCGCCAAATCAACTTTCAGGAGAAAAAGATGATGGCGCATTGGCCCGTATTCCGCGAGCGGCGCAACCGGGGCGGGGCCATTTTTGAGAAGGTGGATAAGCGCTTCCGGCCCTTTGGCGGGCTGGCACAACGCACCATCGGCTTCGTGAACGAAGACCACCACGGCGCAGGCTTGGAGTACACGTTTGAGCAAAGCCTGGCCGGCAAGCCAGGCGAGGCGTTGTTTGAGCGGGTGCCGGGTGGCGTAAAGCCGGTATACGATGGCACCGAAATCAAGCCCCTGCCGGGTTACGACGTGAAAACCACGCTCGATATCAACCTGCAGGACGTGGCTGAAAACGCGCTTTATAAGTCCTTAGTGGATAACAACGCTCAGTACGGCTGCGTGATTCTGATGGAAGTGGCCACCGGCGAAATCAAGGCCGTGGCCAACCTGGGCAAGGCGTCGGATGATACCTATAAAGAGGATTACAACTACGCTTTTGCCGACCAGGGCCGGACCGAGCCAGGCTCCACATTCAAGCTGGCCTCGATGATGGCCTTGTTTGAGGCCCGGCCCGACGTGACGCTCGACGACGTGGTAGATACCGGCAACGGCCGCATGTACGTGGGCGGGGCCGTCAAATCAGACTCGCACGGCTACGGGCGCATCACGGTGCAACAGGTGTTTGAGAAATCGAGCAACATCGGCGTGGCCAAGCTGGTGGACAAGTATTTCTCCGGCAACCCGACCGAGTACACCGATTACCTGAAGAAGTTCGGCCTTGATAAGCCACTGGGCTTCCAGATGACCGGTGAGGCGCTGCCCTATGTGAAGGACCCTAAGGACCGTAGCTGGAGCCGTACTTCGCTCACTACCATGAGCATTGGCTACGAGTTGAAGCTGGCCCCGCTGCAAACTCTGGCCCTCTACAACGCTGTGGCTAATGGCGGCGTGAAGGTTCAGCCCATGATTGTGCGGGAAATCAAGCAGGCCGACCAGGTGCTTCAGCACAACGAAACCAAGGTGCTGAATCCCAAAATCTGCTCCGATGCTACGTTGGCCAAGTTGAAGTCGATGATGGAAGGTGTGGTAATTGCTGGTACGGCCCGCAGCATCCGGCCCAAAGACTACGGTATTGCTGGCAAAACCGGCACAGCCTGGAAGTTCAAGAACGGCCAGTATACCAAGACTTACTCGACCAGCTTCTGCGGCTATTTCCCTACCGACAAGCCGAAATACAGCTGCATCGTGGTCGTGGATTCGCCCCGCAACGGCCGCATCTACGGGGCTGATGTGGCTGCGCCGGTGTTTCGCGAAGTGGCCGACAAGTGCATGGCCCGCGACCTGCTGAGCCAGCGTCCGCTGCTGGCCAAAGCTCGTCTCAACAAAAGCCACGTGCCGCTGGTGCGCGCCGGCATGCAGGACGAGCTGGCGCTGGTGTGCCAGAAGCTGGGCCTGGCCGGCAACACCCAGGCCACCGGCGGCGAAGAATGGGTCCGCGCCGCTTCCGATACTGCCTTTCATGCCCGCACCGTGGCGTTGGTTGAAAATACCAGTGTGCGCCCCAACCGCGTGCCCCAGGCCCGCGGCCTGAGCCTGCGCGATGCCTTGTTCCTGCTTGAAAACCGGGGCCTGCATGTGCGCGCCGTGGGCACTGGCCGGGTGCGCGAACAGTCCATTGCGGCGGGCACGCCCATCAAGCGCGGCGAGCTGATTACCCTTACGCTGGCCGAAACCGGCCCGCGCCTGGCCGCTCCCATCGCTTTGCCCGAGCCCGAACACACCGACCTCGCCGAGAACAAGCTACTGGTGCCGATGGACCTTGAGGCTGCCGGCAAGCCGCGCAAATCATTCGCCGACGGCGAAAAAGCCAAGGTGCGGCCCGAAGCGCCCGAACGCTCGGCTGGGGTGAAACCCAACGCCAAACCGGCTACCAAGCCCGCCACCACTGCGACCAAGCCGAAGGAAACGACTGCCACCAACGCAGCAAAGTCTTCGTCAAAAAAGGCTGATAAGTCCAAAGAGGGCGCTCGCCAATCAACTCCCAGCAAAACCCCGAAAAAGTCCGCTTCGCCTAAACCCAACGTGCGCCGCGCTTAATCCTCTTCCAACAAAACGCCGCTTCACCAAGCATCTCAAACCAGGTAGTCCCCAATCGTCAGGTTTCCCTATCCTCTGGCTTCGCGCTTCAAGCGAACCGGGACCGGGGGAGAGGTGCCACGGCCGCGCAAGCTCATATGATTTTCCTCCCGCTCTTCTCCCTGCTCACCGACGTAACCGTGCTTACTCAGCACGGCCCCACCGATGTGCCCATTACTGGCCTCACCCTCGATTCGCGGGAGGCAGGGCCAGGCGTGGCGTTTTTTGCCTTGCGTGGTACTGCTACCGATGGCCACAAATTCGTTGAGGGCGCGGTAGAAAAGGGCCTTGCAGCGGTTATCTGCGAAGAGTTGCCGGCCACGCTGAACCCCGCCACTGCCTACGTGCTGGTACCCGATAGCGCCAAGGCCCTGGGCCACATGGCCGCCGCGTTTCATGGGCATCCGTCGCGGCAACTGAAACTGGTGGGCGTGACGGGTACTAACGGCAAAACCACTTGCGCCACGCTACTACACAAGCTGTTGCGCGAGCTGGGCTACCACTGCGGTTTGCTCAGCACGGTGCAGAACCAGATTGATGAGGAAGTGATTCCAAGCACGCACACCACGCCCGACGCCATTCGCCTGAATGCGCTGCTGGCCCGCATGGTGGCGGCCGGCTGCACCCATGCCTGCATGGAGGTGAGCAGCCACGCCGTGGCCCAGCACCGCGTCACGGGCCTGCGTTTCGCGGGCGGCCTGTTCACCAACCTCACCCACGACCACCTGGACTACCACGGCACGTTTGATAACTACCTGAAGGCCAAAAAGGGCTTTTTCGATGCGCTGCCCAAAACGGCCTTTGCCCTTACCAACGCCGACGACAAGCGCGGCCCGGTGATGCTGCAAAACACCACCGCCCGCCGCGAAACCTACTCCCTGCGCGGGGCCGCTACCTTCCGTGCCAAGCTGGTGGCCAACGAGGTACACGGCCTGCACCTTGAAATCGACGGCCGCGAAATCCTGTTCCGCCTCATCGGGGTGTTCAACGCCTATAACCTGCTGGCCGTGTATGGCGCAGCGGTGCTGCTAGGGGAGGACCCCACCGAAGTCCTGACCATCCTCTCGGGCCTGACCACTGCGCCCGGCCGTTTCGAGCCGGTGGTGTCCGAAAACCAGCGCATTACCGGCATTATCGACTACGCCCACACGCCCGACGCGCTGGAGAACGTGCTCCAGACGCTGCACGAAATCCGCCAGCCCAGCCAGCACATCATCACGGTGGTGGGCTGCGGCGGCAACCGCGATGCGGGCAAACGCCCCATCATGGCCAACCTGGCGGCGCGGCTTTCCAACCAGGTCATCCTGACTTCCGATAACCCTCGTTTCGAGGACCCGCTGGAAATTCTGGCCCAGATGCAGGCCGGAGTCACCGCCCCCGATTCGGCCAAAATGCAGACCGTGCCCGACCGTCGTGAGGCCATCGCAACGGCCGTAAGCCTGGCCGGCCCCAACGACATTGTGCTGGTTGCGGGCAAAGGCCACGAAAATTATCAGGAAATTCGCGGGGTGAAAGCTCCCTTCGATGACAAACTGGTGCTGACCGAAATTTTTTCAGAACTCAATAAATAGGCCCTCATGCTGAGCGCAGCCGAAGCACTGTTACCGCTTCGTTGCAATCGACCTTGATTACTGCTGCACGCAAGATGCTTCGGCTGCGCTCAGCATGACGGCCTGGCTTTTAAAAGCCCTCCCGAATGCTTTTTTACCTCTTCCGTTACCTGCACGACCATTTCCACCTGCCCGGCACCGGGGTGTTCCAATACACCACGTTCCGGGCTGGGCTGGCGGTGGTTATTTCCCTGCTCATTGCTCAGACGTTTGGCCACCGGCTCATCCGGCTGCTGCAAAAAAAACAGGTGGGCGAAAGCATCCGCGACCTTGGCCTGCAAGGCCAGAACGAGAAGAAAGGCACGCCCACAATGGGTGGTCTTATCATCATCCTGGCCATTCTGGTGCCGGTGCTATTGCTGGCCCGACTTCGTAATATCTACATCATCCTCATGCTGCTTAGCACGGTATGGCTAGGTTTGATTGGGTTTCTGGACGACTACATTAAGGTCTTCCGCAAGAATAAGGAAGGCTTGAGTGGTCGGTTCAAAGTGCTGGGCCAGGTGGGGCTTGGCATCACGGTGGGTTGGGTATTGTTTTACAGCAACGAAGTAACGGTGCGCGAGTACCTGCTGCCCAACGGACAATTCTCGGCGGTGGACGCCAGCAAAGTATTCAAAGACGTGCACCTGATGATTACCACGGTGCCATTTATGAAAAATAACGAGCTGAACTACGGCGACTTATTCGCCACGGCGGGCACGTTCTTCAACGGCCTCTACGGCTTCCTTTACATCCCCATTGTCATCTTTTTGATTACGGCCGTGAGCAACGGCGCCAACATCACCGACGGCCTCGACGGACTGGCGGCGGGTACTTCGGCCATTATCGGCATCACACTGGCCATTTTCGCCTTTGTAAGCGGCAACGCGCTACTGGCTGATTATCTGGATGTTATGTTTATTCCCGACTCGGGCGAGCTGGTTATTTTCTGTACCGCCTTCGTGGGCGCCTGCATCGGCTTTTTGTGGTACAACAGCTACCCGGCCCAGGTTTTCATGGGCGATACCGGCTCGCTGGCGCTGGGCGGCATCATCGCCGTGCTGGCCCTCATTGTGCGCAAGGAACTGCTGATTCCGGTGCTGTGCGGCGTATTCCTGATTGAAAACCTGTCGGTTATCGTACAGGTCAGCTATTTCAAGTACACGCGCAAAAAGTACGGTGAAGGCCGCCGCCTGCTGCGCATGTCACCGCTGCACCACCACTACCAGAAGCTAGGCTACCACGAATCCAAAATCGTGTCGCGCTTCTGGATTGTAGGCATCATGCTGGCAGTCATTACTTTGGTTACGTTGAAGCTGCGCTAAAAAACGCTTATCATCCTGAGCGGAGCGAAGGACCTTATCACGGTCGCGCTGCTTGGTGTAAAACCTAACGTGATAAGATGCTTCGCTTGGCTCAGCATGACAGACAAAAAAAATATCGTTATCCTCGGAGCCGCCGAAAGCGGCGTCGGCGCAGCCTTGCTGGCACAGGCCAAAGGCCACACCGTATTCGTGTCGGACCGCGGGGCCATTCAGCCCGATTACAAGCAGCAGCTAACCCAGGCCGGCATCGAATTCGAGGAAAGCCAGCACACGCTGGAGCGCATTCTGCAAGCCGATGAAGTCATCAAAAGCCCAGGCATTCCCGAGAAAGCGCCGGTCATTCAGGCATTGCGCGAGAAAAACATTCCCATTATCTCCGAAATCGAATTTGCTGGCCGCTATACCAAGGCCAAGTGCATCTGCATCACGGGCACCAACGGCAAAACCACTACCACGCTGCTCACCTACCACTTGCTGAAAGAGGCCGGCCTGAGCGTGGGCCTGGCCGGCAATGTGGGCTACTCGCTGGCCGAGCAGGTGATTGAGGATAAATTCGACTACTACGTGGTGGAGCTGAGCAGCTTCCAGCTGGACGATACTCACGAATTTCAGCCTTGGATTGCCATCCTGCTCAACATCACTCCCGACCACCTCGACCGCTACGGCTACTCGCTTGAGAGCTACGCGCAGGCCAAGCTGCGTATCACGCGCAATCTGGACAGTAGCGGCGCATTCATCTACAATGCCGACGACGAGGTGACGAACAAGTATTTCCAGTCGGCCTTTCTGCAAACGCGCCAGCTGCCGTTCAGCCTGCACCACCGGCACGATGTACACCTGGCCGGCTACTACGTGGCCGAAGACTTGCTCTGCACCAATCTGGCGCCGGGCCTCGCCGAGGACGGCGTGGAGCTTAGCACGGCCAATTCGCCCCTCATCGGCCAGCACAACCGGCAGAATACGCTAGCGGCGGTGCTGGCTGCCCGCGTAGCCGGCCTCGAAATCAGCCAGATTGAAGCGGCCCTGGCCACGTTCCAGAATGCCGACCACCGCCTGCAGCTGGTGGGCGAAGTCAATGGCGCCCGCTACATCAACGACAGCAAGGCCACCAATGTGGAAGCCGCCTGGTATGCTCTGGATGGCATCCACCAGCCCATCGTCTGGATTGCCGGCGGCACTGATAAGGGCAACGACTACAGCAGCCTGCTCAACCTGGCCGAGCGCCGCGTGAAGGCCCTCATCTGCCTGGGTGTCGACAATGCCAAGCTCCGCGCCAGCTTCGACGACCTTGTGCCCCACGTGGAGGAAACCCAAAGCATGGCCGATGCCGTGGCCCGTGCGACGGCCCACGCTGCTCCCGGCGACGTGGTGCTGCTCTCGCCATGCTGCGCCAGCTTCGACCTGTTTAAAAACTACGAAGACCGGGGCCGGCAGTTTGCTGCTGCCGTGCAGGCGCTCCACCAAAACGGGCCAACTCAAGCCTAATTCGAGAAATCAGTTTTAACGTCCCCGATTATGAAAAACTGGCTGCAACGCAACCTCAAAGGCGACCCCATTCTGTGGGCCATCGTGCTGCTGTTCTCGTTCATCAGCATTGCCGTGGTGTATTCGGCCACCGGCACGCTGGCCTACAAGAAGATGAACGGCAACACCGAAGCCTTTCTTTTCAAACACACCAGCTTGATTCTGATGGGGTTGGGCTGTATGTGGCTGGCCCACCGTATCGACTACCGGCATTACTCGCGCCTGTCGCTGTATGCGCTGCTGGTTTCGGTACCGCTGCTGCTCTTCACCTTCTTCATGGGCGGCGACATCAACGGCGCGTCGCGCTGGATGACCATTCCGGTTATCAACCAGACGTTCCAGCCCTCCGACTTGGCCAAGCTGGCCCTGATTTCGCACCTTGCCAGCATGCTTAGCCGTCGGCAGCAGCATTTGGACGACTTCAAATCGACACTGCTGCCGGTAATGCTTTGGGTAGGAGCCATCTGTGGCTTGATTATCCTGAGCAATGCCTCTACGGCGCTGCTGCTGTTCGCCACCTGCATGCTGCTGATGTTCATCGGCCGGGTACCCCTCAAGCACATGGCCGTGATGGTGGGCATTGGCGTGGTGCTGGGCGGCGCGGGGCTGGCGGCCGGGCAGCGCCTGGGCACGGTGATATCCCGCGTAACCAACTTCGCCGACAAAACCAAGAAAACCCCATTTCAACTCGAGCACTCGTTCATTGCCATTGCCACCGGTGGTATCGCCGGCAAAGGCCCGGGTAAAAGCACCGAGCGTAACATCCTGCCGCACCCATATTCTGACTTCATCTACGCCGTCATCATCGAAGAATATGGCCTGCTGGGCGGCGCCGTCGTGCTATTCCTCTACCTGGCCTTTCTCTATCGAGGGCTGAAAACGGTGATGAACAGCTATGGGGCTTTCGGTGGGCTGCTTTCGGCAGGGCTCAGCTTCAGCCTTGTCTTGCAGGCGCTGGTGAACATGGGCGTGGCCGTCGGGCTGGGTCCCATCACCGGCCTGCCGCTACCGCTGCTGAGTATGGGTGGTACCTCGCTCATTTTCACTGGTATTAGCATCGGCATCATTCTGGCTGTGAGCCGCGGTGAACGCGAGCTTCGTCCCATGACCGGCGAGCCCGAGGACACGGCCCGCATCCCCAGTCAACGGGCGGCGTATGCCTAATTTCCTAACAATGAAAAACAACGGTTAAGCCAAACATAAGGCCACGCTTAGCCCGACGCCCTGCTATCAATGACCAATTCCCCACTTCGTTTTATCATCTCCGGCGGCGGCACGGGCGGGCATATTTTCCCGGCGGTGGCCATTGCCAATGAGTTGCGTCGCCGTCTGCCAGAGGCTGAAATCTTGTTCGTGGGGGCCAATGGGCGCATGGAAATGACGCGCGTACCCGAAGCCGGCTACAAAATTGTGGGCCTTGATATTACGGGTTTGCAACGGCGTCTCACGCCGCAAAATCTGATGTTTCCGGTGCGTGTATTCCGCTCGGTGCGCAAAGCCGGCAAGCTGATTGAAGAGTTTCGGCCCGATGCGGTGGTAGGCGTGGGGGGCTACGCCTCGGCCCCGGTGCTGCTGGCCGCTACCTCGCGGGCCATTCCCTCGCTCATCCAGGAGCAGAACTCCTACGCTGGCTTGGTGAACAAGCTGCTGGCCAAGAGAGTGAATAAAATCTGCGTGGCCTACGACGGCATGGAGAAGTTCTTCCCTGCTGATAAGCTCGTTCTTACCGGCAACCCCGTCCGCACCGAAATTGCCAGCGGCAACCGCGTCGAAGCCCAGCGTTTCTTCGGTCTCGACCCCAGCAAGCAAACCCTGCTGGTAATTGGTGGCAGCCTCGGAGCCCGCACCCTCAACCAAGCTACGGCCGCTGCCCTGACACACCTGCGGGAAGCCGGCATCCAGCTGCTCTGGCAAACCGGCAAGCTCTACTTTCCCGAAGCCCAGCAGCAAGCCGACCAAGCCAACGGCTTGCACGCCCTCGAATTCATCCAACGCATGGACCTGGCCTACGCCGCCGCCGATGTCGTCATCAGCCGCGCCGGAGCCCTGTCCGTGTCTGAGCTATGCCTCACGGGCAAGGCCAGCATTCTGGTGCCCTCGCCCAACGTAGCCGAAGACCACCAGACCAAAAATGCCCTGGCGCTGGTTAGCAAAGGGGCCGCCGTGCTCATCACCGATGAGCACGCTCCCGCACGCCTCTACGACGAAGCCCTGCGCCTCCTCGCCGACCCCGAGCGTCAACAGCAGCTCAGCACCCGCGTGCGCGAGCTGGCCCGCCCCGATGCCACCATTACCATCGTCGACGAGCTGTTGAAGCTGGTAAAACGATAGATGGACAAACAGACCTAAAAGCACGTCGTGCTGTGCGCAGCACGACGTTTTGAGTAGCTATACCAAGCATAAAATTGAAGCAGTTTCCCTACGTTTTCTTTCTCGGCATCGGCGGCATCGGCATGTCGGCCCTGGCTCGTTGGTTTCAGGCCAATGGTCACCAGGTGAGCGGTTACGACAAGACCGAAACGCCCCTAACACAGGCGCTAAGCGCGGAAGGCATCGCGGTCCATTACGTTGATGCCGTCGATAACATCCCGCTTGAAGTCCGTGAAAACAGGGAGCAAACGCTGGTCGTGCTGACGCCGGCCATCCCAGCTGAAAGCGTGGAGTGGGCATGGCTGCGCGCCGAAGGCTTTGACATCCGGAAGCGCAGCCAGGTGCTGGGTGTGCTGACCCAAGGCCGCTACACCATCGCGGTAGCCGGCACCCACGGCAAAACCACCACCAGCAGCATGGTGGCGCACCTGCTGCACCACGCCGGCCTCGACGCCGGCGCTTTTCTGGGTGGCATCTCCGTAAACCTGGGCAACAACCTGCTGCTGCCGGCCAGCTCCGAAGCGCCCATCGTAGTAGAAGCCGACGAGTACGACCGCAGCTTCCTGACACTGTTTCCCGACGTGGCCATCGTCACGAGTACCGATGCCGACCACCTCGACATCTACGGCGACCAAAACGCGCTAATTGAGTCGTTTCGCCAGTTTGTGGCTCAGATTAAGCCCGGCGGCACGCTGCTCGTCAACCACACCGCGCACCCGAGCGTGGCCGCTGCCGTGCCGGCTGGCACCCGTGTCATCCGCTACGGTCTCAATCAGGAGCAGGGGCCCGAACTATTTGCTGCCAACATTACGGCGCAGGGCCACCAGTTTCATTTTGATTTGCAGGGCCCAAACGGGCCGGTAAATGACTTGGAATTGGCTGTGCCCGGCTTCCACAATGTAGAAAACATGCTCGCCGCTGCAGCAGTGGCGCAAATTCAGGGTGTAAGCGAAGCAAAAATGCGGGCTGCTGTAGCAGCGTACCAAGGCGTGAAACGGCGTTTTGAGTTCGTTGCGACCACGTCAGAAAATGTTTATTTAGACGATTACGCCCATCATCCACGCGAAATTGAGGCCTTCCTGCGTTCCGTCAGGGCACTGTATCCGGGCAAGCGGTTGCGCGTCGTTTTTCAGCCCCATCTTTTCACCCGTACCCGCGACTTTGCCGAAGGCTTTTCTAAAAGCTTAAGTATTGCAGATGAGGTGTTTTTGTTGGATATTTACCCAGCCCGCGAGAAGCCATTACCCGGCATCACCTCCGAAATTCTGCTGGCCGACATCACCGCGCCGACCAAGGCCATTGTCACCAAAGCGCAGGTGCTGGCCGCCGCCCAAACCGACAATTCCTTCGACGTGCTGGCCACAGTAGGAGCCGGCGACATCGATACACTAGTGCCCCAATTGAAACTGCTGCTCAGCGAGCGGTGGAAGTAATTGTCGCCCCTCAATCAACTGCCATGCTGCGCATTCTGCGAATCGAGCATAATGCGTAGCATGACAGGTATTCCATTTAACTAGCTCTCCCAATCCTTTGGACCGCACCGTTAGAAATTTACTTGTTGCTTCGGCCTGCCTGCTGGTGCTGATTGGGCTAGGCGTGTTTGCGGCAGTGCGCCAGGCCACGCGCCCGGTCGACTCCGTCAAGGTAAACATTGCCAACGAGTTCGATAATTATTTTATCAGCGAGCGCGGCGTTACGGCCCTGCTTACCAAGGGCGGCAAAGAGCCTGTGCTGGGCTCCCGTCCCGAAGGCCCGCGCCTGCGCGAACTAGAGGCCCGCCTGAAGGCTCATCCCTTCGTGCGCGACGCTCAGGTGTACCGCGACCTGGCCGGTAATCTGCATGCCGATGTGCGCCAGAACCGGCCCATTGCCCGCCTCACGCACTCCGACACCCGCCTCGATACCTACCTCGATGCCGAGGGCCATTCTCTGCCGCTTTCACCCTTGTTTACGGCCCGGGTAGCCACGGTAACACGGCCTGGAGGCGCCAGTGTGCCATCTGGATTTTTTCAAGATAGTGTCGGGAGGCGGTATCTAGAGTTTTTGCGCTACGTAGACGAGCATGAATTCTGGAAGGCCCAGGTTTCGGAGGTGTTTATTGAGCCGGGCGGCAAGCTGTCGTTCACGCAGCAGGTAGGCGACCAACGTATTGAATTCGGGCCGCCCGAAAATATTTCCGAAAAATTCGCTAAGCTTATGGTATTTTACCGTCAAATTCCGTCAGTTTTGGGGTGGGATACTTACCACCGCGTAAACGTCGAATACCAGAATCAGATTATTTGCGAATAGTAATTCGCTGAAACATAGGCTGTAAAGCCAAGAAAACTTACTTCCCAACCCACGCATCTTCACTGCTCGCCAGCACCGCTTCACATGCAACAAGACAAAATCGTCGTCGGGCTCGACA
Source organism: Hymenobacter negativus (assembly GCF_017571495.1). GTDB lineage: Bacteria > Bacteroidota > Bacteroidia > Cytophagales > Hymenobacteraceae > Hymenobacter > Hymenobacter negativus. Next base: position 514,955 of record NZ_JAGETZ010000001.1, on the reverse strand, counting down.
TTGGTACCACAAAAATCTGTGCCCTAGTGGGCCGCAAAAACGAATTCGGTAAACTCGAAATCCTGGGCATGGGCAAAGCTGTGTCGGAAGGGGTTTCGCGCGGCATCGTGCTCAACATCGATAAAACAGTAGACGCCATTAAACGGGCCATTCGGCAGGCCGAAGAACAATCCGGAATTAGCATTGGAGTGGTAAACGTCGGCATTGCCGGCCAACATATCAAGAGTCTTCAGCACAACGGCAGCATCACCCGCAACTCGCACGACACTATCGGCCCGGACGACGTGGCCCGTCTCACGCAGGACATGTACCGCCTCGTGACCCAGCCCGGCTCCCAAATCATCCACGTGATGCCCCAGGACTACAAAGTAGACTACGAGGAAGGCATTTCCGACCCCGTGGGCTACGAAGGCGTGCGCCTGGAAGGCAATTTCCACATCATCACGGCCCAGAGCACGGCCATCAACAACATCAACAAATGCGTGACCAAGGCCGGCCTCGAAATCGCCGACCTGATTCTGGAACCGTTGGCCAGCTCCATGTCCATCCTCTCGGAAGAGGAGAAAGAAGCCGGCGTAGCCCTGATTGACATCGGTGGCGGTACCACCGATTTGGCTATCTTCAAAGATGGCATCATTCGGCACGCCGCGGTGCTGCCGTTCGGTGGCAACATCATCACGCAGGACATCAAAGCAGGCTGCAATGTGGCTCCCGGCCAAGCCGAGCAATTGAAAGTGAAGTTTGGCAAAGCCATTGCCCAGGAAGCCAGCGACTACGAAATCGTGAGCATCCCCGGCCTGCCCAACCGCGCGCCGAAAGAGGTATCGCTGAAAAACCTGGCGTACATCATCGAGGCCCGTATGTCGGAAATTATGGAACTGGTGTACGCCGAAATCTACCGCATGGGGCTGCACGACAAGCTGTCGGCTGGCATCGTGCTCACGGGCGGCGGTTCACAGCTCCAGAATTTGGAGCAGCTCACGGAGTACATCACGGGCCTCGATACCCGCATTGGCTACCCCAATCAGCACCTCGGCAAGAGCCGTATTGAAGCGGTGAAATCGCCAATGTATGCCACTACGGTGGGCCTCGTGCTGTCGGGCTACCACTCGCTCGACGAGCGTCAGGTATCGCGCCCCAGCTACGAAGAGGAGCAGCCCGTTGCACCTGCCTACTACGCCGCGCCAGTTGTGCCGCAGCCAGCCCCTGCGCCGGTTGTTGAAGCTCGTGCCGTAACACCGCCTGCTCCGGCCCCTGCGCCCACGCCAGCCAAGCCAAAGGAGCCCGGTGCTGCCAGCCGTTTCTTCAAGGACATCATCAGCCGCACCAAAGGCCTGCTGATTGACGATTACGACGATAAACAGTACTAAATCATTTAACAATTATCATTTATCATTTAACAGTTGACGTTCTTGGTTTTAGATGAATCCGTCTTTGCTGAAAATGTTAAATGTTAGCTGATAAATGTTAAATGAATTCATATGAATTACAAATTTGACATTCCCGCCCAGAACAAGTCCATCATCAAGGTGATTGGGGTTGGCGGCGGTGGCTCCAATGCCGTGAAGCACATGCACAAGCAGGGCATCAAGGACGTGGAGTTTATCATCTGCAACACCGACCACCAGGCGCTGCAAAGCTCTACGGTGCCCAATAAGCTGCAAATTGGCGTGGACCTGACCGAGGGCCTCGGCGCGGGTGCCAAGCCCGAACGCGGCCGCCAGGCCGCCATCGAGAGCAAGGAACAAATCCGCGACTTGCTCAACCACGGCACCAAAATGCTGTTCATTACGGCTGGGATGGGCGGCGGTACCGGCACAGGCGCGGCCCCGGTTATTGCGCAGGTTGCGCAGGAGCTGGGTATCCTGACCGTGGGCATCGTGACGGCTCCGTTCATGTTCGAGGGCAAGAAAAAGCGTCAGCAGGCTGAAGAAGGCATAAAGGCGCTGAGCGAGCACTGCGATACGGTGCTGGTAATTCTGAACGACAAGCTGCCCCAGATTTACGGTAACCTGACCATGGGCGCCGCCTTCGCGAAAGCGGATACGGTGCTGACCACGGCCGCCAAGTCCATTGCCGAAATCATCACGGTGACGGCCGATGTGAACGTGGACTTTGAAGATGTGAAAACGGTGATGAAGGACAGCGGAGCCGCCGTAATGGGCAGCAGCGTGACCGAAGGCGAAAACCGCGCCCGCCGCGCCGCCGAGGAAGCGCTGAACTCACCACTGCTCAACAACACCGACATTCACGGAGCACAGCGCATTCTGCTCTCCATCATGTCGGGCGTGGAGCACGAACTGGAAATGGACGAGCTGACGGAAATCACGGAGTACATCCAGGAGAAAGCCGGTCAGGACGCGGAAATGATTTTCGGGCACGGTGTGGATGACACACTGGGTCAGAGCATTCGGGTGACGGTAATTGCCACCGGATTTGCCCGCGAGGCCCATTCCATCACGACACCCACTGCGGGTGGTGCTAGTGAGCCTATTGTAGCTCCGGCCCCGGTAGCGACCACGCCTCAGCCAGATGCCGCCCCCACATCGGCTCCTACTACGGCTCCTTTCGTGCCCAGCTTTGGCAGCCCTGAGCCAGCCCGGGTGACATTTGACCTAAACGGCCCTTCGGCGCATACGGCGCCACCGCTGGCCGGCATCCCCGCCACGGCCCCCGGCGAGCCGGTTCTGACGTCGAACAACACGCCTGCCCCTGCGCCCGAAGCACACCGCCCGCGTCCTGCCATGGATGCCCAGGCGCTGGAGCGTCGCCGCCGCTTGCAGGAACTAAGCAACGGCCTGCCGCCCGAGGCAGTGGCCCAATACGACACGCCCGCTTACCTGCGCCGTCAGGTGAAACTGGAAAACGTAGAGCCCAGCTCGGCCCAGAACATTTCCCGGTTTAATTTATCAGATGATAATGAATTACTGGGCGATAACCGGTTTCTGCACGACAATGTAGACTAGTTAATTACTTTCTCGAATAAAAATGCCGCTACAGGACTTCTCTGTAGCGGCATTTTTTATTCGATGTAATAAGCAAGAAATTCACGTAGTAGGGAGTACGTATCCCTTGGTTCGAAATAGATAGGACTTATACTGCTGATATTAGCGAAGTGTTGTTTCCGGAATAACATTTTCGTTCTTGTCAAATGGAAATACTGGGAGACAATAATTACGCTTTTGAAGTGCAGGCTATCTTTTAATCGGAGCGTATTTTTTACGGTTGCAAGTGTGTTATCGCCATGGTTGTCAACAATTATTGCCGAATCAGGTACACCATTATTTGTCAAGAAGGCTTTCATTTTGTCGCCTTCCAGAAAACCTTCTTTCCCAAGGCCACCGCTGACGATTAGCTTTCTTGCTCTTCCATTTAAGTAGAGCTTTAATCCGCAATTCATCCGCTTCTTTAATCTGTTCGATAAAGTCCCGTCTTCGTTGACCTTATTGCCTAATATGACGGCGATATCGGCTATTTTGCCATCATCACTTAAGCCATCTATAATAGTATATGCGGAGTGAGTAAAGACCCAAAGCACGAGTACTAATAGAATCCATTTGAGAATAATATACGGTTTCATAAAATAATTTGGAATAGCTGTCGATGGCTTATGAATACGCCAGCCGGTCCTTCCACCTGTTCAACGGGGCCTCCAGCCAGTGCCAGGAGGCGGCGGCAAGCACCAGCAGAACCGGGGTGAGCAGTAGCACCGTAAGCCACGGGCTGAGCCAAAGCTGACGGGTTTCGGTGCCGGGAAAGAGGCGGAAGACGGCCCGTTGGTAGAACACCACCAGCAGCAAATGGTATAGGTAGCAACCATAGCTGCGCACGCCTACCCATTGGAGCGCTGGCGAGAGCAATAGGCGGGCACTACCGGTTAGGGTGCCTGCAGGCTGCTGGATAGCCCAGTTTAGGGTGAAGGCGGAGGCGAGGCTGCCGGCGCTGGTAGATACTAGCAACCAAGCTTCATGCGCGCCGCTCAGGTGGAGGGCTGCCCACAGGGCCGACCAACCAACCCAGGCCATTAGCACCCAGCGGCCCCGGGCAAGTTGCTGCACCCACGGCTGGTGCTCGATGAGGCTGAGCAGAGCCCCGAGAGCGAACATATCGAGGCAGGAGGGCAGCAGGACAAACACGAAATCGGACGTGACCCAGGTGGTCCAGACGATGCGGAAAACGAGGCTGGCTATGGCCACCACGAGCAGCCAGCCGGCTCGTCGGCCCACCACAGCCAACAGCAACGGCCAAAGCAAGTAGAATTGCTCATCAACGGCCATGGTCCAGTAGTGGCCCACGCCCTCGCCCCAGTGGTGGAGGCGGTAGAACAGCATGTTGGAAACCGGGAGCAGAAACCAGGCCGGGTACTCGCGCAGCGTGGCCAGGGGCAGCAATGCGCCGAGGGCCAAAGCCATATAATAGGGTGGCAGAATGCGCAGCATCCGCCGCTTGTAGAACGTGCCGAGCCGCTGCAGCCACGTGCCGGGCGCGCCCGGGTATACCTTTTTCTTCCAGATGATGCCCGAAATGAGGTAGCCGCTGAGGACGAAGAATGGGATGCGCCCCATCTCCCCAATGGGAAAAGGCGGACGGACCCAGTGCGCCAGGATGACCAACCACACGCAGATGGCCCGGATGCCATTGAGTCCGGGGCGATAGGCGAGGGGCGGGGCAGAAGGCAACATGGACGGCGGAAATAGGTTAAAAGAGAACGTCATGCTGAGCGGCACCGAAGCACCTCTACCGCAGAGGTAAATAGATTACCTGCGCGGTAGAGGTGTTTCGGTGCCGCTTAGCATGACGTTCTATGAAAGTGCTGAAGGGCCGCTGGCCTTAGCCCACGGTGTGGTACACGGCCTGCACGTCCTCGTCGTCTTCGAACTTCTCGATGATGGTCATGATTTCGTCGAGCTGCTCGTCGGTAAGGGTGACGGTGGTGTTGGGCACGCGCTGCAGGTTGACGCTGACCACATGGCGGCCCTGGGCTTCGAGTGCTTTCTGCATCTGGCCGAAATCGGTGAAGGCGGTTTCGACCACGATGTACTTGTGCTCGGCGCCGTGCTCGTCTTCCTCGGTGGTTTCGTACACGTCCTCAGCACCGAAGTCGATGAGCTCCAGCTCCAGCTCGTCACGGTCGAGGCCCTCGGCGGCCAGTTTGAATACGCCCTTGCGTGTAAAGGTGTAGTCGCTGCTGCCGGCGGTGCCCAGCGTGCCCTCGTTGCGGTTAAAGATGAGGCGCACGTTGCTCACGGTGCGGGTGGGGTTGTCGGTCGCAGTTTCGATGACGACGGCCACGCCGTGGGGCAGGTAGCCTTCGTACACCACTTCGGCGTAGTCTTTTTCCTCCTTGCTGCTGGCGCGCTTCACGGCGGCTTCCACCCGGTCTTTGGGCATGTTCACGCCTTTGGCATTCTGCATGGCGGCACGCAGGCGGGCGTTGGTGTCGGGGTTGGGGCCGTTTTCCTTCACGGCCATCACGATTTCTTTGCCGATGCGGGTGAAGTCTTTCGACATTTTATCCCACCGCTTCATTTTGCGGCCTTTGCGAAATTCGAATGCGCGTCCCATGTGCTGTGACTGAGTAACTGAGTAATTGAATGAATAAAGGGCGCGAAGCCAGCGCTGCGCGGGGTTTGCCACAAAAGTTTGGGCGAAACGGGCCGCAAGTTAGCCAGAAGGCGCGGGGGGAGCCAAATGCCAACCGCAGCTAGGGCTAGCGGCGCCGCTTTTTGCTGATATTAACGGCAGGGGCTTTCGGCTGAGGCTCGGGAGCTACCAGCTCGTACACGCCCCGGTTGCCGGCGGGGTAGCCCAGGATGGTGATGATGAGCTGCCGCGTGGTGGGGTTGAAGCGGAAGGTGCCGCGCTGCACATCAGCCCCTTTCTGGTCGCGGAAGGCAAAGCGGATGCTGTCGCCGGTCAGGGTGAAAGTGCCGTCCTGCTTGAACAGCATCGGGCCGTTGTTGCCCGCGATGCTGAGGCGCTTGGCGTAGCTACCCGTCGAATTCAGGGTGAGGGTGCCGCCCACACCGCGCACCACCGTGGGCGGGTCGGTGCTGGTGGTGTCGTACACGGTGTAGGCCGTATAGGTGTAGGTGGTAAAAAAGTTGGGCAGGGGCCGGGCCGTTTGGGCACGGGCAGTTCCGGAAAGCAGCGCTATTAGTAACAAGGCACTACCGGTCGGCATCGAATGCAAAAGGAAACAGCGCATCAAGAGTTGGCAAGGGTGAAGTCACGGCGAAGCGGTGCCCGAAGGTAGCTGGAGCAGCGCTTGGAGAAGAATTGGCTTCCTGACAAACACAGTGCCTGATACGCAGGAGACAGTGTCATCTTACACGCAGAAGAGGTGTTCCGAAGCCCACCCTGGGATTTGGAACACCTCTTCTGCGTGTAAGGGCGCTTTATTACCCGTCAGGCTAGCTGCCCACGCCGCCCCGATACAGCGGAGGCGGAGGCGTGGGCGACTGGTAGCCGCCAGCTCTTTTAGATGCTGCTTTGTAAGCTTGCTGATACTTCTTCGATGCCTTGATACTGGCGCTTTTGCGCCGGCCGCCAGTGAGCAACCAGGCCGCACCCGCTGCCAGAATACCGGTGCCGATGATGGCCGCCTGCATCGGCAGCTTATCCTTGGGTGCGGGCGGCAGGTGCTCCACGCCGCTGGCATCGGTGCGGGCGGGCTCGCTCACGTAGCGGCCGTGCGCTGGAATAGGGTAATTATCGGCCAGTGCTTGCAGGCCAGCGGCGGCTTGCGGGCCGATGATGACCGGGCCGTGGCCGCAGCCAATGGCTTTTGGTGCCAGCGCAGCCAGGGTTTGGACAGACTGACGGGCGGCTTCCCAATCGTAGTTAAACGGTGTGCCGGCGCGGCTGATTTTGGGCAAGCCCAGCAACACGGCGGGTACTGAGTCGTGGTGGCAGGTGGCAAAAGCATCACCGCCAATCAACACCCGGTCGGCTTCGCGGAAGAAGGCCAGTTGGCCCGGTGCGTGGCCTGGCACGTGGAACCAACGCCAATTCATAAGGAATGGGGTGGACGGGTCGTCGGCATCAAGGGCCTGCACGCGGCCTTCAAGGTTGGGCAGCTGCGAGGGGAAAAAGCGGCTCATGAAGGCCAGCGAGCCGCCCACGGTGGGGTCGCGGGGCGGGTACTGGGCTTGGCCCGTCACGTAGGGCAGTTCCAGCGGGTGCACGATGACGGGCACGTTCCAGTGGTCGGCCAGCTCCTTGGCCGAGCCGAGGTGGTCGAGGTGGCCGTGGGTGAGGATGATGGCTTCGGGATGAGAGCCGGGGTAGAACAGCTTGTCGGCGGCGTCGAGGATGGTTTTCTTGCTGCCGGGCAACCCGGTATCAATAAGGACCCACTCGCCGGGCGTGCCGGTTTCGACGAAGTAAACGTTGACAAAGCGCTGAATGCGCAGCTGGGTGACGCCGGCGGCTAGGGTATCCATAGGATTTGCGAAGAGGTTGGTGGAGTCCGGCTTTACGCAGATTTTGCCCGTGGGATATGTTTTACTCCACTTTGGCCCCCGGCGAATCCTGGCCACCCTGGTGCAGAATCAGCTTTTCGACGGCGCCGCTGGTGCTTTTCACAAATTCAACCTCGGCCGCTATGCCTTGCACGGTGAAGCGGGTGGGCGACGTAGCCATCAACGCAAACGGCTGCTGCCCGGTAGCTTGCGCCGAAAGCTGGCTGCCTTGCGCTTTCACCGTGATGAAGAAAGTAGGCGACAGCTGGTACTTGCCCACGTAGGGCACCAGGGCAGCGGCATCCAAGGCAATGGTTTTGGGCGCGGTGGGCTCCGGCTTGGGGCCGGTGGTGGGCCGGTGGTAGAGCACGCGCAGCAGGTCCATGCTCACTTCTTTCACGTGCGGGCCGCCTTCGTTGTCGAGCACTACCACCAGCCGGCGGTCCTGCGGGGCCCGCAGCAGGTAGGTGCCGAAGCCGTTGACGTGGCCGCTGTGGCCCAGCAGCGCCACGGTGTCTTTGCCCACCACGGCTTTCGAGGCCACCCAGGCATAGGCGTAGTCACTCTTGAAGGGCTTGAAGAGAAGTGCCTTGCCAGCTTCAGACAGCAATTGTGTGGTGTACAGTGCCTGGTCCCACTTATATAGGTCGTTGACGGTGGAGTACAGCGAACCGGCCGCGTAGGGCACCGTCATGTCGATATATGTTGTGTTATAGATAACGCCGGTCGAGGCTTTGTCGTAGCCAGCCGCCCGCTTGGGTAGGATGTTTTCAGCCAGGTCGTAGCCGGTATCCTGCATGTGCAGGGGCTGCAGAATATTCTCGGTGAGCACCTGCGTGTAGGTTTTACCCGTTACTTTTTCGATGATGGTACCGAGCAGAAAGTACCCCGAATTGCTGTAGTGGAAGGACGAGCCCGGCTCAAATTCCAGCGGCAATTCGGAAAAGGTGCGCAGAAAGGCGGTGGGCGTAGTGGGCAGAACACTGGCCGCTTCAAAATTGGGTTGAGATGTGTAGTTCGGAATGCCCGAAGTGTGCGTGAGCAAGTGGTGAATGGTGATTTTATCGCCGTTGGCCTTGGGATAATCGGGCAGGTAGTCGGTGATGTGAGCCTCGAGCTTCAGCTTGCCCTTCTCCACCAATTGCATCACCAGCATGGAGGTAAATTGCTTGGTGAGCGAGCCCAGCCGGAACTTGGTGTCGGCCGCGTTGGGCTGGCTCCATTCGCGGTTGGCCAGGCCGTAGCCTTTGGTGAAGACGACTTTGCCGTGGTCCGCCACCAGCACCGTGCCATTGAACTGGCCAGCCTTAGCGTAGGACGCAGCCAGCGCATCAAGTTGCTTGGGCAGGCTTTGGGCCTGGGCGCGGGCAGGCAGTTGGAGCAGGAGGGAGGTGACGAGAAGCGAGCAGAAAAAAGGAGTTTTCATGGAGTGATGGAAAATGAAATGTGGAATTTGGGCTTTGAATATGTGTGACGTTCGCGCTGGTGACATTAGGAACTTCACCCCCGGCCCCTCTACAAAAGAGAGGGGAACCTGACGATTTTCGTCCAGCGCATTTTCGGTCCCCCCTTCGCGGGAAAGGGGCCGGGGGTGAGGTTTCGTCTGGACGACTGCATCAACTCTACCCGTCGTCGTGCGTAATTGGGCCATCGCCGGGCACGTACTCCAGCAGGTCGCCGGGCTGGCAGTCCAAGGCCTTGCAGATGGCTTCGAGGGTGGAAAAGCGCACGGCCTTGGCCTTGTCGCTTTTGAGGATGGACAGGTTGGCGAGGGTGATGTCGACGGCGGCGGCCAGGGTGCTGAGCGACATCTTGCGTCGGGCCAGCATCACATCGAGGCGAACGATAATGGGCATATAATCAGGGATGAATTAGACCGTAAATTCGGCATCTTCGGCCAGTTCCACACCGCGCTGGTAACCCGTGGCGATGATGAGCAGCAGCAAGCCAATCAGCCAGTTGGATACTAAGGAAGTGCCGAACTGCGTAACCGGCGTGAGGCCGGCGGCACTGGCGGGAGCCACCGTGGCCAGGTAGTGGCCTATCCACCAGGTGGCCGTCCAGTGGTACACGTCGCAGGCAATGAGCAGCCCGCCCAGCCAGCGCAGCCGCCGCACGTTGGTCGGCGTGAAGGGCGCGCCGGGCCTGATGTCGCGCAGAATCCGAAACACCAGTACGGAAAAGAGCAGCGCGGCCAGCACGTAGGGCACGGGCTGCGGCTGCGAGCTCACCAGGCGCAGCAGCAGGCGGGTGGCGGGGTTGGGCTCGCGGTGTACCAGGCTGCCGGTGCTGGCCCGCCGCACGTACTGGCTGGGCTGGCCGGTCAGCACCTGTTCCTCAATGGTGCGTAGGGTTTGGTGGGGCGTGGCGGCGGGGGCAGCTTGGCGCACGTTCAGCGTCACTACATCGCCGGGCTGCACTGGGGCAAACAGGGCCAGAAAGAGGTAGAACGCCAGCGCAAGGGCCCCGGCAATGCTGGTGAGCAGAAAGGTGAATTGCAAAAACCGGATGATGACTGCGTTCAGGGATTTCATGTGTGAGCCAGAATAAGGGAGTGGTGTTTGAATGGCTCAAAGGAAATTGGTTTTTATCGAAAAACAATAAATAATATCTGTTTTAAGGAAAATATTTTTTGCTAATCGGTTGTGCTGTCCGCTGCTGGGTGCTGGCCGTGCCACTGGGGGAACCAGCAGCAATAGATTGGAATGGGCAGCCCGAAAAAATAATGGCAGGCCCTGTAACGAATCAATGAAAAGCCGGTACCCCTTCCATCAAAACCGGGCAAGCAACCGTTCGTCCCGGCCTCCCAATTAACCGCCAACCCTTCTTTCCCAATCTCATGAAACTCCTGCTTTCTGCACTGGCGCTGGCATGCAGCACCCTCTCGGCCGCCGCCCAAACCGAGCCCCCATTCAAAACCACCTGCGACAATGGCGGCAACTGGGGCCACAGCAAGCCCCTGAAAGGCTTCTGCGAAACCCGCGACCTGACCATGAGCGCCCCCGCCGGCCAGCCCCTCACCGTGAGCGCCGACCCCAATGGCGGCATCACCGTGCACGGCTGGGATGGCCCCAACGTCCGCATCCGGGCCAAAGTCCAGACCTGGTCCGACACCGAGGCCGAAGCCACCACCCGCGCCAAGCGCATCACCATCGCCACCGCCAACAACACCCTGCGCGCCACCGACCCGGAAAAAGAAAAGAACTGGAGCGTGAGCTACGAAATTTTCGTGCCCCGCGCCACTGCCCTGGCTCTCAACACTGTGAACGGCGGCATCAGCCTCGACAACCTCAATGCTGCCATCACATTCGAAACCACAAACGGCGGCGTGAACCTCGCCAATCTGGGCGGTAGCGTGAAAGGCGAAACCACCAACGGTGGCGTCAACATCACGCTCAGTGGCAGCAAGTGGGAGGGCAAAGGCCTCGACGTGGCCACCACCAACGGTGGCATCCGCTGGAAACTGCCTCGCGCGTATTCGGCCCAGCTCTACACCAGCACCAACATGGGCGGCATTCGCACGGCCTTGCCGGTCACGAAATCGGGCATGTTCCACAAGGAAGTGACGACCAGCCTCGGCCAGGGCGGCGCCCCGGTACGCGCCGTAACTACGAATGGCGGTATCGACGTGAGCCAGGAGCGGGACTGAACGACGTAGGGGCGGGGCTTGCCCCTGCCCGATGGTCGAACGACATATGCGGATTCAGACTGCTACGGCAGCGGCTGGAGCACCACCCGCCGGTTGTGGACCCGCAGGCCGGGCACTTGGTTATCGGCCACCGGGCGGGTACCGCCAAAGCCCACGGCTTGCAAACGGTCACTGGCAATGCCGTGGTTGACCAAATAGCGCCGCACGGCTTCGGCCCGCTGCTGGGAGAGCCGCCGGTTCAAGGTCGAGTCGCCCTGGTTGTCGGTGTGGCCCTGCACTTGCAGCCGCAATGCCGGGGTTTGCGCCAGTACCGTGGCCAGTGTATCGAGGCAGGCGGCGGATGAGGGCAGCAAATCGGCCTTGCCCTGCGCAAAGTAGAGGGCCCGCAGCGTAACCGCCTGCCCGCTCCCAAGCTGATTCATAAGACCAACCGGTGGCCCGGCCACGGCGGCCAGCGGCGCAACTACAACCGGCGGCACGGCGGGCACAAGACGGGGCCTGCTAAGCGCCGGAACCGCTGTGGGGCGGGGAGGCGGCCGGCGAACGGCGACGGTAGGGAGTAGGGACGACGTAGCCTTGCGCGGGCTCGCCATCGGGGCCACTTTGGGGCCTGGCGTCACAGGGGGCGCTATAGGCACTGCGGGATTATGGCTGAAAAGGTAGCGCGTGGGAATGGTACTGGCGTGCGGCTGCGATGCCGTGAGCCCCCAGAGCGTGCGCCAAGAGGAGGCGCTGCTATCGGCGCGGGCGAGCTGCGCGGGCTGCACCCACCCCAGCCAGCCGCAGGAGTAGGAGCCGTACTGGCAATAGTCGAAGCGTAGGGCGTAGGCGTGCCCGGCGCGCAGGTCCACGTCCACCTTATACGTCTGAGGGGGCTGGCCGCGCCATTCGTCGAGTAGCTGGCGGCCATCGAGCCACAGTCGGGCGCCATCATCTACGGTGATGTAGAGCACGTAATGCCCGCTGGCCGGGGGGCGCAGCCAGCCCGTCCAGCGCGCCGAGTAGTCGTTGACCGGAACGCCCTCGGCCGGCGACTCTTGTCGCAGCTTGAAGTCGATGACCGCATCGACCTGGCGTAGGCGAAAGTGCTCAAAGTTGCGCCCTTCGTAATAATCGCCCTGCAAGCCGTCGCCCACGGGGGACGTTGCTGGTTGCGCAGCCAATGGCTGCCACGCAAGGGCTGCCAGCCATATACTTAGGAGTAGTGGAAGAGGCCACTTCATAACAGTGGTGCAAAAAGCAAGGGGGGGGTAAAGTAGATAGACTTAGCGACGGGTTTGGCCCGTTCGTCTGCCCCGAATGTCCGCTGCCACTCGGTCAGCAGCGTTCCATGCTATCCAATCGAACGCATTGACAGCTGGCCAAACGCGGCGCACATGGGCACGGCGGGTATCTTGCAGCCCGTACCGGAGGCTAGCTTGCCCGCTCACAGGCAGTCAGCGACAGCGCGTTGCCGGGTACCCGTTTCGTCCGCTTTTTCGTTGTCTGCTTATGCTGTACACCCTTGCCTGTGGTAGTGTCTTTCTGTTGGCCTTCCTGGCTTTTGCCAATCCGATGAAGGTGAACGTGCTGGCCAACCGGTGGCTTGGCTTGTTCCTGTTTTGTCTGGGCTGCACCTTACTGGGGCGGGCCCTACCCGGGACAGCCGCTGTGGTGCACTACCCAAAACTACCCGGGCTGCTGGAACTCACCCAACTGGCCATGGCGCCGGCGCTGTACCTGAGCGCGGTGCTGTTTACCGCTCCGCAACGTGATTTCCGGCCTACCGACGCGCTGCATTTTCTGCCTTGGCTGCTGTTCCTGTGCTACCTCACGCCGCTTCTGCTGCCAGGCCAGCCCCCAGGGCAACTACCGCTGCCGGGCTGGGCCGCTCTGCTGCTGCGAAACCTGATTTTTGCATCCACCAAGGTGCAGGCCGTGGCGTACTGGGTGGCGGCTTATGTTTGCCTGGTTCGGCACCAACGCCACATTCGCCGGGTGGCGTCGCAGCTGGAATACATCAATTTGCAGTGGTTGCGGCATGTACTTTGGGGCTTGGCAGTGCTCGTGCTGCTGTGGATGAACGAGCTGTTTCTGCACCTCGGCTGGGCGCTGGCCCTCACGCCGGTGAGTTACCTGGTGGCCGTTTATTACGTGGCGTATTGCGCCCTGCGGCAGCGGGAGGTGTTCGCCTTCCCGGCGCCCGCGCGGGCCGAGTTGCAGGAGCTGCTGCAGGAAGCCGACGCCCCGCTCGCCGAGCCCGACGTGCCAGCCCGGCAGCCGCGCCTCTCGGCTACCCAGCTGCAGTACTGGCAGGAGCGCCTGCGGCAGCTGCTGGCCACCGAAAAGGTGTATCTGGAAGCCGACCTGGGCCTGCCCGGCCTGGCGCAAAAAGCCGGCCTCACCACCCACGAGCTGTCGTTTGTGCTCAACGAAGGCTTCGGAGTCAACTTCTTTCAGTTCATCAACGGCTACCGCGTGGAGGAGGCAAAGCGGCTGCTGGCTTCGGCGCAGCACCAGCACCTGAGCATGGTGGGCATTGCGTTCGAGGCAGGGTTCAGCTCAAAGACGACCTTCAACACCACGTTCAAAAAGGTGACGGGCCTTTCGCCCAGCCAGTTTGTGCAGGCGCAACGAGCCGGGACTACTCCGTCGGCGGAATCGCCTGGCGACCTGCTGCCCCCAATCGGGGCGGCTGGATAAGCTCGAACGCCGGGCCCATCTCAGCAGCCGCAGCTGAAATCCGGGTAGTCCGAATACCCTGGCGCCTGCTTGTCGTCGATGCGGATGAGGTGGTCGAGGCGGATTTCCTCGCCCGATTTCAGGCGCATGTACTCCACTTTATCGCGGATGAAGAGCGTGTCAATCACGCCTGATTCCATACACAGCTGGCGCAGGTCGTTGAAGTATTGCAGGGCCACGCGGCGGCGCAGGGTGGCAGCAGCTTCCAACTCGTCGTAGAAGTTGCAGTCGATGGGTTTATATTCGGTGCTCATAGAGAGCAACAGGTCCTCGCATAAGGTTGTTACTTGTGAGCAAATTAAAAGCATTAGTATGAGATATATGTACGCAGCCTGTGGGCTAACCTCGCTGTTATTTCATGCGTCGCCAACGATAGCACAGAGCCCAACTACACAGATTAGCACAGTGGGTACGTCGGTGGCACTGCCCCTGTTTGCAACGATAAACGTATTGCCGCAACGACTTGTGGACGAAGACTCAATTAATCGATTAAGCTATGCTCGCAACCACATCCGTACTGTTACGGTCAGGCGCAAAGTAGAACCGTTTGGCCCGGATACTGCCGAGTATTTTGAGCTGGACCGTCGGGGTAATAAAATTCGCATCGACCAACCACACGGTGGGCAAAGCCGGCGGCAAAGCTTCGACAAAGCGGGGCATTTGGTTGAAGTAATTTTAACAGCGACACCGGGGTATCCCATCAGTTCACGAATTGTGTACGACCCGAGAACCAACGTACACACTACTTACGTCACTGTACGAGATGCTGCCCCAGTGCTATGGCAGCAAGTTCAGGAGTCCCATCGCGGTGATACGCTTGTAACAGAAGCGCTTTTTCAGCCGGTGCCAAACTTGGAGACCGGGTCTGTGCGGCGCCTTACTTACCATACTTATCCCACGGGCCAAGACACGATGCGCTGGGAAATAACTGGCTACAATACCACAGACCAGCTTACCAGTTTTAGTGCAATGTAATTTATCCGAAAGAAAAGGCAAGTAGTTGAAAATGGTGACCTTGTATTTGCGTCAACGCCAAAGCAAGGGGAGGCAAAACAACCCGTGCCAGCTGCAAAATTACTGCGGGAGAGTAGACAGGAGCGAGGACGATATATACCCAACAACTTCAAAAGCTACGACCAATATGGCCGGCTTGTCCAAATCACCACCAGGCAAGCGCCCGACCCCATAAATGCTAAAACCAATACAAAAAGCTCTGCTGATGGTAGGATGACGATAAAGTCGGTAGCCAGTCCAGTAATTGGTTCTATTACGCATTATACTCGCACTCCCGACGGACGCATCAAGCGGGAAGACAGGAGCTACGAGCTGCTGCCAGATGCTACAGGCTATGGGGTAACTAAAGGGCTATTTAAGCCCACCTTTATAGAGTATGAGTACAGCGGCAAAGGTTTGCTTATGCGTAAAATCGACCATGGTAGCAATAATGGCCAAATAACTGTTTATGAGGTAGAATATACTTACTTCTGATTCAGTGCAGAGGAAGGCAAGTCAGCTTCAGCAAGAAATACCTGTGGCAGTGTGTAGTGTGATAGGTACAAAAGCTAGGGTAAGCCGTGACCCTGCTGGACATTTTCCTATCTTCGCTGCACCACCCAAACCTCCGCTTCATGACGCCCACTTCTTCTCAAACCGCCGAGCTCAACCTCGAAGCCAACTCCCTCTCCACCGCCTCCGGTGCCGCCGCGCCAAAGCACGACGGCAAACGCCCGATGTTCTATGAGTTCAAACCTGAGGAAACCATCAAGGCTGCCCATGGCACCACCCTGCGCTGCAAAACCTGGGAGGCCGAAGCCGCCCTGCGCATGTTGGAAAATAACCTCGACCCCGCCGTTTCACTCGTTTATGATGAGCTGATTGTGTACGGCGGTGCCGGCCGCGCCGCCCGCAACTGGAAGGAGTATCAAACCATCGTGAAGACCCTGAAGGAGCTGGAAGCCGACGAAACCATGCTGGTGCAGAGTGGCAAAGCCGTAGGCGTGCTCAAAACCTGGCCTCATGCTCCCCGCGTGCTCATTGCCAACTCCAACATTGTGCCCGCCTGGAGCACCCAGGAATACTTCGACGAGCTCGACAAAATGGGCCTGATGATGTACGGCCAGATGACGGCCGGCTCCTGGATTTACATTGCCACCCAGGGCATTCTGCAGGGCACCTACGAGACGTTTGCTGCCATGGCCGACCAGCATTTCGGCGGCAGCCTGCGCGGCACCATCACCGTGACGGCTGGCTTGGGCGGCATGAGCGGCGCCCAGCCCCTGGCCGTAACCATGAACGACGGCGTCTGCCTCGTCATCGAGCCGATTGACGAGCGGGTGAAGCAGAAGGTGCGCGAAGGCTACGTGGATGAGCAGGCCCACGATTTGGGCCACGCCCTGGAGCTGTGCGAGCGCGCCAAAGCCGATGGCAAAGGCTGGTCGGTGGGCCTCACCGGCAACGCCGCTACCATCCTGCCGCGCCTGCTGGAGCTGGGCTTCCAGGCCGAAATTGTGACCGACCAAACCTCGGCCCACGACCTGATGGACTACATTCCCGAAGGCGAGATAGGGGAGGTGCTGGCCTTAAAAACGGCCAACCCCGAGGAGTTCAAGCGCCAGGCCCTGGCTTCCATCGTGAAGCACGTGGAGGCCATTCTGGAGATGCAGCGGCGCGGCACCATCGCCGTAGACTACGGCAACAACCTGCGCGGCCAGGCCGAAAAAGGCGGCCTGAACGTGCGCGACGAAAACGGCCAGTTCCTGTACCCCGGCTTCGTGCCCGGCTACATCCGGCCGCTGTTCTGTGAGGGCAAAGGGCCCTTCCGCTGGGCCGCCCTCAGCGGCGACCCGGCAGACATTCTGCGCATCGACCGCGCCCTGCTCGAAACTTTCCCCGACAACAAGCTCCTGGCCCGCTGGATTGAAAAGGCCCAAGCCAAAGTGCCCTTCATTGGCCTGCCCGCCCGCGTGTGCTGGCTGGGCTACGGCGAACGCGAGAAGTTCGGCCTCGTTATCAACGACCTTGTGGCGCGAGGCGAAGTGTCGGCTCCCATCGTCATCGGCCGCGACCACCTCGACTGCGGCTCGGTGGCCTCGCCCAACCGCGAAACCGAAGGCATGAAGGACGGTTCCGACGCCGTGGCCGACTGGCCCCTGCTCAACGCCCTGGCCAACTGCGCCAGCGGCGCCGACTGGGTGAGCCTGCACAACGGCGGCGGCGTGGGCATCGGCAACTCCACCCACTCCGGCATGGTGATAGTGGCCACCGGCACTCCCGAAAAAGCCGAACGCCTCAAGCGCGTGCTCACCACCGACCCCGGCATGGGCATCTTCCGCCACGCCGACGCCGGCTACGAGCTGGCCCAGGACGTGGCCCGCGAGCGCGGCGCCAAGATTCCGTCGATGAAATAGGTAGTAATTAAGGTAATTGGAAGCCGGTGGAAGCGAGTTGTTTCTACCGGCTTCTTGATGATAAGTGTTTTGCTATGCGTGTTGTCGCCTGCCTCTTTGGAATAGTACTGCTAGCTGGTTCGGCTTGTCAAAAAAAGGTGCCAGCAGGATTTGTGGAGAGAAGGGCCGATTTTAAGTCATTTAAGTTCTACCCAAATTTGGAAGGCAATATCAAACTGAATGTGCCGGTTAAATTTGATACGCTGCTAAATTGGGTTGACCGTTCGGATGCCGGAGGTAGTACAAAGCTCCGTTTTACTAGTTCCAAAGGCTGCCTAACCCAAGAGTCAGGATATATTCACGTTGATATTTGTGACGATGATATAGATAGACTGACAATTGAGTCTTATCCAATAGGGCCGGCAACAAGGATAAATAATGATACTGCTGGGTTTGCTTATGCGGCCATGCGTTTGCAGCAGGCTGCCCGGTCTTATGTCAACAAATTTGCTTGGCACTCCAAATCAGTCAAAACAATCAATGAGAGACAATTCAGGGTGCTGGAATATTGGGGCTCACAAAATTTAGGCAGAAACAAACAGGGTGAGTTTGTTAAGGGACCATTTGAACGCCTTGTTGCAACTACCAGATTAAATCAAGGCGGAAGAGAATGGGGAATCACAATGCTCTTTGAATGCAAGAGGTGCGATTATGCAGGCTTTGCTAAAAACGCTCACACCGCTTTAGAATCAGTCATTATTGACACCATTGCAAGTAGAATCAGCAAGTAGTCTAATTCTATCTGGCTAGCTGCTGATTCTTCTGCTGCATAGCAGTCTGTATTACTAAAAACACCTGTCCAACATGCTTCTATGAAACACTCGTTACATCTGGCCCCTGCCTTGCTGCTCCTCCTAGCTTCCTGCCAAAGCAACCCCGATACTCCCGCCGCAGCCGTTGCCCCGCCCCCGGCGGCCACTCAGCCCGCGCCCCCCAAGGCGGAGCCCACGACGTCCGAGCACATCGAGGCTGGCATGCTTGCCATCACCGGTCTGCCGAGCGAGGAAATTTCCACTGCGCAACTCACCCGCCAGCTGGGCCGCCCCGATAGCATCGCCAAAGGCGCCGTCGAGTGCGGCGGCAGCCTCAACCTGCCCACGGATACCCCCGACGGCGACTTCTGGTACTATGGCAAAACGATGTACGAGGTGAACGGTACCCGCGCCATCCTGCTCGGTTTCGATGTGACGTCGGGCAAGTTCAAGGGCAAGCTTGGGAAGCTGGTGCTGGATAAGAACACCACCCTGGAAGACGTGCGGCGCTTCTATCCCGAATCGGCCAAAGCAGCCGACAAGCCCGCTGGCCCCGGCCGTACGGGCGAAGAAATGAGTTTGCCCTACTACGACAAGGGTGTGCCAGTAGAGGGAGCCCTAGAGCTTTTGTTCCAGAAAGGCCGCCTGCAAGCGGTAGAATTTTTCAATCCCTGCTAGCGCTACGCCATAAAACTGACGCGCCGCAAGCCGCTGATTGGCTGCCAGGCTCTGTGGAGCGCTTTCGCTATTGCCGGCTGAAAAAAGCAATTTGCCTCCGAAGCGGTTTAACTCCCTGCGGCTGCAATTCGTAGCCGCGCAACCCGCTTAACCTTTCACAGCATGAACATTGGAATCATTGGCGCCGGCCACATCGGCAGCGCCCTCGCCGTGCGGCTCGTCAGCCTCGGCCACTCGGTTAAAATTGCCAACTCGCGCGGCCCCGAAACCCTGGGCGACGTGGCTCAGAAAACCGGCGCTACCCCCGTTACGGCCGAAGAAGCAGCCCAGGGCGCCGACCTCATCGTGGTCACCATCCCGCTGAAAAACATCCCCGACCTGCCCAAAGACCTATTCGCGGGCGTGCCAGCCGAGGTGCCCATCGTCGATACGAGCAACTACTACCCCATGCTGCGTGACGGCCAAATCGCCGAGCTCGAAACCGGCGACCTCACCGAGAGCGAGTGGGTGCAACAGCACCTGGGCCGCCCGGTGGTGAAGGTGTTCAACAACATCTACGCCGACCACCTCCAGAACAAAGGCGTACCCGCCGGCACGCCCGGCCGCATTGCCCTGCCCGTGGCCTCCGACGATGCTGCCGCCAAGCAAAAAGTGATGGCCCTGGTCGAAGAGCTCGGCTTCGACGCCGTGGACGATGGCACCCTGCACGAGTCGTGGCGCCAGCAGCCCGGCACCCCGTCCTACGGCGCCGACATGCCCGCCGACAAGCTGCGCGAGCACTTCGCCAGCCTCGGCTCGAAGCGCACCGAGGCCCAGCACGCCGAATACAAAGCCAACCAGGCCAAAGCCGAGCAGGCCATGGCCGACCAAGGCATCCAGCTGAAATAAGCGGTTGGCAACTGCTAAACAAAAACGTCAGGCCGCGCGGCCTGGCGTTTTTTTATGCCTCCTGCGGTAGCCCCGGCCGCTGGCAGCCGCTTTTCGCTACCCTGGCCTGCCTTCCGCCCGTTCCCAGTAGCTTCTTCTTTGAGAAACTGGTGTAGCTTAGTGCCGCTTCTATATTATTGGCTCTGGAGCCAGCTATGTTATGGTCCAGAACTCGGCAAATGAGCATTGAGTCAAGATTCTGACATCGGAATGAGGATTATAATTTAAATTTTTGCTGAAAGTCATGGCAATAAACACAAATTCAGCTGTGATAGAATTTTTGACGAATTCTGTCAATCTAGACCCTGGACAAGTTCTAGGAGCAAGAAAAAGCCATAAATGGTTATTGGAGCAGATTCAATATTTGCCGAATAGACATAATGATTTTCCGCCTCTATATCCTGAAATAGATATACATTACGGTTCTTTTGCTCGCAATACAAAAATTCGAGAATTAGATGATGTTGATTTAATAGTTGGAATTTATGGTTCTGGTGGAACTTATGAGCATTATGGAGATGAAGTCAGAATTACTGTACCCGATGGCACAATACTTCGCAACCTATGCCATGATTCGAGTTCTTTTCTCAATTCTAAAAAAGTAATTAATATATTTAAAAAATATTTGGGTGAAATTCCCCAATACAGTAATACTGATATAACAAGAAATGGGCCTGCAGTTGTCCTAAATCTTACATCTTATACTTGGAGTTTCGATATTGTTCCTAGCTTTTTTACTAACACAAATGCAGAAGGTAAGTCCTATTATTTGATTCCTGATGGGAATGGACATTGGATGAAAACAGACCCGCGCTTGGACCAAGAGCGGATTAATAGGATAAACTCAACTCTTGGAGGCTATATAAGAAATCCCATGCGTTTAATTAAATATTGGAACAGGAGGCCAACAATGCCAAGCTCACCTTCTTATCTTTTGGAGTGTATATGCCTAAATTATTTTGAAGGGCAAAGTAGTATTTCAAAATACCCCGATATTGAATTTCCATACATACTTAGTTATGTGGCTCAAAACATTATTTATAATACTAACGACCCGAAAAATATTGAAGGTAATATTAATCGGCTCTCCCCAGAAGAGAGAAAAAAAGTGTCAAGTAGAGCATCAGTAGATTCTTCTAAAGCTCTAGCTGCTTTAGCTGCTGAAAAGTTAGGTAACCACAAAGAAGCTATTCGAATTTGGACTGAAATATTTGGTTCTGCTTTTCCAAGTTTTGGTTAAAGCAAGAGTCTTGTAGTTTTTAATAAACTTATATTTTGAACTAAGTGATGGACTTGAGAGCGATAAATCAGAATCGATTTGATGTTGCCAAGAATTTTTGGTTGGCTTCTGTGTCGTTGAAATTTTTGATGTTTAGCATTGGCGCTGTGTCAATATTTGTCATTAACTTATCTAATTATATACCCCAGATACTGCTGCTCCTTGCTGTCATTTCTGAAGTGTTACAATGGCGTTCTGATATAATTAAGAGTAAATCGGAATCGCTTTTGCGTAAATTAGACCTATGTAGGTCATTTCAAAAAGAAGTGTCAGCTACTGATAAACGTGAAATTGTGCTTGATATTCCGCGGAGTATTAGAGCTCAATTTGAAAACGATATTATGTCGGATACATATTTCACAAATTCGGAGCCGCCAGGGCCAAGAAAATCAATTAAGAATTTAATCGAATCTGCTTGGTATACTAGGCATCAAAGCGGAGATATGGCCATTTTCTGTATCTTACTAATTCTGTTTCTTGTTTTTGTGTCTATTGCTGCCTTAATTGTAACAAGTAGAGAAATTGAAGAGGTTAATATTCGCAACAACGTGAGTAAAGTCGTTACATCATGGCTACTCCTTGTTTTTTCCTTGGGAATATTCAGGAATGCTTGGGGATATTATAAGATGTACTTGCGTTGTCAAAAAACAGAAGATGCTAGTGAACATCTTTTGAGAAACGACAATATTCTAGAGGCTGATGCAATTAAACAGTGGTATGAATATCAGTTAGCGCGTTCATCAGCACCCTTGCTGCCAAACTGGCTATGGTCTATCAGAAAATCATCTCTTGACGATGCTTGGAAACGTACATCGATTGAATGAATTAAAATGAGAGCAATACTTGGGAATTTATTTTTTGGCCAGTATTGTATATCCGAATTTTTCCACTACACAAAACGGCCCCGCTGCACATCCGCAGCGGGGCCGTTCCGTTTCCACCCCTCTAAAAACCCTACGGAAGCGTCGGCTTCACCTCGCCCGCGCCGCCGTACTCCTTCCGAATCCGCTTCATCAGCGTGCCCAGCGAGTAGGTTTTGGCCTTTTTCGGATTCGTTTCCTTATACATCAGCATGCCCGTGCCCAGCACGTCCGCGATGTATTCCCAGAGCGCATTACCCGCCTTCGTGTTCTCGTCCGTGAATTCGAGCGTGGCGTTGAGGCTGCTGTTTTGGGCGGTGTTGAAGGCCTTGAGCTGCTGTTGCGCATCGGCAAACGCTTTCGTATCGGCTGGGGTGTGGCCCTGGGTCGTGAGGGCCTGCTGGTTGGCGGGCACCGCCAGCAGGCCGAGCAGGTAGCCCAGGGCCCCGTCGAGGCCTTCCATGTCCTGGGTCGAGATTTCGTTGCGCACCTTGCCCAGCCCAAAATCATCGACGCCGACCGTGAGGCCGTCCTTTTTGCCGGCCCGGTTCAGCCGGATGTTCAGCCAGTTCAGCGGGTCGCGCAGGCTTTTGGCTACCTGCGTCATCGTCTTGGTCACCTCCTTGGCCGTGGCCCGGCGGGCGCCCGTGGGCACCAGTTTGGCAAAGGCCGCCTTGCGGGCGTTCCAACCTGTGAGGAAGTCCGCGTCCGCGTAATCGGGCGAGGCCTTGCCAAAATCAGTTTTGTCCGTCTCAAACATGGCCGTCACCATGTCATCGAGCGGGCCTAGTTCTTCGAGCCGGCAGCGAAAGAGCCGGGCCGTGTCTGCGGTAGTTGTTGCCATTATTCCACTGATAGCTAGTCGCTGGGCCACTGTAGCCCGGCCGTGCTAAATATAGCGAAAGCACCGCTATAAACAACCCGCCTGCGGCCGCCCGTTTAGCCCTTGCAAATCTTCCCTAAGGCCCCGCAAATCCGCCCGTAGACCTCGCCACCCCACGCCTAAGCCCCGCGAAACTGCCCATGCCCCCGCAACCAGCCGCCTAGTCCTCGCCAACCCGCCCATAGGCCCTGCAAATCCGTCCATACACCGCGCAAACCCACTCACAGGCCTCGCCAACTCCTGCATAGGCCTCGCGCCAGCCCAAAGACCTCGCGCCAGCTCAAAGGCCTCCGCATAACAGCCGCGCCGCTGCGCCGTTAGCTACCTTGCCGCCGCGCTCACCCGTCCTTCAACCCCCGCCGATGAAAAAGACCCTACTCGCTCTCCTGCTGGCCGCCCCGCTGCTGGCCCCGGCCCAAACCCCCATCAGCTACACCGTCAGCGGCAAGATTGGCAACCTCAACGCGCCCGCCACCATCTTCCTCTTTGGCCCCGGCTCTCCCGATTCGGTGGTCCTGAAAAACGGCGCGTTCGAATTCAAAGGCACCTCCGACCGGCCCTTTCCGGCTACTATCGTCCTGCGCCGCACCGGCCAGTCGAAAGACCTCTTCGCCGCGAAAGAGCGCCTGCGTTTCTACCTGGAGCCCACGCCGGTGGTCATCACCAGCGCCGACTCGCTGCTGGAAGGCCGGGCCAAGGTCGTGGGTGGCCCCCTCACCGCCGACGACCAGAAGCTGAGCGCCGCCATGCAGGCCGTTATCGAAAAATCGCGGGCCTTCAGCGCCGAGGCGGGCAAGACGACCGAAGTTCAGCGCCGAGACTCCGCCTTTGCCGCCCGCATGCAGGCCAGTTTCGATGCCATCGGCAAAGCGTACGTCCAGGTCTATGCGCGCTTCATCCGCGAGAATCCCACTTCCTGGGTCAGCTTGTATTCCCTATACGGCATGAAGATGCTGGAAACCCCGCAATACGCCGTGGTCGGCCCGCTCTACAATGCCCTCAGCCCCGAGCTGAAGAACAGCCGCATGGGCCGCGACTACGGCGATATGGTGGATAAGCTGAAGGACCTGGCCATCGGCTCACCCGCCCCCGGCTTCACCCAAAACACGCCCGAGGGCAAGCCGGTCTCGCTGGCCGGCTACCGCGGCAAGTACGTGCTGGTCGATTTCTGGGCCTCCTGGTGCGGCCCCTGCCGGACGGAAAGCCCCGCTATTGCCAAAGTTTACAACCAGTACAAGGGCCGCAACTTCGACATTCTCAGCGTGTCGCTCGACGACGGGAAAGGCCGCGCCAAATGGCTAAAAGCCATCACCGACGACCACCTAACCTGGACCCAGGTATCGGACCTGCGCGGCTGGCAGAACCAGGCCGCCCAGCTCTACGGCGTGCGCAGCATCCCCCAAAACTACCTCATCGGCCCCGATGGTAAAATTCTGGCCGCTAACCTGAAAGGGGAGGAGCTCAAAACCACGCTGGCCAAACTCATCAAGTAAATGCGCCTGCTCTCTGTACTCGTTCTGCTATCAGCCCCCAGCGGCGCGGCCCTGGCCCAAACCAATTGCCCGCCGCCCACCCTCCAAGTGCTGCGCAACAACGAGGAAGTGCCCGCCACCGGCGCCCCCCTGGCCCCGCACGCCACGCTGCGCATCAGCCCCAGCTCGGCCTGCTCCGGCACCCGCTACCAATGCACCGGCGTCGAGCTGACGTTGCTGCGCGGCACCCGCCCCCTCACGCCCACGCGCACCGTCCGCCGTCCGCAGGTCGACCTCACGGCCTGGCTGCCCGAAGCCCGGCCCGGCGACCGCCTCTACGTTTTCGTGCCCTACAAAAACCTGCTGGTGCTGGCCGCCAACGGCAGTACCACCCCGTACCCGCTACCCGAAACCAACCCCAGCAAAAGCCGCGGCCTCGACCTGGCCACCGACGACGTCAAGGGCATCAGCTTCACCTGGGTAGTGCGGTAGCTCCGCCGCCGCTACCGCTTCTGCGGTGCCACGCCCTGCACCCGGGCCCTAAATCCCCGTCGGCTTGCCGTCCAGGCTCCGCGCGTTGCGCTGCTCCCAATACTCCTGCACCTTGGCGGGGCCTTTCTTTTCCAGGGAGTTGCTCAGCTCTTCGCGCTCGGCTTGGTAGGCCATAAAGGGCACGGCCATCCCGCAGGAAGTCGTGACCAGGTCAATCTCGACCACCAGAATCTGTCGGGCCCCGGGCAGCGGCGGGAACAAGGGGCTGAACTCCGCCCACTCGACATCGCGTGGGTGGAAAACGCGGGCCGAGCCGTAGAGCCGTAGAATGTTCGGCTTGCCCTCGAAGGCGCAAAACATGATGGTGATGCGATTTTGCTCGCGCAGGTGGGCGGCCGTCTCGTTGCCGCTGCCCGTGAGGTTGAGCCAGGCCACGCGCTTGCCATCGAGCACCCGGAACGAGTCCAGGCCCTTGGGCGAAACGTTGACGCGGCCATCGGGGGCCGCCGTGCCTACGAAGAACACGTGCTGCTGCTCGATAAAGCTGCGGATGGTGTCGTCTATTTCGGTGTATTGCTTCATGCGGTGGGAGGGAAGGTAGGCCAGTCTGTGCAAAACAGGAAGCCATTCAGGCCACTGCCGCACTACTGATGAGAACCCAAATTACGCCGGCTAGCCTATACAAATCCTTGCCGGACCCTCGCTTTCCGCGCTTTCGTCGCAAGGGGCCTCCCGCTCTTGGCAAGGAAAGCCGAAGGTGGGGATATGGCTCGCCACAGCGCCAGTATATAAAAATCAACTTCCGCGCACCAAGCCAATTATATCCGGCACTCGGCCATTGGCGCTAATCCTTGCGTAAGCTCCCCTTAATGCCCGCCGCCGCGCCCCGCGCGCCGGCCTGAACCCGCCCTTATGCAAGAACAAATACGCCTGGCCGAAGCCAGCGCCAAGACCACCGCCTGGAAGAAATTCGGCCCCTACCTCACCGAGCGCCAATGGGGCACCGTGCGCGAAGACTACAGCCCCTACGGCGACGCCTGGAACTACATCACCCACGACATGGCCCGCGCCAACGCTTACCGCTGGGGCGAAGAAGGTCTCGCCGGCCTCTCCGACGACCAGCAGCGCCTTTGCTTTTGCCTGGGCCTCTGGAACGGGCAGGACAACCAGCTCAAGGAGCGCCTCTTTGGCCTCACCAACGGCCAGGGAAACCACGGCGAAGACGTGAAGGAGCAGTACTACTACCTCGACAGCACCCCCACGCACTCCTACATGCGGATGCTGTATAAGTACCCGCAAGCCGCCTTCCCCTACGACGACCTGCGCGCCACCAACGCCGCCCGCACCCGCCAGGAGTCCGAGTACGAGCTGCTCGACACCGGCGTCTTCGACGAAAACCGCTATTTTGACGTCTTCATCGAATACGCCAAAGCCGGCCCCGACGACATCCTCATCCAAATCAGCGTGCACAACCGGGGCCCCGAAGCCGCTACCGTGCAGGTGCTGCCCCAGCTCTGGTTCCGCAACACCTGGATAACCGGCTACGACGACCACCGCCCCAAGCTGCGCGCCGTGGGCAACGCTGCCATCGAAGCCGAGCACCGTGACCTGGGCCGCTACCAGTGCTACTACGACCAGCCCGCCGAGCTGCTCTTCTGCAACAACGAAAGCAACCCGCGCCTGCGCCGCCGCAAGCCCAAAGCCCGCCACTACTACAAAGACGGCATCAATGATTACGTGGTAAACGGTCAGTCAACGGCCGTTAACCCCCACCGCCACGGCACCAAGGCCGCCGCCCGCTACCCGCTCACCGTCCCCGCCGGCGAGGCCCAGGTAATTCGCCTGCGCCTCAGTCAGCCCGTTCACGAAGCCCCGTTTGCCGATTTCGACCAGCTCTTTGCCTTGCGCAAGCAGGAGGCCGACGAGTTCTACGACTGCATTCAGGAGAACCTGGCCGACGCCGACGCCCGCAACGTGCAGCGCCAGGCTTTCGCCGGCATGCTCTGGAGCAAGCAGTGGTATTACTACGACGTCAGCCAGTGGCTCGACGGCGACCCCGGCCGGCCGGCGCCGCCCAAAGAGCGCCTCATCGGCCGCAATTCTACCTGGCGCCACCTGCACAACGCCGACATTATTTCCATGCCCGACAAGTGGGAATACCCCTGGTACGCGGCCTGGGATTTGGCCTTTCACTGCCTGCCGCTGGCCATGGTGGATGGGGATTTTGCTAAGCAGCAGCTCCGCCTGCTCTGCCAGGATGGCTACCTGCACCCCAACGGTCAGATGCCCGCCTACGAGTGGAAATTTGAGGACGTGAACGCCCCGGTGCATGCCTGGGCCACTTGGCGCGTGTACCAGATGGACCGCAAGCGCAACAACGGCCAGCCCGACACCGCCTTCCTCGAAGCCGTGTTCCAGAAGCTGGTCATGACCTTCACCTGGTGGGTGAACCGCAAGGACCGCGACGAGCTCAACATCTTCGAGGGCGGCTTTCTGGGCATGGACAACATCGGCGTATTCGACCGCTCGTCGCCGCTGCCCACCGGGGGCAAAATTGAGCAGAGCGACGGCACCAGCTGGATGGCCATGTTCGCCCTCAACCTCATGCGCATTGCCCTGGAGCTGGCCAAAACCAACCCCAACTACCAGGAAATGGCCGTTAAGTTCTTCGAGCACTTCCTCTACATTGCCGACGCCATGACCCGCGGCGGCGGTGGCCAGTTCAACCTTTGGGATGACGAGGACCAATTTTATTACGATGTGCTGCATGCCCCCGACGACTCGCGCACCCGCCTGCGCATCCGCTCCATGGTGGGCCTCATCCCGCTCTTCGCCGTCGAAGTCATCGACGATGAGCTGCTGAAAACCGTGCCCGAGTTTGAGGCCCGCGCCCTGGCCCTGCTCCAGCGCCGCCCCCGCCTGGCCGAGCTGGTGAGCCGCTGGGAAGAGCCCGGCCAAAGCACCCGCCACCTCATGGGCCTCATGCGCCGCAGCCGTCTCAAAAGCGTGCTCGCCCGTATGCTCGACGAAACCGAATTCCTCTCCGAATACGGCATCCGCTCGCTCTCGCGCCACCACCTGGAGCATCCCTACGAGTACCACACCGACGAAGACAGCTTCTCGGTAGCCTACGTGGCCGGCGAGGCCGAGTCCGACATGTTTGGCGGCAACAGCAACTGGCGCGGCCCCGTCTGGTTCCCGGTCAACTACCTCATCATCGAGTCGCTCCAGCGCTTCCACACCTACTACGGCGACTCCTTTGTAGTGGAATACCCCACCGGCTCCGGCAACCTACACACCCTCGCCCAGATTGCCGATGCCCTGTCGGCCCGCCTGTCCCGCCTCTTCCTCAAGGACGAAAACGGCCGCCGCCCCGCCTTTGGCCCCATCGAAAAGCTCCAGACCGACCCGCACTTCAAAGACAACCTGCTCTTCCACGAGTACTTCCACGGCGACGATGGCCACGGCCTCGGCGCCAGCCACCAAACCGGCTGGACCGGCCTGGTTGTGCGGCTGCTGAAGAAGGTGTAGGGCAGGCAAGAGCCCAGAAAGGCCGGCATGACCGTACTGCTTTTCGGCTTTTCTGATTCCCTTACTTTTGCCCAGCTCCTCCAACCCGCCCGCCATGTCCTTCCGGTTACTACTGGTTCTGCTGCTTTCATTGCTCGGCACCACCCAATCGGTGGCGCAAGCCCCGGCGCCCGCCGACCTGGTGAACCCGCTGATGGGCACCGATTCCAAGCCCGACCTCTCGAACGGTAATACGTACCCCGCCATTTCGCGGCCCTGGGGCATGAACTGCTGGATGCCCCAAACCGGCAAAATGGGCAACGGCTGGGCCTACCAGTACGGAGCCGATAAAATCCGGGGTTTCAAGCAGACGCACCAGCCCTCGCCCTGGATGAACGACTACGGGCAGTTTGTGCTCATGCCCGGCACCGGCAAAATCAAGGTGGGGGAGGATGAGCGGGCCAGCTGGTTTTCGCATAAGGCCGAAACCGCCCGGCCCTACTATTACAGCGTGTACCTGGCCGATTACGACATCGTGACTGAGATGGCGCCCACCGAGCGCGCCGTCCGGTTCCGCTTCACTTTCCCGCGTACCGACAGCGCCTACGTGCTGCTCGATGCCCTCGACAAAGGCTCCTACGTGAAGCTGCTGCCGGCCCAAAACCGCATCATCGGCTACACCACTCGGAACCGCGGCGGCGTGCCCGCCAACTTCAAAAACTACTTCGTCGTGGAGTTCGACCACCCGTTCACGGCCACGCACCTGTTCAACGACAAAACCCTCACGGCCACCGGTACCGAGCTCACGGCCGACCACGCGGGCGCCGTGGTCAGCTTCCGCACCGGTCGGGGCGAGCAGGTGCAGGCCCGGGTGGCCTCCTCGTTCATCAGCCCGGAGCAGGCCGAGCGCAACCTTCAGGAAATTGGGGCCGATGACTTTGAAACCGTGAAGCAGAAGGGCCGCGATGCTTGGAACAAGGCCCTGGGCCGGGTCGAAATCGGGGGCGGCACCGAGGAGCAGCAGCGCACGTTTTATTCCTGCCTGTACCGCTCGCTGCTGTTTCCGCGCAAGTTTTATGAGCTCGACGCGGCCGGACAGGCCGTGCACTACAGCCCCTACAACGGGCAGGTGCAACCCGGCTTTCTGTACACCGACACCGGGTTTTGGGACACCTTTCGGGCCTTGTTTCCGCTGCTGAACCTGCTCTACCCATCGGTGAATGCCGAAATCCAGGCCGGCCTGGCCAATGCCTACCGCGAAGGCGGCTGGCTGCCGGAGTGGGGCAGTCCGGGCTACCGCAACATCATGGTGGGCAATAATTCGGCCTCCGTGGTGGCCGAGGCCTACCTCAAAGGCGGGCGCGGCTACGACATCAATACCCTCTACCAGGCCCTCACGCACGGGGCCAACAATGCCGGCCCGCTCGAGGCCGTGGGCCGCGCCGGCGTGAGCTACTACAACAAGCTGGGCTATGTGCCCTACGACGTAAAAATCAACGAAAGTGCTGCCCGCACCCTCGAATACGCCTACGACGATTTCGCAATCGCGCAGTTGGCCACGGCCCTGAAACGGCCTAAGAAGGAAATTGCCCTCTACACCCAGCGTAGCCAGAACTACCGCAAATTATTCGACAAACAAACCGGCCTGATGCGCGGCCGCAACCAGAACGGCACCTTCCAAACCCCATTCAATCCCTTCAAATGGGGCGATGCCTTCACCGAAGGCAACAGCTGGCACTACACCTGGTCGGTGTTTCACGACGTACAGGGCCTGATGAACCTGATGGGCGGCCCCCGGCCTTTTCTGGCCACCCTGGATTCGGTGTTCACCCTGCCGCCTACCTTCGACGAGGCCTATTACGGCGAGGTAATCCACGAAATCCGGGAGATGCAGATTGCCCACATGGGGCAGTACGCCCACGGCAACCAGCCGGCCCAGCACATCATCTACCTCTACAACTACGCCGCCCAGCCCTGGAAAGCCCAGTATTGGGCCCGCGAAACCATGAATCGCCTCTACCGCCCCACGCCCGACGGCTACTGCGGCGACGAAGACAACGGCCAGACCTCGGCCTGGTACGTGTTTTCGGCCCTGGGCTTTTATCCGGTGTGCCCCGCTTCGGACCAGTACGTGCTCGGGGCTCCGCTCTTTGCCAAAGCTACCCTGCACCTCGAAAACGGCCACGATGTAGTGCTGAACGCCCCCGCCAACAGCCCCGCCAACCGCTACATCGGCCAGTTGAACATGAATGGCCAACCCTATGGCCACAACTGGCTCAGCCACGCGGCCTTGCAGCAAGGCGCCACGCTGGATTTCGACATGGTGCCCGCGCCGGCTACCACCCGCGGCACCGCCGCGGCCGACGCCCCTTTTTCCGCCTCAAGCCCCGCAGCTAAATAGCCGCCCCAACCACCGGCGGGCCTGCCACCTCGGCCCGCGTGCGCGGCAGGCTCTCAGGAAACTCCCGCTGCAGAAACACCACCAGCCCCTCGCGCACCAGGCAGCGCAGGTCCCAAAGGGCGCTGGCATTGGCGGCGCTCACCAGCGCGCGCAGTTCCAGGGTGCGCTCCTTCGAGTCGGTGACTTGGAGCACGCACACGCGCTGGTCCCAGAGTGGGCTGGCTTCCAGCAGGCGGCGCAGCTCCGTGCGCAGGGCCTCGATGGGCACGGTGTAGTCGGTTTGGAAGAAGACGGCGCCGGTGAGGCGGGCGCTGGTGCGCGTCCAGTTCTGGAAGGGCTTTTCGATGAAGTAGTTGAGCGGCAGCACCAGCCGGCGCTCGTCCCAGATGCTGAGCACCACGTAGGTGAAGGTAATTTCCTCTACGCGGCCCCACTCGCCTTCCACTACCAGCACGTCGTCAATCCGAATGGGTTGAGTGAAGGCAATCTGGAACCCCGCCAGCAGGTTGCTGATGGAGCGCTGCGCCGCAAAGCCCACAATCACGCTGGCAATGCCGGCCGAAGTTAGTAGCCCCGTGCCCAGCCGCCGCACCGTTTCAAAGCTCATCAGAACCAGCCCTACGGCCACAAAGCCGATGAGCGAAGCTGCCAGCTTCTTCAGAAACTGGAGCTGCGTGAGCAGCTTGCGCGCCCGCAGGTTGTCGGGCGAGCCTACCTGGTAGCGCAGCTGCACCAGGTCCTGCAACACATCCAGCGTTTTGATAAGCCCCCAGGCAAAGGAGAGAATCAGCACGAACTCCACGAAGCGGCGCAGCACCTCAAAGGGCTTGGGCGGCAGCGGCACCAGCGGCAGCAGCAGCGAAACAGCCAGCACCGGCAAAAACCACGCACTGGCCGTGCCCAGGTGCCGAATGATGGAGCGCGGCAGGGTCGACTCCTCGCGCCGGCCATAAGCCCGCAGCCCGCCAAAGATTACAAACCGCACCACCAGCCCGGCCGCCAGGCCGCCCAGCAGCACGGCTAGCCCCGTGAAAATATCCGGGAAATGCGTAAGTAAGTGCGTGAGATTTTTAGTCATAAAAGCCGCGCCAAAGGAGTAGGTTGTACCCCGCTGGGGCTGGAAAGGTTGGTGGGAAGGCACCCGTTCGCGCCCTCAGGCCTGCTACCCCAGCACCTCCCGCACCTTCGTCCACCGGATGTCCGGGTAGCGGGCATTGTCGAGCGGCTCCGCTAGCTTGGCCTGGCCGCTGAGCATGTTGTGCAGGTACTGCATGCCCTGCCAGGGCGGAAATACCTCATCCTTGGCGGGCACCAGGGTACGGGTAACATTAATCATCGTGCCCAAAAAGCCCAGGCTGCCCACGCGGAACAGCTTAAAGTCCTTGCCCAGTGCGGCACTGGCTTCCGTCCGCAGCTGGCGGATGCTGGCCACTTCGCCGGCCACGCGTAGGTAGCGCGGGGTGGTGGGGTCGAGGGCGGCCGCGGCGGTGTAGTTGGCAGTGTCTACCATGGTGGTAAAGTCGAGCGGCTGGTCGGCATCGCCCCAGTACACCACCCGGCGCGGGCCCGGCAGCACCACCGGCGCCTGTCCCTTCAGCAGGTCCATAAACATGCCGTTGAGGATGGAGGTAGCCTGAATCGGAGCTTTGTCGAGCCGCTGCTGAAACTCCCGCCGCAGGTCGAAATTGCGGTTGGAGCCCTCCGGCAGCTTCGTAAAATCAGCCGAGAAATCGGAGGGGATGAAGCGCGGCACCCCGGCAGCTACGGCGGCATCGAGCAGGCGGCTTTGGGTGTCCACAATGGTATCGCGCAGGCCGGACAGGGCCGAAATCACGCAGCTTGCGCTGGTGCAGGCCTGCGTGAGGGCCGCCGCGTCCTTGTAGTCGACCGGCACTATTTCCACGCCTTGCAGGCGCAGAGACTCGGCTTCGGCGGTGGCGGTGCTGGTGGGGCGCACTAGGGCCCGCACGGTGGCGCCGCGCCGGCGTAGGTGGTGGGCAATGAGCAGGCCAAGGGCCCCGGTAGCGCCGGCCAGCACGATGGGCCCCGTGGGGGCAGGGGAGGGAGTAGGAAAGTGATTTGGAGTTTCTGCTGGCATAGCGCGGGTACTAAAAGGATGGAAAAGGAAGCGGGACCTGAGCAAGCGGCTCGATGGCGGGGGCTATACGAAGGTTTGGGGGTTTTAATAGAACCCGGCCCCGTGGGCTATTGCCCTGGCCGCCTCGCTGCACCACCGGTTGGTTCACTGGGGAAATAGCGCAAGCTTTGTAGTCTGCGCTACTTGGCGGGCAGGCCCCGGAGCGCTGCCAACGCTTCCTCCGTTTCCTTGCGGTCCTTGTCCGCTTTGCGCTCTTCCTTGTCATCGTCGTGGTCCTGCTGCTGGGCGATGGTGGGCACGCCGTTGGCGAAGAAGACAAGCAGGGCCTGGCGTAGGGCAGGGGTGAGGTGCTCAAACTTGCGCTTGTGCAGCTCGCGCAGCAGCTCGCCGTAGGTTTGGTCGGCTAGGGCGTACGCAGTGGGACGGGTGGGCTGGCCAGTGTCGAGGTTGGTATCGGGCAGGGGCGCGGTGGCAGTGGTATCGGCCGGCTGCTGCTTGGTGAGCTTGCAAAACTGCGCCATTGAGGCCTGGTAGCTGCGGTGAAATTGCAGAGCCCCGGCCTCATCCGTGAGCGTGAAGGCGTAGGGTTTCAGCGGGCCGATTTTGGGCAGCAGCTTGAGCACGCCGGCCAGCAGCCGGGCCCCAAAACCGGGCCGCTCGTAATCGGTGCCGTATTCTTTGCGGAACTGGCGCGGGTGGTTGTTGTAGAGGTAGTCGCGGCGCCGGGCGCGGGGGCTGAGCGCCCGGATTTCCTTGCGCTTGTGGTGCCAAGCTGCCCGGGCCGCCGCCGGCAGCAACTGGTTCACGGCAAAGCGGAAAGTGGCAATGCTGGCGTCAATGCTCAGAAATATCTGCTTCAATTCCAGCCCATACGTCTGCTGGAAAGCGCGTTCCAGCACGTCCTTCGCCACCCGGAAGCCGATGGCCTTGTGGTAGTCCTGGGTGCGGTAGCGCCCGGCCGCCACCTGCACCACATCAAAGGAAAACTCCAGCTCGGTGTGCCGTTTGGTGGACTGCTCATAGGTGACCACGGCCCCAAATTTCTGCTTCAAATCGGGGTAAACCGTACCGATAATCTGGTTTGTACCCTCGGGGTGGCCCACGTTATCGGCGGCGTAGTGGGCCAGCGCGCCGAGGGCGAAGGCGTACTCGTTGCGGTTGCGGGCCTGGCGCAGCAGGTTGCGCACGAAGTCGCCGGCCCGCACGTAGTGCGTCAGGTTGGTGAAAAGGGTGGAACCCAGCGGGTAATAGCCCATGTCCTGCAAAATGGCCCCGCCGTAGGCGTAGCTTTTGGCTTCTTCCAGGGCCTCCGGATTGCCGTTGGGGTAGTGGTGCTGCAGCAGCGGGACGATGCAGGCATCCCAGGTTGAATCGACGACGGCCTGGTGGGTAAGCACGGAGTAGGCCCGGGCGGGGACGGCCGCAGCCGCCAGCAGCAAAACCAGCAAAAAACGAAAAAGCATGAAGCGGGAGCGTAAGCGTGCCTCAGCAACGTGGAAACAGGACTGGCCGTTGTCACAGGGGCCGCGCCAGTTAGGCACGCGGGTGATGCAGCACAATAGAAACCAGCTATATTTCGTTAGGTGAATCAGCCGACGCATCCAGCTGCCGGCCGCCAATTTCGGTATGAAAATCAGTGTTCTGGTCCTGTTGCTGCTGGCCGGCTTGCGGGGCTGCTTTGCCCAAACTTCCGCTCCTGATACTGCCGCAACCGGACCAGATGCGCCCACCGCGCTGGCCGCTTATTCAGCCCCGGCCTACCGGGCTGCGTTGCACCGTTTCGAGGCGCGGCGCCTGCGCCTGGCCGGCCGCTACCGCCGCGCCGCCACGCCCGCTGCCCGCGCCGCCCGCATCGCCGAGGCGCGCCAGCTATTGCTCACGGCCCTCGACAGCACCATCTTCCCGGCCTGGGAGGGTACGCCGTGGGCGTTTTACGGCACCACCTGGGAGCCCCGGCGCGGCAGCATTGCCTGCGGCTACTTCGTGACGACCACGCTGCACGATGCCGGCCTGCGCCTGCAACGCACCGTGCTGGCCAAGCAAACCTCCGAAACCATCATCAAAAACCTGACCTCCGAAGCGCACATCACCCGCTACCGGGGCGTGACGCAGGCCGACTTCGTGGAAAAAGTGCGGGCGCTGGGGCCGGGCCTCTACGTGCTGGGGCTCGATTTTCACGTGGCCTTCCTGCGAGTGCGGGAGGGTGGGGCCGTGCAGATGGTGCATTCGTCCTACGTAGGGCCCGGCACGGTGGTGCGCGAGGCCGCCGAAAGCAGCGATGCGCTGGCCTCGAAGTACCGCGTGCTGGGC
Source organism: Hymenobacter negativus (assembly GCF_017571495.1). Lineage (GTDB taxonomy): Bacteria > Bacteroidota > Bacteroidia > Cytophagales > Hymenobacteraceae > Hymenobacter > Hymenobacter negativus. The sequence continues at coordinate 480,014 of NZ_JAGETZ010000001.1, read as the reverse complement.
AAGGTGTCGGCTGATAACGTCTTCGTGCGCCGCTGGCTGCTGGGAGAAGCCCTGGCCGTGCACGGCGCCACCGTGAAGGAGTAGCGTAGTTAAATTCCGCGGCGCTACTCCAGATGCACAGAGCCGGAATCTGCCTAACTTGGCGGCTGCCAACTTCTTCCGCTTCGTATGTCACCTGCCTTTTCGCCAACCCTTCCCTCCAGCCGGGCCACCACGCCCCGCGTTCAGGCCATTGATGTCGTTCGGGGGCTGATTATGGTCATTATGGCGCTCGACCACATTCGGGATTTCTGGAGTCCAACCACCGTGCGGCCCGAGGACGTGGCTCATGCTTCGGCATTCCTGTTCTTTACGCGCTGGATTACCCATTTCTGCGCGCCAACTTTTGCGTTTCTGGCGGGCACCAGCGTATTTCTGTATCAGCAGAAACAGCCCGGCCGGGGAGCGGTTAGCCGGTTTCTGCTCACGCGGGGACTGTGGCTGGTATGCCTGGAAGTGGTGGTAATGAACTTTCTGCTGCAATGGGGGGCGTATAGCCTGCTTCTGCTCACCGTAATCTGGTCGTTGGGCTGGGGCATGGTGGTGCTGGCCGGCCTCGTCTGGCTGCCCCGCTGGCTGGTGGCCACACTGGCGCTGGCCGTCATTTTTGGGCATAACCTGCTGCCCATCATCCAGCCCGTAACCAGTGCCACCCTGCCATGGGCCTTGCTCTACGACAGTCCCTTTCTGTTTCTGCTCTCGCCCAAATTGCCCGTGCTGGTAGCTTATGCTATTCTGCCCTGGGCAGCAGTGATGGCTGCTGGCTATTGCATCGGACCGTGGTTTCGGCTGCCGCTGCCGGAGCGCAAGCGCCGGTTGCGCTGGGCCGGTTCAGCGGCACTGCTGCTTTTTGTGGTGCTACGGGCCAGCAACCTGTACGGCGACCCAGCGCCGTGGGCCACCCAGGCGCGAGGCCCGGTTTATACCGTGCTGTCGTTTCTGAATGTGACGAAATCTCCCCCATCGCTGCTGTTTCTGAGCCTCACGCTGGGCGTGGCGTTGCTGCTGTTGTCAATAGCTGAGGAACTGCCGGCTCGCCTGCGCGGGTGGCTGGGCGTGTTCGGCAAAGTGCCCATGTTCTACTACGTGGTGCACTTTGCACTCATCAGCTTCAGCACGCTGGTTTGGACGTGGGTGGCGTTTGGCAAGCCCTTCAATCTGGCTTTTGCGCCGCCCGGGGCGTCCCAGCCGGCTGCCTATCAGCCCAGCCTGCTGCGCGCTTATGCGGTGTGGGTAGTTGTGGTGCTGCTATTGTACTGGCCGTGTCGCTGGTACCAAGGCTATAAGCAGCGGCATTCGTACTGGTGGCTGTCGTATCTGTAGCGCTAGCGCTCAGATGGCCTGTGCCGCCGGGCACTGCCCACATGCTCTGGACAAGCGCAACACTCGCCAACCTCGACCGCTGGTTTTCCGTTTGGGTCTTCATCAATTCTTAACATTTCGATGAAGCTCTTTACCTCTTTCGCCTTGGCAGCTTCTTTGCTGACCGCCACTGCGCCCACTGTTTCGGCCCAGCAAGCCGATTCTCCCTACCATACCCGCTTCGCTGTCGACGGCCCTATCATTCTGGGCCTGGGGGCGGTGAGCGGCTTCGGCCTGTACCGCGTGCAGCAAAAAAGCGGCCTGAGCGACGCCGAGCTGGCCAACCTGAAAAAATCAGACGTGCCGCGCTTCGACCGCTTTTCGGCCGGCTACTACAGCGAATCAGCCCAGACGACCAGCGACTTCCTGTGCTACCCCACGCTGCTGGTGGCGCCCGGCTTGCTCGCCCTCAACGACAACGTGCGCGGCCGCTACGGCCAGGTACTGGGCATGTACGTAGAAGCCCTGCTGGCCTCCGATGCTCTGTTCACGACCAGTGTGGGCAATATTTACCGCTACCGGCCCTACCTCTACGGTACCGAGGGCGGCAGCGGCCGCAGCGGCAAAATAGCTACCAACTCCTTCTTCGCGGGCCATACGGCGCACACGGCCACGGCCACTTTCTTCGCTGCCAAGGTGATGCACGATTTCAACCCGGGCTACGCCGGCGAGCCCTTTGTGTGGGGCGCGGCCGCCGTGGTACCGGCCGCCGTGGCCTACTACCGCATCCAGGCCGGCAAGCACTTTCTTTCCGATAACATCGTGGGCTACACCGTGGGCGCTACCATGGGCATTCTGGTGCCGCAGCTGCATAAGAAAAAGAATGGCTCGGGCATGTCGTTGGCACCCATGCAGGGCGTGAACGTGAATGGCTACGCCTATTCCGGCATGCTGCTAACCAAGCGGCTGTAAGCACGGTACCCTAAACGATAGCCAGCTGGGACAAGGACCCCGAATTAGAAATTCGGGGTCCTTGTCCCAGCTGGCTTTTTACTTATTTCACCGTACCGGTGCTCACCGCGCCAGTGGTTTTATCTACCTCGAAACGGGCGGCGTTGGGCATGCGCTTGGCCCAGTCGGTACGGGGCACCAGCACTTGCCAGGTAGCCTCGTTGTCATTCACGCGGGCCGAATCAACCACAAACAGGGCGGCGTTGGGCTGGGTTTGGATGTACTTGCCCACGGCGGCCCGGGCATCGGCTTCGGAGAGCTGTGTGGGGGCGGCGGGCGGTGTAGCGACGGGCGCTTCGGGCGTAGTGGGAGTGGCGGTGCTGGGCGGCGTTTGCTGGCAGCTGGTCAAGGTGCAGGCAGCACCAAGCAAGAGAAAGGCGAGGGGTTTAAACATGCCGCAAAGCTACAGAACGCCTTTTTGAGAAGCAGGATATAGCTTTTCATGGCGGCAACAATAGCTGTGGCGTACCTTGAGCGAAAATTTACCACCCAGTAAATCTTCCTCATCTTCCTCACCTCCTTTTGTTGCCCATGATGCACCACTACCTCCGCAAGTGCCTGCTATTTGCGCTGTTATTCACGGCGCTGGCGGCCCAGGCCCAGATTGAGCCCGCCGCCCAGTACACCACCCTCACCCCGGCCCAGCTAATGGCCTGGACGCCCACCGGCGCCACCGCCCTGCCGGCCAACGTGAGCACCGTGCCCCTGGCCACCCGCCAGAATGCCCTGGCCCCGCAGCTCAACCCGGCCCAGAGCTTCAGCGCCAAAGTGAACTGGTGCCCTGATGGCATGAACAACTTCTCGGGCTACCTCACCGAGCGGCCCCAGTTCAACCTCTACAACTTCACCCACTGGCAGTACATCGACGTGCTGACCTGGTTTGCCAGCCCGGTGGGCATTCCGTGCCGGCCGTGGGTGGAGGCGGCCCACCGCAACGGCGTCAAGATTATCGGCACCGTTTTCACCGACCGGGCGGGCTTTGTGGCGCTGTGCCAGAAGGATGCTTCGGGCAACTACATCGGCGCTCAGAAGCTGGTGGACGTGGCCAATTACTACGGGTTCGATGGCTGGTTCTTCAACGAAGAATCGGCCCTGAGCACGGCCGAAGCCACCGAACTGATAAACTTGCTCAAGCAGCTGCAAACCATCCGGCCGGCCGGCATGGAAATCCATTGGTACGACTCCATGCTACCCAGCGGGACTATTTCATACCAGAATTCGCTGACGACAGCCAACGCGCCGCTGCTGCAAAGCGGTGCTACCCGGGTGAGCGACGCCATGTTCACCAACTATTTCTGGACCGGCGCCGCCACGTTCAACTCGCTGACGAACGTGGCCGCCAGCATCGGTCGCAGCCCCTTCGATATCTACACCGGTGCCGATATCTGGCCCGGCCGCAACCCCCAGCAGCTGTTCAACAATACCACGTGGCTGAGCAACTTCTACACCGGCGGCAGCCCGGCCCAGCCCCGCTCGTCGCTGGCCGTGTTTGCCCCCAACATGACTTACAACGGCAACCAGAATACGTTCAGCACCAATCCCGCCGACTACGCCAACTTCTACCGCACCGAGCAGCGCCTCTTTTCTGGCGACGACCTCGACGTGACTTCTGAGGATGTGACCGGATGGAAGGGCTTTGGCTACTACCTGCCGGTGCGCAGCGTCATCAACTCGCTGCCTTTCAACAGCTACTTCTCGGTAGGGCAGGGGAAAATATTTGCCAACAACGGCGAGCAGGTGGCCAAAGCCTGGACCGATATGGCCAAGCAGAGCATCATGCCATCCTGGCAATGGGCCAAAACCGGCGCGGCCAGCATCGCGGCCTCGTTCGATTTTACGCGCGCTTACTACGCTGGCACCTCCATCAAATTTGCTGGTGCCCTCAGCGGCAGCAACAGCGCCGACCTTAAAATCTACCAGACCAAAATTGCCGTCACGGCACCCACGCGCTGCGACTTGACCTACAAAATGGGTGTTGCCGGGGCCAGCAATACCAAGCTGGCGCTCTACTTCTCCGACAACCTAGCCGTGCCCGAACTGCTCGACCTGCCCGCCGTGACCGATACCCTCTGGCACACCAACACCTTCAACCTGGCGCCCTACGCCGGCCGCGAACTGGCCATCATCGGCGTGCGGGCCGCGAGTACTGCCGCCGTGCCCGCCTACCGCCTCAACCTGGGCCGCCTGAACCTATACAACAGCGCAGCCCTCACCACCCGGCCCACAGTGGGCTTCTCCACCGAATACACCACCGTGCTCACCACCCAGCCGGTCACCTTCGCCAACTCCTCAACCGATGCCACGTCCTACACCTGGACTTTTGCGGGTGGCAACCCGGCCACCAGCACCGCCGTGCATCCCACCGTGGCCTACACCACGCCCGGCACCTACACCGTGAAGCTGCGCGCCGAAAACGCCATCGGCCGCGACTCTGTTACCCGCGTGGGCTACATCACGGTGGTGGCTGCGCCACCGGTGGGCAGCAATACCGCCCTGCTTTTCGACGGCTTGAGCAAATACGTTGATGCCGGCGTTATCAACCTCAACAACAGCCCTTATACCATGGAATGTTGGGTGAAGGTGAACAGCTTTAAAACCGGCTCGCCGTTCATTTCCAGCATCATGGGCATGGAAGATGGTAACAACGTTGCCGAAGTTCGTCTCGGCGATGCCGGTATCACGGCCGACCGGCTGCAGTTTGTGGCCAACCTAGGCGGAGCCACCCGCAAGCTGGCTTCCAACTCAGTGCTCACCGCCGGCACCTGGTACCACATTGCCGCCACCTACGACGGGGCCAATGGCGGCGCCATGATGAAGCTCTACATCAACGGGGTGCTCGATGCGTCGATGACGGCCGGCGGCAACGCTTTCGCGAATGCAGCCTTCTCTATAGGCCGCAACTACTCCAACTCGCGCTGCCTTGATGGCTCCATCGACGAAGTGCGGGTGTGGAAGCGCGCCCTGACCGCTGCCGAAATCCTGGCCAACCCCTGCGATGTGCCCCCGACTTCCACCAGCCTGGAGGCCTACTGGAAGTTCAACGAAGCTACCGGCACCGTCACCCAGGACCTCACCGGCCACAACCACCTGGGCACGCTCCTCAACATGAGCCCCAGTGACTGGTCGGCCAATGTGCCCACGCAGTGCGCCACCGTGACGGCCACCCTACCCGGCCGTACCGCCTCCGATTTGCAGCTGCTGGTGTACGGCAACCCCGTGCCCGGCCACGCCGCCGAAATCGAAATCCGGGGAGCCACCGGCCAGACCGTACAACTCCAGCTGTTCAACAGCCTGGGTATCCTGGTGCTGACGCAGGAAGTGCAAGTTGTTGCCGGGCAGCGGCTTGCCCTGCCAATGCCCGCTGCGGCCGGCCTCTACGTGCTGCAGGTCCGCACCGCTACCGGCACGGCCACCGCGAAGCTGCTAAAACCGTAACAACCCCCACAAGGGCATAAAAAAACCAGGTAGCGCCTAGCTGCCTGGTTTTTTTATGCAATGAAAATTCCTGCGTTAGTAGAACGAGTGCCCCGAAGCAATACTTGGTTTCCACAAGAACCAGCTGGAACAACTTTTTGAAGTCCGTTCGGCCTATTCCTGGCTAACTCAAACAGCGGTTAAACAACTTCCGGAAATAGCTTCACTATATCTATGCCGAGCTATTGCTTTCCTGCTTACAGGAATTAGATTTGCCATGTTACCGGTTTTCCACATCATCCCTTTTTTTAAACCACCCCCATGAAACAACACTACAAAAAACTGCCCAAGTACCTTGCCGCGCTGGGCCTTCTGGCGCTGAGCGCCCTGCCAAATGCCGCCCAAGCCCAAGCCAACACAGCCCTGCTGTTCAACGGCAGCACGAAATCTGCCAGCACCACGGCTAACGTCAATCTCAGCGGTGCGGCCCTCAGCATGGAATGCTGGGTGAAAGTGACAGCCTTCAAAACGTTGTCGCCCTACATCACCAGCATCATCGGGATGGAAACCGGCAGCAACATTGCCCTGCTCCGCACCGGCGATGTGGGCCAGTCCCCTAACAAGCTTCAGTTTGTGCTGCAGCTGGGCACGATATCGCAAAAGCTGTCTTCAACCACGGCGCTTGCCACCAACACCTGGTACCACGTTGCTGCTACCTACGACGGCTCCATGATGCGCATCTACCTCAACGGGGTGCTCGATTGCAGCCTGGCCGCTACCGGCACTGCCGTGGCCAACGCGCCCTTCAGCATGGGCCGCACCTACGAAGACCTGCGCATCCTCAACGGCTCGCTCGATGAAGTGCGGGTGTGGACCCGCGCCCTGACCGCCACTGAAATTCTGGCCAACCGCTGCCAGGTAGCGCCCACCGCTACCGGCCTGGCCGGCCTCTGGCGCTTCAACGAAGGCAGTGGCACCACCGCCGGCGATGCCAGCCCCGGCAACCACCCCGCCACCCTGCTGAACATGGTGGCCGCCGACTGGAGCACCACCGTACCCACGGCCTGCGCTACGACCACGGCCACACTGGGCGGCCTGAATACCGCCAGTGGCCTGCAGGTAGTACCCAGCGAAAACCCGGTTGCAGGCCGCCAGGCCGAAGTTGAAATCCGGGGCGCAGCCAGCCAGACCGTTTCGGTACAAGTGCTGAACAACGTGGGCCAGGTGGTGCTCACGAAAGAAGTGAAAGCCACTTCCGCAGCCGAGCGGGTGGCCGTGGAGTTACCCCAGGCAGCCGGCCTCTACGTGCTGCGGGCCAGCACTGCCGCTGCCGCCGCCACGGCCAAGCTGCTGAAGCAATAATTGTTGCTTTTAAACAAATAGGGAAGGGGCTCTTCAGTTGAAGAGCCCCTTTTTTATGCCCATGCAGCACGCACGACCTTCCGGAAACGAAACCGGACCTTCAGACCTCGCCCGAATAGGCGTGGCACCTATTCAACTGGGCCCTTAATACGGATGCATAATTATTCTTATGGATAAAATAAATTGCTCGTTGCTATAGGATTATACTTCGGCGTTCGGCTAGCTTTGAGGCCATTATATAGCCGTCTTGCGCTCTGCCAATAAACCGCGCACTGCCTTTATGTTTCGACTTCTCTGCCTGCTGATAATCGGCGTGTTGGGTGCAAATGGTGCCCTGGCGCAGGATGCCGCTTACCTGCCCTATTATTCCCGGGATACCACTCAGCTCTACCAGCTGGCCGTAGCCCAGCGCAACGACGTGAAAACGCACCTCGTGGTGCCCAAAACCGGCAGCAGCGAGTACCGCGAGCACTACAAAAAAGTAGTGAAGGAAGCGTCCGACGATGTGTTTAATTCCATCCGCTATTCGGCCTTGCTCGACCCCGTGGTGGAGCCCTTCGTGCAGCAGGTATTTGCCCGCATTCTAAAGGCCAACCCGCAGCTGCCCACCGCTCGGCTCGTGCTCACCCGCAACCCCGAGCCCAACGCCCACGCCGTGGGCAACGGCACGGTGATGCTCAACCTGGGCTTGCTCCCTCGCCTCGAAAACGAAAGCCAGCTGGCCTTTATTCTCTGCCACGAGCTGGCCCACGTAGCCTGCCGGCACATGGAAAATGGCCTGCAGGAGCGCCTGACCACCCTGCACAGCAAGGAGTTGAAGCGTGAGTTTCGGCGCATCATCAACTCCGAGTATAACATCGGCTCGCAGATTAAAGCCCTGGCCCTGGGTTTCTCGCTCAACAACAGCTACCACCACCGCCGCTTTGAGCGGCAGGCCGACTCGCTGGGCTACGTGCTCCTGACCCATACCGCCTACGAAGCCCCCCAGGCTTACCGCGCCCTGGAATTGCTCGACACCATCGATGAGCCCGAAAATCCCGCGCCGCTGGCTTTGCCCTCTTATTTTAGCTGCGCCGATTTTCCCCGGGCTTTCGGGAATGCCCCGGCCAAACCAACGTCCATTTTCACGGTGAAGGCGGCCGAGAAAACCGTGCTCGAAAGTACCGACACCCTCAAGTCGCATCCTGACTGTGCCAAGCGCATGCGCTTCGTGCAGACGTTGGCGCACGACCAAGTGGCAAAAGGCCCGCAACCGACCAGCCCGCCCGATTTTGCCCGCATCCGCAGCCTGAGCCGGCTGGAAGTCGTGCAAAGCTGGTTCGACTACGACTGTTATGACCATGCGCTGTTTGAGGCGCTGCAGTTGCTGCCGCAGCAGCCCAACAGCCCTTTTCTGCGCTCGGTAGTGCTGCTGAGCCTGTTTGAACTGCGCCAGCATTTGCAGGACCACACCTACACCGAGGTGGTTTCAAATATCTCCACCCATCAGCCGGCCAATTTCAATGCGCTGCTGCGCACGCTCCACGACCTGCGCTACGAAGACTTCACGGGCCTGAGCACCTGCTTTGCGCAGGCCAGCGCCCCGGCCGCTGCCATGCCCGCCGACGAATACACCCTGGCTGCCCGCTACGCCACCACCGTCCTGGCTACTGAAGCAACATCTGCCACGGCCAAAGGCCTGCGTGACCAATACCAGAAGCAGTACGCTGGTGGGCGGTTCGACAAACTGCTGTTTCCGGTAACTCCCGCCAAGGCCATGCGGCGCTAAGCTTGCATCTCATTTCCAGTTATTTCCCACTCCTATTTCTCAACTTTTTACTGCACTCTTTTTCATGAAGTTTACCAAACGTGCGGCCCTGGCCGCTCTGTTCGCGTTGTCGGCTTCGGCTGCTTCGGCCCAAACCAAAACGCTGGATGGCATCCAGAATATGCACCGCACGGCGGTGTCGCCCATCTATGCCGGCAACGAGGTGAAAGGCTACCTCATGTTCGGCCGGGGCGACAAGGCCGACCGGAAAAACGACAACTACCTGCTCGATTTCTACGACCAAGACCTGGGCAAGGTGTCCAACGTCACCATTCAGAAACCTTCCGGACGCTATAGCCTGATTAGCAATACTTTCAATGGTTCGGCTTTCGCCTTCTATTTCCTCAATTCCAAGGAGGACAAGCTGGAGATGGAAACCTACGACACCGGCCTTAAGAAAATAGGCACCAAGGTGATTGACGACATCTCGAAGGCCGATAAAATGATGATTTCCACCCAAATGCGGGGCCAGGAAACCAACGGCGGCATGATGGGCAACGGCATGACGCTGTTTCCGGTGCCCGGCCTGGGGTTTGTGCGCAACAGCTACACCGGCATGGCCAAGGGCTACGCCATGGTGATGTACGATAACAACCTGAATGCCAAGTGGCGCGTGGCTTCCGACGAGAAGTCGAAGTTTTACGAAACGCTGGGCCTGACCGAGGCCGTGGACAAGTACGTGTTGGGCATCAAGATGCAGCGCGATGGGCTGATGTCGCGCAAATTCACGTCGACGATGGTGGCCATTGATGCCACCACGGGCAAAAAGGTGTTTGACATGCCCGTGGAAACCAGCAAGACCGAGCAGCTCTCGCTCAGCTCCTTCACCTTCGACCCCGCCACGCGCGAGTTTGTAGCCGTGGGCGAGTATTACAAGCTGGACGACAAGCCCTTCGTGAACAAAAGCCAGGGCTTCTACATCAAGCGCTTCACCGAAGCCGGCAAGTTGATTGGCGGCAAAAACTTCGGCTGGCAGCGCGAGGTGATGGCCATCATGCCCAACGAAGCCAAGCCCAGCCTAGAAGACAACTACGTGAACTACGCCCATTCCATTGTGAAGGGCTCCAATGGCAAGCTCTACATCGTGGCCGAGCAGTTCAAAATCGTGGGCGACGGCTTGGGTATTGCCCTCACCGCCCTCGGCGGTCGCGGCGCCAGCGTATCGAAGGGCAAAGTGGGCAACATGTTCGTGTTTGAAGTGGACCCGCAGGCCAACCTGACGGCCGTAAAATTCTACGCCAAAGACCCTTCCAACGCCTCCCTGCCCGAAGGCAGCGGCTTCATGAGCGCCGGCATCCTGGGCCACATCATGAAAGCGCAGGGCGATTTCGACTACCAGTTCATGCAGAAGAACGACGCCAATTCGCAGTTCAACGTGGTGTATATCAACTTCGATAAGGAAAAGGGCGAAGCCACCAAAAAAGTGGTGGGCAACATTGCCTTCGGCGACAACGGCAAGTACGCCGTCGACAAAATTGACCTCACCAGCGGCTCCACCTATTCCTACGTGTACCCAGCCAAGCCCGGCTACGTCATGATTGCCGACTATTACAAGAAGAAAAGCCAGCTGGGTATGAAGCTGGTGAAGCTGAATATCTGATGCTTAATGAGTAAATGATGCAAAAGGCCCGGTAGCTCTACCGGGCCTTTTTTGTTGGCAAATGGCTTCGTTTCGGCTGGTCGGCTCTGCCACTGGGCCGGGGCGCGGAAAGGCTACAGCTTCTCGCCGCAACGCCAGCAGAACTCGGCATCGACCCGGTGTTCGGGGGCCTGGCAGACGTGGCAGACGAACTGCCGGTAGGCCGGCGGTGGGGGAGTAGCGGGCCCTGTTTGCGGGGCGGGCGTGGCCATCTGGGCCGATACAATGCCCGTGGGCACGGCAATGATGGCGTAGCCCATAATCATGAGCAGCGAGGCCAGCGTCTGGCCCAGGATGCTGACGGGCGAAATGTCGCCGTAGCCAACCGTGGTAACCGTTACAATGGCCCAGTACACGCTTTTGGGAATGCTAGTGAAACCGTGCTCGCCGCCTTCTACCACGTACATCAGCGTGCCCACCACAACGGTGAGCATGAGCACTGCCGCGAGAAACACCACAATTTTGAAGCGGCTGGCTTTGAGCGCACTCACGATGAACTCGCCCTGCCCCACAAACTGCCCCAGCTTGAAAATACGGAACATGCGCAGCAGCCGCAGGATGCGAATGGCTAGCAAATACTGCCCGCCCGCAAATGCCAGGGCCAGCAGAGCGGGCACCGTGGACAGAAAATCAATAATGCCGAGCAGGCTAAAAGCGTACGTCAGGGGCCGGCGTACCACCAGCAGCCGGGCCAGATATTCCACCAGAAACAGGCCAGTGAAAAGCCATTCCACCGCCCGCAGCACGGGGCCGTATTCGGCATTGATGCGGCGTACGCTGTCGAGCATCACCGTGGCTACGCTCAGCACAATGGCCGCCAGCAGCACAATGTCGAATGCCCGCCCGGCGCGGGTGTCCGACTCAAAAATGACGCTGTAGGCGGCGCGCTGCCAGCCGGGGGCCGAGTCGCGGGGACGGATTTCCATACCCCCTCAATACGGTACCCGAGCTTTGCCGTTGGCTGGGCGACGCGCTAGGCCGTTTTTACGAAGCGAATCAGCTCGCGCACCTGGTTCAGGAAGCGGGCATCTTCGGAGAGCTTGGCGATTTCCTGGGCGGTCTGGCGGGCCAGGGCTTCGTGCTCGCGGGCGTTCTGGCGGGTGAGCTCCTCCACCAGGCTGTCGAGGCGGTCGAAGTGGCGGGCATCGGCGGCTTGCTTCTGGGCCAGCTGGTGCGCCCAGGAATCCGTTTCAGAAATATCGAGCGAGTTATTGATGCTTTTCAGTTGGGATTCTAAGTCCTGCACGCGGGTGCGCAGCTCCATCACGTCTTCACGCGGGTAGTGCACCTGGTGCTTCATCAGCCGCAGGCGGTCGGCCAGGTGCTCGTAAGCGCGGGCCGCCGGGCGGGCAAAGGTGAGGGCCAGCGCCGCAATGGCCGCCGGGTAACCCACCGCTACCACCTGAAAGTAGGCGAGCACAAACAGCACTGCCGCCGTGAACAGGTGCAACACCACCGCCAGCGTGCGAAACCGCGTGGCCATGCGCCGGGCAAAGGCCACGTGCTCCTCGTTCACGGCAATGCCTCTTTCCCGCGAAGCCTGCGCCTCTTCGACCACGCCGAGGGCGGCAAAGTGCGCGTTCCAGGGCAGGGTAGTGACCACGCCCAGCCACCACAAAATGCCCACGCCCACCATCCAGTCGATAAGGCTGCCCACCGGCACATTCAGCCAGTGCAATCCAAAAAACAGCAATAGCGCCCCGATAGCGAGGAAAAACAGCATGGCCACGAAGCCACCAAATGACATGGGGGAAGAAGTATTCATAAAAACGGGAAAGGTAGAGGCGCGTATTTGTGCCTCGTTATTGAACGTTGGATTGGGCGAATGGCGTGGGCGACGAGCCGCAAATAGGCGCCTCTATCCCAGATTTCAGCGAGCCAGAACAGCCGTGCTTGGCGTGAGCCGGCCACCCTGCTGCTGCAAATCGGCCTTGGCCTTCTCCCAGCCCTCGGCCGAGATGGCGCGGGTAGCATCCTCGATGATGGTAGCGGCGAAGCCCTCCGCCAACGCGTCTTTGGCGCTGAAATAAACGCAGTAGTCGGCCGCGAGGCCCGCCAGGTACACTTCGGTCACGCCCCGGCCGCGCAGGTAGTCGGCCAGGCCGGTGCTTTTGCGGTGGCCATTGTCGAAAAATGCGCTGTAGCTATCGATTTCCGGGTTCATGCCCTTACGGAAAATGGCCTCGATGCGCTCAGTTTGCAGGGCTGGGGCGAGGGCCGCGCCCTCGCTGGCCTGGGTGCAGTGGTCGGGCCAGAGCACTTGCGGCAAGCCATGCAGGTCAATTTCCTCGAACTGCGTACGACCGGCGTGGCTGCTGGCGAAGCTCTGGTGACCGGCCGGATGCCAGTCCTGCGTGGCTACCACCAGCTCAAATTGTGGCTGTAAGTCGTTTACCAGCTTAATGATGGCGTCGCCCTCGGGCACGGCCAAACGGCCGCCGGGCAAAAAATCGTTTTGAATATCAATGAGCAGAAGCGCTTTCATAGAGAGGGGAAGAGGTATTTAAGCACAAAAGAACGTCATTCGGCGCGCAGTGGCCCCAAGGTCGGCGCAACCAGGCAGCTTTACCAGGCCTCGGGATGACAGGCGACGTCAGGTGCAATTGCCCGGCACGTTGGGCAAGAGCTAAATCAAGCATTTACATCATCGCTACGTTTACCCAGGCACCGGCGTCATTTCAACGCCCCATCATTATGCCAGACCTTAAAAATCAAATTGTTCTCGTCACGGGTGCCACTTCTGGCATTGGCGAAATCACGGCTATGGCACTGGCCAAAATGGGCGCCCACGTGGTGTTGCTGGCCCGTAGCGCCGCCAAAGCCGCCGCCACTCAGCAGAAAATAAAAGCCGCTGCCGGCCACGACCAGGTCGATATTCTACTGGCCGACCTAGCCGACCTGGGCCAGGTGCGCCGCACCGCCGCCGAGTTCAACGCCCGCTACCCGCGCCTCGACGTGCTGGTGAATAACGCCGGCCTCATCCTTGGGAGCGAGCGTCAATTGTCGCCCGACGGCTACGAGCTAGGGGTGGCGACCAACCACCTTGGCCCGTTTCTGCTCACCAGCCTGCTGTTCGATAAGCTGAAAGCAAGCCCGGCAGCCCGCATTGTGAACGTGGCTTCGAAAGTGTACCACATTGCCCGACCCAATCTGGCCGATTTTCAATCAGCGCAAGGCTATGGTGCCATGCGCGTGTACGCCAATACCAAGCTTTACAACATCCTGTTCACGCAGGAGTTGGCGCGCCGTCTGCGCACCCACGGCATTGCCAATATTAGTACTAACGTGCTGCACCCCGGTGTGGTGGCCAGCAGCTTTGGCAGCGGGGTGGGTGGGGTCATGGGCCTGGTTGCTCAGCTGGGCCGCCCGTTCATGATTTCAGCGGAGAAAGGCGCCGAAACCAGCATTTTCCTGGCTTCGGCGCCTGAGGTAGCCAGCACCAGCGGCGGCTATTTCGACAAGAAAAGGGCTGAACCCGTGAAGCACCGTTTCAACACGCCGGAAAATGCCCGCCGCCTTTGGGAGCTGAGCGAGCAACTGACGGGCACGCAGTTTCTGGATTGATTGCATTGGTTTGCCCCTTTTTCTGAATTCCACCCTGACTATACTACGCTGGTTTGTGGGGTGGGTGCAGGGCCCGCCACTCATCTTCCAGAATGCCCATTTCGACCAGGGTCCAGTAGTCGTCGCCGTGGCGCACTACATCACGCAGCCGGCCTTCCTCCTGGAAACCGCATTTGAGGTAACAGTTGATGGCTGCATGGTTGAAATCGTACACGCCCAGGCTGATGCGGTGCAGCTTCAGGTCCTCAAATCCAATGCGGAGCAGGGCCTTTACCATGCCCTGGCAGATGCCGCGCCGTCGCTCGGTGGTGTTGCCCACCAGCACGCGGGTGATGCGGCCGGCCCGGTCGCGCGTGCTGATGCCCCCCAACGAAATATGCCCCACCGTAACGCTCGTTTTCGAATCCACGGCTTTGTAAATGAACACGTCGGGGTCGTTAATGTCGTTTGAGCCTTCCACATACCACGTCAGGCCGGCCTCGGAAAGCGGGAAGGAGAACATCGAGCCGCTCCACTCTTTCATGAGCCGCTCGTCGTCAACCCATTCCATGAGCTGGGTGAAGTCGTCGGAGGTGAAGGGTTCCAGTTTAATCATGAAGTACGGCGCCGGGGCGAAAAATAAGGTCAGCAATAAGCCCGCAAGATAGGGGCTGAACTGGGCTCAAAAGCACCTCTCCTGCACAGGATGTCGTGCTGAGAGCTATCTGTCATCCTGAGCTTGCGAAGGACCTTGTCACGTTATAACGATTCGCTCCATAGTGATAAGGTCCTTCGCAAGCTCAGGATGACAGACCGGCGCACGCGAGATGCTCCGCTCTGCATGACGTTCTAAAAACGCTAGGCCTCCAACTGCAACACCCCGCGGCTGTGCTCGCGCACGGCTGCGGCCAGGGCCGGGTTATCGGCCAGCTTTTGGCCGAATGAGGGCACCAGTCGCCGGAAATGGCCCTGCCATTCAGGCGAGGCGGCCCGCTCCGGGAAGCATTTCTGTACCAAATCGAGCATGATGGCCACGGCCGTGCTGGCTCCTGGCGAAGCGCCCAGCAGCGCGGCAATGGAGCCGTCGGCCGAGGTCACCATTTCGGTGCCGAATTCGAGCACGCCGCCTTGCTTTTTGTCTTTCTTGATAACCTGCACGCGCTGGCCAGCCACTTCGAGCTGCCAGTCGTCGGGGTTGGCTTCGGGATAATATTCGCGCAGGGCGGCGGTGCGCTCGGCCGGCGTCTGGAGTACCTGGCCGATGAGGTATTTGGTGAGGCCCAGGTTGCGGGCGCCGGCGTAAAGCAGCGGCCGGATGTTGCCCAGTTCGATGGAACGGAACAAATCGGTGTAAGAGCCCTTCTTCAAAAACTTGGTGC
Source organism: Hymenobacter negativus (assembly GCF_017571495.1). GTDB lineage: Bacteria > Bacteroidota > Bacteroidia > Cytophagales > Hymenobacteraceae > Hymenobacter > Hymenobacter negativus. The sequence goes on along the minus strand of NZ_JAGETZ010000001.1, from coordinate 464,518 downwards.
TGAAGCCCGCATAGGGCCCGAACAGCAGCTCCTTGCGGCCATTTATCTGGCGGGTGTCGAGGTGAGGCATCGACATGGGCGGGGAGCCCACGGCGGGCTTGCCGTATACCTTGGCCTCGTGCCGGGCAATGATTTCGGGGTTCTGGCACTTCAGCCACTGCCCGCTCACCGGGAAGCCGCCAAAGCCATTGGCCTCCGGAATGCCCGATTTTTCGAGCAGCGGCAGCGAGCCGCCACCAGCCCCGATGAACACGAAGCGCGCCCGGGCAATCACTTTTTCATCGGTGGCCAGGTTGCGAATCTTGAGGCGCCAGGTACCGTCGGGCTCGCGCTTAATTTTTTCCACCTCGTGGCCCAGGTGGAAGTCGACGCCCGGTTGGTCTTTCAAATAGTTGGACAGCGAGCGGGTGAGGGCGCCGAAGTTGACGTCGGTACCCACGGCCATGCGCGTGGCGGCCACCGGCTGGCTGGGGTCGCGCCCGTCCATCACCAGCGGAATCCACTCGGAAATCTGCCCGGGGTCGGTGCTGAATTCCATGCCCTGAAACAGCGGCGAGTGCAGCAGCGCGGCGTGGCGCTTGCGCAGGTATTCCACGTTGGCCTCGCCCCACACAAAGCTCATGTGCGGAATGCTGTGGATGAAATCGGGGTTGGGCAGCTGGCCGGCTTGCACCAGCGAGGCCCAGAACTGCTTGCTGAGCTCGAACTGCTCGGCAATTTTATCGGCCTTGCTGATGTCGATGGAGCCATCGGGGCGTTCGGGGGTGTAGTTCAGCTCGCAGAAGGCCGAGTGGCCGGTGCCGGCGTTGTTCCAGGCGTCGGAGCTTTCGGCGGCCACGGCGTCGAGCCGCTCGTACCCGCTGATGATGAGGCTGGGGTCCAGGGTTTTAAGCAGCACGCCAAGGGTGGCGCTCATGATGCCCGCCCCGATGAGCAGCACGTCGGAAACAGATTCTTCGGGGGAGGGAGAGGCGGTTGGATTCATGCAAATAAGATAAGTAAGCCGCAAAGCAATACGGCAGACAGGCAAAGGAGGCTGTTTGTTGGGGAAAAAACCAATCGGCCTACCTTCGCGTCCCCGAACCGCCACCCCGCGCCCCGCCTGCCTTCGCCTCATGCCCGACCTCAACCTGCCGCTGCTGCCGCTGCCCACCCGCGCCGATGCCGCCGACCACACCGCTCCCCGCCTGCTCATCATTTACACCGGCGGCACGGTGGGCATGGCCCAGAACAGCAGCGGCGGGCTGGTGCCCATGCAGTTTGGTCAGCTCGACCAGAAAATGCCGGACCTGGCCCGCCTGCCTTTCCGCATCGAGCTGGTGAGCCTGCCCGCGCCCATCGACAGCAGCAACGTGACGCCGGCCGACTGGCTGTTCTGGGCCCAGCTTATTGGCCGGCACTATGCCGATTTCGATGGCTTCGTGGTGCTGCACGGTACCGACACCATGGCCTACTCGGCCGCCGCCCTGAGCTATGTGCTCGAGCATCTGGGCAAGCCGGTGGTATTCACGGGTGCGCAGGTGCCGGTAGGGGCCAGCCGCTCCGATGCCCAGCGCAACCTGGTGACGGCTCTGGAAATTGCGGCGGCGCGCTACCCACGCTCCCACACCGTGCGGGTGCCCGAGGTGTGCGTGTTTTTCAACGACGTTCTGATTCGCGGTAACCGCGCCAAAAAGGTGGAAAGCCAGCAATTTGCGGCCTTCAAAAGCGAGAATTATCCGCCGCTGGCCCGCGCGGGCATCAACCTGGAATTCGACGACAAAAGCATTCGCCTGCTGCCGGCGGCCCGCATTAAGGTGCACACGCAGCTGGAAGTGGGCGTGGCCGTGCTACGGCTGTTTCCGGGCATCACGCCGGATGTGGTGCGGGCCATTCTGAGCATTGCGGGCCTGCGCGGCTGCGTGCTCGAAACCTACGGCTCGGGCAACGCGCCCACTGCGCCCTGGTTCCTCAACTGCCTGGCCGAGGCCCGGCAGCGGGGCGTGTGGCTCCTCAACGTGAGCCAGTGCGAGGAAGGCCGCGTGGTGCAGGGCAAGTACGAAACCAGCTCCCACTTCGCCGACCTTGGCGTGGTGGGCGGCGACGACATCACCACCGAAGCGGCAGTGACCAAGCTCATGTTCGTGCTCGGCCTCGGGCTGGACGAGGCTCGTACCCGCGAGCTGCTGGCGCTGAATTTGCGCGGTGAGATAACGCTTTGATTTTTAGTTGCCAGTTGTTGGCTGGCAGCTGTCAGTTGGGTTGCCGTGGATAAAACTGCTAACTGACAACCAACAACTGACAACTTCCCGCTATCTTTGCAGCACGAACCGCCAACCTTGAGAGGTGTCCGAGTGGTCGAAGGAGCACGCCTGGAAAGTGTGTATAGCCCAAAAGGTTATCGTGGGTTCGAATCCCATCCTCTCAGCTAAAAGCCTCGTTTCCAAATTGGAAACGAGGCTTTTTCTTTTTCAGAGGTACGTTAGGGGACGGGTGCTGATAGGCTTTGCCGTAACATAAAAAAGGCCCGAACCAGATGGTTCGGGCCTTTTTTATGTTACGGCAAAGCCGGGTTATTCGAGCACGACTTTGCGGGTCAGAACCTGCGAGCCAGCTTCTACGCGCAAGGTGTAAAGGCCGGCGGCCAGGTTGCGGGTGTTCAGGGTCTGCTCGGCGGCAGCGGTCAGGTTTTTAGTCAGCACGACCTGGCCCAGGGAATTGAGCAGGGTCGCTTGGCCCGCGCCGCTCAGGCCACTCAGCTTGAGGGTGAGCTGGCCGGTGTTGCTGGGGTTGGGGTATACCAGCAGGGCATCGGTATCGGCCTGTACGCGGGTTGCCGTAACCAGGCCAGCGCCGGTGATGGTGAAGGAACCTTGTGTGTCGGAGCTGCCGTAGCCACTCACGGCCACGTAGTAGCGCTGGCCCGCCGTCAGGCCGGTCACGCTCACCGGTGTCGTTAGGGCAGTGTTGTTGGCCCCCGATGAAGCGCAGGACATGAGCGTAAAGGGACCCGCAGAGCAGCTGGGGCTAGCGTACACCCGCACCGTGCCGGCCGCAGAACCGGTGAGCGTGAGCGTGGCCGTGGTGCCAGTGGGCGTGAATGCAAACCACACGTCCTTGGGCTGGCTGGCCGTCGAGCAAACGGGGTTTGGAAGCGTGGCTTGCACGGTGGTGGTAGCGCCTACATTGGATGCCGCCAGCACCGTCCCGCCCAGCGTCGTGGCCCCGCAGGGGTCGTCGTTGGCAGGGGCCGTGAGCGGAGTGTTGAAGCAAGTGGGGCCAACCCAGGTGCTGCTGCCATTGGCGGTACCGCAATTGGTCCGCACATAAAAGCAGTAGGCAAAGTTGGCCGCCAGGTTGCTCAGAGCATAGGTCGTAGCCGTCAGGCCAGTTACCACCGTGCCTGTACCTTGGGTAAAGCCTTGCGGGCCATATTCCAGCTCGTAGGAGCCACCAGCTGGCAGGCCGTTAGACGGGGCCACCCAGCTAAGGGTAGCCGTGGTATTTGTTAGGTTGCTCACAGCTGGGCCGGTGGGCACGCCACAGTTCGAGGGCGAGGTAGCGCACACGGCAATCAGGCCGGTTGTGCCGCCGCCGTATTCCCATACCCGCACGTAGAGCACTTCGCCCGGCGTACGCCCGGTAAGCGTAATGAGCGAGAAGTTGCCAGTGGGGCTGTCATCATCGTCACACTCCACTTCGGTGAGGGCGCTGCAAGTACCGGAGTAAATGCTCATCCCCGTGTCGGTGATAGGGCTCCCGGCAGTAGGCGTCACAGTTTGCACGGTGACCTGGCCGCTGGCTGGTACGGTTACGGTAAACCAGAGGTCTTTGCCTTGGTAATTGGCACAGGTCGGCGCGGGGGCGCCCGTGGAGTTCGTGGCAGCCGTGTTATCGGCGGAAGTCTGGCCCACGCAGGTGCCGTACTGAATCGGGATGTTGAGGGCTCCCGCGCAGTCGTCGTTCGCCGGGGCGGTCGGGGCGGGCGTCAGGCACACGGTGAATCCGCTGGCTGTTATGGCTGGTGCGGTCGTGGCCGAAGAGTAAATCCGCAGGAAATAAGTCTGACCAGCGGCCAAGCCGGGCACAATTGCCTGCGTGGGCGTCGTAGTTGTGCCAAGCAGGCCGCAGGCCACACTGGTAGAAGTAGTGCAGCTCCCTGAGCGCACGTCGTAGTAGCCGGTGAACTGGGCGCCCGTGGCAAGCTGCACCGACGTAGCCCCGGCCACGAAGGAATACCACACGTCGCGGGCCACCGTGCCCCCGCAGCCCGTCGACGGAGCCAGGGTTTGGGTAGCGCCCACCACGGTGCCGCTCACTGGGGTGGTGCAGGAGGAGGCAATGGTGAGGGCAATGGCTTGGGCGCAGTTGTCGTTTGCGGCCGGGTTCGGATTCGTTGTAAACGTGCCCGCGTTCGAAATGCTGCTGGTTCCATTGGAGCCGCCGCAGTTCTGAATCACGTAGAACTGATAGGTGGTATTGGCCGTCAGGCCCGTCAGCGTGGGGGTCAGGCTCGTGGCGGTTGTCGAAGAATAAACATTGGTAGAGGAGGGAAGCGCAGCCGGATTAAAGCCGGTAGGCCCGTAGAGGATAGTAAACGGGCCGGGCGTGGTATTGGAGACCGAATACGACACGCTGGCCGTGGTATTGGTTACCCCCGTAACGGCCAACTGGCGCGGGGTCGGGCACAGAGCCGGCACCGGCGGGGTGAACGTATAGGTTTGGCCCGCGGCCGGTTGCGTGGCAATGTTGGTGGTTTCGGTGGTTGAACTCACGGTTGGGGCAGTGCCCAGGCTGCTGAGCGACAGGAACTCGCCCACGGCCACTCCCGACAAGCCCACCGAGGCCGAACCGCTAACTACGCTACCCGTACCCGGCGCGTAAACGAACTGAACCACGTTGGTGCCTTCGTAGAGCTTGGCCTGAAACGAAACGACGGGCGTTGTCGAATTCCAGTTCCACTCCCAGTCCTTCCATTCAAACGTGAATACCCGGTTCGGGGCTACTCCCGTGGTGAGGTAGCTGGCCCGGCTGCTATTGGTTACGCCGCCAACCGTTGCCCGGCCATCAAGGTCGTCCCAGAGCGGGGCCACCAGCGGACGGCTTGCCGCGGCCACCGTGTTCAGGTTATTCGTCGTCTGGGTCACGGCTCCGGTATTGAACGAAAGGAAGCCGTTCGAAGAAGCCTTAACCTGGGTATAGGTAACGCCATCGAACACGAAGCTGAAACCCAGGGGCAAGGCCGGCGAAATGCCGGAATCGGCCTGCACAGTGGGCACATTGGTGGCCCCGGCTGCGGTGGCAATGCTCGTGTAGGTGCCCGTGGAGGGAGCAAAGGTGTATTGGTCTACCTGGGCCTCTGCCTGCAGGCTGCTTCCGAGCAGCGCTGCCAGCACCAACGACCAGCTCAGTGCCATGCGCTGTCGCGAAAATAAAGGTGTATGCATGTGGGTGAATGGGGGAAAAAGTAAGAGGAAAAGGGTGAGAGGAAAAGGATAAAAAGTAGATAAGATGGGTGAAATAGTTATTGCGAAGCAACAAATAAAGCGACAAGCCATATAAAAGGCCTCGTCAATCGGCCTTGTTTTCGCTTGAGACTTCAAAGAGCGCCCGCCGGCGGGGGCTTACGCAGGCGCTTATTGGCGGGTTCGTTGGGGCGGGCCCGAGCGGCCCTGTACTCGACCAGCAGGCCGGTTTCACAAGCCGTCTACTGCCGCCCGACCCCCTAGTGATAAGGTGCTTGCAAATTGTTGGGGACGCGGTGATTTTGGCGGTAGGAGGCCTGTCCCGGTTGCCGTGCCTGGCCCGATGCCACTAAAATGTACCTACTGTGGTGCTTGGTCAAAACCAGTTCAAATATTTATACCCACAGGTTCCCGCCAGCCCACAAAAAAGCGCTGGCTGTCAGGCCAACGCTTTTTGGGTTTGCAGCAGCCTTGCCGGCGTAGTTTAGCTTACGCCAATGGTTTGTGCTGGCTGATTGGTGGCGGGGTTTTTGGGCAGCGTCACGGTCAGGATGCCCTCGGCGTAGGCCGCCGTGATGCCGTCGGTGAGCACTTTGCCATTCAGCTGGAAGGCGCGCTCGAAGGAAGCGTTGCGGAACTCGCGGCGGGTGTAGCGCGGGTCGGGGGCCGCGTCATCAGAGGCCGTATCGGTGCCTTGGTAGGCGATGGTCAGCACGTCGTGCTGGACCGTGAGGCTGATATTCTCTTTCACCAGGCCGGCTGCGAACAGGCTCAGCACAAAGCTGGTTTCGGTGGTTTCGATGTTGACGGGAACGGGCTGCCAGGCGCCACCAAAGAACTTGGCCCACGGTGGCCCGCCCCGGTGGCCGCGCTGGCCAAAATGACGGCCCCAGTGGCGGCCCCGCCCGCCGCAGCCGGCATGGCGGCCTTGGTAGGCATTAGCATTGGAATCGGAAGCTTGTTGGGTGTACATGATGGAATGGAGTTGAGTGGATGGAAAAACGCGGTGGCTTAGCCCACCGGCACAGAATGTGCGGCCCCCTGCGGGCGGCGGCTCGATGGCCGCGACCACTGGTTGTCGACGGGGACCGGGGCGTCAGCGTCACCCTCAAAGGAGGAGCGGTAATCGGCCATCCGGCGGCGCCAGTGGGCCGCGGTGGCCCGGCTCCGGCCGCCACGCAACAAGTGGAATACAACGCGCAGGACCAGCAAGGCCCCGATGACTTTCAGGATATTTTTCATGACAGGAAATAGTGGGGTGAACCGGCGCAGGCGGTGGGCGGCGAATGCCAGCCGTTTTCAGGGCTAGCTCAGCTGGGCATTCGGGGCGAGTGGGCCGTCCTGGCCTTCAATATGGAAATCGAATGAGCGGCTGCTTTTACTCTAACAAAAGGCAAATATTTTTAATAAACTCGATTTTAGCCGGTTTACAGGCTGTAAAGCATGTCTTTAAGAGGTGGGTGGGCATGACGCTATTCATTCCTTTCGACTACCTGAACAGATGCTGTATGCAACAAAAATGCCCGGCCAAAACCGGGCATTCAATACGTGATATAGCCGACTGGCTCACGCCTGGGGTGGAGGGGCCTGGGGCGGGCGCCCGCCACCCCAGGCGCGCGCCCGGGCCTGCCACTGCTGCCGAAACTGTTGCCGCTCGTCGTCGCTCATGCGCTGCCATTTTTCGTGGCCTTGCCCGTGGCCCCGGCCACCGGCGCCGCCCCGGCCATAGGAGCCGAATAGCACCCGGCACAGCACCAGCAGGCCCACGCCCTGCCAGTAGTTGAGGCGGCCTGCGTGCAGGGCATCCGGCAGAATGGCGTTCCAGAGCGCCATCACTACGCCGCCCAGGGCCAGGGCGGCGGCCCCGGCCACCAGCGGGAAGAAAAGGAAGCGGCCCCGGCGGCCCCGACGTTGACGAAGGAAGGACATGGTCGAAAAAATTAATAGTTTATAAATTCCTGGTACAGGCCTTCCAGCCGCTTGCGCAGGTGCTTCACGGCGTAGCCTTTGCGCGAAATCAGGGTTTTGATGTTCTCCCCGGTTTCGTCGGCAATTTCCTGAAAGGTGCGCTCTTCCAGTTCGTTCTGCACGAATACGTCGCGCTGGGCGGCCGGCAATTCCTCCAGGGCTAGAAACAGCTGGTCCCAGAACAGCTGCCGGAGGTCCTCGGCTTCGGGCGTGGGGGCTTCGGCGTAGAGAATGTCGCGGAAGCTGAGGCCGCCGTCTTCGTCTTCGTAGCTGTAGTCGTCGAGGCGCTCTTCGCGCTTCTTGCGCGAGCGGTCCACAATCTTGTTGCGGGCCACGCGGTGCAGCCAGCCGCTCACCTGGTCAATGGCACCCAACTCGGGCAGGCTGCCGAACTGGTACCACACGTCCTGCAAGATGTCCTCGGCATCCTCGTCCGTATCCACCCGGCCGCGCACGAAGGCAAACAGCTGCTTGCTGTATTGCTTCACGGTCTGGATGAGGGTTTGTTGGTTGGGGGAGGTCACGGCGGCAGAAACAGGCGGCTAGTGCAGAAAACGATTCAGCCCCGCGCTTTACTTTAAACCGACTGTAGCTGCTGACGGGGAGGAGCGGGGCTTGCCCCTGTTTCTACCTCGGGCGTATAGCAAAAAGCCCGTCCCCAACCTGGGAACGGGCTTTCTTCGCATCAAGCACCAATCTACTTCACCACTTCCAGCCAGCCTTTCCAGGTTTGGCCGGCGGCGGAGCGCAGCTGGTAGAAGTACACGCCGGCGGCTACGTTCGGAGCACTGCCCCAGCCCTGGGTGTAGTTGTCCTGCTCGAAAACCTTGCGGCCCCAGCGGTTATAAATCACCACCGAAACCGGGTCGGGGCTCACGTAGGGGCGGAAATCGTCGTTTTTGTTGTCGCCGTTGGGCGTGATGACGTTCGGGTACTGGAAGTCGCGGGCCAGCACGGTGATAATAACCGAAGAGCTGCCCGGGCAACCGGCGGTACTCGTGCTGAGCAAGCGAACGGTGTAGGTGCCGGGGGCGGCAAAGGCGTGGCTCAGGGTGAGGCCGCGCCCGGTCTGGCCATCGCCAAAATCCCAGCTGAGCGTGGTAATGGGCGTGATGAGCGGGCCCGACGCGCCGAAAGCTACCGGCTCGCCGATGCGTACTTCCGTGACGTTGGCCAGGATAGCGATAGCCGGGGGCGTGGCCACGGTAACTGTGGTGGTAGCACTGCCGGTGCAGCCAGCGGCCGTGGTCACGCGCACGGTATACGTCGTGGTGGCCGTGGGGCTGGCCGTAACGGTGCGGCCGCTGGTGCTGCTGAGGCCGGGCGCCGGGCTCCACACGTAGGTGGCCCCGGTGCCGGCATCGGCCGTGCTGAGGGTGGCGCTGGAGCCGGGGCATAGCGGGGCTACGGCCGGAATGGCCACCGTGAGCGAATTGCGCACGTTTACCACTACCGTGTCGCGGCTAATGCAGCCGCCGGGCGTGGTGGCCGTCACGATGTACTGGGTAGTGGCGGTGGGCGTGGCCACCACCGTGGGGCCGCTCGTGGTATTGAGGCCGGTAGCGGGGCTCCAGGCGTAGATAGCCGACTGCACGGGCGTGGCTCCGGCCACGGTGAGCGTGGCCGACGAGCCGGGGCACACCGTCTGGTCGGGGCCGAGGGCGGCGCGGGGCAGGCCGAACACCGTCACGGTATCGCGGCTGATAACGGCGGGCTGGCAGCTGGTGGAGTCGAAGGCCGTGAGCGTAACGGGGTAGCGGCCGGGCAGGGTGTAGGTGGTGCTCACGTTGTTGGGCTGGGTCGAGGTCTGGCCGTTGCCGAAGTTCCAGGTGGTGCCGTTGTTAGAAGGGGTGGCACGGGTGAACGTAACGGTGAGCGGCGCGCAGCCGACGCGGGTGTTGGGCGTGCCGTTGGCGGCCGGCACGAAGCTGGCATCGAGGCGGGCAATGTCCATCTTGAAGGCGGCCGCATTGGTCCCAGCCCCGCTGCCGATGGCGCGGGCGAAGGCATTGGCCGTGAGCGGAATGGTAGGCGGTGCTCCGCCCGACTGCTGGGCCCGCACGCAGATGGCCTGGTAGATAATGCCCTTCTTGTCGAAGCGCGAGGTGCCGCCATCGACGTGGGTGGTGCCGGTGCCGTAGTAGGAGCCGTACACCAGCCGCCGCGCATTGGCCGATAGCTGCATGAGGTAGAGGTAGCCGTAGGTGTTCAGGTTGGCATCGGCCTGGCTGCTGGGCGTGCTGTTCGACACGGTGCGCAGCAGGGCATCGGTGGTGGTGGGCATGCCCGCGATGCTGCTCGCGCCGTAGCCCGAGAGCAGGATATTGCCGCAATTATCGACCAAGAAGGCCGTGGGGGCCAGGTTGGTGGGGTAGGGGTTGGCGCTGGTGGCCGTGCCCGCGCCGTTGCCGAACACGGTGGAGAAGCCGGTGGTGGTAAGCTGGTAGTTCAGCTTGTGGATGAACTGGCGGCTGTTGGCGTTGCGGTAGGTGCCGGCCGTGACGGGGTAGGCGCCGTTGGTCTGGCCCAGCACGTACACCGCGCCCTTGCGGTCGAGCTGCACGAAATAAGCCTGGTCGTAGCTGCTGGTGCCCAGGTAGGTCGATTGAACAATGGCATTGCCGGCCGGTGCGATGTGGGCCACGAAGCCATCGGCAATGCCGCCGCGGTAGGTGGGGTTGAGGCTGGTATTGATGCCGGGAATGCCCGCGTTGGTACCGGGGAAGCTGGTGCTTATCGTGCCGCCGGCCACAAACACACCGTTCAGGCTGTCGAGCTGGATGCTGTAGCCCGCGTCGTCGGAAGCACCGCCGAGGTAGGTGCTCCAAACCAGCGAGGAGAGGTTGGAGTTGAGCTTGGTCACCACGGCATCGTGGCCGCCCCGGTTGGAGGCTTGCAGGCCGCCCAGGGTGGGGTAGTTGGTAGAGCGGGTGAGGGAGGTGAGGTAAATGTTGCCCGACGGGTCCGTAATCACGTCGCCGCGGTAGTCATCGCCGAAGTTTGCGTAGAGGTTGCTGCTTGTCGCCATCTGCCCATCGGCGGCCGAGCCCCCCAGATAGGTCGCACTGAGCGTGGTGCCGCCCACGGCGAAGTTGAGGCGGGCCAGCACCAGGTCGGAAGTGCCGCCGTTGTAGGTGCGGTCGTAGGCATTGCTCGAAACCGGGAAGTTGGTGCTGGCCGTGGAGCCCATGAGCACCAGCGACGAGGTGGTGCCATTCATCACCAAGCTGTGCACGTAGTCGTCGTCGGAGCCGCCCAGGTAGGTCGAGCGGATGTGGCTGCTGGCGCCGGTGGGGGCGTTGGGGTTGTAGCCGCTTATCACGATGTCGATGCCGCCGTTGTAGCTCGCATCGTAGGCCCCGGTGGTGATGGGGTAGCCCGTCCGGAAGATGATGCCGCCGGTGTAGAGGTTGCCCACCGTGTCGTGGGTGGCGGTGTAGCCCCAGTTCTGGCCCGTCGAGCCGGTGTAGGTGGCGTACACCAGCACCGGGTCGATGGTGAGCGGGTGGCGGTGGTCGTAGCCCTTGGGCAGGCCAAAGCTCACCGTGTGCTGCGGGCCCAGCACGTACTGGCAGGGCACGGCCACGCGGCGGCCGTCAATGGTTTGGTAGGCGTAGGGCTTCTGCTCGGTCACGCGGCCCACGCTGGTGGCAATGTGCAGGGCGCCATCCACCACGGTCAGCGACTGCTGGCCCTCGTAGCGCAGCTGGATGCGGGCGGCATCGGCCCCGGCGGCCAGCTCGAAATCGTACTCCAGGGAGGTGCCGTGGGCGTAAAGGTGCAGGTCGGTGCCGGGATAGAGCTGGCGGTAGCGCACATCGGCGAAGGAGGGCACGTTGGTGGCCCAGTGGGCGGGGTCGTTGCCGAGGAAGTAGTCGGTGGGGGCGCCGGTGGGGTGCTCACTGCTCACGTCAGCGTTGGGGTTGGCCCCCACGAAGTTTACAGCGTAGGCATGCGCCTTCACGCGGGCCGTGCGGCTGGCGCCGTCGTGATGCAGGTGGTCCACCTGGCGGGCATCGTAGCGGGCCACCAGCAGGCGGTTGCGTTCCAGAAAGAGCTGGCCGGCGGGCACGTCGGCGGCAAAGAGCACCGGCTTGGCCCACTGGTTCTGGTTGGGCACGAAGCGCAGCGGGGCCGTGCCGCCGGGCGCCGCCACCGGCCCGGGGGCCGACGCCTGCGCCGCCGAAGAAATGGATAATAACGCACTGCCGAGGCAGAGCCAACGCGTAAGAATACGACGCATGAATAGGAGGGAAGGTGGAATTAAAAAGATGTTAAAACGGCGATAAAAAGCCTTGCTGGGGGCAGGGCCTAGCTATCCGACTGCAAAGGTCCGGCGATTAAATGGATTTATCGCCCTAGTTCTCGATTTGGTAATTTCGAGAGATATTGTCCCATAACTGGATTCCTATTATTAGCTGCTTGCTTTCGCCTACCTTACCACCTTCTATCATCTTAACTCCTTTGCAATATGCCCATTGAGTATTCCCTGGCCGAGCGCGGCAACCCTGGCGACCCCAAAGCCCCCAAGAAGTTTTACGCTGCCGCCAAGAGCACCGGCGAAACCACCGTGCGCGGCCTGGCCAAGCGCATTTCGGACATCTCCACCGTGAGCACCGTCGATGTGATGGCCGTGCTCGAAGCCCTGTTCCAGGTCGTGCCCGGCGAACTGACGGAAGGCCGCATCGTGCGCTGTGGCGATTTTGGCTCGTTCTTCACCACCCTCAAAAGCGACGGCGCCGCCTCGGAGAAGGAATTTAATACGGCCCTCATCGGAGCGGTTACGGTGAAGTTTCGGCCCGGTAAGCTCTTTGCCCAGGCCATTCAAGGGGCCGACTTTAAACGCGTCGAGAAGTAAGGTCCAAGTCCCCGGCGGGTTTTGCCCCAAACCCGCCGGGCATTGACCCGAAACCCGCCGGGGTTTTGCCCGCATGCCCCGCAGGCCCGCCGGAACCCGGCGGGCCTGCTACTTTTGGGACCTTCGTGTTTCGCCCCGCTTCTTCTCGTGATGACCGACAAAACCACCGCTCCGCCACCCGCCTACTTCCTCTCCCTGAGCCTGGAAAACGTGCGCAGCTTCGGCGAGAAGCAGACCATTTCCTTTGCCCGCCCCGATGGCCGCCCCGCGCAGTGGACGATTATTCTCGGGGATAACGGGGTGGGGAAGACGACGGTGTTGAAGGCGTTGGCGGCGTTAGTACCAGGAAAAGAAGTGGATTATGACTATCACGAATTGAAGGGGCCTGAATATTATCCACCGGTTTATGCAAGTGGCTGGAAAAATAAATGGCGCGCTCTACGACACGATGGTAAGTATACTTCAACAATGGCTTATGAAGCATACAAGGGTGACCTTTTGTCAACAACTAATTTGAATTTATCCAAAGAAAATCGGATACATGTTCAAGTAGAACATACCCAGATTTCTTTTGCCAGAGAAAGGTATTCCTCAACAACCGTTGATGAGACATCACTAGGTCTAATAGCGTACGGTTATGGTGCTGGCCGTACTGTTGGCAATTCTACAATCGGTGAGGTGCCTGCTAGTGACGACACCTGTATTAGCCTCTTTGATGACCGGGCCGACCTCCTTAATCCTGAAGAATGGTTTCTTAATATAGACTACGGTAGCAAGCTAGCTGGCGAGAATGCCGACCAACTCAATAAGGCTCGTACCCTAGTCGAAAAAATGTTAAAGACGGTGCTGCTTGGCGTCACTGAGCTACGCATAGCTTCTACTGGTACGCCGCAGAAGCCGCAGATAAGCCTGCAATTCCTGCTGTTCGATACCTGGGTGCGCCTGCGCGACATGAGCCTGGGCTACCAAACCCTGGTGGTGTGGCTCACTGACTTCGCCAGCAAGCTCTTCATCCGCTACCCCGACAGCCCAAACCCGCTGGAAGAGCCCGCCATCGTGCTCATCGATGAAATCGACCTGCACCTGCACCCCAGCTGGCAGCGCAAGCTCATCGGCTTCCTGAGCGGCATCTTCAAGAACACCCAGTTCATTGCCACGGCGCACAGCCCCCTAGTGGTGCAGGCCGCCGGCGATGCCGGGGCCAACGTGATACTGTTGCGCCGGGAAGGCGACCAAACCGTGGTGGTGACCGACGTGGAGGACGTGCGCGGCTGGCGCGTCGACCAGATTCTCAACAGCGAGCTGTTTGAAGACACGTCGACTCTATCGGTGCAGACCGAAGAAGAGCTGCAGCGCCGGAATGCGCTGTTGCTTAGAAAGAAGCTCACGGTCAAAGAGAAGGCCGAGCTTGAGCGCCTGAACGCCAAAGTAGCCGCGCAACCCATTGGCGATACGCCGCCCGAGCGCAAAGTGGAAAGCCTGCTGGCCCGCCTGGCCCGCAATCTGAAGGAAGAAGACATGTTGGACTAGCCAGCCATGATTCAGATTGCCAAAAGCCGCCCCATTCCAGCGCCTTTGCCCACGCGCGGCACCCGCCACCGCCAGCAGCTGGAGGCCCTGCACACCGCCGACCCCGCCGCCTGCGAAGTTCCCGATAACACGATTCTGCATTCACGCGATGGCATTTACAACGACACCGGCGTGAAGACCCAACTGCGGGCCGACCAACACGATAAGTGCTGCTACTGCGAATCATTGTTCACCGCCACCAGCTACGGCGATGTGGAGCACTTTCGGCCCAAAGCCGGTTACCAGCAAGAATGGGAAGGCCCACTGCACAAGCCGGGCTATTACTGGCTGGCTTATGACTGGAATAACTTGTTCTTCTCGTGCCAGATTTGCAATCAAGACTATAAGGGCAATTATTTCCCGTTAGCCAACCACGCTGCGGCACGGGCCAAAACCCATCACGATGACATCAGCCAGGAGAAGCCGCTTTTGCTCAACCCCGCATTGGATGCTCCCCAGCACCACCTGACATTCGTCAAAGATGCTATTAAAGACCTCGACGACAGAGGTAAGGCCAGTATCAAAGGTTATGGTCTGGACCGGCCGGAACTGATAAAAAGTCGGGTCGACCACTTAAAGGGGTTGCAGTATGCGCGCATGGTAGGCGCTTTCAAGTTCACCTTGCCGCTTGACCCGCGAGAAGATGAGTTCTTGCAAGAACTCAATCTTACCATTGCTGAAGGCAAGCAAGCTGCCGCCGAAGCGACCCGACTATGGCGGGAAGCGGCTTTCGATGCTGCCGAGTTCGCCGGCATGGTGCGGGCCAACTTCCCGCACCTACCGCAACAGTAACCCACGCCTGCCCCAACCCCATCCGTAAAAACCCGTTACCTTCCCCGGCGCAATCCTCTAACCCCCGCCGCCCTTATGGCCCCCACTTCGACTCCCACGCCCGCTGCCACTCCCGGCATCGAGAAAGACAACAAGCGCATCACCACCGGCTGGACCTTCTACGACTGGGCCAACTCCGTGTACCCGCTGGTGATTACGAGCAGCATCTTCCCCATCTACTGGTCCAGCGTTATTAAACGCCTCACCCATTCCGATAACGGACAAAGCCTTGTCAACTTTCTCGGAATGAAGGTGCCGGGCACTTCGCTCAACCAATACGCCATTTCGGCTTCCTTCCTGCTTATTGCCTTAGTCAGCCCATTCTTGACGTCGTTGGCCGACTTCTCAGGGCGGAAGAAGCTGTTTTTGCAGGTGTTCTGCTACATCGGGGCCATTTCGTGCGCTGGCCTGTATTTCTTCGACACTGATACGCTCACGTTGTCTACGTTCATATTTATTGCCGCTACCATAGGTTTTTCTGGTAGTATCGTATTCTACAATTCCTATCTGCCGGAAATAAGCTCGGAAGAAAAATTCGATTCGCTTTCGGCCAAGGGCTTCTCGATGGGGTACATCGGCTCGGTGATTCTACTTGTGGTTTGCCTTGTCATCAATCAGTTTCATGATAAAGTCGGCATCGACGGCATCAAAGCAGCGAAGATATCCTTCCTGCTTACCGGACTTTGGTGGGCTGGCTTTGCCCAGATTCCTTTCGCGACGCTGCCACCTGACCAGGGGCGCCCAGCCGATGCGCCCGCAGCCGAGGGGGGCTGGCTACTCAACGGCTTCCGCGAACTGGCCAAGGTATGGAAACAGTTGGAGCAACTACCCAACGTGAAGAAATTCCTGTTGGCCTACTTTACTTATAACATGGGGGTGCAAACGGTGA
Organism: Hymenobacter negativus; assembly: GCF_017571495.1. Lineage (GTDB taxonomy): Bacteria > Bacteroidota > Bacteroidia > Cytophagales > Hymenobacteraceae > Hymenobacter > Hymenobacter negativus. The sequence goes on along the minus strand of NZ_JAGETZ010000001.1, from coordinate 448,959 downwards.
TGTACGTGGCTACGCTCTTCGGAACTGACGAACTGCATTTGCCCGAGGACCAACTCATCATCACCATTTTGCTGCTGCAAGTAGTGGCCATCGCAGGTGCTTACCTGTTTGCTAAGCTCTCTGAACGCATCGGCAACACGCGAGCCCTGAGCTGGTCGGTGTTCATCTGGATGCTGATTTGCATCGCTGGCTATTTCGTGCAGGCCGGTTGGAGCTTCTTTGTGCTGGCAGGTGTCATCGGTCTCACTATGGGGGCCATCCAGAGCCTAAGCCGCTCGACTTACTCGAAAATCATTCCCGAGAATACTCCCAATTCCGCCGCCTTTTTCAGCTTCTTCGATGTGACGGAGAAACTGAGCATCGTCATTGGCACGGCTACCTTCGGCATCATCAATCAGGTTATGGGTTCGATGCGCTACAGCATCTTGGCCCTGATTGTGTTCTTCATCCTGGGCTTGATTTTCCTGCTACAGTTGCGTGGTAAGAAACTGCGCGAAGACTCGCCTACGGCTCCAGCTACGTTTCCGGGGCCGCCGCCTGCGTCGGCGGTAGCCAGCACGCCTGCCACGGTAAAATAAGTAGCTTTGGGGCGGTCTTGGCACTGGTGCAACTGACAGCCACTGGGCCCCGGCCGCCCCACTCCTTACCCTTCCCCGCATGTACACCTCTTCCATCCAGAAGAACATCCTGGCCGAGCTCAACCACGAGCTGGTTCAAACCCGCCGTATCCTCGAACGCGTGCCCTACGAGCAGGCCGACTACAAGCCGCACCCCAAGAGCATGTCGCTCTGGCAGCTGGCTACCCACATGGTAAACCTGCTGGCGTTCAAAACCCTGTTCGTCACCCACGATTCCCGCGATTTCCTTGACCCCAACGCCCCCAAGCCCGGCCCCACGCCCACCAGCCTCGAAGAGCTGCTGGCCCGCTTCGACGACTACAGCGCCACCCTGAAGCAGGAACTGCAGCAGAGCGACGACGACAAGCTGGCCCAAAACTTCAAGCTTCACCGCGGCGAGCACGTGGTATTTGACTACCCCAAAGCCACTGCCATCCGCATTATGGGCCTGAACCACAGCATCCATCACCGCGGCCAGCTCACGGTGTACCTGCGCCTGCTCGATATTCCCGTGCCCGGCCTCTACGGCCCCAGCGCCGACGAGAAATAGGGCGGTTGATAGGAGTAAACGCAAGAGCGTCATGCTGAGCGAAGCATGACGCTCTTTTTTGCTATTGCTATTACTTCCGATTAAACACTTGTTCGCCTCCAATCCAGGTTTGCAGCACCTGTGCGCCGCGCAGCTTCTCCTTTGGGGCGGTCAGCAAATCAGTATCCAGCACCACGAAATCGGCCAGCATGCCGGGCTTGATTTGGCCTTTGCGCTTCTCCTCGAAACCGGCGTGGGCGGCCCAGGTGGTCATGCCGCGCAGGGCGTCGGGGCGGCTGATGGCGTTTTCCATCTGGAAGCCGGTGGCGGGGAAGTTCTTGGCATCCTGCCGGGCCACGGCCGAGTGGAAGCCGAATAGCGGGTTGATGTCCTCCACGGGGAAGTCGGAGCCCAGGGCCAGCTGGCCATACTGCTTCAGCAATTCGGCGTAGGCATAGGCCGTTTTGAGACGGGCGGCACCCAGCCGCTCGCCGGCCCAGTACATATCGGAAGTAGCGTGGGTGGGCTGCACCGAGGGCACGATGCCGAACTGCCTGAACTTGGGCATGTCGGCCGGGGTGATGACCTGGGCGTGCTCGATGCGCCAGCGCCGGTCCTTTTGCCCCTTCAGCGCCTCGCCGTAGATGTTGAGGATGATGCGATTGGCCGAGTCGCCGATGGCGTGGGTGTTCATCTGGAACTTCGAGGCGGCCAGTTCTTTCGCCAGAGCGCAGTATTCCTTTTCAGTGGAAAGCAGGAAACCAGTTTCCTTCGGCCGGTCGGCATACGGCTGCACCAGGCAGGCCCCACGCGAGCCCAGCGCGCCGTCGGCATACACTTTGAAGGAGCTGACGGTGAGCTGGTCGGTCAGGATGGGGCCGTTTTTGAGGTAGTAGGCACGGTTTTCGGCCGTCGGGGTGAGCATGGCGTAGAGGCGCAGCTTGAGCTTGCCTTGTTGTTGCAGGGCCGCCATCTGGTCGATGTCGGGCTTGTCGAGGCCGGCGTCGGCGAGGCTGGTCAGGCCCACCGCCAGGCAGTTCTGCTGGCCCTGCATCAACAGCTGCGTGGCTTCAGCCTGCGATGGTTCGGCAATGTTCTTCCCCACCAGGCCCTGGGCATTGTCAACGAGGAGGCCGGTGAGGCGGCCCTGCGCGTCGCGCGTGATGGTGCCGCCGCTGATGGGCGTACGGGCCGTGACGCCGGCCAGGTCCAGGGCCTTCTGGTTGACCAGCGCGGCGTGGCCATCAACCCGAATCAGCGCCACCGGGACGTCGGGAAATAACTGGTCGAGCTTGTCTTTGGTCGGAAATTGCTTGTCGGGCCAGTCGTTTTGGTCCCAGCCGCGGCCCAGCAGCCAGGCCGCTTGCGGCTGCTGCTGGCGATGCTGCCGGAGCTTCTGCAAGACGTCTTCCCAGGAAGTGGTACCTACTAGGTTGGCGTAGCTCAAGCCCAGCGAGTAGCGGTAGAAGTGGCAGTGCGCGTCGTAGAAGCCGGGGTAGATAAACTTCCCACCCGCGTCCACTTCCCGCGCCGCCTGGTACTTCGCCTTTAGCTCAGCTGCCGGGCCCACGGCCACGAACTTTCCATCCTTCACCGCAAAAGATTCGGCCTTGGAAAACGTGGAATCGACGGTATAAACGGTGGCATTGGTCACCAGCAAATCCACGGCTTCGCGCTTGGCCCCGCAGCCGCTCAGGAGCGCGAGGGCCAGGAGGGGAGCGGCGAACCGGCCATTTAGAAAAGAAGTAAGGCGCACGATGAAAGGGAAAAGAAGTAAAATAAAAGAACGCCATGCCCCGCGCCGCGCAGCATGACGTTCCATCTGGTAACCAGCGGCCGGCGACTTACTCAACCACTACCTGCGTGCCCAGCTCGAAGTGCAGGTGCGGCTCGAAGCGCACGGGAAATGGCCGGGCGTCGTCGGCTTTGCCCTGAAGCAGCAGGCGGCTGCGGCCGTACTCGGTGCCCTGGTTGTCAAGCAGGCGCACGCGCACGGTATCCTGGAAAGCGCGTTCAAAAATGACATATAGCAACAATTGCGGCCGGCCAGCACGCGCACTGTCGTCGCTGGCCACAAAGGACTTGCCCAGGCGCAGCCCCCGCGCCTGTAGCGCCGCGCTGAGGCTCGTCTGGGCCGCCGCTCGCTGGGCCCCGGTGGCCAAGCCATCGGCTACTACAGTGGCCGACTGCCCCACGGTTTCGCTGGTTTCGCGCAGGGTTTCCTTGGCTTTATGCTTCACGCGGTCACAGCCGGCAAGGCTGAATAGCAAGACAGATGCAGTGGCGATGCTTACTAATCGAAAACAATAATCCGTAGATGTCCGCATGAGGCCGTGTCGGTTGCAGTCAGTGAAAAGGGGGTATGCCTGCGGTTTTACTCGAAGCGCATGTGCTTCACCGACTCGCCCGAGAATTGTAGCTCCTGCAGCGACTCGATGCCGATTTGCAGGTGTTGCTTCACGAAGTTGGTGGTCACTTTCGAGTCCGATTCCGAGGTTTTCACGCCTTCGGGCGTCATCGGGTTGTCGCTCACCAGCAGCAGGGCGCCGTGAGGGATGTCGTTCATGAAGCCGCACACGAAAATGGTGGCCGTTTCCATGTCCACGGCCAGGGCGCGCACCCGGCGCAGGTAGTCTTTGAACTCGGCATCGTGCTCCCACACGCGGCGGTTGGTGGTGTATACCGTGCCGGTGTAGTAGTCCAGCTCGTGCTTCTTAATCATCGACGAAACGGCGCGCTGCAGGCGGAAGGAGGGCAGGGCCGGGATTTCCTTGGGCAGGTAGTCATCCGAAGTACCATCGCCGCGAATGGCCGCGATGGGCAGCACCAAATCACCGAGCTTGGTCTTTTTTAGGCCGCCGCACTTGCCCAGAAACAGCGCCGCCTTGGGCTTAATGGCCGAGAGCAAATCCATCACCGTAGCGGCCATTGGCGAGCCCATGCCGAAGTTGATGATGGTGATGCCGTTGGCCGTGGCCGTCTGCATGGGTTTGTCGAGGCCACGCACTTCAGCCCCAAACTGCTCAGCAAACATGTACACGTAGTTGCTGAAGTTGGTGAGCAGGATGTACTGCCCAAACTCGTTCAGGGGCACGCCGGTGTAGCGTGGCAGCCAGTTATTAACAATTTCTTCTTTGGTCTTCATAAAGGTGGTTGAGTGGCTGAATGGCTAAGTGAGGGAGTGAGAAAAGGGTATGCGTTTCGGCGTCACTTAGCCACTCAGTTGCTCAGTCACTCGATACCAGACCCCTACCTTTGGAGGTGATGCAAGCCCTGGACCTGCCGCCTTTCGAGGCCAAACTTACGCAATCGGCCACAAATCAGCCCCTCATCTGGGATATTCTTCGCCGTAAGCACGTCGTGCTCACGCCCGAGGAATGGGTACGCCAGCACGTCGTTCACTATTTGATAAACGACCTCGGCTACCCACGCGGCCTACTAGCCCTGGAGCGCGGCCTGCGCTACAACCAGCGCCGGAAGCGCACCGACCTGCTGGCTCTCAACCCGGAAGGCCAGCCCCTGCTGCTGGTCGAGTGCAAGGCTCCCAGCGTGGCCATCACGCAGGAAGTCGCCCGGCAGGCCACCACCTATAACCAGACCATCGGGGCCCCGCTGCTGCTGCTCACCAACGGCCTGGTGCACTACTGCTGGCGGGTCGATTTTGAGAAGCGGACCAACCAGCGGCTGGCCGAAATTCCTACGTTTGCGGCGGCCGTAGCGGGCTAGCGGCGGCCCGTCGCGCTTGGTGCATGGCTATTTTTGCCGCTTCAACGTGAGCCAGGGGTGGATTTCCCGGCTCCCGAAACCAACCATGCGAACCAGACTACGACGCCAGGCCCGGCGCATCCGGGTGATTGTTTACCGCGAAACCTTATTCGACTACAAAGAGCATTTCTGGACCTTCCTGGGTGCTTTTGTGGGCATCGGGCTCATTGGCTGGCTCAACCAGCGGTGGCTGGCGGTGGCCGATGCGCCGCTGCTCATTGGCTCGTTCGGGGCGTCTTCGGTGCTTATTTATGGAGTTATTAATAGCCCGTTGGCGCAGCCTCGCAACTTGCTGGGCGGGCACCTGCTCAGCGCGTTCATTGGCGTCACGGTGCATCGGCTGTTTCCGCAGGAGCTGTGGCTGGCGTCGGCGTTGGCAGTTTCGCTTTCCATTGTGGGCATGCAGGTTACTAAAACGCTGCATCCCCCCGGCGGGGCTACGGCCCTTATTGCCGTCATCGGTTCGCCCCAGCTGAAGGCGCTTGGCTACTGGTACCTGCTGGCGCCTGTGCTGACGGGTGCCCTGATTCTGCTGCTGGTCGCTGTCATCTTCAACAACATTACCACGACGCGCCATTACCCGGCAAATAAGCATTGGTACCGGTTCTGGCGGCGTCGGTACTGGACCACGCATTCGCGGGGAAATAAGGTAGAGTAGTTTTTAGGGTGGTGCATGGGAAGGAAGGGCAGGCACCGATGAAAAGGCGCGCCGCATCGTAGGCCTGAGTTGCTCTCGCTTTTTGCGCCTCCCTAAAAAGCGAGAGCAAAATTAACTGCGGCTTTGCTTCTGGATTTTGAGCTGGCTCAAAAAGCGAGAGCAACTCAGTGCCGCACGCCCAGCGGCCTGCTTGTTGGGGGCTTCGGGGTTGCTTTTTGTGCGGCGCTAGCGGCGTCGGGCCAACAAAAAGCCCGGCCGCAACTACTTGCGGCCGGGCTGAAGAAAGTGGCGGGAAATAACCGGCCTTAGTCTTTGGGCTTAATCTTGGTCTTATTGCGCTTGTCCTTCACTTTCGTGTCCGACGGTACTACCGTGGTAGGAGCGGTTTGGGTGACGGTGGTGGAAGGCTCACTGGTCGTGGTGGTCGACTCCGTGGTGGTCGTTGAAGGAGGCGTCGCGGTCGGGTCGATAGCCGGAGCCGGGGTTACCGTTGTTTGCTTGGTCGTCGTCGTGGTGGTGCTGGTCTGCGCATTAGCGGAGTAGCCGCACGCGACGAACAACAAGGCAAGAAGGAAGGGCTGCTTTTTCATAGTACCAATGTGGTTTGGTGGAAGAAAGTCACTGCGCTGGTAAGAGCAACAGTTGAGCTGCCTCTAACGAAAGCACGGCCAAAAGGTTGGTTTAAGCCGCAATGCCCCTGCCCGGAAGGCAGCCACCGCGGGATGAGAAACGCTGAGCAACTCAGGTAGTGAGCGGAGGGATGCCCACTCGGACGGGTGGCCGCCACCGGGCATACAGCGCCTTGCCCCAGCGAATGGCCGGCAGTTCCAGCCAGTGGTAAGTGAAGTGGGCGATGCCGAACATGAGGCCGAAGGCCAGCACCACGGCCAGGCCCAGCACCAGTTTGTTCTGCTGCCCAAAGCTGAAGAAGGTAATGACCCGGTACAAAAAGGGATGGTGAAACAGGTAGATGCTGTAGCTATACAGGCCCACCCGCGCCGTGAGCCTCTTCAGCCCTCGGCCTAGTGCCGACGTGACCGGGGCCTTCTGGTGCAAGTACCAGTCCATCAGGCACACGAAAAACAAACTGAACAGCAAGCGTCCCAGTACCAAGTAAATCAGCGTCAACTTCGAGAGGGTGAGCAGCACGTAGAAGCCCACCAGGTAGCCGGGGCCGCGTTTGAAAACGCGCTGGCCCAGAAAAAATCGTTCGCCAAGCCAGGCCCCAATCACCCAGTTTAGCCAGAGGGCGGGCGGGGAAATCCACGGAGTGGAGGAGCGCACGCCGAAAATCAACAGCAGCGCCAGCGTGAGGACTGCGCACCCCGCCACCGCCAGCGTGGCCTGCCCTATGCCCAGCCAGCGGCGCAGCAGCAACAAGACCGGGTAGAGCAGGTAAAACTGCATTTCCAGGCCCAGAGACCAGAACGACGGATTGATGGTGGTATAGGAGCGCTCGAAGAGGTTATGGGTAAGCGTGAGATGGGTGAGCAGGCTGAACGCGCCGCCCGTGCCCAGGCTGAGGCCGAACACGGCCAGTGCCACTAGGTAGGGCGGGTAGATGCGCCAGAAACGCTTATTGAAGAACTCACTGAGCCGAAAAGCAGCGCCGCTTTTCAGAAAGCCCCAGTGAATGAGGAAGCCGGAAATAACCAGAAACAGCGTCACGCCATGCGCGCCCATGGCCCAGGGCGTCATCGTGAGCACCACCCTGCCCGGCGCAAACCGGCTAAAATCTATCCAAAGCCCGGACGGACTGAAATCGATAAAGTCGTAGTCCCCAAAGATGGCTATCAGGGAGTGGCCACTGAAAACCAACAGAATGGCCACCCCGCGCAGCACGTCGATTTTCTCGTTGTGCTGACGCAGGTCGATGGAAGGCGGGGCAACAGTTGGCTGAGAACGTGGTAAGGTCATGGCAATCTAGCTAATGATGGCTTGGTAGCGGGCCAGGGCTTCGAGGCAAAAGGCCGTGGTCATTTCCTCGGAGCCCCAGCCGACCAGCTTTTTGGACCCCCCGTAGTACACCAGCCAGCGCGGCCATTCGCCGTGCGGTAGCTGGGCGCCGAGCAGAAACTGCACCGCCGGCCGCAGCTCTGACGGCCAGGCACCCCAATTGAGCAGCGTGCAGACAGCCAGGGCGGTGTCGAGCACGGTGTCGCCCAGGCGGCCGTCGGGCCGGGCGGCGGCCACAATCCGGTCGATGACGGGCTGCCGGGCGGGCTCCAACTGGGTGATGCCACGGAAGAAGTTGCGGGAAATGAAGTAGTAGACCACGTGCGCGTCGGGGTACCACTTATCGCACCCGGCCTCCTGGTTTTCGGCAATGAGGCGCAGCAGCCAGGCAATGACGGGCTGCGTTTCGGGCAGGTCGCCGAGGTAGTAGAGCGCATTGGCATTGACCACGGGGTCGACATCGCCCGGCGTGGCCTCGACGCTGCGCCAGAGCACTAGGTTGCGCAGCGGGTGGGCCAGCCGGGGAAGCGTGATGCGCCAGTGGGTGCGGTTGGCATACCAGCCCCGCGCCACAAACCAGGTGTAGAATAGGCCCTGCCGGTTGCGGTTGGCTAGCAGCAGCGGCACGTTGGTGGGCATGGGGCAGGCTATCCCCCGAGCTCGCAGCAGTGCCGACACGCAGGCGGTGTCATCCATATCAAGCGGCAGCGGGCCCCGCAGGGGGTGCAGCCCAGTGAAGTGGTGCCACAGCCCCCCGCGGTTCATCTGATACTGCAAAAAGCCGGTCGTGCGCGTCAGTATTTCATCGGCTGGCGGGTGTTCGGCCAGAAAAAGCAGGCTGCCGGCAATAAGCGCCGTGGGGAATATGCAACTGTCGGGCACGCACCATTCCTGCATGGCCGCATCGGGGGCGAAGTAGCTGCAAAACTCCCCGTTGGGGTACTGGTGCTGGTGCAGGTAGTCGAGGCCCCGGGCAATGGCTTCGGCCAACTCCGATGCTTCCATCGGCCGGGCTTGGGCGGCGGCTAGTTCCATTCTACTTCGACCGTGACGAGTTGCTGGAGAATCTTATGACTGTTTTTTGTGGCGCTAACGGCGTCCTCTACGTGCAGTCGGCCGGGTGCGTCTTCCCAGCCCCAGAGGGCGATGGCGTGCCGGTGCTCGAAATCGGCAATTGCTGCTTTCACCAGGTAGTTGCCGGCTGTAAGGGGCAGGCCGCGCAGGCGGCAGATTAGTTGGTTCCGCCCGGCCGCCAGCACCACGGGCTCCGGCGGGTAGGCGGCCGTGATGCAGGTGCTGCCGTCGCCGGTATAAATAAGAAAGCCCCATACCGCACCGGGCACCGGCCGCAAGGCCTGGTAAGTGAGGGTAACCAGCACATCATCGCCGGACTGCACAACCGGGCCGGGGCCCATCAGCGCCAGGTGTTCGATAACCACGGGGCGCGCCTCGCTCAGGGCGGGCATGGTCCGGTCCGGCAGTTCCGACGCGGCGCCCGCTCCGGCTTGGTGGGAGAAATAATAGTCCAGCGCCTCCGTAGTGGTGCCTGCAAAAGCCAGCCGACCCTTCTCCAGCACCAGGCCGCGCTGGCACACGGCCTGGATGTGGTAGGGCTGGTGCGACACCAGAATGAGCGAACCGCCCGCCGCCAAATAGCCCAGCATGTGGTGGATGCACTTGCGCTGAAAATCGGTGTCGCCCACGGCCAGCACTTCGTCTACGAGCAGCACGTCGGGGTGCAGGTGGGCGGCCACGGCGTAGGCCAGGCGCGCCACCATGCCCGAGCTGTAAAACTGCACCGGCATCTCAATGGCCGCGTCCAGGCCCGTAAAATCGATAATAGTGGGCAGCAGTGGCAGCACCTCGGCCCGGCCCACGCCCAACAGCGCAGCCCGTAGAAAGATGTTTTCGCGGCCGGTTAGCACTGGGTCGAGGCCCGCGCCCAACTCGATGAGGGCCCCCACCCGGCCCCGCAGCCGGATGGAGCCGGCATCGGGCTTGATGAGGCCGTTGAGCAGCTTGAGCAGGGTGCTCTTGCCGGCCCCGTTGTCCCCAATAATGGCCAGCGCCTCGCCTTGGCGCAGCTCAAACGAGAGGTCGTGCAAGCTCCAAAACTCGGCCCGGCGTAGCGCCGGCGCGGGTGCGGCGCCCGGCCAGGCTTCGGCGGCAATGTCGCGCAGCCCGTACCAGAGCGAGGTGCGCAGTTGAGTACAGAATTTCTTGGACAGGTTACGCACCGTAACCACAGGAGCAGTGTCAGACATAGGACGCAGGAACGGGCGAAGCCAGCAGCGGCAGCTTGTGCAGCACCCGCAGGTTTTGCGACGGCAGGTAGTCGGGCAGGACGTTGGGGTTGGCCAGCCGCAGGCCCGGGCCCTGGGCCAATAGCCATTCCACCATCAGCCGGGTTTCAAGCCGGGCCAGGTGCGCGCCCATGCAGGCATGGATGCCGCCCCCGAACGATAAATGACGCGCCGGTTTGCGCTGCAGGTCCAGTAAATCGGGCTCGGGAAAACGCACGGGGTCGCGGTTGGCCGCCGCTACGCCGCAAATAATCAGGGCATCGGCGGGCAGGGCCTGTCCGCCCAACACCACCGGCTGGGTGGTGCGCCGCGGAAAGGTGTGCAAGGGTGATTCCAGGCGCAGCATTTCCTCCACGAAGGCCGGCACCAGCGCAGGGTCGGCCCGTAGTTGCCCGGCTACCTCGGGCCGCACCAGCAGGTGATAGGCGGCGCTGCTCATCAGCATGCTGGTGGTGGTAAGGCCAGCCAGCCAGAGAATTTTGGCCAGGTCAACCGCTTCGGCGAGTGAAAACTGCCCCGCCTGCCAGTGGGCCAGCAGGTGGTCGAGCAGCACCGGCTCGGCCGGCGTTTGCCGCTGCTCAAAGTACTCCTGAAAAAACGCCTGTAGCACGTTGAAGTACTCGAACTGGTATAGCTGGCTGGGCAAGCGGCTGCTCAGCTGCTGGCGCTCGGCCAGCGTGAGGCCCAGCAGCTCGCCGCTTACTTCCTGGGTCAGGGGCAGGGCGAAGTCGTGCACGAAGTCGAACGCGCCCCGGGCCAGCAGCGTAGTGCCCAGTTCGGCCATGCCGGCGCTGGCAAACTCGCCCAGCGCCCCGAGCTTTTTAGGCGAAAAGTAGGGCTGTAACAGGGCCCGGGTTTCGGTGTGCAGGGGCGGGTCGGCGCCCACCAGTTGGGTATCGACGGGGGCATTGGGGCTGCTGGAATACACCAGGGGTTCACGCAGCACCTCGTTGATGAGGTCGGCATCGAGCACCAGCCAGCCGTTCTCGGCGGCCAGGAAATGCAGCGGGCCCTGCCGCCGCAGGTAGGCAAAGCTAGGGTAGGGGTCGTGGGTAAGGCCGGGGGCCGACAGCCGGAGTCGCGCCGAAAATTCGGGGAAGGCCAACTCCTGGCGGGGTGCCGCGGGCAGCCCTACCACACGTTGGCGCTGCAGGTAGGCGAAATTTTCTTCCACCACAGCCCATTCAGACTTGCCGGCTTGCAGGGCGGGCAGTAGCTGCGCCGACCCCAAGAGGGCCGAAAGATGCTCGCTTTTAACAAATGGAAACGGGTAGTTGCCCAGCGGCAGCAGCAGCCGGTAGCCGTCGGCCAGGGCGCTGGACAGGGCACCGTGGAACTGCGCCGCGCACTCGAACACCGCCAGCCAGTATTCGGGACCCAGCACGGTGCCAGCCTCCACCCGGTGCCCACGCGTAGCCAGATAGCAGGGCCGAGCCAGGGGCAACGGCTGCAGCCCAGCCAGGGGCCGGCGCCTGGCGGCTCGGTGCGCCGGCAGGGGCACATGATAAGGGGGGATGGGGGTGTGGCCCAGCACCTGGCTGGACAGGCCGTGGGCCGCCAGGTAGGCCTGGCCCTGTGCCAGCTCGTCGAAGGGGCAGAGCAGCAGGGTACTGGCCTCCGCGCGCACCAGTATAAGCGACAGCTCCACCGGGCTGCCAGGGAGTAGCGCCACCAGCGCGTCCTCGCTGCCGGGCACCAGCAGCACCCCGTGGCTGGGCGTGGTGAGCTGGCCGATGGCGTAGCAAGACGCACTCACCCGCAGGGCATCATTTAGGCTAAGGCCTCCACAGGCGTACACGGTGGCAATTTCTCCCACACTAATGCCCAGCGCGGCATCGGGTTGTACGCCCCGCGCCCGCCACATATCGGCCAGGGCCAATTGCAGCACCACGATGCTGTGCATGAGGCGCGGCTCGTCGCTGAAAAAATCCGGCCCTGCTTCGCCGGTAAAATGCGCCAATAGCGAAGGCCCTTGGAGCTCCTGGGTGGTGAAAAGCTCACAGGCATCGACGGTGGCCCGGAAAACCGGGTCGCGGGCGTACAGCTCACGGCCCAGTTCGGGCCAGGTGGCCGAGCGGCCGCCAAATACGAACAGGCAGGGCGGGGCGGGCCGGCCGTGGCGCAGGTAGCGTAGCTGTTGCTGCCCGCGCCGCGCCAGCCGCTTGAGTGAAGCGGGGGCGTATCGGGCCAGCAGCGGACGAAAAAGATGGAGCATCAGAGGCGGGCGACGAGGTGGGGCTGGGCCAGTCGGTAGGCCAGCCAGGTGAGTAAAAAGAAAATACCGCCAAGCCCCGCCACCAGCCCAAAGCCGGAAGCCGGAGCCACCGGGCCGGCCAGCAGCCAGTTGCGGGTGGTGCTGAGCAGGGGCGTCACCGGGTTTAGGTTAAACCACTTGGCAAAAGCCGCGGGCGGCAAGTACACCACGGGCGTAATCAGGAACCACAGGTTGAGGACTACGGGCAGGGCCTGGGCCACGTCGGCGTACAAAAGGCCCAGCAGCGCCAGCAGCCAGCCCAGGGCCAGGCCCAGCAGCAGCAGCGCAGCCAGGCCCAGCGGCACCAGGGCCAACGTGCCCGTTAGCGGCACCCCAAACCAGAGCATGAGGCCCAGCAGCACGCCCAGCCGTAGCAGGCTGTTGAAGACCACTACAGCCGCGCCGGCCGTCACGAAGGCCTCGTGGGGCACTCGGACTTTTGCTAGGGTGGCTTTGGCGTTGGTGAGCTGTTGCAGGGGGCAGCCCAGCGCCTCTACGAAGCCTTGCCACAAAAACACGCCCGCCAGCACGAAGGCCGGGTAGGGCACGCTATCCGATTCCACGTTCAGCACCCGGGTGCGGCCCAGCAGCACCCATACCAGCCCAGTTACCAGGGGCGGCAGTAGCAGCCAAGCGTAGCCCAGCAGGCTTTGGCGCACCTGCACCTTCAGGTTGCGCACGAACAGCTGCCAGCCAATGCGGTACACCACTCCCAAATCGGCCCGCACCTCGCGCAAAAACGCGCGTGGCATGTGCAAGGGCGACTGCGAAGTGTAGATTGTTTCTTTCATTTGAAGTAAAGTTGCGACGGCGGAGCTTCTATCAAGGCCGGTAAAGTATGATGAACGACCCGGCCGCGTCCGAACCAACAGCCCGGCAGCGGGCGGCCTACACCCTGTTTCAAATGGCGCGGGCCAGCGAGTGGTGGGCCTACAAGTTCGCCCCAATTCTGGCCACGGCCTACGCTACGGCCACTGTTGTGCGGGTGCCGCTGTGGCCCCTGCTGCCCCGGCTCCTGCTGTTGCTGCTGGCCCTCACGGTAGGCGCCACCTACGTCAGCGTGCTCAACGACTGGACCGACCGGGCCGACGACGCCGCGGCCGGCAAGGCCAACCGCCTGGCCCGGCAATCGGGCCGCGTGGTGGCGGCAGCCCTGGTGGGGTGCGCGAGCGTTGGCCTGGCCATTGGCGCGTACTTCTGGCGCCTCAGCCCCCTGGCCGCCGGGCTCTACCTGGGGGCCTGGGTGGCTTATTCGCTGTACTCGCTGCCCCCGCTGCGCCTCAAGGTGCGCAGCGGTTGGGGCCTGCTGGCCGATACCGCCGGGGCCCACCTGTTTCCGCAACTGCTCACGGCCACGCTGGTCAGCCAGTGGGCGGGCGTAGCACCCGCCGCCCCGTGGCTGGGGGCCGTGGGTGCTTGGGCACTGGGCTGCGGGCTGCGCAACATCCTGTGGCACCAGCTGGGCGACGCCGCCAACGATGCGCAAGCTGGCGTAAACACCTTCGTGGTGCGCTGGGGCGCGCCGACGGGCCGGCGGCTGGCCGTGGCCGCCCTGCTGCTGGAAGGCGCGGCCCTGCTGGGGCTGCTCTACCTGCTCCGGCAGCCGCTGGCCTACCTGGGGCTGGGGCTCTACGGCGTCCTGACGGGGCTGCGCGCCCGCGTGTGGCGGCAGCCGGTGGTTATCGCCCAGCCCCAGGCCGGCCAGCACATCCTGCTCAACGAGTATTACGAAGTCTATTATCCACTGGCGCTGCTGCTGGCGCAGGTGTGGCGCTACCCCGCCGATGCTGGGGTGCTCGCCCTGCACGGCCTGCTGTTTGGCGTGCACAGCTGGCAACGGCTGCGGCTCTGGGGCAGGGCCCTGGCTGTACTCAGTGGTAAAATCCGGCGGCATCATGCGGAAGGGGCGTAGCGCCGGGCCGGAATTTTTATGGGAGTTTTGGCAAAATAGGTTCTGCCGTAGTTCAGCACCTCGTGCGCAATGCGCCAGCCGGTGGCCAGCGGCGCCAGTTGAAAGGCCGTGGCCATATGGCGCAGCAGGGCGGCCTTATCGCGGACCTTGTAGCTGTTGTAGGCATAGTTGACGTGGTGCTCTGCCTGGCGCTGCCGAAAAATCACCACCTCGCGCCGGCTTAGCTGCGATCGGTAGCGCAGCAGCAGCAGGGGCTCATCATGCGAGCTCAATTCCTCTGCCACGGCTACATAATCACGGCCGTCGTAGATGTTTTCGCCGTGCACGCGCTTTAGCCAGTGCGGCACCATCGTGAAAAGGACAGTTGTGGGCTGGTTCATCACAATGTCGAGCAGCAGGCACCAGTCGTCAGCAATGAGCATCTGCTCGTTCCAGCTCTCGGGCATGGCGCTGCGGCGGATGATGAGGGCCGAAGACGGTGCGGGGCAGGTTTCCAGCATCAGGCGCCGGCTCTGGGCGGCATCCAGGTGCCACCAGTCGCCCACGGCCCGCGTGAAGTAGCGCCGCCGCGCCGCTGCGCGCTGGAAAAAAATCTCTAGCCCATTGTGGCTATTGCTAACCTGCCAGTTCATAAACACAAGGTTCACCTCCGGCTGCATCTGCCGGAGGCCGCTGCTCAGAAAGGTAGGGTCCCAGATATCGTCCGAGTCGAGCGAAGCGATGTACTCGCCCCGACACCGGCGCAGGCCGGCGTTGCGGGCCGCAGCCTGGCCCTGGTTGTCTTGGTAGTAATACTCCACTTCCGCGAAACTGCTGACCACCCGGCGGGTATCATCGGTCGAGCCGTCGTCGATGATAATCAGCTGCTTATACGGATAGTCCTGGGTCAGTACGCTGCGAATGGCATCGGCAACCAGATGAGCCCGGTTATACGTCGGGATAATGATGGAGACTAAACCGGTTTGCATGTAGCAGTAAAGTTTACGTAGTAGAGTCAGGGGGTAGTAGCGCCTATTGCGTGTGTGCAGCAGTCAATTATGAAGCAGCTGAAGTAGATGCCGACCCAGTTGTTCGCCGGGGGCGGGAGGCAGTTGGGCGCGGGCGTGCGCGGCCGCCCGCCGCCCCACGACTGGCCAGTCGGCGTAGCTGCCCCACGCCCGCTCCAGGGCCTCATCAAGGGCCGCCACGGTGGCGGCCCCGGCCAGAAAGCCCGTTTCGTTATCCACCAGCAGCTCGGCCGTGCCGCCGGCGGCAGTGGCAATGGCCGGCCGGCCGCAAAGCATGGCCTCGGTCAGGGCCAGGGGCAGGCCCTCGTAGCGGGAGGGCAATACCAGGGCGTGGTGACTGGCCCATACGGTGGTGATGTCCGGCACCTGTCCGGCCCAGGTCACACGGTCGTGTAGGCCGAGTAGCGCCGCCATGTCCCGCAGGGCCGGTTCGTCGCCGCCGTGCCCGAAAAAAGAAACGTGCAGGGGCCGCTGCCGCCACTTGGGCAGGGCCAGTACTTGCAGCAGAATGTCCTGGCCCTTGTCGAATACTTCCAGCCGGGCCACGCAGGCCAGCCGCATTATGGCGGTGGCTGGCGGCCAGGGCAGCTCCCCGGCGTAGGGTACGTTGAAGGGGTTCGGAACGACGCTGGCGTGGTCGAGCACCTGGCCCAGCTGGTGCTGGGTTACCGTCAGGTTGTGCCGCGATACGAAATAGCAGTGCCGGGCGGCGCGGTAGGCCAGGCGGGCCATTTCACGCTGATGAACCGGGGGAAAGAGCACTTCGGCCGCCTTTTGGGCTATCACTACAAAGGGCTGCTTGAGGCATCGGCAGATGTCGGCAAATGCAAGCCCGTCAAAGTTGGAACCCTGGGCCACCACCGCAAGGTCGGGCTGCTGCTGCTGAAGGTGGCGCCGGACCTGTGCTAGCTGGCTGCTGCTGGGCGTCCACTGCCGGTGGGCGGGCAGCGCCCGGTTGAGCAGGCGCTTGGCGAGTGTCGGTTGTTGGGCTAGTCCTGTTACTGTGCACCCCGTGGCCCGCAACTGCCGAATGCGAGGATGCTGCGCATCGAAGGCCGTTTTGAGGACTGCAACCTGGTGTCCGGCCTGCTGCAGGTGAAGGGCCGCCTCGGTCCATAGCTCCTCGCTGCCGCCCCAGGGTAGTATGCAGGAGCTAATGACACTGAAACGCATGCAAAGACCTGAAAGTTAAACTCCCGCGCGCCGGGGAAAAGAACAAATGTCCGGCTTATACCAATGCGGCGGTATGACATAAACATGTCATATTAGTAAGTCAGGTGCCTTAGTATAATGATTATTGCATGCGTTCAATTAGTGCCTCAAATACAGGGCACTATTTGCCCTGCACTTACCTAAAAATATTAAGTGTACAAAAAATAGCGATAAAAATTATGCTGCGCAGGCTCTATTTATACAGCCGGTTGTCCAGCAGTCCGTTCACGTAAAACTGTACGCAGGCGCGCAGCTCATTGCCGTACTTTTTCACCAGCGCCGGGTCGGGGTTAGCCACCGGCTCATTGGGAATAAAATGGGTTTTGTAGGGGTAGAGTCGCACCTCATTCTTGTTGGTGAGCTCGGTTACAAAGTCGGAATGCACGAGGTAGTACGAGTCGCCGTCGCGGAAAATGGCGCGGCCGGGGCTAGCCGTTTCAAACACCGAAGAGCCGAACGGCAGCAGTGCCTTTTGCTCCTGGGGCAGGCCCAGGACGTCGAGCACTGAGGCCGGCACGTCTACCTGCTCGGTGATGCGGTGGGCATCGACGGCCGGTAGTGGGTGGCCGGGGCGGAAGAGCAGCAGGGGCGTTTTGTGGTAACCGAGCGGGTTTTGGTAGCCCGGTCGGTCCGTTTGCGAGGTGTGGTCGGCCGTGAGCACGAAAAGCGTGTTGGCATACCACAACTCCTTACTGGCCGCCCGAAAAAAGCGCCGTAGGGCCATGTCAGCGTAGGCCACAGTGGGGTGAATGGGTTGCGTGCCCTTCGGAAACTTGCCCTTGTACTTAGCGGGCAGCGAGAACGGCTCGTGCGCGCTGAGCGTGAAAAGCGTGGCCAGAAACGGCTGCTTGGTGGCCGTAAGCTGGTGGTTGAAGTACTGCAGATAGGGCTCGTCAAAAATGCCCCAGTGCCCATCGTAATCGGGGCTGGCGGCCCCGCCAGGGTATTCATTCAGGCCATAATAATGCTGCATGCCCGCAATGCCCGCAAACATGTCGAAACCCATCGTACCATTGGCGCCGGCGTGGTACATGGCCGTGTTATAGCCGTGGCGGCCCAGGATTTCGCCCAGCCCATGCAGCTCCGCCGTCTGAAAGCTGGAGGTGATAAAGGGCTCGTCCATCAGCGAAGGCAGGCCCGAAAGCACGGCCGGCAGTGCCTCAATGGAACGCCGGCCGTTGGCGTAGTTCTCCCGCATGAAGCGTGCCCCCGACACTGTGACCAGCGAATCGAAAAAGGGCGTGAAGCTGCCCTGACCATTATTTTCTACGCCGGTGTATTCCGAGCCAAAGCTTTCCAGCAGCAGGACCACCACGTTATCGGGTGGCACAGGTGGTCGGGTGGGCAGCACCGGCTCGGCCAGCGCGGGGCGTAGCTTGGTTGTGGCCGGGAAGTAGCTGACGCGTTCCACCGCCACCTCATCAAAGGATTTCAGCACCGTGAACGTGCTGTTCAGGGCCAGGTGGCCGAGCACGGCAGGCTGCAAATCGAACGCCGTGCCGGTGCGCAAGGGCTTGAGCTGCCAGCCACCGCGCAGGCCCAGCACCACCAGGCCTACCGCCAGCACAAACTCCAGGCTGCGTTGCAGCCACGGCCGCCGGCTGGGCTCGGTGGCCAGCTCTGCCGGTGTAGGCATGGGGCAGAAGCGCCACAGCAGGTACACGAGCAGCAGCAGCGGCGGCAGCAGGTAAATGTATTGCAAGCCAATCTGGCCGGCCTGCTGCGCAATATCGTGCCCGATGGTGTGCCACTCATTGCTCAGCCGCCGCCCGATGAACTTGAAATACTCAAAATCAATAACGTTGAGCAGGAAGCCCGGAATATTGAGCAGTACAAACAGCCCGCGCAGCCACTGCTGCCCGCGCCGCGCCGTCACCGGTACCAGCAGCGACGCCAGCACCAGTGGTAGGTTCAGCCACAGCAGTGCCGCTACATCAAACCGCAGCCCGTGCACAAATGCCAGCGCCACCGAGCCAAAGCCAATGCCCCGAAACGTGACGAGGTTGAAGCAATAGAAACAAAATCGGAGTAGCGTATAAACGGCCATCAACAACGCAAAACGGCGCAGCAGCAGGCGGATAATAGGAGAAGGTATCATCTAATTTGTCCTTGCGAGTGGAGCGCAGCGCAATGCGGCAATCCGTCCTCAAAACGCGACCAGCCCACTGTGTGACGAGGCTCACCGACTAATATTTTTCAATAGTAGCGAAAAGCCCCGACGCCGTTGCAGGCATCGGGGCTTTTCACATTTCAGGGCTGCTGGCATTAGGAGGACGGATTGCCGCGCTTCGCTCGCAATGACAAAAGCTCTACGCTAGCTTATACCGAGGCCAGCTCCAGCACGGTATCCACGCTGGTCAGGGGCAGCCCCCAGGCTTCGGCTACGCCTTTGTACACTACTTCGCCGTGTACCACGTTCAGGCCGAGGCGTAGGGCCTCGTCGCGGCGGCAGGCTTCCTGCCAGCCCTGGTTGGCCAGTTTCACGGCGTAGGGTAGGGTGGCGTTGGTCAGGGCTAGGGTGCTGGTGTAGGGCACCGCGCCGGGCATATTGGCCACGCAGTAGTGCACCACGTCGTCGATGATGAAGGTCGGGTTTTCGTGCGTAGTGGGGTGGCAGGTTTCGATGCAGCCGCCTTGGTCCACGGCCACGTCCACCACTACGGTGCCGGGACGCATGGTCTTCAGCATGTCGCGGGTGATGAGGTGCGGAGCCTTGGCACCGGGAATCAGCACCGCGCCCACAATCAGGTCGGCCGTTTTGATGGCTTCGCGGATGTTGTACTCGTTTGAATACTGCGTCACCACGTTCTTGGGCATAAAGTCGTCGAGCTCGCGCAGCCGGTTCAGGCTGATGTCCATCACCGTCACCTGCGCACCAAGGCCAGCAGCCACTTTCGCAGCCTGCGTGCCCACAATACCGGCACCCAGCACCAGCACGTGCGCGGGCTTCACGCCGGGCACACCGCCCAGCAGAATGCCGCGGCCTTTCAAAGGTTTCTCCAGGTATTTGGCGCCTTCCTGCGGGGCCATGCGGCCGGCCACTTCGCTCATCGGGATGAGCAGGGGCAGGGCGCGGTTGCTCAATTCCACCGTCTCGTAAGCGAGGCAAATGGCTTTGCGCGCTATCATGGCGTGGGTCAGCTCCTCGCCGCTGGCGAAGTGGAAGTAAGTGAACAGCAGCTGATTCTCTTTGATGAGTGGGTACTCCTCAGCAATAGGCTCCTTCACCTTGATAATCATCTCGGACTGCTCGTACACCTCGGCGATGGTTGCGAGCATGGTCGCGCCAGCCGTCTGGTACTCCGCATCGGGAAAGCCGCTGCCTTCGCCAGCCGTGCTTTGCACCAGCAGGGTGTGGCCATGCTTGCGCAGCTCCGCTACGCCGGCAGGCGTAAGGCCCACGCGGTTTTCGTTATTTTTAATCTCCTTAGGAACGCCGATTATCATAAGTGGGGGAGTGATGGTGGGGTGAGGGAGGTGAGTTTTCGAGCCGCAAAGATAGGTGGAGAAAGCCGCTACGCGGCAGCCCATTCCTCTGTCTTCGCCCCAATCCCAGGCGCAAATAAAAAGGCCCTACCACGCCGGCAGAGCCTCTCTAAAAATAACGTCTACAGAATCCGCGAAATCCGCCGAATCCGTGGTGCAGACTACTTAAATGGTACCGCCGTGCCGCTTTCTTTCACCATGCTGTTGCCAATGAGGTCGCGCACGATGTTGGCCTTGAGTATGATTTTGGCATCGCCGCTCACGTCGTTGGAGGCGATGGTAACCGCATCGCTCACCTGGCCAAGCTGGCGCTGGCTGTAAAGCAGCTCAATCATCTGGCTCTGGCCGGGCGCGATGGCTGTAGGGGGCGTTTTGTAGCCCACGCAGTAGCAGCCGGCGGTGAGGGCACCCAGCACCAGCGGGGTTTTGCCGGTATTCTTCACCGTGAAACGGGCGATAGGCTGCTGGCCGGCCTCCATTTTGCCAAAGTCGTAGCTGGTTTTGTCGAGCACCATGTGGGGCGAGGCGGCTAGCTGGGCAGGCGTCAGGGTAGGTTTGATTTGGTCTTTGGTGAGAACGGTGCCCTTGATGCTGAGGACCTTGCTGGCATCGGTGGCGTTGCTGGTCACAGTCACCGTCTTGTTGAACACGCCGGGGCGGCCGGCGCTGCTGTACATGGCTTTGATAATGCCGGATTTGCCGGGCAGTACCGGGGTTTTGGTCCAGTCCGGAGTAGTGCAGCCGCAGCTGGCCTGCACGTTGGCAATGACCACGGGCTGGTTGCCGGTGTTCTTGAACTTGAACTCGTAGGTGGCCATCGTGCCTTCAGGCACGTTGCCGAAGTCATGGTTATCGGTTTCGAACTGCATCACGCCTTGAGCGTGGGCCGCACCGGCGAAAGCCAGCAGGAGAATAGTAAGAAGTTTTTTCATGATTTCTAACCCTTGAGTGGCCGAATCAAAAGACCGGGCCGGGTGGTTCTGATGAAGAAAGAGATTCGTAAGCGAGGGCCATAAGCTGAGAATCAACGCCGGACCACACGCACCTTCGTAGCCCAAATATACGGCCAAACCCGCCTACGCCACCTACCCGGCCTCAATTCCGTATTTTTGCGTCACGGCCCCGGGCCGCCTCTCTTCCTGCTTAAAATTCCCACCGCATTCTTACCCGTATTTATATGTCCGCTGCTGAAACCGCCATGCCTGCGCTAGCCGCCCCGCTCACCAAGGCCGATTTCCTCACCGATTACCGCTTGGCTTGGGAAAGCCGCCACGCCTCGCTGGCCGGCCGCAAGGAGGTCTTCATGGGTAAGGCCAAATTTGGCATCTTCGGCGATGGCAAGGAGGTGCCGCAGCTGGCCATGGCCCGCGCCTTCCAGAACGGTGACTTCCGCGCCGGCTACTACCGCGACCAGACTTTTATGGTAGCCATTGGCCAGCTCACCTGGCAGCAGTATTTCGCCCAGCTCTACGCCAACCCCGACGTGGAAGCCGAGCCCGCCACCGCCGGCCGCGCCATGAATGGCCACTTCGCCACCCGCATGCTGGACGAGGACGGCAACCTCACCGACCTTACCCAAACCAAAAATTCCTCGGCCGATATTTCGCCCACCGCCGGCCAGATGCCACGCTTGCTGGGCCTGGCCTACGCCTCCAAGCTGTTCCGTCAAAACCCGGAGCTGCACCAGTTCACCAACCTTTCCAACAACGGCAATGAAATAGCCTTCGGCACGATTGGCAACGCCAGCACGTCGGAAGGCATGTTTTTTGAGGCCCTGAACGCGGCTGGGGTGCTGCAGGTACCCATGCTGGTGAGCGTGTGGGACGACCACTACGGCATCTCGGTGCCGGCCGAATATCAGACCACCAAGCAGAGCATCTCGGAAATCATGATGGGCCTGCAGCGTGACGGTGAAGGCCAACCGGGCTTCGAGATTTACGTGGTGCGCGGCTGGGATTATATTGGCTTGGTAGAAACTTACCAGCGCGCCGCTGCCGTGTGCCGCGAGCAGCACGTGCCCGTCCTCATCCACGTCACGGAACTCACGCAACCTCAAGGCCACAGCACCAGCGGCTCGCACGAGCGCTACAAGAGCAAGGACCGCCTGACCTGGGAAGAGGACCACGACTGCCTGCACAAGCTGCGCGAATGGCTGCTGGCCGAGGGCCACGCCACTGAGCTGGAGCTCGACGACATCGAAAAGGAAACCGCCGCCGTCATCAAAACGGCCCGCACGGCCGCCTGGGCCGCTTTCTTCGACCCAATTAAGGCCGAGCGCGACGAAGCGGTGGCTTTGCTCGAAAAGCTGGTGGCCGACACCGGTACCGAAAACACGTTGCACGAGCAGGTAGAGCAGCTGAAAACCAACCCCACGCCCATTCGGGCCGACATTGTGCGGACCATGCGCCGCATTCTGCGCCAGGTGCGCAATGAAAAGCGTAGTTTCGGTCGTCGCGCTGTGCAGCGCCACCTGGAGCAACTGCTGGCCGAAAATGCCGACCGCTACAACTCCAACCTGTTCAGCCAAAGCGAGCTGGCCGTTGGCAATATCGAGGAAGTGCCCGCCACGTTCGCGCCCGACGCGGCGCAGGTAGACGGCCGCGAGGTGTTGCAGGCCTGCTTCGATGCCAATTTCCAGCGCGACCCGGCCATCTTCGCCATTGGCGAAGACGTGGGTAAGATTGGCGATGTGAACCAGGCTTTTGCGGGCTTGCAGGATAAATTTGGCGAGTTGCGCGTGACCGATACCGGCATCCGCGAATGCACCATTATTGGGCAGGGAATTGGGGCGGCGCTACGTGGGTTGCGGCCGATTACTGAAATCCAGTACCTGGATTACCTGCTCTACGCCATCCAGATTCTGAGCGACGACCTGGCCAACCTGCAGTACCGCACCAAAGGCGGGCAGAAGGCGCCGCTCATCGTGCGCACCCGCGGGCACCGCCTGGAGGGCATCTGGCACTCCGGCTCGCCCATGCAGATGATTCTGGGCAGCATTCGGGGCATTCATGTGTGTGTGCCGCGCAACATGACGCAGGCCGCCGGCTTCTACAACACGCTGTTGCGTAGCGACGAGCCCGCTCTGGTGATTGAGTGCCTGAACGGCTACCGCCTGAAAGAAACCATCCCGAGCAACGTAGGCGAATTCACGCTGCCGCTGGGCCGCCCCGAAGTGCTGAAACAAGGTACCGACGTGACGGTGGTGACCTATGGCTCGATGTGCCGCATTGTGCTGGACGCCGCCAAGCAGCTGGCCGAGGTAGGTATTTCAGTGGAAGTTATCGACGTGCAAACCTTGCTGCCCTTCGATACCGACCAACTCATCCTCGACAGCATCCGGAAAACCAACCGCGTGGTGTTTGCCGATGAAGACGTGCCCGGCGGCGCTACGGCCTACATGATGCAGCAGGTGCTGGACGAGCAGCAGGCCTACCGCTTCCTCGATGCGCAGCCGCGCTGCCTTGCCGCGCAGCCCCACCGCCCGGCTTATAGTTCCGACGGCGACTATTTCAGCAAACCCAATGCGGAGGACGTGTTCGATACCATCTACGAGCTGATGAGCGAGGACGCGCCGGAGCAGTTCCCAGCCATTTACTAAATAGGAGGCAAAAAAATAACGCTGACCTATTCGGTCAGCGTTATTGCCTCGGTGGTTACCGTGTTGCTGACGTGCAACTGCCGGTCTAAAATCGTGAGCTGAAACTTGAATACATCGCCGGGACTATAAGACCCACTTGTTCCATTGCCATCCAGAAATATTGGGAATACATAGTTCAGCTGACCTTTGAGGGGGGCCGGCTTGGCGTCTGTACCATCGAGCCGGGGAAATCGGGCATCATACTGCCCAAATTTGCCAAAAGTACCTGGCGGCGTTATGTAAGGTACAAACGTCCCGCCAACCAGCTTCAGTGGCTGAATGTAGTAATTGAGAGTGTTGTCGGTATGGTTGCGTGCGGCGGCGGCAGATGTAGCCGGGTCGGTATAGGGCGACGTTTTAATGTCGTCATCCGATAAGCCTAGGTCGCCGTCGCCGTCGCGGAAATTTAGCACAAAGGTGATTTCGTTGCTTGTACTGTTTCCGCCAGCGGGCGGAACGACTACCTTTCGAACTTCTTTGACATCAATCTCGGGAGTAAAGGAATAATCGGGTGCTTGAATGCAACCACCGAGGCCCGTTCCGGCCAGGCCTAGCAATGCGGCACCATTAAGGGTACGAAGCAGATTCATATTAGACAGGAAGTGAGAAGACCGCCACATAACGACCAAAGTAGGGCCAAAGTACGTTTTTCCCAACGAATAGCGACACTTGTTGGTTCGTCTGTCGTTGCTAACCCCGCTAACCGGTCATGAGTTTCCGTTCTGATTTTTTACAAAGCCTGCCCACGCTTATGCCAGCTGCCTTTGAGGCGGCGGCGTTGGCGCTGTTTCGGTACCAGGCCACGCACTGCCCACCCTACGCCGCCTACCTCGCACAGCTGCACCGCAACGTATCCACGGTTACCAAGCTGACTGAAATTCCCTTCCTGCCCATCGAGTTTTTCAAAACCCACGAAGTGCGCACTGATATTGCCGGCTGGGAGCCGCAGGAAACCTTCCTGAGTAGCGGCACCACCTTGCAGCAGCGCAGCCGCCACCTCGTGCGCGACCCGGCGCTGTACCGCGAAAACGCCGCCCGTATCTTCGAGCAATACTACGGTCCGCTCACAGATTGGACGTTTCTGGCGCTGCTGCCCTCGTACCTGGAGCAGGGCAATTCATCGCTGGTGGCTATGGTGGACTATTTCGCCCAACAATCCGGCCAGGCGCAAGCCGCCTTTTTCCTGCACGACCATGCCGCTTTGCGCGCCGCCCTGGCCGAAGCTAAGCAGGTGCCCGGCCGCCGCGTCATGCTCATTGGCGTGAGCTATGCGCTGCTGGATTTTGCGGCCGAAGCCGGCGCCACGCCGGAGCTGCAAGGCCTCACCGTTCTCGAAACCGGTGGCATGAAAGGCCGCCGTCGCGAGATGATTCGGGAGGAACTGCACGCGGAGTTGCAGCAGGCGTTTGGCCCGGCCGGCATCCACTCCGAATATGGCATGACCGAATTACTCAGCCAAGCCTACTCGCTGGGCGACGGCCGGTTCCACTGCCCAGCGCCGCTACGCGTGCTGCTACGCGACCCGTCAGACCCGTTTTCAATTGGTGGCCGGAAGGACGGTGCCATCAATGTGGTTGACTTGGCCAATATTGATTCCTGCGCCTTTATCGAAACCAAGGATTTGGCCCTGATGCACGAAGATGGCAGCTTTGAGGTGCTGGGCCGGATGGATAATTCGGACGTGCGCGGGTGCAACCAGATGGTGTGAGTCATGCGCTATCAGTTAATATCTTGCATTAGACAAACAGAATGTAATAGCAGGATAATCTTATGGCAGCTTACTTCAACTCTGACCTGATACGTCGACAAGTTATTGCCGGCATTGCAGCCGCTATTTTGGCTTGTTTCATTTCTGGCTTGCTCGCCCTTCACATCAACGGCAATAGGAATCCTGTGGCAAGTTTCCTATGCACCGGTGCTGGTACTTATATCGGAATGTTACTTGGTATAACTATCAGCGGCTATATTTATTTGCGGGTCAGCCTTGAAGAAGGAGCGTTTTTACCTTTCCTCTTAAAGATTTTCATGAGTTTTTTGGGATTGATAGCTGGCGTTGTATTGGTTTGCCTAACGGTGCTACGCATTTCAAATTCCACTGATTTCTTCCCCACGTTACTACTGGTTACTTCGCTGGCTTTGCTGCCATTGATGGGGGCGATTGCAGGTTTTAACCTCCGGTTTCCTTCCTCACGGAAGTTTAAACTCTAAAGCAAATAGGCCCGAAGCTCAGCTTCGGGCCTATTTGCTTTATGTGAATGAGCAGCTTAACCTACTTCCCCGCAAACGCCTTCGCGTCGCTTTCCGAAATCGTATCGTCGCTCATAATCACCAGGCGTTCCACCACGTTGCGCAGCTCGCGAATGTTGCCGCGCCAGTCGAGCCCTTTGAGGTAGTCCAGGGCGGAAGGGTCTATTTTCTTGGGCTTGTTGCCGTAGTCGGCGGCAATGTCGTTGAGGAACTTCTCGATGAGCTCAGGGATGTCGTCGCGGCGGTCGTTGAGGGCGGGAACTTGGATTAGAATGACCGAGAGGCGGTGGTAGAGGTCTTCGCGGAAGTTGCGGTCGGCAATTTCCTGGAGCAGGTTTTTGTTGGTGGCGGCGAGGACGCGCACATTCACCGAGATTTCCTTTTCGCCGCCCACGCGGGTGATTTTGCTTTCCTGCAGGGCGCGCAGCACCTTGGCCTGGGCCGAGAGGCTCATGTCGCCGATTTCGTCCAGGAATAGGGTGCCGCCGTCTGCCTGCTCAAACTTGCCGATGCGCTGCTTCACGGCTGAGGTGAAAGAGCCTTTTTCGTGGCCGAACAGCTCGCTTTCGATGAGCTCCGAAGGGATGGCGGCGCAGTTTACTTCCACCATCGGGCCGTTGGCGCGCGGGCTGAGTTCGTGCAGCTGGCGCGCCACCATTTCCTTGCCGGCGCCGTTGGGACCGGTGATGAGCACGCGGGCATCGGTGGGGGCCACCTTCTCGATGGCTTTGCGCACGGCACCGAGGGCATCGGAAGAGCCCACCATTTCGGAGCCCTTGGAAGTGACGGAGAGCTTCTTTTTCAGCGTTTTGCTCTCGGTGACGAGCTTGGTGCGGTCGAGGGCATTGCGGACGGTGACGAGCAGGCGGTTGAGGTCGGGCGGCTTGGGCAGGAAGTCGTAGGCGCCTTTCTTGGTGGCGTCCACGGCGGTGTCGATACTGCCGTGGGCCGATACCATGATGAAGGCGGCTTCGGTTCCCATTTTCTGGGCGCGCTCCAGCACTTCGAGGCCGTCCATTTTGGGCATGCGGATGTCGCAGAGCACCACGTCGTACTTCTGCTGAATGAGCATGTCGAGGCCGGCGGGACCGTCTTCGGCCTGGTCTACTTTGTAGTCTTCAAATTCCAGAATCTCCTTCAGCGTGTTGCGGATGGCTTTTTCGTCGTCGATGATGAGGATGCGAGGCATGTGTTGGGAACGGGAAGTAATGCGAACAGAGAGGAGCGAAGGTAACGAAAAGCGGCGCGCGGCGCTCGTCTGTGAAGAAAATCAGGATATTTGGCGCAGGAGTGCCGCAACATTTAGCGTCTAACAATTGCTGCTGCTTTGCTGGGGGCATCTGCCACGCCTCTCCCGGCTATGCAAGCCGCTGCTGCAACGCTGCTTACGTCTGACTCGTTACTTACTAACCTTTTTTCACTTCAACCCATTCATGAAAAATTCCCTAATCCGGCCCTTCCTGCTGTCGGCGGCTATTGCCGGAAGCTTTGGCTTCTACGCCCTCAACAGCAAGCCCACCGTCGTGGCCGACCCCAATAATGCGGGTCTCAAGCTGCTGCCCGG
Source organism: Hymenobacter negativus (assembly GCF_017571495.1). Lineage (GTDB taxonomy): Bacteria > Bacteroidota > Bacteroidia > Cytophagales > Hymenobacteraceae > Hymenobacter > Hymenobacter negativus. The sequence continues at coordinate 421,812 of NZ_JAGETZ010000001.1, read as the reverse complement.
CTTCGGTGCCCTGGTGGTGGCTGAAACCGGGGAGCGGGCCCGCCACATTGCCATTACGCCTCAAGGCAACCTGTACGTCAAGCTAAACCGGCCCACCAAAGACGGCAAAGGCATCCTGGAGCTGAAGGCCGGACCCACCGGCAAAGCCACCGTGACGGGTGGTTTCGGCAACTACGGCGGCACAGGCATGGTGGTCAAAGACGGCTACTTGTATGCCTCCTCTGATGACGACGTGTTTCGCTACAAGCTGGACGCGAAAGGTGAAGTGACTAACCCCACGCAGCCCGAGAAAATCATTACCGGCCTGATAAACCGCCACCAGCACGAGGGCAAGTCCATTGCGCTCGACAACGCGGGCAATATCTATGTCAACATTGGGGCGTATTCAAACTCCTGTCAAGTAAAGGACCGGCAGAAGGGCTCGCTCGGCCAGCAGAACTGTCCGATTTTGGACTCGGCGGGCGGCATCTGGCAATTCCGGGCCGACAAACCCGGTCAGAGCTACGGGGCAGGCACGCGCTTTGCCACCGGCCTGCGCAACGTGGTGGGCCTCGATTGGAACGCGCAGTCCAATCAGCTTTACGTGATGCAACACGGCCGCGACCAGTTGCACGACATCTTCCCGGAGCTTTACGATACCAAACAATCGGCCGAACTGCCCGCCGAGTGCATGTACGCCCTCTCCAAAGGGGCCAACGCCGGCTGGCCGTTCCTCTACTACGACCCCATCCAGCACAAGAAAATACTGGCGCCGGAATACGGCGGCGACGGCAAGAAGGAAGCTGACCCCAAGTACCTGGAGCCTGCTGTGGCTTACCCCGCCCACACCGCGCCCAATGCATTGCTTTTTTACACCGGTACCATGTTTCCGGAGAAGTACCGCAACGGTGCGTTCATCGCCTTCCACGGCTCTTGGAACCGCGCCCCCGAACCTCAGAAAGGCTATTATATCGTTTTTCAGCCCTTCAAAAACGGCAAGCCCAGCGGCCAGTGGGAGGTGTTTGCGGATAACTTTGCCGGCTCACCCGCCAATGCCATCGCGGGCCACCCCGACCACAAGCCCTGCGGCTTGGCCCAGGGCCCCGATGGTTCGCTCTATGTGTCGGAAGACAAGGCGGGTACCATCTATCGCATTGTCTACAACCAGAAATAAGCTGTTTCGTGAAGAACTCTTTCATTATGTTGGCGTTGCTGGTGCTGGGTGCCAGTCCGGCTTTTGCTCAGAAGAAAACGCCTGCTAAAGCTCCTGCCCAAAAAGCCGCCACAACCGGAGTGCCGGCCGCCGTGCTGCTCAAGGGCAAATCCGTTTACACGCAGTCCTGCCTCAGCTGTCACCAAGCCGACGGCGCTGGCGTGGACGGTTTGAACCCGCCCTTGGGCAAAACTGACTACGTGCTCGGCGACAAAACCCGCTTGATAAACGTCCTCCTCAACGGCCTGCAGGGCCAGGACATCAACGGTGAACCCTATCACAACGTGATGCCCTCTCAGGACTATCTCACCGACCAGCAAATGGCCGATGTACTTACCTACGTGCGCAATAGCTTCGGCAACAAAGCCAGTGTCGTGACAGTGGCCGAAGTGAAAGCCGTGCGGGGAGCCAAGAAGTAGAGCCACCGGTCGGACCACCTGTAGCGGTCGGACCGGATAGAAATAAAAAAAAGGCCACTCCCGCGCGGGAGTGGCCTTTTTGATGCGAGGTGATGGGTCTGTAAGCCGGGTTTTGTCCGTAGCCGAAGCCACTGCCTCACCATTTATCTAGGCCAGTCCTCGCGGAAAGGCTCCATCAACCTACCCGCTGGCGCCGGACGAGCCGCCCGGTGCCGATGCGGCCGAAGCCGCGCCGGCGTACCAGCTTATTTGGTCTTTCAACCCCTGAGGTTTACCCAGCCGGGACGGTTGCCCGCCCGCTGGTGCGCTCTTACCGCACCTTTTCACCCTTACCGGCCACCCGAAGGCGACGTAGGCGGTAGTTTTCTGTGGCACTCGCTGTCCTGGTTCGCATTATACTCGCCAGTCCTTCCCGTTAGGAAGCAGGGTGCTCTGCGTTGCCCGGACTTTCCTCGTCGCCCGAAAGCGCCGCGGTGAGGCGACCCATCACTGCGGGCAAAGGTAAGGGTATTAATTCGAGTTGTTTTCCTCTTCGTCCTCGCTGGTGGGGTAGTAAGATGAAATTTCTAGACCGGCTCCGATTCTGCTGAGAAGCAAAAGAAATTCTACAGGAAAATGAAATGATTGAACCCAAACATCTTCCTCAAACAGAGTAGTTGTCAGACCAAAATCGAAGAAGAAGGTAACCCGCTCTTCTATTTTGCCAAGAGCTTCCAATTCATCTACGTGCTGCCAAATAAACTTTCCCGTGTCAATTATTTGACCATTGAAATCATTAAAGTCAGCATTACTTGCGGTGACACAAAATCCTGAATCCTTGGTTACCCAGCTTTCCAAAGGCGTTTGCTGATAATCCCCAGTTCTAAATACCTCATGAGAATTAAGGTTAGAGGTGAGCAGGTAATAATCCACATCAAAGTTCTTGGCAGAAAACCTTAGTTGACAGGACATAATAGCTATTATAAAATTCTACTTCCCCTCCCACGTATTATCTGCCGGGTAGCTGTCGGGTACGAGGGTGCTGCCGAGCGTCACGCGTTTCAGCGGCTGCTTGGTGGCTACGGGGATAGTGACGGCCGTGGCCGACTCCCAGACGGCGATGCTGCGGTGGATTTTCTGGGTGGTGTTGTCGGCGAAGGTGAGGGTGAGGTCGATTGGGATGGGCTTGCTGCCTTTGGCTTGCACGGTGAGGTCGTACCCGGCGGCGGTTTTATTCACGCTGGCAATGGCCAGGTCAGGGTAGCCGGCGTCGAAGAACCAGCGCTGCCAGAACCAGTTGAGGTTGCGGCCCGCTCCGGCGTTCATGCTGTTGAAAAAGTCGTAGGGCATGGGGTGCTTGCCGTTCCACTGGCGGATGTAGGTATGCAGCGCCTTCGTGAACAGCTCATCGCCGAGCATGTCTTTCACATAGAGGTAGCCCATGCCGGGCTTGGGGTAGGAATTGAGGAAAAAGGGCACGCCGGTTTGCTGGGTGCTGAGCGTAACGATGGGCAAGTCCTGCTCGGTGGCGGCATAATTGCCGTAACGGGCCACGCCATAGTCGTCGTCCAGCTTGGGGTCGATGATTGACGAAATCAGCCACTCGCCGATGGTGGCCCAGCCCTCGTCCATCCAGCCGTACTTGGTTTCGTTGATGCCCATGTAGAAGGGGAACATCGTGTGGAAGATTTCGTGGTCGGTCAGGGTGATGGCGTCTTCGCGGGTTTCGGTGGGGTTGTCGTTCACCATCATCGGGTATTCCATCTGGTCAAGGCCGTCGAACACCGTTTCGTGGGCGTAGGGGAAGGGCCACTTGGGGAAGGTGTAGCTCATGGCCTCCACCGTTTTGCGGCTGAAGTCGATGACTTCCTTATAGTCTTCGTGCTTGGGGTTGTACACGGCATCGACGCGGGTGCGGCGCTTGGTGGCAGGGTCCACCATCAGGCTAGTGCTCTGCCACACGTAATGGTCGGCGGTGGCAAATACGAAGTCCGTTACGTTTTTGGCTTCGAAGCGCCAGACGTTCTGGGCATTGGGGGTAGTAATGCCGAGCAGCTTGGCCTCAGCCGGCGTGATGATGCTCACCACGGCGTCCTGCTGCTCGGCGGCGCGCAGGCGCTGGGCGTATTTTTTAGTCAGCACCTGGTCGGTGTTGGTGAGGTCGCCGGTGGCCCAGACCACGAAATCTTTGGGCACGGTGATAGCCGCTTTGAAATTGCAGAAGTCGTTGTAGAACTCCTGGTCGCCGGTGTAGGGCACGCGGTTCCAGCCGTCAATGTCGTCGAACACGGCGATGCGCGGGAAGAAGTAAGCCACAAAATCTGCTCCCGGCTCAATCTCGCCGGTGCGCTGGTGCGAGCCCTTATTGAGAATGTAGGAATAAGTAGCCGTCACGGTGGCCGTCTGGTGCGCACCAATGGCCTTGCGCAGTGGCACGGCCAGGTTGGTGGCGTCAATGCGCAACTTTTTCACGTCGAAGGTTTCGCCGTTGATGGTCAGCGCGCTGATTTTCATGCCCTCGCCAATGTCCTCGGGGGCGAAGGCCTTGCTGCGCGGGGCACCCTTCTGGTAGAGGTTGGGGTAGAGCTTGAACCAGACCTGGTCCAGCTCGCCGGGGCTATTGTTATGGTATTGGATGGCCACGGTGCCGGCCACGCGGCGGGTGCCAGGGTCGAAGGTGATGTTGAGGTCGTAGTCGGCGGTGTTTTGCCAATAGTTGGGACCGGGCTGGCCGCTTTCGGCACGGGTGCCCCTCGTGTAGGTGGCTTGCAGGTTGCGCGGCACAGGCAGCGGGGCCTGGGCCAGGGTAGATAGGGGGAGGAGTAGGGAAAGGAGGGGAAGAAAGCGCATGAATTAAGACGGATGACAGATGGCGTAGGATGACGGACGGCGCTCACGAGTACAGGTGGCTAACCCGGCAGGCAAGCTACTACGCCAAACCCTGTGGCCTCGGCCACGAAGTGCAGCGCACCGCCCACGGCTTCGGCTCGTTGGCGCATGTTAGTGAGGCCGTGGCCACCGGGACGGGAGGCCGGGGCAGGGCCGGGGGCATTGTCGCGCACCGACAGGCAGAGCTGGCCTGCGTCCAGGCTCAGGCGGATGGTGACCTGGGAAGCTCCCCGGGCGTGTTTCACCGCGTTGTGCAGGGCTTCTTTGTAAATCAGGTACAGTGTCTGGCACACGGCCACGTTGGGATTGCGGGCAGCGGCCTCCGCTGTAATGGCAAAATCGACGGCCAAGCCAGCCGGTGGGAGCACTTCGTGGGCGTGTTCGCGCATGTGCATCACTACCTCGGGCAGCTCGGCCGAGCTGGCGTGGAGGCCCCACACCACATCGGCCATCTGGCGGGCGGCGCGGCGGCTGGTATCGCTCAGGCGCTCCAGCCGGGCCAGGGTGGCTTCGGGGGCGGCGGGGGCTTCGCGCAGCAGGTCGCTTTGCAGACTGATTTGGGTGAGCAAGGCACCCACGTCGTCGTGTAGGTCGGCGGCCAGGCGGGTGCGCAGGGCCGTGTCGTACGTGGCCTGGCGTAGGGCTTGGCGGCGGCGGTATTGCCAAAAGGCCCACCCAGCTAGCAGCAGCAGCCCCCCCGCGAGGCTGCTCACGCCCGCCACCTGCTGGCGGTAGCGCAGGCGGGTCAGCTCCTGGGTTTGGGCGGCCAGGCGACGGTCCTGTTGCAGGCTGCGAATCTGAGCCTGCTGCTCAACATCGTTGAAGCGGGCCTGGGCCTGGGTGAGGGCGGCCGTATTCTCGTGGGCGTGCACGGTGTCGCTCAGGGCCTGCAGGCGACGCAGCGTATCGTAAGCGGCGGGCTGGCCTAGGGCGTGCATGGCCTCGGCCAGCAGGTCCAGATTCTCCACCTCAATCTCATTTGATTGAGAGCGTCGGGCCAGGGCTACGCCCATTTGGGCTTCGGCCAGGGCCAGAGCCGGGCGGTGCTGGGCTAGGTAGCGGGCGCCCAGGTAGCCGTGGGCTTCGGCTACTAACTGGTCGAGGTGGGCGGCGCTGCCCAGCCGGACGGCCCGCTGCCACGAGGCCACCGCCGAATCGGGCTGGTGCTGGTATTGCTGTATCTGCCCCAGGCCAATGGTCACCGCCACGGGTAGCTCCGGCCAGGTACAGTGGGGGAGTAAGGCCACCGCCTGCCGGAGTAAGGGGGCAGCCGCGGCCTTCTGCTGGTGGTTGAGATAGTAGTTGGCGAGGTTGTAGAGCGTCAGTACCTCGTTGTTGTAGCCGCGGGGATGAGCCTTGGCGAAGGTAGCGCGGGCCTGGCCGTAGTAGCGCAGGCCGTCGGCCACGTTGCCGGTGTTCACGGCCATGCTGGCCATGCCGGCGTAGGCACTGCCCGTCAGGCCAGTATGGTGGGCCTTTTGCGCGGCCCCCAACATCAGTTGGTAGTATTGCTGGGCGCGGGCGTAGCGGTGGGCCTGGTATTCGAGGCCGGCCAGGGCGCCATAGGCATTGGCTTCCCCGCGCCTGAAGCCAATGCGGCGGGCCAGACTCAAGGCCTCCTGCACATAGGGCGGGGCCGAGTCGGGACGGGCATAGATGAGGGCCTGGTATGCCTCCATGGCTTTGAAAACCCGCTCCGTATCGGGCAGGCCCGCTTTCCTCACAGTAGCCCGTAGCGAATCGAAAGGAAAAGGCCGGGTTCCGCCTGAACCGGACTGCGCCCTGCCTGGCCTGGCCAGCAATAGCAAGGCCAGCCCCAGCCTGTAGGAACATAAGCGAAGCGCCATATTAATATTGTCCAGAAAAGACAGAAGTCAATGGCAAAGAAAGCGCAAAAAAACGCTTGTTTTGGTATGAACCTCGTTTGCATCCGGCCATCAATAGGCTGCTGCTTACAATTACAGTTCTTAAGCAAGCATCCGGTGCAGTCCGCAGGCCGGACGCTTGCTTAAGAGCGCTTTTACGCGGCAATTAAAAAGAGCCTCCGGCTATAAGCCGCCTACTGGGCAGGGACAGGTTTAAGCTGCTACTCCACCGTAAGGCGCAGGGCAGTGGAACCTGCCCGCACTACGTACAGGCCGCTGGGCAGCCCGGCGGGTAGCTGGAGGATTGCCGTGCCGCTGGCATCTGCCGTAGTGGCCGTCACTTCCCGGCCCCGCACGTCGAATGCGCGCACGGCGGCACCGGGTGCGGCACCGCTTAGCGTAGCCAAGCCAGTAGCAGGCGTGGGGAATAGCGTGGCCGCGTTTGCCCCGGGCCGGGCCACGCCGCGCACCGGCGAGTAGTTGGCCGTGCCGTCGGCATCGAACAGCCGCAGCCGGTAGTAGAGCATAGCAGCCGTGTGGGGCAGGTGGGCATCGCGCAGCGCATAGGCTTGCTGGGCAGCGCTACTGCCCGCCGCCGGCACTATACTCAACAAGCCAAATTCGCTGCCATCAATGCTGCGCTCCACTTCAAAGCGGGCGCTGTTTTTTTCCGAAGCCGTGGTCCAGGCCAGGCGCACGGCCTCGGAGCCGTCGAAGCTTGCCGTGAAGGCGCTCAGCTCCACAGGAAGCGGGGAGCCGAGTGTGATGCGGTTGGAAAATGCTCCCTGGTCGGGGTTGGCCAGGCCGGCATTGAGGGCCCGTACGCGGTAGAAATACGGGCTGCTGCTGTTGAGGCCGGTTAGGTCGAAGCTGGTAGCGGGCGCGGCAATGGTGAAAGGCGAGCCGGCAATAGCGGCGCTGAAGCTGGCATTGGTGGCCACATCCAGCAGGTAGCCGGTGACCGTGCCGAGGGCTGGGGCCGTCCAGGTAGCGGTGAAGCCGGTGGCGCTGCGGTTGGTGGGGGCAGTGGCGGTGGGCACCGCTGCCGCATAGCTGGCCACATAGTTGCTGGGCGCTCCCGTGAGGCCAAAATTGCTGAGGGTGCCCGGGTAAGCGTTGCTGCTCAGGTCAAGCAGGGTGGTTTGGTCGGCGTTGGAGCCGGCGTCGCTGCCTTGGTCGAAATTGAAGTAGGCCATCAGGTTGGCGGGCAGGGCGGGGGCGAGGCTCCGCATGTCGGCTGCCACGTCGGCGGCCGTCAGGCTGGTATTGTAGATGCGGACCTCATCGAGCCGGCCCGTGAGCAGGTTGCCGTAGATGGTCGACTTGCCCAAGGTAAGGTTTTCGCTGCCGCTCACGGTGCCGGTGGTGCTGGTGCCCGTGCCATCGGCCACGCCATTCACGTAGAGCTGGTAGGTGAGAGCGGCCTTGTTCCACACGGCGGCTACGTGCACCCAGCGGTTAGCAGGCAGCACCGCAGTGCCGTCGGCCCGCCGCCAGGCGGTGTTGCCGGTGCCGTTGGGCCAAACTTCGGCGTGCAGGGTGTTGCCGTTGATGTACAGGTTATAATCGCCGGTTTTGCGGATGATGGACTGTGCGCCCGCCCCGCCATTGTACTGCACCCAGGCTTCAAGGGTGAAGTTGTTTGGCCCGAGGTTGTGTGCGGCCGGGGTAGGGCCGAAAGCTACGTAGTCGTCGGTGCCGTCGAAGGCCAGCGCATTGCCGGGAGCCGTGCCTACCGTGAATGCCCGGCCAGTGCTGCTGCCACCGGGTGAAGTCACGGTGGCCAGCCCTGAGGTGGCGCCCGCCGGCACCGTTGCCGTGATTTGGGTGGCCGAGTTCACCGTAAACGCCGCCGCCGTGCCATTGAAGCTTACCGCCGTGGCCGTGCCCAGGTTGCTGCCCGTGAGCACCACGCTGGTACCCACCGGTCCGCCCTGTGGGGCCAGCGTCGTCAGGGCGGGCGCGGGCCCGTAGCTGAGTTGACCCACCGTTACCGTTTGCAGGCCGACTGCCCCGCCGCAGGCCCCCGTGAAGCCAAAGCGCACGTTCGGATTGCCGCCAAATACGGTGCTCGTCAGGTTATCGGAATAGCTGAAGCGCTGCACACCGTCAAGGTAGCCCGTGAGGGTGGTGGTGGCCGCGCTCCAGGTCAGGCGGAGCAGGCGACTGCCCGTGAGCAAGGTTGAGGGCGTGGTGATGGGCACGTAGCGGTAGGGGAAGTAATTTTTATTCTTCACCAAAGCGAGGTGGCTGCCGTCCTGGTCGTAGCGCCCGCCGGTGGTGCCGCCGCTGCCGTTGGCAATGTCCAGCTCCAGGCCCAGCGACTGGGCAAAATCGGTGCCCGAGCCGCCGTAGTAGCCCATGCCCGAGCCCAGCGAGGCTGTAGTAGCCGTGGCCGAAGAGTTGTGCAGCACGAACAGCATGCCGTCGCCACCCGGCTGGGAAGTCACAAAGGTCAGGTCGAAGTTGTAGGCCAGGCTGATGGTGGCATCACTCCAGAAACCTCCGTACACGTTGCTGGTCGCGGTGGTCACGGTGTAGTTGCCGTTGCCATTGTTGGCCCCCGTGCCCACCGTGCTAAAGGTCATGGGCTGGCCCGTGGCCGCCGAAACCGCCGCCACGACCAGCAAGCCGATAGCCAACCAGTGCCGGAGCCGAGGAAAAGAAAGAGAGAGTAACTGAACAAGCATAAGCGGAAATAACTAAGATAAAGAGGGTAAAATAACGGTGACTTTTAAGCTGTTGTAGCTGCACGGGGCCGTTGCGGCGCGCTCTTCAACCGGCCGGCAGGGGCTGCAGCCGGGTTAGTCGGATGAGGATTGTGGTAAGGAATTGGCGGTAGCCGAGGGGAACCATGTGAAGGGGGGCACGGGGGGTAGGGCCGGCCGGTGGGTAGTGGCCGTGAGCCGGCCTAGCACCAGCAGCGCCATCAGCAATAGCCAGCGCCCGATAAAAGCCAAGTCTTTCATTGAGTAGGAGGTAAGAAATTGTAAGAGTGGTGCAAAAGCAGCGGCGCGCAATAATTACTACCCCACGCAGCGTGCCCCGAAGGCCGCCGTGGCCATGGTGTGGCGCAGCCCATAGCTGCCATTGGCCCCGTAGTGAATGTTGTTCCCCTGGTCGCGGCCATTATTGGCGAACGAGTGTAGCACGCAGCCCAGCAGGGTAGGTACTTGCAGCGTGGCAGGCCATGCCGGGGCCGAGGGAAGAGGCTACCTATCCCGCCGCTTTGGAGGAATATATTCCAAAGCCGGCCGTGAGGGGATTCGGAGGCCCGGTGCATACCACCGGGGAGCTGATGTTGCCGCGGCGCATTTCCAGCGCGCCATCGTTGGCAGGGGCGTCGCCCGTTTGGGCGCTCGGGCTGGCCGTGCCTACCTGATGCACGGCCAGCAACAGCCTGGGATTAATAATCGAGTAAAGTTGATTCATACGCCCGCCGCTTATTTTAACTGTAAAGTGAGAATAGAATTTGCTGTTGACAAAGCACGGTTCCAGTCGCACATGGCGGTATGACATGGATATGTTTATTTTTTGCTAGTAAACGGTGTGGAATCTAATTTTTTAGTGATAAAACCTAATTTTAGTGCCTAATTATTGCGAGGCATGTTGTTTCACTGATATCAATAGGGGTTGACCAACCCGTATTTCGCTACCGACGCTGCCGCCGTAGCGCGTGGGCCATGAGTTCACTTTTGGAGTTGATTTGCAGCTTGCGGTACACGGCCCGGATGTGGTTGCGTACGGTGTCGATGCTGATAAAATGGCGCTCAGCAATCAGCTTATAACTCAAGCCATCTTCAATGCCGCGCACGATTTCCAGCTCCCGCGCCGTGAGGGCCTCGGCGGGCAGCAGGTCGTCGAGTGGAATGTTGGGTGGCAGCGGAACCGGAATCTGCGCGAAGGCCTGTACCACGTAGCGCGCCACGCTGGGGGACATCGGCGAGCCGCCGGCTGCTACCTGCAGCAGGTGCTCCTTGAGTTGGGCCAGCGGTGTATTCTTCAGCAGGTAGCCCACGGCCCCGGCCCGCAACGCCTCAAATACCCGCTCGGCATCGGCAAATACGCTCAGCATGAGTACCTGAGCTTGGGGCAGCTGCTGCTTAATCAGAGGCAGCCCGCTGATGCCCGACAAACCCGGCAGGCCAATGTCGGAGAGAATAAGCTGCGGCGGCACCGCGGCCGTGGGCAACTGCTCCAAAAACGCTTCGACGGAATCGACCACCAGCACGCAACGAAATTCCGGCTGGGCACTCAGGTACTCGTGCAGGGTTTCGCGGATGGAAACCTGGTCTTCAATAATGGCCAGTGCGAGGGGGAATTGCATGACGCAAAGGTGCAGCCCAAACCCGCGCCGCGGTATGCCACGACCGGGTATGTTTTACAGAAAATCCGGCCGCTATAAAAAAGCCTCCGGCCAAGCGGACAGAGGCTTTCGCAACACGGCAAGGCCGAGTACTACGCTCAGGGAGCAAAAACGGCAAAGGAGAAGTAGCCGTCGACCTGACTACCACCGGGAGAATAAGTGCCGATTGTAATGGTGCCAGTGCCAAAGCCGATACAGTTCGCGAATCCTGGACCACCCATGCAGGAGGCCAGCACCGTGTAGCCAGCGGTACTGACTCCGCTCAATCCGCTGGCCGCTGTGAACGTGATGGTGTAGACACCCGTGCTGGTGCGCACAGCCGTGTAGTTGCCCGAAGTGCTGTAGAGCGTAGCAGGATTTCCGCCTATTTGCCCGTATGCCACGGCCAGCATGTTGCGGGTGCCGGTGCCGGGGGTCAATATTTTGCCGGCCGTGCCGCTGGTGCCCACGCTCAACGTGCCACCCACCGTGCCGTTGCCGCCCACGTTGAAGCCGCCGGACTGGGCGGTGGCCGTCTGGTTCTGGATGAAGGCCGTGCCACTGGGAGCCGGGATGCTGCTGATGCTGCCATCGGGGGCCACCGTGAGCACCCGGCCGCTATTAAAAACCTGCAACGTGTTGGCGGCTGCGCCACTGGCCACGGCGGTGAGGGTGCCGGTGGTGGCAACGTTGTTAGCCGTCGCGTCGAGCGGTACGGTGCCGCGCAACACCGCTGTGCTGCCGCTCACGTCAATAATCTGGAGCACATTGGCCCCGCTCACGCGGCAGGCCACGTAGGCCAGGCTGCCGCTCAGGGCCACGCTCACGGGGGTGGTGGCAGTGGCAAAAGTGCTGCGCAAGGTGGGCACGCCGGTCGGGCTCAGGCTGTAGGTATTCAGCGTGTTGCTGCTGATGGTGAGGGAGCACAGCGTGGAGGTAGTAAGGGCTACCGGCACGTCATAGCCGCCATTGTAGCCCGGAAACCCGGTGTTGCCCACGGCCACCGGTGCGGCCGGGTTGGCCACGCTCATGATGGAAACGCCCCCGTACATGCTGCTCACCGCCACGAAGCTGCCCGCCGCCGCTGCCGCTTGTGGCGTGTAGCTGAAGGGGGCCGTGAGGCTGCTGCCCAGCTGGGTGGCCGTGGCCGGCGTTGTGATGTCGTACACGTTGAAGACGCCGGGGCTGCCCGCCTTGTCATACACCGCAAAAAGGCGGTTGTCGAGAATGGTCATGGCCCCGTTGACGGCTGATAGGGCCCCGGGCGGAGGCACGAGCGTATTGACCAGCGCGGGCGTGCCGCCGCTCAGGGTGAAGAGGCGCGTGAGGCCGATGTCGCTGCCATTGCCATTGGCCGTGTTGCAGAGTACGGCGGCCACTGTGCCGTTGGTGGCGACTTCCTGGGCATTGGCCAAGTTGGTGGCATCGGTGAGGGTGCCGCGCAGCACGGGCGCGTTGGGGTTGCTCAGGTCGTAGAGGCTCAGGGAGCTGGCGCCCCGGTTGAGCACCACGGCCAAGGTGCCGCTCAGGGCCACCAGCGGGTTATTGAGGCCGGGGGTGGTGCTGGCCAGTGGGGCCGCAGCGGCCCCGTCGGTGGGGTACAGGGCGGAGGCCGGGGTCAGGTTGCCGTTGGCATCGGCCTGCACCAGCCGGGTGCTGCTGCCGTTGAGGGCGCGCACCCGCACGTTGCCGTTCACATCGAGCGGCTGGGTGGGGCTGGTGGTGCCAATGCCCACGTTTTGGGACTGCGCAGCAAAAGGTAGAGCCAGTAGCAATAGCGCACGGCTCCAAAGAGAGAAGAAGTTGGGCATAGAGAGAAGAATGGTGATAAACAAAAAATCCCCCGGCCCAATCGGACCGAGGGATGCTACAAAGGTAAGAGTTGCTTTCGGGCGGCAGCACTATAGGAATGACGGTGCCTAAATGATTTAGGTACGGGTACCGACGTGTATTGGCTGGGGCGCAGTGCTTCCAGGTTGCTCCGTTTTTTTCAAGCAGTCAGCGTAGTAGTGGCGCTGCTCAGCCACAACAGGCACGTTGTTGAAATAAGGCGGGGGCGTAGCGGTAGCCAAGCTGATAAATCCTTCATCGTTGCGCTGGTACCAGCGCTTCACAGCATCAAGCCAGCCATGAAAAGGAGATGACCGAGGAAGCTGGGAACCCCGGTAGTTTACTGCTCTGCCTGCTGGCCCACTACCCGTACCAGGCTGTCCGGCGTCAGCGTTTGCTCGCCGTGCCAGCGGTAGGCCACCAGCTCGCCGCCCTTGGCCACGCTGTAGTCGAGGCACACAGAGTGCGGCGTGAGCAGCCGGGGTTCGCCGCGCAGCCAGTAGTGGCCGAAGAAGACGGGCGTCTCGTCCTGGTAGTAGCTGGCGTCGGGCAGGGCGGCCACGTCTACCGGCAGGCCGGCCAGTGCCTCAATGGACTCCAGAAAGTAGTCGTGGTAGGTGGCCGCCACGGGGTTGCGCCACCACGCGGTGCGCACCATGGTGCGGCGGTGGCCGTCTTTGTCGAAGAAGTGGTGATTGCCGGGTAGCGCGGTTTCGTGGCCCTTTAGCGTGACTTCGATGGCCGCCAACTCGTCCGAACCCGTTCGGCTGGCGCGCAAAAGAAAGTCATCGGTCAGGCGGGCATCGGGGAGCTGCTCGCGCAGGTAAGCAATGTAGCGGGCATCCCAGCAGGCGTGCACCACGCGCAGCCCCGGCAGCTCCAGAAACAGCGGCAGCTTCATGAACCACGCCAGGTAATCCTGCCATTCGGCAAAAAGCTCTTTGCTGCTGAACGCCCGAATGGTTTCGAGGTGTTGCAGAATGTGGTGCGGCAGGTGGGGCCGCAGGTGCCCGCCGCCGGGGTGAAAAGTCCAGAAGGCAAGGGCATTGTACTCGTGGTTGCCCATCACGGCCAGGGCCGCGCCGCCGTCCACCATGCCGCGCACCACTTGCAGCGTTTCGCGAATGGCCGGGCCGCGGTCAATAAAATCACCCAAGAAAATTACCTGCCGCCCCGCCGGGTGGCGGTGAATGCCTTGGGCATCGGGCTCGTAGCCCAACTGGTTAAGCATGAGGTGTAACTCAGCCGCGTGGCCGTGAATATCGCCGATGAGGTCGTACATAAAGGAAGGGGATTAACAGAAGAACAAGTATAGCGCTCGGGTTGCAGAGCCGTTTGGGAAGTGCCAGCACCACTACGCGGGCAGGCAGGCCACCAGCCGAAAGCCGGCTGTTTCGGCCACGATGTGGAGGGCTCCGCCCACGGCCTCGGCCCGGCGGCGCATGTTGGTGAGGCCGTGGCCGCCGGGGCGGGCGGTAGCGGCGGGGCCCGGGGCATTGTCGCGCACGTTCAGGCAGAGCTGGCCGCCATCCTGGCTTAGGCGAATGGTGACCTGGGTAGCGCCCTGGGCATGCTTCACGGCGTTGTGCAGGGCCTCCTTGAAAAGCAGGTACAGCGTTTGGCACACGGCCACGCTGGGGCGCAGCGCGGCGGCCTCCTCGGTCACGGCAAAGTCAATGGCCAGGCCAATGGGCGAAAGCACTTCGTAGGCGTGCTCGCGCATGTGCATCATCACCTCGGGCAGCTCGGCCGAGCTGGCGTGCAAGCCCCACACCACGTCGGCCATCTGGCGGGCGGCGCGGCGACTGGTGTCGCTCAGGCGCTCCAGCCGGGCCAGGGTGGCTTCGGGGGCGGCCGTCGTTTCGCGCAGCAGGTCACTTTGCAGGCTGATTTGGGTGAGCAGCGAGCCCACGTCGTCGTGCAGGTCGGCGGCCAGCTGGGTCCGCAACTCGGCATCGTGGGCCAGTTGACGGGCGGTCAGCCGGCGGCGGTAGCGCACAAATAAGCCGATGCCCAGGCCCAGGCCCAACAGGGCCAGCAGCCCCACCAGCGCCACCTGCTGCCGGGCGCGCAGGCGCAGCAGCTCTTCCTCCTGGGCCTGGCTGCGGGTGCGGGCCGTGAGTAGCGCTACCTGCTGCTCGGCGCGGTCGGTTTCAAACTCGGCGCGGGCCTTCTGCACCTCTTCCTGGCTTTGGCGCTTGTACTGGTCTTCTTCGAGGTGGCGGGCCTTTTCCTGCCAGCGCAGGGCTTCCCGGAAATCACCCCGGTCCTTGGCCACGCTGCTGAGCACGAGCAGGGCGCGGGTATTCTGAAGCAGCTTGGTGCCCTGCGCGGCCAGGCTGGCTTTGGCCCAGTGTTCGGCTTCGGGCAGGCGATGCTGATGGAAGTAGATGGCGGCCAGCGAGCTCATCTCGGTGGCCACCTGGGTGGTCTGGCCCTGCTGCTGGCACAGGCGTAGGGCCAGGGTTTGGTAGTAGATGGCCGAATCGCCCCGGCCCAGGTCGCTGAAAGCCCCCGCGATGCTGCCGTAGCAGGAGGTGAGGATGCCTTCCTGGTTTTGCTGGCGCAGGCCCCGGATGGTCTGGCGGTAGTAGCCCACAGCTTCGGCCGGGCGGTGGCGGGCCCAGGCAATGTTGCCCAGGGTTTGATACACGGGCGGCAGCAACTCGTCGGCGTGGCGGGCCTGCAGCATGGCCAGGGCTTGGTGGGCGTAGCGGTCGGCTTCGGGCAGGCGGCCAGCCTGGTGCAGCACGGAGGCTAGGTTACCCAGGGTATTGGCCTCGTCGGCGGCCCGGCCCAGGCGGTGCTGCTGGCGGGCGGCGCGCAGCAGCACAAAGGCCGCCGAATCGGCCCGGCCCTGGTAGAGGTAGACTACGGTGGCCGTGCCCGAGAGCTCGGCCTGGGCGGCCACATCGTGCAGACGGCCGTACTCGGCATGGGCGCGGCGCAGGTAGGCCAGCGCAGGACGGGGCTGGTCGGTGTCGCCTAGCAGCCAAGCTAGATAAGCGTGGTTGGCGGCCTGCCAGCGCAGGGGAGCTTCGCCCAGCAGCTTCTCGGCCCGGTGCAGCAGGGGAGCGGCGGCGGTGGGGGCCCCTACCTGCAGCAGCAGGAAACCCCGCAGGCTGAGGGCACGGCCCACGCCCGCGGAGTCGGCTTGCTGCCGGGCCAGGGCATCGGCAGCCTGGGCGTAGGCCACGGTTTGAGCCGAATCGACGGTCGTGGCAAAGGCAGCGGTGGCGCGCAGGTACAGGGCCAGCCGGGCGGTGGGTGTATGGGCGGTAGCCGCGGCCGGGCGCAGGCTATCGGGCAGCGGTGGCAGCGGATGGGCAGCGGAACGAACCTGCGCCATTACGGGGCCGGCCAGTAAGCCAGCCAGCAGCACCCCGTACCGGGCAAACAAAAGCATAGTAATGGACCCCGAAAAGATGCGATAAGCCCAGCAAATAAACAGACAAATCTGCCCATCAGCATTTTCAAGAGCCCACCAACAGCCTGTTCAAGAAAGAAAAGCTGCTAAATAGCTGACTCCATGACTTGAAAAAGCCTGCGCCGTTGGCCAAGCGCTGGAAGGTGCAACAAAAGCGGCGGGAGATGCGCCAGTGATAAGAGCCATGCTACTTAGGCTAGCTGCCAGGCGTGTGAGCAGGCTCCCGGTGGCCAGCCACGGCGCTGAAGTTGCCATTGGCATCAGCCGTCACCACGCGGGTGCCCGTGCTGCTCAAGCTTGCGGCCTGGATGTTAGACGTATCGCGGGGAGTAGGCGCGCACCACTGTTGCTAGCCGGTTTCGACATAGCCCACCTGCGCGCGGCCCGCGCCCAGCTTCTGCTGCGTGAATACCGAGCCGCCCGCGCATGGGGGCCGATGCTGTGGTTGAGGGAATTGGTCCGATATGAAAGCAGTTGGGCCCCTGCCGTACACTTTGCAAGCTGACCACTACATTTAAGGGCGCCTTGCTAATGAGGAGCCCATCTACCTAATGGAAGACCTGCCGCCCTCATCCTCCGACCCCACGCTGCCAACCACCCCCGAGGCGCGGGCCGCATACATCAAAGAAGCGCAGGGCAAGCGCGACCTGACCGGGCTATCGCGCCTATTTGAGGCCGAGCTACTGGCGCTGCCGGCGTTTGCGAAGGCCATGGCGCCATACTTCGCCCAAAGCCAGCCGCACATGGCCCGCATGTATGCCAATGCCAAAGCCGCCGCCTACATCAAAGGGCCAATGCTGCTGAAACGGGCGGGGGCACACTTCGTAGAAATCCGTGAGGAAGCAGCCCACGACCTGTGGGAGATTCAGCAGAAGAAGCTCTTCGACTTGCAATGCCGCTGGCGGGCCGAGCAAATTACCCTGCCCGGCGTGCGCCACACCCAAGAGTTCCGGCAGTGGGAAAAGTACATTGAGCACTGCCCCTGGCTGCCGCCCATCACCGCCGACGAAGTGGCCCTCTACAAGGATTATCTGCGCTCCGACTCCTACGAGCCCAACCGCAACTGGTCTTGGCAGGCCTACGACACCTTCCGGAGTAGCGCCGCAGGCAGCGAAGACGCCAACGACGAGGACGACGATGGGTACGACTCCGCCGAGCGCCAAGCATACCGCACCCTGCCGTCGTGGTACAGGTACCACGACGCGGCCATCGGCGCGAGCTCCCTAATGGCCCTTCCCGACGTGCGCGGCGAAAAAGAGGCATACTACATTGGCATCACCGAAGCCGACAAAGCGGAGAAGCTGGCCGCCCAGCGCGGCCGTGGCGACATGGCCGCGAGCCTTCCGTGGCACCCATTTATCGGCGCTAAGGACTACAGTCCGTATTTCCAACAGTTTGAAACCCCCGCCGAGCTGCCGCGCCTGCTGCGCTGGTACGAGGCCGACCGCGCCGATACCCTGCGCCGCAACGGTTATTTGTACGAGGCTACCCACTGGATAGAGCGTGCGTTGGAGAGCCAAGCGTCGCCGTGGCCCATCGCTGCTCATTCCGACTGGCGACTAGCGGTAATAGCAGCCGGGATGCGGGCGTGGGGGCACCAACTGGCCGATGTGCTGACCGAGGTCTGGCAAGAGCAGGAGCAAGGCCGCACGCTGGGCTTACCCGTCACAGGCCCAAAGGTGTACGGCGACCGCAAGCCGTTCGCGGAACTCGACTGGGCTGAGGAAGAAACCTACCAGCCTAAATTTATTTTACGCGGCCGTGAGCTGGCTGGCGAACCGCGCGACTTCAACTTCTAGTCGGCACCGTCGCGCGCACCTGACAGGGCTACGGTTAGCCGACCGGTGAGCTGGCGGGCAACTCCCGTCCGACTTTGGCTGCTGTTTGCCGTCCGCTGGGCAACCCTGCTTCTGCGCCTAAGACACCTTTGCCCGGCCGGCGGCCAGGTGTTGTTTCAGCGTGGACACGTCGGGGGTAGAGGCTTGAGGCTGGTCCTGCATTCAGCATTTCGCTTTCGCTACCGGCGCTGCCGCTTCAGTGCGTGCGCCATCAGCTCGGCTTTGGAGTTTACTTGCAGCTTGCGGTACACGGCCCGGATGTGGTTGCGCACAGTCTCGATGCTGATGCAGTAGCGGTCGGCGATGAGCTTATAGCTGAGGCCACCCTCAATGCCGCGCACGATTTCCCGCTCCCGGTTGGTGAGGGGCTCGGCCGGCAGCAGGTCGGCCAGGGCAATTCCCGAATTCAGCGGGGCCGTGGCGGGCATCTGCGCGAAGGCCTGCACCACGTAGTGCGCCACACCGGGCGACATGGGCGAGCCACCGGCTGCCGCGTGCAGCAGGTGCTCCTTAAGCTGGGCCAAGGGGGTGTTCTTCAGCAGGTAGCCCACGGCCCCGGCCCGTAGCGCCTCAAATACCCGCCCGGCATCGGCATACACGCTCAGCATGAGTACTTGGGCCTGGGGCAGCCGCGTCAGGATAAAGGGCAGGCCCTGCGTGCCGGTCAGCCCGGGCAGGCCGATGTCGGAGAGAATAAGCTGCGGCGGCACCGCGGCCGTGGGCAGCAGCTCCAAAAATGCTTCGATGGACCCGGCCACGAGCACACAGCGGAATTCCGGTTGGGCACAGAGGTACTCGTGCAGGGTTTCGCGGATGGTAGCCTGGTCTTCGATAATGGCCAGGGCAAAGGGGAATTGCATGACGCAAAGTTCCCATCCAAACCCACGCGGGGGTATGGCATAAACATGTTGTTTTTCAGTGCGGTGCCCAAACACGGAAAAGCCCCCGGCCAGGTAGCCGGGGGCTCGCGCAAAACTTTCAGATTGCCTAATAGGCAGCATTTTCGTAGTGTGTTTTTACTAAAATACACTTCGTATCAATGCTTTACCACTGCGCTCACTGCGGGAAAGGCAAAGCCGTCCATACAAGCTGGAAAAGCCTGTGCTACTTCAGCCGGACCAGCGTGGCGCCGAAACCAAACTTCCCTTTCTGAGCGTCCTCGAAGAACTTGATGTCCTTATTGCGGCTGAGCTGGCGGTGGATTTCCTTGCGCAGCGTGCCGCTGCCCAGGCCGTGGATGAAAACAATTTCGTGCATGTTGGTGGCCAGGGCGCGGGTCAGGGCATCCTCAAACGCATCAAGCTGGAGACGCAGAATAGCCGTGTTGCTCAGCTCCTCCTTGTTGTCGGGGCGCAGGGCTTCGAGGTGCAGGTCAAACTCGTGCGGCGGCGCCACCACCGGCGCGGCGGGCTTGGCAGGCGCGGCGGCAGCCACTACGGCCACTGGCTTGGCCGGCGCATCACCGCTCAGCTGGGCCTTGAGGGCGGCGGCATCCACGCCGACAGGTTTAGCAGGCTCGGGGGTGGGAGCGGGGGCCTCCTGGGCCAGCTTTTCGGGCGCGATGGCCGCGGCGGCCTTCTCATCCAGCTGGAACAGGTAGGCATCCTTGCCAATCACCGGGGCGGGCCGCTGGCTGCTGTAGAACGTGCTGGCTTTGAAGGCCTGGCGCTTGGTGAGCAGCTCGTAGGCCGCGTCGCCATTCGGGCGGGTGGGCAGCAGCTGAAACACCACGGCGGGCCAGGTTTCAAAGTCCTTGAGGTGCAGGAAGGAGAGGGGCTTGGTGCTGGCCTTGGGGCCGAGCTTGTCGGCGGCCAGGGCGCGGTAGGGGCGGGCACTGGTTTCTTCGCCGTAGGTATACAGCACGTCGGCCTCGGTATTATTGATGAGCGTGACGCCCAGCAACTCCGGCGACTGATGCACCAAGGCCAGAAACAGGCCTTTGGCCGCCGCCGGCTGCTTGGCGTTGCCACCGCTACTGGCTACCGGGCCGCTGCTACCAGCCGGCTTCGCGATGCCCGCGCCGCTGGAGGCCGCCGCAGCTAGGGCCTCTTGCAGTGAGGGCTGGGCCGGTTTGGCGGGGCCGGGCGTGTGGACCGTATGCTTGCTCTTGTCTTTCTTGCTGGCGTTGGCGTTGCGGCCGGGTGTCTGGCCTGGGCCGTAGTCGATGGCGGCGCGGTCGAAGTTCTTGCCTTCTTCCTGGGCCACTACCACCACCTCGCGCCGTAGCACGGGAATGGTAAAATCATTGTCAATGGCAACTTCCACCAACTCGCTATCGAGCAGGCGGGTAACGATGCCTTCTTCGGTGCCGGTCAATAGCCGGACTCTGTCTCCTACATTCATAACATTTCGGGTTTGCGCCAGGCGGCGCGGTTTTCAGTGAGTGAAAACAACAGCCGGGGCGGGGTGGGTTCGTCAAAAGTACGGTTAGAAGAGGCCGTGCGGATGGATAAACAATTTCCTGCGGTCCGCCGCCTACATATAGAGGCCGTGAAACTGGAAACCGTTGCGCCCGTTGTATTCCAGCGCCGGGGCCGGCAGGTGGAAGATGCTGAGCGTGTAGAACACGCGTTTCAGCAGTACGCTGCGGGTGGGAATACGGCGCAAATCCACATCGAGCGACAGGTAGAACTGGCGGTAGGGGCGCAGGCCCGCCGCCGCGTTGGTGCCGTCGTCATTGTACACCATGTCCTGGCCGCCGTAGCCGACGGCCGGCTGCAGCCAGCGCGGCCAGCGGTTGCCCGGTTTCAAAAAAGCGCCCACGTCGGTGCAGAGCCAGTAGGTCTGGCCGTTGTAGTCCTTGAGTAGCCGCTCGGGCACGTTGCTGCCCAACACGTTGGGCCGCTGCTTGGCGTAGCTGGTGAGGTGAAACGACCATTTGGGCATAATGCGGACGTCGTGCCAGGCCAGCTGCTGGGCCAGCAGCCCGGCCGAGCCCAGGAAATTGGCCCCCAAGTCCGTCGCCGAAGCCCCGTAAGCCGGGTCGAAGCCATCCAGGATTTCAATAGGGCTCTGCACTACGAAGCCCACGAAGGAGCCGTACCAAATGGCCTTTTTCTCGCTCAGTCCGGCCCAGCGGAGCATGTCCACGGCACCCCGGCTTTCCTGGAAGGCGCCCCAGAAGTGCCCACACTTGTCAAGCTGCTGCCACTCGGGCAGGTCGTTGAACCAGTGCAGCGAGGTCCGCTCACCGGTGTACCAGGCCGTGGTGAGGCCCGTGTAGATGACGCCATAGCTCAGCGCGGTGCCACCCACCAGCAGGCGCAGGCGACGCTTGCGCAGTGCGGCCGAGTCAGAGAGAGTGCGTGCGGCCGGGCCCATGAGCAGCACGCGGTCTGTGGCCAGGCTGTCTGGGGAAGCGGGGAATTGGGCCTGGCTGCGCAGCGGTGCCGCCGTGGCCAGCGCACTGGCCGCTAGCAGGAGCCTGCTTCGTCCCAAACTCCAATTCAAAAAGGCTGATGCCATGCGTCTCGGTCGAGCAATAAAAGCCAAAGGTAAGCCCGGAGAAACCCGTTGTGGGATGCACATTCCGTATCTTGCGACTTGGTTTGTCCGAGAAATAATTAAATAAATCAAAGGCAAACGTTTCCACAAATGCCCTGACCAAACTCTCTGCCAACCCCGGGTATTTACTCCATTCCTAACTCCCACCATTCCCAATTCCCACATGCAAACATTTCGACGCTTGGCAGCCCTGCTGCTGACCCTAGTTGCCTGGACTACCCAGGCCCAGGTCGTGACCACCTCGCCGGTGTTCTTCACCGACACCACGCCGGTCACCATCACTTTCGACGCCACGCAGGGCAACGGCGCCCTAGCCAACTTCACCGGCCCGGTCTACATCTGGACCGGTACCGTGACCAACCTGAGCAGCAGCAACACCAACTGGCGCAACGTGCACAGCCCCAGCTTTGGCACCGCCGACCCTACGGCCCTGATGACCCGCGACGCCGGCAACCCCAATATCTACCGCATTACCATCACACCGCGCACCTACTACCCCATTCCGGCGGCCGAAACACTGCTGCGTCTGGGCATGATTTTCAAGAATGCCGACGGTTCCATTGTGGGCCGGGCCACGGGCGGCGGCGATATTTTTGTCGATGCTGCGCAGGCTGGCCTCACGGCGCGCATCACCAGTCCAACGCCGGGGGCAGGCGGCAACCCGCTGTTCGTCAACCTTAATGCGCAGGTGAGCGTGACGGGCACGGCTTCGGTTTCGGCCAGCCTGGCGTTTAGCCTCAATGGCACGCCGGTGGCGCAGCAGGCCAGCGGCACCACACTCACTTCCAGCGTCACCATTGGCCAGACGGGGCGCAACGTATTGCGCTTCACGGCCACCAGCGGCGCTTCCACGGCCGTCGATTCCATCATCTTCGTGGTGCGGCCTGCGGTTACCATTGCCGCTTTGCCGGCCGGTACCAAAGACGGCATCACTTATCTGAACGGCGGCACATCGGTGATTCTCAACCTGACGGCTCCCAACAAGCAGTTTGCCTATGCCATTGGCGAGTTTAATAACTGGCAGACCCTCAACGGCGCCTACATGAACAAGACGCCCGACGGCAACAACTGGTGGGTGCAAATCAACGGCCTGACGCCCGGTCGCGAATACGCCTACCAGTACCTCGTGGACGGCACTCTGCGCGTAGCCGACCCCTACTGCGAGAAAATCCTCGACCCAAACGACGACCAGAACATCCCGGCCCGTACTTACCCAAATCTGAAATCCTACCCCACGGGCCAGACCACGGGCATCGTGTCGGTGCTGCAAACCAACCAGACGCCTTACGTCTGGACGGCTACCAACTTCCAGCGCCCCGCCCGCACTAACCTGGTGGTGTACGAGCTGCTGATGCGTGATTTCACCAACTACCACGATTACCAGACCGTGCGCGACACCCTCAGCTACCTTTCGCGCCTGGGCGTCAATGCCATCGAGCTGATGCCCATCAACGAATTCGACGGCAACGACAACTGGGGCTACAGCCCCGACTTCTACTTCGCGCCCGATAAGTACTACGGCACCAAGGTGGCCCTCAAGCAGTTTATCGACGAGTGCCACCGCCGCGGCATTGCCGTAATTCTCGACATGGTGCTGAACCATTCCACTGGCCAGAGCCCCATGGTGCAGCTCTACGCCGATGCCAACGGCGCGCCCTCGACCACCAATCCCTGGTTCAACCAGACGGCTCCGCATCCTTACAGCGTGTACAACGACTTCAACCACGCCAGCTCGCTCACCAAGTACTTCTCAAAACAGGTGATGTCGTTCTGGCTCCAGGAATACCACATCGACGGCTACCGCTTCGACCTGGCCGGCGGTTTCACCCAGACGCCTACCACTACCACCACATACCCCAATTACGACCAGTCGCGCATCAACATCTGGCAGGACTATTACCAGCACATGGTCAGCGTCGACCCCAACCTGTATCCCATTCTGGAGCACTTCCCCGACAATTCCGAGGGCACCGTACTGGCCAACTACGGCTTTATGCTATGGGGCAACGCTACTTATAACTACAACGAGGCCACGATGGGCTACCTGCCCGGGTCCAACTTCAGCTACGGCTACTACGGCAGCATCACCCAGGGCGGCCGCGGCTGGAACGGCCCCAACTTGGTAACCTACATGGAGAGCCACGACGAGGAGCGCCTGATGTATAAAAACCTCACCTTCGGCAATTTCGACCCCAACGGCAGCTACACCACCCGCGACCTCAACACCGCCCTGGCCCGCCAGGAACTAGCCTCGGCCTTCTTCTTCACCGTGCCCGGCCCCAAAATGCTGTGGCAGTTTGGCGAACTGGGCTACGACAAGTCCATCTTCATGTGCTCCGATGGGACCCTGCCCGCACCCTACGGCAACGACCAGTGCAAGCTGAGCGCCAAGCCTCCCGTGTGGACCTACTACCAGAATCCCAACCGCCGCCAGCTTTACGAAGTAACCCGCGCCCTCATTGCCCTCAAAAAGCGCGAGCCCGTGTTTGCCAACCCCACCAGCTACACCCAGTCGCTGGCCGACGCCGGCAAGTCCATCCACCTGAGCGATGCCAACACGAGTGTGACCGTCATCGGCAACTTCGACGTGACGAGTACCACCATCGACCCGGCCTTCCAGCGCACGGGCAAGTGGTACAACTACCTCAGCGGCGACAGCATCACCGTGACCAACGTCAACGCCCTCATTACCCTGGCGCCCGGCGCCTACGCCGTCTACACCTCGCGCCGCATCCGCAAGGCCGCGCTGCTCCCCACCAAAGCCAGCACCACCGACGCCCTGCGCCTCATTGCCGCCCCCAATCCCAGCAGCAGCACCGTCAGCATCCATTACGAGCTGGCCGCCCCGGCCACCGTCACCCTCACAGTGCACAACGTGCTGGGTGCCACCGTTCGCACCATTGCTGGTAGCGTGCCGCAGGCCACGGGCGCGCACGAGGTCACCCTCCCCGTGCAGGACCTGGCCGATGGCATCTACCTGGTGCGCCTCAGTACCGGGCAGCTTATCCAGACCACCCGCCTGGTCGTGCAGCATTAACTAATACGACTCCCATAAAAAAGGCCGCCTCTGCACAGAGGCGGCCTTTTTTGGCTTTAAGCAACGTGCTTTCTAAATAAGCTATACGGCTATCAGCTAAATAGCCTAGGCTTGCCTAGCGTGAAAGGCCACCAGGTCATCAATAGGGGAGCGAATGATTTTGCCGACTTCCATGCCGTGGTTTTTGGCCACCTGGGTTAGCACGTCGCGGAAGTTATAGCCTACCGAGCCTACGCAGTTGAACGTGTATTCCTGAAAGCGCGGGTAGTGCAGCACCAAGTTCTGGAAGAAGGTCTCGAAGGCATCGAACACGATTTCGCGACAGTAAGGCACATTGTTGTGGTCGTAGGCAAACTTGGCGAAGCTGGCCAGGTAGCGGTTGGGCAGCGGCTGGTTGTAGAGCCGGTCCAGAATTTCGTTGCGGGTGCCCAGGTGGTATTCTTCTTTCAGCGCCTCCTGGAGGCCATCCGGCAGTAGGCCGCGCAGGTAGTCGCGCAGCAGCCGCTTGCCAAAAAACGACCCCGACCCTTCATCGCCCAGGAAATACCCCAGCGAGTCTACATTATAGGTAATCTTCTCACCATCATAGATGCACGAGTTGGTGCCAGTGCCCAGAATGGCCGCGAAACCAGGTTTGTGGCCCAGCAGGGCCCGGGCCGCCGCCAGCAGGTCTTCGGTCACGTGGGCTTTGCAATTGGGAAAAAGCTGACGCAGCGCCGCCGCAATGACTTCAGCCTTCTGCGCCGATGAAACCCCCGCGCCGTAGAAGTGCACGTCGGTTACCTGCTCACGGGGCAAAGTATCGGGTAGGTTTTGGTTGAGGGAGGCCACGATAGCCGCAGTGTCCACAAAGTCAGGGTTGTAGCCCTCGGTATTAAAGTATACGCGGTTGTGGGCGTCGTCGAGCTGGCACCAGCTGCATTTTGTAGAGCCGCCATCGGCAATCAGTATCATAGGGGAGGGAATTGTTGAGCAGGGGAACGAAAGTAGCAATCAGTGCGGGAACAGGTCATAAAGACCGATTCGAGCAAACGATTGCAGCAATTTATTTTCAAAAAACATCCGTTATAGCGTGTCTGATTTTGAGGGTACTTGAAAAAGCCTGGCCTATTGCAGAAAATAAGAAGCCCAAGGTACGGGCCAAGTCCAACGGTCGACCCATAGGTAGAAGAGAGGAGCCCCAATAGAAGCCAAAGCCCCAGCGGGGCCGTACCCGGAGGGAGACCTCACCAAATAAGTGAGGCGCCTCCAGGGACGGCCCCGCTGGGGCTTTGCTTACCTGTTGCACCGCAAAACCAGCGCGGGTCGCTCCTCCGGAGCTGGGCCGCTGCATGGGCTGCTTAGAACGTGAAGCGCAGGCTGGCGGCTACATCGTTGTAGAAACCGGTGTAGCCGTGGAAAACCTCGAAGAAGGGCTTGTAGTCGACCCCAACGACAAAGGGCAGGTCGGGCAGTTTGTATTCGAGGCCCAGGATGAGGTCGGCGCCGATGGCGAGGTAGGTGTTCTCGTCGTAATAGTAGCCGCCTTTGTTGCCTTTGATAAAGTAAACGTCGCCGTTGCGGCCATTGTAATAATACCGCTCATCGGCGAAGTAGTAGCGGCCTTGGTAAGCACCAGCATGAAAGCCTGCGCCGTAATAAAACTGGAGGCCTTTGGCATCGGCGATGCTGTGGTGCTTCTCGCCCAGAATGGTGAGGCGGCCACCGTGGGCTTTGTACTCCGTCGTAAGCAGGCCCTCGATGGCTACACCTTTGCCGCTGCCCAAAAAGTGCTTAATGGTGAGGCCTGAAGACCAGCCGCCGCCCCGCAGGCCAATGCCGGTTTTGTAGCCGGAAGCGCTGCTACCGCCCCCACTGTTTGTCTTCTTTTTGGTCTGGGCCTGGGCCATCAGGCCAGGCATTGAAAGCAGGAGTAGAGCTAGCGTAATGCGTAGACGATACATAAGCGTATTAAATTAAGAAGTGTTAGACAATTTGGACAAAAGTAGTGCGCCGAAGCTTGAGGAGTACCACACAGGCGTTGCGTTCGTGCGTAACCCAGCGGAGCAATCAGCAGTAACCCTCTGAAAGTCCTTTCCTAAAATCAGTTATTCCCACTACATGGCCGCCCCCTCAACCTCCGATTCCAGCGACGTCTACGCTGCCTTTAAACAAGATGTAAACATGACGGCTGCTGAGCTGGAGAAGTGGCTCAAAACCGATGAGTCTAAATCGGTAGGCCAGGACAGTGGCGACGGCAGTAGCATCGGTCACCATTCCGGCGAGCACATTGTCCGTATCCTGCACAAGAAACAAGCCGACCTTACGCCCGATGACGAAGCCCACCTGCACAAGGTGCACAGCTACGTGAGCCGCCACCTGGCCCAAGGCCCCCACCATGCCGCCGACATCGAAGCTTCGCGTTGGCGCTACTCCCTCATGAACTGGGGTCACGACCCGCTGAAGAAATAGCAAGGCCACTGACTACAAAAAAAGGAGCTGCTGGAATCCCAGCAGCTCCTTTTATAGTTGAACTTATACCCGGTGAAACCGAACAAGCAGCTTAGGGAGTAACAGTTACTGTACCGCCAGTAACGTTAGCTGCGCTGCCGTTAACTACCAACTGCATTTTGTAGAGCCGCCATCGGTAATCAGTATTATAGGGGAGGGAATTATTGAGCAGTAGAACGAAATTAGCAATTAGTGTAGGAATGGTTCGTGTTTTTGCCTACAAACCCAAAAAAGCCCCGCCAGTAGGCGAGGCTTTTTTCCAAATCAAGCCCGATTAGGGACAGCGTGTGATGGTGTAAGTAGGTCTGGACGTAGCGTTCAGATTCAGCACCACATCGTAGCTAGTAATTGCTAGGAGGTGGCTAACCAACGGGCAGGCCCAACGTGAGACCGCCCGCCGGGATTTCCTTAGTAGCCGGTGTTTTGCTTGATGTTGGGATTCGCTACCAAATCGGTAGTGGGAATTGGGAACAGCACACGGAATGGCTCCACGTCGCGGCCGGTAGTGATGTCGCTCGCGCCCCGGTTGCCTTTGAAAGGCCAGTTGTAGCCCGATACGTACTTGCCGAAGCGAATAAGGTCGGTACGGCGGCTGCCTTCCCAATAAAGTTCACGGCCCCGCTCATCCAGGATGTTCTGGAGGCCATCGCCGGTGAAGGAAGCGAGTGCTGGAGCTCCGGCGCGTAAGCGCACGTCGTTCACGGCTTGCAACGCAGTGCCACTGGTACTGATGGGCTGAGCTCCGCGCTGCACAGCTTCGGCATACATCAGCTTAACATCGGCTAACCGGAACATTGGAAAATCAGTATCTGCAAACGTGCCAGTGACGTCCTTGCCAGGTACGCCAGTTGATGTGACGTTGCGCCATTTTGTTACCGCATAGCCATCGGTGAAAGCCGACGGGTCGGTAATCTCAAGAGTCTGCCCGGCCGTGTAAAATAAGGCACGCTGGTCGGTCGTAGCACCCGGGAAGCCGGGAAACAAATCGACTAGGTTGCGGCGTGCCCGCATGCCAAACCAGCCCCCGCTGATGATGCCATAGGCAGCCGCGTCCATTGAGCCGCCCACCGAGCCGTGCACTAGGAAGGTAGTGCCCCCGTAGTTCTGGGTGTTGATACCATCGAAAGCCACCGGGAAGATGATTTCGTTCCGGAGAGCTGCCCGGTCATTATCGGCCAGGAAGAGGTGGGTATAGTTCGGGGTCAGGGAGTAGCCCGACGAGGCGCGCAACAATTTATCAGCAGCTACCGCCGCCGCGTCGAAGTTGCCGGTAACAGAGGGGTTATACACCTTAGCGTTCAGGTAGAGCTTGGTCTGCAACGCCCAGCAAGCCCCTTTATCAGCCCGAGCATACACGGACCGAGGTGCTAGCAGGAGGGGCTCAATGGCGCGCAGTTCACTCTCGATGTAGGTATACACTTCGGCACGAGTACCTTGGCGCGGGTTTTCGCCCACAGTCGAGTTCTCCGTCACAAACGGCACATTGCCGAACATATCGATGGCGTGGAAATAGCTCAGGGCGCGCAGGAAACGAGCTTCGGCCTGATACTGACGTATGGTGCCGGCTTCAGGTCCGGTAATGCCACGGCTGGCCAGCTTATCGTCGGAGGTTTGACGAATGAACTCGTTGCAGGCCGAAATCTGGAAGAAAATCCGCTCATACATGGCGCGGATGAACTGGTTGTCAGCGTTCCAAGTCAGGCGGTTATAGTCGGGCAGGCCAGCATCGCCCCAAGCAATGATGGCTTCGTCAGTGGTCAGCTCTTGCGCTTTGAAGTATGCGCGAATGTAGTTGGAGTAGCCCTCGTCAATGAACGATAGGTCGGGCTGCGCCGAACCAGGGCCGTTGCCGCCCGTTTGGCCTGTTACGGCTAAGCCGCCATAGAGGCGAGCAAGCACTTGCAGGATTTGAGCCGGGTCGCGATAAATAACGTCGGCACTGGCCAGATAAGTAGGTGCCTGGTCCAAATCCTTGGTGCAGGAGCCTGCAGGAAGCA
The DNA here is from genome assembly GCF_017571495.1 of Hymenobacter negativus. Taxonomy (GTDB): domain Bacteria; phylum Bacteroidota; class Bacteroidia; order Cytophagales; family Hymenobacteraceae; genus Hymenobacter; species Hymenobacter negativus. The sequence goes on along the minus strand of NZ_JAGETZ010000001.1, from coordinate 393,000 downwards.
ATACGGCAGCAACCGCCAGCATTCCCAGAGTACGGATGAACTTGTTACGCATATAAAACAGGGAATAAAGGGATTAGAAACCAAAGTTGAGGCCTACCGTGAACGTGCGCGGACGGGGATAAATCGTATTATCGATGCCCAACGAGCCATTGGTTGGGTCAACAACTTCCGGGTCGAGGCCTTTGTACTTGGTAATCAAGAACAGGTTCTGAGCTGCTACCGAGAGGTTTAGCGTAGTACCTTCCTTCAGAAGCGAGCCAAAGTCGTAGCCCAACGTTACGTTCTCCATGCGCAGGAAAGAGCCGTTCTCGATATAGTAATCAGAAATGAACTGGCGGTCAGTATTTTTAGTGAAGCCCGAGTAAAGTGCTTCGTCAGAAACGTTGCGCACAAAGCCATTGGAGTTTTGCACAAACAGAGCACGGGCGCGCAAGTTGTTGTACACATAGTTGCCAAGGTTGGAACGCATTGTGAAGGCCAGCGAAGCCTTCCCGTAGTTCATGTTGGCTCCAAAGCCGAGGACGGCTTGCGGGCGGCCTGATTTGTAGCGGTACAAGTCTAGGCTATTGATAGTTCCATCACCATTGCGGTCTACAAATACACCTTCAACCGGCTTACCATTGGTGTCATACACCTGCTCATACACGTAGAAAGACTGCGAAGCGTAGCCCACCGTATTCACTTGGATGGTCTGGCTGCCCAAACCGTCAAAGTTGGAGATGTTACCGGTCTGAATGCCTACCGCGTTGGGATTGTCCGAAGTGGTGAGCTTGGTCAGCTTGTTGCGGTTCAGGGTAGCATTGGCGTTTACGGTCAGGTTGAATTTTTCGCCCTTCACCACGTCTACGTTAGCAACCACCTCAATACCACGGTTTTCAAGCGAACCTACGTTGAAAAGGCCTGCATTGGATTGGTTGGAGCCAGCACCCACGAATACGTTGTTCAGCAGGTCGTTGGTAGTGCGCTTATACACATCAACTGTACCGTAAAAGCGGCCACCGAAGAAGCCATAATCCAAGCCGATGTTAAACGTATTAGTGGTTTCCCACTTAATGTTGGTGTTATACAGGTTGGCGCGCAGGGTGCGGTAGAACTGGCTGCCCAACTGGTACTGCGCCGTGCTGGTACTCAGCGTTGAGAGCGGCAGGTAATTATAGAGGTTAGTAATACCGATGTCCTGCTGGCCGGTCTGGCCATAGCCGAAGCGTACTTTCAGGTCCGATACAAATTTGGAATCGGCCAGGAAATTCTCGCCTTTTACACGCCAGGCCACTGCACCAGCGGGGAAGTAGCCCCACCGATTGCTCGGACCAAACCGCGAGGAACCGTCAGCCCGCAACGTGCCCGTAAACAGGTATCGGTCGCTGATATTCAGGTTAGCCCGGCCATAGAACGACAGCAGGTTATACTGGTCGGTGTACTGGAGCTGCCCATCGTAAGTCCGGTTTGCTGGAATATATACTGAGCCGTCAGCTTTGTTATCGTCGAAGTTGAATTGGGTGTTGCGGAACTGCTGCCATGAGTAGCCAGCCAAGACTTCAAGGTGCGTTTTGTCGCCCAGGTCGTGGGTGTACTTGGCATAAGTTTCCAACAGCAGGTTGTCGAGATTCTGCTTATACTGACGACTAATACCGCCACGGGTGAAGTCAGAAGCGGCCGACGCGGGTACGGCCAGCGTGCCTTCGCCGCGCTGCACGTCGTAGCCCAGGTTTACGTTAGCACTGAGGCCGGTTAGGAACGGCAGTTTGTAGTCGAGTTGCAGGTTGCCGATGCTACGTTTAACCGTGCTCAGGTCTTGGCGTTGGTTAATTAAGCCTACCGGGTTGCGCAGAGAAGAGTTATTGTTCAGCGTATAAGTATTGCCGGCAGCTGGCAGTAGAAACTCAAAATAGCCGCCATATGGCTGAAAGCGCGTCTCGGAGCCCGTAACTGGCTGGGTAGGGTCAAAGTAAACGGCCGAGTTCACGGCGCTTTGGGCCGAGAAATTGTTTTTGATAACTGAACCCTTCACGTTGATGTCAATCTTCAGATTGTCATTGAGCAGGCGTGGTGTAATGCCTACCGAACCTGAGTAGCGGTCAAGGCTGTTCTTAAGCAGCAAGCCATTCTGATTCAGATAGCCAGCCGATACCCGGAACGGAACCTTGCCCGCCGAGCCAGTTACGCTCACGTTGTTGTCAGTAGTGAAAGCCGCCCGGTAGATTTCCTTCTGCCAGTCAGTATTTGCTGTGCCGAGGCCTGCCTTTTGCGTGGCGTTGCCATACTGATTTACATAGGCTCGGAATTCATCGGCAGTCAGTACCGGCACGTACTTGGCCGGCGTGGCTACTGAGTTCAATGTTGAGACATTCACCCGGATTTTTTCACCTGAAATTCCACGCTTGGTCGTTACGATGATAACACCGTTTGAAGCCCGTGAACCATAGATGGCCGTTGATGAAGCATCTTTCAATACTGTGATGCTCTCAATATCGTTGGGATTGATGAGCGACAAAGGATTGGATGCGCCAGCAAGAGTGGCATTATCGACTGGTACCCCATCAATCACAATCAGTGGCTGGTTGGAGGCGTTCAGTGATGAGCCACCGCGGATAAGAATCTGGGTGCCGGCCCCAGGGGCCCCGCCACCGCTGGTGATTTGCACGCCAGCGACCTTACCTTGTACTAGTTGCTCGGGGTTGGTTACCTGGCCTTTCACAAACTGCTTCTCAGTAATCTGTTCTACGGCCCCGGTCACATCTTGGCGGCGTTGCGAGCTATAGCCTACCACCACCGCTTCCGAGAGCTGGGTAGTATTTTCCGTCAGCTCTGCCGCTACTTCGGTGTTCTGGCCAGCCGTTACCGTTACCGGACGGCGTACCGTATTGTAGCCTACGAACGAGATAACCAGGGTGTGTGCCCCGGCTGGTACGTTCTGAATGTTGTACGTGCCGTCCATATTGGACGAGCTGCCTAATGTTGAGCCCTCGATGAGAACCGTTGCGCCAGGAATTCCTTCGTTCTTGCTATCGGTTACCTTGCCACTGACCGAGCCCGTCTGAGCATACGCTCCCGGAACAAAGCCGAAGCACACAAACGATAGCAGAAACAGGAGTTTCGCTAAATAGGGGTGTTTCATGAAATGAGAAAAATTAATGGTGGGAAAAATTTTTGGTATTGGGGCCGTAAAGTTACCGAAAAATAGCATCGATACCTGTTGAAGGTAGTTTTGTATAGCCCCTTTAATTGGTGTTTACTTAGGATATAAATGAGGGTTTACGCATATTGTTTTTAAGATGTGCTTGAGCATAAATAGTGGCAGTTGTTGGGGTAATTTATTGTTTTGCAACATGTTGAAAATCTGCTTGCATGCCCGGTTTAACCATTTTAGCTGTGAATAATCATTTGACATGAGCGAAATGGCCAGAAATTGCAAACGATAGCACAGTGAGAAAAAAAAGATTGGATTGATAATCGTTTGTTTTTGGACAAACGATTGTATTTCGTAATTGGATTCACCCAAGTTAGCTTGTAGCGGTAGCTGGTATGGTGAGGAATCACTCCCCATCTCAAAACTCCAGAAACTCGGGTAACTTAATCCTTATTCGGGGCCGACTTGGCAGCTTGGCAGCCGCGGATAGCACTGCACCTTGGAGCGAAGGCCAATAATGACCTTGCGAAGCCACTATCTCATCGTTACTTTTGGCTTTTCCTTAGAAAATGAAAAAGCGTCTTCTACTTCTTGCTTTGTTCTTGGGCTCTACCCTGTCCGGTGTCACCTGGGCCCAGTCCCGCCCGGGTGTGCATAAACCGGTACCCAAGCCTGCGGGTAAGCCCGCTCCGGCTACCAAAAATGCCCCCAAGCCTCCACCGGTTTACACGCCCATTGTCACGCAAGGCGCTAACGAAGAAGAGGACGCGCCACCACCCATGGTGGTTAGTAAGATAAAGTTGAAAAAGCCGATACTGGTGTACTACCAGGAGCCTGCCCCCGGCAAAGCGGTGCAACAGCTCGTGATGTCGGAAGAAAATCTGGGCCTGCTCAAAACCCTGGACCTGGAACACCTCATGAGCCGCCGCGAAGTATTCGTGGACGGGCTCGGCAACCTAGCCCTGCCCGGCAGCGACGCGACGAAGTTCCGGCTGCTAGGCACCAGTTTGGTGGCGGAAGAAAACCGGCGGTCGGCTGGCGATGGCCGCAGCACTTTCTCGCGGCTTAAGGTGCCTTCCACTGGTATCCTGTACGTCGTGCGCGAGTCGGCAGAAGAGTACCGCCACTTCGTGAAAGGGCCCCAGAAAAAAGGCTCCCTGCTTGATTTTCAATCCAACGGATTGCCGGGCATCGACTCCGTACGGGCCGTGTATACGTTGCGTAAAACCGATGCTTCCGAGCGCGGGGCTGGCAGCGGCGAAACCATCCGGTGAGCAAAAAAGGCTTGAGGCGGTGGCCAAACCGTTTGAGCGGCCTGCTGCTGACGATGCTGGCCGGGCCAGTGGCTGGGCAAAGCATCTTGAAGCTTGGCCAAGTGCCGGCCAGCACGCCACCGACGGACACGCTGTTTGTTGCGGGTTCCTTCAACAATTGGAATCCGCACGCGGCCCGGTATGCGCTGCGCAAAAATCCGGACGGAACGTATCAGGTAAGCCTGCCTGCCGGACTAAGTGTAGTCGAGTATAAGTTCACCCGTGGTAGCTGGCAGACGGTTGAGGTAGATGATAAAAACCGGGCAATTGCTAACCGTAAGGCCGATTTGGCTAATGCCGGGGCCGTCCAGCATCGAGTGTTGGCTTGGGATGACCAAAGTGGGGGAGTGGCCGCGCCCCGGCCGCACACGGCTACCTCGCAGGTGCATGTGCTGGCCATGGAATTCGCCATGCCACAACTAGGGCGCCAGCGTCGGATACTGATATACCTGCCCGCCGATTATGCCAAACAGCCCGCCCGGCGCTACCCTGTGCTGTACCTGCACGACGGCCAGAACGTGTTCGACGAAGCCACCAGCTTCGGCGGGGAGTGGGGCGTGGACGAAACGCTGGACAAGCTGCGCCAAACCGGTCAGGATGCCACCGGCAGCATTGTAGTGGCCATCAACAACGGCAACGAATTTCGTTCCGACGAATACATCCCCTGGCCCAGCACTGCGCTCAAAGACCAGCCCCACCAAGGCGGTCAGGGCGGCGCATACGTCGACTTTCTGGCGCAAATCCTGAAGCCTTATGTAGACGCGCACTACCGCACCCAGCCCGATGCGGCGCACACGGGGGTGGCCGGCTCCAGCCTGGGCGGGCTGATTTCGGTGTACGCAGCCCTGAAGTACCCTAAGGTATTTGGCGAGGTTGGGGTGTTTTCGCCAGCTTTCTGGGTGTGCAACGACTCGCTTCGGGCATTCGCCAAAACGCACCCGGCCGCGCCCACAGCCCGGTTCTACTTCGTGTGCGGGCCGAAGGAATCAGAAACCATGCTGCCGCTGATGACACAGTGGCGCGACGAACTGCTGGCCGAAGGTGTGCCGGCCCGCAACCTGGCATTTCATGCACCGGCCGATGGAGAACACCGCGAATGGTTCTGGCAACGGGAATTTCCGGCGGCGTATCAGTTCCTATTTGGGCCCGCGGCAAAAGCCAATGATTCAGCTATTAAGCACTAGCGCAAACCACTCGCTGGTATAAGGTGAATTATTATTGTGTTGATAATGTCAACCAATAATTGCCAGTGTCGTATAAATATTTGCTTGGTTTTGCCGGTATTTTAAAAATAAGGCTATACCTTTGCGCAGCGCTTCCAAAGGAAACGTCTTCTTTACATGACCTTACATCGTACTTCCCAGGCTTGGTGGTGGCAGTTCCGAAACATCGGACCGGTCTTCCTGTGCGCTTGGTGAAGTCAGCTTTGATTTTGCTTGCAACCACAAAAAGCCCGGCCCTCCGCCGGGCTTTTTGCATTTCATTCTCCTAAGTACGACGCACAAGCTGAAGCTTATGCCCCAACTCACCACCCACACCCGCCGCCTGCTTGCCGATACCGTGACGCCGGTGGGCCTGTACCTGCGCCTGCGCGACCAGTACACCAACTGCCTGCTGCTGGAAAGCGCCGACTATCACGGCCAACAAAATGCTTTCAGCTACTTAGTGTGTGAGCCGCTGGCTACGTTTGAGTTGCGCCGGGGCGGCGAGCTGCGCCAGCAGCTGCCTGGCGGCTTGCAAACCAGCGAGCAGCTGGCTGACCCCCGGGAAGCGCTGGGCAGGCTGCGCGAGTTTGCCGCTGCTTTTACGCCGGATGCAACGGCAGCAAAATTCCCTTTTATCAGCACCGGCCTGTTTGGCTACATTGGCTACGAGGCGGTGCAGAGCTTTGAGGATGTGAAGCTGGCCGCTGACAAAGTGCCGGCGGGCGACATTCCCCTCATTCGCTACGCGGTGTACCGTTACGTCGTCGCTTTCAATCATTTCCGGCAGGAGCTGCACCTGTTTGAGCACAGCGTGGCCGGGCAGGTGAGTGAGGATGCCGACGGCTTAACCCGGCTCGAAAACCTGGTGCGCAACCCCAGTGTGCCCAGCTTTGGCTTTGCAACGGTGGGCGAGGAGCAGAGCAACCAAACCGATGCTGAGTTTCTGAAGCGCCTCGCGCAGGGCCAAGCCCACTGCCGGCGCGGCGATGTGTTTCAGATTGTGCTTTCGCGCCGATTTCAGCAGGGGTTTTCTGGCGATGAGTTCAACGTATACCGGGCGTTGCGCTCCATCAACCCCTCGCCCTATCTGTTTTACTTCGACTACGGCGACTATAAAATCTTCGGCTCCTCGCCCGAGGCGCAGGTGTTGGTGCAGAGCCGCGAAGCCAGCCTGTTTCCCATTGCCGGCACCTACCGCCGCACCGGCGATGACGCCGCCGATGCCGCCGCCGCCCAGCGCCTGGCCGCCGACCCCAAAGAAAACGCCGAGCACGTGATGCTGGTGGACTTAGCCCGCAACGACCTGGCCCGCCACGGCACCAAGGTGCAGGTGCGCACGCTGCGCGAAATCCAGTTCTACTCGCACGTCATTCACCTGGTAAGCAAGGTCACGGCCGATTTGGACCACGGCACCGATACCCTGCAGGTGGTGGCCGATACCTTCCCGGCTGGCACACTGTCGGGCGCGCCCAAGCACCGCGCTATCCAGCTGATTGACGGGCTGGAACCCACGGCGCGCGGCTACTACGGCGGCTGTCTGGGGCACTTGGGTTTTGATGGCAGCTTCAACCACGCCATTATGATTCGCTCGTTTTTGAGCACCGGCAACCAGCTGTATTTCCAGGCGGGAGCGGGCGTAGTGGCGGCTTCCAACGTCCAGTCGGAGTTGGAAGAAGTGCACCATAAGCTGGGGGCTTTGCGGGCCGCTTTGCGAGCCGCGGAGGGCGTTAAATAACTTATAGCCATGAAAATCCTCGTTCTCGATAACTACGATTCCTTCACTTACAATCTGGTGCACCTGCTGCGCGAGCTGGGCCACGGCTCAAACCTGACCGTTGTTCGCAACGACCAGCTGACGCTTGATGCCGTGGCAGCCTACGATGCCATCCTGCTCTCGCCCGGTCCCGGTATCCCGGCCGAGGCTGGGCTGATGCCGGCCATTATTCAGCAGTATGCCCCCACCAAGCGGATACTGGGCGTATGCCTGGGCCACCAGGGGCTGATGGAAAGCTTTGGCGCTGAACTCTACAACATTCCCGCCGTGCTGCATGGCGTGGCCAATGAGGCGGAAGTAGCGGTGCCTGACGAGCGGCTTTTCGCGGGCTTGCCCAGCCGGTTTCAGGTGGGCCGCTACCACTCGTGGGCCGTTCGGCCTGAGTCGGTGCCGGCCACGCTGGAAGTCACGGCCCGCGACGCCAGTGGCGAAGTACTGGCCTTCCGGCACCGCGACTTTGATGTGCGCGGCGTGCAGTTTCACCCCGAAAGCATCCTGACTGAACACGGTGCCCAAATGCTGGCAAACTGGCTAGCTTAATTGAGTAATTAGCTGATGGCTGCTGGCTATCAGGTATTTTGAACGACAGCTATCAGCCAATGGCTGGTAGCTAAAAGCTAACAATGAAACAGATTCTCACCAAGCTTTTTGACCACCAGCCTCTGACCCATGCCGAGGCCCACGCTGCTATGCGCCAACTGGGCGAGGGCGGGGCTAACCCGGCCGAAACAGCAGCCTTCCTGGCCGTGTACCGCATGCGCCCCATCACCGTGGCCGAGTTGGCCGGTTTTCGCCAAGCCCTTCTCGATTTGAGCCGCGACCCGATGCTGGACACCAATGAAGTGCTTGACATTGTGGGCACGGGCGGCGATGGCAAAAATACGCTCAACATCTCCACGTTGGCCTGCTTTGTAGTGGCCGGGGCGGGGGTGAGGGTCGCCAAGCACGGCAACTTTGGGGTTTCTTCGGTATCGGGGGCGTCCAATGTGCTGGCGCATTTCGGGTATGATTTTGAGGCCGACTCCGACCAGCTGCGGCGGCAACTCGACCAAGCGGGCATCTGCTTTTTGCACGCGCCGGCCTTCCATCCGGCCATGCGCCATGCCGGGCCGGTGCGGCGGGAACTGGGGCTGCGCACCTTCTTCAACATCCTCGGCCCGCTGGTGAATCCAGCCCGGCCGGCCGCGCAGCTGCTGGGCGTGTTCAGTCTGGAATTGCAGCGCCTCTACCACTACCTCATGCAGCCCACCGGCACGCGCTACGCCGTGGTGCACGCCCTGGATGGCTACGACGAGCTGGCCCTCACCGGCCCGGCCAAAGTGGTTTCCTCCTTCGAAGGCGAGCGGATGCTAACCGCCGAAGCCCTTGGCCTGACCACCTGCCTGGCCACCGACCTGGCCGGCGGCAGCACCGTAAAAGCCGCCGCTGAGCTGTTTTTCGACGTATTGTCAGGCAACAGCACAACTGCTCAGCGCAATGTCGTCACGGCCAATGCCGCCTTGGCGCTGCAATGCGCCCGCCCCGGCCTGGCTTGGCCCGAAGCCCTGGCTAAAAGCCGTGAATCGCTGGATTCGGGGGCGGCGAAAAATTCATTTAAAACCATGCTGTCAATAAGTTAAGAACTGGGAATTAAGATTTAAGGGTTAAAGACGAACGTTTCCTAAAGCCCGGTTCCTAACTCCGATACTCCCACCCCTTGGCTCCTAACACTCCACTCCCAATGCCCACCATTCTTGATACCATCATCGCGCACAAGCGTCAGGAAGTAGCCACTCGCCGCGAGCTGGTACCTGTCAAGCTGCTCGAAACCAGCTTGTATTTTCAATCGCAACCCTTGTCGCTACGCCAGTACCTCACGCGGCCCGATAGCAGCGGCCTCATCGCGGAGTTCAAGCGGAAATCACCTTCTAAGGGTTGGATTAACCGCTACGCCCCTGTGGAGCGCACCACGCTGGGCTATATGCAGGCCGGTGCGGCGGCCCTGTCCATCCTCGCCGATGCCGAGTTTTTCGGCGGCAAAAACGAAGACCTGACTACCGCCCGCCGCTTCAATTTCTGCCCCATCCTGCGCAAGGATTTCGTGGTGGATGAGTACCAGGTTCTCGAAGCCAAGAGCATTGGGGCCGATGCCATCCTGCTCATCGCCGCCGTGCTCACACCAGCGGAAATTGATTCGCTTGGCCGGCTGGCCCGCTCCCTGGGCTTGGAAGTACTGCTCGAAGTGCACGACGCTGCTGAGCTGGCGCGCTCGGCCAACGCCGACGCCGTAAACCTCATCGGGGTGAACAACCGCAACCTGCACGATTTCAGCCTGAGCCTGGATACTTCGCTGGCATTGGCGGAGCGGATTCCCGCTGATTTTGTGAAGGTTTCGGAAAGTGGCATCTCCACCGCTCAGGCCATTGGCCAGCTGCGCGAAGTTGGTTACCAGGGCTTTCTGCTGGGTGAGGCGTTTATGCGGCAGGCCCGTCCCGAGCGAGCCTGCGCGGCTTTGGTGCAGGAAATTCTGGCCCTGCCGAAACTAGTTAACGCATAAGTAGTCAGGCCCCATGAAAACGCCCCGTCCCAATCTTTCCGCGTTAGCCCTGACCGTGGGTGTGCCCGGTGCCACCGGACCGGCCGTGCCCGCAGCAGCGCCCGCCCGACAGCTGGTGAAGGTGTGCGGCATGCGCGATGCAGCCGCGCTGGCCGAGGTAGCCGCGCTGGAGCCGGATTTTCTGGGGTTCATCTTCGCGCCGAAGTCGCCCCGCTACGTGGGTGATTCGCTGGCTCCCGCGCTGGTGCAGGCCCTGCCGCCGGCCATCTGGAAAGTGGGCGTTTTCGTGAATGAAACCACCGAAAATATCCTGGCCACGGCCGAGCGTTTTGGCTTGGCCGCTGCGCAGCTGCACGGGCAGGAGTCGCCCGCGCAGTGCGAGGAGCTTGGCGAAGCCGGCTTGCTGGTGATGAAGGCTTTCTCGGTGGGCCGGACGCTCGATGTGGCCGCCCTGCTACCTTATGTGCCGTACTGCGACTTCTTCCTCTTTGATACTCCAGGCGCCGCGCCCGGCGGCAACGGCACCGTTTTCGACTGGAGCGTGCTGGCCGGCTACAGCCTGCCCGTGCCGTATTTTCTGGCCGGCGGGCTGGGCCTCGAACACGCCCCCGCGCTGAAGGCCCTGCGCCTGCCCGGCCTGGTGGGCTTCGATGTAAACAGCCGCTTCGAAACCGCGCCCGGTGTGAAAGATGCCAACCGGGTGGGGGAGATGCTGGCGGCCTTAAAAAGCGCCTGAGTAACCGAAAACTAAACAAGCTTATTCCATGACCACATCCTATCAGCAACCCACGGCCCGTGGCTACTACGGCGAGTTCGGCGGCGCTTTTGTGCCCGAAATGCTCTACCCTAATGTGGAGGAGTTGCGCACGCAATACCTGGAAATCATGGCCGAACCCAGCTTTCAGGCCGAGCTGCACCAGCTGCTGCGCGACTACGTGGGCCGGCCCACGCCGCTGTTCGAAGCCAAGCGGCTTTCGGCGAAATACGGCACCCGCATTTTTCTGAAGCGGGAAGACCTGTGCCACACCGGCGCCCATAAAATCAACAACACCGTGGGGCAGATTCTGTTGGCCCAGCGGCTGGGCAAGAAGCGCATCATTGCCGAAACCGGGGCTGGTCAGCACGGCGTGGCTACCGCTACCGTGTGCGCCCTCATGGGCCTGCCCTGTGTGGTATATATGGGCGCCATTGACATGGAGCGCCAGGCACCCAACGTGGCCCGCATGCGCCTACTCGGAGCCGAAGTACGCCGCGCCGAAAGCGGCAGCCAGACCCTGAAAGATGCCACCAACGAGGCCATTCGCGACTGGATTGCCAACCCCGTCGACACCCATTACATTATTGGCTCGGTAGTGGGCCCACACCCGTACCCCGATTTGGTGGCGCGCCTGCAAGCCGTTATCAGCGAGGAAATGCGGGTTCAGCTGCTAGAAAAAACCGGTTCCGAGCTGCCCGGTTTCGTGGTGGCCTGCGTGGGCGGCGGCTCCAACGCGGCTGGGGCCTTCTACCATTTTCTGGACGAGCCGGCCGTGCGCCTTATTGCGGTGGAAGCGGCTGGGCATGGCATCCATTCCGGGCATTCGGCGGCCACGTCGGTGCTGGGCACGCCGGGTATCATCCACGGCAGCCGCACGCTGCTGATGCAGGACGAGCACGGCCAGATTACGGAGCCCTACTCGCTGAGCGCGGGCCTGGACTACCCCGGCATCGGGCCGCTGCACGCGCACCTGGGCGCTTCGGGACGGGCCGAATTCATTTCCATTACCGACGACGAAGCCCTGGCAGCCGTGAGCGAGCTGAGCCGACTGGAAGGCATTATTCCGGCCTTGGAAACGGCACACGCGCTGGCAGCCCTCGCGCAGCTAGGGGCCGGGCCTGATGACGTGGTAGTGGTAAATCTCTCCGGCCGCGGCGACAAGGATTTGGAGACCTACCTCAAGAACATGGACAAACTGATTTGATTTTTTAGGCTGCAAAGGACGTGGACCATTCTGCGGCTTCTGCAAAATCCTCTGCCGCAACCTACTTATGAACAGAATCGCCCAAGCCTTCCAGAGCAAAAAGAACTTGCTCAATACCTACTTCACCGCTGGCTACCCCGGCCTGCACGACACCATTCCGCTGGCCGAAGCCCTGGTAAATGCCGGGGCCGACATCCTCGAAATTGGTATGCCCTTCTCCGACCCGCTGGCCGATGGCCCGGTTATCCAACACAGCAGCACGGTGGCGCTGGCCAATGGCATGAACCTGCCCGTGCTTTTTGAGCAGCTGCAGGACCTGAGAGCAGCCGTGCCCGATACGCCCGTGCTGCTTATGGGCTACCTCAACCCGGTAATGCAGTTTGGGGTGGAAGCTTTCCTCAAACGCGCAGCCGAAGTGGGCGTCGACGGCCTGATTCTGCCCGATTTGCCGCTTGATGAGTACGAGGAAATGTATCATCCCCTCTTCCAGCAATACGGCCTGAAAGCGGTTTTCCTCATCACTCCCCAAACCTCGGAAGCCCGAATCCGGCGGCTTGATGCCCTGTCGGATGCGTTTCTCTACCTCGTGTCGGGCCCCGGAACCACGGGCGGCACCACCTTGCCCGATGCCGAAGCACAACAGCAATACTTCAAGCGCATTGCGGGCATGAACCTCCGGAACCCCCGCCTCATCGGTTTCGGCATTGCCGAAAAAACCGGTTTCGACCGCGCCTGCCAGTATGCCGACGGAGCCATTATCGGCTCCGCCCTCATTCGGGCCTTGGAAGGTGCGAGCGATGCGCCAGCCGCCGCCGCCGCGTTTGTGCAGGGTATCAGGCAGGCGTAACCAATGCCTCACTATTGTTAAATAATTCAAGCTAAAACTCACCTGCGCAAAGCCGATGCCCCTAGCTTTTGGGAGCGGCGGCAGGGGGTGAGGCAACGGCTAAACAAAGCATGATAATTCAACTAGAAAACTCGGCTTCGGTCCCTGTCATTACCGAACACCTCAAGCAGCAGGGCTACAAGACCACCGAAGTCACCACCCAGCACGCGCATTACCTGGTGGCCATTGGCAAGCAGGACGTCGACATCCGCACCATTGGCCAGCTGCCGGGCGTGCGCGACGTGCACCATGTATCCGACGACTACAAGCTGGTTAGCCGCAAGTGGCGCGTGAAGCCCACCGTGCTCGACCTCGGCGACGGCGTGACGATAGGCGAGGGCTCGCTGGCTATTTGTGCGGGTCCGTGCAGCATCGAGAGCGAATCTCAGATGGAAAAGGTGATGACGCACCTGCTCGACAACGGCGTGCGGCTCATGCGCGGCGGCGTCTTCAAGCCCCGCTCGTCGCCCTACGCGTTTCGCGGGCTGGGCATGGATGGGCTCAAAGTATTCCACCGCATGGCCCGCGAGCGCGGCATCAAAATCGTGACTGAGGTGATGCAGGTGTCGCAGGTGGAAGAGATGCACGACTACGTGGACGTATTCCAGGTGGGCGCCCGCAACACCCAGAACTTCAATCTGCTCGACGCGTTGGGCGGCGTTGACAAACCCGTGCTGCTCAAGCGCGGCATCTCGGGCACCGTTGAGGAACTGCTCTCATCGGCCGAGTACGTGTTTTCGGGCGGCAACGAGAAGCTGATGCTCTGCGAGCGTGGCATTCGGACCTTCGAAACGGCCAGTCGCAATACCCTGGATTTGAACGCCGTTCCGATTCTCAAGGCCAAGAGCCACCTGCCCGTCATCGTGGACCCCTCGCACGGCATTGGCATTCGCGAGTTTGTGCCCCAGATGGCGCTGGCCGGGGTGCTGGCCGGGGCCGACGGCATTGTGTACGAAACCCACGAAACCCCTGAAACCGCTGCTTCCGATGGTGCCCAGACGCTGGACTTCGACGAGTCGACGCGTCTCATTCGCAACCTGCGGCGCGTGTATGCGTTGCGTGGAGAGTTGGAATAGCGAAAAATTAATGAAGACAAATACTTGCTTTTCAAAAAAGCCTGCCTAAATTCGCCTCACTCATGCGCCACCAATTCGTCAATTGCATTAAAACCCTAATGACCGCCTCTAAGCAGGACGGACAAGGGCTGCGATTGGCGCTACCGGAAGACAAGGCATGAAACCCGACTTTCTCTAGAAACCTTCAAAAGCCCGAATCCGAAAGGACATCGGGCTTTTTTTTCGCCCTGCCCACTTTCTTTCAACCCTAACCTACCTTTTGTTCCAAGCTATGTTCGCCAAACCCAATCCCGCCGCCAACCAAGACCAGCTCATCTGGAAAATGCTGTTCGACCGCCAGACTGCCCTGCTGCATCGGCGGGCCGCTCCGGCTTTCAATCAGGGTCTGGCCCGGCTCGGGTACCGGCGCGATGCATTGCCCGACATTGCGGAGCTGAGCGCCGTGGTGCGGGCGGAAACCGGCTGGCAGCTGGCCCCGGTAGGCCGGCCCTTTGAACCGGGTGCTTTCTTCGCCCTGCTCGCCGAGCGGAAGTTTCCGATTGTGACGCGCATCCGGCCTATGCACAACTTCGATTTCAGCCCGGAGCCGGACCTGTTTCACGACCTGTTTGGCCACGTCCCTATGCTGCTCGACGAAGGCTTGGCCAATTTTCTGCACGAACTGGGACAGGCCTATCAGGCACAGCCGGTGGGCTCCGAAACCCGGGAGCAATTGTGGGCACTGTACTTCTTCACGGCCGAATTCGGGCTGGTGCAGCACGAGGGGCAGCCGCTGCTTTACGGTGCCGGTTTGCTGTCCTCGGCTGGTGAAATTCACCACTGCGTGAACGAGCACACCCCGCGCCCAGCGTTCGACCTGGCCACTGTGCTGCGCACGCCCGTAACCGGTACGCGCTACCAAAACCAGTATTTCGTGCTGCCCGCCTGGGAGCAACTCACTGAGTGCATCGAGGAGCTGGCCGGAATCTTGGCTGCACGCTGCGCTTAATAAGGAATGAAGAACTGGGGTCGTCTGTCATCCTGGGCAGAGCGAAGGAGCTTCAGTGCGTTGTAGCGCGAACTTTCAGTTCGTGTCCCTGCACGATTCGAGTATCATTCAGGGACGCGAACTGAAAGTTCGCGCTACTCACTGATTATCAAATCGCTTTAAGCTAAGCGTCAAAATTCCCAGCCCAGGCGGTGGTATACGAAGTGCAGCAGCCATAGCGGCCCAATTAGCAGGAATTGCAGGTCCTTCAGGAAGCTGGGTTTCTTGCCCTCCACCTTGTGGCCCCAGAACTGACCCACCCAGGCCAGTGCGAAAATGATGAGGCAAATGGCCCACAACGGCAGCACTGCCATGCCCGCCACTAGACGCAGGGCGACGGCCATTGCCACCCATACCAGCACCATGCCCAAGGCCAGCCGGCCGCTTAGCCGCACGTAGTAGAGCAGGGCTAGCGCCATCACCAGCGTGCCCCAGTTCAGCCAGGGGCTGATGGCGACAATGGCTGGTGGGACTGGCACCGACCACAGCAGCCCGATAAGCGAGAACATAATCAGCGGCACGCACACCCAGTGGACCAGCTTGTTGGTGGGGTTTTGGTGGCTTTCGCCGTATTCGGAGAGCAAGGCTGTGAGATGGGACATATTGTGGGAATTTTGAGGGAGAACAGAGTAGGTATGTGCCAACAAATTAGCAATAAAAAAAGCCTTCCCAGTTGGGAAGGCTTTTCTGCTTTCGACGAAGTTAAAAGCTATACTTTCACCTTAAACCGGCCGCGCAGGTAGGCCAGTGCGTGCTCGTGGGCTTTGGAGGCATCGTCCTTCTTGTATTTGGGGTTAGAGGGGTTGGCGAAGGCGTGGTCGGCGTCGTAGCTTTCCACGGTGAGGCTTTTGCCGGCTGAAGACATGTCTTTTTTGAATTGGGCCACCACTTCGGGGTTAATCCACTTGTCCTGGCTGGCGAAGATGCCCAGCACGTCGGTGTTCAGGGTTTTGAGTTTGGCCACGTCTTTTTCGGGCATGCCATAGTACATCACGCAACCAACAGTCTGCTTGCCGCCTAGCAGGGCTTCCTGCAAGCTCCAGCCACCGCCGAAGCACCAGCCGATGCTGGCAAACTGCGCTTTGGGGCCGGCGTATAGTTGCACGCCTTTGAGGATGGCCACGGCGCGCTCGGTTTTCACCTCGCCCATGTACTTACCAGCGTCTTCGGGGGTGGTGGCCACTTTGCCATCATACAGGTCCACCGCAATGACGTTGACGCCGGGCAGCTCGCTGGCGAAAGTAGCGGCTTCTTTCTTGATGTAGTCGTTCAGGCCCCACCACTCATGAATCACGAACAGGTACTTGTTGCTGGGCTTGGCGCTTTTGATTTCGAAGCCGTGGCCGGGCGTGCCATCTGCCGTTTTGAATTCAATCATCTTGCCTTCGCCTTCGTAGCGGTAGGGCAGAGGCGAGTCGTGGCCGCCGGAAAAGTCTTTGTCGGCAGCCAGCATGGCGAAGGCTTCGGTGGCGGAGGCTGATAAGTTGCCGGCCGGTCGGGCGCAGCAGCTAGCCATTTTCTGGGCTGAAGCGGAGAAGGTGAGGCTCAAAATAGCTGCACCAAGGGTAAGTAGTTTTTTCATGAACGTTGTGAGAATGGAAACAAATGAGCCTACGCAACAGCTAACCCGGCAAAACTTCCCGCACTGCAGTGCGAAGCTTCGGCATTTCGCGCGCCGCCCGGCTCCGCATCGCGGCCGATTTGGAGGTAGCCAGCGCCTTTTCAGCCACGGCCAATAGCTCCGCCGACAGCTCGGGGTAGGGCAAGGCCAGGCGGGTGGCCGCACTCAGGGCATAGGCGCGAATAGCTACGGGCTCGGCCGGCGCGGCCAGCAGGCCCAGGCAGGTATCGAAGGCTAGGACTTGCCATTCTTCTGGCACAGCAATGAACTGCAGGGCTTTGGCTACGGCGCGTCGCACGGCGGGGTGATGGCCGGCCGTGGGTTGGGCAGCCGCCAGCAGGGATTCGAGGTGCGGCAGCAGCCACGCGGCCCGCTGGGTGCTGGCCATGGCCAATACGTCGGCGGCCAGCTGTTTTTCGCGGGGGGTGCCGTGGAAGAATAGGTCGAGCAATTCGGCGAAATGAGCGTGCCGCAGGCACACATAATCCGTCAGCATCTCCGTCTGACGGGCCGAGTGCTCCCGGAGTAATTCGGTGCGAAGGTCCATAAACGCCGGATTCAGGGTTGGGCCAGCTCGGTTACTGTGCCGGCAAAAATCAGGGAGCCGTCTTGCTGGTCCACGATGGCATAGAAGAACGGCGAGTCAAATTTAACTTCTACCCGGCGCTTGGGGGCTGGCGGTGCCCCACCCGCCACCATCAGAACAGCGGTAGCAGCGGCCGCCTCAGTCCCTTCCTCCGCAACATCCAGGTAGGTATTGTGTAGCACCGCCGAGATAAAGCCGCCGCCTTCTTCGGCACGGAAGCCCATGGCGCTGAAATCATTGCCGGGCGCGAAGGCCGCGCTCAGGCCCATTTGGCGCAGCACGGGTACCAAATCAGTGTTCCACGCTATGCGGAAGCGCGGCAGGGTCAGGTCGATGTCTATTTCATCGCGGCCGGAAAAGGAGTTGCGCCACTTGGCCCAGCTTGTCGCGTTGAGAGTGGCCAGGAAATTGGGTAAGCCATCGGGGGCATCGGGCAGGAACACCAGCATCGCAAACCTTGACGGATAGCCGAAATACGGCATTGAAACCGCTTGCCAGCCCTGACCAACCAAGTAGCCAATCTGCGAACTAACCTGGCGCATCAGCTGGGCTTCCTGCTGGCGGCCATTGGCTAGCCGGAATGGCCCTGGCTTCGTATCCTCCTCATAAAACCGACTCTTCCATTTCGCCTGGAAGTACACCGCGTTGAGCAACAGCACTGCCGGCGGCGCGCTCATGAGTGTTGCGGCCTCTACCATGGTCGGAATCCGGCCTTGCGTGTGCTGCCGCACCCAATTATTGATAGTTGAAGCTGCTGCGGCCGTGGTGAAATCGAGCGTGCCGGCTTCGGCCTCGTACAGGGCGTGGGCCTGTTCTATAAATGCGGGCGCAAGGGCAAAGCGCTGGTCGGCCCACAGGCTAGTGGCCAGCGTCAGCACGGCCCCTTCGCGTTCATTTGGTGCAAGCAATTGCCGAAGCCAATTGGCGAAGGCAGCAACGGCATCGGGGGCATCAGCTGAGCCAAATAGCACGTTCTCAAACTCCTTGCGGGTTGCGCCGTCGGCCCCGTTCAGCGCCAGCGTGAGAGCCGCCAGCACGCCCAGGGGCGACACCGTGAAATTGCCAGAACTGCTCTGCGCAACTGCCCGTACCAGGTTCAAGTCGAATCGATGCTGGACCGTAGGAGCCACCGGAGCGGTTGACGGCTTATTCTTGGAGCGGAAGAAGGAAAAGAGGGACATGGGCGGGCGGTTTTGGAAGGCCGCCCTAAGTTAGTCCGTCGGTTGCGTCCGCACCAATGCCCCCAGCTCGGTGAGCAGCGCAAACAGGCCCACATAGGTCCGGTTTAAATAGATAAAATGCTCCGAGCCACGCGGCTCGCGTTGCTTGCGCAGCTCGGGGTCGGCCATCAGGTCGTCGCCGAGGGCGTAGAGGGCGGCCATGTAGGCGGGGTCGCCGAAGTCGAACGAGGGCTGGCGGAAGGGGCGGCCCACCAGCTCCAGCGAGCTTTGCATGGTGCGCAGGTAGAGGGCCCGCATGGCCAGCGCGTCGGTGGGGCGCAGCACATTGGCCTGGGTAAGCAGGGCGGCGAGGCGGGTTTCGTCGGCGATGGTTTCGGGGGCCAGCAGGGCGGTGAAAAGCTGGTACACGTCCTGCGGCACTTCTTTCACGCAGCCGAAATCGAGTACGCCGAGGGTACCACCGTGTTCGGCGCGCATGAGAAAGTTGCCGGGGTGCGGGTCGGCGTGCAGGCGGTGCAGCGTGTTGAACTGGAACTGGTAGAAGTCCCACAGCGCCTGGCCAATCTGGTTGCGCACTTCCTGGCTGGGATTGGTGGCCAGAAACTCCTTGAGGTGTTGCCCACCGAGCCAATCCATCGTGAGGATGCGGGACGTGGAGTACTCCGGGTAGTAGCGGGGAAACTCCAGATGCTGCAGCGCCTGGCACTGCGCCGCTATTTCCTGGCCGCGCCGCAGCTCCAGCTTGTAGTCAGTTTCTTCAAGCAGACGGGTCTCTACTTCCTCCAGGTAGGGGCGCACCTGGGCTTCGTTCAGGCCCATCACGCGCAGGGCAATGGGCTTTACCAGCCGGATATCGGACTTGATGCTGTCGGCCACGCCGGGATATTGGACCTTCACGGCCAGCGCCTTGCCGTCCTTGCGAGCAAAATGCACTTGCCCAATGCTGGCCGCCTGCCGCGCCTCGGGTTCAAACTCGTCAAACAGCTGGTAGGGCGACTTCCCAAACGCATCCCGGAAGGCCTTCGTCACCAGCGGACCGGAGAGGGGCGGGGTGGAGTATTGGGCCTGGGCAAACTGTTCAGCGTAGGCCGAGGGCAGCATGTTTTTCTCCATGGCCAGCATTTGGGCTACCTTCAGCACGGAGCCTTTCATCTCGCTCAGCGTGCCGTAGAGCTCGGCGGCGTTGGCGGCGTGCAGGTCCTCGGTGGTCGACTCGGCGCCCACGGCCTTCTTAGCGTAGTGCTTGATGTAGTTGGTGCCCACGTTGAAGCCGGTTTTGGCAAAGCGGGCGGCGCGGGCCACCTTGGTGGTCGGCAGGGAGGTTTGGGGTTCGTCAGACATAAGCAGTAGGGGCGGGGCTTGCCCCCGCCCGAATCGTCGGGTTTTTGTCGTTGAGCGAGTTTGTTCAACGATTCGGGCGGGGGCAAGCCCTGCCCCTGCAACTTATTTACGCACCAGAAACCGCACGAAATCCACCGCCGAATCCAGCGTGTTGCGGCCAACCAGGTCGAAGCTGAGCGTGACGGCTTTTTCCACGGCGGCGTCGGTGCGCTCGAAATTGATGGTGTCGTCTTTGGCGAAGAAGCCTAGCACGAACAGCGCCTGCTGCCAGAAGAAGCGCGGGTAGCCGTCCTGCACCAGCGGGCGGTTGGCGATTTCGCCGCTCACGCGGCCGGCGCTGAGCAAGTCGCCCACGAAGTCTTCGAAGTCCTGCCGGAAGTCATCGAGCACGCGGGGCGTGAGGGCTGGCACGCGGTGCAGGGAGCGGCGTAGGCTCATGAGGGCGTAAGAGCGGTTGTGCTTGAGGATTTCGAGCAGCGTGTAATAGAAGGCCAGCAGCTTTTCGCGGCTGCCGTAGCTTTCCCACACCGGCTCAGCCGCCGCCGTTTCGCGGGCCTGACGTCCAAAGTCACCCCAGATTTCGCGGTCGATGGCGTCAAAATTCGGGTAGTGCTGATAAAATTCCTGCTCTGCAATGCCCAGCTGCTGAGTGAGCTTGAACACCGATTGCGGGGGGTGGCCTTCGTTGAGCACGAAGTCGAGGTAAGCTTGTTTGATGCGGTCCTTTTCCATGCCAGTATAACCAGTTGGGAGGCCGTACGGTTCGGCTGAAAAACCAACAGCATTCCGGCAATTAGAATGTGTACCCCGAATTTCTAATTCGGCCGCTGAAGGAATTCTCAACATCTTCTAACGGGCCGAATTGGAAATTCGGGGTACACGTTCTGCACATTAGCCTGCGGCCAATCGTGCCGCCCGGATGGCTTCCACGGCGCGCTCCCGGGCAAATTTGTGCTCCACAATGGGCTTTGGATATTTCGTCGTACCCACTTCCGGCACCCAGCGCTTTATGTACTTCATTTCGGGGTCGACTTGCGCCTGCTGGTTGTCGGGGCTGTAGACCCGGAACCAGGGGGCGGAAATGGCGCCGGTGCCGGCCATCCACTGCCAGTTGCCCACGTTGTTGGCCTGGTCGTAGTCGAGGAGCTTGTCGGCAAAATACCGCTCACCCCAGCGCCAGTCGATGAACAGGTGCTTCACCAGGAAGCCGGCCACGGTCATGCGCACGCGGTTGGGCAGGTAGCCGGTTTCGTTGAGCTCGCGCATGCCGGCGTCGACCAACGGGTAGCCCGTGCGGCCCTCGCACCAGGCCCGGAACTCGTCCTCGTCGTTGCGGTAGGGGACGCACCGCATCTTGGGGTCGTAGCTCTCGGTGGCGGTGTTGGGGAAGTGCCAGAGCAGCATCATGAAGAAGTCGCGCCAGATGATTTCGGCCAGTAGCTTGGGATTCAGTTCTCTGGCCTGGCGCATCACCTCGCGCACGCTCAGGGTACCAAAGCGCAGGTTCAGCGACTCGCGGGTACTGCCTTGTTCGTCGGCGGGGGTGTCGCGGGTTTTGTGGTAGTTGCGCACCAGGCCTTCGGCGGGTAGCTTCACCGGGGGGAAGTATTGCTCCCGTCGCGCAAAACCCATGCTTTCCAGCGTGGGGCGTGGGCCGGCTTTTTCCCGGGTAGCGTGGTGCAAGTGGGTTTTCGTGAAGTGCTTTTTGGAATCACAGGGCTCCAATAAGTCAGCCGTCAGCTTAGTTGTGTAGGCTTTCAGGTAGGCCCCGAACACCTTGGGCACGGTGCCCGACTTGGTCATGATTTCGTCTTTGGCGAAAATGACTTGGTCCTTGTACGCGTAAAATTCGACGCCATGCTGGCTCAGCATCTGGGCCACGGCCGCGTCGCGCCGGGTGGCGTAGGGCTCGTAGTCCTCGTTGGTATGCACAGCAGCCACGTCGAAGTCCTGCACCACTTGCGCCAGCACTTCCAGCGGCCGGCCGTAGCAGGCCAGGAAAGTGCCGCCCGCCACCTCGGTTTCTTGGGCCAGCTTCTCCACCTCATCATATATAAAGGTGAGCCGGGCATCGGCCTTGTCGGGCAAGTGGTCCAGGATTTCCTGGTCGTAGATGAACAGCGGCAGCACCGGCAGGCCACTGGCCAGCGCCGCCGCGAGGCCGACGTTGTCGTGAATGCGCAGGTCGCGTCGGTGCCAGAAGATGCAGATTTTCATTGGGTATATTTTGATTCGTCGAACCCTACCCCATAGCCCCTCTGGGGAAGGGGCTATGGGATGGGATAAATCCAAAAAACCTACTTCAGTTTTCCCATGCCGCCGTCCACGGCCAGCACCTGGCCCGTCACGAAGGCGCTGTGGTCGGAGAGGAGGAAGGAGGCGGTGTAGGCCAGGTCTTCGGGCTGGCCGATGCGCTGCAAGGGGTGGCGCTTGCCGCCGGCCTCCACCTTCTCGGGCGAGTTGAGCAGGGCGGCGGCCAGGGGCGTGTTGGTGAGCGAGGGCGCGATGCAGTTGACGCGCACGCCGCTGGCGGCGTACTCGGCGGCTAGGGCGCGGGTGAGCCCTTCCACGGCGGCCTTGGCGGTGGCAATGCTGGTGTGAAAGCTCATGCCCGTATCGGCCGCCACGGTGCTGAACAGGACGATGGAGGCGGTGCCTTCGGCCTTTTTCAGGCGCTTGATGGTGGCCTGGATGACGCGCACGGCACCCAGCACGTTCAAGTCGAAATCGGCCTGGAAATCTTCGGTGGGGATGCGCTCGAAGGGGCGCAGCTTGATGCTGCCGGGGAAATAGGCGACGCCGTGCAGCACATCGGGCAGGGCATCGAAAGCAGTGCCGACAGGTTGGGTGGCGTCGTAGGGGAGGTGGGTGGTGCCCAGCGCGGCCAGCTCCGGCGAGAGGTGCCGCGAGGCGGTGAACAGGTTCACGCTAAGCTTGCTGAGCAGCTGGGCCGTGGCCAGGCCAATGCCCGAGGAAGCGCCAATAAGGAGAATGTTTTTGTCGGTGAAATCCATGCGGGGGTTAAGCTAGACAGTACGTGCCTTGCTAACGCCCAAAGGAGGGGAAGGTTTGTCGGGCCGTCAGACAAACGCCTCTCTGCTGAAGGCTATCTGTTTTAGGGAGGCAAAGCAGCAGGAGCTTGCCCACGAGAATGCAAGATATTCTGGATTTTGTCTGTCGCATCAACATGCGACAAAACCAGTGAAAACACCGCCGGACCTTTGTGAAGCTGGGTGCATGCCACGCCGGCCTTACACTTTTGCTGCACTCTATGAAGCACGCGCTCTCCTTCGCTCCCCGCTGGCAGCTGCTAGCTTTGCTAGTAGCTGCCACCTTTGGCATGGCCCACGCCCAAACCGGCGCGGTGGGCATTGGCACCACCACCCCCGACGCCTCGGCGGCGCTCGAAATCAGGAGCACTAGCCAAGGGCTGCTGCTGCCGCGCCTGAGCCTGGCCCAGCGCGACGCGCTGACGGTCAGCGCCACGGCCCCGCCCGTGCCGGGCCTGGTGATTTACCAGACCGATAATACGCCCGGCCTGTATGCCTACGATGGCACGGCCTGGGTGCGGCTGGGGGCCGACAACCTGGGCAATCATACCGCCACCCAGAACCTTAACCTCAACGGCAACAAGCTGATGGGCGGCCCCACCGCCCGCGCCATCCGGGGCGGGCTAAGGCTCGACGGCAACGGCCTGCTTACGGTGGGGGCCACCCGCGTGCATCCCGACTCGACCACCACCTACGGCGTGCGCCTGCTGGACATGGACCAGGATTTTGTCATTACTTCCAAGAACCTCCGGGGCCGGATTAACCCCTTTAACGTGTCGGGGGCCGGCGACCGGGTGATGTGGCAGTCGTACAACAGCTCGTTCTTCGCCGGTGGGGTGTCGGGCAACCGCTGGGACTACAACCACGTGGGCCGCTACTCGGCCGCCTTCGGCTTCGACAACGAGGTGCGGGGCGACTACTCGGCTGCCTTCGGCGGCAACAACTGGGTGCGCTTTGGGCAGTATAACCTCATCACGGGTTACAACAACTACGGCCAGCTCTGCGATGGCGGCTTCATGACGGGTCGCAACAACATTATGCGCGGCTACAACGGCTTTGTGGGCGGCTTCGAGAGCAAGGTGCAGTCCAACTCCAGCACCGACTTCTTCGTGCCGAGTCTGGCCTTTGGCTACCGCTGCCAGGCCCGCACCAGCACCAGCAACGCTTACGCCCTGGGCTACTACGCCCGCACCGCCAGCTACGAGGGCTGCTTCGTGCTGGCCGACTTCTCGCCCTACCGCACCGACTACCCCGCCGACTCGCTGACCAGCTCGGCCCGCAATGAGTTCTCGGCCCGCTTCGCGGGGGGCTACCGGCTGTTTACGACCGTGGCTACCAACGGCCGCAACAACGGCGCGCCCGTCGGCAACGGCGGCGCGGGCATGACGCCCGTGGGGGCCTTCCTGGCGCCCGGCGCCAGCGCCTGGAGCACGCTCTCCGACTCGACCCGCAAGGAGCGGGTGGTGCTGGCCGACGGCAACCGCTTCCTCGAGCGCATTGGCCGGATGCGCCTGGGCTCGTGGAACTACAAGGGCCAGAGCCCCGACACCATGCGCCACTACGGCCCCATGGCCCAGGACTTCTACGCCGCCTTCGGCCACGATGGCGTGGGGAGCGTGGGCGAAAAGACGACCATCAACCAGGCCGACTTCGATGGCGTCAACCTCATTGCCATCCAGGCGCTATACCGGCAGGTGCAGGAACTCAAGGCGGCCAACTCCCGCCTCGCTCAGCAGTTGCAGCAGCTTCAGGCTGCCCCGGCTGCGCCACGCCGGGCGGCCCGCGCCGCTGAGCTGGCCGGGCTGCGCCGTCAGAATGCCGCACTGCAGGCCCAGGCGGCGGCCGCCACGGCCGAAGCTGCCCGCGCCCAGGCCCAGGCCACGGCCACCTTCGAAACCTTCGAGGCCCGGCTACGGCGCCTGGAGGCCACCGGCGGCCAGGCCCAGCGCTAGGAGTGCCTTTGCCTATAAAAACCAGTAAGATGAAACAGAAATACCTGCTTGCCCCGCTGGCTATCCTGCTGTTGCTGGCCAGCGCTCCTCGCTTCGCCCACGCCCAGACCAGTAATGTAGGCATCGGTACTACCGCCCCCGATGTGTCGGCGGCGCTCGACATCGTGAGCTCCAGCAAGGGTGTCCTGCTGCCCCGCGTGGCCAGCACTAGCAGCGTGGCCACGCCCGCTCCCGGCCTGCTGGTGTACCAGACCGGCAGCCCGGCCGGCTTCTACTACAACGCCGGCACGGCGGCCCAGCCCAACTGGCAGCGCCTGACCAGCGGCCTGGCCTACGACACCGCCACCGGCCTGGCGGTGGGCCCTCCGAATGCGCCCGTTACGGCGAATCCCACCGGCGCGTCGAATAAAAACTATTACCCCTTTGCGCAGGGTCGGCATTCCGACTTTAAGGTGCAGTACCTGGTGACGGCCGCGCAGCTGCGGGCGGCGGGCCTGCAGGCCGGCTACCTCAGCGAGGTGGCCCTGAGCATCATGGAAAAGAACACCTCGGCCCCGTACCTGAACTGGACGGTGCGCCTCGGCAGCACCACGGCCACGAGCCTGACGGGCTTCTCGACGGTGCCGCTGACCACCGTGTACTCGGCCCCGCCCGCCGGCTACTACAGCGTGCTGGGCATCAACGCCTGGACCTTCGCGCAGCCCTACTTATGGGACGGCACCAGCAGCCTGGTGGTGCAGTTCTGCTACAACAATGCGTCGGTGAACTACATCCCCAACGGCACCGACGGTGACTACATCTACATGAACTATACCAGTACCCAGTGCCGGGCCCATGCCAACGGCAGCTCGCCCGGCGACGACGGCTGCGCTTTTGCCACCGGGACGACGGACATCGCGCAGCCCGCCATCCGCTTCCGGGGGGCGGGCTACGTACTGCCCGCGACGGCCGGCAGCGTGGGGCAGGTACTCACCCAGCAGGCCGGCGGGGTGGTCGGGTTTGAAGACCCTGAGTGGACGCAGAGCGGCACCAGCCTCTACCCCCAGGCCCTGAGCAGCAACGTGGGCATCGGCACCAGCAGCCCCGGCCAGAAGCTGGAGGTGGCTGGGCAGGTGTACAGCAGCACCGGCGGCTTCCGCTTCCCCGACAATACCGTGCAAACCACGGCCGCCACCACGGCCACCGGGGCCAGCTTTATCCAGAACCAGAGCTCGCCGACACAAGCCGGAGCCAACTTCAACATCAGCGGGGGCGGTCTGGTGGGTGGCATGCTGGGCGTGGGCACCACTAACCCGCAAGCCGGCCTGCACGTCGACCAGCCCGAGAGCAGCAGTAGCGCCGCCCTGGGCGTGCTGCTGAGCGGGGGCAGCAGCGGCAACCCCAGCATCGAGCTACGCGGCAGCGGCAAAACCCCCTACCTCGACCTGGCGGAGAACCCCGGCCTCGACTACTCCAGCCGCCTCATGAGCCAGAGCGGCACGCTGAACCTGTACAGCGTCGGCAGCACCACCCTGAAAGTGAACGGCACCAGCTACCTGACCGGCAACGTGGGCATCGGCACGGCCGCCAGTGCTACCCTGAAGCTCGACGTGAATGGCAACGCCAACGTGAGCGGCAACAGCACCGTGGGGGGCAGCAGCAGCGTGGGAAGCAGCTATGTGGCTGGCAACAGCACTGTGACCGGCAACAGCACCGTGGCTGGTAACAGCTACGTGAACGGCAGCAGCATCGTGGACGCCAACCTGGGCGTGGGCACCAGCAGCCCCGCCGCCCGGCTCGACGTGGACGGCGGCATCCTGGCCCGCAGCGCCGGCCGCATCAGCAACCAGGGCGCCCACCTGCAGTGGAACCGCAGCAACGGCACCGGCGAAACGTGGCTCATCAACCAGAACGGTGGCGGGCCGGGCGGAATCTACTTTGGCCAGTCGAACAACGTGACCAGCGGCAGCAACACCATCACCGAGTGGGCCCGCTTCGACAGCAACGGCAACCTGGGTATCGGCGCGCCCAGCGCCGGCCCGCGGCTGTTCGTGAGCGGCGCCATCTGCGCCACGGGCGGGCTCAACTGCACTTCCGACGGGCGGTACAAGCGCGACGTGGTGCCGGTGCAGGGGCCTTGGCCAGCGTGCTGAAGCTGCGCGGGGTGACCTACTACTGGCGGCGGGCCGAGTTCCCGGCCAAGCAGTTTGAGGCGCGGCGGCAGCTGGGTTTCATCGCCCAGGAAATCGAGCCCTTCTACCCTGAAATGGTGAGCACCGACGCCGACGGCTACAAGAGCGTGGACTACTCCCGCCTGACGCCCGTGCTCGTCGAAGCCCTCAAGGAGCAGCAGCAGCAAATTGAAGCCCTGAAGGCCCGCGCCGCCTCGGCCGAGGCCAAAGCCACTTCCGCCGAAACCAAAGCTGCCCAGGCCACGGCTACCCTCGACACCTTTGAGGCCCGGCTGCGGCGCCTGGAGGCGGCCACCGGCGGGCAGGCCCAGCGCTAGGCTTTGGCCGGCAGCCCGTCCTGTTGCAAATAATGCCGATTGGCCATCAATTGCTTAGCCAAGGTGCCTACACTTTGTCTACGCTCAGTTTTAGGAAAGCGGGCGGGGGCGGGAAGAGGTTTTTGGTGCCGGGGCCGGTCGGCCACCGCTCTACTCCGAGCGGGCGGTGCGCCGGCCCCGGCAGCCCTCGGGGCCGGCGGCACCGCACGGCGGGGATGGGTTTCCTCGTCTTTTTATCTCTGGCTTTTATACTGAACAAATACCTGCTCGCCCCGCTGGCCGCCCCTGCCTCGCCCATCCCCAGACCGGCGCGGTCGGCATCGGCACCACCACCCCTAGCGCCTCAGCGGCGCTCGACATCAGCAGCACCACCAAGGGGGTGTTGTCGCGCCTGAGCAATGCCCAGCACACGGCCCTCATGGCTGGCCCCACCGCGCCGCCCGTGGCTGGACTGGTGATTTTCGACAATATAGGCCACCTTCGACGGCGTGAACCTCATTGACATTCAGGTACTGTGCCGCCGCGTGCACGCCTTGCAGACCGAAAACGCCAGCTAGCGGCTCCGCCGTCCCGCGCTACTCTAACCTTCTCCAGAAAAGGGGCGGGAGGATGAGGTTCGTTGACCATCCTATCCGCCCCAATGGCACCTTACCCGCCGGGCCTTTTGGTGTCCCTATTACCTCGTCAGAGACAAAGGCCGAAGCCCGAAAATCAGGCACTAGCCGTAGCTTGCGGCCGCAAACACTCCTGCCACCTAATTTTCTGTGATGAATCACCTTGTCTTTCGCCTTGGCCTGCTGCTGGCCCTGGCTCCCGCTTCCGCCGCCCTCGCCCAAAACGTCGGCATCGGCATTACGCTGCCGCAGAGCCGCCTGCACGTGGCCGATGGCAGCGTGCTGTTTTCCTCCACCGGCAACGTATCCGGCAACGCGCTGCCCATCAGCGGCGCCGGCCGCCGCCTGCTCTGGTACGCCGACAAGGCCGCTTTCCGGGTGGGCTACGTGGATGGTATCCAATGGAACGACAGTTTCATCGGGCTCTACTCCTTTGCCACCGGCTACAATACCCAGGCCAACGGGCAGTATTCCTTTGCCGCCGGCGACGGCTCCCAGAGCGTGGGTGCATCGTCCGTGGCGATGGGCTCCGGTGCCTACGCCAGCGCTGCGCACGCCGTGGCCCTGGGCCAGGGCAACCAGGCCACCGAAGAGAATGCCCTGGCGCTGGGCAGCAGTAACATAGCCGGCGGCCTGTACAGCATTGCCATCGGCTCCGGCAATATTGCCAATGGTAATTTTGGCATTACCATCGGGCTGCAGAACCGGGCCAGCGCCAGCTTTTGCACCGCCGTCGGCAAAAATGCCTACGCCGCCCACCAGGGCGCCATAACCCTCGGCGACGGCAGCGGCAGCTTCTCTTCCGACTACATCACCAGCTCGGCCACCAACCAGATGACCATGCGCTTTTCCGGCGGCTACCGGCTCATCACCTCGGTGCGGGGCAACTCGCCCACAACCAGCGCAGGGGGGACCATCACCGGCGTGGAGCTGACGCCCGGCGCGGGCTCGTGGACCAGCCTGAGCGACCGGCGGGTCAAGGAAAACTTCCGCCCCATTGATGCCGAGCAGGTGCTGCAGAAAGTGGCCACGCTGCCCATCACCGAGTGGAACTACAAGGCGCAGCCCGCCACCCAACGCCACGTCGGCCCCATGGCTCAAGACTTCTACCAGGCCTTTCGCCTCGATGGCATCGGCCGCGACACCACCATCAATACCGTCGACATCGACGGCATCAACATGGTCGCCATCCAGGCCCTCTACCGCCGCGTGCGGGCCCTCGAAGCCGAAAACGCCACCTTGCGGCAGCAGGCCCAGCAGAGCCGGCAGGGCGCCGAGGCCAGCACCGCCACCCTGGAAGAGCGTCTGCGCCGCCTCGAAGGTTTGCTCGGGGCTCAGGCCCAGCGCTAAGCCCCGGCGTGCAATTGGGAATGGGGCTGGGCATAACGCACGGGGGCACGGCCGGCGCCCCCAGGTGGGCCTGCTGGCCCAGGTGGTGGAAAAGATATTCCCCGAGCTGGCGAGCACCGGCGCCAATTCCTATAAGGCCGTCAACTACGCCCAGTATACCCCCGTGCTCGTCGAAGCCATTAAGGAGCTAAAGGCTGAAAACGACGCGCTGAAAAGCCGCGCCACGACCCTGGAAACCGCCGCCCAGGCCGCCGACCACGCCAGCCTGCTCACCCTGCAAGTCCAGATGGCCCATGTGCTGGGCGAGCAGCCCCGGGCGCAGAAGTAGCGCGGGCAGGGGCGCCGCCGGCTCTTCCCATACCTCCACAAAAAAGCCCTTGGCCTAACGACCAGGGGCTTTTTTGTGGGGTGCCGGGGTGAGAGGAGGGAGGCGCGCTAGGCGGGCAGGGCGTCGTGGCGGGTTTTCACCTGGGCCAGGCAGTCCTGATAGCCGGCGAGCTGGCGCTGGGCCGCATCCAGCTCCTGGCTGCGGCGGAAAGCACCCCGACCGCCCTGGCCGCCGAGCTGCTCGTCCTGCAATTTTTCGCGGTCGCGCTTGAGGCCGCGCAGGCGAATTTCTTCCTTGGTGCGGGCGTCGCCCAGGGTCATGGCGTCCGCTCTACAGCCCTTCCAGCCACGCGGCCTCGTGCAGGTAGCCCTGGCGGCGGGCCTCCAGCAAGGCCACGGCCAGCGGGCTGCCCGGCGCTTCGGGCCGCAGGGCATCGGTGGCAGCTTCGAGCAGACGGGCCAGCCAGCGGCGGCGCAAAGCCACGGCCGGGGCGTCGGGCACGTCCGGGCCGGGGGCGGGCAGGGCGGCCCGCAACAACGGGCCGGCGGCCAGGCGGCGGGCGGCGGTGCGGTGGGTGGCCTGCAGCCCGGCCTGCTGCTGACGCAGGCGCTGGGCCTGGTAGTGGCACTCGGCCCAGCGGGCGGCCACCGGGGGTGGGGCGCCGGGCGGCAGGGTAGGAGCAGGGGCCGCTTCGGAGGCCGGGGCGGCTTCGGGCGCGGCCTGTGCCAGGGCCGCCAGCCAGGGGCGCAGCCAGGGCCGGGCGTGGGCCGGCAGTTGCTCGCGCCCGGTTTCGATGCTGGCCAGCAGCGCTCGGCTCAGCCCTAGCCAGGGGGCCAGCGCCGGCTGGCTGAAACCAAAATGGGCGCGCACGGCGCGCAACTGGTCAGAAGTGCTCATAGAGGCCGGTCCGCCTGCGCGACCTCACGGATTGTGAAGCGCGGCAAAAAACCGTGAGGAACAACGCGACCTCACGGCTTTTGGTGTACGGTGAAAAACCGTGAGCTGCTGAAGTGTCCGCCGCAAGGCAAGGAGCGGCTTTCCGGTGGGCGGGCCGTTCGGCCCGGCTTTATGCGAAGCCGATTTTGCTGCCGCCCAGGCCCGCCAGTCGCAGCCCGCCCTAGGTGGCGCGTCCACCCTCATGGGTGCCACGCTGGGCACGGTGGTGACGGTGAGCGACGCGCTGGGCCGTCCCGTGACTTCGACCACGGCCGACGCGGCGGGCACGGCCGCGCTGGTGCTGCCGGCCGGGCTGCCGGCGGGCGTGTACCTGGTGCGCGTGGGCAGCAAGGCCTTGCGCCTGACGGTGGAGTAGGGGAGGGTTTATTCAGTAGTTGCGGCCAACGCCGCCGTCGTCTCGCTCGGGATGGCGGCAGCGTTGGCATTATCCCAAGGCTGAAAAACAACATGTTTATGTCATACCGCCGTGGTGGTGACAGGGGTACCTTTGCCGAATTGATTTATTAGAATCTATTCATTGGCCGTCGTTTCGAAAGGGAGGGGGCGGTTGCTTTCCCTCATCCTTTTACCAGACGTATGGTTCTTTTTACTTTATGCTCTAACCGTGTCACGCGTGCGGCCCACGTTACCCGCCTGGCCCGGCTGAGCGGTTTCCTCACGCTGTTGTTCCTGCTCTTTTCCGGCACATGGGCCGGCTCCGTCCGGGGCCAGCAGCGGCCTGCTTCAGCCAATGGAGCCACCGCCCGGACCGGCGCGCTGCCCGCCGTGGTCCCGGCCTCCACTTCCTCCCGCCATGCCACCGTCACGACCCGTTTGCTGACGAACGCCAACCGCACCTACGGCTACGAGGTGCTGGTGAATGGGCAGGTGCTGGTGTCGCAGCCCAGTATCCCGGGCCGCCCCGGCAATGAAGGTTTCCACACGGCCGCCGAGGCCCAGCGCGTGGCCGGGCTGGTAGCCCGCAAGGTGCGCGCCGGCCAGATGCCGCCCACCGTGACCGCCGCCGAACTGAAGCGCCTACATGCGGGCCAGTAGGGACCTTTTGTAATTCTCTTTCTCCTCTCTCTTTTTATATGACCCAACTTTACGTACGTATCCAGGCTTGGCTGCTTGGGATACTTTTTCTGTGCGGAAGCCTACCGGCTGTAGCTCAAAACACCTGGACTCAGAAGGCCAATTATGGTGGCGGCGGGCGCTATTATGCCACCAGCTTCAGTATCGGCAGCAAGGGCTATATCGGCATGGGCTATACGGCCACCGCCCGCACCACCGACTTCTGGGAGTATAACCCCGCCACGAACGTCTGGACTCAGAAGGCCGATTACGCTGGCTATGCACCAACCGGAGCAGTCGGCTTCAGCATTGGCAGCAAGGGCTACATGGGCGTAGGGTTCTCCAGCAATTCCCAGGAATTTTTTGAGTACGACCCGGCCGCCAACGTCTGGACCCGCAAAGCCGATTTTGCCGGCGGCGGAAGGCAGAACGCCGTCGCTTTCAGCATCGGAAGCAAAGGCTATGTGGGTACGGGTACTTATAGTAATAACCCACCGCTCAAAGACTTTTGGGAATACAACCCGGCCACGGATACGTGGACGCAGAAGACCGATTTTCCGGGCGCAGCGCGGTACCAGGCTGCTGGCTTCAGTATTGGCAGCAAAGGCTACATCGGCACTGGGTTTTATGCTTCCAATGGCACCACCAAAGACTTCTATGAGTATGACCCCGCTACCAACGCCTGGACACGTAAGGCCGACATCGGCGGAACCGAGCGCTACGGAGCTGCGGGCTTTAACATTGGCAGCCTAGGCTATATATGCGCGGGTACCAACACGCAGACTGCTCAGCAAACCAACGACGTTTGGCAGTATGACCCCGGCACCAACACCTGGACCCAGAAGACGGCCAGCGGGGGCGGGGGGCGGGTATTCCCGGTCGGCTTCAGCATTGGTAGCAAAGGCTACATTGGCACGGGCCTGTCAGGTAATACTTACGCCGCCGACTTCTGGGAATACACCCCCAGCGCGGCGGCTCCCAGCATTAGCTCCTTCTCGCCGGGCAACGGCCCGGTGGGCACCAGTGTAGTGCTGACGGGCACCAACCTGACCGGCGCCACCTCCGTCACTTTTAACGGCACGGCCGCCACGAGTTTCACGGTGAACTCCGCAACGCAGATTACGGTGAGCGTGCCCACGGGGGCTACGACCGGTATCATCGCCGTGGCGACACCCGGCGGCACCGCCACCTCGGCCAGCACCTTTGCCGTGGCGGTTCCCTCCGTGGCGTCGGTGACGCGCCTGACGCCTTCGCCCACGGCCATGGCCCAGGTGAGTTTCCGCGTGACTTTCTCAGTCAGCGTGACGGGCGTGACGGCCAGTAATTTCACGCTCACGCCCACGGGTACCGTAAGCAGTGCATCGGTAGCCGGCGTGAGCGGCTCGGGCACGACTTACACCGTGACGGTGAATACGGGTACCGGCGACGGCACCTTGCTCTTGAACGTGGCCAACAGCACGGGCCTCTCGGCCACGATGAGCAACACGCCTTACACGGCGGGCGAGCTGTACACCATCATCAAAAGCTTCGCAGCCGCGCCGCAGCTCATCCTGCGGGGCGCGGGCTCGGCCAGCGGAAGCTTTAACGACGTGACGGCCTTCGTGGACGCGGTGCAGGTGCTGCAAGGCGGGACGGCTTTCACCAACGGACTTACCAACGGCACGTTTGAAACCAGCAACGTGGCGGCCGGGAGTTTTCAATACGCTGGCTCCGTCGTGGCGGCCCCCTGGAGCTTTGCCGGCAATGTCGGCGTCTCGCGCAACAGCAGCGGCTTCGGGTCGACGGCGGCGCAGGGTGATGCCGTGGGCCTGCTGCAAACGTATAACGGTGCCGGGGGCAGCCTGGCCCAGAACCTGGCTGTGCCCACGGGCAGCTACCAGGTGAATTTTCAGGCCGTTCAGCGCAGCAACAACGGCCCCAGCGACCAGGTCGTGAACGTGTTCCTCAACAACGGAACTAGCGACGTGTTCATCGGCACCACTCAGCCCTCCTCGAATACCAGCTACTCGGCCTTCACCTCGGCTACGTTCAGCGTGACGGCCCCGGCCCTGGCGGCCACCATCAGCAGCACAGCCAGCAACCCGACGACGACCTCGCCCATTCCCGTGACGGTAACCTTTTCGGCCAGCGTGGGTACCACGTTTACCGCTTCGGACGTAACCGTCGGCAACGGGACGCTCTCGGGCTTCTCGGGCTCGGGCTCGACCTACACCTTCAACGTGACCCCGGCGGCCTTCGGCACCGTGACGGTGAACGTGGCCGCCGCCATGGCCCTGGACGCCAACAACACCGGCAACACGGCCGCTCCACAGTTCAGCATCCAATACAGCCAGCCGGTGACGGCAACGCCGGCGGTGGCGGCCCCGGGCAACGGGGCCCTGACCAACTTGGCGACGCCCACCTATAGTGGTACGGCTGTGGCCAACTCGACGGTCACGGTATACGTGGACGGCACCAGCATTGGCACAACCACGGCAACCGGCGGCAGCTGGTCCCTCGCGCAGCCCACGGCCCTGGCCCAGGGCGCGCACACGGTACGGGCCACGGCCCAGCTCAGCGGCCAGGCCGTGAGCGCCAGCTCAAATACGAACACCTTCACGGTGGATTCGGTGCGGCCCACAGTGGCCATCAGCAGCACGGCCAGCAACCCCACGAACACCACGCCCATTCCCGTGACGGTGACCTTTAGCGAAGGGGTGACGGGCTTTGTAGCCGGTAATGTGAGCGTGACCAACGGCACGATTATCGGCTTTACGGGGGTTAGTGGCAGCTCCACCTATACCTTCACCGTGACGCCGACCACGGCCGGCACCGCCACCACCGTGAACGTGGTGGCCAACGTGGCACAGGACGCGGCTGGTAACGGCAACACGGCCGCCACGCCGTTCAGCGTCACCTACCAGCTGCCCACAAGCCTGAGCTGCGTAACGGCGAACAACGCCCTGAACTTCGACGGTGCCGATGACTACGTGCGCGGTACCACCCCGCTGCCGGCCCTGACGGCCCTGACGCTGGAGGGCTGGGTGTACCAGGAAGCCAACAGCGGCTTGCGCACGCTGCTCAACGGCGACGATTTTCCCGGCGGTGCCGTGCATATTCACATGACCAATGGCGCGATGCAGTTCACGGTGAACGGCAGCAGCCCGTCCGACTACTACGCCTCGACCGGGGTAGCGCTCAACACCTGGGCCCACGTGGCCGTGGTGTACACCAGCACCGGCGGTGCCGGTGGCACGGTGAAGTTTTACCTGAACGGCGCGCCCCTGAACACCGTCAGCGCCGCGAGCACAGTGGCCATCGCAAGCCAGAATTACAGCGTGGGCGCCTGGTTCTCCGGGGGCCCCCAGCGCTTCTTCGACGGCTCGCTCAACGAGCTGCGCGTGTGGAGCGTGGCCCGGACCGATGCCCAGATTGCGGCCAACTACCAGGCGCAGCTCTCCGCCCAGACGGGCCTGATTGCCTGCTACTCCTTCAACCAGGGAACCGCCAACGGCACTAACACCACCCAAACTACGCTGGCCGACGACTCGGGCAGCGGCCGCACCGGCACACTCACAGGCTTTGCCCTGACCACTGGCTCGCAGTCGAACTACGTGACGGGCAACAACCTCAACCAAACCTTGGCCATCACCGGCTTCACGCCGACCAGCGGCGTAGTGGGCCAAACCATCACCCTCACGGGTACGGGCTTCACCGGGGCCACGGGCGTGAGCTTTAACGGCACGGCGGCCACCACTTTCGCGGTGGTAAACAGTACGACCATCACGGCAACGGTACCCGCCGGGGCCACGTCGGGCAACCTGCGCGTGACCACGGCTTGTGGCACGGTGGCCAGCCCCAGCGCCTTCACCCTATGCACCACCGCCCCCGTGGCCGTGGCCCAGAACGCCAGCGTGACGCTGAGCGTGAGCGGCAACGCCACGCTGGCGGCCACGGCCGTGAACAACGGCAGCACCGCCAACTGCAGCCCGGCCGCGGCCGCCAGCCTAAGCGTGTCGCCCAGTAGCTTCAGCTGCACCGATGCCGTGCCCGCCACCGTGGCCAGCGCCCTTACTTTCAATGGTACTAACCAGTACATCAGCTTGCCCACCACGGCCATCGTGCCGGTGGGCAACAGCGCCTACACCATCGAGGCCTGGATTAAGCCCACCCAGATGGGCGTCTACGGCATCATCGGCTGGGGTGAATACGGCACCAGCAACCAAGTAAATGCCCTGCGCCTGAGCGCCAACGGCCTCATCAACTACTGGTGGGGCCCCGACCTCATCGTGAGTACGCCCAGCCTAGTCGGGGCCTGGCACCACGTGGCGGCCACCTTCAACGGCACCACCCGCACCATCTACCTCGACGGCGTGGCCGTGGGCAGCGACACGCCCGGCAGCCACACCGTGCCCGACGCCCGAAACCTGCGCATCGGCGTGACCAACACCAACGGGCCCAGCCGGGCCGAGGAATACTTCCCCGGCAGCATCGACGAGGTGCGCGTGTGGAACGTGGGCCGCACTGCTGCCCAAATCAATGCCGCTAAAGGCGTGGGCCTGCCCGGCAGCACCCCCGGACTGGTGGCCTACTACCGCCTCAACGAGGCCAGCGGGCTGACCGCGGCCGACGCGACCGGCAACGCCGCCAACCTGGGTACGCTCACCAACGGCCCCACCTGGACCCCCGACGCGGCCCCCGTCGTGAATGGCCTGCCCGTGACCCTGACCGTGACTGATGGCGGCGGCAACACCGCCACCGCCCCGGCCGTGGTGACCGTGACGGTACCCGTTACGCCCACCACTACCTGGACCGGCAGCACTAGCACCGCCTGGACCGACTGCGCCAACTG
This sequence comes from Hymenobacter negativus, assembly GCF_017571495.1. Taxonomy (GTDB): domain Bacteria; phylum Bacteroidota; class Bacteroidia; order Cytophagales; family Hymenobacteraceae; genus Hymenobacter; species Hymenobacter negativus. Next base: position 356,740 of record NZ_JAGETZ010000001.1, on the reverse strand, counting down.
GAGCTACGGCAAGGTGCCCGACGCGACCACCAGCGCCGTTGTCCCGGCTGGCCTGGCCCGCTACCCCGTCCTGGCCACGGGCACCTTCCCCGTGCAGGACCTGACCATCAACGCCAGCAGTAGCCTGACGCTGAACGGCGGCGCCACGCTGCAAGTGAACGGCAACCTGGCCAACAGCGGCACGGCCACCCTCTCGGGCACCGTGGCCTTTGTGGGCAGCACCGCCACCCAGACGCTGAGCAACGGCTCGGGCTTCACCACGCTGGTGGTGAACAAGCCCAGCGGCACCGTGCAGCTCGGCCAGACCCTGACCATCAACTCGGCCCTGACCCTGACCAGCGGCACGCTCACCACCGCTAGCTACCAGGTAAACCTGGGCGGCTCGGCCACGTTGAGCGAAACCGACGCCAGCTACGTCGTTGGCAAAGTGGTGGCCAACCGCTCCCTGGTGCCCGGCACGGCCGAGTCCTTCAGCGGACTGGGCCTGACCCTGACCCCGGCCGCCGGCTCGGTGGCTCCTGGCGCCACCCTCGTGACGCGTACTACGGGCACGGCCATTGCCGGAGCCGGCACCAGCCAGAGCATTCTGCGCAACTTCGACATCCGCCCCGCCACCAATGCGGGCCTGAGCGTGACGATGAACTTCTCCTATTTCCCCCACGAGCGCAACGGGATTCCGGTGGCCAACCTGGCCCTGTTTAAGTCGGTGAGCGGCGGCACGCCCTGGATTCCGCAGCGCGGCACCACGGCCGCCGGCAACGTCGTGACCAAAACCGGCATCGCCGACTTCTCGGTCTGGACCCTGGGCAACTCGGCCAACCCGCTGCCCGTGGAGCTGACCGATTTCACCGCCGCGCTGGCCGGCCCGGCCGCCGTGCGCCTGGCCTGGACTACGGCCTCGGAGAAGAACAGCGCCGCCTTTGAGGTGGAGCGCAGTGTGAGTGGAACGGCCTTCGAGCGCATCGGCACGGTAGCCGCCGCCAGTGCCAGCAGCGCCCCGCGCACCTACGAGCTGCTCGATGCCAAACTGCCCGGCGGCGCGGCCCTGCTTTACTACCGCCTCAAGCAGGTAGACGCGGACGGTACGTTTGCCTACTCGCCCGTGCGCACCGTGGCGCTGACGGGCACGGCGACCGGCCTGGCCGTGTACCCCAACCCGGCCCACGGCGGGGCGGCTACGCTCACGGGCGCGGAGCCCGGCACGCGGGTTATGGTGTTTGATGCGCTGGGCCGCCCAGTGCTGGCCGCAACGGCTGATGCCACTGGCACGGCGGCGCTGGTGCTGCCCGCCGGCCTGCCCGCGGGCGTGTACGTGGTGCGCGCCGGCAGCAAGGCCGTGCGGCTGAGCGTGGAGTAAGCCGTCGTTGCGTTCCCTCCCGAGGCTGAAACAGCCGCCGTCCCGCCCGGGGCGGCGGCTGTTTGCGTCGTGGGGCGGGGCCCCAAAGGGGGGAAGAGCCCGCCGAAGGGACAAATCCCTGCCAAAATGCGCCGATGACGAAAGATTGGCAGGGATTTGTCCTTATTCCAGTGAGTGGGCTGCCGACCTTTGCCGCTGGCAACCGGGACGGGCTACCCGCCCGCAGGCCAGAAACTGAGCGGCACGTTAGCTTGGTTCCTAGCCCGCCCGGCCCCCTGGCCTTATCCCCGGAGGTGGCGCTCCCCCCTCACGCTTATGCAACACCTGAACCCTTCGGCCGCCGCGGTGGCCCCATGCCTTTCGCCTGCCGGGCCCACGCTGGCCCGTGTAGGCCGGCGGCTCCGGCAGTTGGTGCTGCCCGGGCTGCTGGCCCTGGCCGGCCCCGCCGCCCAGGCCCAAACCACGACCACCTACCCCTACACCGGCGCGGCCCAGACCTACACCGTGCCGGCCGGCATCACGGCCCTGCAGGTGGTGGCCACCGGCGCCAGCGGGGGCGCGTTCAGCAACGTCGGCAACTACAGTTACGGGGCGCGGGTGCAGGCGACTATCACCGTGGTGCCCGGTGAGGTGCTCACGGTGCAGGTCGGCGGCCAGGGGACCAGAACCGGGGGCGGCACCGGGAGCGGCGCTGCCCCCGGCGGCTACAACGGCGGCGGCAGCGGGAACATCACTTCCGGGGGCGGGGCCAGCGACGTGCGCCGGGCGGCCAGCGTGGGCAGCACGGGCGACTACCTCACCACCCGCAACGCCCTGCTCGTGGCCGGCGGCGGCGGCGGCAGCGATTTCGCCGCCGCCGCCACGGGCGGCAGCGGCGGCACCCCTACGGGCGGCAACGGTACCCCTTCTAACAGCGCGTTTGCCGGTGGCCAGGGTAGCGGGGCCAGCCAGAGCGGGCCGGGCAGCGGCGGCAACTTCGCCGGCATCACGGGCAGCCCCGGCAGCAACGGCACCGGCGGGGCGAGCAGCTATGGCTACGGCGGCGGCGGGGGCGGCGGCTACTGGGGCGGCGGGGGCGCCGCCTACCAGGCCGGCGGCGGGGGCGGCTCGTCGTGGGTACGGCCCACCGGCAGCAGCGGCATCAGCTACGCCGTGGCTTCGACCACCGGCAACGGCAGCGTGGCCATCACGCCCGTGGCCACCACCTTTACCTTCACCGCGCCCGGCGGCCCGCAGACCTACACCGTGCCGGCCGGCGTGACGGCCGTGCAGGTGGTGGCTACCGGGGCCAGCGGGGGCGTATATGACGGGGCCAACGTTGGGGCGCGGGTGCAGGCCACGGTGCCCGTGACGCCCGGCGAGGTGCTGACGGTGCTGGTGGGCGGCCAGGGCAGCAGCAGCGGCATAGCCGCGCCCGGCGGCTACAACGGCGGCGGGGCGGCCAGCTTTTCCAAAGGGGGAGGCGGGGCCAGCGACGTGCGCCGGGCCCCGGCTGCGGGCAGCACCGGCGACTACCTGACCACGCGCAACGCCTTGCTGGTGGCCGGCGGCGGGGGCGGCAACGACTACGCCCCCGCCACGGGCGGCAACGGCGGCACCCCCACCGGCGGCAACGGTAACGGCGCGAATGCCAGCAGAGTGGGCGGCGGGGCCACCCAGAGCAGGCCAGGCCCCGGCAGCAACAACGGCAGCCCCGGCAGCACCAGCACCGGCGGGGGGGGCAACTTTGGCGGCGGCGGGGGCGGGGGCTACTACGGCGGGGGCGGCGGCTACTACGGCGGCGGCGGGGGCGGCGGCTCGTCGTGGGCCACGGCCCCGGCCACCGGGGTTAGCTATAGCCTGGCGGCAGCTCCCGGCGACGGCAGCGTCAGCATCCTGCCCCTCACCACCGCCTACGCCTACACCGGCACCCCGCAGACCTACACCGTGCCGGCCGGCGTCACGGCCGTGCGGGTGGCCGCCACCGGGGCCGGCGGGGGCATGGGCTATTATGGCATCGGCGGCAGCAACGGCGCCCGTGCGCAGGCCACGCTGCTCGTGACGCCCGGCGAAGTGCTGACCCTGTACGTGGGCGGGGCCGGGAGCAACAACGGCCCGGGGGGCTACAACGGCGGCGGCAACGGCAGCCTCGACCAGTACCAGGGGGCCGGGGGCGGCGGGGCCAGCGACGTGCGCCGCTCGGCCCTGGCCCCCAGCACCAGCCTGGCCGACCGGCTGCTGGTAGCGGCCGGCGGCGGCGGCGGTGGCGGCTACAACGACGGCGGGGCCGGGGGCACTCCCACCGGGACTGATGGTCAAGGGATTTACGGCCCCGGCCGGGGCGCTACGCAAACGGCGGCGGGCGGTGCCGGGGCCCTGGGGCAAGGCGGGGGCGCCAGTGGCTCGGGCGGCGGCGGCGGCGGCGGCTACTACGGCGGCGGGGGCGGCGGCTTCCGCGATGGTGGCGGGGGCGGCTCGTCGTGGGTGATGCCCACCGGCAGCGGCGGCATCAGCTACAGCGTGGCTTCGGCCGGGGGCAACGGGGCCATTACCATCACCCCTGTGCCCTTGGCCGACCTGGTGGTGAGCACCGCCGGTCAGACCGTGACCGAGGGCCTCTACAACTCCATCACGGTGCAGAGCGGCGGCAGCGCCACACTGGCCGCCGCCACCTACGTGGTGGCCGGTACCACCGTGCAAAGCGGCGGGGTGCTGAACGATGGCTGCCAGGTGCTCAGTGGCCCCGGCAGCTTCACGCTGGCGGCGGGCGGCACGCTGGGCATCTGCGCGGCGCAGGGCATCAGCAGCAGCGGCAGCACCGGGGCGGTGCAGGTCACGGGCCCCCGCTCGTTCAACGCCGATGCGCTCTACACCTACAACGGCACGGCGGCCCAGGTCACGGGGGCGGGCCTGCCCGCTACCGTGCGCACCCTCACGCTGGCCAACGCGGCGGGCCTCACGCTCACGAACAGCGTCGCGGCCACCAGCGCCGCCACCCTCACCACGGGCGTGCTCACCACGGGCCCCAACGCCCTCACGCTGGGCAGCACCGCCACCCTGGGCGAAACGGCCACCGGCTACGCCACGGGCACGGTGCAAACCACCCGCTTGCTGGCCACGGCCGGCGCCCCCGAAACCTTCGGGGGCCTGGGCCTGACCCTCACGCCCAGCGGGGCCACGCTGCCCGGCAGCACCCTGGTGGTGCGCACCACCGGCACGGCCCGCACGGGCGCGGGCACCAGCCAGAGCGTGAAGCGCGTGTTCGACATCCAGCCCACCGTCACCAGCGGCCTTAATGTGGCCCTGGCCCTGACCGTGCGCGACGACGAGCGCAACAACATCCCGGCCGCCAACCTGCTCCTGTTCAAGAGCGAGAACGCGGGCGCTACCTGGCAGCCGCAACGGGCGGCCACGCTGGCCACCACGGCGGCCAGCGGCAGCCAGCCCACCACCTACACGGCCAGCCTGGCCGGCATCAGCAGCTTCTCCATCTGGACCCTGGGCAACGCCGCCAACCCGCTGCCCGTGGAGCTGAGTGCCTTCACGGCCACGCCCGCCGGGCCAGCCGCCGTGCGCCTGGTATGGGCCACGGCCTCGGAAAAGAACAGCGCCGCCTTCGAGGTAGAGCGTAGCGCTGACGGCGAGCTGTTCGCCCGTATCGGCACGGTAGCCGCCGCCGGCAGCAGCAGCACCGCCCGCGCCTACGAGCTGCTGGATGGCCGGCTGCCCGCTGGCGCGGCGCGGCTCTACTACCGCCTGAAGCAGGTGGACGCGGACGGCACGGCCGCCTACTCGCCCGTGCAAACGGTGACGCTGGGCACGGGCGGCCTGGCCCTGTACCCGAACCCCGCCCCCAGTGGCGCGGCCACCCTCACCGGCGCGGCGCCCAGCCAGGCGGTGCAAGTGCTCGATGCGTTGGGCCGGGTGGCGGCCACGGCCACCGTGGGCCCCGATGGCACCGCTGCCCTCGGGGGGCTGGCCCCCGGCCTATATCTGGTGCGGGTGGGCGCTGGCAGCGTCCGCCTCACAGTGCAGTAGGTCACCCCGGCCTCCACGTAAACCGCCGTCGTCCTACCAGGGGCGACGGCGGTTTACGTGGAGGCCGGGACCAGCAGGCGGTCAACAACCGGGACAAAGGGGCAAATCCCTGCCAAAATGTACCGGCAGTCACCGATTGGCAGGCATTTGCCCCTCCCCGGTGAACGGGTGGCGGACCTTTGCATGTATCCAGTACGCTCGGGCAGCTGCCTGAGTAGCTCGTTTCCCTCTCCCACGAAAGCCAGGTCGCCCAAGCTGACCAGTCACACCTCGCCCACTCCCATTTTATGCAATCCCCCTTCGCCTCGATTGCCCGCGCCCGGCACCCTGCCCGACCGATGGCTGCCAACCGCCTGCTGCTGGCCCTGCTGGCCGCCCTGCTGCCCTTGGTAGCGTTCGCCCAAATCCTGCCCGGCACCCTGAGTGCCGGCGGCAGCCACAGCCTCCTGCTGCTGCCCGACGGCACCCTGCGCACCTGGGGCAACAACGGCTCCGGGCAACTCGGCAACGGCACCACTACCACCAGCGGCAGCCCCGTCCAGCCCGGCACCGCCACCACCTACGCCCAGCTGGCCGGCGGGGGCAACCACACCGTAGCCCTGCGCGCCGACGGCACCCTCTGGGCCTGGGGCCTCAACCCCAGCGGCCAGCTCGGCGATGGCACCACCACCCGGCGCCTTACGCCCGTGCAGATAGGCGCCACCACCAAGTGGAAACAGGTAGCCGCCGGCTATGACCACACCCTGGCCCTGGCCGCCGATGGCACGCTCTGGGCCTGGGGCTACAACTCTTATGGCGAGCTCGGCGACGGCACCACCACCAACCGCAGCAGCCCGACCCAGGTAGGCACCGCCACCACCTGGCTGAGCGTGGCGTGCGGCGACTACCACAGCCTGGCCGTGCGCGCCGATGGCACGCTCTGGGCCTGGGGCCTCAACAGCACCGGGCAGCTCGGCGACGGCACCACCACCAACCAGAGCACCCCGAAGCAGGTGGGCACCGCCACTACCTGGCTGAGCGTGGAAGGCGGCGGCGGCCACACCCTGGGCCTGCGCGCCGATGGCACGCTCTGGGCCTGGGGCTACAACTCTTATGGCCAGCTCGGCGATGGCACCACCACCAACCAGAGCGCCCCGAAGCAGGTGGGCACCGGTCGGCTGTGGCGCCAGGTGTGGGGCAGCATCTACGGTAGCGCCGCCATCGCGGCCGACGGCACCCTCTGGGCCTGGGGCTTCAATAACAAAGGCCAGCTCGGCGACGGCAGCACCACTGATAAGGCCACCCCCACCCAGGTAGGCACCGCCACCACCTGGGTGAGCGTGAGCCTGAGCGACTTGCACACCCTGGCGCTGCGCGCCGATGGCGGCGTGTGGGCCTGGGGCAACAACGGTAACGGCCAGCTCGGCGACGGCACCAATACCAGCCGCAGCGCCCCGGCGCAGGTGCTGGGCGTGGTGGGCCTGCCCACCCGCAGCCTCAACGCAGGCCTGCGCCACAGTGCGGGCGTGGATATGCAGGGGCGGCTCAAGAACTGGGGCAGCGGCGGCAACGGCCGCCTCGGCACCGGCAGCGTGGCGGCCGCCCTCACGCCCGTCACGCCCGTCGCGCCCGGCCCCGCCACCAGCTGGGTACAGGCCATGGCGGGCAGCGGCTCGTTCTCGCTGGGCGTGCGGGCCGACGGCACCCTCTGGGGCTGGGGCTACAACGGCAACGGCCAGCTCGGCGACGGCACCACTACCCAGCGCACCACGCCCGTGCAGTTGGGCGTGGGCCAACTGTGGCGGCAAGCCTGGGGCGGCGAAAACCACGGCCTGGCCCTGCGCGCCGACGGCACCCTCTGGGCCTGGGGCCTCAACGACGATGGCCAGGTGGGCGACGGCACCACCACCCAGCGCACCACGCCCGTGCAGGTAGGCGCCGGCATTGTGTGGCGTAGCGTGGGCGGGGGCAACAACCACTCGCTGGCCATCGCCGCCAACGGCACCCTCTACGCCTGGGGCCTCAACAACGCGGGCCAGCTCGGCCTGGGCACCACCATCAGTGGCAGCAGCCCTGCCCCGGTGGCGGGCGGTGGCCTGTGGCTGGCCGTGGAGGGAGGCTTCAAGTTCAGCATCGGGCTGCAACCCAACGGCGGGGTCTATACCTGGGGCGACAACGGCCAGGGCCAGCTCGGCAACGGCACCAACACCCCGCGCAGCACCCCCGGCGCCCTCACCAGCGCCGTGCCCTACACCCAGGTGGCGGCCGCCAGCTTCCATAGCGTAGGCATCCGCGCCGACGGCACCCTCTGGAGCTGGGGCTACAACAGCAACGGCCAGCTCGGCATTAACTCCACCGCCAACAGCAGCAGCCCCGTGCAGGAAGCCACCGCCGGCACCGCTTGGCTGATGGTGAGCGGGGGCGCCACCCACTCGCTGGCCCGCACCGCCTACGGCCCCAACTTCTTCTCGACCGGCGACAACACCTTCGGCCAGCTCGGCGACGGCACCACCACCCAGAGCCTGGTGTACACCCGCACGGGCGATACCGACGGCCAGCCCCTGCCGGTGCAGCTCGTGACCTTCACCGCCCGCCGCCAGTCGCCCACCCTCGTGGGCCTGACGTGGACGACGGCCAGCGAAGTCAACAACGCCGGCTTTGGGGTAGAGGCCAGCCCCGACGGGCAGCACTGGACGCGCCGCGCCTTCGTAGCCGGGGCCGGCAGCAGCAGCGCCCGCAGCTACCGCTACGAGGTGGCCGAAGCGGCCAGCGCCTACTACCGCCTGGCCCAGACCGATACCGATGGCCCGGTGGTCTACTCGCCGGTGCAGTACGTGGCCGGCGCGGGCACCATGTTCAGCGCCTATCCCAACCCCGCCCCCGGCGGCGCGGCTACGCTGGTGGGGGCGGCCCCGGGCGCGGCCGTGCAAGTGCTCGACGCCCTGGGCCGGGTAGCCGCCAGCACCACCGTAGGCCCCGAGGGCACGGCCGCGCTGGTGCTGCCGGCCGGGCTGCCGGCGGGCGTGTACGTGGTGCGTGTGGGCAGCCGCGCCGTCAGGCTGACGGTGGAGTAACCGGTAGAGCTGAGGCTTGAGCCGCCGTCCCAGCCAGGGCGGCGGCTTTCGTGTCTGGGCTGGGGCTTGGTAAGCACCGGCCATCCCCTGCGGCTTCGACAGTGCTCAGGGGCCCCGGTTCCGGTCATTCCGGGCCCGGCTCGCTGGCAGTTGCCCGCTACAGAGCGGCGGGCAGGTAGCGCGCCGGGCAATGAAATAGGCTGACTGAGGCGCCGGGCTGTAGCTTTGGCTCGCCGGCCGGTACTAGCTGGCCCTCCTTTCCATATGCAAACTTTCTACTTCACGCGAGGCTTCTTCCCAAGCCGGATGCGTGGGCTGGCCGCTGCCCTGGTTCTGCTGGGCGCGGCCCCGGCCGCGCTGGCCCAATCCACCACGCTGCCTGGCCCGGCTGGCTCCGGCGCCTTCGGCTCCGCGGTCACGGTGCTGCCCAACGGCAACTTTGTGGTGACCGACCCCTTGTTTGATGCCGGTGCGGCGGCCGATGTGGGGGCCGTATACCTCTACAACGGCACCACCAACGCCGTTATCAGCACCCTGACCGGCAGCACGGCGGGCGACCAAGTAGGCAGCGGCGGCGTGGTGACCCTCGCCAACGGCAATTTCGTGGTGCGCAGTCCTGACTGGGGCAATGGCGCCGCCGCCCCCCGCGCCGGGGCCGTGACCTGGGGCAGTGCCACGGCCGGCGCGAGCGGGGCGGTGAGCGCGGCCAACTCGTTGGTGGGCAGCACCGCCAACGACCAGGTGAGCGCCGACGGCCTGACGCCCCTGCGCAACGGCAGCTATGTAGTAGCCAGCAGCCAATGGGACAACGGCGCGGCCACCAATGCCGGGGCCGCCACCTGGCAGCCGGGTAACGGTCCGGCCGGGGGCGCGGTGAGCACGGCCAACTCGCTGGTGGGCACCCAGGCCGGCGACCAGGTGGCCTTTTACGCCGTCAACGCCTTGCCCAACGGCAACTACGTGGTGCAAAGCGCCTTCTGGGCCAACGGCGCCGCCACCGAAGCCGGGGCCGTGACCTGGGGCAGCGGCACCACCGGCATCAGCGGGCCGGTGAGCGCGGCCAACTCCCTCGTGGGCACCCAGCAAGACGACTTTGTGGGAAGCTACAACTTCACGGTGCTGCCCAGCGGCAACTACCTGGTGTACGCCGACCACTGGAAAAACGGCTCCGTGCCCAGCGCCGGAGCCGTGACCTGGGGCAGCGGCACGGGCGGCACCGTGGGGCCAGTGAGTGCGGCCAACTCGCTGGTGGGCACCACGGCCTACGACAATGTGGGATTCTGGGAGGCCACCGTGCTGCCCAACGGCAACTACCTGCTCCTCAACGATGGGTGGCATAACAGCAGCGGCAGTGTCTTCTCGGCCGGGGCCGTGACGTGGGGCAACGGCCTGACCGGCACCAGCGGGGCCGTGAGCGCCGCTAATTCCCTGGTCGGCGACGGGGTGTACAACCTGAGCATAGGGTCGGACGACTTCGTGCTGCTACCCAGCGGCGACTACCTGGTGGTAACGCCCCGGTGGAGCAGTGCCGCCCTCAACCAGGCCGGGGCCGTGACCTGGGGCAGCGGCACCGGCCCCACGGCGGGCGTGGTAGGCCCGGCCAATTCCCTCGTCGGCACCCACAACCTCGACCGGGTGGGCGAGGGCGGCGTGGTGGGGCTGGCCGGCGGCCAGTACGTGGTGAGCAGCCCCAGCTGGGATAACGGCGGCACCGCCGATGTGGGAGCGGTGACGTGGCTGGCCGGGGGGCAGGCCAGCGTGAGCGGCGTGGTGAGCGCGGCCAACTCGCTGGTGGGCACCACGGCCGGCGACCAGGTGGGCTACAGCGGCGTGGTGGCCCTGCCCAACGGCCACTACGTGGTGGGCAGCATGTACTGGGCCAACGGCGCGGCCGCCGAAGCCGGGGCCGTGACGTGGCGCAACGGCACGGTGCCGGCCGGCGGCGCGGTAGTGAGCGCGGCCAACTCACTGGTGGGCAGCACGGCCGGCGACCAGCTCAGCAACCACGGCCTAAAGGTGCTGCCCAGCGGCCATTACGTGGTGAACAGCCCAAGCTGGAGCAACGGGGGCGTGCCGCACGCCGGGGCCGTGACGTGGCTGCCCGGCGGCAGCCCCACGAGCGGCGTGGTAAGCGCCGCCAACTCGCTGGTGGGCAGCACGGCCGACGACTACGTGGGCTTCGAAACCACCCTCCTGCGCAACGGCGACTACTTGGTGAACAGCGGGCTGTGGAACGCCCCGGGCGCGCCGCAGGCGGGGGCCTTCACCTGGGGCAGCGGCGCCAGCGGCATCCGCGGGCCGGTGAGCTTGGCCAACTCGCTGGTGGGCTCCCACCCCAACGACGTGGGCAACAGCATCGTGACGTCGCTGCCCGACGGTAAGTACATCCTCTGGAGCAGCGACTGGGACAACGGCCCCACGGCCAACGCCGGGGCCATCACCCTGGGCCGGGGCGCGGCCGGGCCATTCGGGTTCATTTCGGCCTGCACCAGCGCCGTGGGCACCGTGGCCGGCGGGGGCATCGACCTCGCCGCCGCCTACCACGCGCCTGCGGACCAGCTCATTGTCGGCCTGCCAAAGGACAACAAGGTGGTGCGGGGCGACGGCCCGCCCGCCGCGCCCACCGGCGCCGCCAGCCAGGTATTCGGCCCCGGCGCCACCGTGGCCAACTTAGCCGCCACCGGTACGGCCGTGCGGTGGTATGCTGCCGCCAGCGGCGGGGCCGCCCTGCCCGCTGGCACTCCCCTCGTCGGCACCGCTACCTACTACGCCAGCCAGACCCTGAACGGCTGCGAGAGCGTAGCCCGCCTGGCCGTGCAAGCCTCCGTGCCGCTGCCCGTGGAACTTACCGAGTTCACGGCCACGGCCGAGGGCAATATGGCCGTGCGCCTGACCTGGGCCACGGCCTCGGAGAAGAACAGCCAGGCGTTTGAGGTGGAGCGCAGCGTAGATGGGGAGACGTTCGCAAGCATCGGAACGGTGGCCGCCGCCGGCACGAGCACCAGCCCCCGCACCTACGGCCTGCTGGATGCCAAACTGCCCGCCGGCGCTACCGTGCTCTATTACCGCCTCAAGCAACTAGACGCGGACGGCAGCTTCAGCTACTCGCCCGTGCGCCCCGTGACCCTCACCGGCGCAACGGCCGGGCTGGCCCTGTACCCCAACCCGGCCCCCAGCGGCACGGCCACGCTCACGGGTGTGCTGCCCGGCACGGTGGTGACGGTGCTGGACCCGCTGGGCCGCCCCGTGACTTCGGCGACGGCCGATGCGGCGGGCACGGCGGCGCTGGTGCCGCCAGCCGGGCTGCCGGCGGGCGTGTACGTAGTGCGTGTCGATGGCAAGGCCCTGCGCCTCACGGTGGAGTAGGAGATAACCCCAGCGCTCACTACTCAGTAATAAAAACGCCCCGGCCAACAACCGGGGCGTTTTTATTGCCGGGCAGGGCAAAATTTTCAGCCGGCGGCAAAAAGTATTAGGTAGGGCGTGTACGTGTGGAGCTCCGGCAGTCCGACCCTGCGCCCCTCGGTGGAGTAGGGTGGCGGGCCGCGCCCAAAAAACAACATGTTTATGTCATACCGTCGCGTTTAGGTGGGCCGCACCTTTGTGGGAAATATCCTCGTCCTACTTAATATTAATTGGGGCCGTGCGGCCCGCGCGGCTCTGCGCCTTCCGGGAGCTGGCGCGCCCCTTCGCTTCATGACCAACTTCTTCGCTTTGGCCGCCCGTGCGGTCCATACCCTGCACCGGCCCCTGCTGCGCTACGGCCTGGTGTTCTTGCTCTTGCTGTTGCTACTGGCCGGCCGCGCCGCCCGCGCCCAGACCTGGACGGCTGCCACAGCCCCCAATCCCACCCAGACCTACGGCACCAGCCAGGTGCGCGGCGTGGCCGCCGATGCCAGCGGCAACGTGTTCGTGACTGGCTCCTACACCGGGCAGGTGAGCTTCGGCAGCACCACGCTCACCAGCGCCGGGAGTAACGACATCTTCGTGGCCAAGTACGTGCCCGGTACCGGCACCTGGGCCTGGGTGCAAACGGCCGGCGGCACCTACACCGACCAGGCCTACGGCATTGCCGTGAGCGGCAGCAGTATCTACGTGACGGGCATTATCAGCAACAGCCCGAGCGATGCCTGCCAGGTGCGGTTTGGGGGCAACGGCACCACGGCCGGCACGGCCCGGCAAAACGGCATTGCTATCAACTACTTCAACTCTGACCTGGTGCTGGCTAAGTACACCGACAACGGCACCACCGCCACCTTCAACTGGAGCCAGGTGGCCGGCGGCACGGGCTCCGACCAGGGCCTGGGCGTGGCCGTGAACGGCACCAGCGTGTACGTCACGGGCTATTTCTACAACAACACCGCCAATGCCAGCGGCGTGCTGCTGGGCAGCAGCGGCACCACCACCGGCACCGCCCAGCAGAACGGAGCCACCACCACGACCAGCAACGACCTGCTGCTGGCCAAGTACACCGACAACGGCAACAGTGCCACCTTTGGCTGGAGCCAGGTGGCCGGCGGCACGGGCTCCGACCAGGGCCAGGGCGTGGCCGTGAGCGGGAGCACGGTGTACGTGACGGGCTACCTTTACAACACCACCGCCAACGCCAACGGCGTGCTGCTGGGCGGCAGCGGCACCGCGCCCGGCACCGTGCAGCAGTACGGCACCAGTGCCACGGCCAGCAACGACCTGCTGCTGGCGGCCTACTCCGACCAGGGCAGCAGCGCTACCCTGGCCTGGACCCAGGCGGCCGGTGGTACCGGCGACGACCAGGGCACCGCCGTGGCCGTGGGCACCGGTGGCGTGTACGTGGCCGGCAACTACACCAACGACGTGGCCAACAGCAAGGCCGTGGTGCTGGGCGCCAGCGGCACCACCGCCGGCACCCGCCCGCTGAAGGGCCTCGGCAGCTACGCCTACGGCGACATCTGGTTGCTCAAATACACCGACAACGCCAGCAGCGCCACCCTGGGCTGGGCGCAGATAGGCGGCGGCACCCAGTACGACTACGCCTACGGCGTGGCCGTGAGCGGCAGCCGCATCTACCTGGCCGGCTACATGGTGCTCGACAGCTTCGACAGCTACCTGGGCCGGCTGGGCGGCGACGGTACCACGGCCGGCACCGTGGTGGTGCGCGGGGCCACCGCCACCTCGGCCACGGCCGATGTGCTGGCCGCTTGCTACACCGACAACGGCCCTACCGCCACCGCCAACTGGGGGCAGGCCGGCGGCGGTACCCAATACGACTATGGCTACGGCATCGCCCTGAGCGGCAGCACCGTGGTGGTGGGCGGCTACCTGGCGGGGGGTGGCCTCTTCAGCTTCGGGCCGGCCAGTACCGCTGCCGTGCTGGGCACGCCCGCCGACAACCGCGCCGTGCTGGGCAAGCTTGACGCCACCGACGGCACCTGGCAAAGCGTGAGCGCTACCACCAACGGCGGTCAGAGCCAGGTGCGGGGCGTGGCCCTCGACGCTGCCGGCAACCTGTTCGTGACCGGCTACTTCTCGGGCATCGTCAGCTTCGGGGCTACTCAGCTCGTGAGTGCCGGCGGCAACGACCTGTTTGTGGCCAAGTACGTGCCCGGCACCGCCACCTGGGCCTGGGCGCAACGGGCCGGTGGGGCATCCGAAGACAACGGCTACGGCGTGGCCGTGAGCGGCACCAGCATCTACGTGACGGGCAGCTACGCCACCACCAGCACCAACAACTACGCCGTGAGCGCGGGCGGCCCCACTCCGGCCAGCAGCGCCAGCGCCATCAGTGGGGTAACGACCGGCCAGACCGGCGACTTCTGGCTCCTGAAGTACACCGACGCTGGCAGCACCGGCAGCTACCGCTGGGCCCAGGTGGGCGGCGGCTCCAACCAGGACCAGGGCACCGCCGTGGCCGCGAGTGGTACGAGTGTGTACGTGGCGGCCAACTTCATCAACACCACCACCAACAGCTACGGTGGGCTGCTGGGCGGCGACGGCACCACTGCCGGCACTGTGCGCGTGAACGGGGCCACGGCCACGGCCAGCCAGGACCTGCTACTGGTGAAGTACACCGACAACGGCAGCACCGGCAGCCTGGTCTGGAACCAGGTGGGCGGCGGCACCGGCTACGACTATGCTTACGGCCTGGCCCTAAGCGGTACCGGCAGCGTGTACGTGGCCGGCAGCATCTATAACACCCTGGCCAACGCCAACGCCGTGGTGTTTGGCGGCGGTGGCACCACCACTGGCACGGCCGCCCAGGCCGGGGCCAGCAGCACGGTCAGCTACGACCTGCTGCTGGCCAAGTACACCGACAATGGGACCACCGCCACCTTCGGCTGGAGCCAGGTGGGCGGCGGCACCGGCCAGGACCAAGCCAACGGCGTGGCCGTAAGTGGCACGAGCGTGTACGTGACGGGCTACCTCACCAACAGCCTGGCCAATACCAGCGCCGTGCTGCTGGGCGGCAGCGGCACCACGCCCGGTACCGTGCAACAGAACGGCGCCAGCACCAGCAACAGCCAGGACCTGCTGCTGGCCAAGTACGCCGACAACGGCGCCACCGCCACCTTCGGCTGGAGCCAGGTGGGCGGCGGCACCCAGCCCGACGCGGGCACGGCCGTGGCCGTGAACGGTCTTAAAGTGTACGTGACAGGCTATTTCGGCAACAGCCAGGCCGATGCCACGCTGGTGCGCTTTGGGGGCAGTGGCACCAGGGCCGGCGCCACCGTGCTGAAGGGCGTGGCCAGCAATTACTTCGTCCCCGACCTGCTACTGGCACGCTACACCGACTTCGGCGCTACGGCCCGCGTGGTGCTGGCCCAGGCCGCCGGCGGCAACCAGAGCGACTACGGCTACGGCCTAGCCGTGAGCGGCACCACCGCCTACGTGGCCGGCCTAGTACAGCCCACCGCCACCTTCGGCAGCACCACCTTCGCCAGTCCCGCCCTGGCCAATACCGCCGCCCTGGCTACCCTGGCAGATGCCGCGCCGCTGCCGGTGGAGCTGAGCGCCTTTACGGCCACGGCCGAGGGCACCAGCGCCGTGCACCTGGCCTGGACCACGGCCTCGGAGAAGAACAGCGCCTACTTTGAAGTCGAGCGCAGCACCGACGGCGAGCAGTTTGCTCCCATCGGCACGGTGGCCGCCGCTGGCAGCAGCAGTACCGCCCACGCATACAAGCTACTGGATGCCAAGCTGCCGGCCGGCGTGGCCCTGCTCTACTACCGCTTGCGCCAAACGGACTCGGACGGCACGTTCGCCTACTCGCCCGTGCGCACCGTGGCCTTGACCGGCGTGGGGGCGGGCCTGGCGCTGTACCCCAATCCCGCCCCCGGCGGGGCGGCTACCCTGGCTGGCGCCTTGCCCGGCGCCGTGGTCACGGTGCACGACGCGCTGGGCCGCTCGGTGACTTCGGCCCTGACCGACGCTTCGGGCACGGCGGCGCTGGTGCTGCCGGCCGGCACCCCGGCGGGCGTGTACGTGGTGCGGGCCGGGACCCGGGCCCTGCGCCTCACGGTGGCCGAGTAGGACGCTCGCGCCGGCCCCGAAGCCGCCGCCTCGCCCCGAGTGGTGCCCCGGCCGGCGGGTGGTCTGCGGCGTGTACCCTGATTAGGGTACACGCTGCGGGCACCGGGCGCTGGCCGGCCGTGCTATTTTTGCGGCACGCCACCGCCGGCGGGCTGGCCCACAGAGGGCTGGCAGGCGGCTACTCGCTATGAAAACCATTGGTTACGGAAGACGGGGACTTCTGGCTCTGCTGACTTTATTGCTGCCGCTGGCCCTCCCGGCCCAGATACTGCCCGGCACCCTGGCCGCCGGCGAAGCCCACAGCCTGCTGCTCACAGCCGACGGCCACCTGCAGGCCTGCGGCGGCAACAGCTCCGGCGTCCTCGGCGACGGCACCACCACCGCTCACCGCCTGCCCGCCCCGGTGGGCAGCGCCGCCACCTACGCCCAGGTGGCCAGCGGGGGCTACCACGCCCTGGCCGTGCGCGCCGATGGCACCCTCTGGGCCTGGGGCAGCAACGGCAGCGGCCAGCTGGGCACCGGCAACATGGCTCCGCGCAACGTGCCCACCCAGGTAGGCACGGACACGGGCTGGCTCAGCGTGGCCGCCTGCGGCGACCATTCGCTAGCCCTGCAGGTCGACGGCACGCTCTGGGCCTGGGGCGGCAACACCTACGGCCAGCTGGGCGACGGCGGCACCACCCGGCACACGGCCCCTGTGCAGGTGGGCAGCGGCCAACTGTGGCGCAGCGTGGCCAGCGCCTACCGCCACAGCGCCGCCATCGCGGCCGACGGCACCCTGTGGGCCTGGGGCAGCAACACCGATGGCCAGCTCGGCGACGGCACCACCACCGCCCACCTCAGCCCCGTCCAGGTAGGCACCGCCGACGCCTGGGTGGGCCTGGCCCTCAATGGCTACCACTGCCTGGCCCTGGCCGCCGACGGCAGCCTCTGGGCCTGGGGCGGCAACGCCTACGGCGAGCTGGGCGATAACTCCACCACCAACCGCAACAGCCCCACGGCCGTGAGCGGCGGGGGCCGCTACACCCAGCCCGCCGCCGGCTTCTTCCACAGCCTGGCCCGGCGCGCCGACGGCAGCCTCTGGGCCTGGGGCCGCAACGACAACGGCCAGCTCGGCGACAACTCCACCACCCAGCGCACCGTCCCCACCCAGGAAGCCAGCGGCGGCACTGCCTGGCTGTCCGTGGCCGCCGGCGGCAACCACTCGCTGGCCCGCACCGCCAACGGCTCCAACTTCTTCTCCACCGGCCAGAACACCTACGGCCAGCTCGGCGACGGCACCACCGCCGGGAGCTTGGTGTATACCCGCGCCGCCAGCTCCACTGGCCTGCCGCTGCCCGTGGAGCTGGCGGCCTTCACGGCCCGCCGCACCGGCCCCGCCGCCGTGGCCCTGGCCTGGACCACGGCCAGCGAAGCCGCCAACGCCGGGTTCGGCGTGGAAGTAAGTGCCGACGGTGAGCGCTGGACCCGTCGAGGCTTTGTGGCCGGCGCGGGCAGCAGCGCCAGCACCCACACCTACGCCTACGCCATGCCCGAAACCAGCGCCGCCTATTACCGCCTAGCCCAAACCGGCCAGGACGGCACCGTCCGCTACTCGCCCGTGCGCTTCGTGGTCGGTGCCGAGCGGGCGCCGGGCCTCTATCCCAACCCCGCCCACGGCGGCGCGGCCACCCTCACGGGCTCCGTGCCCGGCACGGCCGTCACGGTAACTGACGCCTTGGGCCGCCCAGTAGCCACCGCCACGGCGGACGCTTTGGGCACGGCCGGGCGGCCCTGCCGGCCGGGCTGCCGGCGGGCGTGTACCTGGTGCGCGCCGGTAGTAATGCCCTGCGCCTCACGGTGGAGTAAGCGGCGATTGTTGCCATAATTGAGGCCACCATCTCGCCTGGGGCGGCGGCTTTTTTGGGAGGGCGTGTGGCGATTCCGCGCCCGTTCGCTCGTTGCCAACCAGCGCGGGCGCGCTAACTTGAATTGATAGAGGATGCACGGAGAAATAGTTGCTTCCAGGTTTTGCCCCGGCGAGCGGCACCCTTTACCTTCACCTTACTCAATATTTACTTGCTGCCTACGGCTTGCGGTCCTAGTTAGGGGGCCGTGTTCGCCTCCCATTGTTGTCAGACTGTATGAAACCTCCATTCTCCTTCGTAGGCGTAGCTTTATTGGCCTGCCCCGCGCGCACTTGGTTGGCTAGCCTGTGGGCCCTGCTGCTGGCCCTAGTCCCTCTGCACAGCCACGCGGTTGTTGCCCCTGCCGCTGCCCTGGCCACGGCCCTGGCCCCTGATGGGACGCTGCGCTCCGGGGCCGCCGGCTCGTTCAGTGCAAAGGGCTTCGAACTGTTCAGCGCTCCCGACGGACGGCCGGTCTTTCGCCCGGCTGCAGCCAGGCGCACCAAGGGTGCAGGCGACGAAAAGTGGCAGAATGGCTTCGGCCTGCCCGGCACTAACGGTACGGTGTACGCCACGGTGGTGGCGGCCAACGGCGATGTGTACATCGGAGGGGATTTCACGGCCGTGGGCACGGTACCAGCCAGCCGGGTGGCCCGGTGGAATGGCACGTGGAGTGCGCTCGGAGCCGGGGTTAACGACCAAGTGAATGCGCTGGCCGTGGTGGGCAGCGACCTGTACGTGGGCGGGCAGTTCTCCCAGGCAGGCGGGGCCCCGGCCAGCAACCTGGCCCGCTGGGATGGCACAGCTTGGCATACGCTTGGGACCGGACTTAGCAGCCAGGTCAACGACCAAGTGAATGCGCTGGCCGTGGTGGGCAACGACCTGTACGTAGGCGGGCAGTTCTCCCAGGCAGGCGGGGCCCCCGCCAATCGGGTAGCCAAGTGGAACGGCACGGCTTGGAGCGCGCTCGGAGCCGGGGTTAACGACCAAGTGAATGCGCTGGCTGTGGTGGGCAGCGACCTGTACGTGGGCGGGCAGTTCTCTCAGGCAGGCGGGGCCCCCACCAATCGGGTAGCCAAGTGGAACGGCACGGCTTGGAGCGCGCTTGGGGCCGGGCTCGATGGCCCAGTGAATGCGCTGGCTGTGGTGGGCAGCGACCTGTACGTAGGCGGGCGATTCAGCCAGGCAGGTGGGGCCCCGGCCAACAGTGTAGCCCGTTGGAACGGCACGGCCTGGAGCGCGCTCGCGTTCTGGGGCAATGGTCAGGTCTATACCATGGCTGTAATCGGCAACGACCTGTATGTGGGCGGGCTTATGGGAGCGCCCATGATGGGGATGCCATTGGTCGGCACGGTGGCCAAGTGGAACGGCACGGCCTGGAGCACGCTCGGGACCTGGGACAGCAGCAATTACACCGAAGTGCATGCGCTGGCCGTGTCGGGCAACGATCTATACGTGGGAGGGTATTTCGGCCAGGCGGGCGGGGCGCTGGCCAAAAACGTGGCCAAGTGGAACGGCACGACCTGGAGCGCGCTCGGCGACGGGCAAAATAGCTACGTCTCTGCCCTGGCCGTAGTGGGCAACGATGTGTACGTAGGTGGAACGTTCACCCAGGTGGGGGGGGTGCGGGCCAACTACGTGGCCCGCTGGAACGGAATTGGGTGGAGCGCGCTCGGGGCTGGGCTCGACGGCCCGGTGGCCGCGCTGGCCGTGGTGGGCAACGACCTGTACGTGGGCGGGCAGTTCTCCCGGGCGGGCGGGTTGCTGGCCAATAACGTGGCCCAGTGGGATGGCACGGCCTGGAGCGCGCTCGGGAACGGGGTCGAGGGCGCTGGCAGCATCCCCAATGCCGCCGTCTTGGCCCTGGCCGTGGTGGGCAGCGACGTGTACGTGGGTGGGCGATTTGCCCGGGCGGGTGGGGTGTCGGCCAGCCAGGTAGCCATGTGGAATGGCACCACGTGGAGCGCGCTCGGGAGCGGCGTCGATGGCTCGGTAAATGCGCTGGCCGTGGCAGGCCGGGACCTGTACGTGGGTGGCGATTTCTATCAGGCGGGCGGAGTGCCAAGCAGCAGCTACGTAGCTCGGTGGAACGGCACGGCCTGGAGTTCGGTCGGACCCAGGGTCAATGGCTACGTGTACGCGCTGGCCGTGGCAGGCAGCGATGTGTACGTGGGCGGGCGATTTAGCCAGGTGGGCGCGGTGCCGGCCAACAGCGTAGCCCGCTGGGACGGCACCGCCTGGAGCGCGCTCGGAAACGGAGTCAATGACAACAGTGGTTACGTTGGCAACGCGTACGTGTACGCGCTGGCCGTAGCGGGCAGCGATGTGTACGTGGGTGGGCGATTTGCCCAGGCGGGCGGGGGCGCGGCTGCCAACGTAGCCCGGTGGGACGGCACCGCCTGGAACACCCTAGGCACCGGCCTTAATGACAATGCACATGCGCTGGCGGCCGGGCCGGGCACCAACCTGAACGTGGGCGGGGTTTTCACGACGGTGGGCGATGGCTCGAAAGTGATGGCGTACTTTGGCATCTATAACTTTTCCTTGCCCGCGGCAACCCGAAACCCGGAACCCGACGGGCGGGCCGGCTTTACGCTGGCGCCCAACCCTGCCTGGCACGCGGTGCAGGTGGCCGGCGTGCCAAGCAGGGCCACCGTGGAAGTCTTCGATGCGATGGGTCGCCTCGTGACTTCGGCCACGGCCGACGCTTCGGGCACGGCCGGGCTGGCCCTGCCAGCCGGGCTGCCGGTAGGCGTGTACGTGGTGCGCGCCGGCAGCCGCGCCGTGCGCTTAGTAGTGGAATAAGCTTTTGCATGAGACAGATGAAAAGGGCAGGCCGCGGAGGCTTGCCCTTTTTTCGTGGTGCGTTAGCAGCCTTTCGCCTACTTTCGCCGTAAGCGCGCTCATCCCACCATAAAGCTTTCTATGAACATAACTAAACTCCTGGTCGCCAACCGTGGCGAAATTGCTATTCGTGTGATGCGAGCGGCGAATGAACTCAACATTCCCACGGTGGCCGTGTACACCTTCGAGGACCGGTACTCGCAGCACCGCTACAAGGCCGACGAAGCCTACCAGATTGGTCGCGACGACGAGCCGCTGAAGCCCTACCTGGACATTGAGGGGGTTATCCGCATCGCCAAGGAAAACGGCGCCAATGCCATTCACCCCGGCTACGGCTTCCTCTCGGAAAACGCCACGCTCTCGCGCCGTTGCGCCGAGGAAGGCATCATTTTCGTCGGTCCCCGGCCCGAAGTCATGGAAGCCCTCGGCGACAAGGTGCGCGCCAAGGAAGTGGCCCAGCAGTGCCAGGTGCCCCAAATTGAAAGCAGTGAGGCCGATTTGGTCGACTTCGAAACTGCCAAAACCGAGGCCCAGCGCATCGGCTACCCCGTGATGCTAAAGGCGGCGGCTGGGGGCGGTGGGCGCGGCATGCGCATCATCCGCGACGACGAGCAGCTGGAAAAGGGCTTCTTCGAGGCCCGTAACGAGGCCCTGAATGCCTTCGGCGACGACACGGTGTTCCTGGAGAAGTTCGTGGAGCGGCCCAAGCACATCGAGGTGCAGCTGGTGGGCGACCACCACGGCAACCTCGTGCATCTGTATGAGCGCGACTGTTCGGTGCAGCGCCGCTTCCAGAAAGTGGTAGAAGTGGCCCCGGCCATGAACCTGCCCGACCACCAGCGCCACCTGCTGTACGAGTACGCTCTGCGCATTGGCCGGGCCGTGGGCTACGACAACGTGGGCACCGTAGAATTCCTGGTAAACCCCGAGCAGGACCGGATTTACTTCATCGAAGTGAACCCCCGCATTCAGGTCGAACACACCGTGACCGAGATGATTACGGGCATCGACCTGATTAAAACCCAGCTCTACATCGCGTCCGACCACAAGCTCAGCGACCCCGAAATCGGCCTCGGGCCCGACGTGGTGCCGCTGCGGGCGGGCTTCGCGGTGCAGTGCCGCGTGACGACGGAGAACCCCGAAAACGACTTCAAACCCGACTACGGCACCATTGTGGCCTACCGCACGGCCGGCGGCTTCGGCATTCGGCTTGACGAGGGCTCGGTGTACCAGGGCGCGATTATCTCGCCGTTTTTCGATTCGATGCTGGTCAAAATTTCGGCCCATGCGCCCACGCTGCACGGCGCGGCTCAAAAAATGCTGCGGGCCCTCGATGAGTTCCGGGTACGCGGGGTGCGCACCAACATCCCGTTTTTGAAGAACATCGTCGGCAACGAGGAATTCCAGGCTGGCCGCGCCAACGTCGATTTCATTAAGGACCACCCCGAACTGTTCAAGTTCGAAACGCGGCAGGACCGCGCCACGCGCTTGCTCGGCTTCATCGGCGAGACGGTGGTGAACGGCAATCCCGACGTGCGCCACCTGCTCGACCCCCGCGCCAACCCGCGCCGCCCGCACATCCCGCACTTCGACCACACCGAGCCCGCGCCCGGTACCAAGCAAAAGCTCGATGAGCTGGGCCCCGAAAAATTCGCCGAGTGGCTGCGCAACGACCCGCTCATCCACTACACCGATACCACCCTGCGCGACGCCCACCAGAGCCTGCTGGCCACCCGCATGCGCACCTGGGACATGCTGAAAGTGGCCCGCGCCTACGCCCAGCAGCACCCTCAGACCTTCAGTCTGGAAGTCTGGGGCGGTGCCACCTTCGACGTGGCCCTGCGCTTCCTGCACGAAGACCCCTGGGAGCGCCTCGCCAAGCTGCGCGAAGCCATTCCGAACATCCTCCTGCAAATGCTCATCCGCGGGGCCAATGGCGTGGGCTACAAGGCCTACCCCGATAACCTGACCGAGCGGTTCGTGCAGCAGGCGGCCGAAACCGGCGTGGATGTATTCCGCATCTTCGACTCGCTGAACTGGATGAAAGGCCTGGAATCCTGCATCGGGTTCGTGCGCAACAAAACCACCCGCCTGGCCGAGGCCAGCATCTGCTACACCGGGGACATCATGGACCCGAACCGTACCAAGTACACCCTCGACTACTACCTCAAGCTGGCCAAGCAGCTCGAAGATGCCGGCGCCCACATCCTCTGCATCAAGGATATGGCCGGCCTGCTCAAGCCCTATGCCGCCACCGAGCTGATTCAGGGCCTGCGCGACACGGTGAAAATTCCCATTCACCTGCACACCCACGACACCTCCTCGCTGCAAGCCGCCACCTACGCCAAAGCCGTGGAAGCCGGCGTCAACGTCATCGACGTGGCGCTGGGCTCGCTCTCCGGCCTCACCTCGCAGCCCAACTTCAACTCGGTGGTGGAAATGCTGCGCCACACCCCGCGTCACCGCGAGTTCAACCAGCCCTCACTCAACGAGTTCAGCAACTACTGGGAGGCCGTGCGCGAGATGTATTATCCCTTCGAGTCGGGCCTGAAAGCCGGCACTTCCGAAGTATTCCAGCACGAGATTCCGGGCGGGCAGTATTCCAACCTGCGCCCGCAGGCCGCTTCGCTGGGCTTGCTCGACAAGTTTGAGGAAGTGAAGCAGCGCTTTGCCGACGTGAACCAGATGTTTGGCGACATCGTGAAGGTGACACCCAGCAGCAAAGTAGTGGGCGACATGGCCTTGTTCATGGTATCGAACAGCCTCACGCCGCAGGACGTGATGGAACGCGGGGATGGCCTGAACTTCCCCGAGTCGGTGCGCGAGCTGTTCCGCGGCGACATTGGCCAGCCCGAAGGCGGCTGGCCCGCCGAACTGCAAAAGCTCATTCTCAAGAACGAAGAGCCCTTCACCGACCGGCCCAACGAGCACTTAGCTCCCATTGACTTCGACCAGGAATGGCCAAAATTCCAGGAGAAATTCCCCGGTGCCAAGTTCACTGATATGCTCTCGTCGTTGCTCTATCCGAAGGTTTTTGAGGAATATTGGGCCTTTCGCCAGAAGTTCGGCAACGTGAGCAAGGTGCCCACTTCCACGTTCTTCTACGGCCTGAAATCGGGCGAGGAAACCATCATCGAAATTGCCCGGGGCAAGTCCGTTATTGTGCGCCTGGAGTCGGTGGGCGACATCAACGAGGAAGGCTGCCGCACCATCTTCTTCACCCTCAACGGCCAA
Organism: Hymenobacter negativus; assembly: GCF_017571495.1. GTDB lineage: Bacteria > Bacteroidota > Bacteroidia > Cytophagales > Hymenobacteraceae > Hymenobacter > Hymenobacter negativus. Next base: position 332,843 of record NZ_JAGETZ010000001.1, on the reverse strand, counting down.
ACCCGCAACCTGCAGGTGCGCGACCAGTCGGTGGAAGTCACCAAAATCAGCAATGCCAAGGTCGACAAGAACAACCCGCGCCAGGTGGGTGCCCCATTGCAAGGCATGCTGAGCAAAGTGCTGGTGAAACCCGGCCAGTCCGCATCCAAAAACACCCCGCTCTTCGTCATCGAAGCCATGAAAATGGAAACTACCATCACCGCCCCGCAAGACCTGACCGTGGCCGATGTCAACCTGCCCGAAGGTACCCGCGTGGCCGCCGATGACTTGGTGCTGACGCTGAGCTAGTAGCGCGAGCTTTTAGTTCGCGTCCCTGCGTCCCTCGGGTTGTGTGGGGACGCGAACTAAAAGTTCGCGCTACTTTTCGGCCCTCAATCTCTCTTCTGAATTCTCATGAAACAGTTGTTTCTCCTCGGCGCCCTGTTGGCCACGCTGCCCGCCACAGCCCAGAAAAAAGCCGCCAAGCCCACGCCTAAAGCCACTACCGTATCGGCCGCTACCGTCACCCGCGTGGTGAAGGCCCTGGCTGCTGATGACATGCAGGGACGCGGCACCGGCCAGCCCGGCGGCCTGAAGGCTGCCCAGTTTCTGGCCGCCGAATTCAAGCGCATCGGCCTGAAACCCCTGCCCGGTCAAACCGGATTCGAGCAAACCTTTACCGTGTACCAGGGGCTCACCAGCCCGGTAGCTGCCGTTATCAACGGCCAGACCATGGCGCCGGCGCAGGCGGTGGCTATTGCCGGGCAGCCCACGTTGCGCTGGACCAGCGAAGACGCCCAGCCCCCGACCGTGGTCGCCATCGGCCCCGAGCCGGCCGAGCGTGGCAAGCTGTTTTCGTACTTACGCCCGACGGCCAACACCCTGGTTTTCGTGGATACCGCCCAAACCAAATCCTTCCGTCAGCTGGCAGGCTACGTGGCAAAGGGCACCACCAGCCCCGAGCAGCCCAAGCCTTTTTCGACGGTGTTTGTGCTGGGCGCCAAGCCGGCCACGCTCACCTACCGCATCAGCGCCAGCAGCGTGCTGCAACCCGTGGAACTGCGCAACGTGGTGGGACTGCTGCCCGCCAAAGACCCCAAGCGGACCAAGGAGAACGTGGTGTTCTCGGGCCATTATGACCACCTGGGCTACCTGAAGCCCGTGGCCGGCGATTCCATTGCCAACGGTGCCGACGATGACGCCAGCGGTACCACCGCCGTGGTAGCCCTGGCCGAGTATTTCAAGAACAAAAACGACAATGCCCGCCCGCTCATCTTCGTAGCTTTTGCAGCCGAAGAAGTGGGCGGTTTCGGCTCCCAATACTTCTCCAAACAGCTCGACCCGCTGCAGGTGGCCGCCATGTTTAACATCGAGATGATTGGCAAGGAAGCCAAATTCGGCCCCAGCACCGCCTTCATCACCGGCTACGAGCGGTCGGACTTTGGCAAGCTGCTGCAAGCCAACCTGACCGGCAGCAAATTCAAGTTTGAGCCTGACCCCTACCCAGAACAAAACCTGTTTTACCGCTCCGACAACGCCACGCTGGCCCGCCTCGGCGTTCCAGCCCACACCATCAGCACCGACCAGATTCCGATGGATGGCCTCTACCATTCCGTCGACGATGAGGTGGAAACCCTGGACCTGACCAATATGACGGCCGTCATCCAGGCCATTGCGCAGAGTGCCAGCGGCATTGTCTCCGGCAAGCAAACCCCCACGCGCATCCCACCGCTCACCGACGACAACCGGCGTTAACCTGATGCATGGAAGAATGGGTGGATGAGTGAGTCAAAAAGCGAATAGCCTATTTCACTCACTCGTCCACCCATTCTCCAACTTGCTTAATGCAGATAAACTGCTTCCAGCCGCGCCACCGGAGCATTGGTGGCATCAAATAACCGGAGCGTGTCGCCGCTGATGCGGTAGGTGCGCGACTGGCCTAGGGCGCGGGTAAAGTCGTTTTCGGTCTGCATGGCCGGGCAGGCCATGCGCGTACTCATCAGCGGGCTGAAGGTGAGCTCGTCCGGCTTTTCGCTGAAAAAGCTGCCCCGGAAGCGGTTGCAGCTGCCATCGCCTTCAGCTGTGCCGTCGGCGCGAAGGGTAAGAAAAGGCTCGCGGGTATCGGCGGGCACGCGCACCTGCTGGCCCGCCAGCTCGCGGGGCACCCAGTGGGTTTCGCGCAGGGCCGCGGCCGGTGCCTGCCGCGCGGGTGGAGGAGTAGTCGCTGTTTCCTGAGCAGGACGAGTTTGGCAGCCAGCGGCAAGGACCGCTAATAACAAGAAGGAAGGACGCATGAAGAGCGGGGTAAAGGGCTCATTTTACGCAAAAAAGCCTGCGTTACTACGCAGGCTTTTTGCATATCGTTGTTGGGAATGGTGCGGCTACTTGCCCATTTTGAGCGTGAGACCCGCGCCCACCGTCGTAGTGCCAGCTGCTAAACCGCTCACGCCCTGGCCCGCCGTTACGTCAACCCGCACTTCGGGGATGGGGCGGAAATAAAGGCCCGCCGTAGTGCCAGTACTCAGGGCGGCGCGGCCGTAGCCATACGCTTCCACAAAAAAGCCGGTCTTGTCGCTGATGGGGCCGTTCAGGGCCAGGGTGCCCAGGAACTGGCCTTTCGACATATCCTTGGCCGTGATGCCGCGCTGGCTGAAGCCAAAGTTGGCTTCCAGGCCATAGCGCTCGCCAAGCTGCTCGCTCACCAGCAGGCGGCCGCCGGGGCCCCACTTGGTGTCGCGCAGGCCCTGGCTGCCCGTGCCGGGCACCGCCGACTCGACCAGAATGGCGACTTGCGTGCGGGTATCGTAGTTGGGCGAGAGCATGAACTTAGCCCCCACCACCACCGGCGCCCACCCGCTGGAATCCACGCGGCCGGTTTCCGTCACGCGCGAAGGGCCGTTGTGGAAGTAGGGTTGGCTCACGCGTAGCTCCATGCTGTTGAAAAAGCCGATGCGGAGCGTGGCGGCGCTCAGGTTTTGGGCCGGACCGATGCCACCGGCATGGTGCTGAAATCCGGTTTCGAGCTGGAAACGGCCGGGGCGGAGGACTTGAGCGGTGATGGTTTGGCCGGGACGGTCGGCGCGAATGTTTCGCACGAACGGGGCATCCACGTTGGGGTTGTTTTCGTCCGGCGTGTTTTGGGCCAGGGTGAGGCCGCGGCTGCCCAATAAGGCAGCGGCGGCCAGCAGAGTGGTCTTGCGCATGGTTTAAAGACCCGGGCCACTACGGCATGGTTCCTCTAAGGTTGCATTTTGCAGAATTTTCACCTCATAATACTATCTTCTTTTTTCCCAATGCCACAGTATGGCTGTGTGCCGTACTTTTGCGTACAATCCCGCTACGTATGAAAATAACCGCTACTACTATTCTCGTGAGCTTGTTTTTGTTGTCGGCCGGCCCCTTGCTGGCGCAGCAGACATTTCCACTTTACACCGGCACCATTCCTGATTCCAAACCCAGCGCGGTTAAAGAAACCAGCGTCACCTTGGATAACGGGGGCGTGCGCATTTCCAACGTGGTACAGCCCAACCTCACGGCTTTTTTGCCCGCGCCGGGCACAGCCAATGGCACGGCTGTCATTATCTGCCCCGGCGGGGGCTACACCCGGCTGTCCATCGACAGCGAGGGCTACGACGTGGCCAAGCGTTTGAACGAGATGGGCGTAACGGCCTTCGTGCTGAAATACCGCCTGCCCAACGACCAGTCGCAGCCCGATAAATCCATTGCACCGCTGCTCGATGCCCAGCAGGCCCTGCGCCTCGTGCGCCAGCAAGCGGCCAAGTACAGCCTTAATCCCGAGCGCATCGGCATCATGGGCTTCTCGGCGGGTGGGCACCTGGCAGCCACGGCCGGCACGCACTTCGCCAAGCCGGTAGGGGAGAACGTAGGCTCCACATCGGTGCGGCCGGCGTTTCTGGTGCTTATGTATCCGGTTATCAGCTTTAGCGACACGCTCAAGCACACAGGCTCGCGCGATAACCTGATTGGCAAAACCCCAACGGCCGAACAGGTGCGGTTGTACTCCAACGAACTGCAAGTGTCAGCTCAGACGCCGCCCACTTTCCTCGTGCATGCCCAGGACGACAAAACGGTGCCCGTCAACAACAGCATCGTTTTTTACCAAGCCTGCCTGCGCCACGGGGTGCCGGCCGAGATGCATCTCTACCCCAAAGGCGGTCACGGCTTTGGCCTCAACAATAAAACCACCAAAGACCTCTGGACCGACCGCCTGCGCAACTGGTTCGACGCCAACGGCTGGCTCACGAAATAATGCGCATTCTAGTTGCCGTTGGACTGCTGGCGCTGCTGGCAGGCTGCGAGCAGAAAATTCACTCGACCAAGTCGGATTCGCTGGTGTTGCCCAGCGTGTCGGTGGCCCCTGTGCCAGCGGCTGCTCCCGCGCCCCTGCCGGCCGTGGTGCACGCCCGGCCCAAGCCCCCGCCTGAAATCCCAGGTTGGGCCCCGCCCGTGGCCACGGATACGCTGGTCATGCTCAATGGCCAGCCCCATCACCTGCTGCTGGAGGCCGAAACCGACTCGACCCGTCGCCTCACCGCCACTTATGAAGAGGCACCCGGCCACCTGGAAAAGGTACACGGCTTCGAAGGCTATTATACCCTGACGCTGCGCGATAAAACGGGGCAGCAACTGTTTCGCCGCCAGCTGCGGAAAGCTGCTTTTTTTAAGAAGGCCGGTTCCGATATTGTAACCGAAAGCGAGGCCTACCAGCCCCAGTTTCTGGGTTATAGCAAGCCGTTGGGAGCCTTGGTGTTCACCCTCGATTTCATGGTGCCGGATAGCGACGTGGGAGCCCAGGTAGTGCTGCTACTCGACCTGGCCGGCAACGTGCTGCGCCTGAGCGACGGCCGCGGCCCCGGCGGCGGCCCCGAGTGTGAGCCGGCGCTCTCGCCCGATGGCTCGGCCCTGCTCACGGCTTCGGAGCTGCTGCGGCCCGGCCGGCCGCCGCTCCGCTTCGAACGTGCCGATGCCGAGCTGGTGGGCGCTTCTTTCCTCACCGACAGCACCTTGCTGCTGGTGTACGCACCTGGCAAGGCCCACCCCATCCGCTTTGCAGATGGGATGGAGGGCTACGGCCGCACGCCGACCGCGCAGCAGCAGCAGGCGCCCAATGCCTTCGTGCGGCACATTCGGAGCGGGCGGGTGCTGCGCCGCTTCCGCTACCACGGCTTCTATGAGGAGATGGGCTACACCGTGCCTGGCTTCCAGCTGCGGGCCACGGCCACGCACTACCTGCTTGATGAGAAGCGCGGCCTCTACCTGCTGCCGCTGGCCGGCGTGGGGGTACCCACCGAAATTCGCTTTGCCGCCATGCCACGCTTCACGCCGCCCAAACGCCTGGCCGAGGTGCGGGTAGAAGTGCACAGCGCCGAAAACAGCTTCGCGTTTTACGTGGATACCAGCAGCGTGCAGCCCCGCATCCGCTACCAGCGGCTGGTGGATTAGTGCAAACACCAACGAACGTTATACCGAGCGCAGCCGAGGCATGACGTTCGTTGGGGGCTCTTACAGCCCAGCCAACACCTTTTCTACCTCCGCAAACAGCGGCCGGGCCGATACTTCCTCCTGCACGCAGCGCCGCTGCAAGTCCCACAGAGCATCTACCGCTGCTGATGCTTTGTCGGCCTCGTCGCAGTGCGTCAGGAGTTCTTCCAGCAGGCAGCCGAACGCCCGGACTTCCAGCCGCTGCAAGGTTGTCGCTAGAGCGGTGTCTTCCGCATTGAAGAAGCAGGCGGCGCCGAAATCGCCCAGCAGGGCGTTGCCTTCGCGGGTGTTGAGGATGTTGTGGGCGTATAAGTCGCCGTGCATGATGCCCTGGGCGTGCAGGTGCCCGGCAGCGGCGGCGATGCCTTGGGCAATGTTCAGGGCCGTTTCCAGGCTGAACGTGGTGCCGGGCTTGTACACGTCGCGGGTGCAGGTGGCGAGGCTGGGCGGGCCGGCCAGGTTGCCGAAGGCCTCGTCAATCAGCTCCAGGACCAGGCCCTCGGCGCCGGTAGGGTGGCCGGCCACGCGGCCCAGCACGGCAATGAGGTTGGGGTGGGCACCGGCTTTGATGGTAGCCAGCATCTCGCAGTGGGGCAGGCCGTCGCTGGTGACGGCGCCTTTAAAGAGCTTCACGGCTACGTCTTCGTCGGCCACGTTGGCTTGTTCCCAGCGGGCGCGGGATATCACGCCGGAAGCGCCTTCGCCCAGCTGCTTTTCGATGGTTAGCTTGTTCCAGGCGATGTTGCCGATGAGATGCTCGGCTTCGGCAGCGGCCTCGGCGGGAGCGGCAAATGGGTTGCCGGCGTAGGCCAGCCACGAGAGGCGCGGTAGGGCCAGCAGCCACGCTGGTAGCTCGGTGAGCTGGTTGGCGGCGATGCGCAGCAGCTCCAGCTTCGTGCAATGCGCCAGCGTTTCAGGTAGTTTGGTGAGGCGATTGCCGGCCAGCATCAGCTTCTGCATCTCCCGGCAGTTTCCAATTTCAGCGGGTAATTCTTCCAGCTGGTTATCGGTGAGGATGAGCCAGCGCAGGGCAGGAGTGAGGGCAGCCGCAGGCAGCGTCCGGATGTGGTTGGCTTTGAAACCCACCATGCTCAGCTGGGGGCATTGGCCCAGCACGGTGGGCACTTCGGTAAACTGGTTATCGGAGCAAAAGATGACGCGCAGCTTGTGCAGGCGGCCCAGGTCGTCGGGCAGCGCGGAGAGCTGGTTGCCGGAAAGGTTGAGGATTTCCAGCGAGTCGGCGAGGGCGAAGATTTCCTGGGGAAACTCGGTGAGGCCGGCACTCAGGTCGAGGCGTTTGAGGCCGTGGAGCTGGCCGCTGCGTAGTTGGGCGAGGGTGTGCATGGGGGCAAAGGTCGCAGTAGCGGGGCCAGAATAGGCGTTCCCAGCAACAAAAAGACCGTCATGTCGAGCGTAACCGAGGCATCTCGCGGGCAGCAGCAATCCCTTTCAACGATTGGGTTACTATTCCACGTGAGATGCCTCGGCTACGCCCGGGCGCGGACTCGCAGCGTCCACGCTACATCCCTAATAGCTCTCCTTCCGGAAGCCCCAGGCCCGCAGTTCGGCCTCGAACGTATCCGGGAAATTGGCTTTCAGCGCGTACACCACGGCTTGCAGCACCTTGCGCAGCTCCAGCTTCGCGGTGTCTTTCTGGCTCACCGACTTGCTGACTTTGCCAGCCAGGCCATCGGCTTTGCCCAGTAGGGTTTCGTATTCCGTGAAGCGCTTCTGCCAGAAGCTGGTGCCGAACTCGCGCCCGGCAAAGGGCGCGGCGGCCACGGACGGCAGCAGCATGTCGCGCAGGGCCACGAGGCGTTGGTCGCGGTCGCGGGTGAGGGCAAAGCCACCGTTTTTACTGGCCAACAGCCCGAAGCCGGGCAGGCGGGCATCGGTGCGTTCCTTGCTGTAGCCGCTGTCTTCGTTGATGTATTTTTTCAGAATGCGCAGGCCCTCGTCAAACTGGTCATCCAGCTCCTGCAGGCGCTGGCTTTGCGGGGTGCGGGCGGCGGCAGCCCCGCGCTTATCGCCGATGGCGGCACCGAACTCGGCCGACAGTGTGGCGAAGTCGGCCTGCGTTTTCCAGCGCAGTATAAACCATGCTTCCTTGCCCCAGACCTCGGCCACGAGCCGGGCTACTTCGGCCAGCTGGCCGTCTTTTTTGGGGATGAGGAGCTTGGGGTTCACTACCGCGTCGGTGGCAGGAATAGAGGGAGTAGAGCCGGCCGGAATGGGCGTGGGCGATTGGTCTGCCATGAGGTAAATAAGTAAGAATGAGGGTTGGAAAGCACCGTAGGACTACAGCCCGGCTAAGGTGCACAGAATTTTGGTAAGGCCACCATTGCCCCGCTATTTCGGGCCGTCGGTGCCGCCTGCCGGGGGGCTCTCCCCAGGCTTCGGCCCGAAGCGCCGGCAGGTCCGGGGGTTCCCCGCTGCCCCTGTCACCGCCTGCCAGGTGCCCCGGGGGCTCCCCGCTGCCGATGTCACCCCGCGCCAGGTGCTCCGGGAACTCCCCGCTGCTCCCGGCACGGGGTGACATGAGCAGCGGGGGATTTTTTCGTTGGTAGGGCAGCAGGGCCGCCCATCTTCGCTCCACGCGTAGGTAGTCCCCGGCCAGCGTTTGCCCCTACGGTTCAGTAATTGTAATTGCTCCCGCCCTCGACAATAGAAAATCAACAAGCTGCATGAAAATACTTGCTGCTTGAATTGGTGAAGCTAAATTATCAAGGAAGTAAATACCATCAGATTCCAGCCCGACAACTACGGGTGCCCAGTTACTGGACGGTTCGGCCGCTGCATCTCGTAGCGAAAGCGCCAACGTTTCATTTTCAGTAGCCGCTACAATGAAATGTTGTTTGAGAAACTGCTGAGTTGCTTGAGCATCGAGCTTCGGGCATTTGATGAAGTATTCTTTGCCCATAATCAGAAATGCTTTTTGGAGCAGTTGCGGAGAAAAGTTGCTGGGGCGACAGGGTCGTCATATTCTTTTAAGGGACAACCTGAAACGAAATGCTCAGAGAGATGCCAAAAGCCAGCCTCCATAATCGGTGCAAAAGAAAACGAAAAGGCTTATTGAAATACTCACTATAAAAGCTAGAAAATGAATCCAATTTAAGCGCAGCTTTCGGATTGCTGATGAAATAATTGATAAAACCCAAATTGCTACGAAGCACGGCATGAACTCAAATTCTCCAAGTGCCATGAGATATAATCCTTCATAAATCTCGTATCCTACATCCTTTGCTCGAAAAGGCCTATGCGTATCCGGGTCTGTTCCAAGATGCTTGTATGCGAGAAAATAAAAAGCTATATGGGCTAAGACGCACAACATCGGTAACCAACTGCTGATTATAAATGCCAAAGATTGGCGTTTTAGCTGCAATGAATTGATGGTGATTCCTTCCATTATATCTTTTTTGCAAAGCCTGTCTGAATGCTTTAGAAAACGTGTGATTCTAATAAATTATTGTAAGATATATAATTGGAGTATCAGTTCACACCTCCACCACTTCGCCCGTCCCGAAATAATAAATAATCCCGCGCACCTCCGCATATCCTAATTGCTCAAATAGTGTCGCGTAATTCCGCAATATGTGCTGGTGTTTCTCCTGCACCGGGGGCAGGCGAAAATCGAGCAGCGTAACGCGACCGCCGAGGCGGTGGTGCTCTTCGAGGGAGGGTTCGAGCACCACGCGGTCAGGCTTGTAGTCGCGCAGCTTCACGCCGCCCACCAAGATTTCGCGCTCCGTTTCCACGCTCAGGTGCGGGGCGAAGTAGGGGGCCAGGCGCGGGTCGCTCACCAGCGTTTCGAGGCTCTCGACCAAGGCCGGCCGCTCGCGGGCGCTCAGGATGCCCTCGGCCACGAGCTGGCTGGCCACGCGGCCCACATCGGCGGCCGTGAGCAGGCGGCGCAGGGCAAAGTGCAGCTTGCGGTTCCACTCATTCAGGGCCTTTTGCTCGTCAAAATCGAAGAGCGTGGTGGCGTGGCGGCGCAGCTTCAGCCGGTCTTCCCAGGGCGCGGCGGCCAGGTTGGTCAGCTCGTAGTTGGTGCTTGAGGCCTGGGGCTTGGGGCTTGGTTTTTCGGCGGCGGGGGTGCCCTGGGAGAGGACGAAGGACACCCGGTCGTCCTGCCACTGGCCGCGGCTTAGCAGGTAGCCGTGCAGCAGGTCGGCCACGGTGCGAGCAGCGGCTGTGGGTGCGGCGGCTTCCAGCTCGTCGGTTTTGGTGGTTTTCTTGTCGTCGGGCCGCTTGCTGATGACGTAGAGACGGTGGCGCGGCCGGGTGAAGGCCACGTAGAGCGTGTTCAGCCCTTCGAGGAAGGTTTTCTCGCGCTCCTCGTCGTACTGCGCCCCCAGGGCCGTCTGCTGAATGCCCTTGCTGAGGCTCACCACCGCCACGTCGGGCATCTGCTCGATGGGCTTCTGGCCAGCCTCCAGGTGGCCCCAGAGCAGGGTGCCGCGGTGCGGCTCCAGGCTCCAGTCGGCGAAGGGCACAATCACCACCCCGTAGGCCAGGCCCTTGGCCTTATGCACCGTGGTGATGGTGATGGCCTCGCGCCCGCCCGGCGCGTTGATGCTGATGCGCCCCTTGCGCTCTTCCCAGTAGGTGAGGAAGTTGCCCAGGTTGTTGCCAAAGCGCAGGCTGTATTCCAGCGTCAAATCAAGGAAGCGAAACAGGTAGTCGCTCTCCCCGTTGCGCCCCAGCAGCCCAAACAGGTTCAGCAGCCGCTCGGCCAACTCGTAGAGGCCCAGGTTGCCGGTTTCCTCCTCGTGCACGTCGTAGCCCAGCGCCCGCAGCTCGTCGAAAAACGAGGTGCCGCCCGCCGCGTTGGCCACCTCAGCAATGTGCCGGGCGCGGGCCGGCGTGGGGGCCAGCCCGCGCACCACCTTGTCTACGAGCAGCAGGGCCTCGGCCCGGGCCAGCGTATCGGCCGGCTGGTGCAGCACCCGCAAAATGCTTACCAGCAGGTTTACCACCTCCGCAAATTCCAGCGCCAGCGAGTCGGCCGAGATAATGGCGTAGCCCCGCTCTTTCAGAAACTTGGCAATGATTTTACTGGCGTAGCGCGTGCGGCACAGCACCGAAATATCGGCCAGCGCGTAGCCCTCGCGCAGGGCCTGCTCCACCAGCTGCAGGGTGAGGTAGCAGGTGCTCTCGTCGTAGCCCAGCAGCGCCTCGGCTGCGTGGCCGGGCAGGGGCTCGGCGGTGTAAGCGCCAGCCGCGGGGTCGTAGAGCAAAGCGGGGGCGTCCTTTTGGGTAAATAACAATTCCACGTGCCCCTGCTGGTCGGCCCGTTGCGACTCAGGCACCTGCTGCCCAAAATGCGCGTCGAAAATGCCCGTCACCAGCCCCAGCGCCTCATGCCGCTCGCTCACCGCCTTAAAAAAGGCGTTGTTGAAATCAATGATTTCCCGCGCCGAACGGTAGTTCACCTGCAAGGCCTTGGGCTCCAATTTGCCGCGAAACGCCTCGTAGCGGCCCCGCAGCAGCTCGCGCATCTCTGGCTCGCGGGCCCGCGCCGCCAGGGCCTCCGTGTTGCCCTGGTGCAGGCGCAGAATCTGTTCCATCTCGCCCCCGCGCCAGCGGTAGATGGCCTGCTTGGCATCGCCCACCGCCAGGCTGCTGTGCCCGTTGGCCAGCGTGTTTTCCACCAGCGGCAGCAGGTTATTCCATTGCAAAACGGACGTGTCCTGAAATTCATCAATCAGAATGTGCTCGTATTTCTCACCCAGCCGCTCATACAAAAACGGCACCGGCTCGGTAAGCACAATGCTGGCAATTCTTCGGTTAAATTCCGAGATTAAAACAACGTTGCGCTCGCGGCTAATTTGCTCAACAATCTTATTTAATTCACTCAATAACGAGGCGTGAAATAAATACGGCTGCATGGCCGCCAGCAATACGTAATTCGGCAAAAAGTCCGCCCGCAATTTGTCCAGCGTGGCTACTAATTGACTCAGCGGCTCCTTCACCGCGTCCACCCGCTCGCGGTCGGCGGCGGTTTTTATTTTGCCGCTGTACCATTTGTCATCGGCCAGTGTGGCACGCACGTAGCTGTTCGGCCCCGCGTCGGGGGCCAGTAACTCCACGCCCTTCTGCACGTAGCCAAAAATGCCGCGCTTGCCCTGGAAAAAGTCGGCCTCCGTGGCGCCCGCCGCGTCCAGCACCGCCAGCGCCACTTCCCGCGTCTGCGCAAAAGCCGCTTCAATCTCCGTCCGCCGCGCCCGAATTTCCTTGTCCAGCCGCCGGAAATCGGCCAGACTCAGCCGGTCAAGCTGCGCCACCGCCTCCTGCACTGTCTCATTAAACAGCACCCGCCCGAAGCCCGCCAGCTCCTCCGGCAGCCGGCTCCAGCTTTTGCCCTCGTCGGCCTGCCCCAGCGCATATTCCGCCAGCGTCTGCGACAGCAACTTGCTGTTCGGGTCGCGGTTCACCTTGTCCAGCAGCGCCGCCACCGCGCTTTGCAGCACCGCATCGGTATCCAGTTCTACCTCAAACGTGGCCGGCAAGCCCAATTCCCGGGTAAAGGCCGTCACAATCCGCTGCACAAACGAGTCAATCGTGCTCACCCCAAAATCGGCGTAGTGGTACAGCACCAGCCGGAACGTCTCCGCCGCCCGCCGCCGTACCTCCGTTTCCGGCAGCTTCAGCTCATCTGCAATGTCCGCCAGCAAGGTGTCCGTTTTCCCACTTTCCGGATAGGCAAACCGCCGGAGCGCCCCCACAATGCGCTCCTTCATTTCCCCCGCCGCGTCGTTGGTAAACGTAATAGCCAGCACCCGCTTGAAGTACGCCGGGTCGTCGGCCCCTAGCGCCAGCAGTAGGTATTCTTTCGTTAATTGGTACGTCTTCCCCGAGCCAGCCGAAGAGGAGTAGATGCGGAAGGAGGGAGGCATGCGTGTTTAATGTTTTCGAACCTATAATTCACTACAACAATGTCACTTTCGTTGCAATGCTTTTATGAAGCGGTTCGAATGTTTCTATTAAAATCTGAATTAGAAACTGAACAGAGTTTACTTGGCTATTCAGATGAGGAAATTGCATTGGCTGAACAATACTGGAGTTTGACGTTTCCAGAGTCATACAGATTGTTTCTCAAACATTTTGGGAAAGCAAATGAAAGTTTCAATTACCAAGATTGGGGTCTTGAAACACTTCCTTTTGCAAAGGAACTTAGTCGTGAAATCGCAGAGCGGAATAAACTCAATTTAGATGAATGGTTTCCGTTTACTGAGCGACAATGGTATAGCTTTCACAGTTTTAAGCGTGGTCCGGCCGCGACCGAAAATCCTGAAGTAATGCTTGTAGTCGAAGGCGACCAAGGGGTAGAAGTTTATAATTACCCTAGTTTCACAGATTGGCTGATGGTAAAGTTGGAGAATCATCTAAATCTGTTGATTTCTCTTCATAAGCCTGATGCTAACATACAACTGGAGTTATTCGAAGCACTTAAGCTGATGCTTTAACGAGGCCGCAACCACCCCACCATCTCCGCCGTCACGCGCACCGGCCGGCCGCTCTTGGGGTCGAGCAGTACCCAAGTCGTTTCCGCCTCGCACAGCAGCACGCCATCGGCGGCGCGGGTGAGGCGGGTGTAGCGCAGCGACGTGGCGCCGCTGGTGTCGCCCACCCAGGTGGTGGCCCGCAGCATCTCGCCCGCAAAGGCCGATTGCAGGTAGCGAATCCGGTGCTCCCGCACCACCCAGATAATCTGCTCGCGCAACTCGGCCGGGCAGATGCTCAACCAGTGCGCGCCGGCCACGTCCTGTACCCAGCGCACATATTCCACGTTGTTGGCGTGGCCCAGCGCATCAATAGCACTATCGGGTACCTGAAATTCGTGGGAGAAGGCGTGGGCGGGTGCGTCGGGCATTGGTAAGGGCGAAAGGGCAGTAGTTAGCAAAGCACAAAAGAACGTCAGGCCGCGTACCGCGAACCAGCTAGGCATCCGAGCGGCTACTCCACAACAAGCAGCGAGGAAGTATTGTCACGTTCAACACGGCATTCCTTATGTCGTGGACCTTGCCTTACCCAGTTCATCGAAAAAATATGTATTGACTTGGTCATTTGGAAATTCTGCCTATCTTTGACGCAACCTAAGACATCAAGCCACGGTGGCCCAAACGCTTAGGGAAACTCCACAACCAACCACAATGGCAACCGGAACGGTAAAATTCTTTAATGACACCAAAGGCTTTGGTTTCATCAAAAACGACGAAACTGGCGAAGATATCTTCGTTCACATCAGCGACCTACAGGTTAGCTCGATTCGCGAAAACGACAAAGTTCAATACGAAGTAGCTCAAGGCAAAAAAGGCCCGAACGCAGTAAAAGTATCGTTGGTTTAGTCCAACCCAAGCTTTGCAATCTAAGAAAGCCCGCCTTTGGTGGGCTTTTTTTTGTGCCTGACAGATTGCGTCGCTGAATTGGTTGCGTCTGTTATCCTAAGCGCAGCGAAGGACCTTATCAACGAAGAACAACTGGCAGTAATTTGACTGGTGCAAGCTTGATAAGGTCCTTCGCTGCACTCAGGATGATACACGAAGCGGGAGCCTGCTACGCGCCGCGTCCTGTGCTGGTTGCCCACTTTTAGAAAATTATTAGCTTTTCCAAAATAAAAATCCTACCTTTGCACCCGCATTTGAGGACGGCCTAAGTCCGCGCAAGCCCGAGAGTGGCGCTAACGCATTGGTCGCGTAGTTTTTTGGTTGTTTTTTCCCGCCTGATTGTGAAAGGTAGAAGGAGGGGAAACGTCGCTGAGTACGGCTGTTTTCAGAGCTAAGTCTCTTTTCCCCCTTATCAACTCCAATCATGGAAGCTGAAAAAATTGTGGTTCGCTTTGACGAACTGAACCTCTCCGAGGAAGTACAACGCGCTATCACCGAGATGGGCTACGAGGAAGCTTCGGCCATTCAGGCCGCCGCCATTCCCGTGCTGCTCGCCGGCAAAGACGTTATCGGCCAGGCCCAGACGGGTACCGGCAAAACCGCTGCCTTCTCCATTCCCGCCATCGACAATATCGATACCGAGAGCAAAGACGTGCAGGTATTGGTGCTCTGCCCCACCCGCGAACTTGCGGTGCAGGTATCGGGCGAAATCCAGAAGCTGGGCAAATACAAGCGTGGCCTGATGGTAGTGCCTATTTACGGTGGCAGCCCCTACGACCGTCAACTCCGTGCTCTGGAGCGTGGCGTGCAGATTGTGATTGGTACCCCCGGCCGGGTGATGGACCACATCGAGCGCGGCACCCTGCGCCTCGACAAAACCACCAAGATTATCTTGGATGAAGCCGACGAAATGCTCGACATGGGCTTCCGCGACGACATCGAGTTCATCCTGACCAAGATGCCTGAGGACCGCCAGACGGTGTTCTTCTCGGCCACGATGAGCAAGCCCATCATGGAGCTCACTAAGAAATATCAGCGCGAGCCGCAGATTGTGAAGGTGAACCACCAGACCATGACGGTGACCAACATCGAGCAGAGCTACTACGAGGTGCGCGGCCCCCAGAAAAAGGACGTGCTGACCCGTTTGCTCGACATGTACAACCTGAAGTCGACCATCGTTTTCGCCAACACCAAGCGCATGGTAGATGAAATTGTGGCCGACCTGCAAGCCAAAGGCTACTTCGCCGAAGGCCTGCACGGCGACATGGGCCAGCAGCAGCGCCAGAACACGCTGGATAAATTCCGCAAGTCAACGCTGGAGGTGCTGGTTGCTACCGACGTAGCCGCCCGCGGCATCGACGTGGACAACGTGGAAGCCGTAGTAAACTACGACCTGCCGGCCGACGAAGAATACTACGTGCACCGCATCGGCCGCACGGGCCGCGCTGGTAAGTCGGGCAAAGCCTTCACGTTTGTGAGCGGCCGCGACATTTACAAGCTGCGCGACATCATGCGCTTCACTAAGGCCCAGATTAAACTGGAACAGGTGCCGTCGTTTGCCGATGTATCGGAAGTGAAAACCACCCTTTTCCTGAACCAGATTAAGGAAATCATCGAGAAGGGTAACCTCGAGAAATACGTAGGCCGCGTGCAGCGCCTGCTCGACCAGGGCGACGAAATTACGTCGCTCGACATCGCCGCAGCCCTGCTGAAAATGACGATGAAGGAGGACAAGAGCGCCCAGCAGAGCCTCGACGCCAGCAAGGCGGCCGGCCAGGCCCGCCCCGGCTACACCCGTCTATTCGTGACCATGGGCAAGAAAGACCGGATTCACCCCCGCGACATCGTGGACCTGATTTCGGAATCGAGCAACCTGACCGGTGCCAAAGTGGGTGACATCGCCCTCTACGACAAGTTCAGTTTTGTGGAAGTACCGTCGGAATTTGCCGATGAGATTGTGAGCAAGCTGGGCCGCACCAGCATCCAAGGCTCGCCGGTGAGCTTCAGCATTGCTACTCCGGTTCAGGAAGGTGAGGCGAAGCAGGAAGGCTTTAGCCGCAGCGGCGGTGGCCCCGGCGGTTTTGGCGGCGACCGTGAGCGTCGTCCGTTCAACGGCGGCGAGCGCCGTGAGGGCGGCTACGGCGGTGGCTACAAGGGTGGCAACCGTGGTGGTGGCAGCTTCGGCGGCGGCGAGCGTCGCGAAGGTGGCTACGGCGGTGGCTACAAAGGCAACCGCGACGGTGGCAGCGGCTACGGCAACAAGCCCAGCTACGGCAACCGCGAAGGCGGTACTGGCAAGTCGGGCTACGGCAATCGCCCCAGCTACGGCGACAAACCCAGCTATGGCAACAAGCCCAGCTACGGCACTCCCCGCGAGTATGATACGCGCCCAGCGCCCCGTACTCCCCGCAACGAGAGCTTCGACGAATAGCGAACCTGATATGCGCTCAGGCTGGATTAACCGGCTTGCGTGACTATTCGAGTGAAGTTATACGTAAGGTGAATAAATAAAAAAGCCGCTCATTGAGCGGCTTTTTTATTGTCTTGTAACGCGACGAAGATTCATTATTTCGACGAGTCGCGCAGGGCTTTGATTTTGTCGTGGCCTTCTACTACGCCTTGGTACTGCTTTTCGATTACCGATTTCAGGGCGGAGGGTAGGCCTTCGGCTTTCAGGGCTGTCTGATAAGCTTTTTTGGCGTAGTCTTCGCCGCGCTCGCACTCGGCCAGGATGCTGTGACGGTCTTTGCCGGTTACGGCCGACTTCAGGTCAATCCAGGTACGGTGGATGGCACCGGTGATGGAGCCTTGAGCACCCTCGTTGGTGTCGGGCTTGAGGTCCAACTTGAACATCTGGTCTTCGATTTCAGTCAGGTAGCTCGAACGCTGGGCTGCGAAATGCTTGAAAGTATCTTTCAGGTCCGCGTCTTCAACGTCGGTCATGGCCTCTGCATAGCCTTTCTGGCCGTCTTTGAGGGTTTCTACCAATTCGTTGAGCAGGGCTTGGGTGGCTTTGGCTTCCATGGGAAAGGGATGGTATTTTGGGTTGGAAAATTTCTTTCCTCTTTACTGCCTTGCCGCATATAAGGTTACAACTCTACTGTGGGCGTTGCAGCCAGCGCCTGGCCTGCAAGAAAGCCCGTCGTCCAAGCCGCCTGAAAGTTGAAGCCGCCCGTGATACCGTCAATATCTAATACTTCGCCGGCAAAATATAGCCCCGGCACGCGGCGGCTTTGCATAGTTTTCAGGTCAACCTCGCCAAGGGAGATACCGCCGCACGTGACGAATTCTTCCTTATAAGTGGTTTTGCCGCGCACAGCCAGCGGCGTGCGGAGCAACAGCTCCAGCAGGCGGTTCTGGGCTTTGGCAGGCAGGTCGCTCCAGCGCGTTTCGGCCGTGATGCCGGCTTGCTCCGTGAGGTTACGCCACAGGCGTTGGGGCAGGCCAAACTGCGGGTTACTGGCCACGGTTTTTCTGCCGTTTTCCTGCCGAAACTGTTGCAGCCAGGGCCGCAGAGTTTCTTCGGTGTGAGTTGGAATCCAGTTAATAAGCGCCGTGCCAACGTAGCCCAAATCGCTGAGTCGGCGGGCGCCCCAGGCCGAAAGCTTGAGCACCGCCGGGCCGCTCACCCCCCAGTGCGTAATGAGCAAGGGGCCTTCGTATTGCAGCTTTTCGCCGGCCAGCACCACGCGGGCATGGGGTACACTTACGCCCATTAGCTCATTGAGCGGGGAGTTTGGTACGTTGAAGGTAAAGAGCGACGGCACTGGCTCGGCGATGGTATGGCCAATGTCACGGAGCCAGTTGTAGTTGGCACTTTTGGGGTTGCCGCCGGTGGCAATGAGCAGGCGCGTGGCATGGAGCGTAGCGCCAAGTTGCCCGGCTCCGCTACCGCTTAGCTTCAGCTGGAAGCCGCCGGTCGGCAGCGGCTGGACTTCGTCGGCGCTGGTATTGGTGATGACGCGAACGCCGGCCTGGCGGGCAGCATCTTCGAGGGCACGGGCAATGGTTTCGCTGGAATCGGTGGTGGGAAACATGCGGCCGTCGGCCTCCGTTTTCAACTGCACCCCGCGCTTGGAAAACCAGGTAATGGTTTCCGCTACTCCAAACTGCTGAAACGCAGCTTTCAACTGCTTGCTGCCGCGCGGGTAGTGCGCCACAAGTTGGGCCGGGGTGTCGCACGCGTGGGTCACGTTGCAGCGCCCACCGCCCGAAACGCGGACTTTAGCCAGCAGCTTGCTTGTTTTCTCCAGCAAGATGACAGAAGTGTTCGGGTTAGCCTCGGCGCAGGCGATGGCGCCAAAAAAGCCAGCAGCGCCGCCGCCGAGCACGACCACGAGAGGTTGGGCAGCATCTTTTTTCACAGGACAAAGATACGGCCGCCGGGTAGCACATGCTTTAGCCTGGTCATTCGTTGGGTGCAGCCGTCACTCAAATCAAAGCAGGGGCTCTGTCTAGCAATATGCTAAAGCCTCCAATACGTTGTCATGCTTGAATTGATACGGTAAAATACTGCGCACCAAGCTGCTGTCGATGGTTTTTCCGCTCACTTCATCCTGCTCGTCCTTGAATGTTGGAGCAGTAAGCTGGAGCTGTTTTGCGGCAGCGGGGTAAAAATCGCGCCGCCGGGGATGCTGGGCCGCGCACACGTTGAAGGTGTGGCCCCAGGCTCCGTGCTCAATGATGCAGCCCAGCACGCCCACCACATCGGTAAGGTGCACGAGGTTGACCGGAGCGTTGCCCTGTTCGAGGTCGCGGCGGCCGGCCAGGAAGCGCCCGGGGGCTCGTTCGGGACCGATGAGTCCCCCCAAGCGCACTACTGTGCTCTTCCATTGCCCGTAGCGTGGCACAAAATGGCCTTCAGCCCGGAGCACATCGGAAGCTGCGTCGCGGGTGCTAATGGCATCGGACTCGCGCATTAGGCGGGGCTCGTTGGGGTACACGCTGGTCGAACTCACGAACAGCACGTGCTTGGTGCCCGCCGCTGCCACGGCCCGGTGCACAGGGCGCAGGAGGTTGGGATAAGCGCCGGCAGTGGCCGCCCGGGGTGGCACATTCAACACCAGCACGTCGGCGTTGCTGAGCAGGCGGTGCAGTAGCGCTTCGCTGGGAGCGCCAAAATCTGTGCCTAAGCGGAGCAAGTGCGGCTCGATGCCGGCCGCTTGCATTGCGGGGATGTGTTCGGGGGTGGTGGTGGTGCCTAGGACACGGTGGCTGCCAGCCGCCAATGAACTCGCTAAGGCCATGCCCAGCCACCCGCAGCCAAGCACTAAAACGGTGGGGGATTCCGCTCCTGAAGCTGCATCTTTGGAGCCCCCAGTAGTGGAACTAGTCATACTTAAATCAACTCAAAATATTGCTTTCTAGCACGAAGGTGCGAATAAATAGCGAAACACTATATTTGGCAACAAAAATAAATAAGCCAGCTTTCGCTTATAGTTGGGCTAACATACGAGCCAGCAGCCTAGTACCTTCGGGCGGCGGACTACTCCGCTTATCCCACCCTCACAGTCTTTTTCGAATGAATGCTCCCTACACCCAGCCCATGCTGCGCGATAACGCCCTGGCCGGAAAAACCATCATTGTAACCGGCGGTGGCACCGGCCTGGGCCGGGCCATGACCACCTATTTCCTCCAGCTCGGCGCCAATGTCACCATTAGCAGCCGCAAGCTCGATGTGCTGGAAAAAACCGCCGAGGAACTGCGCCAGCAAACCGGCGGCAAGGTGCTGGCCATTGCCTGCGATGTGCGCAAATACGACGAAGTAGAGGCCATGCTGGCCCGCACCATTCAGGAGTTTGGCGGTGTCGATGTACTGCTCAATAATGCTGCTGGCAACTTCATCAGTCCCACCGAGCGCCTGAGCCACAAGGCATTCGATGTGATTGTGGATATTGTGCTACGCGGCTCTTACAACTGCACCCTGGCGGTCGGCAAGCGTTGGATTGCCGAAAAAAAGCCCGGTACCATCCTCAACATCGTGACCACCTACGCATCTGTAGGGTCGGCCTATGTAGTGCCTTCTGCCACCGCAAAGGCCGGCGTGCTGGCCATGACTCGCTCACTAGCAGTTGAATGGGCTAAATATGGCATTCGTTCCAATGCCATTGCTCCCGGCCCATTCCCTACGGAAGGTGCCTGGAGTCGCCTTTTCCCCGAGCCACTGGCCAGCAAGCTCGACCCCGCCGCCAGCGTGCCGCTCAAGCGCGTGGGCCAGTACCAGGAGCTTGCCAACCTGGCCGCTTATCTGGTGTCTGACTTTTCCGCGTATGTCAATGGCGAAGTGGTGACCATCGACGGCGGGGAGTGGCTGAATGGGGCCGGCGAATTTAATAAGCTGGAAATGCTGACACCCGATATGTGGGATACCATCGAAAAAACGATGAGAAGGTAGCCGGTTTTTTCGGTCCTCCTGAACGCAGTGAAGGACCTTATCACGTATGACCGAGTTATTTCGGGGTAGCGTGATAAGGTCCTTCACTGCGTTCAGGAGGACAAGCAGGGCTTACAACTTATAGCCCTTGTAGTCCTTGCTAAACTCTTCCAGTGGAATGGGCTGGTTGGGAATGACATCGTTGAACTCAAATTTCTCGAACAGCCCTTTGTCGTCGTTTACTTGCACCAGAGTGGGCAAATAGGTTTTAGGGTCGACGCAAAGGATGGTTTTGCGGCCGTAGCCATTAGGCACCTGCAGGACTTTGCCTTCTGGAATCTTCTCGCCGATGGTCAGGTCGTTGCGTTCGATGATGCGGTACGCGCCGCAGCCAAACCGCTCGGCTACGGTGGCGATGGTTTCATTTTTGCCCGCTTTGTAGCTCACGTAGCGGAATTGCGGGAAATCGGAGCGTAGCACGTGGTTGGTGCGGCCTTGCAGGGTGGTGTCGCCGGTGTAGCGAAACGAGCGGCTGTAGGAATTGTCTTGGCGCAAGCCAGTGGTGCGGAGCAGGTCCGAAATGGTGCCGAAACCGGCCTGCAAGGCCGTGTGGTGCTGGTTGCTGCGCATCAGCTTGCCGTTGGGGTCGAGGCTGAGGGTAACGTAGGGAAAAGCTGCCGGATACACCCAGGCATCGCCCCCGTTCTCGCCCGCCAGCCACAGCACTTCTACCCCTTTTTGGTTTTTTATGTAGATACGCAATGGCTTATACGTCAGCTTCATGATGCTGCGGGCCTGGTGAATGGTGCCTTCAATTCGTTCCTGCGCCTTCACGGTGCAGCGAAGAAACTTCAGGCCTTCAATGGCTGTACTCATGCGCGCCGTAAGCTGCTCGGTGGTGAGGGATGGGGGCGGCGCGGGAGTAGTGGCGGCTAGCAGCGTAAAGATGCCCAGGGGCGTAAGTACTCGAAATGTAGTAAAACGAAAAGCGGATGACACGCGCATAAACAAGCAATAGATGGAGTTTGCAGCGGGGAAAATCAATTCAGGCTGATGTGTGGGAAGCGTGAGGCCGTGCTATCGAAAATAAATAGCTCATCAATTTCCACGCTGTGGAGAAACCGATAAAGCGGAAATTGTTCGATTAAAGCCTGGACGGCGGCGGCATCGTCGCCGTTGATGGTAACCCAGCCACGACTCCGGTCGCTGCTGATGGCATACACCTCCACGATTTTTTCGTTCAGCAGGCGGTTGATAAAGTCGCGATGACGCGGGATGAGAGCAATAAACTCCTCATCATAAGCATCGGGCAGGCGGAGGGAAACCACAAAAGTCGGCATATTGGCAAAACGGCACGGCTGAGGAGGAAAGTGCCCCGCCAAATGTAGACGGAGACACCGTAATATAACTTTATCCGTGCCAGCTTTGGCGAAATTGGCTAGCGGAAAAGCTGCTTACGAAAAAAGCTCTGGCGCAGCCAGAGCTTTTTGGAAAGATGATGGCTGACTATCTGAATTCTAAGAGTGTCCTAGCTCGGCAACAACCGGCTGATTTTCATCGCTATGCGCTGGTTCAGCCGCGGTGTCAATACTACTGCTAGAGGCATTGTGGTTGCGTTGTTCCCATTGACGAAACCGGCTGATTTCGCCTTGAAATTTCCCCACGAACCAGCCAATCAGGCTAAGGTCATCAAGAAAGCCGATTACCGGAATAAAATCAGGTACCAGGTCGATAGGGGACAGAACGTAGAGCAGCACGGCCAGCCCGGATATGATGGTGCCTGTTTCGATGCTGCGGTATTCGCCGCTGATGAACGCCCGTATCAGGCGCACCAGGGTCAGCGCAACATCAAAAAGCTGCCTAAACTTGTTGTCCTTGCTCTCTTTGCTGGCCAACTTATCAGCCGTCTCATTCAAAATGGCGACGACCTTGAACGGCTTGCCTAGTAGTTTGGTAGCGCGACCGATAAAGACGTTAAACAGCGCGTTTTTGGATATTTTGAGGCCCTTTTCGGCGAAAGTTGACATGAGGTTCCGTTGCGGATAGTGAGGAGTTTCGCAGGCTTACGCGTATTGCTGGTGCGTTGTTCTTCGTTCAAACCGCGGGGCCTCGCTTATCGCTCAAACAGTGGTGCGGTTCCGCCTACCCAATCCTTATTTTTGTTGAAGTCCACACCAATCATTTCGCCCCGGCTCAAGCGGCTGAGGCCACAGAGCAACGTAGGCCGTGGCTGGCCGGGATGCCACACGTAAAGCAGGCGGATTTCGCACTTCACCAACCCATCAGGCGACTGCACCACTGGTTCGTATTGCACCTTGCGCTGCAACAGGTAATGCTGCTTGTCTTCGATAGCATCAAGGTCAGCAGCGGTGATGTGTAGCCGCACGCCTGCGCCGGCAAAGGAAAACAAGGGCTTGAGCACGTAGTTTTCCAGGTCAGCAGGATAAGAGGATAGTTCGTGCAAGAAATAGCTAGGTGGCACAAACGGCCCGCTTAGGAACGGAAGTGTGTACTTACTTACCCGGAAAAACCAATTGGGATGGCCAACCCAGGTTACGTCCACATCGTCGGTCAATTTGAACTCGCCGGGCAGGTCGTGGTAGCGTTCCAATTCATCGAAAATAACGCGGTTATAAATTCGCTTAATTGGAATTTGCCGACCGTCTTTTTCGTAAAATAATTGACGCCCGTTTTTGCGAACTTTCGTGAGGCAAACGGGCTCAATTCCCCAAAATTCTTTCGTTAAAACAAAGTCAATTCGCGTCTTTTGTTTCTCGGGGAATATTTCGAGTAGAATAACATTCTCGGGTGCTTCATCGGCTAATAAAAACCGGCGCATTTCTTCATGGTAGCTAGCAGCATCAGCCGAATGCAGGAAGGGTGAAACCGTATCGGCGATGGGGAAATGCCGCTTGAAAACCCCTGGCAGCCAGGACTGGAAGGCATAGAGCGAGGGAAAGCCCTGCATCTCAATCAGCTGGGGTTCCAGGGTGCCCGCCTCATTCCGGCACACGGCAAAATCGAACGTCAGAAAATCCGGGCGGCCTTCGTTGCCGGGCACGCGCTGGTGCGCCGGGATGGCAGCTTCGGTTAATTCTTTGAAATTATCCTGCTGAATTACATCGATAATATTCTCGCCCGCCGCAATTAATTTGTCGCGTAAATCCGCTGGGATAAATACCGGCGTTTCAGCCACCCGAAACTCTAATTGCCCGGGAAATTGCTGGTCGATGTCGGCCAGAAACTCCTGGTATTTCTCTGGCGTAAAAGCGGCATTATAGCGGTGGCGGTGCTCAGGAATCATAAGAAGAAACGGGCAGGAATGGCAGCGATTAAGCAGTGGCGAGTTGGCTGATTTGAGCTACGGCGCGGCGCAAAAAAGTGGGCACAATAACAGATTCGGTGTACTCGATGGTGTCGGGGTTAGCGAGCAGACTTACCATTTCGTGGTATTTGGCTTCGCCATATGCCGTTACTACCTGCTGTTTGCGCTCATCGGTAAGCATGTAGCGGAGCATGCCTTCGCCATCGGCCTCGGGGTGGAACTGAGTACCAAATACTTCTGGTGTAAAGCGAATCGCCATCACGGCGCGCGCCAACGGTACATGAGGACGTTCTTTTTCCAGGCACAAAATCTCTGCCCCCAACTCTTCAATGCGCTCCAAGTTCACATCGGCTAGCTGATAATCGCGCGAGTCGACTACGTAAAATGGCTCCGGCAGGCCTTGCAGAACGGGTTCGGCTACACCGGCAGGGGTGAGGTGGACCGGGAGCACGCCAAACGACGTGGACTTGCGCCGGCTGATGGTGCCCACGCCCAAATGCCGGCTCACGAGTTGGAACGAGTGGCAAATGAGCAGCAAATGTTTTTTTTGCTCACTGGTTTGGTTATGCGCCAGCAAGGAGTCGATAAATTGAAAATAACGGACTTCCCACAGTTCATCGGAAGCCAGGGGGCTGCCAGGGCCCCCGGATGATACATAGATGTCGTAGTCCAAGCCGGGTAGGGCGTCTTCGGCCCGTACGTTGAATGTGTCGACGTGAAACAGAACGCCGTTTTCCTCGGCCCCGCGGGCCACTAGTTGCCGAATGCAGCGCATGCCCTCGTTCGGCGCATTGTTGTACATATCCAGAATGGCGATGCGAATAGACTCCATAATTTCCGTAAATAAATAGGCGGTTCCGCCCAAAAAATAGAAAAAAGCCAAGCGAGCGCCTGGGCTAAAAAAGAAACAACGCCAACCGGACGGCTGGCGTTGCAACTGCAAAGATAAGTAGCTTATAGCCCGTGCGTAGTTTCGGACAAGATGTAGTCAACCACCTTGCTTAAATCGCCGGTTTCGCGGAAAACGTGAAGCTGGCGGTCGGCGCCGGTGCCCATTTCCAGCATTTTCAGCACGTATTCTACTTCGTGGCGGCTGCCGAGGTCGTCCACCACGTCGTCGATGAAATCGAGCAGCTCCAGAATGAGCTTGCGGGTAGGTACCTCCTCCTGAATACCGAAGTCAATCATGTTGCCATCGAGGCCGTAGCGGGCGGCGCGCCATTTGTTCTCCTTAATCAGGGCGCTACGGTAGATGCGGAAATTGAGGTTTTGGGACTTGAGCTTGTAAATTTTAGCCACTAGCGCCTGCATGATGGCGGCCACCGCAATGGTTTCGTCGGCCCGCATCATCATGTCGCAGATGCGGTATTCGATGGTGTCGAAGAAGGGGTGGAGGCGCACGTCCCACCAGATTTTCTTGCCGTTGTCGATGCAGCCGGTTTTTATCAGCAGCGCGATAAACTCGTCGTAGTCGCTGGCGCTATGGAAAAAGCCGGGAATGCCCGTGCGCGGAAACCGCTCGAATACCTTGGTACGGAAGGACTTATAGCCTGTTTCACGCCCTTCCCAGAACGGCGAGTTGGTGCTGAGCGCAAACAAGTGCGGCAGGAAATACCGCAGTGTGTTCATCATATACACGCCCATTTCCCGGTCCTCGATGCCGATGTGCACATGCATGCCAAAAACCAGGTTGGAGCGGGCGGCCTCCTGCAATTCCTCCACAATTTTATCGTAGCGGGCATCGGGCGTAATGGGCTGGTCCTGCCAGCGCGAAAATGGGTGCGTGCCGGCAGCTCCGATTTTGAGCCCCTGCTTGTCGGCCAGCTCAATCACCTGGCGGCGTAGGTGCAGCACCTCGGTGCGGGCTTCGGTGATGTTCTGGCAAATATTGGTGCCCACTTCCACTACCGACTCGTGCATTTCGGCCTTCACCTGCTCGTGCAGGGTGATTTTGCCGTTCTCTACGATTTGCGAGAGGTGCGAGCGAAGCTCCCGGGTTTCGGGGTCAATGGTCTGAAATTCTTCCTCGATGCCGAGGGTAAACACGGGCGTGGCCATGGGCGGGACGAATAAATAAGTGGAAAGGCCTAAGCACAGCCGTGCCCAACGTGCCGAAACAGCACGCCAGACACGACCAACTTAGGGAAGACTATTCAGCCTTTTTCGGAGCGGCCTTTTTAGCAGCGGGTGCTTTGGGCGCAGCCGCCTTTTTAGCCGGCGCTGATGCCGCAGCCGCTTTGGGTGCGGCGGCTTTCTTGGCAGCCGGGGCTTTGGCTACGGGCACTTCGCCGGTGGGCGGCTCGGGCTGGGGAGCATCGGCGGCCTTCTTGGGTGCGGCTTTCTTGGCGGCGGGTTTGGGAGCGCCGGTGGCACCCAGGTCGTTGGTTTCTGTCACGGGGCTGCCTACCTGCACATCCGCCGCGCTGGCTTTGGCGGCGGCAGGGGCGCCGCTCACGGCGTCCTGCACGAAAGAGCCCCAAGTGAGGTTGGTTTTGCCGCCTTGGTTGGCTTGGGCTCGTTCGATGGCCAGTTGCGCGGCGTGCTCTACTACCCATTCAAAGTTCTCAGCGCCAACGGAATTCACGTCGGCATCAGGAGCTGGGTTGCCGAAGTCGATGGCAATTGGCACGCCGTCGCGCACTGCAAATTCTACCGTGTTGAAGTCGTAACCCAGGCCCTGGCACAGGCGCAGGGTGTAGTCTTTGATGGTATCGAGCAGCTGCTGGCCGGCTTCGCCCTGGGTTTTCATCGTGGTCTGGTAACGCTCGTGGGGGGCATTGCGGGGCTCGTAGGGCATGATGAGCACGTGCTTGCCACCCAGGCAGTAGCAGCGAAAGTAGTCTTCAAACTCGATGGCCTCCTGGTATAGCATCACCAGCTGGCCGGTTTCGTCATAAGCGCGCCAGGCTTGCTCGGCGTTATCTACCTTGTACACGCTTTTCCAGCCGCCGCCGGAGTGGGGCTTCATGAAAGCCGGAAAGCCGATGCGCTCAAACGCCTTCTCCCAGTCGAACATGGCTAGGTTGCGGAATGAGTTTTCGGAGGTGTCGTCGGGGCGGTGCTTGCTGGGGAGCAGCAGGGTTTTGGGCACCGGCACGCCCAACTGCACGGCCAGCGCGTTGTTGAAAAACTTCTCATCGGCGCTCCACCAGAAGGGGTTGTTGATGATGGACGTACCGGTAAGGGCGGCATTTTTGAGGTAGGCGCGGTAGAAGGGCACGTCCTGCGAAATGCGGTCGATGATGACGTCGTAGCCGCAAGGCACGGCCTGTTCTACTTGCTCAATCTTCACGAACTCGGCCGTGATGCCGTCAACGGCTTTCTGATTTACGCGGTCGACAAATGCTTGAGGAAACGTGTTTTCCTGTCCGAAGAGAATACCGATTTTTTTCATGGCTAGGGTTGTTTTGGTAGCTGCTTAGCTAGGTGATAAGGGAGAATTTGGGGGTAAGGAATGGGCGCGTAGAAGGCGAGTAGGCCCTTTGGGGTGAGTAAAGTCTGCTCTATGTCTTGCTACGGGTGTCTTAAATTAATTACTGCTTAACGGATGGTATCCAGATATTGCGGGAACATTTCGCGCCACACGGGCCAGTCGTGGTTGCCATAAGGCTTCACATCCAGCTTATACGGAATGCCTTTTTCGCTCAGAATGCGGGCCATATCGAAGTTGGCGCCTTTACAGAAATCATGCTCGGCCGTACCCAGGATGATGTTCATCCACTGAAAATGCTCGCTGTGAGCGCCAGGTATAAATTCGGGTGGGTTGTTGTAGTACACGTTGTCGTCGTGGTAGCCGCTCAAAAACTGGCGGATGTCGAAGGCCGCGCCCATTGTAAATAAATGCGCCACCTGATTAGGGTGGCGGAAGGCGAAATTGAGGGCATGATAGCCGCCGAAGCTACAGCCGGCGACCCCAATTTTATCAACGTTGCACTCTTTCTGCAAAGCGGGCACTAACTCTTCGCTCAGAAACTTGTCGTAGAAAATGTGGTTTCTCACCCGCACATCGGGCGATAAGTGCTTGGCGTACCAGGAGTGGGCATCAATGCTGTCGATGCAGAATAGCTTAACGCGGCCGGCTTCCACCAGCGGGCGGGCCGCTTCGATGAGCTTGAAGTCGCGGGCTTCGTTGTCGTGGCCGCCGGAAGTGGGGAAGATGACCACCGGGTAGCCCCAGGTGCCAAATACCAGCATGTCAATGTCCTGGCCAAGGTGATGCGAGTAAAAACGGCGGTGTTGTTCGTGCACGGGCTGGGTGAAAAGAGGAGTGGAGCAGGAGTGCGCTGGATTAGCTGCGCGGCAAACTAGTCAAGAAATAACGGACCTGCCACATTCAACCTGTTTTATTTCCATATTTAGGGGCATCCCGGGTCGGGTTCGTTACTTTGTTTGATGCTTTCAGAAATTACCGATTCAGTCCCAACCCATGCGGGTACCCGCCTTTGCCGGGAAGTTGTGGTTTCCAGCTTTTTGGAACGCGATGTGGAAGTGAGCATACTGCTGCCACCTGCCTCAGCTGCCACGGTGCCCTACCCCGTGCTCTACCTCAACGACGGCCAGGACCTGGAACGGCTGGGCCTGCAAGCCACACTTGATGCCTTATATAATAGGAACGCCATCCGGCCCTTCGTGCTGGTGGCGCCCCATGCCAACGAGCAGCGCGTACAGGAATACGGCACCGCGGCTTCGGCCGATTTCAACGGCCGAGGTAGTCTGGCCGGGGCATACTCAGCCTTCGTGTTGAATGAGTTATTGCCCTTTGCCCAGGCCAATTACCAAGCGTCTGCCAAGCCTGAGGAAGCCGTGATGGCGGGCTTCTCACTCGGGGGCTTGTCGGCTTTCGATTTGGTGTGGCACCACCCCGACTATTTCATGCGGGCCGGCGTGTTTTCGGGCTCGTTCTGGTGGCGGCAGCGGGCCGTGGGAGCCGGCTACACGCCTGCCGACCGTATCATGCATGGTCTGGTGCGAGCCGGGCAGCTGCACCCCGACCACCGCTTCTGGCTGCAAACCGGCACCTTGGACGAGCGCGGCGACCGCAACGAAAATGGCGTTATTGACTCGATTGAGGACTGCCTTGACTTAATTGAAGAACTCCGTAATTCTGGTTTAAATACGCAGCAATCATTGCGTTACGTACAGGTTGAAGGCGGTCATCACCATCCGGATACCTGGGGACGCGTGATGCCCGACTTCCTGATTTGGGCCTTTGGGCCAGAGGCCGCAGCGCAACAGCTGCCCGCGCCGCTGCCCATCGTGCGCTTGAGCTTCGACCCGACTCTGGCGCCCTCTATTATGCCATCTTCCTCGCCGGGACCTGCGGTGCTGTTGCCGCTGGATTTGCCCGCGCCCGATACTTCCATTGGGCAACCTGTGACCGCTGCACCTGTCTTTACTCCTCAATCAGCTCCCGCGCCCATGTCCATTACCCGCCCTGCCGAAGGCGATTTCCTACCCTATGCCGGCGGCTACATCAACCAGATTCCCATTGAAGCAAACCCATTGGATGCCCTGCGCAGCCAGCCAGCGGAAATCCACGCTGTATTTGCCAACTTGAAGGAGGAGCAGGCCGAAAAAGCCTATGCTGAAGGCAAATGGACCCTCAAGGAAATGCTTTTGCATCAGATTGATAGCGAGCGGGTATTTGCCTACCGCGCCCTGCGCTTTGCCCGCGCCGATGCCCAGGACCTGCCCGGCTTTGAGCAGGACGATTACGTGGCCAATAGCGGCGCCAATGCCCGCGCCATCGCCAGCCTGTTGGCTGAATACGATGCTACCCGTGCTGCCACGCTGGCTTTATTCGGTAGCTTCACCGAGGAGCAACTGAACCGGCGCGGCACTGCTAATGGTGGCCCGGTTACGGTGCGGGCGCTGCTCTTCATTATTCCTGGACACGAACAACATCACCTTACCATTATTCGCGAGCGATACCTGCCCATTCTATAAAGTATTGGCAGTTTTTCGGTAAAGTTTCTACCTTCGCTCCATACAACGCTTCGGCTCGGCCGTGCGTTGAAAGTCCCGAAATTACCCCTCACCAAAACTTCTTTTCAATCATGGCCAAAGCACAAGACGCCCGCAAAGAAAAAAAGAAAGAACCCGCTAAAACCATGAAGGAGAAAAAAGCGGAGAAAGACGAGAAGAAAGTGGCTCGCGCCCGCAAGCAGGAATAGGTCTCAGCCTTTTAACTAAAGAAACGGATGCCATTCAGCACACTGCTGTAAAGGCGTCCGTTTTTTGTTTGCCCGGTTTCAATGGACGCAAAACTTGCTGATTACGAAGTAGAGAGGCTATTAGGTGACTTGTGTGTGAGGCTGGGATTTTGCTTGCCACTACCTTTAATAAAACGGATTGTCAACAACCCGCCGAGAAGCATCGATAGATTCGCTGATGTCGTTTACAAAGGCGAAGGGCTCGACCCAACACTCAAGAGCCCGCTTTATTATCAGGTTCACGATATGGTAGCAGTAGCATTTGAACGGCATCGTGAGCAACAAGAAGGTAATCAAAGGGTGTAATACACTTCCTTTTCCTTGTCGTGGTGCCGGATGTAGCCGTGCAGCACCAGCTTTATTAGAGTCTGATACGCCCGGCGCTTGCCGAAATTCACCAGCTTCATGTACTGCGCCAGTGTGATGCGTGGGTGAGTTTTCAGGAAGTCGATAACGGCTAGCTCCTGTTTATTAAGCGGGATTTTCTCAAAGCGGGCCTCGGGCTGCTGGCGCTCCAATAGCTTCTCAGTGAGGCCGCTGGTTTGCACGCTGGCATCGCGCACGCGCACGTAGCCGCGCCAGTCGTCGGGAGCTACCTGGGCGCGGTGGGGCTTATTAAGGCTTTCGGGCACGGTCACGATGAGGACGATGCGGCCGTCTTCTTCCACCTCTTGGTAGCGTAGCTCGGTGAGCGGCGGCTCAACGTAGTGCTGAGCAGCTTCGCGGAGCACGAATAATTCTTCTTCCGGGTCGCGCACGCCTAGGATGCGGCCGGCATCATCTACACCCACCAGCACCTGCCCGCCCCGTGTGTTGGCCAGCGACACCAGCGTGCGCGAAATGCGGCTAGGGTGCGTCGTCTTTTGCTTGAATTCTAACTCTTCGCCCTCGCCCCGCGCAATCAGCTCGTATAAGTCCATGCGTTATTATACGAAATTTGGATACAAAAAATGCCGCTCCTGATTAACAGGAGCGGCATTTTACGTTTTTAGCTAATAGCTAACTAGAACGGCAGGTCGTTGTCGTCGTCGCTGGCGATGGGCGCGGCCGAAGGCTGAGCGCGCAACGTGGGGTTCTGGTTTTGTGCAGCGGGGCGGGGAGCAGCTTGCTGCGTGCTGCCACCACCGTAGCTAGCGCCACCAGCAGCCTCAATTTTCCATGCTTCGAGGTTGGTGAAGTACAGCATCTGGCCGTTTTTGTTGAAGCCGCGGCCGCGGAGATTGAAGGTAACCTTCACTTCATCACCCGTTTTGTAGGGGTCGATGAGGCTGGTTTTGTCCTGAACCATCTGAAACTTAATATGCTCGGGATACTGGCCGTCCTGGACTTCCAGCACGAACTCGCGCTTGCGAAACTTTTCGCTTACCTGCTGTTCGTCAAAGATTTCGTGCAGCCGGCCGGTTACGTCGTATGCCATAAAACTGGGGGTGTTTTGGTAGTAAAAAACTTGAACATCAAACCTACGAAAAAAAACGCTAGCGGGCCCGTAGCCGTTCCCTCAACCTACCTTTGCGCCCTGTTTTCGCCATTTATTTCTCAACTTACATGTTTGCACTCGCCATCCACGGCGGGGCCGGTACCATTACCCGCGCCTCCCTCACGCCCGACTCGGAACGCGAATACCGCGCCGCCCTCGCCGCCGCTCTCGCCACCGGCTACGACATGCTGCGGGATGGCGCCGCCGCCCTCGATGCCGTGGAAGCCGCCGTGCGCAGCCTCGAAGACTGCCCACTGTTCAATGCCGGGCGCGGGGCCGTGTTTACCCACGATGGTCACCATGAGATGGACGCCGCCCTCATGAGCGGCCACAACCGCCTGGCCGGGGCTGTGACCGGCGTGCGGGAGGTGCAAAACCCCATCCGTGCCGCCCGCCTGGTGATGGAGAAAACCGAACACGTATTATTAGGCTACCCCGGTGCCGACGACCTAGCCCGCGAATACGGCCTGCCGCTGCAGCCAGTGGAATATTTTTTCACCCAGCACCGCTACATCCAGCTGCAGGAAGCCCTGCGTGAAGGCCGCATGCGCCTCGACCACAGCCAGGCCCGCCCCACAACCGAACTGCCAACTACCGCACCCCTCGAAGAACCCGTAAAATTTACGGACGTGCCTGAGCCTGACCCGAACTGGAAAAAAGGCACCGTGGGCGCCGTGGCTCGTGACCAGCACGGTCATCTGGCTGCCGCTACCAGCACCGGCGGCATGACCAACAAGCGCTACTCCCGCATCGGCGATACGCCACTCATCGGGGCCGGCACTTGGGCCGATGAGCGTTGCGCCATCAGTTGCACCGGCAATGGAGAGTATTTTATCCGGGCCGTGGCGGCTTATGACATTGCGTGCCTAATGGAGTACAAGGGTTTGTCGCTGGAAGAAGCGGCGCGCATCGTGGTGCAGGACAAGCTTGCGCCCGTAGGCGGGGAGGGTGGACTGATTGCGGTGGACGCGGCAGGGAATGTCACGCTGCCATTTAACTCGGATGGGATGTACCGCGCCAGTCAGGTTGAAGGAGGGGCGGCGTTGGTAGCTATATATAAGGAGTAGTTGTAGCGCGGACTACAACGTCCGCGCTACATCGCTCTACCAACTGTAATGCACCAACGGCCGAATCCGGCGGTCATAAATTTCCCGCACGGCCTGCATTTGCTCGGTCGATAATGCGGGTAGCTCGGCGGCTTGCAGGTTCGAGAGAATCTGCTCGGGGCGGGAGGCGCCGGGGATAACGCAGCTTACTTCGTCAAACATCAGAATCCAGCGCAGGGCCTGGGCGGCTAGCGGGGCTTGGTCGCCTAGGGCTTTTTTCAACTCTTCCACGGCGGCGAGGCCGGTTTCGTAGTCGACGCCGGAGAAGGTTTCGCCTTTGTCGAATGCTTCGCCGTGGCGGTTGAAGGCGCGGTGGTCGTCGGGGGCGAAGTGGGTTTCGGGCGAAAACTTGCCGGTGAGCAGGCCGCTGGCCAGGGGCACGCGCACGATGAGGCCGATGTCGCGGAGGGCGGCTTCCTTGAAAAACAGCTCCGGCGGACGCTGGCGGAACATGTTAAAAATGACCTGCACCGTGGTCACGTTCGGGAATTCGATGGCTTTCAGGCCTTCCTCTACTTTCTCGATGCTCACGCCGAGGTGCTGGATTTTGCCTTCCTCCCGCAGCCGGTCAAACAATTCAAAGATTTCCGGGCGGTAGTACACATCGGTGGGCGGGCAGTGTAGCTGGATTAAGTCGATGGTTTCCAGCTGCATGCTGCGTAGGCTGTCTTCCACAAACTTGCGTAGGGCGTCGGGCTGGTAGGCATCGGCGGTGTGGGGCTGGAAGCGCCGGCCGCATTTGGTAGCTACGTAGAGGCGCTCGGAGCGCGCGCGCACAAGGCGGCCCACGGCTTTCTCGCTTTCGCCATCGCCGTACACGTCGGCTGTGTCGATGAAGTTGATGCCGGCATCGACGGCGGCATTCAGAATTTTGTCGGCGTTTTCGTGGCTAAATGGGTCGCCCCATTTGCCGCCCACCTGCCAGGTACCGAGGCTGATTTCAGAGATGGAAAAACCTGTTTTGCCAAGCTTACGGTAGTTCATTTTGTGGAGTGTTATAATAAGGAGTGATTTTGCGGCTAATAACGGCAGCCTTTACGTGCATTTAGTGGAATGCAAACTGAAGGAAATACGCAGCCGGCAAACTTCCAGATAGAAAAAAGCCTGCTCAACACCATGATGAGCAGGCTTTTTACGTGTTAAAAACAGGGATTTATTCTGCTGTTGAAGTAGTCGCCTCAGCTACCGTAGCGACTTTTTCAGCCTCGGGCGTGGCGGTGTGCAGGGGTAGGGCTTCCTTGCTGGCGTAGAATTTTCGCTCGCGCATATCGTACACGTTACCCTTGGCCAGCACGTGCATGGTCACGTTTTCGATGGAAAGCACGGTGCCCTTCTTGGCAGCAGCGGCGTTGTTGTGCTGGATATCATGGCCATCAAGGATGATAACAAGGTTAGAACCAATGGTTTCTACCCAATTGCCCTCGGTGATGAGCACGCCAGTGTCCTCACCCAGCCCGATGCCGATGAGCTTAGGGTGCAAGGCCACTGACTCGATGAGCCGGCCAAACCGGCCGCGCTTCACAAAGTGCGAATCGACGATGGCCGCCGGGAGCAGGCCCAACCCAGTGCCCATTTTCACGGCGCCTTTCAGCAGAGCGTCTGGTACCGAGCCGCCGCGAATCATGTGTCGCGACATGGCCATGGCTCCGGCGCTGGTGCCAGCAATCACGAAATTCGGCTCGGCGTAGTAGCGCTGAACCATGCGGTCGAGAAAGTCGGTCTCGCCAAACATCTCGCGGAGACGCGACTGGTTGCCGCCTGAAAACATGATGACATCGGCCGCCAGCATGCGCTCCAGGTACTCCGGCTGGCGGGCATCCTCCGGCGTGCGAATGTCCATGATGCCCACATTTAGGCAGTTGAGCATGGCAAAGGAGCCGGTGTAGATGGGGCCGACTTCGGCCGGAATCATGGAGGCCGTGGTAATGACTTCGATGCGCGGGTCGAGCTTGCCGGTTTCGAGCACGATGCGCTTGAGAATACCTAGCTCAAAAAAGTTGAGGTAGTACTTGCGGCGGGTGCGAGGGTTGGGGTACGTGCCCTTGTCTTCGTTGCCGCCTACGGCGATGAGCTTACCAAGAGGGATGATGCTTTTCAACGGATAATGAGGATAACTGAGAGATGCGTGAGGGATGGGACCACCGAAACGGCCGGGTGGGCGCGAAGCCCATGGCAAAGTTCGGGCCGGGCGACCATATAATAAGGCTAAGCCCGTTCGGCCAGCAAGGCATCAATCGTGCCGGTGGCCACGGAGTGATAGTTGGGCCGGGCCTGGGCATAGATGGTGCGAGCCCGATTCCGGCCATCGGGTGTGGCCAGCAGCGCCCGGTAGAGCGGCACCAAAAATTTGCGCCGGCCGACGTGCAGTAAAAATTTCTCCAGCGCGGGCTCGGCCGCCGTGTAGCCCGCCCTTAACGTGTGCGGAAACCAAGCCGCCAGAATTTCGGCGTTGCCAGAGGCGGTGAAATGAAATGCCGCATCAAGCGCCGCCAGCTGCTCGACCGAAAGTGAAGGCGCGAGGCCGTGCAGGAAATGGACCCACTCGTGGCTGCTCCAGTTAGTGGTGCCGGAGAGGAGGGCCGTTGGCGCGATGCCGTTTTGCAACTGAGCCAGCGCTTGGTCCACGGCATCGAAGCGGCGCGAGCTTACGGCGGGGGCGTTGGATGGGAGGCCGGGACCATCGACCCAAGCGGCCAGGTTGAGTCTGGCTTCAAGGCCGGGCTCTTGGTCGAGTAATTCGGCGCGGAGGTAGTGCAAGAAGGAGGCGGTGTCCATCGCCTGAAAACTGAAGCGGGCGAAGTACTCCTTAATAAAGGTGTCGAGTCGGGGCCGGCCGACGAGCGACTCCAGCGTGAGTAGGAGAGCACAACCTTTCTCGTAGGCAATTTCAGTCAGCCCTTCGTCGGGGTCGCGGCCCGCCAGCGCGAGGTGCAAGTGTGTGTCGGGACTAGCTACGCCGATTTCTTCAATGGTATGATGTAGCGCCGCCCGGCCCAGTACCTGGAGCATGTCGGCGTATTCATCACCATACAAATGTTCCATGATGCGGCGCTCGAAGTAAACAGTAAAGCCTTCGTTCAGCCAGAAATCATCCCAAGTTGCATTTGTAACGAGGTTGCCCGACCACGAATGAGCTAGCTCGTGTGCTACTAAACTGGTCAGGCTGCGGTCGCCAGCCAGGATGGTTGGTGTTACAAATGTTAATCGAGGGTTTTCCATGCCGCCAAAGGGGAAGGAGGGAGGCAGCACCAGTAAATCGTACCGTTCCCAGCGGTAAGGACCGTAGAGCTCTTCAGCAGCGGCTACCATTTTTTCAAGGTCGACAAACTCGTGGGTGGCTGCCGACAGCGTGGCCGGCTCAGCGTAGATGCCAGTCCGGTAGCTGAGCGGCGCGAAGGCGAGGTCACCCACCGCTAGCGCCATGAGATAGGCCGGAATGGGCTGGGCCATGCGGAAGTGGTACTCGCCGCTGGCGCTAAGCTGCTCGGGATTCTCGGCGCTCATCAGGGCCAGTAAGTGGACCGGCACGCGCACCGTCGCTTCGTAGGTGAAGCGGATGCCCGGCGAGTCCTGACACGGTAGCCAGGTGCGCGCCAAAATGGCCTGCGACTGCGTGAACAAAAAGGGCTCTGTGCCAGCCGTCTGCTCTGGGGCTAGCCACTGCAGCGCGGCCGCCGTGGGAGCCGTGCGGTAGCGGATACGGACGGCGCTAGCAGTCGGTGTAAGCGCTACGCTCAAGCCTTGGCCCAGCACCACGTCGGGCGTGCTATCGAGGGTGTAGATGGAGGGAGCAGCCGTACCATCAGCGTCCAACACTTCGACCGATTCGATGGTCAGGTTGCGGGTATCGAAGACAACTTCGGTGGCTGGGCCAAGCTCGGCCAACTGCCAAGTAGCGCTGCCGCTGAGCGTGCGCGTATCAAAGTCAACGGTAAGGTCGAGCGCTAAGTGTTGCACGCGCGCCGAGCTCCGGCTGGCGAAGCTGTGCGGGTCGGTGGGCAGGGCACTAGGGGGAGGTGTGAGGAAGTTCATAGGCGATGGAAAACGGGCGTAACAAGAGAGGTATTAGTCAGGCAATGGAAATGCATAGGAACAGTGACTGGGGCCGCCCGTTGGCAGACTCGGCTACTATCAAAGGCGCATTTTAGGAGCAGAGTTACGAAGGCTGGCACGATTCCGGCCCTTACAACTGCTTGGTCACTGCCCGGTAATAGCGTACTTTGTAGCCGGACTGCCAACGGGCGGCCCGGACAACCCCACCATACAGTTGGCAGTACACTGCCCAAACTGTCGGGCTCGCCTGGTCTTTTCCCGTTCACTTTTCCTTTTTCAATGTCCTTCCTGTTTCGTTTTACTTCCTTGGTTTGGGTTCTGTTGGTCGCGGCCCTCAGCAGCATCGCGCTGCAATCCTGCGGTTCCGACAACAAGACCCAATCTGCCGACGGCACCACTCAAAGCACCGATGCGTCGGCGGCCGGAGTGGTCGGTCCGCAGCCCCTCATCGATAGCACGTACGTCATCAAAACATTCCAAGCCGAGCCCGCCTTCAAGGCGCAGCTGCTGCCTGCCCGCCGCTTTTACCGAGAGCGAAGTTTCCGGCTGGGTTGGTTTAAAGACCACCAGCCGGTAAAACAGGCTGAAAATTTGCAGGCCATAATCGCTAAAGCTGCAGATGAGGGTCTTAACCCTAAAGATTACCAGATTAAGGACTTTAAAGCGTTATTTGCCGAGCTGGAGAAGGCCCAGGCCGATTCCTCGCGCCGTAATGCGCTGGAGCAGCAGATAGACGTGGCTCTCACCGGTACCTACATGAAATGGGCCAACGACTACTATCGGGGCATCGCCAATCCGCGCGATACTAAGAGCACGTCGTGGCAGGTAAAGCCCAATAAAATCAAGCTCAACAAGGCGCTGGCCACCTTCCTCGGCGACCGCAAAAGCCGCTACAATTACTACGAGTTTGCCCCGCTGCACCCCGAGTATGACCAGCTCAAGAAGGCCCTTGCCACCTACAGAGCCCAGGAGCGGGCTGGGGGGTGGCCCACTCTGCCGGCCACCCTCAACCTGAAACCAGGTCAGTCGTCGCCGGCCGTAGCGGCCCTGCGCAAACGCCTTCTGGATAGCGCCGGTGGAGAAGCCGCCGCGTCGCTGCCCGCCGACTCGGCTAAGCACAGCGCGGTGCCTGTTGCCTATGCTTACGACCCCGAATTGGTGGCCGCCGTGAAATTATTTCAAAAAGATGCTGGCCTGAAACCGACGGGCATCGTGAGCGGCGAAACCCTGCGCCACCTCAACGTGCCCATCAGCGCCCGCATCGACCAGCTTATTTTGAACATGGAGCGGTGGCGTTGGCTGCCCAAAAAGTTCGAGCCGAATTACCTTCTGGTGAACATCCCGGAGTACACACTGCACGTCATTGAGGGCGACAAAGAAGCCTTCTCAATGGCTGTTATTGTGGGCAAGGTACTGCACGAAACGCCGGTGTTTAGCGACAAGGTAGAGTACGTGGTGCTGGCCCCTTACTGGAACGTTCCGTTCAGTATCATCGACAACGAGCTGCGCAGTAAACTAGCGGCAAACCCCAGCTACCTCGACCGGCTCGACATGGAAGTGGTGAAGGGCTACGGCCGCAAAGCCACCGTTATTGACCCCAATACCGTGGACTGGGCCAACGTGACACAGGCGTCCTTCAAGTACACGCTGCGCCGCCGTCCGGGCCCTAAAAATGACCTCGGTGATGTGAAGTTTATCTTCCCCAACTCGAACGATATTTACCTCCACGACACGCCCCATGACGAGCTGTTTTCGCAGAGCAACCGTAGCTTTAGCCATGGCTGCGTGCGCGTGGCAGAGCCCATCAAACTAGCCACCTACCTCCTGCGCGACCGCCCGGAATGGGACAAGCAAACCATCTTGGACAGCATCGCCACGCGCCACGAGAAGTACATTACGCTAAAAGAAAAACTGCCCGTATACCTCGTGTATTTCACCGCATGGGCTGATGCCGCTGGCCATCCGCACTTCCGGGACGACATCTACGGGCTCGATAAAAAGCTAGCCAAGGAGTACTTCGACTAACGGGCCTCCGCTCAATTCAAGAGCTCGCAAAGCAAGAAATTAAGGAGCGCCAGTTCCATCTAGGCAAGGCTCGGTAACCATCTGGTTGCCGGGCCTTGCCTTTTTCTAGCAGGCTGGAAGCACACTTATGCTGAGTGATACATTTGTTATTAGGTGTGAATAATGCAGAATTGTTTTAAGGATTGTTTACAATTGAGATAAGTACACTGACTTTTTTTATGTCATTTGTAAACAGAGAGACATAGAGTCAATCGGAGGTGGATTTGAAGATTCAATGCTACATTTGTAATCAAAGTGATAACAATGGTTGAACGCATTCGGACGCTACTGGAAACCCGGCAGCTAACACCCACTCAATTTGCTGATGCCATTGGCATTGCCCGCCCGATTGTGAGCCACATTCTTTCGGGCCGCAATAAGCCCAGCTTGGAAGTAGTACAGCGGATTCTAGCTGCGATGCCTGAACTTTCGATGCCCTGGTTGTTGAATGGCACTGGTCCGATGCAGGTATCTCTGGCTTCAGAGGCCACGGCTGCCTCAGTAGTCACTCCGAAAGAAGCGCCACTTGTTGTTCCTGGCCGCCCCTCAGCGCCCCCAGCCGCTGCCGCTGAGCCAGAGGCTCCGGTTAAGCAGCAGCGTAGTGCTATGCCGTACAGGCCTCCCGCAGCACAAGTCGCCCCCAAGACCAGGACAATGCCTAAACGCTTTACGCCACTGGCATCTAAGGAGGTGCGCTCAGCTGAGACGCCCGCAGTAGCTCCCGCAGTAGCGCTAACGGCTGATTTGCCCGCTTCAATTCCGCCTGCTGTTCCTGCGCCCACTCCCGAAGAAACTCCAAAGGTTCGGGAAGTGGAGGACGTAAGCGCGATGACGCCAGTAACAGATAATAGCCCTGCTATAAAGGCGGCTGATTCTACGGCTACCTCCCTGTTTGCTGGGACTGAAAAGCCTATTCGGAGAATCGTGATTTTTTACCGTGATGGCTCTTTCGCAGATTACCAGCCGGAATAAGTTTCCGAGTAGTGATGCTAGCCGGTAGCTGCGTCTAAGGGAACTGTATTTGAAGTTAGCCAAGCAGTTCTATACAGCAAGGATACCCGTATTCTTTCCTGTCTGGATATGGAAGAGCAATTGCTTTACGACCCAACTGACTCTGCATTGCTCAAGGGCTTTACAGCGTATTTGGTAAGGCCAATGCTGAGCGACAATAAGGCCCTCAATCTGACTCTGTGATTGCTCAGCTCCTGGCGTTGCCAAGTGGTAACTGGGTATGGCAGAATGTCGGTCTGATTAGCCCGTAGTATAGTGATGACATGAATTAATACAATTTGTCATGCTGTCCAGACGCTGGGTACACAAACTAGCGTCATTGGTTTGTCAGTAGCACCAAGCAGGAACGGGATGCTCTATATCCATCTCATCCGTGCTAACTTATGTAGAGACGTTTTCATAAAAGCAATAAACCTAATTTTTTTAATATAAATTGCTGATAATCAAGTTGAATTTTGCTGCTAATAAAAGTAAGAGATTAGTTCTGAATGCGAGCCATTGGAGCGGTTGTAATGCCTGCTGATGCAAACTGGTATCCCAAAGGAATGAGCTTGTAAATGCCGAAGAAGCTGGGCTATAACAGTGTAAAATGCTAATGTATTTAACCAAATTCCGCCAAGTGGCGAGTCCTAATTTATGCTGGCTTCTTTTGCCATGGATGCTAAAAAAAACAGTGGTATGAACCCTGACATCTTGGACAAGAAGACGAGCTTGCATTGCTTCAGCTGATGAATAGAAGTTGCCAACAGTAGCCATTATCGCAGCATATGTTTTGCGATTCTGATGAACGGAGGTAACCACTTTCTAAAACTGTGTTGTCAAATGTAAACGCTGCAAAACGATGACGGACGCCGAATACTCTGCTTAAAAGTATGCGTGCATCTGAGCCTGACACAAGCCTATGGAATGGAAAACCGGAGAGGCACAAGTCACTGGTTGTGGTTGTTCGTTTGGCGGCCGGGGGCTACCTTCGTGGCATGAAACTGACCCGCACGAATCTTTGGTTGGCCGCCGCTGCGGCAATGCTCCTGACGGCCTCTTGCGCCCAGGCCCCCGACGCCGCTGAGGCTGAACAGAACCCCTCCGCTGACGCAGCCTACAAGCGCGCCCACCGCGCCGAAGGCTACCGCGAAGCCCAGCGCTCCAACGTTACCCGCAACTAGTCATTACCCGTTCGGTTGCCCTTCGGTAGCTACGGTTTGTATAGAAGCAAAAAGCCCCCGCCAGATTTTTGACGGGGGCTTTTTATGTTATGATTGTTCTTGAGGAACTGACGAGTCAAACCCAGGAGGCGGGCTACTCAACCGCCACAAGCGTGGGCACTGGTGCGTTCTCGAAGCTGGGTAGGCTGATGCCGGCCAGCAGGTCGCGCTCCAGTAGGTCGGCCCAGGTGTAGAGGTAGAGCACTACGTCGTCGCGCTGGTTATGGCGTAGAGCATCGCGTCGCTCGAAAGGAATGGCAGCCCGGATGGCGGGGTCGGAGATGCGTTCGAGGTGGGTGAGGTCGCGGCGGCTAAAGCCGAGGGCCAGCATCTCGTCGATGGTCTGGTCGATGGGCAGGCCGCTGGTGGGGCAGTAGTCGATAATCTGGCGTTCCCAGTCGCCGTAGCGCTGCATGGCGCGGGCGTGGATTTCGGCTTTGGTGAGGCTGGTGATGGTTTGAGCGAGGTGGCCGCAGTTGCAACTGCCCATGTGGCCCCACTGATAGGGTGCTTGGGTGGCGAGGCGCTGGGCCGTGTCGCGCAGGGCCTGGATAACGGGAAGCGTGGGCTGTGCCATGAGTAAGAAGCAGAATAAGTCGCGGAGAAAGCAGGCTATCAGGCGTAAAAAGCAAAACGACCCGGAAAAAGTTTTCCGGGTCGTTTTGCTTTGGTGAAAGTACTCCTTTCTTATTTAGAATAGACCGCCATGTTGAGCCAAGCCGGAGTATAACGGTCGTTGAAGCCCGTAGCCTAGCTGTCTAGAACGAACCACGGCGCGAGCCGCCGGCATCGCCGCGGCGACGGCCACCCAGGTCGCCACCTTCGCGGTTGCCGCCTACGTTCACGCGGGCCCCGCCGCTGCCGAAACGGCGCGCGGTATCCGACTGGCCATTGCTGGCTGGTGCGGCCGGGCGGCTGCGCTCGCCGCTGGGGCGGCCACCGCCGTTGCCGCTGGGACGCTCGCTGCTACGGCCGCCTGAACGACCGCCGCCCTGGCCACCGCCCGAGCGTGCACCGCCACCACCGTTGCCACCCTCGCGGGGACCAGAGCGTGCCGGACGACCCGCCGGGCCCTTGGGGCGGATGATGCGCTCGTTGCCGTGCAGCATCACGGGCTTGATGCGGCCCGACTCGAAGGGGTGCGTGTCCACGTCAATCTGGCGGCTGATGAGCTTCTGAATGTCCTGAAGGTAGGCGCGCTCCTCGTCTTCCACGAAAGAAAAGGCGGTACCGAACGCGCCGGCCCGGCCGGTGCGACCGATGCGGTGCACGTAGGTCTCGGGCTCGTTCGGGATTTCGTAGTTGATAACGTGGGTCAGCTCATCCACGTCGATGCCGCGGGCGGCAATGTCAGTGGCGACCAGCACGCGGGTGCTGCCGGCTTTGAAGTTAGACAAAGCACGCTGGCGGTGGTTCTGGCTTTTGTTGCCGTGGATGGCTTCAGCAGGAATGGCGTTGGCGGCCAACGCTTTCACTACTTTGTCGGCGCCGTGCTTGGTGCGGGTGAACACGAGTACGCGCTTGATGCCTTTGTCTTGCAGAATGTGGCGGAGCAGGGCGGGCTTATCGTTGTTCTCTACAAGGTAAACCGATTGCGTCACCGTATCGGCAGTGCTGCTGACGGGCGTTACGGCCACGCGCACGGGGTTGGGGCGCAGGATGGTGGCGGCAAGCTCCTGAATCTGGCCGGGCATGGTGGCCGAGAAAAACAGGGTCTGGCGCTTGGTGGGCAGTTTGGGCAAGATGCGCTTGATATCGTGGATGAAGCCCATGTCGAGCATGCGGTCAGCTTCATCAAGCACGAATACCTCCACCTGGCGCAGGTCTACGAAGCCCTGGTTCATGAGGTCAAGCAGGCGGCCGGGGGTGGCAATGAGCACCTCCACGCCGCGCTTGAGGGCCTGCACCTGCGGGTGTTGGCCCACACCACCGAAAATAACGGTGTGGCGAATCTGGCTCAGGTGGCGGCCGTAAGCGCCGAAGCTTTCGTTGATTTGAATGGCCAGCTCGCGGGTAGGCGTGAGCACGAGGCAGCGAATGGCACGGGGCGCGTGGTTGGCCACCTGGGCCGTGCGGTGCAGCACTTGCAGAATGGGCACGGTGAAAGCAGCTGTTTTGCCGGTGCCGGTTTGGGCCACACCGAGGAGGTCTTTGCCTTCCAGCACGTGCGGAATGGCTTGCTCCTGGATAGGAGTGGGGTTGGTATAGCCTTCCTCTTTCAGGGCTTTGAGGATGG
The DNA here is from genome assembly GCF_017571495.1 of Hymenobacter negativus. Taxonomy (GTDB): domain Bacteria; phylum Bacteroidota; class Bacteroidia; order Cytophagales; family Hymenobacteraceae; genus Hymenobacter; species Hymenobacter negativus. Next base: position 289,916 of record NZ_JAGETZ010000001.1, on the reverse strand, counting down.
GGTCAATCAGGTTTAAATCGTCAAATGTCATGCTGACTAATAAGTAGCTGGAGCCGGGCAGTACATGCCTGGCGTCACAGTAAAGTGGTAGTGGACAGCCGTCCACATAATGGGTGGTTCAGCCTGCGCCGTAGCATAGGCGGGCATGGCCACGCTGGACAAGGTCGGGCGTGGGTGGGGTTTGATGGCTCGTCGGAGGCCAGCAGATTCCCTGAATAAAGAGGAATTGGAGTGAGGTGCGCTTACTTCGCGGAGACAGCCGAGGCGCGGGGCTTTGCCCGAAGCAGCCGGGCAGCGGGCTGCTCCGACGGCGGCCCTGGGTTTTGCAAAGGTACAACATATGCGGGTGCCTCCCGCGTTGGCGCTTTAGAGATGAGGCTTGGTGCGTAAGGGGCAGCGGTATTTTAGTGTAAGTCGGCCGGATTAATGAACAAACAGCGGTCCGAAGTATGGCGCGGTTATTTTGTTAATTTTACGGACATATCACCAGCATTCCCGTTTTCCTCCGTGGCATCCAGCCCATGCAGGACCTTAGTAGCCGTTTATCTGGCAACAAGCGCTGTTCGGGCCGATAAGTTCTTTTCACCGGTATTCTGCGAGTAGTTGAATAAGTTATTAGTTAGTTGGTCGAAGCGGCTAGCGGCGTGGGTACTCGTTTGTCTGCTGATAGCGGGGTGTGCCCAGCCGGCTAGCCATCCGCACTACCGCATTGGGTTTGCCCAGTGCAGCACCAACGGGCCCTGGCGCAAAGCCATGCTGGCCGGCATGGAGCGCGAGCTTAGCTTCCATCCGGATGTGCAGCTGAAGATGTTGAATTCGCACGATAACAGTGAATTGCAGAAGCGGCAAATCCACGAACTGATTGCGAGCAGCATTGATTTGCTGATTGTTTCGCCCTACGAGGCAGAGCCCGTGACGCCGGCTGTGGAGGAGGCCTACCGGCGCGGCATCCCGGTGCTGCTACTGGACCGGCGCACCGCCTCGCAGGCCTATACCGCCTTTGTAGGGGCCGATAACGTGGAGGTAGGCCAAACGGCGGCCCGCTACGCAGCGCGCCTGCTGCACGGCCACGGCCATCTGGTGGAGCTGCTGGGTACGCCCGGCTCGTCGGCTACCTCGGGGCGCCACGAGGGCTTTGCCCAGGCCCTGCGCGACTACCCAGGGCTGCAAGTCGTAAGCCAAGTAACCGGCAACTGGACCGAAAACGTCCCCAAGTCAGAGCTGACAGCAGCGCTGAAGGCTCACCCGGAAGTGACGCTGATTTTTGCTCACAACGACGGCATGGCGCGTGGAGCCTATCTTATATGTAAGGAACTGGGCCGCGACCGGCAGATAAAAATTATTGGGGTGGACGGCTTGGCCAGCGAAGGCGAAGGGATTGAGTTGGTGCAACAGCATAGGCTGCAGGCCTCGATTCTGTATTCGCCTGGCGGCGAAGATGCCATTCGCACCGCCTTGAAAATTTTGGGTAAACAGCCATTTAAACGAGAAAATATCCTGGGCACAATGGTCATTGATTCGACCAACGTGCTGACTATGCGGCAGCAAACCGATAAGATGGTGAGCCAGCAGCAGGACATTGAGCAGCAGCAGGGCTTGCTGCAGCACCTGCGGGCCACCTACGCTAGCCAGCAGGTGGCGCTGTACGTGTCATTGGCGTCGTTGCTGGTAGCCCTGGCATTGGGCGCGCTAGCCTGGCACTCGGCCCGTAAAAACCGGTTGATTAACCTGCAGTTGGCTTTGCAAAATGCAGAAAACGATAAAATCAACCGCCAGCTCAGCCAGCAAAACGAGGAAAACGACAAAATCAACCGCCAGCTGACGGCCCAGAATGAGGAAATTCGCTCGCAACGCAACCAACTGGAGTTGATGGCCGAGCGCGCCCGTACCGATACCGAGGCCAAGCTGCGTTTCTTCACCAATTTCTCGCATGAGCTACGCACACCGCTCACGCTCATTTTGGGGCCGGTGGAAGAACTGCTGAGCAACAGTGCTACCTTCAGCAGTGCCCAGCGGCAGGACCTGGGCTTAGTGCGGCGCAACACCCAGCGTCTACTACAACTGGTGAATCAGCTGCTGGATTTTCGGAAGATTGAGGTGGGCAAAATGGCCGTGCACGCTACCGAGGGCAACCTCGTGACGTTTGTGCGCGAAATTGTAGATGCCTTCGAGAAGCCTGCGCAGCTGCGCGATGTGCGCCTGCGCTTTCTAGCCGCCGAGCCAGTACTGATAGCTTGGTTTGACGGCAATATTCTGGACAAAGTGTTCTTCAACTTGCTGTCCAACGCTTTGAAATTCACCCCGGACCACGGCCAGATTACCGTCAGCCTACAAGCCGCCGACCAGGGCCGGGCGCTGCAAGTGAGCGTGACCGATACCGGCTTGGGCATCAGCGAGCAGGACCGGGGGCACATTTTCGAATGGTTTTACCAAGGCGACCAAGGTGCGGTGGCCAAGGGGTCGGGTATGGGCCTGGCGCTGGCACAGGGCCTCGTGCGCTTGCATCAAGGCCAGTTATCGTTCAGCAGCCAGCCTGGCAAAGGCAGCACGTTCAGCGTGTTGCTGCCCCGCGAGCTGCCCGAAGCTCTGCGCGCCGACGAGCTTACCCGGCCCGTGGTTTTCTCACTGGATGAGCCCGAGCCGCTGGCCGTGGAGCCGGTAGTAGCCGAGGTGACCCTGGCCGAAGCCGCCAGCGAAACGCTGGTACTCGTGATTGAGGACAACCAAGAAGTGAATGACTTTCTGGTGCGCAAGCTGGGGGCGGCTTATCGCGTGCAGGGCGCCACCGACGGACACTCAGGCTTTACGCTAGCCACCGAACTGGTGCCCGACTTAATAGTGTGCGACGTGATGATGCCGGGCCTGAGTGGCTTGGAGGTGGTGGCCCAATTGCGGGCCGACTGGCGCACCTCTCACATCCCGGTGGTGCTGCTCACGGCCCGCGGCGCTCCCGAGCAGCAGCTTGAAGGGGTGCAGGCCGGCGCCGACCTGTACCTGACCAAGCCCTTCAATCCGACTTTCCTGCTTGAAAGTGTGCGCACGCTACTCAGCAACCGCGCCCGGCAACGCGAGCATTTCCGCCGCGAGCTGAGCGTGGATACCACAGGTGTCACCACCCAGACCGACCAGAAGTTCCTGCTCGACCTCACGGCCATCGTGGAAGCCAACATCACCAAAACCGACCTGAGCGTGGAGGACGTGGCCCGTAGCCTGGGGGTGTCGCGCATGCAGCTCTACCGCAAAGTGAAGGCCGTGCTGAACACCGGCGTCACGGACTTCATTCAGGGCATCCGGCTGACCAAGGCCCGCGAGTTGCTGCTCGACGATACCCTCACGATTGCCGAAATTGCCTACGAATTGGGCTTCTCTTCGCCGTCCTACTTCACGGCCAGCTTCCGCACCCGCTACCAGCTCACCCCATCAAAGTTTCGGGCTCTGCACGCGTCGTCGGCACACTGAAATATTTTCTTGAATCGTGTTCTAAAAGTGACATCTGCGTTAAGTGGATGTCACTTTTATGCTTTTAGCAACATTATGATTATTAGATGATTAAACAAAATATTCCGCGCTGAACAAGGCTTGTAATAAATGATATAGTGTGCCCGCTACTAGCCCGGGACCTTTGTAAAAATCTGCGACATAACTGCGCTTTTTAACCCCCAATCGTTTGCATCAACTAAGCGGGCTTGAAGAACCTACCAACCGACTAGCAATTGGGAAATAGGTCTTTTGATGGCTCTAATCAAAGCAAACGATTGGGACTGCTAAGCTCCGGATTACGGCTTGCACCGTGTCCGGAAAACGCCCCATCCGTTGGCAGGGCTCGCCGATTTTATAGTTCATTTCCCACCCAACTCACTAATTTATGTCAACTCCCTTACCATTCTCACCAGGGCCGGGGCCTCTCAAGAAGGTGTTGCTCACCTCTGCGTTGAGCGGCACGCTCCTTACCGGCTTCGGAGCTGCACCGGCTGTGCACACGGCAGCGGGCTTGCGGCTAACCACCAATACCAGCGCCCGGCGTGATATTCCCGTTCAAGGTCGCGTGACGAATGCGGCCGGCGAGGGTCTGCCCGGGGTGACGGTGCTCGTGAAAGGCACCACCATTGGCACGGCCACCGATGCGAGCGGTAGTTTTACGCTCACAGTACCTGAAGGCAGTATTCTATCCTTCAGTTCAATAGGGTTCGTGCGACAGGAAGTGCCGGTGGGTACTACCACGACGTTCGATATCCAGATGAAAGATGATGCCGAGGCCCTGAAAGAAGTCGTAGTGGTAGGTTATGGTACCCAAAGCCGGCAGGAACTGACAACGGCTGTATCATCCGTAAACGGAACTGCGCTGGCTCGCCAGCCTGTAGCGGGCTTCGACCAAGCCTTACAGGGCCAGACGCCCGGCGTGCAGGTGACGGCCCCCAGCGGCGCGCCCGGCGCAGGCATCAACGTGCGGATTCGGGGCAATGCTACGCTCAGCTTGAATGCTTCGCCTCTGTACGTGATTGACGGCATTCCAGTGCTGCCCTCATATGACCAGGAACTCACTAGCAACAGCCAGCGTCTGAACCCGCTTAATTCCATTAACCCCAATGATATTGAGAGCATTGATGTGCTGAAAGACGGGGCTGCCGCTGCGATTTATGGCGTGCGGGCGGCTAACGGCGTGGTGGTTATTACAACCAAGAAAGGCAAGGTCGGCCAAGCCCAGGTGGGCCTGAACGTGTACTACGGCCGCCAGTACCTGCGCAAGAAACTGGATGTGCTGAATGCCCGCCAATTTGTTCAGGAATACAACGAACTGCTAGCCAACGCCGGTCGGGCGCCCGGTTTTCCCGACCTCAACAACCTGCCGCCATACGATACCGACTGGCAGGATGCCGTTTTTCGGCCCGCTGACCTTCAGAGCTACCAATTGAGCGTGAGCGGTGGTACCGACAAGACGCGTTACTACATCGCAGGAGGCTATTTCAATCAAGCTGGCATTAACATCCAGTCCGGGTTCGACCGCTACAACTTCAAGATTAACCTTGACCAACGCGTGACGGACCGTTTCCGGCTGGGTACTACGCTCAACCTGAGCCGCAGCCATACCAATGGCACCGTGCGCTCGGAAGCGGCCTTGGGCAACTCAGGTACCGTACTGGGCGCCCTGACCCAGATTCCGACGGTACCGGTGCGCAATGCCGACAATACGTATGGCACTAACTCATTTACGCAGAGCGACAACCCAGTGGGGAACTTGCTCGAAACCAGCAACCAGGCTATTGTGTACCAGGCGCTGGGCAACGTGTATGGCGAGTTCGACATCCTCAAAAACCTGACTCTGAAGACCTCGTTGGGCTTGGACTTCCGCACGCAGTCGGAAAACACCTTCTACAGCCGCAACTACCCAGGTACCTCTTCGTCGCCGGCAGAAGTCCGCGGCTCGGCCAATACGGCAGCTAACCAGCAGGTTATTTGGCTGCTGGAAAACACACTGACGTATAATAAAACCTTCAACGACAAGCATAACCTGACACTGCTCGGCGGGCAGTCAATGCAGGCTTCGGACCGGTTCACCTCGGGCGCCGGCACGCGGGGCTTTTCGTCCAATGCCGTGCCTTACCTCAATGGTGGTTCCACGGCCTCGGGCATTCCTGGCAGCTATGCCGACCAATGGTCGCTGTTGAGCTTCTTCGGCCGCGCCATTTATAACTACGACGAGCGGTACTTGGCCACGGTGAGCTTCCGGGCCGATGCTAGCAGCCGCTTCAGCGGGGCCAACCGCTTTGGTTACTTCCCGGCCGTGTCGCTGGGTTGGCGCGTGTCGAAGGAAAGCTTCTTCCCACAAGGCGGTGTGGTTTCGGACCTGAAGCTGCGTGGCAGCTACGGGGCCAACGGCAACCAGGAGATTTATACCTACCAGCGCTTTTCACGCTATGGAGTGGGCAGCAACTACCAAGGCAGTGGGTCCATTTTGGGCGGCATCACTCAGACTGATATCGGCAACGACGTGCGCTGGGAGACCACCGCGCAGTACAACGCCGGCATTGACCTGAGCATGTTCAGTAACCGTCTGACCTTTACCGTGGATGCGTACAATAAGCGCACCACCGACCTGCTCCTCAGCGTGACACTGCCCCAGAGCACGGGCGCAGGCAACTTGGGCGTGATTCAGAACGTGGGTACTATTCAGAACCGTGGCATTGAGTTGGGCCTGGTAACCAACAATGTGGATGGCCAGAACGGCGGCTTCGGCTGGAGCACGAACTTCAACGTCACCGCCAACCGCAACAAAGTCATCGACCTGGGCAGTGCGCCCAATGACAAGGGTGAGCAGGTGGCCCGAAGCTTCATCGGCGGCTACAGCATTCAGCAAGTAGGACAGCCGCTGGGCGTGTTCTACGGCCACCAAGTGCAAGGCATTGTGCAGTCGGATGCCGAGGGAGCCGCGCTGCCCAAGCAGAACAGCACTGCTCCTAAGGCAGGCGACATCCGCTTCGTGGACGTGAACGGGGATAAAGTTATCAATGATGCCGACCGGACTATTATTGGCAATCCTAACCCGAAATTCATTGCTGGCGTCACCAACAACTTCAGCTTCAAAGGCATCGAGTTGAGCGTGTTCTTCCAAGGTAGCTTCGGCAACGATATCTACAACGCCAACCGCACCATTACCGAAGGCCAAACCACGGCTCTCAACCAGAGCACGGCCGTGCTCAATCACTGGACACCCACCAACACCAACACCGACATTCCTCGTCCTGTGTTTGGCGACCCCGCGGGCAACAACCGCGTGTCGACCCGCTTTATTGAGGACGGTTCCTATGTGCGCCTCAAGAACCTGACGCTGGCCTACAACCTGCCCACAAGCCTAGTGAAGCACGCCGCTCTCAAGAACCTGCGCATCTACGGCACGGCCCAGAACCTGGTAACCTGGACCAAGTACTCGGGCTACGACCCGGAAGTGAGCGCCGACCCCTTCTCCACCACTGGCTTCGGCCGCGACTTTGGCGTGTACCCACAAGCGCGCACCTACACGGTGGGCCTGAACGCCACTTTCTAAGTCGATTTTATTGCTAGAATTCCCATGAAAAAGCACTTTATCCTCCCGATTTGCGCCCTGACGCTGCTGGCTGGCTGTGATTTCCTAAAGAAAGAACCGCTTACCAGCATCACGCCCAATAACTTCTTTACTTCAGCCGACGACGCCGAATCGAGCATCACGGCCGTCTACGATGCCTTGCAAGGCACCGGTGGCTACGGCCAGGACCTGTACGTGGCCGGTGAGATGTCCACCGATAACGTGACCAGTATCAACGGCGACGTAAACGCAATTCAGAACATTGCCTGGACGCCCAACACGAGCCAGGTCAACAACATATTTCGTCAGATGTACATCGGCGTGAACCGCGCCAATATTGTGCTCAAGTACGTGCCCAATGTGACGATGGACACCACCCGCCGCAGCCAGATTCTGGGCGAGGCCCGCTTCATCCGGGGGCTGTGCTATTTCAACTTGGTGCGGGCCTATGGCGGTGTACCCCTCCGCCTGCTGCCGACTGAAAGCAGCCAGCCCAACGAGACTAATATGCCCCGAGCTTCGGCCGATGATGTGTATAATCAGGTAGTGAGCGACTTGCAGCGCGCCGCTGTGCAGATGCCCGCTTCCAACCCCAACCGGGCTGGCCGCAACGCTGCCAGCGCCTTGCTAGCACGCGTGCAGCTTACCCGCCGCAACTGGGCCGCCGCTCAAGCCGCTGCCCAAACCGTGATTGCCCGCAATGTGCCATTGGCTACGCCCTTCAAGTCCTTGTTCCCAGCTGAGAACAAGAGCGCAGAGTCGCTCTTCGAGATTCAGTATGCCGGCACGGCCGATGGTGGCAGCATTCTGCCTGACCTAATGCTGCCACTGCCCTTCGCTACGTACTCGTTTTCGAAGTTTAACATTCCCAGCGCCGAGCTAATTGCTTTTGCCGATACGGTGAATGACCGTCGCTGGGCCTACAATGGCAACATAACCAGCAACGGCGCTTTTGTAGGCCGCGACCACGTGAGCTACCTCGACGCCACCAAGAACCGGGTGTCGGGCGCTAATGCCAATGACCGCGGCCCGTTCGTGTTCAAATGGACCAGCATTGGGGGCAACTTCAACTCTACCGACAACAGTTACGTGCTGCGCATGGCCGAAGTGTATCTGGCCTACGCCGAGGCTGTGAACGAGCAAAGCGGCCCGACCCAGGATGCTTTGGACAAGCTGAACCGGGTGCGTACCCGCGCCGGGCTGTCGGCCCTCACTTTGGGCTCGCCCCAGGCCGCTACCAAGCAATCGTTGCGCGACGAAATCGACCGGCAGCGCCGCCTCGAACTGGCCTTTGAAGGCGAACGGTGGTGGGACCTAGTGCGCTACGCTCGCCACACCTCGGCCGATGCATCGGCCACGCACACCATCACGGCCCTCGACATCATTTCGCGTCGCCGTGCCGGTGGTGCCCGTGACGTGAACTTCCTCACGTTCCCCATTCCGCAGGCCGAAATCAATACCAACCCCCAGATTCAGCAGAACCCGGGGTACTAGCCTAGCTGTCGTTTCGGGGCGGAGGCGGATAGTGGTGGGAACAATCTGTCCCGCTTCCTGCTCCGGAGCGACATGCTATTAGGCATTCATTTATCTAGCTGAATCCCATGCAACTGCTAGCCCGGCATAACCGTGCTGGCAGTTGCATTATTCCAGAATTTCGCATGACTACCGTTTCGATATCTCGCTGGGGCGCCGCTGCCCTGCTCTCACTCACGCTGCTGCCGGGCCACGCCCAGCCGCGCAAGGGCAAATCCCAAGCCGCTACCAATGTAACCGCCTGGGTGACCACGCCCGACCAGACCCAGTTGCTGCAACAGCAGACGGCCCCGGTGGCTTTCGGCGCCACGGCAGCAACCGGGCCGGTCATTGAAGTAGACGACAGCCAGCGTTTCCAGACCATGGATGGATTCGGGTACTGCCTTACCGGTGGAAGTGCCGAGTTGTTGCACGCCATGAGCCCAGCCAAGCGCACGGCCCTGCTACAGGAGCTTTTTGGCACCGAAGGACAAGGCATCGGAGTTAGCTATTTACGCCTGAGCATTGGGGCTTCTGACCTTGATGCCCAGGTTTTTAGTTATGACGACCTGCCCGCTGGCCAAACCGACCCTACGCTGGCCAAATTTAGCCTGGCCCTTGACGAGAAGCACCTCATTCCGGTAATGAAGGAAATCCTGGCCATCAACCCCAACATTAAGCTGCTGGGCTCTCCCTGGAGCCCGCCCACCTGGATGAAGACCAACGACGCCAGCAAAGGCGGCTCGCTCAAGCCCGAGTTTTACTCGGCCTACGCCCAGTATTTCGTGAAGTACATTCAGGGCATGAAGTCGGCTGGTATTCGCATCGACGCCATCACGGTGCAGAATGAGCCCCTGCACCCCGGCAACAACCCCAGCCTGCTGATGCTGGCTGAGCAGCAGGCCGAGTTCATCGGTAAGCACCTCGGCCCGGCCTTCAAAGCCGCCAAGCTCGACACCAAAATCATTTGCTACGACCACAACGCCGACAAGCCGGAGTACCCGCTCACAGTACTCGGTGATGCCACCGCTAACCCCTACGTGGACGGCTCGGCTTTCCACCTCTACGCCGGGCCCATTGAGGCCCTGAGTAAAGTACACGACGCTTTCCCGAAAAAGAGCCTCTACTTCACCGAGCAGTGGGTGGGTTCCAAGACAGCTTTTGCCGGCAACCTGGGCTGGCATGTGAAGCAGCTTGAAATCGGGGCGCCCCGTAACTGGGCCCGCAACGTGCTGGAATGGAACCTGGCCGCCGACCCGCAGCAAAACCCTCATACGCCCGGCGGCTGCACCGAATGCCTTGGCGCCATCACCCTGGCCGCCGATGCCGTGACGCGCAACGTAGCCTACTACACCATTGCCCATAGCAGTAAGTTCGTGCGCCCCGGCTCCGTCCGCGTAGCCTCTACCAGTACCAGTGTGCTGCCTAACGTGGCCTACCGCACACCCACCGGCAGCCACGTGCTCGTGGTGCAAAACGACCAAACCACACCCCAAACCTTTGGCCTGCGCTATCAGGGCCGCACTGCCCAAACCACGTTGCCAGCCGGCGCTGTGGCAACCTATGTGTGGTAGGCGACTAGTCTAATAAACCGTCATGCTTCGCTACGCGCTGCATGACGTTCGCATAGAACATTTCCTCTCCTTCTCTTCTCCAGCCTTATGGCCACTCCCACCCGCTTTCCTTACTTAGCTACCCTATTTATAGCCCTCTTGCTTAGCGGTTGTAAGAAAGACGCCGAACCCACCGCGCCCAATAATCCGCCTACAGGTCCGGTTACGCCCACCACGCCCTCGCAGGTGGCCGTGTGGCTGACCACACCCGACAAGACGGCGCTATTCTTCCGGCCAAAGGTGAGCCTTGTATTCGCGGCCAACACGAACACCGACCCGACTATTGCCGTCGATACTACCCAGACCTACCAGACAATGGACGGCTTCGGCTACACCCTCACGGGCGGCAGTGCCTACGTGATGAGCCAGATGTCGGCCAGCAGCCGGTCGGCACTGATTCGGGAGCTGTTTGCTACGGACAGCACTTACATCGGGGTGAGCTACCTGCGCGTCAGCATTGGGGCTTCGGACCTAAGCAGCCAGGTGTACACCTACGATGACTCCGGCACGCCCGACCCCACGCTGGCCAACTTCAGCCTGGCGCCGGACCGGGCGTATTTCATCCCGGTGCTGAAGGAAATTCTGGCGGTGAACCCCAACATCAAAATCCTTGGCTCGCCCTGGACGGCGCCCTCGTGGATGAAGTCCAATAACAGCCCTATCGGGGGCAGCTTGCTGCCGCAGTACTATGACGCTTACGCTCGCTACTTCGTGAAATACGTGCAGCAAATGGCCGCCGAGGGCATCCGTATCGACGCCGTAACATTACAAAACGAGCCCTTGTATGGCGGCAACAACCCCAGTATGCTGATGAGTGGGGCCGAGCAGGCCGCCTTCATTAAGAACGACGTGGGTCCGGCCTTTCGGGCGGCCAGCCTAACCACAAAAATCATTGCCTACGACCATAACCCTGATGCGGCGGGGCTCAACTTCGTAACCACCGTGCTCAGCGACCCGGGCGCCAGCCCCTACGTCGACGGCTCGGCCTTCCACCTCTACGGCGGGTCCATCAATGCGCTGGGCGGGGTGCACGACCAATTTCCAACCAAGAGCGTGTACTTCACTGAGCAGTGGGTTCAGGCTCCCGGCACTACCTCCTTCGCCGGCGATTTGAGCTACCACATCAATACCCTCGAAATCGGAGCGCCCCGCAACTGGAGCCGCAACGTGCTGGAATGGAACCTGGCTAGCGACCCCAGTTTCGGCCCGCACACGCCCAACGGCTGCACCCAGTGCTTGGGCGCCGTCACCATTGCGGGCGACAATGTAACGCGCAACGTAGCTTACTACACCATTGCCCACAGCAGCAAATTCGTGCGCCCTGGCTCCGTTCGCGTAGCCACCAACCAGCCTGCCAACTTGTCCAATGTAGCTTACAAAACACCTAGTGGTAAGCGCGTACTCGTGGTGCTGAACACCGGCGCCACGCTACAAAGCTTTAATATTCAATACAAAGGCAAATTCGTCAACACCTCGCTCTACGGCGGCTCGGTAGCTACCTACGTATGGTAGTAAGGGGCAATTTGGCTAGGCCACAATCCTCTTTTTCCAGCTGGCGGCCTTGGCTGCTGGCAGGCGGATTGGCGAGTGCTATGGCCATCCCCCTAGCCGCCCAGACCACACCCGGCCCCATCTGCCAGACGCAAACTGGGCGTCTGCAAGGCACCCGCGATACCACGGGCGTGTTGGTGTTCAAAGGCGTAGCGTATGCGGCGGCACCGATAGGAGCGGGGCGGTTCCTACCGCCGCGGCCGCTACTGCCGTGGGCTGAGGTGCGGCCCGCCGTGGCTTTTGGCCCGCGTGCGCCGCAGGGCGGTAACGCCGGGCCGCAGGGCGACGAAAACTGCCTCACCCTGAATGTGTGGACGCCTTCGCTGCGGGCCGCCCGGCCCAAAGCCGTGGTGGTGTGGGTGCACGGCGGCAGCTTCACCGGCGGCTCGGGCGACGACTTTCCGGGCCAAAACTTCGCACGGCGCGACAGCATCGTGGCCGTGAGCATTAACTACCGGCTGGGCAGCTTCGGCTTTTTGCAACTGGGCCAGCGGCTGGGCCCCGCCTACCGGCAGGCCGGCAACGCGGGCGTGCTCGACGTGGTAGCGGCCCTGCGCTGGGTGCGGGCCAACATCGCGGCTTTTGGCGGCGACCCGGCTCGCGTGACGGTCATGGGCGAGTCGGCAGGGGCTAAGCTGGTGAGTGCCGTGCTAGTGACGCCCGCGGCAGATGGCTTGTACCAGCAGGTGATTCTGGAAAGCGGCGGAACCCAGGCGGTCCGCGACACTGCCACGGCCGCGACCGTCACGAACCGGCTACTGGCAGCCCTGGGCCTGCGCCCCGACCAAGCCGGCCAGCTACTGAAGCTGCCTACTTCCGACATCATTAAGGCACAGCAGAAGCTGGCGGCGGGCCCAAGTGGCTTGCAATTATTTGGGCCGGTGCTCGATGGCCTGACCATTCCCGAGGCGCCGCTACCGCATCTGGCACACGCGGGGCGGCCCAAAGTGCGGGCCCTCGTGGGCACTAACCGCGACGAGGCCGGCCTGTTCATGGGCTTCTGGCCAACGCTGCGCACGCCCAACCAACCGGTGCTCACGGACCTATTTGGCGCCAACGGCGAGCAGGTGTGGCGCGCCTACGAGCAGGCCCGGCGCACTCAGCCCACCGACCAGGCTTGGCTGCGCACCACCACCGACTACCTCTACCGCCTGGCTTCCTATCGGCTAGCCAGCACGCTGGCTCGCGCCGGCCACGCCGTCTGGCTCTACCGCTTCGACTACCAAACGCCCGGCGGCGCGGGACCAGTGCACGCCCAGGAACTGGGGTTCGTCTGGAATACGCTGGGAACCAAGGCGGTGGCGCCTACGGCTCGTGAGCTCTCGGCCCAGATGCACCAGCGCTGGGTACGCTTCATCACCACCGGCACGCCCGGCGCGGACTGGCCCACCTACGATGCCAAACGGCCCCAGGCCCTGGTGTTTGACTCGGTGAGTCGGGCACGGCTACTGAACAATCCTTACGAAGACGCGGCCTTCCCCAACCAGGCCTTTCGCCTCTGATACATGCTCTTTCTCTTCCACTTAACCCCAATTCCCACACCATGCGTACCCGTACTGTTACCCCATTACCGGCCTCCGCTCGCGGAGCCCGACGCCTGACGCGCCTGCTGGCTTTCCTGCTGGCTTTCGTTGGAATTTCGACTGCGGCTTCGGCCCAAAGCTTTCTGCACGCCACCGGGCCCAAAATCCTGAATGCGAGCAACCAAGAAGTACTGCTGAACGGCGTGAACCTGGGCGGCTGGGCCGTGCAGGAGGGCTACATCATCAAGCCGGGCTGGCAGGGCATCAACGGCAAGCAGACGCAAGGCACGGTGAAGCAAACGCTCTACAACTTCGGGATGAGCGACGCGGCGGTGGAAACCTTCTACCAAAACTACCGCAACAACTTCATTACCAAGTCCGATATCGACTACATCGCCAGCAAGGGCTTCAACTGCGTGCGCCTGCCGCTGCACTACGACCTGTTTCTGACGCCCAGCCAACGCGCCGTACGCAACGCCGTTCTGCGCGGCACCACATCCTACACCTCCTACGTGGGCTCGCTCACCAACTGGTACAACGGCAACCAGCTGTTCGTGGACCCGGCCAATATGGAGGCGTACCGCATGATTGACAACGTGCTGAACTGGTGCGCGGCCAACAACATATACGTGATTCTGGACCTGCACGCCGCCCCCGGCGCCCAGGGCAACGACGCCAACATTGCCGACGCCATTCAGGGCTACGACCTATGGACGCGGCCGGTGTACCAGAACATCACCGAGCGGCTGTGGGCTACCATCGCGCAGCGCTACAAGAACGACGCCCGCGTGGCTATGTACGACCTCATCAACGAGCCCAACCAGAAGGACAACGCGCCCGCGCCCACCAACCAACAGATTCACGATTTGCTGCAGCGCCTCATCAACACGGTGCGGGCGCAGGGCGACAACCATTTGCTGCTGCTCGAAGGCAACGGCTTCGGCAACGACTACAACTACATGGAGAAGCGCACCTTTACCAACACGGCCAACTTGGTGTACAACTCGCACCGCTACAGCGGCACCGGCTACATCCTGGACAATGGCGTGAACTCGACCGGCGGCGGGCCCAACAGCCTGCGCTTCATCGGGACCATGAAGCAGTTCCGCATCGACAACGACGTGCCGATTTGGGTGGGCGAAACCGGCGAAAACACCGATTCCTGGATGCACGATGCGGCTACGGCCCTCAACTCGGTGGGCATCGGCTGGTGCCACTGGACCTACAAGCGCTTCGAAAACAGCAACAACGCGGCCCTGCTGCGCATCAACTCGCCATTCATCGTGGACGGTACCGGCGGGCTGAACCAAGTACTGACCAACATTCAGTTCGCCAACTGCGTGCCTAATAGCACGGTGGGGGCCATCGCGCCCAACCAGAACGGCATCGTGAACTACCCCGGTGGCGGCAACTACAACGGCACCACCGGCAGCGGCACCGGCTACAGTGGCCCGGCCCTGGGCCGTACCTACGAAATCAGCTCCAAGAACGGGGGCAAGGCCATGGAAGTCTCGGCCAGTTCGCAGGCCAACGGCGGCAAGGTGCAGCAGTGGGGCTGGGTGAGCGCTGCCAACCAGAAGTGGAAGCTTTTCGACGTGGGCAACGGTTACGTGCGCATCGTGAACCTGAACAGCAACAAGTCGCTGGACGTGGCCGGCCCCTCCACCGCCGATGGTGCCCTCATTCACCAGTGGGACTGGCTGAGCCAGGACAGCCAGTACTGGCAGATTCTTAACAACGGCGACGGCACCTACCGCATTATCAGCAAATACAGCGGCAAGGCCCTCGACGTACAGAACAACTCCACCGCCGACGGCGCTGCCATCCAGCAATGGACCTACGGCGGCAGCAACAACCAGCGCTGGTACTTCTCGGACCAGGGCGCGGCCCGCACGGCCCTGGCCACCACCAGCGGCACCAAAAATGCGGTAGCATTCTACCCCAACCCGGTCGAAACCACCCTGACGTACCAACTGCCCGCCGGGCCAGCCGCGCACACCCTCACGGTGCTTGATGCTGCGGGCCGGCAGGTAATGAGCCGGATGTACGAGGCCGTTGGCACCGACAATACCCTCGATGTTTCGGACCTGAAAAATGGGCTGTACCTCGTGCGCCTAGACGGGGCGGACTTTCACAATGAATTCAAAATAAGCAAGCAATAACTGATGTAGCGCGAACTTTTAGTTCGCGTGCCCCGCGCCATTTGGGTGGCGTTCCGGCACGCGAACTAAAAGCTTGCGCTACTTCCACCTTACCCTTTTTTATGTCTAATATCCTTCTTCCTTTTCTGGCTTTATCTGCGTTGGGCTTGAATGCCCCAGCCCCTGCACCCGTTCCTGTCACCTACTCGGCGGCGGGCAAAAAAGCCCAGGTATACACTACCGCCCAGGGTACTGACCAGCGCCTAGCGGCTGGTACGGCCCTAACGTTTCAGCCCGCCAAGCAGCCGCTTGAGACGCAGGTGTGCGTGTTCGTCGACCCCAGCAAAACCTTCCAGACCATGCTCGGCATCGGCGGGGCGGTGACGGATGCCTCGGCCGAAGTTTTCGCCAAGCTGCCCAAAGCCCAGCAGCAGGAATTTCTGAAAGCCTATTATAGCGCCACGGGTGGCATTGGCTACACGCTGGCCCGCACCAGCATTGCGAGCACCGACTTTTCGAGCGGCAGCTACGACTACGTGGCCCCCAACGACGCCAGCCTGAAAACCTTCAGCGTGAAGCACGACGAGCAGTTTCGCATTCCGCTCATCAAGCAAGCCACGGCGATGGCGGGCGGTAAACTCCCGCTGCTAGTGGCCCCCTGGAGCCCGCCGGCTTGGATGAAGGACAACAACGACCGGGAGCATGGCGGCCGGCTCCTGCCCAAGTACAACCAGGCCTGGGCCGACCACTACGTGAAGTTCATCAAGACCTACGAGCAGATGGGCATGCCCATTTGGGGACTCTCGGTACAAAACGAAACCATGGCCACCCAGAAGTGGGAGTCGTGCCTGTACACGGCGGAGGAAGAGCGTGATTATATCAAAAACTTCCTCGGCCCCACGCTGGCTAAAAACGGCCTGGGCAGCAAAAAGCTAATTGCCTGGGACCACAACCGCGACTTGGTGTACCAGCGCGCCAGCACCGTGCTCGACGACCCCGAAGCCGCTAAGTACGTGTGGGGCATCGGCTACCACTGGTACGAAACCTGGACCGGCAGCCCCATGCTGTTCGACAACGTGCGCCGCACCCACGAAACCTACCCCAACACCAACCTGCTTTTCACCGAGGGCTGCGTGGAGAAATTTAAGTTCGACCAAGTGAACGACTGGAAGCTGGGCGAGCGCTACGGCCACTCTATGATTAACGACTTCAACGCCGGCACCGTGGGTTGGACCGATTGGAACATCCTGCTCGACGAAACCGGCGGCCCCAACCACGTGGGTAACTTCTGCTTCGCCCCGGTCATCGCCGACACGCGCACCAACCAGCTTATTTACACCAACGCTTACTACTACATCGGTCACTTCTCGAAGTTCATCCGGCCCGGCGCCAAGCGCATTGCCAGCACCAGCACCCGCGACTGGCTGCAAGCCACCGCCTTCCGCAACCCCGACGGCAAAGTGGCTGTGGTGGTGATGAACAGCGGCGACAAGCCCCAGGAGTTCCAACTCTGGATAAAAGGTCAGGCCGCCGTAACCACCAGCGCGCCGCATTCCATTGCCACTTATGTAATTGACTAGCCCTTACCTCACCCCCGGCCCCTCTCTGCGGGAGAGGGGCCGGGGGTGAGGTTTCGCGCGACGTTCGATTACCCTTATCTGCTTACATGAAAACGCTTTTTCTCCTTCTTATCTCCCTTCCGGTCCTCGCCCAAAATCCACTACTCCACGCCAACGGTCCCAAAATCGTAGATGCGCAGAACCACGAAGTCCTGCTGCAAGGCATGAACCTGGGCGGCTGGCTGTTGCAGGAAGGCTACATGATGAAGCCTGGCTACGGCGGCACCCAGGGCTCGGTGAAAAAGGTGCTCTACAGTGCGGGCATGAGCGACGCGGCAGTGGAGAAATTCTACCAGCAGTACCGCGCCAACTTCGTCACCAAGCAGGACATTGATTTTATTGCCCAGCAGGGCTTTAACTGCATCCGGCTGCCGCTGCACTACGACCTGTTTCTCACCGAAAAGCAGCGGGCGGTGCGCAACGGCGTCATCCGCGGCACCGTGCCGTATGCTGATTATGTGGCGAAGCTGAAGGAGTGGCAAAAAGCCGGCGAGCTGTTCAAAGAGCCGCAGAAGCTGGACGCCATTCGCATCATCGACCAGGCGCTGGCCTGGTGCGCGGCCAACAAGCTCTACGTGGTGCTCGACCTGCACGCCGCCCCCGGCGCCCAGGGCACCGACTCCAACATCTCGGACGCCTTGCAGCCTAATGACTTCTGGAAGGAGCCGGTGTACCAGGATATGACCAACGGCCTGTGGGCGGTGCTGGCCCGGCGCTACAGGAACGACGGCCGCATTGCCATGTACGACCTCGTAAACGAGCCCAACAACGTGCCCGGCGGCAACCCGCCCATTCAGGCCATGTTCGAGCGGCTCATCAACACGGTGCGGGCCGAGGGCGACCAGCACCTGCTGCTGCTCGAAGGCAATGGCTACGGCAACAACTACAACGCCATCGAGCGCAAGTCCTTCACCCACCCCGAAAACCTGGTTTACAACGCCCACCGCTACGACCTCAAGAAGTACCCGCTCAGCAACGCGCTAGATGCCAGCAACCCCGACGCCAACCAGCTCGGCACCATCGGCAACTTGCTGCGCTTCCGCGAAACCCAGGACGTGCCCGTGTGGGTGGGCGAAACCGGCGAGAACTCCGCGCAGTGGATGGGCGAAGCCGCTCGCAACCTCAATAGCGTCGGCATCGGCTGGTGCCAGTGGACCTACAAGCGCTTCAACGACCAGCCTATTGCAGCCCTCCTGCGCATCAAGCCGCCCTACATCGTGGACGTGAAAAGCGCCACCGAGCTGCCCCAGATTCTGGAAAACATCAAGTTCAAAAATTGTCTTCCCAACCCCGAGGTGATTGAGGCGCTGAAGGCGGAACTGAAGAAGTAGCCGCTTGCTGATAACGCAACTTAGCCCGTCCTGCTGCGCGTAGCCAAACCGAAGGTCGCCGTAGGCAAGCATCTCTACCGCAGTAGTAATCTATTCGCTGCAACGAGTGAGACCCGTGTGATTCCGCTGTCCGGTTTGGTGAGTACCGGACAACGAAGCGGTAGAGGTGCTTGCTTACGGTGACCTTCGGTTTGGCTACGCGCAGCAGGACGGCCTTTTAAACTAATTGCCACCATGAAAACCCTGCTGCTTCTGCTCCTCACACTGCTCAGCAGCCCCGGCCTCCGGGCCCAAACCAGTCCCGCGCCGGCCGGCCGCGTGGTCGTCACCTACCTCGATTCGAAGCTGCTGCGTGGCAACCCCGGCGGCGAAAACCCGCGCCGCCGCGTGAGCGTGTACCTGCCGGCTGGCTACGAGGCCAACCCCGCCAAGCGCTATCCAGTGCTGTACTACCTGCACGGCTTCACTTGGAACGACAGCCTGATTTTCAACCAGGATGGCATGAAACCCCTGCTTGACCAAGCCATTGCCGAAGGGAAAATCAGGCCCCTCATCGTAGTGGTACCGAATGAGCAAACCCGCTTCGGCGGCAGCTGGTACGTCAACTCGGCCACCAATGGGCCTTGGGCCGACTTCACGGCGCGCGAACTGGTAGCGTTTGTCGATAAGCAGTTCCGCACGCTGGCGCGACCGGGCAGCCGGGGCCTCGCCGGCCACTCCATGGGCGGTGGGGGCACTGTACGGCTGGCCCTGGCTTACCCCGGCACCTGGGCCGCAGCCTACGCCCTGAGTCCCGCCCTGCTCGGGCCGCACCCCAGCTACCTGCCCGGCCCCGGCCTGCCCGTGGCCCTGCGCGCCCACAGCGCCGCCGAGGTCCTGCACAGCCACCCAGCCCTGTCCACCGTGTCGGCATCCCGCGCATTCTCGCCCAACCCCCAAGCTCAACCCTTCGGCGCCGACCTGCCCGGCTCGCTCGGGGCCGACAGCCTAGTCCGACGCGAGGCCGTGCTGGCCCGCTGGGTACTGGCCACGCCCGCCTACGTGCTACCCACCCGCCCGGCGGCCCTACGCCAGCTGCGGGCCTTGGCCTTCGACTGGGGCGCGCAGGACGAGGTGAAACACATTCCGCCAGCTTGCCGCAATTTCAGCAGCCTGCTCACCGTCTTCGGCATTCCGCACACTGCCGAGGAGTACGAGGGTACCCACGGCAGCCGCATCATGGGCCACGAGGGCCGGATGTTCCAGCACGTCTTACCGTTTTTCGACAAACACTTGGATTTTAAACCGTAAGCACAACGCCTGTCATCCTGAGCGTAGCGAAGGACCTTATTACCACTGAACGACTAGGTGCAAACACGAAAAGGTCCTTCGCTACGCTCAGGATAACAGCTGTATTAGATTGCCAAATGGCTTTCACTTCCTTCCTCTGAATCTTTAATGCGCCTGAATAGCCTCCTCTTGTTCTTCGGCCTAGTAGCGTGGCTGCCCAAGTCCGTTGCAGCCCAAACCAAGCCGAAGCCTACCGTCATTCTGTTCGTGGGCAACAGCTACTTCCACGGAGCTAGGCCGCCCATGCTCAACTACAATGCGGCAGCCATCACCGACGAAAACTTCACGCCCGACCGTCGGGGCCAGCGCCGCCGCATGTACGCCAACGAGCCGGGGCCCTGGGGTGGTGTGCCCGGCATCTTCAAAAAACTTACCGACGAGGCGGGCCTCAATTACGAGGTCCACATCGAAGCCATCAGCGGGCAAACGCTCAAGTTTCACTACGACAGCGCCCTGGCCATCATCCAACAGCCGCGCTGGGACCGGGTGATTATGCACGACCTCAGCACCGGCCCGCTGCCCAGCCGCCACGGCGGCCAGCCCGAACGGTTCCGCGAATACGCCACCAAGCTGGAGCAGGCCATCCATACGGCCAACCCTGTCGCGCAGGTGTACTTCTACCAAACCTGGGTCGGTGCCTCACTCGTGTACCCGGCTGGTGGTGCCTACGCCGGCCTCCCGCTCGATTCTATGACCCACGACCTGCACGCTGCCTACTATGGCCTGGCGCAGCAAAACGGTCACATTGCTGGGGTGGCCCCGGCCGGCGACGCCTGGCTGCGCGCCATTCAACAAGGCGTGGCCATGCCCAACCCCTATGCCCCCGAGCCGAGCAAAATAAACCTCTGGGAAGCC
Source organism: Hymenobacter negativus (assembly GCF_017571495.1). Classification (GTDB taxonomy): domain Bacteria; phylum Bacteroidota; class Bacteroidia; order Cytophagales; family Hymenobacteraceae; genus Hymenobacter; species Hymenobacter negativus. The sequence goes on along the minus strand of NZ_JAGETZ010000001.1, from coordinate 269,382 downwards.
GACCACCGCCACCCCAGCCGCTGGGGCGCCTACCTCAGCGCCTGCGTAGTATTTGGCGAAATAACCGGCCGCGACCCGCGCAAACTAGGTGCTGCCGAAGAAGCCGCCGCCACGCTTGGCATCACGCCCGCGCAGGCCGTGGCCTTGCAACGCGTGGCCTATGAACAGCTTAAGGCTGCCGGGCAAAAGTTAGGCAGCAAAGAGCAAAAGGTTAAGGTAAAGACCAAATCTAGTGCGGTCCACGCCAACTAATTCAGGTTTTGGGCATGCTCTACAATGGCTAACACTTGGACCTAATGGCACTGAAAGCTACCTTAATAGTCATTCACCGGCAAAAGTCACAAGTGGGCGTTTCTTTGCTCAGTAGCCCGCACGTCGCAGCTATTGAAATCCAAATGCAGAATCATTCATGCTGCCGAAACCCGAAAGCCCGCTGCTACTGACGCCCCTAACTACCGTTCTGTTCGATTTGGACGACACCTTATTCGACCATATTGCTACGGCGCGGGCGTCATTGCGGGCCAGTGCTGCCCCGCTGCCATTTTTCCAAACCGTCGAATTCGAACCCTTCTACCAGCTGTACAGCGAGCTGCTGGAAGAATATCATGTCCTGCTGATGGCGGGCCGCTACACCTACGAAGAGGCTCGCCGCCTACGTTTCGAAGGGCTGCTGGCGCCGTACTGGCCAAATGCTACAGCCGCCGAAATCGACGATTTTGTACGGGCCAACCAAACGCATTACCCCCTGATGCGCCAGCCCGTAGCTGGGGCGCTGGCCCTGCTGCAAGCCCTGAAGCCGCACTACCGCATCGGCATCGTGACAAACAACCGCACCGCCGAGCAGGAGGAAAAACTGGCCTTTTTGGGCATGACTGACTTGGTGGATGCGCTCATTACCTCAGAAGACGTGGGCGTACCCAAGCCCGACCGCCGGATTTTTGAGGTAGCCATGCAGCGCCTGGGAGCCCGGCCGGAGGAAACCGTTTTGGTCGGCGACAATTGGCGGGCCGACGTGCTGGGGGCGCTGGCCGTGGGCATCCGGCCGGTCTGGCTCAACCGGTTGGGCGCGGTGCGGCCGTTGCCCCACGTGGCCGAAATTATGAGCCTTGAGCCGTTGGAAGATGCTTTGCGCGTTATCGCTTCAGTCGAGTAAGCGCCATCGGGCGTGAGTTATTAATCTCCTTGCCTTTCTTTGAGGCCCTAACCCAACCCTTGTCCACCATGCAGATTATCGAGCGTAGCCGCGTTTTCAACGGCCATTACAAAGTCAACCAACTCATTGTGCTGGACGGCGACGTGCAGCTCAAGCGCGAGCAGTTTGCGCCCGGCAAGGCCGTGGCTGCGTTGGTCTACGACACGGCCCGGCAGGTGTACGTGCTCACCCGCCAGTTCCGCATCGGCCCGGAAAAGGAGATTCTGGAAATTGCCGCCGGCATGATTGACAAAGACGAAGCGCCCGAAACGGCAGTACGCCGCGAGATTCACGAGGAACTGGGCTATGAAATCGACAAGCTCGAAGAAATCGTGGAGATGTGGCCTTCGCCGGGCACGAGTGCGGAGGTAATCACCGTCTATTACGCCGAGGTAAGCCACAAAACCGGTGCCGGCGGCGGGCTAATCGAGGAAAACGAGAAAATCGAAATGCTCGATTTCACCTGGGAAGCGCTGGTAGCCGAGCCGCTTCAGGATGCGAAGACGGTAATTGCCGTGCAGTGGGTGAGGCTGCGGCAGAAATAGAAACCTTATGCAAGCACCAAGAGCCGCCCCAAACATTGTTTTGGGCGGCTCTTGGTGCTTATTGAAAGATTGGGCAGTGTCCATAGTCTGCCTTGCAGCTCAGCTTTGCAAGTGGCTGCGCCGTATGAGCTGTTATAACTCAGCTACTAAGTAGAAACATGATGACTATTATGCGGCTTAAACACTTTACCGCTACCGCCCTGCTAGTTGCTGGGACCAGTATTGCCGCCCAAGCGCAAGAATACGTATCACCCGCATCGGCCAAGCCCGTGGTGCTGGGCAAAGCCCCCGGAATGAAAGTGAAGCTGCTGAGCACCAGCGGCGCCGTTAAAACCTATGTCCTGGTTTTTGCTAAAGGCGATGAGGTAATGTCTGGCCTGACGGAATTTGCTCAAAAATACAACGTAAAAAGCGCACACTATCAAGCCATTGGCGATGCCCTGTCGGCTAAGATTGGAGTGTATGACTATAGCCACAAGCAATTTAAAGTCATTCCCATCACGGAACCTTCCGAAGTGACGTCGCTGACCGGCGATATTGCCTTACTCAACGGCAAGCCGGCGGCACATTCCCACCTGAACTTGGCCGCTGCCGACGGCAGCGTGCGCGGCGGTCATCTGCTGGAACTCATTATTGGTCCCACTTTGGAGCTGTTCGTGACGGTAGAACCGACGGCCCTTTACAAAAGGCACAACGAGGAGTTTGACGCCAATGTGATTGACCCTGCGTTGGAGAAATAACCCGCGCCTGCTCCAGCATCATGGTACGCATTACGGGGTGCCGCTTGTTCTGCGCACATGCCACGGCGTCATCGTTTCGGCGTGCAGCAGCAGCGCCTCGGCCAGCGGGCTGACGGATAAATCCACGAAGCGGACGCGGTAATACAGTTCCTGCGGCGTGGTCACTTCGCGGCTGCCGAAGCTGATGACGCGGCGCAGGCGCTGGGCATTGCGCCAGTCGCGCAGGGCCACGGCATTGCCTAAAGCGAAGGCATTGGCCGGGATGCTGCAGCCCAGAATCAGGGGGCCGCTGTCGATGTCGCCTTCGCTGGTTTCGTATTGGCCGGCGCGCTCGCGGTAGAGGCGGATGACGCCAAGATTAGTGCTGAATTGCTCCTGATACCGGCGGTATTGCTCGGCGGCGTAGGCAGGGGCGAAGCGGTAGAGGAAGAAAATGCTCCAGCCCAAGTGGGAGCCGCGCGGTTCTTCAGCCTCTTGGTGATGGGTGGTGGGTTTGGAGAGGAGCAGGCCGGTGGCAGGGTCCGTCAGGTGCTGGCGGGCGTAGACGACCCATTGCTGGCAAAAGGCGCGGTAAGGACTGTTCGTCAGGTCGCTGTGGAGTTGAAGCGAAGCTAGGGCGACGGTATTATCGGGCAACCACACGCCGCCGGGGTAGGATTCCAGGCAGTGGTTGGGGGCGGTGGCGAGCCGGCGGTGCAGCGTGGCAGAAAGCGAATCGTGCAGCGCTTTGTAGGGGGAGTCGGGAGCCAGCAGGCGGTGGCAGCCCAGCATCAGGTTGAGGTGGCCGAGGTAAAGCACGGACGTTACCGAATCGGCCGCGACGCTGGCGTTTGGATTTCGAAAGGCCCGGGCAATGCTGCCGGCCAGCATTTTGCCAATAGCCAGCTGGGTGTAGTGGGCCGCTTCAGGCCGGAAGGTGCTATCCAACTGGGCCATGTTCGTGAAAGCATAGACCGAATAAGACATGGAAAACAACGACCATTCGGCGTTGCCTAGCGCGTTCAGCTCCGTCGATTCACTCTCCGGCGTGCGGATGATGCGTTCGAGGTAATGCGCTTTCTGCCGCAACTCGGCCGGGGCCGGGTAGTGGTAGGTAGGACGGCTGAAAGCGGCAATCAATACCAGCAGCAACATCAGAAACCCAAGAGTAAATCTGCGCTTCATGCTACTTGCTGACGGGCTGGCCAGCACTGGCTAGTGGAGGAGTAATGCGGCATGCAATTAAGAAATTAGAGGTTGGGCAAGCTCAACGAAGCCGGAGTGTAGCAAAGTGTAGAAAACCTTTATACATTTGCGTTAGTAAAAAAAGCGGATAAAAAATAAGGGGCCAGGCACTCGGCCCAACCCCTTACCACTACTTGAGGTAGTGAGAGAGCAGCAAAAGAATTACGTCTTTCGCTACGCCACTCGCAAACCCCAGCAAAATTGGTTTCCACCAATCTTGCAGTAGCTGTTTCGCACGTTCCCGTTTCATACTTGCTAGAAGAAAGGGTGTACGTTCCACCCACTTCTTGAAGCCTCGGTTGTGTCCAGCAGCCGGGGCTTCGTCTTTTTACAGACGGCGCTTTGGCGGGAGACTACCGTGCGATATACCAAAGATAATAGTTGTATTCGATACAATTGCTAATTTAATTAGCTTTTTTTGCGTTGTTTTTTAGTTGGAGTATTTGCAGTAACTGTTTCTGTGAAACCAGTCTAGCCAATGGCTTTCTTATTCCGCTGCGGTTTGTTGGGCGGCCGGCAGCGCCAGTGTGTAGTCGAAGGTCTGGTAAAGCTTGGCGTCGCGGATGCTGATGTTTAACTCCTGCGGGTCCATTTTGGGGAAGGGAATAATGGTTTTGCCTTGGTAGAGGTCACGGCCGAAAAAGCGGCCGGTGCCGGGGGCCAGGGTTTGGGCAAAGACTTCTTTGCCGGCTTTATCAGTAGCGGTGAGGGTAAGGTTCGACATCTCAACCCCTTTCGGACCCTGGCGGTGCACAATGACCACCAAGGCGCCGCCGGGCGGGATGGCGGCTACGCGGCGCTGGTAGGTGGTATCGGCCCAGTCGTGCAGCTTTTTGAGAGCCGTAATTTCGGTGAGCATGTCGGTGGCTGAGCGGTAGCCGAGACGCGTGAAGGAACCATCCACGTCCTGCTCCTCATCGGTGTTTTTGGTTACGTTCTGCACGTAGGGCGACTCCGAGTCTTTCTGCGCGAAAGTGTAGCGCTTGCGGCCTTTAGCGGCCTTGCCGGTGGGCTGCGCCAGTGCTGCGCCTGCACCCAGCAGGAGCAGGCTTAATACCAGAAAATGGCGGGCTACACGGGGTAGAAACTGCATAATAAAAAGGTTAATAAGGAATGAAATAAGAGAGGAGAAAACTGGGAATAGTTGAGTCAGCAAAGAACGTAAAACCGGACCAGAATCCAGCAAAATACTACCCCATTGAAATTGGACTGCGCCGGCGGTGACGGAATTTATTTAAGGGTAATACGCCCGTAAACAGCGCATCACATTGCCAAACGAACTTTGAAAGCAGGATTTTTCACCGCTAATAACCTAGCCTGCTATGTACTTCCCAGCCTTGATTTCGGGGCTGCGCCGCTTGGGGCGCTGGCTCGTATACGAACTGTTTCAGGTGGCGCTGTGGGTGGCGTTTGTGTTGCACACCCTCGGTAGTTTGCGCTCGGCGTTTGGGGGTGGGGGTGGACTGGGCCGGCGGTTGCCGGGGCCAGCTATCCGGCCGCGCCGTAGCACCGGGTCCGCCCGGGGCGGCCGGTTCACGCAAGCCGCTGCTGCATGAGGGCGGTATCCACTGCAGTGCCCGGAATCGGCGAAATGACCCCGGTGGCCCGGCCCAAGGCCCGCCGGAAGCGCCGGGTGCAGGTGGCCGTTATCTCAGACGTGCACCTGGGCACCTACGGCTGCCACGCCACCGAACTGCTGCGCTACCTCAAGAGTATCCGGCCGCAGGTACTGGTGCTCAACGGCGACATTGTAGACATCTGGCAGTTCAGCAAAAACTACTGGCCGCCGGCCCACATGCGGGTGGTGCGCTACCTGGCCGGTCTGGCCGCCAAGGGCGTTAAAATCCACTACCTCACCGGCAACCACGACGAGCTGCTGCGCAAGTTCGCCGGCTTGAAGCTAGGTAATTTCCGCCTCGACAACAAGCTGGTGCTCGACCTGCCCCACGGCCGCACCTGGCTGTTTCACGGCGACGTGTTTGACGTAACCATGCGGCACTCGCGCTGGTTGGCCAAGCTCGGCGGCCACGGCTACGACCTGCTGATTCTAATAAACCGCTTCGTGAACTACGGCCTGGCCAAGCTGGGCCGGCCCCGCGTGGCCTTAAGCAAGCTGGTGAAGGAGCGGGTGAAAACCGCCGTGGCGGCCGTAAGTAATTTCGAGGGCACCGCCGCTGCCATCGCTGCCGACGAAGGCTACCGCTACGTGGCCTGCGGACACATCCACCAGCCCGAAATCAAAACGCTGACCACTGAAAAAGGCGAGGTTATCTACCTGAATTCCGGCGACTGGGTCGAAAACCTGACCTCCCTGGAATACACTGCCGAAACAGATTGGCAGCTTTATTATTACAACGATGACCCCGCCATGCAGCAAACCGCGGAGGCCGAAGCCGCTGATGCCGCCGAGGAACTAGCCGACGCCGACCCGGCCGCGCTGCTTGAGGGGTTGCTGGCTGAATTTAAGATTAAATAAGAACCTAAGTCGCCCCGACGTAGCACCTCACGTGAGACGATTCCCTGCTGTCAAATGTCCCGAATACTCTACGCCATCCAAGGCACCGGCAACGGCCACCTGAGCCGCGCCCTCGATGTGGTGCCGCTGCTGCGCAGCCGCTGCGACCAGCTCGATATCCTAATAAGTGGCCCGCCTGCCGACTTGCCGCTGCCGTTCGAGGTGAAATACCGGGCCCAGGGCATGGGCTTTTTGTTTGGTAAAAAGGGCGGCATCAACTTCGTAAAAACCTTCTGGCAGTTCAAATCGGCCAAATTTGTGAGCGAAGTGCGGCACCTGCCCGTGGACAGCTACGATTTGGTCATCAGTGACTTCGAGCCCGTGAGTAGCTGGGCCTGCAAGCTGCGCGAAGTGCCCTGCATCGCCCTTAGCCACCAGAGCGCCGTGTTGCACGGCGCTTCGCCCCGGCCCGACAAGGAGGACCCGGCAGGCCGTGCCGTGCTGAAGCACTACGCGCCAAGCACCGCGCAGTACGGCTTTCACTTTCAGGAATATGCGCCGGGAATTTCTACGCCCGTCATCCGCCAGCAGGTGCGCGAGCTAAACCCCACCAACGAGGGCCATTACACGGTGTACCTGCCGGCTTACGAAGAGGAAATATTGGTGGAGCGCCTGCAATACCTGAGCCGTAGCATCCGCTGGGAGGTGTTCAGCAAACACAGCCGGTCGCCGGCCGAATACGGCAACGTGCGCGTGTGGCCGGTGAGCGGCCCGGCGTTTCTGGACAGTCTGGCCCGCTCGGCCGGTGTGCTCTGCGGCGCCGGTTTCGAAACGCCCGCCGAGGCCCTCTACTTGGGTAAAAAGCTGCTGGTGATGCCCATGAAGCAGCAATATGAGCAGCAGTGCAACGCGGCCGCGCTGGCCAAAATGGGGGTGCCCGTCATCAAAAACTTCAAAGACAAGAACCTGGACAAGGTAGACCAGTGGCTGCACCGCGACGAAATCATTGCCGTCGATTACCCAGACCACACGGGCGACGTACTAGATAGGCTGCTGTGGGAGCAATTGACAGGCAAGGGTGTTGACTTGAGTAGCGTTGGAGCAATACCGCGCAAGAAAGAACGTCATGCAGCGCGCAGTGAGGCATCTTTACTGCAATAGCAAACCACCTGATTGAGTTAGTGCGGTAGAGATGCTTTGTTGCACGCTGCATGACGCTTTGCCGTATAAGGTTCTGCCTTGGTAGACTGCTGTTGCAGCGTTATTCCATTTCCCAATAACCCCTCCGCGCCCCGCGCATGATTAAACTACCGCCCCGCTACGACGAGCCGCTGCCAGCGGCCTTTTTCCCTGATTCCGCTCCGCTGCCTTTTTCCCGTGCCGATTTTGGGGCTGATTTTCGATGGGGCGCCTCGGCCGCGGCCTACCAAACGGAGGGCGCGTGGCAGCACCAAGGCAAGGGCCCGAGCATCTGGGACGATTTTACGCGGCGTAAGGGGGCTATCCGGCGCAACGAGCACGGGCGCGTGGCCGCCGACTTCTACAACCGCTACGAAACCGACCTCGACCTGGCCAGCAACATGGGCCTGACTGATTTTCGGTTTTCCGCCGCCTGGTCGCGGGTGCTGCCCGAAGGCACCGGCGCCGTGAACCGCCGCGGCCTCGACTTCTACGACCGGCTGGTGGATGCCTGCCTGGAGCGCGACCTGCGCCCCATGCTCACGCTTTACCACTGGGACTTGCCCAGCGCCCTGCAAGCCAAAGGCGGCTGGACCAACCGCAGCATCGTGGGCTGGTTTTCGGAATACGCCCAGCTCATGGCCCGCCGCCTCGGCGACCGGGTGCCGCACTGGGCTGTCATTAACGAGCCGATGGTGTTTGTGGGCGCGGGGCATTTGCTGGGCATTCATGCGCCGGGCCGGCGACACTTGGGGGCGTTTCTGGCAGCGGCCCACCACGCTACGCTGGCCCAGGCCGAAGGCGGCCGGGCCCTCCGCGCGCTGCTGCCTGATGCGGCCGAAATTGGCACCACGTTTTCGTGCTCCTACCTCACGCCGCACCGCCCCGGCAACGGCTACGACGAAGCCGCCACCCGCCGCGCCGACGCCGTGCTGAACCGCTTTTTTGTGGAGCCCACCCTCGGCCTGGGCTACCCTTTGGCCGAGCTGCCCAGCCTACGCTGGCTGCTGGAGCGCTACCAAAAGCCCGGCGACGAGCAGCGCATGGCCTTCGATTTCGACTTCTGGGGCATCCAGAACTACACCCGCGAAGTGGTGAAATTCTCGCCCTGGCTACCGTTGCAGTGGGCCGCGCTGGTGCCCGCCAAGCAGCGCAACGTACCCTACACCGACATGGGCTGGGAGGTCTATCCGGAGTCGGTTTACCAAATGTTGAAACAGTACAGCGCTTATCCAAATGCGCCAAAAATGCTGATAACTGAAAGTGGCTCAGCGTTCCCAGATGTGGCAACAGAGGGCCGGGTGCACGATGCGGCCCGCCGGGCGTATCTGCAAGCGGCCATCGGGCAGGTGCTGCGGGCCAAGCACGAAGGCGTGGACGTGGGCGGCTATTTTGCCTGGAGCCTCACCGATAATTTCGAGTGGGCCGAGGGCTACGGCCCTCGCTTCGGGCTGATTCACGTCGACTACGAAACGCAGGAACGGATTCTGAAGGACTCGGGGCGTTGGTATAAATCCTTCTTAAAGGGCAAAGTAGTGGCCCCGTCTGACGTTGCAACAGCTGCCGTAGCAGACCGGGCCAGTGGAAGTTAGTCTTCGATTCTTTCCCAGTCCCCTAATTGCGAATCGTATTTTGCGAAGTCGCCATCGTCGGTAAACTCGGAGGCCGTCATGCCGATATCAAACACGTCTTCGCTCGATGCGGGCGAGACGGTGAGGTGCAGCGTGCTGCTGAATAGCATGGCCAGGATAGGCGGGTCGTCGCCCCTGTCCAGGAGGTATTCGATGTGGCTTGGCTGTCGGCTTACTTCCTTATACCCGTAAGCCAGCAGCCGCTCGTGCAGGCGCTGGTGCTGTTCGGGAGTGAAAGGCAGGATGTTCGCCTCGTCTTCAAAAAACGATTCTTGCGGGTTTTGGTCGTGCTTTTCCTGCACTTCCCGGCGATACAGGGCAACGTCGTAGCTCATGGTTTCGGCAGGATTAAGAAGCGGTTTGAGCCAGTGGCGGAATGCGTGAGTCTCATAGAATAAGGAAGTAGCGTTTCGGAATACAATAATCTACAGCAGCATATCGCGGCAGCTCAGAAACTTCTCAACCAGCAGCTCTGGCTGCTGCTCGTCAAACTCCCCAAACCCTAGCACGAAAGCCGGGGCAGGCTGCACGAATTTGATGGCCGCATTTACGGCATCCAGGTAGGGGCGAATGCGCCGGTTGTCGCCTTCAGCAGCGGCAAATTCGGCATCCCAGCGCAGCAGTTCCGGGTCTTTGCGCACCAGAAAGGGGATGACGAAGGGGACGAAGCGGCCAAAGATTGGGTTTTCGTCGGTAGTCAGACGGGTGTCGGGCCAGACGTGGAATTCGGCGAACGAGGCCGGCGGTACTGTTACAAAAGAGGCCTTTTCCACCGTCATTTCGGCGAATAGCTCTAGGCGGTTGGGCTGGGTATAGAACTGCGCATAGGCGGCATACCACACCGTTACACCGACCTGATTCACCAGCTGGTAGGGGTGGAAAGTGCTGGCAATGCCCAGCCCGCCGTGGTTGCCGATGACGAGGTTGTACAGCTCGCCAAACTTCCCTAAATCAGTAGATTGCTGGTAGGGCTGGTTGGTGAGGCCGTAGAGGTAGAAGCTGGCGAAATCGTCAAGAGACGGGCCAGTAGGGGAAGCGGGAGGAATGGTATCGGACACAGAAAACGGCGCGGGTAAAAGGAGGGAAGCGGGCTAAAAAACGGCTTTGCCGACTGCAAACCTACTTCGCAGCCCGCAACCTTGCCCCGCGCTGACCGGGGCTGTGCTACCTTCGGTTCCCGCTTTTCCGGGTCCGTTCCGTATGCTCCTCACCATCTCCACCACCTACCAGCCCGCCACCGACCTCGGCTACCTGTTGCACAAGAACCCCGCGCGTCTGCAAAGCATCGAAGTAGCCGGCGGCCAGGCCCACGTGTTCTACCCCGAAGCCACGGCCGAGCGCTGCACCGCCGCCCTGCTGCTCGACCTCGACCCCGTGGGCCTCGTGCGCGGCAAGGGCGGCGCATCCGGCGAAGGCTTCGCGCTAGAGCAATACGTGAACGACCGGCCCTACGTGGCCTCATCCTTCCTGAGCGCGGCCCTAAGCAAAGCCTACGGCACCGCCATGAACGGTACCTGCAAAGACAAGCCCGACCTGCCCGCCCAAACCCTGCCGCTGGCCGTGAAAGTGGCCGTGGTGTCGGCACCCGGCCCCGACTGGCCTCGCCGCCTCTTCGAGCCGCTGGGCTACGAGGTGGAAATTGAAACTACCCCGCTCGACCCCACCGTGCCGGAGTGGGGCGACAGCCGCTACTACACCCTGCATCTGCGCCACGAGGGCCTGCGCCTGCAAGACGTGCTCACCCACCTCTACGTGCTGCTCCCGGTGCTCGACAACGACAAGCACTACTACATCGGCGAGCACGAAGCCGAGAAGCTGCTGCACCGCGGCGGCGACTGGCTACCCCAGCACCCGGAGCGCGGCTTCATCACGCGCCGCTATCTGCGCTACCTGGCGGCGTACGTGAATCCGACGCTGGAGCGGCTGATGGAAGGGGATGAAATCAACGACCCGGCCAACGAAACCTCACCCCCTGACCCCCTCTCCCGCAGAGAGGGGGCACCGGCTATGCCCGATGCGGAATCGTCTGGCTCCCCCTCTCCGCGGGAGAGGGGGCCGGGGGGTGAGGTGAACGCGGAGGGTGACCAACGCCTGAGCCTCCACGACCAGCGCCTGCAGCAAGTAGCCCACGAAATCTATCAGCTGGCTCCCAAGCGCGTGCTCGACCTGGGCTGCGGCGAAGGCAAGCTGCTGCGCCTGCTCTTGCGCCAACCTAAAATCGAGTACATCCTCGGCATGGACGTGTCGCACCAGGCGCTGGCCCGCGCCGCCCAGCGCCTGCACCTCGACGAAATGCCCCCGCGCCAGCGCACCCGCATCGACCTCATCCAGGGCTCGCTGCTCTACCGCGACGAGCGCCTCGCCGGCTTCGACGTGGCGGCCCTGGTCGAAGTCATAGAGCACCTCGACGAAAACCGCCTTGCCGCCCTCGAAGCCGTGGTGTTTGGCCAGGCCCGCCCGGCGCACGTCTTCGTCACCAGCCCCAACGCCGACTACAACCAGCTCTTCGAGAAGCTCAACGCCGGTGAGTTTCGCCACGACGACCACCGCTTCGAATGGTCCCGCGCCGAGTTTGCCGCCTGGGCCGCCGGCGTGGCCGAGCGGCATGGGTATCAGCTGCGGCTGGAGAGCATGGGGGAGGAGGTGGAAGGCGTGGGCGCGCCCTCGCAAATGGCGGTGTTTGGAGTATAAAGCCAGGGCTACTTTTCTAACTCTTTGGTAAAGCCCATTTTTATGTAGTCTTTCTCACGTTGGTTTAATTCTCGCCCTTTAAATTCTGAGAAAACCGCGACTGCGTCATCAAGAGTGCTGATACCTAAATCGAAATTAGCTCTTCCCCATTTGTACAATGCAATGCCTATCATAGTACTAATTATCCCTGGCTTGATTTGCATTCCGTCATATTCATGACCCTTTATTGGAGTAAAGAAATCAAGCTTACCACCCTCTTTGGTCTCTTGTAATACAAGCGCTTTCAATTCATTTTGACTACGCATGACTACTGCCGAGCCCTGAACATTATTCAGTTTGTGCGCTTTTATTAGTTGCAGTATAGCATCTTTCGCTTCTGCATTAGAAAAGACCTGATGATTATTATTGTTGAATAAAAGCTTGTTCCCGTTTAATGAAGCTTTTGAATCATAATTATTGTTTATCATCTCCATCGCTCGATTTTCGGAAATACTCCCTTTGATTTTGCAGGGATACTCATTCTTGCTTCCCGTATTTGGGTTGACAACCAAAAATGTTCTTGGCTTTCCCGTTATTAGTATGAAATAGAGTATGTTGCGGTTCTTGGTTAAAATATAGAAATTTGATGCTAAAGACGTGGCTGCATTTTCAATCTGATTGAGCGTGGGCTTCTCGGATATAAAAACAGATGAGCCTTTATTCTCAATATTGTTCTTTAGTGTATAGTAGCTAGAAGTCAATTCTATATCCTCAAACTTTTCCTCACTCACAATAACTGATTCGAATACAGGATTGCCATTCTTGTCAGTCTGTGAATATCCGATGCTTGATTTGAGTAGAATGATGAATAAAACAGCTAGCTTCTTCATTGAGGTTGGTTATTCAAGGCTGATGGAAAGTTTCTTGGCTTTTCAAATGTACGCTGATTAGTATCTGCCCCAAGATATCCTAACTCTCTTCTCCTCATCGGCGGCGCGGGCAAATCCACTGCCTGATAATTATCTCCTGCAATGCGTGAAATACTTCTTCCTATTTGCGCTGATTACCGGTCTGCTGGCTAGCTGCCAATCCAGAACTAAAGTACCGTTGGTAGCTGCATCTGCCGAAACTCCCAGTAATGAGCAGGATACGGCCTACACCAAGGCCGAGGAGCGCGCCTTTCTGTTGGCAGACAGCGCGCGGCGGGCGGCTCCGTTGGTTCTGCCCGCTTTGAGTGCTGCTGATACCCTCACGCCCGCTGCGCACGACCTGCTGCGCACCCGCGACCTGGCCCCGCTCTGGGCCAATTGGCAGAAGGGTGCCCCGAGCCGCCAAGCCATTGAAGGTTTCTACGGCCCCGACCATTACCGGATTTCGTTTTATTTCGATGAGGTGCGGCGCGACTCCTTGCGGCCGGAGCAGTTTCGAGTGCGTGGCCGCAACCGCTACCGCAAAGTCATCACGCCATTTGCCGGCACCATCACGGTGCAGACGGTGGTGTTTGATGCTCGGCTCGATGTCGACAACAGCTACCAGCCCACCGATTCCGTGCCCACCTTCGTGGTACGCGCCACCTACGAGCTGCGCGAGGACCCCGCCACCAAAGGCGCGGGCGTATACCGCGGCGAAGCCCTGCTCGACGTGTACGAAAACAGCCACGGTGTGCTCCAACTGGCCGATATCTGGGGCACCGGCTTCAACCCCACGCACGGGGGCGGCCTGCTGTTCCGGGGCGACTGGACCGACAACCACACCGGCCGACACCGCCCGGCAGCCTGGGCCAACAAGCTCAGCGCCGTAACCCCCGCACCCGTCATGAAGGAACAGGAAGCCGGTGGCCGCGTCGGCGATGTAGACCCCGTATTGGCCAAGCTCGGCTGGAACGAGTTTTGGGAGAACGAGGAATGGTGGGCCACCTCGCCGAAACATTTATAGCCGCTCAACCAATTGGTAGGTTAGCTTTGGTGTATGCGTATAAAACATAGCTTACTCCTAGGGATGGTAGCCGGCCTGGCCAGTTGCCAGCAGTCGGCTGATGTGGCCAAAACGCCACCATCTGCCGCGGCTAAAGCAGTCGTACCACCCGTTAGGCGGGCAGGTACGCTAACGGATTCTCTGCTGCTATTGGCGCAAAACCGGCAATTCGCCAATCTCTGGTTGAATCATGCCAGTGACTACTCGCCGGGGGTGACGCCGATGGAAGGATTTTTCGGCGCCGACCGCTACCGGATTTCCTTCGCCTTTACTCAGGTTCGGCCGGATAGCCTGGACCCCGGGACGCTGCTGGTAAAGGGGAAAAGTCGGTTCAAAAAAGCCGTAGTGCCCTTCTCCGGCTCGCTGCAGCTGCGGGAACTGGCGCATTTCAAACGGGCCAGCCTCGTCAATACAAGCGTTGAAGATTCGCTGTTGCGGACCTACACGGCCAAAGTCCATTTTATTTTTCGTCAGGCCCCAACCCAGCCGCACACCGGCACCTTCGAAGGAACCGGCACCTTGGAGTTCTACATTACCAAAGGCGGTACCATCAACTTCGTGCAAACCGCCACCGAAGCCCCGATGGATGGCACCCTGGCTCTGCTCTACAAAGGCAAATGGACCGAATACCAGACCAACCACCACAAGGAACTGCTCCTGGGCCGCGACTACGAAGCCGTAGGGTCCGGTGTGCTCGATACTTTCACCATCGGGGCCCGCGGGGAAAATGTAAACCCCAAATACGCCAAGCTGGGCTGGGACCGGTACTGGGAAAATGACGAGTGGTGGACGGCTGCAGGCGGCTCCGCATCTAAAAATCAGCAGCAACCCAGCCCCCCGCTCCGAATGGACCCGCGCTGAGTTCTGTACCTGGCTGCCGGCGTAGCTACGGGTTGCGTGTAGCAGCTGCGGCTGCTGGGCATAGGGGAGGGGTGTGGGCGCGTCTTCGTGTAAGCAGCGGTGTTTACAAAAACGGAATCCTGATTAAATCAGCAGGTCGCTACAATCAACTTTGACTAGTCTTGCAAGTCCACATTGAACATCGACAATGTACTCTCGTTCTTCTGTATCGAACTCATAATTATCTCTCTCATCAAAGTAATTCTGAACCTGTTCCAACATCACATCATGCTCAACTACGCCATTTGAAATCTGTGAAATAAGGAAGTCTGCAAATTCAATGACAGCTAAGTTCATTCCTTGACGAGTTGCTTCATCCGAAGGGTTTAGACCTCGTCCTTCCCAATCTTCTAATGGAAAGTTGTCTCGAACCTTAAATGCTGAAATCTGCTGTATTAACTGATTCATAATGAAATTTGGGCTTGGCGGAAGAGTGAAGTATACTAGCTAATAATGACTATCAAACTCGCTAAACCTATTTGTAAGTAGAGTAAAGATTTATTCACTGTCTAGCAGTTGTCTAATGATTTGAGGTTCCGCTTTTCTATCTCGTTTGTGCCGGTTAGCTTTTAATTCTTTAGACCATCTAGACCAATCACGGCTATTATCCGAATGAAAATGCATCTCGCCGCCATACGCCAGAAGAGAGCCTGCTCGAATCATCATGCCATTCAGCGGGCAGGTATCATAGCCACACAAATGCTTTGAATAGGTGCCGAAATTCCGGTGGCCTAGCCGTTTGCTCTCCAGAATCTTCTGCTGGTTATGCCGAATATCTTCCCAAGCCTGGTTCTTATCAGCAACGGTTAGGCTTTCGCCTAGCGTAGTCACTGCAAAATAGGTCTGCGGGTCTTTCAATTGCAGAAACTCAAATGTCTTCGCAAATGCCGCAATAGCAACTTTCCGAAGCTCAAGTTTCTCTTCGAGGCTCAGCTTCGTGGTTTCCACGATGGAGCGAAACAACCCCAGTGTATTGAAGTCCGTGAACTTCTTGCGGTTCTCAATCAGGTGCAGGTACTCACCGTAAGTGAGCGTATTGAATTGCCGGCCGACTTTCATGTGCTTTTGATTTGTGCTTGACTATTGCTGTGCTGTCTCGCGAATAACCGAGTTTTTAAGAAACGCTTGTAGCTTGGTCTGAACACTAGAAAGTTCGTTGGGACAGTTCAAGTCAACAACAATCAGTCTATCCGTTACTTGGTTGGATTTAAGACAAGCTTTTTCGGCTTGGAACGGACTGTCATCAATCCAGTAAAAATCAGATTCAAAGTCAATGGCTTCCGTCTTGAGTGCATCCCAGTTTGTGGGATGTACAGCAACTTTAAGTTGCTCAAGCGTCGACGGAAGTAAGAATTGTGTAAGATATCTAATTGCGGTGTGGCTGTCGCCTTTGCAATGCGTAGTCAACCAGTAGCAATCGAAGTGTTGCGTAACAAAAGCAACAAATGCATCGACGCCGGGTGCCGCTTGCGTATGTTTGGCCGTCAGCAACACGCCATCAATGTCTAAATAGAGCTTTGCCATCAGGTAAGGTTACCATTTGCCGAAATCAATGCCCCAAGATACCCTTAAGCTTCCCGGACTCTCCCTTATCCTCCTCATCGGCAGCACGGGCGCGGGCAAGTCCACGTTTGCACGGCGCTTGTTCAAGCCCACGGAAATTGTGTCCTCCGATGCCTGCCGGGGCCTGGTGGCCGATGACGAAAATGACCAATCGGCCAGCAAAGACGCCTTTGAGCTGCTGCACTACCTGGTGGCCAAGCGCCTGAAGCGCGGGCTGCTCACCGTGGTCGACGCCACCAACGTGCAGGCCGAAGGCCGCAAGCCCCTGGTGGCCCTGGCCCGCCAATACCACGTGCTGCCCGTGGCCATCGTGCTCGACGTGCCCGAATCCGTCGCCCAGGAGCGCAACGCCGACCGCCCCGACCGCCGCCACTTGGGTCGGCACATCATTGCCCGCCACCGCCAGGACCTGCGCCGCAGCCTGCGAAGTCTGAAAGAGGAAGGCTTCCGGCACATCCACCACCTGCGCAACGTGGGCGAAATCGACGCCGTCCAGTCCATCACCCGCGACCGCCTCTACAACAACCACCAGGAGGAAACCGGCCCCTTCGACATCATCGGCGACGTGCACGGCTGCTACGAGGAGCTGCGCGCGCTGCTGGAGCAGCTGGGGTATCAGGTGTTGGAAGAGCCCATTAATGACGTGCGGGATTTGGGCGTGCGGGTGGTTGCGCCCCTAACGGAAACCTCACCCCCCGGCCCCCTCTCCCGCGGAGAGGGGGAGCCAGAAATGCACCTCTCGGAATCGTCAGGCTCCCCTCTCCGCGGGAGAGGGGCCGGGGGTGAGGTTCCGGTGCCGCGCCGCAAAGCCGTTTTCCTCGGCGACCTCGTGGACCGCGGTCCGGCCTCCCCGCAAGTGCTGCGCCTCGTGATGAGCATGGTGCGCGACGGCATCGCCCTCTGCGTGCCCGGCAACCACGACATCAAGCTCCTGCGCCACCTCAACGGCAAGAAAGTCACCGTCAACCACGGCCTGGCCGAAACCCTGGCCCAGCTCGAAACCGAGCCCGAAGCCTTCAAAAGCGAGGTGCGGCGCTTCCTCGACGGCCTGGTGAGCCACTACGTGCTCGACGGCGGCAAGCTGGTGGTGGCCCACGCCGGCCTGCCCGAAGAGATGCAGGGCCGCGGCTCGGGCGCCGTGCGGGCCTTCGCGCTGTTTGGCGAAAGCACCGGCGAGATTGACGAATTCGGCCTGCCCGTGCGCTACGAGTGGGCCCGCGAGTACCGGGGCCGCGCCATCGTCGCCTTCGGCCACACGCCCGTGCCCGACGCCGAATGGCTCAACAACACCATCGACCTCGACACCGGCTGCGTGTTCGGCGGCCGCCTCACCGCCCTGCGCTACCCCGAGCGCGAGCTCGTGGCCGTGCCCGCCGCGCAGGTCTACTGCGAGCCCGTGCGCCCGCTCAACTACCGCGCCCTCCAGCAGCAGGCCCAGCACGAGCTAACCGCTGATAACGAACAACCAATCACCACCGCCCAGCACGAACAAGACGACCTGCTCGACATCCGCGACGTCACCGGCAAGCAGTTCATCGAAACCCGGCTGATGCGCGGCGTCACCATCCGCGAGGAAAACGCTGTGGCCGCCCTGGAGGTGATGTCGCGCTTCGCCCTGCACCCCAAGTGGCTGCTGTACCTGCCGCCCACCATGTCGCCCACCGAAACCTCGGCCCTGCCCGACCTGCTCGAACACCCCGCCGAAGCCTTCGACTACTACAAGCGCCTCGGCGTGGAGCGCGTGGTGTGCGAAGAAAAGCACATGGGCAGCCGCGTGGTGGTGGTGCTGGGCCGCGACGAAGCCGCCATCCAGCGCCGCCTGGGGCTGGTAGGCGAGGGCATTGGCAAGTGCTACACCCGCACCGGCCGCAACTTCTTCACCGATGCCGCCCTCGAAACCGCCTTCCTCGCCCGCCTGCGCGACGCCCTGAGCACCGCCGGCTTCTGGGAGAAATTCGACACCGACTGGGTTTGCCTCGATGCCGAGCTGCTGCCTTGGTCGGCCAAAGCCCAGGAGCTGGTGAAAAACCAGTACGCCGCCGTGGCCGCCGCCGCCAGCGCCGCCCTGCCCCAGGTCGAAGCCGTGCTCACCGAAGCCGCCGCCCGCCACCTCGACGGCGCCGAAGCCCTGCTGGCCCGCACCACCGCCCGCCGCCACGCCGCCACCCACTACGCCGACGCCTACCGCCGCTACTGCTGGCCCGTGCTCTCGCTCGACGACCTCAAGCTGGCGCCCTTCCACCTGCTCGCCACCGAAGGCCGCACCTACTTCGACCGCGACCACGCCTGGCACATGGAAACCCTGCGCTCCCTCGCCCTCGCCGACCCCGGCCTGCTCCGCGCCACGCCCTACCGCGTCGTCCCCCTCCAGGACCCCGCCGAAGTCGAAGCCGCCATCCAGTGGTGGACCGACCTCACCGCCGCCGGGGGCGAAGGCATGGTGGTGAAGCCCTACGACTTCGTGCCCCAGGGCAAAGGCGGCCTGCTCCAGCCCGCCCTCAAGTGCCGCGGCCGCGAGTACCTGCGCATCATCTACGGCCCCGATTACCTGCTGCCCGGCAACCTCGACCGCCTCCGCCAGCGCAACGTGAAAGCCAAGCGCAACCTCGCCCTACGCGAGTTCGCGCTAGGAGTGGAGGGGCTGGAACGCTTCGTAGCCGGCCAGCCCCTGCGCCGCGTGCATCAGTGTGTCTTTGGTGTGCTCGCGCTGGAGAGTGAGGCAGTGGACCCGCGGTTGTAGGGCTTGGCTGGAAGTGAATTGCCGCTAAAACTTGTCGTCGTTCACTTCCAGCCAGAAGTTGTCCGGGTCTTGCAGGTAAATCTGTTGCACGCCGTCGGGACGAGGGGTCGTTTTCCCTGGCTCGCCCTTCCAGTTCCCGTAGCGGATGCCCTGCTTGTCGAGGTGCGCCATGAACTTGGCCAGGTTTTCCACCCGAAAAGCCAGGTGCGTATTGATGTCGTGGTCCTGCGTTTTGTTGCCCTGAATGATGTGCAGTTGGCTGTGTGGCCCGATGCGCAGCCATACGTGCTTGCCATCTTTGAAAGGCTCCGGAATCTCCGGCAACAGCAGTACCTTTTTATAGAAATCACTGGTTTTCTGCACATCAACCACATACAGAGCAATATGATTAAGAAGCGTAGCCCCTTGTGCGGCGGCAGTATTCGCCATTGCTATGCTCATTAGGAGAGCGAGTAAGCCGCAGAAAAACAGTTTTTTCATGATGGAAGATTCGCCGATTAGCAGCAAGCCCCAAATCTAAGTATCAATTCTTTTTGCGCTATTTTCCGCTTAGCGATGCGGCCTGGAACGCTTGGTAGCTGGCCAGCCCCTGCGCCGGGTGCATCAATGCGTCTTTGGCGTCCTAGCGTTAGAAAAAGAGGTGGTGGACCCGCGGCTGTAGTACAATAATTGGCTGGTTTAAAGGTTGATGAACCTATGAAACTATTATGCCTCTGGATAGCGCTGCTTTTTGCTAATAGCACTTGCTATGCCCAAAAAGTCAGAGAAGTACTTATTAAAGACTTGCCTGCTATTCAGACCAAATACGGTTCTGATTCGGTGCGAGCATTAGTACATGATACGCCTATTTGGCTAGCAAATCAGCAGGTAGCATTACAACTCCTTAATGGGCTTCCTGACAGGTTCGCGCAAAGTAGTTGGGGCCGTCGCTATTTGAAAAGTATAGGCGTAGCTGTCAAGACACCTGAATTAGCCCGGGTGCTTGAAAAAGTGATGGATAACGATGTTGCCGCCGCAGAACAAGTAAGTGCAGAGCACATGTTTGTGTTTGGTGCCGATGAAGGCGTCATCCTAGCGTATTTGCATCAGGAAACCGCCAATGCGGAGACTGTATTTGAAAGCCAGTTAGAACGCTACCTATCAGTCAAACATAAATTAGTATCAATGCCCCGAGATAGTTTTTTCAAACGTTTTTTCGAGGGAGACCCGGTAGTGCTGACAAAAAAAACAGTTGATGAAACCATCTACAAGGTACTTTTGGTACTTAATAAGCTGGATGCAGCTAAGTATCCTCAGCGTCGTCTTGACGAACAGCGCAGCCTGTTAGACCCTTGGTATACAGTCAATAATTTAAAGTTTTTTCCGGCTGGTAGAGAATGGAATTACAAATCAGAAATTGTCGCCTTGGAGAAGCTGTCAATTGGCGGGATAATAATTCCTAAACAAAGCGTAAGCGAGAATTATAATACTTGTTCAATAACTAAAATAGTTGAGTCCGAACAGCTTTACTTTGTCGAGGAAGCGTGCTACTGTGGGCCTCGATGCGGGAGAGGAAACACTTATATGGTGAAAGTGAATGGAGAAGTTGTTGACCTCACTTATGTCAATGGATGGGTAAGCTGATAGTCAGTGTTTCTCGTCACCCTTCTCCACCAAAGTGCGCTCAATGCGCCGGTCGGGGATGAGCCACATCAGCGCCACGGCCACGTAGATGCCGCCCGCCACATATGGGTTCCGGAAAGCTGGCCGCGATGCCCGACACGTAGAGCGGGGGCGAGGAAAGGCCCTTGAAGTCACGACCCACTGCGAATACGCTACCGGATTTAATAATACCTTAGTTGCAGTATCGAGGACACAAGTGGCTATTCCTCTTCGTCAAGGAATGCATCCAGCATGGCATCGATGCGCGTGGCCAAAGGCTCTGGCATCCCTTCGACAAAGCCTTGGGGCTTTTCTACCGTTTCTCCGCTGAGCGGCTGAAACATAATGGGAGGAATGTCGCGCACCGCAATTTTGTCGGCATACTCTTTGGTCCAGTCATAGCCATCGTGGTCATGGGCGGGGTTGTAGGCAAACTGGCTATTGGTGAAGTAGCCAGCGAGGTATTTAGCTTCGAGTTCTTCGATAAAATCGAAAGATTTCAAGGAGATGTGCAGGGCCTTGGCTTCGGTGTGGTTAGCCGCCTGTTTATACCAGCGTGGCCCGCCCATCCAGTACATCATCAGAGCCGTGGCGCGGTCTGTAGCGGGATTATTCAGCAGCCACTGGAAGAAGTAGAGGCCGCTATCCCAGTTCCATTCCATCACCATTTGGTGCCAGATGCGCGGCGATTCGTTGGCCGCGTATTCTAGCACGGTCGCATCGCATAAGGCCTCAAAGTCTTCGGTTGGGTCTTCCATAAATTTCAAAAAGTAAGGTTGCTACTATCGCGTGAGAAGCTTGCTACCCACGAAATCTAAAAGTAGCCACAATGCCCGCAATGAAGCGTGATATGGTTCTTTCATTGCTTCAGCACGCCATAAGCAGCAGGATAACGGGGTTCGGTGTAAGGGCTCATTTCTTCTTCGGTGCGTAGCGCCTGCACATTCGGAATTTTTTGTGGGTCGAGTTGCTTCATCTGCGGCGCGGAAAGCGGACCGCCGTTTAGCAAAATCAGGACGCTGTATTTTTTAACGGTTGGCGCGCTCCACTACGGCTTTAATTCAACAAGTCACGACGTAATCAGTGAAATGCTCAATGAGCGCGCCTTGTTCTTCCGGCAGCCACTGCAAACGATATATTTGCGGCATGCCATGTACGCTCACGTGCAGCGTAAGCCCATCGTGATAAGGTACGAATTTGGAGTCTTCAAACACCCACGTTTCACCCACCGGATGCTGGCCGCCGTCGTGGTCGGTGAAGGCCCGAACAACCCGGTAGCATTGGCCCGGTACCAGTTGTCGAATATCTGGCATTGAAAGAGATAGTGAAGCCTAGAAATTGGTGGTAATCAGGCCGGACGTTGATTATGCCCGGCTCGCTCAAGCCGAAATTGGGCAGGTTATACCGGGCGCGGGCTACACTACGCCCGTTTCCGGCGCAATTACCTGAGCGTGGTACCATACCACAAATAGCAGGGCGAAAGCATGATTCACGGCCTGCACTTCAGCTAAAGCCTCTTCCTCGACCTGGGCCATGCACAGGTGGGTCACGGTCGCGCCGCCCTCCAGCAGGCCATAATAGTACGTAGCAGCAGTCTTAAGCACAAAGCCGTTGCGGACGAAGCCGGGCAGGTCGTAGATTTTTAAGCTGCCGGGAGATGAAGCACCAAGCACGGCCTGAAGGCGAGCAAAATCAAGCGCCAACCCAGGCTCCCCAATGCTTTCCCGAACGTGCAGCTGCTTGAATGACTGAAAGCCGTCATCAGATAAATTCCCAAACTCTGCCCAGATGCGCTGAATAGTCGCTGCTTCCTGCGTCACTAAGGGGAGGGCAGCGCTGGGTAGAAACTCATTTTGCCGCCAGTCGTCTTCGAAAATGCTTAGCTCAAATGCTGAAAACAAAGCCGTCTCATCCATATCCGGCAATTTGTCCGAAATAGTAGGCAGCGTGTAGTGTATATCCTGCGGATTGAGGTACTCAATTTTATTGAGCCGCAGGGTAAGCTCTTTCGTACGGCTAAATTCAATTTTGGTCACCGGAGCGGCAGTTGCTACTTGCCATTCCTGCGTGCCGAGGGTAAAGTTGGTCGCTACACCAAATGTGTCAGGAAGCTGTTCGGGGGGGAGCTTGGTGCTGCCAATCACCTGGCCGGTAGCGTGGTCGATGAACGTGACTTCTACGTTGGTATCAGGGCTCAGTATCTTGTCGAAAAATCCCATAGCTGCCGGCTTGGTTTGGTAAGCTAGCCAGCCAATGCGGCGCGGCCAGTGAAAGCGGCTAAATGTACTAACCAGCACTTGATTCAATCCTTATTTCATGCTCTCCCGCATCCAAGCTTCCCTGCGCCAGCTCGAAATCACGCACAGCATCCGCATCCTCTACGCCTGCGAATCGGGCAGTCGGGCCTGGGGCTTCCCGTCGCCCGATTCCGATTTTGACGTCCGTTTCATCTACTGCCATCCGCCAGCCTGGTACCTGACCCTGGATGAAGGCCCGGATACTCTCAATTTTCCTGTAGACGATGAGTTGGACCTGGCTGGCTGGGAACTGCGCAAAGCCCTGCGCCTGCTGCGAGCCTCCAATGCGGCCCTGTTCGAGTGGCTGCAATCGCCGGTTATCTACCACGAGGCGCTGGACTTCCGGGCGCGGGTAGCGGCGGTGCTGCCTGCCGCTTTCAACCGAAAAGCGGGCCTGCACCACTACCTGGGGCAGCTTCGGCGTGGGGTGGAGGAAGATTTGACCAGTGAAGAAGTACGCCTCAAACGGTTGTTCTACGCCCTGCGCTCGGCCCTGGCTGCCCGCTGGGTTCGGGAACGCCCTACGCTGCCACCCATGGAGTTTGGGCCGCTACGCGAGCTGCTCCCTAATGCCCTGCAAGCTGATGTAGACGAGCTCCTGGACCGCAAGGCCACCGCCAACGAGAAGACCCACGTACCGTACTCTGCCGCGTTGGTTGGGTTTCTGCAAGCGGAGTTGGTCGCCAGTCAGGCAGCGCGGGAAACACTGCCTGTAGTGCGGCCCGGCAAGGTTGCCAGCGAGCTGGATGCCATATTTCAGGCCCTGATTGGCGATGCATTTATGCGCTAATTTAAAGAGTAGCAGAATCCATGATGACCATCGCCGACCTGCGCAGCCAGCGCCTTGTTCTCTTCGAAGCCATCAGCGGCAGCCGCGCGTATGGTACCAACCTGCCGCATTCCGATACCGACCTCAAAGGCGTTTTTGTGCTGCCCGAAGCCCAGTTTTTAGGGCTTGATTACGTGCCGCAAGTCGCCAATGAAACCAATGACGAAGTCTTTTATGAATTACGTCGGTTCGTGGAATTATTATTGAAAAATAATCCAACAGTGCTCGAATTATTGGGCACGCCATCCGAGTGTATTATTTATAAACACCCTTTATTCGAGCAGTTTAAAGCCGCCCAATTCCTGTCGAAATTATGCCGCCAAAGCTTTGCTGAATACGCCGTGGCGCAAATTCGCAAAGCCAAAGGCCTGAACAAGAAAATTAACCATCCCGAACCGCCGGCCCGCAAATCGGTGCTGGACTTCTGCTATGTCACGGTAGGAGCCGGTGCCCAGCCTGTTACAACTTGGCTGGAGCGAAAAGGCTATGAGGCAACACGTTGTGGCCTGGTAAAAGTCTCCCATCTCACCGACCTTTATGCCCTTTTTATTGACCAGACCCCAGACTGCAGCCTTGGCTACCGGGGACTTGTGCGCGACCCCGAAACATCTCAGGACGTCTTGTTATCGGCCGTGCCCAAAGGGGAGGAAACCAGCGCCTACCTGTCTTTCAACCGCAACGGCTACAGCACTTATTGCCGCGTATTCCGGGAGTATTGGGAATGGGTGGCGAAGCGCAACGTTGAGCGGTACGAGAACACTGTTCAACACGGTAAAAACTACGATGCCAAGAATATGCTGCACGTATTCCGGCTTTTGCAAATGGCCCAGGAAATAGCCGAAAAAGGCGAGCTGCAAGTGCGACGCCCGAACCGGGAATTTCTGTTGCAAATTCGGCGTGGAGAATTTGATTACGAAGAATTAGTGACTGAAGCAGAGCAACTGGTGACGACTGTGGAAGCTGCATTTACTGTTTCCGCGCTACCGGAAGCGCCGGATAAACAGCTGGCGGAACAAGTATTAATTCAAATCAGACGAGCCTTTTACAGTGGGGCTGGCTAGGCAGTGGGGACTCTATTCAAGCATACCTGCCCGCGACGCAAAACGCAACATCTTTACCGCGATAGTGAATTCAGCGCAGTTTCTGTTTGGTGCATGTTGGCGGTCCCGGTCCGACGGCCCTGCATCGGACCGGCTGTTGTTGCTCTGCATGACGTTCCAAGGGCTTTTCAAAACCCTTCCTAATTAATCTACTTCCTCGCAGTCTTCTTTTACTGAGGTAAATAGTTGCATGAATTGCTGGGTCTCTTTTTCCGTGATTTCTACCCGATGAATGGAGTTATTAATGCAGTTCCACCAGGTAAATGTGAGGAGGTCGACCTTGGCATATAGCAGCCGGTCTTCGCGCTGATATTCGGCGTTGAAGCGTTTCATGTAGCCTTCCGGGCTGCCGTTCTGCTTGCGCTGCATTTCGGCCAGGCGCTGCCAGTCGGCCAGCATCAGGCTGTCGTTGTGCGTTATCAACCCCCGAATTCCCTGTTTGCAGGCCTCTGGATAAGGGGCCGTAAGCAGAATTTCGGGGTGGGTATGAGCTTGGATGGTCAATTTTTTGGCTTGGTATTCATCCTCCAGCTCCTGCAAGGCGCTTTTCTGCAGCTTCTGCCATATGGACTGCGGCGGAAGCTGCATGCCACGGTAGAGAGCCTTCTTTTTGGTGTATTCAACTGTGAGGCTGTCCAGACTCAGTTTGCTAATATTTTCCGGCTGAAAAACGGTGGCATCGGTTTCGAGTCCGGCGCTGCCATACACAAACTGGCGGGCATTGTTGAGCTGCTCCTCAGTATAGCGCCGCGTCGAGTAGCGGCCTGTATACAGGCACATGGTCGATTGCCAAGTGTAGGTACGGAGAGTGTCGGTAGGGGTGGTGGTGGCTGGTATGGGTGCCGGAGCCGGCTTGGGGGCTTGCGCTGGCTGCTCGGCAGGTTTGTCGGGAGTGCAGGCGGCAGCGAAAGCGACAAACAAGAAGCAGAGGGGTATAATTTTCAATTGGCGAAAGGTGAGTTGGGGAAACATAGATTTTCCCAAATGTACACGGCGGTAGCGTCGAGTTGGCCTATGCAAACACGGCATCCCCGTTGCCAATGGCTATATCAGCTCGCAAAATAAATGTATCACAATTTTCAATAATTATTGAAAATTGTGATACATTTGAGCCATCCTAAAGGAAGTACCAGAACTCGCTGGGCGCCATCTGATAGGGCAGGAGCGTATGGAAAAGCCAAAAATGGTTATCGCTGGTGGCAATGGTTTTCTGGGTCAGCACCTGCGGCAGCACTTCACCGGCCTGGGGTATCGGGTGGTTGTCATCAGCCGGGGAGCCGTGCCCGGGCCCGATAGCCTGACCTGGAATGCCCGCACGCTGGGCCCTTGGGCGGCCGAGCTGGAAGGAGCCGCCGTGCTGGTGAACATGGCCGGCCGCACCGTAGATTGCCGCTACAACGAAGCTAATAAGCGCGACATTATTGCTAGCCGCGTGGACAGCACACGCGTGCTGGGCGCGGCCGTGGCAGCCTGTACCCACCCGCCCAAAGTGTGGTTGAATTCTTCTACGGCCACTATTTACACCGATACGGAAGGCGCGACGCCGGCTAATACCGAAGCCACCGGCATCATAGGCAACGGCTTTTCGGTGGAGGTGGCCCGAACCTGGGAAGAGGCTTTTGGGGCCTGCGCAGCCCCGCACCCGCGCAAGGTGGCGCTACGCACGTCCATTGTGCTGGGCAACGACGGCGGCGCATTCCCGGTGATGGCCCGGCTGGCCCGGCTGGGCTTGTGCACGCCGCAGGGCAGCGGGCATCAGTGGGTGAGCTGGCTGCACATCACGGATTTCTGCCGCGCTGTAGCGTTTCTGGCTACACAAACCGAGGAAGCCGGGGCTTTCAACGTCTGTGCCCCTGCTCCTTTGCCGAATAAGGAATTCAATCGCCTCCTCGGCCAGCACTTACGCCCACTGCTGCGCCTGCCGCAACCCCGGTGGCTGCTGGAGGTCGGTGCATTTTTCCTGCGCACCGAAACCGAATTAATTCTCAAAAGCCGCAAAGTATATCCGCAACGGCTGTTGGAATTAGGTTTTGCTTTTCAATACCCGAATTGTGAGCAAGCTATTGCGGAGTTACTTAGTGCTTAATCTGAAATAGCAGCTATGAATCCGACCGATAATTCGCCGCTTACATTGGCCGAAGCCAAAGCGCAGTTTGTCCATACCTGGGGGGTATCGGGGGCAAGCTGGGGCGTGAGCAAAACCCTGGCCCAAGTACACGCTCTGCTGCTGGTAAGCGCAGTAGCACTAAGCACCGAAGACCTGATGGAACAGCTGAAAATATCGCGCGGTAACGCCAGCATGACCGTGCGGGAGCTACTCGATTGGGGGCTGATTTACAAGGAACTGCGCCCCGGTGAGCGCCGCGAATACTTCGTGGCCGAAAAGGATATGCTTCAGGTAACGCGCTGCATCATCCGGGCCCGTAAGCGCCGCGAGCTCGACCAGATGAAGCGTAGTCTCGACCAGCTAGCTGCCCTGCCCGGCGACCCAGCCAATGCTGAATATCGCGCCTTCCATTCGGCCCTGACGGATATTCAGCAATTAGCGACAGTATCGGATAAACTATTAAACCGACTTATGCATGCCGAAAAAAGCTGGTTTTGGGATAAGTTTATTAAGCTGTTTATGTAATTTAAATAACGAATAGCTGATTGCAAAGGTGTTTACCCTGAGCGTTCTACGCATTGAGTATAGACAAAGGAATTTATAACCGCTGGCTAGTTAGGAGTAACTTTTTTGGCTCAAACTAATAAGCTCCTTCGCAAGCTCAGAATGACAGGAGGCGCTCCAGGTGATGGTTGCTTAATTAACCAGTTCAATTGCGGCGGCAATTTTAGTCAGCTCATCCAAGATATCCTCGCTACCACCCAGCATGCCGACGTGCAGAATTAGCCCTGCGGCAATGTTGTCGCTTGGCACTTGCTGCTCTTTGATGTAGAGGTTCTTTCCGGAGTTGGCAAAATGCAGCCAGTTAACGGGTTTGCCCAGGAAATTCCCTTTGCGTATCAGGGCTTCATCCCGCTCAAATTTGAAATTTCTGAAGAAATACGATGGGTGACTGCCGGCGTAAATGGTGAGGTTTTCTCGTTGTTCATCACCCAGGTTGCGGTAGTGGTGAAATAGGAAAACCTGGAAGTCGTATTTCTGGTCGGAGGTGACGGAGTAGTTGGCAGGCAATACTATTTTCAACTTCTTTTTAGTGTTTGCAAGAGCGAGGGTTTCGGTATGAGCTGTCCGGCTATTTTGCCGCGTGCCGGCCGTTAGAGTTTCAAATACGCGGGCAGTCAGCTTTACGAATTCTTCCCGCTTGTCATAAGCGGCGGGATTAATATAAGCGGCGATTCTGAAAACAGTGTTGTCGTTGGTTCTCACTAACAAGCTGTTGACAAGAATGGCTTCTCTGGTTGAGTCGAACGCAGCCGGAGTGGAGAGAATGGAAAACAAGCTGCCATTATCCGTCAGAACGGTGATTTTAGCACCGGATTTTTGGTTTTCTTCAGTTACAAATTGCGTAACGGATTTTTTGTCGCCGAGAGCATACAATTCCTGCGCAAAAAATACCAGTCGCATTTTCTGGATATCAAGCATAATGCGCGTTTCCAGATTGGCATTGTGGTCGGCCGACATAATGTCGGTGGGGCGGGCGCTATTTAGGGCGGTACTGGGGAAAGTCGCAAACGCCCGCCCATTCAGAATAGACTGCTTATTATCGAGCGGACTAGTGGCTATTTCCTGCGCGAAGGCAATAAGCCCTGTGCTGGCCAGCAGCAAGGTTAGGAGGCTGCGCAACAGCAAGAAATTTCTCATCTAATTATTGAAGTGGAAGGGTAAAACTGGGGTAGTTGGCAAATCTACTACCTTGCATTCATGCAAACTTCTCTTACTCCCGCGGCTCGCGCCGCGCTACTGGGGTTGGCCGTGGGCGATGCCCTTGGTGTGCCTGTGGAATTTCAGCCCCGCGCTGCCCGTCAGCAAGACCCTGTGACGGGAATGCGTGCCTACGGCACGCACCGCCAGCCAGCCGGTACCTGGTCCGATGATTCCTCGCTCACGTTTTGCCTGGCCGAAACGCTGGCGCGGCCCGATGGCCTGGCGGGGCCGCCGGACCTGGCCGACTTTGCCCGCCGCAGCATCAATTGGCTTTATAATTCCTACTGGACGGCTCACGGCGAGACCTTCGATGTGGGCAATGCCACGCGTTTGGCCATCGACCGCCTACAGCGCGGTACCGCGCCTACTTCGGCCGGGCCGCGCTCGGAATTTGATAATGGAAATGGCGCGCTGATGCGTATTCTGCCGCTGGTTTTCCACCAAACCTGGCGCATCGAAACGTTGGATTTGGATGCTGCCTGGGCGATGACGGAAGCGGTGGCCAGCGTCACGCACGGCCACCCGCGCTCGACCTTAGGCTGTTTTATTTACCTGCTGGTTGCGAGAGGGTTGCTAGCGGGCCTGGCTCCGGCCGCAGCATATGCGCAAATGCAACAGCAATTAAATCCTTGGCTGAAAAACGGTAGTATTCCGGCTGTTGTAGCTGAAGACAAATATTACCGCTGGTGGGTACTATCTGGTGAAATCATAAATCAACCCGATGACAAAATTTCCTCTACCGGATATGTCGTCCACACCCTGGAAGCCGCCCTGTGGTGCCTGTTGAAATACGACACCTACGCCGCTACCGTGCTGGCCGCTGTGAACCTCGGCGATGACACGGATACCACAGGTGCCGTGGCTGGCGGCCTAGCTGGCTTGGCCTATGGCGAAGCTGCAATTCCAGCCGAGTGGTTGGCTGAGTTGGCCCGCCGGGCTGATATCGAGGACCTGGCCCAGCGGCTGGCTCATGAATAATACCTGGACTGGGAAATAGCAAAACGAGTGACGGCAGCATAAACAACCTGTTTATGCTGCCGTCACTCGTTTCAGCTGTACTACCCGAAATAGGTACAGAAACTATTGCGTCGATGCTGACATCTCAGCGGGAGTCAATTTTACGCCGGTGTAAACACTGGGATTATCAGCGGAGGCAATGGGTTCGATGGTAAGCCGTTTGTCGTATTTGCTCACATTCGCCAGTTTAAGCAAGGTGGCATAGTCGGCGGTGTGGCCGCTTTTGGTCTTGATAAAGTAGCTGTTGACCTTTAAAGTAGACGGGTCGTAGCTGACTTCCAGGGCCGTCGTATCGCGCCAGTAGGTATAGAGCGCCTCCGTGGTGCCAGCTGCAGATTGACGCGGGGTCTGGTCGTGGTCGGGGCGAATGGACTGGCTGACCAACGGCCGGGCAATCTGGTCAGCATTCATGCCCAGCAGGGCGGGCACGTCGAAAGCACGGTTGATAGTGGGCGTCGCAGTGGTCACGGAGGGCGTTTCTACCACAGGCTGCTCGGTGCTAGCGCAGCCAAGCAGGAGGGCCAACGGAATGGCAAGAAGAGAGTAGCGCATGAGTGAAAGCTGTTGAGGTTAATTAGTAAGCGCTGTATACGAAGCCGATGAAAAACTGGCCTATTTTCCCAGTTGCGGGCCCTGCCGCGGGCCTAATGCTCGGGCGCCACACAACGGCCTGCTACCTCCCTGCCTAGCAACACGTATAGACCGCACCAACTCCTCTACTTATGCCCGCACCAAGCCTTTCCGCCGCGCCCACCACCTTCGATGCCGATGAGCGGCTGCGCTGGGTCGAGGGCATTGCTCGTCTGATGGATAGCCAGTTCCGGCTGCCCGGCACCCGCTTTCGCTTCGGCCTCGACCCATTGCTGGGCCTGTTGCCCGTGGTAGGCGACCTGTCGAGCACGGCCGTTTCGGTGGCCCTGCTGCTCACCATGCTTCGCCACGGGGCCAGTGGGGCAGTGGTGGTTCGCATGGCCCTCAATATTCTGATTGACACGGTAGTAGGCGCTATTCCTATTATCGGCAATGTGTTCGACTTCGCTTACAAAAGCAACGAGCGCAACGTGGCCCTGCTACGCCGCCATTATGCCGAGGGCCGCCATCAAGGCAGCGGCAAAGGTCTGGTGGCACTGCTGCTCTTGGGTTTTCTGGTGGTATTTGGCTTGGTGGCTTGGGGCAGCGTGGCGCTCTTGCAGTGGGCCTGGCATTATTTCAACGCCTGACCAGGCCCGCGCCTCTAGCTCCGCTGTTATTCTGCTTTCCGGCCAAACCAGCGCTTCAGCTTCCACTTTGCCCGCGCGGCCAGCGAGGGTTTTCGGATGGAAAAGGCAATAATTGTTGTGTCAGCTGCCAGCAAGGCGTCGTGCTGCAGCTGAGGCTGGCTTTGCACCGGCAACTCCCACTCACTTCCGACAAAGCCCAGCCTGGAAAAACGGATGATGGCCGCCGGATTACTCGCGGAAGCCTGCGGGATGGTCAGCTCGTAGTGGCCCTGCTCATCGGTTATGGTTCCGATAGTGGTGCCCGTTACCAGTACAGTGGCGAAGGCCAACGGCTCGCTTTTGCCTTGCGGAGAAGCGGCCAGGACGGTGCCGCTCAGCCTGAGGGTACTACTGGTGGCGGGTGGGGTAGCTGTTTGGGCTGAAGCTGTGATGGCTGACAGCGTGAGAGCTAAGGTGGTAGCCGCCGCCAGCCGGGCACAAGGCTTCGGCGGCGACTGCCCCCAGTGCGCCAATTGGGCCGGAGCGTACATGCCACACAGCGCATTGCCGTGGGCAGTTTGCACCCGCGCAATAGCAGGCCACGACATGGCTGAAAAATCGTAAATCTCCTTGTTGCATTGGCCACACTGGCGCCCATTGGCCGTGGGCTGCATGGCAAGCCAGTTCTGCCCACAGGGCTGGGGCTTGGGAATGTTCATAAGAGCGGCGCGTAAGCCCAAATATTAATGTTGTAGGGCTTGCGCTGTTGCTGCCAAAAGCAGGCTTATTGCCGGGGACCTGCCAGGTAGCTGAGTGAGGCTTGAAATGCCCGATTGTAATAGGCGCGGTTACCGAAAGGCCCGCCGTAGAAATCGAAGCGAGCTGCTATGTCGCGCAGGCCCATGCTATAATTGAGCTGTAGCAGCAAAGCTTGGTAGCGGTAGCCCACCCCCGCCTGCAGGCCGACATCAAACCGCCGGGCAAAGTTGCCAAAGTCGGGAGCGTCGTTGGCTACGGGCGTAATCTTGCCACTGTCGGTGGCAGAGGTGCCAACAATGGTGCTCTCGTACCTGCCACCCAGCAGCAGGCCCAGATAAGGACCGGCAAATACCTGGAAGCCTTGTCCATCAGCATGCTGCGTGTAAGCTACATTAACAGGCAAGGTCAGATAATGCAGCCGGTTGCTGTACTGAAACTCTCCGCTGCTAATGGGTATGTTGTTGCTATTGCGGATATCAACGGAGACAGACTCCATGAAACCCTTCTGGGAGTAAAGCAGCGCCGGCTGCAATGCCCAGTGGCCGAACCCGACCGAACTCATCACGCCAGCCTCAAAGCCGGCCCGGTACTTCAGGCGGAATGCCGAGTTGGACTCGCTGAAATGGTAGGTCGAAACATTTAGCCCCAAACGCGGCCCAATGCTGAAACTAACCTGTGCCTGAGCACTGAGTACGGTCAGCAGAAGGCTGCCGGTAAGTAGAAAACGGGTATTGAAAAAGGTCATAGCAGCAAGGGAATATTGATGTTGCAACGAATGTGGGAATACGGAAATTGTGGTCACCCCAAGTCATCGTTTTGCTCGATGGCAGCGCCGGGATTGAACGCAAGAAATACAGTATTAGAAGTTGCAAGTTAAAGGGGGGAGTAATGCATGCTGACGCCTTTCAGCGGCATGGAAGCGGCACTCATCCCGAAAGCAGCCGGGTTAATCGAACGGCAAGAGGTGCGAAAATCTGGCGGGTACGTCAATAACGTTGATTCGGATTGATTTCTCCAGCTAATTCTAATGAGTACCCCTGATATACCTTCTGATTCAGAACAACCTTCTGTTATTTACTCCGCGGGCCCCTGGCCTCGTTTGGACCTGATGAACGATTTATATTCCTGGCAGCAGCAAGTTCAGCGTGCGTTACAGGCATTAAAATATATAGGCCGCCAGGAATCAGCCACATCCGAGCCCAGGAAGGTTACCTTTCAAGAAGCGATGCGAGAATTATATGGCAAAAGCCATTTCAGTGCTTTCATCGCGTCCCGCACCTGGCAGCACGCCAGCTTAGATGGGCAAACTGCGCAGGAATTTCAAAAGCTACAGCAGCTGCTGAATTCTTTCGAAGAACCGGATTCGGATGAGCTTCTAGCCACAGATTCTGATTGGCAGGTAATTCTGGCCCAGGTAGAAATTGTTGCGGCGTTGCTGTAATTCAAAGGATAAGGCGCAAACCATACGTTACTTCAAGCCAGTTGCCGTCAGCGGGAATTCCCGGAGTGTGGCAGCGGGCACTTGGGAAATGAACAGCTGCTGGGCCTGGCGGTAGGCTCGTGGGGCGTGTTTCTGGCATATCAACCCAAACAAGGCATCGGCCCTGATGGCGGCCGGCGAGTGGCTGGGTTGAGGCCCCGGCACGCCATAAAGCTTGCGGAGCGCATTCAGTGCGTGGTAGCGCACCAAGTAGTCTGGGTGAGTGAAGTGGCGTAGTGCAGCAGTAGCCACTCCAGCGCCTACCTGGGGCAGCGCGAAGGCATCGGGCAGCCCCATTAGCACATCGATTAGGTTGTAGGTGTTAGTGGTCGTGGTCAGCACGTTGTCCAGCCACATGCGGTCGAGGCCCGCCGGGTTGATGCTGGCAATGGCAGTGAGAACGTAGTGGGCGTAGAAGCCCTGGCGCAGGCAGTGGTGCAGCAGTGGGAGGGCCTCCTCGCTGCGCAGGTAGCCCAAGCCCATTACGGCGCGGGCATCGGCTGTGCGGTTGCGCAGCGCCGCCAATAGCTCGGCTTCGGCCTGATTGCGTTCAACCGGGGAAAGTGCGGTCAGGCAAGCCTGGTCAGCCTCGTAGCCGTCGTGCCAGGCCAGGTACTGGTCAATCTGCCCGAAATAGGCGTGGCGGAATACCGCCAGGGGAGTATCGGCAATTGGGATAGAATCAGGCATGGGCAAACTTTATTTCTGTGAAAGCGGCTCCACCACCAGGTGGCCCTGCGCGGGCGGCTTGATATGTACCCGGTAGTGGGCGCCGGCCACGGTCAGGTCCAGTTGGCCGCCCTGGCTGGCCGCCACAGTGTGGTACTGCGTGTTGTCCGCCACGGGGCGGGAGCGGGGGCTGTCGTCGAGTGTTTCCAGGGCGAAAGCCAGTTGGGGCGGCTGGCCAGCGGCCGTGCGGATGCCCAGATAATGCAGCGTGAAATCCGGCCTGGTTACGGCTTCCAACCTTACACCCGCGAAGCGGTAGTCGGCGGCCTGGCCGAACGTGGCGCGGGTTTCGTCGCGTTCTACCCGGCTCAGGTCCCAGTACGTGGCCTCCCGGTGCGGGACCGCCGCAAACCCTGGCTGCTGCCGCACCAGTGCCCGCGACGCGTCGCTTTCGCGTAGCAGGTCGGCCAGGTGAAAAGTGGCAAATTCCTCGGGCGGAAACCATAGCGGCTCCGACACACCCGTGCGCTGGCACAGTTCGTGGCCGGCCGGCACATCCTGCTGCAAAATGGCCTGCTGGCTGAAGGAGGTGATATATCGGCCGTCGGGATTAGTGCTCGTGAAATACGTCGGTGTGGTCGGCTTGGCCAATGTGGAAGTACCCAGCCGGGCAATAAACAGCACGCCCTGCTGCTCGTTCACCCCATAAAAATAGTCGCCAACATCTACAAACCGGCCCGGCTCATATAACGCTACCGGCCGCAGCAGAGGCAGCTTTGCCCCTGCCAGCTGCTGATTGAAGCTGAGTAGGTTGGCCTGCACATTCGCGGCCTTGATGGCTGCTTCGTGCTGCAAAAAATGACGCAGATACTCAAAGTGCTGCGCCAGCGCTGCTGGCTCGGGCTGCAGGCTGTGCAGGACTTGGCGCAGCAGCTTTTCCGCTTCGCGGCGCGACAGCTCCCGGTCGTCTGCGCTCAGAAACAGCCGGGCGCGCTTGGCCGGGTCGGTCAGTATCAGGTGCAGCGTGTGGTACGATTTCGTAGAAAGCAGGCCCGGAGCCGTTTCAGGCTCTTCGGTAAAGTAGAGGCCCTCGCCCGCGGGGGCGGCCCGGGCATAGGCCGCTTCCTGGGTCCCGTCGTGGTAGTAGCCCTGCCGGGCGATGGCGTGGAAGTACGCCTGGTCGGGCGCTTCGGCCAGCGGCACGTCATCGGCGTAGAGGGTAACGCGCAGCAGCACCGGCACCTTGCGGCCGCCAAAGCCATAGGAATCGTGGCTGGGCAGGTAGTACGTCAGCTGGTTAGCCGATGCCGCCGGCTGCAGGTAGGGCTGGCGGCGCAGGCGCCGAGCCGGAAGGAGCTGCAGCTCCCGCGTATCATCCAGATGGAAGGAAGTGAGCAGTTCCAGCGTGGCCAGCCCATCCAGGT
This sequence comes from Hymenobacter negativus, assembly GCF_017571495.1. GTDB lineage: Bacteria > Bacteroidota > Bacteroidia > Cytophagales > Hymenobacteraceae > Hymenobacter > Hymenobacter negativus. Next base: position 234,283 of record NZ_JAGETZ010000001.1, on the reverse strand, counting down.
CGACCAGCCGCGTTGCGCTGCCAGGCCCAAACAAGCGATTCAGGAACATAAGCAAAACAGGAAGTAGCACACCGCTGAAGAGGATTTTCATCGTGGGCTCGGGAGGCTGCCGGCCGTAGCCCAGTGGATGGAACCGGACCTTGATACGAAGCTAGAGCAATTTCGAATTCAGGACATTGTAGTGCGGACATCGTTGCGCGGACTGTGTACACCAACCCCGAAACTGCTGTTACGTCGTTAATAAATAAACCGCGCCAACTTTCGGCCCGCTGCGCTCGGATAATGGACAGTAATTTCCCTATTTGCCGTCATGCCGAAGCAATCCGTCGTTCTGCTGTTATTTGGCTGCCTAAGCCTGAGCGCTTGCCACCCCGATGCCGCCGAAAAGCACCCGGATGGCCCGTTGCGCCTGGTGCAGCGCCTCCCGGATGGTGCCTATGCTTATGTATCGGCGGCCGGCGATACCGTGATTCCATTCGGTCGCTACGCGCTGTGCGCCACCGAACGGTTCGATAAAGTAGCGCTGGTGCTTCCGCCCGGCGGCAAATGGGTCGGCATCGACCGCCTGGAACGGGTGCTCTTCCATCCGTTCATCTTCGACAACGGCCCTGACTATCCCGTCGAGGGCGTGATACGCATTGTGAATGCCGCCGGGCTGATTGGCTACGCCGACACGGCCACGGGGCGCGTGGTGCTGGCCCCGCAATACGAAGCGGCCTTCCCATTTGAGGGTGGCCGGGCGCGGGTGGGCCGCCGGTGCCGCCTAGTAGCCGAAGGCGAGCATTCGAGGTGGGACTGTGCGGCGTGGCAGTCCATCGACCACCAAGGTCGCCTCGTACCTGATGCTGCTCGGTAAATGGCTGTCTTGCTGTTGTATTCGAAGCTCAATAATTAGCCAGTTCGTCCTCCTCCAACTATGGCCCATTCACAGGCGCATTACCTCCAAAACCAGAAAACCGGCCAAAGCAGCACGCTTACGCTCTCAGGCACTCAGGTCAGCACGGAGACACAAACCGGCGGCAAAAAACGACGCACAGAAAAGCACTTTGCCACGGCGGCCGAGGCCACTACGTATGCCGAACGGCAGGAATGGGCGCTCCTAAAAAAGGGGTTTGTGCTGCACCACGAGGCCGCAGCTCCCGGCCAGCCGCTGCTGCACTGCTTCATTGGAGGTGGCTATACGGGCAGCCTGGCCTTTGCTGACACTCCTTTAGGGCTCTATGTTTACCAGAACGGCTGGTTCCGCTCGGCTACCGACCAGCAGGACTTCCTGCTGCGCCTGGATGCAACCGGGCAAGTACTCGAAACACTCGCTTTGCCCACCATTCTGGCCTGGGACATGCACTACCAGCCGGCCTGGCAAGCCCTGGTGCTCGACCTCGACCACATCGTATTCGAATACCAGCTGGCTACCGGCCAGTTTCGGCCGTTGAGCGAACGGAGCTGGTCGCCGGCCAGCTTTGTGGCAGTAGCAGGGGGGCGCACCGCGTTTGTGGCCAACGATGAGCTGGTGGTAATGGGCCCCGACCGTAGTACGCTGTTTCGGATGCCAATTGCCACGCAGCTCTTCAATGGGTCATTGGGTTTTGCGGCCGCGCTGGCCCGTAGTGGGGAGGTGCTGGCCGTACATACCACGCCGGGCGAGGTGCAGCTGCGCAGCGCCCTCGACGGCTCTTTGCAGCACACACTCACGGGCGATTTTGGGCTGCTGCGGCAGCTGGATTTTATGGGCAATGACCAATTCCTTCTGTTTCTGGAACCACACAGTACCGAGCGCCTGCGCTGCTTCGACCTGGCGCAACATACGGAAATCGACTTTACTTTATCCGGGGGCGAGGAATGGCCCTCGTGGGTGAAGGCCTATTGCCTCAACGCCGACCAGACACGCCTAGCTGTGCTGAAAGGCAGGTGGGTTGAGGTGTTCGGGGTGGCCAGTCGGCAGCTCGTGCGGCGCTTCTACCTGAGTCATTGCGTCAAAAATGCCAAGCTGCGCTTTATAGGAGATGCCCTTGGCGCGCGCACCGATTATGGCTGTTTCAGTCTGTACCAGGTGTAAGTAGTAACAACTACTCCGGTGGCCTACAGCACAGTAACTGTTACTTAATGGTCAGCTCGGCATAGCTCACCGGGGCATCGTCGGCAATGCTGCCCTCGGCGTCGGTATGGCGCAGCTTTAATACGGCCCGGATGGGCGAGGCCCAGCGCACTTCGTTGGGCTCCCAGGTAGTGGGCTCGCGCCGCCACAACAGGCGTGGGCCGGCAGCATCTACCTGCACCAGAGCCACTGTATTAGCCTGTTCGCCACCACTCAGGCCGGGACTGGTGAGCAGTACGAAGCGGCCATCGGGCGAGGCTACGGGGTCGCCGACTACCTCGACGTGGCGGCCGGTACGCTGGTCGACCAGCGCCGTGCCAGCCGATTCCCAGTACCAAGCCCGTACTGCCCATTGGTGGGCGGCGGGCAGGCTGCCCCAGTACATGTATTTCACGCCTTCCCCGTTTTCGAGGGTGAATTTGGCGTCGGGAGTCGACGAAAGCCGGGCTTCGGCACCCTGCTCAGGTTTCAGCAGCAAATCCAGGCCCTGACGCCGCACCTGACCTTGCGTAGCTTCCAGATGCTCGGAAGTAGGGTCGTTGGGTAAATCAGACAGTCCGCCGGCCGGTAGTTTATTAAAGGCCTGTTCGGTGGTGGGTTGCAGCTGCGCTATCTGGCCGCTGGGCAGATGCAGGGTGTCGGTGGGGCTAGCGGCAGCAGGCGGCGTAGTGGCTGTAGTAGCTGCCGGCGCAGCCGGAGGGGCTGGGGTAGCCTGCTCCGTGGCGGGCGTTTCGGGGCGGCAGGCGGCCAGCATTACTAACAGGATGGTGGCAAGGGATAATTGCTTCATGCTACTGCTAACGAAAAACACGGCTTTAGGGTAATCCTTCCAACGGGCAAGCTTTACTGTCGTACAGGTTACCGCGTCTATCATTTTCGGTATGAAACATTTTGTCCTTCTGTTCTTATTGCTAGCCACCGGTTGCCAGTCTTCCGAGCCACCCGCCGCCATGAAGGAAGCCATCGCGGCGCACATCCGCCAGCACATTGCCCGGCCTGCCAGCTACCAGCCGCTGCGATGGGGCCCGGTTCGCAAGTGGCGCAAGGTCGACGACGACTCCATGACCATTCTGCGCGCCCGCGACCGGGAGGATTCCCTCAAAGCCTGGTGGCAGCGCACGTACGCTGAGCGCGGCAGCACCCTGAGTGAGGAGTATATCGACAGCGTCAACCACTTGCAAAACAGCCTGCTTGTGCACGGAATAGAGCTCAATAAGGAGGCTTCAAAGTACGATACCACTCGCCGCGGCACGCAGGTGGCGCATACCTACCAACTCCGCACGGCCACGGGCCAACTCGTGCGTGATAGCGCGCAGTTTGTGGTGCCGCTTCGAGGGCCGGTGGTGCGGCTGCCCAACCTCAAGCCCTTGTATTGAATTGAGCGCTGGCTGCCGGTCCAAACCCGTCAGTTGTTCGGGGCTGGCAGCTAGATTCGGTGAAGCAGCGAAGAAATGGTCATTTATCTAGTCCTCAAACGCTGAATCCGGGAGCAGCCCGCGCACGAAGGCCTCAAACGTGGGAGCCAGCAGGGTGGTGTGGAAGTCGTTTTCCTGGTCGACGTGCACCACGGCGGGTTCGCCAGTAGGGCCGCAGGTACGGTAATCGAGCATCACCAGGTCGTGGCCCGCCGAAGGACAGTCGGCCACGACCACGCCAATGGCTGGATATTCCCACATATCAATCATAAACTGACTACCCAGCTCGCCGCACAGCGAGTTTGACTTCTCGTAGCCGATGCCGCTGATGCTGGTGATGGCAATGTGGTCGTCGGCCCAGCCCGTGGCCTCGGTGGTTGGAAAGCAGGTGTTGACGGGCACGCCGCCGTTGCGCGTCCGCATCAGGGCCACGTAGAAGTCGGGCAATCGGTAGCCCAGGTCGGCCTCGACGCGCCGAATCAATTCGTCGCTGGGTGGGGGCTCGGTATAGGCTTTGGCGGCGTAATCGCTGTCTTCCCAGAAATGCTGGGCATCGAAATCGAAGGGTAGCGGCATATGTATGAACGAGGAATGTAAGAGTACGCGCAGTACTGATGAAGGATTGGGCTGCCCAAACGTAGCGGCCGGGCAGTAGCGCAAACTTTTAGTTCGCTTCTTGGAACGACTGCCAAATGGCGCAGGGACGCGAACTAAAAGTTCGCGCTACTCGCTACTGATGCCGAAACGGTTCTAAGTCGCTTTTAATGAAGACATCCTGCGCTGGGCCTGCGGACAAAGCAAACGCTTCGGTGAGCGGGGGCAGAGTGCAGCGCAACCTAAAGAATGAAGTCGGCATCCACCATGCGCACGATGTGGGGGCCACGGTCGGGGTAGTAAGCGGGGTAGCTGCCCAAATGGTTGGGCTGGCCACCATGGGTTACCAGGCACGCCGCCACGGGCTCGGCCAGGGCAGGAACGTTGGTGTAGCGCAAGGGCCGGCCGCCGACGCCCTGGCGACCATTGCTGAAAAACAGCATCAGGTTGACCTGCTGACGCATTTCGTAGTCGAGATAGTACAGCACATCCAGGTGCGCTTCTTGGCAGATGTCGTTCAGAGCATTGATAAAGGCCGGTTTGTGCGCCAAGGGTAGGTGACAATCCAGGCGCAGGGACTTGGTTTCGGCCTGATACTTTTTGGATAAGGAGCTCACCGCCTGAAAAATACTGCTATTGCTAAAAGGCGGCGTCGGGTCCTGGGGTGCCGTTAAGCTAAGGTATTGGGCGCCAGCGGGCAGCGGCTCGGTGGCCAGCGGGGCGTGTAGCTGGCGTAGCACCTGTTCCAGCTCGCCGGCTACGTGAAAGGCATAATCGGGCAGACTGTAATAGCCTACGGTGAGGCGCAGGAGCTGGCCGCTGGCTTCGCCAAATAAGTACACCTCGGGATAGCGGGCGGCCACGGTGCGTACCTGGGCCAGCAGGGCCACCGGGTCGGGTGCGTGCACGGTGGCCGTCAGCTCGGCGGGGCCATCAGCGTGCCCGCCCAGGCCCGGCCGGAAGGTAAAAAAGTCGAAGTGGTAGAGGCCTTCGGGAAAGCCGTAGTACCAATAGACACCAAGGAGCATAAGCTGCTGATTGAAAAAGATGCTGATTACCCGGGTTGCTGCTAACCTGTCGCCGCTATGCGGCTACTTAAAAGCATTGCAGCACCGTCCATGCCGCCCCAAAATCGCGCCGGGCCAGGGCCGTGCGGGGCAGGCAGAAGTAAAGACGGCCCATGTCCTCCCACATCATATTAGCCTCGTCTTCGTGGCTGTCGAGCTGCAGCAGCACCACCCAGTCGGTCGCGGCCTGCTCGCGCCATGTTTCCACCTCCGCCTCGCCGAAACCCAGCGCTTCCCGGGTTTGCTGCATTGCCTCGGGACTGCCAAAGCTGATGCCCCGCGACACCAGGGCGCACTGCTGGCGAATGGGCCCCTGGATGGCATCAGGGGTGCCAAACAGGCGGCTGGTGCCGTCGCCGTGGCGGTGCAGTAGCCGCCAGAAGGCCGTCCGCTGGTCCTCGGTCGTCTCGTCCTCGGCCAGGTCAATGTCATCCTCCCACGGGTCGGGCAGGGTCATTTCGGATGCAAAGAGGAGCGGGGCCACCGGAAAGGCGGTGTACGCATCCATGGACAAGCCGTCGGGCTGCGGGCGCGGAGCCAGCGCGGCAGTGGCCTCGTGGTAGAGAACCGCAGCCCGACCCCGATGGTCGGGGTTATAGCCCCAGGGCTGCTCCTGAGCATCGTAGAAAAACGACAGTATGCCCGTCTTTGGCAGTTCTGCGGCGGCCTCATAGCCGGCCAGCTCGGCCAGATTTAGCTGGGCCACAAAGCTCAGTGGGCGGCCCTCCCAGCTCGGCCAAACGGCCTCGGCAGGCAGGTCGGGCGCGCCGCCCAGGTGGGAGGCACCCACTGGCAATGGCACCGCTGGGCCAGCCTGGGGCAGCACCCGGATGCTGGGCCGACAATACGGCGCCAGGCGCGGCCAGAAAGCACCAAGCCCTTCGGCTTCGACGGCGGCTTGCAGGTCGGAAAGTTGGTCCATGTTGAAAGGTAAACAGATTGAAAACGCGTTAGGTGGACGTTGCTTTATGACAGCCAACCCGGTAGGGCACTCGGTCGGTTTAGGCCCCGCTGCGGGCGGCCACTTTGCCCAGAAATTCCTGGGCCAGGGCTGAATCAGGGTTCAGCGCCAGCGCTTTTTCAAAGCGGGCTTTGGCCTGCGCGTCGTCGTGTAGGTTGAAGTAGCACTCACCAATGGAAAACTCGGCCAGGTCACTAGCGGGGTTGATGCGTAAGGATTCTTCAAAATCGGCAATGGCTTCGGGCCAGCAGCCCAGGTCCATCCAGCAAAATGCCCGGTTGTCGACGGCTTCGTAGAGTTCCGGTACCAGGGTGTAGGCCAAAGTGTACGTGTCGATAGCGTCGTGGTGGCGCTGGGCATCGCTCAGTGCCAAAGCCTCGTCGAAGTGGCGAATGGCTTGCTCGATTCGTTCCGCCGCCGGCTGATGGAACTGCAAGTACGTGTAGTACCCTCGTAGCTCCCGCGCCGCCACGGGCAAGTGGGCCAGCCACACCGGTTGGTCGAAGCCGTCGGCCGCAATGGGCGCGTGGCCGATGGCAATGGGCAGGCCGGGAATGTCGGCCGGCACGGGCAGCGCGGGCAAGGGCGCGTAGGCCGCCACGTGGTAGCAGTCCAGGGCCGGGTCCACGGCCACCACCTTAAACAGCTGAAACTGCTGGTCGGCCCGGGTATAAAACACGTCGCCGGAAATGAAAGTCGGGTTCATAAAAGCTGATGAGTAGAGCAGAACACGGCGAGTAACCCCCTGCCTGGCGGCCTGTGGCTACGACATTGGCTGAAGGCTGTTCGCCGGCCAAGCGGCAGGCGGCCCAACTGGTCGTTCCACTGGCAATAGTTGCGGTCATAGCTGGCGCAGGATGGTGGGGTCGGTGATTTTATCGTCGTCCATCAGCAGCTGGGCTTTGCTGAGAATAATGGACAGTACGGCGTCGCCCTCGAAGGGCAGGAAAACGGCGCTGTCCCCCATGGTTCTGCTGGACCGGTCGGGCACGATGCAGAGGTACTGGTCGTTGGGCTCCATCAGAATATTGCCCGAGCCAAGGTGAATTTTGTAGGTGTGGCGGTGGCCCTTCACCACCAGGAAATTGCCCTTGATTTCGCTCACTTTGCCAATTTTCAGGCGGGGCACCAGCCGTTCCAGGGCCAGCTTGCGGGTTTTGGCCACCTCGCTCAGGTCGCCGAAGCTGTAGCTTTCCCAGTAGTTGCGGAACTGGGCCAGCCCGCCGTTGTCGCGCCACTGCGGGTCGTTGCCGACGCTGGCCACGCCCACGAACAGGTCCACGTCGCGCATCACTTCGCTGAAGGCCAGCGCTGGTATCTCGGGCAGTGCCACGGGCGCCTCGCCGCGCGTGAAGCGGACTTGGTCGGTGCTCACGTAGTTGTAGATGCCGGTGTCGTTCCACTCGCCGTCGGCGTACACTTCGCTCACCCAGTACTCGGCCGTGAGGTTGTGGGCGGGCAGAGGCAGACTGGCAATCTCGGAATCGTAGCCCTTGTCGTAGGCCCCAAGCAGGCGGTAGCGCCAGCCGCGCAGCTTAGCCAGGCTGTTGAACTGGTGCTGCTTGAGGATGTGGGCGGCCATGCGGTTGGAGTAGGTGTTGGTGCGCTCTTCGGGCGGCGTGAGCAGGTAGACCTCCCGGAAGGCTTGCTTCAGGGGCTGGCGTAGCTGGTGGCGTTCCAGCAGTTCGCGCCAGGCTAGCACCTCGGTGGCCGTCGTCAAGACAGGATGCCAGAGCTGCACCTGCGTGTCGGCCCCAAGGGCGGGGAGGGGTTTGCCATGGGCATCCTGCCAGCTGTCATCTAAGTACAGGGCATCCTGGAATGTGCCATCGGGCCGGCGCAGGCGCCAGATGAGGCGCCGGGCCAGCTCGCTCATCAGCCCGTGGTCGAAATAATACTGCGCGAACCAGGGCCACGGCATGCGCCGCTCCTCCACGAAGCTGCGGTCGAGCCGGTCGCGCTGGGCGGTGTAGGTCTGCTGGGCCTGAGTTTGGGTAGTTTTTAGTTCTTTTAGCTCGTCGGCGTGGGTAGCTTTAAGAGCCGCCGGAGCGCTTTTGAGCGGTTTATCGGCTTTCCGCCACTGTACGTCGGCCTTGCCGTCGGTGAGGGTGAGCGTAGCGGTGTATTCGCCCAGTTCCTCCACCAGCCGGCCGTTTTCGAGCCCGAACTCCGGCACGGCCATGTCCTCAATCTCGGCCGGACTCACGCCCAGCTTCGCCGATTCCTGGGCGATGTAGCGGGCGATGATTTCCTGGGTGTTGGTCTGCCGGATTTTGCTGCGCACCCGCGCCAGGGCCGCCACGCCGGGCAGGCCGTTTTGCGAGAGAACCAGCAGGCAGGCGTTGCCCAGGCCCGCTGCCAGTGGCCCTTTGCCCGGAATCTTGCGGAAGCACTTAGCGGCCAGTGCCGTCAGCTGCGCCAGCACATGGGCATCGGCCAGCGGCTGCATCGTCCAGATGAGGCCCTTGGCCACCACCAAGTTGGCATCCGTGAGAAAATCCCAGGACATATAGTTGTACACCGTGCCGTCGCCGTAGTCGTGCACGCGTGGCCGCTCCACCACCGGGATATTAGCCAACACCTGGAGCCAGGTGCTGCCTTGCTCACGCACGGCCTCCGGGCCGATGGCGGCCGTGGCGGCGTCCAGCTCTTTGCGCAATTTGGCGGTGGGCTGGCCAGCGGTCGCTTTTTGCCACATCTGAAGCAATGTTACCCAGTTGGCCACGGCAGCAGGGGCGAGGTCCGCCACAAACTGGTTGAGCGACAGGCCAAATGGGTCGCCATCGGCAAAAACCACGGTGGGGGCCTGTGCTTCGCCGGTCAGGTTCAGGATTTCCTGGGCCTTCAGGTTGAGGGGCAGCTCATTGCGTAGCCCGCCAATGGTGCCCCGGTAAATGGCCGCGACCACCTCCCGCAATGGCTCCCCAAGCTGACCCTGCTTTTTGGCCAGCCGGGCAACTTGCGCCAGCGTGAGGCCCCAGGGATAGGGCCACAGCTCCAGGGTAGGGTTGGCGTCGCGCATGTCCAGTCCGTAGAGCTGCATCAGCCGCAGGTAGTCGTCCTCACCCAGGCCCAGGGTGCCACGGAGAAGCCCGCTCAGCAACTCGGCCAGGGTAGAGCGGATTTGGTAGTCGGATTGTGCGCAACGGTGCATGGCCATCGCCAGCGCCAGCGCGAGGCGCCCTTGATAGGCGGCATCCTGGGTCCGTACGGCCTGGTAGGCGGGCAGCTCGCTAGGCTTGGTGTTGTAGGTCTTACCGAGTGCCTGGGGCAGCAGCTCAGTCAGCACGGGCTTCATTTCGACGGCCTCGGCGCTGGTGTCTTCGAGAATGGCTGGGTTATAAAGGGCTTTTGATTTGGCGGGCATGGCGGCGGGTAAACAGGTTGAGGAAAACGGTTGAGCAGTCCTATGGCTCAGCCGCCGACTAGCGGAGTAAGCTTTAAGAAGCTGGCCGTGGCGCCGCTGCCTAGCCACACTTCCTCCTCCAGGCTTTCAACCTGTCGCTCGTTCACCAGCACGAAAAAGCCGTTTTGCTGAAACGCCTCCAGCGCGCGGTACACCTGCTGCTCGGCGTCGATGAGGTGCTGAGGGCGCAGGCGGTAGCCATTCAGCACCTTTTCCGACTCGGTGGGCTGCACCAGCCCCTGGAACACGCCGCTCTGGCGCTCGTTGTAGGCCGCCACTTCGTAGTGCACGCGGCGGGCAATCAACTCACGCACAGTGAGCATTTCCTGGCTGATTTCCAGCTCCAGCCGGTGCAGAATGCTGCCGCTGGCGGTTTCGTCGAGAATGGTAAGCAAGGCCATAAGTAGTTTGTTTTCAGTGGTTACAGAAAAGAAAGTGTTCTTCAGTTGGGTTTATTTGGGCTAATAGTACAGCTTATTGGCAATATTCGAGTTGGCCCGCAGTATTTCCGCCAGGCTGTTATCCAGCCCGACAGTTCCTTCGTAGCCAATATCGCTGGCGGCCACAGCCACAATAATCAGGGCGGCCGGCAGATTAACCCGCAGCTGCAGCCTCAATGAATTCCGTCACGAATTTCACGGGCTGACCAGCCGCGTCCAACCCAACGTAGGTGGCGTAGAAGCCATCCCCGTAGCCTGCTTGAAACACGGCCGCATTGTTTTCCCGGTGGGCGTAGGGCTGCAGCAGGCAGTAATCGTGGCCGGTGGCGGTGGGGCCGGTGAACAGCTCATCGTCGACGTAGTTGTCGAAATAGCTTATGTACTGGTCTCCAAGTTGGGCTTGCAGGTCGGCATCGTGCTGGTCGAGCAGGGCTACCGTTGTCTGGTCCATAAAACAGCCCAAGCCGGCGTCCACCGGGTAGCCAAAAATCTCATCGGCCTCGAGCGTATCCAGATTCTGGCCGGCGTTCACCGCCTGCTCCCAGTGTACTGCCGTTGCCGAGCTAATTCGTAGTTCGGCGTATGCTATCAGGCCTTCATCGGGCAACAGGTGCAGAAACACGGAGTAGCGGCCGGGCGGGCAATTGCGGGTGAATGGCTGCGGGTTGAAGTACACCAGCGGGTCGCAGGCCACGACGTGGCCGGTGGGCAGCCACAAGCCAGGCAACTCCAACGTGCGCAGTCCACGGATTGGGCCGGCCGTGGAAGAGAAAAGGCGCGAAACAGTGGTCATGAGCAGAGACGGGAAAGACGAATAATGCGCTTGGTTAAAGGACGGGCCGTGGCCCGGAAAACTTAATCAGTATTAACCACACCGGCAGTTGTGCGAAGCTGGCGCGCTGCCGTAGCACCCCGGTAGATGGCGATTCCCAGCAGCACGCGCACCACCATGCCTGCCGAGCCCTGGTCGCTGCCCAGCAGCATCACGCCATCGAGCACCAGCAGGCCTAAGGCCGCGTAGAACGCCCAAGCTGCCCGCCGAAACTTGCCCAGCCAGCCCAAGCCGGCATAAACCAAGCCCTCGGCCAGGGTGCCCCCGCCGAAGCCGATGGCTACCAGGAATTCGACACTTCCCAGCATTGCCATCACCGACAACACCACGTTCAGGCCCGCGATGAGCATAATAGCCACAAAAGCGGTCTTGATTTGGGTGAGCGGGTCGTTGATGGTGCCGCCGAGGGGCCGCCCGTCCACCTGAAAGTCAAGGCCCTGCGCCCCAAACTTTTGCTGGAGCCGCACCAGTAGACGGCGGCCATCGGGCAGGGCAAACTCGTGGCCGGCTTTCAGTTCGGCCGGAGTGAGGCGGCCCAGCTCCTGGCCCTGATAGTCAAGGCGAAAGTTGCGGAAAAACATATTCCAGCTGGCTGTAACGGCCTCGGTACGGGCGTCGTCGAGATAGAAAGTATTGGTAGGCATTGGCAGGAAAGGTATGGTTGAGCTAACGAGCCGGGCGCAGCGGGTGTTGCGCGCCGGGCTGGCAGCGCAAACGGGGGCCAGCAGCGCGGTGCCCCGGCTTTCTATCTTTGCCCGTCATCAACCAAGCCTCTGAGGTGCTGAAGCGAATCATCTTTTACTGGCTGACTGCCTTCGGTTGCGCTACCGTGGGCTATGGCTTGCTATGGGCGCTGCTACCTGGGCACCATGTGTTTGGGGCGCCCTACGGCATGTATCTTTATCAGGACGCTCACCCCTTGGCCTACATCGCGCTGTGCTGCGGCTGTTTTGGCCCGCTGGCGGCGGGCGCCACCGACACGTTCGGGCGGCGTGGGCGTTGGGGCCAGGTAGGGATAGTAGGCTTGGTAGCCCTGGCAACGGTGGTAGTAAGCGCGCCGCTGGGCGGCATGCTGTGGGAGTGGCACGACATGCAGGCCGGGTATTTTCCCTCCAACTGGGGCCGCATCCTGCTGCTGAATGGCTTCGGCGACGGCCTGGCGCTGGGCTGGCTCATCGTGCTGCTGTCGGTGCCCTACAACGTGCTGGGCTTGCTGGTGTGCTATGGGCTGCTGCGGGCCGGGGCCCGCCGCTTTCCGACCCGCCGCAGTTAGCCTTCAATAAGATATTGCAGCACAAAAGGCAGCAGCACCAAACAAGTCAGCACCACATAAAACAGGCGGCCCTGCTTCCGCCAGATGGCATTGCCCAATAGCGCAATGGCAAGCAGGAGGGCAAACCCAAGCTGCCCCAGTAGTAGCCAGCCCAACGCATCACCTGCGCCGCCGGGTGTGGGCTGGGCGCGGTAGGCCCGCGCCTCCCCAATGTATTGCACCCAGCGGCCGGCGTAGAGGGCATAGGCCGCCAGCGCCAGCCAGTGGGCGCGCAGCCCAGTATGCCACGCGGAGCGGTCCGGCGGCTCATGCGTTGCTCCCGGTTGCGTTTCTGTTGGGGATGGCAGGTTAGGAGGTGTTTCCATGGCCTTCTAATACGGACTGGTTCGTTTGCCAGTCACTGTTCAGGCACTTTTGCTGAAGCTGCGGTGCGTTGCCAGCTTCTCTGTGGCCGGTAGCGTATGGCAGGGCAAGCGTGCAGCATCGCAGCGGCTGTGAGCCGACCCCCAGGCTGCAGCCGTGGAGTGGTGGCAAAAAGTCTATCATCAGGCCGAGGGGCCAATGGCGAGTTGGCCTACATCGTGGCGGGGCAGCTGGAAAACGACATTCGGGCAGAACAAATAGCACCCGTTCGGTTGCCCTTCTACCTTTGCCGCATGGAATTTCAAAAGAAGAAGTACACGTTTCGCGGCATGGATGGCTTTGCCGGGTTTCGCAATGGAAAAGAATATGAGCTGGAGTTGGGCATAACAGATGCCGAAGACGAAGAGCACCCGAGCGAGGTCGTAATCGTCAATCCGGTATCCAAGCTCTGGAGCTATTGGACCAAGAAGGAATTTGCGGAGAGTTGGCAGAAATAACCACTTTGCTGCGCACAATGACAAGCTTGTTAAAATGCTGTAATATAATTAGTTAGTAGTGCGTAAAAAACGAACGCCAAGTCAACGGCAAGGGTGGGGCATAGGAAAAATCATGCTGCAACTATCAACGTAGGCAGCCAAAGCCGGAGCAGGATTCTCAAATGTCAATTGTATCAGCTACATTTGGTAGTCACGACTACTAAAAGCTCCCTTTATGCCAACCCCTACACAGCTAGGCTTCGTTTCGCTCCAAGTAAGCGACCTTGATGCTTCCCGCCAGTTTTATGCCGATGTCCTTGGCTTCCAGCTGGTGACGCCGTCGCCCCCAGATGCCTGCGTTTTCGCCACACAGAGTGGTGCCCTATTCGCCATCCGCAAACCGCTGGTGGACCTGCAGGCAACAAGCCAGCTAGGCTGGGGGGTAGCCCTCTGGTTTGGCGTGAGCGAGCTGGCGGCCTTTCTAGAACGACTGGAAGGCAAAGCTCCTTTGATACGCGGCCTGCAGGCCACGCCCTTTGGCAATACAGCCATTATTGCCGACCCGGACGGCTACTGGCTGACCCTGCAAGAGACGCAAACCACATGAGTGGCCGGTATTGGGTGGTGGTCGCCAGCCGCGACCACGCCCTGCACGGCGTTGCGCAAGGCATCGTCCAGGTCAACCATGGCAAGCCGTGCCCGTTGCGTCTCATGCAGCCGGGCGATGGCATCATCCTATACGCGCCCAAGCTAACGTATGACCAGCCAGCTGCCTGCCAGTGCTTTGTAGCATTGGGGGAAGTAAGCGATGAACCCGTATTTCAAGTCTACGTAGAACCTGGTTTTGAGCCCTTCCGACGTATGGTCCACTACCAGCCCGTCACCGAAGTGGCCATCCAGCCTTTGCTGGCGCAACTGACGTTCATTCAACGTAAAGAGCGCTGGGGATACAGTTTTCGGTTCGGGTGCTTCAATATCCCCGCCGTTGACTTTGCGTTGATTCGTGCGACTATGGTAGCAGACCACCATGAGTGAAAAACCAATATTCTCTTATGTGCAGCCCGAGGAAAAAACCGGGTATCTGCTCTGGCAAGTGACGATGCGATGGCAGTTGCAGATGAACCAGCAACTCCGCTCAGTCGGCATAACCTTAACGCAATTCTCACTGATGGCAGGATTATACTGGCTTGGCCAACAGGGCGAAGTCGTAACGCAGCAGCGGCTGGCGGACTACGCGAATACTGATAAGATGATGACATCCAAAGTGCTGCAAACCCTTGAGCGGAAGGGGATGGTTGAGCGCTTCAGCCACCGGCAGGACGGCCGAGCCAAGCAGTTGCAACTGACCCTCAGCGGCAAAACCTTGCTCCGGCAAGCCAATGCAGTGGTTGAGCAGGTCGATGCTGCCTTCTTTGGCCCCGTCCAATCGAATGCGGTGCTTCTCAACCAGTTGTTGTGTCGGTTAATGCAGTAAAAGCGTTGGCTAATTCTGTGCATTAGCATAAAGGCAGAGGCCCGTGGTGCCTCTAGCCTATTGGCCAGAATTTTATCCAGGGAGACGCAATAAGTTGCGTCTTTACAGCCAGTAAGCGGGCGCTAATCGATAGCTTGTTGGTGGTAGAGACGCAACTTATTGCGTCTTTACCACCCCCCTCCATGCGCTAACAAATGGTCTTGATTCTGGAGGATTTTACTGGATGCTCAAACGGCCTGGAAACACAGGTTTTCCGGGTCACTTTTTGACTCTATTTATTGGATGGTAAAATGCTAGCTTTTGCCTCACAAAGTCGACCCGTTGGGAGTTCGCCAGAACAAGCCTTATTCTTTGATAAATCGTTGTGCGGTTTTAAAATCCCATAAACTGGCGAAAATAAGGCTATCTGTAGTAGCCTTCAGAATGCGACAAGAAACTGTTCTCTTTAGCACATCGGTCAGCACTACCGCATGGGCTTGGCGGTCGATGCGGTAAGTAAAATTTAGAACCGTGTCACCTCGCGTATCAAAGCAGACGAGCGAATCACCAAAACCGAGCGATAGGTAAGCCATCATACATAAAAATCAGTGGGAGCGGCAGCGGGTCCGGCTCAGAAAAAACCTTGCCAGCACCTAAATTTCTTAGCCGTCAGGCGGCGTAGCGTGGCCTGTTTACGCTTAATATAAAACGCGTTGATTAGCTGGAACACGTCGTCGTCGAAAAAGGGGATGTAGCAGTCCTTGCGGGTTTTGGTGGTCTTGAGCTTCACCAACTGGTCGTTCAGCTGGCGCGGGCTGCACTTGTCGGCGTCCGAAATGCGCAGGCCCAGGTATCAGCACTGGAGCAGCTTGTCGCGGGCCCACTCCAGCATGCGCAACCGCTCGGCCACCCGCAGCGGGTCGGCCTGGCTTTTGCGCATGCCTTTCTTGGCGGGGGCCAGCGCCTGCAGGGCGGGGTCGAGGGCTTCGAACTGCTGGCGCATGTAGGTGCGGGCGGCTTCGGTGCGAAAGTCCACGGCGGCCAGGCGCAGCCGCCCGGCCTGGGTGAGGGCATCGACGCCCCGGTACTCGTCAGGTGCCTTAAACTTGCGGTATTTGCGGTTGACGGGCAGCTCTCGGTCTTCGGCCCAGGCCAGAAACGACTTGAGGTGGCGCACGTGCTTGCCGAAGGTGTTGACCGACTCGCCTCAGTCGTCCTCGAAGAGGAACTCGCTGAAGCGGGCGTACTAGGCGTGGTCGAGGGCAGGGAGGGCGAGGGGCGCATCTTTCCCGGCAAAGTCTTCGAGCACATCGCGGGTGTTGGCCAGGCTGGCCAGGTAGGACTTGCTCAGGTCCTGGCCCGACTTATTCGACGTTTTACGGGTCTGCTCGCCCAGCCACTGGTCGTAGTAGTCAAGCACGCCGGGCGGGGTGGCTTCCACCTGGGGCAGGAGCACTACTTCCCCGCTACTGGCCTGGGCCTCGTTGCCGGCAGCGAATAGGGCGTAGCGGCGGCTGATTTCGGCGCTCATCTGCGCCTTGTCCAGCTTCTGGCGAGTGGCGGTGGCCGCGTGCTCGGCGGCCTGCGCGGCCTGGGCGTAGCGCTCGAGCACCAGGTTAGTGGCGGCGGCGAAGTTGCTGGGCACGGCTTGACTTCCTCGCGCTTGGGGTCGCACTTCTCGCCCGTGCTCCGGCGCAGGCGCTGGCCTTTCCAGCAGAAGGCGAGCTGGATGGGGGTCAGGCCGTTTTTGGTGAGCAGGTCGAAGCGGAGCTGGCGGGTTACTTCCATCGTATTGTGGTCGGGCCGTCAGCGGCCAGGGCGTTGCGGCGGAGCCGGCGGATGGTTTTCATGCAGGGAGCCTAAAGAAACCTTCAGCTCCGGCACGGGCTGGGCTGCGGTCAGGACTTCGGCGGAAATAAGTAAGCAACGCTCAGGCGCAGTCCCCGGCTGTAATACGGCGAATGTAGCACGTCGGCAGGGCTAACGGATAAGTCACGCAAGCCCAGGCTGGCACTGGCTTGGAAAAGCAGGCGCTCCGTGCGGTAGCCCAAGCCTGCTTGCAGGCCCGCGTCAAGTCCTTGGGTGTAGACCGCATTATCGTAGGAAGGCGTGCCGCCGGCGCGCCGCACGGGCGTGCTTACCACTGGGGCGTTGCCAGCGCGAGTGTCCTGCTTGCCGCCCACGAGCAGGCTGAGATAGGGGCCGGCAAAAACCTGGAGGCCCCGACCTGTCGGGCGCAGGGCATAGGCTACTGCGAGCGGCAGCTGCAGGTAGTTGAGCCGGTAGTCAATGGATTCCGCGACTAAGGTGTAGGGCCTGGCATAATTGGAAGTTCCTTGCTGGGAGAAGCAAAGGCCGGATTGCAGGCTCCAGTGCTGGTGCTGCCAGGCCGCCAACACGCCTGCCTCGAAGCCGGGGCGCAACTGCCCCAGGGTAGTGGCGTGGGTTGAAGCGTGGAGGATGGAGAGATTGCCGCCCAACTGCGGGCCGAAGGAGAAACCATCTTGGGCGTTTGCCACGCCTGTACCAATGGGCAGCAATGCAACGTAAACCAGCATTTTCATGAGCAGAAGAAAAGCAGTGGAAGGATAGTGGATGTAACGCGCAACAAATTCAGCCCTACGCGGGGGCCGGTGCGCTCAGCAGTAGGAAGGAAAGCGGGCGCATCAGATGAAAGGACCCTGCGTGGGGATGACCGCTCAGCCGCCGCAATGGTTGCGTCAGCGGCTCAGGTAGGCGCGCACGTCGGCTACGAGCGCGCCCACGGCCAGGGCGGCGTTGCGTAGGCGGGTTCCGGTGCAGTTCAGCACGTTGCACCAGTGGTTAACCTCACTGCTGGACTGCAGGTTGATGCGGGTAGGGTCGGCGGGAGAGCGAAAGAGCATGGGAAAGGGTAGGAGGCAGGCCGTTAATCTATTGCGCGGGCGTTGTCGAGGCGGCGCTGCATGAGGCGCTGCTGCCGGTCGAAGTCCACGGAGAACTTGAGGAAGGACTCAAACCGCAGCTTGCCGGCTATTTCCGGTTCCTCTAGCAGCAGCTGCTGGTAGTCGGCGTAGAGGGCTTGCAGGAGTTCTTTTTTCGCGTCGTAGCTATCGGTCAGGAAGGGTTTCATGGGCACTGAAAACGTGGAAATGGAGCTACCTACGTTTTCAGGGGCTGGTTTGGACTTCAAGGCATCAGCCGCCTAAGCTACACCCTTCCCTGGAAAAGCATCAGCAGCAGGCGTAACACGACGACCACAACCAGGGCAATGACAAGCCATTTAGGAGCTTTCTTTCGGGGCGCTGGGGCTTGGGGCTGCATGCTTAGTTAAGCAAAAAGTTATCATTTTTTTAAGAGACTTCTTCCAGGTTGTAGACCTGGCTCGACAGGATTCTGCTGGTTACACAGGAGCCTGTTAGAAGGGAAGTGTTTCGGCTCAATTGAGAAGCGGCGACGGTCGCGGCAATCGCTTCCGTTGTTAGGGTATGGACGTGTAAAAGGGTGGCTTCGTCATTGGTGAGGTTGTCTGCTTGGAGTAAAAGCATCATCCACAATCGGTACTCAGCCGATGGCAACTGATAGGTTTTGCCATTGGTGGCCTTTGCCGTACGCACAAATCCTCGGCTATCCATTTCGTCATTCAGGACCTCATAATCGGTCGCATGAGCGTGGTGTAATTCCACGCGAACAGCATATTCAGGCATTGTTTAAGAAAAGTAGGTAGGTGTTAGTTCGGCCGGTTATGTCCCCGCGCCGGAGGCTTCAGTTTGATAGTTACTTCCCGCCCTTATCGAGCAGGATTTCAATCGTGCGCTTTTCATCGGTCAGCTGGCTGGTGAGGAGTGTTGTGGTTAACTCTGGGCGTCCTCCAGTATTTCCTTGAGTTTTGCCATCTCCTGTTCGATGAGCGCAACGGCTTGGTAGAAGGGCTCTTCGGGCATTTCGGCCGGCTTGGTGAAGCTCATCATGAAGTGGGCCCCTTCGTTGCCAGCCACTACCCGGCACGGCACTAGCCAATTGCCCTCCACCGGGTCGTTAAACTCTTGGTCGAGGATGCCGAGCGCTTTGTGCGACATCATTTTGACGTGTTGGGTCCCGCGGGGGCCTTTCATGTGCCAGTACCCGTCCGGACCGGGAGAAGCGCTGAAAACGTTGTGAATGGCCCATTCCGGCCACTTCGATAGGTCGTTGAGGTATTCCCATACCCGCTCGGGGCTGGTCCGGATGTTGACGGTTTTGGTGAGGGTATCAGCCATGCAGGAGAAAGGTAAACGATTAAACAGTTGCTACTTGCTACCCCGCTCCAGCAGCTGAATGATGCGCTCCTTATCGGCCAGATGGCTGGTAAGGAGCGCAATTTCTTTGCGGGCGGCGGCTAGGTCCTTTTCCAGAGCAGCCGAGTCGGCGATGCTCATCGAGCCTTGCTGGTTGGCACCGGCAACCTGGACTTGGTTGCGGGAATTTTTTTTCGCATCGAGGTTGGTAGAGAGGATAAGTGGGGCGCTGGAAAGGAAAGGGTCGCCTTCACCAGTTAGAAGCCGGTGAGCGTTGACACTTCTAAAATGATTAACCACTTTAGATAAATACTCCGGTTTTGGCTCTGTCTGTCTAGAGCCTATGTAGTTGTTTGTATTGCTTGAGCTATCTCCGATAGCTTCGCTAAAAACTCTTACACTAGTAGATAAGCTTTCTACTAGAAATTTTAGTCTCTGATTAATAGTTTCTTTACTCACTTTGGATTAATCCTTTTTTGTGTTTATCAAAAGTGATTAATTTCTTTTGAATAAGTGCCCGTGTGTTTGTGGCGTGTACAGAACTGAGCGCAATTAAGCGCATGCTGGATAAACTGTGCCAAACACAATTATGACCGAGCGCCAGAAATACCTGCGGCTGCTGTCCCTCGTCATCGAGGACCTGCCCAGCGATGCCGTCGATACTGCCGTGCGCGATGGCTACGAGGCCAAGACATCCATGCTGAACAACGTGCGCATCGACCGGGTGATGAACCTGGAGCACCTCGTGGCGCTGGACCTGATTAAGATTTCGGAGAACCCCAAGGCCGCGCTGGCCAAGAAGAAGGCTGCAGGCATCAAACTCGGTGCCCCGACGAAAGTCACAGCGGTGGTGGAGCAGGCGCGGGTCCTGAAAGGGGAGGGTAAGTCGAACGGTTTCATCGCCCGTACCCTCGGAATTTCGCCCAGTACCGTGGCCAAGTATGTGGCAAATGGATAACTGACTGCCACCCTTTTTTGTTTGGGCAATAAAAAAGGCCATTTCCGCACTGGAAATGGCCTTTTCGCAAACGGTAGCGGTCTGGACGGGACGTCAGGCGGCTTAGTGTGGCTTAAGCTAGCTTAATTAAAATACTCTCATTGGCTGGAATCGCGGTTTTACGCCGTGACGTTTGGCGAGGTGCCGCAGCGTTGCGCGCGCTCGTGCCACTGATTTTTGCCACAGAAACGCCAGCGCAGGGCATGCAGAGGCCTTCAGGGGCGATGTCAAAAGTACCCTTTTTTTTCGGCTGGGAGCCGGGCCATATGCCGGGCTGGAACAGGTGGCTATTAAAAAAATGCCAGGTTATATCAGGATTGTTCATGTCACAATCAGCCCCATACTTTCCTTTCTTTGCAGGAGGCTGAACAAGAGATTTGTGCTCAACAAATGCGCATTTGTTCATCTTTTTCTCTTCCATACACAACCTTCCGAGCTAATGAACTTTACCCGTATTTTACGCTCCTCCACCGCGCTGGGCGCCTGCGCGTGTGCCCTGCTGCTAACTGCCTGCGAAAAGAAAGACGCGGCTGAGGTGAGCCCGCAAGCCCCGGCCGTGACCACCCCCGACGTGCGCGTGCAGGATGGCCGCTTGGTGTTCGCCTCCGACCTGGCCTGGATGAAAACCGTCAGCCAACTGGCCAACTACAATGCCGCGGAGCTGGCTGCCTGGCAAGGCAAGTTCCCCGGCTTTGAGGCCCTGCCGGCTGCCGCCACGGAGGCAGCCCTGCTCGACAAGCCCGACGGCGAGCACCCAGTGGACCGCTACTTTCTGGCCCTGCTCAACCGCGACGGCCTCTACCAGGTGGGCCAGCAGGTGCACATCTTCTCCCACAACGTGCTTTATTCGCTGACCAACCCCGACGAAGCCACCATTCGGAGTGTCCGGCAAGCCATCGCCACGGGGCACGCCACGGCCTCGCCAACGCTCAAAATTTCAGTCTTCAGCGAGCACCCGCCTCAGCAGCTGCGCGGGGAGCCGAAGGAAGGTGGCTCAACGGCGAACAAAACCCTGGCGGGCCTGGACTACGTGGACGACAACGTGCAGTACCAGTGGTACCAGGGCAACAACTTCTACTTTAAGTACCGCACCCGGTTTGGGGTGCGCTCGACCTACAACTACAACGGGCAGACGGCGGCCGAGGTGTACCTGACCAACACGCTGCTCTATTCGAAGACAAGCGTAACCTGGTGGCGGCAGGCGGGGGACAATGCCAACAAAACGTTCTCGACCATGAGCTTGCATTGGGACGGTAACGGCCAGTTGCCGGTACCCTACGCCATCGGCGTATACGGCCCGACGTCGGCGGACTGGACCGTAGCCGGAAAGTCGAGTTCGGATAACACGGAAATGTATCTGAGCTGCGGCATTATCACCGCCGACCACATCGACAACGTCACCTTGTCGGGCACCGTTTCCAATTCCGTGAACTGGAACACGTCGCAGTCGAATTTCCGGTACCTGAATTATTCTGCCACCAACCTCAACCCGTGAGGCCTAGGCCCAGCGCCTAGAAGCTTGACGTAAGGCAAGCGCAAGAAAGCCCTCCGAGATTACGCGGAGGGCTTTTTTGTGTACTGAACCGGTCCTATGCCGCCGTAGCCGTGGCGTCCGGGCCCGGTTTGCGGCGCGCCGTTTTGCGGAAGGATTCGAGCAACTCTTCTTCCACCACACCCAGGTAGCGGTTGAAGCTGGCCTCGGTCAAATGCCCGGTGGCCTGCATCACCTGGGCCCGGGGCACGCCCTGGCTAATCTTGAGGGTGACGAAGGTTTTGCGGCCGATTTTGCTCGTGAGCTTGAAACGCGTCAGGCCGGCCAGGTGCTGCACGTGGGGCAGGTAGTCGGAGAGGCCGTTGACCACCGGCAGGCACGTGGCCAGGCCCAGGGGCGCGTACTTTTCAACGAGCGCCACCGGCCGGAACACGTCGTCGTCGAAGAAAGGGATGTAGCAGTCCTTGCGGGTTTTGGTGGCCTTGAGCTTCACCAGCTGGCCGCTAATCTGCCGCGGGCTGAGCTTGTCGGCGTCCGAAATGCGCAGGCCCAGGTAGCAGCACTGGAGCATCTTGTCGCGGGCCCACTCCAGCATGCGCAGCCGCTCGGCCACCCGGTGGGGGTCGGCCTGGCTCGTGCGCATGCCTTTCTTGGCGGGGGCCAGCGCCTGCAGGGCGGGGTCGAGGGCTTCGAACTGCTGGCGTACGTAGGTGCGGGCTTCTTCGGTGCGGAAGTCCACGGCGGCCAGGCGCAGCAGTTCGGCCTGGCTGAGGGCATCGACGCCAATGTACTCGTCGGGGGCTTCGAACTTGCGGTACTTGCGGTTGACGGGCAGCTCGCGGTCTTCGGCCCAGGCCAGAAACGATTTGAGGTGGCGCACGTGCTTGCCGAAGGTATTGACCGACGTACCCCAGCTGCCTTTGTAAAAGAACTCACTGAAGCGCGCATACCACGCGTGGTCCACGGTAGCCCAGGCCAGGGGCGCGGCTTCTTGCGCGGCAAAGTCTTCGAGCACGTCACGGGTGTTGGCCAGGCTGGCCAGGTACGAAGCGCTCAGGCCCTTGCCGGTTTTGTTGCTGGTGCGGCGAGTTTGCTCGCCCAGCCACTGGTCGTAGTACGCCAGCAGGGTGGGCTCGGGGGCTGCCACCTGCGGCAGGGGCAGGATTTCGGGGGCTTCGGCTTGCACCTCGTCGCCGGCGGCAAGCAGGGCGAAGCGCCGGGTGATTTCGGCCCCCATTTCCGCCTTGCCCAGCTTGGTGCGGGTGGCTTCGGCCGCTTTGTGGGCGGCCTGCGCGGCTTGGGTGTAGCGCTCCAGCACCAGATTGGTTTCGTCGGCAAAATTGCCGGGCACAGGCTTTACCTCCTCGCGTTTCGGGTTCCAGTGCTTGGGTTCGCACTTTTCGCCCGAGCCCCGGCGCAGGCGCTGGCCTTCCCAGCAGAAGGTGAGTTGGATGGGGGCCAGGCCTTTTTTGCTGAGCAAGTCGAGGCGGAGCTGGCGGGTGACTTCCATAGGCGGGCAAGGTAGAAAGAACCGCTCGTAAGTATGTAATTACGATTAAGTAGTTAGATTGCGGATGCTTTTAAACAGCCTGTTAGCGGCTAATCCGTCGCACTACCTCTATGGCCAAGAAGGGTCAACACTCTGCCGCTCCGCAAATGCTTGGCTATATGTACCAAGCACATTTTGCGCTCTATACGTTGCTGCAGGAAACAGACGAAGAAGCCACCGTAATCATTGAGGGGCTGGATGATATTGAGTTAAAAAACACTCAGGGTAAAAAGCTACAACAACTCAAGAGCCACATCAAAAAGGGCGCTAAGCTGACCGATAAAAGCTCCGACTTGTGGAAGACGCTACGAATCTGGAGCACTGCTCTCAAACAGAAAAAGTGGAAGCCGGCAACTACTAAACTTACTTTAATAACGACTGCGACTGCTGCGACTGGCTCAATTGCTTCGCTGCTTCGCAATGACGATAAGCGAGACCCAGATAAAGCGCTGGAAAAGCTGCTAGAAGTGGCAGCGAATATAAAAAACGAAGAGCTAGGTGACGCATTAGCTGCTTTTAATGGCTTAACTACTAGGCAAAAGAATCAGCTCGTTAGGGCCATTGTACTAGTTGATAGGGCTCCAGCAATAGATAAGTTAGAGCAGCATATCATCGATATGCTCAAATTGGGGCGGCTCACGGATAAGGTGCAATTCATTTCCCAGTCCTTGCTCGGCTGGTGGGAAGGCAAAGTCGTGAAGCAGTTGCTGCTGAATTCAGAGAAATCAGTGGAGCCGCATGTAGCTTATGCCATAAAATGGATTGATGTAAACAACATGCTTTACGAAATAAGCTCGCAGTACCAACGGGATAATCTGCCAACGCAGTTTCGTAGTGAAGAACCCAGTGAGGAATTCTATGATGCGCAGAAAGGGCGCATGTTTGTGCGGCAACTACAGTGCTTGGATGTGGACCCTAATCAAGTACGAATCTCGATTAGAAAGCTGTATCGGGCTTTTAACCAACGCACTATATGGGCCAAAGAAGATTTGCTAGTTGACGGCGAGCTACTTAACTACGACCGCACGCTACAGGAGAAATGGGATGAGTACCGCACCAAACTCAAGCGTAAAAAGAGATTTTTTGAAAAGATGCACAAGGAGTCTAAATGTGCTGAATTTGGTAGGGATGTGTTGGACTGGGCAGAGGAATCAAATTTTCCCATTCGCGATACCATCTTGGCTAAAGACGACTACGTGACCCACGGCAGCTATCATCTGTTGGCAGATAAGAAGCTGCCGGAGGTGCACTGGCATCCAAATTTCTTGAACAATTTATCCGAGTCCAATGAACCCAGTGCGTAGCGCTACCAAGATAGCTGTACCGTGGGAACAGCGACCGTTTGAAGTAGCTAATTTGTTCAACCCAGCCTTCTGTGCATTAATCGTGCGGCAAACGGTCCAGGCTTACCAGAAAGTTACCCATCAGGGGATGGATTACTCCATGTTGTTTCTGGTGCTGCCAATCGTGCTACATAAGGCAACAAGAGAGCTGCTACCGGTTGGGGTTGCCAGCAAATTTCATGTGTGGATACAGCGACACCACCACCTACGCGTGGGCTTCGCGGACCGAATGCAAAACATGGTGCCCATTACCAGAGAAGCTCTCCTCTTTGGGTTGCAACACCAAGTGCTGCAGGTCGATGAAGCAGGACTTCTTACAGTAGGAGTGCGGCGGCCGAAACCCTACGAAAAAGAAGTAGACGCGAAATCAGAAGTGGCTAAATGCCTAAAAAAAGCAGATTTCGTTGGTCGATGGTTTGCCGACGCTGGAACGACTGCTACTATTCTCGCCGCTTGGGGCGTTAAAGTGTACTAATGGACTACCAATTCTACCCCTTCTTTTATTCTCCACCTGCCACCATGCAGGTCCGGGCCATTGTGCTCTACAACTACGAAGGAGAAAAACGCATTCTGCCTTTTAAACTAGGGCGCGTCAACATTATTACTGGCGAATCAGAAACGGGCAAGTCTTCCATCATTAACGTCTTGGATTATTGCCTGGGACGCTCCGATTTCAAGATGTTCAAAGGCGTCAATATGGGCGTAGTAGCCTGGTACGGCGTTGTGCTGCAGGTGGGTTGGACGCAGGTATTCATTGCCAAGCCGCCACCCAAAGAGAATGGAGACTCACAATTAGAAGCTTATCTAGCGGAAGACACGTTTATCCAGCTCCCGACCCTGAAAGAGTTGCGGCCAAATAGTACTGATAAGGCAGTAACGCAGACGTTGTCGAGTTTGCTGAAGATTACCGAAAACCGGGCGCTGAGCCCAAGCGGCCCCAACCAAGAGCCAAAACAAGCCACTGTACAGCACGCAAAAGCATTTCTATTCCAAGAGCAGGGGCTGGTAGCTAATAAAAACCACTTGTTCTGGCGGCAGGATGACAAGGGGTACGAACGCCACCTACGCGACTCGCTGTTTTACTTTTTGGGAGCCGTGCAGGATGAGCAGTGGACCAAGAAACAGGAACTAGAGCGCTACCAAGCCAGAATGCGGCAACTGCTGAGCCAAAGCCGAAACCTTAACCGCCAGCAGGCTCAGCGTAACCAGGGATTTCGGACGTTACTGCTGCAGGCGCAGCAGTTGGAAATGATAGCCTCGGCCGCCGCAGTACCCGACGAAAGCCTACTGCCTGTGCTGCAGAGCTTTTTGACGTGGCAATTCAGCACAAGCCCTGCGGTGGCTATACAGAATAGCCCCTTGGAGCGTGAGCGCGAGCAAGCGCAGGAGATAGGGCGCGACTTTCGCGATAAACTGCGCGAGATTGAGGAAATTGAGCGTTACCAGCGGCAGGCCAACGAGTACTCATCGGCTGCTCACGAGCATGCCGACCGCCTGCAGGCGGTGCGAGTATTTGGGCACGAAGCGGCGCATGGAACGCAGTGCCCGCTTTGCGAAGCCGAACTCGACGTTCCGCCGCCTTCCGTTGCGGCCCTTACCACCGCGCTGGCCCGCATGGAGGCGAGCTTGCAGGGGGTGCAACGGGAACGCCCGCAATTGGAGCAGCACTTAAATGAATTGCGCAATCAACTTGAGGACGTACGTACCAACCGCCGCCTAGCGGAGCAGCGAGTGGTTGACCTGAACCGGGCGCAGACGGCCAGTGCGGTGCTGCGCGACCGGGAGATTGAAGTTTCCCGCTTGGTAGGGCGCACAGAGGAACACCTGCGCAGCCTTCAACTGCTCGAGGATGGAGATGCTATCCGGGCAAGCATTAAAAAAGGCGAGCAACTTATTCAGGAACTGGAGGAAGAGATAGCCAGTATGGAAGTCATTCCGCAAGTAGAATCTGCGCTGAGTGTGGTGGCATCGTACATGACGCAGTGGGCCAGTGAATTGCAGATGGGTCACCGGGGGCACCCGCACCGGCTCGATTACCGCCTCATGACGGTAGTCGCCGATAACCGGGGACGTATTCCAATGGACGTGATGGGGGGAGGCTCAAATGCGCTGGGCTGCCACCTGATTTGCCTGATGGCCTTGCATCGCTACTTCATCGAAAATGAGCGGCCAGTACCGGGCCTACTCGTGCTCGACCAGCCCTCTCAAGTCTATTTTCCATCGCTGCAGGGGCAGCGTAACTTGGTTACGGTAGAAGATATGCGCGCTGCTGGCGCTGGGGCCGATGAAGCAGCGGTGCTGCGCTTCTTCGAGTTTTTGTTTAAACGGGTGCAGGAGCTAAGTCCTAACATACAACTTATTGTAACCGAACATGCCAACTTGGACATGCCGGAGTTTCAGGCTGCACTGGTGGAAGAGCCTTGGGTCAATGGAAAGGCGCTGATTCCAGTCGATTGGCTTAATACTTAACGCCGGATTGATGATAACTAATTGCGCCTCAATTCTTGTAAAATGTTATGAAATTAAAAATCGAGAAATGGTTCGAAAGAGCGAATGTGGGCCGTGGAGTAGAGCCACTGTTCGTTGACGCAGTGAAATGTTATAAGGCAGAGGCTTACCGGGCCGCTCTACTGTTCTCTTACTTGGGATTCATGACTGCTCTTAAAGAGCGGATTGCAGGAGCTGAAAAGCCAGCTAATTATCCAGAAGGGCAATGGAAACAGTTGAATTTCGATATTTTAAACGATGATAAATGGGAAAAAGCCGTATTCGACGCAACACAACAGACAGGAAATAAAGACCCTAACAAGTTGAAAGACCCTGTTTTTGCCATTCACGATGGGCTGCGAACTGAAATTAAGTATTGGAAAGACCGCCGCAATGACTGCGCTCACGCGAAGAGCAATGAGATAACGGGCTTTCACGTAGACGCTTTCTGGAGCTTTTTAGAAGGAAAGCTATCTAAAATTACCGTTGAAGGAGGTATGTACGCGCTGCTCAATAGAATTGAGCGGCATTATGACCCGGTCTACACTCCAGCAGGGGAGGATGTCACCCATTTGATAAGTCAGATTAGCTCTACGGTTGACCTAAAGGATTTGCCAACTTTTTGGAACGAAGCGCTTCGCCGGGTTGCCCAAGCACCGGATGCTTGGTATAGAGACTGGCTAAGCATTTTTATAAACAAAATACTTGCTCTACAAAATACAGACCTTGATGAAACCTTAATTGCTTATCTAAAGCAAAACCAGCGGCAGCCACTCTTGCTTAGGCATTTGAAGCACACGCCTGGATTTATAACACGGCTAGATTACACACTAGAAGAGGTTCGTGAGTTTTGGATGACCAAACTCAGCCAGTGCAACAATAAATTGGCAATTTATGCGGCTATGCTAGCGAGTGATATGATTCCGGCGGGCCAGCTTGAAGAAGCACATAAAGTTGCTATAAGTGGTCTCAGAGAATACACAGAGGAGCCAGGTGAACATTATGCATTGCAAAATGCAGGATTTGGTCGGGCAATAGAAACAATTGCCTTTGAGCAGAAAGAAATAGATAACTGGCAATGGGCTCATGACCGTTACCAGCTTCTGACGGCTTTTGTAGAGAAATACGCGTTGAGTGAACAAGTTGTAGAACGTCTCTGTGAAATATACTCAACGAAAACCCATCAGCGCTTAGGGCGAAGTTTAGAAGCACTATTTCGTCGTAATGCGTCTAAAAAAGCAGAATTTGTGGCTATCGTACAAGCTAGGGCTTGGGATTTGCCAGAGTTTCTCCCTAGTCTTGCCGATTAGTATAATTAATAATAAGCAAAAAGTCCCCGCAAATTCTGCAGGGACTTTTTGTTGAAGTAAAGCTTATGCCGTAACTGGTGTTGCGTCCTCATCACCTGCAACGCCTTCGTCATCTTCGTCTTTCACGCCGAAGGAGGCCAAGTAGGTGCGTATTTTCTCCTCCCAATTGTCGTAGTGGATGAAGCGTTCCAAGTGTAATTTATTATCCAAGATTTCCTGCTTGCTTTTCACGATGGTTTTCTCGTAGTCTCTCTCATCGAAGACGTAAGTGGCATCGCCTTTGTACATCGACTCCAGGATGACAATGCCGCGGTTTTTGAATCCGAGAACGATGTAGCCGAAGAATCCAGCAGGGCCGCGGCCTTGCAAATCGGGCTTGTATTCGGTGATGGTAAACAGGCGCTTTGCGAAGGCTTCAGACTCTTGGGGGTCTTTCACATAGTTGCGAACTGAGTCAATGACGTCGTTGATTTTCTCGGTGTCGCCCCGAACCAAAGTGCCCTTGGGAAGAAAATCGTACTCGTAGCGCTTGTTAAAAGGAATTGCTGGGTTGAGGGCTGCGTCGAACACTTCGAACTCGCCGAAAACTTCCAGAAACAGGTTGATGGCATGAGTGTTCATCATGTTTGTTCCCTGTTCGTTGGTGAACGTTAGGGGAGGTGATACCACTACTTGCTGCCGGTGCTCATTTGTTTTGAAGGTGAAGTGCATGTTGTACTTGTGCAGCAACACCCGAACGTAGGAGTTGAAATCCCGGTCAAATTCTACGTGCGTGCCGTGTTTGTTGATGTATGAGATATGAACAACCCGGGTCTTCTTTTCCTCAGGCTGTTTTCTAACTTCTTTACCCTTTTGATTGGCCTTGGTGGCGCCACCTTTGGCGGAAGGCACCACTTGTTTGTCCTCGGTAAATGTTTGCGGGAGGCTGTACTCCTTCAAAGCGTCGCTTTTGAGGTAGTCTTCCCACAGTATTCCTACGCGGAACTCTTCCCCTGGCTTTCTGAAAAAACGGGAAAGGAAACTCTCGGATTTTAAGATTCTTTTTTTGTTGGGCATACCCGAATAGGTTTACGAACAGCAGATTACCGTCAGGTTAAATATCCGAAAATGTACTGTACTGTATACAGGTATGAATACCTGATTTGTAAAACAGGTATTCATACCTGGTTTTATCTGGCGTACTTGTGTACAGCTGAATAGCAAAAAGCCCATACAGCTATCTGTATGGGCTTTTTGCTGAAAAGGAATAGGGTTAGTTCTGCCTGTTGTGCCCCGCCCGTAGCAGGCTGAGCGTTTCCTCCTTGGCCTCCAGCAGCGCCTGGGCCATCGTGAGCTGCTGCCGGAGTAGCTCCACTTCCTTGATGGCGGCGGCGAGGTCACGCTTGCAGTTGCTTAGTTCGACGTTGTTAATGGTGTTATTGCCGCCGCTGTTGGCCTGTACGCCTCCTTTGTTGCCTTTTATCGTTTGCTTATTACTGTTGCCAGCTTGGTTGAAATTTCCAGTCTGCGTGGTGCTGGCTGATGAGTCAGAAAGGAAATGCTCGCCCTGACCGGTAATAAGCCAGTGTAGGTTCACTGTACTGAAGTGCTCTGCTATGCGCTCTATATAGTCCGTGCTAGGCTTGGTTCCCTTGTCCAGATAGTTTCTGGTAGTACTGGCAGGAGTATCTAGAGCTGCGCTAAAAGCTCTGACGCTCATTTTGAGAGAGTCAATCAGAAATTTTATACGCTCATTTATAGTCTCTTGCACTTTATTTGATGCTTTTGGTCTATATAAAGACCGTGATTAGTGGGCTATTTATAGTTCGATGCCGTATGTTTGTACGACGAGAGCGGCAAGTAACGAAACTGGCCGTGAAAGTTGTCAAATACGCCACCCGATGAAAGCCAGAGAACTCAACAAAGCCGCCCAAGTCTACGCGAAGGCCCAGCTTGGAGAAGCACAGTTCAAGCGCAATAAAACGGCCGTACGGGCTATCAGCGATGATTACAAAGCTGGGCTCAACGACGGTTTCCAGGCCGGGAGTGCCGGGGCTACAGAGCAGGGTGCAGCCGCACCAAAAACGGTTTCCCAACTATGACGGAGCGCCAGAAATATCTGCGGCTGCTGTCCCTAGTCATCGAAGACCTGCCCAGTAGCGCCGTGGATACTGCCGTGCGGGCTGGCTATCCGGCTTCGACCACCATGCTCAACAACGTGCGCATCGCTCGGGTGATGAATCTGACGCACTTGGTGGCACTCATCGGCTATGGACTGCCCAACTATCAAATTCCGGCCGAGTTGCTGCCGGCTACCTCCTAATTCCACACTCGATGGCCGCACCCCGCCCCATTTTCCTGTTGCCGCATCCGGACTACGACGCCCGTCTGGCTCCCTTTGCCGACGTACTGGTGGCGGCTGGCTTCCGGCTCGATGAGCCCGAGCGCCCCTACCAGTATCCCGGCGTAGCAGGGGAGTGGGATTCGCCCGAGCGCTGGACCTACCGCGTCAGCCTCACGCTGGCCGGCGAGCGTAGCCGCCTGCTCGGCAGCCTGTGCCGCATCACTACGAAGCGGGTGGAGTGGATTCTCTCAGCCCTACAACTCGACGCACCCGATGATTTGACCTGGCTGCTGGGCCGCAGTACCTCACTGGTCGATGCCCAGCAACGGGCTGCTCAATTGGTCAAAGCCCACACTTACGCTTCCTCACTTTAACGCCTGCTTCATTATGACGGACAAGCAGAAATATTACCACCTCCTCGGGGAGGTATGCGAAGCCATGCCTGCCTCGGCCGTGGACAGCGCCATCCGGGCCGGCTACGGCCGCGAGCACAAGTCGGCCAGCACGCGCCTGCACCACGTCAAGCAGGGCAAAGTGGCCTCGCTGCCCGACTTGCTAGCCCTCATCGAGCACTCCATGCCCGACTACGCAGTGCCTGCCCACTTGCTGCCCGTGCAAGAAGCCCAGCCCAAAGCCGACCTCTTTCAACCTGCTACTACCTAACCTTTTTTCAGCTCATTCCATGCATCTCAACACCGCCCCCCCAGCCCCGGCCGCCCCCGCCAAAAAGCCATGCATGCGCGACATGCACGAGCTCGTGACCCGGCACATGCCCGACCAGCTCATCAAGCTCGTGCCCCTCGACGAGCTGGAGCGCTTCGGCGCCGAACTCGTGGCCGAGCAGCCGCGCTTTGCCGAAGAAGTGCCCCTGCGCGTGGCTGGCGAAGCCCGCCGCCGTGCCCGCCACCGGAGCCTTATTGGCAGCCGCACGCCGGCCCCCCTCACCGCCCAGCAAGCCTACTCCCGTGCCTAAGGTCTCGCTGACCGATGCGCGCACCGGCAAGCGCCTGCGCGTGTCGGCGCTGCCGGCCGGCGCGGCCCTGGTCGAGCCCATCCTGGGCTACTGCTACCAGGCCGGCCACCTGCATGTGTACGTCAACGGCTCGATGCCCCTGAACCTGCGCACGGCGCACGAGGAAGGGCACACCGAAGCCGAAATGTGGCTGGTGGACGAGCTGCCCGCCGGCATCCGCGAAATCGTCGTGACCGACGAGCGCAAGAATTTTCAACTGCTCCTTCCCCAAGCTGCCTGATGAAACGCGACGACCTGCCCACCGTGGGCTACCTCGATGACTGCTTCCGCAGCATCCTCAGCCACATCGAAGCCATCCAGCGCCCGGCCGCATCGGACGCCGCGCCCACGGTGCTGCTCACCATCGAGCAGGTGATGGCGCATTGCCTGGTGAGCCGCTCGGCGGTGCAGCGCTGGATAAAAAACGGCAAAAAGGGCCGGGGCAAGCACCTCATCAAGCTCGGCGTGCTCACCTTCGGCGATGCCGAGCCGCGCATTCCCTGGCCGGCGCTGCTGGCCTTTGGCCGGGGCGAGGCCTACGACTTAACGCAGCTGGCCCCGCCGCTGCCGGCCACCGGGCTGCCGGGCTCGCCGGGGGCGGCCCCGGCGTTCCCCTTGCGCCTGGCCTCGTAGCCCATGCCCGCCTTACGCCACCCAGCTCAGGGCCGCCGGGCCCAGGGCTTCAAACAGCGACACGCTGCGCCCCACAGCCTCGCGGCAGGTCGGGCAGCTCAGCGCGTGGGCCAGCCGGCCTTCAAGCCGGACGGACCCGGGCGCGGTGGCTTCTTCCAGCCGCAGCCGGCGCCAGAGCTCGTGCAGGCGCTGGTCGACGGCGGGCTGCTGGTGGGGCAGCAGCTCATCGGTGCCGGCTGCCAGGTACAGCCGCACCAGGTAGCCGAAGTAGGTGGAGTGCGCGGCGGTCCGGAAGGGCTGGTGGCAGGTGGCGGAGGGGAGCATGCGGGGCGGAGGGTAGGGGTTCGCAGCCAAAATAGGCAGAAAGTCAACAAAACTACGGCGCGGCTTCGCGCCTCGCTTACACGTCACAATATGGTATTCTTCTCCACTTTTTCCCGTCGCATGCGCCCATGACGCCCATTTTCGTCTACACCTCGAATCCCGCCGACCAGGGCCTGGTGGGCTTTGTCCTGGCCCTGAGCCACAACCTGCGCCGGCCGGTGCGCCTGCTGCCGCTCGCGCAGCTGCCCCAACCCGATGCCCTGCGCCTGCAGCAGAAGCGCGTGGAGCAGCGCGACTTGCTCGACGCCCTCGAAGCGGCCGAAACGCACCTGGCGCTCTACGCCTCAGGCGACTTGCCGCCCGATGCCGGCGCCGAAGCCGGCCTGCGCTTTACCCTGGAATCCCTGAACACGCGCCTGAAGGGCGTGCAGGCCGTGCTCAGCAGCGTGGAGATAGGAGGGCAGGACAATGGATAACAAGCCACCGTCCCCGCGCCTGGCCACCGGCCGGGCCCCGCCCGGGCTTTTGCCGCATATGCCGGCCGCCCCGTCGTCTAACAGAAGACCCGTTGGTTTTTCCACTGGTGGAAATCCTTTGTCGCCAACGGCAATGCCGGCTCGAAGCCGGCCGGGTGCGCACTGGGCTAGCCGAAACGCTACCCGGCGGCCGCCGGAGCCGGGATAACAGCCCCTGCCCCGGCGCGCCGCCACTCACTTTCCCATTCACCTTTTCCCGCACGTTCCCCAGAATGTTGCCAATTCCCTATTGCCCGTCCAAAGCGCGCATTGCCCTGTCCGAGTACATCGACCGGCGCAGCGCCGCGCTTCCCAAAACCACCCGCACCCGCACGCTGAAGGCGCGCACGCTCAAGGACGGCACTGTGGTGCCCGCCCGTACGGAAGCGTATGCCGTGCGCGGCAGCATCCTCTCCGACGGAGCCGAAAAGACGGCCTGGGCCTTCATCCGGCTAGCGCTGAAAGCCGTGGGGGAGGTGCGCCGGGTGCCGCTGCTGCTCGACGCGGCGTCAGTCGAGGCCGAACCCACGCCACCCCCCGTGGCCACCAACAGCGAGGAAATCTGCCGGACCAACGTGCGCGGCAAGCGCGTGGCCAGCCGCACGGTGCGCAACCACCTGGCCGAGATGAAGGCCGCCGGCATCATTACCCAGATGCAGTTCCGCGGCCGCAAGCACGACTACTACGTGTGGATAAACCCCCAATTTTTGTGGGAATCCGGCGAAAAAGCCACCGAAACGGCTCAAAAATCGCGTTTTCAAGCCGCTGAATTTTCGGCGCTTCAGCCGCCGAAAGACACAAACTTTCCGCCTAAAGGAGTTCATGAACCCCTTCAAGCTACTGAAATAGAAACCGGGCAAGTGGATAAGTTACTTGCGCAACGGGGCCAGACGGGGCCGGAAGCACACCAGGCTACACCGTCAGGCTACACGGGGCAGCCGGCCCGCCCGGTGGAGGCCGCGCAAGCGACGAAAACGAGCACCGGGGCCGCGAATGACGCCGTATTGCCTTCTGCGCCCAAAAACCTGCCCACGACGCCGCAGGGGCCGAAAACGAAGCTGGCGACGCGCCAACGAAACATGGTATTCGAGTTCTGGTGGGCCGCCCAAAAGGAGTTATATGCCCCGTTGAACCAATTATTTACCGAGGAGCAGCAGCGCCTGGCGCTGAACGCCATCTACTTCGGCGTGTACGGCGGGTTCCCGACCGACTGGCCCCTGCACCAGCAGGAGCGCTACCACGAGCAGGCCCTGGAGCGGCTGGGTCTGGCCGCCGGCTACTTCGCCCGCAACCCCGGCAAATACCCGCCCATGCCCTACGCCGAGCACGTGGAAGGCGCCGGCTACTTCGACGCCGCCAACGCCAAAGGCTTCGTGGGCACGATGGCCTGGTACACCACCCACCTGGCCCACCGCGGGCAACGGGCCTTGGCCGATGGGCTGCGCCGCGCCCGGCGCGAGCTGCGTCAGCACGCGCTGGGCACGGCCCCGAAGCGGGCCCAGGCCAAGACCACCCTGGAGCTCTACCGCTACCACGAAGCCAAAATGCGCCAACTGGGCCCGCCGGCCCTGGAGCGCTTCTACCAGCATTTTTCCCGGCCCGCCGTGGCCTGATTGCTCACCTCATTCATCTCAATCCCCATGACGACCGAACTCTCGGCCAGCTGGCAGCGCCAGCAGCCGCACACCAAAGCCATCGTCTACTTCATCTCCGGCCCCGGCCAGGACGGGCGCACCTTCTTCGCCCGCGAGCTGTACTTCAACCGCCCAGTGGCCAACCCCCGCCAGTACGGCATCGAGGGCCTCAAGCGCATGATTGACAAGTGGGGGCCGCAACTGGTGGCCAGCGCCCTCATCATCG
Organism: Hymenobacter negativus; assembly: GCF_017571495.1. Lineage (GTDB taxonomy): Bacteria > Bacteroidota > Bacteroidia > Cytophagales > Hymenobacteraceae > Hymenobacter > Hymenobacter negativus. The sequence goes on along the minus strand of NZ_JAGETZ010000001.1, from coordinate 199,807 downwards.
ACCTGGAGCGCAACGAGGAGATTCACAAATTCTTGAGCAACAAAGGCTGGGTGGTATGAGGCCGCGCTTCAGGGCCGGCTGCTGCCAACCGGTTCGCTGGGAAAGCACTGCGGTCCAACGGCCCCGCCCCCGTACTCGAAGACCACGCCCGGCTTGTAGAAGCAGTAAACACACCCGCGGTTGTACTGCTCTTTCACGCTGTCGCTCATGGGACGAGCGAACAGGTTGTACGAGAACTTGCCCATGCCACTGCGCTGATAGCCAATGTTACAGGGCTCGCCGCTGCTGACGGAAATGCACCCGGCCCGGTCCAGTCTCGCCTGTAGGCTCGTCAGCGTCTGCCGCGTCCAGCCCAGTTGCTGCAGCAGGGTATCGGCTTTGGGCGAATCCCACGCCACATCCCAGTTGTTGGAATGCACCCCCCGGGCCTTGACGTGAAAGATGGGGATGGTGCGCGTCCCGTCAAATTCAATCTCGACCGACGCATGGGCCGGCACCCTGGCGTTGACATAGGTGCTCAGCGCCCGCAGTTCTGGTGCTTTGGCCTCGTAGTGTTCGATGAGGTCTGCTTTCGTGTACGTGCGGTCAAAAGCCCCCATGGCGTGCCCCAGGGCCAGTAGGAAGAGGAAATACAGCCCGGCTAAGGTGCCACCGATGATACCAACGCTGATGAGCACCCATTTAACGATTTTATTCATAAAGGCAGCAGCTGAAATGGTTAACAAGAAAATACAATGCATCACTTCGCACACCTCGACCAACTCATCGAGTTGGAGCACGGCGAGGCCCGTCAGCTGTACTGGCAGATTGGCGACGTGCTACGCCACGTCGCCATGGGCGCGCAACGCCCGACGCCCCGGCCCGTCGACGGCAACTTGTTCCTGGCCCTGCCGGCGCTGCAGCGCGTGGGCCAGCGGCTCTATCGCCTGGCGCAGCGCGAGGCCAACGCCATCGGCCCGCCCCGCCAGCGGCCGCGGCGCTTCCGGCTGAAGGCCGAGGAGCTGGTGGCCCTCATGCTGCACGTGCAGCCGCAGGCCACGTCGGGCTTGGTGGTGCTGGGCAAGGTGCAGCAGAAAAGCCTGAACCTGGAATCGCTTATCACCTTCCCGGCTTCCCGCTAGCCTCCCTGCTTGCCGCTCATCGGTAACCACCGTACGTGCTGGTGATGACGGGCTGCTTGTTTTGAAAGAGCAAATCTGGGTACACCTCCATGGTCTGCCACATCAGGGTACGCTTGGTGGTGGCGTCGGTAAAGGTGACTTGGAAGGTGCCGCTGCTGCCATCATCGACAACGCCGCTGTAGGCCATGTTGCGCAGCACCTGGTAGCAGGAGTCGGTAGGGGCGAAGTTGTACACCGTGTAGTTGAGTTGTTTGGCCTGGCTCGACCCGTGCCCCTCGGTGCTGGGGCCTTCCACCCGAAAGGCTTTGGGGTCGGTGCAGCCAACCAGCAGCACGCTCAACAGGGCGCAGCAGCCGCACCGGAAAAAAGAAAAAGCCATAAGCCAGAAGAAAAAGTGGTACTGCCGGCAAAGGTATTGTGAAGTACTTTGAATTACAAAGTATATTTGTTCACGAGTTCGGTCGCCCGTTTCCGCGGCCGTTGTCTCAGAAAAACCTAGTGGTTTTCGAGCAACATTTTCTGAATCCGAAAAACACCCTGGAAACGGCCGTTTTCGGGGTGGTTTTGGGAAATACTTTTTATGAGACAACACGACGCAATTCCGGTGGCCCTCTTCGCCCGGGTGAGCAAGGAGGCGCAGGACTTCGGCCGGCAGCTGGTGGACACCCAGCGCCACGCCGACCGCTCGGGCTACCAGGTGGTGGCCACCATCGCCGAGAAGCTCAGCGGCTCGCGCAACGCCCGGGCCAAGCGGCCGGACCTCGACCAGCTCCTGGGCCTGGCCAAGGCCGGCCGCATCCGGATGGTGCTCGTCACGGAGATGAGCCGCCTGGGCCGGCGGGCCCGGGAAACGCGGGCCGTGGTCGAACAGCTGGGCGATTTGGGCGTGTCGGTGTTTGCCCTCAATTTGCAGCTGGGCTACCTGCTGCCCGATGGCAAGGTGAACCCGATGGCGCGCCTGGTGATGTCGGTGCTCATGGAAGTAGACGAGCTGGAATCCGAACGCACCAGCCACCGCATCCGGAGCGGCCAGGCCGTGGCCTTCGCGGCCGGCGCACAGAAGGGCCGGCCTACCGGATCTGTCCAAAATAGGGAGAAGTTGCTAGCTAAATATCCGAAAGTGGTCAAACATTTGCAAAGTGCGCTGGTGGTACGCGATATTGCTGAGTTAGCCAACGTTTCGACGAATACAGTGCTCAAAGTGAAGGCTGCTTTATCGTCGCAAAATCCTACCGGCGACGGCGCACTTTCGTCCTAAATACTGGCGTTTAGCGGTTGAATCTTTGCCAAAACTTCTACTTCTCTTTTTGTGAGCACCCCCACTGTTTACGCCATCCCGGTGCGCCCCCATGTGCGCCAGTTCCTTCTGCAAGAATTCGGCGCCGAGCAGCCCTGGGCGATTCATCAGAACACCTTCATGGGCCGGGTGGTGCGCATGAAAATCGAGAAGCACCCCTTTCGCCAGCTCAACCGCAAGGAGCACCAGGAAGGCCCGGTGGTGCAGCTCACGCTGCCCACGGCCCTACGGCATTACTCGCTCACGCTGGAATCCGCCCGGCAGATTGGCGAGATGCTGGAGAAGTTCTTCAATCAGCAGCTCATCCAGTGGGTGAAAGGCCAGGTGGTGGCCACGCAAAACGAGCGGCTGGCCCTGCGCAGCTTCTGCAAGTACTACGACATCAACCCCAGCGATGCCGATTTGGAGATGCTGCGCAAAATCTACCGTGACTACAAGGACAAGCTCCTGCGCGGAGGTGGGGGCCGCCCAGCTGGCGAAGACCTGTTTTCGGACTTTCCAGAAGCCTAGTTGCGTCCTAAATCTGGGTAGGGGAGCGGTGTTCCTTTGGTTTATGGAATCAGAAAAGCTCCCCGACTTCATTGACTATTTCCGCCGGCTGGCGGCCGCCAACCTGGCCCTGGCCGGCAGCTTCGTGCACGGCGCGACCGGGCGCATCATCGCCGGCTCGCGCAGCAAGCTCACGTACCCGTGCCTGTGGCTGGAAACGCCCACGCTGGGCTTTGAGGAAAAGGACGGCACCGCCCCGCTGGGCAAGCGCAAGTGCGCGTTTGTGGTGCTGCAAAAGGTGCCGGCCGACGACTACGCGGAGCAGGACGCCGGCTGGGCCCAGGCCGAGGCCATCGCGCTGCAGGTGATTAGCTACCTGCTCAAGGACCGCAAGGCCCGTAAGTTCAGCTTCAGCCTCAACGAGCGGGACCTGGAGCCCATTGCCACGCTGACGGTCGATAACGAAATCGGTTGGCGGCTGGAGTTTGAACTGGCCGAATATTCCCCCGATGTGCGCTACGATGCCACGAAATGGGCACCGGAAGGAGGGCAGGGCGCATGAGCTACATCACCATCAAGGAGGCCTACAGTTCGGAAACGGTCTACGACGACCCCGAAAACCCGCAGGCCTCGACGACCATCACCACCTACACCTTTTACCGCTTCAACACCGACAGCCGGCAGGTGGAGCAGGAAACGGGCTCCTACAACGCCTACCCGCCCGCCGGCTTCAGCTTCGTGGGCGAGTTTTGGTCGGAGTGCTCGGGCACCACGCGCCTGGGCTACGTGCACGACGGCGCCGGCGGCTTTACCATCGAGGAGGAGGAAGATAGCCTGAGCTGCGGCTTCGTGCCCACGGACCCGCTCACCTGCGACCTGGTGCTGAGCGTCACCCAGACCACCTCGGTCGATGGCACCACGGCCGAGGTCGTGGCCACCGGCGTCAACGGCCGGGCCCGCTACCGCCTCGACGGCGGGCCGGAGCAGCTGAGCCCGTTCTTTTATAACGTGGCCCCGGGCGCGCACCAGGCCGACGTGCGCGACGACGGGCTGGCCAGCTGCCGGCGCAGCGTGCGCTTTGTGGTGGACCCGCTGCCGCCGGTCGAGCCCCCCACCGGCGCGCCCGAGGGCGTGGACCTGGTGGGCCAGCCGCGCTGGTGCCAGGTGCCGGCCCCGGCCGGGGCCACGGTGCTGGTCGAGCTGTGGGCCGAAAGCGCCCACGGGGCCGACGACTTCACGCGGGTGTTCGTTTCGCAGAAGCAGGCCAGCGCCACCGGCGTGGTGGCCACCCGCCTCGACTCGCTGCTCTGGCCGCTGCTCCAGCCCGTGGCCCCGCCCATGGGCGCGGCCGCCGGCCAGGTGCAGGTGTGCCGCACCAACCTGGTCAACTACTTCGTGCGCACGGCCGTGCTCGTGCCGGGCCGCGTGGCCACTTACGAAACCGGGCCGCTGCGCACGGCCCTGCGCGGGGCGCTGCCGGCCGAGTGGCGGCATTTGGACTACTTCACCTACCGGCTCGACGCCTACGCCCAGCCGCCGTTTCTCACCTGGCAGCCCGCCGGCCAGGCGCTCACGCCCGCCCAGCCGCAGTGGCTGTTCTGGCTGTGCCCCGCCGGCTCGCCGGCCGCGCTCACCGTGCGCCGGAGCTACGTGCGCACCGGCTTTGCCGGCGGCACGCCGCTGGTGGAGGACGAATCGGTGAGCCTGAGCGCCGGGCGCGGGCCGGCCTTCCGCCTGCTGGCCATTCCGGTCAAGCCCCGCCCGAATACCGATTCGGTGAGCGTGGGCCTCTACACGGCCCAGGGCGAGTCCCTGAGCCCGCTGGTATCCTACCCGATGGTGGCCGAAACCGAGCGCAGCCGCTACGTGTGCTTTACCAACTCCTTTGGCTGCCTCGACACGCTGCGCGCCGAAGGCCGGCTCGACGGCACACTGGAGGCCACCGCTACGCTCGTGGACCGCCCCCCGCTGGCCACGGACGGCCGCGCCGCCCCTACGCGCCTGACCTTCGACGTGCAGGCCCTGCGCAAGCTGAAGCTGGCCACCGGCTGGCTCACGGCCGCCGAGCAGGCCTGGCTGCAGGAGCTGGTGCTGGCCCGGGAAATCTGGCAGGTGCACCCGCGCCTGGGCGTGCTGCCGCTGGCCTGGCCCAAGCGCAGCCTGGCCGTGGGCGGCGACGAGCCGCCCCTGCGCGGGATGACGCTGGAATTTGATTACGCCTTTGACCCGACTGCTTACGCCCGTTTCTGATTGCTTGCCTTATGCTCGACTTAACCAGCGCCGGCCGCCGCGTGTGGCTCAGCCCCGGCACGACGGTGCAACTGGAGCGCAATTCGCCCCTGTTCGACGAGGCCGTGCTGCGCGGTGCCTTTACGTATTCGTTCACCATCCCGGCCGGCCCCAACGGGCCGCTGTACGGTTTTCCCGAGCGGCCCGACTCGGCCACCGAGCCCGGGGCGGTGTTGCCGGCGGAACTCGCCGACGAAGCCCAGGCGCTGCTGCGCGGCACCCAGCGGCTGAAGTCGGCCTCGGCCACGAGCTACAGCATCACGCTGGCCGATGGGCTGAGCGCGGCGGCCACCGCCCTCAGCGAGCGGTCCCTGCATTCTTTCGAGTTGGGCGGGCTGCGCAGCGTGCCGCGCTATTTGCCGGTGGAGATACCCGGGGCGACGCCCAGCACGTTCCAGCTGCCGGGCCTGATGCACCACGCCAACGAGGTGATGCGCCACCCCGAAGCGTATGACTACGTGTTTGCCCCCGTGCGCAACGACGACTTTCGCGGCGCGGTGGGGAAGCGGGGCGACAACGACCCGGCCCCCGGCCAGTTCGTGGTGAATTTCTTCACGCCCCTGCAAAACCTGGTGGACGTGCCCGCTACCGGCTCGTTTGCCTATTTCAACAACGACATCGGCCTCTACACGGCCGATGGCCAATACGAGGTGCTGCCCTTCGACACGGTGGGCCAAACCGACCTGCCGTGCTGTCCCTGGCCCCGGCTGCGGTTTCTGCTGCGCAGCGTGCTGCAGGAAACGGGATTTGGAATCGACGATGGGCAGTTTCTGCCCGGGGAGTGGGGCGAGTTGGTGCTGGTGAGCAACGCCGAAGTCTTCGACCGCGGCGACGACACCCACGTGGCTTTTCACCTGGCCGACGTGGTGCCCGACCTCACCGTGGCCCAGCTGCTGGAAAAGCTGCGCACCAGCTTTGGCCTGGTGCTGCTGCTCGACGCGGCCACCCAGCGGGTGCGCACGGCGCTGCTAGCGGACCTGGTGGCCAGCCCCGACGTGCTGGACTTAACTGCGTGCCTCGTTGCCGGACCGGAGCGGCAAACGGGCGAATTGCTCGGCGTCACGCTGGCCCCCCATGGGGACGAGGGCGACGGCCTGACCCAGGGGCTGGCCACGAAGCTGCCCGGGCCCGACCAGCAGGGCGAGCCGGTGGAAACGGTGGCCGAGTTGCCCACTACCTGGCCCCTCACAGCGCTGCAGCTGCGGCCCCGCCTGGTGCGGCAGCAGGAGGCCTTCTACCAGAGCACCGTCACCAGCACGCCGGTACCAGGCGGCCGGCCGCTGACGACGGTGAGTTGGGGGTATTTGTGCCCGGGGCTGCGCACCATCCCGCTCAACGGCGGGGGCGAATTGCTGGAGCAAGGCCATTGCTACTTGCCCACGCTGGCCACGGCCTGCCAGAGCCTGCCCAACCCGCCGCCACCGGTCTTGCCGCCCCTGCCCACGCAGGCGCTGCCGGCGATGTCGCAGGTCGGCTTTAACGCCGGCAATCCGGAGGCAGGCAGCCGCTCGGCCGAGCTGCGCCTGCTCTTCTACTGCGGCTTTCAGCCCGTGGTGCAGGTGCCGGCCGGTGATTGGGTCTACCCCCAGCTGGGCGCGACCAGCGCCAGCGGGCAGCTCACCACGCTGCTCGACGGACCCACGGGCACCTACGAAACGCTGCTGCGCGCCTGGCTGGCGGTGAAGCTGCGCGGCACGGTCATCAAGCAGTCGCTGGCGCTCACCGCCGCTGGCCTGGCCCAGCTCGACCTGGCCCGCAAGGTGCGCCTCGACGGGGTGGTGTACCTGGTGCGCAAGGCCTCGGCCACGCTGCCGCTGACCAAGCCCGTGGCCGTGGAGCTGGTGCGCGTGTAGGGAGTTCCGGGAAGGGGGGAAGGAGTACGGAAACGGGGCAAAAAGGGGCCGCTTGGCGTAAAAATAAAGTTGCCAGTTCCGGCCCAGCTTTTGCCAGTTTCGGCCCACGCCCCGCCGAGGGGCCGGGGGAGCGCCGGGGCCGGAGGTCGGGGCCTGGTTGCCCGGGGCCGGTTGCCGGGGTGGCAATTGCCAGGGGGAAGCCGGCAACCGGCCGCTGGCCTGCGGCCTACTACCCGGCCGGCCAATCGGCCTTCTTGGCGGCATGAAGCACGCAGACCTGCAACTCCACCGCCACGCGCCGGCCCACGGCGGCATCCTGGGCGAACTCTATCTCAACGGAAAATTTCTTTGCTACACCCTGGAGCGCGTCGGCGTGGCCATCCCGGCTGACGTGTACCAGGTGCTGCTCAACCTGAGCCCGAAGTTTCGCAAGCTCATGCCCCTGCTGGTCAGTGAGCACGTGCCGGCGAGTTGGGGCGTGCGCATGCACTGCGGCACCAAGCCGGCCGATTCGGACGCCTGCGTGCTGGTGGGCCTGGCCAAGCTACCCACCGGCGCGAAGATTTACAAGTCGGTGGAGGCCTTCGAGCAGCTGATGCACCAGCTGCTGGGCTTCGATACCATTAGCCTGACGATTCGCTGATGCTGCCGGTGCGCTCCATCCCGCCCCCGTGCGGCTTTAACATCGGCGGCGTGCGGGCCGTGCGCCTGTGGCCGGTGGGCAACGTGCGCGCTTACCCCGCGCCGGTGGCCAGCGTGGTGCCGGCAGCGCTGGAGCTGTTCGACCCCGCCAATTACGCGGACCTGTATTTCCTGCTCGATTCGGCCGGCTACACCGAGGAGGGCAACGACGACGCCCAAGGCGACTTCTACAAAGTGAAGCTCGGCCTGGTGATTGCCGGCGACGCGCCCGACGTGAGCGAGGCCGTGGCGCGCCTGGCGGGCGGCCGCTACCTGGTGGCCTTCCTCGACGGCAACGGCCGCACCAAGCTGGCCGGTACGCCCGAGTGGCCCCTGAAGCTGGCCGTGGACACGGCCACCGGCAAGAAGGGCCCCGACCGCAACGGCCTCGATTTCACCTTCACCGGCGTGCTGCCGGTGCGGGCCCCCTTTTACCTGGAACAGGAATTCGTGCCGCCCGCCACCCGCCGGGCCTGGTCGGCCGGTTTCAATTTTGGCTTTAGCTGATGCCTTACGACCCCAACGCGGTTTTTGACCTGATTGTCGATAAAATCAACGACAACACCACCGGCGACATTACGCCGGCCGACATGCGCCAGGTGCTGGGCGAAGTAATTGGCGACGCGCGCCAGCAGCTCTCGGCCTGGGTGACCAACCGCATTCCCGGCGCGCCGAAGTACACGCGCTTCCTGACCCGCGCCCAGCTGGCGGCCGACCAGTACGGCGGCAACTGCCTGGAAGACGTGGACGAGGCCCTGCTCTGCCTGCACACGCCGTGCTGGGTGGAGTTTCACCCCACCCTGGGCTACGGCGTCATGCTGCGGCCGGTGTACGACCCTCAAGGGCCGCTGCGGGTGTACCGCACGGGCAGCATTGCGTACAATGACACGGTGCCGGCCAGCTTCGAGGCCGATTCGGAAGCCGGGGCCGGGGTGCGGGACTTTTCCGAAGACCCCGCCGGCTACGCCTACAAGGTCGGCGAGCTGCGCCGGGGCTACGTGAGCGATGCCAACGAGCGGCAATTCTTCACCCGCACGGCCAACGGCCCCGCCGCCCCGCCCACGCTGAAGGCCGGCAATGCCCATTGGGAGCACGTCAACGCCACCGACGTACCGGCCGTGACCGTGCCGCCCTACTTCCAGCGCATCTCCCTGGCGCAGGCCGTGGGAATGGACGATGACTTTCAGGCCAGTGCCGGCCGGCGCTTCGCCGTGAACTTCGGCAACGAGCGGTACGTGGAGCTGGTCGGCACCGAAAGCAACCGCCTGCCCAATTCCGGCTGGCTGGATGGGGAAGAGGTGCGGGCAAATGTGCACAACGGCTACGTGGAAACCACGGGCCCCGAACAGGTCAGCTACGCCAACCTGCTGGCCCGCTTTGCCGACACGCCGCCGATTCCCACCAAGCTCTACGCCATCACCGGCCGGCCCGGCGGGGGCAGCGTGTACGCCCGCTTCGACAACATCAACAACTGGAGTGCCGGTGGGATAACGGCCGGCATGCTCGTGGCCTACAATGCGCTGGCCGTCTTCAGCGCCGGCACCTACACCTACGACCTGGGGGCTGACACGCTGAAGCGCACGGTGGTTAGCGTCAACAGCGTGACGCCCGACCCCATCACCGGCAACATCGTACTGCCGGTGGGTACGTCCACTACTGCGGGCACCATCAGGGTCGGGCAGGGCCTGCGGCAAGTGGGCACCGGGGCGGTGACGGCCACGGCCAGTGACTTTGTGACCGAAGTGGTGGCGACTTACAATGCGGACATGAGCGGCTACCAGGTCCTCGCCGGCCGGGCGTATGCCCTCACGGATTTCCCGCAAATTGGGCTGGGGGCCACGCACACCGCCGACCAGGTGGGGCGCCTGATTCACTTGCGCAACCTGAGCGTGAGCCAGGTCACGCAGGTGCTCGACACGGCCACCGGATATCCCATCGACGGGGAACCGGATTTGCAACTGGGGCCGCAGGAGTGGGTGGAAATCAAGGTCACGCTGACCGGCTTCGAGGTGGTGCGCCGGGGCAGCCTGCGACGCACCGATGGCGGGAACGGTGGGACTGGTGGGAACGGGGGTTCGGGCCCGGCCATCGGCCTGCGCACGCAGGGCCACACCACGCAGGGGCTGCGCACCCTCGGCCCGTTCCTCTTCGACGCCGCGCCCGGGGCATTGGCCCTGAAAAAACTCGATAACATTGCCAGTCTGAGCGGGCAGGTCAACTACCGCGACCCGGCCCGGGCGGATATCTGGCTGGCGGGCACGATTCGCTACAGTGCGAATTCCACGTCGGCAGAACTGGCTGCCCTGCTCACGGCGCTCAGCGCGGACATCGCTGCCATTCCCAGCAATGGCCTGGCCTTGGGCGCGGAGCTGATGCTGCGCGTTACGCCCATCGATACGGCGCTGAGCAGCAGCCTGCTCTTTGACGGGCTTGCCGCCGGCCTTGCCGTGGGCCGGAACCTGGCGTACCGCGTCAACTACACCGGCCCGCCCATCGGCAACCTGATGCCCAACAGCCAGTTCACCGACTCGACGGCCTGGCTCGTTTCCAACGGGGGCAACGGCATCACCGTGGGCAATGGGCAGGCGGCCACCGTGGGCGGCAACCCGGGCGGCGCGGCGCTCTACCAGGTGCTCACGCTCGCGGCCGGCACCTACCGCGCCATCATTGGCGTGGCAGCCCTGACCCTGGGCACCATCAGCCTGAGCGCGCAGGCGCCCATCGGCTCGCAGGTGATGAACGAATTCATGACCTCGGATGGCGAGAAAGCGTTCGACTTTACCGTGCCGTCCGGGCAATGCCAATTCGCCTTTTTCGGCATGCAGGACGCCATCCTCACTTACGTGTACCTTCTCAAGCTCTAAATCATGTTCGTTGCCCTTCCCCTCGAATTTATTGAAGTGCCGGTTTCCGACCGCGTTTTTCAGGAAACGACCGTCAAGCAGAAAGCCCGCTGGGTGACCCTCTCCGTGGCGCAAGACCCGGCGACCAAGCACCTGCTCGTGCTCGTTGGCCTGACGGTGGAACTCTACGCCACCCATGCCGGGGAGTACGGCAGCCGCTTGCTGGGCCGGGGCTTTGCCGATTATCCGGTCACCCTGCGCGCCGACAACGAATGCGCGGTGTACTTCAATCCGGCCGATGAAGAGGACCCGCGAAATGGGCAAATTCTTTACCTGCAAGGCGAGCGGGATGCGGCGGAGTGGGCGCAACTGCTCGAGCAGGCACCCGAGCCGGTGGCGCTGCAAGGCGATGCGTTTCGCTGGATGATGCACCACCAGCCCCTGGTTATCGGCCGCATGGTGCGCGACTTCATTGCCCAGGCCGACCAGGACCCGCGTTTTAGCAAGTTCGCCTGATGCGGCGCACCTGGTTCGACGGGCTCAAGGTGCTGGCCGGCCCGCTGCTCATCCTAGCCGTGCTGCTCTGGCTCGGCAACCGCTGACCCTCCTGGCCCCCGCTCCCGTGGAGTGGGGGCTTTTTCCGTCCTATGGGCCGGCCGGCCAAAAGGCGAACATTGTACACCGCCCCTTAAGCGGTGTTCCTATGTACGACCTGCTTTCCAGCTCCTGCTGGGCCCTCGAAGCCAAGTTCTATTCCATTGCCAAGGCGGCCATCTTCGCCCGCCTCGAGCAGGGATTGCCGGCGCTGGATGCCAGCGAAGCCAAGCCCTGGAAGTACTCGCACATGGCCGAGGGCTACCCCGCGATGTGGATTACCCAATCGGGAGAGTTGGCCGGCCTCGACGTGAAGCCCGCCGGCCACGGCTTGAACCTGGCCACGGGCATCGGCCAGCTGCTGGCTGGCGGGGCCAGCGCCGCCGCCCGCCCGGGCACTGCCAACACCAGCGGCTCGAAAGTGGCCGTGCTTCCGGTGCAGGGCACCATCCAGAAGCGCGGCGGCTACTGCTCCCTGGGCACCAAAGACCTGGTGGGCATGCTCAACGCCGCCCTGCGCGACCCCGAAGTATCGGCCGTCGTGCTCGACATCGACTCCCCCGGCGGGCAGGTCGATGGCACCGAAGAGTTTGCCCAGGCCATTCGCAACGCCGGCAAGCCCGTGGTGGCCTACGGCGACGGCCTGGTGGCCAGCGCTGCCTACTGGATTGCCTCGCAGTGCGCCTACATCTTCCTCAATTCCGCCTCGACGGGCTACGCCGGCAGCCTGGGCGTGCTCTGCATGAGCATCAACCAGGAAGCTTACCTGGAAAAGAACGGCTACAAGGTCGAAATCCTGCGCTCGACCCGGGCCGTGGACAAGGCCCGCCTCAACCCGGTGGAGCCGCTCAGCGACGCCGTGCGCGCCGCCGTGCAGGCCGACCTCGACCAGATAGGGGAGACGTTCATCGCGGCCGTCGAGCGCGGCCGCGCCGGCAAGCTTTCGACCAAAGAGGACGTGTTCACCGGCAAGGTGTACCGGGGCAGCGATGCCAAAAAACACGGCTTGGTCGATGCCATTGGCTCCCTGCAGGATGCCGTCAACAAAGCCGCGCAGCTGGCCCAATCGGGCGAGTGGGCGGGCAATACCGCTTCATCATTCACCCAAAATTTTAACCAAGCATGGACATCAAGTTTCCCAAAGTCTTAGGCTTCCTCAACCTCAAGTCGGGCACCGACGCGGTGACAGAGGCCAACCTGCAATCCGCCGAGGACAAAATTGCCTCGTTGGAGCAAGCCAAAACCACCGCCGAAGAAACCCTGGCCACGGTGCGGGGTGAACTCGCCACCGCCCAGGGCGACCTGAAAACGGCCACCGACAACCTGACCAAAGCCGGCACCGACCTGAAGGCGGAGCAGGACAAGGTGGCCACGCTGGAGCAGTGGAAGAAAAACCAGCAGGCCACGGACGGCCGCCAGGAAGACGACAGCAACCACCTCGACGAGCAGCCCGAGGCCAAAGCCTCGTGGGAAGTGGCCGCCGATTCGGCCATTGCCAGCGCCAAGAAGCGCACCGGCACCAAGTAGGCCGCCCAGTACCAAGTAGTTAAATCTCATTTTTTATCCATTCGCTTTACGGCGTACTTATTATGTCATCCCAAGCTATTGATTTCTCGGGCCTGCCCGCTAAGATGCAGGGTTACACCCTGCGCGAGACAGAGCAGCTGCTCTCGCTGATTCTCATTTCCGGCCAGTCGTTCCTCAGCTACATGGGCCTGTTTCCGGACGTGACCGACGAGATGAACCTGACGCAGATGTTCGTGACGAGCGTGCTCCAGCCCGGTGGCAAGGACACGTTCGACCCCAAGGGCACGGTGGGCTTCAAAACCCGCATCGGCAAGGTGCGCGAGTGCAAAATCGACTACACGTTGAAGCCCTCCGACATCTTGGCCATGTGGAAGGGCTACCTGGGCCGCATTGCCAAGAGCAAGCAGAACGACGTGTACGCTGTGCCATTCCAGCAGTACATCATCGACAAGCTGGCCGAGCGGGCCAAGGAGGAAATGCACCTCGACGCCGTGTTCAAGGGCGTGTACAACAAGGACAAGAAAACCGCCAACCGCGTGTTTGACGGCCTGTTGCCGCTGCTCTCCAAGGCGGGCGTGGTGCCGGCCGGCAACATCTTCGCCGGTGCGCCCATTACCCAGACCAACGCCATCGACCAGCTCGAAGGCATCAGCGACAAGGTGCCCTCGCACATGCGCAACCGCAACCTGGTGATGCTGGTCGAGCCCAGCGCGGCCACGTTCTACAACCGCGACTACCGCAATACCTTCGGCGGCAATACCAGCAACACTGGGGGCTTCTCGCACACTACAATTGACGGCACGACCATCACCATCACGCCCGAGCCCGGCCTGGCCGATACCGGCGGCGTTATCGTCACGCCGGCCGAAAACCTGGTGTGGCTGACCGGCCCGCTGGGCGGTGGCCCCAACTCGTTCATCATCGAGAAGAGCAAGCGCAACATCGACATCATGTGCGACTTCCAGGCCGCACCGGACCTCAGCATTGCCGAGTACGTGTGGTGCAACGACGCAGCCCTCGAAGCCGGCCACGACTTCATCACCGCTGAGGCAGCGGAGCCCGACCCATCCTAAGCCACGGGCAGCGGTGGCCACGTGGCCACCGCTGCCCGTGGCACTATCCGCTCACCCGTTGCGAAGCATCTCACTCTTTAGCAAAGCCGCTATTACTTCCCTTATTCCTCATGAAAAAATTTCTTTCGGTGCTCAGCGTGTGCACCTTTTTGCTGGCCCTGGTGGGCATGGCCATCAACCACTTTCCCGCCCAGGCGCAGGCCGTGGCGGCCTACGTGCCCCACGGTGCGGCCTTTATCACCTTGATGGTTGGCACCGGCGGCAGCGCCCTGGCCTGCGTGGTGGTGCCCATCACCGACATTGTGCTCGACGACTGCCCCAACCCGGGCGGCCTCACGGACCTGCACGTGATTCGCCGGCGCGACATTGAAACCTTTCCGGCCGCTGGCGCCGACAAGGTGACCATTGCCACGGCCATTGTGCCCAAGGCCGGCTGCGGCTTTGCCAAGTGGGAGTTTGCCCAGGACTCGGGCGAAGTGAACCACAAATCGGGCGGTGACGCCGGCAACCAAAGCATCACCCACGAGCTGAACGTGTACGTGCCCCGGGGCGCAGCTTCGACCGATGCCGTGATTCAGGCCGCCCTCAACGGCGACTTCGTGGTGATTGGCCGCGACAGCAACGGCAACCTGCGCATCGTCGGCGACGAGCGGCGCGGCGTGAAGTTCGAGCACGATTACAAGTCGGGCAAAAAAGGCGGCGACAAGAACGGCACGGACTTCAAGTTTTCGGGCGAAGGGTTTACCCACGTGCCCTACTACTACACGGCCGCTATCCCCTTGCTCGAGGCCAGCTCCGGTTCTTAAGTCGCGGCCAGGCCGGCGGGCCAAGCAATCAATTTTCTCACCTAATTCACTCAACTCATGGCACTGACCAAGTATGAGCTGGTAAACACCGACAAGCTCAAGGGTGTCTATTTTGAAGGCCGCACCATTCCCCTCGACAAAATCACGGACGAGCTGGCCGAGCGGATGGAGGGCAAGACCCACATCCTGAAAAAGAAGTCGCCCGCAGCTGCGGCCAAGGCCATCGCGGCCGCTGCGACAGCTTAAGCCGTGAAATAACTGATTTATCGTTCGTGTTTTATTCCTTAGCCAAACAGCCTCGCCCGACCGGGCGGGGCTGTTTGGCTTTTCCTGCATCCCATGTCGCTTTCCCGTTTCACCCTGTCCGTATTACCGCAATTGGCACCCTTTTTAGTGCAGCGTGCCCAGGCCAACGAGGCGTTGCAAGCCGCGCTTGATGACGGGCTGGAAGACTACACGGAAGGGGCGGAGGTCATGCTCACGGCGCTGAGGGCGCTGCTCGATGAGTACCTGCACGAAGGCCAGCAACAGTTGTTCGAAACCAACCAGGCGCTGGAGCCTTTCACCTGGCTGGCCATCTCGGACCAGCTGGAGGCCGTGCAGGCCTTCCGCGACCTGCTCGGGGAGGCCTAATTCCGTCCTACGGACCGCCTACCCACGCGGATAGCTTTGATTTCAACCAACCTGAATTTCAAGCTTTCCGCGTATGGAACACCCCCTCAACAATGTGATTACCTGGCTCGAAGCCGGGGCCAATGCCGACTACCGCACCGGCGTGCTGTTGCTGCAGGAGCACGGCGGCCGCCGCACCCTAGTCAACCTGCTTTTGCGCAAGGAATCCACCAGCAACCGCGAAAAGCTACGCTACGAGCTGGTTAAAATCGGCTGCCAGGGCCGCTTGCAGGACGTGGCCGAAGTACTGAATCACTTCGCCCAGAACGTGCAGGGCGCGGTGCCGTTGCCCGTCAATGCGGAGGACGTAGCCCCCTCGCCGGACTTCGCTTCGAAGGCAACAGCCCCAGCAGAGCAGCCCGCTCCAGAAGCCGTGACCGAAGCCGTGAAGGCCGACGTGGACGCCATTACCCAACTCATGCAGGGCCTCTACAACCACCGCTGCCAGCTGAGCAACGGCTTGGCCGACTTGCCCGAGGGCGAGGGGCCCCGCGTGGTGGGCGATATCCTGTGCCTGCAAAACCAGTACAACGCCCTGGCCGAGAAACGCCGCCGCTTGGTGGCTGGTGAGCCGGTGGCTCCTGAGCAGCCCGCTGCGGAAGCCGCGCCAGTGATTGACCGCGCTCAGCTGGCCAAAGACCGCCAGAACCTGCGCTCGAACCTGAGCAAAACCAAAGGCAAGCTGGCCAAGGCGGCGTCGGAGGCCAAGAAAGCCGAGCTGGAGCAGAAAATCGCACAGATGGGCGTAGAACTGGCCCACTTGGATATGCAGTTGGCGCTGCCGCAGGCATGAGTCGGCTGCTGCTGAGCCTAGGGCTCGCCATGTGCACGCCGCCTATTCACTTTCAACAGGCACCGCGGCCGTCGCCGCGCTAGACCCATCACCGGCAGCGCGTGCACGAGCGCCGCTAGGCCCTCTCGTGGATGACGATCCTTTAAGAAAAAAACTAATTTCGAACGCGGGTATTACTCCTCTACGCAGCTTCAGATATCAAGCCAATGCTGTAGTTACTGCCTTTGCACTTGGGACGCTTGCGAGCTTCTCCCGGAAGAATAGTTCTGTTTCCTTATCCGTGAAGTAGACGTAGCAGCCAAGCATGCCCCGGGTCATGAGCGTGCGATAGGTGTTTTTGATAATGGCGTCTAGCAACGCGGTAGTTTCAATGGGCCGGGCCTTGCTCATCTTCTTGTGACCACGTACTGTCATGTCCGACTTTGCCCGCTTATTGGCATCGGTAATGACCTGCCCGTTGCGAATAATAAAATCGGGCCCTACAATAACCCCAACATAATCTACCTCCAATCCTTGACAGGTGTGGATGCAGCCAATCTCCTTCACTGATTCAGGATTCAGAATCCACAACCCCCCGTCCCGGGTTAGGTTCCACCGAATAGCGAAGTCGTGCTCTGGTATTACCACATCGTAGATCCCATCAATGATTTTCTTTTTGTTCGGCCACGTCCAGCAATATCCGGCTACTAACCGGGCTTTGTTTCGTTCTAGATTTTTGTTTTCAATAATGGCCCGTAACGTATTCGGACTGTCTACCACCTGGAAATCAAATCCGAGGGGTACTGCTTCCTGTTTTTCAAGCGTAGGAAGTCCGAGCGTTTCATCCAGCCAATTCAGATAAGCATCTGATCCATTACAACGAAATTGGGACAGCAAGTGCAACTCTTCGACTTCTGCACCGGCCGCTGCTGCTAATCGCCGTATTTCGGCTTTGCTGCCGATATCTTTCAACGTCACGCGCTGCTTCTCATCAATAAAGAAGACCGTGACCTTGGCTGCATCAATAAGCTCCTTGATCTGATTTGATCCGTAATTGCCATACAGACCTGACTTTTCATTTAATCTGTGACTCTCGTCCACAATCAAGGTGTCGAAGACGGTCGATTCCGTATTATAGAACGCCCCAGAGCCCGAAAACATGCTTGTTATGCGGTTCTTCTTCAGGGTGCCTTGTAGCATCAATTGAAAGACATCCCTCGGCGCGCTGTTCTTGGTGACATACCGCACGACTTGTCGCTCTTGAGTCAGCGCTACCATCAAGTTAATGGCCACCAATGATTTGCCGGTGCCAGGTCCTCCTTGTACTATTAGGACCCTCTTTCGATCTGGGTTTGCCTGCAACGCCAGTTTGAAGGCATTTTCGAACACGACCTTCTGCTCATCCACGAGGACGAATTCCCGGTTGCCGCCCAGCATCGAAGACAGGCTGTCCGCCAAACTCTTACTGGGCCGCAGCTTTCCCGAGTCGATGCGTTGCATGATGCCCGTGCTGTCGCCACTCGTGATGTGCTGCTTAATAAATTCCAGAAATTTTTCGCCATCTTCTTTGTAGAAGATAGGAGCTAGGGCTACATAGTCAGTATATGCTTCGCTGGTAAGCACATCGTCTTGCACATAATTGTGCAGGTAAGCACAGGGATGCAACTGGATGTTTTCCTCTTGGACCGTGACATTGAAGTCCTCCAATAAAGCGGCATAGGACCATGCCTGATAGGATGGGTGAGCGACATCCTGTTCTCCGTGCTCAAAACGGGTTCGCACAAGCCCACTCTTGTCCGTTGCGAAGGCCTTTGTCCACTGTTTGAGTTCGACGATGATTACATGGTCCATGTCGCCTTGTCGACCAGTAATCATAAAATCAATCAGCTTGCCGCTGTACGGAATTTTGTATTCAATACAGATCCCGCAGTCCGCGGGAATTTCGGGATCCGCCAGCAATACAGCCATGGTCTGCAGTGAATGCTTCCACGCGAGTTGTTGTGATTTACCGACCCCGTGTTTTAGTTTTTCTTTCACTAATTCGAGGATAAGTGTATCAATCGCGTTGGTTCGGATATCTTTTAAATACTCCTGCTTCGTTTTCTGGTAGACAATCATGGTTACAGTTCGTCGTATTTAGTGGCCGTTCCTTTTGCTTTGCTGACAGGATATTTTTCTGCGTTGCAGGCGATCTTCTCGTGCATCAGCTCCTCAATGCTCCAGCCGTATTTATCCGCCAGCTGCACCGCATAGAGCAGTACATCCGCTAACTCTTCCCGAACCCTAGTTGGATTGGCTGATTCGGCTGTTTTCCATAGGAATTGTTCATTTAACTCTGCTGCTTCAATGCTCAAAGCCAGTGCTAAGTCCTTGGCGTTGTGGAACTGGGCCCAGTCGCGCTCGTCACGAAATTGGCGCAGTTGCTGGAGGATGGTTTCGATGGATGGACTCATTAGTGATGTAACAAGGCAAAAAGCAGAAAGGTGTAAGATCGCGTGCTAGTGGTACGTTCAGGTAAACAGCCATTCATATACAGGCTAAAGTAAGCGCTAATTTCCGTCCTACTGGTGCCTTAAGCGGGATTGCTACTTAAGTGGCAATCCCGCTTTTTATGAAAAAACTTGGAAAGGGCGATAAGCTCGATAAATACCGTTCGCACCTGATGGACGGCGGAGACCTCAAGTCCGACGAGCTGGAAATGCTGGCCAAGTACCGCAAGGCCCACGGCCTGCTCTGCCTGGGCTTTGGCCGCAACCAGGTGCTGGCCACGCTGGAGAAGGAATACGAGCTGAGCCAGCCGCAGCTCTATGCCATCGTGCGCGACAGCATCAAATTGTACGGCAGCATCGAGGAAGTCGATAAAAAGGGCCAGCGTGTCATTTCCCACGAGAACTACAAGCTGCTGGGCAACCTGGCCCGCAAGAATGGCGACATCGGCGCGGCCATTCGCGCCCAGGAAAACGCCGACAAGCTGCTGGGCCTGTTCGAGGCCGAAAAGACGGTGCTCGACCCCAAGGCCTTCCTGATTCCGGTGCCGATGGACTTCAGCACCGACCCGGCCGTGCTGCGCGAGCAGGAAATGACCGAAGACACCGATTTTGAGGACGTGAGCGATGAAGCGTAGCAACTACGAGCAGCAGCGGCGGCGCATCTACGTCAACGAAAAGCAGCGGCAATTCCTGGCCGCCAAGCAAAAGCGGCGCAGCTACGTGGGCGGGCGCGGCTCGGGCAAAACCACCGTGGCCGGCCACGAAACGCGGGTGGAAATGAACTACCTGCCCCGGGCCAAGGGCTTTCTGGCGGGCCTCACGTACACGCAGCTCACCAGTAACACAGTGCCGGCAATGGAAGGGGCCTGGCAGGCCCACGGCCTGCGCGAGTACGACCCCAAATCCGGCTTTGGGCACTACGTGAAGGGCAAGCGCCCGCCGGCCGACTGGATTAAGCCCTACCAGCCGCCCAGCAATTACGAGAACGTCATTAGCTTCCTGAACGGCTACACCATCCAGCTGCTGAGCATGGACCGGGCGGAGCTGGCCCGGGGCGGCAACTACGACTTCGGCCACATCGACGAGTCGGCCCTGATGAAGGAGGAGCACGTCAATAAAATCCTGCGCCCGATGATTCGGGGCAATATCTACCGCTTCACCGACGAGCACCACCAAACCTTCTGCGATTACACGTCCGTGCCCTGGCTGCCGAGTGGCCAGTGGGTGTTCAAGACCGAAGACCTGGCCAAGGAAGACCCCGAAAACCACTTTTTCCTTGAATCCACGGCCTACGACAACGTGCACGTGCTGGGCGAGAAGTACCTGCGCGACCTGCGCAACGGCATGACGCCCCTGGAGTGGGACGTGGAGGTGATGAACAAGCGCCTCACCAAGCTGCCCAACTCGTTCTACCCCAGCTTTAACGAGGAGAAGCACGGCGTTTGGAAAACCTACTCCTACGTCCACGACGATGAGAGTGGGCTCACCCTCAGCATTGATAGCGACCGCGACCCCAAACGCTTACTGGAGCTAAGCTTTGACTTCAACGCCGCCTTTACCTCCCTCATCCTGTGCCAGGAGCACGGCATGGAGTTCCGGATGCTCGATGCGCTGTGGGTCAAGCAGAGCAGCACCACCGTAGTCGATGCGTTGGTAGAGAAGTTCTGCGACACCTACGAAAGCCACGAGCGCAAGGAACTGCTCCTCTACGGCGACCGCAACGGCAACAACAAGCAGGTGGGCTCGAACCTCACGCTCTACCAAACCATCCAGCAGGGCCTGGCCGCCCGGGGCTGGAAGTCCACGCTCATGGTGCAAGGCCTCGACCCCGACCATCGGCTCAAGCACATTGCCATCAACCAGCTGCTGGCCGAGAATAACCCGCGCCTGCCTGTGATGCGCTTCAACCGCAACAAGTGCAAGTTTCTCATCATCTCGATTCAGCAGTCGCCCATCAATCCCGACTGGACTAAGAATAAGAACAGTGAGAAAAGCAGCATCGACCAGGAGCGCGCGACTCACCTCTCGGACTGCTTTGATAACATCGTGTACCGCAAGTACGGCCACCTCTTTGGTCAGGCCCAGGCCTACGAGCCGGTGTACTTCTTAGGCCGTGACTAACCTGGCCAGCGGCACCTAGTGGCAATTGCCATCTGCATTAATCAATAAACGGCCCTGGTACCATTGTCAGGGCCGTTTTTGCTTTCCGGCCCACCCCGCACCCCCGTTCATATATTCCTCAAAAATTGCCGTTTTGGCAATTGCCAAACGCTAAAGGGCGCGCTCTCTCGCGTGGGTCACGCAATAAAAAAACGGCCGCCGGCCGGCCGTTGTGCCTGATTTTCAAACGGCGAGGTGGAAAACACGCAATAATATTTTTCCGTCCTATTCGCCGGCGGGCGAAACTGGCAATTTGAGTCCATGCAACGGATTCATTTACGCACGGTGCTGGCCGAAATCGACCAGCACGAGGAGAACGGCCAGGGCCGGGCCTTTTCGCTCCAGTACTTCAAAACGGATGGCACCCGGGGCCGCAAGCCCGCGGCCCGCAAGGGCGGCCTCTCGGGCGTGGGCCCGGCGGCCAGCCCCACCAGCGGCGGCTTCCGCTACAAAGTCAAAGAGAAGGGCACGCTTCAACTGGTGGACTGCGAAACCAGCCAATCCTTCGCCCTCAAAATCTGCCTGCTCACCCACTTCAACGGGCAGCGCATTCTACATGCCTAAGCCATGAAACGGGAAATTAGAGAATTAGAAGGCGGGCTGTTCATCCTGCCCGGCGCGCAGGCCCTGGTGGAGCTGACCAAGAGCGACAAGGCCGAGGACGTGAACTACGGGGCCGCGCCGCTGACCAGCGGCGGGCTCAAGATTGCGCCCTGGGGTAAAAACAACCTGCAACCGCAGGAGATGCTGGCCCTGATTTACAGCAACCACCTCAAGCCGCAGCTCATCACCACGGCCCGCGACTTTTTGCTGGGCTCGCGCATCGGCTGCTTCACCCGCAAGGTGGTCGAGGGCAAAATCGTGGTCGAGCCGGTGATTGACCCCGAGATGGAGGCGTGGTACGAATCCATCGACGGCGACTCGACCATGCAGAGCCTGGCCTACAACCTGGAAGGCTTCGCCAACTACTTCTCGGTGTTCTCGCTGGCCTCGAAAAACTACGTGGAGGGCATCCAGAGCTTCGACGCCACGGTGGCCCGGGCCCTGGTCACGACCAAGGCCCGGCCCGACCGCTACGCCCTGCACCACGACTGGCGCAACTTCCGCACCGACGAGGCCAAAATTCTGCCGGCCTACGACCCGCTCAACCCGAGTAAGTTCGGCGAGTGCCTGCTGCACGGCCGCGACTGGACGCCGGGCCAGAAGTACTACGACGTGCCGCCTTACTGGGGCTCGAAGATGTGGACGCAGGTCAGCAACAAGGTGCCGCGCTTCCACAACTCGGGCCTCGACAACGGCTACAACCTCAAGTACCACATCAAAATCCCGCAGGGCTACTTCGACCAGTTTGGTGAGACGCCTGAAAAGCGCAAGGAAGCCGAGCTGGCGCTGATGGGGGCGATGAACGAGATGCTCAGCGGCGTGGAAAATGCCGACAAGGCTTTCGTGAGCAAGTTCGCCGTGGACGCCACCGGCAAGCCGCTGCCGGGCTGGGAGATTGTGCCCATCGAGAACAAGATGAGCGACAAGGCTTACGATTCGGTCAACACCCAGGCCAACATTGCCCACACCAGCGCCCACGGCATCGACCCGAGCCTGGCCGGCATCGACACCGGCGGCAAGTTCGGCGGCAGTGGCAGCGAGAAGCGCATCAGCTACCAGCTGCACATCGCCCTGCGCACCCCGCAAAAGCGCAAAATCCTGCTCAAAACCCTGCAGGCGGCCCACAAAATCAGCGGCTTCAACCCCGCCCACTTCTTCGGCTTCGAGGACATCGACATCACCACGATTGCCGACAACCCGACCGGCAAGCAGAAAGTGGTCAATTCTTCCATGTAGTAGCTGCCTATCCGCTAAGTATATGCTATTCAATAACGTACTCGAATTAAAAGCCCACTTGGGCACGGTGCACCGCAACCTGGAGCCCGACACGCTGCTGAGCTTCATCGGCCAGGCCGAGGCGCTGCACCTGGGGCCGGTGCTGGGCGAAGGCCTGGTGGCGCAGCTGGGCAACCTGCCGGCGGAAGAGGCTCCGGCCCACTTGGTGGCCCTGCGCGAGAAGTTCCGCGCCGCCCTGGCCTACTACGTGGTACTCGAAGCCGCCCCGTTCCTGAGCGTGGGCTTCGGCGACCTGGGCCTGGTGGAGGCCAGGACCGAAAAAGCCGCTCCCTCGCGCCAATGGGTCTACAATAACTTCGTGGAAGCCGCCGCCGCTTCGGCTGATAAGCTGCTCGACGTGGCCCTGGCCTGGCTCGATGCCCACGCGGCCGACTATGCCGAGGAGCTGGATTCGAGTGAATACCGTAGCCGCAAAAGCCTGCTCATCGGCTCGGCCGCGCAGCTGGGCCAGTACGTGGCCACCGGCGGCAGCCGGCGCTTCTTTCTGGCCCTGCTGCCCACGCTGCGCCAGGTGGAGGAGTTTGAGATTGGCGACGTGTTGGGGGCGGACCTGCTGGAGCAGCTGCGCGAGGGCCTGGCCGGCGGCGAGCAGCCCAGCCCCGAAACCACCAAGCTGCTGGGCCTGGTACGGCCGGTGCTGGCCCACCGGGCCTTCGCCCAGGGCGTGCTCAGCCTGAGCGTGGCCCTGAGCGGGGCCAGCCTGCGCCTGCTCACCGACAACGAGGCCATCCGCGAACGCCAGGCCGCCAGCCCGGCCGCCGTTTCCGCGCTCAGCCAACAGGCCATTGCCACGGCCGACCGCTACCAGGCCAAGCTCGTGGCCCACCTCGACGCGCTCACGCCCACGGCCGCCCCGCAGGCGGTGCAGGTGCGTGACAACACGGGTTCGCCCACCTTCTGGGTCTGATGATGGGCCCCCGTTTCCCGAATCTGGAACTGCTGGCCGTGGCGCTGGCCGGCCTGAGCGGCCTGATTGAAAAGCACGTGTGGTCGCCGGCCTACACCTACTACCTGCTGCTGGTGCTGGTGGTGCTCGACGTGCTGACCAACAATCTGGTGCTGGGCAAGCGCCTGGTGCCGCGTAACCTGGTGCTGCGCCTAGCGGCCTACACCGTCATTCTGGCCTTTGCCCATGGGTTTTCGGCCAACGAGCCGGGCTTGTTTTTCCTCTCGCAACTGGCAATGGCCCCCTTCGTCATCGTGCACCTGCGCCGCCTCATCATCTCTTTCGGCAAGCTCGATTTGGTCGATGGCGACGTGGCCACGCTGCTGAGCAAGCGCATCACCCGCGCCGATGAGGCCGCCGCTGAAGCCGCCACCAAGCCCGCCGCCACCGCGCTGGAGGAGCCCACGCCCGCTCCGGAGCCACTGGCGCTACCGGAAGAATCGACCGCTGCTAGTCCCCTCGTCCCATGATTCGCTTTCGCCTCGACAACCGCCCCCATTTCCTGCCCGAACACTGGGGCGAAGCCACCCCTGCGCAACTGCGCGCCGCCGCCCCCCACCTGGCCCACGATAGCGTAGCTGCCCGGCTGGCGGTGGTGCGGGCCTGGTGCCCGAAGCTGCGCGATAAGGACGTGCGCAAGCTCACGCCCGACCAGCTCTGGGACGTGTGCGCCCTGGTAGGCTGGGCCTGGCAGCTCGAAGGCGCGGCCCTGACGCAGTTCGAGCACCGCAGCCGCACCTACCTGCTGCCCGAACCCAAGCTGCTCGATGCCGTGCTGGTGGAGTACGCGCTGGCCAGCGTCTACTTCCACCAGTTCGCCAAGCCCCAGAACCCGCAACTCACGGCCCTCGACAGCCTGGTGGCCACGCTCTGCCGGCCGGCGGTGGCGGGGCTCGACGAAAACGACCCGACCTGGGACGGCCAGCGCCGCGAGAAGTACAACGCCAAGCTGGCCGAGGCCCGGGCCCTGGAGCTGGTCGACTTGCCCATTGCCCTGAAAATGGTGGTGCTGCACCGCTTCCTCGATGCCGAGCGCTTCATCCACCAGGCCTACGCCGACCTATTCAAAAAAGCCGCCCCCGCCGGCGAGGGCCCGGTGCCCAAACCCAAGCCGGCCGGCGACGGCACCCAGGTGCTGGAGGTGCTGGCCGATTTGGCCGAGCAGGGCACTTACGGCACCTACGAGCAGGCCTCCTACACCCGCGTGCATACCGTCTTGTTCAACCTGGCCAAAAAGGCCCGCCGCCGGCGCGAAGCCGAGAGAGAATAGTTTATGACCCCCACTGATTTTATTGCCCGTTACGCCCCTGCGGCGCAAAAAGCCTGCGCCGGTACCGGCCTGCTGGCCTCCATCAACCTGGCCCAGGCCATCCTGGAAAGTGGCTGGGGCGAATCCGGCCTGACCAAAAGCGCCCACAACTTCTTCGGCCTGAAGGCTGGCAGCAAGTGGCGCGGCCCGGTGGTGACGCTGCCCACCAAAGAAGAGGTGAACGGCAAACTCATCACCGTCATGGCCGCGTTCCGCCAGTACCCCACGCCCGAAGCCGCGTTTGCTGACCGCGTGCTGTTGTTCCGCACGCTCAGCCGCTACCAGCGCCTGTTTCAGGTCGATACGTTCGAGGCCGAAGCCCGCCTGCTCAAGGAGTGCGGCTACGCCACCGACAGCCAGTACCCGGAGAAGCTCATGGCCATCATTCGCAAG
Organism: Hymenobacter negativus; assembly: GCF_017571495.1. Lineage (GTDB taxonomy): Bacteria > Bacteroidota > Bacteroidia > Cytophagales > Hymenobacteraceae > Hymenobacter > Hymenobacter negativus. Next base: position 174,594 of record NZ_JAGETZ010000001.1, on the reverse strand, counting down.
TACAACCTCACGCGCTTTGATAGTTAGGCCCATGCCAACGAGACTCCTCTTCGTCGCCGTTTCTCTGAGCCTGGCCAGCTGCGCCGGTACCGGCCCCAACGTGTTCAACCGCACCGAGCCGTTGCCGGTGGAAGTCGCCTGTTTGCCGCCGCTCGACTCCCTGGCGAAGTTGCCCGCCTACCTGGTGCCGGCCCCGGCCGGCAGCACCCCGCGCCAGCGCCGGCAGTGGCAGAAGGCCCAGGCCGCCAACCTGGCCCGCGCTGGCGTGCTGCCCACCAACGTCAAAAACAGCAGCCTGGCCTTGGGTGCCAGCAGCGTGGCCACCACCATCACCAAGCCCAGTGGCCCGGTGGCCACCGGTGCCAGCAGTGCCACGGATAACACCAAAGCCGGGCAGCGAGGCGGGGCCGCCGCCACAGCGTTGGACGCCGTCGCCTCGACTACTACAGAAAGATGGCTAAGCAGTTGGTGGTGGCTAGCACTGCTCGGTGCTTTGGTGTGGTGGCAGCGTAAACGACTGTGGGCACTACTGGCTTAGGGCGATAGCCTATCCGGTGAATAACGTGCCTTCTGGGCAACATCATGGCATACCAGCGCTAAAAGCACGAGTGCCTGAATAACAAAAGGTCCGACCTCTGAGGTCGAACCTTTTGTTATTCAGGCACTCGTGTACTGAATGGACGGATGAACTAGCGCCGCTGTTGTAGACCCGTCCGATAGCCCCACCAGTAGTACTGGTCATCGGAACCGCTCGGGGAACCGTTCATTGAATCTTGAGCCATGGCGATTTCGGCATCTACCGCTGCGTAATAGTCTGGCGTTCCTTTGCCATAGGTGGCAGCGGCCGCATCTACAAAATCACGCCCCTGATAGAGACCTGCAAAAAAATAGTCGTTATCGGGGTAAACCGCTTTTACAGAAACGGCCGTGGTGGCTAGGCCTACTGCGTTGGCGGGGAGGCAGGTGGAGCCGGAAAACAGCGTCACCATGGCGAGAAAAATGCTTGCTTTTTTCATGGGAAAAATGAAAAGAGATGAAAGGATTACGGCCCGGTCAGGGGACGTATTGGGTTAGTAAAGAAAGCCTATTAAATTATGCAGGGAAAGGACACTTTGCCAGTGATTTATACATCATAAATGGCTAATATATAAGAAGAAAAGCCAAATAAATACAGCTTGTATTTTACTTGTGGACTGGTGGGTAAGCTGGACCTGCCGATTAGCAAATTGACTGTAAGTGGTTTGTGAAGGGTGTATAAAAATCTAAAAAACATGTCATTTGTGACTTCAGACCAATTGGCTGGGACTGGAAAAAAGGATAGGTGGGCGGGCTTTTTTCGTCCTATGCCCCGCTGAGACTTGCCCGCATCTTGGGGGCATGAGTGACTATTCGGCCGACTTTCAGCGCATCCTCGACGAGGAGTTGGGCAACTACGCCGCCCGGGCCCTGGCCGAGCTGGCGGCTGCCATTCAGAAGAAGGGCTTGGTCTTCACCGAGGAGCTGCTGCAGTCGCTCCGGTCGGAAGTCGTAGCCGCCTCAGCGCGCCACGTGGCCAGCATGGGCATTGCCTTCGCCGAGTACGGCCGCATCCGCGACATGAAGGGCCTCAACCGCAAGCGGGCCCCGCCCATCGAAGAAATGGAAGCCTACGTGGCCAAGGTGGGCCTCGACAAATTCAACTACGTGCCGGGCTACCGCTACGGGCAGTTTCCCCTCACCAAGGCCGTGGCCATTAACCGCATCGCCTGGGGCCTGGCCCGGGCCAAGGTGCGCGACAACAGCGCCGTGCGCCCCAAAGCCTGGTTCGCTAAAACTTTTTATTCCAGCATCAACCGCCTCATCGACGGGGTGACCACCCGCTACGCCGCCCAAACCGGCCAGCACATCGCCGCTCGCATTCGACTCTAATGGCCAACGTAAGACAGGATAACGTCCAGATTAAGCTGGAAATTGACGGCTCGCAGTCGCGCACCGAACTTGACAACCTCACCCGCAAGGCCCAGGTGCTGCAGGACGGGATGAAGGGCCTGAAAAAGGGCTCGGAGGAATACGTGAACGCCAACAAGGAACTGAGCCAAGTGCGCGGCCGGATGGAGGAGCTGCGCAACGAAATCGGCCTCACCTCGCTCACCAGCGACCAGCTCAAGGCCAAGTCGCGTGAACTCAACCGCGAACTGGGCCAGCTCACGCCCAACACCGAGTCCTTCCTGAACAAGGCCGAGGAACTGGCCGCCGTGGATGCGCGCCTGGCCCAAGTACGCGCCGAAGCCAAGGGGGTGAAAGAGGAGTTGAACAACGCCGGCGGCGGGGTGCTCGACTTCATCAAAAAGGCGGCGGGCTTTGCCGGCATCCAGCTGGGCGTGCAGGCCGCCATTAGCGGGCTCAAGCAGTTGGGCAGCGAGAGCATCGACGCGGCGGCCAAGGGCAGCGACTCGATTGCCGACATGGAAAAGAGCCTCAACCTGACCACGGCCGGGGCCAAAGCCCTGCGCGGCCAGCTGGAAGGCATCGACACCCGCACCGCGCAGAGCGAGTTAGAAGCCATCGCCGTAGGAGGGGGCCAGTTGGGCGTGGCCGCCGCCGACGTGGACGAGTTCACCCAGTCGGTAGACCAGGCCGTGGTGGCGTTGGGCGATGAGTTCACCGGCGGGGTGGCGGACGTGACCAAGAGCATCGGCGGCTTGCAGAAGCTGTTCAAGACCACGGCCGACCTCAAGCCCGACCAGGCCATCACCAAAATCGGCTCGGCCCTCAACGCCCTGGGCGCGGACGGCAGCGCCACCAGCCCCGTCGTTGCCGACTTTACGGCGCGCATTGGCCAACTCGGCGACCTGGCTCCCGAAATCACCCAGACCCTGGGCCTGGGCGCGGCGTTCCAGGAACTGGGCTTGTCGGCCGAAATATCCAGTGGCGGGCTGAGCAATATCCTGCTCACCGCCTCGAAGGACACGGCCGGCTTCGGCAAGCAAATTGGCCTCACCAGCGCTGAATTTCAGCAGCTCATCAACACGGACCCCAACGAAGTTATCCTGCGCCTGGCGGCCAGTTTCAAGGGCGCCAGCAACACGGAAATCATCTCCACGCTCGATAAGTTGGGCATCAAGTCGCAGGAAGCCACGAAGGTGGTGAGCCTGCTGGCCAGCCAAACCGACATCGTGCGCCAAAAGCAGGCGCTGGCCAGTGCCGAGTTTGCCAAGGGCACGAGCCTCACGGACGAGTTCAACAAGAAGAATACTAACGCGGCGGCGGAGGTGGCCAAAGCCGAGAAGGGGTTTGCGCAGTTCCGGCAGGAGCTGGGCGAGCTACTGATTCCCATCTACATCAAGTTCCTCCAGTACGCGGGGCTGCTGCTCGACGTGCTCAAGGCCGTGCCCTCGTTTGTAGCAGAAAACAAAACCGCCTTTGGGCTGCTGGCCCTGGCGGTGCTGGCCTTCAACGCCGAACAAATCAAGGCGCAGGCCTCGACGCTGCGCACCCTGGTGCTGCAAAAGCTCGTGGCCCTGGGCGTGCTCACGGAGGTGGAGGGCAAGTACACCCTCATCACGGCCACCGAGTTGCAAACGGCGGCGCAGGAAGGGCTCAACACGGCGCTGGCGGCCAACCCCATCGGCCTCGTTATCACGCTGCTGGCCCTGTTTGCCTTTGGCCTGAAGCAACTCTACGACCGCAGCGAGGCTTTTCGGGCGGCCGTCGATAGTTTGTTCACCATGCTGCGGCCCTTGGGCGCGCTGTTCGGGAGCTTGTTCGACCAGCTGGTGCCCCTGGGCAAGGAACTGGGCGCGTTCTTCAGCAGCTTCAGCACCGGCAAAGGCGGGCTGGAGCTATTCGGCCAGGTGGTAGCGGTCGCCGTGGTGCTGCCCCTCAAGACGCTGGTCGCCGGCGTGCAGCTGGCCATCGACGCGCTGGGGCTGTTCATCGACGCCAATAAGCGGGTGGCCAATTTCTTCGGGGCCAATTTTAAAATTGACGACACCGCGTTCGACACCTTCACCCAGCACGCGAAGGCCAACGCTAAGTCGATTCTAAGCACCCTCACGGGCCAGGACGGGGCCGAAGCCAAGGCGGCGCAGACCAAGCGCTACAACGATTACTACGCCGAATTGCAGCAGCGGGAGCACCTGCGGCTGCTGGCTGCGGAGCAGGCCCGAGCCGAGGAAAAGAAAGCGGCGGTGGCGAAAAAGGCGGAGGAAGCCAAAAACGACCTGGAAAGCCTGAAGGAGCGGCTGGCCAACATCAAAGCCGCCCTGGCCCTGGTGCAGCAGGGCTCGGCGGAGGAACTGCGGCTGAAAATTCAGGAGGTGGCCACCAAGCGCGACATCGACCTGCTGGGGGAGAAAAAAACGGCCGGCGACCGCAAGGTGGTTGTGGCGGAAGCTGCCCGGGACATCCGGCAGCTCAAGGCCGATTTCGCCAAAAAGGAGCAGGAGGAAGCCGAGAAGCGGGCCAAGGAGCAGGCCGACGTGGAGAAAAAGATTGCCGACCTGAAGGCTGCGCAGCTCACCGACGAAACCGAGCGCAAAATCCTCCAGCTGCAGGCGGCCGCTGAAAAGGAAAAGGCCACGGCCAAGGGCACCGCCGAGCAGGTGGCTGAGCAGCGCAAACTCCTCGACGCGAAGCTGGCCACCGACATCGCGGAACTACGCCGCGCCCGGGCCCAGAAGGACGCCGAGGAGGAGTTAGGCATCGAAAAGCAGCGCAACGACCTTATTGTAAACGAGTGGGTGCGCCGGGCCGCGCAGCTGCGTACGGCCGCAGCCGGCGAGCAGTTGAAAATTCTCGATTCCGACCGCAACGCGGCCGAGAAGCGCCGCTTGGTGCAGGAAAAGCTCCAGCGCGACTTGCTCCAGCTCGAAGCCGACCGGGTGCGCCAGCAGGCTGAAATCGAGGCCCGCATCCTGGCCATCGACCAGGACATTGCCTTGCGCCGCATCGAGCGCCGCCGGCAGCAGTCGGCCGAGTTCAGCGCGGCCCGGGCGCAGGCCGATGCCGACGAGCAGGCCCTCCGCCGGCAGCAGCTCGATGCGCAGTACGCCGAAGAGTATTTTCAGCAGGGCATTTCGGAGGATACGAAGCTGGCCATCACCCGCCGCTACCTCGATGAGAAGCAGGCGCTGGAGGAAGAATACGCCGACCGGGCCAAAGCCCGCAACCAGGCCGGGGCCGAATTTGCGCTCAACATCGGCAGCCAGGCCATCCAAACGCTGAGCGATTTTGCCAAGATTGATGGCGACAAGGAGCTGATACGCATCGAGCGGAGCAAGAAGCAGCGCCTGGCCCAGCTCGAATTGGAGTACAAAGCCGGGCGCGTGGCCAAGGAGTCATACGAGCAGCAGAAATCGAATATCGAAGCCAACTATGACCTTCAAACTCGTAAGGTCAAGAAGGAGGCAGCTGAGAAGGATAAGGCGTTTAATATAGCCCAGGCCATTATTGCCGGTGTGCTGGCCGTGCTCAAAGCCGGTGGGCCATTCACGCCCACTGGCTTTGCCACAAGTATTGCAGCAGCTGCCAGCGTAGCCAAAATCATTGCCACGCCCATTCCCGAGTTTGCCAAGGGCACCCTCTTCGGTGGCGACAAGCTGAAGCTGGGCTGGCGCGAGAAGGTGCGGCGCTTTGCCTCCGGCGGCATCAACCCCGTGGCCGGCGTGCCTTCCGTGGGCCAGCTGCACGGCGGGGGCGGCATCCGGATGGTGGACGGCGCCACGGGCGAGCACCTGGGCGAGTGGGAGCGGGGCGAGCCCTACATGATTCTGAGCCGCGACACCTACGCCAACAACCGCGAGCTGGTCGATGACTTGCTCGACACAAGCATCAACCGGGGCGGGGCACCAGTGCGCCGGCGGGGCGCTGGCTACTACGAGGACGGTGGTACGCCGGGCGGTGCACCAGGTGCAGGCGGTGGTACCACGGGCGGCAGTAACCAGGAATTGGTGCAGGCCGTGCGTGAGACTCGGGACGCGGTACTGGGCCTGCCCAGCCGGCAACGCATCGATTGGACCAATGAGGACACAGCCAACATCGAGGACCAATTGGCTGAGCGAGAAAGCGACCGCGACAGCAACGCCATTCGATAGGGTGTGCCACTGAAAATGCCTCTGAAAAAACAAAAAGGCCATTTCCGTGCTGGAAATGGCCTTTTTAGCAAACGTCTGCGGTCTGGACGGGACTCGAACCCGCGACCTCCGCCGTGACAGGGCGGCATTCTAACCAACTGAACTACCAAACCGTTTGCCTTGGTGGAGAAGCCGTGTGCTTTTCCGTTTTGGTGATACAAAGGTAGGGTAAGAAAACCGCGCCCTGCAAGCCAGGGGCTAATATTTTTCTAAAAAGAAGGCCAACTTAGAGCTTGATGGTTGTTTCTCAGGGGGATTATTTTTCGCTGCCGGTCGCAACGATGGATGTTTTACCTTTGCCATCCGCTTGTAAGGCGGCATTTGGTGGTGCAGGTCGCGGCTTCTAGACCCGTTTAGCTTGCGCCATCCGTTATTTTCGCCTTCCCACTCCCGTAAACCCGAACGTAGCTCATGCTCCTCGACTTTGAACAACCCATCGCTGCCCTTGAAGGCAAGCTTCTCGAAATGCAGAAACTCGCGGCCGACAGCGAGGTAGACGTGAGCGAAGCAGTAGCGGCTCTGGAAGCTAAAATCAAGACCCTTAAGAAGGAAACCTTCGCTAACCTTACCCGCTGGCAGCGGGTACAGCTGTCGCGCCACCCGGAGCGCCCCCAGATGCTGGATTATATCACGGGCATGGCAGAGAAGTTTGTGGAGCTCCACGGCGACCGCACGGTGGGCGACGACAAGGCCATGGTGGGCGGCCTGGGTGAGCTGGATGGGCACACCGTGATGTTCATCGGCCAACAGAAAGGACACAACACGAAAGAACGGCAGTACCGGAATTTTGGAATGGCAAACCCCGAGGGCTACCGCAAGGCTTTGCGCCTGATGAAGCTGGCCGAGAAGTTCAACGTGCCAGTGGTTACCTTAATTGATACCATGGGCGCTTATCCGGGCCTAGAGGCCGAGGAGCGGGGGCAGGGCGAGGCCATTGCCCGCAACCTGAAGGAGATGTTTATGCTGAAAGTGCCGGTTGTCTGCGTCATCATTGGCGAGGGGGCCAGCGGTGGAGCCTTGGGCATTGCCATCGGCGACCGGGTGCTGATGCTGGAAAATACCTGGTACTCGGTGATTTCGCCGGAGTCGTGCAGCAGCATTCTGTGGCGCTCCTGGGACTACAAGGAGCAAGCCGCAGAGGCGCTCAAGCTTACGGCGACGGACATGAAGAGCGCCGGGCTGGTCGATGGCATCGTGAAAGAGCCGCTGGGTGGGGCCCATACAGCGCCCGAAGTGATGATTGATACTCTAAAAAGTACATTGCTCAAAACCCTGAAGGAATTAACTGCTATTTCTTCCGAGGACCGAATTTCGCAGCGCATTGATAAGTTTTCGGCAATGGGCGTAGTGGTAGAGTAGCTTTTTAAGCTGTTAGCTAATAGCTAGATTATGAAAATCCATACCCTTGATACCGGTCTTTTTAAGCTGGATGGCGGGGCCATGTTTGGCGTGGTGCCGCGCAGTATGTGGCAGAAGTTGAACCCGCCCGATGCCAATAATATGTGCACCTGGGCCATGCGCTGCCTACTGATTGAGGACGGCGGCCGGCTGCTGCTCATCGACAATGGTATTGGCGACAAGCAGGATGAGAAGTTTCGGGGGCACTTTTACCTGCACGGCGACGACACGCTGGAAAAATCCCTGCGCAAGCTGGGCTTCAGCAGCACGGATATCACCGATGTATTCTTGACGCATCTGCACTTCGACCACTGCGGGGGCTCGGTGCAGCGCCGGCCCGATGGTGTGCTGCAGTTGGCCTTTCCAAACGCTACCTATTGGAGCAACGAAGCACACTGGGACTGGGCCGTAACGCCCAACCCGCGTGAGAAGGCCAGCTTTCTGAAGGAAAATATCCTGCCGATTCAGGAAAGCGGACATTTGAAGTTTATCGACCTGCAAAAAGGTGTGCCCGATGCGCTGCCGCAGTTTCGCGAAATCATTCTGGCCGATGGGCACACCGAGAAAATGATGGTGCCGGTGATGGACTACAAAGGCCGGACACTGGCTTTTATGGCCGATTTGCTCCCTAGCGCCGCGCATATTCCACTGCCCTACGTGATGAGCTACGACGTGCGCCCGCTGCTCACCATGCCCGAGAAGGAAGCAGTGCTGCGCCGCGCGGCCGAGGATAATTGGGTGCTGCTGTTGGAGCACGACCCCACCAACGAGGCCTGCACCGTTCAGCTGACAGATAAGGGCATTCGCCTGGACCAAACCCTGCGTCTGGCTGACTTATAGGAGTGGAGTCGGTTGTGACGACGGATTTTGCGTAACGAAAAGCCGCCGGGCGGGCTATTGCTTGCCGGCATACGCTTACCATTCATCAACTAATACCACCATGGCCCAACTGGGTTTGGCTTTATCGGGCGGCGGTGCCCGGGGCATTGCGCATCTGGGGGTGCTGGCGGCCCTCGACGAGTTGCAGTTGCCGGTGGCAGAACTGGCGGGCGTGAGTTCCGGGGCCATTGCCAGTGTGTTTTACGCAGCTGGATTTGCTCCGCGCGAAATTCTGCGGCTGCTGATGTCCACCAACGTGTTTCGGCTCACGCGGCCTGCATTCAGCCGGTTTGGGCTACTGCATTTTGATGCGGTGGAACAGCTATTGGCCCGGCACTTGGGCAGTACCCTCAATTTTGAAGATTTAGACCGGCCGGTGACGTTGGTGGCGACGGACCTGATGGTGGGCGAGTCGGTGTATTTCAATACTGGGCCGCTGCTGCCGCCACTACTGGCCTCATCGGCGGTACCCATTATCTATCGGCCGGTGGAGTATCAGGGACGGCAGCTGGTGGATGGCGGCTTGCTTAATAACCTGCCGGTGGAGCCGCTGCTGGGCCGTGCGGGCCTGCGCGTGGTGGGCGTGCACTGCAATCCAATCAATCCGGAGGCAAGAATACCTACGTTCCGCCGCTTGATTGAGCGAACCTTGCATCTGGCCATCAATGCCAACACGCCGGCCCGTAAGGTGAAATGTGACCTGCTGCTGGAGCCACCTGAACTGCGGCACTATCGCCCGCTGGGCTATAAGCGCGGGCCGGAACTGTTCGACATCGGCTATCGCTACGCCATGAACCAAGCCACGGAGTTGCGGACGCTGCTCCAATAGAAAAGTGCATTTGGCCTCAATAACCCATCTTTGCTGAAATAATGGCCCATCCGGGCTTTTTGCTGACCAATTTATTTTCCGCTTTCTAGACTGCCTTTTATCCGATGCCCGCTCGCAAAACCTCGACCTTCTGGTATTACATGGCCAAACTCGTATTCGGAGTGGCCGGCTGGCACCTGGGCGAAATCAACGATTCGGAAATCAAGAAAAGCATCATGATTGCGGCTCCACACACCAGCAATTGGGACCTCATTCTAGCCCGCGCCGCCTTTTATCTCATGGATGTAGACGTGCGCTTCACCGTGAAAAAGGAGTGGACTGAGCATTGGGCATTGGGCTGGCTCGTGAAAGCCATTGGCGCGCTGCCTGTGGACCGCAGTCGCAACAACAGCCTCGTGGATGGCATGGTACAGCTTTTCAATGAGCATGATGAGTTAGTTATTCTCATCACCCCCGAAGGTACGCGGGCTTACCAGCCACGCTGGCGCAAGGGCTACTACTTTGCCGCACTAGGAGCAGGGGTGCCTATCCGCCTGGGCTACCTCGACTATGCCAAGAAGGAAGCCGGCATCGGAAAAGCCGTGTGGCCCAGCGGCGATTACGAGGCCGATGAGGCAAAAATCAAGGCGTTCTACCGCACAAAATCAGGCCGTTTTCCAGAGAAAGGTGTGCGCTAGACTAGTTTCAGAGAAGCAAAATCAGTATCTCCTGCTGAGCACAGCCGAAGCATTTTTACCGTGCAAGTGATTGTTCACTTTTGCAGTAGAGATGCTTCAACTGTGCTCAGCAGGACGTACCGGTTTACCTTGTTAGTCTAGCCGGGACCGTTCTTACCGTGTAGGAATATTCGGAACGTTGTGCCCTGGTGCTCTTGGCTTTCTACGGCCACGCTACCGCCGTGGCCTTGCACCAGGCGGTTGACCAGAAACAGGCCAACCCCGGTGCCTTCACCCACCTGCGGATGGAAGCGCCGGAAGAGGTGAAATAACTCGTTGCCGTAGCGGTTTAAGTTCATCCCTAAGCCATTATCGGCTACCTCCAGCACCGGAAGCCCATCGGTTTCGTAGCTCCGCACGCGGATGTACGGTGCCCGGTTAGGCTCGTGGTATTTGAGGGCGTTGCTAAGTAGGTTTAATAGGATGGTGCGGAGGTTGCTACGCACATACGTGAGCATAGGCAAGGCATTGAAGTCTGTTTCAACCTCGCCTTGGGTGGCAATAAGCTGCGGCTGCAGGACCTGTAGCACATCGGTAGCCACATCAGCAAAAGATATGGACTCAGTAAATTGCTCGCCGTGGCTGCGCTGCTCCTGCACCACCGCTGCCAGGTCGGTGATGGTGGTGGACAGGCTCTGGAGCGAATCGTCAATCAGGCGCAGCACCACGGCCTCCTCGGGGTCGTGGAAGGTGGCAGAACGGCGCAACTCATCAAACAGGCCATTCAGGTTATTTACCGGTTGGCGCAGGTCGTGGCTGGCGGCGTATACAAAGTTGTCGAGGTCCTGATTGGTGCGGGCCAGCTGCTGGTTGCGGGCAATAATGGCCTCATTGGCACTGCTAAGCTGGGCATTTTTGTCGTGTAGCTCCTCTCGAATAGTGGTGAGCTCAGCCAACGAATCGCGCAGCTGGCGGTTCACGCCCTGCAGTTCGGAATGGTAGCGGGCCACATATTGCCGCCACTCGTTTTTCTCGATGGCGTGGGCCACCGTTTTGGTCAGCAACTCGCGGTCAAACTCCTGCTTCACCAGATAGTCCAGGGCGCCGCTGTTGAGGGCGCGCACGGCCAGGGTTTCGCTGCCGCCGCCGGTTATCATCACCACGCACAGGGTATCGGGCGGAGCCAGGGCCTGGAGGCCTTCGAGCATGGTAAGGCCGTCGGTGTCGGGCAGGTTATAGTCGAGCAGTACACAGTCGGGCTGCCATTCTTTGAACAGCGCCAGACCGTCCTCGCCCGAGGAAGCTTCGGCAATTTCTACTCGCATGCTGGCCATTCCCTGGCCCAGGTAGCGGCGATATAGCATCCGGTCTTCCGGATTGTCGTCGATAAGCAGTATTCTCTTCACTCGCGGCGGGCTAGCTGGCGGCGGGCAGTTCCGAGGCGCCCAGCCAGTAGCTGGTCAGGAGACCCACTTTTTCTTCCAGTGCGCTGTAGGCAATGGGCTTGGTGAGGTAGCTGTTGGCCCCGAGGCGGTAGCATTCCTCAATGTCGCGCGCATTGGAGGAGGAGGTAAACACAATGACCGGAATGGAATTGAGAGCCGCGTCCTGCTTGAGCACGCCTAGCACATCGCGGCCGTCCAAGCCGGGCATATTCAGGTCGAGCAGCACGAACGCGGGCAACTGGCTGGGCCAGTTGGGGTGCTTGCCGTGGCCCTGTAAGTACTCCAGCGCCTGCTCACCGTCTTCGCAGCGCAGCACGGGGTTGGGTACCGCGCTTTTGCGAAGCGCCCGGCTCAGGGCCGTGAAGTCTTCGAGGCTGTCTTCCACCACAAGGATGGGGGTTTGGGATGCGGAGCTCATTTAGAGGTGCTTAGAAAGCGAGAAATAAAACGTGGAGCCTTGACCAACAACGGAATCAACCCAGAGTTCGCCACCGTGGCGTTCCACCATTTTTTTAGCAATGGATAGGCCTGCGCCAGTGCCACCGCCATACTTGTCCTGCGCGTGCAGGCGCTTAAAGATTTTGAAAATGTTATCGTGGTGCTTAGGCGCAATTCCGATGCCATTGTCCTGTACGTAAAAGACGTAAAAATCGGCGGGATTTCCGGTGCCTTTTGGTCCGCGCACGGTCGCTGGTGCCAAGCCGATAGTGACGAGTTTCTCGTCGCGGTCATTGTAGCGCATAGCGTTGGTGAGCAAATTGTTGAAAACCTCGCGGAGGCGAACCCGGTCGGCGCGCACGGTGGGCAGCTGCTCGGGTATTACTACAGTGGTGTGCGTCTGTTCGATACGGGGCGAAAGCAGGTCCAGCACATCGGCCAAATCCTCGTTGAGGTTGGCGGTTTCGGGCGACAAATCGAGGCGGCTCACCCGGGAAAGCAGGAGCAGCGACTCAATCAGGGACTCCATGCGCTGGCTGAGGCGCACCAGGGTCTGGAGCTTGCTCACGGCATCGGCGTCGAGCTTGTCGGCGTAGTCTTCTAGCAGGAAAAGCGAGTAGTTGTGGATGCCCCGCAAGGGCTCCTTCAGGTCGTGCGAAGCTACGTAAGCAAACGAATCCAGCTCGTCGTTGCTGCGCTCCAACTCGGCATTCAGGGTGGCTAGATTGGTGGCGCGGGCCTGCAGCTCGTTAAAGATTTTCAGCCGGACATCGGAAATAAACAGGCGGATTTCCCGCGCCGCTTCAATCTCGAGCGGCAGCCAGGGGGCGGCCGTGTCTTCCACCGTTTGCTTCCAAGCCTCAAACGACTGCCGGGGCGAGAGGAAAATCTCGCCGTCGACGGTAGTCTGATTCTTTTCGTGGCGCCCGGCCCAGGTTACGGTCTGGATGACTTCGGGCCGGAACCAAATGATGAACTCGCCGGGGTCCTGGGCCAGGGCAATGGCCAGAACGCCACTGGCCGTGCCCCGGATAGCGCGCCCGGCCGGGTTAAGCTGGGCGTAGGAATTGGTATGGAAAACGTCCTGATGGGTGTTGGCGCGCAGCCAGTCCACCAGTTCGGTAATTTGGGCTTTAGAAGGAGTGTTGCCCAGCGTAATGATTTCGCCCTCAAAGCAAATGGCCGCACCACCGCAGTCGAATACATCGAGCAGCGTCGGCGAGAAGCGATAGAGGCCATGGAGGAAGTTTTCCTGGGTGCTCACCAGCTCAAACAGCCTCGTTTGCGTCTGGCTGATGCGCGTCTGGTAGGCCAGTTCATCGTGCTGCTGCTTGGTCTTGAGCAGTGCCGACATGGTTTTGCCCAGAAACTGGCACAAGTCACGCAACTCGTAGCTCACCAGGCGCGGGCTTTCGTGGTGGCAGGTAATCATGCCCCACAGCCGTCCGTCTTCAATGAGCGAAATAGTCATGGTGGCCTGCGAACCCATGTTGTGCAGGTACTGGATATGGATGGGCGACACGCTGCGTAGCACGGCATAGGTCATGTCGGGCGGGCGGGTAGCACCAGGGCGATGGGCTGGCAGCAATGGCGTGGGCACGTACGACGCATCGGGGATGAACCGCAGCCAGTTTTTGAGGTACATGGCCCGTGCCTGCTTGGGAATATCGGTGGCCGGGTAGCGCATGCCCAGCCAGGGCGGCAGGTCTTCGCGCACGGCTTCGGCAATGACTTCGCCGCTATCATCCGGGGCAAAACGGTAGACCGCCACGCGGTCGAAACCGGTGAGGGCACGCACCTGCTCCACGGCCGACTGGCACATGGCCTGGGTGGTTTCGGCAGCCAGCAGCTGGCCCAGGGTTAAGTTGAGCGAGGGCAAGTCGAGGACGCTGGTGTCGTTGTCGGCCATTGGCTCACCTTCCACCCACAGCAGGCCGTCGTAGCGGTGCAGAATGAGCTTATAAAACGGCCGGTTCAGCACACGGCCCAAGCGGATGCCTAATAGCCGGCTCTGCTCGGTGAGGGTAGGCCAGATGCGTTCCACCTCCAGCAATTGCTCGGGTTCCAGTAGCTGGCCCAGGCCACCGCCAATCAGTTCTTCGGGCGTGATGGCCAGCAAGTCCCTTGTGTTGGCGCTGGCCTGCACCACGCGCCGGCTGGCCTCGTCAAGACACAGCAGAAACCCATAAGGCTGAATAAGCCCTGGAATATGAATCGGCTCCCGGTCGCAGTTATTGAGGTCAATGGGGGCTCCAACAAGGCTTTCGTCGGAGTAGCTTACGGCTGATTTAGCCATGCGGAAAGAGTTTGAAACGTAAGAATGGCCGAGGCTACGACGGTAGCTGGGTCTTCAGCAGCGGCTTCGCTCAGAAGCTGGCAAAACGCTTTCCAGAGCGGGCCGGTTCGCTCGGCGCGGCCCGTAAAAAAGGCGTGGGCCGTGATGCCCGCCTTGTCAAGCTGGCGGGCAATCACCTGCCCGCCCAGCGTCGAGCCTTCGAGCACGTACATCGCGCCAAGCAGCTGAGCCCGGGTGGCGAGCGGTAGCAGCACCGGACACCGGGGCGGGATGCCAGCGTAACCGAAGTGGGGTAAGTCCTCCAGAATCAGCGGGGCCCGGTAGCGCTGGTCCAATTGCCACTCGGGGCCAAAGGCAGCGGCGTGCGCCTGCAATTGGTGCTCGTAAGGTTGGAGGAATCCGTACATTTTGGCCAGAAACCGGGCTGTATCGGCGGCGGTTACGGTCCCGGCAGTCAGTGCCAGGTTGAAGGAGTTCTGCTCAACTGCGTCGTGGAAAGGGCTGGTTTCCTTGCGTAATTGATGCAAAATAGCCGAGCTTTCCGTGACCGATGACATAAATTAGGGAAAGGATTAAGAAAGCGAAAATAGGGCAGGGAGCCCAATTGCCGCCGTTTTGCTCAGTCCTGGGTTAGTGCGTAGCTCACCAGATTGGCACCCATGCGCAGGGCCTCGTCGTGTACGGCGGGCGAGTCTTCGGGGTAGGTCCCCACATCTTCCCAGCCGTTGCCGAGGTCGCACTCAAAGCTGTAAAAGCATACCAGGCGGCCCTTGTAAAGTATACCAAAGCCCTGGGCACGCTTGCCGTCGTGCTCGTGCACCTTGGGCAGCCCGCGCGGAAACTGGTATTTCTGGTGGTAGATGGGATGCGAGTAGGGCAGCTCCACAAATTCCAGCTCCGGAAATACCTTCTTCATCTCGGGTCGGATGAATTTATCCAGTCCATAATTATCATCGATGTGCAGAAAACCGCCCCCAATCAGGTATTGACGCAGGTTCTTAGCCTCGGCCGCCGTGAAGCTCACGTTGCCGTGGCCGGTCATGTGCACGAAGGGGTAGGTGAACAGCTCAGGCGCATCGAGCTCCACGGTGGCTTCGTCGGGCGCAATATTGGCATGCAGCGCCTGGTTGCAGAAGCGGATAAGGTTCGGCAGCGAGGTTTTGTTGGCGTACCAGTCGCCCCCGCCACCGTAGTGCAGCTTGGCAATGCGGAAGCTGGGCGCGGCCGGCGGCGCGGCAGCCGAGAGGGTGAGCAGCAACGAAAGGGTGAGTAGCAGTGACTTGAACATGAATGCGAGCTAGCGGGAGAATGCGGATATGAAGACAGTTTGCCGGGAATTGTAGTTCTTAGGCCTGAATTTACTGGTTTTCTACTGGCCTGACCAGAATGCCCCATGAGCAGCAAGCTTGAGAAACTAATTGCCCACCACGAAGCCGAACACGCAGCCCTCATTGTCCAAATTGACGAATACGTAGAAGAGATGCAATATAAAATGGCTCATCACTTGTCCAAAGGCTTGTCTTTGGTGAGTCAAAAGCTACATGTGCTGCAGAATCTCAAGGACAAATTTTACGATGATAAAGAAAATATAGCGCGTAGTATCAGCCTATTGGAAGACAGAATAACCAAGGAGGATTCCAGCTGGATGCGTGGCTACTGGTAGGTGAGAATGGCGGAACAGGAACAAAAAATAAAGGAGATTCAGGATGCCCAACAATTAGCACCAGCTAATGCAAAGTCAGTACTATTTCAGGAAGTTTTACGCAAATTGCTTGCTAATGAAATAGCCCAGTTTAAGCTCACGCTAGATGAATACAATACATTTTATTGCAATTTCCGACTAGTTAGAAGAACGCTGATAATGAGCATTCCTGAAATAAATAGACACCGAAGTGATAACCGATTTCGCAAAAAGCAGCTGGCGCATATGGAGCGGTTGGGCTTTCGCCTTTACGACCACAAGGATAAGCTTATGCTCTTTCTGCCGTATTCGAAGGAGGAAGACCTCGAGTAGGTGAAATGGGTGCTGGCACAGTTAGTTTTCGAAGTATTTTATTTCAAGGAATTTAGCGGCCAGTCTTACGTGAGCTATTCCGAATAGTGTATAGGAATGAGGATTATAACTGCTGACTATTTGGGTAGTAATGACACAAGAAAAATTGCGTAAATTCCTGCAGGCCAACGGACTGATAAATGCGCAGCAGGCGGAAGAAATAGCTAGGCAGTTTGTGCCAAAAGAGATTGCGCAGCATGATTTCCTGCTGCGCGAAGGCCGCGTGTGCGACGAATATTTATTCCTGGAAAAAGGCTTACTGAGAGCCTTTGCCCACGACCCCAACGGCAATGAGGTTACGACCAGCTTTTACAAAAGCGGGCAAGTTGTTTTTGAAGTGTCATCCTTTTTCACCCGTGTCACCTCACAGGAAAATATTCAGGCCCTGACGAATTGTGCCGGCTGGTGCATTACGTTTCAACAGCTCAACGCCTTGTTTCACGCACGGCCCGAGTTCCGGGAATTTGGTCGTTCGGTGCTGGTGCAGGGCTTTGCTACGCTCAAAGGGCGCATGCTGGGCATGATTACCACGTCGGCTACCGAGCGTTACGAACAACTGATGAAAACCACGCCCGAAATCCTGCTCAATGCCCCCGTGAAGCACATTGCATCCTATCTGGGCGTCACGGATACTTCGCTAAGCCGTATCAGGGCTGCGGTGACGAAAAGCGCCGGCCACGAGTGATTTCCTGCCATTTGGCAAGTAGCTGCCGGAGTTGCGTCGGTTCCTTTGCAGGGTTAGTTATCAACTCTCCAACACCATGCAAAATGTTTCGAATTACCTCAGTATCACGTTTATCATCATTGCCTTACTAGCCGCTGGTGCTTTCTATCGGGCGGCTAATAATTCGCGGCTCACGCTCGGCATATTACTGCTGTGGCTGCTGGTGCAGGCGCTGGTGGCGCGCAGTGGGTTCTATACCATAACCACCGGTTTTCCGCCCCGAATAGGCCTGCTGCTGGGGCCACCCATGCTACTGATTGCTGGCCTTTTCCTCAGCAACTCCGGCCGCCGCTACCTTGATGGGCTGCGGCTCGAAACGCTCACGCTCCTCCACACGGTACGCATTGCAGTGGAACTGATACTGCTCGGCCTGTTTTTGCACCGCGCCATTCCGCAGCTGATGACGTTTGAGGGCCGCAATTACGACATCCTCGCCGGGCTGACCGCGCCAGTGGTGTATTACCTGGTTTTTCGCAGCAAACTGCTTGACGCCAAGGGATTGCTGGTGTGGAATTTTGTCTGCCTGGGCTTGCTGGCCAATATTGTGGTTAATGCGGTTTTATCAGCTCCATCACCCTTCCAGCGGTTTGCTTTTGAGCAGCCAAACGTAGCTATTCTCCATTTTCCTTTTGTATGGCTCCCGTCGTGTGTGGTGCCCTTGGTGCTGCTGGCCCACCTCGCGGCCATCCGGCAACTGTTGAAAAAGCAGCAAAACCTGACGCTGGGTAAATAGCATCGGCCATGCGTAATGAGTCTATCTTCTAGCCTAGGTGCTAGATTGGCAACTTTTACGGCTGGGTTTTAGTAAGTAGGAGCACAGTCAGTACGCATTACACCTAAACCAGATATGCTTATGAAAGGGCTCCTAATGGTGATTTCGGCAATGCTATTTGTTGGGCAAACGGCCAATGCGCAAACGAAGGTGGCGAATTACTCTATCGGCAAATACGGCACTGATAAGTATGAGCATTTCAGCTTTTATGTAAAGGATGGCCATCGAGCCGAAATTTATTATCGCTATGGAAAAGTGGATAAGGAATTTAAAGTTACTTATTTGAATAAGCTGCAAGTAAATGGCAGTGACGCCTTTAAAGTTAAGTTCTCTAATGGTCACACAACTACCGTTATTCCCAGTGGAATTAAATTAAAAATAGCAGATGATGGGGAAACACCAAAAATATTTACCTGGGAATACGAAGGGCCGGTAAATGGAGTCGGCACGTTTTGCCAGCCCTGTACTGAAGATGAAAAAGAGGCCATTCAACTTGTGAAGGCATACTATTTAAAATGAGTGGGGATAGTTATTGATTAGGTTATTAGCAATATTTATTCAATCTGTTCAGGCGGAAATTTATCGCTTGAAATCCCTGATAATTCTACACTGTATTTATCTTATGACCAACGAGGAAACCGCTGTCAAAGCTACTTATTTTAGCATTGCGGGCAACGTTTCTCTGGCGCTGCTTAAGGGGTTGGCCGGCTACTTCGGCAATTCCTACGCCCTGGTAGCTGATGCCATCGAATCGACGGCGGATATCTTTTCTTCGTTTCTGGTGCTGCTGGGCATCAAATACGCATACCGGCCGGCCGATAAAAACCATCCGTATGGTCATGGCCGCATCGAGCCACTGGTCACGTTTCTGGTAGTAGGCTTTCTTATCACGTCGGCCACCATTATTGCCTATGAGAGCATCCAGAACATCAGTACCCCGCACGCATTGCCCCGCGCCTGGACGCTGCTGGTGTTAGGCGGTATCATCATCTGGAAAGAAATTTCTTTTCGCACGGTGATGAAAAAAGCGGAGGAAACCAATTCTTCCTCGCTGAAGGCCGATGCCTGGCACCACCGCAGCGACGCCATTACGTCGGTAGCGGCATTTATCGGGATTTCCATTGCGCTGTTTTTGGGCAAAGGGTATGAGGCGGCTGATGATTGGGCGGCGCTATTTGCCGCTGGTTTTATTCTCTACAATAGCTATCAGATTTTTCGACCCGCATTAGGCGAAATTCTTGATGAGCACATGTACGATGATTTGGTAGCAGAAATCAGAGCGGTAGCGCAGCAGGTGGAGGGCGTGCTTGGGACTGAAAAATGCCTCGTTCGCAAAACAGGCATGCAATACCAGGTCGATTTACATGCCAGTGTGAGCGGCGAGATTACCGTGCGGGCCGGCCACGAAATTGCGCACCGGCTGAAGGACAGCCTGCAACAGAAAATTCCGCAATTAGGCAACGTCCTGATTCACATTGAACCGCAGGAGTAGGGCAGGAGCCAACGTGGTGATGCGTAATATTTCGCTTTCTTGCCGCCTGGAATGACATTCCATTAACCTGCTGAAAACACCTTAAGCGCACAACCAATGGTAACGGGCAAAGACTTGCTGGACCTGGGCCTGAAGCCCGGCAAATGGTTTAAAGATGCATTGGAGCACATCAACGCCCATGAATTGACCGGCGACGCCCTGCACGCTTACCTCGATACGGTGAAGCCCGCGCCGGTAATTCCGCTGCTGCCGGCGCCGGTGTCGTACCACGAAAATATTCAGGCCGATACACCCACCGAGCAGGCCAATATCGACTACGTGAAGCTGTCGATGGAACAGCTGATGCGTACGCCTACGGTGGTAGCCGGGGCCATTATGCCCGATGCCTGCCCGGCGGGGCCGCTGGGCACCATCCCGGTGGGCGGCGTAGTAGCTACCCGCAATGCCATTCACCCCGGCATGCACAGCGCCGATATCTGCTGCTCGGTGATGCTGACCAACCTGGGCAAAGCCGACCCCAAAACGGTGCTTGATGTGGCCCAGCAGCTTACCCACTTTGGTCCCGGCGGGCGCGAGCCCGGAAATCAATTTCCACTACCGGCCGAAATTGAAGCGGAAATGCAGGCCAACCCGTTTCTAAATTCCGGGCGCAGCCTGAAAATGGCCCATGAGCACCTGGGTACTCAGGGCGATGGCAACCACTTTCTCTACGTTGGAGTTTCCAAAAATACCGGCGACACGATGCTCGTGACGCACCACGGCTCGCGGGGTGTGGGAGCCGTGCTGTATGGCCACGGGATGAAAGTGGCAGAGTTGTTCCGTCGGGAGATTTCGCCCGAAACCGCTCCGGCTAACGCCTGGATTCCCAGCCAGACCGTGGAAGGCGAAAACTACTGGCGTGCGCTGCAAACCGTGCGCAAATGGACCAAGCAAAACCACTTGTGTCTGCACGATGCTATTGGCGAAAAGCTTGGCACAACGGTGCAGGAGCGGTACTGGAACGAACACAATTTCGTATTCCGCGACGGCGACGTGTTCTACCACGCCAAGGGCGCTACGCCGCTCGACCCGAAATTTATGCCCGACATCACCGGCCCGCGTATCATTCCGCTCAACATGGCCCAGCCCATTCTTATTGTGGAAGGTGCTACCAACGAAAACAACCTGGGCTTTGCGCCGCACGGTGCCGGCCGCAACCTCAGCCGCACGAAGCACAAATACAGCAAAATTGGCCAGACCAACGAAGAGGTATTTGCGGAAGAAACCCAGGGCATCGACGCCCGCTTTTTCTTCAATCGAATTGATATTTCCGAGCTGCCCAGCGCCTATAAAAATGCCGAAGACGTGAAGCGTCAAATCACGCAATTCAATCTGGCCACCATCATCGACGAAATTCAGCCCTACGGCTGCATCATGGCTGGCGACTGGGAGCAGGATGCGCCATGGCGCAAGAAAAAGCTGGCTAAAGCCGCTGCAGCTTTGGCCGCGGAAGGCGGCATTGATTCGCAGGAAGATTTGTCGGCGCTGACAGAGGATTGATTATCAGATGGCAATGTTAAAGGTCACGTTGCGTATCTCAGAGAAGGAACCGAGCTGCGTAGCTGTGGAAAAATTCCGGATTACTGGTGATGTTAAATCAAACATTTTGCCGTTTTATAGAGCCTTAAACGAGGCGGTTTCTACTCAGCATGGCAATCATTGGCCGGTAATTAACGCTCCCAAAGTGGAGGTGCTAAGTAGGCTAATGAAATCGCATAAAGTTTGGATTTGAAATTATTTATCACGCATAATTTGCGCCGTAAATACGACTGCTAGCGCTGCTGTTTCTGTCCGTAGTCGAGAGGCACCCAGCGTCACCGGCCGGATGCCTTTTTCCCGCGCCAGCGCAATTTCCTGCGGCGTAAAATCGCCTTCCGGGCCGATGAGCACGCAGCAGCCGGACCCCGCGCCAGCTACCTGCGCCAGCGCCGTCCGCTCGCCTTCTGCTAGATGCGCGATGAAAGTAGTTTCGGGGAGCACCGCTGCTACAAACGTTGCGTAATCCGTCAGCTCATCCAGTTGCGGCAGCCACGTCTGGCCCGACTGCTTGAGGGCGCTGATGGCAATTTTTTCCATCCGCTCCAGCTTCAGCTCGCGGCGCTCGGAGCGGGCGCAACGCAGGAAGCTGATGCGTTCGACGCCCACTTCCACGGCCTTTTCCACGAACCACTCCATGCGGTCGAGGTTTTTGGTAGGGGCTACGGCTACGTGCGTGAAGTAGGGGCGGGGCGCTACGGTTGCGTGGTAGGTGATGTGCAGCTGGCAGCGCTTCGGGTTGGCATCGGCCACCGCAGCAGCGTAGCGGCCCCCGCGCCCGTCGAGCAGCTCTACAGCATCGCCGATGCCCAGGCGCAGTACGCGCACGGCATGCTTGCTTTCGTCTTCGGGGAGGGTATATGTGGAGCCGGCGAGGTCGGGCGCGAAGAAGGTATGCA
Source organism: Hymenobacter negativus (assembly GCF_017571495.1). Taxonomy (GTDB): domain Bacteria; phylum Bacteroidota; class Bacteroidia; order Cytophagales; family Hymenobacteraceae; genus Hymenobacter; species Hymenobacter negativus. The sequence goes on along the minus strand of NZ_JAGETZ010000001.1, from coordinate 153,025 downwards.
TAGATGCAAAGAACGGCAGGCAGCTTCGAAATGGCGTTTTGGCTTCCAAAATACAAGCTGAGCCATAACGGCCGACCCTTGTCGGGCGTAGAAAGTAGCTCCACATTTCATCATTTCCGCCTTATGAATACGCCTCTTATCCCCCGTCCTGTGCATGGGGTAGCCGATTACCTCTACGTACCCACCGTAGCCGCAGCACCGGACTTGTTTGGGTTTGCACACAACAAAAAAGCGGCCCGCATCTGCCGCATCGTGAGTGGCGGCGTGTTGGCATCCACGCTGTTCACCCGCGCCGAATGGGGCGTGTGGAAGCTTGTGCCTTATAAAGCCCACTTGTTCCTGGATTTTGCTGCCGGCGTGGGAGCCATGGCCATGCCCTGGCTAGCAGGGTTTGCGCAAGACCGGCGGGCTCGCAACACGTTTCTGGGCATTGGCGCCATCAGCTTGGGCGCAAGTCTGCTGTCGGGTGTTTTCAGCAACTCTGAGGAAATGCCCCTGCCAGCTTCGTCGGCCGATGAAGCGGTGATTCCCGGCGGTACGGACTACACGACTTCCTCTTACTAACCACCCATCCACTCTTTCATGAAAATCAACCTTAAAAACCTCAGCGAACAAGTTGTGGTCATTACGGGCGCTTCGTCGGGCATAGGCCTTGTCACGGCTCGTATGGCAGCCAAAGAAGGTGCTAAACTGGTGCTGGCTTCGCGCAGCGAAGAGGCCCTGAGCCAGCTCTGCGCTGAAATTACGCAAAGCGGCGGGCAGGCAATATATGTTGTGGCCGATGTGAGCCAACAAACCCATGTGCAGCGCATTGCACAAGCCGCGCAGGAAAAGTTTGGCGGCTACGACACCTGGGTGAACAATGCCGGTGTGTCCATCTACGGCAAGCTGGAGCAGGTGCCCATCGACGACATGCGCAAACTGTTCGAAACCAACTTCTGGGGACTCGTCTACGGCTCTTTGGAGGCCGCGAAGCACCTGAAAAACAAAGGTGGAGCAATTATCAACGTGGGCAGCATCTTGTCCGACGTGACGGCTATTCTGCAAACCATTTACTCGGCCAGCAAACATGCGGTGAAAGGCTTCAACGACGGCCTGCGCATGGAACTGGAAATGGACGGTGCGCCGGTTTCCGTTACGCTCATCCAGCCCTCGTCCATCGACACGCCCTACACGGTGCACGCTAAAAACTACCTGGACCGCGAGGCCAAGCACGGCCCACCCGCTTATGCCCCCGAAACCGTAGCTCGCGCCATCCTGCACGCCGCCATCACGCCCGAGCGCGACATTGTGGTGGGTGGCGGGGGCCGTGCTTTTATTGGCATGCAGCGCTGGACGCCCGCAGTATTCGACCAATACATGGAAAAGGCGTTCGCCAAACAGGAGCACGCCGATGAGGCCCCGCGTCCCCTGGCTCAAAATGGCCTTGACCGGGCTGCCGGCGACTTGCGTGAGCGCGGCAACTACCCCGGTTATACCCGCGAAACCAGCTTCTATACTGCAGCCGTTACCACCGGCAGTCCGGCCTTGCGCACGGCGCTGTTGGCCGGTGCTGGGGTAGCGCTGGCCGCATGGCTGGGCCGGGCCAGCAAAATGAAAGACCAGCAGCGCCGCGACCGTCGGGGTTGGTAGAATTGAACCGCTATAGTTAGGAACAGCACGACGGCCGGGGCAGTAATTCCGGCCGTTTGTGTGCTGTGCCTAATAAGTCGCGGAAGTAACCTGGTTTCGTTGCGCGGCTTCAAAAAGCCGGCCTTACCGGACCTCCAGTTCTAACAGAGTCCAGATTAAAATAAGCAGCGGTGGCCAGGTTGAGTGGGTGGCCAGGACCGGGCTGAATGTCGTAGCCGCGTACTAAAACATAACGAGGGATTACCCCTACAATGGGCCTGACGGTAAGCACGGCGTGATGCCCAGCGGCGGCTCTATAAATCGGCAGGCGCGCATCGCATTGCCTGGCCCATTCGGGCGCATCAGCCAGCAATTCCTGCCAGGCCCGGATGGCTGGCGCGGCAGTCATAACCAAAAGCAGGATGCTCACTACAGTTCTGGTGGTCATTGGCGCGGGCTTACTGGGCTGGCTGTGTGCTGGTAAAGCTGCCCAACAGGCGGCGCACCAACCTAGCAAAATCCACCATATCAGCACATTGGTGGCGCGGGCAAGCAGGGGAGGGCCGCCCAGGGAAGCCAGCATTAAAACAATGCCTGCCACAAGCCCCAGCAATAAAACAAGTGCACTGATGGGGAGCGGTATACGCATGCCCACCGGCCGGTATCGTTGTAGCATGTCAGCGTGTGGGCTCAACACCACCGGAATGGCCAGTAGCAAAAGCACAGTCGGTTGCCATAGAATGAGGCGCAGGCTTTGTCCTACAGCCATCAGCATAAGCTTCGATTGCAGCGGAATTCGGGCAGGTTCTTCCGTCAAGCGGGCGTAATTGCCGGGTGCTAGCACGTGTACGATGCTAGTCAAGCCAAGGATGGTGAGCAGCCCTGCCCATACGTAGACGCTCGTCCGCTGACGCCGCCAAATACTAAGGCCCAACGCCAATAGCAGAACGGAGCCCAACTGCACAATGCCCAATTCGCTCGACCCGCCGGTGACAAACGTGCCAACTCCAGCTAGTCCCAACCAGCTCCATCGGGCATGGCCCGTGGCCTGGTGCGCCAGCGCAGTTGCTACTGGCACAATAATCAGGAGCAACATTGGAATCTGATGCACCACTTGTCCCGAAAACCAATAGAGGCTTGAGTGAATATCCGGAATTGCGGCTATGTAAACCAGCAGTAAAATGGCCGTAATCCATGCCGACTGGCTTCGACTGATGTGATTACTGGATAAGCGGCGCAGGCCAAACCAAAGCGTGGCAGCTGTGGCAATGCAAAAAAGCAGAGCAGTGGCTTTCACTCCATTCCACCAGCCGTAGGTGAGCGGATTGGCTGCCGTAAGAAGAAACATTGATACAAACCGGCCACCTGCCTCCTGATAAAGCTTGGACTGCAGGTGCCACAGCCCAAAATCACGAACGTGGGCCGCATTGCTGAGGTCGTCCCAATAGGGCTGGTTGTAGAGGCAGAGCGCAAAAAAAGGAAAAAGAGCCGTTACCAGTGCAACGCGGGGAAGCCAAAAATATATTTTGGGGTTCATCAAAGACCTGTTTGGAACAAAAAAGCGAAAGTGGTTAAGGCAGTCGCATACTATTGGTCATTCTGAGCAGCGCGAAGGACCTTATAAATACACCAGTTGATATTACTGCGAACGGTTGCAATAAGGTCCTGCGAAAACCTTTTAAAGATACGCGGATAGGTTCCTGACAACGCAAAAGCCCCGTCAGCTGCAACTGACGGGGCTTTCTGGTGAGTGAACTACGGCGAAACTTAGGCTTCTACGGCAACTCGGGGTGCCCCGGCCATAATTTCTTCATTTGCAAACTGCGCATACTTCTTAAAGTTTTCAACAAACTTCTCCGCCAGTGAATTGGCGGTGTGGTCGTAGGCGTCTTTGTCGGCCCAAGTATTACGTGGGTCCAGGATTTCGGTTGGCACACCGGGCACCGCGCCGGGTACTTCCATGCCAAAAATCGGGTGCTTGGTGAATTTTACTTCGTCGAGCTGACCGTTGAGAGCGGCCGTAATCATGGCACGGGTGTAGGGTAGCTTCATGCGGTGGCCGGTGCCGTAGCTGCCGCCGGTCCAGCCGGTGTTGATGAGCCACACGTTGATATCGGGGTTCTCATCCATTTTCTGGCCCAGCATCTCAGCGTATTTGGTGGGGTGCAGCGGTAGGAATACCGCGCCAAAGCAAGCCGAAAACGTAGTCTGAGGCTCGGTTACGCCCATTTCGGTGCCGGCCACCTTAGCCGTGTAGCCTGACATGAACAGATACATGGCGTGGCTTTTATCGAGCTTGCTGATGGGCGGAATTACGCCAAAGGCATCCGCCGTGAGGAAGAAAATGTTCTTCGGCGCGTTGGCCACACCGGGCTCAATGGCGTTGGGAATGAAGTCGATGGGGTAGGCGGTGCGGGTGTTTTCGGTCACCGATTTGTTGGCGTAGTCCACGGTATGGGTACCGGGGATGAAGCGTGTGTTCTCCACAATAGAGCCGAACCGGATGGCATCGTAAATCTCGGGCTCCTTCTCTTTGCTTAGGTCAATGACCTTGGCATAGCAGCCACCCTCAAAGTTGAAAATGCCAGCATCAGGCGTCCAGCCGTGTTCATCGTCGCCGATGAGGCCACGGTTGGGGTCGGCCGAGAGGGTTGTTTTGCCGGTGCCGGATAGGCCGAAGAAGATGGCCGTATCGCCCTGCTTGCCCACGTTGGCCGAGCAGTGCATGCTCAGGGTGTTGTGCTCGTGCGGCAATAGGTAGTTCAGCACGCCAAAAATGCCCTTTTTCATCTCACCAGCGTAGCCCGTGCCGCCAATCAGAATCATCTTTTTGGTAAAGTTGATGATGGCAAAATTGGTCTGGCGGGTGCCATCCACAGCCGGGTCGGCCTCAAAACCAGGTGCGCAGATGATGCTGAAGTCCGGCGTCCACGACGTGTCAGCGCCATTGGCCGGGCGCAGAAACATATTGTAGCAGAATAGGTTGTGCCAAGCCTGCTCGTTCACCACGCGCAGCTTGAGCTGGTAGTCGGGGTTGGCGCCGGCGTAGGCTTCGCGCACGTATAGCTCCTTATCGGCCAGGTAGGCCACCATTTTCTGGTGCAGTTGGTCAAACTTATCGGCGTCGAAGGGGATGTTGATGTCGCCCCACCACACGCTGTCCGCCGTGTTGGCATCGCGCACTACAAACCGGTCTTTGGGCGAGCGGCCGGTGAATTTACCGGTGTCAGCCATTAGCGCGCCGGTGTCGGTGAGGCTGCCTTCCTGGTTGCGCAGGGCGTGCTCCACGAGCTCGGCAGGCGTTAAATTGAGGTGAACGGTAGCGGTTTCGTTAAAGCCCAAAGGCTGCAAACGATTGTGGATATTGGCGGCAAACCGGGAATCTTTTTGCATGGCCCTTAAAGTGTTGGGTGGGAATTCTCTTGACTTCTGCTGCAAAGGTAGAAATTCCGCAAACGTTACCAGTGAAACAATTTGTTTTTTTAGTGGGACAAATCAAACTAGATATGGTTGATTTGTGCCTAGTGGTAGAAATATGACGCTTACTGGGCCGCTAGGGTAGGAGTAATACAACGCTTGACTACCTTTAGGTTTGGTTTGTCCCGGTCTTTCGCCCATTTGTCCATGCGCACCGATATTGCCCGCTACAACGGAATCTACGGCGACAGCCGTGCTCAGATTTCACACGACTACTTGCAGAGCCAGCTCATTGTGCCCCGCCAGCGCCTTACCGACTGGGGCCTCAAACCGCACCTGCACGAAAACCTATTCCAGCTTTTTTTCCTTGAAGCCGGCCGTGCCGCCTTCGAGGCCACCGAGCTTGTGGAGTTGCGCACGCCTTGCCTGGTCATCATCCCGGCCAATACGGTGCACGGCTTCACCTTCAGCCCGCAGGTGAAGGGCCGCACCCTCACGCTCTCCGAAGCCCTACTCGATACCATTCTGCAAGCCACGCCCGGCGTGCTGGTGGAGCTGAATACGGTGCACATTCTGTCAGACTTCAACGCGGAGGTTCGCTTTGCCGATTTATCGGAGCTGGAGCAGCGCATTCACGAGGAAATCTACTCGGAGTTGCCGGGCAAGCAGTTGGCTATCAACGGCTATTTTAAACTGCTGTTTGTGAAGATATTCCGGCTGCTGCACCACAACCGCCGCAAGGAAGACAGCCCCAACCGCGCCCTGCACTACTTCCGCGAGTTTCAGAAAGCCATTGAAAAAACGGCGCCTTTCGAGAAGAAAATCTCGGATTTTGCCCAGGAACTGAAGATTACGCCGGTACACCTCAACCGCATCTGCCAGGCTGTGAAGGGCAAAACTGCCCAGCAGATTGTGCAGGCCCATACCATTCGCAAGGCTCACAACTACCTCTTATATACATCGCTCTCGGTGGCCGAAATTGCCTATGAACTGCAATTCGTGGACCCCGGCTATTTCACCCGCTTCTTCCGCAAGCAAACGGGCATGGCACCCGGTGCCTATCGGGCCAAGGCCTACAGGAGCGACGCTTCGGGCAAAATAGGAAAGGTTGAATCGTAAGAATGTCATGTTGAGCGCAGCCGAAGCATGACGCGCTGCGATGCTCCCCAAGCTTTACAATGCCGAAACTTTCCTAGATTTACCGTGCCCGCAATGCATGGCATGCGCAACCGGGCCAATTTTCCCTCCATCAACACTTATTTCTCACCCTAGTTTTCCTTATGCAACCAGTCTCTGCTCAGACCGAGCGCCCGCTCGCTGCGGAATCCACCAGCCACCCACAGGGGCTGTACCTGCTGTTCGCCACCGAAATGTGGGAGCGGTTCAGCTACTACGGTATGCGCGCCGTGCTGGTGCTGTTCCTTACCAAGGCCATGATGATGGACAAGGCCTTCGCGTCCAAGTTCTATGGCGGCTACACCAGCTTGGTGTACCTCACGCCGCTCATCGGAGGCTTCATCTCGGACCGGTACTGGGGCAACCGGCGTTCTATCCTCACGGGCGGGCTGCTGATGGCGCTGGGTCAGTTCACGCTGTTTGTTTCGGCCTCCAACTACGGTGCGGCCGACACCCACGCCCTCAGCCACTGGCTGCTGTACCTGGGCCTGGGCGTGATGATTGTGGGCAACGGCTTCTTCAAACCCAACATTTCGAGCATGGTGGGCTCCCTCTACAGCCCTGCCGACAAGCGCAAAGATGCGGCCTACACCATTTTCTATATGGGCATCAACTTGGGCTCGTTCATCGGCAACACCATCACCAGTCTTATCGGCGATACTGGCAACCCGGCCGATTTCCGCTGGGCATTTCTGGCCTGTGGCATTGCCATGCTGCTGGGCACCGTCATTTTCAACTGGGGGAAGGGCAAGTACCTGCACACGCCGGAAGGTGTGCAGGTAGGCGAAACGCCCGTGCAGTCGGGTGGCGTGAAAGGCATCTACGCCCTGCTGCCGGTGCTGCTGGCCATTATCCTGGGCATTCTCTGGCTTGATTCGGCCAAATTCCCCACCATCGCGCCGCTGCTGGGTGTGGCCGTGGTCGGCATTGCCTTTATGATTTTCAGTGATAAATCCCTGAGCGGCGCCGATGTCAAAGGCATTATGGTAATTTTCATCGTGTCATTTTTCGTGGTGTTCTTCTGGGCCGCGTTTGAGCAGGCGCCAGCCTCGCTCACCTTCTTCGCCGATGAGCAGATGAACCGCACCATCTTCGGCTTCGAGTTGCCGGCCAGTATTTTCCAGAACCTCAACGCCATCTTCGTCGTGGTGGGCGCGCCCATCATGGCCGCTGTCTGGACAGCCCTGGGCCGCCGCGGGGCCGAGCCGCCGTCCCCCCTCAAAATGGCCATTGGCCTGGCTATGCTGGCCGCGGGCTACCTCGTGATGTGCTTCGGCGTGCACAACCTGCAGCCCGGCGTGAAGGTGAGCATGTTCTTCCTGGTGGCGCTGTATTTCCTGCACTCGGTAGGCGAGTTGTGTCTGTCACCCATCGGCCTGTCGCTGGTGAACAAGCTGGCTCCGGCCAAATTCGCTTCCTTGCTGATGGCTGTGTGGTTCCTCGCCAACGCAGCGGCCAACTACCTGGCTGGCTATATGAGCAGCCTTTACCCCGACCCCAAATCGACGGCTCCCGCGCCGGTGCTGCTGGGCTTCCACATCACCAATCTCTATGATTTCTTCATGGTGTTTGTGGTATCAGCAGCTGTGGCGGCGGCCATCCTGTTCCTCATCAGCGGCAAGCTGGCCAAGATGATGGACGCCCGCAACTACCCCGCGCCCGTAGCGCAGGCGTAAGCGGTTCACAGCTTGCCATTCTCTATGACTACGCTCGCCCACGTCCTCGCCACAAACTCAGGAGTTGATACAGGATATCAGCATAAGCCCAAGGGGGTTAGTCCGCTAGGCCCACTTATGCTGCCCAATGCTGTGCTGAAATGGTATGGAGTGTACGAAGCTAGTCGCCTCATCCCGGATGCAGTGACGGAAATGGCGCGTCAGCAGCTTAGCACTAGCCCGCCGGAGGCGCAGGGAATGGGTTTTGCCATCCTCCATCGTTGTGGAGAGTCCTTCTACTTCCTCATCGTCTGCACCTGGCGCAATTCCAACGAACTGTGGCAAACCGTGTTCTACAAAGACAACGATGCCGCTACCAGCTTCGCGCTTTTTCCGCGTGATGTGGCGCACAAGCCAACGCTGTGCGTGTGGGAACTGGTACCCGTATGGCACGAACAGCAGACTTGGACCCGTTTTCTCACATCGGCGCGCGACGAGCCCGCCGCGCAGCTCTGGCTCCACGATTGTTTTGCCGGTGCCTCTAGCTGAGCAGGGTATTTCGCATCAATAAAAAAGCCTCGATGCTGTTGCGTCGGGGCTTTTTGCTGCCCCAGTCCACCTATTTAGTCCTTTCCAACGCATCCAAAGCTTCACCTTAGGCTTCTAGATGCCCGCCAACCGTTTCCCGACTACAAACCTTCGAATTAAGCCATAAGCCTTACGCGCACAAAAAAGCCCCGTTGGCATTGCCAACGGGGCTTTCGTACTTATAGCGAAAAGCTACAAGCGGCTTGGCTTACATCATGCCGCCCATGCCACCCATGCCGCCCATGCCACCGTCGCCGTGGCTATGGCCAGCTTCTTTGGGCTCGGGCTCGTCCGAAATCACGGCTTCAGTCGTCAGCAGCAAGCCGGCGATGGAAGCAGCGTTTTCGAGGGCCAGACGGGTCACCTTGGTGGGGTCGATGATACCAGCGGCCACCAGGTTTTCGTACCGGTCTTCGCGGGCGTTATAGCCGTAGTCGCCTTGGCCGTCGCGCACTTTCTGCACCACTACTGAGCCTTCGCCACCAGCATTGGCCACGATGGTACGCAGGGGAGCCTCAAGGGCAGTGCGGATGATGTTCACGCCGGTGCGCTCATCGCTGTTGTGGGTGTCCACAGCGGCCAAGGCCTCGATGGCACGCACCAGGGCCACGCCACCGCCAGGCACCACGCCTTCCTCAACGGCAGCGCGGGTGGCGTGCAGGGCATCGTCCACACGGTCTTTTTTCTCTTTCATTTCCACTTCCGTGCTGGCACCGATGTAGAGAATAGCCACGCCGCCGCTCAGTTTAGCGAGGCGCTCCTGCAGTTTCTCCTTGTCGTAGTCCGACGTGGTGGTTTCCATCTGGGCCTTAATCTGGGCCACACGGCCGCTGATGGCATCTTTCGAGCCTTTGCCGTTTACGATGGTAGTGTTGTCCTTGTCGATGATGATTTTCTCAGCCGTACCAAGGTATTCCAAGGTAGCATTTTCGAGCTTGTAGCCCTGCTCTTCGCTGATAACGGTACCGCCTGTGAGGGTGGCAATGTCTTCCAGCATGGCCTTGCGGCGGTCACCGAAGCCAGGAGCCTTCACGGCGGCAATCTTCAGCGAGCCGCGCAGCTTGTTCACCACCAGGGTAGCGAGGGCTTCGCCATCAACATCTTCCGAAATGATAACCAAAGGCTTGCCGGTCTGGAGCACTTGCTCCAACACGGGCAGCAACTCCTTCATGGTGCTCACTTTCTTGTCGTAGATGAGCACGTAAGGGTTGTCGAACTCAACCTCCATCTTCTCGGGGTTGGTCACGAAGTAAGGGGAGAGGTAGCCGCGGTCGAACTGCATGCCTTCCACCGTTTTTACTTCGGTTTCGGTACCGCGAGCTTCCTCCACGGTGATGACACCTTCTTTGCCCACTTTGTCCATGGCATCAGCAATCATTTTGCCGATTTCCGCGTCGTTGTTAGCCGAAATCGTACCTACCTGGGCGATTTCCGAGTTGTTTTCAATTTTCTTCGACTGGGCTTTCAGATTGGCAACCACGGCCAGCACGGCCTTGTCGATGCCGCGCTTCAAATCCATCGGGTTGGCACCAGCGGCCACGTTTTTCGAGCCGGCGGTGTAGATGGCCTGGGCCAATACAGTAGCCGTCGTGGTACCATCACCGGCCTGGTCGGCGGTTTTGGAAGCCACTTCCTTCACGAGCTGGGCGCCCATGTTCTCGATGGGGTCGCGCAGCTCAATTTCTTTGGCTACAGTCACGCCGTCCTTGGTGATGGACGGAGCGCCGAATTTTTTGTCGATGATGACGTTGCGGCCTTTCGGACCGAGGGTCACTTTTACGGCGTTCGCCAGTTTGTTCACACCGGCCTGCAAACGGGCGCGGCCTTCGGTGTCGAATTGGATGTTCTTAGCCATTTCTGGGTAATGAGGGTATGAGGGAAAGAGTTAATGAGGAATCTTCGCTGAGTTAAGCCAATGGCTTAGAGCACGGCGAAAATGTCCGACTCGCGCATGATGAGTAGGTCTTCACCGTCGACAGTGATTTCGGTGCCGGCGTATTTGCCGTAGAGCACTTGGTCGCCTACCGCTACCTGCGGCTTGATGATGGTGCCGCTGTCGGCGGTTTTGCCCTCGCCCACGGCCACTACTTCGCCACGCTGGGGCTTCTCCTTGGCCGTATCGGGGATGATGATGCCGGATTTGGTTTTCTCCTCGGCGGCGGCAGCGCGAACAATTACGCGGTCGGCCAGCGGTTTCATGCTAAGTGCCATTTTGGGTGTTTTTGGGTTGAGTTAAGTGGAAATCCTTTGTGCTGGCCCCTGTCTCACTTCCCGTGCCAGCCCCACAAACCTGACAAAATAGGCAGCTTTTGGCGCTACCAAGTGGCAAAAGTGACGGATGCGCCGGTGGGTGAGTCTGCCGGCTGCTGCATGTCAGGCTGCCAGGTGGCAAACGATGCAGTCAACAAAAAAGCCGGTGCATCCAGGAGGACACACCGGCTTTGCCGTAGTTTGGGACGCTTATAGGAAGCGGGCTACTTAATTCTTGGCAGGCTCGGGGATAACCGTGGGAGCCGTAGGCTGGTCGGCCGGGGTCGTGCTAGTGCCAGCGGGGGCCGAAGCACCCGGTGCAGGGCCGGTCGGAGCTGCGGGAGCAGGCAGCTTGGTTTCCATAGCGCGCTGCTGGTTTACGCTGCGTACCGGGCCACCGCCCGTCGAAGTCAGCATGTGTGAGCCGAGCGACAATACCACCAAGCCGATTGCGAAGCCCCAGGTAAGTTTTTCGAGCAGGTCGCCCGTGCGCTTCACACCCATCATGCTAGCAGCGCCACCGGCACTAAACTGGCTGGAAATTCCACCGCCTTTCGGGTTTTGAGCCAGTACCACGAGGGCCAGCAGGAAACACACAACGAGAATGAGAATGACGAGAGTAGTATACATGAAGGGGGTGAAAGGCTAAAGCTGCAATTTATGCAGAAGGTTGCAAAGACTGTATTTGGGCCGCAAAGTACGCCATTTTTTCCGGCTGCTTCACCATGAGCTTTTCATAAATCTCAACGGCACGGGCAATTTTACCCTGCCGCACGAAAATACGGGCCAGGTTTTCGGATACTAAGTCGGGTTCGGCGCGGGTGCTGCGGACGCTTAGGTCGGTTTGGCCGCCGGGCGCGGGCGGTAGCATGGCCGGCCGCGTGAGGCGTGGCTGCCGCTTGAGGAAGTTATTAATGAGGTCGAGCGAGGAAGGCAGAGCCGGCGGTAGCGGTCGGTGCGTGGCCCAATGGTCGAGCAGCAACGGGTCGGGCTCGAAGAAGGTACCGACGGGCGGCAGCGCTGCGGCGGGTGGTTGGGCGGCGGCTACTACAGCAGTGGTAGCTTCCGCAGCCCCGACCTGAGCGGCCAGCATATCCAGCAACTGCATAGATAAGCCCAGGCGGCTGCTTTCGCCAAACGAATATCCCACGGCAGTATCACCGGTGAAGGCGGCCGGCGTGAAGGCTGGTGCGGGCGGCTCAACAGCTTCTGGAAATAGAACATCGGGGCTGCCTAGGCTGCGGGTAACGGCAGAGGCGGCCCATTCGTCGACCAGGCCCGGCAACTCATAAGTAGGTACTACCGGCGGTGGCGGCTCGGCCAAGCCAAATTCAAACCGCGCTTCGCCCACTTCCACCGGCGGCCGAATGGCAGGAGCCTGGGCCGGCAAGTCGTCCTCCTCAGCGGTAGGCGCGTCGACAAGTTCTTCTTCGTGCACTACTTTTGCTGGCAGAGCAATTGTTTCAATTGTAGCGCCTTCCTGGTCAACCAGATGCGGTAGCTCAACTATCTCGCTTTGAGATGCCTCGGTGGCATTCGCGGTCTGCGCAGGTTCCTGCACGATTGGCAATGGCAATGCCTCGGCAGTAATGGCTTCCGGTGCTACTGCTGGAACTGGAGTAGCTATAATTGGTGCTTGCGCCGTTGGCGCTTCCAGGGAGACTTCTACGGCGTCAATGGGTTGCGAATCAGCGTCAATTGATTCTGCAATCTGAGTGGTCGGCAATGCAACAACAGTTGTGACGGGCTCTGACTCCGCTGTTGGAGGAGCCACTTCCACAACTGGAGGCGGGGTGATTTCTAGCTGCGCAACTGGTGCCGGCGCAATTTCTATCGCTGGGGCTTCAGTGACTGGTGCAACTGTCAAAACCAATTCAGAAACAACTGCTGGTACTGGAACCAGAGCCGCTATTTCGACTGGTTCAGGCAGGAGCGGAGCCGCGGCTGTAGTTGGTACCTCGCTGAGCGCTGCCGGAGCCGCTACGGGCGCCGGTTCCGGCTCTGGTTCAGCAACGGGTTCTACTGATTCGATAAGGCGACGGAGGAGGGTGCGGTCGGCGGCGTAGGTAGCTGCGCGGCGCAGGCGCTGACCGGCCAGCATGGTGCCTTGGTCGTGGGCTGCTTTGGCCAGCAGCAAGTGGGCCGTCTGGCAGTACGGGAAGGCCTGGGCCAGTTGTTCAAGCTCGCGCACTTCAGCCGGGCCAAGGGCCGTAGGACGGTCGAGAACGTGCAAAAGCGTGGCGCGGGTCACGGGGAATTTGGACTATGAATCGAAAAGGAAAGGCAGGCATTACCGCCCCAAATCCAGCAGCTGGATTATTTAACGGGGCGCAACATTACGCTAATTTACGCAAAGACCTGCGCTGCTAGCGCTCTGCTAAACCAGGTTTTTACCAAAAAAAGGGGCCAGACCAAGGCGAAACCCCTGGTCTGGCCCACCTCAAATGCTTAGGCCATTACCAGTTAGCCACCGACTTATTAAAGATGTCAGTAATAATTTTATCGGTGGTCGTTCGCACCGCTGTGGGGTCGCTGTTGATGGTGGCGATGTTGCGGTTGGCGGCGTAGTCGTCGAAATTCTGGAACAACTGCTCGAAGCTCTGCTTGTCGTCCTTGGTATTGGTGAAGCGGATTTTGACCTGAATGGTGAGGCGGTTGGAGCCGGCCTGGTCTATGCCATCAATCTTCTGAATGGAGGCTGGCGCAAAGTCATAGGCCACAATGTTGCCATCGAATTGCAGGTCGCCATCGCGCGGCACTAGCTTCAGGTTGGTGTTGCGCTGGAAATAATCCTTCAAATCCTCCGTGAAACGCTGCGTCAGAAACGCTGGCCCTTGCGGCGCGTTATTCGTGATGGTCGCAATCGAAATGGTGCGCACCGCCGGGTCAATGTTGGTGCCGTTGAACGAATAGATGCCACAACCACTGATTGTTAAGCTAAGAGCCAATAGTTGAAAACTGATAGTTCTTCGGCTAAATAGCGAGAAAAAGCTAATAGCTAAGAGCTGACAGCCAACAGCTAATAACGCCTTACACTTGCTCCAGGTCATATTGCTTCAGTTTTCGATAGAGTGTGCGTTCCGAGATGCCCAGGTCGTGGGCGGCGTACTTGCGTTTATTGTTATGCTTTTTCAACGCCTTGAGAATCATCTCGCGTTCCTTGATGTCGAGGGAAAGCGTTTCTTCCTCCGTTTCGTGCGGAATGTCCTCCACCGGCGTGGCGTCATCGTAGTTCGTAGCCGGTTCGCTGTTATAAGTATTGGAAGCGGGCGGCAGAAAGTATTCGGCCGGCTGACCGCTCTCAAACGCGTTGCCGGCCGGCGTATTGTTGAACAGGTGACTGTTTTGACGGAGGAGTTCCTGAGCCTCGTGGGGGCGCTGGCCGGTGGCCAGCTCCAGCACCAGTTTCTTGAGGTCCGTCATGTCGCGACGCATGTCGAACAGGATTTTGTAGAGCAAATCCCGCTCGGAATACCCAGCCGTGCCGCCATCGGCCGCGCCCGACCCGAGGAGCATGGGCAGGCGGCTGCTTTGTTCCTGCGGCAGGTAAGGTGTGAGGCGGCGGGCATCCAGCTCCCGGTCGGTTTCCAGCACCGATATCTGCTCGGCAATGTTCTTGAGCTGGCGAATGTTGCCGGGGAAGCGAAAGCGCGTGAGGGCCTGCACCGCATCGGGCAGCAGCGAAATGGGCCGGGTCCGGTACCGCTCCGCCGCATCTGAGGCGAATTTGCGGAACAACAGGTAGATGTCGTCGCCCCGCTCGCGCAACGGTGGAACCGTGATGGGCACGGTGTTGAGGCGATAGTACAAGTCCTCGCGGAAGGTGCCAGACTGCACACGGTCGAGCAGGTTCACGTTGGTGGCGGCTACCACGCGCACATCGGTTTTCTGGACCTTGCTGGAACCTACCCGAATAAACTCGCCATTCTCAAGCACGCGCAGCAGGCGGGCCTGGGTGCCAAGCGGCATTTCGCCGATTTCATCCAGGAAAATGGTGCCGCCGTTGGTCACCTCAAAGTAGCCTTTACGCGCCTCATTGGCCCCGGTAAAAGAGCCCTTCTCGTGCCCAAACAGCTCAGAGTCGATAGTGCCTTCTGGAATGGCGCCGCAGTTGATGGCGATGAACTGCCCGTGCTTGCGCGGCGACAAGGCGTGAATAATCTTGGAAAACGACTCCTTGCCCGACCCGCTTTCGCCGGTAATGAGCACCGTCATATCAGTGGGCGCTACTTGCGCCGCCACCTGAATGGCGTAGTTCAGCGCTGGCGCGTTGCCGATGATGCCGAACCGGAGCTTGATGGATTGGATTTCGGAAGGTGTCAAGGCTGGTTGTCAGTTGTTAATGGTCCGTTGTCAGGGAAGTAGCTGGGTGCATCTTCGGCAACTTGCGACGGGGTAAGCGAACGAATCCTCGCAACAGTTTTTTGCAGTTGGCTTTAGCTGCTAATATTTCCTGAAGCATTGATTCATCAAAGTAAGTTGCGCAGTTTGCTGGTGGCTGCACCCTTCCGCGATGTTGGAATGAATAGAAACCGCAGCTCGTCTTAATTGATTGGTCAAGCCAAATAATTCCTCTTTTGAAAATCGTCTGTCAACTGCCGGCTTCGCAGCCAAACGCTCAACTCGGTGTAAGACCTTTCCATGAGAGCCCTAGCACCTGACAACGAGCAGCGGAAGCTAAATAACCTCGCCGAGTAATGTACTGGCCGTGCTACTGTGCACCAGTACGTTCACATAATCACCTTTCTTGAAGTTTTGCTTGGGGAAAATGATGACTTGGTTTTGGCTGTTACGGCCGCTCAGGTCATCCTGTGAGCGTTTTGAGAAGTTCTCCACCAGCACGCGGTGCACCTGGCCCACAGCACGGCGGTTGCGCTCGGCACTGTGGACTTGCTGAATGTCAATAAGCTCCTGCAAGCGACGTTTTTTGGTCTCCAGCGGAATGTCATCGGCCAGCTTGCGGGCGGCCAGCGTGCCAGGGCGCTCCGAGTAGAAGAACTGGTAGGCCATGTCGTACTTCACAAAGTGCATGAGGCTCTTGGTATCCTCGTGCTCCTCCTCGGTTTCGGAGCAGAAACCAGCAATCATATCGGTCGAGATGGCGCAGTCGTCGCCCAGAATCTCACGGATTTTTAGTATCCGCTCCTCGTACCAGGGCCGGTCGTAGGTCCGGTTCATCAGGTTGAGAATGCGCGAGTTGCCGCTCTGCGCCGGCAGGTGAATGTATTTGCAGATGTTCTCGTGGCGTGCCATAGTGTGTAACACTTCGTCGGTGATGTCCTTGGGGTGCGAGGTGGAGAAGCGCACCCGCAACTCGGGGCTGATGAGGGCCACGCGCTCCAGCAGTTGGGCAAAGTTGACGTGCTCGGTACCATCGGCCGAAGCCCATTTGTAGGAGTCCACGTTCTGGCCCAGCAGGGTTACTTCCTTGTAGCCAGCTGCTACCAAGGCATTGGCTTCCTGCACGATGCTGTGGGCATCGCGACTGCGCTCACGCCCGCGGGTGAAGGGCACCACGCAGAAGGAGCACATATTGTCACAGCCGCGCATGATGCTGATGAAGGCGGAAACGCCGTTGGAGTTGAGGCGCACGGGCGTAATGTCGGCGTAGGTTTCCTCGCGGCTTAGCAGCACGTTCACGCCCTTCTGCCCGCCATCAACCTGGCTGATGAGTTGGGGCAGGTCGCGGTAGGCATCCGGGCCCACCACGAGGTCCACGATTTTCTCTTCCTCCAGAAACTTGCTTTTCAGGCGCTCGGCCATGCAGCCGAGTACTCCTACCAGCATGGCCGGCTTGCGCTTTTTGTGCGAATTAATCTGCTTGAGCCGCATGCGGACCGTCTGCTCTGCCTTCTCGCGGATGGAACAGGTATTGAGTAGCACGAGGTCAGCGTTGGCAAGGTCGTCAGTCGTATCGAAGCCTTCATCGAACAAAATGCTCGACACGATTTCAGAGTCCGAGAAGTTCATCTGACAGCCGTAGCTCTCAATATAAAGCTTGCGCTGACGCCCGGTGCGGGTGGCGGCTGTTACCCGTACATCGCCAGCAGGTGTAGCCTCAGCGGTGGGGACTGCTTTATCTAAAAAATCAAGGGTTAACAGGGGTTGGGCCATATTCTAAACGCTTTTCGGCGGAGGACAAAGATACGCTGTTCGAAGGTAAAATGACAGAATGGCAGTTGGTCAATAGAACGATAATGCAGGGAGCGTCTGTCATCCTGAGCAGAGCCAAGGACCTTATCGCCACTGAGCATCTTGCAACAAATGGTTTGAATTACTATCCATTGTTCCACCGTGCTGAGGTCCTTCGTTGGCTACAAGATGACAAGGAGGGTTTACCACGACCTGATATCTGCATTCAGTACTTCCAGTAAGGCCTTGGCTTTCAGTAGGCATTCCTCATATTCACGCTCGGGGTCGGAGTCGTAGGTGATGGCGGAGCCAACCTGGAAGCTGAGATAGCCGGTATCACGCCGGTATTGCAGCGAGCGAATGACGACGTTGAAGTCGAAGTTGCCATCGGACTGCACGTAGCCGATGCTGCCGCTGTAGAGGCCGCGCCGACTGGCTTCGTAGTGCTCGATGAGCTGCATGGCGCGGATTTTCGGCGCACCGGTCATCGAGCCCATGGGGAAAGTTGCGCGTAGAATATCCTCCAGATTAGCCACTGGGTGTCTGTCGGCGGTCACGGTTGAAATCATTTGCCAGAGGTGGCGGAAAGGGTAGAGGCCGAATAACTCGGGCACGCGTACGGTGCCGGTTTGGGCCACGCGGGCGAGGTCATTGCGCACTAAATCCACAATCATGAGGTTTTCGGCGCGTTCCTTTTCGTCGTGGAAAAGCGTTTGGCGTTGCTCCTCGTCGGCCTCTGGCGTGGCGCCGCGCCGAATGGTGCCTTTGATGGGCTGGGAAATCAGCTGCCCGTCGCGGTGCGCCAAAAAACGCTCGGGCGAGGCACAGAGCAGGAAATGGTCGTGCCAGCGCACGAAGCCGGCAAAGGGGGCAGGTGAGGCCTGCATGAGCCGCCAGAATGCGTCCACTGGTTCCAATGCTACACCTTCGGCATAAAACTCCTGGCAAAGGTTTAGCTCGTACACCTCGCCGTTGAGGATGTCCTCCCGAACGGCTGTCACGGCGCGGAGGTAATCGGCCTTGGGCAAGCGCGGGCGCACGGCTAGCACTTGCGGGGTTGGCTGCGCCACCATGGGCTGCGCCAGAATCTGCTGCAATATTCCCTCGCTCTGGCCGTGAATTTCCAGCGTTTCGGCGTGCCAGACCAGCCAGGTTTGGGGGCTAAAAAAGTGTAGAATGGGCCAGGAGAAGCCGTCGAAATTCCGGCTGGTCAGGTCCTCTATACCGTTTTTGGCATCGTAGGTGATGAAACCACAGTGCAAGCCGGCAGCTGCTGGTGCAACGGACAGGGTCCCAAGCTCAGCAAGTGAGTGGGTGGCCCCGGCTCCGGTGGGGGCTACGGCCAGCAGGTGCCCGAAAGTTCCATGGGGGTAGTCCAGTCCATTGGGCTCGAAGTAGGCACAGTGCGCAAACCGGGCACCCCAATGCAGCGCCCGCATTTGGAAATCAGCTGGTAATGCCGTCAGTGGAATGGTCATAAAAACCTCAGGGAGAATAGGCACGGTAGCAAATGAATAGTGGCCCGAGCCGTGGGGCTGGCCCTAAAGGTCGGGCTACTTCAACTCCCGCAGGGCCAGTTTGGCCTTGGCGTCGGTGCTGTTCTTGTATTCGTGCCAGGGGTAGTTCAGCGCCTTCTGAAAATACTTGCGCGCAACGGGTTTGTTGCCAGCACTCTGAGCCAGATAACCCTGCTGCAAGGCAGCCTGCGGAGCAAAATAATACGGTGCTTTCGGCCCCGCTACCGTCTGGGTGCGCTCAAAGTAAAACCAGGCCGAATCGAGCTGGCCTAGGCCTTGGAAGGCGCGGGCCCGGCGGTAGGGCTCCTCAATACGGTCGCGCCACAGGGTGGCCGGCGTGGTGCGAAATGCATGCAGCGTCTTTAGGGCCTGCTGATTGTAGCCGCCGTCGCTTTGCAATCTGGCGCGGGTGAGGATGGGATTTAGGCCAACAGCTTCGTGGTAGTAATGCTGGGCGTAGTTGTCTTCTTCCACATCGGCCGGGCCTGGGCGGTTTATCATTTCACGGTAGCGGGCTACTGTAGCTGCCGGCTGCCCACCGAGCCACGCGGCCAAATAGAGTTTGAACGCGGCATCCTTGCGGTAATGCTGGCCCTTATAGTCTCGCAAAAAAGCCAGATTTTCCCGCTCAGAATCGGCATAGTCGCCCTGGTAGAGCAGCAAGTCGGCGGCCATATGGCGCAGGTACGGAATGGGCAGGTAGGCGGGGCCGGCGGGCCGGGCACGGTAGGCTGCCAAGGCCGCATCGGCATGGTGCTGACGCTTGTTGGTGCTGATGAGAAGGTAGTAAAAGAGCAGATTATCAGGCTGATGCGTGGTAAGGCGCTCGGTGAGGCGCAGGGCTTCCTCGGGTTTTTTGTAGTAGCCTTCCCGAATCATGGCCAGGTAAATCTGGCTTTCGGTCTGGAAGTCATTGGGCTGATTGGCAGCTAGGGCCAGGTTCTGCAAGCCGGTTTCCGGGTTAGCGGTGAGGCCCAGCAGGCGTAGCAGCCAGTGGTAGCCCTCGGGCAAGGAGCCAACGGCAAACTGGCAGAGCCCCAACGTCTTGCGTGCTGGCAAAAATGCCGGGTACTGCTTCACCACATCCTGCATCTGATGGTAGCCGCTGCGCAGGTGGTAGCCACCCATCACCAAGTGCTTGAACAGCAACTGGCTCAATCCTAAGTGTAGGGTGATTTCGGCGCGGGCATAGTCGCGCAGGGCGCTGGCGGGCGCGTCATCCAATGCATCCAGGCGGGCTTCCTGACTGGCGGCCAAGGCCTCGTAGCGACTGGCATCCTGGGTGCAGAGCAACTCAATAAAATCGGCACAGTTAGCTACCAGCAGTGGGGCCGGAGCCGTTGGCGCGCTGGCCAGCTCCGGTCGAAGCAACTCGCGGGCCGTGCCCAGCCGCAGCTTAAATACTTCGGCGTAGGCGCGCCGGCTACTCGCCGTCAGAGCTTCGGGCTTGGGAGCGTAAACAGGCTGCTCATTTTCTGCCGCTTGCGGCGGGGATTGCTCCAAGCTAGTATTTGCTTTCGCCGAAGCTAGGGTGCAGCCCATTGCCATCAGCAGCAGCACGGCCCAGCTGATACGGGCACAAGTTGCAAGCAAAGCAGATGGGTGGTAAATCATGAAGCAGAAAAGCCAGACAATAAAAAAGGAACGGCAGCGCCGTTCCTTTTTTATTCAAAACCGGTAGCGAAAACTATGAGATGCGGGCTTCCACATCGGCCAGAATCCGGCCGCAGTGCTCGCACACGATGATTTTCTTATGCGAGATGATATCAGCCTGGCGCTGGGGCGGCACTGTGTTGAAGCAGCCACCGCAGGCGTCGCGGCGCACTAGTACCACGGCCAGGCCGTTGCGCACGTTGCCGCGGATGCGGGTGTAGGCCGTCAGCAAGCGGGCTTCCACTGGTTTGGTGGCCTCCTCGCGCTGGGCCATGATGCCGCGCTCTTCCTCTTCGTTTTCCGAAATGATGGTATCGAGCTCGCTTTTCTTGGTGTCGAGGTCCTTGCGACGCTCATCCAACTTCGATTTCGTACCGCTGATTTCGGCGTTTTTAACGTCAATCTGGTACTGAGCCTCTTTGATTTTTTTGTCAGCAATCTGGATTTCCAGGCGCTGCAGCTCAATTTCCTTGGCAATAGCTTCGAACTCGCGGTTGTTACGCACATTCTGCTGTTGCTCGTCGTACTTCTTGATGAGCGACTCGGCATCTTTGCTGGCCTGTTTGCGGCTCTTGATGAAGTCGTTCAAACCCTGAATGTCCTCGTCGAATTTCTTCACGCGGACTTCGTAGCCAGCAATTTCGTCTTCCAGGTCGCTCACTTCCTCGGGCAAATCGCCGCGCACGCGCCGGATTTCGTCCAGCTGCGAGTCGAGGTGCTGCAAGGTGAGCAGGGCTTCGAGCTTAGCGGCTACGGGAACGTCGGCGGGGGCCACGGCGGCACTATTAGCAGTCATACTGAACGGGGTTCGTAGGGGTTTCGGCGATTAAGACCGCAAAAGTACGCGAAAATCCGGCTGTTAACAAATCCCGGAACACTTCACCAGTGAACTGCTCGCTCTCAAAATGGCCCACGTCGCAAAGCATCAGCTGGCCCTCGGCCCCAAAAAACTCGTGGTATTTCACGTCGCCGGTCACATAGGCATCGGCCCCAACCGCCCGCGCCGCACCAATGAGGAAGGCCCCTGCTCCGCCACAGATAGCTACCGTTTTAATCGGTTTTTCAAAAGTCGTGTGGCGCACCACCGGCACCAGCAATTGCCGCTTTAGCAGCTGTCGGAACGTGGCCGGAGCCAGTGCCTCCGGCAATTCGCCCACTAGGCCTGCGCCCACTTCCTGGTGTACATTTTCCAGTTTAATCAGCTCATAGGCAACTTCCTCATACGGATGGGCTGTTCGTAAAGCCCGCAGTACGTGCGCCTGCCGATGCAGCGGCAGCAGCACTTCTATGCGCAACTCTGCTACGGTTTCGGGTTGATTTTGAGCACCAATAGCCGGCTTTGTGCCTATGCCGGGGGTGAAAGTGCCAGTGCCCTCGGTACGGAAGCTGCAATCAGAATACTGGCCCACCTGCCCGGCCCCGGCGGCGTAGAGCGCCGCCAATACGTGCCCAGCAACATCGGCCTGCTGGTCTTCCGGTCGGTTGGGGATGTAGGTGATGAGGCGAGCGAGCATACCGCTTTGCGGGGCCAGCACACGCGTTTTCAGAAGGCCTAATTTTTCCGCCAGCTTGTCGTTCACACCGCCGCGCACATTGTCGAGGTTGGTGTGAGCAGCGTAAATAGCTACGTCATTTTTGAGGGCCGCGATGATTGTTTGCTCTACTTCGTTGGCCCCGGTGAGGCGTTTAAGTGGCCGAAAAATGACTGGGTGGTGGGCTACCACCACGTTGCAGCCGCGCCTCACGGCTTCGTCCACCACGGCGGGCGTGCAGTCGAGGGTAATGAGTACGCCAGTTATTTCAGCCTGCGGGTTGCCGCATTGCAGGCCGGCGTTGTCGTAGCTTTCCTGGTAGGCGAGGGGCGCGGCGGCTTCCAGTAGGCGGGCAAGGTCTTGAACGGTAGGCATTTGGGTTAGGTAACAATTAGCAGTGAGCAATCAACAAAGGTGGCTAGACCTGCTACAGGTTTAGAAGCTGGCCCAGGGTTTCCACGTAGTGGGCCACATTGGTAGTCGTGTTGCGGCTCTTGTATTGCATGAGGTAGCGTGGGTGGTCGAGCACAATAATTTTATCGAATAGGCCCAATTCGGCATTCAGACGCTTAAAGAATTCGCCGTTGCGCTTGCCCAAGCTCACGGCTACATCACGGCGCAAACCTAACTCCTGCACTTGTTGGCGCAGCGATAACTGAATATCCGACCATAAAGCCTTTATCAGGGCTGGTGAGTCGTAATAGTTGTGGTTTAGGCCGTCCTTTAGCAAAACCAGCGGGTAGAGCGAGCCCACATAAAAATGCTGGTAAAAAGCTGCTGGCCCGCCCATCTCAGTGATGACCTTGTACACAAACTGGGTGGAAGTTTCGGGGCGTTGCCGGGGCAGGTCGTTAGCAATGCCGCAATATTCGGCCAAGGCTGTAGGGTCGGTGAAGGCTACCCCGGTGCGGCCCATGCCCAGCCGGCCGGGGTTGATGCCCAGCACCGCCACACGGGGCGGACCATCGGAGTAGAATTTATGGGCAAACTGGCTCAACAGGTCGTACACGGCCGGTTCGCGGAATGGGCTGCGGGCCTCTACGCCGGTGGGAAGCGCAGTGGGGATGGGGAAAGTGCTGAGGAAATGCAACAGCGGGTCGGCAAACTGGGACATGGGAAGAGAGGTGAAGAAAGCAGACAAAACTTCGGGGTACAAGTTCTAGGTCGCCGTACTTTTGCAGGCCGTTGTTGTGGCGTTTTGCTATTTATGCCGTCTGTGCTGGCTTTTCTGCTGCTACCGTTTTCCTGGCTTTATGCCGGGGTGCTGGCCGCGCGCAATTGGCTGTACGACATCGGCTGGAAACGCGCCGAAACCTTCGCCGTGCCACTCCTCAACGTGGGCAACCTACGGGTGGGCGGCACCGGCAAAACCCCCCACGTCATCTGGCTGGTAGAAGAACTGTTGCGCCAGGGGCATCGCCCGGCTATTCTGAGCCGCGGCTACGGTCGCCAGACCAAAGGCCCGCGCCTGGCAAGTGCCCAGGATTCGGCCGCCACGGTGGGCGACGAGCCGTGGCAGTATTTCGGACTATTTGCATCGCAACGGGTGCCAGTTTCCGTGGCGGAAGAGCGCAGCCTCGGGGCTCAGTTACTGCTCCAGCAGCACCCGGAAATCACAGTTATCGTGCTCGATGATGCCTACCAGCACCGCGCCGTGCGGCCTACGCTGAATATCTTGCTGACCGAGCTGGCCCGCCCGTTTTATGATGACCTAGTGCTGCCCGCCGGCCGCCTGCGCGAAAGTCGTAGCGGAGCCAAGCGGGCCGACGTCGTTATTGTAACCAAGTGCCCACCCGACCTCTCCGAAACGGCGCAGCACGCTATTGCCGCGCGGGTTCAGTGCTATACCAACCCCGACGTTCCTGTGCTATTTTCGGCCTATGCTTACGCGCCGCCCCACGCGTTACATCCGGAAGCAGGCGCTGAGCCAGTTGCACAAAATGTGGTGTTAACTCCTGGGTCGGCATTGTTGCTGACGGGAATAGCGCAGCCTGGTCCGCTGCGTAATGAGCTTGAAAAACAGGGTTTTGACATTCGGCGCCACGCCGATTTTCCCGACCATTATGCTTTCACACCCGCCGATGTGGCAGCGTTGCGAATGCATTGGCAGCCGGGCTGGCCTATTTTTACAACGGAAAAGGATGCCACACGCCTGCAAAGCCCGGAATTGCGGGCGGCGCAGGTGGGCCTGCCTTTCTATACCATTCCGGTGCGGGTGGCGTTTCTGGGGAGTGGCAGCGCAGCTTTGCGCCGGCTACTGCCCGGTGCGCCCGTACCAAATGCTTGATTATTACGTTGACCCGGCCGGTTGCTTCGGCAATCCGGCGCAATTGCTACCCGCTTGAACGCATCCCTGCAAGGAGTATTTTCGATGATTTGGACCCGTCTGCGGCCGCTGGCTGTTTTACTGGTCGTGTTGGCGCTGTGGGGCGCCCCGGGTACCCGGGCGCAGGTGCGCGACGACTCCACCAAAGTCCTTTACGGCCCCAAAACCACCCGCATCATCTATGAGGCCGAGGTGTTGCGCGACTCCACCTCCGGCACACCGCTCGATACCACGCTCACGCGCTGGCCACAGGCGCGGTTCTGGTTTCACGATACCACGTTTCAGCAGGATTTGGGAGCTGTGGGCACGGCCTCGCGGCCGTTGCTGTACCAGCCCAATTACCAGTTGGGTGCCCGCTTTGGCCGCAACGTCTTCGATAAATACGCCCGCGACGCTACCACGGTGCCGTATTACGATTCGCGTTCACCGTACTCGTTTTTCCGTTACATCCAGTCAGGGGCCGGCGAGCAGGTGTTTGAAATCAGCTACAGCCGCAGCCTCAAAAAGAACTTCAGCGTGGGCCTAGCCTACGAGCGGATTGCATCTAACAAAGTGCTCGACCCCGTCCGGTCCCGCGACGGCCTTGTGGAGCATTCCAATATTTTGCTTTTCGGCCGCTATCAAACAGATGATGAGCGTTATCACCTGTTGATAAATTTCAGTAACGTACGCCACCGCGCTGTTGAGCAAGGAGGTATCCGGCCCGTCACAACTACTTCGATTGTAGATGGAGAGACCTTCATCGAGGGTGAAAACCGACCCCAGGAACTTTTCAAATATGCCCAACAGAAGGTTAATCTGAGCCAAGCCGTCAATACCGAAGACCGTGACGAGCTGTATTTTACCCAAACTTACCGCCTGCTTGGTCGGGGCCTCACTGCCTATCACACCTTCGATGCCAAGCGTCAGTATAATAGCTATTATGACAAAGCGCTGACCTTGCGCAATACTTTCTACCAGCCTGATGTATTATACTACCCACGGGTACTGCGCAACACCGCCGCCATCCTCGACCGGGCCGAATACCGCCAAGTTGAAAACACCGTGGGGCTGCTTGGGCGTACCGACGCGGTGGAATATCGTATTTACAGCCGTTTCCGCAACGCCAGTCTGGTTGAGCAGTCGCTGAAGAGCAATCAGCAGCTCTACCAGGCGCCCATTTCTACTGGTCTGGAGTTGGAAGAAGTTCATAATGAAAATTATTTCAATGCGTTTGTGGGAGGAACAGCGGCTTTTAATTATCGAAAAATCTACGCCATTGAGGCTGCTGGCGAGTATAAAGTAGGCAACGAGTATTGGGCACAGGCATCCATCCGGACCGGTCCGCTTTCGGCTGAAGCGCTGGTTAATTCCTATTCACCCACTCTCATGCAGCAAGAGCATGTTGGCAATAACTATGAGTGGCACAACGACAGTTTAAATAATACCAGCACGCAGCAACTCACCGGCCGCCTGCGCCTGAAATTGCCCAATATTGGCATTCTTACCGACCAGCGTTTTGAAGCGAGCGCCAGCGTCGCTAACATCATCAATCTGGTGTATTACGGCACCGATGGCCGCCCCACGCAGCTCAGTGCTACTCGTAACCTATTGATTGTCTATGCACGGCATACTGCCCGCCTGGGCCGTGTCGGCTTCGACAATCAGGCTACCTACACCCGCGGCGGTGAGGCCGATAAAGAAGGGATTCGGATTCCTAGCCTAGTTTCTAATTCGCGAGTGTACTACGAAAGCTATATTTTCCGCAAGGCGCTATTTACCCAAGTAGGAGCCGAAATGTATTTCCAGTCCCGGTTCCAAGCCTACAATTACAGTCCCAGCACCCAGCAATTTTATCAGCAGGAAACGTTCAGCATTCGGCCTTACCCGCTGGTGGATGTGTTTTTGTCTGCAGATATTAAAACGGTTTCTGTTTTCCTGAAAGTAGCTTATTTGAATCAGGGAGTGCTCGATAACGGCTATTTCACCACGCCTTATTATACCGGTTATCCGCGCCGTTTTCAGTTTGGGGTAAAATGGAATTTCTTTAATTAGAAATACGGAAATGAAAGAAAAAACAATTCTGAAATTAAAGTTGAATACTGACCCGCGCTGGGTAAATATCGCCGAGAAAAACATCGAAGATATTCTGGTCGACCACGCTTGGTGCGAGCAGAAAGCCGCCAGCACCGGCATCAGCATGATTATCCATTACCCCGAGAAAACCCGCCTCGTGGATGAGCTGACGGACTTAGTTGCCGAAGAGTGGAGCCACTTCGAAAGAGTGTTGCTGGAGCTGCGTAAGCGCGGTTTTGCCCTCGGCCGTCCGCGCAAAGATGAGTATGTAGTGCAGCTATTAGCGCACGTACGCAAGGGTGGGGCCCGCGAGCGCCAGCTCATGGACCAACTTCTGGTGTCGGCACTGATTGAGGCCCGCAGCTGCGAGCGTTTCAAATTACTCTGGCAAAATATTGCCGACCAGGAATTGAGTAAATTTTATTACGAATTAATGGTATCGGAAGCCGCCCATTTTGTGAGCTACGTCGACTTAGCGAAGGAATATTGCGACCCGAAAGCTGTAGATGAGCGGCTGCAGGAATTGCTGATAGTTGAAGGCGAAATCATAACAAATTTACCCGTTCGCGACGACCGAATGCACTAAGCGCAAGGTTTCGCGAAGTTTCAAAAGAATTAAGTCTCGCTAAGGAAGATGAATGACATCCTACTCGGCGAGACTTAATTTTTAAACTTTGCGCGAGCCTATATAGCCGGTAGCACCGTGCCGCGCACTTCGCCGAATCCGATGCGCACACCTTCTTTCTCGGCGTAGCCGCGCATAATTACCGTATCGCCATCGAGCAGGAATTTGCGTTCGGAGCCATCGGCGAGTGGTAGGGGGCGGGTGCCGCGCCAAGCCAGCTCCAGCATTGAGCCGAGAGAATCGGGCGTCGGGCCGGAGATGGTACCGGAGGCGTAAAGGTCGCCAGCTTCGAGGTTGCAGCCGTTGGAGGCGTGATGGGTGAGTTGCTGGGCCATGCTCCAATACATCAGGCCGAAATTGGTGCGGCTAATGGTCGTTTCCGGGCCTTCGGCGGGCGTTAGGGCTATTTCGAGGTGCACGTCGAAATTGTGGGCTCCGGTCTGGGCCAGGTAGGGCAGGGGCGTTGGCTCTTGCGTGGGACCGGCCAAGCGGAAGGGCTCCAGTGCATCGAGCGTCACCACCCAAGGGGCAATGCTACTGCCGAAGTTCTTGGCCAAAAATGGCCCCAACGGTACGTATTCCCAGCTTTGTAAGTCACGGGCGCTCCAGTCGTTGAACAGGCACAGGCCAAAAATATGGTCTTCAGCCGCATCTATACTTACGGTACTGCCCAGGGCGGTGCCGGTGCCCACCACGAAGGCCATTTCCAGCTCAAAATCGAGCTGGCGGCTGGGTCCGAAAGTTGGAGCCGCTTCATCGGGGGCCTTGCGCTGGCCGTTGGGCCGATGAATGCTGGTGCCTGATACCACGATGCTGCTGGTACGGCCGTGGTAGCCTATGGGCAGGTGGCGCCAGTTGGGCAGCAGGGCGTTAGCCGGGTCGCGGAACATGGTACCCACGTTGGTGGCGTGTTCGATGCTGCTATAGAAGTCGGTGTAGTTGGCAGGCTTCACGGGGCGTAGCATCCGCACATCGGTTTGGCGCAACAGGCAGTCGCGCACGGCCAACTCATTGTCGCGCAGGCGGGGCTCGTCGTGGCGCAGCAGCTCGCTCACGCGCTGGCGTACGGCCCGCCAAGCCGGCCGGCCCAGCCGCAGAAAGGCATTCAGCGAGCGGCGGCGAAATACTTTGGGCTGGGTATCACCTAGCTCTTCCAAATCCTCAAAAAAGCCGAACTGACTAGCGGCGTACAGGTCAAACACATAGCCGCCAATGGCAACGCCCAAGTGCGGTCCTCGCTCATCGGTTTCGAACACGCCAAACGGCAGGTTCTGAATGGGAAAGTCGCTTTCGGGGCGGATGTCAATCCAGGAGCGGAGGGTGGGCGAGTTGGGCGAAGTGGCCATGTGCTGAGAAAGGTTGAAGGCACAAAAGTAGCGCCGGACCGTCTGCTACGCTGTTCAGCTTGGTTAGCTCGGGGCTTTTGCCAACATTGCAGCCCCTTTTCAACCAGCTTTTCTATGATTCATCCCAACACAGAGCTGCGGTTTATCAGTCCCGAAATTGGTTTTGGAGTGGTAGCTACCAAGCTTATTCCCAAAGGCACCATCACTTGGGTATTCGACTCCCTCGACCAGATTATTTCTTCTCAAACCCTGGCCCGGCTGGACCCTTTACAAAAGGTCTTTCTGGAAAAATATTCCTACCGCGACCACAACGGGGATTATGTGCTCTGCGGCGACCATGCCCGGTTTGTTAATCACAGCTTTCGTTCCAGCTGCATCAGCACGGCTTATAATTGTGAGTTAGCCGTGCGCGACATCCAGCCCGGCGAGGACTTGACCGACGATTATGGTTACCTCAACCTCACCGAGCCCTTCGATTGTGTGCCCGAGCCAGGCAGCCCCCGTACCCAAGCCTTGCCCGACGATTTGCTGCATTATCACGCACAGTGGGATAGGCAACTCCGTGACGCTTTTCGGTCATTCAACCGTGTTGAACAACCTTTGCTGCGATTGCTGGCCCCTGAACACCAGCAGGAAGTATTGGCCGTAGCTGCCGGTGAGAAGACAATGGAATCTATTCTGAGTTGCTATTACCGTGAGCCAGAGAAGGATTTAGGCAAAAACCTGTCATCCTGAACTTGAGAAAGCATTATTCCACCTACGCAAATAGGGTTACTCCTAATTGTTCTTTGGTGATAATGTCCTTCGCAAACTCAGGATGACAAATGGGCGTCGTTGCCAAAGCATCTAAGTCAGGCTGTTATCGGGCCTCAACAGCTGTGATTTCCGGTACCGCTTTTTTTACGGTGTCCTCTAGGCCGGCGCGGGTCATGGTTGACATAGGGCAGGCACCGCAGGCACCCTGCCATTCCAGTTGGAGCACGCCTTCGGCGGTAATGTTAGCCACGCGTACGTTGCCGCCGTCGGTGGCCAGGTAGGGGCGCAGGGTGTCGAGGGCCGCTTCGATGCGTGGCATCAGCGGATGTTCGAAAGTTGGGGGAGAGGTTGTTATTTCCACGGATATTAGGAATTCATCTGCACGACAGCCGTTTTGGGGGCCACGTTATTTCGAATACTTACCTGCCGGGCCACCGATTCGGCCAAGTCGGCGAAGAGTTTGCCAACGGCCGACTCGGGGTCTAATACGGCTGGCTGGCCTTGGTCGCCGTTTTCGCGGATGCTTTGCACCAGCGGCAGCTGACCCAGCAGCGGTACATCGTGCTGCGCTGCTAGGCGCTGCCCCCCGTTTTCGCCAAAAATAAAATACTTGTTATCGGGCAGCTCGGCTGGCGTGAACCACGCCATATTCTCCACTACGCCCAATACCGGCACGTTGATTTGGGGCTGGCGGAACATCTGCAAGCCTTTCTGAGCATCGGCCAGCGCCACTTTTTGCGGCGTGGTCACGATGACGGCGCCAGTCACGGGCACAGTTTGCACCAGCGTGAGGTGGATGTCGGAAGTGCCGGGCGGCAGGTCGAGCAGCAGGTAATCGAGCTCGCCCCAGTCAACTTCCGTGATAAACTGCTTGAGCGCCGACGAAGCCATCGGCCCGCGCCACACAATGGCGCTTTCGGCCGGAGCCAAGAAGCCAATACTCATCAGCTTCACACCGTATTTGATGATGGGCTGAATCAGGTTTTTGCCATTCGGGCCCTGGAAAACGTGCGGAGCCTCGTTCTCCACGTCAAACATTACGGGCACGCTAGGGCCGGAAATGTCGGCATCAACCAAGCCAACTTTGGCGCCG
This sequence comes from Hymenobacter negativus, assembly GCF_017571495.1. Classification (GTDB taxonomy): domain Bacteria; phylum Bacteroidota; class Bacteroidia; order Cytophagales; family Hymenobacteraceae; genus Hymenobacter; species Hymenobacter negativus. The sequence goes on along the minus strand of NZ_JAGETZ010000001.1, from coordinate 123,293 downwards.
GTAGCAGCCAGGGCTACGGCTAGGTTAGCTGTGACGGTGCTTTTGCCCACACCACCCTTGCCCGAGGCAATGGCGATAATATTTTTCACGCCGGGCAGCAGGTCACCACGGTTGTTGCGGCCGGTGGTCACGCGCGACGTCATCGTAATTACCACGTTGGCATCTTTATCCACCATCGTGTGGATGGCACGCTCGCAGGCATCGTGAATGAGCTGCTTGAGTGGGCAAGCAGGAGTGGTGAGTACGACGGTAAACGCGACGGTAAGGCCGTCAATCGCAATGTTCTCAATCATGTTGAGCGTCACGAGGTCCTGGCCCAGGTCGGGCTCTTCCACGTAGCTCAGGGCTTTGAGAACGGCTTCTTGGGTAATGGTCATTGGGGAGGGCAAAGCGCCGGAAACGGGCGTCTTGCAAAGATAACCCGCGAAGCGGCAGGGCAGTTCGGGAATGGGCTAAATTGCCTTTTTATGAATGTTGAGTGAATTATGGCAGAGGAGGCAGGGAAATCAACAAAAATCAGCCATATTTACTTAGGGTCTATTCTACTGAGCTTACCAAATTCTTTTTATGAAAGAACTTTACAAAACATATAATAACAACACTTTAGCTATGGGTTGCGACCCGGGCGAAGAGGATGAACAAGCCCAGATTTTAGTCTTGGAGTTAGTCGTGCCAGTAGCAGCTGTACCGGTGCTGCAACAGCCGGTATCCACAGCGGCGCGGTCGATGCAGCATGCATCCGTCAGCAGTACAGTGCCGCGTCAGCTGGTCATCCAGTTCCAGGCTAATAATACGGCGCTGTCTACGGCTTGGTGTACCACGGCCACCCTCATGGCTACCGGGCCCATTCGGAGGGCCCGGCTGTGAAACGCAGTTAATGAAGATGTTCGATTTGACGAGAAGCCAGCAGGCCGGCGGGCACGCTTAGTGCGCCGGTCTGTGGGTCAATCAGTCCGTTGCGCTCGTCTTCGATGTTGGTGGCCTGGGTGTATACATCGCCAGCAATGGGCCGTGTGCGCAATTCCTGTTTAAAGGCCAGAATACTGTTGGTTCGCGCCTCGGCATCGGCCGGCCCGCCGTAGTCCGAAAAGCCGAAACCACCCCATTCGCTCACGATGAGTGGCACCTGACGACGGTAAAAGAACGGGTCGCCCACTACCAGCGGGAACGCAGCAGTGCCTTCCAACTCACCGCCCACCAAGCGGTCGAGCAGTTCCCGCCAACGGCCCAGGTCCGGCGTGTAGAGGTGAGCCGTGAGCAAGTCGGACTTCAGGCGGCCAGTGTAGGAAATGTGGTGCCAGCCGTCGTTATCCACTACCAGAAACTGGGGATAGGCCAGCTGCATGAAGTGATAGGTTTCCATAATGTACTGGCGTGTCTCGGCATTGGTGGCAATGTCCTGGGCACCCCAGTCCTCATTATAAAGGCTCCAAATGATGATGCTGGGGTGGGTTTCGCTCAATGTGACCATGCGCATGAGTTCGGCGCGGTGGTTTTCGCGGCTGCGCGGGGTGGAACTGTGCGGGCTGGGCACTTCCACCCACAGCAGCAGACCCAACTCGTCGGCCAGATTGTAGATGCGCGGGTCGATGCCGGCAATGTGCACCCGTACGAGGTTGCAGCCCAATGCTTTCATGGCATGCATGTGGCGCTGCATTTCTTCCAATGTGGCCTGACCCGGCTGGTAAAGGATGCCATCGAGGTATACGGCCTCATTGTTGAGGTACACGTAGCGGCCCCGAGCTTCCACTTTGCGTAAGCCAAACAGGGTTTCAATCTGAGCCGCGTAGCCTTCGGCGTCAATAAGCTGGGCTACCAGACGGTAGCGGTTGGGAGCTTCCGGCGACCATAATTCGGCTCCCGGTACTTCCAGCACCAGGCGTTGCTGCCATTGCCCGGCTTCCAGGTGCACGGGAAAGTCGGAAGTGGCCAGCGGCGCGGTACGGCTGGGAGTAAGCGGGTCAAATACCTGAAGGCGTATAACATAGTTGCCGGCATCGTGGATGCGTAGCGTCAGGTTGAAGCGCACGAGCTGGTCTTCTACTACGCTCACCACGCCCACACGGGAGCGCAGACGGTTGCGTTCCACCACTTCCAGCCACACGCTGCGCACGGCGCCGGTGTAGGTCTGGTACCATATGCCGCCGCGCTTGTACACGTGCGACTCCTGCTTGCCCCGGGGCGTTTCGGCGTCCATGGTATCGGCAATGCGCACGGTGAGGCGGTTCACGAGGTGGAGGTTGGCCTCGTCGAGCTCGTAGGTAAAGGACGTGTATTCGCCAAAATGAACGTCTTCGCCCTCAATGGTTCTGAGCAGCTGCCCATTTAGCCATACCCGCGTTTCGTAGCCGCAGGCCCCAAACGTGAGTTGCATCATGGAGCGTTGCTGGGCATCGGCTACTTCGGGCAGAGTGAACTCCCGCTCGTACCACACCACTACTTGGTCGTGCCAGGTTGCGCCGTCGCGCTGACCCCGAGCCTGCGCCAGATGCTCCTCAACCGAACCCGGCCATTGGGCCGTGTGCTCGTAAATATGGCCCAAGGCCCAGTCTTCACGCAGGCCCGCATCCTCTACATCGTGGGCAAATTTCCACTGTCCATCAAGCAGTACGTGGCCGTTCAGGCGGAGTACGGCGCGGGGCAAGGGGTTATCAATTTCTTCGAAAGTGGGCTCGCTGTCGGGGCGGCTGGCGGAAAGAGAATAATTGGATTGATTCAGGTCGTCCATGCGTGGGGCGGAAAGAGGGCCGGCGTCAGGCACCGGACTAAAATACCCTTTCTAACGGACCGCTCACGCGCAATGATGCGCTGAAGGAATAATTCTACAGCCAGTCCCGCAATTTTATAGGTTCAGCCCTCTATTAAGGTTGAATAGCTAGGGCAAATCCAGCCCCACCGCCGGTCTGGTAGGTGGGCACTAGCAGCAGCTTGTGCGCTATGCGTGGCGGCAGCGCTTTGGTTAGCGCCGGGTAGAGGTGCCAGATTGTTTCGGCGGAGAGAAAGCCGATGCCCGCGCCAGCCAGCACATCGGTGGCCCAGTGCTTGTTACCCAGCAGGCGCATTGTGCCAGTAGCCGCTGCTACAGCATAGCCGCTCACGCTTAGCCACGGGTATTGGCGGCCGTACTGCTCGTGTAGCAGGGTAGCGGTAAGGAAGGCCTGTGAGGTGTGAGAGGAGGGAAAGGAGCTGAGGTCGTTGGGGTTATAGGGCCGTGGTTCGGCCGTGACGCGCTTGAGGTTGCTCACTACCGCCGCGTCCAACTCATGTGCCGCCAGATAGATAAGCGTGAAGCCAACCGCCGAGCGCTCGCCCCGGTGGCCGGTGGCCATCATGGCGTAGGCCATGGCCAGGGGAACGTGGCGGGTGTAGTCGTCGAGACCGTGAGCATCGAAGCCGCGAAACATTTCCTGGGTTTCGTGCTGCATCTCCAGCTTGGCCCGATACAGGGTTTCATTGTACTGATTGCTGTGGGCGAGCACACCGATGCCTACCAGCACCGACGGCACGGCAATGCGCAGGGCCGCCCGTTGGCCGCAGCTCAGGCGTGGAGCGTAGGCAACCGAATCAGTAGTTCCAATTTGTTGTCCGTAAGTAGCAGTGGCTGGCCAGCCAGCCAGGAGTAAAAAGAGTAGTTGTAAGCGTAGTAAAAACAACAACATAGAAGGCAGGTATAACTGTGGTCCTTAAAGTTACTTCCTTCTTCATGCGAGGTCAATAAAAAGTAGTGAGCGGTCACTTACACCAAGTGAACGCAGCTAAAAAAGCTGCCAACGCTTTCTAATGGCGCTCATAATGTGCCCGTGTTGCTGGTGTTTCTTCCTGGTCTCCGGCCTTGAATTAGGAGAAATATAAAGGCCCTGACTACTCGCGTAGCCAAGGCCTTTATGCCTGCTTGTAGTGCTGGGTTTAGGTTTTCTGCTTCTTTTTCTTGGCTGCGGGGAACAGAATGTTATTCAGAATAAGGCGGTAGCCGGGCGAGTTGGGGTGCAGGGCCAGGTCGGTGGGCTCCTCGCCGACAAGGTGCTGGTAGTCTTCCGGGTCGTGGCCGCCGTAGAACGTCCAGGTGCCTTTGCCCAAAGTGCCGTGGATGTAGCGGGCCTCGCCAGTCTGCTTGGTTTCGCCCATAATGACGACGTCGGATTTGATAAGGCTTTTGCGAAAGGCCGTGGTCTGGCCCATGAAGCCGTGGATGGTTTTTTCGTGGTTCTGGCAAAGCATGGTGGGCACCGGGTCGTACTTGGCCGAGTAGGTGAAAAGCGAAAAATAGTCGTTCTGCTCGCCCAGGCCGCGCTCCCCGGGCTGCATGTCGATGTTGGAATACTCGTACTCGTAGGGATTGCGCACCAACTGGAAGTTCTGAAATGCCAGGCAGCGGTTGAAATTCAGCTTCGATTGCGCCGCCGGGTCGGACGGGTCGCCGTCGTACATACTTTCTACCATGTCGATGCCCAGGCCGGACAGGGCAATATCATACGAGTCGGTGGCTGAGCACATGGCGAACAAAAAACCGCCACCCGCGATGAATTCCTGCATCTTGGTGGCAACCGCTCCCTTCATCTGGCTCACCTTGGCGAAGTTGTTGCGTTTAGCTGCGGCTTCGGCATCGCGCTGCTGCTGCTGGTACCAGGAGGCGTTTCGGTAGGTGGCGTAAAACTTGCCATATTCGCCCGTAAAGTCTTCGTGGTGCAGGTGCAGCCAGTCGTACTTCGGCAATTCGCCTTTCAGTACCTCGTCGTCGTAAATCTGGGTGTAGGGAATTTCGGCGTACGTGAGCACCATCGTTACGGCATCGTCCCAAGGCTGCTTGCCTTTAGGAGTGTACACCGCAATTTTGGGCACCTTCTCCAGCTTCATCACATCCATGTTGGCATTCGGGTCAGCTATTTCCTGCAAGATGCCAGTGTACTGCGCCTCGCTGATAACCTGATAGCTGACGCCACGCACGGCTAACTCGTTTTCGGCCCCGGCCCCGGCCTCGAAGGCGAAGGAGCCACCCCGGTAGTTCAGCAGCCAGTCGACGGGTACCTCGCGCTGGAGCAGCCAGAACGCAACCCCGTAGGCCTTGAGGCACTCTTTCTGGGTGTTGTCCATCGGAATGAAAACGTGGTTGGCGCGGGCGGCCAACGGCGCGGCCATCCCAGCCAGCGCCACAAGCACGAAGAAGAGCAATCGTTTAAAGAGCATCATTTTTATCAAAAGAAACGCACCAGACCAACGAGGTTGCGGCGGTCGTGGTTCAAGTTAGGTGCCGGCCGCCGAACTTTGGCCCAAGTTGTCGCTGGTTGACCACATTTGTCGGCCCACATCCGGCACCTGCCTGCACAGGACCTGATGACAAATGAACCGCTTGCCGTAATTCAGCTGCCCAAAAAACGATAAGGATTTCGTCGCTGCTTTATAATATGCGCAGAATGCTCAAGATGACGAATGAGCACAACCAGAATTCAGAAACCGCCTACCATGAGTCCTTTCGAAAACGTCCGCGAAGCCTTCCGTTCCATCCGTGCCAATTTGCTGCGGACCATCCTCACGGCCCTTATTCTCAGCATTGGGCTTTTGGCGCTGGTGGGCATCCTCACTTGCATCGACGCCATTAAGAATTCCCTGTCCGATACATTTGCCAGCCTCGGGGCTAACTCGTTTGAGCTGCACGCCAAGGGCTATACCAACCGCAACCGGCGCGGCGGCGTGCAGGCCCGGCAGTACCCGCCCATTAGCCTGTTGCAAGCCAAGCTCTACAAAAAAGCTATGGGCGAAGATGCCCAGGTGGGCGTGTCGGCCTTCATTGCGGGGGCCGTGGAAATGAAGGCCGCCGGCATCAAAACCAATCCCAACATGCAGGTGATTGCGGGCGATGAGAACTACCTGAAAATTGAAGGATTCAACCTGGCCGAAGGCCGTATCTTCTCCCAGGCCGAGCTGAACAGCGGGGCCAATGTGATGGTGGTGGGCGATGAAATCAAACTCAAGCTGTTTCCCAAGCAAACCCCGATAGGCAAGTATGTAATGGCCATGGGCCGCCGATTCCTGATAGTTGGACTACTCGAAAAAAGCGGCAGTGGGGCCGGCGGTGGGGGCGGAGCCGACCGCATTGCCCTTTTGCCCCTCGAAACCGGGAACCACATGCCGCGTCAGCGCGCCCTCACCTTCGACGTGAAAACAGCCACCGACAAACATGGTGAGCTTAATTTTCTCATGGGCCAGGCCACCGGCGTAATGCGCGCCGTGCGCCACGACAAGCTGGGACAGGAAGATAGCTTCGTGGTCGAAAGCAGCGAGTCGCTGGCTAATGATTTGGAATCTATTTCGGGCAAAGTGCGAGCCGGCGGCAGCATCATGGCCTTCACCGCGCTGCTGGGCGCCAGCATTGCCCTGATGAACATCATGCTGGTTTCGGTGACGGAGCGCACCCGCGAAATCGGAATTCGCAAGGCGCTGGGCGCTACGGCCAAGCAAATACGGCTGCAATTTCTGATTGAAGCTATTGTGATTTGCCTGCTGGGCGGCACGGTTGGTATCATCCTCGGCGTACTTAGTGGAAACCTGGTAGCCAAGTTTGTGGGGTCCGGAGCTTTCCTTGTGCCTTGGATTTGGATGGTGGTTGGGCTGGTAATCTGCGTGGGCGTGGGATTGGCGTCGGGCTATTATCCTGCCAGCAAAGCCGCGGCGCTCGACCCCATTGACTCGTTGCGCTACGAGTAGCCAATCAACTAGTCCCAGACGTTATGGATGTCAAACAGTGGTGGTTCGCATTGCTGGCAGTAGTTATGCCTCCGCCTGATTACGCGCAAAGTGTATCCCATTTGCGCGCCGGGCTCGTTACCGCTACTGAGGCTGGTGGATTGCACCGATTTGAGGTGCCGCAGGTGCGGCTGACTAACGCAGCTACAAGCCAGCGCATTAATCGCAGCATCGTAAATCACATCTTTGGCGGAGACGACCTGGTCACAACTACTCCCATAGCTCAGGTGTTACGGCCAGCAGCTAAGGATTTCGGCTGGGATGTTGAAACGCAAAGCTGGCAGCGAGGAGGCCATGGCTGACTGGTTGTGGCTATAAGGTGCTGCTCAATGAGCACGGCCTGTTGTCGCTGGCGCTGTTTTGTGAATACACCGGAGCATACACGTGAGAAGGCACCGACCACCTCACCTTCGACTTGCGCACCGGCCGGCAGTTGTCATTAGCCGACGTGGTGGCTGACCCTCCCGCGCAGCTACGGCAGCGGATGCATCGGGCAATCAACCGGCGCTTCGCCGAAACATTAAATGAGATGGCGGCGGATAAAGTAGACTCAGCCGATATCGGGTTGGTAATTGGGCTCTATTCGTGGGATAAGATTACAAAGCAGGTGCGGTTTCAGAGTGACCCTGGACCAATGGATAAAGAACGGGCCACGGAGCCCAGTTTGAAAAACTTTGCCCTCACCCCACGGGAACTACAACTGTACTATGGCCCGGTATTACCACACGTCATCCAAACTCTTGACCTCGACCCTACCTATCATTTTCCATATGCAAGGGTGCAACCACGTGGCTTGCTGGTGCCGGTAACCAAGACTGGCAGAACTGCTAAGCAAAAGTTGTAGCTAACCATGAAAATGATACATTTGCACAAATACTCATTTGTGCAAATGGCTGCTCCTGTCACTTCTATCGTTCCCATCGACCAGCGCTTTGCGCAGCTTATTCAACAGTTTGGTCTGACTAAGAACAGTTTTGCTATCTCTTTGGGCAAGACGGCTAGCGTGGTACAGCACCTCATCGACGGCCGTAACAAACCGGGGTATGACCTGCTTTGTAAAGTTTTTGAGATATACCCAAATGTGTCGAGAGACTGGCTGTTGTTAGGTCGGGGCCCCATGTTGGTGAGTGGTGAGCCAACTCCCAAGCCCGTTTCAAGCGTAAAACCCCCTGCTGTTGAGGAGCTTTTGGAGCCCATTGATTTGTCAGATGTTGAGTTGCCAACTTCCCGCCGCCCCAGCCCCGGCGTGGCGGGCAGCCGACTCCAGCCCGCCGAAATTGCGGCTACGCTGGCGCTCGCTTCCGCTGCTAATCAGACTGCTCGTGCCGTTGCGCCAGCACCAGAGGAGACACCAGTACCAAAAGAAATTCCGCAAATAACAACTGCGCCCGTCCCACCAGTCGGCCCAGCTTCAGCAGCTTCTCCAACTGCTGAGGTCGCTTCAATTCCAGTTGCGGAGCCTGCCGCTACGGCCCCACCCGCTCCGCCAGCGCCTACCGTAACGCCTTTGCAAGCACCAACAGTGGCTCCACCAACACCACCCCCAGCGTCGGCAGTTTCAATTCCAATGGCCGGTGTGAATCCGGAAGCCTACGTGGCCGCTGCAATTCATGCGCAACACTTACAACACCAATTGGCAATGGCCGAACTGCGCAACCAGCACCTATTAGAGCAGCAGCAGATGCTTCGCGAGATGCTGGCGATGGCCCGGCAGGCAATGGTCTGAACCACGAATTTGAGCGGATTTTTCGGATTTCACGGATTTTGTGGACGATGTGTTCCTTCAAATAAATTATTCCTAAACAAAAACGCCCGGTAGAACCGGGCGTTTTTTTATGTGCTCTAAATACTAGCTCTCGAATCGTCCACAAAATCCGAAAAATCCGCTCAAATCCGTGGTTTAGACGAGTATTCCCACTTCCTCGGCTTCCATCAGGCCCAGGGCATTTATGCCGGTCAGGCGCAGGGTTTTCATTTCGCCTACCAGCAAGGGGTCGTATTTGGCGGTCACGCGGATGTAGTTGGGCGTGAAGCCTTCCATGCGGCCATCGGTTATATCGTCTTCAAACAGCACTTCAGTTTCCAGGCTTAGGTGCTGCTCGTAGAAGAAGCGCTTTTTCTTCTCGGAGAGGCTACGCAACTGGGTGGTGCGCTCGTGACGCACCCTGTCTTGCACGCGGCCGGGCAGGGTGGGCGCCAGCGTATCGGCCCGCTCCGAGTAAGGGAATACATGTAGGTAGCTGATGGGCAGCTCGTTCAAGAAGTTGTAGGTGTCGAGAAAGTCCGCGTCGGTTTCGCCCGGAAAGCCCACAATCACATCCACGCCAATGCAGGCATGCGGCATCAATTCCTTGATGCGGGCTACGCGCTGGGCGTACAGGGCGCGGCGGTAGCGGCGGCGCATGAGGCCTAGGATTTTATCTGAGCCGCTTTGCAGCGGGATGTGGAAATGCGGCATGAAGCGTTCCGAAACCGCTACGGTTTCCAGAATCTGGTCCGTCAGCAGGTTGGGTTCGCAACTGCTGATGCGGAAGCGGCGGATGCCGGCCACGTCATCCAGCGCTTTCACCAACTGAGTAAAGTCTTCGAGCCGTTCACGCTCGGGCCCCTGCAGACCAAAATCGCCTAGGTTGACGCCAGTAAGCACAATTTCCTTTACGCCGGTTTCGGCCAGCTTCTCCACGCGCTCTACCACCGAAGCCACGCTGCCCGAGCGGCTGCCGCCCCGCGCCAGCGGAATGGTGCAGAACGAGCAGGAATAGTCGCAGCCATCCTGCACTTTGAGGAACGTGCGGGTGCGGTCGCCAAACGAATGCGCGGCCACAAACTCGGTGGCCTCCGAAATGGGCGAGGCATGAACTGCGCCCGGCTGCCCGGCGGCCGGTTTCTTAAAATCGGTCAGAATATCGACCAGCATGAATTTCTCGGCGGCACCCAATACAGCACTCACGCCGGGGATTTGGGCAATTTCCTGCGGCTTAAGCTGGGCGTAGCAGCCCACAATGGCCACAAAAGCGTCGGGGTTGTGCTTCAGGGCCTGCTGCACAACCTTGCGGCACTTGCGGTCGGCGTGGTCCGTGACGGAGCAGGTATTGATAACGTATAGGTCGGCCCCGGCTTCGAAGGCAACTTTAGCGAAGCCTTTTTCCTCAAACTGCCGGCCAATGGCCGACGTTTCGGAGAAGTTCAGCTTGCAGCCGAGAGTATAAAAAGCAACGGATTGAGGAGTCATAATCCTGCAAATTTACGACCGGCCAGCCGCTTATCGGCCTGTGGATTTTGGCTCGTCAGGGCATCAAATGCCAGATGAGTCTTTCTATACTTCGTTTATTGCGCCGCTTACTACCAACGGCCCCGGCTGCTGGCATTGGATTAACCAGTTGTATCGCAAATAAATGGATGCTGCTGGCCCTTCTGGCAGCGGTTGCCCCAGCTATCGCCCAGCCAGCTGCCGGCCTGCGCGAGGTGCAGCGACTAGAGCCGGCGGAGGGACCACCAGGGGGCTATCACCCTTCCGACGGGGCAACCGTTGGGGCTATGCCGACCGTACCGGCCGCGTCGTCATCGAACCCTGGCCTCCGGATGACCCGCGTTTTTTCGTTGGCGGGCTGTGTATTATAAGCTCACCATTTGCGAAGAATAGCCTTTTGGTAATGAACGGAAAGGTAAGTAAATACGCCTGCGCAGACGGCACTGTTTGGTAGCTGATGTGGCTGTGGCCCTGACCGCTGTGGCCCAATCAAGTGCTCTGCCTGACCAGCCAGTGGGGATGCAACTGCTTGAACGCTTTTAGCAAAGTGAGGACGACCGCAACCGCTGGTGCTATACCAGTCCGCCCGCTACCAGACCTTGGAGCAGTATGGCCGGCTGCTAGGAGGCTTCACCCCCGAAGGATTCCACCACCAACCGATTGATGCTGTTTGATGCGCAGGGCCGTCAGTTGCGCGTACTGCCCGGCGTGTGGCACGTAGTATGGTTCACAACCAAGCCGGGCGGGTGCAGGTGGTGCTGCCTGGCTGCCACAACATCAACGAGCTGCCCACCAATTTAGCCCTGCGTCAGCGCCGCTACCTACTCCATGTTTACCCCGAAATAGACCACTTTAATAATGAGAAAATGTCAGGTAGTCAGAAATTTGGCTACTTAAGCACTGCCGGCTAGCGGTTTTGGAAAGAATAGTTGTGTGATGTCACCCGCACCGCAAAATAATCGTTGTCCGTCCCCAGTTTTGGGATTGACAGTCGTAGGAACTCCTCCCGCACGTTATTATAGTCAACGGTTCGGTTATCGTGGAAAGAGCCAGCCGCTGAGGGCCTACTTCCGCGCAAAGTCCTCCAGCGAAACCTGCTCCAGGGCTTTACCGAGTTGTAGCTGCGCGTCGGGTACAGCCGCGTCTCGTTCCCACACCATGCGGCTAACGTTGTCGAAGGTGACCTGACCGGATGGTGAAACGTCGCCGAAACCGTTGTTGAAGCAGTAATGCGCGAACGATACCGGGTGCCGAGCCAGCAAATCCCGGCTCCAGACAAAGTCCGTAGCAGGCATATTCAATTGCCGGAGCAGGGTAGCCGCCACATCCGTTTGCGAGCCAATGGTGCTTATGACCTGGCCCCGCGCTTCCTGCTTCAGGGCGCCACCGGCGAATAGTAGCGGGATGTGAAACTTGCCAGGACTTTGGTTGGCGGAGTTGCCGGGTTGTACGTGACCGTGGTCGGCCACCAGCACCAGCAGCGTGTGGGCATACCACGGCTGCTGACGGGCCGCGCGCAGAAAGCGCCCAAGCTCACGGTCCGTGTAATACACCGAGTTGCGAAACAGGCTGGCCTCGTCCTTGCCTGGAAACTTCGTTTTCATGGGTACATCAAACGGCTCGTGGCTGCTTAGAGTGAAGGCCGTAACGAAAAACGGCTGCTGCTGCTGGTCCAGGTCGCTTAGCAGTCGGTCGAATAGCACACCGTCGTGGGCGCCCCATTTGGAGTTTTGATCAGCTGCAGCAAAGTCCGACCGCTCCGTGAACTTCTCATATCCCGCCGTTTGCAGGTAGCTTTTCATATTGGCAAATGCCAACTCACCGCCATAATAATAGTGTGAGCGGTAGCCCGCCGATGCCAGCACTCGGCACAGGTGGGGGAGATGCTCGGTTTTGCGCGGAAATTTAATGATGCTGGTAGTAGGCTGATTAGGATAGCCCGATAGCAGCGACACTAAACCCTTTTGGCTGCGGTCGCCGGCCGCATAAAGGTTATTGAACAGAATGCCCGTGCGCGCCAGGCTGTCAAGAGTGGGCGTCACGCCTGGTTCCCCGCCGGTGCTACCTACCAGCTTGGCCGTGAAGCTCTCTAGGATAATGAACAGAACGTTGGGCTTTGCCTCGTTGAGGTAGCTCACCGTGGTATCGGGCCGTGGCACCTGGCTCACGGCACGCGGGTACAGGGTTGCCACCAATCGCCGGGCCGTGCTATCGGGCATAAAGGGTTTGGGCGGGTGGTCCTCGCCACGCAGTACCAGCGCACTCATCAGGTTCCAAGGTGCATTCAGCGCGGCGTGGTTGGCAAAGGCAGTATGCGAGAAATACACATCGCTCTGATTCACCGGAATCTGCTGGGTACCGCCCCTTAGCGGCACTACCAGCAAGGCGGTGTAGAGCAGCCCTGCCAGCGCGGCGCGCCCCCGCCCAAACCATTCCGGTAGGGGCGGCAATTTCCCGACCACTCTTTTATATAGGAACCAGCCGCCCAGTAGCAGCCCCAGCAACAATGCCAGCAATAGCCCCACAGGCGAGCTGCCTGCCGAAGCCGCCATTTCGCCCGGCGAATTCAGATATTGCAGCGGAGTATCATCAATCCGGAAACCCCACACCCGATACAATTCCAGGTCGGCCGTCATTAACACCGCCAGTAGCGTTCCGATAGCTACGCTGTATCCCTTCACCAACCCATTGAGTGGCAGCTTGGGCAGCAGACTGCTCACTACAAAAAACAGAAACGGCAGCAGGCAGATATAAGCAGCAGCCGAAGCATCAAGCCGTAACCCGTAGGCAAGGCTCTGCAGCAAAGTGCCTGCTGAAAGCCCCGTCGCCAGCTTGTAGTGATAGGCCAGAAACAGGCATCGACTAAATTCAAAAAACAGCAGCCAGAATAAAAAGTAGCGTGGCTGGAACGCAAAGCGGTTTTTCACCCCCCAAAGATAGCCGCCTCACAAGGTGGTAAAAAAGGAGCGTTAAAAATGGTAATTAGTATTTTCGACGACTAAATTGAACAGTTGAGTTTGGAAAAGAGGGGGTACGATTGGTAAAAGTGACGATTTATCGAAAATGACCCTATTATTTTGGGGTGTTTCGGTTTGAGATATGATTCTTGCTTTATCTTTGCCTCCGAAATAAAAACACAATCTAATTAAACCTCTCGGTTCGATACGCACTTATGGCCATCCTTCGCTTTAAAGCCCTTGAACTTGTCAATCTGCGTCGCCCCCTCACGGTAGAGCCGGCCTCCGCACGTCGCTCCGACAGCTTCGGGCAGAGCGTTTTCAACTTGGATGCCATGCGCGCCACCATGCCTGGCGATTATTTCAAGAAGCTTCAGGCCGCCATTAAGCAGGGCGCAACGGTAGAGCGTAATGTGGCTGACGCTGTGGCTTCGGCTATGAAAACCTGGGCCATGGCCAAGGGCGCAACCCACTATACCCACTGGTTTCAGCCCCTCACCGGTGCTACTGCTGAGAAGCATGATTCCTTTTTCGACCTCAATTCCGATGGTCGCCCGATTGAAAATTTCAAGGGTTCGGCGCTTGTACAGCAGGAGCCCGATGCTTCGTCGTTTCCCAACGGTGGCATTCGCAACACGTTTGAGGCCCGCGGCTATACTGCCTGGGACCCCACCTCGCCTGCTTTCATCATTGAAACGGTAGGTGCCAAAACGCTGTGCATTCCCACTATTTTCGTGGCTTACACCGGCGAAGCGCTCGACTACAAAGCCCCGCTATTGAAGTCACTGGGCGTGCTCGAGAAGGCTGCCCTCGACGTGTGCCACTACTTCGATAAGGATGTGAGCCGCGTGAACACCACGCTCGGTATTGAGCAGGAGTACTTCCTGGTCGATAAGGCGTTGTATGACGCGCGCCCCGACCTCGTGATGACCGGCCGCACGCTATTCGGCCACGCTCCGGCCAAAGGCCAGCAGCTCGATGACCATTACTTCGGCTCGATTCCGGCCCGCGTACATGGCTTCATGCTGGAGTTTGAGGAAGAGGCCAACCTGCTCGGTATTCCACTGCGTACCCGCCACAACGAAGTGGCTCCCAACCAGTTTGAGTGCGCCCCCACTTTCGAGGATGCCAACCTGGCCGTAGACCACAACCAGCTGCTAATGGATGTAATGTCCCGCGTAGCCGAGCGGCACAACTTCCGCGTGCTACTGCACGAGAAGCCTTTCGCTGGTGTGAATGGCAGCGGCAAGCACAACAACTGGGCAATGAGCACCGATACTGGTGTGAACCTGCTCGCCCCCGGCCGTCGCCCTAAGGAGAACCTGCAATTCCTGGCCTTCTTCGTGACTACCATCAAGGCCGTGCACCGCTACGCCGACTTGCTGCGCGCCAGCATTGCCTCTGCTAGTAACGACCACCGCCTGGGTGCTAACGAAGCGCCGCCCGCCATCATGTCGGTTTTCGTGGGTTCGATGCTGGACTCCGTGCTCGACGAACTGGAGCGCACTGCCAAGCTGCCTCTCGACAAAGGCGACAACATCTACCTGAAGCTGGGCATCGACAAGATTCCGCCCATCCTGCTCGACAACACCGACCGCAACCGAACCTCGCCCTTCGCCTTTACCGGCAATAAGTTCGAGCTGCGCGCTGTGGGCTCGTCGGCCAACTGCTCGTCGGCTATGACGGTGCTGAACTCCATCGTAGCCGACCAGCTCATCGATTTTAAAGCATCGGTTGACGCTCTTATTGAACAAGGCAAGAAAAAGGAAGTGGCCATCGTTGAAGTGCTGCGTGAGTACGTCATCTCTTCGAAAAACATTCGTTTTGAAGGCAATGGCTACTCAAATGAATGGAAAGAAGAAGCTGCCCGCCGTGGCCTGAACAATATTGCTACCACGCCGCAGGCCCTGGATGCACTGGTTCGTGACGACGCTGCGGAACTTTTTGCCCGTCATGGCATCTTCTCGCATGTCGAGTTGCATGCCCGCCACGAGATTTTACTGGAAGAATATCAGAAGAAAATTCAGATTGAGAGCCGGGTACTTGGTGACCTTGCCGTTAACCACGTTATTCCGACGGCCCTGGCTTACCAGACCAAACTCGTAAACAACGTGCGTGGCCTGCGCGAACTGGGCCTCGACGACGAACTGAGCCAGGTAACGGTAGACATGATTAAAGACATTTCGCGTCACGTTTCGACCATCAAAACCAACGTGGATGAGATGACCGAAGCACGTAAGCAAGCAAATAAAATCGGAGACGCCCGCGAGCTGGCGGTAGCGTATTGCGATGAGATTAAACCAAAATTCGACCCCATTCGCCGCGCAGTTGACAAGCTGGAGCGCATGGTGGCCGACGAGGACTGGCCTCTGGTGAAGTACCGCGAACTTTTGTTCAGCCGGTAAGTCGTCAGCGGACGGAATCGGGTCCGGTGTTGGGTGGGAATTCTCGCCGCGCCCCGGTTTTGAAAGAGCCATCTCGGGTGAGGTGGCTTTTTTTGGCTAGGGACCGCAATCGATTGTGGTAAATATCCAGGCTTAAAACGACATCTAGCAGTGTCGTAAGCCTACTTTGGCTGTTTGCTGAGGCTATTGGTGGGGGCGGCTAAAAGCAGAGGTAAGCGGGGTATTTGCGCATCCTCGTCATCCACCACTTCGACGCTGCTACCAGGGTCGGGGACCAGCATACGCCAAGTAGCGCTGCGAAGCTCATCGAGTTTGTCGAGCGCCTCGCTGATGGTAGGGTTGGCTTTTAACTTATCAAACAGGCCACTTTTGTTGCCAGCTACAAGCAGCTTTTCGATAACGAAGGGCAGCACCCAGCCTACTACATTAGACGCGAGTGCGCCGCGCAGGCCCAGGCGAAGCAACAGGCGCGTGGTCATCTGCTCCACCAGCAGTACCCGAGCGGCAGGCAGGGCTTTATCGGCCAGGAAGTCGGCTACCAGCTTCAGGTTGCCTTTTTCTACTTCAGCCCGTAGCACATCCTGCACACTATCGAGCGCACGGGCGGCTAGCTGCCGAAACAGGCGGCCAGTTTGCCAGGCGGCAAGCCCGGTGAAACGTGCCGCGTCGATGAGCGCAGGCAGAAAGCGTGGTTTTTTCATTCGATGACGCACCGGATGAGGTCCGGAAATTATTGGCTGCGCTAGGAACGCAGTTGCTACAATTCGGGTTAACCCCGGCAGTAAATAAAAGTGGGAGTGAATGATTAAAAAATGATTAAAAATTCACTTTAGGTAATCAATTCGATAACTGTTACTCGCTTTACTCGTTAAGTTGTTGCCTTTAGGCTGCTTTATTCTTCTGTATGTCAGATTTGCTGCTGGATATAAATTTACAACAATCACCCGACGAGTATTTTGGCGGCGAATGGCAGGTAGCCAACCGCGTGCTGAATCACAACGACCCTGGCAGCCCGCTGGCATTGGCCACGCGCTTGGTGTTGGCTCCGGGCCAGCTGGAAGCCATGCCCATCCCGCCCGGCTCCAGCCAAACCGGCCAGTGGGCCGTGATGCGCGATGAAATTCTGAACCGGCCGTACCTAAGCTTCGAGTTGCCGGATGAGGCTACCCGGGCCCTGGTGACGCGCCTTCGCCGCTCGGCCGATGGCCTGCGCAGCCAGCTGAACCTGTATTTTGCGTCGGGCATGGAAATGCAGCTTGACCGCGCCTGATTCTTTCTTTCCGAACCTTAAATTCTCGTTTGTTCGTGAATAATTCTTCTCCTATTAATCCGTTGCCCGCTGACGCGTTGCCTGCCGGCATTGCGCAGGGTTTGGTTGGGCCAGAGCAGTTTACATTTCTGGCTGATATGATTCCTCAGTTGGTCTGGATTACTGACCCCAATGGGTTTCATACCTACTTTAATCAGCGCTGGATTGATTACACGGGATATGACCTAGCTGGTAGTGTGGGGCCGGATATGTGGAATAACCTGCTGCATCCTGATGACCGGGAACGGGCTCGCAAAGTGTGGGGCTACTCGTTGGAAACCGGCGACGACTATAGCATAGAGTACCGGTTCAAGGGTAGGGAAGGTGATTATCGCTGGTTTTTGGGCCAGGCCCTGCCGCGTCGGAGCGACGACGGGCGGATTATCGCGTGGTTCGGCACTTGCACCGACATTCAGGAGCAGCGCCAGATGCGTGAACAGCTGGAAGCTGCGTATTCCGATTTAGAAGCGAAAGTGATGTTTCGCACCTTGGATTTGGAACGCGAGCTGAAAGAGCTGAGGCAGCAAGCCGGTAAATATTGAACTGATAAACGCTCACTACGCATAAAAAACGGCTCTTCGGAGCCGTTTTTCGTTAGTAGCCTTACCGACGGCTATAGCATGCGCGGTAAAACCTACACCTTACTTATGAACACAATTATTATTCAGCAAGCTGGTGGTCCCGAAGTATTGCAGCTTCAGGAGCAGCCCAATCCCCAGCCAGCAGCACATGAAGTGCTGGTGCATGTTCAGGCGGCCGGCGTGAACCGGCCCGATGTGCTCATGCGGCAGGGCAAATACGGGGGCGCTGGTGACGTGGCCGGCATGGTGCCAGGCTTGGAAATAGCAGGCATTGTGGCCGCGTGCGGGACCGACGTAACCCGCTGGCAGCCTGGTGATGCCGTATGTGCCCTGCTCCCGGCCGGAGGCTACGCCGAATACGCCGTAGTGGATGCCCGGCACTGTTTGCCAGTGCCGGCGGGGTTGAGCATGGTAGAAGCTGCTGCCCTGCCCGAAACGGTATTTACGGTATGGCACAATGTGTTTCAGCGCGGCGCTTTGCAGCCGGGCGAAACGCTGCTGGTGCATGGCGGCAGCAGCGGCATTGGCACAACGGTCATTCAGCTGGCCCGGGCTTTGGGCAGCCGTGTGGCCGTGACGGCCGGCGACGAAACCAAATGCAGCGCCTGCCGTGAGTTGGGGGCTGATTGGGCCATTAATTACAAAGCCGAAGACTTTGAACAGGTCCTGAATAACGAAGGCGTTGACGTGATTCTGGATATGATTGGCGGTGACTACATCGCCAAAAACCTGCGCCTGCTAAAGGAGGACGGGCGCTTGGTATTTGTGAATGCCATGCAGGGAAACAGAGGCGAGTTCAACGCGCTGGAGGTGATGCGCCGCCGCCTGAGCATTACGGGCAGCACCTTGCGTCCCCGCTCGGCTGATTTTAAAGCGGTACTGGCGGCTGAGGTGGAAAAACACGTTTGGCCACTTATCGCAGCAGGCAAGTTCAGGCCGGTTATTTACCAAACATTTCCAATCAGTGAAGCTGCCGCGGCCCATCAGCTGATGGAGAGCAGTGCGCATATTGGAAAAATCGTGTTGGAAGTAAACTGATACCGTTTAGTAACTCAAAACGGCTGTCATCCTGAGCTTGCTCAGGATGACAGCCGTTTTTTTATGCTGACAACTCGTTCGCCTATGCGCGCTTCCACTTAATAGTGCACCCAATAGCTTTGGTGGAGTTGGTGATGGCGGGCTTGCCGGCCAGAATTTCGGTCATGGCGTTTTCCACGTATTTCGTTTTCACCAGCGTGGCGTCTTCGGAGTTGTCATCTATGGCGCCGATGTAGCTAACTACGAAGTCATTGCCCTGGCGGGTGAGGACGTAGAGGTGGGGCGTGCGGGTAGCGCCGTAGGTTTTGGCTACCTGCTGCGATTCATCGACGAGGTAAGGGAAGGCGTATTTCTTTTTCTGCATGTCGGTGTAAGAGTCGCCGGGAGATACGGCCGGGTCATTGGGATTGATGGCGACTACAGGGTAGCCTTTCGAGGCGTATTTGGTGTTCAGGTCGACAATGCGGCTTTCGTAGGCTTTAGCGAAAGGGCAGGTGTTGCAGGTGAACACAACGATGTAGCCTTTAGCTGCTTTATTATCGGCCAGCGACACCATTTTACCGTCGATGTTTTTTAATTTGAAATCGGTGGCTTTATCACCCACTTTGTAGCCATCGGTGGTCGGGCGGGCAATAAAGCTGCTCAGCAGCAGGGCGAAACAGAGGGTGAAATACGGCAGGAGCTTTTTCATGAGGAATGGATTGCAGGTGATGAGTAAAAAATGCCTATTGGGGGAATTTCTGCAAGGCAGCGGTCAGCTCAGCTTGCGAAAGCTCCTGCTCAAAAGTAGTGCGCTGCTTGGTTTTGTTGTTGACAATGAGCGTGAATGGCAGTGCGCCCGACCATTTTGCATCAAACTTGTCCATCCAGGAGTTCGGGTCGGGTTCGTTGAGCAGCAGGACTTCTGATTTCAGGCCGCGCTGCTTCACGAATGGATTTACTTTTTTATCGACCTGCGAGGCATAGTCCATGCTCACAAGCAGCACCTTTACTTTCTTATTGGCATTGGCCGCGCGAAGCTGCTCGAAGTAGGGCAATTCCTTTACGCAAGGCGCACACCAGGTAGCCCAGAAATTAACTACATAGGTAGTATCCGTTGGTTGCGCCAGGCGCTTCTGCAGCTCTGGAAACCTGATGACGGCTACCTGCTGGGCAAAAGCAGGAATGGAAAAAAATAGGCTAACGCTGAGCAGGAATAATTTCGAAGGGTGCATAGGGTGGGAATTGAACGAGGGGAGAGCCGTAAAACGGTAGGGCTTTACTGCGTTCGTGTGGCCAGACAAGCAACAGACAGCTTATCATCGCCAGAAGTTGCGGCATCAGACACGCAAGGCCCGCCCCGAACTGCTTTACCTTTGTACTACGGCGCAACTTTCGCCTTCCGACCGTAGTTTTTGGCTCATGAACAAAACGTATTGCCCCAGCCTCACCGAATACAAGCGCCGCGTAGCTCGCGTGGTCAACATTGGCGGGGTGCCAATGGGCGGTGATTTCCCCATCCGCGTGCAGAGCATGACCACCGTGGACACGATGGATACCCTCGGTTCGGTGGAGCAGACGCTGCGCATGGTGGAGGCCGGCTGCGAGTACGTGCGCATTACTGCGCCCAGCATGAAAGAGGCCCAGAACCTGCTGGAAATCAAAAAAGAATTGCGGAAGCGGGGCTGTAACGTGCCGCTTATTGCTGACATTCACTTCACGCCCAACGCGGCCGAGTTGGCCGCCCGCATCGTGGAAAAGGTGCGCGTGAACCCCGGCAACTACGCTGACAAAAAGAAATTCGAAGAAATAGAATATACCGACGCCACCTACGCGGCCGAGGTGGAGCGCATCCGGGAGCGGTTCCGCCCGCTGGTGCAGATTTGCAAGCAGTACGGCACGGCCATGCGCATCGGTACCAATCACGGCTCGCTGTCGGACCGGATTCTGAGCCGGTATGGCGACACGCCGCTGGGCATGGTCGAGTCGGCACTGGAATTCCTACGCCTGTGTGAGGAAGAAAATTACTACGACGTGGTGCTGAGCATGAAGGCCAGCAACACCCAGGTGATGGTGCAGGCCTACCGCCTGCTGGTGCAGAAGCTCGACGAGGAAGGACTGCAGCCCTACCCGCTGCATTTGGGCGTGACGGAAGCCGGCGAGGCCGAAGACGGCCGCATCAAGAGTGCTGTGGGCATTGGCACACTGCTGGAAGACGGCCTCGGTGATACCGTGCGCGTGAGCCTGACGGAAGCCCCGGAAGCCGAAGCCCCGGTGGCCCGCATGCTGATTGACCGCTACACCAGCCGTGCTGCGCTGGCTCAGCCCATAAAGCCGCTGGAAGGGGAGATGCCGATAAATCCATTCCAATATTTCCGTCGTCATACGCACGAGGTGGCCAATTTTGGCGGGCAAAATGTGCCGCGCGTCATTGTCAGCACTGCGCGCTTGCCCCGGGTAGAGTATGGCGACCTGCGCGCCGCCGGCCACCTTTATTCGCCGTTTCTGGATAAGTTTCAGATGGCCGACCACGGGGCCGACTACCTATTCAGCGGTGAGCGGCCGGTGCCGTTTATGCTGCCCAATGGGCTCAAGGAAATTGTGACATACCCCGCCTGGCGCGATGCCGGCAGCCGCCCGGACCACTACCCGGTACTAACCGCCGACCGCTACGTGGAGGACTCACAGCGCCATCCCCAGCTCAACTTCCTGCTCATCAGCTTAGATGTGCTTGACGCGGCGGTTTTGCAACGGCTGCGCCATGACACCACTGTGGTGCTGGTGCTGTACACTACCAACGCCCACGCTATGCCCGAGTTGCGCCGGGCTTTCTTCGAGCTGATGAAGCACGGAATCACCTGCCCGGTGGTCATTGCCCGCTCTTTCCCCAACCAGCCTTTGGAGCAAACCCAACTCGATGCGGCTACCGACGTGGGGGGCCTGCTCATTGATGGCCTTGGCGATGGCGTGGTGCTGGGAGTAGAACTGCTGAGCGCCCGTTCGCAGGAGGAATGGCTCGACACAGTGAGTGGGCTCAACCAGCTCTCCTTCGGCATTCTGCAGGCGGCCCGCACCCGCATGAGCAAAACCGAATACATCAGCTGCCCCAGCTGCGGCCGGACCCTGTTCGACTTGCAGGAAACCACGGCCATGATTCGCAAGCGCACCGACCACCTCAAGGGCATTAAAATCGGCATCATGGGCTGCATCGTGAATGGGCCCGGCGAAATGGCTGATGCCGACTATGGCTACGTAGGTGTGGGTAAGGGCAAAATCTCCCTCTACCGCGGGCAGGAAATCATCAAGAAATCCGTGCCCGAAGAACGCGCAGTTGATGACCTGATTGAGCTCATGCGCGAGGACGGCCGCTGGATTGAGAAGGAACTGCAGGAGGAGCCAGTGGGGCTATAAAAATGTTAGACTTCTATTTTATTCCTGACGAACTGTCGAATATGACTTCCTCCATGCATTTAAAATACGCTGGCTGCATAGAGGAGGAGGAATTTGAAATGGCGCAAAAAGCGGGTTTGATAGAGAACCATGCCGATTACTATGGCAGGTTCCGGTGGTCTCGTAGCCAGGTTTTGAATAAAGTAGAGTTGCTTGCCAATTGCCCATTTCGCATGAGCATAGCGTTGAATGAAGTTCTTACGCAGGCAAAAGCAACGGATATGGGGCTTCTTGCCATTGGTGACTAGCTGCTAAAAGCAGCATTCACCGCCCCAGAAAAAACGCTCGAAACAACTCCAGCTCTTCCCGCTCCCGTTGCACGTAGGCCCGAAAAAACGACTCCCCAACCTGCCGCTGCAATACGGAAATCCCTACGTCGATTAAGCGTAGGCCTTGTTGCGTAAGCAGAATGTTGTCGTATCGGTCGCCGGGCAGGTTCGATGGGCGGAGCAGGTCGCGGTGGACGAAGCCGGCTCGGTGTAGGGCTTGCAACTCATCCGTGAACACGTCGAACCAGATTTCCCGCATTTCTACCTCGTAAGCCCGGTAATCGAGCGGATAGATGCGTTCCATTACCAACATGTCGGCTTCCAAAGGCTCGTTGGTTTCCAGGCGATGGAACTGGACTACCAAGCCATTTACTGCATTAGCGAAGCGCATTTTTTCGGCCTCCGAGCCAATATCGGAACGGGTATCCTCGCTGAATAATTTGCCAACTTCCGTTTCGGAAAGGGCAATGGCCGCATTGTTGGCCCCGCGAGAAAGTTGCCGCGGATATCGTTTGGGTTCCATTGGTACGCGGGCTGGATTCGGTCAAAAGTACGCTGCCTACCTGCACTTCTCCTTCCGTCGCGTGTCGATAATATGCGCGATTTTCCAGCCCTCGGCTAGCTTCACCAGCTGAAAAGAGTCGTAGCCGCAGTGGCTGAATTTGCTGCCGAGGTAGAATTCATACGGCGCCCACACGCTGGCCAGGTTAGCGTCAATTAATACCTGGTCGAATTGCACCCGCTCGTCCCATACGTCTGCGTGCGGCGTGCCCACGGCTTTCAGAAAGCCGTTGATGCTTTCGGTTTGCAAGCCCACTGGCTGGCCGGGCTTGCTGCCGATGCCGTGGAAAACGGCCCCCGGCGCCAGGGTGCGGCGCACGGCGGTGCTGTCGCCGCGCCGCATACCGTCGAAGAAAGCGGTGACGGTTTGCTTCACGGATTCCATTTCAGCTTTCGCACGCTGAGCACGAGCGGGCTGGGTGGCGGCCAGCGCAAATCCGGTGAGTAGGAGAGCGGTAGCATATTTATTCATAACAAGTCAGGGCTGGTTGAGCTAAGGGCAACTGCAAGTGGCGCGGGTTGCGTCCGGTAGATATCGCGACGAATGTAGCTTTGCAGTTCTATGAAATCCCCCGTTCTCACTGAATCGGCAGCAGCGCAGTTTGCGTGTGATGGCTTTGCCGTACTGCCGAATCTTTACACTCACCACGAAGTAGCGGCGCTGCTGCAAGCCGTTGAAAATGCACCCGTGAGCGGACCCAATTTCCGGCGCAGCCAAGAAGTGTTTGCCATTCGAAATCTGGTAGGGGAAGTGCCGGAACTGTGGCCGTTGCTGGCTACTGAGGGCTTGCACACGTTGCTGGGCCAGCTTTTTCCCGAAGGCTGTCACTTGGCGAAAGCCATTTATTTCGATAAGCCCGCTGGCTCTAATTGGCTGGTGGCCTGGCACCAGGATTTGATGATAAATGTGGACCAACGGGCCGCACTGCCTGGTTTTGGGCCGTGGACAAGCAAACCGGAGGGCGTATCGGTGCAGCCGCCCGTGGCCGTGCTGGAAAATGTGTGCACCATCCGCATTCAACTCGACGATTGCGACGCCACCAACGGCGCGCTGAAGGTAGTGCCGGGCTCGCAGCAGCGGGGCGTTATCCCCGCCACGGAAATCATCCACTTCACCGCCACCGCCACCAGCTGCGCCGTGCCCGCCGGTGGGGCCATGCTAATGAAGCCCTTGTTGCTACATGCCTCCAACCGCAGCACCAGCGACCGGCCGCGTCGGGTGATACACTTGGAGTTTTCGTCAATGGAATTGCCTGCGGGTATGCAATGGCGTGAGCGGCAGCCGGCTGTTGTTTAGTCTATTGCTTGTTAAGTACACCAGATGTGGGCTCCTGTTTGACCCACAGCACGCCGGGCACCTCCACCCGGGATGGCAACACGCCGGTACGCGCAAAACCGGCCCATAGCTGCCGGACTTGCCGGCCGGCGGCCTCTACTGCCGCCCACGTAGCCTGGCCGAGAATAGGGGCGAACGACCAACTGGCCTGCGTACCCAGCAACAGTGGCAAGTCGACCGTGTGCGCGGCCCCAAACTCGCTGTCAGTGGGCCGGAAAGTCACTAGGAAACGGTAGGCGCGCCCACCGGCCCGGGCATGCCGCTTTGCAAAAGCCACCGCCGATTTCAGGTAAACCAGCCCCGAGCTAAAGGAAACCAGCGGCCGGGAAATCAGTCGGCCAAGCACGGGAAAGCCCAACAGCCGGCGGTATTTGGGGTCGAGTATGGCAAAGAAACGAGTTTCCTCCGCCGTGGCGCCGATGAGGACGTCTACGCTGGGCGCAACGGCTTCCCAGGCGCGGTCAATATCGGCTTCGGCCGGCAGGGGATAGGCGCCGTATTGGGTGCCGAATGGCATGCCGCTTTTCAGGCCGAACCGACGGGCGGCTTGCGTGGCGATGCTTTCGCGGGCTAGCACTTCGGCGACGGGAGCCGCGGGCTGCAGGGTGCCGGCAGCATCGGCCATGGCCCGGCTCATGGCCTGACGCTTGCGGGAGAGGCCCAGTGGCGCGCTGTGCATAATGACGCGCCGGAACAGCCCTTTGGCTCCCTGGGCCACCATCAGATGGGCTGCCGCATCGGCCCCAGAGGAGTGCCCAAGTAGGGTAACCAAGGCCGGATTACCGCCAAACGCGGCAATATTACGCTGTACCCAGCGCAACGATTCCAGCAAGTCCAGTAGTCCCAGGTTTGGTGGCGTACCACCTTCGCGGCCCAGAAAACCCAACAGCCCCAGCCGATAAGTAACGGCCACGAACACTACCCGTTGCTCACTCACCAGCACGGCCGGGTCGTAGATGGGCAGGTCGCCTGCGCCCGTTACATACGAGCCGCCGTGCACCCACACCATGACGGGCAGTTGCTCATCGGGTCGCACCTCGGCCGGCCGCGTGATGGATAGGCGCAAACAATCCTCATCGTAGGTGATACCGGCAAACAAGCTACCCATCACTGGTTCCAGAAATGGGTCGGCTACCTGCGGGCAGGCGGGGGCAGGCAAAGTTGCGCGAAAAGGTGAAGCGAAGGTAGGTTCGGCTACCGGCGGTCGGAACCGTTGGGCGCGGGCGTAGCGAATGCCGCTGGCGCGCACCACAGCTCCATCGCGCCGCCCAATAATGGGGCCGGCAGGCGTATGAAATTCAGGAAAGTCAGGTGATTGCATAAGAAGCTGTTTCAGTCATTTTGGACCCTGCCAGTCCTGTTGAGCGCCAGCTACTATCCGATAGCAGGCTGCGATTCAAGCAAAACACTCAAGATGACCAATCGATGGTGTACGGTTAGCGGCCTGAACGTAAAATACCGGGTTAATAGCCGGCTTCCAAGTGTGAAGTGCCTTGGAAGCCGGCTATTAACCCGGTATTTTACTTGTGTTTTCTACCTCAAAAACCAGTGTGCACGCTTACTTGAGCGCCTCGGCCACCACCGTGGCAAGGGGTGTGGTTGGGCGGCCAATAAGCTGTGAAAGCTGCCGGCTCTCGTCATACAGGGCACCGTTGGCGGCATCGGCATCCCAACTGGCCAGGCTATGGGCGAAACCGGCAGGCAAGCCGAATCCAGTGAGCGCGGCAGCGTAATCGGCCACGGATAGGTCCTTATACGGAATCGTTTTGCCACTCTGGCGCGAGATTTCGGCTGCTAGCTCTGCCAGGGTGTAGGATTCGTCGCCTGCCAGCTCGTAGGTTTTGCCCTCGTGGCCTTCGCTGGTGAGCACGGCTACGGCGGCATCAGCAAAATCGGCCCGGGTAGCCGACGAAATCCGCCCTGTCCGGGCACTGCCGATGAAGGCGCCGCCCGCCAGCGCACCGCCAACCGAGCCAGTGTAATTTTCGGTGTACCATCCGTTGCGCAGGATGGTGTAGGGAATGCCCGATGCTTGCAAATCGGCTTCGGTGGTGCGGTGTTCGTCGGCCAGGCTCAGGGGAGAGGTATCGGCGTGCAGCACGCTGGTGTATATCAGGTGCTTGACGCCAGTCTTTTTTGCCGCTTCGATGGCGTTTTTATGCTGGACGGCGCGCTGGCCTACTTCGCTGGAAGAAATCAGCAACAGCTTGTCGACACCTGTGAGGGCAGCCTCTAGGGCTTCGGGCTGGGCGTAGTCGGCTGCGCGGGCTTCTACCCCCAGGTTCGCCGCTTTGGCAGGAGTGCGCACCAGCGCAACAATTTGTTCAGCAGGTATTTGGGCTTTGAGCTTCTCGACAACGAGCCAGCCCAGCTGGCCCGTAGCTCCGGTGATGGCAATTTTCATATTCAGATTGCTTGAAGAGGGAATAAAAAAATGGGTCCTGGCCTACCTATCAGGCTAGAAACGCCACTTTCAAGGCTGAAAAGCCTTTGGTTTGATAGGACAAATTTCAACGCCCTCGTCAAAGCAGCCCTTGACCTATGGTAAGAAAATGGGGATAGAGGGTGCCTTTGAAGAACGTTTAGGGCCTTCATTGCTCCTATACTTAAGCCAATTTGCGGAATAGCCACGTGCAACGACGACTGGTAAGCCGGCCCCAAGACTTGGAAGCAGCTACCAACCATACTACTGTTTTAGGCGCCGTAAAAAGTAGAATGCCGCTTATTATTCGTCCTCGTCCAGCGGGTCATCTTCGACCAGGGCGGCCTCACGGGCGGGGCGGTGCTGGCGGGCATACTCGGAGGGCGGCATGCCGTAGATTTTCTGGAAGGTCTTGCGGAAATATTTCACGTTCTCAACGCCAACTTCGAACGCCACTTCCGACACCCGCAGGTGGGGTTGCGCCAGTAGCTGGGCGGCCCGCTTCATTCGCACGTCGCGAATAAACTCGACCGTGGTCTGACCTGTGATGCTTTTAATGCGGCGGTACACGGCCGACTGACTCATGCACAGCGCGTCGGCTAGCACCAGCACGCTCAGGCCGGGGTCGGTAAGGCGGGTCTCGACCGTGCGCATGGCCTGCTCAAGGAAGAGACGGTCGGCATCGGGAATGACTAGCTCTGTGGGCTCCAGCAATATCTGGCGCTGGTAGAATTCGCGCAGCTGGTGGCGGTTGCGCAGCAGCGCGGCCACTTTGGCTTGCAGCACCAGTGGGTTGAAGGGCTTGCTCACGTAGTCGTCGGCGCCCAGGTCGAGGCCTTCTACTTCGTGTAGGGCGGCAGTGCGGGCCGTGAGCAGCAGCACCGGAATGTGGCTGGTTTTGGGGTGCTGCTTGATTTTCTGGCACAGCTCTAGGCCGTCGCTGCGCGGCATCATCACGTCGCTGATAACCAAAGCCGGGAGTTGTTCGAGTGCTAAGCGCCAGCCTTCCAGCCCGTCGGCAGCGGCCAGTACCTCAAAGTCGTTAGCAAACAGCTGGTGCAGGTACTGGCGCACCTCGTCATTGTCTTCTACCACCAGCAGGCGCGGCGGGGTGGCCGGCGCGGTGGGAGTGTTGTGGCTTACTGCTTTTCCTTCTGGCATCGGCAGCAGCGGCATTTCCGTGGGCTCAGTCTGCTCACTGGTGGGCAGGATGTCATCGGGTTGCAGATGGGATTGGCCGAAGGGTAGCCGCAGGCTGAACGTAGTGCCTGCGCCAACCTCACTGCTGACTGCAATGCTGCCCGCATGGCGCTCGGCAAATTGCTTCACCAGCGACAGCCCAATGCCGGTGCCCGTCATGCGTAGCGTATCGGTGTGCGAAGCCTGGTAGTAGGGGTCGAAAATGTGCGCCAGCTCCTGGGCCTGAATGCCCACGCCAGTATCCACCACTTTTACTTCCAGATAATTGCCCACCAGCTGGCCGTTGGCAAATACAGCTTCGCTGCCGGGGGTACCGACTACACTAGCTGTCAACTCGATTCGGCCGCCTTCTGGTGTGTATTTAAAGGCATTGGCCAGCAGATTGGTAAGGATGATTTCGAGCTTGCTCCGGTCAAAATACAGTTGCACGGGCTCGGTGGGAGCATCCAGCAGGTAGGAGAGGCGGCGTTCGGTAGCCTTCTGCTCAAAAGCGGAGAATACGTCGGTTAGCAGCCGCAGCACGTTGCCGTAGCCCGCCCGCAGCGGAACGTTGCCAGTCTCCACTTTGCGAAAATCCAGCAACTGGTTCACCAAATCGAGCAGCTTGCGCGTCTGCTTGTGCATGAGCTGCACCTTGTCGCGCAGGTGATGCACGGGGCCGTGCGTGCCCATAATCTCCTCCATCGGCCCGAGTATCAGCGTCAAGGGGGTGCGCAACTCATGGCTCACGTTGGTGAAAAAACTCAGTTTGAGGCTGGTCAGCTCTTTCTCCTTTTCGGTCTGGAACTGCTCCAGGGCTAAGTTATTCCGCAGGTCCTGCTGCGTCATTTCCACGCGGCGGTAGAGCGCAATTGCGCCCAGCAGCGCAGCCGTGTAGAGCAGGTAGGCCCACCAGGTTTTGTACCACGGGGCCAGCACCACAAACTCCATGGTGGCTGGTTTTTTGGTCCACACGCCTTCGCCGTTGTCGGCCTTCACTTCCAGCGTGTAGTCGCCGGGTGGCAGGTTGGCGAAGCTGGCCACGCGCTGGCCAGGGCGCGGGCGCACCCAGTTTTCGTTGTAGCCCAGCAGGCGATAGGCGTAGTTGTTTTTTTGCGGATTGGTGTAGTTGAGGGCCACAAAATCGACCGAGAAGTCGTTTTCCGCTGCCCGAATGTTCACCTTCTGCGGTTGGGTTAGGGCCTGGGTCAGCAATACGCGGCCGTTGAAGGGCTGGCCCACTGCCACCGGCTGGTCGCCCACGCGCAGTCCTGTGAGCTGCACCACCGGCGGGTTAGGATTTGCCTGGATGGCCCAGGGCTGGAAGTAATTGATGCCGTTGATGCCTCCGAAGTAGAGGGTGCCGTCGTTGGCGCGGGCCGCCGCTCCAATCTTGAACGAGTTGCTTTGCAGGCCGTCGGCCACGTCGTAGCGCAGGTAGCGGCGCGTGGCCGGTGTGAAGCGGTAGAGCCCCGTGCCGCCCACCCACACGTTGCCGGCTTCATCGGCTAGTAGGCCCTCTACGTCGCTTTCGGGCAGGTAACGGCTGTATTGTCGAATGACGTCGTGCCCCTGTGCATCGGTGCTCAGCTGGTGCAGCCCCCCGCCGATGGTGCCAATCCAGAGCGTGCCGCCCTTGCCCAGCAGCAGCGGCCATGTGTAGTTGACCCGCAGCCGCTTGCCCGGCGCTGAGCGAAAGGCGAACTGTTCCAGCACGCGCAAGGAGTCGGCGGTGACGCGCAGCTTGAGCAGGCCCGCGTTGCGGGTACTGGCCCATAGTACGTTGCGAGCGGCATCGTAGAGCAGGAAGGTGAATCGATTGGTAGGCAGCTGGCTGTGGGCGTCGTCGTAGTGCGCCAGCAAGCGGCCATCGGGGCTGAGCCGGAAGAGGCCCTGCGAAAACGTGGCCACCCAGAGCATGCCCTGACCATCCTGCGCCAGGTGCTCGATGCTTGTGGTGGCCAGGTCGAAACCGCCCGGCAGCTGGCGGTAGGTGGTGAGCTGTTCGCGGCCGCCCTGTCGGCGCAAAGCCACCAGCCCGTTGTCGCGGGTGCCAAACCAAAGCGTGCCATCGGCGGCCCGAAAAATTGTGGCTACGTCGATGCCCCGCACCGTGTCCGACTGCTGGTTGAGGTAGCTGCGGTAGGTGTGCCGGGCCAGGTCGTAGGCCGAAACACCATTGCGGGAGCCCAGCCACAAGGTATTGGTGGCCTCTTCCTTGTAAATGGCGTTGATGTAGTTGTTGGCGTTCGACAGCGCCGGCTGGCCCGTGAGCTGGTGCCGCAGCTGCCCAAAGGCCCGCTGCCGTAGGTCCACCTTGTTCAGGCCGCCGGCCGAGGCACAGAGCCACACCAGCTGGTCGCGCCCCTCAAAAATCTGGTGTACCCGCTCCGAGTTCAGGCCGTGCACCTCGCCGTCGCGGGGTAGGAACAGGGTAGGGCGCTTGACTTGTAAAGGCGGGGCTATGCCCGTCACGGCCCCGGCTTCCCATATGTACAGGCCGTAGAGCGTGCCTGCCCATAGCCGCCCAAACGAATCGAGGTGCAGGGCCTGAATGGGGGGGTAGTGGTGGGGCAGGGGCGTGGCAGTGAGGGACGCTCCCGCGTGGCGGCTGGCCGATGATACCCAGAAAATTTGCCGTTCGGTGCCAACCCATAAATCGCCCCGGCGGTCGAGTTTCACCGCGCTCACCGGCAGGCGCACTGCCGTGGTTTCAACCGGCAGCTCGGGCTCGTCGGCCCGCACCAGCAGCAGGCCCGATGCCATAGACCCAACCCACACGTTTCCATCGGCATCCAGAGCCATACTCGTAAGAGAAGACAGCAAAGCGCGACCTGGAGCCACGACGGGCAGCTGGCGCAAGGCCTGTGGCTGGCCCTGCGCATCGAGGCTTACGATGAACAAGCCATCTAGGGCGGTGGCTACCCAAAGGCGGCCTTGCCCATCAATAGCCAGCGCTTTCACATCGCTCTGTGCCAACCGGTTGGCCGTGGCTCGGTAGGCGGCTGGTGCGGCCCAGGAAGCCAGGGGTACGAAGACATCGTGCGCAGCGTCGTAGTAGCTCAGGCCCGAGGTTTCGGCACCTACCCACAGCTGGCCGTTGGGGGCGGCCAGCAATACCGATATACGGTTGCCCGATAGGCCATTGCGCGGATTGATGGGCAGAGAGTAGGGTTTGAGCTGGTAGCCGTCGTAGCGGTCGATGCCCCGGTTAGTGCCAATCCAGATGAAGCCGTCGTGGTCCTGGGCCATGCACATGGCGTCGCTATGGGTCAGGCCCTGGTCTACGGTAAGGTGCTCGAAGCGAAACTCGCCGGGGGGCGTGTCCTGCGCCTGGGCGGCTGGTCCGGCCTGCATCAGCAGTCCGCAAAGCAGCCAGTACCACCAAAATTTGCGCAGCATATTCATGAAATAGGAAAGAGATATTCTGCCCCGTGCCCGGCAAAGACCAGGGACAAAGGTCATCGACAGCTAGCGACAACGAGGGCGGCAAAAGTGTTCAGCGGGCTGTTTGTCCGGGAAAAAGCTGGGCCGCACCATGACCCGAGACGGGGGTAAAAATGCGCTGGCAAGTAAGCGTGGTGCTGTGCTTTTTCAACGTTTTAAGGCCATTTGAACCCCTTTTTGCTGAAAATGCACCCCCTGATGCCCTCCGTAGGCGGATACTTTTGCTTAGCAAAAATAAGCACTCACTCACCTCTTTCAGGTGGCTCGCTGAGCGCAACATATCCGCCTTTCTGGTTCTTCCACAATTCCGCAATTATTCCCTGCTATGACAAGTACTACCTCCCGAAATAAGCTTGCTGCACTGCTACTCCTCGCCGGCCTAAGCGAGGCGCCGCTGGCCGCGCCGCTCTCCGCCCGCACCACCCCGACCCCCCGCGCCAAACCCGCCACCAGGCGCCTGCCCACCCACACCTTCACGCTGGGCACCGACCACTTCATGCTCGACGGCAAGCCCCTGCAAATGATTTCGGGCGAGCTGCACTACCCGCGCATCCCCCGCGAGGCTTGGCGCTCACGCCTGAAGATGGCCAAGGCCATGGGCCTGAACACCATTGGTACCTATGTTTTCTGGAACGCGCACGAGCCCCAGCCAGGTAAGTATGATTTTACGGGCAATAACGACGTGGCCGCCTTTGTGAAGATGGCCCAGGAAGAAGGCCTCTGGGTGATTCTGCGCCCCAGCCCCTACGTGTGCGCCGAGTGGGAATTCGGCGGCTACCCGTACTGGCTCCAGAACATTCCTGGCCTGAAGGTGCGCAGCCAGGAGCCCCAGTACGTGGCTACCTACAAGCGCTACCTCGAAGCCGTGGGCAAGCAGCTGGCCCCGCTGCAGGTAAGCCACGGCGGCCCTATTCTCATGGTGCAGGTGGAGAATGAATACGGCTCTTATGGTGCTGATAAAGAATACCTAGCACTTAATAAAAAGCTCTTTATCGACGCTGGTTTCGACGGCCTGCTCTATACCTGCGACCCGGTGAAGGACGTGGCCGACGGCCACCTGCCCGGCCTGCTGCCCGCCGTGAACGGCACCGACAAGCCCAGCCAAATCCGTCAGCTGGTGCGCTCCAACCACAGCGGCCAGGGACCCTACTATGTGGCCGAGTGGTACCCGGCCTGGTTCGACTGGTGGGGCACCACGCACCACACCGTACCCGCGTCTAAATACACGCCGGGCCTGGATTCGGTATTGAAAGCGGGCATGTCCATCAACATGTACATGTTCCACGGGGGCACTACCCGGGCGTTTATGAATGGTGCTAACTACAAGGGCGACAGCTCGCACTATGAGCCTCAGGTAAGCAGCTACGACTACGACGCGCCGCTGGACGAAGCCGGCAACCCGACCGCCAAATTTCTTGCCTTCCGCGAAGTCATTGCCAAGTACCGGCCGGCTGGCCAGCCTTTGCCACCTGTGCCCGCAGCCAAGCCTTCCATCGCGCTGCCCGCCATGCAGCTGACCAAAACCGTCAGCCTGCTCGACCGCTTGCCGGCTCCGGTGGCCAGCGCCAAGCCGCTGACCTTCGAAGCCCTGAAGCAGGCCTACGGCTTCGTGCTCTACCGCGCCACGGTTACGGGCGGTGGTAGCAAAAATCTTAAAATCAGTGACCTGCGTGATTATGCGGTGGTGATGGTGAATGGCAAGCGCGTCGGCACCCTCGACCGCCGCCTCAAGCAGGAAAGCCTGGACGTGGCCTTGCCTGCCGGGCAGGTACAACTCGATATTCTGGTAGAAAACCTGGGCCGCGTCAACTTCGGCGAGTACCTGCTCCAGAACAACAAGGGCATTACCAAAAGCGTGAGCCTGGGCGGGAGCGAAGTGAAAAACTGGAAGATGTACGGTCTGCCCTTCGACCAAGCCCCGACGGTAGCCAAGGCTGGTACGGCCACACCCGCAGCCAGCACCGGCCCGGTGCTGCGCTCCGGCACCTTCACCGTCGCCACCCCGACGGATACCTACCTCGACCTGCGCCAGTGGGGCAAGGGCAGCGTGTGGGTGAATGGCCACAACCTGGGGCGCTACTGGGCCATCGGCCCGCAGCAGACGCTGTATGTACCAGCCGAATGGCTGAAAAAAGGTGCGAACGAGATTACCGTGCTGGAGCTGTTAAAGCCCCAGCAAACCACGCTGGCCAGCCTCGACCACGCCATTTTGAGCGACCTGCGGCCCTGATTTGGGGGGTGGCCTAATGGCCACTCCTCATACCAAACAAGACTTACACAATCGATTGACTTTGAATAGAAATGCAATCGATTGAAAAGACGTGAAAAAGGGACAATTGCCAGATTTTATACCCCTTTTTGTTTGAAAATGACCCCTTGAGGCGGATAAGGAGCAAATACTTTTACATCCTCTTCGCGCCTCGCTTCCTATAGCTAACGGCTTCGCTCTGCCCGCTCGCGCTCCAACTCCTGATTCCGTTTTTTCCCACCCATGTCGGCCTTGTTCCGACTCAAAACCTCCTTGCATATGCAGGCAAAATCTTTACTCCTGTGCGGAGCCTTCCTGCCATTGGCAGCGGCTGCCGCACCTGCCACTCCGGCAGCCGCGCCCTTCGCGCTACGGTCGTGGAGCCTGGCCGCTTCCACCATTACGGGCACCGTGCTCGATGAAAAAGGAACGGGCCTGCCCGGCGTCACGGTCCTGCTGAAAGGCACCACCGTGGGCGCAACCACCGACGCCAGCGGCAACTTCTCGCTGACCATCCCTGACGGAGCCAGCGACGCAACGCTGGTGATTTCATCCATCGGTTACTTGTCGCAGGAAGTGCCGGTGGGCAGCCAGACCAGCTTCACGGTGCGGCTGGTGGTGAGCTCCCAGCAGCTCGACGAGGCGGTGGTTGTGGGCTACGGCTCGCAGGAAAAGCGTACTATTACCAACGCCGTGACCACGGTGCAAGGTGCTGAAATTGCGAAAATTACCACCGGCGACCTCGGCGGCGCGCTGCAAGGCAAGGCGGCGGGGGTGACGGTGCTGGGCGCGGGTTCGGAGCCCGGCTCGGCGCCGCAGATTCTGATTCGTGGTATTTCGACCATCAACGGCAACAGCCCGCTCTACGTGGTGGACGGCCTGCCGGTGGCCAATATCAACTACCTCAACCCCAAGGATATTGCCAGCCTGAGCGTGCTGAAAGATGCCGCTTCGGCGGCCATCTACGGCTCGCGGGCGGCCAATGGCGTGATTCTGATTACGACCAAAGTAGGCGTGAAAGGGGAGCCCCGGCTCACCTTCGATGCAACGTATGGCGTGTCGAATCCGACCAAGATTCCAAAAATGGCGTCGGCCAGCGAATACGCCCGCATTATGAACCTGGCGGCCACCAATTCGGGCAACCCGGTGGTGTACCAGAATCCTGGGCAGTACACTTCCACTACCAATTGGTGGGACCAGATTAAGCAGCAGGGCATTACTCAAAACTACTCGGTGGGGCTGTCGGGCGGCAGCGACAAGGTGGTTTATTCCACCGGCCTGAGCTACTATAAGGAGCGGGGCCTGGTGACGGGCTCGGATTTTGACCGCCTTTCGCTGCGCATCAAAACCGAATACCAAGCAGCCAAGCACCTGAAAGTGGGGGAGGATTTCAACATCTCAACCACCAACCAGAATTACCTCAACAGCGGCTCGCTGTTTCGCGATGCCTTTAACGATGACCCGATTACGCCGGCGCGCATGCCCGGTACCTCGGGCAACCCTTACGACTACTACGGCGCTTCGCCGACGGACGTGGGCAACCCGCTGGCCACCATCGAGCGCAACGACGACAAGCGCAAGCAATACTTTTTGGTGGGCACGCTATACGCCAACTACGAGTTTGCGCCGGGCCTGATTTTCGAGACGCGCTTCGGCTCGAATAACAACGTATACCGCCGCAACTCGTTTTCGCCCTTCTACACCATCGACGCCAACGAGCGCAACCAGGTGAACTCGGTGACGCGCGAGCACAACATCGAAATCAACTGGAACAACACCAACACGCTGAACTACACGCACTCGTTCGGCGACCATAACCTGACCGCCCTGGCCGCCGTTACGCTGGAGCGCTTCCAGACCAGCACCGAGTCGGCGTCGGGCCAGGCCATTCCGAGCAACGACCCCAGCCTGCGCTACCCCGAGGCGGCCACCACCGGCTTCGCCATTCGCGGCAACGACTACACCAACACCATTGCCTCGCTCATCGGTCGGATTAACTATGACTACAAGGGCAAGTACCTGCTGGGCGCCAGCATCCGCCGCGACGGCGCCTCGGTGTTCCCGACGGACAACCGCTGGGGCACGTTCCCGTCGGTATCGGCCGGCTGGCTGGTGTCGGAGGAAGAGTTTTTGAAGGACGTCAGCGCGGTGAACTTCGCCAAAATCCGGGCGAGCTGGGGCCGCGTGGGCAACCAGAACATCAGCAGCCTGACCAACAGCGCCTATACCGGCACCATTGGCAAAACCTACTACGCCACCGGTCCTGACCGCACCCTGCAACTGGGCGCCGTGCAAAGCAACGTGCCCAACCCGAACGTGAAATGGGAAACCGTGGAGGACTACGACCTGGGCCTGGACCTGGGCTTCCTGCAAAACCGCCTCACGGCCACCTTCGACTTGTTCCGTCGTAACACCTACGACATGCTCATGTTCCAGTCCATTCCGGGGCACGCCGGCTACGGCTACAACAGCCCCGTAACCAACGTGGGCAGCATGAAAACCAACGGGTTGGACTTCACGGTGGGCTACGCTAAATCGACTGGTGACTTCACCTACGGCCTGAGCGTGAACGCCACCCGCGCCATTAGCAAAATCGACAAATTGGCCAACGGCCAAGCGCTGTACTCGGGCAACACGCCCACTTTCGGTCGGCCATCCAAAACCGAGGAAGGGGGCTACGTAGGCGCATTCTACGGCTACGAGGAAACCGGCATCTTCCAGAACCAGGGCGAGATTGACAACTACCGTTCGACCAGCGGTAGCCTGATTCAGCCCAACGCCAAGCCCGGCGACTTCCGCTTTGCCGACCTCGACGGCGATGGCGTGATTACCGACAAGGACCAGAAGTACATCGGCAACCCGGTGCCCAAAATGAGTTTCGGCGTGAACCTAAACCTGGGCTACAAGGGCTTCGACCTGCTGGCCTCGCTGGTGGGCAGCCTCGGCAACGACGTGGTGAACGCCAACAAAGCCTGGTGGTACTCGGGCAGCTACAACTACAACAAGATTGCCGGCCTCGAAGACAAGGCCTGGCACGGCGAAGGCACCTCCACCGATGTGCCCCGCATCGTGGCCAACGACAACAACCAGAACCTGACCCGCTTCTCAAACTTCTACGTGGAGAATGGCTCGTATGCCCGCCTGCGCAACCTGCAGCTTGGCTACACCTTCCCCAAGCTCATCACCACGGCTACGCACACCAGCAGCCTGCGCCTCTACGTGAGCGCCCAGAACCTGTTCACCATCACCAACTACAGCGGCGTGGACCCCGAAATCGGCAATGGCCGCTCCTACACCGATGGTTCGTCGGCCCTGAACCGCGGCGTTGACCTCGGCAACTACCCCACGGCCCGCACCTACCTCGTAGGCGCCAACATCGCCTTCTAATCAACTCCCACCCGCCACTGTCATGAAAAATATCCGCCTTACGCTTGCCCTGATGATGGGCCTGGGCCTGAGCCTGCAAAGCTGCAAAGACTTCCTCGACGAGCCCCCGCAGGGCCAGCAAAACGTTAACAACTACTACTCCAACGCCGATGAGTGCAAGGCGGCCGTAATGGGGTGCTACTCCCTGAGCGACCAAGACGACTGGTGGAAAATTGACCGCACCCGCATGTTTGGCGATGCCGGCTCGGACGATGCCTGGAAGGGTAACGCCATTGCCGGCGACCAGCGCGAGTTCGGCGATTTTGCCCGCTTCTTCTGGCTGCCAAACAACGAGTGGTTCGATAACCGCTACACACACATCTACCAGGCTATTGGCAACTGCAACGCCGCCCTGGTAGGCATCGCCAAGGCTCCTATTGATGCTACGCTGAAGGACCAGCTGCTGGGGGAGGCGAAGTTCATCCGGGCCTACAACTATTTCGAGCTGGTGAAGGGCTACGGCGGGGTGCCGCTGGTGCTTACGCCTGTTGCCCCCAGCGAGGCGCTAGCCTTGAAACGGGCTTCGGCGGCTGAGGTCTATGCCCAAATTATCAATGATTTGAAAGACGCGGCCGCCGTTCTGCCCGAGAAAAGCGCCCGTGCCACCATCGACCTGGGCCGCGCCACCAAGGGCTCGGCCAATGCCTACCTGGCCAAGGCTTACCTCTTCACCGAGCAGTGGGCCCTGGCCCAGACGGCCGCCGAGACGGTGATGAATTCGAACCAGTACAACCTGAGCGGCGAGTTCAGCAACATCTGGAACGTGAACAACCCCAACGGGCCGGAGTCCATTTTTGAGCTGAACTACAGTGCCGACCAGACTTTCAACGTCGGTACGTCCCTCACGGTGGTCATGCGCAGCCGCGCCGACGGTGGCTGGGGCTTCAACACGCCCACCAGCAACTTGGAGCAGGCCTTCATTCAGGAGAATGACCCGCGCCGGCAGTGGACCATCATCAAGCAGGGCGACAACGTGGGCCCCCGCACGGCCGGTTTCGATTACTCGAACTACGATACCAAGCCCTCGGAAAACGAGTCGGGTCGCATCAGCCGCAAGATGTTCCTGCCGGTGGCCAACCGCCCCGCCAACGAGTCGAACCACTCGCCCCTCAACCGCATCGAGCTGCGCTACGCCGACTTGCTGCTGATGCATGCCGAGGCCTCGTACCGCCTGGGCCAGGAGTCGAAAGCCCTGTCGTCGTTGAACCTGGTACGGGCCCGCGCCAACCGCCTGCAGCCCGGCACGGTGCTGCCCCGTACCTCAACGGGCACGGCACTGCTCAACCACATCTGGCTGGAGCGCCGCCTGGAGCTGGCCATGGAAGGCCACCGCTACTACGACCTGGTGCGCCAAAAGCGCCTCGTGGCCGTGATGCAGGCCTTCAACGCCTCGCAGCTCACCAGCACCGACCCCTACGACCGCGGCAAGGTGAAAGACCAGATTTCGGAGAAGAACAACCTGTTCCCAATTCCAACGCCCCAGATTCAGCTTTCGGGCGGCAACGTCACGCAGAATCCGGGCTACTAGCTAGCAAATGGGCTGCCTCGGTTGAGGCAGCCCATTTCGGTTTTGCCAAAGTCCCGTCTGTTATCCTACCTCCTTTCCCACCCAAATTATGGAGAATTCCTACCGAGCCCTGCCGATTTTTGGCCGTGCCTTCCTGCTGCTGGCGGCGCTATCATTCGGCTGCTCCAAAGAAAAAGAGGCAGATACGCCCGTTCCGGTTGATGAGCCGGTGGTCTATACGCCTATTACGGGCCTGGGCGCGGCGGGCATCGCCGGCCTTAACTGGGCCGACCCGCGCGACAATTTCGTGGACGATGCACTGGTGTTGTCAGGCCTGGCAGCGGGCGACGATTATGCCACCGTCCAGACCAAAACTGACCTCATCATCAACGGCTTTCTCAGTCGCACCAGCGCCAACACGGTGCGCATGCCCATCAACCCGGTCACGGTATCGGGCAGCAGCTGGACGCCCTACACGGGCGCCATCGACAAGGCCCTGGGCAAGGGCATGAAGGTAATACTGGCCTGCTGGGAAGGCAATTCCTCGCGCAACGGGCTGGTGGACGACAACACGCAGTTTTTCAACATGTGGCAAACCGTTGTCGCCAAATACGGCAGCAATGCCAACGTGTATTTTGAGGTTTTCAATGAGCCCCACGGTTATACGCTGACCAATTTGGGCAGCCTCTACGCCGACTGGTTGAGCCGCTACCCCAGCGTGCCGCGCAGCCGCGTGCTGCTCGACGGCCTGGGCTATGCGCAGGACATCAAGGGAATCGGGGCCGACAGCCGCTTTAGTAACTGCTTGCTGTCCATTCACCTCTACGACTTTTTCTACAACAACCCCACCAACACGGCCGCCAGCTGGGAAAATGCCTTCGCGGCCAACCTGGGCAGCTACGCCAGCCGGGCGGTGCTCACGGAGTACGGCGCTTTCCTGACTACGGGCGTGAACTTCAACAGCGCCATCGAGGGCGATGTGAAGAAGTCGTACCTGCTGGGCATCACCAATTATTGCCGGCAGAAGGGCATTGCCAGCGTGTACTGGCCCGGCTTGCGCACCGGCGATTCCTACAGCCTGCTGCAGTTTGATGGGCGCAACACATCCATCAGCAATGCCTCGGGCCTGGGCCGCGTGCAGTTTGCCTGGGGCAGCGGCGCGGGCGGTACCGATGCCTTTTACCCCACTGCCTACTACCGCCTCATCAACCGCAACAGCGGCCAGGTGGTGGACGTGAACAATGCCTCCACGGCCGTTATGGCTCCCACCATTCAGTACCCCGGCAACGGCGGCAACAACCAGCAGTGGAAGTTTCAGGCCGCCACCGGCGGCTACCAGCTGCTGAATCGCAACAGCAACCTGGCCCTCGACGTGATGAGCAGCTCGACCGCGCCCGCCGCCAGCGTGGTGCAGAATACCGTGGGCAGCGGCAACAGCCAGCAGTGGCAACTCGCCGCCAACGCCGAGGGCTACTACAAAATCACGAACCGCAACAGCACCCCGCAGGTACTCGATGTGAACGGCCGCTCGACCACCGCCGGCGCCAACATCATCCAGTACACCCCGAATGGTGGCAACAACCAGCAATGGCTGGTATGGCAGCAGTAAGGTAGCCGCAGCTACCCACCCCAACTTTTCCAGTCCGGCCACTTCTCGCATCCCGCAGAAGTAGCCGGGCTACCTGTTTAAACCTTTCCCAATGCCCTTTCCCCTGAAAATAAAAACAGCTGCTTTGCTCACCGCCGTGCTGCTGGGTGCGGCGAGTGCTGCCGCCGGGCAGGCTCCCGTCGTTACCACCGTGCGCATTGATGCGGCCAAGCCCCAGCAGACCATTGCCAACTTTGCCGCCTCCGATGCGTGGTCCTGCCAGTTTGTGGGCAACTGGCCGACGGCCAAAAAGGAAGCCATTGCCGACTTGCTCTTCAGCCAGGAGAAAGGCATTGGTCTGTCGATGTGGCGCTTCAACATCGGGGCGGGCAGCGCCGAGCAGGGCGACGCCAGCGGCATCAAGGACGAGTGGCGACGCGCCGAGTCGTTCCTCACGCCGGAAGGCCGCTATGATTTCACGCGGCAGGCCGGGCAACTGTGGTTTCTGAAAGCAGCCCAGCAGCGCGGTGTGAAGCAGTTTTTGGGCTTCCTGAACAGCCCGCCGGTGTCGCTCACCATCACCCGAAAAGCCTACGCTAAAGACGACCAAACCAACCTGGCCCCCGCCAACTACGCCGCCCTGGGCACCTATTGCGCCACCGTAGTGCAAGGCATACGTCAGGCCACTGGCATCACCTTCGACTACCTCAGTCCCATCAACGAGCCGCAATGGGACTGGAGCGGCGGCGGGCAGGAGGGCAGCCCCTTCCGCAACACCGAAATAGCTGGCGTGGCCAAAGCCAGCAGCGCCGCCCTGGCCGCCCAGCGCCTGCCCACCAAAGTACTGGTAACGGAGGCTGGCAAACTCGACTACCTCTTCACCACCGCCGACAAGCCCGGCCGGGGCGACCAGCTGGCCGCCTTCTTCGGCGATAAAACCGCGCCGACTTACATAGGTGGTACATCTCAGGTCGCGCCCATCATCGCGGGGCACAGCTACTTCACCACCTCGCCCGCCGCCACGGCCGTGGCCACGCGCAGGCAGCTAGCGGCCCGGGTAGCAGCTGTGAAAGGCTTGACTTACTGGCAATCGGAATACTGCATTTTGGGTGATAACGCGGGCGAAATCAACGGCGGGCCGCGCGACTTGGGAATGAAGCCGGCGCTATATCTGGCCCGTGTCATTCACACCGACCTGGCCGTGGGCAATGCCGCCGCCTGGCAATGGTGGCTGGCCATCTCGCCTTACGACTACAAGGACGGCCTCGTGTACATCGACCAAAAGAAGACCGACGGCACGTATCAATCCAGCAAAATGCTCTGGGCCTTGGGCAACTACAGCCGCTACCTGCGCCCCGGTGCCATCCGCCTCCACGCCCAACTAGCCGACTCGGTCAGGGCCGGCCAACCCTTGGTTTCGGCCTACAAAAGCCCCAATGGCAAGCAGCTGGTAACCGTCGTGGTGAATGATTTTGACACGCCCGCTACCGTGCAACTCGTGCTGAGCAGCGGCCGGCTGGGCGCAGGCAAGCCCTACGTCACCTCCGCCACGGCCGATTTGCAACCCGGTCCGGCTGTGCCGGCGGGCCAGCCGCTGCCGGTGGCCCCGCGGTCCATCACCACGCTGGTGAGCGAACTGCGCTAACCGGGCCGCGGGTGGGGTCCAACGCCCGCGCAGTCATCTACACCTTCCTCCAAATCCCGCCCAATGAAAACAGCTCTCATCCTCTTCATCGCCTGCCTCTTTGGCCACCAATCCTACGCCCAGCGCCAGCAAATCCTCTTCAACGCTGATTGGAAATTCCATCTCGGCGACGTGCCTGGCAGCGAGCAGCCCCGCGCTGCCGATAAGGACTGGCGCACCCTCGACCTGCCGCACGACTGGAGCATCGAGGGGCCGTATAGCCAGGAGTGGGCCAGCGCCACGGCCTTCCTGCCGGGTGGCATCGGCTGGTACCGAAAGACGTTTGCCGTGCCCGCCGGCTTTCGTGCCAAGAAGGTGTTCATCTACTTCGATGGCGTGTACAAAAACAGCGAGGTGTGGCTGAATGGCCATTCGTTGGGCAAGCGTCCCAGCGGTTTCGCATCCTTTCAGTATGAGCTGACGCCTTTCCTGAGCGCTACCGGCCCCAACGTGTTGGCCGTGAAAGTCGACCACCACGAAGCAGCCGATTCGCGCTGGTACACCGGCTCAGGTATCTACCGCAACATGTATTTGCTGGCAACCGCCCCCGTGCACATCCGCCCCTGGGGCGTGGCCTTCACCACGCCCACGGTGAGCGCTGGCGCCGCCACGGGCCGGGTAGGAGTGAGCTTCACCAACGCCTCGGCCAGCGCCGCCAGCGTTACCGTCACCAGCACTTTGCTCGATGCCAAAGGCCAGACCGTGGCCACGGCCAAGCAAACGGTCGCGGCCAAGCCCGGCACCGATGCTATGGCCAATCTTACGTTTCCCATCAAGCAGCCCGCGCTGTGGTCCGTGGCCCATCCCAACCTGTACCGGCTGCGCACCACGCTGGTCGTTGCGGGCCAGCCCGTCGATGAGGTAGCTGAGGAAGTGGGCGTGCGCACCATTCGCTTCGATGCCAACGAGGGCTTTTTCCTGAACGGCGAGAACATGAAGCTGAAGGGCTTATGCATCCACGACGACGCCGGCGCACTGGGCGTAGCCGTGCCGCCTGAGGTGTGGGAGCGCCGCCTGCAGAAGCTGAAAGAGGGCGGCTGCAACTCGTTGCGCATGAGCCACAACCCGCACGCCGACTACCTCTATCAGCTTTGCGACCGGCTGGGCTTGCTGGTGATGGACGAGGCCTTTGACGAGTGGGAGCACGGTAAGAACAAGTGGGTGGCTGGCTGGAACGTGGGCACGCCCGCGCAGTTTGGCGCGCACGAATACTTCAAGGAATGGGGCGAGCGAGACCTGCGCGACATGGTGCTGCGCAACCGCAACCGCCCCAGCATCATCATGTGGAGCATCGGCAACGAAATCGACTACCCCAACGACCCCTACACCCACGAGGTGCTGAACACCGGCCGCAACCCCCAGATTTACGGCAAAGGCTACCTGCCCAACCACCCGCCCGCCAGCGAGATGGGCCCCATTGCTAAGCGCTTGGCGGCCGTCGTGAAGAAGGCCGACAACTCGCGCCCCGTCACAGCGGCGTTAGCCGGCGTGGTGATGACCAACTTCACCGATTATCCGGCCGCGCTCGACGTGGTGGGCTACAACTATCAGGAGTTCCGCTACCCCGAAGACCACCAGAAGTACCCCAACCGCGTCATCTACGGCAGCGAAAACGGCATGGCGCGCGAGGCCTGGGCCGCGGTCGATTCCAACGCCTACGTCTCGGCCCAATACCTCTGGACGGGCATCGACTACCTCGGCGAGGCTGGTAAGTGGCCCCAGCGGGCCAACGGCGCCGGCTTGCTCGACCTGGCCGGCTTTCCCAAGCCCGAGTTTTACCTCCGCCAAAGCCTCTGGACCAGCGCCCCCATGCTGTACCTGGTAGCCGCCGAAGCGCCCGCGGCTGGGGCCACACCCAGCCGGCGCCAGCGCGGCACCGCCACGTGGAACTGGCCCGCCGCCAGCCAGGTGCGCGTCACGGCCTACACCACCAACGAGGTCACCGAGCTATTCCTAAATGGCCAGTCATTGGGCCGGAAAACCGGCCGCCAGCCCACCTGGGACGTGCCCTACGCCGCCGGCGAACTCTCCGCCAAAGGCTACCGCAGCGGCAAAGCAGTGAGCGAAATGAAGCTGCAAACCGCCGGTGCGCCCGCTGCCATTCAGCTCAAGCCCGACCGTAGCACCCTGCTCGGCAAAACCTGCGGCCTGGCCCAGTTGGAAGTCACCATTGTAGACGAGGCTGGCCGCCCCGTCCTCACCGCTACCGATGAAATAACTGTGGCCCTCACCGGCCCCGCCCGGCTGCTGGGCATCGAAAACGGCGACTTGGCCAATCATGATAATCCCACTACACCCCAGCACCGCGCCCACAACGGCCGGCTGCTCGTGTACGTGCAAGCTACTGGTCCTGGCACTATCAGCGTCACGCTCACTGCACCGGGCTTGCCCGCCGCCGTCACCGAACTGCGGGCAGAGTAGGGTTCGCCCTGGCCCCATGTTGGGCCATGCGCTTTGACTTTCAACCAAACGCTATGAAAAACTTCCCTTTACTTGCTAGCCTACTGTTGCCGCTCGCGGTAGCAGCTCAGGGAGCCCCTCAGCCCATCCGGAAAAATATTCCGCTGGATTCCATTCGGCTGAGCGACCCCTTTATTCTGGCCGACCAGCCCAGCCACACCTACTACATGACGGGCACGGGCGGCAAGCTCTGGAAAAGCAAAGATTTGAAGGTGTGGGAAGGCCCGTACACCGTAGCCCAACCCGACCCCGCCTCCTGGATGGGCCCGAAACCGATGATTTGGGCCGCCGAAATTCACGCCTACAAAGGCAAGTATTATTACTTCGCCACCTTCACCAACTCGGCCCTAACCATCGATACTGTGCAGGGAAAGCCCGTGGAACGCCGGGCCAGCCACGTGCTGGTCAGCAACCAACCCGCCGGCCCCTACGTGCCGATGAAGGACGCCACCTACCTGCCGGCCAACAAGTCGACCCTCGACGGTACGTTCTGGGTTGATAAGGACCAAAAGCCCTACCTCGTGTACTGCCACGAATGGCTGCAGAACATGGACGGCACCGTGGAGAAAATTCTGCTGAAGCCGGACCTGACCGGTACCCTCGGCACGGGCAAGGTGCTGTTTCAGGCCAGCGCCTCGCCCTGGAGCCGCGAAAACCCGCGCAATGGTCCCGTCCGGCCCAATAAAGTTACCGACGGGCCCTGGGTGTTTCGCACCAAAAACGGCCGGCTCGGCATGCTCTGGACCAGTTGGGTATACGACGTGTATACGCAAGGTGTGGCTTATTCCAGCAGTGGTACCCTCGACGGCCCCTGGGTGCAGGAAAAGGCCCCCATCACCCCGCCCAACTACGGCCACGGCATGTTGTTCCGCACCTTCGAGGGCAAGCTGCTCATGTCGGTGCACAGCCATAAGGACGTA
This sequence comes from Hymenobacter negativus, assembly GCF_017571495.1. GTDB lineage: Bacteria > Bacteroidota > Bacteroidia > Cytophagales > Hymenobacteraceae > Hymenobacter > Hymenobacter negativus. Next base: position 78,536 of record NZ_JAGETZ010000001.1, on the reverse strand, counting down.
AACGGCAGGTATATCCGAGTGCCGCGGCTGCTGGAAGTCAACGATTCCGGTGATAAGCTGGTGGTGAAGCAGCCGGTGGCAAGTAGCCACTAGGCAGGAATTGCACTGCTGCCGCGACTCTCGTAAACCGGCCCGTTAGGCTTGCTTTACAGAGGCGCTTTTTGGCAGTAATTGTGGGCCGCGGCAAATCATTCTGCCGGGCTTGGTGTTACCTTCATGCCACCAAAACCCGCCTCGCCATGAACGGTAAAAACCTCTTCAATTTCGGCCCCGTCCTCGGTTACTACTTCCGCAAGCACGACCCCAACCGGAAGAATAACTTCAACATGAAGACCATGCACTTCATCAATAAGCTCAGCCTGGCCATGTTCCTGGTGTGTTTGGTGATTATGCTGTTCCGCTACGTGCTGTAATAGACTGCGAATGAACATCGAGGATTTTCGCGACTACTGCCTTCTAAAAGCCGGCGTGACCGAAGAAACACCTTTCGGCCCCGAAACGCTGGTATTCAAAGTAGGCGGCAAAGTTTTCGCCTTAACCGACATCGATACCTTCGGCAGCATCAACCTGAAGTGCGACCCTGAGCGGGCCGAGGAGCTGCGCGAGGCGCACGATTACGTGCTGCCCGGCTACCACATGAACAAGAAGCACTGGAATACCGTCCTCATTGGCACGGGCGTGCCCGAAGGCCAGCTACGAGAGCTGATTGACCACTCGTACGAACTAGTGCGGGCCTCGCTGCCAAAAGCCGTAAAGGCTGCGCTGGACGCATAGCAATACGGCAGATTTTACCCATTAGCTAAAAGCCCCGCCAGCATGCTGGTGGGGCTTTTAGCTAATGGGTAGCAAAGGGAGGCAGTACAGTCATGAAAATGGGAAAGTCCAAATCCGCCCATCAGCATTTGCCTGATGTAGCGTAATTTTGATTTCAATTTTTAATTGCTAGATGAAACCAGTTCTATCCGAGCCGTCGCCTTTCGAAACCGAAAAAGATGCTAGTCCAGTTGGAGAGGCCACCGCAGTCCCGGCGGCCCCGCGTGCCAAAGCGCACATTACCATCCTGGACGGGCTGCGGGGCATTGCCGCGCTCAGCGTCTGTCTGTTTCACTACACCACCGGCGCCTTAAGCACCTTCCGGCACCCGATAATGCAGTTTGTGGGCCACCGTGGGTACCTGGGAGTAGAAATATTCTTCGTGATATCCGGCTTCATCATTCCGTTTGCACTGGCTCGCAGCAACTACTCGCTCAAGAAATTTGGTCAGTTTATGGTGCGTCGCTTTGTGCGCATCGGACCGCCGGCTTACCTCACCATGGTCATCTTCGCGGGCGTCTGTTTCCTGGTCGATTATTTCCATTTAACGGCGTCACCGTTCTCGAAGCCCATCACCGTGCCCATGCTGGTGCACAACCTGCTGTTCACTATCCCCTTCACTACGTATCAGTGGATTAATGGCATCTTCTGGACGCTGAGCATCGAGTTCGAGTTTTACCTGGTGCTGGGGCTGCTGTTCCCTTTGCTGCGCAAGTATTCGTGGGGCATCATGGCCCTGGGGCTGGCCCTGAGTGCATCGTACTACATCCCCGGCATGCCCGAGCAGACGCTGTTTCACTACAACGTGCTGTTTACCTTTGGCATGGCTACTTGGCTGATGTTCGATAAGTTGATTTCGCGCAACTACTTCTTCGCTGTGCTGGCGCTGTTCTCGGTTATCGGCGTGTTTCAGGTGACGTCGGCACCCGTGCTGGCCGGTGTAGCCACCGCGCTGGCCATTATCTACCTGCGCTTCAGCAACCCGGTGGCCACGTTCTTCGGCAATATTTCCTATTCGCTCTACCTGCTGCACATCATCGTGGGCGCCACCATGGAACTGCTGCTCATCCGCCTCATTCCGGTGGTGAACCTGGCCACGGTTGTGCTCGCGCTCATTGTCTGCATTGGTACCGCAGTGGGTATTTCCTACTTGTTTTACCGATACGTTGAAACGCCCTGCATGCGGCTTTCCGGCCAGCTCTTCCGCGCCAAGCGCGCCTAAACCACGAGTACGATGCACGAAAAAGCCCCGGCTGAGTTTTCAGTTCGGGGCTTTTTCTATGCGGACGAACCGGGCCTGGCAACCACCGGGAAAATAGCTCCGATAGTCGCGCAAATGGTCTGGTTCAACGTTTTTGCATCCCTGGCTGCTGGCAGGGCCGGTAATTTTGGGCTCAAGCTAGTCGCTTAAAAGATGAGCCTTATGAAATACAATCTGCTACACCTGACCTGTCTACTGGGACTTCTGCTCCTGGCCTGTCTTCCTACCCAAGCCCAAAATCTTGCCTTGGGTAAAACGGCTACCGCTTCTTCGGCGTCCCAACCAGCCGCGCGTGCCATCGATGGCGACGGCAACACCCGCTGGGAAAGCGCTTCTTCCGATAACCAGCAGATTACCGTTGACCTGGGCACGGTTCAACCCATCGACCGGGTTCGGCTGAGTTGGGAAAATGCCTACGGCAAGGACTTTACCATTCAGGTATCGAGCGATAACATGGCCTGGACCACGGTGGCAACGGTAACCGGCAATGCCACAACCTACAGTGATTTCACGGGCCTGGCCACTTCCGGCCGCTACGTGAAAATGGCTGGCACGGCGCGGGCCACCTCTTATGGGTACTCGCTCTATGAGTTTGAGGTGTTTAGGACGTCCCCCAATCCGGCCAACAACCTGGCCTTGGGCAAAACGGCGGTTGCCTCTTCGGACCAGGGCGGGTTTGAGCCGGCCAAGGCATTTGATGCCAACAATACCTCGCGCTGGGGCAGCACCTACAACGACAATCAGTGGCTGTACGTGGACCTAGGCCGTAGCACCAACATCACCCAGGTGAACCTGATTTGGGAAATTGCCTACGGCAGGAATTTCCACCTCGATGTCTCGAATGACGCCACCAATTGGACCACAATTACGACCGTAACCAACAACACCAGCCACGTCAACGAAATAGCCCTCACGACCACCGGTCGCTACGTGCGCATGTTCGGTGTAACCCGCGGCACCGGCTACGGCTTCTCACTCTATGAGATGCAAGTGGTGGGCAGCTACGTCGCCCCACTGCCGGTCGAACTGACGGTTTTTCAGGCTACCGCTGCTGGCGCGGCCGTGAACCTGTCCTGGAGCACTGCATCCGAGAAAAACAGCCTGGGTTTTGAGGTGCAGCGCTCTGCCAATGGCGAGGCTTTCACGAAGCTGGCTTGGGTAGAAGGTGCCGGCACCAGCCAGGTTGCCCGCAGCTACAGCTACCGGGATGCTGCGCCGTTGAGCGCCGTGAGCTATTACCGCCTCAAGCAGGTAGATGCCGACGGTGCGGCCAGCTACAGCCCCGTGCAAACCGTGACGCGCACCGTTTCCACGGCCATCACCGCATACCCCAACCCCACGGCTAGCCAGGCCACCATCGCCTGGCCCGCCACTGATGCCATGGCCACGCGCTGGGTGCTAACTAATGCCTTGGGCCAGCAAATTGGTGCCGCCGCCCTGGCCGCTCCCGCCAGCTTCTCGTTGGACCTGAGCCGCTACCAAGTTGGTACCTATTACCTCACCGTAGTGGCCGGTGAGCGAGTGCTGGGCCGCACCAAGGTGCAGAAGGTGCAATAAATGAACCCGTCACTGGCAAACTCAGGAAAAGCATTAACACGAACAGTGGGTTCATAAAAAAGGGACTGGCGATATCGCCAGTCCCTTTTTTAATCAACATCAACAGCATTATTTCACAACAAGCCGGTTGGTCCACTGCTGGCCATTGGGAGCGGTGGCTTGCACCACGTACACGCCCGTTGCCAGGCCTGCCAGAGACAACGCCGGGCCGGCTGGCCGCCGCACTATGCGGCCCAGCGCGTCGGTAAGGGTAAGGGCAGTGCCGGCCGGCAGCTGCGGAAGAGTCACCGCATCGGTAGCCGCGGCAGGGTTGGGGTAGAGGGCCAGTTGCGCCACGGGCTGCGCCGAGCGGGAGGCCGTGACAACCGAGCCCATGTGAGCAAGGAAAATGTTGCCAACGGGCGCGTTTTGGCCGGTGAGGGCGGCGGTGCCAAACAGGCCAGCTCCGTTGAGGATGCCCGCTACGGCGAGGCGGTTGGTGCCATCGAGCGACACATAAAGGGGGGATTCGTCGCCAACACCGTCGGTTTTGACCGACCAGTTCACGTTGCCGGCCGAAGAATAGCTGGCAATCAGCCCATCCAAGCCACCGGCGTTGGAGAGGGTAGCCGTGCCGAGGGTGCCCTGGCCGCTAAACTGCCCGGCGGCGTAGATGTTGCCGGCCGCATCAGTCGTCACGCCCCGATAGGCAGCGCCCACGGTGCCGCTCAGGGCACGGACCCAGCTACTGGCCCCGGTAGCCGGATTTAGTACCCACACGTAGCCGGTGGCAACGCCCGCCGGGGACGCTAGGGTCTGGCTGCCGAAAGTGCCCGCGCCCGAAATGAAGCCCGGTACCACGAGCCGGCCACTGGCATCGAGCGCGGTGTTGCCGGCAAAATCGAGGCCGGGGCTGCCGACTCGCTGCACCCACTGCGGCGTACCCTGCGTGTCATACTTCACTACCAACACGTCTGCATCGCCGTAGCCGGCGGGCATGGACAACGACCCGAAACCGCCCGCATTGGCGTTGCAGGTCCAGGTGAGGTACACGTTGCCGCTGGGCTCCACGGCCAGGCTATTGTAGTAGAAGTTGGTACCGGTGCCTGACGGTGCTGCCGACCGGCCGCCCTGCTGCGCCCACAGCGGAACGCCCTGCGGAGAGACTTTAACCAGGAATTGGTCGAAGGCGATGCTGGTGCCCACGATGGGGGTGCTGAGGGAGAAGCTGCCAAAGGTGGCGCTGAGGCCAAACGTGCCGCTGATGTAGCTGTTGCCAGCAGCATCCAGAGCCATATCGGCAATGATGAGCGAAGAACCGCTGCCCACTTCCGTCATGGAAAGCACCTGGCCCTGCGCATCGAGCTGCGTGACGACGACTACCGGGCCGAAACCATTGCTGGAGAAAGTGAAGCCGCCAATCTGGGCCCCGTCGCTCGACGAGCCCACCAGCGTCACCTTGCCGGTGCCGTCAATCAGTACCTTTTGAAAGCCGTCGTTGAAAAAACCGGCTAACTGCCGCGACCACAGCAGCGTCCCCGAAGGGTCGTACTTGGCCACAAAACCATCCTGGCCGGAGCTGGTGGTGAGCACGGTGCCGGGGGCCAGCGTGAGGGGCTGGCTAAAGCCCCCGGCCAGGTAGGTATTGCCGGCGGCGTCGGTGGTCATGGTACCGGCGCTGGTCAGATTGCTGCTGGCAAGCATTTTGGCCCAGGTCCAGGCCGGAGTAGATTGTGCTTGGGCACCCAGGGAGAAGGCGCTCAGGAGAAAGGGTAATAGTTTTTTCATGAAAAAAAGTTGGCGATAAATGAGCGGTAAAGATACCGGCAGCATCTAGCCACCGGTCATTTCTGAGCAATTAATTAGCTCTTTTTGCATAGCAACAACCATATAAAAAACGCCCGCTGGAATTCCAGCGGGCGTTTCGTTTTTTAAGCAAATTTGCTCTGGTAATTACACTACCACGTTCACCATGCGGCCGGGCACCACAATCACCTTCTTGGCCGACTTGCCTTCGCCGTGCTTGGCCAGGAAATCGGAGGCCAGCACGGCGGCTTCAATCTCGGGGGCGGTGGCGGTGGCGGCAAACTGCATCTGCTCGCGCACTTTGCCGTTGATGGCCAGGGGGTAGGTCACGGTGTCTTCGACCAGGAATTCCTGGCGGAACTCGGGGTAGCGGGCGTGGCTGATGCTGCCGGCCTCGTGGCCCAGCTCCTGCCACAGCTCCTCGGCGAGGTGCGGCGCGAAGGGCGACACCAGCAGCACGAGCGGCTCCAGGATGGCGCGCTTGTGGCACTTGAGAGCCGTGAGCTCGTTCACGGTAATCATGAACAGGCTGACGGAGGTGTTGAAGCTGAACTTCTCGATGTCTTCCTGGGCCTTCTGAATGGCTTTGTGCAGCACCTTGAGCTCGGCCGGGGTGGCGGGCTCGTCGGTGATGGACAGGGCACCGTCTTCGGGGTGAAAGAGGCGCCAGAACTTCTTGAGGAAGCCGCCCACGCCGCTGATGCCGTTGGTGTTCCAGGGCTTGTACTGCTCCAGCGGGCCGAGGAACATCTCGTAGAGACGCAGGGCGTCCGCGCCGTATTTGTCGATTAGCACATCGGGGGTAACAACGTTGTGTAGAGACTTAGACATTTTCTCATTTTCGATTACGCCACATTTCACAATGCCGTCTTCTGTAATGAATACTGCGTCTTCAAAGTCATCCCGCCATTTTTTTAAGCCTTCAGTATCTAGAATATCTTTTTCTGCAAGCTTGATATCAACATGAAGGATATCAAAATATAATCTAGGAGTTAAGACAATATCATTGTCTTCCAAATACTGCTTGCCGAGACGTTCTTCAAGTAGTTTGAAAACCTCCTGTGGAGTATAGACACCTTGAGGCAAATGAGGAACGTAAGCGTTAACACCAGCAAGAATTTGCTGAGCAATTCCAGCTGAGAAAATGATATTTGTGCCTCTAAATCTGTAAATCAGATTCGACCGGCCCAGAATCATGCCTTGGTTAATCAGTTTCTGGAAGGGCTCGCTGCTGCTGACGAGGCCCAGGTCTTTCAGGAAGAGGTACCAGAAGCGGGCGTAGAGCAGGTGGCCGGTGGCGTGCTCGGCCCCGCCCATGTAGAGGTCCACGGAGCCCCAGTACTGCTCGGCGCCTTCGCTCACGAAGCGGGCGTCGTTGTGCGGGTCCATGTAGCGCAGGTAGTACCAGGAGGAGCCCGCCCAGCCGGGCATGGTGCTCAGCTCGTAGGGGTATTGGCCGCGGTAGAGCCAGTTTTGGGCGCGGCCGAGGGGCGGCTCGCCGGTTTCGGTGGGCTTGTACTCGTCGATTTCGGGCAGCACCAGCGGCAGGTCACTCTCGGCGATGCCGTAGGCGGTGCCTTCCTTGTAGTAGATGGGAATGGGCTCGCCCCAGTAGCGCTGGCGGCCGAAAATGGCGTCGCGCTGGCGGAAATTCACCTTGCCCTTGCCCAGGCCCTTTTCTTCGAGGAAGGCGATGAGGGTGGCGGTGGCCTCCTTGTAGGTGAGGCCGTTGATGATGCCCGAGTTGATGTAGCGGCCTTCCTTGGTGGGGTCGGCCTGCTGGTCGATGTCCTTTTGGGCATCGGAGATAACCGGGATGGGCAGGCCGAAATGCGTGGCAAACAGCCAGTCGCGCTGGTCGCCGCTGGGCACGGCCATCACGGCGCCGGTGCCGTAGCCGGCCAGCACGTAGTCGGCCAGCCAGATTTGCACGGGCTCGTTGTTGACCGGGTTCAGGGCATACGCGCCGGTAAACACGCCCGACACGGTTTTGGCGTCGGCCATGCGGTCGCGCTCCGAGCGGCGCTTGGTGGCGGCAATGTACTCGTCCACCGCCGCGCGCTGTTCGGGCGTGGTGAGCTGGTCTACCAACTCATGCTCCGGGGCCAAAACGAGGAAGGTGGCACCGTAAATGGTGTCAACCCGCGTGGTGTAGACCTTGATTTGCGCCGTTTCGGAGCCCTGCACCGGGAAAGTCACTTCGGCCCCGATGCTCTTGCCAATCCAGTTGCGCTGCATCTCCTTCACGGCGTCGGGCCAGTCGAGCTGGTCGAGTCCCTGCAGCAGGCGGTCGGCGTAGGCAGTGATGCGCAGGCTCCACTGCGGCATGAGGCGGCGCTCGACGGGGAAGCCGCCGCGCTCCGAGAGGCCGTCTTTCACTTCATCATTGGAGAGCACCGTGCCCAGGCCGGCGCACCAGTTCACAAAGGTGTCCTGCTGATAGGCGAGGCGGTAGGGGAGCACAGCGGCCAGCTTCTGCTTTTCGCTCATCATCTGCCACTGCCCGGCCGTAAATACTTGCCGCTCCTCGTCATCGCCGGCGGCGCGGATGCCCTCGCTGCCGCTCTCGGCAAAGCGGGCGGTGAGCTCGGTGAGAGGCTCGGCGCGGTCGGTGTCGAGGTTGTACCAGGAGTTAAACAGCTTGAGGAAAATCCACTGCGTCCACTTGTAGTAGCTGGGGTCCGACGTCCGCACCTCGCGGCTCCAGTCGTAGCTGAAGCCCAGGCTACTGAGCTGTTTGATGTAGGTGTCGATGTTTTGCTCCGTGGTCACGGCCGGGTGCTGGCCGGTCTGGATGGCGTACTGCTCGGCGGGCAGGCCGAAGGAGTCGAAACCCATGGGATGCAGCACATTGAAGCCCTGCAGGCGCTTGTAGCGCGTCACAATATCGGAGGCAATGTAGCCCAGCGGGTGCCCCACGTGTAGGCCCGCTCCGGAGGGATAGGGGAACATGTCGAGTACGTAATACTTGGGCTTGTCGGAGTGGTTCTGGGCCTGGAACGTGTGGTGCTGTTTCCAGTGGGCCTGCCACTTCTTTTCGATTTCTTCGGGACGGTATGCGGGCATCTTGCGCGGAGTTTATTCCGGGCAAAGGTAGGACGTAGGAGAAAGTAGGGCGAAATTTGTTGTGTTGCGTACTGTCTTACTACCAGAACGTCATGCTGAGCGTAGTCGAAGCATCTCGTGTGTGGTCGTAATAAGACCGCAGAACGATTGAATTAGTGGCGGCACGCCTGATGCTTTGACTGCACTCAGCATGACGTTCTGGTAGTATCCGTTCGCCCCATTTGCCCCCGATACCCCGCCCCGATGGCCCGTATTCCCAAAGAGTTAGTTGACCACATCATCCAGACCGCCGACATTGTGGAAGTCGTCGGCGACTTCGTGCAGCTCAAGCGCAAGGGCCAGAACCTATGGGCTCCGTGCCCGTTTCACAACGAGAAATCGCCCTCGTTCTCGGTAAACCCGGCCAAGTCGCTCTACAAGTGCTTCGGCTGCGGCAAGGCCGGCGGCGTGGTGCAGTTTGTGATGGACGTGGAGGGCACCAGCTACGTCGAGGCCCTGAAATACCTGGCCAAGAAGTACGCCATTGAGATTCAGGAGGAGGAAAAGACGCCCCAGCAGCAACTGGAGCAGAACGAGCGGGATTCCCAATTCATCGTCTCGGACTTCGCCAAAAACCACTACCACCGCCTGCTGCTCAACTCCGAAGAGGGGATGAGCATCGGCTACGGCTACCTCAAGGAGCGGGGCCTGACCCTGAACACCATTCAGACCTTCGAGCTGGGCTACTCGCTTGATGCCTGGGACGACCTGATGAAAGCCGCCGAAACGGCCGGCTTCGACAAGAAATACCTGGAAAAAACCGGCCTCACCGTCATCCGCACCGACGACCAGGGCAAAGACACCGGCCGGCGCTACGACCGGTTTCGGGGTCGCGTAATGTTCCCGATTCACAACATCAGCGGCCGGGTGGTAGGCTTCGGGGCGCGCACCCTGAAGCGCGACGACAAGATGGCGAAGTACCTCAACTCGCCCGAATCGGAGATTTATCACAAGTCGGACGTGCTCTACGGCCTGTTTCAGGCCCGGCAAGCCATTCGGACGCAAGAGGTTTGCTATCTGGTAGAAGGTTATCTGGACGTTCTTTCACTCTATCAGGGCGGCATCAAAAACGTGGTGGCCTCGTCCGGTACCTCGCTCACAGAGGGCCAGATTCGACTTATCAAGCGGTATTCGGACAATGTGACGGTGCTCTACGACGGCGACGCGGCCGGCATCAAGGCCTCGTTGCGCGGCACCGACTTGCTGCTCGAAGGCGGCCTGAACGTGCGCGTGGTGCTGTTTCCCGACGGCGACGACCCCGACTCCTACATCCGCAAAGTCGGCGACCAGCGCTTCACCGAGTACATCGAAACCAAGAGCCAGGACTTCATCACCTTCAAAACCACGCTCGTGGCCCGCGAGGCTTCCGGCGACCCTGTGAAGAAGGCCGAAGCCATCCGCGACGTGCTCCACAGCATTGCCAAGGTGCCCGACGCCATCAAGCGCCAGGTGTTTTTGCAGCAGACCTCGGCCACCTTCGGCATAGACGAGCAGGTGCTCATCACCGAATACAACAAGCTGGTAAAGTCGCCTAGCCAGCAAACCAAGCACAGCGGTGGCAGCGGTGACAACCTCGGCAACTACGGCCAGGGTGCTGGTAGCGCCAACGCCGGCTACCCGCCCAGCGCCAACCCGCGCTCGGCACCGGCCCCGCGCCCAATGTCGGACGAAGAAGAGGCCGAAATGCTCATGTACGGCGGTGCTGAAGCCGCCGAGTCGCTGGGTACCTCGTTCCAGTCTACCACCAAAGCTGCCGAAAACGAGCCGCTGCCCGACATGCTCCAGCTGTGCGAGCGGGAAGTACTGCGCCTGCTGGTCCTCTACGCTGGGCGCGAGATTGACCCCGAAGTGAGTGTGGCCGGCTACCTCATGGGCCAGCTCGGCGAGTACCCGCTCACAGTGCCGCTCTACGCCGAAATGTGGGAAATCTGCCGCCAGGAGCTACTAGCTGGCCGCTTTCCCGACGCCCGCCAACTGGCCCAAAACGAGCGCGAGGACATCCGCCAGCTCATCACCGACCTGGCCACCGAGCGCTACGAAATCAGCCCCAACTGGCGCACCAAAGAAATCTATGTGTTCAACGAGGTCGACCTGCCCCAACTGGCCTGCGACAACGCCGTGCTTCGCCTCAACAAAGTGCACGTGCAGCGCGAGCTCGACCAGTGCCTCGAAAAGCTGCGCCACCCGCTCGACGACGCTGAAATGTTCGAAATCCTCGGCGACATCAAGCGCCTCAAGGAACTCGATAACGAGTTGGCTGCACTACTGGGCACCGTGGTGGCCCGCGGCGCCTGAGTTATTGAACGAGCAAAAACAACGTCATGCAGAGCGCAGCGAAGCATCTCGCGTGCCACCACTAATTATTAACGATTGAATTACTCACAGCACGCGAGATGCTTTGCTGCGCTCTGCATGACGTTCTTGTAGTCCGTTCTCGAAAAAAATGCTCCGAAGTCTCAACATCAACCGCCTGATTCTAGCCGTCGTCCTCACCGGGCTGAGTTTGGTGTTTGGCATGGCGGGCTTCATGGGCATCGAGCACTACCATCCGGTCGACGCGTTTTACATGACCGTGACGACCATTGCTACCGTGGGCTTTGGCGAAATTCACCCGTTTTCACACGCCGGACGGCTTTTTGTCTCGTTCTACATTCTTTATAACCTCGTGGTAGTGGCCTACCTCGTGTCGGTTTTCTCCTCGTTTATTTTTGACGGCGAGCTGCGCAAAATTTACAAGATGATTCGAATCGACCAGGAAATTAAGCGCTTCAGCGGGCACGTTATCGTGTGCGGCTTCGGCCGCAACGGCCGCCGCGCCTACCAGGAGCTGCGGGCCAACGGGGCCCGTGTGGTAGTGATTGAATCGGACCAGGAGTTGATGAAGAACATCACAGATGGCCACACCGGCGAAGATTACGACGGCGACGGTATGGCCGGCGGCAGGATTTTTACCGTACTCGGCGATGCCACGACTGACCTCGTCCTCAAGCAGGCTGGGGTGGAGCGGGCCTCCGCCCTCATCACCGCCCTGCCCAAGGATGCCGACAACGTATTCGTGGCCCTGTCGGCCCGCGCCCTCAACCCGCGCCTGAAAATCATCGCCCGCGCCTCGCTCAAAACCTCGGAAAGCAAGCTGCTCTCGGCCGGGGCAGATTCGGTGGTGATGCCTGACGAAATCGGCGGCTCCCACATGGCCAAGCTAGTGGTGCGCCCCGAAGTCATCCGCTTCCTCGACCTCATTTCCGGCCTCAGCGCGGATAAGCTGCGACTGGAAGAAATGAGTTTCCAGCAGCTGCGCCGTGATTTGCACGGCCGCAGCATCCGCGAGCTCGACGTGCGCTCCATCACCGGGGCCACCATTATCGGCCTGCGACAAGCCAGCGGCACGCTGCTCGTGAGCCCACCCGTCGACTACGTGCTCGAAGCCGGCGACGTGCTGCTGGTACTCGGCAGCGAGGAACAAATCGAAAGCTTTGAGGTGCGTTTCCGGCAACTCTAGAACGTGTACCCAGAAGTTTCAATTTGGCCCGCTTTGCACAAGTAATCCCGACGCGAGCCGAAGAGGAGCTTCTGGATAAGCAGCAACACTACCTTTGCGGGCCCTATGCACATTCTGCAACTCTGTCCACGCGTTCCATTTCCCCCTCATGATGGTGGGGCCATTGCCATGTATGACGTGGCAGCGGGCCTCGTTCAGGCCGGGCACCGCGTCACGCTGCTGGCCATCAACACGCCTAAGCACCGCCAGCCCGCCGACGCCCTGGCCCACCTGGGTCCTAACATGCGGCTGGTAACGGTGGAAGTCGATACCGATATTTCGGCCGTGCGGGCTCTGAAAAACTACTTCTTCAGCCGTCAGCCTTATAATGTCGAGCGATTTATTAGCATGGATGTGCTGGGGAAACTCGCCGAATTGCTATTTGATGACCAAGAAGAGCCCATTTCTGTTGTTCAGTTTGAAGGCACGTTTGTAGCCGCATACATCGAACTGCTTCGCCGTGGTATGGAAGGCACAGCAATGGAAGATGATTTCCAGATTCCACTGGTGCTGCGGGCGCACAACATCGAAAACACCATCTGGCACAAGCTGGCCCGGTGGGAGAAAAACCCCTTGAAGCGGCTGCTGCTACGCACCATGGCCACCCGCCTGGAGAAATTCGAGCGGCGCTACCTGCGCCAGTTTGACGCCGTAGCCGCCATCACCGAAGCTGATGCCGACCGTCTGCGCGCCCTGCACTGTCCCGAGCCGGTGGTGTTCATCCCGGCAGGCGTGGAACTGAGCCGCGTGCAAATTGACCACGCTATTCAGTCCAAGCAGCGCACGCTGTTCATGATTGGCTCGCTCGACTGGCTGCCCAACCAGGAGGGGGTCGACTGGCTGCTGCGCGAAGTCTGGCCCGCGTTTCACGCCGAGTTTCCGGAAGTGGAGCTGCACATTGCCGGCCGCAACGCGCCCGCGCACTTGCTGAATCTGAAGGCGGATAATGTCTTTATGCACGGCTTCGTGGAGTCGGCGCCGGCTTTTATGCAGCAGTATGGGCTGATGTTGGTGCCGCTACTCAGTGGCGGCGGCATGCGCGTCAAAATAATCGAGGGCATGGCGCTGGGTAAGGCCATTCTCAGCACCGGGCTGGGGGCCGAAGGCATTGCCGTGCGCGACGGCCACGACATCATCGTGCGCGACTCGCCCGCCGAGTGGCTGGCTTTTTTGCGCACCTGGGCCCGGGGTGAAGCTAACTTGGGTGAAATAGGGACCAATGCGGCCCGCACTGCCGCCGACGTATACGATAACCGCCGCGTAGTGCAGCGCTTTGTTGACTTGTACGAGCGGCTGCTCGTGCCCGCTCCGGCCGGTACGCCTGCCCATTCGCCGCCCGCATGAAGCTATTTGTGCTCCTTTCGCGCTTCCCGTACCCGCTCGACAAGGGCGACAAGCTACGCGCTTTCCATCAGCTCCGCTACCTGGCCGAGCGTCACGAAATCTGCCTGTTTGCCCTGTCTGATGAAGAGGTTTCAGCCGACGCAATGGCGCAGGTGCGGCTACTCTGCCGGGCCGGGCTGGTAGTGCACCGGCTGAAGCGGCCGCGCATTGCCCGCAACATGGCGCGGGCGCTGGCTACCGGCCGGCCCCTGCAAGTGGGTTACTTTCACGATGCGCTGGCCCAGCGCCAGGTTGATGGCTTGTTGCGCGACTTCCAGCCCGACCATGTGTATTGCCAGCTCATTCGCATGGCCGAATACCTGCGACCCCACGTCGGGGAAGTGCCCATGACGTTGGATTACATGGATGTGTTTTCAGCAGGCATGGTGCGCCGGGCTACCCAAGCGCCGCTGTGGCAGCGCGCTGTGTGGGCCCTGGAGGCCCAGCGCCTGCTGGCTTACGAGGCGGCGGCGTTCAATTGGTTTCAACACCACACCATCATCAGCGACCAGGACCGTCAGCTCATTCAGCACCCACGGCGCAACGAGATTGAAATCGTGCTCAACGGCATCGATACCGACTTTTTTCAGCCCCAACCGGCAGTAGAGAAAACGTGCGACGTGCTGTTTTGCGGTAACATGAGCTACCATCCCAACGTGGACGCCGCCTGTTTTCTGGCCGAGGAAATTATGCCGTTGGTGCGGCAGCGGCACCCGGCGGCGCGGCTGCTGGTGGCCGGTACCACGCCCGCACCCCGCGTGCAGGCGCTAGCCTCCGCACACGTCGAAATCAGCGGCTGGGTGCCCGATATCCGAGCGGCATACGCGGCGGCACGGGTATTTGCGGCCCCCATGCGGGTGGGCACCGGGCTGCAAAACAAGCTGCTGGAGGCCATGGCCATGGCCTTGCCCTGCGTAACTACGCCGCTGGCCAATAACGCTCTGGGCGGCACCGATGGCGAAGAGCTTTTGGTGACAAAAACGCCCCAGGAGCTTGCGCAGGCCATTATTGCCTTGCTCGATAACCCCAGCCAGGCGGCGAAATTAGCGACGCGGGGCCATGCGTTCGTGAAAGCGCACTACACCTGGGCGGGCGCCACAAGCCGGCTGGAAGCGTTGTTCGGGTAGGGGTGGCCGGTGGCGGCTAACTTTGCAGCGGCTACCGTTGTTATGGCCGAAATATCAACTCCCACCAATGCTAGATTCCATCGAATCCGCCATCGAAGATATTCGCGCTGGCAAAGTAGTCATCGTTGTCGACGACGAAGACCGTGAAAACGAGGGCGACTTCATCTGCGCCGCCCGCTCGGCCACGCCCGAAGTCATCAATTTTATGGCCACCCACGGGCGCGGCCTTGTGTGCATGGCCCTCACCGAGGAGCGCTGCGAAGAGTTGGGCCTGAACCTCATGGTGGGCCACAACACGGCCTTGCACGCTACGGCGTTCACCGTATCGGTCGATTTGCTGAAGAATGGTGTGACCACCGGCATCTCGGCTTCGGACCGTAGCAAGACCATCCAGGCCCTTATCGACCCCACCACCAAGCCCGAAGAACTAGGCAAGCCCGGCCATATTTTTCCTCTCAAAGCCCGCAAGGAAGGCGTGCTGCGCCGCGCCGGCCACACCGAAGCCACCGTGGACCTGGCCCGCCTAGCCGGGTTTGAGCCGGCCGGTGTACTGGTCGAAATTCTGAAGGAAGACGGCGAGATGGCCCGGCTGCCTGACCTCGAAATCGTGGCCAAAAAATGGGGCCTGAAGCTGATTTCGGTTCAGGACCTCATCAAGTACCGCCTCGCCAACGAAAGCCTGATTACCCGCGAAATCTCGGTGAAGATGCCCACTGAGCACGGCGATTTCGACCTCTACGCTTTCACCCAAAACTCGAACGGCGCCAAGCACCTGGCCCTGGTGAAGGGCGATATCTCCGGCCCGGAGCCGGTGCTGGTGCGCGTGCACAGTTCCTGCGTGACGGGCGATATTTTCGGCTCCTGCCGCTGCGACTGCGGCCCGCAACTACACCAGGCCATGCGCGAGATTGAGCGCGAAGGCCGTGGTGTTATCGTCTACATGAACCAGGAGGGGCGTGGCATCGGCCTGCTCAATAAGCTGAAAGCCTATAAGCTACAGGAGCAAGGCCGTGATACCGTGGAGGCCAACGAGGACCTCGGCTTCAAGGGCGACGAGCGCGACTACGGCGTGGGCGCCAGCATTCTGCGCGACCTGGGCGTGCGCCAGATGCGCCTGCTCACCAACAACCCCCGCAAGCGCACGGGCCTCATCGGCTACGGCCTCGAAATCGTGGAAACGCTGCCCATCGAAATCCATTCCAACCCGCACAACGAGGCCTACCTCACCACCAAGCGCGACAAAATGGGCCACGACATCATGCGCGTAGCAGCAGCTGAAACGCCAGCGGCTTAATTCATTCGCACCTTTCCAACGAAAAGGGCCAGCCAATTAGCTGGCCCTTTTCGTTGGAAGTAATTTAGGAAAATAGATTTATACTGGTTAAGGCAAAATGGCATTAACCCAGGCCCAGCCTAAACCTTACTGGCTTTGAGCACTTTTCCGATTATGTTTGGGAGTGACTCTTGGTTTCATCACTGAAACAGGGAAAGTCAAGGACACATTTAAGGGTCGCCCATTTTGCCGGCCGGGGACCAGCGGTGGCAGTTGCCTGGCCGCCGCAAGCACTGCCGAGTCGGTTCTTGGATTCAGGCCTTTTGCAATGCGTATATTCCGCACATCACCCATTTTGTCTACTTCAAGGCTTAAAAACACCAGCCCCTCCACTGCATCGCGGGGCAGCACGAGCCACGGCTGGATGAGTTGGTTGAGTCCTAGCCCCAGCTCTCTTTCTTGCCCGCCTGGGATGGTCGGCATTACTTCCACATAAGTATACACCTTGTCGTCTTCTACGGGCAGAGGTGGTGCGCTGGCAGGCTCAGCGGGTGGTGTTGGCTGCTGGTTTTCCCTTCTCCACGGCTTGCTCACTACAAAAGGGCGATACCCCGAATACGTCTGGACGACTCCTTTCAGGGAGTCCACATCGACGGTCACCTTGCAAACGGTGGCCCACCACTCCTTTTTGTTGAATGATTGGTCCGGGTGGAGGTAATTGGCAGCGTCCGCGGCATGGATATGGCCAACAGGTTTCTCAAAGAGAAGAGCTTGCGTCTGGTAAAGAGTGATTTGTGTTGTCGTGATATCACTTAGCCAGCCGGTGCTAGTGGTTACCTCGACGCTCACGTCTCCATCCCAATACACAACATCGGCCGAACGCAGGGCTATCCACAGGAAAAGCACGGGAACAAGCAGCGGAGTGAGGAGCGACTGTGCCCGGGCCAGAAACCAGGCACTTCCCGCAACCAAGGCCAGCTTCGTGCGGAGCCCCGCCATGAGCCCGCTGCCAAGCACAACGAGGGCAATCAGCGTGGGGTAGCGAATGCTCAGGTCCCAACTGCTGCAACTCACCAGTATGGCAACCAGAGTCAATACTCCGCTTCCCCGGTGCGCCCACTGCAACGAATCCCGCACTGCCTCTGGGTGCAAGTACTGGGGCACGACGGTAAGCAGTAAAAAATAGAGGGCAATGGAGCCGCCTACTAACCCAAGAATAACCAGCATGCTACTTCGCGACGAGTTGGCAAGACCAAGGCTCATCGAAACAGTCTGGCAAGCAACGCTCGCGTTGCTTGCCGACACTAAGACTCTTCTTGTTCAAATTATTACTAGTCATCTTGTCGGATATGATTACCGCGCTTAGCTGAGACATTCCACAGCTGAGGCGGTCTTTGCATACTGCGGGATTTTGCGTAGCAGGCGCTCGTTGCGTACGGGCTGGTGAAAAATGACGGCCTTTACATCTGCAAAGGGCTCGTCCAACAGGTGCAGAAAATTCCAGTTGGCAATGGAAAGCGCTTTGCGTCCGCGGCGGAATGCCTGGATAAAAAGTCCCCATTTGTCGGGCATTACCAGCATAGTAAACGCGGCTGTTGCCAAGGTAAAGGGTGAAATCTTTCCATTGGCGACCAAAAAGAATTGCATGGCCGCTTCATCCTCCAAACTGGTAGAGAAATCTAGCAGAATGTGAAAGGCATCGTGCCGCTCTATTCGGTCCACAGGTTGGAGGCTCTCACGCGTTAAGAAGAGCCCCAACTCGTGGCCCAGGGTTCCCGTGGGATACTGGAGCATGTCCTCGCGCAATAGTCCCCAGACAGGACGTCGGGTGTAGACTCTGGCGTGAACTGAGACGACGTTGTCGAGCAGCCAGAGCAGGGCGCGCTCGCGGAAAGAATACTCTTGCCGGTAGGAAATGATGATTGATTTCATTGTTTTTCAAATTACTTTGGATTGCAAAGTAAATGAATAAATATTGAACGGCCTTCATAGTGACCATATAAGTTTGGTCCCAGTCCGGTTCTCCTGAAGGGAACACCAAGCGGCTCCTTATCCGCAAGCCAATAAATTTGTGTTGCTACAGAATGACCTTACCGCCCACCTTCCGGCCATTTTCTCCCAAAGCTCATTGGCCATCGTAGCTCCTGGCTGCTTCGCAAACTACTGGGTTATATAGTACGATTCGGAAGCTGCTATCTTGTTCCCGTATCGCTTTTTTAACTACCCATGCTGCAAACTAATCCAAAAGATTTCGTTGCGTTACTTGAAGTGTTTAGCATTGGACTAACCAATAAAATAGTGAGCACCCGCCAGGTTATCGACTGGGCAGATGCGATTATCCAACAAGACGCGGAGCCAGACGACTTCATCATTGAACTGGCCATGAGCGGTAGCCAGAGCATCAATGATTTGATTTCCCTAATCAATGTCTATGTCGGCGATGCCATCCCCAGTGTTGCCGGCCGCGCAACATTAGGCTTGCTTTATCACGAATACATTGCTGGAAAAATAGATTTATACCGCGTTGTTCGCACCATCGATTGGCTGGTTAGGCACAGGGATTTCACTGCCGAAGAGCACGGCTTCATGTGTGGGGTCGACGATGAGTATGCAATGGCCGCGGAAGGCATCTACGGCTCTGTGGCTGGTGTTGCAGATTACGTCCTCCGGTTTCTTAACTTTTACCAAGCCTTTCATTTAGCAAACATGAAAGAGTGGGATGAAATCAATGAATCAGTCCCCGGGAAAATGCTGGCACTCTACAACCAGTTGAAAATTTCATAATACGGGTTGCTGACGCGCGCCAGCGGGGCCGGCGTTAGAGTCCATAACAAGTGGACGAATGTATTCCATCTAAAGCCTGTACAGGGTGCTCAATCCGGCTTTGGTCCGCATTTAAGTGAGTGATTTGCGTTGGACTCAAGTGTAGCTTGCGGGATAGACAAAGGCCAAGCCATACTGCGGTCTGCAACCAAGGAAAAAGATGCATATAAGGCCCGCACTCCTGAATGTAGAGTGGTTTAATTAAATGGTGGTCAAATTAAAGTGTGACGAGCTTACACTCCCGCCAACTGCTGCCGCAGCAGCGTGAGCACCGATTGCGCGGCGTATTCCACATTCAAGGCCCGGCCACGGTCCAGCACGTATTCGCGGCTGATGGTTTGGGTGCCGTCGGCGTAGGCCAGGCACACGGTGCCTACTTTCTTGGTGGCGGTGGCGCCGGTGGGGCCAGCAATGCCGCTGGTGGCCACGGCTACGTCCACACCCAGGCGGCGGCGGGCGCCTTCGGCCATCTCGCGCACGGTGGCCTCACTTACGGCCCCGAACTCGGCCAGAGTTTCGGCCTTCACGCCCAGTTCTTCCTGCTTGATATCGTTGTGGTAGGCCACAATGGCACCCCGGAAGTACCCCGAGCTACCCGAGACGCTGGTGAGGCGCTGCGAAACTAAGCCGCCGGTACAGCTTTCTGCGGTACCTACAGTCAGGCCTTTAGCCATCAGTAGTTTGCCGATGGCAGCTTCGAGCGTCGTTTCTTCTTCGGCAAAAATGTGCTCACCGATGCGCTCGCGCAGGGCAGGCAGCAGAGCCAGCATGCGGCCGCGCAGGTCGGGCTGGCCGTCATCGGTGCCGGTCAGGCGCAGGCGCACCGCCCCGAAGCTGGGCAGGTAGGCCAGCTTGACGTTGGCGGGGAGGGCATCTTCCCAATCCTCAATTTTCTTGGCCAGAAACGACTCGCCCAAGCCGGCCGTCATCACCACCACGTGCTCGATGGGTGCGATGTGGAACTGGCTTTGCAGGCGGGGCAGCACGTGGTCAGTCATGAGCCGCTTCATCTCAAAGGGCACGCCAGGCATGCTCACGAAGATGGTGCCTTGGTCGTTGAACCACATACCGGGGGCTGTACCCACGGCGTTGTGCAGCACCTCGCAATTGGCCGGTACCAGGGCCTGCTGGCGGTTCACGTCCAGCATGGGCCGGTCGAAGCGTTTGAAAATTTCCTCCACGTGACGCAACGTAGGCTCGTGCATCACCAGCTCGGAGCCGAAGTAGCGAGCCAGTACGTGCTTAGTTAGGTCGTCTTTCGTCGGGCCCAGGCCGCCGGTAATGAGCACCACTTGTGCCCGCTGCCGCGCTTGGTCCAAGGCTGCTACAATCTCATCGGCGCGGTCCGAAACCGACGAAATCTGCCGCACGCGCAGGCCGATTTTGCCCAATTCCTGGCCCATAAAGGCCGAGTTGGTATCAATGACCTGTCCGTACAACAACTCGTCGCCGATGGTCATGATTTCGACATTGGGCGGAGCGGTGGGCGTGGAGTTCGACGTGTTAGGAGCGGGGAGTGGGCTGGGTACAGACATTGATGAGCGAAAAAAATAGGTTTGGCCGCAAAATTGTCTTCACTTTGCAGCAGCGGCGGCCTTAGGACAGCCACAGGGGCCTTCCGGTTTTCCCGTCGCAGCAGTTTATTCCATGTTTACTCGTATTGCCAGTGCCTTGCTCGTAGCCGGCCTGCTGGCCGCCACGGCACCCGCCGCCCACGCCCAGACCACCGCCGCCAAAAAAGCGGCCGCTGCTAAAGCTGCCGCTGCCAAAACCGCCGCCGCCAAAGCCGCTGCTACCAAGGCCGCCGCTGCGAAAGCTGCCGCCGCCAAGCCCGTCGTAGCGCCACCCGCGCCGCTCACTGAAGCCCAGGCCAGCGCCGGCATCAAAGACGCCCTGAATAAGGGCATTACCAAAGCCGTCCAGTTCGCATCGGAGCCCGACGGCTTCAACCTGAACGACGATATTCACATCCCGGTGCCGCCCGATTTGGAAATCGTGAAGTCGACTGTGGGCCGCCTGCCGGGCATGACCACCGTGTTCACGCAGCTCGAAACCCAACTCAACCGTGCCGCCGAAGCTGCCGCGCCCAAAGCCAAAGACATCTTCCTGAATGCGCTGACCAATATCAGCATTACCGATGCTTTGTCGCTGGTAACCAGCAGCTCGACTGATGCCGCTACCCAGTTCCTGCGCAAATCGACGCAAGCCCAGCTCGTCTCGGCTTTCCACCCCGACATTGAGGCCGCCATCGACCAGGTTGGAGCCGGCCGCGCCTATGCTACCATTACCGACAAATACAACAAAATCCCGCTGATGACACCGGTGAACCTCAGCTTGGCCGATTACACCACGCAAAAAGCCGTGGATGGCCTGTTCGTTCTGCTAGCCCAGGAAGAAGCCAAAATCCGCAAAAACCCGGCGGCCCGTACCACCGACATCCTCAAGCAGGTATTTGGTCGGTAGTATAGCAGCAATAACCCAGTAGCAAGACTAAAAGAGGCCCCGCCTGGAATTGCCAGGCGGGGCCTCTTTTAGTCTTGCTACTGGGTTATTGCTACTAAAATTCTAGTAGTCGTCGCTGTCGAAGCTGCTGCCACGGCGGCTTCCCCGACCACTGCTGTAGCCTTCGTCCTCATCGTCGTCCTCATCGGCGAAGTCGTCATCATCGTCGTCATCAAGGCTGGTAAAACCGCCGCGGTCGGAGTTTTCGGCGCGCTCGGCTTCTACAAATTCTTCTTCGGTCATATTGGCCAAATCCAGTGCCTCGTCATGCGAGGAACCGGTATCGGTCCACATCAGGTAGTCGGCGTATTTAGCCGAGAGCCGGTCTTCGGTATTGCCGATGGCGGCAGCGCCACCTTTCTTGGCATAGGTATCGAGGTCGTCGTCGTCGTCGAGCAAGTCGTCGTCCAGGTCGTCGTCATTAATCATGGCCGGGGCGGGGGTATTTAGAGTGGAAGATAGAGTGCCGAAGCTGGCTGCGAAGATACGCGGCGCGTGGATTTTCGGTTGACTCACCGAATAGAATTTATGGGCAAAATCTAAGCTGAAGCGTCACGAAAGCCGTTTTTGTGCTGCTTTAGCAAGTCACAGGTCCCCAAAATAACAAGAAGTTTTTACTCCGTTGTAATACGACTAGCTTGACCGCGCCACCTGAAAATCTGTCACCACAATGTGCTCATCACAAAAGTCATATTCAGCCGGTACATTGGAGCTGAGCAGCAGCGTGCGGCCCACCCGGGTAGCTTGCACATGTTCCAGATACCAAGCTGCGCCAGTGGTATCTAAGTTGGTGGTGGGCTCATCCAAGAGCAGCAGTGGCGCATCGGCATAAAGCGCCAGCGCCAGCTTAAGGCGCTGCTTCATGCCCGACGAAAACTCGCGAACCAATTGATGGCGGGCCTTTTCAAGGTACATCATCCCGATGAGCTTATCGAGTGAAATCCCAGCCCGTAACGGCTTGAACCGGGTGTGAAACTGCAGCAGCTCCAGCAGTGTCAACTCCTCCAGCAGCTCCAGATAAGGGGCGGCGTAGGCCAGATGGGCCGGAATATCTTCAACCGCCACCGTTTTGCCGGCCAGTGAATAGGCCAGCGTGCCCTCAGTTGGCAGCAGCTGACCCGAAAAGGTATTTAGCAGCGTGCTTTTGCCGGCTCCGTTGGGTCCCAGCACGGCCGTAGCGCTACCCGGCTGGAACGTGTGCGTAAGACCCCGGAAAATCCAGTCGCGCTTGAAGCGCTTACCAAGGCCGGTGGCGTTGATTTGCAAAACGGTATCAGTGATTATAAATCAGCAGCACGTCAGGCTGAGCGAAACGCTCAGCCTGACGTGCTGCTGATTTAAGCGCAATAAAAAATGGTTTATTCTGCTTCGCTGCCATCTGTCGGCCGGCCGCGCTTGGGGCCCTTAATGATGCCGCGTGTGGCAGCCCGCACAAAGCCTACCGCCGTATCACGCTCCGTCGAGGCAGGCAGCTCCTGCTCGATTTGCGTGAGGGCATCGTGTGTATTCAATCCGCCCAGAAACAATGTGCGGTACAATTGCTGCACCATGTTAATGGATTCTTCGGAGAAGCCCCGACGGCGCAAGCCTACCGAGTTAGCACCGGCGTAGGAGAGAGGCTCGCGGCCGGCTTTCACGTACGGTGGCACGTCTTTGCGCACCAATGAGCCACCCGAAATCATGGCGTGGGCTCCGATTTTGACGAACTGGTGCACGGCAGATGAACCACCTACAATGGCGTAGTCGCCGATTTCGACGTGGCCGGCCACCTGCACGGTATTGGCCAGGATGCAGTTGTTGCCAATTATGCAGTCGTGGGCAATATGTACATAGGCCATCAACAGGCAATGGCTGCCCACGCGGGTTTCGCCCCGGTCCACAGTGCCACGGTTCACGGTTACGCACTCCCGAATTACGGTGTGGTCGCCGATTACGGCAGTGGTTTGTTCGCCGGCAAACTTCAAATCCTGCGGCACGGCTCCAATCACAGCGCCTGGAAATACCTGGCAATGTGCCCCAATACGGGCTCCGTTCATGATGGTCACATTCGGCCCAATCCAGGTGTCCTCTCCAATTTCAACATCGGCCGCAATGGTCGTAAACGGTTCAACGGTTACGCCCGGCGCGAGGCGAGCATCGGGGTGAATATAGGCGAGGGGGGAAAGCATTCTTTACTTTAATGAAGAATGAGGAACGAAGAATGAGGAATTATGCAACAGAAACCAGATGCAGTTCTTCATTCTTCATTCTCCATTATTAATTCAAATTAGGCGTCTTTGCGGACGATTGCGGCGCTCATTTCGGCTTCGCATACTACTTTGCCGTTCACGAAGGCTTGGCCGCGCATTTTGGCGATGCCGCGCTTGATGGGTGCCAGCAGCTGGCAATGATACACGATGGTATCGCCGGGCAGCACGCGCTTACGAAAGCGGGCATTTTCAATACCCAGGAAGTACTGCCAGTAGTTTTCGGGGTCGGGTACGGTGTTCATCACCAGAATGCCGCCGGTCTGCGCCAAGCCCTCGATTTGCAGTACGCCGGGCATCACCGGATTGCCGGGGAAGTGGCCCTGGAAGAATGGCTCGTTGATGGAGACGTTTTTCACGGCCGTTACCACTTGTTCGTCAAGGTGAATGACCTTGTCAATCATGATAAACGGGAAGCGGTGGGGCAGCACCTGCATGATGCGGTTGATGTCCATCACCGGCTCGCGGCTGGGGTCGTACACCGGCACGGGGTTGGTGCGCGACTCCAGCATCTTCTTCTTGATTTTCTTGGCGAAGGCGACGTTGGCGGCGTGGCCGGGGCGGGCAGCCAAAATCTGGCCTTTTAGCGGGCGGCCCACCAGGGCGAGGTCGCCCACGAGGTCGAGCAGCTTGTGGCGAGCGGGCTCGTTCTTGTGGCGCAGGTCCACGTTGTTCAGAATGCCCTCCTTCTTCACCGATACGCGGGGTTTACCCAGCATTTTGGCAAGGTCGGTCAACTCGTCATCACTCACCACCCGGTCAACTACTACAATGGCGTTGCTCAAATCGCCGCCGCGGATGAGGTTGTTTTTGTAGAGCATTTCCAGCTCATGCAAAAAACAGAAGGTGCGCGAGGAAGCAATTTCTTCGCTAAACAGCCCAATATCCGTCAGGGTGGCGTGCTGCGAGCCCAGTACCGGCGAGTTGTAGTCTACCATCACCGTGAGGCGGTAATCTGTCAGGGGCAGGGCCGCGATTTCGACGCCGCGCGCATTGTCCACATACCGAATGCTTTCCGGGATTTCGTAGTAGTTACGTAGCGCGTTCTGCTCTTCAAAACCTACCGTCGTGAGGGCTTTAATAAACTCGGCCGACGAGCCATCCATGATGGGCGGCTCGGGGCCGGAAAGCTGAATCAGCACGTTATCAAGCTGCAAGCCCACGAGGGCCGCCAGGGTGTGTTCCACGGTGTTGACGCGGGCCCCGTTTTGCTCGATGGTGGTACCGCGGCTTAGGTCCACCACGTTGTCTACGTCGGCATCGACGGTGGGCTGCCCGGGCAAATCGACCCGCTGAAACTTGTAGCCGTGGCCCACCGGAGCGGGGCAAAACGTCATGGTGGCCTCAACGCCGGTGTGCAGGCCAATGCCGCGTACCGTCACGGGCGCCTTGATAGTGTGTTGCTTATCGTTCATCTCGGATAGTTATTAGCTATTTGTTGTCAGCTGTTAGTGCGTTAGCCCCAAAGGCCTGACAACTGCTAACAAACAACTAAGAGGCTGCAAAGCTAGGGCTTTTCCGTTGTGTTTTTGGCCTTCTCCAGCTGGGCTACGCGCTGTTCGAGCTCGGGCAGGCGGCGGAAAACGATTTGGGCGCGTTGGTTCTGCTTAAAATCGAAGGCCGTGGAGCCTTGCAGGATGGTGCCTTCCTGCTTCACATTTTTGCCGATGCCCGATTGGGCTGTGACCGTCGTTTTATTGGCCAGCGTGACGTGGCCAGCCATGCCCACCTGTCCGGCCAGCACGCACTGGTCGCCGATTTTAGCCGAGCCGGCAATGCCCGTTTGGGCCGCAATGACGGTGTTTTTGCCGATTTCGACATTGTGAGCCAGCTGCACGAGGTTGTCGATTTTGCTGCCTCTGCCTATACGGGTCGAGCCCAGGGTGGCGCAGTCCACGGTGGCGTTGGCGCCGATGCTCACGTAGTCTTCCAGCACCACATTGCCAATTTGCGGGATGGCCTTATAAGAACCATCCGGCTGCGGTGCAAAACCGAATCCATCAGAGCCCACCACTGCGCCGGCTTTGATGACGCAAAACTGGCCGATGACCGTATCCGGATAGATTTTGGCCCCGGCATGAATGATGCTGCCGGCCCCAATCGTAACCCGGTCGCCGATGTAGGCGTGGGGGAAAATCAGTACGTTTTCGCCCAGTTTGCACTGCTCACCGATGTAGGAAAAGGCACCCCTATAGTGCCCGGCACCGATTTCGGAAGTCTCGCCAACGTAGGACGGCTGCTCGACGCCGCGCTTGCCGGTGCGGGTGGCCTGGGCATAAAATTCGAGCAGCTGGCTAAAAGCAGTGTACGGATTCTCAACCCGAATGAGCGTAGGTTTAATGGCTTCGCGCAGCGTTTGGGCATTGCCCACGATGACGGCTGAGGCACCGGTTTCGTAGAGAAACGGCTCGTACTTGGCGTTGGACAGGAAGGTGAGCGAACCGGCCTGAGCTTCTTCAATCTTGGCGAGGCTGGAGATGCGCTGAGTGGCGTCGCCCTCCACGGTGCCGCCGAGGACTTCGGCAATTTGCTGAACGGTAAATTCCATAGGAGCGCAAAAGTAGTTCGGCAGTCTGTTTTCTGTCTGTAGAAATGATGAGGCTGCGATGAAGCAAGCCGCCAGGCAAAGGGCAAATAGCCCCTCATGCTTCGGCTGCGCTCAACATGACGGCCTGCAGGCTGAAATGCTACACGATTTCCTTGGGGTAGCAGATATAAAATTTCTCAACTCGCTGGCTGAGGGCGCGAATGTTCGGCAAATCAGAGGCTTCCATGACGTTCACCACGTCGCCTTTTTTGGTGAGGATTTCGATGGGCTCGCCGCTGGGGTTGTAGGCGCTATTGCTCAGGCGGCCCGGAATCATAAGGAGCTCGGCTTCTTCGGAGGAGAGGTGAAATTTATCCTCAATTAATTCGCGAATGCCGAGGCGGAAGTCCTCATCGAAGGGCTCGGGAGCCAGCACAATTTTGAGCAGGTTGCGGTGCAAAATGCTCTTGGCAAGGTAGCTGAGGACCTTGTCCGGGTGGCCGGCCCAGGCTTTGATAGCCGACCAGATGTCGTAGTCGTCCAGTTCCACGAAGTGGCTGAGAATTTTTTCGTCTTTCTCAAATTCGGCCAGGCTCACGGCGCGGCCCAGAAAGTAGCCCAGGCAAGTATTGGCAGGCACTTCGACGCCGCGCCGGGCCAGGTCGCGGGCGCGCTGCACCACGCGGATAACCATTTGCTCGGCGCTGGTGACGGTTTTGTGGAGGTACACCTGCCAGTACATCAGGCGGCGGCTTACAAGGAAGTTTTCAACGGAGTATACTGCTTTTTCTTCGAGTACCAGCCGCTCGTCGTGCACCCTCAGCATTTTGATGAGGCGGTCGGCGCCGGGGCGCCCTTCCTCCACGCCGGTGTAGAAGGAGTCGCGGTTGAGGTAATCGAGGCGGTCCATGTCGAGCTGGCTGCTCACCAGCTGATGGAAAAACGGCCGGATGTAGGTGCCTTTGAACATGTCGATGGCCAGACTCAGCTTGCCGTGAAACTCTGTATTCAGCCGCTCCATTAAAAATAATGACAGCTGCTCGTGCGGCACATCCTGGAAAATAGCCGTTTCCAAGGCGTGAGAGAGGGGACCATGGCCGACGTCGTGCAGCAAAATGGCGGCCAGCGCGGCCTCGCCTTCGGCCGCCGAAATCTTCACGCCCTTGTCCTTGAGGGTGCGCAACGCTAACGACATCAGGTGCATGGCGCCCAGCGCATGGTGAAAGCGCGTATGTAGCGCTCCCGGATACACGAACCCCGTGAGCCCTAGCTGCTGAATGCGCCGTAGCCGCTGAAAGTAGCGGTGCTCAATGAGGTCGAATAGAAACTCCGTCGGAATGGTGACAAAGCCGTAGACGGGGTCGTTGAAAATCTTCTTTTTATTCACAGGAGGGACTAGGTAGGGTCTTGGATGCAAGCAGGCGAAGCGCTAAAACTTTATGCGGCACGTAGCCGAAGCATCTCTACCACAATAGTGATTCTACGGTTCAACGAAGCTGTAAAGATGCTTCGTTGCGCGCTGCAAGACGTTCCTTTGGGTTTATGCTGGTTCGAGCAGGAGTCAAATAATTCATTGCCGGGGAAACTTCGTCGCACCCGGCACACTTGCAACGTCAGCGCATCGCCTTCCGGCCAAATTCTTTGCTTGCGGAAATCGAACATGGCAACAGTTGTGCGGTGGCGGAATGGCTGCTGGTAAAAAGCAAAAGGCAACATTTGTAGCCGTAGCCCGTCAATGACTGAGCACGAAGCTACGGCGCACCGTTGAGCCAACTGATACAATCCAGGCGGCGCGGAGCTGTTATCGAATAAAAAACCAAGACCCTAAGTCTCCAAGACCCCAAGTCCCCACTATGCAACAAACCACCATTCTTTGGGCCGACGATGAAATCGACTTGCTCAAGCCGCACCTGCTGTTTCTTAAGGAAAAAGGCTACGACGTGACGCCCGTCAACAGCGGCGCCGATGCCATCGAGGAAATTCAGGAGAAGAGCTACGACCTCGTTTTTCTCGACGAGAACATGCCCGGCCTCACTGGCTTGCAAACCCTCACCGAAATCAAAGCCATTCGGCCCACCGTGCCCGTGGTGATGATTACCAAGAGCGAAGAAGAGCACATCATGGAGTCGGCCATTGGGGCCAAAATCGCCGATTACCTGATTAAGCCGGTGAATCCCAGTCAGATTCTGCTATCGGTTAAAAAAGTGCTTGATAACAAGCGCCTCATCAGTGAAGCCACCAACTCGGGCTACCAGCGTGATTTCCGCCAGCTCGGCATGCAGCTTTCCGACCGCCTTTCGCCCTCCGAATGGGCTGAAGTGTACAAAAAGCTGGTGTACTGGGAGTTGGAAATCAACGAAACCGAAGGCAAGAGCATGGCTGAGGTCTTCAACATGCAGAAGGACGAGGCCAATACCTATTTCGGCCGCTTTATCACGGAGAGCTACGAGGATTGGGTGAATGGCGACGACAAGGACGCGCCGCTTATGTCACACCAGCTCTTCAAAGAGCGGGTGTTCCCGACGCTGAAAGCCACCGGCGACACGCCGGTGTACTTCGTGCTCATCGACAACCTGCGCTACGACCAGTGGAAAGTGCTGGAGCCCATCATCACCGAAATGTTCACCGTGGACAGCGAGGAGATGTATTACGCCATTCTGCCGACGACGACGGCCTATGCGCGCAACGCCATTTTCTCGGGCATGATGCCGTCGGATATTCAGAAAAAATACCCCAACCTGTGGGTGACCGACGACGACGACGAGGGCAAAAACCTGCACGAAGCAGAGTTCATGGAAATCAATTTCCAGAAGAATAACCAAAAGGTTAAGCACAGCTACCACAAGGTGACGAACCTGCAGGCGGGCAAGGATTTGCTGGGTAAGATGAGCAACCTGCACAACAATTACAAGTGCAACGTCATCGTCTACAACTTCGTGGATATGCTCTCGCATGCCCGCACCGACATGGCCATGATTCGCGAGTTGGCGGCTGATGAGTCGGCCTACCGCAGCATTACCCGCTCGTGGTTCCTGCACTCACCGCTGTATGAAATGATGCAGCAGATTGCCGAGAAAAAGGGCAAGCTCATCATCACCACCGACCACGGCACCATTCGCTGCAAGCGCCCTTACAAGATTGTGGGCGACCGCAACACCAACACCAACCTGCGGTACAAACACGGCAAAAACCTGGGGTTCGACGACTCGCGCGACGTGTACGTAGTACGCAAGCCGGAATCCATTTTCCTGCCCCGCGAGAATGTGAGCACTGCGTACGTGTTCACGATTGGCGACTATTTCTTCGCCTACCCCAACAACTACAACTACTACGTGAACTACTATAAGGACACGTTCCAGCACGGCGGGATTTCGCTGGAGGAATGCATTATTCCTTATGTGACATTGACGCCGAAAGGGTAGTTTAACTCAGGATGTAAAAGCAGAAAGACCACCTCAGTCGAGGTGGTCTTTCTTTGTAAATAGCCGATTTATGTATTTGGCAGGAAATCGCTTGGTCGTTATTATAATTGCTCCATCTGCACCTTTAGAGCCATAAAGAGCAGTTGCTGCAGAATCTTTTAGTATGATGATTCTAGTGATATGAGTCGGATGAATTAATGGCACAACGTCAGTCCAGATTGCCTTACCATCTATCACGTACAAGACGGTCTTTGTGCTAAAAATAGGAGCCCGGTTAGCCTCCTTCATCTTGCGCCTTTCTAGATTATTATGCAGTTCATCATTTAGAACACCAATAGGCTTTAATACTATACGTGTAATCTCTACTGACTGAGCCTGAGTATAGCCGCAAAACAGCACTTCGTCTAAACTTGCTAGTGCCAGCATGTATTTGATTTTTAATTGCATATGCGGGCAAAGCTAGTAAAGGAAGGTGAGCTAAAAACGGCATGCTTATTAGATGCTAGTCCTGTTTAATTTGCACATTGGCTTTTCGTGACTTCTTCAGCAGGGTATGTTTTGGCATCTTAAATATTACACTTGCTAAGCATAGCTCCCACGCGCAATCAGCGCTTTTGCCGCTGCCGCAATGAACTGGGTATAGCCGTCGGTCTGCTGGTGTTGACCAAGCTGTTGAGGTATTCTTCGAGGTGGGTGTAGCCGCTGGTTCCAAGGCTATTGCGGTCGGCGTCATTCCTGGGATTCAGACCGTGGCTGGTTTCCCAGGCATCGGGCATGCCGTCGTGGTCGGTGTCGGGAGGTGCGGTGCCGCCTTTGTATTTGGGCCAGCCGCCGACATCCGTTTGCGAATCAATAATGCCTTGGTGTAGGCTGTAGGTGGCGCTGCCGCCAAGGCTGCTGCCACTCGCCGTGCCGGTGCGGGTTTCCTGCACAATGCGTGCATCCACTGCGTCGCGCACCGGTACGGTGGCTCCGGCATCGACTAGCACAGCGCGGTAAGCGGCTTCAGCCGATTGGGTGGTGATGGGCGCCAGATTAAGTGTTTCCGCCGTTTGCCGGAAGCGGGCGAAATTGGCCGTCGTGGCGGAGTAATAGTGCAGCCGGATGCCTTTCCAGTTGTCGGCCGTCACGGCGGGGTAGCCCGAATCGTAGTTGCCCGCCGCATACACCGTGGCAACTGGCTTATCAGGATTGGCGGCATCGTAGGCTTCGGTAATATCAAAGATGAATGCTGCCCGGTCGGCCGGGGTGGCTGGCCCTCTTTTGTAATAGTTGTTTACCATGTTCAATTGACCCGAGCCGCCGTTGATTTTGACCTCGTTGCCATAGGCGGCGTGCATGTTGCCCCAGTTATAAATCACGTTGTTACGGTAGTCAACCACCGCCGTGGTATCGTGGGCCCGCGCGCCGTTGAAGCGAATGGCCCGGCTGTGGTGGTGCGCAATCAGGTTATGATGGTAGGAGGCGTACTGCCCGCCCCACACGCCAGCGTAGCCGTGGTCGCCCTTGCCATTGAATGAGGAGTTCAGGCTCTCGCTCACCAAACACCATTGCACAGTCGAGTACTTGTTATCGTAAAAAGTGGCCGCTTCTTCAATCGACCAGCTCATGGAGCAGTGGTCTACAATAAAGTTGCGGCAGTTTTCCATGTTCAGCCCATATACCCCCGATACATTGGCCCCTGACGTATTGCCGGGCCGTGAGCGCAGGTAGCGCACAATCAGGTTAGTGCCGTGTAGTTTAAAGGTGTAGTTCTTCAGGCAGATGCCGTCGCCCGGAGCGGTTTGCCCCGCAATGGTGATGTTGGAGCGCGAAGGTTTCAGGGTTGACTTAAGTTCAATGATGCCGCCGACCCGAAACACAATGGTGATGGGCTCGCCAAGATATTGCGTGAATGCTTCGCGGAAGCTGCCCGGCCCGGCGTCGGCTAAGGTTGTCACTTCGACAACTTTGCCCCCACGGCCGCCGGTAGCCAGCCGGCCAAAACCTTCCGCTCCGGGAAAAGCAACGACTTGAGCATAAACTGACATCGCCGTTGCTGCCCCTAGCACCAGGGCTAGGGAGAGGCCGCGTAGAAGTCGGTTTGGAGAAGTAGTCATGAGCATATGTGAGTAGAAAAGCGGACGATTAGCGCACTTGAGCAAGTTGATGTGGTGTAGCTGCTCAAAGTACCCGCAATTTCTCCTCCTAGTCGGTTCAAATGGCTATAGCATCTTAGCCCTTTGCTGGTTGGTATTAACTATTTCTGCTCAGAGAGAATTTAGTGCATAAAGTACCTGCTCTGCTGGTGAAATAGAATTTAACTCAGGTGTCGACAATTTATAGCAACTAGCTGATTTTTCTTTACCACGCTTGTTGCCTCATAATAAGGAAGAAGGGTTTCGAAAAAGTGGAGGTTGATGGAAAAAGTGCAAAAATGGTTTGCACTTTAAGGTATGGTCGCCTTACATTTGTAATGTAATAAGCGAGTGCAAGTAGTGTTTTTATAAGTATTAAGGCTGATAAAGTTGTTATTGATTGTACTTTAAATACTAAGTGGTTTATTAAGGTTAAAGCACGTTTTAATAAAGTGTTATATTTTTTTATATGGTGAAAGTCGAATTGCAATCAGGAAAACTGCTTGGGTGAGCAGGGAAGAAGAGGCCTGATTTGCATTTGACCGTATAGAAAGGCTGTCAGCATTGCTGGCAGCCTTTTTTGCATTAAAAAAGGGACGGCTGGAATGGCGTCCCTTTTTTAATCTGTCGTTTACAGTAGTCAGTGTATGCGTGACACCTTATTTATTCCGGTTTACTTCAGCTTATCCAAAGCCGCTTTCAGACGTGGTAGGGCCGCTTGAATCGACTCGACCGTCTCGGCGCCAACCGAGGCGCGGAACCAGGGCTCCGAGGCGGGTGAGCCGAAGGCGCTGAAGGGTACCAGTGCCAGCTTGGCTTCGGAGATGAGGTAAGAGGTAAGCTCGGCCGTGCTGGTGAGCTCGGTGCCGTCGGGGGCGGTGCGGCCCAGCACATCAATCTTGGCGGTGAGGTAGATGGCACCGGCCGGAGCCACGGCATCAACGGGGTAGCCTTCGGCTTTCAGCGCCTTGAGGCCTTCAAAGAGGGCCGTGAGAGAGGTTTGCAGGCGGCCTTTGATGCTGGTCAGGAACTCATCGACGGCGGGGGCATCGGGCAGGAATTTTCCGGTGGCCACCTGCTCGGCCTTGGGAGCCCAGGCACCGACGTGGCCCAGGATGGACTTCATCTTATCGATGATAGTGGCGGGGCCGAAGCTGTAGCCTACGCGCACGCCGGTGGCCGCAAAGCACTTCGAGGTGCCGTCGATGTAGATGACGTAGTCGCGCAGTTCGGGGCGCAGGGCCACGGGGTCGTAGTGCTTGGCCGCGCCGAAGGTAAGAAGCCAGTAAATCTGGTCGTAGAGCACGTAGAGGGGCTTTTCATCGGGGCCGCGACGACGATTTTCGGCAATCACCAAGTCGCAGATTTCTTCCAGGCCTTCCTTGGTAAATACTGTGCCGGTGGGGTTCAGGGGGGAGCACAGGGCCAGCAGGTTGGCACCCGGCAGGTGGGGAGCCAAGTCGGCGGCAGTGGGCATGAAGTTGTTTTCGGGCAGCGTGGGCACAGCTACCGGAGTGGCCCCTACCAGGTGGCAGTAGTGGTTGTTGTTCCAGCTCGGCAGCGGGAAAATGGCGCGGTCACCGGCATCCAGAATGGCACGGTAGGTGGCGTAGATGAGCGGGCGCGAGCCACCGGCAATCAGGATGTCGTTGGGGCTGTACTCCAGGCCCTGGCGGGTTTTTAGGAAAGCGGACACGCTGTTACGCAACTCTCCCATGCCGGCAGCGGGTGGGTAGTTGGTCTGGCCGTCCTGATAGGCTGCGATGATGCCGCTGGTGAGGCCCGCCGGAATTGGGAAAATTTTGGAGTCGAAATCGCCGATGGTCAGGTTGCAGATATTCGCTCCCTGGCGCACCTGCTCACTTACCTGGTTGCCAATTCGAATGATTTCGGAGCCGATGAGGCCGGCTGCCATCTTGGATACTTGCATAGGAAAACGGGAAATAAGTGCCGCTTCGGCCCACGAAGGTATTTCAGCGCTTCCGATAAATACCTGATTTTTTAGCCGGCGCGGCGCTTTTCGTCCTCCGCTCCGCTGGCGCGGCGGCGCGTGGGCGCCACCTTCTGGTTGCCGAAACGGTAGGTAAAGGCCAGCGTTACCACCCGCGAATCGAAGCGCTGGTAGAATTGCTCCTGATAGTTATTGTAGGTGGATGTGGCGCGGGTTTTTTGGGTGTAGAGTACGTCGGCCGCGTTCAGTTTCAGGGTGCCTTTGTTTTCCAGTACGCCCTTGGAAACGCCGAGCGTGAGCTGGCCCTGGGCTTGCAGGTCGAAGAAACCGTAGAGCTGGCGCGACTGATAGGTACCGGTGAGGTCGGCGCCCCAGCCGTGGCCCAGCGTGAAGGTGCTGGTGGAGGTGAGGTTGAAGGCCGGCCGGCCTTTGTCGAGGGCGGTGCCGGCCAGGTTGCCCACGAAACGGGCATAGTACACCACGACGTTGTTGTTGGTAGTCCACCACTTAAAGGGTTCCAGCGCGGCCCCAAGGGTGAGCGTGTAGGTATCCTGCCGGTCGAGGTTGACGTCGCGGGCCACCACAAAATTACTGCCATCCGGAGCCGGCTGCACCGCGTTGATGATGGGGTTGCTGGTAATGGACCAACTCAGGCCGGTGGTAAATTTCTGACGGAAAGTATGGTTCAGCTCCAGATTGTAGCTGGTTTGGGGCAGCAGGCCGGGGTTGCCGGAGCCATAGGTGGTGGCGTCGATATAGGAGCGGAAGGGGTTGAGCTGGTTATAGGTTGGCCGGTCGATGCGGCGGCTCAGGGACAGGGAAACCTCGTGCTTTTCGTTGAGTACCTGCCGCACGGCCGCACTCGGGAAAAACTGCGTGTAGTGGCGCGGGGCAAATGGCTCGCCGCCTACTTCCTGCCGGCCAGTGGCGTTGGTTTGCTCGGCGCGTAAGCCCGCCGTGAGCGTGGTTTTAGGCGTGCTGTGGCTGACCGTGAGG
Source organism: Hymenobacter negativus (assembly GCF_017571495.1). Classification (GTDB taxonomy): domain Bacteria; phylum Bacteroidota; class Bacteroidia; order Cytophagales; family Hymenobacteraceae; genus Hymenobacter; species Hymenobacter negativus. The sequence goes on along the minus strand of NZ_JAGETZ010000001.1, from coordinate 44,110 downwards.
TAAGCCGCATTGATATTTTCCTTGTATATAAAGTGGTTTGACTGATTGGTGTCGATGGTAGTAGCGCCGTCCTGGGTATTGAGAAACAACACGTTGTTATCAGAGTGGACCAGGCTGGTTTTTACGCCAGCTTCCAGTTTAGCCAGCTTGGAAAGCGGCTGCACATAGTCGGCTTTGAAGGACTGGATGGTGAGCGTGCCGCGCTGGTCACTGTCGAGAATAATGGGGCTTTGTATGGGCAGCTCAAAAGCCGTAGTCAGGGTTTGGAGGCGCACGCTTTGGTAGCGGGCGTAGTCGGCGTCGGCCGTCAGCTCGCGCTGGCCCAGCGAGTCGACAAATTCATGTTTGAAATTTAGATTGGCCGCTGCGTTGGGGAAACGTAGCTTGCGCTGGTTATCGGCCAGGTAGCGGCGGGTGGGCACGCCCGTCGCATCGGCCTGCGCGGCGGTGCTGGGGCCATTTTGGGTGACGTGCACGGATTGGCCATTCACCGAAACCCCCACGGTAGAGCGCTTGGTCAGGTTGTAGTCGAGCCCGGCATTGTAGGTGTGTGCCGCGTTTTGAACGACTAAAGAATTTTCCTGGTCGCTGGTGCCTGTGATTTGGCCGCTGCTCAAAAAGTCGCGGTGAATGGTCAGGGCCTGGAAGCCGTCGCGCTCGGCAAAGCCGTAGGTGCCGAACAGGTTGAGGGGGCCACGCCGGTGGTTGAGGCTGAGCGTAGCGTTGTACTTGTTGTACTGGCCCCGGCCGAAGCTGGTGCTCAGGTTGCCGTTGGTGCCCTGGCGCTGGTCTTTCTTGAGGTTGATGGCGATGATGCCCGCGCCGCCCTGGGCATCATACTTGGCGGGCGGATTGGTAATCAGCTCGATGTTTTTAAGCTGGTCGGCGGGAAGGTTACGGAGATAATCGGCCAGTTCAGTGCCGCTCATAGCCACGCGCTTGCCGTCAATCATCACCAGCACACCCTGGCGGCCCCGCAAGCTCAGCGCATCGCCGGAGCCCACCGTCACGCCCGGCGAGCGGGTCAGCACATCCAGCGTAGTCGAGCCGGCGGACAGCGGACTGTCTTCCACATTTACCACGGTGCGGTCGGCCTGTCGCTCAAACAGGGGCTTGCGCGCCGTCACGGTCACTTCCTTGAGTGCCGTGGCTATACTGGCCTTCAGGGCAATAGCTGGCAGCGCCAGTCCCGCTGTCGGCAGCTCAAACGGCGCGCTCCAGTGCCGCTCAAACCCAACCTGCGCCGCCGATACGCGGTAGCGTCCGCCGCTGGGCGCTTCTAGCTGAAAGTGGCCCTGGGCATCACTAAATTCTGATTTGACCACCGTGGAATCGGCGGCGCGGTGCAGGGTAATGGTAGCAAATTCTATTGGTGCTCCGGCGGCCGTGGCCAGTGTGCCAGTAATGGTGGCGCGGGTCTGGGCGGCTACCGGGCCCGCTAACATCAACCAATAAACCAGCAGCACGGATGGGCTGATGCTAAAAAAACGATGCAGAAAAGAGGGGAGCAGCATAAGGCAAAAGGGCTAAATATACCCCAATGACTATTCGCAATATTCCCCGTTGCACGCCGGGCTATACTGATTTTATTGCCCCCCAGCCCGACGCAGCTCATCGTCGGCTCCGATGGTGCGCTTGCGGGCGGCAGCCACTTTGCTGTTGCCAAACCGGTAGGTGAAGGCCGCCGTGACCACGCGCAAATCCTCCCGGCGGTAGAACGATTCGGTAAAATTGTCATAAGTCGACACCGCCCGGTTGGGTGTGTTATAAAAGATGTCGGCCACGTTCAGGCGCAGGGTACCCTGCTTTCCCCACACGCTTTTCTGGATGCCGACGCCCACCTGGCCCCGCGGCCGGATAGTCTGAAAGCCGTACTGCTCCTGCGACTCATAAAACCCATTCAAATCGGCCGCCCAGCCGTGGGGCATTGTGAAGCTGCTGGTGGCCGTGAGAATGCATGTAACCTGGCTCCTGTTGAGGGCCGTGCCGGAGAGCTCACCCACGTAGCGGTTATAAAAAAAGACCCCATTGGCGTACAGTGTCCACCATTTGGCGAGGTCCAGCGGTGCGGTGAGCGTGAGGCTGTAATAGTGCAGCGTACTCAGGTTCACATCGCGGTTCACCACCAGGCGGCCGCCATCGAGCGAGGGCTGCACCACGTTCACGATGGGCAGATTGGTCTGGGCGTAGGCCAGTGCGGTGGTGAATTTCTGGCGGTAAGTATGCGTCAGCTCAATGTTGTAGCTGGTTTGGGCCACCAGGTCGGGGTTGCCGGCGCGGTAGGAAGTGGCATCGAAGTAGTTGCGCAGCGGATTCACCTGCACATAGCTGGGCCGGTCGATGCGCCGGGCTACGGACAAGCCCAGCGCGTGCCGCTCGCTGAGCGTGCGCTGCAGCGTGGCACTTGGGAAAAGCTGGAAGTAGTGCCGCTCCCGCAGGCTTTCGCCCAATAAATCGGCCCGTGTGTTGGTTTGCTCGCCGCGCAGCCCAACCTGGAAAGTGGTTTTGGAGGCAGCACCGCGCAGGCTGACGTAGGCCGCGTTCACGTTTTCGCGGTATTCAAACTGATTGGAAATAGCTGGGTCAAGCACCGTGATGCCGTTCTCAATGCTGGTAAAAGCGACGTTGTTATCAGAGGTTACCTGCGTTATTTTGGCCCCGGCTTCGAGGCGGGCGCGGCGGGGCAGGGGCTGACTGAAATCAACCTTAGCGGCGGCAATGCTGAGGTTGCTGGTTTGGTCGCCGCTGAGCAGGGCATTGGCCTGGGCCGGCGTTTCGTAATACGTGTTCAGGGCCAGCAAGCGTGCAGTGCGGTAGCGGGCGTAGTCGGCATCGGCCGTTAGACTGGCCGCGGTGGCCGAATCGGCGAAGGCGTGGCGCAGGTTGACGTTAAGGCTGCCGTTGGGGCGGTTCACGTCCTGCGCAGCCACGGAGCGGTAACGGTCCGTCGGCTCGCCCTGCGCCCCCAGAACCTGGGTCTGGTTGGTCGTATTATACGCAGTCTGACTGGTCAGAATGGTAGCTGATACGCCCAGCAGCGTGCGTTTTGAAAGCGTAAAATCACCCCCCACCTTGCCGCTGTGGGAACGTAGCCACGTCAGCTGCTCAGTGTTGAGCAGGCCGCTGGCGGCCGTCAGTGCTGGCGTGGCGGCAAACTGCCGGGTGAAGTCGAGCCGCAGGAAGCCCCGGCGGTCGGTGTAGGCGTAGTTGCCGTAGAGGTTCACGTTTTTGCGGCGGTGGTTTAGCGCGAAGCCCCCCGTAAACTTGCCATACTCGCCCCGGCCATAGCTGGCGTTTGCGCTGCCGTTAGTGCCCAGGCGCTGGTCCTTTTTGAGGTTGATGGCGATGACACCCGCGCCACCCTGGGCGTCGTACTGCGCCGGTGGGTTGGTAATCAGCTCGATGCTTTGCAGCTGCTCGGCGGGCAGCGCGCGCAGGTAGTCGGCCAGCTCGGTGCCGGTGAGGGGCACGCGCTTGCCATCAATCACCACCAATAAGCCCTGACGGCCGCGCAGGCCCAGGTTGTCGCCAGCATCCACGGTCACGCCGGGCGAACGGCCCAGCACGGCCAGCGTGGTCGAGCCAGCAGAAAGCGGGCTGTCGGCCACATTGACCACGGTGCGGTCGGCCAGGCGCTCAAACAGAGGCTTGCGTGCCGTCACGGTTACTTCCTGCAAGGCAGTGGCCTGACTGGTTTTCAGTACAATAACCGGCAGCGTCAGACCAGTAGCCAGCAGTTCAAAAGTCGAACTCCAGGAGCGCTCAAACCCCACCTGCGCGGCCGAAACCAGGTAGCGTCCACCCGCAGGCAAGGTGAATTGAAATGCCCCCAGCAGGTCGCTGAACTCGGTTTTTACTACCGTAGAATCGGCGGCGCGGTGCAGCGTAATGGTGGCAAACTCAACTTTGCCTGTGCCATTGAGTACGATGCCGCTCACGGTAGCGCGGTTTTGCGCGGCCCCTGCTAACGGCAGCACGAGCATAACAACCCCAGCCGCCAGATGACAGCAGCAACGGGACCGGAAAAATCTGTTTTGACTAAGGTAGAGATGGAGCATCGCGCCGTGATTGGGTAGAAATCGAGGAGAGAAACGTTGCCACGCTACCAGGCCCCGCGTAGTGGGGGACTGGCGAAAAGCGAATTTACTAAACCGAAGCTTACTGTGTTTGCAATGAATTGGTTAAGCGACCGGTAAAATTGTAAGAGGAGGCTTGGTGTATTGCGGTTAGGGAAATAGCAGGCTCTTCTGCTGGCTGGGCGGTATTTTTGTCATATGCTTCCTCTGAGTTTCACTGTGCCCGACCTGGCTGCGCTACCCACCGCCGCCCACCGCCTGCAAGCCGCCATCGCCGAATCAGGTTGCACGGTGGTGGCCTTCGAGGGGGAAATGGGTGCTGGGAAAACCACCCTCATCCGGGCTCTGGCCGCTACGTTGGGCGTGGCCGACGATGTGAGCAGCCCAACCTTTGCCCTGGTTAATGAGTATCGTGAGGGCAACGGTAAACCTGTGTACCACTTTGATTTTTACCGCATCGAATCCCTTGATGAGGCCGAACGGATGGGCGCGACGGAGTACCTCGATTCCGGGTATCTTTGTTTAGTGGAATGGCCTGCCCGGGTGGCGGCGTTATTGCCTGTCCCCCGACTTGAAGTACGCATTGAAGCCCTAAGTGCCGAAAGCCGGGTAATTGACTTAAGAATTATTAATTAAAAATTAAAAAACAGTTGATTTAAGAATTTGAAGGACAGGAGTTGAGCCTGTGGTTTTTGATTCTTAATGGCTGCTTTTTAATTGCACATCCATGGCTGAACAGCTACCCTCCGGTTTTGAATCATTGGCTACGAGCCGCGCCTACTTCACGCAGGAGTCCATGCTGGCCGTGGAAACGCGCAAGCGCAAGCTGTTCATCGGTTTGCCGCGTGAAACCTCGCTTCAGGAAAACCGCATTGGTCTCACGCCTGAGGCCGTGCAGCACCTCGTATCGGCCGGGCACGAAGTGGTGATGGAAGCCGGCGCTGGCGAGCCCAGCAAGTACGCCGACCACGCCTATTCCGAAGCCGGAGCCCAGATTGCTTACTCCACCGAGGAGGTTTTTAAGGCCGATATCCTGCTGAAAGTAGCGCCGCCCACCCTCGAAGAAATTGAGCTGCTGCACCCCGGCCAAACCCTGATTTCGGCCCTGCAAATGGGCTCGATGACCCAGGAATACATCGCAGCTCTCTCACGCAAAAAAATCAACGCCATTGGCTTCGAGCTGATGAAGGACCCCAGCGGAGCCCGCCCCGTGGTGCGCGCCATGAGCGAAATCGCCGGCTCCACCGTCATGCTGATTGCGGCCGAATACCTGGCCCGCTCCAACGAGGGCAAAGGCATTATTCTGGGCGGTATCACGGGCGTGCCGCCGTCACAGGTGGTCATCCTCGGGGCCGGCACGGTGGCCGAGTACGCCGCCCGCGCCGCTACTGGCCTTGGGGCCGAGGTGAAAGTGTTTGACAACCACCTCTACAAGCTGCGCCGCCTCAAGCACAACCTGGGCATGCAGCTCTATACCAGCACCCTGGATACGTTCGCGCTCAGCCAGCAAATCCGTCGGGCCGATGTTGTTATTGGCGCATTGGCGGTAGAAGATGGCCGCATCCCTTTCATGGTGCCCGAAGAAATGGTGGCTAGTATGTCGCCCGGCTCCATCATCATCGACGTGAGCATCGACCAAGGCGGCTGCTTCGAAACCAGCGAGATGACCAGCCACAGCAACCCGGTTTTTCGCAAGTACGACGTCATCCACTACAGTGTGCCCAACATCGCCTCGCGCGTGCCCCGCACCGCCACCAACGCGCTGAGCAATATCTTCACGCCCATTCTCCAGGAAATCAGCCAGCACGGCGGCATCAACGAAGTGCTCTTCACCAACGAGCATTTCCGCAGCGGCGTCTACATCTACCGCGGCTCACTGACTAATGCGATGATTGCGAAGAAATTCAACCTGCGGTATAAGGAACTGGGGCTGCTGATTGCCGTGCGGAATTAGAAAGTGCGAATGCGCTAGGGATGCTCCGCGAGCCGGCTATCCGTGATGAAGCTTTGGTCGGTGAGAGTTTGAAGGAAGGCAAGCAGGTCGTCTTGCTCTTGGGTAGTGAGGGCAATGCCCAGCCGGCCGCCGGGCGGGCGCAAGGCCGGGTCCAGCGTTGGCGAAGCAATTACGCCGTGGTCGTAGTGCGCCAATACCTGCGCTAAGGTCTGGAAACGGCCATCGTGCATATAGGGCGCAGTCAGGGCCACATTGCGTAGGGTTGGTACCTTAAAGCGGCCCACATCGGCGGGCTGGCCACTGATTTGAGCCCGGCCTGAGTCGCGGGGGAAAGCCGCGTCGAGGCCGTTGTTGCGGTAGGACTCATCAGTGAATAAATCGGTGGCGTGGCAGCTGGCACATTTGCTGGCTACCAGGGCGATGCCCCGCGACTCGCTGGCCGATAGGGTAGTGCCGCCTTCGTGGCGTACGGCCTTGTCGTAGCGGGAATTACTGCTGGTGAGGGCCGCCAGAAATTGGCTGAGGGCGCGCAACAGGCGGTACGAATCAATCGGTCCCGGGCCGTATATCGCGGTGAAGCGCCGCCGGTATTCGGCGTCGCCGTTGAGCTTGGCGAGCAGGCTACTCAGGGTTTCGCCCATTTCCAGCGGGTTTGTGAAAGGGGCCAGGGGCTGGTTTTCCAGATTGGCAACGGCACCGTCCCACATCAGCTCCCGGCGCCAGCGCAGGTTATGCAGCGCCGGTGAGTTGCGCGTGCCCAGACGGTTGCCCACGCCGTGGCTCAGCGCATGGCTCGCGTTGGCAAAGGCGGCGAATTGCTGGTGGCAGGAGCCACACGACACCGTGCTGTCGCGCGAAAGCCGGGCATCATAAAACAGCGTCCTTCCCAACTCAAACGTAGCCTTGTCCGGCGGATTCTGGCTAAGGGCATACGCCATCGCCGGAAAATTGGCGGGTTGCGTAGCGCCGGGCACCTGTTCTGTTAGGGCTGCCGCATCGTCTGCCTGTTTCTGACAGCTACTCAGCAACAGCCCGCCTAATAAAGCCCCGCCAATAAGGGAATTGGTAATGCGTTGTCGCATAGGCTAGTCGTTATGAATGGCCGCGACGGTGAACATCGAATTGGTACCGGGTACATGGCGGTCGGTGCTGCCGCTGTAGTTGTTGACGATGGGGACAATCTGACTGCCGCCCACGGCCATCCAGAAGGGCCCAAACAGTACCGAGTTGGTGAGGGCGGGCGAAGGCCCGGCGAACAGCCGTAGCAAGTCGGCCCGCAGGTGCAGGGTGGGGGCGTGGCCCTGTCGCACCTGAATGTTGCCGCCGCTGGGGAGTGGGGGCGCTACTATTCGCAGGTTGTTGGGGCGGCGAAAATCACCGACGTGGTAGGCCAGCATGTGGGTGCCGGGTTCGCCCGACCGGGACGAGTTGCCTTCCATTTGGAGGAAGATGTAGCCCTGGCTCCACGTCCAGAACATATAATTATCGGGCGAGAGCGCACCGGTTTGTGCCCCGGTCATGTTACGGTCCTCGTCTACCCCAATCAGGAAAGAAATGCCGGTGTAATTACCGGCCGGAATGCTATCCAGCACAAAGTGTTTGCCGTTGTCGGGGTTGGGGCCGGTGGGGCGCTCCCGAATCAGGAAATAGCTTTCGGGTACGGCATACTCACTGCCATCGGCCCGTTGCAGCTTGAAATTCGACAGGTAATAATTGAAGCACGATACTGTGAATGGCTCCCCGGCCGGGCTGGTGTAGGTACTCCGGTCGAGCACGAGTGGGGCAGACCCTACCACGTTCTCCATATCTATTGTCAGCGTGCCCACGGTGGCGGCCGGTGGCTCGGCGCTGTCCTTCTTGCAGCTACTAAATAGCAGCCCGGTGAGGAGCACAAAGGGGAGGCCGACAATAGTTGCTTGTTTCATAAGGTAGTTCTTAGGCCCGGCTTCAAAATGACAGATAAGCTGTTGGATGAGCTTATTCTTGAGATTAAACAAATATAGCGTTCAATCTTTCTCCTGTTTGCTCATTTGCGGCCTTTTTTCAGAAAATCAGGAACATGCATGCTAACCAAGAGCAATGCCTTATGCTGTTTTTCCACCGGCAGCCCTTTAGTCTGAGACCAGTCAACCAGTTGCCGCCAATTATTTGGTTGCGTGGATTAAAGTCATTGCCTACTCTACCAGCAGCACCTTCCAGGCCTCCACCAGTCGTCCTTCCGCCAGAAACTGCCGGCCCAACTGGAGCAGCTGTTTCTTAAGCTGCGGGGCATCGTCGCGGTATTTGTTCAGCGTGTAAGCCACCATTGGCTCGGCCTTGAATTCTTCGACTTGCGCCGGCGTGGGCAGGGAGTCGCGCTCGATGTTGGCGAGGCGGCCCAGCTCGTTGCCGGTGAGAACGTCCGAAGTGCGCAGGTGCTCGGGCAGCTGGTCGATGCCGATGCCGATGTGGCGGTTGGGCTTGGGCACTTCGAAAAGGCTGGTGCCACTGGCGCGGCAGTAGCAGTCGCCGCCGAGGCGGGCCACTGCGTCCAGCTTGAAGGGGTCGATGCCGGTGGCGTCGGGCAGGAGGATATCGGGGCGAAAGTGGGCCCGCACCACCCGGCAAATAATAAGGTTGCCGGCTCCGTGGTTCTGGCCCAACTCAATAATTTGCTCCACTACGCACTCGAACGCGGCGGGGGCCTCGGCCACGCGGGGCGGGCGCACCCGCTCGGACGCCAGCTCGGTGAGGCCGGCTTTGGTGAACTCGTTCACGCCCTTGGCGTACTCGGTGCTGGCCAGCGACATCTGCTCCACCATGGCAAAGTCGCAGATGTTGATGACGACTTCGGGCACCTCGCGCACGTTTTCGAGCGTGTGCTTCTGGGTGTTGTCGCGCACGCGGTTGGCGGGCGAGAACACCAGGATGGGCGGGTTGGCGCTGAAGGCGTTGAAGAAGCTGTATGGACTCAGATTCACGCGGCCCTCGGCATCAACGGTGCTGGCGAAGGCAACAGGACGCGGGGCCACGGCTCCCACCATGAACGGGTGCCACTGGGCGGGCGTGAGGTCGGAAGGGGTGAGGGAGTGGAAGCTGGGAGTGGAATTGAGCATGACCGGGAAAAAGTGCGGGACGAAACAGTTGGCCAAAGCTAAGTAGCTTGGTCACATGAAACTGACTTTATTGGGAATGCTGCTATTGGCTGGGTTAGCCATAATCCCCCCTGCCGCTGCCCAAAACCTGCCAGCCGATACCACCCGGCTGCGCCAGCACTTGGTGTTTCTCACCACCACGCCGCAGCCGCGCAACTATCAGCACCCGGCGGTGCTCGATTCGGTAGCTACTTACCTCCAACAGCAGTTGCGGGCCGCTGGGGCTACGGAGGTGGGTGCGCAGCCCTACGCCGTGCGCGGCCAGACCTACCAAAATGTCCTCGGCTCATTTGGCCCGAAAGACGGACCCCGCCTCATTATTGGGGCGCACTACGACGTGTGCGGCGACCAGCCCGGCGCCGACGACAACGGCACGGGCGTGGCCGCCCTGCTGGAACTGGCTCGTTTGCTGGGGCGGCAAGCAACCCTGCCATATCGTATCGACCTGGTGGCCTACACCCTAGAGGAGCCACCGTTTTTTCGCACCAAAAACATGGGCAGCTATGTGCACGCCGCCGCATTAAAGGCCGCCGGGGTGCCGGTGCGTGGCATGGTGGCCCTCGAAATGCTGGGCTATTACGACGACCGTAAGCACACCCAGCAGTACCCCATCGGCCCGTTAAAATTCATTTATGGTACCCGAGGCAATTACGTGACCGTGGCCCAGAAATTCGGCAACGGCCGCTTCGGGCGGCAGTTTGCGCGGCACTACCGCCAGCAGGCCCAACTGCCAGTGAAGCGCTTCGAGGCCCCCGCCTGGCTGCCGGGCATCGACTTCTCCGACCACCTCAACTACTGGAAATTCGGTTACCCGGCCGTGTTGGTCACGGATACCGCATTCTACCGCAACCACAGCTACCACGAAGCCACCGACACGCTGAACCGGCTGGATATGCGCCGTCTGGGCTTGGCCGTGGATGCGTTGCTGGCCGTGGTATGTAGCGAGAACTTTTAGTTCACGTGCCAGCACGATACCCGAACGACGCGGGGACGCAAACTAAAAATTCGCGCTACAACCCATCAACTGCAGAACTACCCTAAAGCCGCAACGCGTGCGATAGGCGGCCTGAGGCTTTTGCGTGCTTACATTCCGCTTTTAATTCACGTTCTGCATGGAATCCAAACTTACCCCACCCACCGAATCCCTGGCCGATACTTCGGTAGCCCACGACAACAACACGACCACAACCCGCCAAATCTGGCAGGTGATAACGGCTTCCTCCGTGGGCACCGTCATCGAGTGGTATGATTTCTACATTTTTGGCTCGCTGGCCGCCATTATTGGGCCGGTGCTGTTTGGGTCGAAAGGCAAGCCCGAGGAAACACTGCTGGGCGCGCTGGCTGTGTTTGGGGTGGGCTTCATTGTACGTCCGTTCGGAGCGGTAGTGTTTGGCCGCATCGGTGACATGATTGGGCGGAAGTACACCTTTCTGGTAACGCTGCTGATGATGGGCGGAGCCACCGTGGCCACCGGCCTGGTGCCGAGCTACGACAAAATCGGGTGGGTGGCGCCGGCTATTGTGCTGGTATTGCGCCTGTTTCAGGGGTTGGCGCTGGGCGGGGAATATGGTGGAGCCGCCACCTACGTGGCGGAATACGCGCCCGACAGTCGGCGCGGCTACTTCACCAGCTACATCCAGATTACGGCCACGGCCGGCCTTGTCCTGAGCATCCTCGTGATTGTGCTCACCAAAAAAGCCATGCCCGATGCCGAATTCAAAACCTGGGGCTGGCGCATTCCTTTCCTGATCTCGGGCGTGCTCATTATCGCCTCCTACTACATCCGCAAGCAGCTGCACGAGTCGCCGCTCTTCGCCAAAGCCAAGGCCGAGGGCAAAACCAGCACCAACCCGCTGCGCGACTCCTTCGCCAACCCGGTGAACCGCCGGCTGGTGCTCATTGCGCTATTTGGGGCCACCATGGGGCAGGGCGTGGTGTTTTACACCAGCCAGTTCTATGCCTATTCCTTTATGCAGAATGCGTTGAAAATGGATTTGATTGACGCCAGCATTGTGCTGGTAGTGAGTATGGTGGTGGCTACGCCGCTTTTTATCTACTTCGGTTCACTCTCCGACCGCATCGGGCGTAAGCGCATTATTATGACCGGGATGCTGTGCGCGGCCCTGTTCACGGTGCCACTGTTCTATGGCATCAAGGCCTACGCCGGACCGCTCACCGAAGTAACACCGGCCACGGTGGACGCCGCTGGGCATGCGGTGGAGGCCGTCAAAAAAGCCCTCGCGCCCAACCTGCCCATGATGACGGTGCTCACCTTCTTCCTCGTGCTGTTCGTCACGATGGTGTACGGGCCCATCGCGGCCTACCTCGTCGAGCTGTTCCCAACCAAGGTGCGCTACACCTCGCTATCCGTGCCCTATCACATTGGGAATGGCATATTTGGCGGCTTCGTGCCGCTGGTGGCAACCTGGATTGCAGTGTGGGCCAAGGCCCAGCCCGACGGCACGTTCTTAAAGGAGCACGCCGCGCTATCGGGCCTGATTTACCCGGTGGTTATTGCGCTGCTGTGCTGGGCCATTGGCTCGGCGCTGATGAAGGACTCGCGCAACGTGCGGATTATGGAGTAGGGCCTCGTTTGTCATCCTGAGCGAAGCAAAGGACCTTCTCACCGAAGAACGATGAGAAGGTCCTTCGCTCCGCTCAGGATGACAGCCGCAGTAGGAAGACCATCTGGTCGGCTCTATAGCAACTCTAAAAACCCGTCAGGCTGCGTTGCCGACGGGTTTTTTAGTACATTGACGGCCTCACGCACTCCCACCAAATTCCCACCATCCATGAAACCCGCCTGCTCTTATGCTGCTACTTATGCCGCCAGCCTGGCCAACCCGGCCGGCTTCTGGGCCGCCCAGGCCCACCACCTGCACTGGGATAAGCCCTCCCACGAACCGCTGAGCCAAGACGAGAACGGGTTTTACCGTTGGTTCAAGGGTGGGGAACTGAATACGGCCTACCTCTGCCTGGACTACCACGTAGCCAACGGCCGCGCCGACCAACCCGCCCTGATTTACGACTCGCCCGTCACCAACACCCAGCGCACTTACACCTACGCCGAACTGCTGGACCACACGGCCCGCCTGGCCGGAGGGCTGCGCGAATTAGGTGTGGCCCTGGGCGACCGGGTCCTCATCTACATGCCCAACATGCCCGAGGCCGTGATGGCCATGCTGGCCTGCGCCCGCCTGGGGGCCGTCCATTCGGTCGTTTTTGGTGGTTTCGCGCCGCATGAGTTGGCCGTGCGAATCGACGACGCGCAGCCCCGCGCCGTCATCTGTGCCTCGGGCGGTATGGAGTTTGACCGCGTGATTCCCTACAAGCCGCTGGTAGACGAGGCCCTGGCCAAAGCCCGTTTCAAGCCTGCGCACGTCGTGGTTTGCCAGCGTGATTTCGTGACGGCTGACCTGCAAACCGGCCGCGATATTGATTTTCAGGCGCTGCTACAAGCTGCCCCCGTACCGGCCGTGCCGGTGCCGGCCACGCACCCGCTCTACATATTATATACCAGCGGCACCACCGGCCGGCCCAAGGGCGTGGTACGCGACAACGGCGGTCATGCCGTGGCCCTGCACTTCAGTATGCGCGCCATCTACGCCCTCGAGCCCGGCGAAGTCATGTTTAGCGGCTCCGATATTGGCTGGGCCGTGGGCAGCAGCTACATCGTGTACGGACCGCTGTTGCGCGGCTGCACCACCGTCTTGTTTGAGGGCAAACCCGTGCGCACGCCCGACGCGGGCACTTTCTGGCGCCTAATCGCGCAGTATAATGTCAACGTGATGTTCACCGCGCCTACTGCCATCCGGGCCATCAAAAAGGAAGACCCTGACGGGCTGCTGGCTAAAAAATACGACCTGAGCAGCCTGCGCTACCTCTTCCTGGCCGGCGAGCGTTGCGACCCCGACACCTACCACTGGGCCGGTCAGCTCCTGGGCGTGCCCGTCGTCGACCACTGGTGGCAAACCGAATCGGGCTGGCCCATGCTGGCCACGCTGGTGGGCCTCGAATGCATGCCGGCAGCGCGCCCCGGCAGTGCCGGCCACCCGGTGCCGGGCTACGACATTCAGATTCTGGACGAGGCCGGCCAGCCCGTGCCCGCCGGTACCACCGGCTTGGTAGCGGTAAAACTGCCGCTGCCCCCCGGCTGCTTCCCTACGCTTTGGCACGACGATGCTCGCTTTCGGGAAAGTTACCTGGAGACTTTTCCGGGCTACTACCTCAGCGGCGATGGCGGCTACCGCGACGCTGATGGCTATACCTACATCATGGGCCGTGTCGATGACGTCATCAATGTGGCTGGCCACCGCCTCAGCACCGGCGAAATTGAGGAAATACTGGCCGCCCATCACGCCGTGGCCGAGTGCGCCGTCCTCGGCATTGCCGATGCGCTGCGCGGCCAAGTGCCCGTGGGCATTGTGGTGCTGAAAGACGGCCAAACGATAGGAGCCGAGGCCCTTGAGCAAGAATTGGTGGGCGCGGTGCGCAACCAAATTGGGGCGCTGGCCTGCTTCCGCCAGGTGCTCGTGGCCAAGCGCCTGCCCAAAACCCGCTCCGGCAAAATCCTCCGCAAAACCCTCCGCCAGCTCGCCGATGGCGAAGACTTTCCGATGCCCGCTACTATTGACGACCCGCTCATTCTGGACGAAATTCGCGCTGGCCTGCAACGGCAGGGCATTGGAGCCGCCTTTGAGACACATTAAAACAGCCTAAAAACTTCTTGCTAAACTTTTCTGCTTCGGCTCCGCTCCGCAATACGGTCAATTAATCCCCTTCCACTCCTCGCTCACCACTTCATACCTCACCAAATCACCTCCATGTCTGCAGTTCGCACCCGCACCCTCGAAGAATATCACGTCGATTATAAACAGTCCATCGAAGACCCCGATGCCTTCTGGGCCGAGGCTGCCGAACCCTTTACCTGGCGCAAAAAGTGGGATTCTGTGCGCGGTGGCGAGTTTTCGCCGGCCGGCACCAGCACCTGGTTCGATGGGGCTACGCTCAACATCACCGAAAATTGCCTCGACCGCCACCTAGCCCAGCGCGCCAACAAGCTGGCCATCGTCTTCGAGCCCAACGACCCCAAAACCCGTCACCTGCGCCTCACCTACCGCGAGCTGCACGAGCAGGTGTGCCAGTTTGCCAACGTATTGAAGAAAAACGGTGTCCAGAAAGGCGACCGTGTGGTGCTCTACCTGCCCATGATTCCGCAACTGGCCGTGGCTGTACTGGCCTGCGCGCGCATCGGAGCAGTGCACGGTGTCATTTTCGCTGGGTTCTCCGCCACCGCCATTGCCGACCGCATCAACGACGCCGATGCCGCCTTCGTCCTCACCGCCGACGGCCTGAACCGCGGTGCCAAGCAAATTCCCGTCAAGAGCGTGGTAGATGAAGCCTTGGAGCACTGCCCCGGCGTGCGCCGCGTGATTGTGGTGGAGCACACCGGCTGGCCCGTGCAGTGGAAAGAGGGCCGCGACGCGTGGTACCACGAGGAGGTGAAGGACGTCGAAAAAGATTGCCCAGCCGAAGAAATGGCCGCCGAAGACCCCTTGTTTATCCTCTACACCAGCGGCAGCACCGGCAAGCCCAAGGGCGTGGTGCACACCCAGGCCGGCTATATGGTATGGGCCGACTACACCTTCCGCAACGTGTTTCAGGTGGAGGAAAACGACATGTACTGGTGCACTGCCGACATTGGCTGGGTGACGGGCCACACCTACGGGCTGTACGGCCCGCTGCTGGCCGGTAGCACCACGCTGTTGTTTGAGGGAGTACCCACGTTTCCCTCGCCGGGCCGCTTTTGGGAGGTGATTGACAAGCACCACGTCACCGTTTTTTACACCGCGCCCACGGCCATCCGCTCGCTCATGGCCGCGCCCATCGACCACGTATTGGCCTACTCGCTCAGCAGCCTGCGGGTACTCGGCTCGGTGGGCGAACCCATCAACGAAGAGGCCTGGCACTGGTATCATCAGCATGTGGGCAAGGGCCGTTGCCCCATCGTGGATACATGGTGGCAGACCGAAACCGGCGGCATCATGATTTCGGCCATGGCCGGCATCACGCCCAGCGTGCCCGCCCGCGCCGGCCTGCCGCTGCCCGGTGTGCAGCCCGTGTTGCTCAACCAGGATGGTACCGAAATTGAGGGCAACGACCAGGAGGGCTATCTGGCCATCAAGGCCAGCTGGCCGGGCGTTATTCGCACCACCTGGGGCGACCACGAGCGCGCCCGCCAGACCTACTTCCAGCCTTATCCCGGCTACTATTTCACCGGCGACGGCGCCCGACGCGACGAAAACGGCCTCTACCGCATCATTGGCCGCGTCGATGACGTCATCAACGTGAGTGGCCACCGCTTCGGCACCGCCGAAATCGAAAACGCCATCAACGAAAGCCCCGAAGTGGTAGAAAGCGCCGTAGTAGGCTACCCGCACGATGTGAAGGGCCAGGGCATCTACGCCTACGTCATCTGCCAGCACGGGGTGCCCGACAACGACCTCGACCGCCAGCGCGTGGAGTCCAGCATCATCGAAGCCGTGGTGGCCAACATCGGCCGCATCGCCAAGCCCGATAAGATTCAGCTCGTGTCGGGCCTGCCCAAAACCCGCTCCGGCAAAATCATGCGCCGCATCCTGCGCAAAGTAGCCGAGGGCGAAACCAGCAACCTTGGTGACGTAACCACGCTGCTCGACCCGCTGGTGGTGGATGAGATTCTGGCGGGTAAGAAGTAAGTGCGTAACGGAAGCTCTACCACGCCGGTGGGGCTTCCGTTAGTGTTTTTTAGCAGTTGATAAAGCCGCCTGTTATCCTAATAGCTACCAATTAATCCCCACTCCCTCAATTACTTTTCATCAGGCAATAATGCTTATCTGCTTGCTCCTCATTCTGTTTGCATTGTTGGCCGTTTTTAAGCGTAGCAGCCGGGCTTTCAAGGTGCTGGCCGTGCTGGCGCTGGGTCTTTCCGGTCAAGTGGCCGTTGCGCAAAAAGAATTTGATAACTGGTATTTTGGGTATCAGGCGGGGATTTCCTTCACCAGCGGTACTGCCCGTGCGCTGTCCGATGGCATGATGGTTTCGGGCGAAGGCTCGGCCTCCATTTCCGACGCGCAAGGCAACCTGCTGTTCTACACCAACGGCATATACGCTTGGAACCGACTGCACCGCCGGCTGGTGAACGGCAGCAACCTGGGCGCGTTCAAGGACAGCACGCGCACCGAGTTGCGGCCCAACTCGGCGACTCAAGGCGTGGTCATCGTGCCGCGCCCCGGCAGCAGCACCGAGTACCTGGTCTTCACCGTCGATGCGGCCGAGAACGGCCTAGTGGGGGGCCTGCGCTATTCGGTGGTGGATATGGCCCGGCAGGGGGGGCTGGGGGAGGTGACCAGCAAAAACAACCCGGTGGCCGTGCCCGTGGGCGATGGTCGGCTGACGGAAAAGCTCTTGGCCGTGCGCCACGCCAACCAGCGCGACATCTGGATAATGGTGCATGCCTGGAACAGCAACGTGTTCCTGAGCTACCTGCTCACCCCCACGGGCCTGGCTGCCCCCGTGCTTTCGGCCGGAGGCATTATCCATCAGGGCGGCAATAACCCGCGCCGCGACTACAACTGCATCGGCTACATGAAAACCTCGCGCGATGGCCGGAAGCTGGCCGTGGCCCAATACAACAACAGCCTGGAGCTGTTCGACTTTAATTACGGCACCGGCATTGTATCCAACCCCCGTTTGATAGGGCAGCAGGCTAACCCCTTGAACTTGGCGGGCTTCTACGGCGTCGAATTCTCGCCCAATGGCAACCTGCTTTATGCCAGCTCCGGCTCTGCTATTACCCAATACAACCTGATAAGTGGGGGGCAGACCCAGTTTTTTACTCCCTATTATGGGGGAGCTTTGCAGCTCGCTGCCGATGGCAAAATCTACATAGCGTGCACCCAGCCCTTTGGGGCAGCCGATTCCATTTACATGGTTGATTCACCCGATACCCCCGGTACTGGCTGTGGCTACCATTCTAGCAGGCCCTTATGGGGAGCGGGCCGCGGCAACTACTTGGGCCTGCCCAATGTGATGGTCCGCCCGCCTGTACCGGGTATCGTGCTATTCAACTACGGGGTAATAGGCACCGATGTGTGCGCAGGCGAAACCAGCTCCTTCACCGCGTCGGTTTACCCCGCTATTCCTGATGCGGTATTTACCTGGGATTTTGGTGACCCGGCCAACCCCGGAAACACTGCCAGCGGCCCAACCGCACAGCACCGCTACCCCCGGCCGGGTAACTACGTAGCCACCCTGACGATGCGCGAAGTCAGTGGGACGGTGCGCACCTATTCGCAAACCGTACGGATTCTGCCGCGTAGCTCTGCTCGGTTGCAGTCCAGTCTGGCAGGTGGGTGCATCGGCAGTAGCTCTTTGCTGACCGTCATCCCCACGCAGCCCCTCGGCACTACCTACCGTTGGCAGGATGGCAGCACGGCCTCGCAGCTACGCGCCACCACCAGCGGCATCTATTGGGTGGATGTGACGCCGCCTCAGCAATGCACGGTGCGGGACACGGTGCGGCTGTCATTTTCTGCGAATCCCACGGTCGCGCTTCGTCCGGAATATCTTATCTGCGCCGAGCAAAGCCTCGTGCTCGACCCCGGCCCACAGCCAGTGGGAAGTACCTACCGCTGGCAGGATGGCAGCACCGCCCCGCAGCTTTCGGCCGTCGCGCCCGGCCGCTACGCCGTCACCATCGTCAACCCCAGCGGCTGCTCCTCCACCGCCGAAACCCAGGTGCGATTCGGCGACGACTGCCCTTACAAAATTCCCAACATCATCACCCCCAACCACGACGCCAACAACGACATGTTTGTGCTGGAAGGCTTGGAATTTAAAGGCTGGAACCTACAGGTATTCAACCGTTGGGGCGGGCTTGTGTACCAGCAGGAGCATTACGACAACCGGTGGGATGCCGCCGGGCAGTCGGCTGGGGTTTATTATTTTCTGTTGGTCAATGCCACCTCGGGTCGCCAACTGAAAGGCTGGGTAGAGGTAGTGAAATAAGAGAGATGGCCGTTAAAAAAGGGAAAGATTCGTGAATATGTTATTCAAGAATCTTTCCCTTTTTTAACGGCCAATGGTATGAGCTAGCTAATGGCTAGAGGCCGGACACTAGGTTTTTCACTAAACCGCGCTTTAAACCACGGCTGAATTTTAAGTTCCAGCAAGTAGCCTGCTGCAATAACCAGCACCACATCGAGTAGGAGGCGAATACAGTACGTAACCGCTGTTCCACTGAATACTGGAATGCGGGAGAGCATGATACTGATGGGAAAGTGGATAACGTATACGCCATAGGAAATGGCACCGAGCTTGATGAATACGGTTGGCAATGGGTTAGCCTCAGTGGATTGAGGCCGGATGGCCCCCACTACCAGGCAGGCAGTACCAAGCAGGAACGTTGCAATTGGTACCAGTAGATAAGATACTTGTGAAGAGTGCAGGCCGTAGCGGCGCGCGATGTAGGCAAAATATAGAAGCCCCAACCCGACAACCGCAGCAAGAAAAACGTTGGCCCCTTTAAAAGAGAAGTTGGTAAAGCGCAGAAATAGGTAAAAGCAAAACGGCAGCTGGCAGAGGTCGCTGAACGTGATGGATGCACCGCCTGGATTGGCGAAGTGCACGTGCAGCTTGGTATCTAATAGCAATACAGCCATGGTCAGAGGGTTGAGAAACTCATAGCCTAGAAACAAAAACACCAGCCCAAACAGCTCCCAATGAGAAGCATAGCGCAAGGAGAAGAAAGAAGTGTTTTGGGCCAGCCACAGGCCGCTTACCCAGAACACGAAGCCGAAGCTATACGCGCTCAAATAAGGCATTGGCAGAATAATACCGGCGATGACCCCAACCACGGCCGCTCCCAAGCAAACCTTACCAGGGCTCAGCGCGAAATAGGAGATGGGAATGAAGGCCAGGTAATACAGAACCTCGTAGTTCAGGGACCAGAGGGGGTTGTTTTCGAAGATGTATGGTACGACCGAGTTTTGTAAGAATAAAAAGTGGCCCAACACCGTCGTCAACGAGTACTGGTGTGTGGCAATAATCAAGGCAAAGAGTAGGCTGATAGTGTAAATAGGGTAAAGCCGAACAATACGCTTGCGTAAATAAGGTAGTATGGTGCTTTTTGTCAGAGGTTTTGTATTGGTAAGTCCGATGACATAACCAGATAGAATAAAAAACACCAACACACTGCTATGGCCTGATAGAGGGTTGGCCCAAGCCCCTTTGGGGGAATAACCAGGGTCTAGGCTCAGCTTATGCAGAATCGCATGGTGAAAAACCACAATAAGCGCCGCAAATCCGCGCAAGGCTTCTAAGTTGAATTCAAATTTGCGGCGTGGTAAACTCGGACTGGCAGATGAAGAGGTAGAAATTGGCGTCAAAGTGCTCGGATTTAGTAGTAAAAGAGAAATGGTAGTACAAAGTAATGGCTAAATTTCTTGCTGGTTAACTTCATGCAGAGCTATGCTTGAGTTTTACCTGACACCTGCTCCGACTTGACACCAAAGTATTGTTGGTTGAGAATGGTTGTATTCCTGCATGTCCAATCAACTCATGTGCTATGCTCAACACCGCCGCCTCTAGCCCCGTACGCAATACCTTGCGCCTGCTGTTCAACCCTGCTAATGCCCGCTTCCCCTCGTTTCCGTCGGTTCTCCACCGTCACCTTGCTCATCGTCACGGGCCTGCTCAACACCCACTGCGTCCGCACTGCCAAACGCCTGTTGGGCATCACCAATGGCAGGCCCAATACCGGTCCGGGCGTGGTGCAGCCAGTAGTAGTTACCTCGCCCGTTCGTTACGATTCCGACGACCCCGCCATCTGGATAAACCCCGCCGACCATTCCCAAAGCCTGATAGTAGGCACTGATAAAGACTCGAAAGGCAGTCTTTTCGTATTCGATTTGCAAGGCAGAGAAATTCCCGGTAAAACCGTTCATGGCCTCAAGCGCCCCAACAACGTAGACATCGGCTACGGGCTGAAAATAGGAGGGAAGCCCACCGATTTTGCCCTCGTTACGGAGCGCAGTACCAGCAAGCTGCGCGCCTTTCGCCTGCCCGACATGGCCCCGCTCGACCACGGCAACCTCGACGTATTTGTGGGCGACGCGTCCGGGCACCGCCAGCCCATGGGCGTGGCCATTTACACCCGCCCCACCGACGGGGCTAGCTTCGCCATTGTGAGCCGCAAAGACGGACCCCGCGAAGGCTACCTGGCCGAATACCGCCTTGATGACGACGGCGCCGGCCAAATCCGCATGACCGAAGTACGCCGCTTCGGTACCTACAGTGGCAACAACGAGATTGAGTCCGTGGCCGTGGACAACGAACTGGGCTTCGTATACTACTCCGACGAAGGCGTGGGCGTGCGCAAGTACTACGCCGACCCCATCCGCGGCAACGCTGAGCTGGCCCTGTTTGCCCAAACCGGTTTCAGCAAGGACCACGAAGGCATCTCCATCTACAAAACCGGCCCGCGCACCGGCTATCTTCTGGTATCGGACCAGAAAGCCAGCACCTTCCACCTTTTCCCCCGCGCCGGCACCCCCACCGACCCGAACGCCCATCCGGAATTGAAAGTGGTGAAAGTAGCTGCCCACTACAGCGACGGTTCCGATGTGACCAGCACGACGCTGGGACCGCAGTTTCCGCACGGGATGTTCGTAGTCATGTCTGATAACCGCACCTTCCATTACTACCGTTGGGAAGATATTATGGGCACGGAGTTGAAGGGTAATTAAACGGCCCGGCTTTTTAACTTCTTGTCATCCTAAGCGTAGCGAAGGACCTTGTCACATCTGCTAAACAGTGCAACCACTCCGAATAAAAAAAGGCCACCCTCGACAGGTGGCCTTTTTTATTTTATCGATAGAAATTACAAGCTCACCCGAGCCTTGCTGCCCGAGGCGTAGCGACCCTGTGCCACTGTTTTCGAATGGCGCTTATTCTTAGGCAGCAGCCAGTACACCACACCCGCAGCTACGGCCGTAGCGGCGGCGAGCTTCACAATCATGCCTTTGCGGTCGTATTTCCACTGGGCATTATAGCCTTTCTCAGCCCAGATGTTGGGTAAGGTGCCGTGTGCTAAGTCATCAATGATGCCTTCCACCACGTTCACCTTATCAGCTACGAGTAGAGGCAGCCAGTGCCGGTACTCATTCTCGCTGTACCGGAAGGCAAAGCGCCGAATCATGCCGCTCAGGCCGGTAGGCGGCACCGAGTTGCCGACAACGGCCGAGTAGTTAGGCCGCTCATTGGAATGCAGGATTTCTTCGTCAAGAACCTGCTGCTCGGGCCGCTGCCAGGAGTAGCCGTCGTGCTCCTCGCCGGTGCGGTGGCGGTTGGGGTAAGTGGGTTCGTTTTCGGGGTCGGCATCGATGCCCCAGCCGGGGATGTGGGCAAAGTCTTCTGCGGTCTTTTTCATGGTGCGCGACGTTACGAATTAACGGTTGAGGGGATGAGCACGGGCTTGATGCAGTTGTCAAGCTTCGCAGAGAACAGGCGGTAGCCATCGGCTACGTCCTCCAGCGGAATGCGGTGGGTAATGAGTTGGCTGGGTTTGAGCACGCCACTCATCACGTGTTCGATGAGGCGGGGCAGGTGGCGCTTCACTGAGGCTTGATTGCCCCGAATGGTGAGGCCCTTGTTGACCACGTTGCCAATCGGCACAAGGTTATCAGTCGGCCCGTATACCCCCACAATGGAGATGACACCGCCTTTGCGCACCGAGTTGATAGCCCAGTGCACTGCCGTAGCCGACCCGGCCTGCAACAGGGACTTGCGCCCGGTAATGGTCTGCATGGCGTCGCCAGCCGCTTCGGCACCTACCGCGTCAATGCAGGCATCGGCTCCAATCCAGTCGGTTTGCTTTTTGATGAATAGGACCGGGTCGTCCATGTCAGTGCGGAAGTTATAGGCCTCGCACTTGGCGAAGTTCTTGGCAAATTCCAAGCGGTAGTCGTACTGGTCGATGATGATGACGCGGCCCGCCCCAAACAGCCAGCTGCACCGCGCCGCCATGATGCCCACGGGGCCCGCGCCAAATACCACTACCGTGTCGCCGGGCTGAATACCAGCCATTTCGGCGGCCTGGTAGCCAGTCGGCGTCACATCGGTCAGCATCACGGCATCGTCGAGGTCCATGCCTTCGGGAATGACCGTTGGGCCGAAGTTGGCGTAAGGCACCCGCACATATTCGGCCTGGCCCCCGTTGTGGCCGCCAGCGGTGTGCGAGTAGCCATAAATACCGCCCACAGCCGTAGCTTCGGAATTGGATTCGTGGCAGTTGCCGAACATGCCCTGCTTACAGAAAATGCAGCGGCCGCAGGCAATGTTGAAGGGCACCATCACATTGTCGCCCACTTTCACATTGGTCACATCGGAACCAACCTCCACTATTTCACCAATGAATTCGTGTCCGAACGTCATTCCGACGCGGGTATCCGGCACATTGCCGTTATATAGATGCAGGTCAGAGCCACAGATGCAGGTGCGTTTCACCCGCACAATAGCATCCTCGGGATGCTTGATTTCGGGCATGGGTTTCTGAACGGCGCGGACCCTTTTCGGGCCCCGAAAGTCCATTGCTAGCATAGCATGAAAAATTAGGAGTGGAAGGTGCGAATTGCCTCAATCCTTACTTTCGCGCCGGGCTTAAGTTGCCATTAGCAAGCGTTTGGTCCATAAATACGTATTTGCCTAAGATGCAATCGGACAACTACGTAAGCACAAATTCGGAAGCACAAATGCCTTTTTATCCAGTTGATTCTACCGTCCAGCTCTGCCGCCCGCAGTTGTGTGCCTGCCGGATAAGCTGCCCTATGCCGCTGCTCTAGCATAAGGCATAAGGATGTTATAAGTGCCCGCTACTCTCAGTACCCTCCGTGCGAAACGGTGCTACTCCACCACCAGTTGTCGGCTGAGCGCGGCACCGGTAGCTGGCTCACGCAGGCGTAACACGTAGAGGCCCGAAGCCAGGCCGGCCGGCAGGGGCAGGGCTTCGGTGCCACTGGTGTGGCGCACCGTTTGGGTTGGCAGCATGGTGCGGCCCAATGCATCTGTAATGGTCAGGGTAAGCAATTTGGCCGGGCCGCCCAGGTACAATGCCGGTGCGTTGCCACGGCCAACAGGATTCGGAGCCAGCTCAGCTATCAGGTCGTTGAGGAGGCCTGACTGGGTTGCCAGTGGCGTAAAGGCTCCTTCATCGGCGCCAATGTCGGGGCGCGTGGCGTTGCGCACGTCGCCATCCAGGTCGGTGGGCACGGGCAGGAGGGTAGCGGCTAGGGACGTGCCGCCACCTTCGGCGCGGGTGGGCTGCCCAGCCAGCAAGTGCGGATTAGTAATTGTGTTCACGAAGGGCGGCAGTTCCGTAATGGAAGCCTGTTCTACTGCCGCAAAGCGGGTCTGGTACTGGGCCAGCGTTTGGTCGAGGGCGGCCGGGGTGGTGCCCACGGCCGCGCCATAGAAAATCAGCTTTTCCGTTGACGGTGGCCCGGCGTAGTAGATATTATTATTCGAGCCAGCGCTGACGCTGGTTGTAATGGTGTTGTTTTTGAAAAAGGCTGCCGCAATGCCGCCCCCGCCGCTGGTTAGGCCACTCACCAGGTTCACGAAAATATTGTTGCGCAAGTCCACCGTCGGCCCACCCGACATGTACAGCGCCCCGCTCTTGTTGGCCGGGTTGGTAGCAGTATAGCTTAGCACCACCGTATTGTGGTAGGCATAGGCATTGCCGCCCCGAAAGCTGAAGGCCCGTACCGACGTGCCCGCGCCGCTGGCCGCTGCCCGTACGTCGTACACCATGTTATTAGCCAGGTAATTATTCGTGCCACCCGTGATATCAAAACCTGCCGCGAAGCCGCTGGTGCCCAGCGCTTCAATGTCGTGGGTACGGTTGCGCAGGAAGCGGTGGGTTGCGCCGTTGTTCACGTACATGGCCATTACCGCGCCCGTAGTGCCGCTGCTGCTCATGCCGTGCACCCGGCAATCGGTCACCTCCACGCTATTAGTCGTGCCGGTGGAGTAGATGCCGTAGGTGCCGTTGGTACCTGTCACGCCGTTGATTTCGGTGTTGAAGACGCGGGCGTTGGTCTGCGATTTCAGATATATACCGTAGATGCTGAAGGCAATGCCACCCGGTGTGCCCGTAGGTGGCACGCCAATGCTAAGCAGCTGGCTAACGGATGCTGTGCTGCCGGGGACCGGACCAATCTCAAGGCCGTCGTCGTAGAGCGCGGTGGTGCCTTCCAGGTCGTAGCCATAGGAGCAGTTTTGCACCGTGAGGCCGTAGAAGTGGTTCTGGTCGTTGCCGCCGTTGAGCACGGCCACGCCATTGGTGCGGTTAGTATTGGCCCGGTTTAGCGTCACGGTAGCGGCGCTGAAGGTGTTGTGAGTGGCACCGTTTTGGAGCAGAATCCCATATTCCAACTGTTGAACGGCCGTCGTGTTGGTTGCCTTGTCCTCCACGTCAATGCCGATAAATTGCACGTAATCGGCACCATCCAGCGTCAGCGCCGCATCGGCCGCACCCGTGCCGGTACCCTGGATTTTGGGGTTGACCGCACCAGCGGTTTTCTGAAAGATAATGGGCCCACTAGCTGTACCACTGACGGTGATAGGCGGCACTACCTCATCAAAAACTGTTGCCGCTTGCACGTTGAACGTGACGCCGCTGGCCGCCACTCCGGCCGCATTCAACGCCGTCACGGCCGCCCCAAAAGTGAGGTAATTGTTGGCCCCGGTTCCAGTAGGGTTGATGGTTTTGACGCCGCTGAGTTGGGCCTGGGCAACGGGTGCGGCCGCCAGGAACAAGCCGCTAATGAGCAAACGAGAGACGAGGTGTTTCATGGACAAGGAGGGACGAAGAGAACATTCACTTTCGTAAATGTAGAAAAATCCCAACTCCTTATCGAAATCACCCAAATACCTTCACTTTTTCGCCCTTGCGCTTAATGCGCAGGTGGTTACGGATAATCTGCTGAATGTCCTTATTGTCGGTATACAGCTTGATAGCGTCCCGAAAGTCAGCCAGCTTACGTGCCGAAAACGTCTCATCCACGTACCCAAAGCCCCGGTAGCGCCCGTTTTCCACCAGCACAATGCTCTTCTCCAGCTCCGTGCGACCCGGCCCAATGACCACGAACGACTCGTGCTCATAGCTGATGCTGTCGATGGCTTCGTCCACGCGCAGGTTGTAGGTCTCCGGCGGTTCCTGGCCCACGCACGCGCCCAGGCAGCGGTGCACCTGGTAGTCGAAGCACGGTCCCTGGGTTTTATACAGCCCGCACAGCTTCTGGCAGAGGTTGTATTTGGCCACTTTGTGGTACAGAAAACCTTGGGCCTTGTACTGATTGCCCAGCGCAATAATGGGGATTTCAGCGTTTCGTGCATCGGCGCGGCCGTAGGCCAGACGCTTATAGCCCTGCTCATCAATCCGCAGGTAAATGCCCGCCGGAAACACCGAGCGCCGCTGGGCCCGGTTATATGCCGGCTTCATGTGCTTAATCAGATGCGACTCATACAGCAGCGCCACCAGCTCCGAGCCCGTTAGCTCCCAGGTAATATCGGCAATGGAATTCTTGAACTCCAGGCTCTTGCGCGACTTCACATCCACCGCAAAATGCTGCTGAATGCGCTTGTAAATATTAATCGACTTGCCCACGTAGATTACCTCTCCCGCCTCGTTGTGGAAGTAGTACACACCCGTGGCCTGCGGCAGGTTGGCCACCACCGAGGCTGGCAGTAGCGGCGGCATCAGCGCCTCTTTGATGGCCGTTTGCACAGCGGCCACGCGTTTGGGCGAAGGCTTCTTGGTGCCGTCGGGCCGGCGGCCGGCGGGGGCCAGGGCATCCACGCGGGCCAGGGTGTGGCTGGTATCGGTGCCGTGGGGCAGGTCGTCGGTTTCGCTGGTGATTTTCAAGAGTTTGCCGAAGAGCAGGGCGGTGGCGTGGGCGTCGCCAGCGGCGCGGTGCCGCCCTTCCAGTGGGATGCCAATGTTCTGACACAGCTTGCCCAAGCTGTAGCTGGGCTGGCCCGGAATCAGGCTGCGCGACAGCCGCACGGTGCACAGCGTTTTGCGCGAATAGTTGTAGCCCAGGTCGGCAAATTCCTTCTTTAGAAACGAGTAGTCGAACCGCACATTATGGGCCACAAACACGCAGCCTTCGGTCATCTCCACCACCTTGCGCGCCACTTCGTGGAACTTGGGCGCGTCGCTCACCATGTCGTTGGTAATGCCCGTGAGCTGGGTGATGAACGGCGGAATGGCCCGGCCAGGATTGAGCAGCGTAGCGTATTCGTCCACGATGCGCTCCCCGTCGTGGATATAAATAGCTATTTCGGTGATGCGGTCCTGGGTGGGCTGCCCGCCGGTAGTTTCAAGGTCAATAATGGCGTACAAATCGCGGCGCGGAAGGTGGTCGAAAGGAAAGCTAACAAGTTTAGCCCCGTAGAAGGTTGCAGAAAAAAAGGCTGTCCTTTAGGATAGCCTTTTTTTAGTGGTTAACGGTTAGTAATTACTAATCAATTCGCGGATAGTGCAGGTCAAACATTAGTAAGTAGACTTCGCGTCATTCACAGATTAATCATCCGTCACATTCGTTTAATCATGCGCCAGGCTTTGGCAAAAAAGCCTGGGTTGTCATCCGATGTATCGGCTTGAGTATCCTCGCCGTCGGTTACATCGCCCAGCAGAAAGCCCCAGGGCTCGGTGGCTTTGCCAGAATCAAACACTACTTTGAGTACTGCTACCAGCGGAATGCTCAGAATCATGCCCGGCGTGCCCCACAGTTCGCCACCCAGAATAAGGGCAATAATGGCGGCCATGGGGTTGATGCTCACTTTTGAGCCCGTAATCATGGGCGTGATAAAGTTGCCTTCCAGGAACTGCACAAACACGAAAACGCCCACCACAGCCGCTGCTTTGCCCGGCGAACCGGTTTCAACCAGCGTTACCAGCGCCGGAATGGCCGAGCCCACCATGATGCCGATATAGGGAATGATGGCCAGCACGGAGGCAAACACGGCGAAGAAAATGGCAAACTTCACCCCCAGCAGCAGCAGGCCGATGGCATTTAGCACCGACACCACCACAATCACCGTGAGCAGGCCTTGAATGTAGGCCTGCACCACGGTCTGAATATTATCCATGGTGTGTAGCACACTGGTGCGCTTGTCGGGTGCCACGAAGCGGAACAGGAATTGCCGCATGTGGTCGCGGTAATACAGAAAGCAGAAAATGTAGATGGGTATCAGCGTGGTTACGCTCAGTACGCCCGCCGTAGTACTCAGCGTGGAACCCAGAAAGCCTCCCGCCGATTTCTTCACCGATTTCATGGAAGAATCAATCAGCTCTTCCTTGCTCATTGGCTCGTAGCCAAACTTCAGGCTGGCCCATTGCTGCACAGAATCAAAGTACTCTAGGCTCTTTGCCTGAAGCTTCGGCCATTCGTCGCGCAAGCTCATCAGCTGAGTGCCGAACAGGTAGAACAGGCCCGTGAGGGCGACAATCACGAGCAGCAGCGTCACAATAATGGCCCAGATGCGCGGGAATTTCCAGTTTTCCAGGCGCACCACCAGCGGCAATAGCAGTACCGCCAGCAGCCCGGCAAACAGGATGGGCAGCAGTACACTATCCAGCTTGCGCAGCACAAACACAAGCAGCGACAGGCCGATGAGCAGGAAGGTATAATGAACAACCGGCGACTGCTTTACCTCGGCGGGCGCGTGTTGTCGCGAGGGCGAGGGAATGTTGGTGGGTAAGTTGAAGCCGTTGGGGCGCGGGAGCGTAGGACGTGGAATCATTCGTAGGTTTCGGGTTAAGCTGCTTCGACCGCCAAAAAGAATTTTCAATTGGCATCGGCACAAGCGCTTTGCCGTGTACGTGCCACTAGTCCCAAGATGTTCCAATAAGCTACTCGTTAGGCTTGGCCGAACCCGAGCTGCTCAGGCATTGTCAGCACCATGCGCCCGCCCCTTTGTCGAGCCCGACCTGGGAGCCTTGCTAAAGCATGTAGATAGCTTCTTTGTAAATGCCTTTCAACCATGAATATTGGCTGATAAGGGCCTTGAACCCTCCCGTAAAAAAGCAGGTGCCCACAGGATACAACCAAGCCGTGCCACGCCTACTTTTATCCCATCTTCTTTAAAGTAAATTCCATGTTCCAAGAATTCCACCATCAAACCCTCGACCGGCTGTTGCGCCACCCGGTGGTCCCCGTTTTCTATCACGCCGACATCGCCTACGCGCAACAAGTAGTTGACGCCTGCTACGCCGGCGGCGTCCGAGTGCTTGAGTTTAGCAATCGGGGCGAAGAAGCCCTGTCGGTCTTCACGGCCTTGCGTGAGTACGTTACCCGTCAATACCCCGACCTGACCCTGGGCGTCGGCACCGTCTACACTGACCGCGAAGCTGAAGTGTTCGTCGAAGCGGGCGCCGATTTCCTCGTGCAACCGGTTATCTCGGCCACCGTTGCCGCCGTGTGCCGCCACTACGACCGCCTCTGGATGCCCGGCGCCATGACCGTGAACGAGATTTACCAGGCTACCCGCATGGGGGCCACCATTGTGAAAGTTTTCCCGGCCCACGTAGTCGGCCCTGCCTATGTGAAAGCCGTGCACGGTCCCATGCCCAACGTGAAGGTGATGGTGACCGGCGGCATTGCACCCACCGCTGAAAGCCTGCGCGAATGGTTTGGCGCGGGGGTAAATGCTGTTGGCATCGGCTCGCAGCTGTTCAACAAAATCACCAACCTGTCAGAACTCACCACCCGCTTCGCCGAACTGGGCGTAGTAGCGGGCGGGCTGATACCCGCCGCTAGCGCCGGCGTAGCGCCCCGATAGCTGGCATGGTTGTCCGGTTTCGGGCTTATATCATCGGATAGCCGCTTAGCAGCGACTTGTTCATCCCACGCCGAAAGGCGAAAAGCCGCGTAGCGGTGACAGATTCCCAGTGTTTCTGTCACCGCTACGCGGCTTTTTGGCTGTTGCAACTCTTTGCTGTAAATATGTCATTGCATCGCGGCTGTTCTGCACTTGTGGCTTAATGAGGGTAGTAAAGCACGCCAAGACTTGATTTGAGGTTGACATACTTTTCTGGTACCTTTACACCAGTGGTTTTAGTAAATGCGTTTTTTTAGCTTGTAAGAACTAAGGAAACTGGATTGCTCCCAATCATGTTAGCGGAACGGGTGTTGGAACAGGTGCTGAATGGTAGCTGAAATACCCGTTAAGGCTACAAGCAGTTGATGGTCCTGAAGCACCTTTTTGCCTGAACCGCCTCCGCCCAACTTTAACCGACGGAGCGCTATTTTATTCTAAAAAGCCCTCCTTATTTATTCTTTTGATGAAAGACGACCTACTTGCTGCCGAACCGGAAACTCCCACCAAAACTCCGGACCACGGCTACAACGAAGACAGCATCCGTTCGCTCGACTGGCGCGAGCACATCCGCTTGCGGCCCGGCATGTACATCGGCAAGCTCGGCGACGGCTCGGCTTATGACGATGGCATTTACGTGTTGGTGAAGGAGGTGGTCGACAACTGCATTGATGAGCACGTGATGGGCCACGGCCGCACCATCGATATCAAGATTTCGGATTCCAAGGTGCAGGTGCGCGACTACGGCCGCGGTATCCCGCTGGGCAAGGTGGTTGATGTGGTGAGCAAAATCAACACCGGTGGCAAGTACGATTCCAAGGTTTTCCAAAAGTCCGTGGGGCTCAACGGCGTGGGTACCAAGGCCGTGAATGCCCTCAGCGGCTATTTCCTGGTACAAAGCGTGCGCGAAGGCACGATGAAAGCTGCTGAGTTTGCCCAGGGCAAGCTGGTGCAAGACCCCAAGCCTCAGAAAACCAGCCAGCGCAACGGCACACTGGTCGTTTTCCAGCCTGATGAGACGATTTTTAAGAACTACCGCTTTATCCCGGAGTACCTCGAAAATCAAATCTGGAACTACGTCTACCTCAACGCGGGCCTCACCATCAACTTCAATGGCCAGAAGTATTACTCCGAAAACGGCCTGCGCGACCTGCTCGCCCGCAAAGCCGATGAGGAAAGCATGCGCTACCCCATTATCCACTTGAAGGCTCCGGATATTGAGATGGCTATGACCCACGGTAATGACTACGGCGAGGAGTACTATTCCTTTGTGAACGGCCAGTATACCACGCAGGGTGGCACGCACTTAGCGGCCTTCCGCGAAGCTGTGGTGAAGGCCGTGCGCGAGTTTTACAAGAAGGACTACGACGCGGCCGATATCCGGGCCAGCATCATTGCCGCCATTTCGGTGCGCGTGCAGGAGCCCGTGTTCGAAAGTCAGACCAAAACCAAGCTCGGTAGTGTAAACATGGGCGAAGACGGTCCGACCGTGCGCGGTTTCATCGTCGATTTCGTTAAGGATAACCTCGACAACTACCTGCATAAAAATGCGTTGGTGGCCGAGGCCTTGCGCAAGCGCATCGAGCAAAGCGAGCGGGAGCGCAAGGACATGGCCGGCGTGAAAAAGCTCGCCAACCAGCGCGCCAAAAAAGCCAACCTGCACAACCGCAAGCTGCGCGACTGCCGTTTCCACTTGGGCGAAAACGTGAAGGATGGCGCCGAGAAAGAAGCCCTAACCACACTCTTCATTACCGAGGGCGACTCAGCCTCGGGTAGCATCACCAAGAGCCGCAACGTGGAGCTGGAGGCCGTGTTCAGCCTACGCGGCAAGCCGCTGAACTGCTACGGCCTGAAGAAGAAAATCGTGTACGAGAACGAGGAGCTAAACCTCCTGCAGCACGCCCTCAACATCGAAGAAGGTATCGAAGGCCTGCGCTATAACCGCGTGGTGGTGGCCACCGATGCCGACGTCGACGGCATGCACATTCGCCTGCTCATCCTTACGTTCTTCCTGCAGTTCTTCCCCGATTTGGTGCGCAACGGCCACGTGTTCATCCTTGAAACGCCGCTCTTCCGCGTCCGCAATAAGAAGGACACCATCTACTGCTACACCGAGCAGGAGAAGCAGGCCGCCATGCGCAAGCTGGGCAAGAACCCCGAAATCACCCGCTTCAAAGGCCTGGGCGAGATTTCGCCGGAGGAATTCGGCAAGTTCATTGGGGAGAACATCAAACTGGAACCCGTCATCCTGCAATCCGACCGTAGTATCCAGCAGGTGCTCACCTACTATATGGGCAAAAACACGCCCGCCCGCCAGGAATTCATCATCGACAACCTGCGTCTGGAAAAAGACCTCATCACCTCCGATGTACTGCCCGTAGCCGAAGTAGCTGAGGCCGATTTAGCATAAGCTGTTGCCAGTCACTGCTGACGGCTACCAAGCCCCTGTCCTGCATAGCTACCGGACAGGGGCTTTTTCGTGGGTTTTATTGGGCACGAGTAATTTGCTAATGCTAGCTGAGGACTGAGTACTCGCCTTTGATTGCACCATCCTTGCCGAACACCATATCAAACCCTAGACATGTCAGGGTGGTGCACAACTCAGCGGGCAACATTGTGACCCCAATACCACCGCCAATACTTGGATGCTGGTGCAATATGAGGGACGCTACTGTTTGAAATGAGGCAAATAGTTGCACTGGTAAAGAGCAATGCTTCGCCAACTTTTATACTGTGAAAATTGCCCAAATAAGTAGTGAAAGTTTGGAAATAATTTTTTTGTGCGTACGTTTGAACCGTCGCCTAGGGGTAGACTAGTCGACAAATTCCACGGAAAAGCCCGAGCCTTTGGCTCGGGCTTTTTTCTTTCCGGGACCAGTCGACCAATCGCACCAAAATATTGTGGTGAAGCGAGTGTAGGCATGGCTATTCTGGTTAGCTTGTTTTTGAGCTGAAAAATAGCGTAATTTGAGGGCGGAGCGAATATTTGTGCACAATCGATAATTATTGGTTTTGTGTATTTTGCTAAGAAATTTGGGAACTTTATACCCATAGTTAAAATTGTAATTTATTGCGCTCCGCGCTGATTCCGGTATTTTTGACGGCAGTACGCCGACCTCATTCGTTTCCCTCGTGGCCACTTCCGATACTCCTGCTTCCGACGCTCCCGACCAAAATTTTTTACAGCCGGGTGATTCCGTCGATTTTGATTTGTCTGCTTTCTCACCGGCTGCGGCGGCCGATGCCGAAGAGCTCACCGAAACCTCAGATGCTACAGCGGAAGAGCCCGCTTCCGATGACGAGGGGCAGCTAACCCCCGGTGCCGATTTGTTTGGCCACGCCCCGGCAGTAATCGAAGCCGTTGCCATTGAAGCTGAGCCCGAAACGGAGGAAGAGCCCCGGTTTTCGCCCGGTGAAACCATTCATGACGTGGCTACCGTGCGCGGCATGTACCAGAACTGGTTTCTGGATTACGCCAGCTACGTGATTCTGGAGCGGGCCGTGCCCGCCATCGAAGATGGCCTCAAACCTGTACAGCGGCGCATCCTGCACGCCATGAAGGAGATGGATGACGGCCGTCTCAACAAGGTGGCCAATATCATTGGCCAGACCATGCAGTATCACCCGCACGGCGACGCCAGCATCGGCGATGCGATTGTGAACCTGGGCCAGAAAGACCTGCTCATCGACCACCAGGGCAACTGGGGCGATGTGCGCACCGGCGACAGCGCCGCTGCTGCCCGCTACATCGAAGCCCGCCTGAGCAAGTTCGCGCTCGACGTCGTGTTCAACCCCGACACCACCGAGTGGCAGCTCAGCTACGACGGCCGCAAGCGCGAGCCCACTACGCTGCCCGTGAAGTTTCCGCTGCTGCTGGCGCAGGGCGTGGAGGGCATTGCCGTGGGCTTGAGCACCAAGATTATGCCCCACAACTTCCGCGAGCTGTGCGAGGCCAGTATTGAGGTGCTGCGGGGCCACGACGTGCAGCTGTTTCCAGACTTTTCGACCGGCGGCTTATGCGATGTGAGCAACTACAACTCGGGCCTGCGCGGGAGCAAAATCCGCCTGCGCGCCACCATCGAAAAGGTCGATAAAACCCTGCTCATTATCCGCGATATTCCCTACGGCACCACCACCACGGCGCTGATGGAGAGCATCGTGAAGGCTTCGGAAGCCAACAAAATCAAGATTAAGAAGGTGGTCGACAATACGGCGGCCAACGTGGAAATTCAGGTACAGCTGCCCACCGGTGTCTCGCCCGACCTCACGATGGATGCCCTTTACGCCTTCACCGATTGCGAAATCAGCATCTCGCCCAATACCTGCGTCATCATTGATGAGAAGCCGCGCTTTGTGGGCGTGGAGGACGTGTTGCGCCAGAGTACCAAGGCCACGGTGCGCCTGCTGGAGCGCGAGTTGGAAATCCGCCAGGAGGAGCTGTGGGAAAAATGGCACAACGCTTCGTTGGAGAAGATTTTCATCGAAAACCGCATCTATCGCAAGATTGAGGAGTGCGAAACCTGGGAGGAAATCCTGGAGACTATCGAGAAAGGCTTGAAAAAGTTTGTGCGCCTTGCCACCGACAAAGCCAAGGCCGACGACCAGCGCATCGTGCTCCGCCGCCCAATCTCGGAGGAAGACCTCACCCGCCTGACCGAAATTCGCATCAAGCGCATTTCAAAGTACGATGGCTTCAAGGCCGATGAGTATTTGCAGCGCCTGGAGGAAGAACTGGCCGAAGTGGCCGACCACCTAGCCAACCTCACGCGTTACGCCATCAATTACTTCAAAGGACTGCTGAAGAAGTACGGAGCAGGCCGCGAGCGCAAAACCCAACTCCGGACTTTCGACGTGGTGACGGCCCAGAAAGTGGCCGTGGCCAACCAGAAGCTCTATGTGAACTACGCCGACGGCTTTGTAGGCTATGGTCTGAAAAAGGACGAACATGCCGTGACCATTTGCGACTGCTCAGACCTAGACGACATCATCGCTATCCGGCGCGATGGCACGTTCACGGTGAGTAAAATTGCGGAAAAGACCTTCGTGGGCAAGGACATTTTGCATGTGGGCGTTTACAACAAGAACGACGACCGGTTGGTGTACAACATGGTGTACCTGGATGGTGCCTCGGGCATCAGCTTCGCCAAGCGTTTCCTAGTATCGGGCATTACCCGCGACAAAGTATACGACCTGACCAAAGGCACCAAGGGCACCAAAACCCTATATCTCACCGCCAACCCCAACTCCGAGTCGGAAATTGTGAGCATCCAGCTTTCCGACAAGGCCCCGGCGCGGGTGAAGCAGTTTGACTTCGACTTTGCCGAGCTGGCCATCAAGGGCAAGGGCTCGATGGGCAACATCGTAACCAAGCATCCCATCAAGAAAATTACCCAGAAAACCGTGGGCGACTCCACGCTGGGCGGGCGCGAGGTGTTCTTTGATAGCGTGGTAGCCCGCCTCAACCATACCAATCACGGCCGTTACCTGGGCACCTTCGACACCGACGAAACCATTTTGGTGATATACAAAGACGGCTCGTACGAGTTGAACGCGCCCGACCTCAGCAAGCATTTCGACCTGGCCAACATTGTGTTGCTGCGCAAGCTGGAACCCGAAACGGTGCTGAGCGTGGTGTATATGGAGGGTGAGACGAAAATCCACTACGTCAAGCGCTTCAAAATCGAAACCAGTACGCTCGACAAGCGCTTCACCTTTATCTCTGAAACCAAAGGCTCTAAGCTGTTGGCCGTGACGGCCAACCCCGAGCCGCTCGTGGAAGTGACCATCCAGAAAGACAAGAAGGCCGACAAGGAGAAAGAGCAGATTACCCTACACGAGTTTATCGATGTGAAAGGCTGGAAGGCCATGGGCAATAAGCTCAACTACTTCAAAATCCACACCCTCACGCTCCTCACCGACGAAGGCCCCGAGCCGCAACGGCGCGAAGTAGCCAAGCGCCGCCCTGCCGTGCCCAAACCCGGCGAGGCGGGCGCTGAGGCCCCTACTGCCCGCCCAGAGCCTGCCGGTCCAGTTGATGTGACGGCCGAAGAAGTAGCCCGTGCCCAGGAACTGCTGAAGCGGCCCAAGGCTCAGTTGGGCTTGTTTTAGTGCGATAATAGTGATAAACCGGCCACTTCGTCAAGGCTATTTTGCCTTGACGAAGTGGCCGGTTTAATATTTGTAGGTGCCTTTGAATCGTTCGAACCATGCGAAGCGGCCACTAAGCGGCCGTGTTTGAGCCTGCTTTCCTGTTTCTTTGTCGCCATGCATGTGTTATCTCGGTTGTGGTCGTGCCTTGCCCATCCCGCTCGGACGAGGTGGGGTAAGTGGCTCTTTCCAATGCTGGCCGGGCACTTGCTGGGTTTGCCAGCCGCTGGACAGCTTCGGTCACACACCACCAAGCCCGCACCCGTAGTCACCGCCGTACCCGCCAATGCTCCGGCTCCCGACCCTCCGGCCGTGCGCATCAAGCTCTTTCAAGCTGCTAGCCTCACCAACAGCTTCAAGGATTCGGAAGCTTTGGGCGTATATCAGGAAGTGCTCAAGCTGGTTCCCAACCACTACCTGGCCCTGTGGCAATCTGCCGTGTTGAGCGTGAAAATAGGTGCCCGCTATTCGGATGAAACCCGCAAAAACGCCTATTTTGACGCCGCCAGAAGCTACGCCGACCGCGCCCTGCTATTGCGGCCCGAAGGCGGTGAAAGCAACTATGCCGTAGCGCTGGCACTGTTCAACCAAGCTACGCTATACCGCGCCGGGGCGCGCCTCAAGGCCTTTCATGACCTGCGCTCGCACGTCTACCTAGCCACTGAGCGCCGCCCCGACCTGCCCGAAACCTGGCAGCTGCGCGGCCGCTGGCAGTACCGGGTAGCGCACTACAACGTGCTGGAACGCCTCTATAGTCGCTTGGTGCTGGGTGGTGTGCCCGACGGTGGTGACAGCCGCGAAGCCATGACCGACTTGGAAAAAGCCCACGAGTTGGCCCCGCGCAACCTGCAATTCTGCTACGACCTAGCCCGCATGTACCGTTATCAGGGCCGCCGGCGCAAGGCTATTGCTATTCTGCGCGAAGCCGAGCGCCTGCCCACCATTACCAGCGAGGACTTGGTGGTGAGCCGCCTGTGCCGTAAAATGCTGCCGCCGCTGGTTCGGGCCGATGCGCGCCGCCAAAAGCGCCGCGAGCGCGAAGGAAAATCCGCGAAACCGCCCATTCTGGCTCCCGGCGATGCCAGTAAGGTTCGCCCAGATAGTCTTAGCCGCAAACAGTAGCTGCTAGCTTTGCAGCCCATGACGATGCGTTTTCCCGTTTTACTTCGGCATTTCAACATTTGGCTGCTGCTGGCGGCGGGGCTGGTAGCCTGCCAATCGACTCCGTCGGAGCAGCCCGATACTCTTGTGAACCTTGCTACTGTGCAGAGTGGGCCTCGGGTTCAGGCCGATGAGCTGAACGGGGCCATAACACGGGAGCCGCGCAATACCACGCTGCTGGCCCGGCGGGCCACCTTGCGCTTGGCTGCCGGCCAAGCCAGAGCGGCTCTCGACGATGTCAACCGGGCTCTGACCATTGACGATTCCAATGGCCAGTTATATTTTCTGCAAGCCCGGGCGTATCGGTCGCTGGACCAGTTGCCAGCGGCCCTAGCTGCCGCTCGCCAAGCCGCTGAGCATGGTTTCTCCGGGCCCGAGCTGCCGTTGCTAGTAGGAGAGACGCACCTCGCCGCCCGAAACTACCCCGCCGCCCTCGACAACCTCGACCGCACCCTGCGCCTCGACCCCGACCAGCCTGCGGCCCTGTTCTATAAAGGCTTGGCCTACGCCGCCACTGCCGATACCAGTACCGCCGTGCAGTACCTGCAGGATGCCCTGGCCCGTGACCCACGCGAGCCCGAGATTCTACATCAGTTGGCCTTCCTTCTCAATGCCTGGCGTATCCCGGCTGATGCTGCTAAATACGCCGCCCTAGGCATGAAGCTGGATACCGCTTCCGGCCTGTTGCGCTACGACTACGGCC
The DNA here is from genome assembly GCF_017571495.1 of Hymenobacter negativus. Lineage (GTDB taxonomy): Bacteria > Bacteroidota > Bacteroidia > Cytophagales > Hymenobacteraceae > Hymenobacter > Hymenobacter negativus. Next base: position 7,015 of record NZ_JAGETZ010000001.1, on the reverse strand, counting down.
GCCAGTTGGAGCTGCAAGGCCGCCCGGATAGTGCCCTGTGGTATTACCGCCGCGCTTTGGCACTTGATACCACGGTGTATCGAGCCGACTACCGCTTGGGTCTGGCTGCTGCTAAGCTGCGCCAGCCCGCTGCCGTTGTTCAGCATCTAACCCGCGCCTTGCGCCGCAACCCGCGCCTGCCCGAAGCCCGCGCCCTGCTCGCCGAAGCCTTCGAAACCCAGAATCGCCTGCCCGAAGCCCTCACCCAATACCGCTTGCTGGTGAACGAAAACCCCGGCAATGTACATTGGACCTTCAAAGTCTGGAAGACCAATGAGCGGGTGCAGGCTTCACTGCCCGACAGCCTGCGCACGGTCCCGCGCTATTACTACCGCCGCCCCGCCGCCCCGTCCCGGCCAGAGCCCATCGCGCCGCTGCCTTTGCGCGCACCCGGCGCCGGCTAAGGCTTCGGCGTGGTATTAAGGATGAAATTTGAACGACAATTCTTCATTTCTCATTCTTTATTCCTCAATAAGCAACGCGTAACTTGCGCCCCGCTTTGCCGCTCTGGCAACCTTTTAGTATCAGTATGCTCAACATCACGCTCCCCGACGGCTCGCTTCGCCAGCTTTCCGACGGCGCCAGTGGCTACGACCTGGCCGCCAGCATCTCCGAAGGCCTCGCCCGCAACGCCTTGGCCGTTTCGGTCAACGGCGAAGTCCGCGACCTCCACCGCCCCTTGCCTGACAACGCGCAGGTCAGCATCCTCACCTGGAACGACACCGCTGGCAAATCCACCTATTGGCATTCCTCGGCTCACCTTATGGCCGAAGCCCTCGAAGCCCTGTATCCGGGTGTGAAGCTGGCCATTGGCCCAGCCATCGAAAACGGTTTTTACTACGACGTCGACCTCGGCGAAGGCCGCAGCATCAGCAGCGAAGACTTTCCCGAAATCGAGAAGAAAATGCTGGAACTGGCCAAAAATAAAAGCCAGTACATCCGCAAGGAAGTATCCAAAGCCGACGCCATCGCCTACTTCACCGAGAAGCAGGACCCCTACAAGTTGGAGCTACTCGAAAACCTCGAGGACGGCAATATCACTTTCTATACGCAAGGTGGCTTCACCGACCTCTGCCGCGGCCCACATATCCCCGACACCGGCACCATTAAAGCTGCCAAGCTGATGAACGTGGCCGGTGCCTACTGGCGCGGCGACGAGAAGAACAAGCAGCTAACGCGCCTATACGGCATCACCTTCCCCAAAGCCAAGGACCTCACCGAGTACCTTGAGCGCCTCGAAGAAGCTAAGCGCCGCGACCACCGCAAGCTTGGCAAAGAATTAAAGCTTTTTGCTTTCTCGGAGAAAGTAGGCGCAGGCCTGCCGCTATGGCTGCCCAAAGGCACTGCCCTGCGCGAGCGCCTTGAGCAGTTTCTGCGCAAAGCCCAAGTGAAAGCCGGCTATTCGCCCGTCGTAACGCCGCATATTGGTTCAAAGGAGTTGTATGTGACCAGCGGCCATTACGAGAAGTACGGTGCCGACTCGTTTCAGCCCATTAAAACGCCCAACCCCGGCGAGGAGTTCTTCCTCAAGCCGATGAACTGCCCGCACCACTGCGAAATCTATAAAACCGAGCCCCGCAGCTACCGCGACCTGCCGGTGCGCCTCGCCGAGTTCGGCACGGTATACCGCTATGAGCAGTCGGGCGAGTTGCACGGCCTTACCCGCGTACGCGGTTTCACGCAGGACGATGCCCATATCTTCTGCCGCCCTGACCAAGTGAAAGAAGAGTTCATGAAGGTGATTGACATCGTGCTGTACGTGCTCAAAGCCCTTGATTTCCCTGATTTCACCGCCCAGATTTCGTTGCGCGACCCCGATAACAAAACCAAGTACATTGGTTCCGACGAGAACTGGGAGAAGGCCGAAAGCGCCATCCAGGAAGCTGCCCTTGAGAAAGGCCTTAACACCGTAACCGAGTACGGCGAAGCCGCTTTCTACGGTCCCAAACTCGACTTCATGGTGCGCGATGCCATTGGCCGTCGCTGGCAGTTGGGCACCATCCAGGTCGATTACAACCTGCCCGAGCGCTTCGACCTTGAGTACACCGCCGCCGATAACTCCAAGCAGCGCCCCGTGATGATTCACCGTGCGCCGTTCGGTTCGCTGGAGCGTTTCGTGGCTGTACTCATCGAGCACTGCGGCGGCAACTTCCCACTGTGGCTTACGCCTGAGCAGTTCATCGTACTACCGATTTCTGATAAGTACAGCGACTACGCGTATCAAGTGAAGGCACAGTTGGAGCAACACGACCTGCGCGGTACTGTAGACGGCCGTGACGAGCGCATCGGCCGCAAAATCCGTGATGCCGAAATGAGCAAAATTTCTTACCTGCTGGTAGTAGGGGAGAAGGAGGCCCAGGACAACATCATTTCCGTGCGCAAACACGGCGAGGGCGACCTTGGCTCCATGCCACTGGATGCATTCGTAAAAAGCGTGCAGAGCCAGATGGTAGAAGCGATGTAAATGATGCAATTGCCTATAAAAGAACGTCATATTGCGCTGGTCGAAGCACCTTTACCGCCACAGTAAATTAATTTACTTGCGTGGTAGAGTTGCTCCGACCAGCGCAGCATGGCGTTCTTTTTTGCTTTTGCAATAAATACAATGCGTACCAAGCTTGTCTTTCCAATATAAAATACCGATATTTGCCCCCTGATTGCCAGGCCTTACCAAGCCTAAACCGCCTAGAATCTTATTCCCCGCCACTTTTTTAGCAGGAGGACCAAACCATAGCAGCTCCGAATCGTCGGTACGTGCCCCGCCAGCAGGTGGAAGAGCCGTTCAAAATCAACCAAAAAATCACTGCTCGCGAAGTGCGCCTTGTCGGCGACAACGTAGAGCAAGGCATCTACCCGACCGACCAGGCCCGGAAGATGGCGCAGGAGCAGAATCTCGACCTCGTTGAGATTTCGCCCACTGCCGTGCCGCCTGTTTGCCGTGTCATCGACTACTCGAAATTTAAGTACGAGCAGAAGAAGAAGACCCGCGAACTGAAGGCCAAGCAGACCAAGGTGGTTCTCAAGGAAATTCGCTTCGGTCCCAATACCGATGAGCACGACTTCGCATTCAAAGTGAAGCACGCCCAGGAATTTTTGCGCGAAGGCGCGAAAATCAAGAGCTATGTACACTTTGTTGGCCGTAGCATCGTATTTAAAGAGCGTGGCGAAATCCTGTTGCTAAAGTTTGCCCAAGCCCTTGAGGACCTGGCCAAAGTAGAGCAACTACCTAAGCTCGAAGGCAAGCGCATGTTCCTCTACCTGGCTCCCAAAGCCGCTGCTGTAGTGAAGCCTGCCACCAAGGCTGCCGCACCTGCTGACCCCAAGGCTGAGAAAAAGCCAGCCAAGCCAGCCGATGCTGCTCCCCAGCCCTCCGAAACGGCTCCGGCTACCACCGACGCCGCCGAATAGCATTACCCGGTTGAAGATGACTTCCCAGCCCTTGGTTGGCGAGTAATCAACAATCAACAACCAACCCTCCAATAACCATTACAATGCCGAAAGTAAAGACGAAATCCGGTGCTAAGAAGCGCTTTGCGCTCACCGGAACGGGCAAGGTGAAGCGGAAGCACGCCTTCAAATCGCACATTCTGACCAAGAAAACGACCAAGCAAAAGCGTGGCCTGACCCACACGGGCTTGGTAAGCAGCGCTGATATGAATCGTGTGCGTCAGATGCTCAATATCTGATTCGTTATCAGTTGCTCGTTGTCAGTTGTTAGCTCGTGCTGGCAATGCATTCGAAACCAGTAACTGATACCAACCAACAACTAACATTTTCACCAGGCTTCCGGCCTTAAGACTTTCACCCGTCGCCGGCTGCCAAAAACTCTCTAGGTTATGCCAAGAAGTGTCAACCACGTGGCCTCGCGCCACCGCCGTAAGAAAATCATGCGTTTGGCGAAAGGCTATTATGGCCGTCGCAAAAATGTATGGACCGTAGCCAAGAATGCCGTTGAAAAAGGCCTCTTGTATGCTTACCGCGACCGTAAAGTAAAGAAGCGCGAATTCCGTGCTCTTTGGATTCAGCGTATCAACGCCGGTGCCCGTGAGCATGGTCTGTCGTACTCGCAGCTGATGGGTGGCCTGAAAAAGGCCGGCATTGAACTCAACCGCAAAGTTCTGGCCGACCTAGCCCTGAACCATCCGGCTGCCTTTAAAGGCATCGTGGAGAAGGCAAAGTAATTGCCCCTTTAGCTATCAACCAAGAAAACGCTGGCCCTTGGGTTCAGCGTTTTCTTGGTTTTAGCCCTTCGCGTTTTCAGCCCTTCGCGTATTGTAACGCAATTAGCGCTGGTACGCACCCAAATCAGCACCAGCCCGCTGAAAGCAAAAAAACCGCTTCAGTACTAGACTGAAACGGTTTTCGACGTAGCGGGAGGCGGGCTCGAACCGCCGACCTCAGGGTTATGAATCCTGTGCTCTAACCAGCTGAGCTACCCCGCCGGGTTTTTTGTGGGTGCAAAGGTAACGTTGCAATTGGCCTCGAAACAAGCCGTAGGCCAAAAAATACTGTATTTCTCCCGCGCCGGGCTGGTTTAGCGCCACCTGTAGCCCGGGCTCTCCGACCTCGTTCTATGGCATTGCCTGATACTCAAACCAAAACGCGTTTCGTAATAGAATTCCCTATCAACGCATCGCCCAAAATTCTTTTTCCTTATCTGGCCACTGCATCCGGACTTTCGCAATGGTTTTGCGATGATGTGCGCTATGTGGAAGGCCAGCGACTCAATTTTATATGGGACCAGGAAAACCATTATGCCGAAATTTCGGGCCAACGTTTGAATCGGGCGGTGCGCTTCGTCTTTCTTGATGACCACCGCCAGCCGGTTACCGACGCCAATTTTCTGGAGTTCACCCTTGATTCATCGCAGGTAACCGATGAGGTATACTTGCGGGTTATTGATTATTCGGGTGGCCACGTTGCCGCCGAGCAGCATGAGTTGTGGGAGGGGCTAGTGGCCAAATTGCGGGAACAAGTAGGAGGGTAGCCCCGTTAGGTTGCTGTTTTCAGCAACCGCGGTACTTTTTTTGCTGGTATTTCGTTTCTCGCCGGCGTGGCCTTGTAGCTGCGCCCAGCCCACTATATGCTCAAAAAGCTCGACAAACTCATTCTAAAGGCCTTTGCCGGGCCGTTTCTGCTCACCTTCGCGGTAGTGCAGTTTATTCTGCTAACGCACACGCTGCTCAAATACCTCGATGATATTATCGGCAAGGATTTGGGCACCGGCGTGTTGTTGCAGCTGCTTTTCTACTTCAGCGTGCTCATCGTGCCTGTGTCATTGCCGCTGGCGGTGTTGCTGTCTTCGCTGATGACCTACGGAAATTTGGGCGAGCATCATGAATTGACCGCCATTAAGGCTTCCGGCATCGCACTGACGCGCATCCTGCGGCCGGTACTGCTGCTAACCGTTGGGCTGGCCGTTGGCGCTTTCTGGTTTAATGAGACGATTGTACCTAGAGCCAACCTGAAAGCCTACAGCTTGCTCTGGGACGTGCGCCAACAGAAGCTGGCGCTTGATATTCGGGAAGGTGTTTTTTACAATGGCATTCCCGGCTACACCATCAAGGTGGATAAGAAAACTGGTGAGAATGGTGACCAGTTGCACGGGGTAATGATTTACGACCACACCCAGAAGTCGGGCAATGCTACCGTAATGCTGGCTGATTCGGGCCGCATGTTTACCCGTTTCAATGGAGGCTACCTAGGATTGGAGCTGTTTCATGGCCACAATTACGTTGAGCAGCCGGATGCTTCCAACCGCGCCGGTGCCAGCTTCATCCGTCAGGGATTCGACCACAGCACAGTTACATTCTCCTTAGCTTCTTTCGATATCACTCGTACCAAAGAAGAGTTGTTTTCAACAAACCGGATGATGCTGAACATCCCGCAACTGCATTACGCTACCGATTCGGTACAGAAAATGCTTCACAAGGAAGAGCATATGCTGCCGCGTACGATGAATGCGTACTACACTTTCGTCCGGTTTGATACAACCAACCGAACCGCTAACCGGAAAGTGGAGAGCTGGCAGGTGCCGCCTGCTAAGCTGGCTGCTCCGTCCATGTCCATTCTGGAGCAGGCCATCAGCCGCGCCCGCAACCTGCAAACCTTCGCTGATACAACCAACGAGCGCCTTAACGAACTGGCCAAGAACTCGGCTCTCTTCCGCATTGAAGTGTATCGCAAGTACTCCCAGTCCGTTGCCGTACTGCTAATGTTTCTGATTGGTGCCCCGCTTGGGTCCATCATCAAAAAGGGAGGCTTGGGGGTTCCCATTCTCATTTCTATTCTCTTCTTCATTGTGTACTACGTCCTTAGCATTATGGGCGAGAAATATGGGCGAGAGTTCGTGATGCCAGTTGGCATAGGTATGTGGATGTCGAACTTGGTGCTGTTGCCGGCCGGCTTGTTTTTCCTCTACCAGGCCTATAATGACTCCGGTTTGCTGGAAATGGATTTCTGGCGGCGCTTGCCGCAACGTTTGGGCATTCCCGCACTACGCAAAATCACCGCCCCAGTGGAGGAGGTAGCATAAGCAGTTGCTGATGCTGTAAAAAAGCCGTGTCGGGCTTTTATCCTGTTTTTAAATTCCGTACCTTTGCGGCACCCCAATGTGTGGGGTATTTATTTTTCTTTTTTTCATCTTTAATCCAAAGACGGGGTAACACCTATCAGCCGATGATTCTGAACACCGAAGCAAAACAGGCCATCTTCGAAAAGAACAGCCTGCAGAAAGTAAAAACCGACACTGGTTCGGCCGAGTCGCAAATTGCTCTCTTCACTCACCGCATCACCCACCTGACGGAGCACCTCAAGGTGAATAAGAAGGACCACAGCACTCGCTTGGGCCTGCTGAAGCTGGTAGGTAAGCGTCGTAGCATGCTGGATTACCTGCAGCACCGCGAAATCAACCGCTACCGCGCCATCATTAAGGAGCTGGGCATCCGTAAGTAAGTCCAGAATCTGAGAGTAGGGA
>NZ_JAGETZ010000019.1 GCF_017571495.1 Hymenobacter negativus | reverse complement strand
CCCGTTACCGAAATGCGGACGGCCGTGCTGGTGGGGCCGGTCGCGGCCGTGGTGAAGGTAAACCACACGTCACGCGGGGCGGTAATCGAGCCGCAGCCCGTGCCCTGGCCACCGGTGGCGTACACGCTGGTCGCCGTGGTGGTGGCCCCAAAAGTGGTGGTCGATAGCGGCGTGCATGTATTGTTGATGGTCAGCACCGTGGCGCCGCAGGGGTCGTCGTTTACGATGAGCGTGGTGAAGGACTGCGGGCCGGCCGTGCCGGAGTTGGTACCCGCGCCGCAGTTAGCGGTCACGTAGAACTGGTAGGTGGTGCCGGGCGTCAGGCCCGAAACGGCGTAGGGCGGGCCCGTCAGGCCGGTCACCGTGGTGTAGAAGTTAGTGGCCGACGAAGTCTGGGCGGGGTTGAAGCCCGTGGGACCGTAGAGCACGGTGTAGGTACCCGTGCCACCCGTCAGCCACGAAAGCGAAGCAGTGGTGGTAGTGGTCGTAGCCGTGAGCGAGGCCGGCGTCAGGCAGCCCGTCGCCGATTCCAGAATAAGGTTGTCCAAGCCGATGTCATTGCTGGCATAGTCACCCCGGCCGCGGAAGCGAATCACCGAAGTAGCCGAAGTGGCGCTGATGGGCAGCACCTGCGTCACAAAGCCAGTACCGGTTACGCCGTAGCGGCCCAGGCGCGAGAAGGTGGTGCCACCATTGGTGGAGAGCTCGACAATCAGGGAGTCGCTGCCCACCGCGTTGTTGACATCAAAGCTCAGACGCTTGCCACCGGCGGCGCTCAGGTCAACATACAGGTCGAGGGTGCCAACAACACCAGAGAGCGTGTAGCCGCTGTGGAAGCGGGCCGAACGCGAGCCCTGGCTGCTCACGGGCGTGTACAGGTAGGAGGTCGGGAGCGACCAGGACGCTGACGTACCGTCGTCGTCGCGGCGCCAGGAGTTGTTGCCCGTAGCGGGGGTGTTGCGCCACGAGGCGTTAGGCACATCGCGGGTATTACACGAGCTAAGCCAGGTTGCTTCAAAGCTCTCAATTACCGGCAAGGTGGCGTAGGTAGGCGCCGATGAAGAAATGGTAACTGCCGTGGAGTTGGACGACTGGTTGGTGCCTGTGCAGGTCACGCGGGCGCGGTACAGTGTGGTAGTAGTTTGGCCCGATACCGTGTAGCTGGTGCTGGTTGCGCCGGCAATGTCGGTGTACGAGGTGCCGCCGTTAGTCGAAGCCTGCCACTGGTAGGCCAGGCCACCATCAGAGGAGGAGCCCGTGAGCGATACCACGATGCCCGCTGAAGCGCAGGTGTTGGTAGCGGTAGCGGTAGCCGTACCAGCCGTGGGTGCGCTGCTGCACACGGGGTTCACGCTGATGCCCATTACGTTGAGCACGCCAGTAGTAGACGTTTTATTGAAGCTCACGCTTTGCACCTGCTTGCTGATATTGGCCGCCGACAGCGTGTAGCGGTACTCATATAGCCGAGGGTCGGTAGTGTTGTTGGTAATGGTGTTATCGGCAACGCTGACACGGCCGATACCTGCGATGGCCGCTCCAGTGCCTCCAAACCAGTCGCCCACGGTCGTAGCCGGAAACACCTGCGTGGTACCGTCGGTGAATGTCACGGTTACGGCCACGGTGCTGGTGCCGCTGCCCGACGAGGCCAGCACGTAAATGTCACCGGCCGTGCGGGGAGTAGTCAACGTGAGCGCGCCAGTGCCGGCTGTCAGCAGTCGCAGGGAGTTGTTGGCCGTGTAGGCAGCTAGTTGGAAGGTGAGGCCGCTGGTGGTCGTGCTGCTGATGAGGCCCGACGTGGGCAGGCCCACCGTGGAAGCTACCCCGGCGGGGTTGGTGTAGCCCAGTGTCATCAGCGCGTACGACACGCCATCGAAATCGGCAGTGGTGCGGGCCGATGCGGCACCGTTGCCATCGGCTACCACGTCGGCGTTGTAGCCGGTCACGGCTACCGGTACCGGGGCGGCCTGGGCCACACCGGCAATGCCTACACCCAAGGCGCAAAGCATCGATTTACAGGTTAAGGTAAGCAGTCTTTTCATACAAGATATGGGGGATTAAGAGGGTGGGCCAAATGTAAAACGAAACCAAGGGTTAATAGCCTTACCCAGTGCTCATTCAGAAGTATTTATTTAAAAAAAATCTAGAAAGTTAAGTTTAGAAGCATCCCGCCTGCCCCAACCCCACGCGCATACCAGGAATGCCACGGCTACCCCGGGGTGTCATCGGCTCCGGCAGCGGCAAAGAATTTCGTAGTCTTGCTCACCGAAAAGCACCCGGCAATGCCCGGACGTCTGAATTTTGCCCGGAGTTGGAGCTTCATCGAGCACTTTAACTCTGGGCGAAATTTCATCCTCATCATCTCACGCCCTCTTTCCATGAAACGAATTCCCATCGCCACGCTCCTTTTTGCCCTTGCCTGCTCTCCCGCCGCGCGGGCGCAAAAAAAGCCCGCTCCCACCGCCGACCAAAAGATGAAGCAGTACGTCGATGCTCTGATGGCGAAGATGACGCAGGAGGAAAAAATCGGGCAGCTGAACCTGGTATCGGTGGGGTTTGACGTGACGGGGCCGGTGGTGAGCCAGGGCGTGGACGCCAACATCCGCAAGGGCAACGTGGGCGGCGTGTTCAATACCTACACGCCGGTGGCGGTGCACAAGCTCCAGGAGATGGCCATTAAGGAGTCGCGGCTGCATATTCCGCTCATGTTTGGGTACGATGTTATTCACGGGCACCGCACCATTTTCCCCATCGCACTAGGCCTGGCGGCGAGCTGGGATTTGAAGGCCATTGAGCAAAGCGCCCGCGTCGCCGCCGAGGAGTCGGCAGCTGATGGGCTGCACTGGGTATTCTCGCCGATGGTGGACATTGCCCGCGACGCGCGCTGGGGCCGCATTTCGGAAGGCGCGGGCGAAGACCCCTACCTCGGCTCGCGGGTGGCCGAAGCCATGGTGCGCGGCTACCAGGGCCCCGGCAACGACCTCACCAAGCCCAACACCGTGATGGCCTGCCTCAAACACTTTGCCCTCTATGGGGCCGCCGAAGCGGGCCGCGACTACAACACCACCGACATGAGCCGGCAGCGCATGTACAACGAGTACCTGCCGCCCTACCGGGCCGCCATCGAGGCCGGCGTGGGCTCGGTGATGTCCTCCTTCAACGACATTAACGGTACCCCCGCCACCGCCAATAAGTGGCTGATGACCGACCTGCTGCGCAAGCAATGGAACTTCCAGGGCTTTGTGTGCACCGACTACACGGCCATTCCGGAGATGATGGAGCACGGCATGGGCACTGCCGAACAGGTATCGGCGCTGGCCCTAAATGCAGGTATCGACCAAGACATGGTGGGCGAGGAATTCCTGAAATACGCGGCCCAGAACATCAAGTCCGGCGCGGTACCAGCCGCCCAAGTTGACGCCGCCTGCCGCCGCATTCTGGAGGCCAAATACAAGCTCGGCCTCTTCCAGGACCCCTACCGCAACGTGAGCCCCGAGCGCGCCAGCAGCACCCTGATGAAACCGGAATTCATTGCCGCCGCCCGCGACATTTCCCGCCGCAGCCTGGTGCTGCTGAAGAACGAGCGCAGCGCCCTGCCCCTGAAAAAAACCGGTAGCATTGCCCTCATCGGCCCGCTGGCCAACCGGCAGCGCGACGTTATCGGGAGCTGGAGCGGGGCCGGCGACTGGAAGCAGGCCGTGTCCGTAGAACAGGGCTTGCGCGCCGCCGCACCCAGCCTGAAAATCACCTACGCCAAGGGCTCCAACATCACCGACGACCAGCAGTTGATTGACCGCCTGCAAGCCTACGGTGGCGAGCTCGACATCGACAAGCGCAGCCCCGAGGAATTGATAAAAGAAGCCGTGCAGGTGGCCGAAAAAGCCGATGTGGTGGTGGCCGTAGTGGGCGAGTCGCAGGGCATGAGCGGCGAGGCCGCCAGCCGTGCCGACATCGGTCTGCCCGGCCAGCAGTTGGCGCTGCTCAAGGCCCTGAAGGCGACTGGCAAGCCCCTGGTGCTGGTGCTCATGAACGGCCGTCCGCTGGCCATCGGCTGGGAAAACCAGAATGCCGATGCCATCCTCGAAACGTGGTTTGCGGGCACGCAGGCAGGCAATGCCATTGCCGATGTGCTGTTTGGCGACTACAACCCGAGCGGCAAAATTACGGCCACTTTCCCGCAGGTGGTGGGCCAGATACCGCTCTACTATAACCACAAAAGCACCGGCCGGCCGTACACCGGCACCAAGCTCGACAAGTACAAGTCGCGCTACCTCGACGTGAGCAATGAACCGCTCTATCCCTTCGGTTTCGGCCTCAGCTATACCACCTTCACCTACGGCAAGCCCACGCTCAGCAAAGCCACCATCGGCCCCGCCGAAACCCTGACGGTGAGCGTGCCCGTGCAAAACACCGGCACTATGGACGGCGAGGAAGTAGCCCAGCTGTATATCCGCGACATGGTGGGCTCCACCTCCCGCCCGGTGCAGGAACTGAAAGGGTTCCAAAAGGTAATGCTCAAGAAAGGCGAGAACAAAACCCTCACCTTCCGCCTCGCCCCGGATGATTTGAAGTTCTACAACAACGACCTGAAATTCGTGGCCGAGCCCGGCGATTTTCAGGTGATGGTAGGCGGCAACTCCCGCGATGTGCAGCTGGTGCCGTTTAAGCTGACGGCGAAGTAGCACGGCTGTGCTGAAACGAGTACCCCGAATTGCCAATTCGGGGTATTCGTTTATTTCAGGTTCTCATAGCGCGGCGTGAGTGTGCGTTGCGCCTCCTGCACGTTCACGTAGCGGGCCAGGTCGCGCAGGGCTACTACTTGGTAGTGGTTGTCGCGTAGGTACTGCAGGTATTCTTCAAACAGCTTGGGGTCGGTGGTTACCCAATCGTGGGCTGTATCGGGGACGCCATGCACGGTGAGTACGACAATGTGGCCGGCGCGGGCTTGGGCCATGGCAGCCAGTACTTTTTCCTTGGTCAAGCCCGATATGCTGAAGCTGGGAATGAGCAGCGGGTGGTCGGAAGTGGGGTCGTAAGCGCGGCTGCCACCGGCGCGGGCAAACTGGTAGCCGCGCCCGGCCAGTACCGCAGTGGCAGTAGGGTGCACATCGTAGCCGGGGTAGGCGAAGGTGACCGGCTTGCGGATGTGCCAACGGCGGCAGCGGCCGTCGATGGAATCCAGCTCGGCGCCGAACTCAGCGGCTGAAAGCTTGTTGACGTGCCGGTGCGTGAGCGTGTGGCTGGCCACTTCAAACCCCAGCCGGTGCAGCTTCCGGATTTGCGCCCAGCTCATGTACCTGGTTTTATCCGAGAAAGGCGGCTCGCGGAATTCGCACACGAAAAACGAGCCCCCGAATCCATATTTTTTCAGCAAGGGCGCCACGTAAGTGGCGTGGCTCAGCACTGCGTCGTCGAAGGTGAGGACGACCAGCTTGTCGGGCACCGGGCGGCGCAGTACTCCCTGGGCACAGGCTGGCTGCGGGCCGCGCAAGGCTAGTAGCACCAAGAGGAAAAGCCCGCGAAGGGCCGGCAGCAGCTTCATGCGCAAAAATTCGGAACAGCAGCGGTGAAAGAGACCGGCAAGAAGCCAGCGCAGCCGCCACCAACCGTCCTGTACTGTGCGGCTGCTAGCGGTGCAGCTGCATGCTGGCGGCCTCGCCCATATGCAAGGGCGCGCGCGAGGGAATCCGAACTTCGAGGCTGATGCCGCCGGTGGTGTCGCGGGCGGGCGCGGCCACGCCGGTCACCACGCGGGTGGGCCGGGCCGTGGCCCACACCTGCACCGAATCTCCGGCCTGCACATGGGCCATTTTGGTAGCCCGGGCCCCGATGGGCACTAGCAAGTAGCCACACTTCGAAATGGTGCTGACGATGGTGGTAGGTGCCACGTACTGGCCTACTTCTACCTGCCGCTCGCCCAGAAAGCCGTCGTGCGGAGCTACTACAAAGTTGTAGTCGGCCAGCTTGGCCACGATGGCTCCCCGCCGCACATACTCGCCGGGGCCGAAATAAATGTTCCGGATGCGCCCGCGCTTTTTAGCTAGCACTGGTTCGCTGCCTCCGGCGCTAACGGTGCTGGTGACGACCACAGTGCTCGAATCGGGCCGGACGGCGGCGGGCGCAGGGCCAGCGGCCAGAACGGCCACTTCGTCCGTCGATTTTATCCACCACCGACGGCCCAATACGGCTCCGGCAATCAATAAAAGGGCAAAGCCAATGAGGAGAGGTTTTTTCATAATGTTAAGAACCAGGCAGGTAATGCAAACGGCAGCCCGGCGGCCCGCCAAAGCTACCAGTTCCCCAAGCGCTGACGTTAGCCGGCGCAGAATATTTGACCGGCTAGCCAATGCTGTACTCTTTTAACGGGAGCCTAGCGCCGACTAACGAGGCTGGCAATATTAGCTCCCGCAGCCGCCACAGCCGCCGCACCCTCCCCCACCGCAGCCGCTGCTCCCGCAGCCAGAGCCGCCAGAGTCCCCGCCACTGCCGCCGTCGCTCTGGGGCGGAGGTTGCATATAGGTGACCAAGGTGCGCATGCCAAAAGCCGCCAGCTCGGTAATACCGAACACCGCAACGCAGAGGGCCACCAGCTGGCCCGAGTAGGCGCGGTCCACTTGCGCCTGGCGTAGCGCCGGCACCAGCTTCAGCAACAACTGGCGGCCGCGCCCGGTAGCCCAGGTGCCGTAGTTCCGGTAAACGCTCCAAGTGCCAAATCCCAGTCCCAGCAATAGCAACAGCAGCAAGCCCACGGGCCGGTGCCGGTAGAGTCCCACCAGCACCTTCACCAAGCCAAACAGCGCCAGCCCCAGCGCTGTGAACCCTAGAATTCCATCGAGGCGGGCCCGCTCACGCGCCGGAAACAAAACGCCTTTGGCTTTCAGGCCGTCGTCCAGGTCTTGTAGGACCTTGCTGTTGGGGTCGAGGCCTTTTTTGCGCAGGAGGTCAAGGTTGGTAGCGCCAGCTTCGGGAATGAGGTTCCAGACGGCCCGCTCGTAGGGGTCGGTGGGCGGTGGCATGGCGGTGCGGCGGATGCGGCGCTCCGGCACCAGCTCGGCCTGCCCTGTGTGCACAAGGGCGGCAATGGCGCAGTCGGCCACGCGGCGGCCGTGGTCGGCCAAGCGGGCCAGTTCGTAGGTACCGAGGGGCGGGCCCGCGTAGTCGGCCAACGGACCGGCGGCCCAGTGCCGGAGCCACAGCGCCGCCGGCAGCAGCGTGGCGCACAGCACGCCAAACAGCATCAGGAAGTCGGAACCGTACCAGTTGAACGGGTTCAACGGCAGGCGGCTGGTGCAGCCCACCAGCGCCAGGGCCACCAGCAACCCCAGGCCCTCGCGGCGGCCCAACCGGAACGGCCAGCGCAGGCGGGGCAGCAGCCAGTGCCGCCGCAGGTTAACGCGCCGATAATAGGGCGCCTCGCCGAAGCGCACGGTCGCTTCGGGCCAGATATCGGCCGGGGGCAGGGTGCCGAAAGCCGCCGTGTACGACTGCAGGGTGCGGGCGTACCAGTCCTGAAACTTGTGGCCCTCGGCTGCGCCGCCCTTTGTGGGGCCGTGGTGCAACGGGAACCCCAGCACCTGCCCGCACAGCTCGTCCCAATACGAACGGGTGTACACGAGGTGCAGGTGCCAGGCCTGGTCCACTTCATCGGAGGGCGTGACGGGGTGGCCACAGGTAGCAGCCAGGTACACAAACCGCTTGTATTCAAGCACCACGCGTTGGGCAAAAGCGGCGGTCCAGCCGTTGTCGCGCGCCAGGCGCTTCGAAAACGAGAGCGCCGCCCCGCCGTCCAGGTCCAGGGCTTCGAGCTTGGCCCACAATACGGGCGGGGCCGTTTGGGGTGGGGCGAAAGGCATGCTAGCGGAGGCTATTAGTGCATTGACGCCGGCAAGGTAGCGAAAAGGCGACATTGCGCCACTGCTGCCACTTTTTTATTCCACTTGCAGCCGGCTGGCCCACCGACGGCCATCGGGCGCGGTGGCCAGCACGTGGTAGAGACCGGGGGCCAGGACCAGCAGCGAAAGCACGGGGGCAGCAGTAACGTTAGGGCGCACCACTCGTCCCAGCGCATCGGTCAGGGTGAGTTGGGTACCTATTGGCAACAAGGGCAACAGCGTTTCGCCGTGCGCCGGATTAGGGCTAAGCCCGAGCGGCTGGGCGGCTTGCGGTACGCGAGCCGCCAGTGGCAAAGCAGCCAACTGGGCTACCAGTACGTTCACGTTGGTGGTGCTTTGGCCGGTGAGCGCCGTCGAGCCAAGTTGTGCCGTGCCGATGAACGAGCCCACTACGCGCAGGCGCTGGGCATTGTCGAGGCGAATGGAAAATGCCATTTCGTCGGCGGAGCCAGTCGACTGCTGCTGCCACCGGAACGCACCCTGCGGCGAGTAGCTCACCACCACGGCGTCGGTGCCACCGGCACTGGTAAGCGCCCCCGCGCCGGCCGCACCGGTACCATCGAAGGTGCCCACCAAGTAGAAGTTGCCGGCGGCATCGGTCACGGCGTCGCCGTAGAAGGCGGTCGTGGTGCCCGTGAGCGCCCGGCCCCACAGTTCGGCCCCGCTCAAGGCATCAAACACGAGCAGAGCCCCCGAGCGCGTGCCGGTGCCCGTCAGGACTTGCCCGCCAAAGCTTGCCGCACCGCTAAAGGAACTGGCTACAGCCAAACGGCCGCTACCGTCGAGGGTGGCATAGCGGGCCTGGTCGGCACCCGCACCGCCGCTCCGGCGCACCCACTGCTCGGTGCCCTGGGCGTTATATTTTACCACGCCCACGTCGAAGCTACCCTGTTCGGTAGGCAGAGGCAGCGCTCCGAAAGCGCCCGTTCCGGTCGGGAAAGTGGCTATCAGATAGGCCTCACCGGCCGGCGACACAACCAGGGCGGGTGTGTAGAAGGTTTGCCCCGCAACGCTGGGCACCCGGCCGCCCTGCCGGGCCCACAGCGCCGTAGCCGTGCCAGCGTTGTATTTCACCACAAAATATTCGAGTCGGGTGGCCGCGGCGGTGCTGCCCGTGAGGCTGGTACCGCCTATAGCCACTGGGCCGCCCGATAAGTAGCCGGTCACGTATTCGTTGCCGGCGGCATCGAGGGCAATGCCTGAAGCACTGGCATCGGTGCCAGTATTGGTAGCCACAATGGGTTGGCCGTCTTGCCGCAGCGTGCTCACCTGCCCCTGGGGCGTAATGGTGGCCACGTAGAAATGCGGCGAGGTGCCCGCGAAGGAAACCGTTTGGGTGCCCACCTGCACGCTATTGGCGAAGTTGCCCACCAAGTGCAGCGTACCCGTCGCGTCAATGGCCAGCCCGGCCGGGCGGTCGTAGCTGGGGCCGCCGGCCTGGACGACCCACACCAAGGTCCCGGCCGCCGAGTATTTGGCCACGAAGCCATCGGAGGTACCACGGCTGGTGAGCACTGTGCCAGCCGCCAAGGTTACCGTGGTTTGAAATGCGCCTGCGATATACATATTGCCCTGCGCATCAATTACCTGCCCCACCACCCCGAGGTTATCGACACTGGTGATGGCCTGAGCGGGGCCCCAAGTGGGCGGAGCAAGCTGGGCAACCGCCGGATGGAACGCAACCAGCAACAAGAAAAAGAGAGCACGGAGGAAGAGTGTCATCATATGAAAATTGAAAAGAATAGCGAAAGGTAAAACCGGTTGGCCGGGCGCACCCACTATGCTTTTCGTTATGATGTCCCTGAGCAACAGACAAACTTATGCGTCGGCAATAAAGTGGTCGTCAGCATCCGGCGCGAAGGGCAGGTAGAGCCGCTCCCACACGTCGCCCTCAATCAGGTCCCAGGTGTGGCCGGGGCCGCGCACGTCCTTTGCAATAAGGATGACGCCCGGCTCAACGATGAACGTATCGCCGCTGCTCACGGTGAAGCGCAGCTTGCCCCGCAACGTGACGACATATTGCGTGCGCGGCGCAGCGTGCGGCCGATGCTCATTGCCAATGGTGGTTTCGGCGAAGCAGTAGCCCACGGCCAAGTGCGTTTTCGTGGGCAGGCGGCCGGTTTCGAACGTGCAGCCGTCATCGGGCGTGTTGAGCAGGCGAATAGCCGGCAGGTAGGCCGGGGCGGCGGGCGGAGTGGCGGGTTGGGTCATAAGCTGGATTGAGGGAGCTGGATTGAGCAGCGAGAGTATTTGTAATGCCGGGCACCATGAGGCTGCAAATTAGCCGGGCCGCCTCACGCTACTGCAGAAGCGCCTCCAAAGCCGCCGCTTCTTCTTCCAGCAGGCGCAGGCGTAGCGTCAGCAGCGCCTGCTGCGTGGGCGTGAGCGGAACGGGAGCCGCCGCCGCATCGGCCTGTAGCGTGGCGAGCCAGCGGCCCACGGCTTCGGCATCAAATACGGGACTGCTCACCACTGGCGCTGGCGTGGGTGCCTTGCCGACGGCCGGTGCCAGCAGGGCGCGCAGCACTGCCACGCCCCACTGGCGCCGGGCATGGGCACGAACCAGCTTATGGCGCTTTCCCAGCTCGTAGCGGGCTTTTATTGCCTGAAAGTGCACTTCCCGCAAACGCTGCTGCAAGACCATGGCATCGAGACCACCAGGCAGTTCAGGCAACGCAACCGGGACAGCCGTCGCCCACGCGGGTGGCTCCGGGCCGAGGCCCCCATCAGCCGGCGGCATCAGCCACTCCAGGAGCCGCAACCTACGCAACGCGACGACTGACCACGCATTACGCCCAGCTTCGACGTGGCCTACCTGCGCCGCCGTCACGCCCAGAAAGCGCCCCAGTTCGGCCTGCGTCAGACCAAAATGGGCCCGCAAATCCACATCGGGAGCATTGGAATAAAGAGACCGACGAGGCATGGCTACAAGCAGTAAGGCCTGTTGACTAGGATTCGAGTCGACCGGTGCAACGAATCCTAGCCATCAACTAGGATTCGTTCTTTTTATTTTATCGAATCCTAGTGGTCGGCTAGGATATGTCTTTTTGATTTCATCAAATCCTAGTGGCTGGCTAGGATAGCCAACTTGCGGTCTGTTGAATCCTAGCACCAGTAGAGCGGCATAGTAGTAAAAGCGTCCCGACTGGCGCGGATTTAGCACAGCGTAACTTGTGCCGGCCATACGGGGGAGGCTGCGCTTACCACAGAACGAATCCGTTCGGCGCAGAATCAAACGGCCGCTGGCGTAGCGGTGGAAGGACAGCCTCCACGTCATAGCTGGCCCCGAGTTATGCTCCACTAAACACGCGCCAGTCGAGCATCGGAGGACTCTCTCGCTGCTGCAGAAACGGGATTTCCTACCGGCGCGCGTTTGGTTCAGCATAATGCGCACCTTCAGCTGCGCACATGTACAAGTCGTTTAACTGTCGTTCAACTAATTGCTGATTTTTTGGTCCAAAGCTCTTGATGTTTTTAAGTAGAAACTTAAATAATTCCGCAGAGCGCTTCGGCTGATAGGAATTGTCGCTAACCTGCTTGCAGGCATCAAATACCTTAACTCTGAATGTGCCATAGTCCATATCCTCTAATTTAGGAAAATCACTTTGCATAGAAGAATCAAAGGTGTTGAGCAGGTACGCTACTCTCGTAAACTCGTCTTGACTCACCACTGCTGGCACAAATGCCATGTTCTCAGTATCTACCAGCCGAAGCGTACTACTGGTTGTTACTATCAAGCCCGTGATAGACTTGTCCTGTATTCCTATGTGGGTAATAGAAATTTGCTTTACACAGGCCGTTTGCTCCGCAGGTTCGGCTTTTTGCTCAACAGGCGTGCAAGAAGCGGCGCACAAGGCGACCAGAAGCAGATATTTCAGCATAGCGCGGGTAGTTTTTAAAAAGGGGAACAGCAGCAACGGCCTATTTTGAGCGAATACTACTCGATGAGCACCACACGGGCAGCGTGCAACGCTGCAGCAGGCCGCCTTTCGGAGTATAACTCCGAAAGAGCATTCTCCTACTCTACCCGCTTCACGCGCACATAGTCCAGCATGGCTTGGTTGACCTCGCCGTTCATGTTCTGGTTGGCGGGCTCGTAGGCGAGCGTGAGGGGGTGAGTTCCTTTTTCGAGGCGCACGAGGATGGGGTTCGAGAAGCCCCAGTTGCTCCATTCTTCCACGCCGCGCTGGGGCAGCACCACAGTGCCCAGCCGCTCGGAACCCCGTCGCAGGGTGCGGATGGCGCACTTGTTATTGGTGTTGATGGGGCCATTTCCGTTGGCATAGCGGAAATCGACGGCGTAGAGGCCAGCTTCGGGCACCGTGACGGGGATGGTGAGGGATTTATTGGTGGTGGGCGTGATTTCGATGAAGCCCTTGCCGGAGTAGCCTTTGTAGGGCAGTGCGGCTTTGGGAGCTACGGTTTCGAGCTGCACCTGGTGCGTGGCATCCACGGCGGTACCGGTTTCGATGGGCTCGCTGGCGAAAGACTCGCGGCCGGCATCGTCCACAGCCACCACCTGGTAGGTGGCAAAGGAACCGGCCGGCACGGCGTATTCCGTGGTTTTGATGGTGGTGACGAGGGCCCCGTTTTTCAGTACCAGAAACTCGTCGGCGTTTTCGTCCTTGCCCCAGGTCAGTTGGCCTTTGGCAAACGCGACGGTGGGCGTTTCGGGGGCCACGCGGTCGGCCACGCGGTTCACCGGCTGGGTGGCCGGAGCCTCGCTGCTGAGCTTGATTTTTACGGCGTGGCGGCCGGTGAGGCCCGCCGAAATGGTGGCATCGGGCAGCGGCTCGCCGTCGAGGGTGATGGTTTCGATGGTATTGCCAAAGCCTTCCATCGTCACATCGAGCACCGCCTTGCGGTACCGGAAGCCATCGAGGCGGCGCTGCCCTGCAAACGCCTGCGGCACGAAGGGCCGGAACACCAGCTTATCGCCCTGGTATTGCAGGCCAAACAGCACCTTGTACACTAAACTCAGGCTGCCCGACAGGCTCCAGAGCATGTTCGAGGAGTTGATTTGGGTGCCGGCAAAGTCGCCGTTGCGGGCCACAAAGTTCTCCTTATTGGTCAGAAACAGCGCCGCCGGCCGGTAGATGGCGGCCATGCTCTCCGTGAGCGAGGCCTCGTTGCCGGCCCGGGCGGCGGCCAGGGCCCAGAAGCTCTGCACGAAGGGCCACACGGCATCGTTGTGGTAAGCCGGGATGCCCGGAATCTGCGGGTAGATGCAGCTAATGCCGAAGGGCACGGTGGGCGTCTTGCTTACCACCTGCTGGGCCCGGTCGCCCTCCGCAATGCCGAAGAGCACGCACAGGGCCTCGCCCAACGCCTCGGCTTTGGGCGAGAGCACCAGCGCGGTGCGGCCGTAGAGGTACTGGCCATAATAGCCCTTGTCGGCCTGCCACAGGTGCTGGTTGATGGCGAATTTAATGGCTTCGGCCTGGCGCTTGTACTGGGAAACCAGACCGGGCTGGCCGAGCTTGGCGGCCATCTGGGCCAGCACAATGTTGGCTTGGTAATGCACGGCGTTGGTGCCCAGGTTTTCGGACTGGTAGATGTCCACCGGCTGCATCCAGCGCGGGTAGGTCTGCTCGCGCCAGTCCAGGAAGGAAGACTCGCCGCGCACCAGGCCCGTGGCCGGGTCGTAGGCATTCTGCACGTCGTCGACAATGCTGAGCTTGATGATGGGAAACACCTTGCGCAGCCAGGCTTCGTCGCCGGTGGCCTGGTAGATTTCCCACGCCGCCGTGGCCCAGATAATGCGGTCCGTCGAGCACGGGTAGGCCCCGCCCGTGCCCGTGTCCTGAACGATGCGGCCCTCGGGGCTCACCTTGCGCAGCAGGCTCTTCATGGCCACTTTGGGCTGCAGGCTGGCCTGGGCCAGGATGATGCTGTAGCTCACGTCGCGCGTCCACACGCCGGCCCACTCCTTACCCGTGCGGAAGGTGCTGTCCGGCTCCACGGCCCGGCGCGCTTCCTCCAGGGCCAGGTTATACAGCGCGTCAGCCAGCGGGTAGTCGGAATTATACTGCGGAAAATCGGTGGTTCGGATGCTCTTTTTCCAGCTCTGGGCGGTGGTTTTGGCAGCGGCGGGCTGGTTCAGCGTCAGGGTCACTTCGTAGATGCCATCGCCGTTGGCATCCTTCAGCTCCAGTTCGGGCTTGTTGGTCAGGTTGTCGAAATCCCAGCTCAGCGGGGCCGTGCCGCCGGCCACGTATACGTGCTTGAAATCCTGCTGATACAGCTTATCGCCCTTGAAAGTGGTGTAGAAACCATCCTTCTTAAACGCCGCCAGCACCGGCCGCAAATCCAGCCGGATTTTTACGGGCGTGTTCGGGGCCAGGTAGGTGGTGGCGGTGGCTGGCGTGCTGTCTTCGTAGCGCTTGCCAAACACAATGGGCGGCGTTTCGATGGCCCCGCCGCCGGAACGGGGCACGGCCAGCAGCAGGTGGTTGAGGCCCGGGGCCATCTCGTTGTCCTTGCCGTTGATGCTGAACTTGAACTCCACGCGGGGGCTCTGCTGGTCGTTGGCAGGACTGACGTAGTTGGAAACCAGTTCGGTGCTGGAGAGGGCGCGGGCCTCGTATTTGCCCTGCACCACTTTGTCATGGTAAAGCGTATAGGCGTCGGATTGCCAGATGGGGGTTTGCACGATGGGAGCAACAGTGGTGTCGGTGGCCAAAGCAGGCTTCTGCGTTTGGCAGGCACTGAAAAGGCCGAGGGAAAGCAGAAAGCCAGTGGCGAGAACAGAAGATTTCATCAAAGGGAGAGGAGTACCGAAAATGGCACGGATATGCAAATTACGGGGTTTTTAGCCCTCCACGTTAGCGGTAGAGCTGCATCGTTGCGTCTCTTTTTGAACGACAGCGCCGGAATAATGCCGACAGCACATTTTTCCCTTGCTAAACACCAAGCCACTATGCTGCGTCTCTACCCCGAACGCCATCCCTTGCCATGAAATTTCTCCTCGCCCCGCTCCTGCTGAGCATCCTCTGCCTCACCGCCCAAGTCCCCAAACCCATGCCGCTGGAAAAAACCCTGCGCGAAAGCCGCTGGAAGAAGCGTGTGCTGCTCATCGCCGCACCCAACGCCGAACAGGCCGATTTCAAAACGCAAAAAGCGCTGTTAGCAGCAACCAAGGAGGAATTAGCCGAACGGGATTTCCTGGTACTGGAACTGCTGTACGACCATCTTTCCGCCGATGACCGAGAATTTCTAACGCGGAAAATGGAGATACAGTCGCCCGCATTTTCCGTAGTGCTGATTGGCAAAGACGGCGGCGTGAAAGAAAAAAGCAGCCGCCCGATTTCACCCGCTGCCCTGTTCGAAACCGTGGACAAAATGCCCATGCGGCGCGAGGAAATGCGGAAGAAGTAGCACGGGTACCGCGAAATTTCATTTCGCCTCACGTATGCTTCGTTGCTCGTTCAACAAATTCAATGCGAGGCGAAATGAAATTTCGCGGTACCCGTGCTGCTACCCCAACGACTTCGTGAAGCCCACTTTAATCTTGAGCTGGAAGTCTGAAATCACTTTAAAAATCTCCTTTAGGGTCACCTGCTCCACTTTGGTCAGCGTTTTGGGGTCGAGGAAATTGTCTGGCACCACGTTGTCGCTGATGATTTGAACGGCTTGCTTTTTCAGGCGCACGCCCATCAGGTAGTAGTAGGCTTGTAGCAGCTCCTGGGTTTCGCGTTCCGTGAAGATGCCCAAGGCTTTGAGGGCGTCGAGGCGCTCGCCGGTGTTGGTGGCAAAAATGCGGTGCTTGAGGGCGTACATGCGCACCAAATCGACGATGGGCGACATGGTGCGCTTGAGGTTGAACACCTGCTGCGAGCCGTGGGCAAAGGTGCGAATGTTGTTGAAAAACGTGAGCGGCGGCTCGTATTGCAACGCGTTCACGGCCATGTAGTGGAAAAAGCGGTCGACCGGCTTTTGCAGCTCCACGGCCAGGAACTCGTGTAGCTCGTCCATGATGGTGGCGTCGCCGTAGAGGTAGCGGCAGTCGAACGAGGCGGCGAACTGCATGCCCGTTTCGGGGTTCGAGTCGGTCATCCACTTCACGTAGTTGCGCTTCCAGTGCGAGAGCGAATGCGTCCACTGCGGGTTTTTGGCCATGAAGCCGCCCTCGCAGTAGCTGAACCCAATGGCGTTGAGTTGGTCGCTCACCATTTCGGCGAATTTCAGGAAGTAGTCGCGCACCAGCTCGCGCTGCTCGTTGGCCTTGTCTTCGTAAATAATGGCGTTGTCCTGGTCGGTAAGCAGGGTTTGCTCCTTGCGGCCCTCGCTGCCCAGCACCATGTACACGAACTTGGCCGGCGGCGGCCCCAGCTCGGCGATGGCGCCCTCAATCACTTTCAGCGCGATGGTGTCGGACACCGTGGTGATGACCTGGTTCACGATTTCGGGCTTCACGCCGCGGTTCAGCAGCTGGTACACCATTTCCGGCACCTGCTCCCAGCGGCGCTTCAGCTCGGGCACGGCCTGGGCCTGCTTCACCGATTGAATGAAGATGAACGGCGACTCGGCCTGGTCATCGGTCAGCAGCTTGTTGCGGCTGATGAAGCCCACGTATTCGCCGTCGGTTTCGACCAGCAGGTAGCGCGTTTTGGTCCGGAACATCAGCAGGATGGCCTCATACACAAATGCCCGCGAGCTGATGCTGACCACCGGCGCATCCATAATGGTTTCGACCGGCTGGCTGGCATCGGCCTGCGTGGCCACCACTTTATCGCGCAGGGTAATGTCGGTAACGTAGCCAACGATGTGGCCGTCCACATCGGCATTGGTGATGAAGTAGCAGCTGGTGCGGGCCTCAGCCATGCGCCGCGCCACCTCGCTGATGGGCGTGTAAGCCGCACACAGCACCGCCGGACGCAATTCCAGCGTCTCGATGCGGCGCGAAAACAGCTGGTCCGACGCCAGGTAGCTTTGGTTGGAGCTGGTGGCGGGGCGCACAAAATGGGCGTAGTCCTCGTTGAGCATTCGCTGACCGTAGCGCGCCGTGAAGAAGTGGAAAAACGCCTCGTAGCCCTGGCACAGCGCCAGAAACTCGCGCCGGTGCAGGAAGTACACGCGGGTGTTTTTACGGGCCAGCACCGTGCGGAGCGACTTTTTCCGGTTTAGCAGCAGCGACACGCCGCCGTAGCACTCGCCCCGGCGGCTGTGCTCCACCACGCGCCGGTTCTGCTGGCTATCGTAGAAAAACGTCTCGTACTCGCCCTCCACAATGATGTCGAGCCCGCGCAGTTTCGTGGCGTCCTGGTAGTAGATGATGGCCTCACGGGGGTGGCGCACTTCTTCCAGGCCCTCGGCCACTTCAGCCAGCACGTCTTCCGGCAAGCGGTTGAAGGGCGTGACGGTGCGGAGAAAATCGAGCTTATCGGACATGGAATAAAGGCAGGTGGTGGGCCGGTAAAGTTAGGCTGCTGAGCAGAACGTTAGTGAAAGAACGTTTTGCCCTACCACTTTGCCCTCCCCATCACGCAATCAGCAGAAATGCCAGCAGCACTAGCACCGCCGTGCCCACCAGCAGCCACGGGGCCACGCCGATTTGCAGCTTGCGGGCGGCGTCCATCGGTTGCTGCAGCCCCACGGGCGGCCCCTGGCTGCTCATGGTTTCGTCGGTGATGATGCCCTGGCGGCGCATTTCGAAGAAGCAACGGGCAGCAGCGCGGGAATCGACCAAGGCATCGTGGGCGTTTTCCAGCGTTTCGTGAAACAGGCGCTGGTACAAGTCGCCCAGCCGCAGGAAGCCCTGCGTGGAATGCCGCAGCAGTGGGCCCGTGGCGCGCATGGTGCAGAACATGGGCAGCCCCAGCATGGGATTGGTGAGGCCGGCGCGGTGAAAGCCCACCCCCACCATGTGGAAATCGAGCTGCATGAAGTGGGCCACCACCAGCGGCTTGTAGTGCAGCAGGTCGCGTTGCAGGAGCTGCATCACGGCGTGGCGCGACTCGCCTTTCTCGCGCAAAAAATCCAGCGTGAGGCCATGTACGCTGCCCGCCATGGGGTCCATGTCGTAGTCGCTGGGCTGGATGTAGTGGTTTTCGGCCTTCACCTCCTGCCCGTCGGGGGTGTACACCACCCAGGCCAGCTGCGCAATGTGCGGCCAGTTGTTGCGGCTGGAATACGGCTTGTTCCAGTCGCGCGGTATACCCGAAGTCTCGGTATCAACAAACAGCAGATAGTCTTTCACAGCGCAGGCAGCAGGGCGGAATTCAGACAACAAAATTCGGCAGGAATTGGCTGCATTCTGGTGCTTCGGCGAGGAAAAATTGTACGTCTGCTATCCGGAGCGTAGCTTAGGCTGACAGGCGGGGGCCAAACGAAGATTCCCGCGTCATTAACTTGGGCTGAATGACGATTTTGCGCGGGGCGGTATCATGGCCGCGCTCCTGCACCATTTCCAGCAGCAGCTGCATAGCCGCTTTGCCGATGGCTTCGCAGCACTGGTCCACGGAAGTGAGCCGGGGCTCGGTAAGGGAGCAGAAGCTCTCGTTGCTGAAGCCGGCCAAGGCGACGTCCTCCGGAATGCGCAGGCCGCGCTCCTTCAGCACCAGCATAGCCCCTACAATGGTGAAGTCGCTGGCCGAGAACACGGCATCGGGCGGGTTGGGCAGGGCCAGCAGCTGTTTCATGCCGGCGTCGCCGTCCTCCTGCCACATATCACTGAAAATCACCAGCTCGTCTTCCACCGGCAGGCCGTATTCTTCCAAAGCCTTGCGGTAGCCGCCGAAGCGGTTGATGTAAATCTGGAGGTGCTGGGGGCCACCGAAGTGGGCAATGCGGCGGCGGCCCTGCTCCAGCAGGTGCTTCGTGGACTGGTAGCCGCCCTGAAAGTCATCCAGCTCCACAGCATTGAATTCGGTGCTATTCAGAATTCGGTCGAAAAACACCAGCGGAATATCACGCTTCTTAATCTTGTCGAAGTGCCTGAAATCGTGCGTGGGCCGCGCTATCGACACCATGATGCCATCGACCTGCGCGTTTATCATCGTGTCTACGTTCTTCTGCTCCTGCTCGTAGTCCTCATTCGACTGGCAGAGCAGCACGTTGAAGCCGGCCTTATTGGCCACGGCTTCGGCGCCTTTCATCACCTGCGAAAAGAAGTGCCCATCAATGTGCGGCACAATCACACCCAGCGTGTTGCTGCGACCCTTGCGCAGGGCGGCGGCCAGGTGGTTGG
This sequence comes from Hymenobacter negativus, assembly GCF_017571495.1. GTDB lineage: Bacteria > Bacteroidota > Bacteroidia > Cytophagales > Hymenobacteraceae > Hymenobacter > Hymenobacter negativus. The sequence goes on along the minus strand of NZ_JAGETZ010000019.1, from coordinate 99,922 downwards.
GCTGGTAATTGAGCTCTTCGGCCAGCTTCCACACCCGCTCACGCGTGGCGGCGCTGATGCGAACGTGGCCGCTCAACGCCCGAGAAACCGTAGAAACAGCCAGATTCAGTTCCTTGGCAATGTCCGAAATAGATGCACGCTTGTGAGTCAAGGTAATAAACAGTTTGGTGGGATAGGTCAAATGTAAATCAGAAGCTCGTTATGCCGAACAGTTGTTCATAGCACGATGACAAAAGCTGAAGCACAGCGCCAAACATTACGTAGATAAGCATAGTGTTATGCTTCCTACTGCTCTCGCTACTCCTGCCATACGGCCACGCCGCCGGGGGCCACCTCGCGGGTGCCTACCAGCAGCTTGGCACCGGCCGGGGCGGGCACTGTCTGCTTTTCCGAAGAGAAGTTGGTGGCCACCCAGAAGCCGTCGCGCCAGTTCACCACAAACTGGTCGGCCAGAGCTTCCACCGGTACATTAGCAGTGGTGTACACGCTGCGCAAAACATCGCGCTCCAGGTCGCCCGCCAGGGATTCTACGCCCACATAGGTGACGGTGCCTTTGCCCAGCTTGCGGGTGGTAGCGGCCGGGGCACCGGCGTAGAACTGGTCGGCGTAGTTGGCCAGCGCGGTGGTGCCGGCGTTGGGCATCAGCAGCTCGCCCCAGGAGCCCCAATCGTAGCTTCTGCCGCCAAAAGTTACCTGCCCTTTCACTTGGCCGGGCAGCATATCAAAAGCCCGGTCGTTGAATTTCGCGCCGATGAGGTCGAGGATGGGCGTGGCCCAGGGACCTTCCCAGAGCATGCCGCGCCGGTCTTTCTGGCCAGTGCGGGCCGTGAGAATGAGGTGACCGCCAGCCTGCACGTAGCTGGTCCAGCGGTTTACCAGGGCTTTGTCGAGTAGCTGGTAGGCCGGGGCTACGAGGAAGGGATATTTACTAAAATCCTGGTCTTCGGTAACGACGTCGACCGGGCAGTTCATGGTTTTGAGGGCTCCGTAGTAGCGGAAGAGGTGCCCCATCGTATTCCAACGGGTGGTAGAGGGGTGGTTGTCGAGGTCGAAGCGGTTGTCGTAGTTGTAGAGCAGGGCCGTGCGGCGGGCAGCGTAGCGGGCCGGCATAGCAGCGTTGGGCTTGCGCAGCTTTCGCAGCTCGTTGATTTCCTGCATAGTCTGGGCGTATTCGAGGCCGCCGGGTAAGGGCGTCACGCCATCGGGCCCTACGAAGCCGTAGTGGTATAGCTCGCTGCCGGCGCGCGGCTGGCGGTAGCGGTACGAGCAAATCAACTTCGCCCCCGAGCCAAAGGAGTGCATCAGCCACATGTGCACGGCGCCGGGCAGCGGCTGCGGGTTGATGTCGCCCCAGTTCACCTGCCCCGGCTGCAGCTCCATAATGCCCTCGTTGCCGTTGAGCGGGCGCATAAAATCGTGCATGAAGCCCAGCATCGAGCCATTACCCAGCCGGTAGGCCAGCGGCCCGTTCTGGGGAAATACCTCGCCATGCACCGGGTACACGGTCCAGGTCATGAGGTCCAGGTCCTGGCGCGAGAGGGCGGGGTTGAGGTCGCGGTGGGTGGCCATGTGGTTGGTCGTCACCCACTGGTTTTTGGCGTACTGGCGCAGCGTAGTGGCCTGGGCGCGGATGTAGTCGGCCGCCTCATCGGCGAAGAAGCGCTCGAAATCCAGCAGGGCGTGCGGGTTCGGGTCGGCCACCAGTTCGGCCTGGTTGGGGATGCGGACCTGCTCGAAATTCTGGTAGAGCTGCGACCAGAAGGTATTGCCCCAGTCGCGGTTCAGGTTGTCGATGGTGCCGTATTTCTGCTTCAGCCAAACCTGAAACTTGGCTTTGCTGAAGTCATCGTAGGAAAACTGGCGGCCGTAGTGGCTCAGCTCGTTATCAATCTGCCAGCCCACCACGGCCGGGTTCTGGCCGAAGCGCTGGGCCAGTTGGGCGTTGATTTTGGCCACGTACTGCCGGAACACCGGTGAGCTCCAGTTGCCCTGCTGGCGGGTGCCGTGCTGCTGACGGCGGCCCTGCGCGTCTACCATCAGAACTTCGGGGTGGTTTTCGGCCAGCCACACCGGCGGAGTGGCGCTGGGCGTACACAGCACTACTTTCAGACCGGCTTTGTTGGCCAGACTCACGGCCCGCTCCAGCCAGTCGAGGGTGTATTTGCCTTCCTCCGGCTCGTAGAGGCCCCAGGCAAACTCGCCCATGTGCACGAACTCCAGGCCCAGCTTGCGCATGTTGGCAAAGTCGCGCGCCCACTGGCTTTCCGGCCACGCCTCCGGGTAATAATAGACCCCAATGGTCATCATATCCGCTGCCGGAAAGTAGTCGGGTACGGCTTTGGTAGCGGTGGCTGCTTTCGCGTCTTTAGGCGCTTTTTGGGCTGTGGCAGCGGGGGCGTTCAGCAGAAAAAGGCCCGCCAGCAGACTACCAATTGTGCGGTAGGAATGGGGCATTGGGATTCTGGTTGTGGGGTAATTTCAAAAACAGAACGTCATGCTGAGCGCAGCCGAGGCCTCTCGCTCGGGGCAGTAATCCAATCGTGAAAAAGAATTATTTGTGGCACGCGAGATGCCTCGACTGCGCTCGGCATGACGTTCTTTTGTTCAGCCAGTTTCTTGTGCTACTCAGCCGGCACGCCCTTATAATGCACTTCCGACTGTTCGCGCAGGCGGCCGGCACTGAATTCCGGGGTTACGTCGCGTTGCGGGTCGCCCAGCATTTCGTAGCCCACCATGAACTTGCGCACCGTGGCCGAGCGCAGCAGCGGCGGGTAGAAGTGCATGTGCAGGTGCCACTCGGGGTGCTCCTGGCCATCGGTAGGGCGCTGGTGCAGGCCGGCCGAGTACGGGAAGCTGATGTGGAACAGGTTGTCGTAACGAATGGTGAGGCGGCGGATGATGTCGGCCAGCGCGTCGCGCTCATCATCGGTAAGCTGAGTCACGTCCTGAACCGGGCGGCGAGCGATGATGATGGTTTCGAACGGCCACACGGCCCAGAACGGCACCAGAACCACGAAGTGCTCGTTTTCGATGACCACCCGCTCTTTTTTCTCCAGTTCCAGTTGCAGGTAGTCGGCTAGCAGGGTGCGGCCATGCTCTTGGAAGTAGGCCAGTTGCTGCACCGTTTCCTTGGCGGGCTCGCCGGGCACGGTGCGCTGGGCCCAAATCTGGCCGTGCGGGTGCGGGTTCGAGCAGCCCATCATCGGGCCCTTGTTCTCGAAAATCTGCACGTAGTTGATATCGGGCCGGGCGCCGAGGGTCTGGAACTCCGACACCCACAAATCCACCACCTTTCGGATGGCCGGCGTAGTCATTTGTGGCAGCGTCAGGTCGTGGCGTGGCGAGAAGCAGATGACGCGGCAGATGCCCGACTCGGCCTCGGCCCGCAGCAGGCCGCCTTCGTTGATGCCACCGGTGGGTACATCGGCGGTCAGAGCCCCAAAGTCGTTGTTGAACACGAAAGTGTCGGTGTACTTGGGGTTAACCTCGCCGCCCACGCGGGTGTTGCCGGGGCAGAGGTAGCAGGTGGGGTCGTAGGCCGGGCGGTTTTCTTCCTCGGTTTCCTCCTGTTGGCCCTGCCAGGGGCGCTTGGAGCGGTGCGGCGAAACAAGGACCCATTCCCCGGCCAGTGCGTTGAAACGGCGGTGCGGATGTTCGGTGGAATCGAAAGAAGCCATGGCTTTTGGTTGTTTTTAAGTAGCTAAAAAGTTTGCCATCCAGCGCGTAGCGGAGGATGACAAACGGCGCAGGATGAGAAACAGTAAACAGCTACTCGGCCATCACCCCTACCCCATCCACAATCGTGGTCTGGTAGGTTTCCAGCTTCAGGCCGAATTTCTCCTCGTAGACCTTGCTCACGCTGGCGATAAAGTCGTCCACCTTATCCGGCGCTACCAGGTTGATGGTGCAGCCGCCAAAGCCGCCGCCCATCATGCGCGAGCCGAATACACCGGGCGCGGCTTTAGCAGCTTCCACCAGCACGTCGAGTTCGGCGCAGCTCACTTCGTAGTCGTCGCGCAGGCCGGCGTGCGAGCCGTACATCTCTTTACCGAAGCCGGCCAGGTCGCCGGCAATCAGGCAGTTGCAGGCCGTTATCACGCGGGCGTTTTCCTGCACCACGTAGGCGCAGCGGCGGTACACGGTGCCGCCCAGTTCCGAGCGTACGGCTTCGAGCTGCTCCATGGTGGCATCGCGCAGGCTGCCAATGCCCTCGTAGTGCTGCTGGAGCACCGATACGCCGCGCTCGCACTCTTGGCGGCGGGTGTTGTACTCGGAGCTGGCCAGGCTGTGCTTCACGCCCGAGTTGCAGAGCACGATGCGGGCAGCCTGGGTGTCGAAGGGGAAATACTCGTAGTCGAGCGAGCGGCAGTCGAGGCGCACCACTTGGCCGTCGCGGCCGAAAAGGCTGGCAAACTGGTCCATGATGCCGCACTGCACGCCGGCGTAGGTGTGCTCGGCAAATTGGGCAATGCGCGCCAGCTCCATTTTCTCCAGGCTGGTTTTCAGGAAATGGTTCAGGGCAAAGGCCAGGCCGCACTCCACGGCGGCCGACGACGACATGCCCGCGCCCATGGGCACGGTGCCGGCAAACACGCAGTCGAAGCCCGGCACGGCGTGGCCGCGCAGCTGGAACTGGGCGGCTACGCCCAGCAGGTAGTTAGCCCAGTGCGTGTCGCTGGGGCTGATTTCGGCGGCATTGGCCAGCTCAAAATATTCGCCCAGGTCGTGAGCCGCCAGACGGATTTTCTCGGTGCCGTTCAGCCCCACGGCAAAGGTCATCTCCTTGTCCACCGCCGCTGGCAGCACAAAGCCGCCGTTGTAGTCGGTGTGCTCGCCAATAAGATTGACGCGGCCAGGAGCCCGCACCAGCAGCGGCTCATAGCCGAAACGTTGTTGAAAATCAGCCTGAATGGCTTGAGCCAGGGACGAGGACATAGGGCGGAGGGATGAGGAGGACGAAAATCTGGGATGAGCAAGTGTTGTAAACTGCTTACGCATGGCCAAAACGAAAAGACAAGCCAGAGCGGTTGCGGGCCGAAAATTAGCACATTTTTTTCAATTCATGCAAACGTTTGCGTGAATCATTGCATATCGTACCTTCGCAGGCTCAATCTGCTTTATAAATGATGCTTATTAATTTCTCCAAGCCCTTGCGCCCATTGCTGCTGACGTTTTTCAGCACTGCTCTTTGCCTAGGCGACCCGGCGGGAGCGCTGGCTCAAAAAGCCAGTAAGGAACATACCGGCGACGTTTTTGTGGATGGCAAAGGCGTGCTGCGATGGCAGCAGGGCAAGCAGGAAGTTGCCCTGTTTGGGGTGAATTATACCACGCCTTTCGCCTACTCTTACCGGGCGCACCAGAAGCTAGGCGTGAATCATGAGCAGGCCATCCGGCAGGACGTGTACCACCTGGCCCGGCTGGGTGTTGATGCGTTTCGGGTGCACGTCTGGGACGTAGAAATCACCGACACGGCGGGCAATTTGCAGGAAAACGAGCACCTGCGCCTACTCGATTTTCTGGTGCAGGAACTGAAGCAGCGCGGCATCAAAATCATTCTCACGCCCATTGCCTACTGGAACAACGGCTACCCCGAGCAGGACTCGGGCACCGGCTTTTCGAGCATCTATTCCAAGGGCGAGGCCTATACCAACCCACAGGCTATTGCAGCCCAGGAGCGCTACCTCACGCAGTTTCTCAACCACCGCAACCCTTATACCAAGCTGCTCAACCGCGAAGACCCCGGTATTCTGGCCTTTGAAGTGTGTAACGAACCCAAGTATCACCAGCCCGAGGCCCAAATCACCAGCTTTGCCGACCGCATGGCCGCCGCTATCCGGGCCACGGGCTGTCGCAAGCCGGTGTTCTACAACGTGTCGGAAAACCCTGATGTGTATGCCGCCGTGCTCAATGCCAAGGTGGATGGGCTCACGTTTCAGTGGTACCCACAGGGCCTGGTGAGCAACCACACGCTGCGCGGCAACTTTCTGCCTTACGTGGACCAATACCCCATCCCATTCCGCCAGGACCCGCGCTTTGCGAGCAAAGCCAAGATGATTTACGAGTTCGAATCGGCTGATATTATTCAACCGGTGATGTACCCGTTTATGGCCCGCAGCTTCCGGGAGGCCGGTTTTCAGTGGGCCACGCAGTTTGCCTACGACCCGCTGGCGCTGGCTCATGCCAACACCGAATACCAAACCCACTACCTGAACCTGGCCTACACGCCGGCCAAGGCCATCAGTATGCTCATTGCGGGCAAAGTATTCCGCAGCGTGGGGTGCGGGCAGCAATTCCCACGCTACCCGCAGGACTCCGTATTCGGGGCCTTCCACATCAGCTACCGGCAGCAACTGAGCGAAATGAACACGCCGGAGGAATTCTACTACACCGCCAACACCGGCACCGTGCCCAGGCAGCCGGCCAAGCTGCAGCACTTGGCGGGCGTGGGCTCGTCGCCGGTGGTGAGCTACGGCGGCACCGGCGCGTATTTTCTGGATAAGCTGGCGCCCGGCGTGTGGCGCCTGGAGGTGATGCCCGATGCCGTGCCCATCCGCGACCCGTTTGAGAAAGCCTCGCTGAGCAAGCCCGTCACGCAGATTTTATGGAACGAGCAGCCGCTGCAACTTTCGCTGAATGACCTGGGGCCGGGCTTCGCCGTCAAAGGACTGAACGAAGGCAACAGCGAGCAAAGCCACGCCGCCCAGGGTCGCCTCACGCTCAAGCCCGGGGCCTATTTGCTCACCGCCCCTGGCAAGGCCACCACGGCCTACACCGAGCGCACGACATTCAACGGCCACTTGCAGCTGGGTGAGTTTGTGATGCCCAAAAACCTGGAGCTGGGCCGCCAGCTGCGCCACACGCCGCCCACCCAGGCCGCGGCCGGCCAGCCCCTGCGCCTCAGCGCCACCCTCACCGAGTTGGCCGCTACCGACAGCGTCTTTCTGGTGGCGCAGCACTACTACGGCCAGACGCGCACCCTGCCCATGACCACCACGGCCTACGCTACGGTCGCCGCCACCGTGCCAGCCGAGCTGCTGTACCCCGGGCAGCTGCGCTACTGGATTGTGGTGAAAAAAGGCGCCCAGCGGGGCGGAACGCAAACTTTCACCTACCCCGGCAACTTCACCGGCCAGCCGCGCGACTGGGATTACGCCCACGCCGAGCATTTCCAAGTGCCCATTGTGGCCGCTGGCACCCTGCTCCCCCTCTTCCGGGCCAGCCACGACCAGGAATCGGTGGAAGCCCGCGGCCTCGCCCCCACCGCCTGGACCGACTACGTAACCCTGCCCGATGGCAATCTGGCCCTGCGCCTGGTACAAAGCCCACCTCAGTCCGGCCAACCCGCCACTACGGGACCGGCTGCCAGCCTACGGGCCTTTTTCAGTGACAAGCTGGCGGGCCGCAGCAGCGACTTGGCCGGCTTCACTGAGGTGGTGGTACGGGCGCGCAGCAGTCAGCCCGGCGCCAGCGCACGAGTCACACTCATAACTAAGGATGCCGTGGCCTACTCGGCCGCGCTGCCGCTAGGCGCGGAGGTGCAGGAATTGCGCCTGCCGCTCAGTGCATTCCGGCCAGCGGCGGCGCTGTTGGTGCCTCGCCCCTACCCCGGCTTTGGTCCCCTGGAGTACCAGCCGGCCAACCCGCCCGCCTTGAAACTGACCGATGCCGAAGTGCTGCAAGTGACCTGGGAGACAGCCAATGCCACCAGCAGCCCACTCAGCCTGGATATCGAGTCCGTATCGTTGCACTGATACCAAGCAGGTTCAATAAAAAAGCGGCCATTCCGAAAGGAGTGGCCGCTTTTTTATTGAACCAATGTAGCTTATGAAGCCAGTGCCTGAATCTCGAAGCCGGCGGCTTCTACTGCTTTTACCACTTGAGCCGGAGTAGCCTGGGTGGAGTTTACAGTCAGGATTTTGTCGGGGTTGGCGGTGTCGACTTGCCAATTGTTGGCGCCTACTTCCTGGTTGAGAGCAGGCGTTACGGCTTTGATGCAGCCGCCGCAGTTGATGGTGGTTTTGAAGCGAAGGGTGGACATGGCAATGGAGTAGTTAGCGAAAAACACCAGCCTTTAGGGGATTAAAAACGATATTCGAGCCCTGGCTGGCAGTCACGTAAAAGTACGTTTTCACTCGCTGGAAGCTCACACAGAATTCCCGTTTAAACCTGCATAATTATGCCGCTGGCAAGGGGCGTCGGCGTTTTCAGCTACGACTTTTTCTCCAGCTCCATCTCGCAGGTGGGGCACTTGCCGGGCTTGTTGCTTTGGCTACCGGCGCAGCCCATGGGGCACTCGTAGCGGGCCTCCACCACAGGAGCCTTCGTAGCGGCCGGGGCAACAGTGGCGGCCGGCTTCTGGCTTTCGCCGCAGCTGTTCAGGCACAAAATGGCGGCACCAAAGGCCGAAAACAGAAACGGGCGAAACGCTGAAAGCATGGCGAAAAACAAAGTAAAAGAAGCCGGGCGTGGCAGTTCCGGGCCCGTCGAACCACAAATTTAGCAGATATGGTTCCGGCTGCACAGCCGATGCCTAATCGGGCCGCTCCGGCCAGGTGGCCCAGCCAAGCCAGGGGAGTCCTCCGCCGGGGCTATGCTCTACTTTCGACCAGTGATGCCGGTATACTCCGCGCAAAACGCGATGGCAACCACTGTTTCTATTCCTCTAGCTTCCCCCACTCATCTAACTCACACAGAATCAGCTTTATCGACTGACCCAGTGCCGTCAGTTCGTATTCAACATGCGGGGGCACGACGGGGTAAACCGTTCGGGTCAGTAGGTGGTCCTGCTCTAGCTCCCGCACGGTCTGGGTGAACATCTTATTGGATATACCGGGCATCGTCTGTTGCAATACGCCCGAGCGCTGCGGTCCTTCGAGAAGATGAAACAGAACCTGCGGCTTCCATTTCGTACCAATCAGGTCCATCGTTCGCTGGAGCGGGCAGGCATATTTCTTCATTTGAGGCATATTTTTAGCAGCTGCACCTAAGCATTTTACCCCTGCTGGTCACTTAGTTACCGTTTGGTAAGTACTTGCGCTTCCAGGTAGGCCAAGGTAAATTTACTATTGCTTTCTATTGGCAATGACCCTTTTACCCCACACTACACATGCAAGTACCGCCTGTTTACCCCAAAGCTTTCTCTCATATTGGCCTCACGGTACCCGACATCAACGCCGCCGTTACCTTCTACACCGAAGTCATGGGCTGGTATCTGATTATGGCCCCCAGCGTTGTCACCGAAGAAACCGAAACAGCCATCGGCCAGATGTGCCTGGATGTGTTCGGAACCGGCTGGCAACAGTTTGAAATTGCCCACTTGTCTACCGGAGATGGCATCGGCATCGAGCTATTTTCCTTTTTACATGGCCGAAAAGAAGCACCTGCCTTCGAGCCCTTCAATACAGGCCTTTTTCACTTCAGCATCCAAGACCCGGATATTGAAGGCCTGGTGCAGAAAATAGTAGCCCACGGCGGCAAGCAGCGTATGCCCATCCGCGCATATTATCCCAACGAAAAGCCTTATCGGATGTGCTACGTGGAAGACCCTTTCGGCATCGTATTCGAGATTTACACCCATAGCTACGAGCTAACCTACTCCTCCGGAGCATATAATAAATAATCCTCCAGCCTACCGGCTTCGGGAACTGCGCTACAACCCGGATTTAGCGCGGTTCCTAGTTGGAGCGTTCCCGCCCCGGTTGGGCGGTTACTTTCGCATGACCATTCTAGAGCGGTTTCGGCATCGGTGCCGAAACTGCCCTAAGCTTAAAGCTGAGGCGGTTTGGAAAAGCGCGGGTCCCGAATAAAGGTGCTATCCGTCAGGGTTTGCAGGAAGGCCACAATCTTGGCCTTTTCGGTGGGTGTCAGTTCCAGCGTCGGGTGGCCGGGGGTATTGGTACCATTTAGAATCAATGGGTCGATGTTGGGGCTGTTCAACACTACGTGCTCGTTGTAATGGTCCAGCACGGCGGCCAGAGTAGGAAAACGGCCGTCGTGCATGTAGGGCGCGGTGAGAGCGATGTTGCGCAGCGAGGGCACCCGGAACTTGCCATTGTCGGTGGGCAGGCCCGTGACCAGGCCCTGGCCCAAGTCGCTGAAGGTGGCGTCGAGTCCATTATTGGTAAAGCGCCGGTTGGTTTGCAGGGAGCCGGCGTGGCAGTCGCTGCAGTTGCCGCCGCGCCCGGCCGCGGTGCCATCCGGATGCGTGACGAAGAGCAGCAAGCCCTGCTGCTCGTAGCTGCTGAGGGCCGTGCGGTTGCCGCGCTGGAACTGGTCGTAGCGCGAGTTGCCCGAAATCAGGGTCCGCTCAAACTGGGCCAGGGCCTTGAGCACCTTGTCTTCGGTGATGACGCTGCTGCCGAAAGCACTGCGAAAGAGTTTCGGGTAGGCGCTCGTGGCTTGCAGCCGGGCCACGCCAGCGCTCAGGGTCTGGTGCATTTCCACCGGGTTTTCGATGGGAATGCGCGCCTGCGCTTCGAGGTTTGCAGCCGCCCCGTCCCAATTCAGAAAGAACTCCCAGCCCACATTGGCCAGCGACATAGCACTGCGCGTTCCCATGCTGCCATTCACGCCCTGGGCGCGGGCCTGGCCATCGGTGAAGGCCAGTTCCTGCTTGTGGCACGAAGCGCAGGCAATGGTGTTGTTCACCGATAAGGCCGTTTCATAAAACAGGTGGCGGCCCAGGGCCACGCCCTCCACCGTTAGGGGGTTGTCGGGCGGAGTGGACCGGGCCGGCGGGAAGTTGCTGGGGATGCTGAGCACATACGGCGTAGGCGGTGCTACTGGTCCCTCGGGGTCCGTAGGGTCAGGCGTTTCGCCCTCGCTTCGGCAACTCACCACGGCCAGCAGCGCGGCCCCGATTAGTAGAAGTTTTGCTCTCATGCACTCTTGAGTAGATTCACTTATTAAAAAGTAAATATATCAAGAATAAATATACCACCTGCAAGCTTTCGTGAATTAGACAGGTGCAGTAGGGCTGCTGGCACCGGCCTGGTGCATGCGCCAGTTGCTAAAATCAGCTTGAAAATGATTCCGCGAGGTTAGAAATCTGTTCTGCTTACCTGTCATCCGGAGCAAAGCGAAGGACCTTATCACGACTCGAAGACTAACAGCAATGTTAATCATTTAGCCGTGATAAGGTCCTTCGCTTTGCTCCGGATGACGGATGACTGCCGCTAAGGCAGAGGCGGCTTGGAGAAGCGCGGGTCGTTGGTGAAGGAAGTATCGGTCAGGGTTTGCAGAAAGGCCACTATTTTGGCTTTCTCGTCAACGGTCAGGTCGAGGGTGAAGCTGCGCTGGTTGGGGTCGTTGGTGGTATTGAGCAGCAGTGGGTCGATATTGGGGCTGTTCAAGATGACATGCTCGTTGTAGTGGTCCACCACGGCGGCCAGAGTGGGAAAGCGGCCGTCGTGCATGTAAGGCGCGGTGAGGGCAATGTTGCGCAGCGAAGGCACCCGGAACTTGCCGTTGTCGGTGGGGCGGCCGGTTTGCAGGCCCAAGCCCAGGTCCGTGAAGGTGGCGTCGAGGCCGTTGTTGCTGAAAGTGCGGTTGGTTTGCAGGTCGCCGGAATGGCAGTCGCCGCAATTGCCGCCGCGCAGCGAGCCATTGGGGTGGGTGGTGAACAGCACCAGCCCCTGCTGCTCGTAGCTGCTGAGGGCCGTGCGGTTGCCGCGCCGGAACTGGTCGTAGCGCGAGTTGCCCGAAATCAGGGTCCGCTCAAATTGGGCCAGGGCCTTGAGCACCTTGTCTTCGGTGATGACGCTGCTGCCGAAAGCACTGCGAAAGAGCTTTGGGTACGTGCTCGTGGCTTGCAGCCGGGCCATGCCGGCGCTCAGGGTCTGGTGCATTTCCACCGGGTTTTCGATGGGAATGCGCGCTTGCGCTTCGAGGTTTGCAGCCGCCCCGTCCCAGGTCAGCTTGGGCTCCCAGGCCAGGTTGGCCAGCGACATGGCGCTACGTGGCGAAACGGTCCCATTCACGCCCTGCGCCCGGGCCAAGCCGTCGCTAAAGGCCAGCTCCTGCTTGTGGCACGAGGCGCAGGCAATGGTGTTGTTCACCGACAGCCCCTTCTCGTAGAATAGGTGGCGGCCCAGGGCCACGCCCTCCACTGTCAGGGGGTTGTCGGTGGGGCTGGCGATGGGGGCCGGGAAGTTGCTGGGCACCACCAGCGCGTAGGGCGTGGGGGCCACTACGGGACCTTCCGGGTCGGTAGGGTCCACGGTGTCGGAGTCGTGCTGGCAGCCGGCCAGAGCCAGCAGGCCCGCAAACATCAGGATGAAAGGTGATTTCATACGGCCTTAGTTGGAATGAATATGCTCGACTTCAAACATGCCGGCTGCGTAGTTGTCAGCCACCACGGGCGCCCAGGGGCTGCCACTTTCCACCGAATAGGTGGTCACGAAGTTAACGCTCTGCGCGGCGGTAGCTCCATCAAATAAGCCCAGAACATCCACAGACATGTGGATTTCGGGCGTGTGGCCAGCTTTCACGGGCAGCACGTTGCTGCCGAAGGTAGGTGCCACGGTGCGGGCCACGTTGGTACCGCCAATGTCGAAGGTGAGGGCACGGCCGGTTCCGCCGCCGGCCTGGGGCGACGTGCCGGCCATTTTCAGGAACACGTACTCGTTGCTCCACTCCCAGTACAGGTCATTGCTGTGGTTGAGGCCACCGCTGGTGAAGGTAGCGTTGTTGTGGGCCGCATCCACGCCCACCACGAAGCGGAGGCCGGTGTAGTCGCCCAGCGGCACCTTGTCGATGACGAGGTGCAGCGATGTTGGGGTGGCCGCGTCGATAAGGTAATAGCCGTCGGGCACGGCGTAGGCAGTGCCGTCGGCCCGGGTCAGCGTCAGGTTTGAAATCAGAAACTTAAACTTCGACACCGTGAAGGCCTGGCCATCGGCTTTGTTATAGGTCTGGGTGTTCAGCTGCAGGTCAGTGGTGCCCACCACGGGCTCCATCTCAATGGCGAAGCTGCCGGTGCTGGGCGCCGGCTCTTCGGTTTTCTTGCCGCAGCCGGCCAGCAGTACGGCCAGGGCCGCCGGCTTCAGCTGGTGAAGTAAAGGGTGGTGCATAGGTGATTGGCGGGGGTGATGACACAAGCGCAAACGCGCGGCGCAAGTTCACTGCCGCAGCAGCAAATTGGGAGCCGCGCTGGTGCCTCAACCGCGCAACAATCAGGCCGAAACCGGCCTACACGTCCAGCTCGAAGCTCACAATGGTGCCCTGGCCCAGGCGCGAGTTCACCGAGAGCTGCCCGCCGAGCAGGGCCACGCGGTTGCGCACCCCCGCCAGCCCAATGCCAGTGAGCGGCTGCGTAGCCAGCGTAGCGGCGTCGAAACCGTGCCCGTTGTCTTCCACGCTCACGTAGAGGTGCCCATCCTCGCGGGCTACGTGCACCTCTACCTCAGTGGCTTCGGCGTGCTTCATCACGTTGTTGAGCAGCTCCTGCACCGTGCGGTATACCGTGATTTCGACGGCCGTTGAGAGCCGCTCCCCATCCAGGCCGGCCAGGTGCAGGCGTACGGGCAGATTGGCTGGGGCCAGGCGCTCGGCCAGGGTTTCGAGGGCCGTGCGCAGGCCAAAGTCCTCCAGCACGCCGGGTGTGAGTTCGAAGGAGAGGGTGCGGGTAGTCCGGATGGCTTCGTCCAGCAGCTTGAGGGGGCCGTGGGTACGGGTGGTTTGGCCAGTGCGCTCCAGGCTGAGTTTGGCGGCATAAAGCAGTTGGCCCAGGCCGTTGTGCAGGGCCTCGGCAATGCGCTTGCGCTCCGACTCCTGGGTGGTGAGGATGGCCGAGAGCACGGCCTGCTGCCGGCGCAGGCGCTGCCGCGTGGCCTCCTCAGCCAGGCGATTACGCTCGGTCACGTCGCGCACAATGGCCAGCACGCCGTTGGGCTCCGCCCTATCGTCGGGGCGCAGGGGCACCAGGTGCACATCGTAGTTGCCGGGCCGGTCCTGGAACGGCTGGTTCAGGCGGTCGACCCGCTCGCCGGCCAGGGCCCGGTTTATCAACTCGTGCGCCTCTTTATCTTCTAGGTACGGCAATACCTCAAACAGAGTACGTCCCAGCGCATTGGCCGCCGCCACGCCAAAGCAGCGGGCAGCTTCAGTGTTCCAGGTGTTGATGCGCAGAGTGCGGTCGTAGGCAATAATGCCGTCCACGCTATTATCGAGCAGGCTTTCGATAAACTCTTTGCCTTGCTGAAGCTCCTGCCGGGCGTCGCGCTCGGCCGTGATGTCGCGCCACATGATGTGCACTACCGGCGTGTCGCCGCCCAGCTCGATGGGCGTGAGCGAGGCCTCCAGCCAGATTTCTTCGCCCGATGCCTGGCGCATCAGGGCCTGGCAGCGCTTGGAGCCGTAGCGGAGGGCTTCGGTAATGCTGTCCCGAAACAGGTCGATGGTGCGGCGGCCGTCGGGCTGCCGTTCGGGGGCACAAGACCAGGCCGATTTACCCACCAGCTGCTCGCGGTGGCGAGCGCCCAGCAGGCGCAGGGCGGCGTCGTTGCAGTCCACAAACAGGTGGCCTTGCAGCAGGGCCACGGCGTCGTTGCTCTCGTTGAAGAGCTTACGAAAGCGGGTTTCGCTGGCGGCCAGCGCCGTCACGGCTTCCCGGCGGGTGGTGGCGTCGAGCACGGCCAGGCGGCACTGCGGGCCGGCGGATGTATCCGTCCGCAGGCCTTCCAGCTGGCCGTAGAAGTAGGTGCCGTCGTCGCGCATCATTTGCAGCTCCATGCTCTGGGTGCTTTCGCTGCTGAGCACCCGGGCCAGAAACTGCCCGAACTCCAGGCGCTGGGCCGGGGCCACAAACAGGGCAAAGCGCCGCCCCACCAGCCGCTGCCGCACGGTGCCCAGCTGCTTGCTGGCGCAAAAGTTGAGCTGCTCAATCTGGCCCGTGGCCGACAGCGAGAAGTAGCCCACCGGCGCAAAATCGTAGAGGTCCACGTACTGGGCGCGGGCGGCCTGGGTCTCGCCCTGGGCCAGCAACAGCTCCTCGTACTGCATTTCGAGCTCTATCTGGTGCACTTGCAACTCCTGCACCAGGCGTCGCACTTCCTCGGGGGTGTAGGACTCGGTGGCCTGCGTGACGAGGTGGCGGCGCTTTTCGGCGCGGGCCCGCAGCTCCAGCAGGGCGGCGTGCACGCCGCTGGCGGCGGGCTGCTGGTCGGGTGTGGGAGCGCCGGGGGCGAGATGGTCGGAAGCAGGCATAGCAGGAAGGAGATGGAGCAGCCTTGGCACGGCGCAACGCAAGCCGCCCCGAATATAGGACGTGGTCGATGGAAAAGCCCTTGGCGAAAACCGCTGCCCGCCAGGCTTGGGCTTTCATACGTCACAGCACCCGGCCGGTACTTGGGTTTATTTCAAACGGCCTTTCAGACAACTACACTGGCCCACGGCAATGCGTACGCAGGCGCAGCCATTGAATTTCCGTATTTGCCAAGACGGCAAAATCAGTATTTGTCGCTAGGGCGGCAGACGGCTGTTGAGGAAATTTGTAAGGCAATATTTTCCTGACTTTCTACCATCCACGGCCATGACGTACGACCCCCGCTTCGGCCCAGCGGCCCAGACGCCCCAGCAGCGCGCCTATGTGTTGCGCCAGCTTCAACAGACGTTTCCGCAGCTGGCCGCCCGCGTGCCCGCTCTCACCCAGCAGCTTTTCGACCGCTACGTGGCCGGCGAGCTGACCTGGAGCGACGTACGTCATGCCCTGGATGCCGCTACTTCGCCCGCGCCGAAAGCACCCGTGCGACGGGGCGCGTAGCCCACCCTCCTTTGCTTACATGCGAATAAAACCATTTCATTCCCCTTTGCGCGGCATTGGGCTGGCCACGGTGTGGCACGACCATGCCCGCTGCCCCATTGCCCAAAGCATTGCCCCCGCCGACCAGCTACCCGGCAAAGGCCTTAACCTTCCCCGCTGCCCCTACTGCGCGATGCTGGACCGCTGGCCCACGCCGCCCCCACCCGTTGAGGAGGGGCCGTAGGGCCGGACCGGGGGTGAGACCCAACGTCTGCGCCGCCGTGGCCCCACCAGAACGGCCCCGCCTTACCCCGCCGTTACGTGGGCCACGCCCAGCAGCAGGTGGCCGGTGCGGGCGCCGTGGCTGGTGATGGTGCGGCCGTAGAGCAGCAGCTCGCACGGGCCGGCCGTGGGAAAATCGGCCGTGATGCGGAAATCCTCAAACGGCGGGCTGCCCTGCACCAGGGCTTCTTCCAGGCGCTGGCGCAGGGCGGGCTGCCGCCAGGCGCCACCGTCCAGCTCGCTCAGCAGCTGCCCCCGAATGCTGGTGGCATCCAGCCCAAACAGCTTGGCAAAGGCGCCGCTGCTGGCCAACACGCGCTGCTGGCCGTCGAGCACCAGCAGGGGCTCGCGCATGGTTTCCACAATGCTCTCGGCAAAGCGGGCGCTTTCCTGGAGCTGGACTTCGAGGAGCTTGAGGTCGGTGATGTCGGTGAAGGTGATGACGGCCCCGCTGATGTAGTTGTCGAGGGTGCGGTAGGGCAGAATGCGCATGGCGTACCACTCACCCTGGGTGGTCTGAATGTTGGCCGCCACGGTCACCAGGCGGTCGAGCACCAGCTTCACGTCCTGGGCCAGGTTTTCGTGGCGCAGGGTGTTGGCAAAGTGGGTGATGGGGCGGCCCACGTCGCTCGGCAACAGGCTCACAATGCGGTGCACGGGGGGCGTGAAGCGCTTTATCACCATGTCGTTGTCGAGGAAGATGGTGGCAATTTCCGTGGCATCGAGCAGGTTCTTCATGTCATTGGCAGCCTGGCTCAGCTCCTCGGTTTTGCTCAGGTACTGCATGTTGAGGGTCATCAGCTCCTCGTTCAGGCTCTGCATCTCCTCCTTGTTGGTCATGGCCTCCTCGTTGGTGCTTTGCAGCTCCTCGTTGGCGCTTTGCAGCTCCTCGTTGGTGCTTTTCAGCTCCTCCACGCTGCTTTCCATTTCCTCAATGGTGGTTTGGAGGCGGTGTTTGGTGTACTGCAGCTCCTTTTCCAGGGCCTGCACCGTGGCATCGGGCGCCGGCTCCTTGGTTTTGCCCAGCCGCAGCTTGCGCGAGGTGGGCTGCTCCTCAAACACCACCAGCAGCAGGCCGGCCAACTGCTCGCTCTCCTCCAGCACCCTCACGGTGAGGCGAATGAGCTGCACGCCGTTTTCGAGGCGCAGCTTCACGTTTTCGGCCGTCACGTCCTGCCGTCCCGCAATGGCCTTGTGCACGCTCTCGCTCAGCTCGTAGTTCAGCTCCTCGCGGGCCATGTCGAAAATGTTCATGGCACCCAGGCCGGGGGCCGGCTCCAGGAAGCGGCCGGTGCGGCCGTTCACGTACAGGATTTCGCCCTTGGGGTTGATGACGACAGCGGGCGGGGTGTACTGACGCAGCAGCACGCGCTGCACCAGGGTGGCAAACGCGCCTTCTTTGCGGGAGGAATTGGAAGTCATAGGGCCGGAGGCGGAGGCGGGCGACGGCTGGGTGTGCTGCCGGTTCAGGGAAAAAGGGAAATTGGCGAGCCGGCTCAGCGACGACGGCGTATCGGTGCGGCGCGAAAGCTTCCACTTCACGTCCAGGGGCTGAAACAGGTCCTGAAAGCCGGTAAGGTTTTCGCTCGGGCCCAAAAACAGCAGCCCGCCGGGGTTGATGGCGTAGTGAAACACCGGAATGAGGTTTTTTTGCAGCTCCGCGCTCAGGTAAATGAGCAGGTTGCGGCACACCAGCAGGTCGAGCTTGGTGAAAGGTGCGTCCTTGTTGAGGTCGTGCACGGCAAACACCACTACGTCGCGCACCTCTTTCTTGATGCGGTAGCCCTCCTCGCTTTTCGTGAAGAAGCGGCGCAGGCGCTCGGGGCTCACGTCGGGCACCACATTGTCGGTATACAGGCCGGCGCGGGCAAAGTCGATGCCGTCGGGGTTAATGTCGGTTGCAAAAATCTGGACCTTGAGGTACTTCGTGCGCTCCACGCCATCCAGGCATTCGAGCAGGGTCATGGCCAGGCTGTAGGCTTCCTCGCCCGTCGAGCAGCCCGGGGCCCACACCCGCACGGTGCTGTCGGCGGGTTTCTGGCGCAGCAGGGGCAGCAGGCGCTGCTTGAGGTGGTCGAAGGCCTCGCGGTCCCGGAAAAACTTGGTCACCCCAATCAGCAGTTCTTTAAACAAAGCCTCCACCTCGGGCGGGTTTTCCTGCAGGTAGCGCACGTAGTGCGTGAACTCCCGAATCTGGTGCGAGTTCATGCGCCGCTCAATGCGCCGGAACACCGTGTTGCGTTTGTAAAACGAGAAGTCGTGCCCCGTTTGGGCCCGAATCAGGTGGAAGATTTTTTGGAGGGCGTGCGCGGGCCGGGCGCTGCTCTCGGCCTCTTCGCGGCGCGGGCGTGTACTGGGCTGGCGCACGTACTCAATCAGCTTGTTGGGTAGGTCCGCGGCGGGCAGCACGTAGTCCACAAACTCGGTGGCCATGGCCGAGCGGGGCATCGCGTCGAACTCGGCGCTATCGGGGTCCTGCACCATTACCATCCCAAAGTTCTCCATCACCATTTTCAGGCCCAGCGTGCCATCCGAGCCCAGCCCCGAGCACACCACGCACACGGCGCGGTCGCGCGCATCCTTGGCCAGGCTCTGGAAAAAGAAGTCGATGGGTAGGCGGCGGCCCGGCGGCTGGGTGGGCGCAAAGAGCAGCAGCATGCCGTGCAGAATGCTCATGTCGCGGTTTGGCGGAATCACGTACACCTGGTTGGGGCGCACGCGCAGGCCGTCGGTGGCTTCCCGCACCGGCATGGTTGTGAAGTGCTGCAGCACCTGGGCCAGCTCCGACTCCTGGTCCGGTGCCAGGTGCGACACCACAATGAAGGCCATGCCGCTGTCAGATGGCATGTTCAGAAAGAACTGCTCAAATGCCGCCAACGAGCCCGCCGAGCCCCCCAGCGCCACCACCGGAAACTTATCGTTTTGATGGGCCGTTCGGGCGGCCTCGCGCAGCATGGTTTCGGTAGTGGGTTCGTCGGCATCGCGCGGCATCTCATCGGGGGGAGTGATGGTAAGCCCCGACTCGTCGGTGGCGAGCGGTAAGTCGTTTGGGGTCATTGAGCGGAGATAAAGTCGGGCAGGCGGCCCACCAGCGCGGTGGGGTGGCAAAGCGCAGAATGAGCACAGCGGGTGGCAAAAACCTTGCGTGCAGCCCAAAACAAATTTACCGGAAAACCCTCGGCCCGTTATCTTTCCTTCCCTCTTTACCGTAGAAAAAAGCCTTTCCTTTCCTGTTTCTGATGGCTGCGCCCTCTCACCTCATTGTAGTAGGCACCTCGGCCGGTGGCATGCCGGCACTGGTGCAATTCGTTGCCCTGCTCCCTCCCACGCTGCACGCTGCCGTCCTGGTGGTGCAGCACTTCGCCCCCGACTCCGATGGCCAGCACCTCGTCGACCGCCTGGCCCGCCACACGTCCCTGCCCTGCCGCCTGCCTACCCATGGCGAACCCATCGAAAACGGGACCATCTACCTGGCCCCGCCCGACCGCCACCTGCTGGCCAAAGACGGGTCCACGCCCCACCTGCTGGTGACCAAAGGGCCCCGCGAAAACCACTACCGCCCGTCGGCCGATGCCCTCTTCCGGTCAGCCGCCGTGGCCTTTGGCCCAAACGTGGTCGGCATTGTGCTTACGGGCATGCTGCACGATGGCACCGCCGGCCTGGAGTTTATCAAGCGCTGCGGCGGCATTGCCGTGGTGCAAGACCCCCACGAGGCCGAGTTTCCCAGCATGCCCGAGACGGCCCTCCGCAACGTAGACGTCGACTACGTGGTGCCCCTGAATATGATGGGGCCGCTGCTGGACGAAATCACCCGGGGCACCTCATCCCGGCACCAAAGCTCCATACCCGAAGACCTTAAACAGGAGGCCGCTATTGCGGAAAGAGTCGTGGGAACAACCGAAGAAGTATCCAAGCTAGGCACCCCGGTGGCCCTCACCTGCCCCGACTGCGGCGGCAACCTCTGGGAAGTGAAAGAAGGCCGGGTACTGCGCTTTCGCTGCCACACCGGCCACGCCTTCACCGCCGATTCGTTGCTGCTCAGTTCCGAGCAGAGCCTGGAGGAAACCCTCTGGGTGGCCCTGCGCATGATGGAGGAGCGCAAAAACCTACTCACCAGCATGGCCGTGCGCGGCGAAGGGCTTTACTCGGTGCAGCAGGAAGAGCGGCTGGAAGAAATCAAAAAGCACATCAACCGCCTGCGTGAGTTCCTGCTCAACGGCAGCAATGGCAGCGCCAGTCCCAAACTATAGAGCTAACTGATTTCCGACTGCAACCGAGCCCTCCCGGGCCAACACTGGGTTGGGCGGGCCCTGAACTATTAATTCCGCTGTGGTGGATTAAAGTTGGCTAGGCTATCTCGCGCCAGTTCGTTTGCCGGGCTGCATCAAGCAAGGTGGGCACAATGCAGGGGGCCGGGCCCAGTTCCTGCTCCAGCAGCTCTTTGCGCACCCGCTCGGGCACGTGCACCAGCACCAGCTGGGCATGCTTTTCCTGCAGCTGGTAATGAGAATTCCACAGCAGCCGAATGGCCTCGCTGGACAAGGACTTTAACATGCCACAATCAACCCACACGGCGGGCTTGCCACTGCGTTGCGCGCATTTCAGCCAGTGCGCCAGCCCGGTTTCCGGGCCGCCTTCACGGCCGGGGGCCAGAATAAGCAGGTAGCTCTCAGGCAGCAATTCGTGGTACACAACTGTCATACGCGTTGATATTTTAGGTAGAACCGAGGCCACAATGGCGTTAGGAAGTCAGAGAGCAAGGCCTAAAAAAGGCGTTGTGGACGGCGGCTATACAAAGGTCGAAAGCATATTTTGTAGAGCAATAGTGAAAAATACTGGTTGTTTAAGTGGAAAATACTTAAAAATTTAATACTATTAATTCCAATTATTCAAAATCATCTCCCAATTAGCTGCCAAACACATTCTTCCTCGTCCTATAGTATATTCAGTTACCTATCAATCAACCTAATACATTCATATCATTGATATAATATTGGTAAAAAAATACACACTTTTCAAAATACGAGGCATTCAGTATTTTCTAAGGTTCAAAACAGCTCTCTCCATCGGCTAGCCTGCGCCTGCGAAGCCTTCATCCCCGTTGCGCCCGTTGAAGCGCAGCCTTTCCTAGTTGGGATAGCCGGAGTGCCAACCGCCGCTTGTGCAAAAGACTCACTCGGGCCGCGGCCCGGCAATCCGAGCGGGCCTTGGTTTTCACATCCGCACTAGCCCGGATAGAGCGACTTCAATCATCGCTCCGACTTATACGTCTGGCTATACTGACTTGTGAAATATTGCTACTTTGCGGTCAGTCATCTCATTTCTAACCCTTTTCCCGTTTTCAATATGAGTCCTTCCGTACGCAACATCATTGCCTGGATTTTACAGGCGCTTCTGGCCGCAGCCTTCATCATGTCGGGCTTTATGAAGCTCAAGGACATCGGCAAAACCGTGGAGATGTTTGGCAGCATGGGCCTGCCGGCCGTGGTGACCTACTTGGTGGCTGGCGGCGAGTTGCTGGGCGGTATCGGGCTGCTGATTCCGCGCACGGTGCGCCCGGCGGCGCTGGGCCTCATCATCATTATGATTGGGGCGGTAGTGATACACGCCACCAAAATCCCGGAATTCATTCCGAAGGGCTTGCCGGCACTGGTGCTGCTGGCGTTGCTGGTGGTGGTGTACCTGCTGCGCCGGCCCGGCACGCGGCTAGCCTAGCGGCGTGGCCATCTTGTTTCCCTGCGCCCCGGGCCCGGCACTGCATTGGTGCCGGGCCCGAACCATTAGGGCCTAAGCGGGTTGCTAGAACCCCGGCCTGTGGCCCTGTCTTTCTGATTTATGAAAATTCTCTATAGCTACCTGCGCAACTATTGGCCGCTGCTGGTGCTGGCCTTGGTGCTGGCCGCCGTCAACCAAATATTCTCGCTGCTCGACCCCTACCTTTTCCGCCGGCTGGTGGACCATTTTGTGCCCCGCAACAGTAATGTGATGGGTTTGCAGCTGGTACCATTCTGGCCGTTTTTCCGGGAAGCCATTCCCTACATCGGCATGATGCTGGGCGTGGCCATGGTGTCGCGCATTGCCAAAAATTTCCAGGACTACTACGTCAACGTCATCACCCAGCGGCTGGGCGCCAAGATGTATTCCGATGGCCTGCGCCATTCGCTGGAGCTGCCTTACCAGGTGTTTGAGGACCAGCGCTCGGGCGAGACGCTGGGCAAGCTCCAAAAGGTGCGCATCGACGTGGAAAAGCTCATTCAGAGCTTCGTGAACGTGGTGTTTACGGCGCTGGTGGGCATCACCTTCGTGATGTGGTACGCCATCACAGTGTATTGGCCCATTGCGGTGGGCTACTTCCTCACCATTCCGCTGCTAGGTATTCTGAGCTTTTTGCTGAGCAAGCGCATCAAGGTCATCCAGAAGACCATTGTGGCCGAAACCACGGCCCTGGCCGGCTCCACCACCGAAAGCCTGCGCAACATCGAGCTGATTAAGAGCCTGGGCCTGGCCCAGCAGGAAACCGAGCGTCTGAACGGCATCACCAGCAAAATCCTGAAGCTGGAACTGCGCAAGGTGCGCTACCTGCGCTCGCTGAGTTTTGTGCAGGGCACGTTCGTGAACTTGCTGCGCAATGTCATCATCCTGCTCCTGCTGTATCTGCGGGTGCAGAACCACATCAGCCTGGGCGAATTCTTCTCGTTCTTCATCTACTCCTTCTCCATCTTCGGACCGTTGCAGGAATTGGGAGCCATCATCGGGATTTACCGCGAAACGGAGATTTCACTGGGCAACTTCCAGACCATTCTCGACACGCCGAAGGACGTGAAACCGGCGCAGCCCAAGTCGGTGGCGCACATCGAAAACCTGGCCTTCGACCACGTCAGCTTCAAGCACCTCACGGCGAACAACAACGCCCTGACCAACATCAGCTTCACCACCAAGTTGGGTGAAACCATTGCCTTTGTGGGTCCGTCCGGCTCGGGCAAAACCACGCTGGTGAAGCTGCTGGTGGGCCTCTACCCACCCCTGGCGGGCCAGATTCGCTACAACGGCATTCCCGGCAATGAAATCGACCTGGATGAGCTGCGCGAGCAAATCGGCTTCGTGACGCAGGATACTCAGCTGTTTGCCGGTACCATCCGCGAAAACCTGCAGTTCGTAGCGCCCCAGGCCACCGATGAGGAATGCCTGCTGGCCCTGCGCCAAGCCGCGGCCGACACCCTGCTGGCCCGCGCCCCGCTGGGCCTCGACACGGTGATTGGCGAGGGCGGCGTGAAGGTGAGCGGCGGTGAAAAGCAGCGCCTCAGCATTGCCCGCGCCCTGCTACGCAAGCCCACCCTCATGGTGTTCGACGAGGCTACGTCGGCCCTGGATTCGCTCACTGAGGAGGAAATTGGCAAGACGGTGCGGCAGCTTTCGGGCTCGCGCCAGCACATGACCATCCTCATTGCTCACCGCCTGAGCACCATCCTGCACGCCGACCGCATTTTCGTGCTCGAGCGTGGCCATATTGCCGAACAGGGCGGCCACGCCGAGCTGCTGGCCCAAAAAGGCCTGTACTACGCCATGTGGCGCCAGCAAATTGGCGAGCGCAAGGAGGACGCGGTGACCAGTGCCGTGGCCGTTTAGACTTGGGCTGGCAAAACTCATCTATTTTGTAGCCCATGCTCGACCGCCGCCTTTGGCACAGCGCTGTCTTTCGCTCTGGTCTAGCCCGAACCTGTTAAAACAGCTCTGCCGAGTACTCCAGTCTGTTGAGGAGTGCTTGGCAGAGTTCTTTTTTGGTATCCGGCCGTTGCCGCAGGGCTCGGTAGCGTTCTGTTAGAGTATCCGGTAACGGCCGCACCACGTAGAAGAACTCTTTTGAGGGTATGATGGCGATTGAGGCCATCTGCCTCACTGTATTGCAATAAAACCATCGGAGTAAGATGCTCCGCTATGCCTCCATTCAGCCGCCAAAGCACCACCAACCCATGGGCCTATTCGATTTTCTGAAGCCAACAGCGCCCCCCACTCCTGCCCCCGCTGCCCCGGCAGAAGCCGCCGAGCCTTATCTGGGTGATTTGGCGAAGACCAATGAATTGTATCACTTGGTTGCGGTGCCGAAGCCGGAACGGGACGAGGCTTGGGATGCCGCTTTTCTGGCCAACGTATCGGCGGCCAGCTTCCGGTGCGGCAGCCCGCAAATCATCCAGGGGCCGGACGGGTTTCCGTATTTCCAGCTCTTTCTGCCAGAGCCGGGCGTCGGCTTTCAGTGCTATGTCATCGAGCGGATGAAGGATGATTTTCTACTGGAAAGAGGTCTGGGCGTGGTTATCAACCCCACCCCGGCGGGGCCCGACTGGGTACTCTCGTACGGCGATATCGTCAACTTCGCGCTGAATCAGGAATTTTACACCACCGAAGAGACACCGTTTTCCAAAGAGCTCAGCGACGAGCTGATTGAAGGCGAAGAGCAGGTGATGGTGGGGCAGCCCAACGAAACGCTGCTCCCGCAGGCGACGCGCAACGTCCTGCGCGAATACCTGCAGAACAACGGCATTGCCACCCCCAAAATAGTCCTGCTGATGCGCCACCGGACCAATGGAGCCGGCATTTCGCAGGACCTGGTGTTCAACATCACCCCGCACGACTTTGGCAACGAAACGCTCTACCGAAGCGTGATGCAGCAAATCGGCTGGTTTTTGCCCCGGCATTATTCCTTCGTGGGCATGCATGAGGAAGCCCTGCCCGACAGCTTCCTGCCATTGTAACAAATGGTGTGGCAGATGAGGCGGGCGGCTACCGCTTCTCTAGCCGGGCCCAGCGCACGGTGGTGCCATCGGTCCATTTGGCTTGGTAGAGGCCAGCAGGCAGGCTGCTCACGTCCACCTCGCTGTTGCCGGCGGGCAGTCCAAATTGGCCGGCTTCACGCCCCACAGCATCATACAGCACCAGGCGACCTACTCCGGCAAGGCCCTGCACCTGCAGGCGATTTTCGGCGGGGTTGGGATACAGGGACAAGCCGGTTTGCGGGCCCGAAACGGCCACTACGGGCGAATAGACCACGGTTCCATCCTGGTCGACCTGGCGCAGGCGGTAGTAGCGCGTACCCATGAGTGAGCGCGCATCGGTAGTGGTATACTGGCGGGCGCTGCTGCTACTTCCAGCTGCAGGCAGGCGCACTACTTCCGGCCAGGTAACTACCGCAGCGTCGTGGGTTTCGACGGCGAAGTAGGCGCTGTTCTTTTCCTGGGCCGTGGCCCAGGTAAGCACCGTGCCGCGCCCAGCCTCGTAATGTGCCTCAAAGGTTAGTAGCTCGACGGGCAGGGCGGTGCAGCGGGTGGGCACGGCGGTAGCCACTGGTGCGGGGTCGCCGCAGGGGTTGCTGAGGCTGTAGGTGAATACATCCTGCGCCCCGGCCGCATCGGAAGCCGTGCTCAGGGTACGCTTCGCCTGGCCATTGGTGAGGGCAAAATGCATCACAGCCGTGACGTCGATGATGTGCGTGAGCTGCGTACCATGCCCCTGCTCATGCAAGGCCACGCTCTCAAAGTCATATTGCGCGCTGCTGGGCGCGGCCGGGCCAAACTGCCAAGTGGTGCCGGCCGTGGGAATGGGCCGAAACGTATAGTCGGTTTCGTCCAGCGAGAACTGCGCCGCACCGCCCACAAAACAGCCCGAATAATACGAGTTGGTGACGCCCAGCACGCCCGCGCTCAGCGTGCCAAACCGCACGGCGTTGGTACCGTCATTGGTGGTGGCTTCGGGCGCGGCCGTGCTGGTGTTCACCACGCGGCGCAGGCGGGTGGCGCACTCCCATGTGGCCAGAGCCCGCTCGAAGGCGGCCGGCGCACCGGCCACCGCCGTGAAGCTGGGGCTGTATTGCAGGGTGTAGCCGCCTGCCCCGTCCTGGTTGATGAGCCTGGGCCGGTTGATGACCGCGCCATTGGCCAGGTTGCTCAGGGCATACACCACGGTGAGGCGGGTGGGGCTGGTTCCGGTTTCGCTGGTGTTGTTCACCACCCGGAAATTACCCGTGCCGGCCACGCCGCCAGTCGTGCTGTTAAGCGAAGGCACCCGCACCTGAATCTGAGTGTCGCTCCAGGTCAGGTAGTCGGTCGAATTGGCGCTGACGAAGCTGCTGCCGCCGTTGTCGCCGTTGGGAAAATCGACGTGGCCGTTGCCCTGCGTAACTCCAAAATTGGAGCCGTTGATGGTAAGCACATCGCCCCTACCCGCCGAAAGCTGGCTGGGCGAAAAGCCGCTAACAACCGGCTGCGCCTGGGGCCGCGCCGCCACCACGGGCGCGGCCAAGGCGGTATTGGCCAGCACCACGCGTCGGGGCTGCCCAACGGCTCCTTCCACCGCCGGATACAAGTTGCCCGCAATGGACGCGTAGCGGCCAAAGGGCTCCGACGCCGAGCGGTCCGTCAAGTCGTATTGCACCCAGCCCTGCGGACCGGTCACCAGCCGGTAGGCACCGGGCAACGCGGGGTCGGGCTCTAGTAAAAACAAGCCCTGCTGCTTGGGTTTGAGGGCTACGCTGGTGCTCACCACCTCACGGCGCAAGCCCAGCGTACCACCAGCATCGGCCAGCCGCAGCCGCGCCGGCACCGTACCCCGAAATACTTTGTAAACGGTC
Source organism: Hymenobacter negativus (assembly GCF_017571495.1). GTDB lineage: Bacteria > Bacteroidota > Bacteroidia > Cytophagales > Hymenobacteraceae > Hymenobacter > Hymenobacter negativus. Next base: position 73,280 of record NZ_JAGETZ010000019.1, on the reverse strand, counting down.
AATTCGCTGAGCGTATAGAGGTGGCCACCCGTTGCCAGTACTTCCTGCGCGCCCACGCCAGCCTCCACAATCAGCGAAGCACCTGCTACCCGCTCGGTCAGTGACACGGGCACCAGCATGCAGGTTTCCTGCGCCCGTAGCGGCTGCATTGCGGCAAGCAGCAGGGCCACCAAACTCCACCGAAGCACCGTGCTCCGACCATTCGTGTACAAGTCACGCATTATTTATTTGCAGAAAAAGTTTTACTGCAAAGGTAGTCCGGTCATCCTGCGCCGCGCTCAGAATGACCGGAGTTCAAACGACCGCTCCGCCATCATTCAATCACCTGCGCCTTGGGGTCGAAATCCGGCTTGGGTGGCTGCGGGTCCATGTCTTCCAGTGCCGCCACCACTATTTCGCTGATGGCCAGGTCGCGGGCCCATTTTTCATTGGCAGGTATCACAAACCAGGGCGCATCGCCGGACGAGCAGTGGCGCATGGCCGCTTCGTAGGCATCCTGGTAGTCGTCCCAGTAAGCGCGCTCCTTGAGGTCGTTGGGGTCAAATTTCCAGTTTTTGGCGGGGTCATCGAGGCGGGCCTGCAGGCGCTTGGCTTGCTCGTCCTTCGAAATGTGCAGGAAGAATTTGAGGATGCGCGTGCCGCTGTTCATCAGCAGCTGCTCAAAGTTGTTGATGTCCTCGTAGTGCTGCTTGCAGGTTTTCTCATCTATCAGGCCGTGCACGCGGGTGATGAGTACATCCTCGTAGTGCGAGCGGTTGAACACCGTGATGTGGCCGTGCTTGGGCGCCTGGGCATGAATGCGCCACAGAAAGTCATGGTCCAATTCCTCTTTCGAAGGTGCCTTGAACGAAGCCACCAGCACCCCGGCCGGGTTCACGCCCGTGAGCAGGTTCTCGATGGCGCCGTCCTTGCCCCCCGTATCCATGGCCTGCAGCACGATGAGCAAGCTGCGCTTGTGCTCGGCGTACAGCAGCTCCTGCAGCTCGCTCAGGCGCTGGCGCAGCGCCAGCAGGCGCGGCGTGGCTTCGTCGCGGTCGTCGGGGTGGTGGGCGAAGGGTTTGGTATCGTCGGGGTCCACATCGGCCAGGCGAAAAGACTTGCCCTTGACATACACAGCGGGCGTTTTGGGGAGCTTGAATTTCATGAAATAAAGGCGAGAAAACGGTGATGCGGAGTGTACGAAAAGGAAGGCTTATCAGCTAAGGCCTCGTGTCACGCGGCTCATTACCGCCCGCCCCCCACCGCCCGCGCAATGCCAAAGGCCGCCGCCGCCGCCAGCGCCCCTACCACGGCCATTTTGAGCGCACCCGCCACCGGTGGCTGCCCGGTCATGCGGCTTTTGAAATACCCAAACACCAGCAAACACACCAGCGTAATGGCCGCCGACCACACCAACCCTTGCGCCGGCGTACTGGTCACGAAATAGGCACTGAGCGGAATCAGCCCGCCTACCGCGTAGGCCGAGCTGATGGTAACCGCACTTTTGGGGGCCTGCCTCGGGTCGGGCTCTTCCAGGCCCAGCTCATACTTCATCATGAATTTCACCCACTGCTCGGGGTCGGCGGTGAGCTCGGCCACGGCCAGGCGGCGGGTTTCGGCCGAGAGGCCCATGTCAGCCAGCAGCTCGTCTACCTCGGCCCGCTCAATGTCGGGCACTTCGCGTACTTCGCGGCGCTCACGGGTCTGCTCGGCTTCGTAGTGCTCCACTTCGGTGCGGCCGGCCAGGTAGCCGCCCAGGCCCATGGCAATGCTGCCCGCCACTATTTCGGCCAGCCCCGCCGTTATCACCAGCCCAGACGATGCCACGGCTCCGCTTAGCCCCGCCGCCAGAGCAAACGGCACGGTTAAGCCATCGGACAGGCCAATTACGATGTCCTGCAACATGGCCGAGCTGGTCATGTGGTGCTCCGGATGCAGGTCGCGGGGCAGTTCAGTAGTGGTGGTAGGTTCGGTCATTGGCGAAATTTACGGCAGGGGGCTTAACCCCGCAGGGTGCTTTACGTACGCAGAAATAGATTTTTTGCCGTTGATTTGCTTCGGTTGTTTCTCCTCACCTCACTCGTTTTCATCGTTATGGCATCTTCCGCCAAAGCCGCCGCGCCCAAAGCCGCAGCACCCAAAAAAGCCGCTGCTCCTGCCGCTAAAAAAGCCAGCGCCGCCGACACCGGCAAAGGCGCCGGCACCAACGCCGCCGTTGATATTCAGCCCGTTCTCAACCAACAAAACAATGCCCCCGCGCCCACGCAGCGCTACGGCACCGTGAGCCAGCGCCTGCCCATCGGCCTCGATGAAAGCACCCGCCAGGAAAGTGTAACCGGCCTCAACCAACTGCTGGCCGACACCATCACGCTGCGCGACATGTACAAAAAACACCATTGGCAGGTAGTTGGCCCCACTTTTTACCAACTGCACCTGCTCTACGACAAGCACTACGAAGAGCAGTCGACCCTGGTTGATGCCATTGCCGAGCGCATCCAGATTCTGGGTGGCGTAGCCGTAGCCATGGCCCATGACGTAGCCGAACTCAGCAGCATCCCTCGCGTCCCCCGCGACCGTGAGGAAGCCCCCGTGCAAGTGTCGCGCCTGCTCGACGGTCATCAGCGCCTGCTGAAAAACTGCCACGACTACGCCGACAAAGCCGACGAAAGCGGCGACGATGGCACCAACGACCTCATCGTGAGCCAGCTCATCCGCACCAATGAGATGCAGGTGTGGTTTGTATCGGAGCACGTAGTAGATTCGCCCCTCATCAAGGCTGAGTAAAAGGTACCTGTCATCCTGAACGCAGTGAAGGACCTTCGCACGCAAAAACCAATGGTTCTTGCGTGCGAAGGTCCTTCACTGCGTTCAGGATGACAGAATGCTCATTTATTCTGCGTGAGCCGCCAGCTTCTCACTGTGGTTGTCCTCGGCCTCTTCCACGGTGTGGGTTTTGCCGAGGTCATTGTCTTTTTTAGCTAATTCGGCCAGCACGCAGTAGAAATCGTGCAGGGTTTTTATTTCTTCTTCGGAGAAATCCTGGGCGTTGATGAGGCGGTTGCTGGCGCCTTGCGTAGCTGCCAGCAACTCATTTAGCTTCAGGTGTAGCACCAGCGAATCCTTGTTCTGAGCCCGCTGAATTAGAAAAACCATCAAAAATGTGATGATGGTAGTACCCGTGTTGATGACCAGCTGCCAGGTCTCAGAGTAGTGAAACAGCGGACCCGTAATGGCCCACACCACAACCAGCGCCGTTGCCGACACGAAGGCCGCCGTAGAGCCCGAAAACTTGGTAATGCTCTCGGCCATGCGGCCAAAAAGAGAGCTGGAATCGGGTTTCGGGGAGGAATTCATGGGGCAAAATCAAAGTAAAAACAAGAAAAGCTCGTCGCTTATTCTACGGTGACGCAAGTTAAACGGTTGAATGATGGTCAATTGATGAAAATGTGCGAAACAGGGTTGTAAAGCCGAAAACCTCCGGCTATCTTTGCACCCGCTTCGCCACCTCAGCGACGCCGGCTTCGGCCGAATACCCGGTTTAGTTGCCTTTTGCGCACGTGGTGAAACTGGTAGACACGCCATCTTGAGGGGGTGGTGCCTTCGGGTGTGGGAGTTCGAATCTCCCCGCGCGCACGCAAAACAGAAGCCCGTTCCAAGCAATTGGAACGGGCTTTTTCATTGTAGCGCTAACTTGTAGTTCACACCCCTACCCCGATTCAACGGTTATCGTTCTGAGACACTAACTGCAAGTTCGTGCTGCTTAATTCCGCTCAAATGGGTTGCCGGGCTTTACCAACACCACTCGTTCGCGCTCCACTACCACCTGGCCGGGGCGGGCCCCCTTGGGCTTACGCACAAATTTCTTGGGTGTGACGGTGACCGGGCACAGCGTGTCGTGCTGACGCTTGGAGTACCAGCCAGCCAGCATGGCGGCGTGCTCCACCACCGGCTCGGGTATGGTTTGGCCGGCCCGGTGCCGGATGACGACGTGAGAGCCGGATACATCCTTGGCATGCAGCCAGAGGTCGTCCTTATGGGCAAATTTCTGGGTGAGCAGGTCATTGTTCTCGGCGCTGCGGCCGACGAGGATGGTGAAGCCCCGGTCCTCAAACACTTTAAAGGGCAGTTCACCGGGGACTTTGATAGCCGCGTTAGCTGTTGGGTCGAGGCCGTGCTGCTTGCGCCAGGTGCGGAGGCCACGCAGCTCGGCCAAGGCGGGCACAGTGTCCATTTCCTCCAGCCGCTCCAAGGCCGTCAGGGCTTCCGCCTCGCGACGGGCAATGCGCTCGGCAAGCTGGCGCTCCTCAATTTGCTGGTTTTTGCCCTTGCGGTAGAGGTTTTCGGCGGTGCGCTGCGGCTTTTCTTTGGCCTTGAGCTTGATGCGCCTGGGCTGGTTAGTATAGAAATCCAGCACTTCTATCTCGGTGGCTCCGACTGGAATCTCATGCAGATGCGCCATGATGAGGTCGGCCGTGTGGCGGTAGCCAGCCTCGTGGGCCAGGGCGTGCAGGCGCTGGCGGGCATGTGCCGCGGCGGTGCTGGCCTCGTCGGCGCGGCGCTCCAGCAGCTGACGTAGCTGCTTGGTTTCCATCTCCAGGGCGCGGCGGCCCAGGGCCATGGGAACAAAGCGCCGGATGGCCGCTACGGGGTCGTCGCCGGGCAATGTTTCCAGGATGTCGCCCAGCGGCAGCAGGCTCAGGCGTGTGCGGCCATCGAGCTGAATGATGTAGTAGTGCGCCGGTTTTTCCAGCTGGGCCAGTACTTGGTTTACTAGGCGAGCCTTGGCTTCAGCTGTCCCGGCATCGTATCCCTGGGTACGCAGGAAGCGTAACGGCAGGTCGGCCAGTGGGGGCGGGAGCTTGGTCTGAACCGCAGGCTTAGTGGGTTCTTCTGCTTCAGCTGATTTTGCGGGCGGCGTAGTGGGCTGCGGCTTCAAGTCAGCATCAGCCAGTAGCTTTTGCTGGAACAACTGGGCTGAAGCTTCGGGCGTGGTGCGAAAAATGGCATTCGGGCGCGGACCGTACAGCTTGAAAACGAGGCGGGCACCACTCCGGAAATTCACTTGCAGTACCCGGTCCTGCGGCCAGGCCACCACGGTTTCAACCTGCTGCCCCAGTATATCCGGGAATAAATCGACCGAGTTGGAGCGGGCACGCTGGAAGGTTTCGGGGAGCGCTAAAGCCGGAAAATTGGCACCTAATTGTCCTTTCAGCCAGAACTCCTTGGCCCCATCGGTAAGACCGACCACCAACTCGTCCTTTTCCTGCGTGAAGCATACGGCCACGCGGTAGCCGCGCATCCGCTCGGTGAGGGCAGGTGCTAGTTGGCGCAGGAAATAATAATTGGTGTGCATGATAGTAGCCCGAACTTTCCAGTTTGCGTCCCAAAAACGATTCAGCAGCATGGAGACGCGAGTTGTAAAGTTCGCGCTACGGGGGCATTATACTGCTACTTGTAGCCCATCGTACGCCAGCCGAATCCACGGAGGCAACTCGGCTTCAACTTCGCGGTGCAGGCCCAACTGGTGGCTGATGTGCGTGAGGTAGGCCCGTTTGGGTGCGGCCTCTTCCAGCACCTCAATTGCCTGGGCCAGCGTGAAGTGTGAGATATGCTCCTCGCGGCGCAATGCGTTGAGCACAATGACATCAGCATCGCGCAACTGAGCCCGGGTTTCGGGGCCGAGGTAGTTGGCATCTGTCAGGTAGCAGAACCCGCCGACGCGGAAGCCCAGCACGGGCAGCTTGTGGTGCAGGGCCCGCAGCGGCTGCACGGACACGCCCAGCACGTCAAACGGGGTGTCATCCCGCTCAATGGGGTGCAGCACCACACGGGGTACGCCGGGGTACTTGTGCTCGGCAAAAATGTAGGCAAACTCCTGCTTGAGCTGGTCGAGTACACGGGGCTCAGCGAAGACCGGCATATCGGTCTGCTGCCGGAAATTATAGGCCCGGATATCGTCCAGCCCGGCGGTGTGGTCCTTGTGTTCGTGGGTGAAGAGCAGCGCATCGAGGTGCATAACCTGCGCACGCAGCATCTGCTGCCGGAAATCGGGCCCGGAGTCAATCACAAAGCTGTGGCCGTCTACGTCGAGGTGCACCGACACGCGCAGGCGCTTGTCGCGGTGGTCGAGAGAGCGGCACACCGCACAGGTGCAGCCAATCATCGGCACACCGGAAGAAGTGCCGGTTCCAAGAAATGTTACGGTCATTGTTTAAGCTGTTAGCTAATGGCGGCTAGCCATTAGCTTTTCCGTTAGACGAGAGCTAATAGCTAGCCGCCATTAGCTAACAGCTCTACCCAAAACTACCCTACGTATTGCTTCACCACGCGCACCAGGGCATCAAAGTCAAGCGGCTTGGGCAAGTAGTCGGTCACGCCGGCTTCGCGGAACTGGTCCATCGAGTAGTTGTTGGCGTTGCCGGTAATGGCAATGATGGGCAGCTTATTGATTTTGGGGTCAACGTGGGCCCGAATTTCGCGGGTGCACTGCATGCCGTCTTTCACCGGAATATTGATGTCCATCAGCACACAATCAACGGGGTTGGTTTCTAGGTTGCCTTCTAGCTGCTTAAGTACTTCACCGCCGTTTTTGGCCAGAACAATCTTGTACTTCTGCAATTCCAGAATCTTGCGCGTAAGGTTAAGAATTACCGAGCTGTCTTCGGCAATCAGAATGGTTTTAGAGGCGGTGTCGGCGGACATGTGGGAGGGGATTGAGGTTGGGTTCAAAGGGTAGAGCGGCAGAATAGCATTATCTATCAAGCAGTTGAGGAATTAGTTGCTCGCTCAACGGCACTAGGATATTCGGCCACGAACTGTGCAAAGTAATGTTCTAAAAGTTGAAATCCCGCACTCCCCTCTTCCGTTCGTCCTTCTTTAAACTGACGTTCGAGGTAGCGGGCCTGAGCTGCTAGGGCCACACCGCCCAGCGTGGCCGCCGTGCCCTTAAGCTGGTGCAACATGGGCAGCAGCTCACGGAAACTGCCTTCGGCGGCCACCGGAGCCGCATCACGGAGCAGGTCGCCGGCCTCTTGCTCAAACTCTTGGTAAAGGTCCGAGGTAAACTCGGGGCCGCCCAACTCCACTAGCTGGCGCAGGATGCTCTCTTCGAGGGTGGGCTCGCCAGCGACGGAGGCGTCGGGCGTGGGCAGCGCAGGAAGAGCAGCAGCCTCCACAACTGGCAACAGGCTTTCGGCCGGACTTTCGTCGGTGAGTACGCCCTCGAAGGGCACGGCGGGACGGGCAGTGCGGGGCCGCAGCCAGCGGTGCAGGACTTCGTAAAGGTGGCGGCTTTTTACGGGCTTGCCCACGTAGTCGTCGAGGCCCTGGCGCATGAAGCGGCCGGCATCTTCCTGCATCGAGTAGGCCGTCATGGCCACTACCGGCGGGCAGTAGGGCCCCAGCAAGCGGCGTATTTCGGCCGTGGCCGCAACGCCATCCATTTCCGGCATCTGGATGTCCATGAAAATGATGTTGTAGGCCGCTTCTGGGGCCGTCACCATCCGAATGGCTTCGGGCCCGCCACTGGCTACGTCCACCTCGCAGCCCAGGCGGGTGAGTAGGCGCTGGCCCACCTTCTGGTTGATGGCATTGTCATCAACCAAGAGTACGCGTGGCACTGCATCAAATGGCTGGAACACGGGCTCGCGCACCTGGGCCACCGTGGGCAGGTCTTCCACGCGGGCAGCACGGGCGCTGATGGTGAACCAGAACACTGAGCCTTCGCCTTCGTCAGAAAGCACGCCGATTTCACCGCCCAACAGCTCGGCCAGCTGCCGGCTGATGCTCAAGCCGAGCCCCGTACCGCCATAAGCCTTGCTGGGTGTAGTATCGAGCTGGGTGAAGTTGGTAAACAGCAGGTTGGCATTGTCGCTCGAAATGCCAATGCCGGAATCCTGCACCGCAAAGCGCAGGGTGTGCAGCTCGCCGTCGGTGCTCACGCTGCTCACCACAATGCCCACCGTGCCTTCGTTGGTGAACTTGATGGCGTTGGCTACCAGGTTGGACAGAATCTGGAGCAGGCGCACCTCATCCGTCACCACGTAGCGCGGGGTATGCGGCGTGATGTGGTAGGTAAAGCGGATGTGCTTTTGCTCGGCCCGGTAGATGAACAGGGCCCGAATGCGCTCCATCACAGCTTGCAACTCGATGGGCGTTTCGCGAATCTGGAGCTTACCGGCCTGGATTTTCGACAAATCGAGGATGTCGTTCAGAATGGTGAGCAGGGCGTCGGAGCTCTTGCGCAGCGTATCCACATAATCGAGCTGCTCATCGGTTTCTACCGTCTGGTCGAGCAGGTCAATCATGCCGATGATGCCGTTCATAGGCGTGCGCAGCTCGTGGCTCATGTTGGCCAGAAACTGGGTTTTGGCTTCCAGCGCGGCTTCGGCTTCGTCTTTGGCTTTGCGCAGGTCGTTCTGCATCTGCTGGATTTCGGTCACGTCGCGGGCAATGCCCTCCGTGCCCATTTCGCCCGCTTTCACCACCCGGGCATTCACCAGCACGCTCACCGGATAGCCATCCCGGTGCCACATCTGAGTTTCAAAGTTGCGAAGGCCATTGTTACGCTCCACTTCGGCATTGATACGGGACCGGTCTTCGGCGTTGACGTAGTAGTCCCGCACCGGTTTGCCCACCACTTCTTCGGGCTCGTAGCCCAGCACCTCCCGCACCGAAGGGCTAATGATGGTCAGAATACCCTCGGCATCGGTGCGGTAGTAGATGTCCTGGAACGACTCGAAGATGGAGCGGAACTTCTCCTCCTGAGCTTCCAGAGCCAGCTGCGCCCGCTTTTGCTCGGTGATGTCGTGGGCAATGGCCGAGATTTCCTCAAACGAGCCGTCACCGAGGTAAATCGGGTTTAAGTAGATATCCGTCCACACATCCTGGCCGCGCGCATCGCGCAGGCGCATCTCGAAGCGCTGGGCCTGGCCCTTGCCCGCCGCATTGTAGTGCTGAATAAATACCTCCCGCTCGGACTTGGGCATGCGCTCCAGGTCCGATTTCCAAAGGTTGATTCCCCGCACCGGGTAAGTACCGTTGCGCCGCAGGAACAGAGCCGCATAGTTGCGGTTGAAGTTCATAAGGTGGCCGTGCGTGTCTACGGTCCACATCACATGCGAGCCGCTTTCAAAAATGGCGTTGAGGCGGGCTGTTTGCTTGCCAATTTGCTCTTCGTTGCGCTTGCGCTCGATGGCTAGGGCCACTTGGTTCGAGATGAAGTGCAGCACGTCGAGGTCGCCGGGGGTGTAGGCGTCGGCGCGGTTATAGTCCTGCACGGCCAGTACTCCGATGATGCGGTCGCCGATGCTGAGCGGCGAGGCCAGCATCACCTCCGGCACCTGCCCGTAGGCCACAATGGTGCCGCTGCGCACCAGCTGCTGAAAATCGGTGTGGGTGAGGTAGCGCGGCTGCCCACCAGCAATGATGTACTCGGACACGCCCGACGAAAACGGCCGCGCGCCCTGCGGCCGGGTCTGGGGATGCTGGTCGACGTGGTACACGAACTGCAGCTGCGTGCGGGCGTCGTCGCAGAGGCCAATGAATAGGTTGCTCGTCTCAATAATCTTGCTCAGCTCGCGGTGAATGGCACCGTAGAGGCTGGGCAAGTCCTTGGCCGAGATGGCCAGGTTGGCAATGCTGTAGTAGACCTTTTGCAGGCGCTCGGCCTTGATGCGGTCCGTAATGTCGTGCAGGATGGCGCGGCTGCTCACCGGCTGGCCTTCCTCGCGCACCACACTCATGCTCCCGATAAGGTGCACGGGCTTGCCCATGCTGGTCAGAAACACGGTTTCCACCTTGTTCACCGGCTCGCCGTCGTAGAGGTTGCGGAGCTGATAGAGCAGCTTGGCTTTGTAGTAAGGGTGCACCACGTCGGCCAGCGTGCGGGTGGCCAGCTCGGCATCGGTGTAGCCCAGCTTTTCCTTCCAGGCTTTGTTCACGAACAGGAAGCCGTTGTCAGTACCGAGGTGCTGCACCAAGTCCTGCGCGTTGTCGAGGAAATCCTGCAAGTGGGTGCTGTCGCCGGCCAGCGAGGGCGTGGCCAACGCCGTGCTATCGGGCTCCTGCCCTACTTTCCAGGCGCCGGTGATAACGCCGGCCGGGTTGCGGGTGAAGCCCATGCGCCAGCGCAACAGGCGCGGCTGCCCGGTTTTGGCCAGTAGCATGCGCTCGTAGGGCGGCAGCGGCACTTCGTGGGCAATGCTGTCGAGGTACTCACGCCGCTGCTGGGCCCGCTCGGCTGGCGGCGTGAACATTTCATAATGACGCTGCCCGATAACCTGGCTGCGGGCATAACCCATCAGCGCCAGAAAGCCCTCGTTAACATCAATGATGACTCCCTGAATATCAAGCAGCACGTACACCTGGCCGAGCTGGTCGAGCAGCGCCGGGAGCGGCGGCGGCACGGGGCGGCTAGCAGGAACGCTTGAAAAAGAAGCCATAGGATGAGGCGTGCTGCCGGTTGATATTTGCTGCTAAGATAGGGTGCCGGCCGGCCCTGCTCCGTGTAAATTTGGCCAAAATAAATATAACGTGGGTCTGTTTCGATATGTCCCGCTCAGCCATTGACGTCAATCTCCGCCCCACAGCTGCTTTTCACTGTCACCACCGACCTGTGCTTCGACCAGCGAATGCAACGCATCTGTGGCAGCCTGGCCGCCGCCGGCTACCGCGTGCAGTTGGTGGGCTGGCAGCGGCCGGCCTCGCCCCCGCTCACGCGGCAGCCTTACCAACAACACCGACTGCGCGGCTGGTTTCAGAAGGGCAAGCTTTTTTACGTGGAGTACAACTTGCGGCTGTTTTTCTACCTGCTGGGCCAGCGTGCTGCGGCCTGGTGCGCCGTCGACCTCGACACCGCGCTGCCCGTGTGGCTGCGCGCCCGGCTCAGCAACCAGCCCTTCGTATACGATGCCCACGAGCTGTTTACGGAAGTGCCCGAAGTGATGGCCCGGCCGGCAGTTCAGCGCATCTGGCGTTGGGTGGAGGGCTTCATTGTGCCCCGCGCCCGGCTGGCCTACACGGTGGGTCCGGCCTTGGCGCGGGTATTTGAAGAACGTTACGGCCGGCCTTTTGCCGTGGTGCGCAACGTGAGCCGACTCGATGAAACTGTGGCGCTGCCACCCGCGCCCGCTGCCGCCCCAGCTGGTGGGTACATCCTCTACCAGGGCGCGCTGAACGTGGGACGCGGCCTCGAAAACCTGCTCGAAGCCATGCCCCACGTGGTGGGCCGGCTGGTGATTTGCGGCGAAGGCGACCTCTCGGCTACGCTGCGTGAGCAGGCGGAGCGGCTGGGCCTACTGGCTTCGGGCCAAGTGGAGTTTCGGGGGTTTGTGCTGCCCGATGCGCTACGCGAGGTCACGCGCCATGCGGCCGTGGGTATCATGCTGCTGGAAAATATCGGGCTGAGCTACTACTACTCGCTGGCTAACAAGTTCTTCGACTACGTGCACGCCGGTATCCCGCAGGTGCTCATCGACTTTCCCGAATACCGTGCCCTCAACGACCAGTTCGACGTAGCCGAGTTGGTATCGGACCTCGCCCCCGCCGCCCTGGCCGCCGCCCTCAACCGCCTGCTGCGCGACGAGCCCGCCCGCTACCAGCACCTGGCCGAAAACTGCCGTCGCGCCCGCCCCCAGCTCAGCTGGCAGCACGAGGAACGGGAACTGCTGCGGCTGTACGCGGGGCTGGGCTTAATGAAGTGAGGAATTGAGGAATCGTCTGTCATCCTGAGCATTCCGCGCATCAAACGGAGTGACTTCTCACGTTTTGGCCGTTTGAATTACTGTGAACTTTCCTTCTGAATAAGGTCCTTCCCAAGCCCAAGGCCATAAATGGCTCCCCTTCCTTATTCCTTACTACCTATTAAACCATCCGCTCATGCGCCCCCTGTTTCTCACGTTGTTTGGCTGTATTTGCGCTTTGGTCAGCCATGCCCAGCAACCAGAAGACCACCTCGAACCCGCCAAGGGACTCTATACTGATGGCTTTCCGGACTATTATTTGAAAGTACAGGAAGTGCTGTACGCTGGCCAGAGCGGCAGACCAGTCTTTCGCGTCGTGGCGTTGCCGTCCCTTCAGCTAGAATACGCCGTTATGGCCGAACGCCGGGCGGGCAAATGCTACCTGACATATCAGCTTGCTCAGCACAGCATCTGGCACGCCTTGCAGGCAAAGACCGGCGAAAAAATTGGGGTGACTTCCCAAGTGATTGAAATCAGCGACGAGGCTGCGACGGCCCTGAGCCAGCTGTTCAATGCGGCCGTGGCGCAAACGCACTACCCCAAACCGGCCATGACAATGCAGAGCGACGGCAACACGTACACGTTCATCACCTTTCAAAATGGCATCGGCCCGCAGGCGGGCGAAACGTGGTCACCACTTGCAGGCACGCACATGGGCCGGCTCGTGGCGGTGGCCGAGAGCCTGCGAAAAGCCACCTCTCAGCAACAGCCCCTTCCAGCCTCCCTGCTCCAGGAAGTAGTGCAGCTGACAGCCACGTTTCAGACCAAATAATCAGTAGTCAAGCTGCGGTGAAGTTGCTCGTTTCACCTGCGAAATAGCCGTGTAGCGGCAATAGGGCTACAGTAGAGAGAACAATTTCCGGAAGTAGAAGCTGCGTAGCGATGATATAACTACCAGGAAATCTGTCACTGCTGAAGATGGAGGTGGCTTAACGTTCTTCTGAGCCGCTAAGCCCTTAAGCAAAACGGGCTACCCTTCTCCCAATGCATCTGGCGCTCATTTTAGGTCGAGTGTAGGCTCCGCTGTCCGACTGGTTGAAGGGTGCGCCGACTCCATCATTCAACGGCACTGTTCAACAACAAACAGTCGGACAGCTCTGCCGTTGAACCGGGGAACGTACTTCACCCTGAAAATTGCTTTGAAAAGCATCACAGCTACTTCAATACGAACTTACACAACACGTCCTTTCAGCTGCAGTATCTGGCAGCCGGCGCATATTAAAATGTGCGAACCGAACGCGTCCTGTGGTACTTTGCGTTTAATTGCCCGACAGAATTCCCACGCCGCAACGGCTTATGAAGGTTTTACTAACGCTGGTACTTATGTTCTGGCAGGCGGCGCTGTATGCGCAGCCAGCCGCAACGCCCCCGGCTGTGTACACCGATGCCCACGCCCGCTACCAGCTCAACTACCCGCGCACCTGGCAGATGCGGCAGCGCTCAGCCGATGGCACCGAAGTAACCTTCGCACCCGCCGATGCCCAGGTGCCGGTGCAAGTCACGCTCACCCTGCAGCCGCTGTCCGAAACGCTCACCAACCAGCGCCTGCTCGCGGGCACCCGGCCCGATTCGGTGCTGCGGCGCATCCGGCAGCTGCCCCTGGCGCAGGTGCTCAATTTTGAGCGGCAGGATGCCGGCCGCTACGAGGAACTGCGCTACGACTACATCTACCGCCCGGTGGCCAATGGGCCGTCGCGCCTGCATGTGGCCGGCCGGCAGATATGGCGTGGCGGTTACGAGCTGCGCGTAGAGTACCGGGCCGAATCCAGCCTCGACAACCGCTACTTGGCGGAAGCTCGGGCGTTAATTGCCTCCTTCGGCTTCACGGACGCGCCCTGGCCCAGCCGCCGCTACCTCGACCAGGTGTGCGACAACAAGATGTACGGCATTTCGGCCCTGCGCTTTACCAATGGCCAGTGGGAAGACGACTGCCGCACGATTCACGAATTCTCGGTGGCTGACCCTACCAGCAAACCCATTCAGCACCGCCGGGTGCTGCCCTTCCAGTCCTACGCCCTGGCCAAGGGTTTCGACAACTGCCTCTACGCTGTGAGCAAAGCTCCTACCGATGCTTCCGAGCGGGTGTACCGCTACAACCCCGCTACCCGGCAGGGCCAGTACACCGGCTGGCAGCTTCCGGCCCAGGGCCCCGAAAACGTCTGGATTTCGGGTGCTACCGACGACCACGGCGACTTGTATTTCATGACGTCCGACGCGAACCAACTCGTGAAAGTCAGCCCTTTTGATGGCAAAGTAACGGTGGTGTGGGCCACCGACCCGCTCCGCAAAGCCCCTTACTACCCGTTCATCGGCTTTGCCAGCGCCGGCACGCACGGCAACTTCTGCCTCGACGATGCCGACACCATGTATATGGTGTACAGCACCGATGGCTCACTGCTGAAAGTCAACATCAAAACCCGCCAGCCCGCGCCCGCTACCATGCCCCTTACCGGCCTGCCCGTGCGCGGCGGCTACAGCGACCTGCTGATGCAAAATGACGCTGCCGGCCGTCGGCGCATGTACATGGCGGGGCCGCATGCCTTGTATCAGGTCGATTTGGCAAAGCGCCAGGCCAGCCGCGTACGGGGCGGCACCTACACCGATTTGGCGGGCTGCAACCTCTTCAAGGTGGAGCCCAAGGCCGAAGTTGTGCCCACGCCACCCGCCACCGCTACCTGGCAGGGCCGCGTGCTCGATGCCATCACCGCCAAGCCTTTGCCCGAAGCCCAACTACGTCTCGAAGTGCCTAACACTGAAGGTGGCACGGCCGTGCTGCTTAGCACCCAGGGCACGTTCACCTACTCCTCCGTGCCCGGCCGCACGTATGAGTACCACACCCAGCACCGGGGCTATTTCCCCACCGACAGTACCTGGCTGGTGACGCCCGGCCCGCTGGTACGCGACATTCTCCTGCGCCCCCTGACTGTGGGCGCCACCCTCCAGCTGGCCAACGTGCAGTTCGAGCAAAGCCGCACCACCCTGCTGCCCGGTTCCTCCAACGCCCTCAACCGCCTGGTAGCTTTGATGATTGACAATCCGCGCCTGACCATCGAGCTACGCGGCCACACCGACAACGTGGGCCCGCCCGAGAAAAACGTGGTGCTCAGCCAGCAGCGCGTAGCCGCCGTGAAAGCCTACCTCATCGAACGCGGCGTGGCTTCTACGCGGGTGATGGGCCTGGGCCTGGGTGGTGCCGAGCCCATTGCCAGCAACGAGCAGGAAACCACCCGCCGCCTCAACCGACGCGTCGAGTTCAAGATAGTAAGCTTGTGAGTGACCGAGTGCGCGCGGTTTGTCATCCCGAGCGCAACGAAAGACCTTCTCTCTGCTGAACAGTTGGCAGTAAGCCAAACGATGTGAACGTGATACGGTCTTTCGCAAGCTCAGAACGACAGATGACTACCATTTCTCAGACCACCGACAACTCCCCAAAACGCTCTTTTTCGTGTCCCTCCCCCCTTCTATCCTTGCTCAACTAGCTCCCTCAGTGGCCGACCCGCGCCCGGTGCTGCTTACCATTGCCGGCCCCACGGCCGTGGGCAAAACGGCCCTGTGCGTGCAGCTGGCCCAACAGTTCGGTACTGAAATCGTATCGGCCGACTCCCGCCAGTTTTTCCGTGAGCTGAGCATCGGCACGGCCAAGCCCACGCCGGAGGAAATGCAGGGCATTCCCCACCACTTCATCGACAGCCGCAGCATTGGCCAGGACTACAGCGCCGGCCGCTTCGCCACCGATTGCCAGGCCGTATTAACAGCGCTGTTTCAGAAATACCCACTGGTTATCCTCACCGGCGGCTCGGGCCTCTACGTGCAGGCTGTCACCGATGGGCTGGATGAGTTGCCCAACGTGCCGCCCGAAGTGCGTGCTCAGCTTCATGCCGAGCTGGCGGCCCACGGCCTCTCCCATCTCGTGGCCGAACTGGCCGAAACCGACCCCGTTGCCCACGCCCGCATCGACCAGCAAAACCACCAGCGCGTGGTACGGGCCCTGGAAATTACCCGCGCCACCGGCCGGCCATTTTCCAGCTTCCACAGTGCCGGCCCAACGCCCGAAAACCCGCTTTTCCGCAATGTGAAAGTGGCCCTCACCCGCGAGCGCGAGGAATTGTATCAGCGCATCAACCTACGCGTGGAGCACATGCTGGAAGCTGGCCTGCTCGACGAGGTTAAATCCGTTTTGCCTTACCGCCACCATCACGCTCTGCAAACGGTGGGCTACCAGGAGATTTTCGGCTTTCTGGACGGCGAGTATGACTGGACCGAAGCCGTGCGCCTCCTCCAGCGCAACACCCGTCACTACGCCAAGCGCCAGCTAACCTGGCTACGGCGGGACGCAGCGTACCAGTGGGTAACTGTAGAGTAAGAGGGTAAGCGTCAGGCAAGAAAATGTTATTACCTGGCTCTTGCCCTCCTACCCTAATGCTATACGCTCAGAATTTCCACCATCCGCATGAAGCTCTGGTTGATAAGCTTTTTCTTGTTGATGGTATCCGTGAAGGGGGTATATACCAGTTTCTTGTCGATAATACCGGCCATCACATTGCGCATGCCATTCATGAGGCCCTCTACGGCGGCGATACCAAGCTGAGAAGCCAAGAGGCGGTCGGCGGCGGTCGGCGAACCGCCACGCTGAATGTGCCCCACGATGGTGACGCGGGTATCGAGCTGCGGAATGGCTGTCTTCACCCGGTCGGCGACCTGGGTCGCGTTGCCGGGCTCGTCGCCCTCGGCCACAATGACGATGAACGAAGTTTTGGAACGCTGCCAGCCCGATTGCAGCGTGTCAATCACCACATCGGTGCTCATTTGGGTTTCCGGAATCATCACGATTTCGGCTCCGCCCCCAATGGCGCACGGAATGGCGATGTAGCCCGAGTCGCGGCCCATCACTTCCACAAAAAAGCAGCGGTCGTGCGAGTCGGCCGTGTCCCGTATTTTGTCGATACACTCCAGGGCCGTATTCACAGCCGTGTCGTAGCCAATGGTATAATCGGTGCCGTAGAGGTCGTTGTCAATCGTGCCCGGTGCGCCCACGGTTGGAATACCAAACTCTTCCTCAAAAATCATGGCTCCGGTGAAGGTACCGTTGCCGCCAATGGCTACCAGCCCCTCAATGCCGTTGTTAACCAGCTGGTCAAATGCCTGTTGGCGACCTTCCTTGGTCATGAACTTCATGCTGCGGGCCGATTTGAGGATGGTACCACCCTTCTGCACTGTGTTCGACACCGAAGCCGAATCCAGACGCACAAACTCGCCCTTAATCATGCCGCTATAGCCGCGCATAATGCCATAAACCTCAATGCCATGGTAGGTAGCGGTCCGCACCACCGCCCGAATGGCGGCATTCATGCCCGGCGCGTCGCCCCCACTGGTAAAAACTGCTATTCTCTTCATCTGGACTTTCGTAAAGCAAGTGAGCACGCAAATGGCGCTCAAACCCCACAAAGTTGGTGAAATGAATGCAAACGCACTGCAACCTTAGCCAAATGCCGGGCCACCGGCAATTATCTTTTTTTTATGTTTTACGTAGTTAGAGCGTGGTAATTGGGAAGTTTCTCCTGTATATTACCTCAAGAATCGCCGTTGGAGGCCCAAAATCATTCCTCACTTCCTAATTCCCACGTTTTATGTTCGGTTTCTTCGAAAATGAGCAGGCTAAAAAAATTAAGAGCCACTTGCTGAATCTTGCAGCCTTGGCCAAAGCCGACGGCCACATCGACGCCCGAGAGATGAGCTTCATCACGGCCGTGGGTAAAAAAAACGGCATCAGCGCATCCGAGGTGCAGGCATTGGTTTCGGGGTCCAAGGGGGCCAGTAATGACCTTCCAACCACCGATTCTGAGCGTTTTGACCAGATTTTCGACCTTGTCGACATGATGCTGGCCGACGGCATTGTTGATGAAACCGAGATGGATTTCTGTATTATTATGGCCGAGAAGCTGGGCTTCCGAAAGGCCATTGTGGGCGTGCTGGTTCGCAAAATCTCACAAGGCGTAAAAGATGGCCTTTCCAAGGACAGAATCAAGGAAGAAAGTAATTCTTTTTTGAACTATAACGAGTTACCTCGACCAAATGTGCCGGCATAGCTGCTGGCTAACTAGTGAGATAGTGCACTGGTGGGTTTGATGTTCTGCTTGCGCAAGCTGCGCCGCCTAAACATCAAACCCACCTTTTTACTGTTTCACCATTTCGTCAATAGCACGCAGCAGCGCGGCACAAGCTTCGTCAATCTCAGCCTCACTAATGGTGAGCGGTGGGGCCAGCCGGAGGGAGTTGTCGCAGAAAAGAAACCAATCGGTCAGGATGCCTTCGTGCTCTAAGGCGTGGTCGATGATGGGCTTCAGGACGGCAAAAGAGTCGAATTCGACTGCCATCAGCAGGCCGCAGCCACGTACGGCTCGAATGGCTGGGTGCCGCAGCTGCGCCCGGAACCTTGCGGCTTTGGCCGGCACGCCAGCCGGCAGCTGTTCGTCCTGCATTACTTGCAACGTGGCCAGGGCCGCCGCGCAACTCACCGGATGGCCGCCAAAGGTGGTGCAATGCCCCAAAATTGGGTTGGTTTTGAAGCCGGACATGATTTCGGTGCTGGAAATGAAGGCCCCAATGGGCATTCCGCCCCCCATCCCCTTAGCACACACCAGAATATCAGGCTCAATGCCAAACTGCTCGAATGCCCACATGCTGCCGGTGCGCCCGTAGCCGCATTGAATCTCGTCGAGGATGAGCAAGGCACCTACTTCGGTGCAGCGCGCGCGCAGGGCAGGCAAATAGCCGGGGCTGGGCACGCGTACGCCAGCTTCGCCCTGCACCGTTTCGATGATGACGGCCGCGGTGTGCTCGTTGATGTGCGCGAGGTCGGCCAACTCGTTGTGACGGATGTGGCGCACGTCCGGCAGCAGGGGCCGGAAGCTGTTTTTGAAGCTCTCGGAACCAGTGATGGACAATGCCCCGTGCGTGGAGCCGTGGTACGCATTGATGCACGAAATAAGCCCGGTGCGGCCGGTGTGGCGCTTGGCTAGCTTCAGCGCGCCCTCAATGGCCTCGGCACCAGAGTTGGTAAAAAACACCGAATCGAGCTGCACGGGCAGGGTTTTGTGGATGGCCTCGGCCAGTTGAGCGGGCACGGCCTGCACCAACTCACCGTATACCATCAGGTGCAGGTACTTATCGAGCTGGGCCTGGATGCTGGCCAGCACACGCGGGTGGCGGTGGCCCACGTTGCTCACACCGATGCCCGAAATCAGGTCGAGGTAGCGGCGGCCGTCGGGGCCGTACATATACACGCCCTCGGCCCGCTCAATTTCCAGCAGCAGCGGGAAATCGGAGGTTTGGGCTTGGTGGCGCAGGAACAATTGGCGGGAGGTAAGGACCACAGAGTTATTGGATTAGTCGAATTTTTAGAAACGATTCGTTGGCACAGCTTCGCTGGTCATGTTGAGCAAGGCGAAACCGCTTTATTACCGCTGCGTGATACGCCAAAACGCCGACGGATTCTTACCAACAGGCGAAGCTTTCCTTCGATTATTTCACAAAAATAAAGAGGCCGCTGCGGGGCAGCGGCCTCTCGGCATAACTCAGGAAAAACGAACTCAGTCGGTACCAATGGCAGGCTGAGTGACCGCGCCGGCCACGCGCTGGATGACTTCCTTGGTAAAATCACGCTCGGCCTGAAACAGCTGGGCCACCTGACGCAGGGAAATAACTTTCTGGAATTTATCGAAATACTCCTTTTCCAGATTCAGCTCCTGCTGGCGCATGGCGAAGGCCTGCGTGAAATTGTCGCGGATTTGCTGGTCAGTCATGCCTTCGGTTACGTCGCGGCGCAGCAGACGGCCACTGCGGTTGAACTCGCGGCGGCGAGTTGAGAATTCGTTGTAGAGCGGCCAGAATTTCTGGGCCTGGTCCTGAGTTAGAGAAACCCGGTTGGTGATGAAGGCAATTTTGGCGTTTTCGAGCTGGCCGAGGCGTTGCCCTTTGCGGCCTTTGCCCGGCCCGGCCTGGGCATGCGCGGCGGGCGCCAGCATTAGCAGCAACGCAGCTAAACTCAGCAAACGAAACACGGATGAAAAAACGAACATGATAGTGGAACGGAGATTATAAATAGGTGGCATCATCGGAAGGCTGCGCGTCGAGGGCTTCATTCAGTTCGTCTTCTGACACCTGCAAAAAGCCTTTGGCAATACCAGGATGACCGGCCGTAAGAATGGCCAAATCGCTGCTTTCGACCTGGGCACCACTCGTGAGCAGGTAGCCCACCAACTCGGTACGCGGCACCGCGTCGAGGGCGGCAGTGGGCGCAGTGGCAGGCACCAGCGGCGCCGAGCCACTCATATAAAAAGAGGCCGCAAAACCGCCCAGCACTGCGACCGAGGCCAGACTGGTACGCAAGGCCGGCGACAGAAAGCGGAGCCAGTTCCAGCCTGTAGCTTGTTGGGTTTCAGCCTGGGGCAGCCGGGCCATTATTTGGGTGGGCAATTTATCAAAATAGCCAGCGGGCGGCTCGCTCAGCAGCGGACGGGGCCGCCGGGGATGCGCATCTAGCTTGAAAGCAGTTTTCATGACGGTAGGATGAAATAGCAGGGACGGCGTTTAATTACGCCGGTAAAAAATTGTGCGGAGCGGAGTTATTCGTCGGTATTGCGGGTCACGTATTCTTCCACTTTTTTCACGGCGTGGTGGTAGCTGGCCTTCAACGCGCCCACGCTGGTGCCCGTTACTTCGGCCATTTGCTCGTAAGGCATTTCGTCGTAGTAGCGCAGGTTGAAGACGAGGCGCTGCTTATCAGGCAGGCGCAGGATGGCTTTTTGAAGCTTTAGCTCAATCTCGTCGCCGGCAATGGCGGGGTCGGCTTCGATTTTGGCGGCCAGTTCGGCGCCTACGTCTGTGAGAGGCAGCAGAAACTTGCGGCGCTTACTGCTCAGGAAATTCAGGCACTCGTTGGTGGCAATGCGGTAAATCCAGGTGAAAAGCTGGGCATCCTGGCGGAAGTTTTCGAGATGCTTCCACACCTTCACAAACACGTCCTGGGTAAGGTCGTCGGCATCGTCGTGGTCCACCACCATCTTGCGCACGTGCCAGTACACCTTGCTCTGGTACTTGCGCACGAGCTGGTTGAACGCCAGGTTACGACTGGCGGGGTCCTGGAACTTGGTGAGGATTTCGTGGTCTTCCAAACGCGAAGGGAATCTTGCCTGGGCGGCGAAGGCGGGTGTTTGACGCCCAGGCAAAGGTTGCGTTTAATGCCGGTGGCGAAAAATATTGGGGCTGTAGCACCATGCGCACAGGCGTCGGGCGGCATTTGCCACCACAGCCATTGATTACCAGCATCAAATTACGCCTCTGCTTCTAGTATATTATTGTTTATATATTGTAAGCAAGAATCCATCATCCTATCTAGCCTTCAACTACCTATCGCATGCAACCAACCTTCTGCCCAGGAAATCTCAACTCGCCACTACTACCCTGAAAACAGACAGAGCCATGAGAAAACTTTTTGTAATCCAGTTGCTTGCCGGCATCCTGGGACTAACGCTGCACACAGCCGCCCAACAGCTCAACCAATCCAAAGAAGACGCCGCGCTTCGATTGGTGGTGGCAAATTATGAAAACGCCTGGAACCGTCACGATGCAAAAGCCCTGGCCGAACAATACCACACCGATGCCACTTGGGTCAATTGGTTTGGCGCTTACTCGAAAGGACGGCAAGAAATTCAGGAACACTACCAAACCGTACACAGCACGTACTTCAAAGCCTCGCACTATTATACCCGTTCCATTGAGGATGTGGCTTTTGTGAAACCGGACGTGGCCATTATGCACGTGCGCACCGGGCTCACCGGCGACGAACGTTACCCCGGCCAAACCTTCGAGTTTCGCAGAACCATTGTGCTTACCAAACGCGACGGCGCCTGGCGTATTCTGGCTGGGCAGAACGCAAAGCTGAACGAGGGAATCAAATAAAGCGCTACTCAATCGCCGCTTCGCTTACCGGCCAGCCATCCCGTGTTGCAAGCCTTTTCTTCTTACTTCAGCAAGGCCTTGCTAGTAGCTGGGATGCGCCACGAGCCAGCGGCTAATGACTACCTACCCGCCCTACTCCGGACAGCCTGAGATTATAACCGGCCCATTGGAGCAAGCAGTCTTACTTGGGTGGAATAACGCACTATTCATGGTTGGTCATATTGCTGCCACAGACACAAGCTGCACGTTGCGACAACTCAACTGTTGTGCGTCATCCACAAAAGAGCGGTTACCTCAAACTTGAACATTCTTAATAGCAGAAGCCATGTCAACCCATAAATTAACCCTCTGTCTTTTCTTAGTCTTTGTCAGCTTCTCTTCGTTTGCTCAAGGTGGCTCGCAAGCAATTGAGCGCGATAAAACAGCCATTGATAGTCAGGTGAACCGCATGGTTTCTGATTGGAACACCCACGAGTTTAAAAACATGGATGCATATGTCACAGAAGATGTTGACTGGGTCAACATTGTGGGGATGTGGTGGAAAGGAAAAGCGGAAGTAAAAAGCTCCCACCAAACCGGGTTTGATTATTTTTTTAAAGGAGTTCCTTTCACACGGAAGAGTTTAGACATCCGGTTTCTGACAAGTGATGTGGCCATTGCGCATCTGGTTTGTCATGTGGGTTCGCTTTTCCCACCCGATGGCATCGACCGGGTTACGAACAGGACGCCCGAAACCGATAATCTCCTGACGTTGGTTTACGTGAAAAAGAACGGCACTTGGCTCCTTTCCTCCGGACAGAACACCCTCATTGACCCGAGAGCCACTAAACTACCAACAACTCATTAGCGGTTGAATACTAGTACCTTTTTGTTGATTTTTTAGCATCAAAAAGCCCCCACAGCTTCAGTAGCTGCGGGGGCTTTTTGATTAACCGACGGACATTATTTTTTGCGCTTCATCACCGCCTCCACGGCCTCCACAATGGCGGCTTCGTTGAGGTGGTACTTTTCCATCAACTGGTCGGGGGTGCCGCTTTCGCCGAAGCTGTCGTGCACGGCCACCATTTCCAGGGGCAGGGGCTCTTCGCGGGCCAGCAGTTGAGCGATGCTGTCGCCGAG
Organism: Hymenobacter negativus; assembly: GCF_017571495.1. Taxonomy (GTDB): domain Bacteria; phylum Bacteroidota; class Bacteroidia; order Cytophagales; family Hymenobacteraceae; genus Hymenobacter; species Hymenobacter negativus. The sequence continues at coordinate 50,481 of NZ_JAGETZ010000019.1, read as the reverse complement.
GCCACCGTTCATCTGGTGCTCTTCAGCCGTTACCACGCAACGGGTTTTGCGCACCGAGGCCAGGATGGCCTCGTCGTCGAGCGGCTTGATGGTGTGGATGTTGATAATTTCGGCGTTAATACCTTTCTCAGCCAGGAGCTTACCGGCGAGCACAGCTTTCCACACCAGGTGGCCGGTGGCGAAGATGCTCACGTCAGTGCCTTCGTTCAGGGTCCAGGCTTTGCCGATTTCAAACTTCTGGTCGGCGGGCGTGAAGTTGGGCACCACAGGGCGACCGAAGCGCAGGTACACCGGGCCTTCGTAGTCGGCGATGGCGATGGTGGCGGCTTTGGTCTGGTTGTAGTCGCAGGGATTGATGACGGTCATGCCGGGCAGCATTTTCATCATGCCCAGGTCTTCCAGAATCTGGTGGGTGGCGCCGTCTTCGCCCAGCGTGAGGCCAGCGTGCGAGGCGCAGATTTTCACGTTCTTGCCCGAGTAGGCAATGCTCTGGCGAATCTGGTCGTAGACGCGGCCGGTGCTGAAGTTAGCAAAGGTGCCCGTGAAGGGAATTTTACCGCCAATGGTCATGCCCGCGGCCACGCCCATCATGTTGGCCTCGGCAATGCCTACCTGGAAAAACCGGTCGGGGTTTTCCTTCTTGAAGGCGTCCATTTTGAGCGAGCCGGTGAGGTCGGCGCAGAGGGCGACTACGTTGGGGTTGGTTTTGCCCAGCTCGGCCAGGCCAGCGCCGAAGCCGCTGCGGGTGTCTTTGGATTCGGTGTAGGGGAAGTCTTTCATTGGGATGTTTGGGTTGAGGGCCGCGAGCGGCTTTGGCATTGAAATGAGTTTAACGCTGAATGCGTTTTTGATTTACATGACTCCGCACAGCTTCTGCGGCGGCTCGGTCATGCGGATGTTGAATCTGGTAAACCATCAACGTTACTAATTTGGGGTCGTCGCGATGTAACTGGCGCATTAGGGTTTCAGACGACACGCATAGCATTGAGCTACCAAGTATAGCGAGCGTAAACGCACGCATATTCATCCGCTGGCTAAAAGCCATTACTACCACGATGATGAGCAACCAGCCGGTGCCGGCTAACAACATTGTGGAATATCCAGTCCAAAACATTAGTTTGCAAAGTGTTCCGAATAACACAACTGCACCAGCTATACCAATAATTTTGGGGGAAAGAATATTCAGAAAAAAGGAAGACTCTTTCTCCCGCTCTTCTTGCATGGTGATAGGTTCAAAATACGGCTCATACCTATCAATTGAATTATAAGGGGAGAAAGCACTTAGGAAACTGACTACTGCGAGATTGTAAAAAGCTACAATCAACAAAGTAGCCCACCCTGCCAACTGATACCAACTGGCTACAAAACCCCAGAAAGTAACGAACCACAGTAGCCATTCCATTTTAGGAAGGAGTACATCATACAGAAAGCTTTTAATAGGCTCTTGCGCTTCCATTACTACTTCCCAAAAATGGCTACTGAAGTCGTCTGCCCGCTACGAATGCTGAAGTTGCGCACATCGGTGTACTTGCTACCATTGCTGGTGGCAGTGCGGAATACCAAGCGGTAAGCACCGGGCTGCATGGGCAGGTTGATTTTGCTGCTGCTGCCTTCGGGTAGGCTATAAATCCAGGTCTGGGATTCGTCGTCGTTGAGCTGGTAGATGCTGCCGAAGCCTTTCAGGTCGGAGGTGACGTTGAGGGTGCCGGGCGAGTCGTAGGTGAAGGTGTATTCCTGGCCTTGCTTGATAGTGATGCGGCGCACCGTGCGAGGCAAAGTCAGGGCTTCTACTTCGTAGTTGCCAGCCAGCAGCTTCTGGCGAGTGCCGAAGACGCCGGCTGTGACCGTGGCCCCGGCTTGGCTACGTACCACTGCCCGAATGGTGCCATATGGGTTGGGGGTGAGCGGCGGGTTTTGCAGCCAAAGCGTGCCCTGCGGTGTTTTGTAGGTGAGCACGTTGGCCTTGCCCGGGGTGATGGGGATGTTAGCCTGGCGCACGGGCGGCACCGTGTTTATCACGAGGTCGTAACTCTGGAGGGCGTCGATATCGAGCACGTCGGCTTTGCCCTGGGCATCGCGGTAGTGCACGTAGTTATACTCCGGCTGCTCGGTCACGTTGTTCACGAAAGTCATGTTGACGTTGCTTTCCACGGGCTTGCCGTTGGCATCGGTAAGGTTCACCGATACAGTGGTTTTGCTCAGGGTCTTGGCGATGACATCGTTCATTACCGTGCGGAAGGTGGCTACTTCGGCAGCATTGTAGTACTGGCCGAGGCATTCCAACTGCTTGCCAAAATCCCGCTCGGCCCCGATGCCAATGACGAAGGGCTTGAGGAAAACGTGCTTGCGCTGCAAGGCGATGGAAGCCGCGCAGGGGTCGCGGTTGCACGATTCGAGACCGTCGGTTATTAGCAGCAGCACGTTGCGCGACGACTTATCCGTTGGAAAGTCGTTGGCCGATTGCAGCAGCGAATACGTGATGGGCGTGTTGCCCTGGGCCTTCAGCTCGGTCAGCTTTTTCTTGATGGCCGCCGCGTTGCGCGGAGCAAACGGCACTTCGAGCCGCGAGTCCTCGCAGTTTTTTTCCGAGTTGGGGTATTGGTGGCCGTACACGCGCAGGGCTACCTCCAGGTTGGGGTAGGTATTGAGCGAGTCGACCATTTTGCTGAGCATGCGCTTGGCCACGTTCCAGCGGGGCTGGCCTTCCCAAGGCGCCATCATCGAACCCGACGCATCAAGCAGAAACAGGATGCGGGTGACTTTGGACTTTTCGACGGGTGCATTTTGGGCGCGGGCGCTTTGCGAACCGAACAACAGTCCCAACAGTAGCACCGCCCAGACGGCAAACCTCCCCCCCGGCCCCTCTCCAAGAGAGAGGGGAGCCTGACGATTACCGTTGAGGCATTTCCGGTGCCCCCTCTTTTTGGGAGAGGGGGTCAGGGGGTGAGGTTGACGTGAGCACATCATGCTAGTAGTCGCCTTCGGTTCCTACTTTCAGCTCATCGAGAGCGGTGGCCAGCTGGGCATCGTTCGGCGCGACGCCGTGCCACTTGTGGCCATCCATCATGAAATCAACGCCGAAGCCCATTTTCGTGTCCATGATGAACATGACGGGTTTGGCTTTGCCGGCGGCGGCCACACAGTTTTCGAGGGTTGGGATGAGGGAATCGAAGTGGTTGCCGTCGCCTTCGATGACGTGCCAGCCGAAGGCTTTGAACTTGGCAGCTACATCGCCGAGGCCACCGATTTCGTCGGTCGAGCCGTCAATCTGCTGGCCGTTGCGGTCCACGATGGCAATCAGGTTGTCGATTTTGTGGTGGCTGGCGTAGAGGGCCGCCTCCCAGTTCTGGCCTTCTTCCAGCTCGCCGTCGCCCATGAGCACGAAGACGCGCTGCTTGTCGCCGTTCATTTTTTTGGCCTGGGCAGCGCCGCAGGCCACGCTCAGGCCCTGGCCCAGCGAGCCCGAGGCCACGCGCACGCCGGGCAAGCCCTCGTGCGTAGTGGGGTGGCCCTGGAGGCGCGAATTCAGCTTGCGGAAAGTGCTCAGCTCGCTGATGGGGAAGTAGCCCGACCGCGCTAAACACGAGTACATGGTAGCCGACGTGTGGCCGTTGGACAGGAAAAACAGGTCCTGGTCCTTGCCGTTCATATCGAAGGGCTCGGGGTGATGCTTCATCACCTTGAAGTAGAGAGCAACCAGCAAATCGGTGATGCCGAGCGAACCGCCGGGGTGGCCCGAGTTCACGGCATGCACCATGCGCACGATGTCGCGGCGCACCTGGGTGGCTATTTCCTTGAGCTCCTCGTTGGATTTCTCAGGTTGTTCAACGGTTTTGGCGGTGGTGGTATCGGCCATAAGGGTTCGGGTGAATGGGTTCAGTGGGTAAAGGTAACGAACGGCGGGATGCACGAACAGGCGTTTTTTAGGGCCAGCCTATTGCAATCGGTTGCGATAGAGCCGGCTGGAATAGGTGCTGGCAGTACGCAAATGCAAGGCATTTTGCCAAATGAAAACGGTGTTGGTACGCACGTATCGCAGGCCTCGCCGCGCGGAAATGCCCCTGGTACGTGCGTACGGTGGCCGTCGCCTTTCGGCATAGCGGCTAAAGCAGTTGGGCGGCGTGCTCCTTGGTATCTACTTTCTTGATAATCTTCTCAACCAAGCCGCTTTCGTCAATCAAAAACGTGGTGCGAACGGTGCCCATGTAAGTTTTGCCGTAATTTTTCTTCTCCTGCCACACGCCGTAGGCCTGCACAATGCTTTTGTCGGTATCGACGAGCAGCGGGAAGGGCAGGTCGTATTTGAGGGCGAATTTCTTGTGCGCCGCCTCGCCATCGATGCTCACACCGATGACCTGAATGTTCTTTGCTTTCAGCTCCTCCTGGTGGTCGCGCAGGTTGCAGGCCTGGGCAGTACAGCCCGGCGTGTCGTCCTTCGGATAGAAATACAGAGCCACTTTCTGGCCACGGAAATCTCTCAGGGAAACGGTATTGCCATCCTGGTCGATGGCGGTAAAGTCGGGGGCGGGTTGGCCGGGTTCGAGGGTCATGAGTTTTAAGGTATAAGGAGGCGAAGGCAGAGTCTGAGAGTATAGAGATGCGAGCGCAAGAGTTAACGGAACGAAAAGCACGCGGAACGTTCTAAATGCCGTCCTGCTCATGTGGCGTCCGCGCCGCCGAAGCATCTCGCTTGGGGTAGTAATTCAATCGCGAGAAAAAAGTTAGTGGTGGCATGCGAGATGCTTCGGCGGCGCGGACGCCACATGAGCAGGACGTTCTATTCGCTTTCGCCTCCTACCCAGCTTACAAGCTCAGCGGAATCACCCGCTCGTTGCCGGCCTGGTCCGTCAGGCGCAGTTCGGCGGGGCCGCGCAGGCGGGCGCCCACAGTGTCGGTGGCGATGGTGAACAGAGTCGAGTTCTTGTGCTCGAAGCGCAGCAGGCGGAATTTACCGCCAATGAGCAGGCGGAAGGTAGCCAGCCCCGAGAGGTCGTCGCCGACGCGGAAGAGCAGCTGCCCGCCGGGCCGGCCGATTAGGCTGGCTTTGGGGGCCACGGTATCCGTAAGGATGCGGTAGGAGGCAAACTGGCGGATGTTGGCCGTGATGTTGCCTTGCTCGTCCCACTTGCCGCCCAGATAGGCCCGGCCCCCTTTCGGCGTAGCCGCGTAGATGGCCGTGCGCTGCGGGTCGGCAGGCGGGGTGGTTTTGAGGGTGAGCACTGCCGTGTGGTAAAGCGGCAGCAGCGGCGAACCCACCGTCCAGAAGCCGTGGCCCGGCGGCTCGGGCTTGTAGGCGGTGCTCAGGTACAGGTTGCCGAACAGCGTTTCGGGGCCGAATACCAGGTTGAGGTGCGCTGTGGCGTAGCTAAATTCCTTGCCGGCCGGAATCATCACCTGCCGGTCAAACTTCTTGGTAATGCTGCCGAAGCGGATGGAATCGGGCAGGCCGGCGCGCAGGTCGTAGAGGTATACATTTTCGCTGTTCTGCGTGTAGCTGGGCCGGATTTCGAGGCGCCGGTTGCTACGCAACAGCGTTAGGTTGGCTGCTACCGAATCGGCACTGGGGTCGGCTACCACGGCTTTGAGCAGGTTGCGCGTTATCTCGAAGCGCAGGGCCGGCTTTTTCACGGCGGCCGAGCGGGTTTTGAAGTACTCCGGCTGCTCGCCGCGCAGCACCAAGTGCAGGAGCGTCTGGTTGTTGTAGGAATCGGCCAGGGTGATGTCGACGGCGTAGGTTTTGCCGGCTTCCACGGTCAGGCGGCCTTTGGTGGCACCGGTGGCGTACATGGCCAAGTCGTTGCCTTCGTCCACCCACAGCTTTTGCAGGGTGCGGCCCTGGGTGTTCTGGTACAGGAAATCAACGAAGTTGCCCACCTGCCGCGTGCCCGTCGGAAACGGTACCGCATCGATGGTGTGCTGGTAAAACGGCTGCCCGTTCACTGTCATGGTCACGCGCTGGATGCCGTTGCGGTTCCAGGCATTGTCAAACCTGTCGAAGCCCTGCACCAGCAGTCCCACCGTCCCGAAGGCGCTGATGGTATCGGTCCAGGTGGTGGCTACGCCCGGCCCCGGCTGCACCTTGGGCACAAACAGCGCCTTGGTAAACACCTTCTTCACCCGCGCCTCAATGCCCAGCGGCTCCACCGCAAAGGCCTGCAATGTAGGCGCCACATGGTCCTGAATCTCGGCAAAGCCGCCCCATTGCAGCGGGTTGTACTGCCGGTCCTGGGCATCGCGCACTTCCCAGTGCAGGTGCGGGCCAGCCGAGCCGCCGGTGTTGCCGCTCAGCGCCACCAGCTCCCCGCGCTGCACCGGAAACTGGTCCTTGGGCAGAAACATTTCCACCTCGTAGCTCTGCTTCTCGTACTGGCGGCGCAGCAGCTCGGCCGCCACGGGGCCCCGGAAGTCGTTGAGGTGGCCGTACACGGTGGTGAGCCCATTGGGGTGCGTGATGTAGAGCACGTTGCCATACCCAAACGACGACTGCTTGAGGCGCGAGATGTAGCCATCGGCGGCGGCGTACACGGGTTGGTTCACCCCACCACCGGTCTTGATGTCGAGCCCGCCGTGGAAGTGGTTGGGCCGCAATTCGCCCATGCTGCCGGCCAGGAAATTGGGCTTGCCCGGCGCAATGGGAAACATAAAGTAGCCGGGCGCCACTACCGGCCGGCCGCCGTTCAGCATCTCGCTCAGTCTGTGCTCGTGGTCGGAGGAGTCGGCCTCCTGGCTGCCAGCGTGGCGTGGCCACGAAGCTGTACAGGCCAGAAATAGGCCAAAAATCAGTGTTGCTTTATTCTTCAACTTGATATTCTAATGTCGGGGTGGAGCTTGCCCCCGCCCGGTGTTGAACGTTGGTTATTGCGCAAATAGCCGTTCAACCATGTCCGTTCAACGCCGGGCGGGCACAAGCACTGCCCCCACGCTTAACGTACGTTCAATTCCAACAGCTTCTCCCCTTCCAAATATCCGGTCAGCTGGTCGCCGATTTTTACCGGGCCTACGCCAGCGGGCGTACCGGTGAAAATCAGGTCGCCCATTTTCAGCGAAACGTATTTTGATACGAAGCTGATGATTTTGGCAAATGGGTGCAGCATGAGGCTGGAGTTGCCGGTCTGGCGGGTTTCGCCGTTCACTTCAAGGTGGAAGTTGATGTTGGCCAGGTCCGTAAACTCGGCCACATGCTTGAAGGTGGGCGAAATCGGAGCCGAGCCGTCGAAGGCTTTGGCCAGTTCCCAGGGCAGGCCTTTCTTCTTCAGCTCGCTTTGCAAGTCGCGGGCAGTGAAGTCGATGCCCAGGCCGATGGCATCAAAATACGTGTGAGCGAAGGACTCTTCAATGTGGCGGCCGTTCTTGCTCACGCGCAGTACCAATTCCAGCTCGTGGTGGATGTCCTGCGAGAATTCGGGAATGAAGAACGGCTGGCCGCGTTGGAGCAGTGCCGTTTCGGGCTTCATAAAAATGACGGGCGCCGACGGCACTTCGTTCTGTAGCTCGGCAATGTGGTCGGCATAGTTGCGACCGATGCAAATGATTTTCATGGGGGAGAAAGGCTGGCGGGAGGGAAGTCAAAACTACGCCCTGGCGGCCGCTTGCGGCAACCAAAAGCTGGTTTTTCGCCTGTCCTACTGCCGCTGCAAAACATTTTGCCGGCCTGTCGCCGTATAGGCGCCAACTGGCAGCCGACGCCGGGCTGCGTGCAGTCGGCGGTTGCTTCCACCTTTTTCTTTTCTTGCCCCATGCTCAAACACCTCACCCTCGCCGCCGGGCTGGCCTTTGTGTCGGCCTGCTCCACGGTGCCCATCACGGGCCGCAGTCAGCTCAGCCTCGTCAGCGACAGCGAAGTCAACTCCCTGGCCACAACGCAGTACCGCGAAGTCATCGCCAAAGGCCCGCTCTCCACCAACTCCGAGCAAGTAGCCCAGACGCGCCGCGTGGGCCAGCGCATTCAGCAGGCCGTTGAAACCTATTTCCGCCAGCAAAACGCCTCTGACCAGCTGGCTGGCTACCAGTGGGAGTTCAACGTCATCAACGATAAGCAGGAAAACGCCTGGTGCATGCCCGGCGGCAAAGTAGCCGTGTACACCGGCATCCTGCCCATCACGCAGGACGATACCGGCCTGGCCGTGGTGCTGGGCCACGAAATTGCCCACGCCGTGGCCAAGCACGGCAACGAGCGCATGAGCCAGGGCCTGTTGCAGCAGTATGGCGGCCAGGCGCTATCGGTAGCGCTGGCCAACAACAGCGCGGGCACGCAGCAGCTGGCGCTCCAGGCCTTCGGGGTCGGCTCGCAGGTGGGCCTGCTGAAATACGGCCGCAACCAGGAATCGGAAGCCGACCACCTGGGTCTGATTTTTATGGCCATGGCCGGGTACAATCCCGACGGCGCCGTAGCGTTCTGGCAGCGCATGGATGCCCGCTCCGGTGCCGCCGCGCCACCCGAGTTCCTCTCTACTCACCCTTCCAACGGCACCCGCATCGCCGACATTCAGCGCGAGCTACCCGAAGCGCGCAAGTACTACCGACCCAAATAATAGTGATTAAGGGTTAGTGATTAGTGGTTGATGGACATTGGCCAGCCGCTCCCACCAAATGCTTCTCTTTCACTAGCCGCTGATTATTAATCACTACTCATTAACCATTAAACATGAATTTTCTTCCTCGTCTGCTTGGTTTGGGCTTATTGAGCTTACTGGTCATGCTGCTCGTGATGTCGTGCGAAAGCACGAAGCCGGGCGGTGGTGAGTTTGGCAGCCCCAACCGCATCAAAGGCGAAGTAATTGCCAAGCCCGAAAGCCGGCAAATCGTGCATTTCACCGACAGCAGCACCGAATATATTACTCCGCGCAACGAGCTGGCGCAGGCCTTTATCCGGCAGTTTAACGATGGCACGGTCATCGACAAAGTGCTGGTGCGCAAAGCTCCGGCTGGCCCGAATGACCCCATCAGCTACTACATCATCGGTATGGGCCTGCGCTACGGCCGGTTTCGGGCCATGGCCTTGCCCCTCACCGCTGGCGGCGACAACACGTTTTACCTGCGCCCCAATGCCGAGTGCTACACCCTGACCGGCATTGGTTGTCCCACGTGTTTCTTTAACTTTGAGAACGGCCGCATTGTGGGCACCAGCTGCGACGAAAATTCCGGCGGCAACACCTGCGACCTCAAGGTTACCAACAGCGTCTCCCTTTTCGCCGCCAAATGACCACACGCAATAAATGGCTGCTCCGGGCGGCCCTCACCGCCCTGGCCCTGCTCATCACCACCGACCGCAAGCAGGCATCCGCACCGCCAGCATCAAAAAAGCCCGCTGAATAGCGGGCTTTTTTGATGGACTCTTTGTCAGGAATGAGCGACTGCGAAACGCTGAACCCGGTTCGCTAAGTCGCTGATATCGACTCGTTCGATTGGGTGTGGGGTATTGGGCAGCACCGCATAGTGGCCGTGTGGCAGTTGCGCAGCCAGGGTTCTGCTGGCGTCTCCCCGCTCGGGGGTTAGGTCGCCATCGCCCATCAGCACTTGCACGGGCACGGATAATGCGGCGAAGTCGGTGGCCGTTAGCGGCGGGTTAGCCCCGGCAGCTGCCATCAGGCTGGCTACGCCCCGCACTACGGCGGCCCAGTCGGCCGGAGCATGGCGCTGGCGCAGTACTTCAACAAAAGCCGGTACTTTCGCCAGCATCTTATCCGGGTCGAGCAAGCGCGCTTCGGCTGCCGCCGACTCGGGCGACCAATCCAGTTTGGTCCCTAGCGTGGTGATGGATGCAAAGCGCTTCGGTTCTTGGCTGGCGGCCAGCAAGGCAGCGTAGCCGCCCATACTGTAGCCAAAAACGTGTACAGGCGCCGTTTCCTGCTCGACTAAAAAAGCCAACACTTCTGCCGCGAAGTGCGGCAGGTTAAAGGTTTCCGTGTCAACCTCGCGTCCGCCGTGGCCGGCAAAGGCAAATGATTTGACCGTAAAATCCCCGGCCAGCCGCTTGGCCAGCGGTTGCAGGGTTTCGGGGCTACCCAAGGCCCCGTGCAGCAGCAGCAGCGTTGGCTTTTCCATTAACCGGTGATTTCAGTGGCCAGTGCAGCCAGGTCTAGGCCATCAAACGTACCCGAGGACATGAGCAACAGGTTGGCATTGGCCCAGTTCTGGCTGCGTAAAAATGCCGCCAGCTCGGCGCTATCGGTAATCACTTTGATATCGGGGCGCTGAAAGGCTTCGGCCACGGTAGCAGCGGCCAGCGGCGGCAGGCGCTTGTGTTCCAGCACGTGCGGGTTGAAGTATACCACCGCTACGTCGGGCGCATCGAAGCAGTGCGCGTACTGCGGCAGAAAGGCCGGATTGAGGCTACTGAAGGTGTGCAGCTCCAGGCAGGCCACGAGGCGCCGCTGCGGAAACTGCTTTTTCAAAGCCGTGGCCGTGGCTTTAAGCTTGCTGGGCGCGTGGGCAAAATCCTTATATACCACCGACGTAGCTCCCTGCCGCACCAGCTCCAACCGCCGTGCTGCACCAGGGAACGTAGCCACAGCCCGGAAGAAATCTTTGCCTTTGATGCCCAACTGCTTGCACACCTCCTTGGCGGCCGAAATGTTGCGCAGGTTGTGCTCGCCAAATACCTGTACTGGCACCTCCTCGTCCTTCTTATTCAGCAAAAACGTGCGCCCGTCGCGGATGACGTGCTCGTGCGGACCGTAGCCGATGTAGGTCACGTCGGGATTGGTGGGCACGGCAATGAGTTGGGTTTGCTCGTCGTCGCGGTCGTAGATGAGCACGCCGGCTTTGGGCGTCATATCGGCGAAAATGCGGAATTGCTCGCGGTAGATTTCCTCGGTCGGAAACACGTTGATGTGGTCCCAGCTGATGCCTGAAATCACCCCAATGTGGTGCTGGTAGAGGTGAAACTTCGGCCGCCGGTCTACCGGCGATGACAAATACTCATCGCCCTCGATGATGATAATGGGCGCATCCTCCGTCAGCTGCACCATTAAATCGAAGCCCGCCAGCTGCGCCCCCACGGCATAGTCGAACTTGCGCCCGTGAAACCGCAGCACGTGCAGAATGCAGGCTGTAATGCTGGTCTTGCCGTGCGAGCCGCCGATGACGATGCGCTGCTTATCGCGGCTGGCTTCGTAGATATATTCGGGAAAAGAGTAGATTTTCAGGCCTAGCTCCTGCGCACGGAGCAGTTCGGGGTTGTCGGGGCGGGCATGCATACCCACAATGACAGCCGACAAATCGGGCGTGATGCGGCTGGCATCCCAGCCCTCCTGGGCCGGCAGCAAGCCGGCAGCAGCCAGACGGCCCTTAGCGGGCTCAAAAATTTCGTCGTCGGAGCCCGTGACGTGGGCACCCCGGCGGTGCAGGGCCAGCGCCAGGTTGTGCATGATGCTGCCTCCCACCGCAATCAGGTGGATGGCTTGGCTTGTGCCAACGTGTTGTGCGGGCTGGGTGGGACTAAGGGCGGATTCCAAATCAGGTAGTGAATTAGTTATTCGTTGTCAGTTGCTGGTTGTCAGTTATCAGGAATGAGATACCCAGAAATTAGTTGTAAGCACTTCATTCCTGATAACTGACAACCAGCAACTGACAACTGGAAAGCAAGGGCGCGAAAGTACAAACGCCCGGCCGCCGCAGCCATTGCCTAGCCAAAAGAATCGGGTTTGTCGCCACTCTTTTCCGCATCGCCGGGGTTAACTTTGTAAGTACTGCATGCCGTACTTACCCCTCTTGAACTGCCTGCACCGGTCTTAGGCTTTGCTTAGCAGCATTGCCTATTTCTTCTGTTACAATACCTTCCTGTCACCTTCCGCCCTTCCCATGCCCGACCAAATGGACGACCGCCTGAAACAATCCGCAGCCCGAGCCAAAGCGGCCTGGAGCAACCGGGGCGGTGTGGTTGTTCCCGCCAATGCCAGCGCGGCCGGCAAGTTGCCGCCCCAAGCTCCTGAGCTCGAAATGGCCGTGCTCGGCGCCCTGATGCTGGAAAAAGATGCCCTTACCTCGGTGATTGACCTGCTCAAGCCCGAGAGCTTTTACAAGGATGCGCACCAGCGCATTTACCGCGCCGTCATCCGGCTGTTTGACAAATCTGAGCCCATCGACCAACTTACGGTGGTGCACGAGCTACGCGAGATGGGCGAGCTCGAAGCCTGCGGCGGCCCCTTCTACGTAGCCAACCTGACGCTGAAAGTAAACTCGGCGGCCAACGTGGAATACCACGCTCGTATCATCACCGAAACGGCTATCAAGCGCGAGCTGATTCGCATTTCCAGCGAAATCCAGCGCGATGCCTTCGAGGATACCACCGACGTATTCAAGCTGCTTGACGACACCGAATCGGCCTTGTTTGAGGTTTCGGAATCCAACATTCGGAAGAACTTTGATGACATGCGGAGCTTGATGGGCAAAGCAATCAAAGAACTGGAAGAAAAGAAAAACCAGTCGGATGGCCTGACCGGCGTGCCCACAGGCTTCACCGCCCTGGACCGCGTCACCAGTGGCTGGCAACCCTCTGACCTCGTGATTATTGCTGCCCGGCCAGGGATGGGCAAAACCGCCTTCGTGGTTTCGGCCATGCGCAACGCGGCAGTCGATTTTAAGAAGGCAGTGGCCATTTTCTCGCTGGAAATGTCTTCGCTGCAGTTGGTTAACCGTCTAATTTCAGCAGAAGCGGAGCTGGATTCGGAGAAAATCAAGAAGGGCAGCCTAGCCGACCACGAGTGGCAGCAGCTCAACCACAAAATCACGGCCCTCTCGGCGGCCCCCATTTACATCGACGACACGCCGGGCCTGAGCATCCGGGAGCTGCGCACCAAGTGCCGCCGGCTGCGCTCGCAGAAGGATGTGCAGATGATTATTGTCGACTACCTGCAGCTGATGAGCGGCAATACCGACGGCCGCGGCGGCAACCGTGAACAGGAAATTGCCAGTATCTCGCGGGCCCTCAAGGGCATTGCCAAGGAGCTAAACGTGCCCGTGCTGGCGCTGTCGCAGCTTTCGCGCTCGGTGGAAACGCGTGGTGGCGACAAGAAACCGCAGCTGAGCGACCTTCGCGAATCGGGCTCCATCGAGCAGGATGCCGACATGGTAATCTTCCTCTATCGCCCCGAATACTACGGCCTTGACCAGGATGCCGAAGGCAATTCGACCCAAGGTGTGGGCGAAGTCATCATTGCTAAGCACCGGAACGGCTCACTCGAAACGGTGCAGCTTAAGTTCATCGGCAAGTTCACCAAGTTTGCCGACCTCGATGGCATGGGCGGCGGTTTCGATAGCAGCGGCTACCAGCCCATGGGCCTACCGGCCAGCAATTTCGACAGCGAACCCAGCCCGTTTGCACCGAATACCATCAGATTGGGCTCGAAGATTAACGAGTCTCCGCAGGCCTTCCCGAAAGGCAACTTCAACACGCACGAAGAGCCACCTTTTTAAACTGTGCAGCCCGAGCCTTTATCTCTTAAGCCGCCGCTCTATTCAGCGCGGGCCATCCGCGGGTTTTGCATCCTGTTCAGCGCCATTGCGGGAGGGGCAATGATGTCGCAAAATCTGCGCGATGTGGGCCAGCCCGAAGCAGCCCGCAAAGCCCTGTGGGGCAGTATTGCTTACACGGTAGTCCTGTTGTGGCTGACTTCCTACTTACCAGATAAGTTGAGTGGGAGTTGGTTGCCGCTGGTGGTAGGCTACGCAGGGGCCGTAGGTCTGGAAAGCTATTTCAAAAAATACGTGGAAAATCCGGCCGAATTTCCGGCTAAAAGCATCCGCAAGCCCTTGCTCATTTGCCTGGCAATCACGTTGCCACTTGTTGCCCTGATGGTTTACCTACTGACCATTGCGGGGACGGCCGACAATAGCCCTTTTCCTTATTAATGAAGCTGCTGACAACAATATCGAGACGCGAAGGGACGCGTCTCGATATTGTTGTCAGCAGTTGCTTGTTGAGCAGTTTTACTGGCTTAAGCAGGCAGTAAAAACACCTACCAGGAGTTACTCCAGCGCGGACGTGAGGCTGCAGGTGCTTTCGAAGCGTAGCAGCTCCGGGCTCATTTTGAAGCCCCGGCCCCCGAAGCTTTTGCTGTAAAGCTCGATGTCAGCGGCCGGACGCTGCCAGCCGCTGTGACTGCTTTCGGGACTGGACGAATCACTGGCTTCGAGCACGGCCCCGCGCCGAACGTGTAAGGCGGCACACATTTTATCAGCGGTTTTTCCGGCATCTACCAGGGCCAGTACGTCGGCTTCGCGGCGCAGGCTGTCGGCGCGGCTGTGGCCGTAGCTCAGGTCCTTGATGCGGCTGATGCGGGTGGCCAGCAACTCTTCGAGGTAGGGCGACAGCCGACGCAGGTCGTTGATGCGGACCGTGACCGACTGCGAAGAGTTGAATCCCGTGAAGACTTCTTTGCCCTTCACATACCCAAACTCCTTATTGGAGGAAGTGCTGCTCACGCGCACGTCATTCGTGCCCGGCGCGTAACGCTTGGAGAGCACCAGCACCTGGTCGACCACCGCCTGAACCTCGGTTACGGCGTCCTTAAGCCGGGGGCGGGTGAAGTCGGCATCCACCGTCAGCTCGGCGTAGTCGGGGTAGACGGTGACGCTGCCGTAGCCGACGCTCCGCACTTGGCGGGGTGGGTTGGCGCTAGGGTTGGTCTGACAGGCACTCAGCGCGAGCAAGGCGAGAAAGGCACTGGAATTCTGGATTGTCATCATAGCAGTTGTTTTGATTGCAACGCGGCACATACTTCAATATTGCTCAGTCAACCGGGTGTCGGGAGGGTACCCGTTACCTTCGCAGTATGACTGTTGTGCTGCTGTTACTCTGTTTTTTCGCCTTTTTGGCTGGGCTTATTGACGGTATGGTGGGAGGCGGCGGCCTTATTCAGCTGCCGGCGCTGCTGTTGTTGCTGCCCGATGTACCGGTACCCACAGTGCTGGGCACCGGCAAAGTGGCCAGCCTGGCGGGCACGTCGGCGTCGGCGTTTCGGTATTTGCGCGGACTGACGGGCGTGCCCATTCGCTGGCGCACGGTGGCGGTGGCAGCGGTGGTAGCCGGCTGCTTCGCGCTGCTGGGCGCCCGGGCCGTGAGCGGCCTCAACAAGGAGTTGGTGAAACCGCTAGTGCTGGCGCTGCTGGTGCTCATGGCTGCCTATACCTTCTGGCGTAAGGATTTTGGCAGCTTGCACGCACCGCGCCTGCAGGGCAGCCGCGAGTTGTGGACAGGCATCGCGTTGGGGGCCAGCATTGGGTTTTACGACGGTTTTTTTGGGCCAGGCACGGGCAGTTTGTTGTTGTTTGCCTTCGTCGGCTTGTTCGGCTACGATTTTCTGGCCGCATCGGCCTCGGCTAAGGTAGTGAACGTGGCCACCAATATTGCGGGGCTGGCTTATTTCATCTCAACCGGGCAAGTGCTCTACCGGGTGGCGCTGCCGATGGCCGTGTGCAACGTACTCGGCTCGTTGGTGGGGGCGCGGCTGGCCTTGCGGCAGGGCACAGGCTTTGTGCGGGTGCTGTTTTTGGTGGTAGTCAGCGCGTTTATTATCAAGCTGGGCTGGGAGACCTTTGCGTGAAAAGCAAGTACCCCGACTTTCCACTTCGGCTTGCGTCCGGATTACTTGCGCAATGCGAGCCGAAGTGGAAAGTCGGGGTACTGGTTCTTGATGCTTCCCGATTACACAGCTTGTAGCTGGGGCTGCTTTTTGCGCTGCTTGCGCGTCCGGTTCCACCACATGATGGTGCCCGTGATGGGGAAGGTAGCGCCCAGCAGGCCAATTATGAAGGCCAGAATCTTGGTGGGCAGGCCCCAGATGGCACCAGTGTGCACTGGCTTGAACAGCCCACGAATGCGCTGGCCAGCCGGCCGCTGCGCATAGGTCTGGGTGCTGATGACTTTGCCTGAGTATTGGTCGAGGTACACGTCATCGGTCGCGTTTTCGGTCACGGCACCGGGGCGCAACACGCCCACCCGAATGCTGCCCGTCGGCTCCTTTGGCATTTGCAGGATGTACGACTCCGCATCGGGGGCTTGCTGGCGGGCCAGGGCCAGCACAGCATCGGCGGCAAAGGGTGCGGCGCCGGGCACGGCAGGCGCGGCCGATACGGGCGGCTCGGGGCGTTTCATGGGTGAATGGGTGAGCTTGTTGATGCCCGCGCCTACCCAATCGAACGACATGCCCACGCCCGTCAGGGCCATGATAAACAGGAACACGGACGCATAGAAACCAAGCGAGATGTGGAAGTCGTGGTTGAGGCGCTTCCAGCTACTACCCCACTTCACCGTCAGGCGCGGCTTGAGGGCTTTGCGCGCGGTAGGCCACCACAGCACCAGGCCAGTGGCCAGAATAAAGAGGAACATCGACGCGCTGATGCCCATCACGAGCTTGCCCACTTTGCCCGCTACTAAGCCGCGATGCAGTTTCTCCACGGTTTTGAAGAAGTTGTCACGTGGGTCCAATTCGCCCGTTACAGCCGCTGTGTAGGGATTCACGAAGATGCGTGGGCCGCCACCCTCGCCTTTGCCGCCCTTGCCGCCTTTGCCGGGGCCTTCACCGGGCTGGCCAGCTCCGGCCATACGCCCACCACGCCCTTCTGAAGCGTTGCTTTGGCTGCCTTCGCTATCCCGTTGGTGCCCTTCTCCCCGGCCAGCCCCGCCACGCTCGCCGCCTTTGCCACCAGGACCGCCGGCGAGGCTCACTTCCACGGTGCGAGCAGGGTCGGCGTAGAGCTTGAAGCCGCTGATTTGGGCTTTGGGCTTGTAGGCTTTCACGGCTTCGGCCAGCTGAGCCAGCGATAGGCGCGGCGTAGTAGCAGGCGTCACGAAGTACCGCTTCGAATGCCAGGACTGCTCAATTTCCTTCTCAAAAGCCAGGATACTGCCGGTCAGGCACACAAAAACGATAATCAGCCCTGAAGCCAGACCTAACCAGAGGTGAACGGTGCGGAAAGCAGATTTAACCGGAGTCATGAGATTGTGTAGGTGATTCGTTTTTAAAGCAGTTTATTCAGCAACTGCCACTTGCGCAAATACACGGCTGGATTCACAGCTGCGTATTTGCGCAAGTGGCAGTTGCTGAATAAAGCGCGGACTAGAGCTTGTAGGTAACCGTAGCCGAGAAGTTACGCGGTGCGATGGGATTGATGCTGTTGTCGTCGTGCACATTGTAGCTCAGCTCGTTGAGCAGATTAGCCAGCTTGACGCGCACCGAAACCCGCTCGTATGAATAGCCGAGTGAGGCGTCGAAGAGGAAGTAGTTGGGCAAGGCAATCAGTTTGAAAGCGTCGTTAATCGGATTGTTGTTGGTATCTACCCAAGGCTTGCCAGTGGCGGGGTTCAGGGTGCGGTTGTTGCGGCCGGCGAGGCGGTCGCCTACGTAGTAGGCCGTAACGCCGGCATTCAGGCCGCGCAGCACGCCATTGGCGAACACATTGCCGAAGCTATAGTACAAGCTGGCGTTGGCGGTATGGGCAGGGTTGTAGCGCAGGCGGCTGCCATCTTCATAGATGTTGCTCTTCTCATAAGCCGTGAAGTTGTAGCTGTAGCCTGCGATGAGCGAGATGCCGTTGACAGGACGGCTCTGCACGTCCACTTCTACCCCTTTGCTAATAACCTGACCGGCCAGTTCCATGGGGCTGGTAGTGAAGTTGGTGGTGTAGCGCGGGTCGGTGGGCAGTACGCTCTGGGACTGGTTGCTGTTCACGATGCGGTAAGCTGTTACGTTAGCTGAGAGAGCACCTTTGAATAGCTCGTTTTTGATGCCCACTTCATACTGGTCGATGAGCGACGGGGCCAGCGAATTGCCCTGCAGGTCAAGCCCGGTATTGGGGGCAAAGGAATTGGCGTAGGAAGCAAACAGCGAGGTCGTCTTAATAGGCTGGTACACCAAACCCAGACGTGGCGAAAAAGCGTTGTCGTACCGACGGTTCTCCACGTAGGTATTGGCTGTTTTAGCCGCCACACTGGCAATCGTATTGTAGGTATACACGTCGCTGGGCGTTTCCTGGTAGCTCCAGCGCAGGCCGGCTAGCACCTTCACTTTATCCGACAGGCTGAGCAAATCCTGGGCGTAGAAGCCGGCACGGCGGGTGTTGCCCTTGGTCAGCGAGTTGCGCACCAAGCTATTGAAATCGGTGAGACGCTCGGCGGGCTGGGCAATCACCTTATCGGGGTCCAGGATGTTGATAACATCGTAGGTCGAAACGGCGGTAGTGGGCTTCGACGGCGAGGCCGGGTTGGTGTAGGCCAGCGTGTTGGTGTCGTACTGGTCGGCATCAGCCCCTACCAGCAGGGTGTGGCCTACGAAGCCGGTACGGAAATTTCCGGTCAGGTCCAACTGGGCCAGGAAGTAGTTTTCGGCGGTTTCGGTGCGCTGCAGGCTGCGCGTCCAGTTGCCGTAGGTAGCACCGGGCGTGGCCACAATGCTGGTGGGACGGGCGGCGCTTTTCAGAGCGTTGTCGTAGCGTTGGAATGAGCCTACAGCCCGCACCTGCCAAGCCTCGTTGAGGTGCGAGGTAAGCGTAGCGGTAGCGCTGGTCTGGTTGGTAGCGTTGTTGGCGCCGGCTACGTTCAGGAAGCGGCTGCGCGAATCCTGAATCTGGTAATCAATGGCCCCGATGCCATAGTCTGGCGTGCGGTTATCGCGCAGATAGTCGCCCTCAATAATCAATTCGGTTTTGGGCGTGAGGCGGAAAAGCAGCGAGGGGTTCACATACACACGGTCGCTGCTCACGCCGTCGCGGTAGCTGTCGCCGCGCTCGTAGGTGCCGTTTAGGCGGAAGGCGACCTTGTTGCTCTGGCCCACAGCACCGTACACATCAAACTGGGGCTTCACAAAGCCGAAGCTGCCCACACGCAGCCCCACCGAGCCACCGCGCTGAAACTGTGGTTTCTTGGTCACGAGGTTCAACACACCGCCGGCCGATACGTTGCCGTAGAGGATGGCCGCGCTGCCCTTCAGCACTTCCATGCGCTCCAGCGAGCTTACTTCGGGCATGATGCCGTTGTTGAAGCGCACTCCATTTTTGAAGGTATTGGAGCTGCTGTAGGCAAAGCCGCGGCTGGCAATCTCCTCCTGCGTGCCGCCGGTAGAGCCCATCACGTACACGCCGGCTACGTTGGCCAGCACATCGCTCAGGCGCAGGGCCTGCTGCTGCTCCAGCACCGGTCGCTCGATGGTGAGCGTGGCCTGGGGATTGTCGAGCGGTGCAATGGGCATCTTGCCCACGCTGGGGGTGCGCTCGTTCAGCCCCTTGTTGCCGGTCACGGTCACTTCGGTTAGCTGCTGCTCGCCAGCGGCCAGGCGCACGGCGGCCGCTTCTACGCGCTGGCCGGCTTTCACTTCCACGGTCACTTCCTGCGGCGTGCAGCCCAGGCAGCTGACCGTGAGCACCTGCCAGCCCGCCGGAATATTGAGCTCGAAGCTGCCATCGGCGGCGGTAGTGGTACCAAGTTGGGTACCCTTCACCCGCACCGAAACCTGCTCGGCTGCTTTGCCGTCGGCCTGCACCACGCGGCCCGTTACAATACCCGTCTGGTCATGATGCTTCGAATGCTGATGCGCCGGGCGCTGGGCTAAAACAGTAACCGGAACCGACGAGGCAAGCAGAAAAGCGAAAAGGTGACGCATGGTATTATTTAGAAACATTCAAAATATGGTGCAAAGGTGCAGCCTATTTAGAATCGTTACAAATAGTACACGGATAAAAAATCAGAATCCCGCCAGAAACTTATGCATTACACGCATCAAACAACTGATTATCAGCAACAAAATCCTGGCAGCAGCCAGGCTTTTGTTTGCCGCCTTTCTCGGAGGCATTAACCCTTTCTCGTTCACACAAGAGCTTAGGCAAAAGCCGCCGCCTCTCCCACCGGCGCAGCTTTCAGCTCGAAAGCCTCGGCTAGCAGCTCGTAGGAACGCAGGCGGTCCTGGAAATCGGCGGTGATGGTAACGGCGGTTATTTCGTCGACTTCGTACTCGGCGGCTAGCTTGGTGTACTGGGCGTGCACCTGCTCGGGCGTGCCGCTCACCACGCGGTTGCGGTTGTGGGCAAGGTGGGCCTGGTCCTCGGCCGTGAACTGGTAGCTGCGCACTTCCTCAGTGGAGGGAAACGTGCGAAATTCGCCTCGATTAAAGCGAATCAGTTGCATGTCCATGGCTTTACGCAGCTCATTCGCCTTTTCTTCGGTATCAGCACAAAGCGTGAATACCGCCACGTTGACCAGGGGCGCGGCCATTTCCAGCGAGGGCCGGAACCGCTCGCGGTACTGGCGCACGGCCGCTGGCCCGCCGTTGCCATTGATGAACTGCGCAAACGAAAAGGCCATGCCCAAGTGCGCCGCAAACAAGCCGCTCTGGCCGCTGGAGCTGAGTATCCAGAGTTCCGGGGCTTCGGGCGACTGCGGAATGGCCATCACGCGCTCGTGAATGGTGTCGGGCACTTTCTCGTCGCGCAGGTAGGCTTGCAGGTCCATGAGCTGCTCCACAAAATCCTTCTCATTGAACTGGTTGCTGGGATTCAGCGCGTAGGCCGTGAGGCGGTCGGCACCGGGGGCACGGCCCATGCCCAGGTCGATGCGGCCGGGAAACAGGCTTTCGAGCATGCGGAAGTTCTCGGCAACTTTCAGGGCGGAGTAGTGCGGCAGCATAATACCGCCAGAGCCCAGGCGGATGTGCCGGGTATGGTTGCCGAGGTGGGCAATGAGCACCTCCGGTGTGGAGCCGGCCAGGGTGCTGGTGTTGTGGTGCTCGCTCACCCAAAAGCGGGTGTAGCCCAGGCGGTCGGCCAGTTGGGCCAGTTCAACGGTTTCGAGCAGGGCCTGACGGGGCGTACTACCGGGTCGGATGGGCGACTGGTCGAGTACGTTAAGACGGATTTTGGAAGCAGACATAACAGGGAGGGATTACAGAGGGAAAGAATATTGCCTTACAGAACCACTGGCAATACCATCCGGTTTACGGATGCAAGGGGGCACGCAGCCAAAGAAGCACCGCCCGCTGAACAAATGCTGCTTCGGCTGTTAAGCACCCGGACTTTCGATTCAACAACTTTCATGAGCGACCAAAATTTCGTCACCCTCTCCGTAGCCGATGGCACCGAGATGCGCGCCTACACCGCCTTTCCCGCCGCTACCGGCCCGGTGCCTGGCATCATTCTCCTACAGGAAGCCTTCGGTGTAAACCACCACATCCGTAGCGTGGCCGACCGGCTGGCGGCGGCCGGCTACGCCGTTATTGCCCCCGAACTGTTCCACCGCACGGCCGCGCCGGGCCTGGAAATTGCGTATTCGGACTTCGGCACCGTGGCCGCGCCGCACTACAGCGCCATCAACAACGAGGACCTGACCTCCGACCTGCAGGCATCCTATGACTGGCTGAAATCACAGGCTTTGGTGAAAGCTGATAAAATCGGCAGCATCGGCTTCTGCCTGGGTGGGCGCGTATCGTTTTTGGCCAATGCCGTGCTGCCGTTGGCGGCGGGCGTCTCCTACTATGGCGGCGGCACCCACACCATTAAGGACCGCGCGCGTGACCTGCACGCTACGCACCTTTTCTTCTGGGGCGGGCTCGATGCCCACATCAGCAAAGCGCACATTGCCGAAGTAACCGAGGCCTTAGACGCTGCCAGCAAGCCCTATATCAACACCGTCATTTCCTACGCCGACCACGGCTTCAACTGCGACGAGCGGCCCAGCTATCACCCCGAAGCCGCCGCCGAAGCCTGGGGCCTGACACTGGCGTTCTTTAAGGAGAAGCTGGGGGCGTAATTTTTTAGTATTCGATGTATTTTACAGAAGGTCATGCTTCGCTACGCGCTGCATGACCTTCTTTTTTTATTAAGAAGTTGCTCAGGCAGCAACAGAAACTTCGGCCGCCGTTTGCCGACCAAGATACTGCGCCATACTGCTGGCCAGGATGATTTGCAGGGCGTGATAGAGCATAAGCGGCAGCAGAATAAGCCCAGTAGCGGCGCTGGCGGGAAAGAGCAGGCTGGCCATCACGCTACCGTGCACCAGCGACTTTTTCGAGCCGCAAAACACGGCCACAATCTGGTCGGCGCGGGGGAAGCCCAGACGGCGCGTGAGGCCCCAGATGGCCCCGAATACCACCAGGTACAGGGCCACCATGCCCGCGCCGAGCTTCGCGATGTCGGCTGGTTGGTAGCGGGTGAAGATGCCTTCGGCAAAGGACTCGCAGAAAGCAGTGAAGACGATGAGCAGGATGGTAATCTGGTCGAAGATGCGCAGGCCGGCCTTGTGATGGTCGACCAAAGCGCTGAAGCGGGAGTTGAGCAGGATGCCCGCCCCTACCGGCAGCACCACCTGCCACAGCAGCTGCACCGCGAGGCCCCACAGCTGGCTGCCGCCTGTGCCGGTGTGCAGCACCAGGCTGGTGAGCAGCGGCGTAAGCACGATGCCAATGAGGCTCGAAACGCTGGCATTGAAAATGGCCGCTGGCAGGTTGCCGCCCGCAATGCTCACCATCACCACCGAGGTAGAAACCGTGCTGGGCAGCGCACACAGAAAGAAAATGCTCTGCCACAGCAATTCACCACCCTCACTGCCGAAAAACGGTCGCACGGCCAACGCCAGCAGCGGAAACAGCCCAAACGTGGCAACCTGCACCACTGTGTGCAGCCGCCAGTTGCGCATGCCTTCCCGCAGCTTGGCAAAGCTCAGCTTTAGGCCATAAAAGAAGAAAACCAGCGCCACGCCCACCGTCGTGATGCCGTGCCAAGGCACAGGACTGGCCTTGCTGCCCAGGCCAGGCTGGAAGTAAGCCAGCACCACCACGCCAAGCAGTGCCAGCAAAAACCAGTCGAGGCCGGCGCGGGACAGGAGGGCGATGAAGCGGTTGGGAGCGGGGGGCGTAGCAGCTGGTATCATGGCATGGAATACGGGCTGCCGTGCCTTTTGTGCACACTGGCCCTCTCCCACCCAGCTAACATTGCGCAACTCAAGCCGCTTGCGTTGCGCCTAGCACTGCTTTATCAGCCGGCGGGCAGCAGGCTCGGGCGGCGGCCGTGTACTCAGCTAGCCGGTGCAGGTACGCATCGAAAGCGGCGGCTTGCTCAAAATAGGACAAGGCCTCAGCATAACGACCTTGGGCGTGGGCGTGCAGGCCGAGATTGCAGAAGACGAAAGGCTCCTGTGGGTTTAGCTCCAGCGCACGGCCTAGGTCAGCTAACCCAGACGCATCCCCCTGCTCCAAACGGAGGCGGCCTAGCTGGGCATAGGTGTACGCATTGTCCGGCTCTTGCTCAAGCACGGCATTGAAATCACGGAGGGCGGCTTCGTAATTGCCTTCCAGCAGGTAGCTGTAGCCTCGATTATTATGCAACATGGTGCGGGTTTCAACAGGCGCTTCAGCGAGTAACTGCGTGTACAGGTCCTTCGCTTCAGCTAGGCGCTCGACACGACACAGCAGGTAGGCGCGGGTGGGACCGTGGCTATCAAATGAAGTCGCAAATTCTGGATACTTTTCTTCCAGTTCCAGGGCTTCGGCAAACCGCCGGGTGTTGTAGTAGGCGCTGAAGGCGAGCTGGTAGAGGTGTTGGTTGGGAAGCCGGTCGAGCAGGTCGTGCAGCAGTGGCAAACTGGCTTCGTAATTGCCCGCATTATATAATTCAATGGCCTTATCCATCACTACTTCATCCGGCGACTTGATATTGAACCACGCTCTGGAAAGTAGCAAGTACAAACGGTAGCCATCGGAATAGACCACTCCACCCGGTGACTGCTTTGCGCTACGTATAGATGGCATCAGGTTCCCCATCAAATCCAGCAGGGCGATAACGGTGAACGCTACCAAGATAAACTTCAGCGCCCCATGAATATTGTAATGGAATGCGGGCCACATCAGCGACCATGCCACAATTGACGACGAAACCGGTCCTGCTACTAATATAGCTACCCAGCGGGCCGTGCCCACAGAGAAGCCTTCGGGCCATTTGGCTAAGCAAAGGCCGCCTTGCACAGGCCAAATACGCCACTTAAACCATAGTGTGATGCGGCCGGGCAACAGGACGCGCCAAGCATCGTCCTGCTCTCCATAGGACCCCACATACATGTCGACTGAACTCGCGCCGACTGCACGAGACATTAGGCTATGGCCCAACTCGTGCAGAAATACCACTACTGGCCTGCTCACCACATGCAGGACAAAGAGCACCCCTAAAAAGAGAGGCACGACGAGGTCTGAAGGAACTTGCACGTCGCTAAAGTAGGGGTGCGCTATTATTCGCCGTTGCCTCCCCCACCGCTGCCCAAGCCGGGCGCGGCATTGCCTTGCACGCCCTGCACGTTGGGCACGCCCATTTTCTCTTCGCGCTTGCGCTGGTATTTGGCAAACTGAGCAGGATTGAGCACGTCTTTCAGGGCTTCGAGGCGCGAGCGGCCGGCGCTCTCGATGATGCCAGCCAGCTTGCGCGGGTCGGACTTGTAGCGCAGGCGGCCATTTTCAACCTGTTCGACGCCGCGGCGGTTGATGACGCGCACTTTTTCCGTTTGCTGCGGGGTGAGGCCTAGGTTCTGCTGCATGTTGGTGGTGAGGGCATTGGCCTTGGCATCAACGGCGGCAGCAGGAGCAAATTCCGTTTGGGGAGCTTCTTCCGGTGCTGGGGTGGCTTTGGCGGTCGGGCCTTTCGTTTTGACGCTGGACTGGCCGGGAGTTTTCGTCTTGGTTTTGACAGTGGCCGGGGCTTGGGCCGAAGCCAATGGGGCCAAGGCCGCTACCAATAACGTCGCAAGCAAAACAGATTTCAGGGGGCGGAGATGGGATAACACAATCATCACAGAAAAAAACGGGGGCAAGGGAGGAGTAAATATCGGCTGAAATCCCCGCTCCTTGCCGCCCCAACGCGCCGTCAGCTACCTTTCGT
Source organism: Hymenobacter negativus (assembly GCF_017571495.1). GTDB lineage: Bacteria > Bacteroidota > Bacteroidia > Cytophagales > Hymenobacteraceae > Hymenobacter > Hymenobacter negativus. The sequence continues at coordinate 25,632 of NZ_JAGETZ010000019.1, read as the reverse complement.
GCCACAAAATCCTCAAAAAAAGAGTGGTAGCCCCATGGTGTGCAACCTTTCGGCGCCATTTGGCATACAGCTACTCATGAAAAACGCCAAACGCTCTAAAACCAACTGGCTGCTGGCCGCCGGCCTCGGTACCGTAGCCCTGGCCGCCACTCTCTGGGGCAACCGCCGCGGCTCCTACAACCTGAATGGCCGTGTGGTACTCATCACCGGCGGCTCGCGTGGACTGGGCCTCGTGCTGGCCCGGCAAGCCGTGGCCGAAGGCGCCCGGGTAGCCATTTGCGCCCGCGACGAGGCCGAACTCGCCCGCGCCCGCCAGGACCTGTTGATGGCTGGTGCGGCCGAAGCCGACGTGCTCACCCTCTCCCGCGACATCACCAACGAAACGGAAGTGCGCACGATGGTGGCCGAAGTCGAAAGCCGCTTCGGAGTTGTCGACGTGCTCATCAACAATGCCGGTATTATCGTCGGCGGCCCGCTCGATAACATGGATTCGCGGGACTACGAGGATGCCATGGCCATTCACTTCTGGGCACCGCTGCACGCCATGCAGGCCGTGCTGCCCAGCATGCGCCGCCGGGGCGCCGGCCGCATCGTCAACATTTCATCATTGGGCGGCAAAGTTGCCCTGCCCCATATGGCGCCCTACAGCGCCAGCAAGTTTGCCCTGGTGGGCCTCTCCGAAGGGTTTCGGGCCGAATTAGCCCAATACGGCATCAGCGTAACTACGGTGTGTCCGGGCCTAATGCGCACTGGCAGCCCCGACCATGCCCTAGTAAAAGGTCAGCACAAAAAGGAATTTGCCTGGTTCAGCATCGCCGATTCGCTGCCCGGCCTCACCATGAATGCTGAGCAGGCCGGCCGCCAAATCTGGAACGCCTGCCGCCGCGGCGACGGCGAGGTAATCCTCTCGTTGCCCGCCAAATTTCTGGCGGCCTTCCACGGCCTGCTGCCCGGCACCACCACCGACATTCTGAGTTGGATGAACCGTGCCCTGCCCGCCACCGGCGAAAGCGCCGCTGCCAACGCCCGCCGCACCGGGTTTGAGAGCGAATCGGAAATCACCCGTTCCCCCCTTACTACGCTAACCCGCAAGGCTGCAGCAAAGAATAACGAGTAATAGAACTTGTACCCCTAATTTCCAATTCGGCCCGTGTGAGCGACTAGTGTTCTGACGGGCTCAATTGGAAATTCGGGGCGCAAGTTTTTATATCACCGCGTTGGCGAAGGCGTGGCAGCCACGGGTTTTCAGCGCATCAAGCGACTTACTGAGGCAGCCACCCAGCGCACTGCCGCTCTTCTTCTGGCAGAAGGGGCAGGCGTGCAGGTCGCCGTCGGTGTCGACGTACAAGAACCGGTCGGCGGCACCGGTGCAGCCCATGCGGCGCTGATGGTAGCCGTAGTAATGCACCAAGGGCCAGTCGAGGTAATCGGGGCCGAAATTGAGCCTTAGGTAAAACGCTTCCAGCAACTCCAGTTGGGCAGGGTTGAGGTCGACAGCGCGGCCGGCGTAGTGCCCCACGGCGCGTGGCTCCAGAATTTGGATGAACGTGACGCCGAGCTGTCGGGCCAGACGGGCGTAGGCCATCAGGTTGGCTTCAGTGGTGAATTCCTGCGTGACGCAAAGCGACAGGTTTACTACCAGGCCGGCCGCGTGGGCGTGGGCCGCGGCTTGCACGGCATTCTGGTAGGCCTGCGGCGAGCCGCGAAAGGCATTGTGCCGGTCCGGCTCGTGGTGGTCGAGGCTGATGGTGACGCCGGTGAAACCCGCCCGCTTGAGCCGGCCAGCGTTTTCGCGAGTGAAGTTGAAGCCGGAGGTTATCACCCAGAAATCGGTGCCGGGCCGGGCGGCAGACACCACGGATATCAGGTCGTTCACGCGCAACATGGGCTCGCCCCCACTGAAGAAAATCTGGCTGACATGCCGGGCCTGGAAGGCAGCAACTAGCTCGCGGATATTATCCCGCGTCAGGGTTTCGCGCTGGTTCAGGGCATCCCACTCGAAACAGTGCTCGCAGGCCAGCGGGCACTTTTTAGTAATGGCCAGAAACACCAGGTTCAGGGTTTCGGTATCGCCTCGAAATGGCACCAGCCGGTTGATAGTGGTGGCAATGTAGTTGTCGTAAGCCACGCTGGGCCATCCGGGCGTGTAATATTCGCGGTAGTAGCGGCCGGCCACATGGGCGATTTTGCGGATTTTCAGGTCGCCGTAATATTTCCTTTTCAGGTCATCGACGCGCTTGATGGCCCGCCCCACGCGGGCCGGCGTGCGCAGAAAGCGCCAGAGCAAACGCGCTTCGGCCAGCTTAAAAACGCCCGCAACAAGCCTACGCTTCAGGGCAGAGGCAAGCACCACGGGCGGCAGGCTGGGCGTGGCAACCGGCGCGGCTGCCGCCTCCACATAAGTAATATCGGTGATGAGCGTGGCTTCCATATGGCTTAGCGTTGGGCGAGTACGGGGGTGAGCTGTTGGGTGGTGGCGCGGTATTTCTCCTTCGAGAATTCGATGAAGCGGCCGGGCTTTTTGAAGGCATATAATTCCGGCAGGTTGGGCATGCCCTTGAAGTCACGGATGTGCTCGTAGTAGCCTTTGGTGCGCAAAAAAGCGGTGCGGCGGGTGCCGGCGTCCGGCTTGGGCAGGTGGCTTTCGTAGCAAAGGCTCACCACCGAGCCGGGCCGGGGCTGGCTCAGATACTGGGCGTCATCGGCGGCCAACTGGGCGCGGACGTCGGCGCCGCGCTCGGTGCGGGCACTGGTGAGACGGCAGTTGTCGAGCTGTACGGAAGCGTTGGGGCTGCAGTCGAGCGCAGCATAATCTACTTCCCAGAACATGAAGCCGCATTCCAGCTTCACCCGCACCTGAGTAGTGGCATTGACGGCAAAATCGAGCGGCACCACCAAATCGCGCGAGGCCAGTGGGCCGATGGTCGGGATGGTTTCGGCCAGCTGCCAGCCGTGGCCGGCCTCCACGTACACCTTCAGCGGAATGCTCTGGTCGAGACTCCACTGGCGGTTTATTGCGGCGGGCTGGGTCTTTTGCTGGGCAGCCCAGCCGTTGTAGGCGGTACCGAATTTTTCAATAAACGCGCCGTAGAGGTAGTCGAGCCACAGCGAGTTCTGGGCGTGCAGCACCAGCTTGCCGTGCTGCGCGGCGGCGGGCTTGGGAAAGGTCAGGGTCAATTCATTAGGAGTGCTGCCGGGCTGGTCTTCGTTGAAGAGAAAGGCACTGTGGTCGGTGGCTTGCAGCTGGGCGGTGCAGTCGTGGCCGGCCTGCGAGCGGGCCTGCATGGGCGGCAGCGGCCGGGCCAGCGTCTGGACGTGGCCGCGCTGGTCGAGCAGCACCTGTGTGCCGGCGGGGTGCTGCACCAGCCACAGCTCGGCCAAGTTGGTGTATTGGCGCTCCTTGAGCTCGTTGCTGATTTTGAGGCGGTACTCGCCATTTTCGGGCTCAATGGCGGGAAGCGGCAGGTAGTCGTTGCGCTCGGCCGGGGCGAAAATGGCCCCGCCGTAGGCCTCCCCCACGAAGCGGTAGTCGTGCCCATCGTAGGCGTACACAAACGGGCAGGAGCTTTTGGTAAGGATGGCGATAACCCCAATGACCACGAAGGCGCCAATGGCAATACCCAGCCCACCAAATACGTAGCTGGCTGTGGTTTTACGGGTATTTTTCTCCACCAAATCAATCTGCTTGATGGCTGCAAAGGGAATGCTCACCCGGTCTTCGGCACCGCTCTGCACGTTGCTCACGTAGAGGTGCACGATGTTCAGCACGACGGCTTTATCCTTCAGCTTGTACCGAGGCGAGAACCCATCGTCGGGCAACGTGCCATGCGGTTTCACTACTTCACTCAATGGGTGTTGGGTACCTTCCAGCACCTCGCCGTTGAGACGCGGCTGGTGCAGTTCCCACACCGCCGCGCCCTGGTGCACCACAAAAAGCTTCGAGTCGGCGAGCATGTTCACGTTCTCTCGGCTCACCTCTTTTTCGCGGCCCCGGTAGTAATTACACCCCGTGACGAGTGGCGTAAAAGTGGCCAGTGTGCCCCAGGCCACTGCGGTAGCCACCACCCGCCGGCGAAACAGCCCCAGCAACCCAGGGACCGTGTATAAGGAAGCGAAAAGCTGCTGCATAATGAGCGGATTAGATGGGTGTAAAACCATGAGCCCAAGGTAGTCGGCTGGGTATTTCTGTCAAGGGCAATAATTAGTAAGAGCAGACCTGCAATAAGGATGAATATTTATTTTAAAACGTTGCCTAACATTGTATTATATCACCAATAAAAGACATTACAAATACTACCCAACACGGGTAATTACGGCGCAACTCATATAGCTCATCAGGGAGCTTCTGTGCCTTTCCTACTGGGTGAGCAGCGTGCTGGGGCCACAGCTTTGGATTTTGCCTTTGCTACTGGCTGTTCTGCCGGGCCGAATTGAAAATTCGGGGTACTCGTTTTTACGGCGCATCTTGCGCTATGCATTTCCCCGTCGAGTTATCCCTTGGTCCGGCCCGTCTGCCTGTGCATCTGGTGTGCGAGGTACTGGCCTACAGCCTCGGTTTCCGCCTGTATACCCACCTGCGCGCTGGCCACGCCGACCGCATCAGCAGCGAGCATCGGCAATGGATTTTTGTGGGGGCCGCCGCTGGGGCACTGCTGGGTTCGCGCCTGCTGGGCCTGCTGGAACACCCCGAGCTATTGGTGCACCCACCCGGCGGCTGGCTCTATTATTTCACCAACAAAACCATTGTGGGCGGCTTCCTGGGCGGCCTCATTGGCGTGGAAGTCACCAAGGAATACCTGGGCGTGAAAGCCAGCAGCGGCGATTTGATGGTATTACCCATCCTGCTGGGCCTGAGCATCGGGCGTCTCGGCTGCTTTTTCAGTGGCCTGGAAGACGGCACCTACGGCACCGCCACCACCCTGCCCTGGGGCATCAACTTCGGCGACGGCATCGCCCGCCACCCCACCAACCTCTACGAAATTCTATTTCTGGCGGTGCTGGGGCTACTGCTCTGGCTGCTGGAACGGCGCAGCCCCTTGGCCGATGGTCGGCGGTTTCAGCTGTTTCTGAGTGGCTACCTGCTGTTCCGGCTGCTGGTGGAGTTTATCAAGCCCACAACGGCGCTGCCGGGGCTGGGGCTTACGGCAATACAGTGGGCGTGCGCAGCAGGGCTGGGGTATTATGGGTGGCTCTGGGTCAAGGAGTTTATGAGCAGGAATCAAGGCTCAACTATTGCCAAGGCATAATTCGGGGCATTAGCTGATTAAACTGAATGGCTATTTCGCTATCCATTCAGCAAAAAATCTCCTGCCAAATGTTCCGACTCTATACCCTCCTGCTGCTGGTGCTGCTATGTGCCCCGGCCCACGCCCAATACGCCGACCCCAACTATCCCAAGCCTATCTCCGGCTACGGTTCCGATGGCCCGCATCCGGTGGCCACGGTCTCATTTCCCAACCTCAACTTCCTGGGGCGCAACATTGAGGTGTACTACCCCGCCGATGCCACTGGGCGCGTGCCTACTATTTTCTACAGCCACGCATTTGGCGGGAACGTGTCGTCCAACATCAGCGGGGTGCTGGAGTTTGCGGCCCGCAAAGGCTACGCCATCGTGTTCGTGCCCTACCAAACCACGGGCGTGACGGTGGCCGACCGCTACACCAACCTGCTGCAGGGCTTCCGGCGGGCCGCCCGCCGCTATCCCACCATCATCGATACCACGCGGGTGGGCTTTCTGGGCCATTCTTTCGGAGGTGGGGCGTCGTTTGGCAACGGCCTGCGTTGCTTCTTGGATAATGGCTGGGGCCAGAACGGCCGCTTCATCTACTCGCTGGCGCCGTGGTATGTGTACAACCTCACGCCCACCGAGTTGGCCAGCTTCCCAGGCAACACGCGCCTGCTGGTCGAAATCTTCAACGACGATGATACCAACGACCACCGCATGGCCATCGACGCCTTCCGAAATGTCAACATTCCGGCCGCTGAGAAGGACTTCCTAATGCTGCGCTCCGATACGCTGGCCAACCACACCTACCTCGCCGACCACGTGGTGCCCAATACCGCAGCCGCCTTCGATGCACTGGACTACTACGCCTACTACCGCCTGCTCGATGCTCTTTGTGATTACACATTCAACGGCAGCCTCGCCGGTAAAAACGTAGCCCTCGGGCACGGCAGCACCGCCCAGGTTACCATGCCCGCTGGCCTCAAGCCCTTGATATCAAGCTCTAATCCGCTGGTGCGCTGGTCCCAAAGCAAGTACCTGTTTCCCTGCAACGATGCCCAGAACCCGCGCATTCAGTTCTGTTCCAGCATCGTTTCGGCCACGCTGCCGGGGCATGGCGCACCGGCCCTAGAAATCTATCCCAACCCGGCGGCTACGGCCCTCACCATTAGCGGGGCCCCGGCCAACCAGCCGGTACGCGTGTTCAACGTGTTGGGCAGCCTCGTGCTCACCGCCCCTGATGCCCGCCGCCAGCTGGCCGTGGCGGCCCTGCCAGCTGGCCTCTACTACCTAGAGGTAGGCAGCCAGCGCATGCCGTTTCAGCGAGAGTAGCAATAACAGCGCGGCAAATCCCGATTTTCTTTTCACCTTGCTACCCCGACAGCCAAATAGCCGCTGAAGCTACCTGCAGCGGCTATTTGGCTGTCGGGCCGTTGCACAGCACAGTTAAAAGCCGACCCATGAAATGGTTACTTCCCCTGCTCTGCCTGTTGCCCTGCCGGCTGCCCGCACAACAGCTGGACAGTTGTGGGCTCAACAACAGTCCAACGTTGAACACGCAGGAGGCAGCCTATTTTAACAGCCGGTTTCAGGAAGTCCGGGGTGAATTCAACTTCCTGAACAAGCGCTTGATTTTTATAACGGGAGAATCGGGGAGCGTGCTTGGGAGCAAACGTAACTACTTCGATTATGTGAAGAAGTGGCAGGCGGAGCATGGTCGTAGTTACATTGGTGGCTCAAACCTCATACCCTTCACCGAAGTCCAGCGCTTGCAATCAAATGGGCACGACGCAATTGTTACTTACTGGAGTAAGCTTCTTCCTTCGCCCAACCGGGTAATCAGACGCGTCAATCGGAAAGTGAGCAAGCAGAAATATCCGTCGCCTTTCTGATTACCATCTCACCCCATGCCACACTGTACTGCAATGAAGCTACTTAGCTCATGGTGAAACTACCAAAGCAACTCCCCATTGTGTTGCTTTTCATTCTATTCTACCTACCGGCCCGAAGCCAGAACTTCAGCTACGAGGGCGGCGAATACATGGATACCACCACGACCCACAACCCGGCGTGTGCGAAGTCGCCTTTCGTGCCCTATTTCAGTGTAGGCGGCAAATACCCGCGCAGCTCCGAAACCCTGGCGGCCGAAGCAACGGCCTTCCTGCAGCGCAGAAACCAGCGCTACTCGGGCAGCGGCTACGTCACGTTCCGGTTTGTAGTGGACTGCGCGGGCTACCGACTGCCCAAGACGCAGGTGCTCCAGACCAACGCTAATTACCAGGCCACCCATTTCCGCAAAGAGCTGGTGAATGAGCTGTATGCCTATTTGCAAACGCTGAAAGACTGGCGAACCGTGACTACGTCGAACGGCATGCTCGCCAATTACTTCACGTATTTAACTTTCAAAATCAGCAATGGGAAAGTCGTGGCCGTTATTCCTTAGCCTGCTGGCCTTGGCGCGACTGGGGCACTGCCAGCAGCCTACCCAAGCAGCACCCGGCGACTGCAGCAGCAAAGCGTATCAGGACACGCTCGTGGCCCGCTACCTCGACCGGGGTGCGCACCGCATCAGCTACCTGAGCCCGCGCTGGGGCCTGTACTGCGACAGCCTCATTGCCGCCTGCCCCAACATTGCCTATGCCTACCAGCAGAAGGCCATGCCGCTCATCAAATGCGGCGACTATGCCAAAGCCTTTCCGCTGATAGATAAAGCCGTGGCTCTGGATGCCAACAAGTGGCTGGCCTACCGGGGTTTTCTCAAGTGCATTTTCACGAAGGATTACGCCGGGGCCCTTGCCGATTTCCGGCGCGTGGCAAAGCTCAAGCCCAATGGCCGGGAAATGGACCACACCTATGCATTCTTTGCGGGGCTGTGCAACCTGGAAACGGGCAACTACAAGCAGGCCGAAGCCGATTTCAGCGAGGACATGCGGTTGCAAAGTGGAACCAGTGGCCAAGGAGAAATTCACTTCAACACGCTATTCTATGCGGGGCGGCTGGCATTGCAGCGGCAGCAGTATCCGCAGGCCCAGGCCTACCTGGAGCGCTGCCTGAAAGCCTACGCGCAGCACCCGGAAGGCAATTATTACCTCGCGCTGGCCTACCGGGCACAGGGCCAGGAGGAACCCGCCCGGCAACATCTGGACGCCGCCCAGCGGGCCCTGATTAGCGGCTATCGGCTGAACGAAGACAACATTTTCTACGCAAATTATCCGGGTCAGATTACGGAGTTTGAAGTGACGCAGGCACTGCGCAAGATGGGGAAGTGAAAGCGTCATCTGCCATCCTGGGCACCGCGCAGAACCTTCTCCCGCCTGGGCAATTAGTCGGTTCATTTATGGCCAACCGAGCTTCGGTGAGAAGGTTCTGCGCGGTGCCCGGGATGACAGATGTTACCAATTTCTTATTTCCCATCAAGCCGCAGCGATAAGAGGTTCTTCGCTGCGCTCAGGATGAATGGCGGAATTCCGGTTTTGCCTCTATCTTCCGCCACCTATTCCCCGTCCCTTCTTTCCAAACGCCATCATGCCCGAACGGCCCTACACCTATTACGACTTCACCCTCAGCCTGTGCCCGGAGTGCCTGCGCCGAATCGAAGCCAAAATCGTCTTCGAGGACGGGAACGTGTTTATGCTCAAGCGCTGCCCCGAGCACGGGCGGCAAAAGGTGCGCATTGCCACCGACATTGAGTATTACAAGAGCATCCGCAACTATGTGAAGCCCAGCGAAACCCCGCGCCGCTTCAACATGGCCACGCACTTTGGCTGCCCGTATGATTGCGGCCTCTGCACCGACCACGAGCAGCACAGCTGCCTCACCGTCATTGAGATAACCGACCGCTGCAACCTCACCTGCCCCACCTGCTACGCCGAAAGCAGCCCCACTCACGGCCGACACCGCACACTGGAAGAAGTGGAGGCCATGGTGGACCTGGTGGTGGCCAATGAAGGTGAGCCCGATGTGGTGCAGATATCCGGCGGCGAGCCTACGCTGCACCCGCAGTTCTGGGAAATTCTGGACATGTGCAAGCGCAAGCCCATCAAGCACCTGATGGTGAACACCAACGGCGTGCGCCTGGCCAAGGACGAAGCCTTCGTGGCGCGGCTGGCTACCTACTCGGGCGCGTTCGAGGTGTACCTGCAGTTCGACTCCTTCCGCGAACATGTGCTGCTGACCATGCGCGGCCGCGACCTGCGCGCCGTGCGCCAGCAAGCCATTGAGAACCTGAATAAGTATAACCTCAGCACCACGCTGGTGGTGACGCTGCAAAAGGGCCTGAACGATGATGAGATGGGCGACATCATCGACTACGCCCTGAAGCAGAAGTGCATCCGCGGCGTCACATTTCAGCCCACCCAGGCAGCCGGGCGGCTCGACAATTTCAACCCCGAAACCGACTCGTTTTCGCTCACTGAAGTGCGCCAGGGCATCATCGACCAAAGCCCGGTTTTCACGGCCGCCGACCTGCTGCCCGTGCCCTGCAACCCCGACGCGCTGGCCATGGCCTACGCCCTGAAGCTGGACGGCGAAGTATTCCCCCTCACCCGCTACGTCGACCCCGCCGAGCTGCTCCAGAGCGGTGGCAACACCATCGTGTACGAGCGCGACCCGCGCCTGCGCCAGCACATGCTCAAGCTCTTCAGCACCGCCAATACGGTAGATACGGTGGTGCCCGAAATCAACCAGCTGCTGTGCTGCCTGCCCCAGGTTTCGGCCCCCAACCTGGGCTACGACAACCTGTTCCGCATCATCATCCTGCAATTCATGGACGCGCATAATTTCGACGTGCGGGCCGTGAAAAAATCCTGCGTACACATCGTGAGCAAGGATTTGAAAATCATTCCCTTCGAAACCATGAACATCTTCTACCGCGACCAGGAGAAGCTGGCGCGGCTGGAAGAACTGCGGGGCGAACGAGTGGGCATAGTGTGATGGAGTCTTTAAAACCAACTGGGACACCTCCGGACAAACAGCCAAAAGTTAACGGCTGCCTCATCATTGTGCTCATCGGGCTGGTGCTCTTGCTGATTGGCTGGAGCATGTGCGGCAGCTCCTATTGACAGCCGGCAACCACACCGCTGCGGCGTAACATCAGCTATTTAATGGAGCCTTCCACCCCACCGCCAGCGCCCGACAACAAGAAGCCAATTAACTGGCCCATTGCCATTAACCTGGGCCTGCTGCTGCTTAATTTTCTACTCACTCGTTCGCTCAGCAACGTAGCGATATCCATAGTGGTGCTGGCCGTTATCAACGGCATTGCCGCAGTTATGCTGTCGCTGTTTGGTAAAATGCGTTGGGTAACAGCGTTTATTTTGTCGGCGCTACTGGTCCTGCTCATTGGCTTGGGCCTCTGTGCGCTGGCGCTCTCAAATCTGCACATCAACCATTAGCAAGCAGTAAGTGGCACTGTTATAATTCACTGTATTCACGCAACCGCTTCGCTATGGGAAAGCCTACTTTCGGTAGTATCATTCGCAACAACATGCTGGTTTTGTTAGGCGCAGCCGTCGTGCTGGGCATTGCTACCAAATTCATTGATGCAGCAGCTATTTTTCCGTTTGCGGCGTTTTATCTGGGTCAGGCATTGCTCAACCTTATCCTGGGGTTTACCCACCTGGGCCGGGGGCCGGAAGATGCGGGAGCCTCCCCGTACTTCCTGAGTATGCTTTTGGTGCTCATTATTGGGTTTGGCGCATGCTCCGGCATGTTTTTACTCGGCGGTGGGCTCGGTAACATGCACTGAGACGCGGCCGGTTTGGCCATAATCAATAGATAAGCCCAAAAGCCATAGCCTGATGGCATCAGTATACACTCGGGTCCTGTGCCTCAATCTTATCATTTTAATGCTGGCTGTGGTAAGCATCCGGCTGCTTAACCGCTATGATGAACTCAGGTATGCACTCATTACGGCAGTGGCTATAGCCGTTCAACTGTTTATCAACCTGCTGTTCGCTGTTTTCAATCATAATGCTGATGCCCGGCTAGCCCACTTGCTTAGCTTGTTTCTACTGCTCCTGATTGGTTTTGGGGCGTGCATGGGCGGCGCTGCCATCCGCCTGTGAATCAGGCGCGGGCTGGCACTTCGGGCACACGTAGGTGGCCCGGCCACCCACATAATATTTGTCGATTTTCACCTTCGGGTGGCGTGGGCAGAAGGTGTGCGCGTCGTCGCTGGCGGGTGTGGCCGAAGTGTCCCATTCGCGGGCATGAATGAGGAAGCTGGCCGGGAAATGCCGGTAATTTGCTTCCTGATTAATGGCCGTATTCAGCACCAGTTGCACGGCGTCGTGCAGGGCTTTCCCCTCCTTTTCGGTGAGGGTTGAGCCTAGTCGCTCGGGATGAATCTTGGCCTGAAACAGCACCTCGTCTACAATCCAGTTGCCGAGGCCGGCGGTAATGCCCTGGTCGAGCAGCAGTGGCTTGAGCAGCGTTTTGCGCCGGGCCAGTTTTTGGTAAAGCTCGGCGGCGGTTATTTCCAGCGCATCGGGGCCAATTTTCTTTGCTTTCTGATGCGCAGCGGCGCTGTCGGCGAGCCGAATGCGACCGAACTTGCGTGGGTCGATGAAAGCCAAGCGCAAACCAGAATCTTCCAAGTGCAGGGCAACGCGGGTGAAACGCGGGGCGTCGGGCTCGTCGCGGTAAGCACCCACGTCGCCGGTCATGCCGAAGTGCAGCACCAGCACTTTCCCATTATCCAGCTCCAGGAAGCAGTTTTTGCCCAGGCGGCTAGTGCCCGTGATAGTGCGCCCCATAAGGCCGGCGCGGAGCTGGTCTTCGGGCGTGGCCAGCACGTGGGCGTCGTTCACTTGCACAGCGGCAATGGTTTGGCCCACGGCCAGTTCATCAATGAATCGGCGGTAGGTTTCGACTTCGGGTAGTTCGGGCACTTGGGAGATGCAGTTGAGTGATTGTTATCATAAACAGCCATGATGCCGGGCACAGCCGAGGCAAGACGTTCTGGTTGCTTACTAACAGCGCCAAACTCATCCCAGTTGCAACCTCAACCTACAAATCACTACGCAGGCTGCCTTCCAATACCACTACCCCGGTACCACCAATTTGCACCGCCTCAATAGCCTCGGGCGGGCCACTTACGCGCACCTGCACGGTGCCGGCGCGGCCCATGTCGTGCCCTTGCTCAGCCAGGAATTCAGCCGATTTCAGGTAGCCGTAGTGCCACAGGTAAGCCGCCATGCCGCCCGTAGCCGACCCCGTAACGGGGTCTTCCGCTACATCGGGCGGGGTACCGAAGTGGCGGGCAAACGTGTGCCCTGCCGGCGTCGCTCCGCCCAGGCAAAACAGGTGGGGGCTAAAAAAGTCGCTTTCGGCGCGGTAGCGGCCCAGGGCGACGGGGTCGGCTACGTGGGCCCGGCGCAGGGCGGCATGGTCGCGCAGCAGCACCATGAGTTGCGGCGTACCGGTACTCACGGTCTGGATGGGCGCACCGGGCAGCAGGTCATCCGGTGTTAAGCCAAAGAGCGGCAACACCGCTTCGGGTGCGTGCAAAGCCCCGAATACCGGCCGGCGCTGCGTCATCCAAATCAGCGGGGGCGCCTGGTCAGTAGCCGGCAGCACATCTACCCGAATGGGACCGTGCAGTAGGTGCAGCGTAAGCGTTAAGGATGTGCCGCTGGTGGGCAGGGCTACCCGGCCGGCATGCAGCAGAGCGGCTACGGTGGCAATGGTGGGATGCCCGGCAAGCGGAATCTCTTCGGCGGGGGTGAAAAAGCGCACGGTGAATTCGAGGCTATCGGGAGCGGCCTGGTTCACAAACGCCGTTTCGGATTGGTTGAATTCGCGGGCCAGCCGCTGGCGGGTGACGGGCGGCAGGTTGTCGGCATCGAGTACCACGGCGCAGGGGTTGCCGCTGAGCGGTTGCGTGGTAAATGCATCGACAAGAAGAAAAGGCAACTGGGACATGGGCACACGGAAAGCAGGTGAAACAGAACCACGAAGGAACGCTGCCCCCCCGACAAGTCGAGCAAACCGGCTGCCCGCTAAGCCAAGCACGGTACATCGACCGCTCTATTTCAATTTATTAAATAAAAAATACCTTCGTGCAGAAGCCTTTGCAGCCAGGCGTGCGTCTTGTGTAATCGAGGATGCCCCAAGCCAGGGCGCTGCTTCCGTTCATGCCAGCCACTTCCGACCTCGACGACCTGCTTGCCCGTTGCCTCCGCCGTGAACCGGCGGCCCAGCGCGCCCTGTACCTGCGCTACGCGGGGCGGATGCTGGGCATTGCGCGGCGCTACGCCTACACCGTGCCCGAGGCGGAGGATATTTTGCAGGATGCTTTTGTGAAGGTATTTGCCCACTTGCAGGAGTTCCGGTCCGGCGGCACGCTCGAAGGCTGGATTCGGCGCATTGTCGTCACCACGGCCATTAGCCACTGGCGCAGCGGCCGCCTGCGGCACGAAAGCGAAGCCCAGCCCGTGGACGATATCACCCCGCCTTCAATGGCCGTCGATGCCACGGCGTTTGAAGGGCTGAAGGTAGACGAGGTACTGAAGCTCATTGAGTTGCTGCCGCATGGCTGCCGCGTAGTGCTGTTGCTTTATGCCGTCGACGGCTACTCGCACAGTGAAATCGCGGAGCTGCTCCGCATTCAGGAAAGCACCTCCAAAGCCCAGCTCAGCAAGGCCCGCAAGCAGCTTGCCGAGCTCTACAAACGTCAAAATGATTACATCCGATTATGAGCAACCCCTCCGAAGATAACCTGCTAGACCAGTCTTTGCGCGACGTTTTTCGCGACTACGACTTGCCGCCCGATGCGCACCCGCGCGTGTGGGAGGGCGTGGCCGAGCGCATTGCCACCCTGCCTGCGCCTAGCGCCGGCTTCCCCTACCGGTTGCTGCTGCCCTTCACGGCGGCGGTAGGCATTGGGCTGGGCTGGCTGCTGCCCCACCCGGAGGCCCAGCCTGCCTCGCAAGCAGCGGCGCCGGTGGTGCAGGTTGCGCCATACGCGCCAGCCGCTGTGCCCGCACCGGCGGCGCAGCTTCCCGCAATGGATGTGTCGGCGGTTGAGGCACAGCCAACCGCTGAGCCAGTAGCACAGCCGCAGCAAGCCCCACGCAAGCGGCGGGCCGATGTCCGGCCCATAAGTGCGGCGCAATCTGCTGCTCCGGTGGGGCTTGACTCGGCAGGGTTGGCGGCCGTGCAAACGGCCCTCACGCCGGAAGTCGTGGTACCCACTGAAACTGCGTCGGCAACGACGTCTCTTCCAGTACACATTGCGGCTGCACCGCAGGTTAGCGCGCCGGCTCAGCAGCTGGCTCCGAGCGCTTCGGCCAAAACGCAAAAGCCGGCTGGCAACAACGAGAAAATTGGCTATCGCAAGCTCACGCAACGCCAGCCCGAAAACCGGCGGGGCATTGGGCGGTGGTTCACGCGCTTTTTCCAAGGCGTGCGCCACCTGCTAAGCTAGTGCAACCACGCTTTTTTATGAGCGCCGCTTTGCGCCATTCTGCTTAATTAATTATATCTATCAATCTTCTGTTACTACCCATGGATGTACCCAACAACGCCCTAGTCCGCCGTTACCTTTCGGCAGAAACCAGCGCGAAAAGCGACTGGCTCCAACTGCTTGTGATGCTAGTGCTGCTGGTAGTGGCCCGCATGGCACAGCCACTGCCAGCAGTCACGCCGACCGTACCCAAACCGAGCCTTTCGCGCTATTTGCTACCAGCCGCCGATTCCAGTCGGTTCGCCATTTACGACACTAATTACAATGCTCACTTCCTACTGGGTCGGTAAGCCAGCATTAATATTACCCGGGTGCCTGCTATAAAAAAGCCCCGCTTCCTAGTCTGGAAGCGGGGCTTTTTTATGGTTATTCGGCACTAAGAAGGGTCATGCAGCTTGGCCACGCGCTGACCAGCCTTATCATAAACATCGCCGCGAGCGGTGATGAACAGACGGTGCTGTTGGCTGTCGGTCAGCACATATGGAAACGTGGTGCTGGTGGTACGGGTGATGCGGCCTACTTCTTCGGCGTTGTCGTCTTCATCCACCCGCACCACTTTCAGGCCGTTGGTGAGGTAGTAGCGCTGGCTGGGATTGTTGCGGAACGTGAGCTGTCCGACGAGACGCACCGCATTGCCGGTGCTCTGGCTCACGGCAATCATCTCGCCGGCATTGGCTTCTTCAGAAGTGGTAGGGTAAGAACGAACGGCGGGCGTGGGGACGCTGGCGGCTATTACGGCCGGTGCAGCCGAGGGCACGGTGGCCCGGATGCTGGCAGCAATCTGGGTGTTGGCCCGTTGCCAGCCTTCGCCAATGGCCGCGAGGCGCGGCGAACGGCCGGGGTGGGTACTGGAGCCCTGGTCGTCGGACACGGTAGCCATAGCGGCCTGGGCCTGTGCCAGACTGGCCCCCAGCTTACGCAGCACGAAGCCGGAGAACTCATCAGCCTCCAACTCATCGGCCGGCTGCGAGCCGCCATCGCGCAGGGTGTGGCCGTTGAGGTGGTGGCCCATTTCGTGCGCCAGAATGCTGATGCCAGCCCAGTCGGTGTGGCCGGCATGGTTCACAGAATTCAGGAAGTCCGGATTATAGAGCAGGAAGCGCTTGCCATTGTACACCACGGCGGCGGCGTTGTCTACCTCGCGGGTGGCACGCAGTTCAAAGCGCGCCTTGAGGCCCACAGCATCGGTTATCTCGCGGATAACGTCGGTGGGAGCCGGAACGGTTTGGGCCTGAGCGGGCGCGACTATTGCCAGCGGCAAAGCGAGCAGCAGCGGCGCGGCCAGGCGGCGAAAAACAGTGGGGAGGAAAGTCATAGTGGAACGTCGGGATGAAGAACTACTAACCAGAGCTAAGGCAAGCGCAATGCCAGAAGCCTGAGCTTACAAGCGTTTTTACCACCGGCCTTATGAGGGCAACGGCTATCATACTTTTTAATTGTGAATTCCGGCGGTGGCAGCTGCCCCTTAGGCCGGATATCGGGCTGTCGAAATAACGTTTGCAGGACGGTAGCAGTTCATTTCATAAGAGGCAACGCGGCTGCGAAATGGTTGCGTGGAATTACCTGCTGCCTACTAGACCCGAAGTAGCTTTGTGCCCCGTTGCCAAGCGGTCATCCTCCTTGCGAATCATTTATGAATCAGGCTCATATTCATCTCATTGTTAATCATGTGCCTATTATCGGCAGCTTATTCGCCGCCGTGCTGCTGGGTGTGGGCCTGCTGCGGCAAAATAGCAGTCTGACAAAGGCCGGCCACGTGGCTGTGCTGGCGGCGGGCTTGCTGTGCCTGCCCGCCCAGCTTACGGGGGCCGGCGCGGCGGCCATCGTGCAAAACCTGCCCCGCGTCAGCCGGGCCCTCATTCACAACCACGCCGAAGCTGCCGAGCTGGGTTTTTGGGTATTGGAAGGAGCCGCTTCCCTGGCGTTACTCAGCCTGCTAATGCTGAAAAATAATTCACCCAAAGCCCGCCTACTTTCGTTACTCACGCTGGTGGCGGCCACCATTAGCTTCAGCCTGCTGGCGCGGGCCGGCAACCTTGGTGGCCAGATTCGACATACCGAAATCCGGGAGGGCTTCGGCACGGCAGATGAGCTGTGATTGTTGCTGAAAGCAACTTATTACTAACCATTTTGCTGGCATAGGGCCTCTCCTACCCCTCTTCCACGAAGAGAAGAGCCAGACGAAGCAGATAAGGCACCTGATGCATAAAGCAACTCATTACTCACTGACCATTAATCACCAAAAACATGCCTTTCCCCTTCTTCGGCGATGATAAATCTACTGTGGCCCGGCTGCTGGCTACGCTGCCCCAAACCGGCCGCCTGGAGTGGATTGGCCAGCGGCCGGTGCGCCGCGAGCCGCTGGTGTCGGTGCCCGAGGCGGAGCTGAAAACGGATTCGCACATATTTGGCGACCACGCGCGGCCCAAAACGGGCGGCAAGCGACAGGTCACGCTTATCCAGCACGAGCACCTGGCGGCGGTAGCGGGCTACCTCGGGCTAGATATGCCGGTGGAGCCCGGTCGCCTGCGTCGCAACCTGGTGGTAAGCGGCCTGAACCTGCTGGCCCTGAAGAATCGCCAGATTCGCATTGGTGATGAGGTAATTCTGGACATCACCGGCGAGTGCCACCCTTGCTCACGCATGGAGGAAGAGCTGGGTCCCGGCGGCTACAACGCCATGCGCGGGCACGGTGGCCTCACGGCGCACATTGCGCAGGGTGGCGTCATCCGGGTGGGCGATGCGGTGCGGGTGGTGGAACAAAGCACGGGCGAAGCTGCCAAGTAACTTTCGGCCCGGTGGGACCGTTTGGGAAAGCACATTTATGAAATCCCTTTCTCCCATGAATTTACGCCTACTTCCGTCGTTTTCTTCCCGCTGCTGGCTGCTGGGTTCCCTGCTGGGAGCATTGCCGATTGTACCGGCCGCACAAGCCCAAACCGTGTATGGCCTGGGCACGGTTACTGCCAACTATCTTACCTATACTGCAGGCTCGCAGGGGCTCGTTACCATCAACCTGACCAATGGAGTGGCAGTGGGCGCCCCCATTCAGCTTAGCGGCTTGCCGGCCAGTCAGAAAATGGTTGGCATCGATTTCCGGCCCAGCAATAGCCTGCTCTACGGCTTGGGCTACGACACCGTGGCGGTGGCCCCCACTCCCAATGCCCAGCTCTACACCTTGAATACCAGTACTGGCGCGGCCACCGCAGTAGGCACGGCCGTGCGGCTGGAACTGGGCCGCCGCACCGCGCGCATTGGTTTCGATTTCAACCCGGTTGCCGACCTGATTCGGGTGGTGAGCACTACGCGCGCCAATTACCGCCTAGCCCCTGCCACCGGGGCCATCGCGGGCACCGATACAAACCTGGGCTACGCCAGCGGCACACCGGCCGTGCCGGGCATTGGCGCGGTGGCGTATACCAACTCCTACCCCGGCGCGACCAGCACTACGCTGTATGCCTTTGATGAGCTGAATAACGGCCTGTTTTCGGTGGTGAACCCACCAAACGGTGGGGTGCTAACGAGTCCGGTCACGGCCATGTTTCAGGTGGCATCGGGCACGTACGGCATCGGCTCGCCGCAGGCCGTCGACTTCGATATCTACGCCAACGCCAGCACCAATCGCAACGAAGGGTTCCTGACAGAAGTGACGGCCGGCGGCAGCAGCAACTTCTACCGCCTGAACCTCACCACGGGCTTGGCCACACTGGTCGGTAACACCGTGCCTTCGGTGGTGCCGTTTCAAATTCGTGACTTGGCCCTGACCATTGGCACACCATTGAGCACGGCTCCGGCGGCCCTGGCCCAGTTGGCCGGGCTTTATCCCAACCCGGCGCATGGCACGGCCACACTTCGGCTGCCAGCAGCCCTGCGCGGCCCGGCGGCGGTGCCCGTAACAGTGACGGATAACCTGGGTCGGGTTGTGCTCGCTCGCACGCTGGCGGTGGGTGCGGGCGAAGAGCTTGCGTTGCCCCTGACCGGGCTTGCGCCGGGCGTGTACTCGGTGCTGGCCCATACGGCAGCGGGGCTGGTGGCCCGGCGCCTTACCGTCGAGTAGCAACCCAAAAGTTTATGCAGTAAAAAGCCTCCAATTTTGGATAATTGGGGGCTTTTTACTGTACTAGTTTTTAATAATCGAAAAAGGGCTTGATTTAATTATTAAAAACTCATTAAAACTCCATCCAACTGTTCACCGCTGCACGTAGCTTAGTCACGCCGCCTGTTTGCGGATGGAGCGGCGTGTGCTTTTCACTCTCCACCAACCTTTTTCGTCGTACTATGTACACACGCTTACCTTCGCTGCTGGCTTCGGGCCGGCACTTCCGTCGCTTAATGGGCGTCGCGCTGGGTGCGGGCCTGCTGCTGGGGGCCACATCAGCCGCTCAGGCTCAAACGGTTTACGGGTTGGGTACATCCACAGCCGGCCCTACCATCGGCGGGCAAGGGCTGATTACCATTAACCTGACCACCGGCCTGACCAACACCTTTGCGCCCACTCCCATAACATATGTTACCAGTGGGGGCGTGCCCACTACGGGCCTGCCGCTAGTGGGCATGGATTTTCGGCCGGCTACGGGTGTGCTATATGGCTTGGGCTATAATGGCGCGGGGCAGGCGCAGCTTTACACAATAGACCCGGCTACCGGATTTACAACCGCCGTAGCTCCCCAATTTGCATTGGCCCTGGGCGGACCGACTGACCGCATCGGGTTTGACTTTAATCCGCAGGCCGACCGCATTCGGGTGGTGAGCACAACCGGCGCGAACTTCCGCCTGGTGCCTACCACCAGCGCCATTGCTGCCACCGACGGCCCTCTGGCCTACGCTGCCACCGATACGAATGCCGGCACTACGCCGCGGGTCGGTACGGGCGCTTACACCAACTCGGTGACCGGGGCCGCGCCACTCAACACCCTGCTCTACGACCTCGACGAGCTGAACAACGACCTCCAGAACAACGGTTTTCTGACCACGCAGAACCCACCCAATAGCGGCACGCTGAACACTGTGGGTCCTTTGCGCCTCAACAACCCGGCCATCGGTGTGGGCTCGGCGCGGGGCTTCGACCTGGATATCTACTTCAACCCGACCACCGGCCAGAACGTGGCCTACCTCGAAGAAGTGAATAATGTGGGCGGCAGTAACCTATATACGCTAAACTTGGAAACGGGCCTGGCCACGCTGGTGGGCAATACCATACCGCAGCAGGCTAACTTTGAAATCCGCGACATTGCCGCTGTGCCTTCGGCTACGCTCACCACCAGCGGCCAATTGCTATACGCCGTAAGCGGTGGCCAGTTGGTCTCCTTCCTATCTGACTCGCCGAGCCTGCTGCGCTCCACCGTGGCCCTGGGCAGCCTGAACGCTGGCGAAACGCTGGCGGGCCTGGACTTCCGGCCCGCTACCGGCGAGCTGTACGCGCTGGGCTACGACCCGGCCACTACCAACACCCGCCTTTATACCGTGAATGTGACCACGGGGGCCCTCACTCCCATTGGCACCGGACCCGTGCAGCTGCCACTGGGCGGGGCCAGCGACCGAATTGGGTTTGATTTCAACCCGACCGTGGACCGCATCCGGGTGGTGAGCACCAACCGGGCCGACTACCGCTTGGTGCCCACTACTGGCGCCGTTGCCGCTACCGATGGCACGCTCACGGCCGGCCCGGTTATCAGCGCCGCCGCTTATACCAACAATCAGAGTAGCTCGAACAGCACCACGCTCTACGACTACGACGCCACCAACGCCAACCTTTATATCCAGAATCCGCCCAACAATGGCACTCTGGTACTGGTGGGCCCCTCGGGCCTGACGGTGCCCACGACGCCGCGTGGGGCTGATTTCGACATTTACAACATACCCAGCACGACCACCAACACGGCCTACCTGTCGGTAAACTCGGGGGCTTCGCTGAATGACCAACTGTTTACCGTGGATTTGGCATCGGGCGCAGCTACGCCGAAAGGCACCATCGGCAACGGTGGCGACGTGAGCGGCCTGGCCGCCTTTATCTCGGCCGGCACCCTGCTCACCTGGAATGGTAGTGTAAGCACCGACTGGCTTACGGCCGCCAACTGGACGCCCGCCCAGGTACCCACCGCTAATAACGATGTGGTAATTCCGAGCGGCACGCCCAACCAGCCCACGATATCGGCCAGCAATGGCACCGGCAAGCAGGCCCGCAACATAACTCTGAACAGCGGCGCGGTGCTGACCCTGGCCGACAATGGCGTACTGTTGATAGGTGGCAACTTCACCAACAACTCGGGCTCCGTGGCAGCATTGGGCGCGCAGGGCAATGGCCGGGTGGTGCTGACGGGCGCTAGCCCCCACACGCTGGCGGGCACGCTCACCACCTTTCCTATTCTGAATGTTAGCGCTGCCACCACGCTGGCAGGCCCGGTTTCTATCAGCAAGGGCTTGCAACTGGCCAGTAACCTGACCAGCACTGGCCAGACGCTGACGCTGCTTTCCAGTGCCGCGGGCACGGCCTACGTGGCCAACAGCGGCGGGACCATCGTGGGCAATGTCACGGTGCAGCGCTACATCGACCCTTCGGCCAATGCTGGCGTGGGCTACCGCCACTACAGCTCGCCGGTAAGCGGCAATACAGTGGCTGATTTCGCCACCGCCGGCTACTCGCCTGAAGTGAGCCAAGCTGCAGCCTACAACAGCGCCGCCGACCCTACGCAGGTTTCGATTACGCCCTTCCCAACTATCTTCAAGTACAACGAAGGCCGTGTAATCACCGACGTGCCTGCCAACGGCTCGCGCGACTTTGACCGGGGCTACGAAGTGCCTGCCAGCACCGCCGAAGCGCTCGAAACAGCACGCGGCTACACGGTGAACATCAGCGCTGCGGCTCTGGTCGACTTCACCGGCACGGCTAACAACGGGGCCACGCCCATCAGCGTGAGCGGCCTCACGCGGGGCAGCCTGCCCCAGAGCGGCTGGCACCTGCGCGGCAACCCCTTCCCCTCGCCCCTCGACTGGCAGCGCATGGTTACTAACGGCCGCCTGAGTGGTGTCGACAACGCGCTGTACGTGTTCAAAAGCAGCGGCCAGTACACCGGCTCCTACGCCAGCTACATCAATGGCGTGGCGACCAATGGCGGCAGCAACTCGCTGCCCGTGGGCCAGGGCTTCTTTGTGCGGACCAGTGCTCCCGGCACCAGTGGCAGCCTTACCTTCACCAACGCCGAGCGCGACACGGCTACCACGGCCCAGTTCCAGCGCGGCACCGCCGACACCCGCCCGCAGTTGGCCCTGAGCTTGAGCAATGCTACCGCCCGCACCCAGATGCTGGCCTACTTTGAGCAGGGCGCAACCGCGGCCTTTGACCGCGCGTTCGATGCCACGGCCTTGCCCAATGCCAATGGCCTGCAACTGGCTACCGAGGCTGGTGCGGAGCTGCTGGCCATCAACGGGCAGGGGGCCCTGACCGGGGCCGACGTGCTGCTGCCGCTGCAGCTGGCCGTGCCCGCCGCCGGCACCTACTCGCTCGCCGTCGACCACCTGGCCCACCTGCCCGCCGCCTACCACGCCTACCTGCGCGACGCCCTGACCGGCACCTTCACCGACTTGGCCGCCACCCCCGCCCTGGCCCTGAACCTGGCGCCCGGCACCGCCCCCGCCGGCCGCTTTGCCCTGCTCTTCACCCCCCAGGCCCGCGTGCTGGCCAACGCCCCCGCCGCCCTGGCCCAGCTCGCCAGCCTCTACCCCAACCCGGCCCACGGCGCGGCCACCCTGCGCCTGCCCCTGGCCCTGCGCGGCTCCCAGGCCACGGCCGTCTCCCTGGTCGACAACCTGGGCCGCACCGTGCAGCGCCACACCCTGCCCGCCGGCGCCGGCGAGGCCCTGGAGCTGCCCCTGGCCGGCCTGGCCCCCGGCGTCTACTCCGTGCTGGCCCGCACCCCCGCCGGAATCGTCGCCAAACGACTCGTCGTCCAATAACTAGTGAGCGCTACGGCGCCCGCTGGCCATTCAAAAACAACCCGCCGTCTGACAATGGGTCAGGCGGCGGGTTGTTTTTTGGGCAAGGCTTACGCTGAAATAATGAAATTCAAGTGCTTATAAAACGACGCAGCTTCTGTATCAAGCCGCGACCAGCTATAGTCAATTGTCGCTTGATTAATCTTTTCCTTTCTGGCACCGTACACGGACGCGAACAAGCCAAAGGCATTTTTTCACTACCTTGAAACCCGTTGATTTTCAGCCAGAAGCCTTGCAATTTTCATCTTGCCAAAATTATAAATAATATGCATCACACCATATACCCAATAAAGACAGTCAGCGTAGTGGCCCGTTGCGGAGCTTTTGCCCTTATGCTCCTGGCATTGCTGACAAATTCGTCGTTGAGCCGGGCGCAAACGATTCTGGGCCTCGGCACCATCACTGGGTCCAACTTCCGGGGCGAGCCGGTGGGGGCGCAAGGGCTGGTGCTGATTGACGCTACTACCGGTGCGGCGCTGAACCTGGCGCCCCTGCGCATCACGGGGGTGGCAGTTGGTCAAACGCTGGTCGGCATGGACTACCGGCCGGCCGATAACCTACTCTACGCCCTGGGCTACGACGCCAGCACGGCCGGCACCAATACTCAGCTCTATCTGCTGAATGCCGGCACCAATGTGGCCTCGCCCATCGGCAGCGCCATTCGGCTGGAGTTGGGCGGCCCCAATGAGCGTATTGGCTTCGACTTCAACCCGACCGTGGACCGCATCCGGGTGGTGAGCACCAACAATGCCAACTACCGTCTGGTGCCCACTACCGGGACCATTGCCGGCATCGATGGCAACCTGGCCTACGCTGGTGGTAGCCCCACCGACCCTGGCGTGGGCGCGGTGGCTTACACTAACTCCTTCGTAGGCACGGCGGCAACGACCACGCTCTACGATTTTGACTACCTGAACAATGGGTTGCTATCTATCCAGAATCCGCCCAATAGCGGCACGCTGAACACGCAAAGTACCGTGCAGTTTGTGATTACGGGTGGGGCGTCGCCGGGCACTTACCCCATTGGCAATCCGACTGATATCGGCCTGGATATTTTCTATAACCCTTCGACCAACACCAACGTGGGCTACGTGACGGAGGTGACGGAACCGCGCGCAAACGGCTCGCGGGCCAGCAACACCTACCGCCTCGACCTGGCAACCGGCGTGGCTACGCAGCTCGGCAACACGGTGCCGGCCAGCACGCTGCTCAACTTCGAAATCCGCGACCTGGCGGTATCGCTGCTGCCACCGCCCACCATCACCTGGAACGGTGGCGTGAGCACCGACTGGCTTACAGCCGCCAACTGGACGCCTGCCTTTGTGCCCAACGCGGCCACCGACGTGGTGATTCCGGGCGGCACGCCCAACCAGCCCACCCTCAACTCCAATCAGCAAACCCACGCTCTCACGCTTACGAGCGGGGCCGTACTGACGACCTTAACCGGTAGCAACCTGGTAGTGGGCGGCAACTGGACCAACAACGGCGGCACATTGGCCGGCAACGGCAGCAGCACCGTAATTCTCGACCTGAATACGGCCCAGACCATTGGCGGCACCTCGCCCACCATTTTCCAGAATCTGACCATTGGGCTGGGCACGGCCAGTCTGGCTCCGGCAGCGTCGCTGGCCGCGCCGGCCTCGGTGCGCCGCCTGCTCACGCTCTACGGCGACCTGACGGTGACGGGCCAGACGTTCACGCTGCTTTCGGATGCAGATAACACGGCACAGGTGGTGAACATCAGCGGCAGCGTGGTGGGCGCAGCCACAGTGCAGCGCTACATCGACCCCAGCCGCAACGCTGGCCTGGGCTATCGCCACTACAGCCCACCCGTGAGCGGCAGCACCGTGGCCGACCTGGCTACGACCGGCTATTCGCCCGTGGTGAACCCAGCTTACAACACGGTGGGCAACACGGTGACACCCTTCCCCACGGTATTTGGCTACAACGAGCAGCGCGTGACGACCAGCGGCAACCCCGCGCCGCAGGATTTCGACAAAGGATTTTTCTCGCCCAATAGCTTGGGCGATGCCCTTAACCCCACGCAGGGCTACACGGTGAACATCACAGCGTCGGCTAATGTCGATTTCGTGGGTACGCTTAACAACGGCCCGCTGACAGCCAGCGGGCTCACGCGCGGCGGCCAGACGGAAAGTGGCTGGCACCTGCGCGGCAACCCCTACCCCGCCCCGCTCGACTGGAACCTGGTCATCAGCAACGGCCGCCTGACCAACATAGACAACGCGCTGTACGTGTTCAAAAGCAGCGGCCAATACACCGGCTCCTACGCCAGCTACGTTGGTGGTGTGGGCGTGAATGGTGGTACCAACGTGCTGCCTTCGTCGCAGGGTTTTTTCGTACGGACCAGCGCCCCGGGCCAGACCGGCAGTATCGCCTTCACCAACGCCGAGCGCCTCACTACCTACAACAACACGCCCTTTCAGCGTGGCACTTCCGATACCCGGCCGCAATTGCTGCTGAGCCTGGGCAATGCTACTACTGCCACACAAACGGCTGTTTATTTTGACCAAGGCGCCACTGCCGGCTTAGATGCTGCGTTCGACGCATATGCCCTCCCTGGCTCTAACGGCCTGCAACTGGCTACCGAGGCTGGTGCGGAGCTGCTGGCCATCAACGGGCAGGGGGCCCTGACCGGGGCCGACGTGCTGCTGCCGCTGCGCCTGGCCGTGCCCGCCGCCGGCACCTACTCGCTCGCCGTCGACCACCTGGCCCACCTGCCCGCCGCCTACCACGCCTACCTGCGCGACGCCCTGACCGGCACCTTCACCGACCTGGCCGCCACCCCCGCCCTGGCCCTGGCCCTGACCCTGGCGCCCGGCACCGCCCCCGCCGGCCGCTTCGCCCTGCTCTTTACCCCCCAGGCCCGCGTGCTGGCCAACGCCCCCGCCGCCCTGGCCCAGCTCGCCAGCCTCTACCCCAACCCGGCCCA
>NZ_JAGETZ010000018.1 GCF_017571495.1 Hymenobacter negativus | reverse complement strand
ACGCGGTTGGGCACCTGCAGGTAGGCCGTGCCGTCGGCGGCGGGGAAGGCCGTCTGGCGCTGCCACACGTACGGGGCGGCCACGCCGGCGGGGGTGGTGCCGGCCATGGCGTAGTTGCGCAGGGTGGGGGCGGGGAAGAGGTTGGGGAAGGCGGGGTCCTCGAACGACTGCTGGAAGGGGGCGGATTCGCCGCCGGTGGGGCCCTCGACGCGGACGATGTTGGTCTGGGTGGAACTGGTGGCGCCGATGCTGTTGGTGACGGTCTCGGTCACGGAGTAGAAGCCGGCGGCGGGGTAGGAGACGGACACGGTCTGGCCGGTGGCCGTGGCCGGGTTGCCGCCGGGGAAGGACCAGGAATAGGTGAGCGTGCCGCCGGTGGCCGTGAAGTTGGCCGAGTAGTCGCGGAAGGAGACGGGGGAGTTGACGCAGACGCTGGTGCTGGTGCCGGGCAGGGCGGCGAAGGCGGCCAGCGGGGCGCAGTCCGGGGCCACGTACCCGTCGTTCGTCCCCGTCGCTACCAAGTTCGCCGGCGTGGAAAGGCCGACGCGCACAGATGAAGTAGCCAGCACGTTACGCATCAGTTGCTTCTGCCCTTCCGTGAACATAACTTCGCAAGCGTAGTCCATGATGTTCTGCACATTGGCTATCTGGCCGCAGGGCGCGTAGCTGAGGTTGCAGTTAAATGTGCCATCGGTAGGCGGGGTGTCGGCTACGAAATCGGTACCCGTGCAATCACCCGAACCAGGAGTGTTATTCTGGCCCCAGGTGTGGCTCAAGCCAAAGTAATGGCCGATTTCGTGCGTCCCGGTGCGGTCGGTGCCACGGGTAAGAGTGCTGGTACCCAGGGTGCCAAAATAGTCGTGGCGCTCTACAAAGCCGTCACGCATACTCGTGGAGTTCTGAGGAAGGTTAGAGTAGCCCAAGATGATGCCGCCGCCTGCAGTGGGGGTGCCAATGGTGCTTACCAGCCAGATGTTGAGGTAACGCATCCGGTCCCAGATAACCAAGCTCTGCACCGCCCCGCTCTGGTCATCGTTGATGAGATTAGGTGCGTAGTGCCGGGTGATGCCGGTGGTGCAGTTGCCGTTGGGGTCCTTTTTGGCGAGGCGAAATTGAAAACCGATGGCAGCGGCCCGAGACCGGAACATCGGTATGATGCTGGCTGTGTCGGCATTGCGCTTTTGATAGTCGATGTTTAGTTGCTCGATGGCGCTGTAAATCTGCCGGTCGCTGATGTTCTCAGGACCACCGGCATGAATCACATGGACCACGACTGGAATGGTAACGTCCGTAACGTAGGCCGCACCGCGCTGCTGGCTCTGCCCGCGCTGTTGGTTTTGGGCCTGGGCCATAGCTTCCAGCTGCTGGTAGTAAGCTGTCTGGGCTTCGCGGGCGCCGGGATGCTCAGCATAAAACTTCTCCTGCATGGCGGTAGTGCCGCACCAGTCACGGCCGCGTTCTTGGGCACTGGCACCAAGGCCGGTGAGGGCCAAGGCAACGGTCAGTACCGAGGGTATTAGTTTTTTCAACATAGGAAACGATAAGGAGAAAAGTGGGGTGAAAAGGGGCAGTATTCAACGTGCTAAACAGCCTGAATGGGTGTTGTCAAATTTACCAGATAAAAGCCGAAACAGCGTTCAGCCCCACCTGACAGCGTCAACAGCTAGGGAATTATCACTTTGCTGGTAGTCTGGCCAGCGGCGGTGCGCAGTTGCATCAGGTAGATGCCGGGCGTGGGCCGACTGATTCCGCCCGGTAGCAAAGGCAAAGTCTGCAGTCCGGCCCGGCCGGTTGCACGGATGGGCGCGCTCACTGCCCGGCCCAGCAGGTCGGTCAGGCCAAGCTCTACCGGGCCGGCAGCGGGCAGCGTGAACTCCACCACCGTTTCGGCTGTGAGCGGGTTGGGGTAAATGCGCGCCTGCGGGGCCGCTCCGCCCGTGCGCGTGGCTAGGATTGGCGCTGCCCCCACGGCTACTTTGTCAAGGTAGAAATAATTACCCCGGTTGCTCACCAAGGTGAAACGAACCTGAAAGGTGCTTCTCAGGTAGCTGGCCGGGATATCAATGCGCAACCTTTTCCAGTCCGAGGCCACAGTGGGCGTAAAGCCATCAATCCGCACAGTGTCACGGGTATTGAGCGCGTTGGGAAACAAGGTGCGCTGCGTGTTCCAGGTTACTCCGCAGTCGGAGCTGAATTGGATGCTGAGGTTTTCGTTGGGCTGCGTTGTGCGCAGGGCGTAGGCGCGGTCGAAGGAGAGAGCCGGCTGGTCGGCTACGGTCAGGCCGCTCAGGTTGATGTTAGGTGAGGTAAGGGTAGTTTGGGTACCCAGAGCCAGAACGGTGCTCGGCACCAGCACGCAGGCCGTGCCGTCACTGGCAAGCAGTCCGCCTACTACATTGGTACGGCGAAACCAGCGGGCTCCGGTTGAGGTTGTGTTGGAGGAATTTGTCCAGTTGCGCAGGCTTGGAGCTGGGAAGTTTTCGGGAAAGTCCGGATTTTCAAACGACTCCGCAACCGGGCCCACCAGCCCGGAATTACCTCCCACCACCTGTACCAGACTGTTGCGGGTGCTGGTGCCGGTTTGGCCACCCACCATAATGGTCAGCGTTACGTTGTAGACGCCGCCGGTTGAGTACGTTACCACTGGGTTGCGCAGGCTCGAAGTGCTGGGCACACCACCCGGAAACTGCCAGGCATAGGTAGCGCTGGGCGAAGCCACGGCCGCATTGTAGGAATAATCGGTAAAGCTCACCGTCGAGCCCTCACAGACCGTTCGGGCCGAGGGCTCAAACGTCACCACCGGCGCGCAGCTGGGGGCCACGTAGCCGTCGTTGGTGCCGGTAGCCAGCAGGTTGGCGGTGCTGGTGAGCACGCTGCGGCAGCTAAGCTGCAACGAAGCCCGCATCACGGCGCGCTGGCCCAGCGTAAACATGTTGGTGCAGGAAGAGTAGTCCATGTAATTCTGCACGTTGGCCAGTGGCCCGCAAGGGTTGAAGCTGCTGAGCACTGTGCCCGTACCATACGACGACGAGCAACTCGACTGCGCGCCAATGGTGTTGGGGGTGTCGGCAATGCCGTCATCGATGCCGCAGTTGCTGGGCAGGCCGGGCGTGTTGCTGCCGCCCCAGGTGTGCGGTAGGCCGAAGTAATGGCCGATTTCGTGCGTCAAAGACCGAATGCAAAGGTTGGCTCCGCAGGAGGTGCCCACGCTGCCGAACTGCGCGTTGCGAATCACAATGCCATCTACGGCACCGCCCGTGCAAGGCAGGTAGGCGTAGCCGCCGGCCCCGTTCGCATTGTCGCACACCCAGATATTGAGGTACTTATCCTGGTCCCACTTGATGAGGTCTTTCACCCGGTCATCACCAATGTTGCCATCGGCCGAATACGTGCGGGTAATGCCGGTGGTGCAATTACCGTTCGGGTCCTTTTTAGCCAAGCGCATCTGAAAGCCAATGTTGGCTGCGATGGGCCGAAAGGCCGGCAAAATATCGGTGGTGTCGCGGTTGGTTTTGCTGTAGTCCTCGTTGATAACGCGAATGGCATCTGCCACCTGAGCATCGGAAATGTTGTTGCTGCCACCGGTATGAATGATGTGTACCACCACTGGTACCGTCACGTCCGGAGCCGCCAGCAGGCGGGCCTGCGCCGTAGCCGACATCGTGGCCACGCCCTGCAGGAAGGCCCGGTATGCGGCTGCCGCGCCCGGCTGCCGGGCAAAAGCGGCCTGCTGTGCACTATCAAAAGCGCAGCGGAAGCCGGTTTTATGCTCCGGGTATTTCCGGCTAACGCCTTCCGGCGTTTGGGCCGAAGCCGTGCCAGCGCATACCACACCGGCTGCAGCCAGGCCAAGGAGCCTTCCACGTAAATTGCGTAACAGTTTCAACATAAGGGGAAAGCAAAGGTGAAAAGAGGAATGAGAAAAGGGACAGAAGCCACTGGTATGAGCCAGCTTAGGGGTGGGGCTTCGGAAAAAGCAATTCAGGCAAGCAAAATACAATCAGATAGATGGCGAAAGTATGAAGGCACTAGGCCCGCCAGCCGCTAGCCCCTAGCAACGGCACGAAGCGAAAAGTTTCAAACTCTTCCCGCACAAAGCTTTCGGGGCCTTCCCGGGTCACACGAATCATGCGCTGGGCTTGGTTATCGCCCACCGGAATGACCAGCCGGCCGCCCACGCGCAGTTGGCGCAGCAAGGCGGGCGGCAGCCCCGGCGCGCCAGCCGTCACCAGAATACCATCGAACGGAGCCTTGTCGGGCAGGCCCACCGAGCCGTCGCCGCAGTGCAGGCCCGCGCCGGTAGCGCCCAGCGCCGCCAGAAATGCCTTGGTGCGCCGAAACAGCACTTCGTTAAACTCAATGCTCTCGACGTGTGCCGTGAGGCGCAGCAGCACGGCGCACTGGTAGCCCGAGCCGGTGCCCACTTCCAGTACCCGGTCGGTGGGCTGCACGTTCAGCAGCTGGGTCTGGTAGGCCACGGTGTAGGGCTGCGAGATAGTCTGGCCCTCCCCAATAGGAAAGGCCTTGTCTTGGTAGGCATGGGCCTCGAAGGCCGGCTCGAAAAACAGGTGACGGGGCACGGCTTCTAAAGCAGCCAGTACCCGCTCATCGTAAATGCCGCGGCGGCGCAGCTCACGGGCCAGGGCACGTCGCTGGCCCTGGTGGCGGTAGGTATCCTGAAGCGGTGAGATGACGGGAATTGAACTGAGAAATGAAAGATTTGACAGGCAGCCGGGGGCAGATGTGCAATGGTCGCGTTGCGGTGATTCGTTAACCACCGGCGCGCCGCTACCTTTGTCCGGTGCGGTATTTGCTATGCTGGCCGCTAAAATACTACCAAGTCCTTCGTTTTGCAGCTTACTCGCCGCTTCCAATATTTCAAGCTCGTGGCCGCCGATTTTGGCGCGGCCCTTATAGCGTGGATGTGCTTCTATCTGTTGCGCAAATATTTGCTCAACGAACTGACGGGCTACCGCTTCACCGAAGGCGCTTTGTTCGACCTCACCGGCTCGGCCGTTTTCATTGCCGTATTCTGGACGGTGCTCTACACGTTGGTGGGGGAGTACCGCGACATCTTCCGCAAGTCGCGTCTGGCTGAAATCATCCGCCTGGCCCAGGTTTCTATGCTGGGCGCTATCGTTATTTTCTTCACCCTGCTGCTCGATGACCAGGGTGTCGTAAACTACCGGGCCTATTACAAAACCTTCACAGCCTATTATTTACTGCACTTCTTCATCACGGCCGTGCTGCGCACCTGGGCCGTCAGCAGCGTGCAAGGCCTCATTTACAACGGCCGCATTTTCTTCCCCACGCTGCTGGTAGGGTCCAATTCCCTGGCCCTGAATACCTATCGCGAGCTGGCCCGGACCGGCCGCCACCTGGGGCTGCGCTTGGTCGGCTTTGCCCCCGTAGGCGACACCGTCGACGCTGAGCTGGCTGCCGAGCTGCCCGCCCACGGTTCCTACCTGCGCTTGCCGGCCCTGGTGCGGGCCCTCAAAATCGAGCAAATCGTCATCGCCATCGAGCCCAGCGAGCACCGGCTTATTCAGGATATTCTAACGTTGCTGGAAGGCACGCCGGCCCGCGTTAGCATCCTGCCCGACTTATACCAGATGCTGCTAGGTTCGGTGAAAGTCAATCACTTATTCGGGACACCGCTCATTGAAATCAAGCAGGACCTGCTGCCCGTGTGGCAGGTGGTGCTCAAGCGCATCATGGATGTGGTGGGCTCGGCCTTGTTCCTGCTGCTGGCCTGGTGGGTGTATGCCTTCACGGCCGTAATGGTGCGGCTGTCTTCGCCCGGCCCCATTTTCTATCGGCAGGAGCGGATTGGTAAAAACGGCCTGCCGTTCAATATCATCAAGTTCCGGTCGATGTTCATCGACGCCGAGAAGATGGGCCCAGCCCTGAGCTCTGACCACGACCCGCGCATCACCAAGTGGGGCCGCTTCATGCGCAAAGTGCGCCTCGACGAACTGCCACAGTTCTGGAACGTGCTCAAAGGTGACATGAGCATCGTGGGGCCGCGCCCGGAGCGCCAGTTTTTCATCGACCAGATTGTAAAAATCGCGCCCCACTACCGCCACCTACACCGCGTGCGGCCCGGCCTGACCTCGCTGGGCCAGGTAAAATACGGCTACGCCGAAACCGTCGCCCAAATGGTGGAACGGCTCAAATTCGACATTCTCTATATCGAGAACATGAGCCTGGCCATGGACTTTCGGGTGTTGCTCTACACCCTGAAAATTATTATCGAAGGACGGGGCAAGTAACAGAGTGTTGAACATTGAGTTGATGTTCTACAACTCAGCATTTAGCCCTCAACATTCAACACTCCATCCTTGGAGTACCTTTGTAGTTGCCGGCCGGAACCTTTCAAGCTCCGGGTGAATTGCACCACAGATATGAATACCGAAGTAAAAGGAAGGGTCCTCGTCGCCATGAGCGGCGGAATTGATAGCAGCGTGGCCGCCGTGCTCCTGCACGAGCAAGGCTACGAAGTGGTCGGGATGACCATGAAAACCTGGGATTACGCCAGCGCCGGCGGTTCCAAAAAGGAAACGGGCTGCTGCTCCCTCGACAGCATCAACGATGCCCGCGACATTGCTGTAACGCTTGGCTTTCCGCACTACATCATCGACATTCGGGACGAGTTTGGTGATTTTGTTATCGACAATTTCACCGACGAATACCTGGCCGGCCGCACGCCCAACCCCTGCGTACTCTGCAACACCCATATCAAGTGGGATGCTCTGCTTCGCCGCGCCGACCAACTTGGCTGCCAATACATTGCCACCGGCCACTACGCCAATATCCGCAAAGACGAAGAAACCGGCCGCTTTGTGGTGAGCAAAGGCCTCGACGAAAACAAAGACCAGAGCTATGCCCTGTGGGGCGTGAGCCAGGAGAGCCTGAGCCGCACGCTGTTCCCACTGGGCGGCATGCGCAAAACCGAGATTTACGACGAAGCCCGGCGGCGTGGCTTCACCGAACTGGTGAACAAGCCCGAGAGCTACGAAATCTGCTTCATCCCCGACAACGACTACCGAGGCTTTCTGCGCCGGCGCGTGCCGGGCTTGGAAGCGCGCGTGGCCGGCGGCAACTTCGTGACCAAAAACGGCCGCGTTATTGGCAAGCACGAGGGCTATCCGTTCTACACCATCGGACAGCGCAAAGGGCTGGGTGTGGCTTTGGGCTACCCGGCTTTCGTGCTCGAAATCCGGCCTGATACCAACGAAGTGGTGTTAGGCAACTATGACGAGTTGGCCAGTACGGCCACTGTAGTAGGCAAGCTCAACATGGGCAAGCTAGCCAGCCTGGAAGGACGCGGCCTAGTGCCGGCCATCGTGAAAGTACGCTATAACCACGACGGTGCGCCGGCTTTTCTGGAAGAAGTGGACGGCAAAATCCGCGTGTATTTTGAAGAAGCCGTGCATGCCATTACCCCGGGACAGGCCGCCGTATTCTACGACGGACAGGATGTGCTGGGCGGCGGCTGGATTGAGCGCCACGTAATTGGCGAATTCCCCTTACCTTTTGCTGCCGCTGAGGCTGCTCTCTAATTCCACTACACTCCTGTTGCGCTACCTATGCATCGGATTCTCTTAACCTGGCCGGCCGTAGCCGTTGCGCGCCGCTTTCGTTCGTTGGCCGTAGTGGCTGTGACATTGGCCGCCGTTACCACAGGCTGTAAAAACGATACAGAAGCCATTCCCGAAACCGGTGCCGACTATTATCCAGTGGCCGTGGGCCGGTTCTGGACCTACGCCGTGACGGATACCGTGTGGGGGCAGTCGGCCTACAATGGGCAGGTTACCCGTGGTGGTGTAGTGGTTACCAATACCCAGAAGCGGGAAACCATCACCGAAACCTTTACCGATGCGGCCGGCAACACGGCCTACCGTATGGTGCGGGCCAAGCGCGATAACGCCGCCGCTGCCTGGCGCGACGACAGCGTGTTTGTAGTGACGGCCACTCCACAGTTTGTTTCCATCAGCCGTAGCAATGTGCGGACGTTGGAGGCCGTATTTGCCATGAAAGAAGGTGGGAAATGGCATGTCAACGCCTTCAATAACAGCTTGCCAGGCGTAGAGGACACGGTAAAGACCCGGCAGTATAGCCGTCTTGGCCAGCCCTATACCACGGCGGCTATTGGGGCCCAGCCCGCCGTTACGTACCCGCTTTCCGTCACGACTACCGATATGGGGCCGGCTGCCGTGAGCAACCTGCTGAATGAAGTGAGCTACCAACAGATTTTTGCGAAGAACATCGGCCCGGTATTTCGCAACCGGCGCAATCTGGCATACTTCAACTATACAGCAAGCAACGGCAACCAGGTATTTCCGGCCCAAGCTTATAACATTGGTTCCTATGCCCACCGCGAAACCCTGATTGACTACGGCCCGAAATAAGCCGGCATACTTGCTGATTTTACCTATTGCCTTCTTTTACAATGGCATCTTCATTTACGAAATGGTTGGTAGCCGGGGTGCTCACGGCACTGGCGGCAGCTCCGGCAGCGGCCCAGGGCACAGTGCGGCGGCATCTGGTGTATTTCCGCGATAAAGCGGGTACGCCCTATTCGGTAACGCAGCCGCAGGCGTTTCTCTCGGCCCGGGCGTTAGCCCGACGTACCCGCCAGGGCATTGCCGTACTGCCGCGCGACTTGCCCGTAACGCCAGCCTACGTAGCCCAAATCCGGGCCGTATCCGGTGGGCCGCAGGTGCTTTACACTTCGCGCTGGTTTAATGCCGCTGTCGTTTCCTGCGATTCGGTGACGCTCAGGGCCATCACTGCGCTGCCGGCTGTACGTAGCGCTGTCACGCTCAACCGCAGCTTCCAGGCGCTGCCTGCTTTTACTCCTCCTACGCAGGTGGTTCCCTCGGTTTCGGCCGCTACCACGGCCCGCGCCCGCTACGGCAAGGCCTACCGCCAGAACGAGCAAATTGCGGCAATTGCCATGCACAATGCGGGCTACCGGGGCGAAGGCATGCAGATTGCCGTGTTCGATGCCGGCTTTCCGGGCGTTGACCAGATTTCGGCCATGCAACCGGCCTTTCAGGAGCAGCGAGTGGTAGGTACCCGCAACTTTGTGGACGGGGGCACCAGCGTATACCTGCGTAATAGCCACGGCACCAACTGCCTGGCGGCAATCGGCGGCAGTCAGAGTGGCTTCTACATTGGTAGCGCGCCCAAGGCTACATTTCACCTGTGCATCACGGAAGATGTTAACTCAGAGCATCCAATAGAAGAAGCCAACTGGCTGGCCGCCGCCGAGTATGCCGATTCGTCGGGGGTTGATGTTATCAGCTCGTCGCTGGGCTACACCGATTTCGATGCACCCTCAACGTCCTACACTTATGCAGATATGAATGGCCGTAATGCCATCAGTTCGCGGGCGGCTACCATGGCGGCCCGAGTGGGCATGCTAGTGGTCAATGCTGCTGGCAATGAGGGCAGCAACCCTTGGCATTACATCTCGGCTCCCGCCGATGCCGATTCCATCATGTCGGTTGGCGCGGTCGACTCGTTGGGTAACCACGCGTACTTCAGCTCCTATGGGCCGACTTCGGATGGCCGTATTAAGCCCACACTCTCCGCTATGGGGTTTGCTTCGGCCGTGCTCGCGCCTAATGGCACGGCTTTCCGGGGCAGTGGCACCTCGTATGCTTGCCCTATTCTGGCCGGCATGGCCGCCGGTTTTTGGCAGGCTAACCCCGCGCTCACGGCCCAGCAAGTAATTCTGGCCTTGCGCAGCACGGCTACGCAAGCCAATGCCCCCGACAACACCATGGGCTACGGCATTCCCAACTTCGTGTCGGCCTATAATGCACTGCACCCCAACGCGCCACTGTCGACAGAAGGGCCCGTTATACCATCCGGCGTGCTGGGCATTTATCCCAACCCCAGCGGCGCAGGCCCACTTACCCTGGTGCTGCCCACTACCCTGCGCGGCCAGGCCCTGACCGTGCGCGTGCTCGATGCACGCGGGGCGGTGGTGGCCCGAAAAGTGCTACCGGCCACCAATTTCAGTGAGACCCAATTGCAACTGCCCGCGCTGGCTAAAGGCGCTTACACTTGCGAAGTGAGTGCGGGAAATACGCGGCAAAATGTGAAGTTTGTGCAGCAATAAGCAGACAATCAGCCCTCAGGAAAAAGGCGCCCGAAAGGCGCCTTTTTTTATGCGGTTTATGGTAATTATCTGCTTGTTTTTGAGGGAGATATTTCGTATTTTTAAACCATCAATTAACCCCATTTTCTATCCGTAGGATGTTGCAAATGATGACCACCAAGCGCATTGGGCGCCGCCAGTTTCACTTCACCGTGCAGGGCAATAATTTTCACGAAACTGTCTCCGAATATGAGCGCCTAAGCTTTGCCGATGTAGCCGCGTGCGGCATCTGCGGTTCCGACAATCTCGACCTTACCAGCCGCGTGGCCCAGGGCAAGTTCAAGTACACGTCGGTGCGCTGCTTGGACTGCCGGGCCGACGTCACTTTTGGCAAGCGTGAGGACGACGACCAGACCGTATTCCTGCGCAAAAAAGCCGGTGGCCTCCCCGGCGAGCTTGACTGGCGTCCCTTCGAAAAAGAGCCGGCCCGATAACTCTGCCGACGCTTTACGGTTATTTCCAAAACGGCCCCACCGAGCGGTGGGGCCGTTCTTTGTAGTTGCATCAGCCAAATCCCTTTAATCTGCACAATCTGCGGTCTATGTTCACCGGAATTATTGAAGCCCTTGGTACCATCGTCGCGGTGGAAGACCAAGGTAGTAACCGCCACTTCACGGTGGCTTCGCCCTTCGCGGCCGAATTGAAAATTGACCAAAGCGTAGCCCACGACGGCGTGTGCCTGACGGTGGTAGCCATTGATACCGAAGCGGGTACGCACGTGGTCACGGCCATTGATGAGACCCTGCGCGTGACCAATCTAAGCCAATGGCAACCCGGCCGGCACGTGAACCTGGAGCGCTGCCTGGCAGCAAATGGCCGCTTCGACGGCCACATCGTGCAGGGGCACGTCGATGCCACGGTCACCTGCCTGAGCGTGGAGGACCAGGACGGCTCCTGGCTGTTCCGGTTTGGGCACGCGCCCGGCCCCAGCCGTCTGACGGTGGAAAAAGGCTCCATCTGCGTGAATGGAACCAGTCTGACCTGCTTCGATAGCACCGATGAGGGCTTCACGGTGGCCATTATTCCCTACACCTACGAGCACACCAGTTTTCAACAACTCCAGGCCGGCGAAACGGTAAATCTGGAGTTCGACATCGTGGGCAAGTACGTAGCTAAGCTGTTGGGTAAGGTTGGCTAGCAACTTGGGGAGGGGGGCTGCGTAAGAAGGACACACTTCCACGCAACTTCTTTACTGCCATGTCGAAAAGAGAATTGATGGAGCCAAATCCCGGCGATAAGCGCTACGTGCGCCGGGACGAGAAAGGCCAGATTGCGCATTCGGTCGACCTGAACAAATCCTTATCGCAGGACGACCAGCACAACTCTAAAAAGACCAGCAAGCCCGGCCAGGGCGATAAGGGCGATGGCCACACCGGCAACCGCAAGCCTGCCAAATAGCCATTTAAAAAGCCCTGTTGAGTACTCAGCAGGGCTTTTTAAATGGCTATTTATGCAAGAGGGCAGCAGCGAACCACAAAATGCCTGTTGGATACTTCCGGCGTGCGGTCGGTAATAATTTAGTGTTGCCGGTTGGCTGGGGAAGCACCGCTGTTGTGGCTACGCTGCTGGACCGGACCTAAAAAAAATAGGGTGATGCCACGTTTGGGAGCCAGAGCCGGTCATGCCGTTGAACCTTTCTTTTTTTAGATATGAAAAGCATCATTTCCTGCACTATGCTGGCGGTAACGGCTGCCATGCTCACGGCTTGCTCGTCTTCGCATGACCCTGCTCCCGATGATGACAGCGGGTGTAGCGAAACGCTGGTAGTGCCCGTGAGCACCGACAGCATCGGGGCGGTGGAGGCGCTCACGAGCGACCAACTCTTCGACCGCAATGGCATCGACCGCCGAAACTTCCGGTATGTGCGGTACCTCCGCGACTCGACCCAGACGTATTTTCCGCCCTATGCCAAATTCAATCAGCAGTCGGTCATGGTTGAAGAATATATCAATGGGCTTCCCCTTTTTACCGGAAACATCAGTTTTCTGTTTAAAAATGGGGTGTTCAGTTTTCGAGGAGGCAATCTCAGCGGGGGGACTAGCCTGAGTACTACGCCGGCCTTGCAGGCGGGGCAGGTCAGGAGCCTGTTTTTTGCCACCACTGCCCGATTCGACCCGTCTAATAGCAATGTGCGCGAGCAGTGTGTGAGTGCACAGTTCGGATACTATAACCTGAACGCTGGTTCCGGGAACCAGTCGGAGAATCTGGTAAAAGCCTGGAAAATAAAGGTGAAAAATGCGGATTATCCCTTTGCCTACTACCAGGACAACGGCGGCCTGCTGATTTACTACGACAACGGCATTCGGACATTCCGTTAGACCGTAGAATTGGTGATTTTCAGCCAGTAAGTTTACTGGAGGCTTGGCCAGCGGGCCGATAAGTACTGAAACAGCCTTGCCGCGCCCCAGCCAAGTAGTGCTCCAATGGCTGCTCCGCCCAATACATCGGAAGGGTAATGAGCGCCCAGGTACATGCGGCTGTAAGAAAGCAGTACGGCCCATACAAAAGCCAGCGCCTTGGTCAGCCGGAAACGGCCCTGTGGCAGCACTAGCAGCAGAAAAACCGCCAATGCCATCGAGTTAGCCGCGTGTGAGGACAGGAAACCGAACTGCCCCCCGCAGCCGTCGGGCAGGTGGAGCAGGCCGGCTAGCTTACTGTCGTGGCAGGGGCGGAGGCGGGCAAAAAAGGGCTTGAACAACCGGCTGGTGATGCTGTCGGCAAGGCCCACGGCTGCTACGACCAAGGGCAGCACTAGCAAGGCATTGCGCCGAAATAAATCAATTAACACCGTGATAAGCAGCGCGTAGGCCGGAATCCAGGCGTAGCGGTTTGAGGCAAACACCATCACCGAATCCAGCGCCGGGGTGTGGGCGTGATTGATGGCCAGCACCAGGTTCCGGTCAAGATTTTGCAGGAAATGAAGAATTGGCATCTGTTACTTGGGGGCATTTATATTAATTCTTCATTCCTTACGCCTTACGCTAACCAGTCTACGCCCTTGCGAAGCCAGCCCAGGGTATTGGCCTCAGGAGTGCCGGGCGCGGGTGGGGCAGGATTGTAGGCCCAGCCGGTGCGAGGGGGCAGGCTCATAAGAATGGATTCGGTGCGGCCGCCGGTTTCGAGGCCGAAACGAGTGCCGCGGTCGAAAGCGAGGTTGAATTCGGCGTAGCGAGCGCGGCGCTGGGTTTGCCAGGCTTCTTCGCGCTCGGCGAAAGGCAGGGCGTGGTTTTCGGCCATTAGCGCGGTGTAAAACGGGCCGAATAGCTCGGCTACATCGCGCATGAAGGCAAACAGTTCTTCGGCCGTGCCGTCGGGGCCTATGGTCAGTCTGTCGTAAAAAATGCCGCCTACACCGCGGGTTTCCTGGCGGTGTGGGAGGTAGAAGTAGTCGTCGGCCCAGCGCGTGAACTTTGGATAATAGGCCGGATTGTGGCGGTCGCACACAGCCTTTAGCTGCTCATGAAAGCGGCGCGCCTGGACTTCGTCCACGTAAATCGGGGTCAAGTCGATGCCGCCGCCAAACCAGGCTTCGCCGTTGCCGGCTTCGAAGTAGCGCACGTTCATGTGGATGATGGGTACGCGGGGGCTGCGGGGGTGTAGCACCACGCTCACGCCCGTGGCGTAGAAATGCGGGTCGGGCATGTGCAGCTGCTGGGCCGCTTTGGCGCTCATCTCGCCCCACACGGCCGAGAAGCCCACGCCGCCTTTTTCCAGAATGCGGCCGTTTTCCAGCACTTTGGAGCGGCCCCCGCCGCCGCCTTCGCGCTGCCAGGCATCGGTGTGGAAACGCGCGGTGCCGGCATCGGCGGTTTCGAGCTGCTGGCAGAGGCGGAGCTGAAAATCGGCCAGCCAGGCTTCGATTTCGGGGCGGGTGGTGGGAGAGGGCATGACGGGCAGTTAGCAGTGAAGAGTGAGCAGCGAACAAGGAGCAGTGAAGAAGGCACAACGGACAATTTGGTGCAAACTGCTCATTGCTAACGGGTCGCTGCTCACTGCCCATTGCTGGCTGCGCAAAGATAGGAAGGGGGCGCGGGGCGTACTTTTGTAGCCTCACCCGCCCCATCCCCGATGTCTGATTTTGCAGCCTCCGCCGCTCCCGATGCCGTTGACCTATCCAGTACCCGTGTAGCCAATGCTGCAGCCGCGGCGGCCGCGGCTTTTACCGCCCCAAGTGCGCCCGCAGTCCCGGCCCTGGCCATCGAATTGCAGCGTCGTGCCTACCGCCTGATGCATACCGCCGCTGAGATGGCTGGCCTCTACGAAGAGGAGAAAGCCATTGCTGCCCGCTACGTGCACGCCACGGCCCGGGGCCACGAAGCCGTACAGCTGGCCGCCGCTTTCCTGCTTACCGAACATGACTACGCGGCGCCCTACTACCGCGATGATGCCATGCTGCTGGGCCTGGGCCTGCGGCCGTATGAGCTGATGCTCCAGCTCATGGCCAAGGCCGGTGACCCCTTTAGCGGCGGCCGCACGTATTATTCGCACCCCTCACTGCGGCGGGCAGGCGTCCCGGTGATTCCGCACCAAAGTTCCGCAACGGGCATGCAAGCCATTCCGGCTACGGGAGTGGCGCATGCCATCAAGTACTTTGAATCCGTAAGCAGTGAGCAGCTGGCGGCTAGCACTGAATCGTTTAAAGCAAAACATGCTCAGTTGACTACTAATCAGTCGCTGTCGCTGTGTTCCATTGGCGATGGGGCCATGACGGAGGGCGAGGTGGCGGAAGCGCTGCAAATGGCCATTTTGCACCAGCTGCCCATTATTTATCTGGTGCAGGACAATGACTGGGGTATCTCGGCCACCGGCCGCGAGATGCGGGCCATGAATGCCTATGAGTTTGCCGCCGGCTTCCCCGGGCTGCGCCGGATGCAGGTGGATGGTGCCGACTTTGGCTCATCGTATAAGGGCCTGACCGAAGCTTTTGCTCACGTGCGCGCCCGGCGTGGACCGGTGCTGGTGCACGCCAAATGCCCGCTGCTGGGCCACCACACCAGCGGCGTGCGCCGCGAGTGGTACCGTTCCGACTTAGCCGCCCACCAAACCCAGGACCCCCTGCCGCGCCTGCGTCAGCAGCTGCTAAACCAGGGCGTGAGCGAAGCTGACCTGACGGCGCTGCAATCTGAAGCTCGCGCCACCGTGCGCGCCGACTGGGCCGAAGCCCTGGCCGCGCCCAATCCGGACCCCGCCACCTTTGCCGACCACGAGTTTGCGTCGCCCACGGTGACTGAGGAAGCCGGCGAGCGTAGCCCCTCCGGCGCCGACAAAGCCCTGATGGTGGATGCCGCGCTGCATGCCGTGGACGACATTCTGCGCGAGTTTCCCGAAGCGCTGTTCTACGGCCAGGACGTGGGCGGCGAGCTGGGCGGGGTGTTCCGCGAGGCGGCGTTGCTGGCCAAGAAATACGGCGACCGGCGGGTGTTCAATACGCCTATTCAGGAAGCTTACATTGTGGGCAGCACAGCGGGCATGGCGGCCGTGGGCGCCCGGGCCATCGTCGAAGTGCAGTTTGCCGACTACATCTGGCCGGCGCTGAACCAGCTGGTGGAGGAGCTGTCAAAATCGTGCTACCTCACCATGGGCAAGTTTCCGATTCCGGCCGTTATCCGCGTGCCGATTGGGGCGTACGGTGGGGGCGGGCCTTACCATTCGGGCTCGATTGAAAGCACCCTGCTCACCATTCGGGGCATTAAAGTGGTGTATCCCAGCAACGCGGCCGACATGAAAGGCCTGATGCGCGCCGCCTACCTCGACCCCAATCCGGTGGTGATGTTGGAGCATAAGGGCCTGTATTGGAGCAAGGTGCCGGGTACGGAGGATGCCAAAACGGTGGAACCCGCTACCGGCTACGTCATCCCTTTGGGAAAGGCAGCCATTGCCCAAGAGGCCGATGCCGAGAAGCTGCGCCAGGGCGAAACGGCCCTCGTCGTGACCTATGGCATGGGCGTGCACTGGGCCAAAACAGCCAGCCGTAACTTTCCGGGCCAGGTCGAAATCCTAGACTTACGCACGCTGAATCCCATCGATTTCGACGCCGTGACGGCCGCTACCCGTCGCCATGGCAAGGTGCTCGTCCTCACCGAGGAGCCACTGATGAACAGCTTTGCCGAAAGTCTGGCCGGCCGCATTCAGCGCCACTGCTTCCAGTCGCTGGATGCGCCGGTGTTCACCCTTGGCGCGGCCAACCTGCCAGCCATTGCCCTCAACGTGGAGTTGGAA
Organism: Hymenobacter negativus; assembly: GCF_017571495.1. Taxonomy (GTDB): domain Bacteria; phylum Bacteroidota; class Bacteroidia; order Cytophagales; family Hymenobacteraceae; genus Hymenobacter; species Hymenobacter negativus. Next base: position 130,427 of record NZ_JAGETZ010000018.1, on the reverse strand, counting down.
AAGCAGATGCTGCCCAGCGCCGCCAAAGTGGCGGCGGCTTTGGAAGAGCTGCTGGCTTATTAGGGCGCAAATAAGGTCTTAAACAACGCAAAGGGTCCTGCGGAATATTCTGCAGGACCCTTTGCGTTGTCTGGTTACCACAGTTGCAGGCGTAAGCCAAACCCAAGCGTGAGAATGTCGCTAAAAGGCAGGCTACCCCTGGCACTCGTCCAGCTGATGAGATAAAGGTCGTTGGTGCCAAGCTCGTAATACGCCATGGCTGAGCGCGGATGACCGCGCTTGGTGGGGCGGAAAGCATAGCCGGCGCTACTGCCCACAAAGCCACCAATGCGGGTGTGGGACGACCACCAATAATAGTCGTCATCGTACTTGCTACCGCGGGTGGTGGTGAGGCCGCGGCTGGCAGAATAACTCGCAAACCCACCCACCGTGAGGGGCTGCACGCGCCATGCGGTGGCGCGCAGCGGGAGTTGCCACGGTGTGTAGCTGATTTTAGCCGTGAAAATCCCCATCGGCGTGATGCTGTATTGTTTGGGGAGGTAGCCGCCCAGCGTTTCCAAGGCCAGGCGGTTGTGATTGGCAGTCCAGCCGGCGCCTACGGCCAGCAGGCCCTGGTCGCCTGCTGTGTGCACCAGTAGGCGGGTGGGCACGTACCAGGGTAGCGGTGTAGCCGGAACAGTATCGGCAGGAGCGAGCTGAGGCGGGTTCAGGACCTCAAGCGGTAGCAGGAGTAAAGCGAGTAAGCTCATTAGAAATCAATAGTTTTGAGCTTGAACTGGTTGTTGCCCCATAGCGTCAGGATAACGTAGCGGCGTTTTTCGAAGGCATACGAATTGATGAGTGTGAGCCCTTCCCCATAAGGCTGGTCGATGCCAAAATCATGGCGATGCCCGTTTAGGGCCAGGGCTACGCGGGGCGCTGCCTTCAGCGCCTGCACGTAAGGCTGTTCCAACTGCGGGTCGAAATCCTCATCCATCGGCGGTACGTGGTTGATAACAACCTGCCGCTGCACGCCCACCGTATCGGCCAGCTGCTGCTGAAGCCAGCCGATGTTGGGTACGCTGCCATCGAAGCGGTATTCGCGGCCGTTGGTGTTCAACATAATGAAGCGCGTGCCGGCGTATGTGAAGATATAGTTCAGCGGCCCAAATACTTCCTGGTATACCTGTCGGCCGTTGCCGGCGTGGTCGTGGTTGCCCACCACAGTGAGGTAGGGCACGCGCAGCTTCTTGAGCTTGTCGTGCACCCAGCGCATCTCGCGCCCCAGGCCAAAGTCAGAAATGTCGCCGGCCACCACCAGGAAGGCAATGCCGGGCTGTTGGTTCACACTCTCCACCAGGTCTTCGGCTTCGCTATAGAAGCGTTGCGAGTCGCCGGTAAATACGAAGCGGAGCGTGTCGCCGGCCGCCAGTGGGCGCTGGGCCAGGGCAGCCATGTTTTTGGCCGTAAGGTCGCTGTAGGCTGCTGGAGTAGAGGTTTGATTAGGGCTGAATTCAATCAGTTCGCAGCCGGAAAGCAGTGCTAGTCCAGTAGTCAGCGCCAACGTGGCGCGCCCGGCCCTGCGTTTGTCGGAGGGGTAAATTTCGTTCATCATGCGTAGTATGCTAGGGCCCCAAGAAGGCCGCTGATAGCTTGTACACGGATGAGGAACCGAAATACCTTAGATGGATACAGAATTCCCTCAGAATTTAGAAGGGGTATCCGATGCCCAGGTTGAAGGAAATCGGATTGGCGCTGGTGTCGAAGTTGCGCAGGGCCCAGCGCTGGGTCGGTTCGGCGGTAGGGTCGTACACTTTGGTGGCGATGTCGAGGCGCAGAATCAGGAACGTAAAATCGAAGCGGATGCCGAAGCCGGAACCCACCGCAATCTGCTTGTAGAACTGATTAAGTTGGAACTGGGCACCAGGACGTAGGTATTGGCCATAATCGAGCTTCGTAGGGTCTTCCTGCTTCCGCTCCTGCAAGCCCCATACGTTGCCAAAATCGGTGAACAAGGCACCTTTGATGAAGCTGTAGATGGGAAAGCGATATTCTACGCTGCCTTCGAGTAGCAACTCGCCGGGCTGCTCGGTGATGTAGTCGCGGGCACCATTCGATAGCTTCGACGTGTAGCCGCCCGGCCCGAGTCGGCGTGGCTGCCAGGCCCGTAGGCTTGTAGAGCCGCCCGCAAAAAACGACTTATCGTAGGGCACAATAAACGGGTCGAAGCCGGTGAGGGGGTCGTTAGTCCGGCTGAGGGCGTGGACCATGCCGCCGTTTAGGCGCCATACAAAAAAAGTCTGGGGCGTGACATGGTAGTAGCGACGGTAATCAGCACTCACCCGGGCAAAATCATACACGCTCAAGCTCGTCGCGTCATACAGCGCATTGCGATAAAGTCCTCGTGTTAGGCCGCCAATTTCGGCAAACAGGCGTAGATAGCGGGCGTCGCGGGTCTGGTTGAAGTCGTTAGAATTGTAGAGTGAGGTGAAGCTAAAGCTGGGCTCAATCTGTTTATTAAAGGAACGGTAGAGCGACGAACCATCGCGAATACGCAGCGTATCGAGGCGCTTTTGGAAGTCATCCGTCACCGCCGAGTTCACTAGCGTTATTACTACCGGCGAAAACACATACTGATGCACCGGCGAACGTTGCCAGATGTAGTCCCAAGCAAACTCAAAGTTGGAGCGCGTGTACTCCGGACGGTTTACATAGGTTTCCGACAGCGAGAAGCGGGTTTTTGGGTTGTAGCGCGTCAGGAAATGATTGGTCTTGAATGGCACCAGAAATTGTGGCAGCACCAGCGCCGCCGTAGCCCCCAACTGAGTGGTGTACACCTGTTCGGGGTTGTCGCCCTCTACCACACCCACGCGGGTAAGCTGGCCTTCGAAACCCGCCCGTACCCCCAACTCCAGCACCTCAGCCCCACCAAAAGGGTTGCGGGTTTTCAGACGCAGGTTTAGAAACGGGCCTGGCAGGTAGGCCACGTAGGTAACCCCGGCCTCACTGGTTTCCCCAAACTTAGGCGCGGGCGAAGCATTGATGACGGCCACCAGCTCGCCAGTAATGGGGTGCACACCGGTACTATCGGTGGCGGGCGGGTCGGGCACCTTGCGGTAATTCACGGTATTAAACCGGAACATGTCTAGGTCGGCAAGCAAGCGCTGGGTTTGCATGGTGTTGGCCAGGCTGTAGTGCTGGCCGGGCCGTACCAGCACCTTGCGCGCCAGCAGGCTGGTGCTGTATTTCTGGGCGTAGGCCGCGAAATGGACCGAATCCGTCGTGACTGTATCGGTGCGGACACCTAGGCTGGGGCGGGCGCGCAGGGCCGCGGCGGTGCCGGCGCGGCGCAGGGTGTCGCCGGCGGCGTTGCGCAGGGTGCGGCCCACGCCCGCATCGGTGATGAAGCGGACCTGCTTCACCGTGTACACGCGGTGGCCCTGGCCGGGGCCGGGGTTGGTAATAAAGGTGCGCAGCCGCACCGTGAATTTCTCGTAGCTGGTGTCGGCTTCCAGCGTGATGTACTGTTGGCGAAAATCGTAATAGCCCGCGTTCTTCAATAGTGTTTCGAGGCGGGTACGCTCTTGGCCAATGAGGTCTTCGTTGTAGCGCTCGTTTTCTTTTAGTAGGGTGGCGCCCTGGCCCTGGCGCACCACGGCGGCTACGCCCGAATCGGCAATGCTGGGCGTTAGCAGGCGGTAGTGGAAGGGCTGGCCTTCGGCAATGTTGTAGGTCACCGTGACGCGCCGGTACTGCTTGGCCGCATCCAGCGAATCGGGTTTGCCGGGGAAAATAGCACCTACGCTTTTCAGCGCCCGCACCACTACCCCGTGCTTGTACCGGGTGGTATCGATGGCCGACACCCGCGCCCGAAAAAAGCCCTGGGAGTGCAGGTAAGTCGTCATCTGCTCCACCGACTTGCGCGTGAGGGCCGAATCGTAGATGACCGGGGCCTCGCCCAAACGCATAATAGCGTTGCCCTTGTCCAGGGCCAGCTGCTTGCGATTGACTTTGCGCTCGCGGCGCGAGAGCAGCTTGCCAAGTTCGGCCGAGTCGGTACCGGCGGCCTTTATTTTCGCGACGTAGGTGTTCTGAATAGCGCGCAACTTGTTTTTAAGTCGCACCGAATCATAAAAATTAAACCCTAGCTGATAGATGGCCAGCTTGGGCAGCGGAAACCGGGTGTTTGGTTTCTGCTGGGCCAGGGTGGTCAGCCGTTCTTTATCGGCTTGCTCCACGCCCTTTATTTCAACGCGGCTGAGCAGGCGTTGTTTGGGCTGAAGCAGCTTGAACGGCGAGCAGGCGGCCACGGCCAGCAGCAGCAGCCACGGGCCGACCTGGCGCGCGGGCCGTAGTTTTGATGAATAATATTCGAGCAATGGTTTCAAAAGCACTTGGCAAATACGTGCAGTCGCTGCACCAAAAGAAGTACCGGCACCGCCACGGGGCGTTTCTGGTCGAAGGTGGCAAAAGCGTGTTGGAGCTGCTAATTCCAAATGTTGAGCACAACATAACGCAAATAGTTGCGCCTTGTTATCCAGCACCGGCTTTGCAAAAGTAGGGCCAGGTGGCTTGAACGGGGTGCTTTATTCATTGTTGTCGGCAAAAGGTCAGATAAAAGGTCAGATGCTAGGACATCCTACACGGCTCGCTCAATGTCCCCAGTTGTGTGAGTGCTTTACGGTAAATACAAATCGCGGCTAATAAGTCCAACGAGTCTATTTAAGGCTATAAGTGACGCCGATGATTGAGAAAATGTGAGGTGGTCTAGGAATGACGGACAGAAGAAGGACGTATATTTCTTCTGTTATGGCAAGCAAATCCAGCGGGACGTCGCCCGACAAACGGCGTAAATACGACGAGGCCTTTAAAACCGAGCCTCTGCGCCTGGCCAGCGAAAGCCGCAGCGCCCAGTTGGCGGCCCGGCAATTAGGCATCAGCCCCAAGCTGCTTCACCGCTGGCAACAGGCCCAGGTAGTGGCTGAGGTCGGCAGCGTGGAGGTCGCCCGCGACCCGGAGGTGCGCGCCCTGCGCGCTCGCTTGAAGCGGGCCGAGCAGGAGCTCGACATTTTAAAAAAAGCCTTGGTCATCTTCGGCCAGCCGACCCGGTGAGCACTTATCAGCACATCGCCCAACAGGCCGGCCAGGTGCCGGTGCGCCAACTCTGCCAGGTGCTGCGCGTGGCCCCGGCCGCCTATTACGCCTGGCAGCGCCGCCGGCAGGTACCAGCGGTCGAGCCCGCCTGGCAAGTGGCCGTGCGCGAAGCCTTTGCCTATCATAGCCAGCGCTACGGCACGCGCCGGTTGCGGGTGGAAGTGCAGGCCGACGGCCATGCCGTGGGGCGTTGGCGCATCCGCCAGGTGCTCGAAGTCTATGGCCTGCGTGCACAGCAGCCCCGTTCGTTTGTGCCCCGCACCACCGACTCGGACCCGGCCGTGTGCCCGGCGCCCAACCGCTTGCTCGGCCAGCCGGCCCCCACTGCCCCCAACCGGGTCTGGGTGGGCGACATCACGTATTTGCCGCGCCAGGGCGGCGGCTGGCTCTACTTAGCGGTGTGGCTGGACCGCTGCTCGCGCAAAGTCGTGGGCTGGCACGTGCGCGAAACCATGCCCGAAGACCTGGTCAGCGAGGCGCTCCGGCGTGCCCTGGCCGTGCGCCGGCCCCCGGCGGGCCTCATCGTGCATTCCGACCAGGGCAGTCAGTAGCGCGCCACCCGATTTAAGGACTTACTGGCGCGCCACGGCGCCCAGCAAAGCATGAGCCGGCGCGGCAACTGCTACGACAACGCCCACGCCGAATCGTTTTGGAGTCGCTTCAAAGCCGAACTACTCGACGGCGGCCGCTTCCCCGGGCTGGAAGAAGCCCGGCTCGAAATCAGCCACCACATCGCTTATTACAACGCCGAACGCCGCTACTCGACCCTCGGTTACCTCGCCCCAAATCACTTCGAAACCCACCTGCAAACAACGTCCAAACTCTGTCCGGCTTAGCTAGACCACCTCAATGAGGCGTAAGTGTAAAGTGAACTTGGGAGTTCAGATAAGAGGTAGTATGAGCTCGAGCGCAGATGCTATACTTACAGTCTTTGCTTTTAGCAAAGGGTGTTGTGTTACTGAAAATCTGAAAATGCAGCTTATTATGGTGTTTGTGGGAAGGGCTATCGCATGGAGCGCGCACAACTTTATTACAGTTTCAGGTAGCACTTGATGGCCAGCAAAGTCTCCGGTTATTCTATCTTCGGCCTGCGGCGTGGTAGAACTAACTTGGCTAGCGGCCTCGAGCAAGTGGCCCACATATGCCAGCAATCCCAGCGCCTGCGCAACCACAGCCACACGTTAAACCTCGACGATACGCCTGGCTTCACCGCCCAGCAATTGCGCACCAAATGCACCCGCCTGCATGCCCAGTACCCGCTGCACCTGGTCCTGGTCGATTACGACCAGCTCATGCGCGGCGACACCAAAGGCAACCGCGAGCAGGAAGTGGGCAGCATCAGCCGCGGCCTCAAGGAGCTGGCCAAGGAGTTCAACGCCCCCGTCATCGCCCTCTCCTAGCTCAGCCGCGACGTGGAGAAAAGAGGAGGAGAGAAGTGCCCGCTTCTTTCAGACCTGCGCGAGTCTGGCAGCCTGGAGCAGGATGCTGACGGCATCGTCTTCCTCTGGCGCGGCCACCGTTGATACCATCCCATCAATGGCTAGTACCTGCGTCATGTAGCCAATCTAGCCCAAGGCCACGCCTAAGAAGAATTGGCAGAAAGCCACCATCTGCTTTTCCGACAGGCTGCCACGGCCGTCATAATCATTCAGCTGTTGCGCATCTGCTGCCTCCAGGGCCTGTTTGTAATCTTTCTCTCGCTGGGCTATTCCCCGCGCCATCGACCACAGCCCCCAGCGTCCAGCCTCTCGGCCAGAAAAGCCGCATCTCTGAATAGGCGCATCACCCGCTCATTGCCGTCCAAAAACGGGTGCAGCTAGGCCAGCCGGTGGTGCGCGGCGGCAATATTCACAATCCGCGTTAGCCGGTCATATTCTGCCTGCGGCCGCTAGCCCTGTTCAATCAGCCGGATAAAGTCTGGCAGTGCGTTAGCCGCCGGCGCGACGTGCCGTTCCACCCGTACTTCAGTGGTCCGTAGCTCGCCCGGTAGCACTTTCAGCTTTTCCCCATCCAAGGTTGTCGTTCAACGAAACTCCTCCGGCAGGTGCTCATAAAAGGCCTGGTGCAGCGCTTAATAAAGAAAACTGTCCTTCCCTTGACCCAATAGTTGGCAAGGCATTTATTGTAGGTGCTACGTGCTTTGCTCTGTATACGCAACGCCTAGTAGGTAAAAGGTTTGATGTTGTCATTGCAGACGAGGCCAGCCAACTCACCCAGCTTCAGGCTGCTGCTGGCATGCTCGCAGGGGCTAAGTATGTATTCATAGGGGACCATCAGCAGATGCCTCCCATCATTGCCGCTGAACACCCTGACCCTACACATAGCGAATCCATTTTTGAATACCTATTCGCCTTCGCTCCAGGCACTCGCCTGAACACCACTTACCGCTTGAATGAGGGCCTAGCTAACTTCTTCAGCCAGCGGTTTTATGACGGTGACTTAATCTCGCACAAGTCCGCAGCTTCTCGCTCGCTAAACCTAGCGGTGCCGCCCAGCACGTTTGCCGATATACTTGACCCCTTATGCCCCAGTGTATTTGCTGACTTAGCACACCTGAATACCAAAACAAGTGAGCCAAGCGAAGCCCACTACATTGCCGAAATGGTAGCCGAATTACTGGCCTGCGGCACTCTACCTATTGAAATTGCTATTGTGCCCCTTTTCGTGCTCAGTGTCGTGAAATCGGGCGGGCCTTAGCAAAGCGCTGCGCTCATGTTGCACCAAAAGAGCTGGCTCAGATAGTCGTTGACACGGTGGAGCGAATGCAAGGGCAGGAGCGAGACGTTATTTCCCTTTCGTTAACCTTGGGCAAATTTGACAGTGCCTTACAGCGCGCCAGCTTCTTCTTTCTGCCCAATCGCCTCAACGTAGCCATCACCCGCGCCCGGGTCAAGCGAATAATAGTCGGCAGCTCTCACCTAACCTTGGGCAACTTTGGGACGCTCAAACTGCAAGCTTGGGCTGACCTATTCCAGGACTTTCTTAGTTCCTGCCACCACGTTTCCAGATTAAAACCTGTTTCACGCAAACCTCGAGCAGTCCTAAGCAAGGTTTAGCCTAATGTCATTCGCGGAGTACGTATCACAAACGAGAGACCGACCGGTTATACAACCGGTCGGTCTCTCGTTTTTCGCTTTCCGCTCCTAAATGGCTTATCTCGTTGTATTCATAACGAAGCTAAGAATCTTAGCTTGTACCAAGCGACGAACTAAGTTTCTCTGACTAACAACTACATACACGAAGCGGCAAAAAGTAAGGCCGCTTGGGGTAGAACCCAGCAACCTTCATTGGTTATCTTTGAACACATTGCCTGAAATGTGCTTTCCGAGCAGGGCAATTCTTATATCCCCCTTTATGGCTCTTATCCTCCCTTTCATAGAATCTGAAATCCAGGACCAATACCTTGCCGATGACAACAATCGGCCGTGGATTGTGGGTTTCAGCGGCGGTAAGGACTCCACGATGCTTCTCCAACTCGTGTGGAAAGCCGTGCAGAAGCTACCCGAAGAACTTCGCCATCGCCCGGTGTACGTTGTGTGCAACGACACCATGGTTGAAAACCCCCGCATCGTTCGCTTCATCGAAGAGACCCTGCATCGCATTGAAGCAGCCGCTACGGGTCAAAGCATGCCTTTTGTGGTGCAACGTACCATACCCCGCCTGGAGGACTCCTTCTGGACCAACCTGCTTGGCAAAGGCTACCCCGCCCCATCCAGTACCTTCCGCTGGTGCACCGAGCGCCTGAAAATCAGCCCGACTACTCAGTTCATCAAAACCAAAATCAGTGATTCTGGCGAGGTGATTATCCTGTTGGGCACTCGCTCCGCCGAAAGCTCGCGCCGTTCTCGGTCCATGGCCAAGCACGCCGTGCACGGCCAGCGCCTGCGCAAGCACGTGCTGCCAAATGCTTACGTGTATGCCCCCATCAAGGACATCGAAACCAACGAGCTGTGGCAGTACCTCAGCCAGGTTCCCCCGCCTTGGGGCGGTACCCATAAGGAGCTTATCACGCTCTACCGCAACGCTAGCACCGAGGCCGACTGTCCCTTGGTGATTGATGACGAGACGCCTTCCTGTGGCAAAAGCCGCTTCGGCTGCTGGGTGTGCACCGTCGTGGTCAAAGACAAGTCCATGGATGGCCTCATTATGAACGGGGAAGCGTGGATGGAGCCCCTTTCTGAGCTGCGAGACTTCTTGATTGAAGCCCGCGACAACCCTGAGACATACCGACAAAAGCACTTGCGCAACGGCACCATTCGCGAGGGATTTTGGGGGCCATACCTCCCGGGAACTAGAGCTGACATCCTGAAACGACTGTTGGAGGCGCAAAAGGTGATTCGTGACGAGTACGACCCCACGATGACTTTCATCACGCACCAGGAGCTCGTTGCTATTCAGGTTATCTGGTACCGCGATGGCATCTTCAACTACAACGTAGCGGATATCTACAATGCAGTGTTCGGTACGCAGCTCGACATGAGCAAGCACACGATTAAAATCCGGGAAGAGGAAAACTGGCTTCGGGAGGTCTGCCAAGACAACCTTGACCATTTTGACCTCATTCAGAATGCAGTTAAGATTATCAAGACGAAGTCGCTGATGCAGCGCAAGCGAGGGTTGCAAAACGATATCGAAAACTTGCTGGACGATTACCTCAAGGCCCAGCAAACTGCCGAAGCTGGCCTGGACCAAACTGTCCCCGCAACGGCTATCTAGTTACCTTCTAAATACCCTCCTACACCCGCTCGCTTCGTGTAGAGCGGGTGGGTTGCGTTGTACTAATGATTATCAAAACCATTGAGTTAAACAATTTCCGCATTTACCGCGGGCATAACACCGTTGACCTTTCCCAAAAGGAAGGTCAGAACATCTATGTCATCAGTGGTAAAAACGGTTTTGGTAAAACAACTTTCCTCATGTCCTTGGTCTGGTGCCTCTATGGCCAGCAGATGCATGAGGTAGATGACCTTTACAAGCGAGAAATCGATGAAAAGGGCGGTTACAAAAAGTACATTGTTACTAGCCTAAACCGCCAAGCCAAAGCAGAAGAAGACCCTACGTTCTCGGTCAAGCTCACGCTCACGGACGCCATCATCCCGGCATTGACGTGCAGCGAAATCTCAATTAAGCGCACTTACAACACCAAAACGGCTACCGAAGAGCTCGAAATCCTCATTGACGGATTTGAGAACGAGCTGATTCGGGGGCTTAGTGACGAAAAGGCGCGAGGGGAGGAGCACTTCATTCGCGACTACCTACTGCCCATTGAAATCGCCAAGTTCTTCTTCTTCGACGCCGAGAAAATTGTCAGCCTGGCAGAGGTCAACACCAACGAGCAACGGAAGAAGCTTAGCCGTGCCTACTCCGAAATTCTGGGCATTAAGAAATACGAAGACACCAAGAGTGAGATTGAGGAAACTCAGTTCCGTTTGCGTGCTCGTACGGCCAACGCCAAGGAACGTGAGGTCATCAGCACGCTTGATGCGGAAACCAGCAGGCTACAGCAGCTCATCGAAGCCAACAGGCAGCAAATTGAGGAGCTGAAGGATAGGCGCATCGCCCTACGCTTTGACTCGGACGAGATTCAGAAGCGGCTCATTCGGTTTGGCAACCTGATAACGCTAGAGGAACTGGAAGCACTGCGTACGTCCGCCGCTGCTTTGGAAGCTCGCCTATCCGAGGTACAAGCTGAACTAGGGAAGTCTTATGAGTTGGTGCCCTTCGCTATTGCCGCCAGCAAACTCAGCGAGGTGGTGGAGCAAGTCAAGCAAGAGGCCGAGTTCAAAGAGGTTCGGTACAAACAGGACAATGCCGCCAGCATCGAGGAAAAGATGCTCAGTGACTTGGCAGCGGAGGTAAGCAAGGTCGGTAAGGAGGTGGATGGCAGCATCCACAGCTTGTATAGTGATGCTTTCCGCATGCTTATTAAGCGCCACTTCTTCGCCGATGCCCCGGAATTCCCCTCGGACTTTCGCCTCCTGCACGACCTTACCGAATCCGAACGCGCCCAACTACAGGCACTGGTCGACAACCTGCGTCTTTCATTCCGCGAACAGTTCAAGCGCCTGCACTTCGAATACAATTCGGTTCGCAACGAGTTAAGCCAGGTCAAGCGCCGCATCTCTGATTCCCAGTCGTTGGGCGAAGACGCGGTGGTGAAAGCGGACCGGGAGCGTAAGCGTGAGTTGGATGAGGAAGTGGAGCGCCTAGGCGAGCAGATAGGAGCGCTAGAATATGAAAATAGCGCCTTCAGCAACAGCATCGTCCAGATGGAGAAGCAGCTGGAGGATTTGCGCAAGAAGTTAAAGTCTTCCGACCAAGACAAGGAGAAAGATGTGCTCACGGAAGCTCTTTCCCAACGTCTGCGGGACTATATCAACCTCTACAAAGAGCGCAAGAAGAAGTCCCTGGAAAACCAGATTCTACGGGGCCTTAAGATGCTCATGCACAAAAAGGGCTTTGTTCATAACGTAGAGGTTCGCATCATGGGCGACCTCATTGAAATCGAACTCTACAACAAGCGCGGCGAGATAATCCTGAAAGAAGGCCTCTCAAAAGGGGAGCAGCAGCTCTACGCAACGGCACTGCTCTACGGCTTGGTGGAAGAGTCTGATTTCGACTTCCCAGTCTTCATCGACTCCCCCATGCAGAAGTTTGATGACCAGCACGCCGAGAACATCGTCAAGCACTTCTACCCGAGCATTGCCGACCAGGTGATTCTGTTCCCGCTTATCAATAAGGAGCTGTCAGCCCGTGAGTATGCTTTGCTGTTACCTCGTGTGGCGAAGTCCTACCTCATCGTGAACAAAGACTCCGACGAGTCCGGGTTCGAAGAAGTGGCCCCTGACCAGCTCTTTGAGCGGTACTCGACTCTCTATCATTCTTAAGTTTCCTATCCGCAGTGGTACTCAATATCAGAACCTCCGAGGCCAACAAGACCGTGGTCTCGGAGCTGACCAAGCGCATGTTCCCGCAGGGCCAGTCCGAAAACGTCATTTCGCGCATCGCACTAACCTTTTCCATCTCCGGTGGCGCCCGGCTCGACCTGAGCAACATTCGCGATAGCAAGGGCAAAGAGTATAGAGAGGAAACCCTTTTTGGCGCCAACAAGGCCTTCTACGTAGCGCTGGTTTGCCAACACTATGGCATTCACAAAGAGAGCATAGACTTGCCTCGGTATCTCAAAATGCATGTCGATGACGGGCTGGAGAAGCTGAATAAACTCTTCACCGATAACAAAAGCTACACTGGCCTCGACTTTCTCATTGACCACATCGAACGCGGCTCAGAGGCCCTTGTGGATGTGACAGCTGGTGCGATTATCAACGACAAAAACCCAACCCCCGCTAAAAAGCATTTCACTGGCCCTGTCACCCTGCGGTTTGGCTATTCGCTTGACGAGGCCCGCACGCCCATTCAAGTAGTGTTGAACGACACCAACGTTCATGCTAATCCGCACATAGCCGTTGCTGGTGGTTCAACGGCTGAACGAACTGAATTTGCGAAGTCCATCCTAAGCCAGTTGACTGAGACATCAGCTGGTAGTATCAACTTCCTGTACCTCGACCTCAAGGGGCTAAGGAGTGACGATGCAAAGGCCATGCAGCCGTTCTTCGACCGCACTAAAACAATGCTCATAAATGCGCTTGAGAAGCCGTTCCCATTCAATCCGCTCATGTTCATCGACAACGTGAACGAGAAGAATCGGCTTAAGGGCATCAGTAAGTTCGTGGATATTGTCACGTCCTATGCACCGCGGATGGGAGCAACCCAGACCCAGCAGCTAAAAGATGCTACAAAGGAGGCTTTTGCGCGCAAGAAAGGTGGTGCTTACCCATCTATGCGTGATGTCAGTGACTGCTTGACCGATGCCAACGGAAGCAAGGCTGATTCGCTCACTGAAATCCTGCGTAGCCTGAGCAGCAATGAGCTATTTGCAAGTAAGGCGGATACCAAGAATAGTTTTATTAATCAGAACTATTACTTTAGCCTTCCCGGCGACGTGGATAAGACCATCCACCTCACGTCTACCTTCCTGACCATCTACTACCTCTACAACACTTTCATGAACATGGAGAATGCACCCGTCACAAACGGTGTGCAGGCCATGCGTTATGTGTTAGTCATTAACGAGGCACAGGGACTTTTCAAAGACAGGAAGGTGCAAGACTTGCTCGAACGGATGCTCCGCGAAACACGCTCGAAAGGGGTGGCCGCAGTGCTGCTCTCGCAGGGCATTGAAGAATTCAACCAGTCCACTTTCGACTTCTCCAGCATGTGTGCCAACGCCGTCCTGCTGGATGTTAACGACCTTCTGAATCTCAAGCCCATGTCCCGCTTCCTGGGCTTAGGCGATTCCGAAGCCAACTTGCTGGGACAAAGCATGAGCAAGATTCAGAAGGGGCAAGCCGTGGCGAATGTGGAGGAGTTTAAGCGCGGTGAATTATTTGAAGTAGAACAGTATTAGAAATAAATAAAAATCGAAATGAATTAACGCTCCATGAAGTGGAAATACTTTGCTTTCGCCATTGTCTTTATAGGCTCTATGGGAGTCTGGTTGCCTGCTTGTCAGCAGCATGACACCAATGGAGGTGTCGATTTGCATAGTCTCCCTGCAAATCTAGGTACATATTATCTGCCTATTGTTTTTGCTGGATGCTTCGATATATTTCTTTCGAAGTATAAAAAAATGAACCGTGATAATATAGGAAATTTGTTTGTAAACGTAGTAATCGTTCTTATTCTCTCGGTAGGTTCATTTCTAGTCTTGAATAGGTTTTATAATAAAAATCAAGATTATTTGGCACTGATGGTAGGAATCGCCGGCATGGTGGCCTCGTGGTTCGTATGGTGGTCAGCAAATGAAGGAAATCCCAATTTCGAACGAACCGGCACTGCTGAAACAGGTGGAGAACCTGGCCGAGCATTATCCACAGGGAAATGATGAACTTCTTAGAGTTACCCGTTTTGGAAGTGGTCCAACCACTAGCCTCATTTTATGTATTTAAAATAAAAGCTTCTGATTTACTGAAAATTGCTTTTGCAGAAGAATTGCAATACCGCAATGAGAATAGAGAGCTAATTGGAAGCCAACGCAAACTGGACGTCAAGAGGCTAGAAGATGTTGCCAAATACATAAATACCGCAGAAATGGCGTTTCCGAACGCTATTATTCTAGCGTGCAATTATTTGCCTGAAGAAGGAGTAAATACAGAAGACCCCAAAGTCCGTTGGCGGATTGAAGATACTGATAAAGGAAAATGTATAATAATTCCGACTGATACCCCATTAGCAGCAATCGTAGATGGGCAGCATAGACTTAAAGCATTCAAGTTTGCCGACCCAGATAGAAGCTCTGTTGAACTGCTTTGCTCTGTCTATTTTGACTTGCCTAATTCTTATCAAGCCCAGCTTTTTGCAACTATAAATTCTAATCAAAAGCGTGTTGATAAAAGCCTCGCGTTTGAGCAGTTTGGCTTTAATATCGGTGATGAACCCGAAAAGTCTTGGACTCCCGAGAAGTTAGCGGTTTTTTTAAGCAGGAGATTGAATTCTGATACTAATTCTCCTTTTTTTGCTCATATTAAGCTTGCGCCTAAAGATTCTAATTTCTATTTGGTAGATACGTCTACTTCAAACTGGTTTGTTTCTACAGCTACAATTGTAGAAGGAATTTTGTCTTTGATTACATCCAATCCTAAGCGAGACCGAGTAGAGATGCAGCTATACAGAGTATGGTTTGGAAGAGACAGGTCTCAACTAGAGAGATTTCCTGATACATCGCCTTTGCGAAAGGAGTTTATTAATGAAAACGACGCAGCTATATACGAAACCACAAGAGATTTCTTCTCTTTTGTGAAAAGCCTGTTATGGAAGTCAGCGCTTTCACCAAGCTATATACAAAAAACGGTTGGTGTTCAAGCTCTTTTTGATTTTCTTAGAAAAGTATTGATTAACAGAAGTAGTGCAAACCTTCCGGACATGCTTGCAAGAGTTAAGGATGTTGATTTTAATGACAACTTTTTCCAAGCATCTGGGGTAGGTCGCTCAAGAATTCGAAATCTTCTTCTCTACGCAAATGGCATGATTGAACAAGAGACAATTGACAAAAGGCCGAATGAGTTTGATAACATTGCTCGCTTACTCTCACCAAAGCAATAAGCAGTATCGTTTAGAGCGCAATGTAGCTTCTTAACATACCTACTAAACTTTTGATTTTGATAAATGTATGTGATACGTCTTGAGAGGAAGTGAATTTTCCTAAGCTAAAACGGAGGCATGAAAATGCCTCCGTTTCATTTAGCCCCATTCCTAACAGCACATGCGACGGGTCCATAGAAGCGGCCGTACAGGCAGAGCCATTGGAAACAGCAATACCTTCCAAGCCCATAATCATAGCATCGGAGTCGCAGCCCTCAAAGAGGATGTTGGTAGTGTTGTAGAGACGGTGGTCACGGTTGCCGTTTACGCGGGTGCCGGGGATGGCGAGCAGGCGGACTTCCAGTTCATCGCGCAGCGCCCCGATGCGGGCAGCTTCTTCCTTCATGCTTTGGTAGCACAGCTCGGCGGCGTGGCCCAGCCCCACGATGCCAGGCACGTTGAGCGTGCCGCTGCGCCAGCCCCGCTCGTGTCCGCCGCCGTGGAGAAGCGCCTCCAACTTCACCCGGCGCGGCTTGCGTTGGCGCACGTAGAGGGCCCCAATGCCTTTGGGGCCGTAGAGCTTGTGGCCCGAGCAAGTGAGCAAGTCTATGCCGAGGTCTTCTACGTCAATCGGCATTTTGCCTACGGCCTGGGTGGCATCGGTCATGAACAGTGCCCCGGCGGCGTGCGCGAGGGCTGCAATTTCCTGGATGGGCTGAATGACGCCCGTTTCGTTGTTCACTAGCATCACCGATACCAGGATGGTATCGGGGCGCAGAGCTTGTTGTAGGGTGGTGAGGTCGAGCAAGCCATCGGGCTGTACGGGCAGATAGGTTACTTCGTAGCCCCGGGTTTCGAGGTAACGGCACACGTCGAGTACGGCGGTGTGCTCCGTTTGTACCGTGATGATATGCTTGCCCCGGCTGACATAGTTCTCAGCCACGCCTTTTATCGCCAAGTTGATGGCCTCGGTCGCGCCGGAGGTAAAAACCAGCTCTTGCTGTTCACAGCCCAGCAACTGAGCTACTTGCTGTCGCGCTGTTTTCACCGCTTCGTGGGCCCGCAAGCCAAACGGGTGGGTACTGGCCGCATTGGCGTACTCCTCAGTCAGAAAGGGCATCATTGCCTCTAATACCCTAGGGTCAAGACGTGTAGTGGCGTTGTTATCGAGATAAATCATGGCAGCTAGTCTATTCCGTAAAGGTACCGAAGGCAGTCTAGTAGGAGTCAAGAATCTGTGCTGTTTTCAATGAGCGTACAGCTATGATGCTCACGTGTTATGTCGCCAGTGGAGGGTAGCGTACTTATTAAGTGTTTCATTTACCACGTTTCTATCACACCAGGTATGCAATGAACATAAAAGCGGCCCAATCGATTGATTGGGCCGCTTTTTGATAACTTTCTAATGCACATGGATAGCACATTGGACCCTAACCAGGTCCCCCGCGCCGTTCTTGAAAAGAGAGTCTCCTCGGCCGGCAAGGGTTTCAGCTCCACTGTCATCGAGTATGACTCTACTGTCTCCAGCTGTCCGCACCTTCAGTGCTATTACCGCCGGTAGGTTAGCTCTAATAACAGAGCTCACAATGGTAGCTAACGGCTTCTGGGTTGCTAGGATAACATGAATCCCAGCTGCCCTAGCTTTCTGCGCTAATCGTCGCAAGAGCGTTTCAATAATGGGTTTATTGCTAGGGTCTTCGTCCAGCAAGTCGGAGTACTCGTCAAGTACCACTAGCCAGCGTGGTATCGTCTTACCCGAGTCAGCAACCATGTGGTTGTACTGCACAATGTCTTTAGCAGCTCTGTTATGGGTTGCGCGCAACTCCTTACCCACGAAAGCTAGGTATCGAGCATCCATTTCCTGTACGCAGCGCTCCAATAAAGCAATGGCATCAGACGAGGTGGTCCCATTGGGCTGAGGCACGTGAGGTAAGCCTTCAAAATCAATGAGCTCATTGCCTTTGGGGTCAATCAAAAACATGTTCAACTCCGTCGGCTCATAAAGCTGTGCTGCGCCCCTTATAAGGGTATCAAGCACCACAGACTTACCCGAGCCCGTGGTTCCTGCTAGTAGAAGGTGGGGAGAGTTCGAAGAGGAGAAGTTGATGTTAATAACATTGCCATCAACATCCATCCCGAACGGGATTTCAAAGTCATCCGATTTAGAAAAACCTCCCCATACATGCGCGGTCGTCACGACCACCTTTTGGTTGTCCTGCTTCGGCACTTCTACCCACACCTTGCCCTTGTCTTGGAAAACCCGCACCTGCTGGCCAGCATTCAGCTTGAGGGCAATGTTCAACTCCTGGCCTGCATTTACTATTTTCTTAAAGGTCGTGCTAGGTTGCGGACGAACCTCGAGCTTATAGAATGCAGGCCCCTCCAGGAAGTTGATTTCCGAGGCTATATCCTTTTTAATTGCAACGTTAATCGCAGTCAGTTTACTGTAAACTGCCTCGTATATGGCTAAGATTTCTTGTTTATTAATCTTATCAAATACTAGCTTGTTGTTCGTGGCCACCGCTGCCTTATGTTCAACCTTAGGAAGGGGAGGTGCTTCCATCTCAACAGCAACTTCCTGTGGTGTAGCATGTGGACGTATTTCGGGTTGAGCAGCTTTGTGAGGTTGGTACTTGCTAGACAAGAGCTGTCGTGCTTCTATAGTGTGCACGTTGCCTTCCTGAAACCGCACCATTAAGTCATCGATGCTTTCAGTGATATAATCAAGGGCATCCTGCTTAAGTAGTTCAATGATGCATGCATCGTCTTCGTATCGCAGCGAGCCCGCCATGAACTCCTCGTTCCAGGTATACTTAAGGACGGCAAAATCACCGATATACTCGTGTAGGTGGGTGCTGACCACAAACTGGTCGTTGAGCAGCTCTTTGCGCCACTCCGCTACTTTCAGCCACTTCTCCTGGTAAGCTGGCCATACTTCATACAGCGCATATTTCTCTGCCCCTATGAGGGCAAGTTTTGCAAAGAAGTTGCGGTAGATTTTTGCCGTGAAGCTTGTGTCCTCAACAAGATAGTTGTTCAGAAGCTCCAAGGTCTTTCTGCCTTGTTCTAGCGCTTTGCGCTCAACGCCGGCGTCATTATTCCCAATTTTAACCTCCAGCGGATATAGGGTCATCAATAGTTGATGCTCCTTCTGCTCTAGGCCGATTAAGAGGATGTCATCGGTGAATTTCCCTTGCCCCTCCAGGTTCTTTACGGAAAAGAGGCCCTCCGCTTGCGTTAGTCCGATTGGGCGTGAAATGCGCAGGACTTCTTCTAGCGAGATAGGTATCCAGGTGATGTTCTCGTGATGGAAAATGGCCAAAGACGTTTTGACCGCACTTAGCAAGCTAAGCTTTTCCAGTTTAGAGTGGTCACCCGTAGCGGTAGCATCATGCATGTGAAGCAACCAGTTCCCATTGACAGCGTTAAACATGTTAATAATGTGAACGATGTCTAGCCGGTTCGCTTCAACGCCTTCTGCTTGTAGAGACTCCAAAATGGTTGCCCGATAGGGTTCCCACTTGCTGGTTATAGTGATAGCGTCATATCCGCTAGCGTTATTATACTGGTCGCTGTAGTGTATGATAACTACGTCCTTGTAGTTCTTGAAAAAGCTTAGGTCAACCCGTGGGTTGATGAAGGTGACCCATAGTGAGGAGTAAGCTACCTTTTCAAAGGTGCTGCGTGAGTTCTTGCTCACCACCAAAGCGTTGGTTACGCCCTGCGAAAATGGGTCTTCAGTAACTGCAACGGTGGCATACGCATTATATAAGGAGGCCAAAGACGATAATAGGCCTCGTTTAGACGATATATGCTTCGTGCCAAACCCCGTTCGGTAAGAGTCTGCTTCATGCACGGAGGGAACGTCCGACAGCAGGCCATCCAGACTAATGCCGGTTGGAATGTTATCAGAGCTGTAATGTGACTTTTTTACCTCGCTAGGGTCGAATTCATAGAAGGAAAGATGAGAGTATGCGTACTGTTCATCCTCAAGCTTGAAAAACGAAACCTTGGTATTGAAGGCTTCTAGCAAATCCGTGACCGTATCGGTAGCAACATTCAACTTTACCCCAATCTCCTTTTCGATGAAGTTGGAGTTATTCCACAAGGTTATCTCCTCGAACTTCGTGGAGTAATCGGTCGAGCCATAGATATTGACCCTTATGGCTAAGGCGTGTTCAATGCCATTCTTGGCGCTTTTGCTTAAGAATTTGGCATAATAATCCAGTATGCCCTGCAGCACTTCACGGCAGTCGCCCTGGTTGATGACATTGATTTTTAGTACAGGCTTGTTATCAACGAACAACACCGAGAAGTGAGTGATGAACTGCTCAATTTTCTCCAATACCAGACGCGGTATGAAGTCACGAGTCGAGTGCTTGCTTATTTCGTCGGAATAGTAGTATTGCCATTCGGGTGAATGGCTCTGGCTAAGGGTCTGATAGTACAGATAATTTGAGTTCCGACCCTTAACATCCACCTTGATGAAAGGAAGAAGGTTGGCCGGGGAAAACTTGCTCAGCAAGTATTTCGGCAAGGACTGATGTTGTACCTCATTTCTTATCGCTAGCTGATAAGCAATATTTAGAGGGTGCAGCGGCGTGCATATGAGCATTCGCTCTCCCATCAGCTCTTGGACCGTTCCAATGTAGAGTAGCTTCTTATCGCTCTTGCTGACGGCGCTATTATCTTCTAGCCGCTGGAGCCGGTCTATAAAGGCCTCAACGTAGGTGGCATACAGGTTGGCTAGCTCATCATCAATAAATGCTAGGCTCGGAAGTAAGTCCTGGCGGACAAAGTAGGTGACAATACTCTGGTAAGCCTGGTAGATGGGGTCTTCCTCCGGTATAGAGTCCCGCACTTCCAACGTCCCATCAAGTAACAGGTAGTGCGCCGGAGCCGACGACTGGATTAGCTGCTCTTCTAGCTTAAGATTATTTCTAAAGGCGGCTACTGGATAATACTTGTGGGTTCCTTGGGTGATAATGATGGTTTCGTTCCCAGCATTAGACTCCGACACATAGGTTCTGAAAGACTCAGAATGTACTCGCTTCAGGTTCCACACGTCCAGGCCTGATATCTCTTTCGCCCGATTCGCATGAGTGGTTATGCGTGCCGGAAGGACTACGCCTTCAAAGGCCAGATTGATTTCTTTGAGCTCTTGGTCAAATTCGTAGGAGCTTTCCTTGACTTCAACGAATGCATCAGGTTCGGTAGAAAAAGGATATTCTGTACCCGGTTCTAAGTCCTGCACCAGCAGTGGGGGCCACCCCTGCCTCAAGTTGAGCACTTCGGTGTCAAGCGCTAAGTGAATACTTTTCTTGGCCTCCTTGATTAGATAGTGCGGTTTAAGCCCTTCAATTAAGGTGTGCTCAATTGGTAGGATTAGGATGAAAAAGACAAAGGTGTAATTCTTGTGCTTATACGTTATTTTAGAATAAGCTAATTCATTAGGATTTTGGACCTTGCATTCGAAGAGTATAGACTTGTGGACTACTTGTAGTGCTGTACTACAATTTATAACAGTTGATTTGGGAGTTCCATCTTTAAGCTTTGCACTAAAATCGATGGAATGGGAGATAACCTCCTTGCCCTCGGGATTAAAAATGATGATGTGACGCCGCTTCTTTTGCGCTGCAGTGTCACCCTCAACCTTACTCCAGCATACGAGCTTATCTTCTGTTTCCCCCTTATCGTCTAGGATAAGAGGAATGATGACCTTGTTTTTATCAGCGTTCCACTTTACCAAGTCAACGAAGTCGGTCTCTTTCCAATGGTCCTCGTTCTTGGTTATTTTGCTTACACCAGCGGCGCTAAAGTGCTTATCTAAGACAGTGTCGAGGCTTCCATACTGAAAGCCGTTATTTATCTCAGTGTACCATTCTTCGTTTTTCTGCAGTCTCTTCTTTATCTCTGCATCCTTGGTGGTATTGGCAAGCTCCTGGTCCGGGAATAAACCCAAAGCTGCATAGTCCTTCAAGGAAATAGTGCCGTGTTCCAAAATGGAGAAGTAGGCCTCAAAGTCAAAAAGGTTGTAACTATCGTCGGCTTCAACCCCAAGCCGATTCAGCGATTCCGATAAAATAACCTTTTCGTACCCCTTTAAGCTCGTCGATTTTGCCGCATTTGCGGTAATGTGCTGTCGAAGGGCCTGGTAGTTAAGAGGCATGCCGGCATCCATGAGGCTTTTGCAACCTCCGATAATGCTGTCCAATGAGGTGTTGTGGATGAACAACGCCGCTACGCCTTTAAACTCCGGGATACTTTGGTCCACAACCCGGTTTCTGAGGGCCGTGAGGTAGTCCCCCTCCACATTATCACTTGTTGCAATTATTAGGTCACAGCCCTTGTAGATAAGCTTCAGCGTCTCATAATTCTGATAGGAGAACGTGCCGACCTTGACCTCCGCGGACTCGAGCGCTTTTGCCAGTAAGCCTGCTTGCTGGCCGAGGACCTCCTCACGATGTTCAAAGGCGACTTGGTAATGGTCGCCTGCCAGGATATCCGCATTTGCGAAAAAGTCTAGTATAACCCCAGCTGTATATTCAAAAAAACTTGCGTTGTGCATGGGTATACTAGTTCAGGTGCTTAACATATTGCCCATCGCCACTATCGCTCTTCTTCTCAAGCATATTCACCTTTTCGTAATAGTCAATCAAATGGGTCCAGGATATGCCGTCAAGGAATACGCCTCGGTCTTCAAACTCCTTTCGGAGGTCTTTCAAGCGAACCTTGTCTTGGGCACCTATGCACAGGGTGGTAAGGAATAGCACGTCAGCGTGCTTGAGGCTTAGCGAATAGCCATTCGGTCCTCTTTTCTTGCCGAAGTTAAATTTGGCAAATTGAACGAACAGGTGCTTGTAAGCTCTTAACTGGCGCTTCTTTGTTGTTGTAAACTGATATTCTATGGATTTCCAAAGATTATTGATGGCCTTTTGAACAGGCGTTCTCGCAACATCATTATGGCTCAGCGGTAGACTGGCCCACTCAACCTGGGGGTTCTTCTCCCTATAGAACGAAGTGACTTGGTCGATGACATTCGCTAGCTGCTTATTATCAGCTTCAGCTGACTGTTTCACGAACGCTTCTATTTCATTATAGCCAGTGCGGGCGATTGGCATGTCTATGTAACTGAGAAGCTCAAAGGTATTAGCATGTATAAACATTGAGTCTAACATGGCGTCAAATAGCTTCCACCCATTGTTAGAAGCCGGACGCGAAGCTTGAAGCTTTTCCCAGTCCAGTGAGAAAAATATAGTAGGCCTTTTAGCTTGTGTAATAAATGAATTCAGCTCTAGGCTTATATCGGTTACAAATCGGAAAAAATAAAATTTAATCAGTGTCGGAAAATAGTCGACGAATTTATATTTCTGCTTGTTAGCTATTAAAAAGTTAAAATCCTCTTTGAATTTGGCTTTAATAGCTTCCGAAGGCATGTAGAACTGCTCATCCTTTTTCAGTTCCTCGACAATGGGAGGGAAGGAGGAAGAGAGTAGTTTGTAAAGTAGGTTTTGGGAATCGCCTCCCGCCATGGTTCGAAACGCTGCCTTAAGCTCATCGTCAAATAGCAGAGACGTGATATACCTTGCAATACTTGTAAGTGCCTCAATAGGGTATGCAAAGTTCAGATAAGCATACACTTCGGTGTCGTACGCGTACAGCCGGCCACTTTCATCGAATGCTACTTTTTCTATAATGTCGGTTAAGGCCGCAGGGTTCTGTGCGTCAGCTTTCAAGCAAGCATGCCGAATAAATTCATCCTTGTTGAAATTGGACTTATGCGAAAGCGCTGCGCATTCGCGGTAACAGGCAGCTGCTATTCCTCCAAAGTCGACCAAGTCATATTCCATCTTAAAGACTTTGGCGTCATTGGCAGTAAAGGGAAAAAGCTTGGCCCGGTTGCCGGTGTTGTGCTGAAAAGTGCCCTCTTTGGTGAGCATGCGTTTCGTGACCTCTTCCAGGTCGAATCTGATATTTGGCATATTATTCGAATTGGAAGGCATCAAAGCCTGCATCGTACTTCAGGGTGTACGTTTCTTGTATTTGGCCCCGGTAAACCTGAATGGTTAAGTCCTTAGTCGAAGATTGATGATTGCTAATCCGGTCCACAAAGGTTGAAAAATCAAGATGCTCCCGTTTGTCTACTAAGTTGACGCGGTAGCCTTTGTTCATGTCCACCGCCAGCTTATAAAGATTATAATCTACGGTTGTGTCAAAAACAGTAATGTCGTTTTTTATTTTAAACGAAATAGGGGCAAATTTTACGAATCGGTATATCGACGGTGTATTGTTTTGACTTTGTACAGCCGGGCTAAACTCCAAAACGAGCTCGTGAGTAATCTTATAGGCCGTTTGGTCCTTGCCTACACCAATATTCACTGACTTGCCACTGTCCTTGGTTGTCCCATTCCAGCGGTAAATCGCATTCATCATGTTGTTGTAAAGCGGTTTAAGCCCTGCTTTGTCTCCAGAATGGTAGCTGTACAGAATTCGATTGTACTCTGTGAAACTCTCATCCTTGTCAATCAAGTCTGCATTACTCTGCAGTAGGTAGTTGAGCCGGACAAACAGCTTGATACGCTCTTGTACATCAACAGTCTCTATTGAAGCGGTTAACCGCGAATGGCCTTGAACTAAGCCCTCGTTAATGAAATGCTTGAGCGGAGCTCGGGTCTTTCCTAGTGTGGTTATTAACTTATCAAGCTCTTCATTGCTCTCTTTTATCGGGTCATACTTGCTTATAAGCTTTAGAATATTCGAAGTGCCAGCATTGTCGAAAAGGAGAGAAGGTAATATGTCGTGATGGAACTGGTGCTTGCCAGAAACGTCATCTAATAGGTCTATTACTTTGTCATAGGGAAGGTTAGCAAATCTGGGCGCGACGAGAATATCATAAATCCAATTCAGCAGTTGCCTGATTGAGATGATGGCTTTGTCCTTTATAAGTATAGATATTATCAGCTTCGAAAGTGACTCTTGCACCTTCTTGTTGGATACTAAATCGAAATTGTATTTAATAGGGCAATGGGTAAGCTTTTCGTTTGACGCATATGTTTCCTGATAAGCATGATAAAACGGGTTGTTCTTGCTTGGCTTTGTTATCTTATCTAATAGCTCCAACAAAATGTCAGCTTTGGCACCTTCTTTAGTTAAGGAGAAAATATGATAATCAGCGAGGTTTATAAAACTAAAATAGTCACTTTCAGTTTCTGCTATCGACCCGCCCTCTTGCATAATATTATTCTTCTCAATATACTCGGCCAGTATGGTGAAAAGGTCTCCTTTTGCAGCTAGGAAGTTAGCTAAGGTGCCTAGGTTTATTGCAACTATCGTCTTTGAGGTATTCGAAGGCTCCCTGAGTTGTGTATCGCTATAAGCAACCAGGACTTCAGAGAGCGTTTCTATATAGGTCTTGTTGATGTCATTGCTCTCGGTGGCATCATTGTGCAAAGTGTATCCGCCCAGTTCCGCGGCATGGGTTTCCCACATCTTGGACATGAGGTGTGACTTGCCATCGCCCACATTGCCGATGACGAAAATCAGTCTGGGCTTGCTTTGGGTACTCGCCTGGGAAATAATCGAACTCAGGCGGTCTTCCACGGGCCGTTTGACGTGCAGGTAGTTTTTTAAATCCCCTGTCGTGGCACTGTCGCCGTTCACAATGGCTTCCTTTGATGAAATTCGTAGGGTGTCGAGTAGACTTTTAAGGCTCATATAGCGCGGGCAAGGGTAGAAGGTCTGCGGTAGAAAGCCCGCCTATGGGGTTGCTACCCTTTTTGATAGGGTCTGAAGTGCGTATGTTTAAGCTTCGCCTTTTACTCTAAGGCCTGCTTACACTAGCTAAAGGTATGCTGAAACCCAACTCAGACAAACAAGATGTTTGACATGCCGCTCCCCGGAGATGCCCGATTAGACATAGCCAAACTCAACGCTGTTTTTGGGGATACTACTAACTCATACAAGTTTTACTGGTTGCTTGCCATACTCGAGAGTTTGGAAGCAAGCCCTGACAATCGCATCACTCTTCGCGAGCTGTCTCTCCGAATGGTAGCAGGTGTGTGGTACCCGCTCGATTATTTCAAGCTCTCCTTCGGCAAGCAGGATGGGTTTCGGCCTATTGCAGATGCCATTTCGAGGCATTTGACGGTTGATAATCGGCCTACTGCACCAGATTTGTTTAATCAACTCAAGCTAGCACTTTCATCCAGCGAGCTGGAAATACTTTATAAGCAAGTGGGAGAGCTATTGCGCTGGGTTCCCTACCGATTCATACGTCCTTTCTTTGCTTCAGAAACCCGGGGGTTGCCAGAATACAAAGTCAATGGCCGAATTGCTGAACTGGCCGCCACAAGCACACAAACTCCGTACCGATTCATAAAGGACGCAATTGAAGTCCATGATAGTTGGGCGGACTACCTGCGACAGCATAGTTACATTCTGCGCGGCTTCGCTTACTGGCACTTAGTGCGATTTCTACAGAAGCACAACCCAAACGTAATTGGGTTGAGCGAAAAGTTGCTAAAACCCGCAGCCCGTGTTTTGGGCACTGCGGGAAAGTTCTGGAAGGAATACATAGCTACAGAGCCAGGTCAGGCCTGTATTTATTCTGGCGAACTTCTCACCTTGGCTAATCTGAGCCTTGACCATTTTCTGCCATGGTCATATGTCGCTCACGACCAACTGTGGAATATCATTCCTACTCCTAAAAGCGTTAACTCAGCCAAGAATGACTGGTTGCCTTCGTTCAAACTGTATTTTGATGCTTATGCTAAGCTGCAGTTCGACGGCTTCCAATACCATGTTTCACGCGGCAACGAAAAGCTACTGGAAGATTACCATATTGTTTTCGCGCAAGACTTAAATTTCTTGCAGAAGCAGCCCTTTAGCTGGTTTCGCGACCGCTTACAACAACTCGTGTTACCACAACTCCAAACTGCCCAGAACTTGGGTTTCACTTACCCATTCGAGTATAAAACGTCAGCCGGGAATATCTATTGAATCTGCTCCGATACTCTGCTATGTCATATCCCAAATTAGTTCGCGACCGCATTCCCGCCATTATTGCCGAGGAAGGACGCCAATGTCGCACTACGACTCTATCAGAACCGGATTTCCGGGTTGCCCTGCTAGCTAAGCTCGTCGAAGAAGCTGAGGAAGTCCAGACTGCTCTAGACGACGAGCTTCTCACCGAGCTGGCTGACGTGTTGGAAGTTTTCGATACCATTCTTACCGCCCATCAACTCACTATGGCTCAGGTACGACAAGTTCAGGAATTGCGCCGGCAGACCCGCGGCGGCTTTGACAAATGCATCCAACTTGAATGGGTAGAATACTAATTTATCCCTTCGGGTAAATCTTTCGCAGCAGCTCCTTTTGCGCGTAATTACTCGGTTCCCAGGCCTCGAGTGGCCACTTATTTTCGAACCAGGCCCGGGCGAGTAAATGCGTAAAATGAGCATCATAGTAGCTTGGCCGCAGCGTTATAAGAACCAGGGCTTTGTACTGTAAGTGCTGATGCGTCACGTTGTTGACGCGGACGTTTCTTCGTTGGCATAGGCAATTAAAAAATAAGTCGACTGCTTCGCCGACCTGCGGCGTTACCGCCAGCCGGCAGCGTACCTCCGCATTATCGCCTTTTCCTCCCGTATAGAATATGTGTTTTACATCGCGGAACTGCAGCACATCTGCATCGGTGGCGATAAGCGTCAGGAAATCCATGTAAAGCGCGTCAAGCCACCGCCGGTAAACTGTCGCGCTGATGCCAAGCTACTGTTAAATAGCCTTGCCAGTACGAGGCTTGACCTCCGGGCCCAGAGTTGTAATTGCCTGTATCAGCGGGTAATACACTTTGTCATTCTGCTGTATTTTCAGCAAGGCTGGTTTTACTCGCGAAAGATTGTGGACCATTTTTCCGGCTTGCATGGGTTTCTTAGGTGGTTCAACAAGTCTATTCATCGTGCCAAAGTAAGGGGCTTGATTATTAGCTTATTACTACACTGCCAGTTTCTGTTAAGCACTCTCGCCCTCATGCTCCAAGCGAACCGGATACGCTGGCGGTGCCAACGCCAGCACCGCCAGCGTATCCGGTACAGTAGTTTGCTGTTCCCAGCCGCTAGACCCACCATGCGCCGTCCTACCGGCGCGAACAGCCCCCGCCACCGTCAGGAATTACGACAACGTTGCTCTGTACCCGCCGTGGTGTTCGGAAACATCGCCAACGCAAGTTTCTCCGTGCTAGGCGTCGCCGTGATGATGCGCCGCTTGTACCAGGTAGTGGAGGTGACAATGCTGTCCCCGTCCGTGTGCGCCACCACCGCATAGTAATAAGCCGTCGTGTTCATCCCAATAATAAAGTAGGATGCAGCATTGCGCTACCGCTTGTCGTACTGGCAGTAACCGAATAAGATGGAAGACATGAGCGACTGGATATCCCCAAACTTGGGGGTGCCTAGTCAATCTATTCGCTGGTGAACAAGGACCAAGATTTGGGATTGAAGAAGGAGCTTAAGTAGTGAAGTAGAATAACCTTTAAGTAACTATGGGCGCGTGAAGTAGAGTGTTCAGATAACTATCATAAGCGCCCCTAGAATTGAGCGTGGCTAAAAGCGGTATGCTTCATCCATCGCGCCGGAATACTCCTCCTAATCCTACGCTGAAAGGATGGCCCAAAAGTGGTCTTTCCTCAAAAGAGGCAGGCGGGCTGGCGCAGCAAATTGTCAAGCAAGTAAAATCGCAATAAGCTTGACTACGAACGGCCTTACGTTATGAGCGACTGCCTTTTCGACGCAACATGACCCCATATTTACAAAGATAGCATCCAAAATGAAGGAGGTTAAACTATTTAAGCGTAGAAGGTAAGATTGGGCCAGTCCTGACATTGGACTGGCCGATTCGGGCAAGAAAAATCAGTAGGATTTCGATTTCGCGTTTGCGGAAGGGGGGGTATATATGTGTATGGGTTAACGCTTAGCTTACAAATTTTTTAAAATTTGTAAGCAGCCCATCTTCCACCAAGTACGCGTGAGTTCGGCAATTCCTAGGGATAGTAGCATGAGTATCATTACCCGCCCGCCCCCGCCACCACCCGGTCTTCGCGCGTGCGCGACATAATTAAGGCGCTGTTTCGAGGGCGGCGCACAAGGCACTTAAACAAACGAACTAAGCGGAATTACAAGCCAATACCAGCCACTACGGAGATGCACCGGAGACCAAACCGGCGGCGTAGTAACGGGGTTTTTAGAAGCGGTTTAGGCAGCGGCTCCATTCTAGTTAAGGCCCACACGGCAAAAGGCCTTTCTTAATCCAGCGCTTCAAATATAATCCCAACCAGTGGGGGCACAGCCCACTATTGTGAAGCGTTATCGTAAGGCTGCCAACACAGCAGCAGAACAAAGTTATACATTTTATATTTGCGAACAAAATGCACGCAAATTTTTTTCGTGCCTATTCAAGTTTAATGAACGACCATGGTATCAATGTGGTCACATGCTTATTTGGGATTACTCTAGGAAGTCTAAGTCTCGTACTTCTTTGAGCAGCGCTAGTATCCCTCTGTAAGGTGTTGAATCCTCAGCCGATTCCGCCATGGCGTGGAATCGCCGCGCCGCCTCGGAAAGGAGGTTCAGCGCGTGATTAAAATGCTCTACCAATGTGCCATTGCGGATATCTTGGTTGATTTCGTCCTCAATATGGTCCGCCAATTGCAGCGTCTGTTGGTTTCCATCCGCGTCCAACCGCGAGAATGGCACCTCAACGCCCGTATGCGCAAACAGGTTGCGTGTACTGAATTCGCTTGCCTGAGCGACCGCCTCGGTCCACGGATAGAAGTCCGCCGCGTCGGACCGGCCCAGAAATTCCCCGCGGGTGCCTTCCTCTCCAAAGAACTGCCGCAGATCGGCCTTTAGCGAGTAGGGGGCCAAGCTCTCGGAGTCGTCTTTGTAAGCGACCGCCCACACTTGGCCTTCCTGTGTGTCCGGCAACCCAACAAAGTCGCTGTCGTCGTTGCTGCCGTCGCGTTCAATGCTGGCCAAACGGTTGGCAACGGCGTAGTGCGTAAGGTTTCCAGCGTATTGAGAGAAAAACTGCTCCAAGGTTTCCACAGCTCCCAACACCTGTTTGTGTATGGCCTTGAGCGAGCCCTGAAGGATGGATAAGCTCAGATATTCTTCAGCCAACGAAGTCATCTGGCCCACTGGCCCATTGGCACTTTTAAACAGGCCCATATGCAGTTCGTGCATGGTCACGAGGCCTGGGTCAATGGCCACAGCGTGGGTTTGTAGTTCCTCTAGGTACGCGTTAAAAAGCCTGGCCAGTGGCGTGGTACCCTCCAGTTGAAAGTAGGGGAAGAAAAACTGCATAGTTGGGAGGCAAATGAAGCGAAGGATTGAGGTTTTAAATGCACCAACCGGTAAACTAGGTAGTGGTAAGAGCAAGTTGATAGAGTAAAATTATAAGAGTGATATTTTGTACGCAAGTAATGGCAATTTTTATTTTGCTGTCTTATATTTGTTGCTGTGTTTAGCACATTAGCTTTGGCCGGTGCCTTCCTCAAAACATATGATTATGAATGAACAGCCTGTCCCTGCTGGTGGGACTGCGTTCCTAGCAGCGCCAACCCCGCCTTCGATTGACGCCACTACCGCCCTAACAGCGTGGGCCGCCGACCCAGCGGCGACGCGGTTGCGGGAGTTTATCAAGTCCTATCGGCTCGCCCACAAGCCGAAACTGACGCAGTTGGAGTTGAGCCGCATGCTCGGGTACACCTATTCCATCGTGACGGCGTGGGAGAACGGGACCCGGATAATTCTGGCCTCGCAACTCGTGGCGTGGGCCCAGGCATTGGACGTGCCGGAGCGGGAAGTGGTCCCTTTTGTCGCAGTGGCTCGCCCCGATGGCGCCGGTCATGGGGCCACAGGCTCGCGCATGGACGCAGAAGTCAATGCCCGCTTGAAGTGGCTGCGAAAAGAGCTGCGCTTCTCTTTGCGCGAAATGGCCAACATGACTGGCATCAGTGCCGGGCACCTGCAGCGGATTGAATCCAACCAGAGCAACGTGAGCGTGGCGCAGGTGCGCAACATTCACCAAAAGCTCAAAGTGAGTTACGAATGGCTGATTGACGGCACGGGTACCTGGGACCTGCGCGACTTCAATGAAGAATTGGCGCGCCTGCGGCGGGAAAATCAACTGCTAGAACAGTTGCGCCAATTACATGCTAGCCAAAGCCGTTAATCGTTCAGCATGCTGTCTAGAGCCTGTTGGGCCCGAGTAAAGGCTTCTACTTCTGGCCGATGGTAGTAAATCTCTGTAGTCTTGGAGCTGGCGTGACCCATCAATAGCTTGGTGTCCTCAATGGGGACGTTCTTGGCAGCCATGTGGTTACCAAACCCGTGCCGTGCCGTATGCAGCGTCAGCAGCGTATAGCGCGGCACAGTTGTTCTTACCTGTTTGGCACCGATGAGCGTGACCACTTCAACGGGCTCGCTGAACAGTTGCATGCGCTGCCAGAGGCGCTGCAGGACGGTGCGGCGCCGATTGCCCACAAAGGGGAACAAGTTGTCGGCGGGCCAGCGGTAGCGGGCCAGGTGCCGCCCCCAGACCGTAGCCGGCGCAATCTCGGGCCGGTCGCGGTCAAGCCAGCGCAGCACAATCTCACGCGCCAGCGCATTTAACGGGAGCTTGGTGGCCGACAAGGTTTTGATGGAGGTGGTGTCGAGGGCGATGGGCTGCGGGTTCTCACCGGTGCTCCATATAATGTGCACGCGCTGGATGCCCAACAAGTCGGACTGGCGCAACGACGTGCACCAGCCCAGCACGTAGATGTCGCGCAGCAGCGCATCGCTGGCCTTGCTTTTGGGTGGGAGCGGGGCGCGGTAGAAAGCAACCAGCTCATCCTTGCTCAGCGACTGGCGCACGCGGCTGGTGGTTTTGAACTCCCGGCCCAGCACCAGCAGGTGGTCCTCGGTGAAGACGCGCCGAAAGAAGGCATCCTGGTCGCGGAAGTAATTCACGCAGGCCTGCAGCAGCCCCACGCGGTTGTTGGCCGTCACGTTGCCCATGGCCTTAGCGCGGCCCTTGCCCTTGGTGGGCAGGCCCACGCGGGCACTGCTCACCAGCCACTGGCGCCACTCTTCCAGATGCGAGGGCATGATGCGCGCCAAGTGCCAGGCATGCGCAGGCTTCTGGCGCTCGGCATACTCGTCGAGGCGGTCAGCCACCTGGGCAAAGAGCTTGCACGTTTCATCGCTGAGCTCGTTGGCCCGCAGCACCAGCATGTAGCGCACCAGCTGGGGCAGGCTCAACTGGTGTGGATTGGTGGGCAGGTCAGCGCCGGCATTGGGGCTGGTCTTGCCGGTCGCCCGGGTGGCCGGCACGCGCAGCAGTTCGCGCACCACCGACGGCGCCGGGTCATAGCCCAACGGGTAGCCCTCGCGCAGCTGCTTCAGGGTTTCTTCCACGCGCTCGCGCAGGGCCTTGAGCGTGTTGTTGAGTTTCTGGGCTTCGAGGCCGGTGCCCTTTACGCGCTGGGCCTTGCCGTCCCACTTGGCGGTCGGCACATAGACGCCGGGCTCATCGGGGTAGAAGGTGGCCGTGCCCTCGGGCGTTTTGTAGCGCAGGAACACGGCGCGGGTGTCGCGTCCTTTCAGAACGCTGTCAAGATAGAAGCGGAGCGAAGCCATCGGTCAGACCAGTCGTGCGGCCCGCTACCTTTGGGCAGCGGAAAACACGGCTGAAATAGGTGGTTTTTTCCGAAAGGTAAGACAAAGGTCAGAGAATTGGTATCTGACGGGTTTTTGCCGTACTTAACCACACCCAGCGCATGGTATCGAAAGCACTTCAAAAGTCTATAAGCCAGTTACATACGAAGAAATACAGACAAAGGTACGGGGCGTTTCTGGTCGAAGGTGGCAAAAGCGTGTTGGAGCTGCTAAGTTCCGACCTGGAAACCGAACACTTGCTGGTCACGGCTGAATTTGCTGACCAAAACCGTGCCCACCTGCCCGCCCGGCTGCCGCTCACCCTCGCCACCGAAGCCGAACTCACCCAGCTTGGCACGCTGGCTACCAACACCACCGCCCTGGCCATAGCCCGCCTGCCCACCGAGCAGCCACTGCCCCTAACGCTCCCGGAAACCGGTTTGTTGCTCGCCCTCGACGAAGTGCGTGACCCCGGCAACCTCGGCACCCTGTTGCGTCTGGCCGACTGGTACGGCCTGCCCGGCGTGGTGCTCAGCCCCGGCTGCGCTGATGCCTATGCCCCCAAAACCGTAGCTGCCAGCATGGGTGCCTTTGCCCGCGTGTGCGTTTGGGAACGCGACCTCACCGAGTGGCTGCCCACGCTGCCGCCCGCCACCGGCATCTTCGGCGCCGATTTGGAAGGCGACAATGTGCACCGCCTCACCCTGCACCCGAGCGGCGTGTTGGTGATGGGCTCCGAGTCGCATGGCCTCACGTCGGGCGTGGCGGCGGCCCTCACGCGCAAGTTGCACATCCCGCACGGCGCGGGTGGCCAGGCCGAAAGCCTGAACGTGGCCATTTCAGCCGCGATTTTACTGGACAATTTTTTTCGAAATCAGTAGTTGCTTTTTGTTACTGCGAGCCTGGCGCAGCAATCTATCCAGTTCATTGCATTGCCCTGGTGAAGGGACGAAGGCATGCTATAACGTAAAAAGCCCCAACTCAAATCAGAGTCGGGGCTTTTTACATTTCAGGGCGCTGGGTGCGGAAAAGATGGATTGCTGCACTCGAAATGACAACCGCTTAGTTAATCCCGACCAGCCGCAGGCCGAAGCTCAGTACTTGGGTATCGGGGCCAGCGTTGGTTTTGAAGAGGGGATTCATGTTGTATTTGCCGAAGAACTCCAGGTCGCGGTAGCCGATGGTGGCTTGCAGGCCATACTGGAAGTTTTCCATGTTGTAGCTGCCTTCTTCGTGGTCCTTGTAGGTGGTGCCCTCGCTGGTGTATTTCACCTTGGTCCAGGACTTGAGGCGGTAGCCCACAAAACCGCCCGCCCCGATGGTGAACGTGGGCTTGTAGTGGGAGTCGTGCAGCTGCAGGCGCAGCATCAGGGGCAGGTTGATGCTCGATGTGGCCAACTTGGTTTTCTGGTACTGCCGGCCTTCGCGGTTCAGGATGATGCTGGTGCGGCCGTTCTCGTTCACCCATTGCTGGTTGCCGTTGAGCATGTAGTTGTTGAAGGCAAACTCGGGGCCCACGGTCAGGCTCATGGGGCTATGCTTGCCGCCGAGGCGGATGTCCCAGTCCAGGCCGATGTTGACGTAGCGCGAACCTTCGGTGCGCAGGTCCACATCAGACTGGCCGGCGGCGGTTTTCTGGTTTACCAGCGTATTCAGGCCCAGGTCAAAAATAAGATGCGATTTTGTGCTGCGATTCTCCAAATCTTTCATGCGAACTGAGTCGCGGTGGGCTTGGCGCTGCTCCTTGGTTTTCACGTCCACGGTGTTGTAGGACTTGTTGCCTTTTTCATCGGTCGTCACGGTTACGCCGAAGGCCTTGTTCAGTACCACGTCCACACGGTTGGTATTCACCTCCTTTTTGCGGGTGGTGATGCGGATTTGCTCGGGCAGGTTTTTGCCGGGCTGGTCCTTGTCAGGGTAAAATTGCAGGGTTACCTGGTTGGTGCTGGAGCCCTGAGCCGCTTTTTCAGCCTGCGTGATGTAGCTGGCCAGGCGCGACGTGAGCGAGTCGAGCTGGTAGTTTTTCATTTGGCGCAGCTGAGCCGCGTCGCGCACCACCAGCGTGAGGGTGGCTTGGTTGGGCAGGCGCACCACAATGGTGTCCTTGTAGGAAGCCGTGGAGGCAGCAAGGGCCGTGGCGCGGGCCACCGTGGGCCCGCCCAACAGCACCAGGAGCAGCAGAAAGAAGGAGAGAAAAGCGCGTTGCATGATTTCTAAAGAAGAGAGGTTAGAGTTGAATGGACTTGCTGACGCGACGGCCGGCAATGTTGGCCTTGAGCGTCATGTTTTCGGGCAGGCCGGTGGCCTCAGCTAGGCTGAGGCGCTCGCCCCGCACCAGGTGGCCAGCCTGCTGAAGCAGGCGCCCACCCAGGCCGCGCCGTTCGGTAGTTTCTTCGGCCGAAGCTACTTCCGAGAGGGTCGTGCGGATGTTGCGGGCGGCGGGTGTAGCCCCGTTGCGCACATCCACCGTGATGACGGTGCCGGCGGGGACGATTTCCGGGGCCGGGTTTGGGTTGGTTTGGGCTATTACCGGGGCCGGGGCGGGGTTCAGGCGCGGCTCGTCAGCGGCGGTGTTCCGGTCCGGGGCGGGAGCAACGGCGGGCGTCGTGTGGGCCACGAGTGAGGGCGAAGGGGCAGCCACGTCTGGCTGCCGGGTGCTTCCCAGCGGGTGGCGAGGCGACTGCCGTTCGGCAAACTTCCTGGCCTTTGATGCGGTAGATGCGGAGGCCAAAGCGGAAGTTGCCCGGCCCGCTGCATTTTTTTGAATAGGCGCTGAAACCGTGTTTTCAGGGGTATTGGTTGCGGTTGTTGCGGCTATAGCTTCCTGAGTATCGCGGGCATCGGTAGCAGCTTGAGCAGCCTCGATGGCTACCTTATTAATGGAAGCATCCTTAATGGAAGCATGCAACGTGGCATTTGGGGTAGAAGTAACTGCCGTCGTTGAGGAACCCTTACCACTTTGCACGGCTACGTTGCCTCTACCCGTTTTGCCAGCCGGGAAGCCCAGCCACAAGCCGGCCCCGCCGGCCGTAATCAGCAGCGCAATGGCCGCGGCAATGGCCATGGGCCACCAGGCGGCAGCGCGGCGCTTGCGGGGGCGCAGGTGCTCATCTTCCAACCGCTCCCACAATTCGCGGGCGGGCGGGCTGATGTGGGTATTCAGCCGCGTCTGGAAAAGCTGGTCGAGGCGTTTGGCATCGGCTGCGTTCGGCTGGGGCACGCTGGGTGCCGGCTCGGCCGCCGGCTGGGCCTGCAGGCGCGCCCACAGGTCGTCGCCGGGCGGCGTTTCGTGGCCGTCGAGCTTGCCGCGGAATAAATCATCAAGGTTATCAGGATGCATATAATTAGTTCGGATTAAGCGTCGAGAATTGCACGCGGCGCTGAAGCATGGCGCGGGCCTTGCTCAGCTGCGATTTGCTGGTGCCTTCGCTGATGCCCAGCAGCTCGGCAATTTCCTGGTGGCCGTAGCCTTCCAAGGCATAAAGGTTGAACACCGTGCGGTAGCCAACGGGCAGCGTGGCCAGCAGACTCATTAAGTCTTCGGCCTGCAGTTGGGTTTCGGCGGTCGCGGCGGTAGTAGCCAGGTTTTCGGGTTGGGCAAAATCCTCGAATGAGACGGTCATCATCTCGCGCTGGCGCAGCTGCATCAGGGCCTCATTTACCATGATGCGGCGCACCCAGCCCTCAAAACTACCTTCGAACCGGTAGTTGGGCAGGGCCCGAAACATCTTGGCGAACCCCAGAATCAGGGCTTCTTCGGCGTCTTCGCGGCGCTTGAGGTAGCGACGGCACACGGTAAGCATCAGTCCGGCCAATTGGTCGTAGAGCTGGCGCTGGGCCCGGTGCTCGCCTCGCACACAAGCAGCGATGAGGTCGGCTTCGGTCATCACGGTAAGAGTGGCCACGGGAGCAGAAAGGTTGGTGAGTTAGCGCGTCAGATGCGAAAGTAGGAGCAATGGTTGCCTTAGGGGATGAAAAAGGTTTTGCCGGTGTCGCGCTGAGCGCAATAAGGCGTTTTGCGTGCATCACCTGGCATTCTAAGCACCGCATAGGACCTTATTGCGCTCAGCACATTGGAGCAGCTGCGGGGATGATATATAGGTGGCCCGTTCGGACGGCGGAGCCGTCCGAACGGCTGGTTGTACAAACCAAT
The DNA here is from genome assembly GCF_017571495.1 of Hymenobacter negativus. Classification (GTDB taxonomy): domain Bacteria; phylum Bacteroidota; class Bacteroidia; order Cytophagales; family Hymenobacteraceae; genus Hymenobacter; species Hymenobacter negativus. The sequence goes on along the minus strand of NZ_JAGETZ010000018.1, from coordinate 94,307 downwards.
CTGGGATTTTACATTGGAATAACAGAGAAATAATTGGGCACTTAGGCAACCCGCCTCTGGCTCCCTGCATCTTTGTGGTCGTAAAGCGGAAGCGGAAATAGCAAAGCCCGCAAAAGCTGTAAATTTTTTTTAACAGGCTACTCACTCACATCCAAGGGTTAATACATAACAAAGCAGCGCTTGGCAAAAGTTTTTTGAAACAGTACCTTGCTTTACAAAGTACCTGCTTTACATTTGTTCTGTTCTTAGCAAGGTAGCTGATGACAGCCTGTACCAAAGACCACCCGCTACCCTGCCAGAACCTGACCCGGAAGGGTAGGAGCGGCACCCCAAGCCAGCCTATTTCTCTAAACACCATGAGAACTTACCGCCACCAGCACCCGGCCCACGCCAGCCGCAGCCCACCGGAAGCCGGCTTTTAGCGCAACCAGAAAAAAAAGTTACAACCGGCTGTAATGATTGAATGCCTTAGCCGGTAACCACTACAAACCACCAGTTCTCAACTTTCAATTCACACCTTTTTCTTCACAACCGCCATGAAATCGTTCATCAACTTCCGCACCGCCCAAACTTCGGCCACCTTCTCGCAACGTACCATCCGCCGCGCTGTACTCGGCCTGGTAGCTGGTTTTGGCTTGGCCGCCAGCAGCCCCGCTCAAGCGCAGCAGGCCCAATCGGTTCACACCAAAACCGATTCCGCAAACCTGATGATGACCGTTGAAAATCCCTCCCAGCAGCGCATGCAGGTGCAAGTGGTGCAGATGAGCAGCCAGACCTGCCTCTCCAACGAAATCAACCACCAGTCTTCGTACGGCACCAAACTGAACTTCGCTAGCCTGCCCGCCGGTGAATATGCCGTACTGGTACGTGTAGGTCGCGAACGGTATCGTTACGCCGTGCAGGTGCAAGCCCAAAACGCTACCATTTCGGTACGTGAGCAGAACAACCAGACCGGCGACAAAGCTGTAGCCTCGGCCGCCCTCTAATCCAGATAACGCGAAGCGGCGCTTACGATGTAGCCATCCGGAGGACTACGTCGCAAGCGCCAGAAGCGGGGCCGCCACTGCAAGGGCGCTCCTAATAAGTGGGAGCTTTTCCTCCTCAATCCTACTAAAAATGGGAAACCAACTAATTGAGCCGGTGCTCACATCATGTGGCCGGTGTGTTTCCCTCCACCCATGTGCATGCTCATGCGCGGCGCGATAAAGCGCAGATACACCTCAAAGGAAAGCGGGTTTTTGCCGTAGGCTTGCACCAACGTCGTGTTGCTGCTGTCGAACGTGTTCAGTGTGCCCGTGAGGCCGAGGTCGAGCCAACCTGCTTTGGTTTTGGCGACGTATTTAGAGGCGCCCAGCGTGAAGGCCGCCACCTGGCGGTTGGCGTGGGCGTCGTGGTCCGAGAGGGCAGTCAGCAGTAGCTCGTCGTAATTCAACTGCAGGGTTTCGAGACGGGTAAAGAGATTGAATTGCTTCGCCTGTAGGTTGCTTTCCAATAGGAAGGAATTCGAATAAGTGGCCTCATCGGTGCCGCTATGGCGGTTCATGCCCCATACGAAGGCGGACGACAGGATACTTTCCTTGCCCACGTTCACGTTGTGCAGCACCGAGGCCGAGGTCCGGTCCACGTTGTCAGCCGGCTCCAGCTCTTCGGGGCTCTTGAGGTGCGCGGCCGACACTTGCAACGCCAGATTGGCGGATGGGTTTACCGAAAGACGGGCGCTGTAGGAGTCGAAGCGCGGCCGGTCGAAGCTGTAGCGGTTTTCATTGGGCTCGCGGCCCGTAAATAAGGAGCCTTCGAGCTTGGCATTGCGGTAGCGCACGCCCAAGGTGGCCACCCCAAACTGAATGTGCGTCGCGTCCTGCCAATGGTGGCCCAGCGGTGCGGTCGGCAAACTAGCCGCCGAGGGCCGGTGCATGAACACGGGTGGGCCAATGGCCGGTTCGCCGGGGTAGCCCAGGTAAGCGGTTAGGTCCACGTTGGGGCTGGCGGCATAGGTGTAGCCTACGGCCAGGGCACTCAGCAGGTCGTGTGGGTGCTGGTGGTCGTGCAGCTTTTCGCCCTTCCACGACTCGCCGGTCTGGAACAGCAGCGGGTAGCCTGCGCCACCCACCGTGAGCGGGTCGGCCGATACCATGGCCTGAATGCTGAACAGCCCGCGCTGGCCCATCAGGTGGTTGGCCATGCCCATTATATAGGAGTTAGCCCGCAGGTTGGCGTCGCCGCGTTGGTCGTCGTGGGTGAAGTTCTGACGGGTGTAGCGCAGAAAAACGGAGTACATCAGCATCACATCCCAGCCGCTGGGCTGGTACATCTGCATGTACATCGGCGACGAATCGGGGTGCCAGCTCGTGCCGGAGCCCTGCCGCGTCATCGGCAGGTTTCGTGAAAATGAGTTGCGCAGGTGCATCATCATGCCGCCGCTGCTGTCGTGGGCCATGCCCGCCATATCGGCGGCACTCATGTCGCCATGCATTTCATGGCCCGATGGCGACGCGACAGCCGGCGTAGGCATATCCATTCCCGGCATGGTTGGCGCGGGAGCAGTTTTCTGACGCGCAGTATCGGTGGGCTGGGCCGTGGCGCGGGGCAGGGTGGCCGGTTTAGCGGAGCGCGTCTTTTGGGGAGCCGGTTTTGGTTTCGCTGCGGGTGCCTTGGGCATGGGGGCCGACATGTCCATACCAGGCATGGTATGCTGGCCCAAAGCCGCCGTGCTCAAGAAGAGGCCAATGGAAGTAAGGGTGCGAGTTTTCATGATAAAGGAAGTAATGCGTCGACAGGGGCCATCCATTAGCGGCGGCACTTTGCGCGAATGCAGCGTGCTGCGGCCCTGGTTTGGTTTTATTGCGTTAAAGCCTCGCCGTAGAAACGCCGCCCCAGGCGCTAGCTTTTCACCGCAAACCCGCGCAACCGTAGCGAATTGGTGAGGACCGAAACGGAGCTGAGCGCCATTGCGCCTGCCGCCAGCATGGGCGAAAGCAGGATGCCGAATGCCGGATAAAGTACCCCCGCCGCAATCGGAATACCCAGCGTATTATATACGAAGGCGAAAAACAGGTTTTGCTTGATGGTGCGCATGGTTTGGCGCGAAAGCTCAATAGCCGTAACCACACCCTGCAAATCCGAGCGCATGAGGGTGATGCCGGCGGCTTCCAGGGCCACATCGGTGCCGGCGCCCATGGCCAGGCCAATGTCGGCCTGCGCCAGGGCTGGCGCGTCGTTGATGCCGTCGCCCACCATGGCCACCACGCGGCCTTCGGCTTGCAGTTCTTTTACTTTGGCTGATTTATCGGCGGGCAGCACTTCAGCAAAGTAGCGCCCGATGCCCACCTGCGCAGCCACCTGGGCGGCAGTTTGGGCATTGTCGCCGGTCATCATTACTACTTCCAGCCCCATTTGCTGAAGCTGCCGGATGGCGGCGGCCGAGGTGTCGCGCACCGTGTCGGCTACGCCGATGAGGCCCGCCGCCTGACCGGCTACCGCCACGTAGAGCACGGTTTTGGCCTGGCCCAGCAGTTGGCTGGCTTGTGCATGTAGCTCCTGCGGCAGCACGATTCCCGTATCTGCCAACAGACGGGCATTGCCAATGAGGACCGTCTGGCCCGCTACTTTGGCTGTGGCCCCCTTGCCTTCGATGGCCTGAAAACCGGTAGCCGACAGTGTTTCGACTGCTTCAGCTTCAGCATGGCGCACCACGGCCGCCGCCAGCGGGTGCTCCGACTGCCGCTCCACGGCGGCTACCAGCGCCAGCACCGAGCCGGCTGCCTGGCCGGGTACAGCCCAGAAATCAATCACGGCGGGTTCGCCCCGGGTGATGGTACCGGTTTTGTCGAGCAGCACGGTGTTCACCTGATAAGCTTTTTCGAGAGCTTCGGCGTTGCGGATGAGGACGCCGTTTTCTGCGCCCTTGCCAGTGCTTACCATAATGGCCGTGGGCGTGGCCAGCCCCAAGGCGCAGGGACAGGCAATGATGAGCACAGACACAAAGTTGACCAACGCCAGCGGCATCCGCGTGCCCACCGGGGCCAAATTGAGCCACAGCACGAAGGTGAGAACGGCGATGACCACTACTGTGGGCACAAATACCGCACTGACTTTATCGGCCAGCCGCTGGATGGGCGCACGGCTGCCTTGCGCGTCTTCTACCAGCTTCACAATCTGCGAAAGCATGGTATCGGCCCCGATTTTGGTGACACGGAAGCGGAAGGCCCCGGTCTTGTTTAGAGTAGCACCGAAGACCGGGTCGCCGGCTTTTTTAGTTACGGGCAGGCTCTCGCCGGTCAGCATGGCTTCGTCGATAGCCGATGTGCCTTCGATGATTTCGCCGTCGGTGGCTACTTTTTCGCCGGGGCGCACCAGCACTACATCTCCGGGCTGTACCTGGGCAATGGGCACATCTAGTTCCTGGCCGTTGGGGCGCAATACACGGGCGGTTTTCGCTTGCAGACCCAGCAGGCTGCGCATAGCGGCCGAGGTTTGGGTCTTGGCCCGTAGCTCCAGCACCTTGCCCAGCAAAATCAGGGCGATGATGGTAGCCGTGGTGTCGTAGTACACTTCCGGCCGGAGACCCTGACTGATGAAAAAGCCAGGGGCCACGGTGGCGGCCAGGCTATATAAAAACGCCGCCCCCGTTCCCACGGCAATCAGCGTATCCATATTTGCGGTGCGGTGCCGCAAGCCATTCCAGGCCGATACGTAAAACTCTCGCCCGCTGTAAAGCAGCACGGGCAATGTGAGCAGCAGCAGCCCCCAGTTCACCAGCGGCATGCTGAGGCGGGCCATCATGGCGGGCCACAGCATGAGCATGCTCAGCGGCATGATGACGGCGGCCAGCCCGGCAGCCACGCCAAAACGCCGCTTTAGCTGATGGTAGGCGGTAGCTTTCTGGGTATCGATTTCAGCCTGCCGTTCGGCCGCGCTGGTTTCGGGGGCGCGTTCGGCTACGGCGTAGCCGGCATTTTCCACGGCCGCTTTTAGGCTGGCGGGGGAGGCTTCGGTAGGTGAATACTGCACGGTGGCCTTCTCGGTGGCGTAGTTGACCAGCGCACTTTGCACGCCAGGCGTGCGAGCCAGTGACTTTTCGACGGCTGCCGCGCAAGCCGCGCAGCTCATGCCTTCAATGTCGAGGGTGGTAGTTTCGGGAGTGGGTAGCATCGTAATGAGGTGCGCTACAATGGCGCGTTAACACTATGCAAAGGAACGGCTGGCCCAGCCCGGTGGTGGTACGAAATCAGGCTTAAAACATGCAGGATTTGACCCATCTAATGGATTTGCATGCTGGCTTGAGCGCGGCCCGTCATCCTGAGCATTCTACGCATAAAGCAGAATGCTCAGGATGACGGGCGTCTAAACTCGTAAATAGCTTCAACTGCAAAAGCATGAACAGCTGTATTGATGCGAACTTTACCCCGCCCACATTCCGGCGTTTTTGTTCCGTAGCACTTCCCAATGGCCAGTTCCTTCCCGCCCCGTTCGCCCCAGCCGATTTCGACGTGGCGACAGGAAGCCGGACTTGCTGCTGCCATTGCCGCTGTCTACAGCCTCTACCTGTTCACCTCTGAATATCATAACCTGTTTTATGACGCCGAGGATTATTGGCAGCTGAGCCACCGCTTCTACCAGAATGGCCGTTTCCAGTTCCTGGCCTACGATGATGCCATGCGCGGCTACACCTATCCGCTGGTAAATTTCTTGTGTCTGGCCGTGCGCAAGGCCCTTAGCTGGGAGGCGGTGACGGTGGTGAAGCTGCTCAATGCCGGGCTAGCCGGGGTGCTGTTTGGCGTGGTGGGACCCCGGCTGTGGCGGGCTGCTACGGGCGCGGCGGTGCTGCCGTCGCTGGCCCGGCGGCTGGCGTGGGCGGCGCTGGGGTTCGTGTTCTGGCGCGGCTACTTCAACTTTTCGCTTTCTGATTTCCCGGCGTTGCTGGCGCTGGGGGCCGCCCTGTGGCTGGCGCAGCGGCGTAGTACCGGCGCAGCGCTGGCGACTGGGCTGCTGCTCGCCCTGGCCGTCAACATCCGACCAATTTATCTGGCCTCCGTGGTACCGGTGCTGGCGCTACTGCTATGGCAGTTGCCGCGGGCAAGCTGGGGGCCACGATTTGGCCTGCTGGTGCTTGGCGTTGCGGTAGTGCTGGCCCCGCAATGGTTGATAAACCAACGGCATTTTCAAGCCAACACGCCGCTAGTGCTATCGCAGTCCAAGGCGCTCAACATTCACAACCTCTACCTACAAAAGCTGAAATGGGGCCTGCTGCACGAAAAATACGAGTCTTCGGTTGGAAGAGAGCTGCCCACCGGGCAGCTATTGTTTCTGGATGCTGCCGGCGCCGCCGTGCTGCGGGCCGAGCAGCTCACTGAGATTGATTCGCCGACGCAGTACCTGCGGCTGGTGTTGCGGCACCCCGTGGTTGTGGCCGGCGTGTATGGCCGGCACCTGTTTGCTGGCCTCGACATCAGCCACCCCACACCCTACCTGAAACGCTGGGAGCCGTCTGTTTGGCGACAACTTCTTAACTATAGTCTTTGGTTTTGGGCGGTACTGGTGGCATTGCGCCGCCGGCCCACGCTCCGCGAAACGCTGGTGCTAGCGGCACTGCTGCTACCCTGTCTGGCCGTTATTCCCATGAGCATGGAAGCGCGGTTTTTGCTGCCGCTACACTTGCTGCTTCTGGCATTAGTAGCTTTTGGCCAGTGGCCAGCGTGGGCATTTCAAGGCCGTCGCGCACTCGTGACCATGCTGCTGTTTGGATGGTTCGTGCTGGGATGCTTCCTGCTTTCCGACCACATCAAGCACACCGTTGAGCCGCGTTTTCGGGCACATTTATTGGCCAATAAATAAAGGTTGAGATGGGGCAGCCAGGCTGACGCAACTATTACTTATTCGAATGGCCGCCGTGCGGTGCCAGGTTTGTAGGAAATGCAACAAGCCAATAAAGCCGCGTAGCGGAGACAGAGCCCGGTGGAATTCTGTCTCCGCTACGCGGCTTTATTCTTAATTAATATATACTCTGCAAACTTGTCGCCGCGTTATGGCTGCTCCACAACTTGGGTTAATTAGTACTGCCCAATCGAGAGCAGCACCAGCGTGCAGGCCTCTTCCGTCCGGATGCCATGCTGGTGGGCTAGGCGCTCCAGTTCCGGGTTTTCGGTGCCGGGGTTGAACAGGATGCGCTTGGGTTTGAGGTCGAGAATGTAGTCATACCAGCCGGGCTGGTTTTGCGGGCCGACGTAGAGCGTCACGGTATCCACGTCTTGCTCCTGCGGCCGGTCGGTATGAATGGGCAGGCCAGCTACCTCACCCTTGCGAATACCCACCGGCACCACCTCGTGGCCGTGTTTTTTCAGCATGTGGGCCGCCCGGAAGGAATAGCGGGAGGGATTGTCGGAGGCACCGAGCACAATGGTCTTTTTCATAATAAGTCGAGACTTGATGGTTCGAAAAGGATGGAAACTGGTTGTTCGAGATTTGGAAAGGATAGGTTGCTATTCTGGCTGTCCGGAGCGCAGCGAAGAGGGTATCGCGCTTGCGTTATTCAAGCCCGGTGATACTTGTGAAACGACGAGCAGGGGAACCACGGCCCGCACCATACTGCGTGACGAGTAGAACAGGTTCGAACATGACAAGGTCCTTCGCTGTGCTCCGGATGACAGAAAAAAAACTGCCGCCAGAAACTCAGCGACGCGCCAGCGCGGCCACTGCTTCTGCGCAGCGCTCGCCGTCCATAGCGGCCGATACAATGCCGCCCGCGTAGCCGGCCCCCTCGCCGCACGGAAACAGGCCCGCCACCACCGGGTGCTGTAGCGTGTCCTTATCACGCGGAATGCGGATGGGAGCGGAGGTGCGGCTTTCGACGCCCACAATCTGCGCCGCGTTGGTTGCGTAGCCCGGAATCTTGCGGCCGAAGTCGCGGAAGCCCTGGCGCAGTCGCTCGGCCAGCACGGGGCCCAGCACCTCGTCCATGCGCACGCTCACCAGCCCGGGTTGGTAAGATGTTTCCAGCAGATGGGCCGAGGGTTTGTTTTTCAGGAAATCGCCCAGCAGCTGCGCGGGGGCGCGCTGGGTGCCGCCGGCTGCCTGGCAAGCCAGCTGCTCAATTTGCTGCTGGAAGTGCAGCCCCGCCAAAGGACCATGCTGCGCCACATCCATATCGGATAGCTCCACGGCGGCCACAATACCGGAATTGGCAAAGCGCGAGTCGCGCCGGCTTGGGCTCATGCCGTTCACCACCACTTCGCCCGGGGCAGTGGCCGCTGGCACAATGAACCCACCCGGGCACATGCAAAACGAAAACACGCCGCGCTGCTGCCCACGCACCTCGGTTTGGTGTACCAGCGAGTAAGAAGCGGCCGGCAGCAGCCCGCGCTCGGCCCGCCGATACTGGGCCTGGTCGATGAGTTCCTGCGGGTGTTCGACGCGCACGCCCAGCGCAAAGGGCTTGGCTTCGATAAGTACGCCGCGCCGATGCAGCAGCTCGTAGATGTCGCGGGCCGAATGACCGGTGGCTAGAATGGTGGCTTCCGCTTCAATGGCTTCGCCCGCCGCCGTCACCACGCCACGCAGCTGGTTGTTTTCCAGGAGCAGGTCGGTCACGCGGGTATCGAACCGGACTTCACCGCCGGCCTCAATGATGGCCTCGCGCAAGGCCTGCACCACGGCCGGCAGTTTATTGGTGCCGATATGGGGGTGGGCATCCACCAGAATGTCGGGCGTGGCGCCGTGTTGCACCAGCCGGCGCAGCACCCGGCCTACGTCGCCGCGTTTGGTAGCCCGGGTATAAAGCTTGCCATCCGAATAAGTGCCGGCGCCGCCTTCACCAAAACAGTAGTTAGAATCGGGATTGACTTGCTGCTCTTTGTTGATGGCCGCAAGGTCGCGCCGACGGGCGCGCACGTCGCGCCCGCGCTCCAGCACGATTGGTTTTATGCCCAACTCGATGCAGCGCAACGCAGCAAAAAGCCCTGCCGGCCCTGCACCAACGACTATAGTCTTTTGTGAATTTGATTTAACATTTGGATAAAAAAACCAGGGCCCAAACAACTCGGCTGGTGGCCTGCTGCTGTAGATGTCTGCTCGCAAGCGCACGAGAGGCTGGCGGCCCCTCGCATCAATGGAACGGCGCTTTAAATGCACAAAATCAGCCTCCCCTGGTTTGACGCCCGCTTGTGAAAGAATAGCATCATATCGAGCTAGCTCATCAAAAGCTATTTCGGGAGTGAGCAATAATTCAATTTCTTGTTTTAACATTTGTGTAATAAGAAAGGTGGCTATCCTTTAGGGTTTTCTGGCTTTCTGACAATTATTATACAAAGCTACAGTACGGCTCCTCCCAAAGGATTGGAAGCTATTTGGACAAACATCACCAATACCTTGGAGCTTAGCTTCCACTCTTAATAAAGCCTCGTCACAGGCCGTTTGCTTAGCCTGATTTTCCAAGTTTGGTTCAGCCGAAGCAAAGCTGATAGAGCACTCGTTCCGCTAACTTGACTAACGTGACGTCGGCGCTGCACGCTAAGCTGTTTATTTGCTTCATGACAACACCTAATGCTTCCACTACCGTTTCACGGCTGCGCTCTATCATCAGTGGCTCCATTGGCAACCTAGTGGAATGGTATGATTGGTATGCCTACTCTGCCTTTGCCCTCTATTTCGCACCGGTGTTTTTTCCGAAAGGCAGTGCCACTGCGCAGCTGCTTAATACGGCAGCAATTTTTGCGGTAGGCTTTCTGATGCGGCCTTTGGGCGCTTGGTTGTTGGGAGCATACGCCGACCGCCACGGGCGCCGGGCGGCGCTGCTGCTATCGGTGCAGCTCATGGCTGGCGGCTCATTGCTGATTGCAGCCACCCCCAGTTATGCCCGCATTGGGGTGGCTGCTCCGATGCTGTTGCTGCTGGCTCGGCTGGTACAGGGCATCAGCGTGGGCGGTGAATACGGCACTTCGGCCACTTACCTGAGCGAGATGGCGGGGGCGCGCCACCGGGGCTTCTGGTCCAGCTTCCAATACCTCACGCTCATGGGGGGGCAGTTGCTGGCCCTGACGGTGCAGTTGGGATTGCAGCAGGTGCTGACCGCTGATGAAATGAGTGCGTGGGGGTGGCGAGTCCCCTTCGTGATTGGAGCGGCGGCCGCGCTTGGGGCGCTTTATCTGCGTACTCACATGGCCGAAACCGCCGCTTTCGAACAGCAAGGCGCAACCGGCCCAGCGTTAGAAAACACGCCCAAACCTGACCAGCTACAGGTACTACTTCAGCATCCGAAGGCCGTGCTCACGGTGGTGGGGCTCACGCTGGGCGGTACGCTGGCATTCTATACCTTCACCACCTACGCCCAGAAGTTCTTGGTCAATACGGCTGGTTTCAGCAAGGAGCAGGCTACCCTGATTTCATTCGGTGTGATGGCGGTTGCACTACTTTTTCAGCCGTTGATGGGCGCCATTTCCGATAAGGTTGGGCGCCGGCCGGTGCTTTTGTTGTTTGGCGTCGGGGCAACGTTGGGCACGGTGCCGCTGCTACGCTTGCTGGCCCACACGCACGACGCCGGGATGGCAGCGGGCCTGCTCATTGCAGCGCTGTTCGTGGTCAGTGCTTACACCTCCATCAGCGCAGTGGTAAAGGCCGAATTGTTTCCGACCGAAATCCGGGCACTGGGTGTAGGCTTGCCATACGCCCTGACCGTAGCCATATTTGGTGGTACCGCCGAATACGTAGCCCTCTTTGCCAAAGAGCGCGGCGTAGAGGAATGGTTTTATTGGTACGTGACGGGCTGTGCCTTTCTGTCGCTGCTCGTATACTGGCGAATGGGGGAGACGCGCGCCGAAAAGGGCACAATGGCCGCCGACTAGCCGGCCGGAGCCTGCGCCGATTTTCACAAGGCAGGCAGACGCTTCCAGTCGTGCGATACGTCCCGCATCAGCAGCGCATTGTCAAATACCACCGAGCCCACCGGGAAGCGCGAGCTATCCGCGAAAAAGCTGGACGAAACGTGCTGCACGGCCAACGGTGAGACTTTCCATTGGGTGGTTTGCAATTCGACGCCATCGAAACCCGCACCGGAAGCGCGGGGCGAATACCCGGCCGCCCCCCGACGAAAGAAGTCGGAGGCCTGGTCCTGGTCAGCGAATAGGCTGGTTGTGGGCCACACGTCCGTTTCCTGGGCTTTTACGGTCAGCTGCGTGCCGTCGGCGCTTTGAAATGAGATGGCGTACCGGCCACCGGCTTCCGCTACCAAAAACGTACTGTGGTAATGAATGCCCAACAGCTGGTTGCCCACCAAGGCATTTACCGCCGAGGAAGTATCGCGCCGGGGGATGTAGACTCCGCTGTGCAGGTGGCCATTCGCCTCCCATTCCACCGCAATCCGGTGCGCGCCATTTTCCGAGGCCAGCCCAAAAACCGGCGGCAAGCCCTTGATGCGCTCATGGCGCAGACGTATCAGGCAAATGCCCACAATGGCCATGCCCTGCACCTGTTGCGCCCGAAATGGGTGAGGTAGCAGTTGGTTCACGACTTCCGGGGCTGCCCGAAAATTTAGAAGAATCCGGCGGTCAATCAGACCAGTTAGCAGGGGTGCTTTCATCATAACCAGCAAGACGCAGGGCCGTGCTGATTACTTTGCAGCCTTGTGGCTTTTTGGACGTTTATTACACGCCCACGCCTTCTTCCAGCACGCTTTCTACCCAGCCTTTGCCCCAGTCTTCAAGCTCTTGGGCACTCCAGAGCTGGGGGTAGAAAATACGGCGCTGGAATTTGGGCGGCAGGTAGCTGCGCCAATTGGTGCCGCCGGTGGCCGCCACGTCCACGGGGTTGCGCTGGAGGTAGCGCACGGCCGATTTGAAGTGCATCAGGGGCCAGTTCACGTTCACGCTCACGTCGAGCTGGCGCAGGGCGCGCACCAGGCGGGGATGGCGTTGGTCGGCCTCGGGTAGGCGCTGCACCACGGCCCATACGTTGCGCTGGTGGTAAGCTTCGGCGTGGCGCACGAGCTCGGCGGTGTACTTGCGCTCGAACTCGATAAGGGTAAGTGCCTTGGCACCGCTGGCTTCGACGGTAGCCCCGGCTTTCCAGTAGATGCAGCCCAGGAGCTGGTCGAAATCGTGGGCATCGGCCTGGCCCAGGGTCTGGCGCTTCACCTGGTCGGTGAGGTTTTCGAGCGCGGTGCTGGCAATCTCAATCATGCGGTACTGCACCGACTGAAAGCCCGAAGCAGGCATTAGGGCCATGCGGAAGTCGAGAAACTGCTGCTTGTCCATGCCATCGACCATTACATCGAACGAGTCGATGAGGTTGTCGAAGTAGCGGTTGATGCGGCCAATGCGCAGCACGACTTCGCCCAAGGTGGGCTGGGTGAGGTTGCCAATCTGCTCGTACTCGCAGAGACAGAGCTTAAAATACAGCTCCGAAATCTGGTGGTACATGATAAAAATCCGCTCATCGGGGATGTTGGTGAGCGGGCGTTGGAGAGAGAGTAAAGTGTCTAACTCAATATAATCCCAGTAGTTGATGTATTTGGCGTGGTACAGACCTTCGAGGTAGGCGGCGAGGTCCTGGCCGTCGGGGGAGTATTTTTCCTGAAGCCGGCGCAGCTGCGCCAGCACGGCGGGAGAAAATTCCTCCTGGGTGGGAGAGGCGGACATGGAAAAAGCGGTAAGGTGGGAGGGAGACACGGCTGGGTGGGGCCGGGGCAAATATCGTCAAAATACTGAGGTTTCAAGGGCCCTTATTTACGCGGCTTGCCGAACAATTCGCAACCATTGCGGTTGCGCCGCATCTTTGTCCCTAAATCCTGAGTTAAAAGAATTGAGCCGGCACGTCGCGCCCACTATTTTTAGCTCTTCAACCAAGCGAGTGGTGCAATAAAATGGCCGAAAAATCCAGTATTTTTGATATGATTGGGCCCGTAATGATTGGGCCTAGCTCGTCGCATACGGCCGGGGTGGTGCGCATTGCCCGTGCGGCCATTCGCATCCTGGGTGCGCTGCCCACCGAAGCCGTGGTGACCTTCTACAACTCTTTTGCCCGCACCTACGAGGGCCACGGTTCTGACCGCGCCATAGTGGCCGGCTTGCTCGGCTACGCACCCGACGATACCCGCATTCGCACCGCTTTTGAACACGCCGAGGCCGCCGGGCTGCGCTACACGTTCCAAAGCGTGGGCAACGCCTCGACCATGCACCCGAACACCATTAAGCTGAACTTGGTGGACGGCACCACCGGGCACCGCGTGGAGGTGGTGGGCCAGAGCCGGGGCGGCGGCGTGATTCGCATTGTGGAAGTAGACGGCTTCCCGGCCGATTTTTCGGGCGCACTGCACACCCTGATGATTGATGCCGACGATGTGCCGGGCTCCATCGCTTTCATTGCCTCCGTCATTGCCCACGACCAGTGCAATATTGCCACCATGTTTGTGAGCCGAAAGGGCCGCAACGACGCCGCCCGGCAGTTTATCGAGATGGACAGCCCCATCAAAGAAATAACACTGGCTTATTTGCGTCAGCTAAACTGGGTGCAGCGCATCACCTACATTCCGACGTTGGACTAGCGCCGAACAATGTAATAAAAGCGGCCCGAAACCGATTATGCTACTACCAAGCACCCAATTTTCTGCAAAATGAAAACAAGGATTACCACTGCTGCCTATTCGCCCCGCGCCCTGGCGCTGGCCAGCCTGGGCCTGAACCTGCTGCTGGCTCCGGCTGCCTGGGCGCAGTCACCGGCCATTCCGGCTTCGCCGCCGGCCGCCGCGCTGAGCAGCCCGGCCCAGCCAGCAACCGGGCCCTGGACGCTGCAACGCGCCGTAGACTATGCGTTGGAGCACAACCTCGGGGTGCGCCAGAACGAGCTGACGGCCCAGAGCAACCAACAGGTGCTGAAGCAAAGCCGCGCCGCGTTGCTGCCCACGGTCAACCTCAACGGGACCCAAAACTGGCAATTTGGTACGAGCGTGAACCCGCTCACCTTTGAGTACCAGAGCCAGACGGTGCGGGCCAACAACTTCTCGGCGGTGTCGCAGCTGGCGCTGTTTCAGGGATTTCAGCTGCGCAATACCATTAAGCGCAACGCGCTGGACTTGGAAGCCAGCGTGCAGGACATTGCAAAGGCTAAAAACGATTTGAGTTTGAACGTGGCCTCCCAGTTTTTGCAGCTGATGCTGGCCCAGGAACTGGTACGGGCTAACCAGACCCGCGTGGCCAGCGACCAGGAGCAGATTACCCGCACCAAAATCCTGCTCAAAGCCGGCAGCATCCCGGAAAGCACGCTGCTCGATAGCCAGTCGCAGCTGGCCACCGACGAGCTGAACGTCATCACGGCCCAAAACCAGGTCGACCTGGCCCGGCTGGCGCTCATGCAGCTGCTCAATATTGACCCGGCCACGGCCAAAACCTTTGAGATTGAGGTACCGTCGCTGCCCGACCCCGACGAGGAAGCCCCCTACGTCATTGACCTGAACGAAACCTACCAAGGCGCTACGGGCCGACTGCCTGAAATAAAAGCGGCCGAGCTACGGGTGCAGAGCGCCCGCCGCAGCATCGACCTGACGCGGGGTGCTTACTACCCGCGCCTGTTTTTGAACGGGCAGATTTTTACCGGTTTCTCTTCGTCGTCGGTATCGCGGGTGATTACCGGTACTTCGGAAGGCACCCCGATTCCGCTGTCTACCCTAATCCGCGACGCGTCCGGCAATCCAGCCCCGTTCACCAATGGCTACACGTTCTCATTGCCGGGCCAGCCGACTTATGACGTGCTGCCGGTGCGCTTCTTCGACCAGCTCAACAACAACCTGGGCAAATCCATTCAATTCAGCCTGTCGGTGCCGATTTTGAATGGCTTGCAGGTCCGCACGGGTGTGCAGCGGGCCATTATTAACGAGCAGGTAGCTTCCGTGCGCGCCGAGCAGGCCCGCCTCACGCTGCGCCAGAGCATCGAGCAGGCCTACGCCGATGCCCGCGCCGCCCAGCTTCAGTACGCAGCCAACAAGCGCCAGGTAACCGCCCTCACGCTCACGCAGCGCAACGCGGAAATCCGCTTCAACAACGGCCTGCTAAACGGCACCGAATTCAACATCACCAAAAACAACCTCACCTTCGCCGAGTCGAACCGCATTCAGGCCAAGTACAGCTTCATTTTCCGCCGCAAAGTGCTGGAGTTCTACCAGGGCAAGCCGCTGACACTTTAGGCAGTTGTTAGTTGCTTGTTATCAGTGGTTAGGCCTAGTCGCCGCTGATAACAGGCATTGGAACAACCTAACAACCGACAACTGAAAACTGACAACTAACCAATGAAAAACAACCGTTTACTGTATTCGCTGATTGCCGTGGTGCTGGTGCTTATCGTGGGCTACACCGTGGCAAAGAAGAAGGGCTGGATTGGCAAGCCCACCGGCGTTGAAGTGCTGGCCGCGAAGGCTGGCCCCGCCAACATCGTGGAAAAAGTGAGTGCCTCGGGTAAGGTGCAGCCCGAAACCGAAGTGAAAATTTCGCCCGACGTGTCCGGCGAAATCATCGAGCTTTATGTGCAGGAAGGGGACTCGGTGCGCAAAGGGCAGCTGTTGCTCCGCATCCGGCCCGACAACTATCAAGCGCAGGTGGCCATGCAAAGCGCCCAGGTGGGCACCCAGCGCGCCAATGTGGGCCAGGCCCAGGCCCGCCTGCAACAGCTCTTGGCCACGGCTAAGCAAACGGAGCTGACTTACCGCCGCAACGCTTCGCTTTATAAGCAAAAGGTGATTTCGCAGGCCGACTACGAAGCCAGCCAGGCGGCCTACAATGCTTCCCAGGAAGAAATCAACAGCGCCCGCCAAACCATTCGGGCTTCGCAGAGCACCGTAAGCGCCGCTTCGGCCTCGCTGGAGGAAGCTCGCAAAAACCTCAACAAAACCACCATCTACGCGCCGGTGAGCGGCACGGTGAGTAAGCTCAACGTGAAGAAGGGCGAGCGCGTGGTGGGCACCACCCAGATGGCTGGCACTGAAATCATGCGCATTGCCAACCTCAACAACATGGAGGTGCGCGTGAATGTGAATGAGAATGACGTGAACAACGTGAACATCGGCGACTCGGTGGACGTGGACGTGGATGCTTACAGCACCCGCAACGAGAAGTTCAAGGGCATCGTGACCAACATTGCCAATACCGCCAAAGACGCTCTCACGGCCGAAGCCGTGACCGAGTTTGAGGTTCGCATCCGGTTGCAACCCGAGAGCTACAAGCATCTGGTGCGCACCGTACGGGGCCAGACTATTGTGCCGTTCCGCCCGGGTATGACAGCCTCGGTAGACATCATCACCGACCGTAAATCGGGCGTGCTGAGCGTACCGCTGGCTTCGGTTACCACGCGTTCGGACTCAGCCAACACGAGCAGTGACGATAAAAATGGCCCGCAGGTACGCTCGAACCGGGGCAATGGCACGGCTACGGCCGTGCAGCCGGGCGCCGCGCCGAAGGCCGAAATTCAGGAAGTGGTGTTCGTGATTAAAGACGGCAAGGCGGTACTGACGCCGGTAAAAACTGGTATCAGCGACTTCCAGAATATTGAGATTCTGAGCGGGGTGCAGGCGGGCCAGCAAGTGGTGAGTGGCCCATTCCGCGCCGTGGCCAAGACCCTGAAAGATGGCGCCTTGGTGGATATCAAGGATGCCAAATCTCTGAATAAGGAAGCTCTAAAAGACGACCCGGAAGCGGGTAAATAAGCGGTTCCGCTCCGTTCTGACGTATCCATCGCACGTCACGCGGAGCTTGCCGGAGCATCTCTGTTGCCGCAGTAATCCGCTTAATTGGGGTTAGTATTGCGCCAGAGATGCTTCGGCAAGCTCCGCGTGACGTTCTTTTTTGAGGGCGCCATTTCAACCTCCCCGCTCAATTCCCACCACTCCTTGGAAAAAATAGCCATGCTCGGCGGCGGCTCCTGGGCCACCGCACTCACCAAAATTCTCAGCGAAAACGGGGCCCGTATCGACTGGTGGCAGCGCTCGAAAGAGGACGTGCAACACCTGCTGCGCACCCGCCACAACCCGCGCTATCTCTCGGCCGTGCAGTTCGATTTGAACCAGGTTTTTCCGACCACCGACTTGGAAGACGCTATCGAGGAAGCCGACTGGCTGGTGCTGGCGGTGCCGGCAGCCTTCGTGCAGCCCGTACTTGATAAGCTGGGCCGCGATGCCCTCAAGCACAAGAAGGTGGTTTCGGCCATTAAGGGCATGATTCCGAGCAAAAACCAGCTCGTGACCGACTACGTGGCCGAGCGGTTTCGGCTGCCGCGCACGCGGCTGGGCGTCATCGCCGGCCCCTGCCACGCCGAGGAAGTGGCGCTGGAAAAGCAGAGCTACCTCACCATTGGCTCGCCCGACGCGGGGCTGGCGCTGGATTTCTGCGAGCTGCTGCGCAACCGCTACGTGCGCGCCCATCCGGCCCAGGACCTCGACGGCATTGAGTATTGCGCGGTGATGAAAAACATCATTGCCTTGGCTGGCGGCATCGCGCATGGCGTGGGCTACGGCGACAATTTCCTGGCCGTGCTGGTGAGCAACGCGGTGCAGGAAATCCGCCGCTTCCTGCAAGCCATCAATCCACAGGCGCGCGATTTATCGGCTTCGGCCTACCTCGGCGATTTGCTGGTTACGGCCTACTCGCAGTTCTCGCGCAACCGCACGTTTGGCGGTATGGTGGGCCGGGGCTACTCCGTGAAGTCAGCGCAGCTGGAAATGAACATGATTGCCGAAGGCTACTACGCCGTGAAGTCCATTCACGAGCTGAACAAGAAGCTCAAAGTGAACATGCCGATTACGGAGGCGACCTATAACATCCTTTACGAGCAGGTGCTGCCAACCACGGAAATGGAACTGCTGAAGGAGAAGCTGCGGTAATTGTGGTAATTCTTCTGGACATCGATGGCGTTTTGGTTACGACTCCGGTTTGGCGGGTTGTAGAACTTGAGCCTGATGGCTTTATGAAGTTCAATGAGAAAGCCGCGAAAAATCTGGCTCGTATCATTGACGAAACAGATGCATCAATTGTCCTGACTACATCCCACCGAATCAACTATTCGCTGGAAGAGTGGAAAGTGCTGTTGAACACCAGGGGCATAATCCCATCTTCAATCGAGAAGGTTAACGACAGCTCAGTTTTGAATCATAATCAGGACCGGGGTCGCGAAATTGAGGACTGGGTTTCACGAGGTGGATATGAAAAAAACTATGTCATTATTGACGATGACCTATCCATTAATGAATTGCCTGCTGAGATAAAGAGCAGGTTTGTTCAGACAATGCCTATGATTGGTTTGGATGAAGACGCGACCGTAAAAGCGTTAGCAATTCTGTATGATATTGAATGATATATGAACTGGCTTCCGCTTGCCCTGCTCACCGCCCTGTGCCTCGCGCTCTACAATTTCTTCATTAAGCTGGCCGCCAACCACCTGCCGCCCGCCGTGGGCGCGGTGATTCTGCAGCTGGTAGCTGCCGCACTGGGCGCCGCGTGGCTCGTGAAACTGAAGCTGCAAGGGCAGCACCTGGCCGTATCGGGCAAAGGCGTGGGGCTGGCGGTACTGGCCGGATTGGGCGTGGGACTGGCCGAAATCCTAACATTTGTGGTGTTCCAGCGCGGGGTGAATTCCTCGGTGGGTACGCCCTTGATTGTGGGCGGCTCCGTGCTGCTCACCGCGCTGCTGGGGCTGGTGGTGCTGCGCGAGGCGTTGAGCCTGCCGCAGGTGGGTGGGCTGGTGCTGATTGTGGCCGGAATTGCGTTGCTGGCGCGGGGGCACTGAGTAACCCTTTTATGAAATTCTACTCTACTAAGTGCCAATAGGCGGGGCTAGCAGTAGAGTCGGTTGGCGTGCTGATGCGGTAAATATCAACTTCCTGGTTGTGGAAGGCGGGTGGATAGGCAAAGCGCGGCTGGAAGTAGCCGCGTCGATTAGGGAAGGCTACGGCGTAGGCGTAGGGAATGCCCGGCTGTGGCGCAGCATCGGCGTGCCAGGGCCAGGCGGGCTGCTCGGCGCGGAAATACAGGCCCAGGAAAATAGCGTGGGTGGGCTCCGGAGCCAGCACGGGACCGGGTGTTTGGCGGGCCAGCCAGGCAAAGGCTTCGTGGTATGCTGCGTTGTGCTGGAGTGGGATGCGGGCATCGCGCCGCAGGCTCACCACTTGGTAGCCTGCCCAGCCCAGGGCCAGCAGCCCCAGCAACGGCCGGAGCAGCCGGAGACGGCTGGCCAGTTGCGTTTGTAGCAGCCATTCGAGGACCAGCGCCAGGAGGGTGAAAAAGAAAAACGCCTTGTAGAACATGGTGCGACCGGGGGGCAATACGCGCTGGGCCGCCAGCACCGCGTAGGGCAGGGCTATGAACCACAGCGCGGGCAGCCCCAGCCGGCGGATGGGCACTGCCAGCTGCGCGGGCAGCGCTTGCTGCCGGGCCCGCCAAAGCAGTCCGGCAGCGGCAATAAATCCGGCGAACACCAGCAGCCCGCCATACGCGACTTGCCCGGCCATAGCACCTTCCGTTTGCCACACGAAGCGGGGAAGGCCCGCGAGGAAATCGTGCAACGGCAGGGACGCCACAAAACCATTATTGAACAGCTTGGCCGGTCCCGAAATGAAAAGCAGCGGCGCATACAGCAGCAGTGAGCCCACGGCCGTAATGCCTCCTGCCAGCCCCAATCGAAGCAGGCCCGCGGCATCGCGGCGGCGCAGGCATTCCAATCCCAACCACGAAAACGCCGACCCCAGCACCAGCGCAAACGTGGGCACAGCGTAAGTGCCCAGCATGCCACCCACCACCAGCCCCCACCAGGCCCGCCGTGTTCGGGCTGTCGGCCGGCTCAGCGCCATCGTGCTGAAGAAGACCAGGCCCGCGAGCCCGGTCAGCAGCCAGTAGCCCCGGCCTACCACGGCGTGGTAGAGGCTGAGCTGGCTCAGACTAAACAGCACGGTAGCCAGCAGTGCCGGCCGAAATGCTACTTTCTCGCGCAGCAGCCCCACAAACAGCAGCCCGGTAGCCGCCGTAGCCGTGAGAACTACTGGCAGGCGCATGGTCCACCAAAAGCTGGGATTTACCTGAAAAAACAGCCAACTGAGCGTGTTGCTCAGCACATGGTTGTTGGGCAATGGATAGTAGGAACTGACTGCCAGAAGCCCCTTGCTCACAAATAGCGTGTACGAAGCGGCATCATCGTAAGCCGGAATAATCATTGGCAGACTCAGCACCAGGCGCAAGCCAGTGAGGGCGGCAAAAGCTGCTGTTGCGCCGCGCCGCTGCGCCTGCGTTAGGTCATTCAGCAAGATTGTTATTGTCCCTGAAAAACCAATTTTGTCTTGCTGACTGGGCTGTTCGGTACGCTTGGCCCGACTCCTGAATAGCACGGCCCAGCTGGTTCCTAAAGCCCCGGCAGCGATGGCAAGCCACTGGGTAGCCTGCCGTAATTCAACTGGGGTGAAAGTCCGGATTTTCCAGTGGTAGAAAGGGAAAACGTTGTTCAGTTGCTGCGTGTCGGCCCAGGTTGCGCTGTGCAGTACTATTGCCGCATAACCAGCACTGACGGCCAGTACCGCGCAGCCCAGCATGGCGAAGAAGGACAGTCTGGGAACGGAAGAAGTCATGGTTAGTGGCATGGCTTGCCCAAAATGAGCTATCTGTCGTGCTGGTTGGGCTGCACGGTGAGTTGATAAATCGTCACCAAATCGTCGTGGTAGCGGGCTTGGTATTGGGGAGGTGGGGGCGGTAGCTTCCGGTCTTCGGGCCGCCGGCCAATCACCAGGTAGTCGTAGCCGCCCGTTGCCATCGTGGCCGGTTGCGACGCCAGCCGGTCACGGCGACCGGCGGGTTCCTGCTGCTCGTAATGCAGAAAAAATAGTTCGTGAATAATGGCATGCAGCCAGATGCGGGCGGGCTGGCCGACGGGTTGCGGTTGGGACCGTAACCAGCGGTAGGCGGCTTCAACCTGCTGGGTTTCGTGGCGCAATGCCTGCACTTGGCTGCGGTTCTCGTACAGCCGGTAGCTGCCAATGCTGACAACGAGGAGCAGGAGCAGTGGGCTTTGCCAACGTGCCTGGATGTAGCGCTCCCAAGGTAGCCGTTGCAGCCACAGCATCCCCAGCAGGTAGCCAAAAAACGTGAGATACAGCAGCACGCGGGTGGGAGCATACACCCGTTGCAGCACCATCAGGAGCAGCGGCATGAGCAGTAGGAGTGAGGCCAGTTGCGCAGCGATGCGCAGTGAGGCGTGGCCTTTTTTTAGCCAATACGCACTCACCATTCCACCCCCCAGCGCCAGCGCCAGCCAGACCGGGCCACTCACGCGGAGGCTGGGCCCAAATAGTGTGGCGGCCGTTTCGTAGAGAAAGGCCCGGTAGGTAGGCCAGAATTGCGCCGGAGTTTTGGCCGCTACGTAAGGGTTGTGGAGCAGCCGTTCCCAGCCGGAAACGGCGCCTACTGGTGCATACAACAGAACGGTTATTAGTCCAACAAAAACAGCCACCACCACCAGCTGCCCCAGCGCCTGCCATCGACGCTGCCAGACAAATCCCAGCCCAAGTCCCGCACCCAGCGACACCAGCGGATAGGCGTAACTTGGTATCAAATACAGCCCCAGCACGCTGCTTATGCCAAAAGCCAGCCAGGCTAGCCGGGTATACCGGGCGGGTGTTTGCAACAGCTCTACCGTTGCAAAAAAGCCGGCTTGTAGCAGTCCGATTTGCAGAAAGTATCCGCGTCCCGCCATGGCGTAGTACACCCAGAGCGAAGCCAGGTTCACCAGTCCGGTTACGGCCAGCGCCAGTCGGGCACCTGCTATCCGGGCCAATAGCACATAGCCCAGCGCCGTCCCAACAAAGCCGAGCAGCAGACTCGGCAGCCGCATGGCCAGCAGCGCGGGTAGGCCCGCAGCCGCCAGGGGCCAGGCTAGCAGGTTGTAAAAAATATGGTTGTTGGGAATGGGGTAGTAGGTGGTGACGGTGAGCGGTCCGCGCTGGGCGAAAAAGTCATGTGACGCCATTTCGTCGGTGCTGAGCGGGTAGCTAACCAAATACCACAGGCGGGCCGCCAGAACAAGGCCAAGCAAGACGGCGGCCCAATGTTTTTCAGGCTTGGGCTGCCGCCGAAACCAGCTGGCAAAGCGCCTGCGGGCCAGCCGTGCTTCCTGGAAAAGCCCATGCGCCGGCTGAAACTGCTGATGGAGCACCACCGTGCCCAATAGCCCGGCCACGCCTGCCCCGACCAGCAAAGCCCTAAGTAGAGCAAGCCGGTCCGGGGTAAGGGCCAGTTTCAGAATTTTATACTGGAACTCGTGGTAAGGCAGTTGCCCCAGGACTTGGAGCTGGGCGTAGCTGGCGGTGCCCACCACCAGGCCCAGCGCAATGGCTGCCGTGAGCAGGCCTAGGGCGCCGGTCCAGAGCAGCCAGGGCATGATGCGGGCCGGCTGGGGCGCGGCGGGCATTAGCGGGTGGTGGGTTCGGGGAGGGCCCCCAGCTTTTCCAGCTCCGCCCACACGCGGTGCGTGGGCAGCCCCATCACCGTGAAGTAGGAGCCTTCAAGCCGCTCGATGCCGACCATGCCCAGCCAGTCCTGCGCCCCGTAGGCGCCGGCTTTGTCGAAGGGCTTGGCAGTGGCGATGTAATGACTGATTTCAGTCGGGCTGAGGGCGCGGAAATACACAGTGGTCTGGTCCGAAAACACGACTTCGCGGCCGTCGCCACAGCGCA
The DNA here is from genome assembly GCF_017571495.1 of Hymenobacter negativus. Taxonomy (GTDB): domain Bacteria; phylum Bacteroidota; class Bacteroidia; order Cytophagales; family Hymenobacteraceae; genus Hymenobacter; species Hymenobacter negativus. Next base: position 71,626 of record NZ_JAGETZ010000018.1, on the reverse strand, counting down.
GGCACACGGCCGTGAATACGTCGTGGGCTCGGCCCTGCAGGCGGGTGAGCATGGCAGTAGCTTCGGCTACGTCGGCGGGCTTATTCAGCACGTCATCGTCAAGGCACACAATAGTGTCAGCCGTTATTACCAGCTCGTCCGCTGCAAGACCGGGGGCGTAAGCCGCTGCTTTGTGAGCGGCCAGAAACTCGGCTACTTCGGCGCGGCGCAGGTGGGCCGGAAAGTCCTCCTCGACCTCCAAAAGCTGGATTTCATAAGGCAAGCCAAGCTCGGTGAGCAGCTGGCGGCGACGGGGCGAGTTAGAAGCTAAAATCAGTTTCACGCGGGAGAATTCAGGAAAAAGTCGGCAAACGTGTTGCCGGCTTCCTCATCTGCAATGCTGCTGAAAAGAAAGCCGCCAATGGTTTTGGGATAAAAGAACGTGGATTTGGGCGGCATCACGGACCCGGAATGGCACACGGCCTCCACCTCGGCCATGCTTACCTCATTTACGATGAAGGCGGCCCGGGCCTCGCCGCGGTCCACGCGCTGCAGGCACTCGGTAAAGTTGCGCACGTAGGCCACGCCCGGCCAGGTCCGTTGCGCATCCGGCCCCACAATACCCAGCACCTTTTCAAAAACAAAAAAATGCAGCACCGTTAAATCCAAGGCCTTTACCTCGTCTGTTGTTGTCCAGTCCATCTGTGTATGCACTTCGGGCCGCAGCCGGATTTTGTAAGCCTGCCCGCCCAGATACAGCCCAAAGGCCCAGCGTTTGCCCGCAATGATTTCCGGCAAGTCGTTGGCATCATCGGCGGGCAATACCGTGAAGTAGGGCGCGAGCCGGGCTAGTAGCTCGGTTTCAGTGAGGTGCGCAGGCAGTTCCAGCAACAGGCGGTGGGTGGGCAGAATGCGCAGGTCGTCGGCCGCCGAGTTGGTGAGGTACATGAGGTGGTAGTTCCAGGGCTCCTGACCGGTGGCGTGGCCTTCGGCAGCCACTTCCCGGGCCTGCCGATAAGCCAGCGAGCCCTCGTAGCGGTGGTGCCCATCGGCCAGAATCACCTGCCGGCGCGCCAGCACCTGCTGAAACCGCCGGATGATGGCAGCATCCTGAATCACGGCCAGCACGTCGCGCGCGCCCTGGTAGTCCTCTTCCGTTTCCACCAGCGGCGAGCGTATAGCCTCGTCCAGGTAGGTTTCCAGCTCGAAATCTTCGTCGCGGTACAGGCCGTGGGTGGCGCTGGTCTGGAACTGGGTGCGCGCGAGCAGCTCCGCCCGGTCATTCACCGAGGCGGGCAGCGTGTTTTCGTGGCGCAGCACCACGTCCTCGTCCCAGTCATACGCCCGAATGTGACACATGAAACCCTTGCGGCAATACTCGCGGGCGCTGCCCGGTAGCCGGAAATACTGATAATACGCGTAAATCCCTGGCAGCTCATCCTGGCGCAGCACGCCATCGGCTTCCCACTGCCGCAGGCGCTCCAGCGCCGCCGCCGCCGGGTCGTCGCCCCGAGGTACCGACAGATGAATGGAATTAAGTGGATTGCGGTAGAGTGCCTCCCGCTGTTTAACCGATACTACATCGAACAGCGGGGACACATACGCATCAATATCAGCACTCAGGACCGGGTTATAGCGCCAGCCGCGCACGGGTTGAATTTCAGCCAAAAGGAGAAGGGTTGAATGTTGAGGGTTGAGGGCTGAATGCGGGTGTTATTTGACTCCAATGACCAAGCTCTGAGAATTTAGCTCTTAACATTCAACCCTTCTAAAATAGTCAGCCCTTATTATGGGGCCAGGCGGCTGCGCCTCCAAGTGCTGCCTTCCAGTTCGTAAACGATGCGGTCGTGTAAGCGGCTGGGGCGGCCCTGCCAGAATTCTACTCGCGTGGGCCGCAGAATGTAGCCGCCCCAATGCTCCGGGCGCGGTAATGGATTTTGGCCTTCAAAGTGCGCTTCCAGCTCCTTTTCGCGGGTTTCCAACTCTTCCCGACTCTCAATAATCTGGCTCTGAGGCGAAGCCCAGGCACCCAGCTGGCTGCCGCGTGGCCGGCTCTGGAAATATTCGGTCGATAGGGCCGACGGGGCTTTTTCTACCCGACCTTCCACGCGTACCTGACGCTCCAGCGCGGGCCAGAAAAAGTTCATGGCGGCCAATGGCTGTCCGGCCAACTCCTGGCCTTTCTGCGAGTCGTAGTTGGTGTAGAACAGGAAGCCCGCATCATCGGGTAGCCCCTTCAGCAGCACCACGCGTGACGATGGCTGGCCACTGGCGGCCACTGTGCTCAGCGTGAGCGCCGTGGGCTCGTCTACTTTGGTGGCCAAGGCTTCATCCAGCCACACCCGAAACTGCGCGACCGCCTCCGGAAGCACATCGGTTTCGGATAGTGTGCGCTGGGCATAGGTTTGACGCAGGTCGGCAAGGTGCGGGTCGGTCATGGGCAGGAATATAGGTTGGCAGTTGCGTAATGAGGGGGTTCAAATAGGGGAGGACGCTATTGCCGGGGTGAACCCGGAACATTTTTGCAAAGACAGGAGTCTTTATTATTCTGTTTTGAAGTCAGGACCTCATTCGCGCCGCAAGGTAATACAGCTTGAAACGGCGGCTAAGCTCCCACACGGGCTGTTCATTGCGAAAGTCCTCATTCAGCCCCCCAACCTTTAACATTCGACCATCCCATGCGGCCCGGTACCCTGCTTATTTCCAAGCCCTTCCTCGGCGACCCCAATTTCGAGCGTAGTGTCATCTTGCTTTGCCGCGACGAGCCCGAAGACGGCTCTTTCGGCCTCGTGCTCAATCGCCTAACTAACCTTGTGCTCGACGACGTGCTTGACCTGCCCCCGCAGGCTGGCTCGGCTGGCAGCCTGCCCATTTATGTGGGTGGGCCCGTTGAGCCCAATACCCTGCATTATCTGCACCGCCGACCTGACCTGCCCGGTGCCAACGATTTGGGGCAGGATGTATACTGGGGCGGCGACTTTGAGCTGCTGCTGGGTCTTATTGGCAGCGGGGCCGTGCAGCCCGACGAAGTACGCCTGTTTGCCGGCTATTCGGGTTGGTCGAAGGGCCAGCTGGCGGGCGAAATGCAGGGCGAGAGTTGGATACGACACCCTGCAAGCGCCGGGAAAGTGTTTACTTTGGCATCTGATGCTTTCTGGCGGGACATCCTCCGGGAAAAAGGCGGCCGTTTCAAGGTGCTGGCTAATTATCCGGTAGACCCTCGTTTGAATTAATGCAGCCTTCGGGCTGGGATTTTGTTCCTTTACAAACTTTTTTGCGCGCTCCTCTGGCCTCTGGTATAGGCCGGCTTTTACGAAGATTTATGGCTGCTGAAGAAAACCCCACTGCCCCGCTAGCCGGCGGCACCGACCCGTCCGCTGAAGACCGGATGACCATTTTGCAACGCCGTCTCGCCGAGATTCAAAATCGGTCGGGGCAATCCGCGCCGGTGGCTCCCTCCACCACGCCCGAGCCTAATGCGGCCGGCGAAAGCCAGGTAGAACTGCCTGCACAGGGCACGCCTGCGCTGCCTGCCACGCAGCCCGAAGGTGCCGGCACCGCCGAAGCACCTGCCGATTCCGTGGTGGCCACCGACCTGGGCAGCACCGCGCCCGACGCGGGCACGCCGGAAGCAACGGCCGCTGCCGAAACGGCTCAACACGTTTCCGATGCCGTAACTGTAGACGGTAGCGACGTCTCGGCCCCGGCCGCTCGCGCTATTGCCCATTATGGCTCCGATGCGGTTTCGTCGCCCAATCCCGAGGCCTTGCCCGCTGCTGAGCACATCGACAGCGCTATTCCTGCACCGCTTGCGGACCCCGAAACCCTGAGCAACGCCAATAGCGCGGCCACGGTAGAAGACCAAGTTGCGTTGCCGGAAGTAGCCCTGCACAGCTCCAGCGAGCTGGAAACTGCGACGGAGCCCGTTGCCTCGCTGCCTACCTCTTCCGACACGCCTCTGAATGCACCGCCCGCCGATGTTGCCGCAATTGCGGCCGGTCAGGAGCCTACGGGTATTGAGGAAACGGGGGTAGCACATATTTCGGAAGCGCCAGCTCCCGATTTTACCGGGCTCGACCTACCGGCCCAGGCTACTTATCTGGTGAGCCTGCTTCGCAGCCCCAACGCTCGTCAGAACCGCAAGCAGATTCAGGACCTTACGCGCCAGTACGAAGCCAACGTGGGCCTGGCCCGCACTGCGGCCCGCGAGAAATTCGCCGCTGGGGGCGAAGGGGTGGAGGCTTTTGCGTTCCAGCAGCCGGAGGGCCAGCAGGAGCTGAATAAGGCTTTGCAGGAGTTCCGCGAAAACCGCGTGAAGGATGCCAAGGCCGAAGACGCCAGCCGGGCCGACAACCTGACGAAGAAAAAAGCCCTGCTCGACCAGCTCCGCAGCTTGGTAGAAGGTGCCGAAACGAAAGACAGCTCGGCTAAGCTCAAGGCGCTGCAAGCCGAGTGGAAAGCTACTGGTGCTGTGCCGCAAACCGACAGCCAAAGCATTTGGGATACCTATCACGGCCTGCTCGATATCTACTACAGCAAGCAGGGCCAGTTCCTGCAGATGAAGGACCTCGACCGTCGCCGCAACCTGGAGGCCAAAGAAGCCCTCATCAAGCGCGCCGAAGCGCTGGCCGATGCCCCCGGCATCAACAAAGCCCTCGACGAGCTGACCAAGCTACACGAAGACTGGAAAAACATCGGCCCCGTACCCAACGACCAGCGCGAGCCGCTATGGCAGCGTTTCATTGCGGCTTCCGATGTGCTGCACCAGCGCCGCAAGGAGTTCGTGGACCAGCGCTCGACGGTGGAGAAAAGCAACCTCGTGGTAAAGCAGGCGCTTTTGGAGCGTGTGTTGCCCTTCGCCACCTTCGACACGGACCGCGTGAATCTGTGGCGCTCGAAAACTGACGAGCTCCAGGAAATCAAAGCCGAGTGGGAAGCTGCCGGCCTTGTGCCTCGTGCCCAGGCCGATGCGCTGAACAAGCAATACTGGGCAGCTTACAAAGCTTTCTTCAACCGTAAGAATGATTTCTTCAAGTCACTCGACAACGAGAAGTCGGCTAACGTAAAAGCCAAGCAGGCCCTCATCGACCAGGCCGAAGAAGCCCAGAACAATCCCGACCACGACGCGGCCCGTCAGGTCATCATTCGGGTGCAGAAGGAGTGGAAGGATGTGGGCCGTGTGCCCGATAAGCTGGCCGATAAGCTTTGGCACCGCTTTCGCGCCGCCTGCGATGCTGTGTTTGAGCGTCCGAAGCAGGAATTCCGTCAGCGGGAAGAAAAGGTGCAGCAGGCATCGGTAGAGCAAACTGCTCACCTAGACAAAATTGCCGAGCAGGTAAACGCCCTGACTGCTGATGCCCCCGGCTCGCTGGAAGGCTTCCGCGAAATCCTGGCCAATTGGTCCACCGAATTCGACGCCACCGACGACCAGTCCAGCCGTGGCACTTCCGACCGTAGCGAAGAGCAATTGCTCGCGCTGTTGGGCAAGTACCTCGACCACGTCCCCGGCCTCCATTACGCCGACCGTGCCGAGCTGCTGTTCCAGACCGAAGTGGTCCGCCTCAAGGCCCGTCCGCACGCTCAGCAGCAGCTAGCGCGCAAGGAAATGGCGTTGCGCAAGGAAATCAATGAGCTGGAAAACGACGCTGCCACGTTGCAAACCAACCTCGACTTCTTTGCCCGTTCCAAGAATGCTTCGCAACTACGTGAGGAGTACCAGGGCCGCATTGCCGAAGGGCAGAAGCGAATTGATGCGTTGAAAAAACAGCTCAAGACCATCCGCAGCTAGCTCGCATAGTGCTGATAATCCGCAGAAAAGGCCCGTTATCATAGATGACGGGCCTTTTTGTTGATAAAAAAAACAGCGAAAAGCTGGCAATTATGGCTTGCCTGCGTACTTTTGCATCACCAACCCGCCGCCTTAGCTCAGTTGGTAGAGCTTCTGACTTGTAATCAGAGGGTCGTTGGTTCGAGTCCGACAGGCGGCTCCAGGTCATTTAAGCCCCATGCAAAACTTGCTTTTGTGTGGGGCTTTTTTTGTGGTGTGCCGGTCAGTGTGCCTAGAAGGCTAAATTGTCTGATGATGAGGTTGAATTTCCAGGCGAAACATATTGCTAGGAAATAAATTTGAACGAGCTTTATCTTTGTATCGTATTCAGAAGGTATTTAAAGCAAAATAAGGCAGCCCGGCACACGGCCAAACTGCCTTACCAACTACCTCAGTAGTTGCGTTAGTAAGAAAAGGCCAATGCCCTTCCCTACACCGCTCGCAACTCCCAGCAACACAGCCTTACCGACCGTTTGCAGTAGTTTCTTCACGCTGTCCTTTTTCATCTTGCCAGAAGTAAAAAGGGTGATACCAACCCCTATACTTCTCGAAGCCCGTCTGTCTCAACCAGTCGGGCTTCTCTTTTTACAGAGTGAGCCGGTTGGCCGGGGACATTCCAAACGTGAGTGGCACAAAGATACCAAGCCACTAGGCCAAGAAATGCGTTGGCTGATAATCCGGGGAAGCTTTTGACAACCTTGGACCCATTTTAGTCAGAGATAAGCCCTGCTGCCATTGCGGAGAAAAGTATCGGGACGTATTGCCTCTTCGTAACTTGCCTAAAATAACCCACAGGCTTCTTGTCTAGAGGAAACAAGTTTTTCTCTGGAGTTAAATAAATTAACAGCATGCTGCTATGGCAACTACGAAAAAGGTCTACTACGAGACCGACGAACCGACTGCCGACTACCCGCTGATTGACGACCTGCCTGAGGCAGAAGACCAGCACCCCGAATACGATGAAGTCTTTAATCAGGACGAGCAATCGGCCTTGCCCGTGCTGATGGTGAGCCGTCCGGCCAGCACCTTTGTCTACGACTTGGGCCACCGCGTGCAACCAGCCCCTGATGCTCCCGCTCGTCAGATTATCTGGCGTGGCCAGCTCCGGGAGCGGCGTCCCGATACCGGCTTGGTTCACCGCGTTAATGTATATCGGCTGAATGATGGTTTCTGGGATTGTTACCGAGAGGACGAGCTGATGGCTGCCTGAGGCATGAGTAGAATTCTCAGGCTTCTCCTGAGCCAGAAAAGGGCTCCTGACACTGGTCGGGAGCCCTTTTCTGGTACTAGCGCTAGCTATGCATGTGCCGCCACAACCCCCAGATAAGGCCCAACGCGCCAATCAGTGTCATCAGCACGTACACTACGCGGTTTTGGCGGGGTTGAATCTCGTTCTGCTTCATATAGGTGCTGTTTAGCAAATGCCAACGCGCACGGGGCATCAGGTGTTACCCGGCGGGTATTACCAAATGATGAAGCCGTTACTTTGGCCGCCAGGTGAAGCATAGGCCGGCGCCCCCCGCCGGGCTCCACATTGGTAGAAAGCTGGTGTCGCCTACGCCCCGGCCAGTGGCCTTGCGTCCCCAGCGGTTGCGGTGCGTGAGGTAGGCCAAGTGGGCCGACATGATGCCGAAGCCCGCGCCGGCTACCACATCAGACTCCCAGTGCTTGTTGTTTATCATCCGGAAAGCAGCTACGCTGGTGGCCAGCGTGTATGCCCCAATGCCATACCACTGGCTCTTATCGCGAAACTCGGTGTGTACGATGCTGGCCGCCAGAAATGCCTGAGCCGTATGCCCAGACGGAAACGACAGGTTGTTTGACCCATCAGGTCGTTCCACGTCGGCCAGGGTTTTCACTACATACACAGAGGACAGCATTATCAACTCGCTTTTCACAATCACCAGCCCGAGGTTCAGTCGGTCATCGTGCGATTCTACGCCGGCTAGGAGCACCACTGGAATTTCCAGATAGGGGGACCACTGCAGAAAATCATCGATGTGGTTGCGGTAGTCTCCAAAAGCCTTGCGGATGTCTCGTTTGGCATCGTATGAGCTGTAAAATCCGTTTCCATTGATGGTGCTGACGCCATAGCCGATAAGAATGGCGGGCACAATGCTGGCCCGGAAGCCCTTGCTCTTGAAAAAAGGCTTTTTGACCAATGCCGGCTGTCCGCCCGGGTTCTCATATTTATGCGTCGTATCGGCAGGAGTGGAGGGCGTTTGTGCCCGTACTAGCTGTGGGGCTCCGGCGAGTAGTGCAAGCAGTACGGTGTTCGATAAATAACGGGAACGCATCATGGGGAAGGCAAATAATATAGCTGCGAAGAAACACTGGCCAGCGCGAAGTTTTGGGTTTCTTGAGTTTGCAGTGACGTTTTGGGTGGTAAAGCTTGGAGTGGGCCACTGTAGCTTTGCGCTTTGGCAATTCCCATTTCTAATCTCTGCTGCATGTACGAAAACGTAATCGATGCCACCGCTCAGTTTATTGAGCAAAAATTCGCCGGTGAGGGCAGTGGTCACGATTGGGCGCATATTCGACGGGTTTGGCTGATGGCCCGTCGGCTGACAAAAGCTTACCCTGAGGCCGACCCGCTCGTGACGGAGCTGGCCGCCCTGTTGCACGATATTGCCGACTGGAAATTCCACGGGGGTGACTACGAAGCCGGGCCCCGCGCCGCCCGCGCCTGGCTGCAAAGCCAAGGTCTTCCCGAGCCGCTGATAGCCCGCGTCGAGACCATTATTCGGGAAGTGTCTTTTAAGGGCCTGGGTGTTGCCACTCCTGTTTCATCCATTGAAGCTGCTGTGGTACAGGACGCCGACCGGCTTGATGCCATTGGGGCCATTGGGATTGCGCGGGCATTTGCTTACGGCGGCCATACCGGTCGGCCCTTGCACGACCCCGCCATTGTGCCGGTGGTGCACGACAGCTTCGCCAGCTACCAGAAGAACTCTGCGCCTACACTTAATCATTTCTACGAAAAGCTGCTGCACCTGAAAGACCGGCTCAACACCGATGCCGGACGAGCTGTGGCCAAGGAGCGGCACGCGTTTATGGAAGCTTACGTGGCCCGGTTCCTAGCCGAGTGGGACGGCGCCGATTGATAAACGGGTAAGTCATCCGCAATTTCTGCTGTCCCAGTGTTGGTGTTGCCGGATACCTTGCCGCTACCTTTGCCCAATGAAGCTGTTCCGCCGTTTGGTTTTAATGATGCTGCCGGTGCTGCTGGTGGTTGGTTGCCGCACCTGTCCCATTGAGAGCTGCCATGTGCGCAAGGTGCACCTGCACAGCGGCGTGAAGTATCGGGGGCAGCCGCTTTGGAAGAAGCAGAATCCCGCCATTGGAGAGAAAATCAAACTGACCAGCGAAAAGCAGGGTCGTCGCGGTAACGACAAAAGCAAGCCGTTGAAATAGTTTTTGCGCCGCCAGCTACGGCCTCAAACTTGTTGAATTTAGGGCAGTAAAAGCGCTCTGTTATTCGCCGTAAAGTGGGTGCCTGGATATGGGTAAAAAAGGCCGCAGCGCTTGCCGTTGCGGCCTTTTTGTTGTATCTTCGCACGCATATAAAGAACCATTCACCCTGCGGCTGAAAACCACCTTTTTTTTGGTTTTTTAAAGCTGCCTATCAACCCCCTCAATGGCGGAAGGCGAAAAAATCATTCCGATTAATATCGAAGACGAGATGCGGGGCGCCTACATCGATTACTCGATGTCGGTTATCATCTCCCGGGCCCTGCCCGATGTGCGCGACGGCCTGAAGCCCGTGCACCGCCGCGTGCTCTACGGCATGAGCGAGCTGGGCGTGGGCTACAACAAATCCTACAAAAAATCGGCCCGTATCGTGGGCGAGGTGTTGGGTAAGTACCACCCGCACGGCGATAGCTCCGTGTACGACACTATGGTGCGCATGGCCCAGGAGTGGAGCCTGCGCTATCCCCTCGTGGATGGGCAGGGTAACTTCGGCTCTGTTGACGGCGACTCACCGGCTGCAATGCGCTATACCGAGGCCCGTCTCAAGCGCATCGCTGATGAAATGCTCAACGACCTTGACAAGGACACTGTTGACTTTCAGCCTAACTTCGACGACTCGCTCGAAGAGCCCAGCGTATTACCTGCCAAGTTTCCCAACCTGCTGGTAAACGGCACGTCGGGTATTGCCGTGGGCATGGCCACTAACATGGCTCCTCATAATATGACGGAGGTTGTCAATGGTATCATTGCCTATCTCGACAACCCCGACATCACGGTGGATGAGCTGATGCAGTACGTTACGGCTCCAGACTTCCCGACGGGCGGTATTATCTACGGGTACGAGGGGGTGAAGCAGGCCTTTCATACCGGCCGCGGCCGTGTAGTGATGCGCGCTAAAGCCACTTTCGAAACGACGAAGACAGGAAAGGAGCAAATTGTCGTCACCGAGATTCCCTACATGGTGAACAAGGCGTCGATGATTGAAAAAACGGCTGCACTCATCAACGATAAGAAGATTGAGGGCATTTCGGACATGCGCGATGAGTCGGACCGCGACGGTATGCGCATCGTGTACGACCTGAAGCGTGACGCGATGGGTAGCGTAGTGCTCAATAACCTGTTCAAATATACCCAACTGCAAAGCTCTTTTGGCGTCAACAACGTGTGCCTGGTAAAAGGCCGCCCCATGACGCTGAACCTGCAGCAGCTCATTCACTACTTTGTGGAGCACCGCGGCGAGGTCATCGTGCGCCGCACCAAGTACGAGCTGGCCGAAGCCCAGAAGCGTGCCCACATCCTGGAAGGCTTGCTTATTGCCCTCGACCATCTGGACGAGGTAATTGCCCTTATCCGCGGCTCGCGCGACCCTGAGGTAGCTCGTGGCCAGCTCATCGAGCGTTTCGCGCTGAGCGAAGTCCAGGCCCGTGCTATCCTTGACATGCGTCTGCAGCGCCTTACCGGCTTGGAGCGCGATAAAATTGTGGCCGAGTACAACGAGCTCATGAAGCTTATTGACTACCTGAATTCGGTACTGGCTTCGGAAGTGTTGCAGCGTGGCATCATTAAAACCGAGTTGGAGGATATTCGGGAGCGTTACGGCGATGCCCGACGCACGGAAATCAACTACCAGGGTGGGGACTTCTCGACGGAAGACATGATTGCCGACGAGTCGATGGTCATCACCATTTCGCGTGAAGGCTACATTAAGCGTACCAATTTGGATGAATACCGTGCCCAAGGACGTGGAGGAGCTGGTTCGCGGGGGGCTATTTCCAAGAAGGACGATTTTACCGAGCACCTGTTCGTAGCTACTACCCACGAGTACCTCCTGTTCTTCACTGAACTAGGGCGGGTATTCTGGCTGAAAGTGTATGAAGTGCCGGAAGGAGGGAAGGCCACCAAAGGCTTGCCCATCCAGAACCTCATCGAGATACCCCGCGAAGACAAGGTTCGCTCTGTGCTCAACGTGCGCGGCCTGAAAGACCCGGACTACCTCGAAAATACTTACCTGATGTTCTGCACCGAGCAGGGCACGGTGAAGAAAACTCCGCTGGAAGCCTATTCGCGCCCCCGCACGGCGGGCATCAACGCCATCACCATCAACGAAGGCGACCGGATTCTGGACGTGCAGTTGCTCGCGCCGAATTCGGAGGTTATTCTGGCGTCGCGCACCGGCCGGGCTGTTCGCTTCAACGAGAGCGAAGCGCGTTCCATGGGCCGGGCGGCGGCGGGTGTGCGTGGTATTCGTTTGGAAGAAGTACCCGGCAACCGCGTGGTGGGCATGGTGTGCGTATCCGACCCGACGCAGGAATTGCTGGTAGTGAGCGAGAATGGCTTTGGTAAGCGCAGCCAACTCGAAGAATACCGGGTAACCAAGCGCGGTGGCAAAGGCGTCCGGGCTATGAAGCTAACCGATAAAACCGGCAAGCTGGTGGCCATTAAAGACGTAAATGATGGCGATGACCTGATGATTATCAACAAATCGGGCATTACCATCCGTTTGCGAATGAGTGACTTGCGCACGATTGGTCGTGCCACGCAAGGGGTGAGGCTGATTAAAATCGGCGGCAACGATGAAATTTCTTCGGTTGCGAAGGTCGAAGCTGAAGAGAAAGAAGAGGAAATTGAAAATGGGTTGGTGGCTGCTGCTGTAACAGGGACTGAAGATGGTACGGTAGTTGAACCGCAACCCCTTGACGAAGATGACCTTCTGGATGACGAGGACGACCTTGCAGACGATGCTGATGAGGCGGACGAAGAGGAGGATGAAGCCGAGGAAGCGGACTTGGCATAATAGATGAAGTAGGAGCGGGGCGGTCCATTTGGGCCGCCCCGTTTATTTTTGGCGAACTCATTGTCTGGAGGCTCCGTTTGGAGCATTCAGCGATTTCACTCTTTAACTCACTTTTTTCACTTTTTCGCCGGGACTTGGCAGCGTTACCAGCTCAACCCGGCATATTCCCGAACTCATGAAGAAGACATTTCTGACGATTGCTGCGGCGCTGATGCTCACGGCTGGCTTGCCTTCACTGGTTTCCGCTCAAACCTCGGCTGTTACCAATGCCATTCTGAACCAGCGGAGCGGATTGTTGGACAAGGCGCGGGTCGACATCGACAAAGCCATTGTTAACGAGAAGACCATCGGCAAAGCCAAGACTTGGTATACGCGGGGCGAAATCTACCAGGGTATGATGGATAGCCCCATTTATTCCAAGCAGTTGCAACCCGGTGAGGGTGTGCAGAAGGCCTATGAGTCGTATGCTAAGACCATTGAGTTGGATACGAAAGACGGCGAGTTTGGCAAGCAGGCAGTAGCCAAGATGGATAATCTGTATGGTCACGCTTTCAATGATGCCGTGAACAGCTACAATGCCAAGGAGTACGACAAGGCAATCGAGAATTACAAGCTGGCTTCAAAAATTAAGCCCCAGGATACGACGGCAGTGCTTTACTCGGCTTATGCTTCAGAAGCCAAGCAGGATTATGCGGGTGCGAAGGCTAGCTACAATCAACTGCTGGGCATGAACTATAAGTCGGTTACCTTGTACTCGCGTCTGTTTCAGATGGCTAAGCAGCAGAACGATAATGCTGAAGCAGCTAAGGTGTTGCAACAGGCCTTGGTTGCGTATCCAAACAACAAAACCTTCATGTTGGAGGATCTGAACGTTTCGCTGGCTTCGGGCCGTGGTGAAGAAGCGCTCAACAAAATTTCGAAGACAATCGCCGCTGACCCCACTAACTCGAACCTGTATGCGGTTCGCGGTTCGATGTACGACCAGCAAAAGAAAACGGACTTAGCACTAGCTGATTACCGTAAGGCCGTTGAACTGGACCCGAATAATTTCGACGCGCAGTTCAACCTTGGTGTATACAACTACAACAAGGCTGCTGATGCTTACACTAAAGCCAGTAAGATGGACTTGAAAACGTATCAAACATCGGGAAAGAAATTCGAAGCTGACGGCAAGAAGTACTTTGAAGCTTCGGTGCCATATTTTGAGAAGGCACTCCAGCTTCAGCCCGATGACCGGAACACGCTGACTTCTCTGCAGAAAGTATATTTCCGCTTAGGTCGGACTGCTGACTCTGAGCGTTTGAATGCAAAGCTTCAGTCCCTCAATAAAAAGTAGTCGACTGATTGCTGCTAGTAGGGGAAGCCCGTTCACTTAGGTGAGCGGGCTTTTTTTATTGTTAAAGGGACATTCGCGTTTATAATTTAACATAATATAAATTATAAGACATAACTCGATTTGTTTTTCGCGTGCTCAAGAGAATTGGTAAGCCTTCTACTGAACTGCTTAAATCAATTTTGTATAGGGTGTCTTCGTCTGTCGCTTTTGTCAAGAGTTAATCCAGCACAAGCACCGTGGTGTCTGGCGCAGAAAGTTTGTTTTTTTATTTACGTATCCGTGTTAAATGCTGTATGGCGGGTGCTAGTGCCTGCGTGGCAGACTGTATTGTATGGGTGGGTAAATTTGTGGGTGGCAGTTGGTGAAAGATTATGAGAGTAAAACAGCAACGATTATGTTAATCCTTTGCTTCATTTATCTCCTACTTACTTAATAGCTTATAACGATTCTCAGTGTCAATACGACTTAAGGTTTAACATGTGCTCTAAGGTTTAGTATTTCATGCTCCTCTTTTGGGAACTAATTCATCGGTATAAAAAAGGTTAAAATTTACAATATTTTTGTGCTTTAATGTGCTTATAACATTTATTGCTCTGAGTCCATATTTTATTAGTAGCAATATTACTACTGAGTGCAGATGCTGTATCTTTCGGCACAAAAGTAGCGTAAGAAACTAAAGCTGCTGAAAACTCCAACATGCATGTCAGTATTAAGTTGTAAAAAATACACCTGCTGACGATTTAGCACTGCGGCACGTACTTTAGAATACTAGCAAGTACTTAAAAGTACAAAATGTTTCTTAAAAATAAACTTTTTTTTACCAATAAAATGCCTAAACTGATTGATTACCCTAGGACGAATTATACTGGGGCTTGGGAACTAGCCGAAGTTGTTGATGACACCGGTGGCAAATGTGCTATCGATACAGCAGCCCGAAAACTAAACCGAAAGGTGAGCGGGTCCTTCAAGGCAATCATTGGCTCCGCAGTGAAGTTTGGACTCATGACCAGTAAGAGAGAACTGCTGAGCACAACTACCCTATTTAAGCGCATTAAACATGCCTATGATAAACAGGAAGAACTGCAGTTTCACAGAGAAGCCTTTTTAACTCCACCCCTCTTTACGCAGATATGCAGAAAATTCCGGGGCCGGGAACTGCCTATCCAAATGCTCGACGTGATGCTTATAAGAGAGTTTGGAGTAGAAGAAATTAACGCACAAGGCGTGGCCAAAGCCTTTGTAGAAGGCTGCCGTATGTGTCTGCTGCTCGACGACCACAACATCATGGCGGATATAGATGCACTGAATGCTCAACGACCACCACGCCGCGAAATAGCTAGCCCAATCCCAACTGCAAACAACTTCAATCAGGCAGCAACCAGTATACCAACAGGCTACCAAAGCCAGAACAACCTTTACGACCTCCTTGCAACGCCAACACCCGCAAATAAGCAAACTGATGAGCCAAGCAATTCTACCGGAAACACCCAGCAGCCCGAGAACTACAACTCCAAACGCCCAGAGGATGATGCAATAGCGAATCTATTCGGCTTTGGGAGGGCTCAAACCCAAGAACCTACCGAAACAAATGAATCAACGGTATTGCCCGAACGTTCGCACACCACGCCAGCGACCTTCTCTAATGGCGACTTACAACATGATGAGCCTATCGTCACCGCAATGAAGAAGGCTCCTACACCGCCTGCCCAAGATACCGGCCTGACGGGTTACCGCCTAAGTATCACTGGTCCGGGAGTCAGCACATCATTGGATGTAACCCACGAAGACGACATAGCTATTGCTATTGCCTTACTGGAGAAAATCCGCCGGCAAATACGCGCTACACAATAATATGTAAATAAGTATGGCTCCCAAACCTAACTATTGTGCTAGATTTGGGAGCCATACTTATTTCTTTAAGAAGAGACTCTTAAGCCCCGAGAAGATGCCGTGTATTGGGCAAACGGTGTCTTTCGCGTAAGACTTCGATAACCTCCTGCATCGGCAAATTCGCGGCTGCCATTAAGACCAATAGATGGTACAGAAGGTCAGCAATTTCACCAGGCAGACTCTCACGGTGGCCTGCAACGGCATCAATTACTGTTTCGACTGCCTCCTCTCCTACTTTCTGGGCGATTTTAGGCATCCCTTTCTTGAAAAGCGAAACAGTATAGGACGAAGGACTACGCTCCGGAAAAGACTTACGTTCTTGTATCAGGCGTTCTAACTCAGCCAAGAAACCAACTGGCACCGACGGCACCGCAACCTGGTCGGCCTGCTCAAAGCAACTGACCGTACCCCGGTGACAGGTAGGCCCGGCAGGAATTGCCCGAATCAGGACGGTGTCCGCGTCACAATCGATGTGCAGACTAACGACGCTCAAGTAATTGCCGCTGGACTCGCCCTTCGTCCACAGACGGTTTTTCGAGCGTGAAAAGAACGTCACTCGCCCTTCCCGTTGCGTTTGGGCCCACGCCTCGGCATTTAAGTACCCCAACATGAGCACCTGCCCGGTAGCAGCATCCTGAATAATGGCTGGTGCCAGACCGGTTTGGGCGTCGAAACGCAAAGTAGCTAGAGAAGGAGGTAATGAGCTCATGAACACAAAACGTTGAGGAAAACGGTAAGAAGCAACAAGGAACTATTGCCGAATTGGGATACCAGCTGCGTGTAGGTATGACTTAAGGGCTGGCAATGCAGTTTCATTGAAGTGAAAAATACTGGCAGCTAAAGCAGCATCGGCCCCTCCCTGCTCAAAAACTGCCGTAAAATCAGCCGGCTGGCCAGCTCCACCGGAAGCAATTACCGGAATTGCGACTGCATCACTCACGGCCCGCGTCAGGTCAAGGGCGAAGCCTGATTTCGTACCGTCGTGGCTCATCGAAGTCAATAGTAGCTCCCCAGCACCCAAATCAGCAGCTTCACGGCACCAAGCTACGGCTTCGCGACCGGTAGCCACAGTACCTGCACGAGTCATTACCTGCCATTCATTTGCAACGAGCCGGGCATCGACGGCTACCACAACGCATTGAGAGCCGAAACGCCGGGCCAACTCAGCAATGAATGCCGGCCGGGCCAATGCCGCGGAATTGATGGACACCTTATCGGCTCCACTCAACAGCAGGGATTCCACATCAGCCACGGTGTTGATGCCGCCACCCACAGTGAAAGGAATATCTAAGACACGCGCAACGTTGCGCACCAGCTCGGTAAGAGGCTGACGGCGCTGATTAGTCGCTGTAATATCGAGAAACACCAATTCGTCGGCACCTTCACGGGCGTAACGTTCGGCCAAGGCCACAGGGTCACCAGCATCGCGGAGGCCCTCAAACTGGATGCCTTTCACCGTTCGTCCATCCCGAACATCCAGGCAGGGAATAAGTCGTTTCTTAACCACGTTACAGTATTTATGGCTGGTTTATCACAAATGAATAACCTTATAAAAAAGGGAGTAAGTCCGGTAGAACAATGGTTCCTTCGTAAAGAGCTTTCCCAATAATTGCACCATACATTCCTGCTTCAGCCAGGGCCTCAAGGTCGGCAATGGTCGTTACACCACCACTGGCCACAAAGCGGGCGGCAGGAAATTCAGCAACCAATTGGCGGTAAGTAGCCAACGAAGGCCCCTGCAACAACCCGTCTTTGCTTACGTCGGTGCAGATAAATGTACTGGCTCCGGCAGATAGGTAGCTTGCAATAAAGCCTGACAATGTTAAGGTACTCTGGTCAGCCCATGCATTAACAAGGATGTACTCTCCGCGAAAGTCAGCACCAATAAAGATGGTGTCAGCACCGTGTTGGGCAAGCCAGGCTTGTACCGTTGCAGGCTCACGCACTGCTAGGCTCCCGGCTGTAGCATGGGCCGCCCCAGCCTGTAAGACCTGAGCCAAAGCCTCCGCCGTTTGAATCCCGCCGCCAGCATCAATCTCCAGTGCAGTTTTGCTTGCAATAGATTCCAGTACCGACAGATTAATGGGATGGCCGGCGCGGGCACCATCGAGGTCCACCAAGTGCAGACGGCGCAACCCGGCATCGGCAAAGCGTTGGGCTACGGACACGGGGTCGGTGTCGTAGGTTGTCTGACGGCTGAAGTCGCCCGCGCTGAGGCGGACACACTGGCCATTGATAAGGTCGATAGCAGGAATAATCTCCACGGAAGAAGCGGGAAAGCGAGCTGAATTATAGAGCCAGAAAGTTGGACAAGATGCGTGTGCCTACTGCACCACTTTTCTCGGTATGGAATTGCACACCGTAAAAGTTATGGTATTGCACGGCAGCGCTGAAAGGCGCAGGATGAGAAGCCTGGGCCGTAGTATAGGCCCCAACGGGTGCATAGTAGCTGTGGACAAAGTAAACGTGGTCAGCCTCCGTTAAACCGGTAAACAAAGGCCCTTGCAGCGCTTGCAGATTGTTCCAGCCCATGTGCGGGACTTTGTGGTGAGTATCGGGTACAAAGCGCTGCACTTTAAAGGGCAACAGTCCCAACATGGACGTGTTGTTTTCTTCGCTGTGCTCACCGAGCAACTGCATGCCCAGGCAAATGCCCAGAAACGGCTGAGTAAGGGTGGGCAACACCAAGTCCAGTCCAGCGGCCCGCAAAGCTTCCATTGCTGACGACGCCTCCCCTTCACCGGGAAACAAGACCTTATCGGCTTTACGAAGAACTTCCGGGTCAGCCGTCAGGACAGGGCTAGCGCCCAATCGTTCTAATGCAAATAGGACGGACTGAACGTTTCCACCCTTATAATCCACAACTGCTATTTCCATTGCACGAAACTTAGTTATTGCACAAATGGACAACAAGCGATATTATTCATTTGTACAATGTGTTGATTATTACAAAATGCCCTTTGTGCTGGGAATACCCGTAGACTCGTCTCGCTGCAGAGCCATTTTGATGGCTTTGGCGACGGCCTTGAAAATCGCCTCTATCTTGTGATGCTCATTGTCGCCGGTGCAGGAGATATTCAGCGTGGCGCGGGCATTGTCGGTGAACGACTTGAAGAAGTGAAAAAACAATTCGGTAGGCAAATCCCCTACCCGCTCGCGCTTGAATTCTGCCTCCCAAACCAGCCACGGCCGGCCCGAGAAGTCAATAGCAGCTTGCGCCAGAGCCTCGTCCATTGGCAATAGAAAGCCGTAGCGAGCCAATCCACGCTTGTCACCAAGTGCCTGCGAAAAAGCAGTGCCCAGTGCCAGTGCCGTATCTTCTACCGTATGGTGCTCGTCAATATGCAAGTCGCCTTTTACACTAATGTGTAAGTCTATGCCGCTGTGCCGGCCCAACTGCTCAAGCATGTGGTCAAAAAATCCCAAGCCAGTATGTATGTCCGTTTGGCCAGTACCGTCGAGGTTTAGACGAATAGCAATTTGAGTTTCGTTGGTGTTGCGCTCAATGACGGCAATGCGGGCGGGATACCGAAGAAAGTGGTAGAGAGCGTTCCAATCGGTGGTGGTCAGCGCAACGCTGGGGTTGGGTTCCTCTCCTATCAAAATTGCCTGGCTTCCCAGATTCGCGGCAAGCTGCACATCGGTGAGCCGGTCGCCGATGACATAGGAATTAGCCAGGTCATAGTCATTGGCGGGGTCGAGGTAGCGGCCCAGGAGTCCAATGCCTGGTTTGCGAGTGGGGAGGTTTTCGTGCGGGAAGCTGCGGTCGATGAGCTCAGCAGCAAAATGCACGCCTTCGCCCGCCAGAATATCGAGCATGAGCTGATGCGCGGGCCAGAAGGTATCTTCGGGGAAGCTGGCCGTGCCCAGGCCGTCCTGATTGGTCACCAGCACCAGTTCGTACTCCGGCAGGTCGCGGGCAATACGCGCCAAGCCACTGATAGCTCCCGGCAGGAACTGAAACTTATCGGGCGTGAGGCCGTCAATCTGCTGGCTGGGTTGCGGCTCAATCAGGATGGTCCCGTCGCGGTCGATGAAAAGCGCCTTTTTCAAATCAGTATTGGTTAATAGGTAAGCAGCGAAAACGCAGATGATTTACTCAGCAGCAACAACAAGGGGCTGCCCCACTCCTGCCAACTGGCTGATTTCATGGAGGGCCGCTACCAGCCGGGTGTTCTCGTCGGGGGTCCCGACGGTGAGACGCAGGCAGCCGGCGCAGCCGGGCTGGCTAGTCCGGTTGCGTACCACGATTCCCCTTGCCTGTAGCTGGTCGTAGACGACCGTTGCATCCATCGTGAAGCGCACGAGGAGAAAGTTGGCATCCGAAGGAAAGATGTGCTCAACGATGGAAACTTGCGGCAGGTGCTCAAGCAGCCAAGTCCGGCCGGCCAACAGCTCGGCGCGCATTTCAGACAGGCTGGGTGCTGCAGCCAGGGCAGCATGCGCGTGCTGCTGAGTGGCGGCCGAGATGTTATAGGGCGGCTTGATTTTATCGAAGTAGGCAATGAGCGCCGGCGCCGCATAGGCGACGCCCAGCCGCAGGCCAGCCAGGCCCCAAGCTTTGGAGAAAGTTTGGAGTACTACCAGGCGCGGAAACTCGGCCAACCGGGTGGTCCAGCTGGGGGTATCGGCGAAGTCGGCGTAGGCTTCATCGACCACTACGAGGCCTTTGAAGCTGCGCAGAATGGTCTCCAGGGCTTCGAGTGCGAGCAGGTTGCCGGTGGGATTATTGGGCGAGCACAGGAAAACCAATTTTGCGGTGGACGCGGCCAGCGTCTGGGCCGCATTGGCCGGAAGCTGAAAGTCCGGAGTGAGCGGCAGGCGCTCCACGCGGACATCATTAAGGTTGGCTGCCACCTCATACATGCCGTAGGTGGGCGGGCAGATGACGATGCTATCCTGACCGGGCGTGCAGGTGAGGCGCACTAACAAATCAATGGCCTCATCAGAACCGTTGCCCAGAAAAATCTGGTTCGGAGCAACGTCTTTTAACTTTGCCAGGGCTGTTTTGATGGCACGCTGATGCGGGTCGGGGTAACGGCTAAAATCGTCGGGCCCGACGGAACCAAGGCTATTTTCGTTCGCATCCAGCATCACCGGAGCCATGCCTTCGAACTCATCCCGCGCCGAAGAATACGCCTGCATTCGCTCCACGCTGGGACGGATAAGGCCGGCGTAAGGATTTGCTGCAGTAGCTTCTGTGGCGGCGGGCGTTGCTTCAGCCTCCGTGCTCAGGGCAGCCAAGCGGACCGATACGGCCCGGGCGTGTGCAGCCAGCCCTTCGGCTTCGGCCATGGTTTCTACCACCGGGCCAATGCCCCGCAGCCCGACGGCGGTGAGGCGCTGGAACGTGATTTTTTTGACAAACGAATCGAGCGAAACGCCGCTGTATTGGCGGGCATAGCCACTGGTGGGCAGCGTGTGGTTGGTACCTGAAGCATAATCGCCGACGGCTTCGGGCGTGAGGTGCCCCAGGAATACGGAGCCCGCATTGGTTACCCCGGCGGCCAGCGCCTCGGCGTTATCGGTCGCCAAGATGAGGTGTTCGGGGGCGTACTGGTTAGAGAAGGCCAGCATAGCGGCAGCATCCGGCAGTAGAATAGCGCGGCTGGTCTCCAGAGCCTGAGTGGCTACATCGCGCCGGGGCAGCGTGGCCAGCTGGCGCGTGATTTCCACCTGAACCTGCTCTAATACTAGGCTCGAGTCACTCAGTAGTATTACTTGCGAATCGGGCCCGTGCTCGGCTTGCGAGAGCAAATCGGCGGCTACAAAGGCCGGGTTGGCACTGGAATCAGCAATTACCAGAACTTCTGAGGGACCGGCGGGCATGTCAATCCCGACGCCAAATTCGGCAGCGGCCAATTGCTTGGCAGCCGTTACGTAGCGGTTGCCGGGACCGAAGATTTTATCCACCGCTGCTACGGTTTCGGTACCAATGGCCAGCGCGGCGATGGCCTGCGCGCCGCCGGCTTTTACCACTTTCGAGATTCCCAGCAGCTGCGCCACAAACAAGATAACCGGGCTTACCGAGCCATCGGGTTGCGGCGGGGTACAGACCACTACTTCCGGGCAGCCGGCCAGTTGGGCCGGCACACCCAACATCAGCAAGGTGCTGAACAGCGGCGCCGAGCCGCCCGGCACGTACAAGCCCACGCGCTGCACCGGTACCGCCCGCCGCGAGCAGACTACGCCGGGTGCGGTTTCGAGGCGTAGCTCCGGCTCGCGCTGGGCGGCATGAAAGGCTTCGATATTGGCTTTGGCCTGACCAATTGCGGCTTGCAGCTCGGCCGGAACCTGAGCGGCGGCGGCCGCAAACTCGGCTTCGGAAACCAAAAGCCTGGTGAGCGTGGCTTTATCCAGCTCACTGGCCAGCGACAACAAGGCAGCATCGCCGCCGGCACGTACTTGGTCAAAAATAGCGCGGACGCGGGCCGCAACCTGAGGCGCTTCGGCCGCAGCCGGGCGCTGGAGCAGTGCGGACCAGGCGCTGGGGGCGGGATTGGAATAGACCTGCATGACTAGGAAATCATTTTTTCGATGGGCAGAACCAGGATGCCTTCGGCACCCACAGCTTTCAACTGGCTGGTGATGTGCCAGAAATCGTCTTCCTGCACCACCGACTGCACCGATACCCAACCAGCTTCCGCCAGCGGCGTGACCGTGGGCGACTTGATGCCCGGCAACAGGCGGCGCACTTCCTCAAGGGCCGTTACGGGGGCATTCAGCAGGATGTATTTGCTGCGCTTGGCCCGGCGCACGGCCTGCATGCGGAAACGAAGCTGCTCCAACAGGTCGGTTTGCTCGGCCGTGAGATTGGGTTGGGCGATGAGCACGGCTTCGGAGCGAAACACGGTTTCGACCTCGCGCAGGCCGTTGCCCAGCAGCGTCGAGCCACTGCTCACGATGTCGCAGATGGCTTCGGCCAACCCAATGCTCGGCGCAATTTCAACCGAACCGCTGATGGTGTGCAGGGTAGCCTGCACGCCTTGCCCGGCCAGGTAGCGGCCCAGAATATTGGGGTATGACGTGGCAATGTTCTTGCCCTGTAGTGCCTCGATGGATGGATAAGCATCGGCACGCGGCACAGCCAGGCTCAGGCGGCACTTGCTGAAGCCTAGGGCTTCGACTTCAAGGTTGGGGTAGCCAGCTTCAACGAGCACGTTCTGGCCCACGATGCCGAGGTCGGCCACGCCGTCTTTCACATAACCGGGGATGTCATCGTCGCGCAGAAACAGGATTTCAAGCGGAAAATTGGTGGCTTCCGTTTTGAGCTTGTAGGAAGTACTCAGGAAGTTGATGCCGCATTCGCGAATGAGGGCAAGGGAATCCTCGCTCAGGCGACCGGATTTTTGAATGGCTAAACGGAGCATGGAATGGGGTAACAACGGGCCGGACCTCAGCGAAGGATACGCGTGCATTCGGTGCCATCACAACGACTGGCAGCGGAATTTCCCGAAAATTGAGAAGATGAGTCCGGCGCAAACGCACTCCGGAACGCGGCGGCGGAGGCGCGGGCGGCCGGTGCTAGCTTAGCACCCGGCGCGCAGCCCGGCCCCCCACAGATGGTGGTGATGATGCACGCCCACAACGGCCCCGTTCGCAGCCGAAACGGCTAGCATAAGAAAGCAAAACGGGAAAGCAGGAGCACTCATTTCGGCAGCAAAGGTAATTCGGAATGGCAAACGGGCAACCCCAACGAAAGGTTTTGTAAGAAGTTATCACTGGTGCCTGTATGCGGATGACGTTCTTGTGCTCCAATTGATGCGGCCTTCCAAACTGCACAGGCTATTTTGCAGCCGCGCAATACTCCTTGTTTTCATGAGCCTCCTCCCCGACTCTACCCGCTTCACGGCTGCCCTGGCGCAGTTCGATGCCATTAATGCGGAAGACCCCAACCAGGATTCGGACGCTGCCGGCCGCCACTGGCCCAAAGAGCTGTTGTATGCCTACCGCATGAGTGCCTGCCTGGACCGCGTGGCCCCCGCCGCTCCGGAGGCGCTGCGACTGGCCGCCCGCTGCCAGCACATCCGACGCTGGGCCATTCCGCGCCAGAGCTTTCCGATGACGCGGCCCGGCTACCACCAGTGGCGCAACTCGCTCAAGCAATACCACGCCGAGCAGGCCGGCCAGGTGCTGGCGGCAGTGGGCTACGATGCTGCAGTTATTGCCCGCGTACAGGCCCTGGTGCAAAAGCAGCAGCTAGCTCAGGACGCCGACGTGCAGCTGCTCGAAGATGTCATTTGCCTGGTTTTCCTGGAGTATTATTTCCTTGATTTTGCCCGGCAGCACCCCGAAGAAAAAGTGATTGACATCGTGCAGAAAACCTGGCGTAAAATGACGCCGCAAGGCCACGAATGGGCCTTACAGCTTCCTTTGGTGCCCGAAGCGCAGACGTTGGTGGCGAAGGCCCTGACCTGATTTAAACCACGGCATCCTCGCGCCCCACGCCCACCACCCAGCCCACTACAATCAGCGCGGGATAGGTGATGCCGTGCGCCGCCACCAGCGCGGGCAGGTTCTCGACCCGGCCAATGGCAACTTTTTGCTGCGGCAGCGAGATGTGCTGCACCACGGCGGCCGGGGTATCACCTTTCCCCATTTCGAGGTAGGTAGCGGCGATTTCGGCGGCTTTTTTCAGGCCCATGTAAATAACCACCGTGGCGTTGCTCTGCATGGCCAGGCGCAGGTCGGCGGAGAGCGCGCCGTCCTTTTTGGTGCCGGTCACCATCCAAACCCCCTCGCTCACCAGGCGGTGGGTAAGCGGAATGTCTTCAAAGCCCAGTGCCTGCATGCTTGAAATGCCCGGCACGTAGTGCGTAGCAATGCCGTGCGCCCGGGCAAACAACACCTCCTCAAACCCGCGCCCGAAAATGAAGGGGTCGCCCCCTTTCAGGCGCACAACCCGACCATGGCTACGGGCCTTTTCCAGAATCAGGCCGTGGATGGTTTCCTGCGGCGTGTACTCGCCATAGGGCTTTTTACCCACGTAAATGCACTCGCAGGCGGCGGGTGCCAGCGCCAGCAGCTCCTGGTTGGCCAGGTTGTCGTAAAGGATAACGGCAGCGGTTTGCAGCACTTTGTACGCCTTAATTGTCAGCAGCTCCGGGTCGCCAGGGCCCGCCCCGACGACGAATAGCTCAGGAATGATTTCGCTCATAAGCATCTGGTTAGGTAACGCCCCGTGCTAGTCTTTTTGCCCGGCTGGGTGGCTGGATGAGGCTCCCCACCGGGCAGCGGCCAGCGCTCCGGCGGCCAGCAGCGCCCCCATGGCCACGGCCCGCCAGCGCCGGGTGGCAGGGGCCACGTAGCCGGAGCCGCCCGCGAGGCCAGCCGTTACGGCATCGAGAGCTTTTACTTTTTGGGCAAAATCGCCGGATAACTGCTGGCGGATGGCAGGCATCTTTTGCAGCACGGCATCCAGCTCGTCGGGCAAGGCTGCTTCCAGCACGGCGCGCAGGCGCTTGGCCACCGTAGGCGATTGCCCGTTGGTAGACACCGCTACTTTCAATGCCCCTTTCTGTACGACTGAAGACAGGTAAAAATCGCACTGCGCGGGCGTGTCGGCCACGTTCACGAGGAGGCGACGGGTACGGGCGGCGGCTTTGATGCGGCGGTGCAAGGCCGGGTCGTCGGTGGCGGCAAACACGATGTCGGCCTCGTCCAGGTAGGCATCGGAATAGGCCCCGACATGCAGGCGCACCGCGGGGTGCCGGGCGGCCAAGTCGCGCAGAGCGGGCAAAAACGTGAGGCTGACCACGGTCACGGCCGTTTTGGGGCTGTTGCGCAGAATGGCGCTCAGTTTTTCAAGGCCCACGTTGCCGCCGCCCACCAGCAGCACCCGGAGCTGCTCCAGCTTTAGAAAAACGGGAAATAAGGGATTGGCGACGGACATTCTTTTAGGGGGTGTTAAATTGAACAGCATGCCAGTCACGACGCCACCCGCGCATCGGTCCCAACGGCCGCCAACGGCTCCTGCCACCATTCAAAATCGGCCGCGGGAGCCTCGCAGGTGGGACAGACGTAGGCGGCCAGTACCTGCCAGGCAGTGCCCGGCATGATGCCCTGCGCGGGGTCACCGTAGACCGCATCATACACGCTGAGGCAGTGGCGGCAGCGAGGCAAAACCACCGCGTTGATGGGGGGCACCGTCAGCGTTTCATCGGCGGCAATGGGCGGCAATTCTTCCGATGGGACGGTGCCGAGCTGGGCGTAAAACTGATGGCAAAGCTCGGCCAGGTACCAGCCCAGGCTTTCGCGTTGCACCAGCTGGCGGAAGAGGATAAAGTCGCGGGAATTGGGGTTGAAGTCGCGGGTGTGCAGGATTTCATACTGCTCGCTGGCCCGCGTCGCCTGCCGCCGCACGATAATGGAGCCGAACAAGCCGGTCTGGGGGCGGGTTTTGATGGCGAAGCTGAGCTGGTAGGTACGCACGTCTTCCTCGTTGAGGTGGCGTACCAGCTCGTGCTTGAGGGCCAGGCCCTCGGGGCAACGGTCTTCCACTTGCCAGTTCAACTCGTTGGCGGCGTGGCGCACATTGATGCGATGGCCGCAAAGCACGGCATCCCAACGCGGCCGGTCGGCAGGTGCGATGCCCTTTATTACCAACGACTTCCACGGCGTGGTGCACACCTGTCCCACACGCGTGTGCAGACAGACCTGACCCAGCGCCTTCAGAAAAGCCACCGCAAACAGCTCGTCGCGGCGGTAAATGCCCAGCCACAGCTGCTGCCCGGCCCGGTTGAAGCCTTCGTAATAGGGCAGCGTGAACGCGGGCAGCACCAGCGGGGTTGTTACGGGCTGTTGCACCAGCGGCAAGGCGGCGCTGACTTGTGCATAGAGCCAAGCCCCGGCCAGCTCCGACGCAGTTGCTGGCCCCATGCCACCCAGCACGTAGCGCTCAATGGCAGTGCTCAGCGCGGCTAAGTCCTCGGAGTATACCAGCTGCGGCCAGGCATAGAGCCCACCAGAGCGGGGAAAACGCACGTACAGATACCAGTAATTGGGGGTATCGGAGGCAATAAAATTGAGGTGACCGGTGAAGAACGGCACGAAGCTCTGACGGCTGTCGACGAGGTTGATTTTCAGGCGTGGCCGGTAGTCAAACAGGTCCAGAATGTCCCGGTAAACGCCTTCGCGCAGCCAGGCAGCATTATAAAACACGTCTTCGCCCACGTAGGAGCTCACGATGTTGGGATAAGCCTCCGGGTCGGTTTCGCCCAGCAGGCCGGCCGTATTCAGCGCCTGCAACAAGGCTTTGCAGCGGGCCGGCACCACCGCCAGCAGCAACTGCTGGCGGTGCCCTAGCTGCACCTGCTCAACACCGGCTTCCTCGGCAGCAGCCAACACGGCCAGCAAATCGCCGGCGGGGATGATGCCGCCGGCAAAGTTTACGGCAATGGTGGAAGTTGAGGAATCGGAAGAAGACATTTTCAACGAAATGATAAGCTTAAGCTGAGACTGAAGGTCCTGCTGCGTGCAGCAGGACTGTTCCATGGGCAGTTGGCGCGGGCACCACCCCGGCCAGCGCCACTAGCTCCGCCGCCAAAATCTGCTGCACCTCGGGGCGGCAGGAGCCGCAGCCGGTACTCGCGCCGGTAGTGGCGCACAGCTGCTTGAGGTTGTCGCAGCCCGCAGCTATGGCTTGGCGCAGGTTGTCGGCACCCACGTTGTTGCAGCTGCACACCAGCTTGCCCAGCACCGGCGCGGCTTTGGTGCCGCTACGCAGCAGCTGAAGGCGCTTGTCGCTGAGCTCGGTTTTGTTGGCAATCAGGTCGCGGAATTCCAGGAACTCACTTTTGTCGCCGATGAGAATGGCGCCCACCAGCCGGTCCTGGTGGATGATGCACTTCTTGTAGTAGCGCTTGGCCTTGTCGATAAACACAATTTCCTCGTAATCCGTCGGATTCGGGCACTCGGGCAGGCCGATGCTGCACAGGTCGAAACCGTGAATTTTGATGATGTTCATGAAGGTGCTGCCTTGGTAGCAGCTGCCCACGTCGCCGCTCAGGTAGCGGGCCAGCACCGCGGCCTGCTGTTCGGCGGCGGCCGTGATACCGTAGAGCGTGCCTTCAAACTCAGCGATTTCACCCAGGGCAAATACGTTGGGGGCGGAGGTTTGCAGGTGAGCATCGACCACCACGCCGCGGCGACAGGTCAGGCCACTGTCGCGGGCCAGCTCCAGGTTGGGAGCCGTGCCGATGGCCATTATCAGGGCGTCGCAGTTGATGCGCCGGCCACTTTTCAGGCCCACGCCCGTGAGGCGGGTGCGGCCGTAGAACAGTTCCACTTCGTCGTTGAAATAGAGGTCACAACCCTGGTCCACCATTTCGTCCTGCAGCAGCTGGCTGCCGAGCGGGTCGAGCTGACGGTCCAGAAACCGCGAAATGCGCTGGATGATGCTCACTCTCGTGCCCACCTCACGCAGCGAAGCCGCCATTTCCAGTCCCAGCAGCCCGCCGCCCACAATGACGACGTGCGGGTTGGACGGCAGATGGTTTTTGAAACTGTCGGCATCGGTGCGGCTGCGCATCGTGAAAATGCCGGGCAGCCTGGGCACGTTGCGCGGCACCGCTGCCCGGCTGCCGGTAGCCAGGATGAGTACGTCGAAGTCGGTGCGCAGCCCGCGTGAGTCCAGCACGAATTTCTCGTCCCGATTGATGGTTTCCACGCTCACGCCGCGCAGCAGCCGGATGTTGTAGGCGGGCTCCTCGGCGTCCTGCATTTTCACCAGCTGCGCCCAGTTCTGGTGCCCGCTGATGTAGTCGGGCAGCATCACGCGGTTGTAGAACGGGAAATCTTCCTTGCTAAAAATCGTGATGTCGTCGTCCTGGTTCAGCTCGCGGTACGATTTCACGAAGCCAAACGCCCCGGCCCCCGCCCCCACCACCACAATACGCTGCCTGGGCTTGCGGTACTTCAGCACCTGCACCGCACAGAACTTGAAATCGGGTTCCTTGGAAATGGGGTCAATGGTACCGGATGTTACGTTGTTGGCCCGGTTGAGGTCGGAGCCCAGGCTGCGGCCCCAGTGCATGGGCAGCAGCACCACGCCCGGCCGGATGGCGGCTGAGAGCCGCGCCGCTACCCGTACCTCGCCCCGGCGCGAGCTTACCACCACCAGGTCGTCCTCGCGCACGCCCAGCGACGCCGCGTCATCGGGGTGAATTTCGAGAAACGCCCGCGGAATGTGCTGCCTGAGCTTGCTCACCTTGCCGGTTTTGGACATGGTGTGCCATTGGTCGCGGATGCGGCCGGTGGTGAGGATGAAGGGGAAATCCGCATCGGGCGCTTCACTGCGGAAAGCGACTGCCACCGGCTGAATCCGGGCCCGGCCGCTGGGTGTGGCAAACTGCTGGTCGGTGAACAACCGGGCCGTTTCGGGTGCGGCCTGCCCGGCGCGGTAGGGCCATTGCACCGAGCACCGCGCCCGCAGCACCGCGTAATTCAGACCCGAAATGTCGAGTCGGGTGCCGGCCGTCAGGCGGGTATGCTCCTGGTAAATGGCCTCGGTATTGGCGAAATCGAAGCCCGCAAAGCCCATGGCCCGCGCAAAGCGGCAGATGATTTCGGCATCGGGCAGGGCCTCGCCGGGCGCGTCTACTACCTTAGCCAGGTGGCTGATGCGACGCTCCGAGTTGGTCATGGTGCCTTCCTTTTCGGCCCAGGCGGCAGCGGGCAATATCACGTCGGCGTAGGCCAGCGTTTCGGGCTGGTTGCTAATTTCCTGCACCACTACGAATTTAGCTTTGGCCAGCGCGGCTTCGGCCTGGCGCACGTTGGGCAGGCTGGTAAGCGGGTTGGTGCAGAGTATCCAGATGGCTTTGAGGCGGCCGTCTTCCAGGGCCTCAAACATTTCGGTGGCCGTGTAGCCCGGCGTGGCCGCCAACGGCCCGCTGCCCCAGAACTGCTGCACCTCGGCCCGGTGCGCGGGATTGGCCAGGTCGCGGTGAGCGGGCAGCAGGTTGCTCAGGCCGCCTACTTCGCGCCCGCCCATGGCGTTGGGCTGGCCCGTGAGCGAGAGCGGCCCCGCGCCCGGCCGCCCAATCTGGCCGGTTATCAGGTGCAGGTTCAGCAAACTCAGGTTTTTGTCAACGCCCACAGCGCTCTGGTTCAGGCCCATGGTCCACATCGACAGAAACGCCCGGGCCGACCCGAGGTAGCTTGCCGCCAGCCGAATATCAGCCTCCGGCACGCCGCACTGCGCAGCCGACTCGGCCAGGGGCCGCGCCATAACAATTGCACGGTAGGCCTCAAATCCTTCGGCATGCTGCTCGATGAAAGCCAAATCAATATCACCAGCCTCAATCAGGGCTCGCGCCAGGGCTTGGTGCAGCACCACATCGGTGCCGGGGATGAGCTGCAAATGCAGGTCGGCCAGGGCAGTAGAATCGGTGGCGCGCGGGTCTACCACAATGACTTTGGTGGCGGGATTGGCGGCTTTGTGGGCCTCCACGCGCCGCCACAAAATGGGGTGGCACCAGGCCGGGTTCGCACCCGTGATGAGGAAACAGTCGGCCAGTTCGATGTCGTCGTAGCACACCGGCACACTGTCTTCGCCCAACGCCATTTTGTAGCCCACCACCGCGCTGCTCATGCACAGGCGGGAATTGGTGTCGAGGTTGTTGCTGCCAATAAAACCCTTCATGAGCTTATTGAGCACGTAATATTCCTCGGTCAGGCACTGGCCCGAGGCGTAGAAAGCCACCGAATCGGGCCCGTAGCGCTCGATGAAGGTTTTGAATACGGCGGCGGTACGGGCCAGGGCATCGTCCCAGCTCACGCGCTGGAGCGGACGGCTTTTGCTGTAGCGCATCTGCGGATACAGCAGCCGGTCGCTCCGGTCGTTCACGGTGTATTGCAGGTTGAGGCCTTTGCTGCACAGCGCGCCCCGGTTCACGGGGTAGTCCGGGTTACCGGCTACGGTGACATCGCCGTTCTTTTCCGGCGTTATCAGCACCCCGCAGCCCACCCCACAATAACAGCAGGTGGAAGGAAGTGGAGCGGAATGGGTGGACATTGAATTTTCGGTCGGAAACCTCGCCCCGGCCCCTCCCCAGGCGGAAAGGAGAGCCAAGCGGCGCGGCTTATAAGTTAAAAAACGAAGCAGTCGTCAGGGGGCCGAGTGAGGTTATGCCAGCGCGAGTGGGGATTCGGGAGCCTCTGCAACGGCTTCTCTCACCACCAAACGCACCAGCAAGACCATGCCGCCCACGGCCGCTACCCCCACGCCGATGTAGAGGAAAGCCGTGCTGTAGCTGATGGTAGCCGATTTGAACAGGAACCCCACCAGCATGGCCCCCAGGTTACCGCCCGCGCCCACCACCCCGCTCACGCTGCCAATGGCCCGCTTGTTCACAAAGGGCACAATGGAGTAGGTGCAGCCGTTGGCCATTTTCAGAAACAACGCAAACAGCAGCATGGCCGCAATGGCCAGTGTGAGGCTAGGAGCCAGCGAAAAAATGGCAATGCCGATGCCTTCCAGCACCAGGAGGCCGCTCAACAGCAGCCATTTTCCTTTCAGGCCGTAGGCGCGGCCGGCACGGTCGCTCACGATACCGCCCAGGCCGCGGGCGAAAATATTCATGAAGCCAAAAATGCCAGCCAGCACCCCGGCCATTACCAGCGAGGCCCCAAAATGGTCGACGAAGTACACGGCGGCCACGTTGTCAATGGTAATTTCGATACCGAAGCAGGCCCCGTAAGCCAGCGCCAGCAGCCAGGTGCGGTAGTCACGCAGGGCCAGCAGGAAAGTCCCGGCTTTGCTTGCCGTTGCGTTGCGCTCGATGTCGGCGTAGTTGCCGCGCGGCGTGTCCACGGTGTAGCGGTAGTATAGCACGGCCATAATCAGCAGGATAACGCCGGGCACCACCATGGCCGGGCGCCAGGAATTGGCCTTGTCCACGTAGCCCAGGGCCACGAAAGTGGCGGCCACCAGCGGCATCAGCATGTTGGCGATGCCGCCGCCGAGGTTGCCCCAGCCGCCGGCCACGGCGTTGGCCGTGCCCACCACGTTGGGCGCGAACATCATGGACGTGTGAAACTGCGTGATGACGAACGAAGCGCCAATGACCCCAATGGCCAGCCGGAACAGCAAAAAGCTTTCGTAGCTATGGCTGGTGCCAATGAGCAGCACCGGAATAGCGCCCACCACCAGCAGAATGGTATAGGCCAGGCGTGGCCCCAGCGTATCACAAAGCTTGCCCATTACCAGCCGGGCCAGAATAGTAGCCGATACCGACGCGATAACGATGTTACCCACTTGGCTCTTATCCAGGTGCAGCTGCTCGCGCACCAGCGGCATGAGCGGCGCAATGCCAAACCAGCCGAAAAAGCAGAAGAAAAACGTGAGCCAGGTGAGGTGAAATGTGCGCATCTGCACCCCCTTGGTGGCGAAGATGTTGAGCTTATTGAGCGGCTGGACACTTAGGGGAGCTTCCATATTTGCAGTCAGTGGTTAAGCAGGTGTGAGCAGTGGAATGAGTTGGGCCACCCAGCCGGGTCAGTTTTTGAACAGCACCGGCTTGAAGGTGAGCATGGCCCAGGCCCACTGGTTATGCTGCTGGCCATCGCGCCCCTTCAGGGCATCGAGCGAAGAAGTGGCCAGGAAATGCGAATAGCCCAGCTTGAAGTTGAATTCCGGGCTCACGTTGGCGTTCAGTACCAGGTCCAGCTCTTCGCCGAGACGGGATTCCAGCCGCTGGTCGGTGGTGCCGGGCGCATACACCGTGGCCGGCGACTCAAAGTGGTGCAGGTGGGCCAGCAGACTGGTTTTGGCACCTAGCTTAAAGGTGGTTTTGAGGTAGAAATCGGCCAGACCGGCGGTGCGACCACCCTGGCCGTGGTTGTTGCCCACGTAGAAGTAGTCCATGTGCCCGTAAAAAGCATGGTTGGTGCCGTAGAGGGGCAAAAAAGCGCGGTTTTTGGTATCGGTAGCATCGGAACCGGACAGGAAATCGACGCCGAAGGTGAGCGGGGTAAACTTGGTGGGCACCGTTGCGCTCACGGCTGCCAGGTAGGCGCGGACCTGGCGGCGGGCCACGTCGTCGCCGGTCTGGTAATAAAACTCGCCGGCCAGCGTGGTCTTACCCAGTAGTCTTTCGCCTACTACGCCGTAGGTCTGCCGCGCGTACATGCTGGAATCGGGCCGCTGCCGGACGTCATTAAACAGCAGGACCGAGAGCTTGCCACGCGCCCAATCCTTGTGCAGCCACAGGTATTGCATGGCCTTGTAGTTGTCAAGGCCGCCGTAAAATGTATCGGCCAGCTTGTTGGGCTCCAGTGAAAACGACTGGTTGAAGGCCGCCCCTGCGTGGGCAGCAAACCCGCTGCTGTCGGCGTACATAAACTTCACCGCATCGTGGCTCCGCCCCTGCTGCGCCCAGTCGAGGCCGCCCAGAAACCGTGCGTTGTCGTAGTCGAGCACTTGCCGGCCAGCCCGCACTGCCAAGTGTGGCGTGAGGGCGTATTCGCCGTAGGCCTCAAACACGTTGAACAGGTTGGGGTCGGTTTTATATACCTGATTGGTACTACCCCAAATGCGCACGTCCTGCACCGAAAGTCGCACTTGCAGCTTCTCGTGGCCATAGCCCACGTTGAGGCGCGAGCGCTGCTCCACAAAAGCCGCCGGCTTTTCTGCGTGGGTGTTCACCGTCCGAAAACCGTCGCGCAGCTCTGCCCGCGGCCGAATTTCAGCCGATAATACCAACTGCCCAAAGGCAGCCGGTGCCCACAAAAGGGCGCCCAGGAACCCGGAGGCTCTCAGCAAATTTTTCGTAAACGTTTTTTGCATAAGAAGGTGTCTGGCGTGCGTAGTGCAGGAGCATTATCCGGTTTCAGTCCGCTTCCCAGCCGATGTACACGTTGTCGCCCTCCACTTTCACCGGGTAGGTTCGGATGCTGCACTCATCACCGTTCAGGCACTCGCCCGTCAGCAGCGAAAACGTACGCTTGTGGAACGGGCAGGCCACTTTGGGCTCGCAGGCTTCACCGGTGCTGCCAATCATGCCGCGGGCCAGGGCCATTTGCTGCTTGTGCGGGCACAGGTTCTGGGTGGCGTACCACTCGCCGCGCCGCGCGAAGTTGAAAATGGCCACCTGCTTGCCTTCTACCAGGGCGCAGGCACCGCCGTCGGCGGGAATGTCGGTGGTTTTGCACACGGGCAGCCAAGTGATGTCGGTTGTAGTTTCCATGTTGTAGCAATGATGACGCGGGGTGCTGCCCCGTGCCGGTTATGGGCAGGCCTGCGACGTGCGAGCGACGTGCGTTGGAATTGTACTGGCGATGCGGGCCAGAGGCCCTCGAATAGTCGGCTCAGGGCGAAGCCCTGCACCATCACGCGGCTTCCTACCAGGCTTTCACCTTTTTCTGCCCGCGCATTTCCTCGAACTCCACGTTCGGGTCTTTCGCCCTGGGCACGTTCACGAAGTGGGTGAACTGCTTGCGTAGCTCCGGATTCTCCACCACTTCGCGCCATTCGCAGTGGTAGGTGTTGATGAGTAGCGCCATTTCGGCCTCTAAATCGGCCGCGATGCCGAGGCTGTCGTTGACGACGACATTTTTGAGGTAGGCCATGCCGCCCTCCATCTTGTTGAGCCAGGTGGCGGTGCGGGCCAGGGGGTCGGCGGTTTTGATGTAGAACATCAGGAACCGGTCGAGGTATTGAATCAGCGTGGCGCTGTCCAGGTCGGTGGCCAGCAGCTGGGCGTGCTGGGGTTTGGCGCCGCCGTTGCCGCACACATACAGGTTCCACCCTTTCTCGGTGGCAATGATGCCGAAGTCCTTGGCCTGCGCTTCGGCGCACTCGCGCACGCAGCCGCTCACGCCGCCCTTCAGCTTGTGGGGCGAGCGGATGCCCTTGTAGCGGTTTTCAATTTCGATGGCAAACGACACACTGTCGTGCAGGCCAAACCGGCACCAGGTGCTGCCCACGCAGCTTTTCACGGTGCGCAACGACTTGCCGTAGGCATGCCCGCTCTCAAACCCGGCGTTAATCAGCTCCTCCCAGATATCGGGCAAGTCGCCCACGTGGGCCCCAAACATGTCGATGCGCTGCCCACCCGTGATTTTGGTGTAGAGGCCGAACTTCTTCGCCACGCTCCCAATCACCATCAGCTGCTCGGGCGTCACCTCGCCGCCCGCAATGCGCGGCACCACCGAGTAGCTCCCGCCTTTCTGGATATTGGCCAGGTACCGGTCGTTGGTGTCCTGAATGGTGTGCTGCTTCACAATCAGGTCGTTCCAGAGGCCCGCCAGAATGCTGCCCAGGGCCGGCTTGCAGGTTTCGCAGCCGTCACCCTTGCCAAAGTGGTCGAGGGCCGCATCATACGTGCGAATGTTGTTGATTTTCAATAAGTCGAACAGCTCCTGTCGCGAGTAGTCGAAATGCTCGCACAGCACGTTTTTGATGTAGGCGCCCTGGGCCGTGAGCGTGCCGTTGATAAGGTCCTTTACCAGGGGGACGCAACCGCCGCAGCCGGTGCCGGCCTTATTGCATTTCTTCATCGCGTCTACGGTGGTTACGCTTTGCTCCGTCACGGCCGCGCAGATAGCACCTTTGGTCACGGCTTCGCAGGAGCACACCAGGGCCTCGTCGGGCAAGCTCATCACGCCCGCGCCTTCGGCTGCCTCGCCGCCGCGGGCGCCCAGCATCAGGTCCTCGGGGTGCGGTGGCAGGGCGAGCTTGTTGTTCACGGTTTGCAGCAGCATGTTGTAGGCTTCGGCGTCGCCGATGAGCACGCCACCGAGCAGGTACTTGCCATCGGGGCTGACGTTAATGCGCTTGTACACGCCGCTGTGAGCATCTTCGAACACGATGCTGCGGCTGTGCGGCACAGCAATAAAGGGGTCGCCGAAGCTGGCCACGTCCACCCCAATCAGCTTGAGCTTGCTGCTCATGTCGTAGCCGCCAAAGGCGCGGGCGCCCTGTGTAAGCTGGCTCACTACTACTTCGGCCATGTCGTAGCCCGGCGCTACCAAGCCGTAAATCATGCCGCCGTGCAGGGCACACTCGCCAATAGCGAAGATGCTTGCGTCGCTGGTGCGCATCTCGTCGTTAACCACAATGCCGCCGCGCAGGCCCACGTCGAGGCCGGCCAACCGGGCCAGTTCGTCGCGGGGCCGGATGCCGGCCGAAATCACCAGCATGTCGACGGGCAGAATGGAGCCGTTGCCGAAGTGCAGCGCGTCAATCTTTTCCTCGCCGCCGATACTGGAGGTGGCCTTGTTTAAGTGGATTTGCAGGCCCAGCGCTTTCAGCTTGCTTTGCAGCATCTGGCTGCCCGCATCGTCAATCTGCCGGGGCATCAGCCGCGGGGCAAACTCTACCACATGGGTTTCGGCCACACCCAAATCGAGCAGCGCTTTGGCAGCCTCCAGGCCCAGTAGGCCACCACCAAGAACGGCTCCGCTGTGGGCGCTACCCGCATAAGCCTTTATTTTTTCCAGGTCTTCAATGGTGCGGTACACCATCACGCCCGCTTTCTCCACACCCGGAATATCTGGTACAAAGGCTGATGAGCCCGTGGCGAGCACCAAGTAGTCGTAGGGCTGTACCAGGCCGCTGTGGGCATGTACGGTGCGGGCATCTCGGTTTATTTCCTGCACAGCATCGCCGAGGTGCAAGGTGATACCGTTGTCGTGGTACCACTGCAGCGGGGCCATGAGCAGGTCGTCGGCCGTTTTGCCGCCGAAGTATTCGCTCAAATGCACCCGGTCGTAGGCCACGCGGGGCTCCTCTCCAAAGACTATCAGATTAAAGGCCGTGGATTTGGCAAGAAGCTTTTCGCAAAACTTATAGCCAACCATGCCATTGCCGATGACAACGACGGTGGGAAGGTGCTGCGGTACCATACTGACCGGGATTAGTTAGGAATACTGAATAGGCAGGAACTATGATGAATGGGTGGGATTTGGAAGACCTTTGGGGACAAAGGCGTAGAAGGCTATTTTAAAATATACCCCATAAATCTATGGGGTGTTTTAAACATATGCAAACAAATATAGCCACTACCCCCTCTCATCGCAATGTCATCTGTCGATAATCACCTTTATTTTATTAGCATATACCCTATTTTACAAAGTCAGCTTGTTATTCCATACCTGGAACCAACAAGCAAAGCGCCTTCCATGACTCACACGCACAAAAAGCGGGCGAGTGGCTACTGCCACCCGCCCGCTTTCAGACAGATTAGAAGGTATGTTGCTCGCCGCTAAAACCGGGCTATCAGGCGCAGGTTGACAATGCGTTGTGAGAGGTAGCTGGGCACAGAATACGTCACACCGTTCACATCCTGCAGGTAGCTGTAGCCAGCCACATTGTTGGCAGCCAATACATTGAGGATTTCTAGTCCAATCCACAAGCTGTCGAAGCTGTAGAAATGAGCTTTGGGAGCGTTATTGTTTTTCAGGCCAACGACTTTGGAAAAGCCTAAATCAACCCGCTTGTAGCTGACAGTCAGGGCGTCGGTACCGCGCAAATCGGGTTCGTTGGGTGGGCTGAACGGCAGGCCGGTGCCAAACACCAGATTCACGTAGCCGCGCACCGAAGGATTGTTGGGCAGGTGGTCCTGAAAGAACACGCCCACGTTCAGCCGCTGGTCTTGCGGACGGCGGATAAAGCCCTTGGGCTCGCGGCCGGTTACTTTGCCGCTGGCATCGACCACGTTCATAGAGTCGTCGGCAATGTTTTCCTGGGTAGTGAGTACGCCGAGGCTAAACCACGATTCGGCCCCTTTCACAAACTCGCCACTCAACCGAGCATCGAAGCCGGCGGCGTAGGCCCGGGCATTGTTCTTGGCAAAATAGCGCAGCCGCACGTTGTCGATGTCGTACGGCACAACATCGGTTAGGTACTTATAATAGAGTTCCGTCGAAAACTTGAAGGGCCGGCCGTACTTCTCAAAGTTGATTTCCTTCCCCAAAATAAAGTGGTAAGACTTTTGGGCCCGAAGCTCCAGGTTCAGGTTAGCAGTTTGGATAAGGGGCTGCGTGGGGTCGGTGCGGTCGCCGGCTTGGTTGCGCAGTTCCCGATAAAACGGCGGCTGGTAGTACACACCCACGGCCGCCCTAAACGAGCGGTTGGGGTGCGAGCGGCTGATTTGCGAATACTGAAGACGCGGGCTGATGACCAACTGTCCATTTGTGCTCCAGTAGTGAACACGGGCCCCGTAGGTGAGCGTACGCAGCGAATCGAGGCTCCAGGTATCCTGCAAAAAGCCCTGCGTACGGGTACTTTCCAAGCTCAAATCCGACACCAGCCGGGTGCGGCGGGCATCGGGCACAAAATCGGCGGAGTCGGCAAAGCTGTACTCGTTGAGCGTATCGGTAATTTTTTCGCGGCCGATTTTTGCGCCCCAGCGCACGGTGTGGTTCAGGCTGGGCGTCCAGCGGCCCCGGGTTTCGGCCGTAAAAATGCGGGCCGTGAGAAAATTGCGCGAGTGCTTGAATTGCGAGCCAATGTCGCGTTGCCGCACGGCCTGGTTGAAATCAGGCGAACTTGGGTCGCGGTTGATTTCGGCGAAGGTGTAGGCCGCTTCCACATCGCGCAACTCAAACTCCCGCGACACCAAGGCTGAGCCCAGCAGCTCCATTTGCAGCTTCGAGGAGAAGTCATGCTTCAGGTTCAGCCCACCCTGGTAGGTATCGTACTGCATGCGCTCGCGGCCGTCGTAGGCAATGAACACGCGGGTGAGCTGGTTGGTACCGGTTGAAAACGTGGATTGCCCGGTTTCGGGCGAGAAGCGGTAATCGTTGTGCGCCACCACACCCAGCAGCCCCAGCGTGGTGCGCTGCATATCCTCCTTCTTGCCGAGGCCAATAGTTACGAACGCCTGACCATCGTAAAATGTCGGGTTGTACCCCCCCTGCTGCTGTTTTAGTGAGCTAAGTACGTACTGCGCGTTCTTGTAGCGCACGCCAGCCAGGTAGCTCACCCGTCCATTGGCCGAGCGGGCTTCTGCATGGGCCGCGCCACCCACCAGGCTGGCGGTGAACGAAGCCGCGAATTTCTCTGGGGTCTTATAATCCACGCTCAGCACCGAGGCCAGCTTGTCGCCATACTTGGGCTGCCAGCCGCCGCTGCTAAACTCAATCTGCTTCACCAAATCGGGGTTGATGAAGCTCAGTCCTTCCTGCTGCGCCGAACTGACTAGAAACGGCCGATAAATCTCGAATCCGTTGACGTACACTAGGTTTTCATCATAGTTGCCGCCGCGCACGTTGTAGGTGCTGCTCAACTCATTGTTGGAAACCACGCCGGGCAGCGTCTTCAGAATGGCGTTGAAATCGCCAAATGGCGAGGGCAATTCCTTGGCCGAGCGCGGGTCGATGCGGGTGATACTAACTTGTTCCCTGGTATCGGCCTGGTCAGAACGGCCGGTCACGCGCACGCCGCTCAGGGCCTTGGTATCCAGGCGCATGCTTAAGCGCAACGGCCGGCTGGCATCGGCGGGCAGCTTCAGGGGCTGGCGAAGCGTGAGGTAGCCCAGCCGGCGTACCACCAGCACGGCCAGCTGACCAGTTGCCGGCACCCGCACCGATAAGGAAAAGGTGCCGTCGGCTGCCGTATTGGTGCCGCCCGGCTGGCCTTCCACAGCCACCGCGGCCAGTTCGAGAGGCTGTCCGCTGGCATCACGCAGGGTACCGGTGATGGTTACAACCGTGGTAAGGGCCGCCTGCACTGGCTCTGGATTGGGCGTTTGCGCCTGGACAGCCGCCGGTAGCAGCAGCAGTGCCGCGAAGCTCCAGACCGTTGTAGCCGCCAGACGGCTGTTCGTAGTTACTTTCAATGACAGCCGACGCGGAGTAGCAGTTTTTCTCACAGTGCTCAAAAACGGATGAACCGTGCGGTTATTGCGCCCGGCTGGGCGAAAGGCTCAGCTCCAGGCCGGCCAGGTGGTCGCGCATAGCAGCCAGCGTGGCTACCGGGCCTTCCGGCGCGCTGAACACGAAATTACCGGCCACCAACACGTCGGCCCCGGCTTCTACCAGCGGGCCGACATTGCTCATGTTCACGCCGCCGTCCACTTCAATCAGGGCGTCCGAACCGGTGTCGAGCAACAGTTCTTTCAGCATGGCCACTTTTTTGAGGGTGTTGGGAATAAAAGCCTGGCCCCCAAAACCAGGGTTTACCGACATCACCAGCACCACGTCGAGGTCGGCGGCAATGTCTTCGAGCAGCGACACGGGTGTGGCCGGGTTCAGTGCCACTCCGGCCCGAAGACCCAGCTGCTTGATTTGCTGCACTACCCGGTGCAGGTGCGGGCAGGCCTCGTAGTGCACCGTAATGCTGCTGGCCCCGGCATCGCGGAAAGCGGCCAGGTAATTCTGGGGCTCTTCAATCATCAAATGCACGTCGATGGGCTGCTTGGCGTAGCGGGCCACCGCTTGCAGCACGGGCAGCCCGAACGAGATATTGGGCACGAAGCGGCCGTCCATCACATCAAAGTGCAGCCAGTCGGCGGCGCTGTTAGCTAGGCGTTCGGTTTCGGCTTGTAGGTTGGCCAAATCAGC
Organism: Hymenobacter negativus; assembly: GCF_017571495.1. Taxonomy (GTDB): domain Bacteria; phylum Bacteroidota; class Bacteroidia; order Cytophagales; family Hymenobacteraceae; genus Hymenobacter; species Hymenobacter negativus. The sequence continues at coordinate 31,822 of NZ_JAGETZ010000018.1, read as the reverse complement.
GGCCAGAAACGACGGGGCCAGCAGAGGGGCGCGGCGGGTTGAATTCATGGCGACGAAGATACAGCCGCCGCGCCCTACCCAAACGCAGCCGGGCCGAAGCTTCGGCTCTACTTTTGTGCCCGGCCCGCGCATAGAATCCTCGCGGCGTGGGCTACGGAATTGAGCGGCATGGCCGCCAATTGCTCATTCCTGATTGCTCATTATTAATTGAAATAGCAGCGTGCCCCACCTCGTTCCCCTTCTCATTCGCGGTATCAACAACCTCTCCGATGCCCGCTACTGCGCCGGCATGGGTGCCGAAAAACTCACCTTCGTACTCGACCCCGCCCTGCCAGGTCACCTCGACACCAAGACCGTGAAAGAGCTGGCCGGCTGGATTGCCGGAGTTGAACTAATAGGTGAATTTGACCAGCTTAGCGCCCATGAGATAAACGGAATAGCTGCCGAATGCGGCCTCGATGCGGTGCTACTCCACTCCTTCCGCAGCGCTATTGAACTGGCCCACATTGCGCCACCCGTCTACCTCGAGCTTGCCTCCGAGGATGCACAATCAGTTCAGCCATTACCCGACTCCCTTGTTGGCCTGGTAATAGAACTACCCGAAATCACGACCATTGAAACCCTCGAAACGCTACGTGAGCTCAGCAGCCAAAAGCCGCTCTGGCTCGGCCCCGGCCTCAACCCTGAGCGGGCGTTGGCCATGGTTGAGGCCGTGCAGCCGGCCGGCCTGTCATTACCTTCGGGTGATGAAGTGAAGCCGGGCCTGCGGGATTTCGACCAGCTCGAAGCTGTATTCGAGGCATTGGAAAATTAGCAGCACGAACTTTCTATTCCGCCCCCCATGCCTTGCCAACGATGCGGGGATGCAAATTGGAAAGTTCACGCTAACTAGCTAACCCGAAACTGCACGTACTTAATGGGCACGCCCACGGCCCGGTACTTGCCTTCGAAATTAGTCTGAATGGCTTGCGCTTCGGTAAACGCCAAGTCGGTTTCCGAATACAGGTCCCGCGTAAAGCGCTCAATCACGGCACCAGGCCGGGCAGCCAGCGTTTCCAGCGTGTATTCAAACAGACCTTCGTTGTCGGTTTTGAGATGGAGCAGGCCGCCGGGAGTTAACAATTGTTCGTACAGCGCCAGGAAGCGCGGGGAAGTGAGCCGGCGCTTAATGTCGCGGTCGCGGGGCCGCGGGTCGGGAAAGGTAATCCAGATTTCATCCAGTTCACCAGGGTCAAATTGGGCGGCCAGCGCCTCGGCCCGCATCCGCACGAAGCCCACATTGGTGAGGCCCATTGCTTCGGCCCGGGTGCTCCCCCGCCAAATCCGCTCGCCCTTAATATCGAGCCCCAGGAAATTACGGTTGGGGTGACGTTGGGCCAGGCCCACGGTGTATTCGCCTTTGCCACAGCCTACTTCCAAGGTCAATGGGTACGGAGCCTTAAAAAAATCAGTCTGCCAGCGGCCACCCAACTGCTCATATTCGGGCTTGCCAGGTTCAATAATGTCAGGACGGGTGGCGTTATCGTTGAAACGCTGAAGCTTAACGCGGGACAAAGGCTTTTTTAATGAGAATGAGGAGTGAAAAATGAGGAATTGTCGAACGACGCACTTGCCAATTCTTTATTCCTCATTCTTTATTCTTAATTAATTGGAGTAGAGTTCTTCAACTTCAGCCACTACAAAGGTACTGCCACCAATAAAGACAGCGTCCTCGGGGCTGGCGGCGGCGCGAGCAGCCGCTACGGCTGCCGCGACCGATTCGTATGCCTGGCCTTTTAAGCCTAGTTCACTCGCCTGCTGTGCCAGCTCAGCAGCTGGCAGGGCGCGGGGAATATTGGCCGCACAAAAGTAAAACACGCCCTCTGCTGGCAACAGGGCCAACATGGAAGCCACATCTTTATCATTGACGGTACCGATAACCAAATGTAAACGCCGATACGGCACGCGGTGCAACTGCTCCATCACCATTCCCAACCCGGCGGCGTTGTGGCCCGTATCACACACCACCAATGGGCGGCGCCCGATAATGCTCCAGCGCCCACGCAGTCCCGTCAGTTGCGTTACCTGCCGCAAGCCGGTACGCACAGCTGCTTCCGTGCTACGGAAGCCCAAGGCCCGCAACTCATCCAGCGTGGCCAGTACGCCAGGAATGTTGAACTGTTGGTAATCGCCGGGCAGGCCCAGTTCAGCATTGGCCAGGTAGGGCCGGCCGTGCTGGGTGATGGTCAGGGGGCGCAACCCGGTTTCGGACGAGGCTTCGGCGGAGAAAGTGGCCTGATAAACCTCATCAGCAAAAACCAGGTGCGCGAGCTTGGCGGTTGCTTCACGCCGAAACACGTCGGCCACTTCCGGTTGGGTCTGGCTCACCACCACCGGCACGCCGGATTTGATGATTCCCGCTTTTTCCGCCGCTATTTCGGGCAACGTATTGCCTAACAGCGCCTGGTGGTCGAAGCTGATATTGGTGATAAGCGAAACCAGCGGTGTAATGATGTTTGTGGAATCGAAACGGCCACCGAGGCCCACTTCAATGATGGCGATGTCCACACGCTGCTCAGCAAAGTAGGCAAAGGCTAGCGCTACACACATTTCAAAGAACGACGGCTGCACCTGCTCAAACAGAGGCCGCCAGCGCTCCACCCATTCAACTAAGTACCCGGCCGGTAGCTCCTGTCCATTCACCCGGATGCGCTCAGTGAATTCGCGCAGGTGGGGCGAGGTGTAGAGGCCCACTTTGTAGCCCGCCGCCTGCAACACCGCTGCCAGCAGGTGCGAGCTACTCCCCTTGCCATTGGTGCCGGCTACGTGCACGCTCCGAAATTTCTGTTCCGGGTTGCCCAGCGCTTCGGCCAGCATCAGCGTGTTTCCCAAACCTTTTTTGAAGCCCGCCGCGCCCACCCGTTGAAACATGGGCAGCTGCTCGTACAGGTAAGTCAGCGTTTCTTGATAGCTCACGGGTTAGTGTGAATAGGGTTAGCAAGCCACAAATTAACGGCCAGCAGACTTAATAACAGCCAAAAGCCCCGTGGCCTGCACAACAGACCACGGGGCTTGAACTGATAATCAGAAGGATTAACGGACTACAATCTTAAAGGTGTAGAAGCCAGTGGCACCTCCCACCGCAACGTTGGTTTTAACGAAATCCGCGTTCAACAGCTTGTCACGGCAGAGCTTTTCCTGGGCCGCCGACACGTTGCCGGAAACCTTCGTCACAGATTCAACCTCACCATCGGCCGAGATTTTAATCTTGAAGCGAACCGTGCCCGGATTATCGTCAATGGCTTCTACTACCGGTTGCCGGTCGAAGCGCCAGCCGGCCATTTCCAGTCCGCCACTGCCCGGGCTGCTACCAGAACCACCCCGGCCGGGGCTGCCGTACAACGCTTTGGCATCGAGTGAGCCGTTGGGGTCGCCTTGGTCGCCCACGGTGCCGGGCCGGTCGCCATTGTTGTTGCCAGTCGGCGTATTGCTGGTGCCATTTACACCGTTGCCCCCGCCGGTGGCGCTGCCATTGGGCGAGAAAGCTACGGCTACCTGGCGCTTGGGCTTGGGGGCCACTTTCACTTCTTCCCGAGCGGGCGCAGGTGTTTCTACTTTGGCTTCAGATACTGGGCTTTCTTCAGCGTCGCTGGTAATAATTTTCTCCTGCGAGGGCGGCGTAGGTGTCGGGGTTGCTTCGGCAACTGGGCGCGGAGCGGGTTCGGTGCTGGCTTTGGGCGGGCGGCTGTCTTCGCGGTTTTGCGAGGCATTGGCCGGGGCCATGCTCTGGATATCGCCCGAGCCAGCCGGGTCGAGACCGTAGTTCAATTCCACCCCATCGCCCCCGCCGAGCGGAGCCAGCGGCGGATTGGGCCCCTTGAACACCATGAAAATGAACAGCAGCAACAGTACCCCATGGACAACCAGGGTGCCAATCAGCGCCTCGCGGCGGTGCGGTTCGGGATAATCAATAGCCATTTTTCAATGAGGAATGAAGCGTCAGGAATGAAGAATTACGCATGAGAAGCGAAGAAGGCCATTACTCACTCTTCGTTCCTCATTATTTCCCGGCGGCTTGTTGGGCTGCGGTGGCCATCACCATTTTCAATTTAAGGCGGTTGCCTATTTCCAGAATGTCAACTAGCTTTTGAACGTTCAATGAAGCATCGACGCGTAGCACTACGGTGGGCTGCTCTGCCGTGGGGGCCGTGCCAACAAGGGCTACCAGCGAAGATTCAACATCTGCCGGATTGACCTGCTTTTTATTAACGAAGTACTGCCCGGCTGCATCAACCGAAATGGTGATGGGCTGCTTCATCACTTGCTTGCTTGATTTAGCATTCGGCAGCAAGAGCTTAATAACGTTGGGATTAACCAGCGTGGAGGCAATCAGAAAGAACAACATCAGGAAGAACATGATGTCGTTCATGGCTCCAGTCTCGACGTGCGACGTGAGGCGATGACGGCGGGAAAGATTCATTCTTTGAGCTATTAGCTGTTAGCTATTAGCCATTAGTTCCTGCTATCGCTTTCTCCTGCAATCGAATTATCACGAAAGCAAACAGCTAATAGCTTCCAGCTAACGGCTAAATTTAGTTGTCTTGGAGAATGTCCATGAACTCGATGGCAGAGTTCTCCATGCGGAACACCATACGCTCTACAAGGATGCTCAACCAGTGGTAACCGATGTGGGCGATGATGCCGACAATCAGGCCCGTAGCCGAGGTTACCAGCTTCACATACAAGCCATCGGCCACCTGCGGGATACCAAATTCCTTGGTGGCGGCAATGGAGTAGAAAATCTTGATTACCCCGATGATGGTACCTACGAAACCAATCATGGGGGCCACACCGGCGATGATGCCCAAGATGCTGATGTTCTTTTCGAGGCGGGCAATTTCAATCTTGCCCACGTTCTCTACGCTGGTTTCAATTTCTTTCAGCGGCAGGCCGATGCGGCGCAGGCCTTTCTCCACCATGCGGGCCAGCGGCGAGGCTGTTTGGGCACACAGCAGCTTGGCGCCGGCCAGGTCACCTTTCACCATGAGGGAGCGAATGCTGGCCATAAAAGCGTCGGGATTACCGGCGGCTTTGCGGATGGTGAAATACCGTTCGAGAATGATGTAGACCGAAACGAGGGAAAGCAACACCAGCGGTATCATGATTAAACCGCCGCGCAGCAGCAGGTCGATAACGGGGACACTGGTGTCGGCAACGGGAGCCGCGGAGAGAGCAGTATTTACGGTATCGACTGCGGCAACAGGTGCTTGCAAAAGGAATACGGACATGCGGACGGTTAGAATTTCAAAGTATTATAGTCGCTCCGGGTGCTTGCACGCAGACGCTGGGCTTCCCGCTTCGCCGAAGTCTCATCGGAAAAATCAGCAGCCGTGAGGCGGAACAGGCGGCTGCCATAGGGTGGCAGAATAATATGGGACTGGTGCCCGGATTGAATCAGGGTTTTGCGGCCGATTTCGGCACTCTTCAAGCTGCTGTATGCTCCCGCGATGACGTAGTAACGGCCAGTCCGAGCTTTAATTGTAACGGAGTTGGCAGCGACCGAAGCCTCAGCCGGAGCAGTCACAGCTACGGGAGCAGTGGGCGTGATGGTTTCAGTTGTCTTGGGTATTTCGGCAGCAATCGGAGCAGTTTTCTCCGGTGCCGGGCTGGTGACAGCAACCGGAGCGGGTGCCGGGCCAGGAGCTGTTTCCGGAAGTGACGCAGTAGTGGGCTGCGACTCCAGGCTGGCGACTGTGGGTGTTGAGGCGGCTTCTTCGACTGGCGTCATGCCTTCAGTAGCCATGCTTCGGGGGGTGAAATCGTGTTGGGCGAGCGTGGCTTGCTGCGGCTCGGTAACCAAGCCGGCGGGTGCCGCACTCTGGGAGGGCCACTCCCACTTGGGTGCCTGCCAGTTGGTAGGCAGGTAGCCCACATTGCGTGCTATCTGATAGTTGGCCAGCAGCAACAAGCCCACAGCCATGGCAATGACTCCCCCCGGCAGCAAGCGGGCCAGACGCGTGCGGCGGGTGGCAGCACCACGAAGGGCCGGTTGGATGCGCGTAGGTCGGTTATCATTGGCCCGCACGGGACGAGCGGCGAGCTCGGGAAGGCCAAAGGCGGAGGCCAAGAGGTTATCGGTCCCGGTGTATTCGAAAGCCAGCCCACGGCCGGCTGCGCGGCGAAAAATACCGATGCCGGGCAGCTCCGTGCGGTTGGTTTCGTCGAGTTCCTGCTGCAGGTTAGCCACGGCGGTACGCACGGCTTCGCGGGCTTGGGCAATGGGCAAACCGGTGTGCTGACTCAGAGCGTCAACCAGCAGGCCGTCGTTGCGGGTCAGCGCCTGATTAAAGGCCACTAATTTGGTTGGTGGGCTCAGGGCTTGCCGTCCGGGCTGGGCGCGTGCGGACGACACATCGGCCACAAGTCCCCCAAAATCCGGAATAATCACGCAGTCGTGGTCACGGAGCAAGGGACGGATGTGGTCAGCAAGGTGCATTCAGTGGGAGTTTTAAGGGTCAAGTGTTGAATATCGAGTCAAAAGGTAAGTAGCTAACTTGGCCACCTTTATCACAAAATTTGTTCAACGCTTAACCTTCAGCATTCAAAACTTAAAAGGTATAAGTAGCCCCGCCCAGTACGTTGATGCCCTTCACCGGATAGCCGTAGAAGCGCTGGTACTGGCGGTTTGCGAGGTTGTTACCCATTGCAAAGATGGATATTTTTGGCGTAACGCGGTAGTCGGCGCGCAAATTCAGGTCGACAATCGGGTCGGTGGCGCGGTAGAAATCGGGGGTTCGCACGTCCCCAGGCGTGGTGGCCGGACGGTAGCTGATGCCGTAGCTGGCCGAGAAGAAATAGCCTTCGACACCTACCATCAGCTTGTCAAAAACATTGTAGGTGCCGAACACCGAGCCTTGGAATTCGGGGCGGTGGAACGGCTGTGGCAGGTTTTTGAGGGCGTACTTATTGTAGTCCATCCGGGTGCCGAGGCGGAATTTCTCCGCCGCATTGTATAGTACCTCGCCGTGGATGTTCAGCACACCGGTGGCATGTTGGTCATACACCAAGTCGAATTTGGTGGGGTCGATGGGGTTGTTGAGGTAGAAATACAGGTTGCGGTCACGGGCGTAGGTGGCTTTTACGTTGAACTCCAGGCCCCGGGCGGGCGTGGACGTAAATCCGGCGTAAATCGTCGGGCCGCGGTGGGTATCGGCTACGTTCAGGTTGCTGTTCAGCCAGGGATTTTCGGTGGTGAGGTCGTAGCGGGTCACGCGCTGCAAGGCCCCACCCAAGCCGGCATACACCATAAACTTCTCGGGCTCGATGGTATAGCCCAGCCGCACGGCCGGGTATATCACGCCTTTGCTCACGCTGGTGGCCGTATCGGATGAATACCCAACCGTGGCCCCCAGTGAGAAGGCAATGTTCTTATTGATAAACTCATACGCCGGCGTGGCCTGCACAAAGGTGCGGCTCCTGCTCAGCTCGCGTGTGTTGGGTACGGGCTGAATATCAAGGGCCTCGACTGATTTATCCGAAATAAACGACGCATCGGCAGCTACGGTGATGCGGCTGGTTTCGCCCAAGGCATAGCCGACTTTGGCATTCAGGCGCACATCATTTTCGCTGGCGTCAAAGCTGTCGCCCCAATAGCGGTAGCCGATGCTGGCATCGTAGGTCAGCTGCTGGTCGGGGGCGCGGTTGTGGGCGTAGGCCTTCACGCCAAAGCGGTTGAACACCTGCTTGATGTCGGCGGATTCGGGCGTGGCTACCGGGCTGCCGTTGGCGGCTTTTTCGTAGCCGTAGAAGTTGTAGCGCTCGCGGCCCAGGTCCAGATTGGCTCCGAAAGCTGCCGTGCCCCGGTATAGCTCGCCCATGAGGTGGGCGCTGGTTTCCGACATGCGCGAATTCTTACCATCCACCGGCCCCTGAATGGAACTGATGTGCTTGATGTCCAGACCGTAGGCGTGGTCGGTGTTGCGAGTGCTGTGAAAATAGCCCCGGCCGTAGAACGTGCCGTAGTTGCCAATGGCAGCCTTCACGAAGTTGCCGGTGAGCGGCGTGGGCTCTTCAGCACGGATGGTCAGCACTTTAACCGAAGGGTTGAGGCGGTCGGCGGGCAGGCGGAAATCAGGGAACGTGTAGGCTACTTTACGGTCGAGCTTGGGGGCGGCCGGCAGCTTGATTTTATCGAAGTTGCGCGTGGATTCCGGCAACTGGTTTACCCGCTCCTTCACAATTTCAATCTCGGCCTCTTCAATCTTACCCGTCTTCTTTTTGGTGGGCTGGGCTTGAGCCGTAGCGGTAGGTGCGACGGCGCTTATCAGCACGGCCGCCAGCACCAGACCAGCAGACAGCCCTGAGCCCGGCTGCTGGTCCTCTTTAGAATTGTATCTCGACAAACGCTTCATCAGCAAGTTCTTATTCAATAAAAGATTAGGCCAGCCTAGCGCTTGGGCGCCGGCTTAGTCGTCGGAGCGGGCGTGGTTTTAGCGGGTGTTTTGGCCGGAGCAGTGGCGGGCGTAGCCGCCGGCGTTTTAGCAGGCGTAGTAGTCGGCGTTTTGGCGGGTGCAGCCGGGGCCTTGGTGGGCGTTTTGGTCGGAGCCTTAGTGGGCGCGGGTTTCGTTGGCGCCGGCTCGGTTTCCTCGGGCTGGTCAGCTCCCAGCGTTTTGATGCGCTGTTTGGCGGCTTCCAGCACTTCAGGCACCGGGAAGTTATTATCGATAAGCGAGTTTAGGGTGCCCCGGGCCTGGAAGTTGTCGCCCTCGGCCGCGTACACCTCGGCTACCAGCAGGAAAGCGCGACCCTGCCACAGCGGGTAGCTGCTGAAGTCTGAGTTAACTTTTAAAGCGGCTGTAATGGCCTCCTCGTTTTTCTTTTGTTTGAACAGGGTTTCGGCCAGATAATACTGAGCTTCGGCACCGTTCACGTCGTTGGGAGCGGCTGCGACGGCTGCGGCCAACTCAGTAGCCGCCTGCTCGTAGTTCTCGGTGCGCAGGCTGGTTTTGCCTAAGTAGAGCAATGCGGCATTCGTGGCATTGGCAGTTGCGCCGGCCAGGGCGCGAAGGTCTTCGGCCACGCGGCGGGTGCCGGCGTAATCGCCGGTTTCGTAGAGGCTGCGCATCTGGCCCAGGGTGGCATTGGCCACTTCACGCTTGTTGGTGCTGGCGCCACGCAGGCGCTCGTAGAGCTTAGCGGCTTCGGCGTAGTTCTTATTTTCGAACTCCAGGTCGGCGAGGCGGCCCACGGCGCGGTTCAGGAACTCGGTTTTGCCTTCGGTGAGCACGGCGCGCAGGCGGGTCAGGCCCTGCTGCCGGTCGCCGGTTTTCAGGTACGAATCCGCCAGGAAGAACCGGGCATCCGGGCCGAGCGGCGACTCCGGGTACTGCTTCAAGTAAGACTCCAGGCGCAGAATAGCAGGCTGGTATTTTTCAGCCAGATACAACGATTTCGCTGCCTCGAACTCGACGCTTTCGGTAGCCTTGCTATCGGGGTTTTGAATCTTGAACGAAGCCAATGCAGCATCAAACTCCTCCGTGCGGCCCAGGGCCGTCAGGCTCTCCTGCAAGCTGTAGATGGCCTGGGAGGCGGCATCGCTACGGGGGTAATCGGTAAGCACTTTCTGGAAGTCAGCCACGGCTTTGTCCTGCTGTTCGAGGTTGGCATAGGCCACACCGCGCTTTTGCAAAGCCTGCGGAACGAGCGGGCTATTGGGGCGGTTGTCAATCAGCTTCGTGAAGCCAGTGACGGCCGGCTGATACTCGCCCGCTTCAAATGAAAGCTGGGCTTGCTGGAACACTGCTTCCTCGGCGTAGCGCGAGTTGGGGCTGGTTTTGAGCAAGGCGGCGAGCGTACTGTTGGCTTCCTCGCGGCGCCCCATCAAGCCCAGCGTGCGGCCTTTCTGGTAGTAGGCATAGTCCTTATCGGCCGCGTTGGCCGTTATGACTTTGTCGTAGAGCGGCAGGGCTTGATTGTAGCTTTTGGCTACGTAGTAAGTATCAGCCAGGCGGAGGGTGGCGTCGTAGTAGTTGGGGTCGGCGGGCTTGGCGGCTTCGTCGTTCAGGAAAGCCTGGAACTGGGGCCGGGCGCGCTCATACTGCTTGGTATTGTAGTAAGCATAGCCGAGACCGTAGCGAGCCTTCTGCTCAAAGTCCTTTTCCTCGGGGCTCACGCCGCCCTGGCGGGCCGAGCGGGCCGCCGCCACGTAGGCATTGATGGCATCGGGGTACTGCTGGCCGACGCTGTAAATCTCGCCGCGCAGCACCTGGGCGGCGGCGCGCAAGGCATCATCCGACGGGTATTTCAGCGACTTGTCCAGCAGCGGCAGCGCCTCGGAGTAGTCGCCGTTGTTGTACAACGTGGCGGCCTGCGAATAGGCCACCCGCTGATAAGTGGCATCGAGCTTGGCGCTCCGGTCGTCGATGCCTTCGAGGTAGGTCAGCGCCTGGTTGTAGTCAGTAGAAGCCAGGAAGCTATTGCCCAGCAAATCATCCACTGTAGCCTGGTTTTTCGAACGGGGAAATTTCTTGCGGAAGTCCTTCAGCACGTTAATCACCTCGGGCAGGTTGCCCTGTTCGTACTGCACCTGGCCCAGCTTGAGGGTGGCATTTTCGGCGATGTTCTTATCGAAAGTGCTCTGGCGGGCGGCCTCGAAGGCCGTCACAGCCTGGGGCTTCTGGTTGGCCTGCACGTAGCTCAAGCCCAAGTGGTAGGCGGCATTCTGGCCCAGTGAGTCGCGGCGCACGGCCACGTTGCGCAGGCTGGCAATGGCTCCTGGGAAGTCGCCCATCTTGTAATTGGCAAAACCAATCTTGTATTGCAGCGCCGGCTCAATCTTGTTTTTATGCACGGCAGCGTACTTGTCAAAGTACTCGGCGGCCTCTTTGTATTGCTGCTTCTGATAGTAGGCATCGCCCACCAGCAGTTGAATTTCGTCGGAATTCTGGGGCGGCGGGGTGTTTTGCAGCGCTTTGGTAGCGTAGCCAATCAGGCCGTCGTAGTTACCTTCCTTGTAGTAAATCTGGGTAATGATGGCCGGCACCACCGGCTTGTAGGCGTCGTTCTGCTCGGCCACGCCAAGGTCGGCGCGGGCGGCGGCGTAGTCGCCGGCGCGGTAGCCGAGGTAACCGGCGTAGTAAGAGCTGGCGTACTTGTACTGGCTCTGCACCTGCTTGTTGCGGTCGAACAGCAGGCGGGATTTTTCGTAGTCCTTCTGCTCAAAATAGCTGTAGCCGAGCTTGAAATCGGCTTCGGCGCGCTGGTCGTTGCTCAGGTTATCGGGGGCTACTTTGGTGAAGTAGCGGATGGCTCCCTCGTAGTCCTTCTGGTCGAAATAGAACTTACCGAGCTCGAAGTAAGCCGATGCGGCCTGCGGGTGGGCCGGATGTTTGGCAGCAAAATCCAGAATCAGGCCCTCGGCATCGGGGTGTGAGAGGTAGAGGCCGCTCACGGCGTAATAGTATTCAGCATCGGCGGTGCGGTCGCCAGCGGCGGGCCCGCCCTGGCTGCTGTGCACCGGCTCGGTGGCCAGGTACTGCCGGAAAGCCTCCTGCGCCGCGCCGTACTGAGCACGGTCAAACAATTCTAAACCCTCCTGAAAATGCCGCTCATCGGCCGCGAAAACCTGGGTTTGCTGGGCCTGGGCTACCATGGGCGCCGCGGCACTCAGGGCGGCGGCCAGCGCCAGCCGGGGAAATAGCTTCATGTAAATACCTGTCATGGAAGGGCCGCACCGGGCCCGGGAACTCGCCAAAAGTAGCGATAAATGCCCGTAGGTTGCCCAAGCAACGCAGAAACGCGCCTGACATTGCCAGCTTAGTCGGCAGCGCAGGCAATTGTGACTTCGAGCTCCTCTGTGTTGCGTGCGGGCTAGGCCTCGTTTCAACCAGAGCAGTTTGTGGGTTGGCGCACGGTTGGGTTCGGTTCGATGGCGGAGCCGGCCGGCTGTCGTTGCCCGATGCGCTTACGGTGGAGCCATTGAGACGGTGCGCCCTTTTATAGCTGGCCGGACGGCTCCGCCGAGCCCGTGCACCAACCGGGCACTGCGTTAATGCGCTTCAACTGTTTTGTCTGCCATCGCACTAAGCCGAAGCGTAGCAACAAGCCCTCCCCAATCAAGGTAAACAGGTGCTCACCATGCGACCATATTATGCGGTTTATTAACCTTTTAAGCAGCTTATTTCTTTTATTATTGCTTCAATCAGCTGCGGCCCAAACGGTGGCAGGCCCCACAGGTGAGGTATTTAGTGTGCGAGTGCTGGCCCGGCAGCTGAGCGACCCCTGGGCCGTGGTGTATGGCCCCGATAACCACCTCTGGCTAACGGAAGCAAAGGGCTACCGTGTCAGTCGCCTCGACCCCGCTACCGGCACCAAAACCGTGCTACTAGACCTGAGCCGTCAGCGTGAATTTCCCCGTTACGACAAAATTCCGGACGCCGTGGACGGCGGCAAGCCCTGGCCCCAGGGCGGACTGATGGGCCTGGCGCTGCACCCGGAGCTGTTGCAGGGCCAGCCCTATGTGTACTTGGTGTACCTCTACCGCTTTGCCGGAGCCAGCCAACCGGGCAAGGGCAGCGGGGCCAACTTTGGTGGCAATTTCTTCACTACGCGCCTGGTCCGCTATGAATACGAGGCGCAAGCCGGGAAGCTCGTGCGCCCAGTCACGCTTTGCGACACCATTCCCGGCAGCAACGACCACAACGGTGGCCGCTTGCTCATTGCCCCCGTGGAGGGCAAAGACTATTTGTTCTACAGCATCGGCGACCTGGGCGCGGGGCAGTTTGACAACGCTGGCCGGCCCAACCACGCGCAGGAGCCCACCCGATACGCAGGCAAAGTCCTGCGTTTCAACCTTGCGCCTGATGCTGACACCGGGCCCGGCGACCAGTGGCTGCCCAACGACAACCCCTTCGGCACGGCCAGCCGGCAGTCGGCCGTGTGGAGCTATGGGCACCGCAACCCGCAGGGCCTGGCGTATGCCGTGGTGGGCGGCACAGGCCATTTATATGAGACAGAGCACGGTCCTTTTTCTGATGACGAGGTGAACATCATCGACCGGGGCGGCAACTACGGCCACCCGCTCGTCATCGGCTACAACGACAATAACTACAATGGGCTGGCGGCCGGCGTATCGGCACACGCTTCGCTGCCGGGCACCTGGCACACCACTTATCCCTTCATCAAAAGCGAAAACGCCAATGCAGCGGCTATTGGCGCGGCCACTTACCACGACCCCATCAAGACGCTTTACCCAAATTCAACTGCCTTTCTGACCACGTTGTTTACCAAAACCCGCGCCCACGCGCCCGATGCGCCGGAGTGGCCTTCGGAGGCGCCCAGCAGCCTCACGGTTTACACGGGCACGGCCATTCCCGGCTGGCAGAACTCGCTGCTGCTGCCCACGCTCAAGCACGGCAAACTCATCCGGCTGCAGTTGGACGCGGCCGGCACACACATTGTAGGCGATACACTGACGTACTTCAAAGCGCCGGTGCGCTACCGCGATGTGGTCCTAGCACCGGATGGCATGCGCATCTACCTGGCCACAGATAGCGCGTCCGTCACGTCAGGACCTTCAAAGGAAGACCCCAAAGGCACTAGCTGTAAGGGCTGCATTATGGAATTCACGTACCTGCGCGGCGGGCAGGCTTCGGAAAAGTCATTACCGGGCCAGCCCAAAAGCAACCGTCCGGCCCCGGCAGTGCGGCCCGGTGAGCAACGCGCCAGAACAAAAAAGAGGAATAAATAATGGGGTTGAAAGGCACCAGTGACTGAGCGCGACCATGACTGCCACCAAACCATTGAGCTGATGCCACTACACGCTCAAGGCCCTGCTGCACCACCAAGGCCAGTACCGACAGCAACGTGCTTTTTAAGCAGAGCCGATTCACAAGCTCGTCCTAACAACTTGACTACCCAGGCCGTAAGCCGTGAGCATTCTAATAATACTTTTTGCCATGAAACAACAAACCGCTTCCACTCCCGGAGCCCGGACCGCCGAAACATCACACTCTAACGCTGCCAACGTACTCGACAAAGCTCAGCAATGGGTCAAGGAAAGTAACGTGGGCGAATTACTCGACCAGGTTCCCTCTTCGCTAAAAAACGTTGGCACGAAAGGCGCCAAGAGTTTCAAAAAGCTCAGCACGACGCAAAAAATAGTGGGCGGAGCCGCCCTGGCGCTGGGTGTGGGCCTGCTGATTCGCAGCAGCTCAAAGGGTAGCAACAAAAGTGACAGCCAGACTGCTACTACCGTGCAGGAGTTGTTGCATTTCGTCAACGACCGAATTGCGGGTTATGAGCGCGCCGTGGCCGAAAGCGAAGACTTGGACTTGCGTACCTATTATCAACAGTTGGTGAGCCAAAGCCAGCAGTTTGCCGCGAACCTGAACACACTACTGCAGCGCGAAGGCGGGGCACCCGAAACTGGCACCACACTCAAGGGCAAACTCTATCGCACGTGGATGGACACGAAAGCCGCCGTTACGGGCAGCGACGAAAAAGCTATTCTTAATTCCAACGTGTACGGTGAAGAGTGGGCCATTAAAGCCTACCAAGATGCCCTGCGCAACCACAACTTGTCGAGCATCATCCGCCAGGCCATCCAGCACCAGTACGACACCGCCCAGCGCACCTACAAGCGCCTGAAGCAACTGGAGGCGCAGCAATAGCCCGCGCCTGCCTTGCTTTCCAAAGCCCTGCCGTTTCGCAAATGGCAGGGCTTTTTCATGTCCAGCCTTGTGAGCTGCTCCGGCCACCAATCGGAGGTCCACTATAATGCTCCCTCTACAAGGCACGCGCTAGCAGCCCCGGCAGCGGGCATACGGCACTTAGTTCGGACGGATGGTGTAGCTTACGCGAACTTTGAACGTTGAGTCCCGACCACTCACCCGCGTCCGGATGGTTCCGGTCCAGTAGGCTTGGGCTGGTGATGCTTTTCCAGCATTGCCAGGCACAATGAACTCGACACGACCATGCCCGTCGGGGCCAACTGAAATGGGCTTGCCATTGACGGCCATTTGGGAAGAAAGATTCGCGCTCGATGAGGTCAGAAACAGCTCGGCTTTATAGGTTTCTCCAGCTGAAACGACATTGGATTCTGCAGAGGCAAAAGCGCCTACCCTATCAAAGGTTGTATTTAAGCCACAGCCGATTTTTTGGTTTTGGATTGCCAGTGCCATCAATTCATAGTCACGTATCACGGCTTCTTTTTGCGTTAGCAGCGCCAGTGTTTCGGGCACGGAAAGCCTCTGATAAAACAAGCCTTGCGAATGGCCCCCATCAACAGGAACGTAGTAAAGATGAGCCAGTTCTTCATCGATAGGGCTCAATTGCTTTACATAAGCAGTAACCGATAATACCACGTTTTCTGCCTGCTCATTCGCAGCAGCTACTTTTTCAGAAGCTCCCTGAACCGACGCATCATCGACTTGATTTACGCTGGACCCTCTTTTTAACAAACCCCTGCGTAAGTGTTGAATAAGCTCAATGGCTGAATCTGCGCGTTGACAAATCCCTTCCGTTTGGTGTAGCACCAGCAGGTCTCGGGGCTGATTTTGGTTATGGCGTATTGCCTGTTGGATGTCGTGCAAAACGTCCCCAGCATCGGCCTGCGCCCGCTCATTTGCCACTTGCAGCGTCGCATCCAGTAGCTGCAAGTACGTGTGCATTCGTTGTTGCTGCTGCCAGTATTTCCAGCTGCCCAGCCCTAGCGCCACCAGCCCAATTGCCCAGTATAAGATGCAGACTTTCATATAAAACGAGTTGATATAAAAGCAAATAACGACGGCAACTACCATGTATTTCTGCTCTTAGCTCAGCAGTTGCCTTAAGCACGACCGCAGCCTCCTGACGCTAGCAAGCGTATAGAAAAGCCACCACAATTCCTTGCCATGAAATCCTTCCTTCTGCTACTCCTGCTGGGCCTTTCGGCTTGTGCCTCGGAACAGGTCCAATACACCAATGCCGAACCGAATGTCAACTTTAGAGCTTATAAGACCTTCAACTTTATGGATGTGACGGCCCGCAACGAAGCCGCTTTCCAAGGGCCCGGCACGGGTGTAGAAACACTAAAGCAGGCCATTGTTCGGGAAATGGGTCGTCGGGGCTACCAGCAGTCGGACACCCCGGACTTGTGGGTGAACATTGGTGTGGTGACCAAGGATAAGGTGCAGACTCGTGAGACGACCCTGCGCGACGCTCCGCTCTACATTGGGCAGCGCAACTACCATTGGCAAAGCCAAAACGTAGTAGTGGGTCACTACGAAGAAGGTACCGCTACCGTGGAAATCGTCGACGCTGCCCGCAAGGACCTCATCTGGCAGGGTGCCGTCAACAGCGTCCTGACGCCCGATGCAAGCAAGCTTACCAAACGCATTGATGAGGCTGTAGCTGCTTTGTTTGAGAAGTATCCGGTACCGCCTGCGCAATAAGCATTTCGCTAATGAAACCCCGTTATTTAGTTGCTCTGCTGCCTCCAGAGCCGGTTTTTTCCCAGACCAGGGCCCTTAAGCAGGAAGTGCATCAGCTCACCGGGAGCCGCAACGCGGTGCGTCTACCGCCCCACATCACGCTCATTCCCCCTCTATTGCAGTCCGATGAGTTTGAAGCCGCTTGCACGACCGCTCTTTCCGCTTTTGCTGCTACTCAGGCCAGCTTTCAAGTAGGCCTCGATGGCTTTGCCTGGTTTGGCGACCGTACGCTATTCATACACGTCAGCGAAGCAGCGGCGCTAAAGCAATTCCATGCGGCGCTCATGGCGTGGTGCAGTAAGCATTTGCCTGAAGTTCCACCGGAAACCCGCGCTTTCACCCCACACCTTACGCTGGCCACCCGCGACCTGCCGCCGGCGCAGGTGCCCGCACTTCGGGAGCAGTTTGCAGCCCGCTCCTACGCCGCCACGTTTATGGTAGACAACCTCACTTTATTTCGGCACGATGGGCAGCAATGGCAGGCCCGGGCCACGTTTGAGTTAGACCAGTTCTCCAGTTGATGTCTGTTTCCCGGCCCGACGGAGTGGCCATGCGAGGAATCGCATTTAGTGACTGATTCTCCCAAATGACCATTGTAAAAACGCCCGCCTACCTGTAAGGGCCGGACTGGCGGCACAGGTAAGCGGGCGTATTGTAATCAGGTCAGAACTGACCTACGCTATTTAGTTATCTCAGCGGCGCTACGGCCCTTGGAGCGGTTGTATAGGTAAGCAGCACCGGCGGCCAGCAGCGCACCGCCTATCACCTTACGAGAGATACCGGAACCACTGGAAGTGACCGGCGCGGAACCGCCCCTGAATAGGCTCGACAACATACCGCCCAACGTGCCACTTGGCTTTTCAAATTCTTGGCTCATGAGTAAAATAGGCTTAGGGTGAAACACCCGGTTCTTTACGGTCGGCCGGGCGATGATGTTGCTTTTATGTTCCTTTGACGTTCTGCAGTTGTTACTCCTCCATGCCAGGGCCCGTTCTATAATTCAGCGTCAGGCATGAAGACAGAAGTTTGTTGTTCAAAGGCCACATGGGCGGGTTTCCATGCGCATGCCGTAGCGTTGGGGGTAGGCAAAAGCTGTGCTGCCCTCCTTGACCGCAGGCCACCTATTATTGCATGGTGAAAGCACTCTTGGAAGCGTTGGAATGCCCCGAAAGCCAGTTGATGCGTGGGGCGGTGGCCGGATTAGCGTCGCTGGCCCTGCCGCAGCCGGCGCTAGCCTTGTGTGCGGTAGCTTGGCAACGCTGGGCCAGCGGCGACCCCGCTAGCCGGCGGAGCCACCGGTTTCAGTTGTTTCAGGTGAACCGACTGGGCTGGCGTACGGCCGACGATTGGACGGCGGCTGATGACATCCAAGCAGAGCTGGCCGAGGTGTTGCGGGCGCAGTTGCCAACGCAGTGGGAAGGATTGGTGGCGGCAGCGGCCATTTTCAACGGCATTTTTCCGGTGGAAGTGTACATCGGCAACGGCGATACCGGCGGCTACACCCTCGACTGCCAGCGGCTGTGGCAGGACTTTGCGCCCTACCGGGAATGGTTTGCCGAGGCCCTACCACTGTCGGAAGGCCTGCGGCGCGAGTGGATTACACTGGCGCAGGTTTACTGGTCACACTTCCGCTGGCAGGCCGACGACTGGTTTTACGGCACATTCAGCGAGCCGGCTTGCGATTATTTGCTGGCGCACGCCGTGACGTTGCAGTCACCCTACCCTATTCAGTATTACTACTTCTATCGGCAGCTGCCGGTGTACGGCGAAGCCGAGCCGGCCGGCACCGGGCAGGAACTGGCATTGCAGTCGGGGCTCGGGCTCACGTATTTCTACTACGCGCAGTACTGCCAGTATCACCGCCAAGACTACGCCACGGCCCTAACGTACTACCAGCGCTTTCTGGCCGCCGAGCCTGCTTGCCTGCCCGACAACCGGTTTTACCTTTTCGAACGCGACGCTACCGCACGCAGCTACCCGCCCAGCACCCAGGAAGCCCGCACGGAAATGGGCAACTGCTACCTGCAACAGGGGCAACTGCCAGCCGCCCGCGCTGCCTTCGAACAGGCCATTGCCCTGCGGCCCGATAATTTCCAGGCGCCCTATGAGCGCATAGCCCATTTGCTGCGCGCGCAGGGCGAACCGGCGGCCGCCCTGCCCTGGCTGGCACGCAAGGCCGAGGCATGCACCCAAACCGTGGTGCACCACTATGGCAGCCGCATGATGGGCATCGGCAGCTACTTCCATTACGACCCCGCCAACCCCGGGCCGCAAAAACTGGACACCTACCCCAACGCCTGGGGCTGGTACGACCCAGCCGCCCGCGTGCGGGTGCTGGAAGTGAATGAATTATACAAGGAGCTAGCCGATGCCTATTTCTACGAGTTGGCCGAATACCCGCCGGCCGGTATTTACTATAAAAGATACCTGACCTTCCTCAGCCAGCAAAATCCCAACGACCCGGTGGTGCGGGCCCGCACAATAGATGCTTCCGAAAGCCAACTCCGCCTGGCTATGGAACAAGGCGACTACTGGCAGGCCCGTGGCCTGGGCGAGAAACTGCTCCGGCTGGTGCCTGGTAGCCAAGTGGCGCAGCTGTACCTAACGCGCATCCGGCAGCGGTTTGCCTGAACTGGGAGGGCCTGTCCGACTCAGGGGCGGATGGGAAACATCTTTTCATCTACTTCGGTCCCCTGGCCGGCGACGCGGCACCAGCCTGCGGCTTTCTTGACGTACACTTCGAGCCGGCGAACTTTGAGGGCAATGTCGCGCCCATCCACGTTCAACTGCACGTCGGCTAGCCAGTTGACAACGGCCGAGGTGCCATCGTAGACGCGGATGATTTCGGTACCAGGCACGGGCTTTACGGATTTGAACACGATTTTTTCCTTGGTCTGCACTGCTTTGTGCGCTTGCGCCGAAAAGGAAATATCGCCTTTGGCGCCCACCATGATGAGGTCGTTGCAGGCAACTGGGCCATTGGCACCGCTAGGGGTGTGCAGCAGGGCCTTTATTTCCCGCCGCTCTTTGGCGTAGCTCACCGTATCCATCTGGGCGAAAGCGCTGGTGGTAGCTAGCAGGAAGAGCGTCGTGGCTATAGTTGTTTTCATTACTGATTGTGGCATTGGTGTGGGCCAAAAGTAGCGGACACTGAAGGCCGGAAATAGTATGAAAACGACGTTTTTCTGAGTCCAGGGCCGACGCTACAGCCAGAGGTCGTCCTGGATTTTCATTGGGGAACCCTGTATTTCCAAGGCCAGCAGCTTGGGGGTGGTTGCGGTGAATGCTTTGAAGTCACGGATGAGGTGCATCTGGTCGTAGTAGCCGCTTTGGTGACTGATGGTGGTCCAGCGGGCGTGCGGGTGGTTCACTTTCAGGCGGTAGGCTTTAGAGAAGCGTACCAAGCGGGCGAAGAGTTTGGGCGAATACCCCAGCACATCTTTCGACTTGCGCTCAAACTGCCGGTTGCTGAGGCACGCCAAGGCCGCGAGTTCGTCGATAGTAGGCGCCGGATTTCTGCGCAGCATTACGCGGAGGGCGTGCTCAAACGGAATGGTGGCATCGAGACACATTTTACGCAGCAGATAAGCCTCCACAATGTTTTTCATGGCCAGGGGCTGGGTGGCCGCCTGAAGCTGTTCGCTTACTTCGCGCAGCTCCGGGCCCAGTACGTCGGCCCCGTCAAGGGGCGTATCGAGCAGTTCGTGCAGGGGCAGGCGCAGCAGGCGAAACAATCCGCCGGGATGGAAGGCCACCGACACAAACCGGTGCCGTGGGCCCATCGCCAAGTCGACTTTGGTGGTTTGGGGTCCCACGATGGTGCAAACTGGCAGGTCTTGAAACGCCTGCTGGCCCTGCCGGCTGCGGGTAGCGTCGGCGGGATAGAAGTTGAGGCAGTTTTGAGGTGTGGGCGGGAACGGGGCCACCCGACCATATGCCGCGCCGTCAAGCCGAACATCAACCACCATAATGTGGCTTACAAATGGCTGCAAAGCCCGTTGCACTTGATAATATTCCGGCTTCATGCTCCCGGCGTTAAATAGAATGGAGAAGCCTTCGTGCTTTCCATACCACAAGCTAAGCAGCAACAGTTATTTTATACACGTCCGCTCCCGCTCCATATGCCTCCGGAGCACAGCGACCAAGACATTGGGTAGGGGCTAGATTTTCTGCCTGTAACTGCACTGGAAGCAGCCGCTTTGCATTATACAGCAAACAACTTCCTTGGTTGGCGCTGTCATAAATAACTTCGGGGCGCATCCACAACCCCAAGCTTCACTCATGGACCAGCAACCCAAAGATTACAGCAGCATCAGTCCCTCGGCTAAGTCGCTCCTGCTGCTAAAAGGCCATACCGGCATCCCGTACGCCAAGGAAACGGCGGCGCTTATGCAAGGCGCTGAAGTATTCGACTTAGACTTTGGGACGAAAGACTTCTGGTTCTGGATGCGGGTGGTGCATTTTGAGTTGCGCTACTGGAGCATCGACCAGTTGCTGCGGCAGGCGGATAATAAGAACATTCTGGAGCTGTCATCCGGCTACTCGTTCCGAGGTCTCGCCCTGTGTGAGCACGACAATAGCCTTCACTACATCGATACCGACCTGCCGGAAGTGGTGGCCACCAAGCGCGACATGATGACGCGGCTGCACCTGGACCAGCATCCAAACCAGCAATTCGAGTTGCTGCCCCTGAATGCCTTAGACGAGTCAGCCTTTCGTAGCGTCGTTCAGAAGTTTGGCGCTGGGCCGCTCAGCATCGTTAACGAGGGCTTGCTGATGTACTTGAACCTCGACGAAAAAGTACGCCTGTGCCGGACCATCCACGCCGTGCTGCAGCAGCAGGGCGGCTGCTGGATAACGGCCGATATCTACGTAAAACGGCCGGCCGACATGCAAGCTGAGCTGCCTCAACGCGAAGGGGAGCGCCGCTTTTTTGAGCAGCACCACATCGAAGAAAACAAGTTTGACGACTACGATGCCGCCCGCGCTTTCTTCGCGGCGCAGGGCTTTGAGGTAGCCGCCGAAGCGGTGCCGGACTATCAGAGCCTGACGGTGCTGCCTCAACTGCTGCAGGTATTGCCGGAAGAAGCACGCAACCGTCAGGAACAGCCCCCCAAAGTGCAGGCTACCTGGATGCTACGGGCGGTATGATTTTCCTGCTCCACAACACTTGGGAGGGCGCGGAAGGCTTAACGCATCCCGCGCCAAGTCAGGTGCGTGGTAGCGTATAGAAGAAAAAGTGGAAGCCGTCCCACCGAAAACTGGGCGGGCAGTAGCCAGTTATACCGCCGACACGGTGCTGCCACCCGCCGACACAGCCCTAACGTCCGCCGACGCGCTACTGGTAGCCGCAGATATCCTACTTCCCCTAAAAGATATCCTACTGCCAGCTTCCGACACGTGCTCTGCCCTGCAGATATCTTACTGACACCCGCAGATATCCTACTGGCAAGGCTGGAATGACTGCTGGCGGCTGACACAATGGGCGGCACCCTGTTACGCGACGACGCGGTGCGCTACCTCGGCGAAGCCCGCGCGGGCCGCGACCAACTCGGCGTGCGCGTGCCCAACCTGAAAAGCGCCCTGCCGGAGCTGGTAGCTTCCTACCACAAAGCCCGCCTAGTGGACGCGGGCCATGCCGGTAAGCCAGAGGCCACTTCTAATCCGTAAGCGCGGCAGCTGGAATGAAAAACCGCCCCGGCCGTGCTTGCGACCGGGGCATTTTTTAACTGCCAAGGCAAAAATGAGGGATACGAAGGCGTAGCTTCGGCTATGAAAAAAACGGTGTCGTGGCTAGGGTTAACCGTAACCGTATGGGTATTGGCGGGGTGTGACGCCAGGAAGCCGGAGCAGGCTGTGGCTGAGCATCCTGCCGCCCCAGTCGGGCAGCATACGGCTCCGGCATTGCAAAATGAGCCCGTTGCGCTGCCCGACTTCCGGGGTTACCGCCGTTACCGGGGCACGGTGGGTAACCTGCCGGTGACTGTAGAGCTAACGATTGGGTCGCAATGGGCGTTTCTGCACGGCGACAGTTTGGCATGTGAGGGAAGTTATTCTTACGACCACAGCGGAAAACTACTTTCCATGTACGCCAAGGCCTTTTCGCCCGGCAAGCCGCTGGTGCTGGAGGAAACACAGTTCCTCGACCGCCAGGCCATTACGGGCCGGTGGCAGGCGCTTCAGCCGGTTGGGATGGTAATATCAGGGACCTGGACCAGCGTCGACGGCAAGCGAAAGTTGCCTTTTGTGTTGCGGGAAGACTACGAGGATGCTGTGCGGTACGAAGTGCTGCCAGCGGCATCTGCGACGGGCCGCCTCTGCGACCCCGACGATTTGCAGGGAGGAGTCAACGGCCCTAATGCAACCCTGCACCGCGACTATCTGCACTTCCTCGGCCCCGATACCATCCGCCCCGGCCTGCGCCGCCTGCAATGCCCCGGGCCCGCTCGCCGCCACGCGCAGCTCCGCCGGGACGTGCGGCAGGCAGACTGCGTGTACCTCAGCGAAGAAGTAGGCGTGCGGCTGAATGGCTACGGCCTACTTTCCACTTACAAGCTCAAAACCGAAGAAGGATTTGGGCGTCCCCACCCGTCTTACAGTGGAATGGAAACGGTATACGACCTACACACCGGCCGGGCATTGGCGCTGTCTGATTTCCTACGCCCCGCCACGGATTCGTTGCTACTGCAGCTCCTTATTCCTCGATTAGAGCGTTACATGGCCGATTTTGAGGACCGGGAAATCCGCAAGCTTGACTGGGAGCCACGGCTGCCCCAAGTCGGCTTTGGCCTCACCAGCGAGGGCATGTCATTCTCGTACGATGAAGGAGATGGAGTGGCTTCGTGGCCCTGTCCAGGTCAGGAGGTTATCGTTCCATATGCGGAATTACTGCCCCTACTGAGGCCCCGGTCTCCATTGACCGCGCTACTCCGGGACCGGGGCCTCAAGCTCAAACCCTAATCAAGGGAAAGTAGCGGCCTGTAGCTCAGCGTGCAGAGAATAATTGCGCTCCTTGCTACAGTAAATCTCCCACCTCGCGCACACCCACCGGGCGCGCCACGGTGAAGCCTTCGCCAAACTCCACACCGATGATGTGGCCGAACTCCCGCGCCCGCGCCTCCATAAACCTGCCAAAGGCCTGGCTGGAAAGGTAGGTTTGGGGCGCATCCAAATCCGGGTTGAAGAACTGGGTTTTGAAGGCTTGAATGGCCTCCCATTTCTTCTTCCAATGCGGTGTGATGTCGACCACGAAAGCCGGCGGCAGCTGCCGGTCTTGGATGTAGTGGTACACGTTTTTGGGTCGCCAGGCTTCCTGGGGCTGGCCGTCGGGCCCGAGGGTTTCAATCATGCGCAGGCCAGCCAGGAAACAGGCATCAATGGCCAGCTGGGCAGCCCGCCCGTGGTCGGGGTGCCGGTCATCAATGGCATTAGCCAGCACCACATCGGGCTGATAGCGACGGATGGCGGCAATGAGTGGCAGCTGGTGTTCCCGGTCGTTGCGAAAGAAGCCATCGGGCAAGCCCAGGTTCTCGCGGATGTCGATGTTGAGGATTTTATTTGAAGCCGCCGCTTCGGCCGCCCGGATTTCGGGCGTGCCGCGGGTGCCCAGTTCGCCTCGTGTAAAGTCAACAATGCCGACCTTCTTGCCAATGGTCATGCTGGCCAGCAGCGTGCCGGTGCAGGACATTTCTACGTCGTCGGGGTGGGCGCCAAGGGCCAGAACATCAAGTTTCATGCAATTCTGCTCAAGGCAGCATTTGATTATTGGAGGACTTTATTGGGGAACGGGTTGGTAGCCTGCTGCTAATCAACTGGCAATACCAAACCAACAACTGGCAGCAAATTCGGGGCTTGCCCTACCTGCCGAAGCAGCAGTTGCAAGCCCCGAACGGGACGACAAAGGAACGGTAAAACGCGGAGAAGCGCCCCGCTTAGCAGTTGTTGAATGATGTATCACTGCCCCCTGCCCGTCTTGTCATCGCACGGCGGGGTTCGCGCTGTTCGGATGGCACTACCCAACGCCGAGACCCACCTATTGCGTTTTCAACCCATTCCGCCTTCTTTTGCAGCCTTACATCCGCACTACGATTTTGCCAAAATGCGCACCGCTCTTGAGATGGGCCAGGGCGGCCGGGGCTTCGTCGAACGAGAATACTCGGTCGATAACCGGGCGGAGTTGCATTTGGGTGAGGGCCTGGAGGTAGCGCTCAAACATGGCGCGGCTGCCCACGTAGATGCCCGTCAGGCGCAGGCTTTTGCTGAGAATCTGGGCAGTGGTAATGGGCGCTGCAACGCCCGTGAGCACGCCCACAAAGGCAATATGGCCGCTGGCCCGGGTAGCCCCCAATGACTTGTCGAGGGTACCCGCGCCGCCCACTTCCACCACATGGTCGGCTCCGAGGCCGTGGGTGAGGCGCAGCACTTCCTTTTCCCAGTCGGGTGTGGTGCGGTAGTTGATGGTTTCGTCGGCCCCCAGCTCGCGGGCGCGGGCCAGCTTCTCATCCGATGAGGAGGTGATGATGACGCGGGCCCCCGCCGCCTTGGCCAGCTGCAGGCTCAGAATGGATACGCCACCTGTGCCCTGAAGCACTACCGTCTGGCCCGGCTTGAGCTGGCCTTGTTCGAAGAGGCTGTTCCAGGCCGTCACGCCCGCGCAGGGCAGGCAGGCGGCTTCTTCGTAGGTTAGGAAATCGGGCAGCTTCACCAGGCCCTGCTCGCTCAGTACCACATATTCGGCCAGCATGCCATCGGCCGAGCCACCAAGGGCTTGGGCGTGCACTTCGGCTACCAGGGGACCATCGAACCAGGTTTGAAAGAAGATGCCCGCAACCCGGTCACCGGCTTGCACCCGCGTCACGCCTACTCCGACGGCGGCAACTTCGCCGGCGCCGTCGGAGCAGGGTATTACGGGTTTCTGGCGGCTGGGGCTTTGGGCCACGCCCAGGTCGCGGTAGTTCAACGACACGGCCCGCACCCGCACCAGCACCTGGCCGGGACCAGGCTGCGGCATCTCCGTTTCGGTGAGCTGCCAGCCCTGAGGGCTAGCAGGGGCGGCAACGGGTAACAATTCATATTTTTTCATGGGTAATCAACTGAGTAAGTGTACCGCAAAGCAACCGTCGCCCCGTAGCCCAAACAAGTAGTTTGGCTTTCCGGTCATAGGTCCGGATTCCGCACTTCTGCTGAAAACCAAGTCTTAAAAAATGAACCCTCCGCTGTTTGATTTAGACTATTGTCCCATCGTGCCGGCCCTGGAGGTTATCGGCGGCAAGTGGAAGCCGCTGGTGGTATACCACATCTACTCCGGGGCGCCGCGCTTTGGCAGCTTGCAGCGCCGCATTCCCACCATCAGCAAAACCATGCTCACCCAGCAGCTCCGCGAGCTGGAGCGCGACGGCCTGCTGCACCGCCAGGTTTTCGCCGAAGTGCCCGCCCGGGTCGAGTACACCCTCACGCAAATGGGCCTTTCCCTCCTGCCGGTGCTCAAGGCCATCGGCGCCTGGGGCCGCCAGCTCAAAGAGCAGCAGGCCGTACCGCAGCTGGCTTGACCTGCAGTAAAACGACAGTCGCCCGTCACGCAGAGTTTGACTCTGCATGACGGGCGACTGTCGCTCCGAAAGTTCATTACTTAATCCGTAATCTTTTGCCGGGCTGCAGGGTTTTCACGCCTGGGTTCAGCTTGCGCAAGGTGCTTACCCGCACCCCATATTTTTCGGCTACTTCCGAAAGCGTATCGCCTGAGCGCACCCGGTGCGTCACCGTCTGGCGCGCCCGTGAGGGCCCTCCGCTCCTACTGCCGCTACTCCGGCTGCGCCCCAGCGCCCGGCTGTAGTAGTTGAACAGCGCCGCTGTAATGGTAAAGTTGTCCTTCCGCAGCTTGTAGCCTGGGAAGTCATACATCAGCACCGGGTTGATGGGGTTGCCCTGATAACGCACTTCAAAGTGCAGGTGGGAGCCCGTGCTGCGCCCCGTGCTACCGCCGTACCCGATAAGTTGGCCAGCTTTCACAAAGGTGCCCACCGGTACCAGTGCCTTGCTCAAGTGGCCGTACACGGTTTCCAAGCCGTTGTAATGGCGCACCAGAATGTAGTTGCCGTAGCCACCACCGTCCCAGGCCTGAATCCGGACCACGCCATCAAACACGGCCTTCACTGAGTCGCCGGTTTCCAAATCCAGGTCCATGCCGTAGTGCCAGCGGTAGCCTCGGAAGGCAAAACCCGAGGTAATGGGCGTGGTGTTGAGCGGCATTTTGGCGTAGCGTTGCCGGGGCGGGTCGGTGAGGTGCAGCTTCAGCGAGTCGCGGTAGCTGCGGCCGTCCACGCGGTAAGGGTTCACGCGGTGGGTGTCCCAGATGGAATAGTAGCCCGCCACCTTCACCCACGACGAATCAATGAGCACCTCTTCCGACATCTCCACGATTTCCTGCCCGCCCTCGTTCAGCGTCGTCGTGTCTTCACTCACGATGCTGAGCTTCTTGGCCGGGTTGAAATAAATGGATTTCGCGGCGTCCGAGTTGTCATCCGGTATTTCCTCCGTCTCAATAACCGTGGTGGTATCCGGGCGCACGTAGCGCATCTTGGGCGTTTTAATGCGGAAGAAATCCGACTTGCCGGTCGTGCTGCCAGTCTTGGCTTTGGTGCGCGGCTTGCGGCGCTGGGCCTGTGCCGGGTTTAGCCCCGCCAGCAGCAGCAACAGCGCCAGCAATAGCAGGGCTGGGCGCCAATAAGATGTTTTCAGGAAGGTCAAAAGCAAACAGAAAAAGGCCGGCAGCCCAGGAACTTATCCCCTCAGCTACCGGGCCGTTTGGTCTAAAACAAAACGGTTAGAAAGGACGGACTGCAAAGCTCGTCTTTCCTAACACGTCATTACGAACACAGCAACACAAAATTAGTGTATGCCCAGTGCAGCCAGATACCGCTCCGCATCCAACGCAGCCATGCAGCCGGAGCCGGCGGCCGTCACGGCCTGGCGGTAGGTGTAGTCCTGCACATCGCCACACGCAAACACGCCGTCAATATTCGTTTTGCTGCTGCCAGGGATGGTTTTCAGGTAACCCTGCTCGTCGTGGTGCAGGTAAGGCTGGAAGATTTTCGAATTCGGCTCGTGCCCGATGGCCACGAAGAAGCCCGTCAGCGGAATTTCGCGGGTTTCATGGGTCATTAGGTTCTTCACGCGCACACCTTCTACACTGTGCTCGCCCAGAATCTCATCCGTCACCGTATCAAACAACACCTCAATCTTGGGGTTGTCCAACACGCGCTGCTGCATAATGCGCGAGGCTTTCATCTCGCTTTTGCGCACAATCATGGTCACCTTGCTTGCCAGGTTGGCCAAGTACGTAGCCTCTTCCGCCGCCGTGTCGCCGGCACCCACGATGGCCACTTCCTGCCCGCGATAGAAGAACCCGTCGCACACCGCGCAGGCCGATACGCCCGAGCCGTTGAGCTTGGCCTCTGAAGGCAGCCCCAGCCACTTGGCCGAGGCACCCGTGGCAATAATAACCGCGTCAGCTGTCAGCTCAATAGTTTCGTCGATGGTTACCTTGCGCGGCATCACTGAGAAATCCACTGCCGTCGCAATGCCATAGCGAATATCCGTGCCGAAGCGGGTGGCCTGCTTTTTCAGGTCCTCCATCATTTCCGGGCCCATAATCCCGTCTGGGTAGCCGGGAAAATTCTCGACGTCGTTGGTGATGGTAAGCTGCCCGCCAGGCTGCAAACCCATGTACATAACAGGCGCCATGTTAGCACGGGCCGCATAAATGGCCGCCGTGTAACCAGCCGGACCAGAGCCTATAATCAGGCATTTGATGTGTTCAGACATTTCAGGTGAGGTAGTGCGAAACGAAGTTCGGCATGGCCAAGCTCTGCTTCGCGTATCGTTGAACGATGAATAGTCAATAGCTAACGGCGCAACCGGCACGCACAACCAAGGCTGCGAATGCAGTCCGATAGCCGCCAATAAGCGCGAAACCGTACAAAAAACCCCAACCTAACGGTCGGGGTTTTTCATTCTGCAAAACTAATTGATTAGCCGAGATAAGGCTTCAGCGCTTTCGAGCGCGACGTATGCCGCAAACGACGGATAGCCTTCTCTTTAATCTGACGAACGCGCTCACGGGTCAGGTTAAATTTCTCGCCAATTTCTTCCAGCGTCAGGGCCGCTTCGCCATTGAGGCCGAAGTATAACGTGATAACGTCGGCTTCACGCTTAGTTAGCGTGCTCAAGGCGCGTTGCACCTCCTTGCGGAGCGAATCGTTCATCAGGGCCATATCCGGCGACTCTTCGTCCTCGTTTTCGAGCACGTCGAGCAGCCGGTTTTCCTCGCCCTGCACAAACGGCGCATCAACGGACACGTGGCGGCCACTGATTTTCAAGGTATCCACTACTTCCGAAGTGGTCAATTCCAGTACTTCCGCAATTTCCTCGGGCGAAGGCTCACGTTCAAATTTCTGCTCCAGCTCCGAGAAGGACTTGCTGATTTTATTCAGCGAACCCACCCGATTCAGAGGCAGACGCACGATACGGCTTTGCTCGGCAAGGGCCTGCAGAATGGACTGACGAATCCACCATACAGCGTAGGAAATGAATTTAAAACCCCGGGTTTCATCAAAACGCTTGGCAGCTTTGATAAGACCAAGGTTGCCCTCGTTGATGAGGTCACCAAGGCTAAGACCTTGGTTCTGATACTGTTTTGCAACCGATACCACGAAGCGCAGGTTGGCCTTCGTCAGTTTCTCCAAGGCTTGCTGGTCCCCGTCACGGATACGCTGCGCGAGCGTTACCTCCTCGTCGGGCGTGAGCAAATCAACCTTGCCGATTTCCTGGAGGTATTTGTCCAGCGACTGGCTTTCGCGGTTGGTAATCTGCTTACTAATTTTTAGCTGTCTCATGGGACTAGGTAAGAACGATATCTGGGGGGTTATACGTAAGAAAAGTCCGTCCGGGCAGTCCCTAAGTCAGAGGAAGCCAACAGGCTTCCTCTGAGATAAGTTCTAGGCCCAACACGTTGGCTAGGCTTTCGCTTCGCCGTTGCTGGCCGCAGCAGCTTCGGGCTTTGGCAACAACACCTTGCGCGAGAGCCGGTACTTGCCGGTTTTCTTGTCGATTTCCACCAGTTTCACGTCAATGTCCTGCCCTACCTCCAACAAGCCTTCCAGTGTCTGAATCCGCTCGTGCGTCACTTCCGAGATGTGCAACAGGCCGTCTTTGCCCGGCATAATCTCCACGAAAGCGCCGTAGGGCTGAATGCTGCGCACTTTGCCTTTGTACACCTCGCCTACTTCAGGCTGCGCCGCGATGGCGCGAATCCGGTCGATGGCACCCTGCATGTCCTCCTGGTTAGAGGCGTAAATGCTTACGTGTCCCTTCTCGTCCTTCTCCTCAATAATCACCGTGGCATTGGTATCCTTCTGAATCTGCTGGATGACTTTGCCACCCGGCCCGATTACCGCACCAATAAACTCTTTGTCGATAAGCATCTTGTGCGAGCGCGGGGTGTGAGGCTTCAACTCCGGCGCTGGGGCCGAAATCGTCTTTGCCATCTCACGCAGGATGTGCAAACGGCCTTCACGCGCCTGATGCAAAGCGGCCGTCAGAATCTCATTGCTCAAGCCCTGGATTTTGATGTCCATCTGGCAGGCACAAATACCTTTCTCTGTGCCAGTTACTTTGAAGTCCATGTCACCAAGGTGGTCCTCGTCGCCGAGAATGTCGCTCAATACCGCGTACTCACCGGTTTCCTTGTCCTGCACCAAGCCCATGGCGATACCCGCCACGGCACCCGTGATTTTCACCCCGGCATCCATCAGCGCCAGCGAGCCGGCGCAAACAGTGGCCATCGAGCTGGAACCGTTCGACTCCAGAATATCCGACACGATGCGGATGGTGTAAGGGTTTTCCTCCTCAGCCGGCAGCACCTGCTTCAGCGAGCGTAACGCCAGGTTGCCATGGCCAATTTCGCGGCGGCCAGCGCCCCGGTTAGGCTTCACTTCACCAGTTGAGAAACCAGGGAAGTTGTAGTGCAGCATGAATTTTGAGTAACCCTTGGTCAACGGCTGGTCGATGATTTGCTCATCGAGTTTGGTGCCCAACGTGGCTGTGGTCAAGCTCTGGGTTTCGCCACGGGTGAAGATAGCCGAGCCATGAGCACCGGGCAGATAGTTGATTTCTGACCAGATAGGACGGATTTCGGTAAGCTGCCGACCGTCGAGACGAACCCGCTCCTTCACCATCATGTCGCGGATAGCCTTCTTTTCAGCCGAGCCATAGTAGCGACCAAACATCTTCATGTCCAACTCCGGCTGCTCAGCCACGAGCTTGTCCAGAAATGCCTTTTTCACCGCCGAGAAACCTTCCTTGCGGCCGGCCTTCTTGGTGTTGCCCGAGCGGGCTACATCATAAGCGCCTTGGTAAATGCCTTCGTGAATCAGCTTCTTGAGCGCCTCGTTTTCTTCGTACTTCGGATACTCACGGGGAGCCGACTCCGGCGTGCGGCCCACGGCCTCCGCCAGTTCTTTCTGCAGTTGGCACTGGGCCTTAATGGCTTCGTGGCCGAAGGCAATGGCCGCCACCATTTCCTCTTCGCTCACTTCCTTCATGGCGCCTTCCACCATGGCCACCGAGTCGGCAGTTGCGCCCACCATCAGGTCCATGTCGGCGCGCTCCAGGTCAGAAGTCTTGGGGTTAATCTGGAACTGGCCATCGATGCGCGCCACGCGCACTTCGGAAATCGGGCCAGCAAACGGAATGTCAGAAATCGACAGCGCAGCCGAGGCAGCCAACGCGGCCAGCGCATCGGGCTGTACTTCTTTATCGGCCGAGATGAGGGTAATCATCACCTGCACTTCGTAGTGGTAGTCCTTGGGGAACATCGGCCGCAGGATACGGTCGACAAGGCGGCATATCAAGATTTCGTAGTCGCTCAGGCGGCCTTCACGGCGCTGAAACGAACCGGGAATCTTGCCGGCCGAGCCAAATTTTTCCTGGTAGTCCACCGACAGCGGCAGGAAGTCAACGCCTTCGCGCTGGCTCGGGGCTGATACCACCGTAGCGAGCAGCATGGTATCGCCGAGGCGAACCACAACCGCGCCGTCGGCGAATTTGGCCAGCTTGCCGGTTTCGATGGAGATGACGCGGCCGTCGGGCAGCGCCAGGGTTTTGGTAATGGCGTGGGGTTGGGACATCAGCGGGGTTTGCTTAGAAAAGCGACAGCGGGCGAGCAACCAAAAACGAGTGCCGCCAGCGGCCTTCGTTACTCGTAATAAATGACAACAGCAGTGCGCCGATAAAACCAACCGTCGGGAGCGGCCTCGGCGCCAAACCAACCCGAACAAAAAAAGAGTAGGGAACCTTCGTTGGAAGGCTCCCTACTC
>NZ_JAGETZ010000017.1 GCF_017571495.1 Hymenobacter negativus | reverse complement strand
GGCCGGGTTGCTCACGTCGAACACCTGCAAGCTGTTGCCGCTGTAGTTTGCTACGTAGGCCGTGCTGCCGCTCACGGCCACGCTGACGGGGAAGCCACCCGTGCTCACGCTGCTCAGCAGCACCGGGCCGGCCGGGTTGCTCACGTTGAACGCCTGCAAACCACTGGCGCTGACTACGTAGGCCGTGCTACCGCTCACGGTCACGCCGCTGGGGAAGCTGCCCGTGCTAGCGCTGCTCAGCAGCACCGGGCTGGCCGGGTTGCTCACGTTGAACGCCTGCAAGCTGTTGCTGCCCTGGTTCACCACGTAGGCCGTGCTGCCACTCACGGCCACGCTGTAGGGGAAGCTGCCCGTGGCCACGCTGCCCGCTGCGGCGGTGGGGAGGATTGTTACCGGCCCGGCAGTGCCGTACACGGGCGCGTTCACGCCGAGGGTGCCGTCGGGCAGCACCACGGGCAGGCGGGTGTCGGGGCCGCTCAGGCCGCGCACGCGCAGGTTGCCGTTCACGTCGAGCTGCTGCGTGGGGGCGGTGGTACCGATGCCCACCTTGCCGGTCTGAGCGTGGGCGAGGCGGGGGGCGGCCAGCAGCGCAAGGGCGGCCAGCAGGACAAGGAGGTAACGATGCAACATGCGGCGCAGCCAAAAGATGAAGCCGGCGCGGTGGGCACTCGGCCCGGCAAAGGTCCGGCGGCATCGCCCCTGCTTTTGTCGCATTTTGATGCGACAGACGAAACCTAGTGAGCCTTGCACTCTGCCGGACCGCGCCAGCCACCCAGCTGCTCAAAAGCGAGAGCGCCGGGGGCCGGGGGCTGCAAACCAGGACCCACCCGTGGGTCCCGGGCATGGATTATCACACGGTTCTTTGCCCGCAGTGAAAACGTGTGTGAACCAAGCCGTCACACAGGTTTCCACTGCGGGCAAAAAACTGTGTGAACCAACCCGTCACACAGGTTTCCACCTCATACTAAAACCTGTGTGACGGCCGTTGCAGCCCCGGTTGGCCTTCGCTGCACCCAGCTTCTTCATTCGTCCCCGCCATGTCTTACTCGGCCCAGCTCCGCGCCGTGCGCGCCCACTACGGCTTTAGCCAGGCAGGCCTGGCCCCGTGGCTGGGCCTGGGCCGGGCCCAGCTGGCCAGCATCGAAACCGGCCGCGAGCAGCTGCCGGCCCGCGCCCGCCCCTGGCTGCGCCCGTGGGTGGCCGCCCTGGCCGAAGCGGAGGCCGAGGCCGCCCCACTTCCCGAAGCGGCCCCGGCCTTGCCGGAGCTGGCTGTTGCCCACACCGCCGTGCGGGCCCGCTGGGCCGAGTGCCACTACCAGGCCCGGCGCCTGGGCCAGCAGCTGGCCGCCCTGCGCACCGCCCACCGCACCGCCGCCCGCCGCCTGGCCGCCGGCCCCCTGCTGCAAGCCGCCCTGCCCGCCCCGGCTTCGGCCGAGCCCCTCCCCCTGGCTCTGCGCCGCCGCTGGCTGGCCCGCCTGCTCGAAGCCGCCACCGATACCCTGGCCCCCGAGGCGCCGGGCAGCCCCCTAGCCGCGCTGCTGGAGGCCCACCGCCAGGGCTACCTGCACGAAGCGGCGTGGCTGGCAAGGCAAAGCGGCGGCTCTTTCTGACGGGAGGCCGTGAGCCTCCCATCAGAAAGAGGTATTGGCCCCCGTGTCCAAAAAAATAGTTTACCCCAACTATATACCAGCATTCCTACCCCGGCGTTGGCAGGCAGAAGCTGCGCCGGGCAGCCGCGTTTTCTCTTTCATTTTTACGATTTTACCACGTAAGCTCATGAATTATCCCGTAGAGTTATTGCTCACCCGTGCCGACTGTGACGCCGTGAAGGCCGACACGCAGGAAGACATCGAACGCACCGAATTCCGCATTGCGGCCACCACCCGCTCGGCCACGCTGCAAACCAACGAAGCCACGGCCGACTCGGCCGAAATAAGCTCCCTCACCGACCAGATTGCCCCGCTCGAAACCCGCGTGGCCGCCATGCCCCTTGGCGACGCCCGCACCAAGGAGGAAATCCGCCTGCGCGGCCTCAAGCGCGACCGCGAGAAACTACAGGACGAGCAGCTCGGCGGCCAGGGCGGTCGGGGTGCTTTCCGCCGCAGCCGGGAGCTGGATGCGGCCCAGCGCCAGCTCGCCGGCTACCAGGACTGCCTGGCCCAGGTGCAGGTCCGCCACGACGGCCTGCCCGCCTAGCTTGCGCCTACCTTTCCTTCCCGGCACCTAAAAAAAGCCCCCGGCCAGCTGGCCGGGGGCTTTTTGCTACCCTCGTGGCGGGCAGAGCCCCTGCCCTACTCCACCGTCAACTTGATGGACCGGGTGCCCACGCGCACCACGTACACACCGGCGGGCAGCCCGGCCGGCAGCACCAGCGCCGCCGTGCCCGAAGCGTCGGCCGTGGCCGAAGTCACGGGGCGGCCCAGCGCGTCGAACACCGTGACCGACGAGCCGGGGGCCGCGCCCGTGAGGGTGGCCGCGCCGTCGTGCGCCGGGTTGGGGAACAGGGCCAGGCCGGCGGCCGCGCCCGCCAGCGCCACGGTACGCACGGGCGAGTAGCTGGCTGTGCCGTCCACATCTACCTGGCGCAGGCGGTAGTAGGCGGTGAGGTGGTGAAATAGTGAGGTGGTGAGTTTTTCGTCCCGGAAGGCATAATCAGTCGGGCTGGCTTTGGTGCCCTGGGCCGCTATTTCGCCAATCTTATTGAACGCGCGGCCATCGGTGCTGCGCTCTACTTCGAAGCGGGCGCTGTGCTGCTCGCTGGCGGTGGCCCAGTTCAGCAGCACCGCTTCGCCCTTGGCCTCAGCGGTGAAGGCCGTCAGCGCTACCGGCAGGGGCGCGGCGCTGCCGGTGAGGTAGAACTCGGAGAAATGGTCGGCCACGGTCACGTTGCTCACGAACCAGGTCACACCGCTGCCGGGCGTGCTGGCGGTAGCCATCAGGGTGCGGTAGTCGCCGGTGGCGCTGTTGTTGGCCAGCTGGCAGTCCTCGTTGGGGCCGCTGTACTGGGTGGCTTTCAGGTTGGCGTAGCTCACGCTCGCATCGGCGGCTTGCAGGCGGGTGAACTCGGACGTCAGGCCGTAGAAGCGCAGGTTTACCGTCTGGCCGGTGAAGGTGTTGCCGCCGCTGGCCGTGAGGCGGAAATTACGGTCAAGGTACTTGCGGCCCCGGCCGTCCTGGCGCACGGCGCTGGCGCTGCCGGTGGCCTGAAAGCTCACCGTCACGTTGCCCAGGGCGGCGCGGGTGTCTTGCAAAGCGGCCACTACCGCGCCGGTCGGGGCCAGCAGGTAGTGCCAGCTGCCGTCGCCAGTGGCCGCGTAGGCCGTGGTGGTCAGGCAGCTGGTGGTACTGGCGTACACGCCCAGCACGGTGAAGGCTGGGCTGCTGGTGCTGGTGCCCCCGCTGGTGCTCACCACGATGGGGCTGCTGCCCAGCGCCGCGCCGGCCGGCACGGTAGCCGTGAGCGAGGTAGCCGAGTTATACGTCACGCTGGTAGCTGCCACCCCGCCGAAGCTGACGGTGCTGGCCGCCGTGAACCCCGTGCCCGTGATGGCCACCGGCATGCCCGCCAGCTCGGCGCTGGGGCTGACGCTGCTGAGCGTGGGAACCGGCAGGGAGAAGCCTGCGCTGCTGGCCGACCCGCAGCTGGCGCTCACGGTGGTGGTACCGGTGGGTGCGGCCCCGGCCGGCACCACGAAGCTAAAGCCCGTATCGGTGAGGCCCGTCACGCTGGGCAGGGCATTGGCCCCGTTCACCGTGAGCGCGCTCAGGCCCAGCAGGCCCGCGCCCGTGACGGCTACCGTGGCCCCCGGCACCGCGCTGGCCGGGCTGAAGCTGTGCAGGGCGACGCCGTTGAACACCAGCACCGGGCTGGTGCGCGGGCTGGTGCTGCCATCGCCCACCTGGCCGTTGTCATTGGCGCCCCAGCCCCACACCGCCCGGCAGCTGCGCTCGCCGGCCAGCTGAAAATCACCCGCCACGACGCTCGTCCAGTCGGTCCCCGTGCCGAGTCGCGTCGGCACCGACTGCGCCGTGCCGGCCCCGGCATTGCCCTGGCCCAGCTGGCCGACGTCGTTGTTGCCCCAGGTCCAGAGCGACCCATCGGCCCGGACAGCGGCGGAGTAGTTGTTGCCCGATTCGACGCTGGCCCAGCTGGTAGCCGTGCCCACCTGCACCGGGCTGTACTGGTCGCTGTTGTTGCCGTGCCCCAGCTGGTACGAGTAGCCATCGCCCCAGCTCCAGAGCGTGCCATCGGCCTGCACGGCCAGCGACTGGAGGGCCGCCGCCGCTACGCTCACCCAGGCCGTGCCGGTCCCCACCCGCGTCGGCACGTACAAATCGGTGCCGCCACCGGCATTGCCCTGCCCCAGCGCCCCGTACACGTTGTAGCCCCAGGCGTAGAGGCTGCCATCGGCCCGCACCGCCAGGGTGTGGGCGCTCCCCGCCGCCACACTCGTCCAGCTGGTGGCCGTGCCCACCTGCACCGGCGTGGCGTGCGCCCCAATATCGGCGGAGCCTCGCCCCAGCTGGCCGGAGGAATTGTAGCCCCAGGTCCAGAGCGTGCCATCGGCCCGCACGGCCACCGTGTGGTATTCGCCCGCCGCCACGCTCACCCAGCTAGTAGCCGTGCCCACCTGCACGGGGGCCGCCTGCGGCGTCGTATTCCCCGTCCCAAGCTGCCCGTAGGTATTGTTACCCCAGGTCCAGAGCGTGCCATCGGCCCGCACCGCCGCGGTGTGGGCGCGCCCCGCCGCCACGCTCGTCCAGCTGGTGGCCGTGCCCACCCGAACAGGGCTCAGGCGCTGGGAAGCACTGCCGTCGCCCAGCTGCCCGGCGGTATTGTCGCCCCAGGCCCAGAGCGTGCCATCGGCCCGCACCGACACGGTGTGGCTGTAGCCTGCCGCCAGTGGCTGCACCCGCCAGAACAGGGCCGGGCCCACGGGGCTGGTGCCAGCGCCGTTGGTGACGGTGATGGGCCCGCTTCGGGCACCGGCCGGCACCACCACGCCGGTAATCCGGGTACCGGCCGGGTTCACGGTGAAGCCCGTGCTGATGGTTTTCACCCCGGCCGCGCCGGTGAAGCGGATGCTGGTGGTGCCCGTCAGGTCGGTCCCCGTCAGGGTCACGACCGTGCCGGGCCCGCCCATCGAGGGCGCCACGGCGGTAAGCGTGGGCGGCACCGTCACGGTAAAGGGGCTGCCGCTGGTAGCCGTGCCGCCGGGCGTGGTCATGCTCACGGGGCCCGTAGTGCTGCCCGCCCCCACCGTGAAGGTGACCGAAGTGGCCGAGGGCGTGCCCGTGATGGTACCGGCCACGCCATTTACCCGCGCCGCCGTGGCGGTGCTCAGGTTGGTGCCCGTCACGGTGACGGTGGTGCCCGTCGGGCCGCTGCCGGGCGTGAAGCTGGTGATGGTAGGCGCCTGGGCGTGAGCCACCCGCCCCACCAGCAGGAGCGGCAGCAGTGCAAGGGCCAGCGCCCAGGACAGAGGCCGGCGAATGGAGAACGAGGGTAATAGAGCTTTCATCGAGCAGGAAATGGTTGCACCGGCAAAAATACGGCCCTACGGCGCAGCTTATCGCATCGCGCTTGTACCCTGTTCAGGGGACAATACTGCCCCAATCGGGTACAACTGGCCCCGCTGCCCCGCCGGCCCTGACCACAAAAAAAGGAGCCGACCACTGGCCGGCTCCTTTCCGAGCAGTTGTAACAGAAGCGAAGGGCTTACTCTACGGTCAGGCGCAGCGCCTTGGCACCCACGCGCACCACGTACACGCCCGCCGGCAGCCCGGCGGGCAGCACCAGCGCCGCCGTGCCCGCCGCGTCGGCCGTGCCCACCGTCACGGGGCGGCCCAGGGCGTCGAATACCGTGACTACTGCACCAGGCAATGCGCCGGTGAGCGTAGCCGCACCGTGGGAGGCAGGATTGGGGTAGAGGCTCAGGCCCGCAGCCGCGCGCGTCAACGCCACCGTACGAACCGGAGAATAGCTGAACGTGCCGTTCAGGTCCACCTGCTTCAAACGGTAGTAGAGCACGGCCGCGCCGGTGGGCAACTGGCCATCCAGCAGCTCGTAGACGTGGGGGCTGCTGCTACCAGCCGCCGCCACCGTGCCGATGCGGGCAAACGTAGTGCCGTCGGCGCTGCGCTCCACCTCAAAGGATTTGCTGTTCTTCTCCGAGGCTGTCGTCCAGCTCAGGGCCACGGCGTCGCCCTGAGTGCGGGCCGTGAAGTCGACCAGCGTCACGGGCAGCGGGTTCACGTTGAAGTCGCCGCCGGCCGTGAAATCGGAGAAGCCCGACACGCCGGTGCGGCTGAGCACGGGGGCGGCGTTGCTGCCCCTGGTGGGCACCGGGGCGCCCACCAGGGCCCAGTCGGCGCTGGGGTCGGCGCGCTTCAGCAGCACGAGCTGGGTGTAGTCGAGCACGCCCAATACGCCGGTGAAGGTGAACGTGGGCGTGTAGGTGCCACCGGCCAGCCCATCGCCTGCCGCCACGCGCCAGTAGCCGCTGGCCGAGGCCTTGTTGATGGTGATGCCATTCTCGGCGAGGGGCAGGCCCTGGTTGCCGGAGGGCAGCACGATGAACTCGGCCGTGAGCGAGCCGCCCGCGGTGGGTGCCGTGGTGAAGTCGATAGTAGCCGGGCGCAGCTGCGTGGGCGTGCCCACCGGGAAGGTGCGCGGGCCGGTAGTCGCAGCAATCCAGCGCTTAAAGGGGCCAACGATAACGCCGGTGTTGGTGGCCGTGGCATCGAGGGTGCCGGTCACAGTAGTGTTGCTGCCCAGTGTGAGCAGGTTGGCAGCCGTGCTCGTCACCGCGCCCTGCTTGAGGCTGAGCGTGCCAGTTGCCGTTAGGGCCTGCGACAGGGTGACGCCGGTGGGGTTGTTGAACGTCAGCGTCGAGCTGGTGTTCACGATAGCTGGGAAGCCCGTGCCGGTGACCTGGGCGGCGGTGCCGTTGAACTCGAAGCTGGTATTGGTCGCGAAGGAGCGGGTGCCGGTGACCTGCACGTTGCCGGTGGCCGTGCCGGTGGCACTGATGCCGTCGGGGCTACCCAGGCGCAGGCCGGTGCCGGCCTGGGTGGTAAAGGTGCCGGTGCCGGCGAAGCTGCTGGTGCCCAGGTCCAGGGTGCTGCCGGTGTTTACCTGCACGTTGACTTTGCCCGTGACGGTGCCGGGGCTGCTGAACGTTTGCACCCCGGCCTTGCCGAACACCAGCTTCGGGGTGGCGCTGGCCGTATTGCCGCTGCTCACGGTGCCGGCGTTGTTGAAGTTGCCGTTCACCATCACCAAGCCGCCCGAGTAGAGGAAGGTGGGGTTGAGGTCCGACAGCACGTTGAACGTGGCCCCGCTGGCTACGCTGACATCGCCGGCTATCGTGAGGACTCCCGTGCGTATCGAGTTAAGCGCCGTGCCGCTGGCCTGGGCCGCCGCGAACGTGCTGTTGCCGTTGAGCTGGAAGCTGCCCAGCACGTTAATCGTCGTGCCGCCGGTGGTGTTGACTCCGCCGTAGCTGCCGATTACGTTGGTGCCCGCCAGCTGCACGTAGCCGCCGCTGCGGTTGCCACTGCCGTCCACGCTGCCCAGCGTGAGCGTGGCCGTGCCCGATGACCCGTTGTACAGGCGCAGGGTACCCAAGCCCGTGCTGCGCACCGTCAGGGTGCCGGCCACCGGCGCGTTGTTGGCACCAGTAAGGAGGTACGGCTGGGGACTGGCAGCAATCCCGGCGGGCAGGCCGGTGAGGTTCACCTCCAGGTTCTGTAGCGTCTGGTTGAAGGTCCAAGCGAAGAACTGGTTCATTATGCCCCCGGCCAGCTCCAGTGTCGCGCCGGCGCCCCAGGTGGCCGTCGGATACGTGCAGGGCGTCGTCGTGGCGTACTGCACCAACCGCGCGCCGCTGCCAACGGTCGTCGTCGCGGTGTTGATGCCCTGGTTAGCCGGGAGGGTGCTGCCCGTGTTGAGTACCAGCGTCCCGTTGACCAGCAACGCGTTGGCACCGGCCACACTGATGGTACCGAGGTTGAGGCTGGCGCCCGTCACCGCGTCGGTCCCGGTGAGCCGGCCAATGGACAGCACCCCGCCCGCGTTCACGGTCATGGTGGCACCGGTGGGCACGGTCAGGGTTTGGCCGGCCAGCGTGTTGAGCACGCCGCCGCTCTCGACGGTGGTGGTTTTGGTGCTGGTGGCGGCGGCTACCGTCACGGTGTGGCCGTTGCGCACGTTCACCGTGCCCATGAGGCTGCCGCTGGGGGCCACGGGGGCAGCGGCCCAGCCGGTGCTGCCGTCGTAGGAGGCTTCCCAGGTAGCAGGGTCGCCCCAGTTGCCGGTGGCCACGCTGCGGAAGTAGGCGGGGGCTACCACGGCCTGCACGGTGTAGGTGCGGGTGGCGCTGCCGTCTTCCGAAGTCAGCACGACCGTAGCCGTGCTGCCCACGCTCAACGCGCCCGAAGCCGCGCCGCTGGTCACGGCCGTGCCGTTCACCGTGATGTTGGTGTAGGCGTTGCTGGCCGTGGGCGTGAGGGTATAGGTGCTCGTGCCAGTGGGCACGTACAAGGTGTAGGCCAGGGTAGCGGTGGCAAAAACAGGCGACATCTGGCCTGCCGAGGCCGTCAGGTTAGTCAGCAGCGCATCGGTGCCGATGGTGTGGGTGCTGATGACGGGCGAGTAGTCGCCCTGGCCGGTCACGCTGGCTTTCTCGGCCCGCACCCGCAGGTAGTAGTTGGTACCGTTGGTAAGGCCCGTGGCCGCCACGCTGGTGCTGCCGTAGCCCGAAACGGGGAACGACGCCCCCCCCGAGGCAAAGGTGCTGGACGCGGACACGTCGAGCACGTAAGCCTCCACTTCGCCGGCCGCCGGGGCCGCGCCGTTGAGGAGCGGAGCTGTCCAGCTGGCCGTGAAGCCGGTGCCGGTGCTGGCCGAAGCCGTCAGGCCGGTGGGCTGCAGCAGCGCGTAGCTTTCCACCCAGTTGCTGGTGGTGTTGCCGCTGCCCAGGTTGAAGTTCGTGAGCGTGCCGTAGCTGGCGTTGGCCGACTGGTCGGTGAGAGTGGTATAGCCCGTGTTGTTGCCGCTGGCCGCGCCTTGGTCGAAGTTATAATACGCCACCAGGCTGGCGGGCACGGCGGGGCTGGTGCTCGTCATGTCGGCCAGTACCTGGGCCGGGGTCAGGGCCGTGCTGTAGATGCGCACCTCGTCGAGCCGGCCGTTGAACTGCTCGTTCAAAGTGAGAGGTGGAATGCGCTTGCCGATGTTCCAGTCGAAACCAGTGGTATTGAAGGCCGCCGGAGTATTGCTGATGTCGAGCACGCCGTCCACGTACAGCTTCAGGCTGGTGCCGTCGTAGGTGGCCGCCACATGGTGCCAGTGCCCGTCGTTGATGACTTTAGTGCCTGATAGGTCGTTGCCTTCGCCCACGTAGTACGCTTTGCCACCGATTACCAGGATGCCCGAGCGCAGGTTGCTGCTGGCCGTGCCGTAGTTGACGATAACGCCGTTGGTGGTTTGCGTCGTCAGCACCCAGGCTTCGAGGGTGCGGGCAGCGTTGCCCTGGGGCAGCTGCGGGTTGTTGCCGGTCACGTAGTCGTCGCTCCCATCCAAGGCCAGCGCGTTGCCGGGCGGCGTCATCGGCGTGAAGGGGGCCCGCACCCCAGTGGCGCTGTACGCGCCCTGGCCGGTCACGCTGGTTTTGTCGGCCCGCACGCGGTAGTAATAGGTCTGGGCCGGGTCGAGGCCCGTCACGGTCTGGCTGGTGCCGGCCACCGCGAAGGGCGAGCCGGCTACCAGCAACGCGAAGTCGCGGCCGGTGGCCACGTCGAGCACGTAGTTGCTCACGGTGCCGATGGCCGGGGCCGTCCAGGTGGCCACGAAGCTGGTGGCGGCGTTGGCGGTGGCAGCGGTCAGCGCGGGCACCACCAGGGCGTAGCTTTCCACCCAGTTGCTGGTGGTGTTGCCGCTGCTCAGCGCGAAGTTCGTGAGCGTGCCGTCGGCCAGTGTGGGGCTCTGGTCGGTGAGGGTGGTGGCGCCCGCGTTGTTGCCGTAGGCAGTGCCCTGGTCGAAGTTGTAGTACAGCAGCAGGCTGGCGGGCACGGTGGCGCTGGTGCTGGTCATGTCGGCCAGTATCTGGGCCGGCGTCAGGGCCGCATTGTAGATGCGCACCTCGTCGAGGCGACCGTTGAAGGGCTGATTAAACACAGTAGAGCGGCCAATCTGCAAGGACTCGGAGGTCGTAACCGGCGACGAGTTTGCGGAGAGCGGCGCGGCCACGCCGTTCACGTACAGCCGCAGGGCGGTGCCATCCCAGGTGGCGGCTACGTGCGTCCAGCGGTTTTGCAGAATGGCGGCCGTCGCCTGCGCATAGGGCCGGGTGGAGGTGCCCATCCCGCCCGGCCACACTTCGGCAAGTAGCAACCCGCCCTGTTGTAACACCAGGTTGTAGTCGCCGCCCTTGCGGATGATGGAGTTGACGGCCCCCAAGTTGGTGCTGTACACCCAGCTTTCCAGCGTGAAGCTGCCCTTGCCCAGGTTGTTGAGGCCGGGCGCGGCGCTCACGGCCACGTAGTCGTCGCTGCCGTCGAAGGCCAGCGCGTTGCCGGGCGGCGTCAGGGCCGAGGCCGTGCGCACGGTGCCGCTGGC
Organism: Hymenobacter negativus; assembly: GCF_017571495.1. Classification (GTDB taxonomy): domain Bacteria; phylum Bacteroidota; class Bacteroidia; order Cytophagales; family Hymenobacteraceae; genus Hymenobacter; species Hymenobacter negativus. The sequence goes on along the minus strand of NZ_JAGETZ010000017.1, from coordinate 143,190 downwards.
GTAGGCGCCCTGTCCGGCCACTGCGCCGGAGGTTTTGTCGGCCCGCAGGTGGTAGTAGTAGTTGCGGTTGGGCAGCAGCCCGCTCACGGCCTGGCTGGTGGCGCCGGCCGCCGGGCTCACCGTGCCGGCCACGGTGGCGAAGGTGGGCGACAGCGAGTAATCCAGCACGTAGCCCGTCACGGTACCCACCAACGGGGCCGTCCAGTTGGCCGTGAAGCCCGCAGTCGTAACGGCGGTAGCAGCAGCCAGCGTGGGCACCACCAGGGCGTAGCTTTCCACCCAGTTCGAGGTGGTGTTACCGCTGGCCAGGCTGAAGTTGTTCAGCGTGCCGTCCTGGTAGTTGGTGGTGCGGTCGGGAAGGGTGGCCTGGCCGGAGTTGGCGCCGCCGGCCGTGCCGGCGTCGAAGTCGTAGGCGGCCACCAGCCCGGCCTGGGGCAGGGCCGGCCAGCTGGTGTAGGCCGCCTTCATTTGGGCGGCCGAGCGGGCCACGTTCCAGATACGCACCTCGTCGATGCTGCCGTTGAAATACTCACCGTTGTTGGTTGAGCCGATGCGCAGGTTGCTGGGGCTGGGCACCGTGTGGCTGCCGGGCGTGTCGCTGCCCACGGCCACGCCGTCGAGGAAAATAGTGCGCGTGGTCCCGTCGAAGGTGGCGGCCACGTGGTGCCAATGCCCGCTCAGGTCGGGCGTGGTCACAACTAGGTCGGGGCCCCACCAGTAGTTGATGATGCCTGTCGGCGACAGCCGCAGCGCGTTCACCTGGTTGCCGACGCCCCAGTTGCCCCAGCCGATGATGCCGTACACGCCCATGGCGTTGGGCTTAATCCAGGCTTCCAGGGTGTAGGTGCTATTGCCGGTCGGCACGGGCGTGGTGTTAAGCAGGGCCACGTAGTCGTCGCTGCCGTCGAAAGCCAGGGCGTTGCCGGGCGGCGTCAGTCCGCTGGCCGTGCGTAGGTTAAATACGTCGCGCGAGTAGGCGCTCTGGCCGGTCACGCTGGCCTTATCGGTTTTCAGGCGCAGGTAGTAGAGCGTGTTCACGGTGCGGCCCGGCACGACGCTGCTGCTGGCCGAGCCGGCGGGCGTGAGCGTGGTCACGCCGGCTGAGAAGTCTGCCGTGGTCGACACGTCGAGCACGTAGTTGCTCACGGTACCCACCGGTGGGGCCGTCCAGCTCACGTTCAGGCTGGTGCCGCTGGCGCTGCTGGTGGCGGCCAGGCCCGTGGGCTGCATCAGGGCATAGCTCTCCACCAGGTTGGAGGTGCTGCCGCTCAGGGCGAAGTTGTAGAGCGTGCCCACGAAGGTGGAGCAGCCGCCACAGCGGCGGGGCACCGGGTTGGGCTCGGTGGTCTGGCCGGCGTTGTTGCCGCCGGCCGTGCCCCGGTCAAAGGTGTAGTTCATCAGCAGCCCTGCCTCCGTGGGGAGCACTGGGTTGTTGAAGAAGGTCTTGATTTCGGCCGCCGAGTGGGCCACGTCCCAGATGCGCACCTCATCGATGCTGCCCTGCCAGAGGTCTTGGTTACCCTGGAGGCAGCCGACGTAGGTCGACGAAAAATTGGTGTAGCCCCCGGTCCGGGAGCCCTCGGCCACGCCGTCCACATACAAGGTCATGTTGTAGTTGATGCCGCCGCCCATCACGGCCGCTACGTGGTGCCACTTGCCGTCGTTGATGAGGGTGGTGCTCACCAGCTCATAACTGGTGTTGGCGGTGTTATAGGACCGAAAGCGGGCCTTGCCCCCGTACATCCCCACCATGAAGTTTGGGTAGTTCGAGACAATGGTGCCTCCATCGCCGGTGGCGGCGTTGGTGGTGCGCACCCACGCCTCCACGGTATAGTTGAAGTAGCCAGTGGAGCTCGACGTGACGATGTAGTCGTTCACCCCGTCGAAGTTTAGGGCGTTGCCGGGCGGCGTCTGGGCCAGGGCCGGCAAGGAACCAAGCAGCAGCAACAGCCAAGCTAGCGCCAGTCGCGGGAAGCCCGGAGTAAAAATTATTCTCATACTAAAGCAATGGAATGGGATATTTGCGGCAAAGGTCCGGTTTGGATAAACACGGCGTTATGACATAAAGATGTTGTTTTTCAACCTTGGCATAATGTCAAAGCCGCCGCTCCGGGTGGAACGACGGCTGCTGCCGGGGCGGCAACGACGGCGGTGCTTTAACTCCACCGTCGGGCGCAGAGGCTGGCTGCCGGCACGCACCACGTACCGGCAGCGGCCGGGGCGACTTCCACCGCAGCCGGGAGTGGATGGGGCCCAGCGCCAGCTCGCCCTGATGCCCTGACGGCCCAGGCCGCCCGCGCGCTTCCACCCCCGGCATCAAAAAAAGCCCCCGACCTACTGGCCGGGGGCTTTTTTGTGAGTCAGCACGTAGTGCCCGCCCGGAAGCTTGCGCGGCGCTCAGGCCGGGAGCGGCAAAGCCGGGCAGCTACTCGCGCACCACGCGCACGGTGCTGCGGGCCCCGGCGGCACCTTCGGCTTCGAGCAGGTAGGTGCCGGCGGGCAGGCCGTTGAGAATGGTCGTTGATTCGCCGGTGATGGCGGTAGCCGTTGCCAGGGGGCGGCCCAGCACGTCGCGCACGGTTAGGCGCAGGGGCTGGCGGCTGGCGTTGCCGGCGACCAGGGTAAGCGGGCCGTTGGCCAGGGGGTTGGGGTAGGCATTCAAGCCACCCAGCTCGGTAGCCAGGGCGTTGCGGGTGGCTGTGAGCACCGAGGCCTCACGGGAGTAAACGACGGCATTCAGGGTCTGGTAGGTGGCGCTGGTGTAGCCAAACTCAGCCAGCGACTGACTGGAGCCGGCCCGGTAGAAATTATCGGAATAGTCGCTGCTGACCACGCCTTGCTGCACGCCCAGCACCTGGAGCAGCGCGGCCGGGGCGGGCTGGCCGCCCAGGTAAAAGCTGTCGACTTCGATGCTGCGCTGCCGACGCATGAGCACCGGGATGGCCGTCGATACCCCCGCCGAGGTGGGGATGCGCATGGTGCCCCAGCCGGCCACGCTGTCCACGATGGCAATGCGCTGCACCAACCGCAACGGCACCCGCGAGAGGCCCACCAAGCCTACCGTGAGCAGGCCGTAGGTGCCGTTGCGCTGGAACGAGCGGGTGACGGTGCCCACCGTGGTGGGGAAAACGAACACCGGCACGCTGACCGGCACGTTCTGGGCCGGCACCACCAGCGAGTCGGTAGGGCTGCCGGTGAGGGCGCCCAGCCCGAACCGCTGGGTGGCCAGCTCCGAGCCCAGCCCCGTCAGCCCGGTGGCGGTGTAGGCCTGGTGCACTTTGCCCTGCACCGTGAGCGGCCCCAGCGCCAGCGTGTAGTTGAACGTGCGGGTGGTGCCGGCAAAGACGGGCTGGCTGGGCGGGGCATTGTAGGTGTTCGTGAGCTGGCTGGTGGCGCTCAGGGCGCGGTAGTCCCAGGCCTGGTTGGCCCCGGTGGTGGGCGGCGTCACGCCCGTGATGCTGGCGCGGCTGTACTGCTCCACGGTGGTGGGCAAGGCCGGGAAATTGGCCTGGGTGATGGTGATGGGCGTTTGGGCCGAAGCCGAGAGGGCCGTGGCCAGCAGGCCCAGCGGGAGTAATGATGCTTTCATCGGTAACTGATTGGAGTAAAAAGTTCAGGCTATTCGCGCACCACTTTCACAGTGCGGCGGTGGTTGTTTTGGGTGATGCGCAGCACGTACACGCCGGAAGGCAGGGCAGCGGCCTCGGGCAGCGACACGGTGCTGCTTCCCGGCAGCAGCGCGGCGCGGCGGGTGAGCAGCGCGCGCCCCACGGCATCGTGGAGCATGATGGTGACCGGGCCGGCCTCGTCGGTGCGAATCAACAGGCTGAGGTCGGTGGCGAAGGGCTGCGGGTAGGCCTGCACGGACAGCCCTCTTTCGGCCGGCACCTGGATGGTGCGCACGGGCGAGTAGGCAAAGGTGCCGTCGCGGTCCACCTGCCGCAAGCGGTAGTAGATAATGGCAGCGGCGTAGCGGGCCAGGTTGGAGTCGGGCAGCGAATAGTCGTGGCGCTGGGCGCTGCTGCCCTGGCCAGCCACCGTGGCTATGCGGTGGTACGTGCGGCCGTCGGGGCTGGATTCTATCTCAAACCGGTCGTTGTTTTTCTCCGAGGCTGTGGTCCAGCGCAGCAGTCCATCGGTCCCCTGGCGCTCGGCCGTGAACGCCAGCAGCTCCACCGGCAGCGGGCTGGCAGGCGTGCTCACCGTGAAGCCGGCCAGGCTGGTGGTGCTGGCCGTGAGGCGGCGGGCGGTGCCGCTGGCCGGGCTGCCCAGGGCTTGCCAGCCCGCGCCCACGGCTGGCAGCTGGTACACTTGGCCCTGGCCGAAGGAGAGGCCGTTGTCGTCGTCGGCCAGCCAGCTCAGGGCGGTTTCCACGGCGGTGGTGGGGGCCTGGTCGGCCAGCACGGTCCAAAAGCGGTCGATGCTTTTCTGGCCGGGGGTGGCGGGGTTGGTGGCGTAGGTGGTGCCGGCAGCTTGCAGACCGGCGTGGCGCGTCACACGCACGGTGCCCAGGGCATTGCCGTTGGGGTTCAGCACGAAGCTGTTGCCAAAGTCAACCGGCGTGGTACCGGCCACGGCGGCGCGCTCGGCCAGCAGGTTGCCCTGCACGTAGCGGCCGGGCGCTTCGCCGGTGAGGGCAGCGCCAGCGGGCAGGCGCAGGGTGGCGGTGGGCGCGGTGCGCAGCAGGCCGGTGGTGAGGGTCAGCTGCTGGGTCACGGTGAGGTCGGTGAGCAGCAGCACGCGGTTGCTGCCGGCCGGGCCGGTGTTGCGCACCTCCAGGTTGGCGAGGGTGGCGCCGCCGGGCTTCACCGTCTGGTCGGTGGCACCGGTGAAAACAAGCCGGCCGCTGGCGGGCAGCACGGTCCCGTCGTTGGTGAAGTTGCCACCGACTGTCACGGTGCCGCCGGTGATGAGCGTGGCCCCGGCCTGGTTGATGAGCGCGTCGGGTATCACCACCGTTGCGCCGGCTTCCAAGGTGAGTTGGGTACCGGTGTTGGTGAGGTCCTGGGCGCGGGCCGTGGTGGCCCCGGCCAGCACCAGGACCACGACGAGGGCCACGGGTGGGGAAACATTGCGCACTACTTTACGGAAGCTTTAGCCCCGAGCAGGTTCTCCAGGGCTTGCAGGCGCTGGGCGAGGTCGGCGGTTTGCGTGCTGGCTTCGGCCCTGAATTGCCGGAGGTCGGCGTTCTGCTTTTGCAGTTCAGCCAGTTGGCGGGCCAGTTCCTGGGTGGCGCTCACGTTGAGCATGGCCAGGGCCTCGTAGTCCACCGTCCGCACATCGGCATGTTCCAGGCCGAACACGAACACCGACTAGCCGGCCAACTGCTGCGCGCCGCGCACCGTGAGGGTATTGCCGCGGGCGGCTTGCACCGTCCCGACCACTTCGCCGGCTTTGGTGATGAGCTTGAGGCGCTGGCCGGCCCGAGCGGCCGTGGCGGGGGCAGCGGGCAGGGTCAGTACCAGCAGCGAATCGGCCTGCGCCGTGGCCAAAACGGCATTCACGTACACATCGGGCAGGAAGCCGACGTGCTGGTTCACGGCCTGCGGAAAGATTTCTTCTACCTCCTGGGCGATGACTTTCTTGAACAGCCGCTGCCCGTACTGCACCTTGTCGCGCATGGTGTAGTCGGTGATGCGCAGCTTCGTCAGCAAACTCAAATCTGTGGCATTGTCGCTCAGGCCGATAATGGTTTTGAGGCGACGGTCGGAGGTGGCGTTGAACTCGTTGGCCAGCACCCGGCCGGTGGCGCGGATGCTCACCGGGCCGCCCTGGTTGGTGGCGTAGCCCGCCGTGCCGCTGCCGTTGAGGTAGCCATAGGATATGCCCGACGAGTTGACCGACCTCTGCACATCGAGCGGATAGTCGGGATTGGCCGTGCCAATGCCCACGCGGCCGCCCTGCGCATCGTCGGCCAGGATGGTGGTGCCGCGCAGGTAGTTTTTGTTGTCGCCGAAATAGCGAATCCAGGAGTCGCCGGGCAGGTGCACCGAACCATTGGGCACGTCCAGCGTCGAGACGGGGCTGGTGGTGCCGATGCCGATGCGGCCGGCGCTGGTCCAGTGCAGCACGGGGGTGTAGGTGCCCTGGTTGTAGCCCAGCTGGCCACCGTAGTAGCCAAAAAGCTGGGGACCATTCACACCCGCGTCGTAGCGCAGCTGGTGGTTGCCATCGTTGGGACCAAAGAGGTAGATGGGCTGCTGATTAAGCTTCAGCGGCTGGGTGGCGGTGTGGTTGCCCAGGTTGTCGCCGGGCACGGTCACGCTGCCGCCGGCGCTCAGGCTGAGGGTGGTGCCCACAATGCTCAGCTGCTGGTTATCGGAGTCGGTCACGCTGCCGCCGTTGCCCAGGCTGATGGTATTGCCCGACTTGCTCAGCTGCTGGTTGTCGGAATCGGTCACGCTGCTGCCGGTGCTCAGGCTGATGGTATTGCCGGTTTTGCTCAGCGTGGGCAGGGCCTGGCCCGCCAGGTTGCCGGTAGCATCGGTCATCAGCATCCGCGTGCCCGTGCCGGCCAGCCCGTCGAAGCGCACCGTGCTGCCGTTGCCGGCCACGTGGAGCGTGGCCTGGGGAGCAGCGGTGCCCACACCCACCTTTTGGCCGCCGACGTAGAAATTAGGCACCGGCTGAAGGGTGCTGGTGGTATAGCCAACCTCGAATAGTAAATCGAAGTCGCCACCGGGATAATTTCCTTGCCAGCCTATCCCCGCAGCGTAGGTATTGGAATTATTGAGGTACAGGTAGACATCTGCCCGCGTGTCGAACCCAAACGTATACATCCCGCCGCCCTGCACGCGCAAGCCGGGCGGAATAACAAAGGTGTTGACACCGTTCGCGAGCGTCACCTGTTGGCTGTAGATAAGCGGGTTGGCCGGCGTGTTGGCCTGCCCATCGCCCTGGTAGATGCGCAGCGTTTTCGTGAGCGGCACATATCCAGTCGTTGGGTAAACGCGCACCTGTATATAGTTCAGCTCAATATCCGTACCCGGCGGCGGCGTAGGGAGCGGAAAGGATTCTCCCATGTCGGTGAGGCGAAACGCCGTGTCATAAATTCCCCCAACCCCGGGGTTTCCTTCCGTGCGCGGGGTGGCGTCCGGCACGGGAATGGGCGGGGTAGCCACTTTCAGCTCGCCCTGCATGTCCAGCTGCGCAGTGGGCGTCACGCCCCCCAGGCCCACGTTGCCGCCAGCATTCACCAGCAGGCCCTTGGTGCCGCCGCCCACCAACAGGTTGCCGTTGAGGTTGAGCGGCTGGGTAGCGGTGTGGTTGCCCAAGTTGTCGCCGTTGCCGGTGGCACCCAGCACCGCCCACGCCGTGCCCGAGTAGTACCAGAAACCGGGCTGCGAGCCATCGGTCTGGAACACGAGCAGGCCCGGGGCCGGCGTCTGGATGGCGGCGCGCTGGGCGGCCGTCATGCGCGGCGCCAGCAGGCCTTTGGTGCTGGAGGTAAGGTCGAGCAGGGCCGAGGCGTTTGGCGTGGCCGTGCCGATGCCCACGCCCCCGGTCTGAGCCTGGGCGGCCTGGTGCAGGCCGAGGGCGAGGCCCAGCCCCAGCAGAGTGCGGCGTACAGTTTGGTTCATATAAGCAGATAAGCAGAGGTAAGAAATACCGGCAGGATGGTATTCAGCTGCAAAGCTCCGCCGGCCCACCACCGGCTCGCAAACCGCGTATGTACCTCATTTGAGGACTGTCCGGGCTTTTCCCGCTAAAACCCTAACATTCCAAGCCCATACCTCATTTGAGGGCATTGCCGCAGTTGGCGGCCGCGCCGCGCCCCCAGACCTTTGCCGGATGAAATCTATCCGCCTTGCCATCGTCGAAGACGACCCCGAAGTACGCGAGCTGCTGCACGGCTACCTCTGCCGCCAGCCCGAATTCGACTGCGTGCTGCTGGCCGATTCCGTCGAGGCCTTTTTCGCCGAGCTGACCGACGTGCGCCAGCCGCCGGAAATCATTCTGCTCGACATCCACCTGCCCGGCATGAGCGGCATTGAGGCGCTGCCTTTCATCAAGCAGCGCCTACCCGATACCGACGTGCTCATGCAAACCGTGTTCGACGATGCCGACCGCATCTACCAAGCCCTTTGCGCCGGGGCCAGCGGCTACGTGCTCAAGCACATGTCGCTGCCCGAGCTGAAGGAGGCCGTGCTGGAAGTGCACCGCGGCGGCGCACCCATGAGCCGCTCGGTGGCCCGCAAGGTGCTGGCCCACTTCAAGCCCACGCCCTCGGTGCAGACCGACCTGCTTTCCGACCGCGAGCGCGACGTGGTGCAGGCCGTGGTGGATGGCCTGAGCGACAAGCAGGTGGCCGCCCGCCTGGAGCTGTCCGTTGAAACGGTGCGCACCTACGCCAAACGCATCTACAAAAAGCTGCAGGTCAGCGGCCGCTCCGAGCTCATGAGCCGCTCGGCGCGGGGCCAGCTGTGAGGGCCAGCGGTTGCGCACATAAGAAAAGAACGGTCATGCTTCGACTGCACTCAGCACAGCTGGTCAGAAGTGTTTTTGGCGAGCTCAACCAGCTTCTATTTTTCCTGACGGTTGGTTGAGTTTCCACCGCTGCGAGATGGGTTGGCTACCCTCAGCATGCCCCCCGCGAGCTGCTTCGCACCCGTCTGCTCCTTCCTATCCCGGCCACATTTCCCTGCATTTATGCCATCAGGCTACTACTCATTCCGCGCCCTGCTAGTGGCTCCTACCCTGCTTGCCACAACTCCAGCCGCCCGTGCGCAGCTGCCCTACGCCGCGAACACCACCGACACCACGGGCACGGTTATCTCCACCGGCGGCGTGGTGTACGGCAACAACACCAACCTGCTGGCCGGCACGGCCGGGGCCGAGTACCGCCTGGCTATCACGAACTAGCGGGCGCTACCGGCACAATACCGGCCCCCGGCTTCAGTGGCACGGTGAGGGCTACCGTGAAGCCGCTGCCGTCCGCATCCGGCCCCGCCACCAGAGTGCCGTGCAGGGCTTGGGCGCGCTGGCGCATACTGCGCAGGCCCAGGCCGCTGCTCTTGCAGGCGGCGGGGGTGGGGCGGCCGTTGTCGCGCACCAGCAGGCGCAACTCACCCGCCGCGCAGGCCAGCGTCACCCACAGGTCGGGGGCGGCGTGGGCGTGGCGCACGGCGTTGGTCACGGCTTCCTTAAAGATGAGGAACAGGTGCTGCCGCAGCTCCGAAGCCAGCGGCTGCTCGTCGGTGAGGCCGGTCACGGTCAGGTGGGTGTTGAGGCCGGCGGCAGCGGCGCTTTGGTCCACGTGCTCACGCATGCGGTCGAGCAAGGCCCCGGCGGTATCGGCATGAGCATCAATACCCCATACAATGTCGCGCATGGTGCCGGCGGCGGCACGGGCATTGGCCAGCAGCCGGTCGAGGGCCGGGCTTTCGACGGGCTGGTTTTGGCGCAGTACATCGGCCTGCATGCTCACGCGAGCCAGCAGCGTCCCCACTTCATCATGCAGGTCGGCCGCAATGCGGGAGCGCAGGCGCTCCTCGCGCATAACCCGCGCCAGTCGGCGGCGCTGGCTCAGGTAGGCCAGCCCGCCGGCCGTGGCCAGCGCCCCGGCCACGAGCAGCAGCACCAGGGCCTGCAAGCGGCCGCGCTGCTGGCTGGCTTGTAGGGCCTGTACTTGGTTTTGCTGGGTGAGGGCCCGGATGCGCAGTTCCTTCTGCTCGCTATCAAACCGCACGCGCAGGGCGGCAATTTCTTCGCTTTTAGCGGTGTTCACAAGGCTGTCGTGCACCGCAATGAAGTGCTTTTGCCAAACGTAGGCCTGCCGAAAGTCACCCTGTTGCTGGCTGGTGGCAGCCAGGTCACTGTAACAATCCGCAATTACCTCGTCGTTGCTGCTCTGCCGGGCGTAGGCCAGGCCGCGTTGAGAGGCAGCCTGGGCTGCCGTAAAATGTCCCAGCGCCAGCTCGATTCCGCCCAGCAGGGCATAGTTCACGCCCAAGTAATAGGTGTTGTTCGAGGCAGCCGCCAGTTGGCTCGACTGCTGGGCATAGCGGCGGGCCAGGGCCCAATGGCGCTGGTCGTTGGCAAGCTGGGCCAGGTTGGTCAGGCAGCTGGTTTGGCCCAGTTGGTTGCCCAGGGAGTCATACAAGAACAAGGCGCGCTGCAGCCGGGTGTGGGCCGGCTTGGTTTGACCGCGTAGACGCAGCACGTTGCCCAAGTTCCCGGTGAACAGTGCCACATCGGCGGCCGAATGCCGCTGGCGGGCCTGGGCTAGCCCCTGTTCCAGGTAGCGCTGGGCTTCGGGATACTCCTTCTGCATCAGGTGCAGGCTGGCCAGGCCATTGTAGGCAAAGCCGATAATCTGCGCGTCAACCGGCGGCTGCTGGGCCAGCTTCAGCGCAGCCTGGAAGTATTGGGTACCGCCCAGAAAGTCTGCTCCGTACATGGCACAGTTGCCCAGGTCGTTCAGGCACTTTAGCTGGCCCCGGCGGTAGTGCAGGCGGCGGGCCAGGGCCAGGCCGCGCTCACCGTAAGCAATGGCCTGCCTGAGGTCGGAGTTGCTCAGCTGCCAGCACAGCTCATCCAGCACCAGCACGCGGCTGGTGTCGGCCGGCAGCGCAGCCAGGCGGGTCCGCAAGCTGTCGATGCCCGGCGGCTCATTGGGCACTCCCGTGGCCCAGGTAACCCGGCTGCCAATCAGCAGGCCAGCTACGAGACCATACAGGCGGAGTAGGTTCATGGGTTGGGCTTGGTAGAATAGCCCGCAAAGCTACCGGCTTGCCAAGATATCACCGATACTGGGCGGCTCGGAAATGGCCCGAAGCTGTTCCTAATGACAGCGGCTCCGTTTCAGTCAGGCGGTCAGCTTGCGCAGGCGCAGGCCAAAGCCGCAGTTGGTTTGCGGCACCGTAAGGGCCAGGACAGGCAGCGCAGCAGCCAGAGCAGTCGTGGCGCGAGCCGGCCGCCGCTCAACGCTAGCTGGCCGGCTACCAGAGCTGCCTGGCCCAGGTGCAAGCCCGCCACAACGCCCTGCCCGCCTACTTCCGCGCCCGGCTATTAAAAAAGCCCTATCCGAATGGCTGAGGGCTTTTTTAATGGGCAATAAGGCTCGGCTCCTATTCCACCGTCAGGCGCACCGCCTTTGCGCCGGCGCGCACTACGTACACGCCCGCCGGCAGCCCGACCGGCAGCAGCAGCGTGGCCGTGCCCGCCGCATCGGCAGTAGCGGTAGCTACCAGGCGGCCCAGCGCGTCGGTCACCGTTACCACGGTGCCGGGTAGCGCACCCGTGAGCGTGGACACTTGGCCGTGGGCCGGGTTGGGGTACAGGTCCAGGCCGGCCGCTACGCCCTTCAGGGCCACGGTGCGCACGGGCGAGTAAGCGGCCGTGCCGTCCAGGTCCACCTGGCGCAGGCGGTAGTAGAGAAGGGCCGCGCCGGTGGGCAATTGCGCGTCGGGCAGCTCGTAGCGGCGGGCACTGCTGCTGGTACCTGCGGCGGCCACCATCCCAATGCGGGCAAACGTGCGGCCGTCGAGGCTGCGCTCCACCTCGAAGGCTTGGCTGTTCTTTTCGGAGGCCGTGGCCCAGGCCAGACGCACGGCGGCGCCCTCGGGTGTGGCCGTGAAGGCCGTCAGCTCCACGGGCAACGGGGTGGCGGCACTGGCACTCAGGCCCTGCTGTTGGGCGGCCACGTAGGTCCAGGGGCCGTAGCGCAAGCGGCTGGCTGTGCCGCCCACACCATTGGTGGGTGTGGTGGCGGCCAGGGGCGAGCTGGCGTATTCCAGACGCGCCCGCACCCGGCTGGCGCGGCCGGCTTTGGTCACGAGGGTTTTGAGCTCGGTAGCCGTGCCAGTGGCGGGCAGCGCCGTCCAGGCGCCTCGGCCGGTATAGGCCGTGGAGTTGGCCAGGCGTGCGGACTGCGAGAAGCTCTGGCCCTGCCCCACCACTTCCCATACTATCCGGGCCTGGATGCGGCCGACCGAATTGCGGGCCATCAGGCCGACGCCGAATTGCGCGTTGGCCCGGTTGCTGGCGCTGATGGGACTGCTCAGGTTGGTATTGTAAAGGCGTAGGGCACCGGCGCGAGCTACGCCTTGGTTGCCCCGGTAGCAGTAGGCCCGGCCCGCACCGGTGAAGCTGGTGGCCGCCACCAGCACATCGGCGTAGCCATCGCCGTCCACGTCGCCGGCCCCGGCCGTGCTCCAGCCAAAGCTATTGCCATTGGCCGCACTGGGCTCCGTGAGAGTGGTAGGCGCGCTGACCAGCCCGGTGCTACTGCCCAGGTAGTAATAGGCCCGGCCCTGGGCGCTGCTGGTGCCCGTAGCGGTCACTAGCACGTCGGCGTAGCCATCTCCATTCACGTCGCCCGCGCCGGCCACACTAAAGCCAAAGTTGTCGAGGTTGGCGGCGCCAGGCTCGGTGAGGGTGGTGGGCGTAGCGGCCAGCCCAGTGCTACTGCCCGGATAGAAGTAGGCCCGGCCCTGGGCGCTGCTGGTGCCGTAGGCCGCCACCAGTACATCGGCGTAGCCGTCGCCGTTTACATCGCCGGCCCCGGCCAGGCATTGGCCGAAACGGTCGTTGTTGGCCGCGCCGGGCTCGGTGAGGGTAGTAGGAGTGCTGGCCAGCCCGCTGCCGCTACCCAGGTAGAAATAAGCCCGGCCCTGGTTGTTGCTGGTGCCATTGGCTCCTACCAGCACATCAGCGTAGCCGTCGCCGTTTACGTCGCCCGCCCCGGCCACCCGGTAGCCGAAGCCGTTGGTGTTGGCTGCACCGGGCTCGGTAAGGGTGGTGGGCGTGCTGGCCAGCCCCGTGCTGCTGCCCCGGTAGAGGTAGGCCTGGCCCTTGTTGCCGCTGCGGTAAGCTCCGACGAGCACGTCGGCGTAGCCGTCGCCGTTCACGTCCCCCGCGCTGGCCGTGCTCCACCCAAAATAGTTGTTGGTGGCCGCACCGGGCTCCGTGAGGGTGATAGTGGGCGTGGTGGTCAGACCCGTGCTACTGCCCAGGTAGAGGTAGGTCCGGCCCTGGCTGTTGCTGGTGCCGTAGGCCCCGACGAGCACGTCGGCGTAACCATCCCCGTTCACATCGCCGGCCCCGGCCACGCTGTAGCCAAAGTAGTTGTTGTTGGCGGCGCCAGGTTCGGCGAGGGTGGCAATGGGGTTGGCGGCCAGCCCCGTGCTGCTGCCCAGGTAGAGGTAGGCCCGGCCCTGGCCGCTGCCAGTGCCATAGGCTCCTACCAGCACGTCGGCATAGCCGTCGCCATTTACGTCACCCGCGTTGGACGTGCTCAAGCCAAAGTAGCTGGTGCTGGATGCGCTAGGCTCGGTGAGGGCAGTGGGCGTGGCGGCCAGGGCGGCCGGGCTGCCGTAGTAGGCGTAAGCCCGGCCGGTATTGCTGGCGTACAAGGGGGCGCCCACCAGCACATCGCCGTAGCCGTCGCCGTTGGCATCGCCCCCACTCAGGCTGCTGCCGAACTTGTCGCCGGCCGTTGCGCCGTCGAGAATCTGTGGCATGTTGCTGATGGTGCTGAGCACGGCCGCGCCGAGGCTCACGTACACCCGGCCCTTATTGCCGGCGTAGGCGGGGGCACCCACCACGAAGTCGGCATAGCCGTCGCCGTTGAGGTCGCCGGCTCCGCTCACGGCTTGGCCGAAACTCTCACCGGGCTCGGCCGTGCTGAAGACAGCGGCCTGCGTGGAGGTCCCCGACAAGCTGGTGCTGCCCAAAAACAGGTACACCGAGCCCGAGGTGCCATCGCCCGGCGCACCCAACAGCACGTCGGTCAGGCCGTCGCCGTTCACGTCGCCGGGTCCGGCCACGCTGGTACCGGCGGTGCTGCCGCCCGTGGGCGTGAGGTAGAAGGCAGAAAAACCGTTAAAGGCGGTGCTATTGGCACCCCGCACAACAAGGGCAGAACTCACCCCGGGCGCACCCACGGCCAGGTCGGCGTAGCCATCCCCATTGGTATCGCCCAGGCCGGTGAGGCTGGCCCCCAAGTGGTAGTTAGCCGCCCCACCCACCGTGGCCGTGGTAATGCCCACGCTCAGGCTGGCGTTTCCAAAAAAGATACGGATAGAGCCGGTATTCGTCGACCCGGCATCATAGTCGGGGCCGCCGCTCGCAAAGTCGTCGTAGCCGTCGCCGTTGAGGTCGCCCACCCCGGCCACGGCCGTCCCACCGCGCGAGTTGGTGAAACCGGCGGCGGCGGCGGCGCTGGGGTTCGAGTTGGTGAAAAAGTTGGCGCTGCCCGCGTATATGTACACCACGCCCGCGTTATTACCGCTGATGGTGAAGCCCGCCCCCCCTATCAAAAGGTCGCCGTAGCCGTCGCCGTTGAAGTCGCCCGCCCCGGCCACACTGCTACCCAAGTTATTGCCGGCGGCACCGTTGATGACGAAGGCCACCGTCGGCACCAGGCCTGTGCTGCTGCCTTTATATAGCAATGCCACCCCGGCGCCGCCATTGTAGCCGGGTGCGCCCACCGCCAGGTCGCCGTAGCCGTCCCCGTCGAGGTCGCCCACCAGGGCCACGCTCGTGGCAAAGGCATCACCCGCATTCGCCCCGGTGAGGGTGGTACCGGCCGTGCTGGCCAGTGGGTCGATGGTGAGCGGGTAGCGGGCCTCTGCATCGTCGACCTCCAGGGCTAGGGCGGTGCCGCCGCTGCCCAGGCGCAGGTGGGCCGGCAGCGTGCGCCCGGTAGCGTCCCAGGCCCGCAGGCTGGCGTAGCGCAGCACCGCGGCATTGCCCTCGCCCTGGCTGAACACCACAGCCGAGTCGCCGGCCAGCCGGGCGTGCAGGGCGGTAGCCACCACCAGCTGCACCTGCACCGGCCCGATGCCGGCTGGCCGTGCCGCCAGCCGGAAGGTCTGCCGCACACCGGCTTCAGTGTTGTCGTAATCCACGGCAAAGCCGGGCTGCTGATAGGTGGCGTGGCCGTCGGCCAGGGTAGGCCGGACCAGGGTGTCGGCTACCGGCCGCAGGGCCAGCGCCCCCGCCCGGCCAATGCCGCGCAACGTCCAGCGGACCTGCCAGGCCGGCGCGGTGCCATCGGTGGTGCGGGACGCTACGGTGTAGCTGCTGGCGCTGAGCCGGGCCCCCAGGCGCTGGCGGTAGTTATCGGCCGTGAGGCCAGCCGCCTTGGCGGGGGTGAGGCAAAACGAACGGTGGCGCACGTCGGCCAGAATGCTGGTCAGGGCCCCGTGGCTGGTATCAGCGGGCGCTGGCCGGGCCGATTGGGATGCCCCGAAAACGATAGCCCCTGCCGGATGAGCAGCGGCCTGCGGGGCTCTGGTATGGCGTACCAACTTGGGAGTCGGATGATGGGTACAAGCCGCCAGCAATGGCAGCAGCGCCAGCACCGGGCCAGCCAGCAGGGTACGCATAAGCCGGGCCATCACAGCGCCACGCTGAAAGACAGAATAGAAGTTTGTCATCGGTAAAGCAAAAATGATTGATGAGGCAAGCGCGGCACGTTCCCTGACTAAGGCAGCCTTCCGAAGCCAGAGCAGCAACGGCAGCGAGGCAGAACACCGGAAAAAGCAGGTCCGGGCATAGACCATTTCTCAGGCAAAATTGCAAGATATCCGGGCCACCAATGGCCGAATTCCTGCCATTTTTCAGTTAGGATGTGCTTCTGGGCGCTTTTTGGCAGGGAATTGCCCCTAGCCTAGCCAGCCGCTCGCCAAAGCCGCTCGAAACGGACGCGCGCAACGGCAGCTACCAGTTGGCTACGCACGCGGCCCCCGGTAGTCGGCGGGACGGCGGCCAAACCGCTCGACGTACACGGAACTGAAGTACTTGGCCGAGGCAAAGCCCACGGCGGCGGCCACGTCGGCCACCGTCCTGAAGTTGCCGGTTTCGAGCATCTGCCGGGCCTGGTTCAGGCGCAGCTCGCGCAGCCAGGCCGCTGGCGTGAGGCCGGCCAACTCGCCCAGGCGACGGTACAAAGTGCGCTCGCTCAGGAAGAGCAGGCGGGCCAGCTCAGTCGGGCCGAAGTGCTCATCGGCAAGGTGCGCGGCCACCTGCGCCTGCCAGCTTGCCAGTTGCCCACCCGCCTCGGGCAGGGTCGCGGGCTCTTCGAGTACCGTCGTCGTGGCCGGGGCGGCCTTTGCCAGGGCTACCGCTGCTGGAACCGATGCAACGGCGGGCTCGTCCGGGGCCTCCTCCGGCAGGGTGGCGAAGTGACGGCGCACGGAGTGGCGGGCCAGCAACGCCCGCACACGAGCCAGCAACTCGTCGGCCACGAAGGGCTTGGTCAGGTAGTCATCCACGCCCACGGTTAGGGCGGCCTGGCGGTGGGCCTCGTCGGCCCGGGCCGTGAGCATGAGCACGGGCACTCCGGCCTGGGACGGGTCGGCTTTGAGGCGGGCCAGCAGCTCGGTGCCGCTCAGGCGCGGCATCATGGCATCGGTGGTAATCAGGTCGACGGGTGCCTCGCGGGCCAGCAGCTCCAGGGCCGCCTGGCCGTCGGTGGCCACCAGCACCTCGCAGGTCGGGCTCAGCAGCTCGCGCAGGTAATCGCGCAGGTCGGGTTGGTCTTCCACCACCAGCACCCTGGGGAGGGAGTTTTTGGAGGATTGACTGTTGCGAGTTGCGTTTTGAGGCGGGTGGGTTAGGAGATGAGCGTCACCAGTTGATGAAGAAAACCCGGGAAGAGCTAAGTCAGCAGCTTCGCCCGGCTTCGCGTCGGCTTCTCCAGGTTCCAACTCGAAACTCCTGGCACTCAATTCTTCTTCAACTTCTAATGCCTCACGCTTCGCTCCTGACTCACCTCCCTCAACCTCCTGGGCGGTGAAAGCCAAGGTAAACGCTGCTCCCGCGCCCGGCTGGCTGACCAGCGTGAGGGTGCCGCCCAACAGCGTAGCCAGCTCGCGGCTCAGGGCCAGGCCCAGGCCGGTGCCGCCCTGGGCCTGATTCTGCGGGCTCTGGTAAAACCGCTCAAAGACCCGCTCATGCTCGGTCGCGGTCAGGCCGGGGCCGGTGTCGCGCACAGTCAGGATGCAGCGGCCAGCGGGACCGAGCAGGGTGGCTTCTACCGTTACGGTGCCGCCAGTTGGCGTATGGTTCAGCGCATTGCTGAGCAGATTGGTTAGAATTTGCTCCACCTTATCGGCATCCATTAGCAAGCACAGCCCCTCGGGCAGCGGGGCCGGGCCCAGCAGGTGCAGGCCGCGCTCGGTGGCCAGCGACTCAAACTGCCCTACTACCCGGCGCAGCCACGGGGCCACGGCCGTAGGCGCGGCCTGCACCGGCAGCCGGCCAGCTTGCAGCTTGGTCAGGTCCAGGATGCGGTCTACGAGTTCGCTGAGGCGCCGGGCCTGGCGGTGAGCCAGGGCCACGGGGGCACGCACGGCCGCGGGCAGGGGCTGCGCCGGGTCGGCCAGCACCGAGTCGAGGGGAGCCAGCACCAGGGTCAGGGGCGTGCGCAGCTCATGGCTGACGTTGGCAAAGAACTGGTTTTTGGCCGCATCCAACTCACCCAGGCGCAGGGCCTGGGCTTTGAGCTGCTGCTGCTGGGCGGCCAGCACGAGGTTGGTGCGCCGCAGCCGGCGGGTAGTGCGCCAGAGCAGCACGGCTAGCCCGCCCAGCCCCGCCAGGCCCACCAGCAGGCTGCCCAGCACCGTGCGCTGCTGCTGTACCTGGGCGGTGGTGCGCCGCTGGACGCGGCCCAGGCGCGCAAGGCGGGTTTGCTGGACGTGGTCGACCTGCTCAAACTCGTACCGGGCCACGCGGGTAGCCACCTGCGCGGCCTGCAAGGTATCGGCCAGGGCCAGGGCGGCCAGGCTGTAGGTGGCAGCCTGGCCGCCCTGGCCCTGCTGCCGGCAGCTGGTAGCCAGCCCGCGCAGGTAGGTGAGGCAGAGGGCCGCCTGGTGCTCTTGCCGCGCCTGGCGCAGGGCGGCCTCCCAGGCTCGCAGGGCCAGCGCACCCTGGCCGGTGGCAGCGTAGTAGTGGGCCCAAGTGGCCTGCAGCTCGCAGTAGCCAGCGTAGGACCGGAGCGGCAGGTGCAGCGAATCGGCCAGGTGTTGGCCGGCTACTAAGGGGATGCGGGCAGCGGCCGGGCGGCCCAGGGCCAGCAAGATGGCACTTTGCTGCACCAGGGCCAGGGCGCGGTCGTAGGCCGACACGGTAGCCGGGGGGTGGTACGGGCGCAGGGCGTTGGCATTGTAGCGCAGGGCCTCGGTGTAGCGCCCCAGCTGGAAGCAGGCCCGCGCCAAGGTGTGGTTCATGGCCCCGTAGTAGGTTTCGGGGGCCACACCGGGCAGGGTCAGCGCCTTTTGCAGGTAATCCAGGGCGCGGGCATGGTTGCCCCACTCGGTATACATGATGCCGATGGCCCCCAACTCATTATAATACCGGAAGGCCGAGCAAGTGCGAAACAGCTCAGCAGCGCGCAGTCGTTGGCTGATGGCTTGGTTGTAATCGCCCATCGCCCCGTAGTAGCTGCCCAGCATGCGGTAGCAGATGGCGGTGTTCATCACGTTGCCGTGCTGCTGCTCATAGGCTAGCCGCCGCGTGAAGAATGCCCGGTTAGCCTCCGGCTGCTTCAACTCGGCATTGACGGCCTTTATCCACTCTAACAGGTAGGGCTGCGGCCCGCTGCCCAACGCATCGTAGGCACGCAGAGCCGCGAGCAGGGTGTCGCGCATGGCTAGCAGGCGAGGCTCCGACTGCACCGCCAACTCATCAAACGCTACCACCTGCCGTAATGGCACCTGCTCGGGGTAGTGCAGGCGGGTGGCCAGCCGCAGGGCCTCGCGGTGCTCAAGCAGCAGGGCAGGCAGCGCCTCCTGCGACAAGTCGGTGAGGTGGAAGAGGTGGGTAAGGGTTTGCAGGCGCAGGGTATCGGCGTGCTGCCCGGTCAGCATTTGCCGAAGCGAGTCGTTGCGGGCATCCCAATAGGCATGGCCGAGTGGCACGGCTCGCAGCCGGCGCTGGTAACCGGCTACCTGGGCCGGGCTGGGCGCGGGCGGGCCGGCCGAAACCAGCCCCGATAGCAGAAGCAGTGTGCCCAGCACCCAGCCAGCCAGCGGCATACGCCGGCTGGAAACTCGCAGTCGGAATAGCGCAAGGAGGTAAAGCATAGAGGCTCCGCAACGAACAGAGCATCATGCCCCACCGTAAATGGCTGTCAAAAGTACGGAATGCAGCGCAAGCACGGGTATATAGTAGCTGACATGTCGGCGCGGCGCTACCCTACCCCGCGCCTGCGTTTCCCCCTCCGACAGCCAGTCGCCACCGCCCGGCCTCGAAGGTTTCCAGGATGGCTGTGGCTTGGGCTTTCAGGCTCTGCTGCTCAAGATGCCGAACTCAGTCGGAGCGTTGGGCTCGATGGTGCCGATGCCTATGGAGTCCGTCTGGACGTGGGCAGGTTGGGGAGGCCAATAGCTAGCGGGAAAAGAAAGCAGCCCCTACTCCACTGCCAAGCGTGACGCCTTACTGCCGGCGCGGACCACGTACACGCGCGTCGGCAGTGCCAGCGGGGCCGTGCCGGCAGCATCGTATATGGCCGTCGTAACGGGGCGGCCCAGCGCATCGAGCACCGTAATCAGCGTGCCGGGCGCGGTGCCTGTGAGCATGACCGCGCCGCCGTGGGCCGGGTTGGGGGAAATAGTGACGGTGTGGCTGAGTAACGGAGTGAGGGCCACGATGCACACGGGCAAGTAGGCGAACGTGCCGTCCCAGTCCACCTGCTTGAGAAACGTCCCCAGCGCCGCAGGTTCGTACCCCCCGTAATTGGGACGAGAAAAGCCGCGTAGCCGTGACAGATTTCCAACTGGGTCTGTCACCGCTACGCGGCTTTTGGCTTTTGGGCAGTCAGCTTCTACAAACCAATCGCCGCTACGCTACTCCGCCCGCACTTGGCCCGCCCCGGAAGCTTCGTAGCTGTCGTACTGAGACAAGGGAATGGTTGGGGCAAGCCAATCTAAATTTGACCCATGCCGCCATCTACGAAGAGTTCGATGCCGTTTACGAAGCTGGCATCCGGAGAAGCCAGGAACAGGGCGGCCGCGGCAATCTCCTCTGGGCGGCCCATCTCGCCACGCGGAATCATTGCGGCAACTTGGGCCACAAATTCTGGGCCGGTGGCGGCCATCATCGGCGTGTCAATCGCGCCCGGGCTCAGCAGGTTGACCCGGATGCGACGGTCCTGCAAGTCCACTAGCCACCCGCGCACGAATGCCCGAAGCGTCGCTTTGCTGGCGCTGTACACGCTGTTGGCGGGGTACCCTTTGATGGAGGCCCCCGACCCATTGAGCACAATGGAGCCTCCCGCCGCGAACAGGGGCAGCGCTTTCTGCACCGTGAAGAGCGTGCCGCGCACGTTCAGGTCGAAGATGGTATCGAAGAGGTCCTCGGTAATCTCCCCCAGTTTGCCGAAGCCGGCCGCCCCCGCGCTGGCAAAGAGCACATCGATTTTGCCCTTTTCCCGCCGAACCGTTTCGTACAGGCGGTCGAGGTCGGCCAAGTTAGCCGCGTCGCCCAGCACTCCTGTCACATTGCGGCCGACGGTGCGCACGGCTTCGTCGAGCTTCTCTTGGTTGCGGCCCGTGATGAAGACGTAGGCGCCTTCTTCCACAAATAATTTGGCGGTGGCCAATGCCATGCCTGAAGTACCGCCGGTAATGACGGCTACTTTTCCGGTGAGTTTTCCCATGCTATTGAATGGATTAGTTGATTTGCGTGACGCTTGCTGCGCAAAGGATGCGCGGTTCACGAAGCAAAATTCCAGCGCGGGGGAAGCCCCGACAAGTACGGAAAAGTTATTCGGCTACCGATACTTTTAGCTCATAGGGCGGTTTTAATCCCTATTCCCGAGTTCGCATTTTTAACCCAACCAACTCCCCGATGTACCAGAAGAAAATTGCCAATACCCTGGCCTGCGGCTCCGTCCTCACCAAGGAAGTCTTGCACGGCAAATGGAAATCCACCCTGCTCGCTTGCATTGCCCAAGGCATTCAGCGGCCCAGCGCCATGCAGCGCAGCATCCCCGGCGCCACGCGGCGCGTGCTCAACGTGCAGCTATCGGAGCTGGAGCAGCATGGCCTGGTTGGCAAAACCATCTTCCCCGAATTGCCGCCTAAAGTAGAATACCACCTCACTGACCTGGGCCGGTCCCTGCTGCCGGTGATTGAAGTGATGGAGCAATGGGGCAATGCCCATCGGACGGAACTGGAACAAGTACTGACGGTGAGCTTGGCAGAGATGCCCGGCTAACCAATAAGTAGCGCTTAGCTACCCCCGCAAGTCGGCCCGAAACAGGTTCTGGTCGAGTTGAAAACAGACAACGGCAGCGCGTCGGGACGGTTGGCGGTGTAGCTGATAATCGGGCGTGTTCTGCCATTAGGAAGCCCCCAACTTGCTGCCGTGCGGGTTGCAAGGGCAGATAAGCGGATGCAAACAAGGCCCGGGCATTATCAGGACGGCAAGCTAGTCGGCACAATCAACTCATTCTGAATGGAGGACGCGCGCTATAACGAAACAATTACTGTGACCGTACCCGTCGGGGCTGGTCCGACAGCGCAGCTCTGCGCCCGGTTATCGGCAGCACGCTGGCGCATAAGCACGGGCAAACAATCTGACCCGTCGGGACTGTTTCCTGCCGAGCTACTACGAAATGCTCCCTTCTTTTTGCCCCAATGAAGCCCAACTCCCTGGACGCCTTTTACACTGCCTCCCCGGCCAGTACCCTCCCGCCACCGGATATGGCGCAGGGCGTAGGGCATTTTAACGTGTTTCAGCTGGCGGACTTCATGCCGCGCACCAGCGAGCAGCCCCCGATGACGTTCAACCGGCGGGCCTACCACAAAATCACCCTCTGCCGCGGGCGCAGTCGGGTGGAGTATGCCGACCGCGCCCCGCACGACGCGCCGAACACCTTGTTTCTGGTGACGCCCCGCGTGCCCTATCGCTGGCTGCCACTTACGGAAACGCCCGAGGGCTATTTCTGCATTTTCAACGAGGCGTTTCTGCTACCCGCCCGGGCGGGGGGCGTGGTGCTGGATGAGCTGCCCATTTTTCAGCCCAGTGCCTACCCCGTGTGGGAAGTGGCCGAAGCCGACTACGCGGCCGTGGAAGCCATTTTTCAAAAGATGGCGCAGGAAATCACATCCACCTACGCCTATAAGCACGACCTCCTGCGCACGTACTTGTGGGAGTTGATTCACCTGGTGCAGAAGCTGCAGCCCGCCCCTGCCCTGCTCGCGACCCACAGTGCGTTGGAACGGGTGGCGACCCAGTTTGCCGACTTGATGGAACAGCAGTTTCCGCGCGAAAGCCCGCAACCGCCCCTGCGCCTGCGCACGGCCACCGACTACGCCAATCAGCTGGCCGTGCACGTCAACCACCTCAACCGCGTGCTCAAGGAAGCGACGGGCCAGACCACCACCGCTCTCATCAGCAGCCGCCTGACGCAGGAAGCCAAAATATTGCTGAAGCAAACGAACTGGAGCATTTCGGATATTGCCGATAGCCTGGGTTTTGCCGATGTGGCGCATTTCTGCACCTTTTTCAAGCGCCAAGTCGCCCAGACACCGGGCGATTTTCGGAATCTGGCCGTGTTTGGAATCTAAAACAGATGGTTTGATTGGCGAAGTTTCCCCGCTCCTCACCCACCGGACCTTTGTGGGGTACTCCTTCTCCGCCATTTGGAGGAGGCAAACCACTTAGGAATCATGGAAAACAAGAAAATTGCGCTGGTAACCGGCGGCAACAAGGGCATCGGCCTGGAGATTGCGCGAGGCTTGCTGCGGGCCGGTTGCCGGGTGTACCTGGGAGCGCGCGCGGCGGCTAATGGACAGCAAGCAGTAGCCGCTCTGGCGTCCGAAGGCGACGTAGTAGCCATCGAACTGGACTTGCTGAACCAGGACACCCTCGACGCGGCCGCTGCCCGGTTGCAGCGTGAGGTAGGCCACCTGGACATCCTGGTAAACAATGCCGGCATCAACGTCGCCGGTGATGGTGCGCCGGGTACGGCAACCGTGAGCAGCGTCGAGCAGGTGCTGAAAACCAACTTTCTGGGGACGCTGGCCGTCACCCAAACGTTCTTACCACTCCTCAAGCGCGCTGCGGCGGGGCGGATTGTCAGCGTGTCCAGCCCGTTGGGCTCGCTCACCCTTACGGGGCAGCACGACTGGCTCCTGTTGGGCTACTCGGCCTCGAAAGCGGCCGTGAACATGCTCACCGTACAGCTCGCCTACGAATTGCGCGATACGGCTATTAAAGTAAATTCGGCCAACCCCGGCTACACGGCCACCGACCTGAATGGCTTTGCCGGAACGGACACCCCCGAACAGGGAGCCGCCGAGGCCATCCGACTCGCCCTGTTGCCGGCCAATGGCCCCACAGGCACGGCCTCCTCGACGAGTGGCCCCACTCCCTGGTAAGAACAGCTAGTGCTAGCCGCGAAGAATAATCACCTTACCGCTAAGAAATAGGCGCGGCGTCCTGGCCCAAAGCAACCCGCGACCGGACGCGAATCGGCGGGCGTCACGGAGCAGTTCACCACCGTGAAGGGCAGCCCGTTGCTGTTGCCGCTGGGCATGGTCACGGTGACGAGGCTGCTGGTGGCTCCGGCCGGTACGGTGAGCACCAGTTGGGTGGCGCTGTTGCTGGTGAAGGAGGTCTGGGCCGTGCCATTGAAGCTCACGCTCGTGGCCCCACCCAGATAGCTGCCCGTGATGGTAACGCTGGTGTCCACCGGCCCGCTGTTGGGCACCAGGCTGGTAAGAATGGGCGCGGGCGGCTGGTTCAGCAGCACGCTCGCGTTGGCGCTGCCGGAGTTGGTCGCTAGGATGTTCAGGTTGCCATCGCCGTCCACGTCGCCCAAGGCCACGCGGCAGGAAGAATTACCCACGGTTAGTTAGAGCCGCTTCCAAACGTACCGCTGCCGTTATTTAAGCGTACCCTCACGTTAGTACCAGAGGTAGAACCGGTCACCAGGTCCAGGTCGCCGTCGCTTTCCACATCGCCCAGCACCATGCCATAAGCGGCGCTGGCCGTGTTTGCCATGGTGGTGCCCGTAAATGTGCCGCTGACCCCGTTTAGGCGCACGCTCACCACGGCCGGCGTGGTACCGCGCTTGCGCAGCGCGCCCCGCTGGGCCGAGAACACCCGCAGCCCGTTGTCGAGCCGGCAGTCAGCGGCTGGCCAAAGTCGACCTGTACCGGGCTGGTGGGGGCCGCGCTACGGGCATTGGCCACCGGCGACACCGCCGTGATGGTGGGGGCCTGGGCCCAAGCCATCCAGGGCAGCAAGGCCAGCAGCAAGAGCAGCCCAAGCAGGCGCACGTAGCCCGTACGCAGGCGAGAATAGGTTGCCGGCGAGTTCTTCGAGTAAGGTTGTTTCATGTAAAACGCGGGAATGTGGTGGCTGAATACTACAGTCTGGCTCCCCGACCAGGCAAGCTGCTATACTTAGAGCCGTTTCCAGAAGGTGTCCGCTTTCCGGTCCGACAGCAGAGCTGTCGAACCGGTTGCCTTTGCAGCGGTGCCGTTGCAGCGACACCACTGCGGCGGGCTAGCAGCTCACCCTTCAACCGGCCGGACGGCTCCCCGTCGGACCGGGCCAGCCCGTACAATACCCTGAGAATAACTCTAAGTATTGCCGCAAATCTGGAGGCACAAAGGTCCGGCCCTGACCCAAGCGGCGGTATGACATGAACATGTTGTTTTTCGACCTTGGCAAGATGCCGGACCAGCTAGTACACTAGGCGCTTGCTTTGGCCAAAGCCTGGCATCGGGCACCCGCCAATGGCCCAACGGCATCGGCCGCAACCGCTGCCTCATCCTTTTGTACTGCCGGCCGGAAGTTGGGAATTCGGACCCCTACGGCCTCTGCAAAAAGCCCCTGGCTGCTCCGGCAGTCAGGGGCTTTTTGCAGAGGCCGTAGGGGCCAGCCGATAACTCGGCTACGCCTACTCCACCGTGAGGCGCACGGCCTTGTTGCCGGCGCGCACCACGTACACGCCCGCCGGCAGCCCGGCTGGCAGCACTAGCGTGGCCGTGCCCGTGGCATCGGCCGGAGCGCTAGCTACTTCGCGGCCCAGCGCGTCAAACACGGCTACCACCGTGCCGGGCAGCGCACCCGTGAGCGTGGCCAAGCCGCCGTGGGCCGGGTTGGGGAAAACGGCGACGGAATGACCGAGTGACGGAGCGAGAGCCACCGAGCGCACGGGCGAGTAGTTAGCCGTGCCGTCCCGGTCTACCTGCCTGAGGCGGTAGTAGAGCAGGGCGGCGCCGGTGGGCAGCTTGCTGTCGAACAGACTGTAGGTATGCGGGGCGCTGCTGGTGCCGGCGGCGGGCACCGTGCCCACGCGCTCGAAAGCTTTGCCATCCAGGCTGCGCTCTACGTCAAAACTGGCGCTGTTCTTCTCGCTGGCCGTGGCCCAGGCCAGGCGTATGGCGGCGTTGTCCACCAGCGTGGCCGTGAAGTCGGTGAGCTCCACCGGCAGCGGGTTGGCCGCGTTGCCCAAGGTCCAGATGGAGAAGTCGGTGATGCCGGTTTTGGTGATGACGTTGCCGGCCACCGTGGTGCCACGCTGCGGAATCCAGGGCGTGCCCCCGCTTACCGACTTGAACATCGCCAGGTTGGCCACCGGGATGCTATTGAGTTCGTGAGCGAAATAGCTGAAGGCCAGCGTTACGTTCAGGCCAGCATTGGTGGCGGGCTGAATGTTGAAATTACGCAGGATGCTCTGGCTCGTGCCCGCTCCAGCAATGGCCGTGCCGGTGGTGCGCGTCACCAGCGTGGCACCGGGCGAGGCAGAACCAGCGGCTGGCGTCAGCGTCAGGCCCAACCCGGCGAAGGGCTCGGCTGTGCCGGCGGTCAGCGTCCGGTTCACCACTACTTTGCCCAGCACGTAGCTAGCGTCGCTCTCGCTTACGCTGGCCGAGCCGCCCAGGTTCACTTGGTAGGTGCCGGTGGTCAGGGTACCACTGGTCAGGGTCAGGGCCGAATTGATGGTGAGGGTCTGACCCAGCTGCACGGTGCCGCTGGCCTTGTTCACCACCAGCGTGGTGAAGGGCGTGGAGGTACTACCGCCCAGGGTTTGGGTGGCGGCGCTGCCCACAAACTGCACGGTGCCGGTTAGGGTGGCCGAGCCGTTGTTAGCAAAGCTGCCGTTCACTTGTAGCGTGCTGCCACCGTTCAGCGTGAGGCTGCCGCCCGCGTTAATGGTCAGGTCATTGGCGGCTTGGTTGGTACCCACGGTGGGATAGCGGGGCTGGCTGGTCGGAATCACCGCGCTGGTGGCAGCATCGGGCACCTGGCCGTAGCTCCAGTTCTGGCAGGCGGTCCAGCTGGTGCTGGCGCTACCGTCCCAGGTAGTGGTGGACGTGGGCGGCACACCTACCGCTACCAGGGCCTGGGCCGTGCTGGTGAGGCCACTGGCGTCGGTCACGGTTAGGGTCACGGGGGTGCCATTCACCACCGGCGCTGCGTCGGTGGTCCAAGTAGGGCTGCCCACGAAGGTGCCCACGTTGGCGGTCGTACCGGTGGCGTCGTTGATTAGGGTGCCACTGCCTTCGTTGAAGCGGTAATAAGCCACCAGGCCGGCTGTGCCACCGGGCAGGCCAATGCTTTTGGCGGCATTAATCTGGGCGGCCGTGCGGGCCACGTTCCAGATGCGTACCTCATCGAGGTTACCGTTGAAGGGCTCGCCCCCGCACACGCCCGGGCAGGTTGTGCCGATGGTGACATTGTCGGCGTTGGGCACGGTGTGAACGCCGGGGTTGTCCGTCATGATGGCCACGCCGTCGAGGTAGAGCGTGCGCGTGTTGGCCACGGCATCGTAGGTGGCTGCCACGTGGTGCCAGGCCCCACTCAGGTTGGCAGTATTCTGGACAATGTCCGGCCCCCACCAGTAGTTGACCAGCCCGATGCCGCGGAAGTCGTTGAACAGACGCAGGGCGTTCACTTGCGGACCGTTGCCGTAGTTGCCCCAGCCGATGATGCCATAGTTGCCCATGGCGGTGGGCTTAATCCATGCTTCGAGCGTGTAGGAGCTGTTGCCAATGGGCAGGCTATTGCCCGGTGCCACGGTGATGTACTGGTTGGTGCCGTTCAAGCTCAACGAGCTGGCCACGGTGGCCGGCACGGCATCGGTGCAGCTGAAGGTGCTCGGCGACACGCTCAGGCTGCCGGCCGTAGCCGGGCCGCAGTTGGCCGTGCTGCCGTTGTTCACGGCGGTGGCAGCCACGGTGGCGTTGCCGTTCACGTCCAGCGTCACGGTGGTGTTCCGAGTCACAGCCACCGGAGCCGCGCACGTCGGTACCGTGATGACGTTGGAGGGGCCGCCTTGGCCGGTTGCGCTGGTTTTGTCGGCCCGCACGCGGTAGTAGTACGTGGTGCCAGCAGTCAGGCCCGTCACAGCTTTGCTGAGCGTGGGCGCAGCCACCGTAAAGGGCGAGCCGCTGACCATCGAGGAGAAATCAGCTGCCGTCGACACGTCGACTAGGTAGTTGGTTACCGTGCCGGTGGTCGGAGCCGTCCAGTTGGCGGTGAAGCTGGTGCTGGCCGTGGCCGTGGCGGCCGTGGCCGTGGGCACCACTAGCGCGTAGCTTTCCACCCAGTTTGAGGTGCTGCCGGTGAGGGCAGCGGTCAGCAGCGTGCCGTGGCTAGCAGTGCTGGTCAGGTCGTAGAGCATGGTCAGGCCAGTGTTGGGGCCGTTGGGCGTGCCCTCGTCGAAGGAATAGTAGCCGGTCAGGTTGGTTTCGTTGCCCACCAGCGGGGTGGTCATAGCCGCTTGGAGCTGGGCCGGGGTGCGGGCCACATTCCAGAGGCGCACCTCGTCGAGGCTGCCGGGCCAGAAGTAGCTGCCGTTGCCAAACGAGCCAATGCCCAGCGAGGCAGTGGGACTAGCCGAATTGGTATTGGTCAAGGTATTTTGGGCCACGCCATCCACGTAAATGGTGAGCTGGGTGCCGTTGCGAACGCCGGCTAAGTGGTGCCAGCGGTTGTCGTTGATAAGCGAAGTGCTCACGCAGGCCGTACCGCCGGATATAGAAACGGCCGCCCGCTGGTTGGACATGCCCAGCCAGTAGTCGTTGCCACCGCCCGCGCTACCCATTGCCACAAAGTTGCTGGTGCTGCTGCTATTGGTGCGCACCCAGGCTTCGAGCGTGAAGCTGCCCGTGCCGAAGGTGGGAGCCGCCGCCGTCCGCACCTCGTCATCTACTCCGTCAAAGGCCAGGGCATTGCCGGGAGGCAGCAGCCGGGTGAAGGTCGTGCTGCTGGCCGTGCCGCCGGGCGTGGTCACGCTGCTGCTGCCGGTGGCCGTGGCCCCAGCCGGCACCTTGAAGGTGATGCTGCTAGCCGTATTGGATAGGATAGTAGCCGCTGCTCCGTTGATGGTCAGGCTGGTGGCTCCGCTTAGGTCCGTGCCCGTGAGGGTGACGGGAATGCCCGCGCCCGCCGGGTTGGGCGAGAAGCTGCTGATAGCAGGCGGCGCAAAGTTGAGGCGCACGCTGGCCGTATTGACGCCGACGGTGAAGTTGGCGGTCACGAAGTCGAGGTCGCCGTCGTTGTCAAGGTCGCCTAGCCGCAGCGACGATGGTGAGCCGGCGACGGTCAGGTTAGCACTGGCTGAAAAGACTCCGCTGCCGTTGTTCAGGCGTACGGCCACCGTGTTAGTATTGGCGTTCGCGGTCAGAAAGTCCAAGTCGCCGTCGGCATCCACGTCGCCCACGGCCAAGCTGTTGGGATAGCTGCTGCCCGCTCCCACGTTCACTAAGGTGCCGGTGGGGAAGGTGCCGGTGTTCAGGCCGCTGTTGGGATACACGTAAACGCCAATCGAAAAAAAGCTGTTTACCAGCAGGTCCAGGTCGCCGTCGCCGTCAGTATCGGCCAGAGCAACATCGTTGTAAGGGCTGCTCACGTTCAGCGTGGCGCTGTTGGTAAAGGTGCCTGCGCCATTGTTGCTGAACACCCGTACTTGGTTCACGTCACCGTTGGTCGCCACAAAGTCCAGGTCACCGTCGCCGTCAATGTCGCCCAAGGCCAATCCGTAGGTGGCGGTGCTGGCCAAGGTGATGTCGGCATTGGTGGTAAACAAGCCGCTGCCGTTGTTGAAACGCACGATAATCTTGCCGAAAGTAGCCCCCAGCAGGTCGAGGTCGCCGTCGCCGTCCACGTCGCCCAACACTATTTCCTGGCACGCGGTGGTCAGGTCGGTACCGTTCACGAAGGTGCCGTTGCCCTGGTTTAGGCGCACACTTATCACGCTACTGTTCACGTTGGCTACCAGCATATCCAGGTCGCCGTCGCTGTCGATGTCGCCCAGCTTCACGCTGTACGGGTTATTAGACCCCGCTACGGTGGTTGGGGCATTGAAGGTACCATTGCCAGTATTCAGACTGATGCTGATATTACTGGAGCTATAGTTGGCCACGGCCAAGTCCAGGTCGCCGTCACCGTCGAGGTCGCCGGTAGCCACGCTATAGGGCCGGGAGCCCATCACCAGGTCGGAGCCTCCCGCGAAGGTGCCCCGGCCCGCGCCGCTGGTAGCCGTGGTGAATTGGTACACCTGCTTATTGGTCGGGGCCCCGGCGCTGCTTTGCACCGTGGCCGGAATCGTCACGCTCACCAACTCGCCCGCCAGGAAATTGCCGCCGGTGGGCGTGAGGGTGGCCGTGTTGCCGCTCACGGCCGTGGTAGCCGTGCGCAAGCCCTTGTACTGGCCAGAGAACACCCGGATGGTGGCGGCCGAAGCCGCCGTCGGGGCCTGGTCGAAGGTGACGGCCACGGCCGTGCCAGTGGCCGCCGCGCGGGCGTTGCGGGCCGGGCTTAGGGCCGTCACGTTCAGCGGCAGCAGCACCGTGAAGGTGCCGGTGCTGATGCCCGTGCCGCCGGGCGTAGTTACCGAAACGGTGCCCGTAGTGGTGCCCGCCGCCACGGTAGCCGTAATCTGGGTGGCCGAGTTCACCGTGAAGCCACTAGCCGCCGTGCCGTTGAAGGCCAAGGCCGTAGCCCCGGTGAAGCCCGTACCGGTGATGACCACCGGGGTGCCCACTACCCCACTGGTAGGGCTCAAGCCCGTAATGGTGGGAACGGGCAGGGTTGTCAGGCTGATGACGTTAGAGTTGCCGCCCTGGCTGGTCACCGACGTTTTGTCGGCCCGCACGCGGTAGTAATAGGTCGTGTTGCTAGTCAGACCAGTGATGCTCAAGCTAGTGCCACTGGCGACCGTGAAGGGCGAGCCACTGATAACCGAGGCAAAGGTGCTGCTCGTCGACACGTCCACCCGGTAGCCGTTATCCACGGTGCCGAGGGCCGGAGCCGTCCAGTTGGCCGTGAAGCTGGTGCCGACAATGATGCTGGCCGCTGTGGCGGTGGGCACAACCAGCGCGTAGCTCTCCAGGTAGTTCGAAGTCGTAGTGCCCGCCAACGCGAAGTTGGTGAGCGTGCCGGCGTAGGCGGTGCTGGTCTGGTCGTAGAGCGTGGTCTGGCCGGTGTTGGTACCGCCGCTCGTGCCCTGGTCGAAGTTCACGTAGAATTTCAGGCTGGCCGGCACACTGGCCGCCGTGCTCCGCATGTCGGCCTGAATATTGGCCTGGGTCAGAGCGGTAGTGTAGATGCGTACCTCGTCGAGGCGGCCGTTTAGCAGGTTGGTGTAAACCTGCGACTTGCCTAGCGTGAGGTTGGCTGAGGCGGCTATGCTGCTGGTAGTGGAGGTACTGGTTTCCGGCACGCCGTTTATATACAGTTGCATGGCGCTGCCGTTCCATACGGCTGCCACGTGCGCCCAGCGGTTGGCGGGCAGCGAAGTAGCCGTGCCGTCGGTGCGCTGCCAGGTGCTGCTGCCGGTGCCGGCGGACCACACTTCGGCGTGCAGGGTGTTGCCGTTGAGGTACAGGTTGTAGTCGCCGTCCTTGCGGATAATCGACTCGGGCCCGCTGCCGCCGTCGTAGTACACCCAGGCCTCCATCGTGAAGGAGCCGGGGCCCAGGTTGTTCACCGCCGGGGTGCTGCCGAAGGCCACGAAGTCGTCCGCACCGTCGAATGCCAGGGCGTTGCCGGGCGGCGTCAGGGCGGCGCTCACGCTCAGGGTAGCGTTGCTAGCCGTGCCGCCGGCGGTGGTCAGGCTGGTGGTGCCCAAGCCGGTAGCGGCCGTCAGCGGTACCCGGAAGGTGGCGCTGGTACCGGTATTGTTCGCGATGCTGGCCAGGGTTATGGTGGCGCCGTTTACCGTTAGGGCCGTGATGCCGGTCAGGTTGGCGCCGGTTACGGTTACGGCCTGGCCCTGCAGGGCCGGGTTGGGCGCGAAGCTGCTGATGGTGGGCGCGAAGGGCATGCCCAGCAGCACTGAGGCATTGTTGCCGCCGTTGTTGCCAGTGGCAATATCGAGGCGGCCGTCGTTGTTCACGTCGCCCAGCACCACGCCAGTGGAGTTGCTTCCGGTAGTGTAGTCGGTTGTAGCGCCGAAGCTGCCGGTGCCGGTACCCAGCAGCACCGAGGCCGAAGACGCGCCGTAGTTGGCCGTCACGATGTCAAAAACACCGTCGCCGTTTACATCGCCCAGGGCAAGGTTGCGCACGTTGCTGCCGATGGTAAAGTTGGTAACGGCCCCAAAGGTGCCAGTACCCGAGCCCAACAGCACCGAGGCCATATTGGGGTTGCTGTTGCCCACCACCATATCCAGCTTGCCATCGGCGTTCAGGTCGCCCAGCGCCACACAGTTGGCGTTAACACCAGTAGTGTAGTCGGTTTTAGTGCCGAAGCTGCCGGTGCCGGTACCCAGCAGCACCGAGGCATTATTGCCACTATTGTTGGCAGTGGCGATGTCGAGCTTGCCATCACCGTTTACGTCGCCCAGGGCCAAGCCGATGGGGAAGGTGCCGGTGGTGAAGTCAGTTCTGACGCCGAAGCTGCCCGCGCCGTTACCCAGCAGCACCGATACGTTGCTACTGCCGCCATTAGCCGTCACAATGTCGAGGTTGGCGTCGCCGTTCACGTCGCCCAGGGCTACGTTGTAGACGTTGGTCCCGGCCGTGAAGCTAGCGGCTGCTCCCAATGTACCAGTGCCCGAGCCCAGCAGCACCGAAACGTTGCTGGTGCTATAATTGCCTGTCACCACGTCGAGTTTGCCGTCGTTGTTTACGTCGCCGATGGCTACGGCATCGGGGCCAGTGCCGCAGGTGTAAGACGTGGCCGAGCCAAAGCTGCCGGCCCCGGTCCCCAGCAGCACCCACACGTTGGTACCGTTGGCCGAGCCAATAGGGCCGTAGTTCGTCGTCACCATATCGAGCAGGCCGTCGGCATTGAGGTCGCC
The DNA here is from genome assembly GCF_017571495.1 of Hymenobacter negativus. Lineage (GTDB taxonomy): Bacteria > Bacteroidota > Bacteroidia > Cytophagales > Hymenobacteraceae > Hymenobacter > Hymenobacter negativus. The sequence goes on along the minus strand of NZ_JAGETZ010000017.1, from coordinate 110,975 downwards.
CAGCGCCACGCCGAAGCTGTTAGCGGCGGCGTAGTCGGTTTTAGCAGCGAAGGTGCCGGCACCAGTCGTGGTGGCCGTGGTGAATTGGTATACGAAAGGCGCGGCCACTAGCCCGCCCGCGCCGAGCACGGTAGCGGGCACGCTTACGCTCACGGTTTCGCCGGGCTTAAAGGAGGTAACCGTCGTGCTGGCCGTAGCCGCGAAGCTGGCTGTGCTGCCAGCCACCGTCACGGTGCCAGCTTTGCGGCCGCCGGCCTGGGCCGAAAAGACTTTCAGGTTGACTGCCGAAGCGGCCGTTACGGATTCGGTAAAGGTGACGGCCGTGGCCGAGTTGGCCAGGGGCGCCGTGCGGGTGTTGGCGGCCGGGTTGGCGCTGGCCACGTTCAGCAGCACTGTAAAGGTTGTATTGGCCGCGCTGGTGCCGCCGGGAGTGGTCACCGTAATGCTCTGCGTATTGCTGGCCCCGGCCGGCACTGCGAAGGTTAGGCTGGTGTTGTTTATCACTGTAGGCGTCACGGCAATGCCGTTTACGCTCAGACCGGTCGCGCCCGTTAAGTTGGTACCGGTCAGCGTCACGCTGGTGCCGGCGGCTCCGGTCGTTGGCAGGAAGCTCGCGATGGTAGGAACGGGAGGCTGGTTCAGTCGCACGAATAGCGCACTGCCATTATTGGCGGCTCCGGCCAGGTCCAGGTCGCCGTCATTGTCGAGGTCGGCCAGGGTCAGGTAGAACATGGCATTAGCTGCCGCGATGCTGCTGGCAGCGCCAAAAGTGCCACTGCCGCTGTTCAATAACAGGTAGAAGCCAGTGCCACCGCGGCTGCCGGCCATCAGGTCGAGGTCGCCATCGGCGTCTACGTCGCCCACAGCCAAGCCCGAGGCAGTAGTAGGCACGGTGTAGGTGCTGTTGCCCCCGAAGCTGCCTGTGCCATTGTTGTTGTTCAAGCGTACCGATACCGATGCCACACCCTCGTTGGCCGTCACCATATCCAGAGCACCGTCGTTGTTCACATCAGCCAAGGCCAAGCCATTGGGGTTAGCCCCAACGGCCGCGCTCGAGCCGCCCGAGAAAACGCCGCTGCCATTGTTGAGCCGCACCACCACAACGGAGTTGGTGTAGTCGGCCACGGCATAATCGAGGTCGCCGTCGTTGTCTACATCGCCGAGCACCACGTAGGTCGAGTTAACCGAGCCCGTGTAAGTGGTCGGGGCGGTGAAGCTACCGCTGCCGTTGTTGAAATATATGCCCACTGCTCCGCCGCCGCTCGAAACGGGCACTACTAGGTCGAGGTCACCATCGGCGTCGAGGTCGCCCAGAGCGGCTTTGCGTGGGTCGTTGCCACTGCTATTCGCCGCCGTCAGAGCGGTGAAGACGCCGCTGCCGTTGTTACGCATTACCGAGATGGAGCCACCGCTGGTAGGCACCACCAGGTCGAGGTCGCCATCGCTGTCGAGGTCGCCGGCCGTGAGCGAGAAGCCCCCGCCGGCGCTGGCGTAGGCCGTGCCGACGCCGTAGCTACCGCCGCCCGTACCTAGGCGAATAGTCAGGCCGCCGCCGGTATCGGCCAGGTCCAGCGTGCCGTCCCCGTTGAAGTCAGCCGCGATTACCTCGTAGCCGCCACCGCCCGCGGCGATGGTGCTGCCGGGCAGAAAGTTGCCCCGTCCCGTGCCGCTTACGGCGGTCGTAAACTGGTACACCTGCTTGTTGGTCGTAGTGGCTCCGCCAGTGCTGGCTACCGCAGTTGGAATGGTGGTAAATACCGTTTCGCCTGCTTTGAAGTCGGTGATTGGGTTGAAGGTGACAGTGCCACCGCTGGTGCTGTAGCTGCCGGACTTCCTACCCCCAGCCTGCCCCGAGTACACCTTGATATTACCAGCCGTGGTGTTGTCAATACTCTGCGAAAAGCCGATTAACACGTTGCTGTTCGCCGCAGCTACCTTGCTATTACGCGTGGGCGAAAGGCTGGTTACAGCCGGCGGGTCCACCGTAAACGAAGCCGACGTAAACTGCGTGTAGGTGTTGTTGCTGGGCGGCGTAATACTGCCTACCAGTATACCGTCAATGTACACGTTGAGTTGCTGGTTGTAAGGGGCACCGCAGCAGTTGGTGCGCTGGGTGGTTAAAAACTTCACCTGGTAGGTGCCGGTGCCCAGCACCAAAGTCTGCTGAATAGTTGACGTGCGCTGCATAAAGGCCACCTGAAACCCTTCGAGGGGCGTAGGGGGGCTAAAACCACCGCCTGCTTGGCTGAGGCCCGACTCCCCGTTGAACACCCAGGTTCCGCCAGTTGGGTTATACTGATAGTTGCCGGCGCCCACGGTAGGTGCTTCAAAGCCGGCGTTGGCTATGGCGCTGCCAATCACGGCGCTATTCGATACCTGCACAATCTGCACCTGGTCGACAAAGGCTGTCACGTCGCCACCGCCATTGCCTGTGCCCTGAATGGTGAGCACGGGGTTGGTAGCGTGGGCCGCACCGGCGGCCAGCAGCAACACCAGCAGCAACTGAAATATAAAGGATACGGGCCCGCCCACGCGGGCCGCCATGTATGAGCCAGCACGACTGGTGGTGCCTTGGTGGGCAATCGGGTAAAAGTGTTTCATCAAATTGAACGGGGTTAGTATTGCTATGGAAATAGGCTTCCTGGTGCGATTTTCAGGTCAAGCAGACCTCCAACGGCAACCGAGGCGACACACCAGCCTACAAGTCCCAATAGAAGTCATTTGGACCGGCTGCATGCTAGCGCAAAGGTCAACCGTAGAACAAAGCTGCGGTATGACATAAACATGTTGTTTTTCAGAGCTACCCCCTGCCCTACTGCCAGGTAAAAACCCATTATATCAACAGATAAGCCAGCTTATACTTGAGCAAATAACAAGAGTACAGATAAAACATTTTATTATACTATTCTACTAAATATCTCTGGCAAAGGCTGCCGATTGGGTGGGCTGTCCGCGATGGCCATTTTGCCCCAACCTGCTAGCTGTGCGCAGAATGTAGTAACCAGCAAAAAGGGCGAGCCAACTGGCCCGCCCCTTTTAGGGCAATGCTCGTGCTGCCGACGCTCTGCTCCACCACAGACGCAGGCCTTAGACAAGTATGCACCACTAACAAGTTGCCACTTACGCCTTGCTTCGGTTGCGTTGGAAGGTCTTTCCAGACAGCAGTTCGCTGCAAAACGTCCGCCCCGCCAGGGAGAGCTATTGCCGGGACTGGTCGCTGCCGTTCTGTTTTATACGGCTATGCTATCGATACCTTTTTGCAAGGCGGTGGGCTGAAAATCCGGCAGTTTGACTCCTTCGGCCCGGGCTACAGTGACATCCCTGAGGCCCAGGAATCCCAACATCCAGCGCAGGTAGGGCGTGGCAAAATCGGCGGACTACTGCGGGCCTTCGGATTAGATGCCACCGCTTGCCACCGCCAAGTATACCTTTTTGCCCGTTATCAGCCCCTCCGGGCCGGTAGGAGTGTAGCGGGACGTGATACCCGCCCGCGTGAGGTGGTCGAGCCACGACTTGAGCGAAGATGGGATAGTGAAGTTGTAGAACGGTACCCCAATGACGAGGACATCGGCCGCCATTAGCTGCGCGATGGCCTCATCCGTTTGACTTACGGAACGGTCCGACGGTTCCGCTGTCGAACCAGTTGTCGTTGCCCGGAGAGCAACTGCAGGGCTTTTCAGCTGCGGCCGGCGCGGTGGCGGGCCAGCATCTCGGCTTTGGAGGTGACTTCCAGCTTATCATAGATGCGCCGGATGAAGGTGCGCACGGTGTTGAGGGTGATGCCCATGCGCTCGCCTACCAGGCGGTAGCTCAAGCCTTCTTCGATGGCCTGCACTAGCTGCATCTCGCGGGCCGTGAGCACCTGCGTCAGGGACGGCACGGGCTGGAAGTGGCGCACCACGTGCCGCGCAATGGCCGGCGACATCGGCGAGCCACCTTCCATTACTTCCAGCAGGCTGGCTTTCACGTCGCGCAGTAGGGTGGTTTTCAAAAGGTAGCCCACCGCTCCGGCGCACAGGGCCTGAAATAGCCGTTCGGCGTCGTTGTAAACGGTGATGAGAACGACTTCGGCCTGGGGCAACACTCGTTTGATGCGCGGCAGTCCCTCAATGCCCGTCAGGCCGGGCAGGCCGATGTCGGAAAGAATGAGGCGGGGTTGGCGACGGGTGCTTGGCAGCTCAGCCAGAAACTCTTCCACCGAGCCCGCTACCAGCACGCAGTCAAATTCGGGCTGCGCGCAGAGGTAAGTGGCATAGGTTTGCCGAATGGTCGGCTGGTCTTCAATGATGGCAAGGGGAATGGTGCTCTGCATAAGGCAAAACTACCGGCCCCGGAAAAGCACCGATAGCGCATTTTGATGCGACAAGACAAGTTTTTTGAGGCGAAACAGCCGTGTGGTACAAGTACCCCAAAGCACGGAGCGCGGGCTACTTGCACCATACGGCTGTCGTCACCCCACGGGCACTTCTACTCGCACGGCAAAGCCACCGGTTGGCAGCGCGGCGGCCGTGGCATTGCCGCCCATGGCCTGGGCCCGCGTCCGAATGTTGCGCAGGCCATGACCAGAGCTGCGCCCCGGGGTGGCCGAAGTACGGAGCACGGGGCCGTCATTCACGATTTCCAGTACCAGAAGGTGGCCCTGGCGGTGCAGGCTCACGGTCACGGTGGCCGGCACCGGGGCATATTTCAGGATGTTGTGCAGCGCTTCCTTGTAGATGAAGTAGAGGTGGCGACGCACCGGCGCGGGCAGACTAGGGTTTTCTGAGGGCGCATCCACCACGAAGCGCACGTCGCGGCCGGCGGGCACCAGCACCTCGTGGGAGTAGTCGCGCAGGCGGTCGAGCAGGTTCGGTACGGTATCGTTGTGGGCATCCAGGTTCCACACTACATCGTTGAGCTGGCGCACGGCCATGCGGCTGTTGTCGGCCACCCCGGCCCAGAGCGCAGGCTGCTCGTGGGCGGGGGCCAGGCCCTCCTGAAGCAGGTCGGTTTGCAGGGCAATCTGGCTGAGCAGGGTACCCACGTCGTCGTGCAGGTCGGCGGCCAGTTGGTTGCGCAGAGCGGCTTCGCGGCGCTGCTGGCGCCGGCGGTAGGCCCCTATTCCGGCCCCGGTCAGCAACAACGCCCCCACTCCTACCCCACCCAGCAGCACCCGGGTGCGCACGGTGCGCTGGCTTTCCTCCAGCTCCGCGATGCGGCGCTCCTGCTCCAGGGCCCGGATGCGGGCCTGCTGCTCAGTTTGCTGAAAGCGGGCCTGGGCCGTGGCCACGGCGTCGAGGCGCTCGCGGTTGAGGAGGGTATCGCGCAGGGCGGTGTAGCGGCGCAGGGTGTCGTAGGCCTCGGGCCGATGCAGGGTAGCCAGTAGCGCGGCAGTCATGTCCAGGCCCTGCGCCACCGAGGCATCATCGCCTAGCCGCCGAAACAAGGTGGTGGCTTGCCGCACCCGGTCGAGGGCCAGCTGCGGCTGTCGCTCCCGCTGGGCGAGGTCGGCCAAGTGCAGCCAGGCTTCTCCTTCGGTCTGAAAATCGGCCTGGGCGTGGCTCACCCGCAGGGCGCGCAGCCAGGTAGCAGTAGCCGAATCGGGCTGGTGTTCCAGCATCTGAATGGTGCCCAGCTGGAGCTGAAGCTTGGTGAGCAAGGGCGAATCGGGCTGGGGTAGCAGAGCCAGGCCCTGCTTTACCAGAGCTCGCGCCTGCCGGAGCTGCCGGGCACTGGCATCGTCGGCCAGATAACCGTTGGCCAGGTTATGTAGCACCAGCAGCTCGCCGCGCACGTTGCGGGGCCGGCAGGCCGCGTAGGCCCGTTGCGCCTGGGTAAAATAGGTGCGGGCCAGCGAGTCGTTTTGCAAGGCCGTTGCCACGTTGCCCAGGCCCAGGTAGGCATGGCCGAGATTTCGCAGGTCGTGCATTCGCTGCGCCACCCGTAGTTCGGCCTCAAAGGTGCGTTGTGCGGCGGGGTAGTCGGAACTGTAGTAGTAGGTTGCCGCCAGGTTGTTGAGGGCCTGCACTTCGCCCCTGCCAAACCGCCGCCGGCGGGCCAAGGCCAGGGCCAGTCCACTGTATCGGCGGGCGCTGTCCAGGTCAGTTGATATGTAGAAGGTGCTGAGGCCAATCAATGCCATTACCCGCGCGGTGTCGGGCTGGCCAGGGCGGCGCAGCTGCGCCCGCAACGAATCGGGTAATGCAGGAACGCTAGGAACTGGGCCCGTTCCGGTGGGCTGAGCCCAGGCCGTCTGACCAAGTAGCAATCCAACAAACAACAATGTTATTCTTACTGACAAACACATAATAAGCCACGACACACAAACCGGCAAGGTCCGCAGAAACGCCCGAATATTCATACGCGGTGGAGCAGAAATGCGGTTTCGTTTCCCAACAGCTGCACTACAACGGCTACTTAACGAACTGCCCTACTTCTTGGCCCGAAACGACCAAGTAAGGCGGAATACGGCTACCACGTCGCCGGCCTCATCGAGGCCAGTACTCGTGCAGACCACCGTGCGGCCTTCGCCGGTAGCGCGGCTCTCGGCTACGGCCTGGGCTATCTGCGGGCCATCGGGGCAGGTGAAGCGGATAAGGCCGACGGCTTTTTTGGTAAAATCACCTTCCAGCTTCACCACCAACATGGACACGGGCCCGCCGGCCTGCACGTGCATCATGGCTTGGATGCCGCTGGCCAGCTCCGCCGCCATGGCCAGGCAGGCAAAATAGATGCTTCGAAACGGGTTTTGGGTAAGGTACTTGAAGCGGATGGTGACCGTGGCCGCTTCCGACGTGAGCGCTGTGAGGCGCAGCCCCGCCAGCCAGGCCATGGGCAGCTTGCGCAACATGAAGAGCCACAGCTTTGCGGGGCTGAGGACCTGGCGGCGGAAAGCGGCGGCCTGCGGGGAGTCGGTGGTGGGCATCATGAAGCGAAGGTACGTTTTGTCGTTACGCGGCGCTGTGCTCAGGGTGCTGGATGTGCCTCCTCCAGCGGCCGGCGTCAGCTCTTCTTATCCAGCACCAGCACCACCTTATTCCAGTTTGCGGCGGCGTTTACCACGGTGCGGAAGGCTTCGAAATCGGCTTTGGGCCAGCGGATTTGGCGGTAGTTTTCGGCTACGGTCACGGTAATGGTCTGGCCCTGCTGCACGTAGGAGGAATGGAAGTCGTAGTCGGGCTTGGTGGCGTCGGGTCCGGCTTTCACGTCCACGTTCAGGTCGTTGAGGTTGCGCACGGCGTAGCCCGCCGGCACATCGAAGCGGATGGTGCGCAGGTAGCGGCGGTTATTGTCGTTCTCCACGTCGAACTGGCGCTCCTCCTTCTGGTATAGCTCGGTTTGCTGGCCCAGCAGGGTGCCGATTTTGAAGAGGTAGCGCGGGCCCGCTTTGTCCAGGAGCGCCGCCGATTCGAGCTGGCTTTCAATGATGAAAGGTTTTTCCAGAGGGCTCACGCCGCGTTCCACGTTGCGCACTTCCATCTTCTGAAAGTTGGTGGCATCGGGCACCACCGACTTCTGCAAGCCCTGCATTATCTCGGTGCGCTTCGCCTCGGGAATCATCGCCCAGAAGGGCTGAATCTGGGCGGCGGGGTAGCCGCCCAGGGTCTGGCGGAGCTGCACGGTGCTCTTTTCCAGGTCGGGCGAGAAGGCCACGGTCACGTCAATGTCGTGCGGGCTTTGCTCGGCCGGCAGGGCGGGAATGTCCTTCACCTTGCCCACCGCCGACTCAATGCTGCCCAGTGTCACGCCCTTGATGAACAGGCCCGAGCCGGCCGTCCACTCCGCGGGCAGCATGCCGTAGCGCATGTCGGGCCGGCCGGGGGCCAGAAACTGGCCGGTGCCGGGGAAGTAAAGCGCGAAATGGTCGAGGTAGTCCCAGGTATCAAAGGTCCCATCGAAGGGCGAAGCTTCACGGCTGCTGGTCACCACCAGCTCATAGTCCACGCCCAGCGTGCGGTAGATGGCAGCCAGCAGGTGGGTGAGACCGGCCTCCGGGGCATTATGCGTGGCCACCACCTGGGCCAGGGCGGGGCTGGCGCCTTCCTCAAGGTTGAAATTGAGCTTCACGTAGTTTTCGGCGGCCCTGATGCGCTCGGGCAGCGGGCCGCCCACGGGCAGCTTGGCGGCGGCCAGCACCTTGGCCACGGCCTTCACGTCGTCCTTGCCCAGGCTGGTCATGGTGCGGTACATGTACTGGCTGGCATCGGCCCAGGTGAACTGGCGCACCTGGCCCTTGCTGGCTACATAGGCCAGCTTGTATTCCACGCGCATGCGCTGGGCGGCCACGTTGGCAAAAGCCTCATCGCGCAGCCCCGGGATGCTTTTCTGGGTGAGGCGGAGGATGCGGTGGCCGGCCACGGTGGTGTCCTTGGTCGCGGCCGGGCCATGGTAGGTACGGGTTTCGAAGGTGAGGGCTTCGGGCGAAATCAGCTCGAAGGTGACGTCGTGCGCGGCGGTTTCGCCCTGCAGAATCTCATTGCCGAAGTGGTTGAAATTTCGCTCGCGGGTGTAGTAATATTCCACCTCGCTGCCCTTTTCCACGCCATCGACGGCGAAAATGCGGTAGCCCCGGCCGCCTTCCTGGTCCTTCAGCTCCTTCATGTCGGCAGCTTTCACCTCGTGCACCTCCCCACGAGGGCTGATGGTCCGGGCCTTGATGTCGACCGGCGCCCCCGATTCCAGCACCGGCACTACAATCTTGTTGTACCGCTCGATACCATCGGACGAGTTCACGCGCACGATGCGGTGCTCGGTGGCAAAGAGCCGCATGTCTTTCAGGGCCTTGTCGTAATAGTATTCGATGCTGGTAAAATCGCGCAGCATCACGGCCGGCAGGGCCTCTTCCTCAACCGTGATGGGCAAGCGCTGGTGGCGCTTGGCGTCCCAGTCGTAGCCGGCGTGTACGAGGTCGGTTGGCAGCTTCTGGGCCGAGGCCGCAGCGGTAAAAAGCAGAAAAACGGGGAGTAGGAAAGGACGCATTAGGGGTGGGTTATTAATTCTATTGTCTTGGGCAATTCTGTCATCTTAAGCTTGCGAACCTGCAGCCGGCGTGCCCAGACCTTCTCACTGCTGAACAACTTTCCAGTAAGTTAGCCCAAGTTGCATAATAGCCGCGTAACGGCGACCAATTTGTAGCTGCCGGCCGGCTTAAACTGCGCCGCAGGAGAAAAATTCCGGATGGTTAGCGCCGTTTCTAAGTCAATGCGTGGCCGTAGCGCGAACTAAAAGTTCGCGCTACAATACCGCGCCTGGCTTGCCTGGTGCCTTGCGGCAAACCGGTGCCACAACCAGGCTTAGCTATTCTTTAGCGGCCCTAAATCAGCCCTGAAAGGGCTTTTAGCGGCAATTGCATGCGGAGAAACTGGTGAATACTACTAGCGCTAGCAGCGGCTGGCTTACGACGCCGGAAGCCTTTTACAATCTTGGCCTGTCCTGTGCGGAGTATCCATCAATCGCTCTTTTGCAATGAAACAACTGTTACTGTCCCTTACCCTTGCTGCCCTCAGCAGCGCACCGCTACGCGCCCAGCAACACCTTGCGCTCTACGAAGAATTTACCGGCGAAAATTGCGGCCCCTGCGCCGTCTACAATCCGGACCTTTGGACCCTGCTTGGCGCCAATTCTACCAAGGTTGTGGCGCTCAGCTACCAGAGTCCCATTCCATTCGCGGGACCTATCTATAACGCCTACCGAACGGTCACCGATGCGCGCTCCCAGTATTACAATGTGCCGTTTGCCCCCTATGGCCGTCTCGATGGCACGGGCCTGGGCACCGGAACGGCGGTACCCTCCGGCCCCGGACACGTTGCCAACCTACTACAGAGCGATATTGATGCGGCTGCGGCTACTGCCGCTCCGTTCACCATCGGCGCAGCACATCAGTGGCGGCCAGCGGGCGACTCGCTAACGGCAACCATCACCATCACGGCCGCTGGTGCTTACGCTCCCAGCGGGGCCAACCTGAAGCTGCGGGTAGCCCTGATTGAGCGCCTGCACTACGCTACCGCGCCTGGCACCAACGGCGAAACCGACTTCCATAACGTGGTACGCGAGATGTATCCTGACGCGGGCGGCACCCAGCTGCCGAATGCTTGGACGGCGGGCCAATCGCAGACGTTCACCCTCACCGGCCGGGTGCCGTCTTATGTCAACAAAGCCCCCAATGGTGAAACCCGCATCGTGGCGTGGGTGCAGAACGACACCGACCAGACCGTCGCGCAAGCGGCGGTATCGGCCTACATCCCCCTTCCTATGGACATCGCTTCGACCGGGCTGCTCTTACCGGGGCCTTTCGTGTGCGACAGTGCCAGCACCACGCTCTATCCCGTTGTCAGCCTAACGAATGCGGCTTCCACGCCGCTTACCTCGGCCAGCATTTACTACCGGCTGGATACCGGGGCCTGGCTAACGTATGCCTGGACTGGTGCGCTGCCCGCCCAAACCACCACGCTGGTGGGTTTGCCCGCCCTGGTGGTTGCCCCGGGCACGCACGTTGTGACCGATTCGGTGGCCCTGCCCAACGGCGCACCCGATGTAAACGGCGGCAACAATATGTCCCGGGCCACTGTGGTGCTGTATAATACGGCCAGGGCGGCCCTGCCCACAACCGCGAGTTTCGAGAATGCCGGAGCGCTGCCGCCCAACTGGCTTCTGTATGATGCGAACGCCAACGGCCAAAACTGGACCCTGGCAAACGTCGGCCATAACAACAGCTCGTACGCCCTGCGGCACAGCAACGCTGATTTCTTCGCCGGAGAAGTGAACTACGCCATTATTGCGGCGGCCAACCTGCCCAACGGCGGGAAAGTGCTGGACTTTTACGTGGCCTATGCGCAGCTATTTGCCATAAGCGACTTGTTGGAAGTAGTGTATTCGACTAACTGTGGCGCATCCTGGGTTTCGTTGTGGGGCCAGGGTGGTGCCGCCCTGGCTACCGCTCCATCGATGACGTTTGCGATGGGGGCCTTCGTCCCAACGCAGTCGCAATGGGCGCTGCAGACCGTGGACCTGCGGAACGTGCCGAGGAATGCCATGCTGGCGTTCCGGGCCACCAGCGGCTATGGAAACAACTTTTACCTGGACGACGTGACAATCCGGGCGACGCCCCTGGCTGTAACGGATGCAGTGTCCCCGGCCTCCATTGCCTTGGCGCCGAACCCGACCAATCTGGAAGCCGAACTTTCGTTTGACCTCCGCCAAGCCGGCACTGTGCGGGTCGATTTGGTGGACGCCCTGGGCCGCGTAGCTGCCATGCCCACGAATGGGAATTTGCGCGCGGGCTTGCAACACATACGCCTGAATACGGCCGGCCTGGCCACCGGACTCTATAACGTGGTAATTCACACCGCCGACGGCTCCCTCACCCGCCACCTGTCGGTGGTGCATTAGAGGAGTTTCGGATTCAGAAGCTGTAGGGGCAAGCTCCTCCCCTGCAGCTTTGCCCTATAAAACGGGCTATACCCCAAGTTGCAAAGTAGCCGCGTGGTGGCGGCTGGCTTGTAGCACCAGGGGCATAAACAAGTAAAGCCGCGTGGCAGTGACAACTGTTCTGGCATTTCTGTCACCGCTACGCGGCTTGTTCCGTCGCTAGCTAAGAATATTCTACAAGCCTGCCGCTGCTACGCGGCTACTTCGTGTCCCGGCGTTTGCGTCGCTAACCTTTGGTTGGGAGGCTCGACAGCGTTCCCGCAAAAGTAAATAGTGGGAGGTGAGAAGGTCGTTTGCTGCGCTCAGGATGACAGGCGCTAGCTTTTCTTTTTCTTCAAAATCACCACCTCGCGGTAAGCGCTGCCCAGCTTGTTGACCACCGCGTTCCAGCGGCCGAACTGCTGGGGCTGGAGCAGCAGGTAGTTCACGTACAGCTCCCGGTCCTGGATGATTTTGTTGCCCTGGCGCTCGTAGCTCACCTTGAAGCCGAGGGCGTCGCCCTGGGCCTGCACGGTGGGCGGCAGGTAGCTCACCTCGTAGCCGGCGGGCACCACCAGCTCGGTGCGGGTGTGGTCGGTGTGCGCGTACTCGTTGTAGCGGGGCAGCTTGCGGGTGGTCGAATCGATGCGGTCGGTGGCGTAGGGGCGCTCCAGGTTGAGGTTTACGTACACCTCGTCGTCTACCTGCTGCACGTAGTCCTGCAGCCGGTAGTCGTAGCTGATGCTCAGGGGCTGGTCGCGGGTGTCGAGGTTGGCGATGCTGTATTTGTCGACGAAGAACTTGTTGTTGCCGCGCTCCAGCAGGGCCTTGATGTATTTGGGCTCGTCGGTGCGGTCCAGCCCGTCGAGGCCGTAGCTCTGGGTGACTTTGGTGTAGCCGGCCATGCTCAGCTTGCCGGTGCCGCGCAGAGTGGTGCCGTCCAGGGTGAGCACGGAGGCGTCGTCGGTGCCGCTGCGGCCCTTGTCCATGGCGGGAATGGTGACCACGCGGCTGCTTTTTTCATCGAGCCCGAGCAGGCCTTCCTTGCCTTGAATCATGGCCGAGGGCATGCCGTAGGGCGTGTGCTTGCTGGTGGCATCGAGGAATACGTACTTGCCAGGCGTGGGCTCGTAGGTAGCAATCATGTGGTTGTCGACGCCGGGCGTGGCCAGCTCAGCGTACTTGTAAGGCAGGTCGCGGGTGCCCACCCAAGTGAGGTAGGCGGTTTTCACGCCGGCCAGGTGCAGCATCTCGTTGGTGAGGTTGGCCATGTCCTTACAGTCGCCGTAGCGGCGGGCATACACCAGGCCGGCATCGTGCGGAATGAAGCCGCGCAGCCCCTGCTCGAAGGCAATGTACTTCACATTGTCCTGCACCCAGTAGTACACGCGGCGCACTTTTTCCTCCTCGGTCTTGGCGCCCACCATCAGCGAATCGACGCGGTGCTGCAGGGCCAGGCTGGGCTGCCGGTCGATGCGCTTCACGAAGTCGGCGTACATGGTGTACAGTTCCGGCACGCCGGCCAGGAGCTTGCGCGGCTGCCCGGCCACGGTGGCTTCCTCCACAAAAAACACGATGTGCGGCAAGTAATAGCTCGACTCGGGACTGTCCTCCTCGCGGGGCGGGCTGGGCAGGTTATCGGCCGTCCAGTGGTAGACCACCGTGCTGCCTTTTTCTTCCTTGGTGTACTTGATGGGCGTATTTTCGGCGTGGAAGGTTTTGTAGCCGATGCGCACGCCCTTGGGCGCTGTTATGGTGAGCTCAGCGTGCTTCACGGGCACGTAGGAGCCCACGAAAAAAGGCATCACGAACCGGGCATCGACGTGGCGCACGGTGTAGTCGCTCACGGTGCGGGCACCCGGCGTGATGGCCGGGAACGAGAACGACACGGAGCGGGTATCGTCAAAAAATACCCCCGACTGAATTTCAAACTTGTCCTTGAATTCGCTCACCTTTACCGTCCGAAACTTCTCGCCATTGGGCACCATCGTGCGGGCTTCCAGCTTTTGCAGGCGGTTGAAGTGCGAGCTATACACTCGGTCGTTGGCGTACATGGCCGATTGCTCATCGAGGTGCAGCATGTCAGCGTGATGCTTGGCTACTACCTGCACCGAGTCGTTGCGGATTTCCACGGTCAGGTCCTGGCGCAGCTCCAGGTACACGGCTTTTTCGCCGGGGTACTGCTTCTTCAGGTCCATCACCAGCTGGCTGGGCGCCTGGGCGCGAGCCGCCAGCCCGGTAAGGAATAATAATGGTAAGAATAGCCTGGGATAATACATGAAATAATACCGGAAATAGGAAAACGAGGATGCGGACTAAAGTTAGATAGGAATGCGGGAATAAATCCACGAAAGCGGGCTTTTACCTAACGTTTTCCCGGCCGATGCTTTACAGTGTTTCTGCTTCTCTAAGCTCCTGCTGCTATGCAGTTGCTTCGCGTCTGAGGTAGGAAGCCGTAAAATAGGATTCAGCCATGGCGACGGGCGGGTGGCGGCGGAATTAGCCGTGTACAGTAAGTGTACACTTCGTGTAGACTCAGCCTAGCGTAGGCGCGAGAGTAGGAATTGGACTAGAAAGGGAGGGCTGAGCTGCTGCTCCAAGCAGTTCAGTAGCGCGAACTTTCAGTTCGCGCTACGACCTGGTACAGTTGCTTGATTAGTCTTTGCTACTTCTTCCCGTCGTACACAATGGCATTCCAGTACACGTCGGTGCGCTGGGGTTTGCCGGCAGCGTTGAAGTAGGTGGTGGGGCCACTGCGCTCGCCGCTGCGGTAGGACTCTTCGCGCTCCAGGGTGCCGTCGGGGCGGTAGTAGCGGCAGCGGCCGTTCAGCTCGCCGTGCAAGTAATGCTCTTCTTCCATGCGCTTGCCACCGGGATAAAAGCTTTCCAGCAAGCCCGTACGCACGCCTTTCTGGAAGCTGGTGCGCCGAAACACCTCGCCGCTGGCGTAGTAGAATGTGGCCGAGCCAGTGGGCAGGTTGTGGTCGAAGGTTTCGGAGGAGGCGGGCTTGCCGTTGGGGAAAGTGGTAGCTACCGGGCCGCTCAAGTTGGCCAGGGGTTGAAAGGCTGCCTGCGCATCGGGGCCCCGGAAGCTCACCAAGTCGCCGTGCTCGAAGGTTTTCTCCACCAGCAGCTCACCCGCAGGGTTGAAGCGGCGGCTGAGGCCGTGCAGCTCGCCGGCGTCGTAGTGCTGCACCCACTCCACTTGGCCGTTGGGAAAGTAGCTGGTCCACTCGCCTTCTTCTTCGCCGTCGCGGTAGCTGCCCTTCTGCAGAAGCTGGCCGTTGGGGTAGTGCAGCAGCCATTCGCCGTGGCTGCGGCCGGCCCGGAATTCGCCTACGCGGTCGGGCTTGCCGTTGGGGAACGTGGATTTGTAGGGCCCGTTGCGGCGGCCGTCCACCTGCGTGTAGGTCGATTCAATGCTGCCGTCGGCCCGGTACCAGGTAGAGGGGCCGGAGCTGTTGTAGCAGGTGATGCCCGTCTGATACAGCGGCTTGCCGCTGGGGTAGCGGAAGCTGAATTCCTTGGTATCGGGCTTCAGCTCCACCACGGTCAGCACCTTGCCGGTCGAATCGTAGGTGGTGATGCGGCGCAACTTGTCAAACTCCGAGAGGCGCTCCTGGGTGAGCTTGCCGCCGGGCTCAAAGCTGCGTCCCGGGCCATTAGTTTCGCCCTTGAAGTACTCGTACTCCTCGCTCACGCGGCCATTGGCGTAGTAGTCTTTCCACTGGCCGTGGCGCTGGCCGGCCAAGTAATAGCCTGTGGTTACGGGCTGGCCGTCTTTGGTGTACTGCTCGTAGTAGCCGTCCTCGTCGCCATTGGCATCGTAGCGCACGCGGCGCTCCAACTGGCCATTGTGGTGGAAGTACTCCGACTTACCGGTTTTGTCGCCCTTGGCGTACTGACTGATTTCGCGCACCGCGCCGTCGCGGTAAAACCACTTCCACTCGCCCGTCATCTGGCCTTCGAGGTAGCTGCCGGAGGCGTACTTGGTGCCGTTTTCGTCCAGCGACTGTATGGCCGTCAGCCCCTTCTTGATGGGCTGGTCGCTCAGGGTTTTGCCGGTGTGATCGTAGTAGCGCAGGCGGGTTACGCGGCCGTGGGCATAGTCCAAATCGGAGTAGAGGTGGCCGGTTTCGTCGTAGTCGTGGTAGATGCCATGGAGTTCGCCGGCCTCGTCGTAGCTCTTCTCTACGCTCAGCTTGCCGTTGCGGAAGTAAGTTTTCCAAACACCCAGGCGCTTGCCCTTCGCGTATTTGCCTTCCTCACGCACGGTGCCATTGGAGAAGTAGGCAATGTAGGGGCCTTCGTACTCACCCTTGTCATAACTGCCTTTGGTTTCCAGCGTCTTATCCGAGAAGTAAGTAGCAAAAGCGCCCTGTTTCACACCATTAGCCAGCGTAGTGGTGTATTCGGGCGTGCCGTCCAGGTAAAAGCCTTCTTCCACCCCATCTATCTTGTCGTTGTGCAGGGTGGCGCGCTTCTGCAGTTGGCCGTTGTCGTAGTAGGTTGCGTAGGGCCCATCCAACTGGTCGTTCTTAAAGCTGCGGGTGCTAACGCGGGCTCCGCACTCGTTGAATACGGTCACGGTGCCCTCCACCTTGCCCGCGCGATATGGGATGTCGTACGAGGGCTGGCCATTGGCGTGGAATTCCCGCGCCAGCCCTTCGCGCTCGCCCTGCTCGTTGTAGAGGAAGGTTTTCTCGATGGTGCCATCGGGCCGCAGTACCTTCCACAGGCCCACGCGCTGGCCCGCGGCATTATAGCGCCCCGTCGCATCAACGGAGCCTTGGGTATCGAGCGAAATCCAGTCGCCGGCTACGTGTTTGAACTTGTCGTTCTCGGTGCTGCCCGGCCCCAGGCCTTCAGGTTTGCCGTCGTTGTACCAGGCGGCCAGGCGCTGGCCGGCGCTGCCACCTGCCACTTGCTGCTGGGCCCGCAGGGCCAGCAGCGGGGGCAGCATGGCCCGGAGCATACTTTCCACCTTGTTTTTGTTCGACTTCACCCATTGCGTGGCCTTGGTGTCGTTGGCCGATTGCAGGACGAGGTAGGTGAAGGCTGTCAGGTTATCGTCCTTGCGCAGTGCCGCTACCACCGGTCCGTATACCCGGACCCAGAAATCATCGGCCGCGCCTTCCGTGGGAAATTTCTCGACTAGTAATTGGGTCTGCTTCACCACGGCCGCGTCGAATTTTACCTTCGAAACGTAGTTTTTCTGCAGCGCCACCTTGCTCTCCAGCAGCTGGTCGAGCTCGGCAAAGGCCTCATTGGTGACAAAGGGCTTCTCTTTTTCCTTGTCTTCCACCACCGGCACGCCCTGCGACAGGCGCTCGGCCTGCACCAGCATGTTGTGGCTGTTGGTGCCAGCATCGGCCAAGGCCAGGTATAGCAGCCAGCTCATGAGGGCGTGAGCGGTTTGCCCCTGCTGGGCCGCCAGCAAGCCCAGCAAGCGGTGTGAGTTGGGGTGCATAGGGTTCAGCTCCAGTGCGTGCTCCAGGCTGGCCAGTGCTGCGGCATGCTGGCCGGTTTCCAGCAGCATCACCCCCTGGTTGTAGTGCAGGTTCTGGCTGTAGGGAAACAAGTGCAGCGCCTGCTGGTAAGTGGCTTGCGCGGCTTCTACCTGCTTGAGCTGCTGCTGGGAATAGGCCAGGGTGTTGTAGGTCTGGGGCTCAAACGGGTTGAGGGCAATGGCGCGGCGGGCAGCGGCCACAGCTTCCTCGTTTTTGCCGGAGGTGTGCAGGGAGAGTGCCAGCTCGCTCTGGGCCGTGGCATAGGACGAATCGCCGGGCGTCACGGCTTGGTATTTGGCAACGGCCCCGGCGTAGTCTTCCTTATCGTGGAGCTCCACTCCTTCTTTCACCAGCTGGCCGGGTTTTGGCCAGGTCACGGGGGTTTGCTGGCTCGCTCCCAGGCGTGGGGCAGCCAGCAGCAGCGCCAGCGCGGCACCGCGAATTACAGTCGACATAAAGTGAAGATGAAGGACGCAGAGCAGACAATTTCCCGGCTTCCGGCCGTGGCAGCATCGTCTGCATTGCCACAATAATAAGCATATACCTGCCTATGCCTTCACTGTTCGCTCATCTTTTTTCTGGTGCCTGCTTCTGCTTTTTTGAGGGCACAACCGCTGGGCTCGCGGGTGGCCCGATGGCGGGCCTCACCACCAGCTCCTGGTAGCCAAAGGTGTCGTCTTTCTCACGCCGAAATTCCAGCTGCGGCAGCTCGCCCAGCACGATTTCGGCGGTGGTGTACACCCGGCAGCCATCCAGCAAATGCCCGCCGATGGTGCGCCCGGTGCTATCCGACACCGCCAGGTGCAGGTGCGAGCCATTGGTGGAAAGCGTACCCACCAACGACACGATTTCGAAATGCCCTTTGTACACCGAGGGCCCCTCCTGGTTGGCTAGCCGCAACGTGGTCACCGTGAGGCTGCCCACGCAGGTAATCATGGTGCCCGCCACAATGTGGTTGGCCTGCACAAAGGCCGCGAGCTGCTGGCGCAAGTCATCGCCGGGCTTTAGGCGTAGGGCGTAGGTTTTGAGGGCGGAATGCTGGGCAGCAGGCACGGCGGGCGGGGTTTGGGCCAGCACAGGGCCAGCCAGCAGAAGGAATGCGAGTCGAAGTAACATCCCCCAAAGAACGTCATACCGAAAATATCGTCATGCTTCGGCGGTGCTCAACATGAGGCGCAGCTACCAACAGCACTTGAATAGAAACAGGACAAAAAACAAAACCTCCCGAAAAACACCGGGAGGCTTTGAACAGACCGAAGCAGCAGCGCTATTCCTTCACTACTTTCAGGTGCTGGCTGGGCTGACCGGGCACGGCCAGCTCCACAAAATACACGCCACTGCTCAGCTTGGCTGCTTCGGGCAGGGTCGCTTCGCTAGGCCCGGCAGGCAGGGCTTCCAGATGCTGCAGGCTTAGGGTGCGGCCGGCCGCATCGGTCAGGCGCAACTGGGCAGCCGTACCAACCAGTCCGGCGGGCCGCATAATGGCCAGCGTGAGGCGCTCGCGGAAGGGATTCGGCGCGGCGCTTAGGCTAAGCACTGTTGCCTCGCCCTCAAAGCGGAGTGTGCGGATGGGCGAAAAGGTAGCCGTACCATCCAGGTCGAGTTGGTGCAGGCGGTAGTAGCGCAGGCCAGCTTTGCCGGCTTCGCGGTCGCGGTAGCTATACTCGCGCACGGCGGTGCTGGCGCCTGTGGGGCTGGCCACAAAACCAAGCACGCGGTAGCTGCGGCCGTCCGTACTCACCTGCACCTCAAAGCCCCGGCTGTTTTTTTCACTGGCAGTGGTCCAGGCCAGAGCGGCATCGGTGCTGGTGCGGCTAGCAGTAAAGGCTGTCAGCTCCACGGGCAGCGGGTTGGCGCTGTTGCCGAGGGTCCAAAGGGAGAAATCGGCGATGCCGGCTTTCGTCACCGTATTGCCGGCCACGCTGATGGGCGACTGATTAGCCCAGGGCCCCGCTGTGGTCGTCACCGACTTAAACAGGGCCAGGCCGGCACTCGGAATTCCGTTCAGCTCGTGGTTGAGGAAGGTCAGGTCCATCGTCACGTTCAAACCGGTATTCACGGCGGGCTGAATGTCGAAGTACCGCTTGATGCTGACGCTGGTACCCGCGCCGGTGAGGGCGGTGCCGGTGGTACGCACCACCGGCGTCAGGCCGGGGCTAACCGAGCCCACAGCAGGCGTCAGCACCAGGCCAATGCCGCTGAAGCTCTCGGCACTGCCAGCCGTCAGGCTGCGGTCGGGCACGCTCACGGTGCCCAGCACGTAGCTGGCATCGGTTTCTACCAGGGTGGCGCCGCTGGGCAGCGTCAGGGCATAGCCATTGGTATTGAGCAGGCCCTGGGTCATGGTCAGAGTGCTGCTGACGCTGGCCGGGTTGTTCAGCAATACCACACCGCTGGCCAGGTTCACATTGAGGCCGTAGAACGCGTTCAGGCCCGTCAACAACGGCGAGCTGCCCAGCAGGGCCACCGTGCCACCGGTCAGGGTAGTGGTACCGCTATTGCTCAGGTTACCGTATACATTCAGTGTGCCGGCGCTTTGGGTGAGGCTGGCCCCGCTGGCAATGGTGAGGGTGCGCACGGCAGCGGTGGCCGTGGTAGTCAGGGCCGGGTAGGTGGTCAGGCCCGCCGGAACCAGGGCATCCATGGTGCTGGTGGGCACACAATTGGTCCAGTTGGCCGCCGCAAACCAGTCGGCCGAGGCGGTGCCGGCCCATGTGGTGGTAGTGGCCTCGTTCAGGGTGAGCGAGCTGCTGCCGGGCGTCAGGTTTAGGGCGCAGCCATAGGCGTCGGTGGCACTCACTAGGGTGTAGGTGGTGCTGATGCCCACCAGCGGCACAGCAATGGTTTGGCCGCTGGTGGCATTGTTCACCATGGTCGGCGTGGTGCCATCGGTGTACACCACCGTGAAAGGCCCACCGTTGCCGGCCAGGCTCAGCGTGAGAGTGCCGCTACTGCCGGGGCACACCACCTGCGCGGTGCTACTGGCCAGCGCGGCGGCTTGCGGCACGCTGCTAAACTCGTCGGAGCCCAGGTCGGGCGTGGTCTGGCGGCTGGTGGTAGCATTGTCGTACTCGCCGTCGATGCCACTCAGGGCTACCCCTGCACCGTCGAGTGCACAGTTGGTAGTGGCATCAAGGTTGAGGTTGCCAGTGGCTGCGTTGATAAACTTCACGTTCACGTTTCTGGAATTGGCGTCCGGGTTACCGGTCTGGCCACGCCACCCGGCTGCAGGCGTCACGGTGCCGAAGGCGAAAGCAGCGGTGCCGTTTTCGCCCACCCGAGTCGCATTATCCACAACAAAAAGGTCGTTGTAGTCCGTATCGACTGAGGCCGCGCTGGTGGTGCCCACCGTGGCCGTTGCGGCCGCTGTAGCCAGTGAGGAGGCTACGCCAATGGCAAAGTTGCCGGTGCCGCCCGTGCGCGCATTTACGAGCACGTTGTTGCGCACCCGCAGCAGGCCCGCCGTCGCCACGGTAGTCTGGTGCCGCAGGGCGAAGGTTTTAACGCCTGCACCCGTGGTCCCGCTGAGATACACCGAGTTGTAATAGAAGGCATTGCCGATGCCCGCGGCGCTATTAACCGCGTTCGAGAGGCCCGTTACCGCAATGCCGGCCGTTCCGCTACCCACCAATGCAATCTGGTTGTTCAAGAAGGTGGTATTAGTAGCCGTGCCCCGCAGAACCATGCCATGTACCCCCTCCAACACCCCACCGAAGGAGTTCGCCGTGCTGGTGCTATACACGTTGCTGATGCGGTTGTTGCGGGCCAGCAGGCCCGTCGTATTCACCGCCGACACGCCGTACACCACGTTTACGTTGGTACTACTGGTATTTGCCGAGCTGGTGTTGCCCACGTTGGTGATGACGTTGCCCGCCACCAGCGCCGTGGCACCCGAGCCCTGAATAGCGGCCGTGAGCACAGTTCCGCTGTTGTTGGCCGAGGCGTTGAGCAGCCCGTCGGCGCTGGCCGTGCCGCCCACAACATTGTTTAGAATCTGGTGGGCGGCCAGGCTGGTCGTGATACCGAGTAGCGTACCATTGGTGCCCGTTCCGCTGGCCAGCTGCAAGCCCTTCACGGTGTTATTCTGCACCACACCGGCCGGTGTGCCGCTCAGCACGATGCCTTGCACGGTGGGCGAAGCACCCGTTCCGCTACTGATGCTCAGGGTGCTCACGGTGTTGCCATCGATGGCATGGCCGCCACTCTGGGTGCTGATGCCCGAGAGAAAGCTGTTGGATGCCGTGACGCCGAGCAGCCGGAAGCCGGCAACGGTGTTGCCCGTCACCAGCGAAGGGGCCGCCGAAGAGCCCAGATAGATGCCCACCGTGGTCGAAGCAGAATTGAATCCCACCGCCGGGCTGGTTGGGCTGGCATCACCAATGGTGTTGTTACTCACATTTGTGGCCCCGCCCAGCACATAGATGCCGTATACCGAGCTATTGCCCGTATTGATCTGGGCCACATTTTTGATAATATTGTCCTGCACCAGCGTGTAAGGCGCAGCTACGGTGCCGGTGCCCACCAACACGGAAATGGGGGCGAATAATGCCGTACCAGTGGCTGTAAGCGGGTTGCCACCGGCCCCGGCCTGCGAGCCTCCAATGGTGTTGTTGGCTACTACTACACCGTTGCCGCTGGTAGAGATGCTAATGCCCGTGTAGCCACCCGATAGGTTGCCGGTCGTGTACAAGTTATTGTAGCTGATGGCCAGTCCCGAGCCGCCGTTGATATTCACCGGGCTCACGTTGTTGGTGCTGGCCGTGGTCAGGTAAAAGTTGTTGCCGGCGCTGCTGCCCCCCACAGTCCAGTTGTCGCCGCCACCCGTCGAGGCCAGGTACAGCCCAGAGGCTTGGAAGTCGAACACGTTGCTGTTGCGCAGGGAGTTGTTGCTGTTGCTGCCCGTGCTGGAGCCCGAGTATATGGCTACGGCGGGATTCGTGCCAGTGGCCGTTGCGATATCGCTGCGGTTGCGAATGTCGCAGTTGTCAATCAGGTTGTTGCGGTTGCCACCCGTACCCGATGCTCCCGAATAGAAGGCCACCGTACCAGGGTTGACCCCGAAGGAGCCAGCCACGTTGTTGCTCTCCAGGGTAAGGTTGTTGAGCGTGTTGAAGCGGGCATCGTTGTAGAAGCTAAAAACCGGTACGGCCGTTGTCGTCGTGGTGCGAAAAAGCAGGTTGCGGGCCGGGCCGGTGCCCCCGTTCACGGTCACATTCAGCGCCCCGTTGAAGCGGATGAGCCCGCCCACGTTGGTGGTGGCCACGCCGGTGCCTATCACCGTGCGGGCCGGGCCGTCAGATTGGATGGTGAGCGTGTAGCTGGTATTGGTGGTGCCGTTGCCATCGGTGTTGAAAGCGCCGAGCGCATTGCTGCCGTCTTCGCCGCTAAGGTTGGCGTTCACAATGGCCGTCACGTTCTGGTTGAGGAAGCCCGCATTCAGCGCTGAAAACAAGCCACCCGTTTTTGTAATGGACGCATAGAACGTGGCCCCCGGAATGCCGGGGTCCACCCCCACGTACACCGTGCCTGGGATGGTGGGCAATACGGTGTACTGGTTGGGCAAGGCAGTATAGGTGGCGCTGCTGGTGGTACCGGGCGGGTTAGCATTGGTCAGAATGTTGCCCACGTTGGGGGCAAATGTGCCGCCGTTGGGCGTAGCCAGCGCATCCTGCGCCGCCACGTAATACTGAATAACGTCGCCTGCTACCACGCCGCCCAGCACCGAGTAGTCGATTGTGAAGCCGAAGCTGCGTGTATTGCCCGTTCCGCTCACGCTGGTGTAAGCGACTTGGGTGAAGGTTCCGGTAGTGCCTTTCCGGTAGTATATGTAGGGTCCGGCGGTGGCCGGGCCACTGTTGTCGAGGCCCACGCCGCTGGGGTCGGCTACCACCACGTTGGCCAGGGCCCGCGAAGTGGTCACCGGGCCGTTGCCCAGGGCCGTAAACCGGATGTAGGGCTGGGTTTTATCGTTGGCCGCAAAGGTCCCCTCGTCGGCCCCAATATCGGAGAAGTCGCCGGCCCGCACGTCGCCGTCCACGTCCGTCGTCAGGCTTGCCAGGGGCTGGGCCCCGCTCTCAGCCTGAGTGGGCGTACCAGTGGCCAAATGCAGAAAACCGGCTTGCGATGCAGCATCAGTCACGGTCGTATACTGGAAAACGGGCTGGTCCGTCACCGAGTACAGGTCGCGTCCGGCCGCCGTTGTCAGCAGGTTTTTCAGTGCGCCTATGGTCTGCACCGCGGCAGTACCATCCGAATACAGCAGCCGGTTGGCCGCAGCCGTACCGGCGTAGAGCAGGTTGTTGTTTGAGGTTTCAAGGTAGGTAGCCGTCGTGGCCGCGCCGCTACGCCGCAGGGCCACCGCCAGGCCCGTGCTGCCCGGCGTCGAATTATTGGCCAGCAAGTTGTTGCGCAGGTCCAGCACCACGGCCGTTGAGGCCGACAGCGCCGAGTTGCCAAAGGTTGTGCCCGTGCTGCTGGCATTGAGGCTCACCGTATTGTAGTACACGTTGGCGGTGCTGGTCGTCGAAAGCGTAATGCCAATCACCGCGTTGGTGTTGCTGTTAGCGGCTGGGGCTCGCAGGTCGCCGATGAGGTTATTGGTGATGACCGAACTGGGGGCCTGGCAGTCGAGGCCGTAGCAGATGGCCGCCGTGTTGGTCGCGACCGTGCTGGCCAAGTTCACAATTCGATTGCCCGACACGGTGGCCACGGCTCCCGACGTATTCTGAATAAAGATGCCCCGCACCAAGGCCCCCACCGAAGTGGTCGAGCCAATGGCGGTAATGTTCTGGACGGTGTTCCGGTAGAGGTTCACCGTTGTCACATTGCTGCCATTCGTGCTGATGCCGCTCACGAACCCCCCACTATTGGTTGTCGGCCTTACGATGATTGGCAGCGTTGGAGTCCCGATGTTGTTGCCGATGCCCCCTGCCGCGGTGCCGCCCAGGTCGACACTACCTCCGGCTACGTAAATCGCTGAAAACAGCCCGCCGGTGCTGGTCGTGCCTGCCGAATTGCTCAGCCAGTCAATATTAGCCACGGTATTGCCCTGCACGCTGTAGCCCGTGGTGGATGAAGCACCCAGCAGCATTCCTACAAACTTGTACGATGACACAGTGCCATTGACGAGCAAAGGTGCACCGGCTGTGCCGCAGCCAGCAGCCTGGCCACCAATAAAGTTGCCGGAAATAACGTGGTTGTTGCCCGACGCCACGCTCATGCCGTACATGTTGGCATTGCCCGGGCCGGTGCGGCTGGCGGTTTGGTACAGGCTGTTGCCCGAAATCACCCACCCGTTGCCGGCGCTGAGTAAGTAGATGCCGTAGCAGTCACTGGCCGAGTTTCGAAAAAAGTTGTAAATATTGTTGTTGGCCACGGTGTTAGCCGCGTTTTTAGCAGTTCCACTATAAATCCCCACCGTGGGCGTTCCTCCCGATGACTCACGCAGGTCATTGTACTGCACGGTATTATTGCTATTTCCCAGCACATTGGGAGTAGTCGAACCAAACACAACTACTCCGCCCCCAGCCGCGCCCACCGGCGCCGCCCGTAGCTGGCAGTGCTGCACCGTGTTGAAGGTGGCGTCGTTGGTGAAGGCCACCGCGCAGGAACTGAGTCCGGTGTTGTTATTAGCAATGGTGAGGTCGTTCACCGGGTCTGTGGCACCCGTCACAGGCATGCCAGACCCGCCCGGCCGACCATCAATCACTAGGTTTTTGCCCCCAACAATTCCTATCATCGCGCCGCTGTTGGTAGAGCTTGCGAGGCTTCGGCCATTGGCGCCGGCTGCGGGACGGATGGTAACGGTGCTGGCGCCGGCCGGCACCAGCGTGTAGTTGATGGGAAATGTTTCGCCGGCGCTTGAGTAATTGCTCTGCAGTTCCAGCACCACCGAGCCGGCAATACCCTGCGCGTTGACGGCATTTACGGCGGCGGTCAGGGTAGCATAATCGCCTGGAATGGTTTTAGTACCCGATAGCTGTGCCCAAGCGTCGCCCGCCTGGCTCAGCAGCATTACAATCAGGAGCCGGATTAGCCTCACAGTGGTGGGCCGCAACGCCTGCAATTCAGCAAGTAATGGTTTAATCATAAAAAAGGCGGCAAAAAAAGGTAACCAGAATGAAAGAAGTGAGTGCTGTGATAATTGACCAACTGCCAACCGCTTATCTAAATCAAAGAGGGCAGTCAGCAATTTATCGTATCCTTACCCTTCTGCAACATCACCAAGCCCGTTCTCACTCTATTCTGGTTGAAAACGCGATTTTGCTCGATAATAGACTGGCCTATATGCAAGCGGCCAGTTTTACCAGCTGAGTCATACCTCCGCCTTTTCCCGCAAACTCCTCCAAAGCCAAGCGGCCCGCCTGGCTTACTGCCAGACGGGCCAACTTTAATAGCTTCCATCAAAAGTTCTATTTACCTCCGCTCCTACTTGCTAAACCGCACCGTACCGTAGCGTACTTTAATATTCACGTTTCCAGCCCGGCGCGCCGGCGCTACAGCGCCAAAGGTGCCCAGCACGTCGCTGGTCTGCGGACCATTCTCCTGCGAAAGCACGCGCACCAGTTCCTTATCAACCAGTAGTTGCCCCTGCTCTGTGCTCACATCAAACCGGAAGCCCGGAGCCTCGGCAAAACCCAGCCGGATGGTGCTAAAACCGCCATCCAGATTCACTTGACGGAAGTTGGCACCCATGTCGCGCACCACGAAATCGGGGCAGTAGCGCAGGGCCATATCCAGGGCCTCGTCCAGTTTGTCGATGGTGAAGCGCGAGTAGCCCGACGAGCCGCGCAGGTTGCGCACGGTACCCAGGGCTACGTCGCCGTACTTGCTGTGCACCGTCAGGTCCTGCACCGTTCCGATGTCCACATCGGAATAATTGTTGCGCAGGTCTACCGTGGTGCCGGTATCAAGGCGCAACTGGGAGTAGCTGGCATCAATGCTGGCCCGGCCTGCGAAGGCAATGCGGCAGTTGCCGTTGCCAATCCGCACGAGGTTGTGCGGGCCTTCGAGGCGGGCAGTGCGCAAGGTGCCGTACTCCACGGCTAGTTCGGTGGGGCCGCTGGTGTCGCCATTCAGCGTTACCTCACCGAAGCTGTTATACACTTTCAGGGCCGTGGTGCGGGGCAGCCATATGGTATAGTTCACCTCGTAGCGGCAGCCGCCAGCCCGTCCGCGCAAGGCGGGGCCAAACTGCGTGCTCACAGCTACGCCACCGGTTTTGCAGTCGTAGTCCAGCCACTGCACACCCAGCGCATCGAGCACTACGCGGGCACCGGCGTCGGTTTCGGCACGAGCCACCAGTTCGGCATCTACCTTGATTTCGTGCTTGCTCCAAGTATTGATTTGCACCCGGCCGTAGCGGGTATCCAACGCGAAGGGGCGGCCGCCTTTCGGCACGTTGTAGCTGCGGCTGATGCGGCGGCGCTGCTCTACTTGCAAGGCGCTGCCGGGCTGTCCATCAGCTTGGTCGATGAGTGGGTTTTGGGCCGGATTCTGGGGATTTTGGCAGGGCTGGTCAGGGCCCGGCTCCCGCTCATTTGAACGAAATAACGATTCTTCGGCGCGGCGAGCTTCGGGCGTGAGTACCCGAATGGCCATGCCGCGGTCTACCGTCACCCACAAGCCCTGCTGAGCCTGCGCAGGCGCGGGCTTCAGCAGCCCGGCCAACACACCGACGAGGCCCAGCACCTGCCCTATCCGAAACGCCAGGGTCATTTTCATTCTCCCAAGTGGCGGCTGTCGGCCAGTACGTAGGCTCCGGTGCTACGGTCGTCGGCCACCGTACGGTCGTTGCCGAGGTTAAGCTGACGGTCCAGAATATCGAGGCGCACTTGCAGGTTGCGGTTCATAGCCGTGAGCACAGCGTCAGGCTGCGGGTGGTGTAGTAGTTGCTGCTTCAGCTCGCGGTAGCTCGAGTCGAGCGAGGCCAGTTCTAACTGCCAGTCGGCATTCATGGCCGCCATGCCGGGCCCGCTGAGCTGGCTTAATTCGGCCTGTCGGCGGGCCAGCTGATTGGTATAGTACGCTTCCATACCACGCACGGCGCGCACCAGCTGGCTGTCGGCCCCGGTGGTGTGCTCGGCAGCGGTCAGGGAAAGCGGGTTGCCGCCCTGATACAGCGCCGCGTCATCGGCACTTGCAGCTAAGGTGCTGGCGGCAGGGCTGGTGGTAACTACTGCTACCTCCGGGGTCGCTTGGCGGGATTTCCAGGCCTCGCTGGCGCCGGCCGCAAAAACCAGCAGGGCCAGCGCCGCTGCTACCCCATAGCGCTGAAACCAGTTTTGGCGGGTTGCCGGTGTGGTAGCAGCAACCGTCGCAACAGGCGCAGCAGCTGCCTCATCAGCCAGCCGCATTACCGGCGCTTCGGGCGTGGCGGCATTCAGCTTTTCCTCCAGCGCGGCCCACAGGTCGGGGCGTGGCTCATGGGTATCGAAATCGGCGCGGTGCCGCTCGACAAAAGTTTCAAGAGATTTATTGTTCGGGGTATCCATGAATGAGTAGCAGACGCACGGTTCGTCCAGGTTCAAAGGGCTGCGGGGCTATCTTGAAAACCGCGGCCGGGCGAAAGAGGATGAAGGGTAGTTGAACGGTTAATTAAATAATTGGATAGGTTTTATTGGTGCTTGGCTGTTGGTGCCGGGTGCTTACCCTTGGTTTATTATCGTTTTAAAACCAAGCATCAGGCATCCACAACCAAGCACTAACTCAGGCCGCGCTGGGCAGCCAGTTCGCGCAGCCGGACGCGCGCCCGGCTGTATTGGGATTTGGAAGTGGACTCGGAAATCCCCAGAATACCGGCAATTTCGAGGTGGTCGTAGCCCTCCAGCAAGTACAGGCTGAGGACAACACGGTAGCCGTCGGGTAGTTCCTGAATGCAGCGGCGTAGCACGTCGGCACGGTAGTGCATGTCGGCTTCGTCCTCGGGCGAGGAAGTGATGGCTTCGGCTGGTTCTTCGTGGTGCTGCTCGCCCAGCGGCACCAGCGCCAGCCGCCGCTGCCGCAAGCAGTTGATGCTTTTATTCACCACAATCCGCTTTAGCCAAGCCCCAAACGAGGAGTCGCCCTTGTAGCTACTGAGCTCGCGAAAAGCGCTCAGAAACGACTCTTGGAGCACATCTTCCGCCTCGGCATAGTCGCCGGTGATGCGCAGGGCGGCGTTGAACATGGCCTTGGAATAGCGCCGGTATATCTCGGCCTGAGCTTGGCGGTCGTTGAGGCGGCAGCGCTCCACCAGTGGCGCATTGATATCAACGTAGGCGGAAATGGACAGGGCTTCCATGCAGAAAACGAGGTCTTAGAAGTGCTTAAGCAACCCATAGACTACCGGCTAGGTTCAGGGGTTGCACGGCAAATTACGCAGCAGAGAGGATGTAGCAAGAAGCAGTCTTGCATGGGCCTCCCCCCGGCCCCTCTCCCACGGAGAGGGGGAGCCAAAGTGGTGCGGTTGTCTGCAATCGTTAGACTCCCCTCTCCGCGGGAGAGGGGCCAGGGGTGAGGTTCCGGCGTCAAGCAACGCGAACGAGACGCTGCACTATGTGCTGCACAACGGCCACTATTTCTCCGCCCCGCCAAACCTTTCCTCCTCTGCCCAGTTACAACACCGCGAAATAAAATTTTGGCATTTCGCAGATTCAATCTTTATCTTTGCAATTGCAATTCCATCCGGATTGCTGCAAATTTTATACAGAGGCGCGGAGAGACAGGCTCGACGAAACGCCGGCAACCCCCACATAGTTGGAACGGTGCCAAGTCCTGACATATAAAAACGCCGTGAATACTTCCATCAACCGCCGTCTGCAACTTGCCACCTCTGCCGCATCGCGCCAGCTGTGTTGTTGCATGCCGTGTCCTCTGGCCTGTATGCTGGGGGCAATTGCTGGTTGTTGAGCTAGGGCTTTTCTTCCTGCGGCTGCTGCGGCGGCCACCCCGCTTCCCCTTTTGTGGTGATTGATTCATTGCGCGACGCGTAGCGGGTTTTTGCGGCCTTCGCGGCCCATCCTGGTTTTTTCTTCGGAAAGAAACTCCCCTATTTATCATGGCATTACCCCTTGAAAGCCAGGTCGCTGACCTGCGCCGCTACTTGCCCGAACACTCAGTGGGCGAAACCCTGGCCCTGCTAGCCGACCACTTCCCGGGCCGCGCTTCGTTTTCCACCTCCTTCGGACTGGAAGACCAGATTATCACCCATTTCATCTTCGAAAACGACCTCCCCATCCGGGTGTTTACGCTCGACACGGGCCGCAATTTTCAGGAAACCTATTCCACCTGGAACAAGACCCTGCTGCGCTACGGCAAGTCCATCGAAGTATTTGCGCCCAACGGCGCGGCTATTGAGGAACTGACCCGCCAAAAGGGCCCCAACAGCTTCTACGAGAGCATTGAGAACCGTAAGGAATGCTGCAACATCCGCAAAGTGGAGCCGCTGGCGCGAGCCTTGGCCGGCCAGCAGGTGTGGGTGACGGGCATCCGCGCCGAGCAGTCGCAGAACCGCCAGACCATGCACCCGGCCGAGTGGGACGCCGGCCACCAGCTCATCAAAGTGCACCCGCTATTCGACTGGACGTGGGAACAAGCTTGGAATTTTGCGCAAGTCCACGGCATCCCGGTTAACCCTTTGCATCAGAAGGGCTTTGTGAGCATTGGGTGCGCGCCCTGCACCCGGGCCATCGCGCCGGGCGAGGACTTCCGCGCCGGCCGCTGGTGGTGGGAAGATGCCGCCGCTAAGGAGTGCGGACTGCACACCACCGCCGCCCACCAGGGCCTCGACCCGGTAGTGGAGCAAATGCCTGGCTAGGCGGAATACCGCGAAATTTCATTTCGCGACGAGCAAAGCGAGTTCCGACTCTCCGCACCACATCCTTCCCCAAAGGCACCTCCCGCGGGCCTTATCCCACCCATCCTTTTCCTGCTGTTCCATTTCGCCCGATTTTTTCGGGCCCTGACTTTCTATTGCCCATGCCAACCGCTCATTATCTCGATTATCTCGACCGTTTAGAAGCCGAAGCTATTCATATCCTACGTGAAGTAGCTGGCCAGTTCGAGCGGCCCGCGCTGTTGTTCTCGGGCGGCAAAGACTCCATCGCCCTTACCCGATTGGCCGAAAAAGCCTTCCGGCCCGGCAAATTTCCGTTCCCGCTGGTCCACATCGACACCGGCCACAACTTCGAGGAAATTATCAACTACCGGGATGAGTTGGCGGCGCGCCTGGGCGAAAAGCTGATTGTGCGCAAGGTGGAGGACACCATCCGGGAGCGCGGCCTGCGTGAGCCGGGCGGCAAATACCCCAGCCGCAACCCGCTGCAAACCTACACCTTGCTCGACGTGATTGAGGAATTCGAGTTTGACGCTTGCATCGGCGGGGCGCGGCGAGATGAGGAGAAGGCCCGGGCCAAGGAGCGCATCTTCTCGGTGCGCGACGACTTCGGCCAGTGGGACCCTAAGCGCCAGCGACCCGAGCTGTGGAACATCTACAACGGCCGCATTCAGAAGGGCGAAAACGTGCGCGTATTCCCCATCTCCAACTGGACTGAACTGGACGTGTGGAACTACATCCAGCGCGAAAACATCAAGCTACCCGAGATTTATTTCTCGCACGAGCGCCAGTGCGTGGTGCTGCCCAGCGGCCAACTCCTCGGCTTCAGCGAGCACCTGAACCTCGATGAAACCGACGAAATCGTGAACCGCCGCGTGCGCTTCCGCACTGTGGGCGATTCTACCTGCACAGCCGCCGTGGAAAGCGACGCCTCCTCCGTCGATGACATCATCCAGGACCTGCTGCTGGCCAAAGTGAGCGAGCGCGGCGCTACCCGGCTCGATGACAACCTCTCCGAAACGGGGATGGAAGACCGCAAGCGGAACGGGTATTTCTAGGCAAAAACCTCACCCCCGGCCCCTCTCCCCAGGAGAGGGGAGCCTAACGACGGAGGGTAAGTAAGCAACATTAATCAAAAATAATCGACTGGCTCCCCTCTCGTAGGGAGAGGGGCCGGGGGTAAGGTTAACCCGTATGGGGCCACCTGCCCGCCAGCCGCAACCTAATACCACAATGGACCTTCTCCGATTTATCACCTGCGGCAGTGTCGACGACGGCAAGAGTACACTCATCGGCCGCTTGCTTTACGACAGCGACTCCGTTTCGCTCGACGTGCTGGCGACGCTGGAAAAGCGCCGCGCCACCACCGGCGGCGATGTGGATTTGGCGCTGCTCACCGATGGCCTCAAGGCCGAGCGCGAGCAAGGCATCACCATTGATGTAGCGCATAAATATTTCACCACGCCGCGCCGCAAATTCATCATCACCGATGCGCCGGGCCACGTGCAGTATACCCGCAACATGGTGACGGGCGCGAGCAATGCCGACCTGGCCATTGTGCTCGTGGATGCCCGCCAGGGCGTGATTGAACAGACCCGGCGGCACACGCTGCTGGCCTCGCTGCTGGGCATTCAGCACTTCGTGCTGGCCGTGAACAAGATGGATTTGGTGGGCCACGAGGAAGTGATTTTCCAGAAAATTGTGGCCGACTACCAGGCCATTGCGGAGCAACTGAAACTGCCGAACGTGGTGGCCATTCCGCTCAGCGCGCTCAACGGTGACAACGTGGTACGCCGCTCCAGCTTCCTGCCTTGGTACCAGGGTCCCAGCCTGTTGGAGCATCTTGAGAGCGTGCCTGCTGCCACCGATGCCAACCCCAACGAGCCGCGCTTCCAGGTGCAGTACGTCATCCGGCCCCAGACCGAGGAGCTGCCCGACTACCGGGGCTACGCCGGCCGCATCCAGAGCGGCACCTACCAGGCCGGCGACCGGGTACGCATCTGGCCCTCGGGCCTGGAAACGGTGATTGAGGCCATCGAAGTAAACCAGCAGGAAGTAGCCAGCGCCACCGCGCCGCAGGGCGTAGTGCTACGCCTGCGCGACGACGTGGACGTGAGCCGGGGCGATACCATCGTGCCCACCGCCGCCCACCCGGCCGTGGTGCGCGAGTTGGAAGCTACGCTGTGCTGGATGGATGAGCGGCCCCTGCGTGCCGGCCGCAAGCTGCTGGTCCAGCACCATTCTGCCATGGTGAAAGCTGCCGTGACCACCATCCTGCAAAAAACCAACATTGAAACTTTCGAAAGCCAGGGTACCGACGAGGCCAAGCTCAACGACATCGTGCGGGTGCGCTTGAAAACCGCCCTCCCGCTGGTGGTGGATGAGTACCGCCAAAACCGTGTCACCGGCGCTTTTATCCTAGTCGATGAGCAGACCGGAGCCACCCTTGCCGCTGGCCTCGTCGCTGCTACCGACCGGGAGTATTTCACGGAGGAAGTGCCAGCTGAAGCGGCGTTTTCTATCTGATTTATCGGTTCTAGAGTCCGTCATGCTTCACTACGCGCTGCATAACGGCCCCAATAAAACTTGACAACTAATCATGGCTGATTCCTCTCTCTTCATCCCCCGCCTGACCGTAGTGGGCGCAGGCCCCGGCGACCCGGAGCTGCTGACCTTGAAAGGCGCTAAGGCCCTGGCCGCTGCCGACGTGGTGCTCTACGATGCGCTAGCGAATGATGCGCTGCTGGCCCACGTCCGGCCCGGCGTCCCGCTGATTTTTGTGGGCAAGCGCAGCGGCTTCAAGGCTTATACCCAGGAAGGCATCAACGACTTGATTGTGCAGCAGGCTTACCGGCACGGCCACGTAGTCCGGCTCAAGGGCGGCGACCCTTTCATCTTCGGCCGGGGCCGCGAGGAGATGCTGTACGCCGAGGCGCACGGCCTGGCTACGGACTACGTGCCCGGCATTAGCAGCGCGGTGGCGGCGGCGGGCAGCCTAGGCATCCCGGCCACGCACCGGGGCCTGAGCGAAGGCTTCCGGGTCCTGACGGCCACCACCGCCGATGAGCAGCTTTCCGCCGCCCTGCTGGAAGCCGCCCAGACGCCCCATACTACCACGGTTATCCTCATGGGCATGAGCCGCCTAGCCGAAATCACCCGGCTGTTTGCCCGCTACGGTGGGGCGGCGGTTCCGGCGGCCGTCATCCAAAATGGTACACTGCCCAATGCTCGCGCCGTGGCCGGCACTGTGGCCGACATCGCCGCACGCGCCGACGCGGCTGGTCTGGGTGCCCCGGCGGTTATCGTGCTGGGCGAAGTAGTGAGGTTGATGAAGCCGTCGGCCACTTCGGCCGCGGAAGTACCGGCGGAACTGCTGCCTTACGCGCAGGTGGCATAACCTCACCCCCGACCCCTCTCCCTAGGAGAGGGGAGCCTAATGACTGTAGCGTGGGCTCTACGAGTCCGCGCTTGCCTAAAACAAACCACATCGAACCCACAATGCGCGGACTCACAGAGTCCACGCTACTTCACCCGCGCCGCCGTGGCTCCCCTCTCCTAGGGAGAGGGGCCGCCCCGAAGGGGTCCCGTGAGGTGAACCACCAGAACAACTATGTCTACGCTCCCCATCCTCCCCCCTCACCTCGACGAGGCACATCTTCAGCAGCTTAGCGCCGGGCTATCGGCGCACCAGTTGGTGTGGCTGAGTGGCTATTTCTACGGACAGGCCACCGGCGGCGGCGCGGCAGTTGCAGCTGTCGCGCCTGCCCCCGCCATGGCCGCTGCCCGGGTGGAGAAGCTGACCCTCCTCTACGGTTCGCACACCGGCAACGGCAAGAAAGTGGCCCAGCAAGCCGCCGAGGCCGCCAAGCAGCGCGGACTCCCGGCGGAGGTACGCGACATGAACGACTACCCCACCCGGCAGCTCGCGCAGGAGCAAAACCTGCTCGTCATCGTGAGCACCCACGGCGAGGGCGAGCCGCCCATGGCCGCCGAGGAGCTGCACCAGTTCATCCGGGGCAGCCGGGCGCCGAAGCTACCGAATTTGCGCTTCGCCGTGCTGGCGCTGGGCGATACCAGCTACCTGCACTTCTGCCAGACCGGCAAGGATTTCGACCAGCAGCTGGCCACCCTGGGCGGTACCCGCCTGCTCGACCGCGTGGATACGGACGTGGACTACCAAGCCGCCGCCAGCCAATGGATTGAGGCCGTTTTGGCGAAGATTGCCGGCGCAACGGTTGCTGAAGCCGGCGTCACTTCTACAGCCTCAGTTGCTTCGGAAGCTGGTGTCACCACCTCCGTCACACAGCTACTCAGTCCCTCATTCACACGGGAAAACCCCTGGCCGGCGCGGGTGCTAGAAAGCATTCAGCTGAACGGGCGCGGTTCGGATAAGGAGACGTACCACATTGAGCTGGACCTGGCGGGCTCCGGGCTGCAATATGCCCCCGGCGATTCCCTGGCCGTACGCCCCCGCAACCACGACCCGCTGGTGGAAGAAGTGCTACGCGCCGCCCGGCTCTCCGACTCGGCCCCGGTACAGTTGGGCGCGGAAAGCCTGCCGCTGGCCGCCGCCCTGGCTAGCCGCCGCGAACTTACTGTGCTCACCCGCGACGTGCTGGAGCGCTACGCCATCCTAGCCCCGCACGCCGAGCTGCAAGGGCTGCTGGCCGACACCTCGCGCCTCCAGCCCTACCTCTACGGCCGCGACGTGGCCGATTTGCTCACCGACTTCCCCACCGACCAGCTCACCGCCCAACTGCTAGCCGACACGCTGCGCCCGCTGCCCACCCGCGCCTATTCCATAGCCAGCAGCCTCCTCACCCACCCCGACGAGGTGCATCTCACCGTGGGGGCCGTGCGCTACGAGGCCCACGGCCGCCGCAAGCACGGCGCCTGCTCGTCGTTCCTGGCCGACCGCGTGGCGGTGGGCGACGAGGCCCGCGTGTTCGCGGAGCACAACGAGTACTTCAAGCTGCCCCAGAACCCCGGCACCGACATCATCATGGTGGGCGCGGGCACCGGCATCGCGCCGTTCCGTGCCTTCGTGGAGGAGCGGGTGGAGCTGGGCGCGGCCGGCCGCAACTGGCTGCTGTTCGGCAACCCGCACTTCACCACCGATTTCCTCTACCAGGCCGAGTGGCAGCAGCACCTTAAAAAAGGCGGCCTCGCCAAGCTCGACGTAGCCTTCTCCCGCGACCAAGCCGAGAAAATCTACGTGCAGGACCGCCTGCTCGAAAGCAGCCGCGACGTGTTCGGCTGGCTCGAGAATGGCGCGCAACTCTACGTGTGCGGCGATAAAACCCGCCTGGGTAGCGCCGTGCAAGCGGCTCTCACGCAAGTCGTGCAAAAGGAAGCCGGCCTCTCGGCCGAGGATGCGGCGGCCTACGTGAAGAACCTCAAGAAGCAGCGCCGCTATCTGGAAGACGTGTATTAGGACCTGACGTTGGGGCCTCACCCCCGGCCCCTCTCCGATGGAGAGGGGAGCCTGACGATTCAACGAAAACGTTCTAGCACTCTTTATAAACTTTTAACATCTGCCTCCGCGCCGCCGCGGCTCCCCTCTCCATCGGAGAGGGGCCGGGGGTGAGGCCCCCACTAGAGCCTATGAAAACGCTCAATACCCCTTGTTGTTGTCGCTTGCGCCCTCACCCCGGTCCTCTCCCATCGACTTCAACCACCCCAATTCATGAAATCCTATTACCCCTCATTCCTCCTTTTTCTCCTGCTGTTTCTGGCTAGCATCAGCGCAGCCTTTGCCCAAACCCAGCTCATTGCCATCAGCGGCGTGGTGCATGAGAAGGGCACCAACGAGGCGCTGCCCGGCGTAAGCGTCAGCGTGAAAGGGGCCAGCACCGGCACCCAGAGCGACGCTGAAGGCAAGTTTGAGCTGAAAGCCAAGCTGGCTTATCCGTTTACGCTGGTTTTTAACGCCCTGGGGCACGAGCCCATCGAGCTGCAAATTGTGGGCAGCAGCCAGCCGCTTAACATCACGCTGGAAGCCAAGGGCATTCTCACCAACGAGGTCGTGGTATCGGCCTCGCGAGTGGAGGAAAGCCGGCTGAAATCGCCAGTGGCCATTGAGAAGCTCGATATTCGAGCCATTAAGGAGACGCCCGCGCCCAGCTTCTACGACGCGCTGGAGAACGTGAAGGGCGTGCAGATGCTCACCAGCAGCCTCACCTTTAAAGTGCCGAATACCCGGGGATTTAATATTCCGAACAACTTCCGCTTCATGCAGCTGGTGGACGGCGTGGACATGCAAGCCGCCACGCTGGGCGTGCCGCTGGGCAACGCCATCGGCCCCACCGAGCTCGACATTGCCAGCGTGGAAGTGACGCCCGGCGCGGCCTCGGCCCTCTACGGCATGAACGCCATCAACGGCATGGCCAACCTCACCACCAAAAGCCCCTTCACCTACCAGGGCCTGAGCGTGTACCAGAAAGTGGGCGTGAACCACGTGGGCAGCGCCGCCGACCGCAATACCAGCGCCCTCACCGAAACGGCCATCCGCTACGCCCAGGCGTTGGGCAGCCGCTGGGCCTACAAGGTGAACGTGGACTACCTGCGCGGCACCGACTGGCTGGCCAACAACCAAACCGACCAGAACCCCCAGGGCCTGAGCACGTCCAACCCCGGCTTCCCGGAGCTGGCGGGTGCCGCCAACCCCGCTGCCGACCTCTGGAACCGCTACGGCGACGACACCAACTCCTCGCTGTCCATCACCATCCCCTACCAGGGCAAGAACCAAACCTTCACCGTGACGCGCACCGGCTACTACGAGAGGGATTTGGTGAACCCCATCGTGCGCAACATCAAGGCAGACGGCAGCCTGCACTACAAGCTGACCGACAAGCTGGAGCTGAGCTACGGCTACCGCTTCGGGCTGATGGACGGCGTGTTTCAGCGCGGCAACAAGATTCAGCTCGACGGCGTGACCGTGCAAAACCACAAGCTCGAGCTGAAGGGCAGCGACTTCGTGGTGCGCGCCTACACCCTGCTCGAAAACACCGGCAACTCCTACAACCTCAACCCGCTGGCCCTGAACCTGGACCTGCAAAATGGCTCCAATACCGTGTGGGGCAACAAGTTCCGCACCGCCCTGCAAAGCCAGCTGGCCGGCGGCACCGCCCTCGCGCCCGCCATGGCCGCCGCCCGCGCCGCCGCCGATGCCGGCCGCGCCGAGCCCGGCACGCCGGCCTTCAACGACCTGAAAGCACAGATTGTGAACACCAACAACTGGGACAGCGGCGTGAACGTGGCCGGCGCGCCCATCCCCGGCGGCGCGGCCCTCACCCAGCGCAGCCGCACCTACCACACCGAGGGCCTCTGGAATCTGGGTCCGCGCATCAAATTCCTGGACGTGGTACTGGGGGCCGATGCCCGCGTGTACCAAATCATCCCCGACGGCAACAATTTCGTTGATTTCAGCCTGCCGCTGGCCGAGCGCAACCAGCCCGGCGGCGGCTATGTGTACTACAAGAAATACGGCGCGTTCGCCCAGGGCACCAAGCTGCTGTTTGCCGACAAGCTGAAGCTGACCGGCTCGCTGCGCGTGGATTACAACCCCGAGTTCACCGCTAAAGTGAACCCGCGTCTGGCCGCCGTCTACACCGTGGCCGAGAAGCACAACTTCCGCGCCTCCTACCAGAACGGCTGGCGCTTTCCCTCCCTGTTTGAGGCGCTGTCGTTCGTGAACAACGGCAATGTGCGCCGCGTGGGCGGCCTGGCCCGCGTGAACGAGGGCCTGAACTACCTGCAAAACTCCTACACCCGCACCAGCATCGACCAGTTCAACGCGGCCGTGAATGCCTACTTGGCCGCCAACGCCGGCAGCACCGCCGCTCAGGCCGCCGTTCTGCCCCAGAACCGCGCCCTGCTGCAAGTCGCCAATCTTCCCACCGAGCAGCCCGAACAAATCAACGCCTATGAAGTGGGCTACCGCAGCGTGCTCCTCGACAACCGCTTGGCCATCGACGCCGATGCCTACTACAACGTCTACTCCGGCTTCCTCGGCCAGGTGGAAGTGAGTGTGCCCAAGGACGCCAACGGCCAGCAAGTAGCCGTGGGCTCCGATGCCGCCGCCCTGGCTGCCCTGCGCAGCAACCGCGACGCCCGCCAGGACCGCTACCGCGTGTACACCAACTCGCGCCAGGACTACCACAGCTACGGCTCCACGCTGGGCCTCACCTACAACTTCTACCAGAAGTTCACCGTGGCCGGCAACGTGAATTACAACGCCCTGTCGAAGAACAACCAAGCCGACGTGTTCGTGACCGGCTTCAACACCCCGAAATGGGCCACCAACGTGTCCATCGGCAACCGCGAAGTCATGAAAAATTTCGGCTTCAACGTGAACTGGCGCTGGCAGGACTCCTTCTACTGGGAAAGCCCGCTGGCCAACGGTCAAGTCCCCGCCTACGCCACCCTCGATGCCCAGGTGAACCTGCGCGTGCCCACCCTAAAATCCACCGTCAAGCTCGGCGGCACCGACATCCTCAACAAGCGCTACTTCCAATACGCCGCCGGTCCCACCATCGGCGCGCTGTATTACGTGAGCGTGGTTTTCGACGCTACGGTGCTGCATTAACCTCACAATTAACCTCACCCCCCGGCCCTCTCCCGCGGAGAGGGGGAGC
Source organism: Hymenobacter negativus (assembly GCF_017571495.1). GTDB lineage: Bacteria > Bacteroidota > Bacteroidia > Cytophagales > Hymenobacteraceae > Hymenobacter > Hymenobacter negativus. Next base: position 72,630 of record NZ_JAGETZ010000017.1, on the reverse strand, counting down.
CAAACGATTTGCAGCGCCTGTTTTTCAGTTCGTGCTTTTTCCAACTGATTTACTTTCCTCACTACACAAGTTAGCACATGTGTTACATCCGCGCCGCCGTGGCTCCCCCTCTCCGCGGGAGAGGGGGCCGGGGGGTGAGGTTACCCGCCAGAACATTATGTCCGAAACCACCGCTCCGCAGAAACTCTCCGAAGTTGAGCACGTCAAAATCGCCAGCCGCTACCTGCGCGGCACCATCGTCGAGAGCCTCGGCAACCGCCTCACCGGCGCGCTGAACCACGACGATACCCACCTCATCAAGTTCCACGGCTCCTACCAGCAAACCGACCGCGACCTCGATTCCGAGCGCAAGCGCCAGAAGCTGGAGCCGCTGTTTTCCTTCATGATTCGGGTGCGGGTGCCCGGCGGCGTAGCTACCGCGCCCCAGTGGCAGCGCATGGATGCCCTGGCTGACGCCTACGGCAACGGCACCCTCAAGCTCACCACCCGCCAGACCTTCCAGCTGCACGGCGTGCTCAAGCGTGACCTGCGCCCCACCATCCAGGGCTTCAACGATGCGCTGCTGGACAGCATCGCGGGCTGCGGTGATGTGAACCGTAACGTGATGTGCAACACCAACCCGCACGAGTCGCAGGTACACGCCGAGGTGCAGGCCGTGGCCGCCGCCATCAGCGCCCACCTCACGCCGCGCACCACCGCCTACCACGAAATCTGGCTCGACGGCGAGTTGCAAAACACCACCGAAGCGACGGACGACGCGGAGACGGTGTACGGCAAAACCTACCTGCCGCGCAAGTTTAAGATTGCCCTGGCGCTGCCGCCTTACAACGACTCGGACATTTTCTCGAACGACATCGGCCTCATCGCCATCGAGGAAAACGGCGAGCTGCTGGGCTTCAACGTGGCCGTGGGCGGCGGCCTGGGCATGACCTTCGGCCAGCCCGAAACCTACCCCCGCCTGGCCGACCTCATCGGCTTCGTGCCCACCGCAAACGTGGTGGACGTGTGCGAGAAAATCGTGACCATCCAGCGCGACTGGGGCAACCGCGAAAACCGCAAGCTCTCGCGCCTCAAATACACTATTGACCGCGCCGGCCTAACCGCCTTCGTGGCCGAACTGCACCAGCGGTTGGGCTATGCACTAGCTGAAAACCGCCCCTACCAGTTCCACAGTTCCAGCGACGCCTTTGGCTGGACCGGCCCGGCCGACGGTCCCTCCCACCTTGTGCTCTTCGTAGAAGGCGGGCGCGTGCTCGACCGCCCCGGCTACCGCCTCAAAACCGCCCTGCGCGAAATCAGCGCCTTCCACACCGGCGATTTCCGCCTCACTGGCAACCAGAACCTGATTCTGGCCAACATCGAGCCCGCCCACCGCGCCCGCGTCCAGGCTATTCTCGAAGCCCACGGCGCGGCCCCCAAAGCTGAGCAGCTTACCGCCCTGCGCCGCAACGCCTTGGCCTGCGTGGCCCTCAACACCTGCTCCCAGGCCTTCGCCGAGGCCGAGCGCTACCTTCCTCAGCTGCTCGACAAGCTCGACGCCGTCGTCCGCGCCCATGGCCTGGCCGAGGCTGGTATCCTCATCCGCATGACTGGCTGCCCCAACGGATGCGCCCGCCCCTACCTCGGCGAAATCGGCCTCGTGGGTAAATCCCTAGGCCGCTACAACCTCTATCTCGGCGCTAACCACGCCGGCGAGCGCCTCAACAAGCTCTACCGCGAAATGCTGGACGAAGACGGCATCCTCCGCGAGCTCGCTCCCCTGCTCGCCGCCTATGCCACCAACCGCCAAACCGGCGAAGGCTTCGGCGACTTTGTAGTCCGCACCGGCGTTGTGAAAGCCACGCAATACGGGCTGGACTTTCATTCATGACGTTCCATTAGTCGGAACCTTGCCCATAAGGCGATTCGAAGACTAGCAACGAACCCCTACCCATTTGTATCTTTCTGAGCTATGAACTCTGACCTCACGACCCCAACGGCCCCGGCGGCAACTACTGCGCCGGGGTCCGGGCCACCGGCCAACAACTTGTTTCCCATCTTCCTGAAGCTGGAGAACATGCGCGTGCTGCTGGTGGGCGGCGGCAACGTGGGCCTCGAAAAGCTGGGTGCCATTCTGCGCAACAGCCCTGCCACGGCCGTTACCGTCGTGGCCCCCCACATCCGCCCCGAACTGCGCGAGCTGGCTGCCCGCCACCCCAAAGTGCAACTGCACCAGCGCCCCTACCAGGATTCTGACCTCGACGGCAAAGACATCCTGTTTCTGGCCACCGACGACGTGGCCCTGCACCGCTACATCGGCAGCGCCGCCGCCGCCCGCCAGCTCCTCACCAACGTAGCCGATACGCCCGAGCTGTGCGACTTCTACCTCTCGTCGGTGCTGCAAAAGGGCGACCTAAAAATTGCCATTTCCACCAATGGTAAGTCGCCCACTATCGGCAAGCGGCTGCGCGAAGTACTGGCCGAAGTGCTGCCCGCCGAGCTATCCAACGTGCTCAGCCAGATGACCGTTATCCGCAGCCGCCTGCAAGGCGACTTCACCCAAAAAGTAAAATCCCTGAACGCTGTGACCGCCGAGCTGGCCAACGGCCCCGCCTACGAAACGCCCGCCACCACCTACTGGCGACGCGTGGCCACGGGTGCACTGGCCACGTTTGCGTTCTTCATCGTCCTCAACATCCTCTCCTACTACTTCACCTGGCAGCAGGTCTGGGACGTGGCGCGCTCGTCGGGCACGTTCTACACGTTCGTGGCCGTGGGCTTCATCGCCCAACTCGTGGATGGCATGCTAGGCATGGGTTATGGCGTGGTTTCGGCCATCAGTTTGATGTCTCTAGGGCTGAGTCCGGTGTCGGTGAGCGCCAGTATTCACACGGCCGAGATGTTTGCCAGCGGGGCCTCGGGCTACCACCACTACCGATTCGGCAACGTGAATAAGCGCCTGTTTCGGGTGCTGCTGCTGCCGGGCATTGCCGGCTCCATTGGCGGGGCCTATTTACTCTCGCGCTTCGGTGAGGAGTACGCCAACTACGTCAAGCCCCTCCTGGCGGCGTACCTGCTCATTCTGGGCATCCGCATCATCAGCAAGGCCGTGCGCAAGCAGCGCGAAAAGCGCCGCAAGGTGAAAAACGCCGGCTGGCTGGCCGGGGCCGGCGGCTTTCTCGATTCGTTCGGCGGCGGCGGTTGGGGCCCGCTGGTTACCAGCACGCTCATCACCAACGGGCGCACCCCGCGTTACGTTATCGGCACCGTCAGCCTCGTGGAGTTCTTCGTCACCTTCGCCAGCGCCTTCACCTTTTTCGCCATGAAAGGCCTGTCGCACTGGCAGATTGTGGCCGGTCTCATCGTGGGCGGCGTGGCCGCCGCGCCGCTGGCCGCCCGCCTCGCCGGCCGCCTCCCTACCCGTTGGATGTTTGTGGGCGTCGGCCTGATGGTCATCGTTTGGAGCCTCTGGGCATTGCGCAAGCTGCTGTAGCCTTACTATTTTTGCGCCGTCTTATATAAAGCCGTAACTTGTCTGAATAACAAGTTTTTCGGCAATGGTGAAAAAGAAACCGTTTCAGTGGCAACTGCTGGTACTGGCGGTGCTTTGTAGTGCCCTCGTTTTTGGTGATTGCCAATTGAATAAAAATCCACCCCTGCCTGAAACTATTGATTTTGGGCCTGACGAAGGCATCAGCTACCGCACGGACCAAAACGTTGCTACTGGTCCACAAGACCCCTCCGACTGGACCCTGGACCGCACGTGGAATGAACCCGAACAAAGCCTGTTTGCTTCGCTTGGCCTCAATTTGAACGGCGCGGCGCAGGGCACTGCCTCCGACATCAGTGCCTATCCTAACCCGGCCACGACTGCCACTTCTTTTCGCTACGACACACCAGATGCAGTGAAGTGCCAAATAATTGTAGTAGGCGACACCTACCAGTCGTATTACCTGCAGACTTTTTCCACTCCGGCTCGCAATTTGGTGCTCCCCCTCGACCTCAATGCATTTCCAAAAGGGAAGCGTTACCGAATCTATTATGTGCTCTACAATGGCACTACCCTTTACTACAAAGGGCACGGCGACATTAAAGTCAACTAGCCTCAGCAGTCGCATCAAAAAAGCCCTTCTCGCAACTGAAAAGGGCTTTTTTGACACATAAACCCTTGCGCTATATGTCGAATTTGATGCCCTGCGCCAGCGGCAATTCCGTCGAATAGTTGATGGTGTTGGTCTGGCGGCGCATGTACACCTTCCAGGCGTCGGAGCCGGATTCGCGGCCGCCGCCGGTTTCCTTCTCGCCGCCGAACGCGCCGCCGATTTCGGCCCCGCTCGTGCCGATGTTCACGTTGGCAATGCCGCAGTCGGAACCGCTGGCGGCCAGGAAGGCTTCGGCCTCGCGCATATTCAGGGTGAAGATGCTGCTTGACAAGCCCTGCCGCACGTCGTTCTGAATGTCGATGGCATTCTGCACCTCGCCACTGTACTTAATGAGGTAAAGGATGGGCGCGAACGTCTCCTCCTGCACTGTGTGGTAATGGTTTTCGACCTCCACCAGCGCAGGCTGCACGTAGTGGCCGCCGTGCAGCTCGGCGCCGCTCAGCACCTGCCCGCCGGTGAGCAGCTTGCCGCCTTCGGCCTGCACACGCACCAGCGCGTCTTCAAACGTCTTCACTGCGTCAGCGTCAATCAGTGGGCCCACCAGTGTGCCTTCCTGCAAGGGATGGCCGATGGGCAGCTTCGGATAGGTGGCCAGCAGGCGGTTTTTCACCTCCTCAAATACGCTGTCCTCGATGATAACGCGGCGCGTGCTGGTGCAGCGCTGCCCCGCCGTACCCACGGCTCCAAACACGATGGCGCGAATGGCAATGTCGAGGTCGGCGTTTTTGGTGACGATGATGGCGTTGTTGCCACCCAGCTCCAACAGGGCGCGGCCCAGGCGGGCCCCCACTACTTCGCCCACTTTCCGGCCCATACGGGTGCTACCCGTGGCCGAAACCAGCGGAATGCGCTTATCAGCTGCCATGGCCGCGCCAATGCTGGCATCGCCAATCACCACGCTGAACACACCTTCGGGAATGTCATTTTCGGCCAGCACGTCCTTGATGATGTGCTGCACGGCCACGGCCGTGAGGGGCGTTTTCTCCGAGGGCTTCCAGATGCTCACGTCGCCGCACACGGCCGCCAGCATGGCATTCCAGCTCCACACGGCCACCGGGAAGTTGAAGGCCGAAATGATGCCCACGATGCCCAGCGGATGGTATTGGTCGTACATGCGGTGCGCCGGGCGCTCCGAGTGCATGGTGAAGCCGTGCAGCTGCCGGCTCAAACCCACCGCGAAGTCGCAGATGTCAATCATCTCCTGCACTTCGCCCAGGCCTTCCTGCAGGATTTTGCCCATCTCGGCGCTCACCAGCTTGCCCAGCGGCTCCTTGAACTCGCGCAGCTTGTTGCCAATCTGACGCACGATTTCGCCGCGCTTCGGTGCGGGCATCAAACGCCAGGTTTTGAAAGCTTCCTGAGCAGATTTTACAACGGTTTCGTAGTCATCGGCAGTGGCAAAGGCCACGCTGGCAATGCGGCGGCCATCGGCGGGCGCGTTGACGACGCGGCGCTCCGCGTTGGCGCTGACGCCCCAGCTGCGGCCGGTGCTGTAGGCGGCATTATCGTCTTCTACACCCAACTGGCGCAGTACGTCCTGAATGCCGTGGGGGTCGTGGTGGGGATGCGCTACGGTTACGTCGGGCGCGGTAGCTTCTTCGAGGGCCTGCTTCATGGGAAAATGAGGTGGGATGATGCAGGGGCAAAGCTACGGTTTGCCGGGGAGTTGACGGCGGGCTGGCGCGTCAGCCCTATTCATTCTGACCCAACATCTGTCACCTTGAACACTGTCACGTCTGCATTTTCAGGATTATCGCAAGCCACTGAGTCGTGACAAGGTCCTTTGCTACGCTCGGGATGACGGCAAAGCTTTACTATACCTTACGCCCCACGGGCTCCTGGGCCAGTTGGCTCAGGTCGTTGAATACGTCGAGGCTATCACGCCGCAGGCCGCGTACTTCCTCATCCGACAGCTGCCGGATTTTGGTTTGAAAGTCCTTGTAGTATGCTATAAACACGGCAAGCTCTGGCACCCGGTTTTCGTAGGGCACCATGTTTTCCAACAGCTCATTAAAGAACTGTGGGCTATGAGTGGTCACGAAATACTGGTTGGTCTGCTGCGTAGCCACGCGTTCAGCCAGCTGCTTCACGTAGCGCGGATAAGAATGAGCCTCGGGTTCCTCCAGCAGAATAACCGTGTTGCGGTTTGATTCCATGGCGGCCAGGTGGAAGCCGTAGCGTCGCAACGTATCGCCGCTGCTGGAGTACGGATAGGCAAAGCTGAGCCCATCCACTTCCTTCATTACCTCGAAGCGGCGAGTGTCGGGCCGCACACGTAGGCGTAGGTTGTGGTTTTCAAACAGGGTAGCAAATTCCTGGCGTAAATCGACGTTGGCTTCCAGTACCTGCACCAGGTTGTTGCCGTGGGGTGGGCGTAGCGAGGCATCGGAGTAGCGGCGGTCGAGGTGGCCTTTGTGCTTGAAGCGGTACGATTTCACCGCCCGCGGCTGCCAAGCCGGAACAGAGGTCAGGTAGTGGCCGCCGGCTCCCGGCTGGTCCACGTAGCCATCACGGTCGAACTCGGTATAGAGGAAACCCGGTTCGGGCAGCGTACCGGCATTGGCTAAGTGGTCGTAGATGCGGCCCAATAGCTGGGCATCATCGCTCGTGCGGTTTTTGCCGCGGCCCTCCAGCAACGGCAAACCCAGCTGGGCACGCAACAACAGGTAAGCTGTCTGGCTGAATACCGCGTACTTGAAGCGCTTTTCCCCATTCTGGTTCACCCGTCCCAGCAAGCACACGTCGCGGTCGGTTTCCACCCGAATCGGGCTGGTCATCAGGCTATCGTGGAAGAGCTGCGCGGGCTTTTCGTAGCGAATAAAGCTGCGCATAAACTTTTTCTTCTGCTCGTAGGGGAAACTGCCCAGCAGGCTCATGGCTTCCAGCACCGTCGATTTGCCCACGTTGGGCTCGCCAATGATGATATTCACTCGCCGTGGGTGCAGGATGGCACTCCGAATCGACTTAAAATTCTGGATGTATAGGGTGTTGATGACGTTTTCCATGCACTAACGAAGGCGGACCAAATCGGGGGAGTGAGCCAGTTGATAATTCCACGTCAACAAGCTCCCGACCTGGGAAAAGTATTTACGAAGCAATCCGTCATTCGGCCTTAAATATGCAGCCTTTTTTACTGCATTATCAAATTTATCTACCCTGATTCCCAGTCGTATATTTAATCTCATCACCCTATTCAAACAAGGGTATTTGGACAATTATAATGCAGCCTTTTTATGTCCCGAAATGGGATAATGCTCCTGTCCAATTACCGCCAAAAAAAAAGCCTCTGCCGAGGCGGCAGAGGCTTTTTTTAAGCAAAAGATACTACTTACTCCTGCCCAATGGGGTAGTAGGCTTTGCGACCATCCGGGTATACGCCTTCGACTAGCGCGCCCGAATTTTGACGGGCCTGGTCGAGGTAATTTTTCACGTCAGCTGGCTTGCTCACCTGGTTCTTGTCGATGCGGGTGATGATGAAGCCATCGGCCATGCCCGTTTCGCGGAAGTTGCTGCCCTTGATGCCACTGATTTTGGCACCGCCTTCCAGGCCCAGCTTGGCTAAGTCGCGGGGCGGCACGGCGGCAATGGTTGCGCCTTCGTACTTGATGGACGCCGCAGCGGCATCCTCGCGCACAATAGCGGTGGTACCGGTAGCGTTGCGCAGAACGGCCTCCGTCACGCCGGCAGCGCCGCTACGCAGGTAGTTCACTTTAATCTTATCGCCAGGGCGGAAGCGGGCCACTTGCTCCTGCAATTGCGAGGAGGTGTTTACCGCTACGCCGTTGATTTGGGTGATGATATCGCCCATTTTCAGGCCGGCGGCGGCGGCGGCGCTGTTCTCGCTTAGGCCTTGCACATACACCCCATTAAGGGTGTTCAGCTTTTTCTCAGAAGCTAGCTTGGCATCCACTTCTTGAATCTGTACGCCGAGCAAGGCGCGCTGCACTACTTTGTATTTCAATAGGTCATCGACCACTTTGCTGGCCAGCGAGCTGGGGATAGCAAACGAGTAGCCTTCGTAGCTGCCGGTGTGCGAAGCGATAGCCGAGTTGATGCCGATGAGGTCGCCGTTGAGGTTGACGAGGGCACCGCCTGAGTTGCCGGGGTTCACCACAGCATCAGTCTGAATGAACGACTCGATGCCCATGTTGTCCTTACGGCGCAGGATGTCGATGTTCCGGCCTTTGGCCGAAATAATGCCAGCCGTCACGGTTGAGTTCAGGTTGAAAGGGTTGCCTACGGCGAGCACCCACTGGCCTACTTTCACATCGTCGGAGTTGCCGTACTTGATGAAGGGCAGGTTGTCAGCCTTCACTTTCAGTACCGCGAGGTCGGTGTTGGGGTCGGCGCCTACCAGCTCGGCGTCGAACTTGCGCTTGTCGTCGAGTACCACCTCAATTTTGGAGGCCTTGTCGATAACGTGGTTGTTGGTCACAATGTAGCCGTTGGCAGCAATAATTACACCCGAGCCCGAGCCCTGGCCACCGCCCTGGGGCTGCTGGCCCCGGAACTGCTCCATCTGGTCGCCGAAGAACTGGCGTAGGAAGGGGTCCATCTGCTGCTGGCGCTGGTCGACGGACGGCGCGGCGTATTCAGTCATTACGTGCACCACAGCGGGGGTCACAGCGGCAGCAGCGGCTACGAAGTTCAAGCCTTCGGGCACCGTATAAGGCGAGCTCCGCATCTCGGAAGTGTAACGCACCTGGGGGTCGGCGGCTACAGCCTGCTGCACCGAGGGGGCCGGCTCCAGCAGTTTGTACCCCCCCACGGCCACACCGCCGCCAAGAATGGCAGAACCGAGCAGGCCGAGCATCATTTGTTTTGCTTGCATGGGTAAGGGAAAAATGAAAAAGGATTAATGGGGTGAACGACGGGCCTAATTTAAAAACGGTCGAATGAAAACCGCATGAGCTAGGTCAGGTTATTTTCAACAACGCGCTAATGATTCGCTTTCGTCTCTGAAGGTTGCTTTTAGCAGAAAACAGGCCAAGTCAGGGCTGTCAGGAATACAACACGCCGTTCGGCAAAAAAGGCACCCCGTGGGGTGCCTTTTTTACAGAGCGACCCGCAATTAGCGGATTTCAATATGCTGCTTGGTCACTTTCTCAGTGTCGAAGGGCAACGTTACGCGCAGGATACCGTCTGTCAACTCGGCAGAGATGGCTTTCACGTTCACTGTTTCGGGTAAGCGGAAGCTGCGGGAGAAGCTGCCGTAGTTGGTTTCGGTGCGGCGGAACTTGGGCACGGCCGGAGCTTCGGGGACCACTACTGCAGACGTGTTTTCCGAGGCATTCTCATTAACCGGCGCAGCTTCGGTAGCGGTAGCAGCGGCTTCCTTGGCAGCGGCAGCCGGGTTCGACCGGTTGCCGGATACCACGAGCTCACCATCGAGGAATTCCAGGTTGACGGCTTCTTTTTTCACGCCGGGCAGGGCCAAGTGCAATTCAAAGCCTTCAGCGGTTTCGAGGATATCGGCGGCGGGCACGAAGGCCGGCGTGGGTTGCGCGGCAGCCGTTTGCGGGGCCTGCAGCATGTCGGCAAGCATGGCGCTCAAGGCACGGCTCGGACGGAGAGAAGGGCGGGGGTTATACAGCAAAGTTGCCATGGTGATATTGATAGTTTAAGAGTTGTGAAAGAATGACTGCCGTCTTGCGGCACACTTCACTTCCTTAAAATCTATACCAATCGGCTTTGGCAATAATTATTGCGACAAATTGTCTTAAATTTTAAAGTTATGCGATTAGAACATTGCCACCAATCTTGACAAAACAGCACCAGTAGTACGCATTGACAATATTTAGCCAGAATACGCATCGGCCATTTTGGCAGCCAATCATCTCTATTACATCAGCAGACGCTAGTGTTGCGTTGGTAGCTGCTTGCGTTTGGCTGCGTCCTGCCCCTGCAGAATGGTGTAGCGCAGGTCAATGCCCAGCACTGGGCTCACGAGGTTCAGGTTGCCGCCGGAGGTTTGATTGCCCATGCTGTCGTATTGCGGCAGGGTGACGAGGTAGTTTGTTTGGTAGGCAAACCAAGGCGTAAAATCGAAGTTGCTGCCGACGCGGCAGCCCACCTCAGCCCGCAGGCTGGTGAATTGGATGAACCGCTCATCTGGGTCGGTGTCGGACTTTAGCAGGCGGAAATGGGTGGCAGCTTCATAGCTCAGCCGGGGGCGCAGGGCCACGCTGGCGGTGAGGGGAAATATTTTCTCCAAGTCGGCGCGCAGGCGGGCATTGGTCTGGCCTTTGGCGTTGGCAGGGCTGGGAAAGGTGCGCTCAAAGCTCAGGCGCTGGCCGAAGGTGAACGAGGCCACATTGCTACGGTGGCGCAGCAGCACTTCGGGAATCAGCACGTAGGCTTTGTTGGCCGAGAAGTAACCCAAGCCGCCGCCGCCGCTCCAATGCTCGTTCCAGAAATGCTCAAAGTTGAGCGTCACGCGCCGCTCATCGAATCCGAGGAAGCGGTTGGGGTCGTCGAAACCATTGTTGTCCGTGTTGTTTTGGCCGCGCACGGCCAGCAGCACGTAGTCGCTCTCGCTGTCGGGCAGCGCCAGCTCGGCCTGTAGTTCGGGCCAGAGCTGCAGGCCGGATAGGGCGCGCCGGGTTTGAGCGGCAGCAGGCTGGGCAGCCAAACTGGCCAAAAGCAGAGCAAGGGGCAGAAGTCGTTTCATGATGATAAAGTAGCGTGGACTCTGCGAGTCGGCGCGTTATTCGGTCAATACGCAGGCTCGCAGCGTCCACGCTACAGCGCTATTCTCCTAATTCCTTGATGGCCAGCCAAGCCATGAGGCCCGGGCCAGTAGTTAGCGCCTGCTCGTCGATATCAAACGTGGGCGTGTGCACAGAGGCGGCAAAGCGGCCGTCTTCGTGGCGAGTGCCGAGGCGGTAGAAGCAGGCCGGCGCGGCTTGGGAGAAGTAGGCGAAGTCCTCGGCGGCCATCCACTGGTCGAGCTCCACCACGTTTTCGGAGCCGAGGTATTCTTCGGCGGCGGCGCGGACGCGGGCGGTGAGGGCGGGCTCGTTTTCGAGGTAGGGGTAGCCGTGACGGATTTCCAGCTCGCACACGGCGCCCATGCTTTCAGCCAGGCCTTCGCAGAGGCGACGCAGGTGCTGATGGGCCTCGGCGCGCCATTCCTCGTTGAGGGTGCGGAAGGTGCCTTCAATGTACACTTCGTTGGGGATGACGTTGGTCGCGCCGTTGGCGATGACTTTGCCGAAGCTCAGCACCGAAGGAATTTTGGGACTGGCGCGGCGGCTCACCAGCTGCTGAGCGGCTACGATGAGATGCGCGGCCACCAGCACCGGGTCGAGATTCATTTCGGGCATGGCGCCGTGGCCGCCCTTGCCTTTGATGGTCAGGTAGAGCTCGTCGGTGCTGGCCATGTAGCGGCCGGGGCGCAGGCCAATTTTGCCGGCCGGCAGGTGCGGAAATACGTGCTGACCCAGCACCTGGCCCACGGCCGGGTTTTCCAGCACACCTTCCTTAATCATGAGCGAAGCACCGCCGGGCAGCCGCTCCTCGCCGGGTTGGAACATGAGCTTGACAGTGCCTTTGAACTGGCCTTTCAGCTCATTCAGAATGCGGGCCGCGCCCAGCAAGGAAGCAGTGTGTACGTCGTGGCCGCAGGCGTGCATCACACCGGGATTGGTTGATTTGTAGGGGATATCGCTGGTTTCCTGGATGGGTAGCGCATCCATGTCGGCGCGCAGGGCGATGGTGGGGCCGCCGGGCAGGCCTTCGATAAGGGCCACCACGCCGGTGTTGGCGATGGGGTGCGGGCGCAGGCCCAGCTTCTCCAGCTCCTTTGTGACGAAGGCGGCCGTGTTCACCTCCTCAAAGGAGAGCTCAGGATTAGCGTGCAGGTGGCGGCGTACGGCCACGGTGTCGGCGGCGAACTGGGCGGCGAGGCGCTGGATTGTCTGAACCACGGATTCGGCGGATTTATCGGATTTCACGGATTTTGTAGATGAGCGGCGGTGCCTAACTACGGGTTCTTATTCAGGAGCACCTGCGTGGGTTCCAGCTCGGGCTTCGGCACGAACGGGCGCAGACGGGCCATGCCGCGGGCAGCGTCGAGCCGGGTGAGGTAATCGCCGATGTAAAGGCGGTAAACCGGCGACTTGAACACGATGTAGTCCGTCTCATCGGGGTAGCGGCCGATGATGGAGCGGCGCAGGGCCATCACCTTGTCGCGCTCGGTGCCGAAATACACCAGCACGCGGTAGCCCTGGGCGTACTTCACGTTCTGGTTGGTGTAGGCCTGGTCGCGCAGACGCTGCTCCATCTGGGTATTGACCTGGTTGGTGGGCAGCACGGTTGTTTTGACGGGCGCAGTGGCGGGCAGCGGCGTGGCTTTGGGCGCGGCAAATACCGGGCGGTATTTGGTTACGTCCTCGGCGGGCATGGGGGGCGTGGCGGACTTGCGCACGGCGGTATCGGGGGGGGCGCTGGCTTGCGGGGCCTGCTGGGCAGTGCTGGCGCAGGCGGCCATAACGAACAGCAGCGAGGCCAGCAGGCTATTGAGCAGTGGTCGATTCATCGGCTTCAGAAATCAGGGCTATGCTATTGGAAGAGCCAATGCGGTCGGCACCGGCGGCAATCAGGGCCTCGGCGGCGGCGCGGGTGCGGATGCCGCCGGCGGCCTTTATGCGCATGGTAGCAGGCAGCACACGGCGCATCAGCTCAATGTCGGCCACGGAAGCGCCCCGGCTGGCAAAGCCGGTGGAGGTTTTCACAAAATCGGCCTCCCCTTCTAAGCACAGGCGGCAGGCCAGCTCAATTTCTTTTTCTGTAAGTAAAGCGGTTTCAATAATGACCTTGAGCAAGGCCTGATGGACGTGGCACAAATCGGCCAAATCCAGGATTTCGGCCTGAATGGCTTCGGTCTTGCCCGATTTCAGGGCCGACACGTTGATGACCATGTCCAGTTCGGTCGCACCATCATACAGCGCTACTTCGGCCTCTTTAAACTTTACGCTGGATGCCGAGTAGCCCAACGGAAACCCCACCACGGTGCAGATGCCCACAGGCGTGCCTCCCAGCTTGCTCGTGGCCAGGGCCACGTAGCAGGGCGGCACGCACACGGTGGCGAAACCGTGCGCGGCGGCCTCGTCGCAGAGCTGGAGTATCTGGGCCTCGGTGGCATCGGGGCGCAGCAGGGTATGGTCGATTTGGGCGGCGAGCGTCATGGGGCAAAGGTACGGCGGGTTCGGCGGGCTCCGCTTGAGCCGGGTGGGGCCGACATCGAAGCCGCTGCGCCGTATACCCCCCGCACAACCGGCGCCTGGCCGGCTCTACCTTCGTTTCTCCTTCGTTCAAGCACTTTTTATGAATACGATTATCTCCGACGTATTTGCCCTTCAGTACGAGCACGCCTCCAACCTGCTGGTGGGCCGCTGGCTGCGCGAGGTGCCCGACCGCAGCCTGCTGCCCCCGCAGGAGGAACTGCTGAGCGCCGCTCTGCACCACAACAACTGCCGGTTCTGGCTGCTCGACATGCGCACCCAGGACGCCTTTTCGCCCCTGCTTCTGGAGTGGCTCGGCAAGCTGCTAGCCCAGCAAGTGGTATCGGTGCTGGGCTCGCCGGTGTTCATGGCGTGCGTGGCCGATGAAAGCCACCGCGCCGAAATAGAGAGCATCAGCACCGAAACCCTGCTCCGCCAGCAGGCCGAGCACGAGTTTTATCCCTACTTTTTCCATGACGAAACCGCTGCCCGCGGGTGGTTGACCGATAGCCAGGACCACGAGCACCGCCCGCCCCGGCAGTAGGCGGGCCTGCTCGTTGGAGCAGGAGCCTGCAAGCTTTTAACGGGGGCCTTACACGTTTAAGAGGCGCCGGCAAAGGCTTGAGCAGGGTCCGCAGGCTTTTGAGGAAGGGCATCAAGCGTTTAAGGAAGGTACTCAAAGGCCTGACGGGGCACCTCAAAGACTCAAGGCAGGCCCTTTAGCCTTTGAGGAGGGTCGGCAAAGGCTTGAGCAAGGCCCGCAGAGAATTGACGGGCATCGCCCAACGCTTGGAGAGGGCCATCCAATTTTGGTGTTAGCGTTCAATAATATAGCCGAGCTTACTATATTTGATTTCTACCGGATTTACTTTCTCCGGCGGCTACCCCTCATGGCGCAAGCCCGCATTCCCATCCCAGGCGCTACCGACCCCCTCGGAACGCTCACCCTTACGGCCGCTGTGGCCAAAGGCATTGCCGAAAAGGGCAAAGATTCGCTGATTGCCGGCGAGTTGGCCAGCGAGCTACAAGCAGCTGCCGCCGCAATACCCGATGCCCTAGCGGCACACGCAGAAGCCAAAAAGCTGGAACTGCAGCTCGAAAAGCTCTACGAAAAACGCGATGCCGCCGTGGCCGTGTGCGTGCCCCTGAACCAACGCGCCTCGAAAACCCTGCAAGGCAACCTGGGCAAAAATCGCCTGCGCGAGATGGGCGACTACGGCTTCACCGTAAACGACTCGCCGCAGCCCCCGAAAGCCCCAAAGTCGCTGTAAGTCTCGCAGAAAAAAGAGCCCGCTGTTGCGGGCTCTTTTTTTATACAAGCCGGTGCGTTGGCGGCCGGCGGGCAGGCTTATTCCTCTACCAGCTGCTGGCCGACGGCCGCGCCGGCGGCGCCCACCCGCACGGTGTAGGCGCCGATATAAATGTCGCTGCCCACTTGCAGCACCGCCTTCACGTTGCCGCCCACGGGGCTGCTGCTCACGCCTTCGGGCAGCCCAAAACCGTCCTGCCACTTGTAGTCATCGGCCCCTGCGGTGCTGGTCGGCCGAAACACCGGCCGGCCATCGGGCGCAGTGCCCACCGTGAAGTTGCGGGCATCAAAGGAGCCGCTGGCGCCGGGGCGCAAGGTGCCGTCGGCAGCAGGGTCAGCAGCACCAGCCACAGCCCGCGCAGCCAGGCCGTGGCCCAAAGAGAGGTGAACGTGTTTTTCCGGAAGTAGAAGTAGGGCATGCCAGGCAAAGTGAAAAGCTGAAGGACAAACGTAACGCGTAAAGATGCACGACGTCTTGGCCCTCCCCTACTCCCTTTCGACCTCTACGCCATGCCGTTGGCGTAAGGTGCGCAGACTCTTCGCTGTGCTTACTCTACCACCAGCTTTTGCGTGGCTGCGCCACCGCCTGCCGCCATCCGCACGGCGTAGAGGCCGGGCGCGAGGCCAGTCAGGTCGATTTCGGTTTTGGGACCGTTAATGGTCGTCTGAGTGCGCATAACCCGGCCCAGGGCATCGAGCACAGTAAGCGTGGCCGGACCGATACCAGCCGGCAGTTGCACCGTGGCGCGGCCGTGGGCGGGGTTGGGAAACAGGTGCAGGCTTTCCAAATAGTGCCCCGATGTGGTGCCCGTGAGCGTAGGGTCAGCCAGAGAGGCCAGGAAAGAAACGGAAGCTCCCCCCGGACTGGCTAGCGCGAGGGGCCCAAAGCTGGCGGGAGGCATCACGGGGCCGGCTACATAGATGGTGCTGCCGCTGAGTGCGAGTCCATTGGCCTGGTCGGCCCCGCTGCCGCCGGCCGCCGTGGCCCAGGCAAAGCTGCCGGTGGGGCCGGCATCGGTGAGCTTGGCCAGAAAGGCGTCGTCGCTGCTGGCAAAGCTAGTGAGGCTACCGCTGCCAAAGCTGCTGGGGCCCAGAAACACGCCCGCCACATAGAGGCTGCTGCCGCTGGCTGCTATCGCAGTAGCGAAGTCGCTCTGGGCCCCGCCGGCCTGCACGGCCCAGGTGAAGCCCGCAGTGGTGCCGGCATCGGCAATTTTCGTCACGAACACATCGTAGCCACCCTGGGTGCCCGTGCTGGTAAGGGCCGTCGGACCGAAACTTGTAGTGAAGACAAACCGCCCGGCCACGTACACGTTCGGACCACTCACTGCCACGGCATTGGGGAATACCGCGCCGCCGCTCGTACCCACGGCCCAGACAAAGCGGTTGGGGACGGGGGTATCGGTTAGCTTGGCCACAAAGGCCGCCAGATTGCCCCCCGTGAGCATGGTAGCCCCAAAGCTGGCGGTGTTGGAAAAGTTGCCTGTGACGTACACGCCGTTAGCTGTGCTGGCCAGGGCCACTACATGGTCATCGCCGGAGCCTCCCACCTGCTGCACCCAAACAAAGCTGGCAGTGGTGCCAGCATCCGTTAGCTTAGCCACGAAGCCATCAGACTGTAACGGGGCCGCCGCCGAAAAATTGGTTAACGAAATGCTGCCGAAACCTACCGTGGGGCT
The DNA here is from genome assembly GCF_017571495.1 of Hymenobacter negativus. Classification (GTDB taxonomy): domain Bacteria; phylum Bacteroidota; class Bacteroidia; order Cytophagales; family Hymenobacteraceae; genus Hymenobacter; species Hymenobacter negativus. The sequence goes on along the minus strand of NZ_JAGETZ010000017.1, from coordinate 56,276 downwards.
ATAGAAGCTTCCGCCCACATATACGCTACTGCCCGTAGCGGCTATCGCAGTGGCCTGCTCGCTGTCGCGCCCGCCTATCCCAAAGGCCCACCCAAAAGCCCCAGTAGTACCCGCATCGGTCAGCTTGGCCACGAAGCCATCATCAGAGCCCACGGCTGTCAAAACCGTAGTTCCAAAGCTAGCTGTACCAGCAAAGCGCCCGGCGATGTAGATGCTGGTGCCGCTCACAGCAATAGTTGGGGAACTATCGTTGCCCACGCCGCCGGCCCGCTGCACCCACACGAAACGGTTGGTGACGCCGCTCCACTTGGCTACGAATACGTCGTTGTCGTTCCGGCCCGTACTGGTCAAGGACATGCCGCCAAAGCCGACTGTGCCACTGAACGTGCCAGTCAGGAACACGTTCCCGCTGGCATCGGCGGCCGTGGCAAATACCTCGGAGGTGCCACCCGTGGCAGCCACGGCCAGTTGCCAGGTGGGCGCCTGGGCCCGGGCCACGGCCGTGGCTAGCAACATTAGCACAAGTATCTTAGCCAGCCAAAGGCCGGCATTCCGTGTAGCGTGATATCTCATGCCGAGAGTCAGGTTAGTAGAAGCAAAAGTACTTATAGGCCACGACGGCAAATGTAGCGGGAATGTACCGCCAAGGCCCATTAAAAAGCGCCCTGACCAGCTGGCTGGGGCACTTCTTCTCTCACTCACTGCGAAAACAGGGTTTGTCCCACAAATAGGCAATTGAATCTCTGTTGGAAGTTCCGGCCTAATACCACACGGCCCTATTACTTATTCTACCACCAGCTTATGGGTAGCGGTGCTGCTGCCCGCCTGCACGCGCACGGTGTAGAGGCCGGGTGCGAAGCCGGTGAGGTCCAGTTCGGCCTTGGTGTTGGCATTGGCCGTTTGGGTGCGCAGAGTGCGGCCCAGGGCATCAAGGATGATAAGGGTGGCCGTGGGCGCACCGGGGATGGCGGGCAATTGAATAGTGGCCTTGCCGCGAGCAGGATTGGGAAAGAGGCCGATGCTTTCGGGACGCAGGGCGGGCGCAGTAGCGGTGAGCGTAGGGTCGGCGAGGGATGCTAGGAAACCGACACTGTTAGTAGTGGGCGTGTTAATGGTGTATGACCCGAAACCGGCCGGTGGGCTAACGCTCCCCGCCAAGTACACGTTGTTACCTGACACGACCAAGGCACCGTATCGTTGGTGTTTCCTCCCGCTTGGTACGCCTACACAAAGCTGCCCGTGCTGCCATTATCAACGAGTTTGGCCACAAAAACCTCATGCTGAACCAAATTAGCACCGGTTAGCACAATATTGCCAAAAGTGGAAGTGGATGGGGTCAGAAAGCGACCGGCAATGTAGATATTGTTGTCGCTTACCCCACCGGCTCGCTGAGCCTACACAAAGCGTTGGCTAGTCGTGCTCCATTTGGCCACGTACACGTCGTAGTTACCGGCCGAGGTCAACGTGGTAGTGCCGAAGCTGACCGTTCCCTGGAAAATACCGGTCAAAAAAACATTGCCAGCAGCATCCACTTCTGCTGCATACACCACAGAAAAATCACCCGCTGCCGAGGTGGCCATCTGCCAAACCGGCGCCTGAGCTTGAACCACAGGTCCCTTCAATATTAAAAAAATGACGCTGACCACTTGCCAACTGCGCAAAAAAGCGAAAAAGCGCTTCATTTATAGGAAGAACTCAAAATATAATAAAGTCGGCAAATCTAGCCATTAGTAGCTTAGCCCTAACACACAAAAACGCCCCGACCAACCGGCCAGGGCGTTTTCATTCTCATTAAGTGCGAAGGCTACTTAATCCACCAGCACCGCCCGGCCGCTTTCCACGTCCTGCTCTACCGACTTGTACTTCACGTCGCGCACCACGCGGCCGTCCATGTACTGCACGTTCACCTTGTCGTTGCGGTTGGCCACTTTCTGGCTCCGCGCAGGGGTTTGCTTCACGGCGGGCTGGTCGGTGGGGCCCATGTCTTCGGGGCCGGCGCCGAGGGAGTCGAGGTTGGACTCGTGCTCCACGGTGAGGCGCGGAGCGGGCTCCTCGTCTTCGTAGTAGTATTCCTGCTCGTCGTTGGTGCCCACAGCGCCTTGCTGCACCGGCACGTCGGCGTGGAAGAGGAAGGTGGTGGTTTCCTCGTTCACCTTCGCAATCATGCGCTTGAACAACTCGAAGCTCTCGAACTTGTACACCAGCAGCGGGTCCTTCTGCTCATATACTGCGTTTTGCACCACCTGTTTCAGGTCGTCCATCTGGCGCAGGTGCTGGGTCCAGGCTGTGTCGATTACGGACAGCACCACCACTTTCTCCATCTGGCGGAGGATGTCGTGGCCGCCGGTGGCCTGGGCGCGGCGCAGGTTGGCAATGGCTTGCACCTGCTTCTTACCATCGGTGAAGGGCACGGCGATGTTCTCGTAAGGCGCGCCGTTATTCAGCAGGTCGTTCACCAGCGGCAGCGAGTTCGAAGCAATGTGCTCGTTCTTGCTTTGGAAGTAGCCCAGGGCCTCGTCGTACAGCTTCTGCGTGAGGGCGGGCAGCTGCAGGCTGCTTAGCTCCTGCGCCGTGATATAGGTATCATAGCCGAATACCTTGATGACGTTCAGCTTGAAATCCTCGAAATCGCCCGTGATTTTGTGGCCGCTGGCGATGTCCTCGCTCACGTCGTAAATCATGTTAAGGATGTCCACTTCCATGCGGTCGCCGTGCAGGGCATTGCGGCGGCGCTTGTACACCACCTCGCGCTGGGCGTTCATCACGTCGTCGTACTCCAGCAGGCGCTTGCGGGTGCCGAAGTTGTTTTCCTCTACTTTCTTCTGGGCGCGCTCGATGGAGTTAGTAATCATCGAGTGCTGAATCACCTCGCCTTCTTCCATGCCCATGCGGTCCATCAGCTTCGCAATCCGGTCGGAGCCGAACAGGCGCATCAGGTTGTCCTCCAGGCTCACGAAGAACTGCGACGTGCCCGGGTCGCCCTGACGACCGGCGCGGCCCCGCAGCTGGCGGTCCACCCGGCGCGACTCGTGGCGCTCCGTGCCGATGATGGCTAGGCCACCGGCCTCGCGGCTGGTTTCGCGCAGCTTGATGTCGGTACCGCGACCGGCCATGTTGGTAGCGATGGTCACGGTGCCGGGGTAGCCAGCGGCAGCTACAATCTCGGCTTCGCGCTGGTTCTGCTTGGCGTTCAATACTTGGTGCTGAATGCCGCGCAATTTGAGCATGCGCGACATCAGCTCCGAAATTTCCACGCTTGTGGTACCTACCAGCACAGGGCGGCCAGCTTCCACCAGCTTCTGGATTTCCAGGGCCACGGCGTTGTATTTCTCGCGCACCGTCTTGTAGACCTGGTCGTCGGCGTCTTTGCGCGAAATCACCCGGTTGGTGGGAATTACCACTACGTCGAGCTTGTAAATTTCCCAGAACTCACCGGCTTCGGTTTCGGCCGTACCAGTCATGCCGCACAGCTTGTGGTACATGCGGAAATAGTTCTGCAGCGTTACCGTAGCGTAAGTCTGGGTGGCGTCTTCCACGGTCACGTTTTCCTTGGCCTCGATAGCTTGATGCAGGCCATCGGAGTAGCGGCGGCCTTCCATCACGCGGCCGGTTTGCTCGTCCACAATTTTCACCTTGCCGTCGTCGGTCAGGATGTACTGGTCATCCTTCTCAAACAGCGTGTAAGCTTTCAGCAACTGGTTCACGGTGTGCACGCGCTCCGACTTCTCGTTATAGTCGCTCATCAGCTTTTCTTTTTGCTGGAGCTTCTCTTCGGCCGAGAGGGTGTTATTTTTCTCAATATCGGCAATGGCCATGCCGATGTCGGGCATGATGAACAGTTTCGGGTCTTCGCCCTGGGCCGTAATCAAATCGATGCCTTTTTCGGTCAGCTCAATCTGGTTGTTCTTCTCGTCAATGGTGAAGAACAGCGGCTCGTCGGCTTTGGGCATCTGGCGCGAGTTATCGGCCAGGTAGTGGTTTTCGGTGGCTTGCAGCACCGCCCGGATACCAGGCTCCGACAGGTACTTGATGAGCGGCTTGCTCTTGGGCAGGCCACGGTGGGCGCGGAACAGCATCAGGCCACCGAGGCCGTTTTTATCGCCTTCTTCCACGCCGGTTTTGCCTTCGGCGATGAGCTTACGGGCTTGCACGAGGTAGTTCTGCACCACCTTTTTCTGTTCGTCCACAAGGCGCTGGATGCGCGGCTTGAGTTGGTAGAACTCGTGCACGTCGCCTCGCGGCACCGGGCCCGAAATGATGAGCGGCGTCCGTGCATCGTCAATCAGCACGGAGTCCACTTCGTCGACCATGGCAAAGTGGTGCTTGCGCTGCACCAGTTCCTCGGGGTCACGCGCCATGTTGTCGCGCAGGTAGTCGAAGCCGAATTCGTTGTTGGTGCCGTAGGTGATGTCGGCTTGGTAGGCGGCACGACGCTCCGGCGTGTTGGGCTGGTGCTTGTCGATGCAGTCCACCGTTATGCCGTGGAATTCGAACAGCGGCGCGTTCCATTCCGAGTCACGCTTGGCCAGGTAGTCGTTGACCGTAACCAGGTGTACACCGCGCTTCGACAGCGCATTCAGGAAGGACGGCAGGGTCGAAACGAGGGTTTTGCCTTCACCCGTGGCCATTTCGGCAATTTTGCCCTGATGCAGCACCACGCCGCCAATCAGCTGCACGTCGTAGTGCACCATATCCCAGACGATTTCAGCCCCGGCCGCCAGCCATTTATTCGACCAGATGGCCTGGTCGCCTTCGATGCGGCAGTTGGAATGGGTATAGGCGTATTCGCGGTCGTGGTCGTTAGCGGTTACTACCAGTTGGCCATTTTCCTTGTAGCGGCGGGCAGTTTCCTTCACAATAGCAAAGGCCGATGGCAGCACTTCCAGCAGCACAGCTTCGAGGTCTTTGTTGCGCTGCTTTTCCAGCGCATCAATTTGCTCAAAAAGGCCTTCCTTCTGGGCCACATCGAGCTGAGGCTGGCTGTCGATTTGCTGTTGCAAACCGGCAATCTGTCCGTCGAGGCCAGCGAGGCGCTCGGCAATGCGGGCGCGCACAGCATCGGTCTGGTCGCGGAGCTGGTCGTCGCTCAAACCAGCCAGTTTGGCATATTCGGCATTAATCAGCGCCACGTAGGGCGTGATTTCCTTTAAATCACGCTCCGACTTGGAGCCAAATATTTTGGCGACGGTCTTGCCTAGGAATTCAAACATCAGGTAGTATTTTAGCGAATAGCGCTGTGGCGCACCCCAAATTTACGGAGCCTTCCGCTAAAACCGTCCCAAAAAGGAAAGCCCCGCCAAATTGGCGGGGCTTTTTCATTGGCTGATAAAATAAAACGTCATGTTGAGCGCCGAGAAAGCATCTCGCTTGCGGAGTAACTCTATCTTTCAGCAGGCTGGCTTACTGTTGCATACAATGCACTTCGGCTAAGCCCAGCATGACGCTATTATCAGCTATTCTGCAAGGGCAAGCTACTCCTGCTTCGGCGAGCGGCTAATCAGCTTCTCTACCAGCGCGGTGCTACCCGAAATTGCGGGAAGCACTGGCTTGCTGGCATTCTCTTTTTCCGTCAGCTTCTTATAGAGCGTCAGGGCTTGGGCCACTACTTGGTCCATGTTGTAGTACTTGTAGGTAGCCAGGCGACCCACGAAGTGAACGTTGGGCGTCTCATCGGCTAGCTTCTTGTACTTGTTGTACAACTCGGCGTTTTCGGGCATCGGGATGGGGTAGTACGGGTCGCCCTCGGCTTGAGGATACTCGTACACGATGGCCGTTTTAGGGTGGTCCTGACCGGTGAGGGCCTTAAACTCGGTGATGCGGGTGTAAGGATGCTCGTTAGGGTAGTTCACCACGGGTGCAGCAAGGTGCTTCTCCTTGTTCAGGGTTTCGTGCTTGAACTCCAGCGAGCGGTAGGGCAGCTTACCGAACTTGTAGTCGAAATATTCATCTACCGGGCCTGTGAAAATCATTTCCTTGAAAGGAATGAAGTCGATTACCTCGTGGTAGTCCGTGTTCAGCATCACCTTGATATTTGGGTGGTTGAGCATGTTCTCAAACATTCGGGTGTAGCCGTGCAGGGGCATAGCCTGGTAGGTATCGGTGAAATACCGGTCGTCGCGGTTGGTACGGGTGGGCACACGCGAGGTCACCGACTTATCCAGTTGCGAGGGGTCCAGGCCCCACTGCTTGTTGGTGTAATTCTTGAAGAATTTATTGTACAGCTCGCGGCCAACTTTGCTTACCACTACATCTTCCGACGTTTTGATGACAGGCACCGACTCGGCTACCGAAGCGAAGAATTCTTCGACCTCGAAGCTGGTTAGGTTCAGGCCGTAAAGCTTGTTGATGGTATCCAGATTGATGGGCATCGGCACGTGCTGGCCGTCGACCGAAGCAAGCACGCGGTGCTCGTAAGGACGCCAGTCGGTGAAGTTGCCCAGATAGTCAAATACATCCTTCGAATTGGTATGGAAGATGTGCGGACCATACTTATGCACCAGAATGCCTTCTTCGTTGTAATGGTCGTACGCATTGCCCCCAATGTGGCTACGCTTGTCAATAACGAGGACTTTTTTGTTGCTGCGGGTGGCTAGCCGTTCGGCGAGCACGCTGCCGGCGAAACCGGCCCCAACGATGAGGTAGTCGAACATAGTGCAGGGGTATGGAAATGTGTAAGGGAGGGACGTGTTGATTCGTAGTAATTATTTGTTATTCAGCAAGCAGCTGCAAAAGGCGGAGACAGGATTTATTAGCGTCCTCCGCATGCCGACTACTTGGTGCTGTTTGCGCAGCTGATTTTAGCTCGCCGCAATAGGCGGCAGGGTTACTTCCGACACTTTGGTGGCCATGCGCGGCTGGCTGTCGTGGGTGGTAGTGGCGGCGTCCACTTTTTTGGCGGCGAGACGGGTTTGCATCAGGTCCACCATTTGCTGCCAGGTCTGGTCCCACGAGATGGTGGCCAGGTAATCATCGGTGCGCTGACGCCAGTCGGCATCTTCGCGCTGGGTGAGGGCCTTTGAGATGGCCTTGCCGAAATCAACGGCATTGTCAGCAATCTGGACGAGGTTCAAATCGCCGTAGGGGCGCACCACGTCGCGGATGGGTGTGCTCACCACGGGGTTGCCGGCGGCGAGGTACTCGGGCGTTTTAGTTGGCGAGATAAACTTGGTGCTTTCGTTGTCGGCGAAAAGCAGCGTTGCCACCTCCCAACCTTTTAAATATGAAGGCAGTTCCTTGTAGTCCTTACCGCCGAGGTAATGCACGTTAGGCGTGCGGGGCAAAATGGCCGGGTCAATCTTCACCACCGGCCCGATGATGACAAACTGCCACTCCGGATGCTGCTGCGACAGTTCACGCAGCAACTCAATGTCCAGCCGCTCGTCTACCACTCCGAAGAAGCCGATGCGTGGGTGCGCAATGCCTGCCTGGTCGGCGGGCTCGGCCAGCGGGCCGCGGGCCAGGCCAAAGTGGGCTTTGTCGATGCTGCTCGGGAAGGGATGGGCATCGGGGTGCTGCTCGCGCTTGGATTCGTAGAGCGTGTGGCCGCCGGTGAATACGAGGTCGGCCTTGCCGAACAACTCCTGCTCGCGGTTGCGCAGTTCGGGCGGAGCGAATTTGAATGCAGCCAACTCATCCATGCAGTCGTACACGGTGAGCTTGGGCGTGAACTGGCGCGACTTGCCGAGGGCCATCGGCGTGTAGTACCAGAAAATGTAGTTGGTAACGCCTTGTTCGTTGAAATAATGGCTTAAGGTTTCGAACTGAGCCTGGTCGGCGGCATTTTCATCGTGGCGCAGGCGCTGGGGCAGGTGCACCACCACCACTTTCACACCATTATTGCGGTCTTTAATTTCGACGTGCGGCTCAATCAGGTCGTCGTTGTGGTAGAAGGCGTCTTCAACGTAAAAAACCCGGCCGTGCTGGGCAAAACGCGACAGCAAATGCTGCGGGCGCTGCCATACAAAGTCCCAATGCAGGTGTGCGAAGCAAACCAGGTCGGGCAGGGTGTAAGAGGCAGGAGTTTCGGCGGCTGAATCGCTGGGCCGGGCAGCGGTGGCGGAGGCACGCAAGGGCGCTTCCACCGTCGAAGAAGGTGGCATGAAAAGTAGCAGGAAAAAGGAGTTTCGCGCCGCGCCACAGGATGCTGTACCTGCCAGGCCGGGCCGCTTGCTACCCTATACGAAGGCCCTGGGCCAAAGGATATAGCCCAGCTTACAATACTAAAAGCTCACCGATTCTTCACGCTATCAACAGGATATACGGCTAAGCCTATTCTCTGATGTCGTCCGGGCTGGCCAAAAAGCACTGCCATTCCACAACATCTTGCCAGCCGGAAGGGGTGCGCAGCCACGCTAGTCGAGTGCCGATTTTTCGAAACCCGGCAGCTTCAAAAAGCCTCATGCTAGCCAGGTTATCGGCGCCTACGGTAGCGTAAATCTGGTGCAGTCGCAAGGCATTCCGGGCGTGGTTTTTTAGCAAATCCAAGGCCTGTTGGGCGTAGCCTTTTTTCCGCTCTTTTGCCAGAATAGTGATACCAACACCAGCCCGTTGATGCAGCGGTTCGAAGTCAAACAGGTCGACGACGCCTACCGGTGGGCCGCTAATTTCAGTAGTAACCACTAGCCTCAACTGTCGCACTACGTAGAAATCCGCAGACGCATGCTCCAAGTACTCACGCAGGGCATGCCGCGACACCGGTGCCAGGGTGTCGGAAACGCCCCAAATGTCCGGGTCGTTTTCAAGAGCATAGAGAAATTCGAGGTCGTCGGGTTCGAGCGCGCGCAGGTGCATGGAGGGGCAAAGGTAGCTTTTTGCTGGGTCGTCCTCTGCGTTTCTACCCCCCCTGCCCCCTCTAGGCACCAGTTCGTGAAGACGGTTTTTGTTGCGAATGATTTGATTCGTGCCGGAACCATGCAACGATGTGCATAATGCGCAGGCTACAGCTTATGCCATAGATACTTCACCCCTGCTTCCTTGCTCAGATGAGTAAGGGCAGAAGCGAAATATCACGCTAGAACAAAAAATTAATTGTACACAATCAAGCATTACACAACCATTCTGCGTTTACCTTTGCGAACCCACATGGCAACGACCCCAACCCAACCCGCCAAGAACTCCCTGCTGAAGCTGGAAAGCCAGATTTGCTTTCCGTTTTATGCCGTGTCGCGGCTGATTACCAAAACGTATCAGCCGCTGCTGCAAGCCCTTGACCTCACCTACCCGCAGTACCTCGTGTTTCTGCTGCTGTGGGAGCATGGGCAGCTTACAGTGAAAGAGTTGGGCGAAAAGCTGCTGCTGGATTCGGGCACACTCACCCCACTGCTCAAGCGCATGGAGCAGAAGCAGTGGCTCAGCCGCCGCCGCGACCCGCGCGACGAGCGTTCCGTCATCATCGAGCTATTGCCCGCCGGACGAGCCCTGGAGGCGCAGGCTGGCCCGATTCCGGAGCAGATGCTCGATAAGATGCAGATGTCAGAAGCTGAAATAATGGCCCTGCGGGTTCACCTCACGCACTTGCTTACCCAGCTGGCTTAGTCGCCAGCACTTTTTTCTTACCCAATTCACTTACCCATTCCAATGAAAATCGAAAAAATCTTCACCGCCCAGGCTTTGGCCAAAGGCGGCCGCGACGGCCACGTAACCACCAATAACAACGTGCTCGACATCGACCTGAGCACGCCCAAGGAGATGGGCGGCCCCGGCAAACCCGGCGCTACCAACCCCGAGCAGCTGTTTGCCGCCGGCTACGCCGCTTGCTTTGAGGGTGCGCTGGGAGTTGCGGCCCGCCAGGCCAAAGTGAAGCTGGAAAATGTGACCGTGGAAGCCTTCATCGGCTTCGGCAAAGCGGAAGATGGCGGCTATGGCATATCGGCCGATTTGCACGTCAACATTCCCGGCGTGGAGCAGAAGCAGGCCGAAGAATTGGTAGAAGCTGCGCACGGCATCTGCCCGTACTCGCGCGCCACCAAAGGAAACATCGAGGTGACCCTGAGCACCACGACCAACGCCTAGTTGCTGCCGCGGCTGCCACGCCGCCACCCCAAAATAGCCGTGCCGGCGCTGCTAGGGCACGGCTATTTTTATTTCCAATCCAGTGCTACAGCCTATGAAATCGCAAGCCATTTTGCTCGCCAGCCGCCCCCAAGGGGCGCCTACCGCAGCCCAGTTCCAGTTCGAAACCCGCGAGATTTCTGCCCCCACTGAGGGACAGGTGCTGCTGAAAACGCTGTATGTATCCGTCGACCCCTACATGCGTGGCCGGATGAGTGCCGCCAAATCGTACATAGCCCCCTTTGAAGTGGGCCAGCCAATTGCGGGCGGCGTGGTGGCCGAAGTCATTGAAAGTCAAAGTGCCGCCCTGCCTGTAGGCAGCACTGTGGTTGGCAACCTGCCGTGGCAGGAATTCAGCGTGGCCGATGCCAAAACGCTGAACCCCGTGCCCGTGGACAAGGCCCCGGCCAGCTACTTCCTGGGGTTGCTGGGTATGCCTGGCCTCACGGCCTACTTCGGGCTGCTTGATATCTGCCAACCCAAGGCGGGCGAAACGGTGGTGGTATCGGGCGCAGCCGGTGCGGTGGGCCTGCTTGTGGGCCAGCTGGCCAAAATCCAGGGTTGCCGAGTGGTTGGCACGGCTGGCTCCGACGAGAAAGTGGCCCACCTCAAAGCCCTGGGTTTCGATGAGGCCATCAACTACAAAACCACGCCGGACATTGCCCAGGCGCTGGCCAATGCCGCGCCCAACGGCGTGGACTGCTACTTCGACAACGTGGGCGGCGCCATCACCGATGCCGTGTACGACTTGCTGAACAAGCACGCCCGCATTGCCCTCTGCGGCCAGATTTCGACTTACAACGTGACCGAAACGCCCACCGGCCCGCGCCCCGAAGGCAAGCTCCTCAAGACGAGCACCAAGCTGCAGGGCTTCATCGTGAGCGACTACCACAGCCGCTGGCCCGAAGGCGTGGCCAAGCTAACTGAGTGGTATGCCGCTGGCAAGCTGAAAGGCGAGGAAACCATCACCGAAGGCTTCGACCAGATTCCAGCGGCTTTCCTGGGCCTGTTTGCCGGTGAGAACACCGGTAAGGCCGTGGTGAAAGTGGCCTAGGCGCGGGTTGCACTCGCCCATCCTTCGCTCAAAACCACCGATTCCATTTAAATGACGGGCGGGTACAACCTGCCCTTACTTCCCACTTATTCTATTGCCCCATGAAAATTGCCATGATTCTGACCTCGCACGACCAACTCGGCAACACCGGCCACAAGACCGGTTTCTGGCTGGAGGAGTTCGCCGCGCCCTACTATGCTTTCGTTGATGCTGGGGCTGACATCACCCTGGCCTCGCCCAAAGGCGGCCAGCCGCCCCTCGACCCCAAAAGCGACGAGCCTGGTGCCCAGACCGAAGCTACCGAGCGATTCAAGCAAGACCCGGCCGCTCAAAAGGCCTTGGCTAATACCGTGACGCTCGATACCATCAAAGCCGAGGATTTTGATGCCGTGTTTTACCCTGGCGGCCACGGCCCGCTGTGGGATTTGGCCGAAGACCAAAAGTCGATTGCCCTCATCGAAACCACTTACGCTGCCGGCAAGCCGCTGGCGCTGGTGTGCCACGCTCCCGGTGTGCTCCGCCACGTGAAGGCGGCCAACGGCGAGCCGCTGGTGCGGGGCAAGGCAGTAGCCGGCTTCACCAATACCGAAGAGGAAGCGGTGCAGCTAACCAACGTGGTGCCCTTTCTGGTAGAAGACATGCTGAAGGAAAACGGCGGCAACTACTCGAAGGGCGCCGACTGGCAGCCTTACGTGGTATCGGCCGGCAACCTGATTACGGGCCAGAATCCGGCCTCATCAGAGCCCGCAGCACAGGAGCTGCTGAAGCTGCTGGCGAAGTAACCTACTCCCTCTCTTTTGGGAGCGGAGGCATTGGTTCAAATTAGACGACTTAAATCAAGCAAAAAGGCCGCTGCGTTTGCAGTGGCCTTTTTTTGTTTCATCTCTACAGTAGCAGGTCCGGCCTCTGGCCAGGAGATGAGGTTACAGCTCACCGCCAAATACGCGCGTAGCCGGGCCACTCAGCCACACATTGGTGAAGCTGCCGTCAGCCTGCTGGTCGAAGCTTACTTGCAGCTCGCCACCCATGGTTTGCAGGCGCACGGGCGATACCGCGCCGCGCTGCGAGGCGGCCAGGGCGACGGCCGTGACGCCAGTGCCGCAGCTCAGGGTTTCGTTTTCGACGCCGCGCTCGTAGGTGCGGACGGGCCAGGCGTGGGCGGGGTCGGCGGGGATTTCGACGAAGTTGACGTTGGTGCCGGCGGGGTCGTAGGCCTGGTCGTAGCGGATGTCGTGGCCGGTGCCGTACACGTCGAACTCGGCCAGGCTGGGCGACTCGGCAGGGTCGAGGAAGTGGATGTGATGAGGCGAGCCGGTGTGCAGGAATACGTCCTCCTCCCCTACTTCGGCTTCGATGGGCGCATTCACGTCAATCATTTTGAGGCGCACGGTGCCGTCGGGCTCTACGCGGGCATCGTGGGGGCCGTCGATGGCGAGAAAACGGGTTTGGTCACCGATGAGGCCGAGGTATTTGGCGAAGGCCACGGTACAACGGCCGCCGTTGCCGCACATGGAGCTGGGCCGCCCGTCGGCGTTGAAATACACCATCTCGAAGTCGAAATCGGGCTTATTGCGCAGCAGGATGAGGCCGTCGGCGCCGATGCCAAAGCGGCGGTCGCAAAGGCGGGCAATGAGCGGCTGGTCGGTTTCGTCGAAGCCGCGGGCGCGGTCGTCAATCATGACGAAGTCGTTGCCCGTACCCTGGTATTTGTGAAATTGCATGGTGCAAAAGTAACGTTCATCGAAAACCGCCGCGTCGGCATTTCGTTCCTCAGTGCCCTTGCTCGGCCAAATCGCCGCAGCGGAGCCAGTTTTCCCAGCGCTTACGCTTTTTGGCGACTTTGCCGCGCAGGTATTTTTCCATAATCAGGGCGGCGCAAGGAGCGGCAGAGAGACCGCCAAAACCAGCGTTTTCGATGTAGACGGCTACCACAATTTTGGGCTTCTCGGCTGGGGCGAAGCCGGCGAAGGTGGCATGGTCGTCGCCTTCGTCGTTTTGCACGGTGCCGGTTTTGCCGGCCACGCTAATGCCTACATCGTCGAGGTTGGCCAGAGAGGCGGTGCCGCCGGGGCGCAGGGCGGCCACCATGCCGGGGATGAGCTCCGCGAAATGGATGCTATCGACCAGCGTGTGGTGCTGCTCGCGGAAGCGGGCCAACGGGCCACTTGTGCCCACGCTGCGCACGAAATGCGGGATATAATAGTAGCCGCGGTTGGCAATGATGGCCTGCACGTTGGCCATTTGCAGGCCGGTAAGGTTGATTTCGCCCTGGCCGATGCTCAGGGAATAGATGCTGCCGTAGGTCCAGCCGCAACGGCCGCGGCGGCGGTCGTAGTAGGCGGGTGTGGGGATGAAACCGGGGCGCTCCTGCGGCAAGTCGACGCCCAGCAGCGTGTCGAGGCCGAAGGACTTGACGTGGCGCGTCCAGGCAGCCAGGTTTTGGTGGCGCTGGGCGCAGGTATCCACGGGCTGCACCAGCGTATCGGGCACGTCGTTTACCAGCTTGCGCAGTACCTGGTAGAAGTAGGGATTGCAGCTGTATTTGAGGGCTTGGGTGAGGTTGCGGGCTTTGGGGTGCTCGTGCACGCAGTTGATGAGCGACTGGTCGCAACGGAAACCCGTTTTGGCCGTGATGCTGCCCAATTGCAGGGCCACGGCCGCATTCACCAGCTTGAATACGGAGCCGGGCGGGTTGGCTTGCAAGGCAGCGCGGTTGAGCAGCGGCATGTCTTCGCTGAGTAGCAGGGCGCTCCGCTCACGCCCCCGACTGAGGGCGGTGATGGTGGCGGGGTCGTAGGTCGGGGCCGAAACGTAGCAGAGAATTTCGCCGGTGGCGGGGTCGAGGGCCACGATGTAGCCCTTGCGCTCGCGCATGATGCGCTCGGCGTAGGCCTGCAACTCGGTGTCGAGGCTGAGGTGCAGGTCCTGGCCCGCATGGTAGATGGTATCGGTGGCCCAGGTGCCGTGGGGCTGATTCAGCACGTCGAGCAGCGGGTGGTAGGCTCCGAAGCTACCTTTCAGCAGGCTGTTGTAGTATGTTTCGAGGCCGCCGTTGCGCAGGCGATAGAATCGGCCCCGCGCCAGCCGCTGCGCCTGGTACAGAAAGGGCTGGGCATTGGCGTAGGCGTAGCCCAGCACGGGCGCGGCCACGTGGGTGGCATAGTTGCGGGCCGTGTATTCGCGCAGCGTGAGCTTGGGCCACTCGCTCCGGTGGCGGCGCAGGATGTTGTATTCAGCAGCCGTTAGCTCCAGCTGCAAGGGCAACTCGCGGCGGCGCAGGTCACGGCTGCGGTATTCAAAGGCACTGTCGGGCCAGCCCAGCAGGCGGTTGAGGCGGGTGGAATCGAGCCGGCCCCAGTGCGGCAGCACGAGCAGGTAGCGCGGGCCCGTGTAGGCCAGCACCGAGTCGCGACGGTCGAAAATGCGGCCACGTGTCGGCGTGAAGGCATTGCGGTGCGGCGTGTAAGTATCGTGCGGGAGAATGACGCCCACACCGGGTACATCCACGGGCATGCGGCGCCACCACAGCAGCAGTACCAGCCCGGCCAGGAGCAGGACAATACCTAAGGCAGCTAACTTTTTGCGGTTGGCAGGCAGCATTCGGCAAAGCTAGTGTTCTGCTCGCAGGTGATACGGCTTCTTCGATGAACTGGCCCGGCAACGGTTCGAAGCAGGCCAATTACAGGGAAGTAGTTGGGATGCCTGCTTCTCAAGGGCTACTCCTGTTACTCTAGCAGCTTACGCAGCAGCACAACCTGTCCGCCATGATAGAAATAGTGCTGCAACACGCCGTGCAGCATCTGGTAAGCGGTGTAGCTGTTGCCCTGCGGCGGCTCAAACGTGGCCCCGATGGTGCGGTCCAACTCCTCCTCAGGCAGCGTTTCAATGAACGCCAGCAACTGCTCCTGGGCCGTGCGCAGGTCGGTTAGCGCGGCCTGCCAATTGGCTTCGGAGAGGTCGGTGGGCAGGGCGGGCCAGTCTTCGGCCTCGCCAAGCTGCAGGGGTCTGTTGTCGGCAATGCGGCGGCGCACAATAGCCGTCCAGTTGGCCACATGAATTACGATTTCCCAAATGCTGTGGGCATTTTTGAGTGGATATTGGGCCGCCTGGCTGGCGGTTAAGCCCTCCAGATTGGCCAGCAGCGAAGGGCTGCACCACGGTTCACCGTTGAAAGCGCGGCGGAGCTGGTCGACCAGGCGAGGAATTTCAGACATGGCAAAAACGGGGAAAGTAGAAGGATTCAGATACAGTACGACCACTGACCCCAAAAGGCTTCGCGCCAGCGCCTGTGCTCCCAACGCCTTGCCCTACCGGGCACGCCCCTACCTTTGCGGCCTGCTTATGTACGACTTCCTCACCACCTCCCCCTGGCCCGACTACGAGCTGATTGATTCCGGCAACTTCCAGAAGCTAGAGCGCTTTGGCCCCTACGTGCTGGCCCGCCCCGAGCCGCAGTCCATCTGGGACCCGCACCTGCCGCTCAAGGAGTGGGAGCGCGCCGATGCCGCCTTCGCCCGTGCCCCCGGCTCCACCGAAAAAGGCCAGTGGCGCCTCAAGCCCAGCATGCCCGAGCAGTGGGTCATCGCCTACGAGCGCCCCGATGGCCTGCGCCTGAAATTCCGCCTCGGCCTGTCCTCATTCAAGCACGTGGGCCTGTTTCCGGAGCAGGACCCCAACTGGCAGTTCATTTATAATCAAACGAAAAAGCGCCGCGCCAAGCTGCCGCGCGTGCTCAACCTGTTTGCTTACACCGGCGCCGCCACGCTGGCCGCCCGCGCCGCCGGGGCCGACGTCACGCACCTCGACTCGGTGAAACAGGTCAACTTCTGGGCTCGCGACAACATGGACGCCAGCCAGCTCGACGGCGTGCGCTGGCTGGTAGAAGACGCCATGAAGTACGTGCGACGCGAGGTGAAGCGCGGCAGCAAGTACCAGGGCCTCATCCTCGACCCGCCCGCCTACGGCCGCGGCCCGAACGGCGAGAAGTGGCAGCTTGAAGACGAGCTCAACGAGATGCTCAAGCTCAGCCAGCAGCTCCTCGACCCCGAAGACCATTTTTTCGTGGTGAACCTGTACTCGCTCGGCTTCTCGGCCTTGATTTTGGACAACCTGACCACCGCTATTTTCCCCGGCCAGAAGGCCGTGCGCGAGCTGGGCGAGATTTACCTGCACGATGCCGGGCAGCGCAAGCTACCGTTGGGCACGTTCTGCCGCTTCGCCACGTAGTTCGGGCGGAGCATCAGGCCGGCTTGTTCAGCCACCGCTGGAAGAGAAGCGCCCCCGCCGCGTAAGCCAGCACATCGAATGGGTCGGCTACGGCCGTGGCCGACCAGCGGGGCAACAGGCCTTCGAACCACAGCGCCACTACGGCCCAGGCCGCCAGTACCCAGGAGCCGGGCAGCGTAGCTTGCCGGCCATACAACAATTGGTGCGCGGCCAGGGCAAGGCTTAAGGTGAGGGGCAGGAACAATATGTCGCTCAGGTACGAAGTGAGCCATGCTGGTAGCGGCCAGTGCAGCCAGCGCTTGCTTAGCTGGGCGCAGCCGGCGAGCAAGGCGCTGCTCAGAAACAGGGGGTGGCGGAGCACAGCCGGCATCCGCATATCAGGCAGCCATTACCGTCACCAGCCAGACAATAAATCCGATGATGGCAATAAATAACAGTTGGCCGCCGCGCACAATGGTCTTGAAAAAGCGTAAAACGCCACCATCTTCGGGGTTGATTTCCATCAGCTGGATGCCGCCGCGCAGGTGCTCCGTAGCCGCCTGCTGCTGGGCTTCGGTTTGAGCGCGGGCATCGAGCAACTCGCCGCAGTGCTCGCAACGGTCGGCAGCTTGCTGCTGCCAGTTCGACCACTGCTGGCAAGACGGGCACTTCTTCGTAGAAACCAACTTTTCACCAGCCATAGCACTTATTTTGCGCTCAAAGTTACGTAGGAAGCGAATGAACGATAGTGCTTCTTCGATATACCAAGTCCTGCCGTTCCAGTCTTTCGCTACGCCAGTCCTCAATGCACCAAACAACTAGCCATCATCGCCGCGTCGCCCTCATCGACATGGGCACCAACACCTTCCACCTGCTCATCGTGGAAATGTCCACCAAGCCCGGCGACAAGCCCCACATCCTGCTGCGGACCAAAGCCGGAGTGCGCCTCGGCGAAGGCGGCATCAGCCGGGGCATTATTGCCCCCGAGCCGTATGCCCGTGCGCTGCACACGCTGGCCGGCTTCAAGGAGGAAATTGAATTGCACGAAGTAAAAGAAGTGCGGGCCACGGCCACCAGCGCCATGCGCGTGACCAAAAACGGACCGGATTTGGTGCGCGACATCTTCGAGCAAACCGGCATTCAGGTCAACGTGATTCCCGGCGAGCGGGAGGCCGAGCTCATCTGCGAAGGCGTGCGCCAAGCTGTGGACCTTGGGACCGAGCAGCAGCTCATTGTGGACATCGGCGGCGGCTCCGTGGAGTTCATCATCGCCAACCAGGCCACCATTTTCTGGAAGCAAAGCTTTGAAATCGGGGCCCAACGCCTGCTGGATAAATTTTTTCCAGACCCCAGCGGCGTGTTCCCCGCCGCCGCCGTGGCAGCCGAGCAGGAATATCTGGGCTCCGTGCTCACGCCGCTCATCGAGGCCGTGCAGCGCTACAAGCCAGTAGGGCTGGTAGGTGCATCAGGCAGCTTCGACAGCTTAGCCGACATGCAGCTCGGCCAGCTCCGTACCGAAAGCCAACTCCCGCCCAGCACCGAACTGGCCCTCGAATCCTTTCAAAGCAGCTACCGCCACTTGCTCAGCGGCAACCACGAGCAGCGCCTGGCCCTACCCGGCATCCTGCCCATGCGGGCCGACATGCTGGTAGTAGCCGCCGTACTCATCGACTACGTGCTGGGCATCACCGAAATCACGCGCATCCGCACCTCGGCATTTGCCTTAAAGGAAGGATTGCTGGCGGAAATGCTGCGTTGAGTAATGGGCTTCTTCAACAGTTTCAATTCTTGAGTTCCTCCCGGCATACGCGGTGGATAAACGCCATTTTGCTCACCACCTCGGGCCGGATGATGAACGGATAAGAATCGGGCTGGCCCATGCTGCGGTTCAGGCTGTTCATGGCAAAGGTGAGTGGCAGCCAGTGGGCCATGATGCGACCGAAATCGGGCACCTCGAAGGGGTCTTCGGAGAAGGTGGCGCGGAGGTGCTGCTCGTCGTCAGCACCAAGAGGGTTCACGTCGAGCTGGAAGGCGTGGGCGGTTTGCAGCGTGTCGAGGATGTGCAGATAGTGGGCCCAGGTTTCAGCCCAGTCTTCCCAGGGATGGCTGCTGGCATAGGCGCTGATGTAATGCTGGGACCAGTCGGGGCGCGGGCCGTTGGCGTAGTGCGTTTTTAGGGCTTCGGCATAGTCCTGGCGCTCGTCGCCGAAGAGTTGACGGTACTCATCCAGGTACGGGGAGTTGTCGATTAATCGGTCCCAATAATAGTGGCCCACCTCGTGGCGGAAGTGGCCGAGCAGCGTGCGGTAGGTTTCGGCCATGGCCTTGCGGGCCATCTCGCGCTCGATGTCGTCGGCTTCGGCAATGTTGATGGTGATGAGGCCGTTGTCGTGGCCAGTCAGGATGCGGTCGCCGGCCTCAGGGTCGGACATAAAATCGAAGGCCAGTCCGTGCTCCGGGTCGGTGGCTTTGCTCACCACGGGCAGCTTCAGGCGGAGCAGGGTGTACACGAGGCGGCGCTTGGCCGTTTCGAGGCGCTGCCAGCGCAGGTGGTGCTCGGGGTTGCCGAGGTTAGGGATAGTGCGGTTGAGGGTGCAGGCGGTGCAGAATGGCATGGGACTATCTGTGGGCACCAGCCAGTTGCAATAGGCGTCGGCGTGGTTTTGGCAGTAGCGGTAAGTGGTGGGGGCCGGCGCAGCGTAGAGTTGGAACGCGCCGTCGGGCTGGGCTACCAGCGGCAGCAGTTCCTGCTGCGTGGTTTCGAAGCCGAGCGGGAAATGGCACCGCTCGCACTGGCTGTTTTCAAAGTAGAGCAGCTGCCCACAGTGTGTGCATTTGAAGAGCTTCATTTTCTGGGTCGTGGCGGAGGACTGGAAGGGAATTTCCTAGTACGCATCTGGGCGGGAAGGGCTACATGGCTGGGTTCCCGGGAGCGTATTCTGTAGCACACCACCATGACGAACGCGAAATTTGAACAAACCCCTTGTTTTTCATAGGCACTAGCACGATAAATAGTATGGTTACCACAAAACCCCTATTGTTTTTCACCATTTTGGTGGGTTATTACACCCAAATACCATCGCATAGCCCTATAACTGTTAAGGGCACAGGAAATCGCCTTTGGCCTGTTGATTCTGTCGGCTTCTACTGCTTCTAACTCCGCTCTCATGTCCGAAAATGCCTTACTGAATTCCTATCCGGAACTGGCCAACGTGTGGGACGAAATGTTCCGGGCAGAGGGCACCCGTCCCGAATACCGGCACTTCGTGGCGGCTATCGAAAACCTGCAGGGGTCCGAAATGACCCGGAAGGCTGAGCTGGCCAAAAAGCTGTTCCTGAGCCAGGGCGTGACGTTTACGGTGTACAGCAGCGGCGAGGGCATCGAGAAGATTTTTCCTTTCGACATCATCCCGCGCATCATCAACCACGCCGAGTGGGTCCGCATTGAGGCCGGTATCAAACAGCGGCTGCGGGCCCTGAACATCTTCCTGAAGGACATTTACCACCAGCAGTTTATTCTGAAAGACGGCATCATGCCGGCGGCGCTGGTGTACTCGTGCCCGCAGTTTTTGCGCGAGATGGTGAACGTGGACGTGCCGCACGACATCTATACGCACATTGCGGGCGTCGACCTGATTCGGGACCACGACGGCGAGCTGTACGTGCTGGAAGACAACCTGCGCACGCCCTCCGGCGTGTCGTACATGCTCGAAAACCGGAGCATTACTTACCGCATTTTCCCCGATTTGCTACCTAAAAGCAACGTGCTGCCGGTGAAGGACTATCCCGATTTGCTGTTTCGCAACCTGCTGGCGCTAGGGGCGCGGCAGGCCAGCGAGGCCACGGTGGTGCTGCTCTCGCCGGGCATCTACAACTCGGCGTATTTCGAGCACAGCGCCCTGGCCCGCCTCATGGGTATCCGGCTGGTAGAAAGCCGCGACCTCATCGTGCACAACCACTTCGTGTACATGAAAACCACCAAGGGCCTGGCCCGCGTGGACGTAATTTACCGCCGCGTCGATGACGAGTACATCGACCCGCTGGTGTTCCGGCCCGATAGCGCGCTGGGCGTGTCCGGCCTGTACTGGGCCTACCGCAAGGGCAACGTGGCCATCGTAAACGCAATGGGCAACGGTGTAGCCGACGACAAAGCCGTGTACTGCTACGTGCCCGACATGATTCGCTACTACCTCAACGAGGAGCCGATTCTGAAAAACGTGCCCACCCACCGCCTCGACGACCCCGAGAAGCGCGAGCACGTGTTCGCTAATATGGAACGCATGGTGATTAAAAAGACCAACGAATCGGGTGGCTACGGCATGCTCATCGGCAACGCCGCCACCGAGGAGCAGATGGCCGACTTCCGCACCGCCATCAGCCAGGACCCGCGCAGCTTCATCGCCCAGCCCATCATCAACCTCTCCTCCGCCCCCTGCTACATCGATGGCGTGCTCCAGCCGCGCCGCATCGACCTGCGCCCCTTCGCGCTCTACGGTCCGTCAGGCATCGACATCGTACCCGGCGGCCTCACCCGCGTGGCCCTGCGCGAAGGCTCGCTGGTGGTCAATTCCTCCCAGGGCGGCGGCAGCAAAGACACTTGGGTGCTAGGGCCGTCTTCCTAAGCCGGCACAACTTTCTTGATTTATAAAAGCCCTCATCCTACCCCATGCTCAGTCGCGTTGCCGATACAATTTACTGGCTGGCCCGCTACCTCGAACGGAGCCAGGCCATGCTTCAGGTGCTGCGCATCAACTACATTGCTTCGCAGGACGAGCAGGCCTTTGAAGGCTGGCGGCCTTTGCTTTACACTTATGGCGACCTCACGGAGGAGGAAATCACGGCCACCGTTGGGGACACCGCGCAAGTGCTCGGCCACTTGATTTTTGACCGTGACAACGCCGTTTCGGTGTACAACAACATTGTGCAGGGCCGCGAAAACGCCCGCGCCGTGCAGGACCACATCACCAAGGAAGTGTGGCTGAGCCTGAACGACTACTACCACGCCATCCGGCAGGAGGACGTGGCCCGGCTGGTACAGGTGGAAGACCCTGTTTCGGGCATCGATTTCCTGTTTAAGCAGGGCCTGCTCTTTGCCGGCACCGTGCAGCACACCATGCCGCGCGACGAGGGCTACGTGTTCCTGAGCATGGGCAAATACCTCGAACGCGCCCTGCAAACGGCCGACATCATGCGCCTGAAACAAGAAGCCTTCGCCCCAAACACCGAGCCGCACCACTCCGCCGCCGGCCTGCGCTACCTGCTGTATGCGCTGTTCGGCTACGAACTCTACACCAAGACCTATAAGGGCGTCATCACTCCCGAAAACGTGCTCGAAATGCTTGTCTACGACGAGGATTTCCCGCACTCCCTG
Organism: Hymenobacter negativus; assembly: GCF_017571495.1. Taxonomy (GTDB): domain Bacteria; phylum Bacteroidota; class Bacteroidia; order Cytophagales; family Hymenobacteraceae; genus Hymenobacter; species Hymenobacter negativus. The sequence continues at coordinate 34,596 of NZ_JAGETZ010000017.1, read as the reverse complement.
GCCTACAGCCTGGGCCAACTCCAGCGCTACTGCGAGCGCCTGCGCGACCAAAGCCTGCCCGAGAGCTACGACCACTTGCACTTCCTCATCGGCAAAGCCAAAAACAACGTGGCCTACAGCAGTTTCCAGGCCCGCAACGGCCCGGCTCTGGCGCAGTTTCTACAACAGACGCGCAGCGAGTTGTTCGAAGTAGCCGGCGCGCTCAACACGCACTATTTCGGCAATAGCTAGCTGAACATCACAAGTTGACCGTCATACTTCGCTGCGCGCTGCATGACGGTCTAAAATCAGGTTTTTCCCATGCCTTCCTATAAAATCAAGCACCTTACGCGCTACGCCTACGCCGCCCCGGTTATCGACTGCGCCAATCAGCTTATGATTTACCCGCTGGAAGACGACCGGCTGGAAGTCAAAAGCCAAACCGTGACCATTTCGGCAAATCCTGAAATCGCGTTTTTCACCGATTATTTCGGCAATCAGGTGGGCGTGTTCACGGTCATCAAGCCGCACTCCGAGCTGCTGATTGATTCGACGTTGGAGATTGTCACCATGCCCATCCTGTTTCCGATGGATGAGGAACCGGCCGAGCAACAGTGGCAGCACTTGGCCGACATCCGTTACGACGCGGCCTTTATGGACTTCCTGGACCCGCATACCTCGCTGTTGCACGAGGAAATCCGGGCGGCGCTGCAAGGCGTGGTGAATGGGAACGACAAGCCCCTGAAAAATGCCCTGGTTCTTTCCGAATACGTGTACGCCAACCTGCACTACGAGCAAGGCGTGACCAACATTGAGACACCCACCGAGGAAATCTGGCGGCTGAAAGCGGGCGTATGCCAGGATTTTGCGCATTTACTGCTGTTCCTACTGCGACTCATCGGTATCCCCGCACGCTACGTGAGCGGCTACGTGTGCCCCAAGGAAGAGGGCGTACGTGGGGCCGGCGCCACCCACGCCTGGGTCGAAGCCTACATTCCCTTCTACGGCTGGCTCGGCCTCGACCCCACCAACAACTGCATCGTGAACGACGGCCACGTCCGCATGGCCATCGGCCGCCAATTTGCCGATTGTACGCCCATCAAAGGCACGTACAAAGGCACCGGGGCGCATACACTCACTGTATCAGTGCACATCGAGAACGGCAAGCCGCTTAAAGCTGCGCACGATTCCGAAACGCCCATGTACGTGCGGGAGGCGCAGGAGCTGGTAGCGCCAGTCAATTCGTATCGGAAGTACATCACTTGGGCCCAGCAGCAACAGCAGCAGTAGCCTCTGCTGTTCACCTCACCCCCGGCCCCGCTCCCGTGGAGAGGGGAGCCACGGCAGCATAGTCTTCCTCAATCGTCAGGCTCCCCTCTTCGCAGGACAGGGGCCGGGGATGAGGTCCCAACGCCAGGCCGTAATTTTGCCCGCCATGACCTTTTCCTACACCCAGCTCTTCGCCTTCACCGAAGCCGTTTTCCGCAGCATTGGCTGCCCCGATGCCGACGCTACCCTTGCCACCGAAACCCTACTTTCTGCCGACTTACGCGGGGTGGATTCCCACGGCGTGGCCCGCCTCGTGGGCTACGTGCGGCTGTGGGAAGCCGGCCGCATCAACGCTATGCCCCGCGTGGGTGTGACGTATGAAACACCCAGCACCGCCGTGGTAGATGGCGATGGTGGCCTTGGCCTCGTAGTGGGCCCCAAGGCTATGCGAATTGCCATCGAAAAAGCCCAGCAAGTGGGCAGTGGCTGGGTTTCGGTGAAGAATTCCAACCACTTCGGCATCGCCGGCTACCACGCCATGCTCCCCCTGGCGCACGACATGATTGGCATCGCCATGACCAACGCCTCACCCTTGGTCGCGCCCACGTATTCGCTGGACCGGCTGCTCGGCACCAATCCTATCGCCGTGGCCGTGCCGGCTGGCGAGCAGCCGGATTTCGTGGCCGACATGGCTACCACTACCGCCGCCAACGGCAAGCTCGAAATAGCTCAGCGCAAAGGCCTGCCCCTGCCCGAAGGCTGGGCCCAAACCGCCGACGGCCAGCCCAGCACCGATGCCAACGCCGTGAAAAACGGCGGCGCCCTCCTGCCGCTCGGCGGTGCCACCGGCTCGCACAAGGGCTACGCCCTTGGCAGCATCGTGGACATCTTCTCAGCCGTGCTCTCCGGTGCCAACTACGGGCCGTGGGTGCCGCCTTTCGTGGCGTTTTTGCAGCCTTCGGCTAACCCGGTGGGCCAGGGTTTGGGCCATTTCTTCGGCGCCATGCGCGTGGATGCCTTCCGGCCAGCCGACGAGTTCAAAGCCCATATGGATAACTGGATTTCGACCTTCCGCAACGCGCAGGCTGTGGAGGGCAAAAAGGTGCTCATTCCCGGCGACCCGGAGCGGGAAATAGCTGCTCACCGAATTCTGGAAGGCATTCCACTGCTCGATGCCGTAGTAAAGGACCTGGAAGGCGTGGGCGCGAAGTTTGGGGTGAAACTATAATAGCTATACCCTAGCAAAAAGAAATGGCCTCAGCATATCGCTGAGGCCGTTTCTTTAAATCAAACCGCCTGTTTAAGAGGTGTGGTTTGTAGCCGTCGGTACCAGCGCGGCAATGGCCGCTTCCTGGTTCAGATACCGCGATGAGTACCCGGCATCTGACTTGTTCAGAAACAAGCAGGTGCCGCCGTTTACCGCGTCGATAATCTGAGCATATTGGTCAAGTGGCAGAGCGGGGCAACCGAGACTACGGCCCAGGCGGCCATTCTGCTTGATGAAGTCTTCGCTCACGTAGTCGGCGCCGTGCATCACCACGGAGCGGGCAGCGGCGTTGGTGTTGAAGCCTTCGTCCAGACCTTCAAGGCGCAGGGAGTGGCCGTGCTTGCCCTCGTACTCGCTGCCCGTGGCGTAGAAGCCGAGGCTGCTCATGTTGCTCTGGTCGGTGTTGGAAAAGTTAGTGGCTTCGTTCTCGCCGGAGTTGTGACCGTGGGCTACAAGGGTGTGAAACAGGATTTCATTCTTAGCCAAATCAAGCACCCAGAGGCGCTTTTCGGTGCTGGGCAGGTCGAAGTCGACTACCGTCAGGGTCTGCTTGTCTTCGGCCAGCTTGCCGGCCTGACGCAGGTTGAGATAACCGGTCATGGCCTTGGCGAAGGTCTCGAAACGCAAGCCTTCCTGCTCGGCGCCGAGGGCCTGGTAGGTGGTGCGTAGGGTGTGGTCGAACTGGGCCTGGGGCGAGAAATCAACTTTGGGCATCCGCACCTCATTGTGCGAGTTGCCGGCCATCGACTTAGTTACCGGGCCAGCCATGGGCGTGGCCAGGAACAAGGAGGCCAGAAAAGGCAACACCCGACGCGCCAGACGCTGGCGACGCAAGGACTTCCGTTTCCGCTGAACTATGCTGGTCTGGTGCATGATTTCGAAGAAGTTATTAGCGTGGGCTAAAAAACCAGTTACCGGACGGCAACTGGTTTAAAGTCTTATACGAGAATGTAGCCTCAGAGGGCAATGTATAAACGGCCGCTCGCCTCAAATAATTCCAAACCGCTATTTTCTGCCCCCTCCTATCGCCAGCCGCGCTGCACGAAGCGCCGCCCCGCGGCCGGCCCATCCAGCCAGCGCGACTTGATGCCGGGGCCACTCAGCAGCATCATGCTGCCCACCCGCATGGTGGCAATAATTTCCTTGAACTGCTCGGGCGGCAGGGCCGGGCAGCCGCGGCTGTAGCCCAAGTGGCCATATTTCTCGATGTATTTCGGACTGACGTAATCGGCGGCGTGCAGCACCACGTAGCGGTCGAAGGCATTGGCGTTTTGGCCTTTGTCGAGCCCCTCGATTCGGCGCGAGTAGCCGTGAATGCCATCGTAGGTGCCGGCTGTGCGGTAGAAACCCAGCGACGTACAGGCCGACTTTTCCTCGTTGGAAAACCGGGTGGCGCGCAGGTGGCCCGACCCTTCGCCGTGCGCCACGTAGCTGCGGTGCAGCACCTGGGCATTTTTGAGGTCGATGACCCAGAAGCGCTCGGTGGTGTTGGGCAGGTCCATGTCGGCCACGGCCAGCAGGCCGCCGCGCTCAATGCGGCCGGTTGGATGCAGGGTGAGGTAACCCACGCAGGCCTGTTCCAGCACTTCGGGTCGCAGTTCGGCGGCGGTGGGGCCCAAGGCGGCGTGCAACTGCCGGATGGCCTGGCGCAACGTATCGGGCACGCCCGGCACGGTAGCTACGGGCGTGAGGCGCAGCGAATCGGGGATGGGTGTGGTGGCAGTAGCTTGGGTAGCAGTGGTGTCGGGCGCAGATGTGGTGGCCGTTTTGGTAGCGAGTGCCGCTTTGGGTACCTCCGACTCATTCGCTCGTAGCTGGCAGCCGGCAAGCAGCAAGGCGCCGGCGGCAATACGTAGAAGCAGTCCTTTTTCCATCATCTTTTGGCGGCAGCGCGCCTTTCTATCATCCCAAACAGACCCTGAAAGTACGGCTGGCAGTGCAATTACGCCGTCATCGCCCCGCCGCTTGGGCACTTTTACACCAGTCATTGAAGACCAAAACCGCACCCGTAGCAGTGGCCTCAACGCTGGTAGCAGCATCCTCCGCTCTCGTTACAGTGGCCCCAATGCCCGTGGGCTCCTCCTCCTCTTTCGTTGCCACTACCACCATGCTCGTACACCCGTCCCGAGCTCTCGTAGCCCCGTCCCGAGCTCTCGCACATCCAGAAACAGTATTTTTCCCAACAACTATTGCATATAAACGGTCAAAAGGTATACAAGGCCCGGCAACAGGCCGGGTGGCAGGTGCACCTCTTGCGCGGGCTTTAGCGGAATTTCGGGCTGGAAATCCGGACTTGGTGGTTGATGATTTCCACCGTTTTGTCTTTGGGATAATCAACCTGAAAGCTGAAGCGCACGCGTTTGTTCTCGCCGGAAGCCAGCGTGAGCACCCAGGTAAGCTTGCCGGTGCGAGCGTCCAGCTCGGCGCCACTGACGTCGCCCGCTTTCACGCTGATTTCCTTTTCCTCGGATATCGGAATTTGGTCGAGCAGGCGTAGGCGCACGGTTTCGGGGTGGCGGTTGCGCACATTTAGCTCGTAGGTGAGGCGCACGCGGCGCTTGTCGCTGAGGGGCACGTTGCCGCTGAAATCTTCGAGCTTGGCCCGGCCTACTACCAACTGGTCGTCGTGGCCGAGGGCCACTTCCAGCGAGTCGTTGTAGGCGCGGGCGTTTAGCTCCGTTTCGCCCACGTACACGCCCTCGTGGTACACGCTGGCATTATCGGGCAACTGCAGGCCTTCCCAGCCGGCTACTTTGGACTGCAAAAACACGTTTTCCGACAAGCGCGGAATGGCCAGGTATTCGGGGCGGCCGGCCAGTGGCACGACCGGCAGGCTCAGGTCGCGCCGGCCACCGATGCCCAGCGTAACCAGTTCCGGCACTTCGTAGCGCGTGCCCTGCGACACGTCTACCGGGCGGCCCTTGGCGGTACCCTTCACCACAAACTCGTCGACGCGGCCTTCGCCGGTGTGGTCGCCGCCGTTGAAGTCCAGGGACCAGGGCTCCAGGTTCGGCCGCGCTATGTTTTCGCTGATGTTATGGCGCATCAGCACCAGCTTCACTTGTTGCCAGGGCAGCCCCGACTGGTTGCGCAAGAGGCCGTGCGACACAAATTTTAGCTCGCGGCCGGTTGCATCGGCCCGAATATCAAGTTTGGGAAACCACGGGCTCCGGCTCCCCACGTGGTAGTGCACCGTGAGGGGCACCGTGCTGGCACGCGCTGCCCGCACCAGCAGTACCCGCCGGCTGCCACTGCCCGTTTCGGATGCGCGGGGCTGCAGCTGGCTGGTCTGTGTTTTCAGGGTTTCCAAGCGGTTTTGCAGCCGTGTGGTTTCTGTTTGAATGGCCGGAAGCCGGGTTCGCATCAGGGCGGCGCCTTTCTGCACTTCGGCGCTCCAGTTGGCCTGCGTACCTGTAGGTAGGGTCTGGTTGGCCAGCAGGAAGGCCTTTTCCTGTTGCAGCCCCTGCAATTCTCCCTCAATGGTCCGTACCTCGGCTTCGACCCGAGCCAAGCTGTCCACCGCCGTTTGATTGAGCACCTTCGATGCTTCGGGAGCTTCCTCGTCCTCGTCCACCGACAGCAGCTCGCCCCCCTCCCCCAGCTGCACCTCCAGCGTTTCCGAAGCCATCCGAGGCGACAGATTCGTAACCAATAGCCGGTTCAGGCCCGCTACCAAATTCACCTGGCCTTTGTGTTCCAGCGCCGTTCCGTTTCGGTATACCGTCACGGTGGTCAACGCGGGCCTGACGGTTTGTTTGGCCGTTTGGGCCGAGCCGCTCGCCGCAGCCAGCACAAATGGTAGAAGCAATAGGTACCGTTTCAACATAAAAAAGGGCCAATAATATGCATTCGCCAAGCGAAGATGCACATTATTGGCCCCCTGAAATCAGGAGCAGTTCCTTAAAAGAAAATACTGGCGTTTAGCTTGGCATAGAACGGCGTGCCGGGCGTGAAATGCAGCTCGTCCACACCTTCCGGGCTTTCGCGCACGGGGCTGAGCAGGCGGGTTTGGGTGGCGAATTGAGCCTGATTCCACTGCACGTTGAGCAGGTTTTCGGCGGTGGCCCCGATTTGGAAGCGCGGCGTGGTGTAGCTCAGCACGGCATCGAAAAGGAAGTAGCCGCGAGCCTGGATGCTGCCGTCGTCATTGGCCGGGCGTGAGTCGATATGGCGGTAGCGCAAGCTGCCGCTCAGGCCCTTCGGCGCCTTATAGGTGAGGCCGCCGATGCTAGTGAAAGTAGGCGCGAGCGGGATGTAGTTGGCATTTTCGGGCGCGTCAATCTGACGGCCGTGGTTATAGTTGAAGTCGCCATCGAGGAAGACGCGGCGGCTGAGCTGGTAGCGCAGAGCCAGGTCCACGCCGTAGCGCTGGGTGGGGCCGGTGCTCTCGGTCACGCCCTCGTCGCCCACGTACACCAGCTCGTCCTGTAGGTGCAGGCTCCAAAGGGCGGCATTCACCACCAGGCTGGGCACGGGCTTGAAGGTGCTGCCCACCTCCGAGCCGATGGCGCGGGGCAGCACGTTGGCATTAGCGTCGCGAATCACGCCGCGCGCGTCGTTGGAGTGGAAGCCAAAACCGGAGCGGGCGAACAACTGCACGGCGGGCGTGAGCTGGTAGTAGAGGTTGAGCTTGGGCGAGATGCGGGCGTGGCTCACGCGGCCCCGCAGCGGCTCCAGCGCACCGCCGTTTTCCTCATTAGCTAGTTGGCCCCGGAAATCGAAGGTGAAGAAATCGGCTCGCACGGCAGCATTCACCGTGAGGCGGTCGGTCAGGGTCAGGGTTTCGTCGAGGTAGGCGTTGATGTTTTGTTCGAATAGCCGGCCCTGGGTGGTAGTGCCCAGAATGCGGCGCTGCACGGCGCGGTATAGGCCCAGATTGGAGAAGTCGTTGCGGGTGCCCACGCCCAGAGTGGAGTGCAGCTGGTGGGCCCCGAGCTGGTCGTCGCGGTCGTAGGTGGCGGTGTAGCCAAAGAGGTGACGGTCGTCGGTCTGCTCAATTTCGTCGCCGTTGATAGAATCGCGCTGGAAGAAAGTGAAGTTGGAAAACAGGCTGAAATCGTATTTCGAGTAGTAGGCCTGCTGGCGCAGCACGGCATCGTGCGGCAGCGCGGTGGTGAGGACGATGCTGGCGTTGGTGCGGCCGGTGCGGCCGCCCTCGCTGGGGTCAATGCTGCCGTAGCGCGAGATGTAGCCATTCTCCACGCCGCGCTCGGGAATCTGTCCGCTGGCATCCCAGTTCGAAGTAAAATGCGAACCCATGAGCGTGAGCGAGGTGCGCTCCGAAAGCTGCCCGGTGTATTTGGCAATGCCGTTGAAGCGCTTGAAATGCTGCTTGGCATCGAAGTAGGAATTGGTGAAGTAGTACTCGGCAGCCACGTAGGCGCTTTCGGGGCGCTTGCTGAGCAGGTGGTGGTTTTGGCCCAGCAGGTCGAGCATCACTAGGGCCCGGCGGGTGTCGAACTGGCCCACTTCAAGTTTCACCTGACTGTGGTCGAGGCGCGTTTTGGTAGTGAATTCGCCCGCTCCGGCCGTAGCAAAATCGCCAAACCGCGCGGTGTAGGGCCCTTTGTACACCTTCAACTGTTCCACCGTTTCAGGTATCACGAAGTGGAAATCGGCGTAGCCCTGGCCGTGGGCGTGGCTCACCATGTTCACTGGTAGTCCGTCGATGCTCACCGCGAAATCGGTGCCGTGGTCGCAGTCGAAACCACGCAGGAAAATCTGCTCGGCCTTGCCCCCGCCCGCGTGCTGGGCAATAAACAGGCCCGGCACCAGTCGCAGCAGGTCCTGCGCCGAGTTCAGGGGCCGCAGCACCTGGTCGATATGCGAAATGGCGGCCAAGCTCTGGTTGGGGTCGCGCGGCTGGCTCACGGTCACCTCCGAGAGGTTGAGAGTCGTGGCGGCCGTCGTCAGCTGGAAGCTGCGGGTTTCGCCGGCGGCTAGGGCTACGGGCACGGTTTGGGCGCGGTAACCCAGGGCGCCCACCCGCAACGAATACGTGCCTGGCGCGAGGCCGCTGAGGCGAAACTGGCCCAGCGCATCGGTGGCGGTACCGCCGGGCTGGCCCTGCAGGCCCACGCTCACGCCTGCCACCGGCAAGCCGGAAAGGGAATCGGCCACGGTGCCGCGCAGGGTGGCGGTGCTTTGAGCCGTAGCCGGCACCTGGCAGCACAGCCCAATAAGCAAGGCCACTAGAACAGTAAAGAGTTGTTTCATCTGATGCAGAAGAAGGAAAGGCGGCTCCGCCGGAGCGAAGCCGCTCGTTCGGATTAGAAATTGGCCTTGCTCATGCAGTTGGCGCGGCACTGCACCTGGTGCTGGGTGCGCTGCTGGCCCAAGTGGCCGCGTGCCTGGCTGCGCATAGCCGCAGCCGGCAGTGTCGGACGGCCGTTCAGGCCCAATGGGTTGGTGGCAAGGCGACCCGCAACTGGCAATTGCACACGGGAAGCAGCGCCCGTAGCAGCCGCTACGGGTTGGAGGGAATTAGCCCGGAAAATCATGGTAATAGAGAGTTGAACGCGCCCGGGCTCCACGGCCCGGCAAGCAGCGTCGGATGGTTGGATAAGCAGAAGCGGCGCGGCTGCCTGGCGGCACCCGTACCCGGTGGCCTCGTTTGGATTCGAACCGAACGCAACGAGGCCAACACTCAACTTATCCCCGACGGGGCGGCAACTCAATCTGGCCCCGGTAGCCAATGGGCACAGCCGCCACTCGGGCCGCCAATCGGGATTCAGAGGAAACAAAAACCGGCCGGGTAAACGCCACCCGCACCTCCGATAGGCAGTGCGTATCCAGCCCTTTGAAGGAGCTAAGCAGCAGCTGCAAAGGCAGGCGCTCGCCGGTTTTCTGCACCGTGTACTGCACGCCGTTGCAATCATCGAAACAGGCCAGGCGCAGGGTGTGCTTCAGCTGGCAGTCCTGGCTGTGCACATAGGCAAAAGGCCGGTCGATGGGCCGCACCGGACGCTCCACGAGGCCGGCTCCAACCACCAGCAGGTAGTTGAGCAGCAGCAGCAGCGTGAGGTATTGGCGAAGCATAAGCGAGGGAAGCAGCAAGCGAAACGAACTAAATCAACTGGCCGGTCGCAGTTCATATCTGCCAGCTACGAAAACTAGACGACTAATGGGTTGGCCGCCAGCAACTATTTCAGGTAAAAAAAACGCGCTCTACTGTCCAGTAAGCGGCTATGAGCCCGATGACCACCGACGCCGGCACCACCACCCGCTGCTTGTACCAGCTTTTGTTGGCTGCCCAGCGGCCCACCAAGGCCCAGCACAGCAGAATCACGCTTACCTGGCCCAGCTCCACGCCCACGTTGAAGGAAATGAGCGAGCCGAAATAGTCCTTCTGCGGCAGCCCCAGCCCCGTCAGCGCGCTCGCGAACCCCATGCCGTGCACTAGCCCGAAGCCAAACACAATGAGCAGCCGCCACGGGTTCAGCTTATCGGTGATGATATTTTCGATGGCCACAAACAGAATGGACAACGCAATAATGGGCTCAATAACGGCCGAAGGCGGTGAAATAAGCCCGTACATCGCCAGCCCCAGCGTGATGGAGTGCGCCACCGTGAAAGCGGTGGCCTGCATCAGCACTGGCTTGAGGCGGGGCTCCAGAATGTAGAGGCTGATGATGAACAGAATGTGGTCGAACCCCAGCGGAATGATGTGCGTGAAGCCCAACTGCAGGTAAGTCCAGAATATCTCCGTTCGCGAGAGCTTGCTCAGGTCCGTGTTGAGGACGTGCGCGGCGGCGGGCCGGGTCAGCAATAGCAACAACGGCAGCAGCGCCAGGGCGCGGCGCGGCAGCTTCCGCAACGGTATTCCGATGGTGTACATCTTAACGGGCCGCCAGCATCTTCTTGCCTTCCGCTTCCAGTTCCGGGTTGAGGTAAGGCGCAGTTTTCAGCGAATTTTCAATTAGCGCTTGGCCTTCAGCAGCCTTGCCCAGCTTGGAAAGAATCAGGCCGGCGCGGCACAGCAGCACGGGGTTCTTTGAGCCGGTGCGCCGGGCTACCTGCATGTACTTCTGGGCTTCGGCAAACTGGCTGCGCTTGTAGAGCACCCAGGCCATGGTTTCGTTCACGTCGATGTTATCAGGCCGGCGGGCGTACTCGATTTTGGCGTGCTCCAGCGCCTTGTCCAACTCGTTGGTTTTGAGGTAGGCATAGGCCAATTCGCGGTCGGCGTAGTGGCCCATCTGCTCGTTGTCATCGGCCTCCTTAGCAGCATTGGCCAGCATGCCGATGGATTCATCGGCCATCTTCTTGGCTTCATCGGGCTGGCCATTCAGGCGGTACAAGTCGGTCAACTCGTCCGAGAAGGCATAGTCCTTCACCGTGAAACGGGCTTGCTGATACAGCTTGATGGCCTTTGGGTAGTCTTTGCGGGCTGCTGCCATGCGGCCCAGGCCGGCCAGCGCGTAGGCATAGCCGGGACGGGCCAGTAGGGCCATCATATAGTAGGCGTGGGCGTGCGCTGTGTCGCCGCTCACTTCGTAAAGGTGGCCAAGCGCCACGCGGGTCCACTCCGTTTGCTCCAACCCGATGTAGCCGGCTTTGGCAGCCATATCCATGGCCACAATAGCGCCGGGCATGTCGCCGTAAATCTCGCGCAGGTAGCTGGCGCGGGCATACGCCGCTAGGTCGGGCCGGATGGCATTCATCTTGTCGGCCATTTTCACGGCCTCGTCGTAGTGGCCCATTTCCACGTTGGCATCGGTCAGCAGGCCGTAAACGAATCCGCTATTAGGGTTGATTTTTTGCGCCTGCTCGGCAATGCCCAGCCCTTGGGCAAAGTGATGTTGGGTGAGGCACAGCGAAGCCTTGCAGCACAGGGCCTCAAAGTTTTCAGGCTCTTTTTGCAGCACTTCTTCCAGCATCTCCATGGCGGCCCCATCATAATACGGATGGTCGCCGGTTACGCGGGCTTCCTGCATGTAGGCTTGGGCCAGCAGCAGGCGGCTTTTCTGGTCGGTGGGGTCGGTGCGCAGCTTGGCCAGCAGGCCCTCAATAGCGGATTTAGTGTTCAACCACTCGCCACCAGCGGCCAGGTCGCCGCGCCGGGCTTTTAGCTCCGGAAGACGGTGCTCGGGCTTTTTAAAGAAAAAGATGGCAGCGGCCATTAGGCCAAACACCACCAATAAGCTCGGGTATAGATACTTTTTCAAGACAGAAAAGATGAAAGGCGGAGGGAAATGGATTAGTGATTGATAGTTAATCTAAGGTTGTTCAGGAATTAAGAACAGCCGTCATCCTAAGTCTATCTGCTAGCCTGAGCTTGCAAACTGAAGCCCAGAACTCAGAAACAGAGTGCTTAAACAGCTTCTCCGTTACTTACGAGCTTTTAGCCCATACAGAAGACGCAACCAATCATTAATTACCAGCCGTTAATCATTAATAAAAAGCGCCGCCGCCAGTCCCAATGCGGGTCCAACGACGGCTCTTTTCAATCAGCGGTCAGCGCTACTTACTGGCGCTCGATGCGTACCGATTGCACCACGGTGGTGCCGTTGTAAAGCGTCGCAATGTACTGGCCGGGGGCCACGTCGCGGCCCGGCGTCCAGGCAATTTCGTTGGTACCAGCTGCGAAGGATTTATCCTTGGCCACAGTGGCTACTTTGCGGCCCGTTACGTCGCTGATTACAATGCTCATCGTGCCTTTGGTGGGCAATTCGAAGTGCAGCGTGGTGCGGTCCAGGAAGGGGTTCGGGTAGGCCTGGGCTACTGTCAGGTTGGGCGATAGGCCGAGGCTGGTGCGCTGCGACGTAACCGTACGCTGGGCGTTGGTGCCGCTCCAAGGCGTCTGCACATAAGGAAAGGCCGCACGGAACGTGGTGTCGTTGGCCGAGATGCCAGTGTTGAAGCTCAGCACGCGGCCCAGCTGGGTCGTTACGGGGCTCGTCGAAGTGGGCGTGTAGTCGTCGTACCACAGGCCAATGGCGGCCAGTACCACCCCGCCTACGGCTTGCAGTTCAATGCGGGTCACGTCGTCCTCCAAGCGGCGGCCGTTAGGGAAGCCGTCCATGTTCGGAATGTTCTGGATGGCGGTGCTGCCGTTGAAGCGGGTGTCCGTCAGACCCAGCACAGCAGCGGCCAGAAGGCCTTCCGAGCTGAAGTCGGCCGAGTTACGGGCCGTGGGCGGCACGGCCATGTTCAGGCGGAGCACGTCGCCACCAGGGTTGCTAGCCGAAGCGCCCACCAGCAGGAAGTTGTTGATGAAGGGCTTGCCAGCGGCCAGCGGGTTGCCATTTTTGCCGGCTGCCAATTGATAGGGAATAGCATTTGGCACCCCCGTATGGAAGATGGGCAGAATGTCGACCGAGCGGGGCTTGCCAGCGCGCAGCAGGTACGGGCCGTAGGTGTTGGCAGCCAGGGCTGTGCCGTTCAGCAGGGCATTTCCGGCCAGGCCGCTGAGGCCGGCACCGCCGTTGCGGAAGTCAAAACCGGGGAAGGTGGCACCACCGAGCAGGGCCTGACCAGCCAGCGACTTGGATTGGATACGCAACGGGCCCAGGCCGGGTACCGCCTCACCGTAGTAGGTTTGGCCAGCAGGCTTGGTAGTGTTTGCGGGGGCTACGGGCGTGTTATCGGCTACATACAGACCCAGCTCGGGGTTCGAGAGGTAGTCGTCGGTGGCAGCAACCTCGGCGTAAGGCGTAATGGCATTCCATGCATCTTTCGCCCCAATGGGGTTGATAACTTCGTTCAGCAGGGGCATGCCGATGCGCGACACTTGCACGTAGTTGCCCGAGTAGGTGGAAGCGGCGCCGGTAGCCGACAATACACGCGTGGAAGGACGGCTGGCCGAAGCCCACACGCCAATCACGTAGTCGCTGTCCAGGATGCTGGTGGTCGAAGACAGAGCCGCAGCACTGGCTTTTTTCAGCAGCGACACCGGAATTTGCATCGCAATGGCGTGGGTATTTTTCTTGGCCACGCCGTCGCGGGCCGCGCCGGGAGCGCGCACGCCGCCGAGGTCAAAAATGCCGCCCAGGTCCACGAAGAATGGGTCGTCGGTTGGGCCGCAGAAGATTTTAGTCCCATCGCCCAACGTCTGGATAGCGTTGGTCATTAACGTATTGTACGGAGTATTCAACCCAGCAGCCCCGGCAATAGAACGCGGGCCCACATTCGGCGGGGGAACAATGCCACCGGTTACGATGGGGGTGAACGCGCCACCGCCTACGCTCTTCTCGCAGGTGTAGGTGGTTTTCAGGTTTTGCTGGCCCAGCCGGATGTTGAAGAACGTGGTGGGGTCCTGGTTGGTCCGGGTGAAGGTGAAGCGGTAAGTGATGTCGTCACCCGTATTGCCTGCCGTACCGTTCTTGATATGGATTTCGTAGTGCACGTTTTCACCAAACGTGTTGTAGTTCGGGCCGCCCTGGGGCAGCTCCAACGGAATGTAGTTGGCGATAATCGTGACCGTAGCGTTGGCGTCGTTGTTCGGCGCATCGGGGCTGCGGAAGGCGTACAGGTCGGTGTTGTCGGCCAACGGGTCGTCGGCAATAAGCGGGGCTTCGCGGTGACTGGAGGCCTCTAAGGTGTTATGCTGGCCACTCCAGGCGAGCATTCCTCCTATGGCCGTGGCTACTAGCGCGGCTGGCAGAAGGGGTCGAGTAAGCAGGTTTTTCATGAAAAAGCTAAAAAGGGATGGGTGAAAAAAGAAAGAAATACAGCGCCCGAACACCTGCCGTATAAGGCCGGATAATTTGGATTCCCAAATAGTTAAGCGTGTTAGTATTGTTCTTACGTGCTCAGCAATCGTTTCGGATTGAAAAATCCTCCGTTTTCGCAAATAAAATTTCGGGTTTTACCAGCGCCTTATTCTGGAACCTATATCATTTCCAGCCCCGGCAGGTTTAGACCCTACTTTTGCACTTCGCCAGTCGGCGTCATTTTATCAATTTTTTGAGCCAACGGCTGCGCCGGGCTCCTCTACATATGGCTACAGTCGCTATCAACCTGGCCACCGGAACATTTCAACAGGAAGAAATCATTGTCGGCATCGACCTCGGCACCACCAACAGCCTCGTGGCCTATGTGCATCCCGACTCGCGCCAGCCCTTGGCCATCAACGACCAGGGCCGCGGCAGCATCGTGCCCTCCGTGGTGCACTTCCCAGCCGATGGCCACGACCCCGTGGTGGGCAACGAAGCCCGCGAATTTCTCCTCACCGACCCGCAGCGTACCATCTACTCGGTGAAACGCCTGCTGGGCAAAAGCTACCGTGACCTCGGCCAGCATGCCAGCCAGCTCGGCTATAAGGTCATCGATGACAATTCGGAAGGCCTGGTAAAAATCCGGGTTGAAGACCGGTTCTACTCCCCCATCGAGCTGTCGGCCGACATTCTGAAGGAGTTGCGCGCCCGCGCCGAGCATGCTCTCAAAACCCCCGTTAACCGGGCCGTCATCACCGTACCAGCCTACTTCAACGATTCGCAACGTCAGGCCACCCGCGACGCCGGCCGCCTCGCCGGCCTCGAAGTGCTGCGCATTGTAAACGAGCCCACCGCTGCGGCCCTGGCCTACGGCATCGGCCTCGACCCCAGCGAAGAAAAAACCGTGGCCGTATACGACCTCGGCGGTGGCACCTTCGATGTTAGTATCCTGCGCATTCAGCAAGGCATTTTTGAAGTACTGAGCACCAACGGCGACACTTACCTGGGCGGCGATGATTTCGACCGCGCCGTGGTAGACCACTGGACGGCCACTTTCGGCCTACCCGAGGCCTTCCATACTAACCCGCAGTTACAGCAGCAGCTGCGCCTGGCTGCCGAAATGGCCAAGCGCTACCTCAGCCAGCACGACGACTTCACCACCCAACTTACCGACGCAGCGGGCCAGAACACCACTGTCACACTCACCCGCGCGCAGTTCAACGCCCTTATTGGCCCGCTGGTGGACCGCACCATCACCGCCTGCCGTCAGGCCGTGGCCGATGCGAAGCTGATAACTGACAGCGAGCAACTGGCAACGAAACTCGATGCCGTGCTGCTAGTAGGTGGCTCTACCCGCGTGCCGCTGGTGTACGATGCCGTGTCGGAATTCTTCGGCCAGCCCGCCAACAACTCGCTCAATCCCGACGAGGTGGTGGCGCTGGGCGCCGCTATTCAGGCCGATATCTTGGCTGGCAACCGGCGCGATGTGCTGCTGTTGGACGTAACGCCGCTGACGCTGGGCATCGAAACGTTGGGCGGGCTGCTGGACCCCATTATCCCGCGCAACTCGAAGATTCCGACTAAAGCCGGCCGCCAGTACACCACCAGCGTCGACGGTCAGGTTAACCTGAAAATTGCCGTGTACCAGGGTGAGCGTGACCTTGTGAGCCAGAACCGGAAGCTGGGCGAGTTCGTGCTCAGCGGCATTCCAGCCATGCCCGCCGGTTTGCCCAAGGTAGATGTCAATTTCCTACTCAACGCCGACGGTATTCTGAAGGTGGAGGCCATTGAGCTGCGCTCTAACACGCGCCAACAAGTCGAAATCAAGCCGCAATACGGCCTGACCGATGAGCAGGTGGAGCAAATGCTGATGGATTCGCTGGTTAATGCCAAGGAAGACGTGGCCGCTCGCCTGCTCATTGAGGCCCGCACCGCCGCCGAGCAGCTTTTGTATCAGGTCACGAACTTCACGCGCAAAAACCGCCAACACCTCACCAAGCAAGAACTGACGGCCACTGAAGCCCAGGTAGAGCAAGTACGAACCGCCCTCACCGGCACCGAACGCGACCCCATTCTGAAAGCCATGGACGAGTTGGACGAGCTAACCCGCCCCTACGCCGAACGGGTAATGAACATATCGATTCAACAGGCTATGGCCGGCAAGAAAATCGAGTAAGCTCCACTCTATCGGCACAACGAGGCACAAAGCTCATTTTGTACCCCAGAAAAAGTCCTCAAAAGCCCACCCAGGAAATCCTGGGTGGGCTTTTTGCAACATCGTTATCAAGTAGCTGCACAGAACTGAATCTATTGAACACCATAGTGTGCGTTCCTAGTTATACCCCGAGGGCAATACTAGTTTCAATCAAATTGCATTGGTATTGCATGCAACATACCTCGGCGGCGCTTAGCATGATTGCCTTTTGTGCGATGCTGTTTTTGCTCTAGTCAACACTTATTTGCGGAGCGGCTTCGCAGCAGGCGCTGCTATGGCTCTTTTACCAGGCGTGGCCATATTGCGTAGGCCGAAGCCCAGCACCGCCCGCGTCGTTGTATCTCGAAAAGTAACCTCCAGCAGCTCCGATGGAGTTTTCAGGCTCGAATCAGCTGCGAAAGCAAAGCTGTAGAACAGCCTCGAACTGCCCCGCTCCCCCAGTCGCATACCGAGCTTATACAGTTCAATGACTTTGCCATGACGCTGCCCGCTTTTCCAGATAGGCCGCGCCTGAGCTTCAAAGCGCCCCAAGCTGATGGATTGCCGCACTTCAGGAGCCAGCCGACTGTAGGCCGATTGGTAGTTGCCGTGTAAAACTGCATTTAGAAACTGCCAGGCGGCCTGGCCCTGCGCCGGCCGGCTGCCAGCGTGGCCGCCTAACCTACCCGCATTCGTGCTTAGCCCAATGCCGCCCACTATCACCGCCAGCATACCCCAACGAATCATTGCTTGCATGGCCTAAAAATAAGCGGGGGCGGCTGGCCGGGCGCTGTGCCCAACCTGCCGCCCCCGCTCCAGTACCGCAGTGGTGCTGGCCGAAGTCGCTCAATTAATCAATCACTACACGGCGGGTTACACTCATATCCTTGCCGGTAAGGCGCAGGGTGTACACGCCGGTAGCCAGGCCCTGCGTGGATAGCTCGGCTTGGTTGGCACGGCCAGCACTCAGTTGCATGTTCTGCGTGAGCACGCGCTGACCCAGCGCATTGTAGAGCTCCACCACGGCTGCGTTGGTCGTACCGGCACCGCTTAGCTGCACTCGCAGGGCGTTGCCACCAGCTACCGGGTTGGGCACTACAGCCACGGTATAGCCTGCAGTCTGGTCGCGGCTGGCCAAGCCCTGCGTTACGGTCACCGCCAGCGAGGCGATGTTATTGTTCTCATTGGTTTCTGATACCACGTTGGCCGGGTCCGCCACAAATAGCACGTAGTACGGGCCGGGCGTCACGTTGGCGGGCACAGGGGCCACCAGCTGACGGTTGGCGTCAAGGTTCACGCCCAGGGCTGTGCCGGAGCTGGTGCCCAATAGTCGGTCACTGGCATCCAGCGTCTGATTGGTCGAGAGGTAATAGCCCACGGCCGAGCTGGCCGCCGGACCACCGCCTTGGTTGGCAATGGTTGCGCTCAACGACAAGCTGCCCCCCGCCGGCACCGACGATGGCGAAGCACCAATCTGCGTCAACAGCAAGTCGGACAACGGTGCGGCGACGCAGTTTACCGTGGCGTCAAAACCAGCGGCTGTGTAGTAAGTGCTGGTGAATTGCACCGTGAGGGCACCAGCCGTGTTGGTCGCTGTCAGGGGCAGCGGAATCTGGTTGCCGGTATAGCTACCCAACAGCGGAGCATTGGTGCTCGTGCCGTCGTAGATGCGCACGTAGTCGTAGCCGCTTGTTGTTGAAAACGAGTTGAAGGTGAGCTGTACCATGGCCCCGGTGGTGGCCGGCAAAATGGTCAGCGAACCGCTGGAATACGTGCTGTAGGCATTGTAGCCACCATTATCGTAGATAGTAGCCGAGCAGGTAGTGATGGTAGAAGAACCGGTATACGGCACAATGGTACCCGTGAAGGGTCCCAGTACCGTCAGCGGTAGAGCCGACACGTTATTGTTCTCGTTCGTTTCCGCTACGGCATTGGTGGGGTCAGCCACAAACAGCACATAGTAGTTACCGGCCGTCGTACCTGTCGGAATCAAAAGGTTGCCGAGACGGTACGACGTCTGGCTAGCAGGCAAAGAAAAGCCAGAAGCCGTGCTGAGCAGCACATCGCTGGCATCCAGCGTCTGGTTGGTCGAGAGGTAGAAGCCAACGTTGCTGCTGGCGGCCGTAGTATTGCCCGCGTTCTGAATGTAGCAGTTACCGCTGAGGGTAAAACCTGGCGTTACAGTCGTGGTCGACAGATAAGGCTGCTGAATCTGGAGGTCAATGCCTGGAGCAATCACCAACAGCGGAGCACTGGCTACGTTATTGCTTTCATTGGTCTCGGTCACTACGCTGGACGGGTCGGCTACAAACAGCACATAGTAGTTGCCGGGTGCAGTGCTCGTCGGAACCAGTGGGCTGTCGCTCCGGTAAGTGTACTGGCCGGCACCAAGTGAGGAACCGACCGTAGTCCGCAACAGTACGTCGCTGGCGTCCAGCGTCTGGTTGGTCGAGAGGTAATAACCAATCGTGCTGCTGGCCGCCGTCGAGTTGCCCAGGTTTTGAATGTAGCAATACGTTGACAGTGTGCTGCCTGGGGCCACCGAAGTAGGAGTCAGATAAGGCTGGGTGATGGTCAGGTCAACTCCGGGCGCTACCAGCACCAGCGCAGTACTCACTACGTTATTGTTCTCGTTGGTTTCAGTCACGGCATTGGCCGGGTCGGCCACGAACAGCATGTAGTAGCTACCGGGGGCGGTGCCAACAGGAATCGGCACGTTGTCGTAGCGCGATATGTACTGGTTAGCCGCCAGGGTGCCACCAGGACTGGTCAGCAGTAGCACGTCGCTGGCATCCAGCGTCTGGTTGGTCGAGAGGTAGTACCCGAGCGTGCTGCTTGGAGCCGTCGAGTTACCCAGATTTTGCATATAGCTGCTCGCCGCAACGGTGTTGCCCGGCGCGCTCGAATAAGGCGTGACGTAGGCCTGCGAAGGCATCAGGTCGATGCCGGGTGCTACGACTTGCAGCGAAGCCGTTGCAATGTTGTTGGTCTCAACCGTTTCCGTTACTTGGTTCAGATGGTCGGCCACAAACAAGATGTAGTAGTTGCCCACAGCCGTACCGGTCGGGATGGTTAGGGTAGTGTAGCGCGAGGCGTAGCCGCCGCCGTACAGCGAGCCGGTAGTGTTGCCCAGCAGCACGTCGCTGGCATCCAGCGTCTGGTTGGTCGAGAGATAGTAGCCTACCGTAGCAGTATTGGCCAGCGCGTTGCCCTGGTTGTAGAGATAGCACGAGGCCGCCGTAGTTCCACCCGGTGCCGTGACGGTTGGTGTCAGGTAAGGAGTTTGGATAGTCAGGTCGATAGTAGCTGCCAGTACTGTGAGTGCTACGCTGCGCACGTTGTTGGTTTCGCTGGTTTCGGTCACGGCATTGGCCGGGTCAGCCACAAACAGGACGTAGTAGTTACCAGCCGCTGTGCCCACGGGTATCACGGGATACACCGACCGGTAGCTGCCCAGGTTAGCCGACAACGAGGAACCAGTCGACGTATTCAGCAGCACGTCGGCAGCATCAAACGTTTGGTTTGTGGAGAGATAAAAGCCTACCGTGCTGCTGTTGGCCAGCATGTTGCCTTGGTTGAAGATGGTGCAGGTGGCCTGAACCGAGTTGCCAGCTACTGTCGAGCTCGGGTACAGGTACTCCTGCTGAATCACGAGGTCAACCCCGGGAGGTGACACCGTAAAGCTGACCGCCGATACATTGTTCGTCTCATTCGTTTCGCCCACCTGGTTCTGGTAGTCAGCTACGAACAGGATGTAGTAAGTGCCTGGTGCCGTGCCTGTGGGCACCGCTGCCGTGCCGTAGCGCGACTGCGTATAGTTCGGATACAGCGCCGCGCCATACTGCGAGGTCAGGAGCTGGTCGGCAGCGTCCAGGGTGGCATCGGTCGAGAAGTAGAAGCCTACGCTGCTGCTGTTGGCCATAGCGTTACCTTGGTTGTCAATGTAGCAGCTCATGCTCAACGGCGTACCAGGGGCGATATTCTGCGGAGTTACTGTAGCCTGCTGAATGGTCAGGTCGATGCTCGGTGGCGTCACGGTTAGGTTTACCGTTGCCACGTTATTGTTCTCATTGCTTTCCGAAACCTGGTTCTGGTAGTCGGCCACAAACAGCACGTAGTAGTTGCCCGCCGCCGTACCTACTGGCACCGTTAGGTTGGCATAGCGTGACGAAGACTGGCTCACGGGCAGCGCGTAGCCAATGGCACTACCTAGGAGCTGGTCCGTTGCATCCAATACCGCATCGGTCGACAAATAGAACCCGACCGAGCTGCTGCTCGCAGTAGCACCCGATAAGTTGTAGATGTAGCAACTGGCCGACGTGCTACCGCCCGCCACCACGCTCAACGGCGACAGGTAAGCGCTTTGCACCGTTAAGTCGGCCTGCGCCTGAGGTGGCACCGTGGTTACGCAGCCAATGGTGGCCGCAAAGCCATTGAATTGCCCCACGCCGTCGGAAGTCAATTGTACCGTCAGCGCCCCTGAGGCCGTGGTGCCATACACCGTGGTCGGCGGAGTACTGGAATCGTACGTGCCAATCAGCGGCGCACTGGTGCTGGTGCCATCGTAAATAGAAACCCGGTCGTAGTACGTCTCTACAGCAAACGTGGTAAACTGCAGTCGCACCTTGTTGCCTGCTGTAGCAGGCAAAATGGTGGTAGCGCCACTGGCATAGGTCGAATAGGAGCCATTCGCGCCCCCATCATCATACAGCGTGCCCGCGCAGGTGGTAATGGTGTTACTACCCGAAAGGGGCAGCGAATAAGACTGGGCATGTACCGCCACCGGGCTGGCAATTCCGGCCAGCAACAGTAGTCTCCAAAGCCCGGTAAGCAGCCGCGAAGCGGCAGGGTAGTAGTGCTTCATACAAATAAGAAGAGAAATGAAAAAATGATGAAATGAATGAATATTAAGGCAGCAAGAATCCGGCCGCTGTCGAACAGTGGTTGCAGCAACTCCCTATAAACGCTACTCAGCGGTGGCAGGCACCAGCACGAAAACGTCCTCTCCGGGGCGTTTCATCAGGTATTTTTCCCGGGCAAATTTCTCCAGCAGCGCCGGTGAACTCATCAGCTCAGCGCGGTCCTTCTTCACCACCTCAATATTGTCGAGGTAGTACTGCTTCTCATTGCGCAGGTCCTGCCATTTGCGATAAATGTCGAACTGCTTGCCCAAATCGTTTGCATCGAATACCAGCATCCAGACCAGAAAGCCCATACCAGTAAGGAAATAAAAACTGCGGGCAACCCGGAATACCGGGTTAATGAAGGACGGTAGATTCATTGCGGGATAAAGGTAATACAAACGGCCAATTCCACATAATGCGGAATCGGCCGTTTGGCAACCTAACTACGTGACTTATTACATCTTCTTGCCAGGGAAGTAGGCCACCTCGCCCAACTCTTCCTCTATGCGGAGCAACTGGTTGTACTTAGCCATCCGGTCCGAGCGGGAAGCCGAGCCCGTCTTAATCTGACCAGTATTCAAAGCCACGGCCAAATCAGCAATCGTGCTGTCCTCAGTTTCGCCCGAGCGGTGGCTCATCACCGACTTATAGCCATTGCGGCGGCCCAGGTTCACCGCATTGATGGTTTCAGTCAGCGTGCCGATTTGGTTTACCTTGATGAGGATGGCATTGGCAATACCCTCATCAATGCCGCGCTGCAGGCGGTCCACGTTGGTCACGAACAAGTCGTCGCCCACCAATTGGGTTTGTTTGCCCACGCGCTCCGTCAAGGATTTCCAGCCGCTCCAGTCGTCCTCGTCCATGCCATCCTCCAAGCTGATGATGGGGTATTTCTTAACCCAATCGGCCCAGTAGTCCACCATTTGGCTCGAAGTCAGCTTGTCGCCGGTGCTCTTCTTGAAATGGTATACCCCATCCTCATAAAACTCCGACACAGCTGCGTCCATGGCAATAAACACGTCCTCGCCAGGGCGGTAGCCGGCCGTTTCAATGGCCTGCAACACAATCTTAATGGCGTCCTCGTTCGACTTAATGTTGGGAGCAAAGCCACCTTCATCCCCTACGTTCGTGCTGAAGCCTTGCTTTTTCAATACGTTCTTCAAGTGGTGGAAAATCTCCGTGCCCCAACGCAGTGCCTCCGAGAAAGAAGAAGCGCCTGTGGGCATAATCATGAACTCCTGGAAATCGATGGAGTTGTCGGCGTGCGAGCCGCCGTTCAGGATGTTCATCATTGGCACCGGGAGCGTGGCCGCCCCCACCCCACCTACGTAGCGGTAGAGCGGCATACCAGCATCCTGCGCGGCAGCGCGGGCGGCGGCTAGGCTCACACCCAGAATGGCATTGGCACCCAAATTAGCCTTGTTGGGCGTGCCGTCCATTTCCAGCATAATCTTGTCGAGTAGTGCCTGCTCGTACACTGAGAAGCCTACCAGTTCTTCCGCAATGCGAGAATTTACATTCTCTACAGCTTTCAGCACGCCTTTGCCCATGTACATGGATTTATCGTCGTCCCGCAGCTCTACCGCTTCGTGTTTACCAGTGCTAGCGCCTGAAGGCACAGCGGCGCGGCCTACTACACCGGAGTCAAGCGTGACGTCAACTTCTACCGTCGGATTACCGCGGGAATCAAAAATCTGGCGAGCGTGAATTTGCGAGATGAAGCTCATAGCAAGTCGTTTTGTAAACAGTTAAATATGCTGCAAACGTACGCGAATCAGCCGGCATAAGCACGCTAACGATATTAAAAGAACATTTCGTAGCGCCTTACCACAGTTTGCGCTAACGATTGAATCGGCTCAAATAGGCAATCTGATTTGCTCTTGTTCCCCTAAAATTTTCGAACAAAAAAAGGGACGCCCCTCACGGAGCGTCCCTTTCAACTTTGCAGCAACTGTTACGAATTAAGCACCAGCTTCGTCAGCCTTAGCTTCTTCGCGGCTCTCGCCGTCTTTTACAGTTTCGGTAGCCGTGTCAGCCGGAGCCGACTGCTCAACTACAGCGGCGGGAGCTACAGCTTCGCCGGTTACTTCGGTAGCCGAAGTAGGAGCGTCACCAGCAGCCTTTTTACCACCACGACGCGAACGACGGGTAGTGCCAGCCGCAGCTTTGTCAGCAGCAGCCTGCTTCGACTCAATCAGGGTCTCGTTGAAGTCCACCAACTCGATGATGCACATCTCGGCGTTGTCGCCCAGACGGGTATCGCTCAGCTTCAGGATGCGGGTATAGCCACCGGGACGGTTAGCAATTTTGCCCGAAATGTTGCCAAACAACTCCTTAATCGACTCTTTGTCCTGCAGAGCGGCGAATACCATACGACGCGAGTGCGTCGTGTCTTCCTTCGACTTGGTCAGCATCGGCTCCACGTACTTGCGCAGGGCTTTGGCTTTGGCCACAGTCGTCGTCAGACGCTTGTGCAGGATGAGCGACGAAGCCATGTTCGACAACATGGCGTGGCGGTGGGCGGTAGTCCGGCCCAGGTGGTTGATTTTTCTTCCGTGACGCATCGGTCGTTTGAAAAAATGTGTGCTTGCGGGCGGCGACCACGGCGGGCCTCAAGGCCTCATTAGAACCGCTGCCCCTGGGGCACACTGGTGAAATAGTAAATGGATAAAAAAGAAGATGTGCTAACCCGCCAGACAAGTCCAGCCAATCAGCACATCCGGTATTCTAACTACTAGTCCTCGTCCAGGCGATACTTGCCCAGGTCCATACCGAACTCCAAACCACGTTCTTCCACGAGGTTTTCCAGTTCGGTCAGGCTTTTCTTGCCGAAGTTGCGGAACTTCATCATGTCGGCAATTTCGAGCTGCACCAATTCGCCCATCGTTTTGATGTCAGCAGCCTTGAGGCAGTTCTTAGCGCGTACGCTGAGCTCCATGTCCTCCAGTGGAGTCTTGAGCATCTTGCGCATCTGCATGGTTTCCTCATCAATCGGCTCGTCTTCGGTCACACGCGGGCCCTCGAGGGTCATCGTGTTGTCCGAGAACAGCATGAAGTGCTGAATGAGGATGTTGGCCGCACCTTTCAGCGCGTCCTCCGGGTGAATCGAACCGTCGGTCTGAATCTCGATAACGAGCTTCTCGTAGTCGGTCTTCTGCTCCACGCGGGTGTTCTCGATGCTGTACTTCACGTTCTTGATGGGCGTGTAGATAGCGTCGATGGCAATCTGACCGAAAACCTGGTCAGCCGGCTTGTTCTCGTCGGCGGGCACGTAGCCACGGCCACGGGCAATCGTCAGCTCCAACTCCAGCTCCACGCTGGGGTCGAGGTGGGCAATCACGTGGTCGGGGTTCAGTACTTCGAAACCGCTGGCGAACTTGGCAATATCAGCGCCCGAGAAGGTATCCTGGCCTTTCACGCGCACCGTAATTTTATCCGAGATGGCGTCGCTCACTTTCTTGAAGCGGACCATCTTCAGGTTCAGGATGATTTCGGACATGTCCTCAATCACCCCTTCGATGGTCGAAAACTCGTGCAGCACGCTGTTGGTGCGCACCGACGTGATGGCGAAACCCTCCAGCGACGACAACAGAATGCGACGCAGCGCATTGCCGATGGTGACGCCGTAGCCCTTCTCGAGCGGCTTAAATTCAAACGTCCCGGTGAAGTCGTCGGATTTCTCCATCACCACTTTCTCCGGCATCTGAAAAGCTAAGATTGACATATGTGGGGCGTAAAAAATTAGAAAAAAATTGGTGAAGTATAAGCACAAGTGCGGCCCGACAAACTGCCGGGCCGCTACCAGTAGCGTTATTTACTTCGAATACAGTTCGACGATGAGCTGTTCGGTGATTTTCTCCGGAATCAGCTCACGGGCGGGGGCGTTGAGGAACTTGCCAGCCAACTCCTTGCCGTCCCACTCCAGCCACGAGAACTGGCGCGAGTTGCGAACCGACAGGCTCGTGGTGATGGCTTCCAGCGACTTCGACTTCTCACGCACGGCCACAATGTCGCCGGGACGGAGGTGGTACGAAGGGATGTTCACCACTTCACCGTTCACGGTGATGTGCTTGTGACCTACGAGCTGGCGAGCAGCGCGACGCGTCGAGGCAATGCCCAAACGGTACACGGCGTTGTCCAGACGGGCTTCCAGCAATGCGAGCAGGTTGTCGCCGGTGATGCCGGGCAGTGCTGCTGCTTTGTGGAACAGGTTTTCGAATTGCTTCTCCAACATGCCGTACATGTACTTCACCTTCTGCTTCTCCATCAGCTGGACAGCGTACTCCGACTGCTTCTTGCGACGGCCGCGGCCGTGCTGGCCCGGAGGATAGGCTTTCTTGTTGAGCGCTTTGCTCGGGCCGAAAATCGGCTCGTTGAAGCGACGGGCAATTTTTGAGGTAGGGCCGGTATAACGTGCCATTGTAATCTAATTTCTGAAGTGGAAAACTAAACGCGACGACGCTTGGGGGGGCGGCAGCCGTTGTGCGGCAGCGGCGTTACGTCGCGGATGGTGGTCACCTCAATGCCCACGTTGCCGAGGGCGCGGATGGCCGACTCACGGCCCGAGCCTGGACCTTTCACGAATACTTCGGCTTTGCGCATGCCCAGGTCGTGGGCCACTTTGCCGCAGTCGCTCATCGCCATTTGAGCGGCGTAAGGCGTGTTTTTCTTCGAACCACGGAAGCCCATTTTGCCGGCCGAAGCCCACGAAATAACTTGACCGTTGTTGTTGGTGATGGAGATGATGATGTTGTTGAACGAGGCACGGATGTGTACCTGGCCCACCTGCTCCACCACGACAACGCGCTTCTTGGCTTTGTCTTTTCTTTTTTGTGCCATTTGGTTATCGCAAAAAATGCGGGAGGTGTTGGCGCTGGCTGCGCGAGTAGGATACTCGCCAGAGCCAGCGCCGATTCCCGGTTAAGTTTATTTCGTTGCCTTCTTCTTGCCGGCCACCGTTTTGCGCTTGCCCTTGCGGGTACGCGAGTTGTTCTTGGTGCGCTGACCACGAACCGGCAGACCTTTGCGGTGACGCAGACCACGGTAGCAGCCGATGTCCATCAAACGCTTGATGTTCGTCGTTACTTCCGAGCGCAGCACGCCTTCGGTCTTGTGTTCGGCGGCAATAATGGCACGGACAGCACCCGACTCCTCGTCGGTCCAGTCCTTCACCTTCTTATTGACGTCGACGCCAGCTTTTACCAGAATCTTGCTGGCGTTGCTCCGGCCAATGCCGAAAATGTAAGTCAGCGAGATTTCGCCGCGCTTGTTGTCCGGGATATCAACCCCTGCGATACGAGCCATTGTGTGTGGTTATGTGTTTGCGGACAGAAACCCGGCAACTACTTGGAAGGCGGGCCGAAGGCTAGTAACCAACGACTCAGTACCCAAGGTTCCGGGGTTCTAAAAATTTGAATTAACCCTGACGCTGCTTAAAGCGCGGGTTCTTCTTGTTGATGACGTAGAGCTTGCCATTACGGCGGACCAGTTTGCAGTCCACGCTACGCTTTTTCACCGAGGTTTTTACTTTCATGACCTGTGAAGGGAAACGGGTTTATTTATAACGATACTTAATCCGGCCCTTCGACAAGTCGTAGGGCGACATTTCCAGCTTCACCTTGTCGCCGGGCAGAATCTTGATGTAGTGCATCCGCATCTTGCCCGAAATGTGGGCAATCAGCTGGTGACCATTCTCCAGCTCCACGCGGAACATGGCGTTGGAGAGGGCTTCCAGGATGGTTCCGTCCTGCTCAATCGAGGCTTGTTTTGCCATAAGGGCTACTGCTGCAATGCTTTTTCGATGTATTCAAAGGAGGTGAGAATCTCCGCCTTTTCTTTTCTAACTACTACGGTGTGCTCGAAGTGCGCCGAGGGCTTGCGGTCCTTGGTGCGGATGGTCCAGCCATCCGCCTCTTGCACCACGTCCTTCTTGCCCAGGTTTATCATCGGCTCAATGGCGATGACCAATCCCGTTTGCAAGAGCGGCCCGGAACCCCGCTTGCCGTAGTTCGGCACATCGGGGCTTTCGTGCAGCTTCGCGCCAACTCCGTGGCCAACTAACTCCCGCACCACCCCGTAGCCCAAGGGGCCAACGTGGTTCTGGATAGCGTAGCTGATGTCGCCCACGCGGTTGCCGCTCACGGCTTGTTCGATGCCTTTGTACAGCGCCGCTTTCGTTTCCTTGAGCAGCGTGAGCACTTCCGGCGCCACCTCCCCAATTGGGTAGGTGTAGGCACTATCTGAATGGTAGCCATTCAGCAACACCCCGCAATCCACCGAGATGATGTCGCCGCTTTTCAGCGGCTCGTCGGTGGCGAACCCGTGCACCACCACCGCATTCGGCGAGAGGCACAGGCTGTAGGGGAAATCGTATAAACCTTTGAAAGAAGGTATTCCACCGTTGTCTCGGATGAATTCCTCCGCGCGCTTATCAAGCTGCCGCGTTGTCACTCCTTCCTTGATAAGACTCGCGACTTCGCCGTGAGCCCGGGCTAGCAGTTGGCCGCTCGCCCGCATGAGGTCAATCTCTTCTTCGGTTTTGTATTGTATCGGACCTTTTGCCATTGCGTAATTACGAGGCGATGGAAATGGGTTGGGCCGTGCGACCGCGCAGCTTACCCGATTTCATCATGCCGTCGTAGTGCTGCATCAACAAGTAGCTCTGCACCTGGTTCACCGTGTCGAGCACCACACCCACCATAATGATGAGCGACGTGCCGCCATAGAAAGCCGAGAACGGACGGGTTACGCCCAGCAACAAAGCCAACGCGGGGAAGATGGCGATGAGGGCCAGCGCCACGGCACCCGGCAGGGTGATGCGCGTCAGGATTTCATCGATGTATTCCGAGGTATCGCGGCCAGGCTTTACACCGGGTACGAAACCACCGCTCCGCTTCAGGTCATCGGCAATCTGGTTAGGGTTAACGCTGATGGCCGTGTAGAAGTAAGTGAAGATGATAATCAGCAGGCCGAAGGTCAGATTGTACTGCCACGAGGTGTAGTCCGAAAACTTCACGCCGATGTAGCTGGCGGTATCGCTCTGGTTCTGCCATACCGACGCCACAATGGCGGGGACGAACATCAGCGACTGGGCGAAGATGATGGGCATTACACCGGCAGCATTCACCTTGAGAGGAATGAACTGACGCTGGGCGTCCAGTTGCGTAGTGCCACCTACTTGCTTAGCGTACTGCACCGCGATGCGGCGAACCGCTTGCGTGAGCACGATAACGGCCATCACCACGAGGAACAGCACCACCATTTCCAGCAGGAAGATGAGGGATTTGTTGACGCCTTTGGCAGCAGCCTCACCGATGATGGCACCGGGGAGACGCGACACGATACCAATCATGATAATCATGGAGATACCGTTGCCGATGCCTTTATCCGTGATTTTCTCGCCCAGCCACATGCAGAACAACGTACCGGCCGTGATGATAATCATGGTCGAAACGGTGAAGAACGTGCCGGGGTTGATGATAGCCTCCGCGTTAATCGTGGCGATGAAGCCGACCGATTGGGCCAATACAATCGGAATCGTGAGAACCCGGGTGTACTGGTTGATTTTCTTACGTCCCGACTCGCCTTCCTTCTGGAGTTTCTGGAAGTAGGGCACGGCGATGGTGAGCAACTGCAACACAATCGACGCCGAGATGTACGGCATGATGCCCAGCGCGAAGATGGACGCGTGGCTGAATGCGCCGCCGAGCAGCGTATCCAGAATGCCAAACAAGCCTTGGGCGCCGGTCTTGAGTTGCGTGGGGTCAACGCCCGGCAACACCACGTAAACGCCTAGGCGATAGATGGCAATGAAGAAAAGCGTATTGAGGATTCGCGTACGCAAATCCTCAATCGCAAAAATGTTTTTTATCGACTCGATAAACTTATTCATTGCCGAAGGTAGCTATTAGAGCGTTACCGCTTTGCCGCCAGCTTTCTCGATGGCTTCAACAGCCGATTTCGAGAAGGCGTGAGCATGAACTTCAACAGCAGTGGCGATTTCGCCGCGGCCGAGAACTTTGATTTTGGCGTTTTTCGAAACCAGACCGGCGGCCACGAAGTAAGCGGCATCCAAGGTGGTAGCGCTGTTCTTCTCGAGAAGGCCAGCGAGCACATCGAGGTTGATGGCTTTGTACTCGACGCGGTTGATGTTCGTGAAGCCGAACTTAGGCACACGGCGCTGGAGGGGCATCTGGCCACCTTCAAAGCCGGACTTGCGCTTGTAGCCCGAACGCGACTTGGCGCCTTTGTGACCACGGGTCGACGTGCCACCGCGCGTGGAGCCTTCGCCCCGGCCAATCCGCTTCTCGTTTTTAGTCGAGCCGTAGGCGGGCGATAGATTGCTGAGATTAAGCATGACGATAATAGTCTTACAGTTCGGTTACTTGGAGCAGGTGCTGCACGCTCTTCACCATGCCCAAGATGGACGGGTTCGATTCGTGGGTAGCGGTGCTGTTGAGTTTGTTCAGGCCGAGGGACTGAACGGTGCGCTTCTGACGCTCGGGGCGGTCAATGGCGCTGCGCACGAGCTTTACTTGAATTTGTGCCATGTCAATTAACCGTTAAAAACGCGGGCCAAAGAAATACCACGGGCTTGAGCGATTTGCAACGGGTCGCGCATTTTGGCGAGGGCTGCAAACGTAGCTTTTACCACGTTGTGAGGGTTCGACGAGCCTTTCGACTTCGCCAGCACATCCTTGATACCGGCGCTCTCGAACACAGCGCGCATAGCACCGCCGGCGATTACACCCGTACCGGCAGCAGCCGGCTGGATGAGCACGAAACCACCGCCGTAGCGGCCTTCCATGAGGTGAGGAACGGTGTGCTTGTACATCGGCACTTTCACCACGTTCTTCTTGGCGTCGTCAATGCCTTTGGCAATGGCGTCGGTTACTTCGTTGGCTTTGCCGAGGCCGTAGCCTACGTTGCCGTTGCCGTCGCCTACTACCACGATGGCAGAGAAGCTAAAGCGGCGACCGCCTTTCACCACCTTCGCTACGCGGTTGATGGCTACTACTTTTTCTTTGAAGTCGGAGTCAGCACCCATGCGGGAGTTATCCTTGTTCCGGTCGCGGTCGTTGCTGCGCTGACGGTCTCCGCCAGGACGATTGTTGTCGCGTTCTTGCGCCATGATAGTTTAGAAATTGAGGCCGCCTTCGCGAGCACCTTCAGCCAATGATTTTACGCGACCGTGGTAGAGGTAACCCGAGCGGTCGAACACCACTTTCGTGATGCCTTTCTCCTGGGCTACGGCGGCGAGCTGCCGGCCTACGGCAGCGGCCAGGGCCACACCGTTACCACCTTCGGCGGTTACTTTTTTCGACGTAGCGGCAGCCAGGGTGCGGCCGGTCGTGTCGTCGATAATCTGAGCATAAATGCCCGTGTTGCTGCGGAACACCGACAGGCGCGGACGCTCCGTGGTACCGGACACTTTCGTGCGGATGATGCGCTGAATCCGCTTGCGGCGAGTTGCTTTATCAAATGCCATGATGCGAATTTATTTAGAGGCCGTTTTACCAGCTTTGCGACGGATAATCTCGCCCACGAAGCGCACACCTTTGCCTTTGTAGGGCTCCACTTTGCGCAGCGAACGAATTTTGGCGGCCACCTGGCCCAGCAGCTGATTGTCGATGCTGTTCAGCGTAACAATCGGGTTCTTACCCTTTTCGGTTACGGCGGTAGCGGATACTTCGCCGGGGAGGGCGATGTACACGTTGTGCGAGTAGCCAAGGGCCAGTTCCAGCGTGCTGCCCACGAGCGAGGCTTTGTAACCTACGCCAACCAGCTCGAGTTTCTTCTCGAAACCAGCGCTAACGCCGGTCACCATGTTGTTGATGAGCGAGCGGTAGAGGCCGTGCATGGCCTTGTGGCGCTTCTGCTCGGTGGGACGGGTTACGGTGAGGGTACCGTCTTCCACAGCTACGGTGATGTCGCGGTCTACTTGCGTAGTGAGCGAGCCTTTGGGGCCTTTCACCGTCACCGCGTTGTTGTTGTCGACCGAAATAGCGACCCCAGCGGGGACGGAAATCGGCAGTTTACCAATACGTGACATAATTGAATTTGCTAAAGCGGTTCCGGACTAGTACACGTAGCACAGCACCTCGCCGCCCACGTTCTCGGTTTTGCACTCCTTTTCGGTCATCACACCTTTCGAGGTCGAGATGATGGCCACACCCAAGCCGCTGAGGACGCGGGGCAGGTTGTCGGCGGCCACGTACTGACGCAAACCGGGCGTCGAAACGCGCTGCAGCTTGGTGATGGCGGGGGCCTTCGTGGTGGGGTTGTACTTCAGGGCGATTTTGATGGTGCCCTGAACCGACGAATCATCAAAACGGTACGACTGGATGTAACCTTTGTGGTACAGCACTTTCGTGATTTCCTTTTTGATGTTGCTGGCCGGGATTTCTACCACCCGGTGGTTCGCCTTGATGGCGTTGCGTACCCGGGTCAGGTAGTCGGCAATTGGGTCAGTGTTCATTATTTATTAAATACGTCCGCTTTTTTCGGAGCGCAAAGATAAGAAAATTTCGCCGGGTGCCCAACGGGACCAACGAAATTTCGGTTAAGACTACTTGGCACGCCCGGCGACGGTACGGCCAATGGTTTCTTTTGGCAACCTGCCAAATGGTTTCGAGGCAAGCCTCAGGTTTTGGGAGTGCAAAGGTAGCGGGAAACCTGACACTTATGCAAGCACACCAACAAAACTTCTTGTAAATGCAGGGGCTGCACAATGTAGGGGCGGGGCTTGCCCCCGCCCGTCGTTGAACGATTCAGACGCGAGTCGTTTAACGTCCGGGCGGGGGCAAGCCCCACCCCTACTCGTTCAGATGCTTGAGGATGGCAATTACGTCCTCGTCGCCATGCGCAGCTTCCGCCTCCTGGAAGGTCTGGTGCACTACGTTGGCTAGCGGGGTATTCGAGCCTTCGGCTTTAGCCAGGCGCAAGTCTTTGGCGAGGAGCTTGAGGGCGAAAGCGGCCTGGTAGTTCTCGTTGAGAATAGCGTCGCCCTTGAGGTTGATGAAGACGCTGGCGAGGGCGCTGCTTTTGATGAGTTCGAGCAAGTCGACCGTTTGCAGCCCGTGCTTCTGGGCGAAGAGCACGGCTTCGGCCAAGCCCTGGGCCTGGAAGCCGAGCAGCGTATTCATGGCGAGCTTGGCATTGTTGCCTGCGCTGGTGGTGCCCACGCGCAGAGCCAGCTTGCCGAGGTGCGCGAACAAGGGTTCGGCTTGCTGGAAAGCGCCTTCTTCGCCACCGACCATAATGGCGAGCTGGCCGCTTTCGGCCTGCTTCACGCTACCAGAGACGGGAGCATCTAGGTAAGCGTGGCCTTTGCCGCGGCTTAGCTCGGCCATCTCCTGGCTGACACCGGGCGAGACGGTGCTCATGTTGATGATGAGCTTGCCGGTAGCAGAGGATTGCAGCAAGCCCTGCTCCCCGGTGAATAGCTCCCGGATGGCTTGGTCATCCGACACCATGAGGAAGACGGCTTGCGCGGCATCGAGCACGGCGGCGGGGGTGGGCGCGACAGTGGCCCCCTCGGCGCGCAGAGCTTCGGCTTTGGCGGGGCTGCGGTTGTAGGCGGTGACGGGGAGGCCGGCGGCGAGCAGGCGGCGGGCCATGGGCGTGCCCATGTTGCCTAGGCCAATCCAGCCGGTGGTGATTGGTGATTTCATGATAGGTGGTGAGGAGTGGATAACGTGAGCCAGCGCGGGGGCTGGCGTAGGCTATAACGGCAAATGAGGTTGCTCCGAATACCGGAACAACCCCATTTGTTTCACTTACTCCAATTTTCTGATGGTCTGCGATGCGAGGTGCGGTTACTCGATGGGCCGAAACAGCCGGCTCCAGCGGATTTTGTGCCAGAAGTCACCATTTGGGTCCATTGAGAGCCAGATGAGGACGGCTTTGCCCACGATATGGTCTTCGGGCACGAAACCCCAGAAGCGCGAGTCTTCGGAGTTGTGGCGGTTGTCGCCCATCATGAAGTAGTAGTTCTGCTTGATGGTGTAGCTGGTCAGGGGTTGGCCGTTTTGCTGTATCATGCCATCCTGCCAAGTGATGCCGGCGTTGTGCTCGTATTGCGACACGATTTTGTAGTACATCGCGGCGTTGGCGGGCGTGAGGGTGATGGTCTGGCCGTGTTTGGGCACGGGCAGCGGGCCGTAGTCGTCGAGCTGCCAGCGGCAGGGGGTGGCACTGGCGGCCTGCGATACGTCGAAGTCGGCCACGTCGGGGAATAGCTGCACGGGATACTGCACCACCTCCAGCGACTTAGTGTAGGGCTGCCGGCGGAAGTATGCGGCCACCTCGGCCGGGCAGCTGATGACGAAGCCGGGCTTGCCCGTTTCGGGGTTGACGATGGCGCGGGGCACGCCGTCGGGCTCGCGGTAGTCGACCACGCCCTGCGCGTGCAGTGCCGCCACGATTTCATCGTTGGGCGCGGGCACTTCCAAGAAGTAAGTGGTTTGGGGACGGCCGGCTACTGCGCCGGGTTGGCCGTTGAGGAACACTTGGCCGCTGCGAATGCTCAGCGTATCGCCGGCTACGGCGATGCAGCGCTTGATGAGGTTGGTGCGCACATCGGCGGGGCGCTGCTGCTCATGGGGCACGTGGAACACCACTACGTCGTTGCGCTGCACCGAACTGAAGCCTGGGAAGCGGTAGGTGGGCAGCTTGATGAGGTCGGAGTAGCTCTGCGGGCCGTGCTACCACAGGGTTTGATGCGTGAGGGGCACTTGCAGCGGGGTTTGGGGCGTGATGGGGCCGTAGTGCAGCTTGCTCACCATGAGGTAGTCGCCTACCAGCAGCGTGCCCTCCATGCTTTCGGAGGGAATGGTGTAGGCCTCTACCGCCGACCAGCGCAACAGCGTGGCGGCCACAACGGCGAAAATGAGCGAGTCGGCCCACTCGCGGGTTTTGGTTTTCGGCGGCTTGGGTGGGGTGTTGGCGGTGATGGGTTTGCGGCGAAAAAAGGCCATAGAACAGGAAATAAGGGTGAAAGAGACAGTACTAAGCTTTCCGCTTTTGACCGGAAAGCTGCCGGGCTAAACGCCTTGTAACCGCGGCTAGTATGGCGGCCGGACATCCACTCTTATTGTTCCGCTTTTCTGCTTACTATTGACCCGCCTCTGGGCAACGTCGCCCACGGTTTATCTATCCCTATTCCTCATGGCAAAAACGTCCACCAAGCTCTTCAGCCGCAAGTTCCGCAACTGGTTGCTGCACCTCGTCATCTCTCGCCAGGATTTGATTATCTATCCCTATTCCTCATGGCAAAAACGTCCACCAAGCTCTTCAGCCGCAAGTTCCGCAACTGGTTGCTGCACC
>NZ_JAGETZ010000016.1 GCF_017571495.1 Hymenobacter negativus | reverse complement strand
TTATCTATCCCTATTCCTCATGGCAAAAACGTCCACCAAGCTCTTCAGCCGCAAGTTCCGCAACTGGTTGCTGCACCTCGTCATCTCTCGCCAGGATTTGAAGTCCATCACCGGCTACACCCTGCAAGCCCTCCAGAACGACGGCGCACAGTGGCAGGCCAAAATCGACCTGCTCCAACCGCTCTATGACAGCTTCGACACTGGCCTCATGGGGCAGGCCGGGGCCAGCGCCGGCCGCGGCGCCCAAACCCTGTTGGCCGATACCGCCTTCGGCCTCGTGAAGCAATTCATGAAACGCGCCTACAAGGTGAACTTCGCCGCCCTCGAAGAAACCGCGCCGGAGCTGTTCAAGCAATTCTTCCCCCAAGGCCGCTCCCAGTTTTCACAGGCCTCGCGCCAAACCATGGGCACGGCCTTCGCCACCTTCGTCAGAACTCTGACGCTGCACAAGGACGACGTGCCCCAGGGCGCGGCCCTGCTCAAAGACGCCCAAACCCTGAACACCCAATACACCCTCGCCCGCCAGGAGCAGGACAAGCGCAAGAAGCAAGTCAAGAGCGCCAGCACCGACCTCGACGCCGACGAAACCGACCTCCTCACCGAACTCTTCGGCGTATACGCAGCCCTGCTGGCGCACTACTACAAAACGCCCGAGCGCGCGGCCGAGTACTTCGACTTCTCAGTGCTGCCGCCCTCGCGCCGCCAGTCCGAAGCCGACGATGCCAGCCCCACCCAGCCCTAACCGTCCCATAGCGAGCGGGGTCACAGAGGCTTGTATGTTTCCGCAGGTGCCCGTAACCCGGGTTTCAGAGCACTTTCAGTTTCTGCAGGTGTCCGTAACCCGGGTTACGGGCACCTGTTGTTTTTCACAGGCCTCCGTAACCCGGGTTACAGAGGCCTGCGGTTTTCGCCAGTGCTCTGAAACTTTGGTGATGGGCGTCCACAAAAGCGTTAAGCATCGATTCGGGTTAGAATGCCCGCCGCGCAAAGCCCCACTCCTCTCTCCCACCGCCCCAGCAGCTATAGAAACCGGAGTGGCTGGCAGAGGCCAACCGCCTATCTTCGTGGCAAGCGCAGGCAGTCCCCGGCCACAGCGGTTTGCCATAAAAAGGCGAACCCCCGGCTGCGCTAACAGTCGAGGGTTCAGAAGCGGGGTTTTGATGCAACCCTCAACTTCATCTCCAAATGAAACGGGACAGCGTGAAAAAACTACTGCAAGACTGGTGGAAGCCGGTTTTGATTGGGTTTTTGAGCGGAGCAGGTAAGGCCATTGGCTTTATTCTACTTTCTCATCTACTCGGGTAGCTGGTAAGGAGTCGGGCCGGGTGCTCGGCTCCTTATTTTTTGTGTGGTAAAGGTAATACCAAAGTGCCGGTATAACGCATTGGCCACCGTGCGGGTTCGCCCCACCACCCGCCGCTCCAGCAGCGTGGGAAACGGGAGTGGTGGGAGTTTGAAAGCGTGCGGATACCAAAGTAAAAGAGGCTGCTCAATTGATTCGAGCAGCCTCTTTGTATACCGACTTATTCAGAGAAATTGTCTGGGTTTGCTTGCTTTAAATAGGCTTCCATTGTGGAAGCATTACCGAATACTGGCAACACATCATCCATAAAACGTTGAACAGCATCTTCACTATCAGCCCAAACTAGAAACTCATTTCCATTAGGGTCGAAGTCTAAATGCGTTAGGAGTCCCGCATCCTTCTCTTGAATAATAGATTCAATATGCTCAGCTAATGAGTAACCGTTTCCACTGAATCCATATTTGTCGAACAGGTCATCATATTCATCTATTAGGTGCCCCGGTCCGTCGTCACTGCCTTTTGCCCAAATAGCGTATTTACGGGTAGGCATTTGCCCGGCGCCTTCAATTTGCTTGTAATAAATGAATGGCCAAGTATTGGTCGTTTTTCGCTCTCGGCATCCCACTAGTAGGCAAAAGAAAAAGCCCAAGCATAGCAATGCAAGGGCTTTTTCTTTTGTAAACATATCTGTGCTGATACTACCAGCTCGACTTGGTCACGCCGGGGATTTTGCCGGCGAGAGCCATTTCGCGGAAACGCACGCGGCTGATGCCAAACTTGCGCATGTAGCCGCGGGGGCGGCCGTCAATCATATCGCGGTTGTGCAGGCGCACGGGCGAAGCGTTTTTGGGCAGCTTGTCGAGACCTTCGTAGTCGCCGGCAGCTTTCAGAGCCTTGCGCTTCTCAGCGTAGCGGGCCACGGTGGCAATGCGCTTGCGCTCCCGTGCTTTGATGGATTCTTTAGCCATGAGTTCGGAAGATTAAGCGTCTTTTTTAGCGTTGGCGAAAGGCATACCGAACGCCTTCAGCAGCTCGTAGCTCTGCTCGTCGTTCTCGGCGGTGGTCACGAACGTGATGTCCATGCCCGAGATGCCTTTGATTTTGTCAATCGAGATTTCAGGGAAGATGATTTGCTCCTTCACGCCGAGCGTGTAGTTGCCACGACCATCAAAACCTTTGTCGTTGATGCCTTTGAAGTCACGTACGCGGGGCAGGGCCACCGTCAGGAGACGGTCCATGAACTCGTACATTTTCTCGCCGCGCAGCGTCACTTTCGCACCGATAGGCATGCCTTCGCGGAGCTTAAAGTTCGACACCGATTTCTTAGCGATAGTAGCAATGGCTTTCTGGCCGGTGATAACCGTCAGTTCTTCCACGCCGTTATCCACCAATTTCTTATCAGCTACCGCGGCACCGATGCCACGGTTGATGCAGATTTTAGTGATACGGGGTACCTGCATGATGCTCTTGAACTGGAATTTCTCCTGGAGCGCGGGTACGACGTCTTTTTTATAAATGTCTTTGAGACGGGCCATGATGAAGGGGGCTGCTTAAGCCGTTTTGGCAGAGGCGCGCTTGGCTTTAGCAGGAGCAGCAGCCGGAGCTGCGGTCGCTGCGGCGCCTTTGCGCACCCGCTCACCGGTGGTGGGGTTGATAGCCTGCACGTTGCTCACGTGCATGGGCGCCTCCATCTTGGTGATGCCGCCCTGGGGCGATTTGGCGCTCGGCTTGTTGTGTTTCGTCACCAGGTTCAGCCCTTCAACGGTTACGCGCTGGGTTACCCGGTTCACCGACTTAATCACGCCGGTTTTGCCCTTTTCGTCGCCTGCAATCACCTTCACGGTATCGCCCGACTTTACGTGCAGTTGCACGGGGTCTGCTTTTCTGATAGCCATGGCTTAGAGTACTTCGGGGGCTAGGGATACAATTTTCATGAACTGACGCTCACGCAGCTCGCGGGCCACTGGGCCGAAGATGCGCGTGCCGCGGGGCTCGTCGTTGTTGTTGAGCAACACGGCGGCGTTGTCGTCGAAGCGGATGTACGAACCGTCTTTGCGGCGCACTTCCTTCTTCACACGTACCACTACGGCTTTGCTTACGGTGCCTTTCTTGGCGTTGCCCGAAGGGATAGCCGATTTGATGGCCACCACAATCTTGTCGCCAACGCTGGCGTATTTCTTGCCCGTGCCACCCAGAACGCGGATGCAGAGGACTTCCTTGGCGCCGCTGTTGTCGGCCACCGTCAGGCGGGATTCTTGCTGTATCATCGGACTGAATTATTTAGCGCGTTCAACAATTTCAACCAGGCGCCACCGCTTGGTCTTGCTCAGCGGACGGGTGCTCATGATGCGCACCGTGTCACCTTCGCCGCACTCGTTTTTCTCGTCGTGGGCGTGGAATTTCGTGGTTTTGGTCACGAACTTGCCGTACTTGGGGTGCTTCTGTTTCTGCACCACAGCCACGGTGATGGACTTGTCCATCTTCGAGCTCGTTACCGTGCCGGTGATTTCCTTGCGCATGTTGCGCGAGTCTTCAGCTACGGCTTGGTCTTGGGTTGTTACGTCGGTTGCCATCGGTTATTGAGCGGTGTTAGTAGCCTGCTCGTTGTTCCGACGAGTCTGCTCGGTGAGCAAGCGGGCGACGTTTTTACGGTTGGCCTTGAGGCGGGCGGGGTTTTCCAGGGGCGAAATCGCGTGGGCGAAACGCAGCTGCTGGCCCTGGGCCTGCTCGGTTTTGATTTGCTCTTTCAGCTGGTCAGCGGAAAGGCCTTTGAGGTCGGTCTTGTTCTTCATGACTTAAGCAGCGTCCGTATAGTCGCGGCGAACCACGAATGAAGTTTTTACGGGGAGCTTCTGAGCCGCCAGACGCAGCGATTCTTTAGCTACTTCCAGCGACACACCGTCCGACTCGAACATGATTTGGCCGGGCTTCACGCAGGCTACCCAATACTCGGGCGAGCCTTTGCCTTTACCCATGCGCACCTCAGCGGGCTTCTTGGTGATTGGCTTGTCGGGGAAAATGCGAATCCATACTTGCCCTTCGCGTTTCATGGCGCGGGTCATGGCAATACGAGCAGCCTCAATTTGGCGAGCCGTAATCCAAGACACTTCCAGCGACTTGATAGCGAACGAACCGAAGTCAATGGAGCTGCCGCGGTAGGCGAGGCCTGTTACGCGACCCTTTTGCATCTTGCGATACTTGGTCCTTTTCGGTTGTAACATTTTAATTTATTGTAAAGAGAGTGTTCTGAAGAGAGAGGGGCGAACAGCCGAACATTTCGCTTCGTTCACCCAAAGCGGCAAACGAAGCGAAATGACTTGGCTTTGTTCTAGCGACGCGGGCCGCGAGCGGCACCGCCGGCAGCACCACCGCCTTGGGCGGGGCCGTTGCGACGGGGACCGGCGTTGTCGCCAGCACCGCCACGGGGGCCACGGTCGTTGCCACCACGGCCACCAGCGCCACCGTCACGACGAGGACCACGGTCACCGTCACGACGCTCGCCGCGGGGGCCACGGTCGTCACGACGACCACCGCCACCTTCACCACCACCGGGGTTGGTGAGCTGCTGGTTCGGCGAGAGGTCGGGCTTGCCGAACACCTCACCGCGCATTACCCACACCTTGATGCCGATTTTGCCATACACGGTCTGAGCTTCCGACAAAGCGTAGTCGATATCGGCGCGCAGCGTATGCAGCGGTGTACGACCTTCTTTGTACTGCTCCGAACGGGCAATTTCAGCACCGCCGAGACGGCCACCGCACTGAATCTTGATGCCTTCGGCACCAACACGCATTGCAGCCTGAATCGACATTTTCATGGCGCGACGGAAGGAGATACGAGCGGCCAACTGCTGGGCGATGCTCTCGCCTACCAGCTTGGCATCCAACTCCGGACGCTTGATTTCGAAGATGTTGATTTGAACGTCTTTGCTAGTGATTTGCTTCAGCTCGTCCTTAATCTTGTCTACTTCCTGGCCGCCTTTACCAATTACCACACCCGGACGAGCCGTGTTGATGGTGATGGTGATGCGCTTCAGGGTGCGCTCAATCACAATGCGGCTGATGCCACCTTTCTGAATGCGAGCGTTGATGTACTTGCGGATTTTCTCGTCCTCCACCAGTTTCTCGGCGAAGTCCTTGCCGCCGTACCAGTTGGAGTCCCAGCCTTTGATAACTCCCAAGCGGAAGCCAACCGGATTTACTTTCTGTCCCATATAAACTTAGGATTTGGCGTCGGCCTTAGGATTTTCGGTGGTGCCAACTTCTTTGGCGTGCTTGGAGCCAAGCTTCTCAACTTTCGTGTCGATTTTCAACGTCACGTGGTTGCTACGCTTGCGGATGCGGTGGCCACGGCCCTGGGGGGCGGGGCGCAGGCGCTTCAGCTGGCGTCCTTCGTCCACGAAGATTTCGCTGATGTAGAGGTTTGCGTCCTCAATCCGCTCTTCTTCGTTGTGCTGCTGCCAGTTGGCCAAGGCCGACAGGAGCAGTTTCTCAATCTTCTCGGCGCCGATGTTGGCTTCGAAGCGTAACAGGCCGAGGGCCTGAGTCACTTTCTTGCCGCGCACGAGGTCGGCCACCAAACGCATCTTGCGAGGCGAGGTCGGCACATTGCGGAGTTTTGCTACTGCTTCCATCTTAGCGCTTGCCTTTATCTTTTTTGGCGACGTGACCACGGAAGTTACGCGTCGGGGCAAATTCGCCCAACTTGTGTCCTACCATGTTCTCGGTCACATACACCGGGATGAACTTATTGCCGTTGTGAACAGCGAACGTGTGGCCAACGAAATCCGGGGAAATCATCGAGCGGCGCGACCAAGTCTTCACCACCGATTTCTTACCAGCCGTTTCGAGTGCCGTGACTTTCTTTTCCAGCCGGAAGTCAATGTACGGCCCTTTTTTGAGTGAACGTGCCATATATTACTTCTTGCCTTTGCGGCTCACAATCAGGTTCTCCGAATACTTGTTCTTGTTGCGGGTCTTCTGGCCCTTGGCCAAAATACCGTTGCGGCTCCGCGGGTGACCACCCGACGATTTGCCTTCGCCACCACCCATGGGGTGGTCGACAGGGTTCATTACCACACCACGAACGCGCGGACGACGACCAGCCCAGCGGTTACGGCCGGCTTTGCCCATCACGGTGTTCATGTGGTCGCCGTTCGATACGGTACCAACGGTGGCCATGCAGGTAACGAGCACCATGCGCATCTCGCCCGAAGGCAATTTCAGCGTGGCGTACTTCTCTTCGCGGGCTACGATTTGGGCGTAGGTTCCGGCCGAGCGAGCCATTGCAGCGCCTTGGCCGGGCTGCAACTCGATGTTGTGGAGGATGGTACCGAGGGGAATCTCGCGCAGCGGCAAGGTGTTGCCTACTTCGGGAGCGACGCCGGGGCCCGACACAATCTTCGCGCCTACCGTCATGCCGGCCGGAGCGATGATGTAACGCTTCTCACCATCGGCATAGTTTACCAAGGCGATACGCGCAGTGCGGTTGGGGTCGTACTCGATGGACTTCACGACGGCCGGAACACCGGCTTTGTCGCGCTTGAAGTCCACGATGCGGTACTGGGTTTTGTGACCACCGCCGATGTAGCGGTTGGACATTTTACCGGAAGAGTTCCGGCCACCCGATTTGCTGAGGGAAGTCATCAGCGACTTCTCCGGGGTCGACGTCGTAATCTCGTCGAACGCCGGCGCAACGCGGAAGCGCTGCCCTGGGGTTGTTGGTCTGAGTTTTTTAAGTGCCATTACTAGCTAGTTGTGCTTTTGCGGCGAAAAATTTGAGGCGAAGCTGGGTCGGCCTAGAGGTTGCCGTAGAAGTCGATAACGTCGCCTTCTTTCACGGTCACAATGGCTTTCTTGCCGTGGGCGCGACGGCCGGAAACCTGGCCGCCTTTGGTGCCTTTCGACTTCATTTTGCCAATGGTGCGCATCGTGTTGATTTCGGTTACCGTCACGCCGTACAGCGATTCGATGTCCTTCTTGATTTGCACTTTGTTGGCGGTGCGCTCCACTTCGAACGTGTAGCGACCTTTCTCGTTCAGGCCGGTGGCCTTTTCGGTAACGATGGGGCGTTTCAGGGTGCTCATTATTCGGCGGTGCTATAGAGTTCAACCAATGAAGCCATGCCGTCTTCCGAAATCAGGAGCGTGTCCGTGTTCAGCAGGTCGTGGGTGTTGATGCCTACCGGGGTAGACACTTTCACTTTCTGCAGGTTTCGGGCGCTGAGGAGAACATTCTTGTTAGCCTCGCCGGTGAGGAGCATGGTCTTTTTGCCGTTGTTCAGCTTGAGGCCGTCCAGGATGGCAACGAAGTCCTTGGTGCGGGGAGCCGTCATGGCAATGTTCTCCACAACGGAGATTTTGCCATCCTTCGCCAGGCTCGACAGAGCCGAGAGGCGAGCTACGCGCTTGGTCTTCTTGTTCAGTTTGAAGCCGTAGTCGCGGGGCTGAGGACCGAACATGCGGCCACCACCAACGAACACACCCGACTTCATGCTGCCGGCGCGGGCGCCGCCCGTACCTTTTTGTTTCTTGAGCTTCTTCGTGGTGCCGTGCACCTCGTTGCGCTGCTTGGACTTGTGCGTGCCTTGGCGCTGGTTGGCCAGGTACTGCTTCACGTCCAGGTACATCACATGCTCGTTTACTTCGAGGCCGAAGATGGCGTCAGACAGGGTCACTTTGCGGCCGGTGTCTTCGCCTTTGAGGTTATATACTGCGAGTTCCATCGTACTAGTCTATTTCTCGATTACCACGTAAGAGTTCTTCGCGCCGGGAATCGAGCCGCTCACCAGAATCAGGTTCTTGTCGCCTACTACGCGCATCACCTTCAGGTTCTGCACTTTCACGCGGTCGTTGCCCATGCGGCCACCCATGCGCATTCCTTTGAATACGCGCGAAGGCCACGAGCACGCACCGATAGAACCGGGGTGACGCAGGCGGTTGTGCTGGCCGTGGGTCTGGCCACCAACACCCTGGAAGTTGTAACGCTTTACAACGCCTTGGAAACCCTTGCCTTTAGAAGTGCCTACTACGTCCACAAACTCGCCCTCTTCGAAGAGAGTCGCGTCGATGGTAGCGCCAGCGGCATAGGTCGATTCGGCGTCGAGGCGGAATTCAACCAGTTTTTTCTTTGGGGTGGTACCGGCTTTCTTGAAGTGACCAACCAAAGCTTTGGTGGTGTTCTTCTCTTTTTTCTCGCCGTACCCAATTTGAATGGCGGTGTAGCCGTCATTCGCGATAGTCTTAACCTGCGTCACTACGCACGGACCCGCTTCGATGAGCGTGCAGGGAATGTTTTTCCCATCCGGAGTGAAGAGGCTTGTCATACCGATTTTTTTACCGATGATGCCAGGCATTCTGTTAATGATTAAATGACACAAAAAGAAAACGACCGAGTGCCGTTTTCGCTAAGGGAGTGCAAAGATAGGAAAAAAGGCTCGGGAATCACAACCGAGTGTAGAAATATTTTCTCCGTGAGGCTGTTAGCTCCGGCAGAAGGCGTGTTTTGCTAGACGAGTTAGGCCGGGCGCCAAACGGAGTCGTCCTCCTCACAAGGCAACGAACCCTGAAGAGCCAACATCAGAAAAAAGACTACGAAAGCTAGGCCAATCTGCGTTTCTAATGTGTATTCGACCAGAAAAGATAAAGCAATGCTAACATATTGGGCCAGTAACAGTGGCGCGTTTTTCTTGCGTGCCCACCAAGCCGGATAGAATAGACATAAACAGAATACCAATAGCCCTATGGCACCGTATGCAGCCAAATTGTAGAGATATTGATTGTGGGGCATAATGTAGAATTCCGACGTGAGCTGCGGATGCAGTCTTGCATAGCGCTTAGCCATTTCGCCTTCCAGGTTTGGCTTACCTACTCCCAGCAGTTTATTATCGCGCCATACTTCTAGTGCAGCTTGGTAGGAATATACCCGGGATGATATAGAAAAATTTTTCCCCTCAGAGCTCTCTTGAACTTTGCTGACGTCTTCCTGAGTGTTGTAGACCCGGTTGCGGAACGTAGGAAATGCTAGGTAGCTGACTATCGGCAACAATATAAGTGTAGTAGCTACTAGAGCAGCTTTTTTCCACATTCGCTTAGCTAAAACCAACCACAATATTGCAAGCCCCCCTAAGGCGTAGAAAGTCATCTCTCCGCTGCGCACAGCTAACAAATGGAGAAACAGTGCCAATCCGACAATGGCAGCCTTGACCCAAATGTGCCATGCAGATGACACTGCTTTATGAGCCAGCAACAATACTGCCGCCGCAATTGCCATGGTTATGATAATGCTGAACCGGATATGGTCCGGTTCAGTCGGCATAACCTTGGAATGCATGTAAGACTCGTTAATCTCCTGTGCATGCAATAAGTAATTGATGGTGGCGCCGCAAGCAGCTAGTACCGTCATTATAATGAGTATCCACCACAACCAACGTAAGTAGCGGCTGGGAAACGGCGGCAACAGCCAGAACGACAGCGGAAGAATCAGGAACGGCAACTGCATTCCCAAGT
This sequence comes from Hymenobacter negativus, assembly GCF_017571495.1. Taxonomy (GTDB): domain Bacteria; phylum Bacteroidota; class Bacteroidia; order Cytophagales; family Hymenobacteraceae; genus Hymenobacter; species Hymenobacter negativus. The sequence goes on along the minus strand of NZ_JAGETZ010000016.1, from coordinate 172,355 downwards.
CAAATCGATACTCATCCATATTGGCGGCATGGGTCTGAACGCCGGCCAACAAATGCAATACGAACACCATTGCGATGCTCCCGAAGACTGGCCAAAGTGACTGGTTAGCGATACGCTTATGTACCAAGGCATAGACTACGCCTGTCACAGCCAACCCTCCCATTGCAATACCCAGAGCCACTCTCAGCCAATTGACCAAGAAAATGCTGATGATAATGCAGGCACAGAAGAAGAAAGCAAATCGGTGTAGTCGCGCAAGGGAAAAGACAGCAAGCATGAATAGTGAGTAGTGGCGCTGCAAGTTCCAAAGAAAAAGCCCCACCGCAACGAATTGCGGTAGGGCTTTAACTCAATTAAGACTAAAATCGATGCCTCAGACTTTGATTTCTACGTCAACGCCACTGGGCAATTCCAGCTTCATCAGGGCATCAACGGTTTTCGACGAGGTCGAGAAGATATCCACGAGGCGCTTGTAGGTGCAAAGCTGGAACTGCTCCCGGCTCTTCTTGTTCACGTGGGGCGAGCGCAGCACGGTGAACTTCTCCTTTTGGGTCGGCAAAGGAATCGGGCCGCTAACGATGGCACCGGTGGCCTTCACAGCTTTCACGATTTTCTCGGCCGATTTGTCTACGAGGTTGTGGTCGTAGCTTTTCAGCTTAATGCGAATTTTCTGGTTCATTGGAATTGGTTGGAAGCCGATTGCCTCCGTTTTGAAAAGCTTTGATTTAATGACCATTAGCTAGTGGCTGAAGCAGTATCAGCCACTAACCTTGAGTCACTTATTTACCTCCTTTGGTTTTGGCGATGATGCCTTCGGCCAAGTTCGTAGGCACTTGCTCGTAGTGCGAGAACGTGAGCGAAGCAGAAGCACGACCCGACGAAATCGTGCGGAGCGCAGTTACGTAGCCGAACAGTTCCGACAGCGGAACATCGGCTTTGATAACCTGGGCACCAGCTTTGGTGTCCATGCCTTTCATCAGACCACGACGACGGTTCAAGTCACCAGTTACGGGACCCGTGTATTCGTCGGGGCAAACCACTTCAACAGCCATGATGGGCTCCAGCAATTTCGGGCCGGCCTTCTTGGCAGCTTCACGGAAACCGTCACGGGCGGCGAGTTCGAACGACAGGGCGTCCGAGTCAACGTCGTGGAACGAACCGTGGTACAGACGCACCTTCATGGCTTCGAGCGGGAAGCCGGCCAGCGGACCACGCTTCATAGCCTCTTCGAAACCTTTCTGGATGGGCTGGATGAATTCGCGGGGAATAACACCACCTACGATGGCGTTGTCGAACTCCAGACCGGGTTTCTCCGGCTCGGTTTCTTTCGGGCCCAGCTCAAACACGATGTCGCCGAATTTACCGCGGCCACCGGTCTGCTTCTTGTATGTTTCGCGATGGTCAACCATCTTGGTGAGAATCTCCTTGTATGCCACCTGCGGGGCACCCTGGTTGATTTCCACTTTGAATTCACGACGCATGCGGTCGATGATGATTTCAAGGTGAAGCTCGCCCATGCCGCGGAGGATGGTCTGGCCGGTTTCCTCGTCCGTGTTCACGCGCAGCGTGGGGTCTTCCTCGATGAGCTTGGCGATGGCCATGCCCATTTTGTCGACGTCAGCCTGCGTTTTCGGCTCGATGGCGTAACCAATTACCGGCTCGGGGAAGCTCATCGACTCGAGAACCATCGGGTTCTTCTCGTCGGTCAGCGTGTCGCCGGTTTTGATGTCTTTGAAACCAACACCTGCAGCAATGTCACCGGCCTGAATCTTGTCGATGGGGTTCTGCTTGTTGGAGTGCATCTGCATGAGGCGCGAGATACGCTCCTTCTTGCCGGTGCGGTTGTTGAGCACGTACGAGCCCGAGTCCAGCACACCGCTGTAGCAGCGGAAGAAGCACAGACGGCCTACGAACGGGTCGGTAGCAATTTTGAACGCCAGGGCGGTGAAGGGCTCCGAGTTGTCGGGGTGACGCTCCATCTCCTCGCCGCTATCGGGGTTGGTACCGATGATGGCGGGCATGTCGAGCGGCGAAGGCAGGTAGGCCATCACGGCATCCAGCATCGTTTGTACACCCTTGTTTTTGAAAGCCGAACCGCAGAGTACAGGCGAGAACTTCATGTCGATAACCGCCTGGCGGATAACAACCATCATTTCTTCGCGGGTAATCGAGTCGGGGTTGTCGAAGAATTTCTCCATCAACGTGTCGTCGTACTCGGCTACGCTTTCTACCAGCTTCTCGCGCCACTCGGCTACCGTGTCAACGAGGTCCTCGGGAACGGGGATTTCGTCGTACGATTTGCCTTCGGTTTTGTCGTCCCACACGATGGCTTTGCCAGTCAGCAGGTCAACGACGCCTTTGAAGGTTTCTTCGGCACCAATCGGAATCTGCAGGGGAATGGGGTTTGCGCCCAGTTTCTCCTTGATTTCGTTTACGGCTTTGAAGAAGTCAGCGCCGGCACGGTCCATCTTGTTGACGAAGCAGATGCGGGGCACTTTGTACTTGTCAGCCTGACGCCATACGGTTTCCGACTGCGGCTCTACACCCGAAACGGCGCAGAACAACGCAACGGCACCGTCGAGCACGCGCAGCGAACGTTCTACTTCTACCGTGAAGTCAACGTGGCCGGGGGTGTCAATCAGGTTGATTTTATACTGCTTGGTTTCCGACGTCGGGTCGCCCTTGATGTCGGTGGGGTAGTTCCAGAAGGTAGTGGTGGCAGCCGAGGTAATCGTGATGCCGCGCTCCTGCTCCTGCTCCATCCAGTCCATCGTGGCGGCACCGTCGTGCACTTCCCCGATTTTGTGGGTTTTACCCGTGTAGTACAGAATACGCTCCGACGTCGTGGTCTTACCGGCGTCGATGTGCGCCATAATCCCGATGTTGCGGAGGTAATAAAGGTCTTTGTTAACGGCCATGATGTTGGTTAAGGCTTAAAATTTAGGGTCTCAGGTCTTGGGTCGTTTAACAGAACAGTCCGTCAAATAAATCCAAGTCCCTAAGACCCCAAACCCAAATTTCCAGTTTAGAAACGGAAGTGCGAGAAGGCCTTGTTGGCCTCAGCCATGCGGTGGGTGTCGTCTTTCTTCTTAACGGCAGCACCTTCGCCTTTGGCAGCAGCGATGATTTCGCCGGCCAGCTTGTCCTTCATGGTCTTCTCACCACGACGACGGGCGTACTGAATCATCCACTTGGCACCCACCGAAATGCGGCGGTCGGCGCGCACTTCAATCGGAACCTGGAAGGTGGCACCACCTACGCGGCGGCTTTTCACTTCCACGGTGGGCATCACGTTGTTCAACGCTTTGCGCCACATTTCAAGGCCGCTCTCCTTGGTACGCTGCTCCACAAGGTCGCAGGCATCATAGAAGATGGTGTACGCCAGGTTTTTCTTGCCGTCGTACATCATGTAGTTCACGAAACGGGTTACCAGCGTCTCCTTGTACTTAGGGTCCGGCAGCAAGATGCGCTTCTTCGGTTTTGACTTTCTCATGATAGTAGTAAGTATGTAGTAGTAAGTATTGAGTAGCGAGCAGCAGGACTGGCCTGCCACTCAATACTTATTACTCGCTACTAATTCTATTTATTTCTTTTTAGCGGGTGCGCCTTTGCCACCCTTGCCAGCTGCTGCGGCGGGTTGACCGGGCTTCGGACGCTTGGCACCGTACTTCGAACGGCGCTGCGTGCGGCCGCTTACACCGGCGGTGTCCAGGGCGCCACGGATGATGTGGTAACGTACGCCTGGCAAGTCTTTTACCCGGCCGCCACGAATCAGCACGATGCTGTGTTCCTGGAGGTTGTGGCCTTCACCGGGGATGTATGCGTTTACTTCCTTACCGTTGGTAAGGCGCACACGGGCCACTTTGCGCATAGCCGAGTTCGGCTTCTTAGGCGTGGTGGTGTACACACGGGTGCACACGCCCCGACGCTGCGGGCACGAATCAAGGGCGGGCGACTTCGACTTGGTAGTCAAAGCCTCACGGCCTTTCCGTACGAGTTGGTTAATGGTTGGCATTTAGTGTATGGTTGGTTTGGAGCCGTTTGCCCCTAAAATTTGGCTTGCAAAGGTAAGAGTATTCCGTCGCAATAGCAAACAGAGTGAGGATGTTAATTTTAGGAAAGCCCGTTTTTGCCAAAACCAAAAGCGCCTCCACACGAAAATGGAGGCGCTTTCGCAACTAAGGATTCTGCTTCAGCTTACGCCTCCCCTACCGCGCCGCCGAAGTTCATCGGGTAGCTGGGGGCTTCGCTCTGCATCTTGATGGTGCCGAAGGCGGCTTCGAACCGCTCGATGTTCTCGGTGAGGGCTTGCAGCAGGCGCTTGGCGTGCTCGGGCGTGACGACGATGCGCGCCTTCACCTTGGCCTTGGGCAGGCCAGGCATCATGCGAATGAAGTCTATCACGAACTCGCTGTTGCTGTGCGCAATCATAGCGAGGTTGGCGTATTCGCCCTCAGCCATGGCTTCGGAAAGCTCGATGTTGATGGCGTTGGGGTCCGGGTTTTGGTCGGTTGGTTGCATGAGTCTGGTTTATTAGGAAAGCCTGAACAATGATATCATTATTCGTTAGCTCTGGTTTTTCGGGAAGAAAATCAATGTATAAATCCCAACCAGCATTGGAACGGGAATGAGCAGGATAAACCATCCCATTGCGTCACCAATTATTGGAGGACCTGCAATAGCCAATATCAATGCTACCAAAGCGCCTTTCTTTCTTGTTGAAGATGACTTTCTGTTCAACACCATTACCAGTGCTACGGTAAACAATAAGCCAATTACAACCCAGAGAATCCAAGACATCAATTTGAAGTGTTAGGTAGCAGTATGTAATGAGGTCTGGCGTAAAGTAAAATAGAAAAAGCCGACTGGGTCACCCCAGTCGGCTTTTCCATTACAAACCTACGGCAGATTACTCAGCCGACACTTCGCGCTTGCCAGCACGGCTGGGGCGCTTGGCGGGAGTAGCCGCTTCGGCGGTCTGGGCGGCTTGGGCAGCCTCCATTTCCTCTTTCGAGCCTACTACTTGACGCGTGTATTCGCGCAAGCCAGTACCAGCCGGAATGAGGTGACCAACGATTACGTTCTCCTTCAGGCCCAACAACTGGTCGGCTTTGCCACGGATAGCGGCTTCGCTCAGCACCTTGGTCGTCTCCTGGAAGGATGCGGCCGAGATGAACGACTGCGTACCCAGCGACGCCTGCGTGATGCCTTGCAGCGTGGGGCGCGAAACCGAAGGTTGAGCGTCGCGCACTTGCACGAGAGCAAGGTCACGGCGGCGCAGGCTACTATTCTCGTCGCGGAGGCGACGGGCCGTCACAATCTGACCGGGCTTCAAGTTGGTTGAATCACCGGCTTCGGTCACCACTTTCATGTCGATAATCATGTCATTCTCGGCCATGAAGATGATTTTATCAATCACCTGATTTTCGAGGAACGACGTGTCACCGGCATCCAGAATCACAACTTTCTGCATCATCTGGCGAACTACCACTTCGATGTGCTTATCGTTGATTTTCACACCTTGTAAGCGGTACACTTCCTGAATCTCGTTCACGAGGTACTCCTGCACAGCGCCGGGGCCCTGAATGCTTAGGATATCCGAAGGCGTTATGGCGCCATCCGACAGCGGCATGCCGGCGCGGATAAAGTCGTTGTCCTGCACCAGAATGTGCTTCGACAGCGGCACCATGTATTTTTTCTTCACGCCGTCTTTCGACTCCACAAAGATTTCACGGTTGCCACGCTTCACGGTGCCGTAGGTTACCACGCCGTCGATTTCCGATACCACGGCGGGGTTTGACGGGTTCCGGGCTTCGAAAAGCTCCGTTACACGCGGCAGACCACCAGTAATATCGCGGGTCTTGCCCACCGAGCGAGGAATCTTGGCAAGGATGTGACCAGCCGAGATTTTGTCGTTATTCTCCACGTTCAAGTGCGAACCCACTGGGATGCTATAGGATTTCTGACCTTCCACATCGCCCTTTTTGCCGGGGCGAATGATAATGGACGGGTTCTGGTCCTTAGCCTTGGATTCGATAATCACTTTCTCACGGTGACCAGTCTGTTCATCCGATTCCTCGCGGAACGTGATGCCCTCGGTGATGGCATCGAACACCACGGTACCATCAAACTCGGCCAGAATAACGGCGTTGTAGGGGTCCCAGGTGTTCAGCTCCGTGCCTTTTTCCACTTCTTGGCCTTCTTCCACCAACATGAATGAGCCGTAGGGAACGTGGTTGGAAGTGAAGACGCGGCCAGTGCCTTTTTCCACGATGCGGATTTCACCCGAGCGGCCCATTACCACAGCACCCTTCACGCCTTCGGCGTTGGTGGTAGCCACCGTACGAACGTCTTCGAATTCAACCACACCAGCGAATTTGGCTTTGATGCTCGATTCAACGGCGATGTTAGAAGCCGTACCACCTACGTGGAATGTGCGCAGGGTCAACTGCGTGCCGGGCTCACCAATCGACTGGGCAGCAATAACGCCGACAGCCTCGCCACGCTGCACCATGCGGCCCGAAGCCAGGTTGCGGCCGTAGCACTTGGCGCAGATACCACGCTTGCTTTCGCAAGTCAGTACCGAACGGATTTCCACCGATTCAATACCAGCAATGTCGATGCGACGAGTGGTGTCTTCCTTGATTTCCGAGCCCGAGGGCAGCAGCACTTCGTTAGTATTCGGGTCTACGATGTCGTGTACCGTCACACGGCCGAGGATACGCTCCGACAGCGGCTCGACGATGTCCTCGTTGTCTTTCAACGCGAAGGTCTCGATGCCACGCAGGGTACCGCAGTCTTGCTCATTCACGATTACGTCCTGCGAAACGTCTACCAGACGACGGGTCAGGTAGCCGGCGTCAGCCGTCTTCAGAGCCGTGTCAGCCAGACCCTTACGAGCACCGTGCGTCGAGATGAAGTACTCGATTACGTCGAGGCCTTCTTTAAAGTTCGACAGAATCGGGTTTTCGATAATCTCGCCAATCGAGCCTTGCAGCGACTTCTGCGGCTTTGCCATCAGACCACGCATACCACCCAACTGACGAATCTGCTCACGCGAGCCGCGGGCCCCCGAGTGCATCATCATGTAGATGGAGTTGAAGCCTTGGTTCTCCTTCTCCAAACGGCCCATCAACGTTTCCGTAATCTGGTTGTTGATGCGCGTCCAGATGTCGATAACCTGGTTATAACGCTCGTTGTCCGTAATCAGACCCATCTGGTAGTTCTGGGTTACGGCCGCTACGTCGGCTTGCGCCTGCTTCACCAGTTCGTCTTTCTCTTTCGGGATGTTGATATCACCCAGGCCCATGCTCAGACCACCTTTGTATGCCGACTGGAAACCAAGGGTCTTGATGTCATCAAGGAACTGAGCTGTGCGAGCCATGCCCGTGCGCTTAAACACCAGCGAGATGATTTGCTGGAGCTTTTTCTTAGTCAGCAACTCATCAACAAACCCTACCTCTTCAGGTACGAGTTGGTTGAACAGCACACGGCCAGCTACTGTCTCTACGACTCTGGTTACCAAGTCGTCGTTTTCGTCACGCACCTTGGTCCGTACCTTGATGAAGGCGTGCTTCGAGAGCTGACCTTCATTGATGGCAATCACAACTTCCTCGTCCGAATAGAAAACCCGGTCTTCACCGACAATCTTCTCGTTTTCGGTGCTGCGCTTGCCTTTGGTTACATAATACAGACCGAGAACCATGTCCTGCGACGGTACCGCGATGGGCGCGCCGTTGGCGGGGTTCAGGATGTTATGCGAAGCCAGCATGAGCATGGAGGCCTCCAGAATAGCAGCCGGGCCGAGGGGCACGTGCACAGCCATCTGGTCACCGTCAAAGTCAGCGTTAAAGGCCGTACAAACGAGCGGGTGTAGTTGGATAGCCTTGCCCTCAATGAGGCGTGGCTGGAACGCTTGGATACCTAAGCGGTGCAGCGTAGGAGCACGGTTGAGGAGCACTGGATGGCCTTTGAGCACATTCTCCAAGATGTCCCATACGACAGCGTCCTTGCGGTCCACGATTTTCTTAGCCGACTTCACCGTTTTCACAATGCCGCGCTCGATGAGCTTGCGGATGATGAACGGCTTGAACAATTCGGCTGCCATGTTCTTGGGCAAGCCGCACTCGTGCAGCTTCAACTCAGGACCCACGACGATTACCGAACGACCCGAGTAGTCGACACGCTTACCAAGCAGGTTCTGACGGAAACGGCCCTGCTTGCCTTTCAGCATATCAGACAGCGACTTCAGAGCACGGTTACCTTCGGCACGCACGGCGTTCACTTTACGCGAGTTGTCGAAGAGCGAGTCAACAGCTTCCTGTAGCATGCGCTTCTCGTTCCGTAGAATCACCTCGGGCGCTTTGATTTCAATCAGGCGCTTGAGGCGGTTGTTACGGATGATAACGCGCCGGTACAGGTCGTTCAAGTCGGAGGTAGCGAAACGGCCGCCGTCCAACGGCACGAGCGGGCGCAGTTCCGGCGGAATCACCGGCACCATGCGGATAACCATCCACTCGGGCTTGTTCTCAATCCGGGTAGCTGCGTCGCGGAAAGCTTCCACTACACGCAGACGCTTCAGGGCCTCAGCCTTACGCTGCTGCGAAGTTTCGTGGGCAGCGGAGTCACGCAGTGAGTAACTCAACTCGTCCAAGTTGATGCGTTCCAGCAGCATGTGCAGGGCATCAGCACCCATACGGGCGATGAACTTATTGGGGTCCTCATTGGGCAGCATCTGGTTCTCGCGGGGAAGCTTGTCGATGATGTCCAGATATTCGTCCTCCGTAAGGAAATCGAGAATCTGTACGCCTTCTTCAGCCAAAGCACCGGGCTGAACAACGACGTACCGCTCGTAATAGATAATCTGGTCTAGCTTCTTGGTAGGCAGGCCCAGCAGGTAGCCAATTTTGTTGGGGAGCGATTTGAAGTACCAAATGTGGGCAACGGGCACAACCAATTCGATGTGACCCATGCGCTCACGACGCACCTTTTTTTCGGTCACCTCCACACCGCAACGGTCGCAGATGATTCCCTTGTAACGAATGCGTTTGTACTTGCCACAGTGGCACTCCCAGTCCTTTACCGGGCCAAAAATCCGCTCGCAGAACAGACCACCCATTTCGGGCTTGTACGTGCGGTAATTGATGGTTTCAGGCTTCACCACTTCACCAGTGCTGCGCTCCAGAATTGCTTCGGGCGAGGCCAGTGAAATCGTGACTTTAGAGAAGTCCTGAGTTACTTTCTTGTTTTTTGCGAAAGCCATTTGATTGGGGTTAAGCTAGTAGCTGTTGGCTTTGAGCTGCTTGAATCTTCGCCGTTCGCCAGAAGGGCGCAAGTTTTTCAAACAGTTTGACACTTAGAAAAGTGCCTTTGCAGAACAGATAGGTATGTTTAGCAAAGGCACTTTCAAAAGGTCGGATTTTAAATCAAACTGACGGAGCTGATTAGTGAGAAGGCCTCCGATTAAGATTCGCGGAAGGTAGTTTTCGCTGCACTGACCATATCTCGGAACAGCCCCTCGTCCCTCTTTCACCGAAGCGTTTTCTCACCTGTCGTTACCAGAATCGCTTAATCTGCGACTCCTGTTGCTTGGCAGTTTGTTAGCTGTCGATTGCTTACTGCCAGTTCGGTTGTAAAACAAACAACTGATAGTACGCAACCGACAACTAATTAATCCATCGTGATTTCAAGTGCCAGACCACGGAGTTCGTGGAGCAACACATTGAACGACTCGGGGATGTTCGGTTTAGGCAGAATGTCGCCTTTCACAATGGCTTCATACGCTTTAGCACGGCCCACCACGTCATCCGACTTCACAGTCAGGATTTCCTGAAGGACGTTAGAAGCACCAAAGGCCTCCAGTGCCCAAACTTCCATTTCGCCGAAGCGCTGGCCACCGAACTGTGCCTTACCACCCAGCGGCTGCTGCGTGATGAGCGAGTACGGCCCGATGGAACGAGCGTGCATTTTGTCGTCAACCAAGTGACCAAGCTTGAGCATGTAAATCACGCCCACCGTTACGGGTTGGTCAAAACGGTCGCCACTCAAGCCATCGTGCAGATAAGCACGGCCCCAGTCGGGCAAGCCAGCCTCGGTCAACTCACGAGCTACTTCGTCCTCGGTAGCACCGTCGAATATGGGAGTCGAATACGTACGCCCCATTTTCAGACCAGCCCAGCCAAGTACCGTCTCATAAATCTGACCGATGTTCATCCGGCTTGGTACACCAAGCGGGTTCAGCACAATGTCCATCGGCGTGCCGTCAGGTAGGAAAGGCATGTCCTCATCACGCACGATGCGGGCCACCACCCCTTTGTTGCCGTGACGGCCGGCCATTTTATCACCTACCTTCAGCTTGCGCTTTTTGGCGATGTAAACTTTGGCTAACTGCACGATGCCAGCAGGCAGTTCGTCGCCTACTTCCAAAGTGAAGCGCTGACGCTTGAATTTCGCAGTGATGGTGTTGCGGCGCTTAGCATAGTTACGCACAAGCTCCAGCACCAGACCATTCACACGGGTATCAGCCGTCCAGCCTTCCAGAATCAGGTCTTTGAACAGGTTCACTTCTTCCGGAACGGCGTAGTTGCTTTCGTCCTTGTAAGGGTTCTTCTCGGGGAACATGCCCTCAGTGATGTTCTTGCGGTTGAACTTCACGCCCTTAGCAATCATCTCCTCGCCGAAGCGGTGCTTGATGCCCTGCGACGTTTTGCCTTCCAGCAATTGCACCAGCTTGTCAATCATGATAGCTTTCACGCCACGCAGTTCCTGCGCGTAGGTCGACTTGAGGTCTTCCACTTCCTTCTTCGACTTGGCCCGGAGGTTTTTGTCTTTTTTAGGACGCGAGAACAATTTAGTGCCGATAACCACACCCTGCAAGGAGGGCGGCGCTTTAAGCGAAGCGTCCTTCACATCACCGGCCTTATCGCCAAAGATGGCGCGGAGCAGCTTCTCTTCTGGAGTCGGGTCCGTCTCGCCTTTCGGCGTGATTTTACCAATCAGAATGTCGCCTTCCTTCACCTCCGCGCCGAGGCGGATGATGCCGTTGTCGTCGAGGTTGCGCACGGCTTCTTCACTCACGTTCGGAATCTCCGAAGTCAGTTCTTCTTCGCCACGCTTGGTCTCGCGAACTTCCAACTCAAACTCCTCGATGTGAATTGAAGTAAAGATGTCGTCGCGAACTACACGCTCCGAGATGACGATGGCATCCTCGAAATTGTAGCCCTGCCACGGCATAAACGCCACCTGCATGTTGCGCCCCAAGGCGAGTTCGCCTTGGTTGGTGCCGTAGCCTTCGCAAAGCGCCTGGCCTTTTGTTACCCGCTCGCCGCGCTTCACGAGCGGCGTCAGGTTGAGGCAGGTATCTTGGTTAGTACGACGGAACTTGATGAGGTCGTAAGTGATACGCTCGGCATCGAAGCTCACCATGATGTCGTCCTCCGTGAGGTCGTACTTCACCACGATTTTATTAGCGTCCACGAAGTCAATTACACCTTCGCCTTCCGCCATAATCAGTGTGCGCGAGTCGCTAGCAATGCGCGCTTCCAAACCTGTACCCACAATCGGAGCCTCGGGACGGAGCAATGGCACAGCCTGACGTTGCATGTTCGAGCCCATGAGCGCACGGTTGGCGTCATCGTGCTCTAAGAATGGAATCAGCGATGCAGCTACCGATACAATCTGGTTCGGAGCCACATCCATGTAGGTGTACTCATCCGGGCTAACCACGGGGAAGTCACCTTCAAAACGGCCCTTTACTAGTTCTTGAGTCAGTTTGCCACTATCGTCCAACAGGGAGTTGGCCTGTGCGATGTGGTGCGTATCCTCTTCCTCAGCGGTCAGGAACTTCACGTTCTCGCTCATGTCTACCTTGCCGGCTTTCACGTCGCGGTAAGGAGTCTCAATGAAGCCCATAGCATTCACACGAGCGTGCACGCACAGCGACGAAATCAGACCGATGTTCGGGCCTTCAGGCGTTTCAATGGTGCAAAGACGGCCGTAGTGGGTGTAGTGAACGTCACGTACTTCGAAACCAGCGCGCTCACGCGACAGACCTCCCGGCCCGAGTGCCGATACGCGACGCTTGTGCGTCACTTCGGCCAGCGGGTTGGTTTGGTCCATGAACTGCGACAGCTGGTTCGTACCAAAGAACGAGTTGATAACGCTCGACAGGGTACGGGCGTTAATTAGGTCTACCGGCTTGAAGTCTTCGTTGTCACGCACGTTCATGCGCTCCTTGATGGTACGCGCCATACGGGCTAGGCCCACGCCGAACTGTGCGTAGAGCTGCTCCCCTACGGTGCGCACGCGGCGGTTGCTCAAGTGGTCAATGTCGTCGACAATGGCCTTGGAGTTGATGAGACCAATCAGGTACTTCACGATGAGAACAATATCCTCATTGGTCAGCACGCGCGACTCCTGCTCCATGCCAATTTGCAGCTTCTTGTTAATCCGGTAGCGGCCAACCTCTCCGAGGTCATAGCGCTTGTCCGAGAAGAACAATTTCTGGATGATGTCGCGGGCAGTTTCTTCGTCAGGAGCCTCCGTGTTCCGGAGTTGGCGGTAAATCTGCTCAACAGCTTCTTTCTCCGAGTTGGAGTTGTCCTTTTGCAGCGTGTTGTAGATAATTGCGAAGTCCGCAATGTTCACGTTTTCACGGTGCAGGATTACCGACTTGGCGCCGGCCTCCAGAATCACGTCGATGTCTGCGTCCTCAATCGTGGCATCGCGTTCCAGCAACACTTCGTTGCGGTCGATGGACACCACTTCGCCGGTGTCCTCGTCCACGAAGTCTTCCGTCCAGGTGCGCAGCACCCGGGCAGCCAGCTTGCGGCCCACCACTTTCTTAAGGTTTTTCTTATCGGCCTTCACTTCTTCCGACAGCCCGAATAGGTCGAGGATATCTTTGTCGGTGCCGTAGCCGATGGCGCGAAGCAGCGTCGTCACCGGGAATTTCTTCTTCCGGTCGATGTACGCGTACATCACGTTGTTCACGTCCGTAGCGAATTCAATCCACGAACCTTTGAACGGAATAATACGAGCCGAATACAACTTAGTACCGTTCGTGTGCTTGCTCTGGGCGAAGAATACGCCCGGCGAGCGGTGCAGCTGCGATACGATAACGCGCTCGGCGCCGTTGATAACGAACGAGCCCTTCACGGTCATGTAAGGGATATTCCCGAGGAACACCTCCTGCTCAATCGTCTCGAAGTCCTCGTTGTCCTTATCATTGCAAATCAAACGCAGCTTGGCTTTCAGCGGAACCGAATAAGTCAAACCACGGTCGATGCACTCGTCAACCGAATATTTCGGTGGGTCGACGTGATAATCGATAAAGTTGAGCACGAAGTTTTCGCGCGAGTCCGAAATCGGAAAGTTCTCGGCGAACACTTTGAACAATCCTTCGTTAGAACGACGCTCAGCAGCGGTTTCCAACTGAAAGAATTCCTGGAACGAGCGAACCTGCACGTCCAGAAAGTCCGGGTACTCAATAACCTTCTTAATCTTGGCGAAATTGATTCGCTCGGCGGCCGTTTTCTTCAGGGCAGCCGTCGTTGCTTTCGGTGTAGCCAATGCGTTGGGGATTAAAAGATGGACACAGAAGCGTAATAAAGGAGGCCAAGGTGGCGGCCCGTCGGCAACGGAAAGCAAAACTTCCCACTCCTTAACCAACTAAAAAACAGTATGGTTAGCCGACGCAAAGAAGCGCGAACTTGGTAGCTCGCGCTTTTGACATACTACAAACAGGAAAAGACCTGGCTAAGTTGCCAGGTCTAATCCTTATTTGAAGCGGGTCCAGAGATGCTTCAGGAGCAGAAACTACTTGACTTCTACTTCAGCACCGGCTTCTTCAAGCTGCTTTTTCAGCGACTCAGCCTCGTCTTTGGTTACGCCTTCTTTCAGAGGCTTGGGAGCACCGTCAACCAGTTCTTTGGCTTCTTTCAGGCCCAGACCGGTCAGGTCTTTTACCAGTTTAACTACAGCCAGCTTAGCACCACCAGCAGCCTTCAGGATAACGTCAAACGACGTCTTTTCTTCGGGAGCCTCTTCAGCAGCAGCGCCACCGCCACCAGCCATCATTACGGGAGCAGCAGCAGCGGGCTCGATGCCGTACTCGTCCTTCAGGATGCCTGCCAATTCGTTTACTTCTTTCACCGTCAGGTTTACAAGCTGCTCAGCGAATGCTTTCAAATCTGCCATTTCTGTAGATTATTTAAAAAAGTGTTGTTGAAAATTTGATTGGAATGCGAAAAAGCAGCGGGCTACGCGGCCTCTTTTTCGCTGAGGGTTTTGAGGATACCGGCCAGTTTGTTGCCACCGCTCGACAGAGCAGAGATAACGTTCTTGGCGGGCGACTGGAGCAGACCGATGAGTTCACCGAGCAGTTCCTGCTTGCCTTTGATGGTGGTCAGGCCTTCGAGCTGGTTCGAGCCGATGTAGATGCTGGCATCCACATAAGCACCTTTCAGCACGGGCTTGGGCTCAACACCGCGGGGGTAAGCTTGGGCTTTGTAGAAGTCGCGCAGCATTTTGGCAGGAGCCGAGCCGCTCTCCGTAGAGAACAGAACGCCCGACTGGCCTTTCAGCGCGGCATCCATTTCCGACGTGTCGTGGCCGAGGGTGTCCAGTGCTTTCCGGATGAAGGTGTTTTTGTACACCTTGTATTCCAGGCCGCGGTTGAACGCCAGGCGACGGAAGTCGTTGATTTTCGCTACCGACATTACCGAAGCATCGACAATGTAGAACGAGTTGTGCGATTGCATCTTTCCGCTCAACTCATCCACGAGGGCTTGTTTTTCTTCCCGGGTCATGTTTGGTTGGTTTAATTAGCTAGCGGAATTTACTTGGCTGTCCACCGGAACGGCGGGCGACATCGTGCTCGAGAGCGTGATGCTCTTGATGTAGGTGCCTTTCGACGAAGAAGGCTTCAGGCGACCCAACGTCTGGATTACTTCCAGGGCGTTTTCGGCCAGCATCTTCGGATCGAACGATACTTTACCAACCGAGCAGTGGATGATACCGGTTTTATCAACTTTGAAGTCGATTTTACCAGCTTTCACTTCCTGCACAGCCTTGGCTACGTCGGTCGTTACGGTGCCCGACTTCGGGTTCGGCATCAGACCACGGGGGCCGAGCACACGGCCCAGACGACCTACCTTAGCCATTACGGCGGGCATGGTGATGATTACGTCGATGTCGGTCCAGCCTTTTTCGATTTTCGAGATATAGTCGTCCAAACCTACAAAGTCGGCGCCGGCGGCCAGAGCTTCTGCCTCCTTGTCGGGAGTCACGAGCGCCAGAACGCGAACGGTTTTACCGGTGCCGTGGGGCAGGGTAGCCACGCCACGAACCATCTGGTCCGCTTTGCGGGGGTCCACGCCGAGGCGAACGTCAATATCTACTGAAGCATCGAATTTGGTGTAGGTAATGTCCTTCACCACAACTGCGGCTTCCACCAGGCTGCGCATTTGCGTCAGGTCGTGTTTGGCAAGGGCTTCCTTGCGCTTTTTGCTTATTTGTGCCATCTGTTCGTTCTCCGTTTAATTATTCAGCAAAAGGAGAATCGCCCTTGATGGTAATACCCATACTGCGGGCTGTACCTGCCACCTGCTTCATAGCTGCTTCCACCTTGAAGGCGTTTAAGTCAACCATTTTAGTTTCGGCGATAGTGCGTACTTGGTCCCACGTCACGGAACCTACTTTGTTACGGTTTGGCTCTTTCGAACCGCTCTGCAACTTGGCAGCTTCCATGAGCAGCACCGGAGCCGGTGCCGTCTTCACCACGAAGTCGAACGACTTGTCGGTGTACATGGTGATGAGTACAGGACAAACTTGGCCGGCTTTATCTTGGGTGCGAGCATTAAACTGCTTGCAAAACTCCATGATGTTCAAGCCTTTGCTACCAAGTGCAGGTCCTACCGGCGGCGAAGGGTTCGCGGCGCCTCCCTTTATCTGCAGACGCAGATAACCTCTGATTTCTTTGGCCATTTGATTGGTTTGGCTGTGGCTCCTGCGTCGTAACTCGCGCTTGCCTCAGTATTGAAAACTCCTGTTGGAAGCCCCACCGACCCGGAGCGAATAATCGGCGTGGATATATTTAATACACTAAAACGTCATGCTTCGCGATGCTCTGCATGACGTTCTTTTATGCTTCTTTTTCTACTTGGGTGTAGCTCAGTTCTACCGGCTGCGAACGGCCGAAAATCTTCACCACCACATTGAGCTTCTTGCGCTCTTCAAACACCTCGTCCACGTTGCCGGAGAAGCCGTTGAAAGGGCCGTCGACCACTTTCACGAGTTCGCCTACTACGTAAGGCTTGTCGAGGGTAGCGTCGGCTTGCTGCTCGGCCTCATCCACGATGCCGAGGATGCGATTCACTTCCGTGATGTGCAGCGGCACAGGCTTGTTGTTGGCCGCGTCTTTTTTGTCTTTGTCCCCGAGGAAACCAATTACACCGGGTGTGCTGGTGATGATGTGGTCGACTTCACCGTGGCCTAGCTCCGCTTCGATGAGGATGTAACCAGGATAGAGGTTCCGCTCACGAACGCGCTTTTTACCGTTGCGCATCTCGAACACCTTTTCTACCGGAATCAGTACCTGAGGCACGTAGGTAGTGAGGTTGTGGCGCGCCAACTCGGTTTCGAGATAGTTCTTTGCTTTCTTCTCCTGGCCGCTCACTGAGCGGACCACGTACCATTTCAATTCGCTCATCTTATTTGCTGATTAGCGAAACGAGTTATAAAAAGCTTTCAGTACCGACTCAAAGCTGACATCCATGACACCTACTACCACGGCAAACACTAGCGAGCCCACCAGCACAAGGCCAGCGCTTTTCTGCAACTCAGTCGTGGAAGGCCACGTTACGTTGTAGCGCATTTCCTCGATGGTGGCGCGGAAATAATTGCTCAGTTTGTCCATTGGATGAAAAAAAAACAGCGTTGCCGCTGAAAACAACATGGAGTGGACCAACGGCCCGGATTGCACGAGTGGAGAGATTCGAACTCCCATCAAAGGTTTTGGAGACCTCTATTCTACCCTTGAACTACACTCGTGTAAAGACACATCCCAGTAGCGTATTTCGCTAAAGGGAGTGCAAAGGTAAGAGAAACAGAATAAAAAACAAATACTTGCTTCTGTTTCAGCGCAAAAAAAGCCGCTCCCGAGATTTCGAGAGCGGCTTTTTTTACGCTGCTAAGCCGGAGCTTAGTCGAGAACTTCGGTTACCTGACCGGCACCTACCGTACGGCCACCCTCACGGATAGCGAAACGAAGGCCTTTCTCCATTGCCACCTTGTTGATGAGCTCAACGGTGATAGTGATGTTGTCGCCGGGCATTACCATTTCAACGCCCTCGGGGAGGGAGATGATGCCGGTAACGTCGGTAGTACGCAGGTAGAACTGCGGACGGTAGTTGTTGAAGAACGGGGTATGGCGGCCGCCTTCCTCTTTCGAGAGAACGTACACCTCAGCCTTGAACTTCTGGTGGGGGGTTACCGAACCGGGCTTGCAGATAACCATGCCGCGACGGATGGCTTCTTTTTCAATGCCGCGGAGCAGCAGACCTACGTTGTCACCAGCTTCACCACGGTCGAGGATTTTGCGGAACATTTCCACACCCGTAACCGTCGACTTCAGGCCGGCAGCAGCGCCCATACCCAAGATGTCAACTTGCTCACCCGAGTTGATGATGCCGCGCTCGATACGACCAGTAGCAACAGTGCCACGGCCAGTAATCGAGAACACGTCCTCAACAGGCATCAGGAAGGGCAGGTCGGTCAGACGAGCAGGAATCGGAATGAACGAGTCAACTGCGTCCATCAACTCGTTGATTTTGGGAACCCAGTTGGCATCGCCGTTCAGGCCGCCGAGGGCCGAACCCTGGATAACCGGAATGTTGTCGCCGTCGAAGTCATAGAACGAGAGGAGTTCGCGAATTTCCATTTCCACCAGCTCGAGGAGCTCGGGGTCATCCACCATGTCTACTTTGTTCATGAACACCACCAGCTGGGGAACACCTACCTGACGAGCGAGCAGGATGTGCTCACGGGTCTGGGGCATCGGGCCGTCGGTAGCAGCTACCACGAGGATAGCGCCGTCCATTTGTGCAGCACCCGTTACCATGTTCTTCACGTAGTCAGCGTGACCGGGGCAGTCAACGTGAGCGTAGTGACGGTTTTTGGTGGAGTACTCTACGTGAGCGGTGTTGATGGTGATACCACGCTCTTTTTCTTCGGGAGCATTGTCAATCGAAGAGAAGTCACGCTTTTCGGCCAAGCCCTGGTTAGCCAGCACCATGGTGATAGCAGCGGTCAGGGTGGTCTTGCCGTGGTCGACGTGGCCGATGGTACCGATGTTTACGTGCGGCTTGGACCGGTCGAAATTTTCTTTAGCCATTGTAAAGAGTAAAAAAAGAGGTGGTGAAGTGAATTTGAGAGGTAAAAATCGGACCCTACACGAAGAAAGCGAGACTCAGCCCCTACTGTAATAGAAAACTGTGCGTCGCTTGCCTGAGAGAACCGAGCCAGCGGTCGGAATAATTCCGACTGCTGGACTTGTGTAATAATCTGAGCCATTTATGGGATTTGAACCCATGACCTCTTCCTTACCAAGGAAGTGCTCTACCACTGAGCTAAAACGGCTTATTCCTTTTGAGCTTACAGCCGTTAGCTGCTAGCCTTTTGTTCTTCAAACCTAGCAACTGTCAGCTAAATGCTAACAGCTACCAGAATGAGCGGGAGACGAGGTTCGAACCCGCGACCTGCAGCTTGGAAGGCTGCCGCTCTACCAACTGAGCTACTCCCGCAGATGGCCTCATGTAAAAAAGTGGGGGTAACAGGACTCGAACCTATGAACCCGAAGGAGGTGAGTTACAGTCACCCGCAATTGCCGCTATGCGATACCCCCAATTTGGTGCTTCACGGCCGATTACCGAGAGGCGCTTCCCTCTCGATTTGCTGACCGCTGAAGCAGTAGTGTTTCGTAAGGAGTCGCAAAATTAGAGGATTTTTGACATAAGGCAAGCTTTAGCGTAAAAAAAGGTTGTTCTTTTTTACGCTGTTTTAGCGAACTTGCTTCTACATAAGGTTATAAAATGCTTTGAGCCGGTCATCTGTTTCCTTCTCGCGAATGTTTTGGAGCGTCGCTTTCATGTTTGGCATGGATGGCAGCAGCAAAGCGAGGCTCTTATATGCCCCCAAGCGCACTTCGTAGCGGGGAGCATTCCGGGCGTATTCTTCCAAGATTTTGATGCCATTATCGCGCTCTACCGGCGGAATGTGCGTCATGAGTGTGCCAAAGGACTGGAAGTAGGCATAAAGGTCCATTTCTGTGACATCTGGCAGGCGGCGCAGGAACCATGGATATTGGTCTAGACCACCATTTAATGCATAGTAGCTAGCGATAGCAAGGATGAGCGGGCTACTAGTCGTGTTTTCGATAGCAGCTACCTGCTGGCCGGTATTAGCTTCCGGCTGTTTGGCCAGTACTTCGAGTGCTGCAGCAGCCACTAGCGCAGAACTGTCGCTGAGCGCAGCACCATAGATAGGTCCGTATTTACCGTCTGGGAAGGTAGCAAGGGTGGTAATGGCCTGGGCGCGGACGCGGGAAATGGGGTCGGTGGTTGCGAGGCGCTGGATGTCTTTGCGCATACCTTCGGGCTCGGGGCCGCGGTAGCGGCGGAGATGGTCGAGCGCAAGGCGGCGCACATTCCAGAACTTATCATTGAGAGCGTTGCGCATTACGCTGCTTACGCTCATCTGGTCGGTTTTATTCTGAAGTAATTCGAGTACTTCTGATTTCTGCTGGTAGCTCTGGGCATGATAGAATTGAAAGACCAATTCATCAATGGTCCGGTCTTCATCGAACTGCGCTAAGAGTTGACTTTCGTTGTCAAACTTCACCAAGTTGGGCTTCTGGCTGGCCGGCAGCATGAATGTCTGGTCGGCCTTGGTAACGGTGATGCGGTGCTCAGTGGGCTGGTTGCTGCCGGTCCAGACGGCGACTGTGACGGGCAGGCGATAGACAGGCTGAAACAGGGTATCCTGTGTTTGCTGCACGTGAAGGGCTACCTGACCGTTGGTATAGGTGTGAGTAATGTGCAGTTCGGGGTGGCCGCGCTTGAGAAACCACTGGTTGAAGAACCACATCAGGTCTTCGCCAGTTGTTTCCTCGAATGCATTGCGCAGCTTGGAGATTTCAACAGCGGACTGCTTATTCTGAGTGAGGTAGCGGTTGAGCGCGGCGAAGAAAGCATCGTCGCCCACATACTTGCGAAGCATGTGTAAGACGCGACCGCCTTTGTCGTAAGAATGGCGGTCGAACATATCCTCCCGGTTGGTGTAGCGGTAACGAATAAGAGGCTCACGCTTGCTCTGGGCTTCTTCAAGGTAGTTGTTGATTTTGATTTCCTGAACGAGGCCAGCTTCGTCGGCTCCGTACTTATGCTCGGCCCAGAGGTACTCGGAGTAATCGGCAAAGGACTCGTTTAGGGGCAGGTTGCTCCAGCTTTCGCAAGTCACGTAGTCGCCGAACCAGTGGTGAAATAATTCGTGGGCAATGACGAACTCAGCCGTTTGATAGTTGGCATCGAGCAGGTCGCGTTTAGTGGCTTGAATGGTGTTGCCGTGGGTAGTGGCGGTGGTGTTTTCCATGGCTCCGCTCACGTAGTCGCGCACGGCTACCTGGGCATACTTATTCCATGGGAATTCCACATCCAGCTTCTTGGAGAAGAAATCCATCATCTCGGGCGTGTGACCAAAGACGGCGCGGGCGGTGCCAGCATATTTCGGTTCCACGTAGTAGTCAACGGGCTTTCCATGCCAAGAGTCGCTAACTATGGCAAAATCACCCACTACCATCGTTGCTAAATAAGGCGCATGCGGCTCGCTCAGCTTCCAAGTGTCGGTACGGGTACCGTCGGGATTGGCCTGGGAAGAGGTAAGCAGACCGTTGGAAAGCGTTTTGAATTGCTTTTCCACCGTCATGCTAATTTCCTGGGTCATCCGCTGGTTGGGTTTGTCGATGGTGGGAAACCAACAGGAACTACCCTCCGTCTCGCCTTGCGTCCAGACTTGGCGGGGCTTGTTTTTCTCAGTGCCCAACGGGTTGATAAAGTAGAGCCCTTTGTCGTTAGTGATGGCTGCAGAGCCTCCCTGCGGCAATTCGTTCGGCTTAGCGACGTACACGATGCGTACCTGATAAGGCGTACTACGTGGGTACGGGTGGTCGAGCGCAATGACAATTTTGCGTCGGTTGTAGTTGTAGTTGAGGTTCTTATTCTTCTTTTCGCCAACCAGCTCTACTTTTTGAATATCAAAGCCTTTGGCGTCTAACACCAACTCACTTTGTGGATAAAAGTGCGAGCGGAGCGTCAGAATAGCCGTGCCCAGCAAGTATTGCTTTTTATAATCAAAGCGCACGTCAAGCTTAGTATCCACCACCTCCGTGAGGATAGTGGCAGCCGGCTGGATAGGCGCTTCGGCAGGGAGCCAAGAGGGTACGACGAGGCCAGCCGACGCAGGGGCCGGAGGCGGGGTGGAGGGCGTCTTTTTGTGAACGGGTGCTTTACTTGGGGCTTTGCCTGAAGTAGACGAGCTTTTCTGGCCAATTGCCAGCAAATGTGCGCACAACATCAGGGTGGTAAGACCGGGAAACAGATACTTCATGCCAACAACAACGGGCGAAAAACGCCTCAATTTCCGAATTAATTTGAGATTTGGGCTACCTTTAACCCCACTTTAGCTGCGGTGCTCCTGGTTTTGCCCTACTCGCCCGCAAGCTAACGATGCCATCACTACGCGGCTGCTATCCCACCTAAGCTCCCCTCAAATGTTTCAAATAAGCACCGGCCCTTCCCAAGTGTGGGAAGTTGACTACCGCGCCGCTGACAGCGTGACACTCAACGGCCAACCATTTGCCTGGGACATTGCCGATTTAGGAGCCGGTCGCTTCCACATTCTGCACGAAGGCCGTTCTTACAACGCCGAAGTAATAGAAGCGGACTACGTTGCGAAAACCATAGTGTTGAAACTGAATGGTCAGCGTGTAGAACTGCAAGCCAAAGACCGGTTCGACCTGCTGCTGGAGCGCTTGGGGATGAGCAATGCCACTGCCGCGAAAGTCAACGAGTTGAAAGCTCCCATGCCAGGCCTCATTGTAGATATCCGAGTGCAACCGGGCCAGACCGTACAAAAAGGCGACCCGCTGCTGGTACTGGAAGCCATGAAAATGGAGAATATTTTAAAAGCGCCAGCCGATGGCACTGTTGGAAGCCTCAAGGTGGGCCTGCGCGACAACGTGCAGAAAGGTCAAGTGCTGGTGCAGTTCACGTAGAAACGATGTTTCACAACTAATTGAGAAAAATATCAACAGAAAACCACTTCAGGTCCCGGTTTAAATCATGGATTTAAACCGGGACCTGAATTAAAGGGCTCACAAGATAACTACAAATTGAAATATAATCGCATCCTCCTCAAGCTCAGCGGCGAAGCGCTGATGGGCCAGCAGCAGTACGGCATCGACGCCGAGCGGCTGATGCAGTACGCTTCCGAAATTAAGGCTGTAGCCGCCACCGGCATCCAAGTGGCCGTCGTGATTGGCGGCGGCAATATTTACCGGGGTGTAGAAGCCGAAGCCTTCGGCCTCGACCGCGTGCAGGGCGACTACATGGGCATGCTGGCAACGGTCATCAATTCGATGGCCCTGCAAAGTGCCCTGGAAAAACTGGAAGTAAGCACCCGCTTGCTGTCGGGCCTCACCATTCAGCGGGTATGCGAGCCGTATATCCGGCGGCGGGCGGTGCGGCACTTGGAAAAGGGACGCGTGGTGATTTTCGGGGCTGGTATCGGCTCACCGTATTTTACGACTGATTCGGCGGCCTCGCTGCGGGCCATTGAGATTGAGGCCGACGTGGTACTGAAAGGTACGCGGGTAGACGGCATTTATACCGCTGACCCGGAGAAGGACCCTACTGCCACGCGCTTTGCCGAAATCACTTTCGATGAAGTACTGGCTAAAAACCTGAACGTGATGGATATGACGGCCTTTACGCTGTGCAAGGAAAATAACCTACCCATCATCGTATTTGATATGAATACGCCGGGCAATCTGGCGCGCTTGCTCGATGGCGAATCGATGGGCACCTTGGTGAGCGCGGGCAGTCCGAGTGTGGGCCGTGACGGCCACAAGTCGGTGCTTGACCCAACGCAAAGCCTGCTTCAGCCGTTGGTGGGCAACCAGCCGGAACAAGCTTAATTTTTAGTTGTCAGTTGCTCGTTGTCAGTTGTTAGTTTGCACCAAAGAAACTACACTGATAGCTGGACCTGACAACAGAAAACTATCAACTGACAACTAACTAAAATGGACGAAGAAATTCAGTTTTACCTGGATGAGCTAGCGGAGTCGATGGGCAAAGCGCTGGCGCATGTAAACGTGGAAATGAGCCGGATTCGGGCGGGTAAAGCCTCACCAGCTATGCTCGACAGCCTGCGTGTGGACTACTACGGTACCCCCACCCCCATCAGCCAGATTGCCAACATCTCGGCTCCAGATGCCCGTTCGCTGCTTATAAAGCCTTGGGAAAAAAATATGGTGAGCGAGGTAGCTAAGGCCATTAAAAACAGCGACCTTGGACTGAACCCAGTATCGGATGCTGATGGAGTGCGGCTCAACATCCCGTCGATGACGGAGGAACGTCGCCGTGAGCTGGTGAAACAAGCGAAGAACGAGTCGGAAGCAGGTAAGGTGCGCGTGCGGGGCATTCGCAAGGATGTGAACGAATCATTACGAAAGCTACTGAAAGAAGGCGCTTCGGAAGATGCTGTGAAAAGCGCCGAGGAGAAGGTGCAGAAAACAACGGACACTTACATTGCTGAAGTTGATAAAGTATTCAACAAGAAGGAATCAGAGATTATGACCATCTGATTTTGGTTTGCTAAAAAAGAAGAAGCCCGGCGAAACTCGTCGGGCTTTTTTGTGTGCATGTAC
Source organism: Hymenobacter negativus (assembly GCF_017571495.1). Classification (GTDB taxonomy): domain Bacteria; phylum Bacteroidota; class Bacteroidia; order Cytophagales; family Hymenobacteraceae; genus Hymenobacter; species Hymenobacter negativus. Next base: position 148,375 of record NZ_JAGETZ010000016.1, on the reverse strand, counting down.
AGTGAATTTCAGAAAAGAACGTGCATGTAATGCCTAGTCTACTTAACTAGTTCTGCTTCAACGGTGGTGGGCACCAAATAACGAATGCTGCGGCCGATGCGGAGGCTTTCGCGAATATAGGTGGCCGAGATGTCGAGCAAGGGTGCTTCCATCACCTTCACGCGGGGGAAGGAATTCAAATCAGGGATGGGGGTGCCAGGGCGTGGGTAAACATAGATGTCTACTTCAGCTAATAAGCGGGCTGATTGCTCCCAGCGTGGGAGGCTGGGTAGGTTGTCGCTCCCCATCAGGAGCACAAAATCGTGGGTAGGATGACGCTGGCGCAAGGCATCGAGCGTGGCAATGGTGTAGCTGGGGCGTGGCAGGCCAAACTCTACGTCTTCGGCCCGTAAGCGCGGGTTGCCAGCAATGGCTAGTTGCACGAGGTGTAGGCGCTGGGTTTCCGGCCGCAGGTCGACGGCAGCTTTGAAAGGATTGTGCGGCGTGACAACCAGCCAGACTTCGGCTAAATCCGTGCGCGTGGCAAAGTGCTCGGCCAAGATGAGGTGGCCGATGTGTATTGGGTTGAAGGAGCCGAAGAGCAGGCCGATGCGGTTGGTCATCCTGAATATTCCGCGCAGCAAGCGACGAAGGACCTTATCACGAATAATCGCAGCCCTAACGGCGCGAACGTGATAAGGTCCTTCGCGCTGCTTAGGATGATATATTAAACGATGGCGGGCTCGGCGCTAATAAACTGACGCACCAATTTTTCGGCTTGAGCCGAAGCTTCGTCTAAGTCGTCGTTGACGACAGTCACGTCGAATCGGCTTTCAAAGCCGAGCTCGAAGTTGGCTTTGTACACCCGCGAAGAGATGCTGGATTGCGAATCGGTAGCGCGCGCCTGTAAGCGCTGCTCGAGGACCTCGATGGACGGTGGACGGACGAAAATTGCCAAAGCCCGGTCCTTATAGAAGTCCTTGATACTGAGACCACCTTTTACGTCGACATCGAGAATAGCGTGCTTGCCGCTATCCCAGATGCGCTCGATTTCAGACTTCAGCGTGCCGTAGAACGCGCCTTCGTACACTTCTTCCCATTCCACAAATTCGTCGTTGCGAATCTTGTCCTGGAAATCCTGCACGGAGATGAAGTAATAGTCTTTTCCGTTTTCTTCGGCGCGCCCGCGGCGGTCGCGGGTGCAGGCCGAAATGGAAAAGCTAAGCTCCGGCAGCCGGTCCATGAGCCGGTGCACGATGGTGGTTTTGCCAGCGCCCGAGGGGGCTGAAAACACAATGATTTTGCCTTGCATCGCGCAAAGCTAGCCAGAAGCAGCCGGTTTTTAGGCTGTAGTGGCGCCTATGCGAGCCAAAATGGCATCATGCAGGCTGACCGGAATGGGCCGGCGAGACACACGCTGGTTCAGGAACCCAATAAAAACCTTCTGCTTGTCGAGGCTATCGAAGCAGGGCGAGCAGTCGGTCGCATGGTCGTAGAGGTAATCTTCGTCCTCAGCGGTCACGTGCTGGCCTTCGATGAGTTGGTCTAGTACAGTATTCACTCGTTCGCAGTCGGGGCCATTGTCCACAGCAGTAGCAATGGGGGCCGACGTATTGGTTTTTGTAGTAACGGATGGGTTCATAAGTGAAAATACAGGAAAGGGGTGATTGACAACGATGTGCAGGGCCATAGCTGAATGCCCTTGTTCGAGACGTTAATTATTATCGTCGTCGGTTAGTTCCGTTTCGTCGTCAATTGCTTCATTACCATATCCCATTGATTGGGCATATTTCTCCAGTTTGTCCTTGAGAAAGTTGCGGGCGCGGTGCAGGCGTGAACGCACTGTACCAATCGGGATATCAAGCACTTTGGCCATTTCCTCGTACGTAAAGCCTTCGAGGTCGCAGAGGATGATGACGGTGCGAAAATCAACGGGCAAAGAATTTAGGGCGCTGGCCACTTCATCGCCAATCAAATCACGAGTGGACTGCTGGCGCATGTCGGATGAAGAGGCACCTACTTCGCCTTCTGCTTCAACATCGTCAGGGTTGTAATAGCCTTCGATTTCGCTGTAATCGACTTTGGCAGGCTGCTTGCTCTTCTTGCGGAAGTCGTTGATAAACGAATTCTTAAGAATGCGAAAAAGCCACGCTTTGGCGTTGGTGCCGGACTCGAAATACTCGAAGAAACGGTACGCCTTAAGGTACGTTTCCTGCACTAGGTCATTGGCATCATCCTCGTCGAGGGTTAGCCGATAGGCAAAGTTGTAGAGCGGGTCGAGCACGGGCATTAGTTCGGCCTGAAAGCGCCGGTCTTTTTCCTCTTTGCTTAGTTTAACCCGTTCGGGAGAATCGCTCATACAGGTGGGCGGGGGAAGTTGTAGGTCGAAACCTACGAAGAAATAGGAAATTAGAACAAATATATCAGGCGCCTTCAGCTACTCGGATGCATGGGGTGGCCGGGTTGCTTCGCGCCGAAGCCGCTCGTCGGATGTTGCTGCTTTCGGCCAAATAAAGCGAAAGGCAGCGGCATTCAACGTGCGGCACTCTGGCGGATGTACGGATTGCCATGCCGGGTAGGTTGCGCGAAACGCTATATGCAGCAAACTAACTGGCTCAATAAGCCATTGTTCGGCGCTGGCAGCATTTATTGTTCTGCGGTCAATGGTTGCCAGTTGGCCACCCGCGCCGCTACAGTAGCGGCTTCAATGGCCCGAATGCAGGTGCAGGCGCTTGGTTGCTTGCGGCAGTCGCTGCAATTGGGTTTGTCGAACACCAGGAACTCGGCGTGGGGGCCCAGCGGGGCCCAGCGGCCGGGGTGCATGGGCCGGATGGGTGGATAGAGGCCTAGCGCGTGGCGGCCTAGCGCAGCGGCGAGGTGCAGCGGGCCGGTGCTGCCAGCCACGAGGCCATCGGCAGCGGCAATGAAGGCGATGAACTGCGGCAGGCTGAGTTGGCCGGTAAGGTCAGCCGCAAGGAAAGCCGCGTTTTGCTGAAGCCAAGTGGCCAGCTCCTCCCCTTCTGCCGCCGTGCCGGTGATAAAGACGCGGTGGCCTGCTTGGTGCAACAGACGAGCGAGCTGGGCGAAATTATCGAGACCCCACTCGCGGGCACTACCCCGGCTGCGCGGGTGCAGGATGACGTTGAGCTGGTTCGGCTGGCGCTGTTGGAGCAACTGCTGGTGTTGCGGCGCTAAGAGCTCAGTGGCGTGCAGGCACACCAGTTGGGCTACTTCGGGAAGCGTAGGCTCGGAGGTATCACCCAAGGGCTGGAGCAGCTTGGGGTTTAGCTGGGCCTCGTGCAGAGGCGAATGGCGGCGGCTGAGGGCCACTAGTCGGTTGCAGGTGAGCCAGTGCTGCCAGCGGTTGCGGGTGCCAATGCGCAGGGGGATTTTGGCCTTTTGGGCAAGGCGGGCCAGGGTTTTGTTGGGGAAGACGTGGATGATGGCGGCGGCTGCATAATCACGCAGGGTAGCCACTTGGTCATTCTTATTCTGCTGCTGCAGCTCATCTAGGTTCAGAAAATCATCGACCCAGGGACAAGCAGCGGCTACGGCAGCGGTGTAGGTGCGACCGATGAGCACGACCCGGCAGCCGGGAAACAGCTGCTTGAGTCGCCCGCAAACCGGCAGAGTCAGTACGACGTCGCCGATGGCATCGGTGCGGGAGACGAGGAAGGTGAAGGGCGTTTCCGGGCTCATGCTTCGGCGTGTTCGGTGCGGGTTTTCAGCTTGGCGAATTTCAGAAACACGCCCCAGGCCGAAATACCGGCAATGCACAAACCTGCGAAGCCATCGAGAAAGCCGAGGCGAAATACATAGCCGTGCACAAATTTCCAGAGCGGCTTGAGTAGCAGATGAAACAGGCTGACCTTGGTTTTGCCGCGCAGGGCTAGCTCCTGGGCCGTGATGCTGGTGAACTTGTTGAGTTGGCTGACGTGCTGAGCAATGCTGTGGTAGCTGTAGTGCAGAGCGTCGCCGATAAGCTGCCCGGTAGTTTGGCCCTCGGTCACCTCGTAACGCTCGTGCAGGAGCAGGCCGGTCCAGCGGCCCAGGCGGCGGTCGTAGAGGCGCAGCTTGTGGTCGGGGTACCAGCCGCCGTGACGCACCCAGTGGCCGCAGTAGTTGGTGAGGCGGGCCAGCGCATACGCGGCATGCTGCCAGTTTTGTTTGGCATCGCGGATGGACTGGCGCAGCTCGTCGGTGAGAACTTCATCGGCGTCGAGCTGCAGGACGTGGTCAAACTCGGCTTGGCTGGTGGCATAGTTTTTCTGCTCCACGTAGCCAGCGAAGGCGTGTTGGATGACGCGGGCACCGTGTTGGCGGCAGATATCCACGGTGGCATCGGTGGAGAAGGAGTCGACCACCAGCACGTCGTCGGCCACATCGCCCAGCGCCTGGAGGCAGCGGGCAATATTGGCTGCTTCGTTGAAAGTGATGATGACGACGGACAGGGAAACGGGCATGCGCCGGCAAAGGTAAGCCGGCGGATTGGGCGGGGTGTATCCGGGCCTTGCTACCTTGGCGGCGCTTTTGGCTCAGCTTTTTTCATTATGCCGTCATCGCCCATCCTGCCCTGGCAAGACACCCACAACCCCGAATACCGCATTGCCAAGGGCTGGCGCATGCTGATGTATCTGCTTCTCCCGCCGCTGCTGGTATTGTGCTTGGCGCTGCCATTTATATTGTTGAAGGGTGAAAATCCGTCACTAGTTGGGGCAGTCATTCTTGTAGGCATGTGCCTGTTTTTTGCTGCCGTGATATTATACGCCCTGTTTGACACCATTAAAGGGCGTTTCATTATTGGACTGCGGGAGATAAGTCAGGTAGGTGCTTTTAAGACCAAAACACTGGGCTTGAATGAGATTTTGGGCTACCGGCTGGATGACAAATACATTTACATCAATCCCAAAGAAAACTACCTGCCCACCATCAAAATCAGCGTCAGCATCGAGCGGCACCTAGAAATTATTCAATGGCTGGATGGGCACTACCCAGACCTCGACCGCACAGAAACCGAACAAGCCACCGCAGCCCTGCTGGCCGACGATGCGCTGGGAGCTACACCCGAGGCGCGGGCAGCGGCTTTGGCCCGGGCCCAGCAAGTGGCGTGGGGGCTGAACATTATCGGTGGACTAACCGGCGCGTGGCTGCTATTATACCCCACGCCATATAATTGGGCCGTGGCAGCGGGCCTGCTGCTACCAGCCCTCACGATAGCAGCACTGTGGTTACTGCCCAACACCTTGCGCATCGACGAGCAAAAGAACAGCGGCTACCCTTCGGCGCTGGTAGGCTTTCTTGCGCCGAGCATGGCGCTATTGATACGGGCCCTGTTCGACTACGAAATAGTGAGCTACGCGCAACTGTGGCCGGTGGTGGGAAAAGTAGCGGCGGGCGTGGCCGTGCTGTTGGCTATTGGGAGCCGGATTTTTTTGTTCCGGCAGGGCGCGCCGACGCGCACCATTCTCGCCGTTTTGCTGCTGGTAGCGCTTTATGGCTACAGCGCGGCGTCTATGGTAAACACGGTATATGACGAGGGAGAGCCCACAGCTTTCACGCCCCATGTGACGAGCAAACATATTTCCTCGGGCAAAACCACTACCTACCATCTCACCCTGGACGCCTGGGGGCCAATGGCGGCGGGAAAAGACGTGCAGGTGAGCCGTGAATACTACCAGCTGGTGCAGCCCGGCCAGCCCGTGACAGTGGCCCTGAGCCCTGGCCGCTTGGGCGTGCCGTGGTTTATGGTGTTAGAAGAATAGGGCGGTAAATGCCTTCGGGCCAGGCCGGGCTAACGCTCGAGCAGTGCGGCCCGTAGAAAACCACTCCATTTCGCGTGTCGCAAGCCGCACTCCGTGCGTAACTTGCGGCCGAATTCGTTTTCCAACCCATGAAAAAAACGCTCCTCCCCGGTCTGTTGGCCGCTGCCCTGCTTTCGCTCACGCTGCCTTCGTGCGGTCCATCCACGTCGGATAGTGAAGATGACATCGTAACCGCCAAGCTGCCCGAGTTGCCCGCCGCTCCCGACACCACCAAGGGTGCCAAGCAGCCCGAACAGTTCCGCGAGCTGAACTCGGTGAACGCAACGGAGGACATCAAAAAGATGCAGCCGCAGATGTAAACCAGCAGTTAGCCAGATAATAGTGAGCAATGAACAGGGCCCAATGCGGCGTTTTTCATTGCTCATTTTTGTTAGCGCTGGTTTCGACTTTCACCCCCAACCGTTCCTGTCCATCAATGACTGATAACTATACCTTACGCCGCGGCGTGGAGGCCGACTTGCCCCAGGTGCTGGGCCTGATTCAGGAGCTGGCCGAGTACGAGAAGGCCCCCGAAGCCGTGACCAACACACTGGAAGCCATGCGGCACGACGGCTTTGGTCCCACGCCTATTTTCAGCTTTTTCGTGCTGGAAAACGAGGCTGCTGAAATCATTGGGCTGGCCCTGTTCTACACGGCTTATTCAACCTGGAAGGGCCGTATGCTCTACCTCGAGGACCTGGTGGTGACCGAAACTGCCCGGCGCGGGGGTCTGGGACGGCTTTTGTTCGATGCCGTGGTGGCTGAGGCCCGCGTCATCGGCGCAGTACGTCTGAAATGGCAGGTACTGAACTGGAATGAGCCGGCCATTACCTTCTACAAAAAGCTGGGGGCCAATATTGAGGATGAGTGGTTCAACGGCAACCTGGACGAGGCACAGTTGAACCGCTACGAAGTGGCCCCAACAGTGGCAGCAGTCGTCGGGCCGGCGCAGTAGCTTGGCTGCACTTTTTAAGTAGCAACTACCCCGAAGCTATGCTTTGGCCCACGGTGAACAATCTTGTTCCGATGGACCGAAGCACGGCTTCGGGGTACTCGTTTTAGCGGCTCAAATGGGGCTCACAACCGTATGAATTTCCGGGTACCGGTGCGGCCTTGCGTATCCTGCCAGCTCAGCACGTAGAGGCCGGGGCGCAGGCTGGGCAGGGGAATATTCAGTATGTTCAGGCCGGTGGTGGAACTGAGTGCCGTACTGAGCACCCGGCGACCCAGCGCATCATACACACGGAATACAACGGCACCGTCGGCGGCAGCGGGGTATTGCAGGCGCAGGTAGTTGTCGGCTACGGGGTTGGGGAAGATGCTTAGCTCGTTGCCTTCGGTGCTTGCCAAAACCGGGGCGGCATTATCGCGCGTGCCGTCGGGCCGCAACAGGCGGAGGCGATAGTAGTGCAGGCCAAGTAGCGGCTGCGCATCCACTATCTGGTACCGGCCGGCAGTAGCATTGAGCGCCACGGTGCTCAGGGGCTGCCAGGCAGTAGTATCGCTGCCGGTACTACGCTCCACCGTAAAGCCGCTTAGGAAGCATTCGTCGCGAGTGGCCCAGGTTACGGTAACGCCGGTACCGGCCGCGTACTGCGCGCCAAGGCTGGTGAGCGGCGCAGGTAGCAAAGCCGCCCCGCCACAACCCAGGCTGCGGAAGCTGCGCACCCGCAGCACCTGCCGCCCCCCGGCAATGTCGCTGAGCGGATTGAGCCGGCGGTTGTTCTGGCCCCGGGCCACGGCGTAGTGCATCACCGCGCCGGGCAGGTTGAGGTGGTTGAGCTGCTGGGCGTGGCCCAGCTCGTGCACGGCCACCGACTCAAAATCAATCTGCGGCGCAATTGCTAAAGCCGGACCAAACTGGAACACGGTGGCATCGTCGAACTGCATATCAATCTCCTTCACCCAGAACACCACCTCGCCGCTGGGCGCATAACAGCCGCGATAGTAGCTGGTGGTGCGCCCCAGCACCGAGGCAGGCAACTCGGTGCCCTGGTCGAAGGCGACAACGTTCTGACCATCGTCGGCAACGGCATTGGTGGCGCTGGCGGGGCCGACTTCCCAGTTCATACCCGACTGGCAGCGCCAGGTGGCCAGGGCCCGCTGCCAGGCCGCCGCGGCGTTGGCGTTGAAATTCGGGCTGAACTGGAAGCTGATGCCGTCGTTGGTGTTCAGGGCAATGTGATTGGGACGCTGCAGGATGTTGCCATCGGTGCTTTCCACGTTAGTGAGGGCGTAGACGACGGTCAGCGACGTGGGCGTTTCCACGCCAAACTGGTCGGAAGTGGTGACGCGCACCAAGCCAGAGCCCGCCGGGTGCCCCCCGCTGGCCACCGAAGGTACCCGTACCTGAATCCGGGTATCGGACCAAGCCAAGTAATCCGATTCGCGGGCTTTCACGCGGGTGGCCCCGCCGTCGTCGGCATTTCTGAACTCAACAAAGCCGCTGCCCCGGCTGGCACCAAAGCCCGCACCCGTAATGGTGAGTACCGCGCCGGTACCCGCCGACAGACTCAAGGGCGAAAATCCAGAAATAGTAGGCGCCATGCCGCGCCGCATGGGCCGGACCAGCAGCGTCGGATTGGCCTGTAATGCCTGACGCGGCTGCCCCGTGAGGCGGGCTATATCCTGATAAAAAGCCGTGTTGATGGCTGGATAGGCACGAAATGGCTCGGTAGCGGTACCGTCATTGGTATTGTATTCGATAAAACCCTGCTCGCTGCCAAAGGGCGTGAGGGCACGTTGCATCGGGCTGAGAACCAGGCCCGACCAGGGTGCAGGCGTGAGGAAAAACACACCCTGTTGGCCGGGTTCCAACTGGAGGGTATTGGTGAGACGCTGCTGGTCGAGGCCCAACTGGCCGCCTTCGGTGATGAGTACGAGGCCAGTGGTATCGGCGGGCTGGCCCTTCAGCAGGGCAAAGGGGCGCAGCCGGTGTCGGGTAAAGAGCCGGGTGTGAGCCGTATTCCAAAAGCTGCGGGCATCAAGCACTTCGGCTTCAATCACTACTGCCGACTGCCGGGCCCGGACAGCCGGCTCCAGCGGCAGCATCAGGCAGTGCATTTCGGTGGGCTGGGCCTGGGTGGTGGCCGCTTTGGCCCCCAATAAAAGCACCCCGAGCACAGCCCCTACCCGGCGACGCAAAAGGTGAACAGACAGTAGCGAGTGCGGCATAAATGAAGTAAAAACAAGGGCTGCCGAAGATACGGAAAATGCCCCAGGCGCGGTGCTTTAGCGCCACGCATCTAAGTCGCTACCGGCCAACGGGCGCAGGCTGGGGCTGGTTGGTGGGCGCATCCGATGCCACTACGGGCCAGCCGGCGGCATCGTACTGCAACCGTTCGAGGATGAGGGCGCGGCGCGAGTAGCCTTCCGAGTCGTCGATAGCATCGAAAGTGGGTTGGAGCGGGTCGATGGCGTGGCAGGCCAGCCAGTCCTGGTCGGCGGCATCGGTTACGACGCAGTTGTGGCCGGGGGCACCCCAGTGGGCATTGGCGGCCAGCAGGGCGGCGTGGGGGTTGGCTTGGGCGGCGGCCTGGGTTTCGAAGGGGCCGGTAGCGTGGCGGGCGCGGGCCACTAGCACGGCATAGTGGGCGTTGGCCCCGCAGCAGTTGTCGCCCGAGAAAAACAGGTAGTACCAGCCGTTGCGAAAATGCACCCAGGCGGCTTCTACCAGCCGGTGGTAGTCATCGGGGTCGTTGGTGGGGCTGGGCTGAATGACGGCTTTTGCCTCGCTGCCAGGCTGGAAGCCAAGCCGGTCCTCGGCCAGCTCGCGCACCCAGATGGGACCGAACCCGGAGCCCCAATACAGCAGGCGCTGCCCGGTGGCGGGGTCGTCGAACGCCATGGGGTCGATGCAGGTGAACCCGGGGCCGGGCAACATCGGCTGGCCACTGTCCACGAAAGGGCCGGCCGGCGCCTCGGCCACCGCCACGGCCAGGCTGAAGAAGTCGGCGCCATCGGGCCGGGTGGAGTAGTAGAGGTAGTAGCGGCCGCCGTGCTCGCTAACGTGCGGCGCCCATATTTTTTGGCTTTGCTGTGCCCAGGCGGGTTTCTCAGGCAAGCCTTCGCCGAGGTGCTCCCAATTCACCAGGTCGGACGACCGGGCAATCTGCAGGTTGATGACGACGCCAGCGCGCCTGGTTTGAGTGCCGTAGGCGTAGTACCAGCCATCCGGGGCATGGATGATGGTGGGGTCGGGGAAGTTGTCGTCGATGATGGGGTTGGTGTACATAGGCCGCGCGTCGGAGGAGAGTTGGCAGCGGCCCGGCCCGTTTCACCTGTCCAGCGGGCTGGGTTGGGCCACCGGCTGCTGTTGCTGCAACCATACGTAGGCCGAAGCAATATCGTCGAAAGTCGTAACGCGGGGCACTTCGATGGCAGCTACCGCTACTTCGACCTGCTGGCGGGCCATCAGACTACGCGGCAGGACCCAGGCAATGTATTGGAGGCCGGCCCGCCGCATTTCGCCAATCCACCAAGCCCCCCATTCGCTCAGTTGCATGGTGGTGTGGCTGATGCTGGAATTGTCGTTAAGGATTTTGTGGCAGGGCCAGTCCCGCAGGCTGTTCAGCATCTGCATGCAGCAATTCTGGGAAGAGTCCTGGTTGTGCTCCCCTTTCCAATCAACATACAGCCACCCGTTGTGCGCGTCGTGGCCGATGAACAGCTGAGGGGAATCGACGATGGGGTGCAACTGCATAGCGACGGCAATATTGAACGCATTAGGTTCAGGGCGTCAAATTTACTCTCGAACCGTGCTTGTGACGCATTGGGGCCAGTAGATTAAGCAGCCCATGATGGAAACACAGGCTTAATGGCCCACCTGCATCCCTATCGGGCTAGCTTTGCAGGCTGTTTTGTGCAGGTGGCATTGGCCACTGTTTATTCACTTTCTCTCTTTATTTCCCTTTATGCTCAAAAAATGTATTGCGCTGCTGGCTTTTTGCTGTGCCCCTTTTAGCCTGCTGGCGTGGGGCTTGGTGGGCCACCGGGCCGTGGCGCGCATCGCCGAAAACCACCTCTCTTCTGCCGCCAAACGCGAAGTGGCCCGCCTGCTGGGCACCGAAACCCTGCCGCTCGTGAGCACCTGGGCCGACGAGCTGCGCGGCGACGCCCTATACGCCAACACCACGCCCTGGCACTACATCAACACACCCGATGGGCTCACCCTGCCCGCCTTCACGGCGCTGCTAAATGCCACGCCGCTGCCAGCCGTGCCCACCAATGCCTACCAGGCCCTGCTACACATGCGCCAGGACCTGAAAGACCCCAAGAAGAGCGACGCCGAAAAGCTGGTAGCCCTGAAGTTTCTGGTGCACCTGGTGGGCGACGTGCACCAGCCCCTGCACGTGGGCGGCCACGCCGAGGACAAAGGCGGCAACGACATCAAAGTAACTTGGCGCAGCAAGGATGAAACCAACCTGCACAGCATCTGGGACAGCGGCCTGCTGGACTACACGGGCTTCACCTACACCGAAATGGCGGCTGATTACGACCATGCCACGCCGGCCCAAATCAAGCAGTGGCAGAAGGATGACGTGACGACCTGGCTGTTTGAGTCGTACCAGTTGTGCCCGCCCATTTATGCCAGTGCGGCCACCAATCCCAAGTTCGACTGGCACTTCTACCCCACCTTCGGCCCCACCACCCAGCAGCAGATTCTGAAAGCCGGCATCCGGCTGGCCGGCGAGTTGAACGAGCTGTTCAAATAGCTAACGCCACAGGCCCGTTCTATAATGCCCAAAAAGCCCCTGCCACGGTAGCGGCAGGGGCTTTTTGCTAAGCTGCGCCGTAGTAACATCTCCATAATATTGCCCGTCATAGGGGAATAAACTGCCTGACTAGCGCTGACTTTCTCCATGACGACTTCATTTGACCAGCTGCCCGCCCACGTAGCGCACTCCCATCAACGGGTGCACGTAGTAGTTGAAATACCTAAGGGCGAGCGCAATAAAGTGGCTTTCGACCCTGAGTTGGGCGTTTTCAAGCTGAAAGGCGTGCTTCCTGAAGGACACAGCTTTCCGTATGATTTCGGCTTCGTGCCCTCTACCAAAGCCGAGGATGGCGACCCACTCGATGTGCTGCTTATTCTGGATGCACCCACTTTTCCGGGCTGTGTGGTGGAGGCCCGCCTCATTGGGGCCCTGGAGCTGGAACAGCGGGAAAACGACGGCAGCACCGTGCGCAACGACCGCCTGCTGGCCGTGGCTGCCGACTCGCACGAGCACAAAAGCATTCATGCCCTGACCGATTTGAGTACCGACATGCTGCACGAAATCGAGCACTTTTTCAGCTCCTACAACGAGGCACACGGCCGCAGCATTCGGGTGCTGCGCCGCGTGGGGCCCGAGCGCGCCCACGCCCTGCTCAAGCACGCACTGCTCTAATTTCTATCGCGCCATGAAACAACTCTGGGACTTGCTTTTTGGCCCCGATGCCGACTCGCACACCATCACGGCGCTGCAAATGACGACGAGGGCAATCCTGATTTTCTTCGCCGTGCTGGCGTTGCTGCGCCTGTCGGGCGCGCGCACATTCGGAGCCAACACAGCTTTCGACATGGTAGTAAAAATCATGCTGGGAGCCGTGATGAGCCGCGCTGTGGTAGCGGCCTCGCCGTTTTGGGGCACGCTGCTGGCCGGCCTTGTGCTGGTGGGGCTGCACCGCGTGCTGGCCTGGGCGGCCTTCCGCAGCCATTTTGTGGGCAAGCTGGTGAAGGGCGAGGGCCTCATGCTGGCCGAAAATGGCCGCCTCAACGAGCCCAACCTGCGCCGCAACCACCTCACCCACGACGACCTGCTCGAAGGCCTGCGCGAGAGCGGTAACATTGGCACCGTGGAAGATGCCGAAGCCGTACGCCTGGAACGCGACGGCAGCATCAGCGTGGTAAAGAAACAAGAGTAGCGGCAACCTCCTCAACGGGCACAAGTTTAGCGCAGCATAATGCGCTCTATCCCATCTTCTCTACTAACGCCGGCCGCTTATCGAACCACGGCCGCGCCTGTTCCAATTGCCCCGCCAAGCGGAACAGTATGTCCTCGGCCCCGAGCCGGGCAATGAATTGTACGCCGCAGGGCAGGCCGTCGGCGGTCCAGTGCAGGGGCACCGACATGGCCGGCTGGCCTGTGAGGTTGGCCACTTGGGTGTAGGGCGTTTTTTCGAGGCTCTGCTCGGCCAGCTTCTCCACGATGCCGGAGCGGCGAATGAGGCCACCGAGGCCGAAAGTGTTCACCAGTTTCAGCAGCTTTTGCTCCAGGGGCTTGGGTTGCAGTTCACCAATGCGCACGGGCGGCGTGGCCAGGGTGGGCGTCAGGAGCAGGTCGTAGGTTTGGTGGAAGCGGCCCATGCGGCGGGCGCTGTCGTTCCAGGTGTGGCGGGCGGCGGCAAAGTCGGCGGCCGTGTAGGTGCGGCCCAGCAAGCCGAGTAGCCAAGTGGTGGGCTCCACATCGGCGGACCGGGCGGGACGGCCCAAGTGCTTGCTCAGGGCAGCAATATTGGCCCCGGTTTCGCCAAAATACAGCATCAGGAAAGCCGTGGCCACAGCCCGGCCATCGAAGGGCAGCGGTACTTCCTCCACGTCGTGGCCCAGGCCTTCGAGCAGACCAGCGGCCTCGCGCACGGCTGTGGCACATTCCGGGTGCAGGGCACTGCCCAGCGGGTGTCCCAGGCTAAAGGCAATGCGCAGCCGGCCGGGGGCCTGGCCCACTTCTTCCAGATAAGGCCGTGCGGGGTTGGGCAGGAAGTAGGGTGCGCCCGCATCGGGCCCGCAGGTGGCGTCGAGCAGGGCCGCGCTGTCGCGCACCGAGCGGCTGAGCACATGTTCTACGGCCGCACCCTGCCACTTTTCGCCCTGTTCCGGGCCGGTGGGCACCCGGCCCCGGCTGGGTTTCAGCCCAAACAGCCCGCAGCAGGCCGCCGGAATCCGAATGGAGCCGCCCCCATCCCCTGCCCCGGCCACCGGCACAATGCCCGCCGCCACGGCCGCCGCTGCGCCGCCACTGCTGCCGCCGGGCGTGTGGTCCAGGTGCCAGGGGTTGCGGGCAGGGCCATAGAGCAGGGGCTCGGTCACGCCCATCAGGGCAAACTCGGGGGTGTTGGTTTTGCCCAGGATGTTGAGGCCCGCCGCCTGCCAGCGACGTACCAGCTCGGCATCTTCCTGGGGCACGAAGCTGCGTAGCGCCCGGCTGCCTGAAGTGTGCGGCACGCCCGCGTACTGCGCCCCAAAATCCTTCAGCAGAAACGGCACACCGCCAAACGGCCCGGCGGGCAGCCCCGCCGTGGCCCGCTGCCGGGCCGGCTCGTAGAGCGGCTGCACTACGGCGTTAATTCGCGGGTTGACCGTTTCGGCGCGGGCAATGGCGGCGGCGCACAGCTCGGCAGCAGTGAGCTGGCCAGTTTGCACAAGGGCAGCCATGGCCAGGGCATCGAACTGGTCGTATTCAGAAGAAGAAATCATGCGCTAAATGTACTTCCTTATCCAAGGCAAGCTCCAAAGCCGCGGTAGTTCCGTAGGTACCGGCGCAAAGGCCTGTATCACCTGGAAATCATTATATTTCGTATTCAGATAAGCCGGCCTGCTTTTTCTACTGATTTCTTCTCCGCAACATGGTAACACCTGTATTCCTCATTGCTGATGAGTCTGCGGCGCTGGCATTTTACATCGGCTGGCTGGGCTTTCGAATCGACTGGGAAGAGCAGCCCAAGCGAAACCGGGTATACCTACAGATTTCGCGCAACGATGTGGTGCTGCATCTCAGCGACAGCCCCGCCGACAGCGCCATGGGGGCCGCTGTCCGCATGGAAGTGCGGGGCCTGCCCGCCTACCACCGCCGGCTTATGAGCAAGGACCAGCCGCCCATGCAACCCACCCTAGCCCCCGCCTACTGGAATGAGCGGGTATTGGAAATGGAAGTTCTCGACCCCTTCGGCAACCGCCTCATCTTCTGTGAGCCCGGCGCACTGGAAGGGGGTTGATAGCTAAGAATGATTAAAGGCTCAGCAGCTCCCGGAAGCGCACGGACTGCTGGCGCGACACCTCTACTTCGGGGCCGTCGCGCAGGGTTAGCTTGAGCGTGTTACTGAACCAGGGCTCAATGCCGGCAATCCATTTCAGATTGATAATCTGCTGGCGGTTGACGCGAAAGAAAACTTTGGGGTCGAGGCGGGCCTCCAGCTGCTGCAGGGTGCGCGGGATAAGCGGCCGGTGCTGGTCGAAGTGAATGCGGGTGTAGCTGCCATTGATTTCAAAGAGCTTGATGTCGGCCAGCTTCACAAACCAGCACCGCTCGCCGTCCTTCACAAACACCTGGTCCTGGGCCGTGAGCGGGGCTAGTGGAGCTTCCTCGGCCGGGCTAGCGTGAGCAGTTTCGGCCGGCGCGGCTTTGGCCAGCTGGGCCCGGGCTTTGGCCAGGGCAGCCGCCAGGCGGGATTCCTGCACTGGCTTCAGCAGGTAGTCCAGGGCATTGACGGCGAAGGCCTGCAGGGCGTATTCGTCGTAAGCGGTGGTGAAGATGACGTGTGGGGCCGCCTCCAGCGTAGCCAGCAGCTCGAAGCCGGTCTGGCCGGGCATCTGCACGTCGAGCAGCAGCAAGTCGGGCCGCAGGGCCTGGATTTGGGTACGGGCTTCATCGGCGTGGCGGGCCTCGCCAACTACCGTCACATCGGGGAAAGCCTGGAGCAGGTGACGCAGCTCGGTGCGCGCCAGGCGCGAATCGTCAACTAGTAGAACGTTCATAAATGGGTAATTCGGAAGTCGTCAGTCATCCTGCGCGCAGCTAAGAGCTTATTACCGATTGTACCGTTTGAGTTACTGCAAACCGCTTTTCGGTGATAAGCTCCTTGGCGAGCTCATGATGACAATAAAGGCAGCCGCAGCTCAGCGGTCACAGTATCGGCCTGCCGGGCATCGTCGGCGACAGCCAGACTGGCGGTGGGGCCGAACAGCATTTGGAGGCGCTCGTGGGCATTGGGCAGGCCCACGCCGGTGTGGTCGGGGGCGGCGGGGTTGGGCTGGAAGTGGCCGGGGTTGCGCACTGTGATGAGCACCTGCCCGGGCCGTTCGAGCTGCGCCGAAATGTGGACGCCGCCGCCCCCCGGCCGGGGCGCAATGCCGTGCTTGATGGCATTTTCTACCAATAACTGAAGCGTCATAGGCGGCAGCAACACTTCCCGGGCCACGGGCGCCACGTCGATGGAGAAATGCAGGCGCTCTTCCAACTGCAGGCTTTCGAGGATGAGGTAGTGCTCCACTATTTCAAGCTCGCGGGCCAGCGGCACCTGCTCGCTGCTGTTCAGCTGCAGGGAGTAGCGCAGCAGGTCCGAGAGGTGGGTCATCATCTCGCGGGCGCGCACCGGGTTTTCCAGCACCAGCGCCCGGATGTTGTTGAGGCCGTTGAAAAGGAAGTGCGGGTTAATTTGAGCCTTGAGGGTGCGCATCTCGGCCTCTCGCACGGCAGCCGTCAGCTTCCATTTGTCGATTTCGGCCTGGCGCAGGTTGTCGAAGTAATGCAGGCTAAAATACGCCGCCGACCACAGCAGCATAAAGAAAAATGAGTTGGCCGTGTAGCCCACGTATTGCAGCCACGGAAAGCCCTTGCCGTACTCACCCGTTTGCAGGGCCCAGAACAGCAGCGACACCAGCACCCCGGTCAGGGCCATGCTCCCCACCGCCACCAGCAGGTTGCCGAGCAGCAGCCGCGGCAGCAGCGCCGCCAGCGGCAGGCGCGTCCAGCCGTGGCGGCGCAAGTACAGCCGCAGCACGTGGCTGCCCAGCAGCATCGAACCCGCCACGATGACCTCAATGGGCACAACTATCGGCCTGAATTTGCCAAAAACCACTGACAGCACGCCGCCCAGCAGTCCATACGCTCCCCAGCCGCCAACCTGAAGAATCCAATACAAGCGCGGGCGGGCTGAGGAGCGGGACATGAGCGGAAGGATTATTGAAAAAGCCGGAGCAGGCAGGTCTGCAAAATTAACTTCATGACGGGCTGCACGGTGAGTTAAATACATGCCCTACTTCTTGGCCACGGCAGGCTGTTTCAGAAACGCGTCGGACTGGGCCAGGAACCAAGCAGTGTCGTCGTACATCAGGAAGTGGCGGCCAGCTTCCGACAGTTCAATGCGAGCCTGCGGGAGCTTGGCGTATTGCTGCGTGAAGACAGCGCGGGTGCTTTCCTTGGTCGAGCCGTACTGCGCGTAGGCAGCCCAAGCCCCGAGCACCAGTACCGGCTGCTTGATGCGGCTGATGTCGTTGCGCAGGTCCATGGTGTACATGTCGTACATGGCCTGGGCCACGGTGGGCGCATCCGAGGCCACGCCCCACCGGGCCACTTGCGTCTGACGGGCGGTATCGGTCACCATTCCGGCCACCATCGGCCGGCGGGCTGCCATGGGCATCTGACCCTTTTTCATTTGCTGGCGCGTCTGCTCTGCCATAGGCTTCACGGTTTCCACGGTAGCAGTAGGGTTTTGCACAGCTGCCAGGTAAGGCAACGAATCCAGAATCACGAGCGGGCCGATGGCATCGGGCTGGGCCGTACTCAGAGCCAGCGCCATGAAGCCGCCCAGGCTGTGGCCCATCACCACGGGCTTGTTTAGCTTTTGGGTTTTAATGTAGGCCAGGAGCTGGTCGCGCACAGCGGGCAGTAGCGGGTCGGCCAGCGTGGCTGCCGGGGCACTGCCCCCAAAGCCGGCCAGCGTGATGATGTGGCACTGGTACTGCTTTTGGTAGTGAGCCACGGCCTCGTCCCACACTGCACCGGGGCAGGTCAGGCCGGGAATCAGCAGCATGGGCTGGCCCTTGCCCACCACCCGCACCGTGAAGGTGGGGTGCTGGGCGGGGTTATCCACAATAACAGTGTGCATAAGTACAGCAGGAGTGGCAGCCTGCGTCGCGCCAGCGGCACTCAGCAACAGCAGCGACAAGGACAGGCGACGGGCGAAAGCAGCGGTTTTCATGGGTTTGGTTGGGGTTATTGGCGATTGAATGACCCAAACTTACCGGCCCATTTCAGCCTCCGAAACCCATTTCCCGCGAACGGTAATCCAGCCCGCTGAATGGGCTGGGTAGCGGTTGAACGGCAACCACCACCCAGGCCATCGGACGCGTAGCCGGGAGCATCGGATGCATTTCTGGAACTAATCGGATGAGCTACCGAGGCAATAATCTATACTGCGGCTCACCCACTTGCTCCCTACTTCGCTTCGGCCGGCACCAAGCTATTGAGGTAGCTCTCCAGATTCGTGTAGCCATCAGTAGCACGCAGGGCGCGGTCGGCGGCGTCCTTGGGGTTGAGGCCATTGGCCTTCTCCCACGCGTCGGGCATGCCGTCGTGGTCGGTATCGGCGGGCGCGGCGGCGGACTTCAGCACCGGCCAGGCTTTCTGCGACACACTGTAGGCCGTGCCGTGCGGGTAGTGGCCCTGCACGTCGATGATAGTGCCGGTGCGGGTACGCACTTCCCGGATGATGCGCTGGTCGAGCGTGTCGCGGCGCGGGGCAATGGCGCCGGCGCCACGCAGCACGGCCTCGTAAGCTTCGGGAGCCGTTTGCAGGGTAGTGGGTCCCAGTGAAAAAGGCGTTTCCACCTTCGACTGCACCGTATCAGCGGCGGTACCGCCGTTCATCACCACGCCGCGCCAGTTGCGGGCTGTTACGGCAGCAGAGCCGTCCACGTAGTTACCGGTCAGATAAAACTTGCCATAGGGCAGCCGGCCTTTTTCCTTGTCAATCTTGTAAGGGTTCAGCACCTGGGCCAGCACCTTTTCGTTGGTACTGGGCCCGGGCTTGTAGTAGTTGTTGACGATGTTGTAATTGCCTCCCTCGCCGGCGTACACGTTGTTTTCGCCCCAGTCGTAGATGACATTATTGCTGAAATCGCAGTTCTCGAAGCCCGCCGGGTGCGTGTAGCGGCTGCCGTTGAAGCGCGGCGTGCGGTTTTTGCAGTGCGCAAACAGGTTGTGATGGAACGAGGCATGCTGCCCGCCCCAGATGCCGCCGAAGCCGTGGTGCTCAAAGTCGGTATCCCCCTTTTCGAAGTGGTAGGAGTAGTTCAATGGCTCGGCCATCATGTTCCATTGCAGCGTGGTGCTGTCGCCTTCGTACACACTTAGGGCCTCATCGGTGCTCCAGCTCATTGAGCAGTGGTCGATAATCAGGTGGTTATTGCGCAGGCCACCAAAGGCGTCGTCGCCACCCGCGCCGTCCACGAAGCCTTTGTTCTGGTTTTTGTCGCCCATCCGGAAGCGCAGGAAGCGCACGATGACATTATTCGCCTTCACCGACACCGGATAGTCAGCTAGGCAAATGCCGTCGCCGGGAGCCGTCTGGCCCGCAACGGTAGTGTTGCCCTTGCTAAATGTGAGCGGCGAAAGCAGGTGGATAGTGCCCGATATCCGAAACACAATGGTGCGCGCCGGTGCTTTGGCCTCGCTAAGCTGCGCGGCGTAGCGCAGGCTGCCAGGTTTGCCATCGTCACTGAGGTTGGTCACTTCCAGCACCGTAGTGGGCACTGCCGACGAACCCCGCCCGCCGCTGGTAAAGCGCCCTGCTCCCTCGGCTCCCGGAAACGCGACTAGGCCCTGCGCCGGGCTCAGCACCGGCAGCAACCCAGCCACCCCAAAAGCCAGCAACCGTTGAATTTTAAACTGCATGAAGTTGGATTAAAGCAGCAATTTATGGCTGCCCGTGTGAATGCGTGATGAATAGTCCTTTGCCCCTTTACAAAGGTGATACCAAGCTCGGGCAAGTCGCCTGCTCAACTTGCCGGATATGACGGAAACTTTTACCCAATGAGTTTCGTGTTAGGACTGTTATATTGTTTCCTGTTAGAGTTCCAACCGGCACACTACCGCGCCCCTGTCCCACCCCAAACGTTGACTTGTTATGCGCTTACTTTTTCTCGTTGCCACCGTTGCCATGTTTTGCAGTACCCGGCCAGCAAGTGCTCAGCGCGCTGACACCCAGCCCCCTACTGCCAGCAGCTCGACCGAACGGACGGCACCTGCTTCCCGGTCCGGCCGGCTGGCTTGCGTGCCGCTCGTAGGAAAAGTCTACGACCCCAACGGGGTGCCACTTGTGGGTGCTACGCTGCTCGTGAAAGGCACGCACGACATTTACGTCACCGATTCGGAGGGCAAGTTTCTGCTTTCGAACACAGTGTATGAAGGCCAGCAACTAACCGTGGGAGCAGCCGGCTATATCCCCCAGGATGTCCCCCTCACTGATTGCACCCTGCCGCGACTGGTACTTGAAAAAGACCCCACTGCCCACATCAAGCGCAGCGGCAAGCGGGTTGGGCAAGTCACTCGCCTCAACAATCGGCGCACCAACATGAAATAGCCTTGTGCTGGGCAATCCTCGGCCTAGCCTGACTAAAACCACTGAACAGCAGCGTGCCACTCTGAGTGAAAACTCGGCGTGGCACGTTCTTTTTACTCTATATTCAGCATAGCACCTATACCCTTTACAGAGCGTAGGTAGAGCGCCGCCCATTGAACATCCACTGTTTTTTCGCTGAACTCATCCCACCTAACTATCTCATATTCAAAAGACAGGCGCATTCATATTTATTTGACAAGCGGATAGTTAATAGCGCAGATATACCTTTATCATGGGACAATGGCAGTTTATGACTGGCAATCCAGGTATTTTCAGTGCACCTTTTCTTGAGCTGATGACTAACCGCACAACTTGGTTTGGGGGTAGGTGGCGGGGCTGGCTGCTGGTGCTGCTCGCGCTGGCCAAGATGCACGGCGTAGCAGCTCAGGCACCGCTTTTTCTGCGCGATACTGCTCAGGATTACACCTTGGGCCGCCATTGGGACGTATTAGCCGTGCCCACCAGCGAACCAGATAACCTGACGCTGGCGCAGGTGCGCGCCCCCGAGTGGGCTGCCCGCTTCCGGCGTAGCCAGCAAGATGCCCCCAACGAACGAGGCGGCAACGGCGAAGTCTGGCTGCGCACCACAGTGGTGAATGCCGCTACGCCCCACACCACTTGGATACTCCGCAACAAGTTATCCAGCACCAATAAAATTACGGCTTATGTGGTGGGCCCCGATGGCAACGTGCAGGAGCTGGCAATGGGACCGGCTTCCCTGGCGGCCCAAAACCAAGCCGTGCCCTACCGCTGCTACCACCGGGTGCTGCCCCTACCCATGGGCCAGCCCGTCACGGTATACCTACAAACCCGGGGAGGCATCATCGATTACAGCCTATGCGAGCAGCACACCCTCCAGCGGCTCAGCTATTGGGAAAACCTTGGACTGGCGCTTTTTCTGGGCACCATGCTCATGCTGGGGCTATATAACCTGTTCCTGTTCATTTCCATTCGGGAAGTAGCCTATCTGTATTATGTGGCCTATGTACTGGCGTTCTGCGGCTTGCACATGCAGTCGAAGGGGCTGTTTTTCTGGTGGTTCTACCCGGCTCTGAGCACTGCCAATAACGAGCTGCTGCTATTAGTCCTGACAACGGCGGCCACCTTGTTTGGCGCGCTCATGGCCCGCTCCTTTCTGGATACCAAGCGACTGGTGCCACGTCTTGACTGGCTGCTGGTGGCTTCGGCGGTGGCGGCACCGCTGCCGCTGGTGGCCCGCTACCTGCTTCCCGATGGCATCTTTTCCTTTATTTATCAGTTCATGCCCTTCTTCACGGGCTTGGTCATGCTGACCGTTGGCATTGCCGTGATGCGTACCGGCTACCGGCCCGCCCGCTACTACATGGCCGGCTGGGGCCTGGTTATCCTGGCCGTTTTCGTTTACTCGCTGACCCGAATGAACGTGCTGCCGGCCAATGGCTGGACCATGAACGGCACGGGCCTGGCGTGGGTGCTGGAAATGGCGTTTCTGTCGTTTGGCTTGGCCAGCCGCTTCAACCTGGCCCGTGCGGCCGAGCAGGAAGCCCAAAGCCGGGCCCTGGCCACGCTACGTGAGAAGGAAGAGGTGCAGCAAACCGCCAACCGGCAGCTCACACGCCGCGCCGCCGAGCTGGAAAAGGCCTATGCTGAGCTGCGCGACAGCCTTGCCACTTCCGAGCAGCTCAAAAGCCTGGATGAGCTAAAAACCAACTTCTTCACCAACATCAGCCACGAGTTCCGCACGCCACTCACCCTAATACTGGGTCCGGCTGAAGACCTGGCCATCGACAATCCCGACCCCACCACGCGCCGTAGCGGCAGCCTGATTCTTCGCAATGCGCAACGCCTGCTGCGCCTGGTGAACCAGTTGCTGGACCTTAGCAAGCTCGAAGCCGGCGCCATGGAGCTGCTGCCCACAGCCGGCGACGCCGCCAGCCTGGCCCGGCAGCAAGCGGCTACTTTTGCCTCGCTGGCCGAGGCGCAGGGCGTGCAGTTTCGCACCGAAGGCCCCGTGCGGCTGCCCCTGGTGTTCGATGCGCCCAAACTGGAAACCATTCTCAGCAACCTACTCACTAATGCGCTCCGCTTCACCCCCAACGGCGGCGAAGTCGTGCTGGGCTGGCGCGTCGTACCCGCCACAGCCGCTGAGCCCGCAGCCGTAGAATTTATGGTACGCGACACCGGCCCTGGCATTGCGGCTAGCCAGTTGCCGCAACTGTTCAACCGCTTTTATCAAGGAGCTTCGCCTTCGGTGCCGGGTGCCCAGCCGGGCACGGGGGTCGGCCTCACCCTCGTGAAAGAGCTTACCGAACTGCACGGCGGCACCGTGGCCGTGAGCAGCCCGCCCGGCCAGGGAGCCACGTTCACGGTGCGCCTGCCCATGGACCTGGTGCCGGTCAATGGTGCCCCCTCGGCGGAAACGGATGCCAGCCGGCTCGCGTCCACGGCTCTTTCCTCAGAAATGATGGCTTTCACCCCATCACTTGACGATTATCCGGAGCCGGTTGCGGAAGCCGACGTCGTCCTGTTTGTTGAGGACAATGAGGATGTGCGGGAATTTGTGCGCTCCAGCCTGGCCCCAGCTGGCTACCGCCTGCTAGAGGCACCCGACGGCCTGCGCGGCGTGGAACTAGCCCTGGAACATGTGCCTGACCTGATTGTGAGCGACGTGATGATGCCAGGACTCGACGGCTACGGCGTGGTAAGGCAGCTGAAATCTCACAGCGCCACCAGCCACGTCCCCATCGTGCTGCTCACCGCCAAATCGGCCGGCACCGACCGGCTGGAAGGCTTGGAAACCGGAGCCGATGCCTACCTGGGCAAACCCTTTTCAGCGCGCGAGTTGCGGGCACAGGTGCGTAACCTGCTAGCCCTGCGTGACCGCAACCGTACGTTCACGCTCGTCACTCCGCAAGCGGCCCTCACCGAGGCGCAATCTACTCAGCTGCCACCACTGCCCGATAATGACCAACCCAGTGCCCCCGCCCGCCTCTCATCCATCGACCGGAATTTCCTGGAGAAAGTGATAAGCACGGTAGAGGAAAACCTGGGTGACAGCGACTTCGATGTCGACCATCTTAGCCGGGCCGTGGCGTTGAGCCGGACCCAGGTGCACCGCAAGCTACGCGCCCTCACCGGGCAGGCCCCGGCTGAGTACATCCGCACGACGCGGCTACAACGGGCTCTGGAACTGTTGCGGGAGCGAGTGGGTACTGTCTCAGAAATCAGCTACCAAGTGGGTTTTGGCAGCCCGGCGCACTTTTCCACGGTGTTTTCGCGGCATTTTGGTTACCCGCCCAGCGAGGTGGCACGGCAGTAGACGCATTTAAAGCCCTCTCATAGCAAGGCCCCGAAGCTTCGTGAAGCTTCGGGGCCTTTGGTTATCCGTGGTTTAACGGAAGGTTAGCGGCCGTAGCGTCCATTGTGGCGGTCGTTGCGGTGCTGGGCTTCCCAACGAGCGCGCTCGGCGGCTTTGCGCTGGTCTTCGCGGCGCTGGGCTTCCAGGCGGGCGCGCTCCAGGGCCTGCTGCTTGCGTTGGGCTTCTTCGTAGCGGGCCCGTTCCAGGGCCATGCGGCGCTCGTTGTCGCGCTGGGCTTTTTCGTAGCGAGCCCGTTCGATGGGCGAGAGGCGGCGCGGGTCATTGTGGTCGGTGGGAGCAGCGGCCGAAGCAGCGGTGGAAGCAAACAGGCCGAAGGCGGCAATGAGCGAAAGCAAGGAGGTTTTCATGGCTAAAGTTGCGTTGAATGGTTGGGAAGAATCTTGGGTGAGCTACCGAGTAGCAGAGCCGTTAGGCGGGGTTTCTTTATTGACGCGTCTGCCCTTCCAGATACAAGTGCTGTGCCACACCCGACAAAGCCAAAAGCAATGGATTCACACAAACAATTACCAAACAGACATTTAACTCCTTACTCAATTTGCATTCCATCGATTAACAGGCGGAATGCGCCGACGTACTGCCGCAAGCCATCACGGTGCACTAGTAGCACAACCAAGTCAAGTCACCGGGCAATTGCTCGACGGACTACGGCTGTAGCACCGTAGGCCGGCCGCACCGCTGGTGTCTGCGCAAAGCAGCCGTGTTGGCCACGTCATCACTTTCAGCAAACTCAGTGCAACGGGATAACCTACTAGCCAGCAGCGCATGCGGTGCATTACCTTGCGCAAGCCCAGCAGTGGGCTTGGGTTGTTTCACTTCCGGCGTCGCGCTATGCAAAACCTGTTCTTCGAATTCGTATTTCTGGTCCTCATTATTCTGGCGCTGGTAATGCTAGCCACCCGAATGCGGCTGGCCTACCCCATTGTGCTGGTGCTGGGTGGGCTGGCACTGAGCTTCACGGGGTGGTTTGCCAACATTGGCATCGACCCGGAAATCGTGTTTCTGGTGTTTCTGCCGCCGCTGCTCTACGAGGCAGCTTGGCAGGTGTCGTGGAAGGAGTTTTGGAAGTGGCGGCGGGTGATTACAAGCTTTGCGTTTCCGGTGGTCATCATCACTTCATGCATTGTGGCGGTGGTATCGCATGCCCTTATTCCGGGGTTCACGTTGGCGCTGGGGTTTTTATTGGGCGGCATCGTGTCACCCCCTGATGCCATCTCGGCCACCACCATTATGCGGCAGGTGAAAGTGCCACGCATGATGGTCAGCATTATTGAGGGCGAAAGCCTGCTGAATGATGCCTCTTCCCTGATTGTGTTTCGTTTTGCGCTAGCGGCGGTGCTCACGGGGCAGTTTGCGTTCAGCCAGGCGGCGAGCAGCTTTTTCCTGGTTATTGTGCTGGGCACGCTCATTGGGGTGGGACTGGGGCTGGTATTCTATGCCATTCACCGCTGGCTGCCCACCACACCAAGCATCGATACGGTGCTGACCCTGCTCACGCCCTACTGCCTGTATTACGCCGCCGAGCATTTCCATTATTCGGGAGTGTTGGCAGTGGTGAGCGGCGGCCTGCTGCTATCCAGTAAGCGCAACACCATGCTGACTTACCGCAGCCGGATTGAAAGCATTGATGTGTGGTCCGTGCTGAGTTTTGTGCTCAATGGACTGGTTTTTCTGCTTATTGGGCTGGAGTTGCCCACCATCACGCAGCAGCTCGGCGACGGAGGGCTAAGTTCGGCCATCGGCTACGGCCTGCTTATCTCCTTCACGCTGGTGATGGGCCGGTTGCTGTGCTCATTTGGCGCGGCGGTGTTTACGCAGGTAGCCAGTCGCTTCATCACGGTGGCCGATACAAATCCGGGCTGGCGGGGGCCGCTGGTGTTGGGATGGGCCGGCATGCGCGGGGTGGTGTCGCTGGCGTCGGCGCTGTCCATTCCACTACTCACGCCGCAGGGGCTGCCTTTTCCCTACCGCAACCTCATCTTGTTCATCACTTTCGTAGTAATTTTGGTCACGCTCGTTTTTCAGGGGCTGACGCTGCCTTGGCTGATTCGGAAGGTTGATCTAGGGGCCCGATATGTTACCATCCCGGAAGAGCAGCAGGAGCTAATTCTTCAAAAGAAGCTGGCCCAGCAGGCATTGCGCTACGTGGAATCGGTAGCCACCCCCGATAGCCCATCCAACGACTACCTGCACAATCTGCGGGCGCGCCTTCTGCTCGACACCAGTTTCTTTGCCCAGGAACTGGAAACACCCGGCAGTCCATCAGATAGCGCCCTGCACCACTTCCATCAGGCTTATCTGGAGCTGCTTGACCAGCAGCGCTCTTTGTTACACGAGATGAACCGTCACACGGAATTCGATGAGGAAGTCATTCGAAAGTATCTCACCATCCTGGATTTGGAAGAATACAAGCTCCGCGAAAAACAGCTACTAAAGCCTGATTCACAGTAGCTCCTCCCCTACTATCAATTGGCTTTTATCTAATAAAAAGGCGTTAAACGGCCGAAGCGGTTTATCTATACGCAGCAGCCCGAATAAGGCGAAGTCAACCCCCATTTTGTTGGTACCAGTGTGATAGTGTTCAATTCGGCAAAGAAGCCACCCGTCATCTGGCACAGGTTCAGAGCCTGGTGAAAGTTATCCTAGCGCCGAGCCAGATATATACCCTCGCGGTTAACGGAGGTCAGTTGCACCTCTTGTAAAAGCTAGTTGAAGGTGTGGAAGCTCATAGTAGCAAGGTGGCTTTTCTAATGGGTCGTCTGCGATGGCGCGCACACCCACTGAGTCAGGCTGTCGCCACGCTGCACCGTGAGCGCAATGCCGTGGGCTGGTTTACGGACCACATCCCCAACACGCAGGTACTGGCTGAGCTGCTTACCTTCCCGCTGTTCATACCCAGCATGGAGCTGCCCAGCAGTTGTGGTCATCAAGGCAAAGGCATCGAAGTCATAGCGGGGAGATTTCTGGCCGTTTAAGAAGAAGGTGCGCTGGCGCTTACTCATAAAGGTTCCGGTGATGCGACCCGTGAGTGCCGTATCGTACCCGACTTCGGCGCGCGGGAAGGCGGCCCGTAGCCCATAGAAAAAGCCCAAGTAAAGCATCAGAGCCACAGCACCGAGTGCGAGAATGCGATTGGTTGACATGCCCGCAAGATAGCGCTGTCAGCATTCCAGTAGTCGGGCGTGAGCTACTAGGTCTGGCCGACGTGGAAGCCGGGCCTCATTCGGGCAGCACCACCTCAAACGTAGTGCCGACGCCGGGCGTACTGCGCACACCCAACGAACCGCCGCGTTGCTGCACGAGGGCTTGGATGATGTGCAGGCCCAACCCAACGCCGACCCCGTCGGCAACGAGCCGGGTGAAGGGCTGGAATAAGCGTTGCCCGTCCTGGGCCAAGTCGATGCCGCGCCCATTGTCGGCCACCGTCAGCACAACGCCTGCGCCCCGGGGCTGGCTCTGCACCCGAATAACGGGGGCCCGGTCCGGAGCACGGTACTTCAGGGCGTTGCTCACCAGGTTTTTTAGGATGCTTTCCAAATAGGCGCGGGGGTAGCGCACGGTAGGCGCGGCCCGGAAGTTGGCCGTGAACTCGCCCTGGTGCTGGTGGAGCAACGCGGCGACTTCAGCCTGCACGGTGGCGTACACGTCGGCCAGCGGCACAGGCTCCACTTCGACAACGGCTCCGTGCTGGGCCTCCAGCAAGTGCAACAAACCCTGGGTGGTACCAAATAACCCCCGCACTTCCGCTTCCATCAACGCCACGAGGTGGTCGCGGCCGAGGCCGGGGGGTTCTTCGCGGTGCGCTTCGAGCAAGCTGAGCAAGTTGTTGGCCGGTTCCTTGAGGTCGTGGGCCACGATGTGAACGAAGGTATCGAGCGAGGCATTGGCTTCGCGCAGGGCTTGGTTCAGTTGCTGGGCCTCGTGCAGGGCGGTGGCCCGCGCTAAGGCCCGGCCTGCGTAGTCGGCCACCAAGGCAAGGAAGGTCCGGTAGGCCTCATCCAGCGGGCGGCGCGGGCTCAGCCCCACAATCAACAGAGAAGTGGCAGGGCCAGCGGGTACTACCGGCAGGGGCAAGAGCAGCGCCTGCGTGGGCGTTTCCGGCCGCGCACCCCAAGGCCACACGCCTGCAAAGCGCTCGGGCAGGTCTTCTACGAGCAAGGGGCTGCCGCAGCGCAACGCTTCGGCCACGGGCCATTCGAACGGGCCAGCCGCTGCTGGGTCTGTGGGCAAGGTAGCGGGCGCGGTGGGCTCCCCGGCGGGTAAGCCAAACCAGGCGCGCAGGTGGGCATGGGCCGTCGGGGGCTCGTGGGTGTAGAGCAACGCGAACGGCGCGTCGCCGCTATTGGTGGCCAGGGCCGCGATGATGTGCTGGGCAACCTCCGCCGGCTGCGCCGACGTGGCCGTTTGGGCCGTCAGGTGGCTGAGCAGGGCCAGTCGGCGCTGTTGTACCACCGTGCCGGTCGTTTCCAGCGCTGTGACAAAGATGCCGCCCACGGTACCATCCTCGGCGTAAATCGGGCTATGCGAGAACGTAAAGTATGCCTCTTCTACAAAGCCTTGCCGGTTGGGCAGCACCAAGCTGTTCTCAAAATAGGTCGTCTCCCCGGCCAGCACCGGCCGGAAGATGTCGAGCAGGAAGGGCCACATTTCCCGCCACCACGGCTCGGCGGGCTGGCCCAGAGCGCCGGGATGTTTGCTCTGCAAAATGGCGGCATAGCCATCGTTGTAGAAATGCACCAGTTCCGGCCCCCAGTGCACCATCATCGGGAAGCGCGAGCCCAGCATGATGTTGACGGCTGTCAGCAGGCTTTGAGGCCAAGCGTCAACGGGCCCAAGCAACGTCTGCGACCAGTCGAGTTGCCGGATGCGTTGGCCCATTTCGCCGCCGCCTTTAAACAGTTCAAATGTCGTCATCAGCGGCAAAGAGCAAGGCAGCAAAAATCAGGACAAGGACGTTAGAGCAGGGATTAATATGAACAGCGAGTAAGACAAGCAAGAACCCTGTTCAGCAACCCAACGCTTATGGCAGCAAATAACGCCACATTGAAATAATAAGCGGCCCCACCAGCGCCACGGCGGTGCGCAACTCCTGCTCGGTGCAGTGGAACCGGATAGACCAATACTCCATTTCCTGCAACTGGTTCAAGCTGAACGGAGACTGCTGCTGGTGCCGGTGTAAAGGTGGTGGGGAATAGATGGCAGTTCAGGTAACTACCGTCTAAGCCACGTGTAATGGCCTCTGAAGAGAGAAACCCACCACATTGATTGCAAATAACTTGCGCCATCGTTTCCACTAATATGGCGCGAATCTCCGTTATAAACTAGTCCACCCGTTAAAGCTTGGAGCGAATCCAGAGAGCCAGCAAAGACCTAACCTCTACTTAAGCGGCACAAACTCCAACGGACGCTGGGCAAGCTTCTCCAGGTCCGTCTGGCGCACCCGGGCGTAAAAAAGATACAGTTGCACGCCGCGGTCATAAAAGTGCAAATCGACGAATTGCTGCCCGCTGTCCGAAGGCAGAATGCCTTTTAGGGCCTGCGGAGACTGCAGGGCCGGTTTGGTCGGGTTGGTGTCGAAGACCAATCCACGCAGGCGCCGCGCGGACCGCAGAGAATCCGCGGGAACTGGTTGGTCGCGTTGATTATACGCAGGAATAACGCCCCGTTCGAGGCGGGCAACGAGCGTATCCGACAATGCTGGCTTCCACGTGCGATTGGCAGCGAAGTCAACTACCTTGTCACTGTCATCCAATGAATAGCTCAACGGCAGCTTCGACGCGGCGCAACTTGTAAGTAGGGCAGCAGCAAGGCCATAAATGTAAAGACCAGGTCGGAACAGCGGCATGGAGTGAGGAGTAAAAGAAAGCAAAGCGCGAGAAAGTGTGGGACAAGAAAAGGTCGCTCTGGAAGCAACGAATTTACTTCACCACGGTGTAGGGCACCCGCAAGCGGAAGGTGGAGTCGCGGCTGCTAATGCGGACCGTAATGCTGCCATCCCAATAGGTTTGTAGCCTGGTGCCTTGCCTAAGTGCGGATGTAGGCAATTCGACGTGGCCAATGCCATCAGGCCCTACGGGTATGGGCCGTCCGTTAACCATCATAGTCAAGGCACCGGGCTGGAACCTGGCCTGCGCTACCTGCACCTGGGCGCGGTAGGTGGCCCCCGGGCTGATAGAGCTAGTTTGGGCACTCACCATGGTGTGCAAGGCAGAGCGCAAGCGGCTGGGAGTAAGCTTGGCACTCATCCTTGCCAGAGCCGTTTCTTCTTGAAGCAGCAGCTCCGTTTCGTAGCGGGACAGCGCTACCAGCGCCCCTGCTAGTGTCGTATGCTCAAAGTCAAACGGGGCGAGGGCGTATTGCCCTGGAGCCCGTGTTGGATGCTCGCTGGTGGTTGCATCTGTTTGCTGCAGCAGGTGCTCATAGTTGCTTAGTCGTTGCCGCAAGCTGTCGGCAGGAACCCGCATAAATTCACCGACGGCGCCACGGGTGGCCAACTGCTCTAGCAAGTCCGGGCCATGCGTGCGTTGATTGAGGCGCTCCCGCAGGCTACGCAAATACCAAGACAGCGCACGGGCGCTGTCGTGCAGGGCTCGCGCCTGGCTCAGCACGGCCTGGTCGGCCGGTCGCATGCCGGTGGCATGTGCCTGAATTTCCATTTGCTGGAATTGGCTCGCATTTACTTTAGATAGATTGTCGTTGCCACCGAGTAAGGCGCCTTCCAGCTGATGGAGGCGAACCACGGATAGCTGCTGCGAGGATGGGCCCTGGCAGCTAAAGGCAGTTCCAGCCAACGGCAGCAACAACGCCAGGCGCACTAGGCGCTCGGCACAGTCGGTGACGGAAAAGAACACGTGCAAGAGGGTCCTAAGCTTCATCGGGCCTCAATTTGATAAGGTACGCGCAACGGAAACGAAACTTTGCGGCCACGGTAAGTGCCCTGAATCGTACCCTGCCAGGAAGCCGCGCCCGGTACCGCGTCTACGGGCACCCGAAAGTCGACTTGCCCATTTCCGGTAACGGGGTTCACTGTAAACGATGCGCCATTAGCGCTCAAGCGCAGGTGCTGCACGTTGGGCGAGGCAGCAGCAAGAAATAGCCGCGCGCGATAGGGCTCCCCTGCCCGTACCTCTTCGGCTTCGGCAACCGCAGCGGGCGCAATCTTGTCAAAGAACAATCCCACGGGGCCCATGCGCTCAGCCAGCTTGGTCAAGGCCTCGTGTTCAACACGCAGCACCTGCTGCTCGTGCAAGCCCAACATGGCCGAGCTGCCCGTTGGGGTATTTTCCTCAAAATAGAATTGCCCAAAAGAATGATCATTCAAACGTCGGCCGGCCACGGCTTGTATATCCAAATCATCTTTGACGTCCAACCCAATGGCCGCACCGATGTCGGGGACATGCCCGCGCACGTACTGGCTGTAATCGCGCAGCCGTTGGCGCAGCGTATCGGCCGCGGCACTGCTCACCGGACCCGGCCGCTGCCGCAAGCGGTGCAGGTAGACCACTTCCGTATTCGTGCGGGCGCGTAAGGCCAGCGCCTTCTGTAACACATCGCTGTCGGCAGCGCCATTATGCTCAAAAGCTTCGGCCATCCGGTCAAGCTGCTTATTAGAGGCGCGGGCCTGTGATTGGTTGAGGGCTTGCAGGGTGGCATTTATTTGCTCCAGATGCACCTCGTCCGCGTCCGAGGCAGCAGGCTGGCATGCTTCTAGGCAGCCAATCAGCAGAATAGCGCAACGCGTGGCGATACGCAACGTTAGGTGCTGCATAAATGAGACAGGAAGCCATAAGGGCGGCAGTTACGAATATAGTGCTTATGGGTGCCACTTGCTGAATGATGTATCACCAACAAACTGCCGAATTTGTGCTTTAAAGCGTTTTAAGCAAAGGGGGGTACTTGCTGCGAGCCGAGACGCAAACTGGCAGCCGAGAGAGGAAAGGCATACCAAGAGAAAGCCCCACATAAATCAATGATTTATGTGGGGCTTTCTCTTATTGTAGCGCTCCCTCCTGGGCTCGAACCAGGGACCCTCTGATTAACAGTCAGATGCTCTAACCGGCTGAGCTAAGGAAGCTTTTTCTATTCCGAAACCCGGTTGTTGTTGTTTCGGAGTGCAAATCTACAACGGCTTTTCAGAGATGTCCAAGGCCGCCGCAAGTTTTTTTCAAAAATTTTACGCAATTCTCAGTTTATAACACTCAGGGTATTGCCTTGCACACTCGTAGCGTACTGTTTTAGAGGGCGTGACGTGGGGCCGCCGGTAATTTGCCCCTGCAAGTCAAATTGTGAATTGCAGCAGGAATCCCGCATAAAAAGCCGCGAACTTCGGTCCAAGCTTACTGTGGAGCAAGCACTGTAGGGTTGATAAGGACAGTTTCGCTCAAATGCTAAGTAGCTGTTGCCGCTCTGCCGCACCACAATCACGCCTTTCACGCCGCCAGCGCCAGCAGGGCCCTGCACGGGCAGCATTACGGCCCCGTTAGGAGACCGCAGGTTCACGTATTCCTGGTTGGCGAGGTTGATGCTGAGGTTTACCGGCGCGTAAGGAATGAGCGGCTGTTCGTCGTTTTTTGAGCCACAGGCCGCAGTAGCTAGTAACGCACAGAAACCCAAGGGCAAGAGCAGACAACGCATATAGGCGGGAATTATCGGTTAATAGCAAGGCTGTAACAGTTCTGTCAACTGCGGCTGCCTACTGCTTGGTTTCAGCGCCAACGAAAACCAGTTGTCATTATTTCTTGAACAGCGAATTCACGAACGTGTGGCGGTCAAATAGCTGCAAGTCCGTCATTTTCTCCCCTACCCCAATGTAGCGCACTGGAATACTGAACTGGTCCGAGATGCCAATGACCACCCCACCGCGGGCAGTGCCGTCGAGCTTGGTGATGGCCAAGGCGGTGACTTCGGTGGCTTTGGTGAACTCCTTGGCTTGCAAAAAGGCATTTTGGCCGGTGCTACCGTCAAGCACCAGCAACACCTCGTGCGGAGCATCGGGAATCATCTTCTGCATTACGCGCTTGATTTTGCTCAGCTCGTTCATCAGGTTCACCTTGTTGTGCAGGCGGCCAGCCGTGTCGATGATGACCACGTCAGCCCCCATTTCCACGCCCTTTTTCACGGCATCGAAAGCTACGGAAGCCGGGTCAGTGTTCATGCCGTGGCTCACTACGGGCACGCCCACACGCTGCCCCCAGATAATAAGCTGGTCGACAGCCGCGGCGCGAAAGGTGTCGGCAGCACCCAACACAACTTTTTTGCCGGCCGAGTGAAAGCGGTGCGCCAGCTTGCCAATGGTGGTTGTTTTGCCCACGCCATTCACCCCCACTACCATGATAACGTAAGGCTGACCGGTACTGCCCGCACTGTCCAGCACGGCTGTAGAGCCCGAGTTATTATCCTCCAGCAAGGCTACAATTTCCTCGCGCAAAATGCGGTCGAGCTCGCCGGTACTCAGGTACTTATCGCGCGCCACACGGGCTTCGATGCGGTCGATGACCTTAACCGTGGTTTCGATGCCTACATCGGCGTGTACTAGCAGGCTTTCCAGGTCGTCGAGCACCGACTCGTCCACGGTGCTTTTACCCACCACGGCCTTGCTAAGCTGCTCGAAGAAACTCGTTTTGGTTTTTTCCAACCCGGCATCAAGCGAGGCTTGCTGGGCGGGGGTTTCCTTGTCTTTTTTAAAAAAATCGAAGAGGCCCATGGGGGTTCTGTCATGCTGAGCTTGCGAAGCATCTTATCACGTTCGCAGTACTCGGATTAGAAGGGGGCGCTGACGAAAGCTGCCGTGATAAGGTGCTTCCTTCGTCAGCATGACAGGGGTATTACACGCAAAAAGTCCCACGAAGGTGGGACTTTTTAAACTTTTAAAACCAGATTGGCTGACAACTTATTTGTTGCCGGTAGCCAGATAGTCCTGCACTTTGTCAAGGAGAATCATTTCCTCCTTGAAGGTATAGGCACCGGTTTTTTCCGATTTCACGGCACGAATCACCTTAGCCCAGTTCTTGGCATTCTCGGTGGTTTTCAGCGTAGCAACTACTTTCTTAGCCATTGTTCAGGTTATTTAATTTCCTTGTGAACAGTCATTTTCTTGAGGATGGGGTTGAACTTCTTCAACTCGATGCGCTCAGGGGTATTTTTGCGGTTCTTGGTGGTGATGTAGCGCGAGGTGCCCGGCATCCCCGAGTTTTTATGCTCGGTGCATTCCATGATAACCTGCACCCGGTTTCCTTTCTTGGCCATCTCGACGGGGGTGTATGTTTTTAATTTTAGGACTGCAAAGGTACAGGGATTTTTGGGAATGGCAAAACGTTATGCCGCAACTTTCAGTCGGAGAAGCAGAACGGGGGTAATCTTATGTGCAAGAATGCCATGCTGAGCGCAACCGAAGTACCCCACCCGCTTCGTTTAACGATTGAATTGCCACCACAAGCGAGATGCTTCGGCTGCGTTCAGCATGACGGGCTGATTTTGGGCATGTATTCACCCTCATTTCAACTCCGGCAGCTTAAACCCTTCCAAAGCGCTGGGCTCGGCCATGAGTTTTTCAATGTCGGCCACGGTGCGGGGGGCTTCAGCGGAAAGGTTTTCGTAGCCGGTGGCGGTGATGAGGGCATCATCTTCGATGCGGACGCCGATGTTCCACCATTTGGGGTCGCAGGGCGAGCCGGCAGGGATGTAGATGCCGGGCTCGACGGTGATGACGTTGCCGGCTTGCAGGGGAGCGTAGTTGCCGCGGTCGTGTACGTCGAGGCCCAGGTAGTGGCTGGCGCCGTGCGGGTAGTACTTGCGGAATTCCTCTTTTTTCCTGATGATGCCGAGCTTGACCAGTCCGGAGGCTACCACTTCTTGGGTGGCTTTGTTAGGGGCGTTGAACTCGGCGCCGGGACGGCAGGCAGCGAAGCCAGCCTCTTGGGCGGCCAGCACCAGCTCGTAAACCTGGCGCTGAGCGGGGCTGAACGTGCCAGAAGGCGGCGCGGTGCGCGTGACATCGGCTGAGTAGCCATGGTATTCGGCACCACAGTCCATGAGCACGAGGTCGTTGTCGAGGTGCTGGCGGTCGTCGGTTTCATAGTGCAGAATGCATGCATTGGCCCCGCCGCCCACAATGCTGGGGTAGCCCTGGAACTCGGCGCCGTAGCGGCGGTACACGTACTCGTGCAGGCCCTGCACTTCCATTTCACCCATTTCAGGGCGCAGCAGCTTCAGTACTTCGCGCTGGCCTTGGGCGCTGATGCGAACGGCGCGGCGCAGCAAGGCCAGCTCTTCAGGCGTTTTAATGGCGCGCAGGCCGTCGAGCTTTTCGCCCAACGTGGCATCGTCGAGGCGACCGGGCGGGTGGGCTTCGATGGCGGCTTTGCGGGAGGCATCGGTGGTAGCGGCCAAGAAGTCTTTTAGCAAAGGGGAAGCGCTCAGCGCTGGGTTTTTCTTAATGGCTTCGCTGATAAAGCCACTGGCAGCCTTGCCATCGCGTAGCCCGTAGCGGCGGGTCATGTTCTCGGCTTCGGAAACGGTGGGGTTGTAGTTGTTGGCGAGGCCAGCCTGCTGGCGAAAGGTATTCACTAGGCTATAGAGGTCGGCGGGATTTTCGGCATCGTCACGGGCATCGGTGGGCAGGCCATCGAACAATACTTTGTCGAAGTCAGCCCACTTGATGCCGGCGGCTTCAAAGTCCTTGTTATCGGCTGCAAACTGGAACTGAAGTTGGTTTTTGGCTCCTATGGCGCCTAGGCGGCGGCCGGTCCACGACTCGCGGCGCGGGTCGCGGGGCTGGGTGAACAGGGCTTCGGTCACGCCGGCCTGGCCGCCCACGGTGCGTGGCTCCTTGAAGAGCAGCAGCACAGCATCGGGCTCCTCGTAACCGGTGAGGTAATAGAAATCGGGGTTTTGGTGGTAGACGTAGCTTACGTCATTGGCCCGGTTGCGAACGGGTGCAGCGAAGAGTACAGCAACACTGTGCGGCGGCAACTGTGCCCGCAGCAGCTCGCGCCGCTGCTTGTGGAAAGCAGGCGACAGAAAATCGGTGGGCCGGGCCGGGGCCGGGTTTTCCACAATGGGCTCGGGAATAGACGTAGGCGTTTGGGCCGTTGCAGTGAAGCTTGCCAGCAGCAAGCAGCCTCCCATACAAAACTGATGAGCAGACCGCAGCCTCAGCAGCGCTGGCAAAGAAGGAGAGAAACGGTGCCGCATAAAAATCAGGCAGTACAAGTAAAACCAGGTGATAGTGCAAGATAGCCGGTAACAGACAACGCCAGCGCCGATACAGTTGCCTGGGTAGACAACTGTATCGGCGCTGGCGTTGTAGAATAATCGGTGAGAAGTATAAAGTAATGCGCTTGACTGCTGTGGCAATCCGTGCTGTTACCCGGTACTCCCTACTACTATTTAGTAAACGATGAAGCCCTGCTCTTTGGCCTTCTTCAGGACCGACATGATGCCGTTCTTGTTGATGGTGCGGATGGTGGAGGTAGCTACTTTCAGAGTAACCCAAGCGTCTTGCTCAGGGATGTAAAAGCGCTTTTTCTGCAGGTTCGGATAGAACTTGCGCTTGGTCTTGTTGTTAGCGTGCGAAACGTTGTTACCAACGCGGGTACGCTTGCCGGTCAAATCACAAACACGGGCCATGATATCGGAGGGTTAATTAGTTACAAAGCAGGGAAACGGGCCGCAAATATCGGCAAAAGTCTGGCATTCACCAAACACCCGGGCTTATTTCTGGTCAGAAGGGCCCGGACGGGCTGGCTTTGGCTTAAATTTCCAGGGACAGTGGCGGCAGCCGCTTCCACAGCACGTGCCCCGCCGCAGGTGGTATTGCTCGGTGAAGACAAGGTAGCCCTCGGGCGTGTAGTAGAAATCGCCGGGCTGAAGCGGCTGAGGAACGGGCGCGGGCATGGATGAATCAAAGTTAGGACCGGGTGCGTTGAATGAGTAGCAAGCCGTACCTTGTTCCAGCAATCTACACATTCGTTCTATGAAAACGTCTACTTCTTCTGTTCAGTCGCTGTTGGCCGGCTTAACTCTGCTGCTGGCGTTGCCAATTGCTGCTCAGGGGCCTACACCAGTGGTGTTGACGGCTGCTACCGCTCCAGCCGGCGTACGCCCGGCCCTGTCCCGCGACGAAACCGCACTGGCCGACCCCGTGCGCGAGGCCCTGCGCACACTCCCGCAGGCCAAGAAGAAGTTTCTGGCCGGCCTGCCTATCGGCGACCAATTCCTACTATCGGTCCGGGTGATTGCGACGGATACCAGCTTCCGGCAGGCTTCGGCGCGGGTGCTGGGCTGGCACGGCAACACGGTGCAGGCGCTGCTACTGCCAAGCCCTGATGCAGCTCCCAAAACAGAGCCGACGCCCGTGAGCTTCCCCGAGACAGCGGTAGTGGACTGGACTTTGCTGCGGGCCAGCGGCCGCGAAGAAGGCAACTACGTGGGACGGTACATTGATACGTCGCGGCAGGTAGAGAACATGCCATTTCGGTAGACTGATGCCACCTTGCGGGCGGGAAAATCGTAGTTTCGTGGGCTCATCAACTTTCCCACCTGCTTTATGAATACGTCCTCCTCCCCCACCGCCACCAGCAGCCGTGCCGAGCAGCTTATGCAGCTCGAAGACCAATACGGTGCCCACAACTACCACCCGCTGCCTGTGGTGCTGAGCCGCGGCGAAGGTGTGAACCTGTGGGACGTTGACGGCAAGCACTATTATGATTTCCTTTCGGCGTATTCGGCCGTCAACCAGGGACACTGCCACCCGCGCATTATTGGGGCACTCACCAAACAGGCCCAGCAGCTTACGCTTACGTCACGGGCATTTTTCAACGACCAGTTGGGCGCGGCTGAGAAGCAGCTGTGCGAGCTGTTTGGCTATGATAAGGCTCTGCTCATGAACTCCGGAGCCGAAGCCGTGGAAACCGCCTTGAAACTGGCCCGCAAATGGGGCTATCAGGAGAAAGGCATTGCACCAAACATGGCCCGCATTATTGTGGCCGAGCATAACTTCCACGGACGTACTACGGGCATCATTTCCTTTAGTACTGACGGCGATAGCACGGGTGGTTTTGGGCCGTATATGCCGGGCTATCAGGTGGTGCCGTACGATGATTTGGCGGCGCTGGAAGAGGCAGTTAAGGAACCGCACGTCTGCGCGTTCTTGGTGGAGCCCATTCAGGGAGAAGCCGGCGTGATGGTGCCTTCGGAAGGGTATTTGAAGCAGGCAGCAGCTATTTGCCAGGCGCACAATGTGCTGTTTATTGCCGATGAAATCCAGACCGGGCTCGGCCGCACGGGTCGCATGTTGGCCTGCGACTACGAGGGCGTTGACCCTGATATCCTCATCTTGGGCAAGGCCCTGAGCGGCGGCGTACTGCCCGTGTCGGCGGTGCTGGCCAATGACATTATTATGCTCACCATTCAGCCCGGACAGCATGGTTCTACCTTTGGCGGCAACCCACTGGCCTGCGCCGTGATGCGGGCGGCGCTGGACGTGCTGGCAGATGAAAAGCTGGCTGACAACGCTGCCCGACTGGGCGAAATTTTCCGCGAGCGCATGTGCCAAGTGCAGGCCAAACGCCCCGAAACTGTGGACCTGGTGCGCGGCAAAGGCCTGCTGAATGCCGTGGTTATCATTCCTGCTGAAGACGGCCGTACTGCTTGGGACGTGTGCGTAAGCCTGATGGAACGCGGTGTACTGGCCAAGCCCACGCACGGCGACATTATCCGCTTCGCCCCGCCCTTGGTGATTACGGAGGAGCAGTTGCACGCAGCCTGTGACGTGATTGAGGAAGTTATTCTATCCTTCTGAGCGCGAGGTTTCGCAAGGTTAAAAGAGGTTTCGCTAGGTTTGATGTTGTGTTGACTCCGTTCATCAGCTCTATTTACGAAACCTCTTTTAACCTTGCGAAACTCCGCGCTATCGTACTGGGAGCATCAATCCTTCTTCGGCCCCGCTGATGTGGCCATTATCGGGGCGGGACTGGTGGGCCTCACAGCAGCGCTGTACCTGAAACAGCGCCGGCCCAGTTGGCGCGTGGTGGTGCTGGAACGCGGGGCGCTGCCAAGTGGCGCGTCGACCAAGAATGCGGGCTTTGCTTGTTTTGGGTCGGTTTCGGAATTGATTGAGCAGGAAAAGCGCGGCGACTTGCTGGCCGTGGTGTCTGCTCGTTGGGAAGGGCTGGCGCGGCTGCGCGAACTGCTTGGCGATGCCGTACTCAACTACCAGCCGGTGGGTGGCTACGAGCTTTTCCGGCACGAAGAAGCAGCATTGGCAACTGAATGCCGCGAGAAAATCAACTACTTTAATTCCCTGCTGGCTCCCGTAGTGGGCCACGGCTACACCTTTCGGGATGCCAGCGCCGAGGCCGCACGTTTTGGCTTTGGAGGCGTGGAGACACTGCTTAAAAACGAGCACGAAGGCAGCCTCGATGCGGGCCGTATGATGCGGGCGCTATTGGGCCGGGTGTGGGCAGCCAACATACCGGTGCTCACCAACTGCGCAGTAGAAACCAT
This sequence comes from Hymenobacter negativus, assembly GCF_017571495.1. Lineage (GTDB taxonomy): Bacteria > Bacteroidota > Bacteroidia > Cytophagales > Hymenobacteraceae > Hymenobacter > Hymenobacter negativus. The sequence continues at coordinate 109,354 of NZ_JAGETZ010000016.1, read as the reverse complement.
TGAAACAGCAACGAACGGGCATCTGCTACGGCTTGCGAACGGGGCTACGGTTGAGGCGGGGCAAGTGCTGCTGGCTACTAATGCCTTTGCGGCGGAGCTGCTGCCGGAGCTGGCCGTGACGCCCGGCCGCGGCCAAGTGCTGGTGACGGAGCCGCTGCCGGATATCAACCTGCCGGGCACGTTTCACTACGACCGCGGTTATGCGTATTTCCGCCAACTGGCCGACCATAGAATATTGCTGGGCGGTGGGCGCAATCTGGATTTTGCGGCCGAAGCAACTACTGCCCCCGGCCTCACCACGGCGGTGCAAGGCTACCTCGAAAATTTACTGCATGAGGTGATTATGCCCGGCCGGAAGCCCCGCATCGATTACCGCTGGAGTGGGGTGATGGGTTTCGGACCGGCCCTGGCACCGATTATAGAGTGGGCACGGCCGGGCGTGTTGGCCGCCGTGCGGTGCAATGGCATGGGCGTGGCGCTGGGTGCGGGCACCGGCTGGCGAGCCGCCCAAATGCTAGCCGGTGCATAGCGAAAACCCAATAAAACTCGTAGAGCACAGTTCAGATTTCATTTTCGGCTTTTTCCTATGCCCGTTGCTACGCATCTCCGGTTGTTTTCATCTCACTTGCTACCACTGCTGCTAGTAACAGCGGGCTTGGTGAGTAGCTGCCAGACCAGCCGGGCCAGCTTTGCCTTCCAGCCAGCCCCAAACCGGACGCCCCCGGTAACAACAGTTGTTCCAGCAGCTGCCACGCCAGATTCCGCTGCGACAACGGTAGCTGTGGCAGCAACCAGCCTTGGTGCGTCGCACGTGCCGCAGACACAGGGAAAGGCACGGCAGCCGGTGCATGTCACGCGAATAGCGGCCGTAGCAAAAGCAGTTTTTGCTCCTAAAGTCGGTCATTCGAAGGCCTCGTCGCAACGGGCACTACTACACCGGCCGCACAGTACTGCCGAAGCGGGCTTGGGCACTACGGTACTGGGCGTACTGGGACTAGTAGTATTGCCTATTGCCCTGATTGGACTGGCCATTAGCGGAGGCGGGCTGGTATGGGCCATTGTGGCGGGTGCGGCAGCGCTGGCGGTGCTGGTGGCCTACATCGACCCGTTTGGGCGGTAGTCTGAGGTTTGGGGCGAACTTTGCGGCGCGTTTCTGCTTTGTACGTAACGTTCTTTTTTCATTTTCAGGGGTTGGCTCATGGCCTTGCCCTTCCAGAATATGCTCCCAACCCACCGCCCCCGCCGCAACCGCAAGTCCGCCGTTATCCGTGACATGGTGCAGGAAACCCGCCTCACTGCCCACGACTTCATCTACCCCATCTTCATCACCGAAGGCCAGAACCAGGCCGAGGAAATCAAGTCGATGCCCGGCATCCACCGCTTCACAGCCGACCGGGTGATTGACGAAATCGGGGCTTGCGTGGAACTAGGCGTGAAGGCCTTCGCGCCCTTCCCCAACATCAACGAAGTGCTGAAGGACCCCATGGCCCGCGAAAGCACCAACCTCGAAGGTCTCTACCTGAAAGCGGTGGCCGACATCAAGCGCCAGTTTCCGGAGGTGGTTATCATGACCGATGTGGCCATGGACCCCTACAGCTCCGACGGCCACGACGGCGTGGTGGACCCCGATTCGGGCGAAATACTCAACGACGCCAGCTTGGAAGTGCTGGGCCAGATGGCCCTGGCGCAGGCTCGGGCCGGGTCTGATATCATTGGGCCGAGTGATATGATGGATGGCCGCGTGGCCTGGATTCGGCGGGTGCTGGATGAGAATGGGTTTTCGCACGTTAGCATTATGAGCTACACGGCCAAGTACGCCTCGGCTTTCTATGGTCCGTTCCGCGACGCTTTGTCATCGGCCCCCAAGAAAGGCGACAAAAAGAGCTATCAAATGAACCCTGCCAACCGCCTCGAAGCCCTGCGCGAGTTGGCGCTGGACGAAGCCGAAGGTGCCGATATGGTGATGATTAAGCCCGCTTTAAGTTACCTCGACATCATCCGGGAAGTAAAAAACCACACCAACCTGCCCGTGACGGCCTATAACGTGAGCGGGGAATACGCCATGATAAAGGCCGCTGCTCAAAACGGCTGGGTTGATGGCGAACGCACAATGATGGAAGTGCTCATGAGTATCAAACGCGCCGGGGCTGATGCGATTTTGACCTATTTCGCCAAGGAAGCTGCTGCGGTGCTACGGCGCGGCTGATTTGATTCGGGAGTTGACACAAGCTTCAGATTAAGCTAAAATCTGAACGCTATCAAAAAGGCCGTTCTGGTAACCAGAGCGGCCTTTTTGATTCTGACGGGAAACCATTTACTAAAAATATTGGTATTAAAAACTAAAATCTGTAGCTGATTTAAATTGCAATGCGTAATATTGTAGCATCAAAGGCTAAACCATCTTCCAATGGCCTTGAATGAAACAATCTCAGCAAACCATTTTAGCAAACCATCATGACTCAGTCCCGTTTTCTGTATCGCCACGGCGATGTATTGATTGCTCCGGTTAATGCGCTGCCTGCTGGTGCTTCGCCCCGTTCCGGGCTGGTGCTGGCGCATGGAGAGCACACCGGCCACACCCACCGTATTCAGGAGTTTGGCGCGGCGAGCTTGTATGTATATGGCAAAGAGCTTTACTTGCTGGTTTCGGGCCCAAAGGCCACGGTGGTCCACGAGGAGCACCGGCCTATTGAGCTGCCGGTGGGCGTGTACCGTGTCTGGCAGCAGCGCGAGTATACCCCCACGGCCATCCGAACCGTAGTAGACTAAAAAAACCTGCCGCTCAATGTTCAGCATCAACGCCCGAGGCCGGCAACTGCGCCGGCCAGCCGCTCCCGCCCCGCAAGCCGCGGAGCCGGCCGCGCCTTTCAGCCCCCGCCCGGCCAGCCCGCCGCCGGCCTTCGCCCCTACCCAGCCTACGGGCCCGGTGCGGACGACACCCGAGGCGGCGCGGGCCCTGCTGCTGTCGGGTCGGATGCCGGATGAGCTGATTGTGAGCGGCGCGTTGCGGCTGAACGGCGAGCAGCGGCTGCGCGAATTACCTCTCTTCTTGGAGTGTACGCACCTGGAGGTGAACGACTGCCCCAACCTGGAGCTGATGCCTGAGCGCCTACGAGCCACCAGCGTGCAGGCGGCCCGCACCGCCATACGGGAGCTAACTGGAGACTGGCTGGTACGCGAAACCGTGAACCTGAGCGGCAGCCGGCAGCTTCGCCGGCTGCCAGAGCGCCTCACGGCCCGCTCGCTGGATGTGACCAACTGCGCGCTACTAACCCAATTGCCGGCAACGGTGCACCTCACCCATTGGATAGAGGTGGCTGGCAGCGGCCTGACTGGGCTGCCCGGCGGCCTGCGTGTCAACATTCATTGGCAGGGCACGGCGGTAGATGAGCGCACCGCCTTCCGGCCCGAAGACCTGAAGGGCGTGGATATCCTGAACATCCGCAACGTGACGCGCCGGCGCGTGCTACTGGAGCGGTTCGGCCTCGACCGGTTTGTGCAGGAGGTGGGTGGCCTCATCATCGACCGCGACCGGGACACGGGTGGGGAACGGCAGCTCATCAGCATTCCGCTGGAGGGCGATGAGGCCATTGTGGTGCTACGCGTGATTTGCCCATCTACGGCGCATACCTACGTGCTACGGGTCCCGCCACACATCCGTAGCTGCCGCCGGGCGGCGGCCTGGCTAGCCGGGTTCGAGAACGAACACGACTATCAGCCGCTGATTGAAACGTAGGATGGGCTTTTAGTCCGCATCCATTGATACACTACGGGATAACTGCCAAACTGGGCAAAGTCGCGGGCTGAAAGTCCGCGCTACGGGGCACTCGCGTGCTGAAATCCAAGCTTTCTGACTACTTTTCCTCGCTCCTGGCTCGGATGGCGAGCCGGAGCGCCGTTTCCTTTACAATCTTACCTTTTTTCCTTTCACCTATGCAAATAACGCAGCAGCCCACCAACCCAGTGCTTCTTGAAAACATGGCCGACACGACCAGTCTGCTATTAAATTTTCGTGAAGACGTACCCAATCCGCAGCGCCGGCCGCTCAACGTAGCCCTCGTCATTGACCGCAGCGGCAGCATGGCCGGAGCCCCGCTTCGCTACGCGCTGCAAGCCGCGTCCGACTTTGTGGACCGCCTCACGCCCGATGACCGGCTGAGCATTGTGGTGTATGATGACGTGGTAGGCACGCTGCTTGATGCGCAACTGGTGACGGATAAGGCCGCCATCAAGGACATTCTGAAGGGTGTGCGGGCCGGCGGCCTTACTAACCTGAGCGGCGGCTGGCTGCGCGGCTGCGAACTGATTGCCAAGCACAAAACCGACCAGCACGTAAACCGCGTACTTCTCCTGACGGACGGGCAGGCCAACAACGGCATCACCAATCCGGCGGTACTTATCAAGACGGCCAGCACGAAGGCGGAGGAAGGCATTACGACCACCACGCTGGGTTTTGGCAGCCATTTTGAGGAGGATTTGCTGATTGGTATGGCCCGCGCAGCTGGTGGCAACTTCTACTTCATTCAGTCGCTGGACGATGCGGCCGACGTGTTTGGCATTGAGCTGGACAGCCTCAAGGCCATTGCGGCCCAGAACCTGACCGTGACGCTCACGCCCATCGGCAGCGCCGAAATTGACGATATTCTGAGCCTGGCCCGGCAGGAAGCGCAGCCCGATGGCCGCATGGTGCTGCACCTGGGCGATGTGCACGAGAACGAGGACAAGCTGTTGGGCCTGCAGTTGCGGCTACCGGCGCTGCCCGCTGGTGCCCACCAGCTGCTGCACATTGCCTACCGGGCCGATGCCATTCGCAACGGCGGCATCGAGGCCATTACAGGCGAGCATACGGTGCAGGTCACAGCAGGCAGCATTGAGGCAGTGGCAGCTGCTTCGGATGGAGGTGTGATGCTGGATTTGGCCCGTCTGCGGATTGCCCGCGATAAGGAGCGGGCCGTGGACCTTGCCGATGCCAGTAAGCACGCCGAGGCCGAAGCCCTGCTGCACCAGCTGGTGGCCGAGCTAACCGCCAAGGGCCTGCACGAGCACTTCGAAATTGCCGAGGAAATCGACCAAATTAACCACTACGCCCAGCGCATCGCCAGCCGCCACCTCGACAACGAGAGCCGGAAGGAGCTGCGCGACCAGGCTTTCCAGGGCCGGCGGGCGCGAACCGACTTGGCGGGCCGCGGCGTGAGCGTGGACCAAGCGGCGCACGCACTGCCGGTGGTGAGCGAGCCCGGTGCGGGCGTGGAGTTGATGTGCTTCCGCGAAGGCGGCAAGCTGCGGGTGCGGGTGGTTTCGGATGGGTATGAGGACCTGAACATTCAGTTCCCCCGCGCTATTCGGGCCGAGGGCGCGCACTACATCGTGGAGGAATTGGAGCGCAGTGCGGACGGCACGTTCTACCGGGCCAAGGGCAATATCACGCGCCTCGTGCGGCCGGGCGAAACCGACCCGCTGGCCGGTGGTCATTATGGCTCGTCGCGCAGCCGGAGCAGCAGCGGTGGCAGCACGCGGGCAGCCAAGCCCGCCACCACACTGGCCGATTTGGAGGAAACCGACACCATCGGTTCGGGCATTCTGATTCAGTGCGTGAAGGACGGCAGCAAGCTGCGCGCCCGTGTGGTGAGCGACGGCTTCGACCCGAACTGGAACATGCGTTTCCCCCGCGGTATCCGCGACGAAAGCACGCTGTTTGTGGTGGAGCACGTGAACACCGCGCCGGATGGCAAGTCCTACATTGCCAGCGGCGACATTAAGAAATTCGTGCAGACGACGTAAGGGGCACCTCACCCCAGCTTCCTCTCCGACGGAGCGGAGGTGCGTTCAATAACAGTAAAAGCAGCCCGGGGGCCCTGACGTATCAGGAGCTTCCGGGCTGCTTATTTTGTCGAAACTCTGCCGAAGCCCTTGTGTGCTTTGGCAACTAAAATTCTTTGCTATGCTTCTTGTTCGCCGCGCGGCTTTGGCTGATGTTCCTGCTATTCTTGCCCTCGTGCGCCGATTGGTGCCGCTGATGCAGGCCAACGGTAATTTTCAATGGTCAGCCGACTATCCAAACGAAGGCGTTTTCCTTGCTGATATCGAGCAAAATCAGCTCTGGGTGGCGGAGTTAGATGGCGCGGTGGCTGGCGTAGCCGCTCTCACCCAGGACCAGGACGACGAGTACGCCCAGGCCGACTGGGATGTGACCGAACCGGCCCTGGTAACGCACCGCCTGGCCGTGGACCCAGCCGCACAGGGCAAGGGCGTGGCGCTGGCCCTGATGGAGCAAGCCGAAAAACAAGCAGTAGCGCAAGGATTGCAGGTATTGCGAGTAGATACCAACTCCGAAAATGCCGCCACGCAGCGGCTCTTCCCGAAGCTGGGCTACCGGTTTGCGGGCGAAATCACGCTGGCATTTCGACCGGGGCTGCGCTTCTTCTGCTACGAGAAGCAGCTGGCCTAGGGGAAGGCCGGTTGCGGGCCAGGAGAATGCATTACATAATCGGTGGCTTTACTCTGCTTTAAAGAGGTGCAAGTGGTGGCGCGAGTGCCCCATGCCATCCAGGGTGAGAATGTAGCTGCCGGGTGGGTAAGCGCGCAGGTCTACCGGTAAAACGTTGCGGCCCGCATGCTCTACCAAAGGCTCGGTGCGCATTACCTGGCCGGTGGTGTTGGTCAGCGTCCAGTGGGCCGGGCCTTCGGTGGCCGCATCCCATTCGACGGTGGCAACGTCCTTAGTGGGATTGGGGTATGCGGTGGCGGCCCCGGTAGCAGCCTGCACGGCCTGCACTGGGCCGTAAGTAGCGGCGCCAGCGGCATCCAGCTGTCGGAGGCGGTAGTAGCTGGTGGCCGCCCGCAACGGGTGCTCATCGAAGTAGGCGTACTGGTGCGGAGTTTGGCTAGTGCCCGCGCCCGGCACGAAGGCCAGGTCCGTGAACTGCTCCCCATCCGCCGAGCGCTGCACGGCAAAACCTTCGTTTTGATGTTCGGTGGCGGTGGCCCAATGCAACGCTACCGCTTGGCTTTGGGCTATGGCCTTGAACGACGTAAGCGTGACCGGCAGCGGCGCGGCAGGCCCAAACACTTCCATCTCCCAGAGCGAATAGCCGTAGGCAGTGGCCCGCCGGGTGCCGGTGAGGCGTAGGAAGCGCCCACTCCCGGTCAGGCCCGTGAGGTTTTCCACGCCTCCATCACTATTTAGCACCGTGAGCAGGGGCGTCCAGGTGGTGCCGTTCAGTGAGGTTTCCAGGCGGTAGTCGGCGGCGTAGGCGGCCTCCCAGGTGAGTAGCACGCGGGCGAAGGACTGGACGCTGCCGAAATCTAAGGTTAGGGATTGCGGGTCGGAGAAGGCGCTGGCCCAGCGGCTGTTGATGTCAACATCGGTGGCATTGCCGGGGCCGGTAGTGGCTTTTTCCTGCGACGTGGCCGTCACTGCCACGGGCGTGAGGCGTCCTAGCTCCCAGCCCGCAGGCAGCCCCACGTATTCCTGGCCCAGGGCGGTGAGTTGCCCGGAAGTGGGAGCCAGCAGGTTGATGAAGGGAATTTCGGTATTACGCCCCGAGAACCAGGCGTAGCGGAAGATGGCGGGCTCCTTCTCCAGGTAGTTCACGGCATCGAGTAGGTACTTCTGCTGCACGGGCAGGGTAATCTGGTTGGCGGGCATGTCGCCGCAGGCAAACTCCGTGAGCCAGATGGGCTTGTTGTACTTCTTCATCTCCGCGATTTTCTCGCGCAGGTACCGCTCCTCGCACACGTAGGTGTGCACGGCGATGTAGTCGACCTGACAGCTGGGGCAGGCGGCAAAGAAGTCGTCGAGGTATCGCACCGGCGAGTTGTAGGTCACGCCGTTGGCCGACACACAATTGCCGCAGTAGTTGACGGCCGGCGACGCCAGTCGCAGGTTTTTCTGGCGGGCCACGGTTTCGAGCACCGGCCAGATGGCGGCCGCCTGCGCGGGCGTCAGGCTGGCCTGGCTGAGGAAGTTGGGCTCGTTGAAACCCAGCAGGAAGCGGGCACCCGCCGGGATATTGGCGGCCAGGGCAGCGGCCGTTACGGTGGTGCCGTTCAGGTTTTCGTCCCACTGCATGGGCACGTAGTCCACGTTGAGGCCGGCGTACACGCCCGCCGCGCTGGCTTCGGGGCGCGAGGTCCAGTTATACCACCAGCTTAGGCCGGGGGCCAGGGCCTGCATATCGGCCGCCGAGTGGTAGCCGTAGGCCAGACCGCGCTTCGCACTTTTCGTTTGGGCCGCCGCCGGCCCACTGAAATTGGCTGCCACAGCTAGGACTACGCCAATAATTATGATAACCCTACGCTGAAACCCAACACTAAAAGTCATAGTAGATAGTTAGTTAAGGAAAGACCTATCAATCTAAATCTACTCACGAACCAGCGAAAAGCGGTGGTCGCCACTTCCAATATCCGCCACAAGCAGGCCAGTAGTCAGATGCCTCGGCCGCATCCACGCTTGGAAAATACGTTCACGAAACGCTTAGTTAAGCGTGGAAAAAGACATACTTGGAGGGTGTTGGCTGTAGATTTCAACTAATGTCTGGCGCTTCCAACTAGCCTACAATCAGGGGGGGGTGAAACCCCTACTGCTCTTCGACTCTCTGTTTGGCTACTGCCGCGTGTACAACGCAAAATCTCGGTTATCCTCGATTGTGGGCTCGACTTGCTCGGGGAAGTCACGGCTGGGAATTGGAAAACCAGTATGTTCTACTTCATCGGGCAGGGTCTGCGCCGGCCTAGTTAACTGCGCCAGCGCTTGCCCGGGCTACCCCGCGCGTCCTCATCCTCCAGCTCAAGCAGCTGGTGGCCCACGAGCTGCTGCGCAAGCAACCCTTTCCGGAAAGCCAACTCAAAGCAGTGTATCACCTGACGACGCTGGGCGAATCCTTGCTGCCGTTGCTCACAGCGCTGGGCCACTGGAGCAACGAGCACCACTCGCCAATTTATTGGCAGGGCGGCCTCCTTGGGTGTACTATTAGGCTGCTAGCTGGGCGGTGCTACTCATTTAGCCAATGTCACAGACAAAAAAGCCCCGCCAGCTACTGGCGGGGCTTGTTGTTACCCAAATTCGGGCACTTACGGCAAGGTGGTAGTATCGCCTTTGGGGCCACCCCCACCGAGGGTGATGAGCCGAGTGTAGCCCTGGAAGCGCAGCCACACCTCGTGTTTGGTGGGCGAGTTTTGGTAGGCCTTGAGCTGCGTGCGCATCTCCTTGATGAGGTTGGCGTTGCGGCGCAGCAGGGCGATGAGGGTTTTGCGCTCGGTGCTGCCCTCCACTTGGGTGAGGCGGTGGCTGGCTTGTTTCTGCTCGAAGCGGGCCAGCAGACGGGTGGTCTCAGCCAGGTCCGCGGCCGTGAACTCGCGCTTGGCCAGCGGCGCGGCCAGGGGCTGGGCCTCCTTCAGCAGGGCGCCCACCATGGTGGCCAGGTTGGCATCGCTGGCTTCTGAGAGCTGGCTGCGCGAGTAGCGTACGCGGCCGGCCAGGTCCCCGTCGGGGTTGAGCTTGCTGGCGGCGTAGCCTTGCAGGGCGGCGGCCAAGCGGTAGGCCAAGGGCTTGAGCAGGGCCTTGGCGCTGGTTTTTTGCGCAGCCACGGTACCAGCGTCGTCGCTCATCACGGCGGCTTCCAGGTCGCGGGCTTTGGCCAGGTTGGCGGCGTGCTCGTCGCGCAGGGGCGCGAGGTCGTCTTCCAGGGCGGCATAGAGGGCCTTGTCGGCTTGCAGGCCGTTGGCGGTGGCGGTGTCGCGCCGGAGTTGGGCGTCGAGCTTGTTGTTGTCCATATCGCTGAGCGTTAGGGGTAGATGTATCTGCCAAACGTAGGAAATATTCTGGTATTGCCGTGCTTTTATACACTGCCAAAGCCCCGCCCTGCCCACCAAACGCCGGACCCGCGCTTCCGAAGCACCATCAACCCTTTCCGAAAGCCCGCCAACTGCTTCCGAACGCCTGTCAACTGCTTCCAAAGCACAAACCTTCCCTTCCGAACGCCCGCCAATCGGCTCCGAAGCACAAACCCGGCCTTCCGAAGTCTCGCCAACCGTTTCCGAACCACGAACCCGGCCGCCGAAGCGCCGCCTGCACCTTCCGAAGCACAAACCTTGCTGCCGAACAGGAAACCTTCATGCCGAACCATAAACGCTTGCTCAGCGAACGATGGCCTGCTAGCCAAACACCGCAGGTATTTCTGTAGCTCCGTCCATAGCCAGCACATATCTTCGCCGTATCAAACGCTGCTAACTCCCCCTTCGTCGTTTCCACAGTGTCTCGCCCATTGCGCGGGGCCAGGCGCGGCGCATTGCTGCGCCCAAACGACCGCTGCCGTTTGCCCGCCTTGGGCGGGGCCGCTGCTTTCACTTTTTTGGGCATCAACGAAGCGGACATAGCTGGCCAAAGGTCCGGCATGTCAGCTCAGGCCCTCTTATTGGTCGGCCTAGTCACTGCTGGGCGCGGCCCCTATTCAGTTAGCAATCATGAATCCACTTCCTTTCTTTTCTCTGGCCCTGCTGGGCGGCGCCGGCAAAGCCGGCCTGCCACTGGTGCAGGCCGCTTTGCAAGCCGGCCACCGCGTGCGCTTGTTGCTCCGGCACCCGGCGCAGTTCGCTTTGCGCCACGAGCAGCTTACCATCATCGAAGGCGATGCCCGCGACCCGGCCACCCTGCGCCAGCTGCTGGCGGGCAGCACAGCACTTATTAGCACCCTGGGCAATCCGCGGGGTGAAAACACACCCATCCTGAGCAGCGTCACCGCCCACCTTGTGGCGCTGCTGCCCATGCTGGGCGTCAGCCGCTATGTGACTGTGACCAGTCTCTACGATACTGGCCAGCCCCAGCTCGACGCCGCCACCCAACAAGCCGCCGCTTACATGGAGCAGCATTTCCCCGCTTTTATGGCCGACCGGTACCGCGAGTTGGCACTCCTAACCAGCAGCTCCCTGGCCTGGACCTGCGTGCGCCTGCCGCTCATCGTGGATGCCCCCGCCACCGGGGCTGTACAAACAAGTCTGACGCACCGACCGGGGCCGCAAATTACCGCTACTGATTTGGCAGAGTTCCTCCTCGGGCAGCTGACCAGCGACACATTTTTGCGGCAATGTCCTTTTGTAGCCAATCCGGGGTAGTGCCAGACCATGCAAACTACAGGTAATAAAAAGCCCCGCCAACTATTGGCGGGGCTTTTTATTACCTGTAGCAGCGGTTTAGATTGGAGGTTGCAGGCTCCCCTACCCATCAAACCGCTGAATGGCTTCGGGCGTGACGGGAGCAAAGAAGTTGACCAGGTTGCCATCGGGGTCGCGGAACAGGAACGAGCGGTTGCCCCAGGGCATGGTGGTGGGACCTTGCACGATGAAGTCACGGAGGCTTTCGGCCAGCTTCTGGTATTCGGCATCCACATCCGCGACGCGGAATTCGAGAATGGCCGACTGGTTGCTGGCGGCGCGGGCCCCCTGACCGCCCTCAAACTGCAGGGTGCGCGTGCTGCCAATGGCCAGCGTGGCCGTGGGCGTGCGCAGCTCAGCAAAATCAGGAGTGTAGCGGGTGGCGGGCAGGCCGGTCACCTGCTCGTAGAACGGCAGGAGGCGGTCGATGTCGGCGGTAATGACCCGGACGGAAGCGAAATTCATCTGGAAAACGGTTAAAAAGTGGTGGTTTGGGATTGATGCCCCAAAGCACGCGCCCCCCACTGACAGCCCTATGGCAGTCCGATTTTCGCCCCGAAAAAAATTATACCACCTGCGGCCGGGGCAGGCGGGAGATGTACTCGGTGAGGGTGATGTGCTGCGGCAGCGTGAACGGGCTGGCCGTAGCCACCAGCCGCTGAATGCGCGTCAGCCGGAAGTCGCGGTAATCCTGCCGCAGGTGGCACCACCCCACCAAGTGCCAGGCAAAGTTGTAGAAGGCCAGCCCAATGGGTTCGACCCGGCGCTGGCTGGCGACGCCGCTTTTGTCGCAATAGGCCATTTCCACGATATGCTGGCTGGCAATGGCCGACTGCAAGGGGGCCAAGTAGTCGGCCGGTCCCTGCGCATACTCGGGCACGTGCAGCTCAATGCGGCTGGTGAACTGCTCCAGCCGGTCTTTTTCCGGCGCGCGGAGCACCGCCTTCACCTTGTGCAGTGCCGTGGCGCAATGAGCCCGGATGGAAGTATCGGCCAGGACACCGGCAATGGCTTCCAGCAGCACCAAAGCATTGGCCTCTTCCGAAGTGAAGGAAACCGGCGGCAGGAAATAGCCCTGCACCAGAAAGTAACCCCGATTTGGCTCGAAACTAATGGGAATACCCTGTTCTCCTAAGGCCTTGATGTCGCGGTAAACGGTTCGCACACTGATGTCGAAATGCGCGGCCAGTTGGTCGGCCGGCACGTGCTTTTTCGTTTGCAGCAGGGTAGTGATGCCAAACAGGCGGTCGATACGGTTCATGGTGCAGGCATGCCCGACTAAAGAAGGACACGATGCAAAATAAGCCGCTGCACAGGCGTTGAATAAGGAGATGCGGAATTTGACGTAGGTAGCGCCAGCAGCGATGCGCTGGTGCTAGCGTGCAAAAGGCCAACGCCCCAGCCGCCGACTCCAGAGCAGGAAGGCGACTGTGCCCAGCGCCATCATGCCCACGGCCGCGAACTGGAAATACAGCTTGAAGTGCACGCCGCCCAGCTCCACCTCGGCCGGCGCGATGCCCACGAACACGAACAGCCACACCGCAATGGCCAGAATAACAGGCAGCGGGTAGAGCGGCATTTTGAACGGCAGCGCCGCCGTGCCGCGCCGCCGCCGAAGCAGCATCAGCCCCACGGCCTGGCCCACAAACTGCACCAGAATCCGCATGGCTAGGATGGCCGAAATCACCTCGCCCAGCCGGAACAGCAGGCTGAACACGAAGCCTACGCCACCCAGCAGCAGCAGCGACACGTACGGAAACTGCTTAGTGGGGTGCAGCTTGCCAAACACGGGCAGAAACTCGCCATCGGCCGCCGCCGCGTAGGGAATGCGCGAGTAGCCCAGCAGCACCGCAAACAGCGACGCAAACGCCACCAGCAGCACCATGCCCGTGGCAATGGTGGCCGCCGTGGGCCCGTACAGCCGCTCCATAAACACGCTAATGATGAACTGCGACTTGTCGCCGGCGCCGGCCTGCCATTCCTTCACTTCCTGCCACGGAATGACCGTGCCCACGCTCCAGTTCAGCAGCAGGTACAGTGCCGCAATGCCTAGAATACTCAGGAAAATACTACGCGGAATCACCTTCTCCGGACCTTTGATTTCGGCCCCAAGGTGGCATACGTTGTAGTAGCCCAGGTAGGAATAGATGGTTTTGACCGCCGCCTGGCCCATCGCGCCCGAAATGAGCAGGCCTGGCAAGGCCGAAAACCCGCCGCTGGGGAAAATATCGACGTGGTGGTTGGGGTGCGTGACGCCGCCGAAAATCAGCCAGCCCATCAAGCTCAGCACACCCACCCACAGCGCCACGCCCAGCTTGCCAATGTCTTCGATGCGGCGGTAGAGCAGCACGATGAGTAGCAACACCACCGTGCCGGCCACGGCCTTGGGCTGCCACCACTCGGTGAGGGGCACGAGGTAGCCGAAGTATTGGGCAAAGCCAATAGCGCCAGAGGCCAGCACCAGCGGCGACTGAATGAGCGTCTGCCAGACGTAAAGAAACGACATGTAGCGCCCCCACTTCTGCTCGCCATACGCTAGCTTGAGGAAGCGGTAGCTGCCGCCCGCTTCGGGGTAGGCAGCGCCCAGCTCACTCCAAATCAGGCCATCGACGGACGCCAGGGCGGCACCCACCAGCCAGGCCAGCAGGAAATTCGGGCCCATGAAGCCCATCACGAGCGGCAGGGTCACGAAGGGCCCGATGCCCACCATGTCAATCATATTCAAAGCCGTGGCTTGCACCAGGCCGAGGCGGCGCTGCAAAGTAGGTTGCGACATGGGACGAAAGTAGCCCACGGGCGGCAGTACGCCCCACGCACTGGCCGGCCATAACCAGCCTGGAAGCGGCACCGTACAGGCTGCTAGGAAGTTCTATGCGGCCGGCGCCTACCACCAAGGCCGCTTCCCGACGAAAACATACGTGCACCACGGCAGCCGACGGTTCCACCACGGCGCGGCGAACTGCCCAAACCTTTCCTTTTCGCGTGATGAAAACTCCGTCCCCCTCCACCTGGAATCTGCAGTTGCTCCTGGCTCTGCTGCTGGCCTTCACATCAACCGCCCGAGCCCAAGACATGCCCCTGATGTTCGATGGACTGGCCGGCTCACTGGCCATGAATGACTTGCTGTTTGCTACCACCACCGGCCGCATCGCCCGCGACAAAGCTGGCGCCGCGACTGCTACCGCCAAAAGCCTGGCCTATGTGCCATCGGCTGCGCTGAAGCAAAAAACGGTGCAGGGATATGTCGACCGACTCAAAACCAAAAATCCGGCTGCCTCGCAAGCCGTGGCCAGCACTTTTGGGCCGGGCAAGTACGACTACGGCAAGGTGTATAAGGGCCTGATAGAAGGCTACAACCTGCGCGAAAACGACGCCGTGGACGCCATGACGGCTTATATAGTGCTGGGCTGGATGATTGTGAACAACGTGCAGGATGATAAGGCCGTGACCGCAGCCATGGTGCAGGGCGCACGAGCGCAAGTGGCACCTCTACTGGCTTCCAACGCCAAGCTGGCCGCACCCGGCGTGGCAGCCCAGGTGGGCGAGGAAATGAAGCTGCAAAGCGTTATCGTACAGGGTGGCTGGCAGTCGGCCGTTAAGGCAGGCACGCTGCCGGCCTACCGCCAGGGCACCGCTAGCTTGTTCAAAACCCAGTACGGCTTGGATTTGAGCCAGCTCAAGCTCACGCCCCAGGGCTTTGTGGCCAAAAATGCCTCGACCACCGCCAGCAAACCAGCCACCAGCGGGACAACTAGCACTACTGCGGTAGCTTCCACCGCAACGCCCGCCACAGCCAGCGGCAGCGGGCTGGCCGCCGGGGCGCAGTGGTTTTTCCGAGCCGTAAGCAGTGGCAGCGGCGGCATTAGCTTCGAACCGGTAGCGCTGCTGGCCAACGGACAGTACGTAGACCTCGGCAGCGACCCACTGGAAGCCGTGAACCTAACCGCCGATAAGGCCAAACGCCCCGCCGCCTGGGGCAGTTGGCGCAAGAATGGCGGCACCTTCGTCCTTACCGATTACAAGGGCCGGCCCGCGTCTTACACCCTCGGCAGCGGTAGCTGGTTTCCGGCTTACCCAGCTGGGGCCGTGCCGCTCAAGCGGGCCTACCAAAACGCCAGCGGCGGCAGCGTAGGCGTGGCCACCAGCCTGGTGATAAGCAAAATCCAGTTTCTTGACGGCACCCATTTTCAGGAAGGCAAAGACGCGGGCATCATTTCCTCCAACGCGGCGGGTGGCAGCAAGCGCAGCGGCAGTGGGACTTACCGCTTGCAAGGCCACACCCTCACCCTGACCTACGCCGACGGCCGCACTGTGCGCAAATCCTTCGCGCTGGGGGCCGCCGGCACCCCCGCCCACCCGGATAGCAAGCTCATTTTCATCGGCGGCGACGCGTATACCGACGAATAATTTTTTTGTAATTATCCATCGCTGAAGCTACTGGCTTGTACTTGCACCCAATTCCCCATCACCTCATTCTCTGGCTTATGAAACGCTTGCTGCATGCATCAGCCTCGCTTCTGCTCCTGAGTGCCAGCTTGCTAGCCTCTCCGGCCGCCCACGCCCAGATTTCAAATGACTTGATAATGAGCAATTACAACGCGACTATAGGCGCTGTTACGAGCTCGGCCATCGATAACGCTTCGCTCAACAACGTGCTGGAAGACAATGCCCGCTCCAGTAGCCGGCGGAGTAAAGTAGCGGGCCGGACTGGCGCCAAAGCGGGCCGGGGCAGCAACGCTGGTATGCCGCGCGCCACTTCGGCCAACAGCGCCGCCCTTTCTTATAATGTGACGCCCGCGCTCAAGGAAAAAACCCTGCAACGCTACGTCAAGCAACTTCAAACCAGTAGCCCAACTACTGCACAGTCTGTGGCAACCTATTTCGGACCGGGCAAACACGATTACAACACTGTTTACCAAGACGTTGTGAGTGGCTACGGACTGCGCGCCAACAACCCTGCCGACGCCCTGGCGGCCTACCTCACGCTGGGCTGGATGATAGTCAACAACGTGGATGACAAAGCCGTGACGCCGGCCATGGTGCAGGGCGCACGAGCCCAGTTTGGTCCAGTGCTGGCCTCCAACCCCCAGATGACGCCCGCCGTGGCAGCACAGGCGGGCGAGGATATGAAGCTGCAACTGGCCATCGTACACGTAGGCTGGCAGGGGGCCATAAAAGGGCAGAACCTGCCAGCCTTTCGGCAGGGCGTAGCAACGTTGTTCAAAAAGCAATACGCCATGGACTTAACTGCGTTTAAGCTGAACAACAACGGCTTTACCCGGAAATAAAGCCAGGCAGCATTTTAGGTTTCATTCACGGCTACCTGCCTGAATGTGGTTGCTTGCAGGGCCAAGCCCTCGGCAAAATATCGCGTGGAGCAACCCGTCACAGCCTGCGATGCAGATGATAGCGAGGGCGTTTTGGAGTCCCGGCTACGAAGCTACTCCGACCCTCAATGCCAACCCACGCCCTTGCGTCGCGTAAGCCCGCCCATATTTCATCCATTCTTCATCTGGCTAAATGGCGGGTAGTTCTTCTAAAATCGTGGTGTACGGCGCCATTGGGGCTAACTTGGCCATTGCCGTTTCCAAGTTTGTGGCAGCGGCCTTCACCGGCAGCGCGGCCATGATGTCGGAAGGCATCCACTCGCTTGTGGACAGCGGCAACGGCCTGCTCATCCTGCTGGGCATGAACCGCAGCGCCCGACCCGCCGATGAGCGTCACCCCTTCGGTTACAGCAAGGAAATCTACTTCTGGACGGTGATTGTGGCCGTGCTCATCTTCGCGGTGGGCGGCGGCATGTCGCTCTACAAAGGCTACCAGTACATCCGCAACCCTGCCCCGCTCACCGACCCCACCTGGAACTACTGGGTGCTCGGCCTGGCCATCGTGTTCGAGGGCGTGGCCTGCACGCTGGCTTACCGGGAGTTCCGCAAAACCCAGGGTGCGCAGGGCTTCTGGCAGGCCCTGCGCACCAGCCGCGACCCAGCCGTATTTGCCATTCTGCTAGAAGACCTGGCCGCGCTGGTGGGTCTCGTGATTGCGCTGGCGGGCATTTTCTTCGGACACTTGCTCAACAACCTTTACCTCGACGGCGCGGCTTCCATGACCATCGGGGCGCTGCTGGTGGGCATGGCCGTCTTTATGCTGAAGGAAGCCAAGGGCCTGCTGGTGGGCGAAGGAGCCAGCCCCGACGTGCTGCGCAGCCTCGAAGCCCTGGCCCGCCAGGATGCCGCCGTGGAGCACCTCAAGGCCCCACTCACCATGTACTTAGGCCCAGCCGATGGCATTCTGGCCCTCGACGTTGCCTTTCAGGACCACCTTTCGGCTGTGGAAGTAGAAGAAGCCGTAGTGCGCCTGCAAACCGCCATCAAAGCCCAATACCCCGAGTTTCGGCAGATTTTTATTGAGGCTTCAGCACTCGGCGGGCACACGAGGAAAGCGGTGCCGCTATAACGTGGGCGCTGTGATTCCGCGCGAATACGAACAAAGCCATACCAGCCTTTAGCAGGCGCGGACTCGCAGCGTCCACGCTACAACATTCCAACGCCAGCCTAATCTGCTGCGTAAGTCCCGCCATGAGTTCACCGAACAGTTCCAAATTTGCCATTTACGGAGCCATTGGGGCCAACGTCGCCATTGCCGCCAGCAAGTTTGTGGCAGCGGCTTTCACTGGCTCGTCGGCTATGCTGTCGGAAGGTATCCACTCGCTCGTGGACAGTGGCAACGGCATCCTCATCCTCTACGGCGTGAAGCAGGCCGAGAAGCCCGCCGACAAGCGCCACCCCTTTGGCCGCAGCAAGGAGCTGTACTTCTGGGCCCTGATTGTGGCCATCCTGGTGTTTTCGGTGGGCGGTGGCATGTCGTTCTACGAAGGCATAGCGCACCTGCAACACCCCGCGCCCCTCTCCGACCCCACCTGGAACTACGTGGTACTGGGCCTGTCCCTAGTGTTCGAGGGCATTTCCTGTTTCCTGGCGTTCAAAGCCTTCAACGCCGACCGGGGCGACGCGGGCTTCTGGGACACCCTGCGCCGCAGCAAAGACCCCTCGGTGTTCGCCATTCTGCTCGAAGACCTGGCTGCCCTGCTGGGCCTCGTGATAGCACTGGCCGGGGTATATTTTGGGCAATTGCTCAACAACCCTTACCTCGACGGCGCGGCCTCCATTGCCATCGGGGTGCTGCTGGTGTGCGTAGCGCTGTTCCTCATTTATAAAACCAAGCGCTTGCTGGTAGGCACCGGCGTAGACGACGAAACAATTGACGATATCGAGGGAATCGTAAAAGCGCACCCCAACATCGTGCAGGTCGGCCCGCCCCTCACCTCCTACCTCGGGCCAGCCGATGTGATTCTGGCCCTCGATGTGGAATTCACTCAACAGCTCACAGCCAACGAAATTGAGCTAGCCATCGATAAAATCCAAGACGACATCCGGGCCAAATACCCGGAGATGAAGCGCATTTTCGTGGAAGCCAAGTCGCTGTCGAGCCGCGAGCGGACACCAGCAGCATAACCTCACCTCCGCGCCGCGCCACCTTTCTTTGAACTCCCCTAATATCATTACCCCGCCGCATGGCCAACGCTAACGCATCCAAACTTTCCCTTTATGGCGGCATTGCCGCCAACGTCGCCATTGCCATCAGCAAGTTCATAGCGGCGTATTTCACTGGCTCGTCGGCCATGTTGTCCGAAGGCATTCACTCGCTGGTCGATACCGGGAATAGCGGCCTGCTCCTCTACGGCACAGCCCAAAGCCAGCGCCCGGCCGATGCCGAGCATCCCTTCGGCCACAGTAAAGAGCTGTATTTTTGGGGTCTGATTGTGGCTGTGCTGATTTTTGCCATCGGCGGCGGCATGTCGTTTTATGAGGGCATCAAACACATCCAGCACCCCGAGCCGCTTGAAGACGCGGGCTGGAACTACGTGGTGCTGGGCGTTTCCTTCCTGTTCGAAGGCATTGCGTTTTACCTGTCGGTGAAGGCCCTGCTGGCCCAGGCTGACGCCAACGTGGGCTTCGTAAAAATGCTAAAGACCAGCCGCGACCCGGCCGTATTTGCCTCGGTGATGGAAAACCTGGCGGCATTGGTCGGTCTGGCGGTAGCGGGCATCGGCGTATTTCTGGGCCACTTACTGAATAACCCGTACTTCGATGGCGGCGCATCCATTGCCATTGGCCTGCTGCTGATGCTGGTGGCGGTATTTCTGGTGGGCCGCACCAAAGGCCTGCTGGTGGGCACCGGCGTGGATGCCGACACCCTGGCCAACCTGGAGCGCATTGCCCGGGCCGCGCCCCAAGTGCGCGAAATCCGCTCGCCCCTCACCATGTACCTCGGTCCGAACGACGTCATCATGGCCCTTGATGTGGACTTTGCCGACGACCTCACGTCCAGCCAAGTGGCAATGGCGGTGGAGCACTTGCAGGATGCCATCCGGGCCGAGCACCCAGAGGTACAACGCATTTTCATCGAAGCGAAAAACCTGGTGCAGGCCTCCGGCAAGTAGCGCGAACTTTTAGTTCGCGTCTGCGAACGATACCCGAACGGCGCGGGGACGCGAACTAAAAGTTCGCGCTACAAATAAGCTCCTCCTTAACCCCAAAGGCATTTTTCCGGTTTAAGCTTAACCTGTGCCCGCGCCAGCTCAACCAGCCGGCGCGGGCATTCGCCTATTACTCTGCTTCCTTCTATGGCAATTCTTACCTCCGATTCTAATCCTTTTCGCTCGTTTTGGTGGGGCGGCTACGAGTGCACCGACCAGCTTAATGCTTTCGGCAACCGCGTCGACTTTCTGCCCCTCACCGGCCATTTGCAGCTGATTGACGAAGACTATGCGGCCCAAAAGCCGTTCAACATCGGCACGGTGCGCGAGGGCATTCGCTGGGCCATGATTGAGAAAACGCCCTACCAATACGATTTCAGCACCGTGAAGACGATGCTTGATGCCGGCCAGCGCCACGGCATCCAGCAAATCTGGGACCTGTGCCATTTCGGCTACCCCGACGACCTCACGCCGCTGCACCCCATGTTTGCCCGGCGCTTTGCTGCGCTGTGCCGCGCCTTCGTGGATTTCTACCGCTCAGTGCGGCCCGATGATGTGCTCATCGTCACGCCCATCAACGAGGTGAGCTTTATGTCGTGGCTCGGCGGCGATGCCAATGGCACCTCGCCTTACTGCCACGGCCAGGGCTGGCGCGTGAAATACGGCCTGATGCGAGCCTACATCGAGGGCAGCTACGCCCTGCGCGAAGCCGACCCCAGCATTCGCCTGCTAAGCACCGAGCCGCTCATCAGCATTGTACCACCACCCAACTCCTGGCCCGAGCACCGCCGCGACGCCCGCCAGTCGCACGAAAATCAGTTTCAGGCCACCGATATGCTCTCGGGTCGCCTGTGCCCCGAGCTGGGCGGCAACCCCGATTTACTCGATATCGTGGGCTTCAACTATTACTACGACAACCAGTGGCAGCTACACCCCTACCGCAAGCTGGGCTGGAACGACCCCCAAATGGACCCGCGCTGGGTGCCGCTGCACAAGCTCCTGCGCAAGGCCTATCAGCGCTACGGCCGCCCCTTCGCCATCACCGAAACCAGCCATCCCGGCGTCGACCGCCCCCTGTGGTGGCGCATGATTGCCGAGGAATGCGCCCACGTCATCCGCAAGGGCCTGCCGCTCTGGGGCACCTGCATCTACCCCATCATCGACCGGCCCGACTGGGACCACCTGCACGAGTGGCACCGCTCCGGTCTCTGGGACGCCGACCTCAGCCAGCCCGGCCCGGCCCGCGTGCTACACCAGCCCAGCGCCGAGGCGCTGCTGCAAGCCCAGGCCGTGGTAAGTGCCGCCAAGCCGCCCCGCCGCCGGGTGTCGGCTCAGGCGGGCCAGCAAGCCAGTCTTTCGCTGGCCGCGCCTATTTTTAAGCCATGAACCACGCCACCGCTTACCTTGACTCTCCTTTGGGATTGGTGTCCATTACGGGCACAGAAGCCGGGGTAAGCACCATTGGCTTTCTCAACGATACGACAGGCACCGCCACAGCTTTTGCGGCGGTGCCCGTTTGTTTGCAGGAAGCCCATCGCCAGCTGCAAGCCTACTTTGCCCGCGAGCTGCGCGAGTTCAACCTGACCTACGCGCCCACATTCGGCACCGATTTCCAGCGCCAGGTATGGCAGGCCCTCACCAGCATTGGCTACGGCCGCACCGCTTCCTACCTCGACGTGGCCAAGCTGCTGAACAACCCAAAATCAGTTCGGGCCGTGGGCGCGGCCAATGGCCAAAACCCGCTCGCCGTGGTGTGGCCCTGCCACCGCATCATCGGGGCCGACGGCAGCCTGACGGGCTACGCCGGCGGCATGCACCGCAAAAAATGGCTGCTGGAATTTGAGCAGCCCACGCGGCAAGGCGGGTTATTTTAGCCCCGCCCCCACTAACTTCAGCAGCCCTTGGTAAATAATATTGTGCTGCCAATACAGTTGCAGCACCATGGGCACGTGATGGCGGCCGGGGATAATGGTGTAGGGCGCAGGTTGCTCGGTGGCTTTCAGCCTATCCCGAAAGCGGCCGGAGCTGCCGCTGATGCTGGGGTACGTCTCGCCGCCGATGTAGAAAATGAACGGCGGCAGGCCCGGCTTAATCTTGTAGATGGGCGACATTTCTTTCCACACAGACGGGTCGTTGCCGAAGGGTACTTTGTACTGCGCATCGCCCTCATACTTCATTTCCTTGAGGTAGCTGTACATATCGAGCCCGGCCGGGTCGTTCATAATGGCGCCGCGCACGGGGTTCTCAGGCAGGCCGTTACGGACTAGCAGCTCGTTATCGGTGGCCAATAAAGCTGCCAGCCCACCACCGGCCGAATGGCCCATCACGAATACCCGCGCGGGGTCGCCGCCGTATTGCTTAATGTTATTGACGGTCCAGGCCAGGGCGCGGGCGCAGTCGGCGGCTTGCTCAGGCACATGCACGGTGGGCGCGAGGCGGTAGTTTATGAGCACAGCCACCACGCCTTGCTTGGCCAGGCGGCGGCCAATGAAGGTGTAAATATTCTTGTTGCCGCTGGTCCAGCTGCCGCCGTGGATGAACAGCACCACCGGATAGCCCACACCGTTGGGAGCAGCTTTTTTGGGTGAATACACGTCCAGGATGTGACGTTCCTTGTCAAAATCGGGAGCCGAGGCGGCCACGTAGGCCACATCCTTGGTGCGGTGGCTGGGGCGGGCTACCACGTATTCGGTGGCCAGCATGACCACCACGGTAGCCAGCAACACGGCCAGGGGTGTCAGCAAAAGGAAACGACGCATATAAATCTGGAACCGGGAGGCAGCCGCCAACGGTTGGCAGCCTGCCTCACCTACGCCCTGGCGGCCCGTGCAGTTTGCCAAAGTCCGCGCTACTGCTGCTGGCTTTATCTTTGCCAACTACCCAGCCCACCCCTTTTTTGAGGCGTGGCGTCCTCACATCATTCTTACTTGTCCGCATCCGTGTTGATTTCCGTTTCGCTCAAAACCGTTTCGCAGTCGCTGGCTGCCGTGTTGCTGCTGGGGCTGCTGACGGCGGCCCCAGCCCATGCCCAGCGCAAGGGCCGCGCCACGGCGGCCGTCAACCCCGACGGCAGCCTGGCCACCACGCCTGTGCCCGCGGCTCAGCCAGCGCGCCTCCAGCCCCTGTTTGGCGGCCTCACCCCCGCCCAGGCCACGCAGCTGCTAGGGGAGGCCCGGCTCAAAGCCATTGCCGCCAGTTTCGCTTCAACGGCTGAGGCCAGCACGTTTTTCACCACCAAAGGCTTCGATTACCTGCGCGAGCGCCAGCCCGACACGGCGGCCTACCGCTTCAACCTGGCCTGGCTCCTCAACCCCCAAAATGCGGAAGCTTACCGCGGCCTAGGCATCATTGCCAGCAACCAGCCCACCCCCGACGCGGCCATTGGTCTGCTTGCGAAGGGCCTCGCCATTTCGCCTAGCAGCACGCTGCTCATGAGCGACCTAGGGGCCAGCTACCTCATTCGCTACAGCCAGACCAAGAAGAAAAAAGACCTCACCGCTGGCATGGAGCTGCTGCAAAAGGCCACCTCTCTGGAGCCCACCAACGCCGTAGCCTGGCAGCAGCTGGCCCGCGGCTACTACTACCAGGAGAAATATCCCGAGGCCTGGGATGCCGTGCATAAAGGCCAGAACGCCAGTGTTAGCAGCTTGGACTTCGACCTCATCAGTGAACTGCTGGCCAAGCTGCCCGACCCACAGGGGACCTTTAAATAGCCAGCATAAGGAGTAATTAGCTCCAGGTACTGGCCCTAAGTACTCCTGGATGGACCTTAACAGACTAATTCTTTCTCCGCCGCGTTAGCGACGTTGGGGTAGTTTTTCTTCCATTTTTTAATCAGTATGCAGTTTCGAGCCTGGATTATTGGTGCCTTGGTAATGGGCATATTCGGGGGTCAGTCGGCCCAGGCGCAGTTTCAGCGGCATGTGCGCCGCTACAACAGCCAGGGCCGGGCTTACTATGCGGGGCCGTTGCGCCTCACGCTGGGCGGCGGCACGGCGCTGTATAACGGTGACCTCGGCAACAGCCCCGGCGACAACTTTTTCGGGCCGGCCGCGAGCCTGGGCGTGCTCTACCGCCTTACGCCGCACCTGCATATCGGCAGCGAGTTTTCGTATGTGGAAGTTGGCGCCCGCGATAAGCTCAAGGAGCGCGGCCTAGCATTCATTAGCAATAATGGACTGGGCACGGTTTTTTTCCGGTTCGATTTGCTACCTGATGAGTCTGTTTTCGCTGCTTCCATGGCCGAAGCGCCCATCTTCCAAATCTTTGTGCAGGGTGGTGCAGGGCTCTTGCTCTACAACCCCCACTCCTACTTTGGCACCACCAGCGTAGCTACCGATTACCCGGCTTTCCTGCCATCTGAGCGCAACGACTACCCGGCGCTGGCTGGCGTGGCCCCGGTAGGAGCGGGCTTTGGCATACGCCTCACCGGCGAGTTGCGCGCCAACGTCGAAGCCAACTACTACTTCACCACCACCGACCAGTTCGACGACGTGAGCAGCCTGCGCCTCGGCGAAGCGTCCAAAAGCAACGACGGCTTCGGCACCGTAATGCTGAAGCTGGAGTATTCGCTGAAGTAGGCATGGGCGAATAAGTGGCTGGAAGCATCTGTTATCCTGAGCACAGCGAAGAGTCTTATCACACCTGCACCAGTAGTCAGCGCGTCCTGACCACTACTTAAAAAACCAAAAAGGCCCGCCAGCAATGCTGACGGGCCTTTTTTAATAGCTCAGAAAGACTGTTACTGCTTCACGAAGCGCTGGTGGAATACTTTCTGCCCGTCGCTCACACTCAGGGTGTACATGCCCTTGGCCAAGCTGCTGATTTGCAGCGTGCCGTTGGCGAAGGCTACGTTGGTCACGCGGGCGCCGCGCACGTCGGTCACGACCACGCTGGTAGCTTCGGCGTTGCCGGGCAGCACCATGCGCACCACGTCGGTGGCTGGGTTGGGGTAGATTTCCAGGGTGCGGGCCAGCTCATTGCCCAGCGGCGTCGAGTCGCCGCCGGTGAGCGAAGCAATGCCACCGGTGAGGGCCGCGCCGCCCGTGATGTTCACGGTGTAGTCTTCGGCCTCGCCGTAGCTGAAGGTGCCGCAGCTGCTGGTGGCGCTGTTGTCACTCATTAGCACCCGCAATACCGTGCTGCCGCTACGGGCCGTGGTGGGCACTGTGAAGGTCCCGGTGAGGGTGCCGGCGCTGCTGCTACTGCCACTTACTACCAGCTCGCCGGCGTCGGTGAATACGCCGTTCTTGTTGTAGTCGATGTACACTTTCCAGTACTCGGTGTATGCCGTGCTGGTGAAGCCCGCCGAGAAGCTGATGGTCTGTGAGGAACCGGCGGCGATGCTCGTGCTCAGCGCCGTACCGTTGTAGTAACCAGCGTCTTTGCTGGAGGTGCGGCTGATGCTGCCCAGGCTCACAAGGTCAATCCACTCATATGACTGGCTGGTGCCTTTGATGGTGCAATAGGTCGTGCTGGTGGGCGGCGTAGTGCCACCGCCCGCAGCAGCACCCACCCCTACGGCAAACCAGGCGTTGGTTACGGCCGTTACCTGGGCCGAGCCGGCGCCGTACAGGTCCGTAGCCGCCTGAATGGCGTAGGTGCGGGCCTGGGCGTAAGTCGTGCTGGCGGTCATGTATACGCTTTCCATGCGGAAGGTGATTTTAGCCGCTGCATCAATGCCCACGCCGGTTACGCTGTACACGCCACCGCCTTCGTTGGTACCCGATTTGCCCACCGCCAAAATGTAGTACCAGTGGTTCAGCACGCCCGAGTTGGTGTGCACGCCGCCCTGGTCGTTGGCATTGGAGGGCGAAGAAGTGGTAGCCGCCCAGTATTGGCCCTTGTAGTAAGCCGGCTGGCCCAGTGACTTGGGGTCGCTCATTGAGCGCAACGCGGCCTGCTGCTTGTCGATTTCCTCGCCAATCAGCCAAGTCGACTTCGCTTTCACGCCGCCCGAGGTGAAGCCCAGGCTGGCCACGGCATACGCCTCAATCGAAGCGCCCCAGATGTCGGACAGGCCTTCGTTCATGGCACCCGATTCGTTGGCGTAGGTCAGGTTAGCAGTTTTTTCGCACACGGCGTGCCCAATTTCGTGGCCGCACACATCCAGCGCCGTGAGAGGCCGGAAGCGGGTGGCGCCATCGCCGTAGGTCATGCGCACGCCGTCCCAATAGGCATTTTCGTAGCCGGCCCCGCCGGGCACGTCGTCGAAGTGCACATAGCTCTTGATTTTGGCGCCGGCGTTGTCGTAGCTGTTGCGGCCGTGCACGTTTTTCCAGTAGTCGTAGGTAGCCTGGGCACCCACGTGGGCGTCGCCAGCCACGTTGTCGAAGTTGGTGTTGTTGTATTCGGCTGCTGTCCAGTTGTTGTCGGCATCAATGAAGTCAACGGCCGAAGTGTAGCTGTTGCTCTTGCGGCAGTTATAGGTTTCGATACCCAGGCCACGGGTAGTGCCTTCGCGCAGGAAGTAGCCGCCCGAGGTAGTGCCATCGGCAATGGTGCGGGTGCCGCTGTAGGCGGTAGCAAAAGTGCCGGTAGCCGCCGCATGCTTGATGATGTTGTCCTGCAAGACCACAGCACCAGTACGAGCATCCACATACACGTAGGCGCGGCTGATGGGCGCGGCAGCGTAGATGTTGAATTTCCAGGCCAGCACCAGCGGGCCGTTCTCCACGCGGGCATCGCGCACCACCACCAGCTCGCCGGTGGGCCGAAACGAAGCGGCATCAGCATCGTTGGTCTGCCACATGTACTTGCGGGCCCCAACGTGCGCCACTGCCCGGTCGAGCGCCACCGCTACGCTCAGCGACGGCGTGGTGTTCAGACCCTGAATTTTCTCAAAGTCGCCGCTGATGCTTTCCACGGCGCCCGCTTTGGAGTGCACCGTGTAGTCGGCGTGCTCCACGCGGATGCCTTGGTAGTATTGGGCAAATTTCTGGTGGGTGAAGCCGAGTTGGTCGGTTTCGGCGGTGCGCTGCACCATCTGGTCGGCGTTGCCGAGGCCAAGCTGCTGACGTAGCACTTGGTCACCGCTCAGGCCCTGCAAGGCCTTCTTGCCTTCGGCATTGAACTGCACCAGTACGGGCTGGTTGTCGTCGCCGAGAACTTTACTTTGGATGCGGGCGGCATCCTGAGCGCTGGCCGTGGTAGCAGCCAGAGTGCCGAGCATTAGCAATGCTGCAGCTGAGTATTGTTTTCTCATGTAAAAAGTGTGGCGTAAGTGAGTGAATTAAGTTTTCGCTATTTTGGATATTTTACATCGTAGCGGACGCAACCTAGTAACTTTCATTACAAAATCAACTTTCAATTAAAAAATTATTTATAAATACCCGAATTTTACACGCCAATACTAAATGGAATTGCACTTAGCCAAATAGAAACATTTCTTTAAACGGAATAACAAAAAACGGAATAATTTTTGCTAACGGTTGTTAGCGTTCAGGTAATTTATCGCCAATGTGGCTAGGGTTTTCACCCCCAGAGTGAGCCCGCTTTCATCGATGCGAAAACCGGCCGTGTGGTGGTCGGCAGCAGTGGCAGGGTCCTGGCTTCTGGTCATGCCACCCACAAAAAGGAACAGCCCCGGCACCTTTTGTTGATAGAAGGAAAAGTCCTCTCCACCGGTCACTGGCTTTATCTCCCGCACATTGGCCGAACCGGCTACGGCTTGCAGGGTGGGCAGCATGCGGGCCGTGAGGGCGGGGTCGTTGTTGGTGACGGGCACATAGGGTTCAATGTTGACATCGGCGGTGGCCCCGGCGCTTTCGGCAATGTTGGTAGCAATACGGCGCACAGATGCCCAGATGTGCTGCTGCACCTCGGGGTTGAGAGCCCGAATGGTACCGCTCAGCTCCACATCGGGCGGGATGACGTTGTAGCGCACCCCACCGTTGATGGTCCCGACAGTTACCACGGCGGCATCGTCAGTCAGCTTTACTTCGCGGCTCACGATGGTTTGCAGACCGATAACAATCTGAGCGGCCGTCACCACGGGGTCTACACTGTTCCAGGGATAGGCACCGTGCGCGCCCTTGCCGTGCACCTTAATGGTAAATCGGTCAGACGACGCCATTTCGCCGCCCGAGCGGTAGGCCAGCGTGCCCACCTCGGTCTGGGCCTGAATGTGCACTCCGAATATGGCTTCCACCTCGGGCTTGTCGAGCACTCCTTCCTTCACCATGAGCTTGGCACCGCCCTCCATCCCGGGCACCGAACCTTCCTCGGCAGGCTGAAAGATGAATTTCACGGTGCCGGGCAGTTCGGCTTTCACCTGGCTGAGCACTTCGGCGGCACCCATGAGCATGGCAACGTGCGTATCGTGGCCGCAGGCATGCATCACCCCCACGGGCTGGCCCAGGTAGGTGGTTTTCACTTTGGAAGCGAAAGGCAGGCCGTTGCTTTCGGTGATGGGCAGGCCGTCCATGTCGGCGCGCAGGGCTACCACAGGTCCCGGCTTGCCACTGCGCAGGATGCCCACCACGCCAGTATGGGCCACGCCGGTCTGCACTTCCAGGCCCAGCTTTTTGAGGTGAGCAGCGATAAGGGCGGCCGTGCGGGTTTCGGTATTTCCCAGTTCGGGGTGCTCGTGAATGTCGCGCCGCCAGGCAATGACTTTGGGTTCTTCCTGCATGGCCAGCTGGGCAATGCGGGCATTGAGGGTGGCGTTCTGGGCCAGGGCTGGCTGAGCAACCAAGCCAAGCGTAGCCCCGGCCGCAAGAGTAAAAATGGAAAATCGCATAAAAAAGAGCTCAGTTGATGACGGATTACGGATGGTACGGCACGTTTTGGCCAGCTGGCAATGTTACGCCCTGGTTATCAACTCTGCGCCACTGTTCAGGCTTTGGCGTATTTTCGCGTTTTGTTTTTATCCACTGATAATTACTTGATTGCCTTCTGCCCGTGGCTACAATCCTGAAACCGCTCGATTTATCCCAACCCGTCGTCCCCAAAGCTGAGCCTCTCCTGGCGCAGCCCGAAACAATACGCTGGCCGGCCGCCTGGGCTTCGGTGGGATTCCGCATTCGGCTGGGGCTGGTGGTGATGCTACTGCTGGGGCTGCTGCCGGTAGTGCCGGGGTTCTACCATTTCATTCAGTCACGGCCCGGCCGCCCGCTGGCCGACCCGCTGCTGGCGCTGCTGCCGGTGCACGACGTATCGACGCCCACATTCGCGCTGATTTATGGGGCCATTGTGGCCACCCTGGTGTTTCTGCTGCCCCGGCCGCAGCTGCTGTTGCGGGCATTCTGGGCCTATTACTTCCTTCAATTGCTGCGCATGCTCACCTTGTGGCTGGTGCCGCTGGAGCCGCCTACCACGCTGGTTATTCTACACGACCCGGTAATGGACCGCATTTTTGAGGTAACCACGCAGCCCATCGTGCGCGACCTGTTCTTTTCGGGCCATACCGCCACCATGGTGCTCTTGCTGCTGGTCGGCCGGGGCAAGATGTGGCGCTGGATTCTCGGCCTCATGACCGTGGCCGTAGGTGTCCTGGTGCTGGTGCAGCGGGTGCATTATTCCTACGACGTGCTGGCTGCCCCCCTTTTCGCCTGGCTGGCCTACTGGCTGGCCGGGCGGGTATTGCACGGCCGCTGGATGAACGGAGCACTTTAAAACAGTTCGTCATGATAGAGGGCCTCACCCCTACTAAGACAGTCACAAAAACAGAAAAGCCCCGCCAAAACGGCGGGGCTTTTCTGTTTTAAAAGGGTCGGAATGGGCCTATTTTTTAGCTTTAGCAGTTCGCATGGCGCGCAGGCGCTTAAGGCCATAGGCACACCAGCAGCCGGCCCCAACGTCGATAGGGACGTCCGTAGAGTCGACGGTGGGTATGCCGGGACCGGGGCCACCGCTGTCCGGCTGGGCAATAGCAGTTACAGCCGTAAACAGGATACTTGCAGCAGTGGGCCGCCGATGTACTCATAGGTAGAATCATAGGTAGTAAGTGCGGTTGCTCGTGAACTGCACAGCACCGGTAGCCCCCCGTTCCCGCAATGCCATCCGGGTTACAAATGCGCAGCATAGCGCCGGGCATCAGCATAAAGCTACCGGGGCCGGTGATGGGCAGGCAGCTTTATGCTGATGCCCTAGGTGCTCAGCACCCCGCATCGCAACTATAGCTAGAGATACTTTTCGTAAATCCCGGCCGCAATTTTCTCCACAATGCCTTTAGGCACAATGCTGGTGAGGCCCGCCGACACTTTGTTTAGCACACCGGGCACAATTTCGGCCTCGCCAGCCAGCAGACCGGCCACGGCGGCTTGGGCCACGGCTTCAGGCGTCATCGACACTTTGTTGGCAGTGGCTTGCAGTTCGGCCCCCATGCCGGCGCGGTCGGTGAAGCCAGTGGTGGTAGCGCCGGGGCTCAGACACGTCACCGAAATGTTACTGGTTTTCAACTCATAGCGCAGGCCCCGGCTGAAACTCAGCAGAAAAGCCTTGCTGGCCGCGTAGAGCGACAGAGACGGCACCGCCTGGTAGGCAGCCGTGCTCGATACGTTTAGGATGTACGCTTTCGGAACCTTGTGCAGGGCCGGCAGCAGCGCGTGGGTGAGGGCCACGGGCAGGCTCATGTTCAGCTGCATCATGTTCTGCTGCTCGGCCAGGCCCAGCTGCTCGAAACGACCCCAGAGGCCATAGCCGGCATTATTAACCAGCACAGCCATCTGGTCGGTTTGCTGAGTGGCCCAGGTCGCTACGGTTTCGGCAGCGCCGGGAGCGGCCAGGTCCAGGGCCAATACATGGGCTTGGTGCTGGTATTTGGCCCCAATTTCCAGGGCCAGGGTGGTGAGTTGGTTTTCAGACCGCGCCACCAGCAGCAAGTCGTAGCCGCGCTGGGCCAGTTGAAGCGCAATGGCGCGGCCAATGCCACGCGAAGCGCCGGTAACGAGGGCATATGCCATTGAGTGAATTAGTAACTAAGTAACTGAATGACTGAGTCAGGGCGAATGAATTTCCACTCAGTCACTCAGCCGCCCAGTCACTATTTAACAAGGTGCAAAAAGCGCAGGTAGAACGGCGTGGGGCTGTCTTCGCTCTTGGGCTGGTACTTGCCCGAAATAATGGGCACGTACATGACGCGGCGGCGGCTGGTTTCGCCAATGAGCGGCGACTGGGCCACGCGGTGCCACATGCGGCCGTCATGCACGGTGAGGTCGCCGGGCTCGGTTTCGATGGCAATTTCGTTGGGGTCGTAGAAAACGTCCTTGTAATACTTCTTGCGGAAGAGCATCTTGTGCAGGCCCTGGCGGTGGGTGCCCGGAATTACGCGCAGGCCGCCGTTGGTGGCTTTGGTGCCATCGAGGTGCAGGCCCACGTTGAGCATGGGACCGATGCGCTTGCCATAGAACACGTCGCGCAGCGAGTCGGTGTGCCAGCCCATCTGGCTGAACTCGGAGCCGGGCACGTTCACGTAGTGGTTCACGACTAGGCCGTCCTTCTCGTTCTCGCCCACGCGGCCACCTTCGGCTTCGAGGAGCGGAAAAAGGGCTTTGAACCGCTCGTCCTGCAACAAGTCGTGCAGCACGGGGTGGTGCTGCGAGGCAAAGGCGAAGCGCTGCACAATGCGCGAGCCGTCCACATCCTTGCCGTACTTGATGGGCACGCCATTCACTTTTTCCACCCCATCAGCCAGCCATTTGGCTTGCACTTCCTGGGTGGCTTTAAGAATCTCGGCCACTTGCTCGGGAGAAGCAAAAGGGCGGAAATGGAGGAAGCCGTATTTAGCAAAAAAGGCTCGTTGCTCGGCGGTTAGGCTACTGCCGAGTGTAAAGCGTGGATAGTCAAAAGGTAAGGCCATAGCAGAAAAGTGGCGGCCGGCGAGTGTTCCCGACGACACGCAAAGGTAATACGTCCGGCGCGGCCCCTGTCCTTTTTTGGATATAAGCGCCGCGTTAGCGCGGGGGCTATAACCGCGCCGTCCCATCAGGGTTTTTTAATGAGGCAAATACGAGCGGGCTGGGTGAACAGATTATGAATTCGGCTTCATGGAAGCCGACGTTCTTCACAGCAAATTATTTTACCCAAGCCATTAAATAGCTGCTACGCACCGGGATGGGCCGTCGGCGCATACTTTCCCGGCGGCCGCAGCGTTGCCATCATGCCAGCCGGCTGGCACCGTTTTTTCTCCTGTATCCCACCCGCTCATGCTGCTACAGCTACCTGTTTTCGAAGCCCTGCTTGCCCCCTGTTCGGTAAGCGCGGCCGCCTTTACCAACCATGAAAAAGGTCACTTTTGCAGCAGCTGCCAGCGCGTAGTGCAGGATTTCAGCCATTCCGAAAACCCTGCGGTTGACTTAGCCGCCGCCCGCGCCGCTTCGCCCGACGGGCGGGTGTGCGGCAGCTTTCAGCGCGGACAGGTGTTAGTGCCGACCGCACCGACGCTGTCGCGGCGGTTGCGCTGGTTTCTGATGTCTCTGGTGCTGGTGGTAGGGCAAGGTCTGACAGCGCGGGAGGCGCTAGCGCAGGTGAGCAAGCCGTTGCCACATAATATGCGGACGGTTTCCTTACCCGAAAACGTCCCTACTCCCCTACCGGCAGTAGCTGATGAAAATTCTGGCGTGGTGTACGGCGCCATTGTTGAACTCATGCCCAGCTTTAGGGGCGGTGGCCAGAGAGAGTTGGTGGCCTATATCCAAAAGCATATCCGGTGGCCCAAAGCGGCAGGGCGGGTTTGCGCCGAAGGCCGGGTATTTGCCAGCTTCACCATCGGAGCAGATGGGCGGGTACACGATGCACATATTGTAAAAAGCTTGGACCCGTTGCTTGACGCTGAAGTATTGCGGGTAATCCGCCAGCTGACAGGTTTTAAACCCGGCAGGCAAAATGGTCAACCTGTAGCCGTCAGCTTTACCGTGCCGGTCAGCTTCAAGCTGGAATAGGACACAGGAGTCCTACATCCGTGCACCTGTTTTGCAATTCCCACCCTTCATTTCTCCCAACTATAATATATCATTTACCTACTTTCAATATTACACTCAATGTTTGTTCGGTGAGCCCGGCTCGCGGACGTTGTCCACAAGCGCAAACCGGACCTAGGTGGAAGGGCGCGTGTATGCCACCTTCATTGTAAGTAAGAACAGCTCGGTGCACGAGGTCAAAATAGTGAAAGGGCTCGTCCAGCTACTAAATACAGAGACCCTGCGCGTTATTTAAACGCTACCAGCCTTTACGCCCGGGCAGCCCGTCGCGGTCAGCTTCATCGTGCCGGTTACCTTTCGGATACAATAGCCCGAGCCTCTGGCTGCTTTCTTTAATCTTGCCTACCTATGAAACACCTGTGGCTGATGCTGCTCACTGTTGCCTTGGCTACCGGCACAGTGCAGGCGCAAACACCCAACCCAGCCAGCACCGCAAAACCGGCCGCCGTGGCCGACACCACAGTGTACACATACGCGGAGCAGATGCCCCAATTGCCCGGTGGCGGTGGCAATGCGGCTATATGTGCGGCCATTGGAAAAGAATTGCGCTTCCCACCGCTTGATGCCAAGGGCCAATTTCCCGGGAGCCGGATGGTGGTCGAATTCACCGTCACTAAAAACGGAGATGTGAGCAATATATCCATTATCAAAAGCCTCGACAGCCGCTTGGATGCTGTAGTAGTGCGCGCCATTCAGACGTTGCCTCGCCTCACACCGGGTCAGCAGGCTGGGGTACCAGTCAATGTAAAAATCATGGTTCCCATTACCATCTGCCTGAAATAATGCCAAGGCATTAATTGGCGATTCCGGCTAAAATTCCGCACCTTCACCGCCACACAGTTCATTCACTTAATTCCCACCTCGCTTTCCGATGGTTTTCACCCCCAGCCCAATGCTCCTCAAGCTGCTGTATACGCGCGGCAGCCTGCACAACCTACCCGAAAACAAGGGCGTGGCTTTCAGCATCAAAAACCGGCTCGATACGGTGAAGGTGACCGGTTTCACGAAGGTGCAGATTGGCGACATGGTGGTGCCTGCCGAGAAAATCCAGGTGGATTTGGGCAACGGGGAGCGGCGGGCAGCCTGCGAAATCAACGCCAGCGATAAAGTCATTGAGTTGCCCGTGGGCCGCGCCCTGCTTATAGTGCTCGATGCCCCGCCCCTAGCCGAGGGCATCCACGCCGTGCAGGCCTGGTTTTCGACCGATGCTTTTGGTGATTTGCACGTGGAAGTGGAGGATGCCATTGTGGGCGCGGCCAACTCTAAGCCCCGCATTCCGCGCTCCGAGGAAGACGACTACTCCGAAGCTGCCATCGCGGCCCGCCAGCGCTTTGCCGAGCAGTTTTCGGGCAAGGAATTCCAGCACCTTAAGCACTACTCTTTCGACGCGCATAATCTAAAGGGTAACTGCGAGCACTTCATGGGCGTGGCCCAGATTCCGGTGGGCCTGGCCGGCCCACTGACGGTGAACGGCGAGCACGCCCAGGGCGATTTCCTAATTCCAATGGCCACCACCGAGGGAACCCTTGTGGCGAGCTACAACCGGGGCATTCAGGTATTGAACCTCTGTGGCGGCGTGAAGTGCACCGTGGTGGGCGATGCTATGCAGCGGGCCCCGGTATTTGTGTTCGACGATGCGCGCGGGGCGCGGGATTTCGGGCAGTGGGTAGCGGACAATATCGACCAGATTCGGCCGCAGGCCGAAAGCACGTCGAGCGTGGCCAAGCTGCAATACATCGACACCTATCTGAGCAACAAATTCGCCTACCTCCGCTTCAATTTCAGCACCGGGGACGCGGCTGGGCAGAACATGGTGGGCCGCGCCACCTTTGCAGCCTGCTCCTGGATTCTGGAAAACTATAAGGGCCCGAAAATTGAGCACTTCTACCTCGAATCGAACTTCGCCACCGACAAAAAAGCCTCCCAAATCAACGTGATGCGCACCCGCGGCAAGCGCGTGGTGGCCGAAGCCGTGGTGAAGCGCGACGTACTGATGCAGCGCATGCGCGTGACGCCCGAGCAACTGGCCTACCACGGCCAAGTCAGCAATGTGGGCGCCTTCATATCGGGGGCCAACAACAATGGCGCTCACTCGGCCAATGGCATCACGGCCCTGTTCATTGCCACCGGGCAGGACGTAGCCAACGTGAGCGAGTCGTCGGCTGGTATTCTGTATTCGGAAGTGACCAAGGACGGCGACCTCTACATCAGCATCACCATTCCCTCGCTCATTGTGGCCACGCACGGCGGCGGTACCGGCCTGGCCACCCAAAACGAATGCCTGCAAATGCTGGGCTGCGTGGGCCGGGGCACGGTGCGCAAGTTTGCCGAAATTGTAGCCGGTGTGGTGCTGGCCGGCGAACTAAGCCTGGGGGCTGCCATCAGCAGCTCCGACTGGGTGAGCAGTCACGAGCAGTACGGCCGCAACCGGTAAACCCGGTATCACAAATTAGTGGAGCCGTCAGGCGGAGCCTCAGCATCATCGTACTGAGGCTCCGCCTGATGTTCTTTATATTCAGCAAGCTGATTACACCTCTGCTGCTTACCTTCCAAACATGAATCTATCTGCTAAAACTCTGCTTTCGCTGGTGGCCCTACTGCTGACCACCACTGCGGCGCACGCCCAGGCCCAGCGCGACCTCACCGAAATAGGCCTTGACCTGTACCAGCGGGCCAACTCTCCCGATGCCTTGGCGCGCATGCGCAAGGACCTGGTGAATGCCCCCGAAGCCTACCTCATAAGCACCGACCAGCCGGGAACACTGGTGCTGCTCGACAAACGCCGGGTGCGTATTCCAGCCATGAAGTACAACGTGGCCCTGCACCTGCTGGAAGCCCGCGACTCGACCGGCAGCCACGTGTGGCCGCCCGGCAGCCTTGACGGCTTTTACCTGGGCCGGGGACCTGATGCCCGCCACTTTCGCAGCCTGTCAGTACGCGTGGGCAGCACCAAGACGGATTTTGTGGAAGTGCTGACGCCCAACGACAATAGCCCCGTAATTCTGGGCCTGCAACACCACTACCTGCACGAGGATGCCCAGCTGGACCCCATTTTGCGCACCGAAACGAAGGCCGCCCGCACCGAAATCGGCCAAGTCATTGTAGCAGGTCTGGGCCAATCGAAAGAGCCGCTCCGGGAGCTTTCGCTGAATGAGAAAAACGTAACCAAGCTGTTCGTGCCTTTTGCTTCCGACGTGCAGGCATATGCTGCGAAACAGCACCTTAGCTACACCACCCTGCCCGATGTGCTACACTTGGTGGAGTACTTCAACCGACATAGCACGGCTACTGCTGCCCCCGGAAAATAAGCCATTACCAAGCAGCTGGCACAGTGCTTGGTAATGCCCATAAACCGAAGCATATCTCGTAGTTTTGACCTTCGGTTTCTGCTTATTTTTTATTTGGAATTACGTTAGTGAAACTCTTCAGCTATTTAGTTGCCCTCTCATTGGTAGCCAGCGCGGCTGGTGCCCATGCCCAATCTGCGCATGACATTGCCGAAGCGCGGACAATTTATCGCCAAGCCAATACCAAACCCAACACCATCGCGCTCCGCGCGGACCTAGCCAAACATACCAGCGGCTTTTTCGGCGATGGCACGTTTCAGCCCGGCGCCCTGCGCACCTTCGATGGCCGATACCGCCCGGTACAGGGCCTGCGCTACCATGCCGGCCTGCGTCTGCTGGAAGCGCAGGACTCGATTGACCTGGACTCGACCCACCTATGGCCGGTAGGCAGCCTGCGCGGCTTCGACTTGGGCGAGGCCGGTGGCAAAGGGGCAGAGGCCCCCCGGCGTTTTCGCCCGCGCCTAGTGAAGGAAGGCACCATCGGCACGCGACGCGAATTTGTGGAGGTGCTGACTGCCGTGGATGCCGGCCCGCTGCTGCTGGCCTGGCTCTACTCTTCGGGCGCCGATGCTGCGGCGGGCCGTCTTTCGCTGGCCCCTCTGCTGCTGGTAGGCTCTGGCACCGAGCCCGACGAGCCCCTGCGCCCCTTCGACCTCAGTCAGGCAGCCGTCCTGCGCCTGTTTGGCAAGCGCGACGACGATATGCGCAAGTTTGCCGAGGCGCAACACCTGAAATACGACCAGCCCGCCGATGTGGCGCGCATTATCGACCACTATAACCGGGTAGCGGTGGTGAAGTAGCAAGGGCGGATAATGCCGTAAATGAGGGAGGGGCTGTTTAAGGGCGCACATAGCACCTTTGAACAGCCCCTCCCTCATTTACAGTATTGATTTTTTACCGTTAGTTACTTAGTTAGTCCATCATATCCGCTGAACGGGGTGGGTCGGGCACGAAGCCGGGGTTCCAGCTCATGGGGTAGCGGCCATCCACGTAGGGCAGGGCAGCTTCGGTGAGGTAGAGCGGGCGGAAGGTATCGACCATTACGGCTAGCTCGTGGGTTTCCTTTTTGCCAAGGCTGGCTTCCACGGTACCGGGGTGCGGGCCGTGCGGCAGGCCGGTGGGGTGCCAGGTGAAGGATGCCAAATCGACGCCTTTGCGCGACATAAAGTTGCCAGCTACGTAATACAGCACCTCGTCAGAATCGACGTTAGCGTGGTTGTAGGGCGCCGGAATGCTGAGCGGGTGGTAGTCGAACAGGCGCGGCACGAAGGAGCAGATGACGTAATTGTGCCCCTCAAACGTCTGGTGCACGGGCGGCGGCTGGTGCAGGCGGCCGGTTATCGGCTCAAAGTCGTGAATGCTGAAGGCGTAAGGATAGAAATAGCCGTCCCAGCCCACCACATCGAAAGGTGAGTGCGCGTAAGTCAACTCGTGCAGCAGGCCCTCTTTCTTAACGTGTAGCACGTAGTCGCCCTCGGGTTGCTCGTGGGGCAGCAGCTCACTTGGTGGACGAATGTCGCGCTCGCAATAGGGCGAGTGCTCCAGCAACTGGCCGAAGTGGTTGCGGTAGCGCCGCACCGTTTCCACGGGGCTGAACGACTCGATGATGAGCAGCCGCACTGGCCCTTCTTCGAAGTGAAACTGGTGGATGACCGTGCGCGGCACCACTACGTAATCGCCGGGCTCGAACGCTACTTTGCCCATCTGGCTCCACAATTCGCCGCGGCCTTCGTGCACGAAAATCACCTCGTCGGCCTGGGCGTTTTTGTAGTAGTACCCCATTCGCTTCTCCGTGGGGTTGCAGATGCTCATCGTGACATCCGCATTTCCCAACAAGGTTTGTCGAGCAGCCAGGTAATCGCCACCGGTGCTGGTCTGAGCTAGCGTACGCAAGTGCTCGGGCTGGAGTGGGCGGTCCTTCAGCAGCTTGGGCGCGTAGGGTTTGGGCTCGCCTACGTGCTTAATCTGAGTAGGCGGGTGCACGTGGTACAGCAGCGACGACACGCCATGAAAACCCTGCGTGCCCACCAGCTGCTCCGAATACAAGGAGCCATCGGGCTGACGGAACTGGGTGTGGCGCTTGCGCGGAATCTGGCCGAGGCGGTGGTAATAAGCCATATTATTGAGGGGTGGGATTGGAGCAGTGAAGGTACAACTTCCTCCAATTTCAATTGGTTAGTTTCGGGCCAAAGGTGAGGACTCACGGCGCGGCAGCGACTGGCTGCAAACCAGCCCATGAGAGAATGAATATAAGCAGCTTGGTTGGTTGAAGCGGTATTTGCCTATTGCCCAACGCCAGCCGGCCGGAAACTAGACCCGCAAACTACCGCAAACGTTTTCGTAGATAAATCCGGTAGTATTCTAGCTTTTAGGCAAAGCAGGCCGATACCTTTAATGGCTTGTTACTCCCATTGGCCAGTTTCTGCCCGGCCATGTTGCCCAATATGTGCATGCGCCAGATTCGAAGCTATCTGGCAACTAACTGAAGCTGCCTTTCTCAGCTTTAGTCCCTCATTTTCTGGAAACTATGCGCCACTGATGTTTTTCAGCTGGCCCTCCCCGACGTATTTCTGCGCCGGCTTCGCTGCTCTTTACCGCTCTCAAATTACCCAAACTCCCACCTCCATGAAGAAACTGCTATCAATTTTACTGTTTAGCTGGCTGGCGCTGAATACCAGCTACGGCCAGGCCATTTCGCCCTACCTCACGGGCCAGAATGCCTGGCTGCCCACCGCCCTCGGCACACAGGTTTTCAACGGACAGCTCGACCGGCTTTGGCCAATGGTGAAGCAGTCAAAAGTCCAGATGATTCGCATTGGCGGCAACGGCGTAAATTCCAATCTGGTGACCAACGCCCAATACATTGCCCTGATTGACTCTGTACGGCGTATTGGGGCCGAGCCGATGGTGCAGGTTTCGGAAGGACGTGGCCGCTTCACGGCCGCGCAGGCCGCGCAGGTGGTGCAACACGTGAACATCACTATGGGCCGCAACGTCAAGTACTGGATTATTGGCAACGAGCCCGACCTCAATAATGCTACACAGTCCAATCCGGTGAGCGTAGCGGGTGTGGAAACCTACATCAAGGCTTTTGCCTCGGCCATGAAAGCGGTAGACCCCACCATTCTGACGGTGGGCCCGGAAAACGCCTCCTATAATAGCTACTTCCCCGCTCTGGTCGGCGGTGCGAACGACATCACTGGCACCGATGCCAACGGCCGTTATTACATCGACATCATCTCGTTTCACACCTACCCTTTTGCAGGCACCCAAACGCGGGCCCAGGTGACGAGTGGCACCACCAACCTGACCAACAATGTGGTTAGCTTGCTAGGGTTGATGGCAAACGCCAATACCCTGCACAACCGCACCGGGGCAAACGCCCTGCGTTGGGCCCTCACCGAATTCAACGTCGACTATGCCAACCCGACCGCTAATACCGTGGAAGGCGTAGGCGTGCATTCCTTCCTCAATGGCCAGTTCTGGGCCGAAATATTTGGGGTGGGTATGAAGTACGAGGGGGTATCGATGCAGGCATGGTCCATTCACGAAGGCAGCGGCGCCCGGGGTGCGGGCGACCTGGGCTACCTCGATGGGGCAACGGCTGCTACTGTGAAGCCACGCTCCGCTTTCTGGCACGAGATGCTGGTGTCGGAAAACCTGCACGGCACCAACCTCAACGCCACCGACAACCAGACGCTGGTGAAGGAACTCTGCAGCACCGACAACGGCACCACGGCCGTGATGGTGCTGAACGAAAGCGACGTGACGGACTACGATTTCACGGTGCAGCTAAACGGGAACACCGTGCCGGGCGCAGCAGCCCTCAAAATCAACGTGCCGGCCGGTATCAACGCCGCTTATAACGACAAGATTTATGCGCAGTCGACGCTGGTGCTGTTGTTCAACGCGCAAGGTGCGCTGACACGCAAAATTGTGTATTCGCTGCAGCACGCGCAACAAACGCTGCCGCCCACCTACCTCAGTCCCGGTCAGACTTTCACGCTGGCTAACTTCACAGCTGATAAAACCTTTACCTGCGTTGCTCCCGAAGCCGTAACGTATTCGGCCATGGTGCTGGGCGAATCCACATCGATTAACTGGAACTTTGGAGCAGGTGCAACGCCCGCCACCGGTACCGGCAAAAATCCGCCAGCCGTGACCTATTCTATCGCCGGCAACCCCACCGTGACCATGACGCTGGTAAATTCGGACACCACCATCGTGGTAACGAAGGCCAACTACGTGCAAGTGAGTACCTGCATTCGCACCCCTTACACCGGCACGGCGGCTGTGATTCCGGGCGTGATAAAAGCCGTGGAATACGACAACGGCGGCCAGGGTGTCGCTTTCAACGACTCGGATGTGGCTAACCGCGGTGCGGCCGTAGACCCCACCGTGCCCCGCTCCACGGAAAGCGTGGACACCGAGAATGGTGATGGCGGCTATACCAACGTGGGCTACTCGGCCACGGGCGAATGGTTGAAATACACCGTGAACATCCTGCGCACTGGCCTGTACCGCGTGACAGTGCGGGTTTCGACAGGAGCAACTTCGACAGGCTCGCTACGGCTGTCGGCAGATGATGTGGACAAAACCGGTGTGGTCGTGGTACCCGCAACGGGCGGCTTTGGCACCTACCAGGACTTGATTATCAACAATGTGTACTTGGAAGCTTCGCCCAATGCGACGCTCAAGTTTGACATCGTGAGTGCCAGCCTTAACTTCTCAAAGCTGACGTTTGTAGAGCAGCCCATCACGGGCATCGTGGTGAACCGCGTGTACAACGGCAGCTCGACGTCGGATGGCTCGACCGATGCCGCGGAACTGCTTGTGACGCAGGACCACCTAGACATTCGTGGTCTGATTGTGAAAGACTTTGAGAGCAGCCTGACCAGTGATACGGGCGGCAAGATTCAGTTTAAGGACAATGCGCTGTGGAAGGACTTGCGCATTGGCACCACCATCGTACTACGCCGGCTAGCTTCCGGCATCGCCGGCTACGTGACGGATACCGATGCGTCGGACTTCACAGTGGACCTGCTGATGGAAAACACCACCTATCTAGCCGATTTGTCGACCACGGGTCAGAACTTCAACCTCACCAATACCGACATGGTGCTGCTGAAAACCGGCCTCGCCAGCGGCATCGACAACCCGGTGCATGCCTTGGTTTCGAACAACGGCAGCGCCAACGTCCTCTACACCGGTCTGACTGGCCCAAAACTGGTTTTCAATACCGTGTTGAGCACGGGTGCATTCCTCTACCCGCTGAACCCGGCCCAGACTACGGCCGACTACAATAGCACCAGCGCAGCCAGCAGCACCAGCACCACCCGCAACTGGGGCTACGGCTTCGGCACTGGCAACATCAGCTACATCCAACTGCTTCGTAACCAAGCATTCACACCGCCCGGCATCGTAGTAAACCGTGTGTACAACGGCTCGAATGATGCCAACGGCAACACCGACGGCATGGAACTGCTCGTTATTCAGGACCACCTCGACGTGCGCAACCTGATTGTGAAGGACTTCGAAACCAACAACACGGCCGACAACGGCGGCAAGTACAGCTTTGCCAACACACCTTTCTGGAGCGACCTGCGTAGTGGCACTACCATTGTGTTGCGCCGCTTGGCTGGCCCCACCGGCTACGTGCCCGATGTGGATGCGTCAGATTTCACGCTGGACCTGCTGCTAGACAATGCAACTTACCTAACCAATCTGGCCACCAGCAACTCGTTCAACATCACGCAGTATGACATGGTGATGATAAAAACTGGAACGGCGGCGGGCGTAAGTGGAGCTATTCATACCTATGCTACCAAGGGAGGCGGAAATGCAGGTGTACCCTCGGCCCTTTACCTGTCGGTGACGGGCGCCAAGATGACTTCGCCCGATGGAACCGATGCCGGTGGCGGCACCTTCCACTATCCGCTAAACTCCACCCAGGATGTGAATGCCTTCAACGGGGCCAAGGGTGCGCTTAGCAAGAGCACGGCCTTCAACTGGGGCTTCGGCTTCGGCCAGCCCAACATCGACTACATCCAGAGCCTGCGCAACGCCGTGACCGGCCCCGACTTGGTAGTAGCCAATGGCCAAACGATGGGGGCCGGCGGCAGCTACAACAGCATTACGGTGCTGAGTGGCGGCACGCTCACACTAATGGGCCCGACCACCGTGGCCAGCGCGGTGCAGGTGCAGACTGGTGGCTTGTTCATCAGCAACTGCCAGACACTGAGCGGCGGTGCTTCTTTTGCGCTACAAGCCGGTGCCGAATTGCAAATCTGCGACCCGGCTGGTATTGCGGCCACGGGTGCTACGGGCGCTGTTCAGGTGAGCGGCACCCGCACGTTCTCGCCCGATGCCTCTTACACTTACAATGGCACGGCAACCCAGGCCACCGGCGCAGGCCTACCCGGCCAGGTGCGTAACCTGACGGTGAACAACGCCCTCGGCCTCACCCTGAGCCAGGCTGTGAGTGTAGCCCAAGTAGCCCGCCTGCAAAGCGGCAACCTGGCCACCGGCGGTCAGCCATTCGTGCTTCTTTCATCGGCTACTGGTACGGCGCTGGTTGA
Source organism: Hymenobacter negativus (assembly GCF_017571495.1). Classification (GTDB taxonomy): domain Bacteria; phylum Bacteroidota; class Bacteroidia; order Cytophagales; family Hymenobacteraceae; genus Hymenobacter; species Hymenobacter negativus. Next base: position 66,819 of record NZ_JAGETZ010000016.1, on the reverse strand, counting down.
TAACAGCGGCGGCGTGGTAAGCGGTGCAGGCACCATGCAGCGTGCAGTCACCAGTTCGGTAACGGGCGCGGCTTACCGCCACTTTAGCTCGCCAGTGACTAGTGTGCCATTCAGCAGCCTCGCTACCACAGGCTTCGCGCCTACCTTCAATACAGCTTATAACAGCAGCGCTACACCCAGTTCGGTGTCGCCCTTCCCCACAGTGTTTGGATATGATGAAAGCCGGTTGGCTACGGTCTCGTCGAACTACAGCGCATTTGACAAAGGCTGGTTTTCACCTGCCAGCGCCACGGATATCATGTTGCCTTCTTACGGCTACACCGTGAACGCACTGGCCACGACTGCCCCCATTTCCTTCACCGGCACGTTCAACAACGCCGCGCAGGCCTCCGGCCCCCTCAACCGGGGCAATGATGCCAACGCTGGCTGGCAGTTGCTGGGTAACCCCTACCCTTCTCCGCTCGACTGGAACACCGTGACGGCCTCCCAACGCCCCGGCATGGATGCCGCTATGTACGTGTACCAGAGCACCGGCCAATATGCTGGCACCTACCGTAGCTTCGCCAACGGCATCGGCACCTCGCCGCTGATTGTGGCCGGCTCGGGCTACTTCGCCCGGGTGAGCGCCACTGGCACGCCCGGCGCCGTGAACCTGACCAACGCTAACCGCGTCACCACCTTCGGCGCGCAACCTACTTTTGGGCGCGGGGTAGTCGATACGCGGCCTCTGCTCCACCTCACACTCACCGGCGGCAGCCTGAACGACGACGCTTTCATCTATTTGGAGCAAGGCGCTACGGCAGGCACTGAGGCTGCCTTTGATGCCACCAAGTTGCCCAACCCCACCGGCTTAGATTTGGCCTCGCTGAGTGGCAACAATGTGCTTGCCATCAACGGCCTTGCTCCGCTAGGCAGCACTGAAGTAATAGTGCCGCTGGCCCTGCGCGCACCCCAAGCAGGCAATTTCAGCTTCGAAGTGGCTGATTTGGCCAACTTCGGGACCACCACCGCCTACCTACGTGATGCCATTATGGGCACTCAGCAGCTTCTCACGGCGGGCACCCACTACAACTTCACGCTGGCTTCGGCCACGGCCGGCACGGGCCGCTTCAGCGTGGTGCTGCGCCCAGCCAATGTGACGGCTACGAAAGTGGAGTTGAACGCGGCCTCGGTCAGCATCTATCCAAACCCGGCCCACGGCCGTTTCACGGTGTCGCTGCCGCCACTGGCGGGCCAGCGCGAGGTGCGCGCCACCTTGTTTAATGCCCTGGGACAAGCGGTGCTCACGCGCACCATTGGCCTGACGGTAGCCGGCGCTACGGCAGAGTTTGTTACCCAGCCGTTGACTGTGGGCGTGTATACGCTCCGCGTGCAGGCGGAAGGCCAGACGCTGACCAAGCGCGTGGTGCTGGAATAAGCTAAAATGGGCTACCAGGCCCAATAGAACGGCCATGCCGGGCACAGCAAAGTATCTTTTACCGCACTAGTAGACCCTGTTTATTGGATTACTCACGCAGTAGAGATGCTCCGGCTTCGCTCAGCATGGCCGCCTCTTTTTAAAGTCACAACCAACTCATTCTGAGGGCATTTTTCACTGTTCCTGGCGGAGCTATGCCCTACCCTATTATTTCTTTCTCCATCCCAAAATTCTCACAATCAATGCAAAAACAGTTTCGCATCGCCCTTTTATCCTTACTGGCTGCCGGCGCAGCTACGCTCCCGGCCGCCGCGCAAGGCGTACCCGTAAGCAGCAATTTCTTCGGCGTCAACTACTGGTATAGCCAGCCCAATGCCACCATCACGGCTGACCTGAACAACGCTAATATGAAAATTTACCGCCTCGGCGGGGAAGAGTTGAACCGAAACACCAGCACATCGCGTGACTGGTCGGTAAAAGAAAACTGGCTGCCGTCAGTGAACTACATCAAGAATAGCCTCAATGGCGAACCGCTAGTGCAATTGTCCATCAACCTGACTGATGCGCAGGTAACTACTTGGGTCAACTACTTCACAAGCAACGGCGTGAGCTATTTTGCCATTGGCAACGAGGCCGACCCCTCGCCCGACCAAATGAGCTTGACCGACTGGGTAACCAACAACAAACCCTATCTGGGACTGAGCTACTACGGGTTCCGCGACCGGTTCAAGGCTATAGCACGACTGGTGAAGCAGGCCAACAACAACTGTAAAATTATTGGGGGCGACTTCCGCCTGTTTTATGACCAGCCAATCTCGCTGTATTACTCCAACTTTATCAGCGACGTGGGCGATGAGTATGTGACGGTCGGCACACGTAAGATTCCGCTGCTCGACACCTTTTCATTTCATTACTACGACAGCCAAGGCAATCGTGAGCAAGTACTCACCAGCCGATTTGATGCCATCCAGGGCTATCTGGATAATGTAAATACCACCCGTCACAACATCGATGCGACCTGGACCGACCTGCGCATGGCCGTGACTGAAGTGAACACCGAAGCCAATGGCACCAGCGTTTGGAAACCTTACAGTTTCACCGCCGGCCAGTTTGTGGCAACGATGACTAAGCTGGCCTTGGCTAAAAGAGCCTTCTGCGTAACGCCATGGAGTATTTTTGAACACGACGGCGACCACGGCGCTACCGATTTCTCGCTTTACAACCCCGATAACTCTCGTCGCTCAACCATGCACCACTTCGCCCTGCTGAGCCAGAACAAGCGGGCCAACTACATGCCAGGCGACCAAGAAACCAACGCCAGCTACTCCAAAGATGACCTGGTGTTTCTGGGCATGCGCGATGCCACTGGCTACACCGTACTCCTGATGAATAACTCGGGGACCTCCCGCACCTACAGCATCTCGCTCGACAATACTTACCGGGGCACGGCCTCGGCCCGCATCAAGTTGGAAGGCTACACCGGCGTTTCGACTGACCTGCGCACTGGCACCATTAGCGGCCATATGAGCATTCTCTACCGCCTCACAGCGGCGGGCACCTACGAAGCAAAAACCTACTACGACGACAACGACGCGGCCCCTGTACTGCAACGGCCCACGGCTCTGGCGGCCACCGCCGGACCAGCGACGGCCGCTGTTGCTCTTTACCCCAACCCCACCACCGGCAGTTTCGCCCTCGATGGGCTAGCCGGACCGGTAGAAGTGGTGCTGCGTAGCCTAACAGGCCAGCAGGTGCTACGGCAGCAGCAGGCCGCTACCACGCCGGTTGATATCAGCCGCCTGGCTGCTGGCACGTATATGCTCACGGTGACGACCGGGGCAGGTGAAGTGTTGCGCCAAAAGGTGACGAAACAATAAATCAGAATCACCTATCATCTTGAGCATTCTGCAATTAAAGCAGCATACTCAAGATGATAGGTGGCTTACGGTGACGGGCAAATCAGCTGCCCGTAGACTGCCGAGCGAACAGTGTAGACTCTAGCACTACGCTTTGAGTGGACAGCACGGCTTTCTTCTTTTCTACGGCGCGAAGCAGGATTTTGGCAGCTTCGCGACCAATGTCGTAAGCAGGCTGGGTGATGGTGGACAGCGGCGGGTCGAGCAGCGCAGCGGCTTCGAGGTTGGAAAAGCCGATGATTTTCACGTCCTCCGGGATGCGGCGCTGCAGCTCATGACACACGCGGTAGGCGCTGATGGCTAGACGCTCAACTGAGGCAAAAATGCCGTCGATGTCGGGCCGGCGCAGTAGCAGTTCCCGGATGAGGGCCACGTTCTGCTCGTTGTCCATCACACCGCTCATTACCAGGTCCGGGTCGGGGGCCTGGTCGTTGGCCGTTAGGGCATCGAGGTAGCCCTGGTGGCGAAACTGGCCGATGGAAAGGTTGTTGGAAATGAGCAGGTGGGCAATAGTGCGGCAACCGGCCTGAATAAGGTGCTCGGTGGCCTGATAGCCGCTTTCGTAGTCGTTGGTGGTGACTTTAGCCGTTTCAATTTCGGCGCACACCCGGTCGAAAAACACGATGGGAATATTGGCGTCCTTCAGGCTACGAAGGTGGGCAAAGTCCTGCGTGCCGCTGGCCACCGACATGAGTAAGCCATCGACCCGCCCGCCCTTCAAATGCTGCACAATGGACATCTCGCGCTCGTAGTCATCGTGTGTGAGGTAAATGAGGACGTGGTAGCCGCTCTGGCGGGCCGCCTCCTCAATTCCGTTGATGGCGAGGGCAAAAAAATGGTTGGCCACCTTCGGAATGACCACCCCGATGGTTTTGCTGATGTTGCGGCGCAAGCTGCTGGCGTAAGCATTGGGCTCGTAGTGCAAGGCACTGGCCAAGGCCCGCACCCGCACTTTGGTGGCTTCCGATACTTCGTGGCTATCCCGCAATGCCCTGGAAACCGTGGCAATAGACAGATTTAACTGCTCAGACAGCGACTTGAGGTTCACAGGCGTCATGGCAGGAAAGAGATTAAGCAAAAACGAGAAAAAGGCAACTTGCTACAAAGATTAGCGAACGCGCAGTATATACAAACCTAACAGTTAACAACCGGAAAAGGAAGGGTTTCAGTCTATCTACCGAAAACGTTTGCGTAAATAAAGGATTGTGGTTTAGGTGTAATCGCCCGGAAGAATCCAGTACTTCGCAGAGCAGACGACGGGGTAAGTCCCCACTGACCAGGCTAGCGGGCCCGTTGCGGCCCCACTCTACTGCCAGCCTCGGCCCGCTGCGTTCCCACCATCGTCACAAACCCCACCCTCACATGACGGACAATTTACGAACCGATTATCGGCGTTACCTGCGGCCCCTGTTGCTGCTGCCTGCGCTGAGCATGGGCCTGAGCGCCCCCACCTTCGCTTTTGCTCACTTGGCAGCGCCAAGCGGGATAAAGGCTGATATTACCATCACCGGCCGCATCGTGGACGAGAAAGGCATGGCCATTCCCGGTGTCAACGTCATCGTGAAAGGCACCACCAACGGCACTCAGACCGATGTGGACGGCCGCTACACCATCAAGGCTGCCGACAATGCGACCCTGGTTTTCACCTTCGTGGGCTACACGGCCAAGGAGGAGGCAGTAAACGGGCGCACGAGCATCAGCAACTCGCTCGTACCGGATGCCAAGGCACTGGAAGAAGTAGTGGTAGTAGGCTACGGTGTGCAGGAGAAAAAACTTCTGGCCACGTCTATCTCCTCTATTTCGGCCAAGCAGGTTGAGCTGATTCCGGTGGCCTCGCCCTCCGAGGCCTTGGTGGGCCTGGTGGCCGGCGCCCAGATTACGGAGCCTTCGGGCGAGCCCGGCCAGGGTGCGGTGATTCGCGTGCGCGGTCTGGGCTCGATTTCGGCTGGCAACAACCCACTTTACGTGGTGGACGGCTATCCGCTCAACAGCCCCGATAACTACAACCAGATTCCGCCCGGCGACATCCAGAGCATCCAGATTTTGAAAGATGCAGCGGCCTGCGCCATCTACGGCTCGCGCGGCGGCAACGGCATTGTGATTGTGACGACCAAACATGGCGCCAACAACGGCAAAACCAAGTTTAACTTCAGCGCTAACAGCGGTATTCAGCAGGTGGCTAAGAAGGTAGACGTACTGAACCGAGACCAGTACCTGAGCTACGTAAAAGACGCTTACGCCAACGCCGGCCAAACCCTGCCGCTGGGCCTGGGCAACGACCCCAGCACCTACGCCGATACCGACTGGCAGAACGAGATTTTTCAGACCGGTGTGCAGCAGAACTATCAGCTCTCGGCCTCGGGCGGTTCGGAAAAAAACCAGTTCTATGTATCGGGCGGCTATTTCAATCAGAAAGGCATCACCATCGGGACGGGCTTTGAGCGGTTCTCGCTGCGCGCCAACTACGATGCTCAACTGAGCCCCAAGTTGAAGCTTGGCCTGAACCTGGCGCCTTCGTATAGCCGCACCGACGTGCGCCCTATCTCGGGCAGCTACAACGGCGGCAACATTTCGGGCGGCAGCGCACCAGGTGGCGAAACGGCTGCCGTCACCACGGCCCTCATCATCTCGCCCTTGGTGCCTACCCGCCTGGCCAACGGCGATTACGGCCTGCTTAGCAACTCGGTGCTAAATCCCAACGGCACGGCGGGCATTTCCATTGCCGACCTGCTGAACCCCGTAGCCCCACTAGAGCTTTACCAGGACCGCACCAACTCGGTGCGGGCGCTAAGCTCTACCTACCTCGACTTTGAGCCTGTGAAGGGCCTGCACCTGCGCACCAACCTTGGTGCCGAACTCATCAACAACCGCCGGGGCATTTATGTACCGGCCACGCTGCCCACCAACAATGCCCGCACGGCTAACATCACGAAGCCGGTGCTCAGCAACATCGACGCCCGGCAACTCAATAACACCAACCTGAACTGGGTGTGGGAAAATACTGCTTCGTATGCCCGCAACTTCGGTCCCGACCACAGCGTGACCCTGCTGGCTGGCTACGCTGCTCAATACAACCAGAACGAGAGCAGCAACGTGTTGGGGCAGACCGGTACCTACACCAACACCAGCGTGGACTATGTGACCGGTGCCGGCCAGATTTTTGGCGGCGCAGGCTTCTCGGCCAACTCGCTGACCTCGGTGTTCGGCCGCCTCGACTACGCATTCAAGGAGCGCTACATTTTAACGGCCGCACTGCGTACCGATGGCTCCTCGCGCTTCGGCCCCGACAACCGCTATGCTACTTTCCCTTCGGTGGCCCTGGCCTGGCGGGCCGGCGAAGAAACGTTTATCAAACAAATCCCAGCCATCAGCGAGTTGAAATTCCGGGGGAGCTACGGCGTGACCGGCAACAACAACATCGGCGACTACAACTACCAGAGCTACCAGACGGCCGCCAACTATTCATTTGGGGTGAACACCGGCACCCGCTCCTTCGGCTTCTCGCCCAACGGTGTAGCCATCCGCAATTTGGGCTGGGAAACCAACACCCAGTTTGATGCCGGCTTCGACCTTGGCTTGTTCAAGGACCGCATCTACCTGACCGTGGCCGCTTACCAGCGCAACACCACCGACCTGCTGCTGAACCAGAACATCCCGGCCGTGCTGGGCTACGCCACCCGCGCCCTGGCCAACGTAGGCGAGGTACGCAACCGCGGCTTGGAATTTCAGCTGAACACCGCCAATATTCAAGGCGACAAATTTACCTGGAGCACCTCGGCCAACTTGTCCGTTAACCGCAATATGGTGATTGCCCTGGCTGGCCAAAACGACCAGCTGCTCTACGACGCCGTATTTGGCTACACCAGCTCCATTCGGGTAGTGGCCGGCCAGCCGCTCGGCCTGTTCTATGGCTACACCCAGGAGGGCGTGTATTTGAATCAGGCCGACGTGGACGCCAGCCCGAAATGGGCAGCTGGTGCCACCGTGCCAGGCGATATCAAGTACAAGGACATCAACGGCGACGGCAAGATTGACACGAACGACATCGGCATCGTGGGCAACCCTTTCCCGAAATTTACCTACGGCCTGCAAAACACCTTCGGCTACAAATCATTATCGTTGGGCATCACGCTGCAAGGCTCGCAGGGCAACGACGTCCTCAACGCCGCCGACCGGTACGTGAACAACTTCCCCGGCCTGTCCAACGCCCGTACCGACGTATTGAACCGCTGGCGCTCGCCAGAGGAGCCCGGTGATGGCATGACGCCCCGCGTGTCGCGCGCTTCGTCGTCGTCGCTTACCCAGTTCAGCTCCCGCCAGGTGCACGATGCCTCGTTCCTGCGCATTCGCAATGTGACCCTGCGTTACAACCTGCCAACCGAGCTGGTGAAAAAGGCTTCGATGCAGAGCGCCAGCATTTACGCTGCAGCTCAGAACCTGTACACCTTCACCAAATACTTCGGCTACAACCCCGAAGCCAACAACTACGGCAACACCACCACGCCTACTTACGGCGTCGACCAGGGTTCTTATCCCATGGCTCGTACCATCACGCTTGGCGTTACCGTCGGCTTCTAGCTTTTAGTTGTCAGTTGCTCGTTGTCAGTTGTTAGCGCAACGGCAGAACGAGCAACTGGCAACGAGCAACTGACAACTAACTCTCTGACTCATCCCCACCATGACTTTCAAAAATATACTCACGGGCGCTGGTTTTGCCGCCTTGCTGGGCTCGGCCTCCATGGGCTTGAGCTCGTGCAAAAAGGACTTCATCGACCTTAACGACCCCACCCGCATTCCGACCACCGAAGGCTACACCGACTCGCTGAGCATCCTGAACGGTGTGACGGCAGCCTACGCCGGCCTGCAGGACATCTACGGCAAATCGGGTTCGAACAACGGCCTGTATGTGTTCTCGGAAATCCCTTCCGACAATGCCACCACCGTAATTTCGGGCCAGTTGCTGAACGAGTTTGACTTCTTCGGCATCACCACCAGCAACCCACGCCTGCAAAGCCAGTGGGTGGTAACCTACCGCACTATTGCCCGTGCCAACGTGGTACTGGCCCGTGCCGGCGGCGTGAAGCTGACGGCCGCCACCCGCGCTCGCTACGCTGCCGAGGTGAAATTTATCCGAGCGCTTTCGTACTTCAATGCAGTGCGCATCTGGGGTGCAATACCGCTCGTGACCAGCGAGATTGCTACTATCCCTGATGCCTACACCTATGGCCGCACGCCGGTCACGCAGGTATATGCCCAGATTGAGAAAGACCTGACCGATGCCATTGCCGACCTGCCTGCCACCGTGCCAGCCGCCGAGCTAGGCCGCGTTACCAAAAGCGCCGCGCAAGGACTGCTGGGCAAAGTGTACCTCACCGAAACGAAATACAGCGACGCTGCCACTATCCTCAACACGGTTATCACGAGCAACGCCTATGCGCTGCAGGCCACTTACGCCAACATCTTCTCGATTACGAACGAGATGAACAGCGAAATCCTGTTTGCTGTGCGCTACTCGAAAGGGGCACTGGGCGTCGGCAGTCCCTTTGCCAACAACTTCGCTACTGCTTCGAGCCTGGTGGGCGGTATTGGCACTTCCGACCAATTTTTTACCTTGCATAAGGGCCTGGTTGATGCCTTCACGGCCAGTGGTGCCACCGACGTACGGGGCGCAGCTTCCTACGGCACCGGCACTGTGGGCAGCACCACGGTGTACTACACCAAAAAGTATACGGATACGCCTACGGCCTCGCTCGATGCTGAAAACGACTGGATTGTGCTCCGCTACGCCGACGTACTGCTGATGTACGCCGAAGCCGTGAACGAAACCAGCGGCCCCAGCGCCGCCGCCCTGGAAGCCGTGAACAAGGTTATCCGCCGCTCGCGCAACCTGCCCGTGGGCACCCTCGCCCCCACCGTAGACCTGCCCGCTACCACTACAGCTGCCGTGCTGCGCGACCGCATCGAGCTGGAGCGCCGCCTGGAGCTGAACATGGAAGGCCACCGCTGGTTCGACCTGGTGCGTACCGGCCGCGCCATTCCGGTGATGACTGCTTACATCGCGCAGTACACCATTCGGCCAAACAATGCCACGACGGGCAACCTCGTAATGATTGACACGCACAACCTGGTGTTCCCGCTACCCATTCAGGAAATCCAGACCAATTCTATTCTGACCCAGAACCCGGGCTACAACTAATGAATTGGTGAGATGGCGAGGTGGTGAGCCGCGCGTAGTACCCGTTACAGCCTCTGCAAGGGCTGGGGGCTGCCGCCTCACTGCCTCGCCATTTTTTCACTCGGTTTCCGCCATCTTTTTCCTTTGATAATGACCAACCCTAACCCGATGAAAATGCTGCTGCTGGCCCTTGTGCTGAGCGTGGCCGGTATCTGCACTGGCTCCTCGGCCCACGCCCAAACCAGCCTGATTCAGAATGCTCCGGGCCACCGCGTACTTAGCCTTAACGGCAGCTGGAACTACATCATCGACCCGTACGAAAACGGCTTTTACGACTACCGTCGCGAGGCATTTGACAAATCGGCCAGTGGCAAGGGCGGCTACTACGATAACCAGAAGCCTAGCAATGCCCAGGAAACCGAGCTGATTGAGTACGACTTCGACCACTCGCCTGCCCTGCAAATCCCCGGCGACTGGAACTCGCAGGACCCCAAGCTGCTCTACTACGAAGGCACTGTTTGGTTCAAGAAGAGCTTTACGCTGGTACCAAAGGCTGGAAAGCGCTATTTCCTATACTTCGGGGCCATCAATTACGAGTCGCACATCTACTTGAACGGCAAGAAGCTAGGCATGCACAAGGGCGGTTTCACGCCCATTCAATACGACATCACCAGCCAGCTGAGCGCCACCGGCGACAACTTTGTGGTGGTGAAGGCCGATAATACCCGACACGCCGAGGAAGTCCCAACCATCAACACCGACTGGTGGAACTACGGCGGCATTACCCGCGACGTGTTCGTGGCCGAAACGCCTGAGACCTTCATCGTGGACTTCAAGGTGCAGCTGGCCAAAAACGACCCCACCAAACTCATGGGCTACGTGCAGCTCGACGGAGCCGGCAAAGCCAGCCAGACCGTGACGCTGAACATTGCCGAGGCCGGCATCAAGCAAACCCTGAAAACCGATGCCGACGGCCACGCCGCATTCAGCCTGCCAGCCAAGAAGCTGAAGCTGTGGTCGCCACTGAGCCCCAAGCTCTACGCAGTGAGCTTCAGCAACGGCACGGAAACGGTGCAGGACCGCATCGGCTTCCGCACCATTCAGACGCAGGGCCAGGATATTCTGCTCAATGGCAAGTCCATCTTCATGCGCGGCATCTCCATCCACGACGAAAACCCGCTGATACCGGGCCGCGCCCGTAGCGAGGGCGACCTGCGCATGCTCCTGACCTGGGCCAAAGAACTGGGCTGCAACTACGTGCGCCTAGCCCACTACCCGCACAACGAAACCATGCTGAAGCTAGCCGACGAAATGGGCCTGCTGGTGTGGGCCGAAGTACCCGTGTACTGGACCATTGCCTGGCAAAACCCCGCTACTTACCAAAATGCCGAAATCCAGCTCTCAGACCTGATTTCGATGGGTAAGAACCGCGCTAGTGTGGTCGTATGGTCTGTCGGCAATGAAACTCCGCTCAGCGACCCACGCCTGAAATTTATGACCAGCCTTGTGAAAAAGGCCCGCGCCTTGGATGATACCCGCCTGATTGCGGCCGCCCTGGAGCTGCACCGCACCCCTGACTTTGTGATACATGTGGACGACCAGCTGGGTGAATTCCTGGACCTGACCAGCTTCAATGAGTACGTGGGCTGGTACTGGGGCGGTAGCCCCAGCGAAATTTCCAAATACAAGTTCGACATCAAGTATAACAAGCCGGTGGTCATCAGCGAATTTGGTGGCGACGCGCTGGCTGGCTACCACGGCACCGCCGAAACCCGCTGGAGCGAGGAGTACCAGGAGTCGCTCTACGTGAACCAAATCAAGCTGCTGAGCACCATTCAGGGCCTACGCGGCATGACGCCCTGGATTCTGGCCGACTTCCGTGCCACGCGCCGCCAGCACCCGGTATATCAGAATGGCTTCAACCGCAAGGGCTTGATTTCGAGCACCGGTGTGAAGAAAAAGGCTTTTTACGTGCTGCAAGAATACTACCGCCAGCAAGCGGCTAAATACGACACCGGGAAATAAATGAGAAAGCAACTTTTCCATTCGCCGCCCCCATCCCTTCGGACTGGAGTTTTGATGGCCGCGCTGCTCCTGGGCCTCACCGCTCGGGCCCAGACCCGCGACAGCGCCGAGTATACCCTGCGCGTAGCCGCTAAAAAAACCATCAATAATTCTTCAATCGACGGCAAGGCGGGCTTTTCGGAGTATAAAAACTACCCCACCCGTACTATTGCCACGCTGCAAGGATTTGCCCCGGCTGCGGTGAAACTGGACAAGTACGGGGGGCGGCTGGATAAGAAGACCAAGGCTACTGGCTTCTTCCACGTCAAGAAAATAGACGGCCGCTGGTGGGCCGTGGACCCCGACGGCTACTACTACCTGCACAACGCCCCAAACGACGTGCAGCCCGGCAGCTCGGAGCGCACCCAAAAAGCGCTCAAAGACAAGTACACCGACCGTGCCGGCTGGATGGCTGCCACCCGCAAGTTCCTTCTTGCCAACGGCTTCAACGGCGCAGGGGCGTGGTCGGCCACCAAGGAGATTCAGGCGGAGAATGCCAAAGCTGACCAGCCGCTGGCCTACACCATCAACCTGGATTTCATGAGCAAGTACGGGGACAAGCGCGGCGGCACCTACGTGCAGCCCGGCCACAAAGGCTACCCGAACGACGTGATTTTTGCCTTCGACCCCGGCTTTGAAGAGTACGTAGCCGAGCGCGCCAAGGAACTGGCTCAAAACAAGAATGACAAAAACCTCTTCGGCTACTTCTCCGACAACGAGATGCCGCTGCTGCGTAAAAACCTCGATGGCTACCTGAAGCTGCCCGTGACCGAGCCTGGCTACATAGCTGCCAAAAAGTGGACCGACGAGCGCAACATCACTCTTGAAACCATTACCGACCAGAACCGGCAGGATTTCCTGGCCTACGCCGCCGACCGCTACTTCTCCATTGTGGCCAAGGCCATGAAGAAGTACGACCCCAACCACATGTACCTCGGCTGCCGTTTCCACGGTGCCCAGCGCTACTACCCCGAGCTGATGAAGGTGGCCGGCAAGTACCTCGATGCCGTGAGCATAAACTACTATAATAACTGGACTCCCGAAAAACGCTGGGTAGCGGAGTGGGAACAAACCGCCGGCAAGCCCTTCATCGTGACGGAATGGTATGTGAAGGGCGAGGACTCTCCCGGCCTAGCCAATACCGCCGGCGCCGGCTGGGTGGTAAAAACCCAGGCCGACCGCGGGATATTTTACCAGAATTTCACGCTGGGCTTGCTGGAATCGAAGAATTGCATCGGTTGGCACTGGTTCAAATACCAGGATAATGACCCAACTATCGTGGGCGCCGAGCCCTCGAATACCAACGCCAACAAGGGCATTGTAGACAACTACCTAGAACCTTACACACCCATGCTCGACAAGATGCGCGAACTGAACCAGCAGATGTATCACCTGGCCGATTTCTTCGACCAGCGCCAGCCGCAGTAAGGCTGCAACGGGGCGTCTCATCATCCGCGTCGTTCACTGCTCATCATTCACTGAATCGTTTAATGATGAGACGCCCGTATGCGTCTCTACTGCGCACACCTGGCCCACCGCCTCATGAAACCGCCCCAGTTGCTCCTGCTGAAAATGCTGCTACTGGCCCTGCTGCCAGCGACTGGAGTTCGGGCACAAGCTTTGAAGCCGCGCCTGCGCCAAATGGTGACGCCGCCCGCACAAAAGGAGAAGTTTCTGTTGTACCTGCTCATCGGGCAGTCGAACATGGCCGGGCGCGGCCTGGTGGAAGCCGAGGACACCGTCCCCAACCAGCGTGTGCTGCGTCTGAACCGGGCCGGACAGTGGGAAGTGGCCAAAGACCCCATTCATTTCGATAAGGCCGTGGCGGCCGTGGGGCCGGGCCTCACCTTTGGCCGGCTGATGGCAGCGCAGGATGCCAGCATCACCATTGGTTTGATTCCCTGCGCCGTGGGTGGTTCGGGCATTGCTGCGTGGGCGCCCGGTGTCTACTTCGCCGACACCCAAACTCACCCCTACGACGACGCCCTGGCCCGCGCCAGAACGGCCATGCATACGGGTACCCTAGCCGGCATCATCTGGAACCAGGGCGAGACAGATAGCAACTCCGAAAAAAGCGCCGTGTATGAGCAGAAGCTGAAAGCCCTGATTGAGCAGCTGCGCACCGATTTACAAGCGCCCACCGTGCCCTTTGTGGCCGGGCAGCTGCCCGATTTTCAGATTAACAAGATTGGGGCTGATAGCCAACTGCACCTGAACGAAGCCGCCCAGCGCATCAACCAAGCTGTGGCGGAACTGCAAAAGCGGGTGTCCAACTATACCTACATCACCGCCGAAGGCACAGCTGATATCGGCGACCATGTCCATTTCAATGCGGCTTCGGCCCGCCTGCTGGGGCTGCGCTATGCTACTGCTATGCGGCGGCTGCAAGGCAAAATCAGCGGCCAGAAATAGCCTCACGCTTCCACTATTTATTCCTTCATCCGCATGGCCCGTTCAAAATCCGTCCTTCTTTTTGGTGCCCTGAGCTTGAGCCTGGGGTTGCTGACGCAATGCAGCAAAACGGAAGAAGCACCTGCCGTAGCAAACGTCCCCGTACGCGTCGGGCCTTTGCGCGAGCTGGCGCCGTTCCCAATGGGAGCCGCCGTTAATGTGAGCCTGCTGCGTAGCCGGGCAGCTTACCAGGGCGTGATGACAACCGAATACAACAGTATTACGGCTGAAAACTCCATGAAATTCGGGGCACTTCACCCATCGGCCACCACCTACAACTGGACCGATGCCGACTACCTGGTGAGCTTTGCCCAACAAAACAAGATGCGCGTGCACGGCCATACGCTGCTGTGGTACACCTCGCTGCCAACCTGGGTTACGTCATTTTCGGGCGACTCCACGGCTTGGGAAGACCTGATGCGCAGCCACATCCAGACAGTGATGACTCACTTTAAAGGACAGGTAGCTTCCTGGGATGTGGTGAACGAGGCCATCGACGACGCAGGGGCGCTACGCAACAGCGTGTGGCGCCAGCACCTCGGCGACCGGTACATCGACCGTGCCTTCCAGTACGCCCGCGCCGCCGACCCCACCGCGTTACTCTTCTACAACGACTATGGTAACGAGTACAGTACGGCCCGCCGCACGGGCATTATCAATTTGGTGACGGCCCTGAAAAGCCGGGGCGTGCCCATCGACGGCATCGGCCTGCAAATGCATACCAGCAGCAACACCTCCGACGCCAACATTGCCAATGCCATTAACACAGCGGCGGCTACTGGCCTGAAGGTGCACGTGTCCGAACTCGACATCTCGATGAACCCCAGCTTCACGGCTACCACCACTTTCACGGCAAGCTTGGCCGCCGCTCAGAAAGTGAAGTATAAAGCCTTGGTAATGGCCTACAAAGCGCTGCCTGCGGCCCAGCGCCACGGCATCACTACCTGGAACGTGAGCGACGCTGACACGTGGCGGCGCGGTTACTGCAGCTGCCCCGAATGGCCCCTGCCCTTCGACGACAACTACGCCAAAAAACCTGCTTACGACGGCATAGTCGAAGCTTTGCAATAAGCTGCGCCGCCCTTCACACCGACGTACTTCATCTACCAATTTCAAAAAATACCGTTACTTCTGTGCTTACCTGGCGGCTGCTAGCCGTTGAAGCGCCACTTCAAACAGCATCCCCGGCACTGCGCCTCACGATATGGTGGGAACGTACAGTTGAGGCCGGCCGGAGCGGCTGTGGCTGGTGGCCGCCAGTGCTCAGAAATTCTTTTTTCAGCCACGATGCTGGCTTTTTTCAAATCCTGAATGACTCGTTTGTTTTACAAACCACTCCTGTTGATGGGCCTGCTACTGCCCGGCACCACTGCCCTGGCCCAAACCAAAACCGCTGCCCCAACCGCAACCAATGCCAGCATTGAGCAGCGCGTGGCAGCCCTGCTCGCCCAAATGACCTTGGAAGAAAAAGTGGGCCAGCTCAACCAATACTCCGGCCGCGAAGTGACCGGCCCGGCCAGCGACCGCAAAAACACCTTGCTCACCAGCATCAGCAGTGGTAAAGTGGGCTCGATGCTGAACGTGAAGGGCGTGAAGGACACCCGCGAAATTCAGGCCGAAGCCTTAAAGTCGCGCCTGAAAATTCCGTTGCTATTCAGCCTCGATGTTATCCACGGTTACCAGACCACTTTTCCCATTCCGTTGGGCGAGGCGGCCTCCTGGGACCTCGACGCCATCCGGCTGGGAGCGCACGTGGCGGCGAAGGAAGCGGCGGCATCCGGCATTCACTGGACGTTTGCACCCATGGTCGACATCGGCCGCGACCCGCGCTGGGGCCGCGTGATGGAAGGCGCCGGCGAGGACACCTACCTCGGCTCGCTGATAGCAAAGGCCCGTGTACTGGGCTTTCAGGGTGAGAAGCTGGGAGGCACCGATGCCGTGCTGGCCTGCGCCAAGCACTTCGCCGCCTACGGGGCCCCCATTGGCGGACGCGACTACAACGCGGTTGACCTCAGCCCCCAGCAGCTCTGGGAAACCTACCTGCCGCCGTTTAAAGCTGCCGCCGACGCCGGGGTAGCTACGTTCATGAACTCCTTTAATGCCCTGAACGGCATCCCGGCCACTGGCAACAGCTACCTGCAGCGCGACATCCTGAAAGGCCAGTGGCAGTACCCTGGTTTCGTGGTGAGCGACTGGGCCTCCATTGCCGAGCTAGTGAACTGGGGCTACGCTACCGACAAGAAGGAAGCTGCCCAACAAGCCATTACGGCCGGCTCCGACATGGACATGGAGAGCGATACCTACAGCCAGAACCTGGCCCAGCTGGTGAAGGACGGCAAGGTAAAAATGGACCTCGTAGACGACGCCGTGCGCCGCATTTTGCACAAGAAGTTTGAGCTGGGCCTGTTCGAAGACCCCTATCGCTTCTCGGACGAAAAGCGCGAGAAGCAAGTTCTCGCCGACCCGCAGAACCGCGCCGCTGCCCGCCAGATGGCCCAGAAATCCATGGTGCTGCTGAAGAACGAGAAAGCCACCCTGCCCCTTACCAAGCAGCTGCGCAGCATCGCCCTTATCGGGCCCATTGCCAAAGCCAAGCGCGACCTCAATGGCAGTTGGACTGTGGACACCGACACTACCCGCATCACCTCGCTCTACGACGGCCTGCGCCAGCGCGCCGGCAAAACCACCCAACTGCTCTACGCCAAAGGCTGCGCCGTGGAAGGAGATAGCCGCGCCGGCTTCGACCAGGCCGTGGCCACTGCCCAAAAGGCCGACATCGTCGTGATGGCCGTGGGCGAAGGCTGGAACATGAGCGGCGAAGCTAAGTCGCGCACCGACATCCACCTACCCGGCGTGCAGGAAGAGCTGTTCAAGGCGCTCAGAGCCACCGGCAAGCCCGTGGCCGTCGTGGTTTTCGGTGGCCGTCCGCTGATTTTCGACGCTATTGCCGACCAGGCCGATGCAGTGCTTTTCGCTTGGTGGCCCGGCTCAGAGGGCGGCACCGCGCTGGCCGATGTGCTCTATGGCGACTACAACCCCGCGGGCAAGCTGCCCATCACTTTCCCCCGCAACGTGGGCCAGATTCCCATTGCCTACAACCAGCAGTACAACACTGGCCGCCCCCTCATCAAAGTCAGCGAAACCCGTTACCGCTCGGCTTACATCGATGCGCCCGCCACTCCGCGCTACGCCTTCGGCCACGGCCTGAGTTACACCAGCTTTAAGTATTCAGACTTCAAAATCAGCCGCTCGCAGCTCAAAGCTGGCGAAACGGTACAGGTGAGCTTCACTCTGACTAACACAGGCAAAGTAATCGGCGAGGAAATAGCCCAGCTTTACCTCCGCGACCCCGTAGCCTCCGTTGTGCGCCCGCTCAAGGAGCTCAAGGACTTCCGCAAAATCAGCCTCAAGCCCGGCGAGAGCAAAACCATCACCTTCCCCATTGACAAGGACAAACTGGCCTTCTACAACTCCAAACTGGAATGGGTGGCCGAACCTGGCAAATTCAACCTTATGGTGGGCAGCGCTTCGGACGATATCCGGCTGGAAGGCACGGTGGATTTACTACCCTAAAACACGCCCGTTCCGACCGCCGCAAATGGTCGGATTGGGGCAAACAGTTACCCCCACTACAAGCTCATGTCAACGCCCAATCAATTTTCGTTAGAAGATAAAGTCGTCATTATTACTGGAGCTACCGGGGTACTGGGCGCTTCCATGTCGCTAGCACTGGCCGGGGCCGGGGCCAAAGTGGCCATACTGGGCCGCAACGCTGAGCGCGCCGAAGCCCGAGCCGAAGCCATTCGGGCCATTGGCGGTGAGTGCCTAGTCATTCTGGCCGATGTGCTCGACATGGGCCAGATGAATGCGGCCTGCGACAAAATCATGGATACCTGGGGCCGCATCGATGGCTTGGTAAATGCGGCCGGCGGCAACATGCCCGGCGCTACCGTAACCCCCACCCAGAACCTATTTGATGTGGGCATTGAGGACACTCGCCGGGCAGTAGATTTGAACCTGTTCGGCACCGTTATTCCGACCACCGTCTTCGGGCGCGTGATGGCCGAGCAGGGCAGCGGCTCCATTGTCAATATCTCCTCACTCACGGCGCAACGCCCCCTTACCCGCGTGCTGGGCTACACTCTGGCCAAAACCGCCATCGAAGGCTACACCCGCTGGATGGCCACCGAGCTGGGCCTGCGCTACGGCGGGGGCATCCGCATGAATGCCATTGCGCCGGGCGTGTTTCTCACCGAGCAAAACCACAGCCTGCTCATTGCTGCCGACGGCTCGCACACCGACCGCGCCCGCAAGTTTATCAACCACACGCCCTTCCGCCGCTTCGGCGAGCCGGAGGAGCTGACCGGCACCCTCATCTACCTGCTCAGCAATGCCTCCCGCTTTGTGAATGGCGAAACGGTGGTGGTCGATGGTGGCTTCAATGCCTTCAGTGGCGTCTGATTTTACTTTCTGAACAAGAAGTAAGAACGTCATGTTGAGCGCAGCCGCAGCATCTCGCGTGAGGTAGTAATCCTTTCGATTGGGTTTACTATTGCACGTAAAATGCTGCGGCTGCGCTCGGCATGACGTTTTAATAATTCCTAAAATCCCCAACAGATGCCCATAATTCAAAGCTGGCGCTGGTACGGCCCGAACGACCCCGTGAGCCTCGCCGACATCCGCCAAGCCGGCGCTACCGACGTGGTTTCGGCCCTGCACCACATCCCCAACGGCCAGGTCTGGACCGTGGAAGAAATAAAAAAACGCCAGGAAATCGTGCGCGCCGCCGGCCTGACCTGGAGCGTGGTGGAAAGCGTGCCCGTGCACGAAAACATCAAAACCCGCACCGGACAGTTCGAGCAGTACATCACCAATTACCAGGAGTCGCTGCGCAACTTAGCGGCCTGCGGCATCTTCACGGTGACGTATAATTTCATGCCCGTTCTCGA
Organism: Hymenobacter negativus; assembly: GCF_017571495.1. Classification (GTDB taxonomy): domain Bacteria; phylum Bacteroidota; class Bacteroidia; order Cytophagales; family Hymenobacteraceae; genus Hymenobacter; species Hymenobacter negativus. The sequence continues at coordinate 47,847 of NZ_JAGETZ010000016.1, read as the reverse complement.
TTGGACGCGCACCGATTTGGCATACGAAGTGGAGGACGGCTCCAAAGCCCTACGCTTCGAGAAAGCTGCTTTTGTGGCCTTCGATACACAGCTGCTCCGCCGCCAGAATGCTGCCCAAGACTACATGCCCGAGGAGTTAGCAAAGGCTGAAACCCGCTTTGCCGCTATGAGCGACGACGAGAAACAGTTGCTCCAGCGCAACATCATTGCCGGCCTGCCGGGCAGCGAGGAGAGCTTCACATTGGAGAAATTTCAACAGGCGCTGGACGCCTACGAAGGCATCGATGCGGCCAAGCTGCGCGAGCACCTGATTCTATTTCTACAGGCCGTGGTGCCGGTGGCCGAGTCAGTGGGTATCAACATGGCTATCCACCCCGATGACCCGCCTTACGCCATCCTGGGCCTGCCACGCGTGGTGAGTACTGCCGACGACGTAGCCGCGCTGGCTGCTGCCGTGCCTTCGCTCAGCAATGGCCTGTGCTTCTGCACTGGCTCCTTCGGTGTACGGGCCGATAATGACTTGCCGAAGATGGTGCAGCAGTTTGCCGAACGTATTCACTTCATCCACCTACGTAGCACCCAGCGCGACGCCGATGGGAATTTCTACGAAGCCAACCACCTGGAAGGCGACGTGGACATGTACGGCGTAATGCGCGAGTTGGTGAAGGTGATGCGCCAGCGCAACACAAGCCTGCCCATGCGCCCCGACCACGGCCACCAGATGCTCGACGACCTGCACAAAAAGACCAATCCCGGCTACTCCGCCATCGGCCGCCTGCGCGGCCTGGCCGAGCTGCGCGGCCTGGAAATGGGCATCAGCCGCAGCCTGTAAAAACGCAGAAAATAACGAGTACCCCGAAGTTTCACTTCGGCGAGCGGTGGCGCAAGGCGTTCAATGCGCGCCGAAGTAAAACTTCGGGGTACTCGTTTCTATACCGGCCACTTTAGGCAGAACCTGCGTATCAAGTAGAAGTCACCATCCCAATAGGCAGCAGTAAAACAGCGTTTTGCCGTTTTGCTGCTGCCTATTCTTCTGCTTATGCTTACCTACGACATCATCATGGTGCTGCTGGGCGTCGCCATTCTGGGCGTCGCGTGGCTGCCGTCACTGCTAGAGAAATACCCGCTTTCTTACCCCATTCTTTACATTCTGCTCGGAATGGGCGTATTCGTGCTGCCCATCAACCTGGTCGATGCCGACCCTCTCGAGCACAAGAAGCTGGTCATGCACTTGTCCGAGCTCTGCGTGATTGTGGCGCTCACGGGCACGGGCTTGAAAATCGACCGGCCGTTTTCGCTGCGGGCTTGGCGCTCGCCGCTGCTGCTGGTACTCGTGCTGATGGTATTTACCATCGCTGGATTGGCCATTGCCGGGTGGTGGGCGGTGGGCCTGGCGCCGGCTTCGGCGCTGCTGCTGGCGGCGTCCCTCGCCCCTACCGACCCCGTGCTGGCTGGCGACGTACAGGTGGGCGACCCCGGCGAGGGCCGCGAAGACAACGTCCGCTTCGCCCTCACCGGCGAGGCCGGGCTGAACGACGGCCTGGCCTTTCCATTCGTGTACCTGGCGCTGGCCCTATTGCCTGCCGCCGCAGCGCCTCTATCCGACCGCGTTGTGCACTGGTTGTGGTTCGATGTGGGCTACCGCATCGGGGCCGGGGTGCTGCTGGGCTGGCTGTCGGGCAAGTTCTTGGCTTACCTGATTTTCAACCTGCCCAAGCGTGTCAGCATCAAAACCGAGGGCTACGGCTTCGTGGCACTGGCCGTCACGCTCACGTCCTACGGCGTCACGGAGTTGGTGCATGGCTACGGCTTTTTGGCGGTTTTCATTGCAGCCATCACATTGCGCGGCCGCGAGCGCAAGCATGAATACCACAAGCTCATGCACGCCTTCACCGACCAGATGGAGCGGCTGTTCATCGTAGCTCTCCTCATCCTGTTGGGCGGCGCCATTGCCAACGGGCTTTTTAACGCCCTCACCTGGCCGGGCGCGGCGCTGGGCATTTTGCTGGTGCTGGTGCTACGCCCGATAGGCGGCATGCTCACGCTGGCCCGCTCAACGCGCATCACCATGGCAGAGCGGCTGGTTATCTCCTTTTTCGGCATCCGAGGCATCGGTTCGGTGTTCTACATCGCCTTCGCCCTGGAGCACGCCGACTTTCCCCAAGCTCGGGAATTGTGGGCTATTCTGGGCTTCACCATGCTGCTGTCCATCACGCTGCACGGCATTATGGCCACGCCCGTTATGAACTGGCTTGACCGTCGCCACGGCCGCAAAACCGCCACGGAGCTGGCGCAGGCTGCTACAGAAGAAGCATCAGTGGCGTAGGCTTGCTGTATAGCCTGCTACGCAGCGCGGCATGACAGCTCAATATGCTGCTTACTTCCCCAGCAAAGCCAGTTGCGCAGTGCTGTCGCTCACGGCATGCAGGGCACGTTGCAGCTCCATATCCTGCTCGCGCAGCACGGTGTAGTATGGCATCAGGCCGTAGGCGCTACGGGCAATGTAGGCCTTTAACTGGTTGCGCAGCAGGGGGGCGCAGCGACGCACAGCGGCCGCATCAGCCTTCACGCCATCCTGTGCGGCCTGGGTGGCCAAGCTGGCCAGCTGGGCGTCCGAAATGCGGAACGTGGCGTTGAACTGCTCAAAGCGCAGGCCTTCCAGCTCGGCCTTATGGGTTTGGTAGAAGAACAGAGCAAAAGCCCGAACCACGCCGTGGCTCAGCAGCTTTGTATAGTAGGCGGAGTGCGCCAGGGAGTCGCGGGGCACAAAGACATCGGGCATGATGCCGCCGCCGCCGTACACCGTGCGGCCGTGGTCAGTACGGAAGCGCAATTCTTTGGTGAAGCGGATGCTGTCAGCCGACTGTAGCTCGCCACGCGCCGAGCGGCCGGATAATTCGGAGGCGTATTCGGCGTAATTAGCACCGTAGGGCTTCTGAATAGAGCGGCCGGCCGGCGTGTAGTAGCGGGCAATGGTAAGGCGCAGCTCGCCGCCGTCGCTCAGGCTGATGGGCTGCTGCACGAGGCCCTTGCCAAACGTGCGACGACCCACGATGATGGCCCGGTCATGGTCTTGCAGGGCACCGGCCACTACTTCAGCCGCCGAGGCGCTGCCTTCGTCCACCAGCACAACCAAAGGGCCCTCTTCAAATTCGCCGGCTATTTTGGCGTAAGTCTGGGAGTCGTACTGCTCGCCCTTGCCGTCAGTATATACGATTTTGCGCGAGCCGGCAATGAATTCGTCGGCCAGCCGCGTGGCGCGGTCGAGATAGCCGCCGGGGTTGCCGCGCAAATCCAGCACGAGGCGCGTGAGGCCCTGGCGGCGCAAGTCGGCCAGTACTGCTTTAAACTCGTCGTACGTGTTTGAAGCGAAGCGGCTAACCTTGATATAACCTGTCTGCTCATCAATCAAATACGCGGCATCAATAGAGGCATTCGCAATGCGGCTGCGTGCAACGCTCAGGCTGATGGGATTGGCCTGATGGCGGCGGCGCAGCACCATGGCTACGCTGCTGCCCCTGGGGCCGCGGAGCAACTGCGTGAGCTGGGTCATGCTCAGGTGTGCGCCCGAAACCCGCTTGCCGCCGAGGCTCAGAATCTGGTCGCCGGGCTGCACGCCGGCCTGCGCAGCCGGACCGCTGCTGAGCGGGGCCACCACCGTCATGGTATCGCGGAAGACGTTGAATTCGATGCCGATGCCGTCGTAATCACTTTGCAGGAAAGAATCGGTCTTTTCGCGGTCGCGGGCCGGGATGTAGACGGAGTGGGGGTCGAGCTTTTCCAGCATCTGCGTCACCGCGTAATCGGCCAGACCTTCGGTGTCTACCGAATCGGCGTAGTCGCGGTCTACGTAGCTAAGTATCTCCTTGAAGCGCAGGTAGCCCCGGGCCGTAGCATCGGGATTATCGGATGAGGGCCGGAAGGGGTTATTCGCTACCAGCATCCCGCAGGCCATGGCCAGTAGCAGCAACGCTCCCTGCCGCAGCCACCCCCGCTGCTGCCGAATAGCAGCTGGGCGACCGTTTTCCGGCGTAGCAGGTGAGGGGACAGACATGCGTTGCGTAAAAGTTATATTGAATAGACTCGACGTATATAGAACTCAAAATTATTGAAATTTTCCCAGTCGCAAGCTGAAAACCAATTTAAGCAAGGCGTTTCATACATAAGTTCAATATTTTGCCATTAAAAAGCAATATGAGTTAGTTGTTAACGGGATATTACAATTATAATAGCGCCATAATCAGGATAAAAATCTATTCAAAATGTATAATTATTTTGATAATATCAGGAGATATTTCCGCTTCTGCCTGCTGATTGCGCAACATCCTTGGTCTCTTCCAGTGTGAGCTGATTAGTTTGCTTATGGTCCAACTACGGCCTCCGGTTGGTGCTGGATTGATAGGGCTTTGAGCCGATTGATTTGTGCGGTGTGGAGTAACAGCCGCCGCGCTCACGGCAGGAGCAGCCTACCAAGGACCACCAATCTCAGCCAATGCTTGCCCACACCGCCGGTCTGGCCGGACCCACGCTGGCGGCCCGGCCGTATCTTTGTAGCCCGCCGGGCAAAGTGCCTGGCTGCTCCCTCCCCTGCTCATGGCCCGCATTCTCGCTATCGACTACGGCAACAAGCGTGTGGGCCTCGCCGTGACCGACCCGCTGGGCATGATTGCCTCGCCTCTGGAAACCATTCACAGCAAGGACCTGCTGACCTACGTGCAGGCCTACCACCAGCGCGACCCGCTCCGAGCCATTGTAGTGGGCATGCCGCGCACCCTGCTCAACGAGCCCACCGACGTGACCAGTGCCGTGGTGGGTCTGTTGCGCACCCTGCGCCGGGCGCTGCCCGAGGTGCCCATCCACGAGCTTGACGAGCGTTTTACCTCGCGCATGGCCCATGCCGCCATGCTGGCCGGTGGCCTTGGCCAAAAGGCCCGCCGCGACAAAGCCACCGTGGACCGTGTGAGCGCAACCTTAATTTTGCAGTCGTTTCTCGAATCCCCACTGATGCGAGAAGTATAGTTATTGGTTGTTTGTTGTCAGTTGTCAGGCTACGGGCCGACAAGTGCCTGCGAACTTCTAACAACTACCCCTAACAACTGACAACGAACAACTGACAACCATTATGATTTACTCCATCGTTGCCATCGGCGACCCCGTCCTCAAGACCAAAGCCAAGAATATCCCCGCCGACCTGCCTGCCGCCGAGCTGCAGCAGCTCATTGCCGACATGTACGAAACCATGTATTCAGCCCACGGCGTGGGTTTGGCCGCGCCCCAGATAGGCAAGGCCGTGCGCCTGTTTGTGATGGACTCGGGTCCGATGGTAGAATTGGACGAGGAAGACCTGGCCGAGCTGGAAGAAGGCGAAGTGCCCGAACAAGGCATCAAGCGCGCCTTCATCAATCCCCAGATGGTGAGCGAAACCGGCGAGGAATGGGGCTTTGAGGAGGGCTGCCTAAGCATTCCCGGAGTGCGCGAGCTGGTGAACCGCCACGCCGACATCGTGCTGCGCTACGAGGACGAAAACCGCCAGGTGCACGAGGAAGCCTTCACGGGCATGGCCGCCCGCGTGATTCAGCACGAGTACGACCACCTGGAAGGAATCCTGTTCACCGATAAGCTTTCCGGCTTCAAAAAGCAATTGCTGAAGGGCAAGCTGGCCCGCATCAGCAAGGGCGATGTGAAGCACGACTACCGAATGAAATTTCCCAGCGACGGCCGGCGGCGGTAGGAGCGGACCGACGCGGACATTTCTTAAGTTATGATATGCAAGCAAAACTGGCATACCTCTTCGGGTGTGCCAGTTTTTTCACTTTATCCATCATATCCCGACAGCCAACAATTTACGTCTGGGCTATTGGAAGCTAGGAAGCTGGGAAAATATCACTTATACAGCAATCGATAGCTTATAAGCCTCCTCAGCCGCACCTGATTTCCGCAGTCGGTTCCGTACCTTGTTAGCCGTGAAAAAATACGGTTACCTCTTACTGATTTGTCTGCCCCTACTGTTCATTGCGCGCCAAGCGCAGGCGTGGGGCTTTTTCGGGCATCGGCTGCTGAACCGGTTGGCTGTGTACACCTTGCCGCCGGGTATGTTTGGCTTTTACAAAGCCAACATTGAGTACCTCACCGTGAACGCCACGCGGCCTGACTCGCGCCGCACGGTGGTGCCCGGCGAGGCGCCCAAGCACTTCCTCGACGTGGACCGCTACGGTGACAGCGCCGAGTACAAGCTGCCCCGCAAATACGCCGACGCCGTGGCCCGCTACGGCGAGGACTCGCTGCTGCGCCACGGCATTGTGCCCTGGAACGTGGTGAGCATGAAAAACCAGCTTACCGCCGCGTTCAAAGCCAAAAACACTGACCGAATCCTGAGCCTTTCGGCCGACCTGGGGCACTACGTGGCCGATGCCTGCGTGCCGCTGCATACCACCCGCAACTACAACGGCCAACTCACCGGCCAGCGCGGCATCCACGGGCTGTGGGAGTCGCGCCTGCCGGAACTGCTGAGTGCAGACTACGACCTTTTCAGCGGTAAGGCGGTGTACCTGGAGCGGCCTTCCGATGCCATTTGGGCGGCTGTGATTCGCTCGCACGCGGCCGTCGATTCGGTGCTGCGCTTCGAGAAACAACTCACTGCTGACTATGCCGAGGACCAGAAATTCGGCTACGAACAGCGTGGCAGCCAAACGGTGCGGGCGTACTCGCGCGATTTCAGTAAGGCCTACCACGCCCGCCTCAACGGCCAGGTAGAGCGCCAGATGCGCTACGCCGCAGCGCTCATCGGCAATTTCTGGTTTACCTGCTGGGTCGATGGCGGCTCGCCGGACCTGAACGTGCTGCCCCGCACCCCTTCCGAAACCGAACAGCAGCGACTGGAACGCGAAGCCAAAGAAACGGCCGGCGTGCCGGTGGTAGCTGCACCGGGGCACGACGAGTAGGTCTTGTCCTTGCGAGTGGAGCGGCGTTTGTCATCGGTGCGCTAAAGATGTCAAAGCGCTTCTGTCAGGTCCAGCATGTCTAGGTCGACTACAGCGACGCCGTCTTCGGCCACATCGTAGGCGCGGACGAAGCGGCGGTGCCACTTAACTTCATCGTGGGTGTAGGAATTGCGGGCGTGCACGTCCTGAGCAAAGGTGTCGTCGTAGGCTTTCAGCTGGATGATGATTTCCACATCGAGGCGCTCATAATCTTCGGGCACAAGCTCGTACAGTGGGCTTTCGGGGGTGATATCGTGCACCAGCGTCCAGCTGAGGGGAAAGAAGCTGATGGCGTTGCGCTCCAGCGGCAGCAGGGCGTAGGTCTGGTTATTGGTGGCCAAGTCTACGGTTTTGAGCATCACGCGGGCCTGTAAGTCAATCAGGATATTGTTGCGCTGGTTGGCGATGCGGAACTGCAGACAGGGCTGGCCATCGGGCCGGCGGCTGATGATGGCGGTGCTGCTGAACTGAATGCGCGCCGTGGGCCGCGAAAACCGCCCGTAAAGCAAGCCCGTGGCCAGCGCGAAGGTGAGCACGCCCACCAGCGCCTCCACGCTCGACAGAAAGCCCGTGAGATTACTCCCGGGATATACATGCCCGTAGCCGACGGAAGTAAAGGTTTGAATGGAGAAAAATAGGGCACTGAGAAAGTCCTGCCACCAGCCGTGCGGGGCTGCCACGCCCGGCAAATCATCCAGTCCCAGCCCGAGGTAAGCAAAAGCAAAGCCCACGTTCAGGACCGTAAAAAACACCACCACGATGCCAATAAACGGCCACCAGCTCATCGTAATGAGCCACTGATACGGGTCGTGCTGGTGGGGGCCGCCACGGCGCCGCACATTAAATGTGCCGTCGTGGTTGATGGCGCGCTTGGTACGGCGCGAGAATTTTTCGCCAATGCCGGGGTCGAGGGTTTCAGGCATGAGAAGGAGGGAATGGACCGGCTCAGGGGTGGTTAATGACGGAAGATGTTGACCATTTTGGTGGTCCGGTTGCTGGAAGAGCTGTCGGCCCCCGTCACCGTAATGTTGGTGATGGAACCCGGACTGTCAAGCAGCAGCGTCAGATTGGGGAAACGCGTGAGCGGATGCACGCCGGTGTAATCCAAGTCGATGGTCAGGGTGTTGCCGCGCAGGGTTTCGGTTTTCTTTACCTCGTGGCTGGTGCGGCGGTACTCGTCGAACTCGCGCAAGGTGGTCACCCAAAGCTGGTCGTGCGCAATGGTCTGCGTATGGTTCATCCAGGCTGCCAGCACGTTCCGGTCGATGCCATGGGTAAAAACCCGCTGCAGGTACTGCTCGGTGACGGGGTCGCCGGGGGCCATCAAGTCGTCGCTCAGGCGGTTGAGGCGGGTTATTAGGGCGGCGCTGGTTTCGCCGGCGGCGAGGTCGGCATTGTAGCGGCGGTACACAAATTTATCGGGCGGCACCGGCAGGCTGCTAAGGGGAATGCGCTGGTCGTTGTAAGGATTGAGCATCAGAAACTGGTCGCCCTGGCTGGCGCTGGTTACGGCCAGGTAACCGGCTTCGAAGGCCGCCGTGGGGTAGCCGGCAAAATTGGTCGGCACCACAAACACGGAAGGTTTGTAGCCGTTCAGGCGCTTGGAAATCAGGGCATCGAGGTCGGCTAGCTGGCGGGCGGGCGCGGGGTTGTCGGCGGTGTGCAGGTCGGAGTGGTTTTCCACGTCCCAGCCGTGGTCCAGCAGCGTTTGGGCTTGAGCCCACAACAGCTTGCCGGAATCGTGCCCTAAGCCGTCGTTTAGCCATTCTATCCCGTTGTAGGAAGGATTATGCCCGTTGATGGCCACGGCTCCCGTGTACGGCCGGGGATGCCCGCAGCCATCCGTGAAGTGCAGGCCGCGAAACAGTGGATACGCCTCGGTGAACACCGCGAGCGGCGAGTCATCTTCCTCAAAATGCAGCACCCGCGTCTTGTTGTAGAGCAGCGGCGCAATGCGCACCGTGGCCGTAGCCGGTGCCGCCGCAAACGTGACCGTAATGCGGGCCTGACGCGGCAGTGGCGGTGCGGAGCGCACTAGCTTCGGCCCCATGTCGGCGGTCGGCGCATCGGATGTGTCCGCCGATTCGGCATGCTGGCTGCAGGCACTGGAAAACAGCGGCAACAGCAACAGCGTCAGGAGGAAATTATTCATCAGTAGCTAATAGTGACCTTATTCAACCAGAACAAAGGTTACATGCAGCACGCTAAAAAACACCCTGCAAGCTGCTGAATGCCGTCATAAGCGACAATGCGGAAAGAACGCACACTGCAGCGATGTGTCTCCTCGCGTCGTTGCAGCGTGCGTTTTTACCTCGCGAGTTGAGTAGGGAACTCGCGGCTACGCAGCGGCGGTGTGCCGCTTTTCAGCCGGGGCATCAGTAATGCGCGTTTTAATCCGCGCTACTGAATTGGATGATGTACGACTGAAAACGGCACTGTTGCGTACAGGAGCTGCTGGCCGCTACGGCGGTGCCTAATTTGAACCAGCCTCTTTTCAACTCACTCCCGCATGAAAGGCGTTTATTCCCTGCTGCTGCTCACCATCTCCAACCTGTTCATGACGTTTGCCTGGTACGGGCACCTGCACTTATTCAAGAAAATGGCTTGGTTTGCCAAATTGGGCCTGTTTGGCGTCATTCTGGTGAGCTGGGGGCTGGCACTGTTCGAGTACATCTTCCAGGTGCCGGCCAACCGGCTGGGGTTCGAGGAAAACGGCGGGCCATTCAGCCTGTTTCAGCTCAAAGTCATTCAGGAAGTTATTACACTTACCGTGTTCACGCTATGCGCCGTGTTCGTGTTCAAAACCGACAAGCTGGGCTGGAACCACGTGGTGGGATTCATCCTGCTGGTGGCGGCGGTGTACGTCATTTTCAGGAAGTGGTAGCGGGGCTGTCAACTACTGTGCTTTCAGCACCCGCAGCGCTTCAGTACAGTTTTTACCGTTGAAATACAGGAATCAAGCTACCTCCTTGGAATCTGAAACCTGTACCTGAAGAAAAATTAATCCTGCCTTCAGTCAGGCCTCAGGTGGCGATGGAAATTTTGTAGCGTCGGAAAGCAACCGGAGCTGACCGATGCACTTTCCTTTTTCCAACCGCTACATTTCCATTCCATGAACAAGCCCTTTTATTCGCTGGCCCTGCTGGCTGCTACGCTGCTGGCCGGCACCCTTGAGGCCGAGGCCCAAACCGTAACCAAAGTCAAAACCAAATCGGCTAAGCGCACGGCTACTGACGCCACTCCCTCCCTACCACCGCCCCCCGGTGAGCGCCCGGAAGGCCCCGAAGGTCCCCGCCCGCCCCATGGTCCGCAGGGCCCCGAAGGCCGCGGCCCGCGCGGCGAAAAAGGCGGCCGCGTGCAGGTACTGACCGACCTGCGCGGCACCCTCGCCACATACGTGGCCAACAACGACGAACAGGTGTACGATGCCTTCGTCCTGCGTCCTGAGAGCGGTGCGGCCGATACGTTGCGGTTTCCGCGCCACCTGGGCCAGCAGCTGCTGGCGGCGGCCAAAGCTGGTAGCACTGTCACGGTCACTGGCTTCCGCGAAACGGGGCCGGAGGGCCGCGGCCACTTCCGCTTCGTTAGCCTGACCAGCGGCAGCCAGACGGTGAATGACGCCCCGCCCGCTCGCCCGGCCACGCCACCTACCGAAGAAGCCGCCACCGCCAAAGGCACCATCAAAGAGCTGCGGCGCGACCCCCGGGGCAATGTGCGGGGCCTGGTGCTGAGCGACCAAACAGTGGTGCAATTGCCACCCACAGCGGTGGAGCAGCTCGGCAGCAAACTGGCAGTGGGCGCTACGCTCGAAGCCGCCGGCAACCTCCGCATCAGTCACCCCGGCGAAGCCCGCGCCACTACCGCGGCTCCCACCCGCGTAGTACGCGCCGAAACCCTAACGCTGGCCGGCGTAAAGTACCTGGTGCGATAAATGCTGGCACTGGTTGAAAAAGAAAGAACGTACTGTCCGACTAATGTTTGGCAGGACGTTCTGCTGGTGTTGCCCCCTGCTTGCCTCTGCTTGTTTCCCAATTTTCCATGCGCATTCTCATTGTCGAAGACGAAGCCCGGCTGGCTGACTTTATTCAGCAGGGCCTGACCCAGGCCGGCCACGTAGCCGAGGTGGCTGCTACCGGCCCCGAAGGCCTCGAACAGGCGGCCACCACCTCCTACGACGCGGTGCTGCTCGACCTGATGCTACCTGGTCAAAACGGCCTCGATGTGCTGCGTAACCTGCGCGAGTTTGGCATCCAAACCCCCGTCATTATTCTGAGTGCGCTCACCGATACGCGCCACGTAGTGAGCGGTCTCGAAGCCGGGGCCGTCGACTACCTGCGCAAGCCTTTTGCCTTTGATGAGCTGCTGGCCCGGCTGCACATCATTGGCCGCAAAACGGCTGGCCCAGCCGGGGCCGAAGCCCTGCAACTGGCCGACCTCACGCTTGACCCGCTGGGCCGGGTGGTGACGCGCGCTGGCAAAACGCTCAGCCTCACCAACCGTGAGTTTGCCGTGCTGGAATTGCTGCTGCGCAATGCCGGCCGCGTTGTTACCAAAACCCGCCTGGCCGAAAAGGTGTGGGACGTGGATTACGACATGGGTTCCAACGTCATCGAAGTACACATCTCGCAGCTCCGCCGCAAGCTCGACCGCGCCTTTGCCCCTGCCCCTGCCCTGCTGGAAACCGTGATTGGGCAGGGCTACCGCCTGCGCGAGCCCGGCGCCGCCAGCTGAGTCTTCAGCGCCACATGCTGTTGCTTTCCTCCTGCTCTCATAATCCCTGCTGCCAGATGGCTTTATCATCACCTTCATCTCAGAACAGCTTCCGCCTCGGGCTTCGCGGACAATTGCTGCTGGTGTTTGGGCTGGTGTTTGGGCTGGCTACGCTGGCAGCCGGCAGCTACCAATACCGCAGCCTGGGGCACCTACTGGCCCGTGCCGACGATGAGCGCCTGCACCTGCGCGCCGCCCAATTTCTGACCCGTGTTCGCCTCGACCCGCTCCTGACCCTGCCCCTGCCCGACCAGGCCAACGAAACCATGCGCCTGGTGTTTGAAGAGCCTGGCCAGCCCGCCCGGGAGCTGTTCCGTTCGGCCCGGTGGCCGGCGGCTGATACGGCGGCCCTGCCCCACCCCGGGATGCCCGGCGTTGAGCTGGGCGGGCGGCGCGTGGTAGCGGTGGCCCGCCTAGCTGCGCCGCCCGGCCCAGGTGCCGACGAGGCCCTGCCCAGCGGCCGCCTCACGCTCTGGCTGGCCCACCCGGCGGCACCCCTTGAAGCAGCCCTGGCGCGGGTACGGCGCACGCTGTGGCTGGGCCTGCTGGGCAGCGCACTACTAGCGGCGCTGCTGGCGCCGCTGGTGGCGGGCATCGTGCTGCGGCCCCTGCGGCGCATGGCGGCGCACGCCCGCCGCATTCAGCAGGCCACCGACATTGCGGCGCTTCCGGTGCCCGCCACCGGCGACGAAGTGCAGGAGCTAGCCGAAACCCTCAACCAGTTGCTGACGCGGCTGCGCGGACAGGCCACAGCCCAGGCCAATTTTCTGGCCGCCGCCGCCCACGAGCTTCGAACGCCGCTGGCTACGCTGCAAACCGGGCTCGATGTAAGCGGGCGCGACCCGGCCCTGCCGCCGGCTACCCGCGCCGCTCTAGCCGGCCACGATGCCGAGCTGGCCCGCCTGGGCCGCCTCGTTGATGATTTCCTGCTAGTGGGCCGCCTGGGCAATGCCACTGCACTGCCACCCACCCGCCGGCCCGTAGCCCTCGATGAGCTGCTGCTTGACCTGGCCGACCGCGAACTGCCTCGCTTCCGGGCGGCTGGGCGGGCGCTCACCATTCAGCTGCCCGACGAGGACCTGCCGGCCAATCGGCTCATTGTCGAAACCGACGTTGACCAGCTCACCACCCTCCTTCTCAACCTACTCGACAATGCCCGAAAGCACGCCCGGCCCGGCACCGGCGTCCAACTGAAGCTCCTGGTGCTGGTGGGCCAGCCCCCCGTCATCAGCCTGGAAAACGAACTAGCGACGCCCTTGGGCGAGCACCTGGCTCATCTTAGTACGGCCTGGTACCAAGCCGACCCTTTGGCGCCAGGCACCGGGCTGGGCCTGTGGATTGCGGGTCGGCTGGCACAGGCACTGGGTCTGGCGCTCGAACTCCAGGAAGTGCAGGGGAGCCTGCGCGTGCTGGTGGGTTTTCCGTAGTGCAACAGGTACTCAGCTTTTATCAACAGCAATTTACTTTATATTAATTAGTTAAAAGGAATAAATACGGTGCAATAACCTCGTGGACCACTGTGGCGTAACAGCCTGACACAGCGTCTTGACAAGACGCAGCTTCTCTCCTTGTATGGTCCACTTCTGCTCAAGAGTACTGCTGGTTTTTTTGCTGGCGAATAGTTGGTTTTTTACTGCCCAGGCCCAGAAAGTGGGCCTCGTGCTCAGCGGGGGTGGGGCCAAGGGCCTTGCCCACGTGGGGGTGCTGCGGCAGCTCGAAAAAAACCACATTCCCATCGACTGCATTGTGGGCACGAGCATGGGCGCTGTGATTGGCGGCATGTACGCGGCCGGCTACTCGCCCGATGAGATTGAGCAGATTGTGCTCAGCTCCGACTTTCAGCGCTGGACGTCGGGCAAGGCTCTGGAAAGCAAAACATTCAATTTCCTCACCGCCGAACCATCGCCCTCGGCCCTGCGCCTGGGCATTGCCATCGATTCTACATTGAAGGCCCGTGTGAGCACCAACTTGGTGAATGATTTGAACCTGAATCTGGCTCTGGCACGCCTGCTGGCACCGGCTTCGGCCAGCAGCAACTACAACTTCGACAACCTGTTTGTGCCCTTCCGCTGCATGGCTTCGGAGGTGTTTACGCGGCAAGAGGTAGAGCAGAGCAAGGGCTCACTATCCGACGCTATTCGCAACTCGATGTCGTTTCCGCTGGCGTTCCGGCCCATTCGCAATCTCGACGGCAAGTACTACTACGACGGCGCGGTGTACGACAACTTCCCCACCAACACGATGAAGAAAACCTTCGCCCCGGACATCATCATCGGGGTGAACGTGGGCGATGTAGCCTTCAAGCGATACCCCAAAAACGACGATGCCCTGTTGGCCAGCACCGTGGCTTTCCTGGGCACCAGCGTGGCTGACACCGGCAGCGTGGGCAGAAATGGCATCTATATCCAGCCCGACCTTGACGGCCTGGGTGTGGGCGATTTCGACCGGGTGAAGGACTTTATTGCCGAAGGCGATACGGCCGCGCGCCGCAACATGGACAAAATCAAGGCCCGCATCGGCCGGCGCGCCGATTCTGTGGCGCTGCAAAAGCGGCGGCTGGCTTTTCAGGGCCTGGCACCCAAGCCGCGCTTTATTGAAGTGCAGGTGCGCGGCCTGCGGCCCGACCAGAACGAATACGCAGCCCGGTTTTTTCCGCATTCCGGCCGCGAGTATTCGCTCGATGATATTGAGGAAGGCTACTACCGGCTGGCATCTGATGACTATTTTAAGAACATTTACCCGCGCATCCGCTACGATGCTGCACGCAAAGGCTACATCTTCAGCGTCGACGCGCAGCGCAACAACAACGTGAGCACCGAGGTGGGCTTCGTGCTCTCTAACCGGCCCATCGACAACCTGTATTTCGGCATCGAGTACCGCTACCTGCGCAAGCTGCTCTACACCGCTTCGGCTGATGTGAGCCTGGGCCGCTTCTACAACGGCGCTCACGGCTCGTTTCGCATCAATGTACCAGCCAAAATCCCGTTCTTTTTCGAGCCCGAAATCACCTACAACCAGTGGGATTTTCAGAATACCGGCGGGGTGCTGGGCCGCGACGTTATCAACACTCAGGTGCGGCAGCAGGACACCAAGCTGGGAGGGCAGTTTGGCGTTAGTCCCAACTACCGCAGCCGCTTGCTACTGGACGTAGCCACTTTCGTGACCAAGGATGAATACACCAATTCCAAAGAGATAAACTCTGCCGATGTGCTTGACGCAACCGTATTTCGGGGCGCAACGGCCGCCCTGCGCCTGGCCCGCAACACTCTGAACCGCAAGCAGTACTCTACCAGCGGCCACCGCTACGTGTATACCTTGCGCGCCGTCACGGGCTCTTCTACCTACACGCCGGGCTCCACGGCCGAGCAGGAGGCCAGCTCGCAGCACCGCGAGTGGCTGCAGTTCCGGGCTACCGTGGAACGGTATTTCGCCCTCAGTGGCGACCGCCACGCCTGGGGCTATTTTGGCGAATTGATGGCCAGCACTCAGCCCACTTTCTCTACCCTCCGTGCCTCGCAAACCACCGCCCCGGTATTTGCGCCGCTGCCCGACTCGCGCACTCTGTTTCTGGACAGCTACCGCTCGACGCGGTACGCCGCCGTGGGCGTGCGCTACACCCAGCCCTTCCTCAAAAAGCTGGAATGGCGCACCGAGCTATATATACACGTCAACGCCCAGGCCCTTAAGCAGGGTGATTTGCAAACGGCAGTCCGGCGGTCTGGCTTCGAACGCCCCCGCGTGACGGCCAGCACCGGCCTCATCTTCCAGACACCAGTGGGCCCACTGGCCCTGCACGCCCGCTTCTACGACGACCCCGCCGAGCGGTTTGGCATCTACGGGCACTTGGGCTTCCTACTCTTCCGCAGTCGCGCGCTGGAATAGGGACGCTACGTTCCTTATCCCAACGCCTCCACTACTATTTCTGGCACCTCCAGTGGCAGCAAATGCCCGGCGCCGGGCACCACGGTAAATGGCGTGCCAGCCGGCAGCAGCGGCAGTGTGAGGCGGCGCTGTGTATCCGGTGGAATGGGTTTGTCGCCATCGCCCACCAGCACATGGCAGGGCACGGTTAGCAGCGGCATCAGGGCTGTAATGTCCTCGCGGGCTCCGTATTCCAACCAGTTGGCCCAGGCACTTTGGGTAGTCCGCAGATTATCGGCTACGACGTGGGCATGGAATGCTGCCGAAAGCGGTCGGCAGGTGATTTTCCAGAAGGTCTTCTCGGCTTCCTCGGGCTTGCCAAAGGCGGCTAAGGAGGCGGCGCGGTCGTCATCGGTCATGGGTTCGCCGGCGGGCGGCGAGGGCGAAAGCAGCACCAGTTGGCGCAGGCCCACCGGCTGCCGAGCGGCCAACGCCAGCGCCATTTTGCCGCTCATGCTGTGGCCTATCAGGGTAAAATCGGTCACGCTATGCTCCCGAATGTACTTGGCCACCCAGTCGGCATAGGCCCGCACCGAGTAGTCGAACCCAGCGGGCACGGACTGGCTGCCAAAGCCGGGCAGGTCGGGGGCCAGCAATTCAGCATCGGGGAGCAGGGCGCGTAGCGCATCGTATTCGCGGCCGGCGCTGGCCCAGCAGTGCAGGGCGACAATGGTATGAGGCATGCTATCGGAGTAGTGGAAATGATGAACTATGCCAACTGTTAATGAGCTGGTTTTGCGCACTTCAGCAAGCAATTGGGAGCCAATTTGTTTCCGGCACTACGGCAGCGTTCAGGGATAAAACCCTGTTTTTCTTGTGCTGGGCCGCAATCCAGCCCCGAAAATCCGTCGTAGGTTCTGGCACAATTCCTATTTCTGTTAGCTAATCATTATTCTCCTCCTTCCACCTCAACCCCCAAATTATATACCTAACCCCTTACTATACTGTTCCGTTTATCCCATCCCGGGCATTGTACCAGGCCGCTACAGCAGCCTGTCGGCAAAGCCTCTATTTTCTCTCCCATCTTTATGAATTCAACTCCGACGTTGCCTCCGGCAACGGACGAAGAATCCCTCGTGCAGCGCCTTGTAGCCCGCGACGAGCAGGCTCTGCGTATTCTACACGACCGGTATTCCCGCAACCTGCTAGCGGTAATTCTGCGCCTGGTGCACGACGAAGCCCTGGCCCAGGACGTGTTGCAGGAAGGCTTGCTGAAAGTCTGGCTGAGTATTGACCGCTACGATGCTGCCCGGGGCCGTCTCTTCACCTGGATGGTGCGGGTGTGCTGCAACCAGGCCATTGATGCGCTGCGGAGTCCGCGCCATCGTTTCCACAGCACCACCAAGTCGCTGGAAGTGGGAAGCGCTCAACGCGCCTCAGCCGCCTCCACATTCAACCCCGAGCACATTGGCTTGCGCGAGCTCACGCTCCTGCTCAAGCCCAAGCAGCGCGAAGTAATCGACCTGCTCTACTTCGGCGGCTTCACCCAGGCCGAAACCGCCGAGAAACTTGGTGTTCCGCTGGCTACCGTGAAAACCCGGGCCCGTGCTGCAATACAGGTACTCTCCCAAATGGCGCGGTAGGCTTTATAACGATTAATGATTAGGGGTTAATGATTATGCCAATGGGTCATTAATCATTAACCCCTAATCATTAACGACTTATCGTGGGCATTCCTCGCGCGTCAGGCTTTCATTGATGACGATGGCGGCGTGATTGCCATCGGCGGCAGCTAAGAGGGCTTGTTGAGTACCGGGTTTGGTATCGCCGGCGGCATAAAGGCCGGCAATGGAAGTATGAAGCTTCGAATCGACCCACACGGCGCCTTTGCTGTTGAGGCGCGCCCCCAGATTGGCAGCCAATGGTGTGCGCTGGTGCTGTGGTGCGTGCAAGAACAGCGCGGCCCGCTCCAACTCGCTGCCATCGGCAAATTGGATGCAGCGCAAATCGCGCCCGAGCGTACCGACAAGGCCTTTGATGGGCTCTTCGCGAATACCGATTTTCTCACGGCGCAACCGGCGACGGGCATTGGACGAGAGGTGGCCAGGGCCGTTGGTGACGACGATGACATCGCGGCTCCAGCGGCTCACCAATAGCGCCAAACCCGTTACGGTACGGCCCTGGCCGTACACGGCCAGTGGCTGGTGGCGCACCTCCCAGCCGTGGCAGTACGGGCAATGCAGCACTCCCCGCCCCCACAACTCACGAAAGCCCGGCAACGGCGGTAGGATATCCGACACGCCAGTAGCCAGTAGCACCCGCCGCGCGGTAATGACAGCAGGCGCATCGTCGGCAGTGCCGTGGCCGGTGGCGCGGAAGCCCCTCCCCTGCCGCTCAAGCGTGTCGATTTGCAGGCATTTTACTTCTACGGTATCGTAGGGCTTCAATTGCTCCTGGCCCAGGCGCAGCAGCTCAGCCGGCCGAATGCCGTCGCGGGTAAGGAAACCGTGTACGCCGGGCGACTGCTCGTTGCGGGGTGGGCCACCATCGGCCACCAACACGCGGCGCAGGCAGCGTCCCAGCGTGAGTGCTGCCGACAGCCCGGCACTGCCCGCGCCAATAATTAATACGTCGTAATCCATGAAGTTCGGGCGAAAAACCAGCCGCCAGCGGGTTTAACCCCAATTCTGGTAATCGGGTTATGGCTGCGCTTCCGCTGTAATGTAAAAAAGGCCCTCCCGTTTGTGGGGAGGGCCTTTTCCGGCCGGCGGTCTCGGCTTCGGCTTCTTGGCCTCAGCGATTGCTGGCCTGGGCTATTGCTTGACCAGGCGCGTGCTCAGGCGCAGGCCCTGGCCCAGCACCTGCACCGTGTAGCTGCCGCTGGCCAGCGCCTCGAGCCCCAGCGCCTGGGCCAGGCCCGCGGCCCGCACCACTTGCACCACCACCCGGCCCGTGGCGTCGAGCACGCGCACCTCATACGCCCCGGCCGGCAGCTGGCGCAAATCCAGCGTCGTGGCCCCCGCCGCCGGGTTGGGGTACAGGCCCAGGGCCGGTGCCAAGTTCTTGGCAAAGCTCAGCGAGCGCACGGGCGAGTAGCTGAACGCGCCGTCGGCGTCGACCTGCTTGAGGCGGTAGTACACCAGGCCCGCGGCTTTGGGGCCGATGCCGGCGTCGGTCAGGGCGTAGGCCGTGGCCTGGCTGGTGCTGCCCTGCCCGTTCACCTGCCCAATCCAGGCGTAGTCCGTGCCGTTGAGGCTGCGCTCGACCTCGAAGCGGGCGTTGTTCTTCTCCGAGGCCGTCGTCCAGGCCAGCGCCGCGTCCGCATTGTTCACCGCCTGCGCCGTGAACGACACCAGCTCCACCGGCAGCGGGTAAGCGCCCAGCGTGAAGGTTACGGGTACGGTGTTGGTACCGCCGTTCAGGTCGGTGGTGGTGATGGTAAGGGGGTAGCTGGTTGCCGTCGTGATGCGCGGCAGCAGGGCGGCATTGCTCACGTAGATGCGGCCGGTGGCGGGGTCAAGGCTGACGCCCGTGGGCAAAGTACCCGAGGCCAGCACGGCGTTGGTGCCGGTGGTGGCTAGGCCGTTGGCCGCGCCGCTTTGCAGCACCCCAGCGGTGTTGTATACGGCACCGGTGCTGTTGTAAACTACCGTGTTGGGGTCAACTACCTGCGCCAGGGCGTCACCGGTCTGGTACTTGTTGCTGCCACCTTTGGCAGCGTTATACACCTGATAGGTCGAGTTCATGTCCGCTGCCACCGGGATGGAGTAGTTCACGGCCATTGATTGGTTGCCTGCGTTGTCGGTGGTCAGGTAGGAGAAGGCTGCATTGCCCACATAGCCCGCAGTGGGTTGGAAGCGCAACGAAGCGGCTTGTGTAGCAGTCAGCGTTTGGCCGGCAGTGGCGGCTACGTAGCTCGCGCCATTGTTGTAGGAGAGCACGCCCTGGGCGGCCGTGGGTACGCTTACCAGCGTGAAAGCGGCCGTGGTGCTGAGCGCATTCTCCGGGTCGGAAGCGCGGAGCGGGTCGATGGGCAGTGCGGCAGCGGTGTTACCACGGGGGCCTTGCAGGGTATTCACTACCATGTAAGCTACCGGGGGCTGGTTGGTAGCTGCAGAGGTGAAGCTGGTGGTGCTGTTGGCCGTATTGCTTTCGCCGGTGACGGCTACGGCGGCGCTCAACGAAGCACCAGCAGCGGGCTGCACGATGGTGAAGGTATTGGCCACTCCACCGGCGGCACCGGATACTTGCCCGGCCGGAATCGTCCAGGTAATGACGTTACCGGTCTGCACGCCGCCGTTGCTGATGTTGCTAGCCACGACGCCAACCGGTAGGGTGACGGTTTGGATAGTAGCATTGGCCGTGGGCGACGGGCCGTTGTTGACAGCCGTCACGGTGTAGGTCTGGCTGGTGCCGGGCAGGGCCGAGGCAGGGCCGGAGAGGGCCGTTACCTCGTCAAACACTGCCGTGATGCTCACCGTGGCCTGGGCCACATCGTTGCTTTGGGCGGCAGCAGTGGCCGGCTCGCTGGTCGTGGCCGAGGTAGTAGCTGTGGCCACCAAGCTACCGGTGGCCGGAGCGGTCAGGGTGACGGTGTAGGCGACACTGCTGCCGTTGGCCAGGCTGGCAATAACAGGCCAGGAAACCAGGCCGGTGGTAGGATTGTATACGCCGCTGTTGCTGATGGTGCCCATTGTGAGGCCGGCTGGCAATTGCAGGCTCGGGACTACGTTGGCAGCGGCGTCGGTGCCGCTGTTGCTGAAAGTAGCGGTGAACGTAATGGGCGAGTTGGCAGCTACCGAGCTGGCAGCCGATACCGCAGCGACTACGTCGGCAGTAGCAGAGGTAGCCGAGGCAGCCACGGCCGTGGCCGGGGCCACGCTGGTGGCGACACTGGCCGCGCCATTGCCGGCGTTGCGGTCGATGGTGCTGGAGGTAGCCGAGGCTACGCCGGCAATCTGGCCACTGGCAGGGTTGGGCATCACAAAGGTTACGCTGTTGGTCACACTGGCACCGCTCAACAGGCTAGGTGTGGTATTGAAGGTAACCAGGCCCGAAACCGAGTTGTAGCTGCCGTTGGACACGCTTACGGTGGTGAGGCCGGCGGCCAGCTGGATGGTGGGCACTACCGACGCTGCTGCCGAGGGCCCAGCATTGGTCGTGGTGGTCGAATACGTTACAGCATTGCCTGCCACCGCCGAAGCCGGGCCAGCGATGGTTGTCGTCAGGTCAGCGGTTGGCGTCACGGTAGCGGCGAGGCTGGTGGTATTGCCGGCCGGGCTGCCGTCGGGAGTAGCCGTAGTCACGTTGCTGCGCACCACGAAGCTGGCAGCTGGTGCCACGAAACTGATGTTGAACGCCTGAACAGCCCCAACAGGGTCAGTGGTCAGCGTGGGGAAAGTAACGAGGCCGGTGGTGGCGTTATAGGTTGCGCCGGTTACGGTGGTGCCAGCGGCGTCGGTGATGCTCACGGCGGTTAGGCCGGCGGGCAGTTGCACGGTTTCGGTCACGCCACTGGTTTGGGTGCCGGCCACGTTGTAGCCACCAGCCACTGCGGGGCCATTGTTTACAAACGTAGCAGTATAGCGAACGGGCTGGCCGGCAATCACGCTGGTGGGGCCCATGAGGGTGGCGGTCAGGTCAGTGGTAGGCGTTACCACCACCGTGGTGTTGGCCACGTTATCGGCGGGCACGGGGTCGGTGTTGTCGTTGCGCACAGCGGCCATCACCAGTAGCTGGCCATTGTTGCCCACATTGGCCGGCGCTGTGAAGGTGATGGTGCTGCTCACGCTGCTGCCGCTGGCCTGGCTGGCTATGGTTGGGTAAGTCACGATGCCGGTCAGGTTGTTGTAAGTAGCGCCGCTGGCGAAAGTCACCAGGTTGCCGGCCAACGTCCCCAATACACTATTGAGCTGGATGGAAGCCGCGAGGCCGGGCAGCAGCTGCACGGTTTGCACCACGTTGGGAGCGGACATGGGGCCGTTGTTGCCGGTTACCACGGTCACGCTCACCGGGCTGCCAGCATTCGGGCCGGGAGTCGTGGTGCTGACTTTGGTGTAGATGTTGGACTGGTCAGTAGTTGTGCCGCTAATGGTCAGGTTGGTGCTAGTGGCAGCGCCATTGAGGTAACCCGTGTTGTTGGCAATGGAAGTTTCGCCAGCACCGGCAGTGTTCGGAGTTACCAGCGCCGAGGGGGCGAAAGCGGTGGCCGGGGCCCGGAAGCTAACCGAGTTGGTGACCGTCTGCCCATTGGGCAGGGTACCAATAGCGGGGAATGTGACGAGGCCAGTACCGCTGTCGTAGCTACCGCCATTGCTTACAAACACGTTGCTCAGACCAGCCACCAGTTGAATGGTGGGCGTAGCGCCGGTAGCGGCGCTGGGGCCGTTATTGGTGGTGGTCAGGGCTAGGGTCACCAGGTTGCCTTGCACAGCCGAGGCCGGGCCGCTCAGCATCGAAACCAAGTCGAAGGCTGGCGTGATGCTCATGCTGGCACTGGCTTGGTTGTTAGCCGTCAGAGTAGCTTCGGTATTCGTAGTGGCAATGGTCGACGTGGCCATCACTGGTCCGGCGATGGGTGCATCGAAAGTGATAACGGACGTAGTGGTAGCACCATTGGCCAGCGAGGTCAGGCCCGCGTAGGAAATCACTCCCGTCGTGCTGTTGTACACGCCGCCATTGGTGGCCGTCACGTTGGTAAGACCAGCCGGCAGTTGCACGGCAGCCGTTACGCCCGAAGCCGTAACCGGGCCGTTGTTGCTGAAAGTGGCCGTGTACTTGGGTGGCGTGGTGGCCGAAGCCAACGTACCCGCCGCTACCGAAGTAGTAGTGGCAACTATGGTAGTAGCTACATCAGCTACCGGAGCCACAGTTGCGCTCAGGTTCGAGGAATTGGGGCCGGCATTGGTGCCTTCCGGCGTAGTGGTGCTGACGGTGCTCAGCAGTCCCAGGGTGCCGGTGGCCGTAGTAGCCGGCGTGAAGCTGAAGGTGAAGCTGTTGGTGGTGCCGCTGGCCAGCGTAGTGGACGGCCCGAAACTGATGACGTTGCCGGTTGGCGTATAAGCAGCACCGTTTACTAGTACGTTGGTAGCACCAGCGGGCAGGCCCACGGTCTGTAGCACGCCACCAGCTACCGACGGGCCCAGGTTGGTGAATGTAGCCGTGTAGGTGCCCGAAGGCTGACCAGGGTTCAGGGTAGCCGGGCCGCTCAGGGCCGTAGTCACATCCGCCACTGCCGATACTGGGATGGTGTAGTTGGCGGCAGCCGAAGTGTTGTTTTGGCCATCAGTAGAAGTGTAAGTAAAGGCCGCCGTGCCCACAAAATTTGGGTTGGGGTCAAACGACAACTGGGCTGCCTGGGCGGGAGTAATCTGCTGGCCAGCAGTAGCAGGCACACCATTCACATAAAGAACGCCCGAACCCGCCGTAACGGCGCCCAGCGTGTAGAACTGAATCACCCCATCGGCCGTGCCCGAAAGCGCGGTAATGGCCGTTTGCGGGGCAGTAGCGGGCAGGCTGGCGTTGGCAACGGCAGCAGCCGTAGGAGCCAGTTGACACCAGCTCATCAGGTCGATGCCGATGGCTTGCTGGGTGGGGTTGGTATTGTAGGTCGACGTATTGGCATATGTCAGCGTCAGGCTCGTAATCGGGCTGGCGAAGTAGGCCACCACCGAAGCATCGTCGATGCTGGTGTTATTAACGGTACCGGTGGCCATGTTGCCGTTGATGATAACCGCGCCATTATCCGGGTTCACGGCGCTCAGCGCCGGCGTCACAACGGTGGCCCCATTGGCACCGCTGAAGGTTACCTGGTCGATAAACGAGTTACCGTCGTTCTGCACCGCGTCAATGTCCTGCACACGAATAGCAAAGTTGCTTACTGCCCGGCTGAAGTTAAAAGTCACGCTCGACGACTTGGCCGTGGTGTTGGCGTAGTCCGTCAGCCACTGCAGCGTCTGCACGCCGTTCACCGGGGCCGTCATAAAGGTGCTGATGGTGGCGGAAGTTGGCGTGGTATAGCCGCTGGTGCTCACGGCAGTGCGGGGCGAGCCAGCCGGAAAGCCTTCGACAGGATGCGCCTTCCAGTCTTCGCTGGGGCGGGTGGCAAAGTTGATGGCCGTCGTATTTACGGTACAGGTCACGTCGTTTACCGGGATGGTGTAGGTGGCGGTGTTTGACACCAGGTCCGCGTCATCCGTTACCGTGTAGCCGAAGGTGATGTTGCCGCTGGCGCCCGGGGCCGGGTCGAAGCGCAGAGTGGCGGCCTGGGCCGCTGTCAGGGTCTGCACCGCCGTGATGGCGGTGTAGGTGCTGCCATTGGAATTATAGTAGAGGACGCCCTGTGCTGCCGTGGGCACCGAAGTCAGCGTATAGTTCTGCACCATGCCATCCACGGCCGAGCTCAGCCCGCTGATGCTCACCTGACCAGCCGAGCTGGGCAGCGTGGCCGTAGTCACGTTATTGGCAACAGGTTGCAAACGGCACCAGCTCATCAGGTCGATGCCCACGGCCTGCGCGGCGTAGGTAGTAGCCGCTCCCAAAAAGCCAACGCCAGTTACCACATTACGATAGGTAATGGTCAGGGTCTTGATTGGGTTGGCAAAGGAGACAACAACGGCCCCGTCGTCGGCGCTGGTAGCAGCCGATGTACCCGCGGTGGCAATACTGCCGGAAACCGACAACGTGCTGGAAGTCGGCACCACTTTATTCACGATGGGAGTTACGGCCGCAACACCATTGCTGGCGGCAAATTCTACCTGGTCCACAAAGCCGCTGCGTCCGATGGAACCTGCTGCCCCGCTCACGTTGCCATCAATGTCCTGCACCCGTACCGAGAAGTTGGAAACCAGTCGGTCAAAGGTGTAGGTCACGGTCGAGGAATTGGGGTCGCCGCCATTGCCGCCGCTGTAATCCACGCCCCAGCGCAAGGTGGTTCCGGTCAGGGTACCGATTGCGAATGTGCTGTTGTTATCGGCCGAAGAATAGGCAGTCGACACTTTGGTGGCCGACGCTAGCGCCGGGACACCTTCCAGCACCTTGGCCTTCCAGTTCTCCCCGCTTTGCCGCGTGCGGAAATCCAAATCAACCGGGGCCGTAGTGCAAGGAGTTGCCCCTGCAGATACCAGCACGGAGCGGTTGGCCGAGTTGTTAGCCGTTGGGTCGTAGGCCGTGGCCGTAGTGCCCGCCGTAATAGTGGCCGTGTTGTTGTAAGTGCCCGCCGTAGATGGCAGGTTATAGGCATAGGTAAACGAAGACGATGTGCCGGAAGCCAGCGAAGACACGTTGCCGAAATCGATGACATTGCCCGACAGCGTACCGCCGCCCAGGTTGGTAACGGTGGCCCCGGTAGGCACCGTTACCTTACGCGTCACGGTGGTGGCCGCAATGTCGGGCCCATTGTTGCCAAAGGCTACGGTGTATACTACGTTCTGGCTGGCCGTGGCCGTAGCCGGTCCCGCCGTGAACTGCGCGTACACATCGGCCTCAGAGCAGAAAGCAATTGAGTTGATGCCCATCGCCTGGTTGCGGTTATCGGCCGCATTATAGGGATAGGCATTCTGGTAGCTCAGTACCAGTTTGCTCACCGGCTGCGAGAAGCGCACCGTCACGTTGTCAGCAACATCGGCGTCGCTGTTGCCGGTACCCTGCACAGCATTGCTGCCAGCTACAAACGTGTTCTGGTTGCCCAGGGTCACATCGGATGCTACCAGCGTAATGGGCGTAGCATCGGTGGCATTCACATACCCATCGAACGTCACCTTATCGGTGAACTTTCCGGCGGTGGCATCCGCATCAATGTCAGAAAGCACCAGTGTCAGGCCCGTAACCGGCCGGCTGAAAGTGTAGGTAACCGTGGCTGCTGTAGTGGGCTGGCCCGCGACGGCATCGGTAGCTCCCTGTGTGTTCTGCTGCCACACTAGGGCTTTTGAAGGCAAGGCCGCATTGGTGCCCACCGAAAACACGTTGGTATTACCACCCGTTACCGGGCTCGAATAGCCACTTGTGGTGATGGTAGTGCCGTTTACCGTGGCCGTAGCGGCCCTCCGGTCACCGGTAGCGGTACCGTTGGCGGTATAGTTTAGAGTAGTTAGTTGGGTACAGGATTGGGCTTGGGCCTCCGATTGGTGAAGTGCTGACCAAGCCAACAGCACAAGCAATAGGCGTAGGGTTGCTGACATAAGAAACAGTTGTGAAGGATGAATGAATTCTAGTATCTGGAAAATCAGTAAGGCTATTCTCAAAAGGGGAAATCGAATTCCCAAATCAGGATTAAAAATTGAACTATAATCATTATTTGAGAATATATTCTGAATCCAAACCGAACATATTACAGAGGTTAAGTGACTAATATGTACGGTGAAACTCAAAATACATCAGTTAAACATGTCAATCTAAGTTTTCACAAAATTATAACTAAACCTGTATTTCAAGTGCCTACGAAAGTCAAAATATTCTGGATTTACCTTATCCAAAAAATATTTTTTGTTTGCATTGGCGACATAGTCAGCCAACTATTTGATAAGTGGCTTTGCACGGCAATTCATTATTGCGCCCTATCCACACCCATTGCTAAGCCGCAATTCCTGATGCTTTGCATCGAGGGCAATGGGCATAAAAAAAGCCCTCCCCGAATTGGGGAGGGCCTTTTACTGGCAGCCTTTCGACCAGTGCTTACTCTTGCTTACTCTTTGATGAGGCGCTTGGTCAGGCTGATGCCGGCACCTTGCACGCGCACCGTGTAAGTGCCGCTGGCAATAGTGTTTAGCTCCAGCGCGTGGGCCAGGCCAGCCTCCAGCTTGGCACTGAGCACCACCCGGCCCGTAGCGTCGAGTACACTCAACTGGTAGCTGCCCGTGGGCAGCTGGCTCAGGTCGAGCTGCGTGACCGCCGTGGCCGGGTTGGGGAACAGGGCAATGGCGGGCGCCAGGGCTTTAGTGAAGCTCACCGAACGCACGGGCGAGTAGGTAGCCGTGCCGTCGATGTCGACCTGCTTGAGGCGGTAGTACACCACTCCACTCGCTTTAGCTCCGATGCCAACATCGGTCAGAGCGTAGTCCGTGGCGCTGGCTTTGCTGCCCTGACCTTTCACTTCACCGATTTTCACGTAGTCCGCCGCATTGAGGCTGCGCTCGACGTCGAAGTGGTCGTTGCTCTTCTCCGAGGCCGTCGTCCAGGTCAGCGCCGCGTCTGCATTGTTCACCGCCTTGGCCGTGAAAACTGTCAGCTCCACCGGCAGCGGGTAGGCACCAATGCTGAACTGAGCCGTTACCGCATTGGTACCGCCGTAGATGTCCGTTGTGGTGACGTTAATCTGGTAGTATCTCACCGAGTTGTTGTTCACCAGCAGGGCGCGGTTGCTCACGTAAATCAGGCCCGTGGTCGGGTCGAGGCTTACACCGGCGGGTAGTACGTTGGTCGGGTTAGCAGGATACAGGCCGCTGGCAGCCGGGCCGCTGCCCGAAGGTGCCTGCACCACGCTGTTGGGCTGGTTCACGAGGCCGTTGTTGCCACCGGCAGCCAGAATGGTCGTGGTCGTGCCCGAGGGGTTGTACACCAGGCCGCTGCCGTTATAAGCGGCACCGTTGGGGTCAATCACAAAGGCCAGCACGTCGTTGGTCTGATACTGCACAGTACCGCCTTTGTTAGGCGTGGCGGTGTATACCGAGGTATTGTCGCGGCCCACCGGAATAGTGAACAGTGCGGTATTCGAGGTTTTGCCAAGGTTATCGGTCACAGTGTAGCTGAAGGTGATGTCACCGACCGAATTCGTTGTTGTAGCGTTATCGGCGGGGTCAAACTTCAGGCTGGCGGCCTGGGCGGGAGTTAGTACCTGGTTTACACCCACTGCGACGTAGGTGGTACCGGTGGTATTGTAGTACAACGTGCCCTGGGTAGCGGTCGGGATGGCCGTGATGGTGTAGTTATTCAACGACTGGCCCGACGAAGCCGCCGCGCTCAGCCCCGAAAGCAGGAACTGACCAGCCGTATTGGCGCTGGGGGTGTTCACAGTGCCGTTGGTGGCGTTGTAAGTCGTCTTGTTCACCACATCGAAGGCTACCGGAGCGGCCGTGGGGGCCGTGTTGGTAGTCGCAACCGTGCTGCCGTTGTTAGCCGTCGTCGTTTCCGTGGTCGTTGTGGTGGCTGTGCCGGCTACGTTATAGGTACCGGTTGCAGCGGGCGATGTGAACGTTACCGTGTTGGTCACCGACTGGCCGATACCCAAGTTGCCGGTAGTGGCGAAGGTTACGATGCTGCCGCTCAGGCTGGCGCCGGCTGGCAGTACCACGTTGGTAGCACCGCTGGGCAGGGTGATGGCAGGTACCACACCCAGCGCCACCGCAGGGCCATTGTTCGTCGTAATAACCGAGTAGCTAACCGGCGTGCTCGGCGATGTCGTAGCCGGGCCGGTGGTGCTGGTCACCACATCGGTGCGGGACGTGATGGCCACGCTTGCGCTGTTCGAGTTGTTGGCCGAAACGTTGTCGGTCTGGCTGCTTTTGATAGAGGCAGTTGCTACGAGCGGGCCGGCGCTGGGCGCGTCAACCTGTACAGTGCGCGAGATGGGCGCACCATTCACCAGCGTCACGGCTGGGAAGGCCACGATGCCCGTGTTGGCGTCGTAGGTCACACCACCGGCGTAGTTCGAAACGCCGTTGGTGGTAGAAGATGCGGAAGCACCGTTCACCTGCACTCCGATGAGGCCGGCAGCCAGCGACAGTTGCTGGATGGTATTGGTAGCCGAGGAGCCAGTTGTGTTGTTCGTGCTCGTCACCGTGAAGACGATGGCCGTACCCGAGTTCTGAGTAGTCACGTTCGAGAAAACCGTCGTGGCGAGGTCAATCACCGTTTCCGTGGCTGGCGTTACCGTCGTGGTAGCCGTGGCAGCGTTGTTGCTGAGGTTGGCATCGTTGGTGTTAGCAGCCGGAGCTACCTGCACAGTAGGAGCCAGTACTGCGATGCCAGCGGGCATGTTGAAGCTCACCGTATTGGTTACCGCGCTGGCCGAGCCGAGGCCCTGCGCCGTCACGGCAGCCAGCGTTAGCACGCCGGTAGTCGTGTTATAAGAGGCACCCGTGGGCAGTACCAGACCGGCAGCCGCTACATCGAGGCCGGTAGGCAGCTGGAGAGTGGCCTGCTGGTCGCCGATGGAAGCACCGTTGTTGGTCACCGTCACAGTGTAGGTTACGGGATTGCCAACTACGGCAGTAGCTGGGCCGGTTAGGCTCACCATAAAGTCGGTGGTGGGCTTGATAACCGTCGTGATGCTGGCTGAATTATTGGTCAGCACGTTGTCAGCTGATGTGGTGCTGATTGAAGCAACCGGCACGATGCTGCCACCCGTGGCCGAGCCGGAATTGCTGGGGGCGGGCAGTGTGATGGTGCGGGTGAGCGAAGCCCCGGCCGCCAGGGTAGCCGCAGGGGCGAAGGTCACCAGACCCGTAACCGAGTTGTAGCCCGTCGTAGTCGAGTTCGTAATGATGTTCCCGCTGCCATCGCGCACCACCACGCCAGCCAGGCCAGCGGGGAACTGCACGGTTTGGGTAACGGCGGTAGCCGCGGTAGTGCCGCTGTTGATGGCTGCTACAGTGTACACGATGCTCTCGCCGGGCGTCGCCGTAGCGGGACCGTTCAGGGTCGTGAGCACATCACCAGCAATGGGCTGGTTGACGGTCACCGTCGTGAGGGCCACGTTATCAGCAGGCACGGGGTCGTTGGTTCCAGCCGTTACAGTAGCCGTAGCCGTCACCACACCCGAGGCCGGCGCATTGGCCGTAATGGTGTAGCTGAGTGGCGTGATGCCGCTAGCCTGGTTGGTTTCGGTGGGGAAAGTAACCACGCCGGTGGCCGAGTTGTAGGCTCCGGCAACCGTGGCCCCGCTCTTATCTTTCACCACCACACCGCTAAGACCAGTGGGCAGATACACTTGCGTAACCACGTTAGTAGCCGAATTGGGGCCGTTGTTGCCCTGCTTCACCGTGAAGACCACCGAAGCACCGGCAGCCACGCCGCCCGTGGGAGCGTTCGAGCTGATGGATACGTTCAGGTTGGCTGTGTTGCCAGTTGCAGCTGGGGCAGCAGTCAGGTTGGTCGAGATGCTGAACTGGTTGTTTGGCGTGTTGGCATCACCGGCGGCGCTGGTGTTAGGCGTTATCAGCGCCGTGAGCGACAGCGACGAAGCCGTTGGGCCAGGGCTCGTGAAGCTGATGCTGTTGTTTACCTGCTGGCCATTGCCTAGTGATGGGATGGTGGGGAAGGTGAACAGGCTGGTGCCACCGCTGTACGAATAAGTACCACCATTGGTCAGGAACACGTTGGTCAACGCGGCCGAGGTTACCATGCTCACCGTCTGCACGGCGTTGGGAGCCGCGCCTGGGCCACCGTTGGAAGTCGTCACCGCGTAGGTAACCTGGGTGCCGGCTACGGCTGTAGTCGGGCCGGCCAGCGTAGTTACCAAGTCGAAACCAGCCGAACCGGTGTTCGTAGCCGTCTGCACATCGTTAGCCGTGGATGGGTTGCCATTAGCCGACAGCGCGCCCTGGCTGGTGGTCGTGGTAATGGTCGCCGTGGCCGTCACATTACCCTGCATAGGCTGCGTGTAGCCAATGGTGTATACCACGGATGCACCATTGTTCAAGGTAGCAGCAGGAGCCATTAGTACGCCCGTGCTCGTGTTATAGGTAACACCGCCCGCATAGGTTGCCACGCTCCCCACAGTTGTAGTCGGGCCGGCCCCGCCGATGGTTACGTTGGTCACATTGGGCGAAAGCTGTACCGTAGGCACGGTGCCCGCCGCGGCACTGGGACCGCTGTTCGAGAAAGTAGCCGTGAACGTACCAGTAGTACCGGCGCTCACCGACGTACCTGCACTGCCCACTATGGTAGCCACTACATCGGCTACACTCGTTACGTTGATGGGGAAGGTCGAAGCATCCGCAGCCGTGTTGGGGCTCTGGGTAGTGGTGGTGGTCACGCTGCTGCCGATGCTGTTAGCGCCGGCCGTATTAGGAGCCGTGAATACGAACTGGTATACATTGCTGGCCCCGGCGGCCAGTTGAGCGGTGGCCGGGAACGTGAGCGTGCTGCCGCTAAGGTTAGTACCGGGATAAGCCGTCTGGATGGTAGTGAGCTGAGCCCCGGTGAGGCTTGCGCCTGCTGGCAGCGTCACCGTTTGGGCTACCGCGCTGGCCGATACACTGCCAACGTTCGAGAAGGTGGCCGTGAACGTACCCGTTACCTGACCTGCTGCGATGTTGCTTGGGCCGGTAATGGTTGTCGTTACGTCGGCGCTCAGGCTGATATTGCCCGAAAACTCTGAGGTGCCCTGTCCGCTGAGGGTAGCAGTGCTGGTTAGGACAGCACCTGACTGCAGAGCCGCCAGCTGCAGAGCCGAGAAGCTGCTCAACGGAATGGTGAACGAGTAGCGGTTCTGACCCGTTTCAGCCCCCTGGTCCAGTCCATTGATGAGGCCCGAGTACGAACCCGTATTTGCATCAGCATCGCTTACTCCTTCGGTTTGCGTGCTGAGGTACAAGCTGCCTTCGCCAAAGCCGGAAGCATCGGCGGAAGCTATGTAAAACTCAATGATGGCGCCGGGCTTGGCAAAGCCGGTCAGTTTCAGAGTAGTACTACTGAGCGTGGCCGTCTGGATGATGGGGAAGTTAATCAGGCCATTGCCGCCCGTGTCGCCGTCGCCATTGTCGTTCTTGGTCACATAAGGCGCATTACCCTTCGTGTCGCTGTCGGTAGCCGACAGCAAGTCGATGCCGATTTGACCGCTGGCGGCTCCACCAGTGGTAGTCGTCACCGTACCGTTGCCGGAAATGGAGTTGAGCGAGAACGTGTTATTGCTAGCACCACTCTGCACTTGAATACCCGCGCCGTAGTTGTCGCGTATGATGTTTTGGCTAACCGTAGTGCCGGCACCGTACACCCGTACCCCTGCCGTTTCGCCATTAGCCCGGCCGTTGCCAGTAATGGTGTTACCGGTGATGGTGTTGCTACCAGTCGAGCCAAAGCCATCCACCCCCACCCCAGCGTTATCCACAACGAGGTTGCCGGTCACGATGGTATTGGAACTGTTTTCAATGTCAATGCCATCGAGGTTGTTGTTATCGATGCCGTTGTTGCGGATTTCGTTGTTGCGAATAACTACGCCGGTCGACCCGTTTTCTACGCCGATGCCTTTGCCATTGGCATAACCAATGAGGTTATTTTGGATAATGCTAGCGGTAGCGCCGGTGAGCGTTCCGTTGCCATCGCCATTGATAAGGCGTATGTTATCGCCCGTACCAGTAGCAGTAGTACCCGTCGCAAAATTCGCCTTGGTTGCCGACAGGCCCAGGAAGTTAGCTTCAATTACGAAGCCCGTTACATTGCTAACAAGGATGTTAGCATCGGAATCAGCATTGGCATTGTTGCCGAAGCCCACCACCGACAGCCCGCGCAGGGTAGTAGCGTTGGCCTGCACATTCAGGCCGATGGCCAGATTGGCGGCACCGTCCTGTATCTGTACTTCCGGACGGTTGGTCTGGCTTAGGGCCAGGTCGTCGGTAGCACCGCTGGTTTCGTCCACGCCGTTGGCGCCCGTGCCCACATTGCCGCCCACGCCCAGAACGCCAGCATTGTTGTTGCCAATGTTCGTGGTCTGGGTCGTGCCATCAATGCTCGTGCCGCTGTCCAAAATGGTCGGCAGCACCGTGAGGGGTGTTATCACGGCTACACCAGCGGTAAGGCCCGAGGCCACACCTGCGCGAATGCCTGCGTCAGCAGCCCCGTCGGGAATCATAAAAATCGACACTTCCTTACCGGCCGTCTGGCCTACCTGGGCCAGTCCGGCGTTGGTCAGCGTATTGGCATTGGTCAGGAACTGGCGTAGCGAGCCCTGGCCGGCATCGTTGGTATTGGTCACCACATCGAAGTTGTAGCCAAAGTCACGGCCCGTCGAGCCGCTGGTTCCGCTCAGTGTAATGGCCTGCTGGCTCTCGGCAATGGTACCGATGGTAGCACCAGCCGTCGCTACGGCCAGGGCTCCCAGAGTCTGGGTACCGGTGTTGGCAGCAGCGTCGCCCCGCGCCGGGTCTTCGCCACCCACACGGTCGGTGCTGCCATTATAGGTTTGCACAGGCAGCAGGCCCGCAACGGAACCCGGACGGGTCGAGCGCACGGTGCTGTTTACCACACGTACTGTATAGTTGCCCGCGGTAGCTACCGTAAAGTTGTACTGGCCCAGCGAGCCAGCCGTGGTCGAAGTTTTGGTGGTGGCTACGAA
The DNA here is from genome assembly GCF_017571495.1 of Hymenobacter negativus. Classification (GTDB taxonomy): domain Bacteria; phylum Bacteroidota; class Bacteroidia; order Cytophagales; family Hymenobacteraceae; genus Hymenobacter; species Hymenobacter negativus. The sequence goes on along the minus strand of NZ_JAGETZ010000016.1, from coordinate 14,967 downwards.
GTTGCCCGCACCGTCATACAGCTCTACCGTAGCAGCAGTAGCCGCGTTGCCAGCTGTGCCAACCCCAACAGCCGAACCAGCCGTTACGCCGTTGGCCGTTGCAATGGTGCGGCCTGCACCACCGCCGTAGTTGATATCTTCAAACACTATCCCGTTGATGCCGAACACCACCGGAATAGTATAGGTCGCGATGTCATTGGACAGCTGGCCGCTGTTGTCCTGCGCCTGAAAGGTGAACGTCGCGTTGCCAGTGAATGTAGTAGACGGCGTAAATTGCAGCGTAGCCGCTTGCGCTGCCGTAATGGTCTGGCCAGCCGTTACGGGCGTACCACCAAGGCTCAGCACGCCTTGTGCAGCCGTCGGAATGGTGGTGATATAGTAGTTGGTAACCGTGCCATCCTGGTCGGTACCTGCCAGGGGAGCCAGTGTAGCAGCGCCGCCAGTGTTGGAAATGGCTGGCGTATTCGTCACGGCTACAGCCACTGGGGGCACGTTCGCCAACGTAGGGCAGAGCACCGCGTTGGGAATATTGATATTGTTGTTGCCCGTGTCAGGGCCAGAGTACTCTAGAATAAGGCTGTTATCCCCTTGGTTTTCGCCAAAGAAAACCAGCAGGTTGTGCGAACCAGCCGATAAACGAACTGTTCCTGTCACTGAAGTCAAGGCGTGTTGACTACCATTATTGATAACAGCAGAAGCCAATACTGGCGTAGCTGCCAATGCTGCACCATCTACCCACAAATAGGATGCATCGTCCGACGTGAGCCGGAAGGTATAGCTACCAGCCGTGTTTATCTTAATGCTGCCTCGATAGCGTGAACTATAAGTATTTGGGTTGGAAACCGTGCCGGTACCTGGCGGTACAATGTTGCCCCAACTGTCAGCGGCGAAATAGTTCAGGAAAGCATCCGTGCGTGTTACCCCCGGTGTATTAGCCGCAAAATAACCCAGGTCATCATTGAAGTAGCCGGCGTAGTATTCGGCATACAGGCCGCTGCCGGCGGTGCTGTAGGCCGTACCTGTGCAACTATTGTTAGGCAACGACACCACCGTTTGCACATTGGCCGCCGCTGCCGAGCCGTTGTTGTTTGTTGGCACGAAGTCATTAGAGCTGGCGGTACTCTGCGCCTGGCCCGTGATAGTAGCCGTGTAGTTAGGTGCCGGGAACGTGATGCTGTACGTCAGGGTCGTGCTGGCAGCAAGGCTGGTCTCGGTTGGGAACGTTACGAGGCCCGTGAGTTGGTTGTAGCCGGTGGTGGTGCTGTTGGTCAGCGTCACCCCAGTTTTATCTTTTACCACCACATTCAGCAGGCCTGCGGGGAGTTGTACGGTGGGCGCTACGTCGGTGGCAGCCACAGTCGCACTACTATTGCGCACAGTGGCTGTGTAAGTAACATTGGTACCCATCAGCGCCGTCGTTTGCGCAGTGGCCAACGTGGTCACCACATCGGCCACAATGCGGCACTGGGTATTATAAGTAAATGTTGCTGTTAGACCAGCCCCACCAATAGTAGCACCGTTGGGTGGAAACTCCGTGAGTGACGTTGAAGTAGTAGTACCGTTCGCGCCACCTGTCGTATTGACTGTGGGAGGGCCACCCGCATTGAACGCCGTATAGGCTAAGTAACCGCCGCCGCCGCCACCACCCGGGCCTTCGGCTTCTGCATTAGAAGTCCCTACGCCGTGATTGCCACCTCGGCCACCAGCTACTGATACCGTCACCGATTCTATGTTGACGGCTGCATTGAGTACGATGGTACCGCCGCCGCCGCCGCCGCCAGGGGCATCAGTGCCATTGGTGTTATTTGCCGCAGCCGCACCACTGGCCAGCAGCGAAGCATTTGGGCCACCACCAATCTTGCCGCCTGTCAGGATATATATCAAACCCCCACCGTTACCACCAGCAGTGCCACCGCCATTGTTGGCATCGCCGGCACCACCGCCACCGCCGAAGAACAGACGATTCGTCACATTCAGAGGGCGGCCGCCGAGGCCGCCGAGATTCAGGCGGTTGTCGGCGCCCCAGGCCGTATTGCCAGGTCCCTGCGTGGTTGCATCAGCGTTGTTGATGGAGTAAGAGTAGCCGCCGCGACCGCCACCGGGCGAAGTTGTGGTGGCAAAGTTTGCGGCTTCCTGGTTCCAGGAAGTGGTATAGCCCGCTGCCGGATTGCCATTGCCGGTCCAAGTGCCGGTGCCCACGTTGGAGCCGCCACCGCCAGCAGCGTTGTGAGTGTTGCCACCGCCGCCGCCATTGGCTGCCGCGCCGCGGCCGTAACGACCAGTCAGGCCATCGTACGTCGTTTGGCTACCGGCAATGCCTTCGCCTTTCTCCGCACCCAGCGTATTGGAAGTAGTAGCATAAGCAGTCCCCCCGCTGGGATAAGTCGATGCATTGGTAACGGCACCGCCCCGGAAGCCCAGACCGCTTACATCAATCTTCGCACTGTTATTAAAGATGACATCACCTTGTACATCGAGCGCCACAATACCGCCTGTGCTACCATTCCAAGCTGGCGCCACAATGCTGGTATTAGCGTTTAATGTGAGCGCTGTGTAACGTGGAATGCGTACTATCTGTACCTGACCAGCTGCTGTGTAGCTATTGGTCAGAGCACATTGAAACGTGATGGAAGTGGCGCTGGGTACAGCTTTTACTTCCAGCAATTCATAGCGCCCAGCGTTGTTATAGGCGGTAATGGCACCGTAAGTGCTGGCGCCGGTCCCCGTATCAATGGTAGCGCCCTGCATCTGAATCAGCATCACGAAGTCGCCCGGCGCCAGCGGTGTGGCGCCAAAGGCGCCGCCAGTCAGTGCGCTGTTTGCGACTGTAATAGTGCTAGCCCCTGTAGTAGCATCAGCACTCAGACTGGTGTAAGTGTTGACAACAGTGCTGGCTGCCGTGATAGTACCAGGACCGTTCTTGCCTTGTTGGGCCCAGCTGGCTGGGCCGCAAGTTAGTAAGAACCCCAGTAGCGCTGCACCCCACCCCGACGCGTACGAGGCTCGCCTAAGCGCAGGCTTGAGGAATTGTAAGATTGAATTCATATCAATTCAATTTGAAAGGTTTAAGAGTGAAAATAAAATTGATTTTTAAAGTTAAAATTCTGAATGCAAGTCATTTGCATGCTTGTTAATATCCCTGCTGTACACAGTTTGCAGTCTTTAACTAGGGTACAAATAGGAATTATTGCTTTAAACCATGTTTGCGTATTAACTTATATGCAACTAGCGCTCAGTATTGTGTATGAATACATTTTCTTTTTGTATTAAAAACAATTGCATCATTTAAGCACTGGATAAAGTCACATTTTTAGGCTCTACAAATTTATTTCTGCAGAGAAGCTGCTATACCGATTTTTCGTCGAATCAATCGTTTTGCCCGGCGAATGGATGAGGCGGTGGGCTGATAATATTCATTCAGTATGCGCTTCTTGATTAGTTGGAAAACCTTGTCTTAAAGCTCTGTACAGAATAAATATTAAAATTCACAGACTAAATTGACATTAACGACTTCCTAGTTTATCATTTTATCAAGCAATTGTCATTAATGAACAAGCCTATTTGTTTTACATAAATCAAAATAAGAAAAGCCATATTATACTACATCTTTTTTTGAGCTTGACAACAAACGAAAAAGGAGCTTTATCGGATTTATAAATGATACTTATTGCTATTCCAATCAGAGGATAGTAGCACCGTCGTGGCATGCAAACAGGAGCAAGCGATGGCAACCACTAGGGGTAGCAACGGACATAACAGGTAACCCATTTGGAGGCACTCATCAGAAGAGTTTCGTGCGGACAAGCGAGCAACTGCGCTTTGCGAAACAGCTTCCACTCCCAGCATCACACGGCATGACGGAATCAATGCCATTATGAGATTTACCCCAATTAATTATATGATTAATTCAAATTTTTAACACGCGCAACACATTCGATAATGTTGCATTATTACAAGTTAGTACTTACTAAATTGTAGATAATATCAAATTTAACTTTTCCTTGGTACGACTTATTTTTTATACTCGATAAAATGCCTGAACTTCGTATAATCTTAATCTAAGACACCATCTGACAGGCTTAACAATAACGTTTTTTCAATATTTACTACCAAAACTTTAGTTTCATGAAAGCATTCCTACTTGGACTATTAACTATTTTCTGGAGTAATCTGGCAATAGGACAAACCTTGTATACGTTCAATGGCGGTGGCACCACCGGCAATTGGAACGACGTATCTACCTGGACAACTGACCCAACGGGCTCTACTAGTGTTGGGGCTAGGGTTCCGGATGCGACTTTCAATAATGTGGTCGTGACGAACAGCTTCACTGTCTATGTAAACACGGCAGTTACGACCTCCGGCCTCAGCGTGACCATTCAGAAAGGTGGTGTGCTGGACCTGAACAACGCCACTTATACTGCAGCAGCACCCGCTTTCACCAACACCCTGGCCCGCTTAGCTGGGCAAGGCACCCTGCGCGTTGCGGCACCGTATTTCCCAGTGGTGGCCGCTAATGCCAATGACTTTGATGATGCCAACACTGGCACCGTCGAGTTTTATAACTGGCCAACGGCCTCTACTGTGCTGCCGCAGCCAGTATCGGGCCAGTATAACAACCTGCGCCTCCTCAACACGACTGCTACGGCGTATACCGCCCAGCTGGACAATAGCCTACTGACGCTGAAAGGCAGCCTGACGCTGGTGCGAACTAATACCACGGTGACCACGCCGCTGGTGAACTTCAACTTGGGTAGGACGGCCAGCAACAACCGCACGCTGACCGTAGAAGGTAACGTGACTGTAGGTGCAGGCACGTCGATGGGAGTGACAGCCGTTACCGGTGCTCACGTGTTGAACGTAGGCGGGAGCTTCGTTAACAACGGCATCGTGAATCTGCACAACGGGACCACTAATGACAACCAAGTGGCTCTGCTCAATTTCACGGGCACAACCGATGCCAACTTTGCCTGCAACGGCCCTACAGATTTGGGGCGTCTGCAAGTCGACAAAGGCATTGACAGCCAAGTGCTACTAAATGTAACCTCAACTGTAAACCCTAACAATGGCACGGGCAACCTGCACTTGAATTACGTTGGCGATGGGCGGGTGCTCGTATTAATAAACGGGATTGCGAAGTTTGGCAATAACGTTTACCTGCCGAAAATCCACATTGGTACGGTGGCCAACAACGGTGTAGCTGGCACCGGCTATTACGAGTTGGGCTCTTCCAGCACCAGCCCTACCCTCTGGGTGGCTGGCGCAACTATCCTGAACAATACCGCCCTAGCTACCATTATTTACGGCCGACTGCGCGTTAGCAGCGGCCTGTTTGAAAGCCTCACGTCTTATTCCACCGTATTGCGGGAAGATGGCCAAGTGCTCATTGAAGGCGGCACGGTGAACGTGCAGAAATTCCGTCCTTCCAGCACGGCCCTCAACCACCGGGGCTCGTTCATCATTACAGGCGGCTTGTTTGACTGCCGGGGTACTGATATGTCGAATGTTGGAGAAGAGTTTTCGCGCTTTTCGATTCCCTACACGACGCAGTCGTTTCGGATGACGGGTGGCACCATCCGCGTGCAAAACCCCGAGGGGACCGATGGCCTATTCCACATTGGGGTAGACCCCAACAACGCCATTGTGACAGGCGGCACCATCGAGGTGGTATTGCCGGGCACTAACATTAATGGCAAAATCCTGACGACGGCCCCGCTGTGGAACCTGTCAATTCGGAAGAACTTCGCTGCTGGTTCCAGCAAAGCCATTCTATCGGACATCACATCGCCTGCTGGGTCAACCGCAACCCTGCAGCCGCTGACGGTACTCAACAACTTCGTTATTGATGGCACGAGTTCGACTACGTTCGATGCGGCTGCACAGAACGTCAACATCCAAGGCTCGTTCACGATTGGTACGAATGGCAAATATCTGCCTAGCACCAACACTACTACGTTCAGCGGCGGGCAGGACCAAGTGCTGACCAACAACGGCAGCATTGGGGTAGCAGCCACGCCCAATACTTTTTATGCCTGGGTAGTCGACAAGTCGGCGGGTACACTCACACTGGGCGGCACGGCTAACACTTACACTGTAGCAGCAGCTGGCACGCTTAGCCTCCTCAACGGGGTGCTCAACGACGGTGGCAAAACCATCAACGTACTGGGCAATATGGTGAACTCGGCCTCACACACCAGCGGGGGTGGTACGGGCAGCATTACCATGGCGGGCAGTGTGCTTCAAACCATCAGCGGCAACGACCTTGGTGTGTTCGGCAATTTGAACGTCAACAGCTCCATGGCCGTGGGCGCTGTGGCCGTAACGATGACGGCTAATATGAGCGTGGCAAACTCTCTGACGCTGCAGAGTACCCACATCCTGGCCATTGGCGCCAACCGACTGTCACTAACCAATGTGAGCCCATCTGATGCAATCACTGGCCCATTTGGTACCCAGTGCTTCATCCAAACCGCCGGTAACCAAAGCGACTTAGGCCTGCAGAAGACCTATGGTGGGGCCGATAACTTTATTTTCCCAGTAGGAACAGGCACCAAGTACGCGCCAGCTACTATACAGCTTGCCTTGGCCACCTCACTGGCCAAATACGGCCAAGTCAGCGTGAGCCCGGTAAGTACTCGTAACCCTTTCGTGACTAATGGTACGACTGGCTCGTTGAATTACTACTGGAAGGTGCGCAGCACGGGCTTTGGAACTATTCCGAGCTCGGCTATCAACATGCGCTTCACCATGACCAATGCCGACGCCAGCGGTACACTCACCAACTACATTCCCGGCCGCTACCAGCCAGTGTCTTGGACGTCCTACAATGATGTTAACCTTGTTGTAGAAGGCAACCCTACTTCTTCTATCCGATTCACCAACCTCGGCCAGTTTGAAGGTGAGTTCACTGCCGGCCTGCCCGCTGCCTTCGGTGCCGTAACGGCCTTTTACAGCCGCACAAATGGCAACTGGGCAACCAATACTACTTGGAGCACCACAAGCAACACCGGGGCGGCCGTGCCTACTGGCACTGCTGCTGGCGTCAATTTCCCTGGTCCTGGTAACCCCGTGTTCATCGGCTCAGCTAGTGCCAGCATTTTCCATACCGTGACGGTAGCTGCTAACGCCGCCAACTCGGGCTCGTTGGTAATTGACCGGGGCTCGGTAATGGATGTGGGTACGACTACAGGCCACAATTTCGGTGCCCTGCCGGATGCTAAAGTGGGTGGCTCGGGCCGCCTGCGCGTAAGTTCTTCCGCTACCACCGCAATTTTCCCTGGTGGTGACTTCGGCTCCTTCCTACAAGAAAACGGCGGCACGGTGGAATACTATACCACCGGCACGGTCAACTTCACGCTGCCGATTTCTTCTCAAGCTGGCACACTGACGCTGAATTCCTACCGCTACCTGTGGTTGAATGCGGCTTCGGGTCGGACCATCACGCTGCCCAACCTTAACCTACGTGTGTTTTCTCAATTGAAAACAGGTTCTTCTGGTGGCACAGGCGTTGTATTTCTGAGCAGCACTACCAACGGCAACCTGCGCGTCGATTCGCTGATTGCAGTACAGGCCGGCGCGTTCCGCTTCGCCAACGTCGTGGCACGCACCCTGACTGCCGATACCGACGTACGCGTAGACGCTGGGGCCACCTTTGACGAAAACACCACCGGTACGGCTGTGACCAACACGCTGACCGTAGGCGGTTCGCTGACGAACAACGGCACGCTGGACTTTAACATTACAGGCAGCCGCCGTACCACGCTGACCTTTGTGGGTAAAAACGACGCTAGCCTCACCGGCACCACGGGTACCCTCACCGACCTGTATACTCTTACGATGAATAAGGGCACGGGTCAAGCTGCAATCCTAAACCTAGACGTTGCTGGTACATTGACCACACCCATCAGCAACTGGCTCACCCTGACCAATGGCACGCTACGCTACGCCAAAGGCACAGGTACCCTCACCATTCATAACGCCGATAGCCCGTACCTTATTCCAGACAACGCTGGCCTGACCGTGGACGCTCCCGGCGCTGATGTGACGGTGGCTACCACCGTAACGGCACCCGCTACCGGTACCAGCGCTGCGGCCGACCTGAAACTGGCCGGCCAGTTGAAAGTGCTGCAAGGCAAGCTAAGCGTAGGCACCACCACGGGCCTGGGCAACGACCTCGAATACGCTAGTGCCGGCACGCCCACCATTCGGGTAGGCAATGGCGGCACTTTGTATGTGAACGGCCAGATTCGCCGCACCACGGCCAATACTAACGGCTCGCTGCGCTACGACCAGAGCGGCGGTACTGTCGAAATCGGCGGTGCCCGGGCTGAAGTGTACCAGAACAACGAGCGTGGCTTGCTGGAAGTGCAGGGCCCCGGCAGCATCTTCCGGATGACAGGCGGCACGCTAGCCCTGCGCGGTACCAACACCCGCCCGACCATCATAGCCGACCTGTACCTGCGCCCCGATTCCACGGTGGTAACAGCCGGCACCGTGGTGCTGGGCACTACTACCAGCGGCAACGTAACGGTCAGCGTTGAGTCGCTGGTCCCGCTGTATGACCTGAAAGTAGAGTCCGGTCTCAATGCCACCAGCACCAATACCGGCCTGCTCACGGGCCTGAGCCCGCTGAACCTGAAAGGCTCGCTCACCATTGCCAACGACTTTGCCTATTTCAATGCAAATGGCCTGGGGTTGAACATTGACCAGAACTTGGTTAACAACAACCCCTCGACCAATACGGGCCTGACCAACGGTGGCTTCCAGCCTGGCACAGCTACCCAAACCACAACCTTTACCGGCAATGGCCCAGTGCTGCAGCAACTCACAAGCACCTCGGCTAACCTAACTGTATTTGGCAGTCTAGTGGTGAACAACGCCCAAACGGGTGGCACGTTCCAGTTGGGCCGCAACGCCCGCGTTATCGGCTCGCTGACCATTGCCAAAGGCACCCTAGCCGACAACGGCCAGACCCTGACGGCCCTGGGCGATGTGAACAACTCAGCCCTGCACACCAGCAGCGGCAGCGGTAGTTTAACCCTGGCCGGCACCACCAACCAGAACATTGGCGGTAATGGCACAGGCCGCTTCGGCAACGTAATTCTGAACAACACCGCTGGTGCCACCGCCACGGCCAACCAGGAAATCACCAACGTTTTGACCCTGACCAGCGGCGTACTAAGCATTGGCTCGAACCTGCTGTGGCTGAGCAATACGGCTGCTGGCGCAGTAGCTGGCACTTTCGGCAGCACGAACTTCATCCGGACCAACGGTATCGTGGCCGACCAAGGCGTGCGCAAAAGCTACCCCATTGGGGCTTCGAACTTCACGTTCCCCATTGGCGCAGCCAGCAAGTACACCCCCGTGCAAATGAACGTGACGAGCAACACGGCCCTGGGTACCCTCACAGTGCAACCCGTCGACTTGGCTCATCCTTCTACTACGGACGTGGCTGCCAAGGAATTGGGCTACTATTGGAAAGTACGCAGCACGGGCTTCAATGCGCCCGTGGTGACGCAGGTGTTCACTTACATCGACAACGGTGTCGGCAACGACGTGAATGGCACGGAAGCTTCTTATAAACTGGGCCGCTTCCTGAACGGGGCCTGGACCCCGCAGGGTGGCATTACCACCAGCGCGGTACTCCCAAGCTCCAACACGCTGACCAACGCAGCCGTTACTTACTTCGACGGTGACTACACCGGCGGCGAGACCTCGGAATTCGGCGCGGTGCCTACGTTCTATAGCCGCAACGCCACGGCCGGCCTAGCCGTTGGTGCCAACTGGGACAACCCGACTGCCTGGACTTTAAACGCCGATGGTTCGGATGGTCCCCTGGCATTGCCTACTTCCTTCCCGACCCTGGCAAACCCCGTTGTTATTCGGGCCAACCACCTCATCAACTCGAACGGCGCAGGCCGGGGCTCGGCCAACCTAGTGTTGCAGGGCACGCTGAACCTGGGCACCAACGTGGCCAACAACTTCAGCACTATCACCGGCTCGGGCACGCTGCGCATTGGCTCGGCTTTGTTCCCCGCCGGTAACTACTCGGCCTTCGTGGCCGCTGGTGGTGGCACGGTGGAATACACCGGCGCAGTACAGCTGCCGGCCCGCGACACCTACAACAACCTGACCTTCTCGGGCAACACGACCAAGCAGCTGAGCAACCTCGACCTGACCATTAACGGCTCACTGGCCGTTGGCACCGGCAGCATTGTCGACAACCCCACTAGCCAGAACATTACCCTGACCTCGGCTACAAGCGGTGCGACCATCAGCGGCCGCCTCAACCTCAACGATGGTGTCCTGACCACAGGCGCTTTCCTCACCAACAATGGCACTCTGGTACTGGGTGCAGGTGATGTGAATATCGGTACGGCCCTCACCAACGGCGGAACGCTCAACAACGGCAATGGCAATGTGAGCGCAGGCACAGCCTTCAGCAACAGCGGCAACTACAACGCCAATGTGGGCACGGGTACCCTCACGGTAGGTACCACCTTTACCAACAGCGGCAACTATGTAGCAGGCATGGGCGCGCTGACTGCTACCGGAAATTTCAGCAATACGGCTACCGGTACGTTCACGGCCTCCAGCGGCGATGTAACAGCCAACAGCAGCTTCTCGAACGCCGGTACTTACAACGGCGCCGCCAACATCACGCGGATTGCCGGTGACTTCAACAACCAAAGCACTGGTAGCTTCATAGCTGATGTTAGCAACATTGTGTTGCGCGGCAACTTCACCAACACCGGTTACTTTGACCCCGGTACCAGCCTGGTACAGCTCATCACCGATGCCAACCGGACCCTGACTGGTGCAACCACGTTCTATAACTTACAGAAACTGGGCAACAGTGCCCTGCTGTTTGGGACTAGCACCGATGTGACCGTAGCCAATATGATGACCATGCAAAGCGGCATTATTGTGACGGGCGCTGCCAACAAGTTGAGCCTCACCAATACCACCACGCAGCCCATCACTGGCACAAACCTTTCGTCGTACGTAGCTGGCCGCTTGGCCATGACGCTGCCCAACGAGGCTGCCAGCATCCGCGTGTTCCCGGTAGGCGCGGGTAGCCGCTACCGCCCGGTTACGATTAAGCCGCAGGGCGTGTCGGCTAACCCGGTGGTTCTGGTTGAAATCTTCAACGGTGCCCCGGCAGGTAGCGTCGATGCCACCTTGTCGAACCTCTCGGCCAACCGCTACTACCGCATCCAACTCCTATCCGGCACCATCAACCAGCCCACCGTGCAGCTCAGCTTCAACACCGACGTGGTGGACGAGCAAGTGAACGTGCCTGGTAACCTGCGTGTCGCGCAATCGTCGGGTCCTAGCGGCCCCTGGAGCACAGCAGGTGGCGGCGGTGTATTCTCGCCCGATGCCCCGCGCGGCTACACCATTTCGGCCCCCACTGTCATCAACAGCACATCGTTCTTCGCCCTAGCCTCTACCAACAAAGTTGACAACCCGCTGACTGGCACGGCTCCGCTGCCCGTTGAGCTGCTGCAATTCACGGCTGTCCGTCAGGGCTTGGCCGTTGCCGTTGCCTGGGCCACGGCTTCGGAAAAAAACAGCGCCTACTTCCAGGTGCAGCGCTCGGTTGACGGCCGGACCTTCAGCACCATCGAACGCGTGGAAGCGCAAGGCAACAGCAACACCCGCCACAATTACGCTACCCTCGACACCAAGCCCATGGGTGGCTTGAGCTATTACCGCCTGCGCCAAGTGGACCGCGATGGCAAAGACGCTTACTCGCCTATCGTAGCGGTGCGCTTCGAGGGCGAGCATCAGGCTCCCAGCCTGGCGGCTTATCCGAACCCGGCTTCGGGCCAGGGCTTCCAGTTGCTCACCACTAACCTGGGCACCACCGGCGGCACTGTCACGATGTTCGATAACGTTGGTCGCCTCGTGCTGACCCACGTAGCAGCAGCGGGTGCGGTGGAAACCACTATCCAGCCCGCTCGTCCCCTGGCTACCGGTCTGTACTTCGTGACTTGGCAAACGGCCGATGGCACGAAGCTGACCACCAAAGTAACCGTGGAATAAGCACGGGATTCCACTCACAGAAAGCCCCGATTGCACGCTTGTGCAGCCGGGGCTTTTTCGTTGCCGCCCTACGACACTGTTTTGAATTGCTTTCTAGTCTAACACTTTAGCCGCGAGATTCAGCTGAATACAGTATTGTGGTGGATGACTTAAGCAGCTAACTGGTACTGCCGCAGAGTAGCACTCTTATTCACCACTGTAGTGCCGCTTAGTGTCTCTGAACTTGGCCCTTGCTAAAAACCGACCAGCATACTATCATTTCGTGGCTGATATCACCAATCCAAAACTTAGGCCAGCTATAAAATAGATATGGATTTTTCCTAGCAAGCATTTTCCAATGTTAAATCAAAAATGATGTTATATAAGCCACCATGGCGGTATCTTTGGGGCCAGAAGAGTATAACCTGTTCTTCGTAATTGTATTTTTACATTTTCTTCCTTTCTTATTATGAGACCTTTTTATTCATTTCGGCGGTTAGTCTGCCAAGCCTCCGCGCTACTGTTATGGCCGGCTCTATGCCAAGCATCACCGTTTACTCCCGGCAACATTGTGGTGGCCCGCGTAGGCGACGGCACCGCGCCCCTATCGGGGGCAGCTACGGCAGTTTTTTTGGACGAGTACACCCCTAGTGGCACCTTGGTTCAGACTATTGACATGCCGACCTCAGTAGGCAGCGTGAACCGCATTCTCACGGCCAGTGGCAACGCGACTTCTGAGCTTGGCCTGACCCGCTCGGTCGACGGCCGCTACCTGGTCCTGACGGGCTACAGCGCGGCCCCAGGTACTACCGGCGTAATCACTTCGCTGGCAACTGATGTGGCCCGTGTGATTGGCCGCGTGGCCGCCGATGGCACTTTTAACACCAGCACGAGCGTCGGCGATACATTCAGCGGCGTCAGCATCCGCGCTGCGGCCACGGTCGATGGCACGAGCTTTTACACTGTTGGAGGCAATTCGGGCGTGCAGTACCAAGCCTTTGGCAGCGTCACGAGCACCCCACTTGATACTGCTCCAACCGACATCCGCGGCATCAATATCGCAGATGGCAACCTGTACATCTCAACGGCCGTCAGCCCCTACCGTGGGTTGAGCCAGGTAGGTACTGGACTGCCCACCACCGGCAATCAAACAGTAACCGCTCTGCCTGGTTTTCCAGCCACTACGCCCGGAGCCAGCCCTTACAGCTTCTACTTTGCCGACCTGAGCCCCACCGTACCCGGCGTGGACGTGGTATACGTGAGCGACGACCGGTCCACGGCCGGCGGCATCCAGAAATGGAGCTTGGCATCAGGTACCTGGGTGCTGAACGGCCTAATTGCCGGTACGCCCACTTCTACCATTCGCGGCCTGAACGGCAGCACCACCGGTACCAGCGTTTCGCTGGCCGCGACCAGCGTGGGCAGCCTGTTTTTCATGACTGACAACTCGGGCTACAACACTGCTCCCAGCCTCACGGCCTTACCAACTGCCATTGCTACGGCGGGCACGAATACGGCTTTTCGAGGCATCGCTTTCGCACCGGTAGCACCTGCACCAGCCATTGCCAGCTTCACGCCCGCCAGTGGGCCGGTAGGCACCACAGTCACCGTGACGGGTACCAACTTCGCCAACGCAAGCGCCGTCACCCTAAATGGAGTAGCCGTTACCGGTTTCACCGTGGTCGATGCAGCAACCATCACTTTTGTGGTGCCAGCAGGGGCTACTTCGGGCACCATTGCCATTACCACACAAGGCGGCACGGCCGTGAGCACCGGCACGTTCACAGTAATTGCGCCAAATCCGTTGCCTGTTATCAGCAGCTTAGCTCCGGCCACGGCCGTTGCCGGTAGTGCTGCATTTACGCTCACGCTTAATGGCACAGGCTTCTACAGCGGTTCGGTAATATCCTTCAATGGGACGAACCTGACGACCACCTTCGTGTCGGCTACGCAGCTTACAGCAACGGTTCCTGCCACTGCGGTTGTTACCGCCGGAGCTTATCCTGTGACTGTAACAAATGCAGCCCCAGGTGGCGGCACTTCGGTGGCCTCTACCTTCACCGTGACCGTTCCGGCTCCTACAATTGCCAGCTTCACGCCTGCCACCGGCGGCCCTGGTACCACCGTCACTATTACGGGCACCAATTTCACCGGAGCCACAGCGGTAAACATCGGCAGCTTCGCAGTGCCCAACTACACAGTAGTTTCGGTTACCAGCATTACCCTTGTACTGCCTACTGGTACGGGCAGTGTCAACGGTTTTCTGACGGTGGTGACGCCCGGTGGCACCGCTACCAGCGCCACGCCATTTAGCCTGGTGTCGGCAGTAGTGGCCAGCCAGGCAATGCCCGGCCTGACCGTATTCCCAAACCCCGCCACCGACCGGGTGACAGTAGCGCTGCCCCAGCCGGGTGCGGCTACCGTAGCACTGCGCGACCTCGCCGGCCGCATGGTACTGGCCCCGGCTACCCTGGCGGCTGACCAGCAACTGCGTCTGCCCGCTAGCTTAGCGGCCGGTGTTTACCTGCTGGAAGTGCGTCAGGGTAACGTAACTGCCCTCCGTCGCATCGAGAAAAACTAAAGCCTGTTCGGACAATCGTCCGAATAGTAGCCCACATTGCATAAGGCCCCGTCCGGATATCTGGGCGGGGCCTTGTGTCTTCAGCGCAGTCTGGGATGTATAACACTTAAGCGGCACGCTTCACCTACAAAAAGCACCTCCGCTTTGCTACCCTGCCCACCGCTTTATCATCCAGCTATTAATTCTGTCGCCGCCTTACGGCTGTTCGATTATATAAGCGCTGAAAAGTCACGGCTTCTTATCGTAATGCGCCGCAAAAATGCTCCGCGCACACCGCGCGCACTGCAGGAAAGCTCATACACCGGTTCGACAGCCTATTAAAAACCGAAAGCCGGACCGGGCCAGTAGCGCTACTGGTT
>NZ_JAGETZ010000015.1 GCF_017571495.1 Hymenobacter negativus | reverse complement strand
CAGACCTACCCGCGCTGGATGCAGCCGGTGGACATCTACCAGTCCGAAAACCTGGGCACCAACGCCGTGCATTACCAGGCCAACATCGTGCTGGCCCAGATGGCCATCAAGCTTGGCCAGCCCGGCGTGGCCGCCCAGCACAAGCGCCAAGCCGAGGTCATTAAATTTGGCATCAACCAGCACCTGTGGCAGGCCGACAAGGGCTACTACGGCCAGTACCTGTACGGCCGCACCCACCTGGTGCTCTCGCCCCGGGCCGAAGCACTGGGCGAGGCCTTGTGCGTGCTCTTCGGCATTGCCGAAGGCGAGCGTGCCCAGCAGGTGGTGAGCAAAACGCCCACCACGCCCTACGGCATCTCCTGCATTTACCCGCAGATTCCGGGCCTGCCGCCCTACCACAACGACGCCGTGTGGCCCTTTGTGCAGAGTTTCTGGGCCCTGGCCGCCGCCAAGGTCGGCAACGAGCCCGCCCTCACCGAGGGCCTAGCCGCCATTTACCGGCCGGCGGCGCTGTTTCTGACCAATAAGGAGAATTTCGTGGCCCGCAATGGCGACTTCGCCGGCACCCAAATCAACTCCTCGAACATGCTCTGGAGCTTGTCGGGCAGCCTGAGCTTGGTTTACAAGGTGCTGTTTGGAATGCAGTACCAGGGCGACCTGCTCGTGTTTCGGCCCTTTGTGCCGCAGGCTTTCCAAGGGCGTCGCAAGCTCATGGGCTTCCGTTACCGCCGGGCGGTACTCGATGTGACGATGGAAGGCTTTGGCAACGTCATCCAAAGCATCACCCTCGACGATAAACCGCTGCCTGATGCGGCCATTCCAGCTGGTCTGACCGGACGTCATACCGTAAGCATTGCCTTAAAGAATCAAGCACCGGCGGCCCAGCTGGTCAATCGGGTGGACAACGCATTTTCGCCTGAAACACCGGCCCTGACTTACCAACAGGAACGTCTGCACTGGACGCCCATTGCCGGGGCCACCGCCTACAAAGTGCTGCGCAATGGCAAGCTAATCAGCACCAAGGCTTCCACCGATACGGCGGCCCCAGCGGTAGAAGGCACTTACCAAGTGGTGGCCGTTGGTGCCGGGGGCCTGGAGTCCTTTGCCAGCGAGCCGCTAGCAGTGGGGACAGCGGAGCAAATGCAGCTGGAAACCCTTGCCCCTAAATCTTCCCTGGCTTACCAGGGATTCACCGGCTCTGGTTTCGTAGAAGTCAGCACCAGCCGCAACACCCGGCTAACCATTGCTGTCGCCGTGCCCGAGCCCGGCCTCTACGCGCTCGATTTCCGCTATGCCAACGGCAATGGCCCCATCAACACGCAGAACAAGTGCGCCATCCGGACACTACGCCATGGCTCCGAACTATTAGGCACCGTGGTACTGCCCCAGCGCGGCGTGGACGAATGGTCGAATTGGGGCTATTCAAACCCCATTCTCGTGCGCCTCGATAAAGGCTCTAACGCACTCACGCTGGCTTACGAGCCCGCCAACCACAACATGAATGGCTTAGTCAACCAAGCTATGCTCGATTGCCTACGGCTGCGGCGCGTGCAGTAAACTGCTCACGCATTGTGCATTAAATTTTATTATTTTGAAAACGCATTTCTTCACTTGGTTACTTCTACTGGTCGCGCGCCTGCCGCTGGCCGCCCAAACTCCCGATTCGTGGCGCATCGCGGCCGATAAAATTGACCCCGCTAATTACTACGGGGTGACGGTAGCCAACGGGATGCTCGGCATTGTGTCGTCGCCGGTGCCATTTCAGGTGAAGAATGTGGTGCTGGCCAGCACGTACGACCAGTATGGCCGGGGCCGGGTGAGCAACTTCCTGAATGGCTTCAACCTGCTAAACACGTACCTGGAAATAGGTGGCCACCGCATTAATGCACAGGACGTTAGCAATTTCCGTCAAGAACTCGACATGCAGCGGGCCGCCTTCACTACAACTTTCGACTACGCCGATAAAGCCACCATCAGCTATACCTACTACGCCCTGCGTCACTTGCCCTTCACGGCGCTGCTCGACGTGACGATAAAGGCTAAGAAACACCTGAGCCTCACGGCGGCCAGCGTGCTGGAAGCCCCTGATGCGCTGCGTGAAACACAGAACTATTACAACGAAATCGACCGGCCGCACGCCACGCTAAGCCTGCTCACCTCCTCGGCCCGGAGCCCCACGGGCAAGCTGCAAATATGTGCCAGCACCAGCTTCTTGTTTGAGGAGCCGCACGGGCAGGAGCCGCGCATCATCCATGAGCTGTGGGACAGCAACCTGCACCTCATGAAGTTCGGCAAGCTACTGCAAGCCGGTCAGTCGTACACCTACGCGGTGGCAGGCACCACCCTCACCTCGGCCCACGACCCCGACCCGCTCAACCAGGCCGAGCGCCTGACCATTTTTGCCCGCCTCGAAGGCAAAGCCCGCCTGCTCGCTTTCCACACCAAAGCCTGGCAGGAGTTGTGGCAGAGCGATATTGAGATAATCGGCGACGCCCAGGCGCAGCAAGATGTGCACAGCATGCTCTACCACCTCTACAGTTTCACGCGGGCCGGCACCGACTACTCGCCCTCGCCGATGGGCCTTTCGGGGCTGGGGTACAACGGACATATTTTCTGGGACACCGACGTGTGGATGTTTCCGGTGCTGGCCGTGCTGCACCCCGAGATGGCCAAGTCGTTGGTCGAATACCGTTTTCACCGTCTGGAATCGGCCCGCCACAATGCGCTGACGCACGGCTACCAGGGCGCAATGTTTCCGTGGGAAAGCGCTGATGCGGGCGTAGAGGAAACCCCGGTCTGGGCGTTGAGCGGCCCTTTCGAACACCACATTTCGGCCGATGTAGCGCTGGCTGCGTGGCAGTACTACTGCGTGACCCAAGACAAGGCGTGGCTGCGTGAGAAAGGCTGGCCCATCCTGTCCGCCACGGCCGACTTTTGGGCCAGCCGGGCGGAGCGCAATGGCCCCGGCCACTACGATATTAAGAACGTAGTAGCGGCGGATGAGTGGGCCGAAAACGTGGACAACGATGCCTTCACCAACGCTGCCGCCCAGGTCAACCTACACAATGCCGCCGCGACCGCCAAGCTGCTGGGGTTGCCCGCCAACCCCGACTGGCTGCACGTCGCCCAAAACATTCCCATCCTGCACCTGCCCAATGGCGTGACGCAGGAGCACGCCACCTACCACGGCGAAGGCATCAAGCAAGGCGATGTGAACCTGCTGGCCTACCCATTAGGCGTTGTTACGGCTCCTGCCCAAATTCGCAAAGACCTCGCTTATTATGAAACTCGCGTGCCCAATGAAGGCACGCCCGCCATGACCCAAGCTATTTTCGCCCTGCTCTATGCCCGCCTGGGCGACGCCGACAAGGCGCATCACTTCTTCCAAGATGCTTACCAACCCAATCTGCTGGCGCCGTTCCGCGTCATTGCCGAAACCAAGGGTGGTACCAACCCCTACTTTGCCACCGGGGCAGGCGGGGTACTGCAAGCCGTGCTCATGGGCTTTGGCGGGCTTGACATTACGCCTATGGGTATTCTACAACGCAAAACAACCCTGCCTACAGGCTGGCAATCGGTGAAGATTACGGGCGTCGGGCCGCAGCACAAGACGTACTCAGTCCGCCGTTAAGTCAGCATACCTAAAAGGCTGAAGTAACCTAGTTTATCCTGACATAGCTGGGACGTGGTTTGCGAGCGGGATTCGAAGTTGTTGGATGGCGTCCCATTGTTTTTTGCTGCCATCCCAGAAGAATTGATAATGTTTCGCTTTCTGCACAGGCAGCCTAATGCCGTGAGTGAACATATGCTTCCACCAGCGCCTGTTAGCGGGTAATATGCGTTCTACCCAATATGCTCTGGGCAGCAATACTCCGCTCGCGAGTACCGCCCAGGCACGGTTGAATTGCGGGTCGGACAATGATTCCAGGTGCACAGTGGGGGGTTAACCCCGAGAGGGGCATTTGCGATACGCCGCTGAGGAACTCTAGCAGCAGTCAAAAGAACAGTTCTTTCGAAGCTGATTCTTATTGCTTTCCGTTGCTTTGGGTATCTCCAAAATAACTAGCCTTATTTGGGGTTATCCAAAAATTCTGGAGGCTTCAAATTCATCAGCCTCCGAAGTTATGCTCTCCAGACCGGGCTGATGGTAACTGAGGACATGCATTTCCCATTTGTATCGACCCCAACTTGTCCAAAGGAACCATGGCATGATTCTACATAGCGCAAAGGTTGACGGCCGTGTTGATAATCAAGACGCTGAGGCGCTGTTCCGCCAAAGAAAACCTATATTTGATAAGGCGTCAGCTTGTGCCCATGGCCATTTGGCTTTCCTCGCTATTCCTATTCTATGCACCCGCCCGCTGCTCTGCGCCCTGCGCCTTCTACTTGCAACGTCTTGGTGGTGGAGGACGAGTACGTTATTGCAAATGACTTGCGTTTGCTGCTGCTCGAGTCGGGCTACGGCGTGCAAGGAATTGCCGACTCAGTCGCCGAAGCCCGGCAACTACTAGCCCGGCAGCGCCCCGACATAGTCCTGCTCGATATCTATTTAAAGGGCAAGGCCACCGGCATCGATTTGGCCGTCACCTTGGAAGAGGAAGGTATTCCCTTCATTTACATTTCGGCCAACGACAGCCCCAGTGTGCTCGAAGCTGTGAAAGCCACCCAGCCCAGCGGCTATATTGTGAAGCCCTTCCGGGAAAAGGACGTGCTCACGGCCCTCGAAATTGGGCGCTACCGGCACGCGCACGGCGTGGAGGTGCAGCTGCGCAAAGAAAAGACTCTACAAATTTCCCTTACCGAAGCCCTGGCCCAGTCGCGGCCCTGGCCGGAGAAGCTGTTGCAAACAGCTGCTCTACTCCAAGGAGATATTGCCTTCGATTTAATGGCCGTGCGCTATGAGCACGGCGACAGCCAGTTCACGCACCGCTACTACCGCACGGGGTTCGACGAGTACCAAACCCTGGACCAGGAAGCTTTTCTGCGGCTCATCAACCTATCGGCGGTACACATGCCCCAGCTGCAGGAGTTGGACAAGCAGTTCTACGACTTTGCCCGTTGCTACGGTCAGGAAGCATACGCGGAGCTGTGCCGGCAACATCCCCTGCTTCAGGGCATTGCCAAAACGCTGCACATGGAGTCGGCGCTGGTCATGCCCGTGGTAGTCGGGCCCGGCCACCGTTTCATCCTCTCGTTCTTCAGCAAGCAGCCCGACGCCTACCGGACCCGACACCTGGCCCTACTCGACCGTCTGGAACAGCCCGTGGCCCTGACGCTGGAGCGCACCCTGGCGTTTGAGGAAGTGGCCCGGCTCAGCGAACAACTGCGCCGGGAGAATTCCTACCTGCAGGACGAGGTGAAGACCACGGCCAACTTCGAAGAAATTATCGGCACCAGTCCTGCGCTGCTACGGGTGTTCAACCAAGTATCGCAGGTGGCTCCCACCGATACCACAGTGCTGATTTTGGGTGAAAGCGGCACCGGCAAAGAGCTATTTGCGCGGGCGATTCACAACTTGTCGGCTAGGCGCGACAAGATTCTGGTGAAGCTGAATTGCGCCGCACTGCCAGCCACGCTCATTGAGTCGGAGCTGTTCGGGCACGAGAAGGGCGCTTTTACGGGTGCGCACGACCGGCGCGTGGGCAAGTTTGAGCTAGCCAAAGGCGGCACCATCTTCCTGGACGAAATCGGCGAGTTGCCACTAGAGCTGCAAGCCAAGCTGCTGCGCGTGCTCCAGGAAAAGGAAATCGAGCGACTGGGTAGCAACACGCCCATTAAAACCGACGTGCGGGTGCTGGTGGCCACCAACCGGGAGCTGGAAGTAGAAGTACGAGCCGGACGCTTTCGCATGGACCTCTACTTCCGATTGGCCGTGTTTCCACTCCCACTGCCGCCGTTGCGCGAGCGGGTGGGCGACATCCTGGCCCTGGCTACTTACTTCGCCCAAAAGGCTGCTCGCAATATCGGCAAGCCCTTTCGGGGCCTGGCTCCCGGGGCGCTAGCCGAATTGCTGGCTTACTCCTGGCCGGGCAACATTCGAGAGCTGGAAAATATCATCGAGCAATCCATCATCGTCAGCGATGGGCAGCGCCCCTTGGAACTGGGCCGTTCCCTGGTCAATTCGTTTTTCCATCCGGAAGCCGCCCAGGCCAATGCGCTAGCCAACCCGACAAGAATGGGTGTCAAACCGTCCCAGCCGCCCAAAGACTTGCTCGACGTGAAGCAGCTGCAGCAGGAAACTGAGCGCGAGTATATCCTGAGCGTGCTGATGAAAAGCAATGGCCGGGTGCGGGGCAGCGGCGGGGCGGCCGAGCTGTTGAACCTCAAGCCGACGACCTTGGAATATCGCATGGAAAAGCTGGGTATTCGCAAAACGATTACTTCTTCAGGAGCAGAGGCATAAGCCTTAGCCACCATGGGGCTCCCCCTGCTCGCTTATACGCTCCGTTTTTCGCAGCCGCTTTCATATGCCCCGTGCCCTGCTCATTTTACTCCTGTTGCTGACCAGCGGGGTGCTCGCTGCCGAACCGCTGTACCCGGCGCTTTCCGCCGCAGCTGCCCACCGCTTGCGGCAGGAACTGTGGCAGACGCCGCCTTCTAAGAAACGGGTGGCGCTGCTGTTGGCTCTGAGCCAGGACCTCATTGCCAAGTACCAGAGATTGGGGACGCCCCTGGACAGCGCGTTAATCTACCGTCAGCAGGCGCAGACGCTGAGTCAGCAGTTGCGGGATGTGGAAGGGCAAATTCGCAGCAGCTACACGCTTGGCAACTTCTGGCTGGGCCTTGGCAAAACAGCTGAAGGGAAGAAGCTATTGTTGCAGGGACTGACTAGTAGTACCCAATTCCACTACGCCCGTCTGGAAGCCGACGGGTGGTATTACCTGAGCGAAACTTATACGTTATCCGCAACTGACTTTCCAAAAAGAATTGCCAGCCTAGAGCGGGCAATGGCGCTGTACCAGACCCTGAACGATGGGGAGCGGGCCGCCTACACACTCAAAACCATTGCGGACCTGCACCTGCAGCAGGGGAAGGACGGACTGGCCCGCGCCGAGCTCCTGCAGGTACTGGCCCGCTACCACGCCATCGGCTACCGCCGCCTCCACTACACTTACGACTTGCTGAGCGTGACCAGCGGCAATTTAGGAGACTATAAAGAAGCATTTCGCTACGGTCAGGCCGCCATAGAAAGCGCGTTGGCCTCCCGCGACACCACCGACCTCAACCTTTTCTATTGCCGGATGGGTTCGCTGTACCGCGTTCTCAACCAGTTCCCAGATGCGCTGTCGTATTACAACAACGTGCTCCTGCGTGCTGAGAAGGCACGAGATGCCAGCAGCGTGAACGATGCCTTAATCCTTATTACAGAGGTTCTGATTGCTCAGCATCAACCCCAACGGGCCTTAAGCCTGGCACAGGAAAAGCTTCGGCAGTATCCACTTAAAGACCCTTTCCGGATTGATTCGCTGAATCTGCTCGCGAGAGGATATTTAGCCAACCACCAGTTAGGCCCAGCCGAATTATGCAATTCGCAGCTCATCAACGCACTAGAGAGCAATCGAAAACTAATAAGCCGTCGCGGGTTGTTGCTGACGGCCTTCATGCGGGCCGCCAATATTGCCCTGATTAACCGGCAGTATGATAAAGCCCGAATCTGTTTGGGCAAAGCGGCAGCCCAAAAGGGCGAAACATATTCAAGTACAACCGAGCGCATGCTGCTCCTGTTGTTTAAGGTTGATTCGTCGCAGGGCAACTATGTTGCTGCCATTCGTCATCAGCAGCGCTACCAACAGCTTCGGGACTCTGTGTTCAACGAAAAGCGAAGCAAGCAGCTCGCCGGCCTGCAAGTCCTGTACGATATGAAGGAAAAGGAGCATGCCATGGCCTTGCTCACCAAACAGAACCAGGTGCAACAGGCCAACTTACGGCAGCGCGAGTGGCAACGCAACACTTCCCTGGCGGGGGTATTCATGCTGGCGGTGGTTTTGGGTTTGGGCTACAATCGCTACCGCCTCAAGCAGCGGAGCAACCGCCTGCTGGAATCCCAGCGGCAGGAAATTGCGGCCCAGAACCAGACCTTGGAAAAAGTACTGACGGAAAAGAGCGGCCTGCTGGAAGAGAAAGAATGGATGCTAAAGGAGATTCACCACCGGGTCAAAAACAACCTGCAAATCATAGGCAGCCTGCTGCGGTCGCAGTCCATATACATGCAGGACGGGGAGGCCCGCGCAGCCGTGCGCGAAAGCCGCAACCGCGTACATTCCATGGCCCTTATCCACCAAAAACTCTACCAGAGCAACCGCCTAGCCGGTGTGCCAATGGCGGCCTACATCCAAGAAATCGTCGACCACCTACTGGCTTCTTTCAATTGCCAGGAGTCCGTGCAAACGCACCTGGCGGTGGCTCCTCTGGAGATGGATGTAACCCTGGCTGTGCCCCTGGGCCTGATTTTAAACGAGGCCATTACCAATGCACTTAAATATGCTTTCCCGGCCGGGCAGGCGGGTAATCTCTACGTTGGATTGGAAGCACCCCAAGCCCACTGCTACCAGCTCACCGTCAGAGACGACGGGGTTGGCTTTGCGCCCGAATTTGAGCCTACACAGTCTCGTACGCTCGGTTTGAGTCTCATTCAGGGCCTGAGCAAGCAAATAGGGGGCCGCTTGCTCGTGGAGGGAACCAGTGGGGTGCACATCAGGCTGGAGTTCGACCAAACGGAACTGGTGGCGCACGCCTAGCAATGGATTGCCGAAGCAGCTCGCAATAATTTGTAGCGTTCCGGATTTCTCCAAAAAAGCTGGAAGCCATAACGTCCCGATAAAAACGCATTTATATTTTCAATAATCTGATTGGCAATAACTTAAACAATAGCATATTTTCTCAAAATTGGACCGAAGGAGGTGGCATGGTTTTGCAAATACTTGGCAGTGATACCAGCGTAATTGTTCACCAACCCTATTTCTGGCCCCATGAAACCCAGTCCCTCCCAAACCATCGTGTTTATTACCGGGGCCTTCGTCAGCAGCACATGCTGGCACGAATGGAAAACATTTTTTGAAGGACATGGCTATACCTGTCTGGTACCGGCCTGGCCCTATAAAGACGCGCCCGCGCTGACCCTACGCAGCCGGCAGCCCGACGCTCGCGTAGCCTCCATCCGCCTGAACCAACTAACGGATTACTACGCAAACATTGTAGCCAAACTGCCCGAGAAGCCCATTCTGATTGGTCATTCCATGGGCGGCCTGCTCACACAACTGTTGCTGCAACGGGAATTGGCCGCGGCGGGCGTAGCTATCCATTCCGTGCCGCCGCAGGGCGTTATTACTTTCAAATGGTCTTTTTATCGGTCGGTGTGGGGGCCGCTGGGCTACTTCACGCCCGTGAATGAAAGCTTCCTGATGTCGTTCAAGCAGTGGCAATACGCTTTCACCAACGGCATGTCGCCGGTTGAGCAGCGTGCTGCCTACCGTGACTTTGTCGTTCCTGAGTCGAAGCACATCTCGCGGGATGGCCTAACGGCGGCAGCCAGAATTGACTTCACGAAGCCCCACGCCCCGCTACTGTTTCTGGCTGGCAGCACCGACCACATCATTCCGGCTTCGCTGAACTACTCAAATTATAAGCGCTACCAGCATGCGGGCTCCGTCACGGCCTACCGGGAGCTACCCGGCCGCAACCACTTCGTGCTAGGCCAAGCTAGCTGGCGCGAAGATGCCTTGTGCATCCTGACCTGGCTGGCCCAGCTGACCGCGGCCCCCGAAGCAGGGACAGGCGTGCTGGCGGCAACCCGACACTAGCAGTCCTGGCTTTTTCCCTTATCCCCTTGCCTCATGAAACCATTCCGATTTACCGCCTTGCTGGCGGCCGTACTCCTGTGCGCCTTGGTAGCCTGCTCCGACGAAAAAACCGACCCGGCAGCCCCACCTAAAACCTTTGTGCTGGTGCATGGAGCCTGGCAAGCGCCCTACGCCTGGCAGCTGGTGCAGCAGCAGCTGGTGCAGCAGGGTCAGCGGGTTGTGGTTGTGGAACTGCCCGGCCACGGCGCCGATACCACGCCCCCCGCGACCCTCACGCTGGATTCTTACCGTGACAAAGTTGTGGCCGCCATTGCGGCGCAGCCCGGCCACGTAATTCTGGTGGGCCACAGCCTGGGTGGCATGGTGGTGACGGCCGTGGCGGAGCGCATTCCGGACCGCATCGACAAGCTGGTGTACATCGGAGCCTTTTTACCCGCTAATGGGCAGTCGCTGCTGGCCTTGGCTTCCACCGATAGCACCTCGCAACTGGGCGCGGCGCTGGTGCCCTCGGCCGACCAGCTCACGCTCGGCATCCGGCCCGACCGGCTGCTGCCTGTCTTTATTCAGGATGGCAATGCTGCGGTTCAAAAGCTGGTCACGGATAATTATCGCGCCGAACCGGCCATTCCCTTCACCAACCCCGTGACGGTGACGGCGGCAAATTTCGGCCGAGTTGATAAGTACTACGTGCACACCTCCCAAGACCAGGCCGTGGGCCTGCGCCTGCAAAAGCGCATGGTCGCGGCAGCGGGCATCACTAAAACTTACACGCTGCCCAGCGGCCACTGCCCTTTCCTATCGCTGCCTGACCAAGTGAGCGCCGTGCTGCTAGGCCTGGCCCGATAGCAAGCGTGAAACCAATCGCATATGGGCGGCGCCAGGGCAGCCCATACACTGGAATTGCGTTCCCACTCCGCTCAACAATCCTGGCTCAGCTTTATTCACTCCCCCTTTATGCCATGAAAAACCAGCCGCGCTTGGTTGTTCTATTTGCCCGCTTGGCCTTGGGAACCTCCCTCCTCTCGGCGGTGGCCGACCGGTTGGGCCTCTGGGGACCGCCGGGGGAGCCGCGCGTTTCCTGGGGCGACTGGGCCCACTTTGTGACTTACACGGCCCAGGTCAATTCTTTCGCGCCGCTCAGTTGGGCACCCGCCCTAGCCGGCCTGGCTACGGTGTTGGAAGTGGTGCTAGGCGGCTGCTTGCTGCTGGGAGCCGGCACGCGGGGCGCCGCCGCCTGGACGGGCTTGCTCCTGCTGGCTTTCGCGCTGGCCATGACGCTTTCGTTCGGCCCCAAGCCTGCGCTCAATTATTCGGTGTGGGTTGCTGCTGGCGCTGCGGGGCTGCTGGCCAGTGCCCCGGACTACGCCTGGAGCATTGATGCCTGGCGCACACGGCCCCGAGCGCGCGGCTCGGTGCTGGACTGACTTATCGGCCTGCTGCCCCCGTGCGCAGGACTCCTCTTACTACCCGGAATACCACGGGGCGAAACCCAGCGCGCATCCCGGGCTATTCCTTGAACATCGGCTTTTTATCACTCTTTTCTCCACGTCATGAAAGTGCTTGACTCAACCCTTCTCACCCCTTACTGCCAGTTCGCAGCCGATAGGGATGCTTCGCGCCATTTATTCGCCCTGACCCTGATGGTGCTATCGCTCAGTTTCGCGCTCACGGTCCGGGCGCAGGACGGCAACGCCGGTGTCGAGTCGAAAACGGTGGCCTCACCCGTGCAGATGGTGCAGGCGCTGAACTCGGCGTTTGGGGCGCACCACGCCCGGGCGGTCCACGCCAAAGGCATTATTCTCCAAGGCAGCTTCCTGCCTGCGGCATCGGCCAGTCGCCTGACGCGAGCCACTCATTTGCAGGGCAAGGGCGAAGCCGTGGTGGTGCGGTTTTCGGACTTCACCGGCATCCCCGACATTGCCGACACTGTGGGGGCCTCCCGGCCCCGGGGCGCGGCCATCAAGTTTCTGCTGCCCGATAATCAATCCACCGATATCGTACTGCACAGCTTCAACGGCTTCCCGGTGGCCACCACCGACGAGTTCCGGACGTTGCTGGAGGCTATTGGCAGTAATGGGCGGGGCGATTCTGCTCCTCTGGGGCAATTCCTCAATACGCACCCCATTGCTAAAACCTTCCTGACCACTCAAAAGCCGATGAGCACCAGCTGGGCTACGCTCTCCTTTTTCGGGGTCAATGCCTTTAAGCTTACCAACACGGCCGGGGAGACGCATTTCGTGCGCTACCAGCTGGTGCCCGACGCAGGCGAGCATTTCCTCAGCAAAGCCCAAGTCAGCACAGCCAACCCCAACTATCTGCAAACCGAGATTAAGCAACGCGTGGCGGCTGCGCCCATCGTCTTCAAGCTCTATGCGCAAGTGGCCGAGCCAGGAGATGTCATCGAAAACCCTGCGGTGGCTTGGCCCGACAGCCGCAAACGGGTACTGTTGGGCACATTGACCCTGAGCAATATGGCCCCCAATACGGTGGCAGAAGACAAGGCCCTGTTTTTCAATCCCAACAACGTGCATGATGGCATCAGTGTGGCCGACCCTATGCTCGTGGACCGGGCCCGTACCTACCCCGTTTCGGTAGGCGAGCGGCAATAGGAAGGCGAACAAGCGGGCTTAAAGACCGAGTTTTTAACTGGTTGTAATCATGACACAGCTAGCTTTCGCACACCCATTCCAGGCCCTCAGTTTATCCTTCAAACACGCCCCGCTGGAAGTCCGCGAGCAATTGGCGCTCAACGAAGGCGAATGCCATCAGCTATTGCGCACCTTGCACCAAGAGCTGAATCTGAGCGATTTACTCGTATTGAGCACTTGCCAGCGCACGGAGGTTTACTACGCAGCCCGCACGGACCGCAACGAGGAAATTAGGCAAGCCCTGGGCCAGTTGAAAAATTGCCTCATTGGCCCCGGGTGGGAACGCTATTTCGACGTGCTACCTGATGCCACCGCCGCTGCTCACCACCTGTTTGCAGTATCCCTCGGGCTGGAAGCGCGGGTACTGGGCGACTCGCAGATTATCGGCCAAGTAAAGCAAGCCTACAACTGGTCAGTTCGGGCCCAGGCAGCAGGCCCTTTCCTGCACCGCCTGCTGCACAGCGTGTTTGCCGCTCACAAGCGCGTGCAGGCAGTCACCAGCTTTCGTTGCGGCACTGCATCGGTTAGCTCGGCCGCCGTAGAACTGGTGGCCGAGCTAACCGCGCACCTCCCCGTTCCGCGCGTATTGGTGGTGGGGCTGGGCAGCATCGGCACCGACCTGTGCCGGCAACTGACCGCACGCCACCCGTTTGGTCACGTTTCGCTGTGCAACCGCACCCACGCCAAAGCTGCCGCGCTGGCCGACGCCTACGGTCTGCACTTGGTGGCATTTGAGGCATTGAGCGCTGCCCTGCGGGAGACCGATGTGGTGATTTCGGCCATTACCTGTCCGCAAGCTTTTTTCACGACTCGGTTGGTAGCCGAAACCATGGAGCCGGGCAGTCGCAAGCTGTTCGTGGATTTGAGCGTACCCCGTAGCGTGGCGCCCGCCGTGGCCCGGCTACCGGGCGTGACGCTGTACAATATCGACGCGATTCGGGCCAAGACGTCGGCGGCATTGCAACAACGCCAGGCGACCGTGCCCCAGGTGCGCGCCATCATTGCTCAGCACCTGTCCGAGTTGCACACCTGGAGCCAACTGCTGCAAGTGTCGCCACTGATTCACCGCCTGAAAAACCACCTGGAGCTCCTGCGTCAGCAAGAGCTGAACCGTTATGGCAAGCACCTCAGTCCTGCTGAAATTGTGTTGCTCGATGCCACTACCCGCTCGCTGATGCAAAAAGTACTCAAGCGGCAAGTGCTTCAGCTTAAGCTATGGTGTCAGCGCGACAGTCCCAGGCCATTGGCGGCTGGGCTGACCGCGCTTTTTGACCTCGGCAGCCAACTCACCTTCTGATTTTATTCACCTCGTTTAACCCCTTTCTTCATGGAAAACACCTTTTTGTCTGCTGCCACCGCCCGGGTGGTACCGAAGCCGCGCTTCGAGCTCACGAGCGTAGAGCCCAAAGCCTACAGCGGCCTGATGCTCATGCACAAGCAGCTTAGCCAGTCGGGGCTTTCACTCACGCACTGGGACCTGATTAATGTGCGCACTTCCCAACTCAACGGCTGTTCCTACTGTCTGATGACGCACACACAGGAAGCCCTGGCCCACGGCGAAACCGAGCAGCGCCTGCACGCACTGGCTGCCTGGCAGGAAACGTCCTACTTCACGGCCGCAGAACGCGCCATTCTGGCCTTTACCGAAGAGGTAACGCTTATTGCCCGGCACCACGTTAGCGATGCGGTGTACGGTGAGGCTGTCGCGCTGCTCGGCGAAAGCTACTTGGCCCAGGTGCTGCTGGCCGTGGTGGCCATGAACGCCTGGAACCGCCTGGGCATTGCTCAGCGCAAGGTGCCGGCGTAATCGGGTATAGCATTGCTCACCTTTTTCAACTAACAACATGGACCCGACAACTCTGGTACCCAATAACAGCCTGCTCACGGCCACGCCCGAAGAAGGCCGCCAACTGGCGGTAAAAATGAGCCGGCTCATCGTGAAGGCCACCCAGCCCGATGCCCAAAAGCGCGAACAGCTGCGCGACGTATACGCCAACGACGCCGGTCTGCTGCTGGCCGTCACCCATACCGTGGCCATTGAGTTTGCTACCATTGCTGCTGCCAACAACTACTGGAAGTAAGGCCTCCCCTGCAAACGTTAAAAAGCCTGGCTCCTTACTAAAGCCAGGCTTTTTGCGTTGAGGCAGAGAGCCTGTTAGAACTGGATTAGCCACTCCACGGCCAGGTGCTCATCGGTGAACCGCTGGCCGTGAATATTTCCAAAGTCTTCGACGATAGGCAGAGGCGCATTGGGCAGGCAGTTGCGCATTAGCGGCGGGGCTACGAGAAAAGCCATATAAACGGGGCAAGCAAAGTGTAGCTGCACGGCCGGAAAAAAAGTGGAAAACATCCACTTTACTCCGTCTAAATCGGTACCAGCGCGGCGGCGGGTGTCCACCAGCCAGCGGGCGCACCGGTGCCGGGCCGCTGTTTCGAGCGTGGCCTCGTAGCCCGCGCAAATTTGCTCCATTTCTACCTGACACAGCCAGCGCGTAACCAGCATGTTGGCATCGGAGCGGTAATCAATTGATACGTAAGAGGCTTTAGTGTCCGTGGTGGTCATCATACTTAGGGTTGGTAAGGGGGATTACTTGATTTCGGACGCCATCTTTTGATTAGTCATAGGCCCGAGCACTAACCCAAATTTCTGCTCGCCCAGTGGCCGCTACCATGGCCAGACCACGGACACTATTGTATGTTTTACGGCTGATTTCCGGCCACCAAGGGGCCGGAAAAAGCTGCCACAATCCGCCCCAGCCCTGGATTCACCTGACTCCAGCTATTTGGGGCAGCCCCAACTTTTCTGGATAATTACAGCGGCTTCCCCCCTACCCCTTTTATTCAATTGCCCTTTTCAGGCGCTAAGCCAAGAACTGGGCGGCTGCTGGGGCTTGGCACTGGCTTTGGGTACGCTGCTTCCAGACAGTCCTTCCAAGAAACTGATGGTTTCACGGCAAAGCGCACCTCCATCATGAACCTCAGTGGTAACACCCTCCGGTTGCCGGCCCAAACATTGTTTGAACTCCACCCTCTGGCGTGTTTTCAGCCCAAAGCCAACCAGCCGGTATTAGCTCAGCCCCACATCCGGCCTTTTCAATACACCATTGTGCTTGTAGAAGAAGACCAGTCATTCGCTTCTACAGTTAGCCTGGCCGCCGGCCTGTCGGCCATTAGCATTCACTTTATCGGCCCCGGCCAGCTTGCAAGGGCGCACACGACCGACCAGACCGGCACGGTACTGCAATTTACGGACGAATTTTTCTGTCAGGAAGGCGACATGCGGGATGTTTCACTAACCAACAGCCTTTTCTACTGCGCAGTTGAGGAAAGTCCACTCCGGGTTTCGGGCACCGAATCCGGCGCCCTCGTCTTCTTGATAAATGGCCTAAAGCGGGAATCTGAGTCACTCGGCTTGCGCAAAGAAGCGTTGGTGCGCACCTATCTGAAAGCGTTTCTGATTCACTGCCTGCGGCTGCGTGAAGAGCTGGCCCCAATTCGGGCTCAATCGGCGGCCGGGTCGCTTTTTCTCAGATTTCGCGGCATTCTCGAGGAGCACTACACGGTGCTCCGAACCGTGACGGAATACGCTGACCGCCTGCACGTCACAGCCAATCACCTAAGTGAAACCATTAAGAAGGAAACCGGGCGTACGGCCGGCAGTCATATCCGGCACCGCATCATTGCCGAAGCGCAGCGCCTAGCCGACTCCAGTTGCCTGACACTTAAAGAAATTGCCTACCAACTAGGCTACGATGATGTCGCTCATTTCAGCCGCTTGTTTAAGCGGTGTGTGGGCCTCAACTTTTCGCAGTACAAAGGCCAGCTTATAGCATAAGCCGAATGTGGCTGCCTTAGCATTTAGCTTCGCATACAGGGACTAAGCGAGTACTCATGCGCACTAGCCCAGCACAACTGCCGCCCTAAAAAGGATAGTGGCCCTCAGCATTCTGGTAACGATGACCAGCAGCGCTTGGCCGTCGCACGCACCCGTTGGGTTAACGACTGGGTCCTGCTCACATAAACGCACACCAGCCTGTCACTGGTCATTTTCTGAGCTTTCGCCTCGATGCCTCTGGTTGCTGTTACTTTATTGACTTGGTGGAGGAACACTTTTCGTCCATCGCCTGATAGCACCTGACGGCTGGAATCCGTTCGCGAACTCCCTAAAAACGGCTCGCAGCTGGCCGCTCTTATGGCCTACTTTCTACTCCCCTCACACCTATGCCGTTTACCTTAAAGCTCACTCCTCGCAAGGTTCCTCCCCGATTATGCATATAGCACATACATATCTTTTTCTGAAGCAAATTAGCTATTTCTCCCCCTCTCAGACAAGCTAAAATTCGTTGTAAAGCGTCTCCTATATGCTGGCGAACGGCCTCCTTTCTGGGGTCTATGTTCTTTGTACCGCGTCGGCGCTCTGGCATGACAGGTATATCCAACTCCTGGCTTATTTGCTTAATAATGAACCGCTGGCGATAGAAATTGTTGTCCGTTCGCAACGCGAGATTACCATCAATCGGCACCTGGTCAATGTAAATATGCACGTGGACGTGCTTCTCTTTCCGGTGCTCGTACACAACTACTTGGTTATGGTCAATAGGTGCGTCAATCAATTTACAGTCCCACTGAGCAGCGACCCACCTTCTGCTGTTGAGTGAGTCTTTTTCCTTCCAGGAAAGCTCCGTATGCCACACAGGCTTTCACACTTTGCGCGGCTGGCAATACCCTGCATCTCCTATGCCATCTCTGTAGGACTGCCCGGAATGACGTTGGACACGACCAAAACAGGAAGCTATCTGGGCTCTTTATCTTTGCCCAGGCGTTGACTAACTCCGTAAATTAGGACACCTTTAAAGTTATTGTAAGTTGCGTTTTTTTGCAATTATACCAAGCACTCTCAGATAGTAGGCAACGGTTATACTAATTGTCCTTCATGAATACTAAAAGCCTTTCCAGAGTGATGCAGCCGGGTAATCTAATTAAATTAGAAACATTTCTAGAAGTTTTTACTGCAATTCCGCCAGCAGTATTTCTTTGATTTCACTTCCTATCCCGAGCATCATAAGGTAATGAAAAACCTTATTGTAGCCAGTTGCTTTAGCTTTAGATTTAATTGCTTTTCCTCATCCGTGGTCACGCCAAAATGTATCTAATGGTTGCCGTTCAAGATAACAGCATTGGGGAAAATTCTTCATTTATATCCCTTTTATTAGTTAGTTAAATAGCCTGCGGCTAAATCTATACCAATGCCATTTACTATACTTTGCTTTAGTAAACAAAAACCAGCTTTCACACGAACTAGGCATCATCAACAGAGTGCACATGCAGAATTTATGCACGAAATAAAATAGGTTAATACCTGTCATAACATTATTGATAAATAGACATTTAGATAAATTAAAGTTAAGCTTATAACAACTTCATAGCTTCCATACTTCTATGCTTCAAAGAAGCATTTAGAATGCGTAATGCAGTATTTGATAGGAGGTGCAGAAATATGGGGTCGAGACGCCGACCTTTTGCTTCATTGTATCTTCGCTTCACGAATTCAAGACTTCAAACATTCAGGACTAACAGCAAGTCACACTAATCACTTTTTTTTTGCGCCAATGCTTCATCATATTTATGCTTCATTGAAGCATAAATAATATTTCATTAAGCTAATTTTTTGGTGATTCATTGCTTCATTGAATTGTTGGTTCAGCAAATCACTGCAACATGGCTTCGATGTGTTAACGAAACAAATCATTCTGATTCATGGTATCACTGTATCGTGTATTCAACGCATTGGCGCTTCTTTACTTCAATGATTTTCGCAATATGCATATCGAAGACACACCGATATTATGAAGCATTGTTTCAGAGCATCAATGCATCTTTGAATTTAGTTCTTGTTGTATTTTTATTCTAGTACATCACCGTGTTATTGAATCATTGAAGCGTTGATACACTGACGCAATAAGCTTCACATACGGCTTATATACCACCTCGCAAATCACTTCAGCACTTCGATGATTCGTTAGTTCAGTGCTTCATTGCAGCTAAGCATCAACAATGTTGTGACGCATTAATAACTCAAATCACAGCTTCGATTTGACAATGATTCTTTGCTTCAGTGTTGCGAAACATCATTGTATCTAGTATCTTTGAAACTTCGCTTCGTTGTAGCTTTGTTTTAGTATGACTAATATTTACTGAAGCAACACTTCATCGCATCATATACACAATGCTTCTGTGAGGCTAAGAGTCAGCTTAACTTTTATATTTGAACCTTAAATCCTCTAGCGGTTACCTAATGAAAAAAAACCGTGTTGTTGCCTTCGCAACCCAGAAAGGAGGGGCAGGCAAGTCGACCATTGGCACTCATGTCGCCTCCGCGCTTAGTTACCTCTATGGGTATAAAGTGGCCATGCTCGATTGTGACTATCCGCAGAATACTCTGCACGCTTACCGCAATTACGAGCAGCAGTTACTACAGAATGACGTGGCTTTTCAGGAACGGCTGATAAAGCAGGGGGTGACGCCGTACCCCATCGCTATTTCCAGCATGGAAAAGGCTGTAGAAGCCATTGACACGCTGGCGGAGCATGAGTATGATTTCATCTTGGTCGATACCCCTGGCACCGTGAACGTGTCGGGCTTAAGCGAAATGCTGGAGCGTGTGGAATACATCTTTCTGCCCATGGAGCCGGATATGGGCACCATTGCCTCCACCATGTCTTACATGCACATCCTGGGCAACTTCACCCAGGCGCAGCGGCCCGAATCAAACCTGGTGGGGTTCTACGCCTTCTGGAACAAGTTTATCAAGGCCGAGAAGCGAACTGTGTACACCAAAACCGCCGAGCTCTTCCGTGAGAAGGGCTACCCGCTACTTAACAGCCGGGTGGAATCGCTGGTCAGCATCAAAGACAAGCGCTCCACGATGTTCCCCATGCCGGAAAAGGAGTTGAGTAAGCTCGGGCTGGGCAACCTCATCACCGAGATTCTGGACTTGGTGGTCGGATCTGGCAGTGTTACGCCTTCCGGCAAGCACATCGCCTTCACGCCTGTGGAGTTTGAGTTGCCTACTCCGGCCATAGCCACCGAAACCCTCGACGACTTCACGAAATAACTGTTCTCCATCATGGCTAAGAAAATACCAGAATCGAAAGAAGACGCCGCCACCCGGCGTCAGCGCGAATTAGCAGCCCTTACTTCGGGCGTTGCCGCGTTCAGTCTCATGGGAGAAACGCCACGGCCAGCGGCGCCCGCACCCGAGTCAGTGGAAGCCCCAGTGCCAGTTGAGCCAACCACAACCTCGCCGCTACCGGTTGCCGCGCAACCAGCAGGAGCAAAACCAGCGGAAAAGAAAGAAAAGGCCGCGGCTGCTCCGGTCCCCAATAAGGTGCCCACCCCAGCCGTGGCACCGGTTGAAAGGGTAGGGGAGAGGCCCGCAGGCAATAGGGCGGTGGTGGCACCTACTACTCCCTCATCGGCCGAGCAGGATAGCGAGGATGATGAGGAAGAAGAGAATCCAATAGTAGTGGAACCCCACCCAGAACCCAAAACTCAGGTAGAAACGAGCGAGTTAGACCTGGCCCAGCTGTTTGTGCCCTCATCGGAAAAGAAAGGCACCACACTGCGTATCACGGCCGACCACCAACAGTTTTTTACCAACCTGGGCTTTCTGCTGGGAAATGGTGCCTCAGCGCCGGACATCGTTCATAACATTCTGACGCGCTTCCGAGCCGACCACGAAGCCCAGATTCAGAAAGCCATGAGAAAGCAGATGCGACAACTGCTATCACCCAAAAAATAAAACCAAGCGCACTATTACGTCTTGATTCGCTCATGCAAATCAAGACGTAATAGTGCGCTTGGTTTTTCTTGTCACACTCTCCCACGCTTTTCCTCTTTCCCAGTAGGGTAGGGGCATTCATATCTACTCGCCATGACCGTAATGCACCGTTGCCAACCCCGAACAAGAAAATGCCTTTGATAATTCTGCTGTATCTGCAGTAATACTTTTATGAAAACGCCCACCCAATGAATTTATGGGTGGGCATTTTCTTGTGGTGAAGGAAAACACTCGTTTTCTCCTGACACGACGTAAAATCAATTATTTACAAACCAAGAAATTGCGTTGCGTTAAATCTTTTGACATCATCTAAACGAGCATATCGTTCATAGCGACTGACCGTGACGGGCATCTCGACCATTGCGTGCGAACGAGTAGGCAACAGAACCGGGAGTTGCGACGCGTTTTCCATGTATCTTAATATAATGCGGAGTAAAACTACCACTTTGAGTCTGTTTCCAAAGACACAAACTTGGCACCGAAAATGAACTATTATCGGTACTAAGTTGCGGTCATCACGCACACGACGCGAGCGTAAAATGCCTCCGCTGCTAGATCCAGCATCATATGCCTCACACTAGACATGAGCTTTCTATATGAATGATTGCCAATGGCAAGGGAACTGCTAACGCTCGGAAAACCTGTTGCAATTTTTCAGTGTATCGGCGCAACAGTGATTCAGCAAATCTTCATATCAATGCAGCACTGTAGCATTGTTTCAGCGTGGCAGCCTATATTAAGCGCATCCGTACATTAAATGACTATAGGGTCGCAACTATTAGAATCCGGATGATAAATTTCATGTAGACATTGTGACACCCGAGTTCTATTTCGCTGCGGCGGGAAACTGCAGCTGGCTTTGAAAATTGGCCGGAGCCCCGGTATCCGGCAGCAGGAAACACGGGGCTTTGCTAATCAGTAGGTAACGCAGCAGCTTAGTGGACACGGCCAGTGTACCGAGTAGGAACAGTTGTGCGCCGCAGTATCAAAGTGACCAAGTAACTGTGCTTCGCTTTTTGCACCCTCTTTGTAACCCGTATCCATATTTACTCTCACGTCCGAGACACCACAGTGGGTGGAGCTATTCGGGCCAATACTCCCCTGGCAGATAGGTCCGGGTGCTGTCGCGGCGTAGCAGCACAGAGCGGGCGGCGCGGTAGTCAATGCGGTAGAGCCGGGAGACCGAATCCGTGTACGACTGCTGATTTGTACCGCGATAGGCGTAAGTGGAGCGTCCGGTCTGGGTACGTACCGTCGAATCGTTTAGCACCACGCCTCGGGTTACGTCATACATATAAAAGTACCCGTGGTCCGTGTAGGAGGAGCCCACACTCCTGGACAGATACACGGCAGCCGGCCGGCTGGGGTAGCAATAGGCCGCTAAACTCGTCGGAAGTCACGTACACGACCTGATGACATCCGGCCCGGGGACTACGAAATAAGGCGCGGACCTACCCGTAGTAATATGCCCCGCCGCCGTAGGGCGAAGGAGCGACGCTGTCGGCCAGCAAGCCGTCCACAAAGTAAGCCCCGCGCAGCAGGTGTTGCTGATGAGCAAAGGGCAGGCGAAAGCTATCCGAAACAACGGGTGGCAGCGGGTACTTCTCCTGCAGCCCGATGAGGTCGAAGGCATCGCGTGGCGTACTCAGCAAGTGCGGGCGTACCGGGCAGTTGGAAGCGGACGAGGAGCTAGGCTGGCAACTGGCCAGCAGGGCGAGCCCGGTGAACCATCACCCACCGGCCCTCGCAGAAAGGAAGAAGGGGGATAACGCGTAACATACCAATCACTTATAATTACTACGCACGCAACAAATTGCCGCCGCACTGGGCAGTATTATGCTTTTTCATTTGAACGGCGCGCGTTTTCCTTCCGACCATGTCGGTGAATGCCCACAACAGGCTTTTAGGCATCCAGCGAGAGCTTGCATCAATAAGTGCTTCTATTTGCATACAAGAAACAGAAACGATTATTGCGCCTGTTCCAGGGACAATTGAACCACGTTAGGCTCGGGGCTAGTAGTAAAAGGAAATCGATAGCTCCTTTACGCAATGCCAATGGCTGCAGCGCGCGGGTTTCCGTTGGGCACCCGATGGCCGGCTCAAAGGGCGGCAGGAGGCGCACAATGCGCAGGGCCTCCTCGTCATAGCTTGGGCCCAAGCCTTCTAGGATGTGCGGGAAGGTGAGTTGGCCGGTGGGTTCCACAATGCATTCCACCTGCACGTAGGTATTCACAGGAGGGCGTAGTGCGGCGGGCTGCTTCAACACGCGAATTTGCTCATCCAGCGCCTGGTACCCGCCCTGAAAGTCGGGCATCATCTCAAGCTTGTCCTTGTGGTGGCAGCGCGGCAGCTGCAGGCGAAAGGAATCCAGGGTATTGAATCGTGATAGGAGTCGAATGAATCGGTAGGCCGAATGCAGCTTTTCGCCTAGCGACCTGGTAATTTTGCCTTGTTGTTCCGCGGTAGTATCCAAGCCCTAGGGCAATGAGCGGGGCCTGCTTTACCTCTGCTTTCTTCCTTCTGCGACCGTTAGCCTGGCGCAATGCCTCGCCTCAACCCGGCGCTGGCTTTTAAGCATTGGCTGGACCACTAAGCCACCGTTGGCTTTTTGCGATTGGCACCTTTTCCACGAGTGAGGGACTTATTCAATACCCTAGCACCAGCCCGGATGCTGCTCACAGAACTTATAGGGAACACAGTAACCAATGTTTACTGTGTTTCTAGAATAGCAGACGGCTGGTTAGCTACGTCTAAGTCCCACGTTGAATTGGATTATTCACTTTATATAAATCCCACCTACTTAGTTCGAACGCGTGCTCGAGTGGGTGGCGCCGGCTGTAGCAAATCCCAGCTAACACTCCTTCAATTAAACTGCGTGGGTTTACCTTCGGACCGTTTCGCTATACGCATGGTAGCATTTTCCACGTGCCCGCCAGGTTAAGTGCCTGCCGCAAGTCAGGTCGAATGGTCTTTTACGGTTGTAGCTGGGGCCTTTTGGCCCCGCAACGGGCCCAGTGGTTTTGCTGGCCTCAGATTTGGGCAGTGGGGCGCACCACCAGTTCGTTGACATCGACGGTGTCCGGCTGTTCGATGGCGAAGGCAATGGCGCGGGCAATGGAGGCCGGTGGAATGGCGATGGCGCCCATCTGTGCCTGAATCCGGGCTTGCACCTGGGCGTTGCTCATGGAATCGGCCAGATTCGTTTGCACGAAACCGGGCGAAATGCCGGTGACCCGCAAGTGCGGGCCCGCCTCTTGCCGCAGCCCTTCGGTAATGGCCCGCGCCGCGTTTTTCGTACCGGCGTACACCGCCATGGTGGGCACGATGGAGATGCCCGCCGTGGAGAGCACGTTGACGAAGTGCCCGCGCTGTTGCCGGCGAAACACGGGCAGCGCGGCCGCAATGCCGTAGAGTAAACCCTTGACGTTCACGTCAATCATGGACTCCCAGTCCTCCACGCGCAGTTCGTCCAAGGGCGAGATGGGCGCAATGCCAGCATTGCTAACCAGCACGTCCAGCCTGCCAAACCGCTCCTGCGCCAGCTGCACAAGGGCTTCCATGTCGGCGCGCTTGGCCACGTCGGTGGCAGCGTACAGAACCTCGCCGCCGGCCGCCGCAAGGCGGTCCGCCAGCGCGGCCAGGGGCCTGGGCCGGCGGGCTGCCAGTACTAGCTTCGCGCCGCGCTCGGCCAGTAATAGGGCGGTGGCTTCGCCGATGCCGCTGCTGGCCCCGGTAATGATAATGACTTTGCCAGTGATGCCGCTTTTCATGATGCTCGTTGTATTGGGTGCGAATGAACGAGGCAAAGGTCCGGTCTTCGCGACCAGCAGAATGTATGCCAATCAAACCAAAAGCTATGAAAGCGACCTCACCTGCCGACGGTAGCCGTGGGGCGTGTGCCCGGTGTGCTTTTTGAAAAAAGCGTGGAAGTTGGACGTATGCCCAAAGCCCAGGCCGTCCGCTATTTCGTCCACGCTCCAGTTGCTGTGCCGCAACAGGGCCCGGGCTTCCTCGACCAGCCAGCCGGCAATGTGGGCGGTGGTGCTTTGGCCCGTACGGGCTTTCAATACCTTGTTCAAATGGTTGGGGTGCACCAGCAGCTGCCGGGCAAATTCATTGGCCGTTTTGAGCGCCAGGGGCTGATAGGGCGAGGCCAACGGAAACTGCCGCGCCAGCAAATCCAGAAACCGGGCCTGCAGGCGGGCTGCAGCGTCCGCCCCCGCAGG
Organism: Hymenobacter negativus; assembly: GCF_017571495.1. GTDB lineage: Bacteria > Bacteroidota > Bacteroidia > Cytophagales > Hymenobacteraceae > Hymenobacter > Hymenobacter negativus. The sequence goes on along the minus strand of NZ_JAGETZ010000015.1, from coordinate 160,974 downwards.
CGCCGCGGGCAACAGCTTTAGCGACTCGTGGAGCAGCAGCTGCACGTAGTTGCGCAGCACTTCATACTTGTGTGGGTAAGGCGAAGGCAATTCTGCCAACAGCTGTTCAAACAGATACTTAAGGCGGACTACGACCGCCGGGGGAGGAAACAACACGGGCACGCTCCCCGCCCGAAAAAGGGGCGACTGCGCCAGACTGGCCGTGCGCAAATGCGGCGTACTAAACTCGTCGGTGAACAGGCACGCGAAGCCCGTTTCGCGCCCGGCCGTGCGCTCCCAGGCGTACGGCACCAAGGGGTTGACAAAAATCAGGGCGCAGCCCTGAACGGCCACGCGCTGGTCGGCGTACGAGAGGACGCCGGTGGCGTCGCACAGCAGCTTGATTTTGTAAAAATCGCGCCGCACGAGCGGGTAGGAGTCCGCCGCTACTACCTGCTCAATGCGGTAAGCCGTTACCTGCCCGGTGGCGGGTTCCCCGTGCCCGTAGAGCTGGTAATAGTCCGCAATGGCTTTCTCCGACGGCATGGGGTAAAGGTACGAAAGTCAAATAACCGCCCGGCAAAGGCAGGCTGATGATTAGCAAATCGAGGTATTGACAGAATGAGGCTTCATCAGCACCGAGGTGTAAGGACAGGTGAATCGGCAAGTGCCCCGCACATGCCCCTTTCCGTCCACGGGCTCGCAAGACGGATTTCCACAACGAGAGAAATGTCCGTTTGGCTCGTTTTACTCTTTGAGTATACTTGAAAGGCCTCTTTTCGTGAATCGCGTTAGTACCGGTAATTTACCGCATGAATACGTCGACGCGCTGTTTGCGCGCAGTTGCTAATACCCCGTGCATGCCTGCTTATCTTACTGCTTCTACTGCCCGCTCAGCCCGGTTCTGGGCGGCCCGCCGTCATGTGCTCCAAACAATTGCCAGCATTGGGGGCATGTTCGTCGTTGTGCTCTTGGCCCTCATGCTTTTACTGTGGGTACCTACGCAAGCTTTGCTTCCACTGGTTTTCATCGGGTTACCCATTGGCTGGGCGTTGGGCGTGTTGGAGGTCATCGTATTTCCAGCGCTGGTGCAGCGGCTGCCGCTGCGCGTCGCAACCTTCGTGCAAGGTATCGGCCATTTGCTGCTATTGTTGGTATTGCACGGCAGCCTTGGGCTACTGGCGCGCCATCTAGGCCTGCCCCGGCTATGGCCGGAGCCGGCCGTGGCCACTGCTGAGCCCGTTCGGCAATGGCTGCTGGTGCCCATCGTATACGTCTTAGCCGTGGTGGTGACCTCGCTGCTGCGCCAACTGCTCCAGGGCATGAGCCGCCAGCGCTTGCGCGAGTTGCTGAACGGACGGTACCAGCAGCCAGAAGCGGAAAACCGTATTTTCCTTTTTGTTGATTTGAAAGACTCGACGCAACTGGCGGAGGCCCTCGGCAATGACCGATACAGCCGCCTGGTACGAGACTTTTTCCGCGACGTAAGCCCGGCTATTGCCGCGGCCGGCGGGGAAGTGTACCAGTATGTGGGCGATGAAGTAGTGGTGACCTGGCCCTCAGCTATAGCAGTGAAGTTTGCCAACTGCCTGCATTGTTTCTTTGCCATGCAACGTGCCATTGCTGAGCGGCACGAGGCCTACCAGCGGGCCTACGGCGTGGTCCCCTCGTTCAAGGCGGGGGCACACGGCGGGCAGGTAACGACGGTACTGGTGGGGACGCAGCACCGGGAACTGGTCTACCACGGCGATGTGCTCAATACCACTGCGCGTATTCAGGCCCAGTGCAATGCGCTAGGCAGCCGGTTTCTGATTTCCGCCGAGTTGCGCCGGCAGCTGGGCGACCAGCCGGAATTTCAGTTTACACCCCTTGGCGGGCAAATGCTGCGCGGAAAAGCCGGCGCAACGGAACTGTTCGATGTGCAGCTCTACCTGCCTATTTTGACTTAACGAGGGGAGCATGCCCCTGAATTCTGAGCGAACTGCTGGCTGTTATTGCTCCAGGCCACCCAACCTTCGCAGTGGTCCTTTGTTAGCCCGCCGCCCTAGATAGGGTTTGCAAGGCGGTTGGAGTCTGGCCAAACTTCTTCTTGAACGCGTACGAAAAGTGCGACAATGTTTCGAATCCCAATTCCAGGTAAATGTCAGATGGGCGTTTCTTCTGTTGGATGACGAGAAAATGGGCTTGTTGTAATCGTTGGTTTTGCAACCATTTCTCGGGGGTTATGCTGAAAATTTTCGCAAAATCCCGCTCAAACGTCGACAAGCTCCGACCCGTCAGCTTCGCAAATTGCGTCAACGGCACATCGTAGGAGTAGTGCCGGTGCATGTACGCTTCCAAATCTATTTTGTGTGGCTCGCTGAAATCAAACAAAAAGGTTTTCAAGGCCGGGTTACGTAGCAATAACGCAATGACTTCGGTGGTTTTAGCTTGGGCTAACACTGGGGTTAACTTTTCGGGTTGGTCGAAATACGGCATCAGCGAACCGAAATAACCGGTCAGAAACGCGTCGTTTTCTACAAGCGAAACCGGTTCGCCCCCGTACACACCTTCGGCTTTTACGTTATGTTCCGCGCTGTATTCCTTACAGCGTCTCTTCCTCCAAGAACACAGTAATCGTCGCAAACGGCTTTTGCCCGTCGGGCTTCTTGACCACCTTAAGCAATTGGTTTCTTTTCACCAAACACAGCGAACCGGTCGGATAAGTAATGATTCCTTTATCTGTGTAATGGTCGGCACTACCCGAGGTGATGATGCCAATGTAGTTTTCATACACAAAAGGGTCGTGCCCAAAAGGGGTTTCGTCATGGCACGTGTACAAGAGGACGTTGCGGGTGCGGTGCGCTTGGTACATAGGAAACGAGAAAGCAGCCGGGTTACAATAGGATATGGTTGATGGGCCGGATGGGCACCAGCAAATTGGTTTCGGCGAGTTGTTGCAGCAAGTCGATTTCGTTGCGCTGGTTACCGACCGATAAAGGTGCCTTATTTCATTTGGCTCATCAGCATTCGGTCGAACCATTTATCCGACAAAATCTTCCGTAAAAACAACATCGGCTTGGCCATGTATCCGCCGCTGTAGCGGGTTTTCGGATTTTTGGCCTCGATACTGGTTTTAATCAGTTTCGCTATCACAATTGGCTCGGGCACATTGCTGGCCACCTTTTCAAAGGATTTCTTGAAGGCTGTTACCAGGCCGGCGTAGGCGGTCTTGCCCGACACGCGCATCAGGCTTTCCACGGCAATATTGCCCCATTCTGATTTGGTACCGTCCGGCTGAATCACGACGACGTTTACCCCGAATGGCTGCACTTCCAAGCGCATGGCGTCGCTCAAGGCTTCGAGTGCAAATTTGCTGGCGTGGTACCAACCACCCAGCGGCGACGCGATTTTGCCGCCAACCGACGAAATGTTGATGATTTTGCCGTAGTGGTTTTCGCGCATTTTTGGCAGCACCAATTGCGCTAGGCGCATGGCCCCAAACACGTTTACGTCCAACTGGTATTTGGCATCCGACAGCGCCACGTCTTCAATCGCCCCGTAGGAACCGAAGCCGGCGTTGTTTACCAAAATATCAATGCTTCCGACTTCTTGGAAGATATGTTCCACGCATGCCGTGATGCTTGCGTCCTTGGTAACATCCAGCGCTACAGGGATAATACCGTAACTTTTCAGCTCTTGCATCTTCTCGACCCGGCGGGCAGCCCCGTAAACCGTGTAGCCGCTTTGGGCCAAGTAAATAGCGGTGGCTTTCCCAATCCCGGCCGAAGCACCCGTAACCAAAATTGTCTTTTGCATGATTTCCAACGATTAGAACGGTGCAAAATTAGAGCAGGCCCCAAAGCAAGGGTTTCGTGAAACGTCCAAAGAATTGTCGTGAAACGTCCATCCGGCGAAGGCAAAATGGTTACTCTAGAATGCCGTTAACCCACTCGCTAAAATCTTTGCTACTAGGTACCGATTTTCTCTGCCACGGTCAGGCTTGCCTGTGCTTTTTTATTTCATTCACTAGACAAACAATAAGTTGATTTTCAAAAGAAACAGCAGAAACAAGGCAAATCCATCCATTACCTTGGCCTTATCAAACTCCTTGACCGACGTAGTGAATAAGTGACGATAGCCAAACGCTACTTCGCCTGAACACCTAAACTCACAAGGGATGCAGGACACATGGGGGTGCAGGGCGTTACCAGCGGATTCGGTTAGGGAGCTTGCCCTTGCCACCTGGGTTATCTAAAAAACGCCCCCGCTGCCGTCTGGCAGCGGGGGCGTTTGATGAAATCAATCCCAAAGAAGGAGCGGGCTTTGCGGCAAAGCCGCCTATTATACTCCGGTAAATTTCACGGTCACCAGGGGCTGGGTCTCGTCGCAGCGGAGCAGGTACGGCTGACTGGCGAGCAGCGCCGCCGAGTCCTTATAGGCAAAGTCGAACTCCTGCAGAATGCTGCTGTCGAAGTCGCCTTGCCGGTTAAGCAGTTCCGAAAACCGGCGGCGGTAGGCGTCTTTGTCGGCTTTCTTGAGCGAGTGCCAGTGCTTGAGCGTGTCGGTGCGGCTATACCGGCGGCCGGCCCCGTGCGCGCAGCTCCACAGCGCCTCCGCTACTGCGGGGTCCCAGCGGTTGGGCTTGACGATGAGCGAGCCCCGGCTCATGGACAACGGGATGACGACTTCGGTGTCTGCCACCAGTTGCGTGCTGCCCTTGCGGTGAATCACCCCATCGGCCGTAAACTCCAGTAGGTTGTGGCAGCTGTCCGCCAATGCCGGCGAACCAGCCGCTACGTACCGGTTGCGGAGCAGGAAGTCGTACGTTTTGTACACGAATTCCCGGCGACGGCTCGCAGCGTAGCCCAGCACGCGGCCGTACTCCCGGAGGTAATCGGGGGTGGCCACTTCCCTCGGCAGCCAGTCCTGCCCGGGGTTGTGCTGCTGCAACAGGGCGCAATGCTGCTGGTACATGTAAACGCCGAGGTTGCGACTGCCGGTGTGCACGATGAGGTACAGATAATCTGCCGAGGCCTCAAGCGAAAGAAAATGGTTGCCGCCACCCAAGCCTTCATCGGTCATGCCGTGGACTTCCCGCTCAAACGCCCGGTAGTGCTTGGCTTTGTCGAAGGGGCGTAGCACATCCTGGCGGGGAATGCGCAGGTAGGCCACGCCGCAGCCCAGGTCTTTGCCAGTGACCAGGGGATAGAACACGTCAGTTGTTTGAAAGGCCACCCCGACCGGGATGGAACGTTCGGAGCAATAGTGAATGTCGGGGAATACGGCGATTCGACCGATGACTGCTTGTTCCTCGAAGCTGAGGAGGGACTGTAGCGCGTTCTGCTCCACGCCGCTACGGTCCGTGAAATAAACTGTTTTCACGGGGGTTGAATTTACCAAGAAATAAAAGGGCGCGCGCCGGGGAGCAGCCGCAAAAAGTGCGCGCGAAAGGGGGGCCTCAGCATAGGCCGTTACAAAGGTAGCAGAATCTGAGAGTTCAGCAAAAGGAGGGTGGTTTCAGCCGCTCGAAAGTAAACGCGCTGGTTAGTGAAAGGAGGGAAAAACTTGTTTCCTCTTCTTACCTTACAGCCATCATGCACTACACCGAATTCCCAGCTGATGGCCCGCTAAAACCTTACGTGCAATGCTACTTCACCTGCGAAACCGATGCCGAGGTAGTAACTGGCGATAGGGTGTACGCCAGTGGATTTGTGGAGCTGATGTTTAATCTGGGCGAGCATGGCCCGCAAGAACTAACCGCCGCCGGTCTGGTGCGCCAACCCCTCGTGCAACTGTGGGGGCAAACCATCAGGCCCTTTACGTTTACGTCGGTGGGCAAGCACCGCATGCTGGGCGTGCGGTTCTTCGCCCATACGGCGGCCTGTTTTTTTGACGAACCCATCCAACGCTTTAACGACCAGGTAATAGATTTCAACGAGATGGCCGGGGCCAGCGGTCGCCTGCTTCATGAACGGCTGCAGGAGGCGCCTTCGCTTACCCACCAGATAGCGCTGGTGGAAGAGTTTCTACTTGCGCGGCTTGCGCGCCTGCAGCCAAAGCACCCCAGGCAGCAGCTCGTCAGCCGCTTGGTGCAGGAGATGAACCAGCCGGGCTTTTTAGAGCACATCAACGCCATTGCCGTGCGTTACGGCATCTCTTCGCGGTATTTGCAAAAGCTCTTTCTGGCGTCTTCCGGATTAAGCCCGGGGCTCTATCGTAAGATATTGCGTTTCCAGAAAAGCCTGCGGCTGGTGACGCAGGGGGTGGAATCGCTCACCGCCATTGCCTACGCGTGTCAGTATTACGACCAGTCGCATTTCATCAAGGACTTTAAAGCTTTTATCGGAGTGGCGCCCTCGTACTTCATCACCGAAAGTTCCACGGAACTTCAAGCCGTGCTGAAGAAGTAATCGTGTTCCGTTTTTTACAATTTCTGCTTTTTCGTGGACGGTAGCTTTGCGGCATACCATTTAACATAACCATGAAAAAGAACATCGTTCACGCAGCGCTCGCCGGTTTATTCCTCTTAATGGCCTGCTGTACAGCTGGCGCACAAAAGCTACCGGAAATCAAAAAGGAGATTGAAGAGCACAATGCGCTTTATCTGGCCCTATTCAGCAAGCACGACCTCGCGATTGTTGACCTGTACACCGACGATGGCTACCTGCTTTCGCCCAACGCACCGGTGGTCAAAGGCCGCGCGGCACTCCTCCAGGATTTCAGCAACGCGTATCAAGACGGTACGATTAAAGGCGTTAAATTCGACACCGAAACCATCTACGGCAACGGTCCACTATTTGTAACCGAAGAGGGTACCTGGCAGGTGTTGGGCACCGATGGGCGCATGCTTGATTCGGGTAAATACCTCAAGCTATGGAAGAAGACCCGGCAAGGGTGGAAGATATTCCGCGACATCTTTAACAGCACCCAAAAGGGGCATTGAGGATAACATGAGGCAAATGATTGACAGCGTTAAATTCTCTCGTGATGCTCCACCTTCTTAGGGCGCTTTCGGCACGAGCGCTTCTATCGGCCCGGATTTTTTCTGTTCCGGCTCCCGCCCGTGGAGTAGCCGACAGAAAGCGTAGCCACTTCTCGCCGTGCCTATTGTTCCTGCTCGTGGCAGTAAATGGGCTGCTGGATGCCACTGCCCAAGGCACGCCGCCGGTCCAGTATCCCCGCTTAAGCAAAACCCTGGATAGCTTGGCATACGTGGACCAGTGGCCCATGCAGCGCATGTTCCAGCAGCAGCCCGACAGCGCCGGCCGGAATTTGGTGCAAGTCGAAAAAGAAAATTTTGCCCGGCACCAGCCCATCATAGAAAGCATGGTGCGTCAGTACGGGTACCCGGGCATCCAGCAAGTAGGCAAAAAAAGCGCCTACAATTTCTGGCTGCTTGTCCAACACGCAGATGCTTACCCCGCCTTTCAGCGCTGGGTTCTCCAGCTGATGTTGCCCGAGGTAAAGCGTAAGAATGCCAGTGCAGCGGATTACGCATACCTCACGGACCGGGTCGCGCTCAATGCGGGGCAACTCTCGGAATACGGAACCCTGGTTATCTTCGAAGGCACAGGGCCCACTATCAGAGCCGTAGCCCGGCCACTGCGTGACCCTGCCCGCGTCAATAAGCGCCGGGCCGCGGTGGGCTTGGAACCACTGGAAACCTATTTGGAAAACTGGACCAACATGACCAGGCAAATGAATACCCCAAAGGCCCCGGGTATATAGGTCCGTTGAGAGGGTAATGGCCAAAACGGGCAGCTTTTCGACAATGGCCAGCAAGAGCCGCCGAAGGGGCACCATTGCGTTGACCGCCGCCAGGCAACGAGGCTGTCAATGGCTCATAGCTCGCCAGCAGAGAGTTCCTGGGACGGCGTACTAGCGCGAATTCAGTCGTAACCGTGTCGGTCGGCACAGCTTAAGTTGTCTACGCTATTCTTGTCCGGCAGCTACCCTGGGGTAGGCGCGGGAGCAGTGGCAGGGCCTGCACTGAACGCCCGACGGCACGCGCTTATACTTCGCTTACACGCGGTACTGGGGCCCCGCCGCGTGGGGGTGGTGCAGCACCGGCGAAAGACTACTCGAATGCGAAACGGGCAAAGAGCAACCGTTCCGTAGCCACTACCTCGGGTTTACTTCCTACTCGTGAAAATGACGCTTTTAATGAACTGCCAATACCTTGCTCGGTAAGTAACCGTTTGGCAAATATTCTCTGGTATGAATGCGTGTATCTTAGTTGCTCTTACCGGTAGCACGATGCTGCTTTGTATTTCCTGCGAATCGGAAGAAACCCGTTTTGAACGCTCGCTGACGCCCATCGGCTTAATGGATACCACATTATTCCGCGACCCGACTGGCAAAGTGTATATCCGCTTGCCGTACCGGTATGTGCACGAGGACATCAGCCAAGACCCACCCTACAACTATGAGGACTTGATGTACTTGGGAGACAGCAGTGTCAGCCTGAGCCAAGGACTGGACATTCCGTCTTTCCGGCGCATACCGGGCACCGCCAACTATTGGCAAGACCGACGCTTTGTCTATACCGACCCGTGGGTGCCTTATCCAGGCCAATATTTTTTCTTTGTTTTGGGGCGTCGGCGGGAAGTCCACTTTCTTCCTAATCCAGACTTTGTTCGCGTCCGGGGTGTGCTTTATTATCGGGGTGTACGTGTTCCCGGAGATACAGTTCCTAAGTCCGGGCATTACCCGTGAAGCACATTTGGTTGCGTTTCGTGAAGGTACTTACCTTGTTGCTGCTAACCATTAACCGACGAGACAGGATGCAAACGGAAAAAGGTGACCTGGTGCGAAAGTCACAGGCAGGAGAATTCGACGTCATCGTGCACGGGTGCAACTGCTTTTGCACGATGGGCGCCGGCATCGCCAAAACTATAAAACAGGTGTTTCCGGCGGCGTTTGAAGCCGATATCGCTACTGTGGCTGGTGATAAAGCCAAACTCGGGCACTACACCGTGGCAAATGTGCTCGTAGGAAACAAACCCTTGGCCATTCTCAACGCTTACACCCAGTACCAGTGGAAGGGGCGCGGACCGCACGTTGATTACGTGGCCGTGCGTCAGGTCTTTCGCCGGGTAAAGCAGGAGTACACAGGGCACCGCATTGGTTACCCCGCCATTGGGGCCGGGCTAGCCGGGGGCGAGTGGCCGGTAATCGCCGCCATTATCGCGGAGGAATTGGCTGGTGAGAACCACGTGTTTGTGGAATGGCAGAAGTAGACTGCCTGTTATGCCAACCGTTTTCGTAAATAGCTTAACCCCCGCTTTGACGTACACCAAGCCGGGCTGCTCAACGGCGTATATGTAATACGTAGCACGACCCACGACGTGCGTTGAAGGCGTCATCTTGGACTGTCCACTTTATCTTTATCCGCCTATATTACCTGAGGCTTTTTACCCGTTTCACATGTCTACGAACCTAACCAACGGCTTCGGCAACTCTTACCTGTCCATCGACTACGATGCGGCCAACGGCTGGGTATACAACCGCTGGGTCGGCTACCAAACCTACATCGGCATCGTGGCCGGAGCCGATTCCTGCCTGCATACGCTACGGGAAAACGCGTGTGCCTACCTGCTCAATGACAACCGCGAAGTCGTAGGCCCTTGGGACCACGCCGTGGGCTGGATTGTCAACGACTGGGCTCCGCGCGCTGTGGCTCAGGGCCTGACCCACTTTGCCAACGTAGTCAGTCCCGAATCCATGGCGGCCCTTTCGGCCAGGTCCATGTACCAAGGCATTGCCGACCGGTTGCAGATGCGCCTGTTCTCCACCATTGAAGAAGCGCAGGGGTGGCTCCGCGAAGCCCAACAGATAAGTAAGTAGGTACTGGCACCCATGCTTGAGCCACCCTCGCAAAGCACGAGCAAAGGGGGGAAGTAGACGACGAACCCCAGACATGCCATGCTCAGCCACCGCTAGAAGTTCGCCAGGCGTAGCAGATTCAGGTGGCCATCGCAAATGGACGTCGCATATCTTCTACGTGGACCGGCCCATCCGGCTGTCGGGACTCTGCTCAGGGCGCTGATGGTAGCTGCTAACTAGTCTGCTTGCGGATGCGGCTGAGGGTTTCGCGGGACACGCCTAGGTAAGAGGCAATCATATGCAAGGGGATGCGTTGATAAAAGTCAGGAAAGGCGGTTATAAATTCCTGGTACCGCTCTTCGGCGCTGTGGCTGATGGCTGTGTATAGCCGGTTGGCCTGGGCATCAAGGTAGCGGCCCGCTAGTTGGCTCTCTAAGCTACTGAATGTAGGGATTTCTCTTTTTAGCCGCTCAAAGTTTTTTTTGGAGAACAGGAGCACGTGTGTCGTTTCTAAGGCGTCGATGGCACCTTTGGCTGGGAGCTCGGTGCGAAAGCTTTCGGCGTCGTTCAGCCACCAGTTCTCGATAGCAAAGCGCATGATGTGCTCCTGCGCATCCTTGCCAGTGCGGTAGTGGCGTAGAGAGCCGCTGACAACAAAGGCCATGTTTCGGCTTACATCGCCTTGCTGTAGCAAGTACTCCCTGCGTTTCAACTTTTTAGCTACTGCCGCCGCTTCCATCTGCGCCAGTTCGTCCTCGGTGAAAGTGGCTTTGGAAAGGAGGTATTTTCGGAACGGTTCAACCATAACCATGCACGTCATTTAACGCAGCAGGCTATGGGGGCTAGCTGCTGTGTTGAGATGAATTCAGCCTGGTAAACTCAATAGCTCGGCGTGTGTTCGGTCTACCGCTGTTTTGCGAAGGCAATGGCGCTTATTGACAAGGACTAACGCTTCCTTAAAGGCCTTTGGTGCGAGCCAAAGCACTTTTTATTGGTCGGAAAGACACCGTGTTGGCAACTATCGTCAATTTCCGGAAAGCAGGCGATTTAGTGACAAATGTCCTCGTTTCGCCCCTGGCAATCCCTCCAATTTTGTCTTATCAAATCGCCTTGTCTACGGAATGTAATGTGGCGTTTAAACTCGCAAACTAAAAGAAAAATGAACAAACTAAAAAACAAGGTTGCCGTAGTCACTGGGGCATCCAAAGGCATTGGCGCGGCCATTGCCACCTATTTCGCTGCTGAAGGAGCCAAAGTGGTGGTGAACTATGCGTCCAGTAAGGTCGGGGCCGATAAGGTAGTAGCGACCATCACGGCAAATGGTGGCACGGCCATTTCACTACAGGCCGATGTGTCGAAGGAAGCCGATGTGCGCCGATTGTTTGACGAAACCAAAGCGGCGTTTGGCACCCTGGATATCCTAGTCAATAATGCCGGTGTTTACCTCTACGAACCCATTGAAGAAGTGTCTCTGGATACGTTTCACCAACAGTTCAATACCAATGTGCTGGGTTCAGTGCTTGCCATCCAGGCCTCGCTGAAACTGTTTGGAGTGGCTGGCGGCACCATTATCAACATTAGTTCGGAAGCAAGCAAGCTACACATGGCAACCGGGTCGGTGTACTCGGCCAGCAAAGCTGCGTTGGATTCCATTACCGTTTCGTTATCGAAAGAGCTGGGAGCAAAAAATATCCGCATCAACTCGCTTCTGCCCGGTTCGGTCGAGACGGAAGGCACCCACAGTACCGGGGTGATGGGCAGCGACTTCGAGAAAGTACTCGTTGCCAATACTCCCCTCGGCCGCATCGGTCAGCCCGCCGACATTGCCCGTGTAGCCGTCTTTTTGGCTTCGGACGATGCCGCCTGGGTTACGGGCCAGCAACTGTCCGTTTCGGGCGGCATCTACGGTTTTTAATAATTCTGTAAGCTAATCAAGTGGCTGGTATGCAACAGAATATTGATAACGGTGCCTTGCAGAAGCCGCCAAGCTCCGGTTTTAATGCGACCTCCACGGCTAGTGAGGTAATCAAGGGAATAAGCCTGGACGGTAAGGTGGCCATAGTCACGGGCGGCTACACGGGCATCGGCCTAGAAACCACTAAGACCCTGGCTGCCGCGGGGGCCACCGTCATCATATTCGTCGGCATTTAGGGTGTAATGGGACTAGGCGGTGGCACGAATTCATCGTAAACGGCACGAGCAATGGTGGCGATGAGCAGTTCCCGAGCGGCCGTGTCGGCATGGGAATCGGCGACAAAGACGGTGAGGGCCACGTGCTGGCCGTTGGGCAACGCGATAATCCCGGCGTCGTTGAGGGCCGGTGACAGGCCTTGTGCATTGGTGCCAGACGTGCCCGTACGGTGCGCGACCGGTGTGCTGGCGGGTAGTAGCCCTTTGATGCGTTTTGGCCCTACCGACGTGTCGAGCAGCAGCTGCCAGAGCAGCGTGCTGCTGGTTTTAGACAAAGCCGTTTGGTAGTACACTCGGGCCAACAAGTCCACCTGCGTTGATGGGTAACTCCAGTTACGGTACTGATTAGCCCAGACGGCTCCCATCTTAGCTTCCGATACTTCCGCTACAAAGGGCTGCACACCCAGCCGCCGGACGTAGGCAGTGAGCGCAGTTGGCCCGCCTACCAACTTGAGCAGGATGTCGCAGGCATTGTTGTCGCTGAGCGTCACCATGTACGTCAGCAGTTCCTGAATCGAGACGCGCACGTTACCGTCGGGGTACTTATCGCGCAGGGGGCTGTGGGTATTGCCCAGCAAGTCGGTTTTGGTGAGCAACTGCTGTTGGTCCAGGTGCAGGTGGCCGCGGTCTACCTCGTGTAGCACCTGCATGGCAATAGCCAGCTTGAACACGCTCAGCATGGGGTAGTGCTGTCGGTTGTGGTAGCTGAGCGTATCGTTGGTTTCGAGCACTCGCAGGGCTACACCCACTTTAGCGGAAGACTCGCCAGCCAGATGGGCGATGGTTGCGCGCAGGGCTGTATGCTGCGCCTGAGCCGGACTGATAGCCAAGGCCAATGCGCTGGCCAGCAAAAAGTGTTTCAACATGCCATTGTGTGAATTTATGGGGAAACACTACAATAATTTGGCGGTGGTTTAAGAGGTAGTGATTGCTGTATATGCTCTCATGATAGTGACGACTCAATTATGCGGTCGTTGCGGCAGTAGCAGGTGCGCAAGAACGGCAGCACCGGCGGCCGGGCCAAATACCAATGCAAAACCTGCGCTTTCAAGGTACGTTGCATCCGGCAGCCCCGGCGCGGGCGGCGCGGCACGCACAGGTGGAAAAGCTGCTGGCCGAACGCAATTCCCAGCGCAGCATCGTGCGCGTGACCGGCGTCTCGCGCATGACCGTGGCTAAACGGGCAAAAAAAAGCGCAGCAGCCGAGCCCGCCCTTGCCGCGCCGGCAGTCGAAAAAGGCGCAGCGTCGGCAGTGGGAGGCGCTTGAATTGGACGAAATGTGGACATTCGTGAGTCAGCGGCGGCGCAAGGTGTGGCTGTGGCTGGCCGTCGAGCGCGCTAGTCGGCGCGTGGTGGCCTGGGTGCTGGGCCGCCGCGACGCGGCCACGGCCCGCCGCCTGTGGGCTGCGCTGCCCCGCCGCTACCGGCGGCACGGCTGGTACTTCACCGACCTGTTTCCGGCCTACGCCGAAGCCTTGCCCCATGGCCCGCACCGTTCCTGTTTCAAAGCCGAGGAACAAGCCAGTATCGTGGGGGCCATCAACTGTTCGCTCCGGCAACGATGCGCCGTGCTCGTGCGCAAGAGTTGCTCGTTCAGCAAGTCACTGGCGATGCACGCGGCCCGAATTAAAATGGTCATCGACAAGCACAATCTCACTCTAACTTAGACCACCGCCAATAATTGAACCTCTCCACCAAAGTAACCAATACTCAGCATTTAGATTAGTCATTTCCAAAGAAGTATTGGATAGTTAGTTGATAGCGAAAGGATAGCTTTTAATCGGTGAAAGGATAGTTTTTGTAAGTCAGCGGTTGGTAGGCCGTGGATTGGTTCCGCTTTCCCTGCTGTGTTAGCTTGTTTGCTGTTTGGTCAATGTAGAGCTTAATCTGTTGCTGAAATCGCTCAATGCAGCTAGTGAAGGCATATTATCGCCTGGACAAAGGAGTTCTTACAGTATGTTGAAAGGATAGAAATGGTAAGTCAAAGGGCTGCGTTCTAGCCTTGACTTGGATAAATTTAACTGGCAATAGTGCTTCTAGCGACCGTAAACGCTTACCATTTCTATCCTTTCGGTGTCTGCTTGGCATTTTGGCTTACCATTTCTATCCTTTTGGGCTTTGGGATGGGCTCTACTTACCATTCCTATCCTTTTTGTTACTGTTGCTTGCTTTAGGAGTTGGCCGGTATTTCCTGTTACTGCTGTAGGAGCGGCAGAAACTAGGAAAATAGTCACAGGATAGCCTAAAGGCACTTTTTATACTATCTTGGAATACAGGATTGGGGGCAGATACCTTATTGTAACTGCTTTTGAGTAAATAAAGGTATATTTTTTATTGTAATAGTGCAAATCGTGTTTATGCTAAAATATGCTCGCTTTTTCTGTTGTTCCTTGTCTCGTTCTTCCATTTTGTACCTCTGAAAGCCTTTTGAAGCCCGAACATCAACAAATTTGTGAGTTTTTTTTATTTGTCAAGTATTTACTCTATTTGCAGGGCTTGCAAGCTTTTGATTTTCTGATTTTTATACCCATTCAAGGATAGGGATGGTAAGTCAAAGGATAGGGATGGTAAGTACAAAGGATAGGTTTTGTAAGTCAAAGGATAGGGATGGTACGCTAAAGGATAGCTTTCGTAAGTGCAAGGGATAGAGATGGTAAGCTAAAGGATAGAACTCCAAGAAAGTCTTACTTTAGCAGCTGTAAGTTGCTTATATTTGGCCGTAGAAGCTATTTGTCTTAAGTCCCTATGAGCGTCCCGGCTACTTCTGAAACTTCCTTCCTAGAAATCCGGCAGCACAATGCCATTACCACCGCACGCTATGAGATGAGTGCTTGCGAGATGGATATTGTCTTCTCTTTGCTCTCGGTGTTGCGCAAGGAAGACCAACCCGGCACCATCTACCGCATCCGGGTGAAGGAACTGGAGCAGCTCACGGGCCGGGGCTGGAACTACCAACGCCTGCTGGAGGCCACTTCCAACCTGCGCAGCCGCGAGTACCACATCGAGGACAACAAGCACGTGCTTCAGGTAGGGCTACTTGCCTCCGCGCTCTACGTGAAAGGGGAGGGCATCATCGAGTTGGAAATCTCCGAGCGGATGCGGCGCTACCTGATTGACCTGAAGAATAACTTCACCTCCTACCGCCTGCAGTCAGTTTTCAGCTTGTCGAGTAAGTACGCCAAGCGCATCTATCAGATTGCCTCCCAGTGGAAGGACATCGGGGAAACCAAAACCTTCACCTTGGAAGAATTCAAGGTTATGCTCTCGCTCAAGGACCCCAAGGGCCAAGCGCCAGAGCAATACGAGAAGATTTCGGCCCTGCAGAAATATGTGCTCGATGTGGCCACTACCCAAATCAACGAGCACACGGACCTACGCATCAACTACGAGCTCATCAAAAAAGGGCGCTCATTTCACAGCATCCGCTTCTTTGTCAACGCACAGGTCCCCCAGCAGCTGCCCATCCCATTCGAGGACGGGGCCGAGGAGGAGAAGCAACGCCGGGCCCTGCAGAACCTGGAGGAGCTAGAAATTCGTGACCCCAAGCTTATTAGCCAGATTCTAGGAGACGCCAAGAAGCTGAATGCCCTGTTCTCATTTACCTATAAGCATAAAACCGGCAAGGTGAAAGCCGATAAGAACCCAGGCGGTCTATTCTTGAAGATGGTGGGACTGCGCTAGGTAGGTCAATGGTCAAAGCGGTATCCAGTAATTATTATTGAAATAGACAAAGGATGGTGTTGAAAGCGATGTTTGCAGCGCCCTGTGTTCGGCTTGTGCCGGCTGCTACGGGCTTGGGGACCGTCTACCGTTACAGTGTGTAAAGCTCGCTCAGTGCCTGTTGCAGCACCGCTACACTTTGGGTCAGTTCGTCGGGAGTTAACGAGGCAAAGCCCAGGCGCAGGTGGTGGGCGCGGGTTTCGGCCGGCGTTTGAAAAAGCCGCCCATCCCCGATGCCCAGGCCAAGTAGCCGGCAACGAGCGGAAAGGTCGTTTAAGTTAACCTCGTCGCCAAAGCGCACCCAGACAGCCATTCCTCCAGCGGGCTCATCAAAACTCAGCCAAGGACTTGCCTCCTGGCGCAGCAGGGCACAGAACACGTCCCGGCGCTGCTGGTAGTGGTGGCGGGCCCGCTTTAGATGAGCCCCCAGTTCCCCCTCGGCAAAAAGCTCGGCAATGCTCTGCTCCAACACTGCATCGCCTTGGTGGTCGATGTGCCGCCGTAGCTGTCCCAAGGCTTCGATAATGTCGGCCGGCGCAACCACGTAGCCCACCCGAAAGGCCGGCGCCAGCACCTTGCTCAAGGAGCCCAGGTACATCACCCGCCCGTGGCGGTCCGCACTGGCCAGCGGCAGGATGGGGGCGCCATCGTAATGAAAGTCGTAGTCGTAGTCGTCCTCCAGAATGATGAAATCGTACTGCTCGGCCAACTGCAAAAGCCGAACCCGACGGTCGGCCGCTAGCATGACAGTCGTCGGATAGTGATGGTGGGGCGTCACGTACAGCAGCCGCACCGCCTGCCGCCGGCATACGGCCTCCAACTCCTCCACGTTCAGGCCGTGGTTATCGACGCGTACCCGTTCGAGGCGGGCCCCCTGTTGGGCGCAGGCGTAGTCGGCCCCGTGGTAGCTATGTTCCCCTACCACCACCGTGTCCCCGGTCCGCAGCAACAGGCGCAGCAGCAGGTACAGGGACATGCTGCTGCCGCGCGTCACGAACACATTTTCAACCTGCGCGGGCAGGCCCCGCGTCCGTTGGAGGTACTGCGCCAACTGCTGCCGCAGGGCCCCGCTTCCATTGGGGTCCGCGTAGCCCAGCCCTCGCCGCTGGCCCGCACGCAGGGATACGGCGCGATACTTGCGCACCAGCGAAGCCAGCGGCGCCAAGCGACTATCCGGCGAGCCGGCGTCGAGCACAAGCGGCAGGGACGGGGCGCGGACCGTCGTGGGATACGTGGGAACGGGCTCGTAATTGAAGCCGGCACGCGGCGCGAACTGGCGTGTGGCGCCCGCTGGTAGAGCCGCTGGCCGAATAACGGGGATACTGCTGCTCACCCACGCGCCTTTCGACGCCACCTGATGAATCCAGCCCTGGGCCACCAGTTCGTCGAAGGCCACGACCACCGTTTGTCGGTGCAATCCCAGCAAGCCGGCCAGAGTACGGGTGCCGGGCAGCTTGGTTCCCGCCAGCAACAGCCCCTGCTGAATGAGGTGGATAAAGCCGGAAGTCACCTGTTGGCTTAAGCTATTTGGGCCGTGGCGCTCCAGCGGAATGAGCGTTGCGTAGGGCAACATAACCGGACTAGCTGCTATCATAAAACCGGACCAGGTGGGTAGGCCGGTAAGGTATCACCTTTGTTGCACTTCTGCGCCGGGTGATGCTTTGGGTCCGCTTTCTGTGGCAGCTCATGGGCTTCCCGCGCGAGCGTACTCCCTTCTACTCGTTTGATGACGCCCACCCCATCCAGTGTAGCGGTACCCGCTGTGCCCCCTACGCCCAACACGCAGGCAGCACCTGTTACGGAATTGCTGCGTGAAGAACCCATTCGGCGCTTGCGGCTTGACGACCTGCCGGCTTGCCTGAGGCTAGCGCAAAACCGTAGCTGGCCGCCTGAAGAGCAGAAGTGGCGTTTCCTGTTTGCCGCCGGGCAAGTGTACGGCTTGGCGGACCCAGCAGGTGAGCTGGCGGCCACCGTCGTATTAACCCCCTATGGCCCTGAATTGGCCGTTATCGGTATGGTTCTGGTAGCGGCGCGATACAACCGGCAGGGCCTGGGAAGGCGGCTGATGCAACACGCCTTGGCCGAAGCACACGGCACGCCCGTGGCGCTGTATGCGACCGAAGCCGGCCGACCGCTGTACGAGGAATTGGGCTTCCGAACGCTAATTGCCTCGACGACGCACGTTGGCTACTTCCAGCCCCGGCCCGCGACGACGGGACCCGGCCGGGTGCGGCCAGCGACGCTGGCAGATAGCGCCGCTATTTTCCGATTGGATGCACAGGTTACTGGTACGAACCGGCAAGCGGTGCTCGACCAACTGCTCGTGTTTGCCGAGCACTGGTGGGTACTAGAACATAACGGGGTAATCAAGGGCTACGCGGCGGCCTGGCGCAACATCGGGCAGGTAGTAATGGGCCCGGTCATCGCGCCCGACGCGGCGGGGGCGCAACAGCTAGTGGCCGCTGCAGGAAAGGCGCTGGGCCCGGCAGAGCTGCTGCGCCTGGAAGTAGACGCCCGGCACCCGACCCTGTTGGCCTGGGTCCCGCAACACGGGCTACAACCGACGTTCACCACCTCGCTCATGCTGCACGGGACGGATGCGTTGCCAGGAAACCGCACGCAGCTGTTCAGCCCCATTATGCTGGCCCTTGATTAGTGCCCTCTCAATCTCCGGTATAGTTTCTTCCATACGGTCCACTTTTACCGCTCCAGCGTCCGTTCATGTCATGAATTCAACCCCCAAAATAGCCCTCGTAACCGGGGCCGCCCAAGGCATCGGGGCGGGAATTGCGCAACGCCTCGCCGCGGATGGGTGCCGGGTGGTTGTGCTGGACCAGACCGCGCAGGCGGGCTACCACACGGTCGCGGCCATCGAGCGGGCTGGCGGGCAGGCCCTGGCCGTTGGGGCCGACGTGGCGAACGAACAGGCCGTAGCCGAGGCGCTGGAGCGCATTATTGCCGAGGTCGGCGCGCCGACTATTTTAGTCAACAATGCCGGGTTTGCCCGCGACGGCTCCCTGACAGCCATGTCGGTCCAGGACTGGGATGAAGTCATTGCTGTACACCTAAGGGGCAGCTTTTTGCTGACCAAGGCATGCCTGCCGGGCATGAAGGCCGCCGGTTGGGGTCGCCTCGTTAACATATCCAGTATTTCAGCTCAGGGTCACCGGGACCGGGCCAACTATTGCGCGGCCAAAGCGGGGATGCACGGCTTTATCAAATCTCTGGCCGTGGAATTGGGGCCTGATGGCATCACGGCCAATGTGGTAGCCCCTGGACTCGTAGTTACGGCTATGACGGAAGCCACCGCCCGCCGCAAAGGCCTTACCCTGGAAGCCCACCTGCACCAGGCCATCCGGCAGATTCCCGTGAACCGGGCCGGCACCCCAGCCGACGTGGCGCATGCCGTCGCGTTTTTTGCGTCGGAGGCCGCTGGGTTTATCACGGGACAGGTGCTGTTCGTGGCCGGGATGCCCGTTGATTAAGGCGGACCGTTGGGAACCATAGCTCGGCACCAGCCCCAAAACGAAAAGAACGGAACATCTGGCTCGCTCTTTTCAATTTCTACCACATACCTTAAAGCCCGTCCTAGAGCAGTGTTGGAACCAGAGACGAGTAGCGCGAACTTTCAGTTCGCGTCCCTGCTCCGCTTGGTCGTCGTTCCAAGACGCGAACTGAAAGTTCGCGCTACGGCCCGACCGATACATTGATGCCGAAATGGCTCTGACTTAATTTTATCACCTTTTCTACAGGCCAAAACTTCGCCTAGTTAAGGATTCTGTTCATGCCTTCTTTGTCAAGTAGTCCCGCCATCGTTTTTATCACGGGTGCCGTCGTCACGTCAGCTAGCTGGGATAACTGGAAGACGTTCTTTGAAGGCGAAGGCTACACGTGCTACGCGCCCAACTGGCCCCATAAAGAGGCGCCGGCCGCAGAGCTGCGCCATCAACACCCGCACTCGCCCATCGCTCAAAACGGCCTTGAAGACGTGTTGCAGGTCTACACTGATTTCATCGCGCAGCTCTCCACCAAACCTATTGTTATTGGGCACTCTTTCGGTGGGCTTATTGTGCAGCTCCTGCTCCAGCAGAACGCTGTCGTAGCCGGTGTGGCCATCGAGTCGGCCCCGCCCTTGGGCGTGGTGGTGGCCAACTGTCGCTGGTTCGGTCCGTCCTGCCCATGCTTGGCCTGTTTTCATCCCTGGAAACCACGTTTCTGCCCACTTTCAAGCAGTGGCAGTACACCATTGCCAACGGCCTGCCCTTGGCCGACCAACGGAAATACTACGGGGAACTGGCCGCGCCCGAATCAAAAAAGACCATTCGCGGTGCCCTGAGCCTAGCCGCACGCGTCGACTTCCGCCAGCCGCACGCGCCGCTGCTGTTTCTGGCCGGCGGCGCCGACCGCATCATGCCCGCCGCCCTCAACCGCGCCAACCACCGACGCTACCGGCACGCCGGCTCCGTCACTGACTACCAGGAGCTGCCCGGCCGCAGCCACGCCATGCTTGGCCAGTCCACCTGGCGCGAAGATGCGGCCTTGGTCCTGCGCTGGCTCGCCGCCCAAGCCAGCCTAAAATAACCTGATTACCCTCCTCAAACGAAACGAGCGGACCATCTGGCCCGCTCGTTTCGTTTCCACTCTACCTTTCAAAGTGTTACTTGGCATTATGCATTCGGCGGTTTGAAAGCGGTAGCTAATCTCGGAGTGGAGAGAGCAGGCTGTTTGAAAAGTATACAAAACCATTTGATTCTTGCTTTCGGCCAGCTCGTGGCCCGAGGACCTTTGTACTGCGTATTGCTAACCCGCACTATCGCAGCACCTAATCCCCCAATCTTCATGAGCGAATCAACCAAAAACACGGCCATTCCGACCACCACGAAGGCCGCCACTGAGCACTTTGTCGGCACTGCCTGGGTGAGCCTGCTCACCCAGCCCGGCAATCCTACCGACTGCGTGGTGGGCAGCGTCACCTTCGAGCCCGGGGCCCGCAATAGCTGGCACTCGCACCCGGCCGGCCAAATCCTGATTGCCACGGAAGGCGCCGGCTACTACCAGGAAAAAGGGCGGCCCGCCCAACTCCTGCGCCCCGGCGATACGGTGACCATCGCGCCCGGCGTGGTACACTGGCACGGCGCCACCGCCACCAGCCTCTTCACCCACCTCGCCATCGGCCCCAATAGCAGCCAGGGCGTGGCCGATTGGGGCACTCCCGTCACCGATGCCGAGTATCAGGCGGCGCACGCGTAGTGCAGCCGGCCGACCTATATGTCTTTGCGGGTCCGACCATGCAGCACCCTCGCTTTTTCGCAACGGTTGTGGCCGTCCTCTTCCTGCTTTTTTCATTTCCGATGAACGCCCAACCCCTGACCCCGCCCGGCGAGTCGTTAACCGCCCGGCAGCAATCCATCGTCACCATTTCTGCTTGCACCGCCAAAGGCAATTTGCTCCGCTTGCACCACGCCCTGGCCGCGGGCCTGGATGCCGGCCTCACGGTAAACGAGGCCAAAGAAGTGCTGGTGCAACTCTACGCTTACTGTGGCTTTCCGCGCAGCCTGCAGGGTATCAATACGCTGATGAAGGTACTGGAGGAGCGCAAAGCCCAGGGCCGGCACGACGTGGTGGGCCGGGAAGCCTCGCCCATCACCAGCACGGCTCCCAAGTATGAGCGCGGCAAGCAGAACCTGGAAGCCCTCACCAAGCGCCCCGAAGCCAGCCCCCAAACCGGTGCTAATGCTTTCAGCCCGGAAATCGATGTGTTTCTCAAAGAACACCTGTTTGCCGACATCTTCGAGCGCGACGTGTTCAGCTTCCAGGACCGGGAGCTAGCTACCATCGCGGCGCTCGTGAGCCTGGGCGGCGTCGAGCCCATGCTACAGGCCCACTTCGGCATGGGCATGAACACGGGCCTGACCGAGCCCCAGCTCCGGCAGCTCTTGGCGCTGACGGAAACAAATGGCGGCCTAAAAGAAGCCGAAGCCGGCCGGACCATGCTAGCTAACGTGCTGGATGCAAACAAGAAGTAAGACCTCTTTCCACATGAAAAGGAATGTATTTCGCCAAGGAGCGGCGTTACTATACGCCGCCTTGCTAACGCTCATGGCTAGTGGCGGCGCGGCGGCCCAAGTCAGTCCCCAGGTCGTACACCTGGCCAAGCTGGAAATTTATCCAGAGCAGCTTGAAAACTACAAAGCCGCGCTCAAGGAGCACACCGAAACCGCGCTCCGTGTCGAGCCCGGCGTGCTCACGCTCTATCCCATGGCCGACGCCAAGCAGCCCACGCACATCACCGTGCTCGAAATCTACGCCAGCCAGGCGGCCTACCAGGCGCATCTGAAGTCCCCGCATTTTCTCAAGTACAAGACCAGCACGCTGAAAATGGTCAAGTCCCTCGAACTGATTGATACCGTGCCGCTGGTGCCAGCAATGCCGGTGAAACAGTGAAAATATGACGCTACTTGCCTATTCCAGCAGGCTGATAATTCTGGGTCGGCTGGACGACGGAATGGAAGCCTTCTAAAGTCCCGGGCCGCTGTAAGTGGCAGTGCAATAACTTTTTGAAACGCAATTGCAATGAGGGCAACAACCAGACCCGGAGCCCTCATTTGCCAGGAAAGCCTACCAACTTTACGA
Source organism: Hymenobacter negativus (assembly GCF_017571495.1). Taxonomy (GTDB): domain Bacteria; phylum Bacteroidota; class Bacteroidia; order Cytophagales; family Hymenobacteraceae; genus Hymenobacter; species Hymenobacter negativus. Next base: position 138,645 of record NZ_JAGETZ010000015.1, on the reverse strand, counting down.
AACCACATGGAAACCCAACCCCGAACCATTTTTGAGCGCGAGCTGGCCGGCGAGCTTATCTCGCTCGACGACCCGGAATATCCGCAGATTTACGCCATCATCCGTAAGGCCATTCGCCTCACCTCGCAACTCAATGCGATGGAGGTAGAGGACAACGCGCAGGTCAACCGCGTGTTCAGCGAGTTGATTAACCAGCCGGTGGATGATTCCTTCTTCTTTATTCCACCTTTCTACACGGATTTCGGCCACAACATCCGCATCGGCAAGAACGTCTTTGTCAATCACGCCTGCACCTTCATGGACCGGGGCGGCATTACGCTGGAAGACGACGTGCTGGTGGGACCGAAAGTAAACCTCATCACGTCCAACCACCCCACTGAGCCCGGGCAACGGCGCGGCACCGTTTCCAAGCCCATTGTGCTCAAACGCGGCGCTTGGATTGGCGCCAACGTCACGGTGATGCCCGGCGTCACCATTGGTGAAAACGCCATTGTGGGCGCGGGGGCCGTGGTGACCAAAGATGTGGCCGCCAACATGATTGTGGCGGGCGTACCGGCGCGGGTGGTAAAGCACCTGTAGCCGCTGAAAACAAGATTTCCAACAAGCTTCTGGATGTAATATTCGTCACTGAAACGCCTTCCTTGTTTCCCCATGGCGGCTCCTCCGTTCCGAACCTCTGGCTTTGCCCGGGAGTTACACCACCAGCGCCGGCTCTTCCGCGCGCTGAATGCTCCCATGGCCCAACCCCAGCGCACCACCGCACCGCCGGCCGTCCCGGCTCCGACCGCGGAAATTACCATCCTGAGCATGGATGAGGTGCGGTGCGGCATGGGCTCGTTTTACCGGCGCGACCAGTTCAAGGTTATCTTGGTGGTAGAGGGCGAAGTGGAACTGAATTACGCCACCCGCAGCTTTGCCATCACCAGGCCCGCGCTGGTCTTCACCAACCGCCTGGTGCCCTACTCCTGGGAACCGGTGGAGGGGGCCACACAACAGGAAGGCTACATCTGCGTGTTCACCGAGGCGTTTCTGCATTTGGCCATGCTCGGCGTCAGCCTCAAAGAATCGGTGCTCTACAAAGTCGACGGCAACCCCGTGTACTTTCTCGACGAGGCCCAGCTGCGCTATCTCTCCGAAACCTTCGCCCGCATGCACCGCGAAGCCCATCCTGAAAAACGCTCTGGACTACGCCGACCGCCTGGCCGTTCACGTCAACCACCTCAACCGCTCGGTGAAAGAGGTGACCGGCAAGTCCACCACGGCTCACCTGGCCGAGCGGTTCGTGAGCGAAGCCAAGGTGCTGCTCCAGCACTCCGATTGGAGCGTAGGCGAAATTGCCGACCGCCTCGGCTTTGAATACGCCACCTATTTCAATAGTTTCTTCAAGAAACATACTGGCACGACGCCGCTGGCCTTCCGAAAAACTGCCCGGTAAAGGACTTAATAACGTCGCCGAAGTAGTTGGTGGAGAGGTTTGCCCGCTCGGCAAAGTAGGCCACCGTGGGCAATTCCCGCACCTCCTTTTCCGGCTGGAAATACTGCTCCAATTGGGCATAAAAGTCCGCCACTACGCGGTGGTACAGGGCGGCGCGGGATTGAAACTGCCGTTCGTAATAGAGCTGGATGTACGAGAGGATAAGGGCCGCATACGAGACGAGCACGGCCTTGGCAACCTGCGGCTTGCGGTATTCGGCGTAGGCTTTCTCAAACAGGTCCTGCAGCACAGCCTTTTCCTCCGGGGTCAGGTGCAGCACCTCGTGGCTGCCGTAGCCGGCAAACGAATACTGCTGGACGTAAGGCGCCAGCAGCTCGGCGCTCACGGCGAGGCCGTAGCCGGACAAGGGTGGCGCGTCGCAGGTGTTCCAGGCCAGGGGCTTGAGGGGCGTGTCCAGGTAAACCGCGTATTCCAGCGAGCCGTCGGCCGCGCGCGGGCCATTGGGGTAGGCTTTGAGGGACAACGCGTAAAAATCAATGCTGACCGGTGGCGACTGCTGCTGCGGGATGCGCATTTCATCGTAATGCATGACGTGCAGTGCCGGGTCTTTCGGCCCACTCACCCCGAGGTAAGCCAAGTGCTGAGTAATGGTGTGGGCCTGGCTCATGCGCGCTTAATTCAGTTAATGCTCCAACTAGCAAAGGTCCGTGCTGCTCGGGCTGAGGAATGAACATTTTTACGGACAAAGTGAAACGGATTACAGATTCTTCCCAAGAAGCTACATCGCGAAAACGTTGGGTCCGAATCGTAAGGCGAGTAGTGACTGCTTGATTGCATTCGACATTCTGCCGGTTCTCGAATGCCTGGCGCGACGCCCCAAGAGCGCTGCCCACGCAAGCATTGTGTTAGGCGTAACGGCGCCTCTTGCTATTCGAACTGTTTTCCCTGAACACTACCAAGCAATGGATTACGTGTGCTACCTCATCAGTCAGTGACCGCCCCGCATGGTGGCGGACAATTCAGCCGGTTGTTACTTCATCCTTATTCTCGTCTTCTGTTCCTCATGCGTGTTCCGCCGTCCCTGCGTTGGCTATTTCAGTTAACCCTAAGCGCAGCGCTCCTTTGTCCCGTAGCATTTTGGTGGCTCGACTACCCGCTGGCCCACTGGTCCGTTCAGCACCTGAGCGGGTGGCGCAATGCCCTGGCCGCAATAACCGCCACGTTTGATTCGGTCCTGCTAGGGCCTCTATTCTATTTACACGGCTTGGTGGCCTTAGTAGTGCTGTTTTTGGGTGCCCGCCTGCTTACGCGTCGTCCCTTTTTTACGCTCCTGCTGGCAATTGTTGTGCTTCGGGTCAGTAGCGAGGTCGCGGCGAACATCCTGAAAGTGCTCATACACCGTCCTCGTCCCGGGGACAACGCAAACTTCCCTGATTCCTTTCCATCGGGGCACACCACGATTTACTTCGGGACTTTTTTGCTCTTTGCCGCTTGCTTTCCGAAATACCGAGGGCTGCTACTTGGAGTGCCTGTCCTGATTGGGATAGAAAGGGTAATAAACAATTGGCATTATCTGAGCGACGTATTGGCAGGCGTCGCGCTAGCAAGCCTGCTGACCAGCTTTTTTTTAAGCCTGGCGTATTCCTGGACCGGCCCTTGTGGCGAGCAAGTGCCCCGGTTCTAGCCGCTGCGCCTGATAACGGAGCGCTGACAAGCTAACTTGGCTGACGCCGGGCAAACCCTTATTTCGCTTTTTAAAGCGCGTTTAACATACAACCGTTCGCGCTAACGACCAGCGCCTCTCACTGTTGCCATTCTGCCTTTAGGATAGACATCACGATTTTATCGTGGAACAGGCCGTTGCGGAAGCAGGCTGCTCGCAGACGACCCTCTACCACAAAACCGGCTTTGGTATACGCTTTTAGGCCGCCAACATTCGATTCGGAAACCGTGAGCATGATACGGTTGAGATGATGCGTGGTAAAGCCGAGGGTTAGCACCTCTTTTGTTACCGCCGTACCTACCCCTTTCCCCCAGTAGGCTTTCTCCCCAATCAGGATGAAGTACTCGCCCGACTGGTTGGTGGCGGAAAGGTTCGAGAGGCCCGCATAGCCAATCAACGCGTTGGTCTCTTGCAGGTAAATGCCGAGGTTGATGCTTTTCTCATCCCGTAAGGTGGCTGCGAACCAGTGGTCAATCTGCGCCGGAGTCTTCAGGTTTTGGAAAGCGGACAAGGAATAGTGAATGACTTTGGGGTCGCCAATCCAAGGGTAAAAGCAGACGCTTTCCTCCAGCTGCATGCGTGCTAGCTTTATCATCGCAGTGTTTTTAGCGAAGGTAATGCCCTGCTTTTACCGTTCCGACCGTTTCGCTGCAACCAACAGGTCCTGATTTACGCTACACCAACTCGCGAAAGGCCCGGTAGTCGCTCTCCGTGATTTCTTTTATCCGCTCGACATACCCGCCCCCGCACCACCCCAAATCCGAGAAGAAGTACTGGTTGGTTTGGGCCGCAAAAAAGACGATGCCCTCCCATAAACGGTCGTAAATCTTCTCGACTTCGATTTGCTTCTTCTCGATTTCTATGAGCATGGTATCCGGGGCAAATGGTGGAATAATATCCGCTTTTTTGGAACGGGGCGAATGGCCCCATCGAACGGCGCATAAGTACGGCTTCGGCTCCTTACGTTGAACGATGCACGTTCAAGCCAGTATGGTTCCGTTTGCCTTCGGTCCCTTTCACTAAACACTAAAAGGCATCTGCCAGCCCTGACAGGTACTTCCTAGCAGCATTTTCGGCCTGGGCTCTTGCCGCTCTTCTTTTATCATGATAAGCAAAGAATTCACAGGTGATGATAAACGAACGTACGTATAATCTTCTTTCTCTGCATACTTAACCTAGTTAGTGACTCTGCTTTTGGCTCTTATGCAGTCCTCTCCCCCCGTTGCCCCGGCCCCCAGCTTCAACGCCCTGCTCGGCGCGGGGCTGGTACTGGCCAATACCCTGCTGCTGTATTGGTATCTGTTTTACTACGAAGTCAGTGAAAACGACCAACTCTTTTACGGGCCAGTGCTGGCCACGTCCTGGGCGGCGCAGTGGATGTTCTTAGCGGCGGGCAGTGCCCGCCCGTGGCGGGTGTGGTACTGGGTGGTGGCCGGGCTGAGCGGAGCAGCGGCCGGGCTGCTGTGGCTGGGCTACTTCTGGTTGCGGGCCTTTGCCCGCGGCTTCAACCACTAGCTCCAGTCCCAACCGATGAAAGCATTCTTTCGGCGTTTGAACCGGACCAGCCGGGTGTTGCTGGTGCTGTTTGTGGTGCTGGCCGGGCTGGCGCTGCACAACTATTTCCGCTATGCGCCCGGGTCGCGGCACCGGCTGCGCACGTTCTACGACGACGCTTACGGCTTCCCGGTGTACGTCAACCAACTGGATTTTTACCCCGATGAGCAGCCTGCCACCGGCTCGGCCAACGCCGTAGTGGTAGGAGTGGGGCCGGTGGGCATCGACTCGTCGGAAGTGCGCGCCAACACGCCCACCGGCGAATGGGGGCGCGGGCCGGTGAGCATCGATACCGAACTGCTGCCACTGCCCACCGTGCTGGCCGTCAACTACACCTCCGTGGCTGAGCAGCGCAGCTACGGGGGACGCGTGCCGCTGCCCCGCACCCGCTTCGACAGCGTGCTGGCGCACCTCAATGCCCATCCGGCGCTGTACCAGTCGATGTACGCCTACCCCGACAATCAGCCCGGCTTCGAGCTGCAAGCCGGGCTGGGGCCGGGCGGGCTGGTAATAGTGTGGCTGCTGGGCGAGCAGTACCAAGTGGAGCTGGCCCGCGCCCACCTGCCGGTCGTGCCCACCACTTGGCCCAAAGCGGCGGGCGTAAACCCCGACGCCGCCTTCACCGAGCCCGGCCCGCCGGCCCGCCGCTTCGCCGAGTTGCGTCGCCAAGTGGGCCGGGCGGAACTGGCTCGCCTGGACTCGTTTCCGCACGTCTCGCCCGCGCTGCCTGACTCGCTGGGCCGGCGCTACCGCTACCGCCTACGGGTGCTGGGCCAGCCGCTCGCCCCGGCCACCCTCGATGCATCGTTTCTCAACAACGAGCAGGAACCGCTGCCCACGCCCGGCGGCGAAGCCGGCGTGCTTTTCCGCGCCGTACCCGACGCTCTGCAGTACACTGTGGCCGGCACAGACCTGCCCACCCACGAGCGCAGCACCGTCTTTGAACCCCGCGAAACCCGCCGCGCTTTTGCCCGCGTGCAGGCCGCCTGCGCCCCTGGCGAGGTGCCCGAGTTGCGCCTGACTACCAGCGGCGAAGATGTGCGCGTCGAATTGCGCTGCCACCACCTGACGGTGCCGCTGCTGCGGGCTATCACCTACGTCGGTCCTGACTAGCGCGGCCGTTGCCGCAACCAGCCGAAGCTTTGCAAAAACCAGGGACGTTGCTCCTCAAGCGTCGGTGCTCACGTCGTCTCATTGCTCATCAAAACGAGCCGTCAGCCAGTTGAGGGCATAAAAGCGCTCGTAGACCACGGCGCTTTCGAGCCCAACGGGGGCGGGTTGTCCTTTAAGGCGAGCATCCACGCAGGCCCAGGCGTAGCGGTAGGTCAGGTTGGCGGCGTACCGGATTTCCGGAGCTGGGCGCAGGCGGGCGCGCTGCCGAAACTCGGCCTTCGAGTACAGGAAAGCAAAGTGAAAAACAAACCTGATAGCTTCTACGGCAGCGTGGCCGTGGGCGCTGACGTGACTGTCGCAACCGACGCTGGTCAGTTAACGTTGGCAGCCGACCGGCCCACCTTGGTCAGCCGTGTACCCAACTGCGTTGCGACTCTCTTTTCTCCCTGCCCTGGCTTTGCTGGCCGCCTGCCGCCCCGACGTAGCCACCGAGCGTCTGCCCACCGCGCCCTTGCTGGAAACGGTGCCGGCCGGTTACCGCCCCGTTGAGCGGACGGATACGTTACCCAGCTATTGGGCAGCGCCCGAAGCGTACGCCAACAACGCCTTCGACTTCACCCCAGCCTACCTGAGTCAGGTGCAGTTGCAGGTACAACTGGTGCCCGCTTCGGCCGCACACGGCCCTGCCTTCGATACGCTCACCTTTCACGGGGTCACCAGCGGCTATGGCCTGGGCCGTGAGGGGCTCAACTGGATATTTGGCGTGCCCCCGCGCCGGCTAACATCGGCCTTGCTCGACAGCCGGGGCGAGCCAGCCAAGGTCTTCACGGCCACCTTCTACTCGCTAGTCATCACTGAGGAATCGGTCAATAAGGCCGGCTACCGCTACACCCGCAACCGCTACACCACGGAGTACCCTTTCTGCCCAGTGGCCGTGGCCCACGCCGGCGACTCGGTCGCCTACGTTCGGGCGTACCTCCTGCGCGGCAACATGCCCCGGCCCGATACGCTGTACGCGGCTAGTAGCACCTCGCCGCCGCAACACCTACCTCACGAAGCCGACCGCCCCGATACCACCCGGCAGGTGCTGCTGCGCTTCAGCCTGCGGCAACTGCGGCACTCGGCTACTCCCGCTGGGTATTAATTAGCCATTTAGAATGCCCACAAAGCAAGCAGCTCCAGCAGTTGGTTGTCGTTGTTCTGGCTTTTGTCGCGGGTCGAGACGTGGGCGTAGATGACGGCTTTGGCCATCAGCCAGCAAGTATTAGGCCCTTTTCAAAACGAAGAAAGTTGCCTTCATCATCAAAAACCCATGCGACGAGGCCTTTTTTATCAAGTGTTGCCATCAGTCCTATAAGACCAGTTGAAGCCATTTCCACAGGCTGTAAATCCGCTTGGGTAAGCAGGTCCAGCGCAAAGTCAAAATCAGTGCGGCGCATAACGCTAAAATCTTTGATTTGATTATTCCCCAAATTATAAGCTGCACGCGGCCGGTCTGCCGCCCCCGCCGGCCATGCTCAGCCTGATTGAGTGCCCTGGAAAAAGCCATGCTGCAGCGCTGGCTTATCTTGCGCAAATAATTTGGATTGCTGCTCTATGAACGTTGCTTATCCGGTTCGACTGCTGGGCACGGGTGCGTACCTACCCACGCGTCAGGTTACGTCGGCCAACCTGGATGCTGAGCACCAGCGCCCTGCTGGGGCTACGGAGCGACTGGGGGGCGTGCGGTACCGACACTTCGCCGCGCCCCACGAAACCTCCACCTTCATGGCCGCGGAGGCCCTACGGCAGGCCCTGGCTACGGCTGGGCTGGCGGCCCATGAGTTGGATATGCTAATTGCTACCAGCGTGCTTCCCGAGCAACCCATGCCCACCAATGCCGTGCTGGTACACCGGGCCGTGGGCCTGAGCCCGCACGCAACCTGCTTTGACGTCAACGGTTCTTGCCTCGGTTTTTTGCACGCGCTGGAAACGGCCAGCGCGGGGCTGGCATCGGGGCGCTACGCTTACGCCGCCATCGTGGCCTCGGAGGTGGCATCCAAAGGCCTGAATTGGGATAGTTCCGAAACCAGCTCCCTGTTTGGCGACGGGGCCGCTGCGGTGGTGCTGGGCCCAGCTTCCCCGCCCGATGAGGCCGCGGTGCTGGGCATCAGCTTCGAAACGCACAGCCAAGGGGCCGACCTGTGCCAGATTGCGGCCGGCGGCACCCGCTATAACGTCGTGACGCCCCCGCCTACACCCGAGGACTACTTCTTTCGGATGGATGGGCCGGGCGTGTTTCGGCTGGCCTCGGGGGTATTCCCGGCCTTTCTGAACCGGCTGCTGCATCAGGCCGGGCACCCACGCGAAGCCATCGACTGCATCATTCCGCACCAAGCCAGCTATATGGGGTTGCGGTTTCTAACCCAGCGGCTGGGGCTGGACCCCGAGCGGGTCGTCCAGATTCTGCCCACCCACGGCAATCAGGTGTCGGCCTCATTGCCCAGCACCTTACACGCGGCCGTGAGTTCCGGCCGCCTCCGGCGCGGGCAGCTAGGCTTGCTGCTGGGCACGGGAGCCGGCGTTTCGTTGGGGGCCGCCCTGCTCCGCTATTGATGACCACCGAGCTGACCCTCCAACTGCTGGTAGGCGGTTACTGCACTCACCCCGGCTTCGTGGTTAACCCCCGGCGGGCTAGCTGGGCCCCGCAGCAGTTTCCGGCGATGTTCGCGCTGCTGCGCCACCCCATCCAAGGCCTGATATTGTACGACACGGGTTACGCGCCCCGCTTTTTTGCGGAAACGGCGCGTTTTCCAGCCTCGCTCTACCGCCGGGCCACGCCCGTGGTGTGCACCTCTGAGCAAACAGCCGTGGCCCAGCTAGCCCGCCAGGGCATCCGCCCCGACGACATCGGCCTCATTATCCTCTCCCACTTTCACGCCGACCACGTGGCTGGGCTGCTTGATTTCCCCCGCGCTCGCTTGCTCTACCTACGAGCCGCTCTCGACCCGAAATTGCGGCACCGCAGTGTGTGGGCGAATGTGCGGCGGGGTTTGCTTCCCGGCCTGCTGCCCACCGACCTGACGGCCCGTAGCACCTTTGCCGACGACTTGCCTCGTGTCCCGCTGCCAGACCTGGCGCCTTTCAAAACCGGGTACGACCTGCTTGGCGACGGCAGTTTGCTTGGTATTGAGGTGTCGGGGCACGCGCCGGGGCAGCTCGGCCTGTTCTTCACTGCGCAGCCCGGACGGCCCGTTTTTCTGGTGGCGGACGCTTCCTGGACGCGCCACGCATTTGTCAACCTTGAATTACCCTGGCCGCCGGTGCGCCTCATTATCCACGACATGGCCCAGTACCGCGGCCAGATTCATCGGCTGCACGAGCTGGCCAATGCCCGGCCTGACATCCTGCTAGTGCCGTCGCACTGCCAGGAAAGCATTGATTTGGCGGTTTCTGCCTTGCAAGAAGAGACGTGAGCCAACGGTTAATTTCGCTTTTAATTATTTCTGGTCTTGGTTAAAAGTTCGGTCCAAAAGTCGCATTTGGCCAGCTAGGATTACGCAGGCTTGTCCCGGCAAAATTGAATGGCTTGCCTACAGAATTAGTGGAGATGAAGCTGCAACGAAGTTCATCGCGCCCCTGCTTTAATAAGGCCGTCGGGATGTCGAGAGGTTTTGCGGTGGCATTTCGTGCGCCAACAAGCCTCATCCTAGCGGGCATAAGCAGGCCTTTATTACAAGAGCGGGCCACCTGGTACATGATGAACTCCCGGGCCGGTGATGCCTGCGGATTAAGCTAATTGGCTCCAGAAGATAATCCGGCCGGCGTGGCGATGCACCAGCTGCACGCCGCCATCCTGGGAGACGGCAACGGCCAGGCACGCGGGGGCCGCCTCGCAGAGCCGGTAGGCGGCCCGGTGGCGGGTGCCGCCCTGGTCGGCGGGCTCGGCCTGCAGTTGCTGGCCTTCCAGGTCGAGGGCCCGATGGACCTGGTCCAGCGCAATGTGCGGCGCCCGAATCTCGACCCCGAAGCCCACTATCTCCAGGTTTTGGGTCAGCACCAGCGCCCCGTCGACGGCCATCAAGTCGGCCATCAAGTCGGCGAAGTGGTCGAGGGCCACCGCTAGGGCGCGGAGTTCGGGGTCGCGGGCTTGTTGGTAGTAGGCCCAACTCACATCCCCCAGGGCCTGTTGCCGCGCAATGATGGCGTGGATGAGCTGGCTGCACCGTCCTTCCCCGCCCAGCTCCTGGGTGGGGTACTTGGGGCGTAACAAACCGCCGGGCGCCAGCAGCTCAGCTACGGCCCCCGGCGGCACAAACACCAGCAGCCCGCCGTGGCCCCCGGCTCGAACCCGCGCCACCGCCCGGCGCTGCACATGTGCTCCCAGCAAGGAAATGAGGTCGAATTCGGCCAAGCCCAGTTGGGGATTGGCGGCCACCATCTCCCCGAAGCGCCCCCGACTCCAGGCGGTGGGGAACTGCAAAAAGCCGTGGCCGTCGATGCGGCCCGCCCGTAGCGTCAACACGCGGGTGGCCCCACAGTAGCAGGTCAGCAGGCCCGGGCCCTGCACGTGCACCACCAGCACCGGGGGGACTTCGTCGGCGGTGAGCGCGGGGCTGCCGGGGAGCCGGTCCCAGGGTGTGTCCGTCACCAGCAGGCCCCAGAGCGCCAACTCACCTGCCTCGGTCTGCCTCACGGCGAGCAGCGTGGCGGGGCGGGCCACCGCCGGACTGAGCCGCCGGATTTCCTGGGCGTCCCAGGGACGGGGCGAGCCAAAGGCCACAACGTGGGGGCCCGTGGCGAGCTGCCCAGGAGCCGTCAGCTGCGCCGCAGTGGCGAGCACGACATGGCATTCCACGGGCCGGGCTTCTTCCCGCAGCAGGCTGGCCTGGTAAATGATGGACAGGAACTGGGTTAGCACGGCGTGCTCAGGCAGCGGGCTGCCCTCGATTTGAACCCAGCGCTCCCGCAGTGCGTGGGCTATTTCAGCAGGATAATACGCAGTGACCATTGGTGAGATGAAGTTTGGTAAAAAGAGTGTCGCTTGCCTAGGAGCAGTCCGAGTGGGGCAGTTTAATATATAGAAGTCGGCTTTCAGGACCGTGCGCTTCTATCAATAACTATCAGGCAATGAATTATTTATTGGGCAACAATAGGTACCTGGGGGGTAAAGCGCCTGCAAGGCCTCACGCAGTCCGGGGAACTCGAAGGCAAAGCCTTGGGCCAGCACTTTGGCCGCGCTCACGCGCTTGCCGTTCAACACCATTTCGCTCTGCTCGCCCATAGCCAGTTGGAGTATGAAAGCGGGAATATTGGGCAGCAGCAGGGGGCGGTGCAGCACCTCGGCCAATGCCGTGGTGAAGGCGGTGTTGGTAGCCGGGTTGGGAGCCACCGCATTGTAGGCGCCCTGCCAGACGTCATCGGTCAGCATGGCGAGTACGAGGCGGCACAGGTCGTCGATGTGAATCCAGGACAGCCACTGCTGGCCACTGCCCAAGGGCGCCCCGAAGCCAAGCTTCACCGGACTGGCCAGGGCTGGCAGGGCCCCGCCCGCCAAACTCAGCACCACCCCAATGCGCGGCACGACAACTCGCAGACCCAGGGCGGCGAGCGGCGCGGCGGCTTGCTCCCAGGCCTGTGTCAGGTCGGCCAGCAGGTCGTTGCCGACCGGCAGCGTGTCCTCCGTTACCAGCGCGTCGCCGGTCGCACCGTAAATGCCAACGGCCGAGGCTGAAACGACGGTGCGGACGCGGTGCCCGGGTTCGGCCAGCTCGCGGTGTAGCAGGGCCAGGCTATCGACGCGGCTGGCCAGGAGCGCCTGTTTACGGTCGGTGGTCCATTGGCCCTCGCCTACGTTGGCCCCGGCCAGGTTCACCACCGCATCAGCGAAGGGCACGGCCAGTGGGTCGATGGTGCCGGCGGCGGGGTCCCACTGAAACGCGTGGCAGGACCCGCCAGGCGCCAGCGTGCGGCTCAGATGGGCCACACAGTGGCCGGCTTCGGTGAGCACGGTGGAAAGGCGGGTACCGACGAGGCCGGTGCCACCAGTGATGAGGACGTTCATGGGAAGGGGCTTTGGGATTCCTGCCGAAGAGCATTGGAACACCACAAAGGACCGAGCGGCCTATGAGCCCAAACGATAACAAACGCTAAGAAATGCGCGCCCACTGGTATGCTGGGTGTAGTTAAACAATTAGGCCCCCGACTCGTCTCTACGCAGGTTTCATTAAGCAGCCAGGCGGCTATGAACCCGTTGTTAAATGGGGTATTGGCCGGCGTTGGCTATTCGGAGAAGTTGTATTTGCTGTGCAGGTTCAGGTAGCAGCAGAAAAGCACGGCCAAAGGCAGTAATGTAGCCACTGTTGCTCAGTTGAAAGCCAGGAAGAGGGGTGGCTAGTTAGCAAGGGGAGCATCTTCTAGCGGGATAAAGGCAGCTTTTTCCTCTCATCAATTAACTGGTTCCCAACGTTACTGGCCAAGCTTGCTGCTTCCGGGAAAAATCACCCAAAATATAAGCTGGCCGGGGTCGTCCTGTAAAGCGGGCATAGTGCTTGGTCCGCGCTGTCTCGCTCACCCAGCGGACAGAGTTGACACATTACGTACTTTGAACATAACCGAAGATGACGAAGCTGATTGCCATTGAAGAGCATTTTGTCACCCCAGCCATCCGGGCCGCCTGGGCCGCGTCGGCCATTGGGCAGGAGGGCACCGCCGTCCTGGACCGCGGCGAAATCGAAGCCATGCTCGACGACCTTGGCGAGCGGCGTTTGGCCCTGATGGACGAGGGCGGCGTGGACGTGCAGGTGCTCTCGGTGACAACGCCGGGCTTGCATAACTTGGACCCGGAGCCCAGCGTGACGCTGGCCCGGCAAACCAACGACTTGCTGTCTGCCACCATTGCCCGGCATCCAACCCGCTTTCAGGGCTTGGCCACCCTGCCCACCGCTTCGCCTGCTCACGTCGCGGCGGAACTCGCGCGTAGTGTGACGCAACTCGGCTTCAAGGGCGCGATGCTCAGCGGCCGCACCCGCGACAAAAACCTGGACCACCCCGATTTTTGGCCGCTGTTCAAGGAAGCCACTGTGCTAGGCGTGCCCTTGTTTATCCACCCCCAAATCCCGCAGCAGGCCGTGCGTGAGACCCTTTACTCCGGCTTTGGCCCGGCGGTTGATATCTCGTTGGCCACGTTCGGACTGGGCTGGCACTACGAGGCAGGCATTCAGTTCGTGCGCCTAGTGCTGGCCGGCGTGTTTGATAAATACCCGGATTTGCAAATCATCCTGGGGCACTGGGGCGAGGTGGTACTCTTTTACCTGGACCGGCTCACGGCGCTGGGGCAGGTGGCCACGCTGCAACGGCCCATTGCCGATTACTTACGGCAGAACCTGTACGTGACGCCCAGCGGTATGTGGAGCCAAGCCTACCTGCAACGCGCCTTGGAGATTGTGGGGCCGGAGCGTATTCTGTTCTCGACCGATTATCCCTATCAGTATAAACCGGGGCAACCCGGCCGCCGCTTTCTGGAAGATACGACGCTCTCAGCCGACCAAAAGACGTTGTTCGCACACGGCAACTGGGCACGCCTCACGCAGGCGGCTACGCGGTAAACCAGCATTCAGGCAAGTCGGTCGGCTGCCGTAAAGCGGCGACTCCAGCTTCGTCTAGGCTCACCTTCTTTTCTATCACTGGTATGAGTATCCTCAATTCCCTGGCCCAGCAGCTCACGCAGTCGGCGACCGTGGTGGCAGTAGTGCGGGTGGCCACCCACACGCTGCGCCTGACGCTGGGCGGCCCCGCGCTGCGCACGTGGACGTACGTTCCGGGCCAGACGCTCAACGTCTTTTTTGGTTTGGCGGCCCGAGGCGGAGCAGCCAGCCTGCGCAAGCGCACCTACTCGGTGTGGGGATACGACCCAATGCAAGGGCATCTGGAATTGGCCATCTGCACCTTTTCGGGTGGTCCTGGCGCCCGCTGGGCCGAACAATGCCAGCCCGGCGACACGGTGCATTTCGCTGGCCCCGGCGGCAAGTTCGTGGTAGAGCCGGCCCCGGCCTATGTTCTGCTGGGCGACATCTCCTGTTTGGCACACTTCTATGCCTTGCGCCGCCGCATCCCCGCGCACGTGCCGGTCGTCAGCGTCATCCACGCCCACCAAGCCAGCGACTGCTTTGCGGACCTCGACGGCAGCCAACCGCTGCACGTGGTAGTGGCCAATACGCTGACGGCTGCACAGTATCTGGCTGAGGCACCGCTCCAGGCACTGCTGGCCCGCGAGCCGCAGGCGCTGGTGTACTGGGGCGGCCCACAGGCAACGTGCGTAGCTGGCCACCGCCTGCTCCAGCTGCAATATCGGTGGCCGAACGGTCAGCTTAAAACCAAGCCTTTTTGGAAATAAGTAGTTTCTGAATCAACCTTCTACTTGCGGAAAGGACCTCGGCTTAAAGAGTCAAGTAGGGGGTTTTACCTTATTTGTTTCACAACCCCCTATCTTGCCCGGCCCCTTCCTCCACTGCTGTATCACCGCCTGCTCGTTAATGCTGCCGTCTCTCCCCGAATCTGCGATGCGCCTGCGCCAGCACCTGACCCAGTTTGCGCCCCTGAGCGACGAGGACTGGAACCTGTTGGTGCCGCACCTGCGCCTAGTACCCCTGGCGCGGCACGCCGTCTTTGCCGAGCAGGGCCGGGTCGCAGCCGACGTGGGTTTTGTACTCGAAGGCATGTTCCGGCAATATTATACCAAAGACGGCGAGGAGCGCACCAGCTACTTCTTTTTTGAAGACCAGTTGATAGGCGCCTACTTCAGCAGCCTGACCGGCCGGCCCTCGCTGGTCACCATCGAAGCGCTGAGTGCGGGCTACTGCCTGACCTTTCCCTATGCAGTGCTGGTTGACTTATTTGGCCAGCGCATGGCCTGGCAGGAGTTCGGCCGGCGGTTTGCCGAATACCTGGCCGTGGGCCTGGAAGAGCGCATGGTGAGCCTGCTGCTGCTCAGCCCCGCCGAGCGCTACGAGGCCCTGCTGGTCAGCGGCAACCCGAACATCTTGGCGCGGGTGCCCCAGCACTACATCGCCAATTTTCTGGGCGTGACGCCCGTGAGTTTGAGCCGCATTCGCAACCGCACCTCGCGGGGTCAGTAGGGCTGTCATTTCTTAGCGATTGTTATCGTTTTAGGCTGGTGAAGCGGTGGAATTTTGCCCCGTCACTTACCACTTAAAACCGCATGAAACTCCACACTATTCTGGGCGCCAAAGGCACCATCACGACGCAACTGCTGCCAGTGCTGCAACAGCACGGTGAAAAAATCCGGTTGGTTTCGCGCCACCCCACCTCGGTGGCAGGAGTCGAAACCAGGTCAGCCGATTTTCTGGATGCCGAACAGACCCGGCTGGCCGTGGACGGCTCGGCCATCGTGTACCTGCTCGTGGGCTTGGAGTACAGCGCGAAGGTGTGGCGGCGCGACTGGCCCGTGATTATGCGCAACGTCATTGCCGCCTGCAAAGCCACGCAGGCTCAGCTAATTTTTCTCGACAGCCTCTACACCTACGGCCGGGTCGAGGGACCAATCACGGAAGCCACGCCGACGCGGCCGGTGAGCGAAAAAGGGCGGATTCTGGTCGAAATTGAAAGCCTACTGCTGGCCGAGCGGCACAGTGGCGGGCTGCCGGCCATCATCGCCAAAGCCTCCGATTTTTACGGCCCGGGCGTGGTCGAGAAAAGCTGGGCTGGTACGCTGGTCTTCAGCCGTCTGAAGAAGAAGCAGACCCCGCAATGGGCCGTGAATGCCCGCGTGCCGCGCACCTACACCTACACGCCGGACATCGGCCGTGCCCTGTACGTGCTGGCGCAGCACCCCGAGGCCTTCCACCAAACCTGGATACTGCCCGTGGCCTCGCCGACACTGACTGGCCAGGAATTCGGCGCCCTGGCGGCGCAGTACATGCACGGCAACACGAAGGTGCAAGTATTGCCCAAGTGGTTGTTTAAATTGATGGGACTGTTCATTCCCTTTATGAGGGAGGCGCACGAAATGATGTACCAGGACGAAAACGGTTACGTACTGGATTCCACGCGCTTCGACCAAACCTTCGGCTTTACGCCGACTCCTTACGCGGATGGCATCCGGACTACGGCGGAGTGGTTCCTAAAAAATTGACCATTGGTGCCGCAGTCCAGCCTGCTATCCATCGGGGCCACGCCGCGCTACGAGCAACAGCAGCCCTGGGCTACCGCCTGCTTGCACCGTTGTCATCAGCTTTCACCTCATTTTCCTCAACGAGAAATTCAAAGTGGCACAATTAGCTTCAGTACCTTGCGCTGGTAACACATCAACCTTCAAGAGGAGTTTGATTTCTTCGGCGAGGCGCTGACCGATGTGTTGAGATTCGACCCGCGCCACTTCCTGTTGAGAGGGAAGCCGCTAAAGGCAAAGATGCCAACGCTCTAAATGCGACTTTTGGACCAAACTTTTAACGAAGGTCAATTCTCTCATGGCTAGCAGTTGGAGCGCCGGGCTGGACCGGCTCCTGATTTTGTGGTATTACTGCCGGGCGCGATACGGGCGCCGGCCCCGCAGCCAGGCCCAACTGCGACGGTGGCAGCAACGCCGGCTGCGGCGGTATACGCGCTGGGCTGGGCGGGCATTCGCGTTTTACCGACCGTGGGCTGGACAGCTACTCAACCAGTGGCCGGTGCTGGAAAAAAGTGAATACCTGGCGCAATTTGCCGGTCTGAACACGCACAGTCTGCCGCTGACGGAGTGCCTGGCTGTGGCACGGGCAGCGGAAGCCAGCCGCGACGTCGCAGCTTCCCAACTGCCGCAGGGGTTAAGCGTGGGGCTGTCGTCGGGCACGGCGGGGCCGCAGGGCGTGTTTCTGGTCAGCCGCCGCGAGCGGCTGGCCTGGGCGGGCACCATGCTGGCCAAGGCGCTACCGGGCGGCCTCTGGCGGCCCGCCCGCATTGCGCTGTTCTTACGGGCCAACAGCCCACTGTACGAAACCCTCGGCGGCCGGCACATCCGCTTCGCCTACTTTGACCTCACCCGTCCACTGGCCCAGCTGCGACAGGAGTTGGCAGCTTTCGCGCCCACGGTGCTGGTGGCCCCGGCCTATGTGCTGCGCCTGCTGGCCGAAGCCGAGGCCTGCGCCCCACTGGGACTGGCCCCCACGCGCATTTACTCGGCAGCCGAAGTGCTGGAAGAGGAAGACCGGGCAGCCATTGAGCAGGTATTTCGGCAGCCCGTGCTACAGATTTACCAAGCAGCCGAAGGATTTCTGGGCATCAGCTGCGCCCACGGCCGTCTGCACCTCAACGAAGAGTTGCTGCACGTGGAGCGCGAATACCTCGTTGGGAGCACCGGGCGCTTCATGCCCATCATCACCGATTTTCACCGCGCTACGCAGGCCATTGTCCGGTATCGGCTCAACGATGTGCTCATTGAAGCCACTGAGCCCTGCCCTTGCGGCTCGCCCTGCGCCACCCTGGCCCGCGTGGAAGGCCGCGGCGACGACGTGTTTGTACTGGCCACTCCCGCGGGCCAGCCCGTCCCCATCTTTCCCGATTTTATTCGCAGTGCTGTGTTGCAAAGCAGTCCGCACATTCAGGATTTTCGGTGCACTCAGACGGCTCCCGATGCCGTGACCTTGCGGCTGCACACGCCCGCAGCGGCCGCGGCTACAGCCAGCCAACACGCCTCCCAGGGACTGGCCGCGCTTTGGGCACGGTGGGGGGTGCAGGCGCCTCAACTGACCTTGGAGGAATGGGCGCCGCCTTCCGAAGAAAACCTTAGCCTGAAGCGCCGCAGGGTTCAGCGCACGTTTCCGGTGGCGCGGGCGACGCTGCTGGCAGCAGCCGGCGAACTGCTACTAGGCAGGCCTCGTGCGGGTGATAATGCGCCAGGGCTTCGGTCAGGTGACGCAGCGGACTTAAATCAAAGTCAGTGAGCAAGGTGCGCAGCGCGGCCACCGCCGTGGGGGCGTCCAGGGCGGCTACGCGCAGGCCGGCACCCCGCTCCTGCACCCGCTGGGCAAAATCAAACTGGTCGTAGTCGTGGGGGCAAACCAGGCTGGGCCGCCCCGCCCGGATGCAGCTGTACACGATGCCCGCCCCACCGTGGTGTACCACGGCCGCGAAATGGGGCAGATTGGCATCGTAAGGCACATAGCCGTACACCGACCAGTTGAGTCCTACCTCCTCGGGCTGGCTGCTGAACTGGCTTGCCTCCCCGCGGGATACCACAAAATGAACTCCGGGAAATGACTTAATCAGGGGCGCCAGCCGGTCCAGAAGCCCTTGCTTGGCCCAGGGCAGGTGGGTACCCAGCGTTACCAGCACGGCTTGCGGAGCTTGCTGCTCAGCAAAAGGTAGGCGCGTCCCAATCGGCTCGGGCGTGGCGGTGAGCGGGCCGATGAACTGGAAGGCCGCCGGCCAGTCACGGTCGAATTCCAGCTCGGCCATGCCTAGACCCAGGATGCCGTGCGGCGAGTAGGCCTGCTCCGAGCCATCGGGCCGGTAGATGCGCGTGCCCAACGCCCGCAGCTGCCTTGCCAACACCAGCCCAAAGGCCTTTTTACCGGCGCGAATGACCGCGCGCCCGACGGCGTCGCGCAGATGCTGCCCCCAGTGGCGCGGCGGCCCCCAGCCGCCCAGGTAAGCGGGCGTACCCCGGCGGGTTTCGAGGGCAAACGGCGTGGGCATGGTGGTAAGCCAGGGAAGCCCCCGCTCCTCGCAAACCAGCCCGGCCACCGGGGCACAAAAATCAGCAATGACCATGGCGGGCTGCTGCACCGCAAAAATGGCGCGTAGCTCCTGCCGAATACCGGGCAGCAGCGCCAGGTTGGCGCGCAGCTGGCTCAGCATCAGGAAAAAGCTGCTGCTGACCGGCCCCGACGTATCCACAATGCGTTCCATCGCGAATGGGTCGTGGGCCAGGACGGTGTCGACGGCAAAACCAAGTTCGCGCAGCAGGTCAGCCTTGGCGGCCCCAGTGGTAAAATGGACCGCATAGCCCTGGCTCACGAAGTAGTGAGCCAAGTCAATCAGCGGGTTGAGGTGACCGCTAAAAGGCGGTGCCACGAAGCAGACTTTAGGAGCGGACACAGCAACAGGTACGTAGTTAATGGCGAAGCAGCTGCTTGAAAAGCGCAGGCAATTCCGGCAGCTCAGCGTAGTCGAGGTGGCCTGCGGATACCCGGTAATCGCAGGGCAGCCGGCACAGGCTGCGGCTCAGCCAATCGCGCCACCCCTGCACCACGGCTACGGCCACCTGCGGGTGCGACTGATGCCGCACGCACACCGGCCCCAGCCCCACCAGTTGAATATGGAGCCCCACCGGCACCCGCAGCCAGGGCAGCGCGGCGTAGAATAGCTGCAAGCCACAGCTGCCGCACAATAGCACCAGCCGGCTCGATGTAGCATCCAGCAACGGCTGCAAATGCCGCGCGCAGGCCCGACGAAAAGTGCTGCTGCCCAGCGCCGCGATAAACTGCGCACTGTTGCGCACCGAAGCTGCCAGCAGCGGGGCTGGCCGGTAACCGGCTGGCAACGCGGCTTGGTTATAAGGGAAATTAGCCTCCAACCCCACCCAACCAGGCGTGGCAACGGCCCGCAAAACGGCCGCCTGCGCCGGACTGAGGCAGGCGCTTCGGTAATCGCTCTGGCCCGTGAGCCAAGCTACCGTACGCACGCTGGGACGGGCCAGCGAATCGGCCGGGTTGTAGCGGCGGAGGCGGTGCAGGTTGGCTATCATTTCTTACACGTAGCGTAGTCCGTCAGCCACCACTTCAATGGCTTTGTCTCGCCATTGCACCCGCCGGGGCTGGCACAGGGCGTGCAGCAGGTGCAACGGCTGCAACAGGTCGGCCAGCACTTCGAGGGCCACGGTGCGCGGGCTTTCCGGCGTGCCAAGCTGGCGGCGGCGTACCATGGCCAGCACCATGGCCTTCACGGTAAGCACGGCTAGTACCCCGGCTACCAGGGCCGGGCGGCCGCTGGCCAGGCTTAGCAGCACCAGCATCAGCGGCAGCGAGCTGGGCACTACCACCAGTCCCAATACAGTCGGCGTGAGCGACGAGCGAAACAGTCGGCGCGCAAACACCATCCAACGGCGCATCAGGTTCAGATACGCGCCGAAATGGGGCACGGTGGTGGCCAGCGGATGCACAATCGTGCTTTGCACCACGGGCAGGCCCGCGCGGCGGTAGAGCTGGGCCAGGGCGTAGTCGTCGCACAGCTCGGCCCCGATGGCGGCAAACCCGCCCAGCCGCAGCAGGGTGGCCTGGTGGGTGGCGTAAAACATCCCGTTGATGGTAACCGGCGACTGAAAATACAGCGGCGGCAGGTAGGTCAGCAACGCGTTGGCATTCACAAACGCCCGCACCAGCGCCGCCCACCCCACGGGGCCCGCCGGATATTGGTAATAAGGCAACCCCGTCACGAGGGCTTCGGTGGTGAGCAGGGCGCCGGCCCGGGCCAGCGCGCCCGGCGGCAGCATCGTGTCGTCGTCCAGCACCACCACGACGGGCCGGCTTAAGGGCAATGCCAGCTGAAGCTTAAAGGACTTGGGATTTATTCCTTGGGGCGCCGGGGGTGTGAGGACCAACTGCACGTGGGCCGCCGGCATCTCGGCTCGTAGCTGCTCGGCCACGCGGCGTCCTTCGAAATCCGTTTCGTCCAGCAGCCAGAGGAAATGGGCCTCGGGATGATGACGCAGGTTGCGGCGCAGGCAGTCTTCCAGCAGCGGGTCGCCGCTCAGAATGGCCTGCAGCACCGACATATCGGCCACTGCGGGCACCGCGGCGGGTGGCCCGGCCGGTGGTGCAAGCGGCTGGGCCAGGTAGCGCAAAGCCAGTCCGAAGCGCGTGGCCGTCAGCAGCAGGTAGAGGCCGGTGAGGGCCAGTGTGGCGGTGACAAGGAACGGCATCAGGCGGGGGGTGAGGAAGGTTGCTGCTGCCACCAAGCCACAAAGCGCGTCAGCCCTTCTTCAACGCTGACGGCGGGAGGGCCCAGCTCGGTCAGGCACTTGCGCACGTCAAACGTTTTGGAATAAGCAAACACGGCCACCCCAAAGCGCGTTAGCGGCGGCTCGCGGTAGCCCAGCAGCCCGGCCGACACCCACTCGGCCAGCCGGGCCAGGCGCAAAGCCCATGCCACCGACAGCCGGCGGCGCGGCACCGGGTAGCCCAGCCGCTGCAGCAAGTCAATTAAAAAAGCCTGAATGACTACCGGCTGGTTGTTGGTCAGGTTTAGCTCTCCGGTGAAGCGCCGGTCCAGCGCGGCCAGCACGTAGGCGGCCAGCGTGTCGATGTAAATAAGGTCGCCCTCGGCCGTTTGTCCATCGGCCCGGTGCAGCAGCGGCAATTGCCCCGCCGCCGCGGCCCGCAGAATGCGTGGAAAAATGACGGTGTCACCGGGTCCAAATACGGCGCGGGGCCGCAGCACGGCCCACGGCCCCGCATAGGCCTGCACGAGCCGCTCACCCTGCCGCTTGGTGCGCGAGTACGCATTAATCTGCTCCGCGTCGGGCGGGATGGGGCTTTCCTCGGTTAAGTCGAACTGGTCGGCGGACTGATAAAACACACTCGACGACGAGATATAAATCATGTGCGGGTGGCCTTGCCGGGCGCCATATTCCAGCATGTGCCGGGTGCCGTCCACGTTGGTGCGCTGGTAGGCCGCGGGCCGGGCCCAGGGGGATGCCAATGCCGCGCAGTGCACCACGGCATCCACTGGCTCGGCGAAGGCCAGCGGCTGGGCCAGGTCGTGGCATAGGTACTTATCGACGGGCCCAGCTGCGACCGACGAGCGACCCAAGCCAATCACAAAATCGCCCCGAGTCCGCAGTTGGGCCGCAATGCGACGGCCCACAAACCCATTACTGCCGGTAACTAAAACTCGCATGCGGGGCCTGGCTCTAAACGGTTAAGGCCCGAAACATACGCCAAAAACGGCAAGGCGCGCCTCCCTGCCCCATAGCGGCACTACTTCATCACCAAACGCTGGAGGATGGTTTCGGCCCTCACCAATCTACACGCCCGCGGGTAGCCCGGTCACTGCCACAGGCTCGATACCTATTTAACGCCACAGCACGGGCGCCGTTAAATCCAGTACTTCCACGGAGGCAGTGTGCGCCCCTGCGCTACGGCCGCCGGCCGGGGCGCAGAGGGCTGGTGGTGCATTCGGGGCTGATTTTTCGGAGCGCATTCAGCCAGCAGTGGGGGGCCTCATAGGAAGCCTCAGCCTCT
The DNA here is from genome assembly GCF_017571495.1 of Hymenobacter negativus. GTDB lineage: Bacteria > Bacteroidota > Bacteroidia > Cytophagales > Hymenobacteraceae > Hymenobacter > Hymenobacter negativus. The sequence goes on along the minus strand of NZ_JAGETZ010000015.1, from coordinate 116,603 downwards.
TGTTCTAAAGTCGGTGGACAGTAAGGGTGGGCGTTTTGCCGGATGCAGCATACTGAAATGAGCGAACTGGAATGGCAGCTGGTCAAACCACACAAGCAGCACAGCTGGGTACCGGATATGCAGTACATTTGCGGCATGGTACAATCGGGTGGGCAGTCACTGGCCCAACACTGGTACTTTCATCCTTTCTGATGAAGAAGACAACTGTCTACTCCGCGGTGCTGCTGGCCAGTCTGCTAACAAGCGGCCCCGCGCTGGCCCAAACCCTTGACCCCACGCTGCGCCGGCCGGGTGGCCCGGCTCCCACCGCGCCGGCAGCCACCGCCCCGCCCCCAACGGCGGCCCGCACCACAGCCACAGCGACGTGGACGCCGATGGCCAGCATGGGTACGGCCCGCGCCCAGCACGGGGCAGTGGCACACCCAAACGGCAACATCTACGTGTTCGGCGGCTACAACGGTAACTGGGGCACTACGTTCAGCTCAACGGAAGCCTACAACATTGCCACCGACACCTGGACGGCGCGGGCGGCCATGCCAATTGCGGTGCAGGGGATGGCCACGGCCCTGGGCAACGACGGCAACATATATTCGTTTGGGGGCCGCGACCAGAATACCTACCGCTCCGAGTGCTACCGCTACAACCCCAGCACCAACGCATGGTCGACCATTGCGACCATGCCCGTGCCACTCTGGGAGGCCAAGGCCCTAACGGCAGCCAACGGGCTGATTTACGTATTTGGAGGCTGGAACTACAACGTGAGTGTGACACCTGGCAACAACGTGCAGATATACAACCCTACTACCAATGCCTGGAGCCAGGGGGCCCCGATGCCAGCCGCCGTAGTTGCCATGGTTGCCGTGACGGACGCGGACGGGCTGATGCACGTTTACAGCGGCATCGGCAGCAACCCTTACCCGGCGCTGACGAGCCACTACATTTACAACCCCAGCACCAACACCTGGACCACTGGCGCTAGCCTGCCCAACCCGGCGCGGGGCTATGCCGGAGGGGCCTGCGGGGTCGACGGCAACCTCTATCTGGTGGGCGGCGACTCGGATATTGCCCAGAATACGGGCACGTTTTACAGCGACGTGGACTATTATACGCCCAGTACTGGCACCTGGAGCGCGGGCACCGCGCTGCCCCTGGCCCTGACGGAGCTGCAGGCAGTGGCAGCGAACTACTGCTTGTACGTGTTAGGGGGTCTAGTCGGCGTCGATACTCCCCAGCGCAACGTGTACCGCCTGGAAGTGACGGGGACAACTCGCTGGACCGGGGCCTCCTCTACTAACTGGTACACGCCAGGCAACTGGACGGCGGGCGTACCCACAGCCAATGTTAACGCGGAAGTTCCGGCCGGGGCCACGCGCCAGCCCGTCATTGGCAGCGGCACGGCCACGGCGCGCCGGCTGCTCCTGGGCCCGGGGGTGGTGTTCCGGCTCAACAGCGGGCGGCTGAACCTAACAGCAGGCGACTAGAGTCCGTGGACAGCGAGCAAACAGAATGTCATGCGGCTGAAAACCCACCTGCTACTATTGCTTGCAAACGAGCGTCACCTGCTGCAAAAGCTCCTTTGCTGTTTTGAGGCGCAAGCGCTGCAATGGGTTAGGTAGCATCTTCCGGCACGGCGTTTTCGTACTGGCCGCATCGCTTTCTCCCATCGGCCATGACGCCTAATTCCCCACCTGCTTCGCCCCGTCGCAAGCGACTGGTTGCTCTGTATTTCGCCTACCTCCTGTTGGTTGGCGGCTATCTCACGTACGGCACCTTCACGCAAACGGGGCTGGGGGGCTGGGTGCTGGCTCAGGAGCTGGAGTGGTTCGGCAGCGCCTCGCAAAAGCTGACGGTGCTCTTGCCGTTGGCATTAGCCATGGTACTGCCGCTGTTGCTGCTGGCCCCCTTTCTGCCGAAGAGCGAGCGAGCCCAACTGGCCGGGCCGCTACTACCTCGCTCTTCGGCAAGGCCAATTTCCTGGTCACTGCTCTTGGTATTTGGGCTAGTGCCCCCGCTTGTGGCGCTGCCCACCTACTATTATGTGCAGCGCCAGGCCGAGCGCGACGAACGCCGCCCAGTGGTGTCGTTCGACTTGGTGGCCCGCCCCAATCCCTTGGTACCGACGGATACCAAGTTTGCGCGACTGCAAGCTGTTTTTCAAGCCGATTACCAATACGTGCTGCAAGAAACCAGCTACGGCCAGGTCCGCAAAACCGACCGCTACGTCCCCCTGACGGGTCCTGACTGGCAGCCCGGCCAGCCGGTGCACTTTTTCCTCGACACCAGTACTGACGCTTACGTTGACGAAGCCAACCAACGCAGCATCATATTCGACCAGGCCACGCCGTTTCCTGCCACTTTCAGTGGGCAGTTGCATCCCAATGCGCTGCCGCTGGTGGTGCGACGTGCCTTTGCCCAGCACCGTGTAACGGCTGCCGAGCCGCACTACGTGCTCGAAAACCTGTATATGCCGAATGGCCTGCCTCCCCGCGCGGCCAGCCAGCAGTACTGGCTAATCTTGGTACTAGGACTGGGGCTTGGAGCGGCTATTCTGGTGGGCGGAGGCATTGGGCTGCTCATTCGGCGGCGACGGGGCTTAACTTAGTTGAATTGTGGAGTACTCCAGCTGTGCTATATGAATCTAAGTACTGCAAGGCATCGCCCAGCACGGCTAGCTGAATCCCTAAAATGGCTGTGAAAGGGAAGTAAAAACAAAGGGGCGGTAAGTCCCCAACGGTACCTGAAGCCCAGTGCGGTGGACCAGCAGGTATTTGAAAATGCGTTTAAAAATAGCTTCTTGTAAAACGAGCGGCTATTCAAAAAATCAGACCAGTGGCACCCTTATTCGTTTGCTTTCCACCAGACCGTGCGCAAGTGCTGGGTATGCTAATGGCAGTGGCTACCAGCCTGGGCAGTTGCACGCCCCCGGGTACCTTAGCGGTAGAGCCCGTGGACCAAGAACTTAACCAGTGGCTGCTGCGTGGCGAGCACTTGGATTCCCGCTTGTTTAGCCAAACCGCCCCAGTGCAATATTATCAGGTAGCCAACTGGGATGCCCAGTCTCCGCAAGCCACCCAGGCGGCGCTCGATGCCTACATCTGCCGCTGTTACACCCAAACCGACCTGCTGCCGCTGCAGGAATTTTCTGTCCTGTTCTACCACAAAAAGCCCTTCGTCAATTACCGCACCGAGGCCTATGAGGCGGCCCGCGACAGCGAAAATGGCTTGCTGGACGTACACCGCGACGCGCTTGCCGCGCAATTTCGGCTCTTAAAACTGCCCGGTCCGGCGCAACGCTGGCAACGAAGGCGGGTGCTCTACAACGAGCAGATGCCCCAATTGCAAGCCACCGATACGCTACGCATAGAAGAACTAGTTGGGAAGTAAGCGCTGGTTACGGCACTTCATCTTGTTTAAAATCAATCCATTATTACCAAGAGAGCCGCACGTTAAACCACCTGTTCGTGCCTATAAGCCTGGCTGGCACGTTATAGAGCAGCTGTGTGGTATCCAAGTCAGGTTAGCCCTATTTCACAATCTGGTCACCTGGCCGACCACCCTCACAGGCGCGTGCCCCGACGCAGCTGTCACAGTATTCGATGCCCTGAGCCGCCAGGTGCTGGCCGCCACCGATGCTACTGGCAAGGCTAGTCTGCCGTTGCCGTAGGGGCTATGGTGCGCGTAGGCAGCCAGTCCTTGCACCTAGTGGTGGAATAAGCGCGGCTACCCTATTCGGCCGCTGACGCGGTATTTTCTAGGGGCCTTATTGCTATGAGCGGTTCTTGGCTTCCTGCATGCTTTTACAGCGAGCAGGCGTAGGATTTTGATAACCAGAGGTACAGGGTTCGAGGCGGGAAGGAATCGCGGACCGGCACTATGTCTACCAAATGCGACTTTTGGACCAAACTTTTGAGCAAGGCCAACCATTTAGGCGGTTGCCAGCAGCTGGCTGCCGCAAAAACGCAGGTTATGGGCTATCCGCTACCGCTCTTTCATTTTCTGCTGGTGTACTAGGCCAAACTCAATCATGGCCATGATGATGGGACCGTATACCTTGCTGTAGTCCGTCGGCTCGTATAAGACGGTAACGGGGATATCAGCGTGGACGGTACGGGAGATAATACCATTCATTTCCAATTCCTTCAGTTCCTTGGACAGCATGCGCGTCGTGATACCGGGGATACTCCGCTCGATGTCTCGGAACCGGTGGTTGCCATTGCAAATGGATTGGACGATGGGCAGCTTCCACTTGCCCCCGACTACGTACAGGGCATCTTGAAGCGCGCGGAGCGCGGCGGGGTCGCCAAGCGGCGGGCAACGTTTCATGCAGACTGGTATACTCGGTGATACTGGTTACAAATATATACCAGACACCCGGTAGTTTTGCGCTCCGTTAGCGGTTGGTCCCGCGAATACCTGTCGATTGAACTGGGCCATCCGATGACTCACCTATCCAATTTCATCATGACAACAACAGGAAAAAATCCTGAACAGCAGCCTGTTCCCACTCAACCCCAGGCGCCGGAACAAGGGGCCGCAACCACCGGTATGATGCACGCGGTACGGCTGCACGAATTTGGCGGGCCGGAAGTGCTCCGCTACGAACAAGCCCCTTTACCGAAGCTGCAGCCCGGGGAAGTACTCGTGCGTGTACACGCCATCGGCCTTAATCCACCCGACTGGTATTTGCGCGATGGCTACAAAATGCTGCCGGCCGAGTGGCGGCCGTCGGTGACCATGCCCCTCATTCTGGGCACCGACGTATCGGGCGTCATCGCAGCCGTTGCCGAAGGTGTGCAAGGCTTCGCGGTTGGCGAGGAGGTATTTGGCATGATTCGTTTCCCGAGCGTGGGCGAGAGCCACGCCTATGCTGAGTACATTGCTGCGCCTGCGACAGACCTAGCCCACAAGCCGCCCGGTATCGACCACGTGCAGGCGGCCGCGGCCCCCATGTCCGGGCTCACGGCGTGGCAGTACCTCATTGAATTAGGGCACACCAAACCCAATCCGTTTCAACCAACCCCGCATCGGCCGGTGCCGCTTCAGGGCAAGCGGGTGCTGGTGAACGGGGCCGGCGGCGGCGTGGGCCACTTGGCAGTACAACTGGCTAAATGGCAAGGGGCGCACGTTATCGCGGTGGCTTCGGGCCGACACGAAGCCCTGCTGCGCGAACTGGGAGCCGACGAGTTTATCGACTATGCCCAAACCCTGCCCGAAGACACGGTACAGAACGCAGACCTCGTTCTCGACACCCTGAGCGGCCCCACTACCGGCCGTTTCCTGCGTACACTCCGGCGGGGCGGGGCCCTGTTCCCGGTATTTCTGGGCTTTGCCGATACCGAGCTAGCGGCTCAGCAGAATATCACGGTGTCCATGGCCCAGGTGCGCTCGAGCGGCCCGCAATTGGCTGAGTTTGGGCGCTTGCTAGCTGACAGAACGGTGCGGATTATTATCGACAGCACGTTTCCGTTGGCTCAGGCGCGCCAGGCACACGAACGCGCCGCCCGCGGGCATATTCAAGGCAAGCTTGTGCTTACCGTCTTTTAAAAGCGCAGGATGCACTCGCCTTTCAGCTTAAGCTCAATTCACATGATTGCGCCCGACATAATTGCCGAACGTCACCTGTTGGTGACGGTTCGGAGCCAGCCAGCGCATCGTCAGCGCGTACAGGAACTGTTGCTCGAACTCATCGCACCCGTCCGCAGCGAGCTTGGCTGTCTTTATTACCACCTGTTCACGCACGCCGAAGACCCGAATGCGTTCGTATTAGCCGCCGGCTGGGCCAACGACGAGGCCGTGGCGGCCCACCCCACGCATCCCGCCGTGCCCGGTGTGCTCGAATTGGTGCGGCCCCTGCTGGCCAGCCCGTGGGAAATACTTCCCACCCGGCGGGTGAGTACGAATCCCACCTAGCAATTCCCCCTAGCCACATATTTCGCTAAAACCTAATAAAGGGGCGTTCTAGTGACAGTAAAGGTCTTTTATGAGAGCTGTCCCAAAGACTGTCTTGCTAAACGTCACCAATAACCAACTGCCATACGAATTGGGACTTCACTCCTTTAGGGAGGGCTAAGTCGTGCTCCTGAGGAGAAGAGGCAGTAATTACCAGGCGCCAGCCAAGCCGTAGCTGCGCTTCGGCTTCCACTCAAAACGAGCCAATCCACTGAGCATGGCGGGCGCGGCGAGCGTACGCCCACCCACGCGCGCACACGCTTCCAACACGAGCACGGGCAGACCAGCGGCGTGTAATGCCTGCGCGGCCGTCAGGCCAGTCAGTCCGGCACCAATGATGATAACGGGATTCACAGACATTCAATGAATGGTAAGAAGCAGGGATGCCGGTTTTTCAAGCACGTACACGTGCAGCCGCTGGCGCAGCTGAAAACCCAGCTTTAGGTAAAGCGTGTAGGCCGGGGTATTGTCTTCGTACACGTGCAAAAAGGGTGTGCGTTCCGCGGCTAGGATGAGGCCCTGCTGCTGCTGCACCAGTTGCCGGGCATACCCGTGCCCCAGGTACGCCGGATGGGTACACACCGCGCTGATTTCGGTGTAGGGCGTAGGTTGCAGCCGCTGCCCAGCCATGGCCACCAATTGGCCATTCTGAAAAACGCCATGGTAGCCGCCGAAATCAATGGTGCGGGCCAGGAACGGGCCGGGATTGGTCAGGGCTGTGAGGGCCAGCATGGCGGGTATGTCTTGTTCGCCGAGGGCCACCAGGGCGGGGCTAGCCACCGCAGGCGCTTCGGCTAACGGGTACACCAACTGTAACAGCTCCTTGTGAAATAGCAGGTTCCAATCGTTAGATATGGAAAGGGTCTCGGCCGTGAAGAGTATGACCGGGGCACCAGCCGGCACTAGTTCGCGCAACTGAGCAAAGGCGCGGGGCGAAAACTCGGCCAGGCCCGCGAAGGCGCCCACCTCACGCGGCAGCACGCGGGCCAGGTCGTCGCCCCGCGCCAGAGGCTGGTTGCCGGTGCGCAAGGCGTGCCAAATCGGATTATCTAAGGGATGTGCCATGTCAGCGAAAACGGCCTTACGAAGATGATGAGCAGCCAAAGCTAGCCTAATTGCCGCATCAGTTGCGCCTGCGCTTAGAGTAGTAGCCGCGTTACTGGGCGTTGTGGTGAAACTCGTAGGTGCGCGGAATAACTGGGTCCAAAGTGTTGCCCACGTGGCAGCGGCATCTGGCAGCGGCCTCAATCACCTGTTTTTACTTGGCAAAATGGTCAGCACCTAAGTAGATTTTTACGCGGATTTCGGACGCTTTTGCGGCAGCTTACTTAACGCGGATTCTCTTTTCGCGGGCGATGAGATGCCCTTTTCGCCCGTGAGCGAGTCTAGTCCAGCGAGTTCGTGCGCCTTGGCGATGGCGGCCACGTGCCATTTAATCATAGCTACCTTCTTATCGGCATTGGTCAGTTCGGCGAGAAATCCGGCTAGCTCTTCCACTTAGTGCTACTGGCGTTAGGCCGTGAAGTGTCGCTAGTCCCCGACGTAGGTGTAGATGGTGTTGGCCGCTCCGCGCAGGCCGTATTCGATGTGGCGACGGGTCGACTCGACCAGATGGGCTGGCACAAGAGGGAGTGGTGCCGGTGGGCCTGTGGAGAGTTGACTCACGGCAACCTATATAATAAGGAGTAAAACGACGAAAAGCCGACGCGTTTCAGAGATATTTGATAAGGAACGATAAGTAAAGCTTATCAGTCGTTATGACTTTTTTATGTAGGCAGTACAAAGCGGAATTTATTACGGGTGTCTTCATGGACTGCTATCATACTAAACAATGAGGCACTGGCATGCCTGCACGTTCGGCTTCAAAGTCTGCGCTATCTTGACGTTTGGCTTTGCTCATTATCGTCTTGAAACAATACTGGCGACGCCATCAGTGTAGAGAATGGGAATTACTCATGCCCCCGCCAGGTGTTAATCCACGTGCACAGGTAGGTAGCCGCTTCCATAGCCCCTGCAGCTTCTGAAGCAGCCTTTTAACCACGGCCCTGTTTAAAACAATAAGTATGATTTTGGCATCGACACTGAGTCCGCAGATACACCACCGCGAAGCAGTTAGTTAGCTTTCATCTATTCTATTTTATCCAACCGCCATCGCCTTGCAAACTAAATAATATATATTTATTTTATAAATATTAGAAGCATATTAATCGAATGGCGCTCGCGCAAAAATCAATCATATATTTTACAAAATTTCTCCGGTTGGTTTTGTCAAACGCTGGATTTTGTACCAAAGAAATCAAATTCAAAATCTTTAGAGAGTCATTCATCAATGGTAGTTAATCACTGGTTTTACAAGTAGAAAAACAATTATTTATTTTTGTATCCGTTCAGGATTATGTATTATCAATTGACAAAATAATGAGCTTCCTATACTAAGCATTAAAACATAATATCTGTCTGATTTTAAATAATTCTTCACACTCTTCTATCTTACTTATAAAAGTATTTACAACTGACTCTCAACCTAAAAATTACATAGCTCGTATTACTGAAATTCAGGCGCAACGCCTTCCCATTATTTTAATAATTGAGGCATTCACTAACCTCATCATTCAACATTTATCCTACCATTTGAAAATAAAATAAAGAGGTCATTTCTCACATAGCAGGAATTCTAAAATCCACGAGTTTTCAGTTATGGCCACTAGGGCACCTTTTTATCTTACGGTGAAGAACTGGATTAACGGCCGCTGAATGGGCGTCAGTCCGACCCTAAAGAAAGCCGTACGTCGGGCTACTCACCTTCTACCCACCGAATCCGTCCGCTTTCTCATTACTTCCTCAAACACCCAATCACGCGGCATGAACGTCTCGTACTCGCTATCAGGTGCCGACAGTCCCAGCTTCCGCCTCCTGCTATTGTGGCTCCTGCTGCTTAGTGGGCAGTTGGCCCACGGACAGGCCTCAACTGTTTCGGCCGCCTCTCGGGCCGCGCTGTTCGACAGCCTCACGCAGGCCCTGGCGCACCAGCGCTATCCCAACGTGCGCGCTGTACTGGTCAGCCACCAGAATAAACTCGTGTACGCGCAGTACCCAGCCGGTTATTCGGCCGACAGCCTCCAAGACACGCGCTCGGCCTTCAAATCCATTACCAGCCTGCTGGTGGGCATTGCCCTAGATAAAGGCTACTTACAGAGTGTGCAGCAGCGGGCGTACAGCTTCTTTCCGGCTTACGCCCACGGCGCCAACTGGGATGCCCGCAAGGCCAATATGACCCTGCAACACCTACTGGAAATGAAGACGGGCTTCGCCTGCGAAGAATTCAACGGCACGCAGGACTGCGAGGAGGCGATGACGGCCACGCCTGACTGGGTAACGGCGGCGCTGGACTTGCCGCTGGCCTGCGCACCTGGCACCCAATGGTCCTATACTTCGGCGGCTCCCGTGGTGCTGGGGGGCGTGCTGGCCCAGGCCACCCACCAATCGGTAATAGCCTTTGCGGCCCGCTACTTATTCGAGCCGCTGGGCATTACGCACTACCGCTGGACGACGGACCCTGCTGGCCAAGGCATGACAGCCGGCTCGTTCTACCTCCGGCCCGCCGACCTGCTCAAAATTGGGGAAATGGTGGCTCAACGGGGCCGGTGGCACGGGCGGCGCATCGTCTCGGCCCGCTGGCTGCGCGAGTCGATGGCCCCGCGCACGCTCATCCCAGCCTTTTCCTTTGTAGGCTCCTCCCGCACGAAATTGGCCCAGCCGCAGCCTACCTATTACGGCTATTACTGGTACCGCGAGGGAGTTGTGACGGCGACCAGCAACCGGGAGGTGCTCTTTGCCTCCGGCAATGGTGGCCAGTACGTGATGCTGGTGCCCGACTTGCAACTCGTCGTCGTGTTCATGGGCGGTAATTATGGCTCCTGGAAAGCCAAGTTGGCCTTCGCGGCGCTGGCCCACTACATCATCCCGGCGTTTGAGCATCCCCACAAGCGGGCGGAGTGATATACCGGAAAAGTGCCTGTGCTGTCAGGTCCACTGCAGTTAGCCAATAGACATTCTTCCACATGGCTGAGCCTTCTGAATGGCTACCACACTGTTGTGATAAATTATGCACGCAGACAACTATTACGCGAGCACTATAGTGATAGTGAGACCTCTTAATGGTTTTTACACCTAGCCTTAAAAGTCCATTTCCAGCCTATTGAAGCGCCTTTTGGCCTACAAAATTCAACCAGTTTTTAACAGATTCAGCAGCCATTACACTTCCAAAAGCATTTTGCTAATTGGTGCCAGCCCCAGTCACCAGTCCATCCTGCATCAGCAGCTACTGGTCTGGTGGGGGCTACCTTTTTGCCTGTAGACACCTTGGCGGACTCCATTGACGCGTTGCGTATGTAGTTCTGGTCCCGAGTGAGGCCCCCTTATGGCCCGATGGAGGTTAAGCACCACAGCGTACGAGCCGCCTGTGAAGCTCCCTCGGGTGTTGGCACCGCTTCAAAAACGCGTCCTCCCACATCCCGGTGCTGTTCCTCAGGCTGAACGAAAACCCGTATCCACGAAGAGCCGGCAACAGGCCCGGCCTTTAAAGATTCCTTTCCTGCGAGGCAAATTCCTGGTACTTGCCGTAGGAGATTACCTGCCCGGATGGCCTACGCCTACTTGGGGAGTCGGGCTAAAGAAGCATCCAGTCACTCATCAAAGGTCCAACTATTTAGAGAGGAGTTAGGCACTAACTGACTCTTTGGGGTGCAACGCGCTTTGCTTTTCTAGTAGTGTCCTCTCGCGACTTGTTCAGCGGTGTAAATGGTAGTATTAGCAACGTTTTGGGCTTGTCAAAGGAGAGAAATTAGAAGCATTTTTCAATTTAGTGCGAATACACAATTAAATTCCAAATGTCGATTTAATGACAACGCCTCATTCTGTAAAACCTCGTTTGCGGTTTGTTATCTTAGACTACAATCTTTGCCAGTATAAAGCATTAAAAGTTAAATCCATTTTCCAAATGTGACCGATTTTTTTGATTATACTACCCTATCCGTAGTAAATGGTCAAATTTAAATCATATCAAATTTAATTATCTTCAAATAATAATCCAGCATTTTTTTACAAAATTATTCCAACTGAAATATTCTTTGCACTTCCAAGACTAAATCACTCTTATTATTTTTCATCTAGATAAAGTCATACTCCTTCAGCTTCAAATGCAGAATATATTTTTGGCCCCATAATTCATAATACTTATCCTCAGCAACTCCAAAATATGACGCATAAAACCAACAACTTATGGAGCATCATGCATTGCAAAAAGGCTCTATGATTGTAGCATTATTTCCTACCAAAACCCTTTTAATTGTTTTCAAACCTGATTAATATTTAGTTGGTGAATTTTATATTATTCTACAATGACTGCTAACGAGGCGCTGGCTGCCGGACGACCTAAGCACCACTCCCGTTGCCACTGTTCCGACACAGTTACGCCTTTTGGCCAGTCGTCTACTACGAGGATAAGCTGGTTGGCGTGGTCGCTGTACTGAACGAGGATGTTGATGCCCGCGCTAGCTAGGCGGCGGCAAAACAGGCCCAATTGCCCCGGCACGTCTTGGCGTAGTCGCTGAATCAGGACGCGGTGGATGCCTACCACCCGCACGCCTGCCTGCTCTAGTACCGTGCGGGCGCGCTCCGCGTCTTCTACTAGGAAATGCGCGATGGCCGTTTCGCCGTTCTGAAAGACACCGCCTCCTTCGAGGCTGATGCCGTGCTTGCCCAGAATTTCCCCGAACTGTGCCAAGGCGCCCGGCTTATTTTCCAGCATTACTTCCAAGTCTTTCATGCTTGAGGAGTGGCAAGAGGTTGCACAACCGGATGGCAGTATACCGGAAAGTTGACGGAGTTGGCAATGAAGCACAGCTCATGGGCCTTGTCATGCAACGCCAGCGCTTTTTCCAGCATGGAATCGCTTAGCACCGTGACGAGCGGGTACAGGGTGACCTCGCAGAAGTGCCCGCCCCCGGTAGGCGTTTCTTCCATAATGCCGGTGGCCTTATCGGCATAGTCAACGACGACAACGCCGGCTTCGGCACACAGGTGCAGGTACCAGAGCATGTGGCAGGAAGCGAGCGAGGCGACCAGTAAGTCCTCCGGGTTGTAGCGGGTCGGGTCGCCGCGGAACGCCGGGTCGGAGGAAGCCAACAGGGGACTCTTCTGCGCCGCGCTGATGGTATGGCTGCGCTCAAACTGGCGGTAGCCGGACGTGCCCGTTCCGGTGTTGCCGGTCCACTGGACGGAAATTTCGTAAAAGTGTTGTTTGCTCATGCTGTTTGCGGAATAAGGGCCCATCCTAGCTTCGGGCTGGCAGCCCCGTTAACGCTATGCCTCAACGGCCGCCAGTGAGTCAAAAGTCGGCATCGGCGCCGGCAGATGCTTCCGGTTGAATTGAACTATGCTGGTCAGGTTCAGCTACTCGTTTTTAGAGCAGTTTCGGCATCACTGTACGGGCCGGGAAGTAGCGCGAACTTTCGGTTCGCGTCTTGGAAAGACTGCCAGGTGATGCAGGGACACGAACGGAAAGTTCGCGCTACTCGCCACTGATGCCGAAACCGCTCTTATAGCTTGGCTGGCCGCAAGGCCCTGAACACGGGTGAAAAGCCTTTCTTTGTGGCATCGGCTTTACCATTGTACAGTGCCATGGAGGAAAATTTTGTTCGGGCCGCTGCCCTGCTCGGTGAGCCAGCGCGGGCGGCCATGCTGTGGAATCTACTGGATGGGCGGGCCTACACGGCCCGGGAACTGGCCCTCTGTGCCGACTTGTCGGCCTCAGCCGCTAGCAACCACTTGCGCCAACTCGTCGAGGCTGGCGTGTTGCGAGCGGTTAAGCAGGGGCGACACAAGTACTTCGGTTTCGCGTCAGAGCAGATAGCCAGCGTTGTGGAGAGCGTGGGAACCCTGCTGCCGGTGCAAGGCCCGGCGCTTGGTATGGCGGCCCGGCGGTCGGGCTTGTGGTACTGCCGAAAGTGCTACGACCACTTGGCGGGCCACGTCGGCGTGCTGATAACCCAGGCTTTGCTAAACCGGCAATTGCTGCTACCCGCCCAGGGCGCGTTCCTGCTCTCGCCGGCCGGGCACACCTGGTGTGTAGAACTCGGCATCGAGGTGCCCGTTGGGGGGCACCGCCCGGTCGCAAGGCCCTGCCTGGACTGGAGCGAACGGAAAAGCCATCTGGCGGGCGCGTTGGGTCAGCGTCTGCTTAGCCGGATGGTCGAGCTGGGGTGGGTGCGCCCGGTTGCCCACAGCCGCGAAGTGGTGGTTACCCGAGCGGGTGAACAAGGGCTGGCAACTACTCTGGACCTGCGGCTGCCTCCACATGCCGCCTAGCCTACCGCGTTAGTAAAAGACTAGGCTTATAACTATTGGAGTTATGCCCTGCGTCGATTTCCGGAGGGAATGGCCCTCTTAATTGCGGCAGTACTCGGGTAAGAACATAGTTTCTCGCTCAGGAAATCTGGCTTTTGCAGTGCAGGGTTTCGCGATGCGCAAGTCGGCCTCATAGCAGAGCAGTTGGCCAGCCCGAAGGTCGCATCGTGTATCCCGAAGTTGAAAAAGTGTCGCCGCGGATGTACCAAGCCTACAGCCACACCCAGTTGGCGCAAAGGGAGCCGGGGCACAATACGACCAGTGTCTTCAGGCCATTACTTTTTGGCCCCCGCGTAGGCATAAATACCCGCAAAAACCTGCGCAAAGGCCGCAAAATCCCGCTTCCCAACCACGGGCTGGGTATTCTGCGCATAGTGCTTTGTCAGCACGCCTTCCCGGATAGCGACGCCCATATCCACGATGTAGTGCTGGGCTGCGTCTTTCGAGAAGCCGGCTTGATGCACCAACGTGTGCAGCAGCTGTTCGTCGGAAAAAGCTACCCATTGCAAATCAGGCCGGCCGATAGCGGTGCCGAGTAGCTGCGCCACTTCGTTGCCCGTTTTCACATCGCTGACGACGTACAGCACCTGGCTCCCTTGAATACGCTGCGCATGCAGGGCCTGCGCGGCCGCATCAGCAATATCCTGCGGGTCGGTCAGCAACATGGGCACGGTCCCGTCAAAATTATTGCCGAGGATGCCCTGCTGGCGTATCAGGTTCAGGCTGCCGTAAAAGTTGGAATAGAAACCGGCCGGACGCAAATGCAGAACGTTGAGGCCCGGCAGGCGGTCGAGTTCTTCTTCCAGATTCTCATAAGCGGGAAGAAATTCGGTGCCGGCCAAGGCCGAGCCTATGCTGCTCAGGTTCACCACCAACGGTACGCCCGTCTGGCGGATGGCTTGCGCATAGTTGTGCCGAACTGTGCGCGTAAACACCTGGTAGTCGGGTACACTGAAGTCCGGCGGAACCATCGTATAGACCGCGTCCGCCCCTTGGAAGGTATGGCGCACAAAATCGTAGTCTTCCACCGAGCCGATGGCCGCTTTCGCGCCCAGTAATTCGATGGCGGAGACCTTAGCGGGATTGTGGCTGACAACCGTTACCGTATGGCCCTGCGCCAGCAATAATTCGGCGAGCCGGCGGCTGATGTTCCCTAAAGAACCGGTGAGGGTAATGTTCATTTTGCTTTAAGATGAAGTGGTTTGAATACGCTGCAAAAGTATTTTTCACACTTACCTTAGTACAAGTACTTACCCGAAAGTAGGTTACCCCATGACCCGTATAAAAGAAGCCTCCACCATTCAGGAAAACAAAAAGCTGGTGTTCCAGGAATGCCCGATTACCTATGTAATGGAGCGAATTGGCGGCTACTGGAAGCCGATTGTGCTGTTCAACTTATTGTCCGGCGCCAAGCGGTATGGAGAGATAAGAAGGGCCATGCCGCAGATTACGGAGAAGGTGCTCATCCAACAACTCAAGCAACTGGAAGCCGACGGCCTCCTCCTGCGGGAGGCCAAGCCCGTGATTCCGCCGCACGTGGTGTATCGCTTAAGCGAATCTGGCAAGGCGCTCCAACCCGTTTTATACGCCATGGCCGTGTGGGCCGTGGCAGAAAGCGAGCAAAATTCGCCTTTGGCCAGGAAAGACCTCAGCCAGTTTCCGGCGATTGAATAACTGCCCTCAACGATGGCTGGCGGCTACCTACGGGCTAAAGTGGACCGCAGGTAGCCGTGCTACGCAGCTAAGGCAGCGCCCGAAAATACGGCACCGCTAAATAGAGCACGGCCCCTTGCAGCAGCGTCAGCACTAGGGTAATGCTCCAGAAAGCGGCTTTGCGATTTTTGTGGTGCAGCAGCAAAATAGCCGCCCAGGCGCCGGGCGTCGCGCCCGGGAGCGTCGCCAAATGCAGTGTTTTTTCGGCAATGCGCCGCTGCCCGCGTTGGGCTTTCCGCTTATCCAGGGCGAAAAGCAGGAAACACAGGGCATTGAAAAACAACAGGCAACTTAAGAGTATTTTCATTGTGCGGGCGGCCACGTGCGGGCCTGGCCGCACAACCGCTGGGCCCGGCACGCAGCCGAAAATGACGCAGCCCGTCACTCAGTATTTCGGGGGCTGCTGGCTGCCGGAGAATGGTGACCGGCCAGCTGGTGCGGCGGAATAAAGAGCAAAATTAAAAAGGGATTGTGCTTGCCGAGCAATCAATTAAGCAAGCCATATTTTTTTGATGACGAAAAGAATAACGAAAAGTGCCTGGTTTAGCCCGTTAGGTTGAAAATGAAATCGTCGGAAAGCAGGGATGAAAAAAATTAATGTTGCCAATGAATTGCCGGGCTTAATCTTGCCGTAATTTTGCAGCATGCTTCAACCCAAAAACCTGTTGATGAAGCGCGGGAACCTGCTTAGCCGGGAACCGCGAGTGGGCCGGAAGGTCTTCGCTACCATCGGTTTTCCCGATTTTGCCTCTGGCATTTCCGTTCTTTTTTCTGGGTGTTGCCTCGCTACCGTTTCGGATTCCGAAACGGTTTTTTTATGTCCGTTGCTTTCCTCGGCTGCTACCCCGCAGTCCATGTACCACCTCCCCCGGACGCCACCATTCTCGCTGCCAGCCGTGGCAGCTGTCGCGATGGCTTCGGCCCGTACCGGTAGCCCGCTTCCTTGTCAGGGGTAGCGACAGGGAAGCCTTCACATTGTTCGTTTTAGCTAGTCAACCTCATTTTTCCTCAACTTCGGTATGGCACGTAAAGACCTGCTCGACATCGCCTCCCTCCACCGTGAGGAAATCGAGTTCCTGCTCGACCAATCCACATCCTTTAAAAAACTATTCACCCACTCGGTGAAGAAAATCCCGGCCCTCGAGGGCAAGTCCGTGCTCATGCTGTTCTATGAAGCCAGCACCCGGACCCACTCTTCCTTCGAGGTCGCAGCCAAACGCCTCTCGGCGGAGGTAACGAATTTCGACGTCGCCCACTCCTCAATCACCAAGGGCGAGTCGGTGCGCGAGACCATCGAGACGCTCCAGGCCATGCGCACCGACTATATCGTCGTGCGCCATAGTCACCCCGGCCTGCCCGGCATGATTGCCCGCCAAACCACGGCCTCGGTCATCAATGCCGGCGATGGGGCGCACGAGCACCCCACCCAAGCCCTGCTGGACGCCTTCACCATCAAGGAAAAATTCCCCGACCCTAGGGGCAAGAAGGTCCTCATCATCGGCGATATTCTTCATTCCCGCGTCGCACGCTCTACCAGCACCTTGCTGCAAAAGCTAGGCATTGAGGTCGCTTATCTGGGCCCGGGCTCGCTGGTGCCCAAGTATGTCCCGGCAAGCATCCGCCGCTTCACCGACTACGAGGCGGCCATGGCCTGGACTCCCGATGTGGTGTACCTGCTGCGCGTGCAGCTGGAGCGCCAGGACGTGCAGTTTTTCCCCAGCGTTCGCGAATACCACCGGGTTTACGGCATCACCACCGCCCGGCTGGCGGAAATCCGCGACCGCGGCCTCTACATCATGCACCCTGGCCCCGTGAACCGGGGGGTTGAACTGTGCGACGCCGTCATGGACTACGAGCGCAGCCTCATCACCAACCAGGTCGAAAACGGCATCTCCATTCGCATGGCCGTACTAGACTGGCTCACACCGGGCGGGGAATTTCCGAAGCAGGAATCGACCTATGCGGCGCGGCAGCGGGCTAGTTCGACGGTGATTATGCCCTAAACCCCGGATACGGCAGCTGATTTCATTCTTTAACTTACTTCTCCAATAACCCTAGCCGGTTTACAGCAATTATCACTTCATGCTTCTCCTTCAAAACGCCCGCATTGCCTCCGAAAATTCACCCGTGCTGCTCGAGGGCGATGTCCTGATTGTCGAAGGAAAAATTCAGGATATCGGCAGCACCTTGGCCATCCCCGAAGGCGCCCGCGTTATCGACGCGCGTGGTCGCGTTCTTATGCCAGGCATGTTTGATGCCCACGTTCATTTCCGCGCGCCGGGATTTGAGAACAAGGAAACCATCACCACGGGGAGCGAAGCGGCCATCAACGGCGGCGTGACCGGCGTGGTCATGATGCCCAACACCCGCCCGGCCCTCGACTCGGCAACCGCCGTGGCCACCGTGCTGGAAAATGCCACGCATCGTTCCCGCATCCCAGTGTACACCTCCGGCTGCGTCACCAAGAACCGCGAGGGCAAGGAACTAGCGGAAATTGAGGGCATGCGCGAGCTCGGGGTGAAAATGCTCACCGACGATGGCGACACCACTGCCGACCCGGCGGTATTGCTGCGGGCAATGCAGTATGCCACCGAGTTTGGGATGTTTTTTGCCAGCCACTGCGAGGTACCAGAACTGGCCGGGCCCCGCGCCCTAAACGAAGGGGTGATGAGTTATCGACTCGGCATCAAAGGCTCGCCGGCGTGCGCGGAGGAAATCATCATCGACCGCGACATCCGCTTGGCTCACGCGGCGGGCGCGCACATTCACATCCAGCACGTTTCCAGCAAGCTCGGCATGGAAACCATCCGCTGGTGGAAATCCCGGGGCGATGTGAAGGTGACGGCCGAAGTGTCCCCGCACCACCTGCTGTTCACCGATGAGCACATCGGCGACTACGACACCAACTACAAGATGAACCCGCCGCTGCGGACGCAGGCCGATTGTGATGCGCTGCTCGAGGGACTCATCGAAGGCGTATTCGACCTGATTGCCACCGACCACGCGCCGCACACGCCGTTCGAAAAAGCCCAGGATTTCATCAGCGCGCCCAATGGCATCACCGGCCTGGATACGGCCTTAGTGTCGCTCTATCATTTCTTCGTTGAGTCCGAAAAATTCGGGTGGGACTTGGTGGTGAAGCGCTATTCGGCGGAGCCCCGCCGCCTGATGGGCCTGCCAGCACCCACCATCGAAGTCGGTCAGCAAGCCAATTGCGTTTTGTTTGATACCGAAGCGGAAACAACCTTCACGCGGGAATTCATGAAATCCAAATCCCAGAACACGCCCTTCATCGACCAAACGCTGAAAGGCCGAGTAGACCTGGTGATTTTAGGCACCGAAATCCTGCTGGAGCGCTAATCGCTCGTTGCGCCAGGACCTGCAGTATCCCGGAATTCACTTCGAATTCCGGGATACTGCTTTTGCGGCAGCATTTGATTTGTTTCTCTCCGGTAAAGGGTTTGCAACCGGATATCCTTTTCACTGGGTTTTTCACCACAGAGCTTTACTCAGCCCAGCCGCTGGCTGTCCAAACGCAGATTCTGGCCCGCGACCACACCCGAAATCACGTTTCCCCCCCGAGGATGCACGGCCCCATCTACAAGGCCCAACATGAGTACCGTTTTCGTAAATAGTAGATGACTCTCCCTTAAAAAGATATGAACATCCTGCAGAGAGATATGGGGGCTAAACATACGCTCCTTTCAGTGGACGGGTACTTATTCCACAAGATGCAGCGCGTACTGCCGCTGGATTTGGTCAGCTTCTTCGGGCGTCAGTAGCGCAAACTCTTTTTCACGAGCCCGTTTCGAGAGCACCCCCTGGTTCTGCTCCAGGAAACGAATCAGCACGGCTACCAACTTGTCGGGCATCTGAAACTGCTCATCCAGCCAGGCCTTGAGCGCGTCGTACCGCTGCAGGTAGGCTACTTCCTGTGGAATGGTCTTTTCTAGGGTATAGGCTACGCAATCGAACAGGAACTCGGCCTGCGGGGTCGCGTCAAAGTAACGGTAGTAGTCGCTCGTATCCGCCAGTACCTCCACGTTGTGGTCCGCCGTCTTCTGCCAGGGAATGAACTCGAGTACGGCGTGCGAATAGCGCTCGAGTACCTGCCGGTACGTGGGCAAGTGCTCGAGAATGGCGGCGGAAACCGGGAAGATGATGCCGGGGGGCGTGAACCCCTGCCGGGCCAACAGGTGGTGGATGAGGTAGCGGTGCACCCGCCCGTTGCCGTCGACAAAGGGGTGGATGAAGACAAATCCAAAAGCGACCGCGGCTGCCGTCAGCACGGGCGGATAGCCCGCCGTCTCCAAGTAGGCCGCCGCGGCTAGTAGGCCGTTCATGAGGCTGTCCAGGTCTTGCCAGCGGGCGGAGATATGGTCTGGAATTGGGTCGCCCGTGCCACGGTCGTGTTCGCCGACAAAGCCACCCTCGGTGCGGTAGCCCAAGCGAACGAAGCGGCTGCTTTCAATCACCAACTGCTGCAGGCGTAGCAACTCCTCCCGGCTCAGCGCGTGCTGACCCGCTTGGCCGATGGCGCGGCCCCAGCGCAGGGCCCGGGTGGGCGCCGGCTGTTCCCCTTCGATGGTGAAGGAAGCCTTGGAGTCTTTCAGCAACAGGAAGGCCGAGGTCCGAACCAGCACGTCGGCATGCAGCCCGCGCAGGACGTGCTGTGCCCGGCCGGCCAGGTCGCGGGCCAGGTACTGCTCCAGCGACGCGGTTTTGTGCACCAGCGGGCAGAAGCTCACCACCCCCGGCAAGTTGTTGCGCAGACGCTGCCGGGGTATAGAAATGCCCGTCACCGCGGCATACTGTAGTTGTTCGTTGACCACTGGCACGTAGTTGCCCCGCGTCAGGTCGGGCAGAGCCAGGCGCTGCTCCAAGAGCCATTCGTAGAGAAACCACAGCGTCCGGGCGTAACGGCTCTGCGGGGCGCGCCGCACCCACTCCTCGATGGCCTGCGCCGGCAGCTGCGCGAACAGCTTTTTGAAGAAAAGCAGGTCCAGTCCTTCGTATTTGAGGGCAAAGACTAGGTGCGCCCACAGGGTATCCAAGGGGGCATGCCGGGGGGTAAAAACCCGCCACCCCGCCACGTGGTACTGCCGGCGTTTAGTGCTAATCAGGGCTATGTCGCGGGGCAGCGGCACTGGGAGCTGCAAGGCCTCAATCACGGCTCCATAGCCTACGAGGGTACCTGGTTCGGGCGCCGTACGACCGTGAAAAACAGTTACGAAACGTGAAAAGGACGTATGAAGCATCGCAGCAAGTGAAAAACGCTTACAAAGATGCGCTCTGCACATCGATTAGGCGCGTCCCAGTTGTACACGGGGTGGCCGGGCACTCGTACGAGGCCTCTATGTGAGCCAGCGGGACAGGTTACCATTGCCATCGGGGCATATACCGACCGCTCAAGGCCTAGACCACCTCAGAGTTATTCAACTGTCAAGCGCAAGGCCGGTACTGTGCCGCTTCGCACCAGGTAAACCCCGGCGGGAAGCCCCTTGGGCAAGATTAAGGCAGCAGCTCCGGTTGCATCGGTCGTTGTCCTGAAGACAAGACGGCCGAGCATATCGCACACCTGCACGGTGGCTCCGGGCACAGCCCCGGTGAGGGTAGCCGTGGCCATAGCCGGATTAGGAAACAGAGCCAGGCTGGTTGCGGATGCGCGGTCTGATTGCACGCTACGCACAGACGAATAGGTGGCCACGCCCTCGGCATCGACTTGGCGTATGCGGTAGTAAGTGATACCAACTGCCAACAACTCATCGCGAAAGGTGTACTGCGTCGGGCTGGCTTTGGTGCCTTGGCTAGGCTGCTGGTTAATGGGAACAAATACGTGACCGTCGTGGCTACGCTCCACAGCGAAATAGGCGCTGTTGTGCTCGCTGGCCGTGGTCCATTGCAGATACACGGCTTTCCCCTCAGCCGAAGCAGTAAAGGAAGTAAGCTCGACGGGCAGCGGGTTGGTGCTGCGGTTAGAGGAGGTGCTGGCCAGGGCAAAGTCAGAGAAGCTGCTGAACGTGCTGCTGGTGACGAAGCCCGTCTGATAGCTGCCACTCGTCCCACTGATGCCCCCTCCGCTGAGACCGACGCTAGCCCAGGGCTGGGTGCTGTCGGCGCGCTTGGCTATCTGCAGGGATACGGCGTCCGTCACGCGGTCGTCGGGGGCGAAGCTCAGGGTGACGCGCCCCTGGAAACCGGTAGGCTGCGTCACCACACCGCTGGCATTGAACGGGGTGATGGTGAATGAGCGCACCTCGCTGACGCGGGTCAGCGTCGTGCCATTGCTAGCGGTTGGCACCGTGCCGAGCTGGCCGGGGTTGCCCTCAACCTGCTCGGCGCGATACGTGACGGCGTTGGCCTGGGCATTCACCCGCAGTGTGAGCGGGCGGTAGGCAGCGCCCTTGCCCACCGGGAAAAGGTAATTAGTGAATGCCCCGCTCCCGTTGCTGGTGGCGGGCACCATCCGGGCCACCGGGCCATTTACGAAACTGGTGCCCGAGCCGCCACTTACAGTGCTGGTGGCATCAAGTGTCAACAGGTTGGTGGCGTCGGTAGTAAGCAGCCCGTTGCTCAACGTCAGCGCATTGCTCAGCAGCATGGGGGTTTGGAGCGTGGCGCCGGCCGGGTTGTTAAGCTCGAGCTGGGCGTAGGGACCGAAGTAGGACGTGGCCGTAGCCGGGGCACCAAAAGCGGTGCCGGAAATGCGCTGGGGCGCGGTGCCTTGCAGCAGCAGCCGGCAATTAGTAGTCCCCGCGGCGGGGTCCAGGCGCAGGTTGCCGGCGTTCACCAGGTTGCCACGCAGCACCACGTTACCCGTCAGGGTGGATGTGAAGGTGACTCCCGCCGCAATGGTCAGCGAGCCGTTGAGAGTCAGGTTGGCGCTGCCGCTGGCGGTGTAGGCCGTCACGGAGCCGGCTTCCAGCACCAGGTTGCCGTAGGTACTGCCCGCAGCGGGAAGTGAGACGGCCGAGCCGAGCGACCGGAAAAAGAAGTTGCCGGTTTCCGTACCCGCTGCATCCGATAGGTTTTCTACCAGCCCCGTCGCGCCCAGCGCCGTGCGGTGGTAGTAGCTGCCGCCATTCAATAAGAAGGCCGTCGGGTTGCTGCCGCTCGGGTCCAGGGCGTTGCCGCTGGCCGCACCGGAGCGGTTGATGACTGCGCCTTTCTGGCGCACGACCAGCGCGGTGTCGCCCACTGTCGACCGGGCCAGGGCTAGGGCTGGCGAGGGCGCCGTGCTGGTGGGCAGAATCACGAATAGAATGGAGTCGCCACCAAGCGGCTGGATGTGCAACGAATTTACTGTAACAGCCGTGGGGCCGCTTAACGTGACCACGTACTTGCCAGCCACGGTCCGGTGGTCGAGAATTACGTCGTCGGTTGCAGTGGGCAGAGTGCCGCCCGCCCAGTTGGCCGCGTTAAACCACGAGGTGGTGCCCGCCGCGCCCGTCCACCGCTTGGCCACAAGTGGCGTGCTTTGGGCGCGGGCTGCGACGGGCAAGACCAGCAGAAAAATGGCGAGGGCATACAAGGGTTTCATAGCATAGAACAGGAAGTAATGCCGAAAATTAGCAGCGAGAGGGACAACTATACCGGGTGGGTTGTCAACAACCATGCATTGGCAGTGAACAACCGCAGACGGTATGTGGAGCAAATAGCCAGCGCAGGCAGTTCACGAAAAAGCCCGTGGCCTCCGTCGCCCAATTGCCTCACAATCCAAAGCCACTTCCTTGCTGCCCTCGCTCATGCGGCCGTTCGCCCGCCCGCTCCTGTACTTCCCGATTAGCTCCCGTTGCCCGCTCTACGCAATCCTGCGCTTCGCAGCGTGCCAGCTTAACGGAACGCCACATATACTAGCAGCAACCTTGGCCGATACGGTCTCACCGTGATTCGTTTTCCAGCTACTATCGTGCCTCCACTTCCTTAGCAAAGGCGAGCAGGAGCTTGCTAAGTTGAACCGGCTGTTCCTGTTGAATCCAGTGGCCAGCGCTATCAATCAGCTCGATTTCCCCCATTCTCGTCGTCGCCTTCGTCTTCATCAGTTCAAGCGCACCCGGGGCCGAATAGGTCGCCCAATCGCTCTTGCCACCGATGAAAAGCGACGGAACATCGATGGTCCGGCCCGAAAACAGGCGCAGCTCCGCAGTCAGGACTGGGTCGGAAAAGACGCGGTACGCCTGCAAGGCGCCTTGAAACCCCGTGCGGCCATATTCTTCCGTGTACACGCCTAGTTCCGGCTCGGTAAGCCAGTGGCTGGCCAGGACCTCGGCGTCGGATGGGTGGAAGGGCGCGACGGTCTGGGGCATCGTCTGGCCGAGCTCCATAACGTAATAGGTGGGCAGCTGCGCAAGTTCGAGGGCGGTTCGCGCCTGCAAGGGGCGCGGCTGATTACCCGGCCAGTCTGCACTTTTAACGTAGAAAAATGCCCGCAAAAACGCGTGTAAGCCTTGTGGGGGGTGCCACATATCCTGATTCGCCTCCCGGGTGCTCAGGTATTGCATATAAGACGTCCTGGGTGGGTTGAGCGCGGCTAGCGCGGCCGTTAGCTGTTGGTTTTCCGTGTTCGGCTGAACCGATGAGGCCGGGTTTTCCGCAGTGTTGAACGGCAATGCCGGCGGACCGGGGAACGGGGCACTCATCAACACCACCGAGGGAAAGACATCGGGTCGGGCGAGCGCACAATAGGACGCTACGGGCGAGCCAAGGTCGTGCCCGACGAGCATGGCCGTCCGCCGATACCCCAAGGCCGAGACCAAGCTAAGGGCGTCGCGCGTCATATTTAAGATGCTGAAGGGGGCGAGTGGGGTATCGTAGTCGTTCACCCAGCCAGTGGTGCGGCCAAAGCCCCGCTGGTCGGGTGCTACAGCGTGGTACCCGGCGTCCGCTAGCAGGGGCAGCAGGTGGCGCCAGCCGTAAGCCAAATCCGGAAAGCCGTGTAGCAGTAGAGCGAGCGGCCGGCCGGAGCTTTCATACCCGGCCTCAAGCAGATGAACATCGAGGCCGTTGACCCCGTGAATCATGCGCGAGCGGACTCCCTTGGGAAGCGTTCCGCCGCCATAGGTTGAGGGAGTAAAATCAGTACCTGGGTGACTCATAGGTTTTTGGTTTAGAAGGTGGTTGGATTTTGCGTAGGGCAGTTAGAATGAAGGGGTAGCGAGGCTGACCGTGGCCATCACCAAGCAGGCGCGCCTGGGCTCTATTAGGTTGAGGCCACACAGAAGGACTCATTCTTTCTGGGCGTAGGATTTGGGAGAAATACTTCGCTGGGCTTGTTATATGGCGTTCACCCTAGCAAAGTTAAGCACGACCAACTTATATATGGCATTCGCCATAGTAAAAAAGTAAGGCCCGCATGTTCCTGTTATCTTTGTATTATGCCACGCAAGACTGATGCCCGCGCTCACGCAATTGCCACCGCTCAACAGCTGTTTCGCATTCAGGGCTACACGGCGACGGGATTGACCCAGATTTTAAAGGAGAGCGGGGCCCCTAAAGGGTCGTTCTACTTTCACTTTCCACGCGGCAAGGTACAGCTCGCCGAAGAAGCCATCGACCAGTACGTTGCGAGTAGAATGGCTGTCTTGCGGAACATCTCGGCGAATACGACCGGTGATGCGCTTACTTTCGTTCATCAGCTTTTCAGCACGTTTGCGGCCGAAATGGTCGCCTCTGATTTTCGCTATGGGTGTCTTATGCAGAATCTGGCGAATGAGCTGCCCGCGCTCGATGCGGAGCTGACCGAACGGGTAGCACGCGGATTTATCGATTCGACTGAGATTGTGACAGAGCATTTTAGAGGATGTGGTTTCACTCCCACGCGCGCAACCGCTACCGCTGCTGCCTTGGTCGCCGCCCTCGAAGGCGCGCGAACAATTGCCCGCCTGGAACGAACGCCGGCCATATTCGAGGCGCTGGCGGCTGTTAGCGTCCAGGGTTGGGCAGCCCCTGATGGCTTGTCCGGGGCCAATGTTCTGGAACCGGCAGGGAAAGCCGAGCCAGATGCGGTAGGGCTAGGAGCAGGCAAGTGAGCTGGTGGTGGAGCGCACCTTCCATTAGTTTGGACGGGCCCTATCTACTTTGATACCCTTCGGCTGAACACCTGGATGCTGCTCTTATTAGGCTACTTCAAAGGCCCCTCAGTGCTCGACTGTGTGAAAAGGTTGGTGGCTCAAAACGCATGTGTGTAGGTCACCGGCATGTTTAAACGACAATCTATTAGACTGCTACTTCGCGGCTCTCTTTTCACCGCGGCAGCCCACTGGGAGAATAGCGCAAAGAGTTTGAAAACAGTCCGAAACGGCGAAGGCAGTACATTATACTGCCATTCAGCTGAAGCACTAATTATCAGGACTGTTAGGCCACCAACCAGCTGCGGCGGCCGACGAATTCGGTTTGTCGGATTGGACTGATTTTCCACCTTATACGGCTATTTCCTGCTGAGCCCGGCGCCCAACTTTGCAGTGCATTTAGCCGAACTCATATGGAAACTTCCAAAAAGCAGCCGTTACACCTCGGCCCCGAAGACGGGCCAAGCCTTTCCGTGGTGGGGGACACGTACCGCGTCCTGATTAGCGGCAAAGAAACCGCTGGTGCCTTCGCAACCATCGACATGCTGATACCACCCGGTGGTGGGCCCGGCCCGCACGCTCACGCCACCATTGAGGAGTCCTTCTATGTAGTCGACGGGGAAATCGAGTTCAAATCCGAGTTTGGCACTGTCGTCGCAACTCAGGGCTCATTTATCACAATTCCGAAAGGCGGCGTGGTGCATAGCTTCAAGAACAAGACCCCGCACACGGCCCATCTGCTGTGCACGGTGGTGCCGGCTGGCCTGGAGACATTGTTCGAGGCAATTGGCCAGCCCGTGGCGGCGGGGCACTTCCTGCCGCCACCGCCCATGGATGAGGCTTTTATCCGCAAAGCCCAAGCTGCTGCGGAAAAGCTGGGCCAACAGGTATTTCCACCGCATTACCTCGATTAGGCCTACTCCGGCCCATCACACGAAAGACTCCCGCCTTGGGGCAGGCACTTGCCAACGCACAAAGTGCCCGAAAACGCCCCTTTTCCTTGAAACCCAAAATCCCTTAAAACCATGAAAATCACCACCGCTGGCTCGTTGGGCAACGTAGCCAAACCACTCGTAGAAAAGCTGCTCGCCGCTGGGCACGAGGTAACCGTCATCACCAGCAAAGCCGACCACCAGGGCGAAATTGAGGCTCTGGGGGCTGTGGCTGCTGTGGGCTCTATCAGCGATGCCGGGTTCCTGACCCAGGCTTTCAGCGGGGCCGATGCCGTGTACGCCATGCTGCCGCCGGCAATGGGCACTACCAACCTGATTCAAAACATCGCGGCGGCTGGCCAAGCCTACGCCCAGGCCATTGAGGCGGCGGGCGTGCCCCGCGTGGTGCTGCTGAGCAGTGTGGGGGCCGATGCGCCCACCGGCACGGGTCCGGTACAAGGCGTGCACCAGGTAGAGCAGGCATTTCAGCAACTGACCGGGGTAAACGTAACCGTATTACGGTCAGGGTTTTTCTACGTGAATTTCCTGCGGGACATTCCCCTGATTAAGAGCAACAACCTCTTCGGCAACAACTATGGTGGGGAGGCGCGGCTGGCTCTGACTCACCCGCAGGATGTGGCG
Organism: Hymenobacter negativus; assembly: GCF_017571495.1. Lineage (GTDB taxonomy): Bacteria > Bacteroidota > Bacteroidia > Cytophagales > Hymenobacteraceae > Hymenobacter > Hymenobacter negativus. The sequence goes on along the minus strand of NZ_JAGETZ010000015.1, from coordinate 89,893 downwards.
GCAGCGGCGGCGGCAGAACTGCAAAAGGCTGGCAACGAGTACGAGGTGAAGTACATCGTAGGGGCTGTCTCGACTGGCAATGAGCTGGCGGCACTGTTTGGCGCGGCAATCGGCAAACCAGACCTATCCTGGACCATGATTCCCGATGAGCAGCTTCAGCAAGGGATGCTGGGCGCCGGAATGCCTGCCGAACTGGTTGGGCTCATCACTGAAATGGGCCAGGGCGTGCGAGCTGGCCTCATCACCCAGGACTTTTTTGCCCACGGCGCGGAGGTGACCGGAACCATCAAGCTGGAGCAGTTCGCTGAGGAATTTAAGGCCCGGTACGAGCAGGCGTAACGACCAATCAACCAGAACCGCCCGGGGTGGTTCTGGTTGGTATTGCGAAGCAGCTGTTGAGGCCGTCTGAACAGGTGCTTCGCCAGTATTACCAACAGTGGAGCTATTGGCATGGTATTCAGTTTTTCGGCAACTCCCGATTTTGATTTTATCACCTATTTCGCCCGGCATCTGCAGGCTACCCTGACAGATGGCGTGCTGGAGGTGCCCGAAACGCTCGGACAAGGCTACGTTCGCAAGCTAGCCTTCGGCCCGGATTTTAAAATTACGCTCCACCACTACCTCCTTCAGGAGGAGTTGGTTATCAAGCGCAATGCCTCCGGGCTGGGCAATGATTTGATTACCATCTTCTTTTACAACAACGAGCAGCCACTCGGCATTGCGTACGACAACCAGCCGCATGTCCTGTTCTCGCGGCGTGATGATTCAGATTCGGCCATCCAGGTTACGTCCAACGACCTGAGTTCCACCATCCGGTTTCCGGCCCATCAACCCATTCAGTACATGGTGGTGGCCATCAAGCCCACCCGGCTAAAGGAGCTGCTGGCCGTCAGCGCGCCCAATTCGGTGCTGCAAACCATTACTGGTCGTGGCAATTCGTTCCTGTTCTTCGAACGCATGGAGGCAGAAACCAAACTGCTGCTCAAGAAGATGGCGGCGGTGGACATGACCGATGGCCTGAGCACTTTCTTTATGCAGAACAAGGTGCAGGAGCTGCTCTACCTGGTTTTCCATAAGCTGTCGTTGCGGGAAAGCGTGGTCCATCAACCCATTAACAGTGCCGATGCCGGCCGACTGCTGCACATCCGCAAGGAAATTCTGCGCGATTTAAGTGCTCCTCCGGTATTGCGGGAGTTGGCGCAGCTGGCGGCCATGAGCGAAACCAAGCTCAAACAGCTGTTCAAGCAAACATTTGGCGCCACCATCTACACCTACTACCAGCAAGCCCGGATGGAAGAAGCTGCCTTTCTGCTGAAGCATGGCCGGCGCTCGGTGGCCCAGGTAGGCTACGAACTGGGCTTTTCCAATCTGAGCCACTTCAGCCGGCTGTTTGAAAAGCACTATGGCCTGAACCCGAAGAAATTTTCGGCGTCATAACAGTACTCCACCCTACCGACGGTGGAGGCACTGCATATCGTGGCTGGGGGTGCAGCGTAAGTTTCATCAACTGTCCAACCTGAAGCGGTTTGCTTGACGAAGGCATTTAGGCAGCGGAGGCTACGCCTTTCCGCAGGTGCTGGAGCTACCCTTATTTGGGCGCGCCCGCCGGGGGCGTTGAGGCGGCGCTCAATTGGCCAAGGCCGGCCAAAATCTGCTGCGACAAGTCCCGCAGCTCTTGCTCCGTGGTCGGGCCAGCGTCATTCGCCAGGCACACGATGCCAGTTCGCCCGGCCGGGGACAGCAGGCAGTAGCTCGTAGTGCCAAAGCTGCCGCCGGCGTGGTGGACTTGGCGCTCGCCCGGTCCTTCGGGGGTCACAAACCAGCACAGGCCAATATCGGCATTGGCTTCGGTTGTGTGCCGGAACGTGGGCTGGTGCGCCAGGGCCACGACCGGGTCCTGTTCGTTCAGGTTCCATTCAGCGTACGCCAGCAGGTCCCGGGTGGTTGATTTCAAGAAACCAGCGGCGGGCACCGTGCGCCAAAAGGTCAGCTCGGGCATGGGTTCACCGGCCGCGTTATAGCCCTGCGCACATCGGGGATGCTGGCGGGGTTTCACAGCCAGCTCCGTGTCCCGCATGTGGTGGGGCCGCGTAATGTAGCGGCGAACCAATTGGCCATACGAGGTGTGGTAAACACGCTGCAAAACGATACCCAGCAGCTGGGTACCGGCATTTGAGTACGCGAAGCGCGTGCCGGGCACGGTGTCCGGCACAACGCGGCGGATTTCGCGCAAAAAAGCCTCTTCAGAAAAATCAGCGTATTGAGCCATCATTTCCCGGGGCGATACGCCGCTGGGCAGGGCGGGCACGTTTTTAGGCAGCCCGGAGGTATGGTTGGCTAGGTCCACGAGTCGAATGGCGCGCCCGTGGTAGGCAAGGTTGGCATAAGCTGGGCCCAGGTAGGTTTGCACCTCGTCATGCAAGCCAATTTTTCCGTCTATTACGGCCTGGGCCAGCAACAAGCCCGTGAAGGATTTGGTGAGGGAAGCAATTTCGTAAATCGTCTTTTCAGTGGGCGCTGGCGAGGAGGTGCCAGCGACACGGCCATAATTGTAAAAGGTACGCTTGCCGGCACAGGAAACGCCGATGGAGAGGCCTACGTGCTTGGGGTTGCTGACAAAGCCAGCCACCGCGTGGTCGACGATTGCCTGCATGTCCCGCTTGTTAGCAGCAATTCCCGGTTTGGGTGCCTCGCGCAACGATGCCCCGGACCCTAGGAAGCTGGCCAGAGCTAGTAGCAGCCATGTTTTTGCCTTCATACTGGGGCCTACGCAAAAGGAGGACAGGAAACAAAAAGGCATAAAGGTCCCGGCCTAGCCCTTTCAAACAATTTCTACGTGGTGGCAAAGTAAATTACGCCGGCACTTGGCGGTCCTAACGCATGGGCAAGCGGCAGAGCTTTCTCAAAACGCGCTGCGTCACCCCACGCCCGCTCTGGCAGCAGTTGCAAGGGCAGTTGTAGACCGCGGCCGCGGCTAGTTAGTGCGGGTACGCCAGATTGCCTACCGCCCTGTGCGCCTACATAACCCGGTGCTTGCCTGATAACATGACGTACTTAGCATTGAGCAAGCACCAGCAGGGCCAAACCCAGCGACATGCCATGCGCCTGAAAATAGAGTCTTAGGAATTTCAGCGCGTGGGTCATCTGGTTTTCGACGCACTTCACGGAAATGTTCAGGTCCTGGGCGATGCGGGCGTAGGAAAGCCCTTGTTGCCGGTTGAGGGCAAATATTTCGCGGCGCCGGGGCGGCAGCTGTGCCATGGCCACCTGATAGAACTGCTCCAGCTCCTGGTATTCGATTACTTGGCTGGGGCCGGCTTCTTCAATTAGGGTTTCTTCGCCACATTCTTCAAATACCCAATAGCGCTGCCGGCGCAGGTGTTTGAGCACGGTGTGATAAGCTGCCTTGTAGAGGTAAGCTTTAAAGAGGATGCCTGCGTCGAATGACTGACGCCGCTCCCACAGCTTAAGGAAGCACTCCTGCACTGCGTCTTCGGCGTCGGCATGGCTTTTAAGGTACCCGTGAGCAAAACGGCATAGCTCGGGCGCATAAAGGTCGAATAGCTGGTCAAATGCCTGAATATCGTCTTGCTGGAGCCGCTTCAGGCACTCCTGGTCCGAGAATTCTTTGGCAATTCTCACGGGTGGGAATGGGATGGTGGGATAATAGCTACTAAATAAACAGTTTACCAGTGAGTACTCACTATTATTCTTCAATCCTAATAACAATTCCGTATTGATTTCATCACAAAAAACTATTAGATAGAGACTTATAGGTAAGCTGGCTAGGCGGGGCCTGAAAAATGAAAATATTTTTCTACCTGGCGTTGGGGTAAGCGAGAGCTGAGGGGTTTTACCACATGCAGCCTCCTTCGGGCAGCCCCACTCATGGAAATTACCTACGAAGCCTGCGTGCGTTACGTGCGCGGCGAAGCTACTCTGACCGAAGCACGTGCGGTGCGCAGCTGGCTGGCCGACCCCACCAACGAGGCCCAGGCGCAGGAATGGATGGGGCGCTACGCGGCGGAAACGCAGCCCGCTGCTGGCACCACTGACCCCTACAACTACGCCGCCATGCGCGAGAACCTGCACGCGCAGCTAGGGCGGGCGCCCGCGCCGCAGGTGGTGCCTCTGCACCTAGCTCGCCCAACCTGGTGGCGCTGGGCGGCCGCGGCCGCAGTGGCGGGCCTCACGGCGGGCGGCAGCTGGCTCTGGCAGGCCCAACACCAGCCAGCGGCGTTGGCCACGGCTAGCTACTCCACTCCTTATGGCCAGACGCGGCTGGTGCAGTTGCCCGACGGGTCGGAGGTAACCCTGAATGCTCACTCCACGCTACGCTACGCGGCTACAGCCGATGCGCGGCAGCCTCGCGAAGTATGGCTGGATGGCGAGGCTTTTTTCTCAGTCAAGCATACGGTTGACAATAAGCGCTTTGTGGTGCACACCACGGGTAATTTCAATGTGGAAGTGCTGGGCACGAAGTTCACCGTGTACCGGCGGCACGAGCAGGCCCGGGTGGTGCTGCTATCGGGGAAAGTGCGGGTGGATTTTACCGACCAGACCCAGACTGATGTCATTCTGAAGCCCGGTGAGCTGCTCCAAACGGTTGATGCCAAGCCGAAGGCAGTGGTGCACAAAGCCGTGAAAGCGGCCAGCTATGCGGCCTGGACCGACGACCGCATGAGCTTCGATGCCACCTCGCTGGCGGAGGTAGCAACCCGCCTGCAAGACACTTACGGCGTGGAAGTAATAGTGGCCGACTCGGCCCTGAACCAGCGCAAGTTCACCGGCACCTTCCCAACGGCGAACCTGGATGTGCTCTGCGAAGACCTGGCCGAGGCCTTCCACCTCCGCATCGAGCACCAGCAAAACCGTCTAATTCTGTTCCGCAAACCAGTTTCCCACCCAAGCTCCCATGAGTAAAACCTTTACCCTAACCGGTGGGCCGCCTGTTCGCCTGCTCGTATTATTCGCCGGAACACTAGCGCTGCAAATGCCCGGCTCGACGGCAGCGGCGCAACTGCTGGCATCGGTTCAGCCTATACAGGCGCAACCCGCGGCCACCCCTGGCGTGGCCCTGCGAGAGTTGCTATCGCAATGGGAGAAGCAATACCAAAGCATCATTGCCTACGACAGCGATGTGGTGGGCGACAAGCGCGTGACCGTGCCCACCGGGCCGGGAACGTTAGAAACCAACCTGACCAGCGTCCTCGCGCAGGTTGGGTTGAGCTATAAGCGGTTGCATGCGAACAACTACATCATTGTAGCCGGACTAGGCAGCAATGCCAGCGTGGCACAGGACATTACCGTGGCCGGGCGCGTGGTGGACGGCAAAGGCGAAGGCTTGCCCGGCGTGACTGTACTGGCCAAGGGTACCACCATCGGCATCAGCACGGGGGCCAACGGGGAGTTCACGCTGAAGGTACCTCCGGGCAGTACGTTGGTTTTCAGCTACGTGGGCTACCTGACGCAGGAAGTAGCTATACCAGGCAGCACCAGCACGCTCAGCGTAACAATGACGGCCGACAACAAGCAGCTCGACGATGTAGTGGTGATTGGCTACGGCACGGTGCAGCGCAGCGAATTGACGGGGTCGGTGTCGTCGGTGAGTGCGCAGCAAATCAAGGACATTCCGGCGAACTCGGCGGCCGAGGCCCTGACGGGCCGGCTGGCGGGCGTGCAGCTCACGTCGTCGGAAGGTACGCCGGGCGCCAGCGTCACCATTCGGGTGCGGGGCGGCGGCTCCATCACGCAGGACAACTCGCCGCTGTACGTGGTGGATGGCATCCAGATTGAGAATGCCCTGAGCGTGATTTCGCCCCAGGACATTGCCTCGGTTGATGTGCTGAAGGATGCCGCTTCGACCGCCATTTACGGGGCGCGCGGGGCCAACGGCGTGGTCATCATCACCACCAAAAACGGCATCGAGGGGCGCACCACGGTGGCATACAGTGGCTTTGCCGGGGTGCGCCAACTGGTGAAAAAGCTGGACGTGCTGAAGCCCGGCGAATTCATCGACCTGCAGTACGAGCGGGCCGTGCGCAGCACCGCCGATTTGAACACGTTTCGCGGGGCCTACGGCTCGCGCAACTTTCTGAGCGACACGCTGGCGCGGGCGCGGCAGTCGCCGTTCACCGACTGGCAGGAAGAGGTGTTTGGACGCGATGCCTTTCAGCAAACCCACAACCTGACGGTGTCGGGTGGGGGCAAGGGCACGGTGTACTCGCTGAGCTTGACCAGCAACCGCGAGCAGGGCATTCAGCTGGCTTCGGACTTCGACCGCAAGCTGCTGAATTTTCGCCTCGACAACAAGGCCACCGACAAGCTGCGCCTGGGTTTCAACGTGCGTTTGAACGACCAAACCATCAACGGCGCGGGCACGGCCAGCGGTACCCTGTCTACTTCGTCGCGCCTGCGCAACACGGTACAGTACCGCCCGTTCACCAATAACCTGGGCACGGGCGTGGTGCTCGACCCCACGCAGGAGGACGAGGACTACTACATCCTGAGCGGTGGCGTCAGCGGCCTGATTAACCCCATTGTGCTGGCCAATGCCGAGTACCGCCGCGACGGCCAGCGCCTGGTGAACTCCAGCGTTTACGCCAACTACAACTTCACCAAGGCCCTGAGCTTCCGCAGCACGGTGGGCATCGACTATCGCACCACGCGCACCGAGGCTTTCAACAGCAAGGTAACCGGCGTGGCCCGCCAGAACGGCAACCAGCCCACGGCTTCCATCGGCACGGGCACGCAGTTCACGCTCAACAACTCCAACGTGCTGAGCTACCGGCTGCCCACCAAGGGGCGGCACAGCTTCGACATGCTGCTGGGCCAGGAAGTGTACCAGACGCTGAACAACTCGCTCAACATCTCGGCCTTCTACCTGCCCACCGATATTGAGCCCGAAAAAGCGCTGGCCAACTTCAACCAGGCCCAGGCGCCGGCCGGCTTTGTGCAGCCCTCGCCCACCACCAGCGAAGACCCCAACCGCATTCTGTCGGGCTTCACCCGCGTAAACTACTCGTATGACGATAAGTACCTATTTACGGGCACGATGCGCGTGGATGGTTCGTCGAAATTTGCCGCAGGTCAGCGCGTGGGCGTATTCCCGGCTGCTTCGGTGGCTTGGCGCTTGTCGAAGGAACAATTCCTGCAGCCCGTTTCGGCCATTTCGGACCTGAAGCTGCGCCTGAGCTACGGCCTGGCCGGCAACAACCGCATCGCCAATAACCTGTTCCGCGAAACCTATTCGACCAGCGGCGTGGAATACGCCATTGACAACGGCCGCACGCCGGGACTGGCCACGTCCTCGCTGGCCAACCCCAACCTGAAGTGGGAAACCACCCACTCGCGCAACCTGGGTGCGGACCTGGCCTTGTTCAGCAACCGCGTGCAGCTGACCGCCGACCTGTATTACAACTCGACCTACGACCTGCTCATTGCCCAGCCGGTGCCCGTGACCTCGGGCTACGCCACGCAGCTGCGCAACATTGGCGAAACCTCCAACCGCGGCATTGAACTGCAGCTGACTGGCACGGCCGTGAAAACGCCGGACTTTACCTGGACGGTGAATGGCAATATTTCCTTCAACCGCAACCGTGTGGAAGACCTGGGCGGCCAGCCCTACCTGCCGGGTATCAACTCGGGCTGGACCAGCGACACCGGCGCCGACTACCTGGTGCAGCCCGGCCAGCCCGTAGGCCTGATGTACGGCTACGTGTCCGACAGCTTCTACAAAGTAGAGGACTTTAATGCCACGCAGGCCGCCAACGGCACCTGGAATTACGTGTTGCGCGACGGCGTGCCGAACAACAACGGCGTGGTGGCTGACAACTCGGGCTACACCGTGCCGACCGTAACGGGCGTGCCCGCGCCCAAGGGCGGCTACTCGCAGCCTACCCCGGGGGCCATGAAGTTTAAAGACGTTAATGGCGATGGCGTGGTGGACACCAACGACCGTCAGGTCATTGGCAATGCCAACCCCAAGTTCACGGGCGGCCTCAACCAGCAGTTTGCCTTCAAGGGATTCGATGCCAGCGTGTTTCTGAACTTTGTGTACGGCAACGACGTCTACAACGCCAACAAAATTGACTTCACCAGCGGGTACTTAGCCAACCAGAACGTGCTGGGCCTGATGCGCGACGGGTGGCGCACAATTGACGATGCGGGCAACCGCGTGACCGAGCCCACCGCCCTGGCGGCCCTCAACGAGAATGCGAAAATCTGGCGCCCCACCCTGGGCCGTTACCTGCTGAGCTCCTGGGCCATTGAGGACGGTTCGTTTCTGCGCGTGAACAACATCACGGTGGGCTACTCGCTGCCCAAGTCGGTGATTCAGCGCGCCAAGCTCACCCAGCTGCGCTTTTATGTGACGCTGAACAACGTGTACACATTCACCCGGTACTCGGGCTACGACCCCGAGGTGAGCACCCGCCGCAGCACCCCGCTCACGCCAAGCGTTGACTACGCGGCGTACCCGCGCAGCCGTGCTTTCCTGGCCGGCCTGAACGTGACCTTTTAACTCCCACCCGCTCTTTGATATGAAATCTCCCTTTATCCTGCGCGCTGCCCTAGCCGCCAGTGCTCTGGCCGGAACCGCGGGTTTGCTCACGGCCTGTAAAGATTACCTCAATGTGACGCCGGCCTCGTCCTACATTTCGGACGACGTGTTCAGCAGCGTGGCCAACGTGAACAGCGCCATCATTGGCGTCTACGACCCACTGTCGGGCGATGCCGGCTACGGCGTGCGCCTGAGTACGGGCTACCCTTCCGACACCGACGAGGGCCAAAACCGAGCCGGCGCGGCCGACGGCGGCACCCGCGACATCAACCGCTACCGCGTGACGCCCGGCACCACCGAGCTAATTGCCCCTTTCACCACGCTTTATCAGGGCGTGGAGCGGGCCAATATCTGCATCAAAAACATTCCGCAGATGGCCTTGTACAAAAGCGGCAGTGCATCCGACCAAAGGGCCCTGCGGCGGGCCTACGGCGAGGCGCTGACGCTGCGGGCACTCTACTACATGGAGATTGTGCGCAACTGGGGCGACGTGCCCGCGCAGTTCAAACCCTCGTCGGAATACCCCGACCTGAACCTGCCCCAGACCCCGCGCAACGAGATTTACGACCAGATTCTGGGCGACCTGGCCCTGGCCTCGAAGCTGCTACCCTGGCGCAAAGAGTCGGACGTGAATGCCTACGAGCGGTTCACCAAAGGCGCGGCCAAGGCGCTGCGGGCCCGCATTGCCCTGGCCCGCGGCGGCTACCGCGCCAATGCCCGCACCGGCCAGATGGAGCGCCCCGCCAATTACCTGACCTACTACACCATGGCCCGCGCCGAGTGCGACACGCTGCTGCAAAACCGCAGCCAGCACACCCTTAACCCCAGCTTTGAGGCCGTGTGGCGCAATATCAACGAGCAGCGCTTCGACACGCAGTACGGCGAAATCATGTTTGAAGTGGCCATGGGCTCGGGTTCGGCGGCCTCGGACAGCAAGCTGGGCTACAACAACGGCCCGGCGCTCAACGTGGCCTCGAAGTGGGGCCAGGCCGGCGGCTCCTACACCATCAACCCCAACTACTTCTACGCCTTCGATTCGGTGGACACCCGCCGCGACGTGACCGTGACGCTCTACCAGACCGTGGCCGCCACACCCAACACCCAGACCAGCAACACACTCACGGCCCTGCGCGATGGCAAATTCCGCCGCGACTGGCGCGTACCCATCCTGCCCGGCACGGCCCAGAACCTGAACCTGAACTGGCCCATCGTGCGCTTTGCCGACGTGCTGCTCATGTTTGCCGAAGCCCAGAACGAGCTGGTCGGCCCCGCCGCTGCCTACAATGGCACCACGCCGGTGCAGGCCCTGGAAGAAGTGCGCCGCCGTGCCTACCCAGCCGCCCGCTACCAGACGCTGCCTGCCACCCAGGTGGGCACCAAAGCCGGCTTTTTCGATGCGCTGGTGAAGGAGCGACTGCTCGAATTCGGTGGCGAAGGCATTCGCAAGTATGACCTGATTCGGTGGAACCTGCTGGGCGCCAAAATCGCCGAAGCCAAAGCCATCATGACCGATATGCGCAACGGCGTGGGCATTGGGGCCACCATTCCGTTGTACGTGTACGGCTACGCCGTGAACGACCAGTTGCGCTACGTCCGCTCGCTTTACCGGCCGTTTGCCACCACCACGAACACCATTCCGATTCCGGGCAGCACCGCGACGGCGGCCCGCTTCAGCTGGCGGCAAGCCCTCACGGGCAGTTCCACGTTCATCGACCTGTTTGCTGCCAACTACGTGCCCAACTCGGGCGACGAGTTGCTGGCGTTCCCGCAAACCGTAGTGGATGCCAACCCCAACCTGCGGCAAAACTTCGGCTACTAAAGCCCGAAGCGACGTGAGCAGCCGCATTCGGGTGGGAGTCCAGACGCGGGCTGTTCGGGCAATCCCAATCGGTGCTTTATGAGTGAGCATCGGGCGGGGTTGCCCATCGTTTTATTAGAGGACTATTGGAAATCGATTCCAACTACTTCCTAAACACCTTCATTTACACTTCCCTTCCGTCCTAAACCATAGTGACACTCGTCATATGAAAACGCCCTCGCCCACGATTAGAAATTACGCGCTGCTGAGCCTGCTGCTCCTGCTGCTCACAGCCTTTGCCGCACCCGGCCCGCGCAAGATTAAGCTTTACCTGATTGGCGATTCGACGATGGCCAACAAGGTCCGGCAGGTGTTCCCCGAAACCGGCTGGGGCATGCCGCTGGTCACGTTCTTCGACTCGGCGCAGGTGACCGTGGACAACCGCGCCCAGAACGGCCGCAGCACCCGCACTTTCCTGGCCGAAAACCGCTGGCAGCCCATCGTAGATGCCTTGAAGGAAGGCGACTACGTATTCATCCAATTCGGCCACAACGACGAGGCCGAGAACTACCCCGACCGCTATACCTCGCCCGAGGACTACCGCAAGAACCTCATCAAGTTCGTGACCGAAACCCGCGGCAAAAAGAGCAACCCGGTCCTGCTCACGCCCATCACGCGTCTCCGGTTCGACAAGAGCGGCCACATCACGGAAACGCACGTGGCCTATTCAAAAGTGACCACCGAAGTCGCCACCCAGTACCAAGTCCCGCTCATCGACCTCGACAAGATGAGCCGCGACCTGGTGCAGCAGTTCGGCCCGGAAAACGCCAAGCTTCTGTACCTGCAGCTAGCCCCCGGCGACCACCCCAACTACCCCTACGGCCGCCAGGATGGCACCCACTTCAGCGAACTGGGCGCCCGCAAAATGGCGCAGCTGGCCATGAGCCAGGTCATCGCCCAGAAGCTGCCGCTGCTCTCGGAGCGCCTGGCCAAGCCCACTGCCAAAAACGCCGTGCCACCCGCCACCAACGGCAAAGACGCCCAGCCCACTACGCCGTGAGCTGAGAAAGCGGCCAGTTGCTTCAGCTTTCAGAGTGTAAAGGGAAAGTTGGCGAAAACATACTAAAACAGTCATGCTGAGCGCAGTCAAAGCATCATTCGGACCGTCCCGCCAAGCTAGGCTTGTAAGTAGCCTACGAAACCTGGAGTCACAGGAGCATCTTACCGGTGTTGCTACTGCTGCACGTCGAAGATGGATTGTTTGATTCTCGATAAGTGGATTATGCAAGCATTACCTTATCGAGCCGGCTCAGAAATCCAGGGCCAAACAACCCAACCAATACGAGCCAGTCTGCCCCATTAGGCGGGTCAGGCCGCCACTGCAGCGGTCTGCGCGTCTTTCCTGATGCCTTCGAACTGCAAGTGCAACGTCACCCCGCCGGTTCCACCAAAAGACAGCGTGCCGTGGATTTGCCTGCTCATGCCTTGGATAATGGTTAGGCCCAGGCTGCGGCTCTTGGTCGGGTCAAAATCACTGGGCAGTCCCACACCGTCATCGACAATAGTGAGTAAGTAACCCCGACTCTCCAGTTTTGCCAGCCCAACGGTGATGGTGCCGCAGCGGTTGTTGGGGAAAGCATGCTTCAGCGAATTGGTCACGGCCTCATTGATAAGCAGCCCCAGCGGCGTAGCCAAAGCAACTTCCAGTTCCACCGCCGATGCCTCAACCCGGCCCTGCACAGTTCCACAGCGGTCAAACGATTCCAGTAAATTGTCCACTATTTCACGGAGGTACCCTTGCATGTCTACACGCGCCATGTTATCCGATTGATACAGTTTTTGGTGAATCAGGGCCATGGCCTGCACCCGGTTCTGGCCCTCGCGCAGGGCATCTAATGCACTGGAATCGTGCAGGTAGCTGGACTGCGAGTTCAGCAGGCTACTGATAACCTGCAGGTTGTTTTTCACGCGGTGGTGAATCTCCTTCAGCATCCACTCCTTTTCCACCAGCAACTCATTTTTCTCGCCTACTACATGTTCCAGCGCTTGGTTCTTGCGGTTAATTTCCTGCTGCTGCGCTTCCAACTCCTGTTGTTTCACTTCCAGCAGTTGGTTGCTGCGCTGCTTGAGCCGGTAGCGGTTGTAGCTCACACACAGCAGCAAAGCCAGCAGCACCGCACCCGCCAGAAACGCATTGCGCTGAAACTCCCGCTTCTGAATGCGGGCTTGCTGAACTTGCGTTTGCTTGGTCAGTAAGGCAATGTTCTGTTCTTTCTGCTCGGTTTGGTACTGCACTTGCAACTCCTCCACCTGCCGACTCTTGGTGGCGTCGAAGATGGAATCATCCAGCGTTTTGTACCGTCGGAAATGGGCAATGGCCCCGAGGTAGTTGCCCTGCGCAGAATCTACCAGGAAAGCGTAGGCATGAACATTTGCCAACGTCTTCGCCGGCACCAACCCTCTCTTAGCTGCCAGCAACTCATCTAAATAAGGTTTTGCCTTGCCGTATTGCTTTGTGGCGATGTACAGCTGTCCTAGTAGCCGACTAGTGGGCAAAGTATGATTAGCTGGGACTTTGTCATTTAACGCGTAGCTCTCCAAAAGGCACTTTTCCGCCCGTTTGTATTGCTTCATGGCGAGGTAGCAATCGACCTGAGCCTCCAGCAATATCTTTTTTGCCTCGGGGTCCAGCGGCAGGTTCTTCCGAACTACCGCCTGCACGATTGCCAACGCCTCCTGCTTTTTGCCTTGTTCACATAACCCGAAAGAGAGTCCGTGGGCAATTAGAACCTGGGTCCTAGGCGGTTGGCCGGTTCGCTGGGCAATGGCATAGGCCTTTTGCAGAGCGGCTACGCTTTTGTCATTTTCATTTACCTGACGGTACATGCCTCCAAGTTGGAGGTAGACATAGGGCAAATTTTGCTGTTCGCCAGTCGCCTCGACGCTTTTGATGGTTTTTAGCAGGTAAAACAACGCTTTGTCATAATCGCCCTTGTACTGATAGATATCGGAAAGCGCCTCATAGCTTATGCAGATATCCGGAGACCGAATGGGCTCTTGCATGGCCACTACGGTCAGTAGTTCCTTTATGGCTCTGTCCTGCTCGCCGGCGCCATTGTGAATGAAGGCAATGCGCATGAGGCTAAGCGCAGCCAAGCTGCGGTCATTGGTCTGCCTGGCCAGAGCCTGGGCCCGCTCAAAGTAGCGAAGCCTTTCAGCAGTGAACTTGCCGGTCATGTTGTCCGGAAATCCTGCGCCAAACCGAAACCAGGCTTGCGCTTCTCCTTTTTTATCACCTTGTCGTTGCTTGGCCCGAACCACCTGCTGAAAATATGGTTCGCCCTTCGCCAAGTCATCAAATGTCAAAAAGAAAGAGCCGAGTGCGTACAAACTTTCATCTCGCCATTTGACCTGACCGGTAGCCGAGCCTAGTTGCCGAGCTTCCCGGAACAGGGCCAGCGCACTGTCCTGCTCAGCTGGCTGGCTATGGCTAAGTGCCTGTTTATACTGGCCCCACGCCAGCACTAACTTAACGCGGCCGGTGTCACTTAAGCTTTTCATCAGTGTCCTCGCCTGCTGATTAGCGCCTTGCTTGACGTACACAGTGCTGGCTAGAAGCAGGGCTTCATCCTGGCTTGAGCGGTTGCGTAGTTGCTGGCCCAGCGCCTCGGCTTCGCGGGCTAGCAGCAGGGCGCTGTCCAGGTCGGAATTGGCACTTGCTTTATCCAGGTACAGATAACCTAACTCCAGCAGCACTTGCAAACGCCGCTCGTTTGGCTTGGCATTTCGAAGCGTAGCGTGCATTTCCTGCATGCTCAGCAAACGGGCTGGTTTTTGGGCCGAAGCCCATGGGGCAATGCACCCTACGGCAAATACCACGCAAAGGAGGCGCTTAAGCGTATACATGCGGCAATGGGTTTCGTGAAAAACTAGTGGAAAAGAAAGAACGGAGGCGAGGTGGCACTGCCTACTTTGTGAGCAGAGCGACGGTGTAGGCCATGTAATTATTGAACAACGGCTGCAGCTTCATTATAAGCCGGGTTAACCATTGTGATAACACAATAAATATATTATTACAATCTTTTATAGTTATTCATACTTTTTGCTGCTCGGTATTTAGCACTAGGATTGGCTGGTTCGGCTTCTCCAGCACACGCGAGTGTGGGGACTAATAGTGGAAAGAATTAGGTAGATTGTTCATTTCTCCATAGTAACGCGGCCCATTAACTAGCCGCTTCAGCATCGCAGGTTTGCTCTTAACTTCCAGCTGCTTCGAAAAGCTAATATCCTAGCTCTAATGTATAGGCCTTGCTTACTAGTTGGAAATGGACAAGTTACGCCTGTGCATGGATAATTCGCCCATCACTTCGCTGAGTGGAGCAATGCTCAAGAATTTTTCTGGCCTCCCTAGAAACTGGTTATCCCTCGCAGGCCGGAGGGGCATTTAGCCAAGCAAAGGCGTCACCTATCCATTGTCATCGAGCAGAGCAAACGCCAATTTTGCTTTGCTAACCAGATGACGGATAGCAGTTTTTGCTTAACTCACCCACGCCAGCTATGCCTAAGTTTATTGCTCCCCAGATTGCCTTCCCGCTGCTTTTAAGTCAAGTCCGCGAGGTCACGCCGGAAATATTCGCGGCGGACGGCACTGGCTTTGTAAATCTGATGGAAGGGCGGTGGCAGCAAGCAGGATCCCCCCGCTCCTTTGCTTCGCCAGTTGACGGCATGCTGCTGGGCTCATTGCCCATGCTGGGCCGCGACTTGGCCTTGCGCGCGGTGCGCTTTGCTAAGCGAGAAGCCTCTTCCTGGGCCGCCACGGACTTGGACCAGCGCCGGGAATGCGTACAGGGCTGTTTGAACCTGCTGCGTCGGCATGCTGACCTGATTGGCAAGCTGCTTGTTTGGGAAATCGGCAAAACTTATCAGCTCGGCATGGCTGATATTGACCGCTGCATTGACGGCATCCAATGGTATGTGGAACACATTGAGGACCTGCTTGGCTCCCGTAAACCGCTGGGCCTGGTCAGCAACATTGCCTCCTGGAACTATCCGTTCTCCGTCCTGCTACACGCGGTGCTCGTGCAGGTGCTGTGCGGCAACAGCATCATCGCGAAAACGCCCACGGATGGGGGATTCATCTCTCTGAGCCTGGCCTTTGCACTAGCCCGGCGCGCGGGGTTGCCCGTTTCGCTGGTCAGTGGTGGAGGCGCTGAGCTGAGTGAGGTGCTGGTAAAAAACGAGGCCGTGGACTGCCTCTCATTTGTCGGCGGCCGCTACAATGGCCTTGCCATTGCCGATGGGCTGGCGCAAGCTCATAAGCGCTACATGTTTGAGATGGAGGGCGTAAACGCCTACGGCATCTGGAATTTTTCCGATTGGAAAGGCTTGGGGAGCCAACTTTCCCACAGCTACGATTACGGTAAGCAGCGGTGCACCGCTTACGTGCGCTTCGTGGTCGAACGGCGGCTTTTTCCCCAATTCCTGGAAATGTACGAGGCGCTCGTGTCCGGACTTCGCGTGGGAAATCCCACGCTGGTGGATGACACCACCGCTTCGCTGCCCAACTATGCCTTCGGCCCGCTAATCAACGCAGCGCAGGCCCGGGAACTGGACCGGCTGTACGCCGATGCACTAAAAACCGGAGCTACCCCATTGATAGAAGGCCACTTGGACGAGGCGCTGTTTCTGCCCGGCCAAGACCGCTCAACGTACCGGGCTCCCCGAGCGCTGGTCAACCTCACGCACCAGAGCGAACTGTACTTCAAAGAGCCTTTTGGCCCAATTGACTCCATCGTGCTGGTTGACCGCGTGGAAGAGCTAGTTGGCGAGATGAACGTTTCCAACGGGGCCCTGGTGGCAGCCATTGCATCCGATGATGTCAAATGGGCTGCGCACACCGCCCGAGAGGTTCGCGCATTTAAAATCGGAATTAACAAGCTGCGCTCTCGCGGCGACCGCGAGGAAGTGTTTGGAGGCCTGGGGGATTCCTGGCGGGGCGCGTTCGTGGGCGGGCAGCTGCTGGTGCAGGCCGTTACACAAGGCAACGAGCCCCTAATGGGCAATTTTGAGGATGAGTTGCGCTTGCCGCCTCTTACTTAGCCACTATCCCCTATTAATCAATAGGTTAATGCTTAGCATAGGCAGATTACCTGTCTATATTCTGGCAACAATTATCCATTTCAAGGCTCCGGGAGCAATTCTATTTTTATGCAACACCCCGGGCTTCTGGTTCGACTTACCGAAGAAACCAAGGAATGCCCTGTGAATGGGCAGGTTTGCCGCATGAAATAGTAACGCTTACCGCTTTAATCAACACCTTATGTCTCCTTCAACCATTCCTTATTTGCCCGATGCCACCCCGGTACTTCCTCCTGCTGGGTGGCCTTCACAGTCCGGGAAATCATTTCGGGCCATATACGTCGGGGGGCCCACAGTCATTCTCGAGATTGGAGGGCTTCGCATCATGACAGACCCCACGCTCGACCCAGCCGGCGGCGTATATCCAATTGCTAATACAGTGTATACGAAAGTCTTTGGGCCCGCCATTAGCAATGTTGGCAGCATTGATGTGGTGTTGCTCAGCCACGACCAGCACCACGACAACCTCGACCATAAAGGCCGGGAGTTACTGAAAAATGTCAATATGACGCTCACCACCAAAGTGGGCGCAGCGCGACTCAAAGGCAGTAGCCGAGGGCTGGCTGTATGGGAGAGCGTGGTACTAAAGGCACCCAACGGAGATGAAATACTAGTTACAGCTACACCTGCGCGGCACGGCCCGGTGGGCTTTGAAGCCTTATCAGGTGAGGTGATTGGTTTTGTCCTGTCCGTGAGTGGTTCGTGCTCGTTCGAGGTCTACCTCACCGGTGACACGGTTTTTTATGAAGGCGTGAACCAAGTCGCTCAGCGCTTCAGCCCGCGCTATGTGTTCATGTATGCCGGAGCAGGACAGCCGCGGGGACCTTTCAACGTGACGATGGATACCAACGACGCGCTGGGTACGGCAGCGGCGTTTCCCCACGCTACCATGATTCCCCTGCATTACGAGGGGTGGTCACATTATACCCAGCATGCCGAGGCCTTTCGGCAAGCCTTCCAGGCACTAGGAATCGGCAACCGTCTGAGAATTCTTGCAGCAGGCATCTCGGAGACCTTACCTGTTTAAAGCGAGCACAAGCGCACCGAAGCCGCACCCTTCGCGCCGAAAGAGCCACTGCTCATCTACTTCCATTCTTCCGGTGCCGCAATAGTCATAAGGCTTATTTTTTGTTTCTGCCCTCTGTGGCCTCCATCAAGCACCGCTTTAACCTATTTCGATGAAGCCACAAGTATTGGGCTTGCACCACGTCACGGCCCTGGCCGGACCGGCTCAACGAAACTACAACTTCTACGCAAAGCTGCTGGGTGTACGCTTCATCAAAAAAACCGTCAACGCAGAGGCACCGGATACTTACCTCTTCTATTTTGGCGACGAGGCTGGCTCGCCTGGCACCGTGCTGAGTTTTCTCTCCCATCCCCACAGGGCGCATGGTCGTCCGGGCACCGGGCAGGCGTCCATGCTAAGTTACTCGGTGCCGTCGGGAAGTTTTCCGTTCTGGATGGAGCGTTTTGAAGAGTACCTAGTGCCCTATCATTCCATCGGGGACCAATTTGGCGAACCTGGGCTGGCGTTTTCTGACCCCGACGGGTTATCCCTGGCGCTCATTGTCAGTAATAGGCTCGACGAGCGCCCACCCTGGACACTGTCCGGCATAGGACCGACAGTTGCGCTGCGCGGACTGCACACCGTTCAGCTTACACTTCCCCGCATTGATGATACGCTGGACCTGCTCACGGAGCTGCTCGGCTACCGCATTTTACAGCAGCAGCGCGGACACTATCGGCTGGTGGCGGATGCCGTATCCCAAGCTGCTCTGCTTGACATTGTGGAAGACCCACATGGCAGCCCAGGGCGAATAGGAGGTGGCTCTGTGCACCACATTGCTTTTCGCGTGGCGAATGAGGAGGTGTTGCGCCACTTTCGCGAGCGGCTCGTGGCGCGCAATCTGCTCGTCACACCGGACGCCGACCGTCGGTACTTCCACTCTGTGCGCTTTACGGAGCCCGGCGGCCTGCTCTTTGAGCTTGCTACCGACGCCCCGGGCTTTACCGTCGATGAACCCTTGGCCTCACTTGGTACCCACCTGCAGTTGCCTGCCGAGCTTGAACACCGCCGTACGCAGATTACGGCGCTCCTGCCCACCCTTACAACAACTTAAACCCACCCTGGCCGTGACTACCTATCAAGACCTACGCTACATCTACCAACCGGCGCGGGTGCCGGCCGCGCACACCTTACTGCTACTGCATGGTACCGGCGGCGACGAGTATGACCTATTGCCGCTGGCTTCACACTTCGGGCCCGCACTCAATGTGCTCAGCCTGCGCGGAAACGCCTTAGAAAACGGGATGCCGCGCTTTTTTCGCCGCCTTGCCACGGGCCACTTCGATGAGGAGGATGTCATTTTCCGGACTCACGAGCTGGTGCAGTTTGTCCATCTGCTCAGCGAGCGCGAGGGCTTTGATGTGTCCCAACTCGTGGCCCTGGGCTATTCCAACGGCGCCAATATGGCGGGCGCTCTACTGTTGCTGTATCCGGAGTTATTAGCCGGCGCAATCCTTTGGCGACCCATGCAGCCGCTTGTGCGCCATGTACCGGCTTTTTGCACCAATCGCCACCAGTCGGTACTGTTTCAACCAGGCATTGAGGACTCCCTGGTGCAGCTTTCTGCTTCTGCCTGCTATGCTGCGCTGCTGAAGCAGGGCGGCTTCGAACTTCATCGCCAAGATGCCAACGCAGGTCACAATTTGCTGCATAACGATTTGGAGGCCGCAGTGGCCTGGTTTTATCAGCATTTTCGTCAGCCAACTCTCTCTTCGGAGCGTGTCCTTTCTCCACATTGAGCGAATTGCCAGCTGACCTGGAGCTGAGTATGGAAATACCCATAACCGCAGGTCCTGCTGGTTCGGGACTGTTGCCAATCCATTGCTTCCAACGCGTGAAGGTGCAGCTCGTCTCTGCCCAGAGTTGATAGTAATGCCGGCTTTAAGGCCAAAAATAGCTTTTATCCATTTGATGGGGGCTGTGGTCCATTTCATCGGATTCCAAGTTTGCCAACCTTTATCCTGAAGATTTATCCCTCACACTTCAGCCATGATACGTCAACTCTTTCGGTGCGCGGCTGGTCTGCAGGAAGCTGGCATGCACCTGTGCCGGATGGGCTTAATTGTGGTCCTGCTGTGGATTGGAGCCCTCAAGCTGGTTCCCTACGAAGCCGTCAGCATTGTGCCATTCGTCGCAAATAGCCCAGTAATGAGCTTTTTCTACCACTATAAAGCGCCGGCGTACAAGCTCTACCTGAACAAGGAGGGCGAGCGCAAGCCTGCCAACACGGCTTGGCACCACGCCAATCACACTTATGCCTTTGCTGCCGGTCTTGGCGCAGTCATTGTTATGATTGGGCTGATGATTGCGCTCTACCCCGTTCTGCCGCAGGTTTCGGCGCTGGGCAGTCTTCTGTGCTTCGGCATGTCACTGGTCACCTTGAGCTTTCTGGTGACAACGCCCGAGGCCTGGGTGCCTGCATTGGGAGATGCACAGCACGGCTTTCCCTATCTCAGCGGGGCGGGGCGCCTTGTTCTCAAAGACACCATTATGATGGGGGCGAGCCTGGTGACGATGGCACAAGCAGCGCGTTCTTTCCTCCTCCGACCGGCCAATTAGTAAGAGAAACGCAAGTGCGCTACGTATGCTGCGTTGCTGCCATAAGCTTTTTGGTCTTTCGCTTCATCCACATGCGTTATCCCATTATCAATGCTGCGGCACTGTTTATCGGTTGCATCCTGATTGCGGGGGCGCTACTCTTCCTTGCTTGCCACGTACTCCACAGCGCAGGGTTTACGACGGGCATGGTACTGGTGCTGATGCTGGTTAAAGTGACAATTTTTGTGGGAGCAACACTGGGTTGGATACATCATACGGTTACGTCGGCGCACCACCGCAGGTACATGATGGGCTTTCTCGTACTGCAGATGTTGTTGATTGTGCTTTCGTTTGGCACCGATTATTACTGCCTCTACCAAATCGACCCTTCTTCCTTTCGCATCGTGGGCGTCCGCCAGCACCCCCTGGACCAGTTTCTGGTTTTTCTCTACTTCAGCTTGGGCAAGTATACCACGGCTGGGGTGGGTGAAATCCATCCGGTTACGCCCGTAGCCCGGTTATGCGCCATGAGCGAAATGGTGGTGGCCTATTTTACCACGGTACTCATCATCGCCAACGTAGGGTATCTCCAGGCATTCTTCGGGCAAAAGCCAAAAGCGTAGTATTCAAACTGCGGAACGCCTTGGGTGAGACACCTACTAAAGAGCAGACCTGCATAACCACTTATTAATTAAGGCCACATGACTATTGCCGGCGTGTTGATTCAATCCAGCACTTACTCCGTAAAAGAAACGATAGACCGCATCCAAACAGTCATCCTTGACCACGGAGGGACTATCTACGTCCGCATCAATCAGCAAACAGAACTACGCTCGGTTGGGCAAGACCTGCGGCCCTTGGAATACTTGCTATTTGGCAATCCCAAGGTCGGTGGAGCTATTATGACCGCAAATCCAGTAGCAGCGCTTGACCTTCCCCTTAAAGTAATCGCCTGGGAGGATGAGCAACAGCAGGTTCGAGTAGCGTTTAATGCTGCGTCCTTCATCGAAACGCGATACTCCTTGCCCTCAACAATTGCCGCCTCTACGGAACTGACAGCACTGGTTGGCAGTGCACTATCTCCGGAGAAATTGATTGGTAGCTAGCAAGAGTAAACGCAGCTAGTGCTGGGCCGGGAAACCATTGATGCAATTGCCCAAGGCTTCCCTAATCGGAAAATCACAGGTTGAACAGCGCAACGCCAAATGAAAGTTGTTCCCTTCCACTGCGGCGAAATAGTCGTCCAGGAGCGAGCCGGGAGTAGGTCGGCAGCGGCCCAGCTGGCGCACATCCTGCAGACGGAATTGCCCCCGCAAGCCCGAACCTTTCTGGCGGCGCAGCCATTACTGGTGCTGGGCAGTGCCGACGAGCGCGGCCGGCTGTGGACGTCGGTGATAACTGGGCCGCCCGGCTTCCTGCAGGCACCTGATGCCCACACCCTGCATATTGCCGCCCAGCCAGTGCCCGGGGATATATTGGCCGCGAACCTGGTGGCCGATGCACCGGTTGGCATTTCCGTCGTTGACTTTGTCTCGCGGCGGCGAATTCGGCTCAATGGCCGGGCCCACCGAACACAAGCAGCCATAACCGTGGCGCTGGACGAGGTGTTTTTTAATTGTCCTAAGTATATTCAGGCCCGGCAATGGCGGGCCCAACCGGCACCGAGCCGGCCTGCGCACGGGGGCGTTGCGGCGCGCGCACTATCGCCCGCACTCCAGGATGCTATTTGTGCCGCCGATACGTTTTTCTTAGCTAGCGCGCACCCTCGGGCCGGCTTCGACGTGTCGCACCGGGGTGGCCGGCCAGGCTTCGTGCAGGTGCTAAACTCCCAAACGCTGCAGTGGCCGGATTATATGGGCAACGGCATGTTTCAAACGCTGGGCAACCTCGCGCTGGCCCCCCGAGCCGGGCTGTTATTTCCCGACTTCGTCACCGGTGACGTGTTCCAACTTACTGGCTGGGCCCACGTCGACTGGACGCCCGACCATGCCCGCCTTGATGCCGGCGCCGAACGCCTGGTAACCTTCCGCGTGGAAGAGGTTCGTGTTCTTCCACAAGCCCTACCCTTTCAGTGGACTTTTGAATCCTATTCTCCCTTTAACCCACCGGCCGGAACTTGCGGAAGCAAGCCTGCTGAGCACCAATAGTAAAGGCGACACAATCAGGCGGAGCGGCAAGTAATGGCCCGTTTCAAGTCTTGGCGCAGAAGCGCTTGCGCAGATTTCAGTCCGAACAGGCGTGCTGGCGTCTTCGGCGGGAAAGTGCTCATAACGAAAAGAGACCAGTAGCGAAATCACCGGGTAGTCAGCCAGATAAGCCGGGCTTGGCGCAGCTCCGCATCGATGGCGTGCTAGCACGTAGTCCATTCATCTAAGCAAAAGCGGCATTTATCCATTTTCACGCGGCCGGGCAGAAACAACTTTTGCATAGTCAAGCGAATGCACGTCATACGGTGCCTAACCGTTGTAATCACCTTTATCCGCCAGTACCATGATTCTCGTTACGGGTGCCACCGGCCGGCTGGGCCGGCTCGTTATCGCAGCGTTGCTGCAACACCAGCCAGCGTCGAAAATAGTGGCGCTGGTGCGCGACTTAGACAAAGCCGCTGACCTGAAAGCTCAAGGCGTGCACGTACGCCGGGCCCATTACCACCACTACGATGACCTGGTCGCAGCCTTCGCTGGCGTGGATAAAATCCTGCTTGTTTCGGCCGTAGCCTTTACCGACCGGGTGGTCCAGCACCAGAACGTCATCCGGGCCGCCGTAGCGGCCGGCGTGGGGCATCTTTTCTACACCAGTATTCAGCGTGACAGTGCCTTCGTAATGACGGAAGTGACGGTTAGCGACTTGGAAACCGAATCTTGTCTGAAATCCTCGGGCCTGACTTACACCATTTTGCGCATGACCTATTACGCCGAAGGCCTGCGGGTCCTGCTTGGGCCCCAGGTGCTGCAAACCGGGGTGAACGTACCCGCAGGGACCGGCAGAGTAACCTTTGCCACGCTTGCGGACCTGGGGGCGGCCACGGCCGCCGCGCTGTTGGGCGAAGGCCACGAAAACGAGGAATATACCCTGACCGGGCCCAAAGCCTATTCCTTCGATGACGTCGCCCAGTTGCTCTCCGAGCTTGCCGGCCGACCTATTGCTTATACCGATGTTCCCCTCGAAGCTTACGTAGCGCAGAAAATAGCCGAGGGCTTTTCCGCGCCAGTGGCAAACTTTTTTGCTCAATGGGCCGCGGCTATGAAACAGGGCATGCTTGCCACCCCCGACCCAACCCTGGAACGTCTGCTCAACCGCCCGGCCACTCCATTGCGCACGTTTTTAGGCGCCGCTTATTTCAACGCGCAACAAGCACTTAATCCGGCTGAACCTTCGGATAAGAAATAGGCAGGTTAAGCTTGCCTATGGCTGTATTGTGCTATTCAACTCGCAGAAATCATGACTACTACTTCACCCGGCAGCACCTTGAGTCGCCGTCAGTTTCTTGGCTCTACGGGCCTGCTAGCGGCGGGCTTTTGTCTATTCCCAAAAACCGTTTTTGCTCAAGCGGAAAGCCCAGTAACTGCCATTAAAACAGCAGCAGCAACAGCCAAAATAGTGGTCACCAAGTTGCGTGGCAACCTTAGTATGCTGGAGGGCTCGGGCGGAAATATTGCGGTGCTCAATGGCCCTGCGGGTAAGTTGCTTGTCGACGCTGGCATCGGGGTATCGCAGCCACAGGTGGCGGCGGCGCTTGCGTCCATCAGCGCCGCCCCCGTTCACTACCTTGTCAATACGCACTGGCACTTCGACCATGCTGATGGGAACGAGTGGATTCACCAAGCCGGCGCAACCATCATTGCTCAGGAAAACACCCGCAAGCACCTTAAAGCTACCGTGCGGGTAGATGATTGGAACTATACCTTTCCGCCGGCACCGCAAGGAGCGCTGCCCACCATTCTTTTTGCCAACGAAAAAGAGTTGGAGTATAACGGGGAACGGATTCGGATGCAGCGTTACCAGCCCGCCCACACTGACTGTGATATTTCGGTTTATTTCCCCAAAGCCGATGTGCTGCACGTTGCCGACACCTTTTGGAACGGCCATTACCCGTTCATCGATTATTCAACCAACGGCAGCATTGATGGCATGATTGCGGCCGCCCGGCAAAACATCGCGCGGACGACGGAGCGTACCATTATTATTCCCGGCCACGGACCAATCGGTAATCGGGCGCAGCTCATCGAATTCCACGATATGCTGGTTGACATACGAACGCGGGTAGCCGCCTTGAAAAAGCAAGGCCTAACGCTGGCACAAGTCACGGCCGAGCAACCAACGGCCAAGTATGATGCAAAGTGGGGCGGGTTTGTCATTTCGGCCAGCCTATTTACCCACCTCGTCTACAAGGGGGTGTGATGTGCTGCTTAAATAGCACCCGTATCGAACCCTGACATTGACATTTATCAAGCTAATTTTTTGATAAATGTCAACGGCCCCGGTGTGGGCTTCTACCACCTTTGTACCGTTGAAAAGAACCAATCCAGCCAGCGCTGACACTAGGGTTTTTCGTTCACTTTTTCCAATTCCGCCCCTCGTTATGAGCAAGTTAATTCTGATTACCGGTACGAGTACCGGCTTTGGCAAACTAATGACTACCACCCTGGCCGCCGCCGGGCATACGGTCATCGCCGGTATGCGCGGCACCACCGGCAGAAACGCGGCCGCCGCGCAGGAGCTGGCGGCCATACCTCGTGTGGAAGTCGTTGAGCTGGACGTCACCAGCGACAAATCCGTGCAACAGGCCGTGGGCCAAACCCTGGCTCGGCACGGGCGCATCGATGTGCTGGTCAACAATGCGGGAATCACCGGTTACGGTCTGGTCGAAGCCTTCTCCCTCGAACGGGTACGCGAGCTGTTTGAGGTAAATTTTTACGGGGTGCTGCGTACCTACCACGCCGTGCTGCCGGCCATGCGCCAGGCCAAACGCGGGCTGGTAATTAACCTCACGTCCGGGGCTAGTGGGCACACGCTGCCGTTTATGGGTCCGTATCTGGCTTCGAAATTCGCGGTGGAAAGCATTACCGAGGGCATCCAGGAAGAACTGCGGGACTACCACATCGAGAACGTGACCATTCAGCCCGGGGTGTACCCAACGGAAATGACCGACGGCACCAAAACGACCACCGATGCTGACCGGGCCGATATCGTGGCCGAATACGGCGAGGCGGCGGTAGCGCAATTCAATTCGCTCGTGGGCGGCTTGGTGGGCAAAATGGTTGCTCACCACATGAATCCCCAGACCATTGCCGACGGCGTGCTGCAACTCGTGAACATGGCCGATGGCACCCGCCCGTTGCGCTACCCCCTCGACGCCATAGCCGAAGGCACCGACCAGGAGTTCATCGACGCCCGCGCCAGCATCAAGGCCAAGTGGCTGGCCAAGTACACGGCTTAGTGCCCGCCGCTGGCTTCACTTCTTCAGTTTACGTTATGGATATTTCTGCCATCACTGCTCTATCAAGCAAGCACCTGGCCCTCTGGAGTGAGACCGACGAGGCCAAGCGCACGCCGGTTATCGCGGAAATCTACACCGAAGACATCCACTTCGTTGACCCTTTCTTCACCATCTCCGGCCGGCCGCAGGTCAACGCTTTCATTGCCGACCTGTTGAAGCAGAATCCCGGGTATGAGTTCCACCAAGTAGGCCCCGTCGAGGCTCACCACAACCTGGCTTACCTAAGCTGGCAATTCGGCCCGACTGCCACCCCTGCCGCGGTTACCGGCCACGATGTATTCGTACTGGCGGACGGCAAAATCCAGCAGATTTACACGTTTATCAACGGCGCAACCAGCGCCCAGTAAACCAGCTGCGACGTATGACAAGCACAAAAAGCATTCCTTTGCGCGTACTACCCAGCCCGCGCCTATGTTTGCCGTGTTTGAAAAGTACCTGCAGAGCAAAGCTTCTTTTTCGGAGGCTGAAATTGCGCAAATCAAAGCGGCGAGCTTGCCGAAAACACTGCGCAAGCGCCAGTACCTGCTCCAAGCCGGCGACGAGTGGTCGTACCAGGCCTTCGTGACCAGTGGCTGTCTGCGCACCTATTCCGTGGATGCGAAAGGGGCCGAGCACATTTTGAATTTCGCGGTGGAAAACTGGTGGACCGGCAACCAGGAAAGCCTCACCACCGGCCAGCCCTCGCGCTACTACGTCGAGGCAATTGAAAAATCGACGCTTCTCTTATTCAGAAAAGAAGACTTCGAGCAGTTGCGGCGGGAAATTCCAAGCCTCGACGAGGTGGTCAACGCCATTTTATACCGCAGCTTCCTGGCGTCGCAAAACCGCATTCACGCCGCTATCAGCTACTCGGCGGAGGAGAAGTACCGCGAGTTTCTTCGCCTTTACCCCGCCTTTGCCCAGCGCATTCCGCAGTACATGGTGGCCTCTTACCTGGGCATGACCACCGAAACGCTCAGCCGTATCCGACGCCACTTCGTGTAGCAGCAGGCGGGCGGTACGTATCCCAGTATTCAACTTCTATACCGCCATGCCCTCTCCTGCCACCCGCAAGCTGGCGTTTCGCGTTGGTCAGGCTACCGACCGGGAGCACTTGCATGCGTTTTTCAACGCGGCTCTCGGGGCGCAGCCCGTCTACCAAGAGCCCGGACTTGTAGCCTGCCAGCTGGTCGATGGCAGCTTGCTGGAGTTTTACAGTCCAGGGGCCTGCCACCCACCTTATTTATTCGCCCAAGGTCCGGTTGTGGCCAGCTTCCGCGTAGCAGACCTTGGGCGCGCGTTGGCGCAGGCCCACACCGCCGGCCTGCAAACCGTAGGCCGCGTGGAACAGGTTTGTGCAGGCCTTCAGCATTGCTACGTGGCGGTGGCTGATGGCGTGCTCGTCGGCTTGTATCAGGAAGGTTCGCCTGCTCCGTCTTCTGCCCCAGACTGGTCCTGGCAACTGTAGCCAGCCTGGCTACCTCAGCACAGTCGCCCCTCTTCCCATCGGGCAACTATCAAGGGCGATGGTATCAACCAATACTATAGCCCTTGATAGGCAACCAATAAATTCTTAACCACTTCACTAATACGTCCCATGGAAAACCCATCTGCGAATGGCCTGCAAAGCCTTAGCCTGCACAACCTAGCCTTCACCGTCTCGGATATTGAAAAGACCATTCGGTGGTACGAAACCACACTCGGGTTCAAGGTGCTGACCAGAACGGCATTTCCCGCTATCGGTGCTCAGGTCGCCTTCATTCAGTCGTCTAATATTCGCTTGGAAGTATTGCAGGCGCAAAATGGCTTCCGCATCGAAGAACTGTTTGCCGACGCGCCGAACCACCTCCTTCCCATCGGCAATAAAACGCTGGTTTTGCAGGTCAATGACCTGCATACGGCCACCTTGGAACTGGAGGAAAAGGGAGTCACAGTCACCTTCGCCTGGAAAGAAGTGGACCTCACCGGTCGGGGCGACTTCTCGACGATGATACGCGACCCTGATGGCAACTTCATTAACATCTTTCAGAAAGACCCAAACGAATAGCCGCCGTGCGCAACGACTTTAGCCCGGCTAAATTTGCGCTAATGCCAGAAAACTGATTTTAAGCCCGATGATTAAGGTGCATGCCTTTGCTAACCAGGACCAGAAACTGGTCCGTGATTTCGTATTGGCCATCCAAAACACGGAGTTCAACCTGGGGTTTATGGAGGACGAACAGCTCGATTTGCTGAACACCGCCCATTTTTATCGAGGGGGCGGGTTTTGGTAGGCAAAGGAGGCCGAGGCACTGGTTGGAACCATTGGCCTGCAAAAGCTAGATGCTGATAATGGCGTGTTGCGCAAAATGTTTGTCCTGAAGGAATACCGGGGGGCGACGCCCAGTGTAGCCCAACTCCTATTCGACACCCTGGCCGAGCAGGCCCGCGAGCTGAAGCTCAAAACGCTTTACCGGGATACCCCAGCTATTGCCGCGGCTTCGCACAAGTTTTACGAGCGCAATGGGTTCACGCAGATTGACCGCCAGGCCCTGCCGCCAACCTATTCATTCCCGGACCGCGATTCCAAAGTGTACCGCCTAAGCTTATTGGCTTAAAACGGTGCAGCAACGGGGAAACCACGCCAAACTGGCTAGACCAGTTTGGCGTGGTTCCCCGTTGCTGTGTAGACAAGCGTGCCCGCTACGGCTCAATCAGCTGCCCAATTGCTCCCGGCTTATTGGCAGCGCGGACGTGAGTGGCGCAGGCTGGGTAAAAGCAGATAAATTCTAGGCGGCTGCAAAAATCGATGCGAGAGATATTACAGGCCTAGTTCGGTTAAACCGGGATGGTCAGCCGGTCGGGGCCCGGCGGGCCAGCGGAATTTGCGTTCTGCTTCGGTAATCAGCAAGTCGTTGATGCTCGCTTCGCGGCGCTGCATGAGCCCCTGGGCGTTAAATTCCCATTGCTCGTTGCCATAAGCGCGCATCCACTGGCCCTGGCCATCGCAGCACTCATAGCTGAAGCGAACAGAAATATGGTTTTCGTGAAAGCCCCACAGCTCTTTAATGAGCCGGTATTCCTGCTCGCGCTCCCACTTGCGGGTGAGAAAAGCACGAATTGCGTCGCGACCGGTAAAGAACTCACTTCGATTCCGCCAGCGGCTGTCGGGAGAGTACGCCAGGGCCACTCGCTCCGGGTCGCGGGTGTTCCAGGCATCTTCAGCTAACCGGGTTTTCAATTGGGCCGATTTAAAGTCGAAAGGCGGCAAGGGTGGGCGGTTCTCTAGCATTACATTAGGGATATTAAATTGCTTGTTTGGCAGTTAGCTATGATTGGCATACATGTAATCTACCAAATGAAGTAGGTCATAAGAAGACTGCATCA
This sequence comes from Hymenobacter negativus, assembly GCF_017571495.1. GTDB lineage: Bacteria > Bacteroidota > Bacteroidia > Cytophagales > Hymenobacteraceae > Hymenobacter > Hymenobacter negativus. The sequence goes on along the minus strand of NZ_JAGETZ010000015.1, from coordinate 60,948 downwards.
AATAGGGGCATTGCGCGGCGTCCAAGTTTGCAAAAAAGCTTGTTCAAATAAAAAGAGTTTAGCGTAATCATTCCGGGCCGGTTGTAATGGACAGCTTGGGTAGAACAGGATTGAGGCCAGCCCTTATGTTCAACCGCTTAAATAGCCGCCAATCGCATTATGTGGCCATGCACAAAACCGCAATAGGCTGGACAAATCGGTATATGGGCGGCGCAACAGTAATACTGCCGTTGCGCTTGATGCTTTAGATACATAGAAGTAGGCGCCGAAATGCCGGAAAACCTCATGCACTTCTGCGCCCACTTCAAAACATAAGAGGAAGAATCGGCCGGCGGACGAATAGCCGCGTGTAAGCAGCTAACGGCCGCCTACATCTTCCTGCCTCTGTGGCCCATGCCACTCACATGTGTACCCATGCGCGGGGCTATTAACCGAATGAATACCTCGAAGGATAACGGTGTTTTGCCGTAAGCATCCACTAGCGCAGCGTTATTGGTATTGAAGACGTTGAGCGTTCCAGTAGCTCCCAGGTCGAGCCAGGCGGCATTGGTTTTGGCCAAGTACTTGGAAACTCCCAGTGTGAAGGCGGACACTTGGCGGTCGGCATTCAGGGCCTGCTCGGTGGCGGCTGGCAGCAGCAACTCGTCGTAATTGAGCTGCAAGGTTTCGAGCCGGGTCAAGACGTTGAACTGGCGGGCCTGCAAGTTGCTTTCCAGCAAAAAGGAATGTGAATAGTCTACCCCAGCCGTGCCGCCGTTGGTGCGGTTTACGCCCCAGACAAAGGCCGACGACAGGATGGTTTTGTCGTTCAGCATAGCATTGTGCAGCACGGAAGCGGTGGTACGGTCCACGTTGCGTGCGGGCTCCAACTCCTCGGGCCCTTTGATATGCGCATAGGAAGCCTGCAGCGCTAGGCTGCGGGCCGGGTTCACCGACAACCGGGCACTGTACGAATCCAGGCGGATGGGGTCGAAGCCATAGCGGTGCTCATTGGGCTCGCGGCCAGTAAAAATTGAGCCTTCTAGCTTGGCGTTGCGGTAGCGCACGCCCAGCGTAGCTACCCCAAACTGAATGTGCGTGGCGTCCTGCCAGTGGTGGCCCAGCGGGGCCGACGGCAAATTAGCTGCTGAGGGCCGGTGCATGAACACGGGCGGCCCAAGGGCCGGCTCGCCGGGGAAGCCCACATAAGCCGTCAGGTCAACATTCTGGCTCGCTTCGTAGGTGTAGACCACTCCGAGCGCGCTCACCAAATCGTGCGGGTGCTGGTGGTCGTGCAGCTTCACGCCTTGCCACGACTCACCGGTCTGGAACAGTAGCGGGTAGCCCTTGCCCCGCACCGTAAGCGGGTCGGTCGAGAGCATGGCGTGAATGGTAAATAGCCCGTGCTGGCCCACCAGATGGTTGGCCGTGGCCATCGCATACGTATTGGCCCGGAAGTCAGCATCGCCACGCCGGTCATCATGGTTGACATTCTGGCTGGTGTAGCGCAAAAAAACCGAGTACATCAGCATCACATCCCAGCCGCCGGGCTGGTAGGTCTGCATGTACATGGGCGAATTGTCGGGGTGCCAGCTGGTGCCCGAACCCTGCCGGGCCATGGGCAGGTTTTTGGAATACGCGTTGCGGATTTCTTTCATGCCCAGGCCATCGGCACTGTCTGATTGCGCAGTGTGCATATCCGGTATAGGTTGTTGGGCCAGAGCAGCCGTGCCCGCCAGGGACAAGGCAGTCACCAAGAGTAGTGATTTCATAGTAATGGGGTTATGGAATTTGGTGCTACCCGAAAAGGCAGCGTGGAATGATGCGCTGACAGCTTCACTATCAGAGTGGATGCCCGCGCTAATGCCTCGCAATTGCAGTGGTAAAAGTAGAATTACCCAAAAGCGCTCAAAATGGACAATTGGCGCAACTCATTGGCTATATCGCCTCCCCGAAAGAGTCCCGTGGAGGTGCATGGTTCTGCACCATGAGAAGCATTATTCCCGCGCCATTGCGCCCACGCTTGTTGCTGTGCCACAGCTACAAGCAGGTTGGTCGAATCATCCAAGCCAAAGCGTGGATTATCCATTTCGCTCCGCTGCTCTCGCTACCACTTTTGTAGGACCGGCAGCCGAAAGAGCCCCAGTTCCGCTGGCGGCTGCGAACGACCCAGCCTTATGTAAAAGCCATTGCATTCATTCTCCAGCTTTTTCATCATCAATCACTTAAATACCCCTTTTCAGCCATGCAATACAAAAAAGTAAAAGTCGAAGGACTCGACATTTTTTATCGCGAAGCGGGTGACCCAACCAAACCCGTTATTCTGCTTCTGCATGGCTTTCCGACCTCGTCAACCATGTTTCGGAACCTGATGCTGGACTTGGATGACCGGTACTACCTGCTGGCGCCCGACTACCCCGGCTACGGGTATAGCAGCGCCCCGAGCCCCACCGAGTTCGAGTACACTTTCGACCATCTAGCTCACATCATCGACTGCTTCCTGCGTGTGCTGCACGTAAAGCTGTTCAGTGTGTACTTAATGGATTATGGCGCCCCGGTTGGGTTTCGCCTCGCGGTGATGCGCCCGGAGCGCATACAGGCGCTACTGATTCAAAACGGCAACGCGTATGACGAGGGGCTGGAAGACTTTTGGATTCCGTTCAAAGGGTATTGGGCGGACCAGCACGACCAGAAATCCATCGACGGGCTGCGCTTTTTGCTCACGAAGGAGGCCACGTACTGGCAGTACACCAACGGCGCACGAAACACGGCCAACATCGACCCCAACACCTACACGCTGGACCAAGCCCTGCTAGACCGGCCCGGTAACGATGCCATTCAGATGCAGTTGTTCCTGTCCTATGGCTCCAATCCGCCGCACTACCCTACATGGCAGGCCTATTTCCGCGAATACCAGCCCCCGACGCTTCTGACTTGGGGCAAAGGCGATTTCATCTTCCCGCCCTCAGGCGCCCATCCCTACTTGCGCGACCTGCCCAACGCGGAACTGCACTTACTTGACACCGGACACTTTGCCCTGGAGGAAGACCACCAAGTGATAGCCGAACTCATTGACGCCTTCCTGAATACGCACGTGCGCCAAAGCGAGCCAGCCGTGCGGGCCAATGGACGCGTGCAGCACAGCTAGGGCCTGCCGCTGGTACCGATGACGACTGCTGAAGCGGCTTTGGTATTTGGCGCGGCCGTGCTGGGCGGCGGGCTCAACGCCGTGGCCGGCGGCGGGGGATTTCTTTCCCTGCTGCTGCCACTGGTGTTTACCAACGTGCCGCCGCTGCGGGCCAATGCCACCATAGCCGTGGCGCTGTGGCCTGGCTTTCTGGCCAGTACACTCACCAGCTCACCGCCACCCCGCCCACGGCGGTGGGCGGTGAGCTGGTTGCTGCTGAGCAGCGCCGCCGGCGCAGTGGTCGGCACGATGCTGATGCTGCACACGCCGCCGCCCGTTTTTCTGCATCTGGTGCCTTTCCTCATTCTGGCTTCCACGCTGCTGTTTGCCGCTAGCGGGCGGTTGGTAGCCCGTGGGCGGATGACTGAGCCCTTCCGTGAGGCGGACAGCGCGACGCCTCCTCTAACGGCAAGTGTTCTGATAGTACAGTTGCTCATTGGCGTGTATGGAGGCTATTTCGGAGCAAATTTGGGCTTGGTGCTCCTTGCGTCGCTGAGCTTGGCTGGTATGCGCAACCACCACGCCATCAATGCCCTGGTGACGCAATTGGCGCTATGCAATGGGGGCGTAACGGCTGGTATCTACGCATTTGCAGGCGTCGTACTCTGGCCGCAGATAGTGGTGATGGTGGCCGGGACCATTGTGGGTGGCTGGGCCGGTGGCCGATTTGGCCACCGGCTCGACAGCGCCCGGCTTCACCGAGGCATTGTAGCCGCTGGGCTGGCTATCAGCCTGTATTTATTCATCACATTATATATATTACTATTCTGATAATATATCAAGAATCTAAACTGCGGGCCTGTTACCTTGTTACGGGCCGGGCGTATGTAGATTGGAACCCGGCGCCCACCCAGCCTTTTCCCGGCGTGGAGCGGCTGCTCACTCTCAGTGCAGATGAAGTTCACGAGGTGAAGCACGGTTTATCCTTGCACTGGGATTTCGAATCATATTCCCCATCCTCAGCAGCTCCAACCCCTACGTAGGGTATTGACGGCTAGTATCCTCACAACTACCGTTCGCAATAATCAGTTGGTCAGAAGCGCTTCTCGCTCTGAACTGGTCGCGCGGCGATACTCCTGGGGCGCAACGCGCGTGATATGCTTAAAAAACCGGCTGAAGTAGTACTGGTCACTGAAGCCTAGTGCAAACGCTATTTCCTTGATAGATTTGGTGGTGAGGTACAGCTCCCGCTTGGCTTCGACCACAATGCGTGCCTGAATGAGCTCGGTCAGGGTGCGCCGAAAATAGGTGCGCGTCAACTTGCCGAGGGTCTTAGGAGTTAAGTGTAGCAAGTCGGCGTAGTCGGCCGGCGAGTGCTTCTGATGATAGTGCTGCTCGATAAGTTGCTCCAACTGCCGCAGCACGCTTGGTACGCGGTCCGGAGCGGCTGACGTTGGCGATGCCTCGGCCTGTTCCAAGCGGAGCCGCGAGGCCTGGATGAGCAATATTTTCAGGCAGGACGCCAGCAGTTCCTGTTGGGCAAGGGCGGGCTGCGCTATTTCGCGGCGCAGCAAATCTACAACACTGGCGAAAGTGGCCTGGTCGCGGGTGCCTAATTGCACTGCCACGGGCTCGGCGAGTACGTTGAATAGCACTCTGTTGTTGGTGGTTTCCGCTTGGTGCCTTTCCAAGCAATAGAAATCCGCTCCAAAATGCAGGGCCACACCCCGTACATCCGTTCCCAACTCAAAGCACAGGCGAAAAGGCTGGTTCGCTGCAAAAAAAAGCAGGGTCTGGACGGCAAATGGTGAGGTACTTAGGGCGTCGTCGTAGCAGCCCTGGCCTTGCTGAATCCACAACACCGAATAAGTTGGCAACTGCTGCCACTGGGTATAAGAGGTGTCTGCGCCAAACTCGCGCAATTCAAAGAGCGGTGTGCCGCTCCGAAGTAGAACAGGTGAAACAGAATTGGTAAGCATGGGGGTGTGTAAAGCTGGGCAATTCCCGTTGAAATAAGTTGAGTCGCCAATTCCAATAGATGGACGTAGCAGAATCCAATTATTCGAAAAGAATGCCAAAGCCCAGGCAGGCCCTATCATTAACAGCAAAAATGCATTTACAGACCTTATACGCGTTTTTTCTTACTTGCCTTTTCGATAATTTTTAAATGAAATTGCTTGCTCACTCCAACCTAATGGAGTTTTCATACTTGATTAATCCAACAGATTGGAGCCATTGGATGGATAAAGCAGGAGTAAGCAACTTGCTAAGCAGTAAAAAGTGAGTGCTGGTCTTTTTGAACAACTCATGGCTAAGTATATTCATAGCAATTAGTCACTTGTCAGGCAAGTGCCGAGGTCGTGCGCGTGAATATTTCGCTTGAAGAGCTTTTGCTCCCCCTTGTGGGCATCCGGTATTAAAGCTTTCCAGATGGTTCGTCTTTTCCTTTTGCCAGTATGCAACAGCTTAAACCTCTTCTGCTTCTACGGGATAGGGATGCCTTACCAGCTAGTTCCCAACCTCCTCAACTGTCTGGTGCTACTAGCTTCCTGGTATGGCTTCGCCACTTGGTTTCCAACGCCAGCCGGGGCAGGTTCGCAAAAGGAAGCTCTTTGGTCGAGCGGCTTTATATCCAGTGTTGTACATGCCGCGCTGTTGTTGTTGGGCTGTTATTGCTAGCTAGCTGGCCACTTCAGGCCGAGCCTCGGTTGCCTTTTCTGCGCCCCGCCACGGTCGACAGCATGAAGAAGCAATTAAAACAGACGCCACCCGGTCAGCAACGCTTTCGGATGTTGCTGCGCCTGAGTCAGGACCTTATTGATAAGTACCAGTTTAGGGCGCCACCGCTCGACAGCGCCGAAACCTACCGCCGGCAGGCGGAGAGCTACTGCTGGGAGGCGGAGAGGTTGAGCCACCGCCTCGGCGATACCCGAGCCTTAATAGAAAGCAAGTATGCGCTCGGCAATATGTTTGTAGCCATTGACCAGCCATCTGTGGGAAAAAAATGGATAACCCAGGGGTTGACCAGCAGTGCTCGCCAGCACGATGTACACCTAGAGGCTGACGGGTGGTATTACTTAAGTGATGTCTACACGTACTCGGACACCGACATTGCTCAGCGCATTGCCTGCCTACAGCATGCCAAGGCGCTCTATAAAACCCTGGGCGACGCCGCTAACGCTGCCTACGTTCTCAAAACCATTGCCGACCTGCACATGCAGAAAGGCCAGGTGGGGCTGGCGCGCGAAGAGTTGCAGCAGGCGCTGACCCTCTACCGCTCCATTGGTTACCGCCGCCTGTATTACACGTACGATTTGTTAGGCACGGTCAGTAGTCGGCTCGGCGAGTTTCGGGAAGCTATTCGTTATGGACAGGCCACGATTGAGAGCGCCCGCGCCAACCAGGACACCACCGATTTAAGTCTGTTTTATGTCCGAGTCGGGTTGATATACAACACGCTCAAACAATATCCGGACGCCCTGGCCTACTATAACCTGGCAGAGCGACACGCCGAGCAGGTGCGCGATAGTTCCTCTATTATCTACGTCACATCGCTTACGACGGCGACGCTTATTGCACAGAATCGGCCTCAGCAGGCCCTTCGCCTAGCGCTGGAAAAACTGCGGCGTTACGCGCACTGCACTTGTTCCAACCGTGCTGTATTCACCATACTTTATGGCTGCTACCTAGCTAACCGACAATTTACCGAGGCAGAAAAAGTTTGCTTACAGGAGATTAACCGGCTGGAAAGCTTAAAACCGTCGGACTACAAGACAACAATGGAGGAAACGTATTTTGCCATTTGCCGACTCTACCTAACAACCCGACAATACAGCAAAGCCCGGCTTTATGCTGAAAAAGCCTGGGCTTTGCAGTCAGCAGTTGGCCCTCCCTGGAGGGCCGCCATGCAGCGCCTGCTCTTCAGACTGGACTCGGCCCAGGGCAACTACCTGGCGGCTATCGGCCATCAGCAGCGCTACTTGGCGCTACACGACTCGATATTCGACGAGAAAAAAAGCCAGCAGATAGCCAGTCTACAAATCCAGTACGAGACCCAAAAAAAAGAGCAGGACCTTGCGCTGCTCACCAAGCAAAACCTCGTGCAGCAAGCCAACCTGCGGCGGCGCGAAAGCCAGCGCAACGCTTCCGTAGCAATAGGAGTCATGTTGGTGCTGCTGTTGAGCTTAGGTTACAACCGCTACCGCCTCAAGCAGCGCAGCAACCAGCAGTTAGAAGCCCGTCAAGCAGAAATAGACCGAAAAAATGCTGCCCTGCAAACGTTGGTACGGGAAAAGGAATCGCTGCTGAAAGAAATCCATCATCGGGTAAAAAACAACTTGCAGGTCGTGATGAGCCTGCTCAACTCACAGGCTAGCTACCTAGCCAACGATACCGCCCTGGCCGCCATTCAGGAAAGCCAGCACCGGGTGCAGGCAATGGCCCTCATTCACCACAAGCTTTATCAGTCGGAACAAGTGGCCCGGATTGCCATGCCAGCCTACCTCAACGAACTGGTGGCATACCTGCGCGACGCTTACAATTTACCCCAACTCATCGGCTTTGAGCTGGCAGTGCAGCCCGTGGAGCTTGATGTAACGCAGGCGGTGCCCTTGGGACTTATTGTCAACGAAGCAGTGACCAATATTCTGAAATATGCTTTCCCGCAGGGGCGCCCCGGCCGGGTGCAGGTTATCTTGCGGCGCCTGACAGGAAATGATTACGAGTTAGAAATAAGCGACAACGGCGTGGGACTCTCGCCGAATTACGCTCCCGAGCGCAGCTGTTCTTTGGGCATGACCCTTATTCATGGATTCAGCAAACAGTTGGGCGGCACACTTACCATCAGAAACGATGAAGGCTTGAAAATCACCCTGACATTCAGCGAACAGCCATCCATTCCCGTGTCCCCTAGTCTCGATTATGCCTACTAAAGCATTGCTGGCCCCGGTGCCTGCCCAGCAAACTGTCTTGATTGTTGAGGATGAATTTGCGGTAGCCAACGATTTGCGCCTGATTCTGGAGCGGGCCGGGTACCGCACAAGCGGACCGGCGTACAGCGTAGCCGAAGCCTTGGAAATCAGTCAGCAGCACCGCCCTGACCTAGTGCTGCTCGACATCCACCTACAAGGGCCAGAAACGGGCATCGACTTCGCCAGGTATCTCAACACCGAGCAGATTCCTTTTGTATTTGTATCGGCCAATACTAATACCAGCGTCTTGGATGAAGTCAAAGACACCCAGCCTTACGGCTTCCTGGTGAAGCCCTTCCGCGAAAAAGACGTACTGGTAGCCTTGGAAATTGCGTATTATCGGCATGCTAACCGCGTCGAGGTGCGTCTTCGGGAAGAGCAAAACCTACAGCTCAAACTGCTGAGTACGCTTACCGAAGTTGGCGAATGGGAGCAGTGCCTGCAGAAAGTAGCCCGTTCGTTTGAGCCCTTCATTCCCTTTGATTACCTCGTCATTGGCCTCGAGACAGACGAAATCTTGAATACATTTCGCTCGTGCAGTTTTTTCCGCATTGGCACAGACGAGTACCAAATGATTCGGCCGGAAAACTTCCTGCAGATGACGGGCTTAACGCTGGAAAAATACCAGCGAATACGAAGGCAAGTGCCCTATAATGGGTTAGCAGCCTATAATGGCACTGACTTTGAGCTTTTCTGTCAGCAAAACCCCTTGCTGCAACTCATCGCCAACACGTTCCGTCTGCAGTCTCATTTGATGATGCCCCTGAAAACGGCGCAGAATGGGGGCTTTTTCATTGCCTTTTATAGTCGTCAGCCGCAGCCCTACCAACCGCAGCACGTGAGCCTGCTGCAACAGCTGCAACCGGCTCTGACTGTGACGGTGGACCGGTTGCTGGCCTTCGACAAGATTGAACAACTTAGCGAGCAGCTGCGCCAGGAAAACCTCTACTTGGCCGAAGAAGTAAAAACGGGTGCCAACTACGAGGAAATTATTGGCGCTAGCCCCACGCTGCTCCACGTTTTCAAAAGCATTGGCCAGGTTGCCCCAACCGACTATTCGGTATTGGTCATGGGCGAAACCGGAACGGGTAAGGAGCTCATCGCCCGGGCGGTACACAACCGGTCGGGCCGCAAGGGCAAAGCACTCATCAAAGTAAATTGTGCCGCCCTCCCGCCCAACCTGATTGAAAGTGAGCTGTTTGGCCACGAAAAAGGGAGCTTTACCGGAGCTTTCGAAAAGCGAATTGGGAAATTCGAACTGGCCCATGGCGGCACCATTTTTCTGGATGAGATTGGCGAATTGCCCCTGGAATTGCAGCCCAAGCTGTTGCGTGTGCTGCAGGAAAAAGAAATCGAGCGCATCGGGGGCCGAGGGCCGATTCCGTGCAACGTGCGCATCATTGCCGCCACCAATCGGCGGCTGCAAGAGGAAGTAGAAGCGGGGCGTTTTCGCGCCGACCTTTACTACCGGCTCAACGTTTTTCCCATTCAGCTGCCCCCGCTGCGGGACCGGAGAGAAGACTTGCCGCTCCTGACCGCTCACTTTCTGCAGAAAATCGCTAAAAACCTGGGTAAGCAGCTCACCGGCATTTCCGAAACCTCGTTGCAACAGATGCAAGCCTATCACTGGCCGGGCAACATCCGGGAGCTGGAACACCTTTTAGAGCGGGCCGCCATCATGGCAACAACGCCCACCGTTTCCTTAGCAGAGCCCCTGCTGGCACCACCTCCAGCGGAAACTACGCCAATCCTGGTGGCCAAGCCACGAGAACAGGCCGAACGCGAGAACGTGCTGGCCGCTTTGCGGGCTACCAACTACCGGATTCGAGGCGAAAATGGCGCGGCGGTACTGCTCAACGTCAAGCCGACAACCCTGGAGGCCCAAATGGTGCGGCTAGGAATTAAGCGAGAAGGTTCGCTGTAGCAAACGACCAGACTACTTCCACATTAACTCGCTGGCATTGTGCTCACAAGTGCGGTGCGGCTTGCCCATCCAGTCGCTGAATGAAGTCGGCCGCCTGGGTTTCCACATAGGGGCCGTAGGCGGCAACCAGCAGGCCTTTATTTGCCGCATTTAGTCGAGACTGCAGGGCGTAAAGCACCATGTTGTCGTCCGGATTAGAATCGCCCTCAAATCGGTAGGTCTCCTCCACTTTCAACTCTTCGGGACGCAGCGTTTCGGGTACTTGCGCGCACTCGGCCCCGGCGTCCGTCAGGTTGTAATCCAGGCCGTAGCCGCGCTTGCGCAAGGCCGTAATGGCATCTGTTAGGGTATCGTAACTGGGCATGGGCATCGCAATTAAAGTGAAAAAAGAAACCAGGCGCGGATACTGCGCAACTCATAATTAATAGGCTATACTGATTGTTTGGAGTACGGACAACTGTATAAGCAAAGGGGGTAATTGTCCATTTCTATGGGCTTCCATGGCCACCACCTTTACATCGTCAATTGGCTGATGCCTGGCCGCATCTCCCGGTTGCCGTCTTCTGGGCTCCGCCGTCGGCGGGGGGGCCTCTACATTCCTACCGTTCTACCTCAAGCGTCTGTCCCAGACCAAGTGCTGTATAGAGCTTTTCGTGCTTCTTCATCACATGGAGGCCAATGCTGCCGCAATATTATCCATGGCCTCTTCCCTGCGATTCTATGGCCCCCTTGCTTGACAATCCAGTTGTACGCCGACGCTTTGCTGCCTTGGTAAGTCAACAGCGCGGCATTGCCCCCTATTTCCCTTTTGCTGAACTTCTTCACCCCCACGTGCCTTCCCGTGCCCTGAATGGCCCCGACGCCCTGTTAGCGCATGCCCAACTGCTTACTGCCGCCGTGGGCTGCGGGGTTCGCGTGGATGGATTAGGCCGCGCATCAGCGGCGGGCGACAGCAATTCTGGCCGCTGATAAGTAGCACAGTGCGCACTAGGCTGCGACTCCGGCGCAGAGGCAAATCATTTGAAAGGTGCCCCGGCGGGCAGCGGCACAATTCGCGTCTCTTCTTGGCCGCTCGGCGATGTGCGTAAGCTTTTTATCCAGTCCTTACTTATTTAACAATGCCTCAGCTCTGCGCGCTGCCTGATAGCCGGATTATTGAAATCGAGCCGAATGAAACCATGCTGGCAGCTATTCTCCGGCAGGGGATTCCGCACGTGCACGTCTGCGGTGGCCGAGCCGAATGCTCAACTTGCCGCGTGCACATCATCAGCGGGTTGAAGTATTGTTCGCCCCGTGGTGATTGCGAAAAAGCGCTGGCCATCCGCCTGAACCTGCCGTTCGACGTGCGACTCGTTTGCCAAACCAGGGTGACGGGCAACGTGTGCTATTCGCGCCCCGTGTTTGATGCCCTCGACGTGAAGCTTACCCAGCAGGCCCTGAACCAACCGAGCCAGCACCTGGGGACCCAGCAGCAGGTGGCGGTGCTCTTTTCCGACATCCGAGGCTATACTTCATTTGCCAACCGGTTGCCGCCCTTCGACCTTTTTCACGTCCTCAACCGCTACTTTGAAGCAATGAGCGAAGTCGTTGCGGCGTACCATGGCCACATCAGCGACTTTATCGGCGACGGGCTGATGGTAGTCTTCGGCTTAAGTCATCCGGCTACTGCCGTGGACGACGCCGTGGCCGCCGGCCACGCCATGCTGCGCGCCGTGGAACGGCTCAACCCCTATCTGAAGCAGATGTACGACTGCACCTTTCACGTGCGCCTGGGCCTGCACTACGGTAAGGCCGTGGTGGGCCACATCGGGGCGGGAAACGACCGCAAACTGGCCACCATCGGCGATACAGTAAACGTGGCTTCCCGCCTCGAAGACCTCAACAAGCAGTACGGCACCACATTTCTGGTTTCGGAAGCCGTGGTGCTGGCGGCAAGCCCCGCGCTGGTGTTACGCCAAGGTTTCCTGACACCTCTAAAGGGCAAAAAAGGCCTGCACCGCGTGTTTGAAGTGCAGTCGAAATTATAACTTAACCACTTGATTATCAAAAATCAGCTCACAGCCAAACTTCCGCATCAACGGACTTTACAGTGCCAATTAAAGGGGCAGCCCTTAAGGCTCTTTTCTGTTTCACTTTTCACCCTATTCCATGAAAACCCTCGTCCTTTTTTACTCTTCTTACGGCCACATATTTAAGCTGGCCGAAGCCATTGCCGAAGGAGCCCGGGAAATAGCTGGTAACGAAGTGGTGATTAAAAAAATCCCCGAAACCTTGCCCCAGGCCGTCCTCGACCACATGGGAGCCACGGAGGCGCAGAAAGCTTTCGGGCACATTCCGGTAGCCACCCCAGGCGAGCTGGCAGACTACGATGCCATCATTTTCGGCACCCCGACGCGCTACGGCAATATGTGCGGCCAGTTGCAGGCCTACCTCGACAGCACCGGTGCCCTATGGGCCACTGGCGCCCTGGTGGGCAAGGTGGGAGGAGCCTTTGTGAGTACGGCCACCCAGCACGGCGGCCAGGAAACCACCATCCGGGCGGTGCACACGGCCCTGCTGCACCACGGCTTCGTGATTGTCGGGCTGCCCTATGCCTGGCAGGGCCAGATGGGCCACCACGAAGTAACCGGCGGTACGCCCTACGGGGCCAGCACCGTGGCCGGTGGCCGAGGCGAGCGCCATGCCAGCCCCAACGAGCTGGAAGGCGCCCGCTTCCAAGGCCGGCACACGGCCGAAATCGCCCGCAAGCTTGCTGCTAAGTAGCTACGCGCGGTAAGCTCGCTGCGCTGATTTACAACATTTAATACCCGCAGCTAGGTGGCCAGCAGGACCTTCCATTGGGAGCGGCCCGAGGCTGGCCGCTGCTGGATTTGCCCAGTTTTTACCCTCCGCCCGCATACCGCTACTAGCCATGGAAATGACCGCCGAACACCAGCGCCTCGCCGAAGCCAATGCCCACCAGACACGCTGGCGCCGGTTTGGACCCTACCTCTCAGAGCGGCAGTGGGGTACGGTGCGCGAGGACTACTCGGCCCAAGGCCATGCTTGGGATTTCGTCACCCACGACATGGCTCGCTCCTACGCTTACCGTTGGGGCGAAGACGGCCTGGCCGGCGTGAGCGACGACCAGCAGCTACTCTGCCTCTCGCTGGGCCTCTGGAACGGGCAGGACCCCATTCTGAAGGAGCGCCTCTTCGGCCTAAGTGGCCCCGAGGGCAACCACGGCGAAGACGTGAAGGAGCTGTACTACTACCTCGACAACCTGCCCACGCACGCCTACATGTGCATGCTGTACAAGTACCCGCAGCACGCTTTTCCCTACGAATGGCTGGTGAAGGAAAACGCTCGTCGGGGCCGCGACAAGCCCGATTTTGAATTGCTTGACACGGCGATTTTTCACGACGACTGTTACTTCGACGTATTTGTGGAATACGCTAAGGTGGGTCCCGACGACCTGCTGATGCAGGTAACTGTGAGCAACCGCTGCACGGAGGCCGCCACGCTACACGTGCTGCCGCAGCTCTGGTTCCGCAACACCTGGGCCTGGGGCCTCGACGACAGCCGCCGGCTCCTACTCGAAGCGACCGAGGATGGAGCCATCGCCGTGCAACATGCCCAGCTGGGCAGCTACAATCTTTATTGCGACCAAGCCCCGGCGCTGCTGTTCTGCGACAACGAAACCAACACCGAGCGGCTATATGGGGTGCCGAAAACGGACCCCGGTCAGTATTTCAAGGACGGCATTAATGACTACGTGGTGCAGGGGGTGAAAGCGGCCGTCAACCCGGCCCGGACGGGTACCAAGGCCGCTGCTCACTATGCTTTGCTAGTGCCCGGGGGCACCTCCCAGACCGTGCGCGTGCGGCTCGGGCCGCCCGGGCTAGCTGCGCCCTTCGTTGACTTCGACCAGCTGTTGCAGCAGCGCCTCCAGGAAGCCAACGAGTATTACGCCCGGCTCCAACAGGATTTAGCCGATGCCGACGCCCGTCGGGTGCAACGTCAGGCCTGGGCCGGCATGCTCTGGAGCAAGCAGTTCTACTACTACGACGTGCCCCAATGGCTGGCCGGTGACCCGGCACTGCCCCCGCCCCCACCCGGGCACCGCAGCGGGCGTAACTCCACCTGGAAGCACCTCAACAACGCTGACATTATCTCGATGCCCGATAAGTGGGAATACCCCTGGTACGCGGCCTGGGATTTGGCCTTCCACTGCGTGCCGCTGGCCCAGCTCGACCCAGGCTTTGCTAAAAACCAATTGCGGCTGCTGTGCCAGGACTGGTACATGCACCCCGACGGCCAGCTGCCGGCCTATGAGTGGAACCTGAGCGATGTAAACCCGCCCGTGCACGCCTGGGCCACCTGGCGGGTATATAAGCAATGCCAAAAGCAAAACGACGGCGTGGGCGACCTCAATTTTCTGACCACCATCTTTCACCGGCTGCTGCTCAATTTCACGTGGTGGGTGAACCGCAAGGACCGCCGCGGACGCAATGTCTTCGAAGGCGGCTTCCTCGGGCTCGATAACATCGGACTGTTTGACCGCTCGGCGCCGCTGCCCGCCGGCTACTTTATCGAGCAAGCGGATTGCACGGGTTGGGTGGCCATGTACGCCCTCAACATGATGCGCATCGCCCTGGAGTTGGCCCGCACCCGGCCCGTCTACCAAGATTTAGCCAGCAAATTTGTCGAGCATTTTCTCTACATCGCGGAAGCCATGACCAAGATGGGCGACGCCGATACTAGTCTCTGGGACAACGAGGACGAGTTTTACTACGATGTGCTGCACACGCCGGAAAACGGCCGGCAACTCCTGAAAATCCGTTCGTTGGTAGGGCTCATTCCAATGTTTGCGGTGGAAGTACTCGATGACGAAGTGCTGAATGCAGTACCGCAATTTGTGGCCCGGCTCAACTGGTTTCTAGAGCACCGGCCCGCCCTGGCCAGCTTGGTGAGCCGCTGGCAGGAGCCTGGCGCGGGGCAAACGCACCTGTTCTCGCTGCTGCGCGGGCACCGCATGAAGCGCCTGCTGGCCCGCGCCCTGGATGAGGCCGAGTTTCTGTCGGATTACGGCGTGCGGAGCCTGAGCAAGTACCATCAGCAGCACCCCGCCCACTTGCACCTAGCTGGTCAGAAACTGGTGCTGCGCTACGAGCCGGGCGAGTCGGAAACCGACCTGTTTGGTGGCAATTCCAATTGGCGGGGCCCGGTGTGGTTTCCCACCAACTTCCTGCTCATCGAATCCCTGCAACGCTTTCATCACTACTACGGGGATGATTTTAAAGTGGAATATCCGACGCACTCGGGGCACTACTGCACGCTGCTGGAAATTGCGGACGCGCTGAGTGGCCGCCTTACCAAACTGTTTTTGCGCAACGAGACCGGTATCCGTCCCGCACTGGGTCCAGACAAGCGCATGCAAAACGACCCGCATTTCTGTGATTATATCCTGTTTCACGAATACTTCAATGCCGACACGGGCTGGGGCCTTGGGGCCAGCCACCAAACCGGCTGGACCGGCCTCATCGCCAAACTCCTGCAGCCCCGCCTGAGCGCCGCGGGTTGTGACTGATTGCGGGAGGCAGCTCCGTCTAGCCCCCGCTCGCCAGCCTTGCCGAAGCTGGCTTGCTCAATGCTACGAAAACCGGCGCCAGCCATGCCAAGAACCGATAACAGCCCTGTGAAATAGACTTTTATTTTATTTCCCGCCATGCTACGCCACACCAATTTCACGGGGATTTTGCTTGGGCTGCTTGGGCTGCTTTCCCACGCAGCGGCAGCCCAGCCGGAGCCAAAATGCACCGTTTTTGTGGTGGGGGGCACCGGACGGGGCACGGCCGCACAACTGGTTCAGACCTTGCAAACCGTGCGGCAACAAGCCGATGAGTTGGGTGGGGCTAGCACGTTGGTCATCCTCGACGACTTAAGTCGAACTTTGCCAACGGCGCCAAGCAATGCTCCGGCTTCCGCCGCGCAATCAGCTTTGCTGGCCCAGTTGCACAGCTTCCCCGGGCGGTTGGTGGTCGTGCCCGGCGGCTACAGTGCCACGCACGATGCCCGTCTGGTACAGCTGCTGGCCTCGCCCGCGGGCCGGCCGGGGGCCGTGGTTCTTGACGTCGGCTGTCCGGGCCCGGCCGAAATTGCTCTCAATTCCAAGCACACGCTGGTGGTACTGAACACGGCCTGGTGGCTGCGGCCTCCCACGGGGACCGCCGCCATGCTCCCGGCGTGCGAGGCGCAAACGCCGGCTTCGGTATTGAGCGCGCTCAATGACATGTTGCGCCGCAACCAGGGGCGACACGTGTTGCTGGTGGGCCAGGCGTCGCTGGCCCGTGCGGCGTGGTCGCTACCGCTGCTCCCCAACCCCAGCTATCAGGTGCTGCGCCGCTCGCTGCGGGGCACCTTGGAACACTACCCCGGGCTGACGTATATCGGCGGGCAAAGCCGCCGCCGGGCCCGTTACGACGAGGAAAACACCCTGCACTACTTCGTCAGTAGCGCCATGGCGCCTCGCCAGGAGCCGGGACACCCCACCCCAACAACGGTACACCAGGAAAAGGATGGATTTACACGCCTGGACTACGGCCTTAATGGCCAGGTAAACGTGTCGTACTGGCTACCCAGCAACGGTGCTCCCCTCGGGCAGGTCGTTGCCGAGCAGCACTGGATTGGCCCTACCATTGCTCGCGCTGAGACGGCGGACAGCTTGCCCCGGCCCGCCCACCCTGCCACCGCGCTGGTACGCGCCAGCACCCTTTACGGCGCGGGCTCGCTGAAAACGTGGCTGCAAGGCGCCAATTACCGCCGCGAGTGGCAGCAATTCCTGCGAGTGCCCGTCCTGGACCTGGCCACCGCCCACGGCGGCCTGTACCCGGTTAAGACAGGGGGTGGATTGCAAACGAAGTCGTTGCGCCTGCAGACGGCCGGGGGGACCGAATATGTGCTGCGGTCTGTGGAGAAGAACACCGATGCGTCGGTGCCCGATTTTCTGCACCGCACGTTTGCCGCCACCATCGTGCAGGACCAGATTTCGGCGGCGCATCCCTATGCGGCGCTGCTCGTGCCGCCGCTGGCCGAGGCTGCCGGCGTGGCCCACACCAATCCCGAACTGGTGCTCCTGCCCGACGACCCGCGCCTGGGCATTTACCGGCGCGACTTTGCGGGTACGCTGGGCCTGCTCGAAGCCCGCGACCCCACGCCGCCACGCAGCTTCACCGGCCAGCCCCTGGCCAAGCGCTACAGCACCTTCGACGTGCTGGCGCAGCTGCAAGCCAGCGCCCGTAACCGCATCGACCAACGGGCATTATTGCGGGCCCGCCTGCTGGATATGGTCATAGCCGACTGGGACCGGCACGAGGACCAGTGGCGCTGGCTGGCGTATCCCCAGGCCAGGGGCGGCTTGTTGTTCCGCGCCTTGCCCCGCGACCGCGACCAGGCCTTGTTTGTGAATGAAGGCGTGCTGCCCCGCATGGCAAGCGCGGAGTACCTGCTGCCCCGCATTCAAGGCTTTGGCTATGATTTTCGCAACGTCAACAGTTTCAACTACCAGGCCCGCTACTTCGACCGTAGCTTTCTCACGGAATTGAGCCGCGCCGACTGGCAGGCCCTGGCGGATTCGGTGCAGGCCAGCCTCACGGACAGCGTGCTGGCGGTGGGCCTGCGCCAGTGGCCGGATTCCCTCGCGCTGCTGTCGGGTCCGGTAGTTCTGGCTAAGCTCCAAGCCCACCGGGTCCGGCTTCCGGTTTGGGCTGATGAGTACTACCGCTTCCTGGCCCAGGCCGTGGACGTGCTGGGCAGCGACGACCCGGAGGAGTTCGACGTGCGGCGTCAGGACGACGCCCACACCCAGGTTACGGTGTACGCCCGCACCTCTACTGGTGAGCGGGGGCCGGTCCGCTACCACCGCACGTTTATCACGTCCGAAACCAGGGAAATCAGGCTCTACGGCCAGGGGGGCGCGGATTTGTTTCACGTAAGCGCCCGCGTTCACCGGGGCCCGGTCATCCGCATTGTGGGCGGCGAAGGGGTTGATACGCTCCAGGACTCTTCCGATGTCACGGCCGGCCGCCGAAAGGTCACTGCCTACGACACGCCAACGGGACTGGCAGCCACCGCCAAGGGTCCCGACACGAAGCTGCGCTTAAGCAGTAGCCCAACCGTTAATCAATACGTGTGGTCGGCTTTTCAGTACCCTTACACCGCTCCTTTCTACCCTTGGGGCTACAACCGCGACGACGGCCTTTTCGTGGGTGTGGGCCTGCTCCTGAAACGGGCGGGCTTTCGCAAAGAACCCTGGGCCGCCACGCACCGGCTTGGGGGCAACCTGGCCCTGCGCACGGGGGCGTTTAGCTTCGCCTACGAAGGACAGCTGACGCAGGTGGTGGGGCCGTTTGACCTGCAGTTGCGCGCCACAGTGCAGGCGCCCAACTACGTGCGCAGCTTTTACGGGCTGGGCAACGACACCCAGCTACTGCCCGATGAGCCAACCAGTGCGCTGTACTACCGCGTGCGCTTCCGCAACCTTGCGGCAGCAGTCCTGCTCCGCCGGGCAGTGGGCGCGCACGGCCATGCTTACGGGGGCGGGGCATACCAGAACGTGCGGGTGGAAGGCACCGAAGGGCGTATTCTTCTGCAAGCCAACGACGAACGCCTGCGCCCGGATGCCCTCTTTGCAACCAAGCAATACCTGGGGCTGCAGCTTGGCTATGAGTTTGCCAGCCGGGATGTGGCTGCCGAACTGCCGCATGGCGTACAGTGGCAAACGAACTTACTGGCCTTGCGCCCACTGACAGCCACGTCGCGGCCCCTCACCCAGTTAACTTCGTCGCTGGCGCTGTACCGCAGCTTTGCGTTCCCCTTACGCCTGACGCTGGCCACCCGGTTTGGGGGCACGGTGACCGGTGAGAATTACGAATTTTTCCAAGCGGCGACCCTCGACGGCATGGAGAACCTGCGCGGCTACGGCCGCACCCGCTTTGCCGGGCGCTACGGAGCCTACAACAACACCGAAGCGCGCCTGCAGCTGGGCCACTTCCGCACCTATCTGCTGCCGGCCACTTTCGGGCTGCTCGCTTTTCACGATGTCGGCCGGGTCTGGCTACCGGATGAGTCCTCCCGCACCTGGCATCGCGGCTACGGGCCGGGCCTGTGGCTGGCTCCTACCCCGCCGGTTGTCATCGCCGCCATGTATGGCATCTCCTCCGAAGAGCAGACCCTGCTCGTGCGCCTCGGCTTTCTCTTTTAAGCAATAACGGCGGCAGGCAGGACGCTAATTGAAATCAGAACCGCCCCTAGCACTGACTTTCCAGCGCGTAGAGGGGCGCGGCTATTTCCACGTTCGACGCGGGAGGAAATGCCAGCAGGTGGGTCACGCGTGGTTTGTCGGGGCCGCGGTGATACTTCCGAACCTGGCTTTCCAACAGTTGGTCTTCCTTGGTGAAGCGGTGGTGCTGACGCTCGTGTTCGCCCCAGGTAGGCACGAAAAAGAACTCCGTGATGCGGCTGGGCTCGACCACATCCGAAAAGAAGCCGGCCCGCAAGGCCCCGTCGCGCAGCCGCAGCCGCTTAAGCTGCTCCGCCGCCACTTGGAAAGCGTGCCAGTCGGCGCGGGCTACGTGGTACTCAATCAGGACCATTACCGGGCCGTCGTCGGGGTCGATGCCGCTGCCCGTGAACGGGTCGGGAAAGTGCTCCGACGGTGTTAGGTTGAGGCCCTCGCCCGAGCGCATGGGAAACGGCAGGGCCAGGGCGGTACTGGCCAGCATCCAGCCGGCGGCGATGAGCAGGGATGCATCTATGCTGAGGTGGTCGGCCAGTTCACCCCACACGAGGCTACCCAGTGACGCGCCGGCCTGAAAAACGAGCATGTAAATGCCGACTACCCGGGCCTGAACCCACCTGGGCACGTTAAGCTGCACGATGGTATTGAAGCTGGTCATCACCATCAGCCAGGCAATGCCCGAAACGAACATGACGGCGTAGAGCAGGTAAACCGTGGTGATGAGGGCCAGCGCCAAATGGCTACCAGCAAAGACCAGGGCACCCAACACCACCCGGCGGTCCAAGGTGAGGCGCGCGCCCACCCGGCCAAGCAAATAGGCTCCCGCGACGGCCCCTGCTCCCATCCAGGAGAGCATCACGCCAAAAGTGCCCGCGCTCAGGTGCAGCTTGCGGGCAACGACCACCGAAATCAATCCCAGCAGGGCAGCGGTGCCGAAGGAGAAGGCAAACGCGCGTATCAGCACCCCATAAATGTTGGGAGAGTATTGCACGTAGCGGATGCCGGCCTGCAAAGCGCCCATAAAGCGCTCGGCCGGCCCGCTGGTGATGGTGGGTTCGCGCTTCCAGTAATACACCACGACCCAGGTGCCCAGAAAGGAAATGCCGTTTAGCCAAAACACCCAACCGGGTGAATAATAGGCGATGATGGCTCCACCCACGGCCGGGCCGATGGCCCGGGCAATATTATTGCTCACGCCATTGAGCGTGATGGCAAAGGGCAGTGCAGAACGAGGTACCAGTTCGGTGGTCACTGTGAGCCAGATGGGCGCGTTCAGAGCCGCGCCTATCCCCAGCAAAAACGTAAATCCCAACACCCCAAACGCCGAAATGCTGCCCGTGAAGGTGAGCACCCCCAGCCCCACGGCCACCACCGCCATAAAGCCTTGGGTATAGAGCAGCAACTGGCGCCGGTCAATCAAATCGGCTAACACCCCAGCCGGCAGGCTCAGCAGAAATGCCGGCAGTGAAGTTGCCGTCTGCATCAGGGCCACGAGCAGGGCTGAAGTGGTAAGGGTGGTGACGAGCCATACGCCAGCCACGTTCTGCATCCAGGTGCCCACATTGGACACCAGCCCGGCAATCCAGATGGCGCGAAAAAGCGTGTAGGTAAACGGCGTCCATAACGTGGATTCCGTCGCGTGGGGAGAACTGGAAGGCATGGGAATCAAGTAAAGCTAAACTCGTGAAATGAGCTACCTGGCCTTTATCATCGCGCAGCGAGGGGGCTAACGCAGCTATGCTAAACCTTGGCAAACAAATCGTTGAGCACTTCCGCCATGGACGGATGGGTGTAGATGTGGTCGCGCAGGGCCGTGTAGGGTAGGCCGGCCTGCATGGCTAGCTGCACCACGTTGATTATCTCGCCGGCTTCGGCGCAGAGCAGCGTGCAGCCCAGAATGCGGTCCGTGCCTACCTCTACCACCGCCTTGAGCAGGCCTTCAGTTTGCCGGAGAATCTGCGCCCGCACGCTGGCCGCGGCCGGCAACGTGGCCACCTTCACGTCGTGGCCCAGCGCCCGCGCCTCTTTTTCCCGCAGGCCCACATGGGCCAGCGGCGGGGTAATGAAAACCGTTGAGGCCACGAACCGGCGGTCGGCAGTCGAGCGCGTGCCGGCACCGAAGAGCTGGTCGCGCACGATGCGGAAGTCGTCAAGGGAAATGTAGGTGAATTGCGGTCCGCCATTCACGTCGCCGAGCGCCCAGATGTGGGGCACGTTGGTTTGCAGCCGCTCATTGACGGAAATGAACCCACGCTCGTCCTGGACGACGCCAGCGGCCGGCAGGTTGAGGCCGGCCGTTACGGGTTCGCGGCCGGTGGCTACCAAAATGGCCGATGCTGCCACGCGTTGCGTTTGCCCATGTTCGTCTTCGTAGACCACTTCGTCGGCTGTGGCCGAAGACTCTACTCGCAGCAGCTGCACGCGGGTTTCGATGCGGATTCCTTTCCGGTCCAGGACCGTACGCACCGCTCCGGCAAAATCCTCGTCTTCGCGGGGCAGAAAGGTTGGCCCCGTTTCCAGTACGGTGACGGCTGCCCCAAACCGGGCGTAAATGCTGGCAAACTCCAGCCCGATGAAGCCCCCGCCGAGAATGACCAAGCGCTCGGGGAGCGTAGTCTGCTCCATCAAGGTGGTGCTGGTGAACACCCGCGGGTTGCCGCGCAGGCCCGGCAAGGCCGGCAGACGCGGCTGGGCGCCGGTATTGATAAAAATGCGTTCGGCTTCGACCCGCACCGTTCCCCCCGTCGCGCTAAGATGTATCTGCACCTGCTTGGGCGACACAAACGAGGCCCGGCCGTTGTATAAGGTCACCTGCGGACTGGCCGTTAATGCCACCAGGTTGCGTTGACGAAGGAAGCCGGTAAGCCGGTTTTTCTCGGCAATTGCTTCGGGATAAGGAACACCTATTTCGCTGCTGTGCACCAATGACTTGGTAGGAATGCAGGCGATGTTGATGCACGTACCCCCGTACATCTCGGCCGACTGTTCAGCCAGTGCTACCCGCCAACCCTGCGTGGCTAGATAGGCCGCCAAATTTTTGCCAGCTTTGCCGAATCCGATGATTAGTGCTTGGTAATGGAGTAATTCGTTTCCCATAAGACTACATGTTGTTAGTTGAACGAACCGCCTTCGCAAGCCGCGGAACGCGGGTACGCTAAAAAGCTGCGGCCAAGACCAGCCATCTTATGGCCGGAATCATCCGAAAAGAGTGCCAAATTATTGGGTAAGGCTGTGCCAACCGCTGAAGCGCATTCTGTGGCAATAGCAGGGATTTTTGGTTAGAACATCTTGCCTGAAAGCTGCACATCGGATGGTCAACTCCATTTCAATGGAGCATGCTTTGGAGCAAGTCCAATAGATTGGAGAAACCGGTAGCTGCTCGACAATACCATACCATAAAATAGGCTGGCTATTCAGCAGGAGGCCAAAAGGTCTGTCCAAGCCGGACCGTTTGCGAGGTTGAAGAAGCATCCTAATTGTCTAGGCAAAAGCACTAATTATCCATTTCTATCGGCTGCGGCGGGCGCCAATTTTACATCAGGAACCAGGCATCCTAAATACGCTGGTGTGGGGCACCGCTCCACCAGCCAGCAATAGCTCATTCGATTTTAGCTGGAGACAAGTAGAGGCTGCTTAATTACAAGCAACTGTTAATCATACCCCTGCGGCAGTTCTCTGCAAAAATGCAGACAACGTCGGTGGGACAAGCGAGGGCCACGCCGGTACCCAGCCTAGCTCCATGCGCGCTTCAGCGGACGTGAATGTCCGCCGCTGCTTCATACGTGGCCCATCACTGCAGCTCCTACAGCACTGCCCGGTTTTTGCCACTCCGAAACCCATTGCATCGGGAGCTGACCCACTGTTTATCAAATGCTTTTCACTCATAACACCGTTGCCATGGACCCTCCGCCTACTGATTCCGTTTCGCGCCGCCGCTTTATTGGCTCATTGGGCCTGCTAGCCGGCAGCGTCCCCTTTTTCTCTTTCGCTGAACTATTTCCTCATCACTTACCCCCTTTTTCCATGAACACTTCCGACACCCTGACACCCGCTGCCCAGCCGCCCATCACCGTCGTGGATTTTGCCACCGACCCACACTTGGACCCCGAGGTGCGCACCTTTCTCAAAGGCCTCAATACCGGCGGCCCCGGTCTGGAAACCCTTTCCGCTGCGCAAGCCCGGCAAGTACTGGTCGACGCCCAGGCGTCCGTCCCGGTCGACCTCTCCGGTATCGAGGTCACGCAACGCACCATTGAGCAGGACGGCCTGACCGTGCCGCTGCACATCGTGCGGCCCAGCGGCACGGCCGCCACGGTGCTGCCCGTGTTTATGTTCATCCACGGCGGGGGCTGGGTCCTCGGCGACTTCCCCACCCACCAGCGCATCGTGCGCGACCTAGTTGTGGCCTCGGGCTACGTGGCCGTATTCGTCGATTACACCCGCACCCCAGATGCAGCATTCCCCACAGCCATCCACCAGATTTACGCCGCCACCAAGTGGGTAGCCGCCCACGGGGCGGAAATCACCGTCGACGGGCAGAACCTGGCCGTAGTGGGCAACAGTGTGGGCGGCAACATGACGGCCGTGACCTGCCTGCAGGCCAAGGAAAAAGGAGGCCCTCACATCAAGCTCCAAATTATGATGTGGCCCATCGTCGACGCCGACTTCACCACCGAGTCCTACCAACGCTTCGGGGCCGACCGCTTCCTGACTACACCGACCATGAAGTGGATGTACGACATGTATATCAAAGACCCCAAAAAGCGGACTGACATCCACGCCTCACCCCTGCGTGCTACGCTGGCCCAACTGCAAGGCCTGCCCCCGGCCCTGATTCAGGTGGCCGAAAACGACATTTTGCGCGACGAGGGCGAGGCCTACGGCCGCAAGCTACGCGAAGCTGGCGTGCCGGCCACCTGCATCCGCTACAACGGCGTGATTCACGACTTCGGCCTGCTCAACGGCATGGCCCAGGTCCCGGCCACACGCTCGCTCTTTCTCCACGCCGCCGCCCAGCTTAAGCAGTACCTGGGGTAGCGCTACCTGAAGTTTGGCTTTGAAACACTGAAAATGTCCATAGTAGGCTGGCGACTGCGACGCGCCAGCCTACTCCAAAGGGCCTCGTTGTGCATGGCAGCTTCGGCCCTACGTCTTCTCAAGTGCTACTCCTATGAAATTCAAAAAAGCCCGAGTTAACGACCTGGATATCTTTTACCGTCAGGCTGGCAACCCGGCCAATCCCGCCATTCTGCTGCTGCATGGTTTCCCCACCTCTTCTTTCCTTTTTCGGGACCTGATGCGGGATTTGGAAGACCACTACTACCTCGTGGCGCCGGACTACCCCGGCTTTGGGCAGAGCAGTTTTCCTAGCGTAACCGAGTTTGAATACAGTTTCGATAACCTGGCCAACGTGATGGAAGACTTCATTGGAGTGCTGGGGCTGACGCGCATGAGCGTCTACGTCATGGACTACGGGGCCCCGATTGGGTTTCGAATTGCGGCCAACCATCCGGAGTGGATTGATGCACTAATTGTACAAAACGGCAACGCCTACGAAGGCTTGGAAACCTTCTGGGACCCCGTGTACTGGAAAAGCAACCAAGCCCCAGCCGATGAGTTCAAGCCAGGGGAACTGTGTACGTTCGGGAAAACCTACTGGCGCTACGCCAATGGGGCGCGGAACGCGGAAAACCTAAGTCCCGATACCTGGACCATGGACCAAGCCCTGCTCACCCGCCCTGGCCACGATGCTGTGCAGTTTCAGCTCTTTACGTCGTACCGGTCCACTCCCCCGCTGTACCCGGCTTGGCAGGCGTACTTCCGCCAGCATCAGCCCCCCATGCTCATTGTCTGGGGTCGGAATGACCGGGTTTTCCCTCCGGCTGGTGCTCGTCCCTATCTGCGGGATTTGCTTCATGCGGAACTCCACCTGCTCAACACGGGCCACTTTGTGCTGGAAGAAGACCACGCGACCGTTGCCCGCCTGATGGATGACTTTCTCACCAGAAAGCTGCCGCCGGCGTGCGGCAACTCCCGCCAGCTAGTGCAGGCCGCGTACCAGTGGCACTAACCAAACGGGCTTCGCCAGCGCGGTGCATTCACCTGCTGCCGGAGCAAGCTCACAGCTTCACTCTAACCCCCAATCCCAACCATGATGGCACACCCACTCACGTATTTTCTGCTTCTTTCCTGCCTGATTGCAGGTGCGGCGTTGCAGGCCGCTGCCCAACCCTCGGCCCGCGACATTCTGGGAGCGCCCGCCGTTGTACCGCTGACCTCGGAGCCGCCGCCCAAGCTGTACGTCGACCCTCCCCTGCCCGAGCCGTTGGCGCTGGGCCGGGTAGTGGTGCAGTACCGTACCGATAACCTGCGCATTGTGCCCGTGTACGGACCGGCGGCACTGGATGTATCTCCGCGCATCGGCCACATTCACGTGACCATCGACGATGCCCCCTGGCACTGGGCCGATGCCAGCGGGGAGCCGCTCATCCTGAATGGCTTTCCTCCCGGCCCCCATCGCATCCTGATTGAGCTAGCGGACCCTACTCACCACATCATCGACCGCAAAGCCATTTCGTTTGTGGTGCCCGAGCAAAAAGGCGCTCCCGTTTCCCATCATTAGGTGTTCGAGGCCATAGAGGCCATCATTCCTCCTGCGGCATACTTCCCAAGCTGGTCACCCCAGTCATGGAAATGAGTAGTTGTGCCCAGGCAATTGCATTACAGGCGGCCGGTTTGCTTGCTCACGGCGACCTATGCCCGAACCACCTTCCTAACCATTTTTCTTATGCACCATTTTCATACTGTTGCGCTTAGCGCACTAGCGGCAGCCCTGCTGTCTTTTACTCCCCTCAACCCAGCACACCTCAAAACGGCTTCGCAAGGCGTGAAAAACGTAGTCCTGGTGCACGGCGCTTCGGCCGATGGGTCGAGCTGGGAAAAGGTCATCCCGATGTTGCAGGCCAAGGGGCTCACCGTCATTTCCGTTCAGAATCCGCTGACTTCACTGGCGGACGACGTAGCGGCCACCAAACGTGCCATTGCCATGCTGCATGGCCCTGTGCTGCTAGTGGGACACTCCTGGGCCGGCGTGGTCATCACCGAAGCAGGCAACGACCCCAAGGTAGCCGGGCTCATGTACCTTTCGGCCTTGGCGCCCGACGCCGGGCAGTCGCTATCGGACATGGCCAAAGAAGGCCCAACAGCGCCCGGCCCAGCCGAATACAAGCCAGATGCGTCTGGATTCCTTGTTCTAAGTCAGAAAGGCTTTACGGAAGATTTTGCCCAGGACCTGCCGCCGCTGCAGACCAAGGTCATGTACAGCGTGCAAGGGGGTTGGGCCAAGCAATGCCCGGATGAAAAGGTCACGAAGGCAGCCTGGAAGACCAGGCCCACCTGGTTTATTGTCGCTGGCGAAGACCGGATGATTAATCCGGACCTGGAAAAAGTGGCGGCTAAGCGAATGCACGCGACTACCCTGGTGCTCAAGTCCAGCCACGTATCGATGCTGTCGCAGCCAAAAAAGGTGGCCGACTTCATTATTTCCGCTACGGAGAAGCTCTCGGCCCAACAGCTATCCAAGCGCTAACCCGCCTATTCTGGTCAGAAATGGCTGACCGTTGGCTTGCAGGCAACGCTTTGGCTGAAAACCAGCCTAGAATGACCTTCTCCAAACTCATCCTTGTGGGGCAATAGTAATCACTTTTCATCAATGAAAACGCGCTGGCTTATCGGTGCTGGATTAGGGCTGTTGGCCGCCAGCGGATTGGTTTGGATGGGGAGCGTTAGAAAGGCGTCCTCTTCAAACGTAGGGCAACACTTGCAGCCTCTCCAACGGGAGGCGGTATGGCTGGACTCTACGTTTTTGGTAGCGAACGGGGTTGTTGGCGCGGGCGGGGACCTCCCACTACTGGCCCGAACGTCGGGGAGAGTGAAGAACTTGTTTTTCTCGCAGGGCGACTACGCTCGGCAGGGCCAGCTATTGGTGACGCTTAGCAATCATACTTTCGTTACGGCCCCGCGGGCAGGTTTTTTAGGCCCCAACTTATTAAGCATCGGCCAGTATATCAGCCCCCTCACCCCAGTGACCACCATTTCACGGCACAGCTACCTCGTTGTTTTGCTGCTCTTGCCCGCTGACTGGTATACAAGTATTCATACTGGCGATTCGGTGCGCGTCTGGGCTACCGCCCCGCCGGCACGTATGGCCAATGGTACCGTGGGATACATCGAAAAAAGCGACTCCACTAATGTAACGGTGGAAATCGTGCTGACTTCGCGCGCGCCTTTCTGCATTGGAGAACTTACCTGGGTGCGGCTGCAGGACAAGTGTACGCAAGTGGCGGTCCGTTAGGTGCTTTTTGCAACTCGCGCCCAATCTGGACTAGTACCTGCCCCGTGGGCTACCGTTTCCCAAGCCAGCGCCAAAGGTTGCCCCTGAACTAAACCAGCCTTTTAAGCCTCACCTCTTGCAGATGCTATCCAGCCGAAGTGAGCTTTTTAGGAAAGCGACTTTGAGCCGTACGGCAAAACGAACAGGCGAATAAAGGTCGAATTTTGTGCATTGGCAGCCAGACATTTGGCTCCCATCACCATTTGCTTAAAAGACATGCAAGAACGCATCAAAACACCTTTCGGCTTCACTTCATCCGCCGATGACGTCATCCAAGGCATTAGTCTCCAAGGGAAACGGGCTATCGTGACTGGCGGCTCGTCGGGCATTGGCATCGACACGGTGCGGGTGCTGGCTGGCGCGGGGGCCGAAGTCACCTTGGCGGTTCGAAACCTGGCGGCCGGGCGGGCCGTGGCCGCTGATATTCAGGCTCAGACCGGCAATCCAAACGTGCGGGTCGCGCCCCTGGACGTGAGCAACCAGACCTCGGTGCAGGCGTTTGTGGCGGCCTGGCAGGGACCTCTGCACCTGCTGATTAACAACGCCGGCATTATGGCCCTGCCCGAGCTCACCCGCACACCCGAAGGCTGGGAGATGCAGTTTGCGACCAACTTCCTGGGCCATTTTGCCCTCACGGTGGGGCTACAAGCTGCCCTAGCCGCTGCCCAGGGTGCCCGCATCGTATCGGTCAGCTCCAGCAGCAACCTGTTTGCGCCTGTTTTCTTCGACGACCTGACCTTCAACTTTATTCCGTACGACCCGTTCCTAGCCTACGGACAGTCCAAAACGGCCTGTGCGCTGCTGGCCGTGGAGGCGACCCGCCGCTGGGCCCGGGACGGCATCTATGCCAATGCCCTCAACCCCGGGGCCATTGCCACCAACCTGCAAAAGCACACCGGCGGCCTGAAAACTCCGCCTGAGCGCCGCAAAACCTCAGCCCAAGGGGCCGCCACGACCATACTGCTGGCCACCTCACCGCTACTGGCGGGGATTGGCGGGCGCTACTTCGAGGACTGCAACGAGGCCGAAATCGTTCTGCGCCGCCCCGCGGACTACCAGGGCGTGGCAGCCTATGCCCTCGACGCAGCCAATGCCGAGCGCCTGTGGGATGTGGCCCTGAATCTGATTGCTTAATCAACTGGAATCCCAGATATCACCACAAGTACTGACACGCTGAGTGTCAGATTCGTCGGTCTGAGTGACCGGGGAGGTGCGATGGCGAACCGAAATACACACGAGTAAGCCAGAACAGAGCCGTGCTTTCCGGAACGGCACACTGAAATTACTGATGGAATAGCTTCACCGTCAGCGCGCCTTCGGCACCGACGTACCGCACCAGGTAGTGACCGGCGGCTAGGCCGTACAGGTTGAGCGCGGTTTGCTGGGTGCCGGGCACGCAGGGCATGGTGGCCACCCGCTGGCCCATCGAGGAATACACCGAAATAGTGGTTTCGCGGCTGGCGGCAGGGTGCACCAACAGGCACTGGCTGGTAGCAGGGTTGGGATAGAGTTGGAGCAAGCGGCTGGCGGCCGCGGCGCGTGCGCCCGTCACTACGTTGGCTTCGCCCTTCGCCTGCACGTTTTTCAGCATGGCAAAGCGGCCGTTGGTGGTGCCGGAGCCGCAGCTGAAGTATACCCGAATGGTCAGGCGCTGCCCGGCGGCCAGCGTGGTGCCCGTGGCCCCGGCCAGGGCCAGCCGGTAGTTGTCGCTGGTTGTCGTCGTGAGAATGGGGGCGGCAAAGCTGCCGTTGGCCGTGCTCAGCAAGATGCCGCCCGGGCCTTTGCCGCCGCTCACGTCGGCCGAGTCGGTGGCGAAGCCGGAGCGCGACCACACCACGGCCAGCTTGGTGTTCAGCACCGAAAGCGACACGGCGGCGTTCAGTATCAAGGAGTCGAGGCGCAGGGCGCCGGTGCCGCTGGGGGCCACCGTGAACTGCTCGTAGTAGGTGCGGTTCAGGTTGCCGCCATTGCCGCCCACGGCGGTAGTCCAGCCGCCATTGGCGTCCGGCGCAAACGACTGGCCGTAGCGGCTGGAATAGGGCGGCACCCCGGCCGCCGTCGAGCCATTCGACAGCTGAAACTTGCGGAACGTGGGCGTGCTGACTTGTACGCCGGCGGGCCGCACGGCCGCACTGTCCTGGTTGGTGCGGGCCATCGGCCACCACAGCAGCACGTTCGACTGCGGCAGCACCGTGGCCTGCTTCCGTCCGGTCACCGGTATGCTCACCGTGGCCGCGCCCGCGCTGGTGAAGGTCAGGTTGCCGGCGTAGGTGCCCACCGGGCCGGCATTGAGGCGCACGCTGATGGTGGTAGCGGCGATGCTGCCGCTGCTTTGCGCCACCACCAGCGGGGCCGCATTGCCAAACCAAGTGGTGCCATTGGCCGATACCTCGAACCCGGCCGGCGGTGTCACGGTGGTAGCCGTGGTCAGGTTTTCGGCGCTTACCTGGAGGTTTTGGGCCGCCGAGGGCACGCTGCCGCCTTGCAAAAACGCCTGCAAAGTGCCCGTGGTGAAGACAGTGGGCGTGCTGGATATTTCCAGCGTGTCGGTGATGTGCGCGGCCAGGCCGGTTTTGGAGGCCTGCACGTAGTAGAAGTAAGAGGTGCCGGGCGCGGGAATGGGGTCGGTGGTGCCGACGTTCACGTTGGTGGCCACGGCATTGGTAGAAGAGTAAAGCGGCGTGTAAACGCCCCGGCGCGTGGTGCTGCGCATCAGCTGGCACTGCACGCCGGCCACGGGCCAGCTCAGGTTCCAGTTCAGAGTCGAAGGTGTGGTAGCCGAGCCTTTCAGGGCCCAGAAGTTGGATACCACAATGGGGGCCGGGGCGCTGGTGCAGAACGTGCTGCTCAGGGCGCAGGGGTTCCAGTTGCCCAGCACGGCGGCGCGGGTGTAGGTGGCCGTGTCGGCAGCGGTGAGCTGAATGGTCCAGGGCAGGCGCTGGCTCACGTCCACCAAGGCGCCGCTGAAGTCGCGG
Source organism: Hymenobacter negativus (assembly GCF_017571495.1). Taxonomy (GTDB): domain Bacteria; phylum Bacteroidota; class Bacteroidia; order Cytophagales; family Hymenobacteraceae; genus Hymenobacter; species Hymenobacter negativus. Next base: position 30,304 of record NZ_JAGETZ010000015.1, on the reverse strand, counting down.
CTCTTGTATTCGGCGTAGGTGATGAAGCTGGTGACCGTGCCGGCATCCCAGGGCTGCCAGCCGGTGGGCCGGATGGTGTTGCCCATGATGGTGTTCAGCCACACCACTTTGGTGGCCGAGCGGTCGGTGGGCGTCGAGCCCGAGTCGTTCTGCCAGGGCCGGCCCAGCGTGTAGGTCGTCGTCCCCCGGTTGTCGAGGATGGTGCAGTTGCGAAACACGAAGCCGTAGGGCTGGCCCTGCTGCGTATTGGCGGCAGTGATGTAGCCGAGGTTGCCGCCGTTGCGCCGGGTTTTGGGGTAGATGTAGCAGTTCTCGAACACGCCCCGCGCACTCCCAAAAATAAAGTCCACGACGCCATCAATGTAGCAGTCCTTGAAGTAGTTGCGCAAGCCCGCGCCGGCATTAAGCTGCATGGTGTCCTGTCCGCCGGTGAAGCGGCAGCCCTTGAAGGCAATCCGATCGCCGGTGGTGTACATGGCCAGCGCCTGCGGCGACTCGCCGTAGGAGTTCTCAAACGTGAGGTTGACGGCCGTAATGTCCGAGGCGTTGATGATGACCGTGGATGTGTTGCCGGGGAACGCGGGGGTATTGGCCAAGTCGTAGGTAATAATGGTGTTGGCCACGCTCTCCCCGGTGAGCTGCAAGAAAGGCTTGTTGGCTGGAATATTCACCCGTTCGCGGTACTTGCCGTTCTTGATGAAGATGGTGAAGGGCACGGTGCGGCCCGTGGGCGCCGCGTTGATGGCAGCCTGCACCGAGGTATAATTGCCAGTGCCGTCCTTGGCCACTACCAGGTCGTAGGTCTGGGCCTGGGCCGTGGCGGCCAGGGCCAACAGCAGCACCAGCGCGCCGAAGCGGGCCAGCACAGCGGATGGAAAAACCGTAAACAGACGTCTCATAAACAACATTTTAGGGTGGGAAAAATGAAAGCCAGCTTTCGGAAGCAAGGCGGAAAAGAAGTATTAGTCGTGTAGCAGCTTCACAGTCAGGGTGCCGGCGGCATCCTGGTAGCGCACCAGATAGCAGCCGGCGGCCAGGCCCGTCAGGGGCAGCTGGGTTTGGGTGGTGCCGGGCTGGACCGTGGCCGTGCCCACGCGGCGGCCGTCGAATGAATAGATTTCGATGGTGGCGGCGCGGCCGGCGCTGGGGTGCGCGAGGGTAAATTGCCCTTGAGCGGGGTTCGGGTACACGCTCAGCGCGGCCGCGTCGGCGGCGCTTTTGCTGCCCAGCACCACGGCCGCGGCCAGGCCGTTGAGGTAATTTTCGAGGTTGGTATAGCCGCCGGGCCCGATGGCGTAGCGGTCGGTGGGACTGTTGGGGTTCAGGCCGTGGGCGGTTTCGTAGGCGTCGGTCATGCCGTCGTGGTCCGAGTCGACGGGGGCGGGGCCGCAGGCCAGCACCGGCCAAGCTGCCTGCGAAGTGCTGTAAGGCGTGCCGTGCGGAAAGCTGCCCTGCACGTCGATGATGCTGCCGGTGCGGTTCTGAACGTCGTTGATGATGCGCTGGTCCAGGGCATCGCGCGCCGGCAGCACGCAGCCAACATATTGCAGCACCGAGTTGTAGGCGGCGGGGGCCGTTTGGGTGGTGATGGGCAAAAAGGAGAACGGCGTATTCACCTTCGATAGCACGGTATCGGCGGCGATGCCGCTGCCCATCACCACGCCCTTCCAGTTATGGGCCGTAATGGCGGCCGAGCCGTCGAGGTAGTTGCCCGTCAGGTAGACCCGGGGGAAGGGGATGGCGGGGGCCGTGGTTTGGTTGTCCGGGTTGAAAATGCGGGTGCGCGAGCTGCTGTTGGGGCCCCACTTGTAGTAGTTGTTCACCATGTTGTAGTTGCCGCCCTCACCGCCATAGGTGTTGTTGATGCCCCAGTTGTAGACGACGTTGTTGCGGAAATCACAGTTTTCCGAGCCGATGGGCACCCCGTAGCGGGCGCCGTTCCAGCGCGGCGTGCGGCTGTAGCAGTGGGCAAACAGGTTGTGGTGAAAGGAGGCGTAGCGCCCGCCCCAGATGCCGCCGTAGCCGTGGTTCACGTAGCCGCCGCCTGCCACTTCTACGTGGTACGAGTAGTTGAGCGGCTCCGAAATCAGGTTCCACTGCAGCGTCATCGAGTCGGTGGTGGCGCCGTAAAAGGTGAAGGCCTCGTCGTCGCTCCAGCTCATGGTGCAGTGGTCGATGATGATATTGCTGTGGTTTATGCTGCCAAAGGCATCATCGCCGCCGCTGCCCAGGATGGGGTTGCCGCTGGCATCCAGCACCTGCTGGTTTTTGTCGCCCATGCGGAAGCGCAGAAAGCGCACCACCACGTTGTCGGTGCCTATGGCCACCGGGTAGTCAGCCAGGCAAATGCCGTCGCCGGGGGCCGTCTGGCCCGCAATGGTGGTATTGGGCCGCGTGATGCCGAGCCGCGAGGTGAGGTGAATGGTGCCGCACACCCGAAACACGATGGTGCGGGCCGCCGCCGTGGCGGTCAGGGCGTAGCGCAGCGTGCCCGGCATGTTGGTATCGGCCAGGCTCGTCACCTCAAACACAGTGGTGGGCACGGCGGGTGTACCCCGGCCGCCGGTTACATACTTGCCCGCCCCTTCGGCCCCCGGAAACGAGGGCAGACGCTGGCCCCAAACACCCGGCGCGCCCAGAAGCAGGAGCGCGCATACCAGCAGCCCACCCGTCGGATGATACCAACGACGGGGCGATGCACTTGTCTTATTTTTCATGTTGGGTAGGAAATGGGCAGACCCGAATGGCCTGCCTTGGCGTTACAAATGGCGCTTATCGAAGGCCGCTTGTTGTAAAGCCCCCCACTCCCTGCTTACCCCAACGCCAACCAGAAAAATAATTTTATTTTTCAAGCCCAACCAATTAATCCATTCACATTAATTTGATAATCATAATTTTAATTCCATTAAATACTGTCTGGAACATTGGCTCTAAAAGCGCATTTGACGAGCATAAGCCATGTTTCCACTATGCCCGTGCTGATTGAACGACCTAGCGGCTGCGGCTGCCCGTGTACAGTGGAATGCAGCGCCAGCAGTCACGACCAAATAAGGAAACTGCTTATTAAAAGTGTGTTGAGCAAGCAATACCTAGCTTAGTACCGAGTCGCAGGCCGTTTCTTCAACTCGGCCAAGGCCCGCGTCACCACGGGGTCTGCACCGCGCGTCAAATCCTGGCGGGTGTTTTTTACGGTCACGTCGACCGGGGTGCCGGTGCCCTCGTAGCAAACCTTTTGGGCATTGTAATAGCGCTGGTTGGAGAGCGAAATCAGCCACTTGTTGGGCAGCGTGAAGCCGTACATATCCGAATAGATACCGCGCGTGTTCTCGCCGATGAGCTGCGTACGCGGCAGTTCTTTCATAATCAGAGCAAATACGTCGCCGGCGCTGACGGTTTTGTCGTTGGTTAGCAGCACGACCGGTCCGGCGTAGGGGACCGGGCCGCGCGGCTCGATGTACCAGGTTTCAGGCGCTTCCAGTTCCTCGTAGCCACCGCCGCGCTTGCGGGTCTGCTTGTACATGGCTTTCACTTTCTGGCCCGTGAAGCGGCCGGCTAGCTCAAAGCCGAACTCGTCGTTGCCGCCGATGTTGTCGCGCACATCGATGAGCAGGCTCTGTGCCTTATTCAGCTTTGGAAACAGGGTATCCAGCAGCTTGCCCAATGCCACGGCATCCACCTTGTTGTCGGCATCCGGGTCCACAAAACAGCGGTTGAAGCGCAGGTACGCCACTTTCGGCGATACGGTGTAGCGAAACAGCGGCTGGCCGCGGAACTCGGGCCCCAGCGTCTGCATCGGTCCGAAACCCTGACGGGCCAGAGTCTGGTCAACCAGCGCCCAAAACCGGTCGCGCAGGCTGTCGGTCGGAAACTCCTGTGCAAACTGCGAGGGCTTCACCGACTTGAACTGCTTCACGCCAGGCATAATCACGTTGATGTGGTTGTCCTGAAACGGGGCCAGCATGGCCGAAAACACGGCATACAACGAATCGGGCGAGGTGCGGGCGCTGACCCGGGGCCGGTAGCGCCGGTATGTTTGATGCCAGTCGATGCCGCGCAGCTGGAAAAAGGCGTAGTTGTCTTCAAACGTATGCCACAGCACTTCGAAGTTGAGCTCCGGCTTGGAGATAAGCGTGTCCGCAGGATAGGAAACGGGGTTTTGCGCGCGGGCCGCTGGCCGCATTAGGCACAACAGGAGGGCGAGAAGGAAGGCTTTTTTCATGCTAGTGTTGTAGGTTTCTTTTTGAGACGATGAATACCTTGCTTTACCATTTACCGCATGTTCATTCTGCTGATTAATTGCTTTTTGTATGTCTCCGACACGGGTATCCGGCGGCCTGCAAGGCGCAACACGTCCCGCTCCAGCGACTCGATTTTGGCCAAGGCCACGAGGTAGGACTTATGCACCCTGACGAACTGCGCGACCGGCAGCTTCTTTTCCAGTTCTCCGAAGGTTTCGAGGGTTTTGAGCGCGCCGACGGTGGTGTGCAGCCGGCGGTAGTCCCGCGCGCCTTCGATGTACAGCAACTCCTCGAACAGCACCCGCTCCAGCCGGTACTGGGTTTTGATGAACAAAAACGACGGCTCTGGCGGTGGCAGCCGCTGCCGGCGGGCCCGCTCCACGGCCTGCGCGAACCGCTCGAAGGTGAAGGGTTTGAGCAGGTAGTCCGTCACATTCAGCTCGTGGCCTTTGAGGGCATGCTGCTCGTAGGCTGTGAGGATGATGACGGCGCAATCGGGACGTAGCAACTCCAGCAGCTGAATGCCCGACAGCTCGCCGAGGTGCAGGTCGAGAAAAAGGAGGTCCACCGGGGTAGCCAGCAGGTAACGGAGGGCTGGCACGGCGTTGTCGAATGTGGCAGCTATGGTCAGGTCGGGCAGCCGGCCGGCAAACTCCCGCACCCGCTCGGCGGCCAGCGGCTCATCTTCGATAATGACGCACTTCATAGGCTCAGTTCGAGTTCAACCCGGTAGCAGTCCGCATCGTGGCGGATGTGCAGCTGGTGGGCGGCCGGGTAGAGCAGCGCCAGCCGCTTGCGCAGCAAGTTATTGCCCAAGCCGCCGGCGGTTTCGGTAGTCGGGGTCGGCACCACGTTGTTGGTACAGGTAAACCGCAGCTTGCCGGGGCTTAGCTGGAGGCAAACCCGAATCTGGCTGCTGGCCTTGTGGCCGTCGGTATGCTTGAAGGCGTTTTCGATGAATGGCAGCAGCAGCATGGGCGCAATTTCCTGCCCGGCCGCCGGCCCTTTCACCTGCATCTGCACGTAGCCCGCGTTGGCCGTGCGGATTTTCTGCAGGTCGACGTACTGCTGCAGGTAGGTGATTTCCCGGTCGAGGCTGATGCGCTCCTTCCGGGTTTCGTAGAGCAGCACGCGCAGGATGCCGGAAAGCTTGTTGAGGTAGGTAGAAGCCGTGGCCGCGTCCTTGGTAATGAGCACGTCGATGTTGTTCAGGGTATTGAACAGGAAGTGCGGGTCGATTTGGGCCTTGACCAGCGCCAGCTCAGTTTCCAGGTTCTGGCGGTGCAGGGCTTCTTTCAGCCGGATGTCCTGATACCAGGTCAACCCACCCCGAATAAGGGCCCCGCCAAGGCCGTGCAGCCAGGCCAGCAGGGTCATCAGCAGCAGGATTCCCAGGGCCGACGCGTACCCATCGCCAAACAGGTAGGCCGGGCCAAAAAATGCTGGCAGCGAGGCGAGCCCCGCCCCTGCCCCGGCCGCCAGCAGCGCCGTCAGCCCGCCCGCCAGCAAAAACCGGCCAAACTGCCGCCGGCTAAGAAACCAAGTAAAAAGCACCGAATACGAAACGTAAAACGACAGCAGCCCCGGCAGCACAGCAAATCCCGCCATCAGCCGCAGCCAGGCCCACAGGCTGCCAATGGGCGCCGCCACCGGCCGGGCGTGCGCCGGCACGTACACCGCGAAGAAGTAGAGCGTGAGCAGCCCGAGCCCCAGCAGCGCCCAGTAGCCCACGTGTACCGTCCAGATTACGAATCGTCTCATCAGCCTTTTTCGCGTTGCTGCACATACAGCCCGTAGGCCGCACCCGTGAAGAGCAGAAAGTACCCCACCGCCCAAGGTAGCAGCGCGACCGGCTGCGCAAACCGGGGCTGGCCCTGCAGAAAGGTGAAGCTACAGTAGGTGTACGGAATCAGGTAGCCATACTGCCAGCTGAGCACCGCCACCGACAGTATCCAGAGGGCTAGCCCGCCGCCCACCGGCACCAGGAAGTTGCGAAACCGCAGACTAATCAGGTATTGCAGCGCCACAATGGGCAGGCAGGCCACCAAGTAGCGCCCATCGTCGGACAGAAAGGCGGCGTACGGAATGGGGGCGGCTGGATAAGGCACCCCGAGCAGCAGGCCAGGCAGCACCCCCGCCAGGTAAATGCCCACGTTGAAAAGCAGCAGAAACTGCCCCATCATGACGAGGACAACCGCCAGCTTGGCCCCGAAAATGACGCTGTAGCGTTGGGGCGTGGTGTGCAGCAGCTTCCAACTGTTGTTCTTGTATTCCAGCTGGGTGATGAGGCTGGTGGCCAGTATCACGCCCAGCGGCAGCAGGAAAATGGCCATCGACTCCCAGGCGCTTTTCCAGAGGTGTTGCCAGTAGGTAGGCTGGGCACTTTCAGCCGCCAGGTGGCCGTGCCGAATGAGCTTGGCGGTGAAGATGATGGCCGGGGTGAAAAAGGCCCCGCACACCACCAGCCACGCGGCCAGGCTGCGTTTCCGTTTCAGCCACTCGCTGGCAAAACTTCGAATAAAAGCATTCATGCTACTTGACTTAAGCCGTGACCATGTCCATGAAAATAGCCTCCAGGTCGGGCTGGCTGGGCCGGATTTCGTAGACGTCGACCTGCTCGCGCACCAGCGTACGGACCAGGTCGGCCACGGCGGCCGGCGCCAGCAGCGGCACGCTACAGGCCGCCTCGTGGCGCTGCGCATCGAGGCCTCGAGCCTGCAATAGGGACATGGTTTTCGCTGCGTCGCTCGTGGTCAGCCACAGCCGGGCGTTGCCGGGCCGCTGCTGCTGCAATTCGGCCAGCGTACCCTGAAACAAGAGGCGGCCCCGGTGGATGACGCCCACGTGGCTCACCATCTTCTCCAGCTCGGCCAGCAGGTGACTAGAAATGAGGATGGTGGTGCCGTGCTGCTGGTTGAGGGTACGCAGCAGCTCCCGCATTTCGAGCATGCCGTTGGGGTCCAGGCCGTTGGTGGGCTCGTCCAGAATCAGCAGCTCGGGCTGGTGCAGCAGGGCCATGGCAATTCCCAGCCGTTGCTTCATGCCCAGCGAAAACCGACCGGCCGGCTTAGTGCCGGTGCCAGCCAGCCCCACCGTGCTCAGCACCTGCCCAATGCGCGCCGCCGGGCACTGGTAGACCATTTGCAGCACCTGCAGGTTTTCAATTGCCGTGAGGTGCCCGTAGAGCGAGGGGGCTTCAATCAGGGCCCCAATGCGGCGCAGTGCCGCCAGCCGGTGCGGCGCGAAGGGCTGCCCAAACAACTGTACCTGCCCCTGCTGCACCCGCAGCAGCCCGAGCACCAGCCGCAGGGTCGTGGTTTTGCCGGCCCCGTTCGGTCCCAGGAAGCCGTAGATGGAACCGGCCGGCACCCGCAGGTCAAGGTCTTGCAGAATGGCCGTGCCATCACCGAAACGGTAGCTGAGCTGCTGGGTTTCCAGTACATAGGGGGCTTGCATACCGGCAAAGAAAGGCCCTGGCCGACCCCGCCGCCGGAGCAGTAGACCAACCGGGCGGGTTTGCCTGTAACATCGGGCTTTTGTCCGGCAACGCCCGCTCTGTTGTTCTATCTTTTTACCCAGTATTAGCCCGGACTGCCTTGAAAAAGTATGGTCGTATAAGCAGGTGTACATGCTTGACAAAAGTCAAGATGAGCTGTCTGCGCCAAAGCGTAGTTTTGTCCATGGGGGTAGGTTCGGCATCTGCTGCGCAGTCCACATGATTAAGCAGGTTACGTTTCCAGCAAAGGTTGCACGACACAACGGGTCTCACTTTGTTGAACGGCTCACTTTGCAGCAGTTGGAGTCCTGACGTACACAAGCATATTGATGTGCACAAGCAGGTGCGACTTCAGCACCACCTTTTGACCAATGCCAATTCGACCACCAAGCAGCAGGACTTACTCTTATAATAAGCCCGCTTTCCCAGCTTTAATCCAGTAGCTCCCAGTTTTGAGAATCAGTTCGTACCCGGGCTTGCTTTCCCTTTCGGAATAGAAAACGACCAAAAGGTCAGGCAGGGAGGAACGCAGGTAACAGGAGCCCGTGGGGACTAGCAGCGTGGGGCAGAAAGACGAAAAAGGTGGTGCCGGCCCCTAGCTGGCTGTACACCTCAATGCGGCCCCCGGCATTCTCGACCATGCGCTTGACCATGTAGAGCCCAATGCCCGTGCCCTCGACGTGGTCGTGAAAGCGCTGGAACATGGTGAAGAGGCGCGGCAGGTGCTGGGCCTCCAGGCCGAGGCCATTGTCGTGCACTTCGAGTACGGTGTGGCCCGGGCGCACATGGGCCCGCACATCGACATGGGGCGTGCGGTCGGGATGCCGGTACTTGATGGCGTTGCTGAGCAGGTTGTAGACGATGCTGCGCAGGTTCTTTTCGGCAAACCGAACGGGTGGTAGGGCCGACACCTCGATGACGAGCTGCACGTCGGCAGCCTGTAGCTGGGGCCGCAGGTCCTGTCGGACATCTTCGACCACAGCGGCTAAGTTGACCGCAGTGGCGGTGGGCGCGTGCTCCTTTTGCAGTTTGGAAACCTCCGTCAAGTGGTCGATGGTGCGCTTGAAGCGCTCCACCGCGTCGAGCATGCGGGCCAGAATTTGGTCAACTTCCGCCTCCCCGGCCACCTCAGGGGGAAGGCCTTCCTGCAAGAGATAAAGCAAGCCTTCGATGTTGGAGATAGGGGCTTTGAGGTCGTGGCTGGCGGTGTAAATGAAACTGTCGAGGTCGACGTTCGTGCGCACCAGTTGTTCATTGGTTTCTTTAAGCTCCGTAATGTCGATGGCCGAGCCCACGTAGCCGTACAGCTCGCCGTTGGGAAAGTAGCTGGGCGCGCCTTGGGATAGCAACCAGCGGTACTGCCCGTCGTAGCGCCGCATGCGGTGCTCCAAAACGTACAGGGTGCGGGTGCGAATAGCCGTTTCCAACGTCTGCTGCGCCGTATCGAACTCTTCCGGGTGGAGGTAGGGCAACCAGCCAGTCTGCTGATACCTTTCCAGGTCCATGCCGACAAAATCCAGAAAGGCCTGGTTGGCGTAGTGGATGGTCGAGTCCGGGCCGACGGCCCACACTTGGTTGGGGGCGGCGTCGGCCATGATGCGGAAGCGGGCTTCGCTTTCCTCGATTTTTTGGCGGGCGCGCACCTGGTCGGTGACTTCGTGAGCAAAAACCAGCACGCCGTCGACTACCCCCTGGGCGTTGCGCCGGGCCTGGTAGGTGAAGGTGAAGGATAGCTCCTCCAGCGGGCCCTGGTCGTAGCGAGCCAGTTGCAAGGGCAGCTCCTGGGCCACAAATGTTTGGCCGGTGGCGTACACCTGGCGCAGGTGTTGGGCGATAGGCGCTTCGGCAATTTCGGGCAGGGCTTCCAGCACGGGCCGGCCGAGCAGCACACGGCTGGGGAAAATGCGCTGGTAAGCCGGATTGACCAGTTGAAACACGAAATCAGGACCATCGAGGATGACGATGGGCGCCGGCGCTTCCATGAACAGTCCGTACAACTGCTCCCGCTCAGTTTCGCGCTGTTGGCGGGCCTTCACTTGCTCAGTGACCTCAAAGGCAAAGATGGAGATGCCCGCAATCTGGTCGTTCTTCTGGTAGGCTTGGTAGGTAAAGGTGTAGTACACCTGCTGCCCGGGGCGGCCGTCCACGGGCTGAAGTCGCATGGGCAGCTCCTGGCCGAAGAAAGTGTCACCGGTGCGGTACACGCGGTCGAGTTCGGCCAGAAAGCCCGCCTCTCGGGTTTCGGGCAAGGCTTCAGCGACGGTCTGGCCGGTGAGTTGGCGCTCGGGAAAGAGCCGTTGGTAAGCGGCATTGACGTACTCAAACCGGTGCTCCGGTCCGCGCAGCAAGGCCACCGCGGCGGGGGTATCGGCCAGGATGTGAAACAGGGCCTCGCGCTCCTGTGCCTGCCGCTGGGCCGCCGCCAGCAACTCGGCCTGCAGGGCTTCAGCGCGTTGCCGGGCCAGCACCCGTTCGGTCACGTTAATGGCAAAGCTCATCACGCCCTCTACCTGCCCGGCCGCATCGAGCTTGGGCTGGAGGGTCAGGTCGAAGTACTCCTCGTGCAGTTCCCCGTTGCCGTAGCGGTCGAGGCGGCGGAGGGCTCCCTGAATGTGCACGGGCTCGCCGGTGCGGTACACGTGGTCAAAAATCTCGTGCTCCGACTCCGGTAACTCGGGCAAGGCCTGGCGATGCGGCAAGCCGAGCAGTGTCCGGGTGGGCAGCAGTTCCTGGGTGAGGGGATGCACCAGGGTCCAGAGGTGGTCAGGGCCGAAGAAGAGGTTAATCTGGGCCGGAGCCTGCCCAAAGAGGCGCACCAGGCGGTTGCGCTGCTCCACGGCTTCGGCGCGGGCCACCTCGGCCTCGTGGGTACGCTCCAGCACCCGCTCTTCCAATGCAGCGTTCAGCTGCTGGAGCTGTTGGCGGGCTTCCACTTGCTCGGTCACATCATAGGCGAAGCTCAGCAGCCCGTCGATGGCCCCCGCGGCGTCGCGCGTAGCCTGAAGATACATGTTATGGTAGCGTTGCTCGAGCTGGCCGCTGCTGGCGTAGTCGACCTGGGTGGGCACTTCCTGGCCGTAATAAGGCTCGCCGGTCTGGTACACGTGGTCGAGGAGTTCGAACACGCCCTGCCCGGCTAGCTCCGGCATAAAGTCGCGAATGGACTGGCCCGGCAAGGACCGTCCCGGAAAGAGCCGCTGGTAGTTTGTGCTCACCAATTCGTACACGTGGTTGGGGCCGTGGTAGGTGGCCGTCAGGGCCGGCAGGGCCATGAGCACATCGTGCAGGCGCTGGCGCTGGGCATCGGCTTCGGCACGGGCTTGCTGCTCGCAGGCCTGGCTTTTGCGCAAAGCCAGCTCCACGGCGGAGCGCGACTGGTCGGCCGTGTCGGTAAAACTTACCACCAGCAGGTCGCCGGCCCGGCGGCTGGCCAGGTGGAAGTAGTTGTCGAGGCCGTCGGCCTGGTAATTGACGTCGTACTGGCCAGCCCCATCCGCCAGAAAAGAGGCGCGGTAGAAAGCAAAGATGCCGGTTTCGACCGCGCTCGGGTACAGCGTCAGAAACGACTCGAGGGGGCACTCCGGCAGCTGGAGCATCCGCTGGGCGGCCGGGTTGAGGTGCACGTACGCCAGGTCGTTGATAGCCGCCGGCTCGGCGGGGTCGTACAGCGGCCGAAAGACGATGATGCCAGTGAGGGAAACATCCAGTACGGCCTGCAGCAGGTCGTCGTTGGAGGCAGAAATGGCGGAGGGAAGCATGGGGACAAGTGGCGGAGGGAAGCAACCAAACCGAATGCCGTGGGACAACGCACAACTTTCGGCCCTCGAAGATGAGTGACAAAACGAACAGCACCCGGGAGGGTTACCAGCTGAATGCTAACACACAACCTCGGGGCATTGGTTGGTAAGATACCACCCTGTTCCACCACACAGGCACTGTAAACTACCGTATGGCCTCCTAAATACTTGTCAGCAGGAATTATCGGCACTCATGGTCATTGGCCTGCCGGGCTACAGGTGAAAGGCAACCAGCAGCTAATAGTCGAGCTACCCAACGAATAGCTTTTCTGTCCGCCAGGAAATTCGTCAGTGACCGGCTAGCTGCGCAAGCATCTTTTTGCCGTGCTCGTTGTCCGCATTCAAATGCACCGACTGTTCATATGCCTTGATGGCCTCCGGCCGGCGGCCGGCTTTGGCCAGCGCTTCGCCGTAGCTGTCGTAGGCATTCCAGCTAGCGGGGAACAAGTAAACCGCGAGCTTGAAAATCTCCACAGCTTCCGGCAATTGGTTTTTGGCCAGCAGACGGTACGCCCATTCGTTCAGCTCAAACTCTTGCGGTCGAAAGGAGGGGTCTTTTTTTATCTGCTTTTTTGTGAGCGGAATGGCCTGCGCAAAGCCGGCGTCGCGCAGGTGCACCCGCAAAAAAGTCAGCGGGTCGGCACTGATAATACCGGGCTCGTAGCAGCTGGCAATTTCTTCCAGGAAGTCCTCGGGGAAGCTACCGCCCAGGTTGGTCAGTATCACCACGGCCAGGTCATCGTCGGGATAAAGCAGAAATGCGGCCCGTCCCCCGCCCGACATGCCCAGGGCGCGGTGTTGGGGCCGGTTTTTGGCAATGCCCCAGCCCAATGCCCAGGGCGTGGGTTGACCGTTCGTGAACTTCGCCGGTGTCCACATGGTGTCCCGCGTCGCTTGTGAGGCCAGCAAGCGGCCAGCCTGCAGAGCGATTAGCCAACGGACCATGTCCTCGGCGGTACTGTTGAGCCCCGCCGCTGTGCGCCGGAAGTAAGGGAACTCATAGTAGTTATTGACCAGCGTTTCCTGGGGCAAGGGCCGGCCATCAAGGCCCGTTCGGTAGAAGTAGGTCGGGGCAAAGTGGGGAATGACGTCGCGCGAGTCGCCAAACAGGGTGCGGGGCATGCCCACGGGCCGAAGCTGCTTTTCGGCGAAGACTTCAGCAAAGGGCTTGTGGTAAGCCTTTTCAATAATCTTGCCCAGGAGGTAGGCATTCGTCTGGTTGTAGCTGAAGCGGGTTCCGGGTGCAAACTCTAGCGGTTGGCGCTGTAGCTTGTCCCAGGCGGTACGCTCGTTTTTTAGGCCGGCCAGCCCGCCCGTATTGGCATCCAGCAACTTCAGCAAATCGGGCAGCCCCGAGGTGTGGGTGAGCAGTTGGCGGACGGTCACCAGCCGCCAGGGTTCGGGCAGGCTGTCGAGGTACGTGGCAGCCGGGGCCGAGAGCGTCAGCTTACCCGCCTCCACCAGCTGCATGATGGCCACGCTGGTAAACACCTTGGTGCATGAATTAATCGGGAAAATGGTCCGGTGGTCGACTCGAATGCTGTCCTGCAGGTTGGCCAGGCCGTAGCAGCGGCTCAGCACCAGTTGCCCGTGGTGCATCACGGCGAGCTGCAGGCCCGGTATCCGGCGCGCGGCCATCTCACGATTGATAATGGCTTCTACCTGCGCGCCGCTGTTTTGAGCGTGCAAAGCGAAGACGGGGAGCCACAGCAGTAGGGCAAGAAAGACGCGTAATTCCAGCATGGGAAGTTGATTTAGTGTACTTATTTCGGCATTTCCAACGCAGGTGCTTCGGGTGCTGCATTAGCTTCCGGCGCGGCCCACCAGGTAATTGCGGGTGCCCAATAACCGCGCAGCTAGTGCCCATCAGTGTAGTGAATACTGGCCATCAAGCAGCTCGTTACAACCCGCGCCTGCCTAAGCGGTGGCGCGGCTGCAATGGCCGGCTCGCCCGAGCGCTTGTTTGCTACCGGGCCACCGGAATGGTGATAAAGCTCTCATTAAACCAGCTTATCTCCAGTGGCTTGCCGGCGTCGGCTATCGTCTCGTCGCTGACCTCCTTCCCGGACCCGTAGTTCACCTGCGCAAACCGGTTTTTATTCACGTTCACAACCACCAATAGCCGACTGCCGGTGATAAGCCGCCGACTTACGAATTTGGTGTTTGTAAAAGGAATAGTGGTTTTGACACCCGGTTGCAGCAGTTGCCGGCGCGTGGGGTCGGCGGCGTAGCTGGCCCGGCCCAGGTAATAGGTTAGCTCAAAGAAGCGGCCATCGGGCATGATTTCGTACAGCGTGACGCTGAAGTCCACGTCCTGTTTATTGAGTCGGGCCACCAAATGACCGGAAAAGGCCCCGGTAATCACCATCGGCTTCCGGAGCGGGGCACTGGCAAACGCAAAGCCGTTGGGCAGCACCAGCGTATCCGCGATGATGGGGTCGGGAAAATTGTAGTTGTTGTCCTGCTGGCGGTCGGCAAAATCCACCGTTTGCGTGAGCCAGCCGGGTCGCCGGGGCCGGGTGGGGCGCAGCGTGTGGTAGGCTCCCAAGCGGGTGGTGTCCAGGTACAGGGTCAGGTCGCGGTGCGGGAGCCGGGCCAGGCTGGGGGCGTGTTTCCAGGTATTAGCCCCCATGACTTCGTAGTTAACCCGGTCGATGAGTAGAGCGGGTTTTTTGCCGCCTTTCAGCACGTAGTCGAACCAGGCAAATGTTAGCTCTCGCGTATTGAGCAGCGCTATCGAATCAATCCGGTAGCCGCGCAATACAGCTGTGCCGCCCTGCTGAGCACCAAAGTGGTCATAAGGGCCAATGACGAGGTAATCGTTGGCCCGTGGGTTATAGCGGGCGTGCTCGCGCAGATAATGCAGGCCCGATGCCTGCCCATCGTTATAGTATCCGTCGATGGCCAGCACGGGAATGCTGATGTGGGCAAACTCCTGCTGGTAGGGCACCATGCGCTGCCAGTACGCATCGTAGGCCGGGTGCTGCAGCCAGCGCTGCAACAGCGGATTGGGAGTACCATCCACGCTGTCAATGCGGCGGTAGGCCGTGCCCGCCGCGTACCAGCGGGCCTGCAGACCGCGCCAGCGGGCCCGGTCGTTGTTGGCCGCCGCGTCCAGGTATTTATTGTTGCCGACGTAGAAGGCCCATTCGTAGTTGGCATTGATGAATACATTGTTTTCCATGGGCAACCCCATGCCGGGAATGCCAGCCACGTAGGGCACAATGGTTTTCAGGGCGGGATGCACGCGGTGCTTGAGGGCCGCCCACTGCGCGAAGCCCGAATAGCTGCCGCCGTACATACCTACCTGGCCGTTGCACCAGAGCTGCCGGCTTATCCAGTCAATCACCTCATATACATCCTCTTGCTCGTGCTCATACGGCGCCAGGGTATCAGGACTTAACCGCTTGCCGCGCACATCGGCCACCACGCCTACATAGCCATGGTCGGCGGCGGCCTTGGCCTCGGCCCGGCTGCGCGCCAGGTTAGAATACAGGAAAAACAGCAGCGCCACGGGCTGCGGGGCCGTCACATCGCGCCGGCGCACTACTACGGCCGAGAGCGTGTGACCCTGTGAGGTTTTTATCAGAAAACTGTCCTGCATCACGTAGCCGCCCATTGCCTGCGCGGCCGCCGGGTTACTAAACAGCAGTGCCGTCAGTAGCCCTATTAAAAGCACCTTCATGTATCTTATGGAGAATGATTACAATCGGTTTTGCTGCCGGAACCGCGTGGACTGCCGCTCCGAGAAATCCAGCGTTTGCCCGGTGGTGAGCACTGCCTGGAGCGTGCCGTTGGCCTGGCGCCGGAGCTGGTCGATGAAGTGAAGGTTCACCAACTGTGTCCGGTTAGCCCGAAAAAAAACGGCAGGGTCCAGCTTTTCCTCTAATTGGTTGAGGGAGCTGCGCAGCAGCACGCGCTGGGTGCCGAAGTGCAGGCGGGCATAGTTATCCAGCGACTCAATCAGGTGGACTTCGCGAAGCTGGACAAAAAAACAACGGTTACCGTCGCGCACAAACAGCCGTTGGGTAGCCGGTGAACATACCGGGGGGCCAGTGGCCGTCCAATGCCGCAGCACCTTGTCGATGGCTTTGCCAAACCGCTCCTCGCGGAAGGGCTTGAGCAAGTAGTCGAAGGCATTGAACTCGAACGCCTGCAAGGCATACTGGTCGTAAGCCGTCACAAAAATGACCTGCGGCACATCGTCCAACGCCTCGAGCAGGTCGAATCCGGAGCGCTCGGGCAGCTGAATATCCAGCAAGAGCAGGTCGGGCCGACGGGCGGTGATAAGCTGCTGCGCATCGTCGGCGTTGGCGGCTTCGCCCACCAGTTCCAGCTGCGGGTAAGCAGCCAGCGCCCGCTTCAGCTCCTGCCGGGCCGCGCGCTCATCATCCACGAGCAAGACGGTCAGCTTGCGCATGGGCGAGAAATTAATGGCATAGCCAGGGTGGCCGTCACAACTTCCGCCGCCGACTGCACCAGTTCAAAGCGCGCCTGCCCGTGGTAGTGCGCGGCCAGCCGCTCCCGCAGGTTGAGCAGGCCCAGCCCGGCACCAGGGGCCGCGTCGACCAGCCGGCCGCAGTTGCTTATCGTCACAATCAGCATTTCCTGGTCATAGCTCACTGTCACGGCAAGGGTGCCGCCCTGTTTGCGCCGGCCGATGCCGTGCTTGATGGCATTCTCGACCAGCCCCTGAATGCTGAGCGGGGGCACAAGGGCTTCGTGGGTAGCTGGGTCGAGGTGGTAGTGGCAGCGCAGCCGCTCCTCAAACCGCAGGGTTTCCAGTTCCAAGTAGTCGCGCACCAGTTCCAGCTCTGCCTGCACGGTTATCAGCTCGTCTGTGCTGTTGGTAAGCGACTTGCGCAGCAAGTCTGCTAATAAGTCAATGCTGCGACGTGCCACGCGAGGGTCGTCCAGTACCAGGGCTTTAATCGTGTGCAGGGCATTGAACAGAAAATGCGGATTCAGTTGGGCCCGCAGATTGGCCAATTGGGCTTCGCCAGCCAACACTTGGAGCCGCGCGTTTTCCTGGGTCAGGCGAATCTCCCGTTGCGCGTATTGGAAGACGTGGTACAGCAGCACCCAGATGGTCAGCAGCCGGATGCCGGTCACGAACAAGGTCAGGGCGTGCTGCTCATAGTAGTAGGCAAAGCGGGTAGCGTAGCTGGGGTTGAAGAGCACCTGCATCCCATAATTTTTGCTCACCACCGCCAAAAGGTAGGCCCCAGACAGCAGCAGAACTGCCCCCAGCGCGCGGAAGGCGCTGCTGCGCACTAACAGCGCCGACGGTGGTTGCCGCTTTACCCACGCCCGGTACCCGTGGGTGAGCCCAATGCCAATGGCCACGTCCAGCAGCAGGTGTAACGCCGCAATGCCCACGTGAAAGCGGCCCTGAAAATACGCTTGGTAGCTCCAGAACAGCGCCGCCAGCGTCCAGCCGGCCAGCTGGCACCGCCAATAAAGTCCCGCAGTAGTTATTCGATTAAGCACGCACCAAAGGAAGGCTTTACCTAGCCATCCCCCAACAAAAAAGACAGGAACGCGGTCAGCCTGGGATGAATGCAGTGAACATTGTTTCGCCCGGCTCGCCCAGCCCCCGTTATTCCGCCCTGCGAACAGGAAGGGCCATTATAGAGTTGCTATTGACGCTGCCCCGCACAGCTACTGCCGTACGGAGTCAGCTTTGGCGGGTACGAGGCCATTCCAGCAACTATAGGGCTCGGGAGCTGGCCGCAATGTCTAGCATTTACTTAATATACAATTGTCTTCGTACTGCATCTGCGTTTGCCGCTTATAAAATTTCTTCTACCTCTGCACTATCCTCTTCAGCCTCGAATTGCGCTAGCGGTATAGCGGCCCAGAACTGATGCCCTACTAGCTACTGCCCAAACGCCGGGCCGCGACGTGGGTGCTGCGGCTTTCATTGGTTAGGCGCGAAAATGCCTCGTCGTATTTCCGTCGTTTGTAGGGCGACACCCGGTTGGTTTTAGCAGCCATAAAAGGAGAATTATATGTTCTTTTTCTGTCTACTTAGCCGAGACCGTTTCACTTTACAGCGAGAGTATTTTTAGCTCTCTGGCGTTGAATAAAGCCGCGAAGCGCGTAAAATTGTTAGCTTATTTGCCCACTAATCCTCCTGCCCCTTGCCAAACCAATCATTGTGGGACGCTTTCCGGCAAGGAGATGAGGAGGCTTTTACCGCTATTTTTTCGGCCGAGTACGATGCACTCTACGGCTACGGCATGAAGCTGCTGGGCGACGCGGAATTGGTGCGCGACAGCATCCAGGAAGTGTTTCAGAAGCTGTGGGAACGCCGCGCGGCCCTGGAGCCGGTCGAAATCATCAAACCCTACCTTTTCAAGGTACTGCGCCGTCAAATCAGCGATGTCATCAAAAGCATGAACCGCCGGGCTGCACGGCAGCAGGCTTATCACGAAGACGAGTTTGCAGTAGTGTACTCGCACGAGGATTTCCTGATAGCCGAGCAATTCAGTAGTGAGCAGAATTCGCGCTTGCTGACCATTCTAAACCAGTTGCCCACGCGACAGCGGGAGGTCATCTACCTCAAGTATTTCGACGGCTTTTCGTACGAGAAGATTTCTGAGATAATGAATCTGACCGCGCAGTCAGTCCGAAATCTCGTTTACAGGGCGATACAAACGTTGAAAGAGCTGCTGTTAACCTTCTTGGTGTTGGTGTTGCAAGCCAGTCACCGGTAGGCAGGGATATAAGGACAAGGAATTAATTACAAAGTAGTTGCTGGCTCACCGAGCGTACTCCCAACAAGCAAATTCTTAGCATTTAGGAAGCCGCCGAAAAATATTTTATGAATTTTTCGGTGCTCATGGGTACAAACGGCAAACGGCGTCGTGATGGAAGTAGAAATCCTTCCAACCGTCTCCCCGCGCCGCTATGGCTTCAGATTATACCCGCTTTCAAACCGAAGACTTTGTTCTCGATGATTCCTTCCGGGCTTACGTAGCCGGTTCCGACGCGGCGGCCGTGCAGTTCTGGCAAGGCTGGCTGGCCGCGCACCCGGCCCAGCGCACGGCGGCCGAGCAGGCCCGGCAACTGGTGCTGGTGCTGGCCCAGGCGCGGCAGCCCGCAGCACCGGCCCAGCACAAGGCCGAAGATTTGCAGCGGCTCCAGCGGGCCATTCGCAAGCCCGCTGTGGCGCCCATGCTCCGCACGCAGGGCCGGCGCCGCAGCCGCCTGGTGGCGAGCCTGCTGTTATTCTTGCTGGCGCTGGGCACCGGCTACGGGCTGTGGACCAAACGGACGCTGCTACAGCCGCAAACAGAATACACCGCCACGGCGGGCCAGCCGCGCACCGTGCAGCTACCCGATGGCTCGGTGGTGGTGCTCAACGGGGGCTCACGCCTGACAACCGCTACCGCTTGGGACTCGGATGCTCCTCGTGAAGTGTGGCTGGAAGGCGAAGCTTACTTTCAGGTCAGCCACCTGGCGTCGGCCGCCAACGTGGCCTTTGCGCAGGCTACCGGCAACGCCAAGTTTGTGGTGCACGTCGGCGAGTTGAACGTCTCGGTGCTCGGTACCAAGTTCAACGTCATCAACCGGCCCGGGGTGCTGAACAAGGTGACCCTCAATGCGGGCAAGGTACTGGTAGAACACCCCCGCCTCCTCGGGCACGACGAGCAGCTGATGAAACCCGGCGACCTGGTGGAGTATGCTCCCGCCGAGCACAACCTGGTGACGCGCGTGGTGAAGCCGGCCTATTACTCGGCGTGGGTGAAGGGCAGCGTGCAGTTTGACCACACGCCCCTGACCGAGATTATTCAGCTGCTGCGCGACACTTACGGGCTCCGAGTGACGGTCGACGACCCGGCCATGCTGCGCCAAACCATTACCGGCTCACTGCCCAACGCCAACGCCGACGTGCTGCTCTCGGCCCTAGCCAAATCCCTGGGCGTGCGCAGCGAGCGGAGCGGCCAGCAAGTCCGCTTCCGGACCCTTCGTTGAGATTTCGCCCCTTTTTCTGCACTGCTTTTTCAGCTCCCAAAATCCCACCCAACATTTGTATGGCCAACTCTACACTTCTCGCGAGTTCCCTGCTGGTGCTTAGCACGTACGCAGGCCCGGCGGCGGCTCAAACAGCGCTGGCTGCGCTTTCGCCCCAGCAAACCCATACCGCTGCCGAAACGCCCCCCAGTGCCGTAGCGCAGTCGCTCAAAAGCGCTCTGGAAGAACTGAAATCTACTTACGGGGTCACCTTCTTTTATAGCGACCAATTGGTAGAAGGCAAGTTCTTGCCCAAAGACCATCCCGCGTTTAGCTCCTGGCAGGAAGAGCTACGCTATGGACTGGGCCAACTCCGGCTGCAGGTAGAAAAGCTGGAAGGCAATACCTACATCATCTCTCCCTTGCCGCCCATGGCCCCGGCGCCTGCCCCAGCGCGGGGCTCGACCCCTACCCTAGCGGCGGCCGACGTACCGGTGAGCGGGCGCGTGGTGGGCACCGACGGACAGGGCCTGCCGGGGGTCACGGTGCTGGTGAAAGGCACCGCAATTGGGTCGTCGACCAATACCGATGGCAGTTTCATGATGAGTGCGCCTGAGGGCAGTACCCTGGTGTTTAGCTATGTGGGCTACAAAACCCAGGAGGTAGGAGTGGGCGGTGGCCCCATCAACGTGACGCTGGCCGTGGACGAGCAGAAGCTGAACGAAGTGGTGGTGGTGGGCTACGGCACCCAGCGCCGCGAAGATGTGACCGGCGCCATTGCCTCCGTGACGGAGCAGGAGATTAAAACCCAGCCCGTGGCCGGCCTCGACCAAGCGCTACAAGGCAAGGCCGCCGGGGTGCAAGTATCGCAGAACAGCGGCGCGCCGGGCGGGGGCGTCTCCATCCGGGTACGGGGCGTGGGCACGGTGGGCAATGCCGAGCCGCTGTACGTGGTGGACGGCGTGCCCTTCTACAGCGACTCGGACGGGCAGAACGGCAACCTGCTCAACACGATAAACCCGAACGACATTGCGTCGATGGACATCCTGAAGGACGCGTCGGCCACGGCCATCTACGGCTCGCGCGGGGCCAACGGCGTGGTTATCATTACCACCAAGCGCGGCAAGGCCGGGCGCACCAACATCGGCCTCGACACCTACCAGGGCGTGCAGCAAGTGGCCCACAAAGTCGACCTGCTAAATGCCACGCAGTTTGCTGAGCTCAACAATGAGCTGCTCGCCAACGGCGGCCAACAGGTGAACAGCCTGGCCTCGGCGGGCACGGCCGCCACCACGCCCGACTACAGCAATCCCGCCGCCCTGGGCCAGGGCACCGACTGGCAGAAGGAGATTTTCCGCACCGCCCGCATCCAGAACTACAACGTGAACTTCAACGGCGGCAGCGAAAAGACGCAGTTTGCGCTGTCAGGCGGCTTTTTCAAGCAGGAAGGCACCATCATCGGGTCTGATTTCAAACGCTACTCGCTGCGCATGAACCTCGACCACCAAGTGAACAGCCGCATCAAGGTTGGCAGCAGCCTGGGGCTGAGCCGCACGGAGGCGGGCATCGTGACCACCGACGAGGACACGCAGAGCGGCTTGGTGTTCCTGGCCCAAACCCAGCTGCCCACGCTGCCGGTGTACCGCAACGGCACCTTTGCCGGGCCGGAAGGCCGGATTCAGTTTGTGGGCGACCGGCCAAACCCTGTGGGCCGAGCTTTGACGTTTGACAATAACATTTACCGCAATCGATTGCTAGGCAACGTATACGCGGAAGTTGAGTTCGTAAAGGGCCTGCGCTTCCGCACCAACCTGGGCCTGGACGCCTCGTTCCGCGAGAACTCGTTTTTTGAGCCGGCCTATACCTGGGGCAGCACCGTGCATCCCACGGCTGCGCTCAGCCAGGGGCAGTCGCGGGAACTCGTGTGGCTGACGGAAAACACCTTCACCTACACCAAAACGCTCAACGAGAAGCATGCCTTGACGGTGCTGCTGGGCCAGTCGGCCCAGAACTCGCAGAGCCGCTATCTGAACGCGGGCGACAACACCTATCCCTACAACACACTCCAGGCGTTGAGCGCGGGCAGCGGCACGTACTCGGCTTCGTCGGGCGAGTTTGGCTGGTCGCTGCTTTCGTACATGGGCCGCGTCAACTACAGCTTCGCCGATAAGTACCTGTTTACGGGCACGGTGCGGGTGGATGGCTCCTCACGCTTCGGGACGCAGAACAAGTACGGCGTGTTTCCGTCGGGCTCGGTGGCCTGGCGCGTAAGCCAGGAGCCGTTTTTGAAGGACGTGAGCCGGCTGAGCGACCTGAAGCTGCGGGCCAGCTACGGCATTACCGGCAACCAGAACATCGGCCTGTATGAGTATGCCACGCTACTGAACGGGGCCCAGCGCTACGTACAGGGCAGCAGCATCGTGCCGGGCGTAGTACCCACCTCGCTGCCTAACCCGGCCGTGCAGTGGGAGCCGAACAAGCAGCTGGACTTCGGCCTCGACCTGGGCATTCTGGATAACCGGGTGGTATTCACGGCGGATGTGTACAACCGCCTGACCACGAAGATGCTGCTCACGCCACCCGTTACGCCGTCGAGCGGCTACCTGGGCGCGGCGGCCGTCAATGCCGGGCAGGTGCGCAACCAGGGCCTGGAGCTGGCCCTGACCACCCGCAACCTAGTGGGCGACTTCAGCTGGAATACCAACTTCAACATCAGCTTCACGCGCAACAAGGTGCTGGAGCTCATTAACGACCAGCCTATTCTCTCGGGCAGCATTCTCACGCAGTCGGTGACGCGCACGGCAGTGGGCCAGCCTATCGGAGCTTTCTACGGCTACGTGACCGACGGCATTTTCCAGACCGCCGACCAGGTGCGCACCCACGCCACCCAGCAGCCGGGCACAGCTCCCGGCGACATTCGCTATAAGGACCTGAATAACGACGGCATCATCAACGACCAGGACCGGGCCTACATCGGCAGTCCCATTCCAAAGTTTACGGCCGGCCTCACCAACACGTTTGCCTACAAAGGCTTCGACCTGAGCGTGTTTCTGTACGCGGTTTATGGCAATAAGCTCTTCAACGCCAACCGCATTTTCACCGAAGCCATGTCGGGCGCGGCCAACCAGACCACCGAAACGCTCAACCGCTGGAAGTCGGCCACCGACCCTGGCGACGGCGAGATGCCCCGCGCCGTGTACGGCGACCCCAACACCAACGCCCGCGTGTCGGACCGCTACGTGGAAGACGGCTCTTTCCTGCGCATCAAGAACCTAACGCTGGGCTATACCATGCCCGCCAAATGGCTGGGCACGAGCGCAGTGCACGCTCAGAGCCTGCGCCTCTACGCCACGGCCCAGAACCTGGCCACCTTCACCAAGTACCGGGGGTATGACCCCGAAGTGGGCTCTTTCGGGCAGAGCAGCCTGCAAACCGGCGTCGACAACGGGGCCTACCCTGTGGCACGCACCCTCACGCTGGGCCTCAACGTGGGCTTCTAACCTGGTCCAATTCCCACCCTGTACACGCTTACCCACATGAAAAAGATATTTCCCCTTCTGAGCCTGGGCCTGCTGCTATTGAGCACCGGCTGCGAAAAGGAGTTTTTGGAAAAGCAGCCCAAGAATGACTTGGCGGCGGAGAACTTCTACAAGGACGAGGCCGACGCCCAGCGCGCCCTCAACGGGGCCTACCACGGCCTGCAAAAGTCGGGCTGCTTCCGCATGCGGCTCTGGACATTGGACATCGTGGCCGGCAACAGCATCGTCGGGGCCGGCGGGGCCGGAGACGGGCAGGAAACTCAGCAGATGGCCAACTTCGCCACCACCACGGCCAACCCCGGCGTGGCCGACATCTGGAGCACCCACTACCAGACCATCCTGGCCGTGAACGTGGTGCTGGACCGCGTGCCTGCTATCAGCATGGACGCGGCCCGGCGCGACGTCATCCTGGGCGAGGCACGCTTCCTGCGGGCGCTCTGCTACTTTGACCTCGTGCGCTTGTTCGGCAAGGTGCCCCTCATTCTGACTCAGCAAACTACCCGTGAAAGCCTGAACGTGGGTCGCGCTTCGGTGGCCGATGTGTACCGGCAGATTGAGCAGGACCTGGCGCTGGCCGAGCAGGTACTCCCAGCCCAAGCCGCCATTGTGGGCCACGCCACCAAGGGCGCGGCGAAAGGAATGCTGGCCAAGGTGTACCTCACGCAAAACAAATGGGCGGACGCCGCCACCAAAGCTCAGGAAGTGGTGGGCTCGGGCACGTACTCCCTGAATTCGTCCTTCGCCACCAACTTCAACCCGGCCACGGAAAATGGACCGGAGTCGCTGTTTGAAGTGCAGTACGCCTTCGACCCCAACAGCAACGGTTTTAGTGGCGACGCGGTATGCAACTCGCGTAGCGAGTTCATGGGGCCGCGCAGCGCCAACATCACGCCGGGCGGTGGCTTCGGCTGGAACCAGCCCACGGCCGAGTTCGTGAGCCAGTTTGAGACCGGCGACCTGCGCAAGCCGGTGACCGTATTTGCTAACGGCGACCAGTTGGGCAGCTTCACCTACTCCGCCAATAGCTCCATCACGGGCTTCAACACCCGCAAATTTGTGGTGCCCATCAGCAGCGGCGCGCAAACCGCCTTTGCCAACGACCCGCTCAACACCGTGGTGCTGCGCTACGCCGACGTACTGCTGATGTTGGCCGAAGCCCGCAACGAGCAGGGCCAGAGCGCCGACGCCCTCGACCCGCTCAACCTAGTACGGACCCGCGCCGGCCTGCCGGCCCTTAGTACTACCAACCAGGCCACCTTGCGCGACGCCATCATGAAGGAGCGACGCTTGGAGCTGGCCTTTGAAAACGGCGAGCGGTGGTTTGACCTGATTCGCTCGAAAGATAACAGCGGGCAAGTGCGGGCGCTGTCGTTCCTGCCCACGCTTGGTACGCCCAACGACCCATACGGCGTGGGCCGCGGCAATATCAGCGCCAAGTTCCTGCTGCTGCCCATCCCGCAAAACGAGCGCGACAACAACTCGGCCATCGACCAAAACCCCGGCTACTAACGAATTAGGCGGCCAGCCCGGCCACTGCGGACTTATCCGTGGTGGGACAAGGTGAAACCGGCAGTGCGCCGGCTGGCTTAGCCTCCTTTTCCCTCTTCCTCATGGACTTAACTACATTTCCTCACCGCCTGGCGGTGGTGGCCGGGCTCTCCTTGGCCTTTGCCAACGCTCAAGCCGCCCCGGGCGACCTCGCCCGCCTCGATACCGATAAGGCCGCGTATGCGCCCGGTACGCCGGTGCACTTCACGGCAAATCTGCGGACGGGGCCCGCGAGCACCCAACTCGTGGTGAGCTACTACCACCTCGGCACGCGCCTCAGCCAGCAGACCGTGCCGGTGAAAGGAACCGCGGCCCAATGGACTTGGCAGCCGCCCAAAACTGACTACCAGGGCTACCTGGTGAAGGTGGAAGCCCGCGCCGGCCAGCAGGTGCTGGACCAGGCGACCACCGCCGTGGACGTGTCTTCGGACTGGAAGCAGTTTCCGCGCTACGGCTTTTTGTCGAAGTTCGGTAAGCTCTCGGCGGCGGATATGGACGGCGTGATGCAGCAACTCAACCGCTACCACCTCAACGGCTTGCAGTTCTATGATTGGGGCGACACCCACCACCGCTCGTTGGCCGGCACTCCCGCCCAGCCCGCCGCCGAGTGGCGCGACCTGGCCAACCGGCCCAGCTACTTTGCCACCGTGCAGGGCTACATCAGCCGCGCCCACCAGTACGGCATGAAGGCCATGTTCTACAACCTGCTCTACGGCGCCTACCCCAACACCCCCGGCGTGAAGCCGGAGTGGGGCCTCTACCGCGACAGCCTGCACCAGAAGCGCTACGCCTTCGACGGCTTTCCGGCGGGCTGGGAGGCGTCGGGCCTCGACATGGAAGACCCCGGCAACCCGGGCTGGCGCAGCTACCTGTTTCAGGGCGTGAGCGACGTGTATGCGGCCAAAAACCTGAATTTCGACGGCTGGCACGTCGACCAGGTGGGTGACCCCGGCAAGCTCTACACCTACAACGGCCAGCGCACCGACCCGAGCAAGTCCTTCGGCGTGTTTCTCAAAGAAGCCAAGCAGGCCCAGCCCAGCCGCCCGCTGGTGATGAACGCCGTGAACCAATGGGGCCAGGAGCAGATTGCCACGGCCCCAGTGGAGTTTCTTTACGCCGAGCTGTGGACCGACAACGAACAGTATAGCAGCCTGGGCCAGGCCGTGCAGTACAACGAATCGTTGGCCCCCAGCAAGCGCACGGTGCTGGCGGCCTACGTGAACCGCGAGAAGTCGAACCAGCCGGGCCAGTTCAACGAGGCCAGCGTGCTCATGGCCGACGCCGTCATTTTTGCCTTCGGCGGCGCGCACATTGAGCTCGGCGAGCACCTGCTCGACACCGAGTACTTCCCCAACGGCAAGCTGCAGATGTCGCCCCGCCTGCAGCAGCAGATGCAGGCGTATTACGACTTCGCTGTGGCCTACGAAAACCTGCTGCGCGGCCCCGACCGGAAGTTTGAGCCCGTGCAGGTAAGCGGCGATGCCACGCTGGCCGCCTGGCCGCCGCAGCAGGGCAAGGTAGCCGCAGTGGGCACCCGGGCCGCTGGCCGCCGGGTAGTACACCTACTCAATTTCGCCGATGCCAAAACGCTGGAATGGCGCGACAACAAAGCCCAGCAGCCCGTGCCCGCCGTGCGCCGCAACGTGGCCGTGCAGCTGGCCGCGCCCCAGAAAGTTACGCGCGCGTGGCTGGCCTCGCCCGACTTCGGGCACGGCGCGCCGCAGGAGCTGAAGTTCACCCAGCAGCAGGGCCAGCTGTCGCTGACCTTGCCGGAGCTGCACTACTGGGATATACTGGTTCTGGAGTAGGCCAGCGCCCAGCTGAAGCCTTCTTGGGGTGCTTACACTCCGGTTCACCCCACCTCCGGCCCCTCTCCCGCAGAGAGGGAGTCTGACGATTATTAAACCCAAGCGTACGTCCGCGCCGCCGTGGCTCCCCTCTCCGCGGGAGAGGGGGCGGGGGTGAGGTTCCGCTGTCTGGCCGCTCCCATTCCCTGATTTCACCCTTACTAACCCAATTCCCACATCATGAACAAGCTTTTACGTCTCGCCACCCCCTGGGGCACCCGCTCTTTAACGACTGGCTTACGCCGGCATTTTTCAACCGCCACCGGGGCACTGCGCCTGCTGGCTTTCCTGCTGCTGGCGCCGGCCGCCTTCGCCCAAAGCATCAGCGAAGTCAACACCGACAAGGCCCGCTACAACCCCGGGCAGGCGGTGAGTTTATCGGCTACCGTTGGCTCGTGGCGCTCGGGCCTCAGCTTGGTGGTGCAGTACTACCACGCCGACTCGCTGATGAGCACGCAAACCCTCACGCCCGGCAGCGGCAGCGTGACGTGGGCCTGGACGCCGCCCGTCCGGGACTACCAGGGCTACCTCGTGGGGCTGACGCTGAAGGACGGCGCTACGGTGCTGAGCACCTCCGCCATCGGCGTGGACGTGTCGTCGGACTGGGCCCGGTTTCCGCGCTACGGCTTCCTATCGGAGTACGGCTCCAAGACCGCCGCGCAGATGGACGCTACCATCAAGCAGCTGACCCGCTACCACTTGAACGGTCTGCAATATTACGACTGGATGGACAAGCACCACCGCCCGCTGGCGGGCACCGCCGCGAGTCCTGCCGCCACCTGGAACGACCTGGCCAACCGCCCGACGACGCTGGCTACCCTCAAGGGCTACATCGACCGCGGCCACGACAAGAACATGAACGCCATGTTTTACGAGCTGATTTACGGCGCTTACCCCAATGCCTCCATCGACGGTGTGGACACCGACAACTGGGCGCTGTATCGGAACAGCACCGCCACCACGCGCTGGTCGCTTAGCTTTCCCCCGACCTGGGAGGCGCCGGGCCTGAGCATCATGAACCCCGGCAACGCTGGCTGGCGCTCCTACTTCCTGGGCGAAGTCGGCAAAGTGTACGATGCCACCGGCCTGAACTTCGACGGCTGGCACGTGGACCAGCTCGGCAACTGGGGCACGATGTACGAGCGCACCGGGCAGTCCGTGACCGTTGACCAGACGTTCGGGCCTTTCCTCGCGGCGGCTAAAAGTGCCCGCAGCAGCAAGCGCCTGGTGATGAACGCCGTGAACCAGTACGGCCAGTCGGTTATCGGGGCCTCGCCGGTCGACATGACCTATACCGAGATGTGGGACGGCAACGAGGGCTATGCCAACCTGGGCTGGGCCGTGCAGAACAACGAAGCCGCCGCCCCCGGCAAGCGCACCGTGCTGGCGGCCTACGTGAACAAGGGTAAGTCCGACAACGCCGGTTTCTTCAACGATGCCAGCGTGCTGATGGCCGATGCCACCATTTTCGCCTTCGGCGGGGCGCACATCGAGCTGGGCGAGCACATGCTGGGCAACGAGTACTTCCCCAATAGCAACCTGCAGATGTCGGCTCAGCTACAGCAGGACGTGACGCGCTACTATGACTTCGCCGTGGCCTACGAGAACCTGCTGCGCGACGGGCGCGTGTTCAACAACGTCACGCTCTCGGGCGGCAGCAACGTGCTGCACTGGCCGCCGGTGCAGGGCAAAATTGCCACCGTGGGCGCGGCCCTGAACGGCAAGCAGATTTTCCAGCTGCTGAACTATACCCAGGCCGCTACCCTGAACTGGCGCGACGACAGCCAGGTGCAGCCCGTGCCCACCACACTCACCAACGTCAGCCTGAACTTCCCTTACAGCACGCCCGTCACCCGCATCTGGACGGCTTCGCCCGACTTCAACAACGGCCTGCCCCAGCAGCTGAACTTCAGCCAGACGGGTGGTGTGGTGACCGTCATCCTGCCCAGCATCAAGTACTGGAGCATGCTGGTGGCCGAAACCGGTTCCACTACCCCGCCCACCAGCGGCCCGCTGAAAGTGTATTTTCAGAAACCCGCCGCCTGGACTACCCCCAAAATTCACTACTGGAACACCGCCCCCACCGGCACCAGCACCACCTGGCCCGGCCTGAGCATGACGGCCGCCCCCGAAGCAGGCGCTAACTGGTACAGCTACACCTTCCCCACCGGCATCAGCAGCGCCAACATCGTTTTCAGTAACAACGGCGACAACGCGACCAAAACCGCCGACCTCTACCGCGACCACCTCGGCTACTACACCTACAGCACCGCCACTTGGTCGGATACGCCCCCGGCGGCCAGCGCGGCCTTCACCGTGTACTTCAAAAAGCCCAGCTCGTGGACCAGCCCCTACGTGCACTACTGGAACACGGCCCCGACGGGCACCAGCACCACCTGGCCGGGCATTGCCATGAGCGCCGCCCCGAGCGTGGGCACCGACTGGTACAGCTACACTTTCCCGAGCACCATCAGCAGCGCCAACCTGGTGTTCAGCAACAACGGCGACAACGCCACCAAAACGGTGGACCTCTACCGTGACCATACGGGCTATTACACCTATGCCACCAGCACCTGGACCGACACGCCGCCCACGAGCGCCCGGGCTGCTTTGGCCACCTCGGCCACGTCCTCAATATTGGGCCTAGAGCTGTCCCAGAACGTGCCTAACCCCTTCGACCAGGCCACAACTATTCGCTTTGCGCAGCCCGGTAAAGGTCCGGTTAGCCTCGTGGTGTACGACGTGCGGGGCCAGCGCGCCACCACGCTGCTCGATGCGCACGAATTACCTGCCGGCCAGCACGAGGTAGTGGTGCCTGGCGCTACGCTCGCGCCCGGCCTGTACCTCTACCGCCTCAGCACAGCGGCGGGCACGCTCACGCGCCGGTTGGTCAAACTCAACTAATTCCCTTTCCATTTTTCCACTGCCACGTTTGGGGTTTCTCCGCCGAGAAACCCCAAACCATTTCTCGCCCAATGTTTATGAAATATTTTGGCCGGTTAGCTCCTGCTTTTTTGGTTTGCACACTGACGCCGGCCTGTCAACAGTCCCGGCCCACGGCGGCGGTACCAATCTGGCAATCCGGCGAGTACGCCCTGTATGCTGACAGCGTGGTGCAGGGCCGCTACACGGCGCGGGCGTTGTCGCGCACCCAACTGGCGTCCAACTACCAGAGCCTGGCCAACGCCTTTCAGGACCCGCGCATCACGTTCAAGTTCAGTATCAACGGCAAAGACAATGAGCTGCCCCCGGGCCAGGACAACGTGTTTCTGGCCTTGCCTACGACAGCCGGGGCCACTTTGGAAACGCCCCTCATTCCCTTTGGTCAGCGCTACGTGGACCCGCGCCCCACACCGGCCAAAACCTATCTGGCCCCGAATACACGGCTTAAAATCCGGCTGGACCTGCGCCCCGTATTGGCCGCTTTTAAAAAGGATGGCTTCTACACCACGTTTAAAGGCGAGAAGCTTTATCAACAAGACTTTAAGCAGGTATTCATTGCCGGCTCCGCGGCCCCGCTGAGCTTGGATTTTGATAACCTGATAAACAAGCCGGAACTGGAAATGAAGGATGCCGACGGCGACGGCATCTTTGAAGTAACGCTGACCCTCAACCAGCCCGCCGCCGCGCAAACCACTGCGCAGCAGTGGAATAAAACCATTAACACTGCTGACTTTCCCCAGTACTCTTCGGACTACCCGCTGACCGATGCGCTCTACAACCTGGCCCTGGAAGAAGCCCGCCGCGCCGTAGAACCGGACAGCACCCTGCGCACCGGCAAGGAATGGGCCGGCGTCTGGACCCGCGACGTGAGCTACAGCATCATCCTGGCCCAGGCCAGCCTGCAGCCCAAAGTGGCCATGAAGAGCCTGCTGCGCAA
>NZ_JAGETZ010000014.1 GCF_017571495.1 Hymenobacter negativus | reverse complement strand
TTCATCCTGAGCCAAGATCAAACTCTCCATTGTAAAATATTTCTACACCCAGGCGAACCTGGGCTGATGTCGAGTGCGAATCCGACTCGTATTGACGAGTTCTATGTATTCGTGTTACGCTTGTAATTTCCACTCTCAATATTGCTATTGAAAGCCCTTACTATTTGTCTTTTCCAAACATTCAAAGAACGTGTATCACTTCCAGTTGAGGTGATAGTGTGGCCGTTAGCGGCCTGTTTTTCTCGCTTCCTTTTCCCTTTCTGACGATTGGGAGTGCAAAGGTAAGAAAAAGTGTTGAACTGGCAAGCGAAAGGTGAAAAAATTTTATTTTCTCGTATTTCGCTTTTCAATCCGTTTCCGCCTCCTATCGAAGCGGGGTGCAAAGGTAAGGCGCTTTTTTCGACTTTCGCAAGACCGGCCGAAATTTAATTTTCGAGGATTTTGCTGAAGCAGCACGGCGGGCAATACAAGGATGGCAAGCGTGAAGTTCCGAACCGTTCAACTTTTCTGGCGAGGTGTTATCCGCGGCAACTCCCGATACCCTGTTGGTGATTGGGAGTGCAAAAGTAGCTGGAATTTCTGGGCCGGCAAGGGCCCGCCCACAACTTTTGTGCGCAGGGACCGTAGCGCAGGGTATTTTGCGGCGGCGGGCCGTTTGGAATCAGGGACTTAGCCGACCAAAAAAGTTTACCACCTTTTAGCGAATGGGCTCGGGGGCGAAGAACTCGGTGAGGGTGGGACGACGCCAGCGAGAGCGCTGGGACTCGTATTGCTGGATTTGGCGGCCTAATTGGGCGAGAAAAGGCTGGCCGATGCTGTCGTATTCGTAGGCACCGTCGTTGATAATGCCGTCCTGATTGACGTAGAGGACGGCGCTGAGCATGAATTCGGACTGGTGGTGGGAGTCGGCGAAGTAGGCGACATCGGCCAAATAGCCGTGCGACATGCCGACGATGTTATAGATGCGGAGGGTAGACTGCTGCGAAATTTCGGGGTTGCGGCCGTAATAGAGGTACTTTTTGTAGGCGTCGAAGTAGCGGGCGGGAGCGTAGGTGTGGAAGCCGGACTCGTGGGGCGTGGCATGGAGGTAGCGGCGGAGGAAAGCGTAATCGGAGGGCGTGAGGCGGAGGCGCTGGGCGGCGGGGACGGATTCGGGGAAGAGGATGCTTTGGAGGAGGGCGGTGATGTCGGGGAGCGGGAGGTGGTTGGCGGTGGTGAAATCGTAGGGTTCGGGGATGACGCGGCGGCCGGCCTGGTGGGCGCGGCCTTTGAGGACGCGGCCGAGGGGGCTGCGGTAGGTGATGGGGTTGTACTGGGTGGGCTGCTTATATAGGGTGTCGCCCTGGGGGGTGTGGAAGCTGATGGGATTGGTGTGGCGGTTGGCGGCGGTGTCGCAGGGTGCGAAGCGGCGGGTGATGCGGGCGTTGGGGTAGCCGAGTTCCTGGAGGCGTTGGTTTAGGCCTTGCTGGCCTAGGAATTCGTAGAGGCGGTTGTAGGCAACGTTGTCGCTTACCAAGAGCATGCGCTTGATATAGTTGCCGACGGTGGCGGTACGGTCGGAATCGGCGGGGGCGGCAAAGGGGACGGGAGTTTGGCAGCGGTAGGCGGTGCCGGTGGCCATGATGGTGCGGCGGTTCACTCCCGGCTTATTGAGGTCGTTGAGCTTTTCGAGGGAAAGGGCAACAATGGGAAGTTTGACCAGACTAGCGGGATTGAAGTATTGCTTGGGATTGAGTTGGTAGGTGTGTGGGGTGAAGGTGGGATGGTTTTGGGCGTCGCGGTCAATTTGAGTGTAGATGATTTGGAGTTCGTATTGGGGATTATTGGCAACTCGCTTTAACAAGGGGTTGGCATTTAGAAGGGAATCTAGTAGTGGGGAATCTCCTAGCGTTAACCTTACCTCCCGGCCTCCTCTCCCATGGACATGGGGTGCCAGACGACTGCTTGCGGTTAGGTTTGTTATTGCTAATAATAAGGTTACTCCTACTATATAGTATAGTGTGGTACGGGATTGGCAGGGCATTTTCATAGGAGAATCAAAATAAAAAGGGCCGTGATGTTGCCACCACGGCCCTGCGGGGCTGGTTTTATACAGCGATTAGTCGGCCAAGGGGACTAAGCGCTTGGCGAGGAGGAGATTGGAATCGGTTTGACGCCAGTTGTAGCCGGTACCGAAGGGGAGCGGCTTGGGCTTGTTCACGGTGTCGCGGTAGGCGGCGGTGAGTTCGGGCTGGTATTGCTTGGCGAAAAGGTTGATGGGGCGACGGTAGGTGCCGTAGTAGTTGAACTGCCAGGCGCCTTTTTGGAAGTATTTCATGGCGATGCCGGAATCATCCTGCAGGATGTAGCGGCTGCGGCGCAGGACGGTGCGACGGACTTTGTTGAAATACGACTTGTGCATGAGGTAGGTGGCCGACTTCACATAAGTGGTGAGGGGGCCGAGGTGACGCACAAATTCCAGCGGGGCACTTTTGGCAGTGAGTTTCCAGTCGCTGAGGTCGGCAGAGAAGTAGTAAACGGTTTTAGGAAGGCCGTCGGCACCGCGCAGCTTCATTTCGACGCCGGGGATGGCTTTCGGGTCGGGGGTTTGGGAGGAGTCGGCGGGTTGGAGCTGGCCGGTGGCGTCAAGCTGGACGTGGCGGATGGCGGTGATTTGGTTGCCGGTGCGGGCGGCGAAGAGCATCATGAGCGGCAAAGCACCATCGAGTTCCACAGATTTCAGGTCCACGGCCATGTCGTTGGTGCGGAAGAAGCTAAAGTTGAGTACCGACCAGAGCGAGGTTTTGACGGCAGGTAGCAGCTTGGGCTTTTCGAGGGAGGCGCGGGCCGGGATGCTGCCGACGGGTTCGAGGCCCATCAGCACGTAGGTTTGGCTGGTGGGGAACATCGTGACGACGTTCAGGAAATCGGGGCCGCTGAAGGGGTAGAAGATGGTGGGGCTGCTGGCGTGCACGGAATCGAGCTCGGCGTTGGCCCACTGGGTCATGCGCGTGGTGTGGGTGGCGCGGTATTTTTCCCAGCTTTTGTCCTGGTCTTTGGCAAAGGCCTGCCATGCGGGCGTAGCAGCCAGGCTAGTGAGGTCGCTGTGCTGGCTGGGTTGCAGGCCACCGAGGAACATGGCGACGTCCTGGGAGTAAGCGGTATCGGGGGCGGCGGTGGGTTTGGGAGTAGCTGTTTTACCCGATGTGGCAGCGGGTGACTTGGTGGAGTCGATGGCATTGGCCGTACCGGCCATGGTCTCTTCCTTGCCGGAAGTGGCGGTTTCGGTTTTCTTGTTCGACTCGGTACAAGCGGAAAGCAAGAGCAAGGCGGCGGGCAAAAGCCGAAGCGCGGCGGTGCGGAGGAGCATTAGATTAACGATGTAATGAGAAACGGCGGGCTGCAGACGTGCCCAATGAGGCTGCAAGTTACAGGAGGTTCGTTTGAGCAGGGCCTGGCACCTGCCCCTTCCCAAAAATCCTCGGTGCACATACTCGGTGGCTAGGCAAGCCTGACGCGTTTCTGCTAGCCTTTGTTGGCAGCAGCGGCAGCCGGCAGGCGCGTGGTGAGGAAGTAAACCAGCGCGCCGACGGCCAAGGTACCCAAGCCGTAGAGCGACTCCCACGGCTTGTCGCGTAGAATAAAGAATAGGGTCCAGCCGCTGAGCGCCAGAAAAACGATGGGCGTCACCGGGTAGCCCCAAGCCTTGTAAGGGCGCAGCAAATCGGGCTGGCGGGCGCGTAGCACGAACAAACCCAGCACCGTGAGAAAGGTGAACAGGTTCAGCACAAAGCCGGCGTAGACGAGTACGCCTTGGAAACTAGGCTTAAGGATAAAGGCCAACGTGATGGCCGTTTGCAGCGCCAAGGCCCGTACGGGGATGCCGGCCCGGCTTTTGGGTGCCAGGAAACGCAGGGCGGGAATGTCCTCCCCCATCGTCTGGACGATGCGGGGGCCCGCGAAAACCATCGAGCTGATAGTGGAAACCAGTAAGGCCGCGATGACACCGCCCATCAGCCGGCCGCCGAGGGGGCCGAAAAGCGAGGTAGCAGCCACGAAACCAACTTCGACCTGCCCTTTTAGCCCCGCTATGGAGGTAGAGCGGAGGAAGACATAGTTCAGGCCTACATATAATAGGAGTACGATGGCGGTGCCAGCCAGCAGGATGCGCGAGAGATTACGCTTGGGATTTTCGATTTCGCCGGTGACATACACGGCGGCGTTCCAGCCGGAGTAGGCGTAACTCACAAACACGAGGCTTACGGCAAAAGCAGGGCTGAGCAGCGCACGCCAGCCAGTAGCATTGGGCAAAAAGCTGATGGGCTGCCCCTCCCCTACCACCATGCCCGCGCCAATGAAAACCACCAGCACGCCCACTTTAAGCGCAGTAATAATGATTTGGAGGCGGCTACCGACGCGGGTACTGCTGCCGTGCACCAGCGTGAGGGCCAGCACCACGGCCACCGATAGCCACTGCGGCTCTAGACCCGGCCACACACTTTTCGCGTATTGCCCTAAGGCCAGCGCGGCCAGCGCGGTAGGTGCAGCGAAGCCCACCGTGGCCGACACCCAGCCCGACAGAAACCCCAGCGCGGGGTGATAAATCTGGCTCAGATAATGGTATTCACCGCCCGAACGGGGCATGGCAGCCGCCAGTTCGGCATAGCTCACGGCGCCGCAGAGGGCAATTAACCCGCCCACCAACCACAGCATTAGCAGCGCAAAGCCGCTCTCGATACCCATCACCTGGAAGCCGAGGCTGGTGAAGACGCCGGTGCCCACCATATTGGCAATAACGATGGCCGCACCGGTGAGAAAAGTGATTTTGTAGGGACTGACCGGGGCGGAAGTGGGCATACAGCAAAGTTGGCGAAAGCCCAAAAGTACAGCCCGCCTTGCCGTTCAAACAGTACGTGTACCGTTTCGAACACTCAACCCGCCGTTTCGAACCGTTTCCCCATCCCTTCGAACACGCTGCCCGACCTCGCGAACAGTCTTCCCGCCACTTCGAACACTTTCCCCGACCTTACGAACAGTCTTCCCGCCCCTACAAACACCATTCCCGGCCTTACGAACAATCTTCCCGAGCTCGGGAAAGGTGTTCGTAAGGCCGGGAATGGCGTTCGAAATGCCCCTGGCAGGCTATTACAGGGCTTTTGGCCGCTTATAGAGCGGCACGGTGCTACACGGCTCACCATACATAATGCTACTCGTAAAAGGCAGTAGCTTTTGCATGATGGCCACGTAGGCGAAAGTGGGCACAGGCTTGTCGCCGCAGCCTTTCACCACCACTTTAGCGTCGCGGTACTCTTCGGCATCGATGGCGGCAATGGCTTCTTCGAACAGCGACTGTTCCAGGGCGTCGAGGTTGCCGAAGACGTAGCGGTGGGCGTGGCCCTGCAGCTTGGTGGCAAGCAGCATGTAGGCCCAGGTGGGCACAATGGCGTCGGCCGAGCAGACGATGGCCACGTTCTGGCCGTCGTACTGCGTCCAGTCGTGGGTTTTCACGAACTCACGGAAGTCCTTTTCGCGCAGCATCAGGCCGTGGAAGAGGTTGTCCTTAATGTCGTACACCACCCGCTCGCCGGAGTGGATGAACTCTTCTAGGTTGAGGGTGACAAGGCCCGAATTGGCGACGCGATTGACGAAGAGGGGTTCCATACTGTAGCGCGAACTCTGAGAGCCCGCGTATTTATTGGTGAATACAAAATGGCGCGGATGGACGCGGACTCTCAGAGTCCGCGCTACTTTGCTTTCGGCGTGGTGGTGTACACTTCTTTCAGATAAAACGGCTCGTAGTACGCCACGTCCTGAAATTCCTGCCGGTAATACGCCGCCACCGCCAGCTGCCCCACCGAAATCGCTGAGGGCTCAATCCCCGCCAGGAAACCAGCGTTAGCATGCTCCCCCAGCAACGCCTGAAACTTCGCCGCACCGTGACCGAAGAATAACACGGAATGGTGGGCCAATTGTTCGGCCAGCGTGTCGGCATCGAGTAACAGCGGCGTAGGCGCCAGCACCTCCTGCCCCGTGTGGGTGTAGAGAGCAGCGTACACTTCCGTACGCCGAGCGTCCAGCATGGGACAATACAGCCAGCTTTCGGGGCGGGCGGTACCAACGGCCACCTGCGTTGCGAGTGCCTGCAGGGTACTCACCGCCACCAGCGGAATATCCAGTGCGAAGCACAAGCCCTTGGCCGCAGCCCCACCAATGCGCAAGCCGGTGTAGGAACCGGGCCCGTCGCTCACGGCCACGGCGGCGAGGTCGGCTAGCGCATGGCCGGTGTTGGCCAGTAGCTGTTCAATAAGTACTGTGAGGTGGGTGGAGTGAGATTTATCCAGCCGCAACTCCGACTGGCCAATAAGGGAGCCGTCTTCGAGGCGGTGCAGGGCAACTGAACAGACGGGGGACGAGGTTTCGAGGGAGAGGAGGAGCATTGCGGATTACTGGACACTATAGTTTGGATTGCGGCTGATATAATCCTCTATCACATCATCCAATGAATAGTCTTCTTCATCCTCGGAGAAGTTATCAATGTATTGCGTCAGTTCTTCCGCTGAAAATACTGGGCTAACTAAAACATCATGAATGTGGTCAGCCAAAAGCTGCTGCAAAATAGCTTTGTAAGTACCTGTGAAAACAATGTCGGCTTTTTCCGGCCCCGCATCACAGTCCCAGAACTCGTATCGCGTGACACTTCTGGCTTCTAGTGAAGTGTAAAACCATTCATCGGCATGCTG
Organism: Hymenobacter negativus; assembly: GCF_017571495.1. GTDB lineage: Bacteria > Bacteroidota > Bacteroidia > Cytophagales > Hymenobacteraceae > Hymenobacter > Hymenobacter negativus. The sequence goes on along the minus strand of NZ_JAGETZ010000014.1, from coordinate 181,705 downwards.
ATTGTCACCCCAAGAAGTACTATGCGCTCGGAATCTCCACAGAAACCCATTCTTAAAATCATCGATTTCAACTAGCTCTTCTGAGAAGTTGGGTATCCCCCATGATTCTCGGTTGGTGTTAAAATTTTCAGAGTCTTGGCTCCGAATAAAAGCTGCTCTGCTCTTTGAAGCTTCTGTTCCTAAATCATCTAACCGTTGCGCAAGGTCTGCCCGCAATTCAATTAACACATTAACAGTTTCTAATTCCGCAAGTGAATTAACCACCTCTGCTAGAATGCTCGGCCGCTTGACAATTTCTTTGATTGACATTTTTTCTCTTCCGATATAGACAACAAAAAAGCAGGCACCTCTCAGCGCCTGCTTTTCTAATTTAACGCAACTCAAAATTACTTCGTCCCAGCCGACTTGCGGGCGCTGGCAGCCTGGCCCGTGGGCTTCAGCAGGGCAGCGTAGCGGTTTGGGTCGTTCAGGACGGCCACAGCGGCGATGATGTTGGGGTCGTCGTCGAAACCAGCTTCGGTGCGCCCCTTTTCGAAGTAATAGCGCGACACGATTTCCTGCTCCAGCAACTCCTTGATTTCAGGTTTGAAGCGCTGCAGGTCGTTGGCTTTGTTAACGGTGATTTTTTTGCGGACGGCTTCGAGCTCCAATTTCACGTCGTCGTAATGCTTTTCCTCTTTCACCTTCTTACTAAGGTCGGTGAGGGCCTTTTCAGCGTCGGTGCTGTAGCTGATGTTCTTGCCCTGCAGGAATGCCACGAACTTCTGGTAGTCAGCATCCGAGAGCTTGAAGGCACGAGCTGCCGGAATGCTAGCGTGCTCGGCGCGGTAACGGGTGGCGTAATCGAAAAGGTAGCTTTTCTGGAGCAGGATGCGGGTGATATCAGCAATTTCGCGGTCCTGCACTTCAATGTCGGGGGCCACGCCGCCACCGTCGTATACAGTGCGGCCGGCCGTGGTTTTGAAAGCTGTGCGTAGCGAATCAGGGAATTTGCCCAACGTGCCATCCTCAGCGCGGTGGGCATAGTCGATTTCCTGGATGCAGCGGCCGCTCGGGATGTAGTATTTGGCGGTCGTCACCTTTAGCTGCGAGTTGTAGCTGAGGGGCCGGGTGGCCTGCACGAGACCTTTGCCGAAGGTGCGCTCACCCACTAGCACGGCGCGGTCGTAGTCTTGCAGCACGCCCGACACGATTTCCGATGCCGACGCCGAGCGGTTGCTCGTAATGATGGCAATTGGAATCTGGGTATCAAGCGGCACGTCAAGCGCCTTATACGTCTTGTTCCACTCCGTCACCTTGCCCTTGGTGCTCACCACGTCGAGGCCTTTGTCGATGAACAGGTTGGAGATGTTCACCGCCTCGTTTAGCAAGCCGCCGGGATTGTCGCGGATGTCGAACACAATTTTCTTCGCGCCCTGCTCCTTGAGCTTGGAAACGGCAGCACGCACCTCCTTGCCCGCATCCACGGTAAAGCCACCGAGTTGGAAGTAGCCCACATCGCCGGAAATCATGCCGGTGTAGGGCACATTGTCCACCTGAATTTTATCGCGGGTGATGTCGATTTGGATGGGTTTGTCCTGACCGTAGCGTGTTACCATCAGCTTCACCATGGAGTTGGCCTGGCCCTTGAGGAGCTTACTGATGTCGGAATTCGACTTTTTATCGACTACCACGCCATTGATATCGAGGATTTCGTCGCCGGGGAGCAAGCCGGCTTTTTGGGCCGGATAGCCTTCGTAGGCGCTTTGCACCACGGTTTTGCCGTTGCGCTTCACCACTGAGGCCCCAATGCCGCCGTACTGCCCGGTGGTCATGGTGCGGAAGTCCTCAATGTCGTCCTCCGGAATGTAGTTGGTGTAGGGGTCGAGCGAGCGCAGCATGGCATCGATGCCGGTTTTCACCAGCTTGGCGGGCGTTATCTCGTCGACGTAATAGGTGTTGACTTCCTTAAAGAGCGTAGCGAAAATATCCAGGTTCTTCGCGATTTCGAAGTACCGCTCGTTATCGGAGGCGGCGCGGAAGGAAACTAACCCCAGCGTGCTCAAGGCTAGGGTAGCGAGTAGCTTTTTGCGGATAGTCATACAGAACGGGTAGCAGCTTGGCGAATCTACGGGGCCGGTGGTGAAGCGGATGCTTCAACAGTCGTGCCCGTTAAACGAAGAATACCGGAAATTAATTTTTTTTCCACCAAGGCCAGTGGACTTTTTTCCTTTCCCGTGAAGATAATACCTAGCAGAGCGACTTGGTGCCCGTTTGGTTGCTCAAGGAGCCGATATTTATTGAGCCTATACGCCTCCCGGATGAGCCGCTTGAGCCGGTTGCGGTCAACGGCCCGCTTAAATGTGCGCTTACTCACGCTGATGAGTACCTGCGGCAGAGCGGTGGTAGGGGCCGCAGCTTTTATCCAGACCATGCGCAAGGGATAAACGCCAAAGGAGGAGCTTTGCTTGCTGAAAAGCTCTTCGATAAGCTTCTTGCGGCAAAGGTGTTCCTCTTTCGGAAAAGTATATTTTCTCTTGGCGGTTGGCTCGTTCACGATGCTTACTTATCGGTGGACGCTGTAGCAGCGCAACCACTTTAGGATGGCCAAAAATAGCGAAGCCGCATTGCCACGACAGAAATAATACTGTCTCAGCAATGCGGCAATCTGCTAGCTATGGGGCCCCATAAAGGTCCTTACTAGCAGCTTTCAGCTAACGGCTAAAAATACTAGCGCTTGTGCTTGCCTTCGTCGGATACGGTGAGGCGCTTGCGGCCTTTGGCACGACGACGGGCCAGTACGTTACGGCCGTTGGCGGTTTCCATGCGGAGACGGAAGCCATGCTTGTTAACGCGCTTGCGTTTCGAAGGTTGGAAGGTACGTTTCATATCAAAGAATCTAAAAAGACGAGTTTCGAGTTGGGCCGGCAAAGGTACGGGCTTTGGCTGGAAAAGACAAGTGCCTCAGCCACTTTTAGCCGCAATGGTTTCAGACCTGCTAGCTTTGAGTGCCCCATTAGACTGTTTTGGCCATGATTCACTACCACGTTTCCTACGAAAACCCACTCACGTTTTACCTGCAAATTCAGCTCACGCTGGACGTGCCCGCCAATGCAACCGCTCCGCTAGAGCTTCAGCTACCAGCCTGGCGGCCGGGGCGCTATGAGCTCCAAAACTTCGCACAAAAGATTCAACGTGTGGCAGTTGAAGACGCAACCACTGGCCAGCCCCTCCTCTATCGCAAGCTCACCAAAGACCGTTGGGAAATACCTAATGCGGCTGGTCACACGGTGCGAGTACGCTACAACTTCTATGCTCACCAGATGGATGCTGGCGGCTCTTGGCTGGATGAATCACAGCTTTACCTGAACCCAGTACAGGCGCTGATGTATGCCGAGGGCCAGCAAATGGAAGAGTGTGAGCTGACACTAGCATTGCCCGAGAATTGGCAGGTAGCGTGCGGCTTGAAGCAAACCGCGCCAAATGTGCTCTCAGCGCAGAATTTTGACCAACTGGCCGACTCGCCGCTCATTGCAAGCCCCACACTCACGCATCAGGAATACGAGGCAGGCGGGCTGCCCTTCCACATCTGGGTGCAGGGTGAGGCGCTGGTCAACTGGCCGCAACTGCTCGCCGATTTCAAGGCTTTTTCGGAGGTGCAGCTGGCGATGTTTGGTGGCTTTCCGGTGACGGACTACCATTTTCTGAATCAATTTTTGCCTTACAAGCACTACCACGGTGTGGAGCACAACAACTCGACGGTGATTACGCTGGGCCCCGCCGAACTGATTATGAGCGAGGGGCTTTACAAAGAATTGCTGGGCGTGAGCTGCCACGAGTTGTTTCATACATGGAACATCAAGAGCATTAGGCCGGCCGAGATGCAACCTTACGACTATAGCCGCGAGAATTATTTCCGTACCTGCTTCATCGCAGAAGGCATCACGACTTATTACGGCGAGTACCTGCTGGCCCGCAGCCATGTGCGCACGCCTGCGCAGTATTTTGAGGAATTAAACACGGTACTGCGCAAGCATTACGACGATGCGGGCGGCGAAAACCTCTCGCTTGCCGATGCCAGCATGGACCTCTGGCTGGACGGCTACAAGCCCGGTGTGCCCGACCGCAAAGTATCGGTGTACCACAAAGGGGCACTGGTGGCTATGCTGCTGGACCTCACCATACGCCAGCTTTCCGGGCACGCCCGCAGCCTCGACGATGTGATGCGGCGGCTGTATGAGGAGTTCGGCAAAGCCGGTATTGGCTACACCGAGGCAGATTATGTGCGCATTGTGAACGAAGTAGCCGGGCGCGACATGCACGCTTATTTCGACAAGTTCATCTATGGCACCGCACCACTACTGGAACCGCTCGACCGGGTGCTGCACACCGTCGGCTGTCAGCTACTGGTGGGCGAAAACACCTCGGCTTCAGAAGGGCAGTTTGGCTTCCGCACGGTGGTAAAAAATGAGCGGACGGAAGTAACAACCATCTGGCCCAACTCGCCCGCGGCTGCAGCCCTGACCGTGGACGATGAAATTGTGGCCGTGAATGGCCGCCGCGTGGACATGAACCTGCAAAGCCTACTCAGCAGCGGCGAAGCGGCGTATGAGGTAAGCGTGTTTCGCCAGAACCGGCTGCTCACGGTGACGCTGACTGCTACACCAGACGTCCGCTTCGGGCAGCGCTATATGGTTGACCAGTTGGAAACGGCCGATGCGGCGCAGCAGCGTGGCTTTCAGCAATGGCTGGGGTGGGAGTTTTAGCAGCTTGTCTAGATATAAAAGAGCCCCGCCGGATTCGTCCGGCGGGGCTCTTTTATGCTCTTAAAACTTTAGAAACTAGTCGGCTTTGCTTCCAGGGCCTTTTTTGGCATTAGTCGCGTCAACCGACATCGGGCTATTGCCTTGGGGGTTACTCCGCGGTTTGTTGGCCTGAGTATGGCGGGTTTCGTTGAAATTACCGCCGGGCGTGTTGCCTTTGGTTTCGTTGCCTTGCTCAGTCAGGTGGTTCTGATTGAGGTTTTGGGTAGTAGACGAATCCACTTTAGGAGTTTTGGTCTTCTTGTGGTGCTCATTCTCAAAGGGCACTACCGAAGGCTTTTCATCGGGCAGGTTGTTTTTCTTATCAGACATGGCGTGGAAGACAAAAGGTGGAATGATGTTTCCTTTTACCCAACCCGTCGCCAAAGAGTTGTCCGCCCGACGCGCGTTGCCCAAATTATACCGGTGCTAAACAGCCGATACGTTGGCCACTGCCGCTGCTGGCACCACCTTCACCAGCTCAGCAAACTGTGCCTCGCGGGCCTCCAGTTCTTCGGCGCTTAGGTTGAGCAGGCGCTCGGTGCCGAATTTCTCCACGCAGAAAGAAGCCATGGCCGAACCGTGGATAACGGCGCGCTTCATATTTTCAAAGCTGATGTCGTCGGTAGCGGCGAGGTGACCGATGAAGCCCCCCGCGAAGGTGTCGCCGGCGCCGGTCGGGTCGAATACTTCTTCCAACGGCAATGCCGGAGCGTAGAACACCTTGTTTTTGTGGAAGAGCAGGGCACCGTGCTCGCCTTTCTTAATGATGAGGAATTTGGGGCCCATTGCCATGATTTTCTTGGCGGCTTTCACCAGCGAATACTCACCGGAGAGCTGGCGGGCTTCCTCGTCGTTGATGCTCAGCACGTCCACCATCTCGATGGTAGCGATGAGCTCTTCGAGCGCAATGTCCATCCAGAAGTTCATGGTGTCCATCACAATCAGCTTGGGCCGATTCACGAGGCGCTGAATGACCAGACGCTGTACCTGTGGCGCCAGGTTGCCCAGCATAAGGTACTTACAGTCCTGGTAGCTATCCGGGATGATGGGGTCGAAACTGCCCAGCACATTCAGCTCTGTGGTGATGGTTTCGCGCGAGTTGAGGTCTTTGGAGTATTTACCCGACCAAAAAAACGATTTTTCACCTTCCTTGATTTGCAGGCCTTCCACGTCCACGCCGTGCTCTTCGAGCAGCAGGATATCGGATTGCGGAAAGTCGTCGCCTACCACGGCCACCAGTTTCACGGGCTTCAGCGAATAAGATGCCGAGAGGCTGATGTATGTAGCGGCCCCACCGATTATTTTATCGGTTTTGCCGAAAGGCGTTTCCAGCGCGTCGAATGCGACGCTGCCGATGACAAGCAGACTCATGCAAGTAAAATGTGGTGAATAAACGGTTCGGTTAAAGCCGTATTAAAACGGAATTAAAGCAAGCAACAAAAAAGTCCCCGGATAATTTCCGGGGACTTGCTTTTTGTGGGTAAATAATGGGGCTCGAACCCACGACCTTCGGAATCACAATCCGACGCTCTAACCAGCTGAGCTATATCTACCGTGTTTGTTTTGGTGGTGCAAAGATAGAAAAAGAAGTGGAATGTGGCAAAAAAAGTTCGGTGTATCTGCCATCTTGTGGCTTGCCGTTGTCTGGATTGAAGCAAAGGACCTTGATATGCCGGAACGACTTGCGATGGAATCTAATCGGTTTTACTTGCGGTCCAAATTATTTGGTTGTGATTAAAGTCCATCACTCCGCTTGGGACAACAGCTGCTTACAAGGTGACAGACGGGCACAAAATACCGACCTTTGCGGAATGGAACCCAATACCACCCCGTCGTTCAACGATTTCAAACTCAATAAACAACTACTTACCGCGGTAGCAGAAGCTGGCTTCACAGAGCCCACACCGGTGCAGATACAGACCATTCCGCTGCTGCTGGCTGGGCACGACGTGCTAGGCATTGCCCAAACGGGCACCGGCAAAACGGCCGCCTTTGGCCTGCCGCTTTTGATGAAGGTAAAATATGCGCAGGGCATAAACCCGCGGGCCCTAGTACTGGCCCCTACCCGCGAGCTGGCCATGCAGATTGAGACGCACCTGAAGGCACTGGCCGTGAATACGGACCTGCGCATTTTCGCCATTTATGGCGGGCTGGGGCCGAAAACCCAGATTGAAACCATTGCCCAGGGCCTCGACGTGCTGGTGGCCACCCCGGGTCGCCTGATGGAAATTTACCTGAAAGGCGCGGTGCGGCTGACCGACCTGAAAACCTTCGTGATGGACGAGGCCGACAAGATGATGGACATGGGTTTCATGCCCCAGATTCGGCGCATTTTGGAGATTATTCCGCGCAAGCGGCAGAACGCGCTTTTCTCGGCCACCATGCCGGAACGCGTAACCACACTGAGTGAGGAGTTCCTGGAATTTCCGGTGCGGGTGGAAGTGAGCCCGCCGGCCAAAACGGCCTCTACGGTATCGCAGGTACTATACGAGGCCCCCAATCTGCTCACCAAAATCAACTTGCTGCACTTCCTACTTTACCGCGATGCGGAGGTGATGACCCGGGTGCTGCTGTTCTGCCGCACCAAGGAGCACGCCGACCAAGTGGCGCATTTTCTGGAGCGCAAGGCTCCCGCTGGCGAAGTACGCGTAATTCACGGCAACAAGGGCCAGAACGCCCGTATCAACAGCATGGATTCGTTCCGAGCCGGGGAAGTGCGGTATATGGTGGCAACGGACGTGGCTGCCCGCGGCATTGACGTGCCGCAGGTGACGCACGTCATCAATTTCGACGTACCGATTGTGCACGACGACTACGTGCACCGCATTGGCCGCACGGGCCGGGCCCAGCACATCGGTGCGGCCATCACCTTCGCCAACGAGGCAGAAATGGTGCACATTGGCGAGATTGAGCAGCTTATCAATCAGCAGATTGAACGGCTGCCGCTGCCCGAAGAAGTAAAAGTGGAGGAAACACCGTTCGAGGAAAAGCAGAAGATGGGTCGCGAGCTTGACGACCGTCGCAAGAAGCTCGACCCCGAGTTCAAAGGCGCTTTCCACGACCGCAAAGAATGGATTAAGCCCGGCGTGACCATCGACAAGCGCACCGGTAAGCCCTTTGTAGAAGGCCAGAAAAAGAGCACTAAGGGCTCGAAGGCCTTTGTGGGTAAAAAAGGCGGCTCGAACCCAGGCGTGAAAGCACTGAAGCGGCGGGGACGGTAGTTATTTTAGTGAGTAATGGAAATGGGTAGTGATTGATGTCGTTCTGTTTGGATTGAACGACACTAATCACTACCCATTACTCGCTACTTCCCGTGGTGTATCAAATGCCCGAAGTGAATGCTGGCGAAGGTGAGCGCTGTGCCCCAGAATACGGCGCTTAGGAACATGTGTAGCAGGATGCGCTGTCGGGGTACGCCCAGCAGCGTGGCGATAACCGTACCGCCGATGGGCGACAGCAGAATGGGCGTGAGAAAGGCGATGCCGCCCATGCCGAACTTCTGGAATATCTTGATAATGTTGCGCGAGCGTTTGGTGAAGATGGGCTCGCGGCGCAGGCGGCGCTGCTTCTGGCGGTGCCGCATCCAAGCGCCCCCAACCCCGGAAAAGATAAACACGCTGGTCATCATGCCAGCCACTGTCAGGGCCAGCGTAGGCCAGAAGTGCAGCCCCATGGAAGTTCCGGCCAACGGGCCACCCAAAAACTTGACCGTGCTCAACAGGAACACGGACGCGCATTTAACGGCGGGATGGAGCACAACGAAACGAAAAGGCAGGGGCGGGTGAGAAGGGGCAGCAACGCGGGGTGGGCGCTTAGCAAAGATACCCGGTTTGCCGACCGGGTGTTCCATACTGCTCAGGAATTATATCAGCACTCGGCAAATACACTGTTGAGTTTGTGCTGCAAAGCGGTGGTTCGTTCGCCTGAGCGGAAGTATAGGTTCGGGGTACTTGTTCTTACAGTTTGCTGCCAAAGGAGAGGTCGCCGGCGTCGCCGAGGCCAGGCACGATGTAGGCGTGCTCGTTCAGCCGTTCATCGATGGCGGCTACCCAGAGGTTAGCTTCGGGGATTTCGCGGGCCACGTAGGCCAAGCCTTCGGGCGAGGCGATAACGGCAGCAATGTATACCTGACGCGGCATGCCGAAACGCAGCATAGCACGGTAGGTTTGCACAAGGCTTTTGCCAGTGGCCAGCATGGGGTCGGCCAGAATCAGGACCCGCTCGTCGAGGCTAGGCGCCGAGAGGTAGTCGACCTGTACCTGCACCTGGGCCGTGCCCTCAATGCGGTAGGCCGCCACGAAGGCGCTGGGCGACTGGTCGAAGTAGTTCAGAAAGCCTTGGTGGAATGGCAGCCCGGCCCGCAGCACGGTGGCCAGGATGGGGAAATCGTGCAACAGCTTCCCGGTGGTTTCGGCCAGCGGCGTCTGAATGGTTTGCTCGGTGTAGCTGAGGTGGGCGCTGATGCGGTAGGCAATGATTTCGCCCAGGCGCTGGAGGTTACGGCGGAAGCGCAGGCTGTCTTTCTGCACGTCTTTGTCGCGCAGCTCGGCCAGGAAATGGTTGGCGATGCTGGGCTCGGCGCACACGACGTGGACCCTGGCTACGGCTTCGGCGGTGGCATCATCGGCGGCGGTGGGAACGGGTGGAACGTCCGAAGCAGAAGAAAGAGGAGTCGAAGCCATAGGAAAGGAGAAATTATAGAAAGTGAAACCGGACCCAAAACCCGGTCGGCAACCCGAAGTTGGCACACAAACCGGGGTCGGGCAAAAAATAGGCATAGGCAGACTTGCTTGCGGAGGCTCGCCATCGAGGCCACCCAGCCATTGGCACCGGGCCAGCATGCGGCGTCGGATGCCCGCCAACGGCTTGCTGCGTAGGTTTGTTAAAAATTGGCCGGCTTTTGTTTTAGCCGCACCAGTCATCCTGGCTTTTATTACTACGCTATTCGTTTCTATGCATAAAATTTTGCTCCTGCCTTCTTCTATAATGCTATTGGCAGGGCCGCTGGCAGCGCAAACGGTGCCCGCCACGGCTACTCCCCCGGCAGAAAAGTCCCCTTGGCTGGTGTTTGACCAGCCGCTGGACAGCATTCCGGCTTCGCATCCCAACAAGAACAAGGTAGACGCCACGCAGGGCGCTAACTATGTGCCGCTCGACCAGGATGTTTATCGCTTGATTGACCGTTACGCCATCAAGTTCGGGCCCGACGCATTAAATGACCCGCATACCAGCGTGCGGCCGTATTCGCGGGCCGCGGCGGCCCACTTGGGTGAGCGGATGCTGTCGGGCGATAGTAGCGCAGCTTATACTGGTGGCCTGTCGCGGGCCGACCGTTTCAATGCCCAATACCTGCTGAAGGACAACTGGGCCAACAGCGCCCGGGGCGAGGCCATCAATGCCAGCGCCAAACCGGTGCTTACCTATTTCTACCGCGACCAGACCGACCTTTATCACGTCAAGACACCGGACTTCACGCTACGTGTGAACCCGGTGCTGCTGCTTTCGGCCGGCAAGGACAACGACATCAGCGGGCTGCGCTACGTGAACACACGCGGGGTGCAGATTGAGGGCAATATCGACCAGCGGCTGGGTTTTTATACCTTTCTGGCCGATAACCAGGAGGCCGTGCCGCAGTACGTGCAGGCGCGCATTCAGCGCGACCAGATTGTGCCGCACGAAGGCTACTGGAAGTACTTTAAAACCCAAGGCGGCAGCGCCTATGATTTCTTCACGGCCCGGGGTGGCATCACGTATGCGGCCACCAAGCACATCAACCTGCAGCTGGCCCACGACCGCAACTTCATCGGCAACGGTTACCGCTCGCTTATTTTATCGGACTACAGCGCACCGTATTTCTTCCTGAAGATTAATACCCGCGTCTGGAAATTCAACTACCAGAACCTGTTTGCCGAGCTGACTGCGCAGAAGGAAAACGCCGACCAGGTGTACCCTAAGAAGTACATGGCCCTGCACCACCTCAGCTTCGACGTAGCGCCGAACTTCAACATCGGGCTGTTTGAGAGCACCATTTTGGGCGGACGCTACCAGACTGACAGCTTGGGCCAGCGCGTGCCGGGCAGCACCCGCCGGGGCTTTGAGCTGCAATACCTGAACCCGGTCATTTTCTACCGTGCCATTGAGCAGCAAGTGGGCTCGGCCGACAACGCGATTCTGGGGCTGGATTTTAAATGGAACATCAAACACACGGCACAGCTTTACGGGCAACTGGTGCTGGACGAGTTTAAGGTAAGCGAAATACGTGCCCGCAACGGTTGGTGGGGCAATAAGCAGTCGGTGCAGCTGGGCGCCAAATACGTGGACGTGGCCGGCCTGCGCAACCTGGATTTGCAAGTGGAAGTGAACTATATCCGACCTTACACTTACCAGCACGAAGATATTTACACTAACTACCAGCACTACAACCAGCCCCTGGCGCACCCCATGGGTGCCAACCTGACCGAAGTGCTGGGCGTGCTCAGCTACCAGCCCCTGCCCCGCCTGATGCTGGTGGGCAAGGCCATCTATTCGGAGCAAGGCCTCGACTTAGTCAACGGCGACGTGGCCCTGCAGAATTACGGCGGCAACGTGCTCAAAAGCTACAACACCCGCGTGGCCGAATACGGCAACCGCACCGGCCAGGGCAATAAAAGCCGGCTGCTCCACGGCGATTTTACAGCTATCTACCAGCCCCGCCTCAACCTGTTTCTGGATGCCAAGCTCATTGCCCGGCATCAGACCTACTCGCTCACGCCCGAGCTCGACGGCAACGAAGTGTACGCCTCGCTGGCCGTGCGCTGGAACATTGTGCAACGGTTACATGAATTCTAGGCCATGCCTGAAACCACTTATCTATACCGCCCCGTCAACCAGCAGGAGCTGGACCTGATTGCGGCCAGCAACTGGCGCAGTTTTCCGCCGCGTTTGCCCGAGCAGCCCATTTTTTACCCGGTGTTGAACGAGGAGTATGCCGTGCAAATCAGCCGCGACTGGAACGTGCCGTACTACGGCGTGGGCTATGTGGTGCGGTTTGCGGTTGAATCTGAATACCTCGCGCAATTTGCTGTGCAGAACGTGGGCGACCCCATGCACAACGAACTGTGGGTGCCCGCCGAGCAGTTGACCGAATTCAACCAGCACATCGACGGGCTAATTGAAGTAACCGCAGAGTTTCGGCGTCCTTAACCTGGCTTGCCGCCCTTGCCTATGAAAACGTACCTCCGCATCCTACAGTACGCTCGGCCGCTGATGGCTTTTTTGCCGCAGTACTTGCTGTACACGGTGCTCACCATCTTCTTCAGCATTGGCAACTTCACACTGATTATTCCGCTGCTGAGTGTGCTGTTCGATAAGACCGACAAGGTGCCAATGCGCGCGCCCGACCACCTACCGGCCTTCAAGCCTACCATTCAGTGGGTGACGGATACGTTCAACTACTTCTTTGCCGATGTGCTGGTCGACCATGGCAAGATGGGTGCGCTGGCCTTTGTGTGCGGTGTGGTGGTGGTATCGGTGCTGCTGAGCAACGTATTTCGCTACATGAGCCTGCGGCTGTTGGCCAAAGTGCGGGCCCGTGTGATTCGCAACCTGCGGCACGACTTGTACCACCGCATCATTGGGTTGCAGCTGAGCTTTTTCGCTGGCGAGCGCAAGGGTGATTTGATGTCGCGCTTTACGGCCGATGTGCAGGAAGTGGAAACGTCGGTGGTGAACACTTTCACCGCCGTTATCAAGGAGCCGCTCACCATCATTGCCTATTTTCTGGTGCTGTTTCACATGTCGGTGCCGCTCACGCTATTCACACTGGTGTTGTTACCGATTTCAGGTGGCATCATTGCCACCATTGCCAAGCGGCTGCGCACCCAAGCCAAGCAAAGTCAAAAAACTCTCGGCACCATGCTATCTGTGATTGACGAGACCCTGGGCGGCATTCGGGTTATTAAGGCATTCAACGCGCAGGAGTACATCAAGGGCAAGTTTGAGGAGCAGAACGACCAATACGCCCGTACCTCGCGCAACATTGATAATACCCGGGATTTGGCCTCACCTTTTTCGGAATTTGCCGGAGTTTCGGTGGTGGCAGGCCTGCTGTATTTCGGCGGCACGCTGATTCTGGGTGGACAGTCGGCGCTCGACGGCGAGACATTCATTGGGTATGTCATCCTCTTTTCGCAGGTGCTCACGCCGGCCAAGGCACTCTCGTCGTCGTTTGGCAACATCCAGCGCGGGCTCGTGGCCGGCGAGCGGGTGCTCAGCATCATCGATACCGAGCCGGCCATTCGCGACCGGCCCGATGCGAAAGTGCTGCCGCCGTTCGAGCGTGAGATTGAGTTTCACGACCTCAACTTCAGCTATGGCGAAACGCCGGTGCTCCACGATATCAACCTGACCATCAAAAAAGGCCAGACTGTGGCGCTGGTGGGCGGCAGCGGTGGCGGCAAAAGCACCTTGGCCGACCTCCTCCCCCGCTTCTACGACCCCAGCGCCGGCCAGATTCTCATCGACGGCCACGACCTGCGCGCCTGTTCTCTACACTCGGTGCGCGACCAGATGGGCATTGTAACCCAGGAAAGTATCTTATTCAACGACACGATTTTCAACAACATCCGCTTCAATACCGCCGCTACCGAGGCCGAGGTGATGGAAGCTGCCCGCATTGCCAACGCCCACGACTTCATTGTGGCCAGCCCCGACGGCTACCAAACCGTGATTGGCGACCGGGGCTCGCGCCTCTCGGGGGGGCAGCGGCAGCGGCTGAGCATTGCACGCGCCATTCTGCGCAACCCGCCCATCCTCATCCTTGACGAAGCAACGTCGGCGCTCGATACTGAGAGTGAAAAGCTGGTGCAGGAAGCCTTGCAGCGCCTCATGCAAAACCGCACCTCCCTCGTCATTGCCCATCGCCTAAGCACCGTGCAGCACGCCGATGAGATTGTGGTATTGCAACACGGCCGCATCGTGGAACGTGGCACTCATGATGCACTGATTCGGCGTGAAGGCGGGGTATACCAGCGCCTTAGCTCGATGCAGACCAACGCGGCGCTGGTTTAGGTCCAGGGAAGTAGGATTAACAGCTCAGCCGTCGAACGACCACTCCATCCTGGTTTCGGCGGTCGAATTGCGCCTCCGGAATGCTCGTTCTGCGAAAGCCAGCGTATAAGAAACCCTATCTTTCGCCCTCAAACCAGCCTTACCGCCATGCTTGCCCTCAAACGCATTATCACCGTCGCCGTCATGATTTACCTCTTGCTGGCGCTGCTATTCATCCTCGCGCCTGCCGTCCGGTCGTCGGTAATGGGCATGGGTCCGGGTCTATCGGTCATTGAGCAAGAGCGGCAGTTTTTCTACGTCATGTTCATCATTGGAGCAGTTCTTCTGGCGCTTCACATGGTAACCGAAAACCTCGATAGTGTGCTGTTGCGCCGTTCGGTGAGCCAGCACGAAGGCAAAATCAACGAGTTGAAAGCCAAGCTCTACGACACCCAGCAGCGGGCCACTGCCCCAGCAGCCATGCCCACCAGCCGCACCGTCGATGGCCGCCTGCCCGTGGCCCCGGCAGAAGGCCGCGTAGCCCACAGCAACACCGAGAACCGCACGCCCGACCACCTGCCCCAACCCACTTTCCCGCAGAGCGACCCCAGCCTGAGCAACACCCCGCCAGCCGACCGGCCGCCGCTGGCATAGGGAACCTGTCATGCTGAGCAGCACGGATGACCTTATCACGGCTGAATTTTCGAAAATCACTGCAAATCCTCCGTCAGCGGCAAGGTCCTTCGCGCTGCTCAGGATGCCGGATTTGAAACCTAATTACCGACCACCACAACAGTGTCCGCCTCCACCCTCCCCGACCTCATCCACGCCGAACTGACCGAAGCCAGGGCCGTGCTCGACCGCTTTCTGGCCGACCCAGCCCACATCGCCAGCATCGCTGCCGCCGCCGAGCTAATGGCGAACAGCCTGAAGAACGGTGGCAAAATCCTGACCTGTGGCAACGGGGGCAGCCTTTGCGACGCCCAGCATTTTGCCGAAGAACTCAGCGGCCGCTACCGCCAGAACCGCCGTGCCCTGGCCGCCATTGCCCTCACCGAAGCCTCGCACATGACCTGCGTGGCCAATGATTTTGGGTTTGAGTTCGTGTTCAGCCGCTTCGTGGAATCCCTTGGCCGGCCCGGCGATGTGTTGCTGGCCATCAGTACCAGCGGCAACTCGCCCAATATTCTACGCGCTGCCGAAGCCGCTAAGGAACTAGGGATGCAGGTAGTTTCCCTGACTGGTAAAGACGGCGGCCAGCTCGCCAGCTTGAGCGACGTAGAAATCAGAGCCCCGCACTCAGGCTATGCCGACCGGATTCAGGAAATCCATATCAAGGCGATTCATATTATTATTATGCTGATTGAAAAATTGGTAGTTGGGTAGAAATTGGTTTTTCATGCAGTGTCCCGCAGTGTTAAAAACGCAATGTCTCACAGGGTAGAATCACACCAGGAGGCTTTGCCTTTTTTAACGCTGCGGGACACTGCGTGAGAGGCTATTGGGCTTGCGGCTCTTAGCTTTACGCAACCGTTGTTTTCGCCCGCCTTTCTTTTCGCTACCGCAACCTCATGCTCACCAAAACTTTCGGCTCGGCCGTGCAGGGCGTCAATGCCTACACCATTATCATCGAAGTGGTGGTTTCGGCCGGAACGGGGTTCAACGTAGTGGGCTTGCCGGACAATGCCATCAAGGAAAGCCAGCAGCGAATCGAGGCTGCGCTGAAGTTTCGGGGCTACCGCATGCCGCGCACCAAAACGGTGGTGAACATGGCTCCGGCCGACATCAGGAAGGAAGGTGCGGCCTATGATTTGCCCATTGCGCTGGGCATTCTGCATGCCTCCCAGCAATTGCAGACCGACCGGCTGCCGGAGTATATTATCATGGGTGAGATGGCCTTGGATGGCGAATTACGCCCCATTAAAGGCGTGTTGCCCATTGCCATTCAGGCCCGTAAGGAAGGCTTCAAGGGCATTATGCTGCCAAAGGAAAACGCGGAGGAAGCCGCCATCGTGAACAACCTTGATGTGATACCGGTGAGCAGCATGCAGGACGCTATTGATTTCTTCGAGGGCCGGCTGGAAATAACGCCTACCACGGTGGATACCCGCGAGCTGTTCCAGCATTCCGTTAATAAATACACGGCCGATTTTGCCGATGTGCAAGGCCAGGAAAACATCAAGCGCGCCCTGGAAATTGCAGCGGCTGGCGGCCACAATGTCATCATGATTGGGCCGCCCGGTGCGGGCAAAACCATGCTAGCCAAGCGCCTGCCCAGCATCCTGCCGCCCCTGAGCATGCAGGAAGCGCTGGAAACCACCAAAATCCACTCCGTTGCCGGCAAGCTGGCCGGCGGTGGTTTGCTGAGCACAAGGCCGTTTCGGGCGCCGCACCATACTATTTCGGATGTGGCACTGGTGGGTGGCGGCAGCAACCCACAGCCCGGCGAAATCTCGCTGGCGCACAATGGCGTGCTGTTTCTGGACGAATTACCCGAGTTCAAGCGTTCGGTTTTGGAGGTAATGCGCCAGCCGCTGGAGGAGCGCCGCGTCACCATTTCACGCGCCAAAGTCAGCATTGAGTTTCCGGCAAATTTCATGTTAATAGCGAGCATGAATCCGTGCCCGTGCGGCTATTACAACCACCCGGAAAAGGAATGCGTGTGCGGTCCGGGGGTGGTACAGAAGTATTTGAACAAGGTTTCGGGGCCGCTGCTCGACCGGATTGACTTGCATGTGGAGGTGACGCCGGTGACGTTTGACCAGATGACGGAAACGCGCAAGGCCGAAACCAGCGCTGAAATTCAGCCCCGCATCGATAAGGCCCGCGTGGTGCAGGAAACCCGTTTTCAGGACTTCACCGACATCCATTCCAACGCCATGATGCCGCCGCAGATGGTGAAGGACATTTGCGCCATCAGCGAGGAAGGCCGCACGCTGCTAAAAACGGCTATGGAGCGCCTGGGCCTGAGCGCCCGCGCCTACGACCGGATTTTGAAAGTGGCCCGCACCATCGCCGACCTGGCTGGCACCGCCGATATTCAGATTCAACACCTGGCCGAAGCCATTCAATACCGCAGCCTCGACCGCGAAGGCTGGGCCGGATAATCCCTGCTATGTATAAAGCTCTCGTCAAACCCCTCCTTTTTCAACTCGACGCCGAGCGCGCTCACCACGTCGTGTTCAACAACCTGCGCCGCGCCGCGCAATTGCCGGGCACTAAGGCCCTGTTGCGCAGCCTGTACAATTTCCAGCACCCCAACCTAACGCGGGAAGTTTTCGGACTGAAGTTTCCAAACCCGGTGGGCCTGGCGGCAGGGCTCGACAAGAATGCAGTGCTCACCGATGAACTTGCTACCATGGGCTTCGGCTTCGTAGAAATTGGGACGGTGACGCCCCGGCCACAGTCCGGCAACCCGCAGCCGCGGCTGTTTCGCCTGCCACAGGACGAAGCGCTGGTGAACCGCATGGGCTTCAACAATGATGGCGCGGCGGCCGTGGCGGCGCGGTTGGCCCGGCGTCAGAACCGGCAGCTCATCATCGGCGGCAACATCGGCAAGAACAAAGACACCCCCAACGAGCGCGCCGCCGAGGACTACGTGGCCGGCTTCGAAGCGCTGGTCGAAGTTGTTGACTATTTCGTGGTGAACGTGAGTTCGCCCAACACGCCCAATCTGCGCCAGCTACAGGAGAAAAAGCCGCTCATTGAGCTGTTGCAGCAAGTGCAGGCCCGCAACCAGGCCCGGGCCACGCCGCGCCCGCTGCTGCTCAAAATCGCGCCCGACCTCACCGATTCGCAGCTCGACGACATTTTGGAAATAGCCCGCGAAACCAAGCTGAGCGGACTGGTAGCCACCAACACCACTATCAGCCGCGACAATCTGCGAACCGATTCGACTTATGTTTCCAGCCTCGGCGCAGGTGGCCTGAGCGGCCGACCGCTACGGGCCCGCGCCACAGAAATAATCCGTTACCTGCATCAGAAATCCGGCGGCTCATTGCCCATCATTGGCTCCGGCGGTATCCATTCTGCGGCTGATGCGCAGGAAAAGCTGGCGGCTGGCGCGACGCTCATCCAACTCTACACTGGCTTTGTCTATGAAGGGCCAGCGCTGGTGAGAAGGATTAATGAGCAGTTGGCAGCTTATTCCCACGTACCCGCCGGTGCCACCACATGATGAGCGGCACGCCCAATACGGTGGGCCAAAGGAAATTGAAAGGGAACGGGATTTCGTAGTGACCCGGCAGGAAGTGGTGCAGGCTGGTAACTGAAAACGCCGATACTGCCGCGATGTACGAAGCCAGAAAACCCGAAATGTGGTTGAGCAGCCACTGGTTTTTGGTCCAGTGCCCGGCGTTGGCATAGCCGCGCAGCTGGCGGAAGGCGGTGCCGGCGCCCAGTGCCCCAAATACGCCAACTGCAATGTTCTTCGACAGCACGGCATAAGCTACCGTGCCGAGGAAGGCCAGCAACCCCACACCCGCCACGGCCCAGTCGAAGGCGGCCACGCGGGCATCCCAGGCCAGCTGCTTCAGAAATAAAGAGCGGTAGCCGAAGCCCGCCATGTAGAGGCTAAATATCGCCGTGAGCAGGAGAAAGGTGCTGTGAATGTGCTGGGAGCCCGCTATGGCCGTGGCGCCAGCCACCACCATTGCCCAGAAAAACACCAGCCCCCAACGCCGATGCGCTGGCCCGCCCTTGCGAACGACCAGGGCTACAGGTGCCACAAAAAAGCCCGTGATGCCAGCCGCAATGTGCAGGTAGCGGTTGAGGGTGAAGAAGGTTTCCATGGCTGAAGACGCGGCTTTAATTGAACCACAGCCGAAAGATGAAAGCCAAGCGCGACTCACCCAAACCGGGGTTTCTGAAGCAGCAAAAAGGGCATCCGAAACACCCTGCCTGGCCAGCTGAAGCGCGCCAGCCCGCTACAACTTAGCGCCCACTTTGAACTCAATCACGTCGGCCGCACCACGGTGAATTTTCAAATCAATGGCCCCAAACAGCAGGTTGGTGAAGTGGTATTTCAAGCCCAGCCGCTCATAGTAGGCCGTGCTCGATTTATAGGGCGCGTACACGTAGAAGCCCAGATGTGAGTCGAAGGCCAGCCGGCCAAACAGCAGCTCATGGCCGACAAATACGCCGGCTTTTTTCACGTCGGGCTGCTTGCCGCCGGCGCGGGTAGTGTCCTCCAACGTGGCTTTCAGGCTGCGGTCGTTGAAGCCTTCCACGCCCAACAGAAGGTTGGATTTGCGGTTCATGCGCCGGCCCACGGCCAACGTGACCGAGTTTACGAGGTACTTCTGCTTGTCGCCTTCGGTGCGCTGCTTGAAGCCCAGGCTGGTGCTCACGTTGAAAAACGTGCGGCCAATGTCGTCGGGCAGAGGCGCCGGGTTATGGTAGGTTGGTGCCGGCCGCTGCTCGTGGTAATTCAGCCCCAACACCAGCGAGGGCAGGTTTACACCGAAGTTCGGCTTGGTGGTAGCGCCGTTGGAATAGTGGTTCAGCCCAATGCCGGCTAGCAAGCCCAAGTGCGGCGTGAGGGCATAATCGTATTCAAACCGCATTTGCAGCGTGGCGTTCAGGGCCGAGCTGGCGATGGTATTTTTGTGGTTCGTTTCCTGGTTGTACGGGTTGGTGAGATAGGCTAGGCCCGCTCCCAGCCGGAAGCTAAAATCGTGCTTTGGACCGCGCGAAAACGTCTTGCTGATGTACGGACTAGCCGCAAACACATAGCCCAGGATTGGGTTGTGAAAATCGTAATACGTGAGGGCCAGGCCCACTTTAGGGTACTTGTACCACTCGTGCCATGGGTCTGCACCAGTCGTCTGGCGTTGTATATTAATCTCAAACCCAGTGGGATGCGAAGCCACCAAATGCTTAATAGCGTAGGTATGAGCCATTATTATACTGCCCTGCGCATATGCCCCAATCACCAGCGGTGCCCGTGGCACTTTTGCCGTCGAATCGATTATTTGGGAAGCCGCCGACTGCGCCATCAGGCCTGTCAGCAACATTAGTACCAGCACTCTACGGACAAAAACAACCTTCATACACCTTAATTGGGCCAACTCCAAAAATACACCCAAGTCGCTTGATTGCTGGATTATGAAGGAATTATGAGCAAAAAAATAGTTGCTGGAATTATGAAACCCTACCCCCTTTCCAGCCGATATAAGCCCATACTGAAAGACACTACACAGATTGTCTTCAGAATTAATTATATCATTTTCTTAATCATGAAAAAAGTAATCCTATCACTGGGCCTGTTAGTTGGCATGGCTGGTGTTGCTAACGCTCAGACCTCTACTAAGTTTGGTGTTAAAGCTGGTGCCAACTACACGAAGTTCTCCGGCGATAACCTGGGCGACATCGGCTATAAGTTCGGTTTTGTTGGTGGTCTGGCTGCCAATTTCGGTCTGTCGGAGTCACTCTCTATCCAGCCCGAATTGCTTTACTCCATGAAAGGTGCCGAACTCAAAGGCGCTCCATTTGACGACTACAACTTCAAGCTCAACTACATAGAGCTCCCGATAATGTTCCGCTACACCCTGAGCGACGGCAAAGGTCCTTTCTTGCAGGCAGGCCCACAGATTGGCTACTTGGTGAACACCAAACTATCGGACGGCGACGGCAACGAAATTAAATTCGATAACGACAGCTTCCAGAAAATGGAACTAGGCTACGTTGCTGCCATCGGGTACCAGTCAGCTATGGGCCTGGGCATTGAAGCTCGCTTCAACGGTGGCATCAACAGCATCGGCAAAGACGACGATGCCTATGACCAACAGCGCAACCGAGTATTCTCGCTGCAGCTTGGCTACATGTTCGGCGGTAAGTAACCCCAATTCGTATTTCTGACCTAAGAAAGGAGCCAATTCTTAATTGAATCGGCTCCTTTCTCTTTTTAGCCCAATAAAGTATTGGCAAATACCTATTGTTATTGACTTAGAAATTTCCGCTAGCTTTGTATTGAAATTCACCTCTCTCGTTTCAATCATGAAAAAAGTAATCCTCTCTCTTGGTCTACTTGTAGGCTTGGCTAGTGCCGCTAATGCCCAAGAAATTCATTTTGGCGTAAAAGCTGGAGCTAGCCTGTCTTCACTTTCGGGTGATAATACTGGCGACGCTAAAAGTACGCTCGGCTTTGTTGGCGGCTTAGCTGCCAACTTTGGCTTTTCTGACCTCATCTCGCTACAGCCTGAATTGCTGTATTCGATGAAGGGCTTCAAACAGGAATCTGGCAGCGATAAAATCAATAGCCATTTGAATTACTTAGATATACCGGTGCTACTTAAAGTGAATGCCGATGGCCTTTTCTTCGAAGCTGGTCCACAGATTGGTTTCTTGCTTAGTCAAAAGACCACTTTCGATATTCAGGGACAAAGTATTCCTGACAATACGAGCACAACCGGCCTCCGTAAGACTGACCTTGGATACGTAGTAGGTCTGGGCTATCAGTTATCTAGCGGCCCTAGCATCGGCATTCGTTACAACGGTGGCATCTCAGATATCAGCGACCCGTCAGTAACTGGAGATAAACAACGCAACTCAGTATTCCAATTGCAATTGGGCTACATGTTCGGCGGCAAATAAATTGCCCCAATCCTCGTTTAAAAAAGCCCGGCTTCTCTTGAAGCCGGGCTTTTTTTATTTCATCAGCTGAGAAATTGGAACGCTGGATGGTGCATTGTCAATAATTTTTTAAACTTTTGTTAAATCAAACCTAATTTCCGATTTGAAAAGTTACTTAACACATTTATAGAAGTTGCCGTAGAAGGCGGCAATACACTCTCAATTATTGCTTTTTGTAATGCTTACTGTTCGCCCATACTTCAGCTTTCACATGAAAAAATCCTTACTCAGCCTGGCTATTGCGACCCTTGCTGTTTCTGGCGCACATGCGCAGCTTCATTCCCGCAGCAACTCCTTTGCGGGGTTCAAAGCGGGTGGTTCGGCAGCGTCCTTTGTTGGCGACGGGGCCAAAAACATGCAGTATGTATATGGCTTCCAGGCTGGCCTGTTTGCCAACCTGGCTTTGAATCGGCCATTTTCGATTCAGCCCGAGCTGCTGTACTCTATGAAGGGAGCCAAAACGCCGGCTGGCTACATCACCCAGTCGTCTATCTGGCTTAACTATATCGATGTGCCAGTGGCATTTCGCGCTACCACCAAGGACGGCCTTTTTCTGGAAGCTGGCCCTCAGGTAAGTTTTCTGATTAATGCCAAAAGCGACGCCTCAGGCGAAAAAGTGAGCGTTAAGAACAGCTATAAGTTTGTCGATGTTGGCTTCGTGCTTGGCGCGGGCTACCAGCCTCTCAAGGGCGGGCTGGGCATTGGGGGGCGCTACAACGCCGGCTTTGGCACGGCATTGAAGGCGGCAACCGACAGTCGGGTTGTGACGCCGGACCTGCGCAACAGCGCCTTTCAGGTGTACCTCACCTACTCCCGGCCCACTATCCACAAGCGAACCAAGAAGAAGGAATAACAAGCCTTTGTCATTCCCGAACGCATGAGCGCCCGGCTTCTCCCAGTAGAGGCCGGGCGCTCATGCGTTTGGAGCGGAGACGGGCCACTTTGCACAACTCGGCAAGCGGTGGGGCAGTATAACACCACTACAATTGCTTTACCCTAATAATCAACACTTTATTCATCAAAACTTCATGAAACCGACCGTTGTATTAATTGCTTTATTGGCTGCCGGCGTTGGCACTGCCTACGCCCAGAAACCAGCCCCTGCTGTGGGCATTATGGTGGCCTATGGCCGCGACCGGATTCTGAGCAACAACCAGTATACCTCCGTCAGCCATTCGGCTTACCAGGCGGGCCTCACGGCTGATGCGTACGTGAGCAGTTCCTTCTCCTTCCACCCGGAGGTGCTGTACACCATGCGGTACTTCGACACCAGCAACGACGAAGACCTGAACCGCGACCTCACAACCATTGATGTGCCGCTGCTGGCCCGCTACCATGCTGGCGGGCTGTATCTGGAGGCCGGCCCGGAAATAGATGTACCCATCAAGGCAGTAAACGAAGCCGGCGACAACGTAAAAAGCGAGGTTAACAGCATTGCCCTCAACTATGTGGCAGGTGTAGGCTACCGGTTTGGCCACGGGCCGTCGCTAGGGGTGCGCTACGATGGCGGCGCGTCGAATGTCTTCAAGAGCAACGCAACGACTGTGCTAGGTGCGGGCAAGTTTAAGTCGAGTGCGGTCTTTGTCGTACTGGGATATTCGTTTGGTGGCTAATTTCCACCTGATACGAACAAAGTGCCCGATTTCTTATGTAAGAAGTCGGGCACTTTGCTTTGAAGCCGGCCATGGATACTTAGCTTTGTCATTCTGCTTAACCTGAGTAATCATGCAAAAAACCCTTCTTACCCTTGCTTTGGTGGCCGGCTTGGCTGGTGCTGCCAATGCCCAGCGCAGTATCCGGGCACGCAGCCAGCCTTCGAGCGGCCTGTCGTTGGGCGTGAAAGCCGGCGGCTCGCTTTCCCAGTTGAACAACACTGATGATGTGAAATATGAAAGCATCTACGGCTACCACGCGGGTGTTTTCGCTAATATTACCCTAAGCAAGTACTTTGCCTTCCAGCCCGAGCTGCTGTATTCGCAAAAAGGCGCGAAAATCGTCATTAACGCCCCTTACGACTATACCCGGCGCTTGCATTATGTAGACGTTCCGCTGCTTTTCCACGTCAACACCGGTGGCTTCTTTCTGGAAGCTGGCCCGCAGGTGGGCATTCTGGTAGCGGCTCGGGACAAGGTGGGCGACGTTACGACCGTCGTCAACAAAGACGAGAATTTTACGAATGCTGACTTCAGCTTTATAGGCGGTCTGGGCTATCAGCGCAAGGCAGGCCTGGGAGTTGGCTTGCGCTATGTGGCCGGGGTCACCAGCATCAACAAACCGCTAGCACAGGGAGCCAGCACAATTCAGAAAGAAGCCCGCAACAGCGTGCTGCAACTCTACCTGACTTACTCCTTCAACGCAAGCAAATAAGCGTGTCTTCTTACGAAAAAAGCCCGGCTTCTATTTCTGGAAGCCGGGCTTTTTTCGTCAACAGCTGATATGCGGCAGCTATTCTGCCGCCGCGTAGTTGCGGTAGAAATGCGGGATGGTTTCGATACCTTTCAGGAAGTTGAAGACGCCGAAATGCTCATTGGGTGAGTGGATGGCGTCCGAATCGAGGCCGAAGCCGAGCAGGACAGTATCGAGGCCCAGCTCCGACTTGAACATAGCAACGATGGGAATGGAGCCGCCGCCGCGCGTGGGCACCGGGCGCTTGCCGAAGGTAGTTTCCATGGCATCGGCCGCCGCTTGGTAGGCCACGGAGTCGGTGGGCGTTACTACAGGCTCGCCGCCGTGGTGGGGGTGCACTTCCACCGTGACGCCGGCTGGCGCAATGCTGGTGAAATGCTTCTGGAAAAGCTCCGAAATTTCGGCCGAGGTCTGGTGGGGCACCAGGCGCATGGAAATTTTGGCGTGGGCCTTGGAGGCGATGACGGTTTTGGCGCCCTCGCCGGTGTAGCCGCCCCAGATTCCATTCACGTCGAGTGTGGGGCGAATGCTAGTGCGCTCCATGCTGCTGTAGCCCTTTTCGCCATAGCTGGCGGGGAGGCCGATGCTCTGCTTGAATTCGTCTTCGGAAAAAGGAGCCTTGGCCATTTCAGCGCGCTCGTCGGCGCTGAGCTCGTCCACGTTATCGTAGAAGCCGGGGATGGTGATGTGACCGTTTTCGTCGTGCAGGCTGGCAATCATCTCGCACAGGGCGTTGATGGGGTTTTGCACGGCGCCGCCGTAGAGGCCGGAGTGCAGGTCGCGGTTGGGGCCGGTTACGGTTACTTCATGGTAGCTCAGGCCGCGCAGGCCTACTTCGATGCTGGGCACGTCGTTGGCCAGAATGCCGGTGTCGGAGATGAGGATGACGTCGGCCTTCAGCTTCTCTTTATTGGCCCGCACGAAGATTTCGAGGTTGTTGGACCCAATTTCCTCTTCGCCCTCAAACATGAACTTGATATTGCAGGGGACGCCGCCCTGGCCGTCGCGCATCATCATCTCGAAAGCCTTGACGTGCATGTAGACCTGACCTTTGTCGTCGCAGGCGCCGCGGGCGTAGATTTTCTCGTCCTTAATCACGGGCTCGAAGGGCGGCGAGTTCCAGAGCTCGTAGGGGTCAGCGGGCTGCACGTCGTAGTGGCCGTACACGAGGACGGTTTTGGCCTCGGGGCTCACCATGTATTCACCGTACACGATGGGATTCCCGGCCGTGGGGCAGATTTCGACGTTCTGCACGCCTGCTTCTTCGAGGCGGGCTTTGAGGAAGTCGGCGGCGCGCAGCACGTCGGCGTGAAACTTGGGGTCGGCCGACACGGACGGGATGCGGAGCCAGTCCATGAGCTCGTTGAGGAAGCGGGTTTGGTTATCGGCGAGGTAAGTAGCCATGCGGAGCAAAGGTTGAAGGGGTTGGGAATGCAGGGGTAAAAGTAGCGGGGCGGGGCGGAAACACGGTGAAGCTGGTTGCCAGCCGGCTTCGCCATTGAAGTTGCAGCTATTCATGGTTACTTCGCACCAAGTTCCTTACTTTTTCTACCATTCTATGGGTTCTTTTTCCGCTGAGCTTCGGATAGGTAGCCGGGTGTACCCCGTTGTTCGCTTTCACACAGCTTTCATGCAAGCCACTGAGCAGCGGGGCCGCCCCAGTGCCAAGCTACGGCACGGGCAGCTGGAAATTGAATTGGATGTGCCACACGACGACCAGCTTTTTGCCTGGGCGGCCGACCCGCGCAAGACGTTTAAAGGCAGCTTAACCACGCTCGACGCCATGGGCCGGGCCCAGGAGCACATTTCCTTCGCCACGGCCCACTGCGTGCAGTATAGTGAGGTGTTCCAAGTTGGTGATGTTGCCACTGGAGCGTACCGGTGCCGGCTGCACATCTCGGACCCCAGTGGCTTCACCATTGGAGTGGGGGCTGCGGCCACGCCCTTTGTGCCCCCGGCCGCCCGGGACCACGGCCAGCCCCTGGCCGCTGCTCCCCAGGCGGCCCCACCCGATGCCTCCGACTGCACGCCGGCCGTCACATCCATGCTGCAAAAGCAGGTAGACCTGATGTGCAAGCCTCAAGGAGTGTCCTCGCGGTGCACCGATGCCGACTCCTGCCCCCTGCTGCTTCAGAAAATTGCCATGACCGAAGCGTGCATCGAAGCCCGCCGAACCATCAAC
Source organism: Hymenobacter negativus (assembly GCF_017571495.1). Taxonomy (GTDB): domain Bacteria; phylum Bacteroidota; class Bacteroidia; order Cytophagales; family Hymenobacteraceae; genus Hymenobacter; species Hymenobacter negativus. The sequence goes on along the minus strand of NZ_JAGETZ010000014.1, from coordinate 155,674 downwards.
AACCAGTGCTTCAGAGGTGGCAATGCCGGCCACCAACGGGCTATCGAAGAGCGGCAGAACGGCATCCGGAAATGCCAGGCTATCTACCTGCGGCAGTGCGGCAGCCAACAGCAGCCGGTGCCGGTGCCCCGGCGGGTACCCAGCAGCGACCCCGTTACCCCACCGCCCAACGACGTGCTGGTGCCCACCACCGTAGCCGGCGTAGGCTTGCTCATCCTGTACATTCTCTCGTCGGCATTGCGGCCCGGCCCCATCTAGTTCTTGCTTCTGCCATGCACCTAACTGCCCTGCTTGCCCTGTTTGATGAAAGCTTCGGGCATGAGCCTCACCCCGGAGAAGCCCATATTGTACACAACAATTCCGGCTACGACCTGGAAGCGGTGGGCATTCGCGAAGCCTTCAAGGCCCACACCTGGCAGACCCTGCCCGTCGAAGTGCTGCTGTATGAGCAGAGCGCCCTAGGGTTTCTCAGCAAAGCCGGTTTTAAGTACTATCTGCCCGCCTACCTGCGGCTTGCCGTGCAGCAATACGAGGCCGCCGATATGATTCCCGACAACCTTGTGCTCGCCCTCACCCTACCTACCGAAGCAGATATCGTCCTGTCGGCGCTCGACATCCGGCGCTATGACATGGATATGGACATGCCCGGAGTGGACTGGAATGATATCCTTCAGAGTCGGCTGCGCAATCTGAATCAGGACACCCACGATTTCATTGACCGCTACCGTCAGTTCAGTCCCGCGCAGGGCCTGGCCATCTACCAGTTTCTGGCCTTCATGCGCGATGAACATGGCCCGGATTTCCTGAGAAAAGAACCCGAAATAGCCATCGAGCGGTACTGGTTTCAATTTGCCTGAAGCCGCGTACCCAGGCCAGCAGCCGGGGTAGCCAGCAGCCCGCCCGGTGAGCACAGTCATTCTCTCGTCCACATCATTGCCATGAACAAAGCTGACCTGCTAGCTGAAATCACGAAACACTTCCCGGACATGCCCGATGCCGCGCTGGCTACCTCCAGCCTGGCGGCGTTGAGCAATGAGGAGTTCAGGCACTACCTGCCGGCTTTTATGGCCGCCGCGCTGCAGGCACCCGCTTCGGCAACCAGCGCAGACGTAGTGCTGGCCCTGAAGCTGCCCATTGAGCTGAATGCGGCTACGGTAGCCTCCGGCCTGCGCCTGCATGAGGAAGGAGGCAGCCCGGAAGCGGGTCCCGAAGCTCTGCTGCAAAGCCAGCTCACGCAAACGAATGCTGCTATTCATCGCTTCATTGCCCGCACTACCCTGTTCAGCCAGACGCAGGGGGCTACCATCTGCCATTTCCTGGCTTACCTGCGCGATAAACAAAGTAGCTCATTTCCCAACCACGAACCAGCGCTGGCCATTGAGCGCTACTGGTTCCAGTTTGCTTAACTAATCCCAGTTGCGGCCTAGTGGCTGGCAAGCCTTTCACTACTAGCCATTGCCAGAATCTCGTACTCGCAACCCCGACGCGGACGGGATGCGGAGCCAGTCCATGAGCTCGTTGAGGAAGCGGGCTTGGTTATCGACGAGGTAAGTGGCTATGCGAAGCGGATTTTGGAGGTTGGGAATGTAGGGGTAAAAGTAGCGGGCCCAGGCTTAAAACTCCTTTTGGTAGAAGTGCTCCTTATCGAGGAGGGCGGCAATGCGCTGCAGGTCGCGGCGCAGGTCGGCCAGCGGTGCCAACGGGCGCTGGCCGTAGTGGTCCAGCACCCATTCGCCTCGCACGGGCGAAGCCAGCAGCAGACCACAGTCGCCGGGAGCAGCATTGTTGGTGCATAAGGAAAGGCCCAGCTTTTTGGCTTCCTCGTTTTCGCTAAAATCAACGTAGCGCAGGTGCAAAATAGCCTCTTCGCCTACCTCAATACGCGGTGCTTCGGCAAATGTGATGTTACCCGAGTTGCCCAGTGGCCCGCTGAAAAGCCGCACCGTCAACGTATCGGCGGGCCGTCCCTGCCACGTTTCGGCCACCCGCACCCGGTAGGCGGAGTGGTAGCAGGCGCTACGGCTCGAATCGGGGACGAGGCTGAGCACCGTGCCATGCACCACCAGGTCGGCGAATAAGGAGGATTCCTGGAAGCCGCCCGGCCCGTCGATGCGAATGCGTCGGTCCAGTTCGCGCAGGTCGCAGCCGGCGCGGCGCAGGGCTGCTTCTTTGGTCACATCGATGCGGTACTTGTAAAACATGGCAGCAGGAAACCGGAACCCCGCCTTGCGAACCACTGCCGCGAATGCCGTTCGGTGACGGGCCGCCGCTTCGTCGGAAGCAAAAGCCGCCCGTGCGGGCAGCTGGGCACATACCGGCCGCGCCGCCAGCAAAGCGCCAACCAGCAGGGCGAACAGTCGTTGGTTTTTCATCGCTTGAAATTACTGCTTTGAGTCCAACACACCATTGGATTCCTAGTCGCAGCATACAATTACAATATCGACGGTGGAGCCAATTTCGCTGTGCTGCACGCCGGCTTATAAGGGTAAATAATGAATGGCATGTATAGCTAATAATTTTCCGGCCCATTAGTATGCATTACAAAGTACCTGCCATACATTTGTACCGCGGCTACTAATATGCCGCGCAGCTACCGCCCTTTCACGCTTCTTTTTCTGAAAACATGCTTTTCTTTCGTTCCACTACACCTTCACGCTTCGCCATATTCGCTTGGGGCTTCCTGTTGCTTGCCTGCACCTGCTGGCAGCCGGCAAAGGCCCAGAGCCCCGCATCAACCGACAGCGTCGACCTTTTCCTGACCGCGAAAATGCGGCAACTCCGGATTCCAGGCCTGCAGTTGGCCGTTATCCGGCGTGGGCAAGTGGTGAAGCTAGGCCAATACGGGCTGGCCAACATTCAGGACTCCATTCCGGTGGGCCGCAACACCCGCTTCACCATCAACTCCATTACTAAGGCGTTTGTGGGGGTGGCGGTGATGCAGCTGGTGGAGGCCGGCAAGCTGGACCTCACGGCCCCGGTGTCGCGCTACCTACCGGGCCTGCCGGCGGCATGGCAGCCCGTCACGGTGCGGCAGCTGCTGACGCACACTTCCGGCCTGCCCGAAATCATGGGCGACGACGACATGGTGACGGAAGGCAACGAAAAAGCCGCCTGGGCCAGCGTGCAGCAGAAACCGATGGAATACACGCCCGGCGAGAAGTTTAACTACAACCAAACCAACTACCTGCTCATCGGCAAAATCATCGACCAACTCAGCGGGCAGCCGTTCGCCACATTCATTCAGGAGCGGCAGCTGAACGTGGTGGGCATGCCCCGCACCGCGCTGGGCGACTCGCACGACGTGCTGCCCCACAGTGCCCGTGGCTACACCTACTCCGAAATGGTGAAAGGAGAATGGCAGCGCTCGAAGCAGCCGCGCAACCTGTTTGAGGTGTATGCCACCTCCATGCGCACGGCGTCGGGCATGAGTTCGACGTCCGAAGAAGTAGCCCGCTGGATTATGGCCCTGCAGCAAGGCAAGCTCCTGAAGCCGGCCAGCCTACCGGTGCTCTGGACACCAGGGGTGCTCAACAACGGCCAGCAGCAAGGTTTCAACCACCTGCAAAACGGCTATGCTCTGGGCTGGCCCACCGTTTCGCGGCCCGAGCACCGGGCGGTGGCGCCCACGGGCGGCGGCCGCTCGGCCCTTTTCATCTACCCCGAAGATGACCTGGCCATCGTGGTGCTGACTAACCTGATGGGCGCCAACCCCGACATGTTCATCGATGAAATTGCCGGGTATTACATCCCCGACATGAGGCCGGCCACGGGTTTTGGCATGCCTCCAGCCATCCGGGCCCTGCATACGGAGCTACGCAAACGCGGCTTTAACCAAGCTGAAGCATTGGTAAAGCAGTCGCGTAAAAAGAACCCGGCCTACCGGCTGCCCGAACAGGAGGTGAATGCCTGGGGCTACGCCTTGCTCAAGCAAGCGCAACCCCAAAACGCCCTCGAAATCTTTAAGCTCAACGTAAGTCTCTACCCGCAAAGCGCCAACACCTACGACAGCCTTGCCGAACTGTACGCCGAAATGGGCAACCGGGAACTGGCCCGCAAAAACTACCAACGCGCACTGGCGCTAAACCCTAAAAATAAGGGTGCCGCCGATTATTTGAAGAAGTCGCTGTAGCCACAATACGCGAACTGGTGCTGAATGCAAGGCTCACTGCCGTGCATCCAGCACCAGTTCGCGCACCATTATTTCCCCCAGCTTCCAGGCTTCGGCCCATTCTTTTTCGGGGCTTTCGAAGGTGAGCAGGTAGAGAGTGTCGGTTTTGGCGTTGGCCAGGGCCATTTGGTATACCACGCGGGGTTCGGCTTCGGGCGGGGCATCGCGGTAGCGCACGGTCCGCTTGAAGAAAGGGCCATCGGTTACCGAGGCTTTTTCCAACTGCTGCTTGCCCTGCCCGAAGCCGGTGCGCATCATCAGCAGCTCGGCGTATTCGGGGGCGGGGCGGCCGGTCTTGGCTTTGGCTTTGCGTACTACTTGCAGCGAGAGGCCGGTTTGAAACTCATTATTTTCGCCAATCTCCTCTTTGGTAAGGTAATAGGTGGGGGCCCCCTTCTCCCCTGCTGCGCGGTAATACCAGCCGGCCGGCAACGGTGCGGCGGCCTTGCTCTCGGGCAGCGGCTGCCAGGTGAAGCCAGCCGTCGGGGCGGCCAACTTGGCGTTGTAGCGTTGCGCGGCAGCGGGCAAGACCAGCAGCAGCGCGGCAAAGGCAAAGAAGAAACGAAACATGCCTGCTAAGCTAGCGCCGGCTACACGCCCGAGTCGAGCCGCAGCTGCTTTATCATCTCTTCGCCCAGCTTCCAGGCCTGAGGCCAGTCTTTCTCGGGGCTTTCGAAGACGAGCAGATAAAACGTGTCGGTAGTGGTATTGGCAATGGCCCATTGCTGGATGATTTTGGGACCGGCCGCCCCAGTGCCGACGCGGTAGCGCACCCCGAACAGACGCAGGGGGCCCTGCGCTTTGGTTTCCTGGCCCAGCACCTGCTGGCCAGCCCCACGCCCGCTGCGGGCGCTAAAGGCCTGAGCGTAGGCCCCGGCCGCCTGCTTGGATTTGGCCGTAATTTGCCGCACCACGTTCAACGACATGCCGGTTTGAAACTGGCCGCCGGGCACTATTTTTTCCCGTGTCAGGAAGTAGGCCTGAGCGTCGCGGCTGGTTTCGGCTTTGTAGTTCCAGGTGTAGGGCAGCAGCATGGTGGCTTTCACTTCCGGCAGTGGCTGCCAGTGGAAGCCCATGGGTGCTTCGGCCGGGGCGGTGGCAGGAGCTTGCGCCGGCGTAGGCGTTTGGGCAGCGGCGGAGCGAACCAGTAGCAGGCCGCAAAAGACGAAAATGAAGGGACGAACCATAATGATTTGAGCAATAGTGGAACGTCTCTTATACGGGAGCAGTCCGACAGTAGCCGGCAGTGGGGCTCCGTATGCCTCAACCAGCTATCCTGGCCAACATTTTCTCCAACAATTCTGTCTCGCGCTCCAGGCAAACAATAGCTTCGATTTCAAGCAGAGCCAGCCCGTTATTCTTCGCGGGCGGGGTCGCGTACCGGACTGGTCCAGGCGGGCTTGGTAGGAAATGGTCCGCTGGCGCATGTTTCCCAGCGCGTAGCGTTGGTTTTTGTTGCCCGATTTAATATCGCAGCGCGAAAAAAGTGGGAGCCGGTGTGCAGGCCGATGTTGCCGATGAAGACGCGGAACCTACTGCGCAGATACTGGCAAACTTTCCGTACCATTGGGAGTTGCTTTGGCTTTGAATCCTACAAAGCCACCGACTGCCATGACAACCACTGCGCTCAATGCCCTCTATCAGGAACTGGCTCCCTGCACCAGCCTCGACTTAAGTAAGCTGCTGCCGGGCGGCATTCAGCGCGAAGTTGGTCACTTCAACGTATTTGATTTGGCGGACTTCTGGCAATCGGCTCCGTTGCGGCCCAACACCTCCTACCCCTGCCGCTCGTTCTATAAAATCAGCCTATTGCGCAGCCGCAGTCGCGCCGAATACGCTGACTACGCCATCGATATTGAGCCCAATGCCTTAGTCTTTTCGACGTCTAAGGTGCCGTTGCAGTGGCGCCCCGCCGAGGCCCAGCAGGGGTATTTCTGCCTCTTCACTGCCGAGTTTTTGATGCCGGTCCTCGGGGGACTCATGCCCGATGAGTTGCCCTTGTTTCGGGCCGACGGATACCCCGTGTTCCAACTGACGCAGGCCGAAATGGCGCGGGCCACAGCCCTTTTCGCCCAGATGCACGAGGAGCTGGCCTCCGACTATGCCTACAAGTACGACTTGCTGCGGGCCTACGTACTGGAACTCCTGCACCTGGGCCAGAAGCGGCAGCCGGCCACCACGCTGCACCCCGCCCACTCGGCGGCGGCTCGGCTCACCTCACGCTTCGTAGAGCTATTGGAGCGGCAGTTTCCGCTCACCACGCCTCAGCAGCGAGTGCCATTGCGCACCGCCAAGGACTTTGCCGACCACCTGGCAGTGCACGTCAACCACCTCAACAAGGTACTTAAGGAGAGCACCGGCCGCACCACCACCGACCTCATTGGCGGGCGGCTGGCACAGGAAGCCAAAGTGCTGCTGCGCCAAACCGACTGGACCCTCTGGGAAATTGCCGACAGCCTGGGATTTGTCGACGTAGCGCATTTTTCGCATTTTTTCCGCCGCTACGTTACCGTGAGTCCTGGTGCTTTCCGGGCGCTGCAAGCTGTGTCGGTTTGATTTCTACAAAAAGCCGATTGGCGAATACAATACTGCTGGGAAGCGCGCAGGGGACCTTTGTCGTGTTCCATTAACACCACAAATCGCACTCGATATGAGTACTTCCAAAATCGCTCTGGTCACCGGCGGCAGCCGGGGCCTGGGCAAAGACATGGCCCTCAAACTGGCCCAGCAAGGCATCGACGTTATTCTGACTTACCGCACCCAGCAAGCAGAAGCTGCGGCTGTGGTTGCCGAAATTGAAGCCTTGGGCCGGCGGGCTGTGGCTTTACCTCTGAACGCGGCCGACCTGAGCACTTTCGCAACGTTCTTCACACAGGTCGGCACGGCTCTGCACGAAGCCTTCGGCACCGACCGGTTCGACTTTCTTATCAACAACGCCGGTACCAGTTTGAGCGCGCCCATCGCCGAAATGACGGAGGCGCAGTTTGATGAGATGCTGAATGTGCACTTCAAGGGGGTGTACTTCCTCACGCAACGGGCACTGCCCTTGCTACGCGACGGCGGCCGCATCATCAATATTACCTCCGCAGTCACGCGCAATGCCTTCGCGGGCGTCTCGGCCTACGCCACTATGAAAGGGGCCGTGGAGGTATTCACGCGTTACTTGGCCCTTGAATTGGGAAGCCGGGGTATTGCAGCCAACGCCGTAGCACCAGGCGCGGTATTTGGCGGCGGGGCCATGATAGACACCCCCGAAATACGTGCCTGGGTAGCCCAGGCCACGGCCCTGGGCCGCACCGCTGAGCCCGATGACATCGGCGGAATAGTTGCCTTTCTCTGCACCGATGCGGCCCGCTGGCTTAACGGCCAGCGCCTTGAGGCCACGGGTGGGATGACTCTGTAGTAAACGGGCAGCGACCTATCCGTCTGCTTGCCCAGCCGAAAAGAGCGCAGTGACTGGTTACTCAGGTCACTGCGCTCTTTTCATTTTATGCGGCATTGGCCCTTTTCAGTAACAGCGCTTAGCAGGCAAGCCCAGCCATTGCAGGAATGGTTTCTCACGGTGGAGCAACACGGGTTGAAAACGCGCGCCAGCAGCAAGCCAATAAAGCGCTCACTACTTATTCACCATGCTTTATGGGCTGGCAACGGTTTTCTGAACATCACCGAAATCGTGTCGTACACGGCCACTATTTCGCCGTTTTGCCGGGCCGGTTCGAACGTGAGCTCCTGCACGGCGCGCAAGGCTTCGTCGTCGAAAGCCCCGCCGCCCAGGCCTTGGGTTACCTCGGGGCTGTACACTCGCCCATCAATTCCCACGACATAGCGCAAACGTACGCGCCCGGAAATTTGGTCGGCTCGAAGCAGTTCCGGGTAGCGCACCCGGCGGTGGAGGCTGGCCCAGAGCGAGTCGGCCCCACCCGGAAATGTGGGCATCTGGTCGGCTTGGTCAAGCACGCGGGTGGCGTCGGGGCCACTGGGCAGCGGGGTAGCGTCGATAATAGCTTTCTCGGCAGTCGCCTCCTTAGAGCGCTGTCCGGCGGCAAATGCCAGCAGGCTAGTGGCCAATAGCACGCTGCTCAATACAATACCCAAGGCCATGCTGGGGCGCTGGTTGCGCCACAACCAGCCAGCTAAAACCACGGATGGCAGGGCGTAGAGTCCGCCCACAAGCAACTCATTCGGCAGCAGCCTTTCCGTAGAAAGCAGGTGGAAAGGGAACGCAAGCAGGGACAACGACAGGTATAGCCAGAACAAGTTCGGCAGCACGGCCAGCAGCGCTACCCGCGCTACCAACACCCACCGAAACCGCGAGGCGCGGCTAGTGGGCACGGCCGTTGGCCAAACAATCTGCCCGGGCGTGGTAGCCGGGGCTGGGGCAGGCATAGCAGGCGCTTCCTGCTTTTGGAGCGTCTTAATGAATAAGGCGATGAGTTTAGCTACTCCCGCCGTGGCTAACACTCCACCTACAACTAGCAGCAACAGCCCCTTGAGGATGTCAGTGACGATGTCGTCGCCTAAGGCATGTGCTGCCAGGGGCAGGACATAAAGCAGCATTACTGCGATTACTCGCGTTGATTTGGCGGAAGAACCCATATCGCACTGAGCGTAGTGTAAGCAACTAGGCTTCCCATAGAATTACCCGACACTTCTTACTTCTTCACCCATGGCAAGGGCACGCGGCTCTCGGTGCCGCTGCGCAGCCGGCCAATATTGGCCCGGTGAGTGTAAATGAGCAGCGCCGCCAACAGGAATCCCACATACACCAGAAACGGCTGCGCCGGCCGGAACTGAGGTAGCAATTGCAGCAGCGCAAAACAGACGCCCGCCGTCATGCTGGCCAAGCTCACGTAGCGAAATAGCAGCAGCATTACAATAAATACGAGCATGCATACGCCCACCGTAGCGGGAGCCACGCCCAGCATCATGCCCAGGATAGTGGCCACGCCTTTGCCGCCCCGGAACTGCGCAAACACCGGATAAATGTGGCCCACCACGGCCAGCGCCCCGCAGGCCAGCCGGTAGTACAGTTCGTGCTCAGGCGCAACGGCGCTCTGCGCCACCAGCCACTGCGGCAGGAAATACGCGGCCACGAACCCCTTTAGCGCATCAATCAGCAACACGCTGGAACCGGCCTTGGGCCCCAGCACCCGGAAGGTATTGGTGGCGCCCGCGTTGCCGGAGCCGTGCTCACGGATATCGGCCAGGCCAAAGAAGCGACGCCCCACCCATAATGCCGTGGGGATGGAGCCCAGCAGGTAAGCAAGCAGTAGGGCGAGGGCGATGTAGAGAATGGTCATGCGGGGATAAATGTAGGGTCAGAAGGCCATAACGATGTAGCGCGAAGTTTGTAGTTCGCGTCCCTGTCTCGTCACAACAAGTTGCTAACGGTGGGGGACGCGAACTACAAACTTCGCGCTACGATGCAGAGCGTACTCCTTGGCCTAGCTGTCGCCGAAGGGGTCGTCGCCGGCTTTCTTCTTTTTCTTTTCTTCTTCCTGCTTGGCCTTTTCGGCGGCCTTAGCAGCTTTCTCTTCCTCTTTTTTCAGGCGCTCAGCTTCTTTGGCGGCTTCCTTGGCTTGGCGGTCAGCTTCTTTTTTAGCGGCGGCATCGTCAGTAGGTGCTTCGGTGGCAGTAGGTGCTGGGGCATCGGCGGTTTTTTCCTTTTTGTTCGAAGCGTCGGCAGGTGGTGTGTCGGCCGGCTGTTCCTTAGCCTGCGCCTTTTTAGCCTTTTCCTCCTCCTTCTTGGCCTTTTCGGCTTCTTTGGCCAAGCGGGTCGCCTCCTTCTTGGCCTCGGCTGCATCGGCCGTCGAGAGTTCTTCGGCAGGAGGTGTATCCGCGGGTGTTTCTTTCGTCTTCTCCTTTTTCTTGGTGGGTTCGGCCACGGCAGCCGCTGGGTCTTCCGTCACGCCATCGCCGAAGGGGTCGTTATCCTTTGCCTTCTTTTTCTTCTTGGCCGGCTCAGGCGTAGCTGCCGCGCTGCCGGGGTTGGCATTGGGGTCCTCCATCACACCATCGCCGAAGGGGTCGTTGTCTTTGCCCTTTTTCTTCTTCTTTGCCGTTGCCGCTGCATCGGCCGGGGCCGCACCAGGGTTGGCGTTCGGGTCTTCCATCACGCCATCGCCAAAGGGGTCGTTGTCCTTGCCCTTTTTCTTTTTCTTCTTGTCGTCAACTGGCTCCGTTTTCTCCACGGGCGGCGGGGCAGCGGGGCGAGCTGCCAGCTTGCCGGATTTGCCCAGGTAATCTTTCTGGAAATGCGAGCGGAAGGCATCCACATCTGAGAAATCGCCGAGGAAAACGCCGTAGCTAGACGCAGTTTCGTAGTCGCCCTTGGCCTTCGAGCCGATTTCGCCGTCGTAGGTTTCGTTCTGCGACTTGGTCAGCAGCAGGTTGTTGTTATACTTCAGGTAATACCAGGCCTGGGGGTCGGGCTCGAGGTAGATTTCAACTACATCGGTCGAATTCTCGCGGCGGATTTCGATGTAGCCGTCAATCAGCGCATTCATCGACTGTTTGCCCACACCGGCAATGCCAATCTGGCCTACCGAATACCAGGCGCGCTTCTTGTCGTTCCAGCGCAGGTTCACTTTGCTCAGCAATATGGTGTGGTTAGCCAGCTTGGGCGAGAGCTTGGCCAGGGGGTCGACGGCAGCGCCCCGGCGCGCGGAATAGGCCTCTACGCCCTTGTTACCGATGAATTGCCCCAGCTTGTACAGCTCGTTGGTGGAACCGTCCTGGGCTTCGGGCGAATTCTTGGTAAGCTTGACCATTTCCAGGCCCATGGCGTCCACGGCCTTGGCGGGCATCACGATGTCGAAGCCCATCAGGGCATCAATGGTGTACCGGGCGCTGTCGGGGTTGGCGGTGCCCACGCCGCTACCCATCATCTTATACTCCTTGTTGGAATTGATGAAAGACATTGGCCCACGGAATTTTAGCGAGTTGGTGCTGTCGGCGTAGGTCATCGAGGCACCTTCGTAGGCGTTGATGTCGTCCGGGTCGTTGCGAGAGATGGTGTACAACGCCTTACGGTCGTCGTAGCTCAGCTTGCCATCCACCTTGAAAATGGAAACATCGGTGGGGTTGGGCACGGCGGACGCGTACAGTGGGTACACCTTATTGCTCTGGTCCGACATGAAGAGGCCAGTCACAAGTGGCGTGCCATCCTCGGCCTTGATGTCCTTCAGGTTCATGCTGAAGTGCTTGGGGTCGATGGAGTCCTTCACTGCAATCCACTCAGCTGTGCTGCCATTCTTGCCGAACTGCAGCTGTACCTGCCCATCGAAGGCGAACCCGCGCCGCTGCGAGCTAAGCTGCACCCCGCCCCGGTAGCCGATGCGCGGGGTGAGCTTGAACTTGGCGTTGGCTTCCACGTTGGCCACGGCAATGGTGGGCGGGCCAACGGCGTCGGCATTCTCATCGGTTTTACGGCTCAGCAAGCCCTTTTTGCCCTTCTTGCCAGCCAGCATTGAAGTCGAATCACTCTGGAAATTACTGAATTTCAGAGCGACCGAATCGCGGGCAGTTTTGAAGCTATACAGAGCATTGCCGCTGAATGCTGCCTTTGAGAGGACCTGCACGTTGCCGTTGTAGAGCTTGTGGAACTTGGCCAGCGAGTCGAGCAGGATACCGGCCCGTTTCAACTGCTGAATCTTGCCATTGCCCCCGATGGCCACCTTGCCCGAGTCAGGCAGAATCCAGGCATCAGCCGAGGCAATGTAGGGCACCCCGCCTACCTTCATCTGGTACTTGGAGAGGTCGTATACGCCCGTAGCAGCCTTGAACTTCAGGCCCAGCTGCTCGGGGTTGGTGGAGTAGAAATACGACTTGGTAGAGTCGGCGCCGGGGGCCACGCGCAGTTGCACCAGCTTTTTCTTGAAGTCCCAGCGCCCGCCGCTAAGCGTGGTTTTAAACTTGGAATACGGCAGGTCGATGCTGGCTTTGCTGCCTTCTTCGCGGGTGAACTCGGCATAGCCCTTCTTCAAATCGTAGTTGAACGCCACGTCGTTGGCAGTAAGAGCAGGCTTATTGGGCTCGCCCGATTTCACACTGAGCGAAGCCTTTTTACCCGAGTAGCTATCGGATTTAAAGGTGAACTCTGGCGACTTGATGTACGACTGCGGCCCATCGAGGCGGCCATTGCCACCGGCATTCTTAGGCGTCAATAGGGCCGTGCCCTTGAAGTTGTAGCCAGCGGCGGCCGCCTTGGTTTTGGGGTCGGTAACGGCAGCCGAGTACAAGTGAATGGGTTCGCCGGAGCGCGGTGTGGTCAGATACATCGAGTCCTGGCGCACGTTCCAGTTCATGAGATAGCCGGTGGGCAGGCTCATACGCGGGATGTCGACGCCTTCAGCTTTTTTGGCCAGAATGGTGCCGGTTTTGCCCACCGTCACCACCGAGTCGCGGTAGAATACGAAGCTATTGGACGTGAACGTGCCCGTCTGATACGTGACAGTGCCGTCGGCTTGCAGGCCCTTGCCGTCCATCTTCACCTTGTTGAAAACCCGGCCCCGGCCCTTGTAGAGCGGGAAGCCTTCCTTCGGCACATCGTAAACAAAGCCCAGCGAGCCATCGGGCTGCATGGTGAGCTTGGTTTTGATATCCGGGATGATGCCGCCACTGCGGAACGTGCCATCGAAACCCTGCGCCGACTTGCCAATGCCATTGAGCGAATCAAGCTTAAACGGCGGAATGTCGAACACCATGGTGGAGTCGTAGGCCCCGCCCAGCACGTCCTGCTTGCCGAAGTACACATTGGCCCCACTCTTCGAGTCGAAGGACGGGTATTGTTTCATCTTCTTGCGGCCCGACTTGTTGCGCGGGTCGTTGAGAAACAGGCGGCCAGTCGACACCTTGCCTTTGTTGGTCAGGGCAAAGTCGGCATGCTTGCCAGTGGTTTTGCCCTTGGAATCCTTGGCCTCGCTGCGAATAACGATGGAGTCAATCTTGGCCATGTCGACGTAAAAACCGTCGTAGTCGAACTTGAATTCCCGGCCTTTGAAGCGCATGGCCGAGGCCACCACGGCGCCGTTGAAGGTGATATTCCGGTTCTTACCGATGCGGATAATGGCGCTGTCGGGCTTCACAAACACGGTTGCCGAGTCGTCGGAGAAGTTAAAACGGTCCACGCCGCGCACCAGCAGCTCGTTGGTGTTCAGGTTGAGCGTGGCATTGCGCCCCGAGCCCGACAGGGACTTGATAGCGATGTGGTCGTAGTCTTTTTTATCGCGGGCCGAGGCCACGTAGTGCGTGCCCTTGGGCAAAATGGTCACCTCGCCATTTTGGGGGTTCCAGGCCACGTAGCCGTCGCGGGCCAGGCCGGCCATGTCGGAGCGCATGTTGGCTTCCGACGTTTTCAGGTCCGTGGCCAGGTCGGTTACGCTCACGGTTTTCACATTGCCGTGGGCCTGGGCATAGCCCACCAGCATCTGGAGCGGGTGCAGCCGGTTGATGCTTTTCAGCTGCTGGTAGCGCGTGTTGGTGAAGAACTCTTTGCTCTCAAAATCGGCTGAGCTCTGGTTTTTCGACGACAGCACGGCGAAGTCAATGGTGGGTTCGCGCAGGTTCCAGGTCAGGGCTTCCGTGCGGATGTCCATCTGGTGGTAGGAGTCATTATAAGGGGTGTTCTTATACAGACCTTCCTCGCGGTTGAGCTTCAGCTGCTGCTTGCCTTTCAGGTATTTAAGCTTGGTTCCGGGATGCGTAATGGAATCTTTTGACCCTTCGTAAATAGTTACGGCGGCCCGGGTGGCGGTGATGAGGGAGTCGCTCAGCACGTAGGCCCGCGAGGCCGCTTTGAACTTGGGCTTGCCATCCAGGCTCACCGTGATGTTGGCCAGCGAGCCATCGAGCGCCGCACTCAGCACCCGGCCGCCGGCCATCGACAGGCCGCCCCGGTACTTGATGTTGTCGCCCAGGTTCTTGATAACGGCATCGTTGGTTAGCGAGATGAAGCGCGGGTAGCCGGTGTCGGGGGCGCCGGGCTTGCGCCGCACGCTCTTGTAGCTGAGGGCGCCTTTTACGGGAGCTTCCAGCACGGCTGCGTAAGTCAGCGTCACGGGCTGGGCCGTGAATTCGGGCTTGGTGTAATCGAAATCGAAACCGACCAAGTCGGCCGTCACCGGATTGTTCTTCACAGTCCAGGCCATTTGGCCACCCGTGGCAATGAAGCGAGTGGAGTTGGGGACGATGGTACCGCTCACCTTCTTCAGCACAACCGAGTCGCCGGCCGTGGACATGAACAGGTCGGCATCCTTTACCACAATAACTGCGCCCCGGGCAGGTGGGGCCAGATACTCGTCGTACTGCGCGGCAGGTGTGAACGAAGCCGTGGGCGCATCAAAATCTGAGGGCTTGGGCGCAGCTTCGGTATCCTTGGCAGGGGTGGCAGCCGGGGTGGTTTTGGCCGGCGTTTTGGCGGCCGCAACAGCTGGCTTTTTAGCTGCGGCTGGCTTTTTTTTCACGGGTGCGCCCCAGCCGTCGTCATCGCCCCAGCCGCCGCCCGAGGGCGACGACCACATATCGGCCGAGTCCCAGCCGCTGCTGCTGGCTTTTTTCTTGGGCGCGGGCTTGGGAGCCGGCTTAGGGGCGGGCTTGGTAGTTGCCGCGGGCTTTTTGGCTACCGGCTTGGGGACATCAGGCAGCGGCTCTTCCTTGGGCGCGGGTGCGGGGGCACCAAAATCAAAGTTGCCAGCCGGAGCCGCGATGGGCGAATAGGCGAAAGAAACAGTGCCACCGGCGGCCCGCAATGCGTTGTAGCCCGAGCGGTAGAGGTAGCCGCCGTTCAAAAACCGGTTGGTGCTCACGATGAACTTCTCGGTTTCCTGCGGGGCTTCCTTGTCCAGGGTCTGGCCCAGCACGTCGAGGAACTGGTCCATCTGTGCGTCGCTGAGCTTGGCTACTGTGGCTCCGCTCACAATGCTGCCAAACAGCAGCTCAAAGTGCGGGCGGGGCTTGAACTTCTTGGCCAGCATGGTTTGCGACAGCGCCACAATACGGGCCTGCTGCGAGCTGGTGAGGCGGTTGGAGCCCCATAGCTCTTTCAAACGGGCGCCCATTGCTTTGGCGCTGGCGTTGTTGGTGCTCGCCATCATGGCTTGCACATCCACCATGTATTGGGCGGGGTCAGTTGAAAGCTTGCCAGGCTGGTAGCGCGGCGGGGCCGTTGCGCCGGGCGCGGCGGCCGGAGTTCCAGCCGGCTTGGTCTGGGCCTGGACCACCGAAAACGGGTTCAGCAATAGACCTAACCAAGCGGTAAATAGAACAGCTATTTGCTTCATAGAAGGTAGTTATACTGGAATTTTAGCGCGCTGTGCGAGCCGCGGGCCGCCCCCGATTATGTAAATATTGCGTTATCCTGCCGGGTCGGGAGCTACGCATCACAAAAACGACACGGCCCCGGCCCCACCGGCTGCTTTTCCAACCCCAACACCGAACACGCAGAATAGTGACCGGACCGAGGCTGAAAAACCCGGTACAAGTTAAGCACAATCAAAAAAGCAATTTGCTAAAGCAGTTCAAAACCCGACCCATCGGCTGATTTTCGCGTATTATCCGGCCTTTATGCCCCTTCAGCAGTAGGTTTATGACTCCACTTTACGCCTCTTTTTCATGACCCCCTCCCCTATCCGCACCGCGCTACTGGCTTATGGCATGTCGGGCAAGCTGTTTCAGGCGCCCTTTCTGGCGGCTCATCCCGGCTTCGAGCTGTACGCCGTGGTGGAGCGCACGGAGCAGCGCATGCACCTCGACTACCCCAGCATTCGCAGCTACCCCGGCGGGGCCGAGGTCCTGGCCGATGCCAGCATTGAGCTGGTGGTGGTGAACACGCCCAGCTACACGCACTTCGACCTCGCCAGCCAAGCCCTGCGGGCTGGCAAACACGTGCTGCTGGAAAAGCCCGTTGCCACCTCCGTTGCCCAGTGGCAGGAGCTAACGGCGCTGGCCGAAAAGCAGGACCGCCACCTGTTGGCCTACCAGAACCGCCGTTGGGACAGCGACTTCATGGCCGTGCGTCGGGTAGTAGAAAGCGGGCAGCTGGGCCAGCTCATCGAAGTGCATATTCGCTACGACCGGTATAAGCCGGCGCTCAATCCCAAAAAATTCAAGGAGGACCCCAACCCCGGCGCGGGCTTGCTCTACGACCTGGGCCCGCACATCATTGACCAGGCTATCAGCTTGTTTGGTCGACCACTCGCGGTGCATAAAGTGGTGGGGCAGTACCGCCCAAACTCCCAAGTCAACGACTTTTTCTCGCTGCAATTGAGCTACCCGCATGGCCTCAACGTGTGGGTGACTTCGGGCCTGCTGGTGGCCGCTCCCGGCCCGGCCTACGTGCTGCACGGCACCCTCGGCAGCTACCAGAAAGGCCGTACCGATGTACAGGAAACCCAGCTACAACAGGGCATCTCACCCCTTGCCCCTGAATACGGACACGAAAAACCTGGTCAGGAAGGCCGCCTCACCCTGGCCGCCCCCGACGGCACCCTCACGACCACGCCCGACCCGGCCGCGCCCGGCGACTACATGGGTTTGTTCGAAGCCGTGTTCCAGGCTATCCGTCACGAAGTGCCCTATCCCATCACCAGTGAGCAACTGCTGTGGCAAAACCAGTTGCTGGAAAGCCCGGCGGCCGGCGCTTGAGTAGTTATACATGCAACAAAAACAGTCCCCGGCTACTACCCTTGCTGCAATAAGCAGGAATAGTAGCCGGATACTGCTTTTTATTACTGAGTCCTATCAACGAGCAACTTACTTACTAAGCATTAGTTTCTGCGTCAGCACGTTTTGAGCCGTTACCAGCTTTAAAACATAGAGGCCTGAGCTTAGCCCCTGCGCATCTATAGGGAAGCGCTGAGAAATCCCGGCGTCGCTGGGCCCCGCTAACAGCTGCCGCACCAGCTTGCCCTGCACATCATACACCGCCAGATTCACCGGGCCGGCAGTGGTCAGATTGAACTGCACCGAGGCTTGCTGCGAGAACGGGTTGGGCGCAACCAGCAGTTCGGTAGCGGTGCTACCCGGCTGGGCCACCACTGGAGTAGCGCCAGTGCTTCTGATACCCCGGGCCGACGCTGGCACGAAAGGCGAGAGGCGGGTTCCGGGGATGGGCTCCTCGGTGCTGCCGCTGGGCAGGCGCCAGGCCACGGCCACGTAGCCCGGGCCCCAGCCCTGCTTGTGGCGTGCTTCCAGGTAGTAGCGCGTGCCGGCCACGAGCGTGATGGCGGCCGACTGCTGGCTGGCGTAGCGGTAGAAGTCGTGGGCCGAGGACGTCCAGCTCAGGCAGCTGGCAATGCGCGTGGCGTGGGCCGGGTCGGCATCGGAACTGAGCCAGAGCTCGGCCTGGTCGTCGCCGGTTATATAAAACGTGTAGGCCCCAGTCTGCGGCGGGCACACGTAGCCCCGCAGCCGCGCCCCGTAGTTAAAGCCATACGTATCCGCTGCCTCTAGCTGCGACAGGGCCGAACTGCTGCTTACGGGTGCACTCAGGGGAATGTCGGCGATGTCGCCCCCCGATACTCCCGTCCATTGTTCGCGGAGCAGCGAGCCGGTGGCCGAGCAGGTAACGGCTGGCGGCTGTACTGGCGGCGTGACTACTGGCACGAAAGGCGAGAGGCGGGTTCCGGGGATGGGCTCCTCGGTGCTGCCGCTGGGCAGGCGCCAGGCCACGGCCACGTAGCCCGGGCCCCAGCCCTGCTTGTGGCGTGCTTCCAGGTAGTAGCGCGTGCCGGCCACGAGCGTGATGGCGGCCGACTGCTGGCTGGCGTAGCGGTAGAAGTCGTGGGCCGAGGACGTCCAGCTCAGGCAGCTGGCAATGCGCGTGGCGTGGGCCGGGTCGGCGTCGGAACTGAGCCAGAGCTCGGCCTGGTCGTCGCCGGTTATATAAAACGTGTAAGCTCCACTCTGCGGCGGGCACACGTAGCCCCGCAGCCGCGCTCCGTAGTTAAAGCCATAATTATCGCCCGTTTCCAGCTGCGGCAGGGCACTGCTCGTACTCACGGCGGCTGTCAGCGGGATGTCAGCCAGCGTTGCGCCCGAGGCGTTGCTCCACTGCTCCCGTAGCAATGAGCCGGTGGCCGAGCAGGCAACAACCGGCGCACTGCTTGAAGGCACAAAAAAGGCTGGTGTTTCGGTCAGAGCAATGCCAACGGCGCCTTGCGTTGTTTTTACTCCGGTTACGGAGTAATCCCATTCGTAACGTTGCACACCACTTAGGTTCAGGGCTACCGGAAAGCTGTACGTAGTAGCCGCCTGCTCCAGATTATCTACTAAAGCTTTGGCCCAGAGCACGTACACGTAGGCACCGTTATTACTGAATGCGGCACCATCTACAGCAGTGGGCAGGTTTAGGGCCGCTGTCCGGGTAGCATCATACTTATAGCCATACAGCATTTTTGAAGTGGTGGCGAAAGCATGACCGGCCTGCACTAGCTTGGCTGCACCAATGCCGTCGCGGTACAGGTTTTCGTACAGGCCCATCAGCCCGATTTCGTCGCCGCCCGATACCGACTGTCCCACGGCCGGAGCGTCCACCTTTTCGCCGATGGCATAGTAGTAGAACTGCTTCACGTCGTTTTTCTGAGTGAGCACCAGCGACTTGATGGCGAAATTCCGCTGGGCTTCGTCCGAGCTGATGCGGTCGTCGCTGGTGCGGCGGCCCACATTCGACTCATTGAGGGTGATGTACTTGGCGGGGTGCAGGGTGCCGTCGTAATGGTGCCGGCTCAGCACGGCCGTCATCTCATTTTTGAACTCAATCACCTTATTGGCAGCGTAGTCCGAAGTGCGGGTGTAGCGGAAACCCCCGATGCTGTTGTCCCAATAGTGGAGCGAGTAGTTGGGGTAGGCATGGTAGCTCACCACATCAAAATAAGCGCCACCCGTGCGCGGGTACTGGCTGGTGGCCGCGCCGGCATTGGGCTCGTCGGTGTAGCGCATCAGGGCATCCACGTACTCGGGGTAGCCTGCACCCACGGCTATGTATGCTTCGGGGTGATACTTCTTGATTACCTCGTAGCTGATGCGCAGCATCCGGATATAGAAGTAAAAGGGAGCCTGCGTGTTAATCTGCTCGGCTGGCGTGGGAGCGCGGGTTAGCCAGGCCGCACCGCTGCCGCCATTGGTAAAGTCCGGCTCGTTCATAATTTCCCAGAACCGTACCTTATCGCCATACAGCTGCAACAACTGGTAGAGGTAGTAGGCGTAGTAGTTGTTCTTGTTTACCGTGCCATCGGCGTTCCAGATGGGCTCGTACATGTGCGAAAACATCTTCGATGGTTCTGAGCATCCCGGGTAGGTGGTGAAGTCGCGGTGGCCGGGAATGGGGTCGCCTACAAAGCAACTCATTTCCTTCATCTCCAAATTATTAACGTAAGTATTGAAGGTATTTACCCGGGCATTGTAGCCGAAATACTCAACCAGCCATTCAGGCAGCGTCGGACGGAGCGAATGACCACCAGCCTGGTGCAACAGGTTTGCCAGGCTTTCATCATCCCAACCGGCGCCGTAGTATCCCATGTTGGCTCCATACTGGAACGCTTCGGTGTAGGGACGCATGTAGGTATCAGCTGTCTGGGCTACCTGAGCCACAGCAGCAAAGCCTGGAAAGCAGAGCCATAGCAATACCACTCGCCTCATTAAGGAGAAGAAATTTTTCATCGCAACCTGATTTTTGGTGGGTTTAAGCAGAGCAATACCGCGCTCTGCCTGGAAAGAAAAGAGTTATTAAGCCTAAAAAAGCTTTGAATAGTTAAAATTAACAATAAATATAACAATCCCCCAAAAAGGCATACTATTATTTTCAAAAGTCTATTATTAAGACATGCTTATTCGAATTGTATAGTAAATGCCCGCCAAAATTTTATTTAAACCGCGTCTTGGAATATGCCTTTACACAATGCGAAAGAGGCGTTTCCCGGACTTGACTTGATATTCAAAGCCCTACGTGGCTTTGCCCGTATAATTAAGATAGCCTGGCCTTTAAGTATGACGAGCCGCTAGAGTAGCTCCACCCGGCTGCCAAGGACGCGCAGCAAGTCCGCCAAGTCGTAGTGCTGCAATATTCCCGGCAACACGTTAGAATAAGTGTCCTTCGCAGCGGGCTGCATCAGCAACTGCTCGTATGAGCGTGGACGCTCTGGCAAATGCACGCGAGTAATCCTTGGCTGCAATGCAGCAGCGTGCAGCGCCACCAGAGCCGACGCCTGCCCTTCAGCCCACAGCTCTACTGGCGTGGCCTTGAATGCCGGCTCGGCCCCCAGAAAGCCAACCACCGTCAGCACGTCTTTGACACGCTGCGCGGGCAACGGCTCGTCCAGATGCAGGCCAAGCATGACCAGTCGGTACTCGCGGTTGTAATACTTTGGGTCGTTGAAGGCAGAAGGGTCGGTGGTTTCGCCCTGCCCGCGCAGGTCCACGAGCAGCACGGCGGCGCGGCTGGCCAGTAGCGCGCGCAGGCGGGCCGCGCTATCAGCCAGCATGGCTTTGCCTCGGTCCGAGAAACAAACCACTACCCGCTTGGGCCGCGCCTTACCAGTTGAGCACAGCAGTACCGGCACCGGCGGGCCATAGGCGCAACGCAAAATCAGCTTTTGAAATAGCAGGCCATCCCGGCGCACGGTATCGCGGCGCTCCACAAGTGGCATTCCCACCAACGGCGGAATGGCCAATTGTCGGTTTATCAATTTGCTGATTTCTGGTACCGACAGCACCGACCGGGCCGCCGCCACCTGGCGGGCTTCGTCCTGATAGCGCGCGGCCAGCGACTCTTCATCCGGAAAGCTTGTGGCTACCTGCCCGGTGGTGGTGCATTGCAGCTCTTGCACCGTAGACACTGGCAGGCTGCCCTCCGATATCGGCCGGGCATCCGCATAAAACCAGCGCCGAAACCACGCGACGGCAGCCTCGCGCTTGGGCTGCGAAATACCATGCCCGTCGTCGTAGCTGAATTCATCGAGCTGCTCCGGCTTGCCCATTGCTTTATAGATACGCCCGGTTTCGACCATCGTGGCCTGAATCTGGGTGTAATCCACGAAATCGTAGCGCCCGGCCAGCATGAGCAGCGGCCGGGGCGCAAACATGATGGGCCAGTCGGCCAGGTCCAGCCCGGCCCGACCAGCGCCGGGGAGCTGCACGCAGCCGTCGGCGGGGCCGGTCAGCTCCAGGTTTCGCTCGCCGCTGGCCACGTAGCTGCACAGAGCCGCCACCTTCATGCGCGGCTCCAGCGCCATGAAATACGCCGTTTGGGTGGCTCCACCCGAATTACCGAGACAGCCCAGGCGGGTAGTATCCACCTCCGGGCGGGTGAGCAGGTAGTCGAGGCCCCGGGCATTGTCCCACAGCTGTTCGGCTGGCAGGGTGCGGCCCAGCAGCGCGGCGCTGGCATTAAGCAACGTGTGCTCGGTGGTGCCGCCCCGTGTAAGGGCCTTGCCAGTGGCATCCGTCAATTGCATGCGCTCGCCCTGCGAAACAGGGTCGATTACCAACACCACAAAGCCGTGCTGTGCAAACAGCACCGCCGTTTTCTGGTACGAAACCGTCGCTTTCGATTCTGCCTCATGCCCGCAAAAAAGCAACACGCCCGGCTTCTTCTCCGCTCCGCTAGGCACGTATAAATTGGCCGTGACGTGGTGGTGCGGGGTGCTTTCGTAGATGACTTTCTCAATTCGAAAGCCTGCCCGTACCAGCTGCCCGGTCACCTGCGCGTGCAAGGGTGTACGGTCCGGCAAGGGCCCCAGCACCCGCCGAAAACGGGCTCGCACACTGTCGCGGTACGCTACTGCGCCAGCGGCCGACTGCGCCGCTTGGCTTAGCTGAGTGGTGCGGGGCGTGTACTGGGTGTGTAGCTGCTGGAGCAGGTAGGTGCTGAGGGTAGCCGAAGCTTTCCAATCCAGCACGTTGGTGCTGGGCTGCTGCGCGTGTGCCCAATGGCAGACCAACACGGCCAGCAACGCCAACACAACTGCTTGCCCACGCAGCTTCATGGCCTTAGCGCGCGGCTACGGCTTGCAGCTCCTTCACCAAATCGGCGGAGCCCACAAAGAGCGGAGCCCGCTGGTGCAGGTCAGAGGTGGGCGATACGTCGAGCACGACATCGGCCCCGGTCACAGCCATGCCACCGGCCTGCTCAATGAGGAAAGCCAGCGGGTAGCACTCGTAGAGCAGACGCAGCTTGCCGCCGGGCTTTTCCACGGTGGGTGGGTAGAGGTAGATGCCGCCCGTGAAGAGGTTGCGGTGGTAGTCGGCCACCAATGAGCCCACATAACGGGCCGTGAGGCGGCGTTCCTTGCAGGTAGTCAGGAAAGTGCGCACAAACTCCGGGTAATCGAACCAGTTGCCCTCGTTGCAGGAAAACACCGGACCGTGCTGCGGAATCTTGATGTCGGGGTGCGAGAGGAAGAATTCACCCAGCGAGTTCTCGTAGGTAAAACCCGTAACGCCATGCCCCGTGGTGTACACCAGCATGGTGCTGGAGCCATACAAGATGTAGCCAGCGGCAATCTGCGCCCGGCCGCCCTGCAGGAAATCCTCTTTCCGCGCCGGACCGCCAATGCGCGACACCCGCCGGTAGATGCTGAACAAGGTGCCAATGCTCACATTCACATCGATGTTCGACGACCCATCGAGGGGGTCGATAGCCACCACGTATTTGCCGTTCTGGTTACCCGTTTCGATGATATTTTCGTTCTCTTCCGAAAGCACGGCACAGGCCTCGCCCCCGTTTGTGAGGGCCCGGATGAAGCGGATGTTGGCTTCCACATCGAGCTTCTGCTGGATTTCGCCCTGTACGTTCTGCTCGCCCATGGCCCCGGTGATGCGCGAGAGCCCGGCACGGTTTACCTCCCGGTTCACGATTTTGCCGGCCAGGGCAATGTCGCGCAGCAGCTGGCTCAACTCGCCGGTAGCGTAGGGAAACTCGGCCTGCTTGCGCATGATGTAGCGCTCCAGCGTAGTGCCGACGGGGGTAGCCAGCTTGTTTTCGGTAATCTGGGACATGTTACAGTTAGCAGTTAACCGTGAGCAGTTAACGGATTATGTTTTGTTAGCAATAGAAATGTTAACTGCTCACGGTTAACTGCTAACTGAAATCAGGAGGCTTGTTTCTGGGCTTGCCACAGCACTACCTGCCACCCTTTTTTCTTGTCTTTGATTTGCACCACCACGTATTTGATGTGGGCTATGCTGGTGCTGCCGTCGGGCTTCACGGGCGAGGTGATGAAGATGCTGCCGTTCACCACAGCCGTTTTGGCATCGTTGTAAACCCGCACGTTTAGCGCTTCCACCTCAATCTTGCCGTACTGGCTTTTGCCATCCTTGATGCTCTGGATGTACTCGGCCTTATTGTTCTGGTGGCCGTCGCCATGTGTGTACACCAGGTCGTCGGAGAAGGCTTTTTCCAGAAAAGCATAATCCTTCTTCACCTGGGCCTCAAAACGCTGTTTTTCCAACGCTTCAATCTCTTTTACAACACTTTGTGCATCCGTAGATACCTGAGCGAAAGACAGTACCGGGAGGGCCAGCCCGAAGGCCAGCAGAAAAGCAAGTTTTTTCACTTGGTTCAGCTATGAAAGGAAGGAATAAAAACCGGGCCCAACTCCGCACCGATACGGCCAGATAAGCCTAGGTGGTGCGAAGCTTAGTTAGCTACTGGGCGTCGTCATCAAGCTTAATGGGCTCCATACGGGGCACCAGCGCGAACATTATCACCCACGCCAACAGGTATGCCGCACCGCAGATGAAGAACATGATGTAATAGGCTTTTTGAATTTGCCCGATACCTTCGAAATACACGAACATGCGCTTCTGCACCAGGGCCGTGAGGGCAATGCCACCCAAGCCGCCGGCCATGCCACCAATGCCCGTCACCGAACCAACTGCCCGCTTCGGGAACATGTCCGATACGGTGGTGAATATGTTAGCGCTCCAGGCTTGGTGGGCGGCGGCCGCAATGCCAATGACCAGCACGGCCAGCCACATGTTCATGCCGCCCAGCCACTGCGCGAACACAATCGGGAACACGCAGCAGGCAATAACCAACATGGCCGTCTTGCGGGCCTGAAAGGCGGGCATACCACGCCGCATGAAACCCAGCGGCAAGTAGCCCCCACCAATGCTGCCCACGCTGGACAGAATGTAGACGGTGGCCGTAGGCAAGGCCAGTTCCGTCGTTGTCAGGTGATACTGCTTGCCCAGAAAATCGGGCAACCAGAACAGGTAGAACCACCAGATGGGGTCCGTCAGGAACTTACCCAGCACGAAGGCCCAGGTTTGGCGGTAGCCCAGCAGCGTCGCCCAGGAGGCTTTGGGCTTTTCCTCCACTACACCCTCAGTGGGCAAGCCAGCCGGAATATCGGCGTTGATGTAGTCAAACTCTGCTTTGCTCAGGCGCTTGCTGTCGGCCGGGGTCTCATAGATTAGCATCCACAGCACCAGCCACACAAAGCCCAGCGCTCCGGTAATTACAAACGCCCATTGCCACCCATAGTGAGCGGCAATAAACGGGACGGTGAGCGGAGCAACGATGGCTCCCACATTGGCCCCCGAGTTGAAGACACCCGTAGCTAAGGCCCGCTCCCGCTGCGGAAACCACTCGGCTATCGTCTTGATAGCCGAAGGAAAATTGCCGGCCTCCATCACTCCCAGTGCCCCACGGGCCACACTGAAGCTAAATGTGCCAGTAGTCAGCGCGTGGGCCATAGCGGCCACGCTCCACAGGGTCGTGGCCAGGGCGTAGCCCAGCTTGGTCCCCAGCTTGTCGATGACGCGGCCCACCCCAGCCATGCCCAGCGCGTACGCCACTTTAAACGTCAGCTCGATATTGGCGTAATCTGCTACTCCCCAGCCAAATGCCTTTTCCAAGTCGGGCTTGAGGTAAGAAATAACGGCCCGGTCGAGGTAGTTAATCGTAGTGGCGAAAAACACCAGTCCGCAGATGGTCCAGCGGTACTTGCCAATGGCGGCGTTGGCGGAGGCCAGCGGCGAAGCGGGAGGCGGTTGGGTGGAGGATGGTGTCATCGGGTGGGGAATGTTAGAAGGTCGGGCAAGCTGGGCGGGGCCCGTCGTGCAGCGCGTCTCTTATTTCTTCAGGGTTGCCACAAACTGCATCAGCTCGCCAATGCTAGCGGCTAAGGCGTCGGTATCGTCGGAGTTTTTAAATAGCTGTGAGCCCATGCCTACAGCATTCACACCCGCGCCAAACCAGGCGCTGAGGCTTTCATGAGTGGGCTCCACTCCGCCGGTCACCATGAGTTTGGTGTGGGGCATGGGGCCGCGCAGGGCTTTTACGTAATCGGGACCGACCACATTGCCGGGGAAAATCTTTACCACGGCCGCGCCCAGTTCGGTGGCATTGTAAATCTCGGCGGGCGTCATGGCACCGGGCAGCCACGGAATGTCGTGGGCTCGGCACACGTCGGCTACTTCGGCGGTGGCCAGCGGCTGCACCACGAACTCGGCGCCAGCGGCAATGAACTGCTCCGCATCAGCCGCCTTGTAAATCGTACCAATGCCAAGCACCATCTCGGGGCACTGTTCCCGCACAAAATCCTGAATGGCGGTAAATACCGTTAAGGCCTGCTCGCCCCGGTTCACAAACTCAAATACCCGGATACCGCCCGTGTAGCACGCCTGCAAAATGCGCTGCGTATGCGCTACATCAGGATGATAAAAAACCGGCACCACGGGGGCGCGGAGCAAAGTATCGAGCGTTTCAGAAGCAGTGTGTCGGGGCATTTCGTATTAGCCAGTAGCGGTTAGCTAGTAGCTGTTAGGGTGAGGTTCTGTAAGAAAGCTTTCAGTTGATACCTATTCAACTGAAAACTCAAATTTAGCGCAGCAAGCGGCCGCTGGTGTTGCCCCGCATGATATCTTCCACCTCAGCCACGGTCACTAAGTTAACATCACCGTGAATGGTGTGTTTGAGCGCCGAAGCTGCCACGCCGAAAGTGAGGGCCTGCTGGGGGTTGTTGTAAGCGAGTGAGCCGTAGATGAAACCGGCCATAAACGCATCACCGCCACCAATGCGGTCCACAATGGGGTTGATGTCGTAAGTAACCGTTTCCAGGAATTGCTGGCCGTCGTAGAAAATGCCTTTCAGGCCGTTGTGCGAGGCGCTGTGGGTTTTGCGGCGGGTAGTAATCACCTGCTTGATTTGTGGGAAGCGCGCCATTACCTGCCGGGCTACCGACACAAACTTGTTGTCCGTCCCGGGCTCGGGCACGATGCTGAACAAATCCTCCGCGTCGTTCTCGGAGCAAACCACGATATCGCAGCCTTCCACCAGTTCCGACATCACTGCTTGGGCCGTTTGGCCATATTGCCACAGGTTGCGGCGGTAGTTCACATCCGCCGATACGGTGATGCCCAGGCGGCGCGCGGCGGCAATGGCCTGGCGCGTGGCCTCGGCCGTACTGGCCGAGATGGCGGGCGTGATGCCCGTCCAGTGCAGCCAGCCGGCATCCTTCAGGATTTCATCCCAGTTGAAGGCGGCCGGGTCGAGGCTGGCGAAGGCCGAGTTGGCGCGGTCGTATACCACCTTGCTGGCGCGCATCCCCGCCCCCACTTCCAGGAAATACAGCCCAAGCCGGTCGCCTTGGAAAACGGTGGAATCCATGTTCACGCCTAAAGCGCGGAAATACTGCGCGGCCGAGTGGCCGAGGTCGTTGGCCGGGAAGCAGGTGACGTGTGCGGCGGGCACCCCCAGGCCAGCCAGCGAGGCGCCCACATTGGCGTCGCCGCCGCCGTAAACGATTTCCAGGCTCTGGGCTTGGGCGAACCGATAGTTCAACGACGGCGAGAGCCGCATCATGATTTCGCCAAACGTGACAACTTGCTTCATTCTTTCTTTGGGGACTTGAGGTCTTCGGAAATCGGTTGAAAGGAACGTCATGCTTCGCTACGCGCTGCATGACGTTCCTTTTTTATCGGCAGCTACGCGGTTACAACCGCCACTTCGGCCACTTTGCCAAAGCCAAAGTACTGCTTGGCGTTGCCGTAGCAAATGTTTTGCACCATCGTGCCCAGCAATTTCAGGTCGGCCGGCAGTTCACCGTTTTCCACATCGTTGCCGAGCAGGTTGCAGAGTACGCGGCGGAAATACTCGTGGCGTGGGTACGAGAGGAAGCTGCGCGAATCGGTGAGCATGCCTACAAAGCGCGACAACAAGCCCATGTTACTCAAAGCGTTGATTTGCTTTTCCATGCCGTCCTTCTGGTCGAGGAACCACCAGCCGGAGCCGAACTGAATCTTACCCGCCACCGAGCCGTCGTTGAAGTTGCCAATCATCGTGGCAATCAACTCGTTGTCGGCGGGATTGAGGTTGTAGATAATGGTTTTCGCCAGCTTGTCCTGGCCGTCGAGACGGTCGAGGAAGGTGCTCAGGGCGCGGCCCTGCGGGAAGTCGCCGATGCTGTCCCAGCCCGTATCAGGGCCCAGTTCGCGGAGCATACGGGAGTTGTTGTTGCGGAGAGCCCCGATGTGGTACTGCTGGGTCCAACCTTTTTCCCAGTCCATCAAGGCCAGCAGCACCAGCATGGCTGATTTAAACTGCACGTTCTCCGTAGCGGTCAGCTCGCTGCCACCACGGATTTTGCTGAAAATGGCGTCGATTTCAGCATCGGTATAAGCGGCGGCATAAATCTGCTCCAGGCCGTGGTCCGAAAGGCGGCAGCCCACGCTGGCGAAGAAATCGTGGCGGCGACGCAGGGCGGTTTCGAGGTCGGCGAAGGTGGTAATTTCCACTTCGGCCACGCCCGCCAGTTTGTTCAGATAGGCGTTGTAGCTGGCGGCGTCATCCACAGCCATTGCCTTATCGGCGCGGAAGGTGGGCAGCACGTTCACGGCAAAGCCGGAGGCAGCCAGCGCCTGGTGATGTTCCAGCGAGTCGGCGGGGTCGTCGGTGGTGCAGAGGGTTTCCACCTGCATCATCTTCAGCAGGTTTTGCACAGAGTACTCGGCCGTTTGCAGCTTGGCGTTGCACTCGTCGTAAATGCGGCGGGCGCTGTCCTTGTTCAGCAGCTCGGTGATGCCGAAGTAGCGGCGCAGCTCCAGGTGCGTCCAGTGGTAGAGCGGGTTGCGCAGCGTGTACGGCACCGTCTCCGCCCATTTCTCAAACTTCTCCCAGTCGGAAGCATCGCCGGTAATGTAGCGCTCGGGGATGCCGTTGGCCCGCATGGCGCGCCACTTGTAGTGGTCGCCGTAGAGCCAGATTTGGGTAATGTTCTCAAACTGCTTATCCTCGGCTATCTGGTCGGGCAGCAGGTGGTTATGATAGTCGATGATGGGCATCTGCTCGGCATACTCGTGGTAGAGCGTGCTGGCCGTGGCCGTTTGCAGCAGAAAGTCGTCGGAGAGAAAGGGCTTCATAAGCAACGAAAATGAGGATGGGTGGGAGCCCTGATAGTGCGGATGCTTCGGGGACCGAAGGTAGGCCGCTACCGAGGCCATATCTGTCATGAAGGCTCCTGCGTTCGGTTTTTATTAACGAAAACGGTTGCGCAAAAACATTTAGCACGTGTCGTAAGCTCGTCACACAGCGCGCAACGAAGCATGGCGAACTACAGCGAAACGCCGCGTTTCCACGGAATGAAGTCGGTCTGGTCGTGGCGCACGGCAGCAATTTCTTCCTCGCCGCTGGCCACGCGAATCACGTAGTCGAGAATGCGCTCGCCAGCCTGCTCGATGGTTTCCTCGCCGTCAATCACTGTTCCGGTGTTCACGTCGATGATGTCGGGCATGCGGTTGGCGAGGGCGGTGTTGCTGGCTACTTTGATAACCGGGGCAATGGGATTGCCGGTCGGGGTGCCCAGGCCAGTGGTAAACAGCACGATGTTGGCACCCGAGCCGACTTCGGCTGTGGTCGATTCCACGTCGTTGCCGGGGGTGCAGAGCAGGTTCAGGCCGGGCTTGGTTACCAGCTCGGGGTAATCGAGCACGGCCACTACGGGCGAGGAACCGCCCTTGCGGGCCGCGCCGGCCGATTTCATGGCGTCGGTAATCAAGCCGTCGCGGATGTTGCCGGGCGAAGGGTTCATGTCGAAACCCGAGCCAACCGCAATGGCGCTGTCGCCATAGGCCTTCATGAGGCTACTGAACCGCTCGGCAATGGCGGGTTCCACGCTGCGGTCCACCAACTCCTGCTCCACGCCGCACAGCTCCGGGAACTCGGCCAGGATGACCGAGCCGCCGAGGGCCACCAGCAGGTCGGAGACGTGGCCCAGGGCCGGATTAGCCGAGATGCCGGAGAAGCCATCGGAGCCGCCGCATTCCAGGCCGATGTTCAGAGCCTTGAGCGGTGCGGGCTCGCGGCGGGCTTGGTTGGCAATCATCAGGCCGGCAAAGGTCTGGCGCAGAGCGGTGCTGATGAGGGTTTCCTCAGTCCCAAGCTTCTGCTGGTCGAGGATGTAGAGGGGCTTCGAAAAGTTGGGGTCACGCTTGGCAATCTCATCCTGCAGCATGCTGGCCTGCGCGTTCTGACAGCCAAGGCTGAGCACGGTGGCGCCGGCCACGTTGGGGTGCGTGATGTAGCCAGCCAGCAGGCCGCACAGCGTCTGGGCATCCTGCCGGATGCCGCCGCAGCCGCCCTCGTGCGAGAGAAAGCGGATGCCGTCCACGTTCGGAAACGGGCGCGAGCTGCGGGCGGCATTTTCGCCAGCTTCGAGGTCGGCACTCAGGATTTCTTCTACCGAGCGGCCGGCCTGCATCAGCTCCACCAGCTTGCGGGTTTCGGGCTGGTAATTTTTGCGGCGGGCGTAGCCAAGGTCGGTAATCAGGGCATCTTGGAGAACCTGAATGTTGCGGTTTTCGCAGAATACCAGCGGAATTACCAACCAATAGTTGGCGGTGCCCACGCGGCCATCGGCACGGTGGTAGCCCATGAAGGTGCGGTCCTGCCAGTTGCTGACATCAGGAGCCTGCCAGGCAGCGCGCTGGTGGCCTTGCTCTTCGTAGCTGTTGGTAGCGTGCTTAATGTTGGCAGTGGTGAGGCGGCCGCCGGGACGAATGGCCTCGCGGGCAGTGCCCACCAGCACGCCGTACATGGTTACGGGCTGGCCTACGCTCAGGCCCAAAGGCGTCAGCTTGTGCTTGGCCGGAATGGGTTCGGCGGTGGTTACGAATCCGTTTTCCCAAGGCACTTCGGTTCCGACGGGCAGGTCGACCAGCGCGACGAGCACGTTATCAGCGGGATGGATGCGGGCAACTTGATGTTTCATAGGGAGGCTAAACAATCAACAACCAATACTAATTAGCCAAGGCTGTTTTTTTGGTGAAAAACGCGGCCAGTGTGGCCGGGGCACCTTCTTCTAACAACTGGGTCAGGTACTGGCTCACCTTATCGGCAAAGCCGGGCAGGCGGGTGAGGTCAGAACCCCAGAGGACGGTATTGCGCAGCACGGCGTTCGTCAGCTCCGCGGGCGAGAGCTTGGTCCAGAGGTCGGCGAAGTAGCTGGCGCGGTCGTCCTGAATGGTATAGGCATGCCCGTCAACCTCGCCTTCCCCCGTGCTGGGGCCGGTAGTGGTGTTGCGCATAAACAGCAGGTAGGCCGCAAAGCCCAACGCGATGTAGTGCGGCACGACGCGATGCTGCTGGTAGTAATGCACCAGGGTCGGCACGTTGCGCATCTGCATTTTCATGGTGCCCTGCATGGCAATGGCCAGCCAGCGGTGCTCCAGAAACGGGTTGCGGAAGCGGTCCAGCACCTGCATGCCGAAGCGCTGGCCCATTTTTTCGTCGACCTGGTACGGGATGCCGGGCAGCAAATCTGCCAGCATCAGGTTGTGAACGAAGCGAGCCAGATACTCATTTTCCAAAGCTTCACGCACCGTGACGCAGCCACTTAGGTGGGCCAGGGCAAAGCTGAGCGTGTGCGTACCGTTAAGCAGGCGCAGCTTCAATTCGCGGAACAGCGTGATATCGGGCCGGATAACCACGCCCTTGGCTACGCGGTGGAACGAGAGCACTTCGCTCACGCGCTCGCCACCCTCAATGGCCCACAGTGCGTAGGCTTCGGCCACAGTCAGGAGGTCGTCCTGATAGCCAAAATCGGCCTGTAGCTGGGTGTAGGTGGCATCGTCGGGCTTGCCGGGCACGATGCGGTCGACCAGGGTATTGCAAAAGTGGTTGGCCGATTCGAGCCAGTCGAGGAAGTCGCTGCTCAAGTTGTTGCGGTGCGCCAGCTCCAGCACGATGGCTTCGAGCTTGCGGCCGTTGTCGGGAATCAACTCGGTGGGCACTATCACCAGCCCGCAGTTCACATCGCCTTTGAAGGCCACAAAGCGGGCGTGCAGCACGGCCAGCAGCTTGCCCGGGAATGAGGTAGGCGGCGTGAGGTGGATGTCCTCATTCACCAGCTGAATACCCACTTCGGTGGTGTTGGAAATCACCACTTGGAGGTCGGGGCTTTTCGCAAATTCCAGCACGTCGGCCCACTGGCTTTTGGCCGAGAGCACGCGGCTGATGCTGCTGCACACCACGTTTTCTTCCACCGG
This sequence comes from Hymenobacter negativus, assembly GCF_017571495.1. Taxonomy (GTDB): domain Bacteria; phylum Bacteroidota; class Bacteroidia; order Cytophagales; family Hymenobacteraceae; genus Hymenobacter; species Hymenobacter negativus. The sequence continues at coordinate 124,023 of NZ_JAGETZ010000014.1, read as the reverse complement.
CTTGCCATCGTCCACGCCGCGCACGCACACCGTGTACAGGCCGTTCTGGCGCTCAAAAGCGGTGGCGTCGCCGCCATCGGTGCTTTTCACCACCACAATGCGACCGTTGAATACGCCCTGGCGGTTGGCCTCGTCAATCATGAAGTCGGGCAGGCCGCGCAGCAGCACGCCCGCCCCAAACTGCAATACCTTTTCGGGCAGCTCAAACAGGGCTGGGGTAGGCCAGGCCACTGCAACGGTGGTGCTGGGGGCGGCTAATGCCAGTTGTTTATTCAGAGTGTCCATTGTGGGTACGATGGGAGTAATTGTTATTGCAAAACGAAGCTAGAGGCGGAGGTTATTTCTTCTCTCCCGTACTCACCCGCTTCTGCCAAGCAGGATATTCTTTGGTCAATAGTTTCTCGGGCCAGGTACCGGCGTAGAGGTAGCCGGCCCGGCGCTCGTTCTCGATTTCGGTCAGCTGATAATGCACCTGACTATCACGGCCTACATAAATCGGCCGGTCGGTATCCAGCTCGTAAAAGCGCGCCCAGAGCGTCGCGCCGGGCTCGGATACGATGACCCGGTCACGACCGGATTTTTCGCTGGGTGCCGCAATTTCCTTCATCATGGTGTCCTTCAGCTTCACTTTTTCAAACCAGGCCACGGCGCTTTCAATGGCTGCTTTCACTTCGGCAGAAGGGTTCTCAATTCCCATCAGGAAACGCACGATTTCTACCGACTCGTCGCCACTCAGCGAGGCCAGTTCGAAGGCGCGGGCCTTGGCGGGCAGCAGGGTTTTCTCGTCGTATTGCGCGCACCAGGCCGTGAGCTGGCCCTCGCGGCGGTACTGCGTTTTCAGAATGCAGTCGATGCCCCGGTCCACGGCGTCTTTGGCGCGCTGGGCATAGCTGGCATCGAGCGCGGCAAATGGACCCGTCTGAGTGGCCACTTTGCGCAACACCACGAGCACGCGTATCATGGCGTTGTCGTTGTAGGTAATCTGGTGGCGGTAATTGCTGAAATCGGGGTAGTACTGCGGAAACCCGCCGTTGGCGTACTGCATTTTCAGCAGGAAGCTCACTCCGGCTTCGGCAGCCGTGCGGTAGGCAGGATTGTTGGTTTTCTGGTACGCCTCCACGAGGTAGTTTATCTCGCGGGTGGTGGCGTTGTTATCGATGGTGGCGTCGTTACGGTTCTTATCGGCCAGGGTGCTGTTCCGGACGGCGGCCGTCAGGGGGTGGCTATAGTCCACTTTCTCGTTACCCACGGCCTTGGGCCAGCCGCCTATGCCACGCTGAAACACCAGCATTTTCTCAGCAATGCTGTCGGTAACCACCGGCGCGGCGACTGGCGCGGGAAGCGGAGGGCGGCTCTTATCTACATTCCAACGCCCGCCGAAAGTCCAGTTGGCGGTAATCTGCTCGGGTTTGGGAGCACCGGCGGCGGTGGCTAGGTTGTCGCGCATCCAGGCATAGTCGCCGCCCTGGCGGTGGCAGCCAAAGTAGTATACACGCCGCCCCCAGCGCTTAGCCCCTGGGCCCGATTCGGCCCAGTAGATGTCGGCATCGGCCATGTTCTGCGGGAATTTGCAGCCCACTAGGTAAAACTGCGCCTCGCGGTGAAAGCGGCCCAGCTTGAAATTGTCGTCACCGGTGAAGGTGCAATTTTTTAGCACCGTTTTCGAGTCCTGGTTACCCGAGCCGTCGTGCCAGATGGCGGCACTGGTACTGTGGCACTCAAAGCGGCAGTTTTCAGCGTAGGACCACCCGCGCGGACAGTAGAAGTCCACGCCGCCCTCCATGGTGCAGTCCTTAAAGTAGAACAGGCCGTTTTCCGTATCCCAGGGGCTCACGGTGTCGCCACCTAGCGCCCGAAACGTACAGTGCCGCACGGTAATGCGCGCCGAGCCTGCGAAGGTGCGCATGGCCATCTGATGGCCGTTGGCACTGATTTTTTTTTGGGCTCCTGCTTCAGCAGATGGACAATTTATTTCCTCATCGGGCTGGCCCTTGTGGTCGAAGCCGTAGGTATTGAGCACCGTCAGGTTTTCGAGGGTCAGGTCGGGCGATTTGCGCACGTTGAGGGTGGCTACGCCCCAGTCGTCGGGGTTGGTGCAGTGCCAGGCATCGCGGGCCTGGGCCACGGTCAGGATAACCCCCTTTTCGCTTTCGCCTTGCAGCACGACCTTGTCCTTGCCATCGATATAGATTTTCTCGCGGTACGTGCCATTCTTAATCAGCACGGTGCGGGGCTGCTCGGCATGGGCTGGCAGGCTGTTGATGGCCTCCTGCACGGTACGGAAATCGGCCTTACCGCTCGCTGATACCACTATGGGCCGGGGCGCAGCCGCTGGAGCCGCCCACCCTCCGGGCGCGGCAGCCAGCAGCCAGCCAAAAATCAGCGCTATTTTCATGAGGTTGCATAAGCCCGAAGGCTACAAAAATTCGGTCTAGAGAAAGTCGTCGCGCCGGGGCGTGAACGTGTCGATGAGCACGCCCGCTACCAGGCAGCGCACACCGTGCAGGGTATTGCCAGACACCAGGCAGGAATCACCGGAGCCCAGCAGCCGTTTTTCGCCGGCAATGGTGTATTCAAACTTTCCGCTCTCGACATAGCTGATTTGCTGGTGCGGGTGCTCGTGCAGCGCGCCCACGGCGTCCTGCTCAAACGTCACCCGCACCAGCATCAAATCCGGCCCCTGGGCCAGCACCTGGCGTTGCACGCCGGGGCCCATGGGCACCAGGAGCAGTTCGGCGGCGCTGAAAAAGGGTGATGGCATTGGATTATCAGCTATTGATTTAATAACCAAAGTTTTGCTTCAGGGCAGGGTCAGCAATAATCGTAGACTGCGGAATGGGTAGAAGCTCTTTGCCGCGCCCAGGCACATACTCCGCGGCTAGGCCTGAGCCCACGCTCCGCACGGCTGTAGTGGTAGAGCCAGGCAGGGCGTAGCTGGTACCTGCTGGCTTGGTATTAGCTACATAAGAGGCATCTATGACCTGACGCCAGTTTACACGAGTGAGGCCAGCTGGGGCCGGGGCAGTCGGCGTGGCAGGAATAAGGGCTGCAGGCGTAGGACGGTAGAAGGAGCGGGCCCACTGAACGGGTTGCACGGCGAGTGAAGGTGCGGTAGGTATGCGGTAGAATTGATACAGCGGCACGTTGTCGTAAGGAAACTGGCCTAGCGCCATTTTCTCGATATTGGCCTTTACCTCCGAAATTTTAGTTTCGAACAAGTTCCAGCGTAGCAGGTCGTACTTGCGGATGCCTTCACCACCGAATTCGAGGTAACGCTCGTTTACAAGAGCGTTAAAAAACTCGGTCTTACTGCCTAGGCTAAAACCTGCCCGCGTGAGCGTAGAAGAGGCCAGGGTACGGTTACCACCGAAACCACGGGCGCGCACTTCCATGAAGGCATCCTGAGCAGCTTGGGTGGGGCCGTTGAGTTCGTTCTCGGCTTCGGCAAACATCAGCACCACATCTGCATAGCGGATAATAGGCCAGTTGTAATCCAAGTAGTTTACCGTACCCGTGACGGGTGGAATGTGCCAGTCGCGCCGCCACTTGCCATCAGCAGCCCCGTTGAGGGCCACACCAATTTGGAATGTTCCACTGGAAGCCATTCCGTACGTGGTCAACGTAACGTCCCGGCGCGTATCGGTCGAGTCAAAAGCGTAGAAGTAAGGCGGCGCAATGGTCACCCCACCCTGCGAGGAACCATAAATGCTCGATTGATTTTGCAGACGCGGGCCGTTGTAGTAGCCCAGCTTACTGCCCGAAGCACCGGTGGCCGTGGCCATGCCGACTTGGAACATGATTTCGTTGGCAGCCTCGCTCCGCAACTCGTTGATGCTCTTGAATGTTTCCAAGAAACTGGTGTTCAAGTTGTGCTCTTGGCGAGCCGTGACGGTCATCAGGTCCGCGCACTCCTGACGGGCAATACGGTAGTAATCGAGGTAGTCGGTGGCCCGTGTCATTTGCGCGCCCTGCAGCGAGTAGCCGCCGCGGTATAGCGCAATGCGCGCCCGCAGGGCCTTGGCAGCACCTTTGGTAATGCGCTCGTTTGCTGGGCCCGCCTGCGAACGCCAAGGCAGCAATTCCTCGGCGGCCAGCAGGTCGGCCACGAGGTGCTCTAGGGTCGCGTTGCTGTTGGAGTTGGGCAAGTTGAAATCCTGGCCCGACACTACCGGGGTGAACTGTACAGGCACGTTGCCCCAGTTACGCACCAGTTCAAACAGGTACTGAGCCCGTAGCGTGAGTGCTTCGCCGTGCAGCCGGCGCAGGGCGGCTACATCGGCCGCGCTTCCGCTGGTGTACAACGCCATTTTTGGAATCTGGTCAATGCAGATGTTCGTGCGCTCGACCCCCTGATAAAGTTGGTTCCAGCATTTGGTTACGTCATCGTTGTTCGGCTGAACGGCGTAGCGTGCAATCTGGCGGCGTGCATCAGCTGGAGCACCAGCCGAGCCAATAAGCTCATCAGAGTCCAGGGGGAAATACAAGCTAACGCGCTGCCCATAACCATAATCACCCGACAGCGGGTCGTAGGCTCCAATAACGGCGGCAGTAGCACCGCTCACGTTGCTGAACGTGTATTCCGTAGTGTTAAGCGCGAGGGGGTCAACTTCGAGGTAGTCTTTGCACGATGACAATAGCCCGGCAGTACCGGCCAGTACCGCTGCGGCCAACGCAGCCCGGCCAAAAGAATGAAACGATTTCATATAATTCAGAACTAAAAGCGGGTGGGAATTAAAGCGACAAGTTCACGCCGAATAAGAAAGCCCGGCTGCGGGGATAGGCAGCGTAGTCCACACCTGGGGTGAGGGGCGAAGAGCGACGGGTGTTCACTTCGGGGTCGTAGCCGGTGTATTTGGTGAACGTATAGAGGTTGTTGAGCGTCACGTAGAAGCGCAGGGTCTGCACTTTGGCACGGGACATCAGCGTCTTGGGCAGGGTGTAGCCGAAAGTCAGGTTGTTTATGCGCAGGAACGAGCCGTCTTCTACAGCCCAGGAGTGAAATACCAACCCGCGAGTCGGAGTCCAGATATTGGCGTTCTGGTTCACTTCGTTTAGGCGCGCAATCGTAGTGATGGGGCTACCGTCGGCTTCGATGATGCGATACCGGTCGCTCATAATGCCCAGCAGGTTGTTGAAGGCCGTGTTGGCTGTATTGGTCGTGAACTCGATTTTATTAGCATTGTAGACATCGTTGCCCAACACGAAGTTGAGGAACAAGCTGGCATCAAAGCCTTTGTAAGTAAACTGCTGGTTTAGGCCACCCACCATTTTAGGGTTAGCGTTGCCAATCACCGTTTGGTCGTAGGGGTCAACCTTGCCATCAGGCACCCCGTTGGGGCCGCTGATGTCCTTTAACTTCAGCAAGCCAGGCCGGTAGCTGTTTTCTCCAATGAGGCCCAGGTCATCCACAAACTTAATGTCTGTACGTGGTGTCCAAGTGCCGGCAATACTGCTGGAAGCCGTGGCAGGTGCCACGTAGCCTGAGAAATCGTTGGCCGTAAGAAAACCATCGGTCACGTAGCCATACATCTCCCCCACAGGCCGCCCCACGCGAGCCAAGTAGTCCTGGGTGAGAGCAGTACCACCCCAGCCTGAGGAAATACCCAGAATCTCGTTCTGGTCCCCGCCCAGGCTTTCAATACGACCACGGTTGAACGAAGCGTTGGCCGTGGCGGTCCAGGTGAAGTTCTCGTTGCGCACCAGCGTACCGGTCAACTGCAGTTCCAAGCCGCGGTTCGACGTCGAACCCACATTTTGCAGCTGCGTGCTGTAGCCCAAGAAAGCAGGTACTGGCTTGTTGAGCAGCAGGTCGTCGGTGGTATTGTAGTAAGCATCAGCTGTAAACTGCACCCTGTTTTCGAACAGCGCCAGGTCAATACCAATATTGCGCGAGGTGGTCGTCTCCCATTTGAGGTTGGGATTGGCCAAGCCAATGGCCGATGAACCGTACACGAGTGTATGGTTCAGCGCATATGGTGCGCTGCCAGCTTGGAACAACTGGTTGTAGAGAAAGTCACCAATGCGGTTGTTGCCAGCTTTGCCGTAGCTTAAACGCAGCTTCAGGTCGTTGATGAAAGAAATATCTTTGAAGAATTCCTCACGCGAAACGCGCCAAGCCAACGAGGCACCAGGAAAATAGCCGACCTTATTGCTCGACGGAAACTTCGACGAGCCATCGGCCCGGAACGTGCCCGTGAACAAGTACTTGTCATCATAAGAGTACGTCAGGCGACCAAAGCCGGACAGCAGCGTGTAATCGTTCGGTATGCTCGTCTGGGGCAGTACTGGCTGCGATGTCTGACCGGCTGGCAGCACGCCTTGGTTAATGTTAGCCAAAGCCCGCTCAGCGGTAATTTCCAGCGGCAGGAAGTTGGTTTGGATGTATTGCTGCGTGCTGCGCTGCTGGTAGGTTTCCTCGCCCAGTAACACACCTACCGAATGCTTATCCTTCTTGAAGCTGTAGTCCAGAACGTTCGAGTTATTGAGTGTGGACTGCGTAGTGGTGGTGATGGTAGCGAAAGGCAGGTTGGCATAGCCTCCCGACGCAGAGCGCAATGTAGGCGAATACCGCCCGTTGAACGTACCCAGATTGATGTCGGTGATGTCGAAGCCCGCCGTAGAGCGCAGGGTCAGGCCTTTCACAATTTCAAAGGACGCGTTGCCTCCAATGTTGATGGTACGGCGCTTATCGTTGCGGTACTCGCTATCGATGGTCACGATGGGATTAACCAAGTTGGAGTTGTCGGCAAAATCCGGGTCAAAAGCCGCTACATCAGCCACAGTCCCATTCGCCTTCGGTGCCAACAGGGGCTGATACTGTACAGTGTTGCGCAAGCGCGAAGTAGTAGACGAGCCCGAGGAGGAAGTACCAGCACCCAAAGTACCCTGGTCGTTATAACGGGCGTTCAGGCCAATGCGGAACTTGTCCGAAGCTTTGGTATCGAAGCGGAAATTGAGCAGATTGCGCGAATAGTCTGAGCCCCGCTGAATACCCTGCTCGTCGTTGCGGGTCAGGCTGAGCGCATACGTTGTCGCTTTCGAGCCACCGGTTACCGATACGTTGTGCGTCTGCTGGAAGGCTCTGCGGCCAAACACCTCGTCCTGCCAGTCCACGAATGGGGCATTGCGGGCCCGTTGTATTGTATCACTGTTAAAATTAGTGCTGCCAAACAAACTCTTGAACGTGGGGAGGCCCGTACTCGCACTGCCCACAAGGCGGGCCCGCTCATACTGGTAGTTGAGATAATCCTGCGGTTCCAGCACGTCCAGGGTTTTGGTAATCTTGCGGAAGCCACCGAAGCCATTGTAGCTTACTGTCGTACGGCCGTCGAAGCCTTTTTTGGTGGTAATGATGATAACACCATTGGCACCACGAGCACCATAAATAGCTGTAGCTGAAGCGTCTTTCAGTACATCAACTGATGCAATGTCCTGCGGGGCAATCACACTCAGTGCATTCTCAATCTGGATGCCGTCTACCACATATAATGGCGAGTTGTCCTGAGTGATTGACCCACCGCCCCGCACGCGAACCTGAACGTTAGGGTTACCGGGTGTACCTTCAGAACTCGTTAGCTGCACACCGGCCAGACGGCCCGTCAGAGCCTCCGCGGCCGAATTCACCGGAATGTCCTTAATCTGTTGCGCGCTTACTGATGATACTGCGCCCGTTACATCGCGGCGAGGCACGGCCTGATAACCAATAACCACCACATCCTCAAGCTGTTTACTATCTACGGCCAAGGTAATATTGATGGTAGACTGGCTGCCTATCTTCACAGCCTGCCCCACATAGCCCACATAGCTGAAGCGCAAGGTGGCATCGTTGCTACCTGCTGGGAGGTTGATGCTGTAATCACCATTCACCCCGGTCGAAGCGCCATTGGTGGTGCCTTCCACAAGTACCGTAACGCCGGGCAGGGCTTCGCCTTCCGCTGATTTAACGACGCCCTGAATCTGACGGCTTTGGGCTGCAGCCAGCCCGATGCTCCCCAAGAGCAGCAGCCAGAACAGGAGAATATGTTTTTTCATAAAGGGTAAGAAATTGGGTGGGAGTTAAAAAATTCGTTCTAAAAGCCGGTCATTGGGTGGCGCGGCGTCAGTATTCAGGTAGCAGCCCCTAGATAGCTGGGCCGTATTTTGAGTTGATGAATGAGGACGATGCAAAGACTGCTACTAAGCCAAAAAGTGCTTATCCAGAGGGAGGAAGCCAGTCTCGCTTCATAAATGTTTCATGCAACTCCAGCCAAAAGCAAGAGTTGGACAATATTTTTTTGTGCAATCGATGCCGGGAACGTTGCCACTCCAAATTCGCCCTATTGGATTATGCGCTGGCATTAGCTAAACAGCCCAAAAAAGCAAAAGCCAGCCCTGAACAAATCAGGACTGGCTTTTGCTTTTGAATTTGAACTATACCAATAAAATCAACATCCGCACATAACTTGTGCCCACTTCAAAAACTAGCATCGAGACATGGTAGCTCAGGGCTCTTGCCCCGCCATGGCAATGCCCTTTACTACTCGCTCGTAGCTGTCGGGTCCCAGCCGCCTAGCACGGCTTCGCGGGTATAGAAGGCGGCTTGCTGCGGCGTGAGTTGACGCGACCACAGGATGCGGGTTTTGGGCGAGGCCCCAGGCCCGATGGATTTAAATTCGGCAAAAAAGGCGTCCTGCTTGTTGCTTTCCTTGCCCCAGTGGTCCCAGCCCTTGGGATGAATGGCGGCACTTAGCTCGCAGTTGAGCAGCACTGTTTTGGCAAATGGCTTCCAGGGCCGGGCAATGAAGTAGGAGTCGGCCGGGGCATCGCCTACCACCTTGCAGCGCTGCAGCACGAAGCCGTAGCGCACACTATCCGGAGTAGACGGGGCCATGATGACAGTGCCACCATCTTTGCAGAACAGCGTGCAGTCTTCAAACCAAGCCGTAGCGGCACCCAGAATAAAATCGGTCGTGCCCTCGATGTAGCAGTCTTTGTAATACTGCCGGCTGCCGTAACCGTAGGGGTACAGCGTGTCGCGGGTACCCAGAAAGCGGCAGTTCTTAAAGGTGGCTTTGTCGCCGTATACCCACATGGCAGGGCCCTGCCCTATCTTGCCCGCGGTGTTTTCGAAAGTCAGGTTTTCAGCCGTGAAGTCGTTGCCAAATACCCGGAAGCTGGATGCTTCCGAAGTGCCCATTGGCTCAATTGTATCGACGGCACGGCCGTTGTAGTCGTCGTAAGTGAGGATGGTGGTGCTTAGGTCCTCACCTACCAGGTGTACGAAATTCTGCTTTTTGGCTAGGTTTAGCTTCTCCTTATAAGTCCCGCTTTTGATGAAGATGGTAATGAAAGCCCGGTTGTTTTTAGGTACTGCATCGAGGGCGGCTTGTACGGTGCGGTAGTTGCCGCTGCCATCCTTCGCGACTGTCACTCGCTTGACTTGGGCAAAGCCAGCTAGGCTACAAAAACATAAGGCGATAAAAAATATACTGCGTATCAACATAACAAAGGAAAGGGTGGGATTATAAAAGAATGCCGATGGTCAAATAGCCGTGTCGGGCACTACGAAGTAAGCGCTCAATCAACCAACAGTGCAAATTACCAACTTAATATTTGCCAAATTTTCCACTACAGCCACTAAATAACTCAATTCATCTTCCGTTTTATTTTAGTAATGCAGCTAAGGTTGAGGTTATCAAAAAACAAAAAAGAACGGCAGCAAGCTTGCGCCTGCTGCCGTTGAAAATTGGTCGAATTCCTGCCGCCGCTACTACCAGTAGATGGTGTAGAGCACCGTGAGGATAACGATGATGGAAGATGCGCCAATCACAAAGCTGGGCTGCGGTTTAAACATGCTGCTGTCGATTTCCAGCCCTTTGGTTTTCACCCCGCGCGCATTCTCAAACAGGCTGATGATAATCATCATGATGATGCAGATGACAAATACGAAGCCCATGCGGTCGAGGAAGGGAATTTCGTATATACTGGAGCCTTTGGGCTGCACGGCGAAGCCGAATGGGGCCAAGAACGACAAGTCCATGTAGGTGGGCAGGAACTTAAACATCACCGACAGCAGGAAGCCGCCGATGGTGGCAAATAGCGCGGCCGTGGAAGTCGTCTTTTTCCAGAAAAAGCCCAGAATGAACATGGCGAAAATACCCGGCGACACGAAGCCAGTGTATTCCTGAATGTACTGGAAGCCGCCCTTTTTATCGATGCCTAGGTGCGGTGCAATGAGCACACCCAGAATCATAGCCACGACTACGGCAATCTTGCCGGTGGCTACCAATTGCTTCTCAGTGGCATCGGTTTTGAAGACTTTATGGTACACGTCCAGTGTGAAGATGGTCGCAATCGAGTTGGCTTTGCCGGCCAGCGAGGCTACCACGGCAGCCGTGAGGGCAGCGAAGGACAGACCTTTCAGACCCACCGGTAGAATGTTGAGCAGCACTGGGTAGGCACGGTCAGGGTTCAGGTCGGCACCCGAGCCAAACTCAGCAGCCCCGAATACATCCTGCTTGTAAAGAACATACGCGGCGATGCCGGGCAGCACCACAATCACGGGCATCAATAGTTTGAGGAAGGCGGCAAACAAAATGCCAGAGCGGGCCGTGGGCAGGTCGGCGCCCAGGGCGCGCTGGGTGATGTATTGGTTGCAGCCCCAGTAGTTAAGATTCACAATCCACATGCCGCCGAGCAGGACAGTGAGTCCAGGTAAGTCGAGGTAATGCTCGTTGTCGCGCTTGAAAATCATTTGGAAGTGGTCGCTGGCATGGGTGGTCATCAGGTTGAAACCGTTGATGACGCCATGGGTACCGTAGTGTTCCGAAACCAGGTTCAGGGCCAGATAGGTGGTGGCCAAGCCTCCAAGAATGAGGAAGAACACCTGGATAACGTCGGTAAACCCGATAACCTTCATACCACCCAGCGTGATGATGACAGCAAAGCCCGCCAGCATGTACATGCAGAAGTTGAGGTTGAGGCCCGCAATGCTGCTGATGGCAATGGCCCCGAGGTAGAGAATCGAGGTCAAGTTCACCACTACATAGAGCGCCAGCCAGAACAGCGCCATAATCATGGCCACCGTGGAGTTGTACCGCTGGCTGAGGAATTGCGGCATGGTGGCAATATTGTTCTTCAGGTAAACCGGAATGAAGAACACGGCCACGATGACCAGGGTAATGGCCGCCATCCACTCATAAGTGGCAATGGCCAGACCCATGGCAAAGCCCGAGCCCGACATGCCCACGAACTGCTCGGCCGAGATGTTGGAGGCGATGAGTGAGGACCCAATGGCCCACCAAGTCAGAGAACCCTCGGCGAGGAAATAATCCTTGGAGTTGCCCTCCAGAGTACCGTCGTGGCCGCTTTTACGGCGATATACCCAGATGCCGTACCCGGATACGATGATAAAATAGACGAAGAATACGATGTAGTCAATCGTACTGAGGGTGTGCTGATTCATTGAAAGAATAAGTGGGAATTAAGGAGGAGGCTTGCCTCCGAAGCACCTGAGGTGCAAGGGTGGCGAAGCTATGGGAAAGTAATGTTCCGGTAAAAAAACGGCTTCTGAAAGGTTTTTTTTCAAATAGTGCCAATTATGCGGAGGCATTTTTACGCAAACGGTTGCAACGTTTAGCTATCGGTTTCGATTGCGTATGGCAATAGTGGGAGGCATATTTTGGCCAGAATTCATAAAAAAAGCCGGGCAGGCCCGGCTTTTTTAGTCATCCTCAATAAGTAAGCACTCGCTACTTGCTCAGCAGCCAGGTGGCGAGGTCCTTACCTGCCTGAAAGTTTTCAAATGAAGCCGGAATTTTGCGGCCATCGGTGTACTCGTTGTAGAGCCAAGGGTCGCCGAGGATGAAAACCTTCCCTTTACCCAGCCGGGCCGTAGCCATGATGACTTTGCCGTTGTTGGAGACCAACGGTTGGGCTGGCGCCGCTACCGATAGCACCGACAGTTCCTTGATATAGGCCGTCTTGGCAGTTTTGAAAACGGCACTGCCCGAAGCCAAATCCACTTTGCCCTGTTCAAACTGCGAGCCCTGCACCATGTTCACACTTTGGTCGGTAAACTGCACGCCGAAGTTTTTGGCCAATTCGTTGAAGTGCTTGATTTCGCAGTTGGCCGTGTCGTTGGCTAGCAGGACGAGCGTCCCCCCTCCCTTCACCCATTCGGTGATGGCCTTGCTGTCGGTGGGCTGGATGTAGTTGGGCTTGGGGCTTTCCTTGCGCGAGTCCGGGTCGACGATGACGTACACGCTCAGGTTTTTGAGGCTGGCGGCCGTCGGAGCCGTGGGCACGGCTACCGTTTGGGCACCTAACTCGCGGAACTGGTTGCCCCACAGCCAGAAACCACCGTGGGTGTGTTCCTCCCAAGTGTAGTGCCACTGCTCCTGCTCGCCGGTGAGCGGGCTTTTGCGCATCTCGTGGTTGAAGTAGTAATCCAGGCCCACGGTTTTGCCCTGGCCAATGGCATTTTCAGCCGCGATTTCCATCTCGGTGCTAGCCAGGATGAAGGGGCCTACCCCTTTCAAATCGTTCTTGCGGAGCGGCTCAGACAGGTAGTAGTCGAAGGAGCCGTCGCGATAGGGCTTGCCGCCCAGGCCGCCCACGCTCACCGTGCCATTGAAGGCCAGCGCGCCGCCAGCTTCTGTAGCGACAAAGGATTTCAGGATACCATCATAGCCTTTTTTGGCAACGGCCGCGTACTTTTTATCGAGGTAGCCCAAGCGCACAGACTTGGCCAGCGTGTACACAAACATGCTGCTGCCCGAGGCTTCGGCGTAGTTGCCCTTTCGGCCTTCCTGGCCCATTACAATACTCCAGGTGCCAGTTTTAGGGTCCTGGTACTTAGTCAAAGCAGGAGCTAGGCGTTGCAGGGCTTTGATGAGCATGGGCCGCTGCGGGTGGTTCTGGGGAAAATAGTCGAGTACATCGACCAGCGCCATGCCATACCACCCAATGGCGCGGTCCCAGAAATTGGGGCTTTGACCGGTGGTCTTGTTAGCCCAGGCTTGCTCTTTGCTCTCGTCGTAGCCGTGGTAAAGCAGGCCGGTTTTGGGGTCGACCAAGTGCTTTTCAATCAGGGCAAATTGCTTGGCCACGTCATCAAACCCCGCTGCCTGGTTGAAAACCTTGCTGTATTCGGCGTAAAACGGCTCAGCCATGTACAAGCCATCGAGCCACATTTGATTGGTATACACCTTCTTGTGCCAGAAACCGCCTTCCTTGGTGCGTGGCTGGCCGTCGAGCTGCTTGCGCAGGTATTGCGCAGCCTTGATGTACTTGTCGTTGCCGGGCACCGACGTCTGGCTGAGCAGCAGCAAAGCATGGCCGCTAGCCATGTTGTCGAGGTTGTAATCTTCGGGTTTGTAAGTCCGGATGCTGCCATCCTTTTGCACAAACTGGTCGAGGTCTTTTTGAATGTAGGTAAAGTACTTTGGGTCGCCGGTGCGCTGCCACACGCGTTCCAAGGCCCGCATCATCAGGCCTTGTTCGTAATCCCAACGAGCAGTTTTGTTTTTGCCGATTACAATGGAATCGGGATGCCAGCCGATAAAGGCATCGGCCATGCGCTGGGAATAAGCGGCGGGGCGCGCCGTTTGGGCGGAGCTGGTTTCGGCCAGTAGCGCCAGGCCCAGCAGCGGCAACAGGAAGCGGGTGGTTTGTTTCATTAGCAGCACGTCAGGCAGCGCGTAGCAAAGCATCTCTACAGTTGAGCTCCATCATTTCACGCATTGAGCGGCGTAGGGGCCGGGGCAGTCCTCTGTAGTAGAACGAAGTCGTAAAGATGCTTCGCGGTGCTCTGAAAAGTGTGCTCTTGGTTAGTTTCGAAAGAGGCTAGCGTTGCGCTACGGTTACGGTTTTTTTGGCCAACTTATCACCCAACTGCACATCTTTCTTCGCCAGCTTGGTATTGGTGTTGGTCAGGCGAATGTCTTTGCTGCGGTCACCGGTCACGCGGAGCAGCAGGTCCGCTCCGTTGGCGTAACGGATACCATCGAGCGAGATATTGCGGCTGTTCTGCACCTCCATCACCGGCATGGTTTCAGTGGAAAGCAGGGTTACATTTTTCAGGCGGATGTTCTCGGCCTCCTGGCACAGCAGGCCCTTTTTGCTTTCCAGCACGGCGTTTTCAATACTGATGTCCTTGATGCTCATCTCGGGTAGGCCGCGCACCAGAATGCCAGTAGTGGCACCCTTGCAGGTTATGTTCCGAATTTGGAAGCCCTTGAACTGCGGCGTGCCCTCGTTCAGGGGCTGCGCGGCAATGACAGGCGGAGCCATCGATTCGCCGGCCAGCGGCACGGGGTCTTTGGCCGCATAGTACATGTCAAACAGCACGGCTTCGCCGGCAATGTCGGTCATGTCCACGCCATCCACGAACACGTTCTCGACTACGCCGCCGCGGCCCCGGGCCGTCTTGAAGCGCAGGCCAACATCGGTGCCAATAAAGGTGCAGTTGCTCACATACATGTTGCGCACGCCACCCGACATTTCGGAGCCAATCACGAAGCCGCCGTGGGCATGATACACCTTGCAATCGCGGATAATGAAGTTCTCGGTGGGCACGCCGCGCTTACGGCCTTCCTCGTCGCGGCCGCTCTTGATGCATAAGCCGTCGTCGCCCACATCAAATGTGCAGCCTTCCACCAAGCCGTTGCGGCACGACTCAAGGTCAATGGCATCCGTGTTCTGGCCATACCAGGGGTTACGAGCCGTCACATTGCGCACGGTAATGTTCTCGCAGAGCAGAGGATGAATGGTCCAGGCTGGCGAATTTTGAATAGTAAAGCCCTCCAGCAGAACCTGCTTGCACCGCGTCAGGCTCAGCATATTAGGCCGCAGGAAATCCCGAATGTCGTCAAAGTCGGCTGGGTTGAGGCTCTTCCGCGGCTTGCCGGCTGCTGCCAGCTGGTTGCCCTTCAGCGAGGCTGCGGAGGGATACCAATAATCTTTCTTATCGTTGAGCACCCCACCCGATGCTACTAGCTTCTGCCACTGCGTTTCGTTGAGCTTGTTCTTTTTAACGGGGCGCCAGGCGTCACCAGCACCATCAAACGTCCCGTTACCGGTGATGCCGATGTTGGTCAGGTCCACCCCCGAAAGCGGAGCTTGGCTGCGAATAGCATCCTCCCCTTCCCAAGTGGTTTTGATGAGCGGGTACTGGCTGCGGTCAGCCGTAAACTGCACGAGCGCACCGGTGGCCAGGTGCAGGTTCACGTTGTTTTTCAACACAACGGGCCCCGTCAGCCAGAGGCCGCGTGGCACCAGCACGGTACCCCCGCCCACGGCGCAGGCCTCAATGGCTTTGCGGAAGGCTTCGGTATTCAGCGTCTGCCCATCAGCTACGGCACCGTACTTAGCCAGATTAAATGTGTCCTTTTTAAAAGACGCTTGCAGCACCACAGGCAGGTCGCCGATGAGCATGCCCTCAAAGGGTATGTGAGGCGCCTGGATTTTCGGAGTTTCTGCCGGCCGGAAAGCAGCGGTGAGGAAGGCCGCCGAACCTGCCAGCAGCAATGCCAAGGTTGATTTCATGGGTGGGGTGAACGCGGCCACACCCGTCCGTGCAGCCATTTTTAAATAGAAAAAGGCCCTATTGCCCTAACAATATTAGGCCCCTTCCAAGCCGGAACTCCCCTGTAGTGACATGGCAAGGCACCTTTTTTTGCGCAATCGATGCCGGGAACGTTATCGAGTCAGGCTGCTTTGGACGGCAGAGGAGTAAGCAAGTGCTACAAAGCGTTCTAAGATTCGTAATAGGTGCGAAACATTAGTTCGAAAGCGAACCAGTTACGCCATCGTTCCCGGCATCGATTGCGCAACTAAAATCAACCCGTCTGATACGTTTTTCGATATAATCTGGGGAAATTGCATGAGTAATTGCTCACTTATATAACCAAACCAGTTGGCTTTTATCTGTTTCTCATCCATTTCGCATTCTCACTTTTCAATTTAACCACATGGAAAATAAATTACTATCTACTGTTGTTTTACTTGCAGGCCTGGGTTCGGCACAGGTAGCCTTGGCTCAAACGCCGGTATTCGTACAATGGCCGATGACGGCCAACAACAGCGACAACGCTGCGGTACGCTCCACTGGAGTCACTGCAAACACCCCCTTCCTGCACAGCGTGCCTACCACCGCTGCCCCCACGCTTAAACTGGTACTGTCTGATGGTGGAACCACCGGTGGCTCAGTGCCTGCTTATTCGGCGAAAGGACAAGCATTCGGTGCTGCCCCTGATGGCACCGGATTTAGCACCCTAGCTAGCTCGCCTAAAGGTGCCCATTACGAGCAATTTTCTATCACAGCTACGGCCCCGCTACGGGTTGATTCGCTCGGTTTCAACATTCGGACTACCCAAACCACCAACGGCCGTCTGTCGCTGCTATGGTCGCTGAATGGATTTGCGACTGACTCTACCGAGTTCAGCTACGCCAAAGGCCCTGCTACCAATTCTGGTAGCAGCACAAGTGTATCCTCAACACCCGGCGGAACCCTGCCCGCAGCACATAATGGCTCGTTTGGAACCGGCATCACAGGTACCAGCGCCGCGACGGCTTATGTTTATTTGCCTCAGGACAATGCCCTGAACCCCAAGGACGACTTCCACTTTGCCTTTAACAACAACGCCAATGGCCTGACTTTGGCTGCTGGTCAAACCCTCACGGTGCGCCTCTATCCGGCCATCGGCAGCAACACAGCAGGTCGTTATGTGCTGCTGCGTAACGTAACGATTAAGAGCCGCCAAGCCTATACGGCTAACGTTCTCGCCGTTCGTTCCAGCTTGGTTGCCACTAATCTGGCTGCCTATCCCAATCCTACTCAGAACCGCTTGGCGGTGCCTCACGCTGCCGCCAGCCGCGATGCCCGCGTGACGGTGTTCGGTACTACCGGCAACAAGGTGGCTACTTTTGCTGCTCAGCTTGGCACCACGGAAACCGCCGTTGACCTAAGTGCGCTGGCTAATGGCCTCTACCTGGTAGAGTACGCCGACGGCGCGCAGCGCAGCAGCGCCCGCATTGTGAAGGAATAGGTTTCTACGCATTCATAAGCTTGCCATCAAGCGCCTTCTGCTATGCAGGGGGCGCTTGTTTTTTTATACCTGTAACCTGAAAAGAATGGCAGGACCTATCGCAATCAATCATTGCAATCATCAGTGAGTGATTCATCACCCTACTGGCATCGTTGCCGGGAACGATTGCACAAATAAACCCATGAAGTATAGTGGCTTTGGCTGAGGGGCTAGGTAATATTTGGTTAGAATTCCCACTCAACACACTTCTCCATGGTAAACTTTTTCTCTTCGGCCTTCGCCTGGCGCGGGCCAACGGCTAGGTTCTGGACATTCCTGAGCCTTGTTTTATTGGCTTTTGCGTCGCCTGCTTTTGCCTATGACTTCACGGTGGCCAAGGATGGCACCGGCAATTACACCACCGTGCAGGCCGCCATCGACGCGGCCCCGACGGGTCGCACCACACCGTTCACCATCTTCATCAAGAATGGCCGCTATAAGGAGCTGGTGACTGTGGCTGCCACCAAGCCCTTTATTCAGCTGGTGGGCGAAAGCGTGGGCAACACCATTATCACCTACAACAACTCGGCAGGCACCCTCGTGAATGGCGTGGCGCTGGGCACCCAGAATTCGGCCTCGGTTACCATCAACGCGGCCGACTTCTCAGCCCTGAACATCACCTTCGAAAACTCATTTGGCGAGTCGGCATCCAACGGGCAGGCCGTGGCCATTCTGGTGAACAACGACCGGGCGGCATTCCGCAACTGCCGCTTCCTGGGCAACCAGGACACGGTGTACCTGAAGGGCAACGGCGCACCGCGCCAATACTTCCTGAACTGCTACATTGAGGGCAACACCGACTTTATTTTTGGCAGCGCCATCGCCCTGTTCGAGAGCTGCAACATTTATGCGAAGGTGAAGGCAACGGCCTCTACTTCCTACATCGCGGTGCCGAACACGCCGGCCGGGCAGGCCTTCGGGCTGGTGTTTAAGAACTGTAACGTGACCGGGCACTCGGTGGCCGGCGGCACTACCTACGACCTAGGCCGTCCCTGGCAGGCCAATCCTAAGGCGGCCTTCCTGAACTGCAACCTCTCCACACCCCTGATTCTGGCTGAGGGCTGGTCGCCAACCAGCTCGGCCGGCACGGCAACCATCCGCGACTCCTATTTCGTGGAATATCAGAACACGCACTTCAACGGCCGGGCCGTCAACGTGGGCACCCGGGTGCTATCGGGCCAGGGCCTAACGCCCGCGCAGACTTCCACGCAGCTCACGGCCACCGAAGCCGCAACCTATACCAAAGCCAATATCTTCGGTACCTGGGACCCTTGCGCGTTGATTGACTGCACGACGCCATTTGTGAAGACGGTTATTGTCAACAACTTCAAGGGCGTGAAAGGCGCTACCACATCAGCCTTCACTTGGAACACGAGCTGGCCCACCAACGGCAACGTACTGAGCGTGTACCGCGCTACGGCCACGCCGCCGGCCGCCCTCGGCGCTTTTGGCGTGGTGAACACGCAGACCGAGCCCAGCGACACGGTTTTCAATTACTCGTATTCGGATGCGGTGCCGGCTTCGGGCAGCCTGTACAAATACTTCGTGCGGGGCAGCGCGGCCACCCGTCAGACGTCGTCAGACACGGTAACCATCAGCAGCGCACCGACCATTGTGGCGGCTGGTACGCTGGGCAACTTCACGCAGCAGCTGGGGGCGGGCTCGCCGGGCCAGAGCGTGGCCGTTTCGGGTACTGACCTGACTAGCGCCGTGACCGTAACGGCCTCGGCCAACTACCAGGTTTCGCTGACTTCGGGCGGTACCTACGCCAGCAGCTTAACCCTCACTCCTACCGCAGGCACGCTGGCCAGCACCCCGGTTTACGTCCGGCTGAATGCTGCCACGGCTGCTACTTACCCCGGCACGCTTACCCTTACCAGCACCAACGCCACCAATGTGCAACTAACATTGAACGGCACGGCCATCGTAGCTCCTACCGTTACCTCTAACATTCTGCAGCAGTGGCCACTGCGTGTGAACAACGCCGACAGTGCCCAGGTGCGCAGTCCCCGCCTGGCCGCGACCACGCCCACGCTGCGCCGCCTCTACCTCTCCAACGGCACCACGCTGGCTACCGTGCCGGCCTACTCCAATCAGTTCGGGCAGGCTTTCGGACCCTCGGCCAATGGCGACGGCACCTGGACGGCTGTGGGTGGTACGCTCAACCGCATGTACTACGAGCAGTTCACGATGACGGTGCCCGCCGGCACCTCGACGGTGCGCGTGGATTCGCTGCTCTTCAACGCGGCTTTCTACAACACCAGCTCCAATACCAAAATGGCGGTGGTGTATTCGCTTAACGGCTTCAGTTCGCCCGCCGACTCTACGGAAATCACGGGGGTAACCGGCCCTGGTGGGGCTCAGACCCTCTCGGCTAGCGGCAACTTTAACAAGTCGTTTCCGCTGCTGAACCAGACGGCGGGCACCACGGCTCTCTACCGCGTGGCCCTCAACGGCCCCAGCACTGCCAACCCCAGCGGCGGTGTGAGCGTGGCCGGCGGCCAAACGCTGACGTTCCGCCTGTATTTTGCCTGCGGCAGCACCGGCACGCCCCGCTACGCCATGCTCAAAAACCTGCGCATCAAGGGCGACGTGGTTCCGGCCCCTATCGTTTCAACGGTGTTGGAGCAGTGGCCGCTGCGCGTGAACAACGCCGACAGCACGCAGGCCCGCAACAGCCGCGTGGTGCCTACCACGCCTACGCTGCGCCGCCTCTACCTCTCTAATGGTACTACCATGGCCAGCATTCCGGCCTACTCCAATCAATTTGGCCAGGCTTTCGGTGCCAGCGCCAACGGCGATGGTACCTGGACGGCTGTGGGTGGCACGCTCAACCGCATGTACTACGAGCAGTTCACGCTGACTTTGGCCGCCAATTCCACGGGCCGCGTCGATTCGCTACTGTTTAATTCGGCTTTCTACAACACCAGCTCCAACACCAAGATGGCGGTAGTGTATTCGCTCAATGGCTTCAGCTCGCCCGCCGACTCTACGGAAATAGTGGGTGGTACCGGGCCCGGTGGGGCGCTGGTATTTACGCCCAGCGGCAACTTCACCAACTCTTTCCCGCTGCTGAACCAGACGGCCGGCCCAACGGCTCTCTACCGCGTAGCCCTGCGCAATGGCGGCATCACGCTGGCTGGCGGCCAGACCCTGACAGTCCGCCTGTACTTCGCCTGCGGCAGCACGAGTACCCCTCGCTATGCCTTCCTGAAAAACGTGCGTTTTAAAGGAGCTGCGTCGGTGATTACTGCCACCTCGCCGGCCCAGGTGCTCAGCGCCCAGCTCCTACTGTTCCCGAACCCGGCTTCGGCTTCGTTCCGCGTGCAGCTGCCGGCTCTGCATAGCAAAGCCCCCGTAGCGGCCACGCTCATCAATACGCTGGGCCAAACCGTGCGCAGCCGACAGCTGACGGCTACTGCGGGCCAGCCCATCGATGCCGAGTTTGACGTGCGCGGGCTGGCGGCAGGCGTCTATACTCTCCGACTCAACGTAGACGGTACTCCGGTGACGCGCAAGGTGGTGGTGGAATAACCGCCTACCGCTCACCACAAAGGGCGCGAATTCTACCCATTCTCCCGCTCAACAAGAAGCCCCGCCGATGGATTCGGCGGGGCTTTTTTGCTGGCAAGCTTGCGCAGGCTATTTGCCGCGCACCGTGATGGTGCCGCTGCCCAGGGCGGGGCGGCCGTCGCGGCTCAGGCCCTCGGCCACCGCTTGGAAGCTGCCCCCGCCATCGGCGGTGAAGAAGTGCAGTTCGGCTTCGCCTTTGGCATTGGTGCTTATCAGGGGGTTCCAGTAGAGAGTGCTGGTGCGCGGGTCAGCGGGCGGGTTGGTGACCAGGGCGTTGTAGCGCGGCTGATAAAACTCGCGCGTCTCGTAGAAGCCTGGCAGCTTCACCACGGCAATGCCGGGCGCGGGGCCCTTGTCGGCACCTTTGTAATTGGGATTGGCCCGCTTGGTGAAAATAGCAATAGCCCCGCCACTGCCGCCGAAAATTGCCGCCTCAGTCCCCTTAAAGATTTCAACGGACTCAATATCCGCCGAAGACAGCGTACTGATAAAATCAATGTCAACCCGGTTGCCATCCAGAATAAACAAGGGCGAGCCGCTGCCCCGAATCTGGGCCGTCATGTTGGGCGGGTTGCCGCTGATGGTGAGGCCTGCTACCCGGCCTTGCAGGAACTGCAGGATGTTCAGGCCCGACTGCGCGGCTGGCTCGTTGGCAAAGTCAATCACGGTGCCGCCGGTGGCACCGTAGAGGCGGCGGGGGTCGTCGCGGGGCACGGCTACGCGCTTGGCCGTCACCGCCACATTGCTGAGGTTAATATTGCGCACCGCTTTTTCGGGGTGCAGGTCCAGTTCGGCGGCTTGGGCCTGGCGGCTGCGGCGCACAAAGGTGGATACCGCTGCCGGAGCCTGCGCCAGCGATAGCAACGCGGGCAGCGGCTGTCCCTCCGTGGGCGGGCCGGTATCAGGCTTGATGATGACGTTGCTGCCGCCCTGCGAGCGCCGCGCCTGCAGCGTTACTATGGCCGTGTCGCGCACCGGCACCCCGGCAAAGCTGAAGCGCCCATCTGCATTGGTGGTGCCTGTGACGACGGTGCGGGTAGGGCGGCTTTGCAGGAAGGTGAGTTGGCTGTTGGCGATGGGGCGGTTGCCGTGCTCGCTCACCACCTGCCCCACCAGGCTGATGTCCTGCTCGGGTGAGAAGCGCAGCGGCGCGGGCTCACCGCTCAGCACCTGCTTCCACACAAAACGACGCCAGCCCTGGGTCAGCAGCAAGTCGTCGAGGGCTTGGCTGGTGGCAGCCGACTGGTTGCGGAAGTAGTAGCCGGGGTCCTGCACGTAGCCCACCAGGTCGGAAGTCAGCAGCAGGTTGGAGGCAATGGTTTCGGCGTTGGGGTCGAGGGCGGCGAGGCCGGCATCGCTCACGCCCAGCGAGAAAGTAGTAGCTACCGGTTGCCCGGCCTCATCGGTTACGCGTACGGCCAGCTGCACGGGCGCGTGGGCCCCGTAGCCGGCCTGGTCCGGCGTGATGCTGATGCGCAGGCTAGGCGGCCCATTCTGGGCAAAAGCTAGCCGCTCGCACTGCGGCGTGCCCTGCCCATCAAACAGCGTGAAATGCACGATGCCGGTGGGGTAATTTTTCTTGGGCATGCGCCACGTGGCCGGCGCGTCGCTGGTGAGGGGTCGGGGGCCGGGGTAAGCCGCTACGCCGCGCACCTGCGTCATGAGCAGCACCGGGCCGGGCGCCGGGGCACCGGCAGCCCCCCGGTAGCGGGCTTCCACCAGAAAGTTTTCGCCGCCGTCCACTACGTGGAGCGTGTAGCCGGTGGCCTGCGCGGCGGGCAGGGGAAAGTCGGCCGCGCTGCCATCGGGAAAGGTGAGGTGGGCGTGGTAGTGCTGGCTCGCGCCGGGCACGAAGGCGAAGCGCCCCATGCCCCCGTGACGACTGCTGAAACTACTTACCACCACCGCATTCTGGGCGTTTAGAATCTGGCCTTTCACGTCGAGGCTGCGGCCACTGGCATCGGTGGCTTTGCAGGCCACCACGGCGGGCAGGCCTTCCACCAGGTAGCCACCTTCGGGGAAAAACTGGACATCGGGACGCGAGGCAGTCAAGGCCTTGGCGCGGGCGTAGGCGGTGGTGGGCGCGGCAGGCTTTGGGGCCTCCTGGGGGCCGAGGGGCGAGGCGGGCCACACGCTCAGCCGGCGGCTGTACACAAAGTCCTCGCCCGCGTTGCGCATCCAGTTGGTGTAGGCACGCAGCACGTAGGTACCGGCTGCTAGCGTATCGGCAATGTCGATGTCCCCGTTGGCACGGCCGCCCTGCAAGCGAATAGTGCGGCGGGCCACCACCTTGCGCTCGGGCGACAGCAAATCGACGTGCAGCACCGAGCTAAGGGAATCGAGTTGGTGGCGTGAGGCATCGACCACGTAGGCGCTGAACCAGACGGTTTCGCCGGTGCCGTATACCGGCCGGTCGATGTGCAGGTAAGCCTTTTCCTGGCGGGCGGCAGTGTAGAAATCGCCCAGCTGGCGCGCGATGCGGGCCAGCAGCCCGTCGTCGGTGGGCTGGGGCCGGAAGGCCGACAGCGCCACGCCCGCCGCCAGCAAGGCCACGGCCATTCCTTTTTGCAAACGCATTCTTCTCATGTTGACAAGTTGGTCGAAAACGACTGGTTCGGAACGCGCGAACCAAGTCCTAGATTACAGCACAAAGATGGCGAAGCCGTGAAGCCCATGCGGGCGCACTACGCATATTTTGCGCTGGGTGCTGGGTTAATATGTGGGCCGGGGTTCCGATTTAGCCAAAAATTTGGTACTCTTGTGGTGGATTTGGCTTGGTGAAGACTCCCGGGGAGGACGGCCGACTGGCCCCCAGCCCCGCTAGTGGAACGTTGGCGGTGGTGGAAATGGTCGGCCAGGCACGTTTTCGGAACCATCGGGCCAGTCATCTGGTAGTTACCCTAAGGCGGGCAGCATTGGTTGCCAAGGCCCTATCTCGTACTCTCCTTTCCCTAAACGCTTGGACCCCGTTACCATCAAGGACATCGCGCACGCCCTCAACCTGTCGACCTCGACGGTATCGCGGGCCTTGCGCGACAGCTACGAAATCAGCCCCGAAACCAAGCGGCTGGTGATGGAATACGCTGAGCGGCTGAACTACCGGCCCAACCCCATTGCCCTCAGCCTAAAAGGCAACAGCAGCAAGGCCCTGGCTGTCATTGTACCCCAGATTGCGAACAACTTCTTTTCGCAGGCCATCAACGGCATCGAGGCCATTGCCTACAATCGGGGCTACCACGTCATTATCTTCCAAACCCACGAGTCGTACGAGCGCGAGGTGGCCAACGTGCAGCAAGCCATGGCCCGCCGCGTAGACGGCCTGCTGCTCTCGCTGTCCAGCGAAACAGCCGACGTGGCGCATCTCAAGTCCGTCATCAGCCAGAACATGCCCCTGGTGCTGTTCGACCGGGTGTCGGCCGAGTTGCCCGTGACCCAGGTGGTGGCCGATAATTTCGGAGGCGCCTACGCCGCGACCTCTCACCTGCTGCAAACCGGGCGGCGGCGTATTGCCCACCTCACCATTCCGCCTTACCTCAGCATTGCGCAGGAGCGGCTGGCCGGCTACCGCGCCGCCCTGGAGCAATATGGCGTGCCTTATGATGAAAGCCTGGTGCGCTATGGTACCTTCGGTCCCGACGAGGCCGGCACGCTAGTGGATGAGTTGCTGGCCCTCTCGCCGCCCCCCGATGCGTTTTTCACGGCCAGCGACCGGCTGGCACTGGGCTGCCTCGCGGCGCTGCGCCAACGCAACATCGATGTACCTGGCCAGGTGGCGCTGCTCAGTTTCACCAACTCACAGTCGGCCCATCTGCTCAACCCG
This sequence comes from Hymenobacter negativus, assembly GCF_017571495.1. Classification (GTDB taxonomy): domain Bacteria; phylum Bacteroidota; class Bacteroidia; order Cytophagales; family Hymenobacteraceae; genus Hymenobacter; species Hymenobacter negativus. The sequence goes on along the minus strand of NZ_JAGETZ010000014.1, from coordinate 99,564 downwards.
CCGCTCAGCACCGTGACCCAGCCGGCGCAGGAAATCGGTCAGCTCGCCGCCGAGCGCCTCATTGAGCAGATTGAGCGCAAGAGCAAAAGCACCGGCCCCAGCACCATGAAGCTGCCCACCACGCTGGTGGTGCGGGAGTCGTCGCAGCCGCTGCCGAAGCTGGTGATTTGAGCCAGGATTGAGGATGGCACGGCCCGCCTGACGATGTTGAGCGGGCCGTGCCATAACTGAATTAATCGTTGAAATGTAACTTATCCAAGTTTACAGGCTGACGAGGGCGTAGGTGGCCGTGTACAGTAGGTGTACACTTCCTTCGGACTCAGCTTAGAGTAGGCTTAGCGACAGAAATTTCACATAAGCAACTCCCAGCTACGGCAAGCGAAGCAGTGTATGCCGAAACAACGGTGGACTTGAAACACCTGCCCGCCGGGCAGTACAGCTACCGCTTTGTGGTAGATGGCAAAGCGCAAGCTGCCCATCACCTCGTTATTCAAAAATAAGAACTACGAATGCAGGCAGGTGCTACGAGGAGAATAACAATTCCGATAGCACCTGCCTATATTTAGGCAACTAATTAGCAGCGACAATGCAACGGCGCACGTTACTTCTACTGCTTTTATTGCTCTGCTTTAGGGGTATCCTACACGCCCAACGCATCACGCGGGAGAAGATTCTTGACCGGACTAGTGGCACGCCTTATGTTGGGTGTAGATATACGCCAGCAGGCTTACTACTAGTTAACAGTCTGATTAGTGCACCGCAGCCCGCATCATGGGCTAGTCATTTCCAGCTTTTCTCACGGCAGTTAGACTCGTTAGGTACTGGTCCCTTGGTTTCCAATTCAACTTGGCGAACTCAATCTGTCGTTCTTGCTCCTACTGGTGGGTACACTGTTGCTACTACTGCTATAAGCCTCAACTGGCCTACAGACCTAAGAGATTTGGCGTTCTACCGCTATACCAGCCCACTATCATTGCCTCAAATAACGCTTATTGAGGACATAGACGGTGGTAACACTGATACCAGTACGGATTTACTAGCCGCTCCAAACGGCTATTTTATTAGTGCCAAGGTGGACGGTCCAAGCGTATTCAGTCGCAAATTCTCTAAGCTTATTAAAACCGATACTACGGGCGTCATCCTCTGGCAACGAAACTATGGGCTAAGTGATGGTGATTTCATTTCCGGGATGCGCTACACGGCCGATGGCAATATCCTGCTAGCCGGGCAAAGCGCTCCGGCCCCTGGCTTTGATTCCCGTTTGCGGATGCTATTAGTCAATCAGAACGGCGACTCGCTCAACACCCTGATGTATGCTTACCCCAACGGCTTCCTGCGCGCCAACGGGGCCTTTGAGGACCGGCTGCTGGCGTTGCGAGGGGGTGGGTTTACCATGCTAGCGGAATTGGATACCGTAGGTGCGACGTACTCGATGGTGCTGAAAGTGAACCGGCGCCTGCAACCACAATGGCAATTCACCTACCGGGCACGGCCCTTGTTCGGGTTTCCGCGTCGCATGTTTTTTGCCGGGGCCTGCGAGCTACAAGACAGCTCGGTGCTAGTGTTGACCTCCAACCTGCAAGGCTCTCCTAATAACAATCCCTACTACCTGTTACGGCTGAACGGAACCACGGGTCAGCTGCTGAACACTTACCAGTTCATCAGCACCATCTGCTCGCAGTTTCAGGCCAACAAGCTACTGCCCGATGGCGATAGTGCCGTGTACGTGCTGGGTACCTGCCTGGGCAAAACCTACGCGGCACACATCAGCCTGCGGGGTCTGCCAACCGTGGTGACAGCGGCCAGCAACCCAGTAGCACCCGCAGCTACTCATGTTGCGCTCGATGCGATATACCCTAATCCGGCTGATGAGTTCGCTACCCTCTCCTACCGCTGCCCGGCGGGCCTGATGGGGCCGGGTACGCTACGCATCCGCGACGTGCTGGGACGCGAGGCCTACCGGGCGGCGGTGGCGGCCAGTGCGGCCGGGACGGTGCGGCTGCCCACGGCTGGGCTGGCGCAGGGGCTGTATGTGTGCGAGCTGAGCTGGCCCAGCCAGCCGCCGGCCACGCGCAAGCTGCTGGTGCAGCATTAGACGCAGGCTAGCTAGTTGTTCCCTGACCGTGACGGGCCTGACGGCGGCTACCACTTACCAAGTGACGCTGACGGGGCAATGCACAAGCGGTGGGGCTACGCCTAGCGCCGGTCTGTCGTTCACGACCCCTTCCGGGTATTGCACCGCTGGGCTGGGCGGCAGCTGTTCGAGTAATGCCATTACGGCCTTTACTATTCTGAATACGACGCTTGACAATGCCTACCAGATTCCGGTCTGCGACGATGGGCGCAGCTCGGGGGGCGGCACCTTACAGGCGTACTCGTACTATGCGCCCACCCGTCCATCCAACACCGCCACGCTGCAAGCGGGCGGCACCTACCAAATGTCGGTGGTGACGGACGGCAGCAGCAGCGTTTCGGTCTGGCTCGACTCCAATCACAACGGAGCGTTTGACGTTTCGGAATTTACCCAGCTAAGTACGTACACGCAGAATGGGCAAGCTTCGGTGGCCACCCTGAATGTGCCGGCCACGGCGGTATCCGGCCCTACTGGTCTGCGCGTTAGAAGCTTCAACGCCGGAAACCCCAATGGGGCTGGTGGAGCACCTTGTGTCTATTCTATCACGGGCGAAGTAGAAGATTACACCGTTACGATTGCCTTGCCAACGGGTACACAGGCCAGCGACCAAGCCAATCAAACGGAGACTTACCCGAACCCTGTTGCTGACTTATTGACCATTGCCTATGCAAAACCAGCCAACAGCTTATCGGCTGGCCAGTTGCACGTTCGCAACGTGCTGGGTCAGGAGGTCTGGACGCAACAGGTACCGGCTGGCACGCAAAATAAGGTTGAGGTTTCGGTAAAAAGCTGGGCCAGTGGTCTATATTCCTATTACATCATTTGGCCCGATTACACTACCGACGCTAAAAAGTTTATCGTAGCGCCATAGCGCATCTCAACCAGCAGTAGCTTAACAATGTAATTCGCATTACTACTGGTTGTATTGTGCCATATCTTAACAAAAAGGCCCGCCTGACGATGTCCAGCGGGCCTTTTCCATTCTCAATTCTAATTATCTACTCCCGCGTGCACTTGGCCGTCATCTTCACGTTTTCATCTGTGTACACCAGCATGTAGTTGCCCTTGGCCAGACTGCTGATGTTGACCGGCGTGTTGAGGACGCCGGTGGTGGGGGTGAATATGGCCACACGCTGGCCCACGAAGTTGTAGATGGTGATGCGAGCAGCAGGTGTGGCTTTCGGGTGCTCCACCGTCAGCTGCTCGCTGGCGGGGTTGGGGAAGAGGTGCAGCGGCTCGGTGAGGGCGGCGGTGGCTTTGGTGCCCGTCACAACGGTTACGAGGCCGTTGAGGTAGTTTTCGAGGTTGGTGTAGCCATTCGCAGCGATGGTTTGGCGGTCGGCGGCGTTGTTGGGGTTGAGGCCGTTGGCGGTTTCGTAGGCATCGGTCATGCCGTCGTGGTCGGTGTCGGCGGGTGCGGGGCCACAGGTCAGCACCGGCCAGGCGCCTTGCGACACACTGTAGGGCGAATGCGCCGGGAAGCCGCCCTGCACGTCGATGATGGCGCCAGTGCGGTTCCGCACGTCGTTGACAATGCGCTGGTCCAGAGCGTCGCGCACGGGTAGGATGCAGCCCACGCCCTGCAGCACCGACACGTAAGCATCCTGGGCAGTTTGGGTGTTGAGGGGGGCAATGTTGAATGGCGTCAGCACCTTCGACAGCACGGTATCGGCCTGGGTGCTGCCCTGCATGGTCACGCCTTTCCAGTTGGCAGCCGTCACCGTCGGGTTGCTGTCGACATAGTTGCCGGTGAGGTACACCTGAGCGTAAGGTAGCACCGGGGCGGTGGTCTGCTTATAGGGGTTCATCACCCGGGAACGGGCGCTGGTGCTGGTGCCGCTGTTGGGGCCGTACTTGTAGTAGTTGTTCACCATGTTGTAGTTGCCGCCCTCGCCGCCGTAGGTGTTGGCCCCGGTGCCCCAGTTGTAGATGACGTTGTTGCGGAAATCGCAGTTTTCCGAGCCAATGGCTGCGCCGTAGCGGGTGCCGTTCCAGCGCGGAGTGCGGCTGCTGCAGTGGGCAAACAGGTTGTGGTGGAACGAGGCCCGCCGGCCGCCCCAGATGCCGCCGTAGCCGTGGCGCTCGTAGTCCTGGTCGCCGTTTTCGAAGTGGTAGGAGTAGTTCAGCGGCTCCGAAATCATGTTCCACTGCAGGGTCATAGAGTCGGTGGCCGCGCCGTAGAAGGTGAAGGCTTCGTCCTCGCTCCAGCTCATGGTGCAATGGTCGATGACAATGTTTTTGCGCTCTTGGCTGCTGAAGGCGTCGTCGTCGCCGTTGCCGTTGACCATGCCACCGCCGCTGGTTTGCGGATAGAAATCGCCGAGGCGGAAGCGCACGAAGCGCACGATGACGTTGTCGCCGCTCACTGATACCTGCCGGTCGGCGATGCAGATGCCGTCGCCGGGGGCCGTCTGGCCCGCAATGGTGGTGTTGCGCGGAATGCTCAGGCGCGCTGTCAGGCGGATGGTGCCGCATACCCGAAACACAATGGTGCGGTACGGATAGGTGCTGACCGACTGGCTGAGGGCGTAGCGCAGGGTACCCTGCGTGTTGGTGTCGGCCAGGCTCGTCACCTCAAATACCGTGGTGGGCGTGGCGGCCCGGCCGCGGCCACCGCTTACAAAGCGCCCGGCCCCTTCCACCCCCGGAAAAGCCAGTTGCTGGGCCTGCGCCGGCGCGCTGGTCGCTAAGCCAGCCAGCGTAGCCAGAAGGCCCATTCCAAGTTGAGCCGAGCGGCGCGGGTGGGCAAGAAGGGAAGTAAGATACTGGGAGGAAAAAGACGTCATAGTGGGAATAAGTAAGGGAGTCAGCTGAAAAATTACCGGGCCGCGACGGCTTTTATTAGCCATCGCAACCCGGTAATTCTCACCTAATATTACGTCCTCCCCTACCCCCAAATAGCCGCTAATGGCCTTTTTATTCGCGCAATCGATGCCGGGAACGATGCCATCACCGGCAATTCATGCTACGCCTTCTCGAACACCGCCGACACCCAGCTCCGCAGCGTGCGATGGCGCTGGTAGCGCAGGCCGTGCTTGCTGGCTTCCGCCTGAATTTTCGGGAGGTCCTCCTCATAGAAACCGCTGAACAGGATAGGCCGGCCGCTGGGCAGCAGGCGGGCATACTCGTGCATGTCTTCGAGCAGCACGTTGCGGTTGATGTTGGCCAGGATGAGGTCGAAGGGCTCCTCGTTCGCCAGCGTTTCCACGCCGCCCAGGCGGCACTCAATGCCGTGGCATTGGTTTTCGGCGGCGTTGTCGCGGGCGTTTTCCACGGTCCAGGGCTCGGTGTCCACGGCCAGCACCTGGCGGGCCCCCAGCATCTCGGCCATGATGGCTAGAATGCCGGTACCGGTGCCCATGTCCAGCACACGCAGGCCTTTGTGGTCTACATCGAGCTGGTTTTCAATCATGAGGGCTGTGGTTTCGTGGTGCCCCGTGCCGAAGGACATGCGCGGCATTATCACGATATCGTAGTCGACGCCGGCTGGCTCGGGGTGGAACGGCGCCCGCACCGACACGCGCTCGGCAATAATGAGGGGCTGGAAGTTCTTCTCCCACTCAGCGTTCCAGTTCTGGCGGGTGATGATGCGGTGCGAGTGGTTCAAATCGCCGATACCAGAGTAACGGGCCATGATTTCGCCCACCGCATCGGGGTTAAACACGTCCTCGGTGGTGTAGGCGCGGAAGCCTTCGTCAGTGTCTTCAAAGGTATCGAAGCCTACTTCGGCCAGCTCAGCCACCAGAATGTCGGCCAGCTCGCGCGGGGCTTCGACGGTCAGTTCAATAAAATCCATGTACAAAACTAGGCCGCAGAACTTGCACCCCGAAGCTGCGCCAATTGCATCCGGCAGCCCGCCAACCGCTTCCGGATACCCGCCAACTGTTTCCGAACCACAAACCTTTGCATCCCGACGTCCGCCAACTGCTTCGGAATGCTCGCCAACCGTTTCCGAACCACAAACCTTGCCTCCGGGCACCTGCTTTTCGTTTCCGGACGCCCGCCAACCGTTTCCGCACAACAAACCTTTCGTCTGAAGAACAAACCTTCCTTCCGGACAACAAACCTTCAGCTCCTGATGGAGCCAGGCGCTCGCGCCTGGCTCCACATAGGTTGCCGTGTACGCCGCCTGATTAATCAGCTGAACAAGTCCAGCAGCTCAGCCCGCGACAGCGACTTTAGCACGGCTGCATCGGTCCGGATTAGGTCGCTAGCCAAGGCAGTTTTGCCGGCCTGCATGGTCTGGATTTTCTCCTCGATGGTGTCCGGGCAAATGAGGCGGACGGCCACCACGGGCTTGTCCTGGCCCAGCCGGTGGCTGCGGTCGATGGCCTGGTTTTCCACCGCCGGGTTCCACCATGGGTCTACTAGGTACACGTAATCGGCCTCGGTCAGGTTGAGGCCGGTACCGCCCGCTTTCAGGCTAATGAGAAACACCCGCACCTTCGGGTCGTTCTGGAAAGCAGCCACAGCACCCGCCCGGTCGCGGGTCTGGCCCGTGAGGTAGGCCGTCGGTATGCCCCGCTCTGCAAGCGCCGCCCGAATGATATCGAGCATGCGCACGAACTGCGAAAACACCAGAATCTTGTGCTGCGGAGCCTTGTTGTCGATTTCGCGTAGCAGCACCTGGAGCTTGACCGAGGCCGCGCCGAAGCCTTCCGCATCGGGCAGCAGGGCCGGCGAATCGCAAATCTGCCGCAGCTTGGTGAGGCCCTGCAGGATGTTGGCCCGCTCCTTCAGGGGGTGGTCGGGGTGCTGGCCCATCAGGCGGTCGCGGTACTCCTTGCGGTAAAAATCGTACACCCGACGCTGCTCCTCGTCCATCTCACAGCGCAGCACCATCTCGGTTTTGGGCGGCAGCTCGGCGGCTACCTGCTGCTTGGTGCGCCGCAATACAAAGGGCTCGATTTTGCGCCGTAGCGCCCGGGCATGCACGTCCGAGTTGAACTTGTCGATGGGCACCGCAAACAGGTCCTTGAAGTGCTGCTGGCTGCCCAGCAAGCCCGGGCAGGCAAAGGAAAGCTGCCCGTAGAGGTCGTAGGTATTGTTTTCGAGGGGCGTGCCGGTGAGCACCACCCGGTTGCGGGCCTGCAACAGCCGCGCCGCCCGGTAGCGCAGCGAATCGGGGTTCTTGATGGCCTGCGACTCGTCCAGGAATACGTAGTTGAACCGGTAGTTTTTCAGGAAAACAATGTCGGTAAGCAGCGTACCGTAAGTGGTCAGCACTACGTCGTACCCGGCAAATACATCCGAGCTGCGCGGGCGGTCCGGGCCGTGTGCCGTGAGCAGCCGCAGGCTTGGCGCAAACTTCGCCGCCTCAGCCCGCCAGTTGAATACCAGCGAAGTAGGCACCACTACCAGACTAACCGCGCCAGGGATTTTGGCTTTTTGCGTGAGCAGGAAGGCCAGTACTGTGATGGTCTTGCCCAGTCCCATGTCATCGGCCAGGCAGCCGCCAAAATTAAAGGTATCCAGAAAGCCCAGCCAGTTCAGGCCGTGCTGCTGGTAGGGCCGCAGCTGGCCGCGTAGCCCAGGCGGTGGGCTCAGTGGGGCAATGCCTGCGAAGTCGGCTACTTGAGCTTCGTACTCGGCCAGTTGAGCGCGGGTTTCCGGGGCAAGGGCTGCATCTTCGTACTCATCCCGAATAGCAGCGTAGTTGATTTTGGGTGTCCGAATCCGGTCGCCGACCAACTCGCCAGCGGCGAAGTAGCGAGCGAATTTCGCTATCCAGTCCTCGGGCAAAATACCATGCGTGCCGTCGCCCAGCGTCACGTACTTGTTCTTATTGCGCAGGGCTTTATGAATGCTCGCCAGCGGCGCCCGCTGCCCACCAAAGTGGACGTGCAGCTCGGTATCGAACCAGTTGACTTCGGTGCCCACCCGTACCGTCACCTTCGCTTTATTCGGGTTCAGTCGATTGTTTTTCAGCTCATTGAAACCCAGCACCGCAATTTTCTCCTTCTCCCAGACTTCAAAAGCCTCCAAAAACCATTCTTCCTCCAGAAACTGCCGGCGCGACAGATACAGTGCTTCGCGCCCCAGCTCCAGCTGCTCCTCAAACGCCGGCTGCTGCCGCACCAGCAGCACCGTAAACGCCAGCTCAGCCGCCCGGTCGCGGGGCACCGAAAAGGGCTTGCCCGTGGCTGGGTCGGTGGCGTAAATAGTTTTGCGCGAGAGAATGGGCACCTCCACGCTGCCGTACTTCATTACCGGCAGCACGTCGATGAAACCACCGGAGTCGGCCAGGTAAATCAACCGCTCCGGGGCCTGCGCGAAACCATGTTCCGCCAGCTGCACCGGCGTGGCCGGGGCCAGGTCCGTGTACACGATTTCCACCCAGTGCTCCAACTTGCTCAGAATATTCTCTTGAAACGCCGGAAACTGGCTTTTATGCAGCAGTAAGGCATTGTGGCGCGCCTTGAAGAAAGCCAGTAGCCGTGTCACCTCCGGCCGGTCGGGCAGGTACCAGGCATCGGGTTGCAGTGCCACGAATGTGCCGTATTTCAGGGGTAGCAGGCGCAAGTCGTGCGGCTTACCATTAAGCAATACGCTGGCCGAAACGGCAAAGAATGGAGCTTCTTCCTCCACCATTATCCGCACATCGGCCGGGGCTAGATGCAGGGTGAGCGGCCGCAACGTCTGGGCTGTGGTTTTTTCCGAAACCGGGGCGTCGCTCGCATACACAGGCAGGGCCAGCGGGTTGCGCACTAAGGCGCGCAGGGCCTGTTGGTCGGCCACCGGGTTGCGCTCGCTGTGCTGGTGCTGCAGCTGCGAGATGCCCGTGTAGAAGCGCACCACCGCTAGGTCATCGCCATCCAGGCCAGCCTCCAGCGGCGGCACCCAGGTGAGCGGATTTTTGGGTTTGCCTCCGGCCGTCAGCGCCGCCTCAAACAGGTGGACGGTGAGGTGGTCATAGAATTTGTGCTTGCCGACCACAATCATGCGCTGCGTGGGCAATACATCGGCCCCGGCCCGTGGCGGAAACTCCCGGCGCGGCGGCAGCAATGCCTCGGCCAACTGCCGCTGGGCCGAAACCGTGAGAGGAAACAAGCCCGCCCGCCGCGGCATAACCTCCAGCCGCTGGCCAACGTAGCGCAAGCTGAAATGCGCCTCCAGGTTGCGCTCGCTTTCCAAGCCATAAGGCCGGGCAGCGGCTACCAACTGCTGCCGGCGCATTTGCTCGTCAAAGAACACGCGCAACTCTGGCCGATGCAGTAGTGCCAATAGCACCAGCACCTGATGCTCGCACAAGTGTGACCCAGAAACCGCACACAGGCAGCTTAGGCGCAGGTTGCCCGCTGCTTGGGTCACGGCCACCGTTGGAAACCACGATTGCGCCGAAGGCTGACCGAAAGTACCGTCGTTGATAATCAGCGTCTCGGGCTCAATGGTCAGAAAGTGGCGGCCGGGAGCTGCGCTGCCTTCCGCATTTGCGCTGTGCGCAGCCACCATGCCCGCTGTCAGGTCGGCTAGCGAAAGTCCCTCAAAAATATAGGTGTGCGCGGCGGTCGGGTCGTCGTGTTCAGCGGCTTCTCTCGACATCGGCAAAGCAGGCAGGCGCGGGCAAACGGCTGTTTCGCCGGCAGCTAGTTATTGGTTTTGCAGCCGGCAAACGAGCGCACGGTGGTGTAGTGAATGCTGAAATCAGCGCGGCTACGGTCGGTTACCACCAATAACACGTAGTCGGCAAAATCGCGGGCGGGCGCATCGGCCCACAGTCCTACTTTATCGGCAAATAGCCGGTTGTTTTCCTTGAATACCAGCATGTCGGCAAAGGCCTCCTCTGGCTCCACATACACCGTAGCATGGCAGTAGGTGCGCCGGGCCGGGTCGGTTTCCAGGTACACCGAGCCGTAGATTTTACAGGGTTCTACCGGGCCAGCAACAGGGCTTTTGGCAGGTATTAGGGCCAGTAGGAAAGAGAGGACAAAGGAGAGCATCAAAGTAAGGTTGAAATTTTAATGTTGAGTATTGAATGTCAAATGCCTCGTGCGCTTGTAACTCAACACTCAACATTAAAATTTCAACACTCCTTAAAACGACTGAATAATCGTCGCAAAATCAGCCGCTTTCAAGGAGGCACCGCCGATGAGGCCGCCATCCACGTCAGGCTGAGCAAATAGTTCTTTGGCATTCTGCGCATTAGCCGAGCCACCGTAAAGAATGGTGGTATCGAGGGCAGCCTGAGCGTCGTAGGTCCGCGCAATCTGCTCCCGGATAAAGGCGTGCACTTCCTGCGCCTGGGCGCTGGTAGCGGTACGGCCCGTGCCGATAGCCCAGATGGGCTCGTAGGCAACTACCACTTGGGCAAACTCCTCGTTGCTGAGATGAAACAAGCCATCGGTAAGCTGCTTACCAATGAAATCGAAGGTTTCATCTGCCTCACGCGTGTCCAGCGACTCACCTACGCAGAAGATGGGTTTGAGACCAGCGGCCAACGCAGCTTTCAGCTTCTGGCCCAGCAGCGCATCGTCCTCGCCGAAATACTGGCGGCGCTCCGAGTGGCCCAGAATCACGTATTCGCAGCCTACCGAAGCCAGTATTTTGGCCGATACTTCGCCGGTGAAGGCGCCGCTTTCTTTTTGGTTGCAGTTCTGGGCCCCGAGGTGGAATTTCGAGCCCTTCGGCAGTTTCTCACCCACACTTTGCAGGAACGGAAACGGGGGGCAAACTACTATTTCCGGAGCGTTGGCAGTTGCGGCGGCTTCACCAGCAACGTGGGTTATTTCTTCTACCAGGGCCAGGGCCTCGGGGTAGGTCAGGTTCATTTTCCAGTTGCCGGCAACAAGGTTTTGGCGCATAAAGAGCGGAGCGAGTGAAGTGGGAGTACGCTCGCAAAGCTACAGGCCAAAGCCGGTTGCTGACTATGGATATTTACCGCGCCTAATTCTTACGCGCCGCGTTGCGGGCCGCAATTTCAGCTTCAACAGCTACAGCGGCTTCGTCGCGCAGCTGCCAAGGAGTTTTGCGGCCGCCCAGACGGGAGAACCCAATGCCAGCCAAAGCCACAATTGCTGCTCCGGCCATAGCAGCCCAGCCCAGTTCCGGCACTTCGCGCAGCCGCACCACCCACACCGCTACCAAGGCCCAGGCTATTACCAATGGGAACACCATATCACGAAATACCCGACTGATAATCAAACCTAAAGCCACTACCACGGCGATAAGTCCCAGCGTCAGTGTTACCGAAGCACCTTCGGCGGTTTGCCAACCTAACTGCCGCAAGCCAATAGTGATGTTGATAACCGACGCCACCGAAATCCAACCCAGATACAGCGAAAAAGGCACTCCTGCCAGCGTTGGAGCCGCCCCGGCAAAAATGCGCCGCCGGGCCCGGCCGTAGGTCATAATCAGGCTGCCGAGAATGACCAGCATGACGCCCACGCTGGGCAAAATCATTTCGTAAGCGAACAATACCACCCAGGCGCCGGTGGCAATGCTGGCTAACGTAAGCGGCTTGGCCAGCGCGTCGGGCAACGACAGGTTGCGCTGGGCGGGCAGCAGCTGCCACACTGCGTATACCACCAGCGCCAGAAATATCAGGCCCCAGATGCTGAACGCATAGCCAGCCGGCGTGAGCAAGGTCGGGTATTTGGCCGACACCATGCCCATCGTCTGCCCGGCAAAAGGATGCGTATTTGAATAATAATTCAGCCCAATATTTCCCACAATGGTTAACGCCGTGAACCAGCGCCATAGCTGCCCCGTCACCGAATGGTCGGGCGCAGCGTAATGGTCTGGGGCCGACTTAGAAGCAACGTTTTGCTCCAGAGGCATTGTGGAAGTAGTGGGCATAATCGCAACGGTTGGGTGGTGAGAAGCGAAGGGGTGACGAACTTACGGATTTATCCCTATGGTTGGTCGTACATCAGCCCATTCGTAACTAATAAGACGCTAATAACATTACAAAAGCTTCTCAATTAACCAAAGCAAAGTGCTATTCTTTACTTTTCGCTGAAATTATAAGCAGAACGCTGTTACACCTTCTCTGCCAGGAAGCGAGCGGTGTGGTTGGTTTCCTTCAGTTTTACCATCTCCTCAGGCGTGCCTTCAAAGAGCAGATGCCCGCCGTTAAGCCCTCCTTCGGGGCCGAGGTCGATAATCCAGTCGGCACACTTGATGATGTCGACGTTGTGCTCAATGATGAGGACGGAGTTGCCTTGTTCAATGAGCGCATTGAGGGCGCCAAGCAGCTTAGCAATGTCGTGGAAGTGCAAGCCAGTGCTGGGCTCATCGAAGATGAACAGGATTTTATCCTGCTGAAGCGTAGCGCCTTTGGTGAGGAATGAGGCCAGCTTCACGCGCTGGGCCTCGCCGCCGCTCAGCGTGTTGGCCGACTGCCCGAGGCGGATGTAACCCAGGCCCACGTCTTCTAGTGGCTTGAGGCGGTCGGCCACTTTGGGCTGGCTCTGGAAGAACTGTACGGCGTCGGAAACCGTCATTTCCAGCACATCGTCGATGCCCTTATCCTGGAATTTGATTTCCAGAATATCCTGCTTGAATTTGTGGCCGCCGCAGCCTTCGCAAGTCAGGTAGATGTCGGCCATGAACTGCATCTCGATTTTTACCTGGCCCTCGCCCTGGCACACTTCGCAACGCCCCCCATCTACGTTGAACGAGAAGTGCGAGGGCTTTAGGCCCCGTGCCTTGGCCAGCGGCTGCTCCGAAAACAGCGTCCGGATGGCGTCGTAAGCCTTCACGTAGGTAACAGGGTTGGAGCGCGACGACTTACCGATGGGGTTCTGGTCTACGAACTCGACATGCGTTACCTGTCCGTTCACGCCGGTGAGGCGGTCAAACTTGCCGGTGGTTTCGCCCGCGCCACCGCCCAACATCTTCATCAGGGCCGGCGCCAGAATGCGCTTGATGAGCGTGGACTTGCCCGACCCGGACACGCCCGTTACCACGGTCATCACGCCCAGCGGCAGCTTCACGCTCACGTTTTTAAGGTTGTTTTCGCGGGCTCCGGTTAGCTCCAGGGCGTTGCGCCAGGGGCGCCGTACTTTGGGCACGGGTACCTCCATGCGGCCGCTCAGGTACTGGCCGGTGTAGGTTTCGGTGTCTTGGAGAAGCTGTGCCATGGTGCCCTGAAACATCAGGTTACCGCCGCCGCTGCCGGCCTCAGGACCAATGTCGATAATCTGGTCGGCGGCTTCCATCATCTTCTCCTCGTGCTCTACTACCACCACGGTGTTGCCGAGTTGCTGCAGGGAGCGCAGCACACCAATCAACTGCTCGGCATCCTTGGGGTGCAGGCCGATGCTGGGCTCATCAAGCACGTACATGGAGCCCACCAGTGCCGAACCCAACGAAGTAGCCAGTGAAATGCGCTGACTTTCGCCACCGCTCAGCGTGTTACTCAATCGGTTCAGGGTCAGATACCCTAGCCCTACCCGGTTGAGGTAGCCAAGGCGGTTGGTAATTTCCGTCACGAGGCGTTCGGCTACTTTCTGCTCGTGCTCGCTCAGGCTCATGTTTTCGAAGAATTTCAGGGCTTCCGAGATGGGCAGCAGCACGATGTCGGCAATGCTGCGGCCGTCGATGCGGACGTATTGGGCGTCTTTGCGCAGGCGGGTGCCGCGGCAGTCGGGGCAGGTGGTGCGGCCCCGGTAGCGGCTTTGCAGCACGCGGTACTGGATTTTGTGGGTCTGCTCGCTCACCCACTTAAAGTAGGCATCAAGGCCCTGGAAGTACTTGTTACCGGTCCAGAGCAGGCGCTGCTCGGCCTCGCTCAGGTCATTATAGGGGCGGTGAATGGGAAAGTCGAAGCGGATGCCGTTTTTCAGCAGCGGCTTCAGCCATTCGCCCTGCTTTTCGGTACGCCACGGGGCAATTGCGCCTTCGAACACCGTCATGCTCTTGTCCGGAATCACCAAATCCTCGTCAATGCCCAGCACCGAGCCGAAGCCCTCACAGGTCTGGCAAGCACCATATGGGTTATTGAAGGAGAAGAAGTTAACGCTGGGCTCCTCGAAGGTCATGCCATCCAGCTCAAACTTGTCGGAGAAGGTGCGAACGTCGTCGCCATTTAAGTGCACCACGCAGGTGCCATGCCCTTCAAAAAAGGCCGTTTGCACCGAGTCCGATAGGCGGAACAGCAGGTCTTCGTCATTGGGGCGCAACACAGCGCGGTCAATCATGATGTATACATCGCCCTTCACCTCGGGCTGGCCTTCGGCTATCAGGTCCTCAATCTGGGAGGTCACGCCATTCACTACCACGCGGCTGTAGCCCTTTTGCAGCAGCAAATCCAGTTCCTTGCTCATGGCGCGCGTCTTGTCGGCGCGGTAGAGCGGGGCCAGAATCATGGCCTTGGTGCCCTCGGGCTGGTTGGCCAGAAAATCGACCACATCGGCCACATTATCCTTGCGCACCTGCTCGCCACTGACGGGCGAATACGTGCGGCCCACCCGCGCAAACAGCAGCTTGAGGTAATCGTAAATCTCAGTGCTGGTGCCTACTGTCGAGCGGTTGTTCTTGATGCTGACCTTTTGCTCAATGGCAATGGCCGGCGAAATGCCCCGGATGTAGTCCACGTCGGGCTTGTCCATCCGGCCCAGGAACTGGCGGGCGTAGCTGCTCAGGCTCTCCACATACATGCGCTGGCCTTCAGCATACAAAGTATCGAAGGCCAGGCTGGATTTGCCCGAACCTGACAGGCCCGTGACAACGATGAACTGGTTGCGCGGCAGGGCCACGCTGAGGTTTTTGAGATTGTGAACCCGGGCGTTTTTGATGAGGATGAATTCGCGCGGGTCGAGGGCATCAATGGCGTTGTCGGACGGGGCCGAAACTTGCAAAGCGTCTTTTTTGGGCATAAACGAACTAACAGCCAGGTGGGGCCGGAAGGTTTCGGCCGCAGGCAATTGCTGTGAGTACGAAGGTACGGCCAGAGAGAAGGCGTTGGACTAGTGAAAACCCGACAGATATCTACTTCCCATCTCTGGATACATAATAGCGCTGGTCCAAGTCGTTCCCTGCCACTTCAGGCGTGGTAGCGAAGTTGATTTTACCATTCAATTCATTGCTCCAATACACCACGGCGCGAGCTCTGAGTTCTTTTTCCTCCTTTCCTCTTGTGTGCCAAGACCGGAAATATGCGGCTGGAGAATCAACGAACCCCATCGAGAAACTTGTTGCCTCGTTCTTTCCACTCTGCGCAACACATAATCCGCTATAAAAGACCAATGCTTGTCCAACAGGAATGGTAATGGTTTGGGGTGCATTTTTTTGACACAACCAGCTACTGCATAAACCATATGCGCCCTTCTGAACCCAAGAATCAGCCCAGCTACACGACATAATGGTAATAGCACGAGGATAATTGGTCTGATTGCGGATATTCAATCTTAAGTAAGGAATAATTTGAGGCATGTTTATTAGCCGTTCACCTTGTATCACTACATGAACTATTTCGGCCGTTACAGCTAAGCCGGTAGGTTGAGATGCAACAGCTTGGCCAGTATTTTTTGATAGTGCCGACAGCAAGAGCAGCATCAAAAATCAGAATGTTTTCATGACTTCAATATAGACCCAACACGCTCAGTCTGGCTGCGGCAGATTTATTCTGTTTTTAATTAGAAGCTTGTCTAATTATCTTCGTAACATTGCACTCCACCTCACCGCACTGCCATGCACACACTTACCCGCTTCTTCCTGAGCGCCACCGCCGCCGCGCTTCTGGGCTCCAGCAGCGCCCGCGCCCAAACCAGCCTCACTGGCGACTGGAACGGAACCGTTGGACCTATTGAGTTCACGGCGCACCTCACCGACCCGGCCGGCGGGCCGCGCTCGGCCACGCTCGACATTCCTGCTCAGCATGCGCAAGGCCTTGTGCTGCAATTCACGGCGCCAGCCGACAGCGTGTACCTGCGCCTGCGCCAGCCTGCTGCGCAGTTTGCTGGCCGCCGCTCGGCCGATGGCCAGCACTTGGAAGGCGAGTGGCAGCAGGGTCTGCGCTCGTTTCCACTCACGCTCACCCGGGCCGGGGCCTCCAAACCAGCTGGCCCCAACCGACCCCAGACGCCTCAGCCGCCCTTCCCCTACCAGTCGGCCGACGTGACGTTTAAAAACGAGAAAGCTGGTATCATGCTGGCCGGCACCTACACCCTCCCCGCAGACATGGGTCCCTTCCCGGCGGTGGTGATGCTCACTGGCTCGGGGCCCGAAGACCGTAACGAAACCATCCTGGGCCACCAGCCCTTCGCGGTACTAGCCGACTACCTCACCCGCCACGGCATTGCCGTGCTGCGGTTTGATGACCGGGGCGTGGGCCAGTCGGGTGGCACCCAAAAAGGCATGACCAGCGCCGATTACACCACTGATGCGCAGGCAGCACTGGCGTGGCTGCGAGCCCAGCCGGGCATCCGCAAAAACCAGGTGGGCGTGCTGGGACACAGCGAAGGCGGCACCGCAGCCATTGGAACCGCCACGCAGCCGAATGCACCAGACTTTCTGGTGCTGCTGGCCGCGCCGGGCATTGCCGGCGATGAGCTGATAGTGCAACAGTCGCTGGCCCTGGCCCGCCTGCAAACCACCGACCCCATCCAGCTCGCGGCCCTCGAAAAGCAGCAGCGGACCATGACGCAGATTATTCAGAAGACATCAGACGATACCCAAGCCCGCACCCAACTCACAGCCTTATATAATCCGACCAACAACCCGACCACTACGGCCGCACTGGAGTCTCAACTAGCAGTCATGACTTCGCCCTTCTATCGCCACCTGCTGGCCGACCGCCCGGCCCAAACCCTAGCCAAAGTTCATTGCCCGGTGCTGGCCCTCGGCGGCAGCAAAGACCGGCAAGTGCCCGCCGCCGCCAATCTAGCTGCCACGGCTTCGGTATTGAAAACAGGCGGCAACCACGATGTGATAACCAAAGAATTGCCCGGCCTCAACCACTTATTCCAGACCGCTAACACCGGTGGTCCAGATGAGTATGGCACCATCGAAGAAACATTTTCGCCCGACGCCCTGACAGTGATTGGTGACTGGATAATGCAGCATACCAAGAAATAGCTATGCTTCTGTTGGCGCTATTGCATGAAGAAGGCCGCTCTTGCGGAGCAGCCTTCTTCATGTAGGCTCTACTATAGCCAAAGAGTGAAAATTATTGCACACAAAAAACATTTGTTGTACTTTTCGGACTCGGTTCTTCTTTATTGCTTATTATCTACTGTTTTTATAGTCTGATTCCATGATAAGATTTATACGCACCGCGTTATTTCTACTGATACTACTCACCCAATATACTGTTGTACTGGCCGCTCCACCAGTGCCCACGCCACTAAATGGCCAGTGGAGAGGCCCGCTGAAATTGCTCGGCGGCGAAATCACCATTGTCATCACCATTGTGCCGCTCACCAATGGCACCTACTATGCTGCCCTCGATGCGCCGCAGCAGCGCATCAGCCGCATGCCCGTGGAAGTTGAGCTGAAAGAGGACAACCTGACCCTGCGCATTGAGCAAGCTGGCAGCAGCTTCGTGGGCAAGGTGCAGGACGATGGAGCCACCCTCAGTGGCACCTGGAAGCAGCCCGGCGTAAATGGTCCCATGGTGCTCAAGCGGGCGGCCACTTCCACGCAGGCTGTCACCAGGTTTAAGGCCACGCCGCCCTACCGCGAAAGCAACGTCAGCTTCATCAATCCCAGCACCAAAAACCACCTGGCTGGTACACTCACCATCCCGGCCGGTGAAGGACCGTTTGCAGGTGTAGTACTCATCTCCGATTCCGGCCCGCAAACCCGCGACGTGGAGGTGAATGGCTACCGCATGTTTGGCCAAGTGGCCGATTACCTCACGCGCCATGGCATTGCCGTACTGCGGTTTGACGACCGGGGAGTGGGCAAATCGACGGGCAACTATTCAACGGCTACTACTGCTGATTTCGTGACCGATGCGCAGGCAGCCATGAACTTTCTGCGCTCGCAGCCGCTGGTGGCAGCGTACCGCGTGGGCCTGCTAGGGCATGGCGAGGGGGCAAATGTGGCCCTGCTGGCCGCCGCCACACCAGGCCGGGTACCGGCTTTTGTAGTCTCGTTGGCAGGCTACGGGCAGTTGGGCAGTGAAGTACTCCGGCGCCAGCAGGTGGAAATCATGCGCCTGATTGGGGCGGACCCCTCGCAGGTAAAGGCCGCCCAGGATGTGTACCAGCGCACGGTGGACGTTATCCGGCAAACGCCTGATAATGCCGTCGCTCGTCCTAAAGTAGCCTCCCTGCTCACCGGTGCCAACATGGGCATCGATGCCAATATGGCCCGCGCCCGGGCCGCGCAGCTCACCTCGCCATGGTCACGTTATTTCTTCGACTTCAACCCTCAGGCTAAGCTCGATAAGGTGCAATGCTCGGTGTTGCTGCTCAACGGCACTTCCGATTTGCAGGTATCGACTAAGCGCAATATGGTGCCGCTCTACAAGGCCCTGCGCCACGCCAAGCGCTCGGCCACCGAATACAAGCTCGACGGCATCAACCACTTATTTCAGCCCGCGCCCAGCCAGTGGCCCATGATAAATGGCGTGCAGCAGGCCATCTTTTCGCCCGAGGGTCTTAAGCTGATTCACACGTGGGTGTCCCAGGAAACGCGCCCGCCCGGCGACCCGCTCCCCGTGACAGTGAAACGCCCCGGCCCCACCCGCAAGACGAACCGCACGCCCAGCATAACCAAGGCGCGGAGCTAATAGCAACAGGGCGAGCGCAGCATTACTGTTTTGCTTATACTTGCAAAGTATCCTCCTATAAATGAGGATGACTATTGCTGCGCTCACCTTTTCTACCGCTATGCCTGCCCCCTCTATTCCGCGCTCGCACGGGCCCCAAAATGCCCTTAATCCAATGCCGTGGGTGCGGCGTCAATTCGGCTACTCGCGTGGCGAAGCCCGGGGCATGGTGGGTATCTTGCTGCTGATGGCTGGCTGTGTATTTGGGCCTATTCTGCTTCGACCGGAACTGCCCAGCTACCTCCCTGCCGCCGACCAAAAAGGCCTGAACGAGCTGGCCGCGCAATTAAAAGAGCACCGTGCAACGGACCAGAGCTACGCCAGCCGCTACCCAAAACGAGCGTATAAGAAATCTGAACGGGGTGCTTCGCGCTACCCCAAGGTAGCACAGGTACGCCTAGCTCCGTTCGACCCCAACGCCCTCACGGCCGAAGGCTGGGAAGCACGGGGCGTGCCGCACTTCGTGGCCATCCGCATGGTGAAATACCAAGAGGCAGCCGGTGGCTTCAAAGCCAAAGCGCAAGTGAAGAAGATGTACGGGCTGGAAGATTCGGTGTACCAGCGGCTGGCTCCGTTCATGCAACTACCCGACGAAGCACCCAAGCGCGACTATGCCGCCAACAAGCCGGGGCCGGATGGCAAATTCCCACCCTTTGCCAGCGCCGACGGCACGCCCGCCAAATTTGCCCGCAAGCCGCGCAACCTTCAACCCTTCGACCTGAATACCGCCGATACGACGCAATTGATGCAGATTCGCGGCATTGGAGCGGGCCGGGCCAAGTGGGTGGTAAAGTACCGCAATCAGCTCGGTGGCTACCGCAGCGAAGACCAGTTAGACGAGGTATTTGTGCTGCGTGATGCGCCGGACCTGCGCGACAGCCTCAAGAAATACACCTTCGTGGCGCCAGGCTACGCGCCCAAAACAGTGAATGTGAACACCGCCACCTTCGATGAAATGTACCTCCAGCCCTACATCGGCAAGCCCAAGGCGCGCGTCATCGTGGCGTACCGGCAGCAGCACGGTCCGTTCAAAACAGTGGAGGATTTGAAACAGATTCCCATTCTAAAGCTGGCCGATTGGGAAAAGATGCGGCCCTACGTGCGTTGCGAATAATGCCATTTTTTAGGAGTTTATGTAAAAGATTTCGGCTAATTAGTAACTATTGGGAATGATAGTATCGTAGTAGAAGGTTGGATTTACCAAGGCGACTCCTCGCCTTGACCTGACCAATGCCACCCGGCAACGGTTGAGGACACCAACCTCCTACTTCCTTACCATGATGGATAACCTCACGCCCGCCCCGGCGGCGCAGCCGGATGGCGCGTCTCCCAACGACGGCCGCCGCTCGTTTATCAAGCAAGCCGGGGGCCTGTTGGGCCTGGCGCTGGCTCCGCCCCTCATCGGCCAGGCCGAGCGCCTCACGGCCATGTCGAAGAAGGTGGCGGGTGTGAGCGAGATGCGCCTGAAAGTGAACGGCACCATGCGCACCATTCAGGCGGAGCCGCGCGTGACGCTGCTCGACGCCCTGCGCGAACGCCTCGACCTGACGGGCTCCAAGAAAGGCTGCGACCACGGCCAATGCGGCGCCTGCACCGTGCTGGTCGATGGACGCCGCGTAAATAGCTGCCTCACCCTAGCCGTGATGGCGCAGGGCAAAGAAATAACGACCATCGAAGGATTGGCCAAAGGCGAAGAACTGCACCCGCTGCAGGCCGCTTTCATCGAGCACGACGGCTTTCAGTGCGGCTACTGCACGCCGGGCCAACTCATGTCGGGTGTCGCCTGCATTAAGGAAGGCCATGCCAAAACCGACGCCGATGTGCGCGAGTGGATGAGCGGCAACCTCTGCCGCTGCGGCGCCTATCCCAACATCGTGGCCGCCATCCGGCAGGTAGAGCAGAGCGGGTTTAAAGGCTAAATGACAGTATAGCACGGTCCAAACAACGTCATGCTGAGCCAAGCCGAAGCATCTCTACCGCGCAACTAATTCAATTACCAGGATTTACCACTGCAGTAGAGATGCCTCGGCTTCGCTCAGCATGACGTTCTCCTTCTATTCAGGTCCAGAATCATGAACGACTTCACCTACCTCCAAGCTACTCAGGCCAAAGAAGCTACTTCCGCCGTACGCGACAACAAAGGCGCGGCGTTCATAGCAGGCGGCACCACGTTGCTCGATTTGATGAAGCTGAATGTGGAAAACCACGACCAGCTTGTGGATATCAACATGCTCGCTTTCAAAGGTATCGAGCCGACGGCCGACGGGCTGCGCATTGGCGCGCTGGAACGCATGAGCGACGTGGGAGAACACCCGCTGGTGGTGCAGAACTACCCGGCGGTGTCGCAGTCGCTGCTGCTGGCGGCTTCGCCGCAGCTGCGCAACATGGCCAGCATCGGGGGCAATATTTTGCAGCGTACGCGCTGCGGCTACTTCCGCGACACTGCGTTTCCGTGCAACAAGCGCGTGCCCGGCTCCGGCTGCCCGGCGCAGGATGGCGAGAACAAAGGCCTCGCCATTCTGGGCACCAGCAAGGCGTGCATCGCCACTTTCCCCGGCGACTTACCCGTGGCCCTGGCTGCCTTGGATGCTGTGCTGCTGCTGGAAAACGCCAAGGGCAAGCAGCGCCGCGTGCCGCTGGTCGATTTTCACTTGCTGCCTGGCAATACGCCCGAGAAAGAAACCGTGCTAGAACCTGGCGAGCTGATTGTTTCCATCACCATTCCAGCCGCCACGCACGCTCGCAAATCCACTTACCTAAAGGTGCGCGAGCGGACATCGTACGCCTACGCACTGGCCTCAGCCGCCGTGGGGCTGGATGTGCAGGGCGGCCAGATTCGCTCGGCGCGGGTGGCGCTGGGTGGCGTAGGCACCAAGCCCTGGCGCTCGCCGGAAGCCGAGAAAATCCTAACCGGCGCGCCGGCCACCGAAGCAACTTTCCGGGCCGCTGCTGCGGCTGCTGTGCACGACGCCCAGCCCCGCGAGCAAAACCGCTTCAAGGTAGAGTTGGCTCAGAATACATTAGTCCGCGCCTTGATGGAATTGGCAAAGGCGTAGCAGTCCGGAAAATTATAGAACGTCATGCTGAGCGCAGCCGAGGCATGACGTTCTCAATCGATGCACCCATTTCTCATGGAAAACGAACCCGCTTTTTTCGAAACATCTCCAAAGCCTAATGTGGTAGGCAAGCCGCTCAACCGCGTAGACGGGCGCGACAAGGTGATGGGCCGAGCCAAATACGCGGCCGAGTACCCCCTGCCCGGCCTCACCTACGGCGTGCTTAAAACCAGCGACATCGCCAAGGGCCGCGTCCAGAGCATCGACACCAGCGTGGCCATGAAGGAGCCTGGCGTGATAGCCATCTTCACCCACGAAAACCTGCCCAAGCTAGCCAAGACGCCTAACGATGCTGACGGCAAAAAGGCCATCGGCGCGCCTATGGGCTTCATGCCGCTGACGTCGGACATGATTTATTACGCTGGCCAGCCCGTGGCAGTGGTAGTAGCCGATACATTTGAGCGCGCCACCCACGCCGCCCGGCTGGTGCGCGTGAACTATGCCGCCGATAAGCCCATTGCAGCCTACACCAACCCAGCGGCCCAACTCTTCAACCCCGAGAAGATTCAGGATGGCAAGGCCGACGGCCACACCCGGCGAGGCGACGCCAAAACGGCCCTGGCCGGTGCGCCCGTGAAGCTTTCGGCTACCTACACGCACGCCATCAACCACCACAACCCCATGGAGCCGGGCGCTACCACCGCCGTGTGGGAAGCCCCCGACCGCCTCACGGTATATGAGTCGACGCAAGGTGTGACGCGCACCCAGAAGGCGTTATCCACCATGCTGGGCCTGCCGCAGGAACAGGTGCGGGTCATTACCAAGTTCATTGGCGGTGGCTTTGGATGTAAGGGCTCATGCTGGCCTCACACCGTGCTCACGGTGCAGGCTGCTAAGGCTGTGGGCCGGCCGGTGAAGCTGGTGCTCACCCGCCAGCAGCAGTTCACGAGCATGGGCCACCGCGAAGACCAGACCCAGACGCTAAACGTAGGCGCCACCCAAGATGGCAAGCTGCTGGCGCTGGTACATACCAAAACGTCTACTACTTCGCCCTGGGATAATTACGCCGAGGCTAATAGCAAAATCATCAACCTGCTCTACGACTGCCCCACTTTCGAGTCGAGCTACGAGCTGGCGCGGGCCAACGTGATGACGTCCACCTTCACCCGGGCGCCGGGCGAGGCGCCGGGCTCCTTCGCCATAGAGTGTGCGATGGATGATTTGGCCTACCAACTGGGCATCGACCCCATCGAAATCCGCCTGCGGAATTACGCGGAGAAAGACCCTAGCACCGGCCAGCCCTGGAGTAGCAAAAGCCTGCGCGAGTGCTACGCCCGTGGGGCCGAGCTGTTCGGCTGGAGCAAGCGCAACCCCAAGGCCGGCCTCACACGCGACGGCAATACCCTCGTGGGCTGGGGCATGGCTACAGCCAGCTACCCGGTGCACAACTCGCAGGGCACCGCCCGTGTGCGCCTCTACGCCGACGGCCACGCCGTGGTGCAGAGTGGCGCCACCGACCTCGGCACTGGCACCTACACCGTGATGACGCAGGTAGCAGCCGATTCTCTGGGCCTGCCACCCGAGAAAATCCGCTTCGAGTTGGGCGACACCAAGTTGCCCACCGCGCCCAACTCGGGCGGCTCGGTGGCAGCAGGCACGGTATCGTCGTCTGTCTATGCCGCAGCGCAGGACGTATGGGAGCGTCTCACCAAAATAGCCATTAAGGACCCGAAGTCGCCTCTTTTTAAGGCCAAGCCGGAGGATGTGGCAATGGAAAATGGTCGCCTTCAGTTGAAAGCCAGTCCCGCAAAAGGCGAAGACTTTATGGCGCTGATGAAGCGCGCCGGCCTCGATGACATTGAAGGAACCGGCCAGGGCAAATACGGCGCGGGCTATGAAACCGGTCGTCCTGGTAACCCTGCCGGCCCCAACAATAACACAGAGTCGGCGGGCAAGCACTCCATGCACTCCTTTGGGGCGCATTTCTGCGAGGTGCACGTCGACCCACAGTTGGGCACCGTGCGCGTTACGCGCTGGGTGAGCGTGCACGCCGCCGGCCGCATTCTCAACGCCAAAACGGCCCGCAGCCAGATTATTGGCGGCAGCATTTTCGGTATCGGCGCGGCACTAATGGAAGCCACCGCGCGCGACCCCAACTACGCCCGCTACACCAACGCCGACCTGGCCGATTACCACATCCCCGTGAACGCCGACATCCCCGATATGACCGTGGAATTCATCGACGAGCACGACCCCTACATCAACGCCATGGGCGTGAAGGGCATCGGCGAGATTTCGATGGTGGGCGTGTCGGCCGCCGTGGCCAACGCCGTGTTCCACGCCACCGGCAAGCGCGTGCGCGACCTGCCCATCACCCCCAATAAAATCTTGGGCACGAAGGCCGTTTAATTCATCCCATCTGTCATCCTGAGCATTCTGCTTTAATCGCAGAATGCTCAGGATGACAGTTACATCTCCATGCCTACCAATCCCCCCGTAGCCCTGCTGCTCCTGGCCGCCGGTGCCTCCACGCGCATGGGCCAGCCCAAACAGCTCCTGCTCTACCACGGCCGCACCCTCCTGCGCCACGCTGCCGAAACCGCCGTGGCCAGCGGCTGTGCCCCCATCGTCCTGGTAACCGGGGCCCTGCACGATGAGCTGCTGCCCGAAATAGCCGGCCTGCCCATCCGCGCCGTGTACAACACCGGATGGGCTTCCGGCATGGCCTCTTCCATCCGCGCCGGCCTGCTGGCGCTGGCCGAAACCTCGCCCGCCGCCGTCCTTATCATGCTCGCGGACCAGCCCCTCCTCACACCCGAACTGCTCCGGCAGCTAGTGGCTCAGCAGCAGCAAACCCACGCCCTCATCGTGGCTGCCGCCTATGCCGATACGCTGGGCGTGCCCGCAGTTTTCCACCAGTCCGTGCTGCCTGAGCTGCTGAAGCTGCAAGGGCAGCAGGGCGCCGGTCGGCTCATTGCCAGCCTGGGCGCAGCCGTGGGCCAGGTAGCGTTTCCGGAAGGGGTGCTCGACGTGGATACCCCGGAGCAATATGCTGCCCTGGTGCGCAGCGCGGGGCAGGTAGATTAGGCCCACACTCTTCAACTTTTCTTTTATGTCCTCCCCCACCGACTGGCTCGGCATTGCCCAGCGCCTGCAGGCCATCGCCCAAACCGGCCTTGCCTACGCTTCCACTGGCTTCGATACCGAGCGCTACCAGGAAATTCACGCCCTCAGCATGCACATGCTGGCCAACCTTACCGGCGAGCCGGTGGCCCAGCTCGATGCCATTTTTGCCGCCGAAACCGGCTACCCCACGCCAAAGGTGGATATCCGCGCCGTGCTCTTCCGGGGTACCGATGAACTGCTGATGGTGCAGGAAAAGCTGGATGGCAACCGGTGGTCGTTGCCCGGCGGCTGGGCCGATGTGGGCTACACGCCCTTTGAAGTGGCCGTGAAGGAGGTGTGGGAAGAAACCGGCCTCGTAGCCAAAGCCGTGCGCCTGCTGGCGTTGTTTGATAAAAAGCAGCACGCCCATCCACCCCAGCCCTGGTACATCTACAAAGCTTTCGTGCTGTGCCGCGCCACCGGTGGCACCATTCAGCCGCACACTACCGAGACGGCCGAAGTGCGCTGGGTTCACCGCACCGAATTGCCACTGCTCGATTTATCCGTCGACCGCGTCACCCTGGCCCAGCTCGAAACCATGCTGGAATTTGCCCGGAACCCTGCCCTGCCAACGCTTTGTGATTGAGAAAGGCCCCTGCCTTTGGCAAACGCACCAAGCCCGTGGCCCGGATGGCGCGTGACTGCACGCGTCTGCAAGGCACCAAAAAGGGCTTTTTGATGCCTTGCAGACGCGTGCAGCCTACCAAAAAGGGCTTTTTGATGCTCTGCAGACGCATGCAGTCCATCAAAAAGCCCTTTTTGGTACCCTGCAGACGCGTGCAGCCTACCAAAAAGGGGGTTTTGGTGCCCTGCAGACGCATGCAGTCCATCAAAAACCCCTTTTTGGTGCCTTGCAGTTGTGTGAAAGCCATCAAAAAGGGGTTCTGGGTGCCCTGCAGTTGCGTGCAAGGCACCCCGAACCCCTTATTTACGGGCAGCAAGCTACTTCGCACTGCGAATTGACTGTTGCCCGTCGCTTGCAAGCCCAGGTTTGGCGGGGTCGGCTACTTTGCTGCCCCCGATTCCAGCTTGCGCAGCTTATCCGCCTTCCAGGCCGTGATGGCCACCACCAGCAGCGTCATCAGCCCGCCAAAGATGACGGAGCGCACCGTGCCCAGCAGCTTGGCCGCCGCGCCGCTTTCAAAAGCCCCAATCTCGTTGCTGGACCCAATGAATATGTTGTTCACCGCCGACACCCGGCCTTTCATATACTCCGGCGTGTAGGTATGAATGAGCGTGGAGCGCACAATCACCGACACCGAATCGAACACCCCGGTCAGGAACAGTAGCACCAGCGAGAGGTAGAAGTTTCTCGACAGCGCAAAGCAGATGGTGGCCAGCCCGAAGCCCGCCACCGCCCACAGCAGCTTGCGTCCGGCGCGGCGCTGCAACGGGAAGTAGGTCAGAAAAATGGCCATTAGCACCGAGCCGATAGCAGGCGCAGCTTCCAGTTGCCCAAAGCCGGCCGCGCCTACCTTCAGAATATCCTTGGCAAACACCGGCAGCAGCGCCACCGCGCCCCCAAACAGCACCGCGAACATATCCAGCGACAGGGCCGCCAGCACCAGCTGGTTGCTGAAAATAAACCGCAACCCGCTCAGCACGCTATCTTTCAGATTGAGCCGCTCGCCTTCCGTGGGCGGCAGCGGCCGGTCGGCAATGCGAATGAACTGAAACAGCGCCAGCCCCAGCAGCCCCGTACTTACCAGGTACGAATCGGCCACGCCCAGCGTGGCAATAAGGTAGCCGCCCACGGCCGGCCCCAGCACCGACGAGGCCTGGTACGTCGTGCTGTTCCAGGTGATGGCATTGGGTAGCAGCACCCGGTCGGGCAGCAGCTGCGGCATAAACGCAAACAAGGCCGGCCCCATAAAGCCCCGCGCCAAGCCACTCACAAAAATCACCCCGTACAGCGGCAGCGTATAGAGCGAATCTTTCGCCAGCAGCCCAATACCGTAGGGACTGGCAAAAAATGCCAGCGCTGCCGCGCACAGCAGCAGCAGCGCCAGCGCCACCACTACAATGTTCTTACGCCGCACCGAATCGGCCACGTAGCCGGCATAAAGCGACACCACGATGCTGGGCACCGCTTCCGATAAGCCAATCATTCCCAGCGCCAGCGGGTTGTTGGTGAGGTGATAAATCTGCCAGCTCACCACCAGGCCCTGCACCCGCGTGGCCACCGTGAGCAAGGTACGGGCCGATACCAGGCGGCGAAAATCGGGAATGCGCAGGGCCGCGTAAGGGTCGTGGGCCGGGGTTTCGTCAGGAGTTGGAAGCATAGAATCAACAAAGCGGTCGGTGGAGCGGCCCGCCGCAAAGGTAAACTCCACCCGAGGCGGCTAGGTTGGATGAGCCCCGTACTTAGGCCTATCTTGTGCATTAGCTGCTGCCTGCTCTCCGCTCCCCTATGTCCGATTTTGGTTTGGAAATAACGCCCCGCCCCGACCTGCCGGCCATCATTGCCCGCTGGCAGCGTGAAATCTCGGAGCCCGAGCTGCAACGGGGCTACCTAGCCATTCTCGCAGCCGGCGATGCGCTAGGCTGCTGGCGCTGGCTCCTCGACCTGCGCCGCCGCGAAGAGTTGGCCTCGCCGGCCCTGACCCTGTGGCTGGATACCAGTTTCTTTCCCCAGCTCGTCGGCCGCTACGTCGCGCCCGTTCGCATGGCCTTCCTCATTTCGCCCCTACGCGCCACTCAGCAGCAGGCGTCCGTTGGTTTGGCGGGCGCTGTATCAGCGCCGAGCGCGGCTTACGGGCCCGAGCAAAGCTACCAATCGGGCCTCTTTACCGACGAAGCCGCTGCCTATCACTGGCTCGCTCAATGAGTCCAGTAGCAAGGACATAAATTTTTAGGTTTCGGTTGGAAACTTTTTTTTAAAAAAAAGACTAAGCAGTTTTCTCAAAAAACGGCCTAGATGAAGTTTTAAGGAAGGTTGCTCGGTTTTTGCAAAAAGATTTTGGCTTCTTTTGACCGGTGCCTATTGCGCAAGTGGATTCCATATTTCTACATTTGGTCTGATTCTAGCGGGCTAGAAATCACAGCCCTCGCGTCGCTCTCCAATTTTTTTCTCGGTAACTGCATACTATGGCCTAAAGCTCTACGTTCCCTTATTCCGTAGCCCTTTATGGACCTCTTGCACCCGAGCGACTCCGCGCTCATTTCGCTCTACCTGGCTGGCCAGGAATCCGCTTTCGCCATCCTCCTGGAGCGGCATCGCAGTCGTGTGTTCACGACCATCCTCCTCATCGTGCGCGATGAAGACGTGGCCGAGGACCTCTTGCAGGATACGTTCATCAAGGCCATTCACACCATGAAGGGCGGGCGCTACAACGAAGAGGGCAAATTTGCGCCCTGGATTTGCCGCATTGCGCATAACTTAGCCATCGACTCGTTCCGGCGGGGCAAGCGCGTGCCCCACATCAGCCTCACCGACAACGAGATGCTGAGCAACACCCTAAGCATTGCCGACGACGGCCCGGATGATATCCTGGCCCGCGAAGAAACCCATACCCGCCTTCGGGCGTTAATCCAGGAACTGCCCGCCGCCCAGAAGGAGGTGTTGCTGATGCGCCATTACGGCGACATGAGCTTCCAGGAAATTGCCGACGCAACCGGCGTGAGCATCAACACCGCGTTGGGTCGGATGCGCTACGCGCTGATAAACCTGCGGAAGAAAATGACCGCAAATTCCCTCGACTATGATTCAAATCTTACCCCATTCGACACTTCTCCAGTATGTGTACAACGAATTGCCTCCTGAAAGGCAGCGCGAGGTAGAGGAGGCATTGCAGCACGACCCGGACTTGGCCGCGACCTGCGCCGACCTTCTTTTGGCCCAGCGGGCTCTCGACGGCGTACGTCGGGAACCGCGGCCCGAAACCTCCGAGGCCATTTTGCGCTACTCGCGCACTTTTTTGAGCAAGTCCTGAGCCCATTCAACTTTTTGTGGTTCCCATTGCACATGTCCCGCCGACGGGCGTAGCAGCTGCCAGCTGGTACATGTAATAACGGTCATGCTGAGCGCAGCCGCAGCATCTCTGCCGCAGCAGTAATCCTGTCAATAGGGTTACTATTGCGGCCGAGATGCTCGGCTGCGCTCAGCATGACCGTTTTATTTTTTTTCCTTTTTGTTCCACCGAATGACTCGCGCCAACCGGTTTCGTTACTTCCTCGACTACTTCACCACCAACTTTCCGGAGCCGAAAACCGAGCTGGTCTACGGCAATCCTTATGAGTTGATTGTGGCAGTAGTACTCAGTGCCCAGTGCACCGATAAGCGCGTGAACCTGGTGATGCCAGCACTACTGGCCGAGTTTCCTACCGCCGCCCACCTCGGCACAGCCACGGCGGATGATATTTTTCCCTTCATTCGCAGCATTTCGTATCCGAATAATAAGGCTAAGCACCTAGCCGGCTTGGGACGCATGCTCACCGAAGATTTCGAGGGCGAGGTTCCCAGCCAGATTGACGAGCTCCAACGCCTGCCCGGCGTAGGTCGCAAAACGGCCAATGTGGTGGCATCTGTTATCTACAACCAACCCGCTATGGCTGTCGATACCCACGTTTTTCGGGTTTCGCATCGCATCGGCCTCGTGCCTAAAACGGCTACTACGCCGTTAGCGGTAGAGAAAGCACTTGTGCGCTATATCCCCGAAGAACTAGTCAATAAAGCGCATCATTGGTTGATTCTGCACGGCCGCTACATCTGCGTAGCACGCTCACCTAAATGCAGCGTCTGCCCATTAGCGCCTAGCTGCGCTTACTTCGAAAAGCATTTTGGCAAAGCTGCTGCCTATAGTCCGCTACCTGAAAACTAGCTTATCTGAGCTTCCAGGCCAGTTTTTTAGTACACAAAGTTCCATTTGAGGCACTAGGCAGTACAAAGGGCCTCTGGGTTAGTAAAAAATCAGATGCCGGCATCTTCCAGCACGCGTTGCACCACCGCAGCTAAATACTGCCTGTCGAATTCCTGCACGGCCAGTTGTTGGCCACACGCTCCGGCCGCAGCCAATACCGCCGGCTGCGCCAACAGCTGTGTTAGCAAAGTTGCTAGCGCAGGAGCGTCGCCAGCGGGCGAGTACCAGCCACAGTTCTTCTGCTCAACCAACTGCTTGCTCCAACCAGAATTGGTCACGACTACTGGCGTGCCTACGGCCAATGAGTCGTAGAGCTTGGCGGGCGAATTAGTGCTGAGTACTGGCAAACCCAAAAATGACACTACCGATACCGACGCCAAGGCAAACCAAGCGAACACCTCGTGCCTCGCCTGCCCACCCACTAACCGGATTCGTCCCGGCCAACGAGCCGCGGCTTTCTTAATTAGGGGCTCAAAAAAGCCATGCCCCAGAAACAGCCAGACCACCTCCGTGTCAGTTGCGGCCATGGCCTCGGCTGCTGCCACAAGCGTCGGGATATCATTGGCCCGCCCAAATGTGCCGGCGTACAGAATCACCCGTTTGCCGTGCAGGCCCTGTTGCAGCCGCAACGCCTCTACGGAAGCAGGCGTAGCGCGGGCAGCTAATTCCAGGTCCGTGCCGTTGAGTACGGTGGTTACTTTCGCAGTCGGAATTCCTAAATCAGTCACGTAGCGCGTCATGTCTGGCGAAAGCGGCAGAATATGCTGTGCGCTTTTATACAGCCGCTTTTCCAGTTGATATAGTTGCCGTTGAGCCAGTGCTGTAGGAACTGCTCCCATGGCAATGGGAAATGCCGGCCACAAGTCCTGCACCTCGAACACCCACGGCACCCGCCGCCAGCGTGCTACCTGCGCCGCCGCCCATGCAGCAGTGAGCGGCGTACTGATACCCCAAATCACATCGGGCTTCTCAATGCGCAGCCCTTCGCGCACAGCCCAGGCTGCATATTGCGCAAAGGCCAACGCCCGCCGTGCTGGTCCCATTTTATTCTCATACGGCACCTCAGCTTCCCGAACTTCTACCCCGGCCGGCGCCCACGGAAACTCCTGCGTCAGTCGCTGGCTTTTCCAGGCAGGCGTAGTCAACAGCGTCACCCGGTGCGTTTTGGCTATGTGGGCCAGCAGCGTGTAGTGCCGGCTAGTGGCCGGGCAATCGGGGTTGGTGTGGTACTGGCTGAAAACGGCGATGTGCATGGGAGCAATGGATAAATGAGCAAGTGAGTAGATAAGAAATCGCCTTCTGGACAATCACTTATCCACTCACTTGCCCATTTACCGCTTAGGCCGATAGTGAGAGTCGTTCAGCAGGCGCTGCGCGTTCTTTTCCGCCATAATGCGGCTTAGGCTCACGTCGGGATGCTCGGCCACGTACTTGCGGATGATTTGCAAACCTACCCACTGCCCTACCCGGCCGGGGCAGGTTTTGTCAATTTCGGGCACATTCGGCCGCTCACCCACGTATTTCTGCAGCAAAAAGGGGGTGGTTGAATACAGTAGATTTTTCTCCAGGAAATGGCCCCAAACCCGGCCTTCATTAGCTTCCAGCCCTACTATCTCACGCTGGGTGTATCCCATCAGTAACGAATCGGACGTGCAAGGCAGCACGCGGCTGGCAAAGTACAGCGACTTGCCCGCGTGTATCATGGCATCCAGCATAGTGTTGGCCGTCAGTTCATGGCGGTTGTATTTGCTCGAGACGGCTTGCGCGACCAGCGGAGTCAGGCCCAGCGGCGTGTAGCGGCGCAACATATACTGCGGCAAATCGGGCCGTTTGCTGGCTTTCGGACCCGCAAACCAATCCAAACTCGTCACTAATAAACTGTCGTTCACATAAATATCCTTGGCCAAGAAGCCACTCACGTAAGTAACTGTCGGAGGCACCCTGAAATCGGGAAAATAATAGTGCACTCGCCGAAACATCTCGCCCAAATCGTGGCGTAAGGCCGCACTATCGGGGAAAGCAGCAGCCGTTTCCTTTCCTAGTTTTTGCAGTGCCGGATTAGTAGCCAAATTCACTAGACTACTGTCCAGAGCGGCTTCGTTGCCCGGCTGGCGTTGCAGGTAGTACTTCGCAAACGTTGGGTTTGCATCCATGAATCGCTGGGCATCGGCGGGCGTTTTCAGGCTAAAAAAACCCGGCTCCAGACGTTTCAGGCGCATGGGCACGGCAGCCGCATCCTCGGCGTCGTCAGGGCGGCAGCCTTCCGCCGGCTCGCCTTTGCAGGCGCTCAGGCTCAAACCAATTCCTAGAAATAAGGGCAGCCACCGCCGCCAGGCAAAATTATTCGTATCCACACGCGTTACTTTGGAGTAAAATTAGCCAAAACCTGTCGGCTGTCGGCATTTGCCGGCTGCAATCGAATTATCCAACCCGTATGAAAAAACTACTCCTCCCCCTATTAGCCCTCGCTGCTACCATTGGCACCGCATCAGCCCAGGTCGAAATTGGCCTGAAAATATCGCCGGCCATCACCAGCCTACGGGCCGAATCAACTTCGACCAATGCTTTCAGCAGTGATGGCAGCCAGTTTGGTTTTGGCGGTGGTTTGGTAGTTGATTATTTCTTTGGGGAAAACTACGCATTTAGTACTGGCTTGCTGCTCACGGGCAAAGGTGGCACGATTAACTACAACGACGTCACCAATGATGCAATTCAGCAACCCATCGGAGTAAAGCTACCTATCACGACCCAATACCTTGAGCTTCCGCTTACTGTGAAGCTTTTCACCAATGAGATTGCCTCGGCAACCCGTATTTATTTCCAAGTAGGCGGCTCGCTAAATGTGCCCATTGGTACCCGTATCAGCAAAAACAAATTTTATGTCGACCCTGCTACGGCTACAGAGAACAAAGCCAGTGACTACGTTTATTTTATTGATGCGGATGCCTTAGCTGGTGCCGGCGTCGAGTATCAGTTGGGCAAAAGCACGAAGGTTTTCGCTGGCCTCAGCTACCACCGCGGTCTGGTTGATATCGACCATTATTTCGAAAGCAAGCGCGATTTCAAAGACGTTACCATTAAAAATAGTGGTGTTGCACTGGATTTAGGCATCAAGTTCTAATCGCTGATTAGGCCGATTTCAGCGAGTGCAAAAATGCAG
Source organism: Hymenobacter negativus (assembly GCF_017571495.1). Lineage (GTDB taxonomy): Bacteria > Bacteroidota > Bacteroidia > Cytophagales > Hymenobacteraceae > Hymenobacter > Hymenobacter negativus. The sequence goes on along the minus strand of NZ_JAGETZ010000014.1, from coordinate 66,473 downwards.
ACGGTTCAATGATGTTCTTCCAGCCAACGCAACCGTAATTCATGTGGACTTGGTCATTAAAAGAGAAGGTCCGGCTGCATCTGCAGCCGGACCTTCTCTTTTCGTTTGTAGCGAGGACTAAAAGCAGTTAATCAAAAGTTTCTGCGTGTTTTTAATCCCTTAAAACAGTCTAATCGACACTCTCAATTTCAACCTCACGGTCCTGCAAGCGGCTCATGGCAGCAGCCGAGGAGCGTAACTGGATTTCCTCCCCCCGCTCGTCTTCGATGCGGTAGTCGGTAAGGCCAAGGCTACTATCATTCACTACTTTCACCCACTTATAGTACTTGAGGTACCATTTCATCTGCCGCGAAATCAGGCCTTTCGTGTAGTAGGCATATAAGAACGGGTGCACCGACAGTGTAATGCCCGACTGATTCTGATTCACCAGCAAGTCGTCGATGCTGTTGTCGATGTCGTCTGTCACCTGAATGGAAGCCGAAATCTTACCCGTACCGCCGCAAGTGGGGCACACCTCACCAGTTACTATGTTCTCGGCCGGGCGCACCCGCTGACGTGTAATTTGCAGCAGGCCGAACTTCGTGATGGGCAACACCGTGAACTTGGCCTTATCGTGCTTCATCACGTCGCGCACGACATCTTCCACCTTCTTCCGGCTTTCTGCTGAGCGCATGTCAATAAAGTCGACCACGATGATACCGCCCATGTCGCGCAGGCGCAACTGACGAGCCACTTCTTTGGCCGCCAGCATGTTAATCATCAACGCGGTAGCTTCCTGGTCATTCTCCTGGTTGCTCTTGCTGCCCGAGTTCACGTCAATAACGTGCAGGGCTTCGGTGTGCTCAATAACTAAGTAGCCGCCGCCGGGCACAGTCACAGTCTTACCAAACAGGGTTTTAAGCTGCTTTTCAATGCCCATGTGCTCGAAGATTTTAATCTTCGAGTTGTGCAGCTTTAGCAGACCCAACTTGTCTGGTGCGATTTTCTGCAGGTAGTCCCGCATTTCCTCGTACATCGTCGGTGCGTCTACCATAATGCTGTCGAACGACTCGTTCAACATGTCACGGAGCATGGACGACGTCCGGCCGAGTTCGCCAAGCACCTTGTCATTAGGCTTAGCAGTGCGCAAAGTGGTATGGAGTTGCTCCCACTTCGCTACCATGTCCTGCATGTCCTTATCCAGCTCAGCCACTTCACGGCCCTCCGCTACGGTGCGGATGATGACACCAAAATTTTCAGGCTTAATACTGGCAATGAGGCGCTTTAGACGGTCGCGCTCTGCCTTGCTGACAATCTTTTTGCTGACGCTGATGGTGTTCGAAAATGGCATCAGCACGAGGTAGCGGCCAGCCATTGAAATGTCAGTGCTTACCCGGGGGCCTTTGGTCGAGATAGGCTCCTTGATAATCTGGACAACAATTTGCTGCCCTTTCTTAAATACGCTTTCTGCCTTCCCTACTTTGTCGAGGGGTGGCTCAAACGTGAATTTCTCTAGTCCGGCAGTTGCCGCGCGGCCACTCTGGACCGTGCGCACCCATTTGGTGAATGAGTTGTACTGCTCGCCGAGGTCGCCGTAGTGCAAAAACGCGTCTTTTTCGTAGCCAATGTCCACGAAAGCAGCGTTCAGGCCGGGCATCACCTTTTTCACGGTGCCCAGGAAGATATCGCCAACTGAATAGTTGGTGTCGTTGCGGTCGAAATGGTATTCAATCAGCCGCTTGTCTTGCAGCAACGCAATCCGCTCGCCTTCCTGAGTAGAATTAATGACTAATTCATTACTCAAAGCCTTGATTTAGTTAAGGTAACCTGCCGGAAATTGCCACCGAAGGCTTACCCCGAAACCGGCAAAGGGAAGCCAGAACCCGGTGGTTCTGGCTTCCCTCGCGAGCCACGGGAAAAGCACCTAGCGCGGCCTCGCTCGGAGGCTACGTGAGAGATAGGCGGCTGACTCCCTTCCCGTTAGGAAAACTGCCGGCCGCCGCTACGCCCCGTGAGGCTTACTTCTTCTTGTGGCGGTTCTTGCGCAGGCGCTTCTTGCGCTTGTGGGTGGCAATCTTATGACGCTTTCTTTTTTTACCGCAGGGCATGATGCTTGGGGGTTAAGTTGGTGATTAGTTGTGTCGTAGCTACTTCAATTTGGCGATTTCCTCCTCTACCGAAGCGGCCAGCGCCGGGTCGTTGCTGAGGCTTTTAGCGGTGAGGAATGCCTGTTTGGCTTCTTCCTTGGCGCCAGTACGGGCCAAAGTTACACCGAGGTAAAACTGTCCGTTCACATTTTTCGGATTGACTTTCACCAAATCCTGGAAACGCTTCACGGCTTTGTCGTACTGGTTGCTTTGCACCGCGAGTATACCCATGTTATACAGGGCTTTCTCGTTGCGGGGGTCAGCTTCCAGTACTTCGCGCAGGTAGGTTACGCCCTGCACAGGGTTATCGGAGGCCATGTAGGCCATGCCGAGGTTGGTTTTAGCATCAAGGTTGCCGGGTTGGTCTCTCAACACTTTGGCATACAACTCCCGCGCCTTGCCGCCGAGCAGTTTAACCCGCTCATCGGTAGCCGCAAAGCTGAAGGCCTGAAAGTAAGCATCGGCCGCCTGCTGCCAGTTTTGGGCGCTGGGTTTAGCCAGCGCAACTTGTTCTAAATAAAATCCGGCGCTGTCGAAGCGTTCTACGCTATTGTAGCGCCGGGCAAGGGAGGTAGCCGCTGTAGCTTTAGCCGTCGCGTTAGGAGCAGCGGCGTATTCGGCCAGCAACCGCGTCAGTTCCTGCCGCTGGGCGGGAGTAGCCGTGGTATGCGGGGCGGCGTTTGGGCCATTATTATCGGTGGCAGTGGCCGGCACCGGTCCCGAGGAATTCTCGGTTTTGGAGCCGTTAGTTGCCATGCCTCCACCGTCGCGATTGGCCGTTGCGGCCGCATCCTTGCTCAGCTCCGACTTGCTTTCCTTGGGCTTCATGATGCCCTTGGGCAGCACAAACAAGCCGCCAGCCAGCACGAGGGCGGCGGCGACGAGAACCAATTGATGTGGGGCAGAGCTGGTAGTTGCCATAGGCTGAAAAAAACCGGCCGCCGGGCCCTCCCTCTCGGAAAAGGCGCCGGCGGCGCGGCCGGTAGGTTTTCAGTGGTTAATAACTAATGGCTAGTGGTCAATGGCCATTATCACTTACCGTTAACCACTAAACGTTAATCATTGATAGACTAGGCTTTGGCAGCAGTCGATTTTACTTTCTTGCTGTTCTTAATTTTTGCCACGAAGGTCTTCGACGGCTTGAAGCTCGGAATGTAGTGCTCTTCGATGATGAGCGACGTATTTTTCGAGATGTTACGAGCGACTTTACGAGCGCGCTTCTTGTTTACGAACGAGCCAAAGCCGCGCACATAAATGTTGTTGCCCTCAGTCATCGAATCTTTCACGACTTTGAAGAAGGCTTCAACAGTCATCAATACATCAGCTTTCTCGATGCCGGTCTTCGTGGAGATTTCGGCGATTACCTCAGCTTTCGTCACGTTGGTATGGTACTTAGGTGGTTGAAAAAAATACAGTTGCAGGCAAAAAAAGTCCCTAATTCCAGCGTAAGCCTTTGCCTCGTAGGCGGTTCGCCCTCGAATTGGGGCCACAAAGGTAACCCCATTTTTTTGTTTTACCAATCTACCCTCCCAAACTAGTTCCTGTCCCAAATTATTCGCTTTCAAAATTTTGGCTCTAAAAACTCATCAGCCTTCCTTTTTGGCCTCAGCGCTACTGGCCTGGTACCCCCGCCACCAGCGCGACCTGCCTTGGCGCCACACCCGCGACCCATACGCTATATGGCTATCTGAAGTAATCTTACAACAAACGCGTGTCGCTCAAGGCCTTCCTTACTACAATACTTTTCTGGTCGCCTACCCCACCGTCCAAGACCTAGCTGCCGCGCCCGAGGCTGAAGTGCTGCGCTACTGGCAGGGCCTGGGGTATTACTCCCGGGCCCGCAACATGCACCGCACCGCCCAGCAGGTGGTGAGTGAGTATGCTGGAAAGTTTCCTTCCACTTACACTGAGTTATTGAAATTGCGCGGTATAGGCCCGTACACTGCGGCAGCTATAGCCTCGTTTGCCTTTGATGAGGCAGTAGCCGTGCTTGATGGCAATGTGTACCGGGTGCTGGCGCGCATCTTTGGGCTGCATTCGGACATTGCGGCTCCTAGCTCGCGTAAGGAATTTCAGGCGGTGGCCGACCAGCATATTCCAACCTCCACCCCCGCCGATTTTAATCAGGCCATTATGGAGTTCGGGGCCATCCAGTGCACGCCAGTTAAGCCAGACTGCCTGTTTTGCCCCATGCAGCATCAGTGCTGGGCCTTCCAACACGGGCAGGTGGCGTTACTCCCGGTGAAGAGCAAGGCCAAGGCCTCGCGCACGCGCTACTTCCATTACTTCGTGCTACGCCACGGCGAGCAAACCTACCTGCGCGAGCGTCGCGAGAAAGACATCTGGCAGGGGCTTTATGATTTTGCCCTAGCCGAAACCACAGTACCTGAGTTGCCGCCTGCTGAGTTGGCGCGGCACCTGGAGGCGCTAGGCGCTACTCTAGATACTAGTCAAGCGGCCGAGCCTAGCGCGGCTTACAAGCACGTATTGAGCCATCAGAAGCTGGAGGTGCGCTTTCATTCATTAGAATTGATGCAGCCGCTGCCAGCTACCACGTTGCGCGATTTAGGATTGCGACTGTACTCTACACAGGAGATTGATGCGCTGCCTAAGCCCAAGCTAATTGCTAATTATTGTGACCAAAATCTTTAAAATGGGCACTTCTAATATTTTTAGCCAAATCAGCAAAAATATTTAGCAATTACTTGTAATTATTCCGGCTTAATTCCCTACCTTTGAAGCAAGGAAAGGCCGAGTGGCTTTTTTGATTCTGTATTTCCTAACGTGCAATAATATGGCCGGAGTGAACAAGGTGATTTTGGTAGGTAACCTGGGCAAAGACCCTGAAGTGCGCCATTTGGAGGGCGGTGTGAGCGTGGCTCATTTTACCCTTGCCACCAACGACTATTACAAAGACAAGCAAGGCAACCGCGTGGAGCGCACCGAGTGGCACAACATCTCGGCGTGGCGCGGTTTGGCCGACATGGCTGATAAGTACCTCAAGAAGGGCCAGCAGGTGTACATTGAGGGCAAACTCCGCACCCGCCAGTATCAGGATAAAGACCAGCAAACGCGCTACATCACGGAAATTGTGGCCGATGAGATTTCGTTGCTGGGCGGACGGCCGCAGGGCGCTGGCCCAGCTAGCGATGCCAATGGTGCAGCCGTAGCTGAGCCGCAGCAAAGCTTCCGGCAGGAGCCGGAGCTGGACCAGCTGCCGTTCTGAATCCCAGGGGTTGGGCTGACAGGCCTATGGCTGCAGCTGTCCAAATCGATTATTAGGGAAGAGCCCTGGCACTGTGCCGGGGCTTTTTTCGTTGCGGTAGCGGTTACCTTTGAAGCTATGAAGGCTGGGCTATTTCAGGCTGGAGCCGCTTTTTACATGAGATATTTTTCAACCGTGTCGTTGCTAATGGGGCTGGCGCTGCTGGCAAGCTGCTCATCAGTCCCGGATTTTACGCCGAAGCCGAAGGGCTACAACCGCATCGACCTACCCGCGCATCGCTACCAGTTGCTGGGCGGCGGCCACCCGTACGAGTTTGAGTATTCGAAGGAGGCCGTGATTAAGCGGGATTCGTCGTACATGGCGCAGCCGCACTGGATTAATGTATATTATCCCAAGCTGCACGCCAATGTGCAGATTACCTACATGGACGTGCAACGTGACCGTCGCCTCTATAACAAGATGATGGAGGATGCCCGCAAGCTCACCGGCAAGCACGAAATCAAGGCCACAGCTATTGATGAGCGCATTCTGAAGACGCCGAGCGGTATGCGCGCCTCGGTATTTGAGCTATCCGGCGAGGTGCCGAGTCAGTTTCAATTCTATACTACTGATAGCACTAGGCACTTCTTGCGCGGCGCGCTGTATTTCAGAACCGCCACGGCGAACGACTCGCTGGCCCCGGTGATTGAGTACGTGAAGACGGATATGGTACGAATGATAAATACGCTTCGCTATAAAAATTAAGCCATTAGCTATTAGCTCCTTGCTATTAGCCTTTCATAAAATCATGGTCAAAAGCCAGCAGCCAATAGCTGAGAGCTAACAGCTACTAAATGAGCAATTTCTTTAATACCCGGCTGGAGTTTTTACGCTCGGTGGGCAGCACCCAGCGGGCGCAGCTGCTGGGCAAAGAGTTGAACCTGTTTACTTATGGCGACCTGATTCAGCGCTACCCGTTCCGGTACCTCGACCGGACGCAGGTGTACAAGGTGGCCGACCTGAACGACGACCTGCCCTACGTGCAGGTGCGCGGCATGCTGCGCGGCAAGGAGCTGGTAGGCGAAGGTCCCAAGCAGCGCCTGACCGCTAAGGTGGGCGACGGCACTGGCGAGTTGGAACTGGTGTGGTTCAAGGGCATTAAGTGGGTGCAGCAGGTGGCCAAGAACAACCAGGAATACATCGTCTTTGGCAAGCCCACAATGTTCAACGGACGGCCGCAGATGGCGCACCCGGAGTTGGAAGAGGTGGGCGAGAACAAACCCGGCCAGAGTTTTTTGCAGCCGGTGTACAACACCTCCGAGAAGCTCAAGAACTACCACCGCGTCGATAGCAAAGCCATCATGCGAATGACGGCGGAGCTCCTGAAGCTGGCACAGCCGCACATCAAAGAATCTTTGTCGCCGGCGCTGATTGAGCGGTACGGGTTGATGCCGAAGGTCAATGCCCTGCAGCAGATTCACTTTCCGCAGAGTGCGGAGCTGCTGGCGGCGGCGCAATTTCGGCTGAAGTTTGAGGAGCTATTTTTTGTGCAGCTGAAGCTGCTGCGGCAGCGCGACCAGCGCAAGGTGACCTTGGCAGGCCAGATTTTTAAGGAGGTGCCGACGCTGGTAGATTTCTATAAGAACCACCTCACGTTTGACTTGACGGGGGCGCAAAAGCGAGTCATCCACGACATCTATAAGGATTTTTGTACCGGGCAGCAGATGAACCGCCTGCTGCAGGGCGACGTAGGCTCGGGCAAAACCATTGTAGCCTTTATCTCGATGCTGATGGCCGCCGACAACGGCGCGCAGAGCTGCATCATGGCCCCTACTGAGATTTTGGCCGACCAGCATTATACCGGCCTCAAGGTGTATGCCGATGCGTTGGGCATCAAGATTGGCAAGCTCACGGGCAGCACCCGCACCTCCGAGCGGCGCGTGCTGCATGAGGAGCTGCGCAATGGCACCATGCACATGCTGGTGGGCACCCACGCGCTGCTGGAGGACGTGGTGCAGTTCCGCAACCTGGGGCTTACCATTATGGATGAGCAGCACCGCTTTGGGGTAGCACAGCGCTCGAAGCTGTGGCAGAAAAACCCGCACATTATCCCCCATGTGCTGGTAATGACGGCTACGCCTATCCCCCGCACGCTGGCCATGACCTTATATGGCGACCTGGATGTGAGTGTGATTGACGAGCTGCCGGCTGGCCGCAAGCCCATTGTAACGGTGCACCGCTTCGATGCCAACCGGTTGAAAGTGTTCGAGTTTATCCGCGACCAGGTAAAGATTGGGCGGCAGGTTTACATCGTGTATCCGCTGATTGAGGAGTCGGAAACGATGGATTACAAGGACCTGACCGACGGCTACGAGAGCGTGGCGCGGGCTTTCCCGGAGTTCCAAATCAGCATTGTGCACGGGCGCATGAAGGCCGAGGAGAAGGACTACGAAATGCAGCGCTTTATCAAGAAAGAAACGCAGATTATGGTGGCTACCACCGTGATTGAGGTGGGCGTAAACGTGCCCAACGCCTCGGTGATGGTGATTGAAAGCGCCGAGCGTTTTGGTCTTTCGCAGCTACACCAGCTGCGCGGCCGTGTAGGCCGCGGCGCCGACCAAAGCTACTGCATCCTAATGACAGGCTTCAAGTTGAGCAAGGACGCCCGTACCCGCCTCGAAACGATGGTGCGAACCAACAACGGCTTCGAAATTGCCGATATCGACCTGAAACTACGCGGCCCAGGGGACTTGATGGGCACCCAGCAAAGCGGTGTACTCGACTTGCTGATTGCCGACCTGGCTAAAGATGGCCGGATTCTGAGCGAAAGCCGGGCCGCCGCCCAAACTATTCTGGCGGAAGACCCCAATCTGGTCAGCCCGGAAAATGCCAATATCCGGCATCACATCGAGAGCCTGCCGGCTACAGCGGTGAATTGGAGCAGGATTAGCTAGGACTTTTGAGGGAAAGTGTGGGCAAAAAAAAACGACCTTTGAGAAAAGTCGCTGCTGGCCGTCTAGAACATTTCGGCTAAAAGTCCGGCACCGCTCTGCTGCGGCTGGGCCTTCTCTCGGCCAGGCTGAGCAGGCTCGGAGGCATACACCTGATGCACCAGAATCATGGATGAATCGGGAATGGCTTGGGTATTAACGGTCTTTGCAACAGCAGTTGGGGCCGGCTGTTTTGCTAGTTTGCCACTGATTATGAGAGCGGTTAACAAAGAGAATTTAAGCAGGGACTTCATAATATAGCAGAATATTTTGCGGGTGCAAAGGTACGACAAGACTTGGCCTTGTTCAACAAATTCGTTTTCAAAGAGGCCAAGGTGCCGCTAATCGGCAGTGGAATTAGCAGGCGACAGGGCGAAAAAAAGGACGTTTGAGAGCTTCCGATTGAGGCGCTGAAATCGACCACGAAGTAAACGGGTGCCATGTACGGGTGTTGCCACGGAAGTGTTATGATTGGGCTACATTTTTGTTAGCGCAGCCCTATCGGTCCGACCTTTGGTGCTGCGTTAACGCCGTGAGACAGGGCCAAATCCGGTACTTTTGGGCTCTTTAAGCGCTTCAATTTTATTTTCTCATGCTTCATCTACACCCGAATTTTATGGTGCGACGCGCCCTTTTGATTGGTTTGACAAGCTTGGCCAGTGCAGGCCTGGCCGTACCCGCCCTAGCTCAAAAAGTCAAATCGACTCCGTTCAGCTACCTGCCCGAGCAGGGACCCGACCGCTACGACATGCGGGTGCCGCACAAAACCTTGTCCCTAGCCGATGGCTCCGGTTTCGTGATTCTGGCCCACCAAAGCGCCGGTGGCTATGCCGTGGAGCGTTACGACGCGGACCTGAAAAAGCAGTGGAGCACTACCATTCCGATAGCGCCCGGCGAAACGCTGGAGGCCTTCGGACGCGGCACGCAGCAGGCGCTGGTGGTGCTCCACCACAAGGACGACAGCGGCCAAAACCTGACCGCAGTACCCGTGAATCTGCAAAGCGGCCAGAAAGGCGCGGCCAAAGTGGTGATATCGGCTGCCGCGCGCGACCGCCGGCCGGGCGTGTCCATCTCACCCGATGGCAACCGGCTACTGGCCTTCCGCTACCTCACCCGTGAGCAACAAGTTCAACGCATTGCCGCTACGCTGTTTGACCAAAACCTGGCGCAGCTGGAGGAAAAAGCCTACGACTTCCGAGACTTGGGCGAATTTTTCTCGCCTGCCGTGCACGTGGCCAACGACGGTACGCAATACGTCACGCTCATCAGCGAGGGCATGAAGAAGCTGACTGTGCGCCGGTACCCGGCTGGGGCGGGCACCGAAATCAAGGTGCTGGGGGTGCCAGTGGGCGGGGTGTTTGGTGGCAAGCCCGTGACTGTGCGCGACGCCCGCTTCACGGTGCTAAATGATGGCAGCTTATACGCCGCTGCATTATGCGCCGACTACGCTACCGGCGAATATTACAGCCTGAAGGTGGTGAAATTCGACTTCAGTGGCACCGGCGACATGAAGTTTTCGCCGGAGTTCCGCTTCACTCCTGCTTACCTCACCGAGGTGAGCAAAGCTACTGGCAAAGAGACAAAACGCCTCGATGATGTGTACCTGGGTGAGCTCTTACTAACTCCCGAAAAGCAGCTGGTTGTTATTGCCGAAAAGCACTTTGAGGAAGACGGCAGCGAAAGCCCGGTGCATGCCCGCGAGCTGCATATGTTCGGCTACAACGAGTTTGGCGCGCCCACCTGGCACAGCATTGTGGCCAAAGACCAAGTAGCCCCGGCCGTTGATTCCTATACCGGAATCGGCTTCCGGGCGGCAGTGTTTGGGGGCACGGTGCAGCTGCTAACGCTGGAGAACATCGATAAGAAATCGGACCTCTACCTCCGCCGCGTGAATGCCCAAAACGGTATCATCAGCCCACCCGAACGCCTGAAGCTAAACGTGGCAAATGACCAGCAGCTGGCTTATGTGAAAGATTTTACCACCTGGATTACTGAAAAGACCATCGTCGGTGTGAGCCGACCAAGCAAAAAATCGGCTGCGCTGCAATTGGAGAAGATTGTAGTGAAGTAATACCACTTCGGTTTTAGCAAAATCAAAAGGGCCACTCCTATTATATAAGGAGTGGCCCTTTTGACTATTGGTAGAGGGATGGGTTAGGCCCGACGGCTACTCCACGGCCAAACGCTGGCTGGCTACCTGGCCACCGGCCACTACCCGCAACGTGTAGAGGCCGGGCACCACACCCGTGAGGTCGAGTTGCGTGCGGGTTTCGCTGGCCGGCGTGAGCGGCACCGTCTGCGTACGCACTTGCTGGCCAATGGCGTTCAGGAGCGTGATTTTTGCTTGCGCTACACCGGCTACGGCCGGCACCACGAGGCTGGCGGCATGACGCGCCGGGTTTGGAAATACATTTAATACGCCCGCACCCAGTGCCGTGCGATTGGCCAGCGCCCCGCGGAAGGCGTAGGTTATGGGAGCGCCAGAAGTAAACAAGGTGCTGGTGGCAGTGCCGCAAATGCTTATTACCCGAATGATATACGTCTGCCCCGGCAGCAGGCGACGGAGCGTAACCGGCGAACTGGTGGCATTTTGCACTCGCATGGTGCGAACGGAATCGGAAGCCACGAAATAGACTACTTGGAAGCTGGTGTTGCCTGCTCCTGGCGTGAAGCTCACGGTAGCTGAAGAGTCGCTGGCTGCTGTTATGGTGATATTGGTAGCAGCGCCGCAAGTGGCCGAAGTGACCGGAGTAGTGAAAGTGGTTGACAGCGTAGTGGAGGCCGATACAGTAGTGCAAATAGCCTGAATGGTGACGGTGTAGCCAGTGTTGGGTGTGAGGCCCGTCAGCAGTACCGGGCCCGATGACACGGTTAGGCTCGTTCCCTGATTAGGGTTAGCGCCTAGTGGAGCATACCGGATGATGTACGCCTGTGCGTTCGAATTCGCATTAAAGTATACCGAAGCCGTGGTGGCATTGGTGCTGGCGACATAAAAGCCCGATGGCGCGTTGCAGATTGGCGTACCGCCACTCGTGCCACTCACCGTTACCGACGGCGAAGTAGTGCCGCCGCCGCAGTTTGCTGTAATGCGAATGATGTAGCGCGTGCCCGGCAGCGCCCCCGTACCAATAAGCACCGGCGAACCTGTAGTGGTCAGGGTTAGTACCTGAGTACTGTCGGAAGCCGGATAATACTGCACCGTGTAGCTGGGTACTCCCGCTGCTGGCGTAAAGCTCAGGCTAATAACGCCTGAGCCCGCTGGCGAGGCTACCACGTTGGTTGGTGCCGCGCAAGGGCCGAAGCTGTTGGTATTCAGTCCCACCCATGGCGAACTCGTAGTGAGGCCGCCCGCGCAGTTGCTTACCACCGACACCCGATAGAAACCACCCTGGCCGGTGCGCAGTCCCGTCAGGGTCACCGGCGAAGTGGTGGTATTGACGCTCATAATACCGGCCGCCGTCGAGTCGCCAATCCAGAAATAGCGCACTGTGTAGCTCAACGCCGACGCCGATGGCGTGAAACTCACTACCGCCGAAGCCGTGCTCGCTGTGGTCGGCGTGCCGGGCAAGATGGTGACACTACCAACTTGTATGTTGGTTGGGGCCGCGCAGGTTTGGGCCTGAGCAGCGTGCAAGCCCAGCAGCGCCACCAGCAGCAAAATCAAGAAGGTACCAATGCGTTTCATAAGCCAGAAAGAAAAAGGAGAAAAATGGACCCAAAGCCGGGCGGCCGCGCCGTGCTTTTCCTTCAGACCAGGCCCGATGGCAAAAGGCTTCCCTAAGTCTCACATTTAACTCAAATTCAACGGCTATAATGATAAAGCCTCGGCATGCTGAGGGTTGTTTATAAATAAAACAACCACCCTAAGTGACTATTGAGGTGGCTGTTTTATTTATAAACAACCCTCAGTAGAAAAGACTGCCATTCGCATTTATCAGCTTAGTCCAACAATAAAAAGGCCGCCCCGGAAATCAGGAACGGCCTTTCTACTTTCACCTACCAAATCCGACTAATCCGTCGAATCCGATAAATCTGTGGTCTAGACGGCGTACTCGTTGGCCGTAATCAGCTTGGCGGCGATGCGGCGGCGCGACTCTTTCACGTTCAGCAACTCGGTTTTGGTGAAGCGCTTCAGGCCCATCAGCAACAGGCGCTGCTCATCACCCTCAGCCATGCTGCCGATGGCGTCCTTACCGGCTTTCTCCACAATGTCCACGGCATCGGCCAGGTACACGCGGGCAATGTCGGCTTCAACAGACATAGCTTCTTCGCCTTTGGCGGCAGCTTCCTTCTCTACGCGGAGCAGGGTGCTCTCGGCGATGTAGGTTTTGATGGCCATGTCGGCGATATTCATCAGCAACTCCTGCTCCTTAGCGAGGGTAGCGGTGAACTTCTGCACGGCCGAGCCAGCCACCATCAGAATGGCCTTTTTCAGATTGGCGATGGTCTTCATCTCCTTGCTGAACAGGCCGGATTCCTCGTCCTGGCTCATGCTTGGGATGCTCATCAGCTCCTGCTGCACGGCTTGGGCGGGGCCCATCAGGTCGATTTCGCCCTTCAGGCCCTTCTTCAGAATCATGTCAACGGCCAGCAGGCGGTTGATTTCATTGGTGCCCTCGAAAATACGGTTGATGCGCGAGTCGCGGTAAGCGCGGTCCATCGGATAGTCGGCCGAGAAGCCATAACCACCGTAAATCTGCACACCCTCGTCCACCACGTAGTCCAGCACTTCCGAGCCTTCCACTTTCAAAATGGCGCACTCTACGGCAAACTCACGGGCGGCACCCAGTAGGGCTTCGTTGGCACCTTTGCCCTCGGCCATGAGCTGCTGCTCCATGCGGTAGATGTCGGAACCGGCGCGGTAAATGGCTGATTCCACGGCGTAGATGCGGATGGCCTGCTGCGCCAGCTTGTAGCGGATGGCGCCAAACTTCGAGATAGGCATTTTGAATTGCACCCGCTCGTTCGCATACTTCACGCTCAAATCAGCGGCCATTTTGGTAGCGCCCAGGCAGGCGGCGGCCAACTTGATGCGACCGATGTTCAGCACGTTGAAGGCAATGAGGTGGCCTTTGCCAATCTCGCCCAGCACATTCTCCTTCGGCACCAGCGCGTCGGACAGGAATACCTGACGGGTCGAAGAGCCCTTGATGCCCATCTTGTGCTCCTCGTTGCCGAGGCTTAGGCCGGGCGTGTTTTTCTCCACTATGAAGCCGGTGAACTTGTCGCCGTCAATCTGGGCAAAGACAATGAACACATCGGCAAAGCCGGCGTTGGTAATCCACATTTTCTGGCCATTCAGCACATAGTGGGTGCCTTCGGCATTGAGTACGGCTTTGGTCTTCGCGCCCAGCGCGTCGGAACCGGAACCGGGCTCGGTGAGGCAGTAGGCGCCCATCAGCTCGCCGCTGGTGAGGCCGGGCAGGTATTTAGCTTTCTGCTCGTCGTTGCCGAAATACAGAATGGGCAGCAGGGCAATGCCTGTATGGGCCGCAAAAGCCACTGGGAACGAGTGGCCGCCGCCCACGCCTTCCGTCACGCGCAGGGCCGTGGGGAAGTCCATGTCCAAGCCACCAAACTGCTCGGGCACGCTTACGCCGAACAGGCCGAGCTGGCCAGCTTTCTCCATCAGGCTGCGCATAAGGCCTTCCTCGTGGTTATCGAGGCGCTCCAGCACCGGCTGCACCTCGGCCTGCACGAAATCGAGGCAGGTTTGGTGCATGTAGTTCTGCTCTTCGGTAAAGTCGGCCGGCGTGAACACGCTCTGGGCATCGGTCGGCTTGATGATGAATTCGCCGCCCTTGAGGCTGGCATGCTGCGTGGTTTCCATGACGGTTGGGGGTGGGTATGAAGTTGAAAAGTGTTAGGCACGCCTACTAGTTAGAGAAACAACGAGGCCTGCGGTTTAGTGTTGCAAGATAAGAAAAAATGTTAGGCACGCCTACTACTTCATGTAAAGAAAACCCCGCCGGGGCGGGGTTTTCTTTTACTGCTTTGTTTTAATCGTAGCAGGGAGCCCAATTGTTACCAGAGGTACTAACCCGATACGAAATAACCTCCGGTTGCTGTACTAGCCATTCCCTCATCCAAAGACGGTCAGTTTCCTTAATAGCGGGAATGGGAACGATGTTATAATTTGTGAAGACCTAGAAGTCATCGGCTCGTCCGATTACATACATTCTTTGTGCTTCAACAGCTTTTTCCAGCCTGGCCCAGAAATGATGCCTTTCCTCTTCTATGTCAGGTAAGCTTAAACTGAGACAAACGGCAAAACCGGTATGCTGAAACTCCCGGAGTCGAAGCTTCTTACGCAGACGCTTTTTCATGGCGGTATCTACTGTGGCTTAATGCATGCTATTCGAATATTGAGGCCCACTGTCACAGGACGCCCCGATTGATAGCCTAGCTTGAACGTTGGCAACGCTTTAACTGCTGCCAATAATGCAGCATCCAGGCCAGCAGAATGGGTGCTTTTGGTTATACGAATGTGCTGCACCTTACCAGTGGGGGAAACCTCGAAGTAAATTATTGGCGAGCCTTCAGAGGCCTCAAGGTCAGCTTTCGTGACTTGCAACCGGTCCAAAATAGCATTTACTATTTTCGGCATCCCGCCACCGCCCGGCAGTTACGGCATTTGCTCAACGTAAGTGTACACCTGAGCCGGCTTGGATTGCGCCAGCATGAGCTGCGTTGAAGCGAGTAAAAACAGAAAGAGCCATTTCATGCGCTTCACGATGGATTAGCTACCAAATAAAGGGAAGCATCTCTACCGCGCGCAATCGTAATTGATTACTACTGCGGTAGAGGTGCTTCACTGCGTTCAGCATGACGTTCGGCTAAACAACGGCTACTTCAGCAGTTCATAGATGCCGGCGACGCCCTGGCCGCCGCCCACGCAGGCCGTGACCATGCCGTACTTCTTGCCGCGCTCGCGCAGCTCGTCAAAGAGTTGGATGCTGAGCTTGGCACCGGAGCAGCCCAGCGGGTGGCCGAGGGCGATGGCGCCGCCATTCACGTTTAGCTTCTCGGGGTCGATGCTAAGCTCGCGCACCACGGCCAGCGACTGCGAGGCAAAGGCTTCGTTCAATTCAATCAAGTCGATGTCGTCGAGTTTGAGGCCGGCTTGCTTGAGCACTTTCGGCACGGCCTTGATGGGGCCCATGCCCATGATGCGCGGGTCCACGCCTTCGGAGGCGTAGTTCACCATGCGAGCTATGGGCTCCAGGTTCAATTCCTTCACCATGCGCTCCGACATCACGAGCACAAAGGCGGCACCGTCGGAAGTTTGGGAGGAGTTGCCGGCGGTTACAGTGCCGTTGGCGGCAAACACGGGACGCAGCTTGGCGAGGGCTTCTACCGAGGTATCGGCGCGGGGGCCTTCGTCGGTATCCACCACGTAGGAGCGGTTTTTCTTCTTGCCGGTGGCCTGGTCCACATAGGTTTCTTCCACGGTCACGGGCACGATGCTCTTCTTGAACTTACCACCCTGCACGGCCTTGATGGCCTTTTGATGGGAGTTGTAAGAGAATTCGTCCTGGTCCTGGCGGCTGATTTTGTAATCCACGGCCACGGCTTCGGCGGTGAGTCCCATGCCCATGTAATAGTCCGGATGCTGCATGGCCAACTGGTAGTTGGGCACGGTTTTCCAGCCCACGGTGGGCACCATGCTCATGCTCTCGGTGCCGCCCGCGATGATGCAGTCGGCCATGCCCGCCGAAATTTTGCCCACGGCCATGGCAATGGTTTCGACGCCGGAGCCGCAGTAGCGGTTCACGATGAGGCCGGGCACGTTGATGGGCAGGGCCAGCAACGAAATCAGGCGGCCCATTTGCAGACCCTGCTCAGCCTCGGGCACAGCATTACCGACAATTACGTCGTCAATCCGCGTGGGGTCGAGGGCCGGCACCTGGGCCACGAGGTGCTTGATAACGGTGGCCGCAAGGTCATCGGGCCGGGTAAAACGAAAGACGCCACGGGGCGCTTTGCCCACGGCCGTGCGGTAGCCCGCTACGATATATGCAGTGTTATTCGACATGTTGTTCTGGCGTTAACCTCACCCCCTAGCCCCCTCTCCCGTGGAGAGGGAGGACTAGTTTCTAGCTCTAGTTAACTAACTTTTAAAAAGTTAAAGACTGTTTTACTCCCGACTAACATCTAAAACTAGAAACTAGTCCCCCCTCTCCGCGGGAGAGGGGGCCAGGGGGTGAGGTTACTCGTGAGGCTAGTTGCGCAACGGCTTACCCGTTGTCAAAATCGACTGAATCCGCTCCAGCGTCTTCCGCTCGCCGCAGAGGCTGAGGAAGGCTTCGCGCTCCAAATCCAGTAGGTACTGCTCGCTTACTTCGGTGGGCGACGACAGGTCACCGCCGCACATCACGTAGGCCAGCTTATCAGCAATGAGCTGGTCGTGGGTCGAGATGTAATTGCCCTGCTGCATGGCGTACACGCCGGTTTTGAACATGGCCAGCGCGCCTTTTCCATGCACTTTGATGTTGGTTTTCTGCGTGGGCTGGGTGTAGCCAGCATCGGCCAAATCGAGCGCGGCGGCTTTAGCCTGCGCGATAACGCGGTTGCTGTTCAGTACTACTTCGTCGCCGCGACGGAGGAAGCCCAAATCGAAGGCTTCGGCGGCTGAGGTTGAAACCTTGGCCGTGCTAATGGTCATGTAGGTATTACGCAGCAGGTTGAATTCGGGCTCGCCTTCCTCATACTTAGCGGCCGTGCGCAGGGTCATTTCCTTGGTGCCGCCGCCGCCGGGAATCAGGCCGACGCCGAACTCTACAAGGCCGATATAGGATTCGGCTGCTGCTACCACCCGGTCGCAGTGCAGGTTCAGCTCGCAGCCGCCGCCCAGGGTGAGGCCGTGCGGGGTACCCACCACCGGGATGCTGCTGTAGCGCATCCGCATCATGGCCTGCTGGAACTGCTGAATCATCAGGTTCAGCTCGTCAAACTCCTGCTCCAGCGCCTGCATGTACACGAGGCCCAGGTTGGCACCGGCCGAGAAGTTCGGCGCATCGTTGCCCACCACAAGGCCCCGGTAGCCGGCTTCAGCCATCTCCACGCCTTTCAAGAGGCCCTGAATCACGTCGGTGCCCAGCGAGTTCATTTTGGAGTGAAACTCCACGTTCAGGATGCCGTCGCCGAGGTCGATAACGGATGCGCCCGCGTTTTTCCACAGCACTTTGCCGCTGGCACGCAGGTTATCGAGAATGATGAAGTTCTCCACGCCCGACACCGGCTGGTAGCTCTTGGAAGCCACATCGTAGAACTCGCGCACGCCGGCTTCGGTCACGCGGTAGAATGTCTGGTTACCAGCCGCTAGCATCTCCTCCACCCACGGTGCAGGAGTGCGGCCAGCTGCCTTGGTCAGGTCGATACCGGCTTGCACGCCCAGCGCGTCCCAGGTTTCAAACGGCCCCATTTCCCAGCCAAAACCGGCACGGAGGGCATCGTCCAGTTTGTAGAGCTGGTCCGAGATTTCGGGAATCCGGTTGCTCACGTAGGCGAACAGACTGCCGAAGCTCAAGCGGTAAAACTCACCGGCCTTGTCTTTGCCTGCCACCAGCACCTTAAACCGGTCGGCCAGCTTGTCAATGCTCTTGGTCATCTCCAGCGTGGCGAATTTCACCTTCTGGCTCGGCTTGTATTCCAGCGTAGTCAGGTCGAGCGCGTGTATTTCCGACTTGCCGCCTTCGCCCTTCACTTTCTTGTAGAAGCCTTGACCGGTTTTATCGCCGAGCCACTTGCTCTCGCCCATTTTCTTGATGAAATCGGGCAGTTCAAACACGTCTTTGGCCTCGTCATTTGGGAGGCCCTGTGCCAGGCCATTGGCCACATTGATGGTGGTATCTAAGCCCACCACGTCAGAAGTACGCAGCGTTGCCGACTTCGCATGGCCAATTACCGGGCCGGTTAGCTTGTCGGTTTCTTCCACGGTCAGGCCCAGCTTCTGCATGGTTTGCATGGCATCGAGCAGGGCAAAAACGCCCACGCGGTTGGCAATGAAGCCGGGCGTGTCCTTAGCCAGCACTACGGTTTTGCCCAGGTACAAATCACCATAGTGTTGCAGGAAATCCAGCACCTCCGGTTTGGTGTCCGGCGTCGGAATGATTTCCAGCAGCTTCAGATAGCGCGGCGGGTTGAAAAAGTGCGTGCCGGCAAAATGCTGTTTGAAATCCTCGGAGCGGCCCTCGGCCAGCAGGTGAATTGGGATACCGCTGGTGTTGCTGGTAATCAGGGTGCCCTTTTTACGGAACTGCTCCACCCGCTCGTAAAGGCTCTTTTTGATATCGAGGCGCTCGATTACGACTTCAATCGTCCAGTCGCAGCTGGCAATGTCCTTGAGGTTGTCATCGAAGTTGCCAGTCTTGATTTTCGTCGCATCGGCCTTGCGGTAGAGCGGCGAGGGGTTGGCAACGATTGCGGCCTGCAACGCAGCATTCACAATGCGGTTGCGCACTGCCGGTGCCTCTAACTTCAGGCCCTTTTTCTCCTCGTCTGGCGTCAGCTCTTTGGGGGCGATGTCGAGCAGCAGCACCTGCACGCCGATGTTGGCGAAGTGGCAGGCAATGCGCGAGCCCATGACGCCGGAGCCGAGCACGGCCACTTTCTTGATGGTTCGGTTCATCCTCTTTCTACTTTGGGTGGTGAGGTGGGTTGGTTATGAATAAAAGAACAGTCATGCTGAGCGTAGCCGAAGCATCCCGCTCGCTTCGTTGCAATCGTCTTGATTACTACTGCCCGCGAGATGCTTTGGCTCTGCCCAGCATGACGCTCCAGGAATTAGATTCTTAAGAAGCTGCCGATTCCGTACGCAAGGGCTTGAGCACGAAGTCTTCAAACAAGGTTTTACCCTCAATCATGCCCGTAATCTGGGCCGCTACTTTAAAGAATACTTCCAGTTGATTCTGCGGTATTTTCTCCCTGATTTTCAGGTTGAAGTGCCTCACGGTCTGCCGTGAAACCTCCTTCTTCTCCAAGCCCAGTGGCGTTAGGAAAATACGAACTGAGCGCTTGTCTACCGAGTCGCCTTGCTTATAAATAAGACCTTTCTCTTCCATACTCCGCAGAATACGGGTTAGGCTACGGGTTTCGAGGCCCAGCAAAGGCGCGATTTTCGTGGCGGGAGTGCCCTTTTCCTGGTCGATATTCAGCAGCACGAAGCCAATGCTTGTGGTAATATCGTTTTGGGCCGCCTGGGTGTTATACATCCGCGAGATGGCATGCCAGGCTACTTTGATGTTATAATCAACGGTTTCTTCAGGTTTCATGGGCGGGGTGTAAGTGCGGTAAACTTACGAATAATTTATTAGGCTTGCATAACAGTTGATATAATCTTTTCATGCATGCCAAGCCTCTTGCTACCGTGGCGCACCATTCTGCCAGTTGAATCCAGCCGACCACGCCGACAGCCCAAGCCCTTGGCAAGCAGAAAGCCCCAACTCTGCGAATGAGTCGGGGCTTTTCACATTTATACAGGCTGGTCACATCGAGAGGTTGGGTTAATGCATTGCTCACGCTGCAACAGGCTCAACCTAATGGTACATGCCCTCAATCAAGGCCTTGTTTTTCTCTGTAATGACCTTGCGCTTTACCTTCATGGTCGGCGTCATCTCGCCGGTTTCCACGGTCCAGAGTTCGGGTAATAAGGTAATTTTCTTTACCTGCTCCCACTGCGCAAAGCTCTGGTTGTATTTCTTCACCAACCCCTCGTAGAGCTCTACTACCTTCTCGTTCTTAACCAGTTCTTCGTTTGTCGCATCCGGCACGCCGTTGCGCTTGCACCAGCCTTTGAGGTCAGAAAACGAAGGTATTACCAATGCGGAAGCGAATTTCTGGTCGGCCCCCACTACCATGGCTTGCTCAATGAGCGGGTCTTCTTTCAGTTTGCCTTCGATTACCTGCGGGGCAATGTATTTGCCGCCTGAAGTCTTGAACATCTCCTTCTTACGGTCGGTGATTTTCAAAAACTTGCCATTCACCAACTCGCCGATATCGCCGGTGTGGAACCAACCGTCTTTATCGAACACTTCCGCCGTAAGGTCGGGCTTGTTGTAGTAACCCTTCATCACGGAGGCTGATTTGGTCAGAATCTCGCCATCCTGAGCAATTTGCACTTCCATGTTGTCGATGAGCGGACCTACCGTGCCAATCATATTGTTTTCGGCTTCGTAGCCACCTACGGCAATTACCGGCGAAGTTTCCGTCAGGCCGTAGCCTTCCATCACCCGGATGCCGGCTGCCCAGAATACGCGCGCCAGGCGCGGCTGCAAAGCTCCACCGCCGCTCACGATGCAGCGCAGGTTACCACCCAGCGCTTCGCGCCACTTATTAAAGATAAGCTTATTGGCCAGCGCGAGTTGCGTATTATAGAAGAAGCCTTGGTCTTTCTGGGTGTCGTATTTAAGGCCCAAGTCCAGTGCCCAGAAGAACAGGCTTTTTTTGATGCCATCCAGTTCGTGGCCTTTGGCGACGATTTTATCGTATACCTTCTCCAACAGGCGCGGCACGGTCGTGAAAATCTCGGGCTTCACCTCGCGCAGGTTGTCGGCGATGACGTCCATGTTCTCGGCGTAGTAGATGCTCACGCTGTTTATCATGTACAGGTAAGTCACCATGCGCTCGAAAATGTGGCATAGCGGTAGGAAGCTGAGCGCTTTGTCATTCTTTGTGACGGGCACAAAGCGCTGCGAGTTACGGCAGTTGCTCAGGATGTTGTCATGCGTAAGCATCACGCCTTTGGGGCTGCCAGTGGTGCCGCTGGTGTAGATGAGCGTGAGCAGGTCGTCGGGCTGCACGACAGCTTTCAGGGGTTCTAAGTCGGCTGCATTCCCCTTTTTGCCGATTTCCAGCAGCTCGCTGAAATGGCGGGCTCCTTCGATTTTATCAAAGGTAAAGACGTTTTCGGCCGGAATATCCAAGCCTTGCGTTGCCTCCCTCACCTTATCAAACAGCTTTTTATCAGCCACGAATACAGCGCGCACCCCGGCATCAGTGAAGATGTACTTGTAGTCCTCAACGGTGATACTCGGGTACATCGGCACGCTGGTAGCCCCTATTTGGGAGATGCCGAAGTCAGCCAGCATCCATTCGGGACGGTTCATGCTGATAATGGCTACTTTATCGCCCCGTTTAAGGCCCAGCGACACGAGCCCCAACGAAACCCGATTGGCTTGGTCCTGTAATTCCTGACTGCTGATGGGCACCCACTGGCCATCTATTTTGGAAGCCAGGGCGTCTTTTTTGGGCGACTCAGCTATTTGGTGAGCGAGGATGTCAAAGGCACGACGAACGTCCATGGGTGGGTTTTAATAAAGCGTATCTGGTGAATTTCCGCTTAAATAAAGCGCTTTTTTTGGGGCCGTGCTACCGAAAGCTGAACCAGACAGTAGCAGGCTTAGTACGGGTTAAAACCAAATCGGTAGCGCAAAGGGTCAAAAACCCCAAAAACCCGGCCTTTTTAGGTGTAATTTTGGCTTCTTGCATTACCGCTCCCAATGAATCTGGCCCTGTTTTTCGACCCGTTGCCGGAAACGCTGACCGACGCCGTGCCCGTGCCTACCACGCTGGCCGCCTACGCCACCCGCTTCACCGAAACCTTCCCTGACTGGCGCGCCGCCGACCTCGCCCTTATCGGCCTCGACGAATGGCGGGGCAGTGCCGCCGGCCCACCCAGCACCCGCCGCCACGGCCCCAATGAAGTGCGTCAGCGCTTCTACCAGTTGCAAAAAGGCACCGGCCTGCTCCGGCTGGTAGACTTGGGTAACCTTCGTCCCGGCCTCACGCTGGAAGACACCTACCAGCGCCTGCGCGAGATTATTGGGGCTTTATTGGAGGAAAATACAGTCCCCATCTTGCTCGGTGGCAGCCACGACTTGGATTATGGTCAGTTTCTGGCCTACGAGGTGCAGAACCGCACCATCAACATAACGGTGGTCGACTCACGGCCTGATATGGCTGAGCCCGGCCCCAGCACTCCGCCCGAGGAAAGCCATTTGCGCCGCCTGCTGGTGCACGAGCCTAACATCGTATTCAGCTTGGCCCACCTTGGTCACCAGCAGTATCTCACGCCGCCTGAAGTGACCGTGGCGCTCGAAAAGCTGCATTTTGATACCATGAGCGTGGGCGAAGTACGCGCTGACCGCCGTCTGGCTGAGCCACTGGTGCGTCAGGCCGATTTTATGAGCGTAGATATTGCTGCCATTCGCTGGCAGGATTCGCCGGGCTACTACCCGGCCAATCCTTTTGGACTGGGCAACGAAGAAGCCACTCAACTGTGCTGGTATGCTGGCCATAACGAGCAGCTAAGCTCTTTCGGACTCTACGGATACCGCGCCGACGTGGACTCCAACGGCCTGGCGGCGGCCACTATTGCCACCATGCTCTGGTATTTTGTGGAAGGCTTCTACCATCGCCGGCCCGAAACTGGTTTCGGCACCTTCCGCTTCCTCACCTACACGGTGGTGCTGCCCGGCAACCCGGATAAGCTGGTGTTCTACAAGTCGCGCCGTGCCGAGAAGTGGTGGATGGAAGTAGAGCGCCTCGGCGACAATTCGGTGAAGCGCGTGGTGCCCTGCACTTATGAGGACTACCTCAATGCCTCACAAGGCGACCTGCCGCAACGCTGGATTCGCTTGCAGGCGCTACTGAGCTAGGGTTTTAGTTGAGAGTTATCAGTTGTTTGTTGTCAATCAGATTTGTAAGAGAGGAGCATGAGCCTGACAACTGACAACCAGCAACCAACAATTAAAACCTACACCAAATCTCAGCTCGCCCTACGCAACGGTCAGGACCGCGACGAAATATGGGTGGCATACCAAGGTCAGATTTACGACGTCAGCCGCTCGCGGCTCTGGCGGCGCGGCAACCACTACGAGCACTGGGCCGGCCAGGACCTGACCGCCGAGCTGGACAAAGACGCGCCGCATACGGCCAACGTATTCGATAATTTTCCAGTAATTGGTCGGCTGTTGTAGAACATGCTTCCGCTTGTTCCCGGCCATATGAAACCCTTATCCCGAACAAGCTAAAGCTTGTTCCAAACGCTATGATGACCACCGAAGCTCCTTCCCAGTTCAACAACCTGGAAACCCTCTCCACCACCGAGCTGCTGGCCGGAATGAACCAGCTCGACCAAACCGTGCCTCAAACCTTGGCCAAAGCACTGCCTCAAATTGAGGCCCTGGTGGAAACTATTGTGGCACGGCTCGGAGCAGGTGGTCGGCTGTTCTACATTGGGGCGGGCACCAGTGGACGGCTGGGTGTGGTAGATGCCTCGGAGTGCCCGCCCACGTTTGGCGTCCCGGCCGGGTTGGTGGTTGGTATCATGGCGGGCGGCGACGGCGCCATTCGCCAAGCCGTGGAGGGCGCAGAAGATGACGCCGAGCAGGCCTGGATTGACTTACAAAAGCACGACATCAATGCCAAAGATGTGCTCGTCGGCATTGCAGCCTCAGGCCGCACGCCCTACGTCATCGGTGGTTTGAATAAGGCGCGTGCTGCTGGTCTGGCCACCGGCTGCGTGGTGTGCAATGCCGACTCGGGTGTAGCGGCCGCCGCCGAGTTTCCGGTAGAAGTAGTAACGGGGCCGGAATTCCTCACCGGCAGCACGCGCCTCAAGGCTGGCACTGCGCAAAAGCTGGTGCTCAACATGCTCACCACTGCCACGTTCATTCGCCTGGGTCGCGTGAAGGGCAACAAGATGGTGGACATGCAGCTTTCTAACGAGAAGCTGGTGCAGCGCGGCGAGAAGATGCTGATGGACGAGTTAGGCCTTGAAGAAGCCGAAGCCGCTGAGCTACTAAAGAAACACGGCAGCGTACGGGCCGCGCTGGAGGCAGCCAGGCAGTAGCAAAGGCTTCAGCTTGTGCCTCACTGGCTTGCTTTTTACGGCGAACGATTCGGCCTTTTCAGCGTTTCTAAGAAGGCACCAGCTAAAGCATGTGCCACCTATTCTATGCACACTATTGAGCCGCACTACAATTGGATTGAGCAATACTCGGCTACCGATGACCCTCGCTCACCCCTCTTCGAAGCCGAAAACAGCCTCGACACGTACACCAACACCATTTACGGCTACTACATCCACCCGCAGTGGGACAGCCTGGGATCGGACACGCTGTTTTTTAAAATCCTTTTTGCCGATTACGAATTGGGTATTGCCGTGCTCGAATTCATTGGTGAGTGGAACGATGCCATTGAAAATGACATCATGGAGCTCAAGCGGAACATCATTGATGTGCTGGTGCACGAAGGCATCCGCAAGTTCATTCTCATTGGCGAAAACGTATTCAACTTCCACGGCTCGGACGACTCGTATTATGAAGAGTGGTACGAAGACGTGGAAGACGGCTGGATTGCAGGCGTGAACTTCCAAGAACACGTGCAGCGCGAAATGAAGCAGTACAACGTGGACAACTACGTTAATTTCGGTGGTCAGCTCGATGACCTTCCGTGGCGGACTTACGAACCACGCCGCCTCTTCGAAGTAGTAGATGGGCTGTTAAACCGCCGGCTTGGCGCTCCCGAAACCGAGCTGTAGCATACTGCAGCAAAAGGCCGGCAAAGCTGCTTTCCACATTACAAGCGTTACAGTTTAAAAACAAAAAAGCCTCTCCGTTGCCGGAGAGGCTTTTTTGTTTTTACTAAAGCAGCAAGAATTACTTCTTAACTTCTTCGGTCGTGGTGGTCGTGGTGGTGGTACCAGCAGCGTCCATTTTGTCAGCGCCGTCCTGGATGGCTTCGCCTTTGGCATCAGCCGAGTCACGAACTTCGTCAGCCTTTTCTTCCATGGCATCAGCCTTGGCTTCGCCGGCTTCTTTCACGTTTTCGCCAACTTGCTCTTGTGCATCTTCTTTCTTGCTGTCGCAGGAAGAGAAGGTGAACGAACCGAGGGCCAGGGCGAGGAACAATACTTTTTTCATCTTGAGTAGGGTTAAAATGTGGTTGATTTCCAGATAACTTCTGAAGCTTAGCTTCAAATTCGAGGCTTTATACTTCAGGTTAGAGAAGGTAACCCCTGCTGCTGAAAATATTTTACAAACTCCTGATGAGGCCCGATATAGCCAGCCTTATTTCTTGCGAAACACGATGCCAATGGGTACCCCGGTAAAGTCGAAGTGCTCACGCATCCGGTTTTCGAGGTAGCGCGTGTAGTTGGTTTGCACGTACTGCGGCAAGTTGGCAAAGAAGGCAAACACCGGATTGTGTGTGGGCAACTGCGTCACGTATTTGATGCGAATCATCTTGCCTTTGAGGGCGGGCGGGCCGTATTTCTCAATCTCCTTCAGCATCACGTCGTTCAGCTGCGAGGTCGGAATTTTGCGGCGCTTGTTGTGGTACACTTCAATGGCCGTTTCGATGGCTTTGTGCACGCGCTGCTTGTTCAACACCGAAATGAAAATGACAGGGATGTAGGAAATGGGCGCAATCTTCTCGAGGATTTTTGCCTCAAACTCTTTGGCCGTATTGGTGTCCTTATCTTCCACCAAGTCCCACTTATTCACCAGAATGACAATGCCTTTGCGGTTCTTGTCGGCCAGGGTGATAATGTTCACGTCCTGAGCTTCTATGCCGCGGCTGGCGTCGAGCATCACGATGCAGACGTCGGCCTCTTCTAGGGCACGTAGGCTGCGCATGTTGGCATAGAATTCCACGTCCTCGCTCACCTTGGCCTTGCGGCGCAGGCCGGCCGTGTCTACCAAGATAAACTCTTTGCCAAAGGCATTATAGCGAGCCGAAATCGAGTCACGAGTCGTGCCGGCGATGTCCGTCACAATGCTTCGGTCTTCGCCCAACAGCAGGTTCACCAGGCTAGATTTACCCACGTTGGGGCGGCCTACTACGGCAATACGTGGGATTTCCGACTCTGGCTCTTCAATGCCGGGGTCGTCGAAATGGCTCACTACGGCATCCAGCAGTTCGCCGGTTCCGTGGCCGTTCTGGCTGCTGATGGCGAATATTTCGCCGTCGCCGAGGCCCAGCGAATAGAATTCGCCTACGCCATTGGCCCGCAGGTTGGTATCGGCCTTGTTGGCCACCAGATAGATGGGCTTTTTGCCCATGTAGCGGCGCAATACGTGCGCAAACTCCTCATCGAGGCCGTGTACGCCGGCATCGGCATCCACCATGAAGAGCACCACGTCGGCTTCCTCAATGGCTAGCTTCACCTGCTTGTTGATTTCGCCTTCGAAAATATCTTCCGAATTGTGCACGTAACCACCCGTATCAATCACGGTGAAGTTCTTGCCAATCCAGTCACCGTAGCCGTAATGACGGTCGCGGGTCACGCCGCTCTCGTTGTCCATAATGGCCTTGCGCTGGCCCACGAGGCGGTTGAAAAGCGTGGATTTGCCCACGTTGGGCCGCCCGACAATGGCGACCGTGTTTTGCTTTGACATGTTGTGTGGCCCCAGCCGCCGACCCGACCTAGATTCGGCAGTGTCCGGGGTGCGTTATGTTATAGATGGTCGGAAATATTGTAGCGTGGACTCTGCGAGTCCGCGCCCATGTGATGTTTCGTTCGTTCAATGCGCGGACTCACAGAGTCCACGCTACAGTTCTATTGGTAGCCAAACCGGCTCAGCGCCTTGGTGTCCGTCCGCCAGTTCTCGTTCACCTTCACGTGCAACTCCAGGAACACTTTTTTCAGGAAAAACTTCTCCATTTCCTCGCGCGCCCAGGTGCCTACTTTCTTCAGTGCCTCACCACCCTGGCCGATGACAATGCCCTTCTGGCTGGCCCGCTCCACGTAGATGATGCCGCGGATGCGAATGATGGCTTCTTCTTCCTTAAACTCCTCGATGACAACTTCACAGCTATACGGAATCTCTTTCTTATAGAGTTTGAAGATTTTCTCGCGCACCATTTCAGCGGCAAAAAACCGTTCCGGTTTATCGGTTAATTCGTCTTTGGGGTAGTAAGCAGGGTGAATGGGCAGGCGCTCCAGCACCATTTCCAGCACACGCTCGGTGCCGAAGGCGTTGAGGGCGGAGATGGGCAGCACTTCGGCGGCGTTGGGCAGTTGCTCTTTCCAGTAGGCCAGCTTGGCTTCCACGTCGGCCTGCTCGGCCTGGTCAATTTTGTTGACGAGGAGGATAATGGGCGTGTCCACCATTTTGCGCAGCCGCTCAACGACGGGCTCCTCGTCGTGTTTTTCGTAAATATCGGTCACGAAAAGCACCACGTCGGCATCTTCGAGCGACGAGTACACGAAGCTCATCATGGCGTTGTGCAGCTCGTATTTAGGCTGAATGATGCCAGGCGTGTCGGAATAAATCAACTGGAAATCATCACCGTTAAGGATGCCCAGAATACGGTGGCGCGTGGTCTGGGCTTTGCTCGTCACGATGCTGAGCCGCTCGCCCACCAGCGCGTTCATGAGCGTGGACTTGCCCACATTGGGCTTGCCAATGATGCTCACAAAGCCGGCGCGGTGGGGTTTGGTTTCGGGGTTCACGATGGATGGGTTTGATAATCAGGGCCGCAAAGGTACGGCTTATCGAGGGCAATAGCTAGGGGAGCACTAAAGTCGTGAGCCAGTGGCCCGCTTGCAGGCAACCTCACCCCCAGCCACTATCCTGAGGATAGAGAAGCCTGACGAAGCGCAGATTTTCGCTTTTGGTCAATTCGATTTGCGGAAAACGTCAGCAGTGCCGCTGAAGGCGGGCCGGACCTTTGACTTGTTCAACGGACCTCTCACTTCACACATCAACGCTATGTTTATCGGGCATTTTGGATTAGGATTTGGCACCAAGACGGTGCAGCCGCGCGTGTCGCTGGGCACCTTGTTTTTGGCGGCGCAGTTTGCCGATTTGCTGTGGCCCAACTTGCTGCTGCTGGGCATTGAAACGGTGCGGGTGGTGCCAGGCCTGATGGCCGTTTCGCCGTTTGATTTTGCGCACTATCCCTTCTCGCATAGCCTCGCCATGGATTTGGTTTGGGGCCTGCTGCTGGGCCTGGGGTACTGGCTGCTGCGGCGCAATGCGGGCGGGGCGCTGCTGGTAGGGCTGCTGGTGCCCAGCCACTGGCTGCTCGATTTGGTGGTGCATCGGCCCGATTTGCCGCTTTTTCCGGGCGCGTCGCCGCTGCTGGGCTTCGGCCTCTGGAACTCGATGGTGGGGACGCAGGTGGTGGAAGCCCTGTTCTTTCTTGGGGGCTTGTATATGTACCTGCGCAATACGCAGGCCCGCAATGGCGTGGGGCGCTACGGAGTGTGGGGCCTGGTTGCGTTTCTCCTGCTGGTCCATATCAGTAGCTTGCTGAGCCCGGCGCCGGCCTCTACCGAAGTTATCGGCTGGGGCGGCCAGCTGCTGTGGCTGCCAATACTGCTGGCTTATTGGGTCGACCGCAACCGTACGGCGCGCATTGCCACTTCAGCTACCGCCGAAACGCGCCCGGCGTCTGGCCCGTCCACTTTTTAAAGGAGCGTACGAACACGCTCGGCTCGGAATAGCCGAGCAGAAAAGCAATGTCGGTGGTGCTGAGGTGGGGTTCACGGAGGTGGCTTTGGGCCAGGTCGCGGCGCACGTTATCGAGCAGCTGCTGGTAGGTGTGGCCGGTTTCCTTAAGCTTGAGCTGGAGAGTGCGCACTCCCAGGTGCAGGCAGTCGGCCACGCTGGCCAGCGTGGGCGCTTCGCCCTTGAGCAGACGCACTATTTCGCCACGCACCCGCTCAGCCAAAGTAGGCGGCTGGGGAGTGGGCAGCTGGGCCAACAGAGCCGTGGCATGCTGCTCGAAGATGGGAAACAGCGCCGGGTTGGCGTGGAGCACGGGCCGCGCCAGCGTAGCAGCATCGAAAGCGACCTGAGTAAGGGGCGCATCAAATTCCAGGACAGTAGTACCAAAAGCCCGTTCATGCTCCCGCACATCGGCGGGGCGTGGGTAGGTGAGGCGCACGGCCTGCGGTAC
The DNA here is from genome assembly GCF_017571495.1 of Hymenobacter negativus. GTDB lineage: Bacteria > Bacteroidota > Bacteroidia > Cytophagales > Hymenobacteraceae > Hymenobacter > Hymenobacter negativus. The sequence goes on along the minus strand of NZ_JAGETZ010000014.1, from coordinate 37,242 downwards.
CACTGGCTGGCCCGTGAGCGTGGCAAAGATGGAGAGGTAAATCGACAGCTCCGAATTCAGCACATACTGCCGATGCACGATGGCAGCACTGGTTACTTCCGCAGTCAGCCAGATGCCGCCGGGCCATTCGGCAGCCGATGTTTGGAAGGTATGCACGCCTTGGCAGGCCACATCCTGGTAGCGGCACAGCTGCGTGATAGCAGTCCCCAATGTAGGCGCGTGCATCAGGACGTAAGCCAGCGTGCCGGCCGTGGCAAAGTTGATGTAGCCGCCGAGATGGAGGTCGAAGTTGGGGTCCTGGGTGGCCTCAATCACCAACGGCCACAGGCGCTGAATGGTAGCAATGGGGACGCGGGCGTCGGGGCCGGCAGCAGCGGTAGCAGTGGGGTCGAAGCCGACGGCCTGGCACAAGGCCGGCACGTCGGCGCCATGCTGGCCGGCCACCCATAGCAGCATGTTGAGCGAAGAGGCGGCAAGGGTATCGGGTGGCGTCATTATCGGCAATACTAAAATTCGGGTGCAAGTACGGAGCGCGGCACAAACCATCAGTGGAATTTGATGGTTTGATGGATTCATTCCCCTTACTGCATGACCATTCTTGCCTTTTCCGGCAGTCCCCGGGCCGGTTCGGCCGTGAGTCATTTGCTACGTGCCGCTGCTGCCCTGGCACCGTCCGGAACTACCGTTGCGTTCTACGAAGACATTCTCAGCCTGCCACATTTCAGCCCCGATTTAGATGGGCCCTGTGACAGTGCCCCAGCAGCCGTGGCAGCCCTGCGTGCGCAAATGCAGTCCGCCGACGCCGTGCTTATTGCCACACCCGAATACGCCTACGGAATGCCTGGCAGCCTGAAAAATGCGCTTGACTGGCTGGTTTCAGCTGGCAGCTTTTATCAGAAGCCCACGGGGGTGCTCAGCGCTTCGCCATCGGAAGTGGGAGGCGAGCGGGCCCGCAGTGGCCTACTGCTCACGCTGGAAGCGTTGGGTGCAGCGGTAGTACCGGAGGCGTCATTTCCGGTGCCATTTGTTCGCACCAAGCTGGATGGCAGCGGCCTAGTGCTGGACGCAGCCTTTGCCGAAAAGTTAGAACAGGCTCTTGTTGCCTTGGCTGCCACCGTGCCAGCAACCTAAGTTGTATTGTTGCTCCCGAACTTTGCCCCAATGAACTCTCCTGCTACGCCCACTCGCCGCATCGGCGTATTACTCGTCAACCTCGGCACGCCCGACTCGCCTAGCACCCCCGATGTGCGCCGCTACCTCAACGAATTTCTCACCGATGGCCGCGTGATTGACATGCCGGCTGCCGTGCGCTACCCGCTGTTTCAGGGACTTGTGGTACCGTTGCGCGCCCCAAAATCGGCCAAAATCTACCAGCAGCTTTGGGACGCCGAGAGGGGCTCCCCCCTGCTCTACCACGGCCTCGACTTGCAGGCCAAGCTGAAAGAGGTGTTGGGCAAAGACTACGTGGTAGCTTTTGGCATGCGCTACCAAAAACCCAGCATCGAGAAGGCACTGGAGGAGTTGCGTGACGCGGCGGTCGACCGTATTATCGTGCTGCCACTATTTCCGCAGTACGCGGCAGCCAGCACCGGTTCGGTACAGGAAAAGGTGATGGACATTGTGAAAGACTGGTGGGTGGTGCCAAGCATCAGCTTCATCAGCACGTTCGCCGACGACCCGGGGTTCATCAGCAGCTTTGCGGCGCGGGGCAAGGCCGAAATGGCAAAGCATGACTACGACCACATTGTATTCAGCTACCACGGCATCCCGGAACGGCACGTGTTGAAAGGCAGCTTTAAGGGCTATTGCAAGTTGGGCACCTGCTGCGCCAGCTACAATAAAAACAACCGCTACTGCTACCGGGCGCAGTGCTTTGCCACCTCACGCCTGTTGGCCAAAGAGCTGGGCCTGCGCGACGACCAGTACACCGTCACCTTCCAGAGTCGCCTGCAAAGCCGCCTACGCGACCCCTGGCTCCAGCCCTACACCGACGAAGTCATCAAAGAATTCCCGGCTAAAGGCATCAACAACGTACTCGCCTTCTCCCCTGCTTTCGTAGCCGACTGTCTGGAAACCACCATTGAAGTGGGCGAAGAATTCAAGGAGCTATTTGAAGAAGCTGGTGGCAAGCACTGGCAGCTGGTGCCTTCCCTAAACTCGGAGCCGCAATGGGTAGATGCCGTGGCCGGGATGATTCGGCAGAACTAGCACAGCAGGCCCTTCGGACTGATTGGAGCATTTACAGTATATCCTGGTAAACACAGCGAAGCATCTCTACCATGTGGTAGAGATGCTTCGCTGTGTTTACCAGAACTCGTTTTAACCAGCATTGCGCCCGCTACGAAGCCCGACGGCGGCTGTAGAAGCTATCCGCGTCGAAAGAATCCTGCTCGTAGAAGCGTCGGTTGGCAGTGCTAGGCTCCTGGCCAAGGGCGCGCAGCATGGCTTCTTCATACTCGCGGGTGATTTGAATCTCCATGTAAGGCGGGTAATTCAATACCGACTCAGCATTGAGAGCGGGCACGAACACATTGTCGTCATCGGTATCGATGGCGGCCACGCCGATAGGCAGCAGGATGTGGTTTTCGTATTCGTTGATGTGAAAGCGCGGGTCAAGCTCCACATCGAGGTAGCGCACTTTCATGGCTTCGGGCTCCACTATCAACTCGTGTACTGTGCCCAAGGCCTGTCCATCGTTGCCGCGCACGGTCCAGCCCCGCACATCGGGGTTGTCGTCGGCTACTTCAAAATCGGTGAGGTCGCGCAAACGGCGCAAAACAATAGTTTCCATACAGATTAGTGGTTAGCTGTTCGATGTCGTTTGTCTAGCAGGTTCGGTAACACTCACCAACCGGCAACTAAAATTTACTGTTTCGGCTCGCCCAGCACTTTCACAGTAGCAGCAGCCTGGGTTAAAAATTGCTTGTTCTGCTGCTGGTCGGCAGCCGTAGCACTACGGCCGGATAGCTGGCCAGCAAGGCGTACCAAGTCGTTAGTGGCATCTTCCAACTCGGGATAAGCTTTTTGCTGCATTATCCGGATAAGACCGGCGGCCGCTACGAAACCGGGGCGGAGGCTGGCACCGGGTTCGCCCAGCCGGGCAGTGGCGCTGGTCAGGTTATCGCGTTGCTCAGTGGTAGTGGGGTCACGCAGGTCGTCGCGGTCGGTGAGTGCAACGAGTACTTCAGATAGCTTTTGCAAGCCGTTGAGGGCGTAATTGGGTGCAGCCGGGTCGGTAGCGGCCTGAGCGGCAAGTGATTCAGCCGTTTCAGCATTGGTGGCATCAGCAATCTGGCTGGTATCGCCCGGCGGAATGGCCGCTACGGCCGCACGCCGCCGCGCTTGCTCGGCGGTGTCAGCGGTGGCTCCTGCAGTGGTTTTGGTGTCGGTAGCAGCACCGGGCACTGGCGGCGCGGGCTCATCAGCAGGCTCGGGTCGAAGAAAAAAATAAGCCGCCAGGCCCAGCACCACTGCCGCCAGCAGCACCAGAATCCAGGGGCTAGGAGCCGATTTTTTGCGTTGAATATTAATGTCAGCCATGCAGAAATAAGTTGTTGCCCGGTGTTTACGAAGGCCGGCGAAAATTAGTCATTCCGCGCTGATATCGTCGGCCAGCGGGTCAGGATGCAGGAATTTTAGAACCCGAGTTGCGCCGGCCGCCAGCTTTACCAGCTACGAATGCCGTACTTGCACCCCCAGGTAAGCTGAAGCGTTCCTTTCCACATCCATGCCATTGCCCCCCCCCCTCGACCCCTACCTGACCGAATTACAGGCCCGCAACCTGCTACCACTTACTCAAGCTGCTGCCATCGCGGAAGCCGACCAGGCCCGACCATTTTCGCTGCATTACGAGTTGCGTGCCCTGCTTTACCTCGGCATCACGCTGCTGGCCGGTGGCTTAGGTGCGCTGATTTATCAGAATATCGACAGCATCGGGCATGGCGTTATCATCGCCGTGATTGCCGCGCTCATGGTTGCCTGCTTCGGCTACGCAGCGCGGTACCGGGCCCCATTTACCTGGGGCATGGCTCCAAAAACCTCGGTCGGGGCCGACTATCTACTGCTGCTCGGCTGCTTGCTTTTTGTGGTGCTGGAAGGCTATGTGCAGTACCAATACGGCCTTTTTGGCAGCCGCTACGGGCTGGCAACCGCAATGCCCGCGCTGGTTTTCCTGCCGTTAGCTTACTGGTTCGACCATCGCGGCGTGCTGGCTATGGGCCTCACGGCACTGGCTTCGTGGGTGGGCCTCACGGTGGCTCCACTGGCCGTACTCACCGAAAACGAGTTCTGGAACGACCACATTCGCGCAGCCGCCACTGGCCTGGGTGTCCTGCTGATGGCCGCTGGCTTTTACTCGGAGCACAGCGGCCGCAAGGCGCATTTTGCCTTTACCTACCTGCTGCTGGGCAGCAATCTGGCGCTGGCCGCCCTGGCCACCTCGCTGCTGAAAGCCACCTTTCACGATGAGCCCGCGCTGGGGCTCAGCTATGTGGTCATAATGCTGACATTGTGTGCGGGGCTGTTCTGGTATGCCCGCCGGCTGCAGTCCTACTGGTTTTTAGTGCTGGCAGCAGGCTACGCCTACTTTGCCGCCTGCTACTTGCTCGTGCAACTGGTCAGCACGCTGCCCAATGGCCTGATACTAGGGCTTTCATTCTTCCTCTTTCCCCTATCGGCCCTCCTAGTCGTGTTGTTCTTCGTCAATCTGAAGAAAATCATGCATGGCCCAGTCAAGCCACCCGCCTCTTTCCCGAAAGCATGAAGCTGCAAGCCTACCCCCTGGACTGGCCATTTACGACGGCCCTGCGAGCCCGGGCGGCGCGCTGGCAGCGTCAGCAGCTGGTCAGCCCCGCTCAGCTAGCTGCTATCGAAGTGGCCTATCCGCTTGCTTACTACCGGCCTGTCTGGCCGCTACGCGTGGGCCTGTTCATCTTTACCTGGATTGCGCTGGGAATGATGGGCGGCTTTTCATTGTTGCTTACCGACGGCCATTCGCCCATTGCCGCTGGCCTGTTCTTCTGCGGGGCCTGCTTCGCCATGCTGGAACTTATGATTAAAGAGCGGCGCTTCTACCACGCGGGGGTCGATAATGCGCTACTGTATTCTGGGCTGGCGTCGGCAGTAAGCTTGCTATACTACATCTTTTCGGACCACCTGTGGCCTTTCAATGGGTCTTATCATCTCGATTTGGGCGGCAGTTTTTTGGTGCTCCTACTAATATTGGCCCTGCTGGTTGCGGCTGTGCTGCGCTATGCCGACGGCATAGTCACGGCGGCGGCGTTCGTCGCGTTTCTGCTTATAGTAGCTCTCTTTGGCTTGAATAGCCCACTGGGCCAGGCCTTGCTGCCCTTCCTGATGATGGGAGCGGCGACAAGCGCGCTGCTGGGCTACCGTCAGCTGACCCGACGCTTGGCGGGCACCTACTTAGCCGACTACTACGCTCGCTGCCTCCTTATGCTGAAAGTGCTTGCGCTGGCAGTGCTGTACCTCAGTGGCAACTACCTCGTGGTGCGCGAAACCAACGCGGAGTTGCACCATCAATTCAAGTCGGAGCAAATCCCGTTCGCCCCCTTGTTCTATGCCCTCACGGCGGGTGTACCCCTGCTCTACATCACCCTAGGCCTGCGCCGTGCCGACCGCTCTATGCTACTACTAGGCATGCTGGCACTGGCTTTTTCTCTGTTCACGCTGCGCTATTATCATTCGGTGCTGCCACCGGAAATAGCCGCGGTAGCAGCCGGCACCCTGCTCACGATATTGGCCGGCAGCTTGCTGCGCTCCTTGCGGCCCGCCCGCTACGGCCTCACTTCACTGCCCGATGATGAGCCACGGCATTTCAACCTGGAAAACCTGATTCAGGCCCAAACGGCCCACGCGCCCAGTGCCCCAGCAGGCGGCGGGTTCGAATTTGGGGGCGGACAGTCGGGTGGAGGCGGCGCCACAGGCCAGTTCTAAAAGTGCAAGCGGCCCGCTGAATTCGATCCAACGAGCCGCTTGTGCTTTTAGAACTGGCCTGGCTTATTAAACCGCCACCGGGCGGTACAGTTTGGCCAATGCCGCTACGGCATAGTCCACTTCCGCTTCAGTGTTCATTTTGCTCATCGAGAAGCGTACGGTAGCTCTGTCAGGGTCGCAGCCCAAGGCATCGAGTACGTGTGATCCCGCCTGCGCCCCGCTAGTACAGGCCGAGCCACCCGAAGCTGCTACTTTACTAATATCCAAGTTAAAAAGCAGCATCTCGCTGATAGCTGACGGTGGTAGACTCACGCTCAGCACGGTGTACAGACTTTGGTCGGCGTACTCGGAGAGGCCGTTGAACTGCACATCCTCAATCTCGGCGCGCAGCTTTTCAATGAAGCGGGTTTTCAAGCCCTGCACATGCGCTTGATGCGTGGCCAAGTCGCGCACGGCAATTTCCAGCGCTTTAGCCAAGCCAACGATGCCATATACATTCTCGGTACCCGACCGTACGTTGCGCTCCTGTGAACCGCCATGTATGAGCGGGCTCACCTGCAAGCCGCTGCGGGTATAGAGGAATCCAATGCCTTTCGGCCCGTGAAATTTGTGCGCTGACCCTACCAAAAAATGATTTTTCAGTTGCTGCACATTGTGGCGATAGTGCCCCATCGTCTGCACCGTATCGGTGTGGAAAACAGCATCATGACGAGCACAAATCTCACCGATGGCCTCAATGTCGTTCAGGTTGCCAATTTCATTATTGGCGTGCATCAGGCTTACAAATGTGCGTGACTGCCCCGCCAGCAATTCCTCCAGGTGCCCCAAATCAAGCTTACCAGCTTCGTCGTGCCGGATGTAGTGCAGTTCAATTTCCCCGTTCTTCGCCATAGCCTGCAAGGGATGCAATACCGCGTGGTGCTCCAGCGGCGAGGTAATGGCGTGCTTCAGCCCCAGCGTACGAATACTACCGAACGCGGCGTAATTGTCTGCCTCCGTACCGCCGCTGGTGAAGGTGATTTCGGCCGGCGCGGCATTGAGCAAGTGGGCAACCGTTTTGCGGGCGTTTTCGATAGCAGCCCGAACCTGCCGGCCCGGCCCGTGCAGACTGCTCGGGTTACCGTAGTGCTGGCTCAGGAAGGGCAGCATGGTTTCCAGCACCTCAGGGTCGAGGGGCGTAGTGGCAGCATTATCAAAATAAGCGAATTTGGGGGCGGAGGGGGAAGCTGAACTCATTGCAGATTGGGTTAAAAACCAGAAGCCGGGCGTGGGTGCACCCGGCTTCTTCGGAGTTATCACAGTACAAACTTCGGACTTTTAGCCCGAATCAAAAGCTAACCGCCCTTGGTCTGACAGTTGCGTCCGAAATTCATTTAAGCTTTCACCGCAATAATTTCCTTAATGTCACCGATTATCTTCTGTGCCAGATAGTCAGCAGTGGCATTTGAATCAGATTCGGCATAAATCCGGATAATCGGCTCAGTATTCGACTTGCGCAAATGCACCCATTCCTTATCGAACTCGATTTTCACGCCGTCAATCGTATTCACGGGCTGCTTGGCGTAACGCTTTTCCATCTTGGCCAGCACGTCATCGGTATCAATGTCCGGCGTCAGCTCAATCTTATTTTTTGAGATAAAGTAGCCCGGATAGGAGCTGCGCATCCGGCTCATGGTCAGTCCAGACTTAGCCAAATGCGTCAGAAACAGCGCAATGCCCACCAAGGCATCGCGGCCGTAGTGTAGTTCGGGATAGATAATACCTCCGTTGCCCTCACCGCCAATCACGGCGTTGGTTTCCTTCATTTTGGTCACCACATTCACCTCGCCTACGGCAGCGGCGGCATAGTTGCCACCGGCCTTTTCAGTCACGTCACGCAGGGCGCGGGTGCTACTCAGGTTGCTCACAGTATTGCCGCCGCCCAGCGCTTTCAGCACGTAGTCGGCCACGGCCACCAGGGTGTATTCTTCGCCGAACATCTGACCGTTTTCGCTCACCAGCGCCAAGCGGTCCACATCCGGGTCCACCACGATGCCGAGGTCGAAGCCGCCTTTCTCCAACACTTTGGCAATGTCGCGCAGATGCTCAGGCAGGGGCTCTGGGTTGTGGGCGAAGTCGCCGGTGGGCTCGCAGTGCAGCTTTTCGATGGTCGTCACGCCCAGCGCTTCCAGAAGCTGCGGCACCGCAAAGCCGCCCGATGAGTTCACAGCATCCACCACTACACGGAAATTACGGGCTTTAATAGACTCCACATCAACCAGTGGCAGCGCCAGAATTGCTTTGATGTGTTTTTTGAGGAAGGTATTGTCGGTGGTGTACTGTCCTAGCTTGGTCACAGCCGCAAACTCAAAATCCTCGCTTTCGGCTGAAGCTAGCACCTGCTGCCCTTCCGTTTCCGAGATGAATTCTCCGGCAGCATTGAGCAGCTTTAGCGCGTTCCACTGCTTGGGATTGTGCGATGCGGTGAGGATAATGCCGCCAGCCGCCTTCTTGGCAGGTACGGCCATTTCTACGGTAGGCGTGGTGCTCAACCCCAGGTCGCACACATCGAGGCCTAGGCCTTGCAGTGTAGCAGCCACTAGGCGGCTCACCATTTCACCCGAGATGCGCGCATCGCGTCCAATCACAATCAGCTTGCTCTCTGTGGGCTGGGTTTTCACCCAAGTGCCATATGCAGCGGCGTACTTCACTACATCAAGAGGAGTCAGGCCCTGCCCAACCGGCCCACCGATGGTACCGCGAATGCCGGAAATAGATTTTATTAAAGTCACGGAGTAATTTTTTTGAACGCGTAAAATTAGGCATTCGTCGGCGTTTGATGGTGCAGGAGTTTATCTTTGAAACAATGGAAAAACCTGCACCCGATTCTACAGCTCTGCTTATCACTACCCGACGCCCGGCCCAGCTCGAAGCTTTTGGCCGCTTGCTCGACGTCCTCGACCGCCTACGCACCGAATGCCCCTGGGATAAAAAACAGACCCTGCAAACCCTACGGCACCTTACAATCGAGGAAACCTACGAAATCAGCGACGCTATTTTGCGCGACGACCTCCCTGATTTGAAGAAAGAGCTGGGTGACGTTATGCTGCACCTCCTTTTCTATGCCCGCATTGCCGCCGAGAAAGGTGTGTTCGACATTGCTGATGTGCTCAATGCCCAATGCGAAAAACTTATCTACCGCCACCCGCATATCTACGGTGACGTGCAAGCTGATGACGAGGAAGCGGTTAAGCGCAACTGGGAGCAGCTCAAACTCAAGGAAAAAGGCAACACCAACGGTGTGTTAGGTGGCGTTCCTAATTCCTTGCCAGCCTTGGTGAAGGCCATGCGCATTCAGGAGAAGGCCCGGGGTGCGGGTTTCGACTGGGAACAACCAGAGCAGGTGTGGGAGAAAGTTCAAGAAGAATTAACAGAGTTCGGGGACGAGTACAGCCATGGCCATCCCGAACGAATGAATGCCGAGAAAGCCGCCGATGAGTTTGGCGATTTGCTTTTTTCACTCGTCAATTTTGCCCGCTTTGCAGGCATCAATCCAGAAGAAGCATTAGAACGGACCAACCGCAAGTTTATCAGCCGGTTTCAGTATCTCGAAACGGCCGCTGCTACCAACGGCCAACACCTTGCCGACCTCACGCTGGCACAAATGGATGTGTACTGGGAAGAAGCCAAAAAGCACTCACCCCAACCCAAACAGACCAATTAGCGTTGGCTTCATTCTGCATTCACTTCGCTGGCTGACACTAACGGTAGTCAACTTTTCTTTGGTGAGGCCACACTTTTTGGTTAGGTTTGCCAAGCTAAGGAGATTCACTGTGCAGAATTAGCTACAATAAGTACCAATTTAGCTTTCGCGTTGCGGGATTATCAATTGCTCTTTTGTTGCGCATTGCGCTCCTGACTAACTTTTTTTGCTTTTTCTTTACCCACTCAATTCAACTACAACACTTAATAACCTCCAAAAACTCCGGAACAATGGAACAGAAAAATGCCACGAATATGAGCCCACGGCCTGCCGCAACGGCCGCCAAAGCCGAAGCCCAAAGCAGCGGTGGTGCCTCGCTGTTCTCCGTCATCGTTATCATTCTTGCCTTTATCGTCAGCGTACTCGTTTATAAATTCGTGTTGGGTGATGGCAGCCACTTCCAAGGTGGTAACAACGAAAACAACCCTAACCCCGGCGATTACCTCGGCGTGGTATTCAAAGGTGGTTTCATCGTGCCAATCCTGATGACGATGTTACTTTGCGTAATCACTTTCTCGATTGAGCGCATGCTGACTATCAGCAAAGCAAAAGGGTCGAAAAGCATTGAAGCCTTCGTACGCACTGTACGTCAGAAACTGAACACCAACGACATTAACGGTGCCCTCGCCGCCTGCGACCAGCAGAAAGGCTCGGTAGCTAATGTTGTGAAAGCTGGCTTGCTGAAATACAACGAAATGGGTCGTGACCGTACCATGGCTACCGACCAGAAAATCCTCGCTATCCAGAAGGAAATTGAAGAAAGCACTGCTCTTGAGTTGCCTATGCTGGAAAAGAACTTGGTTATCATCTCCACACTGGCTTCTATCGCTACGCTGGTAGGTCTTCTCGGCACGGTATTCGGCATGATTCGCGCCTTCGCCGCTCTGGCACAGGCTGGTACTCCCGATGCAGTAGCCCTCGCCAACGGTATCTCGGAAGCTCTGATTAACACGGCTCTGGGTATCGGTACTTCGGCCTTGGCTATTGTGGCTTACAACTATTTCACGAGCAAAATTGACGAGCTGACCTACAGTATCGACGAGGCCGGCTTCAGCATCATCCAAACTTTTGCCGCTCAGCACGGCAATACGCAGAACGCTCAAACGGTTTAATTCCGTTTAGTTAGCCTACTGCTGATGCACTAAAACGCGGGGCGGTTCGTTCTCTTGAGCGAATCGCCCCCTTTTAACCCCCACCTCGCAATGCCTAAAGTAAAACCGCACCGTACATCGCCGTCACTCGATATGACGCCGATGGTCGACCTGGCCTTCTTGCTGGTGACGTTTTTCATGCTCACCACCAAATTTGCTCCTGAGGAGTCCGTGGTGGTAGACACGCCATCATCTATTTCGGAGCTAAAACTGCCCGAGAACAACGTTATTACGCTGACCGTCGACAAGAATAAGCGCGTCTTTTTTGGCGTCGATGCGAAGCAAACCAAGATACAGGCTTTGCAGAAAGTAGGCGCTAAGTATGGCGTGAACTTCACTGCCCAGCAGGCGAAGGAGTTTGGCGACCTGCCTAACTTCGGCTTGCCAGTCAGTCAGCTTGGCTCTTACCTCAATATGAGCAAAGAGGACCGCAAGCAAGTGAACGCCAAGCAGCCCGGTGTGCCGATTGACTCACTTAACAATCAATTGATTGATTGGGTACTTGAGTCGCGTCGTGCCAACCAGGCCATCTTCAAGAAGCCGACTTATATTGCCATCAAGGGCGACGGCGACGCCGACGTACCTACGGTGCAGCAGGTAATTAAGCTACTGCAAGAGAAGGACATCAACCGCTTCAATCTCATCACGGACATGGAAAACGCACCAGTTGCCTCCCGTTAATCGGGTAACTTCGACAGCTTTTTCAGTCTTTTCACTTAAGTAAATCCCATGGCAGAAATACAAGGCAAAGCCGACTCCGGTGGAAAAGGTGGGAAGAAGCGGGCCAAGAAAATGTCGACCAAAATCGACATGACCCCAATGGTGGACTTGGCCTTCCTCCTGCTTACCTTTTTCATGCTGACCACCACCTTCGCCAAGCCCAACGTGATGCAACTCACGATGCCGGTGAAGAAGACCGATGATGTGGAAGACACTAAAATCAAGGCCTCACAGGCCATGACCATCATCCTTGGTAAAGACAACAAGGCTTACTACTATTTCGGGCTGAACACGCCGCTCGATAAAACGGTAGCCAAGCCCGAACTGAAAGTAACCAACTTCTCAGCTACTGGTATTCGTCAGGTCCTGTTGGACCGTCAGCGCCAGCGCCCTGAGCCCATTATTCTTATCAAGGCAACGGAAGACGCTAAGTATAAGAACATGGTTGACATTCTGGACGAGATGAACATCACCAACCAGAAGAAGTACGCCTTGGTGAAGGTACCTCAAGACGACCTGACCCTTATTAAAGATTCAGCCCTATGATGGATAACGCGCAAATCGCGAAGGCCAGCTTAAACGACATCGTTTTTGAGGGTCGTAATAAGGCCTACGGGGCTTATGTCCTGCGGCGCTTATACCAGCGACACGTAACACGGGCGTTGGTTATTGCCACTTCCCTGTTCATCCTGCTTATCGCTTTCCCACTCATCGCTCAGTATCTGAAAGACAAGATGCCGAAAGAGGAGAAGAAAATGCTTCAGGAAAACGTGCTCATGGACGCACCGCCGCTTGACGAAACCAAGCCGCCACCCCCTCCTCCACCGCCCGAGGCTCCTCCGCCCCCGCCCCCCAAACTGACTACCATCAAATTCACCCCTCCAGTGGTGAAAAAAGATGAGGAAGTAAAGAAGGAGGAGGTTCCGGACCAAGAAGAGCTCAAGGACAAAACCGTAGCTACGGTAACCGTAAAAGGTAACACCGATGCTCCTGATTTGACTGAGCTCTCCGGCGAAGGCGACAAAGTGGTAGAAGAGGTTGTTGAAAACAAGGTTTATACCTATGTAGAACAAATGCCTCAGCTGCCCGGTGGTGGTGGCAACGCTGCTATCGTAAACGCCATCCAGAAGGCGGTGAAATACCCCCCGCTAGCACTGCGTAACCAAGTTGAAGGCCGCATCTTCGTTAGCTTCACCGTAAACCCGCAAGGCGATGTTTCGGATGTGAAGGTGGTGAAAGGTCTGGGTTCCGGCTTGGACGAGGAGACGATTCGGGCGGTAAAAACTCTGCCTAAATTCATCCCTGGCAAGCAGAACGGCCGAGCAGTAAGCGTTTCGTTTACTGTACCAATTACCTTCAAGATTCAGTAAGCTTCTGCTACCGTTTCTAATAGAAAACCCGAATCAGGCTATATGCTTGGTTCGGGTTTTTCAGTTACAAGGAAGGCGGACTTACAGTATGAAGATATGCGCATGTTTTACACGAACCCATACTATTTCTGATAGTAGTGCGTTAAGTCCTGCTTCTTCAAAATACGAGCCGTAGCAGAATATAATGTAGAATACCTCGATGCATTAAGTATTAGTCTATTCACTGTGGTATAGCAATTCCTAACTTTTTTGGAGATGAGCTTAGTAATGGTGAATTATTCTTCCGAACCTTTGCAGACCTTTTTGCGGTTTAGTACATCTCCATTCCTGCATTTCACTTATTATGCTTAACCTACCTACTACCGAGGAACGGCTCGGTAAGTCTCCCCAGCGACTGGTACGTTACTTTGTGCTGCTGATGGCATTGGTTTATCTGGGCCTTGGAGTCTGGCTGTGGTGGACGGCTAATACAGCCTCGAGTGGCAGCATCATTCAACTAGGCCCCATTGCGCGTCGGGTACTGGGCACTATGTTTATTCTCTACGGTTTGCTTCGCTTCGGTCGGGGCTACCAAACCCATTTCCGCAAAAAACCTTTTTCTGACAATGAATAATCGCGCACGTTTTCTTGCGGCTGGACTAGCAACCGCAGTATCTGTAGCTATAGCTGTGGCATCTTGCAATGGCCCCGGCTCGCCGGGAGCTCAGGATACGCCTACGAGCGGTAATGTAGCTGTGAGCGTAGATGAAACCTTTGAGCCAATTATCCAGGCACAGCTTGACACGTTTGCAAAGCTCTACCCCAATGCTCACGTGAAAATGAGCTTCCAGCCGGAGGAAAAGGTGATGCTCGACCTTATCAATGACAAGGTGAAGCTGGCAGTTGTATCGCGGGACCTGAACGCCGAGGAAATAGCCGAGTTTGCCAAACAAACCATAACCCCGCGCTCTACGCGTATCGGCATCGATGGATTAGCCATTGTTCTTCATCGCAGCAATCCCGATTCGCTGCTGACCATTGCACAGCTATCGGATATTTTCACTGGCAAAACCAGTACTTGGAGTCAGGTAAGCGGTAAAAAAGGCTTGGCCGCCATCAACGTGGTTTTTGATGCAAACCGGAGCAGCACGACGCGCTTCGTAAAAGACTCTGTGACGCGCGGCGCAGCCCTGACTACACGGGTGTTTGCCGCAGCTTCCAACCCCGCACTGCTCGACTATGTGGCAACACACCCCAATGCCATTGGCGTGGTGGGAGTGAATTGGATTTCGGACCGTGACGACCCCACGGCAATGAAATTTGCGAACAAAGTGCGGGTAGCCAGTATTACATCACGCCCCAATCCCAAGCCCAATGATTTCATTCAGCCATACCAAGTTTACTTGGCTGAGAAGACTCCTGAACAGCTGGCAGAACACCGGGATTTGCAGAATTACCCGCTTCGGCGCAACCTTTACGTCATTAGCCGGGAAGCGCGGGCGGGGTTGGGCACGGGGTTTGCATCCTTTGTAGCTGGCAAGAATGGCCAGTTAATCTTTCAGAAATCGGGCTTGATGCCTGCGCAGATGCAAGCCCGCATTATGGTTACGCCTAAACTGTAACCGCCTTCTGCGCGTACTTTCTTTTCATTGCTTTTTCATCCTTTTTCCCATCTTATGAGTTTCAAGCCCTGGAAACAGCCGCTGCTCGCCGCTGTCCTGATTGCGGCCGGCACTACGGCAGCCACCGCCCAAAACGTGCAAAACGCTCAGCGTGCCATCGAGCTAGGCCGCTACAACGAAGCCCGCGCCATTCTGCGCCCGGGTGCTACGCCGGAAACGGCCTTCGAGCTGGGTCGCCTGTATCAAATGCGTGACATGCCGGATTCGGCGTCATTCTATTTTAACAAAGCTGCCGGGACCACTCCGTTTGGTCAGGTAGCAGCTGGCCGTGCTGCGCTAGCGAAAGGAGATTTTAGTGCCGCCGACAGCCAATTTGAAGCTGCTGCCAAAGCAACCAAAAACAAGGATGCAAAGGTGCTGACGATGATTGCGCAAGCCTATGGCGAGTCAGACGTCAAAGACACCAGCAAAGGTCTGAAGTATGTTGATGCCGCACAGGCTGTAAATAAGAAAGACGAGCCTGCGCTACTGGTAGCACGTGGTGAGGTATACCTGCACTCTGACCAAGGCGGCGGCGAAGCGATGAACAGCTTCGACCGTGCTACTACCGCTAACCCCAGCTACGCCCAAGCTTATTACAAGAAAGGTGTGCTGAACGTACGAGCCCGTAACTTTAACGAAGCACGTACTAACCTAAGCAAAGCCACCGAGCTAGACCCGAGCTACGCCCCCGCTTATCGCGAATTGGCCGACATGTACTACTACGCTGGTCAATACGACTTGGCGCTGAGCACTTTCAAGAAGTACAGCGAACTGGCCGAGCGTTCGCCGGCCACAGATGCGCAGTATGCTTCTTTCCTGTACCTCACGAAGAAGTATCCGGAAGCATTGGTGGAAGTGGATAAGGTTTTGACGACGGACTCCAAAAATCTAACGATGAACCGCCTGAAGCCTTACCTGCTTTATGAAACCGGTGATTACGCCGCTGCAGCTACGGCCATGGATACATACATGAAAGTAGCCCCAGCCGATAAAATCATCGACGAGGACTATGCATATCAGGCTAAAATCCTCAGCAAAACGGGCAAAGCGGACGAAGCAGTGGCACTCATCGGTAAGATTATTGCCAAGGACCCCACCAAAGCTTGCGATTTCCAGAATGATTTGGCTACCATCTACGCCAACAAGAAGGATTACAAAAGTGCCGCCGGCGTGTACATCTATAAGCTGAAGAATTGCAAAGGTGACCTCACCGACCAATTCCGTTTGGCTACGGCCCTCACCGGCGACAAGCAGTACACCCGTGCTGACAGTGTATACAACATCATTCTAACGGCCAAGCCTACTTATGCTCCTGGCTACCTTGCTCGTGCTCAAGTAAACAACAGCCTTGACCCTGATGGTAAGAAAGGCCTAGCAAAGCCGTATTACGACAAATACATTGAGTTGTCAAAGGCTGAAGGTGCTGACCCCACTAAATTCAAAGCAGGTGTGATTGAAGCCAATGGCCAACTTGGTGTATACAGCGCTAATGCTGGTGATAAAAAAGCAGCCATTAGCTACTTTGAGCAGGTACTGGCAGTAGACCCAACCAATAAAGGTGCTCAGGACAACATCAAAATCCTGCAAGCTCCAGCTCGTCCTGCCTCCAAAACCACAACCAAAACGACTACAGTTAAGAAAAAGTAGTTGATTGATAGATATGAAGAGGCCCCAACGTTTCTGACGTTGGGGCTTCTTTGCATTTGATATGCTCTTGCTGAAGCTATTTACGACTCAAAGCAGCTCTATTGTTTGGCCGTCCAGTCGCGCCATTTTTCCAACACAATTTCAAAGTCATTAGGCAGCTCTGCTTCAAAGAACAGCTGCTCGCCGGAGGTTGGGTGTACGAAGCCTAGCGAACGGGCATGAAGCGCTTGCCGGGGCATTAATTGAAACGAGTTTTCGACGAAGTCCCGGTATGCACCAGTATTCTGCCCTACTCGGATTCGGTCGCCGCCATAAGTTGCATCAGAAAAGAGAGGGTGACCTATGTGCTGCATGTGCGCCCGAATCTGGTGAGTTCTGCCCGTTTCGAGCACACACCGCACCAACGTAACCGGGCCAAAGCTTTCTAGCACTTCATAATGCGTGACAGCGGGCTTTCCTTGCTCACCGCCTGGGTAGACAGCTTGCACCTTGCGGTCGCGCAGACTGCGGCCAATATGGCCCCGAATAGTGCCCGTTGGTCCGGGCGGCTTTCCCCATACCAGCGCTAAATAGCTCCGCTGGATGGTATGATGAAAGAACTGGTTAGATAAATGCGTCATGGCAAACTCCGTTTTGCCAATAACAAGTAGCCCCGATGTGTCCTTATCGATGCGATGCACGAGGCCCGGTCGAATTTCTCCGTTGCGCCCGGTGGGCAGGTTAGCTAGGTGGTGCGCCAAGCCATTCACCAGCGTGCCCTGCCAGTGCCCGTAGGCGGGATGCACTACCAAGCCGGCGGGCTTATTGACAATAAGCAATTCGGCGTCCTCGTAGCGAATATCTAGGTCCATTGCCTCTGGTAGCACCCGGCCGGTTTCACGCGGTGGCTCGGGCAGTGTGACGGTGATGGTGTCTTGGGGCTTGACGCGGTAATTGGGTTTGACGGCGGTACCGTTTACCTCTACGGCCTGCGCCCGAATGGCCTCCTGCACTTTATTGCGAGAGGTATTGCGCAGTCGGCCGTGCAGAAACTTGTCGATGCGCAGCATCTCCTGCCCCCGGTCCACCACAATGCGATGATGCTCATATAGCTCGTCACCACCATCTTCGTCACCGGGCTCGTGGTCGTCGTTCAGGTCCTCATTGGTGAGTTCGTCTTCTATCATATTCTGCACTAAAGTTTACGAAAAAAGCCGGAGCGGCTGCTCCGGCTTTTTTCGTATCTGGCAATTACAAGTATTTACTACTTGGTTTTGGTTTTGGTCTTGCCAGCGGCAGGAGCCGGCGTGCTTACAGGCGAAGCAGGACCGGACTTAACGGGAGCAGCGGCACCCGGGGTAATGCCCATTTTCTTCAGTACGAGGTCAGAGATATTGCCCGACTCGGGAGCATGCAACAGCAGCGGGCTGCCACCGGTATCCGAGTTGAAAACGTAGGTGAAGCCGTTCTCATCGGCCACGGCATCAATGTTCTTCTGGAGCTTGTCGAGTGCGGGCTTAAGCAGCGTCTGCTGCTTCTGCTGCAGTGACTGCTCGGCACTGCGCTGGAACTCCTGGATGGACTGCTGTAGGCTTTGTAGCTCCTTCTGCTTGTCGGCTTTCACCACGTCAGTCATCGTGGCTTCGCCTTTCTGATACTGCTCACCTTTGGACTGGTATTCGGCGTATTTGCTTTTCAGCTGAGCTTCCAGCTGGGTGTTGTAAGCTTTCAGGTCCGACTCAATCTGTTTGCTTTCGGGCATCTGAGCCAGTACGTACTGGACATCGGTGTAACCAATTTTCAGGGGAGCCTGGGCCTGCGCGGAAGTGGCTACCAGGGTTCCGGCGGTCAGCAGAGCGGCGGCGAGCGTCAGACGAAAAATTTTCACGAGATTCATCAAAAAGAAAAGAGGGTCAGAAAAATGTTGGGACAAAGGTAATTACTTCTTTTTGGTCGACCGCACCGCAGGTTTTGCGGCTGCTTTTGTACCAATAACCGGCTCTGGCGTTCCCGAATCCGACTCGAAGTTAGGGTCAACCGGGGTTTTGGGGGGCGCTACGGTTTTCACGGCACCTTTTGGACCAGGCTGGTTGCGGTCTTCTGCTCCCAAACCAAGTTCTTCCAACACAAATTCCGTGTAGTCGTGCGCTGGGTTGGTATACAGCATGGTCAAGTCGCTAGCTTTGTCAAACACCACAGCCAACTGCTTCTTCTTGGCCACCTTTTCGCAGGCCTCAAATACCTTGTCCTGAACCGGCTTGTTCAGTTCCTGACGCTTTTTGAATAGCTGGCCTTCGTAGCCGAACTGTTTATTGCGATAGGCCTTTATTTCCTGCTCTTTTTTCAGAATCTCGTCCTGCCGCTTTTTCTTCATGGGCTCAGTGAGCACCACTTCCTCAGCCTGGTAGTTGTGGTATAGCTTATCGAGGTCCTTTTGCTGTGCTTCAATCTCTTTCTGCCAAGTATCAGAAAGTGTATTTAATTCCTGCTGAGCCTTAGCATATTCCGGCATCTTGGCCATAATAAACTCAGAATCGACCCAGCCAAATTTTTGGGCGTTAGCACCTAGCGTCGTCGCAATCAGTAGTAATAAGGCCAGCAACAGGCCACCGAAGTTCTTCATACCCGAGGAAACGTGAAATCCTGTTTGCTAGTGCCTGCCTTAGCGAATTTGCTGACCAATAATAAAGTGGAAGTGGTTTGGGTCTTGCTTCGTGCCAGCCGCCGTGCCAATGGGCGGTACCACCGAATCGAACCCATGCCCGTAGTCGAAGCCCAACAAGCCGAATGCCGACATGAAGATGCGCGCCCCTACTCCAGCCGAGCGGTACAGCTTGTAAGGATTGTAGTTTGTATAGGAATCGTAAGCATTGCCTGCTTCAGCAAAAGCCAGTACATATACCGTAGCGGCGGGGTTAAGGCTGACCGGATAGCGCATTTCCAACACATACTTGTTGAAGGCAATGCCACCGCTCTGACCACTCTGAGCCGTTGGAATGGCAAATGAGCTGTTGGGGTCATCGTAGCCGCGCAGACCTACGTAGTCGGTACCTACCAAGTAGTTGCCGCCGCCATTGTAGCCCAAGCCTGCGCCACCCATTTTGAAGCGCTCAAAAGGTCCCAACTCGCGGTTGGAGTTGTAGTTACCAAGGTAGCCAAAGTGAGCACGCGTGTTCAGTACCAGCTTGCCTACGATGGGTGTAAACCACGAAGCATCGAACATCCATTTGTGGAATTCAATCCACTGGTTATTGTTGGGGTGGTTGGGGTTGAGCAGCGAATACGGTGGCGTCAGGTTAACGCTCAGGCTCAGCGACGAGCCGCGACGCGTATAAGTCGGGTTATCGATGCTATTGCGGGCCAGTGTGGTATTGAAGGTGATGTTGTTGGCAAAGCCAGTGGTGAAGCCCGGCAGCAATGGATAATTCTGCGTCTGGTATTGGCTGTATGACAGCGAATTGCTTAGCGTAAAGTAGTCATCTGGCACCCGCAGCTGACGGCCAAGGCCGACCGTCGCACTGTTTACCTTAATGAACTGGTCAGAAGCAGCATCGAGGCTGGTACCGGTGCGCTGCACGCTGTGGTTCAGGCTAAAGGAGAACGAGTTTGGACGACGGCCGCCCAACCAAGGCTCCGTAAATGACAACGAATAGGCTTGGTACTGCACGCCATTGGCCTGCACGTTGAGCGACAGGCGCTGGCCGTCACCAGCTGGAACCGGCGTCCAGTTACGGAGGGTCCCTGCTTTGCGCAATGAGAAGTTGTTGAACACCAACCCGACCGTGCCGATAAATCCAGCATAGCCACCCCAGCCACCCGAAAGGGTCACTTGGTCAGAGGGCTTTTCCACCACCGTATAGTTGATGTCCACGGTACCATCAACCGGATTTGGAATCGGGTTAATACCAATCTTTTCCGGGTCGAAATAGCCTAGTGTCGCAATCTCTCGTTGCGAACGGATAAGTAGCTCGCGATTGAATTTGTCACCGGGCAGCGTGCGCAAGGTGCGCCGTAGCACGTGGTCGCTGGTCTTCGTATTGCCAGCGATGTTGATGTCCTTAATGTGTGCCTGCACACCTTCGCTGATACGCATCTCAATGTCGATGGAATCGCCTTCTACCTTAGTTTCTACCGGGTCGATGGTAAAGAACAGGTAGCCATCATTCAGGTAAAGTGACGAAACGTCTTGACCTGTAGGATTGTAGTTCAGGCGCTTGTCCAACGTCTCCTTGCTATAAGGGCTACCCGACCGAATACCCAGAATGTTCGACAGTGTTTTGTCGTCGTAGAGGTAGTTACCGTTCCAAGTGATGTGGCGGAAGTAGTACTTCGGGCCTTCATCCACCTTTATGCGCAATGCGAGGCCTTGGTCGTCACGCATCAGCGTATCGCTGACGATAGCAGCATCACGATAACCTTCGGCATTGTAAAACTCCAGAAGCTTCTTCTTATCCTCCTCATACTCGCTACGCTGGAATTTGCCGGCAGTCAGGAATTTGTAGGGTTTCCGCTCTTTGGTCTTCTTGAATTTACCTTTCAGCTTACGGTCCGAAAAAGCCTTATTGCCTTCAAAGGCAATGTCATGAATGCGAACTTTTGCGCCTTTATCCACATCAATACGCAATGCTACACTATTAGCTAAGGCGGAGTCATTCACTTGAATAATGTTCACCTTCGTATCGAGGTAGCCTTTGTTCACGAAAAACTTGCGCACCTGCGTCCGCGTATTATTCATCAAGGCATCCGTTACAACTTTTCCGCGAATCAGCGTAATCTTCTTGGTCAGCTCTTCTGTTTGCCCCTTGCGTACCCCCGAGAACGTAAATTTTGATAAGCGTGGACGCTCCTTCAGGTTGTAGTCCAGAAAAATCTTATTCCCTTCGATACGCGCAATAGTTACGCTCACATCGCCCAGAATGCCTTGTGCCCAGAGCTTGCGAATAGACTTTCCAATCTCTTCACCTGGTACGTTGATGGCATCTCCCACCCGCAAACCCGTCAGGCTAATCAACGTATTGGGGTCCAGGTAGCGGGCACCGCTCACGGTAATACCACCCAACTCATACTTCTTGGGCTCTTCGGCTCCAGCAGATGCTTGCTGAGCACGAGCAGGCATAGCCCCCCAGTTTCCTAGCACTGCTAAAACGAGCAAGTATTTGACAAATAAATTACGCACAATAAACATTACAAAGTTTTAAGATACACCTACTTGCTCACTGGTTTTACCAAATCGCCGTTCCCGGCGCTGGTACGCACGGATAGCATCCTGAAAATGCTGCTTCCGAAAATCAGGCCACAGCAAGTCTGTGATGTACAATTCAGTATAAGCTAACTGCCACAGCAAAAAGTTACTGATTCGCTGCTCACCACTGGTTCTGATTAAGAGTTCTGGGTCGGGCATATTAGCCGTCACTAAGTATCGGCTTACTGTAGCCTCCGTCACATCGGCTGGCTGGAGCTTTCCACTGGCTACATCGGTAGCCATGCGCTTAGCGGCTTGGGTAAGGTCCCAGCGGCCACTATAGCTGAGCGCTAAAACCAAGGTCATGCGCGTGCCACCTTTAGTTAGCTCCATTGCTTCGGCCAACTCCCGCTGGCAATTGCCGGGCAGGGTCGTAATGTCCCCAATAGCTTCCAGCCGGATGCTATTCTTGAGCAGTGTGGCCGTTTCCTGGCGAATGGTATGCACCAAAAGCTGCATCAGGGCCATTACCTCAAGGGCTGGCCGGTTCCAGTTTTCCGTTGAGAAGGCATAGAGCGTTAGGTAGCGCACACCTAATTCGGCGGCTTCCTCCACAGTCTCGCGCACAGCCGTGATGGCACTTTGGTGCCCGAATACGCGCAAGCCCCCTCGCTGCTTTGCCCAACGTCCATTGCCGTCCATTATGACGGCCACATGGGTTGGAATATTTTGGATATCAATTTCGGCCTTGCCGGTCATCTTTGCGGTTTCGCTAAAAGAGGACGCAAGTTACGGAAACGGTTGCATTTAGCCGGATAATTCACCTCTTGTCCTCCACTACCACCCTACCAGCACTTGCGTCATCCTACTCAACAGTGAATTAATCAACTGTTACTTCAACAGTTTTTTATTCTTTTTATACAAGTCCGGGCACCGTATTTTAAAGAATGTATAGGACAAGCTGACCCCACTATAGTAATACCAGTCCTGGTCATGTGGATTGACGAGCAAGGGGTCCTGCTCACCTAAATGGTCAAGTTGGTCAGTAAATGTCTTTCGTACGCCGACCTCCAAACCCAGGTTGATGTGCTGCGACAGCGCATACTTCAGCCCTGCACCGGCGGGTATGGCAAGGCCAAGCATTGAGCCGTCCTGCTTGAAGCTACTGGTGAGGGCAGAATTGTTGGTTACCGTAGTGGTATTGGCATAGAAGCCTGCAATTCCCGCAAATAAGTAGGGCGTAAAATGGACCTTATCCGTACGGTAATGGTAATCCATGAAGTTGTACTCGACTACCACCGAAGCTTCAAGCACACCACCTTTGGTATTGGTTTGCCGGTAACCCTGCAGAGGTGGCACTCCACCGTTTACGCCGTTCACATTGCCATCATCGGCCCGCAAGAAGCCTGCCATCAGCCCACCTCGCAAGGTGATGGGCACCGATACGTCTTTGCGGTAGAAGGCAGTGAGTGCAGGCCGACTGTTCTGCAGTTGCAATTCTGGTGATACTTCGCCCCGGTAATTGGTAGCTCCGAGGCCAATACCTATTTCACTGGTATTCTGAGCCGTGGCAGTGGCGCAAAAAAACGTACTCCCCGCCTGCAAGATGCAAGCGAGGAGTACGTTTTGAAGAATTGAATTCGTCATTTAAGCTAACTTCTGGCTGGAGAAAATAAAGGCTCAGCCAGTGGCCACTGGCTAGCGGAACTTGGGGTTCTTGATGCGAGGCGTCAAGATATAGTTCAACGTGACACCAGTTACGATGTACCAGTCGGTTTTATTGCCTACGTCGCCACGTGCTTCGCCTTTATTGGTGAAGCCCGGGAAGCCAAGCGATGGGTCAGCTACGCTTCGGGTAATGCCGCCACCGAAATACTTCGCAGCATCAGTAGCCAACGATGCGGGGTCAGCATACTGACCACCTACGTCGTCGATGTAGTCGGTGAATGTTTTACGCCAGCCAATTTCTAGGCTCGCATCGAAGTTACGATTGATACGGTAACGGATACCACCACCAAATGGAATGGAGAACTGGGTCTTGCTATATTCTGTGGCCTGACCTTCCGTTTTCAACGGCTGCAAGTCGACATAGTTACCGGAAGCATCAAGGCCCTGGGGGCTGCTATAGAAGCCTGCGATACCGGCAAAAACGTACGGCACAAAATCGGGACGCTTGAGGTAGTTGTTGCGGTTTTCAATCAGGTCCACAATTACCACGCCCGAAGCTTCCAGAATGTCGTTGCGGAAGTTCATGTTGCGGTTATAGCGAAAGCGCGAGTCAGCACCGTTTTTGTCAGCCGCTTGGGAGTCATCGCCCGAAATACGACCGTACGACAAGGCGATACGACCAGAAACACGCGGGTAGAAACGACGAGTGAGAGATACACCAGCGCCAACACGCGTAGCGCCCAAACGAAGGCTGGTAAAGCTAGTTACGGGGGTGATGTCCCCAAAATAGTTCATAGCATTCAGGCTGAAGCCAACCGAGTTGTACTGCTTCCGCTTGCTGAATTGCTGGGCTTCTGCATCAGGAGTAGCCACTAAGGCAAGCCCGAGCACAAAGGCCGTGGAATAAGTGAAAATATTCTTCATAAGGCAACTAAAGTGATGAGGCGTAGGGCTAGGTGAGAACCGCGCAGACCGCGCGCATTTTCAGACGAAGACAAAAGTAGGCGATATTGGGAACTAAAAAAACTTTACTAGTTCTTTTCCCGAAAAAAAGTGCTGCTATACTTGAATACCTGCTGGATTGCGACGGTCGAGACCCCAATTCAGTTTGCTACGCAAGGTACTGAGGAAGTTGACGTGGTTGAGCTTTACTAGACGGGCATTAAAGTTTTCGCGGCGAACGGCAATTTGAACGGAGGCTTCGACGGGGAGCGAGCGGGAATCGAGTGCCAGCATGTAGCTGGTGCTACGCCCTTCAATCTCGAAAGAAATCACGCTTTGGTCGGACACCACGAGTGGGCGAACGTTCAAATTGTGGGGGCATACGGGAGCAATAATAAAATTGTTTGTTTGAGGCAACATTACCGGGCCGCCACAGCTCAGCGAGTAGCCAGTGGAACCGGTGGGCGTGGCTACTACGAGGCCATCGGCCCAGTAGGAGTTCAGGTATTCGCCGTCGATGTACGTATGTACGACAATCATGGACGAGGTGTCGCGCTTGAGGACGCTAAACTCGTTGAGACCAAAGTTGAGGCTACCGAACACATCAGGGTCAGTATCAACCCGAATGAGGCTGCGTTCTTCGATGGTAAAGTGCCCTTT
Source organism: Hymenobacter negativus (assembly GCF_017571495.1). GTDB lineage: Bacteria > Bacteroidota > Bacteroidia > Cytophagales > Hymenobacteraceae > Hymenobacter > Hymenobacter negativus. The sequence continues at coordinate 12,583 of NZ_JAGETZ010000014.1, read as the reverse complement.
AAAAAGCGCATCGATTGCTTGGGTAATGCGGTCGGGGGTGACGGTGGCGAGAAAACCAAGCCGGCCCGTGTGGATGCCCAAAATGGGGATTTGCAGGCTGCCAACGTACGTGACGGTATCGAGCAGGGTGCCGTCGCCGCCAATGCTTAGGACGTAGTGTACGCCGCGCAGGGAGTCGCCCCGGCGGAATTCGGTGGTGCCTTCGGGCAGACGCAGGCGGTTATCGAGGAAGGTGCGGAAGGCTTCGCCGATGCGGACTTCAGCCCGGCGGGCGGCTAGGTCGTCGAGCAGGGCCTGGATGGCGGGGGCGGCTTCGTCGTCGAATGGTTTGCCGAGGATGGCGATTTTCATGCGGAGAAAGAAAGCTGATACATAATGTACCAGAAGGGCTGGGCAACAATTAAATAACCATGGATGGTACCTGTCGCGGCTATATTGGGAATTCGGCTCTGAGAAAATAGCCGGTTTGGCCTAAACCATTCAGGGTGTATTCGGCGGTAAAAACCCGGTCGTAAAAGGTGACCAAGTGCAAGCCGAGGCCGCCGGCTCGCAGGAATTGATTGGCAAGGCGGTTTTGGGGCAAAGGATTGGGTGCGATGACGTAGCCGGCATCGGCAAAGATATTGAGGTAGAGCGCCAACGGAATGGCATTGACTTTGGGGTTGTCAATGGAATTGAGCTGAATGACCTTGGGCTGAAACAATTGGTAAGAAACGCCTTGCTGCACCAAGCCATAATGACGGCCGTCGATAACGTACTCGTCGTAGCCACGCACAAGGTCGTCGTAGCCCAGGGCGCGGGTGTCGATATAAGACAGGCGGCGCGAGAGGCGGCCCTGCGCACTGAGGCCGAGGCTGTAGTAGAACCGGTGCCCTAGCGAAAGATAACGGGCATAATTTAAGCGCAGGGTGGTGAGGCTAGGGGTCGTATTGTCCAAGAAGACGCGGTGCGTGAGGGTTGCCTGCGAAAATTTTCCTGTGAGGGGATAAGCAAAAGTGTTGCGCTGGTTGCGGGTGCTGGTGAGGGTGAAATCCAGAAATTCGCGCTGGGTGCGGCCCAAGAAGTAATCGGCGTTGTAGTAATTGACAGAGTCGCTGATTTGCTCGCGGTGATAGGAAACATCAAGAGCTGTGCGAAACTGCACGGTATGCCGAAAACGCAGCCCGCCCGTTACGTAGAAGCGCTGAATAGGAAATCCTTCATCGGCCCGGTAGGGCACCAGCCGGTCGGCAAGGGTGATGTAGTCGAGCGCATGGCTTTGGTAGAAGGATGCGCCGACTCCGAAGCCCAGCCGACGATAGCGCCCTACCCCGGGCACTTCATAGAACAGTTCGTACTTCCGATTGAAGCCGAGCTGTAAGTTGGCCAGCATTTGCTCATTGCGACCCCGAAAATTGGTGCGGGTGAGGTGGACGCCATAATCGACGCGGCGCCAGCGGTCGGAGCGGTTTAGCCAGGAGCGCAGGTTGCGGTCGGCCAGCGAGAGAATGGGGACGGGGAATGTATACCACCGCTCCTGCACACCAAATACAATGAGCAGTTTGCCATTGGCGCAGCTGGCCTGAGCCACCACGGCATGGAACAGCTGCAGGTTGAACAGCCGGCGCCGATTGGCTTCGAGGCGGGCGGGCAGGTCAGCTAGAGTAAGGGTGTCGCCTTCGTGAAAGTCCAGTTCGGCCCGTAGAATTCGCTCTTTGGTAACCGCATTACCGGCAAACAGGATGGACCCGACTGGCAGGTGGGTTATGCCCGGACAGGGCACGATGCGTACCAGGGTATCGGTGGGGGCTACTACGGGCCGGAGCGGGCGCAACGTATCGGTGGGAGCCTGTGCCAAACCAGCGACCAGCAGCCGCAACGCCAATAATAGAATTCCTAACACCCTATTTTTCTAGACACTCAGGTACCGCAGCAAAGCATCGTAGCGCTCTTGCTCGTCTTCATTGGCCACGGCCACGCCGCTGAACTGGGCCGTAACTACGTACCCAAACCGCTCCAGCGTGGCGGTGATGCGGGCGAGGTTATCAGTATTGAGCTTGATGGTGAGACGGATGCGATAAGGGTCTACTTCGTCCTGAGCTACCAGCGCACTGATGATTTTGGCGTTATTCTCCTCTACATAGCGGCTGATTTGGGTGAGCGAGTAGTCTCGCTCTTCCATGCTCAACACGATGATGCCACCCTGACCACCGGCCGGCTGCTGCCCAAATGCGGCCAGCGCATCGGCAATGGTGACCACACCGGCATATTCCTGCCGCTCGTCTACAACAGGCACAAGCTGGATTTTATTTTCAATGGCCAACTCCATTACGCGATAGAAATGCTGGTCGGGGCGCACGTACACGTCGCCATAACTCAGTGACAGTTCAGAGAGCAGCGTTTCGGGGTTTTCGGAATCGGCAAGGTCAGATTCGGTGACGAGGCCGCGGTAGTGGCGGTTGTCAAGCACGGGCAGCTGGGCCACGTGAAACTCATCGAGCCAGCGCGCCGCTTTGCCCGCCGAATCGGTGCCCTTCAAGGGCGGAATCATTTCGTTGAGTAAGTCTTCGGCAAGCAGGGCAGGCATATTCTGGCTAATGACGGGTTATGAAATAGTAAGCGTGGTAATTAGATGGAAAGGAATTAAAGATGAAGATAAAATATCACCGGGCAAGGTGATGAAGTAGTAGACAAGAATCGAGCCGGCAGCAAAAGGCCGCCGTTTAGGCAGCTATGGCAGCGGCCGTTTCAGTAGTACGCAAAAACTGATGCAGGTAGGTGTTAAATCCGGCGGGGCGCTCCATCATGGGGGCGTGGCCGCAGTGGTCGAGGAAGCGCAGTTCGGCACGCGGCAGCAGCGTGGCAAACTCATGGGCTACGGGCGGCGGGGTGATGGTGTCATTCAGGCCCCACACAAGAAGCACGGGCACTTTTATTTTGCTCAGCTCCTTGCTAAGGTTGTGCCGCTGGGCCGAGCGCGCAATAGCAATGATGCGCAGGCACTTGGCATTGGAGTTGGTGATGGTAAAAACTTCGTCAATCAATTCCTTAGTGGCCACCGCAGGGTCGTAGAACGTGTAGCCGACCCGTTCCTGCACATAGCTGTAGTTACCACGCTTGGGAAAGGAGCCGCCCATGCTGTCCTCAAACAAGCCACTGCTGCCAGTGAGTACCATGCGCGTGACACGGCTCGGATTTTTGAGGGCATAAACCAGCGCAATATGGCCACCAAGCGAGTTGCCGAGGACCGTGAACGTGGGTGGCAAACCGATAGCAGTAATAAACCCTTCAACGTAGGCCACGAGGCCGGGCACGCCAGCTTGCGTCAGGGGCATGTCATAGACGGGCAGCAACGGAATGATGACGCGATAGCGAGCGGCGAATTCATCTACCACGCCCTGCCAGTTGCTGAGGGCGCCAAATAAGCCATGAAGCAGCAACAGCACTGGCCCCTGCCCTTCGTCGACAAACTCGTACCCCTGCTCCTGCTTAGTCTCCATGCGCGTGGTTTCTACTTCTGTTTTTGGTTTATAACGCTGGATTTCGGAGAAATTATCTCAGACAACAGCCTTCGGCAACAAGCAACCAACAACTCGTTACGCGGTTTTGGCAATGATACAACAGCGGAGCCAATTGCCCAAAATAGCGAGTCCATGCGGGGTTAGCAGGGCTTCGGGGTGGAACTGCACGCCGTAGAGAGGCAAGGTGCGGTGTCGCAGGGCCATGAGTTCGGGGGCTGGGCCGGCGGTGTGAGCCAGCGGTAGGAGCATGGGTGGTAGCGGCTCGCTCACAATAAGGGAATGGTAGCGCGTGATGAGCTGCGTGGCTGGGAGGCCGGCAAACAGCAGCTCGGCAGTATCGCAGTGCATTTCGGATACTTTGCCGTGCATGGGCCGGGCGGCCCGCGTCACAGTAGCTCCAAAGAACTCGCCCAGTGCTTGGTGGCCCAGGCACACGCCCAGCATGGGCATATCTTGGTAAAAGGCCTGAATAAGCGCCGGCATCACCCCGGCCTGGGATGGGGTGCCGGGGCCAGGCGACAGCACGACGCCATCGAAAGCGGGCACTTGTAGCTCGGCCAGCGGTACGTCGTTGCGCCGCACCACAACTTGAGCCCCCAGTTGGCGGAGGTAATCGGCCAGTGTGAAGGTGAAGGAATCGAAGTTGTCGAGCAGCAGCAGACGCATTTTATGGATAGAGGAATGAGAAATCGAGGCCGTTTGTCATCCTGAATACCGCAAAGCACCTTACCACGATTGCGCCGACTGAATTACTGTCAACCATTCTTTGGTAATATGGTCTTTTGCGGTGCTCAGGATGACAGACGGACTCAACCTTTCAAAAAAGCTGTACGCATGCGTACCAGCAAATCCTGGGCGAAGGGTAGCACGTAGCCGGTGATTTGCAGGGCTAGTGGGGTGGCTTGCTGCACGATGGGCAGCACCTGCGAGCCGGCCACCAGCTTGGGCGAAAGCAGGTGCAGGCCCGCCAAGCCGGTGCCGTGCAGCAGTAAGCTGAGGCCGAGAATCCATTTCAGTACGCCGGCGGCCCCACCCAGCAGGTTGTCGAGCACGCCAAGGGGCGTGAGGTGCACGGCCGTTTTGAGCAGCCCGCCGAGCAGGTGCACACCCCACATGATGCCCACGAACACCAGCGCGAAGGAAAGCAGCGGCAGCATGCCAAAGGCATCGCCCACATATTGCCGCACCAGCGGCACAGCGGCCGAGAGCAGGCTCAGCCCACCTATTGCGGCCAGCACAAAAGCCAGCAGCGACACCACCTCCAGTACCAGTCCGCGCCGGTAGCCCTTCACGGCCCCAATGCACAGCGGAAGGAGAAGCAGGATGTCGAGGGCAGTCATGGTCTTGTTATCAGTCCGCAGTTAACAGTGAGCAGTTATAGAGAGACGTGATAACTGCTCACCGTTGACTGACCTACAGATTGGTATTGTTCAGCAGGTGGCTAAGCACGTCGGAAATACGCTTGCCGTCGGCTTGGCCAGACAGCTCGCGGGCAGCTACGCCCATCACCTTGCCCAGGTCGGAGGGGCCGGTGGCGCCTACGCGCTGGATGATGTGCACCAGCTTTTCGACCAGGTCGGCCTCGGAGAGCTGGGCGGGCAGGAACTCTTCGATGATGGCCAGCTCGGCCAACTCCGTTTCTTCCAGGTCAGAGCGGAACTGTTCCTTATAGATGGCGGCGGCGTCGCGGCGCTGCTTGGCGGCTTTGTTGAGAAGCTTGAGCTCGGCCTCGGGGGTGAGGGCAGCACCGTGGGCACCGTCGGCGGTTTCGGCCAACATGATTTGTGATTTGATGCTGCGCAGGGCGGTGAGACGCACCTTGTCTTTGGCGAGCATGGCTTGCTTGATGGCGGCGTCGATGTCGGTTTTGAGCATGGGAGGAGTTTGTAGGGTATAAGGGTAAGGGGTAGGAGGGTATGGGGGAAGGCGTAATTTCGCCCCGAAGCTACGGCTCCGCCTGTCATCCTGAGCGAAAAGAGCCGAAGGTCGGCATAGCCAGGGACCTTATGGCATTTGTGCTGTTTGTCATCCCACCCCCTTTACTCTCCTGCCTGACAAACGCCTCCCATCCCCTCCTACCCTTAACTAACCATGACCAAACTCAGCGTTAATATCAACAAACTGGCAACCCTGCGCAACGCCCGGGGCCACAACCGCCCCGACATTCTGCAAGCCGCCCGCGACATTGAGCGCTTCGGGGCGGAGGGCATCACGGTGCACCCGCGGCCCGATGAGCGCCACATCCGCTACCAGGATGTGCGCGATTTGAAGGGCATCGTGACCACCGAGTTGAACGTGGAGGGCAACCCCACGCCCGATTTTCTGGCCCTGTGCCGCGAGGTGCGCCCCGAGCAGGTGACGCTGGTGCCCGATGCGCCCGACGCTATTACCTCCAATGCGGGCTGGGACGTGGTTACCCACCAGCAGTTTTTGCGGGAAGTGGTGGCCGACCTCAAATCCATTGGCTGCCGGGTGAGCATCTTCCTCGACCCCGACCTGGCCCTGGTGGAAGCCGCCGTGAGCACCGGCACCGACCGCATTGAGCTTTACACCGAAGCCTACGCCGTGCAGTACCTCGCCGACCGCGAAGCCGCCGTGGCTCCCTACCGCGCCGTGGCCGCCCGCGCTGGACAGCTGGGCCTGGGCGTGAACGCCGGCCACGACCTCGACCTCGACAACCTGGCTTGGCTGCACCAGCAGCTGCCCGAACTGGCCGAAGTGAGCATTGGCCACGCCTTGGTGTGCGATGCCATTTACCTGGGCCTGGAAAACACCGTGCAACTCTATAAACGGCAGCTGCGGTAATCGAGGGTGGCAATGCTTAGCCATGCTCGGAGCACTTTTTGGGCTGGCGGACGGGCCGTTTCCCGGTTGGTTCTGCCGTCGGACCAGGGCATCCCCGGAAGCACCAAATGCGCAGGGTAGACCTATCGCATGGGCACAATCGTGGCTGTTTTTTATTGATACACGTACCGGACAAACATGCCGCGCCTTTCCCTGCCCGAATTTGAAGCCCTCTCCTACCCGTTGCTCGATGTGCGGGCACCGACGGAGTTTGCCCAGGGCCACGTGCCAGGTGCTCTCAACCTGCCGCTGTTCACAGATGAGGAACGCGCGCGCATTGGCACAACGTATAAGCAGGTCAGCCAGGAGAAGGCAGTACACTTGGGGCTGGAATTTTTCGGGCCGAAGATGTCGGCGATGGTGAAACAGGCCCAGAAGCTGGCGCCTGGTAAGGAAGTGCGCCTGCACTGCTGGCGCGGCGGCATGCGTAGCGGGGCGGTGCTGTGGCTGCTGGAGCTGGCCGGCTTCAAGGTGCACCTGCTCGACCACGGGTACAAGGACTACCGCCGGGCCGTGCTGGCCTCGTTTGCCCAGCCCCGGCCGTGGCGGGTATTGGGCGGCTTTACGGGGAGCGGAAAAACCGATGTGCTACGCGCCCTCGCCGCCGCACCGCACCAGCAGCCGGTGCTCGACCTGGAAGGGCTCGCACACCACAAGGGCTCGGCCTTCGGGGCCATCGGGCAGCCGGCCCAGCCCACGCAGGAGCAGTTCGAGAACAACCTGGCCGCTGCCCTGGCCCAGCTGCCCCCCGATGCTCCTATTTGGGTAGAGGATGAAAGCCGGCAGATTGGGCGGCTCACCATTCCAGCCGCGCTGTTTGAGCAGCTTCGGGCCGCCCCGCGCTACGTGCTGGAGGTGCCCCGCGAAGCCCGTGTGACCAAGCTGGCCGCCGAATACGGCGCCGAAAGCCCCACCGAGCTGGCGGCGGCCATCGAGCGCCTGCAAAAGCGCCTTGGTGGCTTGGCCACCAAGCAGGCCCTGGCCGCCGTCGAGGCCGGCGACTTCGAGCGGATGGTGGAGCTCGTGCTCGATTACTACGATAAAACCTACGCTCACGCCCTGGAGCCCCGGCCCGAAGAGCCGAGCCGAACGGTAATACCCGTTGATGAATGTGACGCTATCGCCAATGCCCATCACCTCCTAACGGCTGCAACCCCGCCTGCGATTGGGCGACTTTGATGGCTTGCTCAAACCCCGGTTGCCCCGGTATTTGCAGCAAACAGCGTATTTTGCCACCGATTTCTCCTAACCTGCGTAGTTAGCGCCGCGTAGCCAGCATTGCGCAACGGACTTATCATCTCTCTTTCATTACTGTTTTATTCCCCACTTTTCCTCTTTTTCCATGTTAACAAACTTACAATCCCGGCTTAAAAAAGCCGGCCGACTGCTGCCCGTGGCGTTGCTGCCATTTGCGGCTCATGCGCAGTTCAACTACGCGCCAGGTAACGCGGTAAATACCACCACCACTTACACCGACTTAGGCACTACTGGCACGGCCATCACCACGGCCAACAATGACGACGACAACTCGGCAGCCCAATCAATCGGATTCAACTTCAGCTTTAACGGCGTTACTTTCACCGACTTTGTGTTGAATACCAACGGCCTAATCCGGCTAGGCAGTGTAGCGCCGTCCGTGGCAGCAGCCTTCCCAGCTTATGCTCAAGCCCCCGAAACTGGTCCCATTTCCGGCACCAATGCTGCCGATGTCAACCTAATTGCTCCGTTCAACCTAGACCTGGGCCCCGGCTCGGCTGGGGGCACGGAGTACCGCGTAGTGACTACTGGTACGGCTCCTAACCGTGTATGCACCATTCAGTGGAAAAACGTAGCCGATAAGCCACAGGCCGCTGCTTCGACTATCAGTACGGTTATCACGACCCAGTTGGCCAACATGTCCTTCCAAGTGAAGCTATATGAAACCACCAACAATATTGAGTTTGTGTACGGTGCCGCAGTGGCTGGTACAGGTGCTGCCAATGCCAAATATGCGGCAGTAGGCATCAAGGGCTCAGCTCCAGCTTCATCGGTAGTAGCGACGAAGGGCTCATCCGCTCTGTGGTCGACCACTACTTTTTTAGCTGGTCCTTACTTGGACCCCCTTTTGGGTAATGGTCATAATGTCCGCCAGACTTTCCTGCCCGACGCAGGCCGGACCTATCGTTTCGTACCAGGTGCAGCCCCTGCAACCTGCGCTGACCCCACATCAGCCACAATTGGCAATGCTACCAACAACTCGTTACAAATTGCTTTCACACCGGGTGCTGGCAATGTTAGCTACAACGTTACTTACACTGCTGCTGGTGGTACTACCCAAACGTTGACACCTGCTCCTACAGCCTCACCCATTACCATCAGCGGCCTCACCGCTGGGACTGCGTATACTGTTACGCTGCAAAGTGTGTGCGCTGGTGGAACAACAGGTGCCTTACTAACAGGCTCTGCTACGACCACAGGGGGCACCACTGTGCCAGCGCCGGCTAACGATGACCCCACCGGCGCCATTACACTATCTCTCTCGGCTACCTGCACGCCTACAAATGGCACCAACGCTGGTGCTACAACTACCGGCGGTACTACTCCCTCTGGTTATGCTAACCCTGGCTGCGGCATTGCTGCATCGCCCAAAGACGTGTGGTTTAAATTCACAACGGCTGCTACAGGTATTGGGAGCACCGATGCCAGCATCCAAGTAACAGGCACGACGGCCGGTCAGGTGCGGGTATTCTCGGCCGCTACCAGCGCGGGTCCTTTCACCCAAGTAGGTTGCGCTGCAGGTACCGCGAACAATACAGCAGCAGGTCCATTGCGGCTATCTGCACTGACACCAAATACAACATACTACGTGTTTGTTTCGGGCTACGGCTCTGCTGATACGCAGGGCGCTTTCACGATTTGCGCTGTTGGCTTGGCGACTCCTGCCCCTCCTACCTACGCCACGTTGCCTTACACGGAGAGTTTTGAGGGCCCTTGGACCAGCGTATTAGGCACCAATGACGTACCTACGGTAAACTGGCGTAATACCCCAGTAACGGGTGACAACTCTTGGCGTCGTGAAGACGACGGTTTTACTTCAGCCGGCTGGCAGTACGCGGCCAACGAAGTACCGACCGCCAACTTCCCTACACCGCCATACGTTACCCGTTTTAGCACCGGTGCTCACTCAGCTCGTTTCCACTCGTTTGGTTCTGATGAAGACGCATTAGGCGCACTTGACCTGTATGTAGACATGAGTGGTGCTGGCAACAAAACGCTAACATTTGACTATATCAACCCGACTGGCGATGACTCACTGAAAGTATTTTTGAGTACGAATGGTGGTGCAACCTTTAATGCAACGCCGTTGCGTCAATTAAATACCAGCACTACGTTCTCAGCTGTCCAGCCGATTATCATCAATAGCACCTCCGCTACTACTGTTATCCGCTTCCAAGCAAAGTCGGACTTTGGCAATGATGACATCGGCATCGACAACCTGCGTATCGCTGTAGTAACCGCTACCCAGAACGCCGCTCTGGCTGCTACCATGAGCCTGTACCCCAACCCGGCGCACCAGAGCTTCCAGCTCACCGTGCCGGCTGCTCTGCACGCGGCTTCGGCCCAGCTCACCAACGCCCTGGGCCAAGTGGTGCAGACGCGCCAGCTGAACCTGCCCGTGGCCGGCGGCACTGCCGACTTCAACGTGAGCGGCCTGGCCGCTGGCGTGTACTCGCTGCAGCTCAAGTCGGGCAATGACTTGGTGGTGAAGCGCGTGGTGGTGGAATAACTCCCCTGCTCTCCACAAAAAAGGGCTGACCGCATGGTCAGCCCTTTTTTTATGCCCGCTTGGTTGTGCTCAGAACAGCAAATAGGTGCGCCAAACCGCTTTTACCTCAACTAATGGGCACCTTGCGCAGGATGGCCTCAATCAGGTCCTGGGTACGGATGCCGTCGGCCTCGGCCTCGTAGGTGAGCAGGATGCGGTGGTTGAGCACATCGGCCGCGACTTCCTTGATGTCTTCGGGCAGCACGTAGTCGCGGCCTTCGAGGTAGGCCACGGCCTTCGAGGCGCGGTGCAGGGCAATGCTGGCCCGCGGGCTGGCCCCAAACTGCACGGCCGAAGCAAATTCGGGCAGGTCGTAGTCGGCCGGGCGCCGGGTGGCAAATACCAACTCGATGAGGTACTTCTCCAGCGTATCGGAAATCTGCACCTGGTTGATTTGCTGCCGGATGCCGAAGATGTCGGCTTTGGTCAGGATGGGCTGCACATCTTCCACGAAGCTGAGGTTGGCCATGCGGCGCATCACCTCCAGCTCGTCGGCCTTCTTGAGGTAGTCGACGTGCACCTTCAGCATGAAGCGGTCGACCTGGGCTTCGGGCAGCGGGTAGGTTCCCTCCTGCTCCACGGGGTTTTGGGTGGCCAGCACCAAGAAGGGCAGGTCGAGCGGATAAGTAGTATCGCCGATGGTCACCTGCTTTTCCTGCATGGCTTCGAGCAGGGCACTCTGCACCTTGGCGGGCGAGCGGTTGATTTCGTCGGCCAGCACGAGGTTGGCGAAAATCGGCCCCTTCTTCACCTCGAAGATGGACTGGTTCTGGTTGTAAATCATGGTGCCCACCAGGTCGGAGGGCAGCAGGTCGGGGGTGAACTGTACGCGCTGAAAATGCAGGTGCAACACTTTGGCCAGCGTGGAGATGGTGAGGGTTTTGGCTAGGCCGGGCACGCCCTCAAGCAGAATGTGGCCGCCCGTGAACAGCCCGATGAGCAGGCGGTTGAGCAGCGGCTGCTGGCCCACCACCACCTTGCCCATCTCAGTAAATACCTGGCGGATGAGCGGATGGTAATCGATGGGCGTGGAAGGCGAAGCAGGAGATTCGGAAGTAGGCAACATAAGGATGGCTGGCAAAAAAGACAGGCCGCAAGGTAGCTCAAAAGGCAAAAGCGCCGCCGGCAGACTAAGGTGTTAAAGCAGAGGAAACATGGAAGGAAGTAGCCGTTCTGCGCAAGTGCTGCCGACACATAAGAAGACCGGGAAGCCACGGGGCATATAATTATTCACTGAATTATGGGCTTTTGACCACCGAAATATTTAAACAGCTTGTTTTTCTATTGATTATTTCTCAACTAGAATATTCCTAAGGCCTGCTTGATTCCTATATCAGGAGTTTTCTGGCACTAGTTTTTTAGTCCATTTCCCTATTTTTTCACTCCCTAACCTAAAACTTCCCATGCTAAGAACATTACTTACTGGCGGATATCAACGGCTACGAACCGATGGCAGACGCTTGCTGCTTCCGCTCCTGGCACTGAGCTTCGGCAGTTTGGAGGCACAGGCACAAATAACCATTCCGGCCACCAACCCAAATACCACTTCTTCGCGCAAACCCTATGGCAACTACTACGGGTTTGAGCGCAGTGCGATAATATATTCTGCCGGCGAGGTTAACGGCAGTGGCACCATCACAGCCATTGGCTTTTATCTAAATGCAGCCTCATCGGCAGCCGCCACACCTGCAAAAATCTACCTGAAGACGACCAGTAACTCGGCCTTCACGGCGACTGGTACCACAGTAGCCGCCGAAGAAACCGGGGCCACGTTGGTTTATAACGCCACGATTCCTGCTGCTTCTTTCGCGGCCAACTCCTGGGTAACAGTAACCCTGGCGACCCCGTTTGCCTACGCAGGAACCAGCAACCTGGAAGTCATCGTGGAAGCTAATGGCGGTGGCTCTGGCACCGAGGGCTCAACGGCGAAAACCTTCCGGCACAATACTATCGGAGGCGCTAACAGCGCTCAATACTGGGAAACTGATACCTCTGCTCCTACTGGTAATGGCACCACGGCGAATTCCCGTCCTAATATTCGACTTACTGGGTTGACTCCGCTGGCCTGCGCGGCCCCGACGGCTCTGACGGCTGGCAGCATCACCACGACCACGACCAGCCTAAGCTTCACGGCTGGGGCAAGCAACACCAGCTACACGGTGACCTACACGCCCACTGGTGGCACGGCCACCACCGTTACCCCCGCTCCCACGGCCTCACCGGTCGCCCTGACGGGCCTCACCCCTAGCACGACTTATTCGGTATCGGTTATCGGCAACTGCTCAGGTGGCACAACTTCGGCGGCCGCTGCTACGACTTTCACCACCTTAACACCGCCGCCGGCGAACGATGAGTGCGCCACGGCCACGGCCATCCCCAGCATCGGCGTGGGCACCTATGGCACGGCCGTGAACGGCACCAACGTAAGCGCCAC
>NZ_JAGETZ010000013.1 GCF_017571495.1 Hymenobacter negativus | reverse complement strand
GTTCTGCGACTTCTGCGAAACCCCTTGCGGCTTCTGCAGACTATTTTTTTCGGTTGGCATGAAGCCATGTGTAACGCCAGCGCAACCCTGACGATGCATCCTTTGCCCTTGCTGCGCAAGCCCGGCTTTCGACGCTAATCCGGTTCCGATTGCGCGCGTCAGCAGTAAGTTGCAGCTCAATTACCTGTCTGGTTTCCTACTCCTTCACCTTTTTCTTCAAGAATGAACCTCCGTTTCCTCTCCACGCTGGGCCTTGCTTTGGTGACTTCGGTCAGCTTTGCTCAGCAAAAGCCCGCGGCGAAAGCGCCAGCCGCCAAAACAGCCTTAGCTACTACGCCCGGCGGTACCAAGCTGCTAGAAAAAGTGACCAAGCAGCCCGGCCAACTGGTCATTCCTTACGAAAAGTACGTGCTCCCTAACGGCCTCACACTCATCGTGAGCGAAGACCATTCCGACCCGCTGGTGCACGTCGACGTGACCTACCACGTCGGTTCGGCGCGGGAGCAGATTGGGAAGTCGGGCTTCGCCCACTTCTTCGAGCACATGATGTTCCAGGGCTCCGACCACGTGGGCGACCAGCAGCACTTCAAGCTGGTGACGGCCGCCGGCGGCAACCTCAACGGCAGCACCAACCAGGACCGCACCAACTACTTCGAAACCCTGCCCAGCAACCAGCTCGAAACCGGCCTGTGGCTGGAGGCCGACCGCATGGGCTTCCTGCTCGATGCCGTGAGCCAGAAGAAATTCGAAATCCAGCGTTCGACGGTGAAAAACGAGCGCGGCCAGAACTACGACAACCGCCCGTACGGCCTGGCTAGCGAATACATTTCGAAGACGCTGTACCCCTACGGCCACCCCTACTCCTGGCTCACCATCGGCTACCTCGAAGACCTGGACCGCGCCGATTTGCAGGACCTCAAGAACTTCTTCCTGCGCTGGTACGGCCCCAATAATGCCACGCTCACCGTGGGCGGCGACGTGAAAACGGCCGACGTGGTGAAGCTGGTGGAGAAGTACTTCGGTCCCATCAAGCGCGGCCCATCGGTGGAAAAGACCAAGCTGCCCGCGCCCGTCCTGACCGCCGACCGCTACGTGAGCTACCAGGACAACGTGCGTTTCCCCATGCTGCAAGTGGTATTCCCGACGGTGCCTCACGGCCACCCCGACGAGATGCCACTCGATGCGCTGGCCCAGATTATGGGCGGCGGCAAGAACTCGCTGCTTTACAAAAACCTGGTGAAGAACCAGAAAGCCGTGCAGGCGCAGTCTTACCAGCTGAACTCGGAGCTGGGCGGCTTCTTCGATTTGATAGCCCTGCCCTTCCCCGGCAAGACGCTGGACAGCACGGAGGTGATTGTGCGTAACACGCTGAAGGAGTTTGAAAAGCGCGGCGTGACTGATGCCGACGTACAGGAGTTCAAAGCCCAGACCGAAGCCCAGACTGTGAGCGGCTTGGCTAGTGTGCAGGGCAAGGTGAGCCAGCTGGCCGCCAACCAAACCTTCTTCGGCAACCCGAACTACATCACCGTCGAAACCAAGCGCCTGCAAAGCCTGACTAAGGCCGACATTCTGCGCGTGTACAACCAGTACATCAAGGGCAAGCACGCCGTAATTCTGAGCGTACTGCCCAAATCCGGCAGCGTGGCCGCCGCCAAATCCGACAACTATACTGCTGATAAATCGGCCTATAAAGCGCCCAACTACGGGTACGAGGGTCTCAAGTATAACAAGGCGACCGATACCTTCGACCGCAACAAGCAGCCCGCTTCCGGGGCCAACCCGGTGGTGAAAGTGCCGGCCTTGTACCAGGAAACGCTGCCCAACGGCCTGAAAATAGTTGGCACGAAGAACACCGAGATTCCGGCAGTAACCATGCGCCTGAGCATCCGCGGCGGCCACCGCCTGGAGCAGAGCATGCCTGGTAAAGCCGGCATCGCCGAACTGACGGCCAGTATGCTGAACGAAGGCTCGGAAAAATATACCGGCGAGCAGCTGTCAGCTGCACTCGACAAGTTGGGCTCAGACATCTCGGTGTATGCCGGTGACAACGAGACCACTGTGTACGTGCAGAGCCTCACCAAAAACCTGCCCGCCACCATGGCCTTGCTGGAGCAGCGCCTGCTGCACCCGCGCTTCGATGCGGAAGACTTCGACCGCCTGAAAAAGCAGCAATTGGAGAAGATTGCCAACTTCGCCAACCAACCTGCCGTCATCGCCGACCTGACGTATAATCGTCTGATTTACGGCCAAAACAGCATCGCCGGTACCGCCGTGGCGGGCACCACCGCCTCAGTGAGCAGCCTCACGCTCGACGACGTAAAGAGCTTCTACAACACCTACTACGCGCCCAACGTGAGCTACCTCGTAGTGGTGGGCGATGTGGACCAGGCGGGCCTCGACTCCAAGCTGGGCTTCCTGAAGGGATGGACTAAGAAAGACGTGACCATCCCAACCGATGTAGCCGGTGTGCAGCCCGACAAAACCACCATCTACTTCGTGAACAAGCCGGGCGCGGCGCAGTCGGAAATCCGGGTGGGCTACCTGCCTAACCTCCCCTACGATGCCACAGGCCCGTACTACCGCGCCTACCTGGCCAACTATCTGCTCGGCGGCGCCTTCAACTCGCGCATCAACCTGAACCTGCGCGAGAACAAGGGCTACACCTACGGTGCCCGCTCGGGCTTCAGCGGCACGCGCTACGCGGGTCCGTTCACGGCCCAGGCCGGCGTACGGGCTGATGCTACGGCCCCCTCGGTGAAGGAGTTCATGAGCGAAATCACGAATTACCCCAACGGCATTTCGGATGAGGAGCTGGCTTTCGTGCAGTCGTCCGTGGGCCAGAGCGACGCCCTCAAGTACGAAACCGGCCAGCAGAAAGCCGGCTTCCTGGCCCGCCTGGTGGAGTATAACCTCGACCCGAGCTACGTGCAGCAGCAAACCGACATCCTGAAAAACCTGAAGAAGGAAGACGTGCAGGCCTCAGCCAAGCAGTACCTGCCCGCCGACAAGATGTACATCGTGGTAGTTGGTGACAACAAGCAGCTGCCCGCCCTGCAAGCCCTCGGCTACCCCGTGGTAGAACTGGATATGGATGGCAAGCCCGCCGCCGAAACCATGATGCAGAAAATGCCTGCTCCCGCGCCTGCCTCAATGGCCATGCCCGCCGAAGGCAAGGAGAAAGCAAAAACCGAAGACGGTGGCAAGGTGAAAACCAAAACCAAGAAGGGCAAAAGCTAAGCGGCCGGTTATATAAGCGAAACTTTAGTAGCAACGTCGTGCTGAACCCTGTTCGGCACGACGTTTTTTATTATCCAATCTACTGCCTCGGCAACTATAAACTGAAAGCTGTAAAAATCAGGTATTTATACCCTTACCCGGCAATTCCTTAACCCGGAGCTTTGGCTGCACGACTCCTTAACATTTTCAGCAGCTTATGAAAAAGCAATACCTTCTACCAGCCATGCTATCCCTTGGCCTCGGGCTAAGCGGATGTTCCACCAATAATTCGAAATCGGAAACCGCCACGACAGCAACCGGCCAGCCAGTTGATTCCGCTTCCGGCCAGCTGGGCAGTCAGGCTGGTCCCGGCGTGCAGCCCGTGCCACTGCCCGACCCGGGCATTCCAGGCTTCGTTTTTCCGCAGGACAGCAGCACCATCAACGGCTGGGTAGCGGCCGGCAACAACACCGCCATCAGCCAACACGGCTGGGGTATCTGGACGGCCATCACCAGCCTCACGTCGCAATCATACGGCGGCGCCCGGCTGCGGGTATTCGAAACCTGGCACACCAAAGCCGAGGTCAATGCCCTTACGCTGGAAAGTGCCGCCCACCCCACCCAGTTCAAGGGCCAGCTGGTTCGCCCGCTAGGCACCATCAAGCGGGCCCTGGACCGGCCGCGCCAGTTCAACCGGGACCCCAAGCTCCGCGGCCGTTTTGATGCGCTGGCAGCTGCGCACCGCGTCAGCGACGGGGCCGATACCACGGTGCTCGAAATGGTGAGCTACAGCCCCGACGCCGCCGATACCATTGTGCGGAAGAAGCTCTTTCTGCCCGCCACCCTTCAGAACATGCTCAATCAGGGAACGCCGGGCATTTCGGGCTTCTCCAATCGGGCCACCGCCATCAAGCCCATGTATGAGATAGTGCCTGCCTCGAAGGCCGGCGCACTATACAAGATGAAGACCTGGACCGGCAGCCCGCCCACTCCGCCCAAGGGCGGCTTCTACCAGTCGCTGTGGTCTTCCTGCATTTACGTCGACCCGCTCAACCGCGTCAAACCGAACAAAGCGCAGGGCAATGCCCCTTTCAGCTGCACCGGTCCTACGGCCAACAACACCTACAACCTGACTGATTTTATCTACTACCAGCTTACCGCCGACGAAGCCAAGGCCCTCAACCAGGCCCAGCACGATACCACCCAGCACATTGCCCGAACCGGTGATTATGCCATCCTCGTTGGCATGCACATTGCCACCGAGGAAATCAACAACTGGACCTGGCAAACCATGTGGTGGACCCCCAACCCCGACCTTGTGCCCGACCCCAGTTCAGCAGCCGTGGTAGCGGCCCGGCCTAAGCAGCTCACGGGAGCGCCCCGCCACTATGCCATGTCCATATCCTATCAGATGGTGAACCCGGCCCAGCCACCGGTGCCCAAAGATGGCATCTACGAGGGCGCTTCGGTTTATACCTTCAATCCCTATCTCGAAGCGCCTTTTAGCAGCCAGACCTTTACCCTGCCGGCCCAGCTGCGCACCAAAGGCGTGGTGGTCAACAACAACTTTGGCATCCGGACCAACTGCATGAGCTGCCACATGCAGGCGTCCTTCGGCCCCAGCGCCACCGACCCGGGCTACATCAGCGATACGTACGTGGCCCGCACCATGCCGCGCTTTAACAAGCGCCTGCGTACTGCCTTCCTGTGGTCGATACCCGACGTGGCCCGTGACAACACCAACGCTAACGCCAAAAAGTAACGCATCTGACAGGCAGTAAGCCCACCCAAATGGCTGGGACCACGCCTGAAGAGATGAGGAAGTAGCCCGACGCGGCAGTAAAAATCAATGCCAAGACCCAAAAGGGCAAAAGCTCATCCGTTGAACGGTCGTCTGAAGGGACACCAGAACGCCACAGCAAGCTTACCGCCGCATTTCTACTGCCCAGCTAATCCTAACTAATGGATTATGACGGCGGTAGGGATGCAGCGGCACGTTTGGGGTGGCGTTTTGGTTTTGCTCAAGTTCCGAGGCTAAATTCAAACCGCGCTGAGGCACAAGCTGCGAGCAAGCCCGGGATAAAGCGTAGCTTTCGGCGCGCCGCTTTATCTTCACCCAAAATTTATTCGCCCGTGGCCTCATCTCAACAGCTTGCACAACTCGACCGCCTGGAGCGGCAGATTACCACCTTAGTGGCTGCCTATCAGCAGTTGCGTGAGGAGCTGGCCGATGCCAACACGACCGTGCAGCAACTCCGGGCCGATGTACGCGAGAAGGACCGGCTGCTGAAAGAGCGCCAAAACCAAGAAAATATTGTTAAACTTGTACACACCATAGCTGGGGAACCCACCCACGCCAACGAACTTAAACTGCGCCTCAACGAATACATCCGCGAACTGGACAAGTGTCTTGCCTATTTGAGAGACTAAACCGAACGACCCCTCACCCCACCGCCGTAACTATCGCCGTATGAGCGAACTAGCCATCAAAATTCGTATTGCTGACCGGGACTATCCCATGCGCGTTGACGTGCAGGATGAGGAACGGTTGCGCTTGGCCGGGCGGCTGCTGAGCGACAAGCTACGCGAATTCAGAGAAGGCTACGGCATTCAGGACAAGCAGGACTTGCTGGCCATGGTTGCGTTAGCCACCATGGCCGACCAATTGAAAGTGAGCAAGGAAAAGGATGGCACCGATGCGGCGCTAACCGAACGGCTGGCTCGTTTCGACGAGCTACTATCCGGCGTGGTGCTGGCGGGGTAATACCCCCGTCCGGCACGCACACAACTCGTTGGCCCGGCTGGGCGGCGCGGCAATCGGCCGCTGCTGTTCGGCCCGGGCATCTTCGTTCTACCTAGTTATGGTTTTTTACCCACCCCCAAAAACCATAATTACATGTCACCCATCATATTATACTGTATACTGACCGCGGTGGTCGCCTTAGTGGCGGGCATTGTGGTGGGTAGACAGTTGGCCGGCAAAGCCCGGCTTGACCATGAGGGCGAGGCCCAGGCCCGCGCCCAACAAATCCTTCGCGACGCGGAGGAGAAAGGCAACCGTCTTCGTGATGAAAAAATCAAACAGGCCGACGAGCGGCTTGAGCAGTCGAAGAATAAGTTCAAGACCCTCCGCAACGAGTTTGACCAGGAAAGCCGCCGCCTCAAAAACGAGTTAGAGGGCGAGCTGACCCAGCGCCGTCAGGGCGTGGTGGAGCAAGAGCAGAGCATCAAAATGCTCACCGAAACCACGCAGCGCCAGCTCGAACAACTGCAGAAGAAGGAGGCCGACCTTGACCGCCAGCGCGAGAAAAACCAGACCGATACCCAGCAACTGCGCGACAAGCTGGAAAGCCAAGCCGAAAAGCGCCGCCTCGACCATGAAGAGGCTATGGCTGAACTAGAGGAAAAACAGCGCGAGGCCGAAGAGCAGCTGCACTCTGTGCAGCGCCAACTCGAAACCATCGCCAACCTGACCGCCGCCGAAGCCCGCGAACAGCTGGTAGAAAGCCTGAAAAACGAAGCCCAGATTCAGGCCAGCTCCTACGTGAAAGACACCGTGGCCCAAGCCAAGCTGACGGCTACCAAGGACGCCAAAAAGATTGTACTGGAAACCATTCAGCGCACCGCTTCGGAGCACGCCATTGAGAACTGCGTGTCGATTTTCAACATTGAAAGCGACGACGTGAAGGGCAAAATCATCGGCCGCGAGGGCCGCAACATCCGGGCGCTGGAAGCCGCCACCGGCGTTGAAATCATCGTGGACGACACGCCCGAGGCCATCATCATCTCAGGCTTTGACCCAGTACGCCGCGAGATTGCTCGCCTCTCGCTGCACTTGCTCGTGAAGGACGGCCGGATTCATCCGGCCCGCGTGGAGGAAATTGTGGCCAAAACCCGCAAGAACATCGAGGAGGAAATCGTCGAAATTGGCGAGAAAACCATCATCGATTTGGGTATTCATGGCCTGCACCCCGAGTTAATTAAGATGGTGGGTCGGATGCGTTTCCGCTCCTCCTATGGCCAAAACCTGCTCCAGCACTCGCGCGAAGTAGCTAACCTTTGTGCTACCATGGCGGCCGAAATGGGCCTCGACGTGAAGAAAGCCAAGCGCGCCGGCCTGCTCCACGACATCGGCAAGGTGAGCACCGAAGAGCCAGAACTGCCCCACGCCATCCTGGGCATGGAGATGGCCAAAAAGTGGAAAGAGCACCCCGATGTAGTGAATGCCATCGGCGCCCACCACGACGAGATTGAGATGACGGCTATGATTTCGCCACTAGTGCAGGCCTGCGACGCCATTTCGGGCTCGCGCCCTGGGGCCCGCCGCGAGATGATGGAAAGCTATATCAAGCGCCTGAAGCAGCTGGAAGAAACCGCCAATGGCTTCAAAGGTGTAAACCAGTGCTTTGCCATTCAGGCCGGGCGCGAGCTGCGCGTGATGGTGGATGCCGAGAACGTGACCGACGAGCGCGCTGCTGAGCTAAGCTTTGAGATTTCGCAGAAAATCGAGAAGGAGATGCAGTATCCCGGCCAGATTAAAATCACCGTAATCCGGGAGATGCGCGCCGTGGCTTACGCTAAGTAGCGCACGGTAGCACACACTTCCGCTTGTGCAGGCAAGCAACCAAAAACAGCCCTCGTGACTCTTGTTGCGGGGGCTGTTTCGTTCCTACCTTCCATCTCCTTTCCACCTATCCTGACGATGAAAAAACTACTACTGTTATTAAGCGCGGGTACCAGCCTGCTGCTTGGCAGCTGTGCCGTGTACATGCCCATTCAATGCGCTGCCCCGCAGATTAAAGACAAGAACGAAGTTGAGCTTACCGGCAGCACTTATGTGAACGGCCGGTACGAGGCAGCGGCAGCTTATTCGCCGGTGCGGCACTTGCTGGTGCGAGCCGCTTACAGCAGCTTGCCGCGTGGCTCCAACGACAGCACCTATTACCGTGGCCATCAGTACGAAGTAGCGGCAGGCACCTACTGGCCGATAGGCTCGCAATGGCTACTAGGTGGCTTGGCCGGCTTCGGACAGGCCCACAGCGAAGCGCGCTACCTCAACGACGGCCAAATCATCTTCCTCGGACAGCGTACGCAGCACATCTTTGACGCAGACTACAACAAGCTGTTTGGGGAGGTGTACGGCAGCTTGCAAGCCAGCAACACCGTTTCATTTGGGGCCGCCTACAGGGTTACGCAGGTAAAATTCACCTCGCTGAGCGATGTCGGAGTACCGCTGGACCTTCGCAGCATGACGCGTAGTGAACCCATGTTTTTCTTTCGTGTGCGGCCAGGTAGCGGGGAGGCTGACACCCGTCCCGTGCAGTTGCAGTTTACTTTGGGCACCTCTACTACTTTTGGCTATCAAAACACCGCTGGCTCCAGCAATACTGACTACCAAGTCCAAAAGCCGCGGGGTTACATCACTCTAGGCATCAGCTTTTTTCCTCACTGCCTGCTGCGTCAATACCGCGAAAACAGCAATATTGAGTAAGCAGCATGGTGCCGCTGGGCCGGCCATGCGGCTACTGCGTTTTAAGTAACGGCTTATTTTATTTCTTCCGATATACTCGTATGATTCGCCCCTTGTGCCTGGGTTCTTTTGTAATAACCCTTGCCAGTATTTCGGTTTCCTGCGTCACCCAGAAAAACCCCTACGCCACCACTAATAAGTCTTACAAAGCGCAGGTGAAATCCTACGCTAAATCGTTGCGTGCTACCCCGGTGCCCAATCCAGGCGGCGACAGCCTGATGGCTGGAAAATACTGGGTGGGCACTACCAACTTTAACCTGCGCAAGCCGAATTACGTCGTTATTCATCACACGGCACAGGATTCTACAGCGCAGACACTCAAAACATTCACGCTGCCTAGCACGCAGGTGAGCGCACATTATGTGATTGGGCGCGATGGCCGTGTGTACCACATGCTAAACGATTACCTGCGGGCCTGGCACGGTGGCGTGGCCCGCTGGGGCAATACCACGGACATCAACTCCTCGTCCATTGGCATTGAGCTGGATAACAACGGGAAAGAGCCTTTCTCCGAGCCCCAGATAGCCAGCTTAATACAGGTACTGACTAGCTTGAAGAAGGCCTACGGCATTCCAACGGCCAATTTTATTGGCCATGCTGACATTGCGCCCACTCGCAAAAATGACCCCAGCGCTCTTTTTCCCTGGAAGCGGCTGGCCGGGTCGGGTTTTGGCTTGTGGTACGATGCTGGCCCCTTGCCCAGCCCCTTCGGTCCCGACAGCGCCGTGGCGCTGGCCGGCCGCCTACTGGCACCGCCCCCGCTGCAAAGCGAGGAAACGCCGCCTACTGATGTGCAGACCGATACCACACTGATAGACCGCCAGTTGGCCCGCCTCAATGGTCCGATAACGTTGTTTAACCAGCGTGATGCATTACGGATTATTGGCTACGATACCAAAGATTTACCCGCAGCAATCCGGGCCTTTAAGCTGCATTTCATTCAGCAGGACGTGAATGCGCCGCTTTCGGAGGCCGACAACCGGATTCTGTATAATCTGTATAAGAAGTGCTTATAACCGGCTAGGGGCGGCTATATTTAGCCTATTGAGGAGGGCGTTACGGCGCTGGCCGGGGGTTTAATGTTATTTTATGCTAGAAGTATCCAAGCGCGGGCAGGCCATGCCCGTGTCACCGTTTCGCAAGCTGCTGCCGTATGCCGAAGCCGCCCGCCAACAGGGCAAGATTGTTTATCCGCTGAATATTGGCCAGCCTGATGTGCTGACGCCCCCCGAAATGCTGGCCGCCGTGCGCAACGCCGACATTGAGGTGTTGGGCTACGCCCCCGGCGCGGGCACCGACAGCTACCGCCAAAAGCTGGAAAGCTATTACCAACGCTCCGGCATCCCGGCACGTTTCGAAGATATCATGGTGACCACGGCGGGCAGCGAAGCCATCTTGTTCGCCATGCTCACCTGCCTCAACCCCGGCGATGAAATCATTGTGGCCGAGCCATTTTACGGCACGTACACAGCCTTTGCCATTGCCGCAGGCGTGAGCATTGTGGCCGTCACGGCGCACATCGAGGATGGCTTTGCCCTGCCGCCACTGGCCGATTTTGAGGCAGTAATTAGCCCCCGCACCCGCGCCATTCTCATTTGCAATCCCAGCAATCCAACGGGCTACGTGTACCGGAAGGATGAATTGGAAGCGCTGCTCAGTCTGTGCATCAAACACGATTTGTACCTGCTTTCCGATGAGGCTTACCGCGAATACTGCTACGACGGTGCCCACGCCACCAGTGCCCTGAGCCTGGCCGGCGGCGAAAAGCACGTGGTGATGCTCGACACTATTTCGAAGCGCTACAGCGCCTGCGGAGCCCGCGTGGGCGCCCTCGTCACGCGCAACCCGGACGTGTGGCTGGCGGCCTTTCACTTCGGGCAGATGCGAATTTGCCCGCCGGTGCTGGAAATGCTGGCCGCCGAAGCCGCCGCCGACCTGCCCCCCTCCTATTTCGACGGCACCCGTGCCGAGTACCAGGCGCGGCGCGACCTTACGGTGAGCAGCCTGCGGACCATGTCGGGCGTGGTGTGCCCAGTGCCGGGCGGCGCCTTCTACGTGGTAGCCCGCCTGCCCGTGGACGATGCGCAGAAGTTTGGCCAGTGGCTGCTGGAAGAGTTTACGCTTGATAACCAGACACTGATGCTTTCGCCCGCCAACGGATTCTACCAGACGCCGGGCTTGGGCCAGCAGGAAGTACGCCTGGCTTACGTCATCAACCGCACCGATTTGGCAGCAGCGCTCAACTGCCTGGCGCACGCGCTGCTGGTATATCCTGGCCGCGTTGAACCATGGCGCATTGCCGACGTAAAAGCGGCAGCCTTAGCGCTCTAACGCCCACTCAACTGCCCGCCCTGATGAACGAAACCATTGCACCTGCCGTCGAAGTGCCCATCAAAGACTACCGGGCGCCGTTGCGCTTCTGGCACTGGGGCAATGCCGCACTGATAACTTTGCAGTTGATAACCATTTTGTTTCAGAAGGTAATTGTCAACTCCAAGTCGGCGGTACCGGAGTTTCAGCAGGCGCTGAGTAAGGACAGTGTGGCCATCACCGCACAGCAGGGCCGGGCTTTCGCGCACATCATCAGCGAGCGAATCTGGGACTGGCACAAGTATTTTGGCTGGGCGATAGTAGCCTTTTTTGTGCTACGGGTTTTCCTGCAATTGATAGGTCCTTCGGAGTTGCGCTTTTCGGCGCGTCTCATGGAAATCATGCGCCGCTACCGCTTGGCTCCTCCCGCCAATAAAAGCGAGACCGGTAAAATCTTGTTTGCTAAAACCACCTACGCGTTATTTTACCTCTTCCTCACCATAATGGTGGTGACTGGTCTTATACTGATTTACGAAGACGTTTCATTCCTGCGCCCCATTCACCATTTGGCCGAAGAAACGCACAATGTGACGATGTACCTCATCATTGGCTTTATCGTGCTACATGTGGTAGGCGTAGTTTGGGCTGAAATCAAGGAAGACAATGGCTTGATTTCCCGCATGATAGGCGGAAATAAGGTGCCGAAGCAGGCATAGCCACCTTCCATGGTGAGTGGAACACCGCGCCCCGCAACCAACTCCAAGAAGTTATCAAACGCTCTTGAACAACAAAAAGCCCCGACTCTGTGCAGAGTCGGGGCTTTTTGCATTACCAGGTTTGTTGCTGATAATTAGACGGATTGCCGCCTCTCGCTCGCCATGACAGGCGATTACTAATTACCGCTGCCTACTGGTTTTTGCTCCAGCTTTTGCATGGGGCTGGCGGAGGCTTTGGGCTGTAACTGCATGGGGTTGGGGGCGGCTTGCTGTTGCTGCTGGAACAGTTCGAAGCGCGAGGCAGCGGGCTGACGCGGGAAGGCGTTGTTGCTCAAATCCGTGTCGGCCGTCTGCTGGAATGGGTCGATAACAAAGCTGATGACGGGCTTCTTGGTTACGATGACTTTGGTCACCTGCTCGTTGTTTTTGCGCCAGATTTCGGCCGGAATGGTCTGGATTTCCTGGGAATTGTCGGCGTAAGTCATTTGCAGAACCACGGGCATTACCAAGCCGCCCGCGTTGCGCAGGTTCAGTTCGTAGAAATTCTGCGAATCGCCGAGGCGCTGCTTCTGCTCTTCTGACAGTGTGCTGAGCATGGCAGTGTAGCGCTGCTGGTCGGCAGGCGTCACGGCCAGGGGGTTGTAGTCGTTGTAGAAGTCCTTCAGTTCAGGCTTTTCTTCTACTAAGGTTTGTTTGATTTCCTCGGCGTTGCGCTGGGCCGTGATGGACTGTGGCGCGGCAGCCTTCTGCTGTTGCAGGCGGGCGTTTTCCACCTGCGGGTTGCGGGTGCTGGCATTGTAGGATTTCACCGATTCGAGCGACAGGTCGGTATGGTCCGTCGTGTAGAACCAGCCGCGCCAGAACCAGTCGAGGTCCACGGCCGAGGCGTCCTCCATGGTACGGAAGAAGTCGGCAGGCGTGGGGTGCTTGTAGGCCCAGCGGGTGGCGTAGGTTTTGAAAGCGTAGTCGAACAGCTCGCGGCCCATCACCGTTTCGCGCAGGATGTTGAGGGCCGTGGCAGGCTTGCCGTAGGCGTTGTTGCCGAATTGCAGCGCCGACTCCGAGTTAATCATAATCGGAGTTTGCAGGCTCTTATCCGTGGCCATGTAGGCCGCGATGTTGCGGGGCTCGCCGCGGCGGCTGGGGTAGTTGCGCTCCCACTCCTGTTCGGTCAGGAACTGCACGAAGGAGTTCAGGCCCTCGTCCATCCAAGTCCACTGCCGCTCGTCGGAGTTGATAATCATCGGGAAGAAGTTGTGGCCCACTTCGTGGATAATCACCGAAATCATCCCGTATTTCCGCTCCGGCGAGTAAGTGCCGTCCTTCTCCGGCCGGCCGCCGTTGAAGCAAATCATGGGGTATTCCATGCCGCCCACCGGGCCGTGCACCGAGATGGCCACCGGGTAGGCGTACGGAATGGTGAACTTCGAGTAGGTCTTAATGGTGTGCGCCACTACCTGCGTCGAGTACTGGCCCCAGAGTGGGTTGCCCTCCTTGGGGTAGTAGCTCATGCACATCACCGGCTTGCCGTTCTGACTGATGCCCATGGCGTCCCAAATGAATTTGCGCGAGCTGGCCCAGGCGAAGTCGCGCACGTTTTTGGCGGCGTAGGTCCAGGTTTTGGTGCCGGTGGCGCGGCTGCTTTCGTTTTTCACGGCCTCGTCCTGGCTCACGATGAGCACGGGCTTCTTGGCAGTTTTGGCCTGCTCGAAGCGCTTGAGCTGGGTGGCGCTGAGGACCTGGGCGGCATTCTGAAGCGTGCCGGTAGCGCCCACGATGTGGTCGGCCGGTGCGGTGATGCTCACCTTGTAATCGCCGAAAGGCAGGGTAAACTCGCCGCTGCCTAAAAACTGCTTGTGCTGCCAGCCTTGGTTATCCGAATACACAGCCATGCGCGGGTAAAACTGCGCGATTTCGTAGAGGTAGTTCTTGTCCTCCGGGAAAAACTCGTAGCCGCTGCGCTCGCTGATTTTCAACTGGTCATTGATGTTATAGTGCCACTTCACATTGAACGAAACCGACTGGTGGGGCCGCAATGGGGTGGGCAAATCCACGCGCATCATGGTGTGGTTAGTCACCGTTTTCAGGGCCTTGCCATCCTTGCTGGTCACGCTCTCGATTTTGAAGCCGCCATCGAAATCGGACAGCAGGCCTTCCACGGCCTGAAACGACATCTTATCCTGTAGCTGGCCAACTTGGGTAGCCGTTGTCATCGAGTTTTTATCCAGAATATTCTGGTCGAGCTGCACCCAGAGGTAGGGCAGCACATCGGGCGAGAGGTTAGTATAGGTGATGGTTTCGCGGCCCGAAATGGCCTGCTTGGCATCGTCCAGCGTGACTTTGATATCGTAGTCGGCCCGCTGCTGCCAGTAATCAGTGCCGGGGGCGCCGCTGGCCGTGCGGTAGGAGTTGGGCGTGGGCAGCATCGTTTCGAGCTGCGCGAATTTGTCGGTGCCGGAATTGGTGGTTTGGGCAGAGGCAGCCTGTGGGCCCGCCACCGCCAGCACCAAACCGACGAATAAAAGACGACGCATAGAAAAAGCGTTAGTGAAAAATCAGAAGAGGAAATAGCCGGGAAAGTCGCTAAAGTTACGTCAGGGTTGCGTGCGGCCATCTGACTACCTACGGCCACAGCTGCTGCATCAGCAGGACCGTGGCAATGCCCAGAGCAGCCCCGCTGGTCGTCAGAAGCCAGTCGCGGCGGGCCACGCGGAGGCTACCCAGCAGCACCGCACCAACCAGCAAAATGCCCGCTACGATGAGGATTTGCCCCAGTTCGACGCCGACGTTGAAAGCCAGCAGTTCCTCTACCGGCCGGCTATTGGGGCCAAGCAAAGTGCGGAGGTAGTTGGAAAAGCCTAGCCCGTGAATGAGACCGAAGCTTAAGGCCAGGGCATTGGGCGCGGCGGCCAGCACCGGCATCCGGCGCGTGAACACCCGGCTGGCCCCGCGCATATTTACCAAGGCCGTAACCATGATGGTAATCGGAATCAGGGCTTCAATAAGCGCTGGCTTGAACGCGACCATGCCCAACGTGGCCAGCGCCAGCGTGAGCGAATGC
The DNA here is from genome assembly GCF_017571495.1 of Hymenobacter negativus. Lineage (GTDB taxonomy): Bacteria > Bacteroidota > Bacteroidia > Cytophagales > Hymenobacteraceae > Hymenobacter > Hymenobacter negativus. The sequence goes on along the minus strand of NZ_JAGETZ010000013.1, from coordinate 210,738 downwards.
CCGATGGTGAAGCTCGTGACAAGGGCCAGCACGCGCCGCCAGTCGCTCAGTACGTAGGGCGCGCACAGGGCGAGCAGGAACGTGAGATGGTCGGCCGCGCGCGGCGTGCAGATGTGCAGGAAGCCCAGTTGCAGGTAGGTTACGAATACAGACATCTGTGCGAAGCTGCCCGGTGGGGAAGGTCCGGCAGAATACGAAGGTCGGCGCTTCGACGAAAACACCGTGCAAATCAGAATTTCAGGCTCCTCTAAACCGTGGCGGTAGCGAAGCAATCCGAAGCGCTTCAAAACTATAAATGTGAAATCTCAGGACTTTACGCGGCTAAATAACTATCAATTTTACCTGCATTATAATATTGAATTTCAATTATTTATTTACTATTACTTTATTCCAAAAAGGGATTTTATAACACACTGCTCATTATTTGGAAAGGCGTAATCAGGCCTCTTACTTCGCCTCATCAATCACCCACATTTACACGTCAGTTCCCATGTTGCGCCACGCCTTTTTTCTGCTCCTGCTCGCCGGTCCGGTATCAGCCCAGTCGGTTTCCCCAACCTCGGTTTCGGCCGATTCTGTTCGAGCCGCCGCGCCTGCCCGATTCACTTCCGCCGATACGGTGAGAGCCATCCACCGCATCTATGCAAAGCACCGTCGGATAGGCAACATCATGACCATCGGAGCCATTGGAGCCGATTTGGCCCTGGCCGGCATTTCGGCCGCAGCAGAGGGCGCTCCCAAGCATTCCAACGGGGGTTATGGCTGGGGCGGTGGCGGCATTCATTTCGGCTTTGAGGGCTTTGCCGTGATTTATGGCGTAATCGCGGCGCCAATTATGGGCGTCGGCATTCAGCAGCTCATTGCCTTCGGCCCGAAGCACGAAGCCAAAATGATTGCGCGGTATGAAGCCACGGGCCAGCTGCCGAACAAAATCCGCTGCCGCCTGCGGAAGAACTTACGCTAGGTGCTTTACCTCATTCGCATTCAGTTTCTACTCCAACAGGCTCTTAGCATCATGGCCGATGGCAGCTCCTGAGCTGCTGCCGAAGCGGTGGCAGGTGTAGCAAAAGTCCGGTAAATTGCCGAAAATTTTGTTCTGCCCACTTTTTTATGCTGCACCGCTACGTTCTGGCTTTCCTTCTTTTGCTCACTTTGGGCACGGCTCACGGGCAAACGCCTACACCTGCCTCTACCGGCTGGGTCCCATTCACCCTCAACCGGCAGGATACGGCCCGGGCCGTGCATGAGCTCTTCAAAAGTCGCCGAGGCGGCGGGTTTGGCTGGCTGGCCTTTGGCGGGGCGGGTATGGCAGCGTCCATCATTCCGGCTCAGCAAAGCACCAGTGCCGGTGTCTGGACGCCCGGCGTGGTCATCGGCTCGGGGCTGGCGCTGCTGGGTACCAAGAAGCTCATTCAGTTTGGGTGGGGGCGCGAGCGCCGCGTGCTGCGCGACCTGGCGGCCACCGGCCACCTACCAGCTGGAGTGAGGCGCCGCCTGCGGGGAAACTTTACGCCCCTGCACAGCACCTCTTCAGCCGATAATCCCTTACTGACTAAAGGTGTAGCGCCTGATAATGCTTCCGCTCCGGTTGTTTCGCTGGTGCAGCAGCAGGCCGATGCCCGCCAGGATACCCTCGATGCCATTCAGGGGTATTTCAATGCCAAGCGGCTGGGCGGGCAGCTGCCCATTTTGCTGGCCCTGCCCGGCCTGGGCCTCATGACGGGCGCTACCAAAACGGGGACTTCGACGTCGCCCTACGGGCAAACCCAGAGCAGCGACCCACCCGCAGGCCAGGTGGCCGCCGGTCTGCTGCTGATGGCCGGTGGCGTGACGTATATGTTTGTCCACAACGCCCCTTACTCCGACACGAAGTTCCGCACCCTGCGCGACAACTACCTGGCCGGCAACCCGCTACCGCCATCCGTCCGTACTCACCTCAAGCCCCAGCACCTGGCGGCTGGCCGCAAGTACCGGGAACGCATGGAACGCAAAGCGGCCCGCCGCCGCTAAGTAGCTACGCGCAAGCGTTGCATGAGGCTTCCAGGCCCTGCTTATACGATTCCAGAAAAGGCCCTTCGCGATAATGCGAAGGGCCTTTTTCATTTTCCAAGGCGTGGTTCTGGCGCCAGTGGACGCAGGATGGGGAGCAGGGCTTCCATCCCAAAGTCATCGCATCGTTTTCCGGCGTGACTCACCCTGCGGAAAACCTCTTGCTCCGCTGCGAGCAGCGGCTTATTCACTGTGCGCACTGCAGAAAATCCCGTGGTCCGGGTTGGTGTGCAGCGCCTGTCGCGCTGACCTAAAACAGGTGTTTTCACCTGCTTCCAAGTAGAAATAACGGGTTTTTAAAACGGGTGTTTCTACACGAACCGGGCATGGAATCGGCCAATACATTTGCATTATCAACTCTATCAAAATCATTCACTTACAGACAATACAACTCGCTGCTTATCCGGCACTATTCATCAGGTTTAATAACCCCTGGCGCATTAGCAACATCTTATTTCAGCAGCCCTGGCTTGGGCGGCGCTGGCTCCCGGAAGCTCTTCACTTTACCATCTCCTAACCTTCCCCAACATGCTTGACATCTTAAAGCGAGGCACCGTCCAAATCAGCAACTTTACCTGGGAATACCACGGTGATACTGATGACTCGACCATCTTCTACATCACCCCGCAGCCGGCGTGGATGACGGCCAATGAGCTACCTAAAATTCAACTGGTGCAGTACAACACCAGCGACCCGCTGAACGGTAGCGGCTACTGCACCCTGCAAGTGCAGCTGAGCGTGCCCGACGAGGCCGTGATGGCTGTAACGAGTGACATCAATACGCGGTTTGGGGTGAAGCCACGGTTCCTGACTCTGCCCTTTCAGCCCGGCACCATCGTGGAAATCACGTACCCGGACGGCCAGGGCGGCACGACGGGCCAGCAGGTGGCCGGCAGCGACTTTGGCAGCAACGGTGCCATTTTCCAGTTGGGGCTCGATGCCGACCAGATGAAAACCTTCAAGGAGGTGCTCAATAAGAAGGGCGGCAGTCCGTTTGAGGTGCAGTATAGCATCATCGTGCCTGCCATGATGCCGAGCGTGGAAATGGAGCTGACGTTCGACTCGAAAACCGCGCTCGACTACCAAGTGACCTCGCACGAGCACACCCACTGGGCCAGCTCATCGAGCTACACCTACGACATCAGCAAGCAACTGGCCTCGTCCAACGCCTCCACGGTCCACGTGAAGAAAATAAACCCCAACGTGCCCCAGGAGGTGGTGGATAAGCTGAAAACCTGGGGCCAAAGCGTGATAATGGACTTGGTGGCCAAACAAGTGGCAGCGGCCATTGCGCTGGAAAACAACGCCAGCGGCACCCAGTCATTTAGCGTGTCGCAAATCTCGTCGTTCAGCGAAAAGTACGAAGAAGACCAGACCATTCTGTGGCGCTTGCAGCCCCAGACGGTGCTGCCCAGCTTCGGTGATTTGGGCCTGACCATCCAACAGATTGCTTCGCTGGAGCCGGTGGTAGACAAGCGCAAGTTTGTGGCCCAGGTGACGCCCAAATGCAATTTTGTGGGCAGCGAGAAGTCGCTCAACCCCGCCATTGCTCCAGGCACGGGTCCGTACATGACCGACGCGCAGGAGCTGCAAAGCCTGCAGGTGACCATCAAATACCCCACGCTGGACGACAAGCCGGAACGGACGCACACGTTCACCGACAGCACCCCGTTTACCTGGGAGGCCGACTGGGACGACATGGCCGGCGGCGTATACTCGCTGGAATATATGGCCGTGTACAAGGACCCGAAGCAGCCGTCGGTGAGTGGTGAGGTACAAGGCATTGAGGCCTCGGCCTATACCATTACACTGGAGCTCATCGGCATCCTCAACGTGACGTTTGATGCTAGCATCTTCTTCGCCAATAAGAAGGTGAGCACCGTGGTTAAGGAGATTATTGTTGATTTTGTCTTTAATATTCCGCAGGCTCCGCCGGTACTGGAGCGCTTTACGCTTGATAGCACGAACGCCACGCACAACATCACCAGCCTGTCGGCCGCGCCCATCAATACGGACTACGTTTACACCGTCACTTACATTTTCAAGGACGACGCGAAGGCCAACCCCTACACGTCTGACGCCAAGCAGCAAAACGGGCAGTGGATATACCTCAATCAGCCCGACCTGGTGCAGTCGGTATCGGTGGTGGTCGACATGGACAATGTGTATAAGGCCGAGGTGAACGTGTACTACGAAGGGGAGCCGTACTTCCCCGAAATCCCGGCTAGCAAGGTCCTGCCCCGCCCCACGCAGGAAAGCCCCATTCAACTGGTGTTTCCGGAAGATTCGACAGCCACTGACCAGCCACGGCCCCGGTTCCAGCTGCAAACCATCAGCCTGCCGGCCTATAGCGCCGATAGTGCCAAGGGGGAGAACAAGGCGAGCCCCACGGAGCAGGACCTCTACTTGTTTGCCAACTCTAAGCTCTCGCCGCTGATGATTCATGCCTCGCTGATTACCAGCGACATGGACCAGTACGACTTCGGGCCGTACCTGTTCAATCCGCAGAGTGTGGTGTTCTTCTCGATGAGCGCTGCGAAGACCTTCGCCATGATTACGGCCGACCCTGGCATCGTGGACTGGACGAATCTGACCTGCATCAATGTGCGCATCAAGGCCGTGCGCTACATACCGTCCACTTCAACCGGCACCCTGCTGGATGGAGTTGAAGAAGGCACGAAAGCCACCTATGCCAAGAACATTGCCGTGCAGGCCATGACGCTGGATACCACGAAAGAACACTCGTACGCGGTGCATTTCCCGCTCACCAGCCTGCCCATGAATTTCACGGAGATGGAGTTTGACTGGGTGGCCGAGTACGTGTACAAAGACGGTATGAAGCTGGCCCAGGGTACGCAGCAAGGCACCTTGGTTGCCCTGCCCAAAGCCGCGACCACTGCCCCTCCGGCCTCTGCCGCCAAAGGCGTACGCCAATGGAAGCCAAACGGTGCCGTGCTGGCCTACTAACCCAGGCTTTTGTGCGTTGCTCGTTGTCAGGCCATCTAAAACGGACAACGAGCAACGCACAATTAAAAACGGACAACGAACAACTAAAAAACAACCCCATGGCCCCTGCCCTATCAGCGCCGGCCCAGCGTGGCCTCGACATTTCGCGCCAGCATTTTCCGGCCGCTGCCGCCCAGCTTGATGCCGTGCTGCCGCACCTGCTGAAGCCCTTGCTCACGGATAAGGCCGACCCGGCGCGCTGGAGCACCAGTTTGCTCACCGATGGCGGCTATCCCTTCGAGTTTACCTGCACCACGCTCAACGACAGCATTCGCTACACGTTGGAAGTAGCGCCCGCCAGGGAAGAGCCGGCCCGGCGCCTCAGCCAGGCGCGGGAACTGGTGGAGCCGCTGCTGGGCCGCTCGCTGGCCGACGACCCGCTCCTGGCGCTGCTCACGCAGATTCAGGCGCCCAGCGGCCTGCGCTACGGGGCCTGGCTGGGCGTGCGCCACTCGGCCCACGACACGGCCTACAAGCTCTACGCCGAGGTGCCGCCCGCCGGGCAAGCCACGGCGCTGGCCTACCTCAACGCCCGCCTGCAACGGCCGGTGGGCGTGCAGGGCCGGGCCATCGTGCTCCAGATGATTGGCTGGTACCCAGCCACCGGCGAGCTGGAATTCTACTTCCGCGTTGATGAGTTGCGGCCCTGGGAGCTACCCGCCCTGATGCAGCCACAGGGCCTGGAATCGAATTACAAAACTGTGCTCGATGCGTTTCAGCTGGCCTACGGCCGGCCCATGCACCAGGAACTGCCGGGCCCAATTTTTGGCTTCAGCTACACCCTGCCTGCCCAAGACCCGGCCCCGCGCCTGTTCTCGTTCTACACTTTTGCCGAAACGATGTTCGGGGCGGATGCTTACGCGCACCGTAAGCTGGGACGCTACTTCGAAAAATGCGGCGTCGACATGGCGTACTACCACGACCTGAGCGGCCCCACCGCGGCGCACGAGGGCCACTGGATGCACCACGGCATGTTTGGCGTGACGGTGGGCCTGGGCACGCCGGCCATCTCGCACATTGGCTTGCGCCCGCCGGGTGCAGGATTAGGCCATAGCAATGAGTGATTTTGATACGCTGGTGGCCGGCATTTGCGCCCGGCAGTCGCCCGGTGGGGTTTTTCTCTCCACGGTGCGCCTGCCCTATGGCGAAGTGGAGGACAAGAACTGCTTTGTGACCGGGCTGGTGCTGCGCGAGCTGGCCCATGTGCCGGCCACGCCGGCCCTAGCCGAAGCCAAACGCAAAGCCTATGCTTTTCTACTTCGCAGCAAGTACCCGGTTTACCCCTACTCGTTCGCGTTCTACCCGCAGCAATTCCCACCGTTCTGGCTGCGTACGGCTCTCTACCCCGATGCCGACGACACAGCAGTTATTGCCCTGGAGCTGGTGCGGGCGGGCTACTGGCCCGCCGAAGCCCTCCCTTACATCGCCGAAAACTACCTACTGAAATACCGGGCCACTGGCCCCCTGCGCCACCAACTGGCGCACAGCTGGCAGCCCGAAGGCGTGTTCCTGACCTGGTTTACCACGGCCAACGTGGCCAACCCCATCGACTGCTGCGCCAACACCAACGTGGTAGCCATGCTGGCCTGGGCCGGCCTGCAGGCCACCGCCGGCTACCCCGAAGCCTGCGCCATGATAAACGAAGCCGCCGCCTTGGTGGCCGACGCGCCGCAACGCACGGCGCACTTCACACCCTATTACCCGCACCCAGCCGAGTGGCACTACGCCCTCGAGCACGCCGTGGCCGCCGGGGCCAGTGAGCTACAGCCGGCCCTGGAAGCCCTGCGCACCATCCCCAACATCAGGGCTGTGGCAGGCCCCGCGCCGCTCTGCTCTGATGCCGCCGGTGAAATCCACTGGACGGCCGAAGTACTCACGCTGGCCCGCCAGCTGCGGCAGCAATTTTCTTCACCAACCTCCTAACCATCATGGCCGGTATCATCAACGCAGCGAGCCAGGGCACTTACTCCGAGGCCGGGGTCGACTGGACGTATTTTCAGGACATCGACGATAGCAGCATCTTCTACATTGTGCCGGTACCTACGCTGGCCATGCAAAGCGGTGCGCCGCAGTTCCACCTCACCGAGTATGTGGACAAGACCGGCCAGTTTATCTCGGCGCAGTGCCAGCTAACCACCATTCTGGCGGTGCCGGCTCCCATCATTCTGGCGGTTAAAACCCTGCTTCAGAACAAGGGCGTGGCAAACCCGCAGTACCAGGCGATGAACTTCATCGACATCCCGCAGGGCGGCGTCGACCCCAACCGGGCCTCGCTCAACTACGCCGATGCAGGCGGCACGGTGAGCGGCACGGTGCAAACGTTGCCCTCGCTGAGCGGCAGCCAGACCGCCGTTTTTACCGTGAGCGACATGCCGCCAGCGGCGGTGGCCCTGTTTAAGGCCTGGTTCGGCGGCAACACGGCGGCCGGCCTCGTGAACGTGGTGTACCGGCTCACGGCCTGGGCCCGACTGGGCAACATCACGGCGCAGGTGCACTTCGACTCGCAGGCGGCCTACACCTACCAGCGCACTTTCAAGTGGGTGCGCTAGCCCCGGCGGCCCTTTTCCACTTCGCCTGTCATCTAATTACGACGTTCCGAATGGCTTATTTATTTCACCAAAACATGCGGCGCTATGGGGGCGGCTATAGCCCCAGAATGCGCAATCAGGCTTATAACAACGCGGTGGGTGGCGGCTTTGCCAACATTGTGGCGGGGCTGGGCGTCGGCATGGCGCCGGTGGCGGTGGCTGGCTTCACTGAAATCACGAACAACCGTTCCTCCCGCACTGCTCTGACCAATTCGTGCGCACGGCTGGGAGCCAATTTCGTGGGCAATGTATCCTGTGGCATCACCGCACTGGCCAGAGGCCCCGAATACATTGGATTGGGCCGCAACCCGGCGTATCCGCTGGTGGGCGTGGGGCGGATTTTGTTCCAGATTGGAGGCGGCGTGATGCTGCTGCACCAACGCGCCGCGACCACGGCCGCGCTCAACAACCTGGGCCTGCCGCCTACTTCATCGGCCGACTACCGGGGCTTGGTATACATCATCGTCACGACGCCAGCTGGCAACATTGCGGTGGGGTTTCTGCACAATCTCTACACTTTACAGGCCAACCGTGTTACGGTAGCAGCACAGATTGGCAACATGCTGAACCGGATGGGGGCTGCAAGCAACGGGCTGCCCGCCGTGCCGCTGGTGGCGCGCTATATGGGTGGCGACTTTAACGTGGGTTTCATCACGCCACGCGGGGGGGCCGACGGCTACTCGGCCAATGCCCCTTTCTACCCAGCTGGGGCCGCCGGCATGGGCACTACCTACAGCGGCAGCCTCTACGACTATTGGTATTCCGACATCGCAGGAGCAGCGCCCCCTGGCCTGATTGTGCCTGTGGCTTCGGCCAGCTCAATTACAATGGATGCTGGGCCGGGCGCGGGCTTAGCGGGCCTGGCTCAGCGCATGTCGGACCACACCGCCACCATGCTGCAAATCATTTAGCACCATTGGCCGATGCGGTTTTTTATTTTCAATTCCAAGCTGGTATATCATGGCGCAGACTAACATCATGACCTGGAACCTGGGCAAATACGGCCCCAACGAACACCTAGCCACGCAGGTCCAGTACGTGCAGTTCGTGGCCTCCGTGATGCAGTATACGGGCACCAACCTCATTGGCTTCTGCGGCATTTATGCCGGCCTGGCCGAGGCCTTTTCTACGGCCCTCATCAATGAGCTCGACAACCGCGACCGGCAGCCCGACAAGTGGCGCGCCCAAGCCAGCCCGCAGCTGGGCCTGGGCCGCAACGAGCAGTATTGCTTTGTGTGGAACAGCGAAAAATTCCTGCCCAGCAAGACCAGCCTCACCGACTACTTCCAATACGATTTCCCGCTGCCATTCGACTCGAAGAACATTTTTGGTTTTCCACGTGTGCACACCAAGTCGCAGGATATGCCACCGTATCTGGGGTATTTCCAGCTCCTCGACGCTGCCACCACCAAGTACCTGGCGGTGGTCCTGTTTCATGCGCCGGCGTGGGATGGGGACAGCGGCCGAACCATAGGGCTGGCCTGCGATACCATTCCGCTGGTCCCGGCTTTTCAACAAGGCGACGGCCTGCTGCTCATGGGTACGTTCAATGTGCCGATTGATGACAACGTGGACACACCAAATTCAAACGGTGCGTGGGCGTTTAATAACCTGGCCGGCCCCAAAGGGCCCTATCAGCAGCTCACCCAGAACGTACCCAACCGCCTGGCAACCAACGCCAGCGTGGCCATGAGCATGGAAGAGGCCCTGGTGCAAACGGCCGACAACCTCTTCTTCCGCAAGACGTCCGAGCTCAAGGGCTTCAGCTGCACCAACATGGGCGTGGCCAACATCTTCGACCACGTCTTTAACACCTACAATACCAGCACCGACAAATGGATGACGGCTCCACTGGGCCCGCCGCTGGCTAACCTGGAGCGCCTCATTGCCGACGCCGACGACGTGCTGGCTCTGCCTGACGGCAGCTATGCCAAGCTGGAAGATGCCTTCCGGGCCTACCGCGGGCTCGTCAGCGCCTACCTGCCCATCGGGTTCACCCTCACTTATTAGCCCGGCTTTGGCTGGGGCATGGTGGCTTGCCCTGCGGCAGGCCCGGCACCCTTTTACCCTTTCCGTCCATGGATTTCTCGACCCTGCAAGCCACCGTGACCGGGCAATACGATGCTCAGGCGCAAACCTTTAGCTTCGACCCGGCACCGTACGAGTCGCAGGCCATTACCGATTTGCTCGCCAACGTTGTGGAGCAGCAAGCCTGGCAGCTGACTGGCGCAGCCGCCCCGCAAGTCGACGCCTCCGGCCAGACTATCGCCGTCAGTGGCGTGGCCAGCAGCTTCTACGAGCACGCCGATGCGGCCCTGACCATGGTGTTTTTTCTGAGCGGAGGCAGCGCACAGGTACTCATCAAGCTGGATTTGACAGCCGACTGGAGCTTCACCACCGCATTTCCGGAGCTCCAGGGCACGGTGTTCGATGAGGTGGGCCTGGAAAGCGGCACGGTACCGAAGTACGTCTTTGCCTCGGCCGACTACACCGACAGCACCCTCGAAAACGGTATTTTCGTCCCCAATCTGAACTTCTACGGCAGTGTGGCCCCGGCCAGCACCAGCCCCACGTTTGGCCCACTGATGAGCGTGCTGGGCAAGTTTGTGCACACCACGGCCGTGGGCCCGCTGGCCATCTACGATGGCACGCCGACCATGACGCTCACGCTCGGCTTCCAGCAAACGCTCACCCAGTACGTGCCGCTGCTGGCCAACCACGTTGAAATTCAGCTGGTGTGCCGCCTCGATGACCTGACCAACGAAGTAGGACTGCTGCTGGGCACCAAGTTTGATTTTGGCAACAACAAAGGCCTCGAAATCTATACCCTGCTCACCCCGATGCCCCTCGGGATTATGACCTTCACGGGCCGCTTCAGCAATATCGCGTTGCCCACACCCACGCAGTTTGCCCAGGAATTCCAGAACCTCATCGGCGGCAACGACCTCTACGAGGCCCTGCCCAGCGAGTACCAGGCCAGCACCGACTTATACCTGAAAACCATCAGCGTGGGCATTGGCACGAGCTCGCTGAAGCCGGTGGTAGTGGCGCTGGAAATCGGGATGCCGGCCGGAGGTACCGGCTGGCAGCTGGGTGACTTCGCCAACGTGTCGCAGGTAGTCGTGACGGCCAACGTGCAAAACCCGTTCGACTCGGCCACTCGCCTCATTGCCCTGGCTGTGGGCGGCCAGCTCTCGCTGCCCACGGCTGGCCAGCCCATTGCCCTGAACGTGCGGGCTTCGGCCAACTTCGCGGCGGACAAGCCGGCCGAGTACGAGGTGCAGGCGGGTCTGGCGCCAGGCAGCGCGCTCACCATCCCGGTGGGCGACATCGTGAACAAGTACCTGCCAGCAGCCATCAATCTGCCCGACATTACCCTGAACCAGCTGGGCGTGGATTTCAAGTTCCGCAAGCCCAACAACTCCTACGCCCTCTACGCTGGCCTCGACCCCAGCAAACCGCTCAGGTTCGAGTTTGGCGGCACCACCGCGTTTGAAGTGCTGTACGCCAACTTCCACATTGCCAACGATGGCACCGCCACCACCGGCGGCATGGTGGGCGGCATGAAACTGTTTTCCGTCGAAACCGACTTCGAGTACCAGACGCCCGGCGACTTCAAAGTCACGGCCCTGATTCCGTCGTTCGACGTCGACATCAAGGAAATTGCCGACGGCCTGCTGCCCACGGCCTGGGAGCTGCCCGACTGGCTGCCGGTCATTCCATTTCCGCAAACCAGCCTGTACGTGCAGCGCAAGGGCAGTGGCGTGGCGGCTACCTACACGTTTGCCGTGCTGGCGCAGCCCTCGTTTGGCTCCATTGTGCTGCAGGTGCTGAAGCAGAGCACCGGCTGGGCCTTTGCCGCCGGCCTGCAGCTGAACGCGCCCAAAATCGCCGCCTTCGACTCGCTGAGCATGCTCAAGGGCATGGACGTAATGTTTAAGGTCAACGAGCTGGTGTTCGTGTTCACGTCGGCCAACCTGGCCGGCGGCTTCCAGTTTCCGCTCACCACCGATTTTCAGGGCGGCACCGGCAAGAACATTCAGGTGCCCAACTGGGCCGGGCCAGTGAAGGCCGGCTTCTACTTCTACGGCAGCATGCAGCTGAACATCGAGGAGCAGGAAAACCTGAAGTTGGTGCCCATGATGCTCGGCCTCGACATCGACCTGAAGTTTAACCTGTTCGTTTTCATCGGCCTGCAGCCCACCCAGAACGCCTTCGTGCAAGCCGGCATCGAGGGCAAAATCAACGACACGACCCTGCTCAAGGGCAACATCGGCGCGCGCATGGAGGCCGGCGAGCCGCAGTTCTACCTCGAAGGCATTGTGACTACGGTCATTGAGGACGGCTCGGGCAAGAAGCAGGATTTATCGTCGTGCAGCGCGGCCAATATGAGCGACTGCCTCACGGCCGGCGTGGCCTTCGAGCTCACGCCCAACGCCGCCTTTCTGAGCGTGTCGATGATTGGCACAGTCACTTTCGGGCCCATTACGCTCTCAAACCTCGTCGTGGTAGTGGGCATTAATTTTGAAGGCATTCCGAGCCTCGGCTTTGCCGCCCAGATTGACTTGCAGGCCTACGGCACCAGCTACGATTCGTCGCTGGCCTTCTTCTTCGACTCCGGCGACCCCGCCAAGAGCCTGTTTGCCGGGGCCATCAGCGACGTTACCCTCAAGCAGATTGCCGATACCGTGGTGGGTGCGGTGACGGGCGGCGACAAGCCCCCGGTCTGGCTCGACGACCTGCTGGCCCAGGTGGGCGTAAGCGGCACCGACACCTTCTACCTGCCCGCCGGCACGGCCACCGCGCTGAACGCCAAGAAATTTGACGAAATCAACGTGGCCTTCGACCAGGCCGGACCGGGTGGCCCCTACTCGTTCAGCCTGAACTCCAGCCTGTTGATAGTGGGTGAAACCGACCTGGACGAGCCCGGCGTGTGGTTCATCACCGACTACCCGGCCAGCAATGTCATCATGCACTACGAGTTGCACACCGAGCACGACGGCCGCATTCGGGTGGCGCTGGAGCCGCAGTTCTACTACTGCATGCCGCCCGGTGGCGGCAGCGTCACGCTGGGTCCGCCCAGTGCCGGGCTCACGTTCAACCCGGGCGTGTTCCTGGCTGGCCAGCTCGATGTGTTCATGCTGCACCTGGTGGTGAAGCTCGAAATCATCCCCAGCAAGGGCTTCGCGGTCGATGTGAAGCTGACTGACCCCATTGTCATCGTCAAGGACTACCTTTCCCTGACCGGCAACCAGGACCCCACCAAGGGCCCGCAGTTCAGCATGGCCACCTACCCCACGCAGGTGCCCACGCCCGAAGCCTTGGTCGCACAAGCTGCTTTGGCGGCGCCAAAAAAACGTATTCGCGGCAAAAAAGCGCTGATGGCGGCGGCCGAGGCCACTACCACGCGGCCGGCCCACTTCTTCCTCGATGGCAAAGTCGATTTCCTGGGCCTACACGTCGCCACTACCATCGACGTCACCACAGCCGGGCTGCTGCTGGATTTCGCCGCCTCCATCGGCGACGACTCGCTCGGAGCCGGGCTGGCCGTGAAAACTTCGCTGAACTCCGACACCGGCTTTAGCTTCGACATCAACGGCAACGTGCACATCAACGACCCGGAATTTGAGCTGTTCAACATCAAGCTTGGCAAGTTGGACCTGAAGGTGCTCATTGAGGTGGGCCTCTCGTTCGGCATCAACGCCGACGGCGCTTTCCTACACCTCAAGGAATCGGTGTTCGAGTTTGGCTCCATCAAGTTTACCATCCCGGGCCTGGACCTGGACGTGAACGCGCAACGGCTTTCCGACATCCCCGGCATCATTTACGACGCGGTGAAGAACCTGATTTGGGAATTCCTCAAAGATGCCGCGCACTGGCTCGAATGGATTGGCCAGGAGCTCATCAAGGGCTTCGAGGACATTGCAGAAGTGCTGGAAGAAATCTACAACGCCATTGCCAGCGTGTGGGGCAACGAAAAGCGCATCGTGGTGGCCATCAGCGAGTCATTCTCGGCGTCGCAAAGCACCACCATCAAGCTTATTCCCGACAAGCCGGGCAATGGCATTACCCAGGAAATGCTGGATTCGGCCCGCGCCTGGGCCGAGCAAACGGCCGAATTCGCCGCCACCCAGGCCATCATTAAGCAAGTCAAGGAAACCTCGCCCGACGACGTGGGCAAGTTCCAGGTCAACTCGGTGCAGAGCCTGGATTTCCAGTACGAGTTGCAACAGAACCAAAACTGGTTTCTGGAGCCGAACGGGCCCCTGCCGTCGCTCACCGCCCTGGGCTTCCAGAACCCGTTCTCGGACCCCCGCTTCTACAACCAGAGCACGGCCGTGCGCAAGTTCCAGCCGTCCATCAGCATCAACGCCGACTTCAACAATACGGTGTCGCGCGTGACCGTCACGGTCCGCTACAACGGCGTCGACATGGGCAAGCCCTACATCTTCACCTCCAAAGTCGCACGCGCCTTCAGTGCGGCCTGGGTTAACGATGCAGGCGAGAACTTCGAGCTGAAATACGACGTGCTTTACACCGACTCCAAAACCCTCAGCACGGACTGGATGCCCCAAAAAGGCCCCGTCGTGCAGCTTCTGGTCGGCGACTCGCCCGCGTTCCGCATGGCCAAACGGGCAACCCGGAGCCTGGTCGCCGGCAGCAAGCCCAAGGCAGGCAGGCCGGCAACCGGCAAGGCTGCGAGCAAGCCCAAGGCAAGCACTGGCAAGCCGACCAAGCCCCGTGGCAAGAAGGAAAGCTGAGGCCAACTAAGCGGGTCCTGAGCCTGTAAAAGCAGTTTGCGCTACCCCGACGAATACTCCGACCGAGCCCCGGAAGTATTCGTCGGGGTAGCGCAAACTGCTTTTCGGCTTGGTCTGACGGTGCAGCCATTCGACCGGGCCGAAAAGCTGACCGGTTCTACAATTTGTGCCACACAAACCGGAATTTGGATAGCTCGCCCGGTGGTTCCAGGTCAGAATTTTGCTCCTCACAAAGGGGCTGTGCCAAGGCCGCCGGCAAACGACTGGCCCGGGCAGGACAGCAGCTCACCACTTACCTCATCTCACTCATGGACAACCCATCAATAGCCGAAACCACTTTCTTATTAGGCGGCGACTTACCCATCAATCGGCTCGGCTTTGGCGCCATGCGCATCACGGCCCAGCCAGCCTGGGGGCAGCCCACCAATCGCCCGGCCATACTCGCGCTGCTGCGCCGGGCGGTAGAGCTCGGCGTCAATTTTATTGACACAGCCGATATGTACGGCCCTTTCATATCGGAAGAGCTAATTGCCGAAGCCCTGCATCCCTACGCGCCGGGGCTGGTCATCGGCACCAAGGGCGGGGCCGTAAGCTTCGGCCCGCCCCCCGATGGCGTGCTGCTCGACGGCACTCCCCAGCACCTGCACGATGCCCTGGCCGGCAGCCTGCGCCGCCTCAAGCGGGAGCGCATCGACCTCTACCAACTGCACCGAATCGACCCGCGTGTGCCCGCCGAGCGCACCTTCGCCTTTCTGGCCGAGGCCCAGCGGCAGGGCCTGGTGCGGCACCTAGGCTTGTCGGAAGTGAGCGTGGAGGAAATCAAGCTGGCCCAGCAGTTTTTCCCAGTGGCTTCGGTGCAGAACCGGTATAGCCTTTTCGACCGCGCCTCGGAGCCCGTGCTGGAATATTGCCGGGAGCAGGGCATTGCCTTTATCCCGTGGTTTCCCATCGGCGGGGGCCTGGTGCAGGACATGAGCACCGTGGAGCAGGTAGCGGCCCGGCACCAGGTTGCCGCGCGGCAGCTCGCGCTGAGCTGGCTGCTGCACCATGCGCCCAACATCGTCCCCATCCCCGGAACCGGCAGCATTGCCCACCTGGAAGAAAACATGCAGGTGGCGTCCCTGCGCCTCACCGCTCAGGACATGCAGGAATTGGATAAGCTAGGCCAGGTTTCGTAGATATATAACAAGCAAAAAAGGCCGTCCTGCTTCGACTATGCTCAGCAGGACGGCCTTTTTTAGCAAGCGCTACCTTCTACCAGGGGCTGATGCCCGTCTCCGGCGCATTGTCATCGCTAAAGAATCGGCTGGTGGGGCCATCTGGGCCAAGGGTGGCGGCTTTTACCAGACGTGCGGCAGCATCGGATACGCTGCCGGGGCCGCTGTGGTGGTTGAAATCGGTGGCGGTATAGCCCGGGTCCACCACGTTCACCTTGAAGGCGGTATCGCGCAGCTCGTACGCCAGCATGATGGTGTAGGCATTCAGGGCCGCTTTGGATGGCTGGTAGGCGGCCCCTTTCACTGGGTAGTACTTCCAGGAAGGGTCATTGTGCAGCGTGAGCGAACCCAGCCCTGAGGTCACGTTGACAATGCGGGGCTCCGGCGCCTGTTGCAGCAGGTCGATGAAGGCCTGCGTCACCTCAATCACGCCAAAGAGGTTAGTCTCAAACACCTCTTTAATCATGCCGATGCGACTGGTAAGGGCGGGCTGCGACGGTTCCCCGAGAATGCCCGCATTGTTGATGAGCACATCCAGCGCGGTGTTTTTCTGGCCCAGTGCCTGCCGGGCGGCGGCTATCGAGGCGCTATCGGTTACGTCAATCTGGATGGGTTCCACCTCGGAGAAACCTTCGGCTTTTAGTTGGTCGGCGGCCTGCTGGCCTTTTTGCAAATCGCGGCTCCCCAGGTATACGTGGTAGCCGTGCTGGAGCATTTGCCGGGCGGCTTCAAAGCCAATGCTTTTGTTTGCCCCGGTGATGAGTACTGTCTTCATTGTGGTGATGGTCAATTGGCTAATTGATTAACAACACAAAATTACCGGGGCCTATTGGCGTAGCTGGCACCCATTCCGCGGTATTACTGGTACATTTTGCGGATGGTGGCGCGGTACTCGGCCGGCGTTGTCCCGGTTTCGCGTTTGAAGAAGCGATTGAAGTAGGACGCATCCGAAAACCCAAGGTCGAAGGCGAGCTCCTTGAGCGAAAGCGCGCTATACAGCAGCAGGCGTTTGGCTTCAAGGACCAGCCGCTCGTGCAGGTGCTTAATGGCCGGACGGCCGCTCTGGGCTTTCACAACTTCGCTCAGGTGGCCCGCCGAAATGTGAAGGAGCGCCGCATACGCACCCACCTCGTGCAGCTCGCGGAAGCATTCCTCCACCTTGGCCTGATAGGTTTTCAGCAAGCGCTGGTCAGCCGACGGCTCGTCGCCCGTGAATTGCTCCATGTATAGCCGGCTGAGGTACGTGAGCAGCACCGTCAGGTAAGCGGTGAGCATGCGGTGCTGCCACTCGCCGGGGCGGTTGTATTCGGCTTCGATTTTGACCAGCATCTCCTCCACAAAGTCGCCGTCGGCCGCCGTGAGCAGCAGCTCGTGCCCGTTGTACGGGTTTTGGATGAGCGGGAGCTCCCGCAACGCCGCGTTCTGCTGCAAGGCCAGGAACTCGTTTGTAAACGTGAGGTAGGCTCCCCACAAAGGCGTGGCGGCCTCCTTTACCAGGATTTGGCTTGGCCTGGTGAAGTAAAGCGTGTTGTCTTTCCGCTCGTAAGGGGTCATATCTACCCAGTGGCGGCCGCGGTTGTGCTTCACAAAAACCAGCAGATAATAGGCCTTGCGGTGCGGTATCAGCAGGTTCTCTTCGTAGGGCAGCTCGCCTTCCGAGCGCACGATGGTGAACAAGTTGCTCCCGGTTACCTCGTCCCGCTCAAACGGATATACGGGTACCTGCTGCTGGGTGCTGAGCGTCTGCATTGTTTGAATTGCTAATTTGGCAACTGTTTGCGGCTGTCATGCGAAGCTTTCGAGTCGAAGGCTGGTGTAGCCCAAGATGACAGACACGGCGAATTATTCACAACTTCTTTTTGGCAGGTACAACCACAACGGCATTTCAGTGTTCACTTGAACAAGCTGCTTAATGTGCAGGACAACAAAGTACGAAAACGCCATTATTTGTTGATACACGCATGAAATCTACAACGAGCCGCTTCACCGTTCTGAACACGGTGGCCGACTTTACTACGCACTATGGCTTTGCCCCACCCAGTCATCCGCTTCTGACGGTGATTGACCTGGCGCAGTACCCGCCGCCCGCCTTTGCAGCCAAACCCGCCCTGCGCCACCTCTACCTCATCGTGCTGAAGCGGCACTTCGACGGGCAGCTCCCCTACGGGCAGCAGGTGTACGACTATCGGCAGGGCGTGCTGGGATTTTATGCGCCGGGGCAGCCCGTGCAGTTTTGCCCACCGGGCGGAGTGGCCGTGCCGGCGCAGCCACAGGGCTGGATGGTGGTGGTGCACCCCGATTTACTGGCCCGCCGTCCCGCCGGCTCGTTCCCGGGCAGCTACCCGTTTTTTGCGTACCGCGTGCAGCAGGCTCTGGCTTTGTCGCCCACCGAAGACCAACTCCTGACCTACGCTGTCACTGGCCTGCGGCAGGAAAGCGAGCAGCCCGCCGATGCCTTCAGCCAGCAGTTGCTGAGCACGCAGCTCGACGTGCTGCTACAGTACGCCAGCCGGGCCTACCACCGGCAGTTTCCTATGCAGCCCGCCAACGGCCCCGACCTGCTCAGCCGCTTCGAGGCCCTGCTTGCTACCTATCTGGACCACACTTCCGAGCAGCCCCTGCCCACCGTGCAGCACTTTGCCGAGGCGCTGCACGTATCGCCGGCCTACCTGGGCGATGTGCTCCGCACGCACACGGGCCAGAACGCGCAGCAGCACCTTCACTCCGCGCTGCTCGAAAAAGCCAAGCAGCTGCTTTTGGGCACCTCCCTGAGCATTCGCGAAACGGCGTTCTCTCTAGGCTTCGAAAACCCCTCGTATTTCAGCCGCCTGTTTAAGGACAAGACGGGCCTCACCCCCGCCGCATTCCGAGAGTCAGCCTAACAGAATGACTGACTTTGTCATTGCTTTCGGCCTCGCTCTGGAACTACTGGTTGGGGGCTGGTGGACGGCGCTCTTCGTCATCTTCCCCGTCCCAGATTGGGGTCCGCTCGGCGCGGTGGTAGCGAGAGTTGGTAACGCGAGCAATAATGGCGAAGGAAGCATGAGTCTGAACAGATTATCAGAAACCTAACTACTTATCTACCATGCTTATACGATGCTACGTAGAATGTGAATAAGGTGGCGGCCAGTCCTGCCAGCAGCAACATAACTCCTCCCATTACAGCGAGTGGACCACCTACCCCAATTAGGAGAAACAAGCCCGAGGCAAGCAATAGCAATGTGCCCCCTATGAAAATGGCGACAAACTTGACATTCTCGCTGATTGCCGGAGCACGCCGGGACTGGCTGGCTACGCCTGACGCTGGGTGTGCCAAGGTGCGCACGAGTATTTGGGGATGAAGACGAGAATTGCGAAGCACAACGGCCCGCCCAACTGGCAGCCGGATAGTGCGAGCCGGCCGTTGGCGAGGGTGTTTCGTTGCTAGCGCCTGGCTAATGAGAGTTGGTTGAGCTATTGCAGGCGGTTCGGTCGCTGCTGGCAACGGTACGCTACTTATCGGCATCGCAAGATGGGCAGGCTCCTGTTGCACTCCCTGGAAAGAATAGCTTGCTTGCTGGCAGGAAGCAACGGGCAACAAAAAAACAGCCGTTATAAACAGCAACCGGAGGCTAAACCCCATGGAATTCCGAAATCGAAAGGATAAGTGCGTAAGTAACACTCAAAAGCAATAGTGGGCCGCCATCGGGCAAATAGAAATGCCCGTGGCTTGGGCTGAAATGGGCAGCGCTGCTGACAGCCAAGGGCACACCAATCAGCGCCAAGAACCTCTGCCTGCCGGCTATGGGTGCACACTGCTAGTTTATTGGTGGACTGGGCAGAGGACAGCTTACCTCTGTGAGCAAGTAGCCAAAGGCATAAAAGTAAAAAACAAGGCTTCCATGTAATACGCGTGGCTTGGCCTCTATTGCTACACCGCCAGCATGCAGCTGTTCGTATTTGGCATGGACCTGCTCTGGAGTATCCGCGATAAATCCGATATGAAACCAGCGTGGGTAATTAGCCGGGTCGTCGGCAGTCAGGCGGGTGATAACCAACACAAAATCATGCGGGTCACGGAGAATGGTTAGCATGTTGTTCTTGTTTTGCTCACCGTGAAAATCGAAAAACGTTTCGAAAAATGCTTGGGCTTGGGGTACATCGGGTACAACTAGGTTTAGATGCTTAAGCTGCATGGCTGTAGTGGGGGATAGAAAGTTGGACGACTCACCGGCACCTTTGTCGGTGATTAATTGCACAAATGTATAAAAAATGAATGAACGTTCATTCATTGTTGATATGGCGAAAGAAAAAATTTCTGATAAAGGGGCGGCCATTCGGCGGGCGGCGCTCACCATGATAGTGGAGGAAGGGCTGCATGGGCTCAGCATGCAGCGCCTGGCAACCAAAGCCGGCGTGTCGGCCGGCACTATTTACCTGTATTTTGAAAACCGCTTGGACATGCTCCACCAGGTTTACCTGGAGGTGCGTCAGCACAGCGACAAGGCCATGCTGGAGGGGTTCAGTGCCACAATGGACTTTGCAGTGGGGCTGCGGCTGCTCTGGCATAATACATTTAGGTATTTTGTAGCCCACCCCATTGAATTCCGCTTCACCGAACAGTTCATTAACTCACCCCTAGTAGCAGCAGTTTTGGACCGGGAAGACCCTGCTGCCCGACAACAACGACGTGATTTTTATGCTCATGCCATCGAGAAAGGGCAAATAGCTGACCTGCCTGTAGAAGCATATTGGGCTATTGCTTTTGCTCCACTCTACCAACTTATCCGCTTCGCCCTGGAAGGGAGCCTACACCTGCCGGGCGACTTCCAACAGCTCGAGTCTAAGCTGGAAATCACGTTAGCTTGCGTTATAAAAGCCCTACAGAAGTAAGGCAACTGGTGTTCACAAGAAAAGCCCCGCCAGCACTGTGCTGACGGGGCTTTACCATTCAGAACCGCGCGGTTATTACACCGCCGGCATCTCCACGTTCTCGAACATTGCTTGCGCAAGGTGTAGAAAATGTGGCTGAAGCTCAAACTGGCCACATGCAGCGTGGCTCGGCCTTCGTAGGTGGCCTGAAACAAGGCGCCTGCAGCCGCGCCGTTGGGCTCGCGGCGGCCTAGGTAGTCGAACACGACGTTGGTATCCAGAAAGAGATGGCGCATCACGAAGCGGGCTCGTCGCGCTGGGTCTTGTAGTCAAAATCGGCCGGCAACGATAGGATACCATACAACTCCGCCACGGCCGGGGCCAATGGTTAGGCCACCTGTTTGGCCACCACTTGGCGCAGGTACTCCTCGACCAAAGCGGCCAAGCTGCGGCCCTGCTGCCGGGCGTATTGCTCGGCCTGCGGGGTTACTTCGTCGCTCAACTCAAGGGTAATGGACATGGCCGGAGAAGGTTAGATTAAAGTAAAGATAACGCGGCCCGCTCGCGGCTGGTTTGCGGCTCCGCCCCGCCGCCGTGGCTGCTGCGGCCGGGGTAGCGGGCGTTTCTGTTAGATGTGAAAGTAGATTCACAAGCGCCGCCCCGGCTCCGCGTGAACTTCTACGACCATTCTCCCTTCTTTATCCAGCCATTTCCACCATGCAATAAGGTTACTCTTAAAGAAAAGTTGGTATTTACCCAAAGGACTAACAAGCTCATATAAGCCATCACGGGACCCACCATCCTTTACCGTTATGCCATTTTGAGTAAGTGGCGTCGGACCTATCCATCCAGTTTTTTTATCTTCTCCCCAGTACGGGCCGCCACCGCCGTCACCTGCAACAAAGTATGACCTACTAACTACGTTTCCAGCCGCGTCAAGGCCTGTTATAATGTATAAATCACCTTCGTGATAATAAGCAATGAGGTGCAAATTGTGAGGCCCCTCCCAATCATATGACCGACCGTATCCATTAGCCTTACCTAAATGATATGGTGTCTCCTCCCACAAGATGCCATTCGTATAACGTTTCTGTATTCCCTCTAGCTTCCCATTTACAAGCACCGTTTCACTCTCAATAGTATCGTTTACAAAATATCTATAAATACCATCGGGTATTTTTTCCTTAAATCTGTATCCCACAGCATACACGTGGCCCATGTCTTCACTCCAGCTTTTCTTTACAAATAATGTATCAGCTTCATTTTCTAAGCGCAAGCTTTTTAACCGTGCTTCACTGTTGGAAGCGTGATTATCTCTGATTCTTATGGTGTGCGCGGGCAGCACTGTTTCAGACTTTGACGGCTGTGCACAAACTACTACCGCCATAGAATCAAGCCCAGCAAGCACTATTAATCTTAAGCATTTATTTAAAATACGTTTCATAGTAGTAAGATAAACTGCAAATGACAGAAAGCCCCGCCAGCACGACGCCGGCGGGGCTTTCCCATTCAAGACTCCTCAACAATTACACTGCTGGCATCTCCACGTTCTCGAACTTCACCGCGCCGTCTTCCAGCACCGCTTCTACCACGGCATCTTTCGACACGCGGCCGGAGAGGATATCTTTCGACAGCTCGTTGAGAATAATGCGCTGGAGCACGCGCTTGAGCGGGCGGGCGCCAAACTGCGGGTCGAAGCCCTGCTCGCCGAGGAAGTCGAGCACCTCGTCGGTGGCTTCGAGGCTGATGCCGGCTTCGGCCAGGCGCTGCTGAATCTGGCGGAACTGGATGTCGACGATGCGGCGGATTTCCTTGCGCTTGAGCGGCTGGAACATCACGATTTCGTCGATGCGGTTCAGGAACTCGGGGCGCATGTGCTGCTTGAGGCGCTCGACGACTTCTTCGCGGGTGCGGTCCACCACTTCGTCGTGGTTGTACTCGTTCAGCTCCTTGAAGTTCTTTTGGATGATGTCGGCACCCGTGTTGGAGGTCATGATGATGATGGTGTTCTTGAAGTTCGCCACCCGGCCTTTGTTGTCGGTGAGGCGGCCATCGTCGAGCACTTGCAGCAGGATGTTGAACACGTCGGGGTGGGCCTTCTCGATTTCGTCGAGCAGAATCACCGAGTAGGGCTTGCGGCGCACGGCCTCGGTGAGCTGGCCGCCCTCGTCGTAGCCCACGTAGCCGGGAGGCGCGCCTATCAGGCGCGAGGTGGCGTGGCGCTCCTGGTACTCGCTCATGTCGATGCGCACCATGGCGTTTTCGTCGTTGAACAGGTACTCGGCCAGGGCCTTGGCCAGCTCGGTTTTACCCACGCCGGTGGTGCCTAGGAAGATGAACGAACCTATCGGCCGCTTGGGGTCTTGCAGGCCGGCGCGGGAGCGGCGCACGGCGTCGGAGATGGCCGCGATGGCTTCGCTCTGGCCGGCTACGCGCTTGCCCAGCTCGGCTTCGAGGTTGAGCAGCTTCTCGCGGTCGGACTGCAGCATTTTGCTCACCGGGATGCCCGTCCACTTGGCCACCACTTCGGCGATGTCCTCGGAGGTGACGACTTCCTGCAGCATCGAGCCGCCGTCTTTGTTGGCGTTGGCCTGGTCCTGGAGCTGCTTCAGCTTCTGCTCGGCTTCCTGGATTTTGCCGTAGCGCAACTCGGCCACGCGGCCGTAATCGCCCTGGCGCTCGGCCTGCTCGGCTTCCAGCTTGAAGCGTTCTATTGCTTCTTTCTGCTCCTGGATGCCGGTGAGCACGCCTTTCTCGCTTTCCCAGCGGGCTTTGAGGCTGTCGCGCTTTTCGCCCAGCTCGGCCAGCTCCTTGCTGAGCACGGTTTCGCGGTCCTTGTTGTCTTCGCGGCGGATGGCCTCGCGCTCAATTTCGAGCTGCATGATGCGGCGCTGCACCTCGTCGAGCTCCACGGGCATGGAGTTCAGCTCGATGCGGAGCTTGGCGGCGGCTTCGTCCATGAGGTCGATGGCCTTGTCGGGCAGGAACCGGTCGGTGATGTAGCGCGAGCTCAGTTCGACGGCCGCAATCACGGCGTCGTCGGTGATGCGCACGCCGTGGTGCAGCTCGTACTTCTCCTTGATGCCGCGCATGATGCTGATGGCGTCTTCCTGCGAGGGCTCGTCCACCATCACGGCCTGGAAGCGGCGCTCCAGGGCCTTGTCTTTCTCGATGTACTTCTGGTATTCCTTGAGCGTGGTGGCGCCGATGGCGTGCAGCTCGCCGCGCGCCAGGGCGGGCTTGAGCAGGTTGGCGGCGTCCATGGCGCCCTCGCCCCCGCCGCCAGCCCCGATGAGGGTGTGCATCTCGTCAATGAAGAGCACAATCTGGCCGTCGGAGTCGGTCACTTCTTTGATGACGGCCTTGAGGCGCTCCTCAAACTCGCCCTTGTACTTGGCGCCGGCCACGAGCAGGCCCATGTCGAGGCTCATGATGGTTTTGTCGCGCAGGTTTTCGGGCACGTCGCCGGCCACGATGCGCTGGGCCAGGCCCTCCACGATGGCGGTTTTGCCCACGCCGGGCTCGCCGAGCAGCACAGGGTTGTTTTTGGTGCGGCGCGAGAGGATTTGCAGCACGCGGCGGATTTCCTCGTCGCGGCCAATCACGGGGTCCATCTTGCCGCTGCGCACCTGCTCGTTGAGGTTGCGGGCGTAGCGGTTCAGGCTCTGGTACTGGTCTTCGGCGCTCTGGCTCGTGACCTTGCGGCCCCCGCGCAGCTCCTGGATGGCGGCTTTGGCGTCCTTCTCGTTGAAGCCGGTGTCTTTCAGCAGGGTGGCCACGGCGTCGCGGCCGCCGAGCAGGCCCAGCAGCAGGTGTTCCACGGACACAAATTCGTCGCCCATGTCCTTCATGGCGGCGTTGGCGCGCTGCACGGCGGCGGCGGCCTCGTTGGCGAAGTAGGGCGAGCCGCCGCTCACTTTCGGGTAGGCGGCCACGATGGCGTCGAGGCGCGGGGTGAGGATGTTGAGGTTGGCCCCGAGCTTGTTGGCCAGAAACGAGAAGACGTTCTCGTCGCTCTGGAAGAGGCCCTTCAGCAGGTGACCCGTCTCGACGGCCTGCTGCTGGTTGCCCCCGGCGATTTCAGTGGCCTTTTGCACGGCCTCCTGCGCCTTGATGGTGAAGTTTTTAAAGTCCATGTTGCGTAGTCTCTTTAGGTAGGTGCTTCGGGTTAGGAAGTTTGTACGAGGGGACTAGCAAAGGGGGTGCAAGAGTGCTTTTTCGGACTTTTTGGCGGAGCGTGAATACTCTTTGCAGTTTAAAATATGACAAAATTTCTTCAACTAGTCTTCTTGCTCGAACACTTTATTAGCTTCGATTTTTTTATCGTATACCTTCAATCGAATGAATGCTCGCATTATAGGATTTATGAATTTATAACGCAGATTAAAACCCTGCCCTATTTTTTCAAGTATGGGCCCTTTTTCATCTTTACATAAAGCATCTAGGTAATACCGGAATTCGCCAGTAGTCATTTCAGATTTTGTCTTTTTCTTGCCTTTAAAATGAGACAAAGAGCTGCTGTTAGTAAAGCAGTCGTATTCGTCTAAATTGGCTAACGAACAAGCCGCCAGCACCTCCTCAAAATGTGATGGACCTCTAGAATTAATAATTGCCCGCTGATAAGAATTACGCAATGACTGTGATGTCGTTTGTATCGCTTTTTTTACCGCGTAAGTAAAGTGCATCCTCAACGATATAGTGTTAGAATCATTTATCACCGCATAATAAGCTGCTGATTTACACAAGGCATGGGTATAATGAGGGAATCCCGAGGAATATTCAATAATCTTTTCTCTAACAGAATCGATTATCTCTAACTCAAGCCTACGCAAACCATTATCAATAATTTGCTTCAATTCTTCTTCAGACATACGTGGCATTTGAATTTGAATCAAACATCTTTCTAAAGAAGGATGCTCACCCAATAATTGGGCAACACTATCAGCTATTCCAACTACGAGTACTGTTACATTCGGTACATTATCTGACAAAGATTTGATAGTGTCTGCCATCTTGGTTTTGATAGTATCATTACTGATGCTATCAAACTCATCGAAAATAATAAGCAAACGAGTCGAGAGATTCTCAAAAACCTGTAGAATATCTACAGAACCAATCTCATCCTTTTCTGGCAAGAATAAATCTAATTGCACCGATTCGTGCCTCACCTCCGCGTTGAATCCAATTCCCTTGCGGCTGGTATAGAACCTAATTTTTTTCAGCGCCTCCTGCCAGATAGATTTAAAATCTTCTGTCCTGTTACAAGTTACTTTGGTAGCTACTACCTCTGGGAAAGCAGTCATTGCCATATTAGCTAATGATGTTTTTCCTACCCCTCTGTCGCCATAAAGCACTGCATGTGCACCTCGTTGGGTAATCGCACCATACAAATCATTTAGCTGACCTATACGACCGAAAAACAAATCTCTCTTTTCGATGGGAGCAGTAGGGCTGAATACTTCATCGAGTTTAGCTAATTTATCTTCTCTAGTCATCATTTTAGTCTTAGCCATAATATTTTACTTTAAACTTCTATTGACTGCATTCCAAGTTAAGCGACAGAGAATTGGCTTTCTATCCTATACGAGCAACGTTGATAGGACGCCAAGTCACATTTGTCGAGAAGTCAGGGTATAAGGCATGGAACATAGCCTGTGCGTTTTCAAGCAGAGCTGGCTCTTTAGCCAATGCCTCTTTATTGAGAAGCAAATAAGCATTCTTTTCTGGACTGTGCTGGTGGTCCCACCGCTCAGGAGGGAAAAAGTCACTGGCTAACTGCGAGTAGATGCGGAAGCGCTGCGCATTCGTTGGGTCTTTCTCTGCTTCGGCTGGCTTCGGAGTACCAATAAAACCGCCGGACGCCAATGGGTCGCGCTTTATAATGTGCAGCATTACAGCTAGGCAAGTATTCAGAATCCGAATAGCTTCAGCCGGCCCATCGTTGGTTTGATATGCATACTTCGGTTCAGGGTCGCGCTCGAATCGATGCACTTTTAGGTAGAACTTCAGCACGTAAATGTGGTGCTGGTATTTTTCTGCCTGAATGATATAATGACGTCCTTTCTTAGTCTGAAACGGGCAGATATATCGCTCAAGCAAAAAGCCGCCCGGGGAATAGGGCGGCTTTTCGGTTATGAAGCGGAACGGGTAAGCATTACCCGGAAAATCGCGTGGAATCAAAACAGATACGGATAGGCTTTGCGACGCTTGGCTTCCAACTCTTTCGGCTGTACAGGACGAAAAGCACCTGTTTGGTTTACACATCTGTTTGAAGGTGTAACCACAGGCGCAACCGGCTTGGTAGCATCAGACTTAGGGATTGTCGTGTTCATAAAAGCAAAGTTACAAGGTCCGAGCCAAAGTAGTAACAGGCAACAGTAATACTACTCGGAGGAGTCAAAGGTTTATCGCGTGTTGCTTATGTCACTGAAGGCTAGGCAAGCTACACAGAAGCGCCCGTTTCTTTCGCAGCGGGCGCGCGGGGCGGGGGTGGGTTACAGCTTACCGGTGTAGTAAAGTCGTTTGGCGGCGTGTCGAGTCGATTGAGGTAAGTAAGGGTCGAGCGACAATGCATGCAGGATAGGAAGCAGCGCCGGCCATGCTCCCATCTTCCCTACCCATCGCAAAGCCAAATCGACCCAGTAAGCGGAGGGGCTAGCCAAGCCGAGCAGAATCAGGTCTTGCGAAGGAAAGGCCGCCAATCGGAGCGCCGATTCTTCTGGTCCTAGATGGGCCAGGCCGCGAACAAGGGCCTCTTGAAAATCCGCATAGTCTTGCTCCAGCAGCGGCAGCCAACCGGGCGTTTTGTCGTTTTTCAACGTAGCGGTGTCGAAAACTTGAGAGCCGCATTTCAGAACCCAATTGTGGCCTTCTACCACATATAAGTCGCATTTCCCGAACGTGGCGACGAAAGCAGAAGAAGGCAAATTCATACGCCAAGTTAAGGAAACAGTAGGCTTCTCCCCTGTTACTGACGCTACCTAAGAAGCTCCCGTTTCTTCCGCAGTGGGCGTGCGGGGCGGGGGCTTGTTTGCATATATGCAACTTAATCTTACAGAAAGCTGTAAGTTTGCAGTGAATCTGAACGGGTGCTAGTCGCCCTAGTAGGATTCACCCGGGGCCGCCGCAAGGTGGCCCCTTTTATTTTCATAGCTGCACGAGGTGCAGCGGATGCGCCCGGTTGGCGTAGGCATTGAGCACAGGGCGCAGGCGGGCGTAGAAATTGTGTCCTTGCTTGCTGCGCATGTAGGCATTGGGCTCATACAACTGCCGAGCGGCATACGCTACTACATCGACCAACTGGTGAATGAACGAGTGCGCAGAATCTTTCATGAAAGGGTCTTCAATGACGGATTGCAATGCCAAGTTGCGGTAGCCCGCGCCTACGGTCTGGTGGGCGACGTTGTTGGGAACTGGGTTGTAATGCCGCATTTTCCGTAGCAAGGTCGTGAGTTTGCCGCCATCGGTGTTGTCGGGCAACACGAGGCCACGCTGGTCGGCGAATGCGCCTGGGTAGTTGCGGTTGCGTAGCGTGTTATCGAACCGCTGGATGAGCGCCTGCCAAGCGTTTTCAAACACGTCGTAGCCAGCCTGCTTCGTGGTTTTGTTCACGACCACCGTGCAAATGCGAATGTCGCTGCGGTTGCTCAGAAAATCCAGGCATTGCTTCAATATGTCGAGCCGGTCATTGCGCCGGATGCGGACTAAAGCGCCTGGATTGGTGATAAAGGGAGCGGCGTGAATTTCCTCTCGTAGCTTCAAACCTTTCGTTGCCCGCAAGTGCCGCCGAAATGTCACAATATCATTCAGAAAATCCCGCCACCTCGTTTCGTGTACCACTAGGCTGGATAAAATGAAGTACTTGGTTGGGCTGGCTGTGAGTCCGGTATCGCCACTTTCGTCGGCGTAGAGGTAGATACATGAGAAGGAGCTTCTAATGAAGCTAGCAAGCTACTTAAGAAGCTTCGGTTCCTGCCGCAGCGGGCGTGCGGGGCGGGGGTGGGCAGGGCTACTCTGCTTTGAGCACGTACCAGATATTGTATCGGTCGTGGCTGATGTCGTAGTTGGGCAGGTTCAGGTGCTGGCGGTAGAAGGCAAACCGTTGCGGCACCGAAAAGGGCTGCTTGATGAGGTGCTGCACGATGTCGGGCTCAAACGTGGCCAGATAGTAGCGCTTCACCCGGAAAATGGCCTGCCACAGGGCGGCCTTTGCTGCGCGCGGGTATTGGCTGAAATCGGCCGGAATGCTACTGCCCAGCGGGAATAGTTGAAAGTCGCTGTGGTAGATGAACCGCCCGTCGTCGGTCATCGAGCGGATTTCATAGGTCTGGGTCAGCACGTCCCAATTGGGGTGCAGGTGGCGAATGCTGTATTCGATGTAGCCACCGTGCCGGTCGCACTCGCACCGCAGACAATGCGGGTCATTGAGCACCCTTCTCTGCTTGCAATTGCGCGAATGCCTCGCTTGACTTTAAGCCCGTCGCTTTTTCGTGCGCCTCGTACCGCTGGCGCAGGGTTTTGAAGGCCGTAAGCTTTCGCGCTTCGCTAAGCACTACATCGGGAGCCGAAGCATCTGGAAGAAGTTGAACAGTCGTTTTCATCGTTACTAAGATACGCTTTGCCTTGGAAATCAGTTCGAGCCTAGCTACTTAAGAAGCTCCCGTTTCTTCCGCAGCGGGCGCGCGGGGCGGGGGTGGGTGGGGCTTATGGATTATCAATCCAGTTTTCCAGCGGCAGGTTAGCCAAACCTGCGAAGTGGCGAGTGTTTCGCGTGACGAGCGTGAGGCCGTGGGCAACCGCCGTGCTACCGATGAGAATATCAAAATCATCAATTGGCCGGCCGCTCCGCCGCAACGCCGCTTTCTGGCCGGCGAATATTTCCAGCGCGGGTGCAATGGGCAGCACTTGCTCGGCAAACAGTTCCCGAAACTCTGCTACTTGCTGGTGCTGCCGGACTTGCCAAGCCGGGGCACTATTGGCGGCACCGAATAGCAATTCCGCGATGGTGATTTCCGAAATGAAACATTGCGCCAAACCGATTGCGGCCAGCTTTTTATTGAGGCGGTGTTCTCCCCGCAGAAAATGGACACAGATGTTGGTATCAAGCAAATAGCCGACACTCATAGCTCGATATCAGGCCTGTTGCTCTGGCGAGAATCACGCAGCATCTTGTTAATTTCATCGCCGGTTTCATCTGATTGCCAAGAGCCGAATAAGGCCATAAACCGACGCTCCCGCTCCTCCAATGACAGCTTCGCAGCCGGCGAAGCCGTGGCTTTCACGCCCAAGCGCTGCGCCAGACTCAGCAGCAAGTGCAAGTCGGACTCATTGGTAGGCTCTAAAACGAGTGTGGTAGTCATAGTTAGCAGACAACAGATGGTGAAGCAAGAAACCGTTGCTTCTCAGACTAAGTTACACAGAAGCCTCAGTTTCTTCAGCGGCAGCTATAGCAGGCTAACCTAAAGCTACTTCAGAAGCTCCCGTTTCTTTCGCAGCGCGCGCGGGGCGGGGGTGGGTGGGGGCTACTTTTCGTAGTGGTAGCGGCAAGCGGCGATGAAAAGCGTTTCGCCTTGCACCTAGTACACCAAGCGGTGTTCGTGGTTGATGCGGCGAGACCAAAAGCCGCGCAACTCGTTTTTCAACGCCTCAGGCTTGCCCGTGCCCTTGTGCGGCGTACGGGTGCACTCACGAATGAGGTCGTTGATTTTGTGCAGAATGTCGCGGTCGGTTTCCTGCCAGTACAGATAGTGCGTCCACGCTTTAGGAGAGAAGCTGACCAGCATTAGTCCAGCAGGTCGCGCTGCACAGCCTGTCCCTGCCGAATCTGCTCAATGGATTCCAGCAACTCGCGGGAATTGGCCGGGTTGCTCAGCAGGTATTCGGTTTCGTCCTGCCGCTTGGCTTTGGTGCGGGCCGGCGTGGCTTTCACGAAAGGCAGGCTTTGCAGCAGCTCCATCATAAAGGCCGCTTTGTTGTCAGGGATTTCCAGCGTGATTTTCATACTATCCAAAACTACGAAGAATCGGCATAGTTCCTCACGCCTGCTTGCCGCTACCTAAGAAGCCCCCGTTTCTTTCGTAGCGGGCGCGCGGGGCGCGGGTGGTTACAGCTTACCGGTGTAGTAAAGTCGTTTGGCGGTGTGTCGAGTCGATTGAGGTAAGTAAGGGTCGAGCGACAATGCATGCAGGGCAGGAAGCAGCGCGGGCCATGTTCCCATCTTCCCTACCCATCGCAAAGCCAAATCGACCCAGTAAGCGGAGGGACTAGCCAATCCGAGCAGAACTAGGTCTTGCGCTGGAAAGGCCACCAATCGGAGCGCCGATTCTTCTGGCCCTAGATGGGTCAGGCCGTGAACAAGGGCTTCCTGAAAATCCGCATAGTCTTGCTCCAGCAGCGGCAGCCAACC
Organism: Hymenobacter negativus; assembly: GCF_017571495.1. Classification (GTDB taxonomy): domain Bacteria; phylum Bacteroidota; class Bacteroidia; order Cytophagales; family Hymenobacteraceae; genus Hymenobacter; species Hymenobacter negativus. The sequence goes on along the minus strand of NZ_JAGETZ010000013.1, from coordinate 179,861 downwards.
GGGCGTTTTGTCGTTTTTCAACGTAGCGGTGTCGAGAGAATGAGAGCCGCGTTTCAGAACCCAATTGTGGCCTTCTACCACATATAAGTCGCATTCACCAAACGTGGCGACGAAAGCAGAAGAAGGCAAATTCATACGCCAAGTTAAGGAAACAGTAGACTTCTCCCCTGTCACTGACACTACTCCGAAGCTTCGGTTTCTTCCGCAGCGGGCACGCGGGGCATCACAGCATCTGCTGTTCCCTCAGCGGCGCGCAGGAACTGGCTTGTAACAGCAAAGCCCGAGCTAATGCGACCCGCGCGCTTTGCCTTTTTCCTGAAGACTAGACTTTAATCGTCTCAATGTCCGCACGCTCAAAAGTGAGGTTGACCGACCGGACTCCCAGGGGGCGGGTACGGTGGCGGACGTTGGCAGGAATAGCGAATAGCTGGCCAGGCGATAATTCTACCGTCCCTTCTTCTAAGTCGATGCACAGGGTGCCTTCTACCACCCAAAACACTTCGTCGCTGTTGGGATGGTAATGCCAATAAAATGGCTCATTCATGACACTGAGTCTCACTACGTGGTCATTTACCAACGCAACGGGAATATTTTTATAGCTTTCTACTCCCGGTGCTTCGTGCCGGACATCTATGACGGTAAGCGGGGGGATGGTCATGGTGAAATTACGCCGATGCCAGCGTAAGTGTGGGAAGCACTCATTGTGAGGGCCATTCCTGTATGGTTACGTAACGCAGGATTTCCCGTTTTCTGTAGTCGCGGCCTCAGCAACGCTCCTTATGGGTTGCCGGGACAATAATTTTCTAACCAAGTCCCAACAAAAAAGCCCCAGCAATTGCCGGGGCTTTTTTGTTGGGACTTGGTTAGAAACAACTGCCTGACGATTGAGAAGCACTAAAGCTTGACGCCTTGCGCCTGCAGCTGTTTTTCCGACGCCTCTTGGTTGGCCAGGAATTGGGCGTGCTGCTCAGGTGTGCGCTGGGTGCCCAGGCTGGCAAGATGCTGCTGCACTTCGGCAGCCGGCAAATCGGTGCAGTACAGCGGTGAGCCCGGCTGCTGCCGCCACGACTCGTGCAGGCTGCCGCCATCCACGGCGTCGAAGCCCAGTTCCTCAACCAGGGCCATAGCCTTCTGCTTGGTAGTGGCATCGTCGCCGGCCACCAGCAGCGCGATGCGGCCGGGCGTGCCAGCGGGCTGGCCGTTGTTTTCGAGGTGGGCGGCGAAGATGTTGTTGAACACCTTGAGCACCGGGCGACCCAGGTGCTGCTGCACCCACTCGCTTTCGGTGAGGTCGCTGGTTTCCAGCTCGGGCAGCTGGCCGTCGCGCAGCAGCGGGTAGTAGTTGCTCGTGTCGATAATGGGCACCTCGGCGGACACGCCTTCGAATAGGTCCTTGGGCAGGTCAGGGATGCTTTTCAATGGGATGGTGACCACGATAATCTCGCCGTGCCGTGCCGCTTCGCGGGCCGGCATGGGAGTAGCGCCGGTTTTCTGGGCCAGGTCCGTCAGGGTTTCGGGGCCGCGCGAGTTGGCGATGTATACCGAGTGGCCGAGACTGGTGAGCCGTACGGCCAAAGCGCTGCCGATGTGGCCGGCGCCGATGATTCCAATGTTCATAGTGCTTAAGATGAGCAAATGTTGGTCAGCCACTTTCTGGCAAAGCGGCACGCCCTAAGACCACTCGCCCCTCAGTATTGTTTTGTGGATGATGCTCTATCAGCAGTGAGCCTAAGCCTTGCAGATAATCAGTGCTAGTGGGCGCAACAATATGGGTCCGTCAGCCGTGAAAGCATCAAAGGCATCGGCGCCGACAAAAGAAGTCTTTGCCGGCGCTGATGCCTTTGGGTTCAGAATTGCGAATAAGTATGGGCAGCACGGAGCCCGCATTTGTTGCGTCAATTGATGTATAGCAGCCAAGTCGGTAGCGCTGGCGCGGCGAAACAGCAGTGCCGCAACGGCCCACAACCCCGCAAATGCCCCCTTTCGCGACCAGCACATTTACTATAGGTGCCTAGAATTCAGCAGCAGTGCTGGTGCTCGTCCAGACGAGCAGTGCAACGGCCGTGCCCAGTACATAGGCCAGTGGTGCAGCAAACACGGAGTTGGACATCCCTAGCAGTCGGGAAATCGGCAGGTACCCTATGCTATTTCAGCGGCGAGGGACTGGCCCGCCGGAATAACCAGCCCGAACCGACCCATAGGCCAGCAAAGGCGGTATTCAGCGCCAGCAACTGGAACATGCCCATGTCAACCTCCGGCCGCCAGATTAGCATGGCAATGAGCGGTACCAAAAACTGCGTAAGCGCCGTCGCAAACATTGCGCGGGACATCCCTAGCGGCCGGAAGCGTGCGGCAATAGCACCAATGAGAGCAACGGCCAGCACCCCGCCATAGAGCAGATTGGCCGGGTTGTCTTCACTGCCAATGAAGCCCACGGCCAGATTTCCCCAAACGAGCAGCAGGCCGGCTACCACCGCTATGCCAGCCGCCACCCGGTAGGTACCGCTGCCACCCATACGCGCCACCAGCGTGTAGGTGAGGCCCGCACCAAATAGCAGCAGGCCTGCAACAATAAAATCGTCCAATGTCCAGGTTACTTCCTTGGTGAACTGCATAGCTACCAGAGGAATCAACAACAACAGTGCTGTGGCCAGCACCAAGCGAGCAATGCTTTGAGGGAGCGTCATAATTGCAGGACTTTAAGTGAATAAAAATGCGGGTAAACGAACAGAATTAGGAAAAGCTCAGGTTTCTGCACCATCCCGAAACCAAAGCCGAAGACGGGCATGCACTGGCCTAGAACCATGCTTTGAAACCAGCCTTTACTTGGATAGACAACTGAGAGCTAGCGGTGTGCGGAAGAACAATACAAAGCAAGCAAAAGAACTTTGCATTTCAAAGTATCTGGCCAAAATTTATTGAACCCCTCCTCTGACCTATTACCAAGGTGCAAAGAGGTGCTGTGAATCAAAGAGAAATCAAGGTCGGTTTATGGCACTAGGGCGCACCCGTGCGACCGGGAAACAGCGCTGACGCTACAGCTCCCACTCCCCTGCCAGCAAGCGCGGCAACAGCGGGAGCAGCATGCGGTAGCTGGCTCCCCACAGGTGATGCGGCCCCACCCGCCAGAAGGAAATCAGCTCGGGCGTGGGCTGGCTGGGGAAGTGCCACAGTTCCTGCCCGGCGTTGGCAGGGTCGGTGAAGTGCCGGAGAGGGACTTCGAGGACCTCGGCAATTTCGGGCTGCGAGAAGCGCCAGGTGAGCGGCGGGACTATGCGGGCCAGAAACGGAGCAATGTGAAAGCCCGAAGTGCGCGTCTGGACCGGTGGCAGCGCAGCCAGCACTTCAATGGCAGGAGCCGGCAGGCCGATTTCCTCCTCAGTTTCGCGCAGGGCCGTACCCAGCAGCGAGGCGTCGGTGGGGTCGCGTTTACCACCGGGAAACGCTAGCTGCCCACCGTGCACGCCGTGGTCGCCACGGCGCACCAACACGAGCGTAGCTTCGCCGGACGCGTTGCGAAATACGGGGATAAGCACAGCGGATTCGCGCAGAGTGGTGGGTGGCGTCATTTAGCAAGCAAAGCAGCAATGGAACAACAATACGCAAGACTTGAGCGCTATGCCAGCTGGATACTTCGCTCCACCCGGATTTGCTCCAGGAAATAGGCATCGTGCGATACCACCAGCAGCGTACCTTGGTAGTCGTTGAGGGCAGCCGTCAGGATTTCCAGGTTCTGCATATCGAGGTTATTGGTGGGTTCATCGAGGATGATGAGGTCGGGCGCCTGGCTGCGGATAGTGAGGCCGCACAACAGCAACCTCATCTTTTCGCCACCGCTCAGGGCACGGCAGGGCTTGTCCCAGTCGTCTTTCGTGAACAGGAAACGGGCGAGGCGAATCTTGATTTCGTGCTCCTGCAGGGCCGTGGTGTTGAATTGCTGCGCCTGCTCATACACCATTAGCTGGCTGTTAATGAGCGAATAATCCTGGTCGATGTATACCGCCTGCACCTCGGCTCGGTATAGAGTACCAGCTTGTGGGGCCAGTTGGCCGAGAAGCAGACGGATGAGCGTGGTCTTGCCGCTGCCGTTGAGACCCCGCAACGCCACTCGTTCGCCGCTGTGCAACTGGAAACTCAGCGCCGGGCGCCACAACGGATGCGGGCCGTAGCTGTAGTTCAGACCGGTGGCCGTGATGAGGATTTTGCCCTTGTGCAGCGCCGAATTATCGAAGCCAAACTTCATTTTGTCGAGGTCGGGCAATCCTTTGCGCAGCTCGCTTAGCTCTTGCGAAACATTGCCCACTTTCTCCGCGTGCAGGCTTTTGAGGCGAGCGCTGCTGTTTTCCGCGCTGTTGCGCATCATGCCAAGCATGATGGCGGGCAGGCCGGCCTTGTCCTGGTTTTTCTTGCCCCGGGCATCCAGCTTTTGCTTGCGCTCCAGGGTTTCCTGCTCGGTTTGCCGGGCTTTGCGCAGGGCTTTCTCCTTGCTTTTTACGTCGTGGTGCAGCGCCGTATTTTCCACCTGTTTTTGCCCGGCGTAGAAGTCATAGTTTCCGCCATAAAGCGTGATACCGCGCCTGCTCAGCTCCGCTACCGAGTCGAGCAGGTTGAGCAGCTTGCGGTCGTGGCTTACCACCAGCATGGTGCCCGGACTGGTGCTGATAAAGTCATAGAGTAACTGCCGACCGCCGGTGTCCAGGTGGTTGCTGGGCTCGTCCAGCAGCACGATTTCGGGCCGATGAATGGCGAGGCCGGCCAGGAAAACCCGCGTTTTTTGCCCGCCGCTGAGGGCAGCCATCGGCTGCGTCAGGCACAGCTCTGCCAGGCCCCAGTGTTGCAGGGCCTCCTGGCTGCGCGCCTCAATGGTCCAGTCGTCGTCCAGCGCGGCAAGGTTGGCGTCCGTCGCCTGCCCGTCCAGGATTTCCTGCAAGGCCACAATTTTTCCTTCAACGCCCAAGGCCTGGGCCACCGTCAGGCCATCAAACTGCCCGAAATGCTGGGGAATGTAGTACGGTGGTGCGCTGGCGCTTATGCGCCCGGTGGCGGGCAGCAAAAGACCAGCAATAAGTTGAAGGAGCGTGGACTTTCCGGCGCCGTTATTCCCAATCAGGGCCACTTTCTGGTGAGAGTTAATCACCAGGTTCAGGCCGTCGAACAGCACGTCTTTATTGGGGTGTGCGTACCCAAGGTTTTGTATATTTAGCATGATTTCTTCTTCAAAAACAGCATATTACAGCCCTTCGCCGTGCGACTGGGCCGTCCTATTGTTGAAAGAAATCACCTATTACATAAACCGATTTTTAGACTTACGCCTGCAAACTTACGCTTGCTTTCTGGTTGTTGCGCCAGGCAAGCCGGCAGCCTCTATACACGCTTGGTTTCGGGAGTTTATTCCCAGCGCGTCGGCAGCAGGCTGGTGTGGGGCATTATATACTGGGTGTGACAGCGCCTGCCAAAGGGCAGTCCATGAACCCGGGCCCGACCAAAAAGCATCAGTGAGTGAGCAAATTGTATACCGAGTCAGTAACTTGAATACTCATCCTGATTCCCACCTCGCTCATGCCCATACTTCTATTCCGCACTGGCTTTTTACTGGCCTTTCTTTGGCTTTGGGCAGGGCTGATACCAGCCGCGGCTACTCATTTGGTGGGGGGCGAGCTAACCTATCAGTACCTCGATGCCAGCGGCAGCACGGCCACGCCATTTCGCTACCGCATTACGGCCCGGGTGTACTTCAATAAAGAAACCGATTCGCGCTTTCCCGATGGGGTCACGGATATCACCATTGCGGTGTTCAGCCAAGCTGCTGGCGGGGGCCGGCTGCTGCAACAGATGGTGCCCCGCGCCTCATTTTCAGAGATTACTCCAGCCGCTGTGCCCGGCTGCCCGGTGCTGGTGCCCCGCGTGACGCTGGCCATCTACAACGCCACCGTCAGCCTGCCAGCCGTGAACGAGGGCTACCGAACGGAGTTCAGCCTGGGCAACCGCAATGCTGGCATTGCCAACCTTACCAACTCCGGCAACGAAACCATGACGCTGTCGGTGAGTATGCCGCCCGGGACGCTGCCCAATACTTCGCCGATTTTCTCCGACGATGCCATCGCCGTTATCTGCCTCGGCGACACCGTTTCGGTGCTCAACAATGCTTATGACGCCGACGGCGACCGCCTCAGCTACCGGTTCGGCACGCCCAACGGGGCCGCTGTGAACTTGCCCGTGAATTATGTAAACAGCTACAATTCGCAGCAGCCCTTCGGCCCCACGGGCTATGCGGCCATTGATGCCCGTACCGGCCTGGCCCGCTATGTGGCCCGCAGCCAGGGCACCTTCTTGCTGGCTATTGATGTACAGGAATTTCGTACCGTTAATGGCCGCGAAATCCTGCTGGGCACGCTTCGGCGCGATATTCAGGTTGTGGTGCGGGTTTGCTCCGGCGGCCCGAATAATCCGCCGGCCTTCACGGCCGCCACCCTGGCCCGCCGCGATTTTCAGCTGGAAGAAGGACAAGCACTGGCCTTCAACATCACGGCCACCGACCCCGATGCGCAGCCCCTGACCATGACCGTGGGCAGCGCCCTGCTCGATGGCCCCGGCCGCGTCGACGCCACCGTGAATGGGCTATCGGGGGCGGGTTCCGCTGCCGTGGGCAGCGTGCAGGCCAACGGCACCGGCTCGGTAACTGGGGCGTTCCGGCTGCAAGCGGGCTGCGGACTGGCGCGCCCTTCGCCCTACGATGTCATCGTAACCGTCACCGACCAGGCCTGCAATCAAAAGAGCATTGCCGGCGTGTTCCGCATCACCGTCACCAAACCGGGCGCTCCGGCCCGAATTCGAGGCGATTCGGTGCTCTGCCTTGGGCGCACGGCCACTTACACCACACTAGCTAACCCGCGCTACACCGGCTTCCGGTGGACGGTGCAGGGCGGGCAGGTGCTGGGCCCGGCTAACGGAACTTCGGTGCAGGTGCAGTGGACCAGCGCCGGGACCCGCACGGTGGCGGTGCGCGGCCTGTTTGCCTCCGGCTGCCCCACCGACTCGGTGGTGCGTACCGTGGAAGTACAGCCCGGGCCTGTAGTAACCGGCCCCCTCGTGTATTGCCGCAAGGCCAGTACCGGCCTGCGCTACACGGTAGCAGGCCCTGCTGCCGCCTACCAGTGGACTGTGACCGATGGCACGCTGGTGGAAGGTCAGGGCACCAACACCGCCGTGGTTGACATTCCGGAGGGCAGCACGGCTACGCTGCTCGTTGCCGACCCGGCGCTCCCCTGCCCTACCACGCTGCGCGTCAGCCTCGACAACCGCTGTCTGTATTTCTACAACGTCATCACGCCTAATGGCGATGGACAGAACGATGTGTTCACCATTGAGAATCTGGAACGCTACCCCAACACCAGCCTGACCGTTTTCAACCGCTGGGGCCGCCGGATGTATCATTCAGATGATTATCACAACACGTACGGCGGCGAGGGCCTGGGGCCGGGCATCTTCTACTACCTCTGCCAGCTAGCCGATGGCACCCGCTACAAGGGCTGGTTTGAAGTAGTGAAGTAAGATAACCGGCATTTACCGCGCCGCTTCGCTAATTTTCCGCCATGCTCGACCTGATTATTGATGCCCGCCCCGCCGCCATTATGCCGGGCTTTGCGGTGAAGCGCATCCTCCCCTACCGACTACGGCGCATGCTGGGTCCGTTTATTTTTATGGACCATGCCGGGCCGGTGAATACGCCGCCCGCCCAAATGTCCAGCCTGGATGTGCTGCCGCACCCGCACATTGGCCTGAGCACGGTGAGCTACCTGTTTGGCGGGCAGGTGACGCACCGCGACAGCCTGGGCGTGGAGCAAATCATCCGGCCTGGCGAGGTGAACTGGATGACGGCCGGCTCCGGCATTGCCCATTCCGAGCGGTTTGAGGACCCGGCCGCGCTGGCCGGTGGGGCGCTGGAAATGATTCAAACTTGGGTGGCCCTGCCCGAGGCCAACGAGGAGCAAGCGCCTACCTTCGCCAACTACCAACCCCAGCAACTCCCCATTTTCACCGATACCGGCGTGTGGATGCGGCTGATTGCCGGTGATGCCTTCGGGTTAAAAAACGACGTCAAGACCCATTCGCCGCTGTTTTACCTGCACGTTGCGCTGCAGGCAGGGGCCCGCTTTGGCCTGCCCCGCGGCTACCCCGAGCGCGGCGCTTACGTGGCCAAGGGCAGCGTGGAAGTAAATGGCCGCGTGTACACGCCGGGCCAGCTGCTGGTGTTTACGCCCGGCCTCGACCCGGTGCTGGTGGCCCGCGAGCCCAGCACACTCATGCTGCTGGGCGGCGAGCCACTGGGCGAGCGGTTCATCTGGTGGAACTTTGTATCGTCGCGTCGCGAGCGCATTGAGCAAGCCAAAGCCGACTGGAAAGCCGGCCGCATTGTTCTGCCACCCAACGACAACGCCGAGTTTGTACCGCTGCCCGACGACCGCACCCGGCCGGCTGGTACGGGTGGCTCGCCTGCCCCGCAAGCGCTTTCCTAGAAGCTAGGCATAGCTGCCCGGCACCTCAGCCGAACCGGGGATGCTTTGGTCGTTTTCAATTGGTTGGTACTCCTCAAGCAGTACGTGCGTCCAGCTCTCGGTCTTATCGTAATCAGCGGACTGCTGGCGCATCTGCATCGCGGCGTGCACCTTTTGAATGAAGTTGTGGCAGGTGGCCCGGCGCAGCTCCAGCACCTGCGAGAGGGCCAGTGAGGAATACTCGCCTTGGTGGGTGTGCACCAGCAGCACCGAATACAAGGCCTTCACAATATCGAACTTGCAGCGGTGCAGCAGCGTGTAGGCCGTGGCTGATTCCAGGTAGCCGCAACGGGTGCAGCGCTGGGCGTGGGGCTCTCGGGCGTCGCAGCTTTTCTCGTGCCCGCACTTGCGGCAGCGAAAACCGCGCTGCCACTTCAGCTCGGCCAGGTAGCGCAGGCAGGCGTCGCGGTTGGGGTAAATGCGGCTGAAGTCTTCGAAATTGACCAGCTTGCTCAACACCCGGGCTTCCTGGGTTTGCTGCAGGTCGCGCTTGAGCTCCTGGTTGAGCTGCTCGATGGTGCGGGCCTGGGAGTTGAGCAGGGTGTTGGCTTCCGACAGTTCCTGGTTGCGCAGGGCAATGGTTTGGGACTGCTGCTGCAGCTCGGTGGTGCGGCGCAGCACTTGGCTTTCCAGCTCGGTGTTGAGGGTATCTTTCAGCTCCTGGTTTTGCTGCAATTGGGCCACGAGCAGTTCCTGAGCCCGCTGTTTTTTGCGCAGCTGCTTCAGCAGTTCCTGCTGCGTATGCAACGTTTCGCATTTAATGCCCCGGATTTTTTCGGCCAGGGCGTACGACAGCACCACGACTTCCAGCACGAAGGCAATGTTCAGGCTGTACACCGTCATGGGGTGCTCACTGAGCAGCTCGATTCCCAGCTTACGGGCAATGAGAAATATAACGCTAAGAGCCACCACCATATTGGCTGCCAGGTAAAACCGGGCCGGCCGCGAGCCCCGCCTGAACAGGACCGCCGCGGCTACATAGAAAGCCCCGTAGGGCAGGCCATACACCCAATAGCTTTGGCCGGTTTTTAGCAGCAGCACATCCAGCAGAATGAGCCCGGCGCTGCCCACGGCCAAGCCTTTCAGCCAGGCATCGAAGCGCGGCAGGTGCAGGGCGGTGTCCAGGAAGCGGCGCGAGTACAGCGCAAATTGCAACAGCAGCAGCACCGGCGCGCAGCAGTTGGCCAACAGGTTGAAGCGCGGGCAGTTGGGCCACAAAAATTGGAAGCCCAGGCCATCCTCGGTCAGGAACAGCAGCGCGCAACTGAGCACGTACAGCACGTAGTAGAGGTAGGTGCTTTCCCGGACAAACGCAAACAGGCACAGGTTATAGAGCAGGATGATGCCAAGGATGCCGTAGAAAACCCCCAGCCAGGTGGCGTCGTTGCGCAGGTGGACCAGCAGCGACTGCTCGTTCCAAAGAATGCCTCGAAGACTGGTTCTGGAAACGGAACGCAGCTTCAGGTAATAGGTCTGCCCGGCGGCTGGGATAGCGCGCAGCGGAAAAATAAAGTCGCGGTACTGGTATAAGCGGGTGGCGTAGGGATGGCCCGCTCCGGTTACCACACTGTCGCATTGGCCGTTGGGACCGGGCCGGTACCACGTCACGTGGGTCACGTGCGAATCGAAAAGCTCCATCACCCACTGGCGCTGGGTGGAGTCTTGGTTGCACACCCGAAACCGCAACCAGTATACCGTGCCGGGGTGGCGCATGGTATACGGCTGCTCGGGCACTATTCCAAACCGGGCCGCTATGGCCGGCTGCTGCACCTGGGCCAACGTCAGCTGGCCAGAAGCATCGGCCAGTACTTGGAAGCAGGCCGTGTCCAGCATCACGCACTGTGTTTTGGCGCACAGTCGCACCGGTCCGCCTGCCTTTGCGCGGCCGTGCCCCAGCCCAAACAGCAACAGCAGGAACAAGACCGACCGGAATACCTGTAGAAAGCTTGGCATTGGTGAATCAGGCATATGGTAGGCTACCTGTACGAATTGTTGAGCACGGGCAGATTTACTGCACCGGGCACGCGGCACCGGACCAACCCAGTGGAGCCATCCGGCCGGAAGCCCAAAAAACAAGGGGAAGGCCGAGCTGCGCTCGCCCTTCCCCTTGCCGCCGCCCGCTGCCAGCCAAACCTATGGGACCTGCCTCACCCGGGCACCCCTGTCAGCCGGTACAGGCACTATTCTTTCACAATTTTCTGCACTACTTCTCCTTGAGTGGTCCCAATGGTGAGCAGGTACAACCCGGCTGGTAGGCGGCTGATGTCGACGCGCTCATTGGCTTTCACATGCTGGCGCAGCAACACCTTGCCGAGGGAATTGCGCACCGTAATATCGCCGGGCTCAACTAGGCCATTCAGCAAGAAGCTGCCCGTTACGGGGTTGGGGTACACGGCCAGCACTTCCGAAGTGGCGGCAATATCGGGAGCACTGGCCAGCGCCGGGCGAGCCGGAGAGGCATCTGTCTGGTCATACGTTTTCTTCGAGACAAGCCCCCCGGATGAATTAAGACGGTACATAATGGTGGTTTTTGTGGGGATGGTTCCCGTCAGGGCGGTGCCCGAAACCCCGGAATACCCCGAGAACTTTATCTGAACGTCGCTGGTCGTCGTACCCTGGTAATTACCAGTCAGCGAGATGTTATAGGTCAGCGAATTCGCATTCCTGTTCATCAGCATAATGGTATAGCCGGCGTTGGCAGTACCCGATTCGCGCATGCCCAGTGCCATAATTTCGTCGGCATAGCCGGACTGGGTTGGCGGCATGTAGTTAGCGCGCATGTTTTGGCTGAGAAATGCATAATGGTGCATCGTCGAACGCCGTGTGCCTGCGGTATTGTAGAATGAAAAGTCACTAAACCCTGCTTTTTGCCCACCGCTTTCGTACACGCTCCAAGGGGTGAGGCAGAAAGCATCATTGGCAATAGCAAGCTTGGTCATCAGTGACACAAATTGTCCGGCACTAAAATCCCAAGGCAGCAAATTGCCCGTTTTTTCGCCATTAAATTCCGTCACGCCCATACGCAGTCTGCTCCACGACGACGGACGGCTGTTATTTGCAGCATTAATCTTGCTCTGCACGCTGTCGAAACTGCGTTTCAGCTCGCTTTCAGTTTTAAAGCTTGTCGGATAATAGTGAAAGGCAAATATGTCCAGCAAGGGCAGGGCTGAATTATTGGTTACCGACCGGCTACCGACGTTGGTAATAAACTTTGCATACTCCCGGGAGATAGCTCCAGGGTAAAAACACCGAAATTCCGGGCCAAAAACTTTGGCATCATTATCAGTATTTTTAATGGCGTTGGCGATGGTAATCCAACGGGCCTCCCAGCCATTGTAGTCAAAATTGTTATCGGGTGCCTGGTTAAAGTTTGTACCATTAATCCAATTCTGGATGAAGTCATCCTGGGGGTTGCCACCAGGCTCGGGTTCATTGCCAATGCTCCAGAACTTGATATTATAGCCTTTGGTGACGTTGAAATAGGTCACCCACTCGGCGGCTTGGGCAGCAGTCAGTGCGATGGGTAGCTGAATGATGGGCTCGGCGTCGAGCGTGTATTTCACATACTCGATGTCGGTATTCCAGTACGTTTTGTCCCGAAACCTGGAGGAATTATTTCGTTCGTTACCACCCAGACGAATGATGGTAAGATTTGCCGACTTGAGGTCGTTCACTTTAGTGGCGTCCAGATTCCGTTGCGTGTAGTTGATACCAAACACGTACGGGCTCAGGCCTTGTCCCGAGCTGCTTGTGCTCACGGCGGCCGCTACTGCCAGGCCAGCCAGCACCGTCCTGGCAAGTTTGCGCTTAACTGCTACGACGCTTTTCAGGAACGTCCGGCAGCGGTTTTTGGGTAAGGAAGTTTCTTTCACGGGTACGTGTGGGGGATAGTGAAAAAATAGGTGATTGTTAAAAATCCGCAGCTGGTGGCAGCGGGCCGGGGACGGATTTTCCCTCGCTCTGAGCTGCTCGGAACCAGCTCCCGCAAGGCAGGGTGCACGCCGCTCTACCCCGGCAGGAAGTAGTCAGGCCAGCAAGGCTGGCATCCCGAAATTTTGAATAGCAGAGCGGGGCCTAAACCCGATACCAGCACCGTTTGCCGGGCTGCGAACTGCTCAAATGTATTGGCAGTATTGCGGCAATTCCTATCATCGAATACCCCACCAGACGCTTTAGAAAGCGCTTTTTCAATTCCTTATTACTCTTCCGTCACAAGACCCAACCCTGCTTATGGTGCAACCGACCCCGCTACGTTCGGCTGAAGGTTCGGCTTTAGCCCGGTTGAGAAACAAGAAAAAATCCGACAAATGCCCGAATCTTATAAGGCCCTAATTGCCGCGCTTCTTAGCAGCCGTTTGCATCAGCAGCAGGCGGCAGCACGATTATTCCAAAGCCATGCATCGGCTTAATTAGCGATTCCCAAGCAGGCTGAAGCATGGCTTCGGGGTGCTGTGCTATTGAGCCAAATAACTGCTCAGGCATTGCCTGGGGTATCGGGGGTATATAGAAAACAGGCCGGCGGCAGCTTCGGAACTGCACAACAAACAACCCCAAAACGGTGGCCCGCTCAACGACAGACTTCTAAAAATAAGTGGCTAAAGAAAAAAAGCCGCGTAGCGGTGACAGAAACTGTTGGGTTTCTGTCACCGCTACGCGGCTCTGGTATGATAATTCTAGACTGCCAGCGTGGCTACTATTCTGCCCGATGTTTCTTCAGCTAGCGACTGGTTTTGCTGGCACCTCCACTAGGGGTGCCGGTTGCGCTCACGCGCCAGATTTTGTTACCGGCATCATCCGCTACCAAGATGGAGCCGTCGGGTAAGGTGACGACACCCACCGGGCGGCCGTAGGCATCTTCCGAGCCATTACCAACCAGGAAGCCGGTGAGAAAATCCTCCGGCTTGCCGGGCTTGCCGTTCTGAAAGGGTACAAAAGATACTTTGTAGCCGGAGTAGCTGGAGCGGTTCCAGGAGCCATGCTCGCCGATGAAGGCGCCGTTGTGGTACTTGGCGGGGAAGGCGGCTTTATCGTAGAAGCTGAGGCCGAGGGCGGCAACGTGGGCGCCGAGTGGCACGTCGGGCACAATGGCTTTTTTCACGAGGTCGGGGCGCTCGTTTTTGCGGCGGGGGTCTTCGTTCTGGCCGTAGTACGAGTAGGGCCAGCCGTAGAAGCCGCCTTCTTTCACGCTGGTCAGGTAGTCGGGCACCAGCTCATCGCCCAGCTCGTCGCGCTCGTTCACGGCGGCCCAGAGCGTGGTGGTACCGGGCTGCCAGGCCAGGCCGATGGGATTGCGCAAGCCGCTGGCGTAGACTTTCTCACCGGTGCCGTCCGGGTTGATTTGCAGGATGTTGGCGCGGCGCACTTCGTTCTCCGCGCCGTGCTCCTGCACGTTTGAGCCCGAGCCCACTGTCACGTAGATTTTAGAACCGTCGGCGTTGCCGAGTAGGTTGCGGGTCCAGTGATTGTTGTAGCCGCCTTCGGGCAGGTCGAGGATGCGCTGGCCCGAGCCGGTGATTTTGGTAGCCCCCGCCTGGTATGGGAAACGCAGCACGCCGTTGGTATTGGCAACGTAAAAATTATTGCCAATCACCAGCATCCCAAACGGCTGGTCGAGGTTGGCCAGGAAGGCGCTGCGCACTTCCGGCTTGCCGTCCTTATCGGCATCCCGAAACAGGGTAATGCGGTTGGCGCTGGTGGCTTGCAAGGCCCGGGACTTGTCAAGCTTCAGGGCTGCAGCGACGGCTTTCTTCGCCCCCTTGGGCAAGGTGGCGGCCTCGGCTACCAGTACGTCGCCATTAGGGGCCACGTATATCCAACGCGGACTCTGCAGCTGGCCGGCAAACTCGGTTACGGTGAAGCCGGCGGGTGCAGTGGGCGTTTTGCCCGCCGGCCAGTCGATGATGTTGACCCGCTTGGTAGTGGATTCCGTTGCGTAAGGTGCGGGCAGGTGCACCGAATCGGCCACGGGCGTTTCCACGGTTTGGGCGGGGGTGTTGGCCTGGGCTTCTTGTTTTTCCTGCTTGTCGGGGCCACCGCAGGCCGTTAGCAGCACCAGACCAGCTGGCAAAATATAGTGGAGAGAGGACATAAGATTGAACAGGGATAGAATCAGCAACGCGGCGGAGAGCCGAGCTTCCGGTTTTACTGGATTACTCCGCATTTGTTGCAACTGCTGCTCAATCAATAATCTATAAAACGAAAGCCCCACTGGCATACCAGTGGGGCTTTTGCAGATAGGCTGACTTGCGAGGAGCCGCAGGTGCTGTGCAACAACAACCGGTCGGACGACCTTGCCGTGGGACCGGGGCAGACAACTGCTCTACTCTATTGCCAAGCGGGCCGTGCGGGCGGGCAGGCCGGCTACCTGGGCGGCCAGCACGTACATGCCCGGGGCCAGGCCGCGCAAGTCGAGGGTTGATGCGGCCGAATACCGGCGAGCCAGACGGCCTTGCAGGTCAAACACCGATACTACCGCCCCGGGCTCGGCCCCAAGCACCTGCACCTGGCCCTGAGCAGGATTAGGTGCCAGTTGCAATCCCTCTTTGGCTACGCTGCCGCGGGTGGCAGAGGGAGTACCGGGAGGCGTGAATGTGAAGATGCGGCCGCTGGTGGCCCGGCTCCCAATGGAGGCTTCCGTGGTGGAACTGAATGTGGCTGTGGCCGAAAGGTCGGAAGCCGCCAGGTAATCACCGGCGGCCCCGGCGAGGCCCACCGAAGCACTCCGGGTGCTGCCCGACGCGCCGCTGGTTCCGGCTGCGTACTGGAACTGCACCACGTTGGTACCTTCAAACAGGCGCACCATAACCGACGTCACGGGCCCGGCCGCGGCAGGCGTCCAGCGCACATTGCGCCACTCGGCCGTAAAAATGCGGCTGCCGGCCACGCCGGTGGTTTGGTAAAAGAAGTCACCATCGAGGGCGGGGTCGGCTGGTGTGGCAGCCGTGCCAAAGCTGATGTCATCCCACAGCGGGGCAATAATGGGCCGGGGCGTGCCCGTAGCCAGGCTGTTGGTGGGGGTGGCAGCGGTAATGCTTTGGCCCAGCGTCAGCCAGCCGTTGGTGGATGCCGAAACCGTGGTGTAGTTGGCACCCACAAAGCGGAACGTAAAACCAATCGGCAAGGTGTTATAGTAGCCTTCATCGGCGGTGCCGGCCGTACGCACGGCGGCGGTAGTAGTCGGCTGCAAAAGGTTGTAGGCAGCCAGGCTGCTGCCCGTTGCTGCGGCTGTGTAGCTGGCAGCCGTTTGGGCGCGCAATGTGCTGAGGGGAAAGGTTGCCAGCAGGCTCAGCATGAGCAGGCGGCCACCGAAAATCGAGCGAGTAACGTGTTTCATATTCTGAAAAAGGAAAGGTAAAATTGGTGTTGTTTATGCGGCTATTTTCGCGTTTTTGTCCTCCCGCGCCGTCTGTCGTCCTGAGCACAGCGAAGGTCCTTCGCTGCGCTCAGGACGACAGACGGCGCAAGCAAGTGCTATTCCACGACCAGCTTTTGCGAGGAGGAGCCGGTGGCGGTTTTTACCTCGTAGAAGTAGACGCCAGGGCGTAGCGCAGCACTGGTATAAGTGGTTGTGTGGGGGCCCGCTGGCAGCAGCGGAGCGTTCAGCACTTCGGCCACTTTGGCGCCCGTTATGCTAAAGAGCGTGATTTGCACGCTACTGGGCTTGGATAGAGAAAACGCAAAGACGGTGGCGCCGTGCGTGGGATTGGGATAAGCCTGTGCCGTGGGGATATCGGTGCTCTTGGCCGTGGCCAGGGCGCTGCCCAGGTGCCCAACGCCGGCGCCGGCCATCACTTCGGCGGGCACGTTGGCGGCAGGCGTCAGCACGCTGGCGTAGGTGTAGGGAATGGGCAGCGTGCAGGGGCCCAACGGGAACGTGTCGCCGGAATACTGGAACACCGTATTGTTATTCAACGAATTACCCGATATATCACCGTAACCAATTACGGTGCTGTAGGCACTCACGTAGGGGTTTTTGGTGTTGTCGAAGTAGTTGTTCTCAATCTTCACGCAGGCTCCAACCCGCGAGTTGATGCCCGTGGAAACGATGTCTTTGTAATAGTTATTGAATACGTGCGACTGGCCGCCGCGCGACAGCGGCAGGCGCGATTCAATGTTTTCGAACCAGTTGTGGTGGTAGGTAATTTTGCGGTTGTAGATGTCGGCTTCGGTGTAGCCGCTCAGGCTGGCTTTCCAGTGGTCGTGCAGGTAATTCCACGAAAACGTGAGGTACTCGCAGTCGTCTTTGGCGTCGAGCAGGCCGTCGTAGTCGTCTTTGCCCACGCCCTGGTGCTGGCTGTACAACTCGCAGTGGTCCACCCAAATGTGGTTGGCGGGACCTTCGATTCCGATGGCATCTTTCGGGCCCAGCAGCACGTGGTGAACTTTCAGATTCTGGATGATGATGTTGCTGGCCCGCCGCACGTAAATGCCGATGCCGTTGAGCTCGCCGCTAGTGCCCACCCCGATAAGGGAGATGTTGCTGCGGTCCTTAATCTCAATCTTGTCGTAGGTCGAGGGCGTGTTGGCGGGCGTGATGGTGCCGTTGATGTAGATGGTGAGTGGAGCGTTTGAGCTGTTGGCCCGAATGGCGGTCATCAGGGCCGTGCCGGTGCTTACCGTGATGGAAGTGCCGCCGGTGCCGCCCGTGGTGCCGGTCGTCATGCTGGCATAGCCGTAGAGGCCGAAAGGAGCTCCCTGGCCAAAGGCCGAGATGGTGGTCAGGCTGGCAGCTGCCAGCACGGTGAGTAAGCGTATTTTCATGGTGGGAATTTTGGGAGGGCAGGCAGCTATAGAAATCCTAAACCAGGCCTGCGAGCAAGTCAGGAATTGAAATAGCTGATTATAAACCAGGATACCCAGCAAACCACCCATTATATCTGCGCAAACGATGCCGGGAACGTTGCCACTTTTATACGTTCCGCAAAAGTTGCCTGGCAATGGCTTTCCGGCAGTGAGTAAGTAATTACCTGAGTTACTTTCCACCATGTGCGGGATGCGGCCTAGGCTTTGAGAGTTCGGGCAGAGTAGAAAGCATGGAGCAGCTAGTAAGAAGCTACTTACTCATCCAGCTTGCCCAAGCATGCACAAGAGCGGTGTTTGACTTTATCCTAGATTTTATTTCATCATTATATATTAAATATAATATATTATATTTTATTATTGCGCCGGAATTCTATCCAGGATAGCAGCACAGGGAGCGCTGGCACATGAATGGAGCCAAAAGAGCTTTTCACTGGCAAATTATTTGTTTTCCAGTGCTTTACTTCCAAAATCACCAAGCTTTATGAAACAGTTCTCCGCACTTCGTCGCTGGCTAGGCGGCCCCATGGCTGTGCTACTGCTGGCAGCCGCCCTGCCGGCGCACGCCCAAACCGAAACCGACCGGCAAGCCACCGAGCTAGCGGCCCAAACCCGCCAGCAGTGGGCCGGGGCCGACATTCCAGTCACGGACTTCCGCATCTCCAGTGCTCATACCGAGCCGACAGGCCTGCTGTATACTTATCCGCAGCAGCTACACGCCGGCATTCCGGTTTATAACCAAGTGGTAACGCTTGTTTTTAAGGCCGGAACGCTGCGCCATCACACAGGGGCTTTCCTAACTGACAAGGCTTTTGTTGGGCAGCCGGCTACGACCACGGTGATGGCCGCCACCGCCGTGGCCAAAGCCCTGACCAGCACCGGGGCCAAATCGGGGGAGCAAGCTAATGCTATGAGCCCGGCCCAAGGCGTTGAGCGGCTGCAAAGTTTCACTCCGGCCGGAGTGGCCCGCCGCCCCATTGAAGTCCGCCTGGTGTGGGCCACAGACAAGGGTGCGCCGCGCCTTGCCTGGAACGTGAACATTGAGTTGCTGGACTCGCCCGACTGGCTGAACATCCGGGTGGACGCGGCCACGGGCCAGGTGCTGGGCCAGGACAACTGGACGGTGAATGAAACGTTCGGGAACAAAGCCGTTGCTGCGCCCCGCACCGTGGCCCACCCGCAGGGCCAGGTGTTGCACCGTCCCACCGCGCCGACAAGCACCCTGACCGTGACGCCGTCCCGCTACATTGTGATACCCTTCGCCGGCGAGCGGCCCGACGTGACCCCGCCCCAGCTTGACATCAACCCGTGGCTGCGGGTCGGAGCTGGCAATGCCGCCACTACCCACGGCTGGCATTTCAACGGCACCACCAACTTCACCGATACCCGTGGCAACAATGTGTGGGCGTACGACGACAGCCTTCGCCTCAACGCGCCCGGCCGCTTTGCTACTTCCACGGGCACAGCCAGCTCCTTGATTTTCAACTATGCACCCGACTTTACGAAGGTGCCCACGCTGGGCAAAAACCGGCGGGCCGCCACGGTGAACCTGTTTTACTGGAACAACCTGATGCACGACGTCATGTATCAGTATGGCTTTACGGAAGCCGCCGGCAATTTCCAGACCGACAACATTGGCCGGGGCGGGGCCGGCAATGACTACGTGAAGGCCGAAGCCCAGGACGGCCTCGGCGTAAACAATGCCAACTTCAGCACCCCGCCCGACGGTGGCAGCGGCCGCATGCAGATGTACCTGTTTACGCTGACGAACCCCGGCCGGGACGGCGATTTCGATAGCGGCGTGATTACCCACGAGTACGGCCACGGCATCAGCAACCGGCTCACGGGCGGCCCGGCCAACGCCAGCTGCCTCGGCAATGCCGAACAGGGCGGCGAAGGGTGGAGCGACTACTTCGGGCTGATGATGACCACCAACTGGGCCAGCGCGCAAACCACCGATGGGGCCACAGCGCGCCCTATTGGTACCTACGTGCTGGGCCAGA
The DNA here is from genome assembly GCF_017571495.1 of Hymenobacter negativus. Classification (GTDB taxonomy): domain Bacteria; phylum Bacteroidota; class Bacteroidia; order Cytophagales; family Hymenobacteraceae; genus Hymenobacter; species Hymenobacter negativus. The sequence continues at coordinate 160,504 of NZ_JAGETZ010000013.1, read as the reverse complement.
ACCCCACGGGAGCTGGCATTCGGCGCTATCCTTACAGCACCAACATGAGCATCGACCCGCTCACCTACGCCAACGTGGCGCTGAGCACGGAGGTGCACAATATCGGCGAGGTCTGGTGCTCTGTGCTTTGGGACATGACCTGGAGCATTATCCAGCAGCAAAACGCCATTAGCCCCAACCTGTACAACAGTGCCAGCACGGGCGGCAACAACGTGGCCCTGCAACTTGTGATGCAGGGCCTGAAGATGCAGCCCTGCCAGCCCGGATTCCTGGATGCGCGCGATGCCATTCTGGCGGCCGACTCCCTGCTCTACAACGGGCAGTACCACTGCGCCATCTGGAGTGCCTTCGCCCGGCGCGGCATGGGCGTGAGTGCCCGCCAGGGTGCTTCCACCAGCGCCGCCGACCAGACACCGGCCTTCGACACGCCAACGCTGAAGCTGACCAAAAATACCACGCCGCTGGTGGGCAATCAGTTCAACCTGACCATCACGGCCACCTGCGGGTGCCCCACCCCGCCCGTGAACATCACCGACCAGCTGCCGGCCGACCTGCAATACCTCAGCAGCACGGGCGGAATCCTGGCGGGCAGCACCGTTACGTTTGCTAACCAGGCCTTTGTGGTGGGGCAGCAGCGCACCTATCAAATTCAGGCCCGGACGGCACCGGGCAAGGGCTGCGCCGTTACGACTCCCATCAACGACGACCGCGACGCCAATACTGCGGGCGGCCTAACGGCAGCAGTGATAAGCGGGGCCAATAGCTGGGCCTCCAGCACCACCCGGGCCTACAGCGCTACCCATTCCTGGAAAGCCAGCGACCCCGCCACAACCTCCGACGTCACGCTGACCTCGGCACCGTTTACAGTGGCGGGCCTTGCCAATCTGTCGTTTTACCACTACTACAACACCGAGCGCCATTTTGACGGCGGCATGGTGGCCATTTCGGTTAACAACGGAGCCTGGGTGGACGCGGCCCCCTACTTCCTGCAAAACGGGTACAACACAATATTCGGCGGCGCTACGGCCTCCGTTGGGAGACCGTGTTTCTCAGGCCTTTCCTCTAATGCCTCCGGAGCTGCCGCTTTCCAGCGTAGCGTGATTAACCTGTCTTCTTTCAGTGGGCAGTCCATCCGGGTGCGGTTTCAGATGCAGTCCGATGTCACGGTGGGCGGCGAAGGGTGGTACATCGACGATATCAAGGTGGAAAATGGCTGCGGCGACTTCCAGCAGGTGAATGTGCTTAGCAGCAGCAACGTCCTGCTGGACAGCTATAGCCAGGCCATCTTCCTGCTGCCTGCGCCCCCCTACCCCACCATTACCAATTTCACGCCGGGCAGCGGGCCGGTAGGCACCAGCGTGGTTATCACGGGTACCAATTTCGTCGCACCCGCCACCGTAATCTTCAACGGCACGACTGCCACCGGTGTGGTCATCAATTCGGCTACGCAAATCACCGTGCCCGTACCTGCGGGAGCTACTACCGGCCCCATTACGGTAACTACTACCAACGGCACGGTCGTTTCCGGCACTAGCTTCCGCGTGCTGCCCACGGCGGTTATCAGCAGCTCGGCGGGTGCCTCGGGCGGCAGTACCAGCACCTCCCCCTTCCCGGTGACGGTCACCTTTTCGCAGGCCGTGACGGGCTTTGTGGCCGGCGATGTGGCCCTGACCAATGGCACACTCGGCAACTTTGCCGGCAGCGGCACCACCTACACGCTCACTGTGACACCAACCGGCAACGGCATGGTGACAGTGAATGTGCCGGCTAATGCGGCCCAAAACAGCACCGCCGATGGCAACGTGGCGGCGACACCGTTCACCCTGACTTATACGCAGGGCGTTACCGCCGCCCCGGTGTTGCTGCTTCCGGCCAACAACAGCCTGCTCAAAAACACCACGCCCACTTACGCGGGCACGGCCCCTGCCGGCAGCACCGTAACGGTGTATGTGAATGGTGTCAGCGTTGGAACCACTACGGCGGCCGGGGGCAGCTTCAGCCTGCTGCAACCGGCGGCGCTCAGCCAGGGGGGCCACTCGGTGCGGGCCACGGCCCAGCTCAGCGGCCTGGCCGTGAGCGCCAACAGCAACACCAACGTCTTCACCGTGGACTCGACCGCACCGACCGTGACGCTCAGCAGCCCGGCCACCAACCCGACCACTACCTCACCCATCCCGGTAGCGGCGCTCTTCTCCGAACCGGTGGTAGGCTTTGTGGCCGCCGACGTGACCGTGACCAATGGCACGGTGACGAACTTCAGTGGCAGCGGCAACAGCTACACGTTTGAGGTAGTGCCCGCAGCCGCCGGGCCGGTCACCGTCCTCATTGCCGCAAACCTATCGCAGGACGCAGCCGGTAATGGCAACGCGGCGTCTTCGACCTATACCAACGTCTATGCGCCGGTGGCTTCGGCCATTATTCGGGTGCTCTATCAGAACGGCAACCCGGCCCTGCCCACCGACAACAGCGTGCAGCCCAACCTGCAGGTTGTCAACAACGGGACGGCAGCCGTGCCGCTGGCGGAGCTAACGTTGCGCTACTGGCTCACGGTGGAGGACATTGCCCCGGTCAACGCGTCGGTGAACTGGGCGCTGCTGGGCACCTCTCTCGTGCAGGCGCACTATGTGCCGCTGGCCGCCCCTCTGCAAGGCGCTTTTGGCTACGTGGAATACTCTTTCTTGCCCGCAACTGGCCTGCTCCAGCCCGGTCAGGGCTCGGGCGACATCCTGACCAGCATCAACAAGCAGAACTGGACCAGCTTCGACGAAACCGATGACTACTCTTTCTCCCTGAACAGCACCTACCTCCCCACTTCGCGCATCACCGTCTACCGCAACGGGGCGCTGGTAGGGGGCCAGGAGCCGACCCCAGCGCCCATCGTGACGGAACTGAAAGCGTATGCCCAAAACCTGGCAGCGGCAACGACCACACAAACTATTGCCACCCTGGCCCAGGTCGTCAACGAGGGCAACCTGCCCGTGACCTATTCGGACCTCAGCCTACGCTACTGGTTTAGTCCGGATGGCAGCTCGCCCGTGGTCGGCAACGTGGACTATGCGACACTGAACCGCAGCAACCTGACCCTGAGCCTCGGCCAGCAGGGAACTGAAAAATATGCAGAGATGAACTTCGACGCGAGCCTGGGCCTGTTGGCCCCACACAGCAGCACCGGCGACATCATTTTCCGGATGCACAACGCCAGCTGGTCATTCTTCGACCAATCCAAGGACTATTCTTACCGCCCCTACGCCGCACTGGCCGAGCATCCGCAGATGACGGTTTACCTCAGTGGCCAGCTGGTGTACGGCACTGAACCCGTGGGCGCACAATCTTTGACCAATGGCCAGGCAACCACCAAAGGCACGGGAGCCGACGCCACGGCGGCCATGTTCTTACAGGGTTATCCTTCGCCCTTCGCCACGGAGGTGCGCCTGGATTTTGCGCTGCCCCAAGATGGCACCTATACGCTTGACGTGTACGACGGCCTTGGGCGACTGGTCGAGCACCTGGCTTCCGGTAGCGCCGGAGCCAGCCAGCCCCAGCACGTGCAGTGGGAAGCCAAAGACCAGGCCACGGGCCTCTACCTGGTGCGCCTTACCACTGCCACCGGCGTCAAGCAGCTTAAGCTCCTCAAGCAGTAGCCCAGCCCCAACGCGTCTACTGCGATGATTTAGCCTGATTCGGCTGATTAAAAACACTGGCTATTTCCTAACGCAACCCATTGGGTGCCTGTGGAGACAGCCAGTGTTTTTAATAGCTATTCTGCAGTTTCTGCAGTCGTATTGCTGCCAGTAATTCCACTTGAGGCACATAGCCACGAACAGCGAAGCGCCCGGCACTACTACGCGGTAGTGCCGGGCGCTTTGCTGTTTATCCCTGCCGTGACGTCATCAATTGGCCGGCTGCGGTGTCGGCGTTTTCACGTACTTATTCAGCCACGAATCCATCTCCCAGAGCATATGGAGCAGGTTTTCGCGGGCGGCGTAGCTGTGGGCTTCGGCGGGTAGCACCACGTAGCGGGCGGTGGCGCCCTGGCCTCTCAGGGCCGCAAAGAACCGCTCGCTCTGAATGGGAAAGGTGCCGGAGTTGTTGTCGGCCTCGCCGTGGATAAGCAGGATGGGCGTCTTGATTTTGTCGGCAAAGTTGAAGGGCGACATGGCGTTGTATACCTCCGGGGCCTGCCAGTAGGTGCGCTCCTCGCCCTGGAAACCGAAGGGCGTAAGCGTGCGGTTGTAGGCCCCGCTGCGGGCGATGCCGGCCTTGAACAGGCTGGAGTGCGCCAGCAGGTTGGCCGTCATGAAAGCGCCGTAGCTGTGGCCCATCACGCCCACGCGCGCAGGGTCCACCACGCCCAGGCGGGCCCCCTCGTCGATGGCGGCTTTGGCACTACTCACCAGCTGCTCGGTGTAAGTGTCGTTAGGCTCTTTGCTGCCCTCTCCCACTATTGGCACGCTAGCGTTGGCCAGTACGGCGTAGCCCTGCGTCACCCAATACACCGGAGAGGCCCAACTCAGGCGGGTGAAGGTGTAGGGCGAGCCGCTCACCTGCCCAGCGTTGCTTTTATCCTTGAATTCAACGGGATACGCTTCCATCAAAGTAGGTAGCGGACCGTCCGTTTTCTTGTAATTCTGGGGCATGTAGAGGTCGGCCGTGAGGTCCACACCATCGGCGCGCTTGTAGTGCAGCACCTGCTTTTTGAAGCTACCGCCGAACGCCGCGTAGGGATTGGCGAAGTTGGTAATAGCCTTGGGCGCCGCCTTTTTGCTGGCATCGCGCAGGTAATAATTCGGGTTTTGGGTCAGCGACTCGCGGCGGGTGAGCAGCTCGCGGTGCTTGCCGCTGGCATCGAGAATGGCCACCGGAATTTCGTAGGCCGGAGCTTCGGAGCGCCACCATCGGATGGTCTTTTTAGTGGCCAAATCCAGCTCATCCACGAAGGGCCGGTCGCCTTCGGGCGAGGCGCCTTCGCCCAGCAAGTAGATGCTCTGGCCCGTGGAGCCGCCGGTTAGCAGCACGTATTTGCCTTGGGCATTGCGGTGCTCGTAGGGCGTGCCGGGGTTGTGGTAAGTGTCCTGCTCAGAGCCGTCGAACAGCACGGTGAGCGGGGTGGCGGGCGCGCTGGGATTCAACAGCCAAGTGGTTTGGTGACGGTCGGCCCAGCGGTAGCCTTCGGCCAGGGCCAGCTTATCGGTGCCCCAGCTCATGCCACCGAAGCGTAGCGGTAAGGCCGCGAGCTCCTGCGCCGAAGCGGTGAAAGGGGCGCTGAGCGTGAACAATTTATCCCGGACATCCACCTTCACTTTGGGGTCGCCGCCATCCTGGGCTTCTACATAATAGAGCGTGGCGGGCACGTCGGTGCGCCAGCTGTGGCTGCGTGGGCCGGCCGGCACGGCGTCGAAATTGGTGGGCACGTTGTCGGCCAGCGGCAGGTCGGCCACGGTTTTTACTACACTGCCAGCAGCTAAGTCCAGCACGTCGATGCGTTGCGGGAAGCTGCTGATGGGCAGTTGATAGGAATAGGGCCGGTGGCGAGTGCGCAGCAGCACGTACTTGCCATCGGGCGAGGGCGAAGCCGTTTGAATAACGCCGGGCTGGCCCAGGGGCTGGGCGCTGCCGTCGGCCAGGCTCACCTTCACCAGCTGCGAGGTGGCGTAGTAGTCGAACAGCCGCTCATCGGCCGGGTTTTTCAGCAAATCCTGGTAGGTACGGGCGCCCGACTTTTTGCCGCCGCCACTCTCCTGCACAGCCGGGCCGGTGGGCGCTGTATCGGCCGAGGGCGCGGCTCCCCGGCCGGCCGGCACGGTGCGGGCCAGCAGCGTTTTGCTATCCGAAACCCACTCGAAAGAGCTGCCGAAAGCATCATTCAGCGGCTGGGCCAGCAGGCGGCGGGCCGTGGCACTGGCCACGTCGAGCACCCATAGCTCCACCCGGCCATCGGTGCCGGAGCCGGGCGTGGTAAGGGCAAAAGCCACGGTGGCATTATCCGGCGACCAGGTCGGGCTGCTGATACGGGCTTGCGCGGGCAGACCTTTTACCTCGATTTCGGGGCCGTTGGGCAGCTTTTTCAGCTTGATGCCCACCGCATAGCTGACCCGGCTGGGCCCATTAGTGCGCGGGTTGAAGCGCAGGCCCGCCAGGCGCAATTCAGGCTGCGCCAGCTCGGCCACGGTGGAAAAATCCTGCACTTGCAACAGGGCAATGGTCCGGCCATCGGACGAGAGGCTCAGGCGCGGCGTGAGCGGCGCTAGCAGCAGGTCCTGAATGGCTTTGGGCGGCGTTTGGTATTTGAAATCCTGGGCTGGAGACACGGCAGCGGCAAGCAAAAGCGTGGCGGAAAAAAGCAGTTTTTTCATACGCGGGAATGAAAAGCGAAGGCGACCGGGTGCCGCTCTCGAAAGGTAACAGACACGATGCTGAAGCAAATGATGCAGGAGCCCTAGTAAGTATGGTCCTGCTGGCGTGCGTTTGCGACGTGTGCCGACAAGACCCTCAAAATTTCCATACCAAACCAACCTCAAACGGGCCTGTTCGTACCACCCTTATCCTTTCCCTGGTCTATGAAAAACCTCGTTTCTGCCTTACTGGTGGCATTGTTCAGCTTGTTGGCGGCCCTACCGAAGGCCCAAGCCTGTGCCTGGTGTCGGCCCCGGGTCGAAGCCGGAATTCACGATGCGGCCTATGGCCAGCGCCTGCTGCTGGTGCTACTGCCGGTGGCACTGCTACTGGCTGCGGGGCTGGGGCTGTTTTTCTGGGACAAACGCTGGCTTCGCTATGGCACCCGCTAACCTTACCCGCACGCCTCTCGTTGCCGCCGGCCTGTTGCTGGGCGCGGGCCTGGGCGGCTTCGTCGATGGCATCGTGCTCCACCAGATACTGCAGTGGCACAACATGCTATCGGCTCAGCTGCCGCCCGATACGCTGGTGCGCGCCAAGGTGAATATGTATTGGGACGGCGTGTTTCACGCGGCGGTGTGGGTACTCACGACCGTAGGCCTGGCCTTGCTTTGGAATGCTACCGGCCGGGCCGATGTGCCGCGCTCGGGCCGCAGTCTGGGCGGCGCGCTGCTGCTGGGCTGGGGCCTTTTCAACGTCGTAGAGGGCATTATCGACCATGAAATTCTAGGCCTGCACCACGTGCGCGAGTACGCAGCCGATAAGCTGCCGTGGGACCTGGGCTTTCTAGCCTTGGGAGTGCTGCTTGTGTTAGCCGGCGGGGCATTGGTTCGGGCGGGGCGCGCCGATACTGCCGCATTTCCGGCGGCAGCCAGCCCCAACCGCTGATACCTCTCACCATTCGGTTTTATGCCCGCTCCCACTTTATATATCGGCTGTTCCGGCTTCTCTTTCCGCGACTGGAAGGTGTATTTTACCCCCAGGGCCTGCCGTCCCGCAAGTGGTTTGCATATTACTGCACGCAATTCAACACCCTGGAGTTGAATGCGACCTTCTACCGCATGCCGGAGCTAAAGGCCTTCGAAACCTGGTATACCCAAAGCCCGGCCGATTTCCGGTTTGCCGTGAAAGCGCCGCGCCAGGTCACGCACTACAAGAAATTCAACGCCGAGGCCCAGCTCATCCTGGCCGACTTCTACGGTACCGTGACCGAAGGCCTGCGCGACAAGCTGGGGCCAGTCCTGTTCCAGCTGCCGCCCAAAGCGGCCTACACCGAGAAACTGCTTGAGCGCTTGCTCGACAGCCTGGACCCTACTTTTCAAAACGTAGTCGAATTCCGCCACCCCAGCTGGTGGGACGGGCCGGTGCAGCGCCTGCTTGCCAAGCACGGCATCGCCTTTGTGGGCCAGAGCTACCCGCCACCCCTGGAGCTGCCCGATGAGGTGGTAGCCAACACCAGTACGGTGTATTACCGCTTCCACGGCGTGCCGGAGTTATATAAGTCCTCCTACAATCCGGAGTTTCTGGCTCGCATTGCGGCCGAAATAACGGCGGCCGAGAATGTGCGCGAAGCATACCTGTTTTTCAACAACGGCATCGGGGCTGTGGGGGTAGAAAATGCGCGCCAAATGCAGCGGCTGTTGCAAGCTGGGCATTAACCTCCCCACGGCCAAACGCGTTTGCAGCGTGTATGGCTACTTTTCACATCGGCTGCTCGGGCTATCACTACCGCCATTGGCGCGGGGCTTTCTACCCCGAAAAGCTGCCCATGCGGCTGTGGTTCGACTACTACAGCCAGCATTTCCGCACCCTGGAATTGAACGTGACCTTCTACCGCTTCCCACAGCTTTCCTTCCTCGAAAACTGGTACAAGCAGAGCCCGGCCGACTTCCGGTTTGCGGTAAAAGCGCCCAAGCTTATCACGCACTACAAGCAGTTTCACAACGTGCAGCAGCTGCTGGGCGACTTCTACGACACGACAGGCTGCGGCCTCCAGGAGAAGCTCGGCCCCATTCTGTTTCAGCTGCCGCCCCGCATGGTCTACGAACCCGAGCGCCTAACCCGCATCCTCGACAGCCTCGACCCCAGCTTTCAGAATGTGCTGGAATTTCGGCACCCCAGTTGGTGGCGGCCTGAGGTCTACGACCAGCTGGCTCAGCGGCGCGTTAGCTTCTGCGCCCAGAGCCACCCGCAGCTGCCCGATGCCGTAGTAGCCACTTCGCCCCTGCTTTACTACCGCTTCCACGGCGTACCAGACTTGTACCGCTCGCCCTACGAGGAAGGCTTCCTGCGCCGTGTGATGGAGCAAGTCAGGGCCCAGCAACCTGTAGAAGAGGCGTACCTCTATTTTAATAATGACATTGATGCCTCGGCCATCGGCAATGCGCAGCAGATGTTGGGGATGCTAGAAGCGTAGCGATATGGCGCGGGTGTGGGACCGCATCCCAGCCCCGGTTCGCCTGAAGCGCGAAGCCTATGAAGAGGAGAGCCAGGCGATTTTCAGCAGGCAATCCAAGCCGCGAAATAGCCGCAACGCGGGGATATGTTTGTAGGAATTACTAGAAATAGGGATAAAAAAGCCGGGTAGCGGTGACAGAAGCGCTAGAACATCTGTCACCACTACACAGCTTTTTTTACTCTATGTATACAAAACTGCCACCGCTACGCGCTACTCTGCATGCTGAATAACTCGGGTTGGAATATCCGTTTCCACTCCCTTTGGAGGGGGTCCGAAGCGCGGTTACTTCAGTGAGGCCATATCGATAACGTAGCGGAAGCGCACCTCCTCGTCCATCATCTTATCAAATGCCTTGTTGATATCCTGCATCTCAATCATTTCCACTTCGGGCGCGATGTTGTGCTCGGCGCAAAACTCCAGTACCTCCTGCGTCTCGGCGATGCTACCGATGATGGAGCCGGCCACGGAGCGGCGGTGCATGGCCACCTCCTGGTTGTTGAGGGGCGCTTTGTATGGCCCCAGCAGGCCTACGGTGGTGATAACGCCGTTACGCTTGGCCAGCTTCACGTAGTCATTCACCTCGAAGGCATCGGGGATGGTGATGAGGATGAAATCAAACTTCAATTCGTGGGCCGTCATGGCATCGGCATCTGACGAAATCAGGACTTCGTGAGCGCCCAGCTTCTCGGCATCGGCCTGTTTGTCCTTGTCGCGGGTAATGGCCGTGACCGTCGCGCCCAGGGCCCGCGCCAACTGCACCGCCATGTGGCCCAGCCCGCCAATGCCCACCACGGCCACGCTGCTGCCGGGGCCCACATTCCAGTGTTTCAGGGGCGAATAAGTGGTGATGCCCGCGCACAAAATAGGCGCCGCCGCCTTGATATCCAACGCATCGGGGATGCGCAGCACGAAGGATTCCTTGACCGTAATGTTGGTTGAATAGCCGCCGAAGGTATTGAAATCCTTGTTTTGCGGCTTCATGTAGCCGTTGTAAGTGGCTGTCCAGCTCACGGGGCCTTCGCAGTAGTTTTCCTCCTTTTCCCGGCAAGCCGGGCAGGTACCGCAGGAATCAATCATGCAGCCCACGCCCACGATATCGCCCACCCGGAACTTGGTCACAGCACTACCGGCCTCGATAACGCGACCGACGATTTCATGGCCCGGCACGCAGGGATAGATGGTGTTGTGCCAGTCGTTTTTCACCTGGTGGATGTCGGAGTGGCACACGCCACAGTACAGAATGTCGATGTGCACTTCGTCGGCCTTGGGCGCTTGGCGCTCAATCTCCATTTCGGAGAGGCCATTGAAAATGGAATTGCTGGCACCGTAGGCTTTGGTTTTGAAAACTTCCATGATGTTGTAGGAGGAAAATAAATGTGGAAACGGATGAGTTAAAAGAGTGTAGGTGTTGAAATCGGCACCGTTATTTTTGAAGAAAGAGCAGGCTTTTTCAACGGCCTTTCCGCCCTGCGGTTGGCCTTCTGCCCCCTAAAAGATTTAGGCAAAAAGTAGCCTCATCCGTAGACGAAGGCGGTTTTCCCGCCAGTACGCTTGCCCCAGAATCCTCCCTTCCGCCCACATGACCAACGCATGTTCTAATGGCCCGCGCATCTTTGCCGCATGAGACCCCCCCTGCTGCCTACCAAAACCTATCGCCTCAACGGCCGCTTGTGGCTCGAAACCGAGGATGGCCGCTTCCTCGGCATTGGCCGGCTGGAACTACTCGAGCACATTGCCGCGCTGGGCTCCATCTCGAAGGCGGCGCAGGCCATGGGCATGTCCTACAAGCGCGCCTGGGACCTGGTAAGCTCCATGAATGCGCAGGCCACCACTCCGCTCGTCGCCACCCAAACCGGTGGAACCAAGGGCGGCGGCGCCGCTGTCACAGAGGCCGGCCAGGAGGCCATTGTGGCATTTAGGGAGCTACAAGACCGTTTTCAGGAATTCATGGCCACTGAAACAAAGCGGTTGCAAGGCAGTTAGCAAGCGGCGAATCGTTATATCTTCGTAAATATAACGCCACCTCACCCTACTGGCTTGATGCATTCCACTACTCCTGTTGCCCCCCAATTCTGCCGTTTTTCCCTGGTTTTTTGGGGAACCTTATGCGGCGTAAAAGCTGCCAACGCCCAAGTGGTTGCGCCGGCCGATACCACCCGCAAAAACCTGAATCTGAGTGAAGTTGTGATATCGGCTTCGCGGGAAGAAGAGAGCTTTTTACAGTCGCCGGTGACCGTGGAAAAGCTCAACCCGCGTGCGTTGCGGCTCACACCCGCGCCGTCGTTTTTCGATGCCATTGAGCATTTGAAGGGCGTACAGGTGATTACACCCAGCCTGGGGTTCAAAGTGATTAACGCACGGGGCTTCGCTAATACCACCAATGTACGCTTTGCCCAGTTGGTGGATGGCGTGGACAACCAAGCGCCGCACATCGGTGGCCCCATCGGGAATGTACTGGGGCCAAGTGAACTGGATATCAACGCGGTGGAAATTGTGCCGGGCACGGCCTCGGCGCTGTACGGGCTGAATGCCATCAACGGGCTGGCGAATTTCCAGACGAAGAATCCATTCAATTCCGAGGGGTTGAGCGTGCGCCAGCAAACCGGCCTCAACCACTTCAACGACCCAAATGTGAAGACGCTTGGGGCAGGCGGCTCTTCCGAAAAAGTTTACTCCGAAACCAGCGTGCGCTACGCCAAAGTGCTGGTGGCCGATAAGCTGGCGGTCAAAATCAACGGCACCTACCTGCGCGCCTACGACTGGATTGCCAACGACCAGACCGACCTCAACCCCACCGGCAACGCCACCACCGACCTGTTCGGGGCCGACAACCCCGCCCCGGACCAGGTGAACCGCTACGGCAATGAGTCGTCGGACCGCAGCACACTCACGCTCGGTGGCAAGCAGTATGCCGTGGCCCGCACCGGCTACGATGAGCGGGATTTGGTGGATTATAATATCAAAACCCTCAAGGCCGATGCGGCGCTGCACTACCGCTTCCGGCCCGGTACGGAGCTGGCCTACACCTACCGCGTGGCTGGTTTCGATAACGTGTACCAGCGCTCGAACCGATTCCGCCTGCAGGACTACCGCCTCCAGCAACATGCCCTCACCCTGACCACGCCCGTGGTGCAGGCCCGTGCCTACCTCACCCGTGAAAGCACCGGCCAGAGTTACAACCTGCGCTCAATGGGCGAAAACATCGACCGCAGCTTCAAGCCCGATGCGCAATGGAACACCGACTACACCGCTGCCTGGAATGCCGCCGTGGCCACCGGCCAGCCCGTGGCCATGGCCCACGCCACCGCCCGCACCGCCGCCGATGCCGGCCGCCTGCAGCCCGGCACCGAGGCATTCAACCAGCGCCTGGGCGAGCTGCAGGGCATCAACAACTGGGACCAGGGCGCGGCCCTGCACGTGCGCGCCGACCTGCTCCATGGCGAGACACAGGTGAACATTGCCGAGGCGTTGCGGCGCGGCGGCCACGCCCTGCCTACCAACCTCGACCTGCTAGCCGGAGCCGACCACCGCACCTACATCGTGGTGCCCGATGGCAATTACTTCATCAATCCGAACCCCGGCCGGGAACCACTCACCGACAACCTGGCTTACTCGAAAACCGGTGGTTTTTTGCAGGCTGGTGGCCGGTTCATGAGCGATAAATTGCGCCTCACCGCTACCCTGCGCGCCGATAAAAACGACTACTTCGCTGCAAAATTTAACCCGCGCCTCACGGCCGTGTTCTCACCCACGCCGCGGCAGAATTTTCGTATTAGTGGGCAGAGCGGCTACCGGTTCCCGAGCTTGTTTGAAGGGTTTTCGAACGTGAACAGTGGACAGGTGAAGCGTATTGGCGGGCTACGGGTGATGTCGGATGGCGTGTTTGAGAACAGCTATTTGCGCACCAGCATCGATGCCTTTAACAACGCCGTGACAGCGGCTATCAATGCCAATACCTCCTCGGCCACGGCGGCTCAGAAGCGTCAGCAGGCCATTGTCCAAAACCAGGACATGCTGGTCAAAAATCCCTATACCTACCTAAAACCGGAGTACATCCGCTCGTTTGAAGTGGGCTATAAGGCTGTTTTCGGCACCACGGGCCGGTTGCTGCTCGATGTAGATTTCTACTATAATTCCTACCGCGACTTCATCGCCCAGGTCGAAGCCTACGTGCCCCAAACCAGCGCCGGCCAGCCCCTGAACACCGGCTCGGACCTCAACACCATTGCCACGGCCCTGAATGCCCGTACCGGCCAGGCCCGCTACCGTCTCTGGACCAACTCGCAAAGCCAGGTGTACAACTACGGCGGCTCGGCCGGCCTGCGCTACGAGGCGGCAGGCGGCTATCTCCTCGGCGCCAATACTACCTACACCCGCCTCGACCGCACTGAGAATGGTGACGGCTTGGAAGACGGCTTTAATACCCCACGCTGGGCCTACAACCTCAGCCTGGCCAACGAGAATGCCTACCACAACGTCGGCTTCGGCCTGAATTACCGCTGGCAGCAAGCCTACTATTCGCAGACCTTTTTGGTGAATGGCAACGTGCCCGCCTACAATACGCTCGATGCCCAGCTGAGCTATGCCGTACCCGCCGCGCAGGTCCGGCTCAAGCTGGGCGCCAGCAATGTGCTGAATAATTATTACGTGTCCTACCTCGGCGGTCCCAGCGTGGGTGGACTGTATTACCTGGCCGTGACGTACGCGGTGTTTTAGGCAATATCGTCTTTGCGAAGAGATTGTAGCGAAATGTGGTAATCCGTCCGGCCAATACCACTCGCCCCAAATATGCGAAAAGCACTGGGGCTTGCTGCTTGCGAGAACCTTGCTGTGGACTTGAGGGCTTCATCACATTTCAATGCCGGTCGAATCGACAGGACGGAGTGCCACGACCTCTGGCCCCGTAACAACAGGACCGCACCAAACGCAAAAAGGCCCACTCTCATCGAGTGGGCCTTTTCTTACTCAACCTTGCGCTTACTTACGCTTGGCCGGTGCCTTCTTACGAGCGGGGGCTTTCTTGGCCGGGGCCTTTTTCACCGGGGCTGCTTTTTCGGGCTCGGGCACGATGGTCGGGGCCGGACCGTACTTCACTTCCGAGGCGTTCGGGTCACCGGTCAGGTAGAGGTCGAACTCTACGCGGCGGTTCAGGGCCTGGCCGGCGGCAGTGGCGTTGTCAGCAATCGGCTTGGTTTCGCCGTAGCCGTGCGACACGATGCGGTCGGCGGGCACAGCCTGGCTCAGCATGTAGGTGCGGGCCGAAGCAGCACGAGCATCCGAGAGGTTCAGGTTGTAGTTGTCGGCACCCTTGCTATCGGTGTGGCCCGAAATGGCCAGCGTGTAGTCGGGATACTCTTCCATGATTTTGGCGAGGTCCTTCAGCGTGGGGTACGAGCTGGGGAGTAGCACAGCCTTGTTGAATTCGAAGTTGATGTACTTCGTGGCTTCCGACAGGCGCTTCTTGGTCTCAGCTTTCACTTCGGGGCAGCCTTTATTTGAGGCCGGGCCGGGACGGTTGGGGCAACGGTCCTGATAGTCGGGCACACCGTCGCCGTCTTTATCCAGCGGGCAGCCGCTTGCATCAACCTGCACACCGGAAGGTGTGTTGGGGCACTTGTCGTTCTGGTCAATCACGCCGTCATTGTCGGCATCGGGGCAGCCTTTCAGCTCAGGTTTGCCAGGGGTATCTGGGCAAGCGTCGTCGGCATCGGTCACGCCGTCGCCGTCACGGTCGGGGCAGCCTTGCAACGCGGCTACGCCTTTCACGTCGGGGCACTTATCCTGATAGTCAGGCACGCCGTCGCCGTCTTTATCCAGCGGGCAGCCGTTGGGGTCCACGGCTACGCCGGCAGGGGTACCAGGGCACTTATCCTTCTTGTCCGACACGCCGTCTTTGTCCTCATCCTTCATCTTGCCCAGGGCCACTGTGATGCCGGCCTGGCTTAGCAGGAACCGGTCGTACAGCTTATCGGCAGGGTTGGTGGGGCCATAGAGGTTATCCACGCGCTCGGTGAAGGGATAGTGCTGGCTGATGGTCAGGTCCAGGGCCACCGCCTCGCTCACGCGGAAGCGCAGACCAGCCAGGCCGAACACCTCAGGCCGACGAATCTGGTTGATGCCAAAGTTCTGGCCGTTGGCACGCCCCGAGCTGTTCGAGAGGAACATGCCGCCGCCACCCATCAGGTAGGGCTGAATGAACGACTCCTCTTTCAGAATCTTGCCGTTGTTTAGCTTGAGCTTGATGCCCAAATCAACCATGCCAATGCGGGCATCGAAGTTTTCGCCCGCCCGCAGCTCGCTGCTGAACTTGTAAGTTTCATAGTAGCCCAGCAGAGCCAGGTCGAACGTGGGCGACAAGTAGCGGGTAACGGTGCCACCGCCGCCAACCATGAGGTCATTGCCGGAACGGTTCCAAAAGTCGGAACCCATGTTACCATTGTATTGAAGCAAGCCAACGTTGCCACTAAGGGCCGTTTTTCTATCAGGTGTCTGGGCCTGAGCGTGGGTAGTTGCCATGCCGAGCACGACAGCTCCTAACGCCAGTCCGCGAAGGAGTTGAGGTTTTAGAAACATAGTTTTTGGTGGGGTATAGTGTGGGGTTATCGCCTGCCATTCGAGGACTTGCGATTGATGTGGGGCTATACTTTCCTTTATTCAGAAAAGTTGTTACAATGACTTTCCACCTACTCCACCGTTGAGCTAACTCACTGGCTAGCTATATCACTACGAAATTCGAAAATATATTCTTCATAATTTACTCATTTTACAATTCTAGCTAGCCCGGTAGTGATGAGCTAAGTCGTCATTTGGAGGAAAATAATCATCTTAGGGTTGGCTACTTTTCACTCCATGAACTCCGAACTCTTTAGAAGCAACAAAGCCGCCCACACTTAGTGGGCGGCTTTGTTGCAATGGATATTACGTGCCCCTGAAAGGCGAAAAACAGTGACTTAGAACCGACCGAAATTCAAACCCAGAATCAGGACAATACCCACAACCATCAGAATCAGGTAGGTCTCTACGGCACCGGTCTGCACATAGCGGAGCAGCTGCCCACCACCATTTACCGCTCGGCCAAATACGCTTACCACGGGGTTGATAACGCCATTTTCCACGAACTTGTAGAGCCCCGTCGAGAGGGCCATAATAGGCCGGGTAAAGACGGCGTTGTACAGCTCGTCGATATAATATTTGTGATACACTAAACTTTCGGGACCGGAGCGTTGCGCCTCGTCTTCGGCTGGACGCTGGGCGCGGGCCACGTACATCACGTAGGCCAGCGCAATGCCCAATACCCCAGCCGCTACCGACAGCCCGATGAGCATCAATTCGGTGTTGTGGTCGGGCTCAGCCGAGAAAGCAGCCGGCATGATGCGTTGCGAGTAGGTGAAAATCGGGGCCAGGTATTCGGCTAGATAGTGGTGCCCACCTGTGAACATCGGCGCGCCCATAAAGCCACCCACAGCCGCCAGAATAGCCAGCACGATGAGGGGAAAGGTCATTGAAGCGGGCGACTCGTGCAGGTGGTGCTTCTGCTCCTCCGTGCCCCGGAACTCACCAAAGAAGGCCAGAAACAACAGCCGGAACATATAGAATGCCGTCAGGAATGCACTGAGCAAGCCCATGGCCCACAGCACTTTGTTGTGTTCGAAGGCATGGGCCAGGATTTCATCTTTTGAGAAGAAGCCTGAGAATGGCGGAATGCCTGAAATAGCCAGGCAGCCAATGAGAAAGGTCAGGAACGTGATAGGTAGCGCCTTGCGCAGGCCGCCCATGCGACGCAGGTCCTGCTCATTGCTCATGGCATGAATTACGGAGCCAGCCCCAAGGAACATCAGCGCTTTGAATAAGGCGTGGGTGAGCACATGGAACAGGGCCGTGGAGTAGCCCATCACGCCCAGCGCCAGGAACATATAGCCCAGCTGCGACACGGTAGAGTACGCCAGCACCTTCTTGATATCGTTCTGTGCCAAGCCAATAGTAGCCGCAAACAGAGCCGTAGCCGCGCCTACAATAGCCACTACCTGCAACGTATCGGGCGACAGCGTGAACAGTACGTTGGCCCGCAGCACCATGTAGATGCCGGCTGTTACCATGGTTGCGGCGTGGATAAGCGCCGACACCGGTGTGGGGCCGGCCATGGCATCGGGCAGCCAAGTGTAGAGCGGCAGTTGGGCCGATTTACCCATTGCACCCACAAACAGCAACAGCGTGATAGCCGTACAGATGCCCACTCCATACGTGCCGAACTGGCCAAGTGAAGCCTTCTGGAACACCTCGGCGTACTGCACTGAATTGAAAGTGAGGTAAATGAGGAAGATACCAAGCAGGAAACCCAGGTCACCGATGCGGTTGATAATAAAGGCTTTTTTCGCGGCGTTGTTGTAATTGGTGTTCTTGTTCCAGAAGCCGATGAGCAGGTAAGAGCACAAGCCTACACCTTCCCAACCAATGAAGAGGATAACGAAGTTGGCCCCCATCACCAGCAGCAGCATGCTGAAGATGAACAAGTTCAGGAAGCTAAAGAACTTGCCCACGTTCTCGTCGTGGTGCATATAGCCGATGCTGTAGACGTGAATAAGGAAGCCTACCCCCGTCACCAGCAGCAGCATAATCAGGCTGAGCTGGTCAATCTGGTACTGAAAAGGAATCTGCAGCGAGCCCACCGAAATCCAATCAAACAGCTGGACCGTGTACTGATACTGAAAATTGAGAAACAGCATCACCGAAATCAGGAACGAACCCAGTACGGTGCCGCTGCCGATGAGACCGGCCACGGTGCCGGACAGCTTCTTGTTCAGTAGCCCATTCACCAGAAAGCCCAAGAAGGGCAACAGCGGAATCAGAACGTAGAGAAACGTGGAATACGGGGCGTTGGCGCCAGGGAGAACGGTTTCTTGCATGGGAGTTGGCTATGCTAAAGAACTGACATCCTGAGCGGAGCGAAGGACCTTGTCACCGCTGAACTAATCGTTCGCAATTGATAAGGTCTTTCGCTCCGCTCAGGATGTCAGTCGTTTTTTACCACTTCAAGCGGCTCAATAGATTAACGTCGGTGGTCTGGAAGTTGCGGTAAATCATGACGATGATGCCCAACCCCACCGATACTTCGGCAGCAGCTACGGCCATAATGAAGAACACAAAAATCTGTCCGTTAGCATCGGCGCGGTATGCCGAAAAGGCTGTCAGCAAAATGTTCACGGCGTTAAGCATCAGCTCGACGCACATGAAGATGATGATGGCATTGCGCCGCACCAATACCCCCGTGACGCCGATGGCAAACAGGGCCGAGGCGAAGAAAACGTAGTATTGAAGCGGAACGGTCCGAATGACTTCGGGAACGGTCTGAGAAACGGTTGGGTCCATGCGAGGCAACAACGAAAAAGCCGGCGATAAGGCCCTGCGGCCTTTAAGTAGGCAAAGGTATCCTGAAAAACCATAATCCGGGCCATGAATCGGGCATTTTGCTGTATGAGCTATCTGCTTACCACTGCATGTGTTGTCAAAAGCATAATTCATCAAATTATACAAAATAAATTTTTTACATGACTATTATACGCCGCCCATCTTTTTGTTTTTATCCAATATAATACAGACTATATCTTTGAGCCAAATTTGAAGAAATTCTGAATAAATAGGTCCAATACAGCATTTTATCACGTTTTTTTCAACTGAAATAATTAGCTCATCAGCAAGCACACCAAAGCTTCATATTGCATTTTGCCATTATAAATTTCTCTGCATGAAAAAAATATTTCTACTTTTTCTACTAACTGTATCCGGGTTTACAGCTACGGCTCAGGTTAGTTATTACACTTTTAATGGTGGGGGCACTAGTGGCAACTGGAACGACCCCACCGCCTGGACCACCGACCCCACGGGCTCGACCAGCGTGAATGGAAGGGTGCCCAGCAACGGCGACATAGCGGTGGTGACCAACAGCTTTGTGCTGAACCTGACTGCTGACGTCAGCACCACCAGCCTCTCAGTGGTTATTCAGCGGGGAGGCTCGCTGGACTTAGGCGCCACGGCGGGCTTCACCAGCAACCTGACGCGGCTGGGGGGCCAGGGAACACTACGGATTGGCCGGGCCTACTTTCCGGTGGTGAATAACAACGACTTCGATGATGCCAACACTGGCACCGTGGAGTTTTATAACTGGGCAAGCCCAACGGGAACGCTGCCCCAACCGGCTTCCGGGCAGTACAATAACCTGCGCCTGCTCAACACCTCCAATACTGCTTTTGCCGCACAGTTCAACGCCAATTCGCTGAACGTGATGGGCAACCTGACGCTGGCCCGCAGCACCGGCAGCGCCGCCGTGGCCCTCACCATGGGCCAAGCCAGTACCACCAATCGCACGCTCAATGTGCTGGGCGACATCACGGTGGGCACTGGTACTACGCTGGGCGTAACGGCCGTGGATGGCGCGCACACTCTGACAGTAAGCGGCAGTTTGGTCAACAACGGCACCGTGACGCTGCGCAACGGCACCGATGCCCAGCGTTGCCTGTTGCGCTTCATCGGCGCAACCGATGCGACGCTGGCCTGCAACGGCCCCACCGACCTCAGCCAGTTGCAGGTTAGTAAGGGCACGGGCAACACCGCGACGCTGAGCGTGACTTCGACGCAGGTAGCAGGCGGCAACCTGCGCCTGAACTACGCCGCGGCCAGCGACCTCCTTATTATTAACAGCGGGACGGCTAAGCTGGGCGCGAATATCGACCTGCCCCGCCTGAGCAACGCCTCGGCTAACTATGACCTGGGCTCGCCAACCAACAGCCCCGGTTTGTGGATTGCGGGCGCTACCGTGCGCAATAATACCACGGGCGCGCTGGTGGTGTACGGCTCATTCCGCATCAGCGCGGGACGGTTTGAAAGCCTGGGGCACGAAGGGACCGTAATCCGGGAAGATGGCCAGATTTCGATTGAAGGAGGCACAACGGTGGTGGAGAAGTTCCGGCCATCGAACACCTCGAGCAGTCACCGAGGCTCTTTCGCCATAAGTGGTGGGGTATTTGAGTGTAGTGGCACGGGCTCGGACAGTGATTTTGCTCGCTTCTCGCATCCATATAAAACGCAGTCGTTCCGCATGACCGGCGGCACCATCCGGGTGCAAAACCCACAGAACAGCAGCGGCCTGTTTCACATTGGGGTGAACTCCGACAATGCCACTGTCACCGGCGGCACCATCGAACTGCTGCTGCCCAACACCACGACCAACTGCAAAATCCTGAGCACGGCACCGCTCTGGAACTTGAGCGTAAGCAAGCCTACGGCTGGCGGCACCAGCAAAGCGCTGCTCGATGCTGTAGGTGTGACGCCAGCTTACACCAGCGGCGCCACCACCACGGCCCAGCCGCTCACGGTGCTCAACAACTTCACCCTCAGCGGAACCAATCCAGCGACGGTAGATGCCAACTCGCAGGATGTAAATATCCAGGGCACCCTTACTATTGGCGCGGGCTGCACCTACCTGCCCACCACCAACACCACACGCTTCAGCGGTGGCCAGGACCAACTGCTGACTAATAACGGCAGCATCGGCTCGACGCTGAACACATTCTACAACCTAACGGTGGACAAGTCGGCGGGCACCCTTTCGCTCGACGGTACGGCCACAACCTTTACGATAACCAACACATTGAGTCTGCTGAACGGCGTACTCAACGACGGCAGCAAAACGGTGAGCGTACTGGGCAACGTAGTCAATTCGGCCTCGCACACCAGCGGCGGTGGCACGGGCGCCATTGTGCTGGCTGGCCCGGGCGGTCAGGTAATTAGCGGCAACGGCAACGGCGTATTCGGCAACCTCATTATCAACAGCACGGCTGCGGCGGGGGCGGTAGCCGCCACGCTCACGGCCAACCAGAGCGTGGCCAGTGTGCTCACCCTGCAAAGCAACCACGTACTGAGCATCGGCATCAACCGACTGTCGCTCACCAGCATCAACCCGGCTGCGGTGGTGGCGGGCACAGGCGGCTTTTCGAGCCAGCGCATGATTCGGACCGCTGGCAACCAGAGCGACTTGGGCCTGCGCAAAACTTACGGCGGCGCCGATTCCTTCACCTTCCCGGTGGGCACGGGCTCGAAATACACTCCGGCCACCATTGCCCTGAGCGTGGCCCTGCCGCTGTACGGCAAGGTGAGCGTAAGCCCAACCAATACCCGCAACCCATTCGTAACCAGCACCAACTCGCTGGCTTACTACTGGAAGGTGCGCAGCATTGACTTCGGCCCCATTCCGGCCGGCAGCATCAGCGCCTCCTTTACGATGGTCAACACGGACGCCGCGGGCACACTGACCAGCTACGTCCCCGGCCGCTACCTGCCCGTGAGCTGGACGAGCAGCAACAACGTGAACCAGGTAGTGGAAGGAAGCACCAGCTCGACCATCCAATTCCCGGGCCTGAGCCAGACCGATGGCGAATTCACGGCCGGCGAATCGGCAGCCTTCGGGCCAGTGACAGCTTACTACTCGACCCGCAACGGCAACTGGGAAGATGCCAACCCTGCCACCACGCCCTGGAGCACCGCCGGCTTTACCGGTGCGGCGGCTTCGTCGATTCCCGGCCCGGGCAACCCCGTGTTCATTGGCTCGGCCACCGCAGGCCTGTTTCATACCGTGACGGTGACGGCCAACGACGCCCGCTCGGGCTCGCTGGTGATTGACCGGGGCGCAACCCTCGATGTGCAAACCCTCACGGGCCACAATTTCGGCGCCTTGCCCGACGCCACGGCCAGCGGCGCGGGCCGGCTGCGCATCAGCTCGGCGACGGCCACGGCCCAGTTTCCGGGCGGTGACTTTGGCGCGTTTCTCCAGCCCAACGGCGGCACGGTGGAGTATTACACCACGGGCACGCAGAACTTCACACTGCCCGTCACTTCGTTCACCAGCTTGCCCATCACTTCTTATAAAAGCCTGTGGCTGAATGCTGTCACTAGCCAGCAGGTAAGCCTGCCGAACCAGGATTTGCGGGTGTACGCCCAGGTAAAAACCGGTACTGCTGCCAGCTACGGCGGCGAGGTGCTGCTCAGCGGCGGCACGGCCGGCAACCTGGTCATCGACTCATTGCTGGCAGTACAGGCCGGTGCGCTGCGCTATGCCAACGGCGCTGCCGGCAACCGTACGCTAACGGTAGGCGGCAACGTGACCGTGGATACCGGTGCCTCGTTCGACGTGAACGGCAGTGGCGCGGCAACAACTATTCCCAATGCCTTGCTCGTAGGCGGCTCGCTCATTAATAATGGCACGCTGGACTTCGGCACAGCCGGTGCCAAACGCACAGCGCTGACGTTTACCGGTGGCCAGGATGCTAGCCTAACTGGCACCGCAGCCGGGGCTACAACCCAGCTCTTCGCCCTCAGTGTGAACAAAGGCAACAGCCAGGCCCCTACTCTGACCGTGGACGTAGCCGGCACCCTTACTACGCCCACCAGCGGTTGGCTCACCCTGGCTAATGGTACCCTACGCTACGCCCGGCCCGGCAGCACCCTGACGGTGCACGACGCGGCCAGCGCCTACGTCATCAACGAAAAAGCCGGCCTAACAGTAGATGCCGCCGGCGCGACCGTAACTGTGGCCACGGCCAATGACCCGGCGGCCGACCTGCAGCTTGGCGGCCAGTTGCGCGTGCTGCAAGGTACCCTGAGCGTGGGCACGGCAGCTACCAGCGCGGGCAATGACCTGGAATACGCCAGCGCCGGCGCGCCCACCGTGCGTGTGAGCGGCAGCGGCACGCTGTATGTGAACGGCCAGGTCCGCCGGCCGACTTCCAACACCAATGGCTCGCTGCGCTACGACCAGAGCGGCGGCACGGTGGAAGTTGGCGGGTTTGGGGCTTCGGCCACAGGCAATAAAGAACGCGGCGTATTTGAGGTACAGGGCACCGGCAGCATCTTCCGTCTCACGGGCGGTACGCTGGCCCTGCGCCGCTCAAACCAGAACGCAGTGCTGATTGCCGACTTCTTTTTGCGCCCCGATTCGACGGTGGTAACCGCTGGCACGGTGGTGCTGGGCAACCTGGCCGCCGGCGCAGGCAACGTGAACGTGACTGTTGATTCGTCGGTGCCGCTCTACGACCTGCGCGTGGAGGCCGGCGCCAACGGCACGAACACCAACACCGGCCAGCTGGTAGGCACCAACGCCCTCACGCTGCAAGGCTCGCTCACTATTGGCAACAACAATTCCTTTTTCAATGCCAACAACCTGAGCCTGAACATTGGTCAGAACCTGGTTAATAACAACGCACTGACCAGCACGGACCTAATCAGCGGCGGCTTCCGCCCCGGTCTGGCCACGCAAACGACTACCTTCACCGGTGGCATCGCGGCCCAGCAGCTCGCGGCGCTGACGCTGGTGGCCCCTAATCTGACAGTGTTTGGCAATCTGGTGCTGAACAACGCCCAGGCCAACGGTACCCTGACTCTGCAAAGCGGCCGCAATGCCCGCGTGGCGGGCACCCTCACGCTCAGCAAAGGCACACTGGCTGATAATGGCCAGACGATTACGGCCCTGGGCGACGTGCTGAACTCGGCTACCCACACCAGCAGCACTGGTGGCAGCCTGACGCTGGCCGGCACCAGCAACCAGAACGTGGGCGGCAGCGGCACCGGCCGCTTCGGCAACGTGGTACTGAACAACGCGGCCGGCGCTACCACCATTACCAACCAGGAAATCACCGACGTACTTACCCTCACTAACGGCGCACTCACCATTGGCTCGAACCTGCTGTCGCTCAGCAACCCGGGCGCCGGGGCAGTGACGGGCACGTTCAACGCGACACGCTGCATCCGGACCAACGGCATCGTAGCTGACTTGGGCGTGCGCAAATCCTACCCGGGCAGCGCTTCGGACTTTACGTTCCCCATGGGCGTGGCCGGCAAGTACACACCGGTGCGCCTCAATGTAACGGCCAACGCCGCGGCTGGCACCCTAACGGTGCGGCCCATCAACACGGCCCACCCCTCTACCACCAACCCGCTGCCCCGCGAGCTGAGCTACTACTGGAAGCTGAGCAGCACCGGTTTCAGCGCGCCGGTGGTGACGCAGGTGTTCTCCTATGTGGATGCCAGCGCCGGCAACGACGTGAACGGCACCGAAGCCAGCTACGTGCTGGGCCGCTTCCTGAACGGCGTCTGGACGCCCATCAACGGCATCGCTGGTACGGTGAGCCCGGCTGCCAATACGCTGACCCTGGCCAGCGTCGGCTACTTCGATGGCGACTACACCGGTGGCGAAAGCAGCGAGTTTGGCACGGTGCCGACTTACTACAGCCGCACTGCTACCGCCGGCCTGGCCGGTGGAGCTACCTGGAACGATGCTGCTGCCTGGACCTTCAATGCCGACGGCAGCGACTCGGCCATACTACCCGGCACCTTCCCCACGCTGGCCAATCCGGTGGTAATTCTGGCCAGCCACTTGATTAGCGCCAACGGTCCCGGCCGGGGCGCAGCCAACCTGAGCCTCCAAGGGACCCTGGACCTGGGCGCCAACGGCGCCAACAACTTCAACACCGTGACCGGGCCCGGCACACTGCGCATTGGCTCGTCGCTGTTCCCAGCTGGCAACTACAGCGAGTTTATGGCCGGCGGCACTGGTGGTACTGTGAACTATACGGCAGCAGTGCAGCTACCAGCTCGGGACACTTATAATAACCTGCAATTCACAGGCGGGAACACTAAGCAGCTGAGCAACCTCGACCTAACTATCAACGGCGCCCTGACTGTGGCAGCGGGTACCACCGTACTCAACCCCACCAGCCAGAGCCTCACCCTGACCTCGGCCACCGGTGGCGCTACCCTTGGCGGCAACCTCAACCTGAGCGAAGGCAGCCTGAATACCCAGGCCTTCGTGCTCAACTCGGGCCAGCTGACCATTGGCAGCGGCGCGGTGAGCACGGGCACGTCGTTCACGAACACCAGCACCGGCACCGTGAGCAACGGCAGCGGCGCGGTGAGTGTGGGCACCACCTTCAGCAATGCCGGCACCTACAACGCCAATGTGGGCCCCGGCCCGCTCACGGTGGGCTCGGCTTTCACCAACAGCGGCACTTTCCTGGCCGGCGACGGCAACCTGACCGTGACCGACGGGTTCATCAACGCAGCGGGCGGCAATTTCCAGGCCGCCGTGGGCGACGTGACGGTGGGCGGCAACTTTACCAACCAAGCCACCTTCGCCGTGAACAATGCCAACACCCTGCGGATTGGCGGCGACTTTGCCAACATCAACGGCGGCAATTTTGCGGCCGGCGCCAGCACGGTGCAGCTCGATGGCAGCTTCTCGAACGCGGGCGGTACCTTCACGGGCGGCACCAGCACGGTGCGCTTCCTGGCCAATGCCAACCGATTCGTAACCGGCAACCCCACCTTCTACAACCTCCAGAAAAGCGGCGGCGGCACTCTCAGCCTGAGCGGAACCACCGACGTGACGGTGAGTGGCCTGTTCACCCTCAGCAATGGCCTAATTGCGACGGGTACCAGCAACACGCTGCGCCTCACCAACACGGCTACGCAACCCATCGTGGGCACCGGCACGTCGGCTTACGTGAGCGGCCGTCTGGCCATCAGCCTGCCCGATGCGGCAGCTGCCAGCCGCGAATTCCCGGTGGGCCTGGGCGGGCGTTTCCGCCCCGTCACCATCCAGCCGCAGGGGGCTTCGGCAAGCCCGGTGGTGTTGGTGGAGATTTTCAACGGTGCCCCCGGCGGCACCACTGATAATTCACTGTCGAACCTTTCGGCCAACCGCTACTATCGCATTCAGCTGTTGTCGGGCATCATCACCCAACCTACTGTGCAGCTCAGCTTCAATACCGAGGGCATTGTGGATGAACAGGTGAACGTACCCGGCAACCTGCGCGTGGCCCGCTCGACCGGCAATGCCGGCCCCTGGAGCAACGCAGGCGGCGCGGGTGTGTACTCGCCAGCCGCTCCGCGCGGCTACACCATCTCGGCGCCCACCGTCATCAACAGCACCTCGTTCTTCGCTCTGGCCTCGACCAATGCCGTGGACAACCCGCTGTCGGGCCTGCCCCCCCTGCCCGTGGAGTTGACCAAGTTCTCAGCCACAGCCGTAGGCACTGCCGTGCAAGTAGCCTGGACTACGGCCTCGGAGAAGAACAGCGCTTACTTTGAAGTACAGCGTTCGGCCAACGGCCTGCGCTTTGAAGCACTGACGCAAGTGGCAGCTCAGGGCACCAGCACCCGCCTGCACAACTACGAAAGCCGCGACGCCCAGCCCTTGCCCGGCCAGAGCTACTATCGCCTGCGCATGGTGGACCGCGATGGCACGTACAGCTACAGCCCGGTAGCTACCGTGCGCTTTGGCAAAGCCAGCGGCCCGGCTTCGATTACGCTCTATCCCAACCCAAGCACGGGCAGCAGCTTCCACATTGCCAGCCAGAACGTGCCCACCGGCCCGGCCGCCGTGCGCCTGTTCGACCTGCAGGGCCGCCTCGTGAGCCAGTACTCGGTTGATTTCACGCAGCCAGATGTGGCTATCAAGCCTAACCAGGCCCTGGCCGCCGGCATGTACGTGGTAACGGTGCAAACCACCGTTGGCACCGTTACCCAGCGGTTGGAAGTGACGAAGTAGCCACTTCCATTGCTACTGAAACCAAGCAAGCGGCTCTGACAGGGTCGCTTGTTTGGTTTTCAGGCATGGCACGAGTACCCCGACTTTCATTTCGGCGCGCTCGGGTTGCTTGTACCATGCGGGCCGAATTGAAAATTCGGGGTACTCGTGCCATTTAATTTATGCTGAATTTGCAGTTGGTTCGCAAGCCGTAAAATATTGCTGCAAGCTTTGCGTCTGTTGGTGCAGAATGAATCCCATGGCACTTTCGCTCCCTACTCCTATCCTGCCGATGACGGCTTCGCAGCAAGACCGCCAGATTGCCGAAGCTGTCCGTCAGCAGCGGCCCCGGCTGCTGCAGTTCATCCGGCGCCGCATTCCCGATGAAGCCGAAGCCGAAGACCTCCTGCAGGACGTCTTTGCTGAGCTCGTGGAAAGCTACCGGCTGCTCAAGCCCGTAGAACAGGCGGCGGCCTGGCTCTTCCGGGTGGCCCGCAACCGCATCACCGACCTCTACCGCCGCAAGCGCCCGGTGAGCCTGGAAGAAGCTTTCGGTGCCGCCGAAGCTTCCGACGACGGCGAAGGCCTGCTCCTGGCCGACCTGCTGCCAGCCCCCGACGACTCGCCCGAAAACCGCCTGTTGCGCGAAACCCTCATGGAAGCGCTTTCAGAAGCATTGGCCGAGCTGCCAGTAGCCCAGCGCGAGGTCTTCATCTGGCACGAGTTGGAGGACAAGACCTTCCGCGAGATGGAGGAAGAAACCGGCGTACCACTCAAAACGCTGATTTCGCGCAAGCACTATGCCGTATTGCATCTCCGCAAACGGCTGCAGAAATTGTACACCGAATTATTCACCGATTAGCTTTAGTTGCCAGTTGCTCGTTGTCTGTTGTTAGAGAGAAAACTCTACAGCATTTATGACGAACAACTGACAACAAGCAACTGATAACTATCCCACTCATGGACCGTAAATTCTGGCTGCTCCGCAGCCTCCGTTTCTTTCTTTTTGCCGCGCTGTTTGTCGTCGCTATTGGCTTCGTCACACAGGCGCTTTGGAACTGGCTGATGCCGGACCTGTTCCACCTGCCGGCCATCAGCCTGCCCCAAACTTATGGCCTCCTGGTTCTAAGCCGCATTCTGTTCGGCTTCAAGCCCGGCGGAGGCCGCTCGGCTGCCTGGGCGCGCAAGCGCAAGGAATGGCAGCAGCGCATGGCCGGCCGCATGGAGCACCTTACGCCCGAAGCCCGCGAGAAATTTCGTCAGCAGATGCGCAGCCGCTGCAGCGCTGCCTGGGGCCGCCACGCCGAACCCATAGCCGAAGCCCAGGCCCAACAGCCGGCTTAACTATCGCACTATCCTTATTAGAATATATTTTATCAGCGCGGTCCCTTTCCTAGGGGCCGCGCTTTTTTATTCCAGTTTTATTTAGACATTTGCCTAAACATTGAACCGCCAGAATGAATGCGCTTTTCAAAGCTCTGAACGACCCCACCCGGCGCGCTATTCTGGAGCGGCTACGCAATGGGCCCGCCACAGCCGGCGCCATTGCCGAGCAATTTCAGTTTTCAGCGCCCACCATCAGCCACCACCTCGACCTGCTGCGCCAAGCCGACCTTGTTACGAGCCAAAAGCAAGGCCAATTCGTGGTCTACACACTGAATATGACCGTCTTTGATGAGCTATTGGGCTGGCTATACCAGTTCAAATCCTAAGTTTCCTTTTCGCTTTTCCCCATTCCATCCCATGAAAAAGAACCTGTTGCCTTGGCACTTGCTCACGCTGGTGGTCGTGCTGGCCCCTTCGCTGTATTTAGCCTACTTGTGGCCCCAACTGCCCGCGCAGGTCCCCACCCACTTTGCCGCTGATGGGCAGGCCAACGGCTACACCGCCCGCGCCAACATGTGGCTGCTCACGCTGGGCGTGCCACTGGCCATGGCCCTGTTCTTTGGCATTCTGCCTCGCCTCGACCCTAAACGTCGCCTCGATGGCAACAGCGTTAACTTCCAGAAACTGCGCCTGGCAGTGGTGCTCATGCTGAGCGGGTTGCCCTGCTATAGCTTGTATGTCGCCGTGCATCCGGCTAGTAGTGGAGGCCGGGGACTGACGGTGCTAGTGGGACTGTTTTTTGCTTATTTGGGCAACTACCTTACCACGGTGCAGCCCAATTACTTTGTGGGCATCCGCACGCCTTGGACGCTGGAAAACCCCGTGGTGTGGGGACGCACGCACCGGGTAGGCGGAATCGTTTTCTGCATTTCGGGGCTGGTAATTGCCGGATTAGGACTCATCGTTCCGCCTGCACATATACAGCTGATTATAATAACGTTGATTATGTTAACGGCTGCGTTTTGCTATGCGTATTCCTACGCTGTCTTTCAACAAGAGGAGCGGCTGCGCAATATGGCATAGCAGATAGCCCAACTCATTAGTTGCATCGGTTCCGGTAGCTTATTCCGGTCGTTTTGCTTTTGCCCCACGAAAAAGCCCTCGTATGAAACATACGAGGGCTTTTTCGTGGAATTTGGATTTAAAACCGAAATTGCATTATTGCCTTTATCATAGAAAAAACGTGAATTTATTTTGAATAATACTTGCAAAATGCTGAATTGCAGCAGTAAGTTTGTATCATCCAAATGAAAATTGCTTCAGTGCAAACAATTACAATGACCCCTCGCTTCGCCACTGCTCTAGCCGCTTTCGTCCTTCTCTTCGACGCGTTGCCGAGCCACGCCCAATATGCCTATACCAACGTAGCACCCAGGCCGGAAGCAACCGAAAGCGCTGACCCGGAAGATGGCATTAAGTCCGTTGCTACCAAAGTGCTTCATGGCGTGGTGCAGGGCAAAGAAGGCGCGTTGCCCGGCGCTACCGTGTGGCTGCGCGGCACCAAAACCGTGGTGGTAACCAATGCCGAAGGCGAATTTGAGTTGCGCGTGCCTGCCGACACCAAAACGGTGGAGCTGACCTGCGGCTTTGGTGGCCTGCAGGATGAAACCGTGCGGCTGGCTTCGGTACAGGCCCTGGGCTCGGTGTATTTACTGCGCAGCAAGATGCCGGCAGTCAATTAGCTCTTCAGCAAAACACTCTCCTATCCATCCGCTTTACCAGCTCTGTAAACAACTCACCTTAACCTCTGCTCTTTCTTTCACTGAAGAAACCCTGGCCTTTGAGGTCAGGGTTTTTTCGTACTCTGAGGCCATCACCCTCAACGCCGCGGCCGACGAACCCATAGTGCGCCTGAGCAATCCCCGCACATCATGCTGGTGACGTGCCAGCAGCCGCTCACGCATGGTGTTGAGACTACCCGGAAGCAATCCAGGCGCAAGTGGAAGCAGCTTCACAAAAGCCATTCAGCCTTGTCCATATCTAAGCAAAAAGCCCCGGCCAACTTGGTCGGGGCTTTTTCAGTGCGATTTATCCGGGCATTTTACAAGTCTTTGGTGTTGTCGTCGAGTTGGCGGTCGATTATCATGTTGTAGGGGTCCACGGCCACAGAGGCGGGCTTTTTAGCCACCACGAAACGTAGCGTGTTATTCCCAGTGCGCAGGTGGCGCTTCTGGAATAACAGCGGCGGCACGGGCTTCTTGTCCGGGCCAATTTCAGGGAAAATGGCCACGGGCAGGGCATCATGCGTTTGGTCGGTTGGCTTTTGATTGCCCAGACTATCAGCGTAGAACTTGGCCGACTTCACCGTGAAATCAACCTGATATCGGCCGTCGGGCAGTTTCTTGCTTGTGGCGGCGGTCACGCGGTTGTCATACAGGGTGATGCGCTCGAACTGGTCGGTGATGTAGGACTGCAGCGAGTCGGGGGCAGCGCGGCGCAGGTAGCCGATGAACTCCGGGGAGTTGGTATAAGGCGGCTGCTGGTAGGCCACGGCGGCCACATACTGCTTTAGGGCCGCGTTGAGAGTGGCCTCGCCCATGGCATCCTGCAGACCATACATCACCACCGAGCCCTTGGCATAGTGGATGTA
This sequence comes from Hymenobacter negativus, assembly GCF_017571495.1. GTDB lineage: Bacteria > Bacteroidota > Bacteroidia > Cytophagales > Hymenobacteraceae > Hymenobacter > Hymenobacter negativus. The sequence goes on along the minus strand of NZ_JAGETZ010000013.1, from coordinate 130,105 downwards.
CTGCTGGTTTTCGACCAGCGCCAGCGGCACTTCTTTCTTCTGCTCGAAGGCGCGCCCTTGCAGGTAGCGGTTCATATCAAATTTGAGGAAGCGTTTCATGGCGGTGGGACCGTTGTGGTGGCGCAGCACCATCAGGGCGGAGTATTCGGCCATGGCTTCGGCCATGAGCGTGCTGCCCTGCACGTTGCCGCCGATAACCTGGTGGGCCCACCACTGGTGCGCCACCTCGTGGGCCGTCACGTAGTAGGGATAGTTCAGGTCTTCAGGGTCTTTATCGTTCACGTTGGCAATGAAGCCGATGGCCTCGGAGAAGGGCACCGTGTTGGCAAAGCTCTGAGCGAAGGATTGGTAGCGCGGAAACTCTAGGATGCGCAACTGGCGGTGCTGGTAGGGCGAGAAGTTGCGGGAGCAGTAAGCTAGGGCATCCTGGGCACCCTCGGTCATGCGCTGGAGGTTGTACTCGTGGCCAGGCTGGTAGTAGATGGTGATGGGAATAGTGCGGTGGCCAGCCGAATCGACCCACTGGGCTTTATGCTCTTTGTAGCGGGCCGAAAGGAAGGTGTAGAAGTTGAGCATGGGCCGGTCCATCACGTAGGTGAAGTAGCGGCGGCCGCCCTTCACCCATTCCTTTTGCAGGTAACCGGGAGCAATGGCCGTCTGGTCGGCCTCGGTGCTGACGGTGGTGCGGAAGCGAATCCAGTCGGCATCCTGGCTGATGTAGGTATTTTGGCGGGCCTTGAGGTTGTTCACGTTGGCCATGCGGGGCTTGGGCTTCAGGCCGTAGTTTTTGCGGTCCTGGTCGCCGCTCAACTCGGCGTCTTCGCGGTAGCCCAGGCTGGGCAGGTAGCCGCTGTTGATGAAGGTACCGTTGTACACAATGTCGGTATTTGAGCCCGAGTTGGGGAAGCCGCGCTCCTGGTAGAAGATGTCCATGCTCAGGGCCAGCGAGTCGCCGGGGGCCAGCGGTTGAGCCAGGCGGTAGAGACGCACGCCGTAGGTGGTATCGCTCAGGGCCAACGTGGCTTGGCCAGCCTTGCCCAGGTTCAGCGCCAGCACGCGGGGATGCTGCTCCACGGGAATGCTGACGATGACCGTATCGAGGGCGCGGGCGTGCTTATTCACCAGCGTGAACTGCCCGCGGAAACGCACGGCGCGGGTGCTGGGGAAAATTTCCGTGTTCATATCCACTGCTGTGATGCGGGGCTGGGCCACGTCCTTGAGGCGGCGGTACTGTTTCTCGTAGGCTACCTGGCGCTTTTCGCCTTCTTTGGGCGTCAGGTATTTATTCAACACGTTGGTGTTGTAGAAGATGTAGTAGCCTGCGCCCAGGCTCACGAGCAGCCCTAGCACGAGGGCGGCGCTGCTGCCGGTGCTCCAGCGGCGACGGGCTTCGGCCAGGCGGGCGGTGGTATCGGTGCCGCGCACCCAGAGCAAAGTGGCCAGCAGCACCAGCAGCAGCGCTACCCCAGACCACAGCAGCTTGGTCCACCAAAAGGCCGGCAGGAAGTGGGCATAGCCATTCATATCAGAATAACGCCCAGGCGAAGGCGAACCACCATAGCCCAGCAGCCGGTGCCCCAGCCCAATCTGGCTCCGAAAAATGTTGGCCACGTAGTACACCACCATCACGGCAAAGCCCAGGTACTTATTATTGAGCACCACCTGCGTCACCATGCTCAGCACGCAGAGCAGCAGCAGCATGGGCAACTCGTACAGGAACAGTGCCTGCAGGTAGAGGCCGATTTCGTAGTGGAAATAGCCTTTGAAAGTCTGGATGAGTAGGCCACACACCATCACCACGGCCAGCAGCACCACTTGCACCAGGCCCAGCGCGGCCAGCTTGCTCAGGAAGGGCACCCAGCTGGGGACCGGCACGGCATCGGCAATCTGGGCCACACCGGCTTCGCGCTCGCGCCACACCAGCTCGCCGCCGTAGAAGATGATGATGGCCAGGAAGAACAGAAAAAAGGAGCCGGTAATGGATTCCAGCACCTCGTAGGTAACCGGGAACGTGGACGTATCAAACGTCTTACCGACCTGCGACGACGTAGCCAGCAGCAGGATAACGCCCGCGCCCGCAATGGCCACGAAGTAGCGGCTGCGCACAATGCCCCGGAATTCCAGCTTGGTCAGGCTCCACCACTGGCGCAGGCTCATGCCACCCGAGAACACCTGCGATACGCGCGGCAGGCGCAGGCCACCCGGTTGGGCCACTGCTGCGTCGGCGTCGGCTTCGACGGCCAGGGCAGCACGGCGCGACTTCTTGTCCGGCTTTTCAGAGGCGAAAACCGAGAACCGGAAGCGGGCGTAGCACAGACCCAGCAGCGCCAGTCCGAAGGCCAGCCAAACGGCGCGGTTTAGGAGCACGTAGCTGGAGAGCGGCAGCAGCAGGTGGTTTTTCTCGGCTGGCGTCCAGTAGCGCATCGTGAAATCAAGGGCGGAGAGGCCAAAGGCGTCGAGGGCCGCTACCAGATGCTCGTTCTTGAGGTCGCTGAGATAGGCAGTAGATATCAAATACACCACCAGCAGCAGCACTGAGCCGATGTAGGTGCTCAGGATGTTGCGCGAAAGCGTGGCTCCGGTGAAGAAGATGGCGCCCGCAAACAGCAGGTTGGGCAGCACCATCACCACGTAAGGCCACACGTAGGTACCGGCCGGGGCGCTGGCCAGAAACCGGTCGGCCTCTACCCAGGGCATTACGCCAGCCACGGCCGCCCCTATGCCAATGCCGCTAAATACCAGCACGGCAACCAGGTAAGAGCCGAAAAACCGCCCAGCCAGATAGCCGAACTTGCTAATGGGCGTGGTGTAAAACAGCGAATGCGTGCGGTATTCAAAGTCGCGGTACACGGGGTTGCCCATCAGCGAGGAGGCGATGATGACGCCAAACACGCTCAAGAGCGTAGTGATGATGTTGACCGAAAACGGGGCGTTGATTTTCACCGTCTGCCCGTCGCCGCCCAGCGAAACATTCACACCCGTGCCGAAGCCCCCACCGGCCGCCGTCACCAGCAAAAAGGCCATGAGGAATAGCAGCAGGAAATAAATCCAGGTAGCGGGCCGCCGCAGGCGGTATTTGAGTTCAAAAAGAAGTATGGGAAGGAACATCGGAATGACAGTTGGGAGGTGAGTAAAAGCTGTCATGCAGCACGAAACGAAGTGTCTCGCTTGTGGCAGCAATTCAATCGTTCAGCCGTTTTAGTTACTGCTGCACGCAAGCTGCTTCGCTGCGTGCTGCATGACTGTTTCAGGAGCTGGCGGTGGGGGCTGCTAGGCCATTACCGCCCCACCCTTACTCCGCACTTCGTAGTTTCTGATTTCCGAGAAATACACGTCCTCCAAGTCCGGATTCACGATTTCAAACCCACTGTCCGGCGCTGAGTCGGCCAGCACGTGCACCACGGTTTTGCCCGCGAACAGGCGCGAGCTGATGACTTGCTGGCTGGCTTGCAGTGCGGGCAGTTCGGTTTTCTCAATCAGCTTGCGCCAGATTTTCCCTTTCAGGTTGTTCATCACCGTGAGCGGGTCGCCGGTGAGCAGCACTTCGCCCTTGTTGATGATGGCCATGTGGCGGCAGAGGTCGGCCACGTCGCTCACAATGTGGGTGCTGAGGATGACCACCAGGTTTTCGCCAATCTCACTCAGCAGGTTGTGGAAGCGGTTGCGCTCGGCGGGGTCGAGGCCGGCGGTGGGCTCGTCCACGATGATGAGGCGCGGGTTGCCGAGCAGGGCCTGGGCAATGCCGAAGCGCTGCTTCATGCCGCCGGAGTAGCCGCCCACGTACTTTTTGCGCACGTCGTAGAGGTTGGTCTGGTGCAGCAGGGCGGCCACCATTTCTTTGCGCTCCTTGCCATTGGCGATGCCTTTGAGGGTGGCGAAATGGTCGAGCAAATCCTCGGCGCTCACGCTGGGGTACACACCGAACTCTTGAGGCAAGTAGCCCAGTACGCGGCGCACGGCCTCTTTATCGCGCAGCACATCGATGCCATCGAGGCTGATGGAACCGGTGTCGGCATCCTGCAGGGTGGCAATGGTGCGCATCAGGCTGGACTTGCCGGCGCCGTTGGGGCCCAGCAGGCCGAACATGCCGTTCGGGATTTCGAGGCTGACGTTTTTGAGGGCCTGCGTCCCGTTGGGGTAGGTCTTGGAGAGATTGGTGATGGAAAGGGCCATTGATGCAGAAAAAAGGTGATGACGTATGAGTTAGGATTGATTGAATCGGGGGAAGATAGCCAGTGTTACAGCCTATTGCTTTGACGGATGCTGAAAATGCGGCCGGAGTTGCCTGCCGGGTGCTCTTTAGCGGTATTCGGCCACCGTGGCGTCGATGCCTAGGCCGAAGCCGCGCATCTTTTCCCAATCGGCGGCGCTTTGGTTGGCAATGTAGATGGGGCCTTTCAGCAAGCTCATGCTGAGGCGCAGCTCGCCGGGGCCCAGCCCCTTTACCATTTCGAGGCCCACGGCTATGTCGCCCTGCACGGTGAGGTGGAAACGGCGCAGGTCGGCCACGAAGCGTGTTTTGGTTTCGCCTTTGCGCACCCGCACGTAAACGGGCTCGGGCAGCAGGCTGGCCGTGGGCACGTCGTTTACGACCTGATAGACATTGACGCGGTAGAACAGGCTGTCGTAGGTGCATTCGGCTACGTGGAACGACACCTCCTCCAGCGTAGCGGGCCGCCGCAGGTGCAGGCCCTGGGCCAGCTGGCTGCCCAGCCGGTTCATTTTAAAGCCACCCGAAATGGTATTGGACACGGTCGAATTGCCGATGACGCGCCGCGTGGCAGTACCGGGCCGCACCAGCACTTCGGCCAGCGGCGTGGGCGCGGCCCGCAGCAGCACCCGGCCGCCCGCTTGGGTTAGCTGCCGGCGGAAATCGGCCACCTGTACCGTGAGCGGCGCGTAGCCCAGCAGGGCCAGCCGCAACGAATCCTGGTCGTAGGCGGCGGGCACATCAAAGGTGAAACGGCCCTGGGCATCGGCCACGGTACCGGCCGGCCGGTGCAGCACGCCAATGCTGGCGTAAGCCACCGGAGTCTGGGTGGCCTGGTCGAGTACCTGCCCGGTGAGGGCCGTGGCCTGGGCGGCCACCACAGCGGGCAGCAGCCCGGCGCTAAAGAAAGAGCAGAAAAAGGCGGTAAGCAGGCGGGGCAGTGGCATACGGTGGGCTGATTGGGTGACTTGATGGCTCAAAGATGAAAGGTCCCCGCCACCAAGCACCGGGCAAAATGACCAACTGCCGGCCGGCCGTGACCACCACCCGCTCCTGCCGGATGAGTCCCGTTCGTCCGCAAAAACCGGCATTCGTCACGCTTATTCGGTGTTCGTCATCTTGCTTTGACAGCGCCTGGGCGGGACCAGTAGCTTTGCGGCATGACTCTTTCAACTTTATTGGGGCGGCGGGTTATTCGGCACGGAATAGCGTGGCTGCTGGTAGTCGCCAACATCAGCCTGATAATCTGGCGCGACCCTGCGCACGCCGAGGAAGGGTTGCGTTCGTCGGCGGTACTCCTAATGGTGGCGGCGCTCACCATTTATACCCACTTCTGGCTCCTCACCCACCTCATGGAGCGTCGACGCTACGCGCTCTATGCGCTGGCTACGGTGGCCACGCTGCTGGCAGGCGGGGCGTTGCTCAACCTCTTCGACGAAGTGGTCCAAATCAAGGTAATTGACCCGCATGGCCAGACCAGTTCCACAGCCTATTTGTACGGGCACGCAGTGGGCAACATCTTGCTCGCGGTGAGCTTGTCCACCGTTGCACGCTACGTGCGCCGCGGCATTGTGAGCCACTTCCAGATGCAGCAGCTGCGGGCCCTGCAGCTCGAAACCGAGCTCAGCCTCCTCAAAGCGCAGGTGAACCAGCACTTCCTCTTCAATACTCTCAACAACCTGTATGGTCTGAGCCTGGCCGCACCCGACCAGATGCCTGAGGCCCTGCTCCAGTTGGCCGGCCTGATGCGCTACCAGCTCGACAGCTCGCGCCAAAGCACCGTGACCGTGGGCACCGAGGCCGAATACCTAGCCAACTACATCGGGCTCGAAAAGCTGCGCCTGCGCGACAACACCACCGTCGAATTCACCGCCGACCTGCCCCACCCCGACCAGCCGCTGGCCCCGCTCCTGCTGCTGCCGCTGGTCGAAAACTGCTTTAAGCACGCCATTGGGCCCGGCGGCGAAAACACCATCCGCATTCACCTTACCCAGACGGATACGGGCCTCACGCTACACACCGGCAACAGCATTCCGCCGCATTTCCGGCCCGCGCCCTCGGGGTTGGGGCTGCCTACCTTGCGGGCGCGGCTGGCGCAGTTCTACCCCGGCACCCGCCACCGGCTAGCCATTGAGGCCAGCGAAACCTTTTATACCGCCAATTTGCAGCTTGTGCTGTAGTGCGAACTTTGGCTACGCCGCGCCGATAGCAAAGTCTGCGCTACATCCTCCCCTACCCCTATGCCAACTCCTGCCCCCCTGCGCTGCCTGCTGGTTGACGACGAGCCGCTGGCCCATACGGTGCTGCGCGCCTACCTCGACCGCCTGCCGGGCCTGGCTACCTGGGCCGGTAGCTGCTACGGAGCCGTGGAGGCCCTCACGTTTTTGCGCACCACGCCCGTCGACGTACTGTTTCTGGATGTGGATATGCCCGAGCTCACGGGGCTGGAACTGCTGCGGGCGCTGCCCCAGCCGCCGGCCGTGGTGCTTTGCACCGCACACGCGGCGCACGCCCTCGATGCCTTCGACCTGGGTGTGGTCGACTACCTACTGAAACCCATTCGTTTCGAGCGCTTCATCAAAACCATCAACCGGCTGCAAGCCACCGTGCCCACGGCAGCGCCGACAGCCGCTGCCCCGGCTGCGCCTGTTCAGGAACCTGCTACCGATTCAATTTTCCTGAAAACCGATGCTGGCACCGAGCGGGTCCGCTTCGGTGAGCTGCTGTTTGTGGAGGGTTACGGCAATTTCGTGAAGTGCCACCTCGCCTCGGGCCGCGTGTTGCTCACGGCCGAAACCATGAAGCAGATGGAAAGCCAGCTGCCCGCCGGGCAGTTTCTGCGCACTCACAAATCCTACCTCGTGAACCTGGCCAGCGTGGAGCGCCTCAGCGGCAACGTGCTGCTGGTGGGAGCCCGCGAAGTACCCGTAGGCAGCACCTACCGCCAGGAAGTGCTGCGGCACTTGCGGTAAAGTGGCGGGGTTGATGTCCCGCCTGCTCACGGCCTACTGTCCGCCCTGCTTGCTGCCGCCGCCTTTCACGTCGTCGTTCGAGATGGATTTGCGCTGCTTGCCCTGCTGCGCATTGCCGAAACGGTAGCTGAAGCTGAGGCGGAAGCCGCGCTGGTAGGCGTAGTTGTTGCTGGTTTCGCTGAAGGAGGGCGTATCCGTAGTGCTGCGGTAGCGCCAGTAGTTGTTGAAGGGCGTGGCCAGGTTCAGCACCAGGTCGGCCTTGTCGTTGAGGAAGGTTTTCTTGACGCCTAACTGGTAATACAGGTTGGCCGAGCCGCGGCCTTGCAGTTCGGGCGAAGGCAGCGAGCTATAGAGAAATCCCTGCAGCGTGAATTTCTTGGGCAACTTATAAGACGTATTGAGGTTCAGGCCAGCCGTGAAGCCACGTCGCTCGACGCCCAGCGCCGGGCTGCGGCGCACGATGTACTGCACATCTGGCCCGCCGCTGATGTCCCAGCCCTTGGCGGGCTTAGCCGACCCATAGAAATTGAGCTGGTAAAAGGAATTCGAAGCCACGTTGGCGTAGGTCCGGACCGTGCTGCCGGGCAATGCATCCGTAATTCCCGCCTCCTCGGGCCGCAGGCGAATGGACTCAATGGCGTTGCCCGTGCGCCGCACCGAACCCGAGATGTTGAGCGAGCCGGCTTTGCCGTTGGTGTTGTAGCTCAGCTCATAAGAGTCCGTCAGTTCCGGGTCGAGGTTGGGGTTGCCAAAGGAAATATTCTGCGCGTCGGAGCGGTCGATGAACGGGTTCAGGTAGTCGATGTAGGGTCGGGTGATGCGCTTGCTGTAGGCTAGGCGCACGCTGTTGTTGTCGCTGAAGGCATACTGAGCATTGCCATTGGGAAGCAGTGTGAGGTAGCTGCGGGCCGGAATCTCCGAGCCCGTGGTGCGGAAATCGGCCGAAAGCGAGGTGCGCTCCAGGCGGCCGCCCAGGCTGATGCTGAGCTTTTTAGTAGCCTTGGCGGTGTAGGTGGCGTAGGCGGCCTGCACATTCTGGTCGTAGTCGAAGTCGGTGGAGCGGCCGGCCAGGCGCACAAAGTCCGCATCGGCCTGCTGCTTGCCGTCTACGTCGGCCACCGAGCCGGTGTGGCGCCAGATGGCTTTCAGGCCGGTTTCGAGGGTTTGCTTCTCACCAAAGGGCTGGGTCAGGTCGGTCTGGAAGGTGACTTCGGTGCCTGGTGTGCGGCCCCGGCTGCGCTCGCGGTAGCTGGCCCGGTCGGTTTCGAGGTTGACGCGGGAGTTGGCGAACTGGTCGAAATCGTAGCCGAAGGTGCCGCTGTTCTCAGCGTACTGGCCCACCACGCTCCACTCCTTACGGGGCAGTGCGAAGGTCCTGGTGTAGGTGCCCGTCAGCTCGCCGTTGAAGCCGCTAAACAGGCTGTTGGTGGTGCGGGTGAAGAGTTGATTATTGACCTGATTGTCGGTCACGTAGTCGTTCAGCAGGTTATTGTAGTCGTGTCCGCGGTAGGTGTTCAGCGACGCCGCCAACGACAGGCTCTGGTGCTCGCTCACGTCGTAGTCGAGACCGATGCTGCCGTAATTCCACAAGCCGCCATAGTCGCCCGTGCCGTTCTGGGTCAGGGTCGAATTATCAACCTTGCCGTAGCGGACGCGGGTCGACTCGTTCGGCCCGTACCAGCCACCCAGGCCCCCCGACGAGGTGAAGCCCAGCTTCTTGGTCTTGAAGTTGAGTGCAGCGTTGACGTTCGAGTTGCGGTTGCCACCCGAGGCGCTTACACGGCCGTTCAGGCCCTGCTCCACTCCCTTCTTCAGCACGATGTTGATGATGCCGGCCGTGCCTTCGCCGTCGTACTTGGCCGGCGGCGTGGTGATGATTTCGACTGACTTAATCTGCTCGGCGGGGATGCCTTTGAGGGCTTCGGCCAGGTTGCTGGCCAGCGTGGGCGAGGGTTTATTATTCACCAGTACTTTGAAGTTGCTGGAGCCCCGCATTTTTACGTTGCCGTCGCCGTCCACGGCCAGCAGTGGGGCCTTGCGCAGCACGTCGGCCGCGTTGCCGCCGGCATTAGTCGCGTCCTGGTCGGCATTGTACACGATGCGGTCGGGGCGCACCTCCACCACCGGCTTCGTACCTACAATGACGGCCTCGCCCAGCGCGGTGCCGGCTACGGGCAGGTAGAATGTGGGCAGCGCTGTAGCGCCGGCAGTTACCGTGACGGGGCGCGTCTGAGTGCCGTAGCCCACGTAGCTCACACGCAGTCGGAAGCTACCGGGAGCCAGCTTGTTTAGCGCAAACTTGCCGGCATCATCGGCCGCTACCCCGGTGATGGGAGCCTCGCCGGTGGCGGGCAGCAGCACCACGGTGGCGTAGGGCACAGGCTCTTTCTTGAGCGAATCGAGCACGGTGCCGGTTAGGGAGCCGGTGGCTGGTGCGGCCGGTGTGGCGGGAGCCGGCGTCTGGGCGTGGGCTGGGCAGATAGCCCCGGTCAGCAACAGGCCCAACAGGCCACCCAGCAGGTAGTGTGTAGATAGTTTCATAAGCGCAACAGAAAAAAGGAAGGAGGGACAGCCCCTAACAGATGACAAGGCCGGGGGCAGGGTTGCCTGTGGGCGGCATTTAAATACTTGGTAGTGGCATTATAGCCGGATGTAAACACGGAGAGTATCTGCGCGGGGGCCTTAACGTTACACGGGGCTGGATTATTTATTTGTTGCGTACCGCATGGTGGGGCGGGCAGCTTTCGGGTTCAAAGGTCTGGCCGGCCCCCACTTGCTGCGCTCCATATTGTAAGTTGGGACGTCCCAAATGGCATTTGAGACCTTGGCCGGACCGGTGGTGCCCTACCTTCCCAAACGCAAAAGCTCCCACGGCTAGGCCGTGGGGGCTTTTACACGCATGTTAAAGGCAGCTTCCTGACCCGAGTTGCGGAGGCCTTGGGTGACCTACTGCACCAGCAGGCCTTTCCCACAGCCTGGCCCTGAAAGCCGACGGCAGCCTCTACGCCTGGGGCTAGAACCAGTACGGCCAGCTGGGCAACGCCACCACCAGCAGCATGCTCACGCCCACGCAGGAGGCCACGGGCGCTACCACCTGGACCACGCTGGCTTCCGGACCTATGGCCGACTTCTCGCTGGCCCGTAACTCCTCGGGCTACGCTTTTGCCAGCACCGGCCAGAACACCAACGGCCAGCTCGGCGACGGCAGCACCACCAGCGCCCAGCGCTTCGACCGGGTGAGCCCGCTGCGCAGCTTCCAGCCCCTGCCCGTGGAGCTGGCCGCCTTTACGGCCGCCCGCACCGGCCCGGCCGCCGTGCGCCTCACCTGGGCCACCGCCTCGGAGCGTGACAACGCCAGCTTCGGCATCGAAGCCTCCGCCGACGGGGCCAGTTTCCGCCACCTGGGCTTCGTGGCCGGGGCCGGCTCGTTGGCTAGCGCGCACACCTACTCGTTTGCCGATGCCACGGCCGCCGCCACCTACTACCGCCTCGCTCAAACCGACGCCGACGGCCGCGTAACGTATTCGCCCGTGCGCTTCGTGCCCAGCGGGGCCACCACGAGCCAGCTGGTGCTGGTGCCCAACCCCGTTGCCGGTGGCCCGGTGCGAGCCCTCGGCCTCCCCGCCGAGGCACTCCTTTCAGTCTACAACAGCCTGGGTCAGCTTGTGCGTCCGGCCGCTGCCACCCTGTCCGTGGCCGGCCCGCCCGCCGGCGTGTACCTGGTACGCGCCGGTAACCGCGCCGCCCGCCTCGTGGTGGAGTAAGGCCTGGGAATAGCAGAGCAGATAAAATGGAAAGTCCGTCGTGCTGCGCTTGTCACAGTATGACAGGCTTTTCCGGCTTCAGCTCCTACCCCCTTCCCACTTCGCTGGGGGCCTGCCCCAGCAGCTTCTTGAACACCCGGTTAAACGTGGACTTGGAATTAAATCCGCTCTCCAGCGCCACACCTACTAGGGAGTAGTGCGCAAAGCGCGGGTCCGCCAGCTTGCGCCGGGCCTCGGCCACCCGGTAGGTGTTCACAAAGTCGTTGAAGTTTTGCCCGCAGCCCGCGTTGATGACTTTGGAGAGCAGGGCCGGGTTGGTGCGCAGGCGGTGGGCCAGCTCGGTAAGGGTGAGCTCGGGCTCCAGCCAGGGCTGCTCATCGGCCATCAGGCGCAGCAGCTTGTCGCGCCAGGGCTGCAGTTCCGGGGCCAGCTCCGGCGCGGCTTCAGCCGGGGCCGGCGCAGCGGTGGAAACCGGCGGTTCGGCCGGCGCGGCAGTTGCAACCGATTCGGCGGCTATCGGCAATTCAATAGGCGTTGCGAGCGGTTCCAACTCCGCAGTTTTTATCGCAGACGGCGTGGCCCCGAAGCGGAGCGAGCTGGTGGCCGCCGCGTAGTTGGCCTGAATGCCCACCACAATCAGCCCGTAAATCAGGACCCCGCGCAGGGCAAAGAAATACCAGGCCGTGTCGTAGCTGAGGTCATACATCTGGTTGAGCACCGTGAATACCAAACTCAGCACCAGCACCAGGGCTTGCAAGGCCAGCAGCTGCCGCAGGCCCGCAAAACGCAGCCGCTCGGGGTCCGAGAAGTTGTCGTTGAGGTAGCGGGCGTAGCGGCGGTAGTCGGCCAGCAGGCGCAGGCCGTAGCCCAGCAGCAGCGCCGAGCTGAGCAGGGCGGCAGGCAGGGCCAACTCGTCGAATGCCGTGGCGGCGGGGCCTTTGGTGCCATAAAAATCAGGCAGCGGCCAGCCCAGCACGCCCCGGTACCAGCCTAGGTCGTAGGCCGCCACGGCCGCAAAGGCGCCCCATTCCAGCAGGCCCGGCAGCAGGTGCTTCAGGGCTGGGCGCCAGCGAAAATCCTGGTTCGTAAGGCTGCGAAAATATAGATAATAAGCCCCGCCGAGCAGCATATTGGCCCGCCAGGGCAGGTAAAACATGACGGTGGAGTGGCCGTCGTGGCTATCGAACCACCCGGCGTAGCCCAGCATCCACTGGCTCACGCTGAGGGTGGGCACCAGCAGCAGCAGCGCCAGCAGGGCATCGGAGGCATTACCGCGCCGCCAGGCTCGGCTCAGCAGCCAGAGCGTGGCCACGGCCCCCGGCACCACAAAAGGCAACAGCAAGGAGCTATGCAGGCCGAAGGAGAACAACATAGCGACGAAAATACGGTGCGGTACCTCCCCACTGGAATTGCTGCTATTTTGGCTTAGCTTTGAGGTAGCCCGTTTTTTCTGTGCTATGAACATCCTTCGCCACGTCGACCTCACCCGCGTTTTCTTCGTCGACATCGAAACTGTGCCCGGCTACGCTACCCACGCCGACCTGCCCGCTACCCACCAGCCGCTCTGGCAGAAATTCTGCGAGAAGCGCCACGCCCGCGAGCTGGCCGAGGGCCGCACCCACGAAGAGCTATTCAGCAATAGCAGCCTCTACGCCGAGTTTGGCAAGGTGGTGTGCATCTCGGTAGGCTTCTTCCGCGAGCTCAAGGACGAAACCCTAGAATTTCGTACCAAGTCCTTCGCTGGTGCGGACGAGTGCAAGGTCCTGTGCGACTTCGGCCAGTTTCTGCAGCGCTACGCACCCTACGGCCCCAGCCGCTACGCCAAGCTCGAAACCGCTCATCCTGACGGCCATTTTCTCTGCGCCCACAACGGCCGCGAGTTTGACTACGGCTACCTGGGCCGGCGCATGCTCATCTGTGGGCAGGACATTCCGCCCATGCTCGACGTGGCTGGCCACAAGCCCTGGGACCTCCCCCACCTGCTCGACACCATGGAGCTCTGGAAATTCGGTGACAACAAAGGCCACATCACGCTGGCCCTGCTGGCCGGCGTGTTCGGCATCCCCTCTCCCAAAGACGACATCGACGGCTCCCACGTCGGCCACACGTATTGGGTCGAGAAGGACCTCGCCCGTATCGTGCGCTACTGCGAGAAGGACATCATTACCACGGCCCGCATTTTCCTGCATTACACCGGCCAGCAAGCCCTGTGGCCGCTCGTCACGCTCACGCCCACCCCCTGGCCCTCCGCCCCCCTGATGCAGGTCGTTTAGCCAGCCATCCACTACTCTTCCTTTCCTATTTCCTGCCCAATGAATCTTGCTTTACTACCCGGCCGCGCAACGGCTGTCGCGCTGCTATTGCTCACCGGCTGCGAACTCTCCTGCCCGCTTAACATGCCGCCGCCGCCCACGTTCATACTGGTCTTCAGCACCGATACGTTGACCAGTACGGGAGCGGGGTTTCGGCGGGCTGAGCTGCGTTCGGCCTACCTGGTGCACTACGCTACCGCTGATTTTCAACGGCCTATCGATACCCTCCGCCAGCTTAGGTCGCCTGCGCCAGTGGGCAGCGCCAAGCCATTTCTGTCTCTGTATTATCCGTTTGGCCATGCGCCACAGTTCGCCGTACCTGATTACGGCACGGCTACCAGCAACTACCGCCTACTGGTGCCAGCGGCCAGCCGCTCCTACGACATCACTGACATTCAACTGACGCAGGAGCCCGGCGAGAAGCGCTGCGATGGCTACCGAATTACCCGCCGTGAAGCCACCGTCAACGGCCAGCGCCGCGACGGCCTGAATAATCCGCCGGAGCTCACCAAGTAGCCCGCCAGCTAAAACCGGCAAAGCCCCGTGCCCGCCCGCCTGCTTAGCTTTGAGCCGGTTGAAATGTTCTCCTGAGCATTTTAACCGGCTCTTTTTTGACTTTACAGTACCTCTATGCGCCCCCTGCTCTTCCTAGCTACGCTGGCTTCGGCCGCGTCCTTTTCGCTCCGAACCCACGCTCAAACGGCCGCGACCGGCAACGCCTTCGTGCGCGACAGCCTGGCCAGCTACGTACAGCGCGGCCTCAAGCTCTGGAATATCCCCGGCTTGGCCGTGGTGGTGGTAAAGGACGGGCAGGTGGTGACCTCGCAGGGCTTTGGCGTGAAGGCTGTGGGTAAGCCCGAGCCGGTCGACGGCAACACGCTGTTCCTCATTGCCTCTAATTCCAAGCTTTTCACCGGCACCGCCATCTCGCAATTGGTGGAGGAAAAGAAGCTCAAACTGGACGACCCGGTGCGCCAGTACCTGCCCGATTTCCGGCTCTACGACTCCACCAGCACGCGCCTCGTCACCATCCGCGATGTGCTGGGGCACCGCATGGGCACCAAGACCTTCCAGGGCGATTTCACCTTCTGGAATTCCACCCTAAGCCGGGCCGAAATCCTGCAAAAAGTGCGCTATCTAAAACCCAGCGGTGTTTTTCGCCAAACCTACGGCTACAGCAACTACGGTTTCCTGGCAGCCGGCGAAATTATCCCTGCAGCCACCGGCGGCACTACCTGGCAGGATTTCGTGCAGCAGCGCCTGCTCACGCCGCTGGGCATGACCAATACCTACCCCAACTCCACTGGTGCCAGCCAGCGACCCAACATTGCCCAGCCCTACACCACCGCCTTCGGCCCACTCGCGCCCGTGCCGTTTGATGTGGTGGACAATTTCGGGCCCGCCGCCAGCCTGGTTTCCTGCACCAACGACCTGGCCCACTGGCTGCGCTTCCAGCTCGACAGCGGCAAATACAACGGCCAGCGCATTCTGCCCTGGGCCACGCTGCGTCGCACCCGCGAAGGCAATACGCTGGTGAGCAGCACGAAGTCGCCCATCTTCCCCACGCACTTCCGCACCTATGGCCTGGGCGTGCTGTCAGCTGACTACAACGCCCGCCAGATTTACTGGCACACCGGTGGCGCCAACGGCTTCGTAACCAACGTGTGCTTTGTGCCCGAGGAAAACCTGGGCATCGCCGTGCTCACCAACCAGGATAACCAGAGCTTTTTTGAAGCCCTGCGCTACCAGCTGCTCGACGCCTACCTCGGCGTGCCATACGTGGACCGCAGCCGCCAGCTCTACGGCTTCGCCAAACCCGGCAACGCCGAAACCACCAAGAATGTGGCTGACCTCGCCGCCCGCGTCGCCAAGAAAAATAAACCCGCCCGCAGCCTCAAGGAATACGCCGGCACTTATACGCATCCTGTCTACGGCATCATCACAGTGGAGCCGAAGGGCAAGCAACTGCTCGTGCACTTCTCGCACCACCCCGCCCTCACCACCACGCTGGATTACATGGACGGCGACACCTTCCGCAGCACATTTAACCACGCAGCTTACGGCATTTTCCCGGCGCCTTTCACGGTTGAAAACGGGCAGGTGAAAACGCTAGAAATTCGGGTGAACGACGGGCTGGAGCAAGACTCTTACGTATTTAGCAAGCAGTAAATAAAGAATGAGACTTTAACGAAAAGAGGCTCCCGCTGATTGCAGGAGCCTCTTTTCGTTGAATGAACCAATGATAAAGATGGGATACTTCGTACCTCTATCATTGAAGCTGTTTAGGAAATGTCATCCTAAATGGAGCGAAGGGCCTTAGCACTACTGAATGCTTCGTGCCTGCGTGCTAAGGTCCTTCGCTCCGCTCAGGATGACAGGTGAACTTGCGAAAAACAGCTTTCTAAACTGCCTCATTATTTAAAGTTAAAACGCTAGTTGTTCAGTGTCGCCAAATCAATCACGAAGCGGTATTTCACGTCGCCTTTCAGCATGCGCTCGTATGACTCGTTGATGTCCTTCATGTCAATGATTTCGATGTCGGACATGATATTGTGCTCGGCGCAGAAGTCCAGCATTTCCTGGGTTTCGGCGATGCCTCCGATGAGCGAACCGGCGATGCGGCGGCGCTTGCCAATCAGGTTGAAGGCGTGGACCTGCGGCGCCTCCGGCGGCACGCCTAGCAGAATCATGGTGCCGTCACGGCGCAACAGGTTCAGGTAGGCAGCCAGGTCGAGCGGGGCCGACACGGTGTTGATGATGAAGTCAAAGTAGTTGCGCACGGACTTCAGCTGGGCCTCGTCTTTGGTTACCACAAACTTGTGGGCACCTAGCTCTTTGGCATCGGCTTCCTTGTTGGGCGAGGTGCTGAGGACGGTGACTTCGGCGCCCATGGCGACGGCCAGCTTCACGGCCATGTGGCCCAGACCGCCGAGGCCCATCACGGCTACGCGGTGGCCAGACCCCACTTTCCACTGACGCAGGGGCGAGTAGGTGGTGATGCCGGCGCACAGCAGCGGCGCTACGCGGGCGAGGTCCAGCTTGTCGGATACTTTGAGGGTGTACTTTTCATCCACCACAATCTGGCTGGAGTAGCCGCCGTAGGTAGGCCGGCCGGTTTCCTTTTCGATGCCGCCGTAGGTGCCCACCATGCCAGTGGTTTCGCAGTACTGCTCCAGGCCCTCCTGGCAGTTGGGGCAGGTGCGGCAGGAATCGACCATGCAGCCCACGCCGGCCAGGTCGCCCACTTTGAAGTTCTTGACGTGCTCGCCCACCTGCGTGATGCGGCCCACGATTTCGTGGCCGGGCACCATGGGGAAGATAGAGCCGCCCCATTCGTCGCGGACCTGGTGCAGGTCGGAGTGGCACACGCCACAAAACTGAATGTCAATGAGTACGTCGTGCGGGCCGACGTCGCGCCGCTCAAAGTTGAAAGGTGCTAAGGGAACGTTTACGGCCGGAGCCGCATAAGCTTTCGTTGGGAGCATATTTAAGGGAAACAGGATATAGAATGTAGCCCAGGGGCCGAGGACTAAACTCCATAAGCGGGCGAAGGTTGGGCCAGCGGGGCAAAACCTGCCTGATTGCGTGGCCTGGCTGTTGGCTTTCGCCCTCCCGATGGCTAGCCTTTCAGCTCCGTGGGGCTTACGCCGAACTTCTTTTTAAACGCCGTGCTGAAGTGCTGCACTGATGAATAGCCCAGCTCAAACGCTAATTCACTGGCTGTTTTCTGACGGTCCTGCAACTGGGCCCGGGCGTCGGCCAGACGGTAGTCGCTGAGGTAGCCGAACACAGTTTGGCCGAACAGCTCTTTGAAGCCTTTTTTCAGCTTAAACTCGTTGAGGCCCGCCAAGCGGGCCAACTCAGGCAGGCTGGGCGGCAGGGCCAGGTGCTGCACGAGGTAGTCGCGGGCAAAGAGCAGGCGCTCCTGGTCGTAGTCGGTACGGGCGTAGCGGCGCGGGGCCTGCGCCTGCTCGAAGGCATCGGCCTGCAACACCAGTATTTCCAGGGCCTTGGAGTAGAGAAACAGCTTTTTCAGTGGGCCCGCAAAGCGGCAGTCCAGCACCTCGCGGATGGCAGTGTGCAGCGCCAGGTTGAGGTGCAGGCCCTGCTCGCTGAGCACCAGCTGCTGGCCCTGAAGCACGGCGGCACAAAAGCGGCGCAGCGGCTCGTTGGCATGCTGGGCCAGCTCCAAGAACGCGGGCTTAGTGAATTGCAGGATGAAAGTTTCCGATTCCAGCTCCTCGTTGCGGATGGTGCCCTCGAAGCCGTGGGCGTAGGAGAGATTGTGCTGGTAGCTGGCCAGGTGGAGCACGGTACCGGCCCGGCGGTTCTCGATAATGGTGCGGCCGCGCAGGTTGAAGTGCAGGTGCACCACGTCGAGGTCGGTGTGCCACTCGGCGGTGAAGGGCTCCCGGTAGCGCCAGCGCGAATAAGCCAGCCGGATGCCCTCGAAATACCAGTGCGCCTGGTAGCCTTTGCCAATCGGCAGCTCAATTTCGCGCACGTGCTCTACCAGCTCCGTGGCGTGAAAGTCGCTGGCCACGTAGTCGTTGCGGTGAATAAGGAGCTGGCTACTGCCGTGGCGGACTTCAAGGGGCATGGCCGTGGGGAAAGGAGAAGCAAGTTATTTCATCAGGCGCAGTAACAGCTTGGCAAGCAGGCCGGGCGGCTTAATGCGGGTGTTCTGGAAGGCGGCAAACTGCCAGCACCCGCCTTCCAGCACCGCCACCATCGTCTGGATAGATTCTCGCCCAGCGGGTGCCTGCTTCTGCCAGCGCATCTGCACCGCGCCGGTGCTGTGCATCAGCGCCACGGTCGGGGCTAGCAGCCGGAAATCAGTGACGGCGCCGCGCACCAACCGGGAGCCGCGCAATACACCACTGAACAACTCCTGGTGGGCTTGCGCGATGGCCGCTCGGCCAGTCAAATGGGTACCATCGAACACGACATAATCAGCATCGTCGGTAAAATTGGTGGCAAATTGTTCGCCATCCCCTGCTTGCCAAACGGCCGCCAGTTGGTCGAAGAGGAGTTGGATTTGTTCACGGGCAGCTAGCGCAGACTCATTCATAGCAGAAAAGCCAGGTAATGAGACAAAGGTCTGGTGATGAGCCGCTGGCGCAGTTACAAGAAACGAACTTCTACTTACATGAGCCGGAGTTTTTGCTGCTTCTCAGCGACGGTTTCCTGATTCTGTACGTCTGGCTCCGGCAAGTGTAACGCGCTGGCTTGACTGGGCGAGGAAGTTTGCACCGGCATCGGACCTCCTACCGGCCGCGCCGCTTGCTTATGCCCGAAGTTGAAGTTTTTCGCACCGACGTGGCTTGCCCGTGCATAGCTACCTCCCTTCTGCGCTGCCTGCGGGTCCGCTTTCCTACCTGGCGCATCACCTTCGACCTGGACGACTGCGACCGCATTCTGCGCGTGGCAAGCCCCGCTGGCCCACCCGATGCCCGGGCCGTGGCAGCCCTGCTGCATGCCCACGGCCACGCCTGCACCCCCCTCCCCGACTGACCTCATTGTCCCTCATGTTTTCATTCAAACAACTCCGCCAACTCATGCAAGTCCAAGGCAACGGCACCCTTGCGGTGCGCACGCAACCCGTCAGCTCTTTCACCCGCCTGCACCTGAGCGTGCACGGCACCGTAGAGCTGCGCCAAAGCACAGAAGAAAAGGTCGTTATCGAAACCGACGACAACCTATTGGAGCACGTCAGCATCGCCAATGCCGGCCGCACGCTCTACGTCACCACCGAGGACAAGCTGCGGCGGCCCGCCTACTCGCAGCTGCACGTAGCGGTGTACGTGCGCCAGCTTCAGCACCTCGACATTGCCAGCGAAGGCCACGTCATCTGCCCCGAGCCGCTGCTGGCCATCGAGCCACTGGAAATCAAAATTCAGTCCATTGGCAATACCCAGCTCCGCCTGCAGGCCAACCAGCTCACCCTGCACTGCGCCTGCCAGGGCCAGGTGCAGCTAGCCGGCACGGCGGGCGCGGTCAAAATCACCAACCTATCGGAAGGCGACCTGGACTGCGGCGAGCTCACGGCCCAGCACCTCAAGCTTCGCAACCTGGGGGAAGGCAACCTCCAGCTGCGCGCCGAGCAAACCATTACCATTCAGCACCTCGGCGCAGGCTTCGTGCACTACGCCGGTCCCGGCCGGCTGCTTGATGTGCGCCATTACGGTGAAGGCGAAATCCGGCACGTAGGATAAGCGGCGCACTCGTAGCTAATGCTCCTTCACCAAGGCGGCACGCGCGGGCATTGCGGGCGGGGTACCCGTGGCCAGCGCTTGGCTCACCATTTCCTTCATGCGGCGCAACGACTCGCGGGCGAACTTGCGCTGGAGCATGCGCCCAAACAGCCGAAAACCGACCCAATAGAAAGGGTTGCGAATCTGGCCGAGCTGCGACACGGCATGAATGCGAAACTGCACCGCGCCGGATTTCAGGTTTTTGTGGATGGTGAAGTCAATCTGACCGCGTTCGAAGTGGCCTTCGAGGGTGCGGTAGCCGTAGCCCCACACCCGCTCGGGGCCGTGGGGCGTATCGCGGGCTTCTTCGTCGGTCACCTCACTCACACGCACGCCGAAGTAGAATTTAAAGAACAGAAACTGCGCCCGCAGCACCATGATGCGCTTTTCGAGCGGGCCTTCGGGGTTGAAGATGCCGGTGATGAGGTCGGGCGGTGGGAAGGCGTAGCGGCGCAGCACGTCCTGGGCAGCGGCGAAAGAGCCGGCGGCTTCGGGCGGGCCGGGAGCTTCAGCGGGCAGGTCAGCTTCGTAGTCGTCGAGGCGCCAGCCGGTTTCGCTGGTGTACTCGTTTTGGCGCGAGAAATCGTAGTTAACCTTGGCGTTGGTGTAGGCGTCGAGGCGGGCACGGTACTGCTCCCACATGGGAGGCTTGGCTGAGGCAGGCACAGAGGCGGTCTGGTTATTCATGGCGAGTGTGTTCAACGTGGCCGGTGCCGCCATGCCGGAAAGTCTCGACCACAACATCGGCCAAGGCCTGGCCACCGCTGGCCGCCGCCACGCGCCGGCAAAACTCGACCCAAGTGGCCTCCTGCAGCAGCTTGCCACCGCCGATGGTATCGTAGGCAAAAGCCACCAGGCCGTCGCGCGAGCGGGCCGAAGAGCGGATTTCAAACCGCAGCACATCGGGGTTTTCGTCCAGGTAATGCGCCTCGAAGCGAATGCGGCCGGCTTCGGGGTGGCCTTCGAGGGTGATGAATTCGAAAGTCGTGGCGCTGACCTCGGTGACGCGCACGCAGCCATCCCAAGGCCCCAGAATGGTGATGCTGAACTCGTCGCCAACTCTCAGCTCGCTGTCGTCGCCGTCTTTCTTTTTGAAATTGGCCAGGGCATCGGGCGAGAAGTGTGGCACATCGGCTTGCACCGCGGCCATGAGTTGGGCTGGGGAGCGACGAGGCCGGGCCACATCGATAAAATAGCGGCGCTCCAGCAGCGGACCGGAGCCGGAGGAAGCAGGTTGCTCAGAGTGCGTGGAAACAGAATCAGACATGACCGACGAAGAAACGTATGGCTCTTAATACGCCCGTCGTCGCCGTAGGATGCTACGGTTGGGCTATTTCGCTCCACTTTGATTTTTCCGTCTTCAATGGCCTACTACCGCCCACCTGGCCCGCCGCCCGACCCCGTCCTCGTTCAAAGCCTCACCCAGCAACAGCAGGAAATGCGCCTGCGCGTGCGCGCCGAGCCGCTGGCCCAGGAGCCGCGTCTGATTGCGGGCTGCGACTCGTCGTTCCCCACCCCGGACACCATTCTGTCGGTGTTCGTGGTGCTGAAATTTCCCTCGCTGGAGCTGGTAGAAAAAGTGTATAACCATGGCCCCGTAGACATGCCCTACGTGCCCGGCTTCCTCTCGTTCCGCGAGGCGCCCAATGTTATTCACACTTTTGCCAAGCTCCAAAACAAGCCGGATGTCATCATGGTGGATGGGCAAGGCATTGCGCACCCACGCCGCATGGGCATTGCCGCGCACCTCGGCGTGCTGCTCGATATGCCCACCTTCGGCGTGGCCAAGCAGAAGCTGACCGGCACATTCCAAGAGCCCGGCCTGGAGCGCGGCAACATCTCGCCGCTTATCGATGCAAAATCCGGCGAGTTGATTGGCGAAGTTATCCGCAGCAAGGACAAAGTATTGCCGCTGTTCGTGAGCCCCGGCCACCGCTGCGACCAAGCCACGGCCACGCGCCTCACCCTGGCCTGCCTGAAAGGCTACAAGCTACCCGAACCCACCCGGCTTGCCGACCACTGGGCCGAAGAGTTCAAGAAAGAGGTGCGATAACCAGCGGCTACCTCCGCCGCAAATGCTGCCAAACCCATGTCCTGTCAATGTTGAATACCAACGTTGACAGGACATTACTTTTTGAAAAAGGCTTGTTTTATATTACTAACAATATATATTTAAGGACTGAACCTGTTATTGCTTTCACATTTTCCACCTTTCCACTCCTAAAAATGAAAAAGCTCTTCCTTGTTTTTACGCTACTCACATCCGCTACTTTCAGTAGCTGGGCCCAGCAGCTATTCACCAACGGCTCTATTTTAACCGGGGCTACCAGCAAAAGCGGGGTCGCCGCGCCCACGGGCACGCAGTGGAGCGAGGTCCAGAACGACACCGGCAACACGGCCGTGGCCAACACCAACTCCGGCTACACCGCTAACCAAAGCCTGAGCTACCAGTTGGCCGACGACTTTGTGGTGCCGGCGGGCCAAAGCTGGACGGTGAGCAGCTTTAACTTTTTCGGCTACCAAACCGGAGCCGGAGCCACCACTTCCCCCTTCACCGAGCTATACATTCAGGTGTGGAACGGGCAGCCAGGCACCGCGGGCGCCACCGTTGTTTTCGGCAACCTGACCACCAACCGGCTGGGCACGTCCACCGATGCGGCAGCATACCGCATTTTCAACAGCCTGTACCCCACGGCTGCAGCACCTACCACCACCCGCAAGGTGTGGGAAGTAGCGGCTACCGTTTCCCCGGCTTTGGTACTGCCTGCCGGCACTTACTGGATTAGCTGGTCGTCCAACGTGACGGCCAATGCCACGCACTTTTTCGTGCCCGTGACCACCGTGGGTGCCCGCACCCAAACGGGGGCCAATGCCCTACAAGGCGTTACCGCTTCGGGCACCACCACCTGGACGGCCCTCACCGATGCTGGCACCGGTACCGGCGCCACCACTGTCAACCAAGCCATGGCCTTCAGGGTCCTGGGCACGACCACCACGCCTAGTGCAGGCACGCCGCTGTTCAATAATGGAGCCACCAGCCTGACCGCCAGCTCCATTGCTACCGGGGCTACCAGCAAAAGCGGGGTCGCCGCGCCCACGGGCACGCAGTGGAGCGAGGTCCAGAACGACACCGGCAACACGGCCGTGGCCAACACCAACTCCGGCTACACCGCCAGCCAATCACTCAGCCCTTCGCTCGAACTAGCCGACGACTTTGTGGTGCCAGCGGGCCAGAGCTGGACGGTGAATAGCTTCAGTTTTTTCGGCTACCAAACCGGGGCAGCGGCCACGCCTTCGCCTTTCGCTACCTTATCCATTCGCGTGTGGCGCGGGCAGCCGGGCACCGCGGGCGCCACGGTAGTATTCGGCGACGCAACCACCAACCGATTGGGTACGTCCACTGACGCGCTGACTTACCGCGTTTTCAACAGCCTCTATCCTACACCTGCTGCCCCCGGCACCACCCGCAAAGTCTGGGAGGTGCAGGCCACCGTTGCGCCCGCCGTAGTGCTGACGCCCGGCACCTACTGGGTTAGCTGGTCGTCGACCGTGACTGGGGGCGGCACCCATTTCTACGTGCCCGTGACCACCGTGGGCGCCCGCACCCAGACGGGGGCCAACGCTCTGCAAGGCAGCACCACAGCCGGCGTCACCACCTGGACGGCGCTGGTTGATGCCGGCACGGGTACTGGTGCGACCAGCGTTAACCAAGCCATGGCATTCAAGGTGTTTGGGACCACGGGCCCGCTGGCCACGCGCGTGGGCCAACCCGGCCCCGATGGGCTGAGCATTCAGGCCAGCCCGGTGCCCGCTTCCGATGCCGTGCAAATCGACCTCGACCACCTGAAAGGCAATGCCCAACTGCTGCTCACCGACCTCAACGGCCGCCTCGTGTGGACGGGTGCGGTACCCACGGGCCGCAACACGGCCACGGTACCCGTTGCGGGCCTGGCCGCTGGTATCTACCTATTAGAAGCACGTACTGCAACGGGCAGCGTCCGTGCCCGCCTTGTGAAGGAATAATTCACTGAAATAACGAGTTACCAAATCTCGGGGGAGTTGCTGAACGCTTGTTGCAAAGCGGCCAGCGACTCCCCCGCTGTTGTTGGCAGGTGCAACAACGATGCTACGGCCGCAAATACGGCCCGCTGTCCCTGCGCCTGGCCCAGCACGCCCGTGTCTAACGGCTGCTGCTGCGTTTTGGATAGTTTCTGGCCGGCCTCGTTGGTTAGCAGCGGGTGGTGATGAAACGCGATGCGCTGGGCATTAAACGCGCTGGTTTCCGATAACTGGCTGGCCAGCCAGAGCTGCGCGCCCGTGCTGGGCTCCAAGTCCAGTCCGCGCACAATGAGGGTGGTGCCGAGCCGCAAGTCATCCACCACCGAAGCTACCTGATAAGCGGCTACACCGTCTTTTTTGCGAATCACAAAATCCGGCATCAACGCACCAAGTGGAACTCCGGCTTTGCCCTGCCAGGCATCTGCAAAGCGGATTTCGGTGCCAGTAGGAACGTGTGCCCGCCACGCGGCCCCGGGCGTTTCAAGTGGTACGGTAGCCGCCGGGCCGCCGGTACGGGTGCGCTGGCTTGCGCGTACCAAATCGGGTTGTTGGGCCAGACGACGCAGCACGCTGTTGTAGTCGGGCAGGTGCAGCAGTTGCGAATGGTGCCGCAGGAAGTCATCGGGGCCGGTGGGACCGTGGTCGTAGTCAATGCCCAACCAGTCGATGACGCGGAAAATGTTGTCCAGATACGCCGGGCGCAGGCGGGCGCGGTCCAGGTCGTCGATGCGCAGGTGCAGGGTGCCGCCCGCCCGCCGCGTGAGCAGCCAGGCCAGCACGAAGTTCACAGCATTGCCGAGGTGCAGGTAGCCGCTGGGCGTGGGCGCAAGGCGCGACACAACGGAGGTAGTTCCGGGCATAAGTGTATGCATTAGGTTAGCAGCAATTCCATTTGCACATCGGCCCGGTCATAGGGCGACGGATTCGGCTGTGCCAAATCCCGGAACCCAAGCTTGCGGTACAGGGCCAGGGCGGGCCCAAGCTTCGAGTTGCTCTCCAAATAGACTCGCCCACCGCCCAGGTCCCGCACGCGCTGAATGGCGGCCTGGCCCAGCAACAGCCCCACGCCTTGTCCCTGCGCAGCTGGCGAGACGGCCATTTTAGCCAGTTCATAGCTGCCTTCCGGCATTTTTATCAGCGCGCAGGTTCCTACCACCTGCTGGTTGATTTCGGCCAATAGGATGCAGCCACCGGGCTGCAGGATATATTCTTCGGGGTGGTCGAGGGCCTTGAAGTCCGCCGGTTCGAGGGTGAAATAGTGGGAAATCCATTCTTCGTTCAATTGCCGGAAGATGGGCTGGTCGCCCGGCCGGAAATCGCGCAGTTGCATCGGCGCTGCCTCACGCTGCGTGCGGGCTTCGGCTACCCGGTGGCGCAAGCTAAGCTGCTGGAGCTGCTGCTCGAAGCCGTCAAGGGCCCGCCATAAATCTACCTCTGCAGCCGTCAGCAGCGCTTGCATGCTACGGCGCACGTCGTCGGTTTGGGTGCGCAACTGCGGCAGCACCTCGTGGCCCAGCAGCGTCAGGGCCATCAGCCGGCGGCGTTGGTCCTGGGTATCGGGCGTCATTGTGAGCAGGCCATTGCCAACTAGTTCCTTCACAATCTGACTTACCGAGGCGTGGGTATGCCCAATCTGCTCGGCAATTTCATTGCTGGAAATGCCCGGCCGGTGCGCTACCAGATAGAACACCGGATACCAACGGGGCTGAAAATTCAGTCCGTAATCGGCGTAAATGCTCCCTGCTTCGCTGGTGAGGTATTCGCTTAGCCGACGCAGGCGGCTACCCAATGCTACGGGTCCAAGCTGCTGTAAAAAATCCATTAGAATTTATGTAAGTACTTACACAAACTTAATAATGGATTTGCTGCCACCAAATTTTTTCTTCAATTCAGCTTGCCCGCTATAAACTCCAGGCCGACCGTTGCAGCACGACCCGGTAGCCGTCGGGGTCTTCGAAAGTGCGTCCCAGCTCGTCCCAGTACGGATTGTAGGATGGTACCGGCGCAAAGCCAGTGGCCTCCATACGCCGCACGGCGGCTTGCCATTCTGCGGCGTCTGGAAGGTAGAAGACCAGGAGATTATCGGCTGTGGGGGCCCGGCCAACGGCATGCCCGGGTTGGTGCGTGAATTCCAGATGGTAAGGCGCCTGCGGGTGCCCAAGCATTACGCCATCGAAGCCGTTGTGCGCAGCGAAAGCGGTGAGCTGTTGCAGGCCGAGGCCGTCGCAGTAGAAGCGAAGCAACGCTGGCAGGTTGTCGGTGGGCCGAGCTACGCGGAGGGTGGGAACAAGCATCCTATACAACACCGGGCTACCGGCTGAACTGGGGCAAAAAGTAAGTGGCGGTAAGTTGGGTATTGCGGTGGTAGCCGGTGGTGTTTTCAATCTGGTAGTTGACCGGGTAATCGGGTTGGGCATTCAGCAGGCCGAAAGCATAGCTCAACTGCACCTGAAATGGCCCGGTGCGGTAGCCCACCCCAAGGTTGGCCCCGGCATCGAACCGACGCACCCGGGCATCAAACGCGAAGTCATTCGGGCTGTTAGGGTCTGGTTCCACGAATGTATTGCCAAAGGCATAGCCCTTGCTCCCGTTGCCTTCCCCGTTGAATAAGCTGTTGGGGTCGCTGGAAGTCAGCTTTTCCGAAATCTCGGCTTTGCCACCCACGCCTATTGCCAGGTATGGCCCGGCAAATACTTGGAAGCCCTGACCATCGGCCCCGAAGGCATACACTACATTGACGGGCAGCTCGAGAAAATTGACGCGGCTAGTGGCGTCAATTGTGGCAGTAAGGGTTTGGCTGCCGAAGCTGTCAGATGCGCTTGCTTTTTGCTTCACGCCCTTCTGGGTAAATATCAGGGCTGGCTGCACCATCCAAGGGCCTTTGCCAAAGGAGGCGGCCATCCCTATTTGCCAACCCAACAGCGGCGTGCTGCTGGAAGTGAGGGTGCCGCTGCCGCCAGTGGTCTGCTCCAAACTACTAAAGGTGGCCGTGGAAAGGTTGCCGCCCAAGCGCGGGCCAAAGCTAACGCTGGTTTGGGCCTGGACCAAGCTCACATTCAAACCAGTAATTAGTAGAAAAAGAGTAAAGTTGCGCATGCTGAGGGCTATGAAAATGGGAAAGGAATGCAGACTGAGGTAAGAACTGACAGCTTGCCGATGAACGATGCTGGCAAAGGTGACCGTCCGACAGTTATAGAAGAAATAAACATCTTTCAAAACTGGACTTTCAAAAAAGAGCACTCAGGCCATAAATCATTGGCAGACAATCGTAAGGGTTTATTTTTTATGACATTACAGACTCTCCTAGCGCCTATCCTTTGGCTGCTTTAGCTAAACCTGGATGGCCGAGCTGTGTCTTGCAGTAAATATCCTGATTTGCTGCTTGCTATGCTCCGATACCTACACTACATCCTGCTCCTCCTGGCTTTGAGCACTGAACTGGCCCAGGCCCAACCCACGGCCCTCTACTTTCCGCCGGTCACGGGGGCTACCTGGGCTACCACTGCGCCCGCCAGCCTGGGCTGGTGTCAGCCGCAGTTCGACTCGCTTATTGCCTTTGCCGGGCGCAAGGGCAGCAAGTCCTTGCTGCTGTTGAAGGATGGCCGGATGGTAGTGGAGCACTATTATGGCACCTACACCGCCGATTCGGCCTGGTACTGGGCATCGGCAGGCAAGTCGCTCACGGCTACGCTGGTGGGCCTGGCCCAGCAGGACGGCTTGCTGAGCATCACCGATAGCACCTCCAAGTACCTTGGCCGCTGGACCAATGCTACCCGCGCGCAGCAACGTCAACTCCTTATTCGCCATCAACTCACTATGACGACCGGGCTCGACGACAGTCCGCCAGCCCCCTGTGACAACGAGAGCACCACGCCCAGCTGCCTGCTCTACCTCGCGCCGCCCGCCAGCCGCTGGGCCTACCACACCGGCGCCTACCGCACCCTGCAAGACGTGCTGGTGCAAGCCAGCGGCGCAACCAACATCAGCAGCTACACCAGCCAGCGCCTGGGTGCCCGCATCGGCATGTCGGGCTTGTGGGCCAACGACGTGTTCTACAGCAAAGCCCGCAGCATGGCCCGCTTCGGCCTGTTTATCCTGGCCCGGGGCAGTTGGAACGGCACCCAAATCATGACCGACACAGCCTATTTTCGGCGCATGACCACGCCCAGCCAAACCATCAACCGCAGCTACGGCTACCTCTGGTGGATTAACGGCCAAAGCAGCTACCGCCTGCCTGCTTCTCAAACCAACTTCCCCGGCTCGGTCATCCCCGCCGCCCCTGCCGACATGATTGCCGCCCTCGGCAAAAATGACCAGAAGGTGTACGTGGTGCCCAGTCTGGGCCTCGTGGTGGTGCGTCAGGGCAACTCGGCCGGAGCCAGCCGCCTGGCGGCATCTTCTTTCGACAACGAGTTGTGGACTAAAATCATGGCCGTTTTTTGCCGGCCCACGGCCACGGCCGCCGCGGCCGATGCAGCAGGTTTCCTGGCCTTCCCCAACCCGGCTGCGGAGGTGCTCACCCTGCGCCAGCCCGCTAAAACGGCTGCCAGCGTGCGCCTGCTCGATGCACTGGGCCGCGAAGTATTGCGCCAGCCAATCACTGGCACCGAGACGTCTGTTTCGGTTGCCGCTCAGTCCTCAGGGCTGTATGTGGCGCAATGGCTGGATGCCAGCGGACGCGTGCTGATGAGCCGGAAAGTGGCCCGCTAGATATCGAGCCAGAGGCGGCGGTATTCATCGAGCAAATTGTTGTGGGCGGCTTTAGCGAGCGCAGTTGCGTCCAGCACGCGCACCCGCTATGGGTTGGGCCAAAGTATTATGCAGGAACACATGGTCAAAAAGCGCCGACGTGCATCCGCTAAGCGGCAAAAGCAAGCAGCACTAACTACTCCACAGTAGAAATCGGGGCCATCTTTTGCTTATGAAACACAATTTGTCTGGCTTTTCAGAATTGGCTACGAGCTTCCGGTCGCGCATCAAGTCATCTACTTAAGCGTAGAAGTTCCAAAAATACTGCGCAGCCTTACCTGGCAGTGCGTAAGTTTGCGGTCAATTTGCGAGTGGGTTCCCCCATGCCGCAACGCGCCCAATCCGCCTGCTGATGCTGACTGCTGTACTGCTTTTTCTCCCTTTGGCCGCCGCTCTGCTGCTGCTATTCGTTAAGGGAGCCGCCGCCCGCGCCCTCGCTTTCGGGGCCTCGCTCGTTGAATTCGGTCTTGCGGCCTACGCCGCGTTCGACTTCAGTGCCCATGGCTCGGCCGCCTACAACCTCAACTACAACTGGATTCCTTCGGCCGGTATCAACTTTCACGTTGGGCTCGATGGCTTGAGCTTGCTGCTGGTACTGCTTACCACTTTCCTGGTCCCGCTGATTTTGCTCTCGGCCTTCAAGCGCGACTACGACAACCCATCCACGTTCTACGCCCTGGTGCTGTTTATGCAGACGGGACTGCTGGGCGTATTTGTGTCGCTCGATGCCTTCCTGTTCTACTTCTTCTGGGAAGTGGCCCTGATTCCGATTTACCTGCTGGCCGGCGCCTGGGGCGGTGAGCGCCGCATCGCCGTCACCCTCAAGTTTTTCCTCTACACCGTAGTGGGCTCGCTCCTGATGCTGGCCGGCTTCGTGTACCTGTACCTGCAAACCGGCCCGGCAGCTGGCTCACTGGCAGCCCACTCGTCAGAGCTTTCCGCATTTTATGGCCTGAAGCTGAGCGCATCAGAGCAGTCGTGGTTGTTCTGGCTGATTTTCGCCGCCTTCGCCGTGAAGATGCCCATCTTCCCTTTTCACACCTGGCAGCCCAATACTTACACCGAAGCCCCCGCGCCGGCCACTATGCTTCTCTCGGGCATCATGCTGAAAATGGGCATTTATGGCACCATGCGCTGGCTGCTGCCGGTGGTGCCGCTGGGCGTGAGCCAGTGGCAGAAGCCGGTTATCATTCTCTCGGTTATCGGCATCATTTACGGTGCTATCATCGCCATTCGGCAGCAGGATGTGAAGCGCCTCATCGCCTATTCGTCCCTCTCCCACGTGGGCCTGATGGCGGCCGGCGTGTTCTCGCTCACCCAAATCGGCCTGCAAGGCACCGTCATCCAGATGCTGGCCCACGGCGTGAACGTGGTGGGCATGTTCTTCATCGCCGATGCCATTGAGCGCCGCACGGGTACCCGCCACATCCCGGACTTGGGTGGTCTCACTCGTCGCACGCCCATCCTCTCGGTGTGCTTCTTGGTAATGCTGCTGAGCACGGTGGCCCTGCCGCTCACCGGCGGCTTTGTGGGCGAGTTCCTGCTGCTGGCGGGCGTGTACCAGTACAATGCCTGGGTGGGCGCAATTGCGGGCCTCACCATCATTTTCTCGGCCGTGTACCTGCTGCGCATGTTCCAGCGTGTAATGCTCGGCCCTGACTCCTCGTTCTCCGAAACCATCACCGACCTCACCGGTGGCGAGCTGCTGATTTTGGTGCCGCTCATCGCGCTGGTGTTCTGGTTGGGCCTGTTCCCTGGTTCGTTCCTGCACATCTCGGAGCCGGCCGTGGCGAATATCCTGACGCTGGTCGGCCGCTAACCCCTCCCCAACCCCTCCCCTCCGGGGGAGGGCTTTTGATTTACTTAAACCAAAAGCCCCAAGGTATCGTCTGGCTCCCCCTCTCCCGGAGGGAAAGGAGCCGGGTGGTGGGGTGAAGCAACATGACTTCCATCATTCTCCTCTCCGTCTTCGGCATCCTCAACCTGTTCCTGGGCTTCCTGCGCTCGAATAAGGTGCTGCTGCCCGGCGCTATGCTGCTGCTGTTGGCCGTGTTCGGGGCCAACTACGCCGACTGGAACGTCGTGCATGCGCCCTACTTCAACAATATGCTGGTAGTGAATAACTACACGGTGGCCTTCACGGGCATTGTGCTGCTTACTACCATCCTGCTGCTGCCCTTCTCGCGCAGCTACGTGACCGACGGGGAACCCAATCTAGCCGAATATTACGCCTTGCTGCTGTTCTCACTGGTGGGCGCCATCATGATGATGGGCTACGACCACCTGCTGATGCTCTTTGTGGGCATCGAAATCCTGAGCATCAGCATGTACGTATTGGCGGGCTCGCGCAAGCGCGACTCGCGCTCGAACGAAGCCGCCCTGAAATACTTTCTGATGGGCGCGTTTGCCACCGGCATCCTGCTTTTCGGCATTGCGCTGCTGTATGGTGCTACTGGCAAGTTTGTCCTGTCAGAGTTAGCCACTGCCATCGCCTCCCCCGCTAATGCCAGCCTGCAACCGATGCTTTACATCGGCATTCTGATGATGATTATCGGCATCGGCTTCAAAGTGTCGGCTGCGCCGTTCCACTTCTGGACGCCCGATGTGTATGAGGGCACGC
Organism: Hymenobacter negativus; assembly: GCF_017571495.1. Taxonomy (GTDB): domain Bacteria; phylum Bacteroidota; class Bacteroidia; order Cytophagales; family Hymenobacteraceae; genus Hymenobacter; species Hymenobacter negativus. Next base: position 99,165 of record NZ_JAGETZ010000013.1, on the reverse strand, counting down.
CCACTTTCTTCACCGCCTTCATGAGCACGGTGGTGAAAACGGCTGGTTTTGCTGCCTTCCTCAAGCTGCTGGCTGTGGCCCTGCCCGGTGCCCAGGGCTTCTGGATGCCGACTATTCAAGCTATGTGCGCCCTCACGCTGCTGCTCGGCAACGTGGGTGCGGCCGTGCAAACCAGCCCCAAGCGCATGCTGGCCTACTCTAGCGTAAGCCATGCCGGCTATTTGCTCATCGGACTCGTAGCTAGCAAAGGCGCTTTGCAAGGCGAATCGGCCAGTGCCATTTTCTTTTACTCACTGGCGTATTCCATTGCCACGGTAGCGGCGTTCGGCGTGCTAAAGCTTGTGAATGAGCACCGTCTGCAGGACGGCTATGCTGGCCTCAACGGCTTGGGCAAAACCAACCCGCTGCTGGCCTTTGTGATGACGGTGGCTATGCTCTCACTGGCCGGCATCCCGCTTACCGGGGGCTTCCTGGGCAAGCTGTTCCTGCTGATTGCGGCCGTGGGCCAGGGCTACATCGGCTTGGTGGTATTTGCCGTGATTATGAGCATGGTAGGCCTGTATTACTACCTGCGCCCCATTATTGCCATGTACATGCAGCCAGTTCCGGCCGATGCCACCCCAGTTCCGGTCGATGGTATCCAGACCGCAACGTTGGTGGTGCTGGCGCTGCTGACCATTGTGCTGGGCATTGTGCCTGGCTTTATGAGCGGACTGTTGTAGAACGAAAGTTTTTGATTGAAGAAAAAGGCGCCCTATTCAGGTCGCCTTTTTTATTTGCCCTGCCCTATTCTTAAGGCCTGAAAGCTTCTACCTTCAGCCCTGATTTCCACGAAAGCAGATTGCTGTCATGCAATGTCTACCCATGCGCTCCTTAGTAGGAGCCTTGCTCATCTGGTTGTTGGTAGCTGGTTGCGAGAGCAACAAAACTTCGGCAACTGCTGAAACTCCATCCTCAAAAGCCGTTCCGAAGCTGCGACCCGATACGCTTGCAGCCACTCACATTTCTGCTGCCGACACATTCGCTGAATCAGCGCAAGCATCGCCTTTGGAAGATGTCCCCGCTTTGCATATTCCATTTGAGGAACGTCGGACAGTGGCACCGGGCCTAGTCGTTATTATCAAATCTATTCAGCAACCAGCTACAGCTGTTATTCATGACCCGTGGGATATAAAAGCTACCTTTTCGATTTTGCAAAAGGGCAGAGTTATTTATAGGGATACGGCAAATGGGATGACTTATGATTTTTCTGAACAGCCAGAAATTCGTAAACGGTATCCCATTTGGATACCAACTGGGCAGACTGATGGGGAGCTATTGGTCGCCTTCGACAACAGACCATCTAAAGAATTAGCACGGCGCTATTTCATTCAAAATAATCGGGTAACCAGAATCGACACCATACTCACATTTAATGGGCCTGCCAAAAACTACGACCAAGATGCAGAATTGGAATTTGCTGGTTTTTATGGCTACGGCGAAGAATGGGACGATGAAAAAGGGCAACACCGAATGATGTATGTCCCCACCCTATATTACAAAGTAAGGCCAACCGGCTTAGTGTTCGATTCAGTTTTAACCAAGCGAAAAGTGCTGGCAGAATATGGCGTGTTTCAAGGCTTCAAAGACAAAGGGCAGCCGGGCATTGCCGTAAAAGATTTGCCGAAAGGCAGTTCCAAACGTCACTAGTCCTTTCAGCAAATGTGGACTAACACTTCTCCATTTACCCAGTATGCTAGCCTGAACAAGGCGGATGCCGTTATTCAACGCTTGTGGCTGCTGCTCTTCCTTATCATTTGTAGCAGCTGCGCGGCTCAGCCGCCGCATGAAGCCGGCCCGTTTCAAGCCAATGAGCTGGTGGAACTGGTTCGGCTCGACCCGACTATCAAGCTGGATATCCGCTATGCTACGGTGCACAATTTTATGGGGCAGGTGCTGTATCCGCAGGCGCGGGTATTTTTGCAGCGGCCCGCGGCTGAAGCGCTGGTGCAGGTGAATGCGGAGCTAAAGCCGCTGGGCTACCGACTGCTGGTGTTCGACGGCTACCGGCCCTGGCGCATCACCAAACAGATGTGGGACCGCACGCCCGCCGCCAAAAGGGAGTTTGTGGCCGACCCGCGCAAGGGCTCACGTCACAACCGGGGCTGCGCCGTCGACCTGAGCTTGTGCAACCTCGCCACAGGTCAGGAAATTGAGATGCCCGGCGCTTATGACGAGATGAGCCCCCGCTCCTACGCAACTTATACCGGCGGCACAGCCCGGCAGCGCGAACAGCGCGACCTGCTGCGCCGCCTCATGGAAGCGCATGGCTTCACGGTGCTGCCAGCCGAGTGGTGGCACTTCGATTATAAGGAATGGAAATCGTATCCAATTCAGGATGTTCCGTTCGATAAGCTCTAGACAGAAAGCAAACCGCTGCTCTACCAGATTACGAAACGCTGGTCATACACAACGCTTTGGCTACGCCTAGCTAACCGATTGGCCTTATCACTCGCTTTTAAGTAGTTCGAATCTAGGCCAGTGCCGCCAACCGCCTATCTAACTGCCCTTACTACGGTAGCCGGAATACGTGGATGCTCTGGTCCTTGTACTGCTGGTAGCTGGGCTGCGAGTTACCGGCCTTGTCGCTGACGCAGACCAAAGTGGTAGCGTCAACCCAACTCACGCCCTCAATGTTGCCATAAAGTACGTTGGAGCCGGCGCCCACCGTGCCGGTACTACTGCCGCGCGGAAAATCATAGACGCGGCCGGCATCGGTAAAGCTCCAGGTGAGAGGACTGAGAGTACCTACCCACAGCTGGCTACCCTCTTGGGTGGTAATGGCCACTCGGCTACCCGAGATGTCAATATCGCTGTAGTCGGGGAAGGCCACGGGCACAGTCATGGTGGCCTGGGTGACCCAGCCGCTGCTGGTTTTCTTCAGGACTTTGATTTGACCAGTGCCTTCAATAAGGCCCAGAAGGTAGTCGTCGGAGTCGCGGCGCACATAGGCGGTACCCTCGAAACCCTTGTTGCTGTTGGCACTGCTGAAAGCGACATCAGTCCAGAGGCTGTTCTGGTAGCCCAAGCTGGCATCGTACTGGCGAACACGGGGATAATAGGCGCCATTGTGCGGCACGGTTTCCTCTGTCACATAGTAATGTGGGGTATTGTTGGCGTCGTAGGTGATGGCCTCAAAGTTGGACGAGCCCGAGCCGCTCCCAGTGAGCGTGTTCTGGGCGCTATTTTCGGGTAGGCTGCTGGCGATGGAGCCAAGCTTGTAGCGGTTGTCGAACACCACGTAGTAGCGTCCGCCGTTGACGTACACGCCACTACCTTCAAAATCATCGCCGCTTTTGTAGCCGTCAAATAGCTTGTAGAATTTCTTCTCGGCCAGCGGGCCAACCAGGGTTCCAACGGCTGTGGCATCAGCTAGGTGGGCCGGGGCGATGGGTTTCACCTCGGCTGCGCGGTCGGTGCTGCACTGCGTGAGGGCAAGCGCCGCGACGGCACAAGTAGCAAGGCGTATGAAATGCTTCATGGAAATGGACTGAATTAAGGAGGCGCAAAGCTCCCTCTTTCAACATTAGCCCTGCATAATCAAATTGTTATGCTGCTTCCAAAGCACTATACAGATGGCCGGAAAGAGTAAGGCGCCCCCGCAACTCACGTCACGGGGGCGCCTTGGCAACCAGCAAAACCTGAGTTACGGATTAGTCGACCACATGCCTGCCTCTTTGATAAAGATGCGGCGGTTTAGCTTCAGTTGCGACACCATGAACTCGGCCAGGTCCTCGGGCTGCATCACCTTTTCGGGGTTGCCGTCGGTGAGGTTGTTGCCGATGGCCAGTGGCGTGGCCACGGTGCTCGGTGTGAGGGCCGACACGCGGATGTTGTGCTTGCGCACCTCCTGCATCAGGGCTTCGGTGAGGCCCATGACGGCGAATTTGGAGGCACTATAGGCGCTGCTGCCGGCGGCGGCCCGCAGGCCGGAGGTGGAAGAAATGTTGATGATGTCGCCGGTCTGGCGCGCAATCATCACGGGTAATACGGCACGGGTCACGTAGTAGGTGCCCATCACGTTTACCTGGATGATGTGCTCCCACTGCTCGGGCTCCATCTCCAGAAACTTGGCGAAGCTTCCAATACCGGCGTTGTTGATGAGGATGTCAATCGGTCCCAACTCTTCGTGAATTCGGGCCACGGCCAGGTTCACGGCGAGGCGGTCGGCCACATCAGCTACGGTAGTGATGACGTTGCCTCCGGCCGCAATGATTTCGGCGGCTACTTCTTGCAGGTCGCTGGCGGTGCGGGCCAGCAGGCCAACCTGCACGCCTTCAGCAGCTAGGGCGAGGGCTACCGCGCGGCCGATGCCTTTGCCCGCGCCAGTAACAAGGGCGACTTTTCCTTGAAGGGATTCCATGTGTTTTCGGGGGTTGTGAGGAGGTAAAACCGGGGATGGGCGCGAAAGGTTGGGCACTTCTCAGAGAACATCACGCTTCGACTGCGCTCAGCAGGACGTTCTCTTTTCCTATTTGCCAGCCCTACATCGAGTGCAGCTTCCGGGTGAAGTCGCCGTACATCACCCAATCTTCCCAACGCTTGCGGTAGCCGGCTACGTGGCCGCGCAGGTACTTCTCAATCATAAGGCCGGCGGCGGGGGCCGCGCTGGTACCGCCGAAACCGCTGTTTTCGATGAACACGGCGATGGCAATTTTCGGGTCATTCACCGGGGCAAAGGCGGCAAAAGTGGCGTGGTCGAAGCCATGGGGGTTTTGTACGGTGCCGGTTTTACCGGCCATGGTGATGCCAAACTGGGCCAGCGAAGCCAGCTCGCCGGTACCACCGTTGCCGTCTACTACCATCTGCATGCCGGGGATGACGTATTTGAACAGCGTCGTATCGACGGCAGTAAAGTGCTTTTGCTGGAACTGCGGCAGCGGGCCGCCGTTGCCAATGCCGCGCACGAAATGCGGTGTGTAGTACCAGCCGCGGTTGGCAATAGTAGCCAGGATGTTGGCCATCTGAATGCCAGTTACCTGCACCTCGCCCTGCCCAATGCTGAGCGAGTACACGTTGCGGTAGCTCCAGCGCTGCTGGCGGTTGCGCTTCTTGTCGAAGAACTTCTTGTCATAAAACTCTGGCGAGGGAATAAGGCCGCGCTTTTCCTGGCTCATGTCCACCCCCAGCTTCTCGCCGAGGCCAAAGGACTTCACCATCTTCTGCCACTGCGCCAGGCCAATGCGGGAGTCGTCGTACTTGTTGGGGGCCTGGCCGCGCAGGATGGCCGCTCGCATCACCTGGTAGAAATAGGGGTTGCAACTTTGCTTAATGGCAATGTCCACGTTGCGCGGATATTCGTGGCGGTGAGTGCAGTGCACCAGCTTCTGATTGCACTCGAAAGGCGTGTTGGGCGTGACCACGCCCAGTTGCAAAGCCACTAGTTCATTCACCAGCTTGAAAACCGAGCCCGGCGAGTACGACGCCTGTAGGGGCCGGTCGAATAGCGGCAGGTTGGGGTTGTTCAACAGGTCCATGTAGCGGTTGCCCGCGCCTTTGCCAGTAAGTAGCGCGGGGTCGAAATGCGGGGCCGACACGAAGGCCAGGATTTCGCCCGTCTTCGGCTCGATGGCCACGATGGAGCCACGGCGGCCAGCCAGCAGCTTCTCACCATACGCCTGCAACTCCGAATCGATGGTCAGGTGCAGGTCCTGTCCAGCCACCGAGAGCGTATCGAACTCGCCATCCCGGAACTTGCCTTTTTCGATGCCGCGCACGTTCACCATCTTGAATTGCACGCCCCGGCGGCCCATCAGCGTGCTTTCGTAGTACGCTTCCAGACCCGAAATCCCGATATTCTCGCCCGGCTGGTACTTCGCGTACTTCGGCTTTTCGAGGAAGGCCGGCGTAATGGCACCTACGTAGCCCAGGGCGTGGGCCAGATTATGCGTGTTGTAGGCCCGCGCCATGCGCGTCTGCGGCCGGAAGCCAGGAAAGTCCATCAACTTATCCTGAATCGCGGCCAAATCCTGCGTCGTCAGGTTCTGCACTACGGGCGAGGGCTTGTTGCGCGAGTACTTTTTGGCCGCCAGCATGCGGGCACGCAGGTCCTCAATCGGAATCTGCAGCAGCTCGCAAAACTTGGCCGAGTCGAGCTGCTTCACTTCCCGGGGCACCACCATAAGGTCGTACACGGGTGTGTTCTGCACCAGCGGCAGGTTCTTGCGGTCGTAAATCAGGCCCCGGTACGGCGTCTGCACCAGGCGCTGAAGCGTGTTCTTGTCGGCCGCTAGCTTATACGTTCCGTCCAACACCTGCATAAAAAACAGGCGCGTGAGGAAGATGAGGGCCACCACCAAAAAGATGCCTTGGACAACGTATTTGCGGCCTTCGAGGTACTGCATTGATAGTTTGGATTCTCTTGAACTTCATGCTGAGCGTAGCCGAAGCCTCTCACGTGCCGAAGTAATTATTTATTCCTGCGGTAGAGATGCTTCGGTTACGCTCAGCATGACGTGCTAATTGATAGGCATAACAAAATCAACTTCTAATTTCTCCCCCTCCGCACCGGAAAAAACAGCAGCTGCACAATTAACAGCGCAAGGCTGGTAAAGAGTGCACTTACCAGAACTTTACCCAGCGTGATGCCGAAATGCAGGAAACTGCCCAGCTCCAGCAGGAAGAATGCCGTGTGGTGCAGCAGCACCAGCAGCGAGAGGTACACCGTGAACCATTGCCAGCCCATCTGGTGAACGTTCACGGTATCGGCACTGTCGTAACCATCACGCGGGGTAAGCAGACGCAGTACCCACGGCCGCAGGAAGCCCAGCAATACCGCCGCCGCCGCGTGCAGCCCCCCGGTATCGTAGAAAATATCCATCGTGAGCCCCATGGCAAACGACAACAGCAGCTGGACCACAATGGGCGTATTGATGGGCAAAAACAACAGGAAGCCCAGGTAGAAAAAGCACCAGCCCAAGTCGAATAGCACCAGTCGGCTAATCAGCAGCACGTGCACGCCCGCATACAGGCCGAAGCGCAACACCTGAATCAGGATAAATCGTAGTCCGCTCATGGATGCTCTCCTCCTTTCGGCTGAATGCCCGTGTGCACTTCCAGGGTATCGCGCTCGGACCGGCCGCGGTTGGTCACCACATACACGTAGGTCAGATTCGCAAAATTGACGCCCAGCTTCACCCGGATGGTCCAGAAATTCTTGTCCGGCTCCTTCACAAAAGAATCGATGGTGCCCACGAAAATGCCTTCCGGAAATACCGCGTTGTAGCCGGAGGTCACGATGGTGTCGCCTTTCACGAGCTTGGTTTCGCGCAGCACGTTGTCGAGCAAGGCATGGGTTGGGTCATCGCCCAGCCACCGGATGGTACCGAACGTGTTATCGCGCTTGATTTTGGATGCGATGCGGGTCTGTGAGTGTAGCAGGCTGTACACGGTGGCGTAATGTTCGCTCACCACTTTCACGCGGCCCACCACCCCGTCGGCCCCCACCACGCCCAAGCCCGGCTGCACACCATTGGCGCGACCCACGTTCAATGTGATGTAGTTATCCACATTATAGAGCGCACTGTTGATAACTCGGGCCGGAATAAGTGGATAACTAGGGTCGCGAGCAGCCAACCGCTGCTGTCCGAGCAGCAAAGTATCGGGCTTGGCGGCGGGCCGCAAGTAGCGCACCCGCCGGAGTGAGTCAGTTCGGGCCGGTGGAATGGCCACCGAATCGGCTTCGCGCCGGGTGGTATCGGGCAGGTAAAGCTGCTGGCGCAGGCCCGCATTTTCAACGGCCAGCTGCTGGTTGACCTCGGCCAGATGGAAGTAATCAGCTATCTGAGTACGGCGGGCCAGCACCACGCCGGCATACGCATTGGCCGAATGAAAAAACGCCGCCCGCTGATAAGAGTTATTGGTAACGAACAGATAAAGGCTGAAAACTTCCAACAAGCTAAATACCAGCGCCCCGCGAAAGCGAAATAAGAAAAGAAACAGGTTCCGCACGGGTGGTAATTAATTATTTAGAAGAACGGCAACTAACAGAACGTCATGCTGAGCGTAGCCAAAGCATCTCACGGGCAACAGTAATTAATTACTCTCGCGGTAGATATTCTTCGGCTACGCTCAGCATGACGCGCTGGTGTTTCGTTCTGTAATTAAGTCAGCAGCACGCCTTTAAATGCTTGGATGTCTTTAATGGCCTTGCCGGTACCACGCACTACGGCGCGCAACGGGTCTTCGGCAATGTGAATGGGCAGTTTGGTTTTAGCAGCCAAGCGCTTGTCGAGGCCGCGTAGCAGCGCACCGCCGCCGGTGAGATGAATGCCGTTTTCGTAAATGTCGGCCGACAGCTCGGGCGGGGAGATTTCGAGGGCTTTCAGTACGGCTTCCTCAATTTTGGCCACCGACTTATCGAGTGCAATGGCGATTTCGGAGAAAGTCACTTTGATAACCTTCGGAATGCCCGTCATCAGGTCGCGTCCGCGCACTTCATGGTCGGGCGGCGGCACGTCGAGCTCGGTGAGAGCGGCGCCTACTTCAATCTTGATACGCTCAGCCGAGCGCTCGCCGATGAGCAGGTTGTGCTGCCGGCGCATGTAGTCGAGGATGTCTTGGTTGAAAACGTCGCCGGCGGTTTTAATCGACTGGTCGCACACAATGCCCGATAGGGCGATAACGGCAATTTCCGTCGTGCCACCTCCGATATCGATAATCATTGAGCCCACAGGCTGCTCCACATCAATGCCGATGCCGATGGCGGCAGCCATGGGCTCCTGAATCATCCAGACTTCCTTGGCTCCGGCGTGCTCGGCGGAATCCCGCACAGCACGTTTCTCCACTTCGGTAATGCCCGACGGAATGCAGATGACCATGCGGTGTGAGGGCTGAAACAGGCGATTGCGCGTGTCAATCATCTTAATCATGCCCTTAATCATTTCCTCAGCGGCGTGGAAATCGGCAATTACCCCGTCCTTCAGTGGGCGGATGGTACGGATGTTGTCGTGCGTCTTTTCATGCATCTGCTGAGCCTGGCGGCCCACGGCGATGACTTTATTGGTGGTACGGTCTTTGGCGATAATGCTCGGCTCATCCACCACGATTTTGTCGTTGTGAATGATGAGCGTATTGGCCGTGCCCAGGTCGATGGCAATGTCGCTGGTCAGGAAATTAAAGAAACCCATTGAGTTAGCGGCGATAAGGCGGAGCCCGGTTTTAGGGCCGGGCAGAATAATGCGCAAAGGTACGGAAGGTTTGTGCGGGCTTTGTGCACGGAGTTATGGCATTTGTGGAAATACCGGCGTGTCATTGCGGGATAAAGCCGAAGCAATCCGTCCTTATTAAAACCATATCCTTTCTAACGCAACAAGCCCCGGCACTGTACAGCACCGGGGCTTGGGTATTTTTAATTATCCCAAGTTGCTCTGTCACCGCTAAGCGGCCTTTTTCCTTAGCCACTCATTTCTACAAACCAGCCGCTGCTAAGTAGCTAGTCTGCAACTTGAGGTAGTTAAGGTTATTGATGACGAGATAACCTCTTGTTATACTGAAGGAATGCTTAGTGCTTGAAGTGCCGCACCCCCGTCAGCACCATTGCCATGCCCAGGTCGTCACAGGCTTTGATGCTGTCGCCGTCTTTGATGGAGCCGCCGGGCTGTACCACGGCGCGGATGCCGGCGGCACCAGCAATTTCCACGCAGTCGGGGAAGGGGAAGAAAGCATCAGATGCCATTACGGCACCGTGCAGGTCGAAGCCGAAGCTGCCAGCCTTCTCAATGGCCTGGCGCAGGGCATCAACGCGGCTGGTCTGGCCAACGCCGGAGGCCAGAAGCTGGCCGGCACGGGCCAGCACGATGGTGTTACTCTTGGTGTGCTTGCAGATTTTGGCGGCGAATACGAGGGCCTCCGTCTCCTCGGCAGTAGGAGCCGATTGGGTGACGGTGCGGAAATCAGTGGCCGTTTCGGTCTGGCGGTCGGCATCCTGCTCGATGATGCCGTTGAGCAGGGTTTTGATTTGCTTCTTCGGAAACGCCACTGGCTTTTGCAGTAGCAGAATCCGGTTTTTCTTGCTCTGGAGCACAGGCAGCGCATCGGCAGCAAAGCCGGGCGCAATCAGCACTTCGAAGAACAGTTGATTCAGCTCGGCCGCCGTAGCCGCGTCAACTTCCTTGTTCACAACGATGACGCCTCCAAAGGCAGAGGTTGGGTCGCAGCTCAGGGCATTCACGTAGGCGTCGCGCAGGGTGCTGGCCTGGGCTACGCCGCAGGCATTGGTGTGCTTGAGGATAGCGCAGGCGGGCGCGCCGTCGGTGAACTCGGCCATGAGGGCCACGGCGGCGTCCACGTCTACCAGGTTATTGTAGCTCAGCTGCTTGCCATGGAGCTGGTCGAACAGTGCCGTGAGGTCGCCGTAGAAGGTACCGGCCTGATGGGGGTTCTCGCCGTAGCGCAGTGGTGTGGCGGGCTGAGCACTGACGCGCAGGACGCCACCATCCACGGCCGTGCCCTGGCTCATGTACTTGAAAATTTCGGTATCGTAGTGCGAGGTGGTAGCGAAGGCAGCGGCTGCGTAGTAGCGGCGGTCTTCGATATCGGTGCCGCCGTTTTTGGCGGTCAGTAGCTCGGTCACGGCGGCGTACTGGTCGCGGCTGCTTACCACCAACACGTCGCGGTAGTTTTTGGCAGCGGCGCGCAGCAGGGAGATGCCACCAATGTCTATTTTCTCGATGACGTCGGCCTCTTCAGCACCGCTGGCGACAGTTTCTTCAAAAGGATACAAGTCGACCACTACCAGGTCGATGGGTGGAATGGCGTGGTACTCGGCCTCGGCCAGGTCAGCCACGTCGTGGCGGCGGTGCAGAATCCCACCGAACACCTTGGGGTGCAGGGTTTTCACGCGGCCACCAAACACTTCGGGGAAGCCCGTCAGGTCTTCTACGGCGGTTACTTCGGCGCCTTCATCTTCCAGAAATTTCTGGGTGCCGCCGGTGGAGTACAGCGTCACGCCGTGCTGCCGCAATACCTGCACCAACGGCGCGAGACGGTCTTTATGATACACGGAGAGCAACGCAGCACGAATGGGACGAGACGACATAAAAGTTGAGTTTTTGCAGGAAAAAACGAAGCACTATTGCCGCCGCAAAGGTACGCCTGCTGTTTGGCGAGGTCCCAATAGAAACATGGTTGAATTTTTATTCTACCCAAAACCGGCAGCAAATCAATAAAAATGAACACTGAACCGCCTTCTGAAGTATAGCTAGCTCCCCCTGCACCTTTCCCAATTCCGGTATGTCGGCTGATTTCCTGCCCCTGCTCCATTCGCCTGAAACCAGCCCAGTCCACGCCGAGCCCAACCATGCAGTGCCGCTGCAAATTGTGCCCACTACCCCTGCGCAGGCAGAAGCAGCCGCAGCTCAACTAGCTCCACGCCTGTTCGCAGAAGCAGGTGAAACGGATGTGGAGAGCGGCTTTCCGACCCAGGAATTTGATTGGCTGCACGAGGCAGGGCTACTCACCGCTACCCTGCCGGCCGGGCTGGGTGGCGCTGGCCTTGATACGCCAGCCGCTACGCTGCCGCTGCTGCGGGTTTTGCAGCACATCGGGCGTGGCAATTTGTCGGTGGGCCGTGTGTTTGAGGGACACCTGAATGCGCTGCTGCTCATCCAGCAGTTGGGTAGCGCGGACCAGGCAGCACGCTACGCGGCCGATGCCCGGGCCGGGCTGCTATTTGGTGTTTGGAACACGGAAAATCCAACCGATGGCGTGCACCTGGAAGCCCTACCAAATGGCCGCTATCGCCTGCGCGGGGCCAAAACCTTTGCTTCCGGCGCGGGGCATCTGGCGCGGCCGCTTATCACCGGGGCACTGCCTGAAGGCCGGGGGTGGCAGCTGTTTGTACTGCCAGCCGATGCGCAGCCACCGGTACTGGACCGTTCCTTCTGGCGGCCGTTGGGAATGCGGGCTACGGCCAGCTTCCGAGCCGATTTGACGGGACTGGAAATTGGGCCCGAAGACCTTATTGGCTCCCCCAACGCGTACTATCAGCAACCAGCGTTTAGTGGTGGGGCCATCCGGTTTGCAGCTGTGCAGCTAGGTGGTGCTGAAGCCGTTTTTGAGGAAACCCGCCACTTTCTGCGCTCCCTCGGCCGCACCGATGACCCCTACCAGCGCCAGCGGCTGGGCGAAATGGCCATCATGCTGGAAAGTGGCCGGCAGTGGGTGCGTGGTGCTGCCGAACACGCCGCTCGTGTCGGCGCTGGTACTACCGAAGGAGCCGAAGCTACCGTAGCTTACACCAACATGATGCGTACGGCAATCGAAAAAATATGCCTCGATATGCTCCAGCTAGCCGAACGTTGCGTGGGGGCCCGCGGCTTGCTCCAGCCCCTACCCTTCGAGCGCCTGCACCGCGACCTGACCCACTACCTGCGTCAGCCGGCACCCGACGGCGCCCTGGCCGACGTGGGCCGCTTCGTACTCGACGGCAAGAATTTCTAACTTTTGCCCCTTTCTACTTTGCCTGACACAACCCTGCCTTTTGCCGATTACCCACTGCGGCCATCCATCTTTGCCGCAGCTTTGGGCGCTACCGTCGTCATTGCCCCCCACCCCGATGATGAGGCGCTGGGGTGCGGCGGGCTGCTGGCGCTGCTCCACCAGGTAGGCCAGCCAGTGGCGGCAGTTTTGGTGAGCGACGGGAGCATGTCACACCCCAAATCTGTGCTTTTTTCAACGCCGGCACGGCAGGCGGTGCGAACGGGTGAGTTCCGGCATGCGCTCACTATTCTTGGTGCCGACCAAACCGAGCCGCTGCTATTAGGCCTTCCCGATGGCCGGGTACCCGGCCAGGCCCAGGAGCCCGGCTTTCTGGAAGCGGTGGCTCAGCTTCGTCGGTTTCTGGAACGGCATCAGGCAGCTACCGTGCTGGTGCCCTGGCGGCGCGACCCTCACCCCGACCATCGCGCGACCAGCCAGCTGGTAGCGGCAGCTTTACTAGAAATGACGCAGCCACCGCGCCGCCTGGAGTATGTGGTATGGGCTTGGGAACGGGCCGCCCCCGCAGACTTGCCCACACCAACGGATGGTGTGCGTGGATTCCGCGTGGATGTAAGTGCCGTAGCGGCACAGAAGCAACGGGCCATTGCGGCGCACCGCTCGCAGGTGGCGCCCGGCGTTTTCACCGATGACCCGAGCGGCTTTCTGTTGTCAGAAGAAATGCTCGCGCACTTCGCTGGGCCGTATGAAGTCTTTTTTGAAGCCGCTGATTTATGAACGAGAACCAGCCCAACTCCCTCCCGCCGGAATATTTTGACCACGTTTATCAGGCCAACCGCGACCCGTGGGATTTTGAAACCAGCCCCTACGAGCGGGAAAAATACGCGGCTACGTTGGCAGCATTGCCACGGCCGCACTACGCCCAAGCATTCGAGATTGGCTGCTCGCTCGGCGTGCTCACGGCGCAACTGGCACCACGGTGCGACCACTTGCTAGCGGTGGATGTAAGCGAAGCCGCACTGGCGCAGGCGCGGGCCCGATGCGCGGAACTGCCCCAGGTAGACATCAAGCTACTGCGTGTGCCAGAAGAATTTCCGGCCCAGCAGTTCGATTTGGTGCTGGTTTCTGAAGTGGGGTATTACTGGTCGCCAATTGACCTGGCCCGTGCTACCGAACAAATCTTGAACAGCCTGACGCCTGACGGCCAGTTATTGCTGGTGCACTGGACGCCGCCAGTCCATGATTACCCCCTGACCGGCGACGAAGTGCACGAGTTTTTCCTAGCCAAAGCTGCTGCTGATGGTCCCCTGCGGCACCTCGCTACGCAACGGCACGCCACCTATCGGCTCGACTTGCTGGAAAAGCGCTAGCTGACAGGCCAATGGCTACTTCTTTCGGCCTGCCCTGCTTTTCGTACTGTTTAATGAGTTCCGGCAATTCCCGCAGGGCCAGTGATAAAGGCATGATGCTAACCGCTGGGACATGACCTTTTTTCACCAGCCAATCCCACAGCCTTCCAAACGTAGTGGCCCGGCGCATACGGGCCAGCAGCACCCCGGCGGGCAGCTCCAACTGGGCAGCCAGCAGGTTGGATTGAAGCTCTGACTGGCTGGCCCAGTAAGCGCGCAGCTGTCGGCGCAGTTGCCAGACTGCTGCCAACTGGCTGGGATTGGCGACTTGCGGCTCGCGCTGCTGCTGGCTCATGTGCAGCCACTCGCGCAGCTGCCACGAGAGGCCTACTTCCACCCGGCCATCGCGGCGGGCAGAGGTGAGCACCTGCACTTCCGGACTGTGGCGCAAACCCAAATCGTGGCGTATCAGGGCCTGGCACAAGGCTTCATCTTCCAAAAAACGAACTTCGGGCAGGCCACCCACCTGACGGTAGGCTCGGGCCGTGAGGGCCAGGCTGGCCCCGAAATGCTGATGGTGCCGCGGCCAGGGGTCAATAGGCGTGGGGTCAATAAGGTCTTCGAGGCGGGCGCAGAGCTGGCGGTAGGCGGCGTCACGCGCTTGAATGCGGCGCAGGGGCTGCAAGGCACGACCCGTCATTTCGGTGAGGATACGGCCACCCACGGCATCAGCTCCGGCCAGAATTTCGGCTTGGATGGCCGCTAGCCAGGTCGGCGCTACGCAGGTGTCGGCATCGGTGCTGGCGATGATGCCAGCGGGGCGGCCCACCCGCTCCAATCGGGCGCAGGCTTCGTCCATGAGCAGGCGGCGCGCCCGGCCCACATGGGCTTTGGCGGCAGGCAGGCACAATTCGGCTACGTGTAGCACAAGCTGCGGAAACCGCTGGGCCTGCTGGCGCACCACGGCGGCGGTGTAGTCGGTGCAATTGTTGGCGAGAACAATGACCTCGAAACTGCTACTGAGCAGCAGCCGGCCAGCTAAAGTGGTTTGAGCAGCCAGGGCAGCCAGCGTAGCTGGTAGCGCGGACACCTCATTCTTGGCCGGGATGATGACGCTGACCAGCAGCTCGGGGCGCGGTGGTGGCAGCTGCTGATGCAACAACGAGGCATAACGGCCCCGGCTTGGTGATTCCGTCAATGCCGAAGCGGATGGAGAAATCAGGGTGGTATCGGTGGCCTCGTGGGCGGCCAGGAAACGGGCGGGAGTAGCGTGGTTCACGGCCCAGTTTACGCCGCTCTGGCCTAAAGGATAAGGCCCAGCTTACTATTCAAGGGCTAAAATCAGTATTTCACTGACTTTCAACTCCTGAAAAATAAGCTGGGCCACCTGGGCAATTTTGGCCTTACTCGGCCATTATTTAATGAAGCGTTTCATGGTCTGGATGTTGCCTTCGGTAGTTACCCGAATGGTGTAGATGCCAGGTTTCAGCGCCGAAACATTTACACCATTGGAGCTGACGGTGCCATTAGCTACGGTCCGGCCCCAGTGGTCTATAATCTGAAACGGACTGCCCGACAACTCTTGTGCCGAGCGCAGCAGCAACTGGTCCACAACGGGGTTTGGGTAGAGTTCGATGGCGCTGGCAACAGGCGCCGCATCAGCTGCTTCGGCTGCGGAAGCCACACGGGCAGCGCCCTGCTTGGTGATGCGGACCCAGTTGAGGTTGTAGCCGCTGGTCTGAGCGTAGATGCCGAAGTTGTAAGTCCCGGCATTTACCGTAACGGTTTTCGAGACGGTGGTCCAGGTCTGCCAGCCGCCAGTGGCCGGGATGTTCGTATTGCCCAGCTGAATGGCGCCCGCGTTCAAATCCGCCGAAATGGTGCCGCCGCTGGACTCGCTGGCTACGCGGTACTCGATGGTATAGGTGCCGGTGGTGGGGAAACTGATGGCGTTCCAGACCAGGTAGTCGCCGGCATCGACGAAGCCCATGTCCTGCCCGCCGCCCGTATCCGAGCAGGCTTCCACCGTCATACCGTTGTTCACGTTGGCTGCTTCAGCTTCCAGCTGCTGGCTGAAAGCGGCCGAGGCCGTTTGCACCCGCAGTGAAGTGGCTTTGTCGTTCCAATTGCCTGTCCCGAGCGGATTGTTCACTAAGCAGCTATTGCTGGCCGTAACGGTAAGCGTGTTTCCAGTAAAGTTGTCGTTCTCATACACAACCACTTGGTAGCCACCGTTCACAGTTAGTGAGGAGATGTCGTCGTTGAGAATGCCCCGAGCCTGTAGCGCTGCCAGATTGTAGTCGCCCACGGGCAGGCCTACGGCCGTGCCGGCGTAGTTGCAGTCCTTATACACGGTGGCCACGCCACTAGACGGTGCGGGCGCAGTGCCCGAAATATTGAACGTACCCAACGAGCCGTAATCAGAATAGCCATCCGTGGCCGGATTGCCGGAACTGGTGCCGTCAATCTGGAGGTAGTAGGTGCCCGCGCCCAGGCTCACGCTGAACGAGACGTTGAGGTTGCCACCACCCGCAGTATCGTAGGTGCCAATTTGCCCGCCGCTGCTATTGAAAAGGCGCGCCACAATGTCGAGGTCGCCGTAGCGGCTCACGGTGTTTACGTTCAGGCTTACGGTCCCGCCGCCGGTGCTGAAGGTGAAATAATCCTGGTCGGAAGTGCGCTCAATAATGCCGCCACCCGACAGGCTGGTACCGTTGCGGCCCAGCGCGGTAGCACCGGCAGTACTATTGCTGTGGTCGTCGTTGCGGTAACCCACGTTGTAGGTCGTCCCCGACATAATAGCTAAGTCATCTTGCTGATTATTAGCCGAATTATACTCACCCCGGCTCCAGTGCGTAACGGGTTTGTAGTAGCCCGCCCCCATGATGGGTGCCCAGGCACCGGCATTATCCTGGCCGGTGTAATAGCCCTCGTTGGGGCTGATGCGGCCGTCGTGGCTCAGGCCCAGCGTATGGCCCACTTCGTGCGAAGCCGCCTCCCCACCCGATTTCGGGTCTGACATGAACACCCAGCAAGGCGTGTCATCGTTGGTTTTGAAGGACGTGACATAGGCTACCCCGCCGGCACCCGGCGCAATGGTACTGCCGCTACCCGGTGATATCACGCAACGCATGCGCATGTTTTTGGGGTAGGTATTGAATACGTTCTCATCGGTGGTCACGTTGATGCTGAACGGGCGAAAATCCTCGCTTACCAACTCCCACATGGCCTGCACATTGGCATCGGTCATGTTTGGCGAGGCTGCATTGTAGGCATTGCCGTTGTTCCAACCGGTGCCGGCGGGTAAGCTATATCCGTCGCAGTCGAGCATTACGCAGCCGCGGGCGCCGGGAAAGCTCTGGAGCGACACCACAGCAGCACGGGCAGCACCGTTGGTGGCCTGCACCGGACTCTGGTAGCCCACCGGCTTGTTGTAGTCCACGCACACCACCTTATCAATGTCCACGGGCTGCACGGAAACGTTGCCCTGGCCATCGGCCGAGTAGCGGTAGGCCTGCCGGGTTTTGCGCAGGATAATGTTGCCTTCCACCGTTTTGTCTTCGATGCGAAGCAGGAACGAAGACCCGGGCACGCCCTGGATTTCGCCCACTACATACTCGCCCGTTTTGGTTAAATCTTCACGGTAATTGACCTGGCCGGTAAACGCCTGACTAGCCGCTACACGCAGCGTTACGGTAGGTGTAGTGCGCCGGGCGGCACCGGTAGCTACTTGGTTTTCGAGCTGTTGCACCAACGCCTGCGCCGTGCCCAGGGCATAGCCACCAGGGCCGGATAGCCGCTGGCTTTGGGCTTGCACACTGTTTAGGCCCCCGAGTAGCAGGGCCGCGCTCAACCCAGCTGAATAAAATGTTTTCATGCGTTTTGGAAGGGAAAGGAGTGAAAATGGTTGAAGCTAAAAAAAGAGGAGCAGGCTGCGCCCGCTCCTCTTTTCACGTTATTGCTTGCTGAAGCGGCTCACCACCGTAGGCTGGTCTTTGGCCGCTATTGTCAGGGTGTACAGACCTGCTTTGAGGGCCGAGACGTCCACGGTTTCGCCGCGGTAGGTGCCCCGCCACACCTCACGGCCTTCCACACTCCGGATGCAGACCTCGCCACCCAGAAACTCCGGCTTGGCCTCCAGCGTCAGCCGGTCGACGACGGGGTTCGGGTAGACGCTCATGGTCGGTTTACCGTCAGCTGCGGCCGAGGTAGCCAAGGCCGAGCGGGCCCCGACTTTGGTAATGCGGACCCAGTTGAGGTTGTAGCCGCCGGTCTGGGCATATACGCCAAAGTTGTAAGTACCAGCATTTACCGTGACGGTTTTTGAGACGGTGGTCCAGTTCTGCCAGCCGCCGGTGGCCGGGATGGCCGTGCTGCCCAACTGAATGGAACCCGCATTCAAATCCGAAGAGATAGTGCCGCCATTAGCGCCACTGGCCACACGGTACTCGATGTTATAGGTGCCGGTGGTGGGGAAATTGATGGCGTTCCAGACCAGGTAGTCGCCAGCGTCGATGTAGCCCATGTCCTGGCCGCCACCCGTATCCGAGCAGGCTTCTACAGTCATGCCGTTGTTTACGTTAGCAGCTTCGGCCTGCAGTGTGACGGAGGAGGAAGCGGGCGGGGTGTTAGTGAGCTGGTACACGCGCACGTAGTCGACCGACATGGTGGCGGGCAGCTTGCTTTCGTCCACGGTCTGGCCGGGCCAGTCGCCGGCCACGGCCATATTCAGCAGCAGGAAAAACGGCTTCTGAAACTCCTCAGTACCGCCGGTGCCGTTGGTAATGTTGATTTCATGGAACTTGTTGCCGTCCACAAACCAGCGGATGTAAGTCGGCGTCCATTCAATGCTGTAAACGTGGTAGGTATTGGCCGAAATAGCCGTGTTGCCACCGTATTGGGCATGGCCGTTGTTGTCCCAATGCACGGTGCCGTAGGTGCGGCTGTCGGCATTTACCTGCTCCATGATGTCGATTTCACCGCAAGAGGGCCAGCCCACCGTGTTAATGTTGCTGCCCAGCATCCAGAATGCAGGCCACAGCCCCTGCCCCAACGGCAGCTTGATACGGGCTTCCACTTTGCCGTAGGTAAACTGCCGCAGGCCCTGGGTTTTCAGCCGCGACGACGTGTAGGGCAGGCCGCCCACGCTCTGCTTGCGGGCCGTAATCTGGAGCTCACCGTTCACCACCGTGGCGTTGGCCGGCTGGTAATACTGCTTCTCGTTGTTGCCCCAGCCGCCGCCGCCGTTTTCAAATACCCAGCTGGAACTGATGCCGTTGGTGAATTCATCGGCCCAGACCTGCTGGTAAGTTTGGGCCCGGGCGGCCGTCGGGCTGCACAAGGCCAATACGGCCAAGGCACGCCAAAGCGTGGTAAAAAGCTTGTTCATCGAAGGTGGGTTTTAGTGAGGTTGGTATGAACGGACAGATGCGCTCTTCCGCGGCATCATCCCTGTTGCAGGCGCTACCAAACGGTGACCAGCTGCAGTCTGGTCAGCCGCTTCGAATGCCGGAAACCGGCGCGCAAAACCCTCAAAAAGGGTTCAAAGCGGAGAGCGGAACTGACCAAATATACCCACCTGGTTTTTTGAAACGCAAGCCCTAAAAACCACTTAGCCACAGCATAGCCGCATAGCTGCTACCCTCATATACACTTACGGCACACGCCATACGTAACGTGACAAGGCCTTTTGCACGCTGCTTTCGCATCCGTCTTCCAATTCTGCTAGCGGATAAAAAACAAGTGGTTTTTAGAGAAATAACAGCAAGTTTTTTCCTTCAATCTGAATCACCGGAATCGTTTGCAGAACTACTAGTAATATATTCCTGAAAAATCCTGCTTTGATTCTACTCCATACACAGCCTTTCTGCCGGGTTTCTCCAGACCAACCTGTACACAAAAAAGCTCCTCCGTTTCCGGAGGAGCTTCTACTATCAGAGTTACTCGTATCTGGGTACGCTAGCTGCCGGCCCCAATTCCATGCAGTGCGTTGCTGGGTCAGATTGGTTTACCTAGCCGAAGGCTAGAAAGCTTCGCCTATGGCAAACAGAATGCCCGGCGCACTGCCGGTACCGCCCGCGTAATCGAGGCGCAGATTCACCCGGTCGCGCCGGATAAAGTTGAAGCGGATACCCGCGCCACCGGCATACTTGGTGTCACCGATGTTGAATTTATCGATGTACTGATTCACGTTGCCCACACCGCCAAAGATGGCGCCATCAAACCGCCTCAGCCATTCGTTGTCGGAGTTGGGGAACAGCTTCTGGCGAAGCTCGGCCTGAAACATAATCATCTGCCTGTCGCGGAAACGCTGCTCGTAGATGCCACGCAATAGGTTGGCGTTATTGTAGAGTGTGCCGCCTAAGTTAGCGCCGATGCCGGCCAGCTCGCGAAACGGCACATCGCCGGTGTGGAACTGCCCAAGAAACTGCGCTGCCAGAATGGTGTTGTTGGACCCAATGGGTTGGAAGTGACGGGCATCGAGTTGGTAGCGCACAAAGCGGTAGTCGGAGCCCAGGCCCGTACCATTGAAAGTGGCTCCAAAGTCTAGCAGGTTGCCGTGGAAAGCCGCCAGCGGCACGTCGCGGGTATCATACGTGATAACTGGGCCGAGGCCGGAAATCTGGGTATTCTGCCGCTCGCGCTCCGTCATGCGCGGGTCGGTATAGAACACGCTGGTGGCGTTGTTGTCGGTATTGGTAGCGGGGCTGCTCACACCCGTGATTTTGGTGTAGCGGTATTGGGCGCCAAAAAACAGCTTTGGCGCAATCTGCTTCTGCAGCCGCTGGTTAATAATGAACAGCTTGTACTCTGTTTCTGACTCGTTGGCGCTGGCAGATTTTGCGCCCTTGCCATAGTAGTACAGCAGAATGTCGTAGGCGCTGATTTCACCGTTGAGGTAGAACTTTTCGCCCGGCGTGTACACCGTGTGCACTAGCTGAATAAGCGACTGTCCTTCGGTGGTAGTCCAGTACTGGACGCGGGCGTTGGACGGTCGGGTGAGGGTATCAGCCGAAAAACGGCCGCTCAACAAGCCGCCTAAGCCATAGCCCAGCCCAGTTTCGGCCTGGTAAAACAGCACCGGGATGGGCAGTAGCGTCAGCGTTTTGTTCTTACCAATCTGACCGAAGGACTGCGGCCCACGGGCTGGCATTCGGGTCGACAATGGCGCAAGGCCAGCGCCGGGAGTAGTGGAAGCGGAATCGGGAGGGGCAACCGGCGTAGCGGCGGCAGTGAAGGCCAGCCCGGTCAGAAGCAGGGCTGCAAGAGAAAAGCGCATGGAGCGGTGGGGTGAAAAGCAGATGAATTATCCTATCAACGGATTGCATCGCTTTACGGTTGGAATACGGACAGCCAACGGCAGGCAAATGGTGTTTCTCAGGTTGTGAATGCTTGCGTGCACTGACTTAATGGTCGATGCGCAGGCGCTTTATTACGTGGCCACGTCCAAGGTGCTCGGCTACTATTTCAGTAGCATCGCCAGGCCGCACGTTGCCATAAGCGGTGCCCTCCGGATATACAATGAGCGCCGCGCCAGCCCCTTTCTTACACTGCTTACACAAGTCAAGGCAGTTGCAGGTTTGCACCCGTACGCGCTGCTTCTCGCCTCCAGTGAGCAGCTTTTTCAACCCCTGAATCTTCAACTCTTTTTTCAGGGCTTTGGCCACGTCCTCGCCTACCCCAGATTTCTGGTTGGTGCACACAAACAGGCGGCGAACTTCACTCATGTGATGCGGAATATGAAACTGAACGTCATGCTAAGCATAGTCGACATTATTTATTAACCTAACAAACCCCTACACTGGTCCGTGCCAGTGGCGGTTTTGCAGCTTATACGCGGCCAGCTCGCGGTTCGACCACAGGGTTTGGTAAATCTGCTGGTCGTGCAGCAGCTGTGGGTCTTTCTCCATAAAGCCCAGCAACTGCTGGAGCAATTCGGCCGTCTCTTCCTTAAGCGAGTAGTACATCCAGTTGTCGAGCCGGCGCACGTTCACCAAACCTGCATTCTTCAAGTACGATAATTGCCGGCTGGTTTTGGTCTGGGTAAAGTCCAGCACTTGCTCCAGGTCAGCTACCACCATTTCCCGATTGCGCAGCAGCAAATGCAGGATGCGAACCCGGCTTTCATCACCCAATGATTTAAAAAGTTGCTGCCCAAAAGCAACCGTGAAATGTTTCAAGCGCATCTGCTGTCTGGGAATGGAAGTTTGCCCGTCCTACTTTCCGTCCAAAGTTACCATCGGCCCCGAACCCGGCGCCGTATATTTGTCTTCCTGCCCCTTGAACATGCCTGATTCTTTGCGCCTTCGTTGCTTTCCTCTGTTTTTCGCGCTGGCTATGCTAGGCGGGCTGTTGCTGGCGTCACCGGCCGCACACGCCCAGGGCAAGCGCAAAATTGTCCAGTTCACGGGCATTGTCGCCACCGGCGACAGCCTGCTGGGCGTGCCGGGCGCCACCATCTACGTGCCCAAGGCCGGCCGCGGCACCACCTCTAACGCCTACGGCTACTTCTCAATGGCCGTGCTGGCCGGCGACAGCATCGTGATTCGCTCGCTGGGCTACGCCAACCAAACCATCGTCATCCCCAAGGATTTCCAGCGCCTGAGCTACTCCGTCATCATCCAGTTGAAGGAAGATGCCACGGTACTACCTGAAGTACGCGTGTTCCCCTACACTACTGAGCGCGACTTCAAAAAAGCCTTCCTGGCCCTGCGCCTGCCCACCGAGCGCGGCAGCGCGGCAGCCGACAACCTGAACCAGGAACTCATGAACAAGATTTTCCGGACGCAGCCGATGGGCGCCGTGGCCAACTTCCGGCAAACCATGAGTACCCAGCAGTACGACTACGACCGCAAGATGGGCATTGCCCCCAACCAATACTCCAACAACCCCCTGCTCAACCCCTTCAGCTGGCTGCAGCTGATTCAGCAGGTGAAGAAAGGCGAGTTCAAAAAGAAGGCCAGCGACGACGATTACTAAGCACAGGCTTAGCGGCTTAGCCAGCTACCAGGAAAAGGTCGGCCCGCGAAGAGCCGACCTTTTTTATGCCCGCCTCGGTGCTGCCAGCCTGGTGCCGAAGCGACTGATAAATCGGCCTAATTAGCTCAACCACAAACACAAGTAATTCGAGCAAATAGCCAACCCGAAACCACAGAAATCTGTTTAATCAGTTGAAATCAACTCAATCTGTGGTCCCTATGGATACCAACCTTCCCGTTTCGGATAAGCCCCGTGTTGTCATTGTCGGCTGTGGTTTTGGTGGCCTGCGTTTGGCAAAAGCCCTGCGCCATGCACCTGTGCAAGTGGTCGTCGTCGACCGCAACAATTATCATAACTTCCAGCCGCTGCTCTACCAGGTAGCCACCGGAGCCCTGGAGGCAGACAGCATTGCGTACCCGATTCGGAAGATTTTCGCGGGCCAGACCAACTTTTTCTACCGCATGGCCGACGTGCAGCGCGTAGACCCTGCCACCAATATGCTGACAACCAGTGTAGGCGATATCAAATACGATTACCTGGTACTGGCCACCGGCTCGCTCACCAACTTCTTCGGTTTGGAAAGCATCGAGCGTAATGCGATGCAAATCAAGAGCATTCCCAATGCCCTGAATCTGCGCAGCTTCATTTTCCAGAATTTCGAAAAAGCCCTGCTTACCAGCGACCCGGTTGAAAAGCAGGCCTTGCTGAATATAGTGGTAGTAGGTGGAGGCCCCACCGGGGTAGAAATCAGCGGCTCACTGGCCGAAATGCGCAAGCACGTGCTGCCCAAAGACTACCCGGAACTCGACCTGCAAGCCATGCAGATTTTTCTGGTTGAAGCCGGTCCGGCCCTACTTGGGCCAATGTCGCCGGCTTCACAAGCCGATGCCAAACGCTATATGGATGAGTTGGGGGTAATGGTGAAACTCAATACGTCCATCAAGCGCTACGAGGACGGCAAAGCTTATTTCTCCGATACCGAGTTTATTCCAACTGAAAACCTGGTGTGGGCTGCCGGCGTGAACGGTGCCGAAGTGCCCGGCCTACCCGCCGAAGCCGTCACCCGCAACAAGCGCATCACGGTGAATAGCTGGAACTTGGTGCAGGGCCAGTCTAACATTTTCGCCATCGGCGACGTGGCCAACATGGTAACCGACGACATGCCCAAGGGGCTGCCCATGCTGGCGCCGGTGGCTCAACAGCACGCTGACCATCTCGCCAACAACCTCCAACGACTGCTGCGTGGCGAAACTCCCCGCGACTTCGTGTATAACAACAAGGGCTCAATGGCCATTGTGAGCCGCAACAAAGCTGTAGTGGACCTACCAAAGAACGTCCACTTCAACGGCTTTTTTGGATGGTTGACGTGGCTGTTTGTGCACCTGATGACGCTGGTAGGCTTCCGCAACAAAGTGGTAGCATTTGTGGACTGGGCCTTCAGTTACTTCAGCACCGACCAAGCCTTGCGGCTCATCATCCGGCCTTTCAGCCGCAAGGACATGAAGGACGACAAGGGTAAGAAAACGGCCGAGCATCGCACTGCCACGGCTGAGTATAATGCTACACCGCCGGCTATTCAGGCCCCGGTAGGCGGCTAACGATAAAGCAACTGCCATGCTGAGCAGCGCGAAGGACCTCGTCACGTTGGAACGATTTGTTTCAACGTGACGAGGTCCTTCGCGCTGCTCAGCATGGCAGCCTCAATTCAAACAAGCTGTAATACTACTCCCCTGCTGGCCCGGCAATGACAATTTGCATATCGGCCGGCGTGAGGTATTCCCGCGCCAACTCACGTAATGTCTCAGCACTGACCGATTCAGTTTGCTGCACAAATTGGGTGTAATAATCAGCTGGCAGGTCCAGAAAAATGATGTTTTTATATTTATCGCACTGCTCAAAAACAGTGGATAGCTCATTAGCAAATTTGCCCAGGATGTAGTTCTTCACCGTTTCCAGCTCTTCAGCTGGAATCAGTTCTTCCTGCAGTTGGCGAAGCTCTCCTTCAATCTCGCTCACCGCGAAGCCGGCGCTTTCGCCCTTCACATCGGTGCCGATAACAAGCGAGGTACCGAACTCACGCGGAGCTACGCTGGCGTAAATGCCATACGTCAGGCCCTTGTCTTCCCGGATATTACGCATTAGCCGCGAGCCAAAATAACCACCCAACACGCTCACCAGCAGCTTGAGGCGGTGAGTATCGGGGTGCTTAGGGCTGGGCCAGCGCCGCCCCATCCGAATAGAAGCCTGCAAGCTGCCGGCCACGGCCACACGGTCGGGGGTGGCGGTTGGCGCGGCTTCAGCTACTGGCACAACAGTATTGAGTGCAGGCGCGGTCATTGTGTCATTTCTAAAAGCTGCTGCTACCAGTTCCTGCTCAGCAGCAACATCTCCGCAGAGGAAAATCTCAGCGTTGCTGAATGCGTAGGCAGTCTGGTGGAAAGCCTGCGCTTCTTCAACCGTCAGGGCTTGGTAGGCGGCGCTATCGAAGGCTCGGCCGTAGGACGTATCGACCCCGAAGGTTAGCTCATTGAAGCGCTCGGAGGCTAAATAGCTGGTCTTTTTGCGCTCTACGCGTACGTTTTGAATGGTACGGGTTTTTAGCTGCTCCAACTCGGCCGCCGGGAAGGCAGGATTAGTTAGTACATCAAGCACCAGCGGCAGCAGCGTGGGCAAGTGGCGGGTAAGGCAATACAGCGTAAGCGTGGAGCGGTCGAAGCCAGCGTCGCATTCCAGCGAAGCACCGTAGAAAGCTACTTCGTCGGCAATCTGGCGGGCAGTGCGGGTGGTAGTGCCTTCCAGCAGCATGCGAGCCGTGAGGGAAGCCAGCCCTGGCTGGGACTCGGCTATTTTGCCGGCCCGGAACACCACTTGCAGGCGCACTACGGGCTGGGCATCGTTGGCCAGTGTATGGAGGCGGGCGCCGCCGGGCAGCACCTGCACATCGGCAGCGGGCAGTTCCACTCGGGCCAGCGGCTGCACGGGTGGGGCAATGGTACGGTCGAGCATGGAAGAAGCAGTAAGCATAAGCGGTAATAGCAAGCTCCCCTCCTCAACCGAGAAGGGGAGCTGTGGTGCAACTAAAAAAGGAGGCGTTAGTTTGAGGGAGTTTCGCCGCTGGTGCCGCCGGCACCGTTATCATCAAAGGCCTCCGACAATTTGTTAAAATTGAAGTGCAGTGACACCCGAATGGTTTGGGCCAGTGGGTTGGCCTGCGAGTTGTCGCCGGTAGGCACCAGGTAAGTACCATCGATGCCAAACACCTGGTAGCGCACGCCCAGGCCCAGGCTCACGTACTGACGTCCGCCTTTATCGGCTGCCTCGTAGAAATAGCCGCCCCGGGCATATAGCAGGTCGTTGTAGTTGTATTCCAGACCGGTAGAGAGATTAATCTCACGCAACTCCTCTTTAAAACCGCCGGGCGCGTCGCTAAACGAGTTAAATATGCCACTCACGATGCCCTGTCTGTTGCGACTGTCATTTGTGGCGTCTACCCGCGCTTTCTGAATGGGGTCGGCAGGGTTGTAGGGGTCCTCATAGTAGGGCGAGGGCACCAGCAGCTTGGTAGCGTCAAACACCAGCGAGATTTTGTTGTACTGGTCAATCTCACGCGTGATAGCCGTACCCAGCTTCAGGGTAGTAGGTAGGAAGCTCGGGCTCTCAACTTCGTTGTAGGTAATCTTGTTGCCGATATTGCTAATCGAGCCTCCCAGGGCCAGATTGTACAGCCCGGTTCCAATGGTTAAATCCTTAGAATAGTAAGCCCCTAAATCAACAGCAGCAGCATTGCCCGGCTTGGCGTCATTGCCGTTCACAGTGCCCACCAGGTTGGAGCGGATATAGCGTGCTGAGACACCGACCCCGAAGTTGTCAGTTAACTGCAGACCATAAGAAACTGTTATAGCGTACTCCTTGGGGTTGAAGGAGCCTTGGGGCAGGTTATTGCCATTGCGATAATCGATGGTACCCAGGTCGAAGTACATCAGCGAAGCACCAAAGGCTGAGCGCTGGCCCACCTTGCCATAGCCCGAGAGGTACGACAGGCTCATGTCGTCGGTGATGTTGCGTAACCAAGGCGAGTATGAGGCAGCTACCGAATACTTATACGGCACAAACCCAAGCTTACCCGGATTGAAATAGGCAGAATTGGCATCAGGTGATGTAGCTACTCCGGCTTCTCCCAGCGCCGACGCCCGCGCATCAGGACTAAGCGTCAGAATAGGCACCGCCGTAGTGATGGTGTGTTGCACAAGCTGGGCCTGGGCCGTAGCGGCCGTGGCCAGCAGGCCGGCAGTCAGCGCCAGGCGCGAACGGGAATTGGAAAGCTGCATAAGGGAGAAAAAAACGGCCATGCGCGGCCGAGGCGCAAATAAACGCGGATTAATTAAGGATGACGAGTTTTTCGTATTTCGATGCCACCGTATTGTTGCGCTGCGAGCGCACGCTCAAGCGGTACACGTATACGCCGCGAGCCAGTTGGTCGTCGTATTCGTCGCGGCCATTCCAGGTGATGCTCTTCTGGTGCGAGTCGGTAGTGGAAACAGTGGCGTTGAGGGTACGCACCAAGTGGCCGGCTACAGTGAAAATCTGAACCTGCACGTCGAGGTTATCGGGTACACCGTCGGCCTGGTTGTGGTCGAAGAGAAACGTAGTAGAGTTGGCAAATGGATTGGGGTAGTTCAGCACATGGTCGAGAGCCAGCTTTTCATCGTGGGCCACCATGAACTCAATTTCCTTCTCAGCCGAATTGTTGTAGGTGTCCCAGGCTTTCAGACGCAGCATGTGCGGACCGAGGGCCAAGTCTTTAAATAAGTTATTAACGCTGCCTGACGTGAAGTCGCCCACGTTCGACACATAGCTCTCGTTAAGCACCAACACCTTATTGGGGTCGTTATCGAGAGTCGCCGTGATGTCGTGACCAATGCCTGCACCCGTCGTATTGATACCGCTTTCGTCGCTGAGGTCGGCCAGCAGGGTTGAGTTCTGGGCCGTGAGACCGCCGAACACGAACGACCGGTTATCCATGAATAGGTTGATGCGCGGTGGAAGGCTATCAGCAAGCGCCCCGCCCATTGCTCCGCCCACCGCTTTCAGCTGGTAGCCATTCGCATCAACGACGTGACTAGCATCGGAAGCATAGAGACTGATTTTGCCCATCCCCCGCTTGTAGTTGATGTCTTTGGGCACTACAAAAGTCAGGAAGAACTCCCCATTCACAACGTTAGCCTGCCCGCCGTATATCACGCTTTCCTGAATAGTTACATCCTGCACAGCATCTACGGGTTCATTGCCAAGTGTACGAACTGTAGTGGGCTTGTCATAAATCGTGACCTGAGCCCGGCCGGTAAAGCTGGTGTTCAAAGCCCCACCATTCAGCACGCGGCCATGCAGGCGAATGCGAGCCAGTGCCTTGAAAGTGCTGGTCGTATCCCAACCAGTATTAGCAGGGTTGCGCTGCCGGATGCTATCCAGTATCACCGTTTGCTTCGAGTAAGCTAGCGTCATGCTGGGGTCAGCTAGCAGGGAATAGTTTCGATTGTTGATGCCGCCAGCTAAGTAATCATTCTTACTCAGCATTACCACGTATCCGATAGAAGGCATAATGCCGTTAATTGGATGCAACACCCGATTGAAATAGGCTTTAACCAACCCTGCATTGCTGGTGGCTTCTACCACGCGGGTTGTAGTGAAAAGACCCACTGCACCACCCGTTGTATTATCAGTGAGCACCTGCTCGCCAGCCGATACAAAGTCAGGATTATCGTATGTACTGAAATCGCAGGTGCCGGTCGTGAGAAACGTTAGATTATTGGGGTTGCGTAGTGCCATTACCGAGGCATTGGTCACAATTTGCTCATCAGCCAATCCTTTGGGACCACCGTGCCCGAGGTAATTCACAATAAGTGAGCCTTGCTCGATGGATTGGTCGATTGCCCGGTTGGCATCGGGTGAGCGCTGCCCTGCCGCTACCGAAATCTGGGGGTAGAGGTCCAAGTACACTTTATGAAGATTGTACACTGGCGCATCGTTTCCAATAATAGTTGCTAACGCATCAGAACCCAGTGCTGTGGGGCTATTATTAATGAACAAATTGGCATCGCCATCGTCAGCCATAAGAGTGATACGATTGCGCCATTTGCCAAATGATGTTGTCGCATCGTAACTGATAATCTTATCTACAATCTGCTGAGCCTGAGTAGCATCGCCAGGACTGCCCTTAGGAGTACGCACTGGCAGACGCCCCACTGCAATATCCATCAACTCATTGAGGCCACCTTCCACCCACTCACCCTCCGTATCGTCGAGTAGAGCATAGTAATCATCTGATGAGTAAGAAGCTCCCTGATAGAAAGCTGCCAGCGACTCGCGCGACTCATACGTGGGCACATAGTTCTGGTTAGCCGCATCAAAGTTGGCGTCGCTTTTGAACGGCACCCGGTTGCGCCACCATGTCGGCTCAGCTGATGCGTCATTATAAGGGTCAGATTTATAATCGAATGAGGCATCTCCGAACAGCAGCAGCGATAGATTTCGGTGAGAAGGTGTCCGATTGTCGCGGTCGTACAGCTGTTTCATAAAGTCGCGGATAGCCGTTACATCCTGTCCACCCGAACCGTATTCATTGTATACCTCCGTTGTAGTCACCACTTTCGTACGCAAATTGTCGTGACGGGTGCGGTAGTCAGCTAGCCGCTGTGCCTGCGCCTTGAATGCCGGATAGGTCACAATAATCAGGTCGAGCAACGCGCTGGAACTGCTATTTAAACTGTGGAGGTTCTGATTAGGCAGCGCCGTTTTCGTGAAGGCGCGTGGCGTCTTGAATGAGCCGGTAGGCTGAAAGGCCACATACTCCCGCAATGTGTCGGAAGTATCGATAAAGCTGCTATTGACAATTGAGCGGCCCATCGGGCGACGCGGGTCGGTTACGTCCCACACCACAGCACCGACCGGCAGACCAGTGAATGTAAACTGCTTGCGGGCTCCCGGCGCGATATTAGCCAGCGAGCGGAATTCCAGTTGGGAAGCAGCCAGTCGGAGCTGACGCTCGGCGTTGACCTCTAGATAGTCAAGATAGCCTGTCGCCCCAGGGTCACCGCTGTTCAGCGTCATGCCTACCCGCAAGTCGGTACCTGAGCCCAAAGTGGCAGATAATGTGCTCGTTTCAGTCTTAGCAATGGGATAATACGCTTGTGCGATTAGACCATTTTGGAATACGATGCTACCCAAAGGGGCACCGTTTAGTGTAAATTGATAACTGCTGCTTGTACTGGCACTGGCCAGTACCGAGGCCACCACCTTTACCTGGCTCCCTGACACCAAATCAGGAATAGTACCGAAGCCTATTTCCAATTGCCCATTGTTGCGGAACCCTTCACCAGCCCAGTTGCGGCCCGAGGTTAGCAGGTTTACCAAGTCGTACTCGTGGAAGTCACGGTAGGTAAACGTGCTGACATTGGCCGTAGCGCTGTTGGCAGTCAGCGGCGCGGTCGTGGTTACCCGTCGGCCGGCGGCGGCATCCACCTTCACAAAGTAATAGGTGGTATCAGTGTAGATATTGTTGCGGTGACGGAATACGCCACCTAGCGCTTCCCAGGTATGCGCACCAGGCGAGTAAAAAAGAAAGTATTCGTTGTCGTCGAAATTGCTATCTGCATTCCCTACAAACATGATATTGTTTTCCACCAAATCATCGGGGCGCTTGGTAGCATTGGGCTGGGGCAGAATCCCCATTGAGTTGCCGAAGACGTGCAGGTTATTGGGGTTCAAGCCTTGCAGGCTGACGCCCATGCTGCTTAAAGTTGTCTTGTCGAGTTTGTAGATACCGCTTTCGGCCACACCCATCTTATACCAGCTGCCTTGGTTCAGTACCGATTGGGAAGCATAGAAACGGGTGGAAGCTGTGCCACGCGCGGCAGTGCCAGAACTGGGCTCGTAGCTGTAGTCAAAGGACATCAGCCGTTCGGGCTGGCCGGTCTGGGGGTTGCGGCGCACGGGGCGTAGGCGCAAAAACGTCACCGGTCGCTTGGCCTCAATACCGGTTATCAGTTGAGGCTCGGGGTCGGCGGGCAGCTTGCTGGCATCGTACAGCCGGGCATCGGCCGCTGGAAAGACCTCATATTTTAGGCTGGTGAACTGTCCTTGGGCCGCAGCGCCCGATAAGCGCTGAGATATCCAACCTACCTGGTCGTTGAAAAGAGTGCTAGCATCAGCAGTGACGGGCACTTTTTGCTTGCGGCCGTTGGGATAGACCACCTCGCCATAACTGCCCCACTTAAGGTCGCGGTGGATGGTGGGCCCGTCGGGCTGGGCTTGTACCGGCCGAGCTGCCCCCAATAATAAGCCCGCGAACGCAACAAAGAGAAAAAAAGGACGCATACGCAAATTGTGTCTTATCACCCGCCGCCAGCATTGTCTCGCCACCTGTGTGGCCCGGCAACAGCGCCGCCGGGCGGCAGGTTCACCCGGCAGTAGCTTCTTAACAACCAAATAATCTATTTATTGTAGCTGCCACCCCAAATCTATTTTATCGCGCCGCGGTTTTTGGCACCGACATCAACACGTAGATGAGTACCACGAGCGGTACGGCGGTAGCATGCAGTGCTAGCAATAATCCTGCCGCCAGTAGCACAAAGAGAAAACGGCGCCGGTTATCGGCCCAGCGCAGGTTCTTAAACTTGAGCGCAAACAGCGGCAATTCGGCCACCAGCAAGCCTGAGAGCAGCACCGTGAGGCCCAGCAGCACCAAAGGATTTAAGATGATGGAAGTGATGCCAAACTGGTCGCTCAACAAGATGAGGGGCAACGAGGCTACCACCAGCGTGCAAGCTGGCGTAGGCAAGCCAATGAAGGAAGTAGTCTGCCGGGTATCGTTGTTGAACTTGGCCAGCCGTAGCGCCGAGAATACGCTGACAATAAAGCCTAAATAAGGCAAGTAGCTTCCCCAGCCAGCCAGCGTGTGTAATCCAGGTTCTGGTGCAGTCAGCGACTT
Organism: Hymenobacter negativus; assembly: GCF_017571495.1. Lineage (GTDB taxonomy): Bacteria > Bacteroidota > Bacteroidia > Cytophagales > Hymenobacteraceae > Hymenobacter > Hymenobacter negativus. Next base: position 67,374 of record NZ_JAGETZ010000013.1, on the reverse strand, counting down.
AAGGAGAAGTTGAAATAGAATAGCGCCCGGCACCACACCGAACGACACCATGTCGGCCAACGAATCCAGGTCTTTGCCAATGGCGGAGGACACGCGCAGGGCCCGCGCCAGCAGGCCGTCGAAAAAGTCGGCCACAGCGGCGGCGCCTACAAAATAGGCTCCTAATGCCAACTGGCCGTTGAAGATGGCAGTCAGCGCTAGGCAACCAAACAGGAGGTTGATGCAGGTAACCGCGTTGGGCAGGTGTTTTTTCAAAATAATTAAACGTAACGGGGCATGCAGTGCGGAGCAGCTTGCTCGCGCTTCTACAAAGATGATTGATTACTTGCCTGATAGCACAGCTTATACCTGATTGGCATATTCAGCGGAGCTCTTCTGCAAAAGCTTAATTTAAAAACGGGTTGCTGTGCCGCTCCTCCCCTATAGTGGTGGCGGGGCCGTGGCCGGGGTACACGGTGGTCGCATCCGGCAAGGTCATCAGCTCGTGCTCGATGCTGTGCAGGAGCGTGGCATGGTTGCCACCTGGCAAATCGGTGCGGCCGATACTGCGCTGAAACAGCACGTCGCCGCCAATAACGGTAGCCGTCGGCGCATGGTAGAACACTACGTGGCCGGGCGCATGGCCGGGCGTGAAGCGTACTTCCAGCTCGGTCTCGCCAATGTGCACGGGCTGGCCGGCTACCAGCTCGCCGGTAGGCTCGGCGGGGTGGTATTGCGGAAAGCCATAGTTTGCGGCGTAGGTAGGTACGGAGCGGAGCGTGGGCAAATCGAGGCGATGCAGCAGAAACGGCGTGCCGGGCCAGGTATCGAGCACAAACTGATTGCCAAGCACGTGGTCGATGTGGGCATGGGTGTTGAGCAGCAGCGAAACGCGCAAGTCATTAGTTTCGATGTACTGCCGTAGCACCTGCTGCTCATCCGGCGAGTAGCAGCCGGGGTCTACGATGGCGCACTGCCGGGTGGCGTCATCAATCAGCAGGTAGGTATTTTCGGAGAATGTGTTGAATGTGAAACCGACGACAGTCATAACAAGGCAAGGTATTTTAGCAAGGCGGAAAGGTAAGGACGCTTGGCGTAATAGGGGGCGCTGTGCTTACCTTGCCGGCCATGACGGACTGTGATTTTCTGGTGGTGGGCCACGGCATTGCGGGCGCCACACTGGCATATGTGTTGCGCCAACGGGGCCACCAAGTACTAGTGTACGACCCCGGCCAACCCAATTCGGCCTCCAATGTAGCGGCCGGGCTCATGAACCCGGTGGCCGGCAAGCGCTTCGCCCTCAGCTGGGAAGCAGACGAATTGCTGCCTTTTGCTGCTACGTTTTACCGGAAATTGGAACAGCGCTACGACCAGTCTTTTTTTACCGCAACGCCCATTTTCAAGCTCTTTGGCTCGCTCGAGGAACAGAACGCCATGCTGGCCCGCAACGCCGAACAGCCGTGGGGCGACTTCGTGGCCAGCCTCACAACTACCGACCCCGGCCTACCGGGCGTGCATGCGCCGTTTGGCGGAGCTTGGCTGCAGCACGGCGGCCACGTAGCAGTGCGCGAAATGCTGGCGGCCCTGGCGGCCGAGGGCGCCCGTGAGGGCTGGCTGCGCAGCGAAACTTTTGACTGGGCGCAGCTGGTTACCGACCCGACCGGCGCCACTTATGCCGGGCAGGTGCGGGCACGCCACGTCATCTGCTGCGAAGGGGCGGCGGCTGTGCGTAATCCGTATTTCAAGTGGCTGCCCCTCACCCCCAACCAGGGCGAGGTGCTGGACGTGGAGTGCCCGGGCCTGAGCACGACGCAGGTTCTCAATCGGGGAGCCTATGTGGTGCCGGTGGGCGGAACAAAGTTTCGGGTGGGTGCTACGTACCGCTGGCCTCCGTTTAGCGACGGGCCGACGGCTGTGGGCCGCGAAGAGCTAGCCGCCCGACTGACTGTGATTACTGACCTGCCGTTCGTGGTAACCGGGCAGCGGGCGGGGGTGCGGCCAGCCGTGCGCGACCGGCGGCCTTTGCTCGGCCCGCACCCAGTGGTACCGGCGTTAAGCTTTTGCGGTGGCTACGGCTCAAAGGGCGTGATGCTGGCCCCGCGACTAGCCGTGTTGCTGGCCGACTGGCTGGAGGGCACGGCCGAAATCTGGCCCGACGTGAGCTTGTGGCGCTACGAAAAGCTGCGGCTAGCCAGCGTCGGCTAACCGTCTTTGCGAAGCGGGGAGGCGGGTCTTGCTATTTATAGGCTTACCACCGCAACCTTTCCACGTTAACCGCCTTTTAGTCAGTATTCGTCCGCGGCTGGTGGGCGAAGCTGGTGTTTACCAAACCGGCCATATTTTTTTTAGGGTTCCGGCGGATTTATTTTCGTTTTTGCTCGTTGCTTCCATTATGATGATTTCCTTATTCACGAAGCGTGCGCTGGGGGGCTTGGCGTTGTTGCTGCCGCTGCTGGCTGCGCCCGCCGCCCGGGCTCAGACGGCGCAGGAGCCCTTTGGCCGGGTGCGCATTCAGTACAAGTCGTTTCGGTGGCAGCAGCTGACTACGCAGAATTTCAACGTGATGTACTACGAAGGCGGCGAGGCCAGTGCCCGCCGTGCGGCCGAGTACGCCGAAAAGGAGCTCCAACGCATCACCGCGCTCATCGGCTACTATCCGTATTCGAAGTCCACGCTACTGTTTTACAACTCGATAGGTGACCTGCGGCAGAGCAATATTGGCCTTACCGCCACCCAGCAGCAGATAAACGGCGGCGAGACCCCGTTGGCCCGCATGAGCAAGGTCCAGATTGCGTTTGGCGGTCAGGAAACGGAGTTCAAGCGCGAGCTGAGTACCCAGATTACCGAAGTGCTGCTGAACGACATGATGTACGGCGGCTCGCTGAAGGAAGTGCTGCAAAGCAGCTACTTGCTCCAGTTGCCCGACTGGTTCATCAAGGGGGCCTCGACCTATGCGGCCGAGGGCTGGAGCGTGGACATGGACGGCTATATGCGCGACATGAGCAAACAGTACCCTACTGGCAACCGCACAGCCCCGTTCTTCCTGCGCAACTCTACGCTGGCTGGCCAAAGCATCTGGAACTATGTGGCCGAGCGCTACGGCTACACCACTATTCAGAACATTCTGAACCTCACGCGCATTACCCGCGATGTGGAAGTAGGCATCAGTTCTTCGCTGAACGTGCCTTTCAAGGTATTTCTGAAGGACTGGCTCACTTATTACCGCGACATTAACGGCCAGCCCGTGGCCACGCTGGTTGAGCCCGACAAGAAATTTCGGCAAAGTGGCCGCAACCGCCACGCGGATGTGTTCTCGCAGCCCATCGTAAGCCCCAACGGCCAGCAGATAGCCTACGCCCAGAACGAGGGTGGCCGCTACCGCGTGGTAGTAGTGGACCGCACCGGCAAGCACCGCCGCATTCTGAGCCGGGGCGGCTACAAAACCCCGGACCAGCAAGTGGAAACCCGTCTGCCCATTTTGGCTTGGCGCGGCAATGGCCAAGTGGCGGTGGCCGAGATGAAGCGGGGCGAGATGGCCCTACACCTGCGCGATGCCGAAGGCCGCAGCCTGATACGCCGTGTGCGGGAAGCCATTCAGTTTTCGCGGCCAGCCTCACTCTTCGCGGCCTACGACCAGATTCTGAGCATGAACTACTCACCCGATGGGAAGGCATTGGCTTTTAGCGCGGTGCGCAACGGGCAGAATGACATTTACCTACTTCGTGCTGGTAGCCGGCAGGTAGAGCAGCTCACCAATGACTTGTTCGATGATGTGCAGCCGGTGTTTCTACCCGGTGGGCAGGGCCTAGTATTCAGTTCTAACCGCTACCTGGATTCGGCAGGGCAGGCCCGGCCGGCGTATTTCCAGAACGTGGTGAATAACTACGATTTGTTTGAGTACCACCTCGATGGCCGACCGACACCGGTGACCACGTTGGTCAGCACCATTTCAAACGAAACCCGGCCCCGCGCCATCTCCGACGACGAAATTCTCTTTCTTGGCGAAGAGAGCGGCGTGCGAGCTGTGTATCGTTACTCACTGAAAACCAAACAGAAAACGCTACTCACTAACTGGCTAGCCAATACGCAGGATTTCGATTACAACCCGGCCACTTCGGCCCTGGTGTTTGTGGCCCCAGCCCAGGCCCGCGATATTCTGTACGTGTATCCCGAGTACCCGCTGCCCACCACGCTACCCCTCACCAAAACCGCTCGTCAGCAAACGCTGGAAGACCGGTCGGTGGCTGTTGCCAAACCGGCAACTCCCAAGCCCGCCGCACCCGTAGCCGCCGCTGCTACAGCCCCGGCTGGTACCGATACAACGTCGGCTCCCGCAACGCGTCGCCCCCTGCGCAAAGCCAATGAGGCCGTGAATACCAGCGACTACCAGTTTGAGGAAGATGAGCCCGTGTCTGCGGTTAAGCGCCGCCGCTCGACGGCAACGCCGGCTTCTACTGCAGCAGCGGCAGCAGCCAAAGCTCAGGCAGAAGCTCCTGCCATCACCGGCCCCTACCGCTACGACACCCGTTTCATGGCCGACAACGTATCGACGGCCCTGTACGTGGACCCGCTGCTGGGCCTGGGCCTGCAATTCAGGGCAGCGCTGACGGATGTATTGGAAAATCAGCGCATTGATGCTAGTCTGTTTGGCTTGTTCGACTTGCGTACCAGCAACATGCGGGCTTCCTATACTAACCTGACGCACCGCTACGACTGGGGCGTGTCTTATCAGAAACAGGCCTACTTCTTCGATTTGGAAGCCGGTCGCTTCCGCTACGGCCGGCACGAGGTAGCGACTACCATTGCCTACCCACTCACGCACAACCTAAGTGTGCGGGGCGGCCCGCGCTTCGTCACTATTTCGCGCACCCAGCTCGGCAATGTATCGACGGAGCAGGACTTAAGCACCAATTACATTGGCTACAATGGCGAGCTGGTGTTTGACAACAGCGTGGCGACCGGTGTAAACATGGTGCACGGGACCCGCATGAAAGCCAGCTTGCTGAACATGACCAACATGAATGACGGCGGGTTGAGCTTTGGTAAGTTCGTGATTGACCTCCGGCACTACCAGAAAATCAGCCGGTCTATTGTGTGGGCGAACCGGGCCAGCTACGGCCAGTTTTTTGGGGCGCGGGAACAGATATTCCGCCTGGGCGGCATGGACAACTGGCTAAACGCCGGGTATCAGGATGGTGGCCGCTCCACCCCATTTGCTCCCGACCAGACCTTTTACCAGGATTTCGTTACCAACCTGCGCGGATTCGATTACAGCGCCCGCACTGGCCCTCGCTACGTGCTGTTCAACAGTGAGCTGCGCATTCCTATTGTACAGTATTTCGCGCACCGTCCCATCTATTCGGGCTTCTTCCGCAACTTGCAGCTTACCGGCTTCACCGATATCGGCACGGCCTACTCAGGCACCAATCCGTTCAGCACCGACAACTCTGCCAACACGGAGATAAAGCCCGGCAACGGCAGCTACTTCTCCGCCACGGTCATTAACTTCCGTAACCCCTTCCTGATTGGCTACGGCGCGGGCATTCGCACCACGCTGCTAGGGTTTTATGGCAAGATGGACGTAGCCTGGGGCCAGCAGGACTACATAACCAGCGGCCCGAAATTCTACTTCACGCTGGGCTACGACTTTTAGCAGTTAATTTAACGAATCTTGAAAAGGCTCCTGGCTTAATTGCCAGGGGCCTTTTTCGTTGGGTGCCAAGGCTGATATCAGTGGTTTTGCGTTCTTTGTGTTCTAACCTTAGTCCTTTCCGCTATGAAAAAGCTGCTACTTTCTGGCCTAATACTCACACTTGCTGGTACCAATGCCCATGCCCAATTTCAAACGCCCGGCACCGGCGTGCGCTGGACCTTGGCTCAGTTGGCAGCCGCGCCTGGCTCCAATGTGGTGCTTTCCAGCCCCGGCATCTATGCCGTAAATGGTAACCTGCGCCTCAGCCCTACCGATACGCTGACTATTACCACCAACGCCACCCTGCGCTTAGCGTCGCTGGCCCAAGTGAACGTCGATGGTGTACTGCTGGTCAACCCGAGTGACTCCGTCAAAATCACGGCGCAGGTGGCTACGGCGCCGTTTCATAGCTTTTGGTTTTCGGCTACTAGCCAAGGCTCGCGGCTCCGCAAAACCATTGTGGAATACGGCGGCGGTATCAAAACTGTCGACTGCGACCTGCTGCTGGACAGCTGCGTAGTACGCTATCAGGTGTCACGTATCGGCACTGTCAACACCAACAGTGGGGCCATCAGCCCGTCGGGCGGAGCGCCACGTATCCTTAACTGCCATATCTATAGCAATGCTCGCTCTGGGGTTCTAAGTCCATCTAATCGGAATACTTCACCCACTATTCAGAACTGTGTTTTCCGCAACAACGACACCGAAAACGCTAATTATCCACAGATTAACCTGGGCATTGGCGGGGCCACACCCATCGTAATTGAAGAGTGCCGCGTTATCGGGGGTAGCTACAATATGGCCGGAGGCATTTCGGTTTCCAACCTGGTGGGTGCAGTTGGTACCACGCAGGTGCGCATCCGTCAGAACCGCATTGCCAACAACCGCTACGGCATTGCGCTGCTGGGCTCGGGTATTAGTGCAGTTATTACGCGCAATATTATTGAGAATAACAACATCAACCCCAATGCTAACACGGGGGGCAGCGGCATCAACCTGCAAGGCGGCGCGACGCTCACCGGCGTGGCCAGCCGCAATGTGCTGCGCGGCAACCTTTGGGGCGTAACCGTGCTGCGCACCTCCACTACTAGCACCACGCCCGGCCCTACCATGAGCTTCGGCGACGCCAGCAGCACCGACAGCCTGAATATAGGCCTCAACCAGCTTTATAGCAACGGCAACGGTGGTCAGGTGTACGACTTCTACTTGAACATGCCCGACAACATGTTGGCCCAGAACAATGACTGGGGCACCAACTCGGCCGCCGTAGCCGAAAGCCACATCGTGCATCAGGTCGACCAGCCCGCGCTGGGCCTGCTCAACTTCATGCCTATGCGGCCTACCACCGTGCTGGCCGCCCGCCCTGCCTCAGTACTGGAACTGGCCACCTATCCGAACCCCGTGCGCGATGCACTGACCCTGCGCCTGCCCAACAATGCGCCGGTCAGGTTGTCACTCCGCAATGCGCTGGGCCAGGTGGTTTATGCGGCGGAGGCCACGCCTGCCAACGGACAACTCACGCTTCCAGCAGACCGGTTGACTCAAGGTCTTTACGTGCTGACCGTAAGGCAGCAAGACCGGACGGCTACCGCAAAAGTGGTCGTAGGGGAATAATTCGGGGTAGGTCGGACGTATCTTTGCGGCCCCAAACCGAACTTCCGACTGTGCCCCTGCTTCGCGAAATTTCCACCCTGCTAGCCAAAGACTTCCGCTTGGAATGGCGGCAGCGGGCGGCGCTGGGCGGGCTGCTGCTCTACGTGGGCAGCACAGTGTTTGTGTGCTTTCTGAGCTTCAGCCTGCGCGGGGGCACGCCCCCGCCGCCGGCCTGGAACGCGCTGCTCTGGGTCATTTTGCTTTTCGCGGCCATCAACGCCGTAGCCAAGGGCTTCATGCAGGAAAGCCCCGGCCAGCGCCTGTACTACTATACGCTGGTGCGGCCCCAAGCTGTTGTTTTGGCCAAAATCATTTATAACGCCCTGCTGCTGACGGCCGTGGCGCTGCTCGGCCTATTCCTCTACACCGTCTTCCTAGGCAACCCCATTCAGGACTTGGCGCTGTTTGTGGCCAACCTGCTGCTGGGTGCCATCGGCTTTGCTACTACGCTCACACTGGTGTCGGGTATTGCAGCTAAGGCAGGCGGCAACGGCGCTACGCTCATGGCCATCCTCGGCTTCCCGCTGATGGTGCCCATGCTGCTGCTGCTCATCAAGGTGAGCAAGAATGCGCTGGATGGGCTGGACCGCGGCGTTAGCCAGCAGTCGCTGCTCACCTTGCTGGCGCTGAACATGATAGTAGGCGCCACTTCTTATGTGTTGTTTCCTTTTTTGTGGCGCGGCTAATCGAATTCTAATCGAATACTTATGACGACAGCGGCAATTATCGGTAGTGTATCGGGCGTGGCCATGACGGTGGCGGGCGTGTGGGGCGGGCAGCGCCTGGTAGAGCAGCGCGGCGGTGGCGCAATCTGGAAAGGCCTGGCTGTGCTGCTGATTGTGGGCGCTACGGTGGCAGGCTTTTTATCCCCGGTGCCGGCGCTGCCCATCGTGAACGAGAGCATTCGCAATCTATTTTTCCACGTACCGATGTGGTTTGCCATGATTATGGTACTGCTGGTGTCGGTGTGGTATTCCATTCGGTACCTGCGCGAGCCGTCATCCCGGCTCGACGTACTGGCTCACGAGTCGGCCAAAACCGGCATTGTGCTGGGACTGTTGGGCCTAGCTACGGGTAGCCTGTGGGCCCGCTTCACCTGGGGCGCGTGGTGGACACCCGACCCGCGCCTGAACGGGGCGGCCGTGGCCATGCTTATCTACGGGGCTTACCTGGTGTTACGCGGCTCGTTTCAGGATGAGCAGCAACGGGCTCGGGTCTCGGCCATTTACAACATTTTTGCTTTTGCGGCAGCTATTCCACTGCTGTTTGTGCTGCCCCGCCTTAGTGGGCCCTCGCTGCACCCCGGTCAGACCGGCAACCCCGGCTTCAACCAATATGACCTCGACAACACTATGCGCAAGGTGTTTTACCCAGCCGTTATTGGCTGGATTCTATTTGCCTTCTGGGTGGCGCAGGTCAGCAGCCGCTACGTTTTCCTGAAACTGAAACATGATGAACAATAAGCTTTTCACACGCCCGCTGGGCCGATTCTTCGGGCTGATTTTGCCACTGCTGATGCTAGCTTCATTGGCTTTCGCGCAGGCCCCCGAGGTGGCACCTGCCATGGCCGACGACCTGCGCGCCAGCGGTAAAATCTACGTGGTGGTAGCCGTGGTAGCCATCATTGTGGTCGGCCTGCTGGGCTACCTTATTAACCTCGACCGCAAGGTGAGCCGCCTCGAAAAGGAAATAAAAAACTAGCCGGGCACCTCGGCGCACCAGCGACTGTTGGCAGCCTGTAATCCTGGAAAGAAACCGGAACCCAATACTCCGTTTCAATCTGTTGAAATCAATCAATTCTGCGGTCCTATGAAGAAGTCGCACCTTTTTATTCTGGCCATTATTGCGGTAGCCTCCGCCATCATTCTCAGCACCACCGCCGATGCCAGCGTGTACGTAGGCTTCAGCGAGGCCCGGCAACGCGCCGCCGAGGGCAACAACACCAAAGTGCACGTAGTGGGCAAACTACTGCGCGACAGCCAGAAGCGCCCTATCGACCTGCAGTACGACCCGATGACGGATCCCAACTACTTCGCCTTCACACTGGTGGATAGTACGCACGTTGCACAACGCGTGGTGTATAACCAGCCGCAGCCGCAGGACTTCGAAACGTCCGAGCAAGTGGTTATTACCGGGTGTATGAAGGGCAACGTATTCATGGCCGACAACATCCTGCTGAAGTGTCCCAGCAAATACGTCAAGAAGGATTTGAAAGGCGCAACGGCTTCGGTTAAGTAAAGACAGTGTATTGAGGAATCCCTTGGCGGTCATGCTGAACACAGTGAAGCATTTCTACCGCGCACCTAATCCAATTGAGAAGATTAGTGGTGCAGTAGGAATGCTTCACTGCGTTCAGCATGACGTTCTTTTTTCCGCTCTCCGGCCCCGGCTGCTGCGGCTGCTATTGCTTTTTGCAGCCTCTGTTTCTTCGGTTGCGGCCCAGGTGCCCAACGACAACATTGATAACCGCCGCGTGCTTCGTTTGGAAGAAACCATTACTTCCAGCACAACTGGCTGCACTGTGCAGCGCAGCTGCGTAGATGAGCGCCTGACTGGTAAGTGCATTGAATACCACAACGACCAGTGGTTCGAGTTTACGCCCGAGGCGCCGGGCCGCTACTTTATCAACATCGGCGGCCAGAAATGCCGTGACGTGCGTGGTGTACAGCTGGTGGTTCTCACCGGGCAGCCCTGCCAGCCAGCCACTTATCGTGTGCTCAGCTGCACCTCGCTTGGCACCCAGGACGACGTGTTTGTGACGCTGGATTCACTCCGTGCGGGCCAGCCGTATTTGCTGGATGTGGACGGCTACCTGAAGGACTTTTGCCAGTTCACGCTGCAAGTCAGCCAAACAGCTACGGGCATGCCTGTCAGCTATTTCCCACCTAATCCTACGCGGCTACTGCCCACGGCCAGCCCCGTGGTCGAGCTAAGCTGGATTATTCCCGATTCGCTGGCCAGCACGCCCGGCTGCCGGGTTATGCGCCGCGAAATTCACCAATATCGCAGCACCGAAGTGCGCTACGTACCCGTGCGCCGCGACACCTACGGCCGGCCTGAGACCAGCTACGCCGTGGCCGATACCCTCCCCGGACCCGGCATCTACGACTACCAAGTAGTGACCACCCGCGCCGAAACTGGCCCCGCGGCTGCCCGCCTGCGCCAATGGTGGTACGCCTACGGCACGGCCGCCACCATGCCCTTGCCCGGCACCGTGCCCAACCGCGACGCAGTGGCCCTGCCGTTGCGCAAGTATCCCAACAAGGCCCGCCTTTCCATCGTCGTCACCGACCCGGCTACCGGGCGGGTGCTTCTGGCACAGCAACTCATCAACCAGCCACGCAATGCGCGCCAAGGCGAACTGCCCGTGCGCAAGTGGCAGGACGCAGGATTAGAAAAAATTGCCGTCGAAATCACCTGCCATCCCATCCGAGGGGACTTTTTCACCGACCGGTTGTTATTGAATCTACCGGCTCCGGCGGCGCGGCCGTAAATTTGCCCGATATTCTTTGCTTATGAACTTATTTATTGGACAACTGGGCCACCTGAGCGTCATCGTGGCTTTTGCGGCGGCGCTGGTGGCGGCGTATAGCTATTTCCAGTCCTCGCGGGGCCGGGCGTTGGGCGAGGAAGACCCAAGCTGGCTGCGGCTGGCACGGGGCGCGTTTTTCGTGCACGGCGTGGCCATTTTCTCGGTTATCGGCTGCCTGTTCAACATCATTTACGCGCACCGCTACGAGTATTATTATGCGTGGAGCCACAGCTCCAACCACCTCCCAGTGCAGTACATGATTTCCTGCTTCTGGGAAGGCCAGGAAGGCTCGTTCCTGCTCTGGATATTCTGGCAGGTGTTGCTGGGCTTCTGCATTATGCGGTTTAACCGCAAGTGGGAGGCGCCAGTGATGGCCGTGTTCAGCGGCGTGCAGCTGTTCTTGGTGAGCATGATTCTGGGCGTGGTGCTGGGCGGCGTGAAGGTGGGCTCCTCCCCTTTCATCCTGCTTCGCGAATTCCTTACCGACCTGCCGGTGTGGAAGATGAACCCCGACTTCGTTCCCAAAGACGGCACCGGCCTCAATGCCCTGCTCCAAAACTACTGGATGGTTATTCACCCGCCCACGCTGTTCCTGGGCTTCGCGCTTACCCTGGTGCCCTTTGCCTTCGCCATTGCCGCTCTCTGGAAGCGTGAGCTTACCGCTTGGGTAAAACCGGCTTTGCCCTGGACGCTCATCGGCGGCGGGGTGCTGGGCGTGGGCGTGGTTATGGGCGCCTACTGGGCCTATGAAACGCTGAATTTCGGCGGCTATTGGAACTGGGACCCGGTCGAGAATGCTGTGTATATTCCCTGGCTGGTGCTGGTGGCCTCGCTGCACGGACTCGTGTTGTGGCAGAAGCGCCGCACCGGTCTGCGCACTGCTTTTGCGTTGGTGGTGGCCACGTTCGTGCTCATTCTCTACGCCACTTTTCTCACTCGTAGCGGTGTGCTGGGCAATGCCTCGGTTCACTCATTCACCGATTTAGGTCTATCCGGCCAGTTGTTTATCTACCTGGCCGCTTTTGCTGTACTGGCGGTGGCGCTGTTGATTTCACGCTGGAAGGAAATTCCTGTTTCAGCCAAGGAATTGAACGCTTATAACCCCGAACTATGGGTATTCGTGGGGGCTACGGTGTTGTGCCTGGGCGCATTCCAGGTGCTATTCACCACCAGCATTCCCGTTTATAACTCCTTTATGGGTCTGATTGGCATCAAGACCAACGTAGCCCTGCCCGCCGACCAAATTGCCCATTATTCCAAGCTTCAGCTCTGGATGGGTGTATTTGTAGCCTTGCTTTCGGGCATTGCCCAAATCATGTGGTGGCAGCGCAACAACGCCGAAACGCTCATCAACTCCCTCACGGCTCCCACGCTGCTCACGCTGCTGGGCACGGCTTTGGTAGTGCTGCTGGTGCGCTACAACGGCCTAACCATCACGGCACCATACATCGTGCTCACGCTGGCGGGGCTATTTGGGGTGCTGGCGAATTTCAGCACCATCTTCAACTTGCTGCGGCGCGGCATTCGCCTTTCGGGCGGCGCAGTGGCTCATCTGGGCATCGCGCTGATGCTGCTGGGCATTTTGGCCTCAGCGGGCTACTCCAATGTGATTTCGCGCAACGTGTCGGGCCTGATGTATTCCCGCGAGTTCACCGATGAGTTGAACAACGACAACGTGCTGCTGTGGCGCAACGAAAGTGCCCCCATGCGCGGCTACAAGCTCACCTATACCGGCCAGTATTTCGAAGTACCGGGCGTACCCGGCTACGTGGATAAGCAGTTCCTGTACCGCACCGACGATGACTATAAAGCCGTGGCCCGCGCGCCCATCGCAGTAGATGGCAAGACCTACTACAAGACCGGCGACACGCTGGAAATCCTGCCCGAAAACACCTACTACCGCATCAATTACAAGGACCAGAAGTCGGGTGAGCAGTTCACGCTCTATCCGCGCGCCCAAGTGAACGAGGAAATGGGCGGCCTGCTTGCCTCGCCTGCCATTAAGAAATTCTGGGGCCATGACATCTACACGCACATCAGCTCGGTGCTTGACCCACGCAAGGAGAAGCCCTGGAGCGAGGCCAAAGAATCGGTGCTTAGCGTGGGGGACACCATCTTCCTCAACGACTACTTCGCCGTGTTCCGCGCCGTAGAAGCCGCCCACGAAACCGCTGGCCTCAACCTACAGAAAGGCGACCTAGCCCTGCAAGCCGATATGATTGTGTACGGCGAGAAGCGCCAATACCATGTGCATCCGGTGTTTGTGGTGCGCAACCGCATGGTGGGCCGCGTGCCGGATGAGGTGGAAGACCTCGGCGTTCGCATCACCTTCAACGCCGTGGACCCTGCTACCGGCAAGTTCACCTTCGGCGTGAGTACCACCCAAAAGGACTACGTGATTCTAAAGGCCATGGAAAAGCCTTTCATCAACCTACTTTGGAGCGGCACACTGCTCATGGCCCTCGGCTTCGGCCTGAGCGTGCGCCAGCGAGGCGGCAAGGGAGTGATAGCTGAAGAAGCCCCCGAAACTGAAGCTACGGAAGAGGCCAGCAGCCGTGCCGCCCGGCCGCAGCCAGTGAGCTAGCAGCACCACTCATATTGCGAAGGCCATCCTTAGTAAAGGGATAGCCTTTTTTGCGTTTAACGCTATTGCAATCCGGCTTACGGGAGCAGTTGGGATATGCGCAGTACACCTGACACTTGGAGGAAGCGACAGCGTCACCAAGTAGGTTAGTGCGGTATTCATGCGAGCTGGCCACTCGAAGAAGTTGACATTTGGATAAGTTGACATGGAATTCAGATGGTCTGGCAGGTCACTTTAGTAGGTTGATGTGTCACTTGGCGGGGTTAACAAGCTAGAAGGTGTTAACGGTAGGCAGTATGTTTAAGCATAGACTATTTGCTGACCGACGCGCAGTGGGAGCGGATTGCGCCGCTGCTGCCGGGCCGGGCAGGAACGTAAGGCGGCTGCGGGCAGGACAAGCGCCGGTTTGTGGAAGCGGTGCTCTGGCTACTGCGCAACGGCTACCGCTGGCGGGCCTTGCCCAAGGAATGGGGCAACTGGCACACGACGTACACGCGCTTCCAGCGCTGGACGGCCTCGGGCGTGTGGGCCCGGGGGCTGGCGGCCGTGCAAGCAGACGATGCCTTGCACACGCTGCTCGTGGACTCGACTACGGTGCGGGCACACCAACACGCGAGCGGGGCGCGCAAAAAAACGGACCGCAAGCCTTCGGCCGCAGCCGCGGCGGCTTGACCACCAAGTTGCACATGGTGGCCGACGCGCGGGGCCGCTTCGTGCGCGGCGGCCTGAGTGCCGGCCAGCGACACGATGCCCCGCAGGCGCTCCCCCTGCTCGACGGACTAGCCCCAGCCTACCTGATTGCCGACCGCGGCTACGATGCCGACCCGCTCGTGACCGCACTCGCGGCTCGCGGCACTCAGGCCGTAATTCTGCCCCGGCGCAAGCGCCGACACCCGCGCCCATTCGATGCGGCGCGCTACGCCCAGCGCCACCCCGTCGAACGGCTTTTCAGCCGCCTTAAGCAGTTCCGCCGCGTGGCCACCCGATATGATAAGCTCGATGCGCATTTTTTAGCTTTTGTTCTCCTAGCCGCAACCATCCTGTGGCTGCGCGACTGTTAACAGTTCCTAGTAGCCAGAGAATGCATAGCCTACATACCAACAGGTTTAACTCCAAACAAAAAGGGCCGCCCGGTTGGGCGGCCCTTTTGCCAATGTGAACGAAAGCCTAAGCCTACTTCACAATCGAAATCTGCTGCTGGGTATACTCCTCGCCGTTGCGCACTTTGATGGAGTAGATGCCCGAAGCCAGGGTCGACAGGTCCACGGTGTTGCGGAAGTTGTCTTTGGCAGTGCCGGTGTACACACGCTGACCGAGCATGTTGGTTACTTCCACGGCCATAGCCTGCTTGGCATTGGCACCGTGGATTTCCAGGTTGAACGAGCCTGTGTTCGAAGGGTTCGGGTACACGCTCACAGCGCGCTTCAGGGCCTCGGAAGTAGACAGCGGGCCAGCCGTAACCGTGAAGTCGTCTACTGCTAGAAAGCCTTGGCTAGCAGCGCTGATGGCGTGGAAGCCCACGTAGTAGTTACCAGCCGGCGCAACGATGTCGGCCACAACGGGCGTGCTGGTAGAGCCAGCGCTACGGAAGATACCGTTGTTGATAGCAGTATTGGTGTAGATAGTCGTGGTTTGGCCAGCTGGGGTCGCGGCAGAACCATACTTCACTTCTAGACCCTCCACCGACGCAAAGCTGCTGTTGGCAGCGCTCCGGTAGAAGAAGGTTACGCGGTAAGTCTGGGTAGGCGTCAGAGTCAGGGCGGGGCTAAAGAACCAGTCGTTGGCACCTACCGTGATATCGTTCGAGTTGTAGGAATATATCATGGAGTTCGGGCCCGAGCGGAACACGTTGCCGGTTGCCAAGCCGGGGTCCACAGTGCCAGTAGCACGCCAGGTGAAACCGTCGTTGTTGCTATCGGTCACGGTGATGCCGCAGGGCAGTGTCTGACCAGCCGTAATCACGTCGAAGTTCTGCGTGTAGGGGAAGGCCGTGATGACTGGCGGCGTGCAACCTGTAGTAACACGTACTGGACCAGCGTAGGCGCTCTGGTCAGTGGAGCTACAAATAGCGCGGATGTAGAAGTCGTACGTCGTGCCGCCCGACAAGCCAGCCAGTGTGTAGGTGGTGCCAGTGAAGGTAGGCGAAGTGGTGCTGCCCGTGCCGCCCGGCGTGAAGCCTTGGGCACCGTATACAATCTGGTAGCCGGTAGCACCAGCCGTCCCGGTGAAGCTAAACGAAGCTGTGTTGGCCGTAGCACCAGTCAAAGCCAAGCCCGTGGGTACGGGGCAGGTAGCGGGCGGTGCCGTTTCGGCTTCCAGCATGAAGCGGGCATTGTTGGCAGCAGCATCAACCGGCGTGGAGCTAGCTCCACCAATCACTACCGTGTAAAATAAGCCTGGACGGGCAGGAGTCTCCCCTTGGTAAGCCATTGGGAACACACCAACTGTGGTTGCAGTCGTCGTTACAATGGCCATACCGGCCAGGAAATCGCCGGCTGGCACGGGCACCGACAGGTTGAAGGTGTGCAGCTGACCCAGGTCGGCTGCCGCAATCACGTAGTCGGGCGAGCGGCCCACTACGGCGCCTGTGGTTGCGTTCAGCACTACACCGTACACGGTGGTAGTCTGCTGGCCGTTGGTTGAGCTGGGTATCAGGTCGGTATCGTTGTAGATGAAGGCGCGCACAGCGGTTACGTCGCGGGCAGCATTCACCGTGAACTTACCACAGAAGGCTACCGTGCGGGCTGTACCATTTGGAGCAGCCGGACCATAGGCGCTTGCCGGCGACACGCCGGGCGCGATGTAGGAGAAGCGCGTGGCGCTGGTAGCCATGGTCTGAGTTACCGTGTTGTTGCCGGCCACGTCATCGCTGGGCAGGCTCACCGTCACCGTGTTGGTGCCCGCGTTTGGCAGACTGAGGTTGCTAAAGGTCAGAACGCCGGTGGCGCCTACAGCCAGCGACGTCAATACTTGCGTCTGCGTTACAGTGTTGGCACCGCTGATGGTCAGCGTTACCGTAACCGGAGTTGTAATAGCGACGATGCCGGAATTGCGCACTACGGCACGCAGGCTGATGGGATTGCCCACGGGTACGGCCACCGAGCCATAGCCCTGAATCTCGTTCACGGCAAGGTCGTTGTTGGCCGGAGCGGCCGTCACGGCACCGAAAGGAAACTTGTAGATGGTTTGGCCTGCAGCCGTAAAGGTTGCTACCGGAGCACCACCTGCGACTGAACCGCGGTAGTAGGTATTCAAACGGGTTGGGTCTTCGGCCTGAACGCCGAAGGGGTAGTATGGCAGGGCACCGGTCGAAGCCGTTTGGGCCATGCCAATGAGTACGTCGCCAGCCAGCACCGTAGCCGGAGCCGAGAAGGTGAAGGTGTGGAAGACGTTAAAGTCAGCCGCCGTAATGACATAATTGGCCGAGCGAGCCAGCACAGTACCGGTCGTAGCATCAACAACTACGCCGTATACGCTTTCACCAACGGAGGTTTTAGCAGTAGCTTGGTTGCCCACGTCGGTCAGCAGTGCGGTAACTGCCGTGATGCTGCGCGGGGTGTTCAGCGTCATTTTGGCAACGTAATAGGAGTCGTCGCCGGCGTTGAAGCCACTGTTGCTGGCCAAAGCACCCGGAGTAGCCAGCGAGAAAGTGCTAGCGCTGGTTTCCATTGCCTGAGACATGGAGTTGTTGCCATTGGAGCCGTCGTTGGGCACCGAGATGGTCACCGTGTTCTGGCCTACGTTGGGCAGCGTAATGCCCGAGAACGTAGCTACGCCCGAAGCACCCAAGGCCAGCGAGGCAATGCTTTGCGTCTGGGTGTAGGTGTTGGCTCCACTAATGGTCAGGGTTACGGTGGTGGCCGTCGTTAGCGCCGTGGTACCAGCGTTGCGCACCACGCCCCGCAGGGTAATGGGGTTGTTGGCAGGCACAATTACCGAAGCATAGCCCTGGATGGCCGCTACGGCTGCGTCGTTGGCTACCGGGATGGAGAAACGATAGGTACGGCCCGGGTCGGGCAGCTGCGTCAAGCGCACATTGTGACCGTTGCCGGTGTAGGGGCCAACGGCAAATACGGTACCCGACCACGGCGTGGCCGAAGCTTTCGTGCCCAGTACCGCAGTTGCCGCGTTAGAGCCCTTGATGCCAACCAAGCAGAACTTTGCAACGTCGGCGCTGGCAACACCAGGCGTAGCCGTGCCATACACAAACTCGATTTGGTTGGTGCCTTCGTATAGTTTTGCTTGGAAAGAGAAGTTGGTGTACTGGGTGCCAATGGCGCCGCGTGCCTTATCCGATACGTTCTTCCACTGAATGGTGCACACTTGGTTTGGCGAGGTGCCCGTGGTCGTTACCCGGTACTCGGTGCCGCCAGCCGAGCCGGCGGTCAGGTCCTGGTTGAAGGGCAGTATCAGGTTGGTATCGGCTCCATCGATAGGGCCGTTAACAATGCTTTGACCTCCGTCGGTGTACTGTGCGCCGGTAGGCGCCGTGCCACCCAGCTTAATAAAGCCGTTGGTGTTAAGCACGAAGTTGGTGAACGTCGTGCCATTGAACACGAAGTTGAAGCCAATGGGCGTAGCAGCCGAGTTGGCATCATCGGTGCTGGCCGTGGCAATGGCCGTACCAGTCGTGCCCAGGTCGGTGTATGTGCCTGATGTGTTCACGACGTTGGCAGCTGCATAGCCCAGCTGCGCGTGCGCCGTGCCCACGGCTCCAGTCGCCAAAAGCGCGGCCAGAGCCAATTGCCGCAGGCGCGAGTTGAGCCCCGTGCGGTGGTATTGGTGATTCATAAGAAAAGGGTAAAATGGGTGAATACAAAAAGGAAAAAAGCGGAAAGAAATGCGGGAAATACGCAACCCCTGCATGAGGCTTGAATGAACCAAGCACTACAGCAGTAGTTTTGAGGGTACAAGTTGCTAATTTTTTGCCATACACGCGGCGGGTTAAGGCCTTTTTAATGCCGTATGCTTAATCCGCAAGCTCCTTTTTGGCCACTCAACCGCCCTGTTTCCGTTGAAAATATCCACACCGCTGCCCGTTTCTTTACGCATCGGCCTGCTCGGGGCCGGCCGTGTAGCCAGCCTACTCGGGCCGGCTCTGGCAGCGGCAGGCCATCAGGTAACGTTTGTATGGAGCCGGACCGCGGCTGCCAGCGCGGTCCTGGCGGCCCAGCTGCCCGGCGCGCAGGCTGTCACAACCCTGCCTTCTCCCCTGCCGTCCGCCGATATCTATTTTCTGGCCGTGCCCGATGCCGCCGTGGCTCCGCTTCTGGTCGGCACTGCCTGGCCCGATGGGGCGCTGGTGGCCCACTTGGCCGGAGCCCTGCCGCTTTCCATTTTCGATGTTCAGCCAGCGGTGCGGGGCGGCGTATTTTATCCACTCCAAACGTTTAGTCCCGGCCGGGACATTGCCTGGTCCACCGTGCCACTTTGCATTGAGGCCAACAGCCTAACTGCCGAAACTACCTTGCTGGACCTGGCCCGCAGCCTCAGCCAGCACGTGCGGCGACTCGATTCGGCTCAGCGGCTCAAGCTGCATGTGGCAGCTGTGTTTGCCAACAATTTCACCAACCACCTGTTGGGCATTGCCGACGCCCTGCTGGCCGAAGCCTCCCTGCCGCCGGAATTGCTGGCCCCCTTGGTGCGCGAAACCGTGGACAAAGCCCTCGCCAATCCGCCTTTCACGGTGCAAACCGGACCAGCCGTGCGGCACGATTTGCCAACCCTGGCGGCTCACCACACGGCGCTGGCGGCTCACCCGGCCTGGCAGTCGCTGTATGAGCAGCTTACGGCCAGCATTCAGGCGCAGCTTTGATGCCGGGACGGGGTGGAGTACCTTTGCGGCTTCAAACGCTGTCTTTTTTCGACTTATAAGTTTCTCGTTTTGTCTGTTCCCGCCACCACCATCACCTTCCAGTTCAGCGACGGCCAGCCGGCCCAGACCCATGTGGCGGCCTCCGGCGAATCGGTGCTCGACGTGGCCCTCAACAACGGCATTCAGCTCCAGCACAACTGCGGCGGCGTGTGCGGCTGCAGCACCTGCCACATCTACGTAAACTCGGGTGGCGATGACCTCCCCGAAATTTCCGATAAAGAAGAGGACTTCATTGACCGAGCCGAGAACCCGCGCATCAACTCCCGCCTGGCCTGCCAGTGCGTGGTAGAGCCGGATATGCAGCTCGTCGTCACCATCCCGCCCCAGCACTTTCTGGGACACTAACTTTTGAAGTGTTGAATGTTGAGTTTTGAAGGCTGAGTTAGTCACCTTCATTTCTTGTGGTTTGCGAAACAACTCGTTGAATTCAGCAGCGCCCCATCTTTTCATTCAACATTCAACCCTTAAAACTCAACACTTCCAGAATGAATCATTTCGAGCCGCCCATGCACTGGGCCGACCACGAGGACATTGCCATGGCGCTCTACGAGAAGTTTGGCGACGATTTTACCGAGGCCAAAATCTACCGCATCCGCTTCACCGACCTCATTGAGTGGGTGCTGAGCCTGAACAATTTCGACGGCACCCGCGAGCAGGCGACTGAGGGCCATCTGGAGCAGATTCAGGCCAAGTGGGTGTACGAGTGGCGCGATAACCAATAAGGACGGGGGATAACCGCCGGCAGATAGCCGCCCGAAGCCAACCCCGTGCTGGTTTCCCGCGTAAGCTGCCCTGAAGTGGACATGAAACGCCATTTCAGGCCTTCCGGCAGCCTTTACCTAGGCAGTTATCCACCTTTCCTTTTTAGTTTTTTGCATGAAAACCGGCATTATTAAATTTTTCAACGAAGCCAAAGGCTATGGCTTCGTAACCGACGACGAGACCAAACAGGACTTTTTCGTTCACGTAACGGGCCTGAACGGGACCACGGTACAGCAGAATGACCGGGTAGAATTCGAAACGCAGGAAGGCCGCAAGGGTATCAACGCTGTGAACGTTCGCAAAATCTGAGCTACACAAACAAACGCTGGCGGCTCTGCCGCCTCAAAAGCTTCTCCCGCAACGGAGAAGCTTTTTTATTGGCCTTTCCATGCGTAGTCAGCGCTGGCCCGCCACTTTCGCCGACCTTTGCGCGCCACTCTGCCCCGCCCGTGATTCCGCCCAAGCCCAAGCCGCACGCCCCTCCGCCGGCCGCTCCTGCCCCGGAGCGGCTGCGCACGGCCCTGCCCACGCTGGTGCGCTGGCCCAATCTACTTATTATGCTGCTGTGCATGGCCTTGGTACGGGTAGGCCTGCTGCAGCCCGAGCTACCGCTACGGCAGTCGCTGCTGGCCCCGCGCTTCACGCTGCTGGTGTGGGCGGCCCTGCTGGTAGCGGCGGCTGGCTACATCATCAATGATTACTACGACGTGAAGATTGATGCCATCAACCGGCCCGACCGTCTGGTGATTGGCCGGGTAGTGAACCGGCGTATGGCCATGCTGGCCCACATGGTGCTCAGCGGGGTGGGCGTGCTGGTGGCTGGCTGGCTGCATCCGGTGCTGGGCCTCGTCACGTTGGGCACAGCGTTGCTGCTTTGGGGATACTCGGCCCGGTTCAAGCGGTTGGCGCTGGTGGGCAATGCCAGCATTGCCATGCTCACGGCGGCCCTCGTGCTATTGCCCGAGTTGCAATTGCAGTTGGAGCGCCACGATGGTCACAGCAGCGTGGTGTGGCCCTATGCACTGGCCGCGTTTCTGCTCACGATGGTACGCGAAATTGTGAAGGATGTGGAGGACATGCGCGGCGATGCCCAGCACGGCTGTCGCACGCTGCCACTTGTATGGGGCGTGGCGCGTACCAAGTGGATGGCCGGCTTTTTCCTGGCTAGTCTGGCCCTGCTTACCCTTGGGGCTACGGCGCAGTTGCTTATAGGGGGGCATTGGCCGCTGGGCATTTGGCTTGTGCTACTAGTGTTACTACCGATGGCCCAGTTGTCGCGCCTGCTCATCCGGGCGGACCGGCGTCGGCACTTCAGGCATCTCAGCTCGTGGTGCAAGGGCATCATGCTGGCAGGCGTGCTGAGCATGGCCTTGGCGGGCTCGCTGTGATGAAAGGTGATGCCAGCATCACCGTTCAAAATTTTTCACTGCTCATTGATAACCGCTAATTGAAAAATTACCGCCACCTCTTTTTCGACCTCGACCATACGCTGTGGGACTTCGAGAAAAACGCCAACGAGACCTTGCACACGCTTTATGAGCAGCACGGCTTTGCCCGGTACGGCACCTTTTCCGTCGACGAGTTCGTGCGCGTGTACAGCGACATCAATCACGCGCTCTGGCGCATGTACCAAGGCAACAAAATCACCCAACCCCAGTTGCGCGAGCTTCGTTTCAGCCGCACGCTAGCCAAGCTTGGCGTGCCCGATGGCCAAGTGCCGCCCAATATCTCAGCCGAGTTTACCGACCTGCTGCCCCTGAAATCAGCCGTGTTCCCCTACACCTACGAGGTGCTCGACTACCTGAAGCCGCGCTACCGGATGCACCTCATCACCAACGGCTTCAACGACGTGCAGGCAATCAAGCTGGCCTCGTCGAACCTGACTCATTATTTTGAGTCGCTCACTACCTCGGAACACAGCGGCTACCTCAAGCCCGACCCGCGTATGTTTGCCCACGCTCTGGACCGCACTGGCGCCACCGCCGCTGAAAGCCTCATGATTGGCGACAACCTCGAATGCGACGTCCTCGGCGCCTACAACGCCGGCATCGACCAGGTCTACTTCAACCCCGAGAAGCGCCGGCACTTTGCCCAAATTACGCACGAAATCAGCTGCCTGAGCGAGCTGCGCAACTTTTTGTAGCTCTGCGCTACCCATCGGCCCCGACATTGAGTGATACATGGCAGTGGTGCACGGTGCCGACAGTCGGCTCTCGCAGGGCAAATGGAGTGACTGAGTATGTAGAAAGATTGCCGTCGTGAGCGGCGACATTGACCAGCAGCCTTTCACGGACGTGCTACGCCGCATCATGCAATAGAAGTAGCAGTCTTTGAAGAGCATCTGCCATCCGGACCACCGTCCCGACGGCGTGCATTGACCGGCACTGGCCCGGTGGCAGCTAGCAGCGGCATTGCCCCGCACCGTTACTATCCGCTCACGGCCCAGCGGCCGACCAGCGTGGCCGCGCGTTGCCATTACCGGTGCCCAGCCGATACCGACGACCCGTTCAGCTACCCGTCGATACGCTGGCCAGCCCCTTCGGCTGCAGGGGCTGGCCAGCGTATCTTCCTAACCTACAGCGACAGGGCCCCGCTCAGCAGTGCCGTGCCTGCCCTGGCCGCAGCGGTTCTAGATGCGCCGGGCTACAAGTTGCTTCCAACCCTGGCCGATGCCCCACGGCCACTCCAGCGCTACCGGCTTAAGCCGAAGTTCAGCCTGGGCAGGCGGCTTGCGCAGTAGTGAGCGGACCCAGCGTGTCGCATCAAAATGCGACAAAACCGACCAGAAGCAGTGCTGACCTTTGCGGGACTCCGTGCTGCCAGTATCGACCTATGCTTAAGCAACTGCAGACTCATGCAAATAGCCATTCAAGCACGGGGTGACCCCGCTGAAAAACAACATGTTTATGCCCTATCGCCGTACCCTTCTATAGCTGACCTTTGTCCGGCCTGAGCGGTATGCCACGTTCAGAACTTCTTCACTTTCCATGGGCTGACTTGATTCCATTATCATCACTCTTTCATCTTATTTCCTTTTTCGTATGAGAAAAATAGACTCTCTGACTGCGCTGAGTAATGCGCTGCCACCGCCACGCGCCCGCTTCGGGAACTGGCATTTCGTGCTACTGCTGCTGGCTCTGCTGCTGGGCCTGGCTCGTCCCGGTCAAGCGCAGACCACCACGGTGTCGTCGGTGACGCGCCTAATCCCCTCGCCCACGGCCACGGCCCAAGTAAGGTACCGGGTGACGTTCGCTGGTGCCATTGCCGGTGTGACGACCAGCAACTTCGCTGCCACCGTCACGTCGGGGTCCATCAGCGGGGCTTCGATAAGCAGCGTGAGCGGCTCGAACACCACCTACACCGTGACGGTGAACACGGGCACCGGCGACGGCACCCTGCGCCTGGACGTCGTCAACGGCACGGGTATCTCGCCCACGCCAAGCAACGTGCCCTACACGGCCGGCGAGGTGTACACCATCACCAAGAGCTTCGCCGCTGCACCCCAGCTCACGATTGCGGGCACGGGCGGCACGGGCTCCGACGTGACGGCCTTCGTGGACCTGGTGCGGGTGCTGCAAAACGGCACGGGCACGGGGGTGAGCGGCGCCTTGCAGAACGGCAGCTTAGAACAGTACGACCCGCTGGCCAACGGCGACTACGGCTACCAGCCCACCAACGCGTTCTGGACCTTCAACGCCCAGTCCGGCATCGCCGAGGACGGCAGCGCCTTCACGCCCACCACGCCCATTCCCAACGGCATTGCTGTGGCCTTTGTGCAAAGCAACGGCGGGGGCAACGGCCAGCTCCAGCAAAACCTGGCCCTGCCCACGGGCAGCTACCAGGTCAGCTTCCAGGCCGCGCAGCGCCTGTGCTGCACCACGCTCGACCAGGCCCTGAACGTTTTCCTCAACGGCGTGTTCGTGGGCAACCTTCTGCCCGGCACCAACGGCTACACGACCTTCACCTCGGCCACCTTCAGCGTGACGGCCCCGGCCCTGACGGCGACGGTGAGCACTACCTCGGCCAGCCCCACCAGCACCACGCCTATCCCGTTCTCGGTGAGCTTCTCGCAGAGCGTGGGCACCACCTTCACGGCTTCGGACGTGACGGTAACGGGCGGTACGCTGAACAGCGCCAGCTTCGGCGGCGCGGGCAGCGGCCCCTACACCTTCACGGTAACGCCCAGCGGCACGGGCACGGTAACGGTGAGCCTGACCGCGGGCGTAGCCACCGATGCCAACAACACCGGCAACGCGGCCAGCAATGCGGTGAGCGTGCAGTACGCCCAGCCGGTGACAGCAGCCCCGGTGGTAATCGTGCCGGCTAACGGCAGCTTCGTGAGCACCCCCACCCCGACCTACGGCGGCACGGCCCCGGCCGGCAGCCTCATCCGCCTGTACGTCGACGGCCTGGTCCTGGCCAACACGACCACGGCCAACAGCGCCGGCAACTGGGCCATCACCCAGCCCACGGCCCTGACCCAGGGCTCGCACACGGTCTACGCCACGGCCCAGAGCAGCGGCAACGCCGTGAGCGCCAACTCGGCCACCAACACCTTCACCGTGGACTCGGTGCGGCCTTCGGTGGCTATTTCCTCGACCACGGCCGCCAGCGGCAGCAGCACGAACACGACGCCCTTCGCTTTCACCGTGACCTTCTCGGAAAACGTGACGGGCTTCGTGGCCGGCGACGTGAGCGTGAACAACGGCACGCTCACGGGCTTCACCCGCGTGTCGGGCGCGGTCTACACCTTCAGCGTGACGCCCACCACGGCCGGCATCGCCACCACGGTGAACATCCCCGCCAACGTGGCCCAGGACCAGGCCGGCAACGGCAACACCGCCGCCGCTTCGGCCTATTCGCTGACCTTCCAGGTGCCTACCATCACGGTGGCCCCGGCCACGCTGCCCAACGGCACGCAGGCCACGGCCTATAGCCAGACCCTCACGGCCTCGGGTGGCACGGCGCCCTATACCTTCGCCATCACAGCCGGCGCGCTGCCGGCGGGCCTGAGCCTGACCACGGCCGGCACGCTCTCGGGTACGCCCACAGGCAACGGCACGTTCACCTTCACGGTGACGGCCACCGACGCCTCGGCCGCGTCGGGCCCATTCAGCGGTTCGCGCGCCTACACGCTCACCATCGCGGCCCCGGTCGTGACGGCGGTGACGTGGAACGGCACCACCAGCACCAACTGGTTTGACGCCACCAACTGGACGCCCAACCAGGTACCCGACGCGACGATTGACGTGACCATCCCTAATTCGACCATCCGCTTCCCATTTATCGTAGCCAACTCGCCGGCCAACGCCCGCAACCTGAGCATTGCCGCCAACGCCTCGCTGACGATGACCACCAACACGCTCATCCTCGCGGCCAACCTGACCAATAATGGCAGCTTCAATGGCTTCTCGGGCAGCAACGGCGGCACGCTCGTGATGGGCGGCAGCGCCCTGGGCCAGGTCAACGGCAGCGGCGTCAACCGTTTCTGGAGCCTGACCGTGGGCCCCAATGGGGTGCAGCTCAACAATTCGAACGTGACTTCGGTGCGGCGTGTGCTCGCGCTCAACGGCAACTTCACGACCAACGGCAACCCCTTCACCCTGATTTCGGATGCGGCGGGTACGGCCATGGTGGTCAACAACGGCGGGGCCGTGGTGAACGGCAACACCACCGTGCAGCGCTACATCGACCCGAGCCTGAACCCCAACCTGGGCTACCGCCACGTGAGCCCGGCCATCAGCAGTGCCACGGTGAACAGCCTGGCCACGAGCGGCTTCTCGCCGGTGGTGAACCCGGCCTACAACACCTCGCCTACGCCGCTGCTCGTGCCCACCTTCCCCACGGTGTATGGCTACGACCAGGCCCGCTTGGCCAGCACCGCCAACAACCTGAACGCCTTCGACAAGGGCTGGTTCTCGCCCAACGCGGCGACCGACCCGCTGGCCGTGGGCCAGGGCTACACCGTGCTGATTAACGGCGGGCAGACCTGGAACTTCACCGGCGCGCTCAACAACGGCACCCGCACGCTGAGCCTGGCCCGCAACAGCGGCACCACGGCCCCCGACGCGGGCTACGCCCTCATCGGCAACCCCTACCCGTCGCCGCTGGACTGGAGCCAGACCTCCTCCCAGAGCGACGCCACGCAGAACGGCTTGGTGAACGTGGACCCGACCATGTACGTGTACCAGAGCAACGACCCGTCCAACCCCTACACCGGCGTCTATAACTTCTACAACAACGGCATCGGCACCACCAGCCCCGTGGTGGCGCAGGGCCAGGGCTTCTTCGTGCGGGTGAGCGACGGGCAGACGGCCGGTTCGGTGACCTTCAAGAACAGCCACCGCCCCACCAGCTACCAGCCCACCACCTACCGGCGCACCACCGAAACCCGCCCGTTGGTGGAGCTGCACCTGCAAGGCGCGGGCAGCACCCTGACCGACGCGGCCTTCGTGTACTTTGAGCAAGGCGCCAGCGACCGCTTCGAAGCGCAGTTTGACACCGAGAAGCTGCCCAACCCCTCGGGCCTGAACCTGAGCACCAGCCTAAGCGCTACCCAGCGCCTGGCCATCGACGGTCGCGCGCCGCTGGGCACCGCTCAGCGCGTCGTGCCCCTGACCGTGGGCGTGCCCGCAGTAGGCAGCTACACGCTTAGCGCGGCCCAGCTGCTGAACCTGGGCACCACGCCGGTGTACCTGCGCGACCTGCAAAGCGGCGCCGTGATTGACCTGCGCACTCAGCCCAACTACAGCTTCACGGTAAGCAACGCTTCGGCGCTCCTCACTGGCCGCTTCGAGCTGTTGTTCTCGCCCCAGGCCCCGCTGGCCACGGCCCCGGCCGCGCTGGCTGCCCAAGTGGGACTCTACCCCAACCCGGCCACTACCACGGCCTTCGTGGAGTTGCCGGCGGCCCTGGGCCGTACGGCAGTAGCAGCCGAGTTGGTTGATGCCTTGGGCCGCACGGTACGGACGCAGTCGCTGCCCGCCCAGGGCGCCACGGCCCACCGTCTGAGCCTGGTCGACCTGGCTACGGGCGTCTACACCTTGCACCTGAAAACCAGTGCCGGCGTCATTGTCAAGAAGCTGGTGGTGGAATAACGCTACGCCACAACGGAGCCGCTCGTTTCAAACGGGCGGCTCCCAAGGGCCTTTCTCATGCTTAAATTCTCGAAACGATGTTTAAATACTTTATTTTCAGCGCAGCGCTGCTCCTGGCTTTGGGAGCCCGTGCGCAACCAGGCAGCGGTGGTCCGGGCCCCGGCACACCCGTTACCCCCGCGACCGACGTACCGCTCGACGGCGGTGCCTCCCTGCTGCTGGCTGGCGGGGTAGCTTACGGCCTGCGGCGCTTGCGCCAGCAACGGCAACGGTAGCCGCGTGCCTGGCTTCGCGCCGGGTTAATCAGCGGCTCCTCTTTTTAATGCCAAGCGTCTCACTGCCTGCCCGGGCGGTGAGACGTTTTGCGTTTGGACCAGTGCCAACCCACACGGCCTACTTTTGCACCTTAGCTCCTAAGCACTACCCATGATTCACCTCATTGGCCTCTCTGGCCGCCGGGGCAGCGGCAAAGACACCGTGGCCCGCATCCTGCAAGAGCTTCAGCCCGAGCGCCAGTGGCAGATTCGGTCTTTTGGCGATTCCATCAAATCCGTGTGCGCTGCCCTCACGGGCGAGGCCGTGGCACCTTATTATACCCAAGCTGGCAAGGCTGAGCTGGTGCCTACTTTTCACCGTACGCGGGGCGAAATGCTGCAGCAAGTGGGCCAGGCCCTGCGCGAATGGGAGCCGCTGGTGTGGGTCGATGCCTTCTTTGCCGCTCTGCCGAGTGATGCCTTCGTGCTGGTGCCCGACGTCCGTTTCGCTAATGAGGCTGACCCCATCCGGGCCCGCGGCGGCCTGATGCTGCGCGTGGAAGGCGACCCGCTGCACCAGCGCGGCGACGGTACCCGCGATGACAACCACCCCAGCGAAATTGCCATGGACGACTATCCTTGCTTCGACGCCATGCTACACAACACCGGCACCCTCGCCGACCTCACCCAACAGGTACAGGAACTGCTAAAGCGGCTGTAACGCGAACTTTTAGTTCGCGTCTCCACGCCGTTTGGTCACCGCAAGCTGGAAACGGAACTGAGTAGCTTCCAAGCCAACCGGCTGGCCCTACCCCGCTGTTGTCGGCAGCACTGGCCGTGTGGTAACTTGCCTTACTTCCCGGTCCTGCGCGTGCCTGCCTCTCCCAATTCCCGATTTCTGATGGCGGCCATGGTGCTGCTGCTGTTGTTTGTTGCTGCCTACGAAGCCGCCGTCCGGTGGCCCGGCCAGCCGGTGCTGGCCGCCCAGCCGCCCAACCCAGCGGCCCCTCCCGACTCAACGACCGTGAGCGAGCCTTCGCTGACGGCGCTGGCCTCGCCCGCTCCCACAACCCCGCCCGTGCAAACCGAGCATGCGCCGCAACGCACCCCGCGTCCGGTGTTTACACGCGGTAACTGGTGGGCGCGGCGGCCCCGGCTGCTGCACCGTTACGTGGGCACGGTAGGCGGGCAACCTGCTACCGCCCTGCTCGAATGGCAAAACCCCGATTCGGTTTCGGGCAGCTTCTACCTGCACCGCCGAGGGCCGGGATACCGCCTAAGCACTCCGCTTCCGCCCGCCCAGCACCCCGTTCAGCGGCGGGGGTGGGTGCTGGCAGTGGATGCATATGGCTGGAGCGGCAGTTCGAGCGAGTGGCGGCTGCACGGCAAGCCAGGCGCTACCCTTACGGGCACCTGGCGCGGCGGCCCCACAGGCCGGTTCCAACCTGTGATGCTGCGCGAAGACTATACCAACGGCGTGCGCCTAGCCATTCAGACTTGGTGGGTCCACGGCAATTACACCATTACCGACGCACATGGCCGGCGCTATAGCGCCGTACCAGTGGTGCGATACGAGTTCATGCACCTGCCCGACCCGGCGAGCGTGCCCCCGGCCCTGCGCCCGATACTATCGCCCGGGCCGGCCGGCCGCCGCGGGCTCCTGCTCGAAGGAGGCGACGGCGACTGCATCACCGACCAGAAGCTGAGCGTGCAGCTCAACGACTTCGGCCTATTCAGCTATTCCTACGAGGAGTATTGCAGCATCATCGGTGGCGCGGCCGACGAGCGGTACCGCTACGCCCTGCTCGACCTGCGGGCCGGACGCTGGCTAACGCCCATGAGCCAGCTCATTCCCGACTATCAAGCCGGCCTGGCCCGCCTGCTGGCCCACCACCTGCTATACGACGATGAGTACTGGCTCATTCGCCACGACAGTACCTGGCGGCGGCAGCTCACTCCCTACCTCCGCACCCGGCCCGATACGCTGGCGGCTACCACACGCTGGTTGCTAGCCAACACCCCCGTCTCGGTCGGGAAAAGTCTGCTGACCGGGACCGGGCTGGAAATAGCCGACTG
Organism: Hymenobacter negativus; assembly: GCF_017571495.1. Classification (GTDB taxonomy): domain Bacteria; phylum Bacteroidota; class Bacteroidia; order Cytophagales; family Hymenobacteraceae; genus Hymenobacter; species Hymenobacter negativus. The sequence goes on along the minus strand of NZ_JAGETZ010000013.1, from coordinate 37,870 downwards.
GCGGGGCAATTACATTCAGGCCTTTCCCCGCGAAACGTTTACTTGGTTTATTCCCTACGCCGAGTTGCGCCCATTGGTGCGTCCCGGCACCCCGCTGGCCCGCATGCTGCGGGCGCGGGGCCTGTGGTAGCGCCCCTCACTAACAGAAGCTGTACAGGTGCAGGCAGCAGAAGTAAAATGCTTGAAGGCACTTCGCAGTTGCATCCTGATTTCGTGATTGCAAAGGGCCGCTGCACGAGGTTTCCCACTCTCAGGCTTTCTTAGGCGGCAAGACCGTAAGGCGCCGACGCACCCCTGGAAGCTGTTGGAACAGCATTCGGCTAACACAAATACAGAACGCCAATGCTTCGACATCTGCCAACACCGCTTCAACGCCTACCCACATCGATTCAACGATTCCTGGCATCGCTGGAACCCCTCCCGGCTCCACTTAAACAGGTCCCGGCCTCACTGAAACCCTTCCTGACATTGATAAAATCCTTCCCGGCATCAATCCAACCCCTACTGGCAGCGCTAAGACGCTTGCCGACATCGTTCCAACCCCTCCCGTCATCGGTTCAACCCTTGCCGGCATCGGCTCAACACCTGTCGACATTAATTCAATACCCACCACCTGTCCCCTAACGACCCGAGACAGTCCCTCCCTAACCTTGCTTTACCTTTGCCCACCTGAATCCAGTAACCTAACCCGCCCCCTCATGGCCAACGGCTTTTTCAACGTCCCCGTCCCCATCAACGAACCCGTCAAGGGCTACGCGCCCGGCTCCAAAGAGCGTCTGGAATTGCAACAGCAGCTCAAAAGCCTCCATGGTCTGGAGCTGGATATTCCGATGCACATCGGCGGGCAGGAAGTGCGCACCGGTGACCTCAAGCGCATCAGCCCGCCCCACGACCACCAGCGCACCATCGGGCACTTCCACTACGGCACTGCCAGCCACGTAAACCAGGCCATTGAGGCCGCCCTGACCGCCCGCTCTGCTTGGGCTGATATGCCCTGGGAGCACCGTGCTGCTGTCTTCCTCAAAGCCGCCGACCTGCTCGCTGGCCCCTACCGCGCCCGCCTCAACGCGGCCACTATGTTGGCCCAGAGCAAAAATGCTTTCCAGGCCGAAATCGACGCTGCCTGCGAGCTCATCGACTTCTTCCGCTTCAACGTGCACTACATGCGCCAGGTGTACGAGCAGCAGCCCGAGAGCCTGCCCGGCATGTGGAACCGCCTCGAGCAGCGTCCCCTCGAAGGCTTCGTCTTCGCCCTCACGCCCTTCAACTTCACCTCCATTGCCGCCAACCTGCCTGCCTCCGTGGCCATGATGGGCAACGTGGTGGTCTGGAAACCGGCCGACACCCAAGTCTACTCCGCCCAAGTGCTGATGGAGCTGTTCAAGGAAGCTGGCGTGCCCGATGGCGTTATCAACCTCGTCTACGCCGACGGCCCCGTGGTGGGCGACGTCGTGTTCAAGCACCGCGACTTTGCTGGCATTCACTTCACCGGCTCTACCAAAGTCTTCCAAACCATCTGGCAGGAAATCGGCCAGAACATTGCCACCTACAAGTCCTACCCCCGCATCGTGGGCGAAACCGGCGGCAAAGACTTCATCCTTGCCCACCCCTCGGCCCACGCCAAAGCCGTGGCCGTGGGCATCAGCCGGGGCGCCTTCGAGTACCAGGGTCAGAAATGCTCCGCCGCCTCGCGCATCTACCTCCCCAGCAACCTCGCCGATGAAATCCTCGGCTACGTGAAAGAAGACCTCGCCTCCTTCAAAATGGGCGACGTTGAAGATTTCGGTAACTTCATCAACGCCGTCATCAGCGAAGTCTCCTTCGATAAGCTCGCCAAATACATCGACAGCGCCAAAGCCGACCCCAACGTCGAAATCATCGCCGGCGGCGGTTATGACAAGTCGAAAGGTTATTTCATCGAGCCCACCGTCATCCTGGCCAAAGACCCGAAATATGTGACGATGTGCGAGGAGTTGTTCGGCCCTGTTGTCACAGTGCATGTTTACGATGCCGACAAGTTCGAAGAAGTCCTGGACCTCGTCGATACCACCTCGCCCTATGCCCTCACCGGCGCCATCTTCGCTCAGGACCGGTACGCCATCGACCTGGCCTCGAAGAAGCTGGTGCACGCCGCTGGCAATTTCTACATCAACGACAAGCCCACCGGCGCCGTGGTGGGCCAGCAGCCCTTCGGCGGTGCCCGCGCCTCCGGCACCAACGACAAGGCCGGCTCCATCCTCAACCTGCTGCGCTGGGTATCGCCCCGTACCATCAAAGAAACCTTCGTCCCCGTCACCGACTACCGCTACCCCTTCCTCGGTGCCGCCCCCGCCGAAGATTTGAACCGCGACAAGGGACTGTAGTCGACCCCGTTTAGTTAATAAAAATCCCCGCACTTCGACAGTGCGGGGATTTTTTAATTATTGTGGTTACCTCGAACAGTACTGATAACATTGCCCCTGCGTGCTGCAATCAGCGCCGGAGTTAATCAGGCGGATGCTGGCCCATCCTCCAGCCGCGACTGGATGGCCCGGATTTCTTCACTGTCTAATGGCTTATGAATCAAACCTGCCACCAAGTCGTAATGCTTCGACTTTTCCAGGTCTGCCAGCGCCAGTGACGATGTGAGGATGTAAATGGCGCAGTTGCCGCGCAGCTTTTCCTCGTAGGGGGCCAAGGCGTCCAGGAATTGCCAGCCGTCCATTTCGGGCATGTTCAGGTCGAGAAATACTACGTGGGGCACCACTGTTTCCCGTTCTTTCACTAGTTTGGCCAGCGCCTCTTTAGCCGATTGGAACGTGCAGATGGAGTTCGAGAAGCCTTCGGCCCGCAACAGCTGCTCGGTGAGGTAGATGGCGAGGTAGTCATCGTCAATGAGATAGGTTTCCATCCGCACGAGCCTTGAAGTGGAGAATAAATTCGGTGCCTTCGTTTACGTGGCTTCGTACGGAAATTTTCCCACCCATGGCTTCCACATGCGCTTTCACCAGGTACAGCCCGATACCTCGCCCCGGCTCGCCGGGATGGAATCGCTGATAGAGTTGAAAAATATCCTTGCTCACTTTCTGCTGGTCGAAGCCCGAGCCATTGTCGCGCACCACCACGGTGACGGCGTCCGACTCCATTCGGCTCTCAATGTCGATACGTAACGGACGAGCATCCGACCGGTACTTAATGGCATTGGAAATCAAATTGTGGAAAATGCTATGAAAGTAGGCGCGGCTGCCCGGCACACGCAGGGCAGTTGGAATGGCATTGCGCAGTTGCCCACCGCAAGCCTGCAACGCCTCCTGCAAGCCAGACAAGGCCTGCTGGCACACTTCCGCTACGGCCACGGGCTCGGACCGGTAGCCGTCCTTCAGGTCCCGCATCGAGAGAATGTCGTTGACGTCGGTCATTATCTGGTCAAGCTGCCGGAGGCTGGTTCCCAGGTGCTGCAAAGACATCTTGAATGCCTCAGAATCGCTATCCAAGCGGGGAAGCAGGTCGGCAAACCCCAACGCATTGGCAAGTGGGGCCCGTAGGTTGTGCGATACAATGTAAGTAAACTGTTGCAGGTCCGAATTTTGCCGTATCAGCTTTTCCGTCAGCAATTGCTGGCGTACTTCCGCCTGCTTTTCCTTAGTCAGGTCGTGCACCACTCCCACAAGTTGGCGGCAGTGCCCGATTTCGTCACACACGGGCGTCACACTCACTTCTCCGACCACTTGGCCCGTTGGGTAATCAGACGTTTCCTGCCACACCACGCGTTGCAGCGTCGTCACCGCCTCGTTGTATTTTGTTAGCACTAAGCTGAGCGACGGCTCGGGGATGATATCTTCCACATAGTTGCCCTCCACCTTATCAACCGGCAAACCCGTCGTTTTTTCAAAAGCTTTATTGACAAAAAGGAACCGGTAGCGGCCGTCATCTTCCACATTCAGCAGAAAGGTCACATCCGCAACGGTATTAAAGAAAACCGAGAGTTGATGCTCCCGCTCCACTAAAGCCGTGATGGCAGCATTTGAGCCAGCAGAAAAATATTCGGAAGCCCCCATAATGAAAGTTGATTGGCCACAGCCGCTGTGGTGCGTTGATTCGACACGAAAAGCTGCCAAAGCCCGCTATTTACAACCGAAAGAAAGCACATTCAATCCAAATAAAACCTAGTTCGGTTCTAAATACCGACTGCTAACCAATAGTCAACCTGTTTAACCTGCGGCGCAACTTCCCCCAGTTGCAAACGGTTACCAACTCAACATTGCGCCCCAAGCCCGTGGGCGCTACCTTTGCCCTTCAGCGCCCGTGAGGCCTGTTTGCTATATAATTGACCACTATGTACCTAGCCCTGCCGGCTGCCAATTATCAGCCCTCCGATTACCTCCCGATTATCATTCAATTTGGTCTGGCCCTGGCTTTTGTGGCCTTCGCCATGGTGGTTTCGCACCTTGTGGGCCCCAAGCGTACCAGCCAGGTTAAGAACGAAGCCTTCGAGTGCGGCATCGAGTCTGTGGGCAACGCCCGCACTCCCATCTCGGTGAAATACTTCCTCACGGCCATCGTATTTGTGCTGTTCGATGTGGAGGTTATTTTCATGTATCCCTGGGCTGTGAACTTCCGCGCGCTCGGCCGGGCCGGCTTCATCGAGATGATTCTGTTTATGGCCCTGCTGCTGGCCGGCTTCTTCTACATCATCAAAAAAGGCATTTTACGCTGGAACGAAGAGCCCGCGCAGCAAACTTTCGCCGCCGCGCCGGTGTTGGAAAATCGGCCCGCTCAAGTAGCGAAAGCCGCCTAATTATTAATGGTCAGTGGTGAATGGCTAGCAACGAATACAGCTAGTAATTAACCTCTAATCATTAACCGTTAACCACTGATTCAACATGGCTGATAACCGAGTTCCTGAAATAAAAACCGTCGAAGCGCCTGAGGGCATCGAAGGCGCTGGCTTCTTTGCAACCTCGCTGGAGAAGGTAGTGGGCATGGCCCGTGCCAACTCCCTCTGGCCGCTGCCTTTTGCCACGTCTTGCTGCGGCATCGAGTTCATGGCCACCATGGGCTCACACTACGATATCTCCCGCTTCGGTTCCGAGCGTCCCAGCTTCTCGCCCCGCCAAGCTGATTTGCTGATGGTGATGGGTACCATCGCCAAGAAAATGGCCCCCATCGTGAAACAAGTGTACGAGCAAATGGCTGAGCCCCGCTGGGTGCTGGCCATGGGTGCCTGCGCCTGTTCGGGCGGCATTTTCGATTCTTACTCCGTGCTGCAAGGCATCGACCGCATTATCCCGGTTGATGTGTACGTGCCCGGCTGCCCGCCCCGCCCCGAGCAAGTACTCGACGGCCTCATGCGCGTGCAGGACCTGGCTCGTAGCGAATCTTTCCGCCGCCGCAACGCTCCTGAATACCAGGAACTGCTGGCATCTTACAACATAAAGTAAACCAGCTGTTAGCCCCTAGCTGTTAGCTGTTGGCTTTTTTGAGCAAACAGATTTCTGGTGAACATAAAAAGCTAACAGTTAGCAGTAAAAAGCTAATAGCTACGACGAAATGACTCCTCAAGATGCCGCCGCGCCCGAAGCGCCCGTTGCCGAAGACCCAATAAAGGCCCAGAACGCGCAGGTGCTGGCGTTGCTCACCCGCCTGTTTGGCGAGGGCACCTTCACCAACGTGAATGAGCCCTACGGTTTGCTGACCGCCACCACCACCCGGGAACGCATCCACGAAATTGTTGCCGGTCTGCAGCAGGACCAAGAATTGAAGTTTCACTTCCTGACCACGATGTGCGGCATCAACTACCCCGAAAACCCGGGCCAGGAGTTGGGCATGATTTACCACTTGCACAGCATGACGAAGAACATCCGGCTACGCCTGAAAATATTCTTCCCCATTGCCGACCCGGTGGTGCCCACCCTGACTGACCTCTACAACACGGCTAACTGGATGGAGCGCGAAGCCTACGATTTCTTCGGCATCATCTTCACCGGCCACCCCAATCTCATCCGCATCCTCAACGTGGAGGATATGGATTACCACCCGATGCGCCGCGAATATCCCGTGGAAGACGGTACCCGCGAAGACAAAACCGACCTGTTTTTCGGCCGCTAGGCCCCTGATTATTACATCATGGCAGTAAACGACACGCTGGAAGGCACCCACAAGATTCACGAAGAGGCCGCCGCCCAGCGCCCCGGCCAGTTGATGCCCATTCTCAACGACTTCAGCCAAGAACTGACGACGCTGAACCTGGGCCCCACGCACCCCGCCACCCACGGTATTTTCCAGAACATCCTGCAAATGGATGGTGAGCGCATCGTGTCCGGTGTGCCTACCATTGGCTACATCCACCGCGCTTTTGAGAAGCTGGCCGAGCGCAAGCCGTTCTACCAGATTACCACCCTCACCGACCGGATGAACTACTGTTCGTCGCCCATCAACAACCTGGGCTGGCACATGACGGTGGAAAAGCTACTCGGCGTGACCGTACCAAAACGTGCGCAGTACATCCGTGTGATTATGATGGAGTTGGCTCGCATTGCCGACCACCTCATCTGTAACTCGATTCTGGGCGTAGACACTGGAGCTTTCACTGGCTTTCTTTACGTGTTCCAGGAGCGCGAGAAGATTTACGAAATTTATGAGGAGGTGTGCGGCGCCCGCCTCACCACCAACATGGGCCGCGTGGGCGGCATGGAGCGCGACCTTTCCCCGGCTGCACTCGACAAGCTCCGTGCCTGGCTGAAAAGCTTCCCGGCGGTGATGAAGGAGTTCGAGAACATGTTTAACCGCAATCGCATTTTCATGGACCGCGTGGTGAACGTGGGCCCGATTTCGGCGGAAAAGGCATTGAGCTATGGCTTCACTGGACCCAACCTGCGGGCCGCCGGCGTCGACTACGACGTGCGCGCCATGAACCCATATTCAAGCTACGAAGACTTCGAGTTCGACATTCCAGTGGGCACCAACGGCGACACCTACGACCGGTTCATCGTGCGCAACGAGGAAATCTGGCAGAGCCTGCGCATCATCAACCAGGCCCTCGACAAGCTGCCCGACGGTCCTTACCACGCCGATGCCCCGCACTACTACCTGCCCACCAAGCCGGAAGTGTACAAGAACATGGAGGCGCTGATTTACCACTTTAAAATCGTGATGGGCGAGATTGATGCGCCCGTCGGCGAGGTCTATCACTCCGTGGAAGGTGGCAACGGCGAGTTGGGTTTCTACCTTATTTCGGACGGTGGTCGCACGCCTTACCGCCTGCATTTCCGCCGGCCGTGCTTCATCTATTACCAGGCTTATCCCGAAATGGCCGTGGGCACGACGCTGTCGGATGCCATTGTCATTCTCTCGTCCATGAACGTCATCGCTGGCGAATTGGACGCTTAGTTTTTGCTGAATCTGATTATGGAGCCGACCACCGCGCCCACCAAACCGCAATTTTCTCCCGCTGCCCAGGCGGAAATCAAACGCCTGCTTACGCACTATCCCGAGGAGCGGAGCAAGTCGGCTCTGCTGCCGATTCTGCACATCGCGCAAGCCGAATTTGGTGGCTGGGTGAGCCCCGAAGTGCAGGATTTGGTAGCTGAAACCCTTGGTATCAAGCCAATTGAAGTATACGAGGTATCATCCTTCTATACCCAATACAACCTGAATCCGGTAGGCAAGCACGTACTGGAAATCTGCCGCACTGGCCCTTGCATGCTGCGCGGCTCCGACGAGTTGACCGAACACCTAGAGCGCATCACCGGCGCCAAAATCGGTGGCACTTCTCCCGATGGCACCTTCACGCTGAAAGAAGTGGAGTGCTTGGCCGCCTGCGGCTTTGCTCCCATCGTGCAGGTCCGCGAGAAATACTATGAGCAGCTCGATACACCTGAAGCAGTAGATGCGATGCTGAATGAGTTGCGGAGTCTGGTGCATCGCCCTATCCTTCCTTGGGAAGAAACAGGCTTGCCAAACTCGTTGAAGAATTACTAAAAGCTGGCCATCAGCACAACGCTTACCACTATGGGCCGCAAGCTATTAACTGAACATATCAACGTCGAGGGTATCAATACCTTCGAAGTGTACCGCAAGCACGGCGGCTACCGCTCCGTGGAAAAGGCGCTCAAAACCATGACGCCCGACGAAGTGGTGGAAGAAGTGAAGAAGTCGGGCCTACGTGGCCGCGGCGGCGCGGGCTTCCCCACAGGCATGAAGTGGAGCTTCTTAGCCAAGCCGGAGGGCGTGCCGCGCTACCTCGTCTGCAACGCCGACGAATCGGAACCTGGCACCTTTAAGGACCGTCAGTTGATGTCGAAACTGCCCCACCTGCTCATCGAGGGCATGATTACGGGCAGCTACGCATTGGGGGCGCGCACCAGCTACATCTACATCCGCGGCGAGTTGTTGTATGTGCTGCGCATTCTGGAAAAAGCCATTGCTGAAGCCTACGCGGCCGGTTTCCTCGGTGAAAACATCCTCGGTTCGGGTTACTCGCTCGATTTGCATGTGCACCCCGGTGCCGGCGCCTACATCTGCGGCGAGGAAACTGCGCTGTTGGAATCCCTCGAAGGCAAGCGGGGCAACCCGCGCAACAAGCCGCCATTCCCGGCAGTGCAGGGCCTCTACGCCCGCCCCACGGTGGTAAACAACGTGGAAACCATTGCCGCGGTAGTTCCCATTATTAACGAAGGCGGTGACGAATACGCTAAGCTTGGTGTAGGCAAAAGCACCGGTACCAAGCTAATTTCGGCTTGTGGTCATTTAAATAAGCCGGGCATCTACGAAATCGAATTGGGTGTGCCGGTAGAGGAGTTCATCTATTCGGATGAGTACTGCGGCGGCATCTGGAAAGGGCGCGACCTGAAAGCAGTTGTAGCCGGTGGTTCATCCGTGCCGATTCTGCCCAAAGAGCTCATCCTGAAAAACGTGGCCGGCGAAAACCGCTTAATGACCTATGAGTCGTTGAGCGACGGGGGGTTTGTAACGGGTACCATGTTGGGCTCGGGCGGCTTCATTGCGATGGACGAAACGACGTGCATCGTGAAGAATACCTGGAACTTCTCGCGCTTTTATCACCACGAGTCGTGCGGGCAATGCTCGCCCTGCCGCGAGGGAACTGGCTGGATGGAAAAAGTACTGCACCGGCTGGAGCACGGCCACGGCTCGATGCACGACATAGACCTGCTAGTGAGCGTGGCCAAGCAGATTGAAGGCAATACCATCTGCCCGCTCGGCGAAGCTGCGGCGTGGCCGGTAGCGGCTGCCGTACGCCACTTCCGCCACGAGTTTGAGTGGCACGTAACGAATCCCAAAGAGGCTACGGCACCCGGAGCGGCATATCGTGGTAAGGCTGTACTGGCTTAATGCCCGTCATGCCTCATCTGGTGCACCGAAGGAAGCATCTTATCATCGCTGCCTTCATCAGGCAATACTAACTAAAAGCTGTGCAGGCGTGATAAGACGCTTCACGCCGTCCAGCATGACAATACTATACCAATGGCTAAAATAACGTTCGACGGCATTGAGGTGGAAGTTCCGGACGGAACCACCATCCTAAATGCGGCCCGCCAGATTGGCGGTGGCATCGTGCCACCCGCCATGTGCTATTACACCCCGCTGAAGGGCTCGGGTGGCAAGTGTCGCGCCTGCTTGGTGAAGGTGTCGGCCGGTTCGGCCAAAGACCCACGGCCCATGCCCAAACTCGTGGCCTCGTGCATCACAACGGTACAGGATGGCATGGTGGTGGAAAACACCATCAACCAGCAGGTGATGGATGTGCGCAAAGGCATCGTGGAGATGCTGCTCATCAACCACCCCCTCGACTGCCCGGTTTGCGACCAGGCCGGTGAGTGCAGCCTGCAGGATTTCGCCTTTGAGCACGGCGTAAGCACCACCCGCTACGAGGAAGAGCGCCGCACGTTTGAAAAAATCGACATTGGCCCCCTCATCCAATTGCACATGACGCGTTGCATCCTGTGCTACCGCTGCGTGTACACCGCCGACCAGCTCACGCCCGAGCGTGTGCACGGCGTATTGGGCCGCGGCGATGCGTCGGAAATTGGTACTTACATCGAAAACATCATCGATAACGAGTTCAGTGGCAACGTCATTGACGTTTGCCCGGTGGGTGCACTGACCGATAAAACCTTCCGCTTCAAGCAGCGCGTGTGGTTCACAAAGCCTGTGAATGCCCACCGCGACTGCAAAACCGACAAGTGCGGCGGCCGCGTAACCCTTTGGTACAAAGGCAAAGATGTCCTGCGCGTAACTGCTCGCAAGGACGAATACGGCGAGGTTAAGGAGTGGATTTGCAACGAGTGCCGCTTCGACAAAAAGGAAACTTCGGACTGGGTATTGGAAGGCCCTGCGCATATTAACCGTGCATCAGTTATCGCCCAAAATCATTACGAATTGCCGGTTGTGAATCCGCAGGTCATTCAGGACTTGCCCGAAAGCACTACCCGGGAATTGGAGCGCAACCCGCCGTTGCGGTTGGGCGGCCTTAATTAGCTTTTAGCTGATAGCTGTTCGCTATCAGCTTCTTATAAAATCTTCTGCAAAAGCTAATAGCAGACAGCTATCAGCTAAAAGCTCAAAAAACATGACTCTTCCCGCTCTGGGCTGGCAAGGCCTCGTCGTTCTGGCAACTTTTGGCATTTCGCTGCTGATTGCCACGTATTGCACCTACGCGGAGCGCGTAATTGCTGCCTTTCTGCAAGACCGGGTAGGCCCGGACCGCGCCGGCCCTTTCGGTTTGCTCCAACCGTTGGCTGATGCAGTAAAGCTATTCACCAAAGAAGAATTTTTTCCGGCTGGTGCCAACCGTGCATTGTTCGTATTCGGGCCTTGCCTAGCCATGGTTACGGCCCTGATGTCGTCGGCGGTAATTCCGTTCGGCAACTTCCTGCAGTTCGGCGATACTATTATCCACCTGCAAGGCATTGAAATCAACGTAGGGATGCTTTACGTGTTCGGCATCGTGTCGCTGGGCGTGTATGGTATTATGATTGGCGGCTGGGCTTCAAACAACAAGTTCTCGCTGCTGGGAGCCATCCGTGCGGCTTCGCAAAACATCAGCTATGAATTGGCAATGGGCCTGGCCCTGATTGCTGTGCTGATGATGTCGGGCACGCTTTCGCTGCGCGAAATCACGCTACAGCAATCCGTAGCTGGCGAGTGGCACTTCTGGAACATTGCCAAGCAGCCGCTGGGCTTTCTCATCTTCATCGTCTGCGCTTTCGCCGAAACCAATCGGACGCCTTTCGATTTGCCCGAGTGCGAAACGGAGTTGATTGGTGGCTATCACACAGAATACAGCTCCATGAAAATGGGCCTGTACCTGTTTGCTGAGTATATCAACGTGTTCGTGGCTTCTGCTGTGATGAGCGTCCTCTATTTCGGAGGGTTCAATTTCCCCTTCCAATATGAGTTGCGCGACTGGTTGGTATCGAGCCGCGGACTGGAGCTGGTGACGGCTCAGAACATCATTACCATCCTTGGTTTGGTGGGCCTATTCGCCAAAATCTTTGGCTTTATTTTCTTCTTCATGTGGGTGCGCTGGACCCTGCCGCGCTTCCGCTACGACCAATTGATGCGCCTGGGCTGGACCATCCTCATCCCCTTGGCCATTTTCAATATTATGCTGACGGGCGGCCTGATTACGTTCGGCATCATTAAATAATTCTGATTGTCACGCCCATCTGGCGTACCGACAAAAGCATCTTAATTTACTGCTGCTTTCGTCAGACTTAGTTACCTCTGCGGCTTGCGAACCGGATAAGATGTTTCGCAGGCTCAGCATGACAGCAACCTTTATGGAATCCTTAAGCAAACGCGCCAAAGTCCTGACCAAAAAGCCCATGACCTTGGCCGAGCGGGCCTACCTGCCGGCCATCTTTCAGGGCTTGTCGATTACGATGCAGCACTTTTTCCGGGCTGCAACCAAAAAACAAGTCACCATTCGCTACCCCGAAGAGACGCGTCCCTTCTCCCCTGTTTTCCGTGGCCTGCACGTTCTGAAACGTGACGAAGCCGGCCGCGAGCGCTGCACCGCCTGTGGCCTATGCGCTGTAGCCTGCCCCGCCGAAGCCATCACGATGGTAGCCGGCGAACGTAAAAAGGGGGAGGAAAACCTTTACCGCGAGGAGAAATACGCCGTCAGCTACGAAATCAACATGCTGCGCTGCATTTTCTGCGGCCTGTGTGAAGAAGCCTGCCCTAAAGCCGCGGTGTACCTGCAGGCCGACAAAATGGCTCCGCCGCGCTTCGAGCGCGACGAGTTCATCTACGGTAAGGACCGGCTGGTGGAACCTGTGACGCCTGATAACCGCTCGAAGCGCGGCATCCAACTCACGCCCGAACAGGCCGACAAGCTGCGCTCGCAACTGGCGTAACTTCGTGCTTGGTCGTCATGCTAAGCATAGTCGAAGCATGATGTTCTTCTCTGACGTTCTTTTTTGATTCTAATGTCCCCTCTCTTCCTCTTTCTCTCGTTCGTGGCCCTGTTGAGTGCATTGGGCGTGGTGCTGGCCAAAAACCCGGTACACAGCGTCCTGTTCCTCATCCTCACGTTCTTCACACTCTCGGGTCACTACCTGCTGCTGAACGCGCAGTTTCTTGCGGCTGTGAACATCATTGTGTATGCTGGCGCTATCATGGTGTTGTTCCTGTTCGTGATTATGTTCCTGAACCTGAACGAGGAAACTGAGCCGCACAAGCCTGCACTGGCCAAGTTTGCTGCTGCTATTGCTGGCGGCTCACTGCTGCTGATTCTAGTAGCAGCCCTGCGCAATGTGAACCCCGCTGGTTACGACCCGGCCAACTTCGATTCGCAGATTGGCATGGTAGATAAGCTGGGCATGGTGCTGTTTAAGGACTATGCGCTGCCGTTTGAGTTGGCTTCCATTCTGTTGCTGGCCGCTATGGTAGGCTCGGTGATGCTGGGCAAGCGTGAAACAGGCGAGCGGAATTTCTAACGTAAAAGCTATTTCGAAAAAGCGGCCACTGATATAATATCAGTGGCCGCTTTTTTATATTCGCCTGTAGGCTACCGCCCACCAAAAAAGCATTGGGCGGGGTAGTTCAGTAGTTTAAACGCGTATGGAAGCTCGATACATCCTTGCTGATTTGGAAGAAACCGGGGACCTCGGCGTGAAGCACTTGAAACGGTTTTGGTCGCAGTCGTTGGCACAGCGCAATGGCGTTTTCGTTGAGCAAACAGAAAGAAGCTGGCGCTTCGACAACTTGCTTCTGAACGGGCTAAGCTTGCCGCTGGAAGAAACCACGCGCTACCTGATGCAAGCGGTACCCAGCTTCGCGGAGTTTGAGAACTGGGTTCTTGCCAAGAATAATGGGCAAATTGGAGCTTTGCAAATCGAGCGCCTCAACTGCCTGTTTTCGAACCAGCCGTACCCAGAGACGTTACGGCAGCAGTTGCGCGAAATCGAAGCAGTAGCGAATGTGCTGAGTAAGGCCGACCTGGCCTTTTGGAACGAGCATGGCTACGTCATTCTGCGGGAGGCCATCTCGCAAGAGCAAGCACAAGCTACTCAAGATGCCGTGTGGGAAGCCTTAGGCATGGACCGATACAATGCGGCTACCTGGTATAACAAACCCATCGGCAAGGGCATTATGATGGATTTCTACCACCATCCCACCCTACAAGCCAACCGCCAGTCGCCACGCATCCACAAGGCATTTGCCCAGCTTTGGGGCACCGCCGACCTATGGACGACTACCGACCGCACCAGCCTCAACCCGCCCGAAACAGCCACTTATCAGCACCAGGGCACGCCCCTGCATTGGGATATGAGTTTGCAGCCGCCCTTCCGCTTCGGTACCCAAGGCCTCATTTACCTCTGCGACACGCCAGCCCACCAAGGAGCTTTTAGCTGCGTACCCGGCTTCCACCGCCAACTGGAAACGTGGCTGGCCACCCTGCCTTCCGGCACCGACCCGCGCCGCGTCGACCTAACGGCACAGGTACAACCCATTGCCGCCGGAGCCGGCGATATGATTATCTGGCACCACTTCCTGCCCCACGGCAGCAGCCCCAACCACGGCACCTACCCACGTCTCGTGCAATACTTGAACATGTACCCGGTCGATTTTAAGGAAAACACCGTTTGGCTGTAATGGGCTTGAAAGGCTCTGCTATTTAATAAAAAGCGGCGCCTGATGCATCAGGCGCCGCTTCTGGTTCTACCATTTCACAACCTACTTCGCTACCACTGCTGTGGCAATGCTCAACTCCTTCAACTGCGCGTCGGCGATGGGCGAGGGCGAGTCAATCATGACGTCGCGGCCGGAGTTGTTTTTAGGGAAGGCGATGAAGTCGCGAATAGAGTCCGAGCCGCCAAAGAGGCTGCAGAGACGGTCGAAGCCGAAGGCAAGGCCGCCGTGGGGTGGCGCGCCGTACTCGAAGGCGTCGAGCAGGAAGCCGAACTGGGCCTGGGCTTCTTCGGGGGTGAAGCCGAGAAGCGAGAACATGCGGGCCTGCACGGCGCGGTCGTGGATGCGGATGGAGCCGCCGCCCACTTCCACGCCATTTATCACGAGGTCGTAGGCGTTGGCGCGGGTCTGGCCGATGGTGGCGGGGTTGTCGAGCAGGGCGAGGTCCTCGGGCTTGGGCGAGGTGAAGGGGTGGTGCATGGCGAAGTGGCGGCCTTCTTCCTCACTGAATTCCAGCAGCGGGAAGTCAATTACCCACAACGGCGAGAACGTATTGGGGTCACGCAGGCCGAGGCGGCGGCCCATTTCGAGGCGCAGCTCGCTCATGGCTTTACGGGTTTTGGCTTCGGGGCCGGCCAGCAGTAGGAGCAGGTCGCCGGGGTTGGCGTCGAAGGCAGCCCTCCACTTCTGTAACTCGTCCTGCGAGTAGAACTTGTCGACCGAGGATTTTACCGAGCCGTCGGCCTCTACGCGGGCGTAGACGAGGCCAGTGGCCCCAATTTGCGGGCGCTTCACCCATTCGGTCAGCTCGTCAATTTGCTTGCGGGTGTAGGCGGCGCAGGTGGCGGCGTTGATGCCCAACACCAGCTCGGCACTGTCGAAGACGGGGAAGTTCTGGCCTTTTACTGTTTCGGTGAGGTTGGCAAACTTCATTTCGAAGCGGGTGTCGGGCTTGTCGTTGCCGTAGTCGCGCATGGCGTCGGCGTAGGTCATGCGGGGCACGCTGGGGAAATCGAGGTTTTTGATTTCCTTGAACAGGTAGCGCACCAGGCCTTCAAACATGTCGAGGATGTCCTCCTGGGTCACAAAAGCCATTTCGCAGTCAATCTGCGTGAATTCAGGCTGGCGGTCGGCGCGCAGGTCTTCGTCGCGGAAGCACTTCACGATTTGGAAGTAGCGGTCGAAACCCGACACCATGAGCAGCTGCTTAAACGTCTGGGGCGACTGCGGCAGGGCGTAGAACTCGCCGGGGTTCATGCGCGAGGGCACCACGAAGTCGCGGGCGCCTTCGGGCGTGGATTTGATGAGCACCGGCGTTTCGACTTCGATGAACTCCTGGCCATCAAGGTAGCGGCGCACGGCCTGGGCCATTTTGTGGCGCAGCATGAGGTTGTTGCGCACCGGCGTGCGGCGCAGGTCGAGGTAGCGGTACTTCATCCGCAGGTCGTCGCCGCCGTCGGTTTCGTCCTCGATGAGGAAGGGCGGCAGCTTTGCCGGGTTCAGCACCTCCACTTTTTCGGGGCGAATTTCGATGGCGCCGGTGGGGATTTTGTCGTTTTTGGAGTAGCGCTCGGTCACTTTACCGGTTACCTGGAGCACAAATTCGCGGCCGAGCTGGCGGGCGGTTTCAAGGAGCGCATCGCTTTCAATGCCCCCTTCCAGCGTTACTTGGGTGAGGCCATACCGGTCGCGCAGGTCAATCCAGAGGATAGCGCCTTTGTCGCGGGTGCGCTGCATCCAGCCGCAAAGCGTGACGGTTTGACCAATGTGTTCGGCGCGAAGCTCGCCGCAGGTGTGGGTACGTAACATGGCAATAGGGATTTCGGGCAAAGTTAGGCCTTGCGGGCGGGGCCTGCCACCGTAGCGCCAACTTTCTGGTTCGCGCCCCCAAACGGCGCACAACCGAGAGCTAAATGCCCGTAGCATGTGCTACAGACCACTCAAGAAATCTATGAATGCTCGTAGCACGTGCTACGGACCACTTGGGAAAAATATAGGTACCCGTAGCACATACTACGGACCGTTGCAGAAAAGTATAGGTGCCCGTAGCACGTCCTACAGACCATTATAGAAAAGTATGGGGGCTCGTAGGAACTCCCACGGGCAACCCGCAGAAACGTCGGTGCCTGCGCTGCTTTCATTGCAAGCTTCCCACCAAGAGGTCAGCAACCCGCGTTGGCTGTTTTTGGTACGGGATATGCAAAGGCCGCCGTAGCTGCGTTCCTTTGTCTTCTCAATCCCTTCAAAATTTCATGAAACTCCTCCCCTCTTTGGCACTGGCCGCCGCGCTGCTGGCCGCCGGCTCGGCTCAGGCCCAGAAAATCAAGACCAAAACGAAGTCCGATGCCTCGGGCACGGAGATTAAATCTAAAGGCACCGGCGCCGTCACGCTCGACGGCCCCATTAAGCGCGTCGAAACGCTGTCGGGCATCGATGTATTTCCCAAGCCCAACTCCACGAGCATCATGCTCAGCTTCACGCAGCAATTCACCAAGCCTGGCACGCTGGTGATGACTGATTACAAGAACAAAGTAGTGTACCAGACCGAGCTGGACCCGGTCAACAATACCGGCGCGCCGGTAGATTTGGGCAAGATTCCGGCTGGCACTTATCTGGTAGAGGCCAAAACCGGCAACTACGTGTACTGGAAAAAGGTCCGGATTAAGTACCCAGCCGCCCGCCGGTAGTTGGAACGAGCAGGCCTGAAAAGAGCGTCATGCTGCCCGCAGCGAAGTAGCTCGCATGCGCGCCGGCTGTCATCTGAACACCACGAAGGACCTTACCCAAACAGAGCGATTGACGTTCTGCGTTGATTAAGATTCTTCTTTCTTCAGCATGGCAGCCGGCGCACGCGAGCGGCTTCGGCTGCGCTCAGCATGACGTTCTTTGTTATTGTTCCCATTTGATGCTGCTATGAAGAACCTATCGTTTCTGCTGCTGTTTCTTACCCTCACAGCCTTCGCACCCAATCCCAAGCTGACGTCCACCAAGCTTGCTTCGGGCCTGACGGTGGGCGTGCCGGCCGGTTTTGCCCCGCTGCCCGACGACGGCATTGCGGTGAAATACCCCTCGCCACGCAAGCCGCTGGCCGTGTTTTCCAACCCCAGCGGGCGCGTGGATTTCAGCGTGGCCCTGCGGCCCACCACCTTCGAAAGCTTCGATTATGGCGTGCTGATTAAAATTTACAAAGCCAGCATTCAGCGGCTGTACTCGAAGGTTGACTTTATCAAAGAAGACATCCGCACCGTGAACGGGCGCGACTACATGTATTTCGAATTCATCTCCACGGTGTCCGACGCACGGCGAAACGGCAGCCCGTTAGCTCCTATCAAGAAGTATCAGACGGTGCAATATGCCATCCTGGGCTCGCAGCTTTATGTCTTCACCTTTGTGGCTCCGGCCGATGAGCAGGCGCAGTGGCAACCCACCGCACAGGCCGTGATGAATGCCATTGTGATGAAGTAGCACCAACTTTTAGTCCGCGTGTGAATAGCCGGGCTAAAGTGCTGCAGCAACCAGCCATGACCGACGAGTATTTCATGCGGCACGCCTTGGCCGAGGCTCAAAAAGCCTTTGAAACCGATGAAATCCCCATCGGTGCCATCGTTGTATTCGAAAACCGGATTATCGGCCGCGGCTACAACCAAACCGAACGCCTACGCGATGTGACGGCCCACGCCGAAATGCTGGCCCTGACCGCCGCCGCCAATCACCTGGGCAATAAATACCTCGCCGACTGCACGCTCTACGTTACCATCGAGCCGTGCGTGATGTGCGCCGGCGCCAGTTATTGGGCGCAGCTGAAGGCCGTTGTGTTCGGGGCCGAGGAGCCCAAAGTGGGATTTCGGCGGCACGGGCAGCTGCTGCACCCGCGCACCAAGCTGCGCGGCCCCGTGCAACACGAGGAGTGCGCCGCGCTGATGCGGGCGTTTTTCAATTTGAAGCGTAAATAATCTACATTTGGCCTTAAGTAGCTAGCAGCCGTAACCATGCACGGAACCGGCTGTTCCAGCAACACCATCACACCAAATCACCACCCAAACCTTTTTCAACTATGGCTTTCGAACTGCCCAAACTCCCCTACTCCTACGACGCCCTCGAACCCACGTTCGACGCACAAACGCAGGAAATTCACCACACCAAGCACCACCAGGCCTACGTGACCAACCTCAACGCTGCTATTGCCGGCACTGAGATGGAAGGCCAGTCGCTGGAGGAAATCCTGCACAACATTGCCAAAGCTCCCGTAGCCGTGCGCAACAACGGCGGCGGCCACTGGAACCACTCGCTGTGGTGGACCATCCTGTCGCCCAACGGTGGCGGCCCGGCCACCGGCGCCGTGGGCGAAGCCATCACCACGGCTTTCGGCACGTATGACAAGTTCAAGGAAGAGTTTGCCAAAGCTGCTACCACGCGTTTCGGCTCAGGCTGGGCCTGGCTGTGCAAGCAGGCCGATGGCTCGGTGCAAATCTGCTCCACGCCCAACCAGGACAACCCGCTAATGCCCGATTCCGGCTGCAAAGGCTTCCCGATTCTGGGCCTCGACGTGTGGGAGCACGCCTACTACCTCAAATACCAGAACCGCCGCCCCGACTACATCGCCGCTTTCTTTAACCTCATCAACTGGGATGAGGTGAACCGCCGCTTTGCCGAAGCCAACCCTGCCTAGTTTCAGTGGTAGCAAGACGTTGGTAACAAATAGCAAGACCTGAGAAAAGCTCTTCGCTAGTCTTAACTTGCTGCTATTATCTTGCTGCTCAAAAGCCCGTTCCACGCTGTGGAACGGGCTTTTCTGATTTTTAGCCCGACTGCTTCGATGGGTAGCGCAACAATAATTTAGGTAGCTAAAACTATTCGTGTACCTACCTGCTTTATAGCCGCGTTTCATTCATTCCTATCGCGCCTCACACGGTGCGGCCTTACTTTCAGAACATGTCAAATAAAGCTTTTGAGCCCGCCAAGCTTGGCTCGCTCACCCTCGCCAACCACATTGCGATGGCTCCCATGACCCGTAGCCGTGCCCTCGGCAACGTGCCCAACGAGCTGATGGCTGAGTACTACCGCCAGCGCGCCACGGCTGGCCTCATCATCACCGAAGGCGTTTCGCCCTCGGCCGATGGCTTGGGCTACGCCCGCATTCCCGGCCTGTTCAATCAGGAGCACGTCACCAACTGGCAGCGTGTGACCGAAACCGTGCACCATCACGGCGGCCACATTTTCGTGCAGCTTATGCACGCCGGCCGCGTTTTCCACCACCTCAACCTGCCCGAAGGTGCCGAAGGCGTTGCCCCCTCGGCCGTAGCTGCCCAGGGCCAGATGTGGACCGACCAGCAGCAGATGCAGGACCAGCCTACTCCTCGCGCCCTGCGCTCCGACGAGTTGACCCGCGTGCGCGACGAGTACGTGCACAGCGCCAAGCTGGCCATTGAAGCCGGCTTTGATGGCGTGGAGCTGCACGGTGCCAACGGCTACCTGCTGGAGCAATTCCTGAATCCTGCCTCCAACCAGCGCACCGACGAGTACGGCGGCAGCGTGCAGAACCGCGCCCGCTTCGTGCTCGAAGTAACCAAAGCCGTGGCCGAAGCCATTGGCACCGAGCGCACCGGCATTCGCCTTTCGCCCTGGGGCGTGTTCAACGACATGCCGAACTACCCCGAAACCAACGAAACCTACGCTTACCTGGCCGAGGAGCTGCAAAAAATCGGCGTCGTATACCTGCACCTTGTCGACCACCAGAGCATGGGGGCCCCCGCCGTGCCGACTGAAGTTGTGCCCCTTATCCGCGAGAAGTTTACCAACACACTCATTCTGAGCGGTGGCTACAACACGGTAGCCCAGATTGATGCTGCCCTCGACAGTGCCGCCGACCTTGTAGCCATCGGCCGTCCCTTCATCTCAAACCCCGACCTGGTAGAACGCCTAAAAGCAGGCCTGCCCCTGGCCGAAGCCGACCAGGCTACTTTCTACGCCCCCGGCCCCAACGGCTTTGCCGACGGCTATACTGATTATCCCACGGCCGACGGCCAACCTGCTGGCACGTTCTCGCCCAGCTACGAGGCCTAAAACAGGCCCTAGTGGCTCCGGAAGCCCCTGCGAAGCGACTCAGCGATGGGCCGCTTTGCAGGGGCTTTTTTATTTATCTTTGACGGTCCCGGCCTTTTCCCGGCCTTTGCTTCCCTTATTTCACTGCTCTTGCCCACCCCGCATGAATACGAAGTTGCGTCTTACTATCCTGAGTTTTCTCCAGTTTTTCATCTGGGGCTCTTGGTTGATAACAATTGGTGCCTATTGGTTTCAGACGAAGCAGTGGTCGGGCGCGCAGTTCGGGGCCATTTTCTCTACCATGGGCATTGCGTCCATTTTCATGCCCTCACTCATGGGCATCGTGGCCGATAAGTACGTGAACGCGGAGAAGCTATACGGCATCCTGCACATTCTGGGCGGCATTACCCTCTGCACCATTCCCATGGTCACGGACCCCGGCCTGTTCTTCTGGGTGATACTGTTGAACATGATTTTCTACATGCCCACGCTGTCGCTGTCCATCGCGGTGTCGTACTCGGTACTGAAGCGCGAAGGGCTGGATGTGGTAAAGGACTACCCGCCGATTCGGGTATGGGGCACCATCGGTTTCATTGTGGCCATGTGGACGGTCAGTCTGCTGGGCTTTGAGAAATCAGCCAGCCAATTCTACGTAGCGGCCAGCGCGGCCATTCTACTGGGTTTGTATTCGTTCACGCTGCCCAAGTGCCCGCCGCAGTCGGCCAATTCCTCCAACCAGAGCCTATTCGAAATCCTGGGCCTCAAGTCGTTTGCACTGCTGCGCGACCGGAAGATGGCTACCTTCTTCATTTTTGCCTTGCTGCTGGGTGCCGCGCTGCAATTGACCAATGCCTACGGCGACACCTTCCTGCACGATTTCGACAAGAACCCGGCCTATCAGGACACCATCACGGTGAAGTATCCGGCCATCATCATGTCCATCTCGCAGATTTCCGAAACGTTGTTCATTTTGGCTATTCCCTTCTTTCTTCGGCGTTTTGGGATTAAACAGGTGATGCTTTTCAGCATGATTGCCTGGGTACTCCGCTTTGGCCTGTTTGCCTATGGCAACCCCGGTCTGGGACTCTGGATGATTATTCTCTCGTGCATCGTGTACGGCATGGCCTTTGACTTCTTCAATATCTCGGGGTCACTTTTCGTTGAAACCCAGACGCAGCCAAGCATTCGCGCCAGCGCCCAGGGCTTGTTTATGATGATGACCAATGGCTTTGGGGCCGTGCTGGGTAGCTCATTAAGCGGCATCATCATCCAGCGGTACTTCACCGATGCCAATGGTGCGAAGGACTGGCACAGCATCTGGCTCACTTTCGCGGGCTACTCGCTGGCCATAGCCGTGCTCTTCGTGCTTATATTCAAACATAAGCACACCACGCAGCCAGCGCCGGAAACCCATCCCGAAGGCCTGCTCTCGGTGGAGCAGGCTTAGCCTTTGACGCCACTCTCACCCATTGCTTCCCCTGGCCTGATTCCCTGGCATGACGCCCTCTTCCGTTTCCCCTACCCCCGACCTTTCGCTGAGCTACACCCAACACGGCTTCCAGCCCGTGGCATGGTTCTACGCAACTTTTGGTGAGCTGCCCCGCCGCGAAATCTACCAGTTGGCTTCCACCGAAGCCCGTCAGGCCGTGTTAAATACCCTGGCTGAAACCCACGACATGGACCGCGCTACGGTGGTGCATTCCGTGTACGTGGAAGAAGTTGGCAAGGCCCCCGAACTCCAGTACCACGCCCTGACGCTAGCTCCGCATGTGCTGCTTTGGTTTTACGACCGCGGCATCTACGGCGACCAAGCAGCGCAGCTGTACTATTCGCCCCAAACAGACCCGGCCCTGCTGGCCCAGCTCCGGGCCCTGTTCACCGCACACCTCGAAACCGGCAAAGTGGAGCACAAGCGCATCCAGGTGCTGCGCCTGACCACCGGCGACATGGAGTTCAGTCCCCTGCCCATCACCATCCCGGAGCTGAACCTGGCCACGCACTACAACGACGACCTGCTGCCCGCCCACGAAACCATTCTGCAGCGCCTCCAGAAGCCAAATGAGAAGGGCATCATCATCCTTTACGGCCCGCCCGGCAACGGCAAAACCAGCTACATTCGCCACCTCTGCGGCCTCACGGATAAGCCCAAGCTATTCATTCCGCCTAACTTGGCCGCCCGCATTGCCGACCCAGAGTTCATCAATCAACTTCACGATAATACCAATTCTATCCTGCTCATTGAGGACGCTGAAGAGTTGCTCGTTAAGCGTGATGGCGTAGGCGGGAATGCCGTCAGCAACCTGCTGAACCTGTCCGACGGCTTGCTTTCCGACGGTTTCCACATCCAGATTATCTGCACGTTCAACACCGAGTTGTCGCGCATCGATAAAGCCCTGCTGCGTAAGGGCCGGCTCATCGCGGCCTACCATTTTGGCCCCTTGTCGGTGGACAAGGCCCAAGCCCTCGCCACCTCCCTCGGTCAAACGGAACCCATTACGGAGCCTACCTCGCTAGCCGAGCTCTATAACCGCGAACCCAATACCTTTACCGAATTGGAAACCAGCAACAAGCGCATCGGATTTAGCCGCTAGCCTTAGCTCATCAATACAAATTTGGTATAAAAAAAGTCAGTATTTGGCACAAATAAAAAGCCCGCTCTGCGCAATGTAGAGCGGACTTTTTAGCAATTTCCTGAGTGCGAATTACTTCGTACCGAAGAAAAAGTCGCCTTCAATTTGGGCGTTTTCATCTGAGTCCGAGCCGTGCACGGCATTGGCCTCGATGCTTTTGGCATACTTCTTCCGGATTGTACCGTCCTCGGCGTTGGCGGGATTGGTGGCACCAATGAGGGTGCGGAAATCAGCCACGGCGTTGTCCTTCTCGAGAATAGCAGCCACGATGGGGCCGCTCGACATGTATTTCACGAGGTCGTTGTAGAAAGGACGCTCGGCGTGCACGGCGTAGAACTGGCCAGCGCGCTCGGCAGTGAGGGTAACTTTTTGGAGTTCCACGATGCGGAAGCTGCCGGCCTCAATCATGCTCAGGATACCACCAATGTGGTTGTCCTGAACGGCATCGGGCTTAATCATCGTGAATGTGCGGTTGGTGGCCATTTGTAGGGCTAAAGAGGGTTGGTTGAAAACTTATTTAGCTGCAAAAGTAGCCACAAAGCCGACGTCGTTTCTTCATCGGGCCCAAGGGACCATTGAGATAGCCAATGAGAACCTTCCGGGGGGGGCGCGTTGTTAAGACAAGATTTCTTCCGACTTTTGCCGGCCCAATTATTTGTAAGCCACCGGCCCGCTTTCTGTTACAGGGCCATTTATGTTGTCGATGTCTAGTTCCATTTCCGCTCTGCAGGTATTGCTGGCGCAACCAAAGCAGATTGTCATCACTACGCACCACAAGCCCGATGCCGATGCCTTGGGCTCGTCGCTGGCCTGGGCCGGCTACCTCAAACAAAAGGGCCACCACGTAACCGTAGTTACACCTTCTGACTATCCCGCTTTCCTGAACTGGATGGAGGGCAACGACGAAGTGGTGGTGTACGAAAAGCGTCAGAACGACCGCCAGGTGCGCGACCTGGTAGCCCGTGCCGAGGTCATCTGCTGCCTCGATTTTAGCTGTCTGGGCCGCATCAACGAACTGGGCGAATACGTGCGTCAGGCTGGCGCCATCAAGGTCCTCATCGACCACCACCAGGAGCCCGAGGACTTTGCCGATATTACCTTTTCGGTACCTACTGCTGCCGCCACAGCCGAGTTGATTTTTGAAATCATCCGCGACCTCGGCGACCAGGACCTCATCACTAAAGGCATGGGCGAAGCACTCTATGCGGGCATCATGACCGATACAGGCTCGTTCCGCCACCCCAGCACCTCGCGTAATGTGCACTTGATTATTGCCGAGTTGCTTAAAGTCAACATCGACCTCTCGTCGGTACACCGCCGCATCTACGACTCGCACTCCGAAATCCGGCTGCGTTTTCTAGGCTTTATTCTGAAGGATAAGCTGGTGGTAAACCGCGAGTTCAACACGGCTTACATTGCCATCACGCAGGAAGAGTTGCGCCAGTACCAAAGCAAAACCGGCGACACCGAAGGCCTCGTGAACTACGCACTGAGTATTGAGGGCATCGTATTTGCGGCTGTTTTCATCGACCGGGGCGTGGCTGTAAAAATTTCTTTTCGCTCGGTGGGCAACTTCTCGGTCAGCGACTTCTCGCGCCGTCATTTCGACGGTGGCGGGCACCACAACGCCTCCGGCGGCATCAGCTACCAGACGCTGGATGCAACCGTGGAGCGCTTCCTTGGCATCCTGCCCGAGTATAAGGAGCAGCTGACGGGCGTCCCCGCCGCCGTAGCGCCGCCGGTGGCGTAACTTTGAACCGTTTCTGACTCTTCACTTTTAACATTTTCATGCGTTTTTCCTCCCGCTCTGCGCGGCAGCTGGCCCTGGCGGCCGGCGTGCTGAGCTTCGCTTCCCTCACGGCTTGTAACAAAGACGGGGGTGAGTTTGCCAAGACTAAGTCAGGCATCGAGTATAAGATTTACAAAAAAGTCGGCAGCAGCTACGAGCGCCGCGAAATCAGCCCCGACGGCGACCCGACTTATAAGGACCGCCTGAACAAATTCCTCCTCGGCCACATGCGCTACACCACCGGCAAGGACTCAGTGCTGCAAAACACCCGCCGCGACGTAGGCATGGCTGTTCCCTTACCCCTGAAAGAGCTGAAACAGAAAGGCATGCCCGATGAGGCCCTGTCCCTGCTCCAGCCCGGCGACAGCGGCGTGTTTCGCTTCCAGGTCGATTCGCTCATTAAGCCGAAATCGGGCCAGCCGGTGCCCCCGTTCTTGCGCAAGGGCGGCAACGTGGTGCTGATGTACGTAGCCACCGAGCCTAAACTAATCACCGAAGCCGAAGCTCAGGCCATGCAGCCCGAGCTACAGAAGCGCGCCAGCGCCGCTCAGTTGAAGCAGCGCATGGCTTCGCCGGAGTATCAGAAGCAGATGCAGGACCAGAAGGACGCGCAAGCCAAAATGCTGGCTACGCCCGCCGTGCAAGAGCAGATGAAGAAGGAAGATGTACTGCTGCAGGATTACATCAAGAAAAACGGCCTGACCGTGAAGAAGACGCCTTCCGGCATCTACTACCAAGTACTAAAGCCCGGCACGGGCGCTACGCCCAAAAGCGGCCAGAGCGTGAGCGTGAACTACCTGGGCACGCTGCTCAGCGGCAAGGAGTTTGACTCGTCTGCCAAAGCCGGCAAACCAATTGAATTCCCCATCGGCCAGGGCGCCGTTATTCCGGGTTGGGACGAAGGCATTTCGTTGCTCAACAAAGGCAGCAAAGCCATTCTGCTCATTCCTTCGCCGCTGGCATACGGTACCCGCGCCATGGGCACCGACATTCCCGCCAATTCGCCGTTGCGCTTCGAGGTGGAACTTGTTGATGTTCAATAGCCTTTAATTAGCTCTGATTCCGGCCAACGGGCGGTGCGGCGCAACTGCCTGCTCCACCGTTGGCCGGAATCTTTTTATCCTTCTCGCCATGAAAAAATCTTTGCTTCGTTTCCGCTACTTTGGGTTGGCCCTGGGCTTATTGACCGCGCCAGCCATCTGGAGCTGCAACACGCAAACCACTTACCAGAAGCAACTGGCCGACCACGAAAACCAGCTGAAAATCATTGACGAGGACACCATTCACAATTACCTGGTGCGCAACAACTTGCTGGACAAAGCCACGCGTACCAGTTCGGGCCTCTACGTAGTGAGCCTCGTGGATGGCCAGGGTACGCCTGTTACAACGGGCCGGCAAGTGAGCGTAAAGTACATCGGCCGTTTTCTGAGTAACGGTGCCCACCCCGAATCGTCGGGCTATCCCGTTTCGTACGGTAATTCGTTGTACCCCGCTGGGTCCATTTTCGATAACTCTACTGAAAACCACTCCAAATGTGGCTGCGCAGTTTTCACAGCGGGCAGCGGTGCCATTGCTGGCTTTAACGAAGGCCTGCTGCTGATGCGCAAAGGCGACCGTAAACTGCTACTCATTCCGTCGCGCCTGGCTTATGGCCCAGCTGGCAACTCGAATATCCCGCCCGATGCAGCCCTTATGTTTGACGTCGAAATCCTTGACGTCTACTAAGCGTACCCGCCCCAATGAAGCTCTACCGGCATAGCTGGCAATATGCAGGGCTGCTGGCCACAGCTGTTTTGCTAATGGCTCGGCCTGCCACTGCACAGGT
Source organism: Hymenobacter negativus (assembly GCF_017571495.1). Lineage (GTDB taxonomy): Bacteria > Bacteroidota > Bacteroidia > Cytophagales > Hymenobacteraceae > Hymenobacter > Hymenobacter negativus. Next base: position 11,448 of record NZ_JAGETZ010000013.1, on the reverse strand, counting down.
AATGCCGCAGCCAGTGGCTCCCACCAACATTCCCCCCGACACGGCGCACCACCAACTGCAATACACGCAGCAAGGGGTGCGCTTTGTGTTTTGGGAGCGTGGCACGGGCGCCTTGCCCACGCCTGGCAGCCGTGTAGCTGTGCGCTACACCGGCTTTCTGCCCGATGGGCACATTTTTGATGCCTCGGCGGCATCGGGCGGGCCACTGCGGTTTCGGGTGGGACGCAAGGAGGTAATTGCGGGGCTTGATGAACTGATGCCGGAGCTACCCGTAGGCTCGCGGGTTCGGGCCTGGATACCGGCCGCCCTGGCCTACGGCGCCAAGGGCGTACCCGACCCCGAAGACGATACCCGCTTTTTAATTCCACCCAATACCGAGTTGCTTTTTGAGCTATTGGTTGTGAGTGTGCGGTAACTGCCGCTGCTAGCAGGCTGATTGTGCAGCCAAGAATATACTGTTTAGAAGAAATCTGACCAAAATGAAGCTCTTTTTGCTGACTGCTTTTTGCGCCCTGTTTGCCTGTTCTAATCCGGCATTCGCTCAAACCTCTTCGAGCGGCGAATTCTCACGCCTGCCCACGGGCACCGAGTACCGGCTGTTTCGAAAAGACGCCGCCGGACGCTACCAGCCCCGCGCCCTCGCGCCTACCGACGCGCCTTATGCCAGCCGTGCTGGGCAGGTGCTCACTGTTTTCATGGAGTTTCGTACCGGTCGCGACTCGGTGTTGATGAACTCTCGCCTGATGCAGCCACTGCCCCAGCCGGTGGCATTACCCGCGCAGACTGCGCCTGGTGGCATGGAAGAAGCCTTGGGCCTGCTATTGCCCGGCGATAGCGCCATCTTCCGCTTTCCGGCCGATACCATCTTTGCCAAAACATTCCGCCAGCCGGTGCCGCCGTTTATCAAAAAAAGCGGTAATACACTGGTGGTGCTGGCCAGTGCCCGCGAGTTGGTCACAATGGCCGAAATGAATGCCCGCCATCAGAAAGCCCAGGAAGAAAACATCAAGCAGGGCAAACTGCTGGCAGCAGCTCAAACAGCAAAGGATGATGCTACCATTCAAGCTTATTTGAAAAAGAACCATGCCACAGCCCGCAAAACGCCCGGTGGCACCTATTATATCATCAAGAAGCTTGGTACCGGCCTGCCGCCTAAAAAAGGCCAGACTGTGCGCGTACTCTACCGCGGCACAATCCTGACCACGGGCCAGGAATTTGACGCCTCGGCCAAGCACGGCAACGACCCTTTTTCTTTTGTGCTTGGGGCTGGCCAGGTTATTCAGGGCTGGGACCAGGGCATTGCCATGCTCACCAAAGGCAGCAAAGCCGTACTGCTTATTCCCTCGCCGCTGGCCTATGGTCCCCGAGCCATGGGTGCCGATATTCCGGCTAACTCTGTGCTTCGCTTCGAAGTAGAATTAGTGGACTTTAAATAGCCGTGGAGAATCACTCATCCAATTCTAGTCTATTCAGAGCGCAGCCGAAACGGCCCGCATTGTTGCACGCGGGTCGCCCCTCGGCTGCGCTATTACGGGCACTAATTCAGCACTTCTGATAGAATATCTAAGGAGCGAATTTCGCCCATCTGCTCCACGTGCAGCTGGTAATAGCGAATGAGCACGTGCAGTAGCTCGTGGCGCACGCGGCCGTTGGGGATAGTGCTGGTGGCAGAGTCGCGCAGCAGTTCATCAAAGTAGCCGTCGAACTCACGCAGACGCAGCGTAGGCGGCCCCGTTACTCCCTGTGTCATCGCGGCATGACCAGCCATAATTACCTGGTCGGTCAATTCGCCCCCAGAGCTGATGCCAAAACCCAGGTAAGTAGCCAGTTCCAGCAAAAACGTCAGGGCAAAGTTTTCGGTCCCTACAGTTTCGCGGTCAAAGGCCAAAATAGAATCGTGCAGAAACTGGAAAAGCGGTTCGTTTTGCTCTTCCTCGCGCACGGCCCGGCTCACCACTTCGGAAAGAAATAGGACGACACTGCTCTTTTGCACCTCGTAGGGCAAGGTCTGGAACGGCTCGGCACAGCGATACTCCGATAGTCGGGTAAGGCCGCTGTTACCCCGCGCCACGTAGGCCACCAGCTCCAGCATCGTGAAGGGCTGAAACAGGGCAATGCGTCCTGGCGGCTTAGCCTTTCGCACACCGTTCACGATGTAATTCTGCACCCCCAGTCGCTCGGTGTACACCCGGGCAATAATGCTGGTTTCGCGGTATTTGAGGAAGCTGAGGACGATACCCCGCGTTTTAATTAGCATAGCTGGAAAAGAGGAATGAGGAAAGCCGGCGGGCTTTAGTCCTCATTTGCTAAGTACGGCCACTTTGCTTACGCAGCCATTCTTGCCATCGGCATCCGACGATAATACCAAGTAGATACCGGAGCGCACCCGCTCACCACTTGGATTGGTCATGTTCCAAGTCACTGTGCCACCGCTGGCAGTGGTAGCGTACACTAGGTGCCCGGCCACGTCGGTTATTTTCACCAGCGCGTTGTTGGCCAGGCCACTGATGCCAACGGTACCAGCAAAATCGGGCCGGACGGGATTGGGAAATACGGCAGAGCAGTGTGGTGCACCTTCGGTGACTGTGGCCGAGCCCCGGTAAGAGACCACCCCAGCATCGGTCGCCACCCACACGTCACCTGTTTTGTCGTTCACTTTCACGTCCACAATGCGATTGGAGGGCAGCGGGCTATTATCGGTAGTGAAATGGAGCAAGGCCTCATCAGCATCAGGGCTGAAGAGCCACAGACCATTGTCGGTACCGAACCACTTGCGGTCGCCACCATCTACAGCCAAGCACCGCACAGATTCACTGAACAACGCAGGAAAGCCGGTACCATCGCCCCGCCGCACAATAGGCAGGCTGAATCCTAGCTGCGACAAAAATGGGCCACTAGGGTCATTAAAAACAGCCACGCCTTTGATAGTGGCCGCCCAGATATAGCCCCGCCGGTCTTTGGCCAGCTCATAAATCTCTTCCGAAGGCAGCCCGGATGAGCTAGTGAAAAACCGTGGCGGGTTGGTGTTAGTTGGGTCAATGGCGAATATTCCCAGCGCGGCTTTTGTACCGTTGCTTCGGTCCGACTTACGCGCTACCGATGCCCAAACGTAACCGTTGTCATCCAAGGCAATTCGCTCCAGCGCATCGAGCCCATCTACATAAGGAATTGTTTGCCATGTATTAGCGCTTGGGTCAAACAGAGACAGGCCCGAAATACGCGGTATCATGTGACGGTTTACAACCCAAACTTTGCCCTCGGTAGTAGCCAATAAGTCCGTGATTTCAACCCGGCTATTACCAAGTCCAAATGTACCAAAGAGTGGGCTACCAGCCGGAATGCCTTCGCCAAACAGCCGGAAGTTACCGGGTGCGTTCCATTCCAATAAGCCGCCCCCGTAGTTGGCTACATATAGTGTACCATTAGGAGTACGAGTGCCGCGGACTGGACTGGTAGGATTGGGGAAATCGGTGAGACTGGGAAACGCCTGAGAGTTGAAATTAGTCCACTGCCCAGCCGCATACTCATAAAATCCTTCAGCTCGCCCGGAAGGGAAGTAGCGTTCGGAGTATTGACCGGTAAAAATATTCACCTTATTACTGCGTGCATCAGCTAGCAAGCTAAAAGCATATGCACTAGTTGGACCATTAGCGGCATACAGTTCCAGCATTCCACCCGCACCCAACTTAATCCGTTGGAGGCCTTTGTAATAATTGGCAAGGTAATAGCTCCCATCACGTATTCGCACAGCATCTATAAGGATGTCAGCAGGCGGTATAATGGTCGACAATGTTTCATTGCGATTAATAAGGCGTACCCCGTAGTCATCGTTGATGATAAGTACACCAGCTCCGGTCGTACGCAGCTTGCGAAACTGACCTGTATAAGTATTATTTACTGATACCCAGTTGTCAGTAGTGAGGGCATATTTATACACCGAGCCCCCAGCAGCTGCATAAACTTGGCTGCCATAAGAAACCACGAATGGATACGTCGACCCGTTCGTTGCAGCGGGGCCGGTAGGGGTATAAATACGCCAGCTATTGTAGTCAAGCAAATTATCAGTTAGCCGTCCTCGCATCAGGCCGGCGGACGTGGCCAAGTACAGATAGCCATTGTTTGACGTCGCATCATACACCGTAACCACACTGCCTCCCGGCCCAATATTCGTATAGGTATTGCTGATTTCGAGTTTAGCCAAGTCAATAACAACAACCCCGAAACTGGTCGACAGATAGGCTTTTCCTCCTGCAATGGATAATTGCTTTATAGGAGCATCACCCGCTTGAATGCTGCCCTGGCTCAGCTTTCGCAACACATCGCCCAAATTACGCACACTTCCGTTGGGACGTAGAATGTCAATGTTGCCATTCTTATAAGCCAACACCGTCTGCTTGGTTACAGAATCGTAGGCTACTGCTACCACCCCCACATCACTCAGGCCGTCGCGGCTCGACAGCGTTTGGGTGGTGTTTTGGTTCTTATCTAGAAAATAAAAGGAGTTTTCGGTCACTACGTACACCCGGTCGCCAGCATCTGCTAGGTGCAAGGGATGGTTGGTGGGCAAGTGGAGCTGCCAGTCGCCATAACCGGCCGTGTTTTGCCCCCAAGATGACGTAGTAATCAGCAATAGCCCGGCGAGACCAAGCACAAAACGGAAGAGGTGAAGCATACGCTCAGCAAGAACACAAGATTGGAAAACGGAAGCCAGAAGGGCCATTGTGCCAACGCACAAGCCCGCCATTTAGTGCGCAGCCGCGGAGCTGGCTGCCGGGTTGGGCGCCTTCACCTGCATGCCCTCCAGAAAGCAGGGCCGACAACGCGCTTCGTAGGAATCGGTTTCGCCGAGCAGTACCTGGCTTTCGCTGGCTGCGATGCGATAGGAATAGGAAGCAATTTCACCGCAGCATACGCATACAGCGTGCACTTTCGTCACAAACTCGGCCGTAGCCAGTAGGGCTGGCATGGGGCCAAAGGGCCGGCCGAGGTAATCCATATCGAGGCCAGCTACGATGACACGGGTGCCATTGTTGGCCAGTTGCGCACAAACATCTACCAAGGAGCTGTCAAAAAACTGGCCTTCATCGATGCCGACCACGTCGGAACCGGCCGCGAGTAGTAGAATTTCGGAGGCAATGGCCACCGGTGTCGAGCGAATACGGGCGGCGTTGTGGCTCACTACGTCTTCGGCGTGGTAGCGGGTGTCGAGGGCAGGTTTGAAAATTTCGACCCGTTGCCGGGCAATGCGGGCACGGGTAAGGCGGCGAATCAGCTCTTCGGTTTTGCCCGAGAACATGGAGCCACACACTACTTCAATCCAGCCCCGGCGCGGAGCATTGTGGCGATTGCCGACGCGGGGTTCTATAAACACAAGCAGGAAATAAGCAGGTGAACAATTGGAGCAGCAGCTCCCAAACGGAACCTCTAAAGTACGGCCTGCGTCGGGTTGCCTCAAGCTTGCCGGCCAGCCTTTGGAGGTTATTTACACACAACCAATGGCTTGCGAAGCCAGGATTTCTACTGAGCGATGAAAGCACTATACGTCGTTGGCGAGGTAGCGCAGGTGAGGCAGTTGGGTGGCCTCGGGCACCCGGCCCAGTACATCACCGGTGGGCAGTTGGGCCTGGCAGGTCAGCCGCTCATCGGTTCGCAAGCGGCCAGCAGTGCGGTAACGCAGTTCAGCAGACGTGAGCGGGCTCAGGTTTTCCAAGCCGGTGCATACTTGCAAACGGCAGGTGGTACAGCGGCCCTTGGCTCCACAGGCGTGCATCCAGTCGTGTCCGGCAGCTTGCAGGGCCGCCAATAAATTGGCACCAGCAGGCACGTCTACTACGGCACCGGGCAAGTTTTCAATCGTTAGCAGGGGCATTTGTGCCTAACTTCGGCCACCGAAAAACGGCCTTTTTATGAACGACAAATATAGCCCCACCAAGTGCGCCCATTACGGCCGCCGCCTGGCTGCCCGGCTCTGTGACCAGTACTTCGGCGCTCAAGCCGCTGCGACACTCGACGGCCCGGCCGTGCTCAAATTCACCCCAATTCGCCAGCTCAATCTGCTGGTGATGCGGCAGCTCCTGGGCCAGTGGCAGGCCGAAACGGCTCGCCTGCGCAGCCCCTACTTCGATTTCGAAGCCGCGCCTGTACAAACAGCGCTAACGCAGTTCATGAATGTGCTCTCCCGCCATATCAGCCTAAGTCGCGCCATTTTCGAGCCGTTGCTGGCCCAGGCCGCTGCCGATGCGCTCGGCATTGTAGCCGACCCAGTCAGCAGTTTCCAACGTCTGCTCCTTGGTTCCACTGAGCAACCTACGCTGGCAAGCCTGCGCGATGGCCTGCGCTATTTTGATATCGACAAGCCATTTTATCAGGGCTTCGTCGATAGCCTGCCAGCAAGCAACGACCTCAGCCACGACTTCCTGATCCATCGTTTCGAGCTGTACCATGCTGCCAATTACAAAGCGCACCAGCCCATGCAGCGCCTTGTGACTGAGCTCAGCGCATTGCTGCCTCTCACCACCGCCGACTTATTGGAAGACGGGCCCGTTTCAGCGCCGACATCACCAACGCCAGAAACTGCCCCAGTTGCACCGGAAGCCCCTGTGCCAGTAACACCGCCAACCTTCGTGGCACCTGCTGCTACCGTTACTCCACAACCTGCTGCACCCGCTCCTGCTCCCGAACAGCCAATGGTAATGCCCCCCCCGGCACCAGCGCGCCCCTTGCCAGCTACCGAGCTTGCTAACGTTCCCTTGCACGAAAAGCTGAAAGCCACCCAGCCTGCCGCCCCCGCACTGGCCGAGACGCTTCGTAGTGCGGCCGTCCCGGCCTCCCTGGCTGAACGGTCGGGCCCTAAAGTTGAAACCCTGCGCGAAGCCATTTCCATCAACCAACGCTTCAGCTTTATTAACGAGCTTTTTGGTGGCGAAAACATGGATTATCACGCTGCCATTCAACACCTTGATTCTTTGCCCACCGCCGACCAAGCCCGCGCCTACGTCACCGGCGACCTTTCACAGCGCTACGATTGGAGCCGCAAGGAAGAACATGTCAACAAGTTGCTCAAACTCATTGAGCGCAAATTTGCCTAGTTCCGCTTCTTCGGGGCTCTCTTTTAGACCCCAGGCCCGTCGTTGGCTGTTGCCATGGCTGCTAGCCCTAGCCACGCTGGCCAACCTGGCATACCCGATGTACGTGCACTTCGATTTTTCGCATTCACCGGATACGCGCAGCTACCTGCGGATGGCAGCCGGTCAGTTCGATAGCATCCGGGTCACGCACCGCTACCGCATACTAGTGCCCGCTGCTGCGGCCGTAGTGGCGGCCCCAGTTGCAAAGGTATACGGCAAGGTGTGGCCACAACGTCCGGCTGGCCAATGGCCTTTGCGCTTCGCTTTTTACATAGTCAATTGCTTATTACTAGCGGCCGCCGGCGCCTGTTGGTTCAATGGCGCCCGCCAGGCTGGCGCATCACCTGAAGCGGCAGTACTCGCCATGATAGCCGTCCTCAGCAGCCGATGGGCCGAATACGCTGCCGGCCTTCCCCTTACCGACAGCCTCTACTTATTGGTTTTTGGCCTGGGCTACTACGGTGTGCGCCGGGGTGTAGGTGGTGCATGGGCGCTGATAGCAGCACTGCTCCTTGGACCATTGGCCAAAGAATCCTTCTTCTTTTTAGTGCCGTGGCTACTGTGGTTTGGCCGGCCGGCGCTTACCTGGCCTCGGCAGTTGCTGGCCTTAAGCACGGGCTTGGCCGTCTTGTTTATGGTGCATTACATTATCGACAGCCACTTGGGTGCACCTGCTACCCAATCTGTTTCCAATGCCCTGGCTCACGCAGACAACTTACTGTATTCGATTCGCCGGGCCTGCTCCCCCAAAGGCATTGGGGAGTTGCTCAGCATATTTGGTTTGTTCACACTGATTCCGATTCTAGCCCGCTGGATTGAGTCCCGTCGAAATCCAACATATACCGTTATTTTTGCCAGCATAGGCAAGGCTGAGCTTGGGCTATTTATTGTTGTAGGAGCACACATGCTTCTCTCCGGTGACCTTGGCCGGATGGGATACTTAGCGGCGCCGGCCTTCTGTGCCATGCTGGCGCTGGCCTTTACTCATTGGCGGCGGCTGTTGCAGGCGTAGGCGGAACAGCATTTTTGCGGCTTTTGATGCCTGCCAGTGCTAATCCAAGCAGTAGTGGCCATACGGGCACCAGAAAACGCGCCGCTCCCAACGGTCCTGTTAGCAAGGCCACGTAGCCTAGCAGCCCAAATGCTACCCAGCGGCCATAATGGACCCAGCCAGGCCCGCCACGCAAGCGCAGAAAGCCACGCACCGCCAGCACCAGCCGCCCGGCATTGGCCAATAGCACAGCCCCCAATCCCACCAGCAAGCCCCATGGCAAACGCTGTACTGCTGCCCATAAGCCCCCAGTTCTCACCTGTGCCAATAGCCCCCCTCCTGCTAATGGTGCTAAATTCATGAATTCACTGAGGTCAAAACGACCAGGGTCAAGGAAAAAAGTCACCATGCCTAGTATATGCTGCTTGGCATATACTATCGAGTGTGCTCGCAGCACGGCACCTGCTCGCTGCTGAATTAGCTGCTGTCGCGCCGCAAAATCAGGTTGCCTGTGCGCTTCGCGCAGCACTCCTGCAACCCAGGCTTCTTCAGCTTCTGGGCCATTCAACTGTCGTACAACGCCTGCCGCATTGTAATGCAGCATATTAATATCCGTAATGCTGGAAAAGTGAAAGTAGCCCGTTCGCTGATAGTTCCACTCCATATATGCCACCACAGCCAACACCGGAAGCAAGCCCACCAGCGCCGGTTTCCAATGCTTCATACGCCACGCCTCAATTAGCCCCATTATACCTACAAACCCCGCAAAAGGATAAAATACGGGCTTAAGCAGCAGCGCTGTAACTACAGTACCAGCTATTACAAAGAAATAAATCAGTTTCAGCGTTTTGATATAGGCTAGACAAGCCGCCAACAATGCCAGCACCACGGCTTGCAGCATAATCTCACTCATTATTGCATTGGCATAAATGAGTTGCGCAGGAAACGTGAGCGCGCACAACACGGCCCAAACCCATTGCCGTCCCCAAGGCCGGGCCCACCAGGCCCAAACCCAAAATACCGTTCCAATAGCAAACAGACTTAACAAGTTTTGAAACATCAATAAGACCACCGGTCGTGAACCTTCACCTGCCAGTGCTAAAATCAAGACTGGATAACCCGGAGTTCGAATTGAAAACTCCTGTACCGCTTGCCCTACCGGTGGCGCTACAGGCCACGGACGCGCATATAACTGTCTATGTTCCCTCAAATTCAGTGCAGCCTGCACGTATCTATCCGAATCAGGAAAGCTCCAGTTAGCTGTTTGCAGCGTCCAGGCCAAAGCCAGCCCATGTGCCAACACCAATACACTCCATACCCAGCGTGGTACCCGCCCGCCAATCATCAGCGCAACAAATCCTGCTTGCGGTAGGCATCCAATGCCAGCAGGCTAAAAAGCAGGATGGTAAACGACCACAGCGACGACCCCCCGTAGCTAAAAAAGGGCAACGGAATGCCCACTACTGGCGCCAATCCTATTGTCATACCCACATTCACAGTGATGTGAAAAAAAAGGACGCATGCCACACAATACCCATAAGTCCTTCCAAATACTGTTTTTTGACGCTCGGCCACGTAAATAATCCGCCAAAGCAACGTCAGATAAAGCGCTATGACAACCAGACTTCCAACCCAGCCGAACTCCTCCCCCACCGTGCAAAAGATAAAATCGGTGCTCTGCTCGGGTACAAAATCAAACTTCGTCTGAGTCCCTTGCAAGAAACCCTTGCCTAACAATCCTCCCGAACCAATAGCAATTTTGCTCTGAGTCACATTCCAACCCTTGCCTAATGGGTCGGAAGAAGGATTGATGAGTATTTCAATGCGTTGCCGCTGGTGGGGCTGTAGTACATTATTGTAGAAAAAATCTACCCCTACCACCATGCCCACCACTGCCAACCACACACCCAATGCCAAAATCAAATGATGGCGCAGCACGCGCCGATTCAAAGCCAGAACACCTACTAATATCAACGTGAACCCTGTAACCAGCCATAACTTCGGCACCAGCAAGGCCAATAATAAAATAATACCTGCTACCGCTAACAGCAATAAAATAAGCGGTGACATACCTTCTCGAAAGTACGCCAGCAACAATGCCCCAAAAACCAGCGCTTGCCCAGATTCATTCGAAGCCACAATCAGCAGTGGCGGCAATAAAGTAAGGCCAGCTAGCACCAACTGGTCCCGCCAATTTTGGTATCGCAGATTAATGCTGGCCATAAATCGTGAGGCAGCTAAAGCAGTGGTGAATTTGGCAAATTCAGCTGGCTGCAGACGAACCGGCCCCAATTCTAACCAAGACCTTGACCCCGCAATTGGACGTGCTATCACCATTGTCACCAATAGTAGCACTATCATCCCACCATACAGCGCATAAGCAAAGGTGTCGTAGGCTTTGTAATCCACTACCAGTAGCACCACTATCAATACCACCGCTGTAGCAATCCACAGCAATTGTTTGAACCAGTTAAATGCCATCAGTTTGTCAAAACCCATACTTTTCAGTGGATTAGCAGGAGCATCAGGCGAATAACTAGAAGCATAAATGCAAACCCACCCTAATCCAACAAGTAATGCATAAAGCAGTACTGTAATCCAATCAATACTACGACTATAACGTGCGGGAGAGACTTGCACCAATCACTAATTTAAGATTATATAATAAGAAATAATCAAACAAAAATACGCACCTAATTCGCTTCTATGAATTGGTCCGGTAAAACTGGGCAAAGAAGTAAGCCTGGACAGATTTCATACAATACAGTTGGGCAAATGGTAGCCTAGAGTAGCTCTAAAGCTTTGGAAATCACAATCGCTGCAAAAACAGCAAGATTGCCGAAATTCCAGATGAATTTGAACAGTGTCAATGCTTATTCTTCAATGCTATGACTGAGCCATGACTGAAAAATAGAATCCTTGTAGCATGGTCATCACATACAAAAGAATACATCCGCTTTCAAAGCCTCATGCGCATATCAGGTATTGGCGCACCCCATCAAACCGACTGACTCACAACAACCACAAGATAGTCTGCTTCAACTGTTAAGCCGATGGCCGAGGCAGTCAGATAAAGCGGCGGATAAGAAACGTCAACTTCCACTATCTATAACCGAGAAACAATGCATCGGCTCACAGGCAGACACATAAGATGTATATGTCTTGCGCTGCCTAGTTACTATAAAGGCAGTAACTTAAGCCTACACTCGTATGCCCTAGCGCAGAGTCGTATTTGACGGATTAGCAGTAATACAAACACTTAAAACGCAAAATGCCCCGGGCGGCTGGTGAAAGCGGCGCGGGGCATTGGGCAACAAGGTTGGCGGCGAC
>NZ_JAGETZ010000012.1 GCF_017571495.1 Hymenobacter negativus | reverse complement strand
TTCATCCTGAGCCAAGATCAAACTCTCCATTGTAAAATATTTCTACACCCAGGCGAACCTGGGCTGATGTCGAGTGCTGACCTTGCTCACATATTGACATTATGGTCAAATTCGTTTCGCTTGGTTTGTTTCACTGTGTTCCTTCCGAAGAAGGAACAGCAAGTGGAACACTTACTATTTTGTCTGTTTCCGTCATTCAAAGAACGCGTGATATTTCCATTTGAAATATCAGTGTGGACTGGTGTGTTAGTCCGATTTTGCTGTTGCTAACCTTTGTTCGTTTTGGGATTGCAAAGGTAGAAAGCTTTTTTGATTTGGCAAGTTCGTTTCGAAAATTCTTTTGCTTTTCGATTCGTTTTTTCAAATCTGCTACTTTCGATTAAAGCAGCTTTTTTATTTGTGAGTCAGCTTGTTATAGCTTTCTTTCGGCTACCTCTGTTCGTTTTGGGAGTGCAAAGGTAATTGTTTTTTTCGACTTTCAAACTTTTCAGCGAAAAAATTTTAGAGTCTTTTCGTTTCGATTTTCAAATCTGGTTGCTTCCGATTGAAGCGGGTTGCAAAGGTACGGCAGCTTTTTTCGCCGGTGCAAGCTATTTAAGAAATAAATCTTAGCGCTTGTGGCTGGTTGCGGAGGATAGACACACTACTCTCCCCAGGAGTTCCAAACCTTTCAATTTGTTGCCTGAGCGAGTGCTTTAGGCTTTTCCGTTGGTCCGTTTGACGTTTCGGGACTGCAAAGGTAGGGGGACTTTTGGCGGCGGCAAGCGGCCTTTTACGAAATAGTTGGTTTAGGGTTGTAAGTAGCTGATTGATGCGGTTAAAAAATTCAAGTTCGTTGCTGGCTAGCTTCCGTTATGGGGTGGCTGAGGCTGCATGATGCATCACGGTGCATTCACGATGCTAAGCATTACGTCTTGCCTGGCGGGGTTTGTGGCTGCTTTTGAAGGGCGCTATTGCTGGCTGAAGATGCGACGAACCGGTTTGCTTGCTCCTACCCTATTGTGTGTGAATCCGGATTTGAAGCAATACAGCATCATTCGATGGGGCTGGGTAAGTCGATATTGATGAGTGTGGGGCTTTTTGGCATGCAAAAGCCCCGCAACTATCTCCGGCGTGAGGCAGGAGATAGTTGCGGGGCTGATGTAATTGGGGGTTGTTGTCCGTTGTGGAGAGGTTAGCGGTGGAGAGTACTGACGCGGTCGGGGCCTACGCTAACGATGCTGATGGGGATTTGGAGCTCGCGTTCGAGGAATTCGAGATATGCAGTTAGGTTGGCGGGGAGCTGGGCGACGTCGGTGGTTTGGGTGAGGTCGGTGTTCCAGCCGGGTAGGGTGACGTACTCGGGGGTGACAGTGGTGAGCTCGCCGGGGTCGGGTAGTTGGGGGGTGCTTTCGCCGGTGGCGGTGCGGTAGTGAGTGCAGGCCTGGATTTCGGTAAAGGCGTCAAGGACGTCAGCTTTCATGAGGTGGAGCTCGGTGACGCCATTGAGCATAATGGCGTAGCGGAGGGCGGGCAGATCTATCCAGCCAGTGCGGCGGGGGCGGCCGGTGGTAGAACCGAACTCGCGGCCGGCCTGGCGGATTTGTTCGCCGACTTCGTCATGAAGCTCGGTGGGGAACGGGCCGCTGCCGACGCGGGTGCAGTAGGCTTTGGTGATGCCGTACACCTTATCGATGTGGCGCGGGGCAATGCCGAGGCCGGTGCAGGCGCCGGCGGCGATGGTGCTGGATGAGGTGACGTAGGGATAGGAACCGAAGTCGATATCTAATAGAGAGCCTTGGGCACCTTCGGCGAGGATGCGCTTGCCTTGGGTGAGGAGGTCATTGAGCAGGTATTCGGTGTCGATGAGCTGGAGGCTGCGCAGGAATTCGACGGCAGAGAAGAAGTCGGCTTCGAGGGCTTCGATTTCGAGCTGCTTATTGTGGTGAGCGGCGATGGCGGCGTGCTGGGCAACGGCTTCCTGGTAACGCTCTTTGAAATCGGGCAAGAGAATGTGGCTGACGCGGAGGCCCACGCGGCCGATTTTATCGGAATATGTGGGGCCGATGCCTTTGAGGGTGCTACCGATTTTGGTGTTGCCGCGAGCTTCTTCGCTGATGCGGTCGAGGGCGCGGTGCGATGGGAGGATGAGCTGGGCTTTCTTGGAGATGTAGAGGTTTTTAGACCAGTCTACTCCCCTATCGGTGAGCTTTTGGAGCTCTTGGCGGAAGACGACGGGGTCGAGGACGACGCCGTTGCCGACAACGTTGATGATGTGCGGGTGAAAAATACCGCTGGGAACCTGGTGCAGGACGTGCTTGACGCCATCGAAGAAAAGGGTGTGACCGGCGTTGGGGCCGCCCTGGAAGCGGGCGACGGCATCGTAGGTCGGCGCGAGGACGTCTACGATTTTGCCTTTGCCTTCATCGCCCCACTGGAGGCCTACTAATACGTCTACTGGCATGGTGGTTTGGGGTCACCCTGTCGAAGCTCCTCACCCCCCAGCCCCTTCCCAATGAAGGAGAGCCTGACGAAGTGGGTTATTTTCGGGAGGGCTGTTATTAAGGTGTTGGTGTTATGGTTTGAAATTAATGCTGCTGGTTTTGCTTCTTTCCTACCTGATAAGGTCTTTGGCTACGCCGACCTCTAGTTGAATTTGCTTAGTAAGGCAGAATAATATGACCCGAATGGCAAAAAAACAGCCGCCCTATTGGGCGGCTGGGGTGAGTTGCTGGCGGGCGGCGGCTTCATTAGCCGATACAGTGAAGATGTTGTTCAGCTTCGTGATAGCCAGCATTTTCTTGGGGTGGTCAGCGGGATTGATGAGGACCAGCTCGCCGCCACGGCTGCGGAATTTGGTGAGAAGGGAGACAAGGACGCCAATGCCCGTACTATTAATGTAGCGGATTTCGGAGAGGTCGACGGCGCATTGGTTGAGGTCTTCGCCGAGATGATTGTTGACAGTTTGTAATAGTTGGTCGGTGTCGGGGCTGCCGATGAGGTCGCCGGAGAGGCGGACGAAGAGGATGCCGTTTTGGACGGTGCTGGTGGTTGTCATGCGGGGGTATTCTGGCGGGCGGCGGCTTCGGCTTTGGCGCGACAGTCGCCGCAGATGCCGTAAAGATTTAAAGAATGGTGCAAGATATGGAAGTTCAGCAGGTCGCCGACCATGGTTTGGATACCGTGGATACGAGGGTCGCAGAATTCCACCACCTTATGGCATTCGGTGCAGATGACGTGGTCGTGCTGCCGGTAACCATAGCTTTTCTCGTACTGGGCGAGGTTGCGGCCGAACTGGTGCTTACTGACAAGGCCTTGCTCAACTAGGAGGTCCAAGGTATTGTAGACGGTGGCGCGACTTACTTGCAGGCCGCGTTCTTTCATACCGGCGTATAGTTCTTCAACGTCGAAATGGCCGGAGCGGGCGTAGATTTCTTCGAGAATGGCGTAGCGCTCGCCGGTTTTGCGCAAGCCTTTGTTTTCGAGATGGGCAGTAAAGAGCTTTTTGACTTCTTCGAGCTTGTCGGTGTTGAGAGAAGCTTCGGACGCGGCACTAGGCGTGTGCTTGGCAGCGTAGCCGGTTTCGGAGGAACCGCCTACCCCCTGCCCTGCTTCATCGACGAGGTCGGCGGGGATGGTTTGGGATTTACTCACGGATATAAAGTGGATTGCGGTGGGACAAAGGTACAGTTGTTCGGGCGGAACCTCACCCCAATACCAGTTCGCCTGATGCGCGACGTGGAGAGAGGAGTCACAGCGGCGTGGCCATTATGACCGGACTATTGCTCGAAATAGAAGTGATAGTGATTGGCGCAGCCGGGGTTGAAGGCTGCTTGGCAATAGGGACAGATGCTGTTGCAGCTTAGGTAGCTGGCAATGCTGAGGGTATGGTGGCAGTTGCCGCAGTAGATGGCTTCGGTTTGGAATTCGGCTTTAGGCCACACTTGCGGAGAGTGGCTAGCGGCTTCGTTGTGGCACTTGATGCAGGCGTAGAACTCGCGGCAGCACTTGTGTTGGATAGCGATGAGGTCGCGTTCGGAGTGGTAGTGGGCGCATTGAGTGCGCTCGTTTACGTCGGTGCCGTGGACGGTGGGGGGGTTAGTCAAGCTCATTTTACGAATCGAACCGCTCAACTTGCAGCACACCATTCACCTTGCTCAGGCGCTGAATGAGCTTGGTGAGGTGGTCGGTATCGTTCACGAAAACCATAATCTGGCCATCGAAGAAACCGTCATCAGCCGTGATGGTGATGGAGCGCATGTTGACTTTCAGGGAAGAGCTGATGATGCGCGTGACGTCGTTGACAAGGCCCACGCGGTCGGAGCCTTTGAGGCGAATGCCGGCGAGAAAGGCAAGTTCGAGCTGGTCAGTCCACTTGGCGCGCACGATGCGATTGCCGTAATTCGACATCAAATCGACGGCGCGATGGCAGTTGGTGCGGTGAATGATGAGGCCCGTATCGGTTTCAAAGCCGAACACATCATCACCCGGAATGGGATTGCAGCAGCGAGCGATGCTGTAGTTGAACTTGTCGGTATGCTCTCCTACCACCAGCATATCGGGGCGCACACCGCGGATTTTCTGCACCTCGTTGTCGAACGTTTTGGGTTCGAGCACAGAGGGCACGGGCTTGGCTGAACTGAACAACGACTCCCGGATGGTTCGGCCATCGACCTGCCCCACGGCAAGGCGGTAGTAGAATTCCTGAGCGCTAGCAATATTGAAGTAGGCCAGCAAACGGTTGAAGTTATCTTGTGTATTGGGAATGCCAATGAGTTCCATCCGCTTTTCAAGAATGTAGCGGCCGTCTTCGGCTTTGGCGCGCTTGTCATCGCGCAGGAAATCCTTGATGCGGGAGCGCGCCTTGGTCGTGATGACGTAGTTCAGCCATTCCGGCGTGGGACGCTGCTTGTGCGAAGTTAGGATTTCGACCTGGTCGCCGTTGTGCAACTGGTAGCTCAGCGGCTCCAGCTTCTGATTCACCTTGGCACCGAGGCAATGAATACCGATTTGTGAGTGAATCTCAAAAGCAAAATCCAGCGCGGTAGCCCTCTCCGGCAATATCAGTAGCTTGCCCTTGGGTGTGAAGGCGTATACCTCCTTCACAAACAGGTTCTGGCGGAACTCGTCCATGAATTCGAGGGCGCTGGAATTATTGGATTCCAACATGTCGCGCACTTTGTTCACCCAGCCTTCGAGCGAGCTTTCGGGCTGAATACTACCGGTGTCCTTGTATTTCCAGTGCGCGGCGTAGCCTTTCTCGGCGATGTCGTCCATGCGGCGCGAGCGGATTTGCACCTCCACCCACTGGCCGGCGCGCGACATGACGGTGGTATGCAGGCTTTCGTAGCCGTTGGCCTTAGGCGTGCTCACCCAGTCGCGCAACCGGTCCGGGTTGGGCTGATAGAAGTCCGTTACAATGGAATACACCTGCCAGCAGGCGGCTTTTTCCTGCTCCGGCGGCACATCCAAAATCACCCGAATGGCAAACAGGTCATACACCTCATCAAAGGTGATGTTCTGCTTCTTCAGCTTCTTCAGAATCGAATAGATGCTTTTCGGCCGGCCCTTGATTTCGTATTCGAAACCCTGTGCCTTCAGTTCCTCGTCAATTGGCTGCACAAACTCCTTAATGAAACGGTTACGCGCCGCCTGGCTCTGCCGCACCTTCGACTTTATGTCGGTATACGTCTCCGTGTCGGTGAATTTGAGGTATAAATCCTCCAGCTCACTCTTTATAGTATAGAGACCCAGCCGGTGAGCCAACGGCGCATATAGATACAGCGTCTCCGAAGCAATTTTCAGTTGCTTGTGGCGCGGCATCGAATCCAGCGTCCGCATGTTGTGCAGGCGGTCGGCAATTTTGATGAGAATCACACGGACATCCTCGCTCAGCGTAAGCAGCATCTTACGGAAGTTCTCAGCCTGCTCGCTCGTGCCGTATTCGAATACTCCGGAAATCTTCGTCAGCCCATCAATAATCCGGGCCACCTTCGTCCCAAACTCCCGCTCAATATCCGAAATTTCAGTGGGTGTGTCCTCCACCACATCATGCAGCAGCGCCGCCACGATACTAGTCGTACCCAATCCGATTTCCTCCACCGCAATCTGCGCCACGGCCAGCGGATGTAGAATATAAGGCTCACCTGACTTGCGCCGCATCTCCTTATGCGCTTCCAAGCTCTGATTAAAAGCCTTTTTAATCAGCTTAGGGTCACCGTCTTTCAGGTACGGCTTAGCAGTGCGCAGCAGGCGGCGGTAATGGCGCAGGATTTCCTGGCGCTCAGCTTCGGGGGAGATAACGGGAGGCATAATGGCTAAAGTAACAACGAAGCGGCGGAAAAGGTGGCCGGAAACGGCGATGATGACAACAATAGAATGTCACGCAGAGCATGCCGAAGGAGCTTTACTGTGCAATGCCTTCAACCGATATCACGGTGAAGCGGCTGCATTTTGCTCTGCATAACGGCCAGACTTAAGTCGAACAAAATCCTATTGCAAATCCCTTTTGCATGCAATGAATTTCCCGAGTACCTTTGCGGGCCCATAGCAAACGGCTTTAGGGGGAAGACCATGCGGATATGGCGAAATTGGTAGACGTGCCAGACTTAGGATCTGGTGCCGCAAGGCGTGTGGGTTCGAGTCCCTCTATCCGCACTTTTATTTGAGTAGGCCTTCAGTCGCATAGGCTGGAGGCTTTTTTTTCAACTTTTTCAACCTGGCCAGCGGCAGCTGGCTCTCCTGTTTTGAATATCACCCTCGACAAGAACGACGAGCAGCTGACCGGCCTGCTAACCGTGCACCTGACCGAAGCCGACTACGCTCCCACCGTAGACAAGCAAATCAAAGAGTACACCAAGCGCGCTCAGGTGAAGGGCTTCCGCCCGGGCATGGTTCCCGTGGGCATGGTGCGCAAAATGTACGGCAAAGGCATTCTGGCCGAGGAAATCAACAAAATGCTGGGCAAGGCGGTGGACTCCTATATTAAGGAGAACAACATCAAGCTGCTGGGTGAGCCGCTGCCCGTGCCGAGCAACGTAGATTTTGACACCGACAAGGACTTCGATTTCTCATTCGAGTTGGGCCTGCTGCCCGACTTCGAACTGCCGGCTGAACTGACCGCTGAGCTGCACAAAGTGACAGTGGACGAGGAGACGCTGGCTCAAACCAACGAGCAAATTGCCCGTCAGTACGGCGAGACGACCAACCCCGAGGAATCGGAAGCCGGTGACTACCTGTTTGGCAAGTTCAAGAAAGCTGGTGAGGACAGCGAAGGCCGCACGGTGCTGCTGCCCATCAGCAAAGTAACGGGCGACCAGGCCCAGTTCATCGGCAAAAAAGGTGGTGACGTGATTACGTTCGACCTGCAAGCGGCTTTCAACAACGACGCGGCTTCGATTTCGAACTTCACTGGCTTAAGCAAAGCAGAAGCTGAAGCGGCGACCGGCGACTACGAGTTCAGTGTGGAGAAGGTGAACCGCACGGCAGCGCCCGAGATGAACCAGGAGCTGTTCGACAAAGTATTCGGCCCTGAGGCCGTTGCTTCGCAGGAGGAATTCGATGCCAAAGTGCGCGAAACTATCCAGTCGAATTACGACCGGGAGGCCGAGGGCTCGCTGAACAACCGCATTGTGGAGCAATTGGTAGAAAACACCGAAATCAAGGTGCCCACGGAGTTCTTCAAGAAGTGGCTGGTGCGTGCTAATGAAGGCAAACTAACCGCAGAGAAGGTGGAAGAGCACTACTCCGACTATGAGAAGGAATTGAAGTGGAGCATGATTCGCAACAAGGTGGTGGAAGAAGCCGGCCTGAAAGTGAGCAACGACGAGATTGTAGAGCGCACGCTCGACAAAATCATGGGTCAGTTCAACATGCCGAACATGCCCGACGAGATGCGCGAATCGATGCGCAACTATGCCAACGAATACCTCAAGCAGGAGAACGGCAAGAACTACGTGAACGAGTACGAGGCCATTCTGGCAGAGAAAGTGCTGGAAAACCTGCGCGGCAAAGTTGTTGTTACGGACAAGCCCGTAACGGCCGAAGAATTCCGGACCCTGCACAGCTAAGCGCTGCGCAGCCCGATTTTTGGAAAAGCCCTTACGGAGACGTAGGGGCTTTTTTGTTGGGTTTCCAACAACATTCGCTTACTTGGCTCGTCTTTCTAACCTCACCTGCGTGCGCGGAAGCGGCGCTACATTTTTCTCCAATGAACCCATTACTGAATAGACAAGAATTTCGCAAGTTTGCCGTGAAAGGCCAGGGACTGAGCGGCCTGGGTGTTGACCAGTACCTGAACCACATGGAAGGCCAGGTGCGCAACGGCATGATGCTACCCACCAACATGACCCGTTCGGTTATCGAGGAGCGTCCGCAGAACTTCCGTGAAATCGACGTTTTCTCGCGCCTCATCATGGACCGCATCGTGTTCCTGGGAACGGCCGTGGACGATTACATTGCCAACATCCTGACGGCCCAAATGCTGTTCTTAGAGTCGGCTGATGCCAAGAAGGACATCCTGCTGTATATCAACTCGCCCGGTGGCTCGGTGTATGCCGGCCTCGGCATTTATGACACGATGCAGTACGTGAACCCCGATGTGGCCACGATTTGCACGGGTCTGGCGGCTTCGATGGGTGCTGTGTTGCTGGCTGGCGGTGCGCCGAACAAACGCTCGGCCCTCCCCCACGCCCGCGTGATGATTCACCAGCCTTCGGGTGGCGCACAAGGCCAGTCGACGGACATCGAAATCACGGCCCGCGAAATCTTGAAGCTGAAGAAAGAATTGTATGACATTCTGGCGCAGCATACCGGCAAAACTTATCAGGAAATCTACGACAACTCGGAGCGCGACTACTGGATGCGTGCCGATGAGGCCAAAGAGTACGGTCTAATTGACGAAGTACTGGAAAAGAAGAAAGCTTAAGCACCGTCTTTCGCAAATTTCGATTGATAAAAAGCCCCTGCTGAATCAGCAGGGGCTTTTTATTTATAACTAATTGTTCTTACAATATATACGAGGTTACCTTAAACTCTTCGCGAAGTCAAAGGTGAAACTAGCTAGTTAAGCTTGCTGCAAGAATGATTTTTCTTACTGAGACTAAACGCCAAGAGTTGTGTCAGTCATAAAAGCAGCAGTGCGACGAAGGTTATGTGAAAGAGAAAGTGGTAACCATGCTTGATGTCGGAGGAGTTGAACCAAAAATCGTGCAAGATTCAGGGATAACCGACAGCACAAGAGGCAATTATATCAAACCGAGCTGCACTGTTTTATCCTATTCGATGGGGTCAACTAGAAACTCACGTTCCTGCATATAATCAGTTTCACCTGCTCAAGCTACTTCATAACAGGTTTAGGTACGCTTTCATGTTAGATTCATACGTATTTGCTACATAAAAATAGCCCATGATAATTTTTCTACCCTGCTCAGTAATGTGGTTGTGGCCCTAGTTCCACAGTTAGGCAATACTGAAAAGTTAAGGAGGCTGGTGAAAAATGGGGAGTACTCCTAAACAGCATACTTAATAATGCCCGGTACTAGTGCTTCTATATTTGGAGGACTACTAATCAAACATGTAATACAGCATGAAACGCGAAAAGCCCCTCAGCAATACACTGAAGGGCTTTTAGTGGTGATGTTAGGAATCGAACCTAAATCAAGAGCTTCGGAAACTCTCATACTATCCGTTGTACGACATCACCAGATTAGGGCTGCAAAAGTAGTTCCTGATGCCGGGCAAACCAAATTTCGAAACAAAAAAGGCGCGTATTCTTCTCCTAGCACCACAACCCTGCTGTCCTAAAACCAGTTAAGACGAAGGTCCTTTCATCTTAAATTCACCTTTCCATATAGTATGAAAAAGAACCTGTATACGGCCGATGCTTCGGCCGTTGGTGGCCGTAGTGGCCATGTCCGCTCCGCCACGGGTATTATCGACCTTGATATGTCGGTACCCGAGGGCCTCGGCGGCAAGAAAAACGCCACCAATCCCGAAGAGCTGTTTGCGGCCGGCTACGCCTCCTGCTTCCAGCAGGCGCTGCTGGTCATTGCTCAGCGCGCTGGCGATAAGCTCGACCCTGAAACTACTGTGCAATGCTCGGTCACGCTGTTCCAAGAAGGCGAAGGCTACGGCCTGAGCGCCGTGCTCGATGTGGACCTGAAAGCCTTTGACCGTGACAAAACTATTGATATGGTACGTCAGGCGCATAAAATCTGCCCTTATTCAGTAGGGACCCGCGGCAACATGGAAGTGGAGCTAAAAGTGCAGGGTGAAGCCATTCCAGTACAAGCCGAGGAAAATGCTGGTGTAGCTGAAAAGAGCTAAACCGTTAGCATAAAAATAGAAAGCCCCATCTGTATACAGACGGGGCTTTTTTTGTGTTGCTGTGTTACGCTTAGCTGAAACCCAGAACCGGATGCGGCTGATAGGGCTCCTCCAATCGCTTAATTTCTTCGGCTGAGAGTTTGACACCCACAGCCGCCACAGCGTCTTCGAGGTGGCCGGGTTTGCTGGCACCTACGATAGGCGCGGTGATGACGGGCTTGCTGAGCATCCAAGCCAATGCAATCTGGGAGTTGGGCAGGCCCCGCTCTTTGGCAATTTCCGTTACGCGGTCGGCCACCGCAAAGTCGTCGTCGCGGCCGTAGAGGCTTTTGCCGAAGGCGTCGGTTTTGGCGCGCTCGGTTTCGTTACGCTCCTTGCTACGGCCACCCGTGAGCAGCCCCCGCGCCAGCGGCGACCACGGAATGACGCCGATTTTCTGGTCTTCGCACAGCGGCAGCATCTCGCGCTCCTCCTCGCGATACACGAGGTTGTAGTGCGGCTGCATGCTCACAAAACGAGTCCAGTTGTGCTTATCGGCCAGGTATAACGCCTGCGCAAATTGCCAGGCAAACATCGACGACGCCCCAATGTAGCGCGCCTTACCTGCCTTCACCACGTCGTGAAGCGCCTCCATCGTTTCCTCAATGGGCGTGTTATAATCCCAGCGGTGAATCTGGTACAGGTCCACGTAATCCGTGCCCAACCGCTTCAGGCTGGCATCGATGGCACTCATGATGTGCTTACGCGAGAGGCCCTTGTCGTTCGGCCCAGGCCCCATAGGGTTGAAGACCTTGGTGGCCAGCACCACTTCGTCACGCTTGGCGAAGTCGCGGAGGGCGCGGCCCACTACTTCCTCGCTGGCGCCGCTGGAATACACATCAGCGGTATCGAAGAAGTTGATGCCCAGTTCCAACGCTTTCTGAATAAAGGGACGGCTGGCATCTTCGTTGAGGGCCCAAAGCCAGCGCTCGGTGGGCGTGCCGTAGGTCATGGTGCCCAGGCAGATTTTGGAAACCTGCAAACCGGTGTTTCCTAAGCGGGTAAATTCCATTGGGGAAAGGGAAAGATGATTAAGTAGAAGAAGCGCTGTGCATAAGCACCGTCATGCCGACGCAGCCAAGACATCTTGCTTTCGTTGTTCAACAATTGAGTTACTAACCCACGCGAGCTGCCTCGGCTGCGTTCGGCATGACTGACAAACTTCGCTGGCAGCATTCCAGCATTAACCCAAAAAAGCCCGCCTGGGTTACCAGACGGGCTTTTACAGCAGCGCTTACCGCTGATAATTATGCCGTGGCCAGTACTTCTTTCACGCGAGCGGCAGCATCTTTCAGCAGCACGGCCGACGATACTTTCAGGCCGCTCTCGTCGATGATGCGGGCGCCTTCTTCGGCGTTGGTGCCTTGCAGGCGCACGATGATGGGCACGCGGATGTCGCCGATGGCTTTGTAAGCCTCTACCACACCGTTGGCCACCCGGTCGCAACGCACAATGCCACCGAAGATGTTAATGAGGATGGCTTTCACGTTCGGGTCCTTCAGGATGATGCGGAAGCCTGCCTCAACGGTTTGGGCGTTGGCTCCACCGCCTACGTCGAGGAAGTTGGCAGGCTCGCCACCCGAAAGCTTGATGATGTCCATGGTAGCCATGGCCAGGCCGGCGCCGTTCACCATGCAGCCCACGTTGCCGTCGAGCTTCACGTAGTTCAGGTTGTTCTGGCTGGCTTCTACTTCCAAGGGGTCTTCCTCGTTGAAGTCGCGCAGGGCCACAAAATCCTTGTGGCGATACAGGGCGTTTTCGTCCAGCGTCACCTTGGCGTCAACGGCCAGGATTTTGTTGTCCGACGTTTTCAGCACGGGGTTGATTTCGAACATGCTGGAATCGGTTTCGTCGTAGGCCTTATACAGAGCTGATACGAACTTCACCATTTCCTTCTGCGCCTCGCCTTCCAGGCCGAGGTTGAAGGCAATTTTGCGGGCCTGGAAGCCTTGCAGGCCCACGGCGGGGTCTACGTGCTCGCGGTGGATTTTCTCTGGATGCGCCTCGGCTACTTCCTCGATGTCCATGCCACCTTCGGTGGTGTAGATGATGACGTTTTTGCCCAGCGTGCGGTCGAGCAGCACGCTCATGTAGTATTCCTTGGTTTCCGACGGGCCGGGGTAGTACACGTCCTGGGCCACCAGCACCTTGTGCACCTTGCGGCCTTCGGCACCGGTTTGTTTGGTTACGAGCTGCATGCCAATGATTTCGCTGGCAATGTCTTTCACCTTATCGATGCCTTTTGCGAGCTTCACCCCGCCCCCTTTGCCGCGGCCACCGGCGTGGATTTGCGCCTTGATGACGTACCAGCTGGTGCCGGTATCGGCGGTCAGTTTCTCGGCGGCGGCTACGGCCTCCTCGGGGGTGTCGGCGGTGATGCCTTCTTGCACGCGAACGCCGTACTTTTTCAGGATTTCCTTACCCTGGTATTCGTGAATGTTCATAAAAACAGTAAAGGGGTGGTGATGCTGGTCGAACCGGTGCTTTTGCCGCCGGGTGGCGGCAGTTACCGGCGCGAAAGTACGGCTTGGCACCGTCATTGTGCTAGCCCGCCGCGGTTATTGCGCATACCATTGCGCCAAAACAGCCTCCGCGAGCTTGTGCTGC
The DNA here is from genome assembly GCF_017571495.1 of Hymenobacter negativus. Taxonomy (GTDB): domain Bacteria; phylum Bacteroidota; class Bacteroidia; order Cytophagales; family Hymenobacteraceae; genus Hymenobacter; species Hymenobacter negativus. The sequence goes on along the minus strand of NZ_JAGETZ010000012.1, from coordinate 226,998 downwards.
GGGGTAAAATCGGCGTGGCGGCGGGCTGAGCCATCGGCTGCCAGCCCCGGGTACCACTTCCAGATGAACGTACCCTTCAGCCACGGCTGGCCCCAGCAAGCCCGAAACAGCGCCTCGTAGCAGCGGGCCTGAGTAGCTTCGTCGGGGGCGGTAGTGGCCATGCGCTCGGGCCATTCCCAAGGCTTGGCTGCCGCGTCGGGCGTGGTTTTGTAGCCCACTTCGGTGAAGACAATGGGCTTTTTACTTTTCTGCTGCCACCGGGCCAACCGTTGCACATGTGGCTGCCAGCCGCACAGCAGCGTATCGAGCGGCGGGCTGGCAGCCGTGCTCAAGGGGAAATACGCCTGAATTCCCACGTAATCCAGTGCGTCCCAGAAGCGGATTTGCTCGTACTCACCGCTCCAGTTGGCGGCGTAAGTGAGTTGGCCGTGATACGTTTTACGGATGGCTTTGATGAGGCTGCGCCACGCTTTTTCGTGGGCCGGTTCGGTGGCGTGCAACAGCTCGGTGCCAATGCAAAGGCCCTCAAAATGGTTGGCTTCAGCCAGTGCGGCGTAGTGCAGCATGAAAACCGAATAGTTGGCAAACCACGTATTCCAATCGGCCGGGGTGGCCATGTTAATGTCGCCGGGCCAGGCGCCACGCCCGCGCACCCATAGGTGCGGCTTCAGCAGCGTGCCGATGCCGTGCTGCCGCGCCAGCCGGGCGGTGTAAATCAGGCCCGCGTCGCTTTCGCCCCACAGGCCACGCCGGCCCACAGGGCGCTCGGTATTCATGCGGATGGCGGGCGCGGCGGCATCGGCCTGCCAGCCGAAGGGCATCTGGGCAATCCAACTGATGTGGTCACGCAGCAGTGGGGCCAGTTCGGCGGCGGTGATGGAGTCGCCGGCCACCCAACTCACGCCGCGCAGTCGGGTGCTGTCAAAAGCTATAAATTTTCGTGTCAGCTGGCCGCTCGAAGACAGGGCAAATTCAGCTTCCAGCTCGCGGGCAGTTGGCGTGTTTTCGCCGGACTGAGCCAGCCAGGGACTCCCAATTTTCCACGCTCCACCTAAAACGATAGCAGTGGCTATTACGATGGCCAGCCGGCTCCGCCACGAAAACAAGGAAGAAGGCATGACGAAGAACATTCGGGCCGAAGACATGCCCAAAGCTACATACTCGGGAAAGTTGCGTATAGGGCCAACAGGCTCCGCCCGGATTGTGCGTAGCTTTGTTGCTGCCCGCATTCATTCACGTCTATCGTTGCCCGCCGTTGCTGCAAGCTATCAACATTCATAAGAGTTACAATTCCCTGAACGTACTCAAGGGCATTGACTTGACGATTGAAAAGTCGGAAATCGTGAGCATCGTGGGCTCGTCCGGAGCCGGCAAGAGCACGCTGCTGCACATTCTGGGCACGCTGGACACGCCTGACTCGGGCGAAGTATTGTTTGACGGTGAGCTGGTGAGCGCACTGGGGCGCAACGATTTGGCTCGGTTCCGCAACCGACACATCGGCTTCATTTTCCAGTTTCACAACCTGCTGCCCGAGTTTACGGCCCTCGAAAACGTGTGCCTGCCCGCCTACCTGGCCGGCCGCACCGAAAAAGAAGTGCGCGTGCGGGCCCGCGAGCTTCTCGCCATGATGAACATGGAGCACCGCGCCGAGCACAAGCCCAGCGAAATGAGCGGCGGCGAGCAACAGCGCGTATCGGTAGCCCGCTCCCTCATCAACTCGCCCGAAATCATCTTCGCCGACGAGCCCAGCGGCAACCTCGACACCAAAAACGCTCAGGAACTGCACCAGATTTTCTTCCTATTGCGCAAAGAACTGGGCCAAACCTTCGTCATCGTAACTCACAATGACCAACTCGCCGAAATGGCCGACCGCAAGATTGTGATGCGCGACGGCCACATTCTGGAAGGCGGCTAAGCCTAGAACAAGAAAATCAGCCGGTCATGCTTCGCTGACGCTCTGCATGACCGGCTATTGGTTTCTTAACCCACCCCTACCGCGCCGGGTCGGCTACGAACCAGAAGTCGCCGGAGTCGTTGAGGTTGTGGCCTTCGACCTTACCTCTTGTGGCGGCATCGCCGGCGTAGTAATAGAGCGGGTGGCCGTTGTAGACGAGCTGCTCGCGGTTTCCATCGCGGGTGATGGTGGTGAACTTGGTGGCTACGAGTGTGGACGGCAGTGCGGGCTTGCCCATGTACAGCGCGGGCCATATGGCAGCGCAACCACCCGTGCAGTTGGTGGGCAGCGTGTTGGGGTTGGTGTTGTCCTTGGCGAAATAGTACAGCGTCCGCCCGTTGATATCGGTCATGTATGTTTTGGAGGACGAAGTGCCAGCCGTTTTGTCAACCACCGTTTTGCTGGCTAGCACCACGCCGTAGTTGGGATTGAGCACATGCCAGACGCCGCCCACGCCGTTGCCGCCGGTGGTGCCGGGAGCTTCGCGGGTGTACACACCGTTGGTGGCCGGGGCATAGTAATAGAGCGGCCAGCCTTTGTAGGTGGTTTGCGAGCGGCCGTCAGTGGTGGTTTTGGTGGCAAAATCAGCTGCATTCAGCGATTTAGGCACCTTGATGTTGGCTTCGTAGTACACGGGCCACAGGGGCATGCAGGTGGCGCTGGTGCAGGCGTTAGTGCCATCCACGTCGCGGGCAAAGATGTAGAGCGTGTTGCCAGCAGCGTCGGTCAGGTAATTGCCGAGCGTGGCCGAGGTGGCCATTTTCACGTTGGCCACGGCGTCCTGGTCGACTTCCGTAGCGGAGTCTTTTTTGCAGCTGCTAAGGCTTACGCTCGCCGAGCCGAGGAGGATTAAGCCGAGACCGATGGAGGAGGCGCTCCGCCGAAGAACGTTTGTCAATATTGCCATGATGGTGGGAAAAGTAAGCCGTTGAGAAAGTTGATGGGATGGTCCTACGCCTCAAAAAGGAGGCGCATAGGGGAGCCGAGCAGGTCAGTAGACCAACCGGAAAATGAGCCGGGTACGAAAACCGGCAGTTGAAATAGGAGGAGTGATGGATGGAACAGCCGGCCGGGGCTGGACAGGGAAAGTCGGCGCCAACATTTCCTTGCTTGGCCACGGGCCGGCCAGTGACACAGCAGATGAGCAGCACCGGTCGCGAGCCGGCGTGTGGCCGCTGTGTCAGGGGCTACATTCCCCTACTCGGAGCAAGTGCAGGAATGGTTGTTTCAGCGGAGCGAAAAGGAGCAGAAAACTGTTTGAGAAAGGTTGTGGTTCGCTGCACAACCCTGAAAAAGGAGAAGACGACCTGGTCATTTGCTAAGTATTCCGCTGAAATGGACTCTTACCAACCTGATTAGCCAGGAACAAAAACACTTATTTTTTACTATTGCTAATAAAACACTGATATACAACGATAAAATTTACCAATATTTTTGGCTTTTGTGGCACGATTCCTTTTACCTTTGGGTTATTAACACGAACATCAGTTGGACACATTAAAACAAAGCACCGCCATGAACGAGGCCACCAAAACCACCAAGGACGTTACCAAAAAAGTTAAAGTCGAGAGCTATGACATTGCCCGCTCCGATGAAACGCTGGATTTGGCGAAGGACCTCGCTAAGTTCATCAAGGACAACAAGCTAACCACGAACGTACAGGGCAAGGAGTTCGTAAACGTGGAAGGCTGGCAGTACGCGGGCTCGCGCCTCGGCATCGTGCCCATCGTGGAGCACGTCATCAACGTGAGCAGCGCTGAAGAGCTTAAATACCAGGCCAAAGTGACGCTGTTTGACATGCGCCACGGTACTACGGTAGGTGCAGGATTCGCCGTGTGCTCGAACAAGGAGAGTGGCAAGAAATTCTACCAGGAGTTTGCCATCATGAGCATGGCCCAGACCCGCGCCATAGGCAAAGCTTACCGCAACTGCCTGGCCTGGATTATCCGCGCCGCCGGCTACGAGCCCACTCCTGCCGAAGAAATGGACTACGATACTAACAGAGCGGCTGTGGCTCCCACTCCGGTAGCTGCCCAGCCCGTGCCCGCCATGCAAGTGGTGCCCGCCGAAACCCCGGCTCCGACCGTAGCCGCTGAAGCTGCCGCCCCCGTGCAGTACGCTACGGCTTCGCAGAAAGAGGAAATCATCCGCCTGCTGAACCACCCGGTCATCACCCGCCCGGAGAAGACCAAGATGCTGCTCAACATTAACCGCCTCGATGAGGAGCGCGCGCTGCAAGCCATTGCCAAGCTGCGCAAAGCCATCGACGACCGTGAGAACGGTGAAAAGGCCGCTGCTTAATTCCTTTCCTTCCACATTTCTACCAGCCCGGCGCCGCAAGGTGTCGGGCTTTTTTGTGGCTACTCGTACCTGGTGTATCATGCGGTGAAACCAGCACGGCCTGTTACTCAAGCAACCCACCGGCTACCCGGACCGCCTGAACAGTACAGGAACCACCAAGCCTCTATGGGCTTTGCACCTCGCTGAGTTGAACTTGTGCGGACCAACCGGGTTATGGCCTTGCTTTTTAGTAGCCAGTAGCTGCTCCGCCAAGGCCAGCCCACTGAAAATGCACGGTCCCATCCTTCTTACCCGATAGGTAGAAACCCAATGAAATCCTCTCTGCTGACGGCCGCGCTGGCCACTTTCGCGGTTATAGCACAGGCCCAAACCAGCGCCCCATTGCGCGCAGTCGCCGACCAGATTGCTACCAAACAAGGCCCTCTCACGGTGCAGCCCATTACGCACGGCAGCTTGGTATTGACGTGGGGCGGCAAAACGATTTACGTAGACCCCTATGGCGGGGCGGCGGCCTATGTCGGACTAGCCGCGCCTGATGTAATTCTCATCACCGATATTCACGGTGACCACCTGGACCCGAAGACGCTGGCGGGCCTATCCTTAGGCAAGGCCCTGATGGTGGTGCCGCGGGCGGTGGCCGAGAAGCTGCCAGCCGAGTACAAAGCACAAGTTCGCATCCTGAACAACGGCCAGCGGCTCGACACGCTGGGCCTGACGGTTTCGGCCATACCGATGTACAACCTGCCCGAATCGGCCGACGCTCTCCACACCAAAGGCCGGGGCAATGGCTATGTGCTGAACTTGGGCGGTAAAAACGTGTACCTCTCCGGCGATACCGAAGACACCGCCGAAATGCGCGCCCTCAAAGGCATCGATGTGGCCTTCATGTGCATGAATCTGCCCTACACCATGGATGTAAACCAAGCTGCGCAGGGAGTATTGGCCTTCAAGCCGGGCATCGTATACCCGTATCACTACCGGGGTCAGAACGGCCTGAGCGACGTGGCCGCCTTCAAGAAAATGGTGAACGCGACCAACAAGAAAATAGACGTTCGGCTACGCAACTGGTACCCGGCAGCCCAGTAGCGTTGCGGAACTACGTGGAGCATCCAATTAAGCAAGGGCTGGCTAGGCAGCGGATACGCTGCCTAGCCAGCCCTGATATTCAGCAGGCGACCGTAGCCTACCGCTGGTGCGGCCCAGGCGGCAGCACCTCCTCTCCGGGCACGTCCCGCACCAGCGGCTCCAAGCCGTAGCGCAGTGCTGCTTACTTGCGCGGAGCAGGGCACCCGTTTGACAGTGGGGTATGCTATTCTTGTAGTCTCAGGCAAACACATAGTGTGACGACAACTACATACTATCTAATCATTCACTCAACAATCTTGTAGTCGAGCCCTTTTTTGAACATCCTTCTTTCGGACTCCAACAAGTCCCTTGACCAAGCATCACTGTCGATGTGGTACTCTTTGATAAGATTCCCTTGCTCATCCCACTCTTGTTTGCGAATAATATAGCCTAGTTCAACAATCGCGTCAGATTTGAGTTGGCCATTCTCGAACCACTTTCGATTGTGGCCATGCACCCGATTCCACCGATAGTCCGTCTCAGACTGAAGTTGGCCGTTTAGATACCAGTCTTTAGACACACCACTCAAGACCCCATCTTCATAAGCTTGTTCACTCCATAAATTACCCAACTCATTCATCTCGTACGCGACCCCCGTCAACGGTTTATCGTCGAATACAATGATGCGGCTGCCACCCGCCGTGAATTTCTCATCCAAGTCATCTGCATTTACTCTCAACATGTCGTTTTAGTGTTTATAGGTTAATCGTTGCCGATGACGCGCACCCCTTCCGTAAGGTGCCAACAATTAATACAACGTGGTGGTACCCCCTGGCCTAATGATTTGCTTACTAACGAGCGGTTGTGCAACAAGAATTCACCAAGTTCTGATTCCTGCATCGCTCGGCCTGTCACTTTTTCTCTAGCCTTCATTGCTTTATTTAAAGCAACAATTTCACCATGAGTGCCAGCTCTTCCGGCTCTATCCAAATCGTCCGAACTAGCATCAATTTCCCCTGCTTCCTTTTGGGTAATATATGCTTGAACTCTTTTCGCAAGTAGTAGGGTGCAAATCATCGGGAAGCACTTCTACATTTTTCCCAAAGTGCGTTACTCCGGTTAGCGGGTCTTTAACGCCGGCCAAGACAGGACCTCTCACTTTGTTGGATTCAACGGCCGCACCGGATGGCAACTTGGTCCCCAGTCGTAGCGCTTCGGCTTGCGTTTCGGTCACTAAGTCAACCCCCTGCGCCCATACTTCGCTTCAACTTCGGCCAGACTCAGCGGCATTCCCTGCGGCTTGAGATTAGCAGAAATGTATTGTCTTTTCGGCGTGTCGCCCCCCGCCCCCATCGCCCCGCCAATGCCCAGCTCGCGCCCCGCCGCTGGAGCCGCAGCCGCCACCACGGCGGCCGCCCCCGGCACCCCGTGCTCCCTAGCAGCCGGGGCCACAAAGGCCGCGGCCGGGCCGCCGGGCGCGATGGTCCAGCCCGTGGGGTCGCTCAGCGTTAGAAAGCACTGGTAGGCCCTGCCTTGTGCGGCGCCGCTCACGAACTGCTCCTGGTAGGCCGTCGGCAGGCGCAGCGTTTCGAGGGGCTGGCGGCCGGTGACGGGCAGGCAAACCACGCGGGCGGCTTTCCAAACCCAATGAAACGTAATGACATGTTTTACTACGACTTAAGCAGCATGTCTTTCCCTTTTTCAGTTATTAATACCGAATTATTTTCCTGCTTCCATATTAATGCCGCGTCATCTACCAGCGCACGCACCCGAATCAGTAGCTCACCGTTCTGAATTATAGCCGGGTGAGTGCGCATGAGACGCATATCAATGCTGCGTAAGCCTACTGCTTCGCCACTATTTATAGAAGCAACAAGCTTCAAAATCTCGATATTTTCGGTGCTAATCATAGTAATTTACAGTAAGGCATCTGGATGGTAAAGAAAGCTATTGCCTTGGGCATCGTTGTCTGCTAGTTGGTAATCTTCTAAAGTGGCTGTATGCGTATCGTTCCACACTTCGTAACCGGGGTCTTCGCCGTCCGGCACTCCTAGCTGACGGTAGCGTTCATATTCACGAATTTCGTGCGTATAGTAGCGCTTATCCCAATCAGTAGCAGTAAGCTCATTGCTGCTGATGCGTTGTAAACGGCTAATCATGGCAACATTGGCAGGGTCCTTCTCAAAGCGATTAGTGTGCTGAATAACAAGGGCTATTCCGTCCTTGGTGACCACTGCGTTCTTCCAATCTAAGCTAGCAATAGGACCTCCGCAACTGTCCGGGTCGTATGGGCGTCTGCTGAATACGCCCACTGTATCACCCATCCCGTTTGGCCCTCTGCCGCCGGTATGCGCGATTAACGTGCTACTTGCCACTGCCCCAACTGCTACCGGCCCGTGCTCCCGCGCAGCCGGAGCCACAAAGGCACTAGCCGGCCCACCCGGTGCCATCGTCCAGCCCGTGGGGTCACTCAAGGTCAGAAAGCACTGGTAGGACCCGCCTTGTGCGTCGCCGCTACGGAATTGCTCTTGGTAGGCCACACAGTAGGCCGCTGGCAGGTGCAGCGTTTCCACCGCTCGCCCGCCGTTGGCGTCCAGAAACACAATGGCTGTGGTGTGGCGCTGGTCGGGGTCCGTCGCCCAGGCCGGCAGTACGTCCCCGTCGGGCACGTCCAGCACCAACTGCACCGGGCCGTAGCGCACCTTCGCACTCGCCCGGCCCCGCAACTGCGTGGCTTGTTCAACTTCGAAGTGGCAGTGCGTCACGGGGAAGACGTGGCCTGCTACGTGTAATTCAGCGGAGAAAGAGGCTATGGTGGAAGGAGAAGGCAGGCTCAGGCTAAACGGTAGGCGACAAAGCTAAGTTGTACCGATGATATGACCGCCGCGAAGGCTCCCAATGGGTGTGGTAAGACGCTGAAGGCCTTTCGGCGCTACTTTCGCTTATGCTTCCGCCCGCCCCCGCCTCTGCCCCCGCGCCGCTTGCCCTATTGCAGGCGCATTGGGGCCACACGGCGTTTCGGGCCGGGCAGGAGGACATCATCAATTCGGTGCTGGCCGGGCACGACACGCTGGCGCTGCTGCCCACCGGCGGCGGCAAGAGCATCTGCTTCCAGGTGCCGGCCCTGGCCCGGCCGGGCATCTGCCTCGTGGTGTCGCCGCTCATTGCCCTGATGAAGGACCAGGTGGACAACCTGCGCAAGCGCGGGCTGAAAGCCGAGGCCATTTACGCCGGCATGAGCCACCAGGAAATCGACCAAGCCCTCGACAACTGCGTGTACGGCCGCAACGTGAAGTTCTTGTACGTGAGCCCCGAGCGGCTGCTGACGGAGCTGTTCCAGGTGCGGGTGACTAAGATGAACGTGGGCCTGCTGGCCGTAGACGAGGCCCACTGCCTCTCGCAGTGGGGCTACGACTTCCGCCCCCCCTACCTGCGCATTGCCGAGCTGCGCGAGAAGCTGCCGCCGGGCACGCCCGTCATCGCCCTCACGGCCACCGCCACGGCGCAGGTGCAGGCCGACATCGTGGAGAAGCTAAAGTTTGGGCCGAACGGCCAGGTGTTTCGGCAGAGCTTTGCGCGGCCCAAGCTGTCGTACTCGGTGCTGCACACGGAGGACAAATTGCGCCGGCTGCTGGAAGTGGTGCGGGGCGTGGGGCCGGGCAAAACCGGCATCGTGTACGCTCGCACGCGGCGGCAGACGGAGGACACGGCGTCTTTTTTGCAGCAACACCGGTTTGCGGCGGCGGCCTACCACGCGGGCCTACCAGCCGACAAGCGCACCAAGGTGCAGCAGGATTGGATTGCCGACAAAGTGCGCCTGATTGTAGCCACCAACGCCTTCGGCATGGGCATCGACAAGCCCGACGTGCGCCTCGTGGCCCACCTCGATGCACCTGACACCCTGGAAGCCTATTACCAGGAAGCCGGCCGGGCCGGGCGCGACGGCCTGTTTGCCTTCGCCGTGCTGCTGGCCGGGCCCAATGATGGCGACGAGCTGCGCCGTCGTACCAACCAGTCGTTTCCGCCGCTCGACACGGTAAAGCGCGTGTATCAGGCGCTGGCCAACTACTCGCAGACGGCGGTGGGCGGTGGCGAGCTGGCGGCTTTCGAATTTGATATTCAGCAATTCGCCGAAACCTACCGCATCAAGGCCGTGGACGCGCACAATTCGCTCAAGATTTTGCAGCGTGAGGGCTTCGTGCAACTGAACGAGGCCGTGAATCAGCCGGCGCGGGTGCACCTCGTCATCAACCACCAGGATTTGTATGCCTTCCAAGTGGCCAACGCGCAGCATGATTTGCTGATAAAAGCCCTGCTGCGGTTGCACGGCGGCGAACTATTTGCCGATTTCCAAACCATTTCGGAGAATGCCCTGGCCACGCACCTGCGCCGTAGCGTGGTGGAGGTGCGCCAGCAGCTGCGCTACCTGCACACGGCAGGCATCCTGCATTACCAACCAAAACAGGAGTCGCCGCAGGCCATGTTCACCACACCCCGATTTGACTCAGCCAAACTGCCCCTCGACCAGGTGAAGATGACGGCCGCCCGCAACCTGGCCCGCCACAAGACCAACGCCGTGGCCCAGTACCTGAGCGGCACCCGCTGCCGCCAGATTCTGCTGCTCTCCTACTTTGATGAAACCGACCCGAAGCGGTGTGGGGTTTGCGACATCTGCCTGGCGGAGAAGAAAGCCGCCCAGGCCGCCGAGCAGGTGCCTTCGCTGCGCGAGCCGCTGCTGGCGCAGGTGCGGCAGGCGGCGCTATCGCCGCGCGAGCTGCTGGCCCGGTTTCCTCCCAAGGATGCGGCGGCCGTGACGGCAGCAGTGCGCGAGATGGTGGACCGGGGCGAGCTGGCGTACGCGGCCGATGGGACACTACAGGCTAAGCCCTAGCAGTTGCTTGCGTTTGCCAGCGGGCGGCAGCGCAGCCCGCAACCTACCCGGCAGGTGTATTATGAGAAATGCAGTAGCCAAAGTCTGATTTCTGCCGAAAATTTCTTTGGTAACCAACCCCTTACGGCCAATTGTCTAATTATTATAATATCCTTTGTTATTCAAATTTGATTTGGGAGCGCTGGCAGTTGACCCACATCTTTGGCCATGCCTAGCAGCTTCCAAAGCCCTGCTGCTGGTCTGTTGCCGCCGCGCCCTGCGGCCGGCGGTTCACCCGATATACTAATTACTAACATGAACGAACCCGATGAATCGATGACTCAGCGCTTGAAGATTGGCGAGGGTCACATCAGCGGCAATGCGTCTATTTGTCTGGCAGTGATGGCCATGGCGGCGGTGCTGTGCTTCCATTACCCGGAGTACCTCACCACACCGGAGTTCCGCGAGCTGTACACCGGCGAGATGATGAAGACAGTGCTGATGGCCGTCATTGTGGCGTCTTTCTTGTTTGCAACGGTAAGCTTCCTGCTGAGCAAGGAGAAAAAACGCGCGGTCACGGGCATCGTGATTTCGGCTATGGCGGTAGCTACGGGCGGGTTTGAGGTGCAGGCACGGTCGGTAGAGAAAACCGTGTGGCACGTTGGCCTCGATTGGCTGCTGATTGACCTACTGCTGCTGGCGGTGATTTTCGTGCCTATCGAGATGGCATTTCCCCAAAATAAGCGGCAGTCGCGCTTTCATGCCGAGTGGCGCACCGACCTGGTGTATTTCACCGTCAGCCACTTGTTCGTGCAGTTTTTTGGAGTGATTACCCAGGCCCCGGCTAAGCTCATGTTCGGCTGGATGGGGTTGGCGCCGTTTCAGCATTGGGTGCAGCAGTTGCCATTCGTGGCGGGTTTCCTGCTGGCGCTTTTTGTCACCGATTTGTTTCAGTATGCGGCCCACCGCTTGTTTCACTCGCATGTGTACTTGTGGCGCTTCCATTCGGTGCACCATTCTACCCAGGCCATGGATTGGCTGGCGGGCTCGCGCACGCACTTCGTGGATATTTTCGTGACGCGCTCTATTTCATTTATTCCGCTCTATGTCTGCGGTTTTTCGGAATTCACCTTTAATGCCTACATCCTCTTTGTGTCTATTCACGCGGTGCTTATTCATGCTAATACAAGCATCAACTTCGGCTTTGTGAAGTACCTGCTGGTCACGCCGCAGTTTCACCACTGGCATCACTGCGAAGACCCGGCCCACTACGGCAAGAATTTCGCCATTCACTTCCCTCTCATCGACCGGATTTTCGGCACGTACTACCTGCCGGGCACCACTTGGCCCGAGGCCACGGGCGTGCGCGAAGGCTCCTACCCCAAAGGCTACTGGAAGCAGTTGAAGCACCCCTTCACCAAGAGCCCCTTCGACAACGACCTGAACATGGAAGAACCCAGCAGCCGGTAAGCGCACCCAACGGCAACGGCCCCACGGACCACCCAGCATTTATTGGGTTGGTCCGTGGGGCCGTTGCTTCTTACTTGCTACTTGCCTTCGGCCGCGTAGGCCTGGTAGCCGCCCAGCAGGTTGCGTACGTTGGTGAAGCCTTGCTGGGTGAGGAAGGCTTTGGCCGAGGCGGAGCGCCCCCCCCCTTTGCAGTGCACGATGATTTCCTGGTTCTTCCACTCGTCGAGTTCGTCGAGCTTGTCGGGCAGGGTACCAAGAGGGATGTTTTGGGCGCCGTCCATGCGAGCTTCTTCGTGCTCCCAGGTTTCGCGCACGTCGATGATGGTGGGGGTTTCGCCGGCTTTCTGGCGTTGGATGAGTTCGGCGGGGGTTATGTCGGCCATGGTTTTGGGACTTGGAGTCTGAGGGTCTTGGGGACTTGGTGGGGCGAAAGTACGGCCGAAGTATTCTTGGTTTCGTAACGCCCGGTCCGTCACCGACGTGCGGCGCAATCCGTACCTTTGTGGTTCCCGGCAGGCTATAATATTTCCAAACCTGCCGCTTCGCACTCCTCGCCGCCCTGCTTCTGCCAGCCAGAAACCCAAGTTCCCACGACCCTAAGTCCCCAGTCCCATTTTCCCAATGAAACACATTTTCTCTTCGCTGCTGCTCACGCTGGCTTTGGTGCCCGCCGCGCTGCATGCGCAAACCGCCCCGGCCATGCCCCCCGCTGCGCCGGCCAACCTCTCGGGCGTGACCCTGCGCGACTGGTACCGCGTGAACTGGTACGACGGCAAGCGCGTGGAGCTGAGCTACAACACGGCTCGCGGCAAAATGTATAACTACGCCGACAACTATAACAACCTGGTGACCTGCGTGTACTCGGGCTACCAGGAAACGGTACCCTATAGCACCACCAACACCAGCACCACCACGGTGAACCGCATCAACTGCGAGCACACGGTGCCGCAGTCGTGGTTCAACCAAGTGGTGCGCATGCGCTCCGACATGCACCACCTCTACCCCACCTACGATACCTGGAACAACCTGCGCGGCTCGGACCCCTACGCCGAGATTCCTGACGCAACTACTCAAACCTGGATGCGCCTGCTGGTCAGCCAAAACACCATTCCGACCACCAACCTGGCCGAGTGGAGCGAGGACACCAATACCCTGTTTGAGCCCCGCGAAGACCACAAAGGCAACGTGGCCCGCTCCATCTTCTACTTCTACACGATGCACGCCGGGCAGCCCAGCCTGGTGGCGACCGGCCACGACAACATCAACACCATTGCCGACATCAACACACTTTATGCCTGGCACCTGGCCGACCCGGTCGATGCCCACGAGATTGAGCGCAACCGCCGCGTAGCCATTAGCCAGGGCAACTACAACCCCTACATCGAGCACCCCGAAACCGTAGCTACTGCCTGGGGCCTCGCGCCTCCCGGCCCTGTATTCAGCTTTGCCACGGCCGCCGGCACTATTGCCGAAGGCAACACCGGCACCGGTACCTACACCCTGACCTTGCGCCTGACCCCTGCCGCCACTACCGCTACCACCGTGCAGGTGAACGTGAACGGCGCGACCTCAACCGCCACCAACGGCACCGACTTCACCTTCACCTCGCCTACTACCGCGACTTTCCCGGCCGGCAGCACCTCCCAGACGGTGACCGTGACCGTGAACGGCGACACCCAGCCCGAAGCCGACGAAACCGTCATCCTGAACCTGACCAACCCCAGCACCGGCAACAGCGTGGGCAGCCCTGGCAGCCACACGCTCACCATCACCAACGATGACGGCCCCGCGCCGGCCGTGAGCTTCGCCACCGCCACCGGCAGCATCACCGAAGGCAATGCCGGCACCAGCACCTACACCGTGAACGTGACGGCCAGCGGCACCCTGCCCGCTGGCACCTTCACCGTGCCGGTGACCGTAGACGCAGCCAACAGCACCGCCACCTCGCCGGCCGACTATACACTGAACACCACCAGCCTCACCTTCAGCAGCACCGCCCTCACCCAGGCCGTGACCGTGACCGTGACCGGCGACGTGACCTTCGAGTCCAACGAAACGGTACGCCTGCGCTTGGGCACCCCCTCCAACGCCACCATCATCGTAGACCAGCCCAATACGCACACGCTGACCATTCTGAACGACGATACCCCCCCAGCCGGCGCGCCCTGCACCAAGCCCTACTTCTCCCAGTATGTAGAAGGGCAGGCCACCAATACCAAGGTGCTGGAGATTTACAACCCCACCCTGAGCCCCATGCCGCTGGCCGGCAAAAGCGTCGTGCTGTATGCCAATGCCGCTACCACGCCCACCTTCACGCAGCCCCTCACGGGTACCATTGCCCCCGGCGACGTGTACGTGATTGCCAACTCTGGTGTAGTTGATGCTGGCGTGGCGGCACAAACCGACTTGCAAAGCAACGTGGCTTTCTATAATGGCGACGACGCCATTGTGCTCTTCGATGGCACCGATACGCTCGACATCATCGGGGTAGTGGGCCAGCGGCCCACCGAGTGGACAGTGCCCGGTGGCTCTACCCTCAACAATACCCTCGTACGCCAGCCCACCACCAGCCAGGGTGGCCGCTGGAACGGCCCCTACGGCAGCACCACCTGGAGCGCCGGCGGTGTAGACAACTATGCCGGTGTGGGTAGCTACACCAGCTCGGCCTGCTTCATTCCGACGGCCAGCCGCAACGCCTCAGTGCTGCGCAACTCGTTGGGAATCTATCCCAACCCGGCTTCTGAAAGCGTGCAGGTGCGCCTGCCCGGCCAGCCCGGTGCCCGCCCCGCCACCGTGGAGGTCCTCGATATGCTGGGCCGCACCGTGCGCCAGCGCACCGCCCAGCTCAGCGCCAACGAGGCTACTTCGGTGGACCTGCGCGGCCTGCCTGCTGGTCTCTACGCCGTGCGCGTGCAATGCGCTGGGCTGGAATACACCGGCCGCGTGGTGGTGCAATAGCCCTGCCTGCCCCTCCACAAAAGCGCCCCCAGCCAATTGGCTGGGGGCGCTTTTGCTTTTACTTTAGCCCCGGTGCGTTGCCTCGTCGTGCACAAGAGGCGACAGGTACCCCGAGGACTTCAGGGTGCCTGTCGCCTCTTGTGCAAGGCGGATTGAATCCTTCAGGATACTTGTTGCCTCTTTTGCAAGGCACCCTGAAGCGTTCGGAGTGCCTGTCGCCTCAGCAGAATGGCATCCCGGCTCAGGCCAGAATGTCGGCGTACTCGTCGTGATGACGCTTTACGAAGCCGTGCATAAACGTGCAGGTTGTTTTCACTTTCAGGTGGTTTTCGCGGGCAAAGGCCAGGGCGGCGCGGGCCAACTCTTCGGCCACGCCCTGGCCGCGCAGGTTCTCGTCAACAAAGGTGTGGGTGAAGTCGATGAGGTCCTTGGTGGGACGGGCATAGGCTAGCTCGCCGGAGAAACCATCTTTGCTGATGGTGAATTCTTGGTCGTCGGAGTGGTGATGAACGGACATGGGAAGGAGATGATGAGCGGAGAGATATCAGGCGACTGGTAGCAAAACTCAACGGCAGCCGCTGGTTTGCGTAGAGGAAGGTAAATACGGACTGCGTCCGTTTGGTTTTTCACTTTCCTACTTTTTTCCTGCTGCATGGACTCCCCGACCCCTTCCCAACAGAACGAAAACGACCACCGTCCGCAAGACCAGCAAGCGCGCGCCGCCGACGCCCAACCCAACGTCAACGACCCCATCCGGCACGCGGCCAGCCCCAATTACGGCACCTTCGGCCACGCCGACGATGCGGCTTTCGCAGCCAGCAGCTCCGGTGGCCGTAGCGGGTCCAACGATAACCCGGACGAGTTTAGCGAGTTCGACGACCGCGAGCAAGACGCCCAGAATGCCCCCGAAAACGCCGAAGACCAACCCGGCCACATCATGCAAAACCAGGCCCCTGAACTCGTGCGTGAAGTAGAAGCCGAGGACGCCGATAACGAAGAACTGCGCAAAGCCTGGGCAGAAGATGACCCGCGCTACGCTGGCGGCGGCACCCACAACACCCGCGAAGAGGACGCTGACGCCAAGTATCCCAAGAACGACGACTAAGTTTCAGGTACTAGCGAGCAGTCAATGATGCGCAATTACCGCTCTACATTTACGGCTTACTGATACCTGCTCACTGTTAACCTAACCAACCATGTCCCCAGACAACGACAACCCTAAATCGACGGATAGCTCCAACACCTTCGACGAGATTTCCAACGGCGAAGACGGCGCTTCTACCGCCATGCTCAACGCCGAAACCTACGGCCAGCAGCTGGACGACAACAACGCCTCTGGTCAGGAAAAAGCCGACGAGATGGACGACTCCCTCCGCATGGACACCCAGGAGATGACCAAAACCGGTCCCGCCCCCGCTTCTGATGAAAACCTTCCCCGGGAGCTCACCGACCCCAGCGACCGCGCCTTCACCCTGCCTGAAGAGCAAAGCTAGACGGCTTCGGCTTAACGAAGAACGAGGCGTGAAGAATTATCGATTGGTAATTCTTCACGCCTCGTTCTTCGTTAAGCCGAACGTGTTAAAGCCGCCAGCCTACTTGTGCTCCGGCGTACCAGGCCCGCCCGGGCGCGGGCTGAAAATACCGTTTGCCAAAAGCATTCAGGTCGTTGCCGAGGCTGTAGCGGCGGTCGGTGGCATTGTCGATGCCCGCATAGATGTTCGTTTCCAAATGGCCGGTGAAGCTGCGCCGCCAGCCGCCCCGCGCTCCAAATACCCAATAGCCGGGCGCCTCATCAGTGTTGGCATCGTTGAGTACGATGCGGGCCTGGTGGCTCAGGTTGGGGTTGAGGTAGAAGCCCAGCCGCTGGCTGAAATCGAGCCCTGCGCTGAGGGTGTGCGGCGTGGTGCCGGTGAGGCGGTTGCCGCTTAGGTCGGCTCCGCCGCTGGAGTAGCCGCCGAAACGAAAGTCGTTGTAGGCATAGCTGCCCCAGGCACGCAGGCCGTTCGGTGCTCCCGGCATATCCGTTTCCTGCCGCCACAGCCAACCGCTCAACGCCGCCTCAATGCCGCGCTGGTGGGTGCTGCCAGTGTTGCGAAACACGACGATGCCCTGGTCAGTGGTGCTGCTGACGATGGTCTGGCGCAGCTCCAGGTCGAAAGCGGTTACTTCGTAGGTCAGGCGATTGGCGAAGAAACTACCGCGCGCCCCCACCTCGTAGCTGGTGCCCCGCTCGGCCTGCAGGTCGCCGTTGAGGCTGCCGTCGGAGGGCCGGATTTCATCAATCGTGGGCGGCGAGAAGCCCGTGCTCACACTGGCGTACACCGACAGATTGGGACTGAACTCGCGCAGCAGCGCCAAGCGGGGCGAGATTTCGGGCCGAAAGTCGCGGCTGAATTCGTAGCCAGTGGGGTTGGTGGCGGCACTGCTCACCCGCGCAATGCGATGGCGCAGGCGGTTGTAGCTGGCGGCCACGGTGAGCTGAAAATCGGCTGGCAATTCATAGTCGGCTTGCGCGAAGGCAAAGCCAGTCGTGGTCGTGATTTCGTCATTGTAGCGCAGCACGCCGGGCGTGCCACCGTTGTTCTGGTAGCTCCGCCCATCGGTGAAGCCGCCCTGAAACTCGCCGCCGCCCTGCAGGCGCAGCACGCGCCCGGCCAGCGTGGTGCGGTAGCTCAGGGCCGTGCGCCCGCCCAGGCCCAGGCCGGTGTTGCGCTCATAGTCCACCAGGTAGGGCGTGCGAATGACCGTGCCGCTGCCGTAGAGGGTGGTTTGCAGCTCCAGCTTATCCGTGAATCGGTACTCGTGCGTGAGCCCCAGCAGGCCAGTGCGTGAGGCGTAAAAGGCCTGCTGGGCCACCGTGCCGGGGGCTGTAGCCGTGCCCGGTCGCGCCTGCCGCGGGTCGGCATCGAATTGCGCCTGCGTAAGGCCACCGGGCAGTTGATAATTGATATCGGTGTAGAGAAAGTGTGCGGCCAGGGTGGTTTTGGGTCCGGCCACGGTGCGGGCATCAAGGGCGAAAACGTCGCGTCGCAGAGCACTTTGCTGGCGGTAGCCGTCCAGCTCCTGGTGGGCATACTGGGCCCGAATGCTGCTGGTGGCGCTGCCCGTTTCGGCCGTGATGGTGCTGCGGCGCAGGCCATAGCTGCCCACCGTAGCACCCACCACTACCCGGCTGCTGCCAGGCAGCACTTCCGGGGTACCAAATAGGGCCACGCCACCCGTACCCGCGCCATACACGCTGCCGGCCGGCCCCTTCAGCACTTCTAAACGCCCGATAATGGCGGGGTCGAGCAGGTTGAGCGGGGTGCTGCCGCCAGCCTCGGTAAACGGGATGCCGTTGTAATACACCTTCACGTTGCGCACCCCAAACGGCGAGCGCAGCGTGCTGCCCCGAATGCTGAGCCGGTAGCTGGCCGTGGCCCGCTCTTCCAGCCGCACGCCGGGCAGCGTGTTTACGGCCTGGGTGAGAGCGGCGGGGTTGAACTGCTGAATGACGCGGGCATCGATAATGCCCACGGCTGCAGCCGTGCGGCGCAACGGCAGCTGCTGGCCGTAGCCGGTAATGGGCACGTCGGGCAGCACTACGGTGCGGGTGGTATCAGCAGGGGCTTGGGCGTGGCTGGGTAGTTGAGCTACCAGCAGCACCGGAATCAGGTAACGAGCGAACATAAACACAAGGGAAGCAGAACGACGTAGACCATTCAGTTACGCGAATTGTTGCCGGACAATGGACTTTGGGAAAGTTTTCCGCCGAAAGACTGCTACATACATGGTGGTTGCACGGGGCATGCGGCGAGTGGCAGACTGGTAACTTGCCACCATGAAATTTCTTTTACCCGCCTGCTTCGTCGGGAGCAGTTTGCTGGCGTTGCCGGCTGCCGCGCAGCAAGTCAACCGCATTGACGACTTCAACCGCATCGGCTGGTTTGTGTACGAGGGCGACCACGCGCTGGGCCCGCGCTGGACCATTCACACCGAAGCCCAGGTGCGCCGGGTCGATTTCGTCACCGATTGGCAACAGCTGCTGCTGCGCGGCGGCCTGGGCTACCAGGTGCTGCCGCGCCTCAAGCTCGGCGGAGGCTACACCTACCTCAGCACCCACCCATATGGCAAGCACCCCACCGCCGATGCCGGCACCTACCCCGAGCACCGCTTCTACGAAGACGTTACGCTGAGCGACACGCTGGGCCGCGTATCGCTGGCGCAACGGGTGCGGCTGGAGCAGCGCTACGTGGGCGTGCCCGGGGCTGCCGGCCCACTCAGCAACTCGGAAGTGTGGCAGCGTCAAAACCGCATTCGCTACCAGCTGGCGGTCGAGTTTCCCTTGCAAGGCTCCACCCTCGACGACCACGAATGGTACCTCACCGGCTTTGATGAGGTCTTCCTCAACTTCGGCCGCGAAATCACAGCCAACGTCTTCAATCAAAACCGTCTGGCTGGCGGCGTGGGCTACCGCTTTCAGGAGAACTTCCGGGTAGAACTGCAATTCCTCAACCAAATCACCCAGCACTACGACCCCGACCCGGCCACGAAATTCCCGGTCTACGAGTTCAACAACGGCTTCCGCTTGGGCGTGAGCTACAATTTGACGCTGATAAAATAAGGGCCCGTTGATGGCGTTGGCAGTAGCGCGGACTTTGTCGTCCGCGTCCCCAATCATTCCGCCACACGAACTATAAGACTCGCGCTATTCCCCATCTCATGCGTTTCTACCTGCCTCGCCGCTACCGCCGCAAGCTGCTGTTTCCGCCCGGCCTACTGGCGCTGGCGGGGCTGCTATGGCTGGGGTGCGTGGCGGTGGGGTCGTGGCGGGAGCAGTTGAAGCCCAGATACGCTATAAGTATCACAACGCCTGTACGGCTGATTCATCACGACTCCCAGTTTCCAACTATTCAGTTCGAATTACCCAATCCCGATTCAGTCTGTGAATCCTGTAATTGGCACAATGCTTCTTTTACAGGAAACCCTATTGCTGATAAACATGAGCAGGCACTAGTTGTAAAGTATGTCCGCAATATTATTGCCGACACCATGCATGCTGGAGGTATACGAATACGCTTCACCCCAACAGCACACTACGCAAGCTTAGTGTTTATATTGAATTTGATGAACGAGAAGGCGGTTAAAAAGTGCTGGCTCGACATTACACGCAAGCCTGTTACTTACTATGTCATTACCAACGCGTATAAGTCCAAAATAATTAAGCCCAAAACAACCATTGAGGTCGCAACTATTCCCATGCATTGTTTGCTGAACAACGATGTCATCTATTCTCAGAATAAACCATCTGATATAGAGCTTACCAAATCACTAGCTGGTTTCTGGAAACTGAAGTGGCTACGGCCGCTGCGGCAACCGGAGTGGCGAATCTCCGTGGGGCTGCTGGCAGCAATGGTCACACTCAGTGGCTGGCGCATCATCCGGGCTTGGCGCATGGCCTAGCCTCCGTTATTTTGGGGCTGCTACTCTCCACCAAATCCTGATGCCCGCCCTTTCCCCCGACCTGCGCCGCGCCCTGTTCAGCCTGCCCGAACGCGAAAAAGACCAGCTCCTGGCCCGCCTCGTAGCGCAGGATGCGGTGCTCACCGAGCAGCTGGCTTACCGCCTGCTCGAAGGGCCTGAGGCGCTGGAAACCCGCCGCGCCGTGCTGCGTGCCCAGGTCGACGACCCAGTGCGCGGCTACCACCCTACTCCCAACGACCTGCTCGTGATTCTGCGGCAGCTTCAGGCGCGGCTGGCCTACCACGCCAAGATTACGGAGGATGCCTTCGGCGAGATTGAGCTGAGCTGGCGTCTGTTGGCCAACGTGTTCCGCCACCAGCCCGAACTCACGGCCCGCCTGCACGGCCCCACCCAGCCGCTGCTTCAGCACCTCACCAAGCGCACCCACGAAGCCCTCAAGCAAACCACCAAGCTGCACGAAGACTACCACCTGGAGCTGGCACCCGCCGCCAACGAAGTGCTGGCCGCGCTGTGGCAATCTGGGGCCGCCCCTCTGGCCCGGGAGGCCGGACTGCCGGTGCGCTTCGCTCAGTGAGGAATGAAAAATGAGCGTAGCGTCAAAGTGCCCGGAATACAATGGGCATAGTTACGCTCACCCAAACGGGCTGGCCGTGGACCTTACCGGGGTTCCACCAGGGCATAAGGCGCACGAGGCGCAGGGCTTCTTCGTCGAGGCCGGCGCCGAGGCCGCGCACCACATGGGGGTCGTGCAAGTGGCCTTCGGAGTCGACCACGAAAGTGAGGTACACTTTGCCCGACAGGTGGCGGTCGAGGGCGGCGGCGGGATAGTTGAGGCGGCTACTTAGAAACTTCAGCAGGGCCGCGTCGCCGCCCGGGAAGGAGGGTAACTCGTCGGCGGTGAAGTAGACGGTGGGCGCGGTTGCGCCGGTAGCAGCTTGGCCCAGGCCATCCGGGTTATTATCTACCGCGACAGAAGCTGTTTGGGCCATTGCCCAACTGCCAGAGGTAAGCAGCAATCCACCAATGAATGTACAGGTGCGAAGCATAACAAAGCCGGGCAAAAGCTATTTCACAAAGCTACCCGTGTCGTTTTGGCGGCAGGTTTGCCCGGAATTACCCTTTTGTTGTGCTTGTGTTGAACCCAGTAGCTGGATTGTGCTGGATGGTTCTTTCGAGTCAGTCGCAACACCTTAACAGCTATTGCGTAAGCATGGTCGGGTGCCACCGGCCGACGGCCACTGCGCCATTCCTTTCCACTTAGTCCCTCCTGCCATGAAAGCCTCCTTCTTCTCCCTGCTGCTCGCCCTCTGTGTTGGGGCTGCCGCCACTGCCGATGCCAAGCCCAGCCCCGGTGCCAAATCCAAACGCGCTTACTCGCACAACAGCGAATCGAGTAGGGGCAAAACCAGCAAGGCTCAATTCCGCAGCCAAAGCATTCGCCCGGTTATCGACCTGCACCCTCACAAGGCCGGCACCTTCAAAACAGCGAAGGCCGCACCGTCTTATAAGTACTACAACCCTCGCTAGCTGACCCAGCGAGCCTTTTCCGCACCAGCCTCGCCAAACGCCGCCGCTCCCCTTGAAGGAACGGCGGCGTTTGCGGTTAATTAATCCCGTACTCAGTGGCCAGGGTTTGCGCATTAAAGCGGTTTCGGCATCGATGGTTAGTAGCGCGAACTTTTAGTTCGCGTGCCTGCGCTGTTTGACAGTCGTTCCAAACGCGAACGGAAAGGCCGCGCTACGGCCCGGCCGGTATATGGATGCCGAAACGGCTCTAAACATGGGCGCACGGGAGTTCCTAGCAGGGTGCGCAGTGGAAAAGCACTGGCTCGCCGTGCGCGCCGGCTATTTTATGACGGCAACTATTCTGCGAAAAACGATGCTTTTATTTTGATTCGGAAACCCTGCCTCACGGGCATCCCAACCAAGGTCCGACTACGTAAATCAGTATCTTTACCAATAGTCATTACCGTTATTCTTCTGCTTGATGAAAAACACGTTACGCCTATTTCTAATCTTATTATTAATTGGATTATCCTCCCCTGGCTACGCAGTAGGCGCACCGCCCACCATCCCAGGCCGCCTCGTGCTGAAGCTGCGTGTCGGCCAGACGCCCGTCGCCCTGGAAGCCGCCCTGCGCGCCCTGAGCGCCACCGCACCGCAACAGAAATTTCCGCACGCGCTGGCTCCCAGCCCGGAGCGCCCCGGCAGCGTGGACCTGCGCGGCATCTACCAGTTTCAGACCTCGGCCACACTCGACAAAGCCCGCACCATGCTGCTGGCCACCGGCGCAGTGGAGTACGTGGAGCCGCTCTACATCCGGAAGCCGCTCTATCAGCCCAACGACCCGCTGGCCGATTCCACGCTTACCAGCCTTACGGCCAGCCAATACTACCTCAAGCAGATAAAGGCCTACCGCGCCTGGGACGTAACGCGCGGCGACAGCAGCATCGTCATTGGCATTACGGACGGCGGCGTGCGCCTCACCCACGAGGATTTGCGGCCCCAGATTAAGCATAATTACGCCGACCCCATCAACGGCATCGACGACGATGGCGACGGCTACGTGGACAATTTCACCGGCTGGGACCTGGCTAACAACGACAACGACCCCGGCTACGATGTGGCCATCGTGCACGGCTCGCTGGTAGCGGGCATATCGTCGGCGCGGGTCGATAATGCCGCGGGCCTGGCCGGCGTGGGCAACCGCTGCCGGTTTCTGCCCTTGAATATTTACCCGAATACGGCTACCGGCACCTTCGCCGGCATCGAAGCCATTGTGTACGCAGCCGACCACGGCTGCCAGGTCATCAACATGAGTTGGGGCGCGCCGGGCGGCTATTCGCGCTTCGAACAGGATGCCATCACCTACGCCGCCGTGAACCGCGACGCCGTGCTGGTGGCTGCCGCCGGCAACACCAATGCCGACCTGCTGTTTTACCCGGCCTCGTATGACCACGTGGTGTCGGTGTCAGGCGTCGACAATACCGACCGCAAGGTGGGCAGCGCAACCTTCAGCCACCGCGTCGACCTGGTGGCGCCAGGCATCAGCATCCTCACGGTGTATGGCTACCACGCCGGTGCAGTCGATGCCGATTACACGGCTGTGGGCGGCACCTCTTTTGCCGCGCCCATGGTGGCGGCGGCAGCGGCCCTGGTGCGCTGGCAGTTCCCAACTTACACTGCGGCCCAGGTAGCCGCCCGCCTGCGCCAGACCACCGATAATATTGACGCACTAAATACCACTTGGGTGAGTCGCCTCGGTACCGGTCGGCTCAACATGGTGCAGGCCCTCACCCGTGCCAATGTGCAGGAAGCGCGTGTGATAACCAGCACGTTTGCCCCCGCCCGCCCCGCCTACACCCCCGGCGACACCATGCGCCTGACGGCGACCGTACAGAATCTGCTGGCCCCAATGGCCGGCCTCACCGTCACACTCACCTCGCTCTCGCCCTATATCACGGTGCAGACGGGTAGCTTTGTGGTAGGCAGCTTGGCTACGCTGGGCCAGGCCAATAATGCTGCCGCCCCCTTCCGGCTGGCCGTGACCGCCAGCGGCATCCCCCTGAATACGACGGCCACACTGCGCTACCGTCTCACGGCTACCGGCGGCTTTCAGTACGACCAGTATGTAGACCTCGTGTTGAACCCCGACTACGTCGTGCTCAGCGCCAACGACCTAGCCGTGACGCTGACCAGCCGAGGCAATCTGGCCTACGATAACCTGGCCGGCACCGTGGGCGCGGGCCTAACCTATCGCACCAGCGGCAATATGCTGAGCGAAGGCGGCCTGATGCTGGCCACCTCGTCCACCCGCGTGTCGGACCGGATTCGGACCAGTGGCGGGCTGTCGCGGCAGTCGTTTTTCAGCCTGCGCCAGGCCACCCGCCAGCAGCCCGGCCCCCGCGCCGACCAGGAAGCACGCATTGCGTTTCAGGATACCATTCCGGTAGTGGGCAGTCGCATTCGGAGCGTGGGCGTAGCCGTGCACCAGCGGGCCTATGCCTGGGCAACCCCCGGCCGCCGCGATTTCATCGTGCTGGAATATTCGCTAAAAAACCTTACCGCCGATACACTCAAGCCACTTTATGCTGGCATTTTCACAGATTGGGACTTGCCCAATCCCGACGGTGCTGCCCGCAATGCCGCCGACTACGATACTACCCGGGCGCTGGGCTACTGCTATGCCTTGGGCCAGCCCACTACGGCCTCGGTGCCCGCACAATACGCGGGCATTCGCCTGCTACGCGGCGGCACACCAACTGTATATTCCATCAATAGCGGTGCTTCGGTGGGCAGCCCCGTTCGCCTGGCCGACGGCTTTTCCATCGCCGAGAAATTCCTGACCCTGAGCAGTGGCACCGCCCGCGCCCAACGCAGCGCCGGCCTGCCTGGTGGCGCTGATGTGACGCAGGTAGTAGGTACCCGCATCGCCAGGCTTGCCCCCGGCGACTCCACCACGGTGGCCTTTGCCGTGCTGGCCGCTCCTACCCTCACGCAGCTGCAGGCCAGTGCCGATGCGGCAGCCAGCACTTACGCTACCGTGTTGCCCACCCGGCCCACCACCAGTCTGGTCGGCTTCAAGGTGTACCCCAATCCCACAGCCGGCCTGCTGCGGGTAGAAGCACCCGCTGGCTTCGGACTAACAGAAGTGCAGGTATTCAATGCATTGGGCCAAGCCGTGTTGCGCCAAAACGCTGGCAGTAATGTTATTAATCTGAGCCTGAATGGCCTCGCGCCGGGGCTATACACGCTGCGGGCCCAAGGCCAGAGTGGTGCATTGACACGGTCGGTTGAGGTCCGTTAAGAAGCTGTATTGCCTGCGCTTCCCGGCCCAATGTGCGGAACTGTCCGACCGGTTGTTGAACGAGGGCGCTGCTGGGCGTACTACTTCAGGAGCATTTTTACGCTCAACTCACCTGCCACAGTTCATCCCAGCGTGTGGTGTATAGCGGCGAGCGATGGGCTGCACGACCAGCCCAGACCGGCTGCTGGTCGTTGCCCTCGGCATCTTTGGTAACGCCGGCTGCGGCCAGCCGCACTAGCTGCCGGCCGAAGCGGGCATTGAGACTGTCCAGCGTTGCGGTGAGCTTTTCGCTACGCGCGTGGTCGGGAGCGGGGGCGGTGAACAAGTCGAGCTGCGGAGCTTGTCCCATCGGTTCCAGCCCGCTGAGCAGCACGCCGGCCCGATGGTACGCCACACCGGGGCGGCGCAGCTGGCGTAGTCCATCCAGGGCGGCGCGGGTTAGCAATGTTGGATTGCTGGTAGCCCGGGGCAGCGCAATGGCGGCCGTGTAAGTGCTGGGCCCGGCCACGGGGGCATACTTATCCGTGCCAAGTATCACCGTGACCAGATGCGCCACGAGGCCATGCCGCCGTAGCTTCTCAGCCGCCTTGGCGGCGAAGGTGGCTACGGCTTCGGCGAGCACAGCGGGCTCGTGCTGGGGGCGGCCAAAGGAGCGGGTGCACACGGCGCTGTGGCGGCTGGCGTGGCTGGTCGGAAGCTGATGGTCGGCTTCGTCCCACTCAACCGGGTTCCAGTCGTGGCAGGGCTGGCCGTGCAGCTCGCGCCACAGCCGCTGGCCCACCACGCCGCCCATGTGCCGGCGCAACCAGTGCTCAGGCAGCGCCGCCAGCTGGGCTCCGGTGTTGATGTCCATTTCCTTCAGCTTGCGCGCGTAGCGCCGGCCCACGCCCCAGATGCTTTCCACCGGGGCCAGGGCCAACGCTTCCTGGCACTGCGCAGGCGTTTCCAGGAGCAATACGCCCCCCGTGCCTTGCTTGCGGGCCAGCCGGTTGGCCAGTTTAGCCAGGGTCTTGGTGGGCGCAATCCCCACACAGGTCGGAATGCCGGTGTGCTGCTTCACCGTTTCGCACACCCGGATGCCGTACGCCAGCAGGTCGGGCGCGAGCAGGCGCATGCCTTGAAAATCCAGAAAAGCTTCGTCAATAGAATACACTTCCACGCCTGCGGCGAAGTGGCTGAGCACCTGCACTACCCGACGGCTCATGTCGCCATACAGCGCGTAGTTGGACGAGAACACGCGTACTTGGTGCTGCATCAGCAGCGGGCGTACCAGGTGGTAAGGCTCTCCCATTTTCAGGCCCAGCGCCTTGGCTTCGTCGGAGCGTGAAATCAGGCAGCCGTCGTTATTTGAAAGCACTACGACGGGCCGGCCTTCGAGCTGCGGGGCAAAAACCCGCTCGCAGGAAACGTAAAAATTGTTGCAATCGACGAGAGCGTACATCCGGTTTTATTCCAAGGCTCGCCGATAAATATCCGCTGTTCATCGACATTACCAGCATTAAGTAAAAGAGATATTACACTTTTGACGCACTCGCCAGCTACCTGCTGACGGCCGGTCCACTAGCCAACGAATGAATGACGTGCGTCACCACTCCCCACACCACCAAGCCCGCATCGGGTCCAACGGGGAGAGGCGCGTAGCGGACGTTCTCGGCCACCAGCCAGGGTTGGCCAGCCCGAAACTGCAGTCGTTTGATGGTGTGCTCGCCGTCTACCACAGCGACCACAATGCTGCCGTGACCAGGACGCAAGGCCCGGTCCACGGCCACCAGGTCGCCGGGATGAATGCCGGCCCCGGTCATGGAATCGCCACTGACACGGGCCAGAAACGTGGAAGCCGGATTGCGAAACAGGTGTTGCGTGAGGTCGAACGGACCTTCGAGATGGTCGTCGGCGGGTGAGGGGAAGCCGGCCGGCACCGGGCAACCAAACAGCGGCAGTGTCCGACTACTACTTAAGAGCGATGCCGAAATAAAATCGTGAAGTGATGCAAGCATAATTGTTTTCGCGCGTCTATCCTGGTAAACCAGAATGCTAATTACTAACTTAATTAGCAGATAGTTTTACTACGCCTGCCGCAATCCGCCAACAATTGGTTGGCGTATATCAATATCCTTCACGGGAAAATCATGCAGCATTTATAAATTCCGGCCTTTATTCTGTAAAAAAGAATAAAAAATATTCTTACCATTTTTTTTAGTTTTCTGTAAAATTAGTATCTTTGGGTATGTCAAACGTCAAGCTTCCTACGCCGCTGCCCATGCAGCAATTTGCCCGTTGCGTGAACAACGCGCAACGCCCGGCCGACTACGTTGGCGACTGGCCCGAAATGGGCCGTGTGTACGCGGTGCGCGTGCTGCCGCATGTGCGCACTGGCCAGCCCCAGGTGCACGTCCTCGGCTTTTATGCCGAGCGGCCCTACGGCGCTTTCGCCGCTCATCGCTTTGAGCAAGTGGCCGATGTGTGGCTGAACTAGGCCCCGCAGGCCGTCAGTCCGATGGTTTCATCCCTTATGGCCCCGTTGGCTTTGCAGCCGGCGGGGCCTGCTTGTTCTTAGGCAGTAAACACTTGACCGTCATGCGGAGCGCCGCCGAAGCATCTTGCGTGTTGGAATAAGCCAAGCAGTTAACGATGCGAGCGAGATGCCTCGGCGGCGCTCCGCATGACGGTTTACCTGTACCGCTCCGGTTATCGGCCGTAGATGCGGAAGATGCCTTTGTCGGACGGGGTCCAGAGGCAGGCGCGTTGGCCGCAGGCTTTCAGGGCGTTATTTGTCCAGGTGTTGCAGGTGTAGAGGAAGCTGTACACGCGGTGGGCTTCGTAAAAAGCATCGTCTTGGCCGTAGCTGTGGCCTTTGATGTGCTGCACCTGGCCAGAAGCATCAAGGGCGAAGCTTTGCTGGATATAGGCGATGAGGCGGGCGTACTCGGCCTGGCTAAGGTGGAGCGGGATGGTTTCGGGGCCGGGAGCCAGGCTGTGGAAATACGTGGTGTGCATGGCTGAGGAACCCAGCCAGAACGCAGCCACGAACGCCGTGCTGAACTTGAGGTCGGCCCAGGTCGGCGTGTCGAGGTAAAATCCTTTGTCGCCCCAGCCAAAGGCGATGTAGCGCATGGTGCTATCCTGCGAGGGAATGTTGGCGAAGGGCAGCTGCTGGCTCCAGTCAATCTGGGCCGTTTTGATGGGCAGCACGATGTCGGTGTGGACACCGTTGGTATGCAGGAAAACGGTGACATCGGCGGGCGCATTGGGCTCCTTTTTCTCCACCGGGATGGATGAGAGCGCCAAGGCCGACCCAAGGTATAACGCCGCGACGCCTATCAGCGAGCCCAGCGTATAGCCTGTAACTTTCAGCGTTTTGCGAAGCGTTAGCGGCATAGGTTCTTAAGCACTAAGCTACTGGGGAGTGCCAGCGCGCTGGGTATCGCGGGTATTTTTCTGCACGGCAATGGCCGCGAATATGCTCAGCAGAAACGACATGGCGTAGAAGCCTTTTTCGCTCAGCGCGAGCGTAGCGTTCCAGAGTCCGATAGTGAGCAACAGGATGCAGAGCAGGGTGGAAAACCAGCTCAGTCCATAGTAGATATTGGTAACGGGGATACCTTCGAGGCGGTCGCGCACACTCTTTTGCAGCGAAATGGCCGAGAACAGGCCGTACATGAGGATGGTGAAATAATAGCCCTTTTCGTTGAGGGCCATGGTGGCATTCCACAGCCCGATGACGAAGGCAGCCATGCCGGCCAGCAGCGCCACCCAGGAGGCGGCAATAAAAGCATTAGACGGTTGCGGCTGGGGGTTCATAGCAAAGGAAACGGTTGTGTTTAGGCTGCCAAGTACGGTAGAAATTGGATAATGGCCAGCGAAAAGCTGGCGCTGGCCACCCGTACTTTTGCCCGGCTGTCCGCCACTTCGGGCAGCCCCTCCCCTATCTATGTGGACCTCAACTTCTCAGAAGCTTGCCACTCTCGACGCCGAATGGCGCCAGCCCACGCCGCGCTTTCGCAATTTCCCGCTCATTGCCCGCTACCATAGCGTCGTGCAGAACGAGCCGGCCTACCACCGACTCGACCAGCAAACCTGGACCGACCTAAACGGGGATGAACTGTTTACCCTGTTTGATGGCACGGTGAGCAAGGTAGGCCAGCAGTGCCTCTATCACCGCCTGCGCAGTCCGCAGAACGATGCCGAAGCGTTGCGGGAGTTTGACGAAGCGGCCACTTTTTTTGTTGAGCAGCCCAAGCCGCGCGGCCAGGTCCAACTAGCTCTCAACCGCCTTACGTCAACCGAGGCATACTACATCACCGACCTGCTGAGCGGCAACGCCTTGCCCGCCCTGCCCTGGACGGCTGCCGCCCCGGCCATGGTGCTGCTGCTACTGGCTACGGTGGTGGGCGGTTTCTGGCAGCCGGGGCTGTGGCTGTTGTCCGGCGGGTTGTTTCTGGTGCACACGCTGCTGCATTTCATGTACCGCCCACAAATCGCAGTGGGAATACGACCCGTGCTACAACTGGGCAGCCTGTACCGAGCAGGGCGCGATTTGGCGAAGCTAACTCTACCCCTGGCGCCTTTGCAGCGCTTGACCGCCCCACTGGCCCGGCTGGGCTCCATCGTGAATAAGGTGGCTTTTTTGCAGGTCGAGGGCCAGCTGCAGGGCGACCTTTCTATGCTACCCTGGCTGATACTGCAGTACATTAAGACGGTGCTGCTGCTTGATTTCATCGTGTACCACAGCTGTCGGCAACAGGTAGAGCAACACGCCAGCGCTATTCGGGCGGTGTTTGAGGCAGTAGGTTATGCGGATTGTGCCGTAGCGGTGGCCGGGTTTCGGGCGCGGCACCCGCACTGTGCGCCACAGTTTGAGCCCAATGGCGCGGGGCTTCGCTTAGTGAGTGCCTACAACCCGCTGGTGCCCGGCTGCGTGCCCAACGACCTGACCGTGACGGAAGCCAGCATCCTACTCACGGGCTCGAATATGTCGGGCAAAACCACCTTTATGCGCGCCATTGGCCTCAATGCGCTGCTGGCCCAGACTATTGCCACCTGCCCGGCCAAGGCCTACACAGCACCATTTTGGCGGGTGGTATCCAGCATCAACCTGGCCGATAACCTGCCCGAAGGCAAGAGCTACTATTTCGCGGAGGCCGAAGCTGTGCTGGGCTTTGTGCAGGCTGCCGAGAACGAAGGCGGCTACTTATTCATTCTGGATGAGCTATTTAAGGGCACCAATACGGTGGAGCGCATTGCGGCTACCCAGGCGGTGCTGGCGTATCTGCAGCCGCGCAGCCTGGTGGTAGCGTCCACGCACGACGGCGAATTGGGCGCCTTGCTACACCCGGCTTTCACGGAGTACCACTTCTCTGAAACCGTGACCGAGGCCGACTGGTATTTCGACTACCTACTGAAGCCCGGCCCGCTTACCACCCGCAACGCCATCCGGCTGCTGGCCCGCGCAGGCTACCCCGATGCCATTGTGCAGAACGCCCTAGCCCTGAGCCGCACGCTGGATGCGGCCGGCGCCTGAGCGGCACGACGTGCTACCGACGGCCTACCATTCACACCAAGTCGCAATACCAGAAGCCCGTATCAAACGGGCTGGGGTCCTTATCGTCGCCACATTCGTAGTCGGCGCCGTTAGCCGAAGTGGCCGGCGCGGTGTATTTGCGGTGCACAATTTCACCTTTTTCGAAGGGAATGGGCTGGCTGAACAGCGGACCGTCGAAGACGAAGGTGTGGAACTCGCCGTTTTCGCCGCAGGGGTCCACGTTGGCGGGTAAGTCGCGTAGGAAATCCTCGTCGATGACCCGGCCCACGAAGCTGCGGTCCAGGTATTTCTCATTGACGCAGGTAGTGATGGTTTTGAAGCCAAGGCCAATGAACTCCCGGATGAGCTCCGTGGTAGGCACGCCCCAGAGCGGAAACACGGCCCGCAGCTCCACCTCAGCCAGCTTGTTTTCGCGGTATTGCCGCAGGTCTTCCAGGAAAATATCGCCGAAGATAGAAGCCGTTGCGCCTCCTTTCTTTAGTTCTTGCATGGTGCTGGCCATCAGGGTTTCGTAGGCTTCCATGCTGGGCATTTCGGGCAGAAACAGCTTCCGGCAAGGCAGTCCCAGGGCTTCGGCCTGCCGGTCGAGCAGTGCGGTGCGCACGCCGTGCATGGAGATGCGCTGGTACGGCTCGCTGACGGTGGTGAGCAGCGTCTGGACTGCGTACTGGCCTTGTTGCCGCACTTTGTAGAGCGCCAGGGCCGAGTCTTTGCCGCCGCTCCAATTGAAAATGGCTGGTTGTTTCATGCAGCGGCAAAGTAACGGCCGAACCACAGCAGATGGTGCGGCTGGCGCGGCTTGCTACCTTTAGCCCAGTCCAAACTTCCGCCACTTTCCCGCTGATGAAACGCTTCCTGTTGCTCGCGCTGCTTATTGGCAGCGCATCCTATTCTGCTTCAGCCCAAAGCGCCTTCGATGTGCCCGCGCAGTACTCCTTCAGCAAGCCCGACGACTACGCGCAAGTGGAGCCGCAGGTGCTGAGCACCATCAACTGGCTGGAGGAAACGCCGGCCAACCAAGACGTGACCCGCCGGCAGCAGGCCCACCGGTTTCTGCTGGCCTGGGCCAGCGGCAGCCCCAAAGTATCCATCGGCCTGCAGCCTTACGTGGGCGAGTTGGCCGGCAAAAACACGGCCCTGCTCATAGCCTACATGGGCGGCTGGACGCGCTACAGCCTCCAGCATCCCGGCGACAAAGATGCCCTCACGCTCAATACCGAAGGCGTAAAATCCATGCTGAAAGTGTACGACCTCGGCGGCATCGACAAGAGCAAAGGCATGGAAAACCTGCGCGCCGTGGCCGCCAAGGGCGAGCTGGACAGCTGGCTGCGCAGCAAAATCAGCACGAAGTAACTGCCTTACCGAATGCCGGTTGGGCTGGCTACTGTTTGTGTCAAACGCCGCCGCTGGCAACTTTTCCGGTCCCAATCCCGAAAAGCAGTCCATGCACTTCACCGTTATCACCCCCACGCACCAGCGCCGGGAGCTGCTGCCCGAAGCCGTGGCCAGCGTCCGCGCCAGCATCAATGCCCCGCTCGATTTTTCGTTTGAGCACCTGATTTACGACAATGGCTCGCACGATGGCACAGTGGCCTACCTGCGCGATGCCGCCGCCCAGCCGGGGCCGCCGCTGCGCCACTGGCACTCGCCCGGCCGCCAGCTGGCCGGCCTGGCCCGCAACCACCTCATCCAGGAAACCGCGCCTGATGCCTGGATTGTGCCGCTCGACGACGACGACATCATGCTCCAGCGCACGCTGTTTCATTACGGCACCCAAATCAACGCTAACCCCGGCCGGTCCTGGTTTGTGGCCGATTTCCTGCGCGTGGACGAGCACGGCCGCTACCTGCCCAATGAGGATTACTACGCCTGGCCGTTCGAAACGCCCACGGCCATGCTCCAAGCCATTTTCAAGGCTGAGCACTTTATTCAGGGCAACGTGTGCTACAGCCGCGCATTCGTGGATGAAGTGGGTGGCTACGATGGCGAACTGAAGATGGCCGAGGACCTGGACCTCTACGTGCGCTTCCTGCTGGCCGGGCAGCTGCCGGTGCTGTGTCCGCACATCAGCCACCTGCACCGCTTCCACACCCGCAACGTGAGCATTGGGGTAGACGCGGCCACGCATAACGCCGATTTGCAGGTGATTTATGCCAAATACCGAGAGCATCTGCAAAAAATGGGAATTGCGGAGCCTGGAAAATAGCTAAATCCTTATTTTTGGGCTTTCCCTTGCCCTATGTCCGCTCCTACACCCCAGGTTTCCGAAGAAGTGTATAGCATCCCGGCTGCCTACCGGAAAATGGAAAACACGCACATCCTGTTCTGGCTCTTGAAGGACATCGCTTGGTGCATGGTGTGGCGGCCGCTGGGCCTGGCCATGGTAGTGCCTACGCTGGGCATTGCCCTCGTCATTGCCTGGCGCACCCGCGCCTACGCCTCGGAGCTGGCCCACAACCTGGCCATCGTGTTCTGGATTACGGCGAACTCCTACTGGATGACCAGCGAGTTTTTTGGGTTCGACACCGTGCAGGTGACGCCCTACATCACAGGCAAACACCTGGCTCTTATCCCGTTCCTCATCGGGTTAAGCATTTTACTGTATTACTACCTGGTGACCAAGCCCCGCGAAAATAGAGAGGCGCAAACAGCCACGCTGTAGGAAGCCGCAAAAGCCCGTTGACTACTTAAACGCCGCCAGCACGTACTTGCCAATCATCTCATCAGAAGGCGACTGCTGGTTGAAATTGCCGCCCGTTACGATTACTACGAGCTTCTGCTCGGGCCACACCGAAATGCGCTGGCCGCCGTTGCCCTGCGCCATGGCACCGTGGTAGCGCCGGCCGGCCACGTCCAGGTATTTCAGCCACCAGAGGTAGCCGTAGCTTACGCCCTGCACCACGGAATGCTGGGCGAGCGAGGCGCTAACCCACGCCGCTGGCACCAACTGCTGGCCCTGCCACTGGCCCTGGTTAAGGTAGAGCAGGCCGAATTTGGCCATGTCGCGCGGGCGGAGCGACAGCTGGCAATACGTGTCAGCGCTGGTCGAATCGGGCTGAAAGCGCCAATCAAAGTTTTTGATTCCCAGCGGACCAAACAGCACCTGGCGGGCAAAATCCGGCAGTGGCTGGCGAGCCTGCTTCTCGATGATGCGGCCCACGGTTATCGGATTGCCCGAGCAATACATGCCCTTGCCGCCGGGGTGGTCGCTCAGGGGCAGGTCGAGGGTGTATTTGACCCAGTCCGGGGAATGGTCCATGGTGGTTTCGTTGCCCACCGACTGCTCGTTGGCGATGTCACAGTCGAGGCCACTCTGGTTGGCCAGCATGTTTTCGATGCTGATGCGCTGCTTTTCCGGCGAGTCGTTGCGCAGCTTATATTCCGGAAAGTACGCCGCCACGGGCTCCTGCACACTCTTGATGAAGCCCTGCTCAATGGCGATGCCGGTGAGGGCCGAAATGACGCTCTTCGTAGCTGAGCGCTGCGAGTGCAGCGTCTCACGGTCGTACTCATAGAAATATTCCTCAAACACCAGCCGCCCGTTCTGGAGGACGAGCACGCTGTGGATGTTGGGCAGGCTGCCGTCCACAATCTTTGTCACCATCGTGGCCAGCAGCGCCGGGTCGAGGCCGGTGTTTTGGAGGGTGCCCACGGGCAGGCCGTCGGTGGTTTTGGGCGGTGCCGTATAGCGGTACACGAAGGGCTGGCCGGCCGCCAGCGGACGCGGCGACCACATCTGCGGCGGAAGGTTCAGGTTGCCTTTCAGCCGCCGGTACACCTGCTGCTTGAGCGTGTAGGAAATAACCTTGCCGCTGGCATCGCGCTGAAACTGCACGGCATTGTTGCTGCCATCCGCAAAGCTATCCGGGCCCACGGCGTGCAGAGCGTAGCGGGCATCGGCAATAATGGCATACAGCACGAGGTCGCGCGGGGAAGCGGCCATTTGCAGCGTGGCCCGGTTCTCGTACTCGTACAGGCCTTGGTATTCCTGGAGCTGCACCAAGGTGCGCGCGAACGGAGCCTGTGCAAAAACCCGCGCGGAGGTGAACCCAAGAAGCAGCAACAACACCCACTTTTTCATAGCATGACTGGCTTGGTGAAAGGCCGCCGGATAGGCCGGCGAGGTGCTACAAAGGTGAGCCGCCGACGGACCGACCACCAACCACCAATGGGCGACATTGCGGCGACATTTCTATGACAATTGCCCTCAGATAAGTGAAAACGCACTTTTCAACCCGTTTCGGCGTAGTCTAAAACAGGCGCAGCCCCACCGGGTAGCCCGTGTACCGCCCCTGCCGCGCCCGCCACGCGCCCAGCAGCAGCAAGGGCGCGTGCAGCAGATTGAGGGTGAACAGAAACACCAGCGGCGCCAGCACGATGACAATCTGGAAATACATGATGAGGATAATCTGGGTGGCCAGCAACAGGCCGTAGCCGCCATAGGTCACCAGCGTCCAGACCAGCTCGAAGTTGAGCAGCCGGCTGCCAGCTTCCTGAATTTCGGGCACCTGCCGCCGGTGGTAGCGCATCAGCAGCGGCAGCACGATGTTGGCCCCCGGCAGAAGGATGTAGCTGAACGCCGACAGGTACATCAGGGCTACGTAGGCGGGTGTACCATCATCCGGAGCCGCCGCAGCGGGCAGCACAGGCGTCGAAGCAGTGGGTTCCGGGAGTATTGGTTCGGGAGCAGTAGGCGGTGCGGGTTGCGGCGCGGCTTCAGCAGCCACAGAAGTAAGTGCTTCTACGGGCAGCTCAAGGGCCGTGGCCAGGGCTTGCAGCGTGAAGCCACGCGGCAGGCTCTCGCCCTTCTCAAGCCGCTGCACCGTACGCAGGCTAAGTCCGGCGGCCTCCGCCAATTCTTCCTGGGACAGCCCCCGGCGCTTGCGGTTGGCAATGAGGGTGGCGGCCAGCAATTGTGGGGGCTCCATGGGCAGTTACTCGTTCAGATAGACAGCCGGCTACGCGCGAGGGCCACGCTTAGCAGGCTGCGGCAGGCTTGAGGACGAAGGTATACTGCCCGACGAATCCTCGTAGCTTCGCGGCTCATCCGCCCTCCGCCCCTACATGTCTTCTGAGGAACAGCAAGCTTTTACCGAGCTCCAGGACTGGCAGCACCGCATGCAGCTACCGCCCTCACGGCTGAATAATTTTGCCCACCGCGTGCAGGTCCGCCTCAATGCTTTTCTGCCCGAAAGGCTCCATCAGGCCATCACGGCCACCATCAAGCAGATGGTGCGTGGCGTACTCTTTGGCTCCAAGTACACCACCAGCAAGCCCCTGGCCAACGCTCCTTTCGCTACCCGCGAGGTCGAAGCCCGCATCCGCATCCGCGACTACCGCACCATGGCTACGGCTGAAGGCGCCGTAACCGGTGCAGGCGGCTTTCTGCTCGGGCTGGCCGACTTCCCCATCCTACTGGGACTCAAAATCAAGATGTTGTTCGACATGGCGGCCCTCTACGGCTACGACGTGCACGATTACACCGAGCGGCTGTACCTGCTCTACGTCTTCCAGCTCACCTTCAGCAGCCAGCACACCCGCAACATCACCTACCGCCGCCTGGCCCACTGGGACGCCTACCGCCTCACCCTGCCCCTGAACCCGGACGAGTTCGACTGGCGCACCTTCCAGCAGGAATACCGCGACTACATCGACCTCGCCAAAATGGCCCAGCTCGTGCCCGTCATCGGGGCGGCCGTGGGCGCCGTGGCCAACTACAAGCTCATCGAACAGCTCGGCGATACAGCCATGAACTGCTACCGCCTGCGCCACTTTGCCGCGGCCGAAGACGTGAAGCGGTTGACGGATTAGTGCTGTGGAGTAGACCGGCCCGCCATGGCTCCACAATCTCAATCGCCTAGCATGTCAACTGTCATCCGTCCGTTTTCGTTTTTCTCCTGAATGCTTATTCGCACCCGGTACTCGGCGGCTACGGGCTGGCCGGCTACCACTTGCGGCAGCCAAGTAGTCTTGAGGTTCCGCAATCCCGATAAAATAAATTCTTCGAATGCATTGGGCAATATATTCACGCCCAGCCCAAGGTGGGTCTGCTGGCCCGTCGAATCTACTGAAAACACGAAGTTAGCGCTGCCTATCTGGTAATGCTTTAGCAGCGCAAAGGCTTCAATATGGTGGTGAATGGCGTCGCGCAGCTGATATTTCCCACCTACGTAGAGCAGTGGGTGGTTCTCAGCCAGGGCTTGGCCAACCACGGGCTCTTGTGTGCCTTGGTGCCAGTACAGCAGCTGGCGGGTCGACTCATTTATTTTTTGAATGATGTTGTTTTGGGCATCATAATACACCCATACCCCGGCCTTCATCCCAGCGTAATTCATGCCTTTAGCCTGCAAAACGGCTGAAGTATCGACGACCGAAACCACGTATCCAGCCTTGGTCTTTCGGCCATTGGGAGCTGCCTCTTCCAAGCCACGTCTTTTCGTCCAAGCGCAGTGATAATACTGCCACAAACCGTCGGGCAGACCGGCGTGGTAGCTGCCTTTGCTTAGCAGCTTATTCCACGGGTAATCCTCCGAAAAGCACCGCCATTCCCCTTCTTTCAAGCCATTTTCGTAATTGCCGGCCTCAAATACTGCCACACCCGTGCGCCCACCCAGTGGCCGGTACCGGATGTAGGGCCCTTGCCGTACGGTGTGGTCAGCTTTCAGCACACTGAACTCCTCTACCACGCCGGCAGTGCCTTGCTGCAACACCTTCTCGGTTTGGGGCTGCGCTTTTGCGGCCACATTCAGGAGCAGCAGCCCAATTAAATGGATGTACCATTTCATGTGGTCAGTATCGTATTCTAATAAAAGTTAGCTGGCCTCGTTCACCCTGTCGCCGTGCGCTTTCGGCTCCGAAATCACCAGAAAGTGTAGGTCCAGCGGCCCATAATTGGCGATGCGATGCGGTATACCGGGCACAATGTGCAGGCTCTCCTGTGCTGCTACGCGCACCGACTGCTCCCCCACCTCAAACGTAGCTTCCCCTGCCAGAATAAAAAATACCTGCTGCGCCCGTTCATGAAAATGCCGCTGCTCGGCTGTGCCCGGCGGCATGCGCTCCTGAATGACACTCAGTGAGTCGCTACGCAATAAGTGCCAACCGTCGCAGGCATTGCCCCAGATGTAGTGTTCAGCCGTTTGAGTAGAGATTTTCATTCCTGTTAGCTGGGAGGAGCTCCATAAATCCATACCTCAAACATAATATGTTACATCCCAACATGTTCTATGCTTTCGTGTAACAGATGATATGCGCTGTAGCTACGGCAGGCTGGTCACACGGTCCCGGTCGGCCGCTTCCAGTGTCGGACCGGGACCGTGCCATAACCAGAAGGCTACTTATTCACCAAAAGATTCTACAGTCAGCGTTTTAGCAGCATCGGTAATAACACTGTTTATCAGCACAAAGTAACTTGCTGCGCTAGCATGGCCGTTGCTCACACGGGGTAACCACAGGGTCGGAACCTTCCCTAGCTGCATCAGCACCTGCTGCTCGTATTTGGTAGGAACGGTTTTAGTAGTCAGGCCGATGCCGGTTTGCCGCCCGGTACTATCCACCGAAAATACGACCCCGGTATCAGCCGTTTTGCCGGAGGTTCGCCAGAACTCCACATCAAACGCCCCGGCCAGGTCACGCTGCAGCTGCTCCTTACCGCCCACGTAGAGCACGCCGTGGTTGGCCTGAACCAGCGCGCCACTCACCGCTGGGCCGGTGGCAGGCTGCCAGTACAGCAGTTGGGCCGGACTGGCCGAATGGTTGATGGCCTGCACCAGCTTGCCTTTGGCATCGTAGTATTTCCACAGGCCGGCACGTGCGCCATCCAGGCAAAAACCCTTGGCTTGGACCGTGGCAGTGGTATCGTCGGAGGCGATGATGAAAGAAGTTCCAAGGCGCCCGGGGTCGAACACCATTTTTCGGACGGGCGCGGCCCCGCTCTCGTGGTAATATACCCACGGGCCCGCCGGCACGCCGGCCAGGTAGGTGCCCCGGCTCACCAGTCGGTTGGTGGCCTGCTGCTCCGAAAAGCTACGCCATTCGCCCTGCTTCAGGCCGTGCTCGTACGTGCCGGCTTCGTACACCACGCCCGTCATCGGGCCGCTCATTCGGTACCGAATATAAGGACCTTGCCGAACAGCTTTATCGGCTTTCAATACGCCGAATTCCTCTATTTGCCCCGCTTCGTTTTTCTGCTGCACCCGTTCAATTTCTTCCTGTGCCAGGGCTTGCAGTACCGGCAACTGCGCCAGCACCACCAGCCACCCAAGCCGCTTACTATTCCATTTCATCGACCAGATTTTTCTTTCGTGCTTTTTTCGGCAAATTAACCACCTCAACCACAGCAGCCGACCAATCAGGGCGCTATATTCGCCCGGTCGCTAGAGGCTTGGGATTCCAAAATCACGAGGCATCACAGGTCGTCCGCAAACTCGTGAGCAGACCAGCAAAGTCAACGGCCATCATCTCGAAGCTCAGCGCGTCACCGGCGCTACCACGTCACTGCCTTGGGCGTGGCTATTCACAGCAATGACGTGGTAGCACTGGGCAAAATAGGCTATGCTCTTCGCCAGGCCGAGATGTTGTCGCCGTTGCCGTGAATCAGGAGCAGCGGCGGCCCCTTTCGTAGTACAGCTTCACGCCACGCACCAGTTGGTAGTGCCTAGAGGAAGTGGCCGTAGGGAACGGCGGGCTGGGCAGCGGCCAAATACCCAAATTGAAGCAATACTGATAACAAAAGGAATGCTTTCACAACCAATAAATTAGATTAACCGCACAAATACCTCATCAAAGCAGTTTAAAATCTACATGGTAATGGTCATCATGAGCTTTATTTAATACCGGTGTTAAATTCTGGGCAAAATATATACCACTCGCCTTCAGCTTTTTTCCGGATTCAGTCGCAAATAATTCGTCTTTCAACTCAATTTTCAAAATCACTTTGCTAATCATTAACCCGTTTTTTCGGGCATTTTTCTCTAACAACAGCAAGTGAGTTGCCAGTACTTCAAAGTCTATATTAACTGCTGAGTTCAGTGTTGACTTGCCCGTGCTATCAAAACTCAATAAATACCGAAACAACCCCAATCCATTGTAATATTTAGGCTGGTGGTGCTGTACCAGGGGGCTCATAAAATCAATACTCAATCCGTTCTGGTGGGTACGGTGCGGAAAAGGCCGGCCACCTTTGCGCCGGGCGCTTTCCATATAGATAAATGTTCGCCCCGGGCATCTCTCTTCCATTGCCTGATAGGTCGCCAGCACCGTGTGGTATACCCGCGAATTCGTATACTCCCGCCCAAGCACGTAATAGCTGAACCAACTATAGCATTGGAAATTCTTACCGCTGCGGGGTAGTAGGTACCCATTCCGCAAGGCCCCTTTGTTGTAGTCGCCCACTGACACACTTTCGCCTGTATTGCGGTGCGTAAACTGCGCAAAAGACAATCCGGTGACCAGCATGCACACAAGCAGGGGTATCTTAAATTTCATTGCCTGTGTAGAAGATAGGATAATAGAACACCATCGACAAGTAGGTAGCACATTTAACTGCTTAATTCCGCTCTAATGTAACCAAAACGGCCGCCCCGGTTTCCCGAGGCGGCCGTTGTTGCTTAAGCGGCTAGTGCTACTTGCTTATTTCTGCGAGAGGTTGGCACCGCTGGCTTCCTTCATGCGAATCAGGTTCAGGGCCGAGCCGGCTTTAAACCACTCAATCTGGCCCTCGTTGTAGGTGTGGTTGAGGGTGATGAGGTCGGTGTCGCCGTCGGCGTGGTGCAGGCGGGCCTGCAGGGGCTGACCGGGCGTGAAGGTGGTCAGGCCTAGGATGTCGATGGTATCGCCTTCCTCAATCAGGTCGTAGTCGGCCTTGTTGGCGAAGGTGAGGCCGAGCATGCCCTGCTTCTTCAAGTTGGTTTCGTGGATGCGGGCGAAGCTCTTCACAATCACGGCGCGCACGCCAAGGTGGCGGGGCTCCATAGCGGCGTGCTCGCGCGACGAGCCTTCGCCGTAGTTTTCATCGCCAATTACCACGGTGCCGATGCCCAGGCTCTTGTACGAGCGGGCCGACTGCGGCACGGTGGTATAGCCGTCGCCCTGCACGGCGAAGTTGCGTACCGAGTTGGCCTCGCCATTAAAGGCGTTGGTAGCCCCGATGAGCATGTTGTTCGAAATGTTGTCCAGGTGGCCGCGGTATTTCAGCCACGGTCCGGCCATCGAAATGTGGTCGGTGGTGCACTTGCCTTGGGCTTTGATAAGCAGGCGCAGGCCCATAAGGTCGGTGCCTTCCCAAGCCTTGAAGGGCTCCAAGAGCTCCAAGCGGTCCGAGGTCGGATTCACCAGTACTTGCACCGTGCTGCCATCGGCGGCAGGTGCCTGGAAGCCGGCATCCTCCACGGCGAAACCGCGGGGAGGCATCTCCACGCCCTGGGGCTCGTCGAGCTTCACGGGGCCGTTGGTGCCTTGCAGGGTATCGGTGAGGGGGTTGAAGGTCAGGTCGCCGGCAATAGCGAAGGCCGTCACGATTTCGGGCGAGGCCACGAAAGCGTGGGTGTTCGGGTTGCCATCGTTGCGCTTGGCAAAGTTGCGGTTGAAGCTCGTGATGATGGAGTTCTTGCGCTTGGGGTCGTCGGTGTGGCGGGCCCACTGACCGATGCACGGACCGCAGGCGTTGGCCAGCACCACGCCGCCCATGTCGGCAAAGGTGTCGAGGAGGCCGTCACGGGCTACCGTGTAGCGCACTAGCTCCGAACCGGGCGTGATGGTGAACTCGGCGTTCACCGTCAGGCCTTTGTCAACGGCTTGCTTGGCAATGCTGGCAGCGCGGGTAATGTCCTCGTAGCTCGAGTTGGTGCACGAGCCAATCAGGCCCACTTCCAGCTTCTCGGGCCAGCCGTGCTCTTTCACAGCCGCAGCAAACTGCGAGATGGGCCAGGCGGCGTCCGGCGTGAACGGACCGTTCACGTAGGGCTCCAGGGTATTCAGGTCGATTTCGATGAGCTGGTCGAAGTACTTCTCGGGCTGAGCGTATACCTCGTCGTCGGCGCGCAGGTGCTGGCGGATAGCGGCAGCACCCTCGGCGATTTCGGCCCGGCCGGTGCCGCGCAGGTAGTCGCCCATCTTCTCGTCGTAAGCAAATACCGACGTCGTGGCACCAATTTCAGCGCCCATGTTACAGATGGTGCCTTTGCCGGTGGCGCTCAGACTCTCGGCACCTTCACCGAAGTATTCCACAATGGCGCCGGTGCCGCCTTTCACAGTCAGGATGCCGGCCACGCGCAGAATCACGTCTTTAGCCGAAGTCCAACCGTTCATCTTGCCGGTCAGCTTCACGCCAATCACCTTCGGGAACTTCAGCTCCCAGGCCATGCCGGCCATCACGTCCACGGCATCCGCGCCACCTACGCCGATGGCAATCATGCCCAGGCCGCCCGCGTTGGGGGTGTGCGAGTCGGTGCCAATCATCATGCCGCCGGGGAAGGCGTAGTTTTCGAGCACCACTTGGTGAATGATGCCGGCGCCGGGCTTCCAGAAGCCGATGCCGTATTTATTAGAAACCGAGGCCAGGAAGTCGTACACCTCTTTGTTTTCGGTGTTGGCTTCGGCCAAATCTTCGGTAGCGCCGTCTTTAGCTTGAATCAGGTGGTCGCAATGCACGGTGCTGGGCACGGCAGCGGTGGCTTTACCGGCCTGCATGAACTGCAGCAGAGCCATTTGGGCGGTGGCGTCCTGCATGGCCACGCGGTCGGGGGCGAAATCGACGTAAGAAACGCCGCGCTCATAAGCCTGCTTTACTTCGCCACCGTAGAGGTGAGCGTAGAGAATTTTCTCGGTGAGCGTAAGCGGGCGTGCCACGGCGGCGCGGGCCGCCTCGATGCGGGAACCCATGCCGGCATACACCGAGCGAATCATTTCCAGGTCGAAAGCCATAGGATGCGTATTAATAAAGAGTGGTTGTGCAAATGTAGCACCCCCGCCAAGTTGTACCTAGCCAAAATGCGCGGATGCGGGTTTTGGTAGAATTAACGTGGGTTTTTGCGCTTGCGTTCGGGAATAGTGCAAACCCGGGTTCCTGGTGGTTTTTGCAGAGGTGCGCAGTGGCGGACGGCAACCTATTGGCGCGGGTGGCGGTTGTGTAGCTTCCGTTTGCATTTTTGCGCTTACCATGAAATCAATGTCCCTTTCCCTGCTGGCTGCGGCCACGCTGGGTTTCAACCTTGCCGGCTGCTCATCTAACTCTGGCAATTCTTCCGAATCGGCTACCGGCGGTACTACTGCGGCAGCCCCGGTACTCACGCCCGGTCCCTGGCGTGGCGCACTAGCCACGCAGGGCCAGGCAATCCCTTTTCTATTTGAGGTAAAAACTGAAGCTGGCAAGCCAGTAGTGTACCTTATTAATAAAGGCCTGAACGGCGAGGAGCGGCTGCGTTGCGAGGAAATTTCCTCAGCCGGCGACTCTACCACCATTCGCATGCACGCCTTTGATGCCGCGCTAGTGGTGCGCGCCGATGGCAAAGACAAGCTGAAAGGCACTTGGGTGAAGTACGATGCGAAGGACCCGTACCGGGTGCCGCTAACGGCTACAGCGGGCGTGCAGGAGTTGTTTCCGGCCGCTCAGTCAACGGACAAGCCGGGCAGCTTCAACGGCACCTGGCGGGCCACCTTCCAGGATGGCGACGACAGCTATCCGGCCACGGGCGTTTTCACGCAGCAAGGCAACCAATTGACGGGCACTTTTCTCACCACCACTGGCGACTACCGCTACCTTAGTGGCGCGGTAAATGGGCAAAAATTGCAATTGAGCACATTCGACGGCAGCCATGCCTTTTTGTTTACAGCTCAAAACGGACCGAAAGCACCCGTTGATATTACGAAGGAATACGCCCCTAATACCTTGTTCGGTGACTTCTATTCCGGTAAGTCCGGCCATGAAACCTGGACGGCCGTGCCCGACCCTAAGGCCAAGCTGCCCGACGCCGATACCCTCACCTACCTCAAAAAAGGTGAGAGCCGGTTGACCTTCAAGTTTCCCAACGTGATTGAGGGAGGCAGCGTCTCCCCCACCGACCCCAAGTACCGGGGCAAAGTAGTGGTACTGCAAGTGCTGGGCTCGTGGTGCCCCAACTGCATGGATGAGACCAATTTCCTGGCGCCCTGGTACGAGAAGAACAAGCAACGCGGCGTCGAAATCATCGGCTTGGGCTACGAGCGCAGCCCGGAATACACCAAGGCCGCGCCCAAGCTGCGCAACATGCGCGAGCGGTTCAAGATGGGTTATGATGTGGCGTTTGCGGGCGTGGCCAATAAGGACTCAGTGGCGAAGTCGCTGCCGCAACTGGCGAAATTTCTGGCCTTCCCAACTACCATTTTCCTTGATAAAAAGGGTAATGTGCGGAAGATTCATACCGGTTTTTCGGGGCCGGGCACGGGCAAGTATTATGAGGAAGAAACGGCGGCCTTTAATAAGGAGATTGACAAGTTGCTGAAGGAATAGCAGTCTATGCGTTGCGTCTGACAACTTTTATAGCAGCACTAATAAGGACGGCTGCCCGACTACTGAATCGACTATGGCAAGTCGGTCTGGTAGTCAGGCAGCCGTCCTTTTTGCATGTGGTCGCGGGCTGCTGTGAATACGAAGCTATAGGCAATTGAACGAGCAGCCCGAATTGGTGCCTCGGCTGAACGAACCCTGAAAGACGCGTTCTGATAAGACCCTACATAAGTAGAACCATTGCTTCGGGCTACTGTACCGCAGGCAGGCTAACTCAACCTGTTTTTAAAGCGGGAGGCAAATACATTCCCGATTTGAGAATCCTTCCTTTTTAGCAAAAAAATATTTGGTGCACTTGCAACGCATTTAAAATAAATAGGTGAAGACACTGGCGTAAGTCAGAATTAAAACACCCAACTCAACATAAGAAAATTTCAATTTTCCCAGATTTAGACATTATCCTATTTATGGAATTAATATGATAACTGTCAATTATTTACAAATTTTATCCGTCACTTTATCATCAACGCTCAGTTTATCATTATGGATAACTTTACAGTTCGTATTGCCTCCTATCTCCTTGTCTTCGCATTATTTCTTTCAAGCGCAGGTACGCGCGCCCTTGCTCAGCAAGTGAAGCAAGCGTCCTCAGTAGCAGACCGGGATTTAGGCTGCGTTGTTTTCAT
The DNA here is from genome assembly GCF_017571495.1 of Hymenobacter negativus. Classification (GTDB taxonomy): domain Bacteria; phylum Bacteroidota; class Bacteroidia; order Cytophagales; family Hymenobacteraceae; genus Hymenobacter; species Hymenobacter negativus. Next base: position 182,399 of record NZ_JAGETZ010000012.1, on the reverse strand, counting down.
TTGTGGCTCTGTAGCCAGCAGCGCAAACGCTGTTGATAGTAACCCGGCCACGGCCGCTTCAATTTCGCCACCGCTGGCGGTTGGCACGGCGGCGTTGCGAGTGGGCTTTGATGCCCCGATTCCTTTAGGCGCGCAGGTAAACCTGACGGTTAGCTTTACCGGTAGCGCGCTGAGTCTGGGTTTGGTGAACAACACGACCATCAGCACCTACACCGCTTCAGGCACTCAGGCGAAGCAGACGATGAACATGAGCAGCGTCCTGAACCTTACTACCCTGAACACGAACACAATGAACGTTGGCTTTACGGCTACTGATAAGTTTCAGGAGGTGGAGCTTCGCACGGGTAGTGTGCTTGCCGTGAACGTAGGCTATGCCGTGCAGCTGTACCACGTCACGGCTGCATTTACGCCACTGCCGGTGGAATTGACAACTTTCACGGGTGCAGCCCAGGCCTCAACGGTAGCGTTGAAATGGACGACGGCTTCGGAAAAAAACAGCGCTTATTTCCAGGTGGAGCGCGCCAGTGCCGAAGCGCCCGAGCGGTATCAGGCCATTGGTCAGGTATCCGCTGCGGGTAGCAGCACCCACGCCTTGGTCTATAGCTTTGTGGATGCGCGCCCGTTGGCGCAGGCCTACTACCGCCTCAAGCAGGTGGATAAGGACGGCACTACTGCCTACAGTCCCATTGTTGCTGTGCGTACCACACCCGTGCTGGCCCTGCAAGCCTATCCCAACCCTACCAATGGCCGCCTGACGGTGACGGGCCCGGCAGATGCCCGTTTCACGCTGTTCAACCAGATGGGCTTGGCGGTGCAGGAGAGTAAGCTGGATGCATCGGAAGCTAGGCAGCTGGATTTCAGCCACCAGCCCGACGGCCTGTACTTTCTGCGCGACCACGCCACTGGCACAACCGTGAAGGTAACGAAGGCGGCATTACAGGCTCAATAGGAGCCAGTTACTCAAACCTGGGTTTCACCGGAAGCCGTTGGAACAGCCAAAGTCTGGCTGGCTCCAGCGGCTTCCATCTTAACGTAGCAACCGTCCGACTGGCGAACACCCCTAACTGGAATACCGCATACCGCTATAGCCATTACTGCTGCGCGGTGCTATTGCTTGCGGCGTTTGGTTGGATAGGATTTGGTTTCGAGGGCTAAGATTAGGTTTTCCATGTTAGGTAAAATCTTCGCCGCAGGCCTAATATCTACCTCCCAGCACCGCTAATGCACTGTGTAAAATCTGTTATTATCTGGAGTGTGAAGTGGCCTAGCCAGCAATGCAGCGGCATAAGGTGAAGGCTGGATGAAAGAGGGAAAAGCACTGCTTATTGGCTTATCTACCTAAGCAGCAGTTCTACGTAAGCACTTATACAGCTTCAGCTAAAGCTGTTTTTCTCCTTATCACCCTCTTTCTTTTTCCATGAAAAGCATTCTTGTTCCCACCGATTTTTCGGCCGAGTCGCACTACGCTTTTGAAGTAGCCTTGCAAGTAGCCAAGCAGACGGGCGGTAGCGTTACGCTGCTGCACGTACTGGAAGCTCCCGAAGCCTCCACGGCCAATTTCAGCGCCTATGGCGGGCCGGTAAACGGCAATGAGCTTCCCAACAGCAATGGCGGCATCGACCAGATTTTCATTGTGAAGCTAATGGAGGTGACCAAGCGCCGGCTGCACACCCTGCGCGCCGAAGCCGAAAGCCTGGCCCCGGGTGTGCCGGTGGAAGATGGCGTGGAGGTCGGCCGCATTGGCGACGGTATTCTGAAGGCCATCGAGCGCCACGGCTCCGACCTTGTGGTGATGGGCGCGCAGGGCCACGGTGCTATGGAAAACTTCTTCGTAGGCTCGAACACTGAGCGGCTCATTCGCCTGGCCAATGTGCCGGTGCTGACGGTGAAGCACCAGCAAGCCCAGTTTGAAGTGCGCAACATCGTGTTCCCCTCCGATTTTACGGAGGAGGCTACCGGTGCCATCGCCGGTCTGCAGCAGGTGCAGGCCGCTTTCCCAAATGCCACCGTGCACTTGCTACACGTAACTGATGGAGCCGAAACCCAGGCCACTCAGCAGCACGAGCAGGCCTTTGCGCAACGCGCTCAGCTAATTAATTTCCAAACCAGCTCTATTTCGGCCAGCAGCACCAGCGCTGGCATCGAGCACTTTGCCAAGCAGGTGAATGCTGACTTGGTCGTAGTTCCGACACACGCCCGCTCCGGCCTCAGCCGCTATTTCAACACCAGCATTGCCGAAACGGTGGCCACCCACGCCTTTCCACCAGTACTAACCTATCACCTGGCGTAACTATCCGGTTCAGGTACCCCGAATTTCCACTTGGGTCCGTACTGAGTAAGCAATTCTCACGCGGGCCCAAGTGGAAATTTGGGGTACTCGAAGCTAACGGAGCCGCAGCTTTACCCGGAAGTCCTGTTTTGGCCGGAGGGTAATGAGCGGCTGCATGGTTACGGGCAATTGGCCCGGCACCCATTGTATATCGAATTGCCGGAGCAGCTCCAGCGTCACCAGCTGCATTTCGGTGAGGGCGAACTGCATGCCGATGCACAGGCGCGGTCCGCCTCCAAAGGGTACATAGGTGTTGGCCTGCACTGGGCGCTCCTGGCCCGGTGCAAAGCGTGTAGGACGGAATTCCTCGGGCTCGGGCCAGTATTTGGCGTCGTGGTGCAGGCCGTGGAAATAGAGCGAAAACAATGTGCCTTTGGGGATGCGAAGTCCGTTGTACTCGTCATCGGCTAGCGCTACGCGGTCCACCATCCAGGCGGGCGGGTAGCGGCGCATGGTTTCCTGCACGGCATGCAGTGCCTTACCGAGGCGCGGCAAATCCTCGAAAGCAGGCGTGCGGCCAGCCAGCACGCCCGTCATTTCCTGTTGAATGGCCACCGCCTCGGCCGGGTGATGGGCCAGCAGGTAGGTGAGCCAAGTGAGGGCATTGGCGCTGGTTTCGTGGCCGGCCACCAGCAGAATGAGGGATTCGTCGATAAGCCGGTCAGGGCTCATAGCTTCACCGGTATCCTCGTAGCGCACATCGAGCAGCATTTGCAGCAGGTCGTCGGGTGGGGTGGCACCGGGTTGGGCATTAGCCTTTTGGCGCTGAGCAATGAGGTCACCCAACAGTGTGCGCAACTCAGCAGCCAGCGCATCGTGGTACTTGAACCGTCCTTTCAGTTGAAACCAAAGCCTTAGGTAAGGCTGCCGGATTGAGCGCACAAAAAACGCCTGTATCTCGGTGATGAGCCCCGCTAGCCGGTCCAGCTCTGCCTCCGGGAAGTTGGTACTGAACACCGAGCGGGCAATGATGCGAAACGTGAGGCGCGTCATCAGTTCGTGCACATCCACGGTGGCCGCACCGCCCGCGTCAGCCGCTTTGGCCACAACAGGGGCCAGCGTTTCGGCTGTTATTTCCTGCATCAGGCCCGTGAGGCCTGCCACCCGCTGCCGATGAAAACCGGGCTGAATAAGCCGACGCTGGCGCAGCCAATCGGGTCCCTCATTGGTGAGCAGGCCGTGGCCAATGTAGCGCGAGAAACCTTGTGTAAACTTCGATTTGGCATAGTTGCGATGGTTTTTCTGGAGAATATGCTGCGTGAGGCCGGGGTCGCGGGTGAGAATGCTTTTTTCTACCCCACCGATGAACACCTGCACGGTGTCGCCGTGGTGGGTCAGTATCTGGTTCAGCACCGGTAGTGGGTCCTTTGCTAAGGCAAATGAACGCAGCAGGGAGCGCCAGCGCGGCATCTTTGGCAGCACAAATGGGGCTTTAGCAGCAGCTAGGGGGTCATTCATCTTGCGGAGCCGCAAGCGGATGCGACTACCAAAAATAATCTGCAATCGACGCCAACTCATCTTTTTTCAAACCAGCTCCGTAAACCCGGACAGGCCTTGGCCCACCGCTTCTCTTTCACTCCAAATACCCCTCCCTCTATGTGGATTCAGCAAAACCCCAGCTCACCCGCTCCGCTCGCCGACCTGCAAGGCCGGGCCGTCGGCCTCAAGTTTGAGTGCGAGCACTGCCATACTGAAGTCTTTACCGACCTCATCGGCGTGCCGGCCCCCAACGACCAAGCCGACTCGCCCGAACACGCCGACAACCACGAGATTGAAGAAATAAAGTGCCCCGGCTGTGAAATGACCCACTCCCTCGAAGTCGATAGCTCCTTCGACGGCGTGACCTTCAAGGTGAGTGATGCCAAGGAAGTGAGCTACCAGGTAGCCGAGTAGACCACGGATTCAGACGGTTTTTTCGGATTTCACGGATTTTGTGAATGGGTAAATCTGCATGTATGATAAAACAAAAGGCCACTCAATGAGTGGCCTTTTTTCATCGTGAGTGAGTAAGCTCGTCGTCCACAAAATCCGTGAAATCCGTCTGAATTTGTGGTTTATTTTTCCCGCTCAATCGTATAATTAATCAGCTGCTCCAACGACGTGCGGCTGGGCGACTCCGGGAAGGTGTGCAGGATGGCCAGTGCCTCATCGCGGTAGCGTTTCATGGTTTGAATGGCGTAATCCAAACCACCCGATTTTTTCACGAATTCAATTACCTGCTGCACCCGGTCGCGGTGGCCTTCGTTGTTTTTTACGTTGAAAATAACCTTGCGCTTTTCCAGCCAGGAAGCCTGCTGGAGGGCATAAATAAGCGGCAGGGTCATCTTCTTCTCCTTAATATCGATGCCTACCGGCTTGCCGATTTCGGCGGTACCGTAGTCGAATAAGTCGTCCTTGATTTGAAAGGCAATTCCGACCTTTTCACCAAATAAGCGAGCCCGCTCAATGGCTTCTTTATCGGCCCCCACGGAGGCCGCGCCCACGGCCGTGCAGGACGCAATTAGCGACGCTGTTTTCTGCCGGATGATGTCGAAATAAACGTCTTCGGTGATGTCCAGCTTGCGGGCCTTTTCGATTTGCAGCAATTCGCCTTCGCTTAGCTCGCGCACGGCGTTGCTCACGATTTTCAGCAGGTCGAAATCGTCGTTTTCGAGGGCCAATAGCAGGCCCCGCGACAGCAGGTAATCGCCGACCAACACGGCAATTTTATTTTTCCAGAGTGCATTGATGGAAAAGAAGCCGCGGCGGTAATTGCTTTCGTCCACCACGTCGTCGTGCACGAGGGTAGCGGTGTGCAACAGCTCGATGAGGGCCGCGCCGCGGAAGCAAGCATCGGGCAGCGGGTCGCCGGTGGCGGGTTCGAGGCGGGTGGCACGGGCCGTGAGAAACACGAACATGGGCCGGATTTGCTTGCCCTTGCGCTTCACGATGTAACCCATTATCTTGTCGAGCAGCAGCACTTTCGTGCGCATCGACTGGCGAAACTTGTGCTCAAACTCGGTCATTTCGGCCGCGATGGGGGCCTGAATCTGGTCGAGGGAGAAAGTGGATGGTTGGGGCATTGTGGCGGCAATGATACGGCAGAACGGCGCAGAGGTGTACTTCCCGGCTCAACCTTTCGCCTTCCTTTTTAATTATACCCCCGGCCGCGCTGCTTTGGCGGGCCCTGCCCCTACCTTCGCCAGCATGCTTACCCGCACCTCTTTTTTGCTAACCGGCAACGGCCACGGCCGCTCCTTCGAAGCCGATGCCACGTACCAGCCCACCAGCCAGGCCAAACCCGTGCTGCTGTTTGTGCATGGCTTTAAGGGCTTTAAAGACTGGGGACACTTCCCATTGGTGGCTGATTTCTTCGCGGAGCAGGGCTTCGTATTTGTGAAGCTGAACCTGTCGCATAATGGCCTGGTGGTGGGCGGCACCGGCGATTTGGAGGATTTAGACGCGTTCGGGCGCAATAATTTCAGCATTGAGCTCGATGATATCGGCCAGGTAATCGATGCGCTTTTTACCGACGGTGCCACGCCAGTGCCTGCCACTGAAATGGATTTGAACGGCTTGTTTCTCGTTGGCCACAGCCGGGGCGGTGGGCTGGTGCTGCTGAAAGCGGCCGAGGACCGGCGTGTGCGGGCCCTGACGACCTGGGCGGCCATTGCCGAAATCCATCCGCAGTGGCCACAGGCCGTGTTTGATGAGTGGGAACGCACTGGGGTGCTGCACGTGCCCAACATGCGCACCGGTGTGGAACTGCCCATGCACTACCAAATTGTAGAGAATTACCACGCCAACCGCCCGCGCCTCGACATTTCGCACAACGTGCGCCGCAAGCTGAAACAGCCGCTGCTCATCATTCACGGCGACGGGGACGAAACCGTGAATGTAGCCGCCGCTCACAAGCTGCAGGAGCTCAAGCCCGACGCGGAGCTGCTACTGGTCCCCGGCGCAACGCACATGTTTGGCGGCGCCCATCCTTGGACCAATGTTGAGTTGCCCACTACTGCCCAACACATTGCCGAGGCCACGGCAGCCTTTTTTAAGCGCCAGCTATGAGCGTGGGAAGTGGACCGCCCACTGCGGCTACGGTGGCTTATTTGCTGCTGGGCTCAAACATGGGGGACCGTGCCGACTTGTTATCGGCAGCCCGTAGCCGACTAACAGCCAAGGCGGGCGAAATTGTAGCGGCATCCGCCATCTACGAAACAGCAGCCTGGGGCCGGGAGGACCAGCCAGCTTACCTGAACCAAGCCCTGGCCGTGCAGACGCAGTTATCGGCGGAGGACCTACTGGCCGTGTGCCTGACTACTGAGCAAGCTGCTGGTCGTGAGCGCCAGGAACGTTGGGGCAGCCGCACCTTGGACGTTGACATCCTGTTGTTTGGCACTGAAATCATCGCCACCCCCGATTTAGCCGTGCCGCACCCACGGCTGGCGGAGCGGCGGTTTGCATTGGTGCCGTTGGCTGAAATTGCCGGCGCGTTGGTGCATCCTCAGCTTAACGAAACAATTGATGCGCTACTCGCTCGCTGCCCCGACGTGCTGCCCGTCCGGCTCTGGGCCAAGGAATGAGGTCAGTGCAAGTGGCGGCACCCGGCGCAAGTCACGCGCAACATGCCCAACCCTGACCACTGCAAAAACCAGCATGGTCGCTACTGCCACCATATTTAGCCAACGTGGCAACTGCGCCGGCCAAGCTGCCAGCACGAGCAGCAATATCGGCCCGGCCAGCACGCTGGCATAGCGCTCCGCATCGTGAATACCAGCGGCGCTTTGGGCAAAAACGGTCAGGGCCGCCACCAGCAGCACTAGCATGGCGCACGCACCCCACAACATCCGCAGCACTATTGTGCGGCTGAAAATTAGCAAAGGCCTACTAGCGGACGTAACCACCGCCGTAAACCCAACTGGCGAGGCCTCACGCTGTGGTACGGCACTGGGCCGGGGCCACAGCCACCAGAACAGCGCCAGCAGCACAGCGGCCCATAGCCCATCCGGCAGCAGAGCGCGGCCCGACGCTGGCAGCAGCAGGAGCCAGCGCCCCAGCACAAACCCGTAATCAGCGCCCGAGCTGAGCAGCTGGCTCCAGCCCCGGCTCGGATGGTAGCGGCTCGGCCCGGCATGCAGCGCATACCACTGCCACCACACGCCCCCAGCAGTGCTCAGCAGGAGGTGCAACCCCAGCCCCAACCAGCGTCGATTCGGCAGCCAGTGCCGCCACTCGCCGAGCACCAGCCCGACCCCTGCTCCTGCCAGCAGGAAAAGCCCCAAGGTGCGCTCCAGCGGCATTAAAAAGCCCGTGATGGTCGCGGCCAGCCACCACATCCATCTGCCTGTGCGCAGCCATTGAAACAGCGCGACTGAATAAGTGGCGAACAACAGGATAAATAGACTTTCCGACCACACAAACTTGCTTACTAGTAGCCAGGGGGTGCTGAGCGCCAGCAGAACTGGCAGCACCAGCGCCCGCCCTGTTGGCAGCAGTTGCCGGCCCAGCCAGCTCCACAGCATCAGGCTGCCCAACAGGCAGCTACCGTGCAGTACTCGAATGCCCGCCAACGAGCCGCAGTACCGCAACAGCACGGGGTACAGCGGTGGCCAATAGCGGTACGGAGTTCCGTCGGGGTTGAGTAGCTGGCCGGTGTCGCGCAGCGTCTGGGCGGCGTGCAGGTACAGGCGGGAGTCGCTGGTGCCTGCCAGGCCGGGCATAGTGGCGTAGCCATACAGCGCCAGCTGCAACAGGCCCGCCATTACTAGTATTCCTGCAAAAAGCAGCTGATAGCGCCGAGCCGGAGCTGCAGAAACAGGCGAATCAGCAAAGGCCATAGGGGTGATAAGTCAAACGTCCTGCAGCGCACTGCAGGACGTTTTTTTTGCGCTGCTAAGAATAAGGCTTTCTCCTAGAAGCTGCCAACGGTGGCCGCGGGCACTATTTTCTTCACTAGGCCTTGCAATACTTTGCCGGGACCACATTCCACGAAGTCGGTAGCGCCATCGGCGGCCATATGTTGTACGAGTTGGGTCCAACGTACGGGGGCCGTGAGCTGGGCCAGCAGGTTGGCTTTGATTTCAGCGGGGTCGGTGTGGGGCAGGCCGTCTACGTTCTGGTACACCGGGCAGCGGGCAGGGCTGAAAGTCGTTTTCTCGATGGCCTCGGCCAGGGCGGCGGCAGCGCTTTGCATCAGTGGGGAGTGGAAGGCGCCACCCACCGGCAGCGGCAGAGCACGCTTGGCACCGGCAGCTTTCAGGGCTTCGCAGGCCTGCGCCACGCCTTCAGCCGAGCCCGAAATCACGAGCTGACCGGGACAGTTATAATTGGCCGCGACTACCACATTGCCGCCTTCTGTAATTTCCTGGCAGATGCGCTCCACAGTAGCATCCTCGAGGCCAAGGATGGCGGCCATCGTGCCGGGCTGCTCTTCGCAGGCGGCCTGCATGGCCTGGGCACGGCGGGCTACCAGCGGCAGTGCGTCTTCAAACTTCATTACGCCCGCCGCCACCAGGGCCGAAAACTCGCCCAGCGAATGCCCGGCTGTACTGGCAGGCTCAAAGCCCGGCTGGGCTGCAAACTGCGCCACCGAGTGCACGAAGATGGCAGGCTGCGTCACGTCGGTGCGGCGCAGGTCCTCGTCGGTGCCGCTGAACATGATATCAGTCAGGCTAAAGCCGAGGATATCGTTGGCCCGGGTGAGCAAGGCGCGGGCGTCGAGGTTTTGGTCGAACAGCTCGCGGGCCATGCCGGGAAACTGGCTACCCTGCCCGGGAAAGATGACGGATTTGGCGGAATTCATTGGGTTTGGTGGTTTTAAGCGAAAGTGGGTGGGATTACGGCAGCCAATTGGCAGGGCCTAAAAAGTAAATCGGGCGCAAGCTGCACAAAAAGCCTCATTGCCCCAAACCAGAAGAGCGGACCCATAGCCCGCTCTTCTTTCAATTTTACGTTGTAAAACCCCACAAAAGCCAGTTCAGCCAAAGCTGGCCTCGCCGGATTTCAGCCCCTACCTAATCACCTCCACCCAGCCCTTGTAGGTGCGCTTGGTATTGGCAAAGTCCGCAAACTCCACCTCCGCCAGGTAGTAGTACACCCCGCCCGAGACCCGGGCTGCCTTTCCGAAATCGCCAGTCAACCCGCCGGCGTTCCAGTTGATGAGGACGGGGTCGTCGGCGGTGGTCGTGTTCTGGAACACCTGCACGCCCCAGCGGTTGAAGGCCTGGAAACGGATGCGCCGCACCGGGCTGTTGTTCTTGGGCCGGAACACGTCGTTCTGCCCGTCCCCATTCGGCGTGAACACGTTCGGCAGCTTGAAGAACAAACAGTTGTCCTGGCAGGCCACATTGCTCGTGTCGCTCAGCGCCCCGCTGCTGGCCACGGCCTGCACGGCGTAGCAGCCGCCGGAAAACAGCAGGTTCGGGTGCACAAAGCCCGGCTGGGCCGTGCTGCCCAGGTAGGCGAAGGCCCCCGTCGGCGTGGGCCGGTAGTAGACCCGGTAGCTGGCGATGGCCGCCTCGCAGCCGGCCGGGGCCCGGCCCACGGTCCAGCGCAGGCGGTTGGTGTAGCGCTCGCGCAGCCCGGGGAACTCCGGCAGGTTCGACAGGCTGTCGCAGTTCGTCGTCACCAGCGTCAGCTCTGGTGTACACGGCGGGGTGATGAGGTCCAGGCAGCGTTCCTGGCTACGGTTCAGCAGCGAGCTAAGCGCCGGAATGTTGGCATACTGGCCATCTGTCTGCACGTAGTAGCAGTAACTCTGGCCTTTTACCAACGTTGGGTCGTTATCGGTGTAGGTGCCGCCAGTGGCTGTGCTGGTAGCGGTACCAATGCGCGTGTACGCGCTCGTACCACCCATGCGCCGGTACACGGTCGTTGGATGCGCCGTATTGTCCCAAGGCACATTGTGCGTCCAGTTCAGGTTGATAAAGGTAGCCCTGGGGTCGGGCAGGGCGCTCAGGCGCACGCTGCTAGCGGGTGCCGCCGTTTCGGTGATGGTCGCGCCGGCCCCGGGCGGGAACGTCTGCACAAAGTCCAGCTTGTAGGTATACTGCTTGTCCAGCGTGTTCAGGTTGGTATCGGTGTAGCAGGTATTGCTGAGCGTGGTGATATTCGTCACCGGCACGAAGGCCGTAGCGGCCGGATTCAGCCCCTCGGCCCGTGAAAGCACATAGCTTGGGGTGCCATCAAAAGGTGCACCCGTGGCCGAGCGTGGCTCCGTCCAGCATACCTCAATCTGGCCTGTATTGGTTTGGGTGCTTGTCACGTCAACCTTAATGAGCCGCGCTGAAGCGCCCGGAATGCTGGCACAAGCCTCAGCCGAGGCAATGCTACGGCCGCCGGCGGGCAGCGGAAAATCGGCGTAGATGCGGTAGCAATACGTCAGGCCCCGGTCGAGGCCCCGAACCGTGCCGCTGGCATCCACGCCGGCATCGGTGAAGGTGGTCGTCCCGATTGGCACAGTGCCGATGCGCACGTATCCCGCTGAGGCCGGAATGCCGGTTTCGCAAGCAGAAGGTACCCAACCGGACTGGTTAATCCGGCGGTAAATGTTCATCTGGCTGGCATTGGCGCACTGATACGTGTTCCAGTTCAGCGTGATGCTGGTGGGGTTGCTACCCGGCACGGCGGTGGCCTGCAGGCTTTGCGGCGGCGGCCCTACTACCGTAATCCGCCAAACTTTAATGTCAACCAGTGGCGGATTGGTGCTAGACGAGCCGGTTGGGGTATCCTGAGCCTTAAAGGTGACCTGATACGGCAGCCGAGCCACGTTGCTGCAATCCGTCTGCCAGGCAAACGTGCCGCTGGCTTGCAACGGGCCGGTCTGCGACTGCACAAACGTGGCCGGTGGAATGATGCCCGAATAGGCAAACAAGCTAACGGCCGTAGCCGCCGAACTGGTCGGCGATACCCCGTCGGTGGCTGTCACGGTGCCGCTCACCCGCTGGCCAGCCACCACGCAGATATCGGCGGGCACAATTAGGCTAGGCGGCAGGTCATTGGTAGCCAGCACATTGATTTGCATATCGCGCACCACCTCCCCTATCAGTCTTTTTCGACCACCGCCAAACCTACGCCATTCTTCTACCACCATGGCCACGTTGTAGAACCCAACGGCTACTGGCGCATTCCAGGTAATCATGCCCGTTTGGACATCCTGAACAAATGTCGCCGGCTGGCCCGCAAAACCTGTCTGCACACCATATTGGTCAATGAAGTCGACTTGGTAAGGCGGGTTATTTGCGGCCGTAACATTGGGGGTATTGGGCAGCCGGTAGTTGGTGCAGTTTATGGGAATGGGGTTGTTAGTGCCGGTGCCCCCATTGGTCCCGGTACAGGGTGGGCCCAATGTACCCAATACTCCGGCAGGCACCTGCTGGCACGGTACCAGCTTATAAGCCAATGAGTCGCCATCCGCATCGAAGCCAGCCGGGTTGTGCTGAAATACTTGGTATAGCCCGGCTTTGTCCACCGCCGGCGCAGTGAGGATGGCAGAATGGTTGCGACCCAAGGTCGGGTCAATGGTAATTCTTGTGCGCAGGTAAAACGTCTGGGTGGAAGAATTTGCCATATTCAGCACCCCGGCAACACGGTTTTGACCAATAAACTCTACCTCAAACGCGCCGACTGACTGGTACGTGTGCTCGAAATAATAAATATTAACATCGGTGTCGGCTGTGCCCGGCACGCCTCGTACAACGGCTCGGGGAATCCCATTGTAGCAACTGGAAGTTCCATCCCCAAAGAAAACCGTTTCGAATTCTTCAGGCACATTGGGCCCGGGGTCAGTATAGAGCGTCAGCTTAAAAAATATCCGGAAGGGATTCGCCCGTGACGTGGTGTCAACCTTCGCCTGAATATCACCAGCCCGAATGTGCATGGCATATGCGATATCAGGCCGTAGGGCCAGCCCGGCCAGCAGCATTATTGTCAATAGCACTGGCCGTACCAGTAGCCTTGCCCCGAGTGTAAAGCGTTGTTCCATAAGTGAGGTAGTAGAAACCTGTGTACGAATTCAATCAAATGTAACGGATTGAACTACGACATATTGCACTAGATGCAGTGTGCCGGATTTATGCATAACTGAACGCGAATATTCCGCATACGCAACAGCAAGCTGAACCCATTTCCGTGGGTTGTACTGCTCAAAAATTAAGCCATGAAAAAGGCCGCCGCGAATAAACACGGCGGCCTCCCCCAACTCTTTAGTACGGCTATAATCCGTAGGTTACCTAATCACCTCCACCCAGCCCTTGTAGGTGCGCTTGGTATTGGCAAAGTCCGCAAACTCCACCTCGGCCAGGTAGTAGTATACCCCGCCTGAGACCCGAGTTGTGGTGCCGTTGCCAATTTCACCGGCTACCCCACCGGCGTTCCAGTTGATGAGGACGGGGTCGTCGGCGGTGGTCGTGTTCTGGAACACCTGCACGCCCCAGCGGTTGAAGGCCTGGAAACGGATGCGCCGCACCGGGCTGTTGTTCTTGGGCCGGAACACGTCGTTCTGCCCGTCCCCATTCGGCGTGAACACGTTCGGCAGCTTGAAGAACAAACAGTTGTCCTGGCAGGCCACATTGCTCGTGTCGCTCAGCGCCCCGCTGCTGGCCACGGCCTGCACGGCGTAGCAGCCGCCGGAAAACAGCAGGTTCGGGTGCACAAAGCCCGGCTGGGCCGTGCTGCCCAGGTAGGCGAAGGCCCCCGTCGGCGTGGGCCGGTAGTAGACCCGGTAGCTGGCGATGGCCGCCTCGCAGCCGGCCGGGGCCCGGCCCACGGTCCAGCGCAGGCGGTTGGTGTAGCGCTCGCGCAGCCCGGGGAACTCCGGCAGGTTCGACAGGCTGTCGCAGTTCGTCGTCACCAGCGTCAGCTCCGGCGTGCACGGCGGCGTGATGAGCACAGCACATTTTTCTTGGCTACGGTTCAGCAGCGAGCTTAGGAAAGCGAAGCCAGCGTAGCGGCCGTTGGTTTGCACGTAGTAGCAGTAACTCTGGCCTTTCACCAATGTTGGGTCGCTATCGGTGTAGGTGCCGCCGGTGGCTGTGCTGGTAGCAGTGCCAATAGGCACGAAGCCCGTTGTGTTACGGCGATAAATGGTGGTTGGCTGAGCAGTGTTATCCCACGGTACATTATATGTCCAGTTCAACACAATGGCCGTAGCCGTGCGGTTGGGAATAGCATTCAGGCGCACACTGCTGGCTGTAGGCGAGGTTTCAGTGATAGTAGCGCCAGCCCCGGCAGGGAATGTGCGCACGAAGTCCAGCTTGTAGGTATACTGCTTGTCCTGCGTGTTCAGGTTGGTGTCGGTGTAGCAGGTATCGGTGAGTGAAGTCAGTGTCGTTACCGGCACGAAGGCCGTAGCGGCCGGACTTAGCCCCTCGGCCCGTGAAAGCACATAGCTTGGGGTGCCATCAAAGGGTGCACCCGTGGCCGAGCGGGGTCGGGTCCAGCAAACCTGAATCTGACCGGTAGTGGTCTGAGTAGTGGCTACGTCTACCTTCGTAATCATCGCCCCGCGCCCAGCAATGAACGTGCACGCTTCGGCGGAGGCAATGCTCTGGCCAGCGGCGGGCAGCGGGAAGTCTGCATAGATGCGGTAGCAATAGTTCTGGCCCCGGTCGAGGCCAATCACCGTGCCGCTGGCATCGACGCCCCTATCGTTAAAGGTGGTGGTACCAATCGGGACGGTACCGATGCGCACATACCCCGCCGAAGCTGGAATGCCCGTGTCGCATGGTCCCGGCACAAAGCCCGACGGATTTACCTTGCGATAGATATGCATCTGGGTAGCATTGGCGCACTGATACGTATTCCAGTTTAGCGTAATGCTGTTGGGGTTGCCGTTGCTACCTGGCACGGGCGTGGCCCGCAGGTTTTGCGGCGGTGGCCCCACTACCGTAATTCGCCAAACTTTTTCGTCAATCAGCGGCGGGTTAGTTGTCGATGCGCCGGCCGGTGAGTCCTGGGCTTTAAAGACTACCTGATAGGGCGAGCGGGCTACGTTGCTGCAATCGGTGCGCCAGCTAAAAGTGCCCCGTGCCTGCGGTGGGCCGGTCTGCGACTGTATAAACGTAGCTGGCGGAATAATACCTGAATAAGCAAACAGGGAAATGGCAGTCTGTGGCGAGTTTGCACTAACCCCATCTATTGCCGTTACTGTGCCCGTCACCGTCTGGCCTGCCACCACACAGATATCGGCCGGAATAGTAATGGTAGGACGCAGGTTGGCAGTCGCCGACACAATAATCTGCATGTCGCGAATCACCTCTCCAATCAGGCGGTAAGTACCATTAGCAAGTCGGCGGCGCTCTTCCACCATCATTGCCACATTGTAAAGCCCCACTGCGGCAGGAGCGTTCCAGGTAATCTGGCCGGTGTTTGGGTTCATCACGAAGATGGCCGGGTTGCCACCGGAGTCCGACGGAACTCCGGTGTAGGGTACTGTTAAGGCCCCAGGAGATACGACCGGGTCGTTGGGCAGGCGGTAGTTGGTGCAGGACACTGGGCTGGGCCGGTTATTGCCACTACCACCTGTGCAAGGCGGGCCCACGGTACCGTCGATGCCCGCAGGTACCTGCTGGCAGTTGATTAGTCGATACGACAGCGAGTCACCATCCGCATCATACGCGGCTGGATTGTGCAAAAAGACCTGGTTTACGCTGGCTTTATCGATGGCTGGGGCGGTCAGAATCGCCCCATGGTTCAGGCCTAGCGCGGGGTCAATGGTAACAGCAGTACTAATGTAAAACGACTGCTGGTCCGAAAACGCCATATTCAGCACACCCCGGTTACGGTTCTCACCAATAAAGCTGACCTCGAACCGGCCAGTAGATTGGAAAGTGTGCTCAAACAAGTAGATGTTGATACTGGTATCGGGGCTGCCGGGAATGGTTCGCTTGGATGTGCGGGCCACCCCGTCTTTGCAACTCGACGTGCCATCACCGAAAAAGATAGTGGCCGTCGGCTGGTCCACCGACGATGTATTGTCGGTGTACAAAATCATTTTAAAGAAAATCCGGCGTGGATTGGGGTTGGCCGTGGTGTCCACCTTGGCCTGAATGTCGCCGGCACGGATGTGCGATGCCCGAGCGACCTGCGGCCCCCAGCTGGCCAGTATCAGCAACAGCAAGGCCGCACCCCGCATCATTGCCTTGTTCCGAAACAGAAAAAATTGTAGCATACCAACTTGGATAGCGAGAAAAAAGAAAGAAGTTCGAAGCAGTTATCCTGCCCGATTGAGAGGCTGACCAGACGTCCCCACCGTTTGGCCGGCTATGCTTGTGACCGGGCGCGCCCGTACGGGTTTATTTAACGATGCCGACAAGGGATAGATTCACTAAGGCCCTGCAATGTTTTCGAAACACGGCAGCAGCTGCAAGAAACAAGCCCTTCCATTGCCCGGTTAGCCAGTGAGGGCTACCTTTGAGCCCTTAAACATACCTCTTCACATCCCCAGTTTGGCAACTTTATGAGTTGGATATCCAAAACATTCACCAGCAGCATCGGCCGCAAGATTATTATGGCCCTCACGGGCCTGTTCCTGTGCTCGTTCCTGGTAGTTCACCTCATTGGCAACCTGCAACTTTTTAAGCACGACCAAGGCGCGGCGTTCAATGTCTACTCCCACTTCATGGGCACCAACCCCATCATTCGCACCATCGAATGGGGACTGGTACTCGGGTTTGGCTTTCACATTTATGAGGCCCTCATGCTCACCCGCCGCAACAAAGCCGCCCGCGGCGCGCAGGGTTACGTGAGTAATCACTCCGAGCAAAACAGCGAGTGGACTTCGCGCAACATGGGCATTTTGGGCACCATTATCCTGATTTTCCTCATTGTCCACCTCTACAACTTCTTCTGGCGTGCCCGTTTCGCCGGCAACCTGCCCAAAATGGGCGGCGCCGACCCCCTGACCAGCGACTACGACAACCTCTACATGGCCGTAGTGTCGTCGTTTCATATCTGGTGGTACGTGCTGCTTTATGTGGCTGCCCAAATCAGCCTCGGCTACCACTTGTGGCACGGCTTCCGCTCAGGCTTCCAGACCCTGGGCCTGAACCATCGCAAATACACGCCGGCTATCAAATATGTTGGCTACACGTTTGCCGTAGTAGTTTCGGCAGCCTTTGCTGCCATGCCCCTGTATTTCTTCCTGTTTACTGATGCCCAGGGCGAATTGGCAACCAATGCCCCTGCCCTGCTGCACTCGGTGGCTGCCGCTTTCTAATTTGCTGACGAGCAACAAAACGCCAACTGCCAATAACACTCGGCAACTTCGGCTGTTTACTTGCTGACAATCACTCCATCACTCCGTCATCACTATGCTGTTGGATTCCAAAATTCCTGAAGGCCCCCTCGCTGAAAAATGGGAGAAGCACAAGTTTAACGTCAAGCTCGTGAACCCCGCCAACAAGCGGAAATACGACGTGATTGTGGTCGGCACGGGCCTGGCGGGCGGTGCTGCCGCTGCTTCGCTCGCCGAGCTGGGCTACAACGTAAAAGCCTTTACTTACCACGATTCTCCCCGCCGTGCGCACTCCATTGCCGCGCAGGGGGGCATCAATGCCGCTAAAAACTACCAGAACGACGGCGACTCCGTGTTCCGTTTGTTCTACGATACCATTAAGGGGGGTGACTACCGTGCCCGTGAAGCCAACGTGTACCGCCTGGCCCAGGTATCGGTCAATATCATCGACCAGTGCGTAGCCCAGGGTGTGCCCTTCGCCCGTGAATACGGCGGGTTGCTGGCCAACCGCTCCTTCGGAGGTGCGCAGGTAAGCCGCACGTTCTACGCCCGCGGCCAAACCGGACAGCAGCTGCTGCTGGGGGCTTACTCGGCCCTGAGCCGTCAGATTGCCTACGGCAAGGTGAAGATGTACACCCGCTCGGAAATGCTCGACGTGGTGATTGTGGACGGGCAAGCGCGCGGCATCGTAACCCGCAACCTTATTACGGGCGAAATTGAAACCCATGCGGCGCACGCCGTGGTATTGGCTACCGGTGGCTATGGTAACGTGTTCTATTTGAGCACCAATGCCAAATACTGTAACGTAACTGCTGCTTGGCGTGCTCACAAGAAAGGCGCTTTCTTCGCCAACCCCTGCTTCACCCAGATTCACCCCACGTGCATCCCGGTAAGCGGCGACTACCAGTCGAAGCTTACGCTGATGTCGGAATCGCTCCGCAACGACGGCCGTGTGTGGGTGCCTAAAACGGTAGAAATGGCTGAGCGCGTGCGCAAAGGCCAAATCAAGCCTCAGGATATTGCGGAGGACGACCGCGACTACTTCCTGGAGCGCAAGTACCCGGCTTTCGGTAACCTGGTACCGCGTGACGTGGCTTCGCGCAACGCTAAAATGATGTGCGATGAAGGCCGTGGCGTGGGCAGCACTGGGCTGGCCGTATACCTCGACTTCTCGGAAATCATTAAGCGTACGGGCGCTGACGCAGTGAGCCAGAAGTACGGCAACCTGTTTGCCATGTACGAGAAAATCACCGACGAGGACCCCTACCAGATGCCGATGCGTATTTACCCGGCGGTGCACTACACCATGGGTGGCCTGTGGGTTGACTACAACCTGCAAACCAGCGTGCCTGGGCTCTATGCTACCGGTGAGTGCAACTTCTCGGACCACGGCGCCAACCGCCTCGGTGCTTCGGCCCTGATGCAGGGGTTGGCCGACGGTTACTTCGTAATCCCCTACACCATTGGCGATTACCTTGCTCAGACGCCGCCAAAACCGGTGGATACGAACCATCCCGCCTTTGCCGAGTCGAAAGCCTACGTGCAGGCCCGTACCGAGCAGTTGCTGTCTATTAAAGGAACGCGCACTCCTACGCAATTCCACAAAGCGCTGGGCCACATCATGTGGGAATATTGCGGCATGGCCCGCACTGCTGAAGGCCTGAAGCATGCTAAAGGCGAAATCCAGAAGCTACGCAAAGAATTCTGGCAGGACCTGAAAATCACGGGTACCGGCGAGGAACTAAACCAGGCACTGGAAAATGCTGGTCGCGTGGCCGACTTCTTGGAGTTGGGCGAACTAATGGTGGACGACGCGCTGAACCGCAACGAAAGCTGCGGCGGCCACTTCCGCGAGGAGTATCAGACTCCTGAAGGGGAAGCCCTGCGCGACGACGAAAACTACGCCTATGTAGCTGCCTGGGAATATCAGGGCGATAATCAGCCCGAAAAGCTCAACAAGGAAGAATTAACCTTTGAAAACGTGAAGCTGACCCAGCGCAGCTACAAATAAATTTTATGAGTTGTTAGCCATTGGCTGTTAGCTGTTAGCTCTGTGCTAAAGCGCCTCAGCTTTAAAAGCTAACAGCCCTCCGCTAACAGCTAATAGCTCAAAGAAAAATGGCCGGTTCCAATCCCAACGCTAAACCGATGAACCTGACCCTGAACGTATGGCGGCAACCTAACCGCCAGGCGCAGGGAAAAATTGTGGAATACCATGTGAAGGACATTTCGCCTGACATGTCCTTTCTGGAAATGCTCGATGTGCTGAACGAAGACCTGCTGCACGCCGGCCAGGACCCGGTAGCCTTCGACCACGACTGCCGCGAGGGCATTTGCGGCTCGTGTGACTTGTTCATCAATGGCCGCTCGCACGGCCCGGAGAAGGGCACCACAACCTGCCAACTGCACATGCGCAAGTTCTCGGACGGCGACACTATCACCATCGAGCCCTGGCGTGCCAATGCTTTCCCAGTCAACAAAGACCTGAGCGTTGACCGTTCGGCCTTCGACCGCATCATCCAAGCGGGTGGCTACGTGAGCGTGAACACCGGCGGTGCCCCCGATGGCAACGAGATTCCGATTCCAAAGGAGATTTCGGACCGCGCTTTTGAGGCAGCTACCTGTATTGGCTGTGGCGCTTGCGTGGCGGCCTGCAAAAATGCTTCGGCTATGCTGTTCGTATCGGCCAAGGTTTCGCAGTTGGCCTTGCTGCCCCAGGGCAATGTGGAGCGCAAAACCCGCGTCGAAAACATGGTGGCCCAAATGGACAAAGAAGGCTTCGGCGCCTGCACCAACATTGGCTCGTGCGCAGCCGAGTGCCCGGTGGGGATTTCGCTGGAAAACATTGCCATCCTAAACCGTGAGTTCCTGGCGGCTAAAGCGACATCAAATAACCTCGCATAAGGCTATTTGCTTAACAGAAAAAGCCCCGGCAGTAGCTACTGCCGGGGCTTTTTCTGTGCTGGCGCGTTCCCGAAGCATAGTTTCGGGGTATCCGGCTTATATGTTGCTCAGGGCCTGCATATCTTCCGCTGAGAGGTGGATATCGGCGGTTTTCATGTTCTCTTCCAGGTGTTTCACTTTGGACGTACCGGGAATGAGCAGGATATTGGGTGAATGGTGCAAGAGCCAGCTCAGGGCAATTTGCTGGGGCTTTACGCCGTGCTTGGCAGCCAGCTGGTCGAGGGCTTTAAGGGCGTCGGCGTTGCCGCCACCCAATGGGTACCAGGGAATGAAAGCAATATTCTGCTCGCGGGTATAAGTCATCTCGGCTTCCCACTTGCGGTTTTCGACGCTATACATGTTCTGTACCGACACTACTTTCACAAATTCCTGCGCCTTTTTGATGTCAGCCACGCTCACTTCGGAAAGGCCAATGTGCTTGATGCGGCCATCCTGCTGAGCTTTTTGCAGAAATTCCAGCGTTTTTTCGAAAGGCACGTTGGGGTCGATGCGATGTAGCTGATAGAGGTCAATCTGGTCGACTTTTAAGCGTTTGAGGCTGCCGTTGAGGGCATCTTCCAGGTGCTTGGGGCTGGCATCAACGGGCCATTGGTTAGGGCCGGTGCGGAGCAGGCCGCCCTTGGTAGCGATGATGAGGCCGGATTTGTAGGGGTGCAGGGCCTCCGCAATTAGCTCCTCCGACACGTTGGGTCCGTAGCTGTCGGCGGTATCGATGAAGTTGACCCCTAGCTCCACAGCGCGTTTCAGCACGCGGATGGATTCGTCGTGGTCGGCAGGCGGGCCCCAGATGCCGTCGCCGGTGATGCGCATAGCACCGTAGCCGAGACGGTTTACCGTAAAATCGCCGCCGATGGTGTAGGTAGCGGAATAGGTTTCAGTGGTGGTTGACATGGTGAATTGTTTGTTGAAATACCAGCCTGGCAATTTTGCCGGAGGGTTTCATAAGACAATTCGACGATGGGATTGTTTCGGTAGACTTGTTGTAGACCGTTACGCCGAACAAAGCATCTCTACCAAAGAAGTAATTCTGTTGCTTGAACTGGTATTGCGCTAAAGACGCTTCGCTCGCCATGACGTTATAGCCGTCAATGCTATGACTCTGTCCGCAGCTTGGGCACCAGCCATACTACTAGACCGCCAAGCAGCGAAATCAACGCGAACGACCAGCGCAGATTAGCGGCTTTGGCCACAAAACCCACCAACGGCGGCACCATCAGAAAGCCGAAGTAGCTAACCGTCGACACCGATGCCAGCGCGGCTCCGGCACGCAACGGGTTGGCCTTGCCTACGAGGCCGAATACCAGCGGCACCACGCACGACACGCCCAAACCGGCCAGCACAAATCCCAGGCCCGCTAGCAGCAGCGTAGGAAAAGCAGCAGCCAGCAGCAGGCCGGACGTCATCAGCAGGCCGCTGCCCTGCAGAATCCGCTTGGTGCCGAAGCGGCCCACAAGCCAGTCGCCGAGGAAGCGGCCGGAAGTCATGGCCACCATGTAGAGTGTGAAGCCGACGGAGGCCAACGCTTTGGGTGCCTGTACGGTTTGGGTGAAATATACGCCGGTCCAGTCGTAGAGCGTGCCCTCGCAGGCCATGGAGGCAAAGGCGATAAGGCCGAATTTAAGCACCGATTTTTCGGGCCAGGAGAAAAAGGAGCGCACCGCCGGGGGCGACGGAGGCAGGGCCAGGGTATTTGAGAAAAACAGGAAAGCCAGCGCCGTCAGCACCACCGATACCGCTGCAAAATGGGTGGTGGTACTCACGTCATTTTTAAGGAGCAGCGTCCCCACGCCCGCGGCCGCGAAGCCTGCTACGCTCCAGATGCCGTGAAAAGTGGCGATAATGGGCCGCTTGTACAGGGTCTGCACCCCCACTGATTGTGCGTTGACCGATAGGTTGAGCAGGTTGCGGGAGCAACCGAAGCAAAACAGCAGCGCCGCCAGCTGCCAGGTATGCGCCGCAAATCCCAGCATTCCCAGGGCCAGGTTGTAGAGCACGGCCCCCACCATCATCACCTGCCGGCTGCTGAAGCGCTGGAGCAGCTGGCCCGTTACAGGCAAGGTCATCATCAGGCCGGCGGGCAGGGCCAGCAACACCGCCCCAAGCTGCGCCTCGTCAAGGCCCAATCGGTGCTGAATAACGGGAATGCGGGAGGCCCAGGTGGCAAACCCAAACCCCGACACGAAGAAAAACAACGCCACTGCCACCCGCGCCCGCACCGGCGAAACGACCGGAATAACCAACTCTTCTACTTCATTCATAACGCGTGCAAAAGTAAAAGCCGCTACCCGCAAGGTTTCATCCCGCCAGGTTACGCCCTGTAGATGCAAACGGACTGGTTGCATGAGCTTACGAGCCACATGCACATTCATGCTGACTGTTTGGACATGCGAATGGTGCTTTTGCAGATGCAATTCATCCGTTTATAGATGCAAACAGCTGAATTGCATGAGCAAACGGACCAATTGTATGTCCAAATACTCTCTCTGTATATGCAAACAGTCTGAAGGCTGGAGCATATGGACCATTCGTACATGCAAACGGCCCGAATGCATATACAAGCCGTGCGTTCATTCCGATAAGCGTGCTGAGGCAGCTTCCGGCGGGCCGCCTGCCCGGCGCGGCCCTACTTTTGTCCCGTGCCTTCCCTCCCACCCAACCGCCGCCTGCCGCTCATCTTCGCCATTATTCTGGTCGATGTCATTGTGGGAGCGGCCATTGGGCCGGTGCTGCCGGAGTTTGTGCGGGGGCTGCCGCAGGCGCAGCTCTGGCTGAGCGTGGGCACGGGTATCTTCCTGGGAGTACAACTGTTTTCGGCCCCGCTGCTGGGGCGGCTAAGCGACGGTTACGGGCGCCGGCCTATCTTCATTCTATCGGCGGTAGGCACCCTACTGGCCAATGCGCTGCTGCTGCCCGTGCGGGCTGGCCTGTATTTCACAAACCGGGTGTCCGATGGCCTTACCAATGGCATGTACGCTACGGCGCGCTCGGCCATTACCGATGTATCGGCGCCGGAGCAGCTGTTTCGGAACCAGGGCATTGAAGGCGCCATTATTTCGCTGGGTTTTGTGCTGGGCCCTATGGCGGCAGGCCTGCTGCTCACCGTGTTGCAGGTGCCCCCGGCCCTGCAGGCTACCTACGTGGTGCGGCTGGCCGTGGGCCTGGCGGCCCTCAACGTGGTATTGAGCCTGCTGCTGCCCGAAACCCACTTGCAGCGCAACGGCGTGCGCGGAGCCGAGCTACGCGCCGAGCTGGCCCGGAGCATCAACCCGCTCACCCTCTGGGCCCGGCTGCGCGCCAAGGATGCAGCTAATCCGGGAATCCGGCGCATTGTGCTCACGCAGGTGGCCCTCACGCTCAGCACGGGGTACTATTTCTACTTTGTGCCCTTCATGAGCCTGGGGCCGCTGCACCTCGACGCCCAAGGAATTTCCTACATGTTTATGTTTTTCGGCGCGCTGAGCGTGGGGCTGAACTACGGCTTCTTCACCTTTTTTGCCGACCGCCTCAACCAGCGCCGCGCCGTGATGTGGCTGGCTGCGCTGGGCGTGCCGGTGCTGGTGGGCTATGGGCTAGTAGGTACCTCGAAAGTGGCGTTCTACGTCTTTGTCTTTCTTGATTGCTGCACGCTTTCCCTCATCCAGGGCCTGCTGGAAGGGCGCCTGGCCCGCCGCACGACGGAAGCCGACCGGGGCGAAATCTTTGGACTGAACCAGGCCTTCCAATCCCTGGCCAGCGTGGCGACAACCCTGGTTTTTGGCGGGCTGTCGGTGCTTGATTTGCGGCTGCCGTGGGGATGGTTTGCGCTATGCCTGGCCGCGGTGGCGGTGTTGGCGGCTCAACGTCAACCACGTCGCAAAGAACTTAAAGAAAGTACGGCCGCATAGCAGCTAAACGGCCTTCCTTGCCCTCATGTACGGACCTGCTCCAATCATCAGCGCGGGCCGGATATAATGGAAAACTATTGACATAGTCCAAATCACAATTAACTAAATCCGCTAATAACAGAGGCAGGCTTAGCATACATTACTGTAAATAATATGCCTTTGTTTTCTGTTTTGGCATCTTTGCAGGAACGGTACCGACATATAAGCCAAATAATCCTTATCTTGCCCTAGTTATAAGCCTACTTCGATTCTAGCTTTCGTCTAAATCACTTTCGTACTTATTCATTATTTATCGAGCGGGACTAATGGGCGAATGAGCTATAGTATAACCCCCATAAGCCTATCAATTTTTAAATTATTTTTCCTTTCCGCCCTTTATGAAATCCATTTCCCTTGTTGCGCTGGCGCTCTTTCTGACTGCCGGTACCGCGCACGCCCAGCAGCGCCCCGCTACGTCAGCACCGATGCCTACGCCAATGCCCGCACCGGTGGTGACGCCTGCCCCGCTTCCAGCTCCTGATGTACAGGAAGTACCGAGTCAAACTCCGGCTTCGGCCAATGAGCTTGAGTGCCGCGTGCTCACTGGCCGGGTAACCGACATGTTCGACCACCCCTTGACGGGGGCTACCGTGATGCTACGCAGCCACACCAAGGGCTTCAGCGTCGACGCATTTATCACCAATGCTGAAGGAAAATACATTGTCACATCCAAGCAGCCCATTCCGCGCAACACGATGTTGGAAATTACTGCTGGGGGCTACAACACGTTCGTGCTGCCGCTGGAGAACTGCCGGCCCATAGAAGCCTCCCTGGAGCCGCTGCCCGGCACGCGCTTTAAAAACGATGGTCGCATCAAAAAGACCAGCGCCAGCGGCAAAATTCACTAAGTCCTGGCGGCCTTTTCAGGGTGTCGTTGAGAACATTAGAACGTCATGCCGAGCTTACAGAAGCAGTAAAGATGCTTCTGTAAGCTCGGCATGACGTTTTTTAATCGTTAATTGAGCTACACAGTAGTCACTGCTTTCAGAAACGCATAAGCCGTTTGCGGGTGGCAGATATCGGAATGGCCGCTGATGTAGGTATCCGCTCTGAGGTTGTAAATCTGACCGGAACCGAATGGATACGCAAAGCCTACATCCTCGAGTAGGCCGTCGGTGGCCTCAGTAGTTTTTTGGGCGCCGTTGCTGCCCAAACCGCCGAATTTGTCGTTGGCATCGCCCAGGCCCTGCCCTACCTGGCCGGCCAGGCGCGAGGCCAGCGGGTACATGGTGCCCACGGCACTGTCGTTGCGGGTGTGGCTGACCACGATAGGACCGGCCACCAGTTTGTCGCTCACCACGCGGCGGAAAAAGCCCGCGTGGCCGCCATCGTCGTAGCTGCCTGAGAAGCCGTAGTGCGAAAAAGCGCCTTGCAGCAGCGTCATCGAATCTGCCATCACGCTGTGCGCGGCATCGGCCCCGGCCACCGCGGCGGAGAGCAGGCGGCAGCCGAAGCTATGGCCCACCAGATGCAGGCGCACCGCCGGCAGTTCCTGCCGCACGCGCCGCAGCACGGCATTGACGCCGCCCTGGCCCACGGTGCCGGCCCGGTCTTTCATCTGGTAGTAAGTGGTGAGATTGAGCACGTTCATGGCCGCTGCTTTGATGCCACCAAACAGGCTGCTGCCGATGCCAGCAGCATGGTCCACATCCGGCGCAGTGGAGGCCGATATGGAGCTATTGAGGCTGCCGTCGTCGGGCAGTTGCAGGTCGGTGGCGGGGGGTGGTATGCTGAGGGTAGCAAACATATCGGTGCCGTCCATCGCCATAAAATCAGCAGCCGACTCCAGCCCCGGCACTGGGGGAGCGGGCGGCAATACCTCCTTCAGCAGCTGGGCAAACTCGTTCTGGGCGGGGTCGCTGTCGAGCTGCGGCACCAGAGCTTGGGCCCGCGTGAGCTTGGCGTCAGCATCGGGCGCATCAAAGGTGCCTTTGAGACGCTCCAGCTCCGCTACCAACATGGTATTGGTAACAGGCGAATCAAAACCAGCCGCGCCGCTGGGAATCAATTGGGCATCGGCAAACTTCTTGGATGGCCAGAGCACGCCCAGCACCGCGAAGCGACGGCCGGCCAGACCCAGCGAATCCTGCGGGTCGTCGAGCAAGGGCCGCACACAGCCTAGGAAACGCTGGTACAGGTCGCGGGCTTCGGCCATGTCGTTGTTCCAGCCGTGCGACAGCACAATGAGGTCGGTAGTCGGCTGGGCTTTCAGGCCGTCCAGCAAAGCATCAACTTGGGCCGGCTGGGCCGGGCTGCCGTCCTTGGCAAACTCGACCGGGAAGTACGGGAATCCTTGGAGGTTATCCATTGCAGAAAGAGGTTTGGTGGGGTGATGATTGGTGGTTGATGGGGTTAATAGCGGCAGCTTGGCGCCATGTGTCATCCTGCGTTTGCGAAGGATGACAGATAACGGCGTCCTCACACCGCCTGAATGGCCCGCATCAAATCCACGAGGCCGCTGCCCTGGAAATATTTCTCGCGCTTGAGGTCGGTGGCGGTGCTGGTGAATAGCTCCTTCACCTGCTCGGGCCGGCCGATGAACTCGCGGCGGATGGACAGGAACGCCGCGATGGCGCCCGATACGTGCGGCGTGGCCATGCTCGTGCCGCTGTCTTCCACGTAGTCGCAGGCCAGCGGCGGATTTTGAGCGGCCATGTCCTGCTGGGCCTTGCCGGCGGCGCAAGAGAGGATTTTTTCGCCGGGCGCTACCAGGTCGGGCTTGGCGCGGCCATCGCCGGTGGGCCCCTTGGAGGAGAAGTACGACACGCCGTAGACGTGCGGCATGTCGCGGTGCGTCGAGCCCACGGTGATGGCCAGCTCCGCATTGCCGGGGTCGTTGATGGTGAGGCCCATGCCGGCCGTCACCACGCCGTTGAAGCGGCTTTGGGCCACGCCGTAGCCGGTATTGCCGGCAGCCACCACCACTACCACGCCGGATTTCACCAGCCGGTCGACTTCCACGCACAGCGGGCTTTGGCCGCAGGCAAACCACTCGGGGTCGAAGGCATAGCCCACGCTCATGTTCACACCGTGCACCAGTAGGCGGCGGCCATGGCCGTTCAGTTCCTGAATCAGAGTGATGGCTGCAATCAGGTTGCTCACGTTGCCTTTGCCGTTGGCATCCATCACCTTTAGGCTAAGTAGCTTGCACCTGGACGCCATGCCGCTCAGCTTGCCGGTATTCACGGGCACATAGGTGATTTCGCCCATCTCGCTGCGGTTGCGGTTGTAGGCACGCGGCGGCGCGTCCCAGCCCCACCGGCCGCCGATGATGCCGGCTACGTGGGTGCCGTGCCCCATGCCATCGGTGAGGGCGGTGGGCGGCTGGCCATCGGCGGCTGGCGGCGCGCCGGTGAAATCGGTATGCTCCAGCGGCTTGTCGAGGTTCAGGTTGCCCTCGGTCTCAAAATGCGGATGAGTGCCGTCGATGCCCGAATCCATCACGGCCCACACAATACCGTCGCCATACGCCCCGTAGGACGCGTGGGCGGCATCGCACTTGATGGTGGCGATGGACTTGTTCATCTGGGCCACGATTTCGAAGTCGGCCCAGATGTGGTGGATAGCCCTCGGGCCCTTGCTCATGGTGCTGTCGGCGGCGGGCACGCCCTTGTGGTCGCCCTGGTCGGCGGCCACCAGGTTCAGCACCACGTTGGCTTCCACCTCGGCGAAGAAATACTGCTGGTTGTACTTGTTCTTGGGGTTTTGGTCGCCCACAAAGCCGGGTGCCAATTCCCGTAGCTTTCCGATTATCCAGTCGCGGGCCTCGGTGCGCCCGCCCGGATATTCCAGGTTCAAATCGATGATGACGTGGAAGAGCTTAGGCGGCAGCGTCACCTCGCTGCTGAGCTGCCCCACGGAGCCGGCTGGCTCGCTGGCCAGCCGGTCGAGTCGGTTCTTTTCGTCAATCAGGTGCTGCCGGAGCGGCATGGCAATGGTGCTGGAGAGCAGCACGTCGCGCAGGTGCGACACTTCGGGCGGGATATCGGCCATATGAAAAAGGTTAGGTAGAACCCAATTTACCCGCCAATTTTCGGGCGGGCAATAGTAGCATTAACCAAGTAAACATATTTCATTTAATATTCTATTTATTTAGAAAATGGGAGGCATCAGCTGAAGCACCAGCAAGTAGTCGCCAATGGCCCTCCCACTTGTCATGTTTGCATCTCATGCTCGTGCCTTATCCACCTTAACCTTGTGCAGAAGCTATTTAGGATGACAGACGAACTTGCGAAAAACAACTTTCTAAACAGCCTCGCAATCATTCAACTACCCGCCAACAACATGAGGAAAATCAGTCAGCTCGCAGGCGACATCTGTAGGCGTGCTCTTCAACACCTACCAGCCTGTAGCGACGCTGCCACGGATGATAATCACTAGCAGATAAACACCTTGCTCGTGCGCTACGAAACCTGCCGGAAAAGCGGGCGCACCCGATTACATGCCACTTATCTTATAACCCCCTCTCGGCTTACTTCACAAAAAAAGCAACCCCGCCCGCAGGTTGCGGACGGGGTTGAGTTATAGGAAGCACAAGGCTGCCCGGTGTGATACTAGGCGGGCAGCGTGCCACGATGGTTCGTCACCTCCGTTTTGGCTTGGTTCAGTTCGGCTACCTGCACCACTACCTGACGCAAATCGACGGCCAAGCGGAAGGCTGCTACCGGCCCACGCGTAACTTTCGCCGCACCCAGGTCGCCCCGGCGTTTCACGGCAGCCCGGAGTTCGGCTTCGCGGCGCGGCCGGTACTTGCTGTCGGAGGCCATGGTGGCCAGTTGGGAATTGAGGGAAGTAATATCCTGGTCGAGGCCGGTGATTTCTCCGGTGATGTCGGTGGCCCGAGCGGTGGCCTTGCCGTCGCGGTGGTCGTAGCTCGTTTGGCGGAAGGTAAGGTCATCCAGTTCGGTCTGGATGTCTTTCAATGCTTCGTCGCACATGGCGTGGTCGGTCAGCAGTTCTACAGGGTAAGCCATTGGTAAAAATGAAAGTGTGAAAAGATAAATTACCCCAACTAAACGCGGCCCTAGTATTTACAGTATGTTGATTTTCTATCTTTATTATTCCTTCCGATATTAAGACCAACGCCGTAGTTCTAGTTCTGGCATTGGGCCTCCCCCTCGTCCCCTCTCCGATGGATAGGGGAGCCAGACACTAGGTCAGGAATTGAGGTAGCTTTAACTCTTAACTCAACGCAAAATCGGTGCCCTCTGCCTGCGGAAGAGGGTCAGGGGCAAAACCTCCGACCGCACGGCCTACCCCGCTCCCAGCAGCCGGGCCAGGGCCGCTGCCTCCGTATCCAGGGCCAGCAGGCGTACCACCGCCAGGGCGCGCTCCACTACGGTGGCGGGACTGGGAGCGGCTGCCGTTACATCGGCGGCCAGCACGTCGAGCCAACGGGTAATGTGGGCGCGCTCGACCGCGGGCGCGGGCTCAGCTAGCAGGGCAGTTTGTAGCACGGCCAGGGCCCATTGACGCCGGCTTTGCAGGGCGTTGCGCTTGCCCTCCCGATGCAGCGCCCAGCGCAGCCGGGCCGCCTGGGCGGCTACCGAGCGCTGCCGGGCCAGCAGCGGGGCCGGCGGCAAGGACCCAAAGTCAGGGAGTGCGGGAAGCGTTTCGAAGGGCGCGGCCGTGGGCAGCTCCGTGCGGAAAACAGGCGCGGCTGTCCCCTGACCGGTGGGCGGAGGCAGCAAGTTGCCCAGCCGCGCGAGGCGCGCATCGGCCAGCGGTGTGGTAGTACGGCGGCCGGCTTCTATATTGCCAATCTGTCGCTCGCTCACGCCCAGGTAGCGGCCTAGCTCGGCTTGGGTAAGGCCAAAATGAGCCCGCACCGCGGCTTCGACAGTGTTGGATGGAACAGGGCGCGACATAGGCGTTGTGGGGTGATACAGAAAAAAACGGATATAACCCCACAGAAGTTGTGGGGTTGAAGCAAAATATTTTTTAGTACCCCACAGCAGTTGTGGGGTAACAGGATTTTATTTGAAGCGACCCCACACGTATAGATAATACTCTTGCCAGTAGTGCGGTGAGCGGGCGGTGCTGTTGTGGGCGGGCATGTGTGAAATGGTATCAATGGCCATCATCCTGACGGTGCCACGCACGTTGCCCGGCGCGACCAGCCCTTCCCGCAGCTGATGCGGTATTTTTCACTTTTTGCGGAGGGTGTTCACACTCCTGCTACAGGGTCCGACGCTGCCAGAAATGGTGCGCCGCCTGCACCTCCAGGCCCACCGTCGAAATCCCAAACCGCTGCCCGCACCCTGCGGCAGTATTGCTCAATATTCCCTGGCATTCATCGACCAAAAGCTGGCGCTGGAGGCGCAGATGGTAGCGCTGGCCAGATTTTAACTTTAGGGCGCTTTCAGCGTGGCAACGTGGGCTTCTGCCGTTTTTTCCGACCCAATCGGCTGCACAAATACGTGCTTTACATCGGGGTGCGCGGCTTGAATGGCGGCGCACAGCCGTTCTACGGCCTCGGTAAGTTGAGCGGCAGGCAGCGTGGGCGCAAATTCCACGCTCAGCACCACCAACAGCTCGTGCGCGCTTAGGTAGGAAGAAAGCGGCGGCGCGGTGCGCAACACAACCTCTTCGGCCTGGGCCAGGGCAGCAATTTGCTGAAGCAGCATGGGAGCGGCAGGCTCGCCCAGCAGCAGGCTTTTGGTTTCGCGCAGCAGCAGGCCCGCCACCACCAACAGCAGCAGGCCAATGAGTAGCGAGGCCACGCCATCGAGAACGGGCATATTCAGCTGGTGGCTGAGCAGCACGCCGAGAAAGGCGATAATTAAACCCAGCAAATCGGAAGCATCCTCAAACAGCACCACGAAAGTCGAGGGGTCCTTGCTGGCCCGAAAAGCCGACCAGAACGACTGCCGCCCGCGTTGGGCATTGAACGCCCGGCGCGCCACCAAAAACGACGCCCCATCGAAGCAAAAGGCCAGGGCCAGCACCACGTAGTTCCAAGTAGGGTCTTGCAGCGGCGTGGGGTGCCGCACGTGCTCAATGCCCTCATATAATGAAAGGCCGCCACCAATGGCAAAAATGAACACGGCCACGATGAAGGCCCAGAAATACAGTTCGCGCCCATAGCCAAACGGCCGCTCGGCGCTGGCCGGCTGCTGGCTTCGGCGCAGGCCCAGCAGCAATAGCCATTCATTGGCTGTGTCCACTACGGAGTGAATGCCCTCGGCCAGCATAGCCGAGCTGCCCGTGAACCACGCCGCCCCAAACTTGATGGCGGCAATAGCCAAATTAGCCGTCAGCGCAGCCCAGATGGCCGTTTTGGGAGCATTGTTGGTAGCGCTGGGCACGGGACGTAAGCAGAAATGAATACTAAGGCTGCACGGCCACCGGGCCCTGGCAGGGTACTACAGGTACGTACCCTGTAGCGGCACGGCCAAAGCCAACGCGGATTTACCACGGAGCCAGCTTCGGCCAACAACGAATAAAGCCGCCCGGAATGCCGGGCGGCTTTATCAACAAGTAAGGCTTGCGGCCTCGCAGCTTTGCTGTTCCATACCCCGGAAATCAGCAAAAACTATTTATTGTACGACCAGGGTGCGAACTGCAGTGCCGTCGGCCGATAGTAAGCGGAGCGTGTATACGCCGGCTGGCTGGCCGCGCAGGTCCACCATCCGCTTTTCTTGGCCCGTGACTTTGGAAGCTGGCTGCCGCAGCACTACCCGGCCCGTCAGGTCCGTAACGGTCAGCGCCGAGCTAAAGAGCAATGGTTCCTGGCCCGCCTGCAACGTGAACAGCCCCGTTGCGCTGGGGTTGGGAAAGGAGGTGAGGGCATCGAGCTTGCGGGCCGTCTGGGTGGCGGTGGGCGAGGTTACCATTGTGATATCGTCCAGGTACACGGCGGTGCCCATGGTAATGGACCGGCCGGTTCCCGAAGTGATTACGATGTGCGCCGAATCGGGCACGCTCGTCGACTGGTAGGTCAGTGGTATTGCGCCCAGAGCGTAGGTAGCGCTGGGCTGGCTGATGTACGTATTGCCCCCGCCCACGATTTCAAAGGCTCCGCTGGCCCGGCTCGTGAGTGTAACCGTGATGCTGGCCGAATCATCGGCCACCGCCGTCCCCGCTGTTTTGTAATAAAACTCCATGCTATTGGGGCGGGCGGTAAAGGGCTTACCACCCAACGCGGGGCTACCCGGCACCACGGCCGTGCCCCAAACCAGAACTCCGGCTACGGCGGTAGCCCCCATGGGACCGGTTTGAACTTTGACGGCATAAGTACCCCCGTGGCTGTCGGTCGTCTTGACAACGGTATTGGTAGGCGGCAGCGTCACGCCCGAAAGACCGGCAATAAACTCTTCGGTATTGAGCCAGTGCTGGGGCACTTCTACGCCAGCACCGTTGGTACGCCAGCTTTCAAAGTCACCGTTCACAACGGTTGATTGAGCTTGGCCATGGGTACTACAAGCCAGCAGTACTGAAAAAGAAAGGAAAAATTGTTTCATATCAGGTTAATTGAGGGTGGTGAAGGGAGTGGGGTATGGAATGGGGTAGTATGGAAAAAACAGCGCATTCGATGCCAGCCACCCTCAAATCGAGGGGGTAGAATCAATTCTTATCCAAGAATCTATAAATCAGTGGGTGGAAACAGGAGGTGGTTCAAATATATAAGTCTATTGCGTATATCTTACCATTAGATTATTAAAAATAAGTATTACCCGCAGTTTCTGTAGGTTGCACCGCTAGCTATTCGGCCACGGCCTTGCCCTGCATTGCCAGTTATGCAGCAATAGCCCTATTAAACCCAAACCATCACGAACCCCAGCCTGCCATACTGAGCGTAGCCAAGGCATCTCGCGGGGTAACGGCCAATCATTCCTGATTAGTGAATAGGATGCAGGTCGTCTAGGCTGCGCTCGGCATAACTCTTACATAGCAGGAATGCTTCAGCGCCAGCCTATGCATCCAACCCAGCAGCTTGCGGGCAGGTAGCAGGACCCGCAGCTTACGCTTTGTCGTCCAGTTGCGCTACGACGTCGGCTTTGCTTTGAAGCGGGTCGGCCAGATGCTTGCCTTGCCAGTCGCCGCGCCGGTACCAGAGCAGCGCCAGCGTGGCCGCCAACACGTTGGAAATCACAAACGACCACCACAAGCCGTGGAAGCCCAGCGCCGTGTGCTGCGACAGATACCAGGCCACCGGAAATTGAAAAACCCACACGCCGATAATGGTCAGCATCATGGCCGCCAGCGTGTTGCCCGACCCACGCAAGGCCCCTGACACCGATTGCTGCGCCCCGGTGAAGCACAGACTGAAGACGGCAATTCGCACAAATTCCACCGCGTCGCGGCTCACGGCCTCATCGCCTTTCAGGAAGAAGTTGACCAGCGGCACTGCGGCCAAGTAGCCCGCCAAGCCCACTACCAGCAGCCCGCCAAAGCTGATGCCGATGGCGTAATTGGCCGTTTGTACGGCGCGGGGCAAGTTGCGGGCCCCAATGTTTTGCGCCACCAGCGTGGAGCAGGCCAGCGAGATGCCCAGCGCCGGAATGATGCCCAGCGCCAAAATGCGCGACCCAATGCCGTAGGTAGCAAGTACCGTTGTGCCAAACGAGGCCGCCAGCACCGTCATCACCGACAGCCCCAACGCCCGCGCCGACAGCTCGATGGACGAGGGCACGCCCAGCTTTATGGCCCGGCTCATCAGCGGAAAATCCAGCTTAAACCCTTTGAACGAAAGCTGAATGCCCGAGCGGCCGCGCAGCAACACGATGATGCCCACGGCCGTGCTCAGAAACTGCGTAATCAGGGTAGCCATGGCGGCACCTGCTACGCCCAGGCCCGGCACCGGTCCCCACCCATAGATGAAAAGCGGGTCGAGCAGGAAGTTGAGGGCCAGCGTGCCGATGTTTATGTAGAGCGGAATCCGAACCTCGCCCACGCCCCGCATCAGGGCCTGAAACATGAGGAAACCAAAGTTGAACACCAACCCCAGAAACAGGATGCGCTGAAACTGGTCAGCCTGGGCAAAAATGTCGGGTCCCACCCCAATCAGGCGCAGAATAAGCGGCGAGCCCAGGTGCGCTACCACCGTGAGCACCACCGCCAGCGCGGTTTCGAGCACCAGCGTCTGCACCGCAATGTGATTTACCATGGGCAGATTGCGGGCCCCGTAGTTTTGGGCTACCAGCACCGAGCCCGCTACCGAAAACCCTGAGCCCAGCGCCATCAACAGGAAGTTGATGGGGAAGCTCACCGCCACGGCGGCCACCGCGCCAGCTCCCAGCCGCCCCACCCAAAAGGCATCAACCAACTGGTAGCCGGTTTGGAGCAGGTTGCCAAACACAATGGGCAACGCCAGCGTCAGCAGCGCTTTCAGAATGGAGCCTTGGGTAAGATTGGGACGAGAAGCAGCAGCGGGGTTCATCATACTGCCTGCAAATACGGACCAAGGCACTATTTGGCTACCGCGTTGTTGGTCCTCTGGTTCGCAAGCGCAGGGTGACCGACGGCTCATCAGCTCAATTACGCTCAAAAGCAAAGCGGCCCGCCGGCGAAAACGCCAGCGGGCCGCTCCAGTAAGCTACTCCTGAATTACATCAGGTCGGCCGTGTGAGCCTTCATGATTTGACGAGCCTGGGCGAGGTTGGTGTCGCGGGCATTCACAGCCAGGTACACGAACTGGTCGCCTTTGGGCGACAGCTTCAGCAGGTGCAGCTGGTCGGTCAGGGTCAGGAGGATGTCCTGCACGGTTTGGTTCAGCTTCAGGGCCGCGATGGCTTTCAGCTTGGCTTTCACCACTTCGGTGTTGTAAGCAGCGGCCGTTTCGATGTCGAAGTCGGCGATGTTGGTGTGCGAGGCCAGCGGCATGCCGGTTTCAGTTTCTACCACGGCTACGGCCAACAGAGTGGGCAGTTCGGTCAGGATGTCTTTAACAACTTGTTTAGGAGAGGTTGCCATAAAATGGTTTGTGGGAATAAGGATTGGAATTAAGAAAAAAATTTAAACGGCTATGAGCAGGATTGCTCAGCTTGTGTGTCGACGCATTATTTCTTTGGCGATGCCCAGGTTGGCATCGGCCGTGTGTACGGCCAGGAAGCAATACCATTTGCCGTCGTTCATGGGGCGCAGGTGGTGCAGCTGGTCTTCTAAAATCACGGATATATCGGTAAGCGGACCGCCGGCCCAGGCTTTTGCTGCCAGGGCTTCGTCCATAACGCGCAGCAGCTTGGCGTTGCGCAGGCTAATTTGATTGGGGTTATAAGCAGCACTAACTGTATAAGAAGCCACCACGCGCCCCGACTGCGTGTTTACCACGCAAGCCATGAGCAGGTCGGGCAAGTCATGCAATAAGCCTTCGATTACTTCTTTGGAGCGCTTTGCCATTTCATCGTCGGTTGCAACGGTAATCTTTTTTAAAGGCAGTCGATTAAAAAATGGTAAATTCATAAAGAGTCAGTAGCAATGATATTCCGGCGGTGCCTTCTCGGTCCGGCTATGGCAGCCCGGCAGTTCTGCTTCCCCCCACCCGGCCAGCCAAATATACGGTCAGACAAGAGGAAGCAGTTTTTCTCGGGAAAACACTCGGCAATACAAGGGCTTCAGCAAGGGCTCTTTTCGCAAATTGCCGGCCAGGTGCCGAAGCGAATCAGAGGTTAGTGAAGCGTCCTAATCAATGCAGGTGGGAATGGGCAAAGCCCGCTCCGGCCCCCGTATCCTTCTTCAGAGCATGCTGCCGCCAAAACAGAGTGTCCCGAAAGAAAATCAGGTGCCTAGAACTGCCACCAATGGTGTTTCTTGGCCTTTACTTGGGGCACCAGCGTCACGTTTTGCACGCTGTAGCCTTTCACCTGCACTTGCAGGTCTTCTTCGCTGTAACCGCCGTAGCCTACTTGCAGCTTCGAGGTCTGGTTGGCCGGCACCGTCAGGGAATAATTTCCCTGCGCATCGGTGCTTACGCCACGGCCGCGTGCTTTATCAAGCACCGTAGCGCCAATCAGCGGGTTGCCATTCTCATCCAGAATGCGGCCGGTTACGGTCGTCATCTTGGTAACGGCAACGGTTGCCTCGGGCGCATCGGCTACTTTCGTCAGGTCCTCACCGACAGCGGCTACTACCATGCCCGAAGGCAGGGTGGCACTAGCCGTGCTGTGCAGGTTGTTGCTGGCGAAAGCGGCACCGCTCAGCAAAGCGGCCACCATCACGATGGAGCCCGCCCGCCGACGGAAACGAGCCGGCTCGGTGCGAATGAGGTCAAATTGGTTTTGAAGCCAGCCCACGGGCCGGACATCGTGGCCTTTGGCTTTGAGGGTGTGGAAGCGCTGAAACGCTTCGCCGCCCTTGTCCGGATTGGCCTTTAGGTAAGCGTCCACCAGTTCGGTGTTCTTACCCGACAAGTCGCCCCGGAGATAGGCGTCCCGGTACCCGGGAAGCAACTCCTGGGTAACGGGGTGAAATGGGTGAGCAGTTAATGCCATATTGAAAGAGAATTGAGGAAATTGAAAACGATTATGGCGGCCAGCACAGGCTTTGAACTCGTACTGTTTGACAAGTTTACGGGCAAAAAATAGCGACGTTAATCGGTTTTCGATGAATCAAGTGTTTTAGAACACAAACGATTGATTTTACCAGTCTAAAGTTTTAAAATTCCAATTTTTGGAATAAGGACGAGGTTAAGAAATTCTTGGCAAAATACCGCTTTATTTATCTTAGTCACTATTTTGCAAGGTTAAACGCATACAAATGACACAAAATAATATTGCAAAATTTCAAGTAATAGACAATAGCGATAAATCTCATAGCAAACCTCCTCTTTAGTTCCCATTCTGGGATTAGTTCAATAATTCTCATCTCCTACTCCATCGCATCAGTTTCTTCCCTCAAGATGCGGATGAGCTTACTTCTATCCGTAGGAATGCAAGGGTAAAACCAAGGCCAGAGTGCCGCTTTTTACTGTGCCTATTGAGCGCGTTACTTCCCCAACGGGTAACTTTCCCTGGGTTCATAACTTCAGGTATAGCTGTTGAGTTAGTAACATAGCTTCACGCCGTTCTTCTTTAGCATCGCCTCGTTTTGATAACCATCCTTGCTGGTACCAACCGGCCCCACTCCCGCGCCCGTCGCATTGCCAACTACTATCAGACCATCCTCGCGGACTTGGGCGCCAGCAGCCAGATTCTGGACCTGGCCGAGTTGCCCGAGAATTTCACGGCAACAGCTCTTTACCACAATGTTGGCAACCACCCGGAGTTTAACAACCTGGCCACAATGCTGGACGCGGGCGAGAAGCTGGTGATTGTGGTACCGGAATACAACGCTTCCTTCCCCGGTGTGCTTAAGGCGTTTATTGATGGCCTGACTTATCCGGGTGGAATTCAGGGCAAAAAAGCAGCGCTGGTGGGCCTGAGCAGCGGCGGGCAGGGCGGTTTGCTGGCCATGGCCCACCTCACCGATGTGCTGATGTACTTAGGCGCCAGCGTACTGCCCCAGCGCGTGCGCCTGCCCTTCATCAACCAGGACCTGAACGCCGAGGGCGGCCTCAACCATGACCTTTCCCGCAAGCTGCTTCACGAGCAGGCAGTAGCCCTGCTGGCATTCTGACGCAATGCTTTAGTAGGGTGTTTGAGAATTAGAGCATTCGATTCAGGCAGAGGGTCGTGTTGGGCAGCATCAGCCAGGTCACATGACTAGCCGGAATGTACTCGTAGTCGATGACCAAGCGGCGGAAGCCTATCAGCCAGGCGAAAGTGCGTTCCACCACCCAGCTTTTGGCTACCGGGACGAAGCCGTTGAATGCACTCCTTGAGAGGGCCGGAGGGTGAAGTGAACCCGTTGCCCATCTGTTCTACTTCGCCAGCTAGTGCAACTACGCCGGTGCCCAGCTTCCCCTACGGCGGCTTGGCGCTTTACTCTTCAGGTACTTAGCTAGCCTATCTTATATTTGCGGGCCACTTTTTCCTACTGTTATGAAAGCACCCGTACTCCTCGCCACCGCCCTGCTGCTGACCACACCGGCCGTCCTCCGGGCCCAATCCGTCGGTATCGGCACCACCACCCCGGCCAGCTCCGCCGTCCTCGACGTATCGGCTCCTAACCCGGCCACCACGCCCCAGGGCTTCCTGCCGCCGCGCCTGACCAAGACGCAGCGCGAAGCCATCCAGAACCCCGTGCCCGGCCTGCTGGTGTACCAGACCGATAGCCCCGCCGGGGCCGCCGCTGGCCTCTACCTCTACGGCGGCAGCTCCTGGACGCTGCTGCCCACCGCCGCCAGCGGCGACAACCTGGGCAACCACGTGGCCACCCAAAACATTGTGCTGAACGGCAACCAGTTGGTGGGCGGCACCGCTGCCACCCCCGGCACGGTGGGCCTGCGCGTCAGTTCCGATGGCCTGGTCCGCATCGGCAGCACCAGCACGGCCGGTCGCCCTGCCGCTGGCTTCCCCTACGGCCTGCGCCTCGACAACGCCGACGCCGGCCTGCTCGCCACCGGCAACCTGGGCTACGGCATCATCCCGGCCAGCGGGGCCGGGCTGCGGCTGATGTGGCATCCTTACAAAGCCGCCCTGCGCGCCGGGGAAGTTTCCGGCGCCCAGTGGGACGATGCCAACGTCGGCTTCTACTCCCAGGCCTTTGGCAACAACGTCACGGCATCGTCCTTCGCCACCTTCGCCAGCGGCGACGGCTCCACCGCCAGCGGCACGGCCAGCACAGCCATGGGCAGCAACAACACCGCCAGCGGTACTGGCAGCGTGGCCCTGGGCGCCGCCAACACCGCTAGCGGCTTCTGCAGCCTGGCTGCGGGCTATACCTGCCGGGCCGCAGGACAAGGCGCCGTGGCCTTGGGCTACCGAACCAACGCCCTCAACGACTATTCCGTGGCCCTGGGCCAACGCAGCAGCTCCAACGGATTCACCGGCACCTTCGTGGCTGCCGACGCCAGCTCGACCAACACCTTCACCAGCACGGCCAGCAACCAGTTTGCAGCCCGCTACGTCGGCGGCTACCGCCTGTTCACCAACATCAACGCCAACATCGGCGTGCAGATAGCAGCCGGCGGCAACTCCTGGACCGTCATTTCCGACTCCACCAAAAAAGAGCGGGTCGTGCTGGCCGACGGCAACCGTTTCCTGGAGCGCATCAACCGCCTGCGGCTGGGTTCGTGGAACTACCGGGGCCAGGACCCCGGCACCATGCGTCACTACGGCCCCATGGCCCAGGACTTCTACCAGGCCTTCGGCCGCGATGCCGTGGGCCGCATCGGCAACGACTCGACTATTAACCAAGCCGACTTCGACGGGGTCAATCTTATTGCCATCCAGGCCCTCTACCGGCAAGTGCTGGCGCTACAACAGGAAAACGCCCGGCTTCGGGAACAGGTCCGACGCATCGACAACCGCTCGGCTACCCAGCCAGCCGGTGCCGCTACCGCCGCAGCCGACCTGGAAGAGCGCCTGCGCCGCCTGGAAGCCTTGCTCAGCCCCCAGGCCCAACGCTAAGCGCGTGTTTGGAATTTTTAGTTTTGGTCACATCTAGCATCCGCTTGTCGAAGCAGGCATGACCTTCCGGATACCTTTTTGCCAAAATTCAAACACGCGCTTGGTGCGGCAAACGACTGATGGGGCTTATGTGGCTTAGATTAGCACTTATACCAAGACCCTGGCAGTGCGGAGGACATGGCTTTGGCTTAATGACTGATGGAAGAACGTAGGTGTTCGAAGAACCTTAGAGGGTGTTTGGGATAAGTAGGCTGGGCAAATAAAAACGAGCCCGTAAGTTGTGCGGGGAGTTTCTAGGCTCCCGGACGCTTTATGGTTGACAGCTATCAATCGCTTGCTGACTCGCAGTGGCAAGGTATGCGACCGCTGTTGCCCATGCACGGAACTATGGGGCCTGGCCACGGTGCTCCCCGACAATGGCTACCGCGGTGGCGTTGCCGCCCACCTATAGGCCTTGGGCCTGCGCCACGAACTGGCTAGCCGCCCGCCGAGCATTCGCGGCTTTATGCCCGTGGAGCGCTGGGTGGTCGAACGCACGGCGGGCGGCTAGCCAGTTCGTGGCGCTTGGCCGTCGACTACGAATTTACCCCCGCCAGCCATGAAGCGTGGCTGCTGATTGCCCACTCAACCATCTGCCTCAATCAACTATGCCCCGCCTAAATCCCAAATACCTTCTTAATGAAGGAGTGAGAAATTGGGGCATCTGTTACCCTTGATTGATAACTGCGTCCTGCTTGGCCAGCACCCGCCGGAATACCGCCCGCAGGATGAAGTACAGCAGTGCGACCAGCGGCACGGCCAGCAGCACCCATAGCAGCAGGGCACCCAGCTCGGCGCGCCAAAGCAGCTTGCCCACCGCTGCCCAGCCGTCGTGGTCGATGAGATAGCGGATGCGTTCTACGGTGAGGTGCTTCACCTTATCACCCTGCCCCATGATGGTGGCCCCGGCGCGCAGAAACGGGATGAGCAGCAGCAGCTGAAAGGCGCTCATGAGGTGGGCCGCCAGCTGCATGGCGGCCACATTGAGGCGCAGCCGCAGGGCAGTGGTTACACTCACTACAGTGGTAACGCCAAAAAGCGGCACCAGCCCAAACGCTACCCCGAGACCGATGGTCAGGGCCAGCTGCTCAGGTGAGAGGCCGGCTTTGAGCAGGTCGAGAAAGGGGTCGAGCACGCGGCGGCGCAGCCAGGAGCGGGGCGGGGCAGCCACCGGGAGCGGCTCAGTTTCGGGAATCGACATAAAGCATGTGAGCAGTGAACCGGGCTATTCGGCAGCCCGTACCTTCGTCGGGGGGCTTCTTCTTTACGGATGAGCCCGAGAATGTTGCCCCTTGGGTGTTATGACAAAGTTAGATTCGCCGGCCGAGCTGCCGGGTCCGTGGTGGCGCGAGCTGCCCATTTTGCTGCACCGTGCTGCCCGCGAGCTGGGCCAGAACGACCCGTTGCGGCTGGGCGCGGCCACGGCATTCTTCACGTCGTTTGCGCTGCCGCCCATCCTCATTATTCTTATTCAGCTGCTGAGCTCGCTCTATTCCACGTCGATGGTGCGGCAGCTGCTATTGGGAAAAATCAGCAACCTGGTGGGCGCTTCGGCAGCCGGGCTGGTGGCCCAGATTGTGATGAACGTGGCTGACCCCATGCGCAGCCGGCTGGTGACGGTGGCGGGCTTCGCATTTCTGGTGTTTGTAGCCACCACGCTGTTCACGGTTATTCAGCACTCGCTCAATCAACTGTGGCAAATCCGGCCGAAGCGCGGCACCGGGCAATTTTCACAGGCCCTGCGGGAGCGGGCCCGCTCGGCGGGCATTCTGCTGGCCACGGCGGTGCTGTCGCTGCTGGCCTTTGGTACCGATTCGGCCCTGGGCCTCTTTGCCGAAAGCATTCACGACTTCGACGCGACCTTCACCTACTTCATCATTCGCGGGCTGAATGCCGTCATCGCTTGGCTGATTCTGGCGGCCTGGTTTGGCATCACCTTCCGCACCCTGAGTCTGGCCAAAGTGCCCTGGCGCGCTGTGACGCGGGGCGCGGCGCTCACGGCGTTGCTTATCAGCCTAGGCGAAGTGGTGCTGGGGCACTTGCTGGTGGCCCGCGATTTGGGACCGGTATACGGGCCGGCGTCCAGCTTGGTGCTGGTGCTGCTGTTCGTGTTCTACTGCGCCATGATATTCTACTTCGGAGCGGCGTTTACGAAGGCGTATGCCCACCGGATTGGCCTGGACATTCGACCCAAGAAAACAGCCGTGCGCTACCGACTGGTGAACGTGGAGGAGGAACGCTAGCTCAGGCGCAACGTCTACCTTTGTGTCGTGCAAACTCCTGATACCTCCGCCGCTGGCGCTGCGCCCGCGCCCAAGCCTGACCTCCAATTCGCCGATTTCGCCCTCTCCCCTGCCCTGCTGGCGGGCGTGGCCGAACTAAATTTCACCCAGCCCACCGCTGTACAGCAGCTGGTACTGGCCCCCGCCCTTGAGGGACAGGACGTGGCCGGGCAGGCCCCCACCGGCTCGGGCAAAACCGCCGCCTACGGCCTGGCTGTGCTGCAGCAGGTTGACCCCACCTCGGCTACTATGCAGGCGCTGGTGCTGGTGCCGGCCCGCGAGCTGGTGCTGCAGGTGCGCGATGCCCTGCAACGACTCGGCAAGCACATTCCCAACCTGCGGGTGGCTGGCTATTATGGCGGCCACGCCATGCGCGACGAGGTGAAAGGCCTGCAGCAGATGCCCCACGTGGTGGTGGCCACGCCCGGCCGTATGCTCGACCATTTGGAGCGCCGCACCATTGTGCCCAACCGCTTGAAAGTGCTGGTGCTGGATGAGGCCGACAAGCTGCTGGAACTGGGTTTTCAGGAGGAAATGGCGACGATAATTAGCCGCCTGCCACAACGCCGGCAAACGCTGCTGTTCTCGGCCACTATGCCGGATAAAGTACTGAGCCTGGTGCGTGAGTACCTGACGCGGCCCCGCGTGATGAACGTGGGCGGCTCCAACGCCACCACCCTGCCCGAAAGCTTGGTGCTGCGCGGCCACGTGCTTAGCGCCGCCGACCAGAAGCCCGCTGCCCTCTACCATATTATCAGCCAGCCCGAGGCCGGCCGTTCGCTCGTTTTCGCCAACACCCGCGACCGGGTAGAGGAACTCACGCGCTTTCTGCGCGGCCGGGGCCTGGCCGCTGAAGCCCTGCACGGCAAAATGCTGCAGCCCGAGCGCGACAAGAGCATGATGAAGCTGCGTAACGGTTCGGCCACCGTGCTGGTGGCCACTGACGTGGCTGCCCGAGGCCTCGACGTGAACGACCTCGACACCGTGGTGCAGTTCGACCCGCCCCACGAAACCGATACTTTCCAGCACCGCGCGGGCCGCACGGCCCGCGCCGGCGCTACCGGCACCGCCCACCTGCTCGTCACGCCCTACGAGCAGCAGAAGATTCAGCAGTGGCCCACCGCCAAAAACGTGCAATGGACCGGTCTGCGCCCACCAGCCCTGCCCGCTGCCGCACCCAAAGCCCCACGCCCGAGCACCGTCACGCTCCACGTATCGGCCGGCAAAAGCGAGAAAATCAGCCGGGGCGACTTGGCCGGGGCCTTCGTGAGCGTGGGCGGCCTAGAGCGCGACGCCGTGGGCCGCATCGAAGTCTTCGACCACCACAGCTTCGTAGCCGTACCTGAGGCCCAGGCCGAGGAAGTGCTGGCCCGCATGCAGGGCGCCAAAGTGAAAGGTAAAAAAGTAAAAGTGGCGCTGATTCGGTAGCGGCCATTGATGACATTAGACCACTGCCCTCCTACTCCACCTCACGGCTGGCGTGGGGGTGCAGTGACTTGATGCACGTAATCATGTCCTCGCCAAAACCGGCTTTTTGGTAAACGCTACGGGCGTGGGTGTTTTGGGCGAATACGCTCAGGGCGAGCGTGGCAAAGCCATGGTCCCGCGCCCAGGTTTCGGCGTAGGCCAGCAGGGCGCGGCCCACACCCTGGCCCTCGGCAGCAGCGTCCACAATTAAGTCGGCGATGTGGGCGTGGGTCTGCTGGTAGTAGTCGGTACTGCTGCTGAGGTGGAGTAGCCCCGCTGGCTGGGTAGTTTCGGCGATGAAAACATGGTGGTCGGGCGTGGGCTCCAGCACGGCGCGCGTCAGCACGTCGCGGTCGAATTGCGTCATGTGCGCCGGGTCGCGCCAGGCCGGCGGGCCAAATGCGTTGAGGCGCGGCACCAGGGCCAGGATAAAAGGCAAATCGGTAGGCTGGGCCGGACGAATCCGGACTTCAACGGGAATAGCAGGGGTGGTGGCGGGCTGCATCGGGAACGGGTTCAGTGGCTACATTGGTAGTTGAAAGCACTTATCCATACGCAAAACCAACCATCCCATTCGCCTCCTCTTCATTTGCAGCCAAAATAAATGGCGCAGCCTCACCGCCGAGCGGCTGTTCGACGACCACCCGCACTACGAGGCCCGCTCGGCCGGCACCGAGCCGGGGGCCAGGGTGCGCGTCACAGCCGGCCACCTGGGCTGGGCCGAAACGGTCTTCGTGATGGAGCGCCGCCACGCCAACCGCCTGCGGGAAAAGTTTGCCGAAGAGTTGCGCGGCAAAACCCTCGTGGTGCTGCGCATTCCTGATAAATACCCATTTGGAGACAGTAAGTTGATTGCGCTGCTGCAGGAGAAGCTGCTGGTGCATTTGCCATTGCTTTAGCTGCATCATAATCTACCCTTATGCTGCAACGATTACTACTTCTGCTTACGGCTTCGCTGTTTTACACCTTCCAAACGCGGGCCCAGGCCTACGAGCCGGGCTTACTGGTGCGCAGCAACGGCGATACGCTCCGGGGTGAAATCGAAAACGGGTTTTGGGTAGAGCCACCGGCTCTCATTCGGTTTCGAGCCGAACCCAACGGCCCGAGTCAATTGCTTCAGCCCCGCCAGTTACGAGTTGTGTGCTTCACCAACGGCCGGTATTTTCGCTATCAGGCGTTACCAATCGACCACGCGGCTGAAACCCGGCAGCGTGACCTTCGGCGCGGCTATGCCACCGACGTGCAAATCGATTCACTGCTGGCCGAAGTGCTGCTGGATGGCCCGGCCACACTCCTGCGCGTGGTCCAGCCAGGTAGTATTCACTACCCGCTGCTGCTTCCCGGCCAAGCACCTTTGGATTTGTGCGAACACCAGTACCTGCGCGAAAATGCCAACGGCTACTGGCAGAAGACCGATGGCAATAACTTTCGCGGGCAGCTGTTGCAGGCCTTTGCCAATTGCCCGGAAGCTCGCGCTGCAGTGCTGCAAGCCACATTTACAGCTCCAAGCCTGGTAGCCGTAACACAGGCCTATAATACTGCCTGTACTCCCAACCACCGGCCCGGCCGCAGCTGGCTGGCGACGGCGGCACCCCGCCGCTGGGTCGCGTTTCAAGGCGGGGTGCTGGCGGGAGCGCGCTACAACTACCTGACGCCCAGAAATTCCTCAAACGAGGCATGCTCCGACTGTAAGGTGCGCCCGTTTGCCGGGCTCTACGCCGACCTGTTTTTACCCAGCCGTTCGGTGGCTATTTACGGCGAGTTAAGCCTGA
The DNA here is from genome assembly GCF_017571495.1 of Hymenobacter negativus. GTDB lineage: Bacteria > Bacteroidota > Bacteroidia > Cytophagales > Hymenobacteraceae > Hymenobacter > Hymenobacter negativus. The sequence goes on along the minus strand of NZ_JAGETZ010000012.1, from coordinate 137,962 downwards.
GCAGCTTTAGCAGCCGGAGCAGCCTATTGGCTAATTACGTGTCGCTGCCTAACGGCAACTTCGATGAGGTGTATAGCTATTATAAGTATCAGTCGACCCTGGCCACGGCACGGCTGGGCTTGCGGTACTTCGTGCAGCTACCCCACGAGCAACAGTTGCTGCTGGGATTAGGCTTCGAACTAAACCGGGTGCTCGGTTCCACCGTGACCACCACCGCCGGCCCGCCAGCCAGGCCCACCGACCAGGAGCTGGCGTATGCATCGACCGCGCTATTTCCCAACCTGGGCCTAGGCTGGCGCTACAAGCGCTTCACCCTGGACCTTGATGGGCAGATGTATGTGCGCGGCAATGACAATTCTTTTTCCGGCTTTTTATTCGGCTCGGACATCACCACGCGACTAGACTTGGCCTACCGCCTAAGCCGCAATCCCGATGCGGCAACCCGGGTGGCCACTGCTAGTAAATAAGCCAACCCAGACCGCGGCGGGCCGTTTAACCAGCCCATGCCCTATATCATTTCCCTGGCCGTATTGGTGGCCATTCTGTACGCGTTTTACCAATACGCCACCGCCGACTCGCGTCGCCGCACCGCCGCGCTGGCCGAAGCGTTTCCCGCCGCCTGGCGGCAGATTCTGGCCGAACGCGTGGCTTTCTACCTGTCGTTAACCAAGAAAGAAAAAGTCCGTTTCGAGAAGCAGGTGCAGGTATTTCTGGCCAGCACGCGCATCACCGGCGTGCAAACCGAAGTGGACGACACCACGCGCTTACTGGTAGCAGCGTCAGCCCTGATTCCGGTGTTTGGCTTTCCCACCTGGGAATACAGCAACCTCGGCGAAGTACTCATTCTGCCCGATGCCTGGCAGCTGGAAAACGACCCCGGCAAAGAAGTAAAACCGCTGCAAGGCACCCTACTCGGCTCGGTGCAGGGCTTCCAGAACCAGCACTATATGCGCCTGTCCAAAGCCTCGCTCGAGCAAGGTTTCCGCGACGGCATGGACCGCCAGAACGTGGGCATTCACGAATTTGCGCACATGCTGGACGAAGCCGATGGCGTGATTGATGGCCTGCCCAAAGCCGCCCTGCCACCCGAGCTGATTCAACCCTGGACGGTGGTGATGCAGCGCGAAATTGCGGCTATTCAGGCGGGCAAGTCCGAAATCAACCCCTACGCCGCCACCAACGAGGCCGAGTTCTTCGCCGTCGTCACCGAATACTTTTTTGAAAAGCCGGAAAAGCTGCAGGAGAACCATCCGGAACTGTACGAGCTGCTGAGCCGCGCCTTCCGCCAAAACCCCAAAAAGCGCTTTCTGCGCTTTGCCGTGGACCCGCGCGAGTGGCTGAAAACCCTGCGCAGCCGCCGCAAGTTTGGTCGCAACGACCCATGCCCCTGTGGCAGCGGCAAGAAGTATAAGGACTGCCATCTGGCCCAGGCCCAGGCAGCGTAGAAACGTTTTCATCTGGCATCCTAAGCGTAGCGCTAGATGACAGGCGGGCGCACAATGTATTTCTTTGCCGGATGAAAAAGCACCTGCTTCCCTTTCTGGCCGCGGCCACGCTGGCGGCCTGCGCACCCACTGCCAAAGCGCCCGTAGCCACCACGCCCGTGGCACCACCTGCGCCGCCCACTGCCCCGGCCCTGCCCGATTACCGGGCCGTAGCCGAGGACTTCCTAAGGGGTTACAATGCCGAGTATGTGCGCCTCTACACCGCTTCGAGTGAGGCTGAGTGGCGCTCCAACACGCACATCGTACCCGGCGACACCAGCAATGCGGGCGCCACCACCCGCGCCAACCAACGCATGGCCGCCTTCACGGGCAGCACGGCCAACATTGAGCAGCTGCGGGAATTGCTCAAGCACAAAGATGTCCTCACGCCCATCCAGGCCAAACAGCTGGAAACGGCCCTCTACAACGCCGCCAACAACCCGCAAACGGTAGCTGATGTGGTGAAAAAGCGCATCAGCGCCGAAGCCGCCCAAACCGAAAAGCTCTACGGCTTCGACTACAAATACGCTGGCAAGTCCGTCACCACCAACGACCTTGACGAGCTGCTGCGTAAGGAAACCAATCCCGTCAAGCGTCAGCAGGTGTGGGAAACCAGCAAGGCAATCGGCCCTACCCTTAAAGACGGACTGCTGAACCTGCGCGACCTGCGCAACCAGACCGTGCAGGCCCTCGGCTACCCCGATTATTTTACGTATCAGGCCAGCGACTACGGCATGACGCGTGAGGAAATGATGGCCCTCGTGCGTAAAATCAACACTGAGCTACGCCCACTCTACCGTGAGCTGCACACCTATGCCCGCTACGAGCTAGCCAAAAAGTATAAGGTGAAGCAGGTACCCGACTTCCTGCCCGCTCACTGGCTGCCCAATCGCTGGGGCCAGGACTGGGGCTCGCTGGTAGAAGTGAAAGGCCTGAATCTCGACGCTGTGCTGGCCAAAAAAGGTGCAGAATGGCAGGTGAAGCAGGGCGAACGGTTCTACCAAAGCCTGGGCTTTCCGGCCCTGCCAGCCTCGTTTTACGAAAAAAGCAGCCTTTACCCTTTGCCCAAAGGCGCTGCTTATAAGAAAAATAACCATGCCTCGGCCTGGCACATGGACCTGAACCAGGACCTGCGCAGCCTGATGAGCGTGGAAGCCAACACCGAGTGGTACGAAACTGCTCATCACGAACTGGGCCACATTTTCTACTACCAATCCTACTCCAACCCCGACGTACCACCCCTGCTCCGCCAGGGAGCCAACCGCGCCTACCACGAAGCCATCGGCACGATGATGGGCCTGGCCGCCAAGCAGAAACCCTTCTTGGCCGGCCTGGGCCTGATTCCGGCCAACACCAAAACCGACCAGATTCAGCAGCTGCTCCAGGAAGCGTTGAGCTATGTGACTTTCATCCCGTTTGCCTCGGGGGTGATGAGCGAATGGGAAAACAGCTTCTACGCCGAAAACCTCTCGGCCGACCAGCTAAATGCCAGGTGGTGGGCACTGTGTAAAGAGTACCAGGGCATGGTGCCGCCCACCCCGCGCGGCGAAAACTTCCTCGACCCCGCCACCAAAACCCATATCAACGACGACCCTGCGCAGTATTATGACTATGCGCTGAGCTACGTCATCCTGTTTCAGCTGCACGACCACATTGCCAAAAACATTCTGCACCAGGACCCACACGCCACCAACTACTACGGCAACCGGGAGGTGGGCGATTTCCTACGCGATATCATGCGTCCCGGCTCCAGCCGCGACTGGCGCGTTGTGCTAAAGGAAAAAACCGGCGAGGACCTTTCGGCCCGCGCCATGATTGATTATTTCCAGCCATTGATGGCGTACTTGAAAGAGCAGAACAAGGGACGGAAATACACGATGTAAGCAAGTCACCGGCAGGCAACCAGTCAACAATCCAGACCGTCATGCTGCACATAGGCGCAGCATAACGTTTTTTTGATAGAAGTACTTTTGTCTCAGCTCATTTGCCGGCTTGCTGCAATACCCAATCCCGAACAACATCCAGCATCACAGGATATACCACGGGGTCAACCGTACCATCGGTGGCGGCTATTTGCTCCGAAGCAGGGGTTTGAAACCAGTGGTTTATGGCGGGCAGGCGGCGCACTGTTACGCGCTTGTTGGCCCGGAGGCCCTTTTCGAGCGCGGCTAGGTTGGCAGCCGCATTCACCTCGGCATCGCTCGTGCCATTAAGTAATAATACCGGGCACTGCACATCGGCCAGCCCGGGCTGCGGGTCGAATTTGAGGTAGTAGCGGTACCACGGGGTGGTGAGCTGCACGGCGCGGGCACGGGCAGCTCCTGGGTCCATACTGGGGTAGCGCTGGTGCAGCATATTTACCACGATGGCCTGGGCCTGGTCATCGTTCGGCGTCTGCCGGATGATTTCAAACATGGAACGCCGGAATTTGAGCATGGCTTCCAGTTCCTTACGCTCCGCAGACTTAATTTTCAGCCGTTGCTGGGCCACATAGGTTTCTACCTGCGCCGCGTTGGAACCGCTGTTACGAAGTTGTTCAGCCTTGCGCAGCACTTCGGCCCAGGCGGCGCGGCGGGCCGTGCCAACGCGGGCGGTATCGGCGGGGCTGGTGATGGGTTCGGCCTGGTTAGCCAGCAGCTCCAGCCCTACTAGTCCGGAGGCCGCCAGGGTAGCCACAAATGCCGGCGGCAAAGGCTGCGCCGCTGCTAGCAAAGCGACATTTCCACCCTCGCCATGCCCGATGAAGCCAGTGCGGGCCGGGTCGAGGCTGGGCCGCAACCGCAGGTATGTAAGCGCCGCCTGGGCATCGCGCACCAGGTCGGCGGTGGTGGTCAGCGGCACCGAGCCCGTCGATTCTCCCACGCCACGGTCGTCGAGGCGCAGCACGGCAATGCCCTGCCGCGCCAGAAACGATGCCATATCGGCAAACAAATGGTAGCTGCCCTGCCGGGTATCCCGGTCCTGCGCCCCCATGTCCGACAGCAGCACCACCGCCGGAAACGGTCCCGCGCCATCGGGGATGCTGAGCGTGCCGGCTAGCTTCACGCTGCCGGGCTGGCTAGCCAGGGTCACGGGCTCAGTGTGATAGGTGGTAGCTTTCACTACCACCGTCGGCCCGCTCACAACAGCCCCTGCGGGCACGTTGCGTCGTAGTGTGACGGGTACCCGCAGCCCTGGCTGGGTCCATTGGCCAACCAATTCCTGTCCGTCAGCACTCAGCAAGCAAACAAAGCGGCTATCAGCCTTTGGCGCATAAAACACCAATGTATCGCCCCGAAAGGTTAGTGATATTGGGATACGGTTGAGCCGCTTGGCGGGCAGGTCCAGGGTCGAAACCAGTTTGTTGGGCCCCACCTGCCCCACTTCCAACTGAATGGGTAGGCTGCCCCCCGGAATGGGCAATGGCCCCTTCCACACGCCAACCACGGGCGAAACCGCAGCTGCACTGGCAGCCTTAACCGCAACAGCTGACGAGTCCCGCGCCGGCGTGGGCGTTTGCGCGTGTACTTGGTTGGGCAGCATCACGCCCGCCAGCAAGCCCAGGCCCGCCAGCCGACAAACAGTTTTGACAATGGCAGGTCGGGACCTGTTCCAGTACCTTAATACCACTCGCACGCTTAACTTAAAGAGACATTGCTGCTGCCACCATTGGCCTCATAGCATTAGGGTAGCAGCACTTTGTCGATGACGTGCACCACGCCATTGGTGCACTGCACATCGGGAATCACCATAGTAGCCGGCGTTGTAATGTTCCGGGATTTCACCGTCAGTATCCCATTGGTAAAAGCACCAAGTTGCAGGCTACCACCACCGAAGGTTGCTACGGAAGTACCATCCGGCAATTCTGGCGTGAACTTGTTAGCGTTTGTGCCTGCTAAAACGTGGTTGGCCAGTACGTTTGTTAGTTTGGCAACGTCCGCTGGCGAAAGGTTATTGATGAATGTTACACTGGGGTAGCCCGCAGTAATAAAGGCCTGGTCGGAGGGCGCAAACACAGTGTACGGGCCGGGCTGCGAGAGCAGTCCGGCCAGATTGCATTTCACCACCGCAGCCACCAGCAAGGTTAGCTCCGGGTTCGCGAATACCTTCGCACCAGCCAATGCCTGCGCCGATTCAACCACGTTGCCACCAGTGGCAATCAGAACTTTGTCAATGGGGTGAATCAGACCATTAGCGGCCTTCACGTCGGTACCCAGAATCTTCGAGCCGTTTACGTAGCGGCTGCCATCAGCCCGCTGAATAATGCGGCGCGTAGGCCCCAACGCCGACGGCGACGTGCTATTCGTAGCGAGTGCATCGCCTGCCAGAGTACCGCTGTACACGTGGTAAAGCAAGGTGTTGGTCAGGAAATCGCCCTGGAGCGCCGTAAAATCGACTGCTTCTTTGATACCCAAACGATTGAAGGCAGCATTAGTAGGCGCAAACACGGTATAGTTACCATCCGCAGCATTCGGATTCTTGTTGCCCAGTGTAATAGCCACCCCGCCCCGAATAGCAGCATCTTCTAACAATTGGAAATCGGAATTTGTCACCGCGATGTTGGTGATGGATGGCTCAATATCTTTATTTTTTGCACATCCGCCCAACAACAGCAGGCTCAGGGCCAGCGCGCTGGCTTTGGGTAGAAGATTTTTTTTCATCGCGTAAATACTTGATTTTATCGGCTTAAAGAACTGATTTGGCCCAAAGCACTGACTATAAACGATTTTAAAAAGGGTTCGGATTGTGCGAAGATAAATCCATAAGTCCAAACACAACCGTAAATTGCGTCCTGCTTGTCTTCGCGCGCAAACCAAGTTGGCCCGAAGATTAACCTTTGTGCTTATTTATTCCCGGTTCGTTGGTTTCTTGCCATTATGCAAAAACTCTCCTCTCTACTCGCTTCGTTTCTGCTTGTTGGCGCAGGTACCACTGCTCATGCCCAGGGGCTTGTCAGTGGCTTTATGGCCGGCAAGGGCCATGGCTCCGTGGTAGTTTCGGCCACTGCCGAGCGTTACAAAACAGCCTACCTCGCCCCCGTAAAAGCAGAAGGCATTCCGGTTTTCCAGGAAGTACAGGTCAACTCCCTCAACCTGTACGCGACCTATGGCTTCACCGACAAGATTGATGCCGTGGTCAGCCTCCCCTACATCCAGTCAAAAGGCAAGGCCGCCGACCTTGCCATCAACGACCTGAACGTGCAGCGGCCGACGGAGGGCTTCACCAACTCCCGTCAGGGCCTGCAAGACCTCACGGCGCTGCTCAAATTCAAGTCTTTCTCGCGCGAAATCGGAAGCAGCATCCTCGATTTACTCGGGGTAGTGAGCGTGAGCACCCCCGTAAGTAACTACCAGACCAACACCGGGTATGGCTACATTATTGCCATCGGCAACCGGGCCACTAAATACTCGGCCCTGGGGGTAGCGCACCTCAAAACCAGTTCCGGCGTATTTGCTACCGGGCAGGTGGGCTACAGCTTACGCACCGGCGAAGTGCCCAATGCGCTGATTGGCGAAGCCAAAATTGGCTATGCCGGCCCCAAAAACTACATCGAAGGCTTCGCTTCGTTTCAGGAATCAAACGGCGGCACCGACATTTCGGAGCAGGGCTTCACCGGCTTCTTCCCTTCAACACGCGTCAACTACATTCGGGTGGGCGCCAGTGCTTACCGGCCCATCACCGATGGCTTCGGCCTGACGCTAGGGGCCAGCACCTATGTAGCTGGGCGCAACATTGGAAAGTCGACGGGCTTTTCGGCTGGCATCACCTACAACTTTTAAGCTGCAGATTCTGCAAACTGTTTTCCAACGCCAAAAAGGCCGGATAATGTCCGGCCTTTTTTGGTGTTAATGTGTTTGACGTAGCCTGATGTTCAGGACGGCAGGCTGCGTTAGTAGTTAGATTCCGACGATGGCAAGTCAATCAGGATGAATTGCGCATCCTTGGCGGCCCGAATCTGTACTACATCGTCATCGGTCATCCGTGCCTGGTCGTTGGGGCCCAATTCAGTGCCATTTACGAAAATGACGCCCTCTTTTACGTAGATGAAAGTGAGGCGAATGGGAAATGTCTTGAACTCTATTTCTTTGCCTTCGCTCAGGTTTGACCAGTATACGGTGCTGTTCGAATTCATATACACCACGTCTTCCAGCACTTTCTGCCCCGTTACAAGGGGCACCAGCTCGTTTTTGCTGCCACTTATGAAGCCGATGTCTTTTTGCTCGTAACTGGGCGCCAGGCCCTTTTGGCCGGGAATAAACCAGAGCTGGTAGAGGTGCAGGGGCTTGTCCTGGCGGTTGAATTCGGAATGGGCCAGGCCGGTACCAGCGGTCATGCGCTGCACTTCACCGGCCTTGATGGTCGTTTTGTTGCCCATTGTATCCTGGTGCGTGATTTCGCCATCGAGCACCAGCGTCACGATTTCCATCTCAGAATGCGGATGCTGCGGAAAGCCCGACTGGGCAGCCACACTATCGTCGTTGAACACCCGCAACGGCCCGAAATGCAGGTTGTCGCGGTCGAAATAATCGGCGAACGAAAACAGGAAATAGCTGCTGAGCCAGGCAGCAGGAGCAGCATGATGGCGGTCGGCGGCGGAAATGTATTTGAGCATAAGGTGAAGTCTACAGAATGGGAGTGCCTCCCATACGCGACAGTCAGCCCGGAAGTTGGCAAAGCCAAAACGCCATACCGGGCACAGGCGATACTTCACCTGTGCCCGGTATGGCGTTTTTCTTATTGCTGCTTATGCTTTTTTCAGCAACGCCACCTGCTGCTGCAGGTCGAGAACAAGGCTGGCTACGCGCTCCAGCGATAGCTCGGCGATGGGGAAAGTGCTGCTGATGTAGCTCTTGGCTTCCCAGATTTCGAGCACGTCATCGGCATTCACATCATAGGATGAGAAATGCGGGTTGTCGGAGTGCAGCACGAACATGGCGCCGGAACGCAGCTTGTTGTATACGCGCTTGAACACAATACCGTCGCGGTTGCTCACCACAATGCACGGCGTACCGTCCTTAATACTGGACCAGTCTTCTACGTAGCGGCCCACGATGACAGTGCCGCTGGCAATAGGCAGCATAGAATCGCCAGCAATTTCAAAAGCCCGGTAAGTGCCGGTCTGCGAGAGCATGGGCAACCGGAACTTGGGCAATACCTCCAGGTACTCGCGGTCGGCGTAGCCATTGAGGTAGCCGGCGGCGGCTTTCTGGGGCACCAGCTCGATGTTCTCGTTCTGGTCCTGGTCTACGGTGAAGGCCAGCACGCGGAGCTTGCCACCGGCGGGCGTGGGCGGCTCAGGCTGGTCGTCGGTTTCGGCACCTACAGCATCGGGGGCCGGGGCCGTGCCGATGATTTTGGCGTTCTTTTTCTTGCTAAAGTCAGTGGTTACGAGCTGGTCGAGGGTGATACCGAACAGACGGGCCATATTGACCAAGGTAGCGAGGCGGGGCTCAGCGCGGCCTTCTTCGTAGGCGCCCACCAAGGAGCGTTTGATGCCGAGCTTGTCGGCCATCTGGGCCTGTGTGAGGGCGAGCTCGCGCCGGCAAAACTTAAGGTTTGTGTTAATCATGGGGAGGGACAGCGGCCGGGAATGGCGTTGGTTTCAACGCGAATTCGGCTGGTGAAGTTAGCAACGCAAGTGCGAAGATACTAATTCACTTAGCTAATAATTTTCTGCCCACCACTTTAGCGTCGAGCTACTGGCTTCTCTGCCCACCATTCTTCGTTTTTCCAGAAATTATCCCAGCCCACGCGGGCATATTGAGGGTTGATGAACACGTCGCGCTCGCCAATTTGGAAGCGTGAAAGCACTTGCTGTGTCACGGCGATTCCTTGTTTCCAGATAGCGGGCACGGTGGTTTCGGTAGTGGCATTCTCGCGCCACTGACCGTCGAACAACAGGCCGCCGTTGCGGGTAGCGGGATTGGTGGTGTAAGGGGCCAGCCGCGCCTGGTTGCTTGGTGTGAGGGTAAAATCCAGGGCCAGGCGACCATTGAACTGCCCACCCAGCCCCCGCTGGCTGGTAGCTTGCAAGGCAAAGCTGCCCGTAGCGCAGTAGGTGGGTGCTTTGGCTTCGGTGATTTCGGTAGGCGCGGCCAAGTCGGTGGTCAGGCGCTGCACTTGCTGGAGCTCAATGCTGCCGCGAAATGGCGTCACGTCGCCGTAGCAGCGAAACTTGCCGGCTACGAGGTAGCGGCCGGGGCTTTTGGCATCGGCCTGCACCGTGGTAAACACGAATTCGAGGCGGCGTCCATCGTAGCCGAAACAGCCGTTGAGTACGTCTTCGGTGCCGCTTTGGGCGTGGTGCTGCCAGAGCTTGCCCAGGTTGGTGCGGGCCAGAAATGCCTGGCGGGCGGCGTTGGAGAGCACGGCCCCGGGCGCGGCCAGCGGCACGGCCAAGCTAGAGGGCGTAGCAGGACGGGTGAGCAAATATTGGGGTTGGGCCGCGCCAAACAATAGCGCAGGCACCGTGAGAAACAGAAAATACCGCATACAACCGGAATAAAGTAGCGTGTCGGCATCCGGCTATATTGCTAGATGCCGCTTACTATTTATCAACGAACGTACGGATTATTTTAGTGTGGTGCGGACTGACATCGCGGCTGAATTCAACCCCGACGGTAGCGGTGCTTCGCCTGCCGAGTCAGCCCACCATTCGTCGTTTTCCCAATAGGTATTCCAGCCCAGATGAGCATATCTTGGGTTAATAACTACCTCCCGGTCCCCAATATTAAATTCATCGAGCACGTGCTGCGCCTCGACATACGACAACAGGTCTTCGACCCAAACCACGGGGCGCGTGCGGTGGGTTGCGGCACTGGTCCACCGGCCTTCGTACTTGATTTCGCCGCCTTGTGACGCAGCCTGTCCGTTGCGCATTGACAGTTCCACCGAGCCGTCCTTTTCCAACGACCAATCAATGGCCAGCCGGCCCCGGAAGGTGCCGCTACCGCGCCGGGTTTTATCCTCCCGCAGTTCAAAGTCACCGAGGACGCTGTACATATCGGCTTCGTTGCGTAGCTCTTCGCCGAATTCTGCTTTCGCCTCGGCTATTTGCCGGGCAGAATAGCGTGGCTGGCTGAACAGGTGCGTTAGGGTGACGGTGCCGGCGAATGGGGTGATGACGCCTTGGTACCGGTCTTTTCCACGCAGGTAATACACAGTGGGGTGGACGGAGTCGCGGCGGACCTCGGTCAGCACCATCTCAATGCGGTAGTGACTGGAGCCGAAGAATCCGTTTTGGACATGGGAATAGTGCCGAGCCGTTCCGTTGCCCACCGTTTGCAACAGCGGCGAAAAGTCGCAGCGTTGCAGCAGCTCCCGGATTGCAGGAGTGAGCTTCCCATCGGGAGTGGTGGAAACCGCGCTAACCAGTGCCTGGGCTACGGGTTGGGCGGCGGCTTGCGTGGGCGGGTCCTGGTGCTGGCAGGCGGTACCGGCCACAGCCAGTGCGAGTGTCCGGAAGAGGGTTTTCATTCAGGTTGAGGCCGATGTGATGGCAAGCAGAACGAGTACCTCGAAAACTTTCGGGTACTCGCTCTGCTTGCGCAAACTGCATCTCAAAGGCTGAGTGCGGGTTTCGCGGGTTTGGCCCACCACTCGTCATTTTCCCAGGCTTCACTCCAGTCCAGGCGGGCGTATTTGGGATTAAGGGAGTCGCCCCGGTCGCCGATGTACAAATCGGACATCGCATCGGGCACCACGGCCTGGGCGTAGGTTGCGAAGGCAACGTCCTTCCGGAGTCCCGAGCGCAGGCTCTGCCATTGCCCCCGGAACAGCAGGCCGCCGCCGCCGGTGGGCAAGCTGTTATCGGGTAAGGTCTGAACGAGGTCTAGCTTGCCCGACCCCAACTGGTAAAAATCCATTGCGGCAGTACCCCGGTAAGTGCCGGCACCATCGGCGGCCGGATTTTCGCGCAGCACGAAGTGTGCAGTAGCGGTGTAGGCGTGGGCATGAGCCTCTTCGACGGAGTCAAGGTCTAAATAAACCTTCAGCGGTTTCACGGCGTCCACCGTAATGGTGCCATCGAAGGGGGTGATGTTCTTTTTATAGCGCGTCCGGCCCTGCACCTGAAATACATTTGGATGCGCGGCGTCCTGCCGTACCTGCTCGACAATAACGGAAATGTGGCGGTGCTCGGGGCCATAGAAACCGTCGAGAATGGTGGGCCGGGAGTGGTTGTTTTCCTGCTGACCAAAATTGGCCTGCCACAAAGGAGCCAGGTTATTAGCCACCAGAAAGGCCGGGGCGTCGGCCACTGATGCTGTCGCTTTGGTGGCCGCCAAGGAAACAGAAGGGCGCCCCCCGTCCATGGCCGGTGCCGCCGTGGGCATTTCGGGGATGGCCGCCGCTGGCTTGGTGCTCGCTGCCGAACCTGACTTGGTTTGGGGCTGGCAGGAGGCGGCTAGCAGCAACCCGGCGCCGGCAAGGACAAATGCACGAAATGACTGGTTCATGGGAAAGGCGTTTACTACTGTTTATAGGCTGAGATTGGGCTTGGACGAGGTGGCCCACCATTCGTCGTTTTCGTACCATTCATTCCAACCGTATTTGGCCAGTTCGGGGTAAACGGTATCACCGCGCGACCCCAGCCCGATTTTCTCCAGGGCCTGGGGCACTATCACGAGGAAATTGCTGGACCAGGAAGCCGGTTTTTGTTGGCCCGTGGCGTTGTTTCGCCACACGCCCTGAAACAGCAGGCCGCTGCCCTTGGTGGGATTGTCGAAACCAAGGTCGATGCCGTTGAAGGTGGCCTGCCGGGCTTGATTGCGGGCATTCACGCAAAAGTCGAGCATCGCTTTGCCCGAATACACCCCGGCACCTTTGGTTTTGGGGTCTTCGCGGAGCGTGAACTCGGCAAAGGCGGTGTAAGCGCGGAGCTTGCTGCTATTTTCCATTTCCGCGGTGTCGGGCAGGGCCGCAATACGCGTGACGGTGCACGTGCCTTCGAAGGGAGTAATTACCTTTTTGTAGCGGTTGATGCCCCAGATGTGGTACTGCTCGGGATGCAACGAGTCACGGTGCACCTTCGAGAAGTAGAAGGAAATGCGGTAATGGTCGGGGCCATAAAACCCTTCCATCGTGGGATTGCCCTTGGCTTCGGCCGTAGCGTTGCTCCAGGCATACGACAAATCGACTTGCGGCAGAAGTGCTGATGATGCCGATGCTGGTTGAACTGTCACGCTCGGCTTCGTCACCAAGGCTGGAGCAGCTTTTGCGGCAGTAGCGTCGGTTTGAGGTTGGCAGGCGGTGATGGACAGAGCCAAAGCCATTGCCATTACGAAGCCGCAGAGAGGTTGTTTCATAGTGCAAAGAAGAGCAAAGTGGCTTGATTCGTGTGACCAGTAATTGGTGGTTGTTATAGGCTGAGCCTGGGTTTGAGTGGTTTGCCCCACCACTCGTCGTTCTGGAAATATTCGGTCCAGCCATACTTCCGATACTTTGGATTTACCGTTGCCATACGGCCCCCAATATCAAAATCTCCGAGTACCGCATTAGCAACCGGTGCAAATTCATCGGCCCACAATACCCGCTGCCTTTTACTGGTGCGGGCATCGGTCCATTTTCCTTCGAAAGCAAAATGCCGGGAGCGGGACCGGATAGCGCCTTCTACCGCGAACAAGGAGGATTTGTCGTGCTTTACCGCGAAATCAATCGCCACGAGTCCATCCAAGTGGGCAAGTTGTTTGGTAGAAGAAGTATGTTGCTGAAAATGAAACAGGCCGGTAGCAATATAAATACCGTCGGCACTTTCGAAAAAATTGCGGACCTGGCGTAGCTCAATGGTTCCGCTTAGGGATGAAATCACGCCCGCTACCCGCATTAGGCCGGCCAAATGATAAGTACCGGGCACGACGCCGTCCTGGCTCACTTGGGTAAACACGACTTCCAGCCGCTGTTCGTGCGGCCCGAAAAAACCATTTTGCCCGTAGGTTTGAAACAAGTCCGACAAGTTGTGGTGCCGGAATAGCGTGTCACGCTGCACGCGGCTCAAAGTATCAGCCAGTTGCATAAGCCGTTGGCTTTGGCTCGGCAGCGTCATCTCGTCCTGGGCAAGCTGTTGCTTACGCTCCTTGAGCGCCTTTGCCTGCCGACGGCCGAAGCCGTACAGGATGGTGGCCAGTAGCACAATCAAAACCGTACAGGTGTACCATGCTACTCTTTTCATCTGGACGAATTCAGGGAGCGTTTAGGCCGCCAATTTACTGCGCAGCTCGGGCATAAGCTCCTACAGAAAATATCGCCCCAATCCGATACCAAACAGCGGTTCCGTTAATATCAGATTACCCTCCGATGAGAGCGAAGCGCTGGTTGAACCAGTACGCCAAATGGCTTTACAAATTGAGTTTGGGCGCGGGCGAATCGGCCCACCACTCGTCGTTGTTCCAATACTCATTCCACCCCAGCTTGGCGTATTTGGGATTAATCTCGCCCATGCGCTCGTCCAGCATAAAGTCTTTGAACACGTCGGGCGCAACAGCGGATACCCAAGGCGCTACGGTGAACGACTTCACCTGGCCCGTCGAAACATTGCGGCGCTTGCCTCTGAGCAGCAGGCCGCAGCCCCGGGTTGGAAATCGTTCGTCAATGCCTTCGTGGTCGAACACCGTCACATAGTTTGGCTTTTGGGAAGGCACCGTGTAAAAATCGAGTAAAACCTCGCCCTCAAAAATTCCGCTGTTCTCCTTTTGCGCTTCCCGCAGCTGCAATTGGGCACGGGCCGTGTAGGTGTGGCCGCTCAGAGAATCTGCCGCCCGGCCTTCCAGGATGGACTTGGCCTGCAAGAAGCCGGGATACGACAGGTCGGCAATCCGGCGCACGGTTAGGGTACCGCTAAACGGCCGGATGTTTTGCCGGTAGCGGCACTTGCCCAGCACGCGGTACACAGCAGGGTCGCCAGGGTCACGCGTCACTTGCGTAAATGCCATGGCGAAATGGTAGTGGTCGGGGCCAAAAAAGCCCTCGAAAACTGGCTTGGTTCTATCCTGCCCGTCGTTATTTTGCCAGAGAGCGGAGAAGTCATGCGTTCGCAATAGTTCTCGCATGGGCGGCGTAAGGGTATCGGCAGCCGTGAACAAGGACGGGAGCGGCGGCATCTTTGGTACATGCTGCTGGACGGAATCTGCCGAGGCCACTGGCGTAGCAGCAGCGGCTGCTGTGGTAGCAGGCTTCTGCTGCTGGCAGGCCGCTAGTAGGCCAGCCAATACGAACGGGTAGAACGCTTCTTTCATGCCGCCAATTTACTTCGAAGCTCCGGCATAAACTCCCGCAGGAAATACCGCCCCAGCCCACCTTCAAGCAGCAGTTCTACCAGTATCAAATTACCCACCCACGACAGCCAAGTCACCGTCAGGTACGTCTCAATCGGCTTGGTTTCGAACACGTAGTACATCACGTAGCTCTCGCCGCGCAGGGCCAGCGCGGCCAGCGTCACGGCGAAGGACCGCAGCATCCAATCCACGTGCAAGGGCCACTGGCGCTGGCGGGCGGCTTGGTAAGCCTTCCACGTGCAGAGCCACCACACCAAGCATTGCAGCGTGAAGCCGACCTGCGCCGCCAGTCCGCCGTTGGCAAAGCGCGCCAGAATGAGGCCCGACGGCGCCGCCAGCGCCAATATCCCAATCACATAGCCTTTGCCGAGCTGCCGGTGCAGCCCCGGCCCGCGCCGCGCCAGCACCGGCAGAAACTGCAGCAGCCCCAGCACCAACACCACCAGACTAGTGGTAATGTGAACATAGAAACCCAGCCGGAAAACCGGGTTGTCGTTGGTTTCGTCGCTCTTGGTGGTGAGGAAATGGATGCCCTTTTCGAAGGTGTAGTAGGGTAACGTTTTGGTGAGCATCAGGCCCGCAAAGGCGGCGATGAAAGCGGCGGCAATAAAGAGGGTTATTTTCCGGAGCATGAAAGCAGCGTGTTTGGGCAGCAACTTGCAAATAAAAGGCCCACCGTAGTAACGGCGGGCCTGCTTAAATATTGGCTTAACAATATTGGTCTATTGTCCACGCAAACGCTTGTGGTACAGCGCGGCCATGCGCAGCTGGAAATAGTCGTACTTCTCACGCAGGTGGTCGAACAGGTCGCGCAGCGTGACGTCGCCGCCCAGTTGGGCACGAGCGGTGAGGATTTCGGCCAGCTCCGAGTCGCTCACAAAGTCGTGGATGCGCAGCTCGCGGCCCTTGGCGTAGGCGTTATAGAGGTGCGTTTTCACGGTGCTCAGGGCCAGGCCGCGGCGCTCGGAAATATCTTCCGGCGTGAGGCCCATCTGGTGAAACTGGATGGTGGCGTCTTCGGAGTCGCTCACGGGCTTGTCGGCCACGGCGGCAGCAGTGGCCGTTGGGGCCAGGCGCGGGCGGTTGGGCTCGTTGAACATGCTGTCCGAATCGGAGGGCACGTACTGGCCGCCCCCGCCGTGCTCCAGAATGAGCTTAATGAAGACCTCGCCGTAGGTTTCGAACTTCTTCATGCCCACACCCGAAATACCCAGCATGCCCACGCGGTTGACGGGGCGCTCGGCCGCCATTTCCTGCAGCGTGGCATCGGAAAACACCACATAGGGCGGCACGCCCTGCTCGTCGGCAATGGCTTTGCGGAGCCGGCGCAGCTTGTCGAACAGCTGCGCTTCGGGGGTGCCCATGGCGGCTGTGGAAGCGGCGTTGGCGGCTTTCTTGCTGGCACGGGTGGGCTTTTCGGCCTTCTCGCTGGGCTGGAATTTGCGGAGTGGCAGCGTGAGCTCGCCCTTGAGCACCTGGTGGCCACGCTCGGTGATTTTCAGGGCGTAGCCTTCCTCATAGGCAATGTAGAACAGGCCGTCGTTCAGCATCTGGTGGATGTAGCTGTACCAGTCGAGGTAGGGCAGGTCGCGGCCCGCGCCGTAGGTTTTAATCTGGTCGTAGCCGCCTTGCAGCACGGCCTGGTTGCGCATGCCGCGTAGGATATCAATCAGCAGGTTGATAGCCACTTTTTCACGGCTACGGAATACGGCCGAGAGGGCTTTTTGGGCAATCAGCGTGCCGTCGAACGTAGTGGGCGGGTTGCGGCAGATGTCGCAGTTGCCACAGTCCTCGCCCAGGGTTTCGGAGAAGTAGTTGAGCAGGATTTTGCGGCGGCAGCTGGCGGCTTCGGCAAACTGCTGCATGCGCTCCAGCTTGGCAGTGTTGAGCTGAGCCTGGCGCGCGGGCACGTCCTTGGTCACCATCTCGCGCATCTGCATCACGTCGGCGAAGCTGTAGAACAGGATGGCGGTGCTGGGCGCGCCGTCGCGGCCGGCCCGGCCGATTTCCTGGTAGTAGCCCTCAATGTTTTTGGGCAGGTTGTAGTGCATCACCCAGCGCACGTTGCTCTTGTCAATGCCCATGCCGAAGGCGATGGTGGCCACAATGACCTGTAAATCGTCCTGCAAAAAGGCTTCCTGCACCTTGCCGCGCTGCAGGGGCGTCATGCCGGCGTGGTAGTGCCCGGCCTTGATGCCCTTGGCAATGAGCTTCTGGGAGATGGTTTCGCAGGTTTTGCGTGAGAGGCAGTAGATGATGCCTGGGTCTTGCGGGTGCCGGCCGATGTAGTCGATGACGGAGCCCACCCGGTCCTGGCCGGGGCGCACCATCAGGTTGATATTGGGCCGGTCGAAGCTGGAGAGGAACACCCGTGGCTCACGCATGTTGAGCTGGGTGATGATGTCGCGCTTGGTAAGGCGGTCGGCCGTAGCCGTGAGGGCGATGATGGGCGTGTTGGGGAAGTGGTTTCGCAGCTGGCCCAACTGGGTGTACTCGGGCCGGAAATCGTGGCCCCAGCTTGAAATACAGTGCGCCTCATCAATAGCAAAAAGGCTGATGTTTACCCGATTCAAAAACTGCAAAAAGCCATCGGAAAGCAGTTTCTCCGGCGACACGTAAAGCAACTTCAGGTGTCCACTCACGGCCGCCCGGGCAATGTCATTGGATTCCGACTGGCCCACGCTGCTGTTGATGTAGGCCGCGGCAATACCGTTGCCTTTCAGCGCTTCCACTTGGTCCTTCATTAGGGCAATGAGGGGCGAGACGACTACGCAGGTGCCTTGGGAAACGACGGCTGGAATCTGGAAGCAGACCGACTTGCCGCCGCCGGTGGGCATGAGCACCACGGTGTCTTTCCCCCCCAGGATGTTCTGGATGATGTCGCCCTGCATGGGGCGGAAATTGTCGTAGCCGTAGTACCGTTTCAGGGCCTGTTGGGCGGCTTGCATGATGGGCGGGGCGGTGGCTAGTTCGGGCATATCGTTCTGGGTAACCTCACCCCCCGGCCCCCTCTCCTGCGGAGAGGGGGAGCCAGACGACTCGTTGGGGAGCTGTATGTTTTGTAGATTCTCGGTTATTATGGCTAAGACCTCGTCTAAGCTGGTTAGCACTTGCTGGTTGGTGAAACGCAGTTCGCGGTATCCTAATTCCGTTAGTGTGAAGGTACGGCCGGTATCGTATTCAGCCTGCTCTGTAGTAAGGTGGATTTCACCGTCTAGCTCGATAGTGAAACATACTTTGACGCAGATAAAATCAACGATATAGCCTTGAATGGCATGCTGGCGGCGGAACCTTACTCCAAGCTTGGAATTACGCAGGGCCTGCCAAAGCAAGTCCTCCGCATCGGTGGGTCGGCGGCGGTTTTGGCGAGCAAAATCTTTGAGGTGCTTGCGCCACGGGCGCACTTCGGTGGTGAATACGAAGTTGGCAACGTCTTCGGGGCCGGCTGGGGTTTCCATGTGGGTAAGATAGGGCGGCGCGACTGGCTCACCCCACCCCCGGCCCCCTCTCCCGCGGAGAGGGGAACCTGACGACCTTATTTCTAGCTACCGCCAGCGTCCGCGCCGTCGTGGCTCCCCCTCTCCGCGGGAGAGGGGGCCGGGGGGTGAGGTGACGGCGCCCGCCGGCTCCCCCGGTACAGCTCATACTTCAGCAGCCGGCAGTCAATCGGCCCGTTAAACAGTGGGATGCGCCGCGCCGGCTTTAGCCCGATGCTTTTGGCCGCTTCCAGATTGCCAGTGAATACAAAAGCCTCGTAGCCCTGGAAATTCGTTTTCAGCGCGTCCCCTATCGTCTTGTATAGAGCAGCCATCTGGGCCTCCTCCCCTATCCGCTCGCCGTAGGGTGGGTTGGTGAGTACGATGCCGGGCTCCTCCTTGGCGGGCGCGGTGGCGTCCTTCACGTCGCGCACCGAGAGACGCACGCAGTCTTCGAGGCCGGCCGCGGTGATGTTGGCGGCGGCCATGTCAATGACTTTGGGGTCGAGGTCGGAGCCGGCGAGGTAGGCTTGCGGCTCTTCAAGGCGCTGGGCTTTGGCTTCCTCGCGCACCTGCTCCCAAAGCTGGGGGTCAAAGTCGTACCAGTTTTCGAAGCCGAACTTGCCCTGATGAAACAAGCCTGGTGCGATGCGCTGGCTGATAAGGCCAGCCTCGGTGAGGATGGTGGCCGAGCCGCACATGGGGTCGATGAGGGGCTTTTTGCCATCCCAACCGGAGAGCAAAACCAGCCCGGCGGCCAGCACCTCGTTCAGGGGCGCTTCGTTGGTGTGCTGGCGGTAGCCGCGGCGATGCAGCGAGTCGCCGGCCGCGTCGAGGCTCAGGATGACTTCGTTTTCCGTCATGCGCAGGTGCAGGCGGATGTCGGGCTGGCGCGTGTCGATGCTGGGCCGCTCGCCGGTGCGGTTTCGAAACTGGTCTACGATGGCGTCTTTGGTGAGCTGGGCTACGAAGAGCGAGTGCTCAAAGGTGGAGCGGTTCACCACGGGCGTGATGGCAAACGTCTGGCCCGGCCCGATGAAATCCTGCCAGTCGATGCGACTCACTTCGCGGTACAGCGCCTTTTCATCGGCGGCATAAAAGGCCGCGAAAGGCCGCAGCAGACGCATGGAAAGCCGGCTCCAGAGCGCCACCTCGTAGAGCAGGCGGTGGTCGCCGATGAATTCGACGGCGCGCGAGCCTACGTGGGTGATGTCGGCCCCAAGGGCATAGAGCTCGTCGGCGAGCAGTTCTTCCAGGCCAAACTGGGTGGTGGCGGTGAGGTGCATAGTAAGGCAAAGGTCGGGCAAAAGCGCCGGGTTCGGAAAGTACCTGCCAGAGCCGGCACCCGACAACGCTCAACAGCCAGCATTAAACCCCAGCCCTCCCAGGTATTCTACCAACCGCCAAGGGCTGGCTTTAGCAGCCATTATCACCCCTATTTCCCCAAATCATGCATCTATTTCTTGCACGCTGCCTTCATCGGCGGCTACTGGCCAGCCTAGTGGTATTGCTAACCGTCCGGCTCCCGCTGGGCGCCCAAACGCTGCGCACCGCCGTGGTGCCCAGCGCCACCGACCCTTCCATCGATGCCTTTGACAGCGAGCACACGCTTTACCGCAATCCGGCTGTGGCTTCCCGTCACGAGCTGCTGATTTTTCTACCCGGTACCTCTGGAAAAACGCGTGGCACCAGTCTTTTTTGCACCACCGCAGCCAATCTTGGCTATCACGTCATCTGCCTCATGTATCCAGACGAGGTCTCGGCAAGCATCTGCCGGAATTCGCCCGACTCCACTGCATTTGACACCTTTCGGCGCACAATCATCGAAGGTGGTACCTCGACATTTATAACGGTCAGTTGCGCTAATAGCATCGACAACCGCTTGCTCAAGTTGCTGTTTTACCTGCGCGCTACCCGCCCGGCCGAGGACTGGGGCCAATTCCTGCAAACCACGCCAAAACAGCCGGCCGGCGGGGCATCCGAAGAGCCCGCGTGGGAACGGCTGGCCCTGGCAGGCCAGTCGCAGGGTGGCGGACACGCCGCGCTACTCGCCAGCCGCCATCGTGTTGCGCGGGTTCTTCTGTTCAGCTCCCCCAAAGATTGGAGCCGGTACTACAACCGGCCCGCTGCCTGGTATGCAGCATCTCAAACGCCAGCGGACCGGTACTATGCCTTTGTGCACGAGCAAGACCAGCAGGGCTGCACCTATACCCAACAGCTGAAAATTCTGAACACGCTGCACCTGGGCAATCCTCAAAGCGTGGACAATGCTGCCCCGCCCTACCAGCACGCGCATGCCCTGAGCACCAACTACCCCGGCACGCTGGTAACCTCCCAGGTTGCTCACACCAGCGAAGTAGGCGATGGTCAAACACCGAAGAAAGCCGATGGTACCCCGCTCTTTCAATTGGTGTGGCAGTATATGCTGACGGCAAAGTAGAATCACCAAAGACACCGCTGGTCAACCCGATTGGGGCTAAGTTGAGCTTTGGCCCTACTTTCGCCGCATGGCTTCTCACCTACCCACTTCCGCTACCAGCATCGCCGCGCCCGCCCGCTCCTACGCCGGCCCCATGGTGCTGATGACGACCCTGTTCTTCCTGTTCGGGGCCGTCACCAATTTCAACGATGTGCTCATGCCCTATTTAAAGGACGTGTGCCAGCTCACCGATTTGCAGTCCTCGGCGGTGCAGTCGGCCTTCTTCGGGGCTTACTTCCTGATGTCGCTGCCCGCCGGCTGGGTCCTGAAAAAACTGGGCTATCAGCGCGGCATTGTGGTGGGTTTGCTGGTAATGGCCGTGGGGGCGCTGCTGTTCATTCCGGCCGCCGACTCGCGGGCATTTGCGCTGTTCCTCACGGCGCTGGCCACGCTGGGCGCGGGCATCACGCTGCTGCAAGTAGCGGCCAACCCCTACGTGAGCATTCTGGGGCCGGCGCGGGGCGCAGCGGCGCGGGTGAGCGTGGTGGGCGTGGCCAACAACTTCGGTGGGGCGCTGTCGCCGCTGGTGGGCGGCCTGGTGCTGTTTGGTGGCTCAGTGGCGCTCAAGGCGCGGCTGGCGGCACTACCCTTGAACGAGCGTTTGGCTGAAGAATCGCAACTCGTGAAAGGGCCTTACGTTGGGCTGGCGGTATTTCTGGTACTGCTGGCGGCCCTGTTTTTCTTCCTCGTGAAACTGCCCGATATTGAAGGCATACCCGAAGAAGCCGCTGAAGAGGCACGGCCCATGGCAGCGGGCCGCACGTCGGCGCTGGCATTTCCGCACCTCGTACTGGGCATCGCGGCCATTTTTGTGTACGTGGGCGTCGAAGTCGGGCTGGGCTCGTTTCTGATTCGCTACGGCGAGAGCCAAGGGATTCGTCAGTTATCGGCCTTCACCCAAAGCTTGGTGCAGGGGCTAAACGTGGCCACCAACTACGCGCTGGTACTGTTCGGCAAGGAGCCTTCGGCCATTGATACCACGGCCGGCTTCACCAAGGCAGTGGGCGCGGTGCTGGTGTCGTCGTATTGGTTCGGCTCGCTCATCGGCCGGGTAGTGGGCATTCCGCTGCTGCTAAAATTTCACAACCGCGTGCTGCTGGTGGCGGTGTGCGCGGCCGGCACGGCGCTGGTGGGCGCGAGCATCCTGAGCACCGGCGAAACTGCCCTGTGGCTCATCGTACTCTGCGGGCTGATGAACTCCATTATGTGGCCCGTCATTTTCCCACTGGCCATCACCGGCCTCGGCCCGTTCACCAAACAAGGCTCATCTTACTTGATTATGGCCATTGTGGGCGGAGCGCTTATTCCGCCACTCATGGGCTGGCTGGCCACGCACGGCGGCGGGCTACGCGTGGCGTTTGTGGTGCCGGCGCTGTGCTACTTATATCTGCTGTTTTATGCGGTGAGCGGCTACCGGGTGCGGTAACAGTTTGGGGGCTAATAATGAGAGTTAGTTCTGAAAGCACTCCCCACTACACAGTCTGAATTTACGGCATCATCATGGCTGCCGCATTGCCTGTGCTACAGCCCTCCCAGGTACTGCGGCGGCACTTCGTCTACCAGCCACACGCCGTTGCCGGATTCGTAGAACACCACGCTGGCTGCGTGCATTGCGGCGGCGTCCACGGTTAGGATGATGGGCTGGCCGCGCCGGGCGCCCACGCGGCGGGCAGTTTCCTCATCGGGTGAGAGGTGCACGTGGTGGCGGTTCATTTTGCGCAGGCCCTCGCGGCGGATGGCGGGCAGCGCCGCCGGGGCCGTGCCGTGGTAAAGCTCGGCCGGCGGTGTGGCGGGCAGCAGCTGTAAATCGACCTCCACGCTGTGCCCCTGCTGGGCCCGAATGCGGGTGCCGTCGGCATCGAAGGCGAAGCGCTGCTTGTCGCAGCTTTCCACAATTTCGGTCAATTCGGCCAGGGTGATGGGCGTGCGGTGCGCCGCGCAGGCGGCCAGTAAATCGGCTACGTTCACCCAGCCGCCTTCCTGCAAAGTCAGGCCGATGGCATCCGGCCGGTGGCGCAGGTGCAGGCTGAGAAATTTGCTGAGTCGGGTAGTTTGCTTGGTATTCATTGGCTAAAGATACCAGTTTGGCACCGGTACCTTTGCGGCATGGTCCTCGAAGAAAACGTCCCCCTCCGCCCCTACAACACCTTTGGCCTTGATGTGCAGGCCCGTTATTTTGCCCGTTTCGCCTCGGCCGATGAGCTGCGCCAGCTTCTGAAACTGCCTCAAGTGCAGTCGGCCGAAAAGCTGCTTATCCTTGGTGGCGGCTCCAACCTGTTGTTCACGCAGGATTTCAACGGGGTAGTGCTCAAAAACGAGATTCGTGGCCTCGAAATCATTTCCGAAGACAACGACACTCACACGACCCTGCTTCGCGCCGGGGCTGGCGAAAGCTGGCACGGCCTCGTCGAATACAGCCTCGACCAGCATCTGAGTGGCATTGAAAACCTCTCTCTCATCCCCGGCACCGTGGGCGCGGCCCCGCTCCAGAACATCGGGGCCTACGGAGCCGAGCTGCGCGACACCTTCGACCACCTCGAAGCAGTCGAAATAAGCACCGGCGCGCTACGCGTGTTCACGGCGGGCGAATGCGGTTTCGGCTACCGCGAAAGTGTGTTCAAAAACGTGCTCAAAAACCAGTTTGTGGTCACCGCCGTGGTGCTGCGCCTGCACCGCCATGCCCAGCCCAATGTGCGCTACGGCGCCATTTCGGAAACCCTGGCCGAGTTGGGCATCGAAGGCGAGCCTACGCCGCAGGAAGTAAGCCGCGCCGTCATCCACATCCGGCGCAGCAAGTTGCCCGACCCTGCCGAAATCGGCAATGCCGGCTCTTTCTTCAAGAACCCCGAGGTATCGCAGGCCAAGTTCGACCACCTGAAAAGCCAGTACCCCGAGCTGCCCGGGTATCCCGTGCTCGGCGGCGTGAAAGTGCCCGCCGGCTGGCTCATCGAGCGCGCCGGCTGGAAGGGCCTGCGACGCGGCCCCGACGGCGGCACCCACGGCGTGCACGCCCGCCAAGCCCTCGTGCTGGTGAACCATGGTGGCGCCACCGGCAGCGAAGTCCGCCAGCTGGCCGAGGAAATAATCTCCTCCGTACGTCAGCAGTTTGGCATCGAGCTACACCCGGAAGTTAATATTTTGTGATTACATAGCACTCGCTTCACAGAGTAGCTAATCCCTCGAATCTAAGCAGAAGAATACCGAATTTGTTAGCAACTTTGTAGAAGCCGGTTTTCTCTGGTCTGCTTATATTTCAATTTACTATGCTAGCAAACGTATTCTTATCGGTTCTGCTTATCGGGGCATCAACGGCCAGCACTACTCCCCTATCCAATGCGGCCGCGCCCCCTGTTCTCACTGTGAAAGCGGCCCGGGCACAGGGCGTCGGCAGCACCGTCACGGTACGGGCCGTAGTGCTGAATGGGGCTGAAATGGGTAATATCCGCTACGTGCAGGACGCCGAAGCGGGCCTCGCCCTCTACGCCCAGCCCGCCAAGCTGGCGGGCTACGGCGCCTTGCAGGCCGGCGACAGCATTCAGGTCACGGGCCAGTTGAAGAGCTACAACGGCCTGCTCGAAATGGACCCCATTGTTTCGTTTCACAAGCTGGCCGGTGGCCGGCGGCTACGGGCCGTGCGCGTGCCCACCACCCAAGCCTCAGAGGCGTACGCGGAGGCCAACGAAGGCCGCCTGCTGGAAATCACGGGTGCCACGCGGCTGCTCACCCCAGCGGGTACGCCGGCCGGTGCCCTAACTGGCAACGCCAACTACCTGCTCGATGGCCAGCCGGGCGTGCTGGTGCGTGTGGGCATGGCCAGCACCGGTACCGATGGTCTGGTGGGTACCGTGGTACCCACTGGTGAGCCGTTCGACGTGCGCGGCATCATGAGCCAGTATTCACCGGGGGGCACCGGCGGCTATCAGCTACTGCCCCGCCTGGCATCCGACTTCGTGCGCGGTGGCGGCCTGCCCCGCCTCACCGAAGAGCCGGTGCCGGTGAATGTGAGCGCCACGGGCTTCACAGTGGTGTACTCCACCCTCAACCCCGGCGACACCCGCATTCGCTTTGGTCTCGATGCGAAGCAACTGAAAGAAGTTCGCCTCGACCCCACCCAAACCACGCACCACAGCCTCACCCTCGACGACCTGATTCCGGGCACCACTTACTATGTGGAAGTTAGCTCGCGCAATGCGGCGGGTACTGAAACCGCGACGCCGGTTCCGTTCATCACAGCCAACGGCAAGCGTGGGCGCATCGGCACAAAAAATTAACACGGTGCGACGGAACGGCTAATACTTTCCGAGGGTTCGTTTGACTGAAATTCAGCATCTTTGTATTTCCGTCTACCGCCGAATCTTTAAAAAATAACCGTTTCGTAAACCTGTTTTTTTCATGAAGAAATTTACTCTGCTGGCGTTGCTGGCGGCGGCCACTTCCTGGCACACCGCTTCGGCCCAAACTGCTATTACCATCGCGGCGGCGCGGGCCATGGCCCCTACCACCAACAACACGCAAGGTCCCACGGTGACGGTGCGCGGCATCGTGACCAACGGTGCTGAGTTGGGCTCCTCGGTCAGCATTATCCGCTACATTCAGGACGGCACGGCTGGCATTGGTGTGTACAGCACGGGCGGGGCCTCGGGGGCGCTGGTATCGCCGCTGGTACCCGGCGACAGCATTGAGGTGACGGGCGGCCTGAAAATGTACCGCGGCCTACTCGAAGTCGACCCCATTACCTCACTCACCGTGCTGGCCGGCAACCGGCCATTGCCCGCACCGGTGGTGTTCACGGCGGCCAACGCGGCAAGCGCTTTCGCCGAGCAATACGAGGGTCAATTGGTGCGCATCAACGGCCTGACCTCGATGACCACCAACCCCACGGCCTGCTCCACGCCGGGCACGCCGGTGACGGCCTTCACTACCGGCGCGTCTTATCGCCTCAACGGCAACTGCACGTACCTGACCTACGTGCCTGCCAACTCGACTGGGGCGGATGGTCTGGCCAACAAGCCCAGCCCTTCGGGCACGTTCGACGCCGTGGGCATCATCAGCCAGTTTTCGACTTCGGCCAGCTCTACCACCGGAGGCTACCAGCTACTCAACCGCAAGTACAGCGACTTTATTCAGGGCCTCACGCCCAACGTGATTACCAACCCAGTTCCGACGAATATCACCACGACCAGCCTCACGGTCAATTTTACCACCCAAAACACGGGCAATACGCAGCTCTCGTTCTCGCAGTCGCCTACTAGCGGCTTCACCACTGTGGCGGGCAACACGGCTAACACCACGGCCCACACCCAAGTGCTCACGGGCCTTACGCCGGCCACCATCTACTACGTGCAGGCCGTTTCAGTCAATAGCGTGGGCCGCTCGGAGTCGCGCGTGGTGCCCATGGTGACGGCTTCGCTATCGTCGGGCGTCATCAAGAACTTCTTTAATAATACGGTCGATGCGTCGCTGGCGCTGCCTGGCAACACGGCCGTGACCATGCTCAACGGCGCAGCACCGGATACGCTGGTGCGCTACATCAACCGCGCTACCCAGACGCTGGATATTGCCATCTACAACTGGAATAATGCGACTATTCTCAACGCTGTGAATGCCGCTTTTGCCCGCGGCGTGCAGGTGCGCGTGATTTACGAAGACGACAATGCCAACGTGAGCATCAACAGCCTGAATGCTGGCATTCGCCGTATCTCGCGTCCCAACACGGCTGGTAGCACCACCAGCAGCATCATGCACAACAAATTTGTGATTGTGGATGCCAACAGCACCAACCCCAATGTGCCGTGGGTGTGGACGGGCTCCATGAACTGGACCGCTGCCCAACTCACCACCGACCGCAACAACGTCATCGCCGTTCAGGACCAGTCTTTGGCCCGCGTGTATACCGTCGAGTTTGAGGAAATGTGGGGCTCCAGCACGGCCACGCCCGGCACCACCCTGTTCGGCTCGCGCAAAACCGACAATACGCCTCACTTCCTGAACATCGGCGGCAAATCGGTGGAGTCGTACTTCTCGCCCACCGACAACGTGAACGGTCGCCTGCTCACGGCCATTGCCTCGGCCGATAACGACCTGCATTTCGAGTCCATGCTCATCACCCGCGCCGACCTAGCCCGCGCCATTGCCGCCCAGATTACCCAGCGCGGCATCAGTTCCTGCTCCGACGGCCTCGTGAACGACACCAGCGGCACAGCCGGCTACTCGTTCCGCCTCATGCAGGCCGGCATGGGCAACCGCTTGCTCATCAAGCGCACTAATGCTGGCTTCGGCATCATGCACCACAAAACCCTGATTGTGGACGCTGGCGCCAGCCAATCGGACCCCACGGTATTCGTAGGCTCGCACAACTGGACGCTTTCGGCTGATACCGAAAACGACGAAAACACCCTTGTAGTGCACGATGCCCGCATCACCAACCGCTACTATCAGGAGTACGCCGCCCGCATTGCCGAGCAGAACGTGAGCGGCGTAACTGTTTGCCGCCTCGTACTGGCCACCCAAAACGGCACGGTGCAAACCAGCACCATGCAGGTATACCCTAACCCTGCCAGCAGCAGCTTCCAGTTGCACCTGGCCAGCACTAACGCCCGCACGGCCACCATCGTGCTGCGCGACGTGACCGGCCGTGTGGTCCTGACCCAAACCCAGCCCCTGACCGGCGCCGACCTAAGCGTCAACGCCACCTCGCTGAAATCGGGCCTGTACATGGTACAGGTAACCACGCCCGAGTCGACGCAGGTAGGCCGCGTGGTGGTGCAATAATTCACCCCGCTTACTGCCAATAAAAAGACGGCTCCCATATGGGAGCCGTCTTTTTTGTTTTCTGGCCAGCTGTAGCTTACGCTCCGGGCGGTTATTGTCCGGCTACCTCTTTGTTCCGCTTGCGCTTACGGTTGTCATCTTTCGATACCAGCGTTATGCGTTCCGGTACCACGAAGGTGGTCTGATTAGCTACCACCAGCCACTTGCCGTTGCGCTTCACATACATGTGCATGGTGCGGTACTCACCGCTGGTGATGTTGCCGTTCAGGCGGCCCCGGAAGCTGGTGTTGTGCACCACTAGGCCCGAGTTGTTGTACACCCGCACAATGTATTCGAAGGGCTTGTTGATGTCGCACTTGACTTCATCGTTGGCAATGGCGGCCAGCACATCGGCTTTGCTGGTCACCATTCCCTGCGAGTTAACTGCTACGTATTCATCGGCCAGCAGGTGGGTAATGGTTTCGGCATCGTTGCGGATGGTGGCCTGCGCCCAGGCTTCTTCGATGCGCATTAACTCGGCGGCCTCAGGACCATCGGATATGGGCATAGCGGCCGACAGTTTCGCAGCGGCTTCGGCCCGCCGGGTGCGTTCGGATTTTTCCTGAGTGGCCCGGGAGGCAGCCAGCTTTGCCGAGCGTGATTTAGTCGATTTTCTCTGGGCCCAAGCGGGCGAGGCGGCCATTAGCAGGCCTAATAGGAAGAGGGTAAATACCTTTTTCATATGCGTGTAGCAGGTTAAATGAGTGCTAATAGACGAGCAGCTTCATTCGACTTAGTTTTTCTAATCAGCAAATTTCCTTCAAATATATATCATAAACCATATTATTTAAATAACAAGACTATGAATAACTATCCCATGCCAGCAATACTACCTCACTGATGCAGCCATTCGCATGCGGCGCAATTGCCAGCCGGCCAGCAGCACTCCGGCCACGAGCAGAAGCAAGGCGCCATTGTCGATGGGAATAGCCGTCGCGCCAGGGTTTTCCTTTTCCAGGGTATCGAGCGAGGCATTAGCGGCCAGGGTTTCGTCCTGCTTGCGGTGCAGGGCCGCTTTCTGCGCGTCATTTTCCAGGGCCAAGAAGGACGTGAAGGGTGTGAGAATGCCCGCCCGAAAGCTGGCTTTTACGAAAGGTACCCGCTCGCGCTCCGCTGTTTCGGGGTGGAAGCTTTGCCACTGGCTGTAGCCGCGCAATAGCAGGCCCGTGAGCCAGGGGCTAGGCGGCGTGGTTTCGGCGGAGGGCACGGCCTGGGGCTGGCCCAGTACCACATCGGCTACCGCTGCTGAGGGCAGGTAGGCGCGGGGGTGCGCGGCGTCGGGCCAGGCGCGGACGGGCGCAGGCGTGCCGGGAACGGGCGCGCTACCCAGCACCCGACGGGGCTGGTGGCGGAGCGAATGCGCGGCCAACTGGCCATCGGGACCCAGCACGTAGAAAACGTCACTCTCCGGGTACGCACTACTGAAGTCCTCAAAGTCGTCGTCCAGCACGGCATTATCCAGGTTATTGGTCACCACTACCAGCACGGGATAGGTGGGCGTGGGCTTTTGCTGGGCCTCAAACAAGGCCCGCCGAATGCCGCCCGTAAGAAAAAATCCGCCATCCGCCGGCTGCTGGAGGAACTGCTCGGCCCAGTTTCCGCCAGCGGGCACCGGCGTAGCGTAGGCATTGACCAAGCTGAAGCGAGCCGGCGTGGCATTGGGCAGCGGCTGGGCCAGTTGCTGCGCCACCCGCTGCTTGAAGTCGGCTAGGTGCGCAGCACCTTTGGCCGAAGCGTCAATCAGGAAGTGGTAGTAGGGCCGGCGCTGCACCAGGGGCAGCTGCTGCTTGGCCAAAGAACTGAGGTATACCACGCCGCTATCGGCTGTGGCGACGGGCGTGGCCACGGGCGGTGCGGTGGTGCTGTCGCCCAGCGTGACGGAGTGGCCGTCGATGGTGAGGGTGCAGGGCTCCTTGTGCAGCAGTTGGATGCTGGTGCGGCGGGGCTCCTGGCCCATCACGGGGTACACGCGCAGGTCGAGGTCGTTGGGGCCCCGGTAGGCGAGCAGGCCGGGGTCGCGGCTGCTGTTTTCGTTGACGATTTGGGCAAAAACCCAGCTGGCGGCGCGCTTTTCAGCCAGGATACCCCGCTCCTCCCGGTTCCCAATGGTGAGGGAATAGTCGCTTACCCAGCAGCCGGGCGGCAGCGCAATGGCGGTGTGGTATTCCTGGTTGGCAGCCGTGGAGTCGCGGTTGGCCACTTCCAGCTTCACCCAGCTCACCCAGGCTTGCTGGCGGGCATCGTAGTGGCTGCTGGTATGGAGGTCGCGCAGGGCCGGGCCACGGTCGTTGGCCAATGTTGCGGTGGGCGCGGCCGTTTCACCTACTGGTCCGTCGGTACCGGCAAAAATGCGGTCGAGGTCATCGAGCTTACTTTCGGATAGCATCAGGTTATCAAGCACCAGCCAGTTGAAATACGTGGACAGGTACGGCAGGTGTGAGCCAAATAAAAAGTCCGAGTTGCGGCTCTTATTCTGCCGGATAATGGCTAGGGTACGGGCTAGCGCGGGCGCATCGAGGCGGCTGGATTTGGCATAATCTGGCGTGTAGACGTAGGCCAGCGCTTCGTGCAGCACCTGCCGACGATGCCAGTAGTCGACGGTAACAACCAGCGGCATAACCGCCAGCCCCACCAGTAGCACGGCCACCGCTACTGTATTCGAGTAGAGCACCCGGAGCACGGTCACGTCCTCGCTGAGCTGGCGCACGTGCACCACAAACAGCAAGGTGGGAGCCAGCAGCAGAAAGCCCGTTCCAATCAGAATAATGGCCGGAATGGACAGCGGCAGAAACGGCAGGAAAACCAGAAAAAAATAGAACGTGTAGCCGAACAAGGCGCTACGCCCCAGCAACTGGAGCAGGCGCGGCAGCGGCCGGGCGCTATCCGGCACACACAGCAACGCGCCGTTCAGCACCGCCAAAAGGTAAAACCACGGGCTGCTGAAATTGCCAAAAATGCCGCTTTCATTTCGAAAACCCTGCCCGAAAAACAGGCCATTATTCACACCCAGGCCCAGCAGTGGCAGCAAGATGGTAATGACGACCTTCCAAATCAGGCTGGTTTCAGACCAGAACCCACCCCGACGCTGCGTAATGATGAACAGTGCCCGCACCAGAAAAAAGAAGAAGCTAAGGGTGCCGGCTACCAACGCAGCTACAAAAAGCACTGTCCCAGCCTCCCGCAGCCAAGAGGGAATTTCACTGTTGCTAAAGCCTCGCTCAAACGTGCTCAATATCAGAAAAACCACCCACCACACGAGTGGCGTCACCACGGCCAGTAGAATATTCGGAGCCGCATTGTGGGGCCGGTCGTCGGGCGTGAACCTGGCCACCAGCGCCAGCAGCGCATGCGCCAGCGTGGGCATCAGAAAGGTCCAGGCCATGAGCAAGGGGTCGGTCGGCAGCATCCAGCGGGGCACCGCGCCCCAGGGCAAAAGCTCCCGCTCATTGGTGGTGAGCAGGCAGAGCCACAGGCTGTACGCCAGCAGCATGCCCACGCTGTACCAGGCACCCAGTGGCTCACGACGCACGGCCTGCACAGCCGCGTAGCCCACGGCCCCGGTCCCAAGCAGCGCCAACACTCCCCCATACAGCTTCCACTGCGCTACGCTGGCGGCTGGCAGGAGCGTGTGTACCACCGAAAACTCGCCATAGCATAGCAGCATTAGCAACACCACTGGCGCGGTATTTACCAGAAAAACCCACTTCGGATTGCGTAAGCTTTGCATAAGAGGAAGGGCGCAATGGCCGGGCATAAGGTGAAGAATCAGGCAAGTGCTCAAGGCAGCCCAACGGCAACGCGGCAGGCAGAAGAACCTTCCTGCCGCTGACGCGACAAATGTATTTTGAAGAACTTTGTATTTCAAAGTAAATCATTGTAATGAATCATGCTTGACAGCAAAAAGGCCATTCCTGCACAAGGAATGGCCTTTTTTATTTTACTCATTGAAGAGTTTGTGGTGCTTAATTGGCTTGTTGCGCCGCAGGCGCAGCGCGTGGTAGCAGGTTGGCACGTCGCTCGTCCACTTGCGTAGCAGCAGCAGGATGCCCACTATTTCAAGCCGGCTAAGGACTCCCAGGTAAAAGGAGGCGGCAAACAACAGCCGCGAATCACAGGTGCTGACGAGCTGAATGAGCGCGGCAAACGATACCAGTACCCACGCCTTGGCCGCCCAGGAGTGCGTGGCAATTTCCTTGCGGAACCTGAGAAAGCATACGGCGTAGGTGAAGCCTTCGAGGGCCAGCAGGGTCAGGAGCTGGGCGGCATGGCGGACGAAGAAACCAGGGCAGGCCAGGTAGGCAGCGCCCACCACGGCGGCCCAGAAAAACTGGTCAACAGTGGAATCCAGCCGACGCAGCTTTTCGGACGAAACACCCAGCTGCCGGGCAATGATACCGTCGAAAATATCGGTGAGCAAGCCCACCGTTATCAGCATCACAGCAAGGGCGGCGAAATGCGCCACGCCCACCCACGCCAGCAACACCAGTGCGAGGCCGATGACCAATCGGGAGCAGATGAGCGCAAATGGCAGGTGCCGCGCGCCGGCCACGGCGGGAGAATACATGGCGAATCAAGCGCAAGCTGACGGTTAGGACAGTTCGGCTTTATCGGTTTGCAGGTTGTCGCGGGTGTTTTTCTGCACGGCGATGGCGGCGAACAGACTCAGCAGAAACGCCATGGTGTAAAAGCCTTTTTCGCTCAGGGTGAGTGTCGCGTTCCAGAGGCCGATGGCAAGCAGTGCCACCGCCAGCAGCACCGATACCCAGCTGATGCCATAGTACAGGTTGGTAACGGGAATGCCTTCGAGGCGGTCGCGCACGCTTTTCTGCACCGAAATGGCCGCGAACAGGCCGTACATGAGGATGGTAAAGTAGTAGCCCTTTTCATTCAGGGCCATCTGGGCATTCCACAGGCCGATGATGAAGGCAGCAAAGCCCGCGAGCAGGGCCACCCAGGAAGCACCGATGAAGGCACCGGAAGTTTGCTGACTGCGCGAGTTGGTGAAGGAGGGATTCATGATGAAAGAGGTTTGGGAGTGAATGGTGCTTCCGGCCGGACGCCACCTTGCGTCCTTGCCGAAGCGCAGCAAACGTACTTCGCCCCTTCCCTCGCCCGCTACCTCATTTTTGCTTTCGTCAGACTTTTCAAACGGCAGATTCACTTCGCCTGCGATGTCTGGAATCCGCTCAAAAACAAACCCAGGCCTTATTCAGACCTGGGTTGCTCCTTTTACCAAGGGACATTAGAAACTACCCGGCGCGAAGTGAAATAGGCTACTTCAGCGGGTAGATTGAGGTTCTTGCCACTGTACAGCGTCCGCGTCAGGCTTTCGCCGTCGAAACTTCGAGACACCCCACCAACCCAATGCCAGCCCGAATATTAGTTCTAACGCAAAGGTGATAAAGGCCTCCTTCACCTCCAAGTGCAGGCCCGGGTTGTCCGATAAAGCGGCGCGCAGGTGCAGAGCCTGGACCAGCGTCCGCAGGCTGTTCAACAACATGCCAGCAGCCAGAAACAAACCGAACAGCCCGGCTAGCACCCGTTCAGCTTTCACGTTGCGGCCAGCCATCTACTTCAGCACGGCAATGGTCACTCCATCCCCGCCCCTGTCGGCGTGCTCGTCGGCTACGCTGGCTACGGCGCGCTGGGAGCGCAGGTAGTCGCGCACCACTTGCCGCAGCACGCCGTTGCCGCGGCCGTGCAGGAACTTGATTTCGGGCATGCCCAGCATCACGGCGTCGTCTACGAAGCTCATGGTTTTGGTGAGGGCGTCTTCGGCGCGCTCGCCGCGCAGGTCGAGCGTGGGACTGAAGCCGGCCATGCGGTCGGTGATGTTGAGGCCGTTGCCACCTCCGCCCCCACTCAGGCGGCCGGCTTTGGCCTTGGCGGCCTGTTCGCGCTCGCGGATTTCGGCCCGGCCCAGCTTTTCAAGTTGGCTGAGCTTGGTGAGGGTTTTGAGGCCGCCGAACATGACTTCGGCCGTGTTGCCTTTCACGCTCACCACTTCGCCGTGGCCTTCCTGGCCGAAAAGCGCCACTTTATCGCCGGGCTGGAGGGCGCCGGCTTCGGCCCGTTCGCGGGTGGCTTTGGGCTTGGGCGGCTCAATTTGCAGCTCCTTTTTCACGAAGGTGTCGAGCTTCTCGCGGGCCGCTTTGTTGACTTCCTTCTCGGCATTGCCGCGCCGGATTTCGCCAATCGTGGCCTCGATTTGCTGGTTGGTGTTCACCAAAAGTGCTTTGGCCTGCTGCTTGGCGGTGCGCAGGGTTTCAATCTTGGTGTCTTCGAGGTGCTGCTTGAGGTCCTGGTATTCCTTGGCGGCGCTTTTGAGGCGGCGTTCGGCTTTGGCGGCTTCGGCGGTGCGCTGCTCAAGCTCGGTTTTCTCTTTTTCGAGGCCTTCGAGCAGGCGGTCATAGCGGATTTTGTCCTTGCCCACGAGCTGGGTGGCGCGCTCCACTACCTCCTTCGGCAGGCCGATTTTGCGGGCAATTTCGATGGCGAACGACGAACCCGGCTTGCCCACTTCGAGGCGGTAGAGCGGTTGCAGCTTCTCGGGGTCGTAGCGCATGGCCCCGTTGATGAGGTGCGGGGTGCGCTCGGCGAAGTTTTTGAGGTTGGTGTAGTGCGTGGTGATGACGCCGTACACGCGGGCCCGGTTTAGCTGGTCGAGCACGGCCTCGGCGATGGCGCCGCCCAGGCTGGGCTCGGTGCCAGTGCCGAATTCGTCAATCAGGACCAGGCTTTTCTTGCCGGCCAGGGTCAGGAACTGCTTCATGGCCAGCAGGTGCGAGGAGTACGTCGAGAGGTCGTTTTCCAGGCTCTGCTCGTCGCCAATGTCCAGGAAAATATCCTCGAATACGCCGGCTTCGGAGTCATCGGCGCAGGGAATGAGCAGGCCCATTTGCAGCATAAACTGCACGAGGCCCACGGTTTTCAGGCTCACGGATTTGCCGCCGGCGTTGGGGCCGGAGATGACCAGAATGCGCTGCTCGTGGTTCAATTCCAGGTCCAATGGCACCACTTCGCGGGCATCGCCGGAGTCTTTTTTGTGCTGGGCAAAAGCCAGCTGCAGCAGCGGATGGCGCACTTTCACCCACTTCAGCAGGGGCTTGTTGTGCAGCACGGGCAGTCGGCAGTCGAGCGTGACGGCCAGCCGCGCCTTGGCCCGGATGAAGTCAATCAGGCCCAGGTACGAGTAGGCCTTGCGCAGGTCCGGAATGTGCGGGCGCAGGTGGTTGGTGAGGGCCGTGAGGATGCGAATCAGCTCGCGGTGATAGGCATTGTCGAGGTCCTTGATGTCGTTGTTGAGCTCGAACACCTCGGCCGGCTCGATGTACACGGTTTGGCCCGAGGCCGATTCATCGTGAATCAGGCCCTTCACCTTGCGCTTGAACTCGGCAATGACGGGCAGCACCAGGCGCCCGCCCCGGATGGTGGGCTCGGCATCGGACGGAATCCAGCCCTCGGTTTTGGCGTGGCGCAGGATGCCGGCAATCTGGCGGCGCAGCTGGCCCTGGCGGGCAATGAGCTCCTGCCGAATCTGGCGCAGCAGCGGGCTCGCATCGTCGCGCACGCCGCCGTCGTCGTCCACCACTTTGTCCATGGCGACCAGCAAATTGCGGTCAACCTGGATGCCGATGCCCAGCAGGCGCAGCGTGGGGTACAGGCCGGGGTCGGCATCGGAGAAGAAGCTCAGGGCCTGCCGGATGGTGCGCAGGCTCATCTTCACCTCAAAAAACGCGGCCACGTCGAGGTAGGCTCCGGGCAGGGCAGCGCGCTTGAGGTGGGCCTGGGCATCGTGGTAGTGCGAGGCCGGAAAATCGGCCCCGGCGCGCAGCAGATAGGCAAACTCGTCGGTTTGTTGGAGCAGTTTCAGCAGGGGCTCGTGCTTGGAGTGGAACTCCATGCGGGCCACGTAGTGCCGGCCCAGTGCGGAAAGGCAGTTGGCCTCAAGCTGCTCGCGCAGGGTAGTGAAGCCAATTTTTTGTTCGAAGTGTTGGGGTAAAAGCAAGTAGTTGAGCGTTCGGTATTTCTAAAATAGGATACGAAGATAAACAGCGGCTGGGGCGCGAAAGATTCGCCGGGGGACTAAGAAATCAAGCACCATCGGCCTGCATCGTACCGGATTGCTGGCTAAGCCTCCCAACTAAGTCCGTAATTGATATAAGTAAGGCCGTAATTAGACAATTAAGACCGCGCTATTTATAAGGAAGGCTTTTATAAGTCGTATTATGACCGCTATAGTAATCTGGGGGGCCTTAGCAGACCATATAAGGACTGCAATATTTCCCTGGGAGGCCGCCATTATCTATACCAGGACCGTAGTAGTGCCCTAGGGGCATCATTTGCCCGTATAAGGGCCGTAATAATGGTATGGGGGGCCGCTATTGCCTATGCTGAGACCGTAGTACTGGGAGGCATTGCGTAGCGGAAGGCCGACAATTATGCCTACCTTCCGCTACGCTAGCCCCATACGGCGCCGCTGCTTATGGCCACTACCCCTGCTCCCGATGCGACCCCGGATACCCTGGCTGCTCGCTTCGCCCAGCGCCTCATTGAGCGCGATGCCCCGCCCCCGCCGCCCAGCCAGGAGCCGACTGCCGTGCTGACCCGCATCCAGGCCTGGCTGATTCCGCCCGAAGGTGTGCGTGATGCCCGCACCCATCACCGCATGGCCCGCATGCTGGTGGCCCTCATGGAGCATTCGGAGTTGCACACAGAACAGCTTCAACTCGCCGCTGGCCTGGGGTGGCGGGCAGGCTCACGGCTGGCGTTGGAGTTGCTCCGGCGGGGCCTTACGGCGCGCGAGCGACGGGGCCGCTTCTTCTACCACCGCCTCACCAGGGCCGCCGAGGATTCATTGCTGCTAGTGGTGGCGGGGCCGCAGGGGGGGTGTTTTCTTGAACTACACAGTAGTGCTCTATCCCCCCTTAAATAGCCCCCGATGACCGGAGAAAGAGCTGGGCAAATAGGCTGGCATAATGCAACTTGGTTCAGAACGCAATAAGCTAATGACTACTAATTTTATAGAAAAAAACATTGACACTTTTATAGTCATCATCCAAGCTTTTACGGATGATGCAAAGTCTCTCGTAAAAAAACTATCTCAAAAATATAATCTGGAAATAGATGATAAAATGCCTGCAAATAGTTTTTTTAAACTAAAAAGCCAGATACAAAACGGTTACATAGATAAGCAATGGTCTTATTTTCTTCATGGATATGAGTGTCGCTTCAAGCATGAAAATGGGAATATTATTGATGTTGTATTAACATTTGAAAACGAATACGGTGCTTTAGACCCTTATTTTCTCGGACGATACATTCGCACTAATCCTAAACACACAAATGTTAGCACTAGAATTCAAAACGAATTTAAGGACGGATTAAAAATAATAAAAGTATTGCGAGAAAACAATTTATTATTAACAATTAATAATCAAGCTGGGGTAATCATTGAATTCGAAAACGATGAAGCCATTTATGTTCAACAAACATTCGAAGGGATTAAACTAAAGAAATAATATAAGTCTCCTGCTAGCGTGCGTCTGCGACGCGCTGCCCACTGTGCTCGAGCCCGTGGCTCGCAGGCGCACATTTCCAGATGCATCGTTCACGAAGCGAGTCGAAGACTCGAAGTCAGTGGGCGCGCGGCGCAGACGCGCGCCAGCAACTGCCCTACTTATCCCCCCAAACAGCGCAAAGTCATACTTCGCCAGGTCGCTGGGGTCGAGTTTGCGCAGGTTGGTGGGGCCGCATCTTCTACCACTGACGCCTCACCCGCGCGGCTGGGGATGCTCGGCTGCGGGTGGTGGCGGGGGGAGTTTGGATGAAGCCTTTTTTAGGCCCACGGCGGCCGGCTGGGCGCGGGACCCGGCCACACGGCCGGCAACCTTGCCAACTCCCCGGGGTATAGACGGAAGTACCTTTTCCAAACGCCCATCCCCTTTTTTCTTCCTTTCCATGTCAAAAACCATCATCGTCAATGACCAGTCCTACCGGCTGGATACCGTTACCGGCACGGTGCTCGCCGCCTCCAAATCGATGGAAACCAAAGTGCAGGGCAGCGCGAGCGGAGGCGGGGGCCGCCTGCACAACGGCTCGGGCAGCATGCGCGACGTGAACCTGACGATGAACTCGACCACCGTGGTGCACGACCAGTTTTTTTTGCAGGACGCCGCCGGCAAGGAACACGCCTTTCAGCTGCAAGGCTTTAACGTGGCCTGCCGCGAAGGCAACGTGCTCGACGTGGTGACAGCTTTTGCGCCGGGTGCGCAGCGGGGGCCTTACGTAATGGTGTACAACAACGCCACCCAGATGCGCTTCTACAACGACCAAGCTATCAAGCAGCTTTGCAGCCCCAGCTTCTGGCGCTATCTGCTGGTTTGCCTGGCGCTTCTGGTGGTAGAATTCAAGCTGCTGTCGGGGTTTTTTCTGATAGCCGGTAGCCTGTTTGCCACGGTCTTCGCCATGCTGGTCGCCTACGGAATCAAGAGCGGAAATAACCTGCAGGATTTTAAGAACAAGCTCTAAGCGCCCGCCGGCCACGCCCGTTGCTGTGCGTGGCCGGCGGTTGGCGGGGCACGCCGGGTCAGGGGGGTGGCGGCAAAGGGTGGTTCTATACAGACTGCTTGAAGGCTACTTATCCACCCCCGCCCCGAACAACGCGAAGTCGTACTTCACTGGGTCATTCGGGTCCAGTTTGCGGAGGTTGGCGGTGAGTTCCTCAGCAGCTTCCCAGTCCACCAGCTTGCGGGTGAGCAGGCCCAGGGGGCGGGCCTGGCGCTCCACGTGCAGGTCGATGGGCATGATGAGGTCGGCGGGCGAGAGGCGCGTCCAGAGGCCGAAGTCGACACCGTGCTGGTCGCGGCGCACCAGCCAGCGCAGGTACATATTCACCCGCTTGCAGGCCGATTTGCGGGCCGGCGTGGCCACGTGCTTGCGGGTGCGCTGGGGCGCATCGGGCAGGCTAAAAAAGTGCTGGTGGAAGTTTATCAGCCGC
Organism: Hymenobacter negativus; assembly: GCF_017571495.1. Lineage (GTDB taxonomy): Bacteria > Bacteroidota > Bacteroidia > Cytophagales > Hymenobacteraceae > Hymenobacter > Hymenobacter negativus. The sequence goes on along the minus strand of NZ_JAGETZ010000012.1, from coordinate 99,464 downwards.
TCACGCTGCGAGTGGCCCACCAGAAACGCGGTTTCCAGCGACGCGTGCTGCCCGTACCAATGGCGCAGGAAGTGCACGAAATACAGCAAATCGGTATCGCAGAAGGTGCGGTGGCAAAAGCCGAGCAGCTTCTTCAGGTCCTCGTCGTGGTGCTGGGTGATGAACTGGTAGGGGGCATCGTCCATGCGGCGCAGCAGTTCGTTGCACTTGTTGATGATGGTGGGCCGCTGTCCCCAGGCCAGCAGCGCGGCAAACAGGGCACTAATTTCAATATCCTGCCGCTGGGTGAAGCGGTGCGGGATTTGAATGGGGTCGTTCTTGATAAAGTCCGGGCGGTTGTAGCGCTCGTACTGGGCGTCGAGCTGGCGGCGGAGTTGGGCGATGTTCATAGAAAAAAGTAGCGCGGACTCTTCTGAGTCCGCGCGTGGTTTGTTCGGGTACCGTTCATGCGCAGACTATTGAGAGTCCACGCTACAGTTGGTTACTGCGGAATATAGTTCGTCTCCACCCGGAAGCGGGCGTCGGCGGTACCGAGCTTTTGCACGGCCCGGGGCGAGAGGCGCACCAGGATGTTATTGTTCTCGCCAGTATCGGGCAGCTTACCGATGACGCGCACGTACACCGAAAGGCCGTTGCCGCTGTTCTTCACCTGCATAATGGTGCCCACCGGGGCCGTTTTGTGCAGTGCCAGGTACTTATCGGTCACGCTCTTCTCGATGGGCGCCCCCAGACCAGCCTCCACCACGCGGGCCAGCACTTCGCTGGCGCGGTTGGGCGTGCGGTCCTCTTTTTCCTCTCGCACGTCTTTTTCCTCCGGCTTTTCGGGGGTGACGGTAGCCACTTGGGCGGGCTTATCGGGGGCGGGAGCAGGTGTTCTGGCCGAAGTCACGGCCGGTACTGATTCTACTTCAACAGGGCGCACCGGCGTGGTAGTTTTGGGCGCGGCGGCCACTGGGGTACCGGCTTCGGTTGAGGTCAGAATAAGCTGCTGGCCCACGCGCACACCGCCACCAGCCGGCAGCTTGTTGAGGCGAATAATTTCGTCGGGGGTAAGCTGAAACTTGCGGGCGATACCAAAAAGGGTTTCGCCCTTAGCCACGGTATAAGTAGCCGGCACCGACGTAGGAGCGGTGCCAGTGGGCGCTTTGGCCGTGGCTGGTGTGGCGGCGCGGCCAGCCGCCGGCCGGGGTACAAACACGATTTGGCCCACGCCAAGGCCGTTTTTAATCTGCGGATTGGCTTCCGTGAGCTGGGCCAGGGTGACGTGGTAGCGGCGGGTGAGGGCGGTGAGGGTTTCGCCGGCTGCCACGCGGTGCTTCACGAAGCGCTGGCCACCGCGAATTTCCTGGCCAATAGAATCGGTGGGGGCGCTGGAACGGCGGGGCGCATGGCCGGTACCGGGGCCACCCAAGGCCAGCAAAGTGAGCAGGGAAAGAATTACAGTCATAGAATCAATCGGGTCAAAGTTGGAGCCGCCGCCACACCAAAGCGCAGCCGGCCGGGCAACGGAGGCAAAATAACGCAAAAACCGGTGGGCAAGAGGTGTGCCTTGGTTACAAACGCCCACAAACCCCGTTCTTTGAGGGAATATTGCGGGGATTTTTCCGCATCGCACTCCTCTCCTCCCACCGCCCGTTTATGGTTCTCGGCCTGATTCCCGCTCGTTTTGCATCTACCCGCCTGCCCGGCAAGCCCCTGCTTGACCTCGGCGAGCAAAGCATGATTCAACGCGTGGTGGCACAGGCCCGGCAGGCTAACCTGGCCCGCGTAGTAGTAGCTACTGACGATGACCGCATCATGCGCCACGTGGAGGATTTTGGGGGCGAAGCGGTGCTCACCAGCCCGGCCCACCCCAGCGGCACCGACCGCGTGTGGGAAGCGTTCCAACAGCTTGGCAGCCCCGCCGAGGTGCATTGCATCGTCAACATCCAGGGCGACGAACCCTTCATCAATCCGCGTCAAATCAACGCCCTGGCCGATTTATTCGCCGACCCAGCCACCGCGCCGGCCATTGCCACGCTGGTAAAACCGGTACTCACGGAGGAAGAATTGTTCAGCCCGCACCTGCCCAAAGTGGTGCTCAACCAGCTGGGCTACGCCATGTATTTCAGCCGCCACCCCCTGCCCTACCAGCGCAACCACGAGCGCGCCGAGTGGCTGGCACACCACCGCTACCTGCGCCACCTGGGCCTCTATGCCTACCAACCCAAGGTGCTGGAGCAGCTCACCCAACTGCCCGTGTCGCCCCTGGAAGCCGCCGAAAGCCTGGAGCAGCTGCGCTGGCTGGAAGCCGGTTTCCAAATCCGCTGCGCCGAAACCGAGCTGGATGCCTTCGGAATCGATACACCGGAGGACGTAGTAAAGGCCCGGGCCCGACTGGAGCGCTAGTAGTTTTTATCGGTTTTGCCCAGGCTTAACCGCCGGCCTTCTTAGCCTTATAGCCTTCTTTGAGCAAAACTTCCAGCACTTTGTCGCGGAAGTCGCCCTGCACTACTATTTCGCCATCTTTGGCGCTGCCACCCACGCCGCACTTGGTTTTGAGCAGCTTGCCCAAGGCCTGCAAGTCAGCATCGGTGCCGGTGAAGCCCGTCACGAGGGTTACTTGCTTGCCGCCGCGCTGCTTCTTGTCGAGTTGTACGCGTAGCTGCTGCTGTTGTGGGGGCAGCGTAGTAGCTTCGGCCGGCTCGTTGGTTTCGTAAGAAAAGTCTGGATTGGTGGAATAGACCACCCCGGTACGGTTTTTCATATTCAGTCAGTAGTTGTCGGTTGCTAGTTGTCAGTTATTCGTTGTCAATTGTTAGTAGCAAATAGTCAGCCCAGCCCAATTACCTGACAACCAAAAATTAAACGGCTACAGCCAGCGCCAGCGGCATCAGCGTTACCTCGAACTCGGTGGCATGCCCCAGGTAGTCGCCATCTACGTGGAAGCCAATAGGCCCCTCGGCCACCACCCGGCCCCGAGGCACCCGAAAATACTCGGCCGCCTGGGATTTCGGCAGGGTGCCAAGCGCCATCGCCAGGCTCACGCGAAAGGCGCGGCCCACCGGCAGGGCATCAATCAGGCACACGTCGAGCAGGCCGTCGCGCAGGTCGGCCAGAGGCGCGATGTAGGCGTTGTTGCCATACTGCGAGGCGTTGGCGAAGGCCAGCACGTAGCAATCGGTGGCTCTTTCCTGCCCATCCAGGTTCAGCTGCACCGGCACGGGGCGGTAGCGACGGTACTCGCGCAGCGTCACCTGCAAATACGTACTGAGGCCCCGTGAACCGGCCTGGGCAAAGTGCTGGCTTACATGGGCATCGAACCCCAGTCCGGCCGTGCAGAAAAACGGGTGGCCGTTTATTACCCCCACATCCATGCGGCTGAAGGCCGGCGTAGCCAGCCGGCGCAGGGACGCCGCCAGCCCCAGCGGCACTTTCAGGTGCCGGGCCAGCCCATTGCCAGACCCCTGCGGAATGATGCCCATGGCCGTTTCGGTGCCCAGCAGGCCCCGCCCTACTTCGTTCACGGTACCGTCGCCGCCCACGGCAGCCACCACGGCAAAGCCTTCGGCGGCGGCCGTTTTGGCGAGCTCCACGGCGTGCCCGGCGTATTCGGTAGGCCGGATTTCGTAGTCGGATTCCAGCGCGCCAAAGTGCTGCGCAATCAGCGCGGGCATGTTGTGGCGCTGGCTGGGTCCGGCTTTCGGATTAAGAATAAAGCAGGTTTTGGGCAATTTTTTGGATGTAAAGAATGTGGAAAATACGAAGGATGCGTAAAAAGTGAAATTGATTTTGGGCTACGGATTATAAAACAAAAAAGCCTGCCATAAGGCAGGCTTTTTTGTTGCTTTGCCGAAAATACGCTGTCGCGCACATTTTCACATTCAGCTTATTCTCAAATTAAAATTAGCCGTTCATCTGCTCGCCGAGCTTTTGAATCAGGTCGGCCGTGCGGGTCGAGTAGCCAAATTCGTTATCGTACCAGCCAATCACCTTGGCCAAGGTACCATTGGCCGAAGTCAACTCCGAGTCGAAGATGCAGCTGTGGGGGTTGCCCACGATGTCGATGCTCACAAGCGGGTCGGTCACGTACTCGATGATGCCTTTCAGGGGGCCTTCAGCGGCCGCTTTCAGGGCAGCGTTGATTTCCTCCTTGGTCACTTCCTTTTTCAGAATAACGGTGAGGTCGGTCATCGAGCCATCCGGCACGGGCACACGCATGGCAAGGCCGTCGAGTTTGCCTTTCAGCTGGGGCAGTACCAGACCTACGGCTTTGGCAGCACCAGTGCTGGTAGGAATGATGCTGTAAGCAGCAGCGCGGGCGCGGCGCAGGTCCTTATGAGGCGCATCCTGCAGGTTCTGGTCAGAAGTATAGGCGTGTACCGTGGTGATGTAGCCCTTCTCGATGCCGAAAGCATCATCCAGCACTTTGGCCATCGGGGCCAAGCAGTTGGTGGTGCAGCTAGCGTTCGAAAGAATGGTTTCTGAGCCGGTGAGAATATCCTCGTTCACACCCAATACTACGGTGGGAATATTGCCGGTAGCAGGAGCCGAAATCACAACTTTCTTAGCACCAGCAGTGATGTGCTGGCCCGCGCCAGCTTCATCCACGAAGCGGCCAGTTGATTCTAGCACCACGTCAACACCCATTTTGCCCCAGGGCAACAACTTGGGGTCGCGCTCGGCGAGGGCGGCAATCTTCACGCCGTTCACAGTCAGGCTTTCCTCATCGTAGCTCACGGTGCCATCGAAGCGGCCATGTACGGAGTCGTACTTCAGCAGGTGGGCCAAGGTTTTGTTGTCAGTCAGGTCGTTGATTGCAACGATTTCCACGTTGTCGCGGCCCAGCAGCGATTTGAAAGTGAGACGGCCAATCCGGCCGAAGCCGTTGATGGCGACTTTAATTTTTGCCATGGTGAAACAGGGAGATAGTAAGTGACAGCCACCTGACTGGTGACTGGTTTAAAAGCGGGGCGAAGATAGCAGAATGCCGCGGGTTGGCGCGCATTCTAATCATATAGACCGGCAGAGGTCCGATTCCCCTACGCACCACCATAACTTCTAAGCCTCGGCTGGAGTTTCAGGCGTCGCTCAATCTGATGCTCTCACAGCAGCTCGTAAATTTTTCAGCCTGAAAAACAGGCTATTTCCATTTCAAAGCCATCTTTTTTAGGCCTGATACTTGCACACAAAGCGGCGCGCCGTACCTTTGCATCATCAAAACGAAAAACGGTCCGTTCGTCTAGGGGTTAGGACAGTAGATTTTCATTCTACCAACAGGGGTTCGATTCCCCTACGGACTACGGAAGTCACGAAATAGTGACAAATTAAAGGCCTCTCAGAGCATCTGGGAGGCCTTTTTCGTTCTAATAGTATAATTTTACTCGCATACTGTGCCACAAACCGGGTTTAAACTGTACTACAGGGCTGTACCACACTCTGTATTAAAATTTTAGCGCTTTTGAGAGCGACCTTTTGTCATACTGTTCTTTGTTGAGCGCAAACGCGCTACACCCGCTTATCCATTCATCATAAGTAAGTTAAGCAGCATCATGGCCACAACCAGTGCATTTCAGCGGGTCGTCAACGCGAAGAAGGAGGAAGTCTTCTTGTGGTACACCAGCCAGACGTTTTGGTGCTGGTCGTGGTGCACGTGCAGCCACTCCCGCCACTGCTGCCGGTTTTGAGGACATACGACGAGGGGTTCTGGCTTTGTCATTGTGGTGGGGTAAGGAAGTGAGACTACCTACTGCGGTGCGGGCTAGGCCAATGTGCCCGGTAGCTGACATTAAAGTCCTCGGCTACCGGGCGCAACCGCTTATTTCATGGCGGCCAGAATCAGGCAGGTGAGGGTGATGCCAACCAAGTGGTAGCTACTCGTGATAGAGCTGTAAAGCAAAGGCCGGGGGATGTTGGGGTTGATGGCAATGTTGGTGGTATTTGCCACCAGATATCCCACGCCCACGATGGCTGCCAGGCGCAGGGCATCGCCGTACGAAGTGATGTGTAGGGCGTAAAAGAGCAGCGTGGTAGCCAGCACGGTCACTAATACGCATACGCCCGGGCCCACGACAAACAGGGCCGACTCGTTATTAAGTGCTTCATTGGCTTTGCCTAGCGACACTTTATACATCTGCGGAAACAGGACCATGTACCACAGGGCCCCCAGCATAAAATAGGCAGCAAAAGCAGCCAGCACACTCAGCCAATGGATGTCGGATAAGACGTTGAACATACAAGAAGGGAAAAAGAAAATCAGACAACACGCTTTTGGTGCGGCAATGCAACATTCCGCCCCCTGACAGTGGTGTGTCAGCTCAGGCCAGGAGAAAGAAAAAAGAATACGGGGCTCCAAACCGGTTAAACAGCGCGTGAATACCGGTAAAAAGGGCCTGGCAACCTACCAGGCCCTTTTTTGACTAAACCGTTGGGTTTTATTTCACCACGGTGGCTTCCAGCTCTACCGTCAGGGTGGCGTAGAGGCCTTTCACTTCCACAAGGGTAGTGGCTTGTTTCAGGCCGTGCTCGGCCACCCAGCCCTGGTAGAGGTCCACGCAGGTGGTGAAGAACTCTTGGATGGACGTGGTGAAAACATTCAGCCGGACAATGCCCGAGCACTCGTAGCCCGACTCGCGAATGAGCTGCTCCAGGTTCTGCAGGGTGAGTTGGAACTGGGTACGCATGTCGGCGGCACTGGGCTGGCCCTGCGCGTTGATGGCGACCTGCCCGGAGCAGTAGAGGGTGCCTTCGGGCTGCTTGATTTCAACGGCTTGCACCGAATTGGTGTGGAGGCCCCAGGGCCAGGGGTCAATGGTTCGCTTTTGCATGGGTGCAGCGGGTTTTAAGGTGTAAAAGACGTTTGTCATTTGACTCCACAAAAGTCCCGCTGCCCCTTGACAGCCCTATGTCAGCATAGCCGACGGCCCACAAAAAAAGTTTTGCACCTGCTGTGCTAGCTCGCGCAGATGCTGGCTCAGTGCAGGTGGCTCCACCACGGTTACCGCTTTGCCGTAGGGCAGCAGCCAGGCGGCCAGGTAGGGCAAGGAGCCCAGGTATAAGGTCATTTCCACGCTCCCGTCGGGCAATTGCTGCTCGTGGGCCCAGCCGTACTGGCGCTTGGTATCGTGCAGGCGCTGGGCCAGGTTCAGGGGCGTGTCCGTCAACTGCAGGCGCACCACCACCTTTTCGCGCTGCCACTGGCTGGCCCGCTCGGCCCAGTATTGCTGCAGGGTTTCGGGGCGCGGGGCGAAAAACTCGGTGCCGAGCGTGAGCTGCTGGATGCGGTCGAGACGGAAGTTGCGGAAGGCCTGCCGCAGCCGGCAATACCCGACCACATGCCAGTGCTGGGTGAGGTAGAGCCCAATGGGCTCGATGGCACGGGGCGTGGCGGGCTCGGTGGTCAGCGCTTGATACTGGATATGAACCACCTGCTGCGTCGCCACGGCCGATACCAGCTGCTGGTAGGTACTGGACTCGGCGGGCTGCCCGGTGTGTCGCACGACCTGGATATGGGGCGTGAGGGAGTTGAGGTAGTCGCGGTCGGTACGCCGCAGCACGGCCCGTAGCTTGTCCATGGCGGCCCCGCTCAGTTGGGCCGTGGGCGCGTCAGTGAGGCGAGAAGCCAGCTTCTCGGCCGTGAGCAAGGCCGCGGCCTCCTCGCGGGTAAACATGACCGGGGGCAAGCGGTAACCTTCGGCCAAGGAATAGCCTATCTTCGGCTCGCCAAAGAGCGGAACGCCCGCCAGCTCCAGCGTGCGGATGTCGCGGTAAATGGTGCGTAAGCTCACCTCAAACTGCGCGGCCAGCGAAGGCCCGCTCACCACCCGCCGGGTTTGTAACTGAATGAGAATGGCAACGATGCGGTCAAAACGGTTCATAAAGGCAGCAGCATATTTTTTGGAACATATCGCGAACGGGGCCGCCCCCAGCACCGTTAGACAGGGCTAAAACTACCCGTTTATTTACAGGTTGTCGTAGAAGCTAAGCGGCCGCGGCGTCGTTTAATCGAAGAAGGATAATGCAGTACGTGACCGACAGTTTTTACGCCCCTCCGCTCATCAGCAGCGCGCCGCTGCCCTGGCGGGGCGTACGTGTCGAGCAATACCACCTTGAAGCTGGCCGGCTGGCGGCGCAGCAGCACGAGCACCACCTGCTGCTGCTTTACCAAGTCGACCAGCCGCACCTGGTCCGGCGGCGCGATGGGGCGCGGATTAGCGAAATCGTCTACCAGACCGGCGATTTGGGGCTGTTTCCGGGCGGCGAATACGGCACGGCCATCGACTGGACAACGCCAAGTAATAATATTTATCTCTCCTTGGAAGCGCCATACTTCCAACAGGTGGCCGGGCAGGATGCGACGCTCACGAAGGCAGCGCTGCAAAAGCGTATGCAGTTTGACGACCCGTTCCTACGTCAACTTAGCCGGCAGCTACTGGCCAGTGCGGGCAGTCGGCATGCGTTGGGGCAACTGTACGTGGAGTCGCTGACGACGACGCTTTGTCATCACCTGCTGGCGCATCATGCTACCACCGAGCGCCGCCCTGAGGGACAGATGCGATTGAGTAGCGTGGCCCTGGCCCGCATCGAGGCCTACCTGGAGGCCCACGCCGCGCAACCCGTGACGCTGGAGGTACTGGCGGGGCTGGCCAATCTAAGCGTGTTTCACTTTGCCCGCCTCTTCAAGCAGACGACGGGGCTGCCGCCCTACCAGTACGTGCTGCGCTGGAAAATCGAGCGGGCCAAGCACCTGCTGCGCCGCGACAGCCAAGCTGTCGCCGACCTGAGCGACGAGTTGGGCTTCGCCTCACCCATCAGCTTCGCGGCAGCCTTTAAGCGCTTGGTGGGCTGCACCCCTCAGCAATTCCAGCGGCGCTAGCGGCCGTTTACGCACAGCCGGTAGAATAGCAAGAACCTACAAACAAGCGCAAGAATCGGGAGAAGTGGCCGAAAGTAGGGCGGGACCTTTGTCCTAAACTTCAGCAACCCCTTTTTATGCGCTACAACCCCCTGGGAAACACCGGCCTGTTCGTATCCGAACTATGCCTGGGCACCATGACCTTCGGCAATTCGCCGGGCCAATACGCCGCCGCTTCGGGCGTCACGCAGGAGCAGGCTGAGGCCATTATTCGCCGCGGCTTCGACGCCGGCATTAACTTCATTGACACCGCCAACGTGTACGCCGGCGGGCAAAGCGAGGCCATGGTGGGCCAGGCACTCAAATGCCTGGGCATCTCCCGGCACCAAGTGGTATTAGCCACCAAGGCTGAGCACGCCACGGGAGCAGGCCCGAACGACGGCGGGGCCTCGCGCTACCACCTGCTGCATGAGGTGAAAGCCAGCCTCAAGCGCCTGGGCACTGACCACATCGACCTGTATCAGCTGCACGGCTGGGACCCGGCCACCCCGGTGGAAGCGACGATTCGCGCGCTCGATGACATAGTGCGCCAGGGCCTGGTGCGCTACGTGGGCGTCTCGAACTGGGCAGCCTGGCAAATTGCCAAGGCGCTGGGCAAAGCCGACCTGCTGCAGGCCGAGCGGTTTCAGTCGGTGCAGGCGTATTACTCGCTGGCCGGCCGCGACCTGGAACGCGAAGTGGTGCCCGTGGTGGAAGCCGAAAACCTGGGCTTGTTGGTGTACAGCCCGCTGGCGGGCGGCTACCTCACCGGCAAGTACCGCGAAAACAAGACGGAAGGCCGTCGGGCCACCGTGCAGTTTCCGCCCGTGGATGAGCAGAAAGGTGAAGGCGTGTTGGCCGCGATGGACAAAGTAGCCGCTGCCCACGGAGCCTCGCTGGCGGCCGTGGCCCTGGCCTGGCTGCGACACCAGCCCGCCGTGACCAGCATCATTCTGGGCATCAAGCAACCGGCTCAGCTCGATGAAAACCTCAAAGCCACCAAGCTGACCTTGACGAACGACGACCTGTAGGCGCTCGACGCCGCCAGCGCCCCGGCCCCCGAGTACCCCGGCTGGATGGTGGCCCACGACAGCGCCGCCCGCCAGCACCTGCTCATCAGCGGACAACTGGCGCCCCAACACGGGTAAGATTTCACGCGTCGTCTGCTTGGTGGCCGGTTGGTTCCGGAGCGGACGACGCGCCAGGGTTATTTCAAAGGTATCAGATGAATAGCTCTCCCTTACAGCTGCGTATTGAGCTGGATGCCGGTTCTGGATTTTGCTTTGGGGTAGTGTACGCCATCGAGCTGGCTGAGGAACTGCTGGCCGAGCGGGGCTACCTGTATTGCCTGGGCGACATCGTGCACAACGACGAAGAGGTGCGGCGCCTGCAACGCCAGGGCCTGCGCATCATCGACTACGAGCAGCTGGCCGTGCTGCGCAACGAAACCGTGCTGCTGCGGGCGCACGGTGAGCCACCGAGCACCTACCAGCTGGCCCTGGCCAACAATCTGACCCTGCTCGATGCCAGCTGCCCGGTGGTGCTCAAGCTCCAGCACCGCATCAAGGCCAGCGCCGACCGGGGCGAGACCATTGTCCTGTTCGGGCAGCCCGGCCATGCCGAGGTGCGCGGCCTGCTAGGCCAAACCAGCGGCTAGGCGTTGGTCATCGGAAAGCCCGAAGAGTTGCCCGCCCAACCCCTGCCCTCTTCGCTGACGCTTTACAGCCAGACCACCAAGCGGCCCGCCGACTTCGACCGCCTGCGGCAGGCGCTGGAAGCCCGGGGCACACGGTGCGGGCCCATGACACCAGCTGCCGGCAAGTGAGTAACCGCGACCAGGAGCTGCGGCAGTTCGCGCGCCGCTTCGACCAAGTGGTGTTTGTGGCGGGCACCAAAAGCTCCAATGGCCGGCTGCTGCACCAGGTGTGCCAGGAAGTCAACCCGCAAACGCATTTCGTGTCCCAGGCTGGGCAACTGGCCGCCGCGTGTTTCCGCCCCAGCCAAACGGTGGGTATCTGCGGCGCCACCAGCACGCCCCGGTGGCTGCTGGAGCAGGTGCGCGACGAATTGGCTCGGTTCTAACACCTCCGCTGCATCCTCCATTGTTTAGCTCCTAATGCACCGTCGCCATTTTATGTTCGGTGGAACTGCTACGGCGGCCAGACTGCTGAGCGGGGCCGCCACCATTACCCCTCCCCCCATGCCTGCTTCGTTCGTTTCTAATCCTGCTTTGCCGACCCTGCTGCCGCGCAGTGAGTGGCCGGGCACCCCGGTGGATGCTGACGGAAAATTCGTCAACCACGAGTTTCCCTACGTCAACCGCTTCAGTACCGTCGTCAAATACTGGCTACAGCCCAACCCCCAGCGGGCCGAGAAAGAAGCCGACCCGTTTCAACTGCCCGTGCAGAAAACCGACGCCTTTTTGCGGGGTTCTGCTGACGTCATCGTATGGCTCGGGCACGCCTCATTTTTCATCCGGCTGGGTGGCGTGACGTTCCTGCTCGACCCGGTGCTGGGCAACCTGCCCGCCTTCGGCCAGCGCCTTGCCGAATTACCGATAGCCCCAGCGGCGCTGACGGGCATCGACTACATCCTGCTCTCGCACGCGCACTACGACCATTGCGACAAGCCCTCGCTGCGCCAGCTCTACGCCCAAAATCCGCAGGCGCAGTTCCTCGCCGGCCTGGGCATGGAGCAGCTGCTAACCACTTGGCTGCCCGGCGCGCGGGTGCAGCAAGCGGGCTGGTACCAGCAGTACCACACCGAGGACCGGCTGCGCGTCTCGTTCTTGCCGGCCCGGCACTGGTCCAACCGCACGCCCTGGGACAAGAACGAAACTCTGTGGGGAGCCTTCGTGCTGCAAGCCGGGGGCCGGCAAGTGTATTTTGGAGGCGACTCGGGCTACGGAAGCCACTTTCGGGACGCGGGCCGGCTTTTCCCTGGGTTGGATGTGGCCATTATCGGGGCCGGGGCCTACGCGCTGGATTATGGCCCCCAATCATCAGGACCCGGCCCACGCGGTGCTGGCCTTCCATGACACGGGGGCCAGGGTGCTGGTGCCCATGCACTACGGCACCTTCAATCTGAGCGGGGAGCCTCGGAGCGAACCACCTCGCCTGCTGCAAGCCGCCCGCGACACGGGGCAGCTACGCGGTGAGCTGCGTTTGCCAGCCGTCGGCGAGAGCCTGACTTTTACGACTTGATTACCTGCTTGCTGCTGGTTGAAAGTAGCCGCCTGCTGCCGTGCCCCGCGCCCAGAAGCGCCGGGCTGTACTTGCTGATTTACTCACACCACATCGACTAGCCCACCTGTGCGTTGCCATCTGGCGCAGTCTGGTGGGTCTCCCCTTGTGCTGGTCTCGGGGCAAAAACGGTTTGCACTGCCGGTCCGACCCGTCGTCCATCGTTCGGTAACGTTGCGCGAATAACCCGGACAAAGAGTGCGCGCTGGATTAGCAGCGGTTGCAAATTGCTCATGACCAGATGAGCGCAGGAAGGCGGGATTATGCGCTGTGGTGAAAAAAGTAGCGCGCCATGTAGTTTTTAGGCGGCGTTGGCTACTAACTACAGTGAACAAGCCTTCACCCCGGCGCCCCGTCCCATGCCAGCACCCCAGGAAGCAACTTTTTTAGCGACGCTCAACCCGCACCTGGGGGTGGTGCACCGGGTGTGCCGCCTCTATTGTCGCGACCCGGCTGAGCGCCAAGACTTGCAGCAGGAAATACTCTACCAACTCTGGAAAGCGTATCCTGGCTTCCAGGGCACCGCCCAGTTTTCGACCTGGCTCTACCGGGTGGCCCTCAACACGGCCCTAACCTACGAGCGCCAACGCCGCCGCACGCCCGCCGCCGCGCCGCTCGAGGCCTGGGCCTTGGAAGTTGCCGCCCCAGCGGAAGGCCCCGAGGCCGAGCAGCAACGCCTGCTCTACGCCACCATCGAGCAGCTATCGGCCGTGGACAAGGCCGTGGTCCTGCTCTACCTCGAGGAGCAGTCGTATGTCCAGATTGCCGACGTCACTGGCCTGACGGTGAGCACTGTGAGCGTGCGGCTGGTGCGCATCAGAAAAAAACTCGCCCAAGCCCTGACCGGCTCCCTCGCCCACTTGAACGCATGAACAATGAACTCGACCTCCTCAAAGCTGCGTGGCCCTGCCTGGCCCCGGCCCCGGCGCCCTTGCAAGCTGCCGGGCTGCGCACCCTGGTGGCAGCCCGCTACCAACGCGAGCAGCGCGTGGTGGGCCGCTACGTGTGGGGCGCTGCTCTGTGGCAAGCCATGGTGTATACCAGCCTAGCATATCTGGGCTGGCGCTTCCGGCTCGACGGGCCCACGCTGGCGGCCTGCGTGCTGGGCACGGCCCTGTACCTGCCGTTCACGCTGGTTTTTTGGCGCAAGTTTCGGGGCTTCACCCGTCGTCAGTTGGCAAGCCATCCCGCAGATGCCCCCCTGGCTGCCCAAGTCGGGCAGCAGTACGGGCGGCTCAGCCAATTTTTTCGATTCAAAAAGCGGTTTGATGTGCTAGCCACTCCCCTAACTGCGCTGGTGCTGGTGACTCTGTTTATCCGCGTCGGCTGGGTCCCGCCCATTACGCAGTCGCCGGGTCCGGCAGCTGCTCTGTTCGCTCTCATCGTGGTCATCTTCGCCCTGGCGCTGCGGTGGGAAAACCAGCACCAGTTTGCTGGGCCGCTACGCCGGCTGCAAGACCTGCGCCAGGAATTAGCCGACGATACTGAGGTTACCTAATCCTTCTCATTTCGTGGGATTTCCCTTCGTGCTGGCGTGCGAAGCAGGTTTCTTGCGCCCTTTTTTTAGGATTAAATGTTTGATTTTCAATAAAATAAATCTTATCATGCATTCGCCCTCAACTTTTCGCTCTCCGCTTTCGCTGTTGCTTAATCTGTTTACTCGTCGCGGCTGGCGATGTCTAGTACTGGCAGTGCGCTTGCTACTTACCAGCAGTCTCCTGGGCCCTGCCGCGTGGGCCCAGTCCGGCACCGCGCAAGCCAATGGCCTGACGCTGGCTTATGAAAGCGTGGGCAACCCGCGTCACGAAACCATTTTGCTCATCAGCGGCACTGGCGGTCAGCTCACCCAGTGGCCCGATGCCCTGGTGCAGGCCTTGGTGGCGCAGGGCTACCGCGTGGTGCGCTACGACCAACGCGACAGCGGCCTCTCAACCCGCTTTGAAGGTGCCGGCCTGCCCGATTGGGCGAAGGTAATGGCAGCCCTCCAGGGCGGCCCGCCCGCCCGGCTGGCCTACACCCTCAACGATATGGCCCGCGATGCCGTCGGCCTGCTCGACGCGCTCCACGTGCGGCGAGCGCACTTGGTGGGTGCCTCCATGGGCGGCATGATTGCGCAGCTGGTGGCCACGGACCACCCGGACCGGGTGCTGTCGCTCACGTCCCTGATGGCGACCGACGGCAAGCCCGGCCTGCCCCCTGTAGCCAAGCCCGAGGTGATGGCCCAAGCCCCACCCGCACCCACTAACCCAGCCGATACGGCCGCTGCGCTCGCCTACAACTTTCGCATTCGCCAGTTGCTCGGCAGCCCGGCCTACCCCACTGCCGAAGCCACGCTTCGGGCCCAGGTAGCCCGCGAGGTGCACCGGGCCTACTACCCCGCCGGCTACCAGCGCCAGGGCGCCGCTGCGCTGGTGGAAAGCCAGCACGACCGCCGCACCGAGTTGCAGGCGCTACGCGTGCCCACGCTCGTAGTGCACGGCGATGCCGACCCCCTCGTGCCCGTAGCCGCCGGTCAGGATGTGGCCGTCAGCATTCCCGGCGCCGAGTGGCTCCTGCTACCGGGAGTAGGCCACGAGCTGCCGTCCGAACTGGCCCCGCTGCTGGCTGAGGCCATTGGGCGCGTGGCCAAGCGTGGACATTCTAAATAGCCTGTGGCCCGCCGACGATGAATAACTTCTTGTGGAGTCTGCAACTATTGCTGGCTGCCGTATTTGTGCTGGCCGGCGGCGTCAAGCTCACTCAGCCGGCGACTCGGGTGCGTCCCCTCGCGCCGCCGTTTTTCTCCCTGGCTTTTCTGCGAATGCTGGGCGCGCTCGAACTACTTGGGGCGCTAGGGGTAGTGCTACCAACGCTCACCAGCTATTGGCCCCGGGTTACGGCCCTGGCCGCCGGCGCGCTGGCACTGGTGCTAGCCGCTGCCGCGTTGGTGCACGCCGGGCAACGAGAGCACAACCGGTTGCCCTTGCTGCTGGTGCTGCTAACTGCGGCACTGGTGGTAGCATGGGGACGCTGGTAGCCAAGTGTTGGGCACATGCTACACGACCATCTTGACTAAATCAACCCGCTACATCGTCTATCGAGCACCTAGCCAAGGCCATACTTGTGTCGAGTTAAACCCTCTCAACACCCAAACCGATAAGGTCATGGCCAACCAAGACTTTACCGCTACGCTGGTGGTGAGCTAAACGCCCTAGGAAGCTTTTTACAATATCACCAATGTTCGGGGGCTAAGACTTTGCCGGGCATTCACAGCAGCTGCACGACGAGTTTGATTTACCTCGCTCAGCGCTTGCGGCTGCGGGATGGGAACCAAGTTTTAACACGCCTACGAGGCCAGAAAATAGTTATGGCGGTGCCAGAGCTAATCTCGGCACTAAAAATCAATCCTTCACCAGGTGGCAAAAGCTTAAAGCAGGGTCAACCCCAGGCCCAGGGCGGCAAGCATCCCCACCCCTAACAACAGGCTGTAGCCAGTGGCTAATATGGCGCTTTTAAACATGGTTTTGCCCCAACTCTGCCCGTAGAGGCGGTGCAGGGCCAGCACTAAGTAAAGGGGAAGCGCCAGCAGCAGCAAGCTGGTTTTTTCCATCCCGGGCAGGTACTGCAGCCCCAGCAGCAGGGCCAGCAGCACAAACCCGAAGCAGTGCAGGTGCACTGACAAGATGAGGTAGCTTAAATACGGGCGGCGCTGGCGCCAATATGCCGCCTGCAGCAGCAGCGCCGCCAGTGGCATCAGCACAAAGGCCATGATGGAAAGGGACTTCAGCACTTGGTGAGTTGCTTCCTCGGGCGTGCGGCGGGTTAGGCGGGGCATGTGCTGCACCAGCACCCGGTTGATTAAGCTCACCGGGACCTGATGACGGCGCAGCACAGAGTCGGCCTGAGCCCGGGTCAGGTGCTCGGGCAGGCTGTCGAGTTGCGCCTGCGTCAGGGGCAGGCGCGGGCCGATGATGAGTTCATGGCCTGTAGGGTGCGGCGGCAGCGACGCCACCCGAACTTTTACGGCGCTGCCTTCGTGGCCGGCGTTGAGCGAAAGCAGAAAAAACACCACGAAGCTGATGAACACATAGAGCCGGATGGGCGGCACGTAGGGCACCCGATGCCCTATGAGAAAGCGCCGGGTCAGTTCCCCAGGCCAGAACAGCAGCAGGCGCAGGGTCCGGAAAATCTTGCCATCAAAGTGAAAAACTCCTTCCAGAAATTCTTCCGCTACATGGCCCATGCCCAGGGTGCTGCCGTGGTTTTGCTGCCCGCACCGGGGGCAATACTCGGCCGGCTCTGTGGGAATGAAGGCGTAGGCGCAATTGGCACAGGCCGGTAATTTGACAAGAACGTGGGCCATAAACAGACAAGCAAAACGGAGGGACGAGCCGAGGGCGCTGGGCCGCAATCAGAGAGGACAGCCCCCAGAAGGCGACGGCTCGGCGGTGGGGCAGGCCTACTTCACCACGCGGCCTACCTGCTTGGGCAGGGTCCCGGGAACGGTGCTGGTCTTGATTTTATAGCGGGAAAGCCCACCAGGGTACTGGTCTTCTTCCTTTAGAAACTCGTGGTCACGCTGGCTAATCCAGAACGTCTGCTTGAATGGCGCCTTGGTGGGTGTCAGTCCTTCGGTGACGAGCTTCCAGCAAGCCACCGGCTTGCCGCCGGGCACGGTTAGCGCCTCGGTGCCCGTCACGGTATACAACACGTAGGCAGGCGGCTTGCCGCCCGCGTCATAAAATGGAATGACAAAGCGCTTGCCCGCTGCCAGGGGCAGCAGCTCGAAGGTTTCAATATCAAGGTTCCAGTTAAAGGCGGGGTGTTCAAACGCCTGCTGAAACGCTTTGGCCTGGTTGCCGGCCACGCTGTCGGCCCCGGCGATGCCCACGGCAGTCCAGTTGTAGGCTTTTAACTGCCCTTTAATCGTTTCGGCGTGGTAGAGGGGCGCAAAGTCAGCGGCCCGGACCAGAGAATGTACTTCCCGGTAGCTGCTGGTGTCGGCGCCGTACCAGTGTTGCGTGATGCGAAACACGGATGCGCCCTGGTACTGAACCGACTGCACTTGCCTCCGCCATAGCCAGAAGCCAAGCATTTTGGGTTGGGAAGGGCTCTGAAAATACACCAGGTACTGGCGCATGCCGGGCTGAAGGCGGGTCGTTTGCAAGCGCCGGTCAGCTACGCGGATGGTGTCGGTGGTTTGGGCAGCGGCCGGCTGGGCCAGCAGCACGAGAAGCAGCCCACCGGCCCGGCTCAACCAGGAGCCAGCGGAGCTTAATGGCAATCCAAAGAAACTGCGTTTGGGCCACAGGCCCGCGCAAAGCATCGGCATAGCGAAACAGTCGAAAAGTGGGGAATTGGAGTTCCGGCAAAGCAAGTCGCAGGGCCTGGATATCTTCGGGGCGTTTCGATGCCTACGCTGCTTTTTTCGACCCATCTCGTCGGTTTTTCGACCGTTAAGGAATAACGCTGGTTTTTCGTACCAGCCGAAAAAAGGTGTCTTTCTGTCGAATAATGAGGCGCCTGCCTGTTGCTAAGCCCTAAGTTTACTTTTCTTAAGTACCAGGCAGGCATGCAAGGTCCAACCGTGTCGATGCTCAGGCTTATGCTATCCGCCCTGGGCTCCAATGCACCTGCTGGCTTCTTTCCCTAGTTAACCAAAATGTTGCCGCGAGCTGCCTGCGCATGACTGCTTTCCTTTCGCGCCCCTGGACGCTGGCCTTGCATGCCTCTTTCTGGCTCGTGTACGGCTACCTTTCCGTCTACCAGTTCCAGCAGGAACACCCCATGACGCTGCTGCTGTGGCTGGGGCTGGTGGGTTCGCTTTTGCTCGACGCCGCGCTGGCCTACCTGAACTACTTCTACCTGCTGCCCCGCTTTTTGCGCACCCGCCGGCGGCTCGAATACTTTTTCTTCCTGGCCGTTCCCTACGCCGCGACGGTGGCCCTTCGGGTGCTGACCGACCGTACCCTGTTCGCGCCGGTTATTAGTCGAAAGTACCTGTACTCGCCGGGGCACACCTGGACAGTGGCCATCGGCGTTCTGTTCATCGATGGGTTCGTAACCATGCTTTACTTCGCCGCCAACTGGTTTGTCCTCGAAGCCCGGGCCAAGGCGCTTGAGAACGAGAACCTAACCGCCGAGCTGCGCTACTTAAAGGCCCAGCTTAACCCGCACTTTCTGTTCAATACCCTCAACAATCTGTATTACCTGGCGCACAGCCGCTCGGAGCGCACGCCCGAAGTGGTGGCCACCCTGGCCCAGATGATGCGCTACATGCTGGAGGAAGCCAACCGACCAGTCGTGGCACTGAGCCGCGAAATCGAGTACCTGACCAGCTACATTCAGCTCGAAAAGCTGCGCCTCAACAGCCCCATTCCCATTACCCTGACCGTAGCCGGGCAGCCCAACGGCCTAGTGGTGGCGCCGCTCATTTTCATGGCCTTTCTGGAAAACGCCTTCAAGCACGGGGTGAGCACGACCAGCACCACGGCTTGGGTGCACGTGCACTTCGACCTGACGAGCTCCGACTGCTGCTATACCGTGGCCAACAGCAAGCTGCCCGTGCCCGCCGCCCGGGTAGGTCCGGCCAGCACGGGCTTACCCAACGTGCGCCGTCGACTGGCGCTGAGCTACCCCGACCGGCACGAGCTGCGCATCGAGGACCTGCCCACCGAGTACCGAATTCACTTGCGCCTGACCTTGTAAATCCGCTATGAACCAGCTCACTTGTCTGATTGTGGAAGACGAGCCCCTGGCCCGCCAGCTCCTCACCGACCACCTGCAGCAGGTACCCTACCTGCGCTTGGCCGAAGCCTGCGCCACGCCCACTGCCGCCCTGTCCGCCCTGCAGCGCCAGCCGGTAGACCTGCTGTTTCTCGATGTGCAAATGCCGGAAATGACCGGCTTGACGCTGCTGCGCCTGCTGCCGCGCAAGCCGCTGGTCATCCTCACCACCGCCTATTCCGAATACGCTCTGGAAAGCTACGACCTCGACGTGGTGGACTACTTGCTCAAACCCATCACCCTCGACCGGTTTTTGCGGGCCGTGCACAAGGCCTACGCCCGCTGGGAGCCGCCCTTCGGGGCATCGGTCGGGGCTACCCCTGTCCAGGCCGCTGACCCTACCTACCTTTTTGTGAAGGACGGCGCGCAACTGCTCAAAGTATGGTGGGCCGATGTACTTTACGTGGAGGGCCTGCGCGACTACGTCACCATTTACACCCGGCAGCGCAAAATTGTTAGTTTGCAGCAGCTCAAGGTATTGGCCCAGCAACTGCCCACCAACCGATTCGTGCGTATTCACCACTCCTGCATTATAGCCCTGGATGCCATCGACGTAGTGCACAAGGACAAGGTGCAAATTGGCGAGCGGTACCTGCCCGTCAGCGCGAGTTACGCCAAAGCTTTCCGCGAAGCAGTGGAACGGCACCGCATATAATCATGCAGCTGGCAAAGACCTGCCTCATAACAGGTATCAACTCCCTTTAAGAGCGTGTTGGGGATGACTGTGTCGAGAAAGAAAACGAGTCATTAAGTTGCCGGCGGAGTTACTAGGCTCCGCTACAGCCAGTGCAACGCAAACGCCGTCTATACCTTCGGCAAGTCGTTGATGCGCTGCAGCATAGCCGCCGCACGGGTTGTCAATTGCGCAACTTGCCGGCTCCGTTTCCTGCCTGGACGGCGTTCGACTACTATTTCCGGCGCTGGCAACAACAGCGCCTCTGGGAGCAACTCAACTAAGCCGCTCGGTTGGCTGCCAACCACTCGCCGCCCGCGCTCGTGTGCCTCGACAGCCCGCGCGTCAACCTCGCGCCGCGCCTTTTTGAGCATAGGGGCACCGTCCCGTTCGGAATCGGCACTTTTTATTGGCGTGGCCAACCCGTTGCGATAGATGTTGCGTACAGCGTCGGGGGCCGGCAGTTGGTCAGGCAAGCGAAACTGGAATAGGAATAGAACGAACGCTGCCCGATACCCTATGGCCTGCCCATCCAGCTAGCTAATTTGCTCAAGTACCTGCCTGTACTTCCGGTTCGCCTTTCCTAGCCCGTCTCCTTGGTTCATGGCTCTCGTTCCGTGGCTTATTGCCCATTTACTGCTTCCGCTACCGGCTGATTACAAATTGGTTGGCACTAGCTCTGAAGAGGTGCCGCTAGCCTCCTTGCCGGGTGTCTCAGCCCACCTGGAATTTCGCCGGTGGGAAGCGCCCGGTGGCCGCGCACTGCACGTAGCGTATTGGCAGCCCCGGCCGACGCGCGATGGCGGCCCGATGCACATCGTAGCCGAATGGTCGGCCGTGGTCGCGGGTCAGCGCGTGCGGATGTACGAAACCGATTACTTTATGGGCCGCAAGCAGCGCGTCTTGGTTACGTACCTACGCGTTGCGGCCCCCGAGGCGCAGGTTACGCTATACGCTACTGGCCTGTCGCGTGCGGCATTTAAGACGCTACTGGCCTACGCTCAGCTTTAGCCCTAGGCAACCGGCGGCGCGTGCTCAGCTTGTTGGTCATTCCATAGGGGCAAATTTCGGGCGTAATTACGAAGCACGGCTGCCCGCTGATGCGCCGACTGGTACAACTTGCAACGGGCCTTTGGGCCGCAGCCACCAGCACCTAAGTTGCTGGTGCGCTCCGCCCGGGTTGGGCAGTACGCAGCCTAACCAGACCACCGCGCGTATACCTTCGCTGTGCAATAAGTTGAAGCGCTATGCAAGCTCCTACTCAGGGACGCAGATTTCTCAACGGCTGCCTGGTGGTGCTCGGCGTGGTACTGGCGGTGGTGGCGCTGCTGGCCGGCGGGTTCTGGTGGTCGCTGGAGCGCCGGAAAAAGCAGGCTGTGCTCGACGAGGAAAGATATTCGGCCGTCTGCGATACCATCAGCGCCATTACAGAGCACCCGGCCGTTTCCTTCAGCGGCTTCACCAAAGCGGAGCTCGGAAAGCTTGCCTTCTACCTCGTCCGAAAGGGGAAGGTTTTGAAAGACACGGTGGTGCACTACCCGCAACGCGACGGACTGTACGAGTTCAACATCCCGCTGGCTTTTGCCAGCTTTAAAAAGACCGATACCATTGTAGTGGCAACCACTGGTAGGGACAAGCGCTTTTATCAGATTTCGGGCTTTCACCACTACGCGTACCTGCACTACGGCATGCTGGGCTACGTTGGGAGCCATGATTGCCGCTTTGCCGAAGGGGCTTACACCGTCAACGGCCGGCAATACCGAGACTTCCTGTACAAGCAGGACGGCCTGTCTGCCCTACCCACCCACTAGAAATGACGGAGAGGGTCTGGCGGAACAGGCGGGGCCAATGAGGTTGCCCACCAGCTTGAACGGCCGGCTCAGGCCAACCGGCACCCCGGCGCGAAGTAAGCACGGGAGACTACTGTACTGCTTGCTGCCAAGCAACACGTAACGTACTGTGATGATAAATAAGAGCTTCAGCCAATATTCCACCGCAGCCCAATGAACTAACAGTAAACTATCATTAATTATCAAGGCCTTAAGAGATTTGCAAGCTATTTTACTTGCTTTTGTAGAGTATCCAAGCCAGCCGAGCATCATGGCCTCATTGGTCATGCCGGTGTTTTCTCAGCGCGCATTAGTTTAATGTGTTTGCTCGGCCGGGGTGAGCACCTTACGGCAGAGTTGAAGGGTACAGTGGCGCGGAAGAGTTCGGCACAGGGACCTGATAATGCGGCTCGCCTTATTCAGGGTAGCGAATTAATTTAGTGTCAAAAGCCACAAAATCTGGTTCTGCTTTCACGTTCGTCAGTTCGGCTTGCCCCAAGGCAAAAACAGCGAAAAAGTGACGAGCGCGCGGATAATCCGTGCGCTTATAATAGTGCTCCCTAGCGGATAGGCAATGGTGAGGTCGGCCAAGTCCGTGACAAATAAGCTACTACTGACTCACCATCCCCGACGAATTGCCGCTACGTACATCCACTGAATTCGGAGCCTTCCTGCACCAGCAGTTGCCAGCCGGAATCAGGACTTTACCTTCGCCGTGAACCTTTTCACAGGATGGCATCTTGATAACCGTTGGAACCGGCCAAATAAAGCACCGGGAGATTGTTCCTCCTCTGAAACCAAAACAAGTAGTACCGTTACCGCATGAGACAGCTCAAAATCAGCAAGCAGATTACCAACCGCGAAAGCCAGTCGCTGGACAAGTATCTCCAGGAGATTGGCAAAGTGAACTTGGTATCCATCGACGAGGAAGTGGAACTGGCCCAGCGCATTCGCGAGGGGGACCAGATGGCCCTCGAAAAGCTGACCAAGGCCAACCTGCGCTTCGTCGTATCAGTGTCCAAGCAGTACCAGAACCAGGGCCTGACCCTGGGCGACCTCATCAACGAGGGCAACCTGGGGCTCATCAAAGCCGCCAAGCGTTTCGATGAAACGAAAGGCTTCAAGTTCATCTCCTACGCCGTGTGGTGGATTCGCCAGAGCATCCTGCAGGCCCTGGCCGAGCAGAGCCGCATCGTGCGCCTGCCCCTGAACCGGGTGGGCTCGCTCAATAAAATCAGCCGCTCGTTCTCGGAACTGGAGCAAAAGTTCGAGCGCGAGCCCTCCCCCGACGAGATTGCCGAGTTGCTGGAGCTGAGCACCTCCGAGGTGGTGGACACCCTGAAAATTTCCGGCCGCCACGTCTCGATGGATGCACCCTTCGTGCAGGGCGAGGAAAACCGCCTGCTCGACGTCATGGCGGACGAAGACGCGGAGCGCCCCGATGCGGGCCTGCTCAACGACTCCCTGCGCCGCGAGGTCCAGCGCGCCCTCTCGACCCTGACCATGCGCGAAGCCGACGTCGTGACGCTCTACTTTGGGCTGAATGGCCACGCGGCGCTGACGATGGAAGAGATTGGGGAGAAATTCGCGCTAACCCGCGAGCGGGTGCGGCAGATAAAGGAGAAGGCCATCCGCCGCCTCAAGCACACCACGCGCTCCAAGGCTCTCAAACCCTACCTCGGTTAGCCGCTACGGCTTAGCTGATAGCCTATTTTAATAGTATGGGAATTGTGAAGCAAATAGGATGCTGCTAAACAAATAGGCACCGACTCACAAGCCAGGTAGCTTGAATGATGTGATAAGACACGAATGCGTCTTAAGAATAGCCTAGGATGACAGTTTTCCACGTTCCCATCTACGTGGACAACTGCCACCGCGCCCCTGGTCTGCCACTTCTGGGCTTTCCGGGTCAGCATCGCGTTAATGGTAGAGCTGTCGGGGTGTCTGGTCGCTGGCGTATTAGTTCAGGCCGTTGGCCCATTTTTTTCGGCGGCCGGCCGGGTAAGAGGGAGCTTTGGTGACGTAAAGTTTTCACCTATCCTGGCCGTGGTGTCCACCGCGACTAGCCCAAGCAAATACTATAATACCCAAAACGGTCCCAATGCCAGCAACGGCACCGTAGTAGTGACCAAGTATGACAAATCCCAACAGCAAATCAGCGGCACATTCAGCTTCACAGCTGGCCTGGCATCCAGCAACCCTACTGCTACGGAATTTGTAACCGTTAGCAACGGCACCTTCTACCTACACGCCTTCCACTAGCCCGCTGCCCGGCAGCCACCGGTAGAGCTACTGGCTGCCTGTCACTGTTTGCCCCTTTTCGTCACCGCCCCATGCGTTACTACTTGCCTGCCTAAGCCTCGGCTTGCTCGTCCCCTTCGACCCCGAATGGGCTGCTATCGGGATGCCTTACTTGCAGCCAGCTCCACCTCAAATGTGGTGCCCTGCTCGGATAAGGAGTGGACCGTAAGCCGGCCGCCCAGCTTTTGCACGAACTCGCGGGTGAGACGCAGGCCCAGGCCGTGAGTGGGCGGCGGAGCGGTGTCGCTCAGTAATTGGGCGGGGCGGGCGGCTTCCAGGCCGGAACCGGTGTCGGTTATGCGCAAGCACACGGCGGCGGGCGTAAACTTAATGGCATTTTGCACCAGGTTTCGTAGCACCACGCGCAGGAAGTTCGGGTCGGTGTGGCAGTGCAGGCCGGGTGAGCAAGCCACCGCCAGCGCCACCTGCTTGCGCTGGGCCAAGGGTACATATATGGCCTGGATTTCGGCTAGGGCGGGCAACAGCACTACGTCTTTGGGCACGCGGTCGAGGCGGTCGAGTTGGTCTTTCGACCATGCCCTATTCAGGTGCGATGCCCTAAGCCAGCCCACCCTTACCCTTAGTAAATGTCGCCGTTACAGAGCCGCAGCAGGCGCTGGTACTCCGGGTTGCCGAAGCCGCTCCCACTGGCTACAGTAGCCTCTGGATTTGACAAAGGCCTATATTATCCCTGCCGGATTGTCGCCGAAGCTGCCACTGGGCAGGTTGGTAAAGGCCTCGAAGCCAGCGCTGGGCGCGGCATGGGCCACTGTGGCCCCGGTTAGGGCATTCACAACAACCTGGTCGACAAAAGCCGAGGATTTCCGTTGCACGGGGTATAAGCCGGTAGTGATAGCGGCTTTGTGGCACATACTGATGCCGGGGCGTGCCACTGGTTACTTAAGCGGGTGGCCTTCGTATAGCCCAGCATTGGTAACGCTACACCAATGCCCATCCCAACGCTATGGAGCACCTAAAAGCAGTATTGACCCGACATAATATTACCAGCTCAGCCATCGACAAGTTGGAAGCCTTTGCACCCCGGGATGGGTTCGTCGTATTGGCCGAGGAGGAATTTGAAGAACTGCGGGAATATCTCGGAAGTTTTCCGGTTTACCGATGCTTAGTGCCCTTTATGACCGACGATAATTCCAATTATTGGTGCCTGTATGTTGACGGACCTTTGAAAAATATGGTCTGTTATTTAAGCCACGAAGAGTTGGACCTAGCGCCCAGGTTTAGAAGCTTATCATCGTTCCTCGACACCCTCCATCAGCATCCCCACAGCAACGGCATTGAAGATTTTGAAGACCATTTTTTTGACTTTCCCAGCAGACAAATATCCCCCAAATACTTGCTGGACCGGGAAATTATCGGAGCGCTTTCCACTGCATTTACAGCTGAAACTGATGAAGACCAACTCCGAACCCAAACAGCGTTTGCCATCATGGCCCTCACCTCGCCAACTGACATTGAAACCCTGCTTTATCCCTTTCTGGACGATGAGGACCCGTACGTTCAGGAACGTGCCATTGAGCTCCTGGGCTTTCATCGCTACCAGCCAGCAGCAGCGAAACTGACTGCCCTGACCGTGAGCGCCAAACCTAATGGACGGACTGCTGCGAAAGTCGCGCTCAAGAAAATTACCGCATCCAGACTGTAAATCAACCGCGGACTCCTCCGTTAATTCCCTGCCTTATGACCCGCGACGAACTCCTGCGCCACTGCACCTGGGACGATTATGATTTCGCCAACATTACCGTCGAATCCGCCCTGTTTGGCTGCCCGGTCCAGGTGCGGTTCCTGCCCGAATTGGACTCAGGCCGCATCATTACCGAGCGCATGGTGGCCGTGCTGAACGACTTTCTGGCCCTTTCGCCGGATGAGCTGCCCACCGTCAAGCAGCTGCTGTGGGCCGATTGCCTGGATGATTTCGAGAACATCAACTACGGCTTTGGACCCGATACCGGCGAACCCGAGTTGGTGGTTAACCAACGCGAATTTGGTATCTACTCAGCCGATGATGCCTACGCGCAGAGCAACTTAACCTTGGTGTCCATTCCTGAAGAGCCGACGCTGCGCCACCGCTACGGCGCCATCGAGTTTGAGCCGGCCTGGGCCGGGCATGGGTGCAGCATTATCATGAAAGATGGCCAGCTCATCGCTACCTATTCCAACGACTATTATTTCGGCAGGTACGAAGACGATGCAGTGGCGTGAGGCCGGTACGGCCAAGCACACGGTTCGCTAAGGATAATAACTTAGTAAACCTTGTCCGCGTCGACCGTTGGCTTACTTGCCTGGGCTGACCAACGTGGCCGTACCCTCGTGCCCGATTTCCGGTGACCGAGCCAATTCTTTGCCAGCCAAGTCTTCCCAGCGGTAGTAGTGGAAAGTGCGGTCAGTGGACATGGCCACGAACAATCCATGCGGAAAACCCGGCAGCGCGGTATTAGTCATGTCGGAGCCGTCGCTGACCTGGGCGGCCACGCGCACCACTTTCAGGAGCGGGTGGCTGTAGGGCTGGGCAGGTGTACCCTCGCGGCGGAAGATGTGGAACTGGTTGGCGCCCTGGTCCGACACCAGCAGATAGCCGGTTTGTGGGCCAGTTTTGTAAATGGAAATGCCTTCGTGGTCCTCCGTGAAGCCCGTGGTGGCGAACAGGGCCAACTCGACATCGCCTTTGGCAGGGTCGGCGAAGTACTGGCGCACGCCCACGCCTTCGTCGGAGTAGTAGACATAACCTAGCTCGTTATCGACGGCAATGGATTCGATTTCCTTCTTGCCGCTCCACTTCCCGAACTTGCGCACCACGGTGGCCTTTATATGTCCCGTGCCGTCGTCGCTGAGCTGGTATTGCCAGAGGTAGCCTTCCCTCGGCCCCACCTTGCGGCCCACGATGGCGAAGAGTGCGCCGTCGGTGGGACGGGTGTAGAACGCAATGCCCATGGGCAAGCGTTCGGCCAGCGGCTCGCCGACAAATACGGCGAGGTTGCCAAGGTCAAGGGGCTGCATGTCGGGCAAGCGGAAGGCCCGAAGCCGGAACTGCTCGCGCTCGGTGGCGAGCGCAAAGTCGGTGAGCTGCCCACTGAGCTTCAGGCCGTAGGCAATATCCACGTTGTTGGGGCGGCGCAGGTTGTGCACTGTTTTGCCCGGCAGCATCTTGCCGTGCAGGTCGAAGACATACAGGCCGCCGTCGGCATCCTTGTCGGTGCCCACGATGAGGCTCCGGGCCGGGTCGGTGGGGTTAATCCAGATGGCGGGGTCATCGGTGTCGTGCGGCACCGGGTCGGTCACGACGACGGGCTGCACCACGGCCGAAGGGGCGGGCTGCGTCAGGCTGGCCGTGGTGGCCACTGAGTGGCATTGCGTTAGCAGTGCGGCCGTGGCCAACCTGCCAGCTAGGCTCAGAAGGGAAGTCGGAGAAAAGCGCACGAGCAACAGGCAGAAGCAGGGTGACTTAGTATTGGTTGCCCGAGCCGTTTGCCTGGTAGGCGCCGGCATCTACTCCGGGCGCGGTGCTCGTGGGCGTGAAAATGCCCGGCACGTTCACGCTGCTCACGGCATTGAGCGGCTGAAAAGATGTGTAGCCCTTGCCCAAGGCGGGCGAGCCGGCTTGCAGATGCAGGTTGTCGGCTGGCTTGAGGAAGTTGGTCCACTGAATGGTCGTGGTGGGGGCCGCCGTGGTGCCTGAGGCCGTCGTCAGGTCGAAAGACTGGAAGCGGGGGCTGTTGGCCTGGGCCGCGCCGCGGGTGTCGGTGCTTTTGCTACGGGTGAGCGAGCCGGCGGTGGCGGCGTTGAGCTCGGCGGCTTGGTCGGTGGTGTTGGCGTAGTAATACTGGTTGCCATAACGCACGTTGGCCGTGTCGGGACGGTCGTCGGAGCGCAGGCGCAGGCCAAAGCGGCAGTTCACAATCAGGTTGTTATAGATTAAGCCTTTGGCCTGCACCTCGTAGTTGATGGAGCCACCGCGGCCGGATTTGGTCTGGCGGTAGCCGCAGTTGGCGAAGGTGTTGTTGTAGGTTGCCACGTTGGTTTGCACCGGCGAGCCAGCCACCGAGGCCACTTTCGCGCCGTTGGTAGCGCCCCCCACAAAGACGTTGTAAGCAATATCGCCCACGCAGCCGGCCTTCACGTTCACCGCCTCGCCGCCAGCCTTGCCCGTCTTCTCAAACTTGTTGCGCATGACGCTGAAGTTGGCGTTTTGCAGGCGGATGCAGTCGTCCACCGAGCCGTGGATGTAGGAGTCTTCCAGCACAAAGCGGGCGTTGGCCTTGCGGGCCAGCATGGAGATGCCGAATTTGGGGTCGCCAGCCGCGTAGCCAGTGGGGGCGTTGGCGCCGTAGGGCCCGCCCACATAACCCATATTAGTCCATTTCATGGCGATGAGCGAGGCGCCGTCGCCGTTGATGCCGCCCCAGTAGCCTTTGAAGGACGGGTCGGCGGCCACGTCCACCACGGTCGAGGGGTCGCTCTTCAGGTTGTCGGCCACGTTGATGTCGACTGGCTGGCTTTTGGTGCCGGTGCTCAGCAGCACGCCGTTGATGAAGAAAGTGGGGTTGTTGGTGGCCTGGCCGAAAGTACTAGGCGTGCGCGGGTTACCGATGACAATAATCTTCACGCCGGCCTGAATCCAGAGCGTGTCGCCGTCGTTCACAGTCACGTCCTTGGTCATATAATACGGCGCAGTGCGACCCGGAATCGTGCCTTTCAGGGGGCTGCGCAGGGTGTCGCCGGAGAATTTCTCGCCCACTACCCGCTCCGGAGTAGCCACTTCGGTCTTGTCGTTGCAGGACGATAGCGCCGCGCCGGCCGCCAGCAGCAGCGCCATGGCCGCACGGGAATAAAGAGTGTTTGTCAACATGGGGTTGGGATGGTTAGGACAAGGCAGAGCTTGGCCGATTAAGGGATTGAGAAATCAGAGAGGATGTAGGGGCAAGCCCCGCCCCTACAGCTTGAACCGCAGCCCGAGCAGGTAGTAGGCCTTATAGGTCTGGTTGACCACGGCTAGGCGGTCGGCTTGGTCCTGGTAGGGGAATTGGTTGGGCTGGTAGGGGTTCGTGGCCCGGATGTCGACCTGGTAGGGCGTGTTGAGGAGATTCTGGGCTTTCACGTAGGCCATCAGAGCATAGCGGCTGGAGGCTTTGGTCAGGCGCTTTTCAGCCGAGAAATCCAGTTGTGATTGGGCGCGCTGCCAGTAGTCGAGGCCCACGTACTGGCCCACCTGCACGATGCGGGCGCCGGTGTACACGTAGGACAGCTGCGTGTCCAGGCCGTTGCGCACGTTTTTGTAGAGCAGCGACACGTTGGCGACGTGCTTAGATTGACCTTGCAGCGGCCGGGTCTGGGGCACCAGGGTGCGCGCGTCGTCGGTGGTAGCCACACGTTTTTTATCGGTCGTTATGTCGGACACCGTGAAGGTGTAGTTGGTCGAGATACCAACCAAGCCCCAGAATTTAACCCCCACCCACTCGAAGCCGTAGTTGGTAGCCGAGCCAAAGTTGTTGGGCTGGTACACGGTGAAGGCCGTGCTCGGCAGCGTGACCAGGCCGTACTCAATTGGGTTTTTGATGCGCTTGTAGAACATGCCGGCCAGCACCTGGTCGTTGCCTGCGCCGAAGAACTCGTAGCGCAGGTCGAGATTATTGGCTTGGGTACGTTGCAAGTAGGGGTTGCCGGCTTCAGCGTAGGTGTCCGTCACGCTACCCGAATTATTGTAGGGCGTGATTTCGAAATAGCTGGGCCGGCTGATGGAAGCGAAGTAGGAGGCGCGTAGGTTCTGTCGCTTGCTCAGAGCGTAGCGCAGGTGCAGGCTGGGTAGCACGTCGGTGTACTGCTGGCGGCCCTGATAAGCCGGTTCGGTGCGGGGAAGGCTGGTGAGGTAGCCTTGGTCGGTGTGTTCGACCCGGGCCCCGCCCAGCACTTCCAGCGCGCCCTTTGTGAAGCGCAGCTGCCCGTATCCTGCACTCATTTTCTCCGTGGCCGTGTAGTTGTTCGCCCCCACGTAAATGCCCAGCGGGTTGAACACCGTGTAAGGCTCGCTGCGAATATCTTGCTCATTAGTAGCCGGCTGGCCCGAGGCCCGCAGGTCGTAGGAGAGGTAGCGGTTTGTGCGGTCTTTGTCGCGGTAGAGCGCCCCGGCCGATAAGTCAAATTCCTCTGTGAGACGATAGGTAAGGTTGAGGTAGAGCGCCTTATCCTGGTCCACGTTGTCGAGCCAGACGCGGGTAGCATTCTGGTAGCGGTTACCCGAGGAGGTGAGCTTCAGCGGCTGCTCGGCCAGGTCGGGCACGTTGTTGGTGGCGCGGGAGTACACCAACGACCAGTTAGCGACCAGGCGGCCCAGTTCATGCTGGCCCTGCAATGTGCCGCTGGCAATGGTCTGCCGCTGGAAGCGCGAACGTAGCAGCATGTCCACATCGGGCCGGGCCGGGCGCTTGTAGGTGGTATCGGTCTGGTAGCGGGTTTGCAGCTCGTCAAGCTTCAGGTACAGGCCGTAGAAGCGCAGCGTGTTGCGCGGGTTCAGGCGGTAGTCGAGCTTGGCATTCAGGCCCGTGCGGCGCTGTTGGGTGGAGTACTGCTGTACCCGTAGTTCCTTGATTTGCGGCTGGTTGTTGATGTCGATGTTGGCATCGTAGAAGTAGCCGTCCGAGCCTCGGCTGGTGTTCTGGTAGGAGCCGGCCAGCAGCAGGCCGAAGCGCTGGTCTTTGCCGTAGCGGCTGCCAAAAGTCAGGTTGCCCAGCAGGTTAGGCGCCGGCGTTTTCTTGGTGAAGCGCAGCCAGGGAAAGTCGCTGGCTTTGGCCTCGTAGGCGGAGCCAAACCGCTCGGCGGGCGACTTCTTCTGGATGTCGTTGGCATCAAATCCCTGAAACGGCCGGTCAAAAAATAGCTGCCCGTAGCCCGTGCCCAGCTGGCCCGATAAAGTGCGCTCGGCGGGCGCGTCCTTCATCACCATGTTCACGACCCCGCCGATGGCGTCGCCCTCCATGCTCGGTGTGAGGGCCTTGGTCACCTCCAACCGCTGCAACAGGTCGGCCGGGAAAATGTCGAGCGGCACGTAGCGGTTGTAGGGGTCGGGCGAGGGAATCTTGATGCCGTTGACCAGCGTGTAGTTGTAGCGCTTGTCCATGCCGCGCAGGATGGCGTAGCGCCCGTCGCCGTTGGTGCTGCGCTCCAGCGTCACGCCCGACACGCGCTGTAGCACGTTAGCCACCGTAATGTCGGGCGAAGCCTGAATGGCCTGGGCCGACAGCACGTTCATCACACTGGGTGCTACCTGCTCGGTGCGGCGGGCAGCGCCGTCCTCTTCCTTGTTGAGCTGCCCCTGCACGGTCACCTCGCTTAGCTCCTGGTTCTGGTCGGTCAGACGCAGGTTCAGGACCGGGCTGGGGTTGGCGGCCGTCACGCTCAGGGTCTGGGCCAGCGGAGCGTAGCCTACCGACTGCCCCACCACTTCGTACTCACCCACTGGTACGTCGCGCAGGGTAAACGAGCCATCCAGACCGGCTTGGCCGTTATGTCCGGTGTTCTTCAAAAAGACCACCGAGCCCACCAGTGGCTCCCCCGTGCGGGCATCGGTTACGCGGCCTCTCACAGTGCCCGCCAGCGCCGTTAGCGGCAGCACGAGCAGGAGAAACAGGCAGCAATACAGGTGGCGCATGGCGAAAAGACGGGTAGCGGATTTGGTGTCCCAAAATTCCCATTCGCCTTGTCCACTCACCAAGAAACGACCGTGAACAAAAAGGCAACAAGCCGTTTTT
Source organism: Hymenobacter negativus (assembly GCF_017571495.1). GTDB lineage: Bacteria > Bacteroidota > Bacteroidia > Cytophagales > Hymenobacteraceae > Hymenobacter > Hymenobacter negativus. The sequence continues at coordinate 68,022 of NZ_JAGETZ010000012.1, read as the reverse complement.
CACCGTAAACAATCTGTTGCAAACCCAAATTTATTCTAGTTAACCAACTGACTAACAAAGCGTATTAGCCCTGTACTCGTAGCCATTATGCTTGTGTTACCGGAACAAGTGCTCTGCGTAAAGCGCCATCATAGCGTTTGCAGAAAAGCCGTCAGGCTTTCGCCGGCGGGCAGGTTCAGGCGCTTGCGGAGGCGGTAGCGCATCACCCGCAAGCTATCGAGCGACACGCCCAGCGAAGTGGCAATGTCCTGCGAAGTGAGGTTTATTTTGAGCAGCGCCACCAGCCGCCGCTCGCCGGCCGTAAGGGTGTCGCAGTGCTGGTGCAGCTTGTCGAAAAAGGGCTGGTGTACCTGCTCAAACGTGCTGCGAAAGTCTTCCCAGTGCTGGTCGTGGTGGACGTTCTGCCCAATCTGGTGGAGCAGTTGCTTGAGCTGTTTTTTCTGGTCACGCTTCTCTTCCTTCACCAGTTGGCCTAGCTGTCTGCGCAGCTCTTCTAGCAACTGGTTTTTCTGGATGACGTGCAGGGTGTGCGCGCTCAGCTCCCGGCTGCGGGCAGCCAGCTCTTGCTTTAAGTTGTCTTCTTCCAGCTGCTTGTTTTTAAGTTCCAGCTGCAGCAGCTCGTGCTGGGCTTCGTAGATGCGCCGGTTTTGCTCGCTCAATACTACGCTGCTACGGATTTTCAGCTGTTGCCGGCTGATGGTGGCCCAGGCCAGCCCCAGCAGTAGCAGGCCCAGGCCCGCGCCCGCCGCCAGCAGCACCCGGTTGAGGTAGCGCGCTTGACCAAGCTGGGCAATCTGCTGGTCTTTGCGCTCCAGGTCGTAGAGAGTTTGCAGCAGGGCCAGCTGCTGCTGATTGGTAGCGGAGTAGGTCGCCACCTGATATTTACGACTCAGCGCCGAGTAATAATAGGCGCTATCGTTGCGGCCGAGCAGGCTGAAGGTTTTGGCCAGGTCGCTGTAGGCCCCGCTGAGCTGGTGGTGCTCGCCGGTTTTTTGGGCCAGCACCAGCGCTTCCCGCGTCTGGTGCAGTCCCGCCGCGTAGCGGCCGGTTTTGCGCAGCACGTCGCCCAGATTGTTAAGAATTTCAATCTGAGCTATTTCATCGCCGCTACGCTGGCTCAATCGCAGGGCCTGCGCAAAGTAAAACTGTGCAGAATCGTAGCGCGCCCAATTCTCGAAGATGCTGCCCAGGTTCTCGTAAATCTTGCCCACGCCTGCTTGGCTGGCGCTGCGCCGGTAGTGCCACAGGGCGAGATGTTGGTAGTGAAAGGCGCTATCGTTGCGCTCCAGCTTTTCGCAGAGGTGCCCGATTTTGCCGTACGTCATGGCTAAGCCGTGCTCATTGCCGGCGCGCTGGTTGAGGGCCAGCGCCAGCTTGTACTGCTGGCGGGCCTGCGCCGGCTGTTTGTTGGCAAAATACAGTGCCCCGAGGTCGTTGAAGTTGTCGGCCAGTTGAGCTTGCTGGTTTAATTGGGCAAAAAGCTGGCCTGCTTTGCGATGGAAATCAAAGGCTTGCGGGTATTGCCCCAGATGGTAGCAAATCCGACCCATGGCCTGTAGGCTCGTGGCGGCAGTGCCGTCGTCATGGTTTTCTACGGCGTGGTTGTACTGCCGTTTCAGGTCCAGAAGCAGCGAATCGGGCTGGCCGGTGGGCCGCACGGCGGGCGCCAACTGCTCAATGCTGCTTATCAGGTCTGGCTGTGCCCGCACCGTTCCCGGTAGTAGCAAGCTCGACAGGAGTAAATAGAAAAGGGCGAAATAAAATCTCTTGGTAGCAACTAGCCTTGCCATTGGGAACGATGATGGTCCAGCCATTGAAGGTAGCTGCTACCACAGCCTTCCGGGTTTTATCAAATTATGAAGTCCGTTTCAATTAACGTCAACGCCTTATTGCTTATGCTTGACTTGAGAACCAACAGCAGGAGTGCCACAGAATAAAGTATTCCGCTTTGCTAATCGACCTATGCGGCATAGCATTGACCTTTATTTTACAGCGAGGGAGCCTAGCTAATTGGCTTTGAAACAACTCCAAAACGTTGGCATGATGAGCCACGAGGAGCCCGCGCGAGGCCCCTACCAAATCCTCGGGCACCGTGTCGCGCACGTCCCAACTCACGATTTTACGCGAGCAGCGGTCGAGCCAGACGGCCACATATTTTCTTCGCTCTCCCAGTAGCTACAAACCCAATTCCTTGGCCGAGTTGTGCTGGCGCACGTTGTCGAGGCGGGTATAGCGCCGAATCATGGCACTGGTCTTGTGCTTGGTCTGGTTCATCACCTTGCTGTCGTCGGCTCCGTTCAGTTTCGAGACGGTGACAAAGGAGGCCCGCAGCGAGTGGGCCGTGTAGCCGCGGCCCAAATACTGCTGGGCAATCAAATTGATGTACTTGCTCGTCATCCGCCGCATGGTGAGGCGCTGGTTCTTGCGCAGGGACACAAACACGCAGCCTTCGGTACGATTCAGGACGCGCAGCCAGGCCTGCAGCGCGCGGATGGGGCACAATTGCGGGTCTGGCGAGTAAAAGATGGCCTTTTCTTCGGCCTGGCCCAACTGGTTGGTTTTGCTTTTGTCAAGCGAGACCACGAGGCCTTCTTCGTCGAAGGCCAAATCCTCGATGTTAAGGGCTTCCAGTTCGGAGCGCCGAAAAGCTCCAGCAAACCCCAGCAGCAGCAGGGCCCGGTTGCGCAGCCCCGTGGGCGTCGTCACATCCATGCTCCTGATGGTGTGCTTGAAGTTGGCCAGCGTAAAAGCGGCGGCCTGCTTGATGCGGGTTTTCTTCTCACGGGCGATGCCCTTGAGCAACACCTTAATTTTCTGGTTGGCCGAAGGCGAGTCCAGCCCAGCCAACTCGTGGGCTTTGACGATGGCCGCCACATGGCGCTGGATGGTGGCTACCTTCTTGCCAGCGTCGGCCAACTCCGTCAGGAAACCCGCGAGTGCCTCGACCGGGGCCGGCAAGGATTCGAGTTGGTGCTGCTGGCACCAGGCGGTGAAGCGCTGCCAGTCGCCGGCGTAGGCTCGGATGGTATTGGCCGCCCCGCGCAAGCCGGATTCGACGTAGCGGCCGGTGGACTCGACCAGATGCGCGGGCACCAACGAAGTGGGTGATGACGGGACGGCGGGCAGATGGCTCATGACAACCTATACAATGAAGGAGTAAAACGACGAAAGGCCGCCACGTTTCAAAGATAATTGGGTATTATCAGTCGTTATGATTTTTATTCGGAGTGAGAAACGCTTCCTTAAAAATGGCCAAAAAATTTATGGGTCGTTTCCCAAAGTTCAAGAATGTAGCCAGCCGTAAACTGCTTGTCACAACAAATGCGAGCATCGCACACCAAAGAACAACTGCTTCATTAATGTGAGCGGCCGTTACTTGTTGGTGCTATACTTCACCGTGTCACTCATCGACACCTTATGCATCGGTGAGCCCATTGTCTAGAATTACCGGCTTTGAAAAATCAGGTAATTCTACGCTAAAAGATAAAGCGGATGGCCAGTTCCTTTACGGAGTATGCCACCCGTCCAGGTAGGTGCCTTTCACAATCTTTCCACGCCGATGATTCCGCACAAGCTAATCACCATTCCCCCGGTAGTGACGCCGGCCAATTTCGAAGACGTGATGCAGCAAGCCATTGCCCTTGAGCTGGCGACAATTCCCACTTACCTGTCAACGTACTATTCCATCAACCGCGCGCAGGACCAGGATGCCCTGTATGCCACGCTGCAGGCTCAGTTGGCCACTCGGCCGGGCGTGACCAGTGCGGATGTTGACGCACTAGCCCAAGAGCTTAAGCTGGACGTGCTGGTTTACGCCAACAAAACGGCGGCTCTCGTCATGAGCGTGGTTATTGAGGAAATGCTGCACTTGGCTCTGGCCTGCAATGTGAAGCAAGCCATTGTTGGGCCGCCGGACCTATTGAGCATCAACGAAGCCCTGGTGTTTCCCACTATGCTCGATGGTCACGAACCGGAATTTCCCATCAACGCCGCCCGGCTGAGCTTGGCGCAGCTGTCCACCTTTCTGCAAATCGAAAGCCCACGGCCTTTCACGAACTCGGCCGATGCGGCAGAAAAAGCCCCGGACGTAAAATATAAAACCATCGGCCAGCTCTACCTCGACATTCAGCAGTGCATCGCCGATAATTACCCCGGCCCTTACCCGGCCCGGCCGCAGCTGGTTTCGGCCCCCAAAGCAGCGGCGCGCCACCGGCCGTACTATTCGCAAAACTCCATCAACACGGTGTACTACGACCGGGAGCACGCCCCCAAGTTTGCCAGCAGCAGCGACAGCGGCGACCTAATCGGGGTGGTAGATGCCCCGTCGGCCTTGGCGGCGATAAATGAAATCATGCACCAAGGCGAGGGCAATATCAAGGACAACCAGAGCGAGCTGCGCTTTGGGCCCAACGGCATGCCCATTCCCCTGCCGGTGAAAAACGGGGAGGTTCAATTCAAACCCGGCGACTACGACGACACGCCCGATGCCGAGCTGTCGCATTTTGCAAAATTTCTCGAAGCCTATAGCCTAGGGGTACACTACCAGCAAAAATTCGAGGACATCGGCGGGCTCGATGACTTTTTTAGCTATTTCGTGTATGACCAGGCAGCCGACCCCAAACTGGTTGATTACCTAGCGTCGGGCAATACGGCCCTGGCGTGCTGCGCGCAGCTTGGAAATGCCATCTTCACCTACATTTTGCTCATGATTGAGGCCTGTTATTCGGCGGATGAGGACACGCAGTTCCGGGTGTTTTTGTACGGGGTACACAAGTCGATGATTTGGCTGTTGAGCGGCATCGGCAACGGCATCCGGAACTATACCTACGCCCGGGGAAACCGGACCTACGCCGGCTCGCTGACGTTTGAGTACTTTAATTTTTCGAGGGCCAATCCCGTATCACCAAAGCAACAGATTATGGCCCTGGTTGAGCAACTGGCCCTGGCCGACCCCACTAACTGGGGCTGGCTGACGCTGCCGGAAAACTCGGCCTACTGGCCCTCCCTGCCCGACGTCCGGCTCGACCACCGCGTGGTGGCGCACGTGCCGGCCGTACCGGCATAGTCCATTCCAACGATATCGCCAACGTATCCAGCTCATGGAAAACATCCAACCCGCCCTAGAGCTTCATGTCTGCATGGGGCTCAACTCCTGTGAAAACCAGGGATATTCCGGCAAGAATAATTGCGCCGGCATGGGCGACTGCTCCACAGTCAATCACGCCTGCCATACCCTAAACGAATGCAAGGGCCAGGGCGGCTGCGGCCTGTTTGGCACCACGGAAGAGTTCTGCTTCCCGTCGCAAAACGACTGCCGCTACCAAGGTAGTTGCGGAGCTCCCATTTTGGATTCCCGCTTCATTACCCAGGGCCCCAACCGCGGGCGTAGTGTTTGGCAGCTGGCCCGCCAACGCTTTGAGGAACAACGCGCAGCCGCACGGCAGCCGGTTGGAGCCCCACCGGCCGGACCCAACGGACCCAGCAATGCCTACGTCAACCAGCTTAAGGGGCAGCCGGCTTCCCACGATAACTCCTCTTGTGGGCAAAGCGGCGACCGGCAGTGCTCCTACGCGGCCGACCCAGCTGCCCGCGCCTTGGCCGCCCGGCAACGGGTGCAGGCAATGGCCGCGGAAAGCGCCCGTGCCATGCCCGCCACCCTAGCTACCTGCCGTTCCGATGAGGGCTGAGTCAGTTCCCAACCTCGGGCTTGGGCTGGGCCTGCGCAGCCGGCATTTCAACCACATTTTGGCCGAACAGCCCGCGGTGGATTGGTTCGAGGTAATTTCGGAAAACTTCATGGATTCGCACGGGCGGCCCCGGCAGGTGCTCCGGCAGATTGCCGAGCGTTATCCGGTGGTCATGCACGGCGTCTCGCTGTCCATTGGCAGCACCGACCCCTTAAATTTTGACTACCTCAAAAGCCTTAAAACCTTGGCGGCCGAAGTGAAGCCGGCCTGGGTCAGCGACCATCTGTGCTGGACGGGGATGCTGGGTGTCAATTCCCACGACTTGCTGCCGTTACCCCTGCACGAGGAATCCCTGCGACACGTCTGCATTCGCGTCCGGCAGGTACAGGACTACCTGGAGCGGCCATTGGTTATCGAAAACCCGAGCACTTACGCCACGTTTCGGCACTCCACCATGCCGGAATGGGAGTTTTTAACGCGCCTGACGCAGGAAACCGGCTGCAACTTGCTGCTGGACGTCAACAACGTGTACGTGTCGGCCTTCAATAATGACTTTGACCCGGCAGCATACATTCGAGCCCTGCCCCACGACAAGATTGTGCAGCTGCACCTAGCCGGTCATCAGAACTGCGGCAACTACCTCATCGACACGCACGACCGCGAGGTGAACAGCTCGGTGTGGCAGCTGTTTAAACTGGCGTACACCCTCACAGGAGGCTCTTCGGTGCTACTGGAATGGGACGGCAACATCCCCGATTTTCCCGTGTACCACGCCGAGCTGTTGAAAGCCCAGCAGTACATGGCGGCAACTTTTGAGCAGGCGGGCGACCTACCACCGGTGGCCAGCGCGGAGCAATTGTCGACTCCCTTGCACGTGATGGTGCCGGAACTGCGCCTCTGACCTTGTATGATGGTGGAAGCAAGCGATTTTTTGCCGTTGCCAGCCTTTCAGCAGTGGATGCAGCAAGCCTTGCTCGACCCGCAGCAAGCGACGGCGGCGGAAGCAGTGCTCAACCACTCGGCGCGGCTATCCGCGCAGGAGCACCTGGCCATCTATCAGCGCAGTTACATGGCGCGGCTGCGCGGCTGCATGGCGCAGCAGTTTAGTGCGTTGGAGTACGCGCTGGGGGAAGAGCTTTTTCGGGTTTTTGCCGATGATTACCTGACAGCTTACCCTTCCCGTCATTACAATCTGGCGGAACTGGGCCGGCTTTTCCCGGCCTACCTCCAATCCAACCGGCCCGATGCGTTGAGCGAAGACAAGGAGGACTGGATTGATTTCATTGTTGAGCTGGCCGGATTTGAGTACGCCCTCAACGTGCTTTTTGACCAGCAGGCCGAAGAAAACTACCACCTAGCGGGCCTGGAAGACGACGAAAGCGAACTGGCGCTGGTGCCCACCTGCACCCTGTTCCGGTTTCAGTTTCCAATCAACACGTTTTACACCCAATTCAAAAAAGGCGAGTGCCCGCCCCTACCCTTCGCGGGTACTAGCCAGTGCGTGGTGCTACGGCACGAGTACCAGTTGACAGTGTACGACATACAGCCGGTACCTTACGAGTTTTTAACGCTGCTGGCGACGGGCATGTCCGTTCCCGCAGCCCAAGCTGCTTTCAGCCAGCGCGCCCCAGTGACCCAGCTGTGGCCAGTGTGGAAAAAAAACTGGGTGGAAGCAAACCTATTCCGGGTCCGGCCGAAGGCAGGCTAGTATTCGGTCGGCAGATTTATGCAAAGGATGGAAAAAGCAGCCACCCACTTCGGAAAGCGAGCCGCAATAGGAGTGCACTGTCTAGGGAGTTCTGCTATGAGAATCTTTGAGGATTTATCCAGCTATTCGAGTAGCTACACAGTATAGCTAAGGTGGCTAGGCAAACGGGTGAATCAGGGCAGAATAAGACCTCATCTTTCGAATGTCATCAAAGACAGCTGCCAACCCGTCAAACGGCATTGTTACAACGCACCTTCCGAGCCGAAGCCTTGCGTTTGGTGAGCAAAAGCCGCTCGACTCAAGCGTATACCCGCACGCTGATTATCAGCCCGGAGCAGCTATATAGGCCGACTTACGCTGCAGTGATAACGCAAACGGACGGGGACAGCATGGTGGCTAGCGATGGCCGGCTGAATGGAAGAAAAAAAGGTGGCGCTAGGGCTCAGCTACTGACCCTGCCGGAAGTCGCGCGGGGACTGGCCGGTTTTGGTTTTGAAGAGCTTGGTGAAGTGCGATGGGTAGGCAAAGCCCAGCGCGTAGGCGATTTCGCTCACGCGCTTGTCGGTGCCCCAGAGTAAGGCCTTGGCCCGCTCCACCAATTCCAAGTGGATGTACTCCTGGGTGGTTTTGCCCGTGGTTTTGTGTAGCACGTCCGTCAGGTAGGCTGCCGATACGCGCAACTTGCCGGCCAGGTACGCAACGCTGGGCAGGCCGTGCTCGGCCAGGGTGTCGCCCGTGAAGTAGCTTTTGAGCAGCCGCTCAAACTGCAGCAGGTCCGAGTTCGTGGGCGCGCGGGTGATGAACTGCCGGGCGTAGAAGCGGTTGCAGTACTGCATCAGTAGCTCCAGCTGACTAACTAGCACCCCTTGGGTGTGTGCGTCGATGGGCAGCGCGCACTCGCGCCGGAGGTGGTCGACGCACTGGCGCAGTATTCGGTTTTCTTCGTCGGAAACGTGTAGGGCCTCGTGGCTGTCGTAGTAGAAAAATCGGTACTGCTCAATTTTTCGACCCAGCTCCGTGCCCCGCAGCAGGTCCGGGTGAAAGTATATGCCCCAGCCTTCTTTGATGTGCCCCTCGGCGCTGGTCGTCAGCACTTGGTTGGGCGCCGTGAACAACAGCGTGCCCGCTTGGAAGTCGTACTGACCCCGGCCGTAGCCCAGCACCCCATCGAATTGCTTGCTGACGATGCCGTACAAGCCCAGCCGCACGGAGTAGGCCGCCGTCGGTTGGGGCAGTTGGGCCATGTCGAGCACCGTCAGCAACGGGTGCCTGGGCTTGTCGCCGAGGCGGGCGTGCAGCGCGTGGATGGAGTCGATGGACGTGATGGTGGACATAAAACGAGTAAAAGTTACCTCCTGGCTGCCCACTAGTAGGCAATGTGTACGTGATTTACCCTTGCGCTTTCTCCGCCACCGGCTGCCATTCCTTCCAAGTGGTCAGTCGCTGCTGGTACGCGGGCTCAATCAGGCGCAGGGGCATCGCTCCAAGTAGCAGGCGCAAGGGAGGCGTTTCGGCAACCAGTAGCTGCAGGATGGCTTCGGCCGTGGCCTCCGGCTTGCCCAGGTAGGCGGCGCTGTTGGCCCACTGCTTTTGCATGGCCTCGCGCTGGGGGGCGTAGGCGGGATTGGGCTGGCTGTGGGCGGCAGAAGTCGTGCCCCAGTCGGTCGAGTAGCCCCCGGGCTCCACCAGGGTCACGTGGATGTTAAAGGGTGTCACCTCCTGGCTCAGGCTATCACAAAGGCCCTCCATGGCCCATTTCGAGGCGTGGTAGATACCCAGGCCCGGGAACGTAAGGATGCCGCCGATGCTCGATACCTGGATGATGTGCCCCTGCTGCTGCGCCCGCATGATAGGCAGTACAGCCTGGATGCACCAGAGCGAGCCGAAGACGTTGGTTTCTAGTTGCTGCCGAGCTTCGTCCTCGCTGATTTCCTCGATATAACCAAACTGGCCGTAGCCGGCGTTGGAAATCAGCACGTCGAGGCGCCCAAAGTGTGCGTGGGCCTGGTTGACCGCCGCCGTGCAGGCTTCCCGGTTCGTCACGTCCAGCGCCAAGGGCAACACGGCTGCGCCGTAGCGGCTCGTCAGCTCGGTCAGGGTGTTGATATCGCGGGCGGTGGCGACGACCTGGTGGCCCTGCTCTAGGGCGGCTTCGGCCCAAATGCGCCCAAATCCTTTGGACGTGCCCGTGATGAAAAGTATTTTGCTCATGGGAAAGATGCTTGTGTAAAAAAGGGTGTGTTGACCAAACAAAGGTCAAACCGGCCCCAAGCGTCCCACTTATACATATTCGGCCATTGCTTATATCATTACCGGGCCGAGCGGTCGCGGCAAGGGCACGCTTCTTTTACTTTTTTGACCAATCTCACTAACGATGGAAAGGGAATGAAATAATGGTTTCATTAAGTTAGCCGCAAGCTCAAAGTGCTGAGTCCGAGCAGAGGGCTAAAGTTTGACCCGAACTGCAATTGCATGTAGCTCGGCAACTGCACTAGTTCAATAAGCGGGTTCAGCACCCACCATCATACTGGATAAGCCATTGTAACAGAAAGCTGATTTGACCGCCGTGGAACAAACTCATTAAATGCGGTGCATTTCGCCTTGCATGGCCCGCTGAAGCAACAGCCGGCCCCGGTGTAGCCGGGCCTTGATAGTGCCGACCGGAACCTGCTGCTGTTGCGCTATTTCTTCGTAGCTCAACTCATGAAAGTAATGCAGCTGTACTAGTTGGTGGTATTTCAGCGGCAGCGCTCTCACGGCTTGCTGCAACCGTTCGGCGCGCTGCGCTTGAATCACAACTTCGGAAGGAAGCGGGGCTGGGTCGGGATAATCCAGCTGGAAGGTCTCATCACCGTTGCTGCCTTGCGGCGCGTTGAGGGAAACCGTCGATAAGCGGCGCAGCTCCAAGAAGGCAAGACAGCAGTTGGTGGCCACCCGAAATAGCCAAGTACTGAAGGCGAAGGTTGGTTTGAAACGAGGCAGGTACTTGAACGCCCGCACAAAAATCTCCAGCGTAAGGTCTTGGGCGGCATCCGTCTGGCTTACGAATCTTTGTACCAGGCGCCGGATGGGCTTCTGATAGGAATCCCAGATTTCCTGGTAGGCTTTTTCATCCTGGCAGCCAATGATGCGTCGAATCAACTCAAAGTCTCGCAAGGCTTTGGCCGAGTACGTTTTGTTGGCCGTCAGCGGGTAGCCATTGACCATAGGCCAAGATAAATCAGCCGTAACCGACAAAGAAGGGTCGAAGTGAGCCATGATGTGAAGGACGAATAGTTGAATTGACTGACCAGTGCCGAGGGAGCGCGAGGCGCTGGCATAGCAAGGCTAGCGGCGGCAGTAGGTGGTGAATCAATCGTCATACCACAGTGGCCACTTTTCGTAAGCTGCGGCAACAAAAAGCCCTCCAAAGACCGGGAAAGGCATTTTATGGGTCGAAATTGCCTAACGGGTTTCGCTTGCTTTTGGTAATCGATTTTGGACGTCTCCAAAATAGTGGGGATAGTTCGCCTTATTTGGAGGGCTGTGCGGCAGCCAGGCAGGTGCCCTAAGCTGTTCTACTGCTGGTAGTATGGCCGCTTCTGGGCTACAGCTGCCACCGCCACGAAAGAGCCCCGCACTGGCCGCAGCTATTGCTGGCAACCGGCGCGGGGCTTCCCGATACAGTGGCTGGCCCTTGCAGAAACAGTCCACCGAGGCTAGCCTAGATACCAGAGGTATTTTCCCAAATTCAGTTTCACGTCGCCGGGTTGGTGCAGGCCTTTGCCGAGCAGGTTCTTGACGCGGGTTTGCACGGGAGCCGTTGCCAGCGACTGGAAAAAGCGTGTCTGCGAATCCATCAGCTGCTGGTTATTAGGCAGCACGGCTCTTTCATTCAGGCTGGCTTGGTAGGCGGTAACGGCTACCTTCTTGAACGCAGCAATGCGCTCACAGAGAGCCCCTGGCTATGCGTCAGCACTGGCGCTGGGCGGGGCTTGGGTGGCCAGGTAGCGACTGGCGGCCTGCGCCATTGTCACCAGGCCGGCACCGGCCATGATGAAGTCCTTAACAACCAAGCGGCCCGCCCCACTCAGATAGGGGAAGCCGTGCTGGGCATCGCCCAGACTGGGCACCCAGGCCTCGGGGGTGGTCACCAGAAAGGAGAGCGTTACCAGCGACATACCGAAGCATAAAAAGCTGCCCACGGCCGAAACACCGGGAGCCAGCGGATACAGGGCTATCAACAGGCCAATCAGCACAATAGCGCTGCCGAGGCCATAAGCAAAGGTGTACGTGTGGTTGGCCTGGTGCCAAGCCACGTTGGCGGGCTTGTACTCGCCTTCCTTATTGAGGTGCTGCTGGTAATCGGGGGCCGGGTAGCGGTAAAAAAAGCTCATCAGCGGGCTATTGGCCACGAAGGGCACGATGCCGGCCGCCTCATAGCGGCAGACTTTTAGGCCCCCAATCCAGAGCAGCACCACGATGAGGGCCAGCCGGGTTAGGTGCACCCCAACCCGTTGCAGGGAAGCGGCCAGACGAAAGAATGGAACAAGCATAAGTATTTGAATTACAAATTATTTTAGAGAATTAATTGCAATCGATAACGCATCAACCCAGAGCCTGCGCAAGCAAAGGCGCCCCCAGCTCTAGCGGGGAATTTGGGAGGGCGGGCAAGGCATAGCGCTGCTCGACATAGGCGGTTGCGTTGTTTTTATTCACGATGCCGGCCGCTTGGCTCACTGCTTGGCGCGTAAAAACCGGCGGGACACCAGCTACCAGCTATTGGGCCCACCGGTCAGTATTGCGGCCGATTAGCCCAGATACTTCTTCAATTCGGCTGCTGCGTGCACGAACAGGGACCGCACGGCCGGCACCTTGGCCAGGCCGTTGAGCAGGCCGAAATCGTGAATCATGCCGTTGTAGCGGATGGTGGTGGCGGGCACGCCAGCTTCGCTGAGCTTGCGGCCGTAGGCCTCACCCTCGTCGCGCAGCACGTCATTTTCAGCTACTTGAATGAGGGCCGGCGGCAAGTCGCGTAGTTCCTCAATGGTGGCGTGCAGCGGCGAAGCGTAGGGCTGCGTGCGCTGGGCGGGGTCGGCGATGTACATGTCGTACATCCACTTCATGAGGGGTGTGGTCAGGAACCGGTCCTGCCCAAACAACCGATACGACTCGGTTTCAAAATCGGCATCCACGATGGGCCACATCAGAATTTGCGCTTTGATGTGCGGGCCACCTTTGGCTTTGGCTTGCAGGCAGGTTACGGCTGTCATGTTGCCGCCCACGCTGTTGCCCACCACGGCCAGGTTGGTGCCGTCCACGTTGATTTCAGACCCGTTCTCGGCCACCCATTTCGTGGCAGCGTAGATTTCGTCGATGGCCTGCGGAAAATGCGCGTCCGGCGTGGGCGTGTAGTTCACAAACACGGCCGCGTAGCCCGAGAGCGCCACCAAATCGCGCACCATGCGCTGGTGGGTGGGAAAGTCGCCCAGCACCCAGCCGCCACCGTGGATGAAGATAAACACCGGCAAAATGGTATCGGCCGTGCCGGTGGGGCGCACAATGTGCAGCGGTACTTTGTAGCCGTTCTGCTCAATGGTGCGCTGCGAAACCTCGATGCCCGAAATGTCAACTGGCACCGAAGCCTGCGCGCCCACCAGCACTTGGCGGGCCGCCCGAGGCGATAGTGTTTCGAGGCCAGGGCTGCCGTTGTTCAGGCCTTTGAGGAAGGTAATGACCTGCGGGTCGAGGTGCGGGTCGGTGGCGAAAAACGGGGCCGGAGCCACTGCGGTGTTGTTTTCGGTGATGGTACTCATGGTTTGTATGTTTGAATGGTGAAAAAAAGTGTTATTAAACAATTGTGAGGAGTGATAAATGAGCTATCTGCCAGAGCGTTAATTCTGGCATTAGTAGCTTGGGCAAGCATGCAGAGACCGGCGCCCGGCACCGCTAGGCCGGCAGAAAGCACGAGTGATTTCATAGCAGGGAAGTGTTGAGTGACTAGACCGGATAAAACTGCCCGCCTGCGCTACCCGGCTCACGATACGAAGCGCGGAAATACGGCCCGGCAAGGCGGTGCTTCGGTTTCGCTGTTCCTGCTGGTTCCGTTTCCAAAGCCTGTGCCATTGGCAGGCACCCCCCGTTTTGCCAGCGGCAAAAAGTGCCTTAATGAACTGGAATAAGGTTTTTAAGTCTAAAAAGTGAACTCAGGAAGCACGTCGTCGCCTACCTAGCTCCAATGGACCGAACCGAATTGATTGGATATTCTCCAACCGAATGGAGACTTGCGTTCCGCTCCGATGGCATCCGGCTATCAGCCGTGCCCCCACCGTCATTCTGTATCACAACTTCCTCTTTCTGTATCAGACCAGCGCCTGGTCGGGGCCGGAATTTTGTGTCATCACTCAACCACTAATACAGCGATGGCAAAGACAATCTTCATCACCGGCGCTTCCCGTGGATTCGGGAAAATTTGGGCCGAAGCTTTTTTAAAACGCGGCGACAACGTGGTGGCCACCTCCCGCAACGTAGCCGGCCTGCAAGACCTGGCTGACACCTACGGCACGGCCTTCCTGCCGCTGGCCCTCGACATCACTGACCGCGCCCAGAGCCTGGCGGCGGTGCAGCAGGCAAAAGCTCACTTCGGCACTCTCGACGTGGTGATTAACAACGCGGGCTACGGCGTATTCGGGGCCGTGGAAGAAATCAGCGAGCAGGAAGCCCGCGATATTATTGACGCTAATTTGCTCGGTACACTCTGGGTAACGCAGGCGGCGCTGCCCATTTTCCGGGCGCAGAGTCACGGGCATATTATTCAGCTATCCAGCATTCTGGGCATTACCAGCGCACCGGCTTCGGGCATCTACAGCGCCACCAAGTTTGCCGTGGAAGGCCTGAGCGAAGCGCTATACCAGGAAGTGAAGGGCTTCGGCATTCACGTCACGGTGGTCGAGCCCAACGTATTCAAGACAGACTTCGGCGGCACTTCGGCAGTGCACAGCACAGCTATTGCCGCCTACGACCAAGTGAAAGCGTCGCTCTACGCCTTGCCCGCTTTCCTGCCCGACAACTTTGGCGAGCCGCTGGCCACGGTGCCCGCCATCTTGCAGCTGATTGATTTGCAGGACCCGCCGTTGCGTCTGTTCATGGGACGGGCTGCCTACCCCTGGGCGCAGCAAGTGTACCGCGAGCGCCTCGCGGAGTGGGCAGCTTGGCAGCCCATGGCCGAGCAGGCCCACGGCTAGGCTGGCCTTGGCTGCGCAAGGCCTGCGGGCCAACAGCCCCTGCCCGGAAGTGGTACAGGGGTTGTTTCAACTATCTTTAATTCGGCATCCAACCGCTTGTTACGAGCCCTGACTATGAGACATTTCCAGAACATCAGCGAATTTCACCGCGCCTGTGGCTACCCGCCGCCCGCGCATCCGTTGCTGAGTTTACTTACGTGCCAGCAGCTGCTGCATTGCTCGTTCGGCGATGCGCCGCTGACCTCGGATTTTTACCTGATTAGCTTTCGCAAAATGAAGGCGGGCGGCCGGTTTCTCTACGGCAAAACCAGCTATGACCACGAAGCGGGTGCCCTGTCGTTTGTGCAGCCCCGGCAAGTGATGCAAGTCACGAACCTGCAGCTAATTGAAATGGCCTTCGTCATCATCGTTCACGAAGATTATCTCTTGGGGCACCCACTGCACGCCGAGATAAAAAAGTATGGCTTCTTCGACTACGAAGTGAACGAAGCGCTGCACCTGGCCCCGCGCGAAGAACAGATTCTGTGGGAGCTATACCACCAGATGGGCTCCGAGTACGGCAACAACCCGGACGAGTACAGCCGCGATATTATCCTGACGCACCTGGCCTCCATTCTGAAATATTCGCAGCGCTTCTACAAGCGCCAGTTCCTCAACCGCAGTGTGCTATCGGGCACCACGACCTCGCGGTTTACGGAGCTGCTGACGGCCTATTTCGAGCGCGGCCTACTGCAGCAGGAAGGCCTGCCCACTGTGAAATACCTGGCCGATAAGCTGCACACCTCGCCACGTTACCTCACCGATTTACTGAAGCAGGAAACTGGCAAAACGGCCCTCGACCACATCCACCGGTTTCTGCTGAGCGAGGCCAAAAACCTGCTCATCAGCACCGATAACACCATTGCCCAGACTGCTTATCAACTCGGTTTCGAAAACCCACCCTACTTCTCCCGCCTCTTCAAGAAAGAAGTGGGCCTAACGCCTCACGAGTACCGGGCGCAGTTTCTGAACTGAATTCTCGGATTGGAGCGGCTCCATTATGTTGGAGAATATCCAATACGTTCAGCCGGCGGCTTTGGAGGCAGACCGTTGCCGTTGCTCCCGCCAATGTCATTTATTGAGCATAAAGCCTTCCTTGGAGCATCTGGCGGCGGTTTTTATCCAGTCGGGCTTAGCTATGTTCGCCGTTGGTACATGATTTGGAATTTGGGCAGGCGGCAATTACTGTCCGCGCTCATCTTTTCAAGCATCATGCAAACGCAACAAGTCGCCCTCATCACCGGGGCCAATCGGGGTATCGGATTTGAAACTGCCAGGCAACTCGGCGAGCACGGCATCACCGTAGTGCTGGCGGCCCGCCGGCTGGCGGCGGCGCAGGAAGCCGCTGCCCAACTCAAGGCGGTGGGCATCGACGCGCACGGCATTCAGCTTGACGTGACGAAACCCAACGAGCGCACCGCCGCCGCCCAGTTTCTGGCTGACAAGCTCGGACGGCTCGACATCCTTATCAACAACGCCGGCATGGTGCCGAAAGAAACCTTATTCGTGCCCCGTACCAGCGAAACCACGCCCGAGGAGTTCCAGGAAATCTTCGATACCAACCTGTTTTCGGTGGTGGCCCTCACCCGCGAGGTACTGCCGCTGCTGCGCCAAAGCCCGGCCGGCCGCATCGTGAACCTGTCGAGCAACCTGGGTTCGCTTACCGAGCATGCGCTGCCCGGCAATCCATTGGGGCCTTTTCAGGTGCTGTCGTATTGCGCCTCCAAAGTAGCCCTGAACATGTTCACGGTGCTGCTGGCCCACGAGCTGGCCGATACCAGCATTAAGGTAAACTCGGCTCATCCCGGCTGGGTGAAAACCGAAATCGGCGGCGGCGACATCGCCCAACTCACCGTGCCCGAAGGCAGCCGCACCAGCGTGGAGTTGGCCCTGCTCGGAGCCGATGGTCCCAGCGGGCACTTCATGCACCTGGGCAAAGAGCTGCCCTGGTAAGCCCGAAAAGCTATTATTTTAAGACCGTTATGCTAAGCGAAGCCGAAGCATGACGGTCTTATTTCTTTCGCCTGCTTAGCCGGCTACCCATTTTCTGCAACCATTTCTATGCTCCCCACGTCCGCACTTTCAGCCTTACCCTCGCTGCTTA
This sequence comes from Hymenobacter negativus, assembly GCF_017571495.1. Taxonomy (GTDB): domain Bacteria; phylum Bacteroidota; class Bacteroidia; order Cytophagales; family Hymenobacteraceae; genus Hymenobacter; species Hymenobacter negativus. Next base: position 51,261 of record NZ_JAGETZ010000012.1, on the reverse strand, counting down.
TCGTTGAAGATGAGTTTGTTATTGCCAACGGATTACGTCGTATTCTAGAAAAAGAAGGGTATCAGGTGACGGGCATCGCCGTATCGGTGGCCAAGGCGCAGACGCTGGTAGCAGAACAGCGGCCGGATATTGTGCTGCTGGATATCTTTCTCAAAGGCGAAGAAACGGGTATCGACCTTGCCCACTGGTTAAAAGAGCAGGATATCCCCTTTGTGTTTTTATCGGCCAACCTGACCGATAGCGTGCTGGAAGAAGCGAAAGTGACCGAGCCGTATGGCTTTCTGAATAAGCCATTCCGCGAACGGGATGTGCTGAGCACGCTCGAAATAGCGCGCTACCGCCATGCCCACAGCGCCGAGGCCAAGCTGCGGCAGCAGCAGAGCATTCAGATGGCCGTCAACAACGCTATTGTCACGCTGCACGACCGCGACGAGCTGTGCCAGGCCATTGCCGTTCAACTTAATAAAGTGGTACCGTTCAGTATGTTTAGCCTGCGCCTGGCACTGCCGGAGGAGGCAGCATTTTACTGGGTGACACTACAACAAACGGCTGGCGGTGATTTTGAACCAGTGCAAATACCCGTGCAGGTGCGCCGCGAAGCCATTCAGGAATTTCAGCGCAAGCTAGCGGATTCGCTGGCCGGCGCGCCACCCGAAGAGGCGGGCCTTTTCACTGGGGCGGCCTTCGAAGCGCTGTGTGCGCGCTACACGCCGGCCCGTAGCAGCCGCAGCGACTTTGGGATGCAAGCACTGGCCCTGTTTCCAGTGGCGCTGAAGCAGCGGAACTCCTCCACCACCATTCAACTGGCTTGCACTGAGCCCAATGGCTTCACACCGAAAGACTACGCGGCCGTCGAGCTGCTCATTCCACAAGTGGCCTTGGCCGTCGACAACCTGCTCGCCAGCGAGGAAATCGAGGCCCGCCGCCAGCTGAAAGCCACCGAACTGGGCGTAGTACGGGCCTTCCAAAATGGCAAGGACCTGGCCGAAACCACCCGCCAGGTGGCCGCCGCCATCCACGAGTTGCTGCCGATTGACGTGCTCTGCATTTATTGGCCCGACCAGGCACCAGAGCTCATCATGTCTACCGCAACGGTGGAGTGGCAGACGGGCCTTTTTGAAACGCCGCCAACTGAGCGGATTGTACCGCCCGCCGAAGTGGTTGAAAGTGCGACCTGGCAGCAGGCTTGGGCTACGCTGCCAGCAGAGCTCAGTAGCCTGGGCCTGTTCGTGGGCGAAGAGTACGAACAGATGCAGGCGCGCAACGCGGCCATCCAGTTCTCGGCTAATGTGCTGGCTACTAAATCGCTCATCTGTGTGCCCATTACCCTTAAAAATAATAGTGTAGCGTCATTGCTGGTGGCTAGTAAGACGGCTTTTGCCTTTACTGCTCACGACATGCGCACCATGCAAAGCCTGGGTGAGCAGGTGGCGCTGGGCCTGGAAAACCTGCTGGCCTTCGAGCGCATCCAGCTACTGAGTGAGCAGTTGGAGCGGGAAAACAGGTACCTGGTGGAGGAAATTAAAATCAGTCAAACCTTCGGGGAAATTGTCGGCACCAGCCCGGCAATGCTCAACATTTTCAACAGCATCGGTCAAGTAGCGCCTACCGACTACACCGTACTGGTGCTGGGCGAGACTGGCACCGGCAAAGAGTTGATTGCCCGCGCCGTGCACAACGTATCGAAGCGCAAAGACCGCACGATGATTAAGGTGAATTGTGCCGCGCTGCCGGCTCAGCTTATTGAATCCGAACTGTTTGGGCACGAACGGGGCAGTTACACCGGCGCTACCGAACAGCGCATCGGCAAGTTTGAGCTGGCCCACAAAAGCACCATTTTCCTGGATGAAATCGGCGAGCTGCCGCTGGAATTACAGGCCAAGCTGCTGCGCGTGTTGCAGGAGGGCGAAATTGAGCGGCTGGGCGGCAAGGGCATTATCAACGTCGACGTGCGCGTGATTGCGGCTACCAACCGCAACCTGTTGCAGGAAGTGGCAGCTGGCCGCTTCCGCTCTGATTTGTATTACCGGCTCAACGTCTTCCCTGTCCTAGTACCGCCGCTGCGCGAGCGCCAGGACGACATTCTGCCACTGGCTATGCACTTCCTGCAAAAAATCGGCAAAAAGATGGGCAAGCCGCTTACCGGCCTGTCTCAAAGCACGTTGCACCAGCTGCGCCAGTACCCCTGGCCCGGTAATATCCGGGAGATGGAGCACGTATTAGAGCGGGCCGCCATCCTCTCGCGCACCGCCACCGTGGAACTGGCCGAGCCGCTGCAGATGCATCCAGCACCGCCCGCACCAGCGGCCCAGGCGCCCGCCGCCCGCCTCGCCCAGCCCCTTGACGAGGCCATGCGCGAAACCATCCTGGCCGCCCTGGCCCAAACGCACTACCGCATCCGGGGCGCAGGCGGCGCAGCTGAGCTGCTTGACATTAAGCCCACGACGCTGGAAGCGCGCATGAAAAAGCTGAGAATCGGGCCGAATAGCTAGCCTTTCAGATGGGCATGGCCATTTTATCCTGGTTTGCCTCCTCTAAGCCTCGGCGTGGGGAACTTTTCGGGTCCCCTCAAATTCTAAGCAGATGCACACGCCCTGCGTTTGGGGGAAGGTCAGGTCAGCTTCCAGCTGCTCGCTCAGGCCCATAATCAGGGTCAGGCCCATACTGCGGCTGGCAGCTAGGTTGAACCCCGCCGGCAGTCCAATGCCGTCGTCGGCCAGCATTAGCTGGTAGCGCTGGTCGGGCAGCTGCGTCAGGCGGATGCTAATAGTACCGAGCCGGGAGTCCGGAAAGGCGTACTTGAGGGAGTTGGTCACGGCTTCGTTGATAATCAGGCCCAGCGGCGTGGCCAGGGCTACGTCCAACTCCACGGGCGCAATGTCAAGGTGCTCCTGTACCGATGCGTGGTGAAACGATGTCAGCAGGTGCTCCACTAGCTCGCGGATGAATTCCTGCATGTCTACCCGCGCCAGGTTTTGCGCCTGGTAGAGCTTCTGGTGAACCAGGGCCATGGCCTGCACCCGGTTCTGGCTTTCGCGGATGATAGCCTGCATCTGGGGCTCCTGCAGTCGGTCGAGCTGTGAATCCAGCAACTCGCTCACAATTTGCAGGTTGTTCTTCACCCGGTGATGAATTTCCTTCAACATCCACTCCTTCTCGACCAGCAAACCTTCTTTTTCAGCCAGCAAGTCGTTCTTATCGCCCAGTACTTGCTCCAGCGATTGGTTTTTCTGGTTGATTTCCTGCTGCTTTTGCTCCAATAGCTGGGTGCTACGCCTTTTGAGTCGGGAGCGGTTATAGCTCACGCCCAGCAGCAGTAGCAGCAGTACAGCCCCGCCCAGCGTGGCATTGCGCTGCCACTCGCGCTGGCGCAGGCCGGCCTGCTGCACCTGGGTTTGCTTGGTGAGCAGCGCGATGTTCTGCTCCTTCTTTTTGGTGTCGTACTGTATCTGCAGGCTGGCAATCTGCTTGCTCTTCGTGGTGCTGAACACCGAGTCATTCAGGGCTTTGTACTGCTGGTAATGCGCAATGGCGGCCGGGAAGTTTGCCTGAACCGAATCCACTTTAAAAAGCAGCAGGTGAATGTTAGCCACTTGTGGCAGCGTCCCCACTTTGGTGGCTAGGTCGAGCGACTTGGTTAAGTAGTCGCGGGCTTCGGGGTACTTTTTGGTAAGCCAGTAAAACGCGCCCACGTTGTAGTACACCAGTAGCCGGTCAACCTCTTTTACACTGGGCTTTAGCGCCCGCAGCATGTCGGTGTAGCATCTTTCCGCCTCGGCATATAAATGGAGCGCCGTGTAGGAGCGGGCCAGATAATACAGCAACTGCCCTTGGTCGGTTACCTTACTGCGGTAGGCCTTGTTATTCACCACGCGCAGCAATATATCCAACGACGGCTGGGGCTTGTGCTGCAAGAGCAGAATCTCAGAAATATGCCCGGCAATGGGCATTATGTAGGCTTCGCGGCCGGGCTGCATGGCGCTGGTAAAGGCCTTCTGATTGTAGAGAAGCGCCTTATCGAGCTGGTTCAGCTCTTTGTAAATGCCCGATACCCGGCTGTAAAACAGGGTAATATCGGCCGTGTCGCGGGTGGCTTTGGCACTCTCAAGCGCTGCCAGACCGTATTGCAAGGCTGCACGGTAATCCCCGGCCTGCCGGTGGGCATACAGCAGCAAGTCGTAGCAGTAATGCAGGCGCTTATAACCAACTGAACGGTAGAGCGCTATTGCCTGCGCCAGCTCAGGGATGGCCTGGGCCGGGCTGCCTTGTAAGATGTGTTGCCCGGCGATGCTTTCCAGCAGGTAGGCTTCCTCTAGCTTGTCGCCTAACTGCTGATACAAGGTGCGGGCCTGCTGAAAATAGGTGATAATAAGGGGTAGGTTGGCGGCGATGGGGCTGTACGTATTGCCCAGATAATTCAAGCCCTGCGCTTCCAGCTGCTTGTCACCCAACTGCCTGCTCAACCGGATGGACTCCTGAAGCAGGGAGCGGGCGTCCTTTTCCTGCTTGCTGATAATACCTAGCCGGCCGAGGGCCTGTAAGCTGCGGATTTTTCCGCTGGCAACCTGTAAGGCCGTACTCAACGCCTCGGCTTGCTTGCTGTAGTAGTAGGCACTGTCTAACTCCGTATCCAACTGCTCGTTCCTGGCGATGAGGGCACTGCTTAAATCGAGCAGCACCTCCAGGCGCTCGGTGGAGTTGGGAGCACTGTGCCGCAGCTTTGTCTTCAGGGAATCAACAACGGCTTTGCTGGGCGCGGGGTGCAGCGCTTCGGCCCAACTGGAAGCCCCGATGCTACAGGCGAGAAGCAGTAGGAGAAATGATTTTATCATAAGCGAAAAAAGACTGCTGCTAAAAGCATCGGACTACGTCGGCCGCTGCTTGTTTGAGCGGGCGGCACTGCCGGCGCACAGTAGTGGCAAAAGCAGCAAGTATCATGCAGCCTTTAATCCAGCGCCAGGGCCGTTGCCTGGGGATTACAGAACCGAAAAGAATTCAGGCGACATAATTACCTAGTAATCTACTGGTTGCGGCCATAAAACAGGCCGATATTCTGAAGGCAGCGGCGGCTACAACGCCCGCCCATTGCTGCGACTTCCTTTGCCCCCGGCCGCAGGTCTCCAACGGAGTGGAGAATATCCAAAAAAATAGTCCCTCCAACTCTGATTGGAGAAAAGGCCGGCGGTGGGTCGTATTCAATTCACGGGCTTAAAAACGGCGTTTTGAGCCACTGAGCAGCCTTTTCCAGGTGTGCCGCATTCTGGCACGCGGCCCGTGGTACAGTCCTTGGATTAAGACAGGCATGGTAATGCGCTGCTTCCCTCAGTCTACCCGGCCTTCAGCAGTAGCTGACCAGACACGGCACGGGGCACCGCCTTCCTCACCCACTCCCATGAAGCAACTTTCGACCCTTCTTCATCCGGTCCTGGATATTTCTTACCGCAGCCAGGAGCATGTACTGGTGGCGCGCTGGCGCAGCCAGCCGATGGACGATGCCGAGTACAAAGCCAGCTACCGCCAGGTACTGGCGATGGCCGTGCTATACAACTGCCGCTTTTGGCTGCTCGATACCCGCCGCAACCCCACCAACTGCCCCCGGCGGGCCAGCTGGCTGCTCGAAGAATTCTGCCCTGAGGTAATGGCCTCCTTCCGGGCGACCGAGCAGGTGTACGGGGCTTATCTGATTTTTCCCGCGCATGCCCCCTACTACACTGATACGGTACTGCCGCTGCTGGCCCACCCCGCCAACACCGGCTACAGGGCTGCCGCCTTCATCGACGAGGGCCTTACTAACACCTGGATTCGCAATCAACAATAAAGACAACGTCCAGCCGGACAGTCGATTTCCATTATTCGCTCCACTTAATTTTTAATGATGCAACAAAAGGTATGGCTCGTCACGGGGGCCACTAAAGGCTTTGGCCTCGAAATCACCAAAGCCGCCCTCGATTCGGGCGACCGGGTAATTGCCACGGTGCGCAGCCAGCCCGACGCGCTGGCCACCACCCTGCACCACCACGCCAACCTGTTCACGGCACAGATGGATGTGACTGATGAGGCGCAGGTGCAACAAGCCGTGCAGCAAGGCGTGGCACACTTCGGCCGGCTCGATGTAGTGGTGAACAACGCTGGATACGGCCTGGTAGCCGCCCTCGAAGAAGCCACTGATGCAGAAGTGCGCCAGCAGTACGACACCAACGTGTTTGGCGTGCTGAATGTGGTGCGGGCGGTGCTGCCCATCATGCGCCGGCAGCGGGCCGGCTACCTCATCAATATCTCATCCATCGATGCGCACGGGGCCTTTCCGGGCTGGGGCGTGTACGGTTCCACCAAGTTTGCGCTGGAAGGAATTTCCAAGGGTCTGGCCGTGGAGCTGGCACCGTTTGGCATCCAGGTCACGGCCATTTCACCGGGCTTGTTTCGCACCGATTTCTTGGGGCCGAAATCTCGCTTATTGGCCGGCCAGCCCATTGCGGAATATGATGATACGGCCGTGGGCGACATGCGCACCGATGCTGCCCACTTGCACGGCAACGAGCCCGGCGACCCCAGGAAGCTGGCGCGCATCGTGGTCGATTTGGCCCGCACCGAGCAGCCGCCTGCCCACCTGCTGCTGGGCAAAGATGCCGTGATTTTTTACCAAACCAACACCGCCAACATGGTGCAGGAAATGGAGCAGTGGCTGCCCATTTCCACCAGCACCGACCTGGATAATGCTTAACGCCAACCCTTTTTAAACCCACGCCATCACCCCACATAAAATGAATAACTTACTCGCCCTCACCATCAACGCCCACGGCGGCCTCACGCGGTGGAATGAACTAAAAACTCTCTCGGCCCACCTCGTGCAGGGCGGCATCATCTGGGGGCTGAAAGGCCACGCTGGCATGGTCGACGAAGTGAACGTCGCCATCGACCTGCACCAGCCCTGGACCTCGCACTTTCCGTTTGGGGCACCCAACTACCGTACCTCCGTCACGCCTGACCGGGCCGTTATCGAAACCACGGGCGGCGAGGTAGTGGAAGAATTGGCCAACCCACGCGCCTCTTTCGCCGGCTATGGGCTGGAAACGCCGTGGAGCAACCTGCAGCTCTCCTACTTTGTGGGCTACGCCATGTGGAACTACCTCACGGCCCCGTTCAGCTTCGGGCGGCCCGGCTTCGAGGTGAAGGAGCTGGAACCCTGGGAAGAAGCTGGCCAGACGCTGCGCCGCCTGCTAGTCACCTTTCCGGCCGACGTGGCTACTCACAATCCGGTGCAAACCTTCTACATCGCCACCAGCGGCCTGCTCTGGCGGCACGACTACAACGTGGACATTAACGGGGGCACGCCGGCCGTGCACTATTTCTCCAACCACGTCACAGTGGCGGGCATCACGCTGCCCACCAAGCACCTGATTTACCTCCGCAATGAGGACCTGAGCCACAGCCCCGAGCCGTTGGTGGTATCCATCGAGCTGAGTGACATCAAGTTCAGTTAGTGGCAGGCTTTGCCGATACATCAAGCAGGACAGACGCTTTAAACTCAGATTTTACCATGAATCCCACTCTCAAACAATCCACGACGGCCGGGGCCATTCACCCCGAGTTTGCAACCATTGAGGGCCTTGCCATTCGCTATGCCCGCAGTCCGAAGGCAGGGGCTGAAACCGTGTTGCTGTTCAGTCCGTGGCCGGAGAGTCTGCTGGCTTTTGCGCCCATTTGGAACGTGTTGGCGGCCGAATTTTCGCTCTTGGCGGTCGACCTGCCTGGCTTTGGCCTTTCGGAAGGTCGCCCTGAGTTGATGTCGCCCCGCTCGATGGGCCAGTTCCTGATTCAGCTAAATCAGCATTTTGGCTTGGAGCGGCCCCATGCCATTGCCCCGGACGTGGCCAGCCCATCGGTGCTGTTCGCCGAAGCCATTCAGTCGGGCACGTTCCGCAGCCTGTTTATTGGGAGCGGCGCGTGCTCGTTTCCGCTGATAGTGAGCGGGGTGCTCCAGCAGATTATCGAAGCTGAGTCGCTGGACGTTTTCCGGGCGATGGACACGCAAGCCATCGTGCTGAACTCCCTTAGCGAGATTAAGCCATACGTCGCGCTGCCCGACCCGGTGGTGGCCGACTACCTGGCTGCTGCCGCCAATGGCCGCTTTGTGGAGGCCATGAACTTTGTGCGGGCCTACAAAACCGACCTGCCCGTGCTGGCCCCGCAGTTGCCCGCTCTCGCCACGCCGGTCCACATCGTCAGCGGGCGCTTCGACCCCAACGTGCCCGTAGCCGACGCCGAAGCGCTGCATAAACAGCTGCCCAACAGCCGGCTGACTGTGCTGGAATGCGGCCACTATACCTGGGAAGAAGAGGCTACCACCTACAGCCAGCTGGCGCTCGACTGGCTAAAGGGCGGGTATCAAAACCCTACCTCATTGCTGCAATAACCGGCTCATCTCATGAAAATCATCATTTCAGTGAGCCACCAGGTCATCGACCTGCGGCGCAGCTTTGAGGACTTCACGACGGCGCTGGAAGGGCTGCTCGTCCATTTCGACCCGGCCAGCCTGGACCTGACGGCCACCGACCCCCAGCGGGCAGAGCAGCAGCTCGCCGCTCTGGGCAGCTACGAGAACCTGACTCTATTCGGGGTGCAGAACCATGGGGAGCTGTTTCGGCTCCTGGGTGCCCCGAAAAAGGCCAAGCAGTACGCCATCGGCAACCCGCTGGTAGCCCTGCAAATGACGCAGCACGACCTGCGGGCCGCCCTCTACGCCCCGTTGCGGGTGCTAGTGTACGAGGCCGAAAACCAACAGGCACGGGTGGAATACGACTTGCCATCCTCCCTGTTCGGGCAGTTTCAGAATGCCGCTGTGACGGAGGTAGCTCAGGGCCTCGATGCGAAGCTCCTGCACCTGGTGCACCACGCCGACACCTCTGCCTGACCAATATAGACAGCTGATAAACAGCAAAAATTACTTATTAATCACCTCTCAACTTAATGCCATGTCAACCACTGAAACCTACACCCACGAAACCGCGCCTACCCAATATATCCCCGTCAACGGGGTGCAATTTGCCTACCGCACTTTCGGCAAAGCCGACGGGCTTCCGCTCATTTTTCTGCAACACTTTACTGGCACGATGGACAACTGGGACCCGCTGGTAACCAACGGCCTGGCCGAAACGCACCGCATCGTGTTGTTCGATAACGTGGGCGTGGGTAACACCAGCGGCGAAACGCCTACCACCGTGGCCCAGATGACGCGCGATGCCTACGATTTCATTCAGGCGCTGGGCTTTGAGCGAGTGGATGTGCTGGGCTTTTCGTTGGGCAATTTCATTGCGCAGCAGCTGATTCTGGACCATCCCACGCTGGTACGCCGCGTGATTCTGGCCGGTGGAGCACCCGTGGGCCAGGGGGCCGATGAGTTCAAGTTTGTCACGAGCAACCTCGGCGGCAAGTCGCCCAAAGACATCCTGCTGTACCTGTTTTTTGCCGCCACACCCAGCAGCCAGCAGCAGGGCGAGGCATTTATTCAGCGTCTGCAAAGCCGTGTTGTGGACCACGACATCCCAAGCACGGTCCAGGTATTTCAAGCGCAATACCGGGCCATTGTGGATTGGTGCAACATCCCGGACCCTGAGTTCACTCGCCTCGCCCAAATAACGCAGCCTGCGCTGGTGGTGCAGGGCAGCAACGACACCATGTTCCCGACCAGCCAATCGGTATTGCTGTTTCAGCACCTGCCCAACGCCCAGTTGAGCCTGTACCCTGATTCCAGCCACGGCTCGCTTTTCCAGCACGCCCGGCTATTCGCGGAGCAGGTGCGCTATTTCCTACAAGCGGAGGACTAGGGGGGTATGACGACGCATGTCATGCTGAGCATGACATCTTCTCCCCAATACAGCTTAGCCACTTCCTGCTTTCTTTTCTCGCCTTTCCCTCTCTGCAAATGCCTCATTTGCTCCCCCTTGATGTTACGGCCCTAAATAACATCACGGCTTTTCAAAACCTGCCGGCCGAAATTCTCACCTGGCTGAGCCAGGCCGGGGAGTTGCACCAGTATATGCCCGGCGAGGTTATTGCCGAGGCGGGCAGCAGGGCCGACAGCCTGATGGCCGTGGTGGCGGGCGAGATGCACTACTACAGCCAAATCGATGGCCGGCCGGCACACGTGTTTCGCATCGAGCAGGGGCAGGTGGGCGGGGTGCTGCCCTACTCGCGGTTTGAGGTGTACCAGGGACAGGTGGTGGCCGTGGGCGAAACCGTGGTGTACCTGTTGTCCCGCCACCAATTTGCGGCCCTGGAGCAAGTGAGCCCCGAGCTCGTGCAGCGCTTGGTAAGCCTAATGAACGACCGCTCCCGCGACTACGTGCGCAGCCAGGAGCGCGACGACAAGCTGCGGGCACTGGGCAAACTCTCGGCCGGCCTTTCGCACGAGCTGAACAACCCGGCCGCCGCCATCAGCCGGGCCTCGGCGGCGCTGGCCAGCGCGCTGCAGGCCACTCCCCTGCTGTTGCAAGGGCTGCTGATAGCCTGCCCTTCGGAAGAAGCAGTAGCGGCTCTCACTGCGCTGTCCGTATTGCCCGCCGAGGCTCCGCTAGCCCTCTCGGCGCTGGAAGCTGCTGACCGAGAGGAGGAGCTGGCCGACTGGCTCGAAACCCAGGGCAGCCCCGATGGCTACGCACTGGCCAACAGTCTGCTGGAAGCCGGCCTGACAGTGCCCACCCTTATTCTCGTTGCGGCCCTGTTGCCCGCCGCCGCCCGCCCCGATGCCTTCAACTGGCTCAGCAGCTACCTCACGGCGCTACGCCTAGCCTCCGATATCAGCGAAGCCAGCCGGCGCATCAGCACGCTGGTGGGCGACGTGAAAACCTACTCGCACATGGACCGGGCCACCGGCCACGAAAAGCTGGACATAACCACCGGCCTCGAAAGCACGCTGCACATGTTTGACTACGCCCTGCGCCAAAAAAACGTGCGCCTCACCCGCCGCTACGCGCCCGATTTGCCCCTGGTGATGGGCCAGGCTGGCAGCCTCAACCAGGTGTGGACCAACCTGATTGACAACGCCCTGGATGCCTTGCCCGACCAGGGTGGCGAGCTGGTCCTCAGCGCTACGCGCCAGCAGCAGTTGCTGCGGATTGGCATTCAAGACAATGGCTCAGGCATCACGCCCGAGGTGCTGGCGCACATTTTCGAGCCTTTCTATACCACCAAGCCGCCGGGCCAGGGCAGCGGGCAAGGGCTGGACATTGCCTGCCGCATTATCCGGGAGCATGGGGGGCGGCTGGAAGCCATGTCGGTTCCAGGCCGCACAGAGTTTGTGGCTTGGCTGCCAGTAGCCTAGCTGGTTATATTCTTCTTTTTAGCAAGCAGCTAATCTATTGATTTATTATGAAAAAGCCCATTATTCTCTGTGTTGACGATGACCCGCAGGTATTGGCCTCCGTTGCCAACGACCTGCGCCGGGAGTTTCGCCGAGACTACCGTATTCTGAGCGTGAACTCGGGTTTGGCAGCCTTGACGACCCTCGACGAGCTGCGCGCTCGCGCCGAGCCGCTGGCCCTGGTGCTAGCCGACCAGCGCATGCCCGAGGTAGAAGGCGTGGAGGTACTGGCCCATGCCCGCCAGTTGTTTCCCGACGCCAAGCGCGCTCTGCTCACCGCTTACGCCGACACCACGGCCGCCATCAAAGCCATCAATTCAGCGCAGCTCGACTACTATTTCCTTAAGCCCTGGGACCCGCCCGAGCAGCTGCTGTACCCCGCGCTGCACGACTTGCTGACCAGCTGGCAAGTAACGTACCGGCCCCAGTTTGAGGGCCTGCGCCTGATTGGGTTTCAATGGTCGCCCCGGTCGCACGAGTTGAAGGATTTTCTCAGCGGCTACTTGGTAAGCTACCAATGGCTCGATTTTGAGAAGGACAAAGAAGCCCATACGCTACTGACGACTACTGGCTTTCAGCCTGATGACCTGCCCGTGCTGCTTTATGCCGATGGTCAGGCCGTGGCTCAGCCCGATAAGCACGACATCGCCCGCCAGCTGGGGTTGCCGGTGGCCGCGCAGCAAGAGTTATATGATGTGGTGGTTATAGGGGCAGGGCCGGCGGGCTTGGCGGCGGCCGTTTACGGCGCGTCGGAGGGCCTGAAAACGCTGCTCATTGAGCGGCAGTCGTTTGGCGGGCAGGCAGGCTCCTCCTCCCGCATCGAAAACTACCTGGGCTTCCCCACCGGCGTGAGCGGGGCCGAGCTGACCTATCGCGCCTGGACCCAGGCCACCCGCCTTGGCGCCGAGCTCATTGCTCCTCAGGAAGTTATTGCGCTCCGCGTGCAGGATGGCTACAAGGTACTGACCCTGAAAGACAACGCACAGGTGCGGGCCAAGGCTGTGGTGCTGACGACGGGCGTAAGCTACCGCACACTCGATGCACCGGGGCTAGACCGCCTGAGCGGTTCTGGCGTGTACTATGGCTCGGCCCGCACCGAAGCGCACATCTGCAAAGACCAGCCGGTGTACATCATCGGCGGGGGCAACTCGGCCGGGCAGTCGGCCATGTACCTGTCGACTTATGCCTCCCGGGTATTCATCGTCATCAGGGGCGAGAGCCTGGCCGCCAGCATGTCGGCCTACCTGATTGAACAAATTGCCCAAACCCCCAACATCGAGGTTTTGCCTACTACTGAAGTCCGGGAAGCGTGCGGCGGGCAGTCCCTCGAAGCGGTAGTCATTCAGCGTGAGGGGCAGGCCCCCGAGAAACACCCCGCCCGTGCCCTGTTCGTGTTCATCGGGGCCAAGCCCAGCACCGGGTGGATTTGCGACCTCGCACTCTGCGATGCCAAGGGCTACCTGCTCACCGGCCGCGACCTGGTGGCCGACCCGCGCTACGCCGCCCACTGGAAGCTGCCCCGCGAGCCCTACCTCCTCGAAACCTGCGTGCCCGGCCTCTTTGCTGCCGGCGATGGGCGCGCCGGGGCCATGGCTCGCGTGGCCTCGGCCGTAGGCGAGGGCAGCATGGCCATCAAGTTCGTCCACGAATACTTGAGCGAATAGGGCATGCCTTTTCTTTTTCCATCAACCCGATTTCCTACACAACCAATGTCAACCACTTCTCTCACCGTTTCAGCTCCTAACCTGTCCATTGAGCGCAACGGGCGCCGCCTGACCTACCGGCGCTTCGGCGCGGGCCAAACCATTCTCTTCTGCAACCGCTTCCGCGGCGACCTCGATACCTGGGACCCGGCTTTTTTGGATGCGCTGGTCGGGCTAGGCTTCGAGGTCATCATCTTCGACTACAGCGGCCTGGGTTTATCGACCGGGGAGCGCACGTATAATCCACTGGTGCTGTCCAAGGATGTCATCGACCTGCTCGATGCCCTGGACCTGCCGCAGGTAGTATTGGGTGGCTGGTCGGTCGGCGGCTTGGTGGCCCAGGTCGTCTTTGCCACGGCGCCGCAGCGCCTCTCGCACTTGTTACTGGTGGGTACCAACCCGCCTGGCGAGCTGCCGAAGATGGCGGAACAGCTTTTCTATGACCTAGCCGGCAAGCCGAAAAACGACTTCAACGATTACGTACAGCTGTTTTTCGAGCCCCGCTCCGCCGCCAGCCGGCAGGCCGCATCCGAATCGTTTGCCCGCCTCGCGCTGCGCCAGACCGAGCGCAGCATTCCGGTATCTGGTGAATGGGCCGGCGCCCTGCTGGCCGCTACCGGGGGCAAGCCTCGCAGCAATTTCTTCCCCGCTCCGGCCGTACTGGAGGCTCTTAAGCATACCTCCATTCCAATACTGCACCTCGGCGGCGACCACGACATTTCCTTCCCGGTCGAAAACTGGTACGCTCTCAACGAGCAGCTACCAACCATGCAGCTGCACACTTTCCCGCAGGCCGGCCACGGCCCGCACCAGCAGTACCCCGAGGCCAGCGCTCAGTACATCGCCACGTTTGTGCGCACCACGGCCGCTAACCCTAGCTAAGAGCTACCCGCTGATTTATTTATGCTTGTGAGCCCGTTCGCGGGCTCACAAGCTCATTAATTTACTAACTAATTCTCTTCCTATGCCTTCTCCTCAACGTTATCAGGCCCTTATTATCGGGTTTGGCAAAGCCGGCAAGACGCTGGCTGGATTTTTAGCCACGCAGGGCTGGCGCGTGGCCCTGGTCGAGCAGTCGGCCCAAATGTATGGTGGCACTTGCATCAACATTGCCTGCATTCCAACCAAATCCCTGGTCCATAGTGCAGAGTTGGGCGTGCCGCACCCCGATGCCCTGGCTGAGAAAAATCGCCTGACCGACTTTTTACGCGGGCGCAATCTGGCCAACCTCACCGCCCACCCCGAGGCCACGCTGCTGCTGGGCCAGGCCTCGTTTGTGACGGCGCAGCAGGTGCGGGTGCAACTGGTAGAAACGGGCGAAGAAGTGCTGGTCGAGGCCGACCACATCTTTATCAACACCGGGGCCGTGCCCCGGCTGCCGCCCATTCCAGGACTGCGAGAAAGCCGGCGGGTGTTCACCAGCACCACCCTGATGGAGCAATCCGTGCTGCCCAAGCGGTTGGTTATCATCGGGGGCGGCTTTATCGGGCTCGAATTTGCCAGCATGTTTGCTCAGTTTGGCGCGGCCGTTACGGTGCTGGAAACGGCCCCGCGCCTGCTGCCCAACGAGGACGAGGACATGGCCGCCGCCATCATCCAAAGCCTGACGGCCAAAGGCGTAACCTTCGAAACCGGCGTGCGCGTGCAGCGCATCGAGCCAAGGCCCGAGGGCGAAGACGTGGTGGTATTTGAAACCCTGCAGGGCACCACCGAGCGTCGGCCAGCCACGGCGATTTTGGTGGCGGTGGGCCGCGAGCCGGTGGTAGCCAGCCTGAACCTGGCGGCGGCGGGCGTGGCCCAGAACGAGCGGGGCTTCATTCAAGTGAATGAGCGGCTGCAAACCAACGTGCCGCACATCTGGGCGCTGGGTGACGTAAACGGTGGCCCGCAATTCACCTACATTTCGCTCGACGACTACCGCATTGTGCGCGACCAGTTGTTCGGCCCCGGCACCCGCACCACCGCTGACCGGCAATACGTGGCCTCGACGGTTTTTCTGACGCCACCGTTTGCCCACGTGGGGTTCCGCGAGCGCGAGGCCCGCGCCCAGGGCTACCAGGTGCGGGTGGCCACGCTGCCAGCTGCCGCCATCACGCGGGCCCAGGTGCTGCGCCAGCCCGAGGGCCTACTCAAAGCCGTGGTGGAAGAAGGCACCGGCCGCATTCTGGGGTGCAGCCTGTTCTGTGCCGAGGCTGGTGAAATCATCAATACTGTGCAGCTGGCCATGAAGACAGACGTGCGCTACGAGGTTCTACGCGATAACATCTATATTCATCCGTCGATGACGGAGGCACTCAATAACTTGTTTAACAATATTTAACAAAAAAATAAAAGCTGGAATACTTAAGTGCGTAGGGGGAAATATCACTGGCCGGTGCTTCAGCCCTACTGCTGCTTTTTCGTTATGCTATAAAGCTATTTATGAGAGTTGCGACTATTAAGTGCTAAATCAAAAATTGCATTCTTACAATTCAATTTATTGAACGACTCACCGCTTTAATTACGGACTAAACGGCCATTTAACGGACCAAAAATAGCCGTTAATTGGCCGTTGCTTTATCGAACTTTAACCAGGCTTCGGGGCGCTTGCTCAGCAAGCAATTCACTCATAAAAAAGGCCGCCTCGCACGAACTGGGCGACCTTCCCTAACCGCTTGTCGGCTTTTCACAATGTAGGGCAACGCGGGTATAAGCAGGGAGTTATCGTCCAAATGAAGAGTTGCCGCGCCGCAACCTTTTAGAATCTGGAAAGTACTACCTAGTACTATTCCTTCACTTAGTTGTTCTTTCCATGTCCCCTACCTCTTTTGCCCTATTTGCCCGCGCTGGCAGCGCCCGCTGGAGGCGTTGGCTGCGCCGAAGTGTCAGATTGTATCTGGCCATGGACGAGCCTTTGGTTGATAAGCAGCGGGTGAAGGACCAGCTGGTGCTGGTAGAGTGGCAGCTCGTGCGCCACTTGGTGGATGGCGATGTGCCCACGATGGCCGTTACCACACAGGCCCGGGACATTGTAGACATGGCCCAGGCCAACCTTCTAGGGTCCGAAACCGAGGTCAGGGCCCTGCGGCGGGAGATGTCGGCCAGGCAGGCAGTAAGCCCCTGGAACTGTCACTACCCCAACATGGCTGCTTGATTGCTAGCGACTCAGCATTGCCAGGCCGCCCGCCGCGAGGGCGCCAACTAGTGTGTTGAGCAGATTCACAGTATTGTTTGAAACGTACTGCTGGCGCTCCAAGGTAGCCCCAATTACCGAATCGGTCAGGTTGCCCACCGTGCCGGCTACTAGCAGCCACCAGAATGCCGGCCCCCACCCGTGGCTCAGGCAGTGCACCGCTGCCAGTAGGGCACTGCCCGCCGCTCCCAGCAGCGTACCTTCCAGGCTCACCACCCCATTCAGGCCCCGCGTATCGGGGCGCAACGTGAGCACATTGTAGTACCGGCGTCCGTAGATATTGCCCAGTTCCGAAGCCAGCGTGTCGGCCGTGGCGGCGGCAAAGCTACCGGCCAGCATCAGTTGCGCGAGCGGCGCATGGGCTGGGAATTGCCAGCTCAGCAGGCCCAGCAAGCCCGCCACGCCGGCGTTGGCCAGCACCTGCCCAGCGGTGCGTCGGCCCTGGTTTTCCTCGGCCAGCCCAAGGTGGCGCTTGTCAGAAACCTTCCACACCGACGCGGCCGAGCCCAACCCAAAAAACAGCGCCAGCAGTGCCAGCCCGGTAAAGCCGGCCCCCAGGAAAATGAGCACACCCAGCAGGCCACCAGTCCACACCCCGGCGGTGGTGAGCTTACCGGCCCGGGCGCTGTAGGCCATGCCCAGGCCAAGCGCCAGCAGTACCAAACCAAACTGTAGCGGTAGTGTCATCGAGGTAAAAATAAGTACCGCACCGTGGTGAGTGCCTGCGCTGGTCTGACCACCGGAGCAGACGACTGATAGACGAGTACTTTTGGGCCACTATTTGGTCATTTGAAACCACCCGCCTGCCTCGCCATGAATCTGCTGAAGTATTTCAAAACGCTGGGCTGGCTGGAAGCTTTGCCGATTTTTTTGACCGAGAACCTGCTGGTGCTATTGCTGGCGCTGGGCTTTGGCTACTTGCTGCAAGTGGTTTTCGGCCGTAGCCGGGCGCTGGGGCCGGTTCATCATCCCATCAGCGGCCAGGAAATCCGGCTGGCCACGTGCACGCTGCTCATCAATACGGTGGTAACGTATGCGGGCTTCGTGCTCTGGCGACAGGGTTTTATCACCATCCGGGAGGAGTTTTCCTGGCGCATTTTGCTCGATTTCGTGGTCCTGTTTCTGGGCATGGACCTGCTGATGTATGGCTTTCACTACGTCATCCACCAAACGGTGCTTTACCGCTGGATACACGCCCTGCACCACGAGTACGCCGAGCCCCAGCCTATCGACCTGTTTGTGCTGCACCCGCTCGAAACATTTGGTTTTGGAGGGCTCTGGCTGCTGCTGATGGCCGTGTACCCGGCCAATTTCCTGGCCATCTTCGCCTACCTGACGGTAAATGTGCTGTTCGGCGTAGTCGGCCATTCAGCCGTCGAACCCTTCCCCAGGGCCTGGGAGCGCAGCCCGGTGCTTCGCTACATCGGCTCGTCGGGCTTTCACTTCCAGCATCACCAGAATGACCAGTCTAATTTCGGCTTTTACACCTCAATCTGGGACCGGATGTTTGGCACGTTCGCCAGCGGTCCGGCCATAAAAAAACAGCCCCGATAAGCACCGGGGCTGTTTTTTTATTCAGCAATGACTGGCTGCCTATTATCTATTTCCCGGCCGGAGCAGTGGTTTTCAGGCTGAGGTTTCCGGCTTTCAGGCCCTTGCCGCTCACGGCCAGCTTGATATCGCCGGCCTTGTCGCTGGCCTGCACAATGGCCACCAGCTGGCCATGAAACGCGTGCATGCGGGGCTGCTGAAACGGCTCCAAACTGGTGGCGTCGCCGTTGGCCACGGCACGGAAGCGGCCAGCGCCACTCACGGCTATCTGCAGCTGCTGGGTGGCCTCGGGGCAGAGGGTGCCGTTGGCGTCCTCCACGCGGGCCGTCACGTAGGCCAGGTCCTGGCCATCGGCGGCCAGGGTGGCGTGGTCGGCCACCAGCTTGATGTGGTGGGGCTTGCCGGCGGTGCGCACGGTTTCCTCCCCCATGGCTTTGCCCTGGGCATCGTAGGCCACCACTTTGATGCTGCCAGGCTGGTATTTCACGTCGTTCCACATCAGGCGGTAGCGGCTCTGGGGCTGGTCAGAAGGCGCTTTGGTTTGGCGGCCCTGGCTTTTGCCGTTCACAAACAGCTCAGCCGATGGCGCATTGGTATAGCAGTACACGGGCGTGGTCTGGCCTTCGCGGCCGGGCCAGGTCCAGTGCGGCAGCAGATGCAGGGTGGGCGCGGCGGTGTTCCACTTGGCGCGGTAGAGGTAGAACCGGTCCTTGGGCAAGCCCGCCAGGTCCAGAATGCCGAAGTAGGAGCTGTGCGAGGGCCACTTCTCGTCGTAGGGCGTGGGCTCGCCCAAGTAGTCGAACCCCGTCCAGACAAACTCGCCGATGACAAAATCAAGGTCATCCTGCTTCACAAATTCCTCGTCTGGAATCTGCGACCAGCTGCAATATTCCAGGTCGTAGGACGACGACTGATTGTTGGGATACTGCTTCTGCTTGGCCTGCACCACCGGAAACTGGTACTCGCCCCGCGAGCTCACCGTGGAAGCCGTTTCGGTGCCCAGAATAAAGCCCTGGGGCAGCTTGTCGTTGGCCTTTTCGTACTGCGCGGGCTTGTAGTTGAAGCCGGCAATGTCGAGCACCGAGGCAAAGTTGTTGTTGATGGCCGCGTCGATGCGGTCCATGCCCGCCGTGACGGGCCGGGTGGGGTCTTCGCGGTGCACAATGTCTTGCAGGCGCCGGGCTATTTTGCCGCCGCCGGGCGTGCTCTGGTCGGGTACCTCGTTGCCGATGCTCCACATAATCACCGAGGGGTTGTTGCGGTAGTGATGCACCATGTTCACCAGGTCCTTTTCGGCCCACTGGTCGAAATACTGACTGTAGCCGTTCTTCACCTTCGGCGTTTTCCATTCGTCGAAGGACTCCACCATCAGCATAAAGCCCATCTCATCGCACAGCTCCACCAGCTCCGGTGCGGGCATGTTGTGCGAGGTCCGGATGGCGTCGCAGCCCATGTCCTTGAGCAGGGTGAGCTGGCGGCGCAGGGCGGCCGTGTTAATGGCCGCGCCCAGCGGGCCAAGGTCGTGGTGGTTGC
Organism: Hymenobacter negativus; assembly: GCF_017571495.1. Classification (GTDB taxonomy): domain Bacteria; phylum Bacteroidota; class Bacteroidia; order Cytophagales; family Hymenobacteraceae; genus Hymenobacter; species Hymenobacter negativus. The sequence continues at coordinate 31,943 of NZ_JAGETZ010000012.1, read as the reverse complement.
AGACGCCCTTGAACTTGCGGGTTTTGCCATTCAGCGAAAAGCCCTTGCCCGCCTCAAACTTAAAGGAGCGAATGCCGAAGCGCGTGCGGTACTCATCCTTCAGCTGGGAGCCGGCGAAGAGGCTGGACGTGGCCGTGTAGAGCACCGGCGTTTCGGGCGACCACAGCTGGGGCGTGGGCACCACCAGGTTTTGCTCGAACTCTTGGCCGTCGGTGGGCAGCAGCGTGGTGCTGGTGGTGGCCATCACCTTGCCGCTGGCGTCGCGGATTTCGGTTTCCAGGCGCAGGTTCTGAAAAGAGTTGCCGGGCGTGGCCACCTTGGTGCGCAGCTTCACCCGGGCAAACTCAGGCGTGATTTCGGGCGTGGTGACGTAGCTGCCCCACACGGGCACCTGCACGTCGTCGGTCACAATCAGGTGCACGTTGCGGTAGAGGCCGGCGCCGGGGTACCAGCGCGAGGCTTCGGACTGGTTGCGCAGGCGCACGGCCAGCAGGTTGTCGCTGGGTTGTAGCAGACGGGTGATGTCAAAGCTGAACGAGTTGTAGCCGTAGGGCCACGAGCCTGCTTCCTGCCCGTTGATGTAGATGTGTGCGTCGCTCATGGCACCATCAAACAGCAGCACCACGCGCTTGCCCGGGCCAAACTCCGGCACCACCAGCTTCCGCCGGTACCAGCCCGTGCCAATGAACGGCAGCCCGCCGGTGCGGCCGGATTTCTGGGTAGCAGCCTGCTCGTTGTTTTGCTCAATCTTGACTTTTTGCAGGTCGTTGTTGCCATCGAAAGGCCCGCTGATGGCCCAGTCGTGCGGCACACTCACCGTGGGCCACTTGGCATCGTCGAATCCCGGCCGGGCAGCCTCGGGCATTTCGCCTTTGCTGAACTTCCAGTCGTTGGTGAGCAGAATATCCTGCCGGGACTGCGCGGCACCAGCTAACGAATGCAGGCAAAACAGGGCCATTGCTGAAGCCTGCAAGCTTCGGCCAAAGGGTAATTTCATAGGTATCGGAATTAAGAAAGCTGTATTGGGAAGCCAAAGAACAGGCTTTTGCCAGAAATGACCAGCTTAATGAGTAGCTGGAAATTGAATTCAGGTAATCATAACGGGCCAATACCTTTCCTACTAAATCCTCCATCTCCTTCTTGATGAAAGCACCAGCGCAGCCTTAAAATACCGCCTTACTGCCAGCGCAATACTATTTTACCCGACGCTACATGACGGCAACCCGCAGCCCGGGCCGTACTTTCCGGTCCGCAAACCCGCGATACTGTATCTATGAGCACACCCTCTTCATTTGACCTGACCGGCAAAATCGCGCTGGTCACCGGCTGCAACAAAGGCATTGGCCAAGCCATGGCCCTCGGGCTGGCCGAAGCTGGCGCCGACATCATCGGCGTATCGGCCACGCTGGCCCTGACCGGCAGCGACACCGCCCAAAAAGTAGAAGCACTGGGTCGGAAGTTTACCGCCTACCAGGCCGACTTCAGCCAGCGCCCCGCCGTCGATGCCTTCCTCACGCAGGTGCAGCAGGACTTTCCCAAAATCGATATCCTGGTAAACAACGCCGGCACCATCAAGCGCGCCCCTGCCGCCGAACATTCCGACGAGTTGTGGGACGAGGTGCTGCACATCAACCTCGACGCCCCCTTCCGCATTGCCCGCGCCATTGGCGGGCAGATGCTGGCAAATGGCTCCGGCAAAATCATCTTCACGGCCTCGCTGCTCACCTTCCAGGGCGGTATCAACGTGCCGGGCTACGCGGCCAGCAAGGGCGCTATTGGCAGCTTGGTGAAGGCCCTGGCCAACGAGTGGGCTGGCCGCGGCGTAAACGTGAACGCCATCGCACCCGGCTACATCGCCACCGACAACACCACGGCCCTGCGCAACGACCCCGACCGCTCCCAGAGCATCCTGGGCCGTATTCCGGCCGGCCGCTGGGGCGAAACCGCCGACTTCAAAGGCCCCACCGTTTTCCTGGCCTCCCCTGCTTCCGACTACGTGCACGGCACTATCCTCACCGTCGACGGCGGCTGGATGGGACGGTAATTTTTTACTGATTAATGATTAACGGTTAGTAGTTGCTTTCCTTTTAATAAGACATTCGCCGACCAGCCTCATTAATCAACTGACCACTAAATATTACTCAAATGACGCAACGCTTTGCCATTGGCCCCCGTGAAACGGCCAACCTCAACACCACCGGAATCCGGGAGCATTTTCTGATTGAGAACATCTTCACCGCTGGTGAAATTGAGCTGACGTACACGCACTACGACCGCATGATTGTGGGCGGTGCCCAGCCCACCGAAGCGGCCCTTACGCTCCCCTGCCCGGAGTCGCTGAAAGCCAACTTCTTCCTGGAGCGCCGCGAGCTGGGCGCCCTCAACGTAGGCGGCGCCGGCACCGTGACCGTGGACGGCACTGCGTACGAGCTCGGCAACCAGGACTGCATTTACGTAGGCATGGGCGCGAAGGACGTGCAGTTTGCCAGCGCCGACGCGGCCCAACCGGCCAAGTTCTACCTGCTGTCGGCTCCGGCGCACCACACCCACCCCACCACCGTGCGCACCCAGGCCGAGGCCACTCCAGTGGAAATGGGCGCTTCGGAAACCGCCAACGAGCGCACTATTTACAAATACATCTATCAGGAAGGCATCCAGAGCTGCCAGCTGGTGATGGGCCTCACGCAGCTGAAAGCCGGCTCGGTGTGGAACACCATGCCCAGCCACACCCACGACCGCCGCATGGAGGCCTACCTCTATTTCAACATGAACCAGGGCCAGCGCGTGCTGCACCTGCTGGGCGAGCCCACCGAAACCCGCCCGCTGTGGGTGAGCAACGAACAAGCCATTTTGTCGCCGCCGTGGTCCATCCACACGGGCTGCGGCACGGCGGCGTATGCCTTCATCTGGGGCATGGCCGGTGAGAACCGCGAGTACACCGACATGGACGCCGTACCGCTCGACACCCTGCGCTAAGGAACCGCCACTAGGAGTTACTGTTGTGAAGTAAAGCGCGTCCGAGACACGCGCCCGCTTTACTTGTAAGATTATTACGTCAGACCCAGCCCTGGCGTCCGGTTGCCGGCCCTCGTGAAAGCGGGGATGCAGGCTGCCGGGCGCCAGGGCTTTTTTGGTGTGTGGCGGGTCACTCACAAAAATTTAATTGCTGCTATTAATAAGTATTACAAAATAAATATCTACATTGCACAATATAAATCAGAAAGCAGGCCGAAAGGCTACCTGATGTGAGGCCCCAACAGCCGCTGCACAGGCACTGCCAGACGAGGAGTTGATGAGGCCATTCGGGCCTGATGCGTGAACGTTGAGAAGGAAATCTACCCCAAATCCAACCAACTGCTATGCTGCTGCATGCGCTCAAAATTATTCAAACCGAGCTCGAAACGCACCTGACGGCCTATGCGCCCACGGGCGATGAAGGCAAGGTGCTGCTGGAAAACCTCTCGGAGGGCCTGGCCAGCGGCGGAGGCACTGTGACGCGTGACCGCGTGGTGTTTTCCTTCGTGAACTACCGGGAGGAAAAGGCCCTCAAGAACCTGCCGAATTACGCCCGCAACGACGCTACCCTGACGGCCCGTTACGAGAACCCGCCGGTGTTTCTGAATTTCCTGCTGCTGATAACGGCCACGCACGCCAGCTACGAAAAGGCGCTGCTGTACCTCTCGCGGGCCATCCGGTTTTTCCAGTCAAAAAATGTGTTTACGCCGGACACTGTGGCCCCGACCACGCTGCTGGCCGCCCAGCCCCTCAATGCGCTCGACCGGCTGGAAACCTTCAAGCTGATTCTGGACCTGTACTCGCCCACACTGGAGGAAGTGAACCACCTGTGGGGCACGCTCGGGGGCAAGCAATACCCGCACGCGCTGTACGTGCTGCGCCTGCTCGACCTCAAGTTTGCGGCCATCGAAAGCGAAAGCGGGCTGATTACGGAAGTGGTCAGCGACTTCTACCACCGCCACCCAAGCACCAACTGATATGGCCGAGCGGGTTCGAAATGGCTATAAGCGCCTGTTTGAAGTGCGGCTGCTCCACCACTACTGGCTGGACGAAGGCGGCACGCTGTTCGACCTCCTCCCCGACCCCACGCGCCGGCTGCTGACCTACGACCGACGGCCGTTTCTGCAGCTGGCCCCCACGCCCGCCACGGCCCAGCTGCTGGTGCTGGCCGGCCTGGGATGCGTGTACCGCGACACGGCGCTGGGTGGCCTAGTAGCGGCCCCCGACGACGCAGTGATTCCGGATGACGCCGTGTTTGAGCTGGTGCTAACGGTGCAGCAGGCCGCCTTCCAAAATTACACGGCCCTGACGCTGCCGCCCCGCAAAATCTACGAGCTGTATTACGCGGCCGAAGACACCATTTACCGCTACAAGGAGAACGTGCCCGTGCTCTCGAACCTGACCGGCGTGACGCGCGGCGCGGGCCCAACCCTGAGTCTGTACCTATCCAGCGAAATCCCCGCCTCGGCCCCCACCGACCGCGTGGAGGCGCTGGTAGACATGGCGGGGGCCTTGCACCAGCTCACCAGCGACCAGCCGGGCGCAACCACACGTCAGTTGGCGCCGGCCGTAGCCGACGCGCCGGTATTTGTGCACCAGGGCGATGTGCCGGTGCTGGTGCCACCGCCCGGCCTGGCCGGGGTGCCCGCCCGCGGCCTGCGGCTGACTGACGGGATTCCCGACGACGTGTTTGCGCTCATCCGCATTGCGGCAGTGCGCCCTGGCAATACGACTTTTAGCTGCACGGTGGGCGGAAAGGCCCGTGCTGATTACCCGGTTTTTCAGGTGCGCTTTAAGAACCGCTCCACCATCCGGCACTACTTCAACCGCGCAACGGGCGCGCCGACTAGCACCGACCCCAACCCACTGCCGCTGACCCATTTCGGCAACGCGGGCTCCAAGCTGAAACCAGCGCCCGAGGCCCTCAAACTGGACATCGACCCGGTGGTGGCCGGCCGCATTACGGGCATCCGGTCCGACATCTTCGAATAGCTACCTCATTCCTAACCCTTTAAAAACAGATGGCATGGCAACACTTTATAAAACGCCGGGTGTTTACATCGAGGAAATTCCGAAATTTCCTCCCTCGGTGGCGCCGGTTGAAACGGCCATTCCGGCTTTCATCGGGTACACGGAGCAGGCAAAGGAATTCATAGCCGCCGACCTCCTTCTGAAGCCGAAGCGCATCACCTCGATGGTGGAATACAGCCGGCTGTTTGGCGGTCCGCAGCCCGAAACGGGCATTGATGTCAGCATCGTCGAAAAGCAGGATGATAGCGGGGCCACCACTTCGCTGAGCGTTTCGGCTACGCTGTTGGAGGCTAACCGCTCGAAGCACATCATGTACTACGCGCTGCAAATGTTCTTCGCCAACGGCGGCGGGCCCTGCTACATCGTGTCGGTGGGCCCTTACAAAACATTGGGCACCGCCTTGGTCGAAAGCGAGCTGAAAGCAGGCCTGGATACGCTGCTCAAAGTGGATGAGCCGACGCTGCTGGTATTTCCGGAGGCGCAGTTTCTCGGCACCATTGCCGATTTCAAGGCCCTGCACGACCTGGCGCTGGCCCAGTGCGAGCTGCTGAAAGACCGGTTTGTGATTATGGATGTGCACGGCGACGACATTTTGATGGACGACCCGACCGCCAATCTGCTCGACGCTATTGACAATTTTCGCGACGACGGTATTGGGGCTAACAACCTGAAATACGGCGCCGCCTACGCCCCCAACCTGGAAACGATACTGGATTTCACGGTAGACGAAACGGCCATCGATGTGAGCTACCAGTTGCTGCCAGCCGCTGCCGCCACAGTGAAGCTGAGCAGCATGGCCAATACCGACAACCGCAAATACGAACTGGCCCGCACCGCCATTCGCGACATGGCCTGCAAGCTGCCGCCCAGTTCCACCATCGCAGGCATCTACGCGGCCGTCGACAATAACCGCGGCGTGTGGAAGGCCCCCGCCAATGTGAGCGTAACGGCCGTTATCAAGCCCACCATCGACTTCACCAACGCCGAGCAGGACCAGATGAACGTGGACACCACAGGCGGCAAATCGGTGAACGCCATCCGGCCCTTCACGGGCAAGGGCACGCTGGTGTGGGGTGCCCGCACCCTGGCCGGCAACGATAACGAGTGGCGCTACGTGAGCGTGCGGCGACTCTTCATTTTCGTGGAAGAGTCGGTAAAGAAAGCCACCGAGCAGTTCGTATTCGAGCCCAACGACGCCAATACCTGGGTGCGCGTGCAGGCCATGATTGAAAACTTCCTGAACACGCTCTGGCGGCAGGGCGCGCTGCAAGGCATTAAGCCCGAGCACGCGTTTTACGTGGCCGTGGGCCTGGGCAAAACCATGACGGCGCTCGACATTCTGGAAGGCCGCATGCTGGTCGAAATCGGCATGGCCGCCGTGCGCCCCGCCGAATTCATTGTGCTGAAATTCTCGCACAAAATGGCAGAATCCTGATTAGCCTGACGACAGGACCTTACGCCCCCCGTCGCGCCTCATACACAACTCCACTTCCAATACACCATTCTCATGGCACAAGAATATCCATTACCCCGCTTCCATTTCCAGGTGGACTGGGGCGGCGCCAAAATCAGCTTCACCGAAATCACGGGCCTCGACATGCAGGTGGAAGTAATTGAGTACCGGCATAGCGACAGCAAGGACTTCAACAAAATCAAGATGCCGGGGCTGCGCAAGTTCAGCAACATCACCATGAAACGCGGCAAATTCGAGGCCGATTTCGACTACAACGACTGGCTCGACGCCATCTCGAACGACCGGGTGGGCGGCCGGCGCGACGTGGTGATTCGGCTACTGAACGAGAAGCACGTGCCGGTGGCGGCGTGGTCGGCCACACGCTGCTTCCCGGTGAAAGTGACCGCGCCCGACCTCAAATCAGACGCCAACGAAATTGCCGTGGAAACCATCGAAATAGCTCACGAAGGGCTGAAACTGATGAAAATCTAACGCATTGCTACCGTCATGGTCGACTACTATCCGCCGTGGGGATTCTACTACCGAGTAGAATTTGGCATCAGCAAAAACAAGAACGATGTGCGGTTTCAGTCGGTGTCGGGCCTGTCGGTGGAGTACGATGTGGAGGAGTACAAGGAGGGAGGCGAGAACCGTTTCACTCATAAGCTGCCCGGCCGCACCAAGTACGCCGACCTGGTGCTGAAACGCGGCATGCTCACTGACTCCGAAGTGACCAACTGGTGCCTGGCCGCTTTCCGCGACCGGGACTTCCGACCGGCCGACATCAGCGTAATTCTGATGAATGAAAAGGGTGAGCCGTTGCGCACCTGGAACGTCGCCCACGCCATCCCCAAGAAGTGGCTGGTGACGGACTTGAATGCCAACGACAACGCCGTTGTGATTGAGACACTAGAGTTGATTTACCAATACTTCACGATTAAGTAGGGTGCGGGGCTTGTCCCTGCTCGCCGTTCGCGCCGAAACTCCGATTTCGTCTACCGACGGGCGGGGGCAAGCCCCACCCCTACAACGTTCTGCCATGCCCATCGAAATCAAAGAACTGCACATCCGCATCACGGTGAATGCCCCGGAAGGTGGCGCTACCGGCGCGGGCACAACGGCCGGTGCTGCCACACCTGCGCCGGCTGGCGGCGGAGTCGGTGATAAAGAGGCCATAGTGGCTGATTGCGTGGAACAAGTGCTGTCCATTCTTCACGAAAAACTGGAACGCTGATGGCTGCCGGAGGAAAACTCGAAAAGATGCTCATTCTGGGCTTCGCAGACTCGAAGAAGGCCGAAACCGGCGGCAAGGCCGAAGCCACGGGCTTCGTTGAGGCGCTGATTAACCCGGAAACCTACGCCCACGAGTACAAGCTGAAATACGCCGAATCGGGCCAGGGCCAGGGCACCAGCGGCAAGGAGCTGAAGTACGAGAAGACCGAGCCGGAGGAAATGACCTTCGAGTTTCTGTTCGATAACACGGGCATTATCGACGGCAAGCCGCGCGCCAGCATTGCCGATGAGCTGGCCGCCTTTAAAGCGCTGCTGATTGAGTTCAAGGGTGATGCCCACCAGCCCAACATCATTAAGCTGGTGTGGGGCGACAACCCGGTTTTCAAGGGCCGGGTGCTGGAACTGAGCATTACCTACAAGCTCTTCACGCCCAATGGCCAGCCCATCCGGGCGGTAGCGAAAGTTAAGCTCCAGGGCACCGTGGAAGAAGAAAAGCGGGCCCGCAAGGAAGACCGCCGCTCCCCCGACCTCACCCACATCCGGCTGGTGAAAGCCGGAGACACGCTGCCGCTGCTCTGCCACCGCATCTACGGCGACTCTCGCTACTACCTGCAAGTGGCAGCGGCCAACAACCTCGGCAATTTCCGCCGGCTGACGCCGGGCATGCAGCTGGTTTTCCCGCCAGTGGCAGGGTAGGTGGCGCTGGTGCGGGGCCTCCCCCCGGCCCCTCTCCGATGGAGAGGGAAGCCTGACGATTTCACTTTCAACTCTTTGCTGCGCCGCCGTGGCTCCCCCTCCATCGGAGAGGGGCCGGGGGGAGGCCTAACATCAGAACAACCCATCATGCAACCCACCACAGCTCCTGCTACCATCCCAACCGCCGCCACGCCGGACCTGTGCACGGCGCGGCTGCTGGTGGACGGCGCGGAGGTGCCCGGCACGGTACACGTCGTGTCCATTGCCGTGACGCGGGAGCTGAACCGAATTCCGTCGGCCACGCTGCACATTGAGGATGGCGAGGCGGCCAGCGGCACGTTTGCGGTGGGCAATGCCGACTATTTCATTCCCGGTAAGAAGCTGGAAATCAAGCTCGGTTACCGGGCGCAGGAGGAAACAGTGTTCAAGGGCATTGTCATTAAGTACAGCGTTAAGATTCGGAAGAGCGGCAGCTTTTTGATTGTGGAATGCCGCGACGAGGCCGTAAAAATGACTTCGGGCCGCAAAAGCCACTACTATACCGACCAGAAGGACAGCGACATTCTGGAGGAGATTATCGGGCGCTACAGTCTGACGGCCGATGTGGCAGCCACCGGCGCCAAACTGCCCGAAGTGGTGCAGTACGACGCCACCGACTGGGATTTTGCCCTGTGCCGCGCCGAAGCCAACGGCCTGCTGGTGATGGTGGAAGATGGTACCATCAAGATGGCCGCGCCCAATGCTGGGCAGTCGCCGGTGCTCACCGTGGCCTTCGGCGCCACTCTGCTCGAATTCGACGCCGAAGTGGATGCGCGGCTGCAAAGCCCCGGCATCAAGGCGCACAGCTGGAACGCGGCCGACCAGGAGCTGGTGGAAGCCGAAGCCGCTGAGCCTACCGTGCCCAGCCCCGGCAACCTCGCCCCCACCGACCTGGCCGACGTGCTGGGCGGCCAAGCCCACGACCTGCGCCACGGCGGCTACCTCGCTGCGCCCGAACTCCAGGCCTGGGCCGACGGCCGGCTGCTGCGCGAACGCCTGGCCAAGGTGCGCGGCCGGGCGCGGTTTCAGGGCTTTCCGGGGGTGTTGCCGGGCAAGCTGATTGAGCTTAGCGGCGTGGGCGACCGGTTGCAGGGCAAGGTGCTGGTGGCCGGCGTGCGTCACCAATTTGCGGGCGGCAACTGGGAAACCGACGTGCAGTTTGGCCTGAACCCCGAGCCGTTTGCCGAAACGTTTAACCTGCGTCCGCTGCCCGCCGCGGGCCTGCTGCCCGCCGTGAGCGGCCTGCAAACCGGCATCGTGACCAAGCTGGAAGGCGACCCCGACGGCGAGGACCGCATCAAGGTGCGGCTGCCGCTCATCAGTGCGCAGGAGGAGGGCGTGTGGGCCCGCATTGCTACGCTGGACGCGGGCAAGGACCGGGGCACCTACTTCCGGCCCGAGATTGGCGACGAGGTAATCATCGGCTTTCTGAACGACGACCCGCGCCACCCGGTGGTGCTGGGCATGTGCCATAGCAGCAAGCACCCCGCCCCCAAACCGCCCTCCGACGACAACCACGAAAAAGGCTACGTGTCGCGCGAGAAGCTAAAAATGACTTTCGACGACGACAAAAAAGTCATCGCCTTCGAGACGCCCGCCGGCAACAAGCTCACTCTTTCGGAAGATGATAAAGCCATCAAAATCGAGGACCAGCACGGCAATAAGCTCATCCTCGACGGCAAAGGCATCACCCTGGACAGCAGCAAAGACATCATCCTCAAAGCCGCCAAAGACCTGAAAATTGAAGGCCAAAACCTCAATCTGAAAGCGCAGCTGAGCTTTAAAGCCGAAGGCAACAGCAGCGCCGAAATGTCGTCGGGCGCCAGCGCCACCGTGAAGGGCGGCGCTACGACGACGATAAAGGGTGGGATTGTGCAAATCAATTGATTACTAACCCATACGGGGGATCTCACCCCCGGCCCCTCTCCCGCGGAGAGGGGAGCCTGACGATTTAAAACCACGCATTTCCGGTGCCCTCTCCGCGGGAGAGGGGGTCAGGGGGTGAGGTCCCCCGCCAGAACGAAACCCACAACCCCCATGCTCCCAGCCGCTCGTGTTTCCGACTTAATCGTGAGCCCTACCACATCGGGCATCCCCACGCCCATCATTCCGCCCGGCGCGCCGACGGTGCTCATCGGCGGATTGCCTGCCGCCCGCCTGGGCGACAGCTGCGGGGCCGACGTCATCATCAAAGGCTCGGCCACGGTGATGATTGGTGGCCTGCCCGCCGCCCGCATTGCGGACTCTACGGCTTCGGGCGGCATCATTATGCCACCAGGCTGCCCTACGGTACTGATTGGCGGTTAAAACCCAGCTTTATTACTTACTCCCAACCGCTTACTACTCGCAATGAACAAACCCTTTCTAGGTCGCGGCTGGTCGTTTCCGCCCACGTTTACGCGGGGGTTGGGCGGTGTAGAGATACTGGAAGAAGAGGCCGACATCGCCTCCAGCCTGGAGATACTACTCACCACTATGCCCGGCGAGCGGGTGATGTTCCCGGACTACGGCTGCAACACCGAGGAGCTGGTTTTTGAGAGCCTGGACACCACTACCAAAACCCTGATGGCCGACAAAATCGAGTCGGCCATCCTGTACTACGAGCCGCGCATTGAGCTGGAGAAAGTGCGCCTCGACACCAGCCGCGAGTTGGAAGGCGTCATCCTCATCGAGGCCATTTACCGGGTGCGCACCACAAACTCGCGGTTCAACTTCGTCTTCCCCTTCTACAAGCAGGAAGGCACTGACATCAACCAGCCCGGCAGCCCCGCCGAGGCCACCCTCACGCCCCTACCCGACCTGCGCTAGCCATGCCCGCCGACTGCACCCAGAACACCGACCCGCTGAAGCTCGTGCGCGAAGGCACCAGCCAGCCGCAGCGCGTGCTGTCGGCGCTGGCCCCCGCCTCGGCGCCGCTCAACGAGCGCACGCCCGCGCACAGCATGGTGTTTGCGCAGGCCTACGCCCGCTACCTGAACTACGACGACGGCAGCGGTGCCCTACCGCTGGGCACCTGGGAGAAGTTTTTCGCCGAAGACGTGTCGGTGCAGCTGGCCGTGGCCGCCGTGCAGGACGTGGAGCAGTACAAAGTCCGCAATACCGAGGCCTTCGGCTATCTGAATAACCTGGATAATGAGGGCGATGAGGCGGGGCTGAAGCGGCGGCTGGGCTTCCTATTCAGCGCCGTGGGCACCCTGGCAGCACGGCTCGACGCCCTACAAACGGCCTTGCCGAATGAAATTCCGCTGAAAGGCTTGCTGCTGAATCTGATTCAGAGCCAGCTGGCTACGGGCCTGGGGAGGCTGGTTGCCTACCACAAGGGCGGCGTGGCGCTGGGCTTGCTCGATGAGTCAGTCTTACCGGCAGAGGCGGCGATTCTGGGCGGGCCATTGGTGTCGTTTCAGTCGGTCAGAACCAAGGGCTTGTCGGCGGCCTGGTGGCCGGCGGGGGCCACCAGTTGGGCTAATTACGAATCATTTATTGCCGACGACCTGGCGACCTACGGCGTAGGCTCCGATTTTGAGCGCATCAACCGGCTGGCCACGCACAACCTGTTTACCAGCGTCTTCGACCAGTTTCTGAAAGTGTATGCCCGCGTGGCCACCGAAGGCCGGGCGGCGCTGGAAGCCACCCTCACCAAGTGGGACGGGCACGAGCCGCACTACGCGCTGTTTCTGGCCTTTTTGCGCCTGAACGAGTACGCCCGGCAGGAAACCAACACCCTCACCCAGCGCCACCTCGACTTCTACTACCGCGACATTCTCCAGCTGCGCGAAAAACCCGCCGAGCCCAGCCACGCCCACCTGCTGCTGGAACTGGCCAAGCACGTTGAAGCCTACGCTCTGGCGCCGGGCGAGCTGTTTAAGGCCGGCAAAGATGCCTTGGGCAAGCCCGCGTTTTTCGCTAGCGACGAGCAACTGGTAGCCAACGCGGCCCAGGTCACGGCCCTGAAAACGCTGTACCGCTACGGCACCGAACCGGCCGGCAGCGGCTGGACCGGCGGCCCCGCCCCCGTCGGCCGCCTCTACGCCGCACCCGTAGCCAATTCCGACGACGGGCTGGGCGCGCCTCTGACTTCAACGGACGGCTCGTGGCAGCCTTTTTTCCATAAAATCTACGTCGATGGCCAGCTAACTGAAATCAAAATGCCGACGGCCGAAGTGGGCTTGGCGCTGGCTTCGCACTACTTATTTCTGGCCGAGGGTGCCCGCACCATTACGGTCGATTTCACGGTTACGGGCTCCTATTCGGATTTGGCAGCTGATGTGGTTTACCAGTTCACAGCGGCCGATGGCTGGTTTGAAAAACCAGCTACCAGCTTCAAAACCGAGAGCGGCCAACTGCGCCTCGTCATCGAACTGACGGGCGCGGACCCGGCCATTGTGGCCTACAATACCAAGGCCCACGGCTACACCTTCGCTACTGCGCTGCCCCTGCTGCTCCTCAAGCTAAAGCAGCAGCCCACGACTTATCAATACCAGCAATTGCAGGACGCCCGGCTGAGCGCCATCACGCTGAGCGTGGCCGTGACGGGCCTGCGCACCCTGGCCGTGTCCAACGACTTCGGCCCGGTGGATACGTCCAAGCCGTTTCAGCCGTTTGGGGCTTTGCCGGTGGCGGGCAGTGCCCTCACCATTGGCTCGGCCGAGGCGTTCCAGAAAACCCTGACCAGTGCGGCCGTGGAGCTAACGTGGCAGGCCGCGCCCGCGCCCTACGGCACCACGCCGCAGGTAGCCGTTGACTTTCTGACGGAAGGCAATTGGGAGGATTCAGGCACGAGTACCGCCTTGCAGGCAACGGAATTCGATATTTCCAGCGGGCTAACCGATGCCGTAGTGGACCAGCCCAACCCACTGCCCACGGAAAGCTACGGCACCACCGCCCGGCACGGTTTCGTGCGCCTCCGGCTGACGGATGGATTCGGGCAAGCGGCTTATCAAACGGCCCTGCTCGCCTTCCTCAGCAAAACCCCGGCTACCGCCACCAACCCTGGCGCACCTCCAGCCGGCCCGGTCGTCAGTGCGCTCACGCTGAGCTACACGGCCAGCCAGAGCATTGCGCTGTCCTCGGCCGATGCGGGCGCATTTGCGAGGCGAGCCGCGCAGTTCTATCACGTGGCCCCGTTTGGGCAGGCCGAGCAGCACCCGTTTCTGAAAATTGATGCGCCTGATAAGGCCCTGTACCTGCTGCCGCAGTTCAAACACCTCAACCTGGCCGACCCCAAGCTGCCGGCCCAGCAGCCCGTGCCGCACGAGGCCGAATTCTACATCGGCATCAGCGCCCTGCTGCCGCCCCAAAACCTGGCCCTGCTCTTCCAAGTGGCCGATGGCACCGCCGACCCGCTCACCCAGAAGCCCGTGCCGCACCTCAACTGGAGCTACCTGCGCCGCAACGAATGGGTGGAATTTCCGCGCGATGCCGTGGCCGATACCACCAGCGAGCTGACCCGCTCCGGCATCGTGACGCTGGCTGTGCCCCGCGATGCCAACGACGACAACACGCTGCTGCCCAACGGCCAGCACTGGCTGCGCGTGGCCGTGGCCGAAAAAAGCGCCGCCGTGTGCCAGCTGTTGCTCGTAGCGGCCCAAGCCGTGCGCGTCACGTTCCAGGACCAGGGCAACGACCCGGCTTTTGCGGCGCAGGTGACGCCGGCCGGTACCATCACGAAAATGGCTCAGCCGGTGGCTGCCGTGAAGAAGGTGGAACAGCCCTTCGACTCGTTTGGCGGGCGCGGCAGCGAGGCTTCCGATGCCTTCTACACCCGCGTGAGCGAGCGACTGCGGCACAAGGACCGGGCCGTGGCGCTCTGGGATTACGAGCACCTGGTGCTGGAGGCCTTTCCGCAGCTCTACCAGGTGAAGTGCCTCAACCACACGCACTACGAATCCAGCGCCAACGGCACGGGCATCTACCGCGAGCTGGCGCCGGGACACGTCACACTGGTGGCCATTCCGAGCCAGCAGCTGCGCAACCTCCGCGACCCGTTGCGGCCCTACACCAGCCTGGGGCTGCTGCGCGAAATTGGCGCCTTTCTGCAGCAGCGGCTGTCGTGCTTCGTGAAGCTGCACGTCAAAAATCCCGAGTTTGAGGAGGTGCGTGTGGCATTTCGGGTGCGGCTGCGTGAGGGGTTTGATGAAACGTTCTCCATTAAGCAGTTGCAACAGAGCATCACGCGGTTTTTGTCGCCCTGGGCTTTTGCCGATGGAGCGGGTCCGTCGTTCGGTGGCAAAATCTACAAGTCGGTGCTTATCAACTTTATCGAGGACCAGACCAGCGTCGATTACGTGACTGATTTTCAGTTGTTCCATCCGGCTTCCGGCCCGGCCGACTACGCCGAAATAACCGGCACGAAGGCCGTTTCCATTCTGGTTTCGGCTCCGGCCACGCAGCATAGCATCCTGGTAATCAACCCCGCGCAGGAAGAAGCGCCCCACGAAAACTGCCCCTGCACCGCATGAGCCGCCAACCCGTAGTCCTGCTGAAACAGGCCCCGCTGCGCGCCGCCGAAGACTTTTTCCGCCTTCGTCGGGAGGGCATTGGCTTTATCGAGCAGCTGGGCAGCCGCTGGTGGACCGATTACAACGCCCACGACCCCGGCATCACCATTCTGGACCAGCTGTGCTACGCCATCACGGACCTGGCCTACCGCATCGGCTGGGACATTAAGGACCTGCTGGCACCGGCCACGCCGTCGCCCAACCCGGCGCAGCCGTATCCGCACCAGGCGTTTTTCACGGCCCGCAACATCCTGACCGTTAACCCGGTCACGCCCGATGATTTCCGCCGCCTGCTCATCGACCTCGAACGAGTGCGCAACGCCTGGGTATTCTGCAAGTCCTGCGGCTGCGACCTGCCCTACTACGCCTGGTGCGAAAACGACGAGCTGCACCTCTCCTACCGCAAGCCTACCAACCCCGCCCTCACCCCCCAAACCGTGGAGCCGCTGGGCCTCTACGAAATCCGGGTGGAGCTGGAAGCCGACCCGGATTTGGGCGATTTGAACGACCGGAAAATTGAGCACACCTATACTGTTTTTGACGACGAAGGCCAGCCCCAGCTGGTCGCGGTGGAGCTGCACTTCCCGGAATGGGGCCTGGAAAAAGGGGCAGAATGGAACCTGTTTCTGGCCAGTGAAGATGCTTTTGCGGGTCAGAATGGCGAAAGCATCAGCCTCAAGCTCCTCAAGTTCAATCGCAGCAATAACCCCGCCGACCAAAGCCCACTGACCGACGACGCGCTACGGCGCAACTGGAACAACCTGTTCTACGCCACCTACGAGTTGGAGCTGCTACCCGGTGGCCAGAAGCTAACCATAGCAAACGTAACGCTACGCCTCTTCGGCAGCATGGCGGCCAAGAACCTGACCACTGTGCTGCCCGGCGGCGCGCCCGGCACGGTGAGCCTGCAACAGCTGCTCATAAACGCCACCGACACGGGCCCGCTGCCGCGATACCGTCGCAAGCAGCTGCGCGTGGAAGCTGCTGTGCAAACCGCCAAAGCCGCCCTGCACCAGCACCGCAACCTCGGCGAAGACTACTGCCGCGTGAGCCGCGTGGATGTGGAAGACGTGGCCGTGTGCGCCGACGTGGAGGTGCGCCCCGACGCTGACATCGAGCGAATCCAGGCCCACATCTGGTTCGAGATTGAACGGTATTTCAACCCGCCGGTGCCGTTTTATTCGCTGCCGGAGCTGTTGGCCGAGGGCGTGTCGGTGGAAGAAATTTTTAACGGCCCGGAACTGAACAAAGGCTTCATCAAGGCCGATGAGCTGGCGGCAGCGGGGCTGAAAAGTGTGCTGCGGGTGTCCGACCTCATCAACCGGCTGATGGACATTGAAGGGGTGGTAGCCGTGAATAACTTGCTGCTGAGCAAGTACGACGCGGCCGGCAATCAGCTAAAGGGCGCGGCCGACCCCATCTGGACCAACGGCCTGCCCGTGTTTGATACCACCAAGGCCAGCGCCGCCTGGCTGTTGTTTGTGAGCAACCAGCACCAGCCGCGGCTGCATTTCCACTTGTCGCGCTTCCTTTTTTACAAGAACGGGCTGCCGTTTTTACCGCGCCGGGCCGAGGCCCTTGCCACTCTCACCCAGTTGCGCGGCGAGGCAGAACGGGCCAAGGTAGCCCACGCGCCCACCGATTTAGCGGTGCCAACCGGCACCTTCCGCGACCCCGAAGCCGATTATTCGCCGCTGCAAAACAGCTTCCCGCGCACCTACGGCATCGGGCCGGAGGGACTGCCTTCTGCGGCTTCGCCGCGCCGCCGCGCCCAGGCCAAGCAGCTGAAAGCCTACCTACTGGCCTTTGAGCAGCTGCTCGGCAACGCCTTCGCGCAGGTGGCACACACGACCGATATGTTCTCGCTCGACCCGGCCATTTCGCAGACCTACTTCAGCCGGCAGTTTAGCGATGCCGTGCTGGGTGGCTACAGCGAGCTGGTGAATGGGCTAACGCCGGCCGTGCTGGGGAATCTGACCGAAACGCTGGCCGAGTTTCTGGAACGCCGCAACCGCTTCCTCGACCATTTGCTGGCTCGTTTTGGCGAGTCTTTCAAAGACTACGCGCTGCTGCTCACCAGTCTGGAAGGGCAGCAGGTGAGCCAGCAGCAGCTCATTGCCGACAAAATTGCTTTCCTGGAAGCTTACCCGCTCATCAGCCACGACCGGGGCAGGGCGTTCAACTACGCCGAAAATCCGGCCGACCCGGCCAACGTTTCGGGCCTGAAGCACCGGGTGGGCCTGCTGCTGGGCTTCGCGCCGGGCTCCGATTTGGACCGGTTTATTGTGGTAGAGCACCTACTGCTACGGCCCAAGTTTCCCGGCGATGCCCTGTACCCAGCCTGTTCCGATGGGGCCTGTGGCACCTGCGGCGATGAGGACCCGTACTCCTTCCGGCTCACCTTCGTGATGGCCGGCTGGGCCCCGCCGTTTAGCGAAAACCTGGACTTGCGCGGCTTTGCCGACCGCACCGTGCGCCAGGAAACGCCCGCGCATCTGCTGGCCAAAATCTGCTGGGTGGGCAACGACGGCTTCATCGAAAACCCCTGCGACCCCGTGGTGGGCGAACTGGCCGACCTGCTGGAAGCCAAAGGCCTGACCGCCGATAACCTGCGTCCCGCCTCGGCCGAGGCTTGCGCCTGCGCGTTGGCCATTTACACGGCGTTCAGCACGGTCTTCACGGCCTGGTACGAGGACAAAACGTTGACGTATGTGCAGTCGGATGCTTTACTGGCCGCGCTGGAGCAGGAGTTTACAACCCAGATTACGCCGACTGAGCTGAGCTGCACCACCGTCCTGAACGCTGCCCTCTGGGCCGAGGTCATGCCCATGCTGGTGAAATACTTCCACCACATTGCGCTGTATGGCTGGCAGTTCGAGCGCTTCGAGGATGCCTGGCGTGCCTGGCTTACGGCCAATGCTGCCCACGACTGGCCAGCCGAGCGGCTACAGGAGCGCGTGGAAGCCATTTTGCGTAGCAACCTGCTGACCGCCCCGCCCACCGTCAACGTGGAGGACGAGCTATGCCACCGCGCCACGGCCGTTCTCACGCAATTCGGCCTGAATTTTTACGACTGGCTGGAGGCTAATCTGACGGCTGGGCGCACGCTGAACAACCTCACGGCTTTCGCGCCGCAGCCGGTAGTGCTGGCGCCCGGCCTCAGCTTCAAGCCGGGCACGGTGGCAGCTCTCGAAACGCTGCTGAAAGCGCGCTATGCCACTTATGTGGAGGTTTCCTACCGCCTGCGCATGGTGGTGAACCTGCTCGGCAAGCTGCGCAATACTTACCCCGGCGCCACTCTGCACGACTGCGACGATGGCAGCGACCAGAACCCTGTGCGCCTGGGCAGTACCGCCCTCGGCAACTACCCGCTGCGCCGACAGATTACGCCCATGCCCAGCCCAGCGGCCCGAACAAAGAAGGCCGTTCTGACTCCCTCCGAAAGCCCGGTTTCGCCTGAGGTACCGCTTGCCGCAGAACCATTGGCTACCCCTGAAGCAGCCGCGTCTTCCGAGACAACAGCGGCTCCTGAAGATGCTGCTGACGCCGCTGATTCGTCTAAAAGACCGGAGTCTGCTGAAAGCGTGGCTGCTTCTGAGAACCTGAGCACTACTGAAAGCCCGGATTCTGGTGAAAGCCAGTCCCCGCTCAAGAAGCCTGCTGCGCCTAAGAAACCCGGCAAGCCGCGCCGGCCCCGGAAATCCTGATTCGTCTTCCCAACTGCTTGAAAACCGCCACCTGCTATGCAAGCGCTCCAAGATAATTACCCCGTGTTTGAGGCCAATCAGGTGCTCACCAACGCTCACCTGAACCAGGTATTCGACTACCTGGACGAGCAGGAGCGACTGACGCGGGCCAACCTCATTGGCATCGGCATTGTGTGCGGGTTAGAAATTCGGCTGGAAACCACGGCCGGCGTCAGCACCATTCACCTCTCGCACGGCTGCGGCGTCACCTCGGCGGGCTACCTGATTCTGGAGCCGGAAGACGTGGATTTGGTGGCCTACCGCGACAATTACACGGTGCCGCCGGAGCCCGGCTACGCGCCATTTCTCGACCCCATCACGCACGCGCAGTACCCCCTGTGGGAGTTGTTTCCGGCCGGCGAGCCCAACGTGAAGCCGCTGGCCACGCCCGCCAATTTCCTGCAAGACAAAGCAGTGCTGCTGTTTTTGGAACTGAAGAAGGAGGACCTGCGCAATTGCAGCCCCATCAATTGCGATGACAAGGGTGCCTCCGTGACCGTGACCGTGCGCCGCCTGCTTGTCACGCTTTCGGACCTGGCCAAAATCATTGCCGCCGCCAATCAGCTGGTGCCCAACCTGACCGGGGCCGACCTCGAAACTGCCCTACTGGCCCGCCTCAACCTGCCCGACCTGCGCCTGCCGCGCTTCGATGTGCCCAATACCAAGCCCATAACATCGGGCGAGGTGCTGACGGGGTTCCACGCGGCTTTTTACGAAAACAAGCTGGTGCAGAACACGGCGGCGGCCCTCACGGCGGCCTACACGGCATTCCGGCCGGTGGTGGAGATGCTGTACGCCACCAATCCATTTGCCGGGTTTACGGCCAGCTTTGGCTTTCTGGATGCGGCACCCACGACTACAGCGCAGGTGCGTTTCCTGCAGTATTACTATGATTTTTTTGGCGACCTGCTGCAGGCCTACGACGAGTTTCGGTGGAAGGGCGCGGAGCTGCTCTGCGCCTGCTGCCCCGACGAAGACCTGTTTCCGCGCCACCTGATGCTGGGCGCGCTGGTGCCCACCGCCATCACCAACCCCGGCATTTACCGGCAGCGGTTTCTGGGTTCGGCGGCTGTGAGTGGCTGCGAAGAGCAGACGCAGGAGCTACGGCAGCTGTTTCGGCGGCTGGTGGAAATGGTGGAGCGCTTCACCAACACGCCCCCGCTCACCCCGGCCAATGCCTCCACCGAGCAAATCCGCTGCGTACCGAGCAAGCTGGCCGATGTGCCGCTTTCCGATAAGGCCATCCCCTACTACTACCTGCAAACCGGCACGACGCCCCTCTTCCAGCTCTGGAACCCGCTGAAAACGCGCCGCAACCGTGCCAACCAGAACCTGAGCTACCGCGCCGCCGAGTACCAGCCCACGCCGCCCCCTTTCGTCACTAACCCGCTGCGCTACGACCTGGAACCCTACAACTTCCTGCGCGTGGAAGGCCACCTGGGTAAGAACTACCAAAGCGCCCTCGGCATCCTGCTGGCGCTTAAGGAGCGCAACCGCCTGCCCATCGACATCATCGCGCTGCGCACCGGCGCCTTCGATGAAAAGATGACCGTGGACCTGACCAAGGAATCGGCTCATTTTCAGGACTTGGAAAGCCTTTACGACACCCTGCGCGAGGAAATAATGACCGCGCTGGCCGAAGGAGCCCGGTTTTTCTACGGCGTGATGATGCCCAAAGGCGTGGACCCGGCCGGCGTGGCCAAGCTGCCGCTGCTGGCGAAATATGCGCCGGGCCTGCCCTACCAAAGGGGCTCGGTGGGTGCCTGGTTCGAGAAAAACCTGACCACGCTGCTGGGCCTGCCCTACATCGACGTAGACCAGACCCGTGTGAGCGACAACACCATCTGGACGGTTTTCTGTCTGCTGTTTCAGCACGCAGCGGCGCCACAGCCGGAGTTTTACCCGCACGTGGTGGCCATTTACTACTTCGAGAAGCTGGCCGAAATTCTGCCGCCCAGCCTGAGCGCCGTAGGCTTCGACGACCTGGAAAACAAGTACGAAGACCTGCTGGCGCTGGCCCGCTACTTCCGCAGCGAGGCAGCCGCCAATTTCCCCGCCGACCTGGCCAAATTCCTGCCGCAGGAAGACCTGATTGACCAGTTCGATGAGGTGCTGTATTCGGCCAAGCTGGGGGCGCTACGGGCCTTGCGCGACGAGTACAAGCGCCGCCTGCGCGAGCTGAAACAGCAGCAATTCCTGGGCTACTTTCTAAACAAGCACCCCGGCATTCAGCACAAGGCGGGTGTGCCGATGGGCGGCACCTTCATCCTCGTGTACCACGACGACCCCGACCCGGTGCTTTCGCTGGGAGCGTCAACAGGCTTCAATACGGCCCTGCTAGGCGCAAATATTAACCTGACCAACGTCAGCACCGCGGCTGTGGGCACTGCGAATGCCCTTACCACCCAGTCCCTGGGCAAACGCGTGGGCCAGTCCATCAGCGAG
Organism: Hymenobacter negativus; assembly: GCF_017571495.1. GTDB lineage: Bacteria > Bacteroidota > Bacteroidia > Cytophagales > Hymenobacteraceae > Hymenobacter > Hymenobacter negativus. The sequence goes on along the minus strand of NZ_JAGETZ010000012.1, from coordinate 10,788 downwards.
CCGGACCAGCCGCGACTCGGCCAGCTGCGCCAGCTGTCCGACAATGAGCTGCCAGCGGCGGCCATCAATACCGAGGCTATGTCGGCGGCGCTGGGCCGCATCAGCGCCAACGAGGAGCTCAGCGCCGACCCCGACGTGCGGCTGCTGTTGAGCCGACTCACCGGCTCGGCCCCCGACCGGCGCACGAAGCTGCCCGGCAAGGGCGGCGTGAGCGCCAGCAAAATCATTCAGCAAACGGTGGACGAGCTGGCCGATGGTACCATCATTGCCGATTTCTACCTGCCCTATCTGGTGAGCAGCGGGGGCGGTGTGCAGTTTGTGCTGCCCAAGCCGCCGCCCACGTTCATGGTCACCATCGGCTGCACCAACGCCGACCAGCAGGCCGAAATCACGCTCGCACCCGAAGGCGGCATGCCGCCCTACAGCTACAAAACCGACGAAGCTGAATTCCAGCCGCTGAAAGGCTCGTTTCTGCTGAGCGCGGGCGAGCACCGGGTAGTAGTCCGGGATGCGGAGGCCAGCGAATCGGCTCCGCAAACGGTGAAGGTGACAGGCCAACTGGCGTTCGGGGAAGCCAGTTTTGAGTGCTTTGGCGACAACAACGAATACGTGCTGACGGCCCAGATTACCGGCGGCACCGCGCCTTACACGGCTAGCCGCGGCAGCGTAACCGGCAACCAATACATGAGCGACCTCCTGCCGGGTAATGAGGATGTCGAAATCACCATCAGCGACAGCCAGCAGTGCAGTACCACCCAGAGCTTCAGCCACTCCTGCCTGCCACCGCTTGCTTTCACTACGCAGGTAGGCTGCACCTCCGACAAAGAGGCGCAGGTGCAGATACTGCCCACGGGCGGCACCGCGCCCTACCAGGTGCGGGTTGATTCCACCAATGGCCGCTTCGTGGCCCTGGACGGGCCTCTGACCATGGCCGTGGGCACGCACACGGTGTTTGTGCGCGACGCGGCGGGCGTGGTCGCGCCGGCGCAGTCGGTGGTGGTAGGGCCACCGCTGCGACTCCGGACCACGGGATTCGAGTGCGAGGAGCTGGCCACGTACAAGGCTACCATTGTTATTTCAGGCGGCCAGCTACCTTATCTTTTCAATGGCCAGCCGCTTTCCGGCAATGAGCTGACTACCGAGCCGGTGGCCAGCGGCCAGCCCGTGCGCGTGGAAGTAACAGACGCGAACAACTGCACAGCTGAGCTGGAGGTGACGCACACCTGCGAAGAGCCCTGCAACCTGCCCTGCGAAGGCAAGTCGCGGCGCTGCGCCTACCGCCTGTGGGTGCAGCCGCCTGTGAAAGGCAATGAATATGAAGCCTACGACACGGCCAATTCCCGAGTGGTGCTGCGCTACAACGGCAAGGAATTCGGCCTGCCGGGCAGCGTCATAGCGATGCCGACATCAGGTCTGAACGGAGATTTCGCCAATACCGTGGGCGGTATGATTGAGCAGTTGAATAAGGCCATTGCCGGAGAAATCGGGGATGGATTAATCATGTTGAGCTACCAGCCCGACGAGAAAGACCCGTTCGCGCTGCTCTGGATTGAGCATTTCGTGTGCGAAACGTTCAGCCTCAGCTTCGACTACCTCACGGCCACCCCGCAGCCGCTGCTGCCCATGAACGTGGAATACACCAACGAGCCGGACCCCAGCGGCGCGCCCTTCGACGGGGCCACGTTCATCGACCGCCGGGCCAGAAACCCGCGCACCCAGGTGCCGGCCTTCAACTGCTCGGAGCGCGACCAGTGCGCTCACACCAAATTCGAGCCGCTGTGCAAAGGCACAATGCCCAGAGCTGGCATCACGGTGGACTTTCCGCGGTTTACCGGTAGCGTAAGCGGCGTGACTGCCAGCAACATTGTGGCCTGGATTTGGGAGTTCACTACTGCACAGCCGGGCGGCACCTTCTTCCCCGGCCAAATAGTGACGCCCAGCCTGAGCCGGGACGGCCGGGTCCGCCTCACGGTCATCACCAACCGGGGCTGCTTCGATGTGGCAGAAACGGATTATAAGGTTGGGAAAGTATGACGCATCACATCCGGCAGTACCACCTGCACCTCGACCTCAACGGCACCGAAGCCGACGGCCTGGCCCTGCAAAGCCAGCTCGCCGGCCTCTGCTCCGACTCCCTGCTGCCCGTCCTGGAGCGGGTGTTCGACCGCTACGCGCCGCCCGGCGTACACCTGGTTCTTGACCGGCTGGAGATTGAAGCCGGCACCCTGTCGCTCGAACACCTGGAGCACGATGGCCCCGCTGCCGTGGCCCAGGCCATCGAAAAGGTCCTGCGCGAGCAAGCCGCGCAACTCCGCGCCATGCCCGGGCTGGTGACCGAAAATGTGGGCCTCAAAACCGGTCCTCAGAACGTTGAGGAAGCCTTTTTCCATTTCCTCAGCACCGGGCGGCTACCTTGGGCTTTTCGCCTGCCGGAAGGCCGTCGCCTCGAGCAGGCGGTGCTCGGGGCCTGGGCCGCAATGGCCGGGTCGGGCGCTATTCCGGGCCGCGTGCGGGAGCTGCTGCGGCGGGCTTTGGGCGCGGCCAACGTGCGACAGCGACTGGTATGGCAGTTTTCGGCTGCGTTCCGGGAAAGGCTGCTGGCCACCTTCTGGCCCGAGAGCCAGCGGGTGATGGTTGCCATTCGCACGGTGCTTGGCGGGGCGGGACAGGCAGCTACACCCGCTTTGAGTCAGGCCCTGACCCGGTTTGAGACAGTGCTCTGGGAAGTCGTACTCGGGCACCTTGTCGGCCACGATACCCGGAATGCCGCCGAAATAGTGGCCGAAGCATGGCTCCGGTTGCCAGCCCCCATTCGGCAGCCGGCCGCGCTGCAAGCCGTGCTGGAACGGCACTGGCCCGGCAGCACGAAAGGGCCGGCCACAAGCAATTTGGAAGGAGAAAAACACCCCACGACAACCGACGCCAAGCTAAAAAACCGCCTCCTTGAACAGCTGGAACCAGCTGCGGAAAACGAGATTGAAGGCGAAGAAGGCTACTACCTCGACAACGCCGGCCTGGTGCTGCTGCATCCCTTCCTGCCCCGTTTTTTCGAAGGCTTGGGCCTGACCGAAAACGACCAGCTTCTACACCCCGAGCGGGCGTTATGCCTGCTGCATTTCCTGGCCACCGGCCAGCCCAGCGCCCCGGAGCACGCCCTGACCTTACCCAAGCTGCTGTGCGCCATTCCGCTGGCCCGGCCCGTTGCCACCGACCTCACCCTGACCACTGCCCAAACCGACGAAGCCGAAGCCCTGCTCCGCGCCGTGGTGCATCACTGGAGTGCCCTGCGCAGCACCTCGCCCGATGCCCTGCGCGGCACCTTCCTGGCCCGCGCCGGCAAGCTCTCCCGCCACCCCGACAACAGCGGCGACTGGCTGCTGCAAGTCGAACCCATGAGCTACGACATCCTGCTCGACCAGCTGCCCTGGGGCATTTCGATGATACAGCTGCCCTGGATGCCGCAAATGCTGCGCGTGGAATGGGGCTAGCACACATACCGAGCGCAGCCTGATTTCTAAACCACTCGCGCCTAATCATACCGCATTGCGAGCACCATGAAAGCCACCGCCGAAAAGTCGCCCACCACCACCTCGACGCCCGCCACGCGGACGTCGAGCCAGCCCTTCTTTGCGAAGGCCGGTGGGGGCAATTTCTTCGAGCCGACGGCTGCTACCGCCGCGCCGCCCGTGCAGATGAAGCTGACGGTGAACAAGCCCGGCGACAAGTTTGAACAGGAAGCCGACCGCATGGCCGACAAGGTGATGCGCATGCCCGCGCCTGCTGCATCGGAAGAAAAGCTTCAGCGCCAACCCGACGATAAGCTGCAAAAAGCTCCCGCACCCGAAGAAAAAGTGCAGCGGGCCGAGTTGAAAGACGACAAAATCCAGAAGAAAGAGGACGAGAAACTCCAGAAAAAAGAAGACGACAAGCTGATGCGCAAGGGCGACGGCACCCCCGCTGTAGCGGCCAGCACGCAGGCCGCCATCAGCCAGAAAACCAGCGGCGGACAGCCCCTGTCGGCCGATGTGCGCAGCTATATGGAGCCGCGCTTCGGGGCCGACTTCAGCCAGGTTCGCATTCACAACGACCCGGAATCGGCGAGCCTGAGCAACCACCTGAGTGCCCGCGCCTTCACGCACCAAAACCACGTCTTTTTCTCGCGTGACCAGTACCAGCCGGGCACCAGCGAAGGGAAGCAACTGCTAGCCCACGAGCTCACGCACACCATTCAGCAGGGCCACGCTGTGCAGCGCAGCGCCCAGCCGGTGAGCACCACGGCCACGCCGCCACCCGTGCAGCGCCTGGGCGTGCAGGATGCGCTGGATTATTTCGCCGATAAAGCCTACCACATTCCCGGCTACCGCCTGCTGACCATCGTACTGGGCTTCAACCCCATCAACATGCGCTCGACGGACCGGAGCGCCGCCAACATTCTGCGGGCGCTGGTGGAAGTGGTGCCGGGCGGCCACCTCGTGTCGCAGGCCCTCGACAACCACGGCGTATTCAACAAAGCTGGGGCTTGGGTTGAGCAGAAAATGGCTGCTTTCGGCGACATCGGTGCGGAAATAATCGGGGCCCTGAAGGCGTTTATCGACTCGCTGAGCTGGACCGATATCTTCGACCTCGGCGGCGTGTGGAACCGGGCCGTTCACATTTTTTCCGGTCCCGTGGGGCGCCTCATTGCCTTTGGCGGCAGCGTGGTAATGGAGCTGCTGAAGATGGTGAAAGACGCCATTCTGAAGCCCCTGGCCGCCCTGGCACAAGGCACGGCCGGCTACGACCTGCTCCGCGTCGTGCTCGGCGAAGACCCCATCACCGGCGAGCCCGTGCCGCAAACAGCCGACGCGCTGATTGGCGGCTTCATGAAGCTCATCGGACAGGAAGAAATCTACCAGAACCTCAAAAAGGGCAATGCCCTGGCGAAGGCTTATGCATGGTTCCAGGGCGCGATGTCGGGGCTGCTGAGCTTTGCACGGAGCATTCCGGGCCGCATCATCCAGACCATTTCCTCGCTCACCTTTCAAGACGTCATCACGGTAGTGGGCGCGTTCTCCAAAATCGTGGGCAGCTTCGCCAGCATCGCGGGCGACTTCTTCAGTTGGGCTTTCCAGCAGATAATCAGCCTGCTCGAAATCCTGTTCTCGGTGGTGGCGCCGGGCGTAATGCCCTACATCAAAAAGGCCCAGGCTGCCTTCCAAACCATCATCAAGAACCCGATTGGGTTTGTGGGCAACCTGGTGGCGGCCGGCAAGCTGGGCTTCCAGATGTTTGCGGCCAACATTGGCGAGCACCTGAAAAACGCCCTCATCAAGTGGATAACCGGGCCGCTGGGCGAAGCCGGCGTGTACATTCCAAAATCCTTCACGCTGTTCGAAGTTGTGAAGCTGGTGCTCTCGGTACTGGGCCTGACGTGGCAGAACATCCGCGGCAAGCTGGTCAAAATCATCCCCGAGCCGGTGCTGGTGGGGCTGGAAAAAACCGCTGGTGTGCTCGTCACGCTGGTGAAAGACGGCCCTGCCGCCGCCTGGGAGCAGATAAAAGCCGAGCTCAGCGAGCTAAAAGACCAGCTCATCGGGCAGGTGACCCAGATGGTGACCAGCGAAATCGTAAAGGCGGCCATCACCAAGCTGGCCAGCATGCTCAATCCAGCCGGGGCCGTCATCCAGGCCATCATCGCCATCTACAACACCATTACCTTCTTCATCCAGAAAATCAGCCAGATTGGCGCCGTGGTGGCCTCGTTTATTGACTCCATCTCAGCCATCGCCGCCGGGCAGATTTCCGGTGCGGCCAAAAAGGTGGAAGCCACCATGGCCAGCACCCTCAACATCGTTATTGCCTTCCTGGCCAAGTTTGCCGGCCTGGGCGGCGTGCCCGACAAGCTGGTGGGCATTGTGAAGCGCATCCGGCAACCCATTGACAAAGGGTTGGATAAGATTGTGGCCTGGCTGGGCAGCGTGCTGGACAAGCTACTGGGAAAAAACAAGAACGACGCCCGCACCGAAGAGCAGAAAAAGCAGGACCTAGGCAAAGCCATTGCCGAGGCAGATGCCTTGCTAGCAGCACCGAACCCAGATTTGGAAGCCATACGCCAGCGGCTCCCGGCCATTAAAGCCAAGTACAAGCTAACTGTACTGATGCTGATGGAGGAAGGCGGCGACGCAGAAGAAACTACAGCCTACGTCCACGCCGAAATCAACCCGAAAGGCGATACCAAAAAGAAGAAAACTAAGAAAGGCAAGGTAGGTGCGCTAAAAATCACGCGCAAGTCTCTCAGTTTCACAGCCGAAACGAAAGCTTACCTGATAGCAAAATTCAAATCATCCTTTCCGCCCGGGCAGCTTGGGCAGTTCAAAGATGCCAAGCTGGACATCCGTCATAAGATTTCCATCAGCGATACCATCAAGCACATCGACTCAGCACTGGCGCCCCTCACCGTAGACGAAGCAGCGAAGGTGTTGATTGGCAAAGGATTTCCAGCTAAAGGGCAAGGACGACCAGGCATCATTGCGGCTGCCCGCGACCTTCTCCAGCAGGCCAACAACGACACGGGCAACCTGTTCATTGGGGCTAGCGGCACAAACCGCCGGAAGGGCAAACGCTACGATGCTGGCGATGCGCAGAAAGCTGATGCACTCGCCCCCCGGCACGACCCCCAGAAAGATGCTTTCATTGGGGCGTATGGCATTGGAGGAAGCGACTTCCACGTTACCATTGATGTAACTTCGGACGGCACACAAGTAGAAACCTGGCAAGTAACCCCATGAAAACAGACGAGCAACTGAAAAAGCCGGAAGCCGAGGCATTTTTAGCCGAAGCCCGGAAGCTGGCCGAAAAATTTGCCTGGACGCACCAGGATATGAAGCGTAAAAAAGAGGTAGTGTTAGTCGCTCGAATCGATGCGGACGACTCTTTTGAGCGTTTCGTATGGATTTATGACACACACCGGACCATGCTCAAATGCATGTTGGTAGGCCGGGTCACCATCCCAGTTCGCAAGCTAGGTGCAGTGCTGAAACTGTGTGCGCTGGTGAACGAGGGCCTGCCTTTCGGCTGCCTGGAATACAGCTTTGGGGAGCGAATATTGGTGTTTAGAGACTCGGCGGATATGGGCTGGGGACCATTGGCGCAAGTCGTCGTTGACGTAACGGAACGCACCCTGAATCTCGGCCGGCGCTACGCAGATGCGATTCAAGCGGTGCTAGAGGGGACAAATCCACAGGAGGCCGTTGGGATAGCAGACAAACCATAATGGGTTATTTCAACCGGAATTTATCAATCTAAAATTGGTTCGTTGCATGGCTTACTCTTTCAACATCACCTCCAGCGTGTTGCCAAATGGCCGAACGGCTTATTTCGGTACGCGGGTGAATTCGCCGGAAGCCCGTTTCACCATTGGCTACCGTACCAAATACCAGGATAATTTTGGGCTATATAATATTGATGCCGTGCCGGGCATGGTGTACTTGCCTGCCGATTATCGGGCCACACACGGTATTTGGGCCGACTTTATTTACCCCACGGCTTATGTGGAAAGCAAGAGCTCTTTTTTCTGCCTGAATACCTACGACCGAGCCCGGTTTACTTTCGGGTTTATGCAGTATGCGGCGCACGTTCCCAACGGGGATTTTGTGCGCTTTCTGCGGACGCTGTTGCAGCTGCCACTGGCCCCGGAATATTTCCCCCGGCTGGAGCTGAAAAACAAGCACATTTTCTACCGCAGCGACGAGCAGGTTCTGACCCAGCTGGAGAACGAGGATTCCACGCTTGGGCTGATGAATTACCTGAACCCCACGCTGCTGGATATTGAAACCCAGGAAACTATTTGTGCGGCCCGCATGGTGCATTGGGCACAGCATGATGCGGAGCACCGGGCCATACAGGTCCAGCTGGCCATTGCGTTTTTTCAGGCCAACCTACCACGCTACCACCAGCGGCTGGGCCTGGCCGGAGCGCCGGCCAAGGCCTGCATAGTGGTGTGCGACATCCTACACCAAGGCCGGGGCACCTTCGCCCGTATGGCCGCCGCTCTTGATACCGGCGGCAACTGGGAGCGCGCCTACACCAACCTGCTCACCATCGGCGCGGCCAACTACGGGGAGCGCATCGGCGCGCTGAAGCGCAAAATTGCCGAAGGCGTAAGCTCAGGTGTGCTAGACAAGACCTACGATGCCGCCCACAACACCTTTGTCTAAGCTGTATGACTGCTGAAAGCGGCCGCATGCCTAACCTTGCCAATCTGACCACGGCCCTGGCCTACCTGCGCTCGGTGGTGGCCGGGCGGCTGCAGGTGCAGGATGGGCAGGCCGAAACAGAAACGAACGATGGCCCAGCGTATGCGCGGGACGGCTCGCCGTTTGCCGAGTTTATGGCGCGGCATGAGCCTACGTTTGCCGAATATGTGTTGCTGCTGCTGGCACTGGTGCCGCATGTGCAACCGGCGTTTTTTAGCCAGCTCATGGCCGAGCATTTGCCGGATGGCGGCGACTTTCCGGAGTTTGGGGGCGTGCGTGGCAATAGCCACCGCGGCCTGCTCCCCACCGGGGAAACCGCGCAGTTTGTGCTGGCTGGCGACGACCTCGAAAAGCGCCTCGCCGTGCAGCACCTGCTGAGCCCCGAGCACTGGCTAGCCCGCAAAAACATTCTGCAGCTAGAGCCTGTGCGCGAGGGCGAGCCACGCTTGAGCGGACGCTTGCTGCTGGACCCCGAAGTGGTGGAACAGCTCACCAGCGGCACCATCAGCAAGCCGCGCTTTAGCACCGACTTCCCGGCCGAAGCCATCGAAACCGAATTGGATTGGACCGACCTGGTGCTGCACCCCAGCACCCGCCGCCAGATTCGGGAAATTGAGCACTGGATAACCCACAGTCCCACCCTGCTGCAGGAATGGGACATGAAGAAGCGGATAAAGGCTGGCTACCGGGCTTTGTTCTACGGCCCGCCGGGCACGGGCAAGACTCTTACGGCCAGCCTTCTGGGCAAACACACCGGGCTTGACGTGTTTCGCATCGACCTCTCGCGGGTGGTGTCCAAGTACATTGGCGAGACGGAGAAGAACTTGTCGCGCCTGTTCGACAAGGCAGAAAACAAGCAGTGGATTCTGTTTTTTGACGAGGCCGACGCCCTGTTTGGCAAGCGCACCGGCATCCGCGACGCGCACGACAAATACGCCAACCAAGAAGTGGCCTACTTGCTACAACGCATTGAGGGCTACAACGGTGTGGTTATTCTGGCGTCCAACCAACGGGCCAATATTGACGAGGCTTTCACCCGGCGCTTCCAGTCCATCGTGCATTTCCCCATGCCCCGGCCCGAGGAGCGGCTTGAAGTCTGGCGAAAGTCTTTTCCGCCTCAAATTCACATTGCCGCCGACGTGGACTGGCCCCAGCTAGCCGCCCGCTACGAGTTGACTGGCGCGGGCATTCTGAACGTGGCCCACTTCTGCGCTATTGAGTTGCTGGCCGCCAGCGCTACCGAAATGACGCTGAAGCGGATTGAAGAAGGGATTCATCGGGAGTTTGTGAAGGAAGGGAAGTAGTTCGTCACGCTCATCACGTAACTGCAACTTCGTTCTTGTAGGAGCCTCACCCCCGGGCCCCCCAATGGAGAAGGGCGTTTGACGAATGAGTGGAGGTGCTTTCGCTACGCTCAGCATGACCGTTTTTCAGCATGACGTCCTGTTGCTTTTGGGCAAACAAAAAAGGCCTCCCCATCCAGGGAGGCCTTTTTTGTTCGTTTAACAAGTCGCTATTCCAGTACGACTTTGCGAGTCAGTACTTGCGAACCAGCTTCTACACGCAGGGTGTAGAGGCCGACGGCCAGGTTGCGGGTGCTCAGGGTCTGCTCAGCGGTGCCGGTCAGGTTTTTGGTGAGCACGACTTGACCCAAGGCGTTCAGCAGCGAGGCTTGGCTGACGCCGTTGATGCCGCTCAGCTTGAGGGTGAGCTGGCCGGTGTTGCTGGGGTTGGGGTACACCAGCAGCGCGTCGGTGTCAGCCTTGGTGCGGGTAGCGGTGGGCGTTGCCAGGTTGGTGCCGGCAATGGTAAACGAACCAGCCGTGTCGTTGCTGCCGTAGCCGCTCACCGCCACGTAGTAGCGCGTGCCAGTGGTCAGACCCGTCACGGTTACCGGGGCAGTCAGGGCCGTGTTGCTGGCTCCCGACGACGAGCAGATGAGCAAGTTCAGGGTAGCTGAGCAGCTGGCGGCCGAGTACACCCGCACGGTACCCGCTGCTGCGCCAGTCAGGGTCAGCGTGGTAGACGTAGCGTTGGGAACGAAGCTAAACCATACGTCCTTCGGTGAGCTGGCCGTTGAGCAAACCGGATTGGCGGGACCAGCGGTAGTGGTAGCGCCTACGTTCGAGCCCGTTACGGCCGTGTTGCCGAAAGCAGTAGCACCGCAGGGGTCGTCGTTGGCAGGAGGCGTGAGGGGCGTGGCGAAGGCGATAGGGCCCGCCAGGGTGCTGCTGCCGTTGAAGCCGCCGCACACCTGCTGCACATAGAATGCGTAGTTGGTGCTGGGCTGCAGACCCGTGATGGTCGTGGTCAGGCCGGTGATGCCGGTGACCGTAGTGCTACCCGTGCCCGAAGGCGGCGTGAAGCCCGCAGGACCGTAGATAACCGTGTAGGTGCTGCCTGCAGTTGCAGATACCCAGTTCAGCACCGCCGTAGTATTGGTGATGGTGCCCGTAGCCAGACCAGTCGGAACCGGACAGTTGGGCACCGGCGTGGCGCAGATGGTGAAGTTGCCCAAGGTACCGGCCGTGCTGTACTCATTCACGCGGATGTA
>NZ_JAGETZ010000011.1 GCF_017571495.1 Hymenobacter negativus | reverse complement strand
TTCAGGCACCAGCACTTGATTGGTATCAGCCCCCTAGCAACCTATCACAAGATAGAGAATGGAAGCCTAATCCATGTTCTGGCAAAGATACATTGCCCCAGTACGGAAGCTTCTGGGCTATAATTCGGTAATTTTACACGTTGCTGAATTCAGCAGCTGCGGCTGTTAGCCGTTCATTCTCTTTTTCTCCACCCATGACCCAAGACCAGATTAAGGACTTGAAGGGCCGCGCTGAGGCCCTGAGGAGGTATCTTTGACTACGATGCCCGCAAAGAACAAATAGCTGCTGCCGAGGCAAAAACTACGGCTCCTGGCTTCTGGGACGATTCGAAAGCTGCCGAAGCCACCCTGCGTGAAGTCAAAGCCATCAAAACCTGGACCGACGATTACGAAGCCGTGCAGCAAGCCCTGGCTGATACCGAGGTGCTTTTTGATTTTCATAAAGAGGGCGATGTGCCGGAAGCAGAAATGCAAGCCGACTACGACGCTACCCTTAAAAAGGTGGAAGCGCTGGAGTTCAAGCGCATGCTTTCAGATGAGGAAGACCAACTCTCAGCCATCATCGATATTAACCCTGGTGCCGGCGGCACCGAAAGCCAGGACTGGGCCGAGATGCTGATGCGCATGTACATCATGTGGGCCGAAAGCCACGGGTTTGGGGTGAAGCAAGTCAGTTACCAGCCCGGCGAGGGTGCGGGCATCAAGTCGGCATCGCTGGAAATTGATGGTGACTTCGCCTACGGCTACCTCAAAAGCGAGATTGGCGTGCACCGCCTCGTGCGGATGTCCCCATTCGACAGCAGTGGGAGGCGTCACACCTCATTCGCCTCCGTTTTTGCCTATCCGGTCATTGATGATACCATCAACATCGAAATCAATCCGGCCGATATCTCTTGGGATACCTTCCGGGCTGGTGGCGCCGGAGGACAAAACGTGAACAAAGTTGAAACAGCGGTACGACTCACACACGCGCCTTCTGGTATCATTATCGCCGTCCAGATTGAGCGGAGCCAACTCATGAACAAAGAGCACGCCCTACGCATGCTCAAATCCCGCCTCTATCAAATTGAGATGGACAAGCGCCACGCCGAGCGCGACAAGGTGGAAGCCACAAAGAAACGTATCGACTTTGGCTCCCAGATTCGCAACTATGTCCTTCACCCTTACAAGCTCATCAAAGACCTCCGCACCGGCATCGAGCGCACTGATGTGCAAAACGTATTGGATGGGGACTTGGATGAGTATATCAAGGGTTTTTTGATGCAGAGCTAGTATTCGATTTGATTAGAAATGGATTAATAAAAAGGGCTGCCCAATTGGGCAGCCCTTTTTGTTTTTGAGAATGATTTCGATTAATCGAGTACGTCCCAGAAGATTTTAGACGCAGAGGTTACACCAGTCGGGATATTAGCTAGGTTGGTGCTTACTTCCGTCTGCGGGTAGAACAAGCGGTTTGGCAGCGGGTTAGGGGTTAGTGCACGCTTGAATTTTGGCTGAGCTGTGCGGCGATAATCATCCCAAGCTTCTACGCTAGCAAGTGTATTCTCAGCCAGATACTTCTGGTATAGAATTTTATCTGTCTTGCTTACTGTACGAGGCGTAACGCCTGCATTGGCCCCTGCTTCTTCAGGCACGGTGGTGGAAACTGCTGCCCAGTTCACCAAACCGTTGGATGTATTAGCTGCCATATACGTATTGTACTGAGTTACTCCTGCCAGAGCTGTATTGGTAGCAACTGGAGCAGCAGGGGCGGTATTACCATCCCGGTACGTAGTAACAAACGAGGCAAGGATGCCATTCTGATAATCTGTTTGAGCCAACGCATCATCGGGAGTGCCAGTCCACAAACCACGAATTTCTGCTTCAGACTTTGAAAATAAGTGCTCAGACAACAGCATCAGCACAGTGGGGGCCGTAGCGCTCCGTAGGAAAGTGCCACCTTGCAGGAAACGAGAACCTACTGTCACGCAACCACAATCTCCGGGGTTAAACTGAGGAGGAGTACCTTCACCTAAATCGGTGCCTACGTAAGCAGCTGTAGCAGTAGTTCCACTAGCATCTTGCTTTTGCCCCTGACGATACAATTGAGCAATACGCGGGTCATTATTGTCCAGGTATTGACGGATAATGTAGTTCGTTGGCATTACATAGCTGTACTCTGACTGTGCACGAGTAGCACCAGCAGCAAAGCCATAACGGTCGTAAAAAGGGTTCTGCTGGTTGGTATTAGCAGTGTAGCTCGGTTGTACGACCACATCGCGGTCGATGAAGCCGTCCGTAGCATCCGTACGCAAAGCATTCATTTCGGTAGCTACATAAGCGTTTAATGCGGCATCATTGGTAGAAGACTCGCGCAACAGAATACGCAGGCGTAGGCTATTAGCGAAGCGCTTCCAACGAAGCATACCGGTGGTACCGCCACCAAACACAACATCCTCATTGCCAACAACAAGAGCATCATCATTAGCGGCAGCAGTATTGATATCTGCTACGGCGCCTTTCAACTGTACCACTAAATCTTTATAGATATCAGCGGCTTTGTCGTAAGTGGGATTAGTATTATCGAGTCCTTTCAGCGCATTTGTATAAGGGATGTCTCCGTACTCATCTACCAACAACAGATAGTTGTACACTTTCATTATGCGAGCAATGGCCGCATGATTAGGATACGTAGTACCGCCTAAGTTCTGAATCTGCTGGTAATCATTCAGGTTATCGTATGTATTATTCCACAGTGCCTGATAGTAGGTGGTGGAATAAATATATGTGCGCTCTTGCGAGAAGCCACTTACCGTACCCGACTTGCCCCAATATCCAGCGGCAAAACTGGCGTAACTATTGTAGTTACTACCCGCTGATATACCGCCCGTATAAATAGCTGCCGTGGTAACCAAGGCATTTGCCAGCAGAGCATCAGGGGTCACCGAAGTGGCAACGTTTGGATTATCGTTAATATCGAGGAAGTCCTTGCAGCCAGTAGTTGCAGTAGCTAGCGCCGCCGCAAACAGAACCTTAAAAAGTGGTTTCATATAAGTAGTCGGGTTAGAGGGTTACGTTGATAGAAGCCCCGTAGAATTTGGTAGGAGGAGTTTGCAAAACAGTGTTGATGCCGATAGCATTGCTACCAACAGCCGTGCCGCTGAATTCCGGGTCGGTGTAGATGTTTTCTTTCGGCACCCATGTAAAAATATTCCGACCAAAAAGATTCACGGAAGCACCTTTCACAAAGCCAATTTTCGTCGCCAAAGCCGTCGGGATTGCATAGCTTAGCGACACCTCACGGATTTTGAAGAATTTACCCGAAGTCACATAGTTCTCAGCCACACCGGAGTTCCAAGTAGGCGTATTAGCCCAGAACTCCGACCCACCAGGGGTCAGACCCGAAGTGTTGGGAACGTAGGTTACACCACCGTCAGTGGATATAGCCGAATTCGGATAAACGAAATCCTGACGACCAAACTCTGCACTACGCTGGCCACCACCAGTAAAGTCCAGGTTTTCACCAATGGTATTGTACACTACATATCCAGTGCGCAGTTCGCCTTGGCCAGCCAATGTTATGCCTTTATAAGTGATATTGGCATTAAAACCATATCGGTATTTTGGCTGCGTGTTGCCAAAGTTCTTGGTATCTGTAGCAATCAGTGGAGCATAGCGAACAGCTGTCGCATCCCAGGGGTCGCTTACGAGTCCCATTTTCACTCGGCCATCTTCCGTACGCTGGTAATAAGTACCAACCAGCGATGGGAAAGGCTGGCCTTTGATAGCATACAAATCAGCGTTGGTAGTTTGACCCGTAGCACCACTGCCAGCCAATACCAGTTGGGGCAGGTCGTTCGGCAACGAGATTACTTTGTTGTTGTTGTAGTTGAAGTTGCCTCCAATTGTAACACTCAAGCCATTCTCCAAACGAATCGGCGTGATATTCAGGTCCAGTTCAACCCCTTGGTTTTGTACCTCACCAGCATTGAGGAGATAGTTCTGGTAGCCTGAGGCACCTGAAATATTCGTATTAACCGTCTGGTTGGTGCTATTCTGAAGATAGTAAGTAGCAGCAGCTGAAATCCGGCGCTTTAGGAAGCTAAGCTCGATACCTGCTTCAGTTGACACAGTATTCTCTGGCTTCAGGTTGGGCTGCACAAGTTGCCCACCAGTCGTGAAAGAAGCACGTAAAGGGAACGGGAAGCCCAAGGCCAGCGGATAAGTTGAAGCCGTTTGATAAGCCCCGCCAGTAGCATAAACACCATTGGTTGTCAGGCTCGACAAGTTAACTTGGCTCACTTTTGAGATACCACCGCGAATCTTACCGTAATCCAAGAAGGAAACTTCCTTTAAAGAAGGAATTGCGTTGGTGAAGACGAAGGATGCATCAACGGCAGGATAGAAGTAGCTGCGGTTACCGGGGTCAAGGATGGAAATGTTGTCGTTACGACCGGAGCCATGCAGGTAGAAAAAGTCTTTGTAGCCAACAGTCAAGTCTGCATAGAATGCGTATAAACGTGTCTGTGCACGAGCAGCACGGCCATCGAGATTACCAATACGATTCTGAAGGTTGAATACACCTGCCGTTTCGGTTACGGGTACGGCCAAAGCGGTAGATGCTACGTAGTCATAGCGACTATCCAATTGCTGCACGTTGTTGCCCAAAATAGCCTGTACAGAGATATCACCAAAGGTCTTGTCCATGGTCAGGAACAAGTCTGAGTTGATACGGGTCAGGTTGCTGCTCAGGTCCTGCACAAAACCGGTATAGCTGGCAATTTGCTTGGGCGAGCCGGGAGCCAAAGTGAATTTGTTCTGTGTGTTCTCGTTCGACTGGCTAGTCGTAGTAGTACCAAGGCGGTAGTTTGCCTTCAACCAATCTGTTAGCTTGTAAGACAGGTCAATATTGCCCTGAATCGTATTCCGCCGGTCAATTGTGCGGTTAGCATCAATGATGAAATACGGATTAAAGTAATAAGCATTATAATATCCAAAGCTGGGGTCAGAATACTTATCGTTTTGATAATCCTTATACTGAGTAAGAGGAGCCATCACTGACGTGTTGAAGACATTCCAGTACACCGACGTATTACGGTCCAGGTTCGAGGTTACGTTTGCTTTCTGTTGCGAGTAGGAAAGATTAAAACCAATCGTCAATCGATTGATCTCATGTGAAGCATTGATACGAAAAGAGTTACGGTCAAACACGTCCTTTGGCACTATGCCATTGTTGTGCAGGTTCTGGTACGAAGTATAGAACTTCGTTTTCTCATTACCACCTGAGAACGTTACGCCGTTCTGCATCTGGTAGCCTGTGTTAAAGAACTTGCGTTTTTCGTCGGGACGTGCTTCGTAGGCAATTCGCTGCACACTGCCATCAGCCAGAGTCTGGCCAAAAGGCTGGAGCGAACCATCAAAGCGAGGACCATATTGTTGGTTTTCAAATCCTTGATACTGGTGCTCGTAGTTGTCGTCGGGCGTACCATCTTCCTTGAATGGCGTTACACCATCGACCCGAATCAATGTATTAATCCAGTCGGGTGAACCAGGACCAAATTCGGTCTGGAACTTGGGCAGAAACGAAATCGATTCGGCCTGCGACGTGTGTGAGAACGTAACCTGCGAGCTATTGTTAGAGCCCTTCTTCGTCGTAATAATCAAGGCACCGTTGGATGCTTGTGAACCGTAAAGGGCTGCCGCGTTAGCGCCCTTTAGTACGTCGATAGAGGCAATGTCATCGGGGTTCAGCGCACCTAGTACGTCGTTAGTTGAGATAACCCCGTCAATAACGATGAGGGCTTCATTATTACCAGTGAGGGAGCGGCTGCCTCGTAGCGTTACTCGGGGGGACGGGTTAACGCCAGCGTTCAAGGTCTGAATTTGCAGGCCTGACACCTTGCCTGCTAAGCCGTTGGCAACGTTGGCAACGCGGGCTTGAGTTAGTTCCTTGGTGTCGAGCGTTGCGGTAGCATAGCCAACTTGCTGCTGCTGACGCTGGATGCCAAGTGCACCAGTCACCACTACTTCACCAAGCTGCTTGACATCAGAAGTCAGCGCAATATTGTAAGTAGCGGCTGCACCAATAGCTTGGTCTACTGAAGTGTACCCGATTGAGCTAATAGTAAGAGTTGTAGCTGTAGATGGCACACTCAGTGAGAAACTACCATCAGCATTTGTTGAAGCGCCTACGGTAGTACCTTTCACTAGAATGGTTGCACCTGGTAGGCCCTGACCGTTCGTTCGATCTGTGACCCGACCGGAAATCGACCGGTCTTGAGCATAAGCCTGCTGCAACAGGCCGGCCATGAGCAACATGACCATGCATAAGAGTTTTTTCATTTGACTTGGTTTTTGGTGAGTGAAAATGGAAAAAAAGGTGAGTGAAAATGGAAAAAGCGAAAGGGGGATTTCAACGGCAAATCATAAGCGAAAGTGTAAGTCTAAACAAAGCAGACTTAATATCTCCCGATTTTCTTTGCTTAGTACTTGTCAAGCGAAGTAATAGCTATGACTTTTAGCGTCACCATAAAAGCTACCATTATTCAGACCAGCAAGTACTTCATATCACTCCCTCTTTAATAAAGTGTAGAATCATTGCTCTACGCAAGATTTAAGTACCCTTCTTTGCGAAGCTTGCACGAAACATGCGATTCAAAGGTATAGTTATATAAAAAAAGCCCTGATTACTACGAAAACGCATGCAAAATCATTACTTTCCTGGTCTTTTCTTTGGCAATGTATTACATGTTTTTTTTAAACAACTGTTACTAGAATGTTTTTTGTTGCCTCGCTTTAACCTAACAACAGCAACACCATAAGAAAAGTCCAATTTTTCCGATATAGACATACATATACTTTTTTTTTCATTCTTGGGTAGTAATGACAAAATTTAGTGCCCGAGCGAGGCCCGAATCAGCACCGCATCTATTAGGCAAAGCGGGCGATGTGAGTCACACGCATACCTATAACCTCTTGTTTCTGAAGAATATGCTTTGGTTAGTGCGCCACGGCTGCGCTTGACCGGCCTATCGGCGCGCTTTGGTGACCAGCAAGGGACGCGATGCAACTGAGACTTGGCGCAAAAGAGAATCGAGCCGCACTTGGGTGAGGAGATGCAGGAACCGGACCTAGACTGAGCCATATCCGATTTAAGTGTGGTGTGGGGCATAGTCGGGTAGCGAGCAACTGAGAAAAGCTGCGTCATTAACAAAACCCTCAACCTGAACCGCAGCGAGTTGAGCAACAAAGTGCATATGCTGTTCGATACGCTAGATAACCCGTTGCACTTCGTGCTTGGGCCCAGCCAGTAGGCTGACTGCTACTGGGCCACTGACTTGCTGTGCGGTGCACATGACGTGGGCAAAAGATTAACTGACAGTAGCTACGACACTAATTCTGTAATGACCAATGTCAAAGCTCTTGGCGCGCAGGTCGTGATTCCCTCTCATGCAACTTATGTATTAACTACTACAATTTATACCGCGACCGCGACAAAGTCGAGGCTTTTCCAGACGCTCTAATTTCGCCGGCTGGCTACACTATCCGATAAAACGGCCAGCAGTTTCTTCGGAATACTTCATTTTATTCCTGCCTTATGTCGGCTGAGATAATTGTCCGCACTACATCAGAACCTACTTTGGCTATCTTAAACGAAGCACGCTTTGAACTGGGTGAGTAGCCCGAACACCATCACGACAAACACCTATATCTCATTTTATGTCACTATTCCCCATCAAGATTAAACTCTACTATCTTTTCAACCGAACTTATCTGATTATCTATTTGCGCCTTATCATCCAATCCAAATGATAGTTAATCAGACACTTAATCAATATATGTCTTTATTCTAACACCTCAAAATTGCTCTAAAACGTTATATTACAGTGTGTAAATTAGCATGAATACGCATCAGTCAATCAACAATCAATGGCTAGAAAGCTAAAGTAGAAAAATTCAACATTCAATACGATAAATCATAAACAAAAAACAAAAAACAACTTTGAAATCGGAAATTTTGGCCAAATGCTGTACTTTCACCTTTTAAACTGCTACCACCCTGTTTACTCCTCCCCTTTTCTCACACCCACACTTTTTTTAACTCAATGAAGAAAACCTTACTACTAAGCCTGCTTCTGCTACTGACCATAGTAGGGCGGAGCTGGGCCCAAAGCCATCCGGTTTCGGGTCGCGTTATTGACAAAAGCACGAACGAGGGCTTACCAGGGGTAAGCGTTATCGTGAAGGGTACCACAACAGGCACTGCCACTGATGCTGACGGGCGATATGCGCTGAATGTAGCAGGCAACAATGCTACACTGCAGTTCAAGTTTCTAGGGTATGTGACGGCGGAACAGGCCGTAGGGGCTACCGAAGTGGTAAATATTTCCTTAGCCCTTGATAGCAAGCAACTGGACGAAGTAACAGTAACGGCGCTGGGTATATCGCGCGAGAAACGGGCTTTAGGCTTTGCCGTATCAGAAGTAAAAGCTGAGCAAATCGTTCAGAAGTCAGAACCAGACCTACTACGTACGCTTTCAGGCAAGGTACCAGGCGTAAATATTCTCAGTTCGAGTGGTGTACCTGGTGCTTCTTCACGCATCACTATTCGAGGTAACACGTCGTTTTATGGCGATAACCAGCCACTATTTGTAGTAGATGGAGTACCTTATGACAACTCTCAGACGGAATCAGATAGCCCGTTGGCCAATGGCGCGTCATATTCCAGCCGTACATCAGACGTAGACCCCAACAATATTGCCTCTATCAACGTGCTGAAAGGTGCAGCCGCGGCAGCGCTTTACGGGTCGCGGGCTGCTGGTGGGGTTATCGTAATTACGACCAAAACCGGTGGTGGTGGCCAGCGCGGCCCGAAAGGAATTCAGGTAGGATACTCGACTGGCTATGCTATTGAAAAAGTAGCTGCTTTACCCGACTATCAGAACAAGTATGGTGCTGGCGCTCAGTACGTCAATCAGGATTCCAACGGCTCTTGGGGCCCGGAATTCGGTAATGCGAACCAATTTGCCCCTCCTACCATCGCACATCCCCAAGCAGGTAACCCTAACTTCCCCAATATTCCTGCGGATGCCAAGATTCCTTACCAAGCATATCCCAACAATGTCAAGGACTTCTTCGATACAGGACACCTGTTTGAGAATTCCTTGTCGCTCAACGCTACTTCTGATAACTCTACCTTCACTACGATTATCTCAAGAGCTGACCAGCAAGGTATTGTTCCCAACTCCTACTTTGTGCGTAATAACGCTAGCGCTGGTGGGTCAGGACGCTTTAACAAGCTCACAGTAAGCGGCAACGTTGCCTATACGAACACTACTCAGCAGGGCCCCATTCAGGGAGCCAACAACCTATTAGCAGGTAATGCGTCAGCATTTGCGCGCACACTGTTTTTGCCACGTAGCCTCGACCTGCAGGGCCTCCCCTACCAGAATCCAGTTACCAATGGCCCTGTTTTCGCATGGCTCACGAACCAAGCTGATAACCCCCTTTGGTCGGTAGAAAACGCTATTTATAAATCGCGGGTAGACCGCGTAGTAGGTAGTGTAGGCTTATCTTATGCATTCAAGGATTGGCTGACACTAACCTATAC
This sequence comes from Hymenobacter negativus, assembly GCF_017571495.1. Lineage (GTDB taxonomy): Bacteria > Bacteroidota > Bacteroidia > Cytophagales > Hymenobacteraceae > Hymenobacter > Hymenobacter negativus. Next base: position 234,605 of record NZ_JAGETZ010000011.1, on the reverse strand, counting down.
TGGCGGCTTCAACACTTACACGGACACTCGCTCCAGCACCATTCGGCCAGGTTCCCTCGCCAACTTTGGTGTGAGCCGGATTATTGAAGACAATCTTCAGAATACCGAATTGGAACAAACTCTGCTGTTGAACTTTAACAAAAACCTAACCGAAGACATTAGTCTGACCGCCAGCATTGGGCAGAACATCAACGCCCGTAAGTTCGACGGAAAATCTTACATCGGTACGGGCATCATTACGTTCGGCATCGACAATATTGAAAACACGACCAACAAAAGCACATACGGATATGCCTATTCGGAGCGTCGCCTAATGGGATTGCTGGGAAATGCGACTGTTGGTTACAAAAACTTTGCCTTCTTGACTCTAACAGGCCGCAATGACTTCTCGTCTACGCTCAACAAGAATGGAGTTGTTGGCGCTACAGGTCGCTCGTTCTTCTACTCGAGTGCTTCGGTAGCGTTGGTACTCAATGAAGCCTTTAAGTTAGACTATCGTTGGTTGGACTTGGCCAAAGTTCGTGCGGCTTACGGCCGTGTGGGCCGCGATGCTCCCCCTTACAGCTCTGGTGCCCCCGGCTATGTAACAAACCCCGGCGAATCCTATCCATTTACAGGAGGTATTGCAAAAGTTCCAGTAGCTGGCATTGGCATCAGTGGCACGATTAATAATCCTGCTTTGACGCCGGAATTCTCATCTGAGTTGGAGTTGGGTACTGAACTGACCATGTTCCGCAACCGCGTTTCATTTAATGGTACGTACTACGACAAGCGCTCAACAAATCAGATTGCTCCATTGCTTCAGCCTTCGGCCACTGGCTACGGCGCACGGGTAACCAACTTTGGTGAAATTTCTAACAAAGGCTTTGAGGTGGCTTTGACAGTAGTCCCGGTTGAAGCTGCGGGCTTCCGCTGGAGCAGCACGTTCAACTTTACCCGCAACCGCAATATTGTTGAGCGGACTAATGACCGTGGTGATACCCTTATTCTTGCCAGTACTTTTGCCGGTAACAGCATTCGGTCGCTCTTTATTCCTGGCCAGCCTTATGGGGTACTGTTCGGCACTGCTCCACTACGAGACGGTAGTGGCGAGTTGTATGTTGACCCCATTAACGGCCGCTTGATTGCTTCGCCCAAGAACAAAGTTATTGGCAACCCCAATCCTGAATTCCTGATGGGCTTCATCAACCAATTCACCTACAAAGGACTTACGCTTAATGTATTAGTTGATTACCGTAAAGGTGGCTCACTTTATTCGACTACGCTCCAAGAAGAATTGGGGCGTGGTGTGACAAAAGACACAGAAGACCGTAATCGCCTCATTATCCTCAATGGCATTTCCTACAACCGTGCTACTGGTGGCGCGTTGCTGGATGGTAATGGCCAGCCGATGCGCAATACCACAGCTATTACAGTTAACGACCTATATTTCTCCCCTGCCGGTGTAGGCGGCGGTGCTGCTACCAACGGCTACAACGAGCAGTCTATCTACGATGCAACAACCGTACGTTTGCGGGAAGTAAGCTTGGGTTACGACCTGCCTAAATCGATTACTAGCAAAACGCCGTTCGGCCTTGTCAACATTTCGGTATCGGCTCGTAATATCTGGTGGTACTCTCCCAACCTGCCCAAGCATAGCAATTTTGACCCTGAAACCAGCACCTATGGCGCTAGTAATCAGCAGGGGTATGAATTTACCAATGCTCCAACAACCAAGCGTTTTGGTGTTAACCTGCGGGTGAATTTTTAACTTTGAATCACGCCTGAATAGGCTTACTAATATCTATGAAATTTCATAAATTTTGCCTAGTCCTGGCTTCAGCCGGGATATTAGCAGTAGCTCCTGGCTGCAAAGATTTCTTCGACGTCAACGTCAATCCGCTAAACCCGACTAAAGTTGGATTGTATTCGCTGCTACCGGTAACCCAGGTAAGCATGGCTGAGGGTCTTGGGGACAACGTAAGTGGCTTGAGCCAGTACACAATGGCCCTGATGCAGCAGTTGTATAATACGCGCAGTATCGGCAACTTTCAACAGACGGGTGATTCCTTCAGCGGGCCTTGGGCCACTCTGTATCGTGTAACACTTGTCAACAATGAGCAAATCATCAAGCAGGGTACTTCAGAAGGGCGTTGGGACTACGTGGGCATTGCTCAGCTTCAAAAAGCTTACGTCTATAGCCAAATGGTAGACCTATGGGGCGATATACCTTACTCAGAAGCTCTACTAGCACCAGACAATACGTCCCCACGCTTCGATAAGGACGAGGACATCTACAACGGTAACGGCTCTATTCAAGGCTTGTTTTCGCTGATTGATGAAGGCCTGAATAACTTGACGAAAGCAAGCACCCCAACAAAACCATTCCTTTCACAAGTTGACCTGATTTACTTTGGCGACTTAGGCAAATGGGACCGTTTTGGCCGGACATTGAAGCTAAAGCTCTACAATCAAATTCGGAAGACGAAAACTAACGCGGAGGTACAAGCCTTGGTCGGTCCTCTGCTATCAGGCAACCTTCTAGGTGAAGGCGACGATTTTCAGTTGAAATACACAAATATCGTGACCCCCGACAACCGTAACCCCGGCTATGTAAATGATTATACAGCGAACCCTGAAAACCGCATTGGCCGCTACTTTTACGAAGGGATGCTCAGGCTGAATGACCCTCGAATGCCATATTATTTTTACAATCAAATAGCACGAGGAAGCACTACCACTAATCAAGACTATGTCAACGGTAATTTCGTAACGGTGCGCCCGGGCACGACCAGCCCATTTGCAAGCTCTGCTTCGACGGCTACCGTACAAACAGTGCAAGGCTTATATCCGGTTGGTGGCAAATACGATACTGGAACAGGAGGAGCTGTAAGCTCCACTTCAGCTAAAGCTGAAGCACCTCAGCGCCTGCTCACTTTTTATAGCCGCAAATACACCGAAGCTGAACTGCGCCTGACCGTATATAATAACGCTGCTGCCGCAAGAACTGCGTTGGCAGATGCATTGGCAGCGTCGTTTACTAAGGTGAATGTCATTGCTACAGCTGATGGCAGCCCTACAATTCCGGCAGCTAACATCACAACCTACATCAACGCAGCTCTCGGCCGTTATGATGCAGCGACTACGGATGATGCAAAGCTTGAGGTTATTATGTACGAGAAATATGTGGCCAGCTACGGATACGGCGTGGACATTTACACGGACTTCCGACGTACAGGTCATCCCTTTATTCGTGTCTCCTCACAAGCTGCTAATGCTAGTCCCAATACAGGCCTGCTCCCAGATGATGGTAACACTCAATCCATAGGCTTTTTCCCATTACGCCTTTACTACCCTACCAATGACCTAACGCTGAATCCCAATTCGCCACGGTCACAGCGTAATCCTACTGACCCGATTTTCTGGGACCGCTAGGTTATAAGGCTTTCTTCAATGTTTTACTTCATTTTCAATGCTATATGAAAAATTACTTTGCCAGCTTGCTGCTGTTGCTTTCAGCAGCTACTACGCTGTCGTCCTGCCGCGAAACCAGTAGACTGCCGGAACCAGCCTATGAAAGCATCCCAATAATCTTCCCCGAAATCAACCCGCAAAAATCTTACTTTGACCTTGTTACCAGCCGTTATTCCATCAACGCGCTGGCTACCGCCAATGCGACGCGGCCAGTATTTGAATTCGTTGTCAACCCTTCACAGGGGTACTCTGAAATCCAAACGGTAGAAGTGTATAAAAGCTTTTTTCGCACTGCTAGCTCCACGCTAGGTCCTCGGGTCAAAGTAATCGACCTGACTAGCTTTCCGGCAACTGTCTCGATTAATAGCCAACAAGCATTAGAAGGCCTATTCCCAACTACCCCAACCACCGATATACCGAATCCTATCGCTGTTCTTGGTGCTAGCCCGACATTGCAAAACCGAATCATTAACGGCAATGCTGTCGTTTTCACGTTTGAGTATGTGATGAAAGACGGTCGTCGAATAACCCTCACACCATTGTCAACTACGGTAGGTTCAATAGGTGCTCCAACGGGTCCTCAGTCGTTAGCTCCAATGGCAGCCTATGCTTACTTCGCAACAAGGCCATAGCGCCGCTCGAAACGGTTTGCCAAATTAGTGCCAGCTTATGCTCACTTCGCAACCCGTTAGACAATTTGTTAACTCATAGGCTACCTTGGGGTTAGGTTGCCTAGTTATGTTGGTCCGCTTCTCTGGTTTTCAAAATGAAGACTGGGGAAGCGGACTTTTTATAGCTATCAGACTACTGTTTTTCCACTCCTCTATTTAAATAGCACCGTTTAATATTCCTTTTGTTTATTTAATATATTTTTAATTACAAACCAAAACGGTTACTGTTGTCATCCATTATTTAAATTTTGACTGTGTGATTAGTAATACTATCTTTATGAAATCGTAATTCATTCACACACTCACATTTCATGAAAAAAACATTACTGATGAGTCTCGTACTCATATTTAGTTTCCTGCATGGGGCGATGGCGCAAACGCGCACTGTCTCGGGACGGGTAACAGACCGGGCAACCGGTGACGGGCTACCCGGCGTAACAGTCCTTGTGAAGGGCACCACTAATGGGGTGTCAACCAATTCAGATGGCACTTTCAGCCTGAGTGTACCAGAATCAGGTGGCACGCTAACATTTAGCTCTGTTGGCATGACGACCCAAGAGAGCGAGATAGGCACCAACACACAATTCAATATAGCCTTGGCAACAGATGCCAAGCAACTGACGGAAGTCGTTGTGACTGGCTATGGCGGGTCGCAGGAAGTGAAGGACCTCACTGGTTCGATTTCGCAGGTAAAAGCTGACAAATTCCAACAGCAGCCTGTTCAGAGCTTTGACCAGGCCTTGCAGGGCCGTGCCGCTGGGGTACAGATTAACTCCGGGGGTGGCACACTGGCCGACCAGACGGCCATCCGCATCCGTGGCGTTAACTCCATCTCCAACAGTTCGCAACCACTGATAGTAGTGGACGGTGTGCCGATTAGTCAACGCGAAAACAACAACGTCTTCAATTCGGGCAATGGTACTCGTTACAACCCCTTGGCGGACATCAATCCTAACGACATCGAGTCGGTGGATGTGCTGAAAGATGCTTCGGCTTCAGCAATCTATGGCTCGCGCGCAGCCAATGGTGTACTCGTTATTACGACAAAACGGGGCAAGGCCGGACAAAACCATGTCAACGTTAACTCCTATTTGGGTTTTCAAGACGCTGTACGTCTTCCACGGCTGTTGAATGGAGATGACTTCATTGCCATCAACAACGAGAAAGCATTCAACGCTCGTTTGGGTAGTTCAGCCAATAACATTGGCAACGTGAGTATTCCAGCCGTCGGCATTGCTGACAACATCGACGTTAACAACGATGGCCAGCCTGACCGCACTGATTGGCTAAAGGAAATATTCCGCCGTGGTACGATGCAGAATTACCAAGTTTCCATGTCGGGTGGTACTGAAAAAGCTACTTACTATGCCTCGGGTGACTGGGCAGACCAGAAAGGTATCATTAACAATAACCGGTTACGCCGCGGTTCGTTCCGCTTAAACACCGATGTGGCTCCGAAAACGTGGCTTAAAGCCGGCTTGAGCGCCAGCTACTCCAAAGCACTTAACAACGGCGTACTAACGGACGGCTATCTAGCCGGGGCTACAGTTGCGGGCTATAATTCGCCGCCAAACGTACCGGTTTATAATCCCGATGGCACCTATTACTTAAATCCCGCGGGCAACCTAGGAAATGGTGGCAACAATATTACCTATGTAGCAAACAACTACAGCAATGCGGTTGGAGTGCTTAAGTTACAGCGTAACGATAATACCTCGCAACGCATTATCACTAACGGCTATTTGTCTATTCTTCCGCTTAAGGGTTTGTCGCTGACAACCCGCTACGGGATTGACTACACCCAAAACCTGGAAGACCAGTACAGCGACCCGATTCTTTCCGGCTTGGGCCGCGCCACGACTGCGGGCCAGGGCTTGTTGCAGCTCAACGACCTGCGTCGTAATCAGTACAACTGGCAGAATTACGCTAACTACGACCGCACCTTTGGCACCAACCACAACGTTGGCTTATTGGCGGGCATAGAATATCAGGAATTTGTGGAGAACCAGGTGTACACCTTTGCAGGTGATTTTGCCGACCCTAAGTTTAAGGGTAGTTTTGACGGCCTGTCCACTTACCAGAGCACGAACGGCGGCACCCGCTTCTCGCAAGGATTCCGCTCGTACTACGGCAGTGCTAACTATAACTTTGCCAATCGGTACTATGCTACTTTCTCGGCTCGTTACGATGGGTCGTCGGTGTTTGGTGTAGACAACCGTTACGGTTTCTTTCCCGGCGGCTCAGTCGGCTGGCGCATCTCGGAAGAAAGCTTCTTGAAAGACCTAAACTCGGCAAACCGTCTTACCGACCTGAAATTGCGCGCCTCGTATGGCTTGGTAGGTAATTCGAACGGCATTGGTTCCTATGCTTCCCGTACCCTCATTGGGGGCGGACAGTACGCCGACCTGAATGGCTTTACCAACACCCAGATAGGTAACCCCAATTTGGGCTGGGAATCTAGTCGTAAGCTCGATATTGGCTTGGACGCTGGCTTCTTCGAAAACCGCATCAGCCTGGTTGTTGATTATTTTAACAACCGCATCAGCAACTTGGTGCTTACCGCCCCGGTACTCCGGACCGTGGGTGTGCCCAATACCAATTCGGGAATTTCAAGCAACGTAGGGTCGATGACCAACAACGGTGTGGAAGTGACGGTAAATACCGTGAACGTCCGCACTCCTGGCGGTTTTCAATGGTCAACAAGCGCAAATGCTTCGTGGATTAAGAATGAGATTACGGCTTTGGCCTCTCCGACCGATATCATCTCGGGGGTGCAGCGGGCCAGCATTGGCCGTACGCTAAGCGTGTACAACCTAGCCGAATGGGCCGGAGTGAATCCGGCCAACGGCAACGCTATGTTCTACGCCGCCGATGGCAGCATTAAGCAATACGACGCTGCCTATACGACGCTCTCTAATACAACGCAGGGCCGTTGGCTCACAATGGGTGGAGATGTAACAACCCCCATTGGTGCCGATGATTTCAAGTACCAGAAAAAAGGCGGTATCCCTACCTGGTTTGGTGGTTTTGACAACACAGTTAGTTACAAAGGCATCGAGTTGGGGGTTTTCATGCAATACAGCGGTGGCAACCTGATTTTGAACCAGACCCGTCAGGGGTTGATGACCAATTCGCTCAACAACAACATTGAAGAAATCAAAGACCGCTGGACTACGCCTGGTCAGGAGACCAATGTGCCGAAGCTGGTATTGCGTGATGCTGTTTCTACCCAAAACTCAACTCGCTGGTTGGAAAGTGGCAATTACCTGCGCCTACGCCAATTGAGCCTGAGCTACTCGCTGCCCAAAGAATTCTTGAACCGCTTTGGGATGAGCAGCTTCCGGGTATACGCTCTGGCACAAAATCTCTATACGTTTACTAAGTACACGGGTACCGACCCCGAAGTGAACACCTCGCGCACTTTCTCAGGTGGCGGTGCCAATACCAGCAACATTGCTTTTGGTATCGACAACCGCTCAGTGCCTCAGCCGCGCAGCTACACTTTCGGCGTTAACATTGGTATCTAATTTCCAAATTGATTTTCATATGAATCGTACTCATAAAATGTTATGGCTGGCGGCATTAGGCCTTGTGCTGACTGGTGCTCCCGCCTGCAATCCACTCAACCAGGAATTGCCAACGGCGTTCGACCCGGACGAGGGATATGCGACAGCCGACCGGATTGCCAAGAACGCCATTGGAATGTACGATGGACTGCAAAATGCAGAGTTTCTGGGCGGTCGAGCTCTAATTTATAGCGACTTGCGCAGCGACGACGAAGACGTTGCTTCGTACTTCAACGACATCTCCACCTTTACTGCACAAGCCAATAGCGTGCTGGCAACCAATGCCTGGACGGGTGGCTATCGCACCATTTACCAGACCAATTACTTTTTGCAGCGCCTCGCCGCCAATACTGGCAAAACGACTCCTGCATTAGAAGCACAGTTCGCCGGTGAAGCGAAATTTATTCGTGCACTAACTTATTTCCATCTGGTTAACTTGTTTGCGCAGCCCTATAACTTCACGGCAGATGCTTCGCACCCGGGTGTAGTACTGCAGCTTACTGCTCCCAACGACGCAAATGAAGCTTTTTCAGCTACGCAACAATTACCACGTTCCACAGTGGCTCAAGTGTATGCTCAGATTGAGAAGGACTTAGCTGAAGCCCTGCCAGTTCTGCCGGAAAGCACCGCGCCGGACGCGACCAATCTTTCGCCTAACGCTACCGATGTAACTCGTGCTACTAAGGATGCTGTTCGAGGCTTGCAATCACGGGTAGCTCTATATAAGGGCGATTTTGCGGCGGCTGCCGCAGCAGCAGGCGCGGTGGCCAATACCCGCCACCGCCTGAACAGCAGCCCGGCAACTGTATTCAGCGCCAGCAGCTACCTCACGTCGGAATCTGTATTCTCGGTGGCCATGAACTCCTCCGACAATCCGAACACGAATAACGCGCTGGGTCAGCACTACGGCTCCAATCGGCGTGCTGATATTACGGTAACTCCTTATGCGCTGATTCCAACCAGCTTGTTCCCGGCAACTGATTTACGTCGGACCGCTCTTCTCAATCCGTCGGCCGTTCCTACCGACCCGGCTACTCGCATCTTTACACGCAAGTATAGCAATGCCTCAGCCGATTATGTGCCCATTATACGATATCCAGAAATATTGCTAACTCAGGCTGAAGGCTTGGCCCAGACCAGCACTGGCGTAAATGCCACCGCTGTCACCCTTTTGAACCAAGTGCGTGACCGGTCGAAGCCTGCCGCTTCGCCTTCATACACGGTGAGCAGTTTCACTGATAAGCAAGCGTTGATTGAAGCCATTCTGTTAGAGCGGCGTTTGGAACTGGCGTTCGAAGGCCATCGGTATTATGACCTACTGCGTTACAAGCGCAATCCGGGTCGCATCAATTATGGCAGCGACCGGGTCGTATTACCCATTCCGTTAGTTGACATTCAGCAAAACCCCAACTTACGGCAAAACCCTGGCTACTAAGCCGCTTAGGTTACAGCCTTGTGCTAACACCTATTTACCGGCCCGAATGCCATAATCCAAACCTTCGAATCCATGAACCATTTTAATTTTTCCCGGCCGCTCATTCGAGTGGCAACGGTTCTAACGTTGGCAGCCACTGTTCTGAGTAGCTGCAAAAAAGACGTTGAGAACACGGCTCCCGTAGTGGCGCCATCGCCATCGGTTGCCGATGTCATCAAAACTAATAGTGAACTTACGGTCTTCGTGGCAGCTGTTCAAAAAACCGGACTCGGCTATATGCTGAGCAGCAACGCCGCCTTCACCGTGTTTGCGCCAAACAATGCTGCCTTTGCTGCTTTGACGGGGACGCCTTTTGTTTCAGCCGCCTCTATTGCGGCATTGCCTACAGCCACGACCGCCGATATTGCACAAATCACGAACCTCCGCAATATCCTGCTATATCACATCACTCCAGGAAACCGCAAAATCGCCGATTTGAGCAATGGTCCGGTTGCATCGCAACGTGCTCCTGCTGCTCCTCGTACGGCCGAAAGCCCATTTTATGTTACCCGCAATGGCAACAGCACTGTGCTTAACGGTGGCGCAGCCCGTGTAGTGACACCCGACGCGCTAAGCGCCCAAAATGGCACAGTACATATCATCGATGCCGTAATTCAGCAGCCTACTCAGACGGTTTCGCAATACGTGACGGCACTAGCTACGGCCACAACTAACCCGCAATTTACGTTGTTACGCCAAGCGCTGGCACGTGATACGGTAGCAGCCGCGCTTGGTACTTCGACCAGTGTAGGGTCCTTGGCTAATGGCAATTCTAATATCACGGTATTTGCCCCCACAGATGCTGCTTTTACTGCGTTGTTGGCAAGCATTGGCCGCACCAGCCTTGCACAGGTTCCAGCCCGTATACTATTGGCTATTCTGCAAAAGCACATCGTCAACGACTCTCGGTTGTTGGCTAACAGCCTAACACCCGGTCAAACCCTGACCAGTCTCAACGGACCGATTACTATTGGAACGGGTACGTCTCCTTCAGGCCTGACGGTTCGGAGCAGCGGAAACGGTGCTAATGCCGCCAATATTTTAACGACCAACGTGCTAACAACAAATGGTGTTGTTTACGTTATCGACCGAGTTCTACTACCTTAGTTGGTGATTACAAAAGTTTTGATTAAACAAAAAGAACCCCAGTATCTACTGGGGTTCTTTTTGTTTAATCAAAACTGCATTTCCAAATCTTACAAAATATACTGGCTCAAATCCCGGTTCTTCACCATGTCGCTGAGGCGCTCGTTGACCAATTCGGCGGTGATGAGGATGCGGGCGTTGGGCCCAATCTTATCCGGCACATCGTATAGGATGTCATTAAGCAGGCGGCTCATGACGGTGTGCAGGCGGCGGGCACCGATGTTTTCCACTTCAGCATTGACTTCAGAGGCAATTTCAGCTACGCGCTCCAAGGCGGCGTCATCGAAGATTAGTTCTACTTCTTCCGCTTTTAGGAGAGCCTCGTATTGTTTGGTGAGGGCATTTTTGGGGTCTTTGAGGATGCGAAAAAAGTCAGCTTTGGTGAGGCTTTGCAATTCGACGCGGATGGGGAAACGGCCTTGCAGTTCGGGGATAAGGTCGGAAGGCTTAGAGACGTGGAAAGCGCCAGCCGCGATGAACAGGATATGGTCGGTATTGACGATGCCGAACTTAGTGTTTACGGCCGAGCCCTCCACAATGGGCAACAGGTCGCGCTGCACACCCTGGCGGCTCACATCGGGGCCTCCGCCACCGCTTTTGCCGCTGCTGGCTACTTTATCGATTTCATCGATGAAGATGATACCAGCGTTTTCGCATTGGCGAATAGCCTCATCCTTCACCTCATCCATGTCGATGAGTTTGGCGGCCTCTTCATCGAGCAGGAGCTTACGGGCTTCGGCCACGGTTACTTTACGCTTGCGGGTCTTCTTAGGCATCATGTTCCCCAGCATGTCCTGAATGCCGGACAGCGCGCCTTCGTCCATGCCGGGCGGGGTGCCCATGATGCCAATGCTGGGACCGGGCTGGGCCACCTGAATTTCGATTTTACGGTCTTCCAGCTCACCGTTTTTGATTTTCTGACGAAACCGCTCGCGGGTGCGTTCGTTTAATTCGGCATCCGACTGCGGAGCATCGCCCCCTCCCCCACTGCCGAAACCTAAGTCAGTTTTGAGGCTGGCAGGCTTGCTAATAGCGGGAATAAGGGCATCAAGGATGATTTCTTCAACGGCATCAGCAGCCTGGGCTTTCACGGCTTCCTGGCGGCGGGCTTTCACACGGTTCACACTTTGCTCGGCCAAGTCGCGCACCATGCTTTCTACGTCGCGGCCCACGTAGCCTACTTCGGTGAACTTGCTGGCTTCCACTTTTACAAACGGCGCATCGGCGAGGTGGGCCAGACGGCGGGCAATTTCAGTTTTGCCTACGCCGGTAGCGCCAATCATGAGGATGTTATTGGGAACAATTTCGGCCTGCATCTCGGCCGGAGCGTGCAGACGGCGCCAGCGGTTGCGCAAAGCAATGGCGACATGGCGCTTGGCTTCGTGCTGGCCGATGATGTACTTATCGAGTTCGGCCACAATTTGAGCCGGGGTCAGGAAATCTTGGTTGAGCATGCGTTAGAGTGAGATTTCGCGCAGGGTTTCGCAGTGGTAAAACGCAGTGTTCCGCAGTGTTGTTCAAATGAGAACCACTGCGGAACACTGCGTTTTACTACTGCGAAACCCTGCGCAGAACATTTATTTAGCTTCTTTTTTCTTAAACAACGAAGCCATATTGCGCGAAATAGTGAAGTACTCGCTGGAACCAGCTGCCTGCAAAGTAGCGTGGGTGTAGTCAATTTGGAACGTGCTGATTTTGAGCATTGCGCCGAAGCTAAGGCCAGCGCTGCCACTGGTGTTATCGAGGCGCAGCTCACGGCGCTGCAGGTGATTGTAGCCCACCCGCAGTTGCAGGCCCTGGCCCAGCACCAGGGCTGCACCCACGGTAAAATGGCGGGCTAGGTTATCGCCAAAGCTTTTGGCAGCTTTTTTCTCGGTACCACTGGCGTCTAAGGTGCCGCGGGCATTAGGGTCGAGGTACTGGATATCCCACTGCTGAAGGTGGTGGGCCGTGAGCGAGAACCGTACGGGCATGTGCTCCGGCTTCACGGTGGCCCCCATTTGCACGTCGAGCGGCAGCGGTCCCCGGTCGGTACCCGGATAGGTGATGAACTGGTAACCGACATTCTTTACGGCCAGGCCGGCGGTAAAGTCGGATGTGGAGTGCTTGTAGACGATGCCTGCATCGCCGACGCCAGCCAAGGAGCGGCTGCCCGCAATGCTGCTGACAGCCAGCTTGGTGGTGGCGGCAAAAGTGAATTTGCCCTTTGTGAAGGCATCAGATGCGCCCACCGTGTACTCATTCACGCCGAATGAACCGAGGCTGTTGCCAGCTGCGTCGTAGCTTTCGAAATCGCCGTAGTTGAGGTAAGTAACACCGATGCCGAAGCGCCCGGCCTTCTTCGTATTAAAAACATAGGCTGCGGTGCTCTGCTTGATATCAGCCACGTAGGCTACATAGCTCAAGGCTAAACGGCCATCCATGTCGGGGTTAATCAGAGCCGGATTACCGAACAGCATGGTGGGGTCGTCGGTGCGGGTCGAGACGTTCATGCCACCCAAAGCGGCCAGGTGAGCGCTCGGCGGCAGGTCCAGAAACGGAAACACCGTGCGGCCGCCCAACTGCTGCGCCGCCACGGGCCGCAGCCCCATCAACCCCAATAATAGGCAAAACCCGGCGACCCGGCCAGCGGAAAACTGCTTCATATAGCTAAGATAAGGGGGAACCTGCGCCCCGCTGGCAGCCTAACGCACAGGAGGCAGGAATAAGTACTTAGCCAATACATTTTACTCTTGGTGAAAGCGCAACAGGTCCCTCGAGAAACCTAAAATCCCTTTCTATAGGACTTATTGCGCCTGCTGAACATCTAAAAGGCCCTTTCGGCTCTCTAATACTTCCTTCCTAAAGAGACATAAGAGGGCCGAAAGGGCCTTTTAAGCAGAATTCTGGCTGCATCAGTCTTCTGATACGGCTTGCAGAGAATGCTACTGCACCTCCACACTGGGACCGGCGGCGGGCACAGGCTCGTCGCGTACAGGCAGCTTTTGCGGATGCGGGACCAACTCATCGAGCAGCGCCACGCGTAGCACATCGTCTACACGGTCGGCGTAGTGGATGGTGAGGCCTTTGAGGTAATCCTCCGGGATTTCCTCAATGTCTTTGCGGTTTTTGGGGCAGAGGATGATGTCCTTCATGCCAGCACGACGGGCAGCCAGCAGCTTTTCCTTGATGCCGCCCACCGGCAGTACCTTGCCGCGCAGGGTAATTTCTCCGGTCATGGCCAGCTTGGCCCGGATACGACGCTGCGTGAAGGCCGAGGCCATGCTGGTAAAAATGGCGATGCCTGCGCTGGGTCCATCCTTCGGCACGGCTCCTTCGGGAAAGTGAATGTGTAGGTCATACTGCTCAAACAGACGGTAGTCGATACCGATTTCATCGGCCCGCGAGCGCAGGTAGGACAGCGCCGTAATAGCCGACTCCTTCATCACATCTCCCAGTTGGCCCGAGAGGGTGAGTTTGCCACGCCCCCGGCTCAGCAGGCTTTCTACAAACAGGATATCACCGCCTACCGACGTCCAGGCCAGGCCCGTTACCACGCCGGCGGTGTCGTTGTCTTGGTATTGGTCGCGGTCGAAAATGGCCGCGCCCAAGATTTTGCGGATTTCGGCGGGCTCCATCACGGGCGGCAACACTTCCTTGCCAGCTTTGCGGCGGGCCAAGTTGCGCGTCACGGCGGCTAGTTTGCGTTCCAGGCCGCGCACGCCGCTTTCGCGGGTGTAGTCGTCGGCCACGCGGTGCAGGGCCGCATCGGTAATTTTCACCTCCGCCTCGCCCAAGCCGTGCTCCTTGAGTTGCTTGGGCCATAGATGCTTGCGGGCAATCTGAACCTTTTCCTCCTGGGTATAGCCGGTGAGGTCGATGATTTCCATGCGGTCGCGCAACGCAGGCTGGATGGTATCGAGCGAGTTGGCAGTGGCAATGAACAGGACCTTGCTCAGGTCGTATTCTACCTCCAAGTAGTTATCGGTGAAGGTGGCATTTTGCTCGGGGTCGAGAACTTCGAGCAGGGCCGAACTTGGGTCGCCGCGGAAGTCGCTGCTCACCTTGTCAATCTCATCGAGGATGATGACAGGGTTCGACACGCCCACCTTTTTAATCTGCGAAATGATGCGGCCGGGCATGGCTCCCACATATGTCTTACGATGCCCGCGAATTTCGGCTTCATCGCGCACGCCGCCCAGACTCATGCGGATATACTTGCGGCCCAAGGCCGTGGCAATGCTGCGGCCCAGCGACGTTTTGCCCACGCCGGGAGGACCATACAGGCACAGAATGGGCGCTTTCAAATCCTGCTTCAGCTTGAGGACGGCCAGGTATTCAAGGATGCGCTCTTTCACTTTCTCGATGCCGAAGTGGTCGGCGTCGAGAATTTTCTTGGTTTGCTTGAGGTTGAATTTGTCTTTCGTGAACTCGCCCCAAGGTAGGTCGAGCAGGAACTCGACGTAGTTCAGGCTTACCGAATAATCCGGGGCCATGGGATTTGTGCGCGTCAGCTTTTCCATTTCTTTTTTGAAATGGGCAGCCACCGCTTCGGGCCATTTTTTGGTTTCGGCGCGGGCCTTCAGGCGGTGTACGTCTTCTTCGGCTCCGTCCTGACCTAACTCATCCTGCAAGGTTTTGAGCTGCTGGCGCAGGAAGTATTCGCGCTGCTGGGCATCGATGCCAGTGTGGGTTTTAGAGCGAATGTCCTGCTTGATTTCGAGCAGCTCGGCTTGGCTGAGGAGGGCTTCAAGCAGCTGGCGGGCCTGGGCTTCGGGGTCGGCCAGTTCCAGTAACTTCTGCTTGGCGGGCAGGTCGAGCTGCACGTTGCTGGACAGGAAATGAGTGAGAAAAGCCGGCGACTGAATGCCGTCGAGCATGGCCCGGGCTTCCATGGGGATTTCGGGCGTGAGCTCCAGCACCTTGGTAGCGGCTTCGCGCAAGGCTTGTAACAGGGCAAACTCGCTGGGAATGTCGGGGTTCAACGCTACCTCCGAGAAGTAGCTAACCCGCGCTACCAGTGGCGTAAAGCTGATTTGCTCTTCTACTGCAAAGCGTACCTGCCCTTGCAGAATGATGGTAATCTGACCGTCGGGCTGTTCCAGCAGCTTGAGGATGCGGGCCAGTGTGCCCACCGCGTGCAGCTCGTCAGCAGCGGGTTCGTCGGCATCAGGGTTGAGCTGGGCCACTACGCCGAGGAGCTTGTCGGCGGCATAGGCCTTGCGCACCAATTTCACGCTTTTCTTGCGGGTCACGGTTACGGGCAGCACTACCCCCGGAAACAACACGGTGTTGCGAACGGGCAGAATGGGCAGTGTGGGCGGGGCATCGTCGCCGCGCAGGAGGTGGTCGGGGTCGGCGGCCATAATGGCGATGGCTTCAGGTTGAGAGTTAGAGTCGCTCAGCATGCGAACGGGAGCCGCGAAAGCAGAGGAAAAAGGTACCAAATGCATGAAGAAGATAAAGCAAAGCAAGGTCCGCAGGTGCCAGATTGGCAGCTTGCGGCGTTTGGAGTGGGAGGGTACAAGGTACGGCTTCCTGGTGCGTTTGGGCTTCAAGGGCCGTGCCAGGGGCAACAAAACCGCCAAAGCGGCGCACGGTGTCGCCCGTAGTGATGCTCGCAGCTACGTAAATCGTTAATTTGGTGGCAACTTGCGCAACTTATTATTTCAATAATCTACGAATGCTCGTTTTATTGCGTCGGGGCTCGTTCCTTTTCCTGCTTCTGCTGCTGGGAATAGCCGCCGCGCCGCGTGCTTTTGCCCAGCGGCGGCCTACCAAGCGCATTCCAGCCGCCGCCTCTCCTTCGGCCGACACTACCAGTGGGGGGGCTTCGGCCGCGCCAAAGAAATCTACCATCAAACCTGCGTCCGCCGCTGCCAAACCGGCCATTGCGCCCGGCACCTACCGGGTGCGGGGCCTCAACAGCCGCGTGAGCCGCAAGCTGCGTCTGCGCCCCGACGGCACTCCTGACTTCGTGTTCATCAACCGTTACCCCTTTTATGAGGATAAGAAAGCGCTAAAAGCCATTTCGAAATCGGAAAAACGCCGCCAGTACCACCAGACCCGCCTGCTGCTTGAAGACTACGTGGCCAAGTTTGGGCCCGTCAACTTTGAAAAGAACGCCGACATGCTCTGGCGTTTGGGCCAGTTGCTGGAGCGCGACAGCCAGGCTATAAAAGCCAAGGCGTATTACCGTCTGGCCCTCAAACACAGTCGTTCCGACATCAAAAAGGTGCAGCTCTACTACGACTCGCTCGAAGAGAAAAACCAGGAGCTGTATGTGCCCCTCAAAACGTACTATGACCTGGTGGAGTACCGCAAGAACCTCAACACCTTCCACCCACCCAAGGGTGTGTACACGAGCATGGGCGATGCCATCAACAGCAAGACGCCCGACTACGGGCCGGCACTGGGCGGTAACGATTCACTCTTGATTTTCAGCAGTAAGCGCAAGCGGCGTGGCCTAACCGGCGTGGTGGACGAGGACCTGTACACCTCGCATAAGGAAGGCATCAGTTGGACCGATGCCGAACCCCTGCCTAAGCCCATCAACTCGCCCAATAACGAAGGCTCGGCCTGTCTGAGCAAGGATGGCAAAACCATTTTCTTCGCCCGCTGCGAGTGCACCACCTGCCACGGCAACTGCGACCTGTACACCGCGACCCGTGGTAAAGACGGCAAGTGGACCGCCCCCAAAAGCTTGGGCCCGCTGGTGAATTCGCTGGGCTGGGACTCGCAGCCTACCCTCTCGCAGGGCGAAGACACGCTGTATTTCGCCTCTGACCGGTTGGGCGGATTTGGACTGTCGGATATTTATTTCACCCACAAGCTGAAAAATGGGCAATGGAGCCCGGCTGAGAATGTGGGTCCGGTGATTAACACACGGGATAATGAGGTGAGTCCTTTTTACCACCCGCTCTACCATGTGCTGTACTTCAGCTCGCGGGGGCAGTTGCTGAATTTCGGCGACTTCGATATCTATAAAACCTACCGCGTAGGTGGCCGCTGGCAGGAACCTAAAAACATTGGCCCGCTGGTGAATGGCAAGGGCTCGGAATACTACTTCACCATCGACCGCGAAAGCAAAAACCTCTACTACGCCCGTTCTGAGGCCCAGGAGCTGAATAACCTGGACCTCTATTCCTTTCCACTACCGATGGAGGCCCAGCCACTGGCCACCACCAAAGTAGAAGGAACCCTCATCGACTCGGTGAGCAGCAAGCCGCTAAAAGGCATTGTGAGCATTATCGACACCGACAACGGCGTGGAGGTGGCCAGCAAGTTCATCCGGCCCGATGGCACGTTCGATTTCGAGTTGATTGAGGGTTCGCACTACGCCATGCTTATTCAGAGCAACGACTTTTTCTCCGTTGAGAAGCAGTTTGAGTTGAAAGGCGACACGGTGATGACTCTGCTCACCAACAGCATTGACTATAAGCTGCCACTGATTTTTAAGAACCTGGAGTTTGAGCAGGGCAAAGCCGCCGTGCTGCCCGCAATGCAAACCACCCTAGACCGCATTGCGCTGTTTATGGTGGACCATCCCTCGTTCCGGCTCAGCATTGCAGGCCACACCGACACCAGCGGCGACCCCGATGTAAACGAGAAACTATCGCAGGACCGCGCCGAAGCCATTCGCCGCTACATCGAGCGCAAGGGCAAGCTGGCCCCCAACCGTATCGAAAGTTTCGGCTACGGTTCCAGCAAGCCCCTGAAAGACGAAGTATCGGAGGCCGATGCCAAAGTGAACCGCCGAGTCGAGTTCAAGCTCATGAAACCCGAAACCGACGACAAGCCCGCTGATGGCGGGGGGGCCTGGAAGTAACAGATTCCGGCCGTGGCCCCCGCCAGCGCCCTCGCAACTTCGGACGTCGGCATCATACTAGCTCCCAATCTCGGCTCCGGCGACGTCATGATTACCTATCTGGCCCCGGCTGCGCAAACGGTGAAAATCAGCGTAGTGAGCCTGCTGGGCCAAACCGTACAGGTGCAGGAAAACCAGGTAGTAGCCGGCTCCAACACCCTTCGGCTGGCTACATGTCCTGCGGAGCCATTAAGGTGAGCTTACGGCTATTCACTATTTTCCTAGGGCGTACTTTCGGAAATATATGCCATGCACCTGCGCCTAATACTCGCCGCTGGAACTCACCCGCAAAAGCATTAACAAGCGAATAAAAGCTTCATCAGCCATCACCAATGCACTTGTTCTCATCGCCGAAGAAGAGCTGTCGTCGCTAAAGCTATTGCAGTGCCCAGAATGTGGGCAGTTTTGGCAAACGGGTCGGGAGTGGAATTTCCAGAATGCTGAATATGTGTTTCAGGTCCCCGAAATCAGCCGCGAAGAGTGGCTGGCAGCGGCCTACATACAACCGGCGGCTTGTTTGACTTATAGCGCAATGATGGAGGACTACCTGGCTAAAAACACCTTTGAGCCGGGCGACAAGTCGTGTAAGGTAGCGGGCTGTCAGCAGGCAACCATCAGGTTTAGCGGCGTGTGCAAGGCGCATCACATTGAGCAGCTGCAGCATTTCGGCATTTTATCTAAGCCACCACCCGGACGGCTTTTTACCCCCTACGACTTCCTGGCATCTTAGCAGACCGCCAGCACCCGCACCGTCTTACCATTGAAGGAAGTCTCTTCGCCGGCTCGCAGCCCTTTGAGAGCCACCGCCACCGGCGCAGCAGCAGATACAGCGAAGACATCATGGCCTGCCAGCTGTCCGGCGCTAATGCTGATGTAGAAGCGGCCCATGCTGGTGCTGACCAAGGCGCCGGGGCGCGCGGTGTCGCAGGGCAGTTCGGGGTTGATACGGGCTAGCTCGGCTTGCAGCTGCTGGGCTTGCTGCATGTGGGCGGCGTTGCGGTCGCGCTCGGCGTTGGCCATTTCGCGGCCGGTTTCATACTTATCGCCGGCACTGCTCTTGGTTTCGGAGGAGGAGGATTCCTGGGCGGCCTGCATAGCGGTGCGGGCGGCGGCAATGCGCTGCTCGATGAAGGCCTGGCAGGCGGCGTGGAGGGTGGGTTTGAGGCTTACAACGGCTTCCATATTACAATATCAGTCTCCTCCGAAGAATCATTCTCTTCTTTTACCAACTCCCAGCCAAGCTTTTTGGCTAGCTCAATCAAGAAAATGATTTGAGCAGCTGGCACTGCCTCATTTTCCGTTTTTGAGCAGACAACTGAAATCAGGTTGAACTCCTCGTGCCATGTATTGTCAAAACAATGAAAATTGCCCGCCTGGCCTTTCGCCAGAGTCAAATCTATCCAAGGAAATCCGTTAACATTCTTGTAATTCATTAGTCCGACCCGCTCTATTTCCGGTAGGGTATCGAGTAGGTCCACCATATTTTTGCTAGTGGCAGTCAGGTCATAATTTATTGGTGACCTGATTTCATAGTAGTCGTAATGAGGACTCCACATAATCCGTTGGTTCGGAAAGAATGATTAGCAGCCAAGAAGCAGAAGATGCTTGGATGTGAGGCTAAGTTAGAAGAATCCAACGCGGCCTTGACCTTCTCTGCCCACTCCTCATCCGCTGGTACCACCACCAGCACGCGGAAACCGTGCCGTTCCCCCTCTATGCGTACGCCTTCGGAGTCATCAATCAGCAAATCGATGCCGAAGCTAGGTGGGTGCTTGGTGGAGCGGGCTCGCACTTCCCGGTCGTGCCGCTGCTGGTTCACCACGCCATCGAGCCGGATGCCGTGCAGCCAAAACAACTGCCGGATGCGCCAGGCACTGCGGTAGGAAGTAGTGTATACCCAGACCTGCCAGCCGCGCTGACGACAATAGTCCGTCAACTCCTTGATGCCTTGGCGAAGCGGCTCGTGGCGCAGCAGCTTCGCCCAGAGGCGGCGTTGGGGCTGCTCCAACGGGAAGTCGTGACCGCAGCGGATGAGGGTATTGTCGAGGTCAAAAGCAATGCGCATGGTTTAAACGAAACAGAAAACCACTGTACCTAAGAAAGCCCCTACTATCGGCCCTGCTGCCAACACAACCGCAGTCCGGCCAAGGCTTACTCCTTTTATAACGCCTGTTTTGAGCAGCGCCACATTCAGCCCCCACCAGCAGGCCGCTGCAATCAAACCAAGCACACCAAATCCATAGAAGCGCCACCCAAACCCCTGCCACAGATGCTGCTTTACTAGCAAGGCATGCTCCTCAGAAGAGCCTAAGAATAAGAAGGCGGCCACAGCTGCCGTAGCCAACCCTAGGGTAATTGCAACGATGTAATTGACAGTAGTCACGCCTCTAAATACTTTGGTTAGATGCCGTTAATAACCCCTCCGCTACCTTTCTATCATTACCCAACCGCGGCACCTTGTTCTGCCCGCCCAGCTTACCCAGGCTTTTCATGTAGCGCTGGAAGGCCCCGGGCGGCAGAGAGGTGAGAAGCAGCGGCACCAGAATGTTGCCGCTGCGTAAGTCGTCGTAATAGGTATTGCGATGGCGCAGGGCCGTATCCAGCGCGGCGGCGAAAGCGGTGGCATCCTGCGGGGGGCGAGCAAATTCCGCCAGCCACTCGTGGCGCGAAGGCGTGGCGGGGTCGTCGCTCACGAGCGGAGCCACGGTGAATTCGATGACTTCCACTTCTGGAAACTGCACCATGGTTTCGCGCAGGGCCTGCTCTACCTCCTCCCCTATTACGTGCTCGCCAAAGGCCGACAGAAAGTGCTTGATACGGCCCGTGACCACTACGCGGTGCGGCCGCAAGCTCACGAAGCGCACCGTGTCGCCGATGCTGTAGCTCCACAGGCCAGCGTTGGAAGTGAGCACCACGGCGTACTGCTTATCCAATTCCACATCGGCGATGGTGAGGCGGGGCGCAGCAGGCTCGAAGAATCGCTCGGCGGGCACAAATTCGAAGAAGATGCCGCTATTCAGCAGCAGCAACAGCCCCGGGTTGCCGGGCTCGTCCTGGAAAGCCAGGAAGCCCTCGGAAGCTGGAAACAGCTCGATGCTATCCACCGGCCGGCCGATGCTTTCGAAGAGCTTGGCACGATAGGGCTCGAAGTTGACGCCCCCGTACACAAACAGATTAAAATCGGGGAAAATATCCTTAATCGGTCGGCCGGTCCGAGCGGTGAGACGGTCGAAATACATCTGCACCCAAGGCGGAATACCGGATATGAGCGTCATCTTTTCCCCCAGGGTCTCATCCACGATGCGCTCTAACTTGGTTTCCCAGTCTTCGATAACGTTAGTTTCGTAGGTGGGCAGTTGGTTGCGGCGCAGGTAAGCGGGCACGTGGTGGTTGGCTATGCCCGAGAGCCGGCCGGTGCGAATGCCGTGGTGCAGTTCCAATTCCGGCGAGCCTGACAGGAATATCAGCTTGCCATCCAGAAACTGGCTGCGGCCGGTGCGGTAGATGTAATAAAGCAGGGCATCTTTAGCGCCATCGATGTGATTCGAGATGCTGTCCTTGGTAATCGGGATGTACTTGGTACCGGAGGTGGTGCCGCTGGTTTTGGCCAGGTATAGCGGCCGGCCAGGCCAGAGCACATCGGCCTCGCCGGCCTGGGTGCGGTCGAACCAGGGCTTGAGGGCCTCATAGTCGCGCACGGGCACTTGGCGGACCAGGTCGGCGGGGGTGCGGACGCGGTCTAGCTCATGGGCGCGGCCGAAAGCAGTGCCAGCAGCTGTGGCGACCAGTTTCGTCAGCAACTCGCGCTGGGTAGTTTCGGGGCGGTGCTGCCAGCGCTGGTAGCGTCGGGCAATGTAGCGGGCCAGCGGCCGGCTCAGGGCAGATTTCAATCCCATAAATCCGAAGGTAAACGCCAATTGAGGGGCTGCGAAGGTACGTTGGCGAGGATAGGTGCCAGCGGGCGGAGCAACCCGGCTAACTTGCGGCCGTTAGGTAAACTCAACATTTCACTTTTTAACTAATTTCCCATCATGGCAGACCATGCAGGCAAAGCCGTCTGGAACGGCGACATCAAAGGCAGCGGCACCCTCACCACCGACAGCGGCCTTCTCAACGCACCCTACTCCGTAGGCAGCCGCTTCGAAGGCAAGCCCGGTACCAATCCCGAAGAACTCATTGGCGCAGCGCACGCCGGCTGCTACACCATGTACCTCACCAGTGTGCTCACCAAGCACGGCCACACGGTGGAAAGCATCACCACGACCAGCACCGTGACGATGAACCCCAACAACGGCCAGCCCATCATCGAGCACATCCACCTCAGCACCGAAGGCCATGTCACGGGCGGCAACATTACTGCCGAGGATTTCCAGAAGCACGCCGAAGACGCCAAAGCCAACTGCCCCGTTTCGAAAGTGCTGAGTGCCGTGCCCAAAATGACGCTGGAAGCGAAGTTTGTTGGGTAGTTTGCTTTAAAGCTGACCTATGAAACGTCAAGCTGAGCGGAGTCGAAGCGGTGGAGTTGCTTCGACTCCGCTCAGCTTGACGTTCTATGTTTACAGCATCAGTTAAAATCTTCGTCCTAAATTTGCCTCATGCCCACTGGTACTACTCGCATCCGCCTTCGCCCCGCCAACAACTCTCGCGTCCCGTTCTGGGGCCAAATGGCCATTGGTTTTTTCTGGCTGGCCTACGTGCTGTTCGGCATGTTTAGCAATACCGGTGCCCAGGACTACCATTTCCTGCACTGGGTTTTCTTGGTGTTCACGCTGGTTTACCTCGGCTACGTGCTGGTGAACAATGCGCCCATTTTTGGCACCCAGAGCTATCTGGAGTTCACGCCCGGCTACATTGTGCACAAAAACGGCTTGTTTCGCCCCAAGCAGGTATTTGCCGCCGAAAACATCTCGGCGCTGGAGCTGAAACCGTTGGTGCTGCGCGTCCGCCAGAAAGACGGCGAAATCTATGCCCTCAACCTGCGGGAAGTGAAAGGCAAAATGCGCAAGATGAGCTTCCGCGAGCAGGTGCGCGACTTCGCTGCCAAGCATAACCTGCCCTTGCAGGAAATCAGCCCAGCGGCAGCGGTTTAACTTTATTCGAACAAGGGCGCGAGTGGCAGTTCAATTCCCGTGGCCACATCGGTGAGCGTTTCGCCATCGTGGAAAAAAGTGTACTTGCCTAGCGCACTGTACACAAAAATCCCACTGACTTCCGGGAGCACAATCCAGCAGGATTTTACCCCGGCCTGGAAATAGGCATTGGCCTTCGCTATTAGGTCGCTCAATGCTTGAGTCTGAGACAAAATCTCAATGGTGGTAAGCGGCAGTTGCTGCGACACAATACTGTCGCTGCTCAAATTGATTGGTTCGTAGGGAAAAATGGCAACATCAGGCACTATCACCCGCTCACCAATAGCCACATTCACTTCCGACCTGAACCGGAATGATTCACGATATCGTAATTTAAGCTCGAATCCAACATTGAGTTGAATGCTCCCGTGATTTTCGCTGGGTATGGGCTTTCCGCGCTCAAGCTCGTAGTCTGAGATTTCAACCAGTGTGGTTTGAATGGGGCAAGGGCTTTCCCAAATGTAACGACACTGGCCCGGAAATAGGTGCCTTATTTCTTGGCGAACTTCTTGCGCAGCTCGTCCACTTGGTCGCGAAATTTCTTATCTGAATCCACTAGGTCCGACACGGTTTGTACCGAGTGCATCACGGTGGTATGGTCGCGGCCACCGAAGTGGAAACCAATGGTTTTCAGCGTGTGCGAAGTGTGGTGCTTGGCGAAATACATGGCCACCTGACGGGCGGTCACCACTTCTTTTTTGCGGGTCTTGTCCTTCAGCAGCTCTACTGAGATGCTGAAGTAGGCGGCCACGGTCTTCTGGATGAAGTCGAGGTTAACTTCGGCCTCCACTTCCTCAATGATGTGGCGCAGGGCTTGCTTCACCATTTCCAAGTCGATGTCGCGGCGGCTCAGGCTGCTTTGGGCCACCAGCGAGGCGATAACGCCCTCCAACTCGCGCACGTTGGTATGCACCGAGTTGGCGAGGTAGTCCACCACGTGGTCCGGCGGAATATCGATGCCATCCTGCTCCATTTTGTTGCGGATGATGGCCACCCGCGTTTCGAAGTCGGGGCTTTGCACGTCGGCGGTCAGGCCCCATTTGAAGCGGTTCAACAGCCGGTCTTCCAGGCCTTGCAGGTCTTTGGGCGGCCGGTCAGAAGTCATCACAATCTGCTTACCTGACTGGTGCAAGTGGTTGAAGATGTGGAAAAACATCTCCTGTGTCTTGCCCTTGTTGGCCAGAAACTGTACATCGTCCAGAATCAGGGCATCAACCTGCAAATAGAAATTCGCAAAGTCCTGCACCTGCGCACGCTGCACGCTGTCGATGAACTGGTTGGTAAACTTCTCGGCTGAGACGTAGAGCACGAACCGCTCCGGTGACGTGGCCTTGATGTGGTTACCAATGGCTTGCACGAGGTGCGTTTTGCCCAGGCCCACGCCCCCGTACACCATCAGCGGGTTGAAGCTGGTGGTGCCAGGCTTATTAGCCACCGCGAGGCCAGCGGAGCGGGCCAGGCGGTTGCAGTCGCCCTCAATGTAGTTGTCGAAGGTATAAGAGCCGTTGAGCTGCGAAGGCACCAGGTTGCCGTCCATAGGCCGGGCCTGCTCGAAGGGGTTGCGTGGCAGGGCCACGGTTTCGACGCCCGCCAGAGTGTTGGTGCCGAAGTTGCTGCGCTGAGCCGACCGCACCGCACCCGAAGCCACATAGCGGGCCGAGCCGGCGCGGGCGCTGCCGGCCAACGGGTTGCCTACGGGCTGCGCGCTGGGCATCGGCTGGGGCGTATCGCGCGGGTCGGGTGCAGCCTGCTTGCGGGTGGGCGGCAGGTGCAGGGCACGGGGTGGAGCCTGCTCGTTGCCTTGGTCCACCACCACGCTGTATTCGAGGCGGCCTTCGGGCCCTAGTTGCTGGTAGAGGGCGCGCCGAAGCTCGTCAACATAATGTTCCTCCAGCCAGTCGTAGAAGTAGGCGCTGGGCACCTGAATGGTCAGCACGTTGCCCTTTAGCTCGACGGGCACGATGGGCTGAAACCAGGTCCTAAAGCTCTGCTCCCCGATTTCCGCCGAGATGCTGCGCAAGCAGCCTGCCCAAACCGTACGAAAATCCTTGAGCATGAGACTAATTAGGCAACAATCGGCTGCAAATCGGCAGCAAAAAAAGGATGGTAATTGACGGGCTTAAAGCCGCATTATTTTTTAGAGGGGGACAAAATTGTGGAAAACTTAGCGAGAAAAAAAGCCCATTCGCCCTTGCTTTTTCGCAAGTTCTAGCAGGACAGTAAACCATTCGGTCAATGTTATTTTTTCCCTGTCAAACCCACCAAAAGAATAGCTGGACTTGGTGAAGCCCCGCCCGGCAGATGACAGCGCCGGACAATCCGGCCGAATGGAAAAAGGGCCCTTCGACCGATTGCCGAAGTGCCCTTTAACGTAAGCGGCGTCTAAAAATGATTCCCGGCTAGCCAATTATTTCGCGGACCGGCAGCACCGAGGCCTGCGCCAGCCCACCGCGCTTGGTGCCGTGGGCAAACTCGTAGTCGAGCCGGCCAAGGTTGATGCCCGACCAGCCTACTTGGTTGATAAGCGTGGTGTGGCCACTGGGGCCGGCAATGGGCTCGGGCGCATCCATGAAGGTGTGGGTGTGGCCACCCAGAATCAGGTCGATGCCCGCCACCTGGGCGGCCAGCTTGCGGTCTTCAATTTTGGTGGGCGAGCTGTCGAACTTGTAGCCGAGGTGCGAGAGGCAGATAACGAGGTCGCACTTTTCGGGGCCGCGCAGCTGGGCCGCCATTTCCCGGGCCTTAGCCACGGGGTCGAGGTACACGGTCTGGCCGAAGTTTTTATCGGCTACCAGGCCCGCCAATTCAATACCGAGACCAAATACGCCAATGCGAATACCTTGCTTCTCGAACACCTTGTAAGGAGCGAAGCGGCCGGCCAGCGGCGTTTTCGAGAAGTCGTAGTTGGCGATGAGGAAGGGGAAAGTGGCGTTGGGCAACTGGCGCTGAAGGCCTTCGAGGCCGTTGTCGAAGTCGTGGTTGCCCAGGGTGCTGGCGTCGTAGCCCATCTGGCTCATGAGCTTGTATTCGAGCTCGCCACCGAAGAAGTTGAAATACGGCGTGCCCTGGAAGATGTCGCCCGAATCGAGGAGCAGCACGTTGGCTTCTTTGGCGCGAATGTCTTTGATGAGGGCCGCCCGCCGCGCCATGCCGCCCAGCCCGGCCCACTGCCCGCCATTGTCAGGGAAGGGCTCGATGCGCGAGTGCATGTCGTTGGTATGCAGGATGGTGAGCTTGATGGGAGCCTTAGCGGCTTCGGCCGAATTGGCCAGACCGCCCAGCACGGTGAGGCCGGCGGTGCCCAGAAGGGAGTTGCGGAGGAATTCGCGGCGCTGCATTTTTATTTAGTAAACAGTTATCAGTGAACAGTTATCCATTTTAACAGGAACAACGTGGTCGATTGCTCCCTGCTAATCGAATAACTGCTAATTGGCTTTTACCCGGCCTTCAACCCGGGCCGAAATTGGCTGGCCGGCTTTGGTGAGGTCGCGGATGTGGTCGGCAATAGCGGTGCGGAGCAGCACGTTGGTGTGGCGGGGTGTAAGGGCTTTGAAGAACGACAGGTTGTCGCCGCCGGTGGCGAGGTAGTCGGAAATGGCAATGGTGTAGGTTCGGTCCTGGTTCACGTCGAACAGCTGCCCACCGATGCGAATATCCTTGGGCTGACCATCGAAGGTGACGGTGTAAGTAGCACCCGACACGGCCATTTTGATGTGGGCCGCATACTCAAACAGGTCTTCTATCACCGGGCCGGGCGCGTCAAGCACCACTAGCTCATTCTCAAACGGCATCAGCTCAAACACCGAGCCCAGCGTGACGGGGCCCGCCGCGAAGCCGGCGCGCAGGCCGCCGTTGGTCATCACGCCCAGCGCAATGGGCTCTTTCAACTCCTTACTGGCGCGCTCGCGCTGCAAGTCGGCCACGAAGTTGGACAAAGGGTTTTCGCCGGGCGCTTTGGTGAGCGGAGCCGGAGCGGTGCCCAGCACTTCGGCCATCTGGGCCGTCACCTTGTCGTGGTACGGCGCGATGAGGGCCGCAATGGCCGGGTCCTCGGCCTGGGTTTTGGCTACCGGCTGGCTCGTAACGGGTGCAAAGCGGGCCGTAGGCACGTAGGCGGCGCGCTGGCAGCCGGGAGTGATAACGAGGCCGAGCAACAACGCGGCGAGCGTAACGCGAATTGGATTGTGCAGCATGTATTCAGATAGGCGGGCCGGATGCAAACGCAGCCGAAGGCTATTATAAGCAAAGCTACGATGCGAACCCGACCGGCTCATGAGCAATGGGCACAGCTTCGGGCCCGGCGCGGTATCTTTCGGCCTGTTTTAGGCAGGTTGCGTAGTTGCAGCACCTACCCTGATAGTAGTGCCCAAAACGGCTTACTCTTATGTCCGACACCCCCACGGCCACGCCCGTTTCCTTCGCCGAATTCCCATCCGTGACCACTGCCGAGTGGCTGGCCCGCCTGTCCCGCGACCTCAAAGGCCAGGACCCAGCTACCCTACGCTGGCCCTTGCCCGATGGCTTCGCGGTTGAGCCCTTCTACCACCGTGAGGCCCTGGCGGCCCTGGGTGGCCCACCGATGCCCCTGCCCCACCCCGTTAGCCCCTGGCTGAACGTGCCTGCGCTGCAAGTGCCCACCGGCGACGGCCGTCCCGAAATCGACCAGGCGGCCGCCGCGCTTGCCAACGGTGCCGACGGCATTCACTTCGTGCTGGCCGATGCCTCGACCTTTGCCGTGCACTACCTGGCCGAGCAGCTGCCGCTGGCCCGCACCTTCGTCGGCTACACGGTTACCGAAAAGCCCGACGTGCTGCTCAGCCAGCTGGTAGATGCCGCGCCGGGCACAGCACTACGCGGCTTCTTGCGCTTTGCCCCCGGCCCGGTGCCCGAAGGAGCCGAACTGGCCGACTACCGCACGGCCCTGCGCCGCTGCGTGCGCCTGACCACAGCCATGCCCGACTTCCGGGCCCTGGCCGTGAATGGAGCTTTTTTTGGAAACCGGGGCGCGACCATTACCCAGCAGATTGCCTATACCATCAGCACGGCCACGGCGCTGCTAGCCGAGCTGCCCGATGCCGAAACGACCGCCGCCGAAGTAGCCGGCACGCTGCACGTGCACGTGGCCATCGCACCCAGCTACTTCCCCGAGATTGCCAAGCTGCGCGCCCTGCGCCGGCTGTGGGCCACGCTGCTGCACGGCTTCGGCCTGCCTGCCAGCCTCAATGCCAGCCTGCGCATCCACGCCGCCACGGCTTCCTGGACGATGACCACGCTGGACCCACACACCAACCTGCTGCGCCACACCACCGAGGCCATGAGCGCCGTGCTGGGTGGCGCCGACTCACTAAGCGTAGCACCATTCGATGCCTTATTTGCCGAGGCCAACGACTTTTCTGGCCGCCTAGCGCGCAACCTCTCCGTGCTGCTGCGCGAAGAGTCCGGGTTGGGCAAGGTGCAGGACCCCGCCGCCGGTTCCTATTACCTCGAAACCCTCACCGACCAGCTGGCTCAAGAGGCCTGGACACTCTTTCAGCAAACCGAAGCCGCTGGTGGGCTGCCCGCTGTGCGCGGCAAAGTATTGGATGACATCAAGGCCGTGACCACCGAAACCTTCCGTCGCATTGCCAGCGGCCAGCAGGTAATTGTGGGCACCAACCGCTTTCAGAATGCAAAGGAGCAATTCAGCTTCCACCCCAAAAAGCTGCTGCGTTCGTCGGCCTTTGATGTGACGCGGGCCGCCTACCCGACCGAAGTGCTGCGGTTGGCCACAGCCATGCACTTCGAGCGCCGTGAGAAAAAAAGCAAGCGCGCCGCCGTGGTGCTGCTGGGCACCAATACCAACCAGGTAATTATGGACACCTTCGTGCAGATGCTGCTGCCGCACGAGCGACCCGAAATAGCGGCCAGCCACCCGCTGGGTACGCTGTCGGTGCTTTACTCCTCACCCGAAGAAGCGACGCTGATGTATGCCACCCCCGAGCAGTTTCAGAAATTCGCCCGCTTCATCTACCAGATTCCGGCCGAGAAGCAGCACTTTATCCCGCCCGCCCTGCTCAGCTCCGACATGGCTACGCTGCACGAAGCGGTGCGCGTGTTCGGCTTCCAGGAAATGAAGGTGCAGGGCTACACCACCGAAGAAGTGCTGGCGCGTTTGCAGGGCCGGTAATTGGCATCGCGAGGACGCTGCACGAAGCAATCCGTCCGCCAATGCGACCAACTCATATAATGTGACAAACGCCTTCACAAAGCAGACCTCTTAAGCCATATCATAGAAGCACTCCCTCAAAAACGCTTCTCACATCTCAGGGCTTTGCGCGTTGGGAGAACGGATTGCCGCGTTGCGCTGCGCTCCACTCGCAATGACCGATGCCTCTTCGCCATCCCTCCCACCCATGAAGCCCGACTTCTCCACCATTCCCTACAACGCCGCCACTGCTCCAGCTGCGCCCGTTGCGCCCGAAACTGCTGCTACTGCCACGCCGGAGGGCATTGCCATCAAACCCGTGTACACGGCCGCTGATGTGGCGGGCCTCGACCACCTGGGCTTTGGCGCGGGGCAGGCGCCGTACCTGCGCGGACCCTACGCCAGCATGTATGTGCAGAATCCGTGGACGGTCCGGCAATATGCGGGCTTCTCCACGGCGGAGGCCAGTAATGCCTTCTACCGCCGCAACCTGGCCGGTGGGCAAAAAGGGCTGAGCGTGGCCTTCGACCTGGCCACCCACCGGGGCTACGACTCCGACCACCCCCGGGTGCAGGGCGACGTGGGCAAGGCCGGCGTGGCCATCGACTCGGTGGAGGACATGAAAATCCTCTTCGACCAGATTCCGCTCGACCAGATGTCGGTGTCGATGACCATGAACGGGGCGGTGCTGCCGGTGCTGGCCTTCTACATTGTGGCGGCTGAGGAGCAGGGCGTGACGCCCGAAAAGCTGTCCGGCACCATTCAGAACGACATTCTGAAGGAATTCATGGTGCGCAACACCTATATCTACCCGCCCGCGCCAAGCATGCGCATCATCGCCGATATTTTCAGCTACACGGCGGCGCACATGCCCAAGTTCAACAGCATCAGCATCTCGGGCTACCACATGCAGGAGGCTGGTGCCACCGCCGATTTGGAGCTGGCCTACACCCTGGCCGACGGCCTGGAATACGTGCGCGCCGGCCTGGCCGCCGGGATGAAGATTGACGAGTTTGCTCCGCGCCTGAGCTTCTTCTGGGCCATTGGCATGAACCACTTCATGGAGATTGCCAAGCTGCGGGCCGGCCGCCTGCTCTGGGCCAAGCTCCTCCAGCAGTTCAACCCCACCAACCCCAAGAGCCTGGCCCTGCGCACCCACTGCCAGACCTCGGGCTACTCCCTCACCGAGCAGGACCCCTACAACAACGTGGCCCGCACGGCCATCGAGGCGCTGGCTGCAGCCCTCGGCGGCACCCAAAGCCTGCACACCAATGCCCTCGACGAGGCCATTGCCCTGCCCACCGACTTCTCGGCCCGCATTGCCCGCAACACCCAGCTCTACCTGCAGCACGAAACCGACATCACCAAGGTAGTGGACCCCTGGGGCGGCTCCTACTACGTCGAGACCCTCACCCACGAGCTGGCCGATAAGGCCTGGGCGCTCATTCAGGAAGTTGAAGCCCTCGGCGGCATGGCCAAGGCCATCGAAACCGGCCTGCCCAAGCTACGCATCGAGGAAGCCGCTGCCCGCAAGCAGGCGCGCATCGACTCGGGCAAGGAAATCATCGTGGGCGTGAACAAGTACCAGACCACGGAGAAAACCGACGTCGAGGTGCTCGACATCGACAACGACGCCGTGCGCACCAGCCAGATTGCCCGCCTCAAGCAAGTGCGCGCCGACCGCGACCCCATCGCCGTGAAGGTGGCCCTGGCCGCCCTCACCGAAGCCGCTGGCGTGCGCCTGAACGACCTGGCCGCCGACGCCAACAAAGAAGCCCACAACCTCCTCGCCCTGGCCGTGTCGGCCGCCCGTGCCCGTGCCACCCTCGGCGAAATCTCCGATGCCCTCGAAGCCCAGTTTGGCCGGCACCAGGCCACCACGCGCACCGTAGCGGGCGTGTATTCCCAGGAAATGTCGCACAACGAAGCCTTCGAGCAAGCCCGGGCGGCAGCTGATGCCTTTGCCACTCAGGAGGGCCGCCGCCCCCGCATGCTGGTGGCCAAAATGGGCCAGGACGGCCACGACCGCGGCGCCAAAATCATTGCCACCAGCTTCGCCGATGTGGGCTTCGACGTGGACCTGGCCCCCCTCTTCCAAACGCCCGCCGAAGTGGCACGCCAGGCCGCCGACAACGACGTGCACGTGGTGGGCGTGAGCAGCCTCGCCGCCGGCCACAAAACCCTGCTCCCCCAGCTGCTGCAGGAGCTACAGCAGCTCGGCCGCGAAGACATTCTGGTGATTGCCGGCGGCGTGATTCCGGCCCAGGACTACCAGTTCCTCTACGATGCCGGCGTGGCCGGCGTGTACGGCCCCGGCACGGTCATCGCCACCGCCGCGCTGGAGATTCTGGGGAAGCTGGGGGAGTAGTGAATGGCGGCTACCAAACTGAAGCTACTTTAAGCCAGCAGGTCCATGAGAAACTACACTTCCAGAAGCTTACTCGTTACGGTGCTCCCGCTGCTGGTATTTTTTCTGCTCTACCAAGGCTTTCGGTATTTCTATCTGCTGGAATACAAGATGTGGGCCGAAGAGGACTGGGGCTACCTGGTACTCATCTGTGCGACGCTGGCACGTGTAGGCCGGCTTTGTAAAGTAGAACTAACAACGGCACCAAGCGCCAAAAACTACTATCGATTGCTGCGGTGGCGGGCCATCGGTTACGATATCCTCTGCTGCGTGCTGGCCCCCGGCGTGTTGCTGCCGGTCGTAGGCTTTGTTGTGGTAATGCAGCCCGAGTATTTGCTGATGTTATTCAGCTATTGCCTCGTGACGATAGGTATCAGCCTATTCCTTGAACACCGGTGGATAGAGCTTCCTGCTAACTAGCCAGTGTTGTCGGCAGTAAATCGCTCCTTTCCTACTAGCATTTTCATTCCCCCTCCGCTACACCCCAACCCCAAAAAGCCCGGCCAAATGGCCGGGCTTTTTTCGTAGTACCTATAGGGTCCTTACTCCTTCACAAAGCGCTGCACCTGGCGGCCGGTGGGCGTGAGCAGGGTGGCGTAGTAGATGCCGGCCGGCAGCGAGGCCACGGGCACGGTGGTTTCGGCTTGGGCCAGGGTGTGGCGCAGGGCCACGCGGCCCAGGGCATCGGCAATGGTGAGGGAGCTGCCGGTGGGGCCGGCCACGGCCAGCTGGGTGCTGACGGTGGTGGGATACAGCTGGAAATCGGGGGTGAGCGTGCTGGCTGGGGCGGCGGCGAGTAGCGCCGAGCGGCCGGCAGCGGAGTTGGTGAGGGTCAGCTCCGAGAAGGCCATGCGGCCGCCGTCGGTGCTGCTGGAGCTCACGTCTTGCACGTAGGCCCCGGCGGCAAAGCGCACGGGCAGCCCCTGCCACGGTGTGGGCACCAGCACCGACCAGCTCACGGTGCCGCTGGCCGTGGGCGTGAGCGAGGGGTCGGGGGTGGCGTTGGCGCAGCTGGCTGCCACGTAGATGCGGGTGCCGTCGGTGCGCAGCTTGTACACGATTTTCTGATTGAGGGCCACGTTGGTGAACAGTGTTTTTTGCACGGTGCCGGTGTTGCCGCTGGTCGTGCCTTTCACCACGATAAACATTTGCCCGTTCCGGACGTGCAGCATCACAAACGGGGCGCTGGCGTAGCTAGTGGTCACACCGTTTTCGGTCACGGCCCCGCCGTGGATTTGCCCGATGATGATGTCGCCGGTGCTCGGCGGGTATTGCAGCACCTGGGCGCGGGCAAACAGGGTGCCGCCCCGGCTGATGCGCCAGCCGTTGGCTTCCAGCAGCTCGGTGCGTGGGTGGTCGGAACCGGTGCCGGGCGAGGTGGTGGCCCCGTTGCTGGGGCACCAGAACTCGACGTGGTTGGTGCTGCCCAGCGCAATGGTGTGGAAGTAGCTGGGGTTAGAGTAGCCCGCCACCAGCTTTGCCGACGAGACGCTGGCGGCCTTGCCAGCGGTACCGCCGGTGTCGTCGACGGGCAGCGTGAGCTTCCACGGCGACAAATCGACCAGGACTTGCTGGGGGGTGAGCGTTTGGGCGGAGGCCGCCAGGCCACACGCCAGGCCAATGGCCAGGAGCGTAAACTTTTTCATCAGGCAATGATGAGTTGGGTGGGAATGGAAAGACAGAAGGACGGAAACTTGGCCGGGCCAGCGCTTGGGCACGCAGGGCCCAGCCGCTGCTTGGATAGCAGTAAAACGAACGCAACAACAAGGCAACAAAGCGGACCAAACACGCCAGTGCCACGGCGCTTTAAAATGCAATTTCTCTACCGACCTACGGCCTCCCCTATTTCCCTGCTCACGCCGCAGACAGTACGCAATGGTACAGGCCGCCACCCTTCACAGTCAAGCAAATGCCATAATCTTATGCCTCGATTTCCAAGACAACGTTTCCGGTAACGTTGTCTTGGAAAAATAACTTATCCGCATGCTTACAGCTAATACTTCAGCACCTGCCTACTCGATGAAGACGGGCGCAACAGGCACGACCGATTAGTAGTCAGCAAATGAACCTGCTCGGCAAGGCATACTGCCCCGTACCAGCCCTTCTAGCGCGTGTTCTACCTAACGGCCTGCCATTATTTATACCCATTTTTGTACCCTTCACCGTCCGCCTACGCCATGCCCCTCTTCACCGAAATCAACCGCCTCAAAGCCGACCTCGACGGCCTGCGCCCCCTCGCGCCCGAACAGGAGCAACGGGTGCTGCAAAAGTTTCGGCTCGAATGGAACTACAACTCCAACGCCATTGAGGGCAACTCCCTCACGCTGGGCGAAACCCGCTCGCTGCTGCTGCACGGCCTCACGGCGGCCGGCAAGCCCATGCGCGACCACCTCGACATCAAGGGGCACAACGAGGCGGTGCTGTGGCTGGAGGATTTCGTGCGCGACGAGCGGCCCCTCACCGAGCAGTTCATCCGGGGCATGCACGAGGTGCTGCTGGGCGAGGCCTACTACACCTCCGCCCAAACCGCCACCGGCCAGCCCACCCGCAAGATGATTGTGCCCGGCCAGTACAAGCAGCAGCCCAACAACGTGCTCACGGCCACCGGCGAGATGTTCTACTTCGCTAGCCCCGAAGACACCCCGGCCCAAATGCGCGACCTCGTGGACTGGTACCGCCAGGAAGAAACCGCTCCCACGATGCACCCCGTAGCCCTGGCCGCCGAGTTTCACTACCGCTTCGTCCGCATCCACCCCTTCGACGACGGCAACGGCCGCATGTCGCGCCTGCTGATGAACCTGATTCTGCTGCGCCACGGCTACCCCATGACCGTCATCAAAGCCACTGACCGCAACCGCTACCTCGCCGCCCTCTCCGCCGCCGATGCCGGCGACCCCGAACCCTTCCTCCGTTTCATCATCGAAAACGTGGAAGCTGGCTTGCAGCTAATGATTCGCGCCGCGAAAGGTGAATCCATTGATGAGCCGGATGATTTGGATAAGAAGCTCGCACTGCTGAAGAAGCAGGTGCTGAGCCGCGAGGACGCCATTACAAATATCTGGTCTAAGGAAACCCAATCAGAATTTTACAATCTAGTATTTAGCTTTTGGCAGTTTGACTTTACACAGCAGATGGAGCGATTCTATGCCTTCTTTTTACATAATGAATCTGCTGTTGGCGTTCATGCTGAAGGTATACCAGAAGGTATTCATGGTGTTAGTCCTCAACTAGCATTTGATAATGAAGTGCTTCTTAAAAGTGCATACATCTGGTTTTCTCTAAAAGAGTTTCGGCAACTTAACAATACTTTTAGTTTAATAGTACGCCTATCATTTGCCTTTAATAAAACTGGATTCATTGTCTCTTTATTAATAGGTACACTACCTCTCTCCACGAGTGATAATGAGGAACCCATATTCTCTTCGCTTTACAAAAGCGAATACGACCACGCCCGCATCCACGACCTCAACTACCAGCTCGCCAACAAAGTCTACGACTTCATTGCCGCCAAAGTAGCCGAGGCCGATACGCCCCCCGCCTAACCCCAGGCCCGCCCCACCCGGCGGGCCTTTTGCGTGCCCCGGCAACTAGCCGGGGCTTTCCGCTGCGCGGCTATGGCTTTCCGAACCTTAGGCAGCGGTTTCCGGGCGGGAGATGGGAGGTTTCGGATGGCAGTTGCGGGTTTCCGAACCGTAGCTGTGGGTTTCCGCCTCCCAGTTGGGCGTTTCCGCCGGCGGAAATTGGCAACTGGGAGGCGGAAACCAGCAGATGGAAGTCGGAAATAGCTGACTATAGCAGTACATTGTACGCCTATCGTTCACCTTTCATTTTCAACAACATGCAGACTGCTACCCCGATTAAGCGGCACTACACCATTGCCGACGCTACCATGCGCCAGGACATGCGCACCATGCACGAACACTACGCCAGCCACGCGGCCGCGTTTCAGGCTTTCAACCCCGAGTTTGATGCGGCGTTTGGCACCGATTGGCTGGCGGCCATCGACGCGGCCGATGCCGAGCCCGACCACACCGTGCGCACCGGCGAGCTGATGGAAGACACCGCCGAAGTAACAGACGTGATGGACCGCGCCCGGGCTGGCGTGCAAACCTTGTTTTACTACGTGGGCCGGGCGTTTCCGCACAACGCCGGCCGCATGGCCACCTACGGCCGCAGCAGCTACGAAGCCGCCCGCAAGCAGCACGACCAGATGCGCAGCCTGCTGCAAACGGCCTTCACCTCGGCCACTCGCGACCACGCCGCGCTGGCTGCCAAAGGCTACACCGCCGCGCAGCTGGCTGCGCTGGGCACCCTCGTGACCGAGCTGGCCGACACCAACACCACCCAGGAAGTGACCAAAGGCACCAACACCGAAGGCCGCGACCACTACGTGACCGTGCAAAACCTGGCTTACGGCTACGGGCAGGAGGTGAGCGCGGCGGCCAAGGTGCTCTTTGCCGCCGATGCCGCCACCCTCAAGCTCTTCCGCCTGAGCGGCCCCGCCCCGGCCGCCCACGAAACCCACGAGCTGACCGTAGCCCCCGAAGACACCGGCAGCGTGCTTCTCAGCACGCCGCTGCTGGCCACTACCAAGCTGCACCTGCGCCTGGCCGTGCCCGCGCCGCACCAGGAGGCCGTGGTGGGCCGGGCGGTGGCTCCCGGCAGCAAGATATTCACCTTTGTAACGCTCACCCAGGAGGTTAGCGAGCTGGACGTGACGGCCGCCGCCCTGGGCGCATCCGGCCAGTACGTGCTGGTGCAAAACGGCAGCCCCGCAGCGGTGCACGTCGAAATCACGGTGCTGGGCTAATCCCTGCCATCCTCCATACGAACAGCGGCCCGGAATCACTTCCGGGCCGCTGTTGTGTTATCGTTACCTGGCGCGCCTCCCGGCAACGGGCTACTCAATGAACGTCACCCGGCGAATCAGCCCATTTTCGACTTCGTAGATGGCCACAGCGTCCACGGTTTTGCCGTTAGGCAGGCCCGTCACGCGCTCATGGTCGATGATTTTATTGCCCAGCACCGTCCGGCTCACAACATCGCAGTGGACATGCGGGGCCCAGGTGAAGAACTTGTTGTAGAACTCCGTTAGTTTGGTCC
The DNA here is from genome assembly GCF_017571495.1 of Hymenobacter negativus. Taxonomy (GTDB): domain Bacteria; phylum Bacteroidota; class Bacteroidia; order Cytophagales; family Hymenobacteraceae; genus Hymenobacter; species Hymenobacter negativus. The sequence goes on along the minus strand of NZ_JAGETZ010000011.1, from coordinate 197,626 downwards.
GGCCGGTGAGCTGGGGCTTGCTGGGGAAATCCAGCAGTTCCGCGTTTTCGGCGTAGGTGGCCACAAAACGGGCGGCGCTGCCGGCGTTGTAGGCATCCACCTGCCGCTGCACCAGCTGCTCGGGCGTTTCGGCAGCAGCCGGTTTGGCCGGAGCCGAAGGAGCCGTCTGGGCTTGGGCAGTAGCCCCGGCAAGTAGCATTGCCGCTATCAAAAATGCCTTGGACATGGCAAGAAATGCATGTAAAAGCCTAAATATAGCATCCGTTACGACTGCTGGGCCAGTTTATTCTACTTGCAGCGTGGCCTGGGCCGGCTGGCCATTGCCCAAGGTGGCGCGCAGCTGGTAGAGGCCGGGCGCCAGCCCGGCCAGGGGCACGGCGCAAGGCCCGGCCGTGGCGGGCAGGGCCAGCTGGCGCACCCGGCGGCCCAAGGCATCGAGCAGCTCCAACTGCCCGCCGCCCACGGGCAGCGTGAGCGTGACACGGCCGCTGGCGGGGTTGGGGTAGGCGGCCAGGGCGAGGCCCGCGGCAGCAGGACGGCTGGCGGTGAGGATGCTGCCTGCCGCAATAGTGGCCAGATAGGAGTCGACGTTGTCGCCGTTGCTGGTAGTGATGAACGAGCCGAAAGCGTTCTGCCCGGCCACCCCACCGGTCAGGGACATATTACCATTGGCATCGGCGACGATGGAAGGAGCACTGGAGCTGAAGGTGTTGAGCCCTGTAGAGGAGGGCCGGACGATGACGCCCTGGCTAACCCACACAGGTGTGCCTTGGCCATCGTAGCGCACCACCAGGGCACATGGCGCCCCACGGAGCGTGGTAGCGCCAATGACCACGGTGGACAGGTAAAAGGTACCCGAGAGCCAGTAGCCGCCCCGGCCGTCGGAGGCCACGTCAGTATCGACGGGAACGCCATCGAGGCTGGCGGGGTAAGTATGTTGCCAGCGTGGAGTGCCCTGGGGGCTGAACAGGCCCACGTACATACCCGAAGAAAACAAGCTGCCGGGGGCAGAGTGTAGGTCGGTGCAACCACTGACCAGGACGTTGCCACCGGCATCGGTAGCCAGCCCCTGAACCCAGTCGGTGTAAATGCCGCCGGGAATGAGGGTGGCCCAAGCCACGGTGCCAGCGGGCGTGAGCTTGTAGAGAAACATCTCGTAGTTGGTGGGGCTGCTCAGGGTGGTGGTGCCATAGGTGGCACTGCCTATCAGGCCGCCGCCTATGTAGGCATTGCCAGCCGCGTCGATGCACAGGGTGGTCGAAGCAACCAAGCTCAGGGGGTCGGCACTGGTCCGGATGGCTTGCTGCACCACTCCGGCGGGCGACAAACGGTAGCAATATTGCCCGCCGCCGGTGAGGGAACTCCCCCCAAAGGCCACGGTATTTCTGAAGCGCCCAGCAATGGTGATATTGCCGGTGGCGTCGGATGCAATGCCGCCAGCTTCGGTATAGAGGCCGCCATCCAAGGCCCATTGTTGCACGCCCTGGGCGTTGTATTTGAGGAGAAAGGCCCCGTAATCGCCCGAAAAAGCCACACTGCCGGCGGTGAGGTACGTTCGGTAGGAACCCGCCCAGTAGACATTGCCAGCGGCATCGACGGCTATCTCGGAAGCCGTTGCGTTGAGGCCGGTTTCCAGCGTGCGGGCCCACAGCACCGCGCCGCTGGGGTTGTATTTGGCCAAGTAGGCGTGCGTGTCGCCGGTTCCGGCCGTGATGGTGACGGTATCCAACTGAATGGTGCCGTAAAAAGCACCGGCTACGTAGCGGTTGCCGGCCGCATCGACGCCAATGCTTTGGCCGATGCTGCCGTTGATTGCCGGCCTTCTGATGCTCACGGACCGGGCAGAAACCACCCCGGCCCAGGCGGGGGCCGTTTGGGCGTGGCCGTGGGCGGCCAGCAGCATTGCTATTAGTGCCAGCCCAAGCAGCTGGCGAACGAATGTAGAAAGACCCATAAGCGTTAAGAGGGAAAAGAAGGAACCGCTGGCGCTCCTCGCAATAATCCTGCCTAACGCACCACAACTTCTTTCGCTCGATGCAAGCAATGTGCTGGGCTACGACAGTCCATTGCTCATAAACGTAGCGAATCATAGCACTCCCTGGGCGCTTTTTATGTCGGTTTGGCAAGGCTACTGCACTTGCAGCGTGGCCTGGGCCGGCTGGCCATTGCCCAGGGTGGCGCGCAGCTGGTAGAGGCCGGGTGCCAGCCCGGCCAGGGGCACGGCGCAAGGCCCGGCCGTGGCGGGCAGGGCCAGCTGGCGCACCCGGCGGCCCAGGGCATCGAGCAGCTCCAGCTGCCCGCCGCCCACGGGCAGCGTGAGGGTGACACGGCCGCTGGCCGGGTTGGGATAGGCAGCCAGGGCGAGGGCGGGGCTAGCCGCATGAGTAGCCAGCACGCTGCCCGCCGTGAGGGTGGCCACGAGGGCATCGGAGCCGCCGGTGCTCACGGGCAAGCTGCCAAACTGCGTGCTGCTGAGGGCATAGCCCGCGAGGTAGATGGTACCGGCGGCATCGGTGGCCAGGCCGTCGGCACCGGAGCCGGCGGGGGTGCCCGTACTCACGGCCTGGCTGGCCCACACGGCCGTGCCCTGGCCGTCGTAGCGCGCCACGCAGGCGCTGAGGCCGGTGGCGGTGAGGGTGGTGTTGCCCAGGATGAGCGAGCCAGAAAAGCGCCCCGCCACAAAGAAGCCGCCGCGCCCGTCGTAGACCACGGCATTGAATGGCGAATACCCCAATGAGCCGGAAGCAAGCACGCGCGTCCAGCCCAAAGCGCCCTGGTTCGTGACGCGCACCAGGTACTTGGCGTTGCCATAGTAGCCACAGACCACGGCATTCCCGGCCGCATCGAGGGCCAGGGCAGTACCGGCGTCTTCGTCGGGGCCACCAGCGGTTTGCACCCACTGCAGGGTGCCGGCGGCGTTGAGCTTGCACAGGAACAGGTCGGCATTGCCGGCGTTGGGCAGCGTGGTGGTGCCAAACGTGGTGTTATTGTAAAAGCCGCCGGTGATGTAGGCATTGCCGGCCGCGTCGAGCACCAGGTCATCGGCAAAGCCATCGTCGCTCACCTGCTTGCTCAGCAGCAGGGTACCGGTAGGCGAAAAGCGGTAGAGGTAGACGCCAGCGCCCGTGAAGGGCGTGCCGCCAAACGAAACGGAGTTGAGGAAGTCGCCGGCAATGGTGACGTTGCCGCTGGCATCGGTGGCCACCCCGTAGAGGAAAGCAGAGCCCGTGTTGCCCGCACCGCCCGCCACGGCCTGCCGCACCCATTGCTGCACGCCCTGGCTGTCGTACTTCACCAAAAACGCGTCGTTGGGGGTGCCGGCAACGGTAGTGGCGGTGAGGGTGGTGCTACCCAGGGTGAGAAACGTATCAAAATCGCCGGCTAAGTAGGCGTTGCCAGCGGCATCAACAGCCACCTTGGCATGCACCGAGGAGCCGTTGGCATCGAGCTTGGTGGCCCACAGCGCCACGCCCGCGGCACTGTACTTGGCCAGATACAGGTGCCCGCTGCCGGCACCCTCTGTCAGCGTGATGTTGCCCAGCACCAGGGTGCCCGTGAAACGGCCAACCACGTACTGGCTGCCGTCGGTGGCAAGGGCAATGCTTTCGGCGCGGCTCTGGCCAACGCTGGTAGCCGCAGGCAGGCGCCGCACACTGGCCCAGGTGGGGGCCGTTTGGGCCCGGACCATAGGGGTAGCCAGCATGAAACAGGCCACCCAAAGCACCACAAGACGAGGCCAGCTAGCCCAATGAGCAGGAGTAGAAACAAGCATATTGCTGAGGAAAACGGTGAATTGGTGAAAAGGCTTTTGCTTTCAAATATACTTCTGGTGTAGGGATGCCCCGGCGGCTTTTTTATCCGCACTTTTGTAGTCCAGCCGTTCCCACTCATGCCCGATTTCGCCGCCATCACTCGTCTCAAAGCCACCCTCGATGCTTCGGGCCCTTTGACCGCTGAGCAGGCCCAGCAAGCGCAGGTAGCCTGGACCTTCCACGCGGGCTCCGTGGGCCACACCCTCACCCTGCCAGAGACCGATGCCCTGCTGCGGCACGGCCTCACGGCCGCCGGCAAGCCCTGGCACGAGCAGCTGGCGCTGCGGCAGCATCACGCCGCCGTGCAGCACCTCGAAACAGTGGCGCGCAGTGCGCAGGCCCTCACGGAGGAGGTCATCGGCGAATTGCATGCGCTGCTGCTGGGCCTGCCCGCCAGCACCCGCAGCGCCTACAAAACCCAGCCCAATGATGTGCTGACGGCCGCCGGCACCGTGCGCTACTGCGCCCGCCCCGATGATGTACCGGCCCGCCTGGCCGACCTGCTGGCCTGGTACCAACGGGCCACCACCCAGCACCCGGTAGCGGTAGCGGCCACCTTCCACCACCGGTTTTTGCGCATCAGTCCTTTTGAAGTGGGCAACGGCCGGCTGGCACGCCTGCTGCTTGGGCTGGTGCTCCGGCGCCACGGCTACCCGGCCGCTCTCATCAAGCCCACCGATTGGGAGCGTTACCAAGCCGCCCTCGCCGCGGCCGATGTAGGCGAGCCGGAAGCCTTGCAACGCTTCGTGGCCGAGGCCGTGGCCACCACGCTGCGACAGCAGCTGCGCGCCGCCAAGGGCGAGCCCGGCTACGACCCCGACGATTTACAAACGAAGCTGGCACTGCTCAAGCAGCAGGTGCTGACCCGGGAAGATGCTGTGGCCACGCTCTGGAATCAGGAACTGCAGGCCACGGTGTACGATGTGCTGCTCCGGCCCTGGCTCACCAATGCGCAGCTGCAAACCCAGGGCTTCGACGAGCTATTTATGAGCCGGGGCTACAGCGGCGGCGTGGCCGCGGCGGGCGCACCGCCGCTGGTGCTGGAGGAAGAAGGCGACTGGTATGCCTTCGAGGCACTGCTGATGGCGGCCGTAGTGGGCACGCGGGCCGAAATCGAAACGGTGCGCTTTGCCAAAAAGTGGCTGCATTTCCGGCAGCGCCACAACGGCTTCGATGTGGGCGTGACCGTAGCCTTCCACTTCTACCCCGACCACTTCACGGTGCGGCACACGCTGTTCAGCCAGCGCAGCACCGCCGGGCCCGAGGCAAACTGGCAGGAGGAAGTATTCAGCTCGGCCTACCTGCCCAGCTACGAGCACGCGCACTTCCACGAAATCAACCACCAGCTGGCCTCCCGCCTCTACGATTTTGTAGCCGCCCGCCTGGCTACCTCCGACGCTGTTTTCACCTCTTAACCACCCGCCATGCCCCTGCTCGCCAAACTGCTCATCGGCTTCGTTGTCCTCATTCACCTATACATTGTGTGGCTGGAGATGTTCGCCTGGACCACCCGGGGCCCCAAAACCTTCCGCTCGCTGCGGGCCGATTTGTTTGAGCCCACCAAAGTGCTGGCTGCCAACCAAGGGCTGTACAATGGCTTTCTGGCCGCTGGTCTCATCTGGGCCCTGCTGATTACGGACCCGGCCTGGTCGCGCAATGTGGCCAGCTTTTTCCTGGGCTGCGTGGCCGTGGCGGGGCTATACGGAGCCGCCACGGCGGGCCCGCGCATTCTCTTCGTCCAAACGGTGCCGGCGCTGCTGGCCCTGGCCGCCGTGTGGCTGGCCTGATGCACCGGCAACTTCACCGGCTTATACTTTTACATTGTGTCTTCGCTACAGCATTATTTCAGCAACGCCGCGGCGGTTATCTCCTACGCACCAGCCGGCTACATCCGCCTCGACTGGCAGGCCGCGCCCGCAACGGCGCCCGAGCTACGCGCCATTTATGAGCATGTGCTGCGGGCCATGATTCACCACCGCTCTCCTACCCTGATGACGGTGCACAACCGGCGCCCACCCATGTCGGCGGAGGTGCAAACCTGGCTCACCCAGGAGTGGATTCCGCGGGCAGTGGCCACGGTGGGCTATGGCCGCTGCGCCATTGTGCAGGCCGAAATGCCGCTGAGCCGGCTAGCCGCTCACGCCGTGGGCAGCGGTCAGAAGACAACCTTGCGCTACCGCTATTTCGACGACGAAACCGCTGCCGACAGCTGGCTGCGGGAAGCATAGCAAGTTCCGGTCCTACAGCGCAGCCCTCCAACCAGCTGCCGTTGGTTCATCGAGCGTGCTTGTGCCGTCTGACCGAAATTTATCGCTATTACTGTTAATTCTGAATAACCAACGGGCCCCGCTAGGGCCGCCGGATGGTCCGGCAGCTTTAGCGGGGCCCGTTTTAGACATGTTAATTGTGTCTTATTCCTTTTCCCGGAACACGAAAGGTACGCCCAGGGTGCGCGTCACCCGTACGGGCTTGCCGCCTACCGTGCCGGGGTTCCACCAAGGCATGAGGCGAATGAGGCGCAGCGCTTCCTGGTCGAAGCCAAAACCAACACCGCGCACTACTTCGGCGTCTACAATGCGGCCTTGCTCATCAACCACAAACCCCACATACACCGTTCCCGAGGCACGTTTGGTTTGGGCCTCCTCCGGGAAGTGAGCATTCTGGCGCATGTAGGCCCGGTAGGCCACGTCGCCGCCCGGAAAGGTGGGCAGGACCTCAGAAAAGTTGAGCACTTGGGGCTTGCTGGCGGCTCCTTCCGCGACTGCAGCCGCTTCGGCCGCATTAGCACCCAAGGTGGAAGGGGCGGCTGTTTTGAGGGAGTACATTTTCACCGTCAGGGCATTGCCCACGGATACGGGCAATGACTGCTCGCGGTAGCCCTGGCACTTAAACACCAGCACCGTTTTCGGGGTGTTGAGCGTCAGCAGGAAATCGCCATCGGAGTTGGTGCTTGTGAGCTGAGCCGAGCCTTGCACCGCTACTACCACTCCGGGTAGTGGCTGGCCCTGCTCATTGATAACCCGGCCAGCCACAACGGGTGCTACCGCAAGGCTAGCCGGCCGAGCAACTGGCGCAGAAACAACGTGAGGCCCTCCGGCTAGCACATGGGCAACGAGCAAGAGCGTAGAGGAAAATAGCATAGAATGGTGGGTTTAGGGATGGAATGAGGGGATGAACGAGGGGAAAACGGATTTACTGGTCCGGTAATAGCTGGGCAGTTGAACTCAGCAAACGATTGCAAAAACAAACGCAAAACTTGGCTTTAAATCAGCCTGTATATAAACTTACTTTGATACTTATAAAAAAGACGAACATGGCAAAATTCAATAAATAATGATTTTTGAAATATGTGAGCAGTGCTTAAAAAGCCATTGCTATGTTATTTATCAGAATATTACCTGCAAATAAAAGCAATTTCATCAACTATGCATACTCCTATTGTTTACTAATCGATATTATTCTCACTCACCCACTGAAACACACGGCAAATGCACTTTTCAAATGTGAGTAATTACACACTTCCATCTCGGCCACAAGCCTGATTTTCACGATTAGGCAAGCGGCTGGCCGCAGGTGTCGAGCCAGTAGCTCATCTGCTTTATGTAGTCCGGAACAGACAAAACCAGTGGTAATTGGTTTAGCACATCATTCCACTTGCTTTACCGCACATCCTCCCATGGATTTACAACTCAACAATAAGCTCGCCCTGGTAACGGGTTCCACGGCGGGCATCGGCTTGGCCATTGCCCGCCGCCTGGTGGCCGAAGGGGCCGAAGTCATTATCACCGGCCGTACCGAGGCCCGCATTGCGGAAGCAACGGCCACGATTCGGGCCGAAACGCCCGCCGCCAAGGTGCGCGGTGTGGCCGTCGATTTTGGCAAGGCCGACGAGGTGGCGCATCTGCTGCGCGAAGTACCAACAGTAGATATCCTGGTCAACAACGTGGGCATTTTTGAGCCCAAACCCTTCGTCGATATTTCCGATGAGGACTGGACGCGCTTTTTTGAGGTGAACGTGCTAAGTGGCGTGCGCCTCTCGCGCCAGTACTTCCCGCTGATGCTGGCCAAGGACTGGGGCCGCATCCTCTTTATCAGCAGCGAGTCGGGCCTCCAGATTCCGCAGGAGATGATACACTACGGCACTACCAAAACAGCTCAACTGGGCGTGGCGCGGGGCCTAGCCGAGCTCACGAAGGGCACCGGCGTGACTGTAAACTCGGTACTGCCCGGTCCCACCGCCTCAGAAGGCGTGGACGAATTCATCAAACAAATGGCAGGTCAGGGTAAATCGAAAGAAGAAGCAGAGCACGATTTTTTCCAGAACGACCGGCCGTCGTCGCTACTCCAGCGCTTCATCACCACCGATGAGATTGCCAACATGGTGGCCTACCTGGCCAGCCCGCTGGCGGCAGCTACCAACGGTGCCTCCGTCCGCGTAGATGGCGGCGTGATTCGCAGCATTGGATAGCGCCAGATTACCCGAGTACCCCGGATTTTCAATTCGGGCCGAATTGAGCAGGTAATTCCTGCGTGGGTCGAATTGGAAATCCGGGGTACTCGGGCTTTAGGGCCGCTCGTGGGCGAGTTCGTGCCGCACGCGGCTCAACGACTCGGGCGTGATGCCCAGATAGGCGGCAATGAGGCGTAGCGGCAGGCGTTGGGCCAGCGTGGGGTACGTATGGATAAAATCGAGGTAGCGCACCTTGGCCGGAGCACTGAGCAGGAGCACCAGCCGCTGCTGCATGGCATAGATGCGGTTGGTGAGCATGGTGAGGGACATTTCGGAGTCGCGCACCGCCGGCAGATTGGGGTGATGGTAGAACAGTTCATCGTAGAGCAGCACTTCCGAATCCTCCACCGCATCAATGGCGAAGAGTGCGGGCGCGTGGTGGCTCAGGCTGTGCTGGTCGGCAATCCACCACTGTTCGGGGGCAAATTGCAGGATGTGCTCTTTGCCCTGCGCATCAACTACGAATGCCCGCAGGCAACCCTGCGCCACGAAAGCGCCGTGACGGGCTACCTCACCGGCGGTGTGCAGCACCTCGTGCCGCCGCAGCGTGCGCGGACGAAACAACTCGCGCAACACTCCAAATTCAGCTTCGCTGAGCGCCGTGCGCTGTTCAAAATAGGTGCGTAAGGCGGTGTAGGGGTCGGTTTTCACAGTAGCGTGAGCTTTGCAGTTTCCATCCACAGGCCATCTTGTGATTGCGGGAACGGTGCGGGGAAGCGAATTGCAAAGTTGGCTCCGCCGTCTTCGGTTCGCACTACTTCATTTCTTACCATACCTCAAGGCACAGCGGCGGCGGGAAGCGGAAATTTGCAGTGTAACTCTTTCCTATCAACTCTCATGGAACGCCGCCATTTGCTGAAAACCCTGGGCGTGCTGTCTCTTGCTCCTGCTGCCATGAACCTTGCCTCGCTCCACGCCACTGCTTCCACGTTTGCCAAAACGGCGCCCATGCCCGTGCTCTTCGTAGGCCACGGCTCGCCGATGAATGCCCTTGAAGACAATGCCTTCACGCGCCAGCTGCGGCGGGTGGGCGAAGACCTGCGCCGCAACCGGCCGCCCCAGGCCATTCTGGTGGTATCGGCGCACTGGCTTACGCGGGGCACCTTTGCCACGCAGAACGAGCGGCCCAAAACGATTCACGACTTTGGGGGCTTTCCGCAGGCGCTGTTCGATATACAGTACCCGGCACCCGGGGCGCCGGCTTTGGTGCGCGACCTCATTGCGCAGGTGCCCGATGTGCACGGCACCGATGAATGGGGCCTCGACCACGGCACCTGGACGGTGCTGCACCACCTCTTCCCGGCCGCCGATGTACCGGTGTTTCAGCTTAGCATAGACGCCACCAAGTCGTTGGACTGGCACTTCGACTTCGCGAAGCAACTGCAGTTTCTGCGGGAGCGGGGTGTGCTCATTGTAGGTAGCGGCAACGTGGTGCACAACCTACGCCAGAGCATGCCCAGGTTCATGACCAACGACGCAACTCCTTATGACTGGGCCGTGGAGTTCGACGAGTGGTTCAAGGGTCATCTGGTTTCAGGCAACTACCGCGCCCTGGCCGACTACACCAAAGCTGGCAGCAGCGGCCCGCTGGCCGTCCCTACACTCGACCATTACCTGCCCACCCTCTACACCCTGGGCCTTGCTGGCAAAAACGAGCCCATGCAGCAGCTGTTTGAAGAAGTAAGCTTCGGCGGCATGAGCATGCGGACATTTATGGTGGGTTGAGTCTCGAGGGTTGAATGCTGAATTGAAAAGGACACTCTTGCAAGCAGCATTCAACCCTCTAAACTTAGCCCTAATATTTACTCTGAAGCACCGCCGAGCAAGGCCCAGGCCTCTTCGTTGCCTTGCTGGCCGGCCAGGTGCAGGGCGCTGAAGCCGCGGTTGTCCTGGATGGAAGGGTCGGCGCCGGCTTCGAGCAGGAGCTTGACGAGGTTGTTGCGGCCGAACATGGTGGCAAACATGAGGGCAGTGCCGCCGTTGCCATTTTGCAGGTTGAGGTCGGCGCCGTGCTGGATGAGGGCGCGGGCAATTTCAGGATATCCTTTGAAGCTGACGCCCATAAGCGCCGAATTGCCGGTGACGTCCTGGATATTGGGGTCGGCGCCGGCTTCGAGCAGGAAATTGGCAGCGTCGAGGTGGTCGTCGTAGGTGGTGAGGGTGAGCGCAGTGAAGCCCTTGGCATTGGTCGAGTTGATGTCGAGGCCGTTGGCGAGCAACTCTTTGAGGCCGGCCACGTCGCCGCGGCGGGCAGCGTCGAATAGCAGGTCTTCGGGGCGGGCGGAAGTAAAATCCATGAAATCGGCTTGGAGTGGTAAAACGTGCGTTGGTAATCGGCTAGCGGGCGCAAAGGTTGGGGCGGCAACGCAGATTATTCGTGTTACCCCAACCTTGCGACTTAAAAAGAGAGCATTATCACCAATACCAGAATGGCCAGAAGGCTGCCTACTGCGGCGGTATTGACTACGGTTTCGGGGGAGCGACCGGGCCACACGCCCACCGCTGCCACGGCTCCCATCAGCAGCGGCAGCAGGAAAAAGGTGCCGTAAATAGTGCCGCCGTAGGGCTGAAACGGCGTTGGGTCGGCTCCGGCATCGGAAATGCTGATGCGCTGCACCTCGCGCAGCAGCGGCGTTTGCCACACCACCAGGTGCTGGCCCGACCGCGCCCGGTGGCTGATGGCGCTGGGCAGCCGGAAAGTGGTGTGCTCGGTGTGCACGCGGTAAGCCAGCTGCGGGTCGGAAAGCGCCGCCGACACGGACACGGGAAAGCGGCTAAGGATGGTTTCGTGCGGATACTGGCGCTGGGGCAGGGCCCAGTCGAGTACCAGCAGCAGACAGCCTGCCAGCAACGCCAGGTTGAGGCGGCGGGCCCACTGGGCATAGCGGGCCATGCGCTCATCAGCAGAGCGGCGGGCCGAGGGCAAAGCCGGCGCAGCGGGTTCTTCGGCCAGCAGCACATCGTAGGCTACACGGCGGCGCGGGTGGGCCAGGATGCCGTAGCCAGCCTCCACTTCGGCCAGGCGAGACTTCATGGCAGGGTCATGGGCGGCGAGGCGCTTGAGGCGGTTGCGCTGGCGTAAGTAGCCCTGAACAATTTCCTGCGCGGTGGCCGTGGGCTCGACGCCCAGCAAGCGGTAATAATTCTGCATAAGGGATAGCACGGCAAGGCCCTAAAATACAGGCAGACGGCTTATTTCAAAACGCAGATAAGCTGCCAGCTATTGCGCCCGCAACAATAAGCCCGACACCCGAAGCCGAAATTGCCCAAGCAGCCGTGCACAATTGACGAATATCACGCCCGTACTTCGCAGTACGATGAACATTGATTCGGCTGCCCCTCCCCTGCCTGTTGCCCCTCCGCCACCCGCCGCACCTGCCTGGAGCGTGTTGGAGGTGGCCGAGGTGCGCGGCCGCTCGCGTCTGGTGGCCTGCAAAAACATCCAGCCGCTGAAGCTGCTGCAACCAGCCTCGCACGGCCGCGCCGTGCACGTGGTACTGAGCAGTTACGGCGGCGGCATGGTGGCGGGCGACATTATCCGGCTGCGCATCACGGTGCAGGCCGATGGGCGGCTCATCCTCAGCACCCAGGCCAGCACCAAGATTTTTCGGTCCATTGATGGGTCCGTAGCGGAGCAGCACACGGTGGGCGAGTTAAGCGAAAACGCCTTGGCCGTCATATTCCCCGACCCGGTGGTACTGCAAGCCGAAAGCCGCTACCGACAGGTGCAGGAGTGGCACCTGCAGCCCACATCGCTGCTGTTTCTGGTCGATTGGTTTCACTCCGGCCGCATGGACCAGGGCGAGCAGTTTGCCTTCCACGCGCTGCAGTCGGAGCTGCGGGTGCGGGTGGCAGGCCGGCTGGTGGTGCTGGACAGGTTTGCTTTCCGCCCCGAGGAAAATATTGCCACCTCGCCGGCCAACTTCGCCCAGTATCAAACCTTCTTCTCCGTTTTTCTGGTCGGCAGCCCCGATGATGCGCGGTACCGGTTTTTGACCCAAGTGTTGGAAGGGCTGAAAATGGCGGGCAGCACGGGGCCGCATTTTCGCATCAGCAGCCAGCCATACGTGGTTTCGGTGGCGCAAGCTAGAGAGAACGTGTGGGTGCTGCGGGCGGCGGCGCAGAGCCGGATGGCGCTGCAGCCGCTGTGCGACGCGCTGCTGGCCGGGCTGGCAGATGAGCGGCTGCTGGGGTATAACCCGCTGGTGAGGAAGTATTAGCGCAAAAGAAGCCATACCATCCGGCGCGGGCGGCAGATGGTATGGCTCCTTTTATTCATCCTGATGGCTCTGGCACGCTACGCTAAAAGGCTTCTAGCACGCCCACGGCGGCATTCCAAAACTGGCCGCTTTCGGTATTGGTCACGATGCCTTGGTAAAGGCCTTCGGCGGCTTGCTCGGGCGTGAGTGGGGCCTTGCTGCCGCCCAGCCGGGTCTGCACCCAGCCGGGGTGCATGGGCGTCACCCGAATCTGCCGCTCGGCAAGGCGCTGCGCCAGCATGGCTGCGTACATGTTGATGGACGCCTTCGACAGCCGGTAGCCAGGGCCATTCGGGGCGGCGTTGCGGGGCAGCCCCATGTTGCTCGACACAAAGATGACTTGCCCACCACTGTTCAGGTAAGGCAGCAGCGCCTCGGTAAAGAACACCGGACCAGTGACATTCGTGGTCAGCGTTTGGGTGAAGGCGGCTCGTTCTGGTGCTACCGCAAACACATCGGGGGCCGTGCCCGCGTTGTTCACCAGCAAGTCAATGCCGGTGGTGAGGGCCGCAATTTGACCGGCGGCCTGTTGCACGCTGGCTTCGCTGGTAGCCTCCAATGCCACCAGTTGCAGGTTGGGATGGCTTAGCCCCTCGGCTTGGCCGGTGCGCGTGGTACCAATTACCTGGTAGCCTTCGGCCAGCAGCTTTTGCGCCAGAGCCCGGCCAATGCCGCTGCTGACACCGGTTACAACGGCGGTTTTCATGGAATTACTCATGGATAGCTCGATTAAAATGTATTAATTGAAACGCGTTATTTGATAGGCCACGCGGCGCTTTGCGTCAGCAGGCCAAACCAATCTTCCAGGTGCCAGGTGTGGGTGATTTTGCCCGCTTTCAGATAATGGAATTCGTGCAGAGGAATAGCCACTTTTCTGCCCGTGGCCGGGATGCCTAGCACTTCGTGGCTGTGGGTGAAGGCGATTTCGGCCCGCACTCCGGCCCGCTCGTGCGTGCCGAACAGTTCGAGCACGTTGATTTCCACATCGGGCAGAATGTCCACGAAGTGGCGAATGATGTCCTTCATGCCCTGCGGGCCGGCCACTTGGCCGGGTCCCAGCGGAATGTCCTGCCAATCGGGCGCGCAGGCTTCGTCAATTAAATCGGGCTGGTTTAGCTTCCAGGCACCGTAGAAGGTTGTGATGGCGTGGCGCTCGGCGGCCGTTAGGGCCGGCACCAGCGCGGCGGGTTCTTTTGGGGTTGTCATTGCTTCGCTCAAATGGTTGAAACAAAGGTCTGACCAGCGGTAACCGGGGCTTTGGTGAGGATTTAAGGACTATTGGTGAAGATTTAAGTAATTCTCCCAAGTGGCCTCAACCGTGTTCATGCGCCACCAAATGCAGGGTATCCAACGCAAAAAGGCCGAACGATTTTATCGTTCGGCCTCACTCGGTGTGGGTCGCTGCTTAGGCGACGAGACGCAACGGCTGCGGTAGCTCCGGCGCGGCTCCGGCTGCTACGAGGGCGGGTGCGCCGCTCAGCTTTTTGCGGTATTCGGTGGGCGTGAGGCCGGCGTAGGTTTTGAAGAACTTGGTGAAGTTGGAGGTGTCGTACGTCAGGCGGCTGGCCACCTCGCCCACCGCCAGGCTGAAGTCGGCCAGCAGGTTTCGGGCTTCCTCCACAATCCGCAGTTCGTAGAAATAGCACGGGTGAAACCCCGTATGCAGCTTGATAACGCTGCTGACGTGCACCGGATGCAGGCACATGCGGCTGGCCAGCTCGCGGATGTGCACCATTTCCGGCGCCCGCCCGGCCATAAAATCGTCCATGTGCGCATTCATCACCTGCTGAAAAAGCTGCGTGATTTCCGCTTGGCGGCTCAGGTACGCTTGAGGGATTTTAGTAGCCATGTTCAGGAAAAATAAGGCGTGAATGCAGCCGCAAATTTCCCCATTCTTTAGCCAGTTATGCTGGTGATGATTTAAGTTTTTGCGCCACCCGTTCGGACGAGGTAGTGCTTGGATGGTTCATTTTGCGGCCTGCTGGCTATTGCCAACGCTTTCCTAGTTCCCCACGCGGCCCTCCTCGTCGGCGCTGGCGGCGGCGCGGCGGGCCTGGGTTTTGCCGCTGCCGATTTTGCAGGTGAAGGTGAGCGTGACGCGGCGGCTTTCCCACTGGTTGTTCCAGGTTTGGTTCACGTTGGCGTAGTTGAGCGTGCTGCGGAAGCGGCTGGTGTTGAAGACGTCGGCCACACGCAGGCTAAAGGTGGCGCGCTCGGCCCACACTTGCTTTTTCAAGCCCAGGTTCACCGAGCCGCTGGCCTTGGTGTGGAACAGGCCCATCACGCCGGGCGAGCTGTATTCGCCGCCCACCATTAGCTTGTAGTTGCGGGGCAGGATGAAGGTGTGGTTGGAGCTGGCTTCCCAGTTGTAGCTGGCCAGCCGCACGGGCTGGTCCTGAATGGTGGTGCTTACCTGAGTGTAGCTGCCGCTCAGCTGGTTATCGACGCCCCAGGCTTTGGTGATGTCAGTGTGGCCGCCCGAGCTCAGGGTGATGGTGCTAGTCTGGGCCAGGTTTTGGGGCGTGCTAGTCGATACCTTGGTGACGTCGTTCTGGCTGATGACTTCGTTCACCGAGTTGGTTTCGTGCAGATAGCTCAGACTCAGCACTTGGAAGTCTTTGTGCAGGTAGTTCAGCACGAAGGACTGCGAGAGCGAGGGCGCCAGGAAGGGGTTGCCCTGCTGGGCAGTGTAGAAGTCAGTATAGTTGAGGAAGGGGTTCAGGTTTTGGTAGGCGGGGCGGGTGATGCGGCGGCTCACGGAGGCGCTCACCTGGTTGTTCTCATCCATTCTGTAGTTGGCAAAAGCGCTGGGAAACAGCTGAAAGTAGTTGCGGGATATAACCGCGCCGATGGCGGGCGTGCCGGTAGTTTGGGTGAGCTCGCCGCGCAGGCCGGCTTTCAGCTCCCAGCGGTGGAGGGTGGTGTTCACGCTCACATAGCCGGCGGTGATGTGCTCGTCGTAGGCAAACTGGTTGGTGCGCAGGGCATCGGTTTGCCAGCCGCTGTCCATCAGCTTATCGAGTTGGATGGCGCTGCGCGAGGTCACCCAGCTGGTTTTGACGCCGGTTTCGGCCCGCCATTTGGTGCCGGCGAAGGGGTGCACGTAGTCGATTTTGGCAGCCCGGATGGTGGTTTCGGCCGACGCGGCGCTTCGCAGTTGCTCGGCCGGGCGGCCCTGCTCGGAGTTGGAAGCGAAGATTACGTTGTTGAAGCGCTGGTCGTTGGTGTTGGCGTAGTGCACGAAGTCGGCGGTAGCGCTCAGCTCGCGGCCGGTGCTGTCGAGGGCGTATTTGTAGTAGAGGTTCAGGGCCTGGTTGTTGCCGGTGCTGTTTTTGGGGTTGGTCATCTGGCGGCCGCCGCCGCAGTTGCCGTCCAGGTCGGTGGTCACGGAGTTGCTGGTGCTCACGGCATCGGTCTGGTCAAAGCCACCGCGCAGCTGGATACCCAGGCTTTGCTTTGCGGTCAGGGCCACGTCGGCGCCGGTGCTGTAGGTACCGGCGTAGGTGAGCGGGCGCCACACGTTTTCCTGGTTGAAAAGGCTATCGCCGATGGTGCGAATCATGGTGAGGCGGTTGAAAGAGTTGTAGCGGCCGGCGTCGACGCGGGCGAAGAGGCGCACCTCGCCCACGTTGTAGGCCAGGTTGGTGCCGGCCCAGCTTTTCTCGTAGCGGCCCTGGCCGAGGCCGAGGGTGTAGGTGCCGCTCAGGCCGGGCAACTGGCTGCGCTTCAGCTTGATGTTGAGCACCCCGGCCGTGCCGGCGGCGTCCATCGAGGCGGGTGGGTTGGGCATGAGCTCAATCTGGCTGATGGCCGAGGCGGGCAAGGACTTGAGGTAGCTACTCAGGGCCGCGCCGCTCATGTAGGTGAGCTTGCCATCAATCATGACGTTGACGCCGGCGCTGCCGCGGTACAGGATGTTGTCGTCTTTGTCAAGAGTTACGCCAGGGGCTTTGCGCAGAATGTCGAGGGCGGTTTCGCCGGCCGTATTCAGGCGGTCCACGTTCACCACGGTGCGGTCGGCGTGCTGCTCCAGCATGGGCGTGGTGCCCACTACGGTCACTTCTTTCAGGGCCGTGGTAGCCGGCGCCAGGCGCAGAGCCGGCACCGTGATAGCATCTTTACTCACGACAAAGGCGGCGCTAAGAGCGGTGGTGTAGCTCATCATCATTGCCTTCACGCAGTAGCGGCCGGGCTTCACGCCGCCGAAGGTGTAGGCGCCCAGTTCGGTGGTGGTTTGCGAATTGGCGATGCTGGAATCGGGCAGAGCCAGCAACATGGCGGTGGCGAAGCCCAGTGGCTGGCCGGCTTTATCGAGCACGGAGCCGGTGGCGGTGGCCTGGGCGGCGGCCCATTGCGAGAGCATTGGCAGGGCCAGTAGGGCGAGGGTGAAAAGGCGGCGGAAGCAGGTAAAGGTGTTCATGGGAAAGGGCGTTGGCGGTTTGATGGCTCAAAGGTGAGCTGGCCCATTTCCGGGGTAAAAAACATTATTCCAACGCCCCAAAACCTGCTGTTATCGGGCCTTTTGGGCGTTTTCCGGTTTCGCATCCTAAAACCGGGCTTTCGCATAAAAAAGGTGCGGGTGCTGGCGGGGGGCGGTAGTTTTGGTCCTGCATTAATCCCTGCCCTATCATGGCCAATCTGCTGACCAAATCCGCCCTCCGCTGGCACATTCTGGGCTGGCTGCTGTATGGCGGCTACGAATTCCTGGGCGTGTTTCTGCACGACAGAGGGCACCTACGCATCAGCTTGTGGCTCACGGCATCCATTTTAGTCATTCGGTTTATTGAGTTTTACCTGTGCTACCTCGTGGTGTACCCGCGCCTGCTGCGCTCGGGCCGGGGGCCGCAGTTGGTAGGCGCGCTGGCGGGCGTGTTAGCGCTTTACATCGGCCTGCGGGCGCTGATTGAGGAGGCCATTTACCCGGCGCTGCTGGGCTTCCACAACTACTCGCCCGACACGACGGTGACGTACTACATTTTCGACAACATCTTCTTCGGCAGCCCGATGATAGTGCTCAGCGCCGCCGTATGGAGCGCCCAGACGGCCCTGCGCCGCGAGCGCGAAAACCGCCAGCTCCGTGAAGAAAAGCGCGCCGCCGAAGTGGCCTTCCTCAAAACCCAAATCAACCCGCACTTCCTCTACAACACCCTCAACATGCTCTTCAGCATGGCTTACCCAGTGGCGAAGCCCGTGGCCAACGCCATCCTGAAACTCTCGGAGCTGATGCGCTACATGCTGCACGAAAGCCCCGACGGTCAGGTTGATTTAGAAAAAGAAATCGAGTACCTGCACAATTACCTGGCCCTCTATCGTCTCCGTTTCCCCGACAGCTTCCACGTCGATTTTAACGTGACTGGTGACCCGGCCGGCCGCCGCATAGCCCCGCTCGTCCTCATCCCCTTCGTAGAAAACGCCATCAAGCACGGCGTGCTGGATGACCCCGCGCATCCCATTATTATTCAGCTTGATGTAAAAGACGACGGGCTGTTTTTCCGGGTTCAAAACCAGCGCAGCGACGACCAGAAGGATGCCACCACCGGCATCGGGCTGCCCAACCTGTGCCGCCGTCTGGAGCTGCTGTATCCGGAGCGGCATGAGTTGCACGCGGGGCTGGATGGGGAGCATTTTGTGACGTCATTGCGGCTGGCAGCCTAAGCCAGAACGGCATAGAGACACATATTTGTGTCTCGTCGTTGAACAACAACCCGACACCGACGCAACTTCAACCGTCCAACGACGAGACGCAAATATGCGTCTCTACATCCCTTAGCCCATGATTCGCTGCCTTGCCGTCGATGATGAAGCCCCGGCCCTACTCATCTTGGCCGATTACATCAGCCAGCTTCCCTTCCTTGAATTGATAGGTACCACTACCAATCCCATCGAGGCGCTGACGATGGTGCAGCAGGGCCAGGTCGATTTAGTGTTTCTGGATATTCAGATGCCCAAGCTCACCGGCCTGCAGTTCCTCAAGCTGGCCGGCAACAAGTGCAAGGTCGTCCTCACTACCGCCTACCCCGAATACGCCCTCGAAGGCTACGAAAACGACGTGGTGGACTACCTGCTCAAGCCCATTTCCTTCGAGCGCTTCTTTAAAGCCGCCCAAAAGGCGCTGGCATTGCTGCCCGGTGCGACGCCCCCCGCGCCCATGGCTGCTCCGGCTCCGACCGCCGCACCCGTTATTGCCGCCGCACCGCCAGCCGCTGGCCACATGTTCGTAAAGGGCGAGAGTAAGAACAAGTTTCTACGTGTCAACTACGCTGATATTCTCTACATTGAAGGGCTGAGCAACTACGTGTCCATCCACCTGCCGGCGCAGCGGGTGGTGACGTACCAAACGCTCAAGGAACTGGCCGAGACGCTGCCGCAACCGCCGTTTCTGCGGGTGCACAAGTCATTTATCGTGTCGCTCGACAAGATTCGGATGGTCGACGGCAACACGATTTACATCCTAGACAAGGAGATTCCGGTGAGCGACACCTACCGGGAGCAGCTGTACAAGCTGATTCGGGAGCAGTAATGTAGCGCGGACTCGCAGAGTCCACGCTACCCTACCGCCGGTCCTCGCGCACGGCGGCTAGCGCCCGCGCCTTAGCGGCTTTGATGTGCGAGATAATATCATCTAGCCCATGCCCGTCGATGGCGCGGGCAAACAGGAACGGGCCTTCGCCGCGCATCTTTTTCGAGTCGCGCTCCATCACGCCGAGGTCGGCCTTGATGAGGTCTTTGAGGTCGATTTTGTTGATAATGAGCAGGTCCGATTGAGTGATACCGGGTCCGCCCTTGCGCGGGATTTTATCGCCGCCCGATACGTCGATGACGTAGATGGAATAGTCGACCAGCTCGCGGCTGAAGTGGGCGGCCAGGTTGTCGCCGCCGCTCTCCACAAAGAGGTAATCCAAGCCGTAGTCGAAGCGCTGCATGAGGCCTTCGAGCGCGTCCATGTTCAGAGAAATATCCTCGCGGATGGCAGCGTGTGGGCAGCCGCCGGTTTCGACGCCCACGATGCGGTTTTCATCCAGCGCACTGTTGCGGATGAGAAACTCGGCGTCTTCGCGGGTGAAAATGTCGTTAGTGACCACGCCCAACTCGAACTCGTGGCGCATTCGCTCGCACAGGGCTTTGAGTAGCGCGGTTTTGCCCGTGCCCACCGGCCCGCCAATGCCCACGGTGAAGGCACGCTTGCGGAAGTTGCGGTAGCTGGGCAAGCGTCGGGTTTCACGCTCGTTGAAGTCCCCTGGGGATTCGTAGGCTTCGTGCTGGTGACCGTGGAGCAGAAGGGCGAGTTTTTCGACAAAAGCCATGAGTAGTAACGCGGACTTTTAGTCCGCGAATTATGAATGTATTGAATCGTTGAATTCGCGGACTAAAAGTCCGCGCTACTTAGTTCTGGAAAAGCTTGGAATAAATGTCTTCGTGCAGCACCTGGGCTGCATCCAGCAAGAAGGCAGAACGGGTAGCCTCGCCATACCCCTTTCCTTCCTGCGCCGCCAGAATATGCTCGAACACCGCGTAGAAATCGTGCTGCAACTGGTGCCCCTCCAGCGGCCCCAGAAACCCAAGGCGAATGGCGGCGCTGAGCTGGTCGCGCAGCAGCATGTGCAGGTACATGGCTTGCAACTCCTCCAATCCAAAGCCGACCCGCTGCAAGGCCAGCGTGAAAACCAGCGTGAAATGCGGGGGAATCTGCCGGGTTTCGAACCATTGCGTAATGGTTTCCAAAGCAGCTTCGGGATAGAAGGTGGCGAGCAGCTTCAGCCAGTTGCGGCCCTGCACGGCGCTGGCTTTGTAGAGCGCAGGCACTAGCAGTTGGGCGTCGTATTCTTCGGCGATGGTTTGAAATTCGGGGCTTTTCTCGGTGAGATGGAAGGTGGAATGGATGAAGGGCAATTCGGCGCTGCCGGCTTGCTGCAGGTAGGAATACAGGTGGTTGCGCAAGTCGAATGGCGTGTTCACCAGCCCGAAGGTGAGGCTACTTTCCAACCCGTAGGAATAGGCGAACGAGCCGGTGGGAATAGCCGAATCGACGAGGTGCAGGAGGCGGGCGAAGTGCATATTGGAACCCCACCCCCGGCCCCTCCCCTCCGGGGGAGGGGTGCCAGACGCGGGCGATTGAGTTCGTTGTCTCCCCTCTCCCGGAGGGGAGGGGCCGGGGGTGGGGTTAAAACAAGTTATACAGCTGCGCCAGCGGCAGCGTCTCGGCCGGCTCGCACGTCAAATGCACGCCGTCCACCACCACTCTATAAGTCTCCGGGTCGACAGAAATGTTGGGCAAATAGTCATTCAGCGCCATGTCCTTTTTGCCGATGTTGCGGCAGTTCTTCACCGCCACCACCTGCTTCGTCAGGCCATATTCAGCCCGCACTTTTTCAACCGAAGCACCTGACACAAACACCATCGAACTCCGTCCGATGGCCCCGCCCAGCGCGCCGAACATGGGACGCGAGAACGAGGGCTGCGGCGTGGGAATGGAGGCGTTGGCGTCGCCCATCTGGGATTGGGCGATGATGCCGCCTTTGAGTATCATCTCGGGGCGAGAGCCGAAGAAGGCGGGTTTCCAGAGCACCAAATCGGCCAGCTTGCCGATTTCGATAGAGCCGACTTCGTGCGAGATGCCGTGGGCGCGGGCCGGGTTGATGGTGTACTTGGCCACGTAGCGGCGCACCCGGAAGTTGTCGGCCTGCTGGTGGGCGTCTTCGGGCAGGGTGCCGCGCTGCTGCTTCATTTTGTGGGCCGTTTGCCAGGTGCGGGTGATGACCTCGCCCACCCGGCCCATGGCTTGCGAATCGGAGGAGATGATGCTCAGCGCGCCCAGGTCGTGCAGGATGTCTTCGGCGGCGATGGTTTCGCCCCGGATGCGGCTTTCGGCGAAGGCCACGTCTTCGGGGATGTTGCGGTCGAGGTGGTGGCAGACCATGAGCATGTCGAGGTGCTCGTCGATGGTGTTCACCGTGAAGGGCCGCGTGGGGTTCGTGGACGAGGGAATCACGTTCGGCTCGCCGCAGATTTTGATGATGTCGGGCGCATGGCCGCCGCCCGCCCCTTCGGTGTGGTAGGAGTGGATGGTGCGGCCCTTGAACGCCGCCGTGCTCGTTTCCACGAAGCCGCTCTCGTTCAGCGTATCGGTGTGGATGCAGACTTGCACGTCGTATTCCTCGGCAATGGTCAGGCACTGGTCGATGGCGGCCGGCGTGGTGCCCCAGTCCTCGTGCAGCTTGAAGCCCAGCGCCCCGGCCTCGGCCTGTTCGCGCAGGCCCTCCGGCTTCGAGGCGTTGCCCTTGCCCAGGAACCCGAAGTTGAGCGGGTAGGCCTCGGTGGCCTTCAGCATGGTTTCGAGGTAGAAGGCGCCGGGCGTGCAGGTGGTGGCGTTGGTGCCCGCGGCCGGCCCGGTACCGCCCCCAATCATGGTGGTGACGCCCGAGGCCAGCGCCTCCGGAATCTGCTGGGGGCTGATGAAATGGATGTGGCAGTCGATGCCGCCAGCCGTGAGCAGCTGGCCTTCGCCGGCAATGACTTCGGTAGTGACGCCCACCACCATGCCGGGCGTCACCCCGGGCATGAGGTGCGGGTTACCAGCCTTGCCGATGCCCACGATGCGCCCGCCCTTGATGCCGATGTCAGCCTTGTAAATGCCGGTATAGTCGACCACCAGCGCGTTGGTAATCACGAGGTCCAGCGCATCGGTCGGCCCGATGCCGGCAGCCTGGCCCATGCCGTCGCGCAGCACCTTGCCGCCGCCGAACTTGCATTCTTCGCCGTACACGCAGTAGTCTTTTTCTACCTGAATCAGCAGGTCGGTATCGCCGAGGCGCACCCGGTCGCCGGTGGTGGGGCCGTACATGTCGGCATACGCGCGGCGGGAGATGGGGAGGGACATGTTGAGCAGTGATTTCGTTTGCTTTCGAATTTTCAGCTTTGAAAAGCGGAATTAATCAATGTTCCAGTAGTTACTGGAATCACCTTCGAATGCATCATTTATTGTATCATCAAATGTGTATTTCTCACTTGGTTCCCATGTATCATATGGTAAATCCTGAGATGCATTTCGGTTTTTCTGCGCCTTTAAACGACTTTCATTTAATTCAATAATTGACTCATCATATTCGTATCGTCTTATCATATATGGCTTAAAAAACTCTAGATAAAATTCATAACCCTTATCCTTTAAGTAAGCTGTCATCTCAAACGAGCCGGGCAAGCTGCATTTATATCTAGCTGGTTCTTTATCCATTTCAGCATGAAGCTTGGATAAAAGGCATGTTCCTTCAAACGAATCTGCTCTATCAACATCAAACAATGGTAATTGTCGCAATTCATCAAAGCCATCTATAGCAAAACTCTCAACGGTTTTAATACACCACTTTATGTAGCTTGGGTCACATAATGCCACAGTCCATATGGGCATACCTTGATACATACCAAAGTTGAAGTTTTCAGTCGGCTGATACATATCGAATCTGGTTTACGACAGAGACCTATTACTTTCTAAAACTACTATAACTCTAGTTTCTCCAGCGCCTGCTGCTTCTTTCCAGCCTCATCCAGCGGGCCATCAATCCAGCCATTGCCGCCGTACACGATGCGCTCGCCGCTGAGGGCCACTAAGGTCACGCGCTTGCGTTCGCCGGGCTCGAAGCGTACTGCCGTGCCGGCCGGGATGTTGAGGCGGAACCCGTAGGCCGCCGCGCGGTCGAAGTGCAGCGCGGCGTTGGTTTCGAAAAAGGGGTAGTGCGAGCCGACCTGCACGGGCCGGTCGCCCATGTTCACGACGTCTACCGTCACCGTGGCGCGGGTTTCGTTGAGGATGATGTCGCCGTCGGCCAGCAGGTATTCGCCGGGCGGCGGGGGGCTGGCGGGCGCGGCGGCCGGGGCGGTGGCGCGGGTCAGGCCGGAGCCGTAGAGGGCCAGCGCGGCATCGCCGGTTTCGCGGCAGATGGGGTGGTGCACGGTCACGAGCTTGGTGCCGTCGGGGAAGGTGCCTTCGATTTGGACTTCGTGGAGCAGGTCGGCCACGCCGGGCAGCACGTCGGCCAGGCCCAGCAGTTGCTTGCCCTTGTCCATGAGCACGGCCACCCGCTCGCCGTCGCGGATGAACTCCAGCAGCTGCGTGGCGATGAGGGCCAGGGCTTCGGGGTAGTTCAGGAGCAGACCACGGGCGAAGCGCTTCTGCGCCACGAAACCGGCCTGGTGGAGGATGAGCTTGTCGAGGTCTTTGGGGGCGAGGTGCATTTGGGAAAAGAGCTATCGGGATTAAAGAACGTCATACCGAGCGTAGCCGAGGCATCTCGCCCGCGTTGCCTGACGCAAGGAACCTCACCCCGGCCCCTCTCCCGCGGAGAGGGGAGCCTGACGATTCACAAGTGAAGCATAACCGGTGCCCCCTCTCCGCGGGAGAGGGGGTCAGGGGGTGAGGTTGACGGGAGCACGATTTCACCATCGCACATTCCCATAAATCATCCAGCCGCCGTAGCCGATGCACAGCAGCGAGGATAAAGTGACAGTGCTGGCCTTCAATATCCGGCTGATTTTCATGCGCTTCGTGAATGGCACGCTACACAGCACGGCCACGATGAACATGCCCAGGATGGAACCGATACCAAACACCATAAAGTAGAGCACACTCAGCCACGGGTCGCGGATTTCACTCATCACCAGCAGCACCAGCGCACCGCTGCCGGCCAGGCCGTGGAGCAGCCCCACGGCGTAAGCGGCGCGGGATGGCGCCACACCGGGGCGCACCTTGGCGGCTTCACGGCGCTGGTCAAGCAGGCGGCTGATACCCATGACGATGAGCA
Organism: Hymenobacter negativus; assembly: GCF_017571495.1. Lineage (GTDB taxonomy): Bacteria > Bacteroidota > Bacteroidia > Cytophagales > Hymenobacteraceae > Hymenobacter > Hymenobacter negativus. The sequence continues at coordinate 173,250 of NZ_JAGETZ010000011.1, read as the reverse complement.
TCAAACCTACAGCGGCTTCGAAGTAACCAGACGTGAGAAAGGTGACACGGCCCAAGAGGATGATGCTGCCCACGACTACCAGCGTGGTGGTATGGCCCAAGCCCCAATAGATGCCATCGCGCAGGGCTTGGGCCAACGTATCGCGGCGGGAAATGAGATTACCCACAGCTAACAGGTGGTCGGGTTCAAATGCATGGCCCATTCCGGCTATAGAAGCAAATAAAATGGGCAATAGGCCTTGCATTTAAGAGGGTAAATAACAATTGAGGTCACTGAAAGCATTTAGGGCCTCTAAATTCTGGTACAAGCTGAAATTTATTGAAAAAGTAATCCAAACTTTTCGCATTCGCTGCTGAATCCAGGAAAAGCGCTTGTAACTTGGTCTTTCTTACTGACGGATTGGTACAGCAAGATATTGATTTATAAGGCCTACAGAACTTCATGCGAAGTGTAGCGAAGCATCTCGCATGTGCCACCTGGCGCAGGCAACCTCAATGCCGGCCCCGGTTCGCTTGAAGCGCGAAGCCCAAAGAAGGGGAGCTTAACAATGCTAAACCGTGCAAATCCAGTATCCCCTCTCTTTTGAAGAAAGAGTCAGGGGGTGAGGCCCCATCTGAACGACACGTTTGACATCGTACAACCCTTACCCACAATGCATTCATCATCAATGCTATGCCAATCAATACCTCGAATTAGAAATAGTAAAGCGGACGATACGACCATTTTACTCCCAAACGCCGGACCGTTTCTTTAAATAACTGTGGGTAGCCGGCTGATTTCATCCTGCCGCTCGCTAACGTCCCCTCCCTTATGACTTTCAACGCCCCGATACCATCCACCGACAACGCTCAAGGCCTCTACCGGCCCGAATTTGAGCACGATGCCTGCGGAACTGGTTTCATTACCTACCTCAACGGCCGCAAAACGCACCAGACCATCACCGACGCGCTGACCATGCTGGAAAACATGGAGCACCGCGGCGCCTGCGGCTGCGATTCCGACTCCGGCGACGGAGCCGGCCTGCTCATCCAGATTCCGCACTGGTTCCTGCTGGAAGAGTGCGTGCGCCTAGACATTCGCTTGCCTGAGCCGGGCAGCTACGGTGTGGGCTTTGCCTACTTGCCTAAGGACGAGAAGCTGCGCGCCGCCTGCCATGGGGTCATTAATGGTGCGGCGGCGCGGCTGGGGTTCCCACTGCTGGGTTACCGGCCCGTGCCGGTGAACCCGACCGGCATCGGCCCCACGGCGCTGGCCGCTGAGCCGGTGATGGAGCAGGTGTTTTTCGGCCGACCGGCCGGCATTACCAATCCGGATGACTTCGAGCGCAAGCTGTACGTGCTGCGTCGGCTGATTTTCAAGACGGTGCGCGAAACCGTGCCGGCCGCGATGGAGGTGTTCTACTTCGCCTCGCTCTCCTGCAAAACCATCGTCTACAAAGGCCAGTTGACTACTTATCAGGTGCGCGGTTACTTCCCCGACCTCAGCGACGAGCGGGTGACGTCGGTGTTTGGGCTGGTGCATTCACGGTTTTCAACCAACACATTTCCAAGCTGGAAACTGGCGCAGCCCTTCCGGTTTTTGGCGCACAATGGCGAAATCAACACGCTGCGAGGGAACCTGAACTGGTTTTATGCCGGCTTGCGCAGCTACGTGTCACCTTACTTCTCGGCCGAGGAAATGGACATGCTGCTGCCGGTGGTCGATGCCGGGCAGTCGGACTCCGCCTGCCTCGACAACGTGGTGGAAATCCTGTTGCACTCGGGACGCCCGCTGCCGCACGTGATGATGATGCTGGTGCCCGAAGCCTGGGACGGCAACACCCAGATGGACCCGCTCAAAAAGGCCTTCTACGAGTTCCACGCCACATTTATGGAGCCTTGGGATGGCCCGGCCGCCCTGCTCTTCACCGATGGCAAGCTTATCGGGGCCATGCTCGACCGCAACGGCCTGCGCCCCCTACGATACCTCGAAACCGCTGACGGCCGCGTGCTAGTGGCCTCCGAAGCCGGCGTGCTCCACATCGACCCCGCTACCGTAGTGCGGAAAGGCCGCCTCCAGCCCGGCAAAATGCTGCTGGTGGACACCGTGGCCGGCCGCATCATTACCGATGAGGAATTGAAGGCCCAGGCCGCCGGCCGCCAGCCCTACGGCGCGTGGCTCAATGAATACCAGATTCGGCTGGAGGAATTGCCCGAGCCGCGTCAGGTATTCACGGAGTTGGCCGCCGATTCGGTGTTCAAGTACCATCAGGTGTTTGGCTACACCCGCGAAGACATCGACGTGCTCATCACCCCGATGGCGCTGGAAGCTAAGGAACCCATCGGCTCGATGGGCGTGGACGTGCCGCTGGCGGTGCTTTCCGACCAGCCGCAACACCTGAGCAGCTACTTCAAGCAGTTTTTCGCGCAGGTGACGAACCCGCCTATCGACCCCATTCGGGAGCGGCTGGTGATGAGCCTGGCCACTTTCCTGGGCAACAACGGCAACATTCTTGACGAAGACAAGCACCACTGCCACTGCGTAGCCCTGCGCCAGCCCATTCTCAATAATCTGGAGTTGGAAAAGCTGCGCAGTATTGATACGGGCTTATTTAATGCCAAGACGCTACTGACCTACTTCAAAGCCGACGAACAGCCCGGCGCGCTGGAACGCGGTCTGGAACGCCTCTGCCGCTATGCCGAAGACGCAGTGAACGACGGTTACGAAGTGCTGATTTTGTCGGACCGCGGCGTGGATTCACTGCACGCACCCATTCCGTCGCTGCTCGCCGTTTCGGCTGTGCATCACCACCTCATCAAGCTCGGCTGTCGGGGCACGGTGGGCCTGGTGGTAGAGGCCGGCGACGTGTGGGAAGTGCACCATTTCGCCTGTCTGCTGTCGTTTGGGGCCACGGCCATCAACCCCTACCTGGCGCTGGCCACCATCCGGACCATGCACGAGGCCGGCCAGTTCAAAACGAACCTGGACCACGCACAGCTGACCTACAATTACATAAAAGCGGTGTGCGATGGCCTGCTGAAGATTTTCTCGAAGATGGGGATTTCGACCCTGCAGAGCTACCACGGCGCGCAGGTTTTTGAGATTCTGGGCCTGAACCAAGCCGTGGTGGATGCCTATTTCTGCGGCGCGGTCACGCGCATTGGCGGGCTGGGGCTGGATGAAATTGCCCGCGAAACACTCTATAAGCACTTCCAGGGCTTCAAGAGCACGACGCCCGAGGAGCAAGTCCTGCTCCCTGACGGCGGCCTCTACCACTGGCGGCGGCGAGGCGAGGCGCACATGTTTAACCCCGAAACCGTGCACCTGCTGCAGCTGGCCACGCGCACCAACAACTACGCTACCTACCAGCGCTACACCAAGCTGGTGAATGAGCAGCCGGAGCGCATGTTCACGCTACGCGGCCTACTGGATTTTGCGCATCACCGCGACGCCATTCCGCTGGAGGAAGTGGAGCCGGCCGAGGGCATTATGCGGCGGTTTGCGACCGGGGCTATGTCGTTTGGGTCGATTTCGCACGAGGCGCACAGCACTCTGGCCATTGCCATGAACCGCATCGGCGGCAAGAGCAACACCGGCGAGGGCGGCGAAGACCCGCTACGCTACGAGGTGATGCCCAACGGTGATTCCATGCGCTCGGCCATCAAGCAGGTGGCGTCGGCGCGCTTCGGCGTCACGGCCCACTACCTCACCAACGCCGACGAGCTGCAAATCAAGATGGCCCAGGGCGCCAAGCCCGGCGAGGGCGGCCAGCTGCCCGGCCACAAGGTGGACGAGTGGATTGCCAAAGTGCGCCACGCCACGCCCGGCGTGGGCCTGATTTCGCCCCCGCCCCACCACGACATCTACTCCATCGAAGATCTAGCCCAGCTCATCTTCGACCTGAAAAACGCCAACCGCGCCGCCCGCATCAATGTGAAGCTGGTGAGCAAGGCGGGCGTGGGCACCATCGCGGCCGGGGTCGCCAAGGCCCACGCCGACGTGATTTTGATTGCCGGCTACGATGGCGGCACGGGCGCGTCGCCCATCAGCTCCATCAAGCACGCCGGCCTTCCCTGGGAGCTGGGCTTGGCCGAAGCTCACCAGACACTGGTGCGAAACCAGCTCCGCAGCCGCGTGGTGCTGCAAGCCGATGGCCAACTGAAAACCGGCCGCGACCTGGCCGTAGCCGCCCTGTTAGGGGCCGAAGAATGGGGGGTAGCTACGGCGGCGCTGGTAGCCGGCGGCTGCGTAATGATGCGCAAATGCCACCTCAACACCTGCCCCGTGGGCGTCGCCACGCAAGACCCCGAGCTGCGCAAGCTCTTCACCGGCCAGCCCGAGCACATCGTGAACCTCTTCCGCTTCCTGGCCGAGGAATTGCGTGAAATCATGGCTGAGCTGGGTTTCCGCACCATCAACGAGATGGTGGGCCGGCCCGAATTCCTGAAAGTGCGCGAGGGCATCACCCACTGGAAAGCTCGCCACCTCGACCTCACCGACATGCTGCACCCCGCCGTGAACATCTCCGGCGGTACCCTCTACAACAGTGAACAGCAGGACCACGGCATTCGCGGCATCCTCGACTGGCAGCTGCTCGAACACGCCCAACCGGCCCTGAATGAGCAGACGCCAGTATTTGCCGAGTTCGAGGTGCAGAACATCGACCGCACCATCGGCACGCTGCTTTCCAACGAGATTGCCAAGCGCTATCACGCCGCCGGCCTGCCCGACAACACCATCAACTACCGCTTCCGCGGCTCGGCGGGGCAGAGCTTCGGCGCGTTCAGCGTGGCGGGCCTGTCGTTCAAGCTCGAAGGCGAGGCCAACGACTACGTGGGCAAGGGCCTGAGCGGCGCGCAGCTAGCCATTTTTCCCTCCCCCGCCGCTCACTTCGTGCCCGAGCAAAACATCATCATTGGCAACGTGGCGCTGTACGGTGCCACCTCGGGCGCATTGTTCGTGCGCGGCCAAGCCGGCGAGCGGTTTGCTGTCCGCAACTCTGGCGCCACCGCCGTGGTGGAAGGCGTGGGCGACCACGGTTGCGAGTACATGACCGGCGGCCGCGCCCTTATCCTGGGGCAGACAGGCCGCAACTTCGCCGCCGGCATGAGCGGCGGCATCGCCTGGGTGTATGACCCCAACGATACCTTCCCCTCCAATTGTAACCCCGAAATGGTGGAATTAGACCCGCTCGATGCTGACGACGAGGACCAGATTCAGGAGTTGCTTAGGAAACATGTAGAGCTGACGGGCAGTCAGGTTGCAGCCTTCCTGCTGGGGAACTGGAATGAGGAGGCCGGGAAGTTCGTGAAGGTATTTCCGAGCGAATACAAGAAGGTGCTGCAAAAGGCACGGTACGCGGAGGTGCATTAGTAAATAGTCCGAACGATAACTGAAATAACATTGACCGTCATGCTGAGTGCAGCCGAAGCATCTCTACCGCTTCGTTGCATTTGCCATTGATTACTTGTGCAGTATAGATGCTTCGGCTGCGCTCAGCATAACGGTTTGGAACGACCATAGCAACATCATGCCTAATCCCACCGGTTTCAAAGAATTCACCCGCGAGCTGCCACCTAAAGCGGCCCCGCAGGAGCGCGTGGCCCACAATCATGAATTCGTCGGCACCTACTCCGAAGGGCAGCTCACCCAGCAGGCGGCCCGCTGCATGGATTGCGGCATTCCGTTCTGCCATTCGGGCTGCCCGTTAGGCAATATCATCCCCGAATTCAACGACGCCGTGCGCGAGGAGAAATGGGAAGACGCTTACCAGATTCTCAGCGCCACCAACAACTTTCCGGAGTTCACCGGCCGTATTTGCCCCGCGCCGTGCGAGGCGGCGTGCGTGCTCAGCATCCACAGCAGCCCGGTGGCTATTGAGGAAATTGAGAAGCACATCATTGAAATCGCCTTCTCGAAGGGCTACGTGCAACCAACTTCCCCAGTGCTGAAATCGGGCAAAACGGTTGCCGTGGTGGGCTCCGGCCCGGCCGGGCTGGCGGCGGCGGCGCAGCTGGCCAAAGCCGGCCACACCGTCACGGTATTCGAGCGCGACGACCGGCCCGGCGGCCTGCTCCGCTACGGTATTCCGGATTTCAAGCTGGATAAGTGGGTAATTGACCGCCGCATCGACTTGCTGAAGGAGGACGGCATCAGCTTCCGCTGCAACACGGAAATCGGCCGCGACCTGCCTTTTACACAGCTCACCCGTGACTTCGACGCCGTGGTGCTGGCCGGCGGGGCCAGCGTACCGCGCGACCTGAATATTCCCGGCCGCGAACTGCCCGGCATCCACTTCGCCATGGACTACCTCACCCAGCACAACCGCCGGGTAGGCGAGCTGGACCTCACCGACGCACCCATCTGGGTGGAAGGCGAGGACGTGGTGGTGATTGGTAGCGGCGACACGGGCTCCGACTGCGTAGGCACGGCCAACCGCCAGCGGGCCCAGAGCGTCACGCAGTTTGCCCTCATGCACCAGCCCGGCGCTGAGCGCCCCGCCCACACGCCCTGGCCGCTGGAGCCGCACATCTTCCGCAGCAGCACCTCGCATGAAGAAGGCTGCCAACGCTACTGGGGCATCAACACGAAGGCGTTTTTGGCCGATGAGGCTGGCCGCCTCCGTGCCCTGCGCGTGAGCGACGTGACCTGGGAAACCGACGTGCTGGGCCGCCGCATCCGCTTCGAGGAAGTGCCCGATTCCGACCGCGAAATCCCTTGCCAGCGCGTGTTGCTGGCCCTGGGCTTCACCGGCCCCCGCGTGGACGGCCTCGTAAACGAGCTGGAAATCGACCTCGACCCGCGCGGCAACGTGCTGGCAGACGACAAAACCTTCGTCACGAACCAGTCCAACATCTTCGTGGCCGGCGACATGCGCCGCGGCCAGTCGCTAGTCGTCTGGGCCATCTCGGAAGGCCGCGAAGCCGCCCGGCAGGTGGATTTGCTGCTAACCGGGAAGACGGCGCTACCGAGCAAGAATGCATTGGGGATGTTTGCGTAGACGCCGCATTAACTGAAGAGGCCCGAAATTGATTAATTCCAGGCCTCTTCAGTTGGCTACATATAAAGCAGTTTAAATTGAGAAACGCCGCTGCTTTTATAGCATGCTAGCGTTTGACGGAGGTTTTTCAAGTCCTCTACAATTTTCCCTTGGCTCAGGTAGCCATGGTCGGGAGGGTAGGCAAAGAGTGGCTGATTTTCCAACTCTTGAAACTGCCGGACCATTTCGGCCTCGTCTCCGATGGTAGTTATCTGCAGCAATGATTCAAGGTCCTGATTGCGGTTTGGGTTGTGCAAGACTTGCTTGTGGTAATCAGGAAATGCTTCAATCTTAGTCAAAAACGAATCAACTACCGCCGTGACTTTGTCGACGTCATGCCAAATGATGGATGCTTCTTCTGGCTGCTCGTCTTCATCCAATTCGTCGGCATCATATGCCTCGTCTTCCTCAAAACTTATTTCTTGAAACACCGACAAATCAATTTGCAGTATTCGACTGACCTGCTCCACTTCAGCCGCCTCGCCATAGCCACCTACTTGTTCGAAAAAGAATGAGAGCCCATCTGGAAAACTGTCTTCACAAGTGGTTTCCTCTTCTGGTATGATGTAGTAATCCATTCCCATGGTAGCAGAGTTGTAGTGTAAGTGTCGTCGGCCCAAACATAGCACCTAGCAACAGTTCACCTTACATCCCCTGCTCCTCCCCCACCACGGCGTACTGCGGGTCTTCTTCCACGTTCACCTCAATCAGCGCCTCGGCGTTGCTCAGCAGTTGGCGGCAATCGGTACTGAGGTGGCGCAGGTGCAGGGTTTTGCCGGCGCGGTGGTAGCGCTCGGTCAGCTTGTGAAGGGCGTCGATGGCCGACATATCGGCCACGCGGCTTTCGCGGAAGTCGATGATGACTACAGCGGGGTCGGCGGCTACGTCGAACTTCTCGCCGAAGGCCTGGACGGAGCCGAAGAAGAGCGGGCCGTAGATTTCGTAGTGCTTGGCGCCGGCCGCGTCGAGGTAGTGGCGGGCGCGGATGCGCTTGGCATTTTCCCAGGCAAAGGCCAGGGCCGACACGATGACGCCCAGCAGTACGGCCAGCGCCAGATTCTGCGAGATGGCCGTGACGAGCGTAACGAGCAGCATTACTAACACGTCGGTGCGGGGCATTCGGCTTAAAATGCGCAGACTGGCCCACTCAAACGTGCCGATGACGACCATAAACATTACACCCACCAGCGCGGCCAGCGGCAGCCGCTCAATAACAGGTGCGCCCACCACCACAAACAGGGCTAACGCCACGGCTGCCACCACGCCCGACAGCCGTCCGCGCCCGCGGGATTCGAGGTTGACCATCGTCTGCCCAATCATGGCGCAGCCGCCCATGCCGCCCGTCAGGCCGGAGGCGATGTTGGCCAGGCCCTGGGCCACGCAGTCCTGGTTGCCGCGGCCGCGAGTATCGGTCATTTCATCCACCACCGTGAGGGTGAGCAGGCTTTCGGTAAGGCCCACCAGCGCCATGATGAAGGCGTAGGGCAGCACCAGCGCGAACGTGGCCCAGCTCAGCGGCACCTGCGGCAGGTGCAGCGTGGGCAGTCCGCCTGCGATGGAGGCAATGTCGCCCACCGCCTTGGTTTGCAGACCGCCGAAAATCACCAGCGCCGATACCGTCACAATAGCCACCAGCGAGGCCGGCACCGCCTTTGTGAGCTTCGGCAGGAAGTAGACAATAGACATTGTGAGGGCCACCAGCCCGGCCATCAGCAACAGCGCGTTGCCGGTGAGCCAGTGCTCGGCTCCGGCCGCGTCGCGCACCTTGAACTGCTCTAACTGCGCCATGAAGATGATGACGGCCAGGCCATTCACGAAGCCATACACCACCGGCTGCGGCACCAGCCGGATGAACTTGCCCAGCTTCAGCAAGCCTATACCGACCTGAATCAGGCCCATCAGGGCCACTGCGAGAAATAGATACTCAGCGCCGTGCTGCTCTACCAGCGCTACGATAACCACGGCTACCGAGCCGGCCGCGCCGGAAATCATGCCCGGTCGGCCGCCGAATACACTCGTGATTAGGCAGATGATAAAGGCTGACCCAATGCCCACCAGTGGGCTAATGTGGGCCAGCAGCGCGAAGGCCACCACCTCCGGCACCAGGGCCAGCGCGGTAGTCAGGCCGGCCAGAATTTCGTTTTTAGCGTTGACTTTATACTGCGAGAAATAAGCGGGAATCGAAGACATTAATAACGGAGAAAAAGGCAAAAGAAAAGCCGCACGCTCCCGGCAGGAAGCGGCGGCACGAGGGTTTCGGGCCTATTCTCAGGGTGGGGTGAGCTTGAAATTTATTGTGGGGACAGATGGCATGACTGCCCACAAAGGTACGGGCGCCCCCTTTGTAAGTATAAAGTGTGTCATCCTGAGCGCAGCGAAGGACCTTATCACACCAGAACCATCGTCTGAACGGGAGAAGGTCCTTCGCTGCGCTCAGGATGACACGCTTCGATAATATATCTAAAAGCTCACCTTCACAATCTTAAATCGCGGCGAAGTGGCTGTGTATGGATAAAGCACATAGGCATCGGAGCCGCGCTTGGTAATGGTGGTGGGGCTCACGGCACCCGTGGCAAACGTGCCCGTAGACCGCACATTGGCCCAGGCATCGGTGCTGCTGAGGCGGTACACGGTGCTTTGGCTGCCGGATACCAGCAGCAGGGTTTGCGGGTCGGTGAGGAGCAGGCCGTCGGCACCAGTCAGGGTGAGGCCGGTGGCATTGGTGACGGCGGTGAAGCTGGCGGGGTTGGCGATGGGCACTTTGTAGAGGGTACCGGTATTGGCCTTGGCAACAATCAGGTAGCCGTCGGGGTGGTACACGATGCCATTCAGGCCAAAGGCAGTACCGGCGTCGAACTGCGCATTTTCCAAGAACACCGATGCCACGCCCTGCGGGTCGACTTTGTAGATGATGGGCGCGTTGCTATCGGTGACATAGGCGTTGCCGGCCGCGTCCACAGCAATATCGTTGGCAAAGTGGTTGAGAGCAGGACGCAGGCCGCCCAGGTCCACATAGTTGAGCAGAGCGCCACTGGTGTTGTTGAAGATGGCCAGCGCGGCCCGCTTGCGCAAGGTGGTGGCGCTGGTGCGGGTGGTGTTGGCCCCGTTATCGGACACGGCTACCAGCACGCGGTTGCGGCCAGCGTCGAGGTTGACGCCGATGGTGGAAATCAGGCGGGGGTCGTCGGCGAGTTGGGCAAAGGTGCTGTCGTCGCGCACGGTGCTGACGACGCCTTTGGTACGCGAGCTCACGATAAAACGCTTATTGGCTTCGTCGTATTGGATGCCTTCGGGGTGAAAGGCTGCCTGGGGCACGCTGATTCGACTGGGGTTCGGGACTGTTGGAGTAGTCGGTTCGTCGTCTTTGGAACAGCCGGGCAGCAGGCCCAGAAGCCCAGCGGCCAGTGCCGTCAGCCGAATAACGTTTGGCCGGCGCGCCGGACCGGTTGGGGACGTGATAAATGAAAACAGCATAAGAAGCAAGGTTAAAAGCCATTGAATGAACTACCTGCTTGTACGTACTGCTGGAAGGAAAGCCACCAAAACCAAGATTAAAAGCACGTTAAAATGCGGGCTTCTAATAAGCTGGGTCAAGGGCTCACCAATGGCGCAGCCACTTCTGCATCCCGTTTCATTGCATCACATAGCCGTGTAGCGGCGACAGGTTTGTAGCAACCCCTGGCCCAAGGTAAAAAGCCGCGTAGCGGTGACAGAACCTGCCGGCAATCTGGCACCGCTACACGGCTTTCATCTTCCTAAACGCTTTTAGGTTACAAACATGCTGCTGCTATGTAGCTAGTTCGCTTGGGTTAGCGGGCGGTTTCGTTGCCGGCAAACAGGTCTACCAAGTGCGCCAGCGCGTGCGGCGAATGCAGCGCTTCGGTCTGCGCTAATGTTTCTCCAGCTACGGCTGAAGCGCGCTGGCGCATCTGGGCTTCGTAGTGCGCGATGGCGGCCTGCATGTTCGAAAACTGGTCGCTGGCGAGGCAGTTGCTTAGCTCCAGAGCGTCGAGCATGGCCATGTTCACGCCCTCGCCGGCGTAGGGTGGCATGAGGTGGGCAGCATCGCCAAGGAGGGTAAGGTTGGGCTGGGCTAGCCAGGTTTGGTCGAGGGGCATGCAGTATTGTGGGCGGGGCACGCAATGAGTCGTTTCGGCAGCAAAAAGCTCCTGCCAGATGTCATCCCAACCTGCAAATTCCTGCCTAAACCAAGCCAGTACCTGCGCGACTTCTGAGAAGTTGATGCCACTATCGCGGGCCCAGGTTTCGGCAGTTTTGCAACCAGTATAGAAGGCCAGGCTGCCATCCCCTTTTGCGCTTACGACCAACGTTTTCGAGTCATCCATCGCGAATATTTTCCCGCCCTGCATCAGCTCGTGGATACGGGGCGCGTTTTGCGCCGAATCGTATAAACTGCCCTCCACCACCGTCACGCCGGAGTAGAACGGCCGGATGGGCGTCAGCAGCGGTCGGATTTTAGAATTGGCCCCGTCAGCCCCGATGACGATATCAGCCTTAGCCATTGCGCCGCTCTGAAACGTGAGCTGCCAGCCGGCGCCCGCAGGCTGCATCGAAGCCAGCTGGCTGTTCCAGGCCACGGTATTGGGGTGCAAGGAATCGAGCAGAATGTTACGCAAGGGGCCGCGGTCGATTTCCGGACGAAAGGAGGCGTCGCCAAAGGTGTCCGCTTGCGCTTCGGCGTGCTGGTCGAGCACAATGGTAGCGTGCTTATCGGTCAGGCGCAGCTTGTCGGCGCCGGGGCGGTAGTGCGCCTTAAATTCTTCGAGCAGGCCCGCCGCACGGAGGGCCGCCAGGCCCGATTCGTCATGCAGGTCGAGGGTGGCGCCCTGCACGCGCACGTGGCGGTTGAGGTCGCGCTCGTACACCTTCACGGTAGCGCCGCTTTGCTGGAGCAGGCGGGCCAGGGTGAGGCCGCCGGGGCCGCCGCCCACAATGGCTATCTGTTTGTTTTGAAGCAACATGGTTGTTCTGATAAGTAAGATTCAGAACAAAATTATTCCTTCGGCAAAGCGGATAATTGTATAAATCGGTCGTCCTGATTTCGGGCCAGTTCCTTGGGCACTACGCCCGCATATTTCTTGATTTCCCGAATGAAATGAGCCTGGTCGGTGAAGTTTTCCTCGGGGAAAAGCCGGCCGGCTTTGAGGTGCGGCAAAGAGGCCCGGAACCGCAGAATATTGGCGTAGGCCTTGAGCGAAAGGCCGAACATGCGGGTGAAGTACCGATTGATTTGCCGGCTGCTCCAGCCCGCCGCGGTGGCTAGCGCCTCCACTGTCAGGGCACCCTCGGAGGCGTAGAGCGAGTTGAACAGCCGGCGTTTGCGAACGTCGATTTCGGCGGGCAACTGCTGTTCGATACACGCAGCAGCTTTGGCGCAAAAGGTCTCAAAGTTGCTCAGGTCAGCTTCCGTAATACCCAGATAGTCCGGCGGCAGGTAGCAGCCGCCATCCAGCAAGGCGGCCAGCCGCACCGGCAGCAGGTATTCCACCGCCAGCAGCTTCCAGCTAATGGCGAACGTGGTCATTCGCGCCGCAATGACCTGGGGTCCCGGCCGGATATCCAGCCCGCGCAGCAGCACGTGGTAGGGCTCCGTAGCCGAGTGTGAGAAAAAGGTATCAACGCGGCCATCGGGAATGAGCACCATCGGTTGCTCCTCGTCTGAAGGATTGACGAGCATCCAGAAGCTTTCGACAAGCTCCGCCAGCGCCTGCGGCGGCTTCATTTCCCGGTATTCGATGTCGCTGAAGGCCATATTCTACTGCATTTAGCTACGCTCCTATCCTATCGCCTTCTGCACCCAGGGCTTTAGGCCCGGCACCCGGGCCAGCCGCACGCCCGCATTCACCAGCCATGGCTTGTTGCTGAGGAAACGCATTAGACGGTAGCTCTTGGCCAGCTTGCGGCTGATTTTATGGGCTACCTGCGCATCGTATTGCAGCATAAATCCGGCGCTGAAATCCTGCTTTTCAAACGCCGCCAGGGCCTGCGCGGCCGCCAGTATGCCGCTTTGCATGGCTGTATCGATGCCGTGGCCCTGAATGGGGTCGATGAGCGAGGCCGCGTCGCCGCACAACAAAAAGCGCGCGCCGCTCATGGGCACGGTGCGCCCACCACCCAACGGCAGCCCAAAGCCCTGAATAGTGCCGAGCTGTCGGGCATTGTCGAAGCGGCCGGCCAGGGCCGGATGCCGAGCCAACAATTTGGGCATCACCTGCTTTAAGTCGACTTTGTGCTTGGCTACGGTTTCGGAAAGCATGCCCAGGCCCACATTATACCGGCCCTGGCCCACGGGGAAAATCCAGAGGTAGCCCTGCAGGTAGTCTTTGGTGAAGAAGTATTCGGTCAGGCCATCCTCGGCCCCCTTGATATTTTCGAAATACGCTCGCACGCCGGCGCAGTGATGGGCGCGGTCGAGCGGAGCAGGCAGCAGCTGGCGGCGCACCACGGAGTTGGCCCCATCGCAGCCGATGACGAGCTGGCAGGCTATTTCCGTGCCGGCTGTGGTGGTCAGACGCACCTGGCCGGCTTCAATCTGCAAATTCTTGAGGGCGGTGTTTTCCAGAATTTCGGTGGCCGAATGCTGCCGGACCAGATTCAGCAGTGCAGCATCGAAGGTTTCGCGGGGGCTGTTGAAGCTGGGTAGCTTCCAGCGCATCCAGAGGCTACCGCCGTTGGGCGCGACGAGGCGCGACTGGCGCACGGCGTCGAGTGGCTGGAGCTGCCAGAGCCCTTCAGCAAAGGCCGGGTCGAGCTGGCGCAGGGCTTTGAGGGCGTGGCCGGGAATGGCATCACCGCACACCTTGTCGCGCGGAAACCGGGCCTTGTCCAGCAGCGCCACGCGCAGGCCGCTGTGGCGCAAAGCCAGGGCGCAGGCCGTGCCGGCCGGGCCCGCACCGATGATGGCAATGTCGTAATCGAAAGAGGTTGGCATAGACGCAGCGAAGGTAGAGCCGCCAGGGAGGAAGAGCTGAATTAGCGCAATCCTCCGCTAGGGTCCATTTTCTGGACCTACCAGGCCAGTACCCCAATGGAGAACTGCGCTAGCTGCACCAGCATTGCTGTTATCCTGACCAGTTGCTGCTTTCATCGAGCACCTAGATAAGCCCGATGGTTTTTCATAGCGCGTGATGACCTAACTTGTGGCAAGACAACCACTTATAATTGGCTTACTGGCTAAATGAATAGCACTCTCCCCCGCCAGTCGTCATTTTCACCTTGCTACTTCACCTGTTCTTTCTTCTGCTATGAAAAACCTTTGTACCACTGCCGCGGCCTGGCTGGGCCTGGCGCTACCCGTTGCCGCGCAGTTGCCCGTCACCTTCACCATCAGCACGGCGGCAGCTAACCGACAAGCTATTAGCCCACTCATTTACGGCACTAACCAGCCCCAGCAACCCGCCGACAATTATGGCTCGGTTCGGCTGGGCGGCAACCGCACCACCGGCTACAACTGGGAAAACAACGCCTCCAATGCGGGCCAGGACTACATTCACCAAAGCGACGACTACCTCTGCTACACGGCCGGCCTCTCCAATGCTGGCTGCGCCGTGCCCGGCCAAGTGGTGAAGAGCTTTGTGCAGAGCGTACAGGCCCTGCCCGGTAGCCCCGCGGCCCTGCCCACCCTGCAAATGGCCGGCTACGTGGCCGCCGACAAGAACAACACCTCCGTGAGCGTGGCCGAAACTGCACCCTCGGCCCGCTGGAAGCCGGTGGTGGCCCGCAAGCCCGGCGGCGTATTTGCCTACCCGCCCAACCTGACCGACAACGCCGTGTACATGGATGAGGAAGTGCATTTCCTCACTTCTACCTTCGGCACGGCGGCCAATGGGGGCGTGAAAGGCTACTTCCTTGACAATGAGCCCGCGCTGTGGACCAGCACGCACCCGCGCATTCACCCCACGGCGGTGGGTGCGGCCGAACTGTGGCTGAAGTCGCGCGACCTCGCGGCGGCGGTGAAAGATGTGGACCCGTCGGCCGAGGTTTTTGGGGGCGTGTTCTACGGCTTTGCTGAATACCTGAACGAGCAGGATGCCCCCGACTGGGCCAGCGAGGGCGCGGGCTACCCGTGGTACGTGGATTATTACCTGGCCAAGATGCGGGGCGCTTCCACCACGGCCGGCCGCCGCCTGCTCGATGTGCTCGACGTGCATTGGTATCCCGAAGCCACCGGCCTCGACAATGGCAACCCGGTGCGCATCACGGGCGACAATGTATCGAGTGCGGTGCAGCAGGCCCGGCTGCAGGCTCCCCGCTCCCTGTGGCAAGCCGGCTACCGCGAAACCAGCTGGATAGCCCAATACTTCAGCCAGTTCCTGCCGTTGCTGCCTAGCCTGCAGAACTCCATCAATACCCGCTACCCGGGCACCAAGCTCAGCATTTCGGAATATTGCTACGGGGGCTGCGGCGACATTTCGGGCGGCCTGGCGCAAGCCGATGTGCTGGGCATTTTCGGGAAAAACGGCGTATATAATGCCGACTGGTGGGACGACTGCGGCGCAGGCTCCCGTTCCTACATTTCGCCCGCCTTCCGCCTCTATACCAACTACGACGGCCTGGGGGCGCATTTCGGCAGCACGGGCGTAGCAGCCAGCACCTCCGATGCGACCAATACCTCTGTGTACGCCGCCATTCAGGGCAGCAGCGAAACCCAGCTCACGCTCGTGGTCCTCAACAAAAGCAGCCAAGCGGTGCAGGGCACCTTTGCCCTGAGCAGCGGCGCGCACTACGCCACTGCCCGCGCCTGGGGCTTCGGCCAGAGCAGCCCCACGCTAGTGGCCCGCCCCGTCCCCACGCTCAATGCCAATGGGGACGGATTTAGCTACACCGTGCCAGCTCTGTCGGCCACTACCATCGAACTCACAGCCAACTCGCCGCTGCCCGTTACCCTCATCGAATTCACTGGCCTGGCCCAAGCCGATGACAGCAACCTGCTGCGCTGGCGCACAGCCAGCGAGCACAAAGCTGCCGCCTTCGAAGTGCAGCGTAGCCCCGATGGGCACGAGTTTCGCCCGGTTTCCCGCGTGCTGGCGACCAACACGGCCACGGCCCACAGCTATTCCATGCTCGACCGAAACGCGCCGGCTAACCCCGCCGGACCATCCCTTTATTACCGCCTGCGCTTGCTCGATTTGGATGGCAGCGCCACCTTTTCACCGGTTATAACCCTGAGCAGGCCAACTGCTGCCGTACCCACCATCACCCTGGCCGCCCTGCCCAATCCCGTGCCGGCGGGTAGCCCAGCGCAGCTAGCCGTACAAAACACCGGCCCTCATCAATCGGCCTACCTGCACCTGACCGACGCCCTGGGGCGCATGGTGCTAGGCAAAACAGTGTCTTTGCCTGCGGGGTCCACCGTCATGCAATTGCCGGAAGCCGCCGTTTGGCCCCGCGGCCTTTATTTACTCACCCTACGAAGCGCCAATGGTGCGGTGATACGGCAAAAAGTGGCAGTAGAATAAACGGCTTGCAGGCCTGGTCGCCTTTTACACTCGCCGGCCTGTTCAAGTCCGTAGGACTTTGCGCAGAATCCAGTAAATTGTCGAGGCTTAGTTTGGTCCGCCCCTTCCCGGATAAGCCCGACTCCAGCGGCAGTAGCGCCGGCCAGCGCTGCTTTCTTCGTTCGCCACAAGTCTAATTCTCCCCGATTATGACGGCTCTACCCATCTCCCTCCTGCCAGCCAATGATGCAGACCGGCTCAAAGCCCTCGAGCGCTACCAGCTGCTGGACGCCCGCCGCGAACAGATTCTCGACGACGTAGTGGCCGCCACGGCCCGCTTGTTCCGGGTTTCCAACGCCATGCTTTCCATTGTGGAAGAAAGCGAAGTGCTGGTAAAATCACCTTACAACCTGCCCGAAGGCGTTGATATTGAACGCATCCCGCGAGAGCAGAGTCTGTGCTCAGCCACGATTTTGCAGAACGAAACGGTGGTGTTTGAAGACATTGAGAAAAACAACGCGCCAGGCGTCGATATTTCGCTTGTGCTGCAACTGGGGCTGCACTTCTACGCCGGCCACAACCTGCGCACCGCCGATGGCCACAACATTGGTACGCTTTGCCTGCTCGACGGCCCGCCCCGCCACTTCCCCCCCGCCGAACGCCATCTCCTGGGCCAGCTGGCGGGCCTGGTTATGCACCTGCTGGAGCTGCGCCGCACCCTAGGGCCGCATTCCGGCCTTACGGCCATGCTGTGGGGCGCCATTTATAAGTCGATGAGCGAGCAGCTGGCCTACCTCACGGCGCTGGCCGAAGAGGCTGTGCCCTCCGCTGGTCCCATCCAGCTCACGCCCGCCGGAGCCCGGGAGGCAGGAGCCATTGTTGCCAGCCTCGACCAGTTTGTGGCGGCCACGCTACGGCGCGCTTAGAACTGCTTCCGGGCCAATGGGTGACTGGAACGGGGGAGTTTAGCTCGCGTCCCTGCGCCGTTTCACCGATTTGTAGTGGGCGCCCAGATTCAAGCTAAACGGTCCCGCTACCGTACAGCCTCCCCGAAAGTGCGCCCGGCTGGCAACTCTTAGGCCGGGCGCGGTGTACTATACCAGCGTCCACAGCTCGGCCTTATCGGTTGCCGGCGCTTTCTTCATTTTGACTGATATTCCTACTTCCCTGATTCCGGCCAATGATGCCGACCGTTTGCGTGCGCTTGAAAGCTACCAGCTGCTGGATGCACGCAGCGAAAAAGTGCTTGATGAGGTAGTTGCGGCCACCGCTCGCTTGTTTGGGGTGTCCAACGCCATGCTATCCATCATCGAAAAAGATGAGGTGCTGGTAAAAGCCCCCTACAACCTGCCAATAGCAGTTGAGCGCGTGCCGCGCAATCAAAGCATGTGCTCGGCCACCATTTTGCAGGACGACACGGCTGTGTTTGAGGACCTGACCAAAACCAGTGCCCCCGGCGTCGACATTTCGCTGCTCCAGCAACTAGGCCTGAATTTCTACGCTGGTCACAACCTGCGCACGCCCGATGGCTTCAACCTTGGCTCGCTATGCCTGTACAATGGCCTCCCCCGCCCTTTTGCCTCTGCCGAACGTGAATTGCTGGCCCAGCTAGCCGGCTTGGTTATGCACCTGCTGGAGCTGCGCCGCATCTTAGGAGCCCATGCCGAAGCCACCGCCGTACTCTGGGAGCCGGTGTACCGCGCCGTGGGCGCCCAGATGGCCCGCCTCACGGCCTTGGTCGAGCGCGTTTCACCCACCGGCCCACCCACGGAGCTTACCCCCGCTGTTGCTCAGGAGGCCGGAGCCATTGTCGGCGTCATCGACCAGTTTGTGACAGCCGCGCTCAAGCGGGTATAAGCGGGCAAGGACGGCGTACTTTTGCGCCGTTTCCGTGTTCGTCGCTTTATGCTTGAAAAGAAAGAAGTAAAAACGTTGGCTTTGCTCGGAGCCACGGGCTCCATTGGCACGCAGGCTCTGGAAGTGGTGCGGCAGCAGCCCGGCCGCTTCCGGGTGGCGGTGCTGAGCGCCCAGCGCCAGTGGGAATTGCTGGCCCGGCAGGCGCAGGAATTCCGGCCCGCCGTGGTGGTAATTGGCGATGATGCCTTTTACCAACCCCTGAAAGCCGCCCTGGCTGGCCAGCCCGAAACGCAGGTACTCGCCGGCCCCGCGGCCCTGGCCGAGGTCGTGACCCGGCCCGAAATCGACATTGTGCTCACGGGGCTGATGGGCTACGCCGGGCTGCTGCCCACGGTGGCTGCCATCCGGGCCGGCAAAGACATTGCCCTCGCCAACAAGGAAACCCTGGTAGTGGCCGGCGAGCTGATTACTGGCCTGATAAAGCAGCACAACGTGCGCCTGCTGCCCGTCGACTCGGAGCATTCGGCCATTTTCCAGTGCCTGGTGGGCGAAGAGCAGAATCCGGTCGAGAAAATCATTCTCACGGCGTCGGGTGGGCCGTTCCGGGGCCGCTCAGCCAGCGAGATGGAGGCCGTAACCAAGGCCCAGGCCCTGAAGCATCCCAACTGGGATATGGGCGCCAAAATCACCATCGACTCAGCTTCGCTCATGAACAAGGGCCTGGAGGTGATTGAGGCCAAATGGCTGTTCGGGCTGACCAATGAGCAGATTGACGTGGTGGTGCATCCGCAAAGCATCGTACACTCGCTGGTGCAGTTTCAGGACGGCTCGCTGAAGGCCCAATTGGGTTTGCCCGACATGAAGCTTCCTATTCAATACGCGCTGGGCTATCCGCAGCGGCTGGCCAACACCTTTCCGCGCTTCTCCTTTCTCGACTACCCGACGCTCACGTTTGAAGCGCCCGACCGGGTAGCATTTCCCAACTTGGAGTTGGCCTTTGGAGCCATGCGACGGGGCGGCAATGCGCCCTGCGTGCTCAACGCGGCCAATGAAATTGCCGTGGCCGCGTTTTTGCGCGAGCAAGTGGGCTTCCGCCAAATGTCGGACGTGGTGGCCGAGTGCCTGGCGCGGGTATCGTACCTTGCAGAGCCGTTGCTGGCCGACTTGGTGGCGACCGATGCGGAAACGCGCCGCGTGGCAGCAACACTTTTCTAAAAATTATTGTCATGCTGACGAAGACGGCATCTTATCACGGTAGTCTTCGTCCGAATCACCTAAATTCCTACGGCGCACGCGTGATAAGGTCCTTCGCTGCGCTCAGGATGACCGACTAACTACACCATTCCTTGGAAATTCTCACCATGATTGGCCAGCTGGTGCTGGCCCTCTCCATACTGGTTGGCTTGCACGAATTTGGCCACTTTGCCTTCGCCAAGCTCTTTAAAATTCGGGTCGATAAGTTCTACATCTTCTTCGACTTTCTGTTCCCAATGCCCAGCGTGCTGAATTTCGCGCTGCTGAAGAAGAAGATTGGCGAGACGGAATACGGCATCGGCTGGTTCCCGCTGGGCGGCTACGTTCAGATTCACGGCATGATTGACGAGACGCAGGATGCCTCGACCCTAGCCGGCCCGCCGCAGCCCGATGAGTTTCGGGGCAAGCCGGCCTGGCAGCGCCTGCTGGTGATGCTGGGCGGCATCATCATGAACGTCATCCTGGGCATCGTGATTTTTACGGTGATGACCGCGCACTACGGCGAAACCTACCTGCCGGCCTCGGCGGTGCGGTACGGCGTGCTACCCAATGGGCTGGCACGTCAGGTAGGCTTCCAGACCGGCGACAAAGTGGTAAAAATCAACGGCCGGCCCTTCACCGAGTTCGACGACATCTACAAGCCGGACGTGCTGCTCGGCGACAACACCTACTTCACGGTGGAGCGCAACGGCCAGCTCGCTGATGTGAAACTGCCCGCCAACTTCCTCGACCTTTCGGGCAAGCAAACCGAAGACAGCGTGCTGCTGCGCCCCCGCGAAACCTTTGCCGTGGAGCGTGTGACGCCCGGCGGCAACGCCGCCAAAGCCGGCCTGAAAGTAGGCGACGTTATTAAGACCGTAGCTGGCCGGCCGGTTCAGTTCTTTGATGAGCTGCAAGGCACTTTGCTGGCCAACAAGGGCAAAACCGTACCCATCGACGTGGAGCGCGCCGGCCAACCCACAACGCTGAACGTAGCCGTGGATGCCGACGGCCACATCGGCTTCGAGCGCAAATCGACGCTTACGTTCGGGACGCGCCACTACTCACTGGCCGAAGCCCTGCCCGTGGGCACCAAAAAGGCCTTTTCCATTGTGTGGGTGCAGGCCCGCGCCTTTGGCAAAATCTTCACCGGCAAGGCTTCGGCCAAAAACCTGGGTGGCCCGGTGGAAATTGCGCAGCAGTTCGGCGGCATCTGGGACTGGCAGCACTTCTGGAGCCTGGCCGGCATTCTGAGCATGGTGCTGGCCTTCATGAACCTGCTGCCCGTGCCTGCCCTCGATGGTGGCCACGTGGTGTTCCTGCTTTATGAGATGATTATGCGTCGCAAGCCATCGGATGCTTTCCTGGAAGGCGCCCAGCGTGTAGGCACAGTCCTGATTCTGGCGTTGATGGCCTACGTCATCGTCATCAAGCAGGTGATGAAGCTGTTTTAAAGCTGGCTTATTGCCAAATCAGCAGATAACGTCATGCTGAGCGGAGCCGAAGCATCCCGCGTGTTGTAGTAAGCCAATCGATGGAGTTACTATGGCACGCGGGATGCTTCGGCTCCGTTCAGCATGACGTTGTTATTTACTTCCTTCCCACTTACCCCAACTCCTATGCGCTTGCTCGCTGCTTTTGCTACTGTACTACTGCTGCTGCCATTGGTTGGGGCAGGCCCGGCGCTGCACGCCTACCACTCCACCATCACGGAGCTGCGCTACAACGCGACCAAAAAGCAGCTGGAGCTATCGGTGAAAGTGTTCACCGATGACTTCGAAAAGGCTCTTTCGCAGGGCCAGCCCAAGCCGGTGAGCCTGACGGAAACCGGCCCGCGTCCGCTGGTGACGGCCGACGCTTACTTCCAGCGCACGCTGCAAATCAGCACCACGGCCGGAACGCGGCTGCCGTTGCAGCTCCTGGGCATGCAGGCCGAAAACGACGGCTATTGGTTTTACTGCAAGGTGGCACTCCCCGGCCCGGTAACCGGCGTTAAACTGCGCCAAACCGTGCTGCTCGATGCCTTTCCCGACCAGATGAACATTGTGAACATCGAAGCCAACGGCAAGAAACAGAGTGCCTTGTTCCGTGCCGGCCACGAGCAGGAAGTAGTGAATTGGTAGCACGGGTACCGCGAAATGAAATTTTGCGGTACCCGTGCTAGGCCTCCAGGGCTCCGCGTAGGAAGTGGCTGAACGGGACCATGGCCCGGAATACTTCCACTACGTGGGTCCGGAAATCCTGATGGCTCAGCACTTCGGCGTCGGTCATCTGGTGCGAGGCGATGAAGGACTTGTGCTTGAGCAGCTCGATTTCGGGGTGGTCGACGGAGTAGGCGGCGGGAGATTTTTTGAGCTTCTCGCCGCCCATGCCGCCGAAGTGGCGCTGGAAATCGGGCGCGGCGATAATGGCTTTTAGCTGGTCGGCGTTGTAATCGATTTCCTGCCGGATGGCAGCCAGCTGGTTCTTCTCGGGCATGTAGAGCCCCCCGCCGATGAGCGTGTTGCCATTCGGGCCAATCTGGACGTAGTAGCCGGGCGTTTCAATGTCCTTGCCGCTGGCGGTGAAGTAGGATGAGAAGTGCGTCTTGTACGGGTCCTTGTTGTTGCTGAAGCGCACGTCGCGGTAGATGCGGAAGATGCTCTTGCGGCCTTCGGGCCCGGCTATGGTGGGGTCGAGCTGCTTCAGCTCCTGAAACCAGAATTCGGCGTCTTCCTCAAACTGCTTGCGGAGTTGGTCGTAGGTGGCCTTGCGCTCCTGGAACCAGGACCGGTCGTTGTTCTTGGTGAGCGCGGTGAGAAAGGTGAAAAGGGGTTTGAGCTGCATGAGGCGGAGAAGAATCGTCAAGCAAAAATAGCCCGATTATAAGGAAGCCGGACTTTCAATAGCCCATTACGCAGCTCCCAATGCTACCTTTTGATGCGGCTGAGGTGCACGGTGCTGATGCCCAGATACGACGCAATGTAGTGCTGGGGCACCCGCAGCACCACTTGCGGATTCTTGGCAAGCAGTTGCTGGTAGCGCTGCTTGGGCGTGTCGCGAATGAAGGACAGGCAATGCTCGGAATAATGCCGAATTCGGTCGAACATCATCCCGGCCAGCTTTTCGCGCATCTCGGGCAACTCACTCAACTCAGCCAGCAGACGGTAGGCGTCTTCCCGAGCCAGCCACCACACCACGCAGGGCTCAATGGTTTCGATGGAAAACAGGCTTGGGGTATGCTGGCGGAAGCTCTCGAAGGACGACACCGATTGGTGTTCAAAGAAAAACTGGAACGTGGTGTCCTTGCCTTGGTTATTGAACCACACCCGCAGGCAGCCCTTTTCGATGAAAAAGGCCCGCTTGGCGATATCGTTTTCACGCAGCAGCAGGGTACGGGCCGGCACTTCGAGGCGGGTGAAGCCGGGAGCATACCGCTGCCACTGCTCGGCGCTGAGAGAAAACTGGGCACGCAGCCATTCCAGCATAAGCGCTTGAAATATCGATGAAAACGCCCCGCAAAGTACGTCAGGGCAGCTTCTTCGCGTCAGTCAGGGCCAGCTGGCCAGTGGCTAGCCAGTAGACCACGGCGGTGGGCTGCTTGGTGAGGCGCATGGTACTGCGGAAAATCAATGGCCTCAAACCAACGCAACCAGCCGCTTGCCGGCGGGCACGTTCAGGTCCCAGACGCGCTCGATGTCGGACAGATTAATGGTCACCGTCTCAACGTGCAGGTGGCCCTCAACGGCCCATTGGAAAGCTTCTGGCAGCATATCGGAGACGATGTGCGCCACCTGCTCGCGCGGCCAACTGCCTAGCCCTGAACCCGAGAGCTGCAAATCGACGCTACGCAGCGTGGCCCCGGAAAGCCGCACGTCATCGCCCGCCATCGTCCCGACTGACACAAAACGTACCCGGTGAGTGAACCCGCCGGTGCCGCGCAGGGTCCGTAGCAGCAGCTCGGCCGAAGGGCCCCAGAGGTAGTCCACAATTACATCGATGGGCGTGGCGGCGTGTAGCACCCGCAGTTGCTCCATCAGCACCTCATCGGCTTGCTGCAAGTGGATTACCTCATCGGCCCCGAGGGCTAGCAGGTCTTGCAGCGACTCGGCGTTGCGGCCCGTGGCGATGACCCGGCCAGCGCCGTAGCGCTTAGCCAATTGCACGGCCACGCGCCCCGTGACCCCGGTAGCGCCGTTGATGAGCACTGTTTCGCCGGGTTGCAGGGCTGCCCGGAACCGTAGGGCCATGCCTGCGCCAATCACGGCATTGGGCAGGGCGGCAGCCGTAGCATCGTCGAGGCCGGTGGGCAGGGCTACCATGCGCCGCGGGTCGATAAGTGTGCGCTCGGCCAGGGTGCCGCTCCCCACGGCATACACCCGGATGCCATTGGGCAGCGTGCCCACGGCATCGCCCCCAATCATACGGGCCTCCTGCCCGGCGGAGGAATAATGGGTGCCCCTCGCCTGGCTTCGGTCGAGCTGCTTAATGGCAGCGGCGTGCACGGTGAGCAGGAGCTGGTCGGGGGCTTGGGCTACGGGCTCGGGCACGTCGGCATACTGTGGCAATTTCCTCTGCGGATGCATGATGGCGGCTTTCATAATCAAATGGTTTCGTGTGGTTGACGCTGCAAAATTGGGCACCTGCTCCAGCGTCAGACGATAACATTTGTTATGAAAAGCACAGCGGTGCTTCGGGCACCATAACGAACAGCTAGACCGCCATGTCAGGTGCTGTTGAGGGCATCTCGCGCGGGTAGCAATGCACTTGAATAATTTACTGCTGCACGCGAGACGCCTCGGCTGCGCTCGGCATGACGGCCCTAACTGTTCCTTTGTTTTCAGTCGTCGTCGCCCTCCTCTTCTTCCTCATGCTCCGTTTTTGCTTCGCGCAGAAAAGCAGCGCGGCGCGGGGCCGGCATCACGCTGTGCTCGCCGCGGATGGCTTGCCAGATATTTTCATTGAAAGCCAGGTCGGGCGCGGCGTCTTCGCGGCTCATGTCGAACTGGAGGGAGCGGCGGGCGGGACCGTTGAATGCCGTGTTGCGCACGTCCTGCGGGGTAGTGGCGGGGCGCAGAGTGTAGGGCTTGAAGTTGGGCCGGGCCGTGAAGCAGGCCCAGAGCGGCGGCGCGGCGGCATCGTACTGGCTCATGGGCGGCAGGCCAAGGATGAGCTCCAGCGTGCGCAGCATGCCGGAGGTAGTGTAGGCGGTGTGCACCACGGCATTGCGCCGGATGTAGGGCCCCACGAGGTAGGCGGTGGAGCGGTGCGCATCAATGTGGTCGGGGCCGTTTTGGGCATCGTCTTCCACTATCATCACCACTGACTCCTTCCAGACGGGGCTGTGCGAGAGGTGCTCGATGAGTCGGCCGAGGGCCAGGTCGTTGTCGGCGGCGTAGCTCAGCGGGCTGAGCTCGCCTTTGCGGGCGCCGTAGGTGTGGTCATTGGGCAGGCGGATGATGCTGAGGTCAGGCAGCTGGCCGGCGGCCACGAGGCGGTCGAAATCCTGCTCCCATACTTTTTCGCGGTCTACGTCCTTTACCTTGAGGTCGAAGCTGGGGTAAGTCTCGCAAAAGTGGCCTTCGATGGCTGGCACGCTGGCTTTGCCCTTGTACACGAACTCGCCGTAGGAGCGGTAGCTGCGGCCGGCGCGTCGACAGTAGTCCCACAGGAAGCCGTCTTTGGGCTCGGCCACTTCGCCACGGCGGCCCTCAAAATCGTACTCGCCGCCCCGGCCGCTGTAGTTGCTGGGCCAGCTTTTCTCCACAAAATCGGTAGCGTAGGCAGCCGTACTCCAGT
Organism: Hymenobacter negativus; assembly: GCF_017571495.1. GTDB lineage: Bacteria > Bacteroidota > Bacteroidia > Cytophagales > Hymenobacteraceae > Hymenobacter > Hymenobacter negativus. Next base: position 147,906 of record NZ_JAGETZ010000011.1, on the reverse strand, counting down.
TGTGGCCGTCGGCGCTCACCTCGGCATCCACGTAAAAATTATCGAGCAGCACAAACTCCCGGGTGAGGGCGTGGTGGTTGGGCGTCACCTTTTCGGGGAAGAGGCAGAGGCTGGCGTCGCCGTTGCCGGCGGGCAAGTCGCCAAGCACCTGGTCGTAGGTGCGGTTTTCCTTGATGATATAGAAGACGTGCTTGATGGGCGAGGCGTCGCCCACGTGCCGGGGCACGGGGCTGCCGACCGGCACGTCCGGACTGGCTTCTCGGTTTTTGGTGAAGGGCGTGTTGGCGTACACCTGGGCCGAGAAAGCAGCCAGGGCCTTCTCATCGGGCACGGGCAGGCGCGAGAGCGAGCCCGTCAGCAGCCCCCCTATGTAGCCGGCGCCCTTCTCGCCCTCATCGCGCACGGGGTTGGGACCGTTGGGGTTGGGCTTGGAGGTGCTGCCTTTGCCGTTGAGCACCAGCAGCTGATTGCCAGCTATGCGCACGGCCGTGGGGTACCAGCCAGTCGGCACGAAACCCAGCGGCTTGCTCGCCCGCGGCTCGCGCACATCGAACACGGCCAGGCAGTTGTTGTCGGCGTTGGCAATAAAGAGTTGAGATTCGTCATTGCTCAAGGCCACACCGTCGGGCGTGCTGCCGGCCGGCGAGGCGGGAAACAGGGCCGTATTGAGCGTTTCCGTCACCTGCCCGAGGCGGGTATCGATGATGGACACGGAATTGCTGTTGGCATTGGCCACAAACAGACGGCGGCCGTCTCGCGTCAGCACCAAGTCGTTGGGGTGGCTTTCTACAGTGATACTGTTCAGCAATTGCTGCTTCTCCGCATCGACCACCGCCACGGCGTGGCCGCCCCAGAGGCTGATGTAGAGCCGGGCACCGTCGGAGCTGAGCACGACGCCATAGGCTTCAGCGGGCAGCTTGAGGATACGCAGGACGCGGTGCGTTTTCAGTTCGAAGGTGTAGAGCGAATTGTCCTCGCGCGTCACGGCGTAGAGCTGCTGGCGCGGGCCATCGACGGCCACGCCGGCCACGCCGATTTTTTGCTTGGGCCACTTCGCACCCAATACAAAGGCACTGTCGGGCTGCAGCTCCTGGCCTTCGACGCGGAAGCTGTGAATGCGGTTGTGCTGGCCACCAGAGGCATAAATGGTACGCCCATCGGGTGCGAAAGCCAGGCCGGCCCAAGCGGCGGGCACCACCTTGGTATCGAGCACCTGGCCGGTGGCCACGTCCAGGAGCTGTACCGAATTTTTGCCCCAACCGGCATTTATGACGGCGGCCAGGCGGCCATCGGGACTGATTTGCAGGTTCAGGGGCAGGTCGCCGAGCGGGGTAGCGGTACCAGCGGGGCTGAGCTTCCAGCCGTTGGAAAGCTGGGTTTGGCTGGTGCCCGCAATGGGGCCGGGCAGTACACCGGGCGCCTCGGGGGTCGCCTTGGTGCTGGGGTTGCCGGAGCAGCTCAGCAGCGCCAGCAGCGGCAGTGCAGGGCCCAAGCGGTAGAGGAGAAAGCAGGGATTCATAGGCAGGCAGACGGGAGCAGTAACCACCCGCCGACTGCCGCGAAGGTAGCTCTTGAGTGTGGTAGCGGGCATTATGCAGGTGTTACCGATGCAAGAGCTGCGTTTTTTATAGCCGACATAAAATAGAAAATACTGAATGCCGTTGTGGCTACATTCGTCTTTATTTTGTCTGTTATTTATGCTGCGTCGGTTGTCCTGCTGCGTCCTGTTCCTATTGCCCGTTTGCCAGCTGCTGGCCCAGAGCTGCACCACGCCGAAAGATTCGAGCCAGGCGGCATTCTGGCAGCAGCAGCGCCAGTTCCCGCGGGTACGGGCGGCCGAGGCAAACACGGGCCCAGTGGTAGCCAACCGTTTGCACACCAAAGTCCTCGACCCGAACCGACTGGAAATTTTCATCCGAATGATTAAAACCAGCGCTGAGGTGGAGGTGTGGGCCCGCAACCAAAACGGCGGCCCTTTTGAGTTGCTCCACTCCTACCCGCTGTCGGCTAAGTCGGGAAGCCTGGGTCCCAAACGCCGCGCCGGCGACTACCAGGTGCCAGAGGGCTTCTACGAAATCGACCGCTTCAACCCCAACAGCAACTTCCACCTCTCACTGGGCCTCAACTACCCCAACACCGCCGACCGCGCCCTGGGCGAGCCTGACCCCGGCGGCGACATTTTCATCCACGGCGGCGCGGCCTCCATCGGCTGCCTGCCCATCACCGATGCGGGCATTGAGGAAGTGTACCTGCTGGCCGTGATGGCGCGGGCTGCCGGACAGACCGTTATCCCGGTGCATATCTTTCCCTTTCCCCTCACTGAACCGGAACTGGCCAAACACCTCAACAGCCCACACCAAGCTTTTTGGCGGGGCCTGATGCCGGGCTATGCCTACTTCGAAAAGCAGCATGAAGTGATGGAACCAGTCCAGCTGACGGCGAAATAGCGCGAACTTTTAGTTCGCGGCCTAGGAGGGCAGTCAAACGGCGCGGGGCTACGAACTAAAAGTTCGCGCTACTTTGCGGCCGTGCCGCGTTTTCTCCTGCTTTTCCTGGCGCTCATCGCCCTTTTCAACCTCAGCCGCATCGTGCGGGAGCCCCGCCCCGACGCCGACCGGCCCATGGATTTCCGAACCTGCTACGTGGGCCAAGCCGTGCTGCGTCAGGGCCAAACACCCTACGACGACGCCACCCTAAAAGCTGGCTGGCAGCACATTATTCAGCACGAAGGTTTCAATAGCCGTACCCAGCCGGGCTTGCCCAACCTGCCATTTCTGTATCCGCCGTGGGCGGCGGCGCTCTTTGGCCTCACAGTGGGCCGGGTGCCGTATGCCGTAGCCTGGCCCCTGTGGTATGTGCTGGCCGTGCTGAGCCTAGCGGCGGTGGCGTGGCTGTGGGCAAGGATATTAGCTCGCTGCACTTCCGTGCCGTGGTGGCAGTTTCTGCTGCTAGCTGTGGCCCTGAAAGGTACCGTACCGGCCTTGCTCACGGGTCAGCCGACATTTGCGGCGCTGGCGTTGGGTGTGGGGGCGCTGGCTGTGAGCCATAATTCGGACCAGCGCCCTGTGAGGCAAGTGCTGGCGGGTGTGCTGCTGGGACTGGCCGCGTTCAAGGTGACGCTGCTGCTGCCGTTTGCTGCGTGGTTTCTGTGGAAAAAACAGTGGCTACCGCTGGCTGTGGCGGCCGCTACGGTAGGGCTGCTCAGCGCGGTGGCGTGGAGTTGGGCTGCATTCCCGCACAACTTGCTGCCCACTTACCAACAGTTGGTGGCCCAGGTGCGAGCCCAGTCTTTCGACCCTACTGACCCCGACTATCCCCTTACCCAAGGCATGACGTTGCGGCTTGAGTTGGGCAATGTGCTGGAGTGGTTGTGGCCCGGCAGCAGCCGGTGGCATATGCTCCTGCACGGCGCGCTATGGCTGGCGGCGAGCCTTCGGTTGTGGTGGCGGCGTTGGCAATACGGGCCACTGGCCGATTGGCATCTGTTTCTGGTGGTGAGCACGCTTACGCTGCTCACCACGTATCATCTGTACTACGATGCGGTATTGCTGTTGCCGCTGCTGGCTTTTGGGTACCAGGCGGCAGGGCGGCAGCGATGGCTACTGGCGGCGCTGGTGCTGCCGTTGCTATTGCCGCTCAATGGCTTCGCGCTGGCGCTGGGGAATCCGGCAGCGCTGCACGGGCTATATTTTCTGATGCCGCTGGCTTTGCTGGGAGTGCTGGGAATGTTGCTGGCCGACAGCAGCAAAGGCCCAGAGCATAAGGTTTCGCAAGGTTGACGTTAAAGTAGGCATGACGAAATCACTCTTAACCTTGCGAAAGCCTGCGCGAGCCACCCGGCACGGTTTTTTCGTTAAGCTGCTCAAACAACTGCTTTTTTATCCATGAAACGTCTTTTTCTTGCGCTGTTCCCGCTGCTGACTTTCGCAGCCCATGCCCAGCACACCAACGACATCTGGTACTTCGGTCAGCAAGCGGGCCTCAGCTTCGCCGATGGCACGCCCAAGCCCCTGAACGATGGCAAAATGAGCACCTACGAGGGCAGCGCCGTGGCCACCACCTCCCGCGGCGAGCTACTCTTCTACACCAACGGCGAAACCGTATGGAACCGCGAGCACAAGCCCATGCCCAACGGCACCAAGCTGATGGGCAGCGGCAGCAGCACCCAATCGGCCCTCATCGTGCCCGACCCCGGTTCGGGCAATATTTTCTACATTTTCACCGTCGCGCCCCAGGGCACGCCTCAGGGCCTGCGCTACTCCACCGTGGACATGACCCGCGCCGACGGCCTCGGCGACCTGCCCCGCGTGAACGCGCTGCTCATTCAGCCGGTGGCCGAAAAGCTGGCCGCCGTGCGCCACGCCAACGGCCACGACGTGTGGGTGCTGGCCCACCGCTGGAATTCCAACGCCTTTGTGAGCTACCTCGTCACGGCCGATGGCGTGGCCGGCAAGCCCATCATGAGCAACGTAGGCAGCATGAACGCCGGACCCGGTCGCAACGCCATCGGGGCCCTCAAGTTCTCGCCCGATGGCAAGCACCTGGCGGCGGCGCTCTGGCGCGAAACCAATAAGTTTGAAATCTACGATTTCGACCGCAGCACCGGCAAAGTGAGCAACCCGCGCAGCTTTGGGCCTTACGCCGAAGCCTACGGAGTAGAATTCTCACCCGATGGCACCAAGCTCTACGGCACCTGCAATGGAGTGGGCGGCGGCGAAACCCAAATCTGGCAGTTCGACCTCGCCAAAAAAGCCAGTGCCCCGGTGCTGGTGGGCAAGTCGGCCAACCGCAAAATCGGTGCCCTTCAGCTCGGCCCCGATGGCCGTATTTACGTGGCCCGCGAAGACAACCCCAACCTCGGCATCATCGAAAATCCCAACACCCTGGGCAAAGACTGCAAATACGTAGACGAAGGCCTGAAGCTGGGCGGCCGTCGCAGCAAGCTGGGCCTTCCCATGTTTGTGGTAGTGCCAGAATAGCGGGACGGCTGCCATTGTGAGGCGCAGCCCAAGCACTGCGGCCTCCCAACGCCATCAGCCTTGAGAAGTGACAAGACCTTTACAGAAAAGCCCCGGCACTGCACAGTGCCGGGGCTTTTCACATTATCGGGTTAGTTGCTGAGAACAGGACGGATTGCTGCGGCTGGGCCTCGCAATGACAACCTTTTACTCGCTGCTGCCAATCTTGAAGCGCAGCAGGCCGAAGGCCACCGAGCTATAAGGCGAGCTTTCATTGAACAGACCCACTACGTCGCGGGTGCTGATGCCGGCCTCCCACAGGGGCGTAACGAACGTGAGGCCGAGAGGCAGGCTTTTGCCGTAGCCTGCCCCACCGGTGAAGCCGCTGCTCAGCTTCAGCCAGTTGATGGGGCGGTAATCGACGCCCACGCCCACGAAGGTGGTGGTGAGGTTGCCGGCCACTTTGTTGAGCGGCATGGTCACGTCGAGGCCAGCCTCGAAAAACTTGCTGATGCGCACGCCTCCCCCCAAGCGCAGCTTAGTGGGCAGGTCGGCCTTACGCTCTTTAGCCGTAGTATAAGTGAACAGGTTTTTGTTGTCGGTGTCGAACTGCTTGCTTATTTCGGTGAGCACGTCGTAGGTTGACACCCCGTTCGATGATGTTTGCTGGAGCTTTTGGTCGCTAGCTTCCAGCACGTTGCCAGTCCAAGTCATCGAGCCCACATCAGTAACCGAAGCGCCGAGGCGGACCATTTTGCCCACTTCCGCTGATAGCCCGAAATCAAAGCCATTGCCCTTGCCCACCGGTTTTAGGTCGGAGCCCGACTCGTAGTTGAACGTGGGGCTGCTGACCAGTGCACCGTAGTTCACATCAAACACCGGCGCGAGTGACGTGTAGGCCGTCAGGTTGCCACCCGTGGCCCGGATGTCGGCAATGCCAATGCCCTGAATGTAGCGGTAGCCCAGTCCCGCCGACAGCTTGAACCCCGTTTTGTCGAGCACCTGCACCCCGTAGGCAATGTTGAATTCATTCGTAACGGCCGCCTGAATGCTAGTGCCATCGAGTACCGTCGAAATCATCGGCGCACTCGGGTTAGTTGGCGTCGGCATGCCCGTGTTGTTGGGCGTAGGGTAATACTGCCGGATAATGTCGGCATTTTGCCCGTTGATGATGATGTCGGCCGCGTTGCGGTTCATGGCCAGGTGGCCGGCAATGCGTTGCCGGCTGCTGAAGGCAATGCCGCCCAGGCCGTTGGGCAGCGTTACGGCCAGGCCAAACAGGTTGGTATCGACGTTCAGGTTCAGCACGTTGTCGCCCGATAGCTGGCTGACCAGCGTCGCTTTCTCAGCCGCGCCAATGCTCTGTTTGCCATCGTAAAAGATGTGCTTGAACGTGGTTTTGCTGAGCGATTGCGAGCCAATACCCGCCCCAACTTCCCCAATGGTGAAGGCCACCTTGAAGTTGGTAGTCCGACCTAGGTTGGCCGGATTGATGCCAATGGCTTGATAATCGGAGGCAAACGTATTGATAACGCCGCCCCGGCCGGTAGCGGAGAAGTTACTCAGCTCGTTTTGGGCGAGCGCAACGGTGGGCAGCGCCAACCCCGTGGCCAGCATTAAGGGGTAAAATGGTGCTTTCATGCAGCAGTAATAATGGGTGAACGGATGGATAGTGGGTGGGAGGGGAAGATGGGAAGCAAAGAACCCCGCCCCGGCCGCCCGTACCAGCCGCAGTCGCCCAATGGCGCGTTTGCCACGACCATTTTTTGCCTGCAGATGGCGTCCGTATCCAAAACGCCCGTTCTTTGCACCCGCAAGCTAACGCCGCCGCATCAATATATTGCCTCCCAAACGTCTTTCCGTCCAAGAGTACACTGCCGGCATCCGGGCCGGATCCCGCACGGTGCTGGGCCGCGCCATCACGCTGGTCGAAAGCACTCTGCCCACCGACCAGGCCCTGGCCCAGGAAGTATTGCAGGCCGTGCTGCCCCACACCGGGCACAGCCTGCGCGTAGGCATCACGGGAGTACCCGGCGTGGGCAAAAGCACCTTTATTGAAGCACTGGGACGTTTTTTGGTCGAAGAAAAGGGCCATCGGCTGGCAGTGCTGGCCGTGGACCCTAGCAGCCAGCGCGGCGGCGGCAGCATCCTCGGCGACAAAACCCGGATGCCTTGGCTCTCGGCCCACCCGGCGGCCTTCATCCGCCCTTCCCCCGCCGGCAACAGCCTGGGCGGGGTAGCGCGGGCCACGCGCGAGGCATTACTTTTATGTGAAGCAGCGGGCCACGATGTCATTTTTGTGGAAACTGTGGGCGTTGGCCAGTCCGAAACCACCGTACACGGCATGGTAGACTTCTTTCTGCTGCTGATGCTGGCCGGAGCCGGCGACGAACTCCAAGGCATGAAACGCGGCATCATGGAAATGGCTGACGCCCTGTGCATCACCAAGGCCGACCACGGCAACGAGCAGGCCGCCCGGCGCGCCCGCGTCGACTATCAGAACGCGCTGCACCTGTTTCCGGCCTCACCCTCGGGGCAAACCACTCCGGTGCTGCTCACCTCCGCCGTGGCCGGCACCGGCCTGGCCGAAGTGTGGGAGGTCATCGAAAACTACGCCGCTGCCACGCGCCAGAACGGCTATTTTGAGCAGCGCCGCCGACAGCAACAGCTTCAATGGCTGCACCAAAGCATCGTGCAGGCCTTGGAAAGCCGTTTCTACACCACCGGAACAGTACGTCAGCAGCTGCCGGCAATGCAGCAGGCAGTAGCAGCGGGGCAGCTTACGCCCTTTGCCGCCGCCGCTCAGCTGCTTGGCTTAGCCTAGGCACTTGAGGGCGTTCGGGCGGTTCAACTCACCACAATCAGCCAAGGGCCGTAATTTTTATGCGCTGGCTTTGCGCTGTTATTTCCGGACTGTTATTCGCAATAACTATTTTTCGCTGCGCTTCCCGCTCGGCAATATTTCTGGAACGCTTACCGAAGATAGTTTCTCTCAAAATCATTAAATCGTTTTTCAGAGAAATACGCTGGATATAATACATATCGTATTTCCATTTTAGCGTTTCTTCTTCCATTGTATTGGTATAGCCCTGCCAAATTTGCGCAAACCCCGTTATCCCTGGCTTTATAACATGGCGCAGGTTATAATCAGGAATAGCTTGTTGATATGCTGCGTAAAGTGGTTCAGGCAATGGGCGAGGTCCAACCAGGCTCATATGGCCCAGCAAAACATTAATAAGCTGTGGCAATTCATCCATATGCAGTTTTCTCAACCATTTCCCGGCTGTTGTCAGGCGGGCATCATTTGCTTGCGTAAGTAAAAATGCATCGCCTTCTTCAGGAACCGTCATGCTGCGGAATTTAATCAACGTAAAAAGTCGGTTATTTCTTCCCGGTCTTTTTTGCAGATAAAATACTCCTCCCCTGCTATCCAGTTTAACCCAAGCCATTAGCACCAGTAGTAATGGCGCGCATAGTACTAATACCACGAGAGCTAATCCAACGTCATACAGGTTTTTATACACCAGATAGCGTTGCTGCGCAGACGTTAACACGATGGACCTATCAGGATTGGAAAGCATTGCTCAAGGTTGTAAACTCAAAATCACCAAGGATTCTCTCCAGCTTGGGTTTTACCTGCGCTAAACCCGTGTAGTGCCGCAAACGCCGCTGATAAGACAACCCTTTTACTTTGGGAATGTCGCCATCTATTTCCCACGGATGTATATAAAAATTTAATTTTCGCGCTTCCTTTTCCAGTTGCTTTACCAGCTTACGGTACAGTGGGTAAGCCATAAAGCGGAAGTAAGCGCCGCCGCTGATGGGAATCCGTTTATTATAATACTGCACACAGGAAAGTGGTATTTCCGCCATTCCGTTGGCCCACCGATAGGGAGCTAGCGGCGCATCCCCAATTCCATATTCCGGATGCACCGACACCGGATACACAGAGCTATCTGTTTCATATCCTGACTCTTTTAGCACATCAATTGCCCAATCCGTCTGCTTAATAACCGAAAAGGCAGGCGCCCGAAAAGCAGTGGGCCGGCTACCGAGAACAGCTTGGATGGCTGCCGTAGAAAGCGCTAGGTCTTGCTTAAAGCTTTCCCGCGAGTGCTGCCAGGTAAGTTGGTGGCTGAAACCGTGCGAGCCAATTTCATGACCGGCGCGGGTAATACTTTGCAGTAGCTCCGGATGCCTTTCAGCTACCCAGCCCAACACAAAGAAAGTTGCTTTTACATGGTATTTATCCAGCAGTTCCAGAAGCTGTTCGGTTTGACCACCTATTCTTGATTCCAACTTATCCCAATCTTCATAGGCAATAATTCCCTGAAAATTATGGGTGCAGAACCATTCTTCCAGGTCGATTGTGAAAGCGTGCATAAAATTATTAAGCAAATTTCATAACGTTTTGCTGTTTCATACTTTCTACTATTTCGAATATTGCCTCCTGCCAACTCACCTCGGGCTGCCAGCCAAAATCCTTCAGAATTTTAGAAATATCCGGCTTACGGTTTTTGATATCCTTATCGCCTTGCCTTGCTTCGGGAAATGGGCTCAGTTTAATTTCAGAAGAACTGTTTGTAATGTCCTTGATATACTGCGCTAACTCCAGTACCGTAATGGATACGTCATTGCCCACATTGTAAATTTCGCCCCGGCTGCTGCTGGATTTGCTTAATTCGCAAATGGCCCGCACTGTATCCGACACATGGCAGAAAGAACGGGTCTGGTCACCCGCACCGTACACGGCAATGCACTCATTTCGGAGTGCATGCTGAATAAAGCGGGGCACAACCATGCCAAAACTATTGCTCTGCCGGCTTCCTATCGTATTAAAAAGCCGCAATACTGTTATCTGCAAATGATATTTTTGAGCATATTCCTGACACAGGAATTCCCCATATAATTTAGATAATGTATATGCACTTCGGCCGCCATGGGTAACGTGCATACACAAATGGTCGTCTTCCGAAGAAAAATGCCGGTCGTGATTACCATAAACCTCCGAAGTGCTGGTAAACAGCAGACTGCAGCGGTACTGCCGGCATTTCTCCAGCACGTGCTGCGTTACGTTTAAGTTGTTGTGCGAGGTGAATAGCGAGTCCTTCGCTACGTAGTCGACCCCCACAGCAGCGGCTAGGTGAATGATGTGGTCGCCGGCTTTCAGGTAGCCGTCCCAGTCAAAATCGAGCACGTTTTGCTCAAAGAAATAATGATACCTGCTCCGATTAGCGGCCGTCAGGTTCTCAAAAGAGCCTGTGCTCAAGTCGTCAATCGTATAGACCTCGTGCCCTTGTCTCAGCAAAGCATCCACCACATTCGAGCCGATGAAACCAGCACCACCGGTCACAAAATAGCGCTGTCTGAGTGCATGTTTTCCGTTTGAATGTATGTTAACAATCATAAAAAATAGCTGAATGATGCAATTATAATGTCAATATGGCTACTTTAAATTGCATCATCACTATCCAAAACTCATTTTGATAGAAGAATATTCAAAAATAAAATACCTAGCCGGTTAGGCGCGAATACTAACTGCTCTTTATCAGCATATTGCACCCCGAATACCTCTCCAATCGCATTATCGGCTGCCACAAAGGCTTTCATCTGATTTCGCTTCCGTGGCCGGGGAAAATCCTGCAACTCATCTGAGTTATCACCCGGCTGACAAAAGCCATGAGTATTATTGAATTTCATATAGTTAATTAATAAGTCAACGCCACAATGCGGCGGCACTTTCGCTGATGAAAAGTGCCGCCGCATTGTGGCGTTGACTTATTTTTTCCTGATGTTAATACCTAACCATCAACACCTTGCGCTTAGTCGACTATGTAAGTCCGATTATTGACAGCATCAAAATCGTTCAGCACTAGTAGTTGCAGTTGAATGCGGGAGCAGTGGCTACAGTGCGGCTGTCGCCAAACCGCTTTCTACGCGGTGGGTGGTGGTTTCGCGCACGGCAATGGTAGTGCCGCCGGGTGCTTTGGCATCGACCTGCACGGTGTAGCGGTAGCGGTTGGCACCGATGTGCAGGGCCACCACATAGCGCCCGCTAGGCAGCGTGTTAAATTTCAACAGAGTGCCGTAGGCGGGCTCGCGGTGAGATTCATTGAGAAGTGTGTAGCTACGCGTAATATCGAGCACGGTAAGGAGAGCAGGGCGCTGGGTGGGGTTGTTGAAGCGCAGGCGCAGACTGCTGGCATCGGGCTGGGTCATTTGCACGGGCTGGGGCTGCTGGGCCTGAGCGGGCAGCGCAAAGGCGCTTGCAAGCAGTGCCAGGGCGCTCAGCAGCACGGGGCGGGCATGTTGGGAGGCATCGGCTGGTTGCGACGAGCCTTGAGCGAGGCAGGTGTTGAAAATGGTTTTCATGGGTGTAACAGAAAAAAAGGATGGAAAACAGGTTTTTGCAGCAAGGCCTAGTGCGGCTCGTGTCCGGAATTGGCCGATTGCACAGTGGGGCTGTAGGGAGTGGCTCCATTAGCGTGCCATTCTTATAATATGTTATTCAACAGACATTTATAACTAAAACCAAATAATCTCCTGCCTAAAAAGATGTTCAATTTTGGGCAACTGTCCGGTTGTGGTTGGCCAAGTGGCGTATGCCCGCAGCTACCAGCCCGAATCCGCTCTATCGTTGCATCTGTGGCAGGGTTGGCCGGATTCGTATCTTTTAAATAGCTTCGTCCCTTCATTTCAACCCGTTTTCTTTTACACTTCCTTTCCGCTGCTTTTATGCTGATTTCTACGCGCCTGGCTTTACTGGGGCTCCTGGCTTTTGCTTCCCTCACCGCTGGTGCTCAAACCTCGCCTGCTGCCGTGCGCCGCTGGCAGCACCTCGACCTGAAAGCCGACGGCGTGCCCGGCATCAGCGCTGATAAGGCGTACCGTGAACTGCTGGCTGGCCGTAAGGCTACGCCCGTGCTGGTGGCAGTACTCGATTCGGGTATAGACTCCGCCCATGTTGACCTGAAGCCTGTGCTGTGGCGCAAGACCACCGAAATCCCTGGTAATGGCCTCGATGACGACCACAATGGCTACGTGGATGACGTTATTGGCTGGAATTTCCTGGGCGGCAAGAATGGCCGGAACATTGCCGTGGAAACCCTGGAGCAAACTCGCATCAGCTCCCAGTACCGCTCTCGGTTTGAAGGCGTGAAGCGCAAGAAGCTGCCGGCAGCCGACCAGGCTACGTTTGATATGTACGAGCGGGCGAGGAAGGTATTTGAAAAAGGCGTGGACGAGGAAAACAGGCAGCTGGCTTACCTGAAAGAGGCCTACGCCAGCAATTCTGCCTCGTTTGGGCGGGTGAAGCAGGCACTAAATGTGACCGTACTCGACACGGCCATACTGCGGCAGGCCATGATTTCGCGGCCGGATGTGACAAGCGCCTCTTCCCTATACGCGTACCTGAAGCGCACCCATTTTAGCACCACCGATGATGAACTGAAGGCCCTGGATGAAGCCATCGCCCACTCGCGTGACCGGGTGGAAAAAAGCTTCAACCCGGCCTACAACCCGCGCACCATCGTGGGCGACGACCTGGCCAATCTCGCCGAAACCGGCTACGGCAACCCTGACTCACAGGGCCCCGATGCCCACCACGGCACCCACTGTGCGGGCATTATCGCGGGAGTGCGGGGCAACCAGCTCGGAGCCGATGGCGTGGCCGGGCCTACCGTGCGCATCATGAGCGTGCGCTCTACGCCCAGCGGCGACGAGCGCGACAAGGACGTGGCCAACGCCATTCGCTACGCCGTCGACAACGGTGCTCAGATTATCAGCATGAGCTTTGGCAAAGACTTCTCGCCGGACAAGGCCGTGGTGGATGCCGCCATGCAGTACGCCGACCAGAAGGGCGTGCTGCTGGTACACGCCGCCGGCAACAGCGCCCTCGACACCGACAAAGAAGAGAATTACCCCTCGGCCCGCTACCTCAACGGCCAGGACATTCCGAACCAGATTACGGTAGGAGCCAGCAGCCGCCTCAACACAGCAGAACTGGTGGCCACGTTCTCAAACTACGGCCAGCAAACGGTGGATGTATTTGCGCCCGGCGTCGATATCTATTCGGCCACGCCGGGCAATACCTACGCCACTTACAGCGGCACCAGCATGGCCGCGCCGGTGGTAGCGGGCGTGGCGGCAGTCCTCAAATCGTATTACCCGCAACTCACCCCGGCTCAGATGAAGCAGATTATCATGCAATCGGCGGTGAAGTACCACCTGAGTGTGCAGAAACCGGGCACGAAGAAGCTGGTTGATTTCACCACGCTGTCCCGGTCCGGCGGCATCGTGAATCTATATGAAGCCATGAAGCTGGCCGACCAGCAGATGGCAGCGAAGTAGGTTTTTCTTGGCCCACGCGGGGCCTCACTTCCGGCCCTTCTCTCATGACAGGAGGAACTACACGTCAGTTTAGGGTTAAGCAAAGCATAACCAGTGCTCCGCTTTCCCTTAAGGCTTCGTGCATTAAGCGAAGCGAGGGTCAGGACGTGAGGTTCCAGCTACTCAAATCTCGTAGAACACCGAAGTAGCTGGCTCCCGGCGCTGCTCCAGCGTCTCGCGGACGAAGCCGGCCTTGAGGTGCTCATAGAGCGAGTGCTTATCAACCAACGCGGCAATGCCCTGGGCCAGCAGGCCACTGAGTAGCAGTTGGAAGATTGCACCGTGGCGGTCCGTCATTTCGAGCACCAGAATTGCCGCCGTAAAGGGTGATCGCACCACTCCGGTGAGAAAGCTCACCATGCTGACCAGGATGAGCAGGTTGCGGTCGGCTACGGGCACGTTGGCGAGCTGGGCCAAGCCGTCGCCGAGCAAGGCGCCCGCGCTGAGCGAGGTGGCGAATACGCCACCCGCCGCGCCGCTGCTGTAGCTCAGGGCCATGCCCACAAAGCGCACCGGGAAGAGATACCACGGCGTAAGGCCATCGTTCTGAAATAGCAAGCGGTTGATGATGGGCTTGCCGGTGCCTACGCCTTCCGTGCCCACGGCGTAGGCCAGCGCAGCCATCAGCAGGCCGCAGCCTAATACCCAAGCCGCTTGCGCGGGCAGCGTGGTGAAACGCTTGCGGAAAGCATTGAGCAAGAGCAGTGTTTTGGCAAAAAATGCCCCGGCCAGCCCGCAAATGATGGCCACCAGCATGATGGTGGCCGTGAACCAGCCGCCCGGCGACGTGATTTTGGGGTAGCCCAAGTAGAGGTAAGGCCCTAGGAATTCCTGCGCCGTGAGCCCCGCGATGATGACAGCTGTGAAAACAGCCATACGGAACCGGCTGAGGTGAATCTGAGTCAGCTCCTCTACCACGAACACGATGCCGCCGAGCGGCGTATTGAAGGCCGCCGCCAAGCCGGCCGCGCCGCCGGTCACCAGCGCAATCTGGCGTGAAAGCTGGGGCCAACCCTTGGGCTGCAAGCGGTTGATGGCTCGAAAAATGGCCGCCGAAATCTGAATGGTAGGCCCTTCCCGGCCGATAACGCCACCACCCAATAGCAGCACCACACTGCTAAAAACCTTGACGGCAGCCACGCGCAGGCCCAACAGGTGCACTGTTCGGGTATGATGCACGGGGTTGGAAAGCTCGATGCCGGCCATGACTTGCGGGATGCCGCTGCCTCGGGCGGCGGGGGCCAGCTGCCGCACTACTATCCAGGCCAGCAGGAAGGCCACTGGAGTGAGCACGAAGGCCAGCAATGGATTTTGCCGCAGCCACGCGAAGCTCATCTGCTCGGCCCAGCCGAATAGTTTTTCGTAGCCCACCGCCATCACCCCCACCAGAAACGAAGCCAGCCAGAACGGCAGGCTTTGCAGAATAACCCGCCGCACCTGCTCCGTGTAGAATTTGCGAATGAGGTGCTGGTCGAGCCAGGCAAGGGTTTGTTCGTAAACGGACGGGGCTTCGGGCATCAGGAAGGATTAGGTGGAAATTGTCTGCAAGGTCGGGCCGGCAGCCTGTGGTTTTGGTGAATAGCGGAAATGAGCCCGCCGGGCCACTAGTCGGCAACGGGGCCGCTTTCCTGCCTTTTCAACCAGTCGGCGGCGTGCTCCAGCTCTTCAAATACACCCACGGTTACGTGGCGGCGCAAATCTTGGAGCACGTCGTCGGTGTGCAGGCGGCGAGCCGGGTGTGAGTTGGGCAGCACAGCATAGAAGACAGGCGGCGGAGGCGGGCTGACGGTTTGGGGCAGCCAGTGGGTCAGCAGCCAGTCCTGGTCTTCCTTAGCAAAAGCGGCGGGCATGGCGCGGTGGTCGGCGAGGATGCCTCCCAGCGAGTAGCGCGCCAGCAGGTTGGCGGCATGCACGTAGAGGGCACGCAACTCGATGCTGCTCATGGGCTCGCCCGTAAAATGCAGGTACACAAAAGAGTCGGGCACAAACAGCACCGAGCCCACGGCGTTGGAGAAATAATATTGGGTGGAAAGCATGAAAACAAACTAATAATCAGCAGCGCCCCTCGGCCAGTGGATTCGGCTAGGGAGCGGTTGAGCCGGTTTCGGAGCTTCTTTAACGTAAGGCCTTGCGCTACGGCCGAAAACAGAACCTTGGAATAGTTTAGCATAGGCCCTAGGTCAGGCTCATGTTTCTGGTGCTATTTGCCTAGCTTTCCAGCAGCAGCACAAGTTGGTGGTAACCCTGCCCAACGACCACCCTAAACTCCACAGCCGCCTGCAATGAACCAGTATACCCCTAATCCTGACGTCGATTTTTATTTCGACAAAGCCGAAAAATGGCAGAAGGAGCAGCTTGCCCTACGCCGACTAGTCCTCGACTGCGGGCTGATTGAGGAATTGAAATGGGGGGTACCGTGCTACAATATTCAGCAGGGCAACGTGGTGCTCATCCACGCGATGAAACAGTACTGTGCCTTGCTGTTTCTGAAAGGCGTCTTGCTGCAGGACGCCAGCGGTATTTTGGTGCAGCAAACGGAGAATACGCAGGCCCAACGTCAAATCCGCTTTGCCAGCATGTCAGAAATAGTGGCGTTGGAACCTACGTTGAGAGCCTACCTCTACGAAGCTATCGAGATAGAAAACCTCGGCTTGCAAGTTCGACTCAAGTCCACCTCCGAATTCGCTGTTTCAGCAGAATTTCAGCGCAAGCTAAACGAAAACCCAGCCCTACAAGCCGCTTTCGAAGCTCTGACGCCGGGCCGGCAACGGGGATATTTGCTCCATTTTTCCAGCCCTAAGCAAGCCAAAACCCGGGAGGCCCGAGTTGAGAAATGGATGCCGCATATTTTGAGTGGCAAGGGGCTGAACGAGTAATAAGTTTATCAGATTTTAAAGGCCTAAAATGGACCAATACGAAGTTCTAAAAAACACCCATAAAGTAGGACACCCTATCTCAGGCATCGTGACTGGGCATAAAATATATAATCATGCTCCCGGCTTTATATCGTGTGATATTCAGATGCAAACCGAATCGGTGTTTAAGTCAATACTTCCTTACCATAATTTATTTGACAACTATGATTTTACTACTTTCGATGAATCATTAATACCAGCATCAGGCGTTAGCATTGAGATGGTAATCATGAATTATGTTGATGGCACCCTCTATTTGAGTGCATCACCAAATGATATAACACCAACCCGAATAGCTGGCTTTGTGGAATTCTACGAAATAGTAGAAAGCCTAAATGAAGGCACAGTCATAACCGGCAAAGTAGCTAAAGTGGTACCGTTCGGGGTTTTCGTAAAGCTCCCACAGGGTATTTGTGGGTTGATAGACATAGGCTACCCTACTGCTGAAGAGTGCGAGAAACTGCCCTATGATAATTCAGCTTGGCCTCAAGCAGGAGATATTATTACTTGCAAAATCCTTGGGTTCCGATTTCATGAAAAGCAAATCGCACTGAACTGGCTGTCAGATAGTAGTTATGCAAGCAGCAAAAATGGACTGTAATTCTTCCTACCCCCGCCGGGGCCGCAACGCCAGATAATCCAGGTAATACAGCACCTTTATCGACACGTTGTTATTGTGCGGGGTGTTGATGGTGTTGCTAAGGTTGTCGAAGTAGAGCGGGGTGGCGGCGTTGGCTTCGAAAAAGGAAGAACCGGCGTTTTTCCAGACAATGCTGACCTGCGAGCCGGGCGCGAACCACCACGAGTATACAGCGTCGATGTTGAAGGCGTTGAAGGTGTTGTCGCGGTTGCGCTCATAGGCCGGTTCGGGGGTTTCGATGCCGTTGGGATGCAGGCGCGAGAAGTCGCGGTAGTGCACGTTGCTCACATAGTGCCGCAGCCGGATGTTGAACGACATGCGGTTGGTGAAGGTGTAGGTGGCCGTAGTCGTGTTGGTGAAGGTGGTGACGTTGCGGCGGCCTAGGAGCACGTCGCCCTCGTCGCCGCCGAAGCTGGTGAGAAAGCCGTTGTCGTAGGGCAAGCTGCTGTCGAGGCCACCGGCGTAGCCAATCTGGTTCTGGTTGCGCTCCACGCTCAGCGCATACACGAAGCTGAGCTGGTTGCTGACGCGGTAGCGTGGGCTGATGGAGAGTGAGGCGGAAGTGCGGCCGGTGCGGTCGCCATCAGCCGCAAATAGCCGGACGCCGCCGTTGAGGTCGTAGGCGAATTTCTTGCGGTAGTCGGAGGAAATAAAGCCGCTCAGGCCGGTGTTGGCGGGCTTGCGCACGTAGTACTTGCCCAGGGGCGTCCGGCGCGGGTCGAAGTAGTCGCGGGTGACGGGAATGAGCGAGTAGTCGAACCCAACGGTGAGAAAGTTTTTGGTGATGGTGGTGTTGCCGCCCGTGTAGAAGCCCAGGTCCTGGTAGAGCCGCGGCTGCTCTAGCAGCGAGTACGAGAGACTGGCGTAGGTACTGAGCTTATTGAGTTTCCAAAAAGGCTTGTAAATGTTGTAGTTGGCGTAGAGGCTCTGCGAGATGTTGTTGTTAGCGAAGAGCAGGCCCAGGTCGTTGGGATTGTAGCTATGCGACTCGATGCCGTGGTCGACGCCCCAGGTGAATTTGCCTGATATTTTGTTGAAGGACAGGTAATACTTGTAGCCGTCCTGGTCCGTTACGTCGTCCTCTTTCCCAAAGGCTTTGCCGCGCCGGTTAGAGTACACCACGCGGCCGTCGAGGGCGTAGGAGTTGGCCTTGTTGGCGAAGCGGAAGAGGCCGCCGGTCACGTTGGCGTCGTAGGTAGAGCCGGCGCGGGTTACGTTGGTGTTAATGAGCGAGACGTAGGAGTTGTTCTTCAGGCTCTGGTCGAGCACCACGATGTTGTAGTTGCTCAGCGGCTGGGTCAGCACGTCGCGGCGGGCCCCGCTGGTGCTGTCCTGCACGGTGGCGTACACGTCGTTGCTGATGGCGTTAAATACGCCGATGCCCAGGCCCTTGCTGGTGCGGCCCGATACTTTGGTGGCATTTAGCAGGCGCGTCACGCCAGGGTTTTGCACGATGAATTCGCCCCGGTGGCGGCTGCCGTCGTCGTTCTGGTAACCGGCGCGCAGTTGGTCTTCCACTCCGCCAAAACCCAGCGGGGTGGCCCCCACCCGGCGCGAATAGAACAGGCCGCCCTTGTTGAATAGCTCGGTGCCCTCGGTGAAAAACTGCCGGTTTTCGTTGTACTGCACCTCAAAGGGCGAAAGGTTGAGCACTTGGTTGTCGCTCTGCACCTGCCCAAAATCGGGTACCAGTGTGGCATCCAGCGTAAAGCTTTCGTTGATGCCCCATTTCACGTCGGCCCCGCCGTTGAAGCTGGTGGTCATGTTCTGCTTGCCCTGCTCGTTGTAGGGGTAGTGGTTGACGTAGGCCGAGACGTAGGGCGTGAGCGAGAGGCGCAGCGGTGGCTGCAGGTCTTTCAGGCCCGTTAGTTCGCCCCACTGGTTCACAAAGCCCGACACGGCGGGCTTCACCTCGTTCCAGAAAAACTTCTGGCGCGAGCTGCGCCGCTGCCGCCCGAAGTTTAGCCCCCACACCTGCTCCGTGGCCTTGCTGAAGCGAATGGCGGAGTAAGGAATCCGGATTTCGGCCACCCAATCGGTGCCGCGCAGGGCGGTGTGCGAGTCCCACACGGCGTTCCAGTTGCCGTCCTCGCCGTTGGTGGGCGACTGCCGGGCGTCGAACTGCACGCCACCCGAGGTCACGATGAACTCATAGGCGTTCAGGTGGTCGTTGTAGGTATCGAAAAACACCCCAAACCAGTCCGAATTGCCAATATTGTCGCGGGCACTCAGCTCGCGCAAAATGGAATCCTGCGACACATCGTGCATGATGGCCCCGATGTAAATGGCGTTGTCGTCGTAGAGCACGCGCACCTCCGTCGGGTGCTTTTCGATGGGACCCGGCGTGGGCTCGTATTCATAAAACTGCGTGGCAATGGGCGCGGCCTGCCAGGCAGCTTCATCAAGCGCGCCGTCGAGCTTGAGGGGCGTGCTGATGCGCGTGGCCTGCAGCTTGCGCTTGGGCGCCACCTTGGCGGCATCGGCCGCCGCCGACACCGTAGCCGGCGCCTGGCCCCAGGCCGCCCCGGTATATAGAATCAGCCAACCAAGCAGTAGAAATCGACGCATAGTGTTTGTCCGAATAAATAAGGCTTTCGGAGGGGCCAAGAGATGCGAGCGGGCACCCAACCGTTGCGTGGGCTGGGGTGATTTCACAGATTTTAAACGGCCGGTCGTGAGCGAACCAAATATTCTCGGTGAGGAATACCGCGCTACTGCTCATTCGTTACCGAAGGCAAAAACTTTATTTTCGCCAACTGGCTACCGGGGCAAAGCGCTCCTAGGCCACTGCTGGCAGCGTCGAACAGCGGCTTCGCCACGAAAAAGGCCGGTTTCCTATTAAGAAAACCGGCCTTCGCTCGTTGGTACCCGTTGCTATTCCTGGGTCGAAATCGTCACATTAAACTTCTTGCCGTTGTCGTGACCGGTCATCTTGCGGTACTTCTGCGCCAGCTCTTCCGACTGCTTCTTACCGTTCACCGTCAGACCCGAGCTGTTGAGCTGGAACTGAAACTCCTTCTCGCCAGCGCCAATCACGCCGTCTTTGCGCAGCTCATCGCGCAGGCTTTCCGTGTCAATTTGGGGCGGCGTGGGCGGAGCAGGCGGGGCCACCGGCGACATCGGCGCGTCCATCATGGGTGCTAGCGGCGCGCGCGGAGCCCGGGGCGGACGCGGCGGCTCAGGCATATCGCTCCGGCTGATGTTTGTGCTGGTGCTGCCATTGCGGCTGATAACCATTGCGCCGCTGGAGCTCATTTTGCGGCCGCTGTTGGCTTCGTACAGCTTCAGGTATTTCTGGTGCGTTTTGGCTGGTTGCTCCTTGCCGTTCACCGTCAGGCTTTTGGCCGTAAGCTTGAGCTGAAAGTTGTCGCGGTCCTGTATCAGGCCATCTTTTTGCAGCTGGTTTACCAGTGCTTCGTGCTGCTCCCGGTCGCGGTCGGCCCGTTTGCGGTCAAGGTCGGCACGCTCCCGGTCACGGTCAGCGCGCTGGCGGTCGCGGTTGGCCTGTTCCCGGTCGCGGTCGGCTTGCGCACGGTCGCGGTCGGCTTGCGCACGGTCACGGTCGGCTTGCTCGCGGTCGCGGGTGGCCCGGCCTTGCTCCAGGTCCCGCAACTCCTGCTGCGACTCGCGAATGCGTTCCTGCAGTTCCTGGCGGCGGTCCAGCAACTCCTGTTGGCGGTCGCGCAGCTCCTGTTGGCGGTCGCGCAGTTCGTCGTCCATCTCGCCGCCGTTGCGCAGCTTATGCAGCGACGATGCTTCGCTTTCGGCCTTGTGCAGCTGGGTGCGCACATTCTCCAGTTCTTTGTTGATGCGCTTGCGTTGCTCGGTGCTCAGGCCCTTGGCCGAAGCAGCGGTACGCAAGCCTCGCTCGGCTCCGCGCAAGGCGTCCAGGTCTGCTCTGTGGGTGTTGAGGTTGGGGTCGACGGTGAGCCGTTGCAGTTGGTAGCTCCGCCCTAGCTGTAACTTCGGCGAAACCCGGAACCCCTGAGCTATGCGCAGGTTCTGGTTCGGGAAATCGGATTGAAAATCGAAGTTGCTATTGGAATTGCGCCGAAGCTCGCGCTCAACTTCGCGGCGTACGTCTCGCTCAATTTCCCGCTGTTTCAGGCCATCGCTGCGGTACACGAAAGTGCGCGCATCAGGTGCCATCTGGGGCATCACCTGGATGATTTCGACCTGCTGGTCGTCCTTGTCTTTTTTGCCTTTGTCCTTGATTTTGAGCTTGCCCTTGCGGGTTTCCGTCTCTACGCGCTGGCCATTTACCACGAGGTCGGTCACGCGGCCTTTTTTATCCTTCGTGATAACCACTGTGCCAGGGTTGCCAGGGAAATTACCCGGCTCCATTTCGCGGCCATTGACGATAACACGGCGCATCTTATGCGTCGGACGAGGCTGGTCTTGGCTGGGGTTATCGTCCATGTTCGTGCCTTCTTTCACCACTCCTTCACGGCTGATTTCCTGCGGCGGCTCGGGTGGTGCAGGCGGGGATGGTAAGGCAGGCATTGGGGCCGCCGAGGTTGTTGTAACTGGTTTACTGTTGGTTGCGCGCTTAGTAGTGTCAGAAGCAGTTGGTTTTGAAGCCGTCTGCGCCGGTCCGGTTTGCCAGTCAAATGCCGCCGGCTTTTCCGTAGCCGGCACCTGGAGCGGCCCGGCCAATGCCACGCTGCCACCCAGCAGGCCCAGCCCACCCAGCACCAGCGCACTGGCCATAATGCCTTCGGCCAGCGTGGGTGCGGCCGGGCGACGCTGCACCAGGCGGCGCACCCGGTTTAGCAAAGCGCCACGCTTGCCCATGGCCGCCAGGGCCAGGCGCGGGGCAGTAGGCACCACCGCGCTGTGGCTCCACTCGGCCAGGGCGGTGAGGGCGCGGGCCAGGCGCATGGAGTCGCCGCCTACAAGGGCCGTAGCGGTATCGTCGCAGCAGTTTTCGCGCTCGGTGCGCACGCAGTTAGCCACAAACCACACGGCAGGGTGATAGAAAAACAGCACCTCAGCTACCGTTTGGAGCAGGTTCACGAGGTAGTCGCGGCGCAGCACGTGCGCCAGTTCATGCGCCAGAATGGCTTCCAGGTACGCCGGCGTAAGGCCGGCCACCGTGCCCAGCGGCAGCAGAATTACGGGCCGCCAATGGCCCACCACCAGCGGCACCTGCACCAGCGCCGACTCCAACAGCGCCACCGGCCGGCGCACACCACTCCGCGCGGCCAGCGCAGCCAGGCGCTCCTGCCAGGCGGCACTGAGGGGCCGCACGCGGTAGTTGCGCAGGCGCTGTACATACAGCAGGCCGCCCAGCATGCGCAGGCTCATGGCCAGCAGCCCCAAAAGCCAGGCCACCACCAGCAGCGGCAGGTGCTTGTCGAAATACTGTAGGCCAGCGGTCAACCAATTCAGCGCTGCTTTCTGGGTGGCCGGGGCCGCCGGAGAAGCTGCCACGGCGTGGCTTTGGGGCAGGGTGTTGGCCTGTGATGCAGTTACGACCACCGCTTTCTTCGCAACCGTTGCAGTGCTGGTTTTAGCTGCATCGGCCTGCTTCAGCCCGCCCGACTGCTCGGTCAGTACCGCTCCAGAACCCAGCCGTGGCGCTTTTTCAGCCGTCGAATTGAAGTACAGCCCGAACGTGATGCCGGCCAACGCCACCACCATGCCCAGCGCCCCGGCCGACGCCACGTAGCGCACCTCAGCCCGCTGCCGGCGCAGCAGCAGCAACGCGCCAGCCAGCACGGCCGCCACCAGTGCGCCCTGCCACAGCGAGTGCAACAAGGTCCAACCCAAAGCCCGCGTTAGGGCGGGCGAAACGAAGTTCTCAAGCGTGGTCATCGTCGTCGGAAGTTGAAGTGGAGTTTTGGATTTCAATGTCATTGAGCAGGCGGCGAATTTGCGCCAGCTCGTCGGCCGACGTCTGGCGGCTGCCCAGGGCCTGCATCACCAGCTTCAGGGCCGAACCGCCGAAGGTGGCATCCACGAACTTGTCGAGGAGCAGGTTCTGGGTTTCCTGCTCGCGCACTGCGGCCCGGTACACGTGGCTGCGGTCGGCATCATCACGCCGCACCAGCCCCTTCTCCAGCATCAGCTGACATATTTTGAGCGTGGTAGTGTAGCCTACCTCCGCCTGTCGGCGCTGGCTTAGGTGGTCGTTGATGGCCCGCACGGTGGCGGGCCCGTGCTGCCAGAGCACGTGCAGGATTTCCAGTTCGGAATCCGTAGGTTTGGGGGGCGGTGCTTTGCTCATGCTGCGAAAACGTGAGGTTACTACGAATTATTTCGTAGGATATGGCAAAGATGCTACGAAGCAATTCGTAGTTGCAAGTCATAACTACGAATTGCTTCGTATAAAGCACCATTTTGCGCATAACCCGCTATCTTACAATGGTATATTTTTAGCCTAACGGCTATATTCCTGTGATTACTGCTTTTCTAAGCAGCTTCCAGCTGCCGGCGCTTCACCAGCGTCACCCGCGCCCGCTGACAGATGCCGCCCAGCGGCGGGTTGAACTTGCTGACGCTGATGCGCACCTTGCGCACGTGCGGCAGCTCGGCCATGATACGGTCCAGCACGCGGTGGGCCACATGCTCCAGTAGCCGGGCGGGAGCGCGCATTTCCTCGGCTACCAGTCGGTAGAGGATTTCGTAGTTTACCGTCTGCGTGAGCTTATCCGATTCGCCGGCCGCCAGCAGGTCGGTTTTGATATACAAGTCGACGCCGTACTTATTCCCGATTTTCTGCTCTTCGTCGTAGTAGCCATGGAAGGCGAAAAACTCTAGTCCTTCGAGTGCAATTTGGCCCATGCGACGGGGTGTTGAATAAGTGAAAGGGATAGCCGAACAAAAGTAGGCGAAAACCATGTGACGGCAGGCCGCACCGGTTTTGTGTTGCAAAAGCGGCGGTTTGTATAGCTCACCCCGCTGTGTCGGCCAGGACCTTTGCAGGGTAATACTGTTGCACCAAACCCATCAAAAACACCTGCTCAATCCGCCCTTTTATGTCGCTCACCGCCTTTCGCACCCTCGGCCGCTCCGGCCTCATCGTTAGCCCACTCGCCCTGGGTGCCATGACCTTCGGCACCCCACGCTGGGGCTCACCCGACGACGTATCAGAGGCCATTTTCAATGCCTACGTAGATGCGGGCGGCAATTTTATTGACACGGCCGACGTGTACGCCGGCGGACGGAGTGAAGAGTTGGTAGGCCAATACATTGCCGCCAGCCGCCTGCGCGATAAGCTGGTGCTGGCCACCAAATTTGGGTTCAGCGGCCAGACCGGTAACCCTAATGGCGGCGGCAATGGCCGCAAAAATATTCACCGTGCCCTCGAAGGCTCTCTCCGACGCCTCAAAACCGATTATGTGGACATGTACTGGCTGCACGTCTGGGATATGGTGACGCCCGTGGAAGAGGTGCTCCAAACGCTGGGTGACCTCGTGCGAGCCGGCAAAATCCGCTATTTCGGCTTTTCTGACATGCCTGCCTGGTACACCGCCAAAGCCGCCACACTGGCTCAGACCCACGCCGCACCTGGCCCTATTGCCATGCAGGTGGCCTATTCGCTGGTGGAGCGCAGCATTGAGCGCGAACACATGCCAGCAGCCCGCGAGTGTGGCCTGGGCGTCACACCGTGGAGCCCATTGGCGGCGGGCTTCCTGGCCGGTAAGTACCAGCGCGCCGAGGGCGGAGCCAGTGGCGAAGGCCGATTGAGCGGCCCCAACCCATTCGGCGATACGCTGTTCACGGACCGCAACTGGCGCATTCTCGACGCGCTCCGGGGCGTGGCTGAACAAGTCGGGCGGCCCCTGTCGCAGGTGGCACTGGCCTGGGTGCTGGCGCAGCCGGGCGTGACATCACCTATCATTGGGGTCAGCAAAACAGCGCAGCTGCACGACAACCTGGCCGCGCTGGAGCTACGCCTCGTCCCAGAACAACTCCAACGGCTGGACGAAGCCAGCGCGCTTGAGCCAGCCTTCCCTTACGGCATCTTCACGCCAGGAGTCAACCGGGGAATTTTTGGCGGTCATTCGGTACAGGGATGGCTATAGCGGCGTTGGCGCGATGCAGCATTACCCAAATGCTACAGTTTCTGGCGCAGGAAAGCGGCTATTTCAGCGTGCAAGCCTTCCTGAAACCGTACTCGGTTGAATCCTGGCGGCTCTTGCGAAGGCAGAAAGGTGGGGCTCTGCATCGAAGCTGGAAACGGGCTTAGAAAAGAATAGTGCCCCGCGTTTTCAATAATTCGATGTTCAATTTTGTGCTTATCGGCCACGCCTTCCAGCACAATTTGCGAGTGGAAGAAAGGCGTGTACTCGTCCTTCTCTGCAGTCAGCAGCAGCATGGGCACGTCGACCCCGTGCAGGGCCCCCTGCGCCCTGAACCAAACTGTAGCGGGTGCCAGCAGCACCAGCGCCTTGATGCGGGTATCGGCCACTACTGCAATAAGCTGCTCCTGCCCATCTACTGTTTCGTGCGGAAACGCAGTGGGTGTACCGCCAGCCAGCGCCAGCGCAGTGTAGCCACCCATAGAATGGCCGATAACCCCTATCCCATCTGGCTTTAGCACGCGGGCAAACAGCTGATTCTTGAAGAGCTGCTGAATGGCTAACCGCAGGTGAGACGGCCGGGCCACGAGGTTTTGGGTGGTACCTTCCCAGGTGTTGTCGCGGCGGTTGTTGCCCGGGTGCTCCGGCAAGCCCACGACGAACCCCTGCCGCGCCAAATAATGGGCCAGCGTGCGGTACACAAATGGCGAGCTCCCCCGCCCGTGCGAAATAACCACCAGCGGAAATATGCCCTCGGCCACCGGCGCATCCCGCGCCACCACCAACTGGTAAGGGCCCACGGCATCATCCTGTCCGATGGCTTGGGTTGGGTAAAAAACCACCAGCGGAAAGCTCACGCCCAGTTCATGGTCGGTCAGAACTACCTCGTGGTAGCCGGCAAAGTCATACATCGGGTTCCGGTTTCAAGGCGCAAGAACGTACCGCAGCAAGAATAAGCCGAACCCGCGCCCTCTCAATGCGCCGAGAAGCGGAAGGCCGCGGGCGTTTGCCCAGTCTTGCTTTTGAAAAGGCGCGTGAAATACTGCGGGTACTCAAACCCCAGCCGAAACGCCGTTTCATTGATGGTAAGTGAGGTACTGAGCAGCAAGCTTTTGGCCTTCTCAATAAGGGCGTGGTGAATGTGCTGCTGGGTATTCTGGCCGGTGAGGGTACGCAGCATGTCGCTGAGATAGGCTGGCGAAACGTGCAGGGCATCGGCGAAATACTGCACGGTGGGCAGCGGCTTTTCAGCAGCCTCGGTGAAGTAGGCGTTGAGCAGGGCTTCGAAACGGCTCAGCAGGTCGTGTTCGGCCGTACGGCGGGTAAGGAACTGGCGATGGTAGAAGCGGTTGGCGTAGTTGAGCAACACTTCGAGCTGGGAAATCAGCACATCCTGGCTGAAAGCATCGATGGGCCGTTCGTACTCGTCCTGGATGGTCTGCATCAGGCCATTGAGCACACCTTCTTCCCGCTCGGACAGATGCAGGGCTTCGTGCACTTCGTAGGAAAAGAAACCGTAGGTGGCTATTTTCTGGCCCAGCGGATATTTGTGCAGCAGGTCGGGATGGAATACCAGCAGCCAGCCGCTCACCTCCGAAGTATCCAGCGAGGCATCGGCGGCAAAAACCTGGCCCGGAGCCAGAAAAAACAGCACTCCGTCGCTAAAATCGTAAGACTGGTGCCCGTAATAAAGCTCTCCTTTCAGCCCACGTTTCAGCGCAATGGTGTAGAACTGCTGCACCACGGGCGTCGTCACCGGAGGAATATTATGGTCGCGGGCCCAGCCACAGGCCTCTGCCAAATCGATAATAGTGAGCAGCGGATGCGCGGGCGCGGGCAGTCCGAAAAACCGCGTGTAGTCCGTCACGGTGTTTAGTACGTGGAAATCCTTGGAGGCATTTTTCATGGGTTGGGGCAGCAGATATATTATCCGATAAAAGCCATGCTGCGAGCAGCATGGCTTTTATCATTCATAAACTTCAGAGCTTACGCATAAGCCGCACCGGCAGCGCTGCCCACGGGCATAACGGCTTCCAGTTCGGTCAGCTCGGCTGGACTCAACTGGAAGCTGGCGGCGGCCACGTTCTCTTCCAGGTATTTGCGGCGCTTGGTGCCAGGAATGGCCACCACGCCCTGCGCCAGCACCCAGGCCAGCGCCAGCTGCGAAGCCGAAATACCTTTAGCCGTGGCCAGGGCTTTCACTTTCTCTACCAAAGCCAGGTTTTTGGTAAAATTCTCGCCCTGATAGCGCGGCAGGTTGCGCCGGATATCGGTGGCTTCAAAGTCCTCAAACTTCGTAATATCGCCCGATAAAAAGCCCCGTCCCAGCGGCGAATAACCCACAAAACCAATGCCCATATCGCGCGTGGCCTGCAGTACCCCATCCTCTTCCACACCCCGGTCAAAGAGCGAATATTCGGTTTGCAGGGCCGTAATGGGATGCACCTGGTGCGCCCGGCGAATGATTTCGGCCGAGACTTCGGACAGGCCAATGTAGCGGACTTTGCCTTCTTCCACCAGCCGGCTCATGGCACCTACGGTTTCCTCGATGGGCGTGTTGGGGTCGAGGCGATGCAGGTAGTAGAGGTCCACATAATCGGTGCCCAGGTTTTGGAGCGAGCGTTCGATGGCCTTGCGCACATACTCGGGCTTGCCATTGTAGCCCCAGGTCAGCGCCTCGTTATCATCGACTTCGAAGCCAAATTTAGTGGCGATTAAATACTTATCGCGCTGGCCGGCAATGGCCTTGCCCACCAGCCGCTCGTTCAGCAGCGGGCCGTAGAGGTCGGCGGTATCCAGCAGGTTCACACCCAGCTCCAAGGCGCGGTGGATGGTGGCAATGCTTTCGGTTTCGTCGGCGGTACCATACACGCTCATGCCGGCCAGGGTCGTCATGCCCATGCAGCCCAATCCTTCGATGGGTACTTCCAGGCCCTGGCTGCCCAAGGCTACTTTTTTGATGGTGCTCATTCTCAATTTGTGAAGTAAAGTAAATCACTTGATTTACGTCACAAAGGTCCCGCCACCCCGGCCGCTCCCCTTTATACAAAATGCACCTTCTGCAATACAAAACGCTGCCTAATCCATAAAACAAGAAAGCCCGCCAAAAGGCAGGCTTTCTCAAAATGCCGGCTACAGAATCCGACTAATCTGTGGTTTAGATTTCGTCAAAAAACGATTTCTCGCTGACCGCTGCTTCAGCGGGCGCAACGAAGGCCGCCGCGGCAGCCATGCCCGGCTGGCCGGGATGCGTGACCGGTGAGGGCTGGTTAATTTCGGGATGGTTGGGGCTTACCGGCTGAATATCAGGTGCAGCGGGCTGCACATAAGGCGGGTTCGGCTCGGGCACCTGGGAGGGAGCAGGTGGGTCGATGTGGGGCGCGGGCGAAATACCAGGGTTTTCGGCCGGGGCGCCGGGGCGCTCAATGTCGGGGCGAGGGGCTTCGGCGGGCGCTCCGGGGTCGGGTTGCTGGCCGGGCTTGGGGTTGTAGCCGGTAGTTTCGAGGGTGCGCTCTAACTGTTCTTCTGAACGGGCGCGGGCCGATTGGTGGAAAGAAGTCGGCGTGGCGGCGGCTACGGCAGCTACGGACGAAACAGCGGAAGTGGCAGTGACTTGCATGGGCTCGGGGATGGGTTCCACGACCGGTTCTTTCGGCCGTTCTACCTGTACGCGGGCGGCGCGGGAAAGGATGGCTGCCGTGCCGCCCTTGGGCCGGTTGCGGGCTTTCTCCACCTTGTCGAGAGCATCGGAGGCGAGGTGGTGCAGGTCGCGCACCAGCGTATCGAGCTGCTGCTCCAGGCGCTGGCATTCCTGGCCGAGGCCGGATACTTCGCGCTGCATATCAGTCACGGTTTTTTCGGCCTGCTGGTAGGCGCCATCCATCACTTCGCGGGCTCGCTGCCGGGCTTCGCTGATGATGCTTTCGGCCTGAAACTGGGCTTCGCGGATGCGCAGGTCCGCATCGCGCTGGGCTTGCTCGGTGATGTTATTGCCAGTGTCTTCGGCGGTTTTCAGGGTGCGGTAGAGGCTGCTTTCCACTTCGCGCATCTTTTGCACATCGTGCTGGGCGTGTTCGAGCTTGAGGCGCAGCTCGCGGTTTTCGTCGCCCATACGCTCCCACTGCTGCGAAATTGTGGTCAGGAAAGCCTGCACCTCGTCTTTATCAACCCCCCGAAAGGATTTTTCAAACGTTTTCTGGCGGATATCGAGGGCGGTGAGTTTCATTTTTTTAGTTGTCAGTTGTTTGTTGCCAGTTGTTCGGGTCGCAGATGGAAATCAGGCAGGTTTTTCCCTGAAAACTGATAGCGAACAGCTGACAACTATGCTTCTATTTGCCATACGGCCAGGCTACGGTCGTCGCTACACGAAACTAGCCGGTTTTGGTTGCCCGGCCAAACCAGCCGGTTCACCGACGTGCCATGGCCAGCGGCGCGGGCGCGGTCGAGCACGCGCAGCAGCGTAAGCGTGGCCGCGTCCCAGAGCTTGATGCTTTTATCGAGGCTGCACGAGGCCAGGTATTGCCCATCGGGGCTAAAGGCCAGGTTGTTGATGGTGTACATGTGAGCCGGCACGGTACCAGCCAATGAGTAGCCTGCAGGCACGTCCCAGGTCCTAACCTGGGCATCGCGCCCAGCCGTGAGCAGGCGCGTGCCATCGGGCGAATACGCCACCGAAAACACCGAGTTCGTGCTTTCGCCCAGCGTGTATTTTGTGGTCAGCGAATCCAGGTCGAGGATGCGCGTGAAGGTGTCGGAACTGCCCACGGCCAGTTCGTGGCGGTCTTCGTGCAGCGCAAGGCAGCGCAGGCTTTTATCGGCGAGGCGCAGGAGCTTCTCCAGCCGGAAATCGGGCAGCGTCAGCACGGCCAGCGTACCGTCGCCCAGCGCCACGTACAGCCGCTGCCGACTCTGCGAAACCACTATTTCGAAGATGGCCACCGGGGGCAACGCTGTGGCGTGGGCCAGCTGGCGCTTCGCCAAATCAATGGCCTGAATACCCTGAAAATTGTGCCCCAGCACCAGCATATCCAGTGCTGGCAAATGTCGCAGGGCATATACCGAGTTCTCGACGCGGGCCAGCAGCTCGCCATCACGGCCTGGCTCGGCGGCGTTCCAGCTCACCACCATACCATCGGCACTGCCGGAATAAATGGTGTCGTCCGCGCCACCCGTCATGGCATATACTGCGTCGCGGTGGCCGGCGAGGGTGGCAATTCGGGTAACGGGCGGGCGGAAAATTTCAGACATAGTAACGCCGCAAAGGTAGCTTCGTGTTTAATGGTTAATGATTAGCAGTTAATGATTAATGGCCCGATACAACCCGACGGGGCATTTCCAACCATAAAGTAGCCCTCGGTGCAAACCCGCCCCAACGTTCATTCCCCGTTAACCACCAACCGTTAATCACTAAAAAACATGCCGTTGCACTCCATCCAGCGCCTCTCCCCTACCGCCGTGCTGGGCCTTTGGCACCTCAGCGAAACGCCGGAGGAGCTGTGGCGCCTGCTGCCCTGGCAAGAGGCCTACCTGCCCCTGATGCCGGCCACGGCCGATGCCGTCCGCCAGGCACAGTGGCTGGCCGGGCGGGTGCTCATCCATGCACTTTCGCTGGAAATAATGGCCGTCCCACCCACCAATCTGGTGGTGCACAACGATGCCACCGGGCGGCCCTGGCTGCCGGGTACAGCGCATAATCTCACCGTATCGCTGTCGCATTCCGGCGCTTGGGCAGCAGCGGTGCTGAGCCAAGGCGGCCAGGTTGGAGTAGATATCGAAATCATCCGTGACAAAGCTCAGCGGCTGGCCAGCAAGTTTCTGGCCGCCGATGAGTGGGCCGCTGCCCAAGCGGCCGCCGCCGATAGCCACACCCACTACAGCTTGCTCTGGAGCGCCAAAGAAACGCTGTACAAGCTGGCGGCTCAGCGCGGCATCATCTTCAAAACCCAGCTTTTATTGGGTTCCTTTGTCCCGCAGCAATCCGGCGAAATCCCGGCTACGTTGGTCCTGGAAGGTATTAAGACGCGGCACTGCATTTGCTATTCTCAGCCGGCACCCGGCTACGTCCTCACTTACTGCCACGAACCAGCCGCTTAGCCGATGATGCTTTCGTTACTTTTCCCTTACCTTCCTGCCATGTCATTCCGCCGCATCTCCATTGTTGCCGCCGTTGCGCTGCTGGCCCTCACGCTGGCCGTGGGTGTGGCCCGCGCCCAAGGCGGTGGCACCGTCACCGATTTCACTCTCAAAACAGCCGCCAATGCCGATGTAGCCCTAAAAAGCTACGCCGGCAACAAAGCCGTGGTGGTGGTATTCTTAAACCCTGCCTGCGCTTTCTCGCGGCTCTACCAGGAGCGACTGGCTTCGCTCAGCAGCACCTACCGGGGCCGGGGCGTGCAGTTTCTGTTCGTCAACGTGCCTATTAACCTCGACGCGCCCGGTACTGCTGCTCCCGGCGAAGTCGAATTGCCCACCCTCACCGATGCCAGCCAGCAAGTGGCCGGGATGCTGGGCGTAAGCAAAACCGCCGAAGCCGTGGTCCTAGAGCCAGCAGCTGGTGGCTTTGCCATCCGCTACCGTGGCGCCATCGACGACAACCCCCAAGTGGCCAGCAGCGTGCAGCAGCCGTACCTAAAACAGGTGCTGGACAATGTACTGGCTGGCCGCCCGGCCGGCGTGGCCGATAAACGCGCCGCTGGCTGTTTGATTAAAAGATAGATGGCAGGCAGTACCTCCGAAATGAAGGTTCGGGGGTACTGCCTGCCATCCTGCTACTCCAAAATGCTTAGCAGCAGCGCCACTTCCGCAGCTTTCACGGGCTCTTGCAGCTTCTCGAAGCTAAGCTGCAGGTTGCGCATGGCACGGCGCACGATGTCGAGGTTAGAGCAGGGCTCGTAAAAAATAGGGTTGGAATTGATGTTGAGCTGCGAAACGTAATGCTCAATATCGGTGCGGGAGAGGACGAGGCCGCGGTTGTAGCAGTTGATGTAGAACGGCTCGGCACCTCGCAGCTCGGGGCGAAAGGTGAGCACGAACAGATTGGGCAGGTTCACACCAAAAACAGGGAGGTTCAGGCGCTGGGAAACCAGCAGGTAAATCACGCAGAGTGTGAGCGGGTTGCCGCGCTTGGTTTCAATCACGCGCTGGAGCATGGAGTTGGCCGGCGAGTGGAAATGCTGGGTGTTGGCCGCGAACTTGTGCTGTTTGAACATCACATAGTTCAGGGTTTGCACCTGGTCGGCGGGGTGCATTTCGGGGCGCAGGGCGGTCCAGGCTTCAAAGCGGAGCTGCTCGATGGCGCGGTTCAGAGCCTGGTAGTCGGCATCGGGGTATTGGTAGGTATTGAGCAGCCACATTCCCTCGAGCAGGTCGGTGGCTCCGGCTTCGCGCCATACTTTAAGGCGCTGCTGAAGCCCCTCAAACTGCAGGTGGTGAATGAGGTCTTCGAGCCGCTGCTGCTGCTGGCCGTCGAGGGTCTCTTCCCAGGATTCTTCCAGAAAGGGAATGATGCTTTCGCCCAGATTCTGAATTTTGTCCTGGATTTGCGGCGCGATTTCCGGGTCATCGAGCAGCGAGATAAGGGCTTTGATTTCTTTGTTGGTCATGGATGCGAAACGGCCGCCGCAAGGGTTGCGGGGCCGAATTTAACACGCGGAAAGGCCTTTTGGGTTTCTGTAGCGCGGACTTTGTAGTTCGCGTCCCCGATGGAAATCCGAACAACTGCGACCAGCGCGGAGACGCGGCCTACAAAGTCGGCGCTACTATTCTACCGAAATAGGTTCGTCTTCGCCAGCTCCAGCAGCTCGCTGCCTTTGCCATTCATTAGCGCTTTCAACGCATATAGGCCGAAGCCCTGGGCCTGCTTCAGCTCAATGCTGGGCGGCATGCTCAACTCCTGACGCTTCACCACAGCGTCGACCAGCGCGGGTCCGTCGTGGGCCAGGGCTTCGCGCAGCACGCTTTCCAGATTGGCGGGGTCGCTCACGCGGAACCCTTTCAAGCCAGCGGCTTCGGCTACAGCGCCAAAATCGGGATTGTCCAGCTCGGTGCCGTACTCGATGATGCCGGCGGCCTTCATTTCCAGCTCCACAAAGCTGAGGGCGGAGTTGTTGAAGACGATGATTTTGACCGGGATTTTGTGCTGGCGAATGGTTAGTAGCTCGCTCAGGAGCATGGCTAGGCCGCCGTCCCCGCACATGGCGATGACCTGGCGGCCGGGCTCGACCAGCGCCGCACCGTAGGCCTGCGATACGGCATTGGCCATGCTGCCGTGCACGAAGGAGCCGATGAGCCGGCGCTGGCCATTCATGTGCAAATAGCGGGCGGCCCAGATGGTAGGCGTGCCCACGTCGCAAGTGAAAATAGCGTTTTCGGCCGCCATTTCGTCCAGCAAACGGGCCACGTGCTGAGGGTGCAGGCTGGTGTCGCCAGCGTCACCGGTAGCCAGTTCGGCGAGGTGGGCGTCGTCGTCGCGGTGGCGCTCCTGGGCGGCTTCGAGGTGAGATGAATCGGGATGGGCCACGAGGTATTGCAGCAGCTGGCGCAGGGTTTCAGCCACATCACCCACCAACCCGATTTCGACCCGGGTGCGCCGGCCGATGTGTTCGGGCCGGACGTCGACCTGAATTACGCGGGCATCTTCGGGGTAAAACTGGCGGTAGGGAAAGTCGGTGCCCAGCATCAGAAGCACGTCGGCATCCATCACGGCGTGGTAGGCGGCGGGCATGCCCAGCAGGCCGGTCAGGCCCACGTCGTAGGGGTTGTTGGGTTCTACGTACTCCTTGCCGCGCAGGGCGTGCACCACGGGGGATTGTAGCAGCTCCGCCACTTGCAGCAGTTCGGCGTGGGCTTCGGCGCAACCAATGCCAGCCAGAATGGTGACTTTGGTGCCGTTGTTCAGCACCTCGGCGGCCTGGCGGATGTCGGCATCGGCGGGGCGCAGGGTACTACGGCGGCCGCGAGTGGGAAGCAGGACTTTGGGCGCTTCGGCTTCGAGGTAGGCCACGTCGCCGGGTATTACGACCACAGCCACGCCGCGCTGGCCCAAGGCGGCGGCCACGGCGCTTTCGATGGTCCGTACGGCCTGTTCGGGGGTTGAAACCAGCTCGCAGAAGTGGCTGCAGTCCTGGAATAGACGCTCGGGGTGGGTTTCCTGAAAGTAGCCGGTCCCGATTTCCACGCTGGGAATCTGGGCGGCCAGGGCCAACACCGGCACGCGGCTGCGGTGGCAGTCGAACAGGCCGTTGATGAGGTGGGTGTTGCCGGGCCCGCACGAGCCGGCGCACACGGCCAAATCGCCGGTGAGGTGAGCTTCAGCCCCGGCGGCAAAGGCTCCGCCTTCCTCGTGTCGCACAGCAATGAATTCGATGTTGTCGCGGGTGCGAATGTTGTCGGTAATGCCATTCAGGGAATCACCGACCACGCCGAAGACCCGCTTGACGCCGGCTGCGACGAGGGTATCGACAATGATTTCAGCTACGGATTTTTTGGACATGCTTTCATAGGTTAGAGTCGAGGGGGTGTACGCGAAAACAAAAGGCCCGGCAATGGTTGCCGGGCCTTTGTTTGCAGAAAAGGGTGTTGATGTGCAACTTAATCAGTCCTGCTGCGTGGGCAGCTGCTCCTGGCCCGCCGGCACGGCGCGGTGCGAGAACTTGTAGGTAAAGGCCATGACTACGTTATTCTTGGCCGCCGTATTTTGCAGCACGAACTGGCCCTGCTGGGCCGTGTAGTTGTAGTTGGCTTGGTTGACGTAGCCCACCTGCACTACAAAGTGCTTGTTGAGCTGGTAGCCTACGCCGCCATACACCCGGTTGCGCTCGAACACGGGGCCTTTGGGGTTGAGAAAAATTTCATCGTAGGCCGCCAGGAAAATCGTGCCGGCCGTGATGGTGTTCTTATTAAGCGGAAAAAAGGCGTTGAGGCGGTAGCGGTAACGCTGGCGAAACGCCGTGCTATCATCGCGAAAACTAAACCAGCGCTGCTCAATGCGGTAGCGATGTTCCAGCTTGAGGCGGTGCGAATATTGGGTAAGAATCAGCTGTTCCCAAAGGCGCTTTTCGGTATTTAGCGGGCCGGCTTCGAGGTCCTTGTAGTCGGAGGTAGAGTAGCGCCCACCGGCCACGGCCACCGTAAAATTGGGGTCGAGGTCATAGCTCACCCCAGCCTTCAACTCGTTGTAGAAGTACTCTTTGAACAGACCGTTGGTGCGGGCCTGAATCTCGGCAAACCCGCCCCATTTGTGCTCGGCACTGCCTGGCAGCTGCACCGTGGCGATAAACCAGGAGCCCCAGGGCTGCACAGGGTTGAGAGGGGTTTGGGCGTGGGCGGCAGGCGCCGCACCCATCGCAGTAGCCAGCAGCGCGCCAGCCAGAAGATGCTTGTTCATTCGGTAAGCCGAGGGCCCGACTTATGTAGTCAGCCGTTGCCCCAAAGTTACCCTCACTGGCAGTTAGGTA
The DNA here is from genome assembly GCF_017571495.1 of Hymenobacter negativus. GTDB lineage: Bacteria > Bacteroidota > Bacteroidia > Cytophagales > Hymenobacteraceae > Hymenobacter > Hymenobacter negativus. The sequence continues at coordinate 112,524 of NZ_JAGETZ010000011.1, read as the reverse complement.
ACTTTGGCTTAACACAATGGTAACATAGCGAAGCTCCTATCGCTCCATTCTTAAGACTCTACTTTGCCGCCAGGCTACCAGCAGGGCCATTACCCCCACTCCTACGCACCCACCGGCCCACAGCAGAAAGTTATACTGGTCGATGAATAGACGGTAGCCGGCAGTGAAAGCGAATAGCACCGCGCCCACCACCGCCCACAGTGGGCTCTCGAACAGCGACGAGGTAGCTTCCTCCCGGGGCGGCAGGTTCAGCATCACCCGCAGCCGGTTCCAGTCCCAGAGCAGTAGCGCCACCGTGGCCAGTAACATCAGCCCGGTGATGATGGGCGTGTAGCCAAAATCATAGGACAGGGTGATAACGAAGATGTTGCCAATAATGCCCGCAAACATCACCGCGCCCAACATGGCGTAGCGTTGCGTGAGCAGCAGCAACCCCGCTACCAGTTGCGCCCAACCCAAAAACTGCCAGTACAGCCCCGACTGGTACATCATCTCGAAAAAATGACCGACGCTATGCCCGCCATCGTCGGGTATCTGCGTGAAGCGCTGGCCCTTGATTTTAATCAGGCTAGCGAAGACGAAGGCACCGCCAATCAGGTATCGGGTGTAGATGACGGCTAGCTGCAACAGCAGCGACTGTTTTAGGGATTGGCGGGTCATAGTGAATTGGGGAGGATATGAAGGCGCCTATTTGCGTCTCGTTGTATGCGTCATTTGGGGTCACTATCGTTCAACGACGAGATGCAATTATGCGTCTCTAACGCGTCAGGGCTGATGCGGCGGTCCCGCCGAAAGTGACCGTGGCGCTGTCTGAGAAGTGGTAGCGCAGCTGCGGAATCTGGGTTTTCAAGTCGAGGCGGCTTTGGTGGTTGATGGCCAGGTCAGCACCCTGGATGTTATTACTGCCCGCCACTTCCAGTGCGGGCGCGCTACCAACAGAGGCACCGGCCACGGCGCGAAGCTGTCGTAGGTTGTTGCTTTCCAGCTTCACGGTGCCGGCCCAGCGCTGGTCCACACGCAGGCTGTCCTGGTTGAAATTGCGCACCAGCACTTCACCGCTGGGCTGGCCCTGGTGCGCTTTGCGCCGAGCCGCTGAGTAGGGCGAATCCGTGGTAAGCTGCTGCAGCTGCGGGCAGTGGATGACCACGGCCTCCCGGCCACCCAAGAAATGTTCTTCCTCAGGCTGGGCCAGCGTTACGGCCAGCGTGCGGCCGTTTTGGCGGAAGCGCACGTATTCGGCCGCATCTTTATTCACCCACACGCCGGCCGGCCCGGCCTCAATCCTGACTTTGAAATAGAGCCCGGCGGGCACTTCCACCGCATCGAAACCAGTGTTGGGCTGCTTGGTGTAGTTCTGCAAAGGGTCTTTGTAGCGGCCGGTGAGGTACTCGGCGCGCAGGGCCACGTCGTAGCTGGCCACAGTGCCGAGCACGAGGGCCAGGGCGGCCACGAGAAGTTTATTGCTGGTTTTCATCAGGAAACGACGGGAATGGGTTGGGCAGTTTTAAATTCTTCGTAGCGGCGCTGCACTTCGGGCAGCCCGATGCCGAGCAGCAGCATGGTGCCGAATACCTCCGGCAGCTCCTGGCTCAGAAACCGCTCGCGGCGGGCGGCCTGCACCTGCTGCACGGCGGCCGGCCCCACAAAAAAGCCGATGCCGCGCTTGTTATACAGCACCTCCTGGCTTTGCAGCAACTCGTAGGTGCGCATCACCGTGTTGGGGTTCACCTGCAAGTCGCCGGCCAGCTCGCGCACCGACGGAATCTTGCTATCGGGCGGCCACTTGCCGCGCAGTATCAGCTCGCTCACGTACCCGGCTATTTGCAGGTAGATGGCTTCGTTGTCTTTGAATTCCATAGGTATACGTCCCGATTAAACTTCTTTTTCGGTGAGGCGCACGTAGGCCCCCACCCAGCCCAACAGCAGCAAGCCGCCCAGCATTATCTCCATAAACAAGCTATTCTGGGCCGGCGATAGGTTGACGGAATACCAGTTCTGGCCGTCCTGAAAACTCATGCCACTCAATGGCACCGCGTTGCTTACCTCGCGCCCGAGCAACGTCTGCACTAGCTGCATATTCAGCACCGCCAGCGCCACCACTATTATCAGCACGGCAAATGCGGTGCGCACAAACTGCTGCTTCACGAAGAAGATACTGCCCCACAAAAACACCGCACTCACCACCAAATACACCAGCAGCGAAAAATAGAGGTGTGTTTCGTTCGAGAATAGCACCACCAGTGGCGCCTTTGGCCCAAACTTCCCTTCCACCTGCAGCACCAATGCATCCACCAGGAAAAAGCAACCAATGTACACCGCCAGGTAAATGGGCACCGCGTATAGCCAGCCCACCACGTACTTCTCCCAGTGCGAGGCAGGCAACATAAGCGCGGCCGTGGCTTGGCGCTTGTCGCCGAGCGGAGCAAACACCGTGCTGGTGAAAAATGCTCCCGCCGCCAGCAGGCCCATCACAAAAATGACGCCTTGAACATCGGGTACCAACGGCCCGCCGCCCATGAAGGCGATGAAGCCAAGCACCAACGCGATGCCCCCAATCAGCACGCCAGTGGCTAGCAGGTAGCCGCCGCCGTACTCGGCCGTGTGCTTGCTAAACAAGCGTGCGAAACGCGAAAGACTAAAGTGCTGGCTCATGAGTGGGCTGGTTGTTGGCGAGGTATTGAGTGAGGGCAGGCGCCTGGCCCACCAAGGCGTTAAAGAGCAATTCGAGGTCGACGCGGCCCGGCACGCCGTTGCGGTTGGGCCGGATGACCTGCGCGCCGCGCAATGACTCTTCGGTGTAGAGGTCCAGGCCGTCGGGTTCGGCTACGGTGGCGAAAGTCAGGCGCTCGGCCAGTTCGCCCAGGTCGGCATTGAGCACGATGCGTCGGTCATGCACCACCAGCACGGTATCAATCAGGCTTTCCAAATCGCGCACCTGGTGGGTGGAGATGATAAGGCAACGCTCGTCGGTGAGCGACGAGGCCAGGAGTTTGCGAAACTGCGCCTTGCTTGGAATGTCGAGGCCGTTGGTGGGTTCGTCCATCACCAGCAGGCTGGTATTGGCGGCCAGCGCGAAGGCAATCATGAACTTTTTCTGCTGCCCGTAGCTGAGGGACGTGAGCACCGCCTCGGCTGGCACCTCAAACTCGCTGAGGTAATGGGCCAGCGCGTCGTGGTCGAACTTGGGGTAGAAGCCAGCCGTGTGCGCCACAAATTTTGCCGCCGTCACGGTCGGCACGTGAACTTCTTCGGGTAGGAAGAATAGGTCGGCGAGCACGGCCGGCAAGCGTTTGGCAGCCGGCTGCCCCAGCACCTCACAGGTGCCTGCCTGCGGAAACGCCAGCCCTACAATGTTCTTGAGCAGCGTGGACTTGCCCGCGCCGTTCTTACCCAGCAGACCGTAGATATGCCCGCGCTCCAGCGTCAGGTCGAGGTTTTGGAAGAGTGGGCGCTTGCGGGAGTACCCAAAGTGGAGGTTACGGATGCGGACCATTTGCGTGTTGCTCTAGTGTATTATTGTTCTAGTACACCACAAACGTAAGCCAGGTTTTTATTGGTTGTATGCAGGTTGGAAAATTTATTTTTTGGACACGAAAAAAGCCGCCCATATGGACGGCTTTAAGGCTCTTGAACGGTCTAGAGGCACGACACTCCGCGTCTTTACACTAGTGGCGGAATCTTGCTCAAAATTCGGCTATCGACGTAAAAGGTGCCAAACGGCACCAGACAGGCCAGCAGCACCTTCCAAGTGGTTTCGCTGAACTTCCAGCGCTGCTCTACGCCTACGCTCAACGCCTTGATAACGAACAGTAGGAAAAGCAAGCCGTGAATGGGGCCCAAAATGCGAACCAGCGCAGGGTTGCCGTAAAAGTGCTTCAGGGGAGTGGCCACGCCGAGTAGCATCAGCAACGAAATGCCCTCCAGCAGGCCTATAAGGCGCAGCTGGCGCACGTTGTCTTGGAAAAAACTTGCCATATATCAGAAACGAAAAAAGGCCCGGCTCGCCAGCGGTGAAAATGGCCAGGGGATGAATAAGAAGATATTCAGCAAGGCTGCGCCGTACCACCACAGCATGGTGTGAAACTGCTCCCGGGCGTTGGGCCGCCGCTTGGCCAGCGCCGAGCCGATGGTGATGAACACCACCGAAACCAGCATGAGCAGCGGGTGCAGCACGGTAAAAAAGGCTTCGTTCAGCGCGAAGCCCGTTTGCCGGAGGCTAGCAAAACCGGCCTTTACCACGGGGCTGCTGAAGTAGAGCCCCATGCCCAACAATAGCTGCACGTGGGCAATAGTGGCCGTCCAGTGCCGCACGGCATCATCGGTTTTGGTGAAAGATTGGTTGGAAGTATATCCCAGGTACGCCCGCAAAAGGGCATAACACAAGCTACCCAACACCAGCCAGCGGAAGGCCGAATGAAGCGTGAGAACCGTTGCGTACATCGTTGTAAAAATGGATGAAGCAAAGGTCAGGGCACGGACAGTGTGCCGGCTAGGATGGATACGGCCGGTTTCAGGACTTTTCAATCCGGCGGCGAAATTCCAGCGGCGTGAGGCCTTGGTGCTTTTTGAAGAGCCGGCTGAAGTAGGAAGCGTCGGTCAGGCCTACTTCGGCGGCCACCTCCCCCACCGGCAACCCGCTTTGGTGCAGCAGCACTTTGGCTTCGAGTACAATAGCTTCGGCTATCCATTTGGTGGGCGACTTCCCGGTAGCGGCCTTCACCGCTTTGTTGAGGTGGTTGGGCGACACGCACAACTGAGTCGCATAATCAGCCACAAGCTGCTGGGTTTTGAAGTGTGCTAGCAGTAGCTCCCGAAACTTATTGGCCAGCTGCGTAGCTCGCCCGCTGTGCCCAACGGCAGCCGGCTGATATGCTTGGTTCAGCTCGCAAAGCAATGCTGCCAGGTAGGCTTGCAGCAGGCCCCGCGAGGCTAGGCCAGTGGCCGCATACTCCATCCGCAGCCGCTCCAGCAGCATTCGGACAAATTCGGCCACGCCTGCCTTGTGGGGAAAGAAAGGCATGCCCCAGATGCGCAGAAAATCGAATTCCAGCGCCAGGGCACTGTTCACCACGCGGCCCTGAAAAAAGCTGGGGTGGAAGCTGCATAGGTAGCCCCGATGCGGGCTAGCTTCACCAAAGGCAAACACTTGCCCGGCTGGCACCAGCAGGCAGTCGCCGGGCGCCAGCGGGTAGTTTTCGCTGCCCACACTCATGCGGCCTGCGCCTTCGGTCAGCATCACCAGCAGGTGCGAACTGGTGCGCGTAGGCGGCACCGGCAGCCGCATCAGCCGGTACATTTCTTCCAGCCGCACCACAAAAAACTGCTCAAAACCCGTCCGTAGCAGTGCTTGTAAGGCCGGCTCGGGCCGCACATGGGCGCGGTGGAAGGCCTTAGTATCGCGCGTTGGAATGGACGGCAGCATGTTTTAAAAGTAATCTAAGCCAGATTTTCAGGTGGCTCAGACGGTATAGAGACGTAATGTTTTGCGTCTCTTCGTTGAAGGGCCCGACAAATGAAGCCCGCATAACAGCCAAACGGCTCGGCTAACGAGACGCAAAACATTACGTCTCTACGGCATAATAGCTAATTGAAAAATACCTGGTACTGCACAACCACGGCGCTGTTGCGAGTATCGACGCGGTTGGTGCCGTCGGCGTGGAAGCTGTATACGGGGCGGTTCTGGTAGCTGACGGTGAGCTTGGAGCCTTGGCCGTTGAGCAACCAGTTCACGCCGGCGTCGAAGTAGTGCATGTTGTCGGCGAGGCGTTTGTAGGAGGCGTACTGGTAGCTCACATAGGGCATGAAGGTGGTGCTGCCCAGTAGGTTTTCCCGGAATTTGTAGCCCAGCTGCCCGTAGAGGACGTTGCCGGTACCGAAGAGTGGCACGGCATTGCCGAAGGTATTGCCCGCGCCGGGCACCTGCGTGCTAGCCGCTTTGGTACTGATACCGTTGGCGGGATTCATGGGGCCGGTGTAGCGGAGGTAGCCCGGGCCGTAGTCGAGGTGCATGGCGACGGCGTAGAAGCTGATGCTGGCCGCACCTTTGGCCGTGTCGAGGGGAGCGTCGTAGAACAAGTCGACGGCCACCTGCTTCATGGCCTGAGTAAGGGTGTCGGGGCTACCGGTGTTGCGGTACCACATGGCCTCGGGCTGTACAATGAAGCCGGCACCCACATTCAGCACGTTTTTCTGGCCCAGGTAGGTGCCGGCGTTGTAGGCCGTGAGGTTGCTCTCCTGGTCTTTGAACTGGTACATGAAATAGCCCTGGTATTGGGCCTTGGGCGGGCGGCCCGAAAACGTGGCGAAGGTGTTGATGGGGGCATTGGCCACCAGCAGCGGGTCGGACAGGGCCACACGGTAGTCGAGTTGGCCCAGCTTGCCCTTGGCGTAGAGGCTCAGCTTGCGGCCAAACTGGTCGTTCACGTCGTTAGTGGTTTCGGCCACCAGCGGCAGGTCGATGCCCATGATGCTGCCCACCGACGAGGCCGTGAGGCGCGAAAGGCCGTTCCAGGCCCCCAGGCCGGCGCCCAGCGAGAGGTGCTTTTTCACGACGGCGTATTCGCCCACGGCATCGTGCAGGAAAAAGCCGGTTTTCGGCGCCGAGTCATAGCCGAAATTGTTGATGCCAATCTGCGAGTAGACGAACACGCGGTCCGTCAGCTGGCCAAAGAACTGAATGCGGAACCGCCGAATGCCCACGTCGAAGGTGTTGGGCTTGGCGTAGCCGTTCACCAGCGTGCCAGGGTTGCTTTGGTTGTAACGCGCCCACACCTGGTTAAAGAGCGTGAATTTGACATAGTGGCTGCCGTCGGGGTTCAGCGTCAGCTTGCCATCTTTCAACGTTTGGGCAGAAGCCAAGACTGGTAGAGCGGCCAGTATCAAGGCATAAGGCAGGTGGTAATTTTTCAACTTCATAGAATTGCGACGGAAATAAATGCAAAGATGACCCGGCGCGCTCCATCGGTTTTTCCAGCTGCGGCGCCGACTTGCGCCTGATGAAATAAAAAGAGCCCTTGGTAAGGCACCAAGGGTTCTTTTGAGCACAGGCTGTTTAGAAAGTCTAGGCAATTAAACTATACGGCAAGCAGAGTATGACGAAGCATCAGGCAGATATGCCACCATCAATAAAAACAGCGCACACAGGCGTTTCGCATCAGGCGAAATGCTGCCACAGCCGCGCCCAGAAACCGGAGCTGCCGTCTTGGTCGTCTTCCAGTGGCAACTTGCCCAGCAGCGCCCGAGCCCGGAACACATCCTTCCCCACCACGCTGATGACCTGACGGTAATCGTTTTGGGCGTAATGTAGCCGGTAGGCGTGCGTGGCAATGCCTTGAGATTCCAGCCGCGCCCGCAGGGCCTGCGCCGCCGGCTCGCTCCGTAGCACGCCCACCAGGTGCCGGTGCTCCATCTTCATCACGAAGTCGAAGAAGTACTGGCAGGCCACTGCCTCATCTATCGAGGTGAAAACAGGGGCCTGGTCGTCGCCACGCTCGGAGTAAAACACAGTCCACTGCTGCCCCTGCTGCATCAGGCAGAAGCCGTCGTAGCTGCGCGTGTTGATGGCGTAGTTGCTGGGGTTGCAGCCTTCGGCCAACAGGCGGCGGGAGAGTTCGGCGGTGGTCATGAGTGCGGGCGCGGCTATTTCGCCAGCTTACGGGTGACCGGTGGCAGTGCATTCATTTCAGCAGGGCATTGATTGCCATCTGGGCCCCTATTGGGCTATAGCCACTCTTGATGCAAGTCAGATTAATGAACTCCGAGATAAAGCCCGAGCCATAAAAGTCTGGTGGATTTGTCTTCTGGTATTTTTCTATCACAACCTTCCATTCGGCACTTTTCATTTCATCCAAAATCTGCTGAGCCTGTTCTTTGGTTGAAACCCGTTTCAATTCTGCCAGCTTTTTCATGTAAGCATCGCTGAAGTACGTGAAATAAAAGCTTTTGCGCATCACTTCATCGCTGACTTTCGCAGTGTCAATCTGGGCTTTGGTCGAGCCAAGCCGTTGGGGTAGAAAGCCGATGGCATTATCGCTCTGGCGGTTTAGGATGACGAGCAAGTACCTGGTTTCGGGATAAGGCGTAGAAGTAAGTTTAAGGGTATCCAGTTTCTCAACTTTTAACACATCAAATTTGCCTGTTCTGGAAGCGGCAATGATTTTAAAATGGTCGCCTACTCGAAGGGCTTTCGCTTTCGCGATGCCAGGCCCCGTCAACCCAGCCGGATAGGCTTGAAAAAAATAGAGGGTGTCGTGACTTTGGCGCAGCTTCGTCACACCCAGCCCCCTCCCAATGAAACTGTACTCTTGGCGCAGAAGCTGTTGCCCGTGCGCAAAACCAAAACCAAACAATAAGGCAAAAAGCACAAGGGTCCTTAACATGACTGCAGTTATGATAAGTTAAGCACGAACGAGGTTTGGGCGACATTCGCGAACTCGCCGCGGTTGGGCAGCAGGACGTAGGTGGGTGGTTTTACCCGCGCCGTTATTGGTGAGCAGGAGATAAATGGTTTTACGGACTTAGTATCGTAATGCTACTCCGCTTTTACTCAAAGCATCAGCTCCGGGCAACACATCCATACCATCAAACTTCCTGACGGCCATTTTACTAATCTGTCGTCTCAATCGTCCAGGAGTTGATACTATTTCTTTCCAGTTCCAACGTTTCACCTCTGCCAACTCTTTATCATCATCTGCTCTTCCTAAGGCCCCCCTTTCATTGAAGTGGCCAATGTTAGAATGATGAAGGTTATTTCTTTGGCACCCACCCAAGTATAATTGAATCAGTCCCCATCCGCCTGTTGCATAGCGAAAAGTATGGCCTCCGCAACGCTCTGGGTTCAAATTAATTCTTCTAAAAGCGACTGCCCCGCCAAAACGAGGACTCCATAATTGCAGCGTTATGGCAAACTGCCCACCGTTCTCTAAATCAAATTTCGCAGCTATTTCAGAGGCTTTTTTGTACCAACATGCCTCCTGACCAAATTCAGACGACAAGTCGAAAACCTGCAAGTCCGTGTGCTCAAAAATGAACTCAAAGACCTGAATTTTATCAATTCCAGTCGCTAAGAAGTTATAGTTCATACCTCACACTTGAATAACCCCCACGTTGTACGCCTTCTCAATCGGCGCGTGGTTGGCCGCTGCGATGCCTTCGGAAATCACCTTGCGGGTTTCCAGTGGGTCAATCACGGCATCGACCCAGAGGCGAGCGGCGGCGTAATAGGGCGAAAGCTGCTCCTCGTAACGAGCCTTGATGCGGTCGAGCAGCTCTTTTTCAGCTTCGGGGGTAATGACTTCGCCCTTGGCTTTGAGGGAGGCAACCTGGATTTGCAGCAGGGTGTTGGCAGCTGCGGCACCGCTCATGACGGCCAGCTGGGCCGTGGGCCAGGCCACGATGAGGCGCGGGTCGTAGGCCTTGCCACACATGGCGTAGTTGCCGGCACCGTAGCTATTGCCCACGATGACCGTGAACTTGGGCACCACCGAGTTGCTCATGGCATTTACCATCTTAGCGCCGTCCTTAATAATGCCGCCCTGCTCGCTCTGGCTGCCCACCATGAAGCCCGACACGTCGTGCAGAAACACCAGCGGAATGCGCTTCTGGTTGCAGTTCATGATGAAGCGCGCCGCCTTGTCGGCTGAGTCGGAGTAGATGACGCCGCCCATCTGCATGCCGGTTTTCTTGCTCTTCACGATTTTGCGCTGGTTGGCCACGATGCCTACCGCCCAGCCATCAATGCGCGCCAGCCCGCAGATGAGCGTTTGACCGTACAGGTCCTTGTAGGGCTCAAATTCCGAGTTGTCGACTAGGCGGTTGATGATGTCCATCATGTCGTAAGGCTTCACTCGGTCCGATGGCAGCAGGCCGTATATTTCCTGCTCGTCCTGCGCCGGCTTGGCGGGGGCTGCGCGGCTGAAACCGGCCGTGGCCTGTCCGCCCATCTTGTCGAAAATGTTGCGGATGTGCTCCAGACACTCCTCGTCGGTGTCGAACTTGTAGTCCGTCACACCCGAGATTTCGGAGTGCATGCTCGCGCCGCCCAGTGCCTCGTTGTCGATGGTTTCGCCAATGGCAGACTTCACCAGATACGAGCCGGCCAGGAACACCGAACCGGTGCCGTTCACAATCATGGCCTCGTCGGACATAATGGGCAAATAGGCACCACCCGCCACGCAGGGGCCCATAATGGCTGAAATCTGCACGATGCCCATGCTACTCATCACCGCATTGTTGCGGAAGATGCGACCGAAGTGCTCCTTATCCGGGAAAATCTCGTCCTGCATAGGCAAGTACACCCCCGCCGAGTCCACGAGGTAGATAATCGGCAGCTTGTTCTCGATGCTGATTTCCTGAGCCCGCAGGTTCTTTTTAGCCGTGATGGGAAACCAGGCACCCGCCTTCACGGTGGCGTCGTTGGCTACTACTACGCACTGCCGCCCAGCCACGTAGCCGATGACGACGACCACGCCGCCGCCTGGGCAGCCGCCTTCCTCTTTGTACATCCCTTCGCCCGCAAAGGCCCCGATTTCCACTTGGGCCGCGCCTTTATCCAGCAGGTAGGCTATCCGCTCGCGGGCGGTGAGCTTGCCCTTGGCCTTATGGGCTTCAATGCGCTTCTGTCCACCGCCGAGGGCCACGCGTTGGAGCTTTTGGGTGAGGTTGAAGCTGAGTTGCTTGAGTTGGTCTTCGTTGCGGTTGAACTCGACGTTCATAAGAAATGCGGGGTGGGATTTTGGTGGGATGGGCACAAAAAAATCCGCCCGGGGGCGGATTTCAAAGGTACGGCGATTGTAGCGCGAACTTTTAGTTCGCGTCCCCGAAGGATTATAACGGCTCGGAGGACGCGAACTAAAAGTTCGCGCTACTTAATCGTCGTTTTCTTTTCCGTTTCCACTACGCTGCCGTTAGGCTTGGTCGTGGTGGTTTCTACCTCGGTTTTCTTCTTGCTGCCTCCGCCGCCAAATACCGAGAAGTGCACGTAGCGCTTGGGGTTAGCCTTAAGGTCGGTGAGCAATTCGTTGGAGCTCGCCGTGGTAGCGGCCAAGTTGTTATATAGCGTAGAATCGTGTAGCAGCTTGCCCATTGAGCCTTTCTGGTCGCTGAGGGCAGTATTGAAGCTTTGAACAGTCACCTGGGCATCGGCCAAGGTGGCGTTGAGGCGGCGCAGGGCTGGGCCTACTGGGGCCGACTTCAGCGAGTCGGACAGCTGGCCAAAGTTCACCGCAATTTTATCGAGCTTGCCGGTAGTCTTATTTAAGGCAGAACTCATCTGAGCTAGGTTACGGGTAATGAGGGCGATGTTGGCCTGGTTGGCCACAATGAGCTTTTGCAAGGCTTCGGTGCTCTGGCGTGCCCCCACCAGCGTGCCCTGAATGTTGGTCTGGGCATCCTTGTTCAGGAAGCCGTTGATGTGGGCTAGCGTGGCGCTCACCGTGTCGAGCACGGGTAGGGCCTTGGCCTGGAAGGCATCGGCAATGCTGGACGGCGTCACGGTGCGAATTTCCTCGCCGCCGCTATAGTTCTTCGAATTTCGGCCCAGCGTGAGGGTGATGGCTTTCGAGCCTAGCAGCGAACCGCCTAAGCTGGCTGTGGTGGAGTCGCCAACCACCACGTTCTTGTCGAGTTCCAGGGCTACGCGCACGCTGTTGCCTTTTTCGGGCTGCAATTCCATGCTCTTTACCTGCCCCACTTTAATGCCGTTGAGGGCCACGAGAGCACCCACGTTCAGGCCATCGACCCGAGGGTAGGTAGCGTAGTAAGTATGGTCAGAGGACAGGACGTTGCTGCCGCGCAGGAAATTGTAGCCAATAATGAGCGAGGCGATGGCTACGATGGCCAGTAGCGCAACTTTTATTTCTTTAGACACGAGAATGGGAGATTGGAATTTGAATGGAGCCTGCGGAGCGAAGGATACAGAACAGAGCTTACGAGAAAAGAGCGGAAGATAGTCGCCCAGCAGCTGAAACAGCTAGATAATTAGCAGTTAGCCGCCCTCCAGCTCGCGCTTATACTCGCGGAAGGCACGGTAGATACCTGCGGCCATATACGATTGATTGGCTTTATCGTTGAGGTACTTTTCTTCCTTGGGGTTGGTGAGGAAGCCGGATTCAATGAGTACGGAGGGCATGGTAGACTTCCAAAGCACAATGAAGCCCGCTTGTTTTACACCGCGGCTGGGGCGGCTCACGCTGGTGCGTAGCTGCTTGTCGACGCGTTGGGCAAAGCGCAGGCTGTTGGTGATGTAAGCCGACTGAAACAGCGAAAACAGAATATGGCTTTGAGGCGAGCGGGGGTCGAAACCGTCGTAGCGCTTCTGATAGTCCTTTTCCTGCAGGATTACCGAGTTTTCGCGCTGTGCCACGCCTAGGTTGGCGGTGGTTTTGTGCAGGCCCATGGTCCACACTTCGGTGCCGTGGCTTTGGCTGGGGCCCGCGTTGCAATGAATAGAGATAAACAGGTCGGCGTGGTTGCGATTGGCAATGGCGGCCCGTTCATCCAGTTCCACAAACACGTCGGTTTTGCGAGTGTAAATCACCTTCACGTCGGGCATGTTCTCCTTAATCTGCTTGCCGAGGGCCAGAATGAGGGCCAGTGCTACGTCGGCCTCGCGGGCCTTGGCGCCGGAGCAGCCTCGGTCCTTGCCGCCGTGGCCGGCGTCGAGTACCACGGTGCGCAAATGGTAGCGATACGGCGACGCCGTACCGGCCGAATCGGCACTGAGCTGAGTGGAATCGTTCGCAGTTTGGGCCGCCGCGTCGCGCTTTCCGCTGCCGGCGCCCAACAAAAGCAAGGCCACACTGGCCCAGGTGACAATAATCCGCACGTTGTTCGTTGAAGGGGCGGTAGCGACCTGCTACCTTTGTAGAAGCCCCAAAAGTAAACGATTTAACTGCTACTATACTTTGCCTGTTTGGTTTGGCCTTCGTTCCGAAGCCGGGTTCCGGCCCCGAACGCCCCGCCCGAAACGGACGGGGGCTTGCTCCGGCCTGCCGGCGCTCTTCGTTTTTCTACTGCTTTTCAGCGCAGCAAATGCGGCCTGGGGCCAGACTGTGACGCCTGCGCCCAAAGCTAAAACCACCCGCAAGGCCAAAGTTGCGGCCCGCAAAGCGCGGGCGAAGGCCATCCGGGCGGTGCCCACCCGGCCCGACACGGCTTCCGTTACCAGACCTGCCCAGCCGATACCGGTGGCCAAGCCCGGCCAACGCGCCGGCAGCGCCCCCACCCCACCGGTCCGCAACATCTCGCCAGACCCGCGCGACCCCGTGGGACCGCCCCCGCCCGGTGTGCGCAACACCGGCCAGTCGCGCATTCCCGGGGCCTCGCGCAAGGCTGTACCCGACACCCTGGCTCCCGCCGGCCCGTCGGGCAACCTTGCCGTTGATACCACTGGCCTGGTAAATGGTGTGAGCGGCTCGAAGGACTCCTTGCAGATAGCGGCCAAACCCAAGGGCCAGATTACGACCACTATTACCTACGCGGCCAAGGATTCCATCCAGTTCGATGTGACGCAAAAGGTGGCGCGCCTCTATGAGAATGCCGCCGTGAAATACGGTGATACCGACCTAAAAGCGGCCCTCATCACGGTGAACTATGGCAACAACACCATGCAGGCCAACAGCCGAACCGATTCGGTGAAGCATAAAGTGATAGGACGGCCGGTGCTGGTTGACAAAGGCTCCACCTATGAGGCCGGCAGCATTGCCTACAATTTCAAGAGCAAAAAAGCCAAGGTAACCGATGCCGTAACCACTCAGGGCGACGCCTACGTGGGGGCCAACGTCATCAAGCGGCTGCCTAGTGGCGAAATTAATGGCTTATACGGCCGCTATACGACCTGCAACCTGGAACACCCACACTTCTACATTCAGTCGAAGAAAATGAAGGTGATTCCGGGCGAGAAAGTGGTAACGGGGCCGTTCAACCTGGTTATTGGCGACATTCCGACGCCGCTGGGTTTCCTGTTCGGCTTCTTCCCGATGCCCACCCGGAGCCGGGGCTCGGGCATCCTGATTCCGACCTTTGGACAGGCGGCCGACCGCGGCTACTACCTCACCAATGGCGGCTACTACTTTGCGCCCAACGACTACATCGGCGTGCGCCTCACGGGCGACGTCTACGCCGGCAATGCCCAGAAATTCGGCGGTTTTGGCGCCACGGCCGACGTCACCTACCTGAAGCGCTACACTTTCCAGGGTAATTTCAACTTCCGCTTCACTAACCGCCCCGTTAGCCCCACCTACAACGGTGAATCCGTGGGCGTGGGCGTACCCTCCATTCAGCCACCCGACCAGAACTCCTTCTGGGTAACCTGGAACCACACGCCCGTGGCCAAGCCCGGCGGTGGCCGCTTCACGGCCAGCGTGAACGCTGGTACCAGCAGCTACAACAAAATCAACAGCCTCGATGCCCGGCGCTACCTGTCCACACAGTTCAGCTCCAGCATTGGCTACTCGAAGCAGATTCGCAACTCGCCCATCAACTACGACATCAAGGTTAGCCAGAGCCAGGGCACCGATGGTACCATGACGTTTGTGCTGCCCGACATCAGCGTGGGCGTGGCGCGGCAGTACCCCTATCAGTGGTTCGGCATTCAGCCGGGCGCGGGTGGCAAGCTGGGAGCCAGCACCTACGAGCAGTTCACCATCAGCTATAACCTCACGGCCCGCAACGAACTGTCGAATGTGATTGCGCCCCGCTCCCTAAGCAATGGCCTGCCGCTGCTCGGCGGCACTACCGACCAGGTTCGCATTCCTTTCAACTTCAGCAACATTGGTCAGTTGCTGCGCAATTCTCGGAACGGCATTCAGAATCAGTTTGGTATCGGGCTGGGCTCTTACACCCTGGCGCAGCATTTCAAAATCAATCCTTCGGTTTCGTATAGCAATGTGCTGTATGCAAAGCGGCTGGACTACCGCTTCAGTCCCGCAGCCCAAGCCGTGCGCATTGATACTACCTACGGCTTCAACAGCATCAGCAGCTACGCGGCGGCGGTGAGTGTGAATACCGCCTTCTACGGCACGGTGGTGCGCAAGGGCGTGCATAAGATTCAGGCCATTCGGCACAAGGTCACGCCTAGCCTTACCTACAGCGTTTCGCCCGATTTTACCAAACGAGCCGATGTATACCCGCAGGGCCAAGACATCCTCCCGGGCCTGAATGACCAGTTCGGCATACCCATCGGAGTTATTCGCGATAGTGAGGGCAGAGTTACAGCTGCTGACGCCGCCATTCTTAACCGCTACGCCTTCAACAGCTACAATAACTTCATTTACGGCGCGCCCGGTGGAGCCAAGCAGAGCCAGATTTCGTTCAGCCTGCAAAACTCGGTGGAGATGAAAATCCGCGACTCGCAGGACACCACGGGCCTTAATCCATTCAAAAAATCCAGCCTGATTGATGGCCTCGATTTCAATATCGGCTACAACTTCGCGGCCGAATCGCTACGCCTCTCGCCACTCGGAGTCAACTTCCGTACCCAGGTAGCCCGCAAGCTCAACCTCAACAGCACCGCTAGCTTCGAACCCTACCAGCGCGATGCCACTGGCCGCATCATCAATAAATATTTGTTTGAGGCAGACCCGCGCAAGTTCCTGCGCCTAGCCAATGCCAGCTTCGGCGCTACTTATGCCTTCAACCCCACTACTGGTAAGAAGAAAAGCGTGGTGAAGCGCGCCGTAGCTCCCAGCAACGACCCCACCCTGGGCACCGTGGGTGGCCCTAACTACTACGCCGACTACGTGGATTTCGATATTCCCTGGGAGCTTTCGCTGACATACGCGGCGGGCTATACCACCGCCACCGTGCCCCGCAAGCCTGGCGATGCGCCAGTTCCACTGCTGGCCCTCAACACCGTGGGCGCCACCGGCTCAGTAAAACTCACCGACAACCTGCGCCTGACCTATAATCTGGGCTACGACTTCGTATCGCAGACTGTCACCTATCCCAACCTCAGCATTTTCCGCGACCTGCACTGCTGGCAGGTGAATGCGACTTGGATTCCGTTTGGCATCACCAAGGGCTACAATTTCACCATCGCGGCCAAGAGCAGCCTGCTCCAGGACCTGAAGCTGAATCGCAACCGCTACGCCCAGTACCAATAGGGTAATTGCGGACCGGGGCGTCATCGGGCGGCCTACCTACCGGGCCTTGGACCTTACCTATGGCACTTTGGGGCATACCTATAGCATGTTGGGCCTTACCTACGGCATTTTTGCTCTTACCTAGGCCTCTTTGGGCCTTACTTAAGACGGTTTAGCTCTTTCCTAAGACGATTTGGGCCTTACCTAAGACGGTTTAGCTCTTACCTACGGCATGTTGTGCCATAGGTAAGGCCCAAAGTGCCATAGGGGCGTGCCCGGCAAAACTTACTGCGGCGGCTGATTTCGAACCGATTTTGGGCGAATGTTACCTGTATAAAAAAAGCCCCTGCGCTTCGGCCAGGGGCTTTTTGCGGCCTCTGCCAGAAGGCCGGCACCGCTGGATAACGAAATTGTTGCCAGCTTTGCCCTGCCAAACGGCACCTCCATCTGCAAACCTGCTCCCCCGCCCCATGTCCCAGCACAAGGAAGTCAAACTCGTTACCACCCACCAGATGCTGGCCATGAAGCAGCGGGGGGAAAAAATTTCCATGCTCACGGCTTACGACTACTCGATGGCCCAGATTCTGGACGGCGCGGGCGTCGACGTGCTGCTCGTGGGCGACTCGGCGTCCAACGTCATGGCCGGCCACGAAACCACCCTGCCCATCACCCTCGACCAGATGATTTACCACGCCCAAAGCGTGGTGCGCGCCGTGAAGCGCGCCTTCGTGGTGGTCGATTTGCCGTTTGGCTCCTACCAGGGCAACTCCAGCGAGGCCCTGCGCTCGGCCATCCGCATCATGAAAGAATCGGGTGGGCACGGCATTAAAGTAGAAGGCGGTGCCGAAATTAAGGACAGCGTGACGCGCATCCTCACCGCCGGCATTCCGGTGATGGGCCACCTGGGCCTCACGCCCCAATCCATCTACAAGTTCGGCACCTACAGCGTGCGCGCCAAGGAAGAAGCCGAAGCCCAGAAGCTGCTCGAAGACGCCCGCATTCTGCAGGACATCGGCTGTTTTGCCCTGGTGCTGGAAAAGATTCCCGCCTCGCTGGCCAAGCAGGTGGCCGAGGAGCTGACCATCCCCGTCATTGGCATCGGGGCCGGTCCCGACGTGGATGGCCAGGTGCTGGTGGTGCACGACCTGCTGGGCATCACCAAAGAGTTTAAGCCGCGCTTCCTGCGTCGCTACGCCGAGCTGCACGACATCATGACCGAGGCCGTGCAGCACTACGTGTCCGATGTAAAAAGCCGCGAGTTTCCCAGCAAAGAGGAAGGCTACTAGCACCGCATCAGGCGCTGGCCATTACCTACAGGCCGGGCCTCGGGCGCAGAAGCGTGCCCGAGGCCCGGCCTGATTTATTTTTTCTGAACGAAGGCGTATCCGCTTTGCGGGCTGCCTCACTAGCTTCGCCCCGCAACGTGCTTCAATGCCTTCCTTATGGGTCCTTCCACCCCCGCTTCGCGCCTCACTTCCTCGGTGAGTTGGTCGATTACCATCAAGCTCATCATCATTGCGGTGCTGTTGGGGCTCCTGCTCATTCCGTCTAGCATGGTGGAGGGCCTCATTACGGAGCGGGCCGAAAACCGCGACGCTGCCACGGCTGAAATCAGCAGCCAGTGGGGTGGGCCTCAACTGGTGCTAGGCCCCGTACTGGTATTACCCTACACAGCCCGAACAGTAGGCGAAAAAGGCGAAGTCAGCGAAGTAACCCGCTACCTCAGTCTCTTGCCCGATACGCTGGCCACCACCGGCACGCTGGCCCCCGAGCGTCGACACCGCGGCATCTACGAGGCGGTGGTGTACCAAGCGGGCCTTCACGTGCAGGGGGCGTTTCAGGCCCCGCCACTCGCCGACCTGGGCGTGCCAAACGAGGCGGTACGCTGGTCCGAAGCCTTTGTATCTGTGGGCATTTCTGATATGAAAGGCATACGCAACGGCTTGGCTCTGAATTGGGACGGCCGGAGCCATCCGTTCGAGCCCGGTGTACCCAGCGCCGAAGTACTGCCTTCCGGCACCGCGCCGACAGTCACCACGCAGTTCAACACGGTGCTGAACGAGCGCCGACGTTACTCGAAATACATGGGCGACGGTGACGATGACCAAAGCCAAGGGCAATCGACCAATGGCCTCAGCGTGGCCATCCCGATGCCCGATGAAGACGCGCTTCGCCGCCGTCACACCTTTTCCTTTGACCTTACCCTCAACGGCAGCACCGGGCTGCTGCTGGCTCCCCTCGGTCGCCAAACCACCCTGCACCTGAGCGCGCCCTGGGCCGACCCCAGCTTTATCGGGGCCTTCTTACCCGTGCGCCGCAACCTCAGCGCCCAGCAGTTCACCGCCGACTGGCAGGTACTCCACCTCAACCGCAACTTCCCGCAGCACTGGCGCAGCGACACCGACCGCCCCGCCGTGGATGAATCCACCTTTGGCGTGCGCCTGCTGGTGCCGGTGAACGAGTACCAGAAAACCATGCGCGCCGCCAAATATGCTCTGCTGCCGCTCACGCTTACCTTCCTCATTTTCTTTTTCGTGGAGGTGCTCAACCGGCGGCGCTTCCATCCATTCCAGTACATTTTGGTGGGATTAGCGCTGGTCATTTTCTACGTTCTGCTGCTGGCACTGGCCGAGCAGATGCCGTTCAATGCAGCGTATGCACTCTCGGCGCTGGTTATCGTGGGGCTGGTGACGGCCTATGCCGCGGCCAGCTTCCGGCACCGCCGCCTCACGCTGGTGACGGCCGGTGTGCTCTCGCTGGTCTACGGCTTCCTGTTTGTGGTACTCCAGCTGCAGGACTATGCGTTGCTGGTGGGCAGCCTCGGGCTGGTGTTTGTGTTGGGTACGGTGATGTTCCTCTCGCGCAACGTGGATTGGTATAACCCCGCCCCCGAGCTGCCGCAGGAGCCAGCAGCGGCCTAGGCCCCAGGTAAGCCCAGGCGGCAGTCTGATTACGCTCCCGCGCGGGTTCGTATCTTCGCTTCCACAATGGCAAGAGCGGAGCACCCGGTGAGTGTGGTCTGATGACGTGCGGTAGCCCCCGAGTGGGCCCTGGCCCGCTCTTGCTGACACTCAACCCCGCCCGCATTTTCGCGTGAATCGTCCCAATCTGTGGTCCGAAGGCAGAGAAATTCTGTTTGAAGACAACCACCTTCTCGTCATCAACAAGCCCGCTGGCATCCTCGTGCAGGGCGACGCCACCGGCGACGAGCCTCTCTCCAAAAAAGCCGCCGAGTACCTGCGCTTCAAGTATAAGAAGCCCGGCGAGGCCTTCGTAGGCGTGTGCCACCGCATCGACCGGCCGGTTTCGGGCATCGTCATTCTGGCCAAAACCAGCAAAGCGCTGAGCCGGCTGAACGAGATGTTTCGCGACGACAAGATTCATAAAACCTACTGGGCCCTTACCGGCAAGCCGCCCGTCCCGGAAACCGGCACCCTAATACACTGGCTGGTGAAGGACACCGTGCGCAACGTCACCAAAGCCTACCCCACGGCCCACGGCCAGGGCCTGCGCTCCGAGTTGAAGTACGAGTTGTTGGGCCCCGCCGGCAACCGCTACCTGCTCCAGGTGAACCCCGTGACGGGCCGCCCGCACCAGATTCGCACCCAGTTGGCTACCGGCCTCAACACGCCCATCGTGGGCGACGTGAAGTACGGCTTTATCGCCCCGCTGCCCGATGTGAGCATTGCCCTGCACGCCCGCCAGTTGGAATTGCAGCACCCCGTCACCAAGGAGGCCATGACCTTTACCGCGCCCCTGCCCGATGCCCCGCACTGGGATACTGCCCGCGAGTATTCCAAATAGCGCCGTCAGGCTCGGGTAACGCGAAGCGCTGTCTTGCCTCACGTCAGCGCAAGTAACTCATTCTTTAGTGTGAGAACTAAACGCGGGCTGAAGCGCAGTTGCACAGTACTCGAGCCATGTGCAAGATTTTGGCCTTCTGATACTGAATATCCTCCTGCCTTCTTGCTGGCCGTAATTTTGCGTTAACTCCACTGAACCTAAGCGTCGGCGTTTTGCTTGTGCGGTCAGTTCAGGCTAAGCACCCTTTATGGCTATTCTCGTTTTCTTCGTTGCCCATTATTACTTATCGCTGTTCACACAGACGTTTTACCTGCACCGCTATGCGGCGCACAAAATGTTTACAATGAACAAGTTTTGGGAGAAATTCTTCTTCCTCTTCACCTATATCTGCCAGGGTAGCAGCTTCCTTTCGCCCCGGGCCTATGCGCTGTTGCACCGCATGCACCACGCTTATTCCGATACCGAGCTGGACCCGCACTCGCCGCACTTTTCGAACAACGCGTTCGACATGATGTGGAAGACGAAGGTGATTTACAACGATGTGGTTAATAACAACCACGAGGGCGCGAAGCGTTTTGAGGGCGACATTCCGGAGTGGAGCTGGCTCGATAAATTCGGTGGCACCGTGTATTCGCGGCTGGCCTGGGGCACGGCCTACGTGCTGTTCTACATCAACTTCGCCACGGCCTGGTGGCAATACCTGCTGCTGCCCATCCACTTCCTGATGGGTCCCATCCACGGCGCTATCGTGAACTGGGGCGGCCACAAGTACGGCTACCAGAACTTCGACAACCGCGACAAATCCCGTAACACGCTGGCCCTTGATTTTCTGGCTTTTGGCGAGCTGTTTCAGAACAATCACCACAAGCTGCCCATGCGTGTCAACTTCGGTGTGAAGTGGTGGGAATTCGACCCAACCTACGTCGCCATCTGGGGCCTCGACAAAGTAGGCATCATCAAGGTGAAGCGTAAAAACATGAACCTGAACACGATTTCCAAGCAGGCCAAGCCCAAGCGCGAAGCCATGGCGGCATAGAAATTCGTCGTTACCCTGACGCAAAAGAGTCCCGCGCCGACATCGACGTGGGACTCTTTTGCGTCAGGGTAGCATATCAGTCAGCCTTCACAAAACGCGCCGATGCTTGCTGGCCATCATCCTTGGCAATGCGCACAAGGTAAGTCCCGGTTGGCAGCGTACTCACGTCGAGGGACTCCGTGGGCTCGCGCATTATTTGCTGCCGCACTATTTGACCCACCCCGTTGTAAATCAACACACTTTTACCTCGTAACGCGGCATCTACATCCAACTGCAGCTTGCCGGATGTTGGATTTGGGTAGGCCCTTAAGGCTGGGCTGCCCACCGTGGTACGCACCCCGGTTACTATGCTGCCAAAGTGTTGTGAAGCGCTGGCTTGCACCACTTGACGGGCTGCATCCTGCACAATGGCCACAGCATAAAGCCGGCTAGCTGTCCAACTCGGGTCTTTATATACCGTTTTTACCATCATCACGCTCCCGCCCACAGCTGCAGCCGGAACCACAGCCAGCGCATTTGCACCCGTGAACGACTTGCGAAATACGTCGTAGTGCCGTTGCTCCCCATTTGGCGCAGCGTAAAAAACCGTATCCTGCACCAGCGCTACATAAAGCGTCAGCCCGCTGTAGCTGTGCGCTGCCTGTGTGGTTAGCCGCACAGTGGCCGTCAGGGAGTCGGTGCCTGAGGGCCGGATAGCAACTGCGACGGCAAAAGGGCTGGTTTGCGCCTGATAAGGAATAAACAGGGACGGGGCAGCATAGTCTTGTCCGGCCGGCAGTACGCTGCCGTTGAGCACGAGGCGTGGGGTGCCGCCATACACACCATAAAAGTTGGTTCTGGCATCATTTTCCCCCACGTTTTGCTGGCTAAACATGCAGGCCCGGTACGGTGAGCTGGGATGGTAGGCAATGTGCAACGTTCCCACCTGCTGCCGCAGGTTGAGGTAAAACCCCGGATTTCGGCTTGCACAAATACTGCACACGGTGTTGGTGAAATGCTCAACCAGCACCGTTTTGGGTACTTGCTGAGCCTGCGCTATGGTACCCAGCAGGCTCGCCAACGTGCCGAGTACCCCGGCCCGCGTACTTGTTAAGCTACTAAAAATGCTAGGCGAAGAAGGGAGTCGGCGTATTTTCATTGGGTTGAGCGGCAACTAAGGCATTCAGACTGTCCGACGGCCCTGTTTTCTTCCTCACAGACGAGCAGCAACTGCGTACCTTACACACCCTGAACAATTAATCTTACGGCCATAAATGGCTTGTTTGATAGAGTCCTTGCCCACGGCCAATCACCTTGTTTTTAAGGTAGTCACTGCTTGGATACTGCCCGAAGAGTCCTTACCTTTGCACTCCCAATTTCGGGAAACCCTCACCCGACGGACGAGTTCCGTCACACAACCCCACCGGTTTATGGCAGTTAAAATCCGCCTCGCCCGCCGTGGCCGCAAAAAGGCCGCGACTTACGACATCGTAGTAGCTGACGCCCGCGCTCCCCGCGACGGCCGTTTCATCGAGAAGCTCGGTACCTACAACCCCCAAACCAACCCCGCCACCATCAACTACGACGCCGACCGTGCGTTCTACTGGATGATGACCGGTGCACAGCCGACCGACACTGTTCGGGCCATGCTCAGCTACCGCGGCGTGCTCTACCGTCGTCACCTCCAGTTGGGTGTTGATAAGGGTGCAATCACCCAGGAAGTTGCAGACCAGCGTTTCAGCGCTTGGAAAGAAGAGAAGGACGCCAAAATCGAAGGCAAGCGTACCGGCCTCGATGATGCTAAGGCAACCGCCAAGAAAGCTGCTTTCGATGCTGAAACCAAGGTAAAAGAAGCCCGCGCCGAAGCCCAGCGTCAGAAAGCTGCTGCGCTGCTGGCTGCCAACGCTCCCGCTCCTACTGAGGTAGCTACTGAGGCTCCCGCCGAAGAAGCTACCGAAGCTGCTGCCGAGTAGTTTTCAGGCACCTAAAAATCGAAAGAGTTTGGGAGTTGTGAGCCGGACCGGCTGGCAACCCTCAAACTCTTTTTCGTTCCTTCCTCCTGCTATGACCCTCGACGAAACTTATCAGCTCGGCTACATCCTCAAGACGCACGGCCTGCGCGGCCATGTCGTAGCTCATTTCGATGTGGACGACACTGCCGCTTACCTCAAGCTTAAAACAGTGTATCTGGCCCTGCCCGGCACTCCTGCCAAGCTGGTGGAGCACAAAATTGAAAAAGTGCAGCCCCAGCCTGGGGCCCGCGTGCTGCTCAAGCTACACGGCATCGACCGCATTGAGGAGGCTGAGCCTCTGCGAGGTTCTCAACTCCACCTGCCCCTGGCCCAACTGCCGGAGCTGGAAGACGACCAGTTCTACTTCCACGATGTCATCGGCTTCACGGTGGTTGATGAAAATCTGGGCCCGTTGGGTACCGTAGAGAACTTCTACGAGCTACCCCAGCAGGACATGCTGGCCATGCGCTACGAAGGCCAGGAAGTCCTGATTCCGGTGGTTGATGAGCTGGTGAGCCACGCCAATCAGGAGAAAAAAGAGATTTACGTGAATCTGCCCGACGGCCTGCTCGATGTGTACCTCAAGCCTAGTACCCGCCAGGAGGACGAAGCTGACGAAGCGTAAAAATCAGCGGCTGGCCACCAGCTGAGCGGCTAGGGCATTCAGAGAATCAATAACAAGCTACTAGCCCTAAGCTCTTAGCTAACAGTTAGAACATGCGCATCGATATCCTCACTTGCTTGCCGGAGTTGCTGGTCAGTCCTTTCGCGCACTCCATTGTGAAGCGGGCGCAGGACAAGGGTTTAGCCGAAATTCATGTGCACGACCTTCGCAAGCACGCCGTCAACAAGCATGGTCAGATTGACGACTATGTGTTTGGCGGCGGCGCGGGAATGGTGCTGCGGGTGGAGCCCATCGCCGCCTGGATGGACACCTTGCAGGCCGAACGGGAGTACGACGCCGTCATTTACCTCACCCCTGACGGCGAAACCCTGCGCCAGCCACTGGCCAACCGTCTATCGCTGTTCCAGAACATCATCATGCTCTGCGGCCACTACAAGGGCATCGACGAGCGCATTCGTCAAACTTACATTACCCACGAAATCAGTGTGGGCGACTACGTGTTGAGCGGTGGCGAGTTGGGCGCAGCCATCTTGGTCGATGCCGTGGTACGACTGCTGCCTGGCGTGCTGGGCAATGAGGAATCGGCATTGTCTGATTCTTTTCAGGACGACTTGCTGGCTCCACCCGTGTACACGCGTCCCGCCGAATGGCGCGGGCAGGCCGTACCAGCGGTTCTGTTGTCCGGCAATACGCCCAAAATTGAGGAGTGGCGGCACGAGCAGGCATTGGCCCGTACCCAACAGCGGCGACCCGATTTGCTCCTCTAAAACATGTTTCCGCCTGTTCCTGCTTCGAATTAACAGCAAATCAGTGAACAAGCTAACATATGTTCTGCAAATCACTTGCTAACCTCGGCGGAAAGCGCTATCTTTGCGCTCCGTTTCGACAAAATACTAATTCCCGACGGCGGCGCCGTCTTTCGCAATTTCTCAGCCATGAGCGTACTACTTGACTTTATCCAGGCCGAATCGCAGGAGCGCCGCGCCAGCTTCCCCGACTTTGCCGCCGGCGACACCATTAACGTGCACGTGAAAATCCGCGAGGGCAATAAGGAGCGCATTCAGCAATTCCAGGGTGTAGTGCTGCAGCGCCGCAACCCTAGCTCGAACGGCGAAACCTTCACCGTCCGCAAGATTTCTAACCAAATCGGCACCGAGCGTATCTTCCCCCTCCTGTCGCCTAACATCGACAAAATCGAGGTAATCCGTCGTGGTAAAGTGCGTCGTGCTCGTCTGTTCTACCTGCGCGGCCTGTCGGGCAAGCAAGCTCGTATCAAAGAGCGTCGCTTGAACCAGGTAGCCAAGGCTACCGCTTAATAACTGCCGCAGCCTTACGGTTGCTTATAGAAAAAGCCGGCTCCACATGTGGAGCCGGCTTTTTTAGGTTTGTGCGCTGGCTAAGTAGCGCTATGTTAGGAGCCTAGCTGTGCGATGAAAAGTCCTGCGGCAGACTGCCGTCAACTTCTACTGTGCCACCACCTTGCAGTTGTTGCGCAACAGCGGTGAGCACTTCGCCCAGTTTGGTCACGCGCGTGGCCGTATTTACGTTTTCAGCAAAGTTGGCAGCTTGGGTAGTTTGCGTACCCAAGCGGGCCAGGAGGGGTGCAATCACGTTCAAATCAAGGGCTCCGCTGCCGAAGTGCGCTTTCAGTGCTTGCAGGTCCACAATTGACTGATGGAACGCGGGGTTATTGGCATCTTTCAAGTCCTCAATCCAACGCTGAAGCTGATTGTCGAGACCAGCGCGTTCGGTCAGTTGAGTAAGGTCGCCGGTGAGCAGGCCAATAGCGCTATCGAGGTGCACTTGGTGCTGGGTTTCTTTCTTTTCCATGGGTGGGTTTTATTAGCTAATGGCGGTTGTGTTTGCCGTCGCTCTAGCCAACGTAGTTTCACCTCATTGGGTTGGCACCAAAGACCAAACAAAAAGCCCCACCTGTTTAGGTGGAGCTTTTTGTTTTCAACCGAACTGGGTTCGACTACTCAATTTTGTTCATACGGTCTTTTACGGCCTCCAGGGCCACGCGCATGTTCACAATGTCGCCGCGAGCAGCTTCCTGCTCCTTCAGGTTAAGGTCGACGAGGTTATTGAACTGCTGCAGTTCAGCAGCGTTGGCGGCCAGCATCTGCTGAATTTCGATTTTGCGCGCCTTGTTCTTTTCAATGTCCTTCTTGATGTTGTTGGCTTTTTCGATAACCGCCATGTGGTTGTTTTGCGAGGCTACCAAGGCACGCTCAGCTTCGGAAATCTGTGATACCAAGTCTTCGCGGTACATCATACGAGCGAAGTCTTTGAGGTACTTCTCAGCTGATTTCCACTGCACGGGGGTGGCATCCTTACCGAGGTAGGCGTTGCCAAGGTCGATGCTCCACCATACGGTGGTACCGGTGGGGGTAGCATCTACTTTGCTGATGACGCGGATAGGGTTAGGTGCAATTTCTTCAATGACAACCCCGTCTAGAGTCACTACGCCTTTGTTATTCTTCAGCTTGCTGCCAAACTTGTCGCCGAGCATCTTCAGCCAAGCGGTTTCCACCTTGCGGTTATCGAGCTGCATGCTCACTTGCTGCCCTTTACGGGGTATGCTGTTGATGGACTTATCCGCCTCATCAACAGGCGATTTCTGTGCATAGACGCCCAAGGATGCCAGGCATACTAGAAGTAGGATGAGTAAACTACGTTTCATGGTAATAACAACTAATGAGAACTTTAAGAGAATGCGTATGAGATGCCGTTGGAAAGGCTCCTGCTGTCCGGCTTTTCAAATTTAGGACCTTTATTCTATCCAACTTCTGCCTCTACTAATTTTTTTTCGGAATAACCCCATTTTTGTTGATTTAGTCCAATTATCCCATTTTTAAGTTCCACAAATTTTTTATCGGCTGATTATAGTGATTCAGTCTTTTGTACTGTTGAACGCAACAAAGCAGCCACAGAACAGGTTGTAGCCGCCTATGCAAGTAACAGTTTGCCGTGTCGAGCACTTTAATGCCGCCCACCGTTTGCACAACCCTGCCTGGGACGATGCAGAAAACCAACGCGTGTTTGGCAAGTGCAATAATCTGAACTACCACGGTCATAATTATAATTTGACTGTACGCCTGACAGGGGAAATTCAGCCTGAAACCGGGTATGTGTACGACCTCAAACGATTGAGTGACCTTATCAAGCGTGAGGTGCTGGACCGCTACGACCATCGCAACCTGAATCTGGACACCGAGGATTTTCAAAACCTCAACCCCACGGCCGAAAATATTGCCGTGGTAATTTGGCGGCGCCTGCGCCCACACCTGGATGCTGGCCTTGCTCTTTCGGTTACGTTATATGAGACGGACCGCAACTTTGTAGAATACCATGGATAACCCTTCCGGCCCGGCTACGGGTACCGATGCTCACTTGCCTGCGGGCTTGCGCACGCCTCTTCGGAGCGATGCATTCCTGCGTAGCGATGAGGAAAAAATAACGGCCATCAGTGGCCACTTTGAGGCCATTATGCGTGAGCTGGGGCTTGACCTGACGGACGACAGTCTGGCAGGCACGCCACGCCGCGTGGCCAAGATGTATGTGCAGGAATGGTTTAAGGGCCTGGACCCGAAGAACCGGCCCGATGTGCGCCTGTTTGAGAATCGGTATGATTACCACCAGCTGCTGGTGGAGCGCGACATTACGCTGTTTTCGTGCTGCGAGCACCACTTCGTGCCCATTATTGGGAAGGCGCATGTGGCGTATTTGCCGGGCAGCCACGTGGTGGGCCTGAGCAAACTGAACCGGGTGGTGCAGTACTATGCTCGCCGCCCGCAGGTGCAGGAACGACTCACCCGCCAAGTATCGGAGGAGCTGAAGCAGAGCCTCGGCACCGATGATGTGGCGGTACTTATCGAAGCCGACCACTTGTGCGTGATGAGCCGTGGGGTGAATGATACCAGCAGTTCGACGCTGACCAGCGAATACAGCGGACGGTTTGCAACGGATGAAGCGCTGCGGCGCGAGTTTTTGCGCCAAATTGGCAAATAGTTTTTAGCTGTTAGCTAATAGCTGATAGTTTTTTAGCAGCCTGATATTTCAACTGAAAGGCTAACAGCTAATGGCTGTTAGCTACTAGCTAAAAGATATGAAGGTTCTCATCACCGGTGGCACTGGTCTTATTGGTACACGCCTGGCCGAAATGCTGATTGATAGTGGCTACGAAGTGGCGCTGCTAAGCCGGGAACCAGCCAAGAGTGGCCATTTTCAGAGCTTTCGCTGGGACCCGAAGGCGGGCACGATTGATGAGGCGGCCATTCCCTATGCCGATTACATTGTGAGCCTGGCCGGGGCGAGCGTGGCCGATGGCAAATGGACCGATGAGCGCAAGCGTGACATTATGACCAGCCGGCTGGGCGGCCTGGCGCTGCTGAGCCGCGAACTGGCCAAGCCGGGCCACCATGTGCAAGCAGTCATTTCGGCTTCGGCAGTGGGGATTTATGGCGATGCTGGCGAGAAGCTAGTGGATGAGGAAACGCCGCCGGCGCTACCGACCCACGACTTTCTGGCCGATGTATCGCACCAGTGGGAACTGGCAGCGGCACCCATTGCGGCGCTGGGCATTCGAACGGTGATTCCGCGCATTGGTGTGGTGCTGAGCACGGCGGGTGGGGCACTGCCCCAGATTGCTAAGCCGGTGAAGCTGGGCGCGGGCGCGGCGCTGGGCAGCGGCAAGCAATACATGTCCTGGATTCACTTGGACGACTTATGCCGCTTATTCATCGCCATGCTGGAAGACCCAGCCTGGCGGGGCACCTACAATGCGGTGGCGCCTTATCCGGTCACCAACCAGGCATTCACCGAGGTGCTGGCCGAAGTGCTGCACCGGCCGCTGATTCTGCCTAAAGTGCCCGCTTTCGGTCTGAAGCTGGCCATGGGAGAGATGAGCGACATTGTGCTGGCTTCGCAGAATGTGAGTGCCAAGAAGGTGCTGGCGCAGGGCTTTGCGTTTGAGTACCCGCAGCTGCGCGGGGCGCTGGAGGCGCTGTACGGGGCGGGGTAGCCCGGTTGCAGTCGTTCAACGCGTCCGGAAGGCCATTCAACGGGTCCGCAACTCATTCAACGCGTCCGGAAGTGCGTCCAATGGTTCCGCAAGTCAGTCAACGGCTCCGGAATGGCTTCCAACGCGTCCGGAAACCATTCCAATGGTTCCGCAAGGCAGTCAACGCACCCGGAAGTGCGTCCAATGATTCCGGAAATCATTCCAATGGCTCCGCAAGTCAGCCAATGGCTCTGAAAATCGTTCCAACGGCTCTGCGAGTCAGCCGCTGGCTTCGGAAGCACGTCCGATACCCCTAGAAGGGCGTCTGATGGTCTTGAGTAAGTTCAGAGCAGATGCATGATGCGCTTGTACTACTGCGTATTCCTGTTAATTCGTACCCATGAGGTACAAGAGATGGTTACGAAAGCTCAAACGGTGGCTACGCAACGCAGTCCAAGCAGCTGTTTATGTTGCCTTTCGTTTAAAAACCAACCTAGCTCAGCAACTCAATATGGCGCACGCTATTTCCCAGGAACGCGCTAATTTCCTTGAAGCCAACTTTTTTCAATTCAGCTTTGAAGAAAGAGAGCCTGACCGGACATTATTCGACACCATCACCAGCCCGACTGAGCTGCATTATATGGCTCACATCTACAATTGGGACGATGGACCGGAAGTGCTGGGGTGGATAATTGATAGCCCTTATTGTGACCGGGGGACGTCGGCGATGATATTCTAGCGCTCCCAGCCCGATTTTTACACGCAGTACAACGAAGAGTCCAAAATGGACTCACCAGACGGCGTGCTCCCGCTGCTCCAGCGTATTATGCAGCACTGGCAGCAAGGCTTTTATCGGCGCGCCCAGATTGCCTACGACCGCAACGAGGACCCTGGGGCTGAAGCCCTTTATGAGCACAACCCCAGGCGCAAATGGCCAATTCCCGCTTATCTGATTAAGCCAACCCCCGGCAAACCCTTTCCCTTGAATTAACGCCCGCGCAGGCTATCGGGCACCTTGCCGCCGCTGTTCATCTGCTCCAGCAGGTTGTCGGCGGCAATGGTATCGACGGCTTCGGCGCGGCGGCGCGGCTCTGATTCCGAAATGCAGCTATACTTCTTGCTGATTTTGTTGGCAGGCTGCGGGAAATGGCCGTAGGTGTAACCGAGGTCTTTGTCCTTATACACCTTTTCCATGAATTTGCCGAAGATGGGCAGGGCCGTGCGGCCGCCTTCGCCCTGCTGCGAGCCGGTGAAGTGGATGCTGCGGTCTTCGCCGCCCACCCACACGCCGGTCATCAGGTCCTTGGTCATGCCCATATACCAGCCGTCGGAATAGTTGGAGGTGGTCCCGGTTTTGCCGCCGATTTGGTTGTCGTTGTGCCAGAGGTCGGGGTAGTCCCAGAGGGCCTGGGAGGTGCCGCCCGGCTCTTCCATACCGCCGCGCAGCATGTAGGTCATGAGCCAGGCGGTTTCGGCCGGGATGGCGCGGTGCTGTACAGGGTCAAACTGCTGGATGACGTTGCCGTTACGGTCCTCAATGCGGGTGACGAGGCGTGGGTCGGAGCGAAAGCCGGAGTTCATGAAGGTGCTGTAGGCGTCCACCATTTCGTACACGCTCACGTCGCCGGCCGAGCCGAGGCCGATACTGGGCACCGGCAGCAAGGGCGAGGTGATGCCGACCTTGTGGGCGTATTTGGCCACGTTTTCCCAGCCTACTTTCTCGGTCAGCTGGGCAGTCACGGAATTGACGGAGCGGGCCATGGCGTGGCGCAGCGTCATGTTGATGCCGGTGTATTCGCGGGTCACGTTGTCGGGCTTCCACTCCATGGGCTTGCCATTTTCGACGTAGTTGATGGTCACGCGCTGGTCGCGGATGCGGTCGCAGGGCGTGTAGCCGTTGTCGAGGGCCGTGAGGTACACGAAGGGCTTGAAGGTGGAGCCGGCCTGGCGCTTGCCCTGCTTCACATGGTCGTACTTGAAGAAACGATAGTCGAGCCCGCCCACCCAGGCCTTAATCTGGCCGGTGAAGGGGTCCATTGTCATCATGCCCGACTGCAGGAAGTGCTTGTAGTAGGCCAGCGAATCGAGTGGCGACATCACGAGCGTGGTGTCGTTGTCGTCGTGCTTCCAGGTAAAGACTTTCATGGCTCGCTTGGCATTCAGGGCGGAGTCGAGGCGCTGGGGCTGGTTTTTATAGTGGTTGGCGAGGCTTTTGTAGCTCTCGGTGCGCTTCATTTGGGTCAGAATGAAGTCAGGAATTTCATCGCCGTGCTCGTCCACCCAGGGGTTTTTGCCCTTGTTGCGCCAGAAGTTGTCGAAGCTACGCTGAAGCGCTTTCATGCGCTCGTGCAGGGCCTGTTCGGCGTGGGCCTGCATACGCGAGTCGATGGTGAGGTAGATTTTGAGGCCGTCGCGGTACATGTCGTGGCCAGTGCTGTCGCACCAAGCATCCACGTACTGGCTAATAGCGCTGCGGAAATAGGTATCGGGACCGTCAATGTGCTTTTCGACGTGGTAGTCGAGCACAATAGGCGTGGCTTTGAGGGCTTTTATTTCGGCGGCGGGAAGCACCTTGGCCTGGGCCATGCGGTCGAGCACCACGTTGCGGCGGCGCAGGGCGGCAGCGGGGTGGAACTTAGGGTTGTAAGCTGTGGGGTTGTTGAGCACGCCCACCAGCACAGCTGCCTGCTCGGGACGGAGGCTGTCGGGCGAGGTGTTGAAGAAGGTTTTGGCCGCTACCTTGATGCCAAAGGCGCTGGAACCATACTCCACGGTGTTGAGGTACATCCGCAGAATTTCTTCCTTGGTGTAGCGCTTTTCCAGGTCCACGGCCGTGAGCCACTCCTTGGTTTTGGCCACGATGGTGCTCACCACCGGAATGTAGCCCAGCGCGCCGCGGCTCTGCTGCCGGCGGATTTTGTAAAGGTTTTTGGCCAGCTGCTGGGTGATGGTGGAGCCGCCGCGCTTTTCGCCGCGCACCGACGAGAAGACCCCGCCAATCACAGCTTGCAGGTCGATGCCAGAGTGCTCGTAGAAACGCACGTCCTCGGTGGCAATGAGGGCCTTGATGAGTACGGGCGACATCTTGCTGAGCGGCACCGGCGAGCGGTTTTCGCGGAAGTACTTGCCGATGAGCACGCCGTCGGAAGTATAGATTTCCGAGGCTTGCTCCACTTTGGGGTTCTCCAGGTCGGACAAGCTAGGCGACTTGCCAAACAGGAACATGAAGTTGGTGCTCACCAGAAACGGGTATACCAAAAACAGAATGACCACGAAGCCGAACAGTACCCAGGCCCAACTGGCTAGCCGCACGGGCCAGCGACGACGCGACGCTTTTGGTTTTGAGCCGGAAGAAGGGGCAGAAGGAGTCGTTTTGAGGTCGGCCATGCGAGGCAGCAAGGAGAAAGCAGGGCCTTTGCCCCAGCACGAAGAACGGCAAATATACCAAGCCTACCGCCCAAAAAGGCAGCTCCGCAGCCCGCTATACCAAAAGGCTACACCGCTTACCCGTACCCTACTGCCGCTGCCGGCCCGCCAGTATAGCCTTGTGGTGCACGTTGCGCTGGCCTTTGGCGTGGCGGCGCTGCCAGCGCCAGGCCAGTTCGCCCAGGGCCAGCAGGATAAAGCCCAACCCCAGAAAATAGCTCCAGCGCAGCATCAGTACCTGCCCGTGGGTAGGCGCTTCCAACTCCCGAAACAGCAGCCAGCCCCAGAGCTCATCGAGCAACGTGATGCCCCACACTACCGCCGCAAATATACGCCCCACACGGCCCAGCGCCAACTGCCAATGCAGGAGGTAGAGCACCACGCCGGGCAAAGCCGACAGCAAAATCAGGGGAGCCTCCTGCGCCAGCTCCTGCACCAACGGCAACCCCAGAAAAATAATGCTCAGCGTTTCCTTGAGTACCTGCACGGCGGCCAGGGCCCGGCCAAAGCGCGAGATTTTTGGAATGACGGGGAGAGGGTGCAGGTGCGAAGTCGGCATAGCGCAGGCAGAAGCGGTGGGAATCCAGGAAGCGCCAAGATACTGACGGAATGGCTAGTAACGGCGCGCCATCACGCGGGTGGCCTGACAGCGCCAGGTGAGCACCACAATGAGGAGTCCTTTTACGGAATCGAGCAGCAGGTTGTCGGGTTTGCCAAAGGTGTAGTAGATGCCAATGCCGATACCTATCCACCATACTCCCAATAGGTAGCACCAGGCCATGTAGCCGCGCTGCCGCTGCCACACCTGCAGCAGGGCCACCAACGCAACCAGTGACACAAAACCCAGCAGCCAGCCCATGATGTACGTTAGAAAAACCGTGTCTGGGCCGTATTTCACCCCAAACTGGGTGAGGGTAAGGACTGGGGCGAAAAACGCACCACCCGTAAGCACTAACTCGAGGAGCAGGGCAATGAAAAGCACAACCAGGAGTAGCGTACGAGCCATGCGGGACAAGCAATTAATAGATTGTCACAGGCTTTTCCATATCTGGGAAGCCTTATGGGGCACCAAACTAAACAATTAACTTGATAATCCATCATTTTCTGTAATACACTATTATGGTTCAGCACCTTTTACATACTGATACAGAATGCTATTTGACTTAAAATAGCTCTTGGCATCGATATCACACTAATTAAAATAATCTAGTTTTATATTGAAAAATAACTGCTACCTAAAAGGAGTTGCTCTGTCCCAATTCTACTCTGCACTATTGCAGTTAGCTACTGACTACCATAAAGTAGCTGATGGCAAACAGGCATACCTGCCCCAACCCAATGCAGGCAATGGCAGATACTACCATGAGGTGCAGCAACCACCGCACCCAGCTAGGACCGGAAAAAGCGCTGGGCCACTCCTATAAAACCAGAATTAACTGAAACGCGCCTGCTTGGAGCAGCATGGCCAGTAATATCCAACTCCATTGCCGGGCTTGCGGATGATGCGGCCAAAGTTCCTGGTTGAAAATCAGGCTGGTGATGGCCATGGCAGTAGCAGCGGCCGTGCCCCAGAGTCGGGGTGGTACCACTGGCCACGGCAGTTTCCAGCGCAGGGATGCGTTACCACTCATGCGCGCCATTGTGGTTTGCCCGGAGTAAGCCAGCCCGAACTGCGCAGCGCAAACAAGCTCACCAACGCTCCCAGCCCGTAGCCAATGTCCAAATGGCCGACGATGAAATCATCTTCGGGTGGACCAAGGCTGTAGAAACCCACAGCACAAATAAGCTCGTGCACCAGCGTGAGCAGCCAGAGCCAGCCGCTGCTGACCTGACGGGCACCTTCGGGCACCAGCTTCCAGCGCAGGCAGTAGAGCGCCAAACCTGGAATAGCAATTCCGAACAAGACGCCGAAAATGAGCATGCCCGTTGATAACATCAGCACGATGGTAATGCTGTCCTTCACTTGTTGAGCAATAGCCAGCCAGCGCTGAGACTGGCTACTGGCTTCGACGGAGGTTTGGTCTGGAGGGGCGATTTCCTGGGTCGGGCCCTCTTTGGTTAAATGCATGATGCGCTTATGTTTGAGACGAAAACGGCAAATTATTGCTGAGCCCATAGCAGCATAATCTGGGTAAAGGCCAGTAGCAGCAGGCCCAGCAAAATGGCCGTGGCCGGCAGCACGCCGCGCACCAGCCGCCGCCAGCGCACGTCGGGCGACGGGGCCCGCTCCTGCCAGGTGAGTAGCAGGCCCAGCGCAGCCACATCGCCGATGCAGAACAGAATGCCGAGGAAAGTGAGCGCGAATTGGGGAAGTCCAGTCATGGCTAAAAAAGGTAAATGGAGTGGATTGAAGGCTTTTTGAAAGCGTTAGTGGAAATCAGTTTCCCGTATCAGCGAACCCAGAATATCGATGATGGGCAGGCAGAATATGCAGGCGGCCTGAAACAGCAGCAGCAGGCCAAACCAAGTCGTGTGGGCCGTGACCAGCCAGCCGGGCAGCTTGCCGGTGGAGGGCACGTCGTGCAGCGGGCTCACCGAATGCTGCCAGATGAGCAAGTGCGTACCCAATACAAGGCCCCGCACCAGCCAAAGCAGCTCCGCATCGTCCGGCCAGGTGTCGAGGATGAGCCAGACCATTGCCGAGCAGCCGGCTAATAAGCCGGCGAACCATGAAACGCTGGCACGTATCTCCCTAGCTAATTGTGTAGCTTCCATCAGGGCGCGTTGTGCTTACAGCTCCTGGTAAGTTTCCCAGTCGGCATAAGTGAGGCCCTGCCAGTCGGAATTGATAGAATACTGGATTTTCCAGGCTGCCACGGCTGCATCAATGCGGGCCTGGGCATCAAAGGCCGCAATGGATTTAGCCTGTCCGTATTCGTCCTCAATGGTGAGGCTAGGAACTTGGGCCAGTTGGGCACGATGAGCCACCAGCTCGGGCAGCACACGGCCGGGCATAGCGAGTAGAAAGCCGATATCGATGTTGCGAAAGCGTGGCTGGAGGTTGTAGCGGGCCATCCAGACCTCCCAATTGCCGGCGGCCAGCATGAGCAGCACCGCGTACACAGCCAGCGCATTGAGCCGGATGAGGCTATAGGCCGAACGGCGCTGCCAGATTTTGAGGAGCACCGTGACCAAGCCGAAGAAAGTAAGCAACAGGAAAAAGCACACGCCAATCCGCTTGTAGGCAATGCCGCTGTTGAGGATGTAGTAGTAGTTGCGCAGGCCCACCGACACGGCCAGGATGGCGTTTTGCAGCACCCACACCGTGGCGCCCCAGCGCAGCCAGGGCAGGCCGGGCTGGTAGAAATTGAGGTTGCGGCGGAAGAACCACAGCACAATGCCCATGGCCAGCAGGATGCTGAAGATGAGCACATACGTGCCTT
Organism: Hymenobacter negativus; assembly: GCF_017571495.1. GTDB lineage: Bacteria > Bacteroidota > Bacteroidia > Cytophagales > Hymenobacteraceae > Hymenobacter > Hymenobacter negativus. The sequence goes on along the minus strand of NZ_JAGETZ010000011.1, from coordinate 77,178 downwards.
CGTGTACAAATTGAGCCAGGTCGAACCCTTTCGCCGGCACGAAGCCGAACCACAGCCAGTTGATGTCGATGGCGTTAACGGCCAGCAGCAGCACGTTTACCAGCCCGAAAACGGCGGCGGCAGCCAGAAACTCCTTGCGCAAATCGAGTGTACGCGTGTTTTTCCAGCGGAAGTCCGGCCGGCGCACTCCGAATGATGCTAACCGGTCGCGCTGCCGCCGGATGAACTCACCAAAGCGCGATTCGTGGTCGGCAAACACGTACACCGGCACCGTCACGATGGCTCCGGCCGTGACCACAAAACCCAGCAGGAAAAACAGGAAGTGCGCGAAGGAGATGTCCGGCAGCAGCATCGCCAGCCAGTTGCCCAACGCTGCCAGCGCCCGGCTGCTCAGCTCCTCATAGCGCGGGTTGGCCACTGCAAACAGCAGGTGAAACGCACCCAGAATCACTAGCGGCACCAGCAGCAAGCGGCCGTAGAACCAGCTGCGGCGGGCGCCTGCGCCGGTATTACGCGGGGCCCGCACGTTGCGCAGTACCCGCAGCCAGGCCTGCGCCACACTGTTGGCAGCCGTGAGCAAGGCATAGAGCACCAGCTTCAAATGCGGCTGATTGATGTAGCCCAGCATCAGCAGCAGGGATACCGTGCAGGCCAGCGCAGCTACCCCAGAGCCGTAGACGGCCATCATCATGCCGGCAAACAGGCTCCCTCCTACCATCAGCCAGAGGTAGCCCGAACGGCGGGCGGGCGCGTGCCGCGGCAGCATCAGCAGCTGCGACCCAATGATGAAAATGGTAAACACCAATATGTTGACGCCCCCATTCTCGCGCCAGAACAGCCAGTCGAACAGGACCACGCCCAGCGGCAGCAGCAGCTTTTGAGCCGCTGTGAGGGGCGTGAGTGCAGGTTGGGCAAAGGCGGCGTGGTTCAGGGGCCACTGCTCCGCAGATTCGGCAGTAGGATTCATGATTTTGTTAATTTATTAAAGTACTTTTTTTTTCAAAGTGGATAACCAAAAAAAGAGCCTATTCGACTTATTAATTGTTCTTATTGCCAGCCGCCATCCTAGCACCCAACATCAATATAAAGAACTTTGTAATTCAAAGTTAATACGTAAAAAAAGAGAATATGGAGAAAACAGTTGCTTTAATCAGGAATGGGATGGATTTCTAGCGGCGCTGACACTTTACTATAAGCAATGAATGCCTTAGCCTTCGGGTATGCTACTCTAATAAGGCCGTCGTTGAGCTTGCACCGCATGCGGCCAAAGTGAAAGCGGGTGTAAGAGTGGCGCGCAAGGGGCTGAAAAAAGTAGTTATCATGAAACACTACTCCACTAGGCTCCCAACGGATGTACAGCAAATCAAACGCATAATAAAGGTCCCAATCGGTATGCTGGACAATGTAAAACGGTCCTGCACTTGCCTGATGCCGGAACGTAATGCCCGGCTTGTGCAACCGCAGGGCCTGCTTAACCTCCGGGTGCCGCAACAAGGGTTGCGCATCGAAACGCAGCGTATCGCCGAGGCCAGCGCAGTAATAATCCAGCATTTCCGCGGCTCGTGGATATGCCACCCGGCCGCCCAACTGGAGGATACTGTAGAGCAGTTGCAGCCCCCACCGGTCAGCGCGGGTAGACCGGCCCATAATGGCCCGACTTTCAACGCCATTCAACAGCCGCTGCACAATTCCAAAGTCGCCCACTACAAACAGCACGCCCCCGGTGACCAGCACAGTCATCATCAGGCCGGCCAACCAGCGTAACCAGCGGCGCGAACGATGAGGAAAGTGAGCGAGCAGCGACATAATTGCAATAAGCGCTATTGAATACAAAACAGTAGCTGCCCTACCCTCGCAGCAGTTTCTCCAGGGTTTCTAAGTGCTGCTGGAATGCGACTTTGCCAGCGGCGGTGGCAGTGTAAGTAGTATTGGGCTTTTTACCAATGAATTGCTTACTAACCAGCACATATTCGGCCTTTTCAAGAGCGGCGACGTGGCTGGCGAGGTTGCCATCGGTGAGGTCGAGGGCTTCTTTGAGGTCATTGAAGCTCACCGACTCGTTAGCCAGCAGCACGGCCATCACGCCGAGGCGCACACGATGGTCGAAGGCTTTGTTGAGGGTGTGGATGAGGTGCTTCACGACGAGTTACTGCGGGGTTAGGCCGACGCACCAGCCGCGCCCGGCCGCTCGTAGCGGTTATACATCAGCAAGCCGTAGCCGATGTGGCCCAGGCCAAAGCCGAGTGCAAAGTAAATCAAGCCCCAGCCGGGTTGCAGCATGGCCAGCAGCCCCAGTACAATCTGGGTAAGGCCCAGCCAGCGGATTTCGTCCAGTGTGTACTTACTGGCGTTGAGCAGCGCGAGGCCATAAAACACCAGTAGGCCAGGTACTACCATGCCGGCATCGCCGCCCAGGTACAGGCGCAGGCAAAACAGACCGCCCGCCACCAGCGGCACGGCCAGGGCCACGGCCAAGCGCCGGGCTGGGCTGCTCCACAGCGTTTGGCCGGCGCGGTGGGTGCGCCGACGTGTGAAGAAAAATGCCACCAACAGCGCCGCACCAATCATGCCGCCGGCCAGCAGCAGCAGAAATGGCAGCGCCGCCTGCCGCTCGGCCTCTGACGCCTTCATCAGGCGCAGGTAGCCGTCGGGAAATTCGCTTTGCAGGTAGAAATGCCCGGCGGCCGAGCCCAGCAGCGCTACCACGCCTGCTCCCACCCCGCTCAGGCCCGAGAGCGACAAAAAGCGCGAGCTACGCTCCATGATAGCGCGGATTTCGGTGAGCTGGGCGAGCGGGTCGGGAGCGGCGGCGGGCTTCATAGGTATCGAAGTGCTTTGTGGTGCAAAGTTGAGAAAAAAGATTGGTATGCTTGCCATGCATTATCCAGAAATCTTATGACGGTCCAAAAATTCATCCAACGAACTTGGAACCTCAAGTACTAGAACATATGGCTTTACACCAATTCACTCGGGGCCATTTTGTGGTTTGGCATACTGATTTATTCGAACACTATATCAGGTCTATTTGCAAACTCGAATAGGTTATTGCTCCAGGTTTTGGCCAGCAGTGCACTGGCTTGGTGGGCGTGGATTCGCTAGCTGCAACTTCTGAGCGGCACACTAGCGCTATCCAGGATGACGAACCTGAGAAGTAGCTGAAGTCGGGTAGCAGCCGGCCCTGAAGCCTAGCAGCGCTACTCATGGCTGGGATAATACATAAGAATCTGCTGAATTTGGTCAATCTATACGCCTTCTGTTCGTCTCAAACCAAGACAGGAAGTGCGTAATAGAATATTTCATCCAGACATTTTCAATTTAAAGCCCCTTCAAAATCAACTGGCTAACCAGATGGTGCATAGACTAATTCGCAGTACCAATTTGAGACCAAATTTCCCAGAAATATAATCACAGCTCTCACAAACCATTCATTTACAATGCTTCGTAGCTCGGTCAAGTTCTGTTGATTGCGCGGAGGACAGCAACTCCAGCGTAATCGAGAGGGACGCCACATCGTAACCCCTTTAGTGTATGTCAACTGCTACTCGAACTTCGGCTACAGCCCGCACGCTTGCCATCTGGTTCCTGACCAACTTGGGCGGCACTACTTGGCTGGTGATAGATTTTTGCCGCGAATCCCCCACCGACGCTGCGGTCCCTCTCATTATTGGCCTGGTAGCAGCCATCATTTCGCTGATAGGCGTACCATTAGCCATTCCCTTCTTTGCGCTAGCGCAGGCCTATTGCACAGGCTGGCGCTGCCGGCTCACGGCGCTGGTGGTGGTGCTACTGAGCTTTGCTATTGGCAATTATCTACTGATTAATATGCTGCCTATCGGTCCGGTCAGCAGCCTATTAAGCATATCAAAGCCCTACTTGGTGGCAACAGTGTTGGCCGTAATGTGGGTGTATCGCCCCCGGCCAGCTGCCAAACAGTCGCTGGCTTGGCCGCCCCAGTCTGCTCACGTCACCCGGCGTGTGCCCATCAAGCTCTCTGGCATGAACTATTAAGCTTGGGCATTCCGCCAGTTTTTACGCTTCCTTCTGACCGTCCTTGGCATTGGTGCGTAAGAAACGGGCATGCGCCTTCGCCTCCGGTTGTTCGAGTTTGAGGATTTGCCGTGGTTTCCGGCCATCATTCGAGCCGGGATGATGGACTACCTGCGGTTCATGATTTCGACCTTGGGCACCTATCGACCCATTACGCCGCTCCTGGCCGAGGGTCTTGCCCGCACCGGCCAAACCCGCGTGCTGGAGCTGGGCGCCGGCGCGGGTGGCGGCACCGAAACCGTGCTGGCAACGCTCCGTACGCATGGCCAGCCCGACACCACCATCACCCTTACCGACCTCTACCCGCAACCCGCCGCCTGGGCCGACATTGCCCGGCAAACCCAAGGTGCCATCGGCTACGAGCCCACTTCAGTGAATGCGCTGGCCGTGCCTGCGCATCTGCCCGGCTTCCGTGCCATCTTTTCAGCATTTCATCATTTCCCTCCCGCAGCAGCCGAAGCCATGCTGCGCGACGCTGTGCGGGCCAATACCGGCATTGGCGTATTTGAGGGCGCGGGCAAGCATTGGGCCGAACTGCTGCTAGCCTGGACGGTGCTGCCGGTGGCACAGCTACTACTCACACCGTTTTTTCGGCCCTTTCGGCTGAGCCGACTGGTGTTCACTTACCTCATTCCGCTCATCCCCCTGTGCACTATCTGGGATGGCTCAGTTTCGCTGCTGCGCATGTACTCCACCACCGAACTCCTGGCTCTGGCCCACGCCGCCGACCCGGAACGCCGGTTTGTCTGGCATGTCGGCAAAGAGCGACATTGGTGGGGGCCGGAAGTAACTTATCTGATTGGCTGGCCTGACACTTCGCTTAGTGAGGGATGAGGAATTTACTTAACCGACATTTGTCACGATTCCTCATCCTTCATTCCTCATCCTTCATTGATAATTGATAATTATCGCCGGGCACTGCCGCTGCTGCGCATTCCGTTTTCTGTGTACCTCATGCCGGTATTCTGGTTTGGGCTGAGCGCCTTGCGTGGTCCTTGGAGTAGCTGGCGAGCGGCGGGGGTGTTTGTGGTGCTGCATTTGCTGGCCTACCCGGCTTCCAATGGCTATAACTCTTATTACGATAAGGATGAAGGCAGCATCGGCGGCCTGAAAGTCCCCCCCAAGGTGACGCCCGAGCTGTTGCATCTGGTGTGGCTGTTCGATGCGTTGGCCGTAGTCGGCGCGGTCCTGCTTTCGCGGCCGTTCGCAGTCTTGGTGGTGGTGTATCTGCTGGTATCGAAGGCCTACAGCTACGAGGGTATACGTCTGAAGAAATACCCGCTGCTGAGCACGCTGGTGGTGGTGATTTTTCAGGGCGCTTTCACGCTGCTGATGACACAGGTGGGCGTGGGTGCTACTCCAGAGCAGCTTTTTGAGAAGACCAACTTGCTGCTGGCGCTGGTCAGCACCTTGTTTTTGTGCGGCTCCTACCCCCTCACGCAGGTGTACCAGCACGAAGAAGATGCCCGGCGCGGCGACCGCACCCTGAGCTTGCGGCTCGGCATTCGGGGCACATTTATTTTTGCGGCCATTGGCCTGCTGACGGGCGCAGCGGCTCTGGGCCTGGCCTACTGGCTACGGCAGGAAATCCGGCCGCTGCTGATTTTTTTGGTCGCAACCGGACCAGTCGTGGCGCTATTCAGCCGCTGGGCCTGGGCGGTATGGCACGACGAGGCGGCCGCTGACTTTGAGCACACCATGCGCATGAACCAGGTGTCCTCGCTGTGCTTAAGCGCCGCCTTTATTGCCATGCTTCTGTGGCACTGAAGCAGCTAGCGGGCGGTTGCGACAACTTACCAGGCCATGAGGCGCGTAGTAGCAAGGTATTCACTCTCTAACTCTCCCTGCTGATGCGCCTTTTCTGGCTTGCCCTGTTGCCGCTGTTAGCGGCCTGCAACTCCACCCCTTCCGCTGTGAACGAAGGAACGGTTTCGGGTATGACCGACCGCTCCACACCCGATACTTCTGCCCTGCCTGCACCCGACACCTCGCACACCAAAGCCGTCTCGGCCGTGAGCGATACCCTGCGGGTAGCACGCGCCAGACACAATTTCAGCAGCCCCAAAGGTCCGGCCGATGCATTCAAGCTGGTTTTTCGCGGGCCATCCGTACTCGAAGGCACCGGAGAATTTACCATCACCGATGCCAGCGGGCAGGTCATCTTCCGCGAAATGCTAACTGAGCCCGACCTCGAAGCCTCTTTGGTGTACGAAATGAAAAATCCTACTGCTACCCGGGCCGAGCGCGAAGCCTTCGTATTAAAGCGCATCGACCAGTTTTTCCAGTCGTCGCAGTTTCATACGCCCGCAGTAGACAAAAAATCCGCTTTCCCAACCAACATCGAAAACCTGGACCAAGCCACTTGGACCGACCTGCAACAGCGCCCTGACGCCATCCGCTTCGACTATCTGAAAGGCAAGGAAGACCATCGTGGTGTCACCTGGTCGCCCCTCAAAAAGCAAGTGGTCCGGGTGATGTAGAACTGCCTGTCTGCGGTTTTAGGCGCCCTCCTGCTCCAGCAGTTGCTCCAACCCTGTCCGCAGTTGCTCATAGGCCTGGTAGCCCCGCGCCAATACGTAGCCCTGTTCGCCAATTCGCACTATGGTCGTGGGGAAGCCCTCTACGCCAATACGGGCCACGGCGGCAAACTCCTGTTGCGTTGCCCGTGCCGTTTCAGGGGTGGCAAAGCGCTGCTGGAAATCAACCACATCCACCCCAAATGGGGCGAGCAGTGCATTGTAGGTCGTTGGGTCGTTCAGGTCGTGGCCATCACGAAACAGCGCTGCTTGCACGGCGTGGGCGAAGGCTACGGCACGCGCCGGGTCTTGGGTTATCTGGCGAAAAGTGGCAATAGCCCGGCTGGGTGGCTCAGAATCGTAGCGGTATTCGCCGGCCTCGCCCAGGGCAGTAAAAGCCTCGCCGAACTGCACACCAGTTACTTTTTCAACTTCGGCCAACGACTGTACCAGGTATTCCCAAGTATCGGAAATTGGCTCTACGTCCTCGCCCTTCACCATGCCACCGCACAATACTGATACCTCAACCCGCCCTGCAAACTCCTGCTGAATACGGTTGATAACCGGACTCATGCCATAGCTCCAGCCGCAGAGTGGGTCTTGGATGTAGAGCAGTTCGGGCAGGTTGGCGGCGGGCGTGGGCGTCATAAATTCTGATAGGAAGCTGGTTGTAAAAGTAGCTCTGACAGCGATGGAGGCACTGTTGTTTCCATTGGGCCTACTTTTTTGGCTGGGCATGAATTAATCTGCCAGTCCACTGGTTTGCTCAGTGCTAGGTTATCCGATTGCTATTCTGAGGTAGTTGTATTATATAAAAAAGGCCCGCTGCAATGCTGCAGCGGGCCTTTTTCGTTTCTATTATAACGCTTAGCCGTTCATGGCCAGCAGGAATTCTTCGTTGTCCTTGGTGCCTTTGATGCGGTCCTTGAGAAACTCCATGGCTTCGGTGGCGGTCATGTCCGACATGAATTTGCGGAGTACCCACACGCGGTTCAGTTCGTCCTTGCTCATTAGCAGGTCTTCGCGGCGGGTACCGGAAGCCGGGATGTCGATGGCCGGGAACACGCGCTTGTTGGCCAGCTTGCGGTCCAACTGCAGTTCCATGTTGCCGGTGCCTTTGAATTCTTCGAAAATTACTTCGTCCATCTTCGAGCCGGTTTCAATCAGGGCCGTGGCGATGATGGTGAGCGAGCCGCCGCCCTCCACGTTGCGGGCTGCACCGAAGAAGCGCTTAGGCTTTTGCAGCGCGCCCGCATCGATACCACCCGATAGGATGCGCGATGAGCTGGGTTGCACCGTGTTGTAGGCCCGGGCCAAGCGGGTGATGGAGTCAAGCAGAATCACCACATCGTGGCCACACTCGACCAGGCGCCGGGCTTTGTCGAGGGCCATTTCGGCGATTTTCACGTGGCGGTCGGCGGTTTCGTCGAAGGTTGAGCTGAGCACTTCGGCTTTCACGGTGCGGGCCATGTCGGTCACTTCCTCGGGGCGCTCGTCGATGAGCAGCACCATGAGGTACACCTCGGGGTGGTTTTCGGCGATGGAATTGGCTACCTCCTGGAGCAGAACAGTCTTACCAGTCTTGGGCTGGGCCACAATCAGGCCACGCTGGCCCTTGCCGATGGGCGCAAACAAATCAAGCACGCGGGTGCTGATTTGCGAAGGCTTGGTGCTCAGCTTGAATTTGGAATCGGCGAAAAGTGGGGTGAGGTGGCTAAAAGGTACCCGGTCGCGGACTTCCTCAATGGTGCGGCCATTCATGCTCTCCACGCCTACCAAGGCGAAGTATTTCTCGCCCTCGCGCGGCGGCCGGATGGTGCACACCACCGTGTCGCCGGGCTTCATGGCAAATTGCTTCACCTGCTGCGGCGACACATAAATGTCGTCGGGCGAGGATAGGTAATTGTAGTATGGCGAGCGCAGGAAGCCGTAGCCACCGTCGGGCATCAGCTCAAACGTGCCACCACCGGGCACCACCAAATCCAAGTCCTGACGCGGGGGGCGCTGCTGTTGCTGGTTTTGATTTTGGTTTTGTCCTTGGTTCTGGCCCTGGGCCTGCTCGGGACGAGGCGTACCGTCAGGGTTTTGCTGGCGCTGTTGGCGCTGCTGGTCGCGCAGGGCGTAGCGCTCCTCGCGGGTCAGGTTGCGGTTGTTGTTATCACGGGGCTGGCCATCGCGGGGCTGGTCGTTGCGGTTTTCGCGGGGCTGGTCGTTGCGCGGCTGCTGGTTGTCGCGGGCGGGGCGCTGGTCGCGGTTGTCCCGTACTTCCCGGTTGTCGCGCTCGAAACGGTCGGCCCGGTTTTCGCGGCGGTCGGCAAACCCATTTCCGCCAAATTCGCGGCGGTTGTCGCGGCTGCCCTCACGATTATCGGTGCCGTTTTCAGCGGGTTTGGCCGCAGCTTCGGCGGCAGCGGCAGCTTCGGCAGCTTTTTGGGCAGCCATTTCCGCAGCGCGCTCCTCGGTGATGGGGCGGCCGGCCCGGTCCACACGCTCACGGCGTGGCCGCTCGGGGCGGGTAGTGTTGCTAGTATCGGCAGCAGGCGTTTCAGTTGCAGGAGCAGCAGCTTCTGGATTGGCACCATCTGTAGCGGGCACTGCCTCAGCGGCAGGAGCATCGGCCAGGACCGCACCGCTGGCTTCACTGGCTGGCACCAAAGCGAGGCCTTCGAGTGGGTCGAGAATCTCAACGGTATCGGTGGGAGCTGGGGCCGTGGCTGTGGCGGCGGCCGGTGGAGTAGCTACGGCCACAACGGCTTCGCGGCGCGGCTCGCGGGGCGGGCGGCTGTTCTGCGGCTTGGCGGGCGGTGCTACGTCGGAGAATGGCTGCTCGGCCGTGCTGGGGGCCGGGCGTCGAGTAGCAGCTTTGGGAGTGCGCGGGGCGGCCGCTGGTTTTGCGGCGGGAGCAGCTGGGGCTGCGGGTGCGGCGGCAGTGGGAGCTGGGGCGGGTGCAGCGGGCTCGGTCGGGCCGGGGTTGAGGGCCTGCTGGTCGAGGATTTTGTAAATCAAATCCTGCTTGCTGAGCCGTTTAAAGTTGCCGACGTTCAGTTGCTCGGCAATTTCTTTGAGGTCGGACAGCAGCCGGTCCTTCAACTCGTTGAGGGTGTGCATAGAGGGAGTTAGTGGGAAATATCTGGCGGGATGCGTGAGGCTAAATGCCCATACTGGCCCGGAAGGGGTTCGAAAAGCCAGCTATGGGAAGAGGGCGGCAAGGCCGCAGGAATAACATTCGCAGAAGGCGCGGGCTATCAGCAATAGCAACGCGGCGCGTAATGAACAATCAGGAAAATGAGGTGCAGAATGGGGCCGCTGGAGAATCAGCAAAGACGGGCCGGAGGCGGGCACTACGACCCGCTGACCCAGCCACGGCGGCCGGTTGCTAGCGCAATGTTAGCGCATTACGAACAAACTGCCAAATCGGATACAGGCTAGTTGAGGTTTAAACACCGCAGGGCTGTAATTAAGTTGCGTGCCGGCCACAGAAAGCCATTTCGGCCGCTTGTGGTGCCGGTCGTTTTTACTTACGACCTTTGCCCGGCATCCCCCAACCTGCTCTATGCTGCAACTTTCCGTTCTCCGCGACCAGACCGACCTTGTGCTGGCCGGCCTCGCCAAAAAACGCTACGCCACCGCCGAAGCCGACGTGGCCGCCATCCTCGACCTCGACCAGCGCCGCCGCGCCCTCCAAACCAGCCACGACGCCTCCCAAGCCGAAGCCAACGAACTGGCCCGCCAAATCGGCGCCCTGATGAAATCCGGTGATAAAGCCGGCGCCGAAACCCTGAAGCTCCGCACCGCTGAGCTGAAGCAGCACACCCAGGCCGCCGCCGCCGAGCTGGCCCAGGTGGAAGAAGGCCAAAAGCAGTTGCTCTACAAGCTGCCCAACCTGCCCCACGCCAGCGTGCCCGAAGGCCGCTCGGCCGCCGACAACGAAGTGGTGCGCGAACACGGCGCCAAGCCCGAGTTGGGCGCCAATGCGCAGCCGCACTGGGACCTGATTAAGAAGTACGACATCATTGACTTCGAGCTGGGCAATAAAATCACCGGTGCGGGCTTTCCGGTGTATAAAGGCCAAGGCGCCCGGCTCCAGCGGGCGCTTATCAACTTTTTCCTTGATGAGGCCCGGGCGGCCGGCTACACCGAAATGCAGCCGCCCATTCTGGTGAACGAGGCCAGCGGCTACGGCACCGGCCAGCTGCCCGACAAGGAAGGCCAGATGTACCACGATGCCAAGGATGACTTGTACCTCATCCCCACGGCCGAAGTGCCGCTGACTAACATCTACCGCGACGAGATTATTCCAACGGACAAACTGCCCATCCGCATCACCGGCCATACCCCCTGCTTCCGCCGCGAGGCTGGCTCCTGGGGCGCCGACGTGCGCGGCCTCAACCGTTTGCACCAGTTCGACAAGGTGGAAATCGTGCAAATCACGGAACCGGAACACAGCTACGCCGCCCTCGACACCATGGTGGCCCACATCGAAAACCTGCTTCAAAAGCTGGGCCTCCCCTACCGCGTGCTGCGCCTCTGCGGCGGCGACATGGGCTTCACCAGCGCCCTCACCTACGACCTCGAAGTATGGAGCGCCGCTCAGGGCCGCTGGCTGGAAGTGAGCTCGGCCTCGAACTTCGAAACCTACCAAGCCAACCGCCTCAAGTGCCGCTATAAAGTAGAAGGCAAAACCCAACTCCTGCACACGCTCAACGGCTCGGCCCTGGCATTACCACGCATCGTGGCCGCCCTGCTGGAAAACAACCAGACAGCCGATGGCATCGAGCTGCCGGAGGTGCTGCACAGCTACTGCGGATTCAGCAAGATTGGGTAACGCCTGTCATTGCGAGCGCACCGAAGCAATCCATCTTCATAGCAACCATCTTACATCTTAACTTACTGTAACAAAGCCCCGGCTCTCCCTAGAGTCGGGGCTTTGTGTTATTATAAAAGGTTGGTCCCATGAGAGGACGGATTGCTTTGCTATGCTCGCAATGCTAGGCAAGTGAACTTAATACTCTGCCATTTCCTCGTGCACGTAGCACCAGAGCCACCGCTCACCGCGCTCTGCGGAGGAGATGACGGAGTGCTGCGTGGCGTGGAAGTGCTTGGTGGCGTGCTTGTTCTTAGACTGGTCGCAGCAGCCCACATGACCGCAATCCTGGCAGACGCGCAGGTGCACCCACGTATCGCCGAGCGCGGTGCATTCGGGGCAAATGTGCTGAGGAGCGGTTTTGAGGTCGGTGAGGGCGCGGAGGTGTTGGCAAGGTTCGGACATGGGTTGAAAGTAAGAACGGCCGGGGAATAATCGACGAGTAGTCGCGAAAGGCAAAAAAAGCTTGTTACCACTTTTTCATGGTTTCAACGGCGCAATGGTCAACGCAAATCTATCAGCTAGCCTTAATTCCAGCCCTCTGCTTGGTGGATTTACAGTGCCCAGGTCCGAAGCCCAACCCAGCCGTGCGCCCACAGCAAAACAACCAGGCAATTCAGAAACAACGCATTAAAAGCCATCACGCCCCTGGCCCAGGCCGGGCTCAACTGGGACCACTGCCGGACCAGCAGCATAACGCCTGCCATGGCGAATACGCCAAAGAATAACGAAGCAAAGAATATCGCCAGCGAAGTCGGGTTGATGGAATTGAAAGCAATTTTGTTTTCAGAGTCTGTAATCGTCATAACCCGAAGCGCCATGAGGCCGCTGCAAACCGCCAGCCCAGGCAGTAAGCCGACGAGCAACCGCTGCCGTATTGCGCTGTTAAACACCGCTAAAAGCGACCAGACCAATGCCCATAGTAAGGATAGTCCCATTGCCAGTACCGATAAGCCCAGGCCGAGCTGCTGGAGCAACACCGGCCAATAGGCAGTCTTTTTATAGAGCTGATGGGTGTTGTGGGCCTGCAAAAAGCTAGTGCCATCTTCCAATTTTCCAAGCACGACCGAAGCGTGGTGTTTCTTGGCTTGGCGAAATAATCCCTCTGCAAACCAACTGACAGTATCTGCCCGTCCAAACAGGGGCTTGAGAATAAGCTTGCCCTGGTATTGGGTAACGTGGAGGCCCCCAGTAATGCGTTGGAGGAAGTCCCATTGCTCGTTCCAAACATTCACCGGCTTGTAGTACCCCTGATAAGCTTCCAGCATTGACAGTGGTACCTGGCGGGCTGTTGCGGGAGTAATCGGCGGCAGCTCTTGGGTCAGAAAGTCTTCAATCAGCTCGGATACGCGCCACATGCCTTGACCACTATTGTTCGAAATGGCATACCCAACGCGGCGGCGACGGTCATAATTGATTAGCGAAGCAAACCCATCGCCCAAGCCAGCATGCCCTCTGAAATCAGCTTTTGCATGATGGAAGAATGTCAGGTTGCCCAGAGCATATCCCATCTGCAGGCCGCCTTTGGCCGCCGCAGTGCTATGGATGGTCTCCATTGTGGTTAGGTAGGAGGAATCGACCCACGGCTGGCCATCAATCTTCCAGTTGTTGAGAAAAAAGCGCAGATAACAGCTCATGTCATCGGCACAGGAGTGCAACGCCCCGGGCGCCCCGTTGCCGGTCGGCACAAAGAACGGGAATGGGATGTACGCACCATTTGCCAGTCGGTACCCACGGGCATACCGCTGGTCCCCTTTGATTCGCAGGTCAAAATCAGAATACCGCATGCCCAATGGGCCAAGTAGTGCCTGTTGAAGGTACTGACTCCAGGGCATGCGCGTGGATTTCTCTATGATGTACCCCAGAATGGTGTAGTTAGGACTAGCGTACGAACTGGCCAGACCGGGTTGCCACCTGGCTACCAGACAGGTTTGATAAAACTGAACCGCCGCCACCCCGGTCAAATCGGTGGAGGTGGCATTGCAAACCATGTTCAGGTGCACGTCGTCAAATCCGGTTGAGTGCTCCAACAGGTGTATCACCCGCACGGGATGCGAGCTCTCCCAAGGGTTTTGGTACTTCACTTCTGGCGCAATGTCACTCAGCTTATCCTCCAGATGCAGCTTGTGCTCCGCCACCAGTTTGAGGATGCCCAGGGCGATAAACATCTTGGTGATAGAATTCAAATGAAATAGCGTTTTTCCATCTATTTTTTGCCCGGTTTTCACATTGGCAACCCCCAGACCACCCGAAAATATAATTGAGTCCCCGGCGACAACGGACAGCATCAGTCCCGGCATATGTTCCTGCTGCATTACCTTTTTGATTTCAGCAAGTAGGGTTGGCAGTTTGACGGAGGAGTGACGTAGCTGGGCTGATGCAGGGAAATTACTGAATAGCCAAACTAACAGAAGCAGACTCAGGCGGCTGTGCATGGGTGTAAAACAACAGCTAAGTGAAAGATATGAAGCGCCTTACAGCAGCAGTTGCAAGCGGAGCAATAAATATCTCGCCCCTCGTTTCCAGTCTTGTTCCACTGTATCCAAGCACACTTATGATGGCACTGCTTGCCCGTTCCGCTGTATCCAAGCACACCCATAGCTACAGGTTACCAGCCAGATTTACAAAATATTAAATATTGATTCACAATCAATTGCGTAGACATCACCTATTCAACCGAGTATATATTGCAACTCTTGGTACAAAGCGCTGAGGGAATGGTAATCGGGTAGGGTTAGCCAGCTAGCGCTTGAGGAGCGGCCAGAGGATTTCAACGCGGTTGAGCTCGAGCTAGTAAGTGGACGCTGCTGCGCGCACATGGCGCGGTGAAAAGGACCCTGCGCGTAGCTCACGACTGGCTTCCAGTGCAAGCCGCCATGGGAGCACTCAATCAATCCAAAGCTGGTTTACGAGAGGCAGCGGGCGGCTCAAAGGTTCCTGCAGTACGCCACTTATGGCACCAAACTGCACGCGCACGCCCCAGAGGGCGAGGATAATAAGCTGTTAGTCCGGTACCCCCATATAATCTAATTCCAGCACCTGCTCGCGCATGCACTTGAAATGGCCTTGCGGGCATTTGGCGTAGCCAATTTTGGAGCATGGTCGGCAGCTCAGCCCGTTCACTTCCAGCTTTTTAAATTCCGTCCGGTAGGGATACATCCCAAACTCCGGCACGGTGTTGCCCCACACGCTGAAAATTTGCTTGCCGAAAGCCGCCGCGATGTGCATCAGCCCGGTGTCGTGGCTCACCACAAAAGCGGACTGGCGCAGCAACGAAGCCGATTGATGCAGTGAGTAGCGCCCACAGCCGTTTTCAATGAGTAACTTATTGACTGCTTGTGCTAGCGCGCTAATAATGGCCTCGGCCACGGGGGCATCTTCCGGGCCACCTAGCAGCATAACGGGTCGCGGGGCCAGGTGCTGACACAGCTCCACCAGCTTTTCCAATGGCAGGCGCTTGGTAGCGTGCTGCGCGCCAATGGCCACGGCCACGTAACCACGCTGAAAAGCTTGCGGCAGCGTATTCAGGGCCACTTCCTGGCCTGCGGGAATGAAATAATCGAGGCCCTGGCCGTCGTCTTTCACGCCCAATGGCGCGGCGGCAGCCAGGTAGCGCTGCACGATGTGCACGTCGGGCAGCCTATTGATTTTGAAGTTGACCAGCAGCCACTTCTGCCAGTTCAGCTTGTCGAAGCTGCTTGACTTCACACCCAGCCGCAGCTTGATGAGGCGGGTGCGCAGGTTGTTGTGCAGGTCGATGATGTAATCGAACCGCTCAGCCTGCAGCTGCTGCACAAGCTCGCCCAAGTTGCCGGTCAGGCAGTGCACTTTGGCAACGTAAGGGTTGGGTTCCAGCAGGCCGCGGTAGCCGGGCTTGGTGGCAACGTGCACCTCCGCGCCCGGCACCTGCTGCGCCAGCGCCCGCAACACGGGCGTAGTCAGCACAATGTCGCCGATAGAGGAAAAGCGGAGAACGAGGATTTTCATGAACGTGTACCGCGAAATTTCATTTCGCCACAAGCGTAGCGAGTAATGGAACAGCATAAAAACCGCCACGGCAACGAATTCGCTACGCGCGTGGCGAAATGAAATTTCGCGTTACTCGAACAACGACTTCTTATATTCCAAAGGCGGGGTGATGTTGGCCTTGCGGGCTTCAAAATAGGCTGCTACTTCGTCTGCCGTCTTCGCGTTGAAGGTCATTTCTTTGGTCAACAATCCCTTGCGGCCCATCAGCACGCCGTAGCGCATGTCTTCGTAGCCGTTGGTGTGATGGGCGTCGGGGTTGATGCTGAGCATCACGCCCTGGTCCAGGGCATAGCGCACCCAGCGCCAGTCAAGGTCGAGCCGCCAGGGGTTGGCATTGATTTCGATGATGACCTGGTGCTTGGCACAGGCATCGATAACGGCTTTGTAGTCGATGGGGTAGCCCTGGCGGCGCAGCAGCAGGCGGCCGGTGGGGTGGCCCAGCATGGTGGTGTAAGGGTTTTCAATAGCGCGCAGCAGGCGGTCGGTGGCTTTGCGCTCGTCCATTTTCAGGTTGGAATGGATGCTGGCTACGATGAAATCGAAGCTGGCCAGCACCTCACTGGGATAGTCAAGCGAGCCGTCGCTGAGGATGTCGCTTTCGATGCCTTTGAAGATGCGGAACGGAGCCAGCTCTGCATTCAACTGGTCGATTTCCTTGTGCTGCTGGCGCACGCGCTCCACGCTGAGGCCATTGGCATAGTGCGCGGCCTGGCTGTGGTCGCATAGGCCGAGGTATTGGTAATTATGGTCGCGCAGCCAGGTGGCCATCTCGCGAATGCTGTGGTTGCCGTCGGACCAGGTGCTGTGGTTGTGCAGGGAGCCTCGTAGGTCGCCGTCTTCGAGCAGGTGCGGCAGTTTTTTTTCGGCAGCGAGGGCAATTTCGCCCAGGCCCTCTCGCAACTCGGGCACGATGAATTGCAGGCCGGCTTTTTCATACAGCGCTTCTTCCTGCTGAAATTTCTCGCGACGTGCCCACTGACGTAGCGTCCCCGAAGTAGCCAGGGTCTCTGCCAAATGGCTTTCGGCAGCGGAATTCAGGAAAACTTCCGTCACAAAATCTTCAGTGGACGTCAGCAACACTTCTACCTGCACGCCCGATTCTGTAGCCTTACCGCGCCAGGCGAAAGGACCGGAACGGCGCGGGTCGGGTGTGAGGCCGGCCATACCGTTGAGCAGCTGGTGGGCCTGCGCCGGCTTGTCGGTGGCCGCTACCAAGCGCACGGTTTCCACGGTTTCGAGGCGGCGGCGGATTTCACCGGCTACAGCTACCTGCTCAGTGTTGAGGGTTTCGCGCAGGTGTCGGGCGAGGTCTTCGGCCAGTTGTTCGGCCTGCGGGTAGAGCAGCTTGCCCTTGCTCTGGCCGGAAAATTCCAAGGATTCCAGAATGGATTCCTGGGTCTTCTTACCGAAGCCCTTCAGCTTGCTCACCTGGTCACTTTCGGCGGCTTCGCGCAGTTGCTCAGTGCTTTCAATGCCCAACTCGCGCCACAGGGCACGTATTTTTTTGGGACCAATGCCTTTGATGCCCAGCATCTCAACCACGCCGGGCGGTGTGATATCCAGCAGGCGCTGTAAGTCCGAAAACGTGCCGGTATCGAGCAGCTCGGCTACTTTGGCGGCGGCCGTTTTGCTCAGGCCGGTGCGGTCGGGCAGGCCGGCGCGCTCCACTTCCGACACGGGGAAGCTGAGTGAATCGAGGGCATTGGCCGTGCCTTCGATGGCACGAATTTTAAAGGGATTTTCGTCGTGCAGCTCCATCAGCTGGGCAGCCAGCTTGAAGGCACGGGTGAGGGCGCGATTATCCACGGGTCAACGTTTTTTTGTGGGCACGAATGTAGCTTACCCAAGTGCTTACGTGGCTTGGCTCCCAGCGGCCGGGCCTGTTCCAAACTCTGTAAATAGGTCATCGGCTACCCTTTATTAACCGCTCATTTTGTTAAACCTGATGCTAAAACCCTCTTTTTTTTTACGGCTCCTGCCGTTCTCGCTCCTGCTGGCTGCTGCTTGTCAGCCTAATAAGCCGGCCGTGGTTACGTCTTCCCCAGCTTCTATGAAGCAACTGGAAGGCACCTGGCTTTCTTCGCGGGAGGAAGACCACGGCGACACGCTGGTGTACCGGCCCAATACTTACAAGTTTCCACCGGCGCGGGGCCGCACCGGTTTCGCCATCAAGCCTTTCGGGCGGTTCGAGCAGTTCGACATCGCCCCCACCGATGGTCTGACTGGCCGCGAAGGCACCTGGACGGCCGATGGCAACTCGTCGCGCCTGCTCATCCACCTTGCCGACGGCCAAATGCCCAATTACACCCTCGAAATCATTTCCCTCAAAAAAAAGGTTCTGCAGCTACGCCGCCGATAAGGTTTTCGCAGGCCAGTGGATTAGCACCGTAGTTCATGTATTGGCGAGGCCTCTGAAACAATTCTTTTACCGGCTTCACTGGTTGTTTTAACCCCTGCCGGTGACCGCCGTAGAACTCCCGCCGCCAGCGGTGCTGTTGTCACAGTTCTTCACATCAGTCTTTTCCCAAGCCATGCATTTTTCCTCATTACCACGCCTTTTGCGGGCTTTTATCCTGCTGGGCCTTACGATTACCTGCTTCGGTCCGGCGCGGGCTCAAAAGGCCGCCAACGTCAAAAGTGAGAAGGCCAAAACCAAAACGACCGCCACCAGCAGCACGGCGGTGGCCAAGGACAAAGCCGTAGCGGTTTCCAACGAGCCGCAGCCGGTTTCGCCGGTGGCGTCCGCTCCACAGGTCATTATGGATGCTACGCCCGGCGTTGTTCCGGCCGAGGGCCTGACTGGCTGGCTTACCGACCTTGGCGCGGCGCAAGCCCAGGCCAAAGCTGCCAACCGGCCCATTGTGGCTGTTTTTTCTGGTTCAGACTGGTGCAAGCCCTGCATTATGTACGAGCAGGAAGTTTTCGCCAAGCCCGAGTTTGCTGAGTATGCCAAGGATAAGCTGGTGCTGGCCCATTTCGACTTTCCGCGCTTGAAAAAAAATCAGCCCAGCGCGGCCCAGCTAAAGCTGAACGAAGCCGCTGCGGCCCAACTCAACCGCGAGGGCGACTTCCCGCTGGCCGTCGTTATTGCCCCCGATGGCAAGGTACTGGCCAAGACTGGCTACATCGCCGGCGGTCCTGCTGCCTTTGAAGCTTATTTGAAAAAGGTGGTCCCCAGCCTCTAGAAAATCTTTAGAATTGGGCAGTAGCCTTGCTTGGTTTTTGGACAGTAGGAGCATGACGCGAAAGAGTTGGAAATCTGGGTTAAGCCTGTGGCTGTTGCTGGCACTGCTGACAGCGGGGCTGGCTCAAGCCCAGGCCCCACTAGCACAGCGCCACACTTTCACGCGCAGTGCCCACCTCATGGGCTCACACTTCACCTTCACGGTGGTAGCCGATAATGACTCGGCCGGGCAGCGTGCCCTGCGGGCCGGGCTGGGCGAAGTGAGGCGCATCGACCGACTGATGTCGTTCTGGGATTCAACTTCCGAAGTGGTGCGCATCAACCGCATGGCAGGCATGCAGCCGGTGGCTGTATCGGCCGAAACGTTTGATTTGATAAGCCGCACCCTGCGCCTTTCCAAACTCAGCGACGGCGCCTTTGACATAACATTCGCCAGCGCCGACAAGCTGTATAAATTTGACCGTCAGTCCCACGCCAACCTGCCCGACTCGGCCGCCATCCGGGCTTCTGTGCGCCGCATCGGCTGGCAAAAAATTAAGCTGGATGCCGCCGCGCACACGGTTTTCCTGCCCGAAAAGGGCATGCGCATCAACTTGGCGGGCATTCTGCAAGGCTACGGCCTGCGCCGGGCCAAACTGGTACTCGACCAGTTGGGCATCAAAGGCGGGCTGATGAACGGTTCGGGCGACATCTACTGCTGGGGCCGACAGGCCGACGGCTCGCTCTGGCGCGTGGCCATCGGCGACCCCGACCACCCAAACAGCGTGGCCGCCTGGGTCGACATAACAGATATGGCCGTGGTGACGGCCGGCAACTATGAGCAGTACTTCACGGTGGGCCAGCAGGTGTACGGGCATATCATCAACCCGCACACCGGCTACCCGTCCATTGGCCTGCGCTCGGTCACCATCCTTTGCCCTGATGTGGAACTGGCCGATGGCCTGGATGAAGTCGTATTTGTGAAAGGCCCAACTGCCGGCCTGGCCTTCATCAACAGCCTGAAAGGGGTGGATTGCACACTGATAACCGACGACAATAAAACGCTGACTTCCCGGGGCATGACGCTGAACTATTACCACGGCCCCGCCCCGACCACCCACCCCTGATTTTCCGTAACCGATTATTGTGAGAAAGCTCCCATTATCCATCCACTCCCGTCTCGTGCTGGCGCTGCTGCTGCTGCCCATGTCCGCCGCCTTGCCCAGCTGCGTGTCGGTGAAAGCTTACCAGAAAGTATACCTCAACGATGAGGATATGAAACTGGCCAGCAAGCCAGTGGAAACGCCCGAAACCAATTTTGAGAGCTACCGCGAAGGTGCCGGCGGCGCCAACGGTGGCAAAGTGGGCGGCGGCTGCGGGTGTAATTAGGCCGTCAGCAGCAGAACGCTATGCTGAGCGTAGTCGAAGCATCTCACGTGCAACATTGGTTAAATAAGCTGAACAATTCGAGTGAATGCTTTGATTAGGCTCAGCATGACGTTTTAGATTTCTCTCTTGAAGCAGCTATTCCTCCCCTTATTCGTCTTGGGCACCATGGCCACTCCGGCCCTGGCCCAGACTGGCACCACGCAGAACCCTAACCGCATCGACGGGTACGGGGCCCCCGTGAGCCCGTCAGTGCCCATAAACCGGGCGGCCGATGAGGCAACTATCGACATCATCGGCGGCTATTACCAGCAGGATGGCAGCCACGGCGCAGTGGAGGGCGGGCGCGGCACCCAGCAACTTACCGATGTGCCGCCGGCCATCATCGTGAACGTGCCGCTCGATACCGTGAGCCGGCTTTCAGTGAACGTGGGGGCGGATTTCTACTCCTCGGCCTCAACCGACCGAATTGATTTTGCGCTCAGCACACCCTCGGCGCACGACGTGCGCTACCACGGCGACGTTGGCTACAGCCGCGAGCAGAAGGCCAAGGGTACCATTTGGGGCGTGGGAGCCGGTGTGTCAAAAGAATATGACTACTCATCCTTCAACGTGGCCGGCTCGTTTGCCAAAACCTCGCAGGATGGCAACCGACAGCTCAGCCTCGCGGGCCAGGTTTTCTTTGACCAGGTGACGCTGATTCAGCCGCTGGAGCTGAGGGAAGGCTACGCGGGCAACAGCACAGGCAAGGGCAATTACGGCTCAGACAAGCGCCAGACCTACAACTTTACCGCTACTTATTCGCAGGTGCTCACCAAGCGCTTGCAAGCGGCCATCAGCACCGAGCTGGTGTCGCAGAATGGCTTACTGAGCACGCCGTTTCACCGGGTGTATTTCCGGGATAACCCCGACCGAAACCTCGCGCCTGCTGTGGGCGACGACTTTTCGGCCCGTGCTGCTACGGCGGCCCGTGCTGAGGTGCTGCCCCGCTCGCGCTTCAAATACCCGGTGAGTTTGCGCGTGAATTATTATGCTACCGACCTGGTCCAGGTTCGGGGTTTCTACCGGTTTTATAACGACAATTTTGGCGTTGTGGCCCATACGCTGGAGCTTGAGCTGCCGGTGAAGGTGACCCCATTTTTCGTACTTTACCCCTTCTACCGCTACCATACGCAGACGGCTGCCACCTACTTCGCGCCGTTCGCGCAGCATTCCATCAGCGACCAATACTATACCTCCGATTACGACTTGTCGGCTTTCTCGGCCAACAAAGTGGGACTGGGCCTGCGCTACTCGCCGGTGTACGGCATCGGGCGCTTCCATGTGCCGGGCAGAAATGCGCAGGGCCTGCCCCGCGTCATGCGTTTCAAATCCCTGGACCTGCGCTATGCCCACTATCAGCAAACGGGCTCGTCCAGCTACGCCGCGCAGGACCGGGCCGACCTCATTGCCAACATCATAAGCTTCGACCTGGGTTTTGCCTTATAGTGCCCTACGAATAAAGCCTTCCGGTTTATTTCCTTTGTGGTGTGCAAACCAGCGGCCGGCCGGCATCTATGCCAGTGTCGGCCGTTTGCGTGTCCACTCAGCCGCCCACTTATTCAGTTCCTCTTTTGAAACACTGGCTCGTTAAATCTGAACCCGAAGCCTACTCCTGGACTACGTTTGTGCAGGAAGACGGCACCGCCTGGACCGGCGTGCGCAACTACCAGGCCCGCAACAACCTCAACCTCATGCAGCCCGGCGACCTTGTGCTCTTCTACCATAGCGTGAGCGAGAAGGCCGTGGTGGGCATTGCCGAAGTGGCCGCCCTGGCCGCACCTGATGCTACCGCCGAAGCCGGCTCGCCCTGGGTGGCGGTGCAGCTGCGCCCCGTGCAGCCCCTCCCCCAGCCCGTGAGCCTGGCCCAGCTTAAGGCCGATGCCCGGCTGAACGAGCTGGCCCTGCTGCGGCAGTCGCGCCTGTCGGTGCTGCCGGTGCGGCCCGAAGAATTCGACACGATTCTGGCGCTGGGCGCGCATTAAGGTCGCAGCACCAAACATCGAACTTGGCCGTAACTTTAGTATGTTACCTGCTCATCCGAGCTTTGGTATTTTCAGTTGCTTTTCACGGCATACGGGCATGAAACTCCGCTACTTTCTACTGCTGATGTTGATGGGCAGCCTGACGGGCGTGCCAGCGCTGCAGGCCCAACGGCGCGCGGCTCAGGCTACGCCGCCACTGCCCGGTGCCCCCGTCCAGACGGCCCGCACCGAGCTGCCCCTGGTGCCTTCCGAAAGCGAAGTGCACGTACAGGCTTTGGCTGCCGACAGCACCGTGGTGCTGCTGATAGGCCGCAACAAGCCCTTATCCAGCAAAAGCACGTTCGCGTTTCAGCAGTACGACCAGGTGCTGCACCTGCGGCAGGAGTCGCCGCTGGAAGTGCCCGATGAGTTCGACTTCACGCGCATGTGCGCTGAGAGCAACACGGTATACGCCTTGTTTTCGTCGCACAGCACCCCTGGCCGCATATGGGTAGCCGCCTATAATGGCCGCTTCGCGCAGACCCGCACCCAGCAGTTTGACACCAAGCTGACCCGCGAGATAGTGGAGCTGAAAGCACTTGACGGGCGCCTGTTTGCCACCGTGCTGCTCAATGACCAACAGCACGTTACGGCCATGCTGCTCGACGTGGCCACCGGGCAGATGCAGTACCTGCCATCGGTCTACGAACCGCTGCCCACCCAGCTCACCTTCGTGGCCGATGCTGCCACCCGCCGCGCCGAGTACGTGCTAAGCCAGACCAACGGCCGCAAGAGCCGCCTGCTGCTCAAGCAACTCACCGACAAAGGCCAGCTCGTCAGTTCCGAATTTGTGCAGGCCGAGAGCGACCGCAGCCTCATCACGGCCCAGGTAACGCCGCCACAGGACACCACCGCCCGCCTGCTGATGGGCACTTACTCGCTCCGCGGACCAGCCGACTATGCCCAGGGGCTTTTTGCTACCGACCTGCGGCCCTCGGCCGGGGCGGCAGCTGGCGTGAAACAACCGCTGCGCTTCTACGACTTCCTACACCTCAAGCACTTTTTTGACTACCTCAAGCCCAGCCGCCAGGCCCGGCTGCGGCTGCGTACCGAGCGGCGCATTGCCCGCGCCGTGCCGCCGCTGCGGTGGCACTACCGCCTGCTGCTGCACGAGCTGCTGCCCCAGCCCGACGGCGGCTATGTGCTGGTAGCCGAAGTGTACTACCCACACTACCGCTACAACAGCTACGGCAGCTACATGGGTCCCGGCAATAACATTGGCAACCAGTATTATACTTCCCCCTATTCCAGCTCCCGCATTTTCGATGGTTACCAGACCACCCATGCGCTGGTCTGTGGTTTCGACCGTACCGGGACGCTGCAGTGGGACAATATTTTTGTGGTAGAAAACCTGCGCCGGGCCGAGTTGGAAGAAGCCGTGCGCCTGCGCGGCCTGCCCGACGGCCGCCTCGTGCTGGCCTATCTCGACGAAGACAAGCTGCGCTACAAATTGATAAACCGGGCCGAAGCGGGCCCCAACGACCAGCAGGTGCCCATCCAGACCGGCAGTGTGGCCAGCGGCACTACCAGCCCCGAGCGCACCGCCGACACTTCCCAAGCCGACCTGCTCCCTTGGTTCGGCAGCCGCTTCGTGGCCACCGGCTACCAGCGCGTGCGCATGGAACACGGCCCCGACCGGGAGGTATTCTTCCTGAATTCAGTGGTTTTTTAAACCAGCATAAAGAACGGTCATGCTGAGCGGAGTCGAAGCCTGACGTTCCTGGCATCATTTCCGCACTGGTTTCGTACTGCTGCTTATTCCTCTTTCACCCTCCCTTCATTGCATGCTCAACAAACTCCGCCTCCCCTTTCTCTTTCTAATTCTGTTGCTGGCTGGGTGCCGCGCCGGTGGTCCTGGTACGCCAGCCAAAACCGTAGCCTCATTCTTCTCCAAATACGACGGCCGCGAAGGCTTCAAAACCACCGAATGGTCAGCCGACCTGCTCCAGCGCCTGGCCCTAGTGAAGGCCGCCAAGCTCCTCGGTGGCTCCGACCTCACCAATGGCATCACCGGCATCCGTTCGGCCAAGGTTATCAGCTTCACGCCCACCACTTCTTCGGCCAAAGAGCTGGCTGCGCAAGGCTTGCGGGCCGAGGCCAGCGGCATTTTACAGAATAATAAATACGACCCACTTTCCACCGCTGGCTTTGGTGGCAGCAACTACGCCATTTCCACCCGCGGCTCGGGCAACAGTGTATCGGAATTCGCCGCCTTGGGCAGCCTGCCCGATGTAGCCGATTCGTTCGTGCTGGTATCGGTGCAGGGCAATTTCACCCGCTCGCAGGTGGAAGCGCTGGGCAAGTACCTGCCGCAGCTGGTGCAGGCAACCAGTAAGTAGCCTAATTTACAGCAAATCGGCGGGGTCCAGGAGGCCGTGCTTGATGGCGAAGAGCACGAGGCCGGCCGTGTTGCGGGCACCGGTTTTCTCAAGGAGATTGGTACGGTGGCCGTCTACGGTGCGTACGCTCACGCAAAGCCGCTCGGCAATTTCAGTTGCTGTCATCTGCTTGCAGATGAGGTCCAGGACGTCTTTTTCGCGGGCCGTGAGGATGGCTACCACGTTTTCGGTGAGCAGGCGGCGGGGCTTTTTCACGAGCATTCGGTTCTTCATCGCCGTGAGGAAAGCCTCGTTGAAATAGAATTCCTTTTCGACCACGGCCCGAATGGCCCGCTCCACTTCCAGCGGCTCCACGTTCTTGAAAAGATAGGCATTTACGCCCAGGTCCATGAGGTGCGTCACAAACCGGTCTTCGCCGTAAACCGATAAGATGATGACTTTCAGTTGAGGGTAATGCCGGCGAATCAGCTTAGTCGTTTCAACACCGTTCAGGTCGGGCATTGAGAGGTCGAGCAAGGCCACATCGGGCAGGGGCGCGGCCGTGGCGAGGGCATCGAGCAGGCGCTGGCCATTGTCGGCTTCGATGGTGGTCTCAACGCCTTCAAACTCATTAATGATGGCCATCATGCCTTTGCGGAAAAGGCTTTGGTCGTCGGCAATCGCGACGCGAATGGTAGACATGGAAATCAGGCAGTTAGTGGAATAGACAAGGTTACGCGCAGGCCCTGGGCAGGCTGGGTATCGAAGGCAACCGTGCCCTCAAGCATCTGGGCGCGGGTTTCGATGTTTTTCAGGCCGAAGCTGCGGCGCTGGTAGGCCTGTTCGAAGTCGAAGCCCTGGCCGTTGTCGGCGTAGTGCAGCCGGACCTGCTGGGCTTCGTGGTGCAAGCTCAGCTTGATTTCGGAGGCCGCAGCGTGCTTAAGGGCGTTGTTGAGCAATTCCTGCACCAGGCGGTACACTAGCAGGCCGCGCCGGTTGGAAAGGGCCGGCTCGGTATCGACGCGCAGCTCAATGTCGACATCGGACAGTGCCATGGCAGCTTCACAAAGGCCTTCGAGGGCATAGGTCAGGCCCAGTTCCTCCAGCCCTTGCGGGAGCAAGTCGTTGGAAATCCGCCGGATACTGTCAATAGTGTTGTCGATAACGTCCTTGAAGCGGGTGGTCAGATTGGCGGCCTCCGGGGTGGGCGGAGTATGCTGGGCAAGTTGCGTCACAAGCAGGCGCATGGCCGAAAGAGCAGCGCCTATTTCGTCGTGTAGGTCGCGGGCCACGCGCTTGCGCTCGTCTTCCACCGCATCCAGGGTCCGGTACACCACCTGCTGCTGCAACCCCAACTGCATCTCCCGGACCACCAATTCCTGCTCTGAAACCCGCTTTTGGTACAGAAAGAGAAAGCCGACTACCCCGGCTACCAGCAGCGCCAGGGCCAGGGCCCCACCAAAAACGAGCATGTATAAATCTATCGCGGACGCGGACTGAACCATAAGCCGATACCAATAAACAAGTGCATCAGGGCCATGAGTAGCGCGTGCAGCCCCCAGGCCATAAAGCTAACTTGTTTAGGCTGTTTTAGTAGGGCATTGCTCAGCATAAAGAAGAAGATGTTGCTGGCAAAATAGAGCAGCAGGCCGGTATTTATCCAGAATACAGGGTAGTGGTTAAGCCGCTTGGCTGGTAGCTCGGTCAGCACTTTGTAGTAGCAAAGCAGCGCCAGGGCAATGACCAGCAGGCTTTCCAGGCTGCGGGCGTAGGTATTGGAATGGGTAAGGTCCTGCAGAAAAATGCTGTTCAGCACGGCCAATACCGTAAACCCGGCCATCAGCCCCGGCACTAGCCAGCGGGGATAGAAACGGGCAAAAAAATGGTGGTAGAACAGAGCAATGACGTTGAATTCCAGAATAGTGTACGTGTGCAGAATGTATAGATTGGGAATGTGCAGCACGCGCGCCGTGAGAAAGGAGAAAAGCTCGCCCACGGCAGCCAGCCCCACAAACAACCCGACGAAACCCAGGTAGCCCGTCAGGTAGCGCAGCCGCACCAAGGCAATACCAACCGAAATCAGCAGGAAGTACGACCCATTGCTGAGCATCCACAGAAAGAAGGGCTGCATAGTAGCGGGGGTTGGTTATTGATGCTTGCTTATTAGTGCTTGGTATGTGGTCGTTAGTGCTTGTTGCACAAAATGTTCAGGGCAACAAACGACCTTTTATGCCTTACAGCCATGCACCAGGCACTAATAAGCAAGCACCAACAATCAGCTAAGCGCACCGCTCGTCGGGTGCGCCGATGAAGAGGGGGCTTTCGGTATAGCACTCCGGCGGGCAACAGTGTGAGAAGTCGAAAACTTTGTAATCCACGTCGGTAACGATGCCATCCTGGTTGATAATCGTGGGGCCGATGAGGTCAACGATAAGCTCCGGCTGCGGGGCATCGGGCTGAACGTTCTTCTGCTTGGCCGCCGATACCAGCACCAAGCAAGGGCGGAGGTGGTCGATTTCGGGGTCCTCTTTGCGGCCCACGTACATCCGAATGAATTCAGTGTCCTGCTGCGCCAGCAGTTCCATAAAATCGGCCCGGCGCACAACGAAGGCCCGCATTTCGGTGGGGTCGATGGCCGCTCCCTGGGCATCGGCATCAATCCAACTGGTGACCCATTTTTGGGCGAGGTCGAGGGGAATGGAGAGCGGAGTCCAGTCCGACTCTTTTTGCGTGGCTTGCATGAAAGATTTGTGAAAAGTTGAGCTGCAAAATGACGCCTTTTGCTGCAGATGGCACCCCGTAGAAATACCCGTTTTAGCCAACTGGGTAAATATACCCGGCCTACCCCAGTAAAGCGCCTGGTTTAGCAAAACGGGCCTTTTTGCCCCGTTGTCAGCTGTAGGGGCCGCCCACCTTTGCCATCGATTACGGCGCTGCTTACCCGGTCTGCTACGGGCAGTTAGCTTGTCCGGCAATCGCCATCTGGGCCAGGCAGTGGCTCCTCACCTTTTCCCCTTTCTGACAATGAACACCTACGGATGGGACAGCGTTTTCGCGCTGTCGGTGCCGGCTGCCAATAAGCAGCTAGCGGCCAACATGAGCAAGCTGCTCGAAACCTTCAACTTCAACTATACAGGCGGCTTGGCCCCCACCCAGATTCAGGGTACGTTCTCGCCCTGGCAGATTGTGCCGGGTGGCTCCAACAGCATTATTCAGCTGAAACTCCCGATTCAGAGCGGGACCATGAACGTATCGGGCCTTGGCACCTACCAACTCGATGGTGTGGCTGTGGAAGTGCAGATTCCGCTTGCCATTCTGCCCAGTACCGTGACGCCCCAAACGCAGGAACTGGCCTTCGATTTCAGCGGTACGGCTACCAACGACAGCAGCGGCATTGTCTACATCCGGACCGACGACCCCAACCAACGGGTGCCTACCAGCTACGACACGCTGCTCGGCGACGCCCTCATTCAGTGCCTGTTGGCCAATAAGGCGGCCATCACCTACATCTTTGCCACCATCGACCTCACGCCTAGCGCCAACAGCTGGCTCACGCCCGTCGAGTCGGTGTTCAGCTACCAGGTGCCGGTGGGGAGCAGCACCCAGTACCTCTCCATCCTGAGCATGACCACGGCGCAGGATGTAAGCAAACTGAGCCGCAACGTAGACCCCTCGCTGCTCAACCCGGCCGACGACTGGTCGATGGCCATTTCGTCGAGCCAGTTTCTACGTGGGGTCATTCTGCCTACGCTGCCCGGCGTGTTTGGGCACGGCACCACGGCCAGCACCTTCCACTACGACTCCGGCCAGAACGCCATTCTTAATACCCAGTCGTTCGATACGGATGAGGTGAAATCGGGCTTGATTGAGTATAACCCCAAGATTACATCTCTGAATATGACCGTGTCCGGCAATGCCCTGCACTCGGTTACGAGCGGCAACTGCGACCTGGGCGTGGGAATTTCGATGACGTTCACCGTCACCTCGAACAATGCGATGGTCTTCAATGCCAGCCAGCAGACGTTCACTTTCAACGACGACCCCAACCCGACCGAAACCCACGACGACAATATTCCGACCTGGGAAGAAGTGCTGTTTCTGGGCCTGGTCGACGTCATTACGATGGCCGTGGTGCATTTCGTCGCCGACGACATCGCCGACCAGCTCAACACCATGACGGGCACCCGCAGCTTCGCCGGCATGTCGCCCGACGTGGTGAAGTGGACCGGCATGAACCACCTGACCGTGAAGGCCGGTGGCCTCAGCGACAGCTTCTACATGCAGGGCACCATGTAGCCGGTCCAAGCAGCGAAAGTCGGATAACAGTCGTGCTGAACGGAGCTGAGGCAGCTCGCGTGTCATTACTACTTCATTGCGATTGGCTTACTCCTCCATGCGAGCTGCCTTGGCTGCGCTCGGCGTGCCCCTCCTGCTTGCCGGCCTGACAGGCTGAATAATACTCATTCAACCCCCATTCATTTTTCACTTTTCACCTTCATTTTTTAACCCTATGAGTACCACCAGCACCACCAGCAACCCCATTTCGACCAATGGCTGGGATAGTGTTTCGGCACTGACCTACGAAGCCGTGAACCAGGCCATTGTGGCCCTGAAGTCGTCGCCCCCCTCCTTTAGCATCAGCGGCGGCTCCGAGCATTCGCTGGCCGGGCCCTACACCGTAAGCGCGAACTTCGGCGACTGGCAGGTGACGGAAGGCGGCGACGGCCAGAACGTGTGGATGAGCCTGCCACTAAACAACGGCGTGGCCACTTTTCCCTCGTCAGATAACACCTACCACTTCAGCGGCACGGCCATCATCGAGGTCAAGATGAATTACATTCCGCAGCCAGGCAGCCCCACCGGCACCGGGACCGGCGACAGCAAGCTGCTGCAAATCCTGACGCAGAGCACCGATAACAACGTTCCGATAGTTTCGATTGAGGAGCTGACTCTCGACCAAAAACACATGGATTCGACGGTGGTGGCCACCATCCAGGGGGCGCTGCTGGAATGGCTCCAGGATAATCTTCAGGTGTTCAACCACGTCTTTGCCGTAGCCGACCTCAACGTGGTGCTTTCGGATGACGAAGCGGGTTTCCAGTGGCTGAAGCCTACCTACGTGAGCTATGCCGTGGTAGACAACGCCTCACTGAAAACCAGTATATTCGGCGTATTGGCCATGACGCGCAATATTGCGCAGTACCCCGCCCCCACCTCGCACCAGATATCGCCCGATGCCATTCCGAGCGGTTGCAACGGCGGCTTCCTGGTGTCGGAAGAGCGGTTCCTGACCGAGATGCTGCTGCCCGGCGTATACCTGCTGTTCTACAACGCCAGCCCGGCCGACTTTACGGTGGGCAACGATAACACGTCGATTGTGAACACGGCCCCGCTGTTCTTCAACCTCACCGACGACGACGACAATAACTACAACGCCAAGGTCGACGCGCAGAACTTCTCCATCTCCATCCTGGGCCAGCAACTGTCCATCAGCTTCACCAACATCGTGTACGAAAGCGGCCTGGGCGTGTACACCCACATCGACTACAAAGGCATCTACGTGCTGTCGTCCAACAGCAGCCACCAGCTGCAAATGGACCTGCTCTACACGCCCACACTGCGCACCTCCATCACGCTGTCGGAAGGTCGCTCCTGGGCCGATATCGGCATCACCATTGCCGCTTCCATCGCCGGGGCGGTGATTGGTGCCGTGCTCGGCGGCATCGTGGATGCGGCCGTAACGGCTGGTGCCGAAGCGGCGACGGACACTATGACAACAGCCATTGTCGACGGCGCCGGCGACGCCCTGGCCGATGGCGGTACAGAAGTTGCGGCCGACGCCAGCCTAGATGAGGTTGTGCAGGTTGCGGCCCTTAACGCTCCGGAAGTACTGGCCGAAGACGCCGCCGTAGCGGCTCCCGAAGTAGCGAATGAGCTGGCTGGTGATGGAGGAAAAACCGCCGCCAAAGGCTTCCTGCGGCGCATGGGGCCCAAAATGCTGGGCTCGATGATTGGCGGGGCCATTGGCGCGGGCATCGGCAGCATTCCGCTCATCCTTACCAACATCGGGGCCGACCCGACGGACATTCCTTCGCTCGACGAGTTTGCCGAACAGGCCATCAGCCCCATTACCTGGCCCAATACCTCGGGCTACGAAATGGTCTCGGCCGGGCTGAATCAGTCCATGCAAATTGGCATCAACTTCACTGCGGGCACGCCCAGCTAATTAGCCATGAGCACAACCACCAACCCGCCCCCGGCCGCCCAGCTCGCCGATACCTACGGCTGGGACACGGCATATGCCCTCACCATTCCGCAGCTCAACGCGGCCATTGTGAAGCAGGGCAGCTCGCCCACGACGTTTGCCTACTCGCAGGGCGGTGTGAGTATCAGTGGCACCTTCGGGGCCTGGCAGGTATGCCGAGGCGGCGACGGCAAGCTGCTGCACATGCTCATCCCGATGCCCACGCTCACGGCCGTGTCGGGCACCACCACCCTGGACTACACCAACGGCAGCTGCGTGATTGAACTGCACCTGCAATACGTGCCGCATACCGTGGCCGATGCCAAGGCCTCGATGGGGACGTTTCATCAGTTGATGGTGAAGTACCTGCCCGATACCAGCGCGCCCAACAACCCCGCCGTCAGCATTGTCACAATGACGTTTGCCGGGATGGACTTTGTGACGAATGCACTGGTGAGCGGGGTGCTGCAATCCTGGTTTGAGGCCCACATCGCCGATTTTGCCTACATCTTCGCCGAGGTCAACCTGAATCGGGAGGCCGACCAGGGCCAGTTTCAGTGGCTAATGCCTACTTATACCGACTACGCCTACCTCGACGGCCCCACCGACGATACCAGCGTGCTGGGCATCCTGTGCATGACCTCCGACAACGGCACGGCCCGCAGCCCCACGGGCCTGGTGGAACAGCTCTCGCCCAATGCCATCCCGCTGGGTTCGGAGGCCGGCTTCCTCATCTCGTCGGAGCGTTTCCTGACCCAGCTGATTCTGCCGCTGCTGCCCACTATTTTCCCGGGCGCTACCGTGGCCGATTTCGCGGTAGCTGCCGATGACCAATCCATTTCACTCCTCAACCCGGTGAAATTGCAGGAAGTGGAAAGCGACGGCAGCACCTACTCGCCCTTGCTCACCGGCTTCACGCTGTCGCTGCTGGGCCAGCAGATTACCATGGATGCCACCACCAAAACCACCATTGTGCTGGGCATTGATGCCTACGCCCAGAGCACGTATGTGTACGAGCTAGTGCTGACCACTACAGGCGGCGGGGCACCGTCGCTCAACTTCCAGCCCGTGGGCACCCCCGTGACCGAAAACTGGACGGAGCAGACCACTGGCTCCATCATAACCGAGGCCGTTGCCGCTGTGGTGGTCGTTGTGGTTGGCATCGTGGTCACGGTGATGAGCGGGGGCACCGATTTGTTGGCCGCCGGCATCGTCATCGGCTTGCTGGTGGGCGTGGTGATGGTCACGCCCGAGCTCATCGAAACCCTGGGCACCGACGACGCCCCATCAGTCAACGACTTCATCCTGAATGCCACCGACCCTATTAAGTGGACTGATGAGGACGATTTTGCCCTCAACTACGCCAGTCTGAACGGCTCCCTCCAGTTAGGCTCCGGGTCGCTGAACGGGTAGTTGCAAGGGTTGGCCAAAAAATGGCTTCCGACAGGAAGGAGCACCGCGGATTTACTGCTACAACAAAGCCGACGTCGAAATCATATGTAACTTTATCGGCGGGACGCACCTGATACCTAATCTGCCCCTGGTTCCTGAAATCAAGAAGACCGCCTCGTTGCTGATGCGTTGTTATCTTGATTTCAGGAACCAGGGGCAGATGTATAAAAGTTGGTGCGGAAGCTCTCCCATCGGGGCCCATGACCCGCAACGTAGGTTAGCTTATAGCAACACCTATCGTCCCTGCGCCATCAAGTCCTCAATTGTATCGGCTTGCAGCGGAATGTCGGCCATCAGGTCTTCGTTGCCGGTGGCAGTGATGAGGATATCGTTCTCCAACCGAATGCCCAGGCCCTCTTCGGGAATGTAGATGCCGGGCTCGACGGTGTACACCATGCCGGCCTCGAAGGTGCGGTACTTATAGCCCACATCGTGTACGTCGAGGCCAAGGTAATGGCTGGTGCCGTGCATGAAATACTTCTTATAGAGTGGCGCCGCAGGGTCCTGATTTTTCACATCGGCGGCATTCAGCAGGTCGAGTTTGATGAGTTCCTGCTCCATGCACTCGCCCACCTGCTTGTGGTACTCCTCAATCTCGTTGCCGGCCACAAGGCGGGTTTTGGCAAAGGCCATCACGGCCAGCACCGAGTCGTACACCTGGCGCTGGCGGGTAGTGAACTTGCCATTGACGGGAATCGAGCGCGAGAGGTCGGCGGCGTAGTTGGCATATTCGGCGCCGAAGTCTAGCAGAATCACGTCGCCGTCCTGGCACTGGTTGTCATTGGTGGTGTAGTGGAGCACGTTGGCATTTTTGCCGCTGGCCACGATGCTGCCATAGGCCGGCCCGCGGCTGCGGTTGCGCATGAACTCGTGCACGATTTCGGCTTCAATCTCAAATTCCCACACGCCCGGCTTCACAAAGCCCAGCAGCCGCCGAAACGCCTTGCCCGTGATATCGCAGGCCTGGCGCATCACCCGGATTTCCTCGGGGCTCTTAATGGCGCGCAACTGGTGCAACAGGCGTGAGGCACGGCGGTAGTTGTGCAGGGGGTACTGGCTTTGCAGCATCTTGATGAAGCGGGCATCACGCGTTTCGACCTCCACCACGGCCCGGATGTGCTCGTTCGAGTTCAGGTATACGTTTTCGGCCTCGTTCATCAGCGCCGGCAGCACCGATTTAAAGTTTTCCAGCCACATAATGGTCTGGATGCCCGAGTTCTGGCGTGCTTCGTCCTTGGTCAGCTTATAGCCCTCCCAGATGAGAATGTGCTCGGACGTTTCTTTCAGGAACAGGATTTCGCGGTGCTGCGGCAGCCGTGCATCCGGGAAGATGACGAGGATGCTTTCCTCTTGGTCGACACCGGAGAGGTAGAACAGGTCGTTGCTCTGCCGAAAGGCCATGGTGCCGTCGGCATTGGTCGGCATAATGTCGTTGCTCTGGAAAATAGCCAATGAGGCCGGCGGCAGCAGCTCACGGAAGCGGCGGCGGTTCTCAATAAAAAGCTCGGGAGCGAGGGGGGCGTAGCGCATGGGAAAACGGGGTTGGAAGTATGGGCTGCAAGTTAGGAAGCCGACCGTTGGAACTCCGCCAGAGTAGCCCGACGCTCCGGTTGAATGGCTGCACTGTCGGAACAGTTGAAGCAAGAACCCTGGTGAAACGACGGCCGGTTGCAAGAAGAACAGGTGATGGAAACAACGACAACCAGTAGGACGGGTCCACCGTCGGACCAGCGCGGTGGGTGCTGCTATGGCAGCTTTCGGCAGCACGCACGACCCTGGTCCATCGCCCATAAAAAAAGCCCTTGCCTGAATCAGACAAGGGCTTTTTTTATACGAGAAAACTACCCGTTACATCTTGGTCTTGGTGGTTTTCACACTGGTTTTGTTGGCTTTGTAGCGCATATCGGGCGACCCGTCGGCTTTCATAGGACCTGTGGTGGTTTGGGTGCTCATCTTGTTTTCCTTGTAGCGCATGTCGGCCGTGCCATCGGCCTTCATTTTAGTGCTGCTCGAAGTCGAAGAGGTCGATGACTTGGTCATGCCCGAGGGCGTGGTCATGGTGCTCGACTTGCTCGCTGTGCCCGTGCCTTTGGTCATAGTCGATGATTTCGACATCCCGGCCGGATTGGTCATGGTGCTCGACTTCGTGGTCACTTTCGTGCCCGGCTGAGTCATTTTCGTAGTGGTTGTCTTCGTGCTGCTGTTTACGGTAGCAGCGGGGGCTTGGGCTTGAGCTACGGAACCGCCCAGCATGCTCAGAGAAAGCAGGAAACCGAAAATGCGTTTCATAAGATTTAGAATTGAAGGGTGAGAGATGGGCCTCCTACGGGGCAACTAGCTCCGCAGTTGGCTGCCAATGTAGTTAATTTTTACAGCGGGAGTATTGAAGTTGCTCTTTCCGCATCTGCGCCATTAAACCCTGGCATAAAGAAGCACTCCAACCGACATCGTTTCACCCTTTTACTTCCTTTCCAGTGAACAAAAACCTGCTTTCGCTCATGGCTGCTTTCGGCCTGCTGCTGCTCTCCCAAGCCGCCTCCGCTCAAACCGCTACGCCCGGCATCAACGCCGCCCAGCGCAACGAGCGCGCCCGCATCCGCCAAGGTGTTGCCAGCGGCGGACTCACCCGCCCCGAGGCCGCCCGCCTCAAGGCTCGCGAAGCTGACATTCGCCAGGATAAGCGCATGGCCAAAGCCGACGGCGTAGTAACCCGCGACGAGCGCCAGGACATCCGCAAGGAAGAAGCCCACGCCAGTCGCGCCATCCACCGCCAGAAGCACGACGCCCAAACGCGCTAGCTGCGCCTGCAAGCTGGCTCTCCCTACTCCTACTATAGCAAAAAGCCCCGCACCAGATTGGTGCGGGGCTTTTCTATCTAAAAACGGTTGGTGGCTGCTTATACAGCTACCTGGGCTTCGAGTTTTTGGGCGAGCACGTGCTTGGGCACAGCGCCTACTTGCTTGTCAACGATTTGGCCGTTCTTGAAAACCAGCAGCGTGGGGATGCTGCGGATACCGAACTTCATCGAGGTCTGGGGGTTGGCATCTACGTCAACTTTGCCCACTACGACTTTGCCTTCGTATTCGCCGGCCAGCTCTTCCACTACGGGGCCTACCATGCGGCAGGGACCGCACCATTCGGCCCAGAAGTCAACCAGTACAGGCTTGTCGCCGCCGATGATTTCCTCAAAGTTGGCGTCGGTTATTTCAATTGCTTTGTGTCCCATTTCAATTGGGGTTGGGGTTAAAAATAGTCTGGCGTATACGGCCAACAGGGTCGCAAGGTAGCAGATTGGATGGTAAAACAGAGTGGGCGGTGGAAAGTTCAGAACCGCTGGTTTTGCCCGGCGAATGGAAGAAAATTCCATCTGAACGCCGGGCAGGGCGCAACGAAGCATCTTTCGCTACCGCTGGTTCTATACAGCTGAAACGCACCTATTCATGGCTTATTGCTGCTGAGTACCTGTCAAGACCGAGAGGGAATCTAACCCTGCGACTACTCGACATAGGTGGACCAGGGGAATGGATTGCTGAATATGAAGCTCCTATTTCTAGGCCTAACTGGTTGTACATATAGCATAGCCACAATCCGGCCAATAGGTAGTCTATCAGCAAATAAGGCGTCTGGAATGGCAGTACGCAAAGTCCCTATTACGCGAATGCAACGTGTTATTCGACCCCAATTTTAGACCGGACGGCTGGGTGATTCCTCAGAAAACCACCCAGCTTTTTTGTTGCGCTAAATCAATGTGCACACTTCCATTTCCAGCTCTTTCATCTTCTCAATGAAGGCTTTGGGCTCAATCTGGAAGCGGCGCGAGAACATATCCACCGCGAGGTGTTCGTGCGGCTCCACAAACTGGATTTCGAGGCGCTTGCCGCCGGGTGCGTGCTCGATGGCTTCCTCCAGGCGGTCGAGCATGAGGGCAGTCACGGTGCGCAAGTCGAGGCGCACGCGCACGCCTTTGCTCATCTTTTCGGCGATGTCAGCCAAGGGCTGAATGCTGAGAATGCGCAGGTCCCACTGGTCCTGGGTGTGGCGGCGCAGCTCCTGCTTGAGGCGCACGTACATGGGTGGCACCTGCTCATTAGGGTAGTTGCGCGGGTTGATAAGGGGCGCAAATTTGGTGTAGTCGTCCCGGAACAGCGCCGGGCTGATGCTGGTCTCGTAGTCTTCGAGGGTGAAAGTGCAGAAGGGCTGACCAGTCTTTGTGGTCTTGAACAAGACGTTGGTAATCAGGCCGGCTACCGCCAATTCCTTATTCTTAATCTCATCCACCTTTTCCAGGCCACAGGTGCAGTAGGCGTCTAGTTCCAGCTTAAAGCTGTCGAGCGGGTGCCCCGAGAGATAGAAACCCACTACCTCTTTTTCGCGGCGCAGCTGCTCGGTTTTGCTCCAGGGCTCCATCTCGTGGATTTTGGGCATCGGTGCGGCCACCGCTCCGAAAGCACCCGCACCAAACAGGCTGTGCTGGGCCGATTCCTTGGCGGCGGCGTGCTGCTGGCCCACGCGCATGGCCTTTTCAATGAGGTTCTGGTCGCCTTGGGGGGCGTCGAGGTAGAGGCGACGGTGCTTGCCGAAGCCATCAAAGGCTCCGGCCTGGGCCAGGCTTTCGAAGGTTTTCTTGTTCACGGTGCGCAGGTTCACGCGTTTAGCAAAATCGAAAACGTCGGAATATTCACCGGCTTTTTCGCGCTCCTGCACCATACTTTCTACCGCCAGTTCGCCCGCGCCTTTCACTGCGCCCATACCGAAACGGATGGCACCTTCCTGGTTTACGTTGAATTTCAAGAGGCTTTCGTTCACATCAGGCCCCAGTACAGGCACGCCCTGCTTACGGGCTTCCTCAATGAAGAAGGTTACCTTCTTGATGTCGCCCATGTTGTTGGTAAGCACGGCGGCCATGTACTCAGCTGGATAGTTCGCTTTTAAATAACCAGTCTGGTAGGCTACCACCGAGTAAGCGGCGGAGTGCGAGCGGTTGAAGCCGTACTCCGCAAATTTCTCCATTACGTCGAAGACGTCGTTGGCCTTTTTTGCAGGGATGCCGTGGATGGTTTTGGCGCCTTCGATGAACTTCTCGCGTTCGAGAGCCATCTTTTTCATGTCCTTCTTGCCCATGGCGCGGCGCAGCAAGTCGGCGCCGCCGAGCGAGTAGCCGGCCAGAATCTGGGCAGTCTGCATGATTTGCTCCTGATACACCATAATCCCCTGGCTGTATTCCAGGATGGGTTTCAGCAGCTCGTGGGGGTATTCCACTTCCTCGCGGCCGTGCTTGCGATTGATGAAGTTCGGGATGAACTGCATCGGGCCCGGCCGGTAAAGGGCGTTCATCGCAATCAAATCCTCAATATTGGTTGGCTTCAAGTCCTTGAGGTACTGACGCATGCCTTCGGATTCAAACTGGAACGTACCGATGGTATCGCCGCGCTGGTAAAGCGCATAGGTCTTCTCGTCGTCGAGCGGAATGTTGTCGATGTCGATTTTGACGCCGTGGTTGCGCTCAATCAGGTTCATAGCATCCACAATGACGGTCAGGGTTTTAAGTCCCAGAAAGTCCATCTTCAACATGCCGGCGCTCTCAATCACCTTGCCATCAAACTGGGTGATGAGCAGGTCCGAATCCTTCGAGGTCGAAACCGGGATGTACTTGGTAATGTCATCCGGCGCGATGATGACGCCGGCGGCGTGGATGCCGGTGTTGCGCACCGAGCCTTCGAGCTGCGTGGCGAGGCGCAGAATCTGTCCCTTCAGGTTGTCCGGCGACTCGTCGCGCCGAATCATGTCCAGTTCCTGGTTTTCGGCAAAGGCGCCGGCCAATGTCGTGCCTGGCTTTTCGGGCACCATCTTGGTCAGGTCGTTGGTTTGCGGCAGCGGCAATTCCATCGCCCGCGCCACATCCTTGATAGATGATTTGGCGGCCATGGTACCGAAGGTGATAATCTGGGCAACCTGGGTTTTGCCGTATTTATTCACCACGTAGTCAATGACTTTCTGGCGATTTACGTCGTCAAAGTCAATATCGATATCGGGCATCGACACGCGCTCGGGGTTCAGGAAACGCTCGAACAGCAGTGAGTACTTGATGGGGTCGATGTTGGTGATGCCTACGCAGTAGGCCACGGCTGAACCGGCGGCTGAGCCCCGGCCCGGGCCCACGGCCACGCCGATGTTGCGGCCGTGGTTGATGAAGTCCTGGGTAATGAGAAAGTAGCCCGCGAAACCCATCGTCTGGATGATGCGCAGCTCATAATCAAGCCGTTCCTCGATTTCGGGCGTGCGTTCGGAGTAGCGCGGCGGCTTGCTCATCGTCACGACGCCCTTGCCCGCACTGGGGCCGAAAGCGCCCACGTAGGTCAGCTCACGCAGGAATTCGTCGGCGTTGGCGAAAGGCGCGGGAATGGGGAAGTTGGGCAACAGGATGTCGCGCGCCAGCTTTGGGGGCGTGATTTTGTCGACAATCTCATTGGTATTGTCCACGCTTTCCGGCACGTCTTCGAACAGCTTGTTCATCTGCGCCTGGGTCTTGAAGAAGAACTGGTCGTTGGCGAAACCAAAGCGGGTGTGCGGCTTGGGCTTCTGCAGTTCCTCGTCGATGCGGCGGAGCTGGCGCTGGGCGCGCTCATCGCGCGAGTGGTCGCGGCGCAGGTTGTCGAGCAGGTCGTATTTCACCTCACCCTGGCTGGTCATCAGGGTGTAGTAGTTGGTGCGCATGTCGCCGACAGGGATGCTGTGCTCCTCACCGGTATTCACGCACAGTAGCAGGTCGTGAGCGGCGTAGTCGGTCTGGTCAACGTAGTGCGAGTCGTTGGTGCAGATGACCTTGACGTTGTATTTCTTCGCAAAGCCCAGCAGTATCTGGTTCACGTCTTCCTGGCTCTTGCCGGTGCCGTCGAAGTTCATCAGCCCGTGGCGCTGGATTTCGATGTAGTAGTCGTCGCCAAATAAATCGAGCCACCACTTCAGCTTCTCCTCGGCCTCGGCCTCGGTGCCGAAAAGGATGGTTTGCGGAATCTCGGCACCGATGCAGCACGAGGTAGCAATAAGGCCCTCGTGGTACTGCAGCAGCAGTTCCTTATCAATGCGTGGAAACTTTGAGTACACGCCCTCGATGAAGCTCAGCGAGCAGAGCTTGGCCAGGTTGTGGTACCCGGCCTGGTCTTTGGCCAGCAACAACTGGTGGTGGCGGGTGTCGCGCTCGCCCTTTTCGCGGCTGAAGGCCTTCTTGTGGCGGTCTTCCACGAGGTAAAATTCGCAGCCCACAATGGGCTTCACGTTGTACTTGTTGGCCTCGGCCACGAAGTTGAACGCGCCGAACATGTTGCCGTGGTCGGTGAGGGCCACGGCGGGCATGCCGTCCTTCTGGGCCTTCTTCATCAGGGCGCCAATGCTGGCCTGGCCGTCAAGAAGCGAGTATTGCGTGTGGCTGTGGAGGTGCGAGAAAACGGGCATAATGGAAGGATTGAGTGCGCAGGATTGAGGGTTGAATTTTTATCGTGCCTTCAACTCAACACTTAAAATTCAACCCTCAACACTTTCAAAGATACCCCCGACGGGGGAGCTTTGCCAAACCCAAAAAGCCTGCTGCCTGATTCCCTGTGAGCTGCATTTTGTGGCGGGCGGCGGGCTGGTCTGGCCGCCAGATTGCCGCGTGCTGGTTGCACCGGCCAAAGTGCTCCGGCGCTTCTATTGCCCCTCTGCACTGCTCTTCTGCTGATGCGTTATTGTCAAATCGCAAACATTAAAAATACCTACTATTAGGTATTGCGGCGTGCGTTTACCAGCCGGACCTTTGAGGGTAGCAGCTTCATCATTTAATTTTTTGTTTAATTATTGCAATGCTAGCAACGGCTTTCTGGCACTCTGCCCGCTTTCTGGGTTTGGCTTTCCTATTCTGTTTATTAGGCAGACAGCACGCTTCTGCTCAGAAGATTGCGGACAACAAGGTTTGGACTACCTTTCACAAGTCCCCCAAAGTTGATTTGGCTTCGCGCTTTAAGACGTACTCGGTGGTATACGACTTTGGGGGCATGGACATGTCCGCCGGGGCACAGCCGGTTATCAAGGGACTGGAATACAAAGCAGCCGATGGCGACTTGCTCCTGAAGGTCACGGTTAAGGGCCTCCACATTGCTTACCGGAATTATCTTCAGAACGATGGCAAAACGTCCAGCGCCTGTCACTTTACCCTGAGCGGTAAGGCTGATTATGGCTACGAGCTGATTGATGTGCGGGGCCAAAACCTGCTGGCAGCATTCCACAAGGATGGTTTTATACAGGATACGCCGGACTTTCCCAATCGGGAAGCACTCAATGCCTACGTGCAGGGCCCTTATATTCCGGCCAAGGCGAAGCTGCTGCTGGACGAGGTATTGGCTAACGTTGCCTATGACCTGGCCCCACATGATTTTCACGTTGAGATGGTGGTCAACACCGTTGAGGGTGCGGCTCCGGCGTACACCGAAATCAGCACTTCGGCCAACGCGCTGACGACGCTGCTCACCAGTTCATCGGCCGATAAGGTGAAGCTCCAGCCCCTGATTGCGGTTTGGGAGAAACACCTGGCCAAGGTGAACTGGGACGACAAGAAAAGCGAAATCAACAAAACGGTGGCCAACGCGCTGCTTAACAACTTGTGCGTAGCCTACTTACTGGTGGAAGACTACCCCAAAATCGTTACCCTGGGGCGCCTCTTCGACAGCAAAAACACAGGCGTGTTCGGAAAGGCGGCGCCTTCCTTCCGGGGCGATGAAACCTATACCGGCCCCAGTACCTCGCAGGTGCTAAAAGGCATGAAGAATGGCCAGCCCATTTACTATTCGAAGGAAGAGTTTCTGGACTTTGCCAACGCCGCTGTGCCTCAATAAGCGCCCACTGCTGCCAGACTCTTATTTCTTTAAAAGCCGCCACTTCGCTATTTCATGATGTTATCGATGCGTACTTTTTCCTTTGTCCGTGCCCAGTGGCTGCCGGCTGCCTTTGCCCTGACGCTGCTGGCAGCACACCCAGCTTCTTCCCAAAAAATAGCCGAACATAAAATCTGGTCCACTTTTCACAAAGCCGCTTCGGCGCCCATTGATGCTAAGTATAAATCGTATTCGGTGGAGTACGACCTGGGCCGGCCACTCTTGTATTTGCCCGCCCCGCCGGCCTTACAGGGATTGGAATACAAGAAAACCGGTGGCGACCTCACCCTCGTTATCCGGCACAAAGGCTTTGCTACGCAGCCAGAACAAGTAGAAAAGCGCAATATTATTGGTGGCGATACGCACGAGCAGTTTTATTGCCCAATTGCCTATTCGGGCACAAGCAGCTATGAGCTTCTCGACAAGCAAAACAACCACGTACTCCAGCATTTCGAGCAAAACCAGGGCACCGAGCGCTCCCCGGAGTTTAACTACCGCTGGGACCTGGACTTGTACCTGAGAAATGCCTGCACCGAGGAGTTATCGAAAAAGCGGCTACAAGCGCTCCGAGACCGCATCAACTATACCATGGTCGACCATAACTGGACGGTGCGACTGGGAGTGAACGCCGTGGAAGGCGAAATGCCCGCATACCAGGAAATAAGCAAAGCCGCGACCGAGTTTGAAAAAGCGATTACCGAGCCAACGCTCGACAAAAACAA
This sequence comes from Hymenobacter negativus, assembly GCF_017571495.1. Lineage (GTDB taxonomy): Bacteria > Bacteroidota > Bacteroidia > Cytophagales > Hymenobacteraceae > Hymenobacter > Hymenobacter negativus. Next base: position 35,468 of record NZ_JAGETZ010000011.1, on the reverse strand, counting down.
GCTACTGCCCCTGGTAGCAACCTGGGAAGCACAGCTGGCTAAAGCCGATTGGACCAATAAGAAAGCCGAAATCAACCGCAAGGTGGCCAACGCGCTGCTCGGCAACCTCTGCTCGGCCTACATGCTGCTGGAAGACTACGGCAAGCTGCAGGAGAAAGCCGCCCTGTATACCACCAAAAACAGCGGCCTGCTGGAAGTAATGGGCAACGAAGACCCGCCCGCCATTACGTTCGAAATTGAGAAAGCTTATACCGGCCCCATTTATCAGATAGCCGAGCTGACGAAGGACAATGTTACGGCTAACTATTACGTGGTAAAATACTCAGGTGCCTTGGCCGGCCCTGGCAAGTAATCATCACTTAACCAGAAATTTATCACACAGCTACATGTAGAAGTTTCACGCTTCGGTCGTTGCCATTTGCTACTCCGCGGCGCGCATTATTTAGCCGGTGCCTGCACGCGCAGCACCTCCCCTATCTTGGCCGAAGCATCTGAGGCCGCCTTGTTGTTCCAGGCTTGCAGGTCGGCCACCTTTACATTATAGAGGCGGGCAATGCTGTATAAAGTCTCTCCTTTGGCCACAGTGTGCTGCGTAACCGTGCCCACTGCAGCGGCTGAAGTCGCGGGAGCAGCGGGGGTAACAGCAGACGTGGTTGCAGCGGACGTGGCTTTCTTCGGTACGTACAGTGTGGCTGGGTTGATTCGCCCGGTGTGCTGGCTGTGCGATGCGGGGGTTTGCGTAGGCGCCGGGGCTGGGGCCTGAGCAACTTTGAACACGGGAGCCGCTTTGGCAGCGGGGGCAGCCTTCGCCACTGGCACAACGGGAGCAAGCGCTGGTTCCGCCGCTTTCAAGCTCAGCACCTGGCCCAGCACTAAGCCGTACGGCGGCTCCAGGTGGTTGATGGCTATCAGGGTAGCTGGTGCAATGCCGTATAGTCGGCTCACGGAGTACACCGTTTCCCGAGCCTCTACCCGATGGGTGGCATCGCTGGGGATGGCTCTCGGAGCCGTCCCTGCCGGCTTACCCATGGCCACTGGCGCTACGACCGGCGCAGGCGCCGCTGCTGGCTTGGCAGCCACGGCCGCCGGATACGTAGCCACAGGCTCGAGAGCCTTCGTTGGGGCGGGCTTGGGGATTGGCGCGGCCGGCTTGAACACTGGTTCCAGGCGACTAACATCGGGTGCAATGGCCGCAGAATCAGCCTCGCTGGGCTCATCTGCCAGGGGTGCTGGCGCCGGTGCGGCAGCGGGCGGCGGCAGGTACGTGACTTTAGCGGAAGAAGGCCGCACTGGGGCCGACATTGGCGTGGGCCGCACGGGCGCAGGCACTGGGGCCGGCTGAGTGGGTAAGGGCGCGGCAGCTACCGGAGCCGGAGCCGCCGCCGGGGTACTGGAAGCCGTAGAAGCAGCTGTAGCCAGGGTTTCGCCCCAGCCGTCGGCATCTTCTACAACGCGCTTGCTTTTGGTTTTGCCGTCCTGGCCTTTCACTTTGACTTTCACCTTAACCTGGCCGCTTTCGGTTGCTACCTCGCGGCGCATGGCTACCACATCATTAGCAGTGCTCACCAAAGCGTCCGTTTCCTTTTCGGCTGCGATATCAGCGGCACTGGGGCGCTCCAGGGCCACGCCTTCGGGCTGGGTGCGGTATTCGATGGCGGTTTCGCGGGGGCGTGTGTGTTGCAGCCACAGCACACGGCCGGGACGCAACTCTTCCACGCGGGCCATGCGGTTTTTGGCGTACACGGCTTTTTGGCGCATGCCGTACTTCTGGGCCACGTCGAAAATTGTTTCGCCGGGCTGAAGGACGTGGTATTCCACGGCCGCCGCGTCGCGCTTCTTTTCCAGGTAATATGGCCGACCGACTACCAGCTTATCGAACCCCGTCATCTCGTTGTGGCGCAGAAATTCTCCCAGTCGCTGGTGCGCCCGGCGGGCCAGGTCCACCATGGTTTCGCCGGGTAAGGCGATGAGGGCACGAAGCTTATTAATGCGGACCTCGGCCGTATTACGGGCCACGGTGGGCGCATTGAGCAACTCCTTGCTGCTTTGCAAGCGCTGGTTGGCAAGGATGCCCGCAGCCTGGGTTACGTCGCCCACGGGCACGATGAGCGTATAGGGCTTGTCGGCGGGCACAGCGGCAGTCAGCAGCCAATAGTTGTGCTTGGCCAGTGCAGCAGGGTCGGTATGCAGGGTGAGGGCCTGAGCTTGCAGCGTCTGGCCGGGTGTGGCGGGAAACTCGCGGAGCAGCAGCGGCGGCCTGGGGTTAAGGCCGCACGAGGGCTCGAAAGCCACTTTCTGGGCCAGAAACATCAGCACGTAAGGCGAGGTAGCCTCGGTGATGGCCATTTCGGTGGCGTCGAAATCCGTTGGGAGCGTGTAGGGCTTTACCCCACCCAAGCCGGTGTAGTAGCTTAGCAATGCATTCATCCAGTTGTGCAGGCTGTTGTTGCTACGGGTAAGGTAGCGAGCAGCGGCCCGGGTGCTGGAAGTGAGGTGCTGGCGCTCGTCCACGGCATCATTCACGCTAAGCCCCAGGCCAGTAGCGGTTTCCTCTTTGAGCTGCCAGTAGCCTACCGCCTCGTGGTTGCTGCGTGCATTGCCTAGCAAGGCGCTTTCCTGGAGGGCCAAGTAGCGAAAATCAAGCGGTACGCCTTCTTCCTTCAATACCCGGTCGATGATGGGGAATGAGGCATCAGCCAAATCGACTCGGGCTTGGAAGGACGGCTGGTGGCGGCATAGGCCATCGGCTTTTTGCTGCACCAGGCGCTGGGCTCCTTCGCTCAATACTAAATGAATTCCAGCTACATCCATCGCAGCGGGCACATCGGGGTGCGGGCGCGATACCGACGTCTGAGCAGCCAGCGGACTAGCCAGGGCTACGAGCAATATTATCGAGGCAACGGGATTTCGCATAAGCTACACAAGGGCCTGCTTTTGACCCGGAAGCTACAAAGAACCTGATTTTTGCGCAAAAAAACCGCGCCGGAGCGTTGCCAAGCCTTCAAGCAGAGTGCCGCGAAGCAACTCGTTTACTCCACCTGATGGCAAAAACTCACCCCCGACACCGTTCTCCCAAAGCGCAAAGCCTAAGGAGACGGAGCATGACAAAATGCGTGGACTACCTCGCTATGCCGGCCTTCAGCTTGCTGCGTGCTGCATGTTAATCTGCTGTTTAATGCAGCCTTACCGCGGGCCGCCGCCTCCCCCACCGCTGGGGGGCGGACCACCAGGACCGCCGCCATCGGGCCGGTTGAAGCCACCACGGCCTTCACGGCCACCACCGCCACCTTCGCCTTGCGTGGGCGCTATCACATTGCCGCTGCGAATGTTATAAGTAAACATCAGCATGAAGTAGCGTTGCAGAATAGTCGTTTGCACGTCCTCGTAATAGGCATCAGTCACGTTGCGCGAGATACTGCGGTTTTGGCCCAGCAAGTCGAATGCGTAGACTTTGACTTCGCCACGCTGGCCGGGAAACAGCTTCTTGCCGATGCTGGCATTCCACAGGGCGTATTGCTGGTTGTAGCCGGCCGAGAGCCCCGAGTAGGCCTGGTGCACGAGGTCGGTAGCAATATTGATACCAGGGCCCACAATCCAGTTCAGTCGTACCCGGGTTACCTGCGAGAAGTAGTCGGTGTTTAGCTTTGTTTGCAGGGTATTGATAACGAAGTTCTTATTCGAGGTGGTCGAAGCCGTGAAATCCAGGTTGGCGCTGATGTTGGAGCTCAGCGTGAGGCCGGCCCCGAACGAGGGCACCCGGGCGTAGTTCAGGCCGCCGTTTACTAGGCCGGGGGTCTGGGTGAAGTTGGCGTTGGCGCTCAGGTTCACGTTGGTTTTGATGGCCTTGATGGGCTGGCCGTAGCTGGCCAGCGAGCGCACCGAGTATTGCTGGCTCAGGTTAGTCGGCTGAGTGAGCTGGCCCCCGGCTGGTACCACCACATCGGGGGCTCCTTCGGGCGTCACAGTGGTCTCGCGCGCGGCTACAATGGTGCGGTTAGAAATGGGGTTCTGGGTGAAAGAGCCCGACAACAGGGCGAAGAAATTGCTCGACACTTCGGGATTGGAGGCGGAGTAGCGGATGTTGAGCGAATGCTGGAATTCCTGCCGTAGCGTGGGATTACCAATGGTGAGCTGCAGGGGGTTAGAATTATTCACCACGGCCTGCAGCTGGCTCACGCTGGGCGCGTTGGTATTGGTGCGGTAGTTCAGGCGCAGGTTTTTCTGGCGCGTGAAGCGGTAACTGGCGTTGGCATTGGGCAGCACGTTTACGAAGTAGTAGCGCCCAATCTGGGGCCGCGGGTACTGCGCGTCGCTGTACAGCTCCGAATACTGACCAGCCACCCCCACGCTGCCCTGAAACTTCTGCGTGACGTGCCGGTAGGTAATCCCGCCCGACTGGTTAAAGTAGTAATTGTCGAACACGTTGCTGAGGCCTTCGTTCAGCTCGCGGGTATCGCCCGTGAGCACGTCGTAGGTGTACTTGTTTGAGTTGTTGGGTGCGTAGCTGATGGCATAGTTGCCCTGCAGTTGGTCCTGCTTGCTGATGGCCTCGGTGAGGGCTAGGTTGGCGTTGATGTTGCCGCCGTTCTGGTTCAGGTTGCTGGCCTGGTCGAGGTTGTTAAGGGCCGAGCCTGTATCAACAGTGCGAAGCGTCGTGTTGCTCTTGCGCTGGCTGTAGGTGCCGCCAATGCTCAGGCTGGCCGTGCGGCCGGGCTTCACGAAGCGGTGACGCAATAGCACGTCGCCGCCCGTGTTCAGGCCGTTGTTGCCCGAGCCGTACTTACTCGTAATGTTGCTCTGCTCCAGGCCGCCGCGGCTTGTTACCCCAAATACATTGCTTGCTGCATCGTTCAGCTGGTAGCTGAAACGGGGCCGAAACAAGATGGAATTGGCCGTGTCAATCTTGTGCTCCAGCCGCATGTTGAAGCGGTGGTTGGTGTTGAGGCTGCTGGTGTTGCCGGTCTGGTTGAAGCGCGTATTGGCTGTGTCCACATAGTAGCGCTGCACGCTGCTGTTGATGGTGTTATCGGCGCGATTGAAGAAGTAGCTGCCCGACATTTCCGTTTTCTTGTTCCAGGTATTGGAGTAGTTCAGGCCCACCGCGTTGGTTTTAGAAATGCCGCCGCTCTGGTTCACCAGAAAGTCGCCGGCATTGCCGCCGTTGCCGCCTCCCCCACCGCCACGCTGCCCGCCACGGCCCCCACCACCCTGGTTGGAATTGCCCACCACGCCCAGCAGGTCCTCGGTACCAAAGTTCTGCTCGTTCACGTTGTTGCTCTGCGCCAATACCGACATGCGCTCTGCTCCCCGAAACTTATTCACGTTGGCACTGGCTTTGTAGCGCTCCGGGCCCGCTCCGGCCAGCACGCGCCCAAAGGTGCCGTTGCGGAATTCAATCTTGGTCACGATGTTGATGGTCTTCGTCGTGTTGCCATCATCGAACCCCGAAAAGCGGCTCTGCTCACTGCGCTGGTCAAATACCTCCACTTTGTCCACCATTTCGGCGGGCAGGTTTTTGAGCACAGCGTCGGGGTCGGTGCCGAAGAAAGGTTTGCCGTCCACCAGCACCTGGGCCACGTTTTCGCCTTGGGCCTGCACTTTGCCATCGGCTCCGCGACTCACGCCGGGCATCTTTTCAATGAGGTCGCCGGTAGTGGCGTCGGGGTTGGTTTTAAAGGCACGGGCGTTATACTGCGTGGTATCACCTTTCTGCACACTTTGGGCAGCCTGGCCGGTCACCACTACTCCTTTTAACTGCACGCCACCCGTTTGCAGCGCCAGTGTGCCCACCTGTACGGGTGTACTGGCCACAGTTACGGGCTGGCTCAGCTTTTGGTAGCCCACGAAAGAAGCATCAAGCACGTAGCGCCCCGCCGCCACGTTATCGAACTGAAATTTGCCATCGGTGTCCACGGCCGTGCCGCGCTTCACCGAGTCGGGCAGGTGAATGAGCAGCACGTTGGCCCCAATCAGCGCCGACTGGTCCTTGCCGTCGGTCACGCGGCCACTTACCGTGGTTGGTGCCTGGGCATGGGCCGCAGTCAGCCCCAGAAGCAGAAAAAAGAGCAGGGTAAAATTTCGCATAGAATATGACGGGAAACTCTCAGGAAGGCATTTGACGGCATTCGGCCCGGCAAGGTTTTTTCGGAGGACAATCGATTGTGCAGTCTATATTTTCTTGCGCAGGAGCAACAGCCCATCCCGTAAGGGCAAGAAAACAGGCTCCACGCGCGAATCCCGGGCTATTTTGTCGTTGAAGGCGCGTACCAACGGCGTATCCTTATCGCTGGCTTTCACCTCGTGGGCCGGCAGTACCTTATTGCCCCACAGCACGTTGTCGACGATAAGCAACCCGCCTGGCCGCACCTGTTCAATGACAGCTTCAAAGTACGCGTCGTTGCTCCGCTTGTCGGCATCAATAAAGACCAAATCCCACACTTCATCGACCAGGCCGGGCAAAACATCGAGCGCCGCACCGATATATAGCTGCACCCGTTCCGTCAGGCCCGCTGCCGCCACGTAGCGCCGAATGCGCGACTCCTTTTCCGGGTCTATTTCAATAGTATGAATCAGCCCGTTATCGGCGAGTCCCTCGGCCATGCACAGCGTGGCGTATCCGCAAAACGTACCGATTTCCAGGATGCGTCGGGGTCGTATCAGATGGCTCAGCATGCTCAACAGTCGGCCTTGGGCGTGGCCGCTGCTCATGCGTGGCATCAGCAGTTGCAAGTGTGTTTCGCGGGTTAGCTGGGCCAGCAGCGGCGGCTCGGGAGCGGTGTGCAGCGCCGCGTAGGTTTCGATGGGGTCGTTCATTATTCTACATAGATTTAGCCCGCAGGAGGTTGCGCAGACCGTTCTGCGCAACCTCCTGCGGGCCCCTTTACGCCCTCTGCGGGCTAAAATCCGATAGGCCGGAGTCGAAATACATACACCTGAAAACCCGATTTCCCAGGTCCAAAGCTGGAGCCGACTACGGAATATAATCCCTCGTAGCGGTACACATCTGGCCCACCGTCCTCGGCTGGTACTTTGCGCAGCACCCGCACCGGCTGCTTGGTTTCTGCACTTCGCAACAGGGCAAGGTTGGTACCAGTCGCCACTTGGTCAGTGACTTGTCGACCAGATTTCGGGTCGCGCCCACCGTTGCCGGAATAATGGATTTCCTCTTCCCCAAACTCATCGTCTTCGTACTGGCCGGCCAGCACAACGCTCTCGGCCCCAAGGTACTGGGTGCCGCACACGCCCGCCCGGCGTGGCCGGTGCACACCACTTAGGGCCAAATCGATGCGGTTCCGAAATGTGTCGCCCGGCCGGTAAGTCCCGACGTGCCCGAACACCGGTTGGCTCATTACTTTCCTTCCGGCACGTATTGTAGCACGCTCAGGTGCTCCTCGGTCAGCACTTCATTGGCCATCTCGCGCAATTCGGTAGCCGAAACCTTTTCGATTTTCGAGAAAATCTCGCTCAACGGTTCTACACGGCCCAAGTCCAGCGTGCTTTTGCCCAGTAGCTGCATCAAGCCGCCGTTGCTTTCCTCGCTCATGGCCAATTGGCCCATTAGCTGGTGCTTAGCGATATGCAGCTGGTTGGTGGTTAGCTCTTTTTCGCGCAGCAGCTTAAGCTCCTTCTGAACCAGGCCCACCGTGCGGTTGAGCTGCTTGCCCTCGGTGCCAAAGTAGATGCCGAACAACCCGGTGTCGGTGTAGGGCGAGTACGTGCTATCGATGGTGTACACGAGGCCATATTTTTCACGTACTGCCAGGTTGAGCCGAGAGTTCATGCCGGGACCACCGAGGATGTTATTCAGCATGAAGAATGGGATGCGCCGTGGGTCGTTCAGCGAGTAGGCCGGGCCGCCTACCAAGCAGTGCGCCTGGGTAATGGGCCGGGTCTCGACCTGCATTTTGCGCTGGTAACTGCCCACCGGTCGGCGTGTGCGCGGGCCCAATTTCGCCGGCAGCGGGGCCAGGAATTTATCCGCCAGCTTCTTCACCGCCTCAAAAGGCAGGTTGCTCACCGAGCTGAATACTAGCCGGTCGGTTCGCATCTGCTCCTGCAAAAAGGCGTGAAAATCGGCTGTTTGGAAGCGGCTCACGCTTTCGCGGGTACCCAGAATGTTAACGCCCAATGGATGCTCACCAAACACGACGGTATCGAAATCGTCGATGATGGCGTCTTCCGGCGCATCCTGGTACATGCTCATTTCCTCCAGAATCACGCCCCGCTCCTTCTCTACCTCGCGGCCGGGAAACACGGAGTTGAACGTCAAGTCAGTCAGCAGCTCAAACGCCCGCTCGAAGTGGGTGCTGAGCAATGCGGCGTAGAAACAGATTTTTTCCTTGGTGGTGTAGGCGTTCAGCTCACCGCCTACCGTTTCGAGGCGGTTGAGAATGTGGAACGACTTGCGCTTTTCGGTCCCTTTGAAAGCCATGTGCTCCCAGAAGTGCGCCAGCCCTTGTTGGTGCGGAGCCTCATCGCGCGAGCCAATGTCGAGCAAAAATCCGCAATGCGCTATTTTAGTGTGGAGTACCTGCTTGTGTAAGAGGCGGATACCATTAGGATATTCGTGAATGTGATAATCAAGCATAAGTCTACAAAGGTACAGAAGGCAGTGAGCAATTAGCAGTGAACAGTTGGCAAGGCATAACTTCTTGCACTGGTAACTACTCGCTGCTAACTGCTCACTGATTCCAGTAATTGTCCCAGCTCAATGCCGTATGCACAGCGAAAGTGCCCCAATGGACAAGCTCCGTGCCCGTGCAGCCCGCAAGGCTTGCACGCCAACGGCTCCCGAGTTTCGACCACGAAGGAAACCGGCGCCAGCGGCCCGAACCCAAACGCCGGCACCGTGCTACAGAAAATAGCCGTCACGGGTGCCCCTACGGCCGAGCACAGATGCATGGGGGCCGAGTCGTTCACGTAATTCATTATCGCCCCGCGCATGAGGGCAGCAGAGGCCAACAAGCCTATTTTGCCGGCAATGCTCACCACATTGGTTCGGCCACTGGCAGCGGCCAATCGCTCGCAGGCAGCCACATCGGGTGGGCCGCCCAACAGGTATACCGCCACGTGCTGAGGCAGCGCCGCCAGCAATTCCAGCCACTTCGCTTCCGGATATTGCTTGGTAAACCAGACCGATGTAGGCGCAATGCAGATGTACGGCCCACTCTCGGCGTAGGGCGCCACAGCTGCCTCATCAGCAGCCGAAGGGTACAGCCGGGGCAAGTATAATGGCGCCTTATTCGACGAAGAATCAGGAATCAGGAATGAAGAATTATTATCCGTGCGCAATTGCTCATTCCTCATTCCCAACTCCTCGTTGAGCAGCCGCAGGTTGCGGGTCACCTCGTGCACGCCATTGCCAATTTGGTGCGGCACTCGGCGGGTAAAGAACCGGCTTAGAGGATTTTTAGCGAAGCCGATGCGCTCTTTGGCTTTTGAAAAAGCCGTAAGGAAACCCGTGCTGGCAAAGCGCTGCAAGGTCACCACCCGGCCGTACTTCGCGGCTCGAATCTGGCCCAGCAAATCCCAAAGAGCGGCGTATTTGCGGTACTTTTTGTCCCAAATCAGGATGCTGCGCACGTGGGGATGGCCGGCTAGGAGGCCTTCGTTGCCGCGCCGCACTAGCACATCTACAGGCGTAGCAGGCTCGGTCTGGTGGAGGTATTCAAGGAGCGCCGTCATCAGAATCACGTCGCCGATGAAAGCGGTTTGAATAAGCAGCGTGGCGGGCGGGGCGGGAGTTGTGAGCACAACACAAAATTACAGCCATACACTTAGCAGACTGGCAGCATCGGCTTGTTTGGAAACCAACTGGCGTCGGACATCTATTAATTGACGATTCAAAGCCTCTCCTTCCTCCATAGAGCAACACTTAAGCTAGTGTAGGAGCGGCCCGACGGCGGAGCCGTCCGGCCGGTTGAAGAGAGGAAACGAAGACCGCCCTGCCATGCTGACCGCGCTGCTCGGTTGGAGAGGCAGGAGCAGCATGGCAGGACGGTCTGCAAATTCAGTCAGTACCCGTCTGGTGCAGCTATGTGAGCTGCGTGGGGCGGTTCACTACTTCTTCCAGCGAAATTAGTGTTTCGGTGCGTTCGATGCCATCGATGGGCTGAATCCGGTCATGGAGCACATCACGCAGATGCTGGGTGTCGCGGCACACCAAACGAGCAAAAACTCCATAAGCCCCAGTGGTGAAGTGAATACTCACTACCTCCGGAATTTCGCGCAGTTGGGTCACCACACTGGTATACACCGAGCTTTTCAGCAGGTAGATGCCCAGGAAGGCACTCACGCCATATCCAAGCTTCTGATAATCAATACGTAGCGTTGCACCCTGCACGATTCCCAACTCCTCAAGACGCGCCATACGGACGTGCACAGTGCCACCCGAAACATTAACCTTGCGGGCAATTTCCGTGTACGGCATTTTCGCATCCTGGATAAGCAGGTTTAGAATGTTGCGGTCAGTGTCATCAAGTTCGTAATTTCTGGCCATTTTTTGCGGAAAGAAGTTAAAGAGAATGTTAAATTAAGGTGTGTAAATTAAATTTATTGTAAATTTTACGTTAAACCAGGGAATTATTTGCATCGCGCAAGTTGTCATATTACATTTGTCATAATCCAAGGCAGAAGGCCGCGGCGCCAACGTAGCAGGAAGATGGCCAATGCATAAATGTCGAATTATTCGGCTTTTTCATTCCCCAACTTCCTTATGAAAGGAATCTTCCTTTCTCTACGGCCGTGGTTGGATACGGAGGAGAAGAGGGGAAAACGAGGCAGCGCATCTGGGTGGGTGCGCGTCTCACACTTGTAAGAGGCGGCCTCTGGGTGGGGGTCGCCTCTTCGTGCTTTCAATCGTTTGGGGAAGACGCTCACTACGCTAAATCAACAACTGGACAGCAAGTTAATTAACGCGCTGCTACTGGCCCACGCTGGTTGCGAAACTGCTTGGCTCCCGCCTGTAAAAAGGCACTAAACTGAGCCACATCGGGCTGGTAAGCCATTGGGGCTACGAGGGGCTTGTTGGTGGCGCCGTCCGGGTCGAGCAGCACGTAGTAAGGCTGGGCATTGAAGCCAAAATTGGTTATTTGGAGGTCGGCATTTTGCTTGCCCAGCGTGGTTTTAACTTGGTTATCATGGGCAGAGGTGTACCACTCCTTCTGGGGCAGTTCGGTTTTATCATCCACGTACAGCGCCACTACCACATAATCGTTGCGCAATTGCTCCAGCACCTGTGGGTCGCTCCACACGGTGGCTTCCATCTTGCGGCAATTCACGCAAGCGTGGCCGGTGAAGTCGATAAAAATGGGCTTGTGCTGCTGGCGTGCAACCCGCTTGGCCTGTTCTAGGTCGAAATAGCCTTCGAGGTTGTGGGGCAACTCAAGGAATTCACCGAAGCGCGGCACTTCGCGGCCGGCGCTATTGCCCGCCGTAGCCACGGCCGGAGCACTACCATTTCCGGCACTGGCCAGCGAAAAATCATGCTTGCTCTGGGGAGGCAGGTAGCCGGCCAGTAAGGGCAGTGGCGCGCCAAACAGGCCCGGCACGAGGTACACGGTGAAGGCGAAGGCCAGCACAGCCATCAGCAGACGTCCCACGCTGAGGTGGTCGAGCGGCGAGTCGTGGGAGAGGCGGAACTTGCCCAGCAAGTAGAAACCGAGCAAGGCCGACAGCACAATCCAGAGCACGATATACACGTCGCGGTTCAGCAACTGCCAGTGGTAGGCCAGGTCAGCGGTGCTCAGGAATTTGAGAGCCAACATCAGTTCCACAAAGCCCAGCACCACTTTCACGGTGTTCAGCCAGCCACCGGAGCGGGGCAGGCTTTTCAGCCAGGAAGGGAAGATGGCAAATAGCGTGAACGGCAGCGCAAAGGCCATCGAGAAACCCAACATGCCCACAATGGGCTGAATCCGCTCGCCCCGGGCCGCCATGCCCAGAATACTGGCCACAATGGGCGCGGTGCAAGAAAACGATACCACCACCAGGGTGAGGGCCATGAAGAAGATACCGGCCCAGCCGCCTTTATCCGCCTGGGCATCTACCTGGTTTACAATCTGGTGAGGCAGAGTGATTTCAAACAAGCCCAGAAACGACAGGCCAAAAACCACGAATACGATAAAGAAAATCAGGTTGGGCAGCCAGTGCGTAGCAATCAGGTTCGGGCCGTCTTCACCCAGTAGCACCGATACAAGTACTCCCATCAGCACGTAGATGCCGATGATGCTGGCTCCGTACACCAGCGCTTTGAAGATGCCACGCTGCCGACTGTCGTTGCCGCTGGTGAAGAGCGAAACCGTCATGGGCACCATGGGGAACACGCAGGGGGTGACCAGCGCGGCCAGCCCCAGCGTGAAAGCCAACAGTGCGAAGCCCCACAGGCCGCCGGCTTCCTTCACCGGGTCGGGGGCCGTTGCGACGGCGGTGCCGGCTGGTGCGGGCGCTACTTCGGCCGGAGCATCAGGTGCTGGAGCAACGGCAGTTGCTTCAACTGCAGACGCCGAATCAGGAGCAGTAGTCGCCGCTTCCGCTGGCTTGGTAGGAGCAGCGACGGCAACGGCTGCGGTGGCTGGTTTGGCGGGCGCATCAGCGGCTGGGGGTACGGCACCGGTAGCTTTGGCCGGAGCAGCGGCACCGGTCACGGTGAGCGGGCCGAATTTCAGGGTTTCGTTGCCGGGCACGCAGCGGCCGTCCACGTCGGTGCAGGTCTGGTAGTCGGCATCGCCGGAGATGGTGAGCGGGCCGGGCTGGAGTACTTTAATTTTCTGGCGCAGCTCACCGGTTTTTTCCCAAAAAGCCACTTCGCCGTTAAATACGTCGTCGTGCTCATGGTGCGACTTGATGGATTGCAGCTTGCCCACCAGCGCGTAGGCTGGGCTGGGCTTAAACTTCATGGTGAAGACTACCGGGCCGGTATCCTCACTGAAATCGGAGGAGTAAAGGTGCCACTTATCGTCGATGCGGGCCGTGATGATGAGCTCGACCTCCTCGCCTACTTTGGCGGTGGGCTTACTCAGGGCCGTGCTCAGGTGGGTGGGCACGAGAATCTGTGCGGCGGCCGAACCAGTCAGCCCAATCCACAGCATCAGCGCGTTAAGTATCCAAATATTCTTCATCACGATAGTTTATGTCGCAGGCTTGTTGCTTCAGTTAGGCATCGCTAACAGTCAGACGACCGTTCTCGTTTATAATTACCATCACTTCCGCAGCCTACTAGTCGTCGCCATTGACGAGTCCTTACGGGCTCAACGGCCCACAAAATAAACCCCACTTCGTGACAAACTGGTGAGTTGATTACACATTAGACCAACCACCTGCGCCAAACTGCGTACTTTTGGGCAACAATGGCCCCCAGACCGACCGCGTCGCGGGGGCCGCCGACATGGGTTTACAATTACTATTGACCGTTTTACTTGTTCTGGTAAACGGATTTTTCGTGGCTGCCGAATTCTCGCTGATTCGCGTACGGCTTTCGCAGCTGGAGATAAAAGCCAAGGAAGGCAGCCGCCTCGCTGGCCTTGCCCTGGGCGTATTGCGCAAGCTTTACGACTACCTATCAGCCACGCAGTTGGGCGTCACCATTGCCTCGCTGCTACTGGGTGCAGTGGGTGAAGAACTGTTTACCGAATTTTTCCTGGGCGTGCTGCCCAAGTTGGGGCTGAGCATCTCGGCGGGCACGGCCCACAGCATTGCCATCGCACTGGGCCTGATTGTGCTCACGTTCCTGCACGTGTTGTTTGGGGAGCTATTTCCGAAAGCGCTGGCCATTCAGCGGCCCGAAGCGGTGAGCCTAGCACTGGTACTGCCCTTGCGCGGCTTCTACTACATTACCCGGCCCCTAACGTGGTTTCTCTCGAAAGCCAGCAACCTGCTGCTGGGCGCGGTAGGCATTCAGAACGTACATGGCACCGAGGCTCACACTTCCGACGAGTTGCGCCTCCTCATTGACCAAAGCAAGGAGAGCGGTGAAATTCAGGATTCGGAGCACGAGCTGATTGAGAACGTGTTCCAGTTCAACGACCGGATGGTGAAGCAGATTATGGTGCCCCGCACCAAGCTTTCGGCCCTAGACGTGAACGCGCCGGCTGAGACCATTCTGGACTTGGTATTTGCCGAAGGTTTTTCGCGGATGCCGGTGTACGAGGGCAACATCGACAACATCGTGGGCGTGCTCAACGTGAAGGACCTGCTACCCATCATTCGTCGCGGCGAGCCGGTAGAGCTGGCCCGCATCATGCGCCCGCCCTTCTTCGTGCCTGAAACCAAGAAAATTAACCGCCTGCTGCGCCAGTTTCAGCGCAAGCACATTGTGATGGCCATTGTGAGCGACGAGTTCGGCGGCGTGTCGGGCATCGTCACCATTGAGGACATTATGGAAGAACTGGTGGGCGAAATCCAGGACGAGTACGACAACGAGGTGCCCGTGGTGGAGAAGGTGACCGAGGACGAATACCGCGTGAACCCTGCCACGCCCATATCCGACGCCAACGAGTACCTCCCCTTCCCCCTGCCCGAAGGCGAAGACTACGAAACCGTGGGTGGCTTGCTTAATGTCATCTACGGCAGCATTCCGGAAGTGGGCGATGTAGCCGTGCTCGACCCTTACGAGTTCCGGGTGCTCCAGCGCTCACGCCGCGCCGTGGAACTGGTGCAGCTTCGGGTAACCACCCCTCTGGAGCGCGAAGCACCACGCGGCGAGCTCGACGACGAACTGTAGTACATTCCTGCCGTCATCAAGCAGTGTGAACCTACCCCAAAGGGCTCCCTCCTACTCTAGCGGGCTTCCAACAAGCCCGTAAAGAACATACGGGCTTGTTGTAGCCGCAGCGAGTGGAGCGGGCTGTTACTGTTTGGTTGGGCCAACCACGCGCGCAGCAAAAGCACGCAGCGCTACCTGAGCTTTTTTGCTAGGCAGAAATGTCCGCCGCCCCGTTGGACCGCCTATCAATAGGGTTTGCATTGGGCTGTTGAGGTATTCCCGCAGTTGGGCAGGCGTCAGATAAGCCTCCAGGCGGGAGAGAGTACCCTGGCCCTTTGGCTCGGCATATAAAACCCGTGCGGCCAGCAAGGACACTGGTCGGCCAGCGGTAGATAGCAACAGGGTGTCAATTGGGAATTTTACGGCTGCTGGTGCCACCACGGAAAGGTGCAGCAGTCCATATCGGGGAATCTGGGCTGAATCACGAGCCACAATATCCACCTCAGCTGTCTGCTGCTCGTTTGGCCCCATGAACTGTTGAGGCTGAAGAAAATACTGCGTCACCCCCGGCCCAACATACAGTTCCCGGATAGCCCGGTTGGCAGGCCCGGCAGGTACACTGCCACTGCTGGCTGGTAACCCGCGTCCTGCCATCGTCACGCATGCGCCCAAGCCGATGGCTGCTACACCGAAGCCCACGAGTCTCATAAGCAGCCAGCTCATAGCAGTAGGTTGCCCTTATAGGGCTTAGGTGCGTCGTAATAGCTGCGCGCCACCACCGAATCGCGGGTGAGCAAGTTCACGACGTGAACGTTGCCGGACTTGGCTTTTCCTACATAGCGCACGTTGAATTCGCTGTTGCGACCACGCAGCAGGGCCAGCTGTGCGGCACTTGGGAGGGCCTTACGCCCCACCACCTGCCATACCGCATCAGGCTCGACCAGCACCTGCAAGTTGGCGGGCACCGGCGGCATGGCAATGCCCAGGTACACGGTCTCGGTTGGGCTGCCGGCCACAATGCGGTGCAAGGGCTGGTTGAAGCGGGGATGAAAGTTGAAGCGCCGCTCGTAGAAAGCCGTCGACGCCGTATCTGGCATTGCTTCGTGGGTACCTTTTGGCAGCCGGTACACAGCCGTAGGTCCAAAGTATACAGTCCCGCTTTGCTTGTGGGCTTGTTGGCAGCCAGCCAGGAGTGCCAGTGTAAGCAACACGGCCCAGCCATTAAAACGAAAGGTCATTGAGAGAATTAGAAACTGTTTTACAATAAAAAAGCCGGAGCATCGCCCCGGCTTTCTCGTAGTTGAAACGGCCCCAAACAGGACTTAGCCGCAACCAAATCAAAAACTATTCGCCCGTTACCATCGTGGTGAACTGCTGGTAGATGAACAGAATGTTCGACTGTTTCATATCCACCGTCGACACACGCGTAATGCCACCTTTTTTAGCTGCCGCCTGGATGGAGGCATCGCCACCAAACGACAGAACGCCTAGAAATACCGTTGCAGTAGAGCTGCCCACTTTGCTACCGATTGGGTTGCTGGACACTGCTACGGGCAGGGTGATGGAGCACGAAGACAGTGCGAACGAAGCCCCTGCTAAGGCAAGGAGGAGAACTTTTTTCATAAACGTAAACTGTGAAAGGGTTTGGGAAAGGTGACTACAATCGCTCAAATCTGATTTTGTTGAGCTACTGCCAATCCGCACAAAGGTACAGCTACGTTTAAGGATGGCACTATTTTAATAGACAAATAAGCCAAAAATATTAGCGAAAATTACAGCATGCATAAGCATTCTTATGCTTTTATACAGCTAGCCAGCTCGCATATGTCTGGTAATTAGCGGCAGTGCGCCGCAGGCCTTCCCGCTGCTCATCCGTCACGGGTTTAATTTTTTTAGCGGGCACCCCGGCATAGAGAAAGCCCGGTTCGCACACGAAATTTTCCAATACCACAGCCCCAGCCGCGATGATGCAGCCTGTGCCGACCACCGCGTGGTCCATTACGATGGCCCCCATACCGATGAGTACATCGTTTGCCACGGTGCAGCCGTGTACCAGCGCCCGGTGCCCGATGCTGACGCGGCTCCCGATGCTCAACGGGGCCTTTTGGTAAGTGCAATGCAAGACAGCGCCGTCCTGAATGTTGGTTTCGTCGCCGATGCGGATGCTGTGCACATCCCCGCGAATCACGGCCGTGAACCAAACGGTGCATTTCGAACCAAGGTGAACATCGCCAATAATGGTAGCGTTTTCAGCAACAAAGCAGTCGGCAGGAATGGTGGGCGAGATGCCGTGAACGGGGAGGATGAGAGCAGGCATTTTTTAAATTATGCAGTGAGCAATGCGTAGGGAAGCATGATATTCTTTTCTTGGCATACTATGCTACTCCGACCAGCCGCTTCCAGGTGCCTTTTTCCCAGTTATACTTCAACGTGCTGGGTAGGGCCTGCCAGAAATACTTGCTCGTTTCCACTGCGAAGCTGGGCTGCATGTAGCAATTGATAGTGCAGCCCTCGCACTGCGGCAAGCGGCCTTCCAGCGCAGCTAAGCGCTGGGTTTCAGGCGCATTATACAGTTCAAACAGCTTGCCATCGATGGGAAATTTCTGCTCGCCGAGGTGGTAACAGGGCAGCACCAATTCGTTGCTGGGCGAGATAACCAGCGTGGTGCTAGCGGCCCGGCACACGGGCGCAGCCACGTGGTTGCCGCCGTCGCGCCGCAGTTGAATAAAGGCTTCGTTCAGATACACGCCTTTGCGCCGGCCAAACGCGGAAAGGTAGTCCAGCTCCTCGGGAGTCAGCTGCTCGCCGGTTTCCACGTCGCCGTATTCAAAAGCGGGGTTTAGGATGAGGACGAGGCCATTGGGCTGGGTGATGTCGCGGTACACGGCCTCCAGGTCTGCCAGGTTCTTGCGGAAGACGGTGAAGAGAATATCCGGCCGCTCGCCCAGCTCTTTGGCCACACGAATGCTTTCGAGCACGAAATCGTAGCAGGCCACGCCGCGGCCCAGGTCGTGGGTGTCACGGTCGGCCGAGTCGAGCGAGAAGTGCAGCATGTCGACCTTGCCCCGCAGCTTTTCCGCGTTTTTGGGGTAGAGCAGGCCGTTGGTCGTAACGGTGGTGATGAAACCCATTGCGCGCGCCAGCCCCAGGAACTCGGGCAGCTGCCGGTGCAGCAGCGGCTCGCCGCCGGTAAAATCAATCACCGACACCCCCAGTCGCTTGAGGTCGCGCAGGTTTTGGGTTACGTCTTCGAGCGTGATGTAGGGCGAAGGCTTCTCCCAGATATCGCAAAACGCGCATTTCGCATTGCAGCGATACGTGACGTAGTAGTTGCAAAGGACGGGGTGCTTAACAAGACGCATATTCTGAGCGGTCAGCCGTTAGCTCTTAGCTATCAGTTTTTTATATTCCGGGCTATTCAGCCGCTATAACGAAGCTAATAGCTAATAGCTAACGGCTGACTGCTCAGGCCTAATGCGGCAGCTTGCCCCAGGCGGCCGCGTCCCACTTGGCAGGGGTAGCGACCAGTACCTCGGCCGTGGCCGGGCCGTAGTGCTCCTCGTAGTAGTTACAGAAGCCTTTTAGGGGGCAGCGGGGGCAATTTGGCTTTAGGAAAAAGCAGATTTGCTGGCCGTGCCAGTAATTGTGTTTGTGGAAATTAAACAGCGTTTCTGCATCAGCCGGCAGCAGGGCCAGCAGCACGTTGTGAGCTTTTTCCACCGACACCTTTGGTCCCAGAAAGCCTACTCGCTGCGCCACCCGGTGCACATGCGTATCGACGGGCAGCACTGGCTTGTGGTAGTTGAAAAGTAATAGCAACGAAGCCGTTTTCAGGCCGATGCCGGGCATATCCGTCAGCCACTGCATGCCCTTTTCCGTCGGCCAATCGGCCAGAAAATCCAAGTCTAATGGCCCACCCGTTTCGGCCCGAATGCGGCGCAGGATTTCCTGAATGCGCGGAGCTTGCGTGTCGGGCCAACGTGTGGTTCGGATGGCGTGGGCCAGCTCAGCTGTGGGGGCAGCCTCCACCCCGGCCCAGTCGCCAAAGGCCTCCAGCATACGGTCGTAGGCCAGTTCTTCGTCGGCGTGGGTGGTGCGGTGCGAGAGGACAGTCGAAATCAACTCGCGCATGGGCGTGCGGCGCGGCTCAGGCGGCAAGTGGCCGTAGAACTGGTCAAGAATCTGGTGGTCGGCCCCGGCCTTTTCGGCGGCGGATGAGGTGTAGCTTGTCTGAACCACGGATTTGTCGTTTTAGCGGATTGGTTGGATTTTGTGGATGAGATATAAACGGAAAAAGCCACCCAGAAGGCGGCTTTTTCTATTCAATCTTACTACTCGGGTTTATAAAGTCAGTCGCTCACAAAATCCGACCAACTTGCTAATCCGACAAATCCGTGGTTCAGACCTTACAGCTGGCCTTTCTTAGCGGCTTTCTGCATCTTCTCGTTGGCGAAGATAGCCACTTCTACGCGGCGGTTGGCTGCTTTGCCGGTAGCAGTGGTGTTGTCGGCCACGGGTTGGGTCGAGCCGTAGCCTGTGGCCGTGATGCGGGCTGCATCAACGCCCTGCGCCTGGATTTCATTCGAAACAGCCTGAGCACGGCGCTCCGATAGGGGCTGGTTGATGGCATCCGAGCCAGAGCTATCGGTGTGGCCTTCGATGGTTACGTTGGTATCAGCATATTTTTTCAGCGTGGCAGCCAGCTGGTCAATGTTGCCGGCAGCTTCTGGGGTCAGGCTCGAAGAGTTCGAGCCGAAGAGGATACCCGAAGCGAAGGTGATTTTGATACCTTCACCTACACGCTCTACTTTGGCACCTTCCAAGTCACGGCGCAGTTCAGCAGCCTGCTTGTCCATTTTGCGGCCGATAAGAGCACCAGCCGTACCGCCTACGGCAGCACCAATAATGGCCCCGGTAGCAGTACCCGACTTACCACCAATCAGGCGGCCGGCTACACCACCGGCTACTGCGCCACCCAAGCCGCCAATGAGGCCGCCTTTGAGGGTTTTGCTCATACCTTTCGGCTTATCCGTCGAAACGGTAGTGGTTTGGGCCTGCGCGAAGTTATTTACCAACAGCAGCAGCGCAAACAGGAATGCGAGGGACGAACGAAGAAATTTCATGTTTAAAAAAGGGTTTGGATAAAAAAGCCCGTGTAGAACTACAACGAGTGCAATGGGCCGGCAAGTACGCTATTTGCAACCACCTTGCCAAACTCACGCTGCCAAGTATAAACCGAACTCGTTTAGTTCGCCTGTCTGCCCGATGAATCACAAAAAAAGCCCCGCTGTGCCGCAGGGCTTTCCAAATCAAGCGACAATAAAGCCGACTTATTTCTTGTTTCGGTAGGCTTCGTAGCGGGCGGGGTCTTTCTTCTTGTCCTTGTTGCGGCCAATCAGGCCACCGCCAACAACACCAGCCGCACCACCAATAATGGCCCCTTTGCCGCCGCCAATTACGGCTCCAGTTACTGCACCCGCACCGCCGCCAATAGCCGCACCTTTGGCCTTATTGCTCCAGCCTTTTTTGGGCGTCTGTGCCTGCACAGCCGAAGCGGCCATCATGAAGAACATCAATAGAAAGGCAAGTATTAAACGAGGGAATTTCATGGTTCAAAGGAATTAGAATGAATAGGGAGGGAACACCTGGTTTTAACGCATGCAGGCAAAACAGGGTTGTTGGTATGGCAACAAGCAGGTTTCTGCCCTTGGCTACAAAAGCAAAAAAGGCTGCCTAGACAGGCAGCCTTTTTCCAACTGGTCGAAACAACTGACAGAGGCATTAGAGCGAACCGTTCTCGGCAGCTTTTTTCATTTTTTCGTTGGCATAGATGGCAATTTCCACGCGACGGTTGGCTTGTTTGCCTTCGGGCGTCGAGTTGTCGCCTACGGGTTGGGTCGAACCGTAGCCCTGGGTCGTGATGCGGCTCGAAGCTACCCCTTTGGCAATGGTTGAGTTGGCCACAGCTTGAGCACGACGCTCCGACAGGGGCTGGTTGATGGCATCGCTGCCGCTGTTATCAGTGTGGCCTTCAACCAGGACGTTGGTATCGGGGTATTTCTGCAGAATGGCCGCCATCTTAGTGATGTCCGATTCTGAAGCCGGGCGCAGTGTAGCCGAATTGGTATCGAAGAGAATGCCCGAATCGAAGGTAATTTTGATGCCCTCGCCTACGCGTTCAACTCTAGCGTTCTGCATATCTTTCTGCAGGTCGGCTGCTTGTTTGTCCATCTTACGCCCAATGATTGCGCCGGTAGTGCCGCCTGCAGCCGCACCCACAATAGCACCAATGGCTGTGCCCTTGCCGCCGCCTAATAGGCCGCCTACTACGCCACCAAGTACGGCGCCACCACCAGCGCCAAGTAGGCCACCTTTGGCAGTTTTGCTCATGCCGGTCTTACGTACGCCGGTGCCGTTATTCGAGGATAGGTCAGGCTGGGTAGTGGCTTGCTGTGAAGTGGCGCAGGAACTGAATAGCAGCACAAAGGCCATCAGAACAGAAAGAATCGATTTGGAGGTATTCATGTGAAAAAAGAGATTGGTGAAGTTACTTCGAGCCGTATACGGGAAAAACCCGCTCCGGTATCGGAAACGGGTTTTTCAAGAAGTGTGCCGAAAATAAAAAACAGCCTCTACAAGCGTTCTACTGCACTTTTGTAGCGCGGCGGGCTGGTGCTGGAGTGGCCGCAGCTACCGGCGTAGGCTGAAGCATCCCCAGCAAATCAGCCAGTTTCTGCTTCAGGTCGCGTCGGTCCACAATGAAATCTAGAAAGCCATGCTCCAGTACAAACTCGGCGCTCTGAAAGCCTTTGGGCAAGTCTTTACCAATGGTTTCCTTGATAACCCGCGGGCCAGCAAAACCAATGAGTGCTCCCGGCTCGGCAATATTGAAATCGCCGAGCATGGCAAACGAGGCCGTGACGCCGCCGGTAGTCGGGTCGGTGAGTAGGCTCACGTAGGGCACGCCGGCTTCGGATAGCAGGGCCAGCTTGGCCGAGGTTTTGGCCATCTGCATCAGCGAATAGCCGGCTTCCATCATGCGGGCCCCGCCGGAGCGCGAAATCATGAGGAACGGCGTGCGGGTTTGGCGGGCATAATCAATGGCACGGGCAATTTTCTCACCCACCACCGAGCCCATTGAGCCACCAATGAACTTGAAATCCATGGCAGCTACTACCAACGGCTGGCCGGCGCTTTGGCCGTGGGCGGTGCGCACGGCATCCTTCAGGCCGGTATTGCGCTCGGTGGCCGCCACGCGCTGCGGATAAGCCTTGGTATCCACAAAATGCAGTGGGTCGCCCGACGTGAGGTCGGCGTCAAGCTCGGTGAACTCGCCTTTGTCGAAGAGAATTTCGAAGTAATCGGCGGCGTCGATGCGGTCGTGGTGGCCGCAGTTGCCGCACACGTACAGCAAGCGCTTGTGCTCGGCCATGGTAGCTACGGTCTTACACTCCGGACACTTGTACCAGAGGCCGTCGGGGGTCTCTTTTTTCTGCTCGGTAGGGGTCACAATGCCCTTTTCTACGCGCTTGAACCAGGCCATATTTCTGTAGCTGTAAGCTGTTAGCGAATGGCTATTAGCTGTTTTTTTTAGGAAGAACCGCGAGCCGAGGCCAGCGGCGAGTCAATTAAAACCGAATTAAACTGGTCGTCAAAGATTCGTCAAAGATAAGGCATCGGCTCCGGCTGCGGCACGGCAAAATCGTGCGACAGTCCGTTAACCGCCAACTTATGCCAGCGTAATGGCGGGGTTAAGGTATATGTCCTGAATGGCATGCAATACATCCACTCCTTCGGCAAAAGGCCGCTGGAATGCCTTACGGCCCGAAATCAGCCCTTGGCCGCCCGCCCGCTTGTTGATGATAGCCGATTTCAGCGCCGCTTCTAGGTCGCCAGCCCCGTGGCTCTCACCGCCGGAATTGACAAGACCAATGCGGCCCGCGTAGCAGTTCAACACCTGGTAACGCGTCAGGTCGATGGGGTGGTCGGAGCTGAGCTGTTCGTACATCGCTGGAAATGTTTTGCCGAATTTCAGGGCCGTGAACCCGCCATTGGTTTCCGGCGATTTCTGCTTGATGATGTCGGCTCCCATGGTCACACCCAAGTGGTTGGCTTGGCCGGTAAGGTCGGCCGCAACGTGGTAGTCTTTCTCAGCTGTCTTAAAGGAATTGTTGCGCGTGTAGCACCACAGCACGGTGGCCATGCCCAAGGCGTGGGCTTCCTCAAAAGCGGCAGTGATTTCCTTAATCTGGCGGTTGCTTTCGGCCGAGCCGAAATAAACGGTGGCACCCACAGCCGTCGCGCCCAGGTCCCAAGCCTGTCGCACCGAGCCAAACAGCACTTGGTCGAACTTATTGGGATAAGTCAGGAGCTCGTTGTGGTTGATTTTGACGATAAACGGGATTTTGTGGGCGTATTTCCGTGCCACCGCGCCGAAAGTGCCGAACGTAGTCGTCACGGCGTTGCACCCGCCTTCCACGGCTAGGCGCAGGATATTTTCGGGGTCAAAATACATCGGGTTGGGTCCGAAAGCGGAGCCGGCGGTGTGCTCAATGCCTTGGTCGACGGGCAGGATGCTGAGGTAGCCGGTGCCGCCCAGCCGGCCGTGGCTGTAAATGGCGCCGAGGCTGCGCAGCACTTGCGGCGTGCGGCTGCCAGGCACAAAGCAGCGGTCCAGAAAATCGGGGCCGGGGAGTTGCAGCAGGTCTTTGCTCACGCGGGCGGTGTGGGTGAGCAGGGCTTCATTTTCGGGACTCAGGACAAGGGACGAAGGCATTGGCGGAGGATGAAGCGCAGCCGGCCAGAACGGCGGCAGTCGGGGTGGGAGGTAAACAAATATAGACCGAAAATGCAGGGTGAAAGCCGTTTTTAGCGAATCAAGCAAGGGTTAAGCGCTACCTTGCTACGCCAACGCGGCCGGACAGTCCGGCCGCCGAAGGCCCGGCGTTGCGCCTTTCTGCTCCTGTGAAATCTTCTGTAAAAGCCTTCTCTCCTGCCCTACTGGCCCTTTCGCTGCTGGCCGCCCCTGCGCTCAATAGCTGCGTAACAGCCAAAAAATACGACGACCTCAGCGCCCGCCAAAAGGCCGATGCCGAGGGCAAAGCCGCCGCTGAGCGCCAGTACCGGGGCGCCACCGCCGAGCTGCAAAAAGCCACCGACGAGTTGGCCCAGCTGCGGCTCACCCAGAAGCGCCTCGTGAATGACTCGGCTGAAACCGGCTCAGCCTACCGCAAAACCCGCAGCCTCTACAACGAGCTGAACAACAGCTACGACAAGCTGCTTAAGAACAGTGACCGGGAGCTGGCCAATAAATCATCTGACTATAACAAGGTGGCCAAAGACCTGGCTCGCCGCGAAGCCGAACTGGGTGAGCTGGAAACCAACCTCCAGAAGAGCAAAGCCGACAATGACCGCCTTGCCGCCGACCTCAAAACCCGCGAAGCCCGCCTGACTGAACTCACCAAAGCCTTAGCTGATAAGGACAAGGCCGTAGACGACCTGAAGGCCCGCGTGAGCAAGGCCCTCCTCAGCTTCAACAGCAGCGACCTGCAAGTGAAGCTGAAGGATGGCAAAGTGTACGTATCGCTTTCCGAGCAGCTCCTCTTCAAATCAGGCTCCACCAAAGTAGACCCCAAAGGCCAGGAAGCTTTGAAAAAGCTGGCCACCGTGCTTCAGGAGCAAAAAGACGTGAACGTAGTAGTGGAAGGCCACACCGATAACGTGCCCATTCTGCGCGGCACCGCCGGCCTCACCGACAACTGGGACTTGAGCGCGTTGCGCGCCACCGAAATTGCCCGCTTGCTCACCACGGCTGGTGTTTCGCCGGAACGCGTCACGGCCTCGGGCCGCAGCCAGTACGTGCCCGTAGCAGCCAACGACACCCCCCAGAACAAGGCCATGAATCGCCGCACCGAAATCATCCTAACGCCTAAATTGGATGAGCTGTTTCAGATTCTGGGCAGTAACTCGGCCGCGCCGGCCGCAGCACCAGCAGCTGGCAAATAAGGGCCGTTATGTTGTCGGTTTTCAGCTGATTTAGAATAACTTCGCCAAGCGCGGCTGCTCTACCGGCAGCCGCGCTTTGTTTTATCATTTTTCAACCCGATTTATGCGTTCACCTTTCCTGATTCGCAATCTTATAATCCTCGCTTGTTGGTGGGGTAGTGTGCTCACCGCCAGCGCCTCTCATAATTTGGGAAGCGAGCTAACGTACGAGTATATCGGCACACCAGCCAATCCTAATCGGTACCACGTAGTGGCGCGCCTGTTTCGGGACCTCAGCTCTGCAATTGATGAACCTTCCACCGTATTAACCTGTGGTAAAGAAGAGTGTGGTAATACATTGTTTGGCAGCTTTACTACTACCCTGATGCGCACTAGCACCACGCCCGTTTCCACCGGCTGTGCTACTACCGGCCTAAGGTATGCAGTAGATGTCTTGGAAGGTCAGGTATCTCTATCACCAGCTCACTGGACTCTCAGCATCAATCTATCTAACCGGCAAAGGGGAATTATAAACGTTGCACAGTCAGATATGCTGACAGTATTCTTAAAGGCAGAACTCGATAATACCAACGGCATCATCAATTCCTCGCCGCGTTTCACCACCGCCCGCATCATTCAGCTTACCAGCACCCAGCCCCAGCGCTACAGCGCCAGTGCATTTGATATCGAAGGCGACTCGCTGGTTTATCAATTGGTGCAGCCACTTGCTCAACCCACAGCAGCAGCTTCCTGCGGCTTCTCAACTATGGGTGCTATTGCTCCTCATTTCCAGATAAATGCTGCTTCTGGCGAACTACTTACCATAGCCGGGCCCGTCCAACAAGGACTTTATGCCATGGCGGTGCGGGTGAGCGAATACCGACGACTAAACGGCACCTGGCAGCTAATCGGCAGCATCGCCCGCGACATGAACTACATCGTTTCGACGGGCACCAATCAGACACCAACATTTACCCGCGTGGTCCGCACGGGCAGTCCTGGCACCCAACTGATGGGCCAGCCGATTTCTGTCAATCCTGGCCAAATGCTCTCACTCGCCCTCACGGCCACCGACGCCGATGCGGGTCAGACCCTTACGCTCACCAGCAGCACGGCGGGCGTAGTATCCAGGGCCGTCTTCCAGGACATGGGCGGCGGGCAGGGCCAATTGACGTGGCAGGTGCCCGCTGCTTTTCCGTTGGGGCGCTACCCCCTCACCGTCACAGCTTTTGATGATGCATGCCCGGCCGCTGGGGTCGCTGTTATTACGCTGCCTATTGTGGTTACGCAGCAGGTGCTGGCTACGCGGGTGCGGCAGTTGCTGGCGCAGGCACCGCATCCGGCCCCCTTCCAACATGACGTTCGATTTCAACTTACGGAACCTGGCCGCCAGCCGGTGACCATTGTGGATGCATTGGGCCGCACGGTGGCCCAACTCACCACAGCAGCCGATGGCAGCGTGGTGTGGCAGCCGGCGTCGGGCGTGGTGGCAGGGCTTTACTTCGCTCGCAATCAGAATGGTAGTCAGGTGGCTCGTTTGTCGTACAGCGGCCGCTAGTAGTTTGCATTGTTATTTAATCAAAAGAGGCCGCCCCATAATCGGGGCGGCCTCTTTTGATAATGCCGGTATGAGCCAGCCCTAGCGCTCCCACCACTGCGAATTGAGTGGGCCGTTTGCCACATCTACGCGCTGGCCGGGCGCGGGCAGCAGCAATTGCACGTCGGGCGCAGCCGCTTCCAGAAGGCGTTGCACGGGCTGCCGCCAGGCATGAAACGCCAGGTTGAACGTGCCCCAATGCAACGGTAGCAATGGGCCGCCACCCAGTAACTGGTGCGCGGCCAGGGCATTGTCGGGGCCGAGGTGGATGTTGGCCCACTCCGGGTCGGAAGCACCAATCTCCAGCATCACCAAATCGAAAGGGCCGTAGGCGGCTCCAATTTGTCGGAAGCCTTCATCAAAGGGGCCGGAATCGCCACCGAAGAAAACTTTGTGTTGCGGTCCCAGCAGGCACCACGAGGCCCACAAGGTGTCGTTACGGGTGAGGCCGCGGCCGGAGAAGTGACGGGCGGGTGTGGCAACCAACGTGAAATCAGGCGCTAATTCAACGGTTTGCCACCAGTTGCGCTCGGTAATATTGGCGGCGGGCACACCCCAGCGGCGCAGGTGAGCGCCCACGCCCAGCGGGCAGAAAAACGGTACGCCGGTTTTGCCCAGCCAGCGAATGGCCGCTGAGTCGAGGTGGTCGTAATGGTCGTGCGAGAGGATGACAGCATCCAGTTTAGGCAGTTTGTCCAGGGGCAATGGCGGGGCGAAAAACCGCTTCGGGCCCACCAGTTGAGAGGGCGAGGCCCGCTCACTCCAAACCGGGTCGGTGAGGAAGCGTCGGCCATCTATTTCAATAAGGGTGGTGCTGTGGCCTAGCCAGGTAACCCGCAACGCATCGGCGGGTACGGGAGCGGCCAGTGCAGCGGCATCAGCCCGGAAAGGGCCAAGCGGCGCTTTGGGCTCGCGTTCGGCTCTGTCGAACAAGTAGCGTTTCAGCAGTGCGCCGTAGCCCGAGGGCGGGCTGACCGATGTGGGCAGGGTGTTGTGATAGACTTTGCCGTCGTAGCGGGCCTGAACTTGCATGGAATCTGGTTGAGCGACACCTTGGATAGCATCTGCGTTAGCGCAAGACGCACGGGCGGTCCGGATATTTTGCTTATTACCGCTCCATACTATCAAACTTGTCTCGCCGCAGTCAGCGACTTTGTAACACAAAAAAACCGACAGCTCATAGAAGCTGTCGGTTTTCCGTTATTCCATCAGATTTCTTACCGACGACTGACCTATTGATTAAAAATCAGCTTTCACGCCCAGCGCCAACGTCAGCAATTGGCCGAAGCCCAGGCCACCGTTGCGGTTGTTGAGGTAGCTGGCCAGGTACAAATCGTTGCTACCCAATTCGTAGTATACCGATATTTTGCGCGGCTGACCAGTAGCCGCAACGGGCGGGGCCAGAAACGTGACGCGGCTGCCCAGTAGCGGACCATAGCGCGTATCAGTCGAGAACCAGTAATAGTCACTCGAATATTGCCCCTTCAACTCGTCGTTGATGGTGCCGTGGGTATAGCTAAAATACGCGCCTACCGTGATAGGCACCACCTGAAACTTCTCGCCCACCGGCAGCCGGAAAGGCGAATACATAAACTTCAGCGAGGCCAGACTGAGCGTGGAGCCAGCATAGTGCTTGGGCACGTAGCCGATAAGGATGTCGGTTTCAAGCCGGTCTTTTGAAAATTCGTAGCCAGCACCAGCAGCTACCATACCCAAGCCGCCGCCGGTTTGCAGGGCCAAGTGCTTGGGCCGGTACCAGGGGCGCTCAGGCTGGGTGCCAGCCGCTGGTTTGGCGGCAGAAGTATCGGGCGGGGTGGCAGCTTGTGAGGCCAACGAAGCCAGCAGCAGAACGGGGAGTAATAGCTTTTTCATTAGAAAGCGACGCGTTTGATACGGAACTGTTTATCGCCCCACACGGTGACTATCATGTAGTGGCGCTCCGAAAACGCATCGGAATTGACGTAGGTAACGCCATCATTGTAAGGCTGGCCGATGGTGTAGGAATGGTTGTGGCCATTCATTTCAAACACCAGGTTGGGCGCTTCGCGTAGGGCCTGCACATAGGGCGCGCGCAGCGCAGGGTCGAAGTCTTCATTGGTCGGCGGCACGTGGCAAACCACCACCTGGCGACGCGCGCCGTTGAGGCTGGTAAGCTGCGAACGCAGCCAGGGCATATCGGGAGCCGTGCCGTTGAAGTTGTATTCGCGGCCGTTGGTGTCTACCATTATGAATTTGGTGTCGCCGTACACAAAGGAGTAGTTGAGGGCCCCAAAAATGTGTTGATACGTCGGCTGGCCATTGCCCACTAGGTCGTGGTTGCCGATAACGGTGACGTAGGGCACCGTCAGGCGGCGCAGCTTTTCATCCACCCATTTCATTTCGCGGGCCAGGCCGAAGTCGGCAATGTCGCCGGCCAGCACTAATAGGGAGATACCTGGCAGCTTGTTCACACTGGTCACCAGGTCTTCGGCCTCGTCGTAAAACTGCTGCGAGTCGCCGGTAAAAATGAAGCGTAGGGTATCGCCAGCGGGCAGGGGCCGGGCCGCCAGCTTGGCTAGGTTTTTCTCGGTGAGGTTGGTGAATTCTTCCGGAACGCGGTGGTCGTTTGGACTGAACTCAATCATTTCACAACCCACCAAGCCCGCTAATGCGGCTAATGGTGCCAGCCTTTTCCACGGCCGGAAAACAGTACTACTCGTCATACCTCATACACCGACTCAAAGACGGCTCGTAAAAAACAGAATTAAAACAGAATCGGTCCTTTAACCGCGTTTTAGAAAGCAGGGTTAATAATTAATTCTTTTTTTATACATCATCAACGCAATTCCCGCTCATTTTCTGCCGGTTACATACTGGCAGATACCTTCTATCTCCATCGAGCAGCATAAACCGAATCGGATGGTGCCCAGCGCTTCTCTAAGGCGCTACTGTGAGCAAGTATCAGTTGAGCAATCCGCGTATCACGGGCAATGCCAATTGGGCCCATTGGTGCATTTGCGGGCCAGAATAATGCAAGCCATCGTGCGCAAACTGATTGGCGCCGCCGGCAGTTGCCCGGGTCTGGGGCGTGATGTTGACGTAGGCCACACCTGCCCGCTGGCACTCATCCTGCGCCACGGTATTAAACCCATCAATTTCCAGCCCGATTTGGGCCGGGTCCTGTCGCTGCTTCCGGGCAAACGGCGACTGCCCCCAATCCGGAATTGAGAGTACGAAAACCCGGTTGGCGCGTCCATTGGCCAAGCCCACCGCCGTACGCAGCAGTTCCCGAAACTCGGTGCGGTACCGCACCACCGATTGGCCCCGGTACTGATTGTTCACACCAATCAGCAGCGAAACCAGGCCGTAGGTAGCAGGCTTATTGGCGGCTGCAATGGCGGTTTGCAGCTCAGAAGTAGTCCAGCCAGTGCGGGCAATGATATCAGGCGCTTTCACCCCTATCCCCTGCTGTCGTGCCAGGGCCGCCAGCTGCACTGGCCAGCGTTCCGCCTCGCTCACGCCCTCCCCAATGGTGTAGGAATCACCCAGCGCCAAATACGCTGTTTCATTGCCCATTGGCATTGAGCCAGTCGAACGAGCGGAAGCAGCCGTAGTGCCGATTGGCAGCGGCCCGGCACAGCCCCCACCCAACATGAGCAGGAACGAAAACAACAATGAAAGCAAGCGCATGGCGGCAATAATTCGGCGAAAAACTGCCGTAGGTACGCCAGGCAATTCTTGCCGGATTTTTCAGGCATGGTGCTGCCGCAGCCTTACGCCATCACCGCCACCAGGCCGAAGAATGGCGCGATGAGTTGTTCATTACCACCCACCTGTGCCAGCTGCCGGGTTTCGGCTGCACTCAGCGCTTTGGTGAACAGCTTCCAGGCATGGTCCGGTGCTAGCGTGACCGTGGCTGCGGCCACCGCCTGCAAGCTCTCGGCCAGTTGCCAGCCTTTGCTGCTACGTTCCAGCTGCCAGGTGCCACCCAGTTCCGGCCCGATGGTGACTTGCACACGGGTACCAGCGGGCGCTGCTACCTCCCGGTAAGCGTGCGGCAGGCCGCGCATGAAAGTTTCAATAAGGGGCCGGAATAGCTCGGGCGTCATTAGCGCTTCGGTCTGGTCCACGGCTTCACGGATTTGTTGCTGATGGTGCCACTTCTCGGTGTAGTCGCGGGCAATGTGGAACCAGTTCAGCGACTCGCTTTCGCCGGCCCATGCCACTGAAAACGCAGCCGTTGCCCACGGGTCGAGCGTATTCAGATAGGCCGTGTACTCAGCCCCCGATGCTGCCAGCAACTCCACCAGCACGGCCGGGCTGAGGCGACGCGCGGCCCGCACCCAGTCGGCATTCAGGCCGTTGAGGTAGGCCACCATGCCAGCGTAGCTGAAGTCGTTGGGCTCTTCACCAAAATACCCGTCGCGCAGCATCGAAAGCGTGCGCAGGTTGCCGTCGAGCAGATGTGCGGCAATGTCCTTCACCGTCCATTGGCGGGCCAGGGTGGGACGCGCCCAGTCGGCGGGCGTGAGAGAACGGAGCAGCTCCAACAGCTTTTTGTCCAGCACCGAGAAGAGCGGCAGGGTTTCGATGGGAACGGAAAACGGTGGCATATTTCTGGAAAGGGTTAAAAAAGAACGTCATGCGGAGCTTACCAAGCATCGCATGACGTTCTATATTCTACTTCCGAAAGCTAGCCGATGGCCTGCGCCAAATCTGCAATCAAGTCTTCGGCATCCTCAATACCCACACTCAGGCGGATGAGCGAGTCGCTAAGGCCAGACTTGCGGCGCTGCTCGGCCGGGATGCTGGCGTGCGTCATGGTAGCCGGGTGGCCCGAAAGGCTTTCCACGCCGCCTAGGCTTTCGGCCAGGGTGAAGTACTGGAACTTCTCCAACACAGCAATGGCATCTTCCTGGCGGTCGCCTTTGAGCACGAAGGAAATCATGCCGCCAAAGTCGCGCATCTGCTTAGCCGCCACGCTGTGGTTGGGGTGGTTTTCAAAGCCGGGCCAGTACACCTTCTCCACTTTGGGATGGTGGCGCAGGTATTCAGCCACGGCGCGGCCGTTTTCACAATGGCGCTGCATGCGGATGTGCAGCGTTTTGAGACCGCGCAGCACCAGGAAGCAGTCCTGGGGACCTGGGGTGCCGCCGCAGGCGTTCTGATAGAAGCTCAGGCGCTCGTGCAGGCTGTCATCGTTCACCACAAGGGCGCCCATCACGGTATCAGAATGGCCAGCCATGTACTTCGTAAGCGAATACATCACGATGTCGGCCCCCAGGTCCATCGGCGTTTGCAGGTAAGGCGTGCTGAACGTGTTGTCGACGGCCAGCAAGGCCCCAGCTTCCTTGGCCACGGCGGCGGCGGCCGCGATGTCGATGATGTTGAGCAGCGGGTTGGTCGGCGTTTCCACCCAAATCAGCTTTGTTTTCTCACTTACCACGGCACGCACGGCTTCCATGTCGTGCATGGGCACAAAGTGGAATTTGATGCCAAACGGCTCGTATACTTTCGTAAACAGGCGGTAGCTGCCACCGTAGAGGTCATTGGTCGAAATCACCTCGTCGCCGGGTTTCAGCAGCTTCATCACGCAGTCGATGGCGGCCATGCCGGACGCAAAGGCGATGCCGTGCTTGCCATTATCGAGGGCGGCCACGGCGGCTTGCAGCTGCGAGCGGGTAGGGTTGTGCGTGCGCGAGTACTCAAAGCCCTGGTTCTTACCGGGCGAGGTTTGCACGTAGGTTGAGGTCTGGTAAATGGGCGTCATAATGGCCCCCGTGGCGGGGTCCGGGTGCACGCCGGCGTGAATGGCTTTGGTGGCGAATTTCATGGGTGGGCTGTAAGAGTTGAGGGCCGCGCGGGCCGAGAGCAAAGGTCGGCTTTTAATCGGAAATGGGCGGTTGAAGACAACTAACTACCCATAGCATCGACGGGGTTGGGTTTTAGCGAAACCCCTGCGGTTGCTGTTACCTACCCCACGCTCAACATCAAATACCCAATCCCCCTCACCAAGAAGCCCGAGTACCTGCATTTTCGGCCTGACCGCACTTTTCACCGTACTTGCAGGGCGAAGCGCTGCTGCCTTATGGTTGGGCTTCGTTCTAATTGTATGCTGCAAGTTTTGCGTGAGCTTTTCCGAAAGAATCTCTCCACCCTGCTGTCTATGGTGTTGTTGGTGGCGGTGCCGTTGCTGGGCAGCTCATCGCTCACGTTCGTGCTCTACCGCAACCAAGAGTTTCTCGAAAACCTCACCACTGCCCAAAGCCTGCTCTACTTCGTCATTGTGGGCGTGGCAATGGCCTTCTCTCTGGTAAATACGACAGCCGTGGTGCTCATAACTGGCTTTTACCTCGGCTGGAGCGGTTTTCCGGGCATGGTGGTGGCCTATGCACTCGCCGCGCTGGTCGGCTACCAGATTGCCACCACCCTCGACCATGGCAAGATGCTGGCCTTCCTCAGCCACTTCCCCAAAGCCGATGCCGTAATGAAAGAGCTGAAAACGGACAGCTGGCAACTGATTTTCCTCACCCGTGTATCGCCCGTCACGCCCTTCGCGCTCATGACCTTTGTGCTGGCCATCATGCGGGTGCGTCGCTGGCCCTTCCTGCTGGCTTCCATCGCCGGCATGCTGCCCCGAAGCCTCTTTTTCTACTGGCTCGGTACCAAAGCCAAAGATGTGTTCACGCTACTGAAAGACCCTGGTACTGGCACCACTGGCAAACTGCTACTGCTGCTATTGGTAGTCGCCTCGTTTTTCGGCATCTATTACCTATTCAATCAAGCTCTGAAACGTGCCCTAAGCAAAGGTGCTGCCGAAAGCCTCAAAAAATCTCCGACTGATTATTAGCCACTTGCTGCCGAGAGCGCATTTTTCTTCACTAAAAAAGCACGCTCAACTTGTGTAGCAGCTTTTTTTGCTCTTACCTTTGTGCTCCCAACACGGGAAAAGGGTTGCATAGCTCAATTGGATAGAGCATCTGACTACGAATCAGAAGGTTTAAGGTTCGACTCCTTATGCGACCACATAAAAGGCCCTCGGCAGCACGCTGAGGGCCTTTTTTATTTTTCCGTGTCAGTTTCCGTGTCAGTCTACACTTTCCAAGCCCATCGCTATGGCAGTTTACATTACAACCGACGGCATAACAAGTGTTCGCCTTATGGCGATGATAAAGAACGAAATCAATGCCAAAAACATAAAAACTTGGCAGTTCAACACAGGAACGGGCTTTCTCCACGCTACAGCAAAAGGCCGGTGGAATAAAGGTGGCTACCTTGAAGTTCAACCGTCCAAAAACCCCAATGAGCTAATCCTTTACTATAAAGTAGTAAAGGGCTCTACTCTTGAGCCAGGAACTTATGGTGTCCTGAATGGACGCTTTATTGAAATGATGATGAATCACTTCAAAGGGTTTTACACCAAAATTATCGCTAAGGACATTCGTTCATAAAAAAACTACGCCCTCAGGTAGCGGTTGACCGTGCCGACCGATACGCCGTGGCCTCCGAAATCTTCCGCTGGCTGAGGGCCTCGGCACCGAGACGCTTTACTTTCGCCACAATGTCGACATCGGTGGGCCGGCAGCCGTGCTGGTACTCCTCCCCCGCCGCGGCAACCTCCGCGCGCTTGCGGGCCTGGCCCAACCGCACGTTCTCCGAGTGGCGCTGGTTGCGGTAGTCGGCAGCCCAGGAGATGATGGCTTTGAAGAGGCTGGCCACAGGGCCGGTCGTGTTGAGCTGCGGCTCGCAGTAGCTCCAGAATTGGACCCCGGCCTGCTCCAGTGCGGCCGTGTGCTCAAACACCTTCTCGATGCCCTCGCTGCTGAAGCGGTCCAGCGCAAACACGCGCACCAGGTCGAAGCGCCGCTTGCCAGCATCGCGCATCAGTTCCTGGAAGGCCTTGCGGTTCGAGCTGCCCCCCGACTTCTCGTCGACGTACTCCTTTATAATCGTATCACCAGCCCGCTCCGCCTCGCGGCGCAGCAGCACCAGCTGGTTCTCGGGGTTCTGGTCTTTGTCGGCCGTTGATACACGGGCGTAGAGGGCAACTCGCATGCCCGAAATTACCCGCTAAAAACGGGTATTTCTGGGAGGCTACCGCGTTTACGAAACGCATCTACTTTTTGCGTTTCGTGAACGTTGATTGCTCGACGAGTTTTTTAAACTCACCAGGTGCTGCAGTCGCTTGTTAGCCGCTTATTCTGCGCCCCGGCTAGTAGTTTAGGAAACCGAGGGTTTCTTTGCGCACGATGACGTTAGCCTACACCCTTGACCAGATGATTGCGCTACAAAGTGGTGGCGGCTATTTCGATTTGCATAATAACTACGAACTCGTGAGCGCCCTGCGCGACGGAGCCCGCGGCTACCTCCACTTTGCAAAACGGACGGCTGCGTGGATGAAAAAGGCCGACCCTTCCCATCTGGCCGTGGTGTTTGAACACGTGACTCATTTTCAGGTCAGCGAAGGGATGCCGCTACCCACCAGCATTCAAGAAATAGGGTTCAAAGAGCCGGACGACTTTGATAACGACTCGTGGATGCTGGAACTTGGCCTTGGCCCGGTCCATATGCTATTTCGACTGGATGACGACCACTTTATCCGAATAGGAGCGGACGCCTCATTCTTACTGACGAGTTGGCCCACCACTTAACTGCTCGTCGGCCCAGTTCATTTAAACGGTCCGAAAGTAAAACTGCTTTGTTTAGTAAAGGGAGGGTGATTTTAGCTTGTGCCCAGCTGCTGCCTTTGACTTCCACCCGTATGCGCCTAAAATGGACCTTGTTTCTGCTTGCGTTGGTCGGGTGCCGGCCCCACGATGTGGAAAACGCCCGACTCGTCGGCACCGTGACCGACCGGCGAACCCAGCAGCCGGTGAAGGGTGCCGTGCTGTATTTGGAAACAGCCTATTACCGGGGCGGGGACAACGACAGCTACAACGGGTACCGGCACGATACGCTGACGACGGATGCGGAGGGACGCTTTACGGCCACGTTCCCGCTGCTTTGCTACTTGGCCATTGAAGTCAAGCAAGCTCCACAGGACACCCTTGTTTACGCCCAGGAAATCTACTCCAAGAATATCCGCGTGGACATTCGATTATAGTTCAGCGAAACGGTGGTCTAAATTAACGAGCCATTAATTTTAATAGACCTTTGCTAGCAGGTATTACTTCGCCGCACTAGTTCCCTGTGTCTACTTCTTTGCGC
>NZ_JAGETZ010000010.1 GCF_017571495.1 Hymenobacter negativus | reverse complement strand
CATGGTGGGCCGCTTCGCCGGTGCTTACCTGCTTAACAAGTTCGAACCGGCCAAGCTGCTGGCCCTGAATGCGGTGGGCGCCGTGGTGCTGGTGCTCATTTCAATTAATACCACGGGCACCGTGGCGATGTGGAGCCTGCTGGCCGTGGGCCTGATGAACTCGCTGATGTACCCCACCATTTTCACGCTGGCCGTGGCTGGCTTGGGCCACCACACCGAGGAAGGCTCTGGGTTGTTGTGCACCGC
Source organism: Hymenobacter negativus (assembly GCF_017571495.1). Taxonomy (GTDB): domain Bacteria; phylum Bacteroidota; class Bacteroidia; order Cytophagales; family Hymenobacteraceae; genus Hymenobacter; species Hymenobacter negativus. The sequence continues at coordinate 245,737 of NZ_JAGETZ010000010.1, read as the reverse complement.
TATCGTAGGCGGCGCACTGATTCCCATGCTGTTTGGCACCATTGCCGACCACAGCAGCCTGCGGCTGGCGCTGCTACTGCCGGTGTTGTGCTACGCCTACATCATGTGGTACGGCCTGCGCGGCAGCCGGCGGACCGCTACCGTATCAGTCTAACGAAGCGAAGTCATTTCGAGGGATAGAAGCTGTTGAATAACTCAAAAACGTTCCTGCTGAGCGCAGTCGAAGTACCTCATATCTAGCAGTAAACCAAGTGAATACAGCGAAGCGGTAGAGGTACTTCGACTGTGCTCAGTAGGACGCCTCATCATTTATCAGATAACTGCTTAATCACTTCTGCAATCACGCCTTATCCAATTTTTCCTATGAAAACATTCGATATTTTGCTTCTGCTGGCTCTGCAGTTTCCCTTAGCAGCCAGCGCCCAATCAGGGAAAAAGCCCGCTGCGCCGCCGTCTACTCAGGTGCGGCTGGCAAATGGCGTGTTGGAAGGCATTACGGCCACCAGCGGCATCCGCGAATTCAAGGGCGTGCCGTTTGCTGCGCCGCCGGTGGGCAAGCTGCGCTGGCAGCCGCCGCAGCCCGTGACAAAATGGACTGGCGTACGTTCTGCCAAAGCCTTCGGGCCCCGCGCCATGCAGCTGCCGCTCTACGGCGACATGAACTTCCGCTCCAACGGCGTGAGCGAGAATTGCCTCTACCTCAACGTGTGGACGCCCGCCAAAACCGTGCAGGAACGCCGGCCGGTGCTGGTGTATTTCTACGGCGGCGGCTTCAACGCCGGCGACGGCTCGGAGCCACGCTACGATGGCGAGAGTATGGCCCGCCAAGGCATTGTAGCCGTCACGGTGAACTACCGGCTGGGAGTGTTTGGCTTCTTCACCCACCCGGCCCTCACGCAAGAATCGCCACACCACGCTTCCGGCAACTACGGCTTGCTCGACCAGCAGGCGGCCCTGCGCTGGGTGCAGCAAAATATTGCGGCCTTCGGCGGCGACCCAGCTCAAGTTACCATCGGGGGCGAGTCGGCCGGGTCGGTTTCGGTGAGCGCGCAGCTGGCATCGCCCGGCTCGCGCAATACCTTTCAGCGGGCCATTGGTGAGAGCGGCTCCCTGCTGAGCGCCGACCGCGGCCCCGCTCCGCTGGCTGAGGGCGAGCAAGCCGGCGTAGCCTTTGCCGCACAGCTCGGAGCTGCTTCGCTCGATGCCCTGCGCGCCCTGCCGGCCCAGCAGTTACTGGAGGCCGCTGGCAAGCCCGAGGCCCCGCGCTTTAGGCCAGTAATAGATGGCTTGCTTTTCACCAAAGCCCCGCTGGCGACCTACGCGGCCGGCGAGCAGGCCAAAGTGCCGCTGTTGGTGGGCTGGAACTCGCAGGAAGTCGAACACCACTCGCTCCTGGGCCAAGCCCCGCCTACACTTGAAAACTACCGCGCCGCCGTGGAGAAACTCTATGGCCCCCGCACCGCCGAGGCCCTGCAGCGCTACCCCGCCGCCACCGATGCTGAAGTAGCCGCCGTGGCCACCGACCTTGCCACCGACCGCTTCACGGCCTACGCCACCTGGAAGTGGGCCGAGCTGCACGGCCAAACCAGCCAGCAGCCGGTATACCGCTACCTATACGCCCGCCCGCGCCCGGCCATGACGCCTGAAATGGGTAACGCTACGGCTGGCTTGGCCGGCGGCGTGGTACAGCAAGCCGCCTCCGCACCTAAAGCCCCTCCGGCCACCGGCGCGGTGCATTCGGCCGAGATAGAATACGCGCTGGGCAACTTGGCCACCAATAAGGTCTACGCTTGGACGCCGGCCGACTACCAACTCTCGAAAACCATGCAGGCCTACTTCGTCAACTTCATTAAAAGCGGCAACCCCAACGGCGCGGGCCTGCCTACCTGGCCCGCCACCAACCGCCCGCCTGCCGTCCAAATCCTGCGCCTCGACCTCACCACCCAGGCTATGCCGGAGCCCCATCGGGCACGGTACGAATTTCTGGACCAACCCATCAGCAAGTAGTTCCCTTTATGGAAACCCTAACCACCCAAAAAGAATTTATTTTTCAACAAGTTGCCGCTCAGCTACATGGCAATGGCTTTCGAATCAGCCAGCAGGATGCCTCGCGGCCTTGGGGCGGATTTTTCGTTATCGACGAAGACCAGGCCCAGCAGTTTGCCGACATGTATTTCAGTGGGCTGTCGGTTGAGCAGTTGCGCATCTCGGGCAAGCTGAGCCCGAAGGTGCTGCTAGTAGCCCCAAAGTCGCGCCTGAGTTGGCAGTATCACCACCGGCGCGCCGAAATCTGGCAAGTAGTGCAGGGTCCCGTGGGCGTGGCCACCAGTGATACCGACGCCGAAGGGGAGGTAAAATCTTACGCACCTAGTGAGCAGATTGTGCTTCGCCAGAGCGAGCGCCACCGTTTGGTAGGCTTGGCTAACTGGGGTGTGGTAGCTGAAATCTGGCAGCACACCAACGCGAACCACCCGTCGGATGAGGACGATATCGTGCGGGTGCAGGACGACTTTGGGCGCTAAGAATTTGCTTATCCTTATAAAATTGGGTTTCTGATTTTATGCGAGCCTGCTGAGGGTTACCACCACGTCATGCACACGCCACGTTCCACTGCATGGATGCTAAAGTAAGCTTATGGGTTAGGATGGCGTCACGCAATAGCGCTTTTTAGTTTCGCATCAATTGCGGCCGGTATTTGGCAGTAAAGGACTGAGGTTCAGAGGGCTCGTTTGATTGCAGCCGTTGTGTCTGCTCACGTTATAGTAGCATGGTCTGGTTAGTGAATTATCGGACCTTACCATTACCTTCGTGTGCAAGCAAAGGCGTTTTTCACCCCCTTTGATACACAGGTTGCATGGAAAACAACTCGGTCCTCCCGGTTCCCACGGGCTCATCGGCAGCGCTGGCCCAGCTGGCCGCGCATACCAACCGCTACGTGGAAGCCGGGCTAAGCGGCGCGCCAAACACAGCCAAGGCCTACGCCGGCGACCTGAAACGCTTTGGAGCCTGGTGCAGCGAACACGGTTTGGAGCCGCTGCCAGCTTCAGTCGATACGCTGGCCGGATTCGTGACTCATCTGGCGGAAGCCGGCAAGAAAGTGTCGACTATTCAGCGGCACTGCGCCGCCGTGGCCAAGGCCCACGCCTTGCGCGGCGTTGATTCGCCTACGGATGATAAGAAATTCAAGGTGCTCATGGAAGGCATCGCACGCCTCAAGGGCATCCGGCAGAAGCAGGCGCCGGCATTCACGCTGGTCAACTTCAAGCGCACGGTGAAGAGCATCGACGGTAAAACGCTGACCGGGCTGCGCGCTCGCGTGATTCTACTGCTGGGCTTCACCGGGGCCTTTCGCCGCTCAGAGCTAACAGCATTGGACATCGAAGACTTGTCTTTCTCGGAAGAAGGACTGGTGGTGCACCTGGCGCGGAGCAAAACCAACCAGTACGGTGCCGCCGAGGAAAAGGCCATTTTCTACTCGCCCGACTTGCACCTGTGCCCCATTCGTACCTTGCAGGCCTGGCTGCTACGCCTGGGCCGGAGCGCGGGCCCCGTGCTGGTATCCTTCCGCAAGGGCGAGCGCCTGACCGAACGCCGACTCACCGACAAGCACTTGAACCTGATTGTACAGCGCTACTTCGGACCCGAGTATTCGGCCCATTCACTGCGCGCGTCCTTCGTCACGGTTGCCAAGCTGGCCGGCGCCGATGATTCGGAGGTGATGAACCAAACCAAGCATAAAACCAGCGAGATGATTCGGCGCTATACCCGCCTCGACAACGTGCGCCAGCACAATGCAGCCCAGAAACTAGGATTGTAAAAAACTTAATTCATCGACAACCGGCCATGCGCTGACCAGTGACTAATCTCAGTAACTGTTGCTACGCCCTATTGCTGGTAGCGCAGCCCTGATTACTGAGGTATCGGGCTTTGTAGCCCGATTCGCGAGCCTATACGCGCTCAATAATCACGGCGTAGCCCTGGCCTACTCCAATGCACATGGTCACCAAGGCATAGCGCTTTTGCTGTTCGTGCAGTTCCTGAGCAGCGGTGTTGAGCAGGCGGGCACCGCTCATGCCCAGCGGATGGCCCAGTGCAATGGCACCGCCGTTGGGATTGAGACGCGGGTCGTCATCGGCTAGGCCCAGGGCACGGATGCAGGCCAGCGACTGGGCCGCGAAAGCTTCGTTTAGCTCGATAATATCGATATCTGACAGCTTCAGCCCTGCTTTTTTGAGGGCCAATTGCGTGGCGGGCACCGGACCAATTCCCATGATGCGGGGCTCTACCCCGGCCACGCCCATGCTCACGATGCGCGCTTTGGGGGTGAGGCCGTGCTGTGAAATACCAGCCTCCGAAGCCAGCAGCAACGCTGCGGCGCCATCGTTCAGCCCCGAAGCATTGCCGGCCGTGACGGTACCGGTTTTGCGAAAGGCTGGCCGGAGCTTAGACAGTCCTTCAAGCGTGGTGTCAGGTTTTGTGAACTCATCGGCGCTAAAGAGCACGGGCTCGCCTTTGCGCTGCGGAATGGGCACGGGCACCAACTCCGTAGCAAAGCGGCCGCGCTGCTGCGCGGCGGCAGCTTTCTGCTGCGACGCCAAGGCGAAAGCATCCTGGTCTTCGCGGCTGATGTGGTACTGGTCGACGAGGTTTTCGGCCGTTTCGCCCATGGCGTCGGTGCCGTACTGGGTTTGCATCAGCGGGTTGATAAAGCGCCAGCCGAAGCTGGAGTCAACCATCTGCGAGTCGGTCCCGAAGGCCTTGGAGGGCTTCGACATAACGAAGGGCGCGCGGGTCATGTTCTCCACGCCACCAGCCACAAACAAATCACCGTCCCCACTCTGAATCGCACGGGCCGCGGCAATGCCCGCCGATAAGCCACTGGCACAAAGCCGGTTCACCGTTTCGCCGGGTACCGAGTAGGGCAAGCCGGCTAGCAGCGCTGCCATTCGGGCAATGTTGCGGTTATCCTCTCCGGCCTGGTTCGCGCAGCCCAAGATAACGTCGGCCACAGCGCTGGGGTCGGCGCCGGGGTTGCGCTTCAGCAGCTCGCGAATGGTGAAGGCGGCCAGGTCGTCGGGGCGCACGGCAGCCAGCGTGCCACCAAAGCTGCCAATGGGCGTGCGCACTCCGTCGATGATATATGCTTGGTTCATGGGTTTGGGGATAAAACGCCAAGCGCAGTCAGGTGCGGCCCGGGTTTTCAGAAACAGTAAAGGTCTACAGAATTTCGTTGCTGGTGCGGTAGGCTGTGCCTTTGAACAGAGCCAGGGCTACGCCATTTTGGTTGACTGCCCGCACCTGATACACCCCAATTTTGTGCTTGAGGCTTTCCTCGCGGGCCTCTACGGTGATGATGTCGCCCAACCGTCCAGCTTCGAGGTAGTCAATAGTAACGGTGAGGCCCACGCTTTGCCGGCCGTGGCTGTTGCAGGCGAATGCAAACGCCGAATCGGCCGCTGCAAATGTAACCCCGCCGTGCAGCGCACCAAAGCCATTCAGCATGTCAGGGCGCACCACAAAATGCAGCCGGCAGTAGCCCGCACCCACTTCATCAACCTGCAAACCAAGCAGCTGGCTGAAAGTATCCTGCTGAGCCATCAGCGCTTGAACGGCTGCAGCCGAATGGGTATTACCCGATGGGAACGATGGATTCATGCGATAGAAAAAGGAAGATGGGGGGCTGGCAACCACCGCAACTGGGTACGTAGCTACAATGCCCGCAAATCGCGCACCCGGCTGAGCTTGCCGCCCTCACTGCGCGGCAGCGTGCCAAATCCCAGTAGTGTTACTTTCATACTCAACCCAATGTTGTCCTTGATTTTCTTGGCAAAGGAACCCTGCAGCACCCGTAGGCAGTCGTGCTGCTCAATAGCATCGGCCGTTACGGTTTCCAGGCCCAGCTCGTGCATAAGCTCTTCGGCGATTTCCACGTTCACTTCCACTTCGTCAAGGTTGCCGCGGCGCGAGGCTACTACCTGATAATAAGGGCTCACCTGCGGCAGGCTGCTGAGAATATCCTCGACCTGAGTATGAAAGAAATTCACTCCGCGGATGATGAGCATGTCGTCGGCCCGGCCACGAATAGGGCCCATTTTTACGTGCGTCCGGCTCCGCGACTGGTCGTAGTAAAGGTTAGTGATGTCGTTGGTCCAATACCGCAGAATGGGCATGGCTTTCTTGGTTAGCGTACTGAATACTAGCACACCCAGTTCACCTTCGGCCACTGGCTCCCCGGTCTGCTTATCCACTATTTCGGGATAGAAATGGTCTTCCCAGACGTAGCTGCCGGTACCGCGCTCGTTCACATCTTCCTGCGACACCCCGGGGCCCATTATCTCGCTCAGGCCGTAGATGTTGGTGGCTTGCACCCGCAGGCCGCTCTCCACCTGCTGCCGGATGGCGTCGGTCCAAGGCTCGGCTCCCAGCACGGCATACTGCAGGTTGATGGCATCTGGACTGATGCCGCGCCGCTTGATTTCCTCGGCCAGCACCTGCGCGTAAGAAGGCGTGGCACAGATGATTTCGGGCCGAAAATCTTGCAAGAGCTGCAGTTGCCGGTCGGTGCTGCCCCCCGATACGGGGATGACCGTGAGGCCGAGCTTCTCAGCTCCGTAGTGAATGCCCAGGCCGCCCGTGAACAGGCCGTAGCCATAAGCGTTCTGCATTTTCATGCCGGGCCGGCAGCCCGCCGCGGCCAGCGAGCGGGCCACTACTTCGGCAAAAATGTCGAGGTCGCCGGCTGTATAGCCCACCACCGTGGCCTTGCCCGTAGTGCCACTGGAGCAATGCAGCCGCGCTACTTCGTGCTCAGGCACGGCAAACAGGCCAAAAGGGTAGTTATCGCGAAAGTCCGTTTTCTTGGTGAATCCCAGCTTGCTCAACTCTTCCAAGCCCCGAAATGTGCTGGGATGTACGCCCAAGGCATCAAACTTCTGCTTGTAGAACGGCACCCGGTCGTACACATAAGCCACTTGCTCTTTAAGGCGGGCATTTTGGAGGGCGCGTAGCTTAGGCAGCGGCAGCTGTTCGATTTCAGAGTTGAAGAGCATTAGGCAAGGGGCTAAAAGTGGGTGGGAATGCCAGTTGCAAGCACAGAAGCTAGGTTTACTACTAAACTAACAAACGTTTGTTTAAATCGAGCCAAATGAGTTGGTCTGGCTATCATCATGGAAGTAATAAGGCGGCTCAAACTAAGGGCTGCATGTGGTCTTCACTTACAATTCAAGTGGAATCCCTGTGTCAATAGCAGCCTTTGCGGCAGCATCTGCGTCTTGCCTTAACAAGCACCCTAACCAAGCCCAACCGCTATGAGACGTCTGCTTTCCTATCTGCGCACCCGATTTTCATTGCCCTCGCATCGCGGCGTCCGGTTTGTGGCCCAGGCGGCCTGGGCGCCGGACTTGATGCTGGCTCGGCGGGCGGCGGTGCAATCCAGCCCATCACCCCTGACTCACCGGGAAGCCAGTACCAACCGGCGTAACCTCACGTGGTGGCCAATGCTCCGGCGGCTGCGCCAGCACTTGTCCTAGCCGCCGCACCGGTTGTTTCCGCATACCTTTCATGCTCAGGATGGCCGACGGTTAACAGGGCACAACAATTTTTAGGTGGGTTTTCCGCACCCAAATTGTCCCTAATCCGTTCTTTTTAGCCTGCTACACGCGTAGCAGGCTTTTCTATTTTGCATGAGTGATTCCACCTTTGATGCTGTTGTCGTCGGTTCGGGCCCCAACGGACTGGCGGCTGCCATCACGTTGCAGCAGGCGGGCTTATCGGTGCTGCTCCTCGAAGGGAAAAATGAGTTGGGCGGCGGCCTGCGTACTGCAGCGCTCACGCTGCCCGGCTTTCACCACGACATCTGCTCGGCCATCCATCCACTGGCAGTGGCTTCGCCCTTCTTTCAAACGCTCCCCCTGGCTCAATACGGCCTCGAATACCTGACGCCACCCGTGGCTGCCGCCCACCCGTTCGACAATGGCACGGCTGCCACCGTGGTGAACTCGCTGGCCGCTACCGCCCTCGCCCTGGGGCCGGATGCCGACGCCTACCAGCGCCTGCTCGCACCACTGGTGGCCGATTGGCCGGATATTGTCAACGACGTACTGGCCCCGCTGCATTTTCCCTCACACCCGGTGAAAATGGCTCGGTTTGGCCTCTCGGCACTGCTGCCCGCTACTGCGCTTATCCGACGCTTCCAAGGCGAACAAGCCAAAGGCCTTTTTGCCGGAATGGCCGCCCACGCCATTCAGCCGCTGAGCAACCTCACTACTTCGGCCATCGGCCTGGTGCTGCTGGCCACAGCGCATCGCCGCGGCTGGCCGCTGCCCAAAGGTGGCTCGCAGCAGATTGCCGATGCTTTGGTAGCGCACTTCAAAGCCTTGGGCGGGCGCGTCGAAACCGGCTCTTTTATCCATTCAATGGCGCAGTTGCCCCCGGCGCGGGCCATCCTGCTGGACGTGACACCGGCCCAGCTCCTTCAAATTGCCGGCCATCGCCTTTCCCGCATCTACCAGTGGCAGCTGCAACGCTACCGCTACGGCATGGGCGTATTCAAGATTGACTGGGCGCTCGATGCTCCCATTCCGTTCACCGCGCCGGAATGCGCTGAGGCCGGCACGCTGCACCTGGGCAACACCGGGGCCGAAATTGTGGCCAGCGAGCAAGCCACGGCCCATGGCCAGCATCCGGCGCGGCCCTTCGTGCTACTGGCCCAGCCCAGCCGCTTCGATGCTACCCGTGCCCCGGCTGGCCGGCACACTGCCTGGGCCTATTGCCACGTCCCCAACGGTTCGCGGGTTGATATGACAGAGGCCATTGAGCGGCAGGTGGAGCGGTTTGCGCCCGGTTTCCGCGAGCGAATTATTGGCCGTCACACCTTCGACACTGCCCAAATCGAGCAGCATAACCCCAATTATGTAGGCGGCGATATCAACGGCGGCCGCCTGGATATCACCCAGCTTTTTACCCGGCCCGCGCTACGGGCTTCACCTTACCGCACCTCCCAGGCAGGACTATACCTCTGCTCATCGGCCACGCCTCCCGGGGGCGGCGTACACGGCATGTGCGGCTATCATGCTGCCCGCCGCGCCCTGCGCGACGTATTTCGCCTGCCAGCGGCACCGCTTTATTCAGCCTGATTCGGCTTCCTTCAGCTTGGCCTGCTGGAAGCGGGCTTAGGCAGGTCTACGTTGCCCCTCTTGCTCGCGCCCAGCCGGCTGCCGAGGATGGTTTATTCTGAACATCTGCAAGAGCAGTCCCAACGGGCTGCTCTGCGCTTTTAGGCAGTAGGAGAGGGGGAAGGGGGGAGAACAAGCATATGTGCTTACTGCCAGTCGCCAAGGCTCCGGAACCCGGCCTGCGCACGCTTCTTACAGGCCGGGCAGAGCGCGCCGCAGGGCGCAGTAGCAGGCACTCTTACTTGCCCTTCGAAAACAGTCTTTGCTTTCCTGACATCCTCAAATTTGGGCAGAATGATTAAACCTGAGCGGCTTTCCTTGCTCTACAGTTCAGAACGGTTGCTACCCAACCAACTTCACCCTTTAAAGACCCTCTATGCGTTTCTTTCTGATTTTGATACTACCAACTGTGCCACTGCTGAGTTTGCTGGCCTGCTCCAAAGACGACGATGTGGCCCCGGCGCCCACTGCCACCATGGTGGGTGCCGGAGTGCCCGATGTGTACAGGAAGATATACGGTGCGACCTCCATTACCCTGGACGGCGGCTACGTGGTTATCAAAACCAAAAACCTACCCGACCACAAAAGCCCTTATTATTCGGGGGCTGGTTATGAAGCCTACAATGGCACCAACACCAGTTACCGCCAGAACCCTAACCGCATCGTAGAACAGAGCTATACGTACCGGATTCCGTTGACGCCCCAGGAGGCCACCCGGAAATCGGCCACGCCGCTGGGCAGCATTGGTGTGTCGTTGAACGGAGTGGCCTTCTTCAACCAATACGCCGGCCCCGCCCAACCGCTGACCAACGAAATCAATTCGTTTGACCAGTACAATGGCCACCCGCAGGCCACAGGTGCCTACCACTACCATGTGGAGCCAACCTACCTGACAGCGCTCAAGGGCCGCGACACGCTGCTGGGCTTTTTGCTGGATGGCTTCCCGGTGTATGGCCCCATCGAAAACGGCGTGGCAGTGACGAATGCTGGCCTTGATGCCTACCACGGCCATACCCACGCCACCACCGATTACCCGGCCGGGACTTATCACTACCACATCACCAATGCCGACCCTTACCTCAATGGCGATGGATTTTTTGGGACGCCTGGTACCATTACGCAGTAGCAACTGGTGGCCAAGATGGTGGGCAGTTGGATGGCTGACGGCCCTACTGCTGGCCGGATGCGGCGTACCGACCCGGCTACCTACTCAGGCTCCGGGCCTGCGTTTGACGGCCGAAACACTCACTTACAAGGGTAAACTTTACACGGGCACCCTCTTCGAATTGAGCCCAACCGGCGACACACTGGCTTTGCATCCCTACCGGCAGGGTCGCCTGCATGGATTGGCACAGCAGTGGTATGGTTCCGGGCAGCGCCGGGAGCAGCGCCGCTACGCTGCGGGCCGTGAGGAAGGCCTTGCCGAAGGGTGGTGGCCCGATGGACGGCCACACTTCCGGCGCAGTTTCCGGGCCGGGCAGTACGAGGGTCTGGTAGCAGAATGGTACGCTAATGGCCAGCCCGAGCGGCGCGGCAGCTACGTCGCCGGCCAGGAAGCAGGAAGACAGCAACTCTGGCTGCCCGACGGCACCCTGCGTGCCAATTACGAAGCCCGCAACGGCCGCCAATACGGTTTTATCGGAGCCAAACACTGCGCGACGGACAGGCTGCTATAGCACCCCACCAAATAGCAGAAGAACGCGCTGCCGAAGCCGCCCTTACCACTGGCTGACGACAACCAGGAGCATGGTCGCACCACCCTAAAAATTTCGGCTGCCTGTTGCTGAACAAGTACTTACTCATTGCTTACGCTGACTCTGCCATGCCTGACTATTGCCGTCATTTTCTATCCTGCCTTGCTGGGGTACTGCTGCTGGCGACCTGCCGCCCCGATGCGCCGGCTACTTCTGAAGCTCCCGCTGCACCTGCAAAACAGCAGGATATTGTCACGCGGCTGCCATTCTACCACGATGCCACTTTTACGCCGTTATGGTACCCAGCCGGGCAGTTGCCAGCCGACACGGTGCATGTGGTGGGGCCATTTCGCTTCACCGACCAGAACGGACAGGCCGTCACCAATGCGACCCTGGCCGGCCATGTATACCTGGCCAATTTCTTCTTCACCGAATGCCCGGGAATATGCCCGCGCATGAACGACAACTTGGAACGGGTGTTACACCATTTTGCCACGGAGCCCGACTTGCGGGCCGTGTCGTATTCCGTGATGCCGGAGCGTGACCAAGTGCCTGTGCTGCGCGCCTATGCAGAAAGTCGCCACATCGATGGCCGCCGCTGGCAGCTGCTAACGGGGTCAAAAGCGGCCATCTACCAGCTGGCCCGCAACCAGTACTTTGCTGACCAGAGCCTGAACCCCGCCGCCGACACCGGCCGCTTCCTGCACACCGAGCACATTCTGCTCGTGGACCGCACCGGCCACCTGCGCGGCCTTTACAACGGCACCCTGGCCCTGGATGCGGAGCGCATGAAAGAAGATGTCGCCCTACTGCTGAAAGAGCATTAAATGCAATAAGTCGGTCATCCTGAACGCTGTGAATGACTTCGTCATCACTGAGCAGCTGATAGTGCTTCGACTAATTCGAACATGGTGATGTCCCCCGCGGTGCTCAGCATGAAGGGAATGCAGCATTGCTGAACAGCTTCCAAATCCCCTAACTACCTGATTTTTATTTTTTAACCACTATTAATTGCCTGTCACCTTGAAAAAAATGCTTTCCCGATTACTACTAGCGGCCCTCGGTTGCGGACTGGTGCTTAATGTCCAGGCCCAGCAAACGGTAGGCGTGCAGCTGCACACCGCCGGCTCCACGGATGATGGGTACGTGCTGCTGGCTCCCATTCAGTACACGCGCACCTACCTGTTGGACAAGTGCGGCCGGCAAGTACACAGCTGGAACAGTGCCTACAAGGCCGGCCAGGCGGCTTATTTGCTTACCGACGGGACGCTGCTCCGGCCTGGCGCGCCACCCAATACCACCTTCACGGCTGGTGGCCTGGGCGGCATCATTGAGAAGATTGACTGGAATGGCAACGTGACCTGGAGCTACCGGATATCGAGCGCCACCGAATGCCAGCACCACGACATCCGCATTCTGCCCAACGGCAATGTGCTGGCGCTGGTGTGGGAAACCAAAACCGCTGCCGAAGCGCTGGCCGCCGGCCGCACAACCAACCTGATTGGCAGCAGCACCTGGAGCGAGAAAGTAGTGGAGTTGCAACCCGTGGGTACCAATCAGGCCAATATTGTGTGGGAATGGCACGCCTGGGACCACTTGGTGCAGGAAGCCGACCCTGCCCGTGCTAACTACGCGCCCGTAGCTCAACGTCCCGAGCGCATCAACGTGAACTATGCCGCCACGGCCAACCAGCCCGACTGGCTGCACCTGAACGCCATCGACTATAATCCCGCGCTTGACCAGATTCTACTGAGCTCACACGGCATGAACGAGATTTGGATAATCGACCATAGCACTACGACGGCCCAGGCGGCAAGTAGCACCGGCGGCGGACGTGGGCATGGCGGCGACCTGCTCTACCGCTGGGGCAACCCCGCCGCTTACAGCCAGGGTACCACTATGGCCCAGCGCCTGTTTGGCCAGCACAACGCCTTGTGGCTGCCAGCAGGTGTGCCTTTTGCTGGCAATATCCAGGTCTTTAACAACGGGCAGGGCCGGCCGGGCGGCAACTCCTCCTCGGTAGATGTACTGACGCCTCCCGAAACCGCCCCTGGCGTATACGCCACCGCTCTGCCCTACGGCCCGGCAACGTTGGCCACCACCTACGCCGCCACACCGCCCACCAGCTTGTATGCCCAGAATATTTCGGGCGCGCAACGCCTGCTCAATGGCAACCTCCTGATATGCAACGGGCCGGCGGGCCGGCTGTTGGAGGTAACCAGCGGTGGTACACTGGTTTGGGACTACATCAATCCGGTGGGCTCGATGGGCCCGGTAGCGCAGGGCGCTACCCCTACCCAGAACATTGTATTTCGGGCGCCTTTTTACCCCAGCAGCTACGCCGCGTTTACGGGCCGTACGCTTCCCCCAGGCGCGCCTCTGGAGCTAAATCCCACAGCCACCAGCTGCAGCCTATTGCTGGCCACACAGCCCAGCGCCGCCGATGAGGCCAAACTGCAGCTCTACCCCAACCCAGCGGCCACCAAACTGACCATTACTGTCCCATGGGCCAGCTACACGGTGCGCGTGCACAACGCGGCTGGCCAATTGGTGTGGCAGACACCAAACGGGCGGGAGCTATTGGTTGCCGGCTGGCCTGCGGGGCTGTACGTGCTATCGGTACAAGCAACCGATGGCACGGTGCTGCGCCGCAAGTTCAGCATAGGGCAACCCTAGCCCGGCTAGCTCTAAACCAATCAAGCCGGGTACTCTGCGTAATCATGCAGGGTGCCCGGCTTGATTGGTTTAGCAGCTCGACAAGCGGGCAGTTGCGCCGGTGGTCCAAGGGCCAATGCATGGGAAGCATCACAAGGTATTCCAAATGATTTGGTGCAGTTGCTGCCTGTGCTACCAAGAACAGACGTGGCCGGTTGGATTTGACGGGCCTGAGTGAATAGTTGGAGCATTGACCCCCTTTTTGTAGTCGCGTCACCCCCTTTTTGTAGTCGCATATCTAGAGTAAGAATGTGCGAAAAGGCTGTTTATAGACAGTAGAAAGGGTTTTTATGCCCATACGACTACAAAAAGGGGGTGACGCGGCCCCTTATCCAACTACTTGATAGCTGATGCTTTCGCTTAAGCTTCAAAAACCTTAAAAAAAGACTGCTAAAAATAACTAGTAGTTTACTTTGTTTATAAAGTTTACTAGTTTACCCTGTCCATAACTTATTCATTCATAATATAATACAAGCGCATGCGACTACAAAAAGGGGGTGACACGACTACAAAAAGGGGGTGACACGACTACAAAAAGGGGGTGACACGACTACAAAAAGGGGGTGAAAGGCAGGCAATGCGACTACAAAAAGGGGGTGACACGACTTCTTATTTAGAATCTTGTAGTCGAATGGCTGTAAAACGTGTATTTTTACCTCCCTGCCTTCCGCCACCTGCTGCCTTCCCACCCATGAATCCTGCTCTGTTTCCGGTTGCTCACCCATTGGTGGTGCAGCACAATGCCTTGGTTAATGCCCGCTTTGACCTGAATACGACGGAGTCCCGGCTCTTTCTGGCTTTGTTGGCGCGGGTGCAGCGCGAGGATACTTCATTTGCCAAATGCCAAGTGTCGGCGCGGGAGGTGATGGGCGCTACGTCCAGCAACAGCATCTACGAGAAGGTGCGCAAGATGCTCAAGGACTTTACCAGCCGGACCTTGCTCATCGAGAAGCTAGGCGTGGATGGCCGGCCCCTGAAAAAGCCCAGCTTCACGGTTATTCCCCTGCTGGCGTATGCCACCTACATCGAGGGGGAAGGCATCATCGAGGCACAGTTCAACGACTTGTTGCGCGACTACCTGCTGGAACTGCGCGATAACTTCACAAAGGCCCAGCTCACCGAGCTGCTCAAGCTGAAAAGTGCCAGCTCCTACCGCATCTACTGGCTGCTGCGCGAATACGCCGCCTTTGGTAAGCGGACGATTCGGCTCGACGAGCTCAAGGCCATTCTAGGGCTGAGTGAGGAGTACGACCGTTTTAACAACTTCCGGGCCCGGGTATTGGAACGGGCCCGGGAGGAACTGGCCCAGACCGACTTGCCCTTTACTTACGAAGCCATCAAGCAGGGACGGGAAGTGACCGAGATACGGTTTCTGTTTCAGGCCAGCGGCACAGCCACTGCCCTGCCCGAGGTAGCCGCCTCGGAGTGGGAAACTGCCGTGCTTGCAGCCGGTGTATCAAGCAGCAGCTTGGCCATCATCCAAGGGCGTCTGACGGCGGGAGACTACGACGAAGGCTATATCCACTTTGTGATTTCCTCGGTGCGCGCCCAGGTGAAAGCCGGCAAGGTGAAGAAAGAAGGCGGGGCAGTATTCAAAGCCCTGACTGATGGGTACCTGCTGCCTGCCTACCAAAAAGCTCAGCAGGCCCCGGTTAAGGCCAAGCTCAAGCCCGCCGCGCTGGCCAAGTACAAGAAGCTGGAAAGCCAACTGGACGATGCCCGCATCAGCTTGAACTTCGTGCAAACTGCCGTTATCTACAACGACGAAACCCGTCCCCCCGCCGTTGAGCGTGTGCAGCTCATCATTAGGGACCTGGAGCAACAGTTGGCACAGTTGGTCGCTTAGCCACAGGTTGTAAGTTAGCTTTAGGTATTACGTGCTAAATTGCTTTTAAAGAATCTCATAAGGTAGAAATATAGGTGGCTGAATTCTCTTCCCAAGTTTAGTCGTCGCCTGCCACACTGGGCTGCAGCGTCTGGACGGTGTGTTGAATGACGGCATCCATCGCAGCCTTGCGAGTGGCCGGATACTCCCACAGGAAGGTGGTAAGCGTGTTGTTTTTGAGCACCGTTTTCTCGTAGAAAATCGTGCCCTGCAGCTGTCCGGAAAGGACGTAGCCCGTGCGCGTGAGCTGGTCGAGGGTGATGGTGGCGTGCTTCTTCTGCCAGCTCTGCCGGGCTATTCTTCGGTCTGCGGCCAGGCCTTCATCCAGAACGTTGTAGCCGGCGTAGGCGCTGAGCACGGTCTGCCCATCGGCCGACACAAAGCGACGACCGTCGCCGTTGCCAGCCTCGGGTTGGGGGCGGAGGTCGGCCGGGTAGTCAATGCGGTAGCCAAAGCGCTGGTTATAATAGGTTTTGTAGGTAGGCGGAGCCAGGCTGGTGAGTGCCAGAGTGACCCCTAGTAGGAGGAGCTTATGCATCAGCAGCTTTGTAGTTGGAAGGAGATGGTGGCGGGGTCGTGGCCATCCACACAGAAATAAAGCAGGCCGGAATCGCCCCAGGCAAAGTCCTCGGTGCTATCGAATTGCAGCCAGAATGTGCCCGTGGGATAGGCTCCTTGCAGCCATTTCGCGTAGCCGCCCACCCAGGAACCCAGGTCGGGCTCCCCAGCCAGTTCCGTTACGGCTTGTTGATAGGCCTTGCGCCAATTTTTGGGGCGCAGTTGCTCACATAGGGCCTTCAAAGCAGGGGAGATGTCTTCCAACTCGTCTACGTCGGGTAGGGAAGGGGCTGCCTGGGTGCGGATATGGCTGAATTCAATGGGCGGCAGCGCGACGGGCCGGGGTACCTGAATCAAGTGCTCGGGCCGAATGCGGGGGTAGGTTTTTACGCGGAAGTTATGCGGGTCACCATCATCAAACGGCAGTTCGCCCCAGTGGTAATTCTGGTAGAATTGCACTACCTGCGCTTCAAATGGCCAGGGCATGGCCCCATCAGGGTTCACCAGTTGAAAGATGAGTTCCAGGGGTTGGGCGGTATCGGGGTTGGTGGGCCAGGTTTCGCCGGTTTCAAAGTAGGGGTCACCACCGATGTGCGAAAATAACTGTGAAGCGGCTGGGCGTTCGGCCGGCGCTATCTGTAGTTGCTGCTTAGTAAGCAATAGGCTTTGCAATTGGGTGCGGAGTTGTTCGCTCAGAAGGGTTTCGGGGGACATATAGCAAGGCTTGAAAAAGCTCTGATGGTATGAACGTGTGGGCTTTAATGCACGTGCCGACGAGGTGCGGAACTTGCCTAAAAGCTACCCTGAATAGGAAGGTTATTTAGCCAGCTAAAGTAACGCTGTGGTTTTCGATGCAAATGTATGCCGGTCATTTGGCGGCGTTATGCCCGTGGCTCATTTCGATTAGCAAAGGAAAGGCGGCTTATTAACACTAGCAGGTCTCAGCTGCGGCCCGTGCTGTATTCCCGCGCCGTATCGCTCAGCACCAGTTATTGCTGTGGTCAGTTGCGCCGGCGCAACTGACCACAGCAACAATAGCATCGCTCTAAAGAGCCACTCCAGCAGTCTTTTTAATTTGCAAAATTATAAATACATTAATTTTTTAAATAATTTTGCTCAGAATTAAACCTGGGCCGGAGCCCATCGGGTATACACGGCCGTATCCAGAAATTGGCCCCCGAAGTAGATGTTTTCGCGAAACAGGCCTTCGCGAACAAAGCCGTGCTTTTCCAATAGCCGGATAGAGGCGTCGTTCCCCGGGTCCAGATGCGCCTCGATGCTATGCAGCTTCATGGTCTCGAGGCCGAAACGGACCACGGCGGCCATTGCCTCACTCATCAGCCCCTGCCGGCTGTGCACCGGGTGCAGCCCATAGCCGATTTCGGCCCGATAATTTTCGGGCTGCAGGTTCCACAAACAGATGGTACCCAATAGGTCCGGCTGGTTGGGCCAGCTCAGTCCCCATGTAATAGATATGTTGTTCGCCCAATTATCGTGCAACAGTTGGATATGCTCTTGGGCCTGTTGCATGGAAGGTTCCGGCTCGCGGGGCACATAGCGCAGGAATGCTGCATCGGAGCGAAAGAACTGCACTGCGGGGGCATCATCGGGAGTGAGCTGCCGCAGGATGAGTCGCGGCGTGTGCAATACCGGAAACGGCGTGAATTGAATAGCAAGCATGGGAATTTACGATGCGCTGTTTACCATCAGCTACGACTGTGTAAACAAGCAGATGGAAGCTTCCAAACCGGTGGTGCTACCCCGGATTAGCAATATTAGCGTGTGCCCGCCAGCAATGCGAGTGTCGGCCCAAAAACCACCCTCCCAAGCCTGCTGCCAAGGCCAATTTCTTCTGATGCATTAGGTTGCAGCTGGCGCCCCGTATGTGTGGGCCGGCTACATAACTCAGCATGCTCAGGTCAGAAAACAGAAAGATGGCGGTAAATAACTGCCTGCCACAGGTCAAATCGGTGAACCAGGGTAGGCCAGTAGCATTCCCGCTAACTCTTTGCATTAGCGCACACCTGTGATGCCTCATGAGTAACAGTAGGCAATTAAACCAGGTCTAATTGAGCAAGGCGGTGGTTCAGAAGGGTGTGAAATTGCTCCTTGAGTTTCTCCGGCAAAAAGCTAATGTCGATAAACTCCTGCCAAGCTGGTTTTGCCTTGGTAAAGCGCGTGAGCATACCGGTCACCACTTTATCATCAATGCCGGCCCGCTGTGCGGCCTGCCGGAAGTCTGACTGCCGCAGCCGCTTCTTCTTGCCGTTGAGGGTGAGGGCCAATTCCTCTGTGTCAGTGGGGTTGACCAGCGCGGTGGCCACCAGGTCATAGGCCGGGGCCAGGCCATAGCCCAGGCCGGGCGTTTGGAGCAGCGAGAAATTCTTCAGGTGCATGTCGGCATTGCCGGTCAGAAAGCAGAAAAGCACCAGCTCGTAGTAGTTGACTACGTCCAGGCCGGGGTTAGCCGAGTGCTTCAGAATAACTTTGGCCACCTGTTCGTGGGAGCCGTCGTACTTATTTTCCGTCAGGCGCTCGGTGAGTTGGCACATGTCTTCCATGGCCAGTTTGCGGCCCTTCTGCCGGTCGATGCGGCGCGTGACATAGGCCAGCGCTCCACCTTCGAGGCGCAGCAGCCCGTGGGGTACCGTATGCAAGCGGGCCAGCGTGGCCAGGTGCATGGTCAGGTCTTCCACTTCGGGCAGGTGCGGGTAGCGGGCCGTGGGCGGCTTAAGAATGTATTCGCCGTCGAGCGCCCCGACAATGGTGAAGCGGCCGGACTGCCCGGCTGCTCCCGCCGGCGCTACGGTCAGCGAAAGCTTGGGCTGCACGCCCGTTACGGTGATGTGCTGGCGCACAACGGCTTCGGCCAGGGCTAGCATCTCGGCCTCGGTGTAGGGAAACGCTGGCGGCAGGGCTCTGCCAAATAGTTTGCGACTGCATGCCGAATGGTACGCGGGGCTGTCGGGGGCGGGCAGGGGCTGGTAGCAGTAAAGGCAGCGGTTCATGCGTCGGCGGTTTCGAGCGGGTAAATACTCACTGCCCCGATGCAGTCGCGGCAGCAGGCCAGCAGCAGGCCCATGCGGTCGCGGGCGTTGAGCTTCCAGTTCTTCTCGGCCACTTCCAGCAGCCAGCCTTCGGGAATCAGCCCATCAAAAAAAGGAAACAGCACCCGCTCTACGTAGGCCGCGGAGCGGAGCGGCAACGTCAGGCTCACCGGCTCCGGAGCGCTGGTGAGTAGGTAAAGAGGCGAATAGGCGAAGGTGTAGCCTTGCTCGTCCTGAGTAAGGTGCCCCGCCAGCTGCCCGTGCAAGTGTACTTCGGCCTTTTTCATGCCTCTTGGATAAGATGAGTACGGTCTAGTGGAGCAGGAGCCAACTCATGGCCAAACAAGCGCAACACCAGGTTCACTTTATCCAGCCGCAACGTGGCTTTGCCCTGTTCCAACTCCCGCACGAACCGCAGGCCTACACCAGCTTTAGCAGCTAGGTCCGGTTGGGACAATTGGAGCAGCTTGCGCCGCTGCTTGACGAATGCAGACAGAGGGTTGAGCATAATGTATACCCGAACGGGGTTATTTAGAACGCAAATGACTTTATAGCACCCGTTCGGGTATAAATATACGTCATGGCATTGACCTTATACCCGAACGGGTAGCCTTGATGCATGTATCACCGCTAAGTAAAGGCAATTCGAAGCTTTTCGTGCGAAGGAATACTTTACTTATACTCAACAAACACACGCTATTTGTTAACAGACAAACAACGTGCTCACAACAGCAGACGCTTTGCATAAACCCAACTTTGTGGTTCCAAAGCATTAGCAATCAGCCGGTATTTTGAAAAATGCTGGCGAGCTGGTGCCTTCTTAATTACCGGTTCGCTCACCATGGCCAAGCTTCTGCTGCATACCCCTTTGCAACGTTGGCAACTGCGCACGGCCGCGGGTTTGTTTGTGGGCTACAGCGCCTATTACCTGTGCCGCTCGAATCTGGCCGTGGCCGCTCCGCTGCTCATCCGCGAGTTTGGTAGCCAGGGGCTCAATAAGGAAGTGATGGGGCAGATTGCCTCGGTGGGGGTGCTTTTTTATGCCGCTGGTAAGGTGGTAAACGGGGTGCTGGGCGACTTCCTAGGCGGTAAGAAAATCTTCCTGCTCGGCATGGTGGGGGCCGTGGCCGCCACGGTTGCATTTGGGCTGGGGCAGGGGGTGGCGGTGTTTTTTGTGGCCTGGGCGCTCAATCGGCTGGTGCAGGCAATGGGCTGGGCGGGCCTGGTCAAAATCACGGCGCACTGGTTTTCATACCGCTCCTACGGCAAGATAATGGGTCTGCTCAGCCTTAGCTACTTAGTGGGTGATATTGCCGCCAAGCTGCTGCTGGGCCAGCTGCTGGTGCTGGGTATGGGGTGGCGGGGGCTGTTTGGGGTAGCGGCAGCTATCCTGGCCCTGGTAGCGCTGGCCAACTGGTTTACGCTGGCCAGCACACCCGCCAGCGTGGGCCTAACGGCACCACCCAGCAACCCGGACAGCCTGTTCGAAGCTGGCCTGGCGGCTAAGCAGCCGGCTTCACTCGGGGCACTGTTGGGGCCTTATTTCCGCAGCCCGGCCTTTTTGCTGTTGCTGGTGCTCTCATTTGGCCTCACTGCGCT
The DNA here is from genome assembly GCF_017571495.1 of Hymenobacter negativus. Classification (GTDB taxonomy): domain Bacteria; phylum Bacteroidota; class Bacteroidia; order Cytophagales; family Hymenobacteraceae; genus Hymenobacter; species Hymenobacter negativus. The sequence goes on along the minus strand of NZ_JAGETZ010000010.1, from coordinate 225,066 downwards.
ACGAGAAGCCTTTAGCTTCTGGGTGCCGACTTATCTGGTGGAAGCCGCACACCTCTCCGAAAGCGCGGCCTCGCAGTACAGCGCGCTGTATTCGGCCTTTGGGATGCTGTCGATTCTAGGTGCAGGCTACCTCTCCGATACTTGGCTGCGGGGGCAGCGCGGCCCCTTGCTGCTGGCAGCCTGCCTAGGGCTGGTGCCCGTGCTGGTGCTCATGGCCCAGCCAACCAGTGGCGGCCTGCTACCGCTGGTGCTCATTTCGCTCGTTGGGCTGCTTTTGTTGGGTCCCTACTCTTTTTTGGCCGGGGCCATGGCACTCGATGCGGGCGGGCGGCAGGGCGCGGCTACGGCGGCGGGCCTGGTCGATGCCGTGGGCTATGTGGGCGGCACGGGGGCGCTGTGGCTCACCGGCCGGCTGGCCGAGCACCAGGGCTGGAGCGGAGCCTTCCTGGCATTGGCGGCACTAGCGGCAGCAACGGCGGTAGCAGCGCTGGTTTTCTATAGCACCCAGGAAAGGCCGCTAAGGCCGTCAGCAGCCAATGTAGCAGCTGTGGTCGTTGACCTATATGAAAAACCAGGCTACAATTAGGTAACGATTTGGTGATTAATCAGCGACACGCGCCACACAGTTGGCGCAGAACTTTGCCAGCAGTTAGCAGAGCCTCTCAGACGGCTGATTAATGCTGATTTAAATAACGGCCTCCTCCCACCCAGCCGTTTTTCGCTGCCTGCGGGCTGGCATGGCTACAGCACTGCGCTGCCCCCTACCCGCTTTTTGGATACAGAAATGCTCGTGAAGGGCTTACCTGGCTTTTTCCAACCTCATTTTTTGCGGCATGATTGCCAAACAGTTACTCACTCCTAAACAGGCAGTGGCGCAGGTTTTCGGCCTGTACCAAACCTTGGGCCACGCCGACTACATCGGTGAGCCCGTGTCGCAGCTGGAGCACATGTGGCAGGCAGCGGTGCTGGCCGAAATGGCTGGGGCCGACGACGAGGTGGTGCTGGCTGCCTTCTTCCACGACCTGGGCCACCTGTGCGCCGCCCAACAGGCCGACTCGATGGATGGCTACGGAGTGGTGAACCACGAGAAGCTGGGAGCCGACTACCTGCGGGAGCTGGGCTTTTCGGAGCGGGTGACCCGGCTGGTGGAAAGCCACGTGCAGGCCAAGCGCTACCTCACGCACAAGTACCCCAGCTACCTGCGCCAATTGTCGCCGGCCAGCCTGGCCACGCTCGCTTTTCAGGGCGGGGTGATGAGCCCGGGCGAAGCAGCGGCCTTCGAGCGAGACCCGGATGCCCACCTCATGCTGCAGTTGCGGCAGTGGGACGAGCAGGCCAAGGAAACCAACCAGCCGGTGGGCAGCCTCGGCTACCTCAAGGAGCTGGCCCTGCGGCACTTGCTGCAGCAGCAACGCTAGCCCCTTCGGTCAATATCATGCGTGACCAACTGGTGCGCTTTTCCTGATTTTCACCCATCTCTCCTTACTCATGAGAAGTATTTACAGGCAATTCCAAGTGCTAATGTTGGTGCTGCTGTTTGGGCTGGCCCCCGGAATAGCACGGGCACAAAATCCCATCAGCGGCGTCGTGACCGACGATAAAAAGCAGCCGCTGCCAGGCGTGAGCATTGTTATCAGGGGCACCAGCCAAGGCACATCGACTGATTCGGACGGCCATTTTACGCTGAATACCAAGCCCGGTGATGTGTTGACCATCAGCTTTTTGGGGACGGTGGCGCAGGAAGTGACCGTGGGCAGCCAGAGCAGCCTGACTGTGGCGCTGCTGCCGGATAATAAGCAGCTCGACGAAGTAGTGGTGACTGCGCTAGGCGTGAAAAAGGAGACGCGCAAAATTGGCTATGCGGTGCAGGAAGTAAACGGCGAGGACATTGTGAAGGCCCGCGACCCCAACCCCATTTCGGGCCTCACGGGCAAGGTAGCAGGCCTTTCGGTAGGCCCTTCGGCCGAGCTGTTGCGGGCACCCAACGTGCTGCTGCGCGGCGGTAGCGTGTCGCTCTACGTGGTCGATGGCTTCCCGATTAACACAGATACTTGGAACATTAGCCCCGATGATATTGAGACCTATACGGTGCTGAAAGGGCCAGCGGCAGCGGCGCTCTACGGCAACCGCGCCTCGAACGGGGCCATTCTGATTACCACTAAGAAAGGGAACAGGAACAAGAAGGGCTTCACGGTGGAAGTGAACAGCAGCAACGTCATCCAATCGGGCTTCCTCGCGTTTCCGCGCTTGCAGGACTCGTACGGTGCGGGCGAAAACACGCAGTATCAGTTTGTGGATGGCAAAGGTGGCGCCCCGGGCGGTGTAGATGGCGACTACGACGTGTGGGGACCCTACTTCGCGGGCCAACTGATTCCGCAATACGACTCGCCCATTGTGAATGGGGTGCGCCAGGGGACGCCCTACGTAGCACGGGGTGCCAACAACCTGAAGAACTTCCTCCGCACCGGCTTCCAGACCAACAACAACATTGCGCTCAGCGCCAATGGCGACACCTATACCACGCGCTTCTCGGTGTCGCAGCAAACCCAGAACAGCTACATCCCCAACAACGGGCTCAACATTATCAACTTCAACCTCTACGGCGCTTTTAATCCCACCCCGCGCTTCCGGGTGGAAGCCAATGTGAACTTCAACCGCCAGTTTACCGATAATTTTCCGGACGTGGATTATGGTCCTAATAGCCTCATCTACAGCTCGGCGGTGTGGACCGGGGCCGACTGGGACGTGAATGCACCCGACATCCGGGGCATCTGGCAGCCGGGGCAGGTGGGCGTGCAGTCGGTGTTTGCCGAGTATCAGCGCTACCACAACCCTTGGCTGATGGTGGAAAAATGGACGCGCGGCCACTACAAAAACGACACCTATGCCTATCTAACCGGCAACTTCAAGATTGATAACCACCTGAGTGCCACCCTGCGCACCCAAATCAGCACCTACGGCCTGCTCCGCACCGAGAAGATGCCATTTTCGGCTCACCCCTACGGCCGCGAGGGTAACTTGGGCGACTACCGCGAAGACCGCCGCAACTTGTTCGACAACAATGCGGAGGGCTTTCTGAACTTCAGCTATGACTTGGGCGAAAACAAGTTTCTGAACTTCTCGGGCCTACTAGGTGCCAACGTGCGCAACATGACCTACAACTCAAACTGGACGTCGACCGACTACCTAAACGTGCCGGAGGTGTACGCCTTCAGCAACTCACTCAACCCGGTGCAGTCCACGAGCTTCAACTCGCAGATGCGGGTGCTGAGTGCTTATTACTCGATTGATGCTGCCTTGGGCCGCTACGCCACGCTGTCGTCTACGGGGCGCGTCGACCGGTCGTCAGCCTTTCAGCAGGCCACCAATTACTTCTACCCCAGTGCCTCACTGGCCACAGTGGTATCGGACTACATTGGCCTGCCCCACGCCATTTCTTTCCTGAAGCTGCGGGCTTCCTACGCCAACATTCGCACCGATGCCACGTCGCCCACCATCGGGCCGGCTCCGTTCAGTTCCATCACGGCGCTGGGTGGCAGTGCAGGCAACTCCCTCTTCACCAATCCGCTCGGCTACGGCAATACCTACCTATCGCCCTACAACGGCCCCGATTACTCGCTGCAATCCAACTACTCAACCAGCAAGCCTTACAACAACCAGACGGCCGGCTACGGGACCAACAACCTGCTCGCGCCCGGTCTGAAAACGTCGACCCGCGTCAACTACGAAGAGGGCATCGACGTCAAGTTCCTGCAAAACCGGCTGGGTCTGAGTGCCACCGCTTTCCAGTACATCGATGGCCCTACGATACTGCCTAACCCACTGTCGTCGGCTACGGGCTACACCACGGAGTACATCAACGCATTGAAAACGACGCGGACCGGCTATGAGGTCAGCCTGACTGGTTCGCCGGTGCAAAACGCCAACGGCTTCGGTTGGGACGTGCTCGTGAACTGGTCGACTTACAAGCAGGTGTACAGCGAGCTGCCGCCCGGCCAGGAGGTGTACCAGACCTTCTACAAGCAGGGCGACCGGACGGACAAGTTCTACGGAACGGCTTTCGTGCGCAACGCTAACGGCCAAATCATCAACGACGCGGCTGGCAAGCCCCTCGCCAACCCGGTGCTACAGTACCTGGGCAACCTGAACTCGGACTACAACTGGAGCATCTACAACAAGGTCCACTATAAGTCGCTGAGCCTAGGCTTTCAGTTCGACGGCGCGGTGGGCGGCGTCACTACCGACTACATGTTCAACAAAACCATGCGCGGCGGCCGCAATGCTCTCACCGCCGAGGGTGCCTTGGGTGAGGCCCGCTACCAGGACTGGCTGAATTACGGCAAAACCGGCTATAGCGGCTCCTACGTGGGCGAAGGCGTGGTCATCACCAACGGCGGCAGCATCAACTACGACTCCCAGACGGGCGCAATTCTTAACGCGGAAGCCTTGCAGTTTGCCCCCAACACCACGGCCACGTTTGTGCAGGACTACGTGAGCAAGTACTACAATGTGCAGGAATCGAACCTGATGAGCAAGACGTTTGCCAAGCTGCGGGAAGTTACCATTGGCTACGACGTGCCCAGCTCACTACTTGGCAAGGGCTTCATTCAGAAATTGTCAGTGTCGGTCGTCGGCCGCAACCTGCTCTATTTCTACGGCGACAAGCGCTTCAAAGACGTGGACCTGGACCAGTACAACGGCGCTATTTCCGTCACGGGCCTGCAATCGCCCACCGTGCGCAGCTACGGCCTTAACCTGAACGCTACTTTCTAACCGTTACCGCCCCAATTCGGATGAAAAATATCTTTAAAACCGGCGGCTTGCTCGTGGGCCTCGCCCTGGCCAATACGGGCTGCAACAAGACCCTGGACGAGCTGACCATCAACGAGAACAAGCCCAACAGCCTGCCCGCTTCCTTGCTCTTCACGGGCATCCTCAACGATGCCTACGAGGCACCCAACGGCAGCTATGAGTACTGGGACCAGTACTACCTCAACAACTACGACTACTATGGCAACAACCGCTACGACTTCGGCAGCGGCACCATCTACTACACCACCCTCAAAAACGTGGGCCTCATGGAGCAGCAGGCCACCAAGGCCGGCTCGCCCGCTGTGAATCCCTACGAGGCGCTGGGCAACTTCTTCCGCGCCTACCTCTTCACCCGCATGAGCCTGGAAATGGGCGACCTTCCGCAGGCGCAGGCCTTGCAGGGACTGGGAGCCATCACGCCGGCCTACGACCCGCAGAAAGCCATTTTCGTGCAGTCCTTTAAGTGGCTGGAAAGCGCCAATACCGACCTGGCCAGCCTCATTGCAGGCGGGACCACGACAGTAGCCGGCGACATTTACTTCAATGGCGACCTGCGGAAGTGGCAGCGTGTGGTGAATACACTGCGCGTGCGCCTGCTGCTGAACCTGAGCAAGAGAACGGGCGACGCCGACCTCAACATCGCTGGGCAGTTTGCCGACATACTGAGCAACCCCACCAAGTATCCGCTCATGACCAGCGGCGCCGACAACATGCAGTATGTGTACGTGGCGACCACCAACAACTTCTACCCCAACAACAACCGAAACTTCGGCCAGGACGGCTCGCGCAAAAACATGTCGGCTACCTACGTGGGCTTGCTCACCCAGCTCCAGGACCCGCGCGTATTTGCCACCACCGAGCCCGCCCGCTACTCCGTCGACAACCTCAACCAGAGTCCCACCAGCTTTGCCTCTTTCATCGGAGCCGATGCCGGCCTCGACCTGGGCGTGATGTACAACAACGCTGGCCTGCAGAAATATTCGTTTCTGAACCGCAAGCGCTATTTCTCCACCCTCATTGGTGAGCCCACCATCCAGATTGGCTACCCTGAGCTGTGCTTCAACATCGCGGAGGGCATCAACCGGGGCTGGGCCACCGGCAACGCCGAAACCTGGTATACAGCCGGTATTCAGGCCTCGATGGGCTTCTATGGCATCCCCGCCAGTGGTACCTACGTGGCTTCGTTCTACCGCCCCGGCTCGACGGACGTCACCGCAGCTTCGAACTACGACACCTACAACATCCCCGTCAGCTTTACTACCTACTATGCCCAGCCCAGTGTGCAGTACACGGCCGACGCGGCTGGCCTGACCCGGATTTTGCAGCAAAAATACCTTGCCCTGTTCCGCCATTCGGGCCTGGAAGCCTACTACAACTTTCGCCGCACCGGCGTGCCTACCTTCACCACCGGGCCCGGTACCGGCAATGGTGGCCGCATTGCGCAGCGCTTCCAGTACCCCACCTCCGAGCGCACGGCCAACACCGCCAACTACCAGTCGGCGTTGCAGCGGCAGTACGCCGGCAACGACGACATCAATGGCCTGATGGAAGTGCTGAAGTAGCGGATTATTGGTGCAGCGCCAGCATTTCCTGCAACTAGTCATGCCGCCCGAAAGGCTTTGGACTGCTTATACAATTACGTTTTAAGACGGGCTCCCGGCCCTGCTGCTGTGCTTCGGCTAAAGACTGGGAGCCCGTGCATTACTTACTCGCTTTCTCCATGCGTCCACTCACTGGTTTTCTCACTGCTTGCCTGACTGGGCTGGCCCTCACCGCCCCGGCCCAAACGCCCAAGCTCCGTACCGAAAACGTGGTGCTCATCACCCTGGATGGGATGCGCTGGCAGGAAGTATTTGGTGGGGCCGATACGGCGCTGTTTCGCCAGACCAAGCAGTACTACACCGACCGGAAGCGCTTACAAAAAGACTTCGGCCAGGGGACGCCCAAACAGCGCCGCCAGACGCTGATGCCCTTCCTCTGGAATACCGTGGCCAAACAAGGGCAGCTCTACGGCAACCGCCCGGCCGGCAGCCTCGTGAACGTGACCAACACCATGCGCTTCTCGTACCCGGGCTACAACGAAATCCTGACCGGGGCTGCCGACGACGCCCGCATCCACAGCAACGACCCGCTCGACAATCCCAATGCCTCGGTGCTGGAAGTGCTCAATCAGCAGCCCGCTTTCCGGGGCAAGGTGGCGGCCTTCGGCTCCTGGGATGCCTACCCGTACATTCTCAACGAAAAGCGCAGTGGCCTGCCCGTCAATGCCGGCCAGCGCCAGGCCACTGGTGCCCACCTAACGCCCGGCGAGATACTGCTTAACCAGTTGGAAGTGGCCTCGCCCAGCCCGTTTGGCGAGGAGCGGCTCGACGCTTTCACCTACGGCTACGCGTTTGAGTATTTGAAGAAAAACAAGCCCCGCGTGCTCTACATTGGCTTCGGCGATACCGACGACTGGGCCCACGGCGGCGAGTACGGGGCCTATCTGCACGCCGCACAGTACACCGACGACTTCATTCGTCAGCTCTGGGCCTACCTGCAAAGCGACCCGCAGTACCGCGGCAAAACCACGCTGCTCATCACCACCGACCATGGCCGCGGCATAGAAGGAACCCAGTGGCAAACCCACGGCCGCGATGTAGTCGGGGCCGACCAAATCTGGATGGCTGCCCTCGGCCCCGATACGCCCGTCCTGAGCAAGCTCCCTACCGGCCAGCTCTACCAAAATCAGGTGGCTGCCACTCTGGCCCAGCTGCTGGGTCAGACCTACACGCCCACGCCCGCCACTGGCAAACCCGTAGAGGCTATGCTAGGGCGGAAATAGGGTAGGAGGGTGTAACGCGCAGAATGCTTGGCATGACCATTTTATTTATGAAAATTCAACTTATGTTTCTGCTGGGCCTGCTAAGCCTTGGCGCAGCGCACGCGCAGTCGCGCAGCCGCAAGGTGGTGTTCATTATTGCCGATGGCATCCCGGCTGACGTGCTGGAAAAGGCAAATACGCCGAATATCAAAAAAGTTATTGCGGCCGGCGCCTACCTCCCGGCCCACGTTGGCGGCGACCTGGGCACCTACACCCAGACGCCTACCATCTCAGCCCCCGGCTACATGGACCTGATTACCGGCACCTGGGGCTACAAGCACAACGTGTGGGACAACGACGTGAAAGCGCCTAACTACTCCTACCAGAATATCTTTCGTCTGCTGAAAGCCCAGCAGCCCCAGAAGAAAATCGGCATCTTCTCCACCTGGCTCGACAACCGCACCAAGCTGGTGGGCGAGGGCCTGCCCGCCGCTGGCAACGTGAAATTTGACTTCAAGGCCGATGGCTATGAGTTGGATACAGTGGCTTTTCCGCACGACAAAGGCAGTCTCTATACCCACAACATCGACGAAAAAGTGGTAGCCGAAGCCACAAAATGTCTGGCACAGGATGCTCCGGACCTTTCGTGGGTTTACCTGGAATATACCGACGACATGGGCCACCGCTACGGCGACAGCGAGCAGCAGCAACGCGCCGTGGGCTACGTAGACGAGCAGGTGGGGAAAATCTGGGCCACCATCCAGGCCCGTGCCCAACACCATCCCGAAGACTGGTTGCTGGTACTCACTACCGACCATGGCCGCGACGCGAGTACGGGCCGCGGTCACGGCGGGCAGTCGCCCCGCGAGCGCACCACCTGGCTGGTGCTGAGCGACAAAAATATGAATGACTACGCCCAGCGCAGGCAGGCCAGTATCGTGGATGTACTGCCCACCATGGCTCGCTTTATGCAGCTGCCCCTGCCCCAGGCCACCCAACGCGAGCTGGATGGTGTGCCCCTGATTGGCCCGGTATCGCTCATGCAGCCCAAGGTGTGGGCCACCCCCGACAGCCTGCATCTGAGCTGGACCGCCCTGGCCAGCAAACCTGAGAAGGTGAAAATATGGGCGACGACGACCAATAATTTCAAAACTGGCGGCGTGGACAAATACGTGCTGCTCGGGACCATGCCGCTGGCCCGTCAACGGGCGGCATTCAGCCGCAGCGCCTATCCGGCTCCCTTCTACAAAATCGTGCTCGAAGGGGAGCACAACACCCTAAATTCCTGGCTGATGCCAACTGGTGTACCCAAGCCCGGCAGCACCGAGTAGGAACGGATATCCAATAACATCACGCCCGGAGCAGTGCCGGTTGGTGTACGGTTTGGCCGGGTTCGACTGCGGACCCAGCCCGCCAATCCTCAAGAGCGGTTCCAGCACCTTGTGCATCGCGGAGCGAAGCAGGTCGAACTCAATGAGCCCCACTAGGTCAACACCAGCTCCTTTTCCAGTAGCTGCTGCAACTCAGCCAGCGAGGCCAGCAGGCCATCGTTCGGACACACCGCCAGCTGCTCGCGAGTGTGGGTGCCATTGGTGAGGCCCAGGCTGTACCGACAGCCCGCCTGACGGCCCGATTCAAGGTCAGATGGTGTATCGCCCACGTTGATAACTTGCTGCGGGTCAGTGATACCAAACACCTGCATGGCTTTTTTAATCATCAGCGGTGCGGGGCGGCCGACAGCCACTTCATCGCTGGCAATTGAAAGGTCGATAATGGCGTGCTCGTTGCCCCGGTACTGTGCGTCGAGGCCCTGGTCCCAGCCCAGGCGATGCAGAATAATATCCGTCACCTTCCGGTAGAAGCCCGTGGTGAGGGCAATGCGAATGCCCCGACTTTTGAGAAACGCCAGCAACTCCCGGCAGCCCTGGGTGGGCAGCACCGGCTGGGTGCGGTAGTGGGTTTCCAGAACGTCCTGGAATATCTGGTACGAGTGGTCCACGCAGGCCGTCAACTCTTCTGCCTGGGCAGCTGTGCCCAGCTGTTCCAACCAGAGCTGCTCAAACACAGCACGCTTGGCCTGGCCTTGCGCGGCCAGAATGCGGCTGGCCGTGGCCTGTAGGCCGGTAGCGGCGGCAGCCTGGGCAAAGCAGGCTTCTACTTCGTGCTGGTCGCGCACGGTGGTACCGGCCATGTCCAATACCACGAGTTGCAAAGGGCCCATAAAAGCGACGGTGTTTTGTTGACTAATATGCAACAAAGGTAATCATGCGAAAACCCGCTTCCTGTTCTCTCCAACCTCACTTTTACGTTATGGTTTTATGCCGAACTTGCTCCCATGAAGCACGATAAGTTGAGTTTAATCGGCCTCCGCATCCTGGAGTTGCGCAAAGCCAAAAAGATGAGTCTGCGTGAATTGGCTAAACGTAGTGGCTTATCGGCAGGCCTGCTATCTAAAATCGAAAACTTCCGCACCGTGCCCTCGCTCTCTGTACTGGTCGAAATTGCCAACTCACTGGAGGTTGACGTGTCGGTGCTGGTCAAGAATATCAACGGCGACCCGGCTACGCCCTACCTCCTGGTTCGGGCTGGCGAGGGCCGCCCCGAACAGCGCGACGACTCCAAGGGCCTGCTTTATAACTACCTGCTCTCGCAAAACCTGGCCAATTACACGTTGCGTGTCAACGAAGTCCACCTCAGCCCACAAACGTATCGCAAGCCCCTTTCCACGAATGCCCTAGAGCTAGTGCATGTGCTGGAGGGCGTGGTGCAATACGGCTTTAAAGACGAGGAAATAAGCCTGGCTCCCGGCGACACCTTGTACTTCGATGGTTTGGCTGCCCACTCAGTACGCAACGATACTACCCAGATTGCGCGCCTATTTAAAGTGTACCTGTTACGCCATACCGATTAATTTCTGACGGCCGGATTCCGGCTTCGTTGCCCTCAGAAGTAACGCAGTCATAACGGCTATGCGGTTTCATTGGCGGCAACACTTGGCTAGGTTTGCAGCACGATATAAGACCAGCGCAACCGCCATGCACAACTCGTACGATTTAATAGTAGTGGGCGCTGGCGCCTTAGGCACTTTCCACGCCTATTTTGCCCTGCAACGTGGGCTGAAGGTGCTGTTGCTCGAAAAGGATGCCCGCCCGATGGAGGCCACCGTGCGCAACTTTGGTCAGATTATTACCTCGGGAATGGCCGAGGGCGAATGGTTCGACTACGCCCGCATAGGCCTCGAAACCTACCAACAGATTCAGGCCGAATATGACATTTCCATCCGGCAAAATGGCTCGCTTTACCTGGCTTCGACAGCCCTGGAAATGCAGGTGCTGGAGGAAAAGCATGCCCGGTACCAAGCCATTGGCTACCCGTCACGGGTACTCACAGCTGTGCAGTGCACCCAGCGCCTGCCTGCAGTGCGCGCCAGCTACTGCGTGGGCGGCCTCCTGTTCGAGCAGGAAGTGACGGCCGAGCCCGACCAGCTCATTCACCGGTTGCTGGCCTACTTGGTGGCCCGCTACGAACTCGACTACCGCCCGGCTACCCCGGTGCGCGAAGTCACGGCCGGCGCAACGGGCGCAACCGTTGTCGATGCTCGCGGCCAAGTCTACACGGCGGCCCAGGTGCTGGTGTGCAGCGGCCGCGACTGCAAGCTGCTCTTTCCTGAAGTATTCGCCCAGAGCGACTTGCAACTGTGCAAGCTGCAGATGCTGGCCACCTACCCGCTGCCTCAGGTTGCGTTGCCGGGCTCGGTGCTCACGGGCCTGAGCCTGCGGCGCTACGCGGCTTTTAAGTCGTGCCCGTCGTTTGGCGAGCTGCTGGCCGAGCCGATGGTTGCTGATTTGCGCGAGTGGGGCATTCATATCCTGTTCAAGCAGGCCGTGGATGGCTCCATCATCATCGGCGACACCCACGAATATGCCGACTTAGCTCAGGCCGACAACCTGGACTTCAACAACGCCGACCAGCTCAACCAGCTCATGCTCCGGGAAGCCCGGCGCATCATCGATTTGCCCGACTGGCGTATTCAGCGCACTTGGAACGGCTACTACACCCAAAGCAAGTCGCGGGAAATCTTTCAATATTCGCCCGACCCGCGCATTCACCTCGTCACCGGCATCGGTGGCAAGGGCATGACCAGTGCCTGTGGCTTTGCCAAGCAGCACCTGACGCAGTTGGGGTATCAGGCCTGAATAGGCAGCGCGGACCCATCATAACAAGTAAGCCCCAGTGGAGCGGCACCCGTTTGATGAGTGCCGCCCTACTGGGGCTTAATTATAAATGCTATGGTCTTAATTACTTAATCAGCAAGCTTTAGCCAAAGCCAAAGAGGCGACTAGCGAGTGGTGCTACCCGAAGTGCTGCCACTGGTTCCGGAGCCGCTGGTGCTGCCCGAGGTGCTGCCGCTTGAGCCCTGGCTATGGCTGCTCTTACCACGCCGGCCACCCGAACTGCTGCCGCTGGTAGAATTGCCCCGCGAGCCTGAAGTGCTGCTCGTGGAGCCGGAGGTACTGCCCATGGAACCCGACTTAGAGCCGGCTGTCGACCCCGTCGAACCGGAGGAGCCGCTCATTGAGCCCGAAGTACTGCCGCTGGTTGAGCCGGCGGTGGTGCCCGAAGAACGGCCACTGGTCGTGCCCGAAGTGCTACCAGAGGTACTGCCACCGCTAGTGGTTTGACCATAGGCAGTGCTGGTGGCCAGGCCTAAGCCCAGCAAAAAGGCCGCCGTCCGCAACGGCTCTAAAAGGTGCTTTTTCATAAGTTATAGAGAGAAAGGATGGGAAAAAGACAGTTTATCAACTAGCTCTTATTGGCCTGTGGTACCGCTCGTGCTGCCACCCGCGGTAGTGCCACCGGAAGTAGTGCCGCCCGCCGTAGTGCCTCCAGTGCTGCCGCCGGATGTAGTGCCGCCAGCGGTGCTGCTGCCAGAGGTATCGCCGGTAGTGCCGCCCATAGAGCTGCCCGTAGTGGCTCCTCCGCCTGTGCTGGTGGCCGAGCTGGCAGTGCTGCTGGCGTTGCCCCCATCAGTAGAACCACCGCCACCGCTCATCTCACCGCCGCCAGCCGTTGAGCTGCCGCTACCGCTCATGTCGCTGGTGGTATCAGCGCTGGCTTCGGTGCCGGAAGCGGGAGAGTCGCCGGCCGTATCAGAGCCTTTGTTGTTGCTGCATGCGGCTAGTTGGGTGCCAACAAGTGCCAGGCCCAGCAAAGCGAGCCGAAAAGATGATTTGTGCATGGTATGCTTAATAAGTAAGGGGAGATGTGTGAAAGGATGTTTGGCTATTATACGATTGACAATGAATGGGAAGCGGCGGGAATACCACGTATTTTGGCAAGGAAATACGTAAGGAAAAACACGGTAAATGCATCTAAGTAACCGTGCCTATTCACACTGCACTGCTGCCGCTAGTCCCTGCTTTGAATTGGAAATCCTTTCCTGTCGCCTGCCCATCGCTCTTGCGTGGAGAGCTGCGCTCCGCTTGCGCGAAAACTGCTGATTCGGGAGTAACTAACGCGTATTTGCTTACTGCGTATTTCCTACGTATGCCCGGTTGGCAAGCGAGAGGCAAAGTGCTCAAATATTTAATAGTCAATAATCTATCGGTCTTATAAAATGCGTTGAGTAAACCAGGACAGGCATTGGCACAATTAACATCGCCGCAAACAAGGACGTATGAAATGAGGCCGATAGCACCAGGATATCCTGGCAATCTGCTCATTTTCCACCCTTTCTACTCTCCTTATGTTTGACAAACTCGAAACCCTCGACGACCTGTTTGAAATGCAGCTCAAAGACCTGTACAGCGCCGAAAGCCAACTCATAGAAGCCTTGCCCCTCATGGCCGAACGCGCCAAGGACGGCCGCCTGCGGGCGGGCTTCACCAAGCATTTGCACGAAACAGAAAAACAACTTCAGCGCCTCGAAAAAATTGGCGAATCCCTGGACCTTGACCTCGACGGTCACACCTGCCAGGCCATGAAAGGCCTTATTGCCGAAGGCCAGGAAACCATGTCGGAACGTGCGACCGAAGAGGTGATGGATGCGGCCCTTATTGCGGCCGCCCAGCGCATCGAGCACTACGAAATATCGGGCTACGGCACTGCCGCCCACTTCGCCGAGCGTCTTGGCCACGACCAGGCTGCCGAACTGCTACGCCAAACCTTGGACGAAGAGCAACTCACCGATACCAAGCTCAACGACTTGGCAAAGAACTACATCAACCAGAAAGCAGTGTAACTAACACTCATTCAACACAGTATTGCCTTGAAGAAATAGCTTGCGCTATACTTATTCCTGTCCACGGTATTCTATTGTATCAGCTATAAAAATGCCCGCGCTAGCGGGCATTTTTAGTTAAACCCCTGCTTACGGCTTTCCCGATTTGCGATGAAAACGTGCGATTCCGACCTTACCGCTGCCCGAGTTAAGCGCCAACTGGCGTCGCTCCGGCACCTTGATTTGCAGCAGCACACCATCGATGACTTGGTGGGGCGCGTGCGCGAACTGCTGGAGGGCCACCCACTGCGCTGCCTGGAATTTGCCCCTGGGCTGTTGCTCTACCGGGGCATTATGAGCGAGGGCCTGCCGGCGCGCCTCGCCGATGTGTCGTACCCGCCGGCCGACCGGGTGCGTCACGACCAGCGTGCCAACCGGGCCGGCGTGCCCATGTTCTATTGCAGTGCCACCTGGCACCCGCCCTTTTTCGAGGCCCACGTGCAGCCCGGCGACGGCATAGTTATCACGCGCTGGCAAACGCGGCAGCCGCTGCGCATCCTCAGCTTCGGCTGCGCCGATACCTGCGCCGACGACCCGCACTCGGACCGCGAAACGGCTCTGCGCAACGCTTTGGCCCAACTGCCGGACGAAACGCGCAGCATTGCTGCCTTCCTCACCAGCACCTTCACCAAAACGGTGGCCGACGACAACCAACACCACTACCGCCTGTCCATTGCCGTGGCCGAGGCCTGCCAACTAGGCCAGGCTTTCGATGGCTTGCTGTACCCCTCGGCTGCCATGGCCTCGCCGGCACATAACCTGGCCCTGCACCCCAGCTGCCTCGATGCCGGCAAACTGACGCTGGATTACGTGGAGCACCTGCGTGTTAACCACGTTTCGCCCGACACAGATGTGCTGGACGTGCGTTCGCTCGACATTGCCTACGGCGCCGGCCCCGATGGCCGCTTGCACTGGCAGGGCCGCCCCGGCAACTGGGTGCTGCGCGAGGGCAGCACCGCCACCGACTGCTGGCTTGAAGACGGCGAATGGCGCTGCTAGCACCCACCCTACAGGCGGCTATCCAGGGCGAACCGCTCGAACGCGGCCGTCACGGAGCCCGGGCCTTGCGCCACTAGGCCCACGCGTACGCCCCGGTCCCAGGGCGGCAGAAACTGGCCGCTGATGGCGCCGTTGTTGGCCAGCGGGTTGGTCCAGGATTTCCCGTCGGCGCTGTAGGCGAAGCGGTATTGGTTGCCCTCGCTCACCTGCACCCGTAGCTGCAGGGTGTTGGCAGCGCTGGTCGGCAGGTTAGTTTCGGCCAGGATGCGCTGCTTGCCTTCGCGCCGCTCCCAGAGTTGGAGCTTGCCGCCGCCTACAGTGAGCGCCAGCGTGTTGTTGGGGTCGCCGATGGCGGCCAGCCCGGCAGTGCTGCCGGCGGGTAGTGTGCTGGCAGCCAGCAGGGTGGTGCTGGCTGTGTAAGTAGCAGTGTAGATGGAGCGTCCCAGCGCGGCCCCGCCTTTGTCGGGGTGGGCGGTGAGGTGCAATTGGCCACTGCGCACGGCAAACTGCGGTTTGTCTTCTACCGGCCACTGCCAGCCCAGGGCCAGTGTTGGGCTGGTAAACTCGTCGGCAAAGGGCTGCGCGGCGGCCTTGTTGATGGCGGTGGGCTTGCTGTCGGTGGGCAGGAATTCGGGCCAGCCGGCAGTGTTCCATACAAACTCACTTAGCACGCCCTGGCGCCCCACATTCTCGAAGCTGCTGCCGGAATAGGCATGGTGCAACATAAACCAGCGCCCGTCGAAGCCCTGCGTAACGGTGCCGTGACCGGGACAGCGCCAGGCCGTGCTGGATTTGATAAGCGGGTTGGCAGGGTCTTTTTCCCAGGGACCGAGCAGCTTTTTGGCCCGGGCCACGCCGGCACCGTAGGTGCAATTGTGCCCGCAGCAGCCATTAGCGGCATAAAAAGCGTAGAAATAGCCGTCGTGCCGTACCACACTTACCCCCTCTACCAGGTTGCCCTCCCACGGTACGGAGTTGCGGAACAGCTCTGTTTTTTCGCCGGTGAGGGCAGTACGGTCGTCGTTCAGCGGCTGCGCCCAGATGGGCGTGGGCTGGTTCACGCTGTTGCCGTCTTCCTTCCAGATGAGGTAAAGCTTGCCATTTTCGTCGCGCATCGGGAAGGCGTCAATCGAGCCATCGGCCTGACCCACGAGCGGGCCGTGGTCACGGTAGGGGCCCTCGGGGCGGTCGGCACTGGCCACGCCCACAGCCAGGTTGCCGCCCTTTTTGTGCGCACAGTAGAACACGTAGGTTTTGTTGCCTTCCTGGGTTACTTCCGGGGCCCAGAAATAGTAGTCGGCCCAGTCGGGCAGCTTGTCCGGAAAGACGTAGCCGGTCAGCTGCCATTGGGTCAGGTTTTTGGAAGTGAGCAACGGGAAGACTGGACCCCAGTTCGACGACGTGGCCGACGCCCAGTACGTGTCGCCAATCTTGGTTACGGATGGGTCGGGGAAGTCGCCGGGCAGCACTGGATTAGCCAATACGAAGGCCGGTGGCGCGGCTGGGTCGATGACGCGGGTACCCTGGCCGGCGGGGTGCTTGGTAGGGTTGGCGGTTGGCGGCGCCAGTGGCTTACGAGCTTTTTGGGGTTGCTGACAAAGGCCGGGCTGGCTGGCTACCAAAGTGAGCAAGAGTATTTTATAGGCGAGTCGAAGCACAGGCGAAGCGTTTGGGGTGGGATTCTGGGAAGAGCAGTTTAGCAAGCGCTACATTTTCTATTCGCCACCCGGCCGGGGCAAAGCCGTGCCAACGGCTACCGGAGAGCCGAAGTCAGGCGTACCGTCGGCGCGGTAGGTGAAGGGCTGCATGCGGGGGCTGCGCAGGTCGCCGCAACCCTGACCGGTGAGCGGATTGGCATGGTAGAGTATCCAGCTCTGTTGGCCGTCTTTCGAGGTGAAAAAGCTGTTGTGCCCCGGGCCGAAGGCGTTGCCAGCCGTGTTCTTAACGAATACCGGCGTGGGCGACTTGCTCCAAGCCGCTGCATCCATGGGGTCGGCGGTGCTGCTAGCCGTGAGCATGCCCAGCGCATAGTCGTCGGTGCTGCAATGGCTGGCGGAGTAGATGAGGAATGTTTTGCCGCCGTGCTGCAGGATTTCCGGTCCCTCATTCACTTTGGGCGTCCCATTCAGCTCCCAGGCTAGCTGGGGCTGGCTCAGGCGTACCCGCGGACCAGTGACGGAAGAGGGCGTACTGAGGCGGGCGATGTATAGGTTCTGCTGCTCCGAGCCCACTTCCTGGCCCGACCACACGAGGTAGCGCCCACCGTTTTGCTCCAGAATAGTGGCATCGATGGCCCACAAGTCCTGGCCGGGCACAGCGAGCTGGCCTTTGTCGGTCCAGGTGCCGGTGGTGGGGTCGGCATTGGCGTTTTCGAGCACCCACAGGCGCTGGCCGCCGCAGCAATTGCCGGGACCGGCCGTGTAGTACACATACCACTTGCCATCCAGGAAGTGGAGTTCCGGCGCCCAAATGTCGCGCGAGTTAGGGCCAGTGGCCGGCGGCGTCCAGATAACCTTGCTCACGGCCGAGCCTAGCTCACTCATCCTGGCCGTTTTCCACAAGGTCAGGTTGCGGCCCGTGGTGTGCATGTAATAGTAAATGCCATCCTTCTGAGTCACCCACGGGTCGGGCCCGGAAGACAGCAGCGGGTTGGTGAAGGTAATGGCCGTGGTGGGCGGCGTCACCGGCGGATTTACGGCTGGCTCGGCGGCTTTTTTACAGCCGGCGGCGCTGAGCAGGAGCCAGAAAATCAGCAAAGAGCTGCGAGATAATAGCATGAGTGGGGGATTTAGGGGCCGCTTAATAAGGAACTCCCCTGGCTCCTAAGCAGAAAGGCGCCAGGGGAGTATTTTGCGGCTAGTAGCTAGGGTTTTGCTGAAGCTTGTTCAAATCAACTTCGGTCTGGAGTAGGGGTAGCAGGCGGGATTTGCCCACTACAAAATTGTTGAAGTCTGGGTCGTGGGCTTTGAGCATGTTCACGTCGGTTTGGTTCTCGAGCAGTCCCCAACGCTGCAGGTCAAACCAGCGTACACCCTCGCCGGCCAGCTCGGTGGCGCGCTCGTGCATAAGCTGGGTATGCAGCGTGGTCCGCGTGAAGCCCGAAGTGCTCAGCGGCGCTAGGCCCGCCCGCTGGCGCACCCGGTTGATGAGTGGCACGGCCGTGGCGGTCTGGTTTTGCTCATTCAGTGCTTCGGCTTGCAGCAGCAGGATGTCGGCGTAGCGAATCACGCGCTGGTTGATGGGCGAGTCGAAGTCCTCGAAGGTGCGGTAGTAGTCGGTCTGGTACTTGCGCCAGTAAACCCGCCCCAGGTTGCGTGAGTCGCGGCGGTAGCGGGTCACGAATCCCACGCCGTACACCGCAGTGTCGGCATCGATGGGCTGGGAGGTAGGGAATTGAGTCTGGTCGCGGCGGTTGTAGAACACAGTGGCCGCTAAGCGCGGGTCGCGCTGACCAGCGGCGGTGGGTTCCTGCAAGAACTCGCGCACCACCCAGGGCCGCACTTCGCCGTCGCCAAAGCCCGCCCCCGGGAAGCCCGTGCCGGGCTGGCCCGGTATTTCCGCAGTGCCGGGGATGCCCCAGAACTGCGAGCGCTGCCCGCCCTGCGACGACGTGGCATCGGGGCCGTTACCTGAATCATTGCCGCCCTTGTTCATATCCGAAAACTGCACCTCGAAAATCGACTCCTGGTTGTTTTCCGTCGTGTGGCGGAAGTTGTCGGTGTAAGCTGCGGTCAGGCCATAGCCGTAGGTTGGGGCATCAATGATTTTGGCAAACTGGGCCTGGGCATCGGCCCAGCGGTGGTTTTGCATGTAGGCTTTGCCCAGCAGCGCAATGGCCGCGCCTTGGGTGGCCCGGCCCACATCGGCGCCGGTGTAGCGCGCCGGCAGGTCGGGCTGGGCTGCCTGCAGGTCGCTGATGACCTGGGCCCACACCTGGGCTTCGGTGCCCTGGGGCGGCACCACGTTGAGGTCAGTGGCCGTGGCGAGCACCAGCGGTACGTTGCCGTAGAGCGAGGCGAGGTTGTAGTAGCACAGAGCGCGCAGGAAGCGGGCTTCGGCCAGCACCCGCTTTTGCAGCGTGGCATCCATGCCCTGAATGCCGGGCACTTTGTCTAGAACCTGGTTGCAGCGGAAAATGGTGCGGTAATGGTCGCGCCAGATGTTGTTCGATACCTCGAAGTCGTAGTTAACCTGGATGAAGTGCGTGAAGTCGGCCAGTTCGCCCCAGGGGCTTTGGCTGAAGCCGATGTCGTCGCGCAGGTCGAAGGCAAAGTTGAGCCAGCGCCGGTACATGCCCAGCCCTTGCAGACCAGCGTAGCAGGCGGTGGAAGCCCTCACCGCATCGTCGCTGGTTTTCCACGCCGATTCCGTGGTGGGCAGGTTGGGGTTGGTTTGGTCGAGCAGGTCTTTCTCGCAGGCGGTAGCGCCCAGCAGCAATGCGCCGGCCAGCCCCAACCTTGTCAGAAACGTAACTTTCATAGCAAAAGCGAATTAAAGTTGGAAGGAAAGGGCCTAGAAGCCCGCCTGAATGCCCAGCGTGAACGAGCGCAGGTTGGGGTAGGAGCCCTCATCGACGCCACGAGCCAGGTTATTACCCAAGGTGTTGAAGGCGCCGCTGCCTACGGTTTCGGGGTCGTAGCCGCTGTAGTCGGTCACCGTAAACAGGTTTTGGGCGGTGGCCACAATGCGCAGCGAAGCCAGGTACTTGGTGGCTTCGAGGGCAGTTTTGGGCACGGTATAGCCCAGTTGTAGGTTTTTCAGGCGCAGGTACGAGCCGCTTTCCAGCCAGCGCGTCGAGTTGAAGCGGGCGTTGTTGCCGGCCGCGTCGCCATTCTGCGGGCCGCCCGATTTAATGGCCCGCGGCGTGGTTGTGGAGGGATTATTGGGCGTCCAGGGGCTGAAGTCCGCGCGGTAGTTGCTGTTGTCGGCGGTGTTATCGGTTAAGAACTTCGAGAGGTTCATTACATCGTTGCCCTGCACGCCCTGGAAGAAGGCCGTCAGGTCGAAGCCGCTGTAGCCCAGGTTCAGGTTCAGGCCATATTGCAGCTTGGGGAACACCCGTCCCACGTGGGCCCGGTCCTTGTCATTGATGATGCCGTTGTTGTCCAGGTCCTTATAGCGCACGTCGCCCGGGGCCAGGCCGGCCGGAATGTTGGCATCGCCGGTCTGGTAAATGCCGTCGAATTGGTAGAGGTAGAACGAGCCCACCTCGTAGCCCACTTCGGTGCGGGTAATATCGCGCGGGCCGCCGTTAAAGAAGTTGGCCGCGCCGCTGCTTTCGCCGCCAGCGGTGCCCAGGTCCAGCACCGTGTTTTTGATGGTGGTGAGGTTGGCCGTGGCGCCGTAGCGGAAGGGATGGCGGTCGTCGTTGTAGCCCAGCAGGAACTCAAAACCTTTGTTTTCCAGCTTGCCCAGGTTGCGAAACGGGTTACCACCGGCGTTGCCGAAGGTGAGGGGCAGATTGGGATTAACGAGGGCATGATAGGTCTGCGACACGTAGTAGTCGGCCGACAGCGTCAGGCGGTCCGATATAAAGCCAGCGTCGAAGCCCACGTTGGTTGTGCGGCGGTCTTCCCATTGAATGCCCGTGCTGGCATAAGCCGTCTGAATGGCGCCGTTCTGAACGCCCCCACCCAGCACGTAGTTGGAGTTGGTGTTGATGAAGCCCTGTGTTAGGTAGGAACCCCCGTAAGCGCCCGCTAGTAAGTCGTTGCCCAGGCGGCCGTACGAAGCCCGCAGCTTGAGATTGGAAACGCTGGTGATGCCCTCAAAGAAAGCTTCCTTCGATATCCGCCAGCCCACCGAAGCTGCCCCGAAATTACCCCAGCGGTGGGCCGGCTCGAAGCGGGAGGAACCATCACGGCGGAAAGCGGCCGTAAGTAGGTAGCGCTGGTTGTAGTCGTAGGTGGCCTGCGCAAAAAATGACTGCTTGGCCCACTCGTATGACGAGCCGATGGCCTGCGGCGTCTGGCTGCCGGCATCCAGCGCCCAGTAGTAGGTGGGCCCGGTGCCGTAGCCAAAGTTCACGGCCCGCGTAAACTCCTGGCGGAAGCGCTGCTGGCTGTAGCCGCCCACCACGGTCACGTTGTGGTTGCCAAAGCTCTTGTCGAAGGTGAGGGTGTTTTCGGCCATGCCGAACAGCTCGTTGCCCTGGTCTTCGCCAAAGTTGGACAGTTGGGTGATGTCGTTCTGGCGCCAGATGCCGTATTTCCGGCGCTGCTGGTCGTGGAAGGCGTGGAATTCGGTGGCCAGGTTGAGGCGGTAGCGTAGGAAGTCGAAAATCGACACCTCGCCATACACGTTGCCTTGCAAGCGGTTCGAAGTGCCTGTATCATTCAGCAGGTCCTGCGACGCGATGGGGTTCAGCCCGAAGGTGCTGGCGTTGCCATTGCCGATGCCAAAGCCGCCCGGCACCGTGGGGTCGTATACGGGGTTCACGGGCAGCATCTGCACCACGTTGTAGAAGGGCGAGCCGTAGCTGGGAATGACGTTCAGCCGGTTTTGGTTGGTGCGCGAGAGCATGGCATTTTCGCCGAAGCGGAAGCGCCCGCGGTTGAAGCTCGTGTTCACCCGGAAGCTGTAGCGCTCAAACGTGGGACCCTGCACCGTGCCCTTCTGGTTGAAATAGCCGCCCGATACGTTGAATGTCGAGTTAGGCCCACCGCCCGAAAAGCCCAGGTTATAGTCCTGAATCGAGCCTTGCTTGAAGAATTCCTTCTGCCAATCGGTATCGATGCCGGCCGGGAGGTTGGCGGCGTAGGGCTGCCGCGCAATGCCGGCATTGTCGTACGCCTGATTGTTAACGGCCGCCCACTGCGCCGCATTCATCAAATCGAGGCGCCGGACCAGGTTTTGCACCCCGCCATTGGCGCTGAAGTTGATGGCCGTGGTGCCCGCCTTCCCTTTCTTCGTCGTAATGATAATAACGCCGTTGGCTCCCGATGCGCCGTAGGGCGCCAGCGAGGCGGCATCCTTCAGCACCTGCACCGACTCCACGTCGGCCGGATTGAAGTCGCGCTGGCCCCCCTGGTTCTGCACCCACAGCCCGTCGATGACGTAGAGCGGGCCGCTGCCGCTGGCAATGGTGCCCAGCCCCCGAATGTTGATATTGGGCGCCTGGCCCGGCTGCCCGGAGTTGGTCACCTGCACGCCCGGCAGGCGCCCCTGAATGGCCTCGCCCACGCTGGCCACCGGCGCCCGGCGCACGTCCTGGGCGCTCACCGTCGCCACTGAGCCGGTCACATCCTGTCTGTTTTGGGTGAGGTAGCCCACCACCACCGCCTCGCCGAGCTGCTGCACGTCCTGGCGCAACGTCACGGTCACGGGGCCGCCGGTGAAAGCCACCTCCTGTGCCACGTAGCCCACCGATGAGAACACCAGCGTGGCGCCCGTCGGTACATCCAGCGTAAACTCCCCGGCGGTGTTGGTGGAAGTGCCGTTGCCGGTGCCCTTAACGAGGACTGTCACGCCGGGTAGGCCTTCTCCTTTTTCATCGAGCACGCGGCCGGTTATTGGGGCTGCTGGGTGGGCGCCAGCGGTGGGCAGCAGGGTCGGGGCCGGGCTAGCCATCAATTGCTCTGGCGAGAAGCCGAGCAGCGCTGGCAGCATGACCCCCAGCGCAGCTCCCCTTAGTAAGTTGTTTTTCATGGAAGAGAGTGGGAATGGTTTTTAGTAAAACTAACCGCCATTTTATCTCTCGCAAACGTTTGTGGTAATGCGTCGCTTTATGGTTGAGGTTGCTATTTTGTCATTATTAAGGATACTTGATTCGAGTTAATTTCAGAATCTGTCAATAAGCCAAATATCAACTAGCTCAGCAATAGATTCTATATAGCATAAAACCATAAATGCTTGACAAATAATGCGAGGCTGATAACATCATCAGCAAGCTTATGCGTCAGCCCCGGCTTCAGAACCGCCTTCTATTAGCGTAATTAGTAAAATAACGGGGCAATGGTTTTTGAAAGAAAATCAACAAATTTTTCTATTCACCATTGATTACCCCGATTTTGCTCTGAAATTCAGCAATCGTTTGCAGGGCATGGCACTACCACCAGGCCTCTTTTTCCTGTTAACTGAGGACATCATGCTTAGGTGCTTTGCTTGACAGCTCAATGGCTGGATTGTCGTAGCAATGATGCCTGCTTTAGCGGCCACTCAGCTTTTTAATCAGCTCCGTTTCATCGCGGCGGTAAGGGCTGCCATCACGGCGGAACACCTCGTGGAACCACTCGTTGGGCTCGCTGCCATCGGCCAGCGGAGTTTCCCAGGCGTACTTGGTATTGGTCTTGCCCTCGACCAGGCCCCAGTTGATGGCACCCACATTTTCCTGTTTCAGCAGCGGCATGGTGTTAACAAAGCGGCTGTTGCGCGGGCGGGCCATGTACTCGGTGCAGAGCAGGGGCCGGCCGTGCGTGCGGAGCAGCTGAATGAGGCGCAGGTGCGTGGCCACTTCGTCGTAGCAGTGATAGGTGATGATGTCAGAATGCAGGGCTTGGTAGGTGTTCAGGGACCCCAGGTCCCAGGCCCAAAGGCCCACGCTCAACGGCTGCTCGGGGTTCACGGCGCGGGCCCAGGCGAAGACGTTGCGCAGCAGCGGTAGGGAAGTCAGGCGCTTCTCACTATTGCCCGGTTCGTTGTACAAGTCCCAGAGCAAGATGCGCTTGTCGTGCCCAAACCGCGTAAGCACCGCCTGCACATAAGGCTTAAGCGCTACGAAGGTGGCCGAGTCGCGCGAGGCCGGGTCGCCGGGGTCCTGCACCCAGCCGGAGTTGTGAATGCCGGTTTTTGGTGCGGGCTGCGTGCCGGGCTGGGGCCCCTTGTTCCAGCAGTCGTCGAAGAACACGAAGATGGTCTGGATGTGGTGCTTGTCGGCGATGCTCAGGTAGTTGTCTACCCGTTGCACGAAGCCAGCCGGGTCCTGCTGCCAGGCCATGCTGTGAAGAAACACCCGCATGGTGTTGAAGCCGATGCCCTCGGCCCAGCTTAGCTCCTGGTCGATGGTTTGCGGGTCGAACGTGGCGGCCTGCCACATTTCCAGCTGGTTGATGGCTGTGCTGGGAATAAAGTTGGCCCCGCTCATCCAGGGGTGAGCCCGGTACCAAGCATTGGCCTTTTCAATGGACCACACCTGCCCCGCTGGTTGCGTCTGGGTTTTGGTCTTGGTTTTTTGCCCGTGGGCCAGCGGGGACAACAGCAACAGCGCCCCAAGTAGTAGGTGTTTGATAGCCATGGCGAAGGCAGCGTAATGAACGAGCTTGACCGAGCTTCAGCCAGCTAATTCGGGTGGGAAAGGAGCTGGAAGGTAGGCTGTAAGCACTTGCTGATAAAAGTATTGGGATGATATTTATCCCGCTCGCAGGCCGCCTCAATCTCTGCCGCGGAGCGGAGATACCAGTTCTGCACGAATGGCTGTATCGTGAACTTCATGAGTTCGTGTGTTACGAAAGCTGCCTTCAAGCGCGGGGCCGCAGCGTCCACAGAGCAGCTCGCCACACTCCCCTGACGGTGGGGTTACCCGCAAGCACAATGCGTATGACAGTCAAGACATCTCCCTCAATCCCACCCATCTCTTGCCCATGAATCACTCGATGCTGCTGCCCAACCCCGCCGTTTCCCGCCGCAACTTCCTGCGCTATTTAGCTGCTGGTGGCCTGCTCACGCTGCTGCCGGCCGGCCCGGCGCAAGCTGGAGCCCGCACCTACATCAACCCGGTGCTGGCCCGCAACTTCCCCGACCCATTTGTGCTCAAACATGACGGCGTTTACTACGCCTTCGGCACCACCGGTGAGCACCGCACGACCGATGGCCTGATATTCAGCGTGCTCACCTCGCGCAATCTGGCGGACTGGAAGGATGCGGGTGGGGCCCTCATGCCACCGAAAGACAGCGAGGGCGCACAGTTCTGGGCGCCCGAGGTGGTGCTGCACGAAGGCACGTTCTACATGTACTACTCGCGGGGTGGCGGGGCCATTGCGGCCACCGTGGGCCACCGGCTTCACGTGGCCACCAGCAAGACCCCGCAGGGCCCTTACACCGAAATAGCCCTGCTGGACGTGCCGCAAAGCAAGTTTACTATCGACGCCCACCCCTTCCGCGATACCGATGGCCAGTGGTATCTCTTCTACGCCCGCGATTTTATTGACACCGACAATGGCTACCTACCCGGCACTGGCCTGGCTGTGGACAAGCTCACGAGCATGACCCAGCTGGCTAACCAGCCCCACACCGTGATGCGCGCCCGCCACCCCTGGACGCTCTTCGAAGCCAACCGCACCATGCCGCTCTACGACAACCGCACCTTTACGCAATGGCACACGCTGGAAGGTCCGTTTATGCGGCGGCACAACGGCAAATACTATTGCTTCTACAGTGGCGCCAACTTCCTGACCGAGCGCTACGGCGTCGACTACTGCGTGGCCGACAACCTCCTCGGGCCATATTCCGATGCCGGGGCCGAAAAGGGAGCCCGCGTGCTGCACGCGGTATCGGGCCACGTGCGCGGCCCGGGTCACCATTCCCACGTCCTCGGGCCCGATGGCAAAACCGAATACCTCGTCTACCACGCCTGGAACAAAGCAATGACTGAGCGTCAGCTCTGCATCGACCCGCTGGCCTGGACGGCGCAGGGCCCCCGCTGCCAGGGCCCGACGTACACGCCGCAGCCATTACCAAAATAACCGACCTTGTACCCCGAATTTCCAATTCGGCACGCGTTACGCAGGTAATTCAAACGCGAGCCAATTGAAAGTTCAGCCCAGTGGGCCAGGGAGTGGTCAGGTTATGCCCCCAGCACTGCGGGCTGCCACTCCCGTGCCTCGCAACGGGAGCAGTCTGCCGCCGGGGGGTGCGCGCTGGCCTGCAGGTGTCCGCAACTGGCACAGGCAAACTGGCCGTCAGCCTTTTGCTGCTCGTTCCGAAAGGCCTCGTCCACAGCAGGTAAAATGGAAAGGCCGGGGCGGAGCTGTTCGTCATCGAAGGTGAGAATGGAGAAGTTGCCGTTGGCTTCCTGATAGGCGCGGCGCACTTGGCCCAGGTTGCCCACGCTCTCTTTGCGTAGCTGGGCAAATAGCTGATTGCGGGCCAGCACAACTTCCTCCAGCTTGTCGAGGTTCAGACGTCCGTCTTCCACCAAAATGGCCATGTCGTCGAGCAGGGCACTTTCGAAGCGCTTGCTGCGGAAGGCTCGCCAGGCAATGAAGCGCTGGTAGGCAACGACAATAATGGCGATGACGACCACCGGCAGCAGGCCCCGGTCGGCGGCCATAAGGGCCACCCCATTGGCTGCCGCCAACGACACCATGGCAATCATCTCGTTGCGGGTCAGGGGCGAGCCCATGCGGTTGCCCATCAGGCGCATCGACACGACAAGCAGCAGGTAAATGAAAACGATGCGGAAAACGGCCTCGATGTAGAAACTGCCGGGCACTTCGCCCACCAGAATGCGCATCCAGTCGCTGAGGTGAATGTCTTCGGGCTTCATGACAATGCGGGTTCAGGTTGGGGCTGGGCTTCTTTGCGGGGCTGTTTGAGCTGCACGGCCTTGGTCCAGGTGCCACTGTCGCAGCGGGAGCAGTTGCCGGGGTGCTGGCCGGTGGGCTCGGTATGGCCGCAGCGCTCGCAGGCTTGCTGCTGCATATCGGCGGGCTCGGCAAAATGCAGGGCCGTATCCTTATCAGGCAGCACCGAGAGGCCGGGCTTAGGCGGTTGCTGCTGGTAGATGCTGAACTCGCCGTTGGCTTCCATGTACACGCGCTTCACCTGGCCAAGGTGCTGGATTTTGGCCTTGCGCAACTGGGCAAACAGCTGTTCGCGGGAGAGCCGGGCATTGGCCATGGCTTTTAGGTCCAGCTCGCCATCGGCAACTACCTGTTCCAAGTCGCCCTGCACAAGACGCTCGACGGTTTGGTTTTTGAAAGCCAGCCAGTTGATGCCGCGGTAGAGCACCAGCATGCAGCCCAGGGTCATGATGCTGTGGAGCAGGCCCCGGTCGGGCAGCTGCATGGCCACCGATACAATGCCCCCAAGCATTATCATCACCGATAGCTCCACCACGTTGAGCTGGGCGTTCATGCGCTTGCCCATAAAGCGCATCAGCAGTAGCAGAAACAGGTAGATGACGATGGTGCGAATGGCAACCTCCAGCAGAAATTCGCCGGGGTTGTTGCCAATGAACAAGCGGTGCCAGTCACCGAAGTGAATTTCCTCTTTTTTCATACGTAGCAGGTTGTTATGTGCCTTTGGCGGCGTTTTCATCCCGGTTTGCCAACCCACCTCAATCCTGAAGCGGAATGCCACGCCCGGCCCACAATGAGCGGTTCCGGAGGGCAATGCCTGATTTACCCCATTGCCAGACAGAGGGTTATGGAGGGGCTTAAGCCTGCTGAAGTAGAATGATGAAGCGGCATCCAGCTAATAACCAGCTGGTTGGATGGAATACTCAGAGGGGCTTCCGTAGAAGTACGGAGAAAACTAAGTGCTGTCAACGCGCTAAAATCCGTGTTTTTTTCACCGCTGCCAGAACCTTGGGCACCGTTAAAAAGCCTGACCTCTCTTCCCATGCCTAGCTATGAATCCCGAAACAACTTTGGCCGAGGCAGCCGTGCTGACCTTGCCCTCCGCGACCACGTTTGCCGTGCGTCGCTCCACTGAAATACCCGGCTACCACGAGCTTTCCCTGGCCGACGACCACGGCGGCTGTGCTCACTGGGTCATTACGCAGCCCCTCAAGCAGCTCAACAAGCGGCCTGTGCTGCTGTGGCTGCTGGCGGCCTCGCCCCTGATGGGGTCCCTGTCCTGCGTCGAAACCGGCACCACGCAACTGGCCCCGGCCCGACTCGGCGCCACCACCGACCTCAACACTGAGCTGAAGCATGGGGTGCTCCGCCTAAATTTCAACGGCCAGCTGCTGCGTGGCTACTACCGCCTACAATGCCTGCCCACCGGCTGCGGGCAGCTCTGGCAGTTTACACCCATTGGCCACGTATAAGTATGAGCACCTACGCCCTTGTAATTCACGGCGGTGCCGTGACGATGAAACCCGGCGAACTGAGCCCGGAAGAAGAAGCTGCCCAGCGTGAAGGTTTGGCCCAGGCCCTACAAGCTGGCTGGGAAATCCTGCACCGTGGCGGTCCCGCCCTCGATGCCGTGGAAGCTGTCGTGCGTAGCCTCGAAGACAACGAGCACTTCAACGCTGGGCGCGGCAGTGGCCTCACCCAGCAGGGCGAGGTCCGGATGGATGCCGCCATCATGGATGGCCGGAACCTACAGGCCGGCGCCGTGAGTGCGGTGCCTTACGTGCAAAATCCCATCAGCCTGGCCCGCGCCGTGATGCAGCGCAGCCCGCACGTTTGCCTGTCCGAAACGGGCGCCTTGGAGCTAGCCCTCGAACAAGGCTTGGCGGTGAAGCCCCCCAGCTATTTCCTAACCGAGAAAACCCAGCAGCAGTGGCTGGAAATCGTTCAGCAGGAAGGTACTGAAGCCATGCACGACACCGTGGGTGCCGTGGCGCTCGACCAGGCCGGCAATCTGGCCGTGGCCACTAGCACCGGCGGCATTGAGGGCCAGTTGAAGGGCCGCGTGGGCGACAGCCCCATTCTGGGGGGCGGCACCTACGCCAGCAACGACTCGTGCGCCGTGTCCTGCACCGGCGACGGCGAGGTCATCATGCGCGGCGCACTGGCCCACGAGGTTTACGCGCTGGTCAAATACCAGGGCCTGCCAGTGGCCGCCGCCTGCCAGGCCGCCCTTCAACTGCGCGACGACGAGCTGAAGGGCGACAAAGGCATGATTGCCATCGACAAAGACGGCAACATTGCTTTGGAGTTCAACACCAACCTCATGCGTCGTGCCTACCGCGTGGGCGATGGCGAGCCGGTGGTAGCCATGTGGCGGGATGAGTAGAAGGGAAACCGCTTCCGCCTCCTGAATACGCACTAACCGAAAGCCAAAATCCGTATTTCTAGCACTTCTGGGCCTTTTTTGGCGCCGTAGAAAACAATTAGCTTATCGCTGCCAGCCTACAGTTAGGGCGGCGGTGAGCGGGGCCTTTTGCGGTATTCTACCTGCTGCTTTGGCCCCACTTACTTCCACACACGCTCCGTTGGGGCGTGTGGGCCGGTTAACGCCGGGACTTTCTTCATTTTTCCTTCCTTTCATGCCCAATACATTCCCCACACCTAAAGGCAAACTGCTGGTTATTGGCGGCCACGAACAACGCGAGAAAGACGGCCCCTCGCACGAACAGTCGCCCGAGTTCATTTTGCAGCGCTTCGTCGACGAACTGCACAAGAAGGATACCATTGTCGTCATTCCTACTGCTTCGGAAGAGCCCGACGAGGCCGCCCAGGATTACGTGAACGTTTTCTCTGACCTTGGCATCAAGCACGTCGAAGTGCTCAACATTCAAAGCCGGGAACAAGCCAACAGCATCGAAGCGCTGGAAATGCTTAACCGCGCCGATGGCGTGATGCTGACGGGCGGCGACCAGCTGCGACTAACGGCCATACTCGGCGGCACGCTGGTGCTGGAGCGTATGACCGAGCGCTACCAGCGCGAGCCGTTTGTGGTAGCGGGCACCAGCGCGGGCGCCACGGCCATGAGCACGCCCATGATTTACCAGGGCCGCAACGACGCCGGTTTCCTGAAGGATGAAATCCACATCACCACCGGCCTGCAGCTGCTGCGCGATGTGGCCATCGACACCCACTTTATAGCCCGTGGGCGCATGGTCCGCATGGCCCAGATTATTGCTACGAACCCCGGCTGCATTGGCTTGGGCCTGGAAGAAGACACGGCCGTGCTGGTCACCAAAGGAGCCGAGCTGGAGGTAATTGGCAACGGTATTGTGGTGCTGCTGGACGGCCACGAGTGCACCGGCAACACCATTTACCAGGTGCAGCCCGGCGAAGTCTTCTCTATTCGCGACCTGCGCCTGCACCTGCTTGCCAAGGGCCAGCGCTTCACCTTGCCTGGCTTCGCCTCAACCAAAGCCCCGCTGGAAAAACCGGAGTAAACCCCACTCCTGGGGTGACGGCTTCGCTGATTTTTTCTATCAGTATCAATCCATGTCCAGAACCATTATTATTTCTAACCGCTTGCCCACCAAGGTGCAGCGAACGGCCAGTGGCCTCAGCTTCCAGCCCAGCGAGGGCGGACTGGCCACGGGCCTGGGCTCCATCTACCGGGCCGATGGCAACGTGTGGGTGGGCTGGCCCGGCTTGTTCGTGGACGACCCCGCCGAGCAGGCGCACGTCACCGAGCAGTTGCAGGCCGACAGCATGGCCCCGGTATTCCTGACTGAGGCCGAAATCCGTGATTTCTACGAAGGGTTCAGCAATGGGACGCTGTGGCCCACGTTTCACTATTTCAGCGAATTCTCGCTGTACGAGCAGGCCCATTGGGAGGCGTATGTGGCCGTGAACGAGAAATTTTGCCAAGCCGTGCTGGCGCTGGCGGGCCCGGAAGACACCATCTGGGTGCACGACTACCAGCTGCTACTGCTGCCCGAAATGCTGCGCCGCGAGCGCCCGGAAGCCACCATCGGCTTCTTCCTGCACATCCCCTTTCCGAGCTACGAGCTGATTCGGGTGCTGCCTTGGGGAGCCGAGCTATTGCGCAGCATGTTGGGGGCCGACCTCATCGGCTTCCACACGTACGGGTATATGCATCACTTTCTCAGTGCGGTAGCCCACCTGCTGGGCTTGCCCAACCACAATGGGCAGGTGGAGACGCCCGACCGCACGGTGCTCGTCGATGCCTTTCCGATGGGCATCGACTACCAGCGCTACGCCGAAGCCGCGGCCTCGGAAGTGGCGCAGGCCCACGAGCGCACCTACCGCGAATACCTGGGTGAGACCCGCGTGATTCTGAGCATCGACCGGCTTGACTACACCAAGGGCATTGCCCAGCGCCTGCGGGCCTTTGAGGTGCTGTTGCAGCGGCATCCCGAATGGGTAGGCCAGGTCAGCCTGCTCATGATAGTGGTGCCCTCGCGCGACCAGGTGGCACAATATGCGGGGCTGAAGATGGAAATTGACGAGCTGGTGGGCCGTATCAATGCGCAGTACCGCACCATTAGCTGGAACCCGATTCTCTACTTCTACCGGTCTTTTCCGTTTGAAGAGCTGGCGGCTTTTTACCGGCTGGCCGATGTGGCGCTGGTCACGCCCGTGCGCGATGGCATGAACCTCGTAGCCAAGGAGTTTATTGCCAGCAAAACCGACCAGCGCGGGGTGCTCATTCTCAGCGAGCGGGCCGGCGCGGCCCAGGAGCTGGCCGATGCCCTCCTCATCAACCCCACCGATACCGGCCAGCTGGCTGAAGCCCTGCACGAGGCCCTGCAAATGCCGCCCGAGGAGCAGGCCAGCCGCATGGTTGCCATGCAGGCACTGGTGCGGCAATACGATGTGTTCGCCTGGACCGAGCTGTTTATGAACCGCTTGGCTTACAGCAAAATCAAGCAGGAAACCCTGGCCACCGACGCTCTCAATGCCAACGCCCAAATCCAGCTGCTGGCTGACTACCAGGCCGCCCCGCGCCGCCTGCTGCTGCTCGACTACGACGGTACGCTGATGCGCTTCAGCCCCAACCCCCAGCGCGCTCAGCCCGATGCCGAGCTGCTGGAGCTGCTGGCTGCGCTGGCCGCCGACCCGCAAAACCAGGTCGTCATCATCAGCGGCCGCGACCGGGGCACGCTGCAAACCTGGCTGGGACACCTGCCGCTTGACTTCATTGCCGAGCATGGCGTGTGGCTGCGGCGGGCCGGCGCGGAGTGGCGGCTGTTTCAGGAAGGGTTGCGGGCCGACTGGAAGCGGGACTTCAAGCCGGTGCTGGACCTGTACGTGCGCCGCACGCCGGGCTCCTTCATCGAGGAGAAGGACTACTCGCTGGTGTGGCACTACCGCCGTGCCGATGCCGAGCTGGGCAACGTGCGTGCCCGCGACCTCATGAGCCACCTTACCTTCATGACTTCCAATACCGACCTGCAGGTGCTGGAAGGCAACAAGGTGCTCGAAATCAAGAATGCCGGCCTGCACAAGGGTACCGCCGCCACCCGTTGGCTTACGCCAGAACCGCCCGAATTCATCCTGGCGCTGGGCGACGACCGCACCGACGAAGATACCTTCGGCGCGCTTCCGCCCACGGCTTACACCGTGAAGGTGGGGCGCGGCACCCGCTCGCTGGCCCGCTTTTCCCTAAGCACTGTGGCCGATGTGCGTCGGCTGCTGCGGAGCCTGACTGCCACCGAAGACGAGGCCCGCAATCAGCCACGGCATTCGGTGGCAACAGAAAAAGAACCTGTTGAGGGGTAAACCGTGCCTACGGCAGCTTTTTCTTTTGGAATTGCAGGTCGCTGCTCATGGCCTCGTGTTTCATGATGGAATCGTGCACCACGCGGGCCTGCTTGCCGGTCTGCTCGGCTTTGCGGGAAAACAGGTCGGCTACTTTCGGCTCCTGGTTCTTGGTAAAATAATCGGCGAGGTTGTTTAGCAGCATCTTGGTTTCTTCCAACCCGCGCATGCTCTGGTAAAGCATGCTTTCCACCGATTGGGTGACTTCCGAGAGCAGGGCGTTGACGGTGTAGGCGTGGCCGGTGTGGCAGCGGTACCGCAGCATTTTGCCTTCTACCAGCTGGGTGAGGGCACCGTGGCAATCGGGGCAGGTGAAGGGCGTCAGCTCGCCTTTTTTGATGATGCCCATTTCGAACGCATTGTCGTGCTTGGCAATGGTCAGCTCAATTTGCAGCAGGTCCAGCTCGCTTTTGGTGACGTGGGGCTTGGCCGGAGCTGGCTCCAGGGTCAGGCGCGTGAGCAGGGTACTCATTTCGGCCAGCGGCACTACGTGGTCGGCTTTCACGAACTCCAGCGCGTTGGCAGGCATGGCGGGGGCTTCGGCATCGTGCGGGTCCTGCACCACCGTCACGCCGCCCATTCGCTGCACCGACCACAGCCCCGAAGTGCCGTCGTCGAGGTAGCCGGTTAGCACCACACCAATCACGCGGGGCCCGTACGTATAGGCCGCCGAGCGAAACAGCGCGTCAATGGACGGCCGGAACCGGTTTTCCTTGGGGCCCCGCGTCACGAGCAGGGTGTCGCCTTCCATGAGCAGGTGATGGTCGGGTGGGGCGATGTAAATGGTACCGGGCTCAATGGAGTCGCCATCCTGCGCATGCCGGGCTTTGAGCGGCGATACCCGGCTGAGCAGCTGGGGGAGAAAGCTCTGGGCATAGGCCGCCACGTGCTGCACGATGAGAATAGGAGCCGGAAAATCGTGCGGCAGGGCGGCTACCAAGTCGAGCAGGGCCGTGACGCCCCCGGCGGAAGCACCAATAACAACGATGTCCCGGTGGTGGCTTTGGGGGTGGTGCTGCGTCATGTTGGGTGCCAGTACATAAGAGGCCTGACCAAAGCAAATACGGTAGAAACCCCATTGAGTAACGAATACCGGCCACCAGCCTGCCGCTGCACTACCCCGGCGGCCGGATAGCCAAATTCAGTGTAAAGACCCAGTCAACTACGTAGAAGCCTGCATCATACCATTTGCAAAATCCGTATAAATCACCCTGCTGACGGGTAAGTTCCAACCGTATAAACAGGCAGGGCAGGCTCAAAAAGTCGTTCGATAAGCGGCTTGCCCGCCGTAGTTCCGCTGGAATTTCAGCTCCGTTATTCCTTCCGTTCCTCGTTTTATCTACCAGTAAATCACACTCCTTCATTCTTCGCCTATGGAAACCAAACCGACATCTCTGCCGCCGCAGCACCAAGACCAGCAGCCCGGCCTCGAAACCGAAATGACGCCGCAGCCGGAATACATCCGACCCAATTACCGAGGCAGCGGCAAATTGCAAGACAAAGTGGCCCTCATCACGGGCGGCGACTCTGGCATTGGGCGGGCCGTGGCCGTGCACTTTGCCCGCGAAGGCGCCGATGTGGCCTTCACCTACAAGCCCGAGGAAGAGGAAGACGCCTACTCTACCCGCCAGCTGGTGGAAGCCGAAGGCCGCCGCTGCCTGACCCTGGCCGGCGACCTGCGCGAGCTGGGCTTTTGCGAAAGCATTGTGAGCCAGACGGTGCAGGAGCTGGGCAAGCTCAATATTGTGGTGAGCAATGCCGCTGAGCAGTTCGTCAGCACCGACGTGGCCGAGCTGTCCAATGAACAGTTTGAGGACACGTTTCAGGTCAACTTTTTTGCCATGGTGCGGGTGGTAAAAGTCGCCCTGCCACACCTGAGCGAAGGCGACTCCATCATTGCTACGTCTTCTATCAATGCCTACCGGGGCAACCAGCAGCTTGTCGACTACACTGCCACCAAAGGGGCCATCACGGCCTACATCCGCTCCATTGCGCAGCAGCTGGCGGAAAAGAAAATCCGGGCCAATACGGTAGCGCCCGGCCCCATCTGGACGCCGCTCATTCCAGCCAGCTTCCCACCCGAAAAAGTGGCCAGCTTTGGCAAAGACACCACCATGAAGCGCCCCGGCCAGCCTTCCGAAGTAGCGCCCGCTTACGTGTTTCTGGCCTCGGAAGATGCCTCCTACATCACCGGTCAGGCCATTCACCCCAACGGCGGCGAGGTGCTGAACACCTAGCGCCCCAAACCCATATCGCAATGGAACGCCCAACAAACGTAGAAATCTGGGGCGGAGTGGAGTGCACCTGCCGGCGGGTAGGCGATGACTATTCGGACCAGCTCACGCGCAACGGCCACCGCCATCGACTGGATGACCTGGACCGCTTTGCTGAGATGGGCCTGCGCACCCTGCGCTACCCGGTGCTCTGGGAGCACGTGGCCCCCGAAAGCCTCGACCAACCCGACTGGCAGTGGTCCGATGAGCGCCTGGCCCGACTGCAAGCCCTCAAAATAGAGCCCATTGTGGGCTTGGTGCACCACGGCAGCGGCCCCCGCTACACTTCCCTGGCCGACCCTGGCTTTGCTGAAAGCCTGGCCCGCTACGCCGGCATGGTAGCCGCGCGCTACCCTTGGGTACGCTACTATACCCCCGTAAACGAGCCCCTCACCACTGCCCGCTTCAGCGGCCTTTATGGCCTGTGGTATCCGCATGGTACCGATGACGCCACCTTTGTGCGCCTGCTCTACAACCAGGTACGGGCCACCAAACTGGCCATGCAGGCCATTCGGCGCGTAAACCCCGCCGCCCAGCTCGTGCAAACCGAGGACTTGGGCCAGGCCCACAGCACGCCGGCGCTGGCCCGGCAGGCTGAGTTCGAAAACCACCGCCGCTGGCTCAGCTTCGATTTGCTGAGTGGTGCCGTAACCGCACAGCATCCGCTGTGGAACTACCTGCGCACCAACGGCCTCAGCGCAAATGAACTGGCCGAGTTTCGCTTTGACCCCTGCCCACCCGACATACTGGGCATCAACCACTACGCAACAAGCGAGCGGTATCTGGACGAGCGGCTGACGCACTACCCCGGCCTGGGTGCCGTGCCCGCCACCAGCCGCCGCCCCGCCTACGTGGATGTGGAAGCCCTGCGTGTGGCCGGCGTGGCCACCCTGGGCCTCGAAGGCGTGCTGCGCGAAGCCTGGACGCGCTACCGCCGCCCGTTGGCCGTAACGGAATCGCACCTGGGCTGCACCCGCGAAGAGCAGATGCGCTGGCTAAACCAGGCCTGGGCCGTCACGAACCGGCTTCGCGCCGGCGGCATGGACGTGCGTGCCCTGACGGTGTGGGCGCTACTGGGAGCTTTCGACTGGGACAGTCTGCTCACCCGCGACGGGGTTTCCTACGAGAGCGGCGTGTTTGACGTGCGCGCCGGGCAGCCCCGGCCCACGGCCCTGTTCCGAATGGTGCAAAACCTGGCCCGGCACGGCCACCACGCGCACCCTGTGCTGCAGGGGCCCGGCTGGTGGCAGCGCGACATGCGCTTTTCCTATTTCCCACCTAAGCAGCTTGCATGAAAAATACGCACTCCACCTCCGAACCGGCCCAGCTGCCTGCCGCACCGCCCTTGCTCATCACGGGTAAAAACGGCACGCTGGGCCAAGCTTTTCAAACCCTTTGCCAGTTGCGGGGCTTGGAAGCTGTATGCCTAAGCCGGGCCGAGCTCGACATCACGGATGAAGCGGCCATTGCCCAGGCCCTGCGCCGCTATCAGCCTTGGGCTGTGATAAACACCGCCGGCTATGTGCGGGTCGATGACGCCGAAACCGACGCCGCCCGCTGCTACCGCGAAAACGCCACCGGCCCTGCGCTCCTGGCCCAAGCCTGTGCTGCGCAGGATATCCCATTTCTCACTTTTTCTTCCGACCTGGTTTTCGACGGCGGCCAGGCCCGCGCCTACCTCGAAAGCGACCGGGCCCACCCGCTCAACGTGTATGGCCACAGCAAGCTGCTGGCCGAGCAGGCGGTGCTGACGCGGCACCCCAGGGCGCTGGTGGTGCGCACCAGCGCCTTTTTCAGCGCCTGGGACTCGCATAATTTCGTCCATCATGCCTTGGCGGCTGCCCGTAGCGGCCAGCCCTTCGCGGCCGCCGACAACGTGGCCATCACACCCACCTACGTCCCCGACCTCGTCAATACCGCCCTGGATTTGCTGCTGGATGCTGAACGGGGAATTTGGCATCTCACCAACCAGGGCACCTACACTTGGGCTGAGCTCGCCCGCCTAGCGGTTGGCACTGCCGGCCTCGATGCGGCCTGTGTGGTGCCAAGGCCGTTAGCCGCCTTCGGCTGGGCTGCCACGCGGCCCCACTACAGCGCGCTCAGCAGCCAGCAGGGGCTGCTGCTGCCCACCGTCGAGAGCGGCCTGCACCGCTATCTGGCTGATGAGCAACGCTTGCGCACCATCGAGCCCATTGCTGCCCTCGTGGCGTAGGAGCCTAAAAATCAGAAAAGAACGTCATGCCAAGGGTAGCCGGGGCATGACGTCTCTTTTTCTGGGCTACCGATTAGCGCATGATTTTGCCCCGGTTGTCCCAGTGGCTGGATTTTACTTCCAGGCTGCCGGGCTGGCGCTTGATGGTGCGGGTGTAGCGCTCGCCGGCAATGAGGCCATCGGGGCGGCGCTTGCCGAAAAACAGGGTCACGGGCTCGCCGTGCTCATTGGTTACAAAGGTGATGTCGTAGCCTTTGAACACATCATCGATGCTGGTTTTAGGCTCAAAGGTCTTGCTCAGCTTTTTGTCTAGTTCCGGATGCAGGGGCATAGTTTTAGGGAAATAGTGAGGCCGGGGCTAATTGCTGGCAACAGCCGCATCTGGCCCAGCGGCGGAGTGATTATCAACTGGGCTTGCCCAACTCAGCGTAACGTTCTTATCACGACGTGGCTTCTTTCCCGTTGCCGTGCTGGGCGGCCCGGGCCTGGATGATTTGCAGGTCGGCCTGGTCGAGGGGCTTGTGCAGCAGGCGTTCGACCAAGGGGTATTGTTGCGCCCGGGTTACGTCGAAAGGAGCCAGCGAAGACGTGAGGATGTAAACCGAGCACCGCCCCAGCAGAGCAGCTTCCAGGGGCTTGCATGCTTCCAACACGTCCCAGCCGCTCATCAGCGGCATGTTCAAATCCAGCAGGATGACCTTTGGCGGCGTACCAGCCTGCACTTGCCGCTCCAGAAAGTCAATTGCCTCGGCCGGCGCTTGAAAGCAGGTAAGGGCCTCGACCAGGCCAGCGCGCTCAAAAAGGCGTTCGGTAAAAAAGACAATGGTGGGGTCGTCGTCGATGAGCAGCGTGTGCATAGCCGGCGGGGAAAAAGCGTAAAGGATTAGGGCAGGAAAATGGAAAAGCGCGTGCCTTCATCGACCCGACTTTGCACACTAATGTGCCCGCCCATGCTCTCCACATGGGTTTTGACCAAGTATAGCCCCAGCCCGCGGCCCGGGTGGTTGGGATGGAACCGCTTGTAAAGGCGAAACACGTCGGCCCCGGCCCGCTCCTGGTCGAAGCCCGAGCCATTGTCGGCCACACTGATGCACTGGCCCCTTTCGCCTTCGGGCTCGGCTGTGATTTCCACGCGCAGGGGGCGCTCGGTGGCGCGGTACTTGATGGCGTTGGTGAGCAGGTTGAGGAAAATGCTGTGCAGGTAGGCGCGGTTGGCGCGCACCCGCGCGGTGGCCGGAATAGCTACCTGCACCGTGCCACCGGCCTGCGTCAGCACGTCGGCCAGACCGTGCACCACCTGCTGCACGGCCTCGGCCAGGGGCACAGCCTCGGCGGCCCCGAGGTGCTGCTGGTCGCGGATGGTGAGAATGGTGTTCATGTCGCGCAGCACCTGGTCGAGCTGCTGCAGGTTCTGCTGTAGGTGGGCGTGGGTCGGGGCAAAGTAGGGCGAGTCCGGCGCCTCGGTGCGCAGCAGCTCAACCAGGCCCAGGGCGTTGGCCAGCGGCGAGCGCAGGTTGTGCGAGACAATGTAGGTAAACTGCTGCAGGTCCTGGTTTTGAGTGAAGATTTCCTGCTGGTTTTTCGTTTTCTCGGTAATGTCCCGGGCAATCATGTGCACCCCCACCACCCGGGCCTCTTCCCAGAGCGGCAGCTTCACCACATCCCAGTGCCGCGTCTCGCTGGCTCCCTGCGAGGTGGCCATGTCGAAGCGCACGGTTCGGCCCGAGCAGGCTTCGCGGAGCTTGTCGCTGAACATGGGCCGGACTTCGGGGGGCAAAAACTCGTTGTATTCGCGCCCAATCACCAGCTCTTTGGGCAGCTCGACCAAGGCCAGAAAAGCAGGGTTTGCATCGAGGATGGTACCTGCTTCATTTTGGTAAAGAATGATTTCCGGGGTGTTTTCAAACAAGGACCGGAAGCGGATTTCGCTGGCGGCAATGGGTGCATCCGAAGCCATACGGGACAACTGCAATGGGGAACAAGGGCGGGCGGCGGCCTCGCACACGCGGTCCACCTGGCAACTCGTCATACGGCCCTTTCCGGCCCGAGGATGGTCATTTTGCCAGCAGCAGAACGGTAAAAAGAGCCACCTGCCGCCAGATAAGGTTCTTTTTTATTTAACAGAATCAGCCAACCGCAACCCCCTGCTTTGGTGGTAGGCGCACAGCCCGGCCCTAGCGGCTTACGTTTTACGACGCGGCCCATTGCTCGCGTTGGTTTAAGCAGGCAGTCGGGCAGCCGCCATCTGCCTGCCGGGAGCAGTTCGCGGCATACAAGTAATTCGGCCAGCCGTACAAGGGGGGCGTTTGAATGAGCCGGTAATTTTGCCGAGAGCGCTGCCAGTCCGTATTCGGGCTGGTAAACGGGGCAGGTTCTGCTTCTGACCATTCATTTTTTACGACTTACACCAATGGATAAAATCGCACTTGTAGTGGGCGCCAGCGGCATTGTGGGCAGCAACCTGGCCCGCGAGCTGCTGGCTACGGGCTGGACTGCCTACGGCCTGGCCCGCCGCCCCCAAACGGATATCGTGGGCCTGCGCCCGGTAGCCGCCGACCTGCTGGACCCCGCCAGCCTGGCAACGGCTCTGGCCGATATCAACCCCACGCACGTCTTTCTCACGAGCTGGCTGCGCAACGACACCGAGGCCGAGAACATCCGCGTCAACGGCGCCATGGTGCGCAACCTGCTGGCTGCGCTGGCCCCCAGGCACTCGGTGCAGCACGTGGCACTGGTCACGGGCCTCAAGCATTACCTGGGGCCTTTCGACTCGTATGCGCAAGGCAATGCGCTGCCACCCACCCCACTGCGCGAAGAGCAGCCCCGCCTCGACCTGGAGAATTTTTACTACGCCCAGGAGGATGAGGTGTATGCTGCCGCGGCTCGGGATGGCTTCACCTGGAGCATTCATCGCCCGCACACCATCATCGGCAAGGCCGTGGGCAACCTCATGAACATGGGCACTACGCTGGCCGTGTACGCCAGCATCTGCAAGGAAACGGGGCGGCCTTTTCGCTGGCCCGGCTCGCAGGCGCAATGGGAAGGCCTTTCCGACGTAACCGATGCGCGCGTGATTGCCAAGCAGCTGGCCTGGGCCGCCACCGCCGAAACCGCTCGCAACGAAGCCTTCAACATCACCAACGGCGACTACTTCCGCTGGAGCTGGCTGTGGCCGCGCCTGGCTGCCTGGTTTGGTGTTGAGGCCGCGGGCTTCGATGGCACGGTACATCCGCTGGAAACTGAGCTGGCCGACAAAGCCCCGCTTTGGCGCGACATCGCCACCCGTCATCATTTGGCTGAGCCCGACCTCGACCGCCTGGCCTCGCCCTGGCACACCGACCTGGATTTGGGCCGTCCGATTGAGGTAATGACTGATATGTCGAAGAGCCGCCGAGCCGGCTTCCACGTGTACCAGCGTAGCGACGAGTCGTTTTTCGACCTGTTTGCCCAGCTGCGCACCGACCAGCTGATTCCTTAAAAACCGCCACTATGCACTATTTTCAGGCAAAACAAAGCCCATCCGGGTCACGGATGGGCTTTGTTTTGCCTGACAGAAAACGCCGCTAGATTTCGGGTTATTTCGCAGCCAGTTTGCTGGCAATCTCAGCCGTATGCCGACCCTGGAAGCGGGCGCCTTCCAGTTCGTTTTCACTGGGCTGGCGCTCGCCCTGGCCACCGGCCACGGTGCTGGCGCCGTAGGGCGTGCCGCCGGTTACTTCGCCGTGGCCCATCTGGCCCTGCCAGGCGTAGGGCAGGCCCACAATAACGAAGCCGTGGTGCAGAAGCTCGGTGTGGAAGCTGCGAATGGTGGTTTCCTGGCCGCCGTGCTGGGTGGCCGTGCTCACGAACACGCCGCCGACTTTGCCTACCAGTGCCCCCGTCGCCCACAGGCTACCGGTGCTGTCCATAAACGCCTGCATTTGCCCGCAGAGGTTGCCGTAACGAGTGGGCGTGCCGAAGATGATGGCATCGTACTCGACCAGCTCGCCGGGTGTGGCAACGGGCACGTGGGCGAAAGCCTGCTGGGCCCCGGTCGCGCCGGTTTTATCCAGAACGTCCTGCGATAGTGTTTCGGGCACGCGCTTCACCACTACTTCGTTACCAGTTACTTCACGGGCGCCTTCGGCAATGGCTTCGGCCAGTTTCCATACGTGGCCATAGGTGGAGTAAAACAACACAAGAGTCTTCATGAGAAAGGGAATAGATGGTTGCCGGGCCCGGCAGTACGCCAAGCGCTACGGCTTAGCGCTAAATACGTAAGAGCAGCCCAATTGTCACATATTCCCCAAATCTTAGCCTGCATGGAATACTCTGAGTGAACGAATGCTCCCACAAAGCATACTTCGCTAGTACAGCTTCCAAAATAGACTCTGGCAGTACCCGCTACTCCAAGAACAATAATCGGCCTTTCCCCAATAGCTGCCAAATACTAGGCCTGCTTGGCTATGCCATCACCGGCTCCGGTTTCAGCCAGTCCACGCCCTGCCGGAGCCACTGCTGCGACGCTGCTTCCGGCGAGTCGGGGGTGGGCTCCAGGTTGTAGTGCCACTCGGCCTGGGGCGGCAGGCTCATGAGGATGGATTCGGTGCGGCCGCCGGTTTCGAGGCCGAAGCGGGTGCCCCGGTCGATGGCCAGGTTGAACTCGGCGTAGCGGCCGCGCCGCACCAGCTGCCAGTGCTTTTCGCGCTCGGTGTAGGGCAGGTCGGCATTCTGATGCATAATGGCGCTGTAGCTGCGGCCGTAGAGCTCGCCCACGTCCTGCACGAAGGCAAACAGCTCCTCAAACAGGCCGTCCTTGCCCACGGTGAGGCGGTCGAAAAACAGGCCCCCCACACCCCGCGTCTCGCGGCGGTGGGGCAGGTAGAAGTAGTCGTCGGCCCACTGCTTGAAGCGCTGGTAGTAGCTCCCGTCGTGGCGCTGGCACACCTCGTGCAGCTGCTCATGAAACTGCCGGGCCTGCACCACATCCACATAAATGGGCGTCAAGTCGAGCCCGCCGCCGAACCAGGCCTCGCCATTGCCGGCCTCGAAATAGCGCACGTTCATGTGGGAAATGGGGACGCGGGGGCTGCGCGGGTGCTGCACCACGCTCACGCCGGTAGCAAAGTAGCGCCGGTCGGGCATGAGCAGCTGGCGGGCGGCGGCCTCGCTCATCTCGCCCCACACGGCTGAGAAGGCGACGCCGCCCTTCTCCAACACATCACCCTGCTGAATGACGCGGGTGGAGCCGCCTCCGCCGCCCTCGTGGTGCCAGTCGTCGCGGCTGAAGCGCACGCCGCTGCCGTCGGCCGCCTCCAGCCGGTGGCACAGCCAGTCCTGGAACTGACGCATCCAGTGTTCGACCACCGCGCGCGCTGGGGCAATGGGTAAGAAAGTTGAGCTAGTCATGTCCGTAAAGCAATTGCAGTGAGAAATCAGGCAAAAAAGTGGCCCGCGCTATGCTGGCAACGCGGCGCGGTAAGCAGCTGGCAACTGGCTGGTTTGGGCTTCGCGGCTCAGACGCTCAGCGCAGCG
Source organism: Hymenobacter negativus (assembly GCF_017571495.1). Classification (GTDB taxonomy): domain Bacteria; phylum Bacteroidota; class Bacteroidia; order Cytophagales; family Hymenobacteraceae; genus Hymenobacter; species Hymenobacter negativus. The sequence goes on along the minus strand of NZ_JAGETZ010000010.1, from coordinate 182,822 downwards.
GTCGCAGCAGGACGTGGTGGGAGCGGGGGCGGCCGACCGCACCACCAGCAGCGGAATGCGGGTGTGGTAAGCACTGGTGGCCCGGTAGCAGCCATCGAAGTAGCGCAGCAATTCGGCCGTGCTGCCGGGCGCAATGACCAGCAACTGAGCCTGCACCCGGGCGCAGAACTCGCCGATGCCTTCCAGCGGCGCGTCGTCTTCGAGCAGGTGCGAAGCTGTGGTGGTCCAACCAAGGTGCGATGAGGCGCGGCGCAGCCCTTGCAGCAGTTGCCGCCGACGGGGCCGCTCAGTGGGCGCGTAGAACTGCACCAAATCCAGCGGGGCCGGAAAAGCCGCTTCCAGGGCTGCCAGGCGGGGCAGGATATTCAGCCCCAGCGTAGTGAAATTGGCACAAAAGGCCAGGCGCGTGGGCAGGCTGCGGCGCCCGGGTGGCACCACTAGCACCGGGCAGCTCACGCGCTCGGTGATGGCGGCGGCATGGTTGCCAGGGGCTTCCTGCCGGTCGCAGTCGATGTGCTCCAGGCCCATCACCAGCAGGTCGGCGGCGCAGGTCAGGGCTTCGGTCTGCACGTGGTCGTGCAGGCAGCCGGCTAGCACCCGGTAGCGGTAGCGAATGCGGCGCCCGTCGTGGCGGGTGAGCTGCTGGTAGCGCAGGCGTTCCACCAGGCTGCTGAGGCGCTGCTCCTCGAACATCAACACGGCCGCCGACGCTTCGGCATCGGGGTGGCAGTAGAGCACCACGATTTCGGCCGGCCAGCGCACGGCCAGCTTGTTGGCATAGGCCAGGGTTGCTTCGGCGGCGGTGTGGTCGAGGGGAACGAGGATGGTTTTCATGAACAAGGGAAGTTGCGAAAGAGAGATTGGTATTAGGCTGATTTAATGGCAGTAATGAACGGTGAGAGGCGGACGCTTTGCAGGAACAGCTGTTGCACTTAGCTGCGGGCTCAGGTAGGGAATGCCCAGCCCGAGCCCGCGGACAATGAACAGCACCGCCAGCAGCGCCGCCGTGTAGGGCACTGCCTGCCGCATCCGGGTGCGCCAGGCCAGCGGCACCAGTCGCCCGCTCAGGCTCAGGCCCAGCATCAGGGGTAGGGTACCCAGGCCGAAGCAGGTCATGTAGGCCGCCGCGCCCGCCACGCCTGGTGCACTCAGCGCCCCAGCCAGCGCTAGGTACACCAAGCCGCAGGGCAGCAGGCCGTTGAGCAGGCCCGTGGCGTACATGGCCCGGTTCGAGGGCTGCTGAAACAGGCCGGCCAGCGTGGTTTTCACCCAGGCCAGGGGCCGACTCAGGCCAAGAGTGGCGGCCAGCCGGCTGCTGTAGCGCTCCGGCACGGCCACCAGCACCAGTATCAGCACGCCCGACGTCATGGACAGGCTTTGCTGCACCCCGGCCAGCCGCAGCCCTTGCCCCAGCAGCCCCGCGCCGGCGCCGAGGGTGGCGTAGGTGCTCACGCGGCCCAGCTGGTAGAGTAGGCGGCCGCTGGCCTGGCCGGGCAGTGCCAGCGCCAGGGCCCCGCACATGCCCACGCAGTGGAAGCTACCCAACAACCCAAACAGAAAGCCAGCCCAGAACATAGTTTTACTTGATAAGCAGTTCTTTTTCGACGAAATAGGCTTGCTCGCCAGCCGTGAAATCGAGCCGTACGCGCCAATAGCCGGGCCGCATGGCAGCGGTGCTGAGGCGTTGCTGTAAGTCGGCACTCAGCTGCAAGGGCAGCAAGAAATCCAGCTCCTTATCCGAAGGCCGAAAAAAGTGGAACTGACCCTGTACGGCTTGGCCGGCCAGGGCAGCGGGTAGCTGCAGCTCCACCTGCCCGGCGGCATCCTGAGTCAGCTCCACTGGCGCGGGCAGGGCGGCGGTGCGGGCCACACTTTTCATGCGCTGCCCGTAGGCCAGCTCCTGCTGGTAATAGTCGGTGCTCACCAGGTCGACGGTCGTGCGCATGGCCTGCTGCACCATGTAGCCGATGTAGCCGGCGAAAAGCACGAACACGGTAATGATGGCATAGGGCCAGGTAGTGCGGGTGGGGGAAGAGGGAGTCATTGGGGAATATTTCAAAACGTCATGCCGGGCGCAGCCGAGGCATCTCGCTCGCGCCGTTTGACTCGGTATTGATTAGTTACAGCACGCGAGATGCCTCGGCTGCGCCCGGCATGACGGTCTGTTTTTGGACCGGGCATTACTGCACCGGTCCAAGGAACTTGGTGGTGGTTTCGGCCACCAACTGCCCGTTGCTGAACAGGCCGATGCGAATTTTCTGGTTGGTGCGGTGCAGGGCCAGGCGGGGCAGCTCGGCAAAAAACACGCCCTCCGTAATGCCCTGGGCGGGCAGCGTGAGGCCGGTGCTGCCCACCAGCGAAATGCGGCCCTGGGCCGGCTCTAGCACGCGGAGGTTGATAGGGTAGGGCCGGTTGGTTTTGTTGATGACCGAGATGTTGTAGAGGTTGGTGATGGTGCCGTGGCTGGTTTTCTGGAAAAGCTGGCCGGGGGTGCGCAGCACCGTGGCTTCTACATTGGAGCGCGACACCAGCAGGCCGGTGAGTACCAGCAGCAGCGCGGCCAATACCCCCGAAAGCGCCTTCACGCGGCCGGTGAGGCGAAACTTCGTGCCGGTGGCGATGCTGTTGACCGTGGCCGGACGAATCAGGCCTTCGGGCTTGTTGATGAGGGCCATGATGTTGTTGCAGGCATCAATGCAGGCGGTGCAGTTGATGCACTCAAGTTGGGTGGCGCCGTTGCGGATGTCGATGCCGGTGGGGCACACCTGCACGCACTGCTGGCAGTCGATGCAGTCGCCGGCGGTGCGCGCTTGGTTCTTACGCAGCTTCTCGCGGGGCTCGCCGCGCTGGTAATCGTAGGCCACCACCAGGCTGTCCTTATCCAGCAAAACACCCTGCAAGCGGCCGTAGGGGCACACAATGGTGCATACCTGCTCCCGAAACCGGGCAAACACGGCGTAAAAAACACCCGTGAACACCGTGAGTGCCGCCAGCCCGCCCAAGTGGGCTGCGGGCGTGTCCGTCACCAGCTTCCCCAACTCCTCCGAGCCGATGATGTAGGCCAGAAAGGTGTTGGCAATCAGAAACGAGATGAGTAGGAACAGCGCGTGCTTGGTGGTTTTGCGCCAGAACTTGTCCCAATCCAGCTTGCGACGGTCGAGGGCCTTTTGCTGGGGCGCGTCGCCTTCCAGCCAGTACTCGATGCGCCGGAACACCATCTCCAAAAAGATGGTCTGCGGGCACACCCAGCCACAAAACGCCCGTCCATACACCACCGTGAACACGATGATGAACACCAGAAACGTGAGCGTGGCCAGCAGCAGAATGAAGAAATCATGGGGCCAGAAAATCTGCCCAAAGACGATGAACTTCCGCGCCGGCAGGTTGAGCAGCAGCATCGGCAGCCCGTTAATCCGCAGCCATGGCCCGGCAAACAACAGCGCCAAAAACCCGTAGCTGAGCCACTTGCGACGGTTGTACAATCGGCCGGCAGGCTTTTTGGGGTAGAGCCACACCCGCGCGCCAGCCGCGTCTATCGTGGCGATAGAGTCGCGGTAAGAATCATCGGGTTTGAATTGGGTGGCGGACATGGTAGGCATTGTGGAATGGCGCGAGCGGGGGAACCTCACCCCCGGCCCCTCTCCCTAGGAGAGGGGAGCCACGGCGGCGCGGATATTGGTTGAAAGTGGAGTGTAGAAAAGTCGTCAGGCTCCCCTCTCCTGGGGAGAGGGGCCGGGGGTGAGGTTTCCGGTGGCTGAGCCCGTTTGCTACCGGCTGGCCAGCGTCTTGGCTGGGGCTTCCTTCTCGCCTTGCGGTGGCTTGGCATTGGCCGGCTTTGTGCCTTGCAGGCTTAGCACATAGGAGGCCACCTGCAGAATCTGCTTGCCCGAGAGCTTGCCTTTCCAGGCCACCATGCCCTTGCCATTCACGCCGAACTTGATGGTTTTGTAGACGTGGTTGACTTCGCCGCCGTGCAGCCAGTATTCATCGGTGAGGTTGGGGCCGACTTTGCCCTCGGCGCTGGCTCCGTGGCAGGGGGCGCAGTTGGTGGTGAAGAGGCTTTTGCCGCTGCTTAGCTCGGCTGGCGTATTCAGCACAGTGTAGGTGGTGAGCTTGTTGGGGTCGTCGGGGGTGGCGGCGATGAGTAGGGCGGCTTGCTGCATTTCCGTAGCGTATTCGGCCCCTTGCAACTGGCCGGTTTTGGCCACGTGGTAGTAGCTCACGTAGCACACGGCGAATATGGCGGTGAGCACGAAGCCGTATTTCCACCAAGGCGGCAGGTCATTGTCGAATTCGTGGATGCCGTCGTAGTCGTGGTCCAGTAGCTCGTCGCGCACCTCGCCTTGCACCAGGCGGGCATCGCCCACCAGCAGGCCCAGCACGCGGCCGCTCCAGGTGTTGTGCACCGTGGGCAGGTCGTAGAGCTGGCGCAGCTGCGGCCGCATCCAGGCAATCAGGGCCACAAAAAACACCCAGAAAACTAGCATCACAAGCAGCAGCGTGCTCAGTAGAAACCACAGCAGCGGCAGTTTCGGGTCGGCGGTGGGGGCGCTGGCCTCGGCAGTCTGGGCCAGCGCCGGGTGGGCGGCTAGCAGTGTCGCGCCGGCCGTGTACAGCGCTTGGCGGGCAAGTCTCATGCGTAAACGGCTTCCTGAGTGGCGATTTTTTTAGGGGTAGCTTCAACAGGTGCGGCGGAGCTGAAAACCGGTTCGGGAGCTGCGGCGGGCGTGACCGGCTCGGCCTGCTGCGCCAAGTAGCGGTGCTGGGCCGCTGACGTCACCGAAGCGCCAGTGATGATGGCCATAAGCAGCACCACGCCGGCCAGCCACCATACCACCCAGCTCAGAACGGTAGTGGGCGTGGGGCCGGAAGCAGCAGATTGGGCAGCGGCCGCGAAGCCGGTGAGCAGGCCCAGAAAAGTCAGCGAGAAGGAGCGGAGAGTTAGCATAATATGTCGTGGTTGAGGGTGGATTTGATAGTGGCTTTGTCGTCGAGCAGCGGCAACTGGCTCATGGTGTTAATGTGGTGGCGGTTGGCGACCAGCACGTACACCGCCAGGCCCAGGAAGAAGAGAAAGAAGATGGCGAAGGAGATGACGGGGTAAATCGCGACGCCGTCAATGGATTGCAGGACATTCTTTTCCATGGTAAGTAGCGTGGACTTTGTGAGTTCGCGTGGTTGGTGGTTGACAGTCATCTGGGCACGGACTCGCCGCGTCCACGCTACTGCGCTGCGGCCGTGGCGGCCTGCTCTGGTTTCACCTTGATGTCGGTGCCCAGGCGCTGCAGGTAGGCAATGAGAGCTACAATTTCCTTGTCGGACATTACCTCAATTTCCTCCTTTTTTAGCTCGGCCACAATGCCTTTGGCTTGCTGCCGGGCATCGTCCACGGCCACCTGGTCGAAGCCGGCGGGGTAGGGTGTGCCCAGGTTGCGCAGCACCTTGATTTTCGAAGGCAGGATGCGGTAGTCGATGTCCTGCTCGAACAGCCAGGGGTAGGGCGGCATGATGGAGCCGGGCGACATGCTGGTCGGGTCCATCATGTGGTTGTAGTGCCAGGAGTGCGGGTATTTGGCTCCCACGCGCTGCAAATCGGGCCCGGTGCGCTTGCTGCCCCACAGGAAGGGACGGTCGTACACGTACTCGCCGGCTTTGGAGTACTCGCCGTAGCGCTCGGTTTCGGAGCGGAAGGGGCGCACCATCTGGGTGTGGCAATTCGAGCAGCCCTCGCGGATGTAGAGGTCGCGGCCCTGCAACTCCAGCGGCCGGTAGGGCTTGACGGAAGTAATGGTGGGCACGTTCGACTTCACCAGGAAAGTCGGAATCATCTCCACCGCGCCCCCAATTAGAATGGCCACCGTGGCGCCCACCGCCAGCTGGAAGGGCCGGCGCTCCAGCCAGCGGTGCCAGTGGCCGCCGTGGGCGTGCGCATCCTGCGCCTCAGGAAGCAGCGCGGGGGCTTGGGCCTTTTCATTCACCAGCAGCGAGCCCGCCTTCGCAGTCTGGTAGAGGTTGAACATCAGCAGGAATACACCACTCACGTAGAGTAGTCCGCCAATGCCGCGCATGTAGTACATGGGCACGAGCTGCAGCACCGTCTCCAGGAAATTGGGGTATTGGAGCATGCCCTCGGCGTTGAACTGCTTCCACATCAGGCCCTGCGTGAAACCGGCCCAGTACATCGGAATGGCGTAGAACAGGATGCCCAGCGTGCCCAGCCAGAAGTGGGTAGTGGCCAGTTTTTTCGAATAAAGCTCGGTGCGGTAGAGGCGCGGCCAAAGCCAGTAAAGCACAGCGAAGGTGAGGAAGCCATTCCAGCCTAGGGCGCCCACGTGCACGTGCGCCACAATCCAGTCGGTGAAGTGCGCAATGGCATTCACGTTCTTCAGCGAGAGCATGGGGCCTTCAAAAGTGGCCATGCCGTAGGCTGTGATGGCCACCACCATGAACTTGAGCACGGGCTCCTCGCGCACCTTGTCCCAGGCGCCGCGCAGGGTGAGCAGTCCGTTTATCATGCCGCCCCAGCTCGGCGCAATCAGCATCACGGAGAAGGCCACGCCGAGGCTTTGGGCCCAATCGGGCAGGGCAGTGTAGAGCAAGTGGTGCGGCCCGGCCCAGATGTAAATGAAAATCAGTGACCAGAAATGGATGATGCTCAGGCGATAGGAGTACACCGGCCGGCCGGCAGCTTTGGGCAGGAAGTAGTACATCAGGCCCAGGTAGGGCGTGGTGAGGAAGAAGGCCACCGCGTTGTGGCCGTACCACCACTGCACCAGGGCATCCTGCACGCCGGCGTAGGCCGAGTAACTCTTCAGGAAGCTCACCGGAATTTCCATCGAATTGACGATGTGCAGCACCGCAACCGTCAGGAACGTGGCAATGTAGAACCAGATGCCCACGTACAAATGCCGCTCGCGCCGCCTGGCAATAGTGCCGAACATGTTCCAGCCAAATACCACCCACACCAGCGTAATGGCGATGTCAATTGGCCACTCCAGCTCGGCGTATTCCTTGCTGGTGGTAAAGCCCAGCGGCAGCGTGGCCACCGCAGATACTATAATCAGCTGCCAGCCCCAGAAGTGAATTTTGCCCAGGAAATCGGAGTACATTCGGGTTTTGCACAGGCGCTGCAGCGAGTAGTAAACGCCGGTGAAAATGCCGTTGCCGACGAAGGCAAAAATCACGGCGTTGGTGTGTAGCGGCCGGATGCGCCCGAAGGTGGTGATGGCTGTGCTCATGTTGAGCTCGGGCCGGGCCAGCTGGAAAGCGGCCAGCACGCCCACCAGCATCCCGATAATGCCCCAGATAACGGTGGCAATGCCAAAGTCGCGGACAATCTTGTTGTCGTAATAAAAGGTTTCCACCCGCTGCTCGGGCACAGTGGGAATCAGGGGCGTTCGGGGCGCGGCAGCGGGGGCGAGGGGTTCGGCCTGCATCGTCGGAGAAGTAGATTATTTACTGCTCCAAAGGTCCGGAAAGGCCTTTTCAGGGTATCTGACGAAAATCAGACGGACAACTGATTGATGTCAGGCGCGGGGGCGGGGCCCGGTTTCATCTGAGGTCAATTCGTCCTCAAACAGCATGCGCACCGAGGGCGTGTAGTCGTCCTCGTACTGGCCCGAGCGCACCGCCCATAGGAAAGCGCCTAGGAAAGTAAGGGCCACAACTAGGCTGATACCGATGAGCAGAAAGATGATAGTCATTATTGGGATGGCTTTAGCGGATGGCGCGGGCCTGAGGCCCGTGCCTATTATTAGCGGGCCTCCGGCCCGCGCCATTAGTAACGATATAAATCAGTTTGTACAGATGCCGCAGGCCGGAGGCCTGCTAGTAGACGGCACGGGGCGCAGCCCCGCGCCATCCGTTCGGTTTTAAAGGTCTCGCCGCCACGCGGCCAGCCGTACTAGCAACGTTGCCAATACCATCACACTTAGCGAGCTAATGGGCATGAGAATGGCTGATACGATGGGCGTGAAACGGCCTTGCACAGCCAGCGCCAGGCCAATACCATTGTAACAGAACGACAGCGCGAACGTGGCCAGCACGATGCGCAGACAGGCGCGGGAGAACTCCAGAATGGTTGGCAGCCGTGCCAGCGAGCCGGCTTCCAGGATGGCGTCGCAGGCAGGGGAGAAGTTGGTGAGCGAATCAGTGAGCGCAAGGCCAGCGGCAGCTTGCTGCAGCGCGCCCGCATCGTTCAGGCCGTCGCCCACCATCACGACGGTGCGACCCTGCTGCTTGAGGCGAGCAATGTAATCGAGCTTAGCCTGCGGGGTTTGGTGGAAGTGAAGCTCAGCCGCTGGCCCGAAAAGCACTTGCAGTCGTTCCCGCTCGGCGTCGTTATCGCCCGAGAGCACCGCTAGCTGGTAGCGCTTGCTGAGCGCAGTCAGGGTTTCGTGCAAGCCCTCCCGGTACACGTTGCGGAAGACATAATGGCCCCCGAACCGGCCATCGAAGCTGAAGTAAACGCGCGATTGGTGGACCTCCGCTGCTGTATCAGTGCCATCCGGCAGCCCCACGAAAGCCGCCGCGCCCACCGCCACGACCACACCCGCCACGGTGCCGCGCAAGCCCTCACCGGCCACTTCAGCAAAGTGAGCAACGGGCAGCTGCGTAGCCGGTAGCGCCGTGACTAGGCGCTGACTAAGTGGGTGTGTGGAGTGGCGCACCACGGCCGCCAGCGCCTCCTGCTGCCATTGGCTAAGCGCGGGGCCAACGTATTCTACTTCGGCTTGCCGCACATCGGTGAGGGTCCCGGTTTTGTCGAACACGATGGTATCGGCGCGGCCGAGGGTTTCGACTACGGTCGAGTTTTTCAGGTAGAATTTCCAGCGTCCCAACACCCGCAACGCGGCCCCCAGCGCGAAAGGCGTGGCCAGCGAAAGAGCACAGGGACAGGCAATGACCAGCACCGAGGTGAAGGCGCGCAAGGCCATTTGCGGGCTCTGCGGATACCAGTAGAGCACCGCACCCAGCGACAGCAGCAGCGTGAGTGCCACGAAGTAGCGGCCCACTTTGTTGGCGTAGGTTTCCAGTGTTGGGCGCTCTTCCTTCTGGAAAACCGGGTTGTTCCAGAGCTGGGTAAGGTAGCCCTGCGACACTTCACGCACTACTTCCAGCTCCACGGCCTCGCCGGTTTGCCGGCCGCCGGCGTAAATAATTTCACCCGCTGCTTTGGCTACCGGCGCGCTTTCGCCCGACACAAAGCTGTAGTCAATCTGGCCCGCACCACACAGTAGCACGGCATCAGCCGGAATGATTTCCTGGTGGCGCACCCGGATGCGCTGGCCGGGTTTTAGCTCCTTCACCGACACCGATTGTTCGACGCCGCCCTGGCCAATCAGCGTCACGGCTACCGGAAAATAGGCGGTAAAGTCGCGGTCGAAGCGGAGGGCATCGTAGCTGCGCTGCTGCACCCATTTGCCGATGAGCATGAAGAACACCAGGCCCGTAAAAGAGTCGAAAAACCCCGGCCCGCGCTGGGTCACGATTTCGAAAACGCTGGTAATAAACAGCGCCGTGAGCCCCAGGCTGATGGGAAAATCGAGGTTGATGTAGCGCTGCCGCAACCCTTGCCAGGCCGACTGGTAGAAGCCGCGTGCGCTCACGAGCAGCACCGGCACGGCTAGCAACAAACTCAGCCCGCCAAAAAAACGCCCAAACGTGCTCTGCAGCTGCGCGGTGAAGGAAAAATAGTCGGGCAGGGCCAGCAGCATCACGTTGCCAAAAGCGAAGGCCGCCAAGCCTAACTGGTAGTAGAGCCTGCGGTTGCCGGGGTGGGGCTGGGCGCCCAGTTCGGCCAGCGTAATCTGGGGTTCGTAGCCCACGGCGGCCAGCAGCTTCACCACTTCTTTCAGGGAAACCGCTTCGGGCTGGTAGCTCACGGCCAGCTCCCTGCGCAGAAAGTTGACCCGCGACGTTCCGATGCCAGGATTCAGCCGAAATAGATTTTCCAGCAGCCAGATGCACGAGGCGCAATGCATCTGCGGAATGTGAAAGGTCAGCTGCGCCCGGGTGGGCGAACGGAAGGCCAGGAGCTGGCTTTGCACGGCTTCGGAATCGAGGTAGTCGAAGCGGCCGGGCAGCTCTACTTCCTTGATTTTCTGGCCGGGATGCTCATCCAGTCGGTAGTAAGTGCACAGGTTACTGGCGTCGAGCAACTCGTACACGGCCCGGCAGCCCGCGCAGCAAAATGGCAACTCTGGCTGCGCGGCTAGATGCAAGGGCTCGTCGGGGCAGGCGTCGCCACAGTGGGCACAGGCGACATGGACAAGGGTTTCGACAGGAGTAATAGGCACAAGGAATGGGGCTGGTGGCACCCACAAAGCTCCATCCCGCCCGCCCGGCTGGCCCTGACGAATGTCAGCCCCGCGCCTGATTCCGCTCAGTGAGCTGCCAAGCGGCCGGCCGAACCTTTGGGGGCGAAATCCAGTTGAGGACCACTTTCTCAGCCATTTTCGGCTTATCATGAATCGTACGCATACCACGGGCTCGCTGCTGCTGGTGCTGGCCCTGTTTGTGTGGGCTGGCCTGGTAGTGGGCATTTCGTTTATTGAAGCGCCACTCAAATTCACGGCCCCGCACATCACGGTAGCGCTGGGCCTGGGCATTGGCCGCATCGTATTTGCGGCGCTCAACAAACTGGAACTGGTGCTGGCTACCGTAGGGGTGTGCTGTGCTTTGTACCTACGGGTGCCACTGTCGCTTGGTGTGGCGCTGGGCTTGCTAGGGACAGTCCTCCTGCTGCAAACCTGCTGGCTGCTGCCCGCGCTGGATGTGCGCGCCACGGCCCTGTTGGCGGGCCACCCACCCCTGCCCAGTAATCTGCACAAAGCCTATATCGGCTTGGAAATCATCAAGCTATTCACGCTTATTCTGGCCGGCAGCTGGGCCTTTCAATGGGCGCTACGGGTAGCCTGCGAGCAAACCCACCGCTCGCTTGCTGCCCAGACGCCGGCCGGCATTGCCCCCTGATTTCCCTCCAGTCATGACCGAACTCCGCCCTGATATTACCAGCGAAGCCGACGTCCGGCTACTGGTCGATGCCTTTTACGCTGCCATAAACCACGACACGCTGCTGGCCCCGGTGTTCAATCACGTGGCCCGTGTCGACTGGGCACGGCACCTACCCATCATGTACGATTTTTGGAGCAGCATCCTGCTGGGCTCGGCGCGCTACCACGGCCGGCCCTTCCCCAAGCATATCCCCCTTCCTATCGAAGCCACCCACTTCGAGCGCTGGCTGGAGCTGTTCGATGCTACCGTGAACGAGCTGTTCCAAGGCTCCAAGGCCGAGGAGGCCAAGCTGCGCGCCCTCAATATTGCCCGCATGTTTGAGTACCGGCTGCGGCAGCGAGGCCCGTTGAACGTAATATAGGCGGTTCCCTCAACCTTAAAGCCAATCAAAAAGCCCACTTGCCCCTTCGCAAGGGCAATTAGCGGGTGGGCTTTTCCGATAAAGCAACAAGGGGCTAGCGGAAAATCAGAATCCGGGCGTCGTCCAGACAGTGCAAGGAATGGGGTGCTCCGGCAGGAATAATGGCGTAGTCGCCGGCCGTTACGGCGGTAGGCTGGCCCTCTTGGGTGATGATAAGCCGGCCCACCAGCACCGCTACAAACACGTCGACCGGCGCGTGGTGGGTAGGCATGACTTCGCCCGCCCTAAACGTTTTGTACAGCACTTTTTGCCCGGACTTGTCGAGCAGCACCAGCGCTTTCTGCTCGCCGGCCGGACTGTGCTGGCCCGCCAGCAGGCTGCCAGCTTTGAGGAGTGGAAATGACATAAAATAAGGAGGTTATGGCGTTGATTGACTGCTGAAAAACCAGCCAGTTGCGGGTCAAAGCTAATGGGCTGGTCTAGCGCCGACCCTGATAAATGTCAGGCAACTGGATGATTCCCATTAGGGCTTGGCGGGGCGTTGCGCCGGATTTTTGCCTCGCTGCCCATCGGAATTGTTGCAACGAGCGTAAGCGGCCTATTCCCACCTTTTCAACCTTCCTTTCATATGACAACGCGCCTGCTTCCTGACATCCAGACCGAGGCTGACATCAACACGCTCCTCAATACCTTTTATGAGAAAGTGGGCCTCGATGAGCTGCTCGGCCCACTTTTCCAGGCCGATGCGCAGGTGCACTGGCCCCAGCCTCTAGTCACGATGCAGGCCTTCTGGAAGCGTGTGCTGCTCAACACCGGTGGCCAGGACGGCTGGCCGCTGCCCAGCAGCGTGGTGCTGCCCAGTACGGGGGAACACCTGCAGCGCTGGCGGCAGCTGTTTCTAGCCGCCGTGGAAGCCAATTTTACTGGCCCCATTGCCGAAACCGCCAAAAACGTAGCACAGGAAGTTGCCCGTCGGTTCGAGTATAAGCGCCAGCCGCGCCCGCTGCTCAGCTTCCTGAACAGATAAAGTAGTGGGCCGGCCGGGCGGCTGCTCCGGTCCGACGGCGCAGTACTCCGACCAGTTATTAAGCTTGCTATTAGAGCCGTTTTGGTATCAATGTACCCGCCGGGCCGTAGCGCGAACTTTCAGTTCGCGTCTTGGAACGACTTCCAGGCGGCCTAGGGACACGAACTGAAAGTTCGAGCTACTCGCCACCAATGCTGAAACTGCTCTAGGAAGTTGCCACGAACTTCTATTTAACAGCAAGCGGACCAACTTACCAGTGTGCCCGGCGTAGCTTCTCCGGTTGCAAAAGCTGAATTCCGGCGGTTGTCTGCTCGATTAGCCCGTCTTGCCGAAACTCGGTCAGTGTCCGAATCAGCGACTCGGAAGCGGTGCCAACCACAGCCGCCAGGTCTTCGCGGGAAAGCTGGATGAAGGCTTCGGCATTACCGCCAGCCTGCTCGTGCAGGCGTAGCAAGGTGTCGGCCACCCGGCGGCGCAATGAGCTGTAAGCCATGCCCAGTAGCTGCTGTTCCCGCTCATTCACGCGGCCGGCCAGCAGGCGCACAAATTGCTGACTTACGGCCGGATGCCGGTGCAGCAGCTGGGTAAAATCCTCCTTCGGAATGTAGAGCACCGTGGCCTCTTCCACCACCACGGCGGTATCGGCGTGGGGCTTTTGCTCCAGCAGCGGCAGGTAGCCCAGAAACTCGCCGGGACCATACACGCCGGTAATCAGCTCTTTGCCGCCGGGGTTGCGGCGTATGGTTTTTATCCGGCCGGCCTGCACGAAATAGAGTCGTGCGGGCTCGTCGCCCTCGGCATATAGTTCCTGTTTCTTGCGTAGCTGGTGCGGCCGGCGGTCAGCCGTGAGCCCTTCAAGGTGGGCCACGGCCTGGGCATCGCTAAGAAATTCGCCCAGTGCTTCGGGCTGTTGCAAGTCGTAGTCGGGCCGCAGCTGGCGCACCCGGGCCAGGCGGCTGGCAATGGCACTCAGCAATTCGGTTTCCTCAAAGGGCTTGGTGATGTAGTCGTCGGCGCCCAGTTCCATGCCCCGGCGCAGGTCGGCGCGCTCTGTTTTGGCGGTGAGGAAGATAAAAGGCACACCCGCGAGGCGCGGGTTCTGGCCAAAAATGTGCAGCACGCCGTAGCCATCGAGTACCGGCATCATGATGTCGCACACCACTAAGTCGGGCCGGGTTTCCAAGGCTTTGGCCACCCCGATTTTCCCATTTTCGGCCGTCAGTACCTCGTACCCGGCCAGCTCCAGAATCTCGGCCGTGTTTTCGCGAATAATGTCGCTGTCTTCAATCAGCAGGATGGTTTTCATAAGGAATAGTCAGGGTGACGGTGGTGCCCACATTCAGTCGGCTGTGCAGGCTGATGGTACCGCCCAGTAGGTCCAGGTACCGGGCAATGATGTAAAGTCCCAGGCCCGTGCCGGGAATATTGGTGGCGTTACGCGCCCGGAAAAAACGCTCAAATAAGTGTTCCTGGTCCTCGGCCGAGATGCCAATGCCCGCGTCCTGCACGCTGAGCGTGAGCCGGCCCGCGCCCCAATTGGCCCGCACGGCCACGGTGGTATGCTCGCCCGAATATTTCAGAGCATTCGATAGCAAATTGACCAGCACCTTGCGCAGCAGCGAAGCATCCAGCCACAATGGGTCTGTGTTATCGACCTGCATTTCAATGCGCTGGCTATGTTTGCGCAATCCTTCTACGTCGGCAATGGCCTCTCGCAGCAGCGCGGGCAGCTCCACGCGGCTGGCCTGGGCTTGCACCCGTCCTTCCTCGATGCGCCCCACTGAGAGAAACTCTTCCAGAATGTCAGTCAGGTGCTTCACCGAGGTGCGGATGCGCTCCAAATGGCGCAGACGCTTGCCCTGCTGCTCAGTAGCGGGGTATTTCTCGATGAGTGTGGCCGAGGTGAGCACTGCCGTTAGTGGCGTCCGAAACTCGTGTGAGGCCATGCTCACGAAACGGGATTTCAGCTCGCCCAATTCCTGCTCGGCGGCCAGGGCCTGAGTTAGCTCGCGGGTGCGCAGCTCCAGCTGGGCTAGGGTGGCTTCCAGGGCGTGGGTCCGGTCGGTTACCTTCCGCTCCAGCTCGGCGTTGAGGTGCTCTACCCGCTGGCGCTGGGCAATCAACTCGCGTTCAGCATCTTTTTTGAAGGTAATATCGATGATGTAAGCAACCACAAACAGCTCGTCTTCTAGTTTGAAATGGCTCAGGCTGACTTCTACCGGAAACTCGGAACCGTCCTGACGGCGGGCTAGCAGGTCGCGGTTGTGGCCCATGGCCCGCACCTGCGGGTTGGCGTTAAAGGATTCCCGTAGCCGCTCGTGGTGCCCGCTCACGGCCGCTGGCACCAATGCCTCAATGCCGAATTGCAATAACGAATCGGCCGGGTAGCCAAATTGCTGGTGTGCCTGCTCGTTGGCCAGCACAATTTGACCCTGCCGGTTGCACACGATAATGCCGATGGTGGCATGTGCAAACACTGCTTCAAAGCGCCCCACGCTCTGGGCCAGGCGGCGCTCGGCCATGTGCAGGGGCTCGGTACTGGTGAGGCGCACCAGGAAATATGCCTTACCATCGAGCGTCAGACTGGTAAGGTCCATCAGCGCCCAGAATGTATCGCCTGATTGCGGCCGCATTTCCACTTCCACCGCATAGCGACCTTCGCGCTGCACCCGCTCGCGGAGATGATTCCATTCTTCGGCCGTCAGTTGTTCGGTCCGTAGGGTCCGGGCAGGGTCGTCGTACAGCGCCTGCGCCGATGGGTAACCCAGTAGTTGATATCCGGCTGTGTTGACCTGCGTGAACCAACCCTGGGCCAGGTCATAGAGACCTACAAAGCCCGGGGCTTGGTCGAAGAGAATTTCCGTGAGCGGATTGCGGTACAGCGTAGTGGGCATCTATCTTAAGCAGCCATTCTGATTGGCCGGGCAAATTACGGGTTTGCCGCTCTCCCTTTTGTTTCTCCAGATTCGTCGCCTCCATCCGGAGCCGTGTGGTAGGCTTCATCACCGACCTGCTATTTAGTTTATCACAAACCGTTCCTCAACGCAAGGCCCATCGCGCAGTTCCAGATGACAGAGTACTGAATTAACCAACAAATTTAATAACATCCGATAAATCTTACTTATCGGATGTTATTAGAATCTCCGCTTTCAAGCTGAGAAAAGCAGGTTCCACTCCTTTATATATAGGTCGCACAGAAAACAATCCGGTTACCCCAATTCCACGGACTCGTCGGCAGCGCTAGCGCACCTAGTCGCGCACACCACCCGCTATGTGAAGGCCGGACTGAGCGGCCCGGCCTCCACGGCCAAAGCTCAATTCTCAATTGGTAACTTGGAATGCTCTGAAGTCTTTCGCCACTCATCGCTGGCCGTGGCTAGACATGGAAAACGGTTGCCAAACCAAGTCCATAAATGGAGCTAAGGCTAGGGCGACGTATTTTAGAACTCTGTCATTGTTCCTTCTTCAAATGGCTTGCTCGCGATTTCATGGTTGAAGGCGTATAAAAAAGGCGAGCGGTGGGGTCCAATCTTCCGGCGCTCCTCTAGCTGCGTGACCAGGCCAAGCGCAAGCAGCTTTTTGCGAAAGTTGCGGCGGTCGAACTGCCGGTCTAGGATGGCTTCATATAAGGAGTGAATTTCCGGCAGCGTGAATTTCTCCGGCAGCAGGTTTTGCCCAATGGATTGCTGGTAAAGCTGCGAGCGAAGCGTGACCAGGGCCCTGTCGATGATTTCATTGTGGTCATATTGCAGCTCCGGCACGCTGTTAATGTCGACCCAGCAGTACCCTTCCACCAAAAACTCCGGGGTGATGGTGACCTCCTGGTAATCAACGAGGGCATAATACCCAATCGAGAGAGTGCGCTCGGCCAGCCAGTGGTCCTCATCGATGGCGATGTTGGCCTTCGCGTACACCTTATTATGGTTGTTCTGAATTTCAATGCGGTTCAACCGGGTGGGACTGTCGCCGAAAATGTAGAACTGCTGCAAAAACAGGTTGGTCAGCTGCGTCTTCTCATACAGAATGCGGTGAGCGGCCGCCGTTAAGGCTTCATGACGCTCCACAAAGCCGCCGGGCAGGCTCCAGTTTTCTTGGTCATGGTAACGAATTAGCAAAAGTTTTAACTGCTGGTCATGATAGCCAAATATGACACAATCGATGGATAGGTGCGGTAAATAGCGCTTGTGCCCGTTGTGCACGAAATCAACTACGTCTTGGGGGTTGTTCATAAAACGAAAAAATTTATTGTGTAAAGTAAACGCATTAGAAAATTGTGTTTACATTTACCCTGTAAATATCGCAGAAAAGGTGTAGGCCCTACCCCGCTTACCGCCCTTTACCAATTCAGGCCCACTGCTGCCACCCTAGTCTAAGGCCGTTGCCGACGATTCCTTAGCGTTGCCCTTCCACTCCAGTCACGCGCCTAGCATCCGCTCACTTTCCGATAGCCAATTTCCACAATCGTTTTCTGCCCATACGCGCTAAGCTCAATACGCTTTAATGCTTTGCAACTCATTTTTAGTAAAGAGTTTGCACTGAGCTAGTGTGGTTTTTTCAGACGGGCCAGAATTTGTTTCCAGGGTGCTTCCAGCATCCGGCTCGGCTTGCTTATTGGCCATTGGCTGGTGTCCAAAGCTTCGTTTTTCAACAAAATTCCCACTTAATCCCAAACGTATGCTTCCAATCTCCTACAAAAACCTTTTGCAGGGTGCAGTCCTCCTTTCGGTGGGTGGTCTGCAATCGATTTCGAACCCTGCCGTTGCGAGGCCAAACGCGCCGGTCGCCGCATTGTCGCGCCACCCGGTCGCGGATGTGACCGTATCGGGCCGCGTGACGCAGCCCAATGGCGAGGGCCTGCCCGGCGTAACGGTGCTCGTGAAGGGCTCCTCCAACGGTACCTCTACCGGGCCCGATGGCAGTTTCAGCCTCAGTGTGCCCGAAAACAGCGTGCTGGTTTTCAGTTCAGTGGGCTTTGTAAAGCAGGAAGTGCCGGTGACCGGTGCTACCACAAGCCTGTCAATTAAGCTAGTTGATGATACCCAGGCGCTCAAAGAAGTAGTTGTGGTAGGCTACGGCACGCAGGAGCGCCAAAGTGTGACGGGTGCGGTGGCGTCCGTTTCGGGCCGCGAGATTGCATCGCAGCCCGTGGCCGATGCGGCCCAGGCCATTCAGGGGCGGGCTGCAGGCGTGACGGTGGTGTCTAACTCCGGGGCACCGGGCGGTATGGGCGGTACCTCCATCCGGGTGCGCGGCATCACGTCGGCAGGCAACAACAGTCCGTTATATGTAGTCGACGGTTTCCCACTGCCCACTGCCGTAGATGGCAATGGCAACGCCAGTGGTACCGAGCTGAGCAGTATCAATCCTAATGATATTGAGAGCATTGATATTCTAAAAGATGCTTCGGCTACTGCTATTTATGGGGTGCGGGCGGCCAACGGCGTGGTACTTATTACTACCAAGCACGGCAAAGCAGGCACGTCCAGCATCGGAGTGGATGCTTATGTGGGCACACAAAGCGCCTGGCACCTGGTGCCGCTGCTCAACGCCCAGCAATACGCGGAGCTTAATAATGAGGCCCGTACCAACTGGAACAACCAGAATGCGGCCGACCCTTCGTTCACGCCCGTTCAACTGAACTCTCGCTTTAATACACCGGCCAAAATTGCGGCGCTGCCCTCGACCAATTTCCTGGACGAGATTTTTCAACCGGCTACGATTCAGAACTACTCCGTTTCGGCTACGGGCGGCAGTGAAAAGGCGCGCTACGCTGTAAGCGCGGGCTATTTTAAGCAGGATGGTACCATCATTGGCTCAGGTTTTCAGCGCTTTTCGCTGCGTACCAATGGCGAAGTCAACCTGAGCAAGATTTTGAAACTAGGCAGCAACCTCGCGCTCAGCCACCAGGAAGAGCGGCCGCTGAACGGCGAAAACGACGAGTTTGGCGGACCCATTCAGCTGGCAATCCAGGCCCCGCCTTTTCTGCCGGTTCGCAATCCGGACGGCAGCTTTTACGAGTTTGGCAGCACCCGCGAAGACAATTTTGGGGAGGAAAACCCCGTCACGAAGGCATTGCGCGCCTCCAACAAAAACAACCGTAACCGGGCCACTACCACGCTTTACGTAGAGCTGGAACCACTGAAAGGGCTGCGCTTTCGCACCAATATCGGGGCCGACCTGCAGTTCAACCAGAACGACCAGTTTAATCCTTCCATCCAGGGCTCTTCCAAGTACACGCCCCAGAATGCATCGGCGAGCAGCAGCACTAACTACAGCCCCAGCTACCTGATTGAGAACACGGCGATGTACGACCACCTGTTTGCCGAAAAGCATCAGGTGAGCGTGCTGGTTGGGCAGTCGGCCCAGCAGTTCGACAACTTCTACCTGAGCGGCAGCCGCACCGGCTACGCCACCAACACCCTGCAGATTATCGACCGGGGCCCCATTAATTCCCTGATTAGCAACGCGGGCAACAACAGCCGTACCCGCCTAGAAAGCTACTTTACTCGGGTAAACTACGAGTTTGCTGGTAAGTACCTGCTCTCGGCCATTGCCCGTTACGACGGCTCTTCAGCCTTTGGTGACGGCAACAAATTTGGTTTCTTCCCTGGCGTATCGGTGGGCTGGCGCTTGTCGGAGGAAAGCTTCTTCAAAGACATTCATAACCTGAGTAACCTGAAGCTGCGGCTGGGCTACGGCAAAGTGGGCAATCCGCTCAATGCCGGTACGTTCGGCTACACCTCGCTCATCAATTCCTCTACGAATGGCGCCACTGGCAACAACACCCTGGGTACGGGCTACGTGTTTGGCACGGGCTCTCAGAGCCAGGTAATCGGGGGCGTGCCCACCCGGCTGGCAAACCCCAACATTGTGTGGGAAAACAACGAGCAGTACAACCTGGGGATAGATGCCGGCTTCCTTGAAAACCGCATCACTGCCTCGATAGACCTGTACAAGCGCACCTCGCCCAACCTGCTGCTCAACGTAGTACCAACCTTCATATCGGGCACCAGCGACCCGGTGCCGACCAACGCGGCCTCCTCCACCAACCGCGGCGTGGACCTGGCCATCACCACCAACAACTTCGTGAGCGCCGACAAGGGCTTTACCTGGTCGACCACCCTGAACCTGTCGGCCTACCGCAGCGAGATTACGGCGCTGGGTGAGGGTAAACCGTTTGCCGGACAAAGCATCCGCGGAGGTGGCACGCTGGTACGCTACGACGTAGGGCAGGCGTTCGGAGCGTTCTACGGCTACGTGGCCGACGGCATCATCCAGACCGCCGACGAGCTGGCGGCGCTGAATGCTAAGTCGCCCACCCGGTTTTACCAAAGCTCGGGCACGGCGCCCGGCGACATCAAGTTCAAGGATTTGAACGGCGACGGCGTGGTGAACGACGCGGACCGCACCTTCATCGGCAATCCGAGCCCCAAGTTCACGTATGGTCTGAACAACACCTTTACTTTCCAGGGCTTCGACCTGAACGTGTTCCTGCAAGGCTCGCAGGGCAACGACGTGTACAACCTGAACCGCTATTACCTAGAAGGCGGCCTGGCGGCGGCCTCCAATGCCGGCACCATTGCGCTGGACCGCTGGACGGGTCCCGGCACGAGCAACTATGTGCCCCGCGCCGTATTCAACGACCCCAACCAGAACAACCGCGTGTCGAGCCACTACGTGGAAAATGGCTCCTACATGCGCATCAAGCTGCTCACGCTGGGCTACACCCTGCCCGCCTCGCTGCTCACTACCCTGCACAGCCAGCGCGTACGCATCTACGTGACGGCGCAAAACCTGCTGACGGTCACCAAATACAAAGGATTCGACCCCGAGTTGGGCAACCAGGGCAACAGCCTGGGGGTTGACCGCGGCATCTATCCGCAGTCGCGCGTCTTCCTGGCCGGTGTCAACATAGGCTTTTAAGCCCGACGACACCAATTCCCACACCCCTTAAATTCCTTTGTTATGTTGACGAATTCCATCGTTCTAAAGAAGAAAACCCTGGGCGCCACTTTGCTCGCGCTGGGCCTGCTGACCAGCTGCAGCAAAGATTACCTGGACCTGACGCCGCGCAACGCGGCGTCGACCGAAACCTTTTACCAGAGCCAGACCGATGCCATTCAGGCCACCAACTCGGTGTATTCGCAGCTGCAGCAGACGGGCATGTTCAACCACGCTCTGTGGGGCATGGACATGATGTCGGACAACTCCTTCGTGGGCGGCGGTGGAGCCGGCGACGGCATCGAGTTTCAGCAGCTCGACAACTTCACCATTCCGAGTAGCAACCCTGTCATCACCGAGCATTTTCAGCGGGCTTACCTAGGCATTGGCGCGGCCAACCAGGTGCTGCTGCGCGTGCCGGGTATTTCGATGGATGCCGCCATCAAAAACCGCTGCCTGGGCGAAGCCGAGTTTCTGCGGGCCCTGTACTACTTCTACCTCGTGCGGGCCTACGGCGACGTGCCGCTGGTACTGACTCCCGCCAAGAGCCCGGCCGAAGCGTCCAGCGTGACCCGCACGCCTGTGGCAGCAGTATACACGCAGATTGTGGCCGACCTGACCGATGCCATCACCAAGCTGCCGAACTCTTACACCGGCGACGACCTGGGCCGCGCTACTAAATGGTCGGCGGCCGCGCTGCTGGCCAAGGTATACCTGACCCGGGGCACTCCGGCCGACCTGGCCAATGCGGCTACTCAGGCACGGGCGGTCATCGCGGGCTCGGGCAAAAGCCTGTGGCCGAACTACGCCGACAACTTTAAGGTGGAGACCGAGAATGGGCAGGAGTCGCTGTTCGAGGTGCAGTTCAAAAGCGGCCTGAATCAGTACACGCTCGATGGGCCAGGCTCGGCCATCAACGAATTCTGGGGCGCCCGCTTCTTCGGTAGCCCCTACGTGGTACCAAGTGGCGGCTATGGCTTCAACATTCCCGAAAAGGAGTTTGTGGATGGCTATGAGACCGGTGACCTGCGCAAAGCAGCCACGATTTTCGTGCCCGGTGACCGGTACCCCGACGGCCAGATTCAGCCCGCCAGCCTCGAAGGCGACCCCAATGGCTACAACGTGCGCAAGTTCTACGCCGGCAACTTGTCGACCATCTGGGACTCACCGCTGAACGTGCCCGTGCTGCGCCTGGCCGAAGTATACCTCATTCTGGCCGAAGCCGTTGGGCCAACGGCTGAAGGCCTGGAAGCCATCAACAAGGTGCGCCGCCGCGCCTTTGGCCTGCCCATTGGCTCGCCCTCGGCCAAGGACCTGAGTGCCTCCACGCCCAACTTCACGGCGGCGGTGCTGCGCGAACGGCGCTACGAGCTAGCCTTTGAGATGGACCGCTGGTACGACCTGAAGCGCACGGGCGAACTGTTCCGCCTGCCCAGCCTGATTGCCAAGGGTGTAAAATCGACCAGCGGGCTGCTGCCCATTCCGCAGGCCGAACGCGACATCAACCCCGGTCTGACGCAGAACCCCGGTTACTAAGGAGCCACAATGCCTGAGCGTCAACACAGAGAAAAGCGCGCTCAGAAACCCATCAAGCGGGATATCGGCAATGCCCCCCGATGGCTTGCAGCTTTGGCATCCCCCGCTTTTGACCAATAGTGATTAAAAAAACGGAACCGGCCAGCCGCCGAATGGTGGGAACAATGAATCGGCTGGCCGGGGAAGTTTTTCAGTTAATTCCAATCCTCATTGACAGTGGGGCGGTAGCTACCGCTCCACTTTTTCCCCTTACTGATGCGCCGTAAATTTTCCCGAACCCCAGTTTTTTTGAGTGCTTTCTATTTCACACTGGTGGCAAATAGCCCGGCAGCGGCTCAGCAAAAGCCCGCGCCCACGGCGATGGCCAACAAACAGGCCGCCCTTACAGCGAATGAGGCCAAAGTTGACGCGCTGCTCAAGCAGATGACGTTGGAAGAGAAAGTCAAGATGATTCATGCCAACTCGGCCTTCGCGGCCGGCGGCATCCCGCGCCTGGGTATTCCCGAGCTCATGACCTCGGACGGTCCGCATGGCGTGCGCCCTGAGCAGGGCCGCGATTGGAAAGGCGTGAAAGACGCCAACGACGCCGGCTCTTACATGCCCACCAACAACGCGCTGGCTTCGACCTGGAACCCTGAACTGGGCTACGCCTTCGGTACTGTGCTGGGCAGTGAAGCTAATGCCCGCGGCAAGGACATCATCCTGGGGCCGGGCATCAACATTATGCGCGCGCCGCTGAATGGCCGCAACTTCGAGTACCTGAGCGAAGACCCGTTTCTGGTGTCGAAAATGGTGGTGGGCTACATTCAGGGGATACAGTCGCAGGGCGTATCAGCCTGCGTGAAGCACTACGCCGCCAACAACCAGGAGGTGCACCGTGACGACATCGACGTAGAGATGAGCGAGCGGGCGTTGCGCGAAATCTACCTGCCCGGCTTCAAGGCTGCGGTCCAACAGGGCGGCGTGTATTCGCTGATGGGCTCGTACAACAAGTTTCGGGGCACCTACGCTACGGAAAACGCCTACCTGATGAACGATATTCTGAAGGGTGAATGGGGCTTTAAGGGCCTGGTGATGAGTGACTGGGGCTCGGTACATAATACCCAGAACGCCCTGCGCAACGGCACCGACCTCGAAATGGGTACCGACTTGGTGCTGATGAGCAAAGGCATTGACCAGAGCGCCACCGCTTCAGGCGAAACCGGCCAGCCCGACTTGGTTAATGGCAGCAGCAAAGACCTGTACGAACGGTTCTTCTTGGCCAATACTGCCCTGGAAGCCATAAAGAAAGATGCTACCCTGGTACCGCTGCTCGACGACAAAGTCCGGCGCATTTTGCGGGTGATGTTTGCCACGCACATGCTGGGTGGCACCAAGCGCCAGCCCGGCGCCTACAACACGAAGGAACACCAGGCCACGGCCTTGAAAGTAGCCGAAGAAGGTATTGTGCTGCTGAAGAATGATGGCATCCTGCCCCTCAAAAAGTCGGTGAAAACCATTGCCGTGATTGGCGAAAACGCGACCCGCGCGAACTCCATGGGCGGCGGCAGCGGGCAGGTGAAAGCCAAGTATGAAATCTCGGCTCTGCAAGGCCTGAAGAATGAGTTGGGCAGCAACACGGCCATTACCTACGCCCAGGGCTACAAAATTGCCCGCGGCCAACAAGCCGATGCGCAGCTGATTGCCGAAGCGGTGGCCGCTGCCAAAGCGGCCGATGTGGCCATAGTGGTGGGCGGCTCCATTCACGGCTACGACTACAGCAAGTGGAGCGACAACGCCTACGACGCCGAAGGCGTGGACAAGCCCGACCTGAAAATGCCCTTCGGCCAGGACGAGCTGATTAAGGCCGTATTGGCCGCCAACCCCAACACTGTGGTGGTACTGCTGGGCGGCGGGCCCATTGAAGTGTCGGCCTGGGCCGGCCAGGCCAAGGGCATTGTTGAGGCGTGGTACCCGGGCATGGAGGGCGGCAACGCATTGGCCCACATCCTGTTTGGCGACGTAAATCCCTCGGGCAAGCTGCCCGTGACCTTCCCAGTGAAGCTGGAAGACGCGCCGGCCCACAAGCTGGGCGAGTACCCCAGCACGCCCGGCAACCCGCTGAAGCAGACTTACAAGGACGACATCTGGGTGGGCTACCGCTACTACGATACCTACAACGTGGCGCCGCAGTTTGCCTTCGGCCACGGCCTGAGCTACACCACCTTCAAGTACGACAACCTGAGCGTGACACCCGGCACCAAAAGCGCCACCGTGAAAGTGCGCGTGACCAACAGCGGCAAAACGGCCGGCGCCGAAGTGGTGCAGGTATACGTGCACGACGACCAGGCTTCGGTGAAGCGGCCTGAAAAGGAGCTCAAAGGCTTCCAAAAGGTCTTTCTAAAGCCCGGCGAAAGCAAAACTGTGACCGTGGCCCTGGATTCGGAAGCCTTCCAGTTTTACAACGAAGCCCAGAAGAAGTGGGTGCTGGAGCCCGGCAAGTTTGACGTGCTGGTTGGCAGCTCCTCGCGCGACATCCGCCTCAAGGGCAATGTGACGCTATAATTGACTACCAGTTCGTTGTAACGTAGGGATGGGTCGTACCCACTCGTCGTTGAACGGAATCAGCGGTTTTGAGTGAACGAAGGGCGGGGACAAGCCTTACTGGGTACGACCCCGCCCTTACGTCACGAGCTCCGAAACTGCGCTAAGCTGGCATTGCTATTCTCTCCCGCAAAAATCCCACCCATACCGATGCTCACCCTTTGCTGTCGTGCCTTTCTGCTTGGCTGCGGAAGCCTGCTCTTAACGGTTACGGCCGGGGCACAGACGGTGCGGGTGGACAAGCAGGCCGACGGTGTGCTGATTCATCTGCCGCAGCCGCAGCCCAACGCGACTCGCACGTTGCGGCTGCAGGTAGTATCGAGCAAGATTGTGCACGTGCAGGCCAGCCCGCTGGACTCGGTTTCAACCCTGAAAAGCCTGATGGTGGTGCCGCAAACCGGCCCGGCCGCCAAGTGGCAATACCGCGAAAAGAAAGGCCAAGGCATCATCAGTACCGACGACCTCACGGCCACCGTGTCGCTGACCACTGGCGAAATCCGGTTTGCCGATTCTAAGGGGCGGCCCATTCTGCAAGAGCGAGCCAATGGCGGCAAAGCCTTTACGCCGGTGCTAGCCAACGGGCAGCAACTGTACCAGGTGGAGCAGGTGTTCGCCTCGCCTGCTGATGAGGGCCTCTACGGCCTGGGCCAGCATCAGAACGGCACCATGAACTACCGCGGCCAGCAAGTGGAGCTGGCCCAGAACAATACCGAAGTGGCCGTGCCCTTCCTGCTTTCGAGCCGGAACTACGGCATTCTGTGGGATAATTACTCCATCACCAAAGTCAGCGACACACGCGACTACGAGCCATTATCTACCCTCAAGCTGTACGCGGCCGATGGGCACGAAGGCTGGCTGACGGCCACCTACACCCAGAAAAAGAACCCGCAGGATGTCATCGTGCAGCGGCCGGAATCGGCGCTCAACTACGAGTTTCTGGAAGACCAGAAGAACTTCCCAGCCGGGCTGAAGCTGGACCAGGTGCTGGCCACTTGGGAAGGCAGTATTGCCACGGGCGTGGCCGGTAAGCACCATTTCTTGCTGAAGAATGCGGGCTACTGCAAGCTCTACCTCGACGGCAAACTCGTAGTAGACAAGTGGCGCCAGGCCTGGAACCCCGGTACCTCGGTGGTGGAACTGGACATGGTGCCCGGCCGCAAATACCCGCTCAAGCTGGAGTGGAACCCCGACGGCGGCGAGTCCTACCTCGGGCTGAAATGGATGGCTCCGCAGTCGGCCCAACGCCAGCTGGAATACGGTTTCAAGTCCGAGGCCGGGCCCGACTTAAATTACTATTTGGTGCACGGCAGCACGCCCGACGAAGTCATTGCCGGCTACCGGCAGCTGACAGGGCCAGCGCCCATCATGCCCAAGTGGGCGCTGGGTTTGTGGCAAAGCCGGGAGCGCTACAAAACCCAACAGGAGCTACTGAACGTGGCCGCTGAATTCCGCAAGCGCCGGATTCCGCTCGATAACATCGTGCTCGACTGGTCTTACTGGAAGCCCGCCGAGTGGGGCAGCCAGGAGTTCGACCCCAGCCGCTTCGCCGACCCCGACGGCATGATAAAGACCCTGCACGAGCGGGACAATCTGCACTTCATGATTTCAGTGTGGGCCAAGATTTACGAGGGCATTCCGGTGTACCGCGACTTCAGCGCCAAGGGCTACCTCTACCCGCGCAACATTGCCAACCGCACCAAAGACTGGATTGCGCCGGGCTACACGTCCACGTTCTACGACGCCTTCAACCCGCAGGCCCGCACCGCCTTCTGGAACCTGATGAACAGCAAGCTCTTCACCAAAGGCATCGACGCCTGGTGGATGGACGCTTCGGAACCCGACATCTACTCCAACACCAACGTGCAAACCCGCAAGGAACTCATGAACCCCACGTTTCTGGGCTCCTCCACGCAATACTTCAATGCTTTCCCGCTGCAAAACGCCAAGGGCATCTACGAGGGCCAACGCCAGACGGCGCCCAACCAGCGCGTGTTTCTGCTCACGCGCTCGGGCTACGCGGGCTCTCAGCGCTACGCGGCGGCCATCTGGAGCGGCGACATTGCCTCGCGCTGGGAAGATTTCAAAAACCAGATTCCAGCCGGGCTGAACTTCGCCATGTCGGGCATCCCGTACTGGACCACCGACATTGGCGGCTTTGCCGTGGAGCGCCGCTACGAGCACCCCAACCCCGCGGACCTGGAAGAGTGGCGCGAGCTAAACACGCGCTGGTACCAGTACGGGGCCTTTTGCCCGCTATTTCGGGTGCACGGGCAGTTTCCGTACCGCGAGATTTTCAACATTGCCCTGGAAATCCACCCGGCCTACCAGAGCATGCTCTACTACGACCAGCTGCGCTACCGGCTTATGCCCTACACCTACTCGCTGGCCGGGCAGGTGCACCACCAGCACGGCACCGTAATGCGCGGCATGATGATGGATTTCGGGGCCGACCCCGCCGTGCGAAATATCGCCGATGAGTTCATGTACGGCCCCAGCCTGCTGGCCGCGCCCGTCACCGATTACAAAGCCCGCAGCCGCCCGGTATACCTGCCCACTGGCAACGGGTGGTTTGATTTCTATAGCGGAAAGCACTACGCCGGCGGCCAGCAGCTCGCTGTGGAAGCACCATTGGAACGCATGCCGCTGTTCGTGCGCGAGGGCTCCATTGTGCCGGTTGGGCCAGCGCTGCAATACGCCGCCGAGAAGGCTGCCGACCCGATTACCCTTTACGTGTACACCGGCCGGGATGCGCAGTTCACGCTTTATGAGGATGAAAACGTGAACTACAACTACGAAAAAGGTGCCTTTGCTACCATCCCATTCAACTACAGCGAAAAGACCAAAACGCTCACCGTAGGCGAGCGCAAAGGCACATTCCCGGGCATGCCGGCGCAACGCACTTTCAATATAATTTGGGTGGGTAAGGACAAGCTCACTACCTTCCAACCCGAAGCTACGCCGAACGCCGTGCTCACCTACTCAGGCAACGCCGTAACGGCCCAAATGAAATAATTTCCTGTTCCCGCCATACTTTCTAGTATCCTAAAATTCCCACATAATTGCCGCTGAACATGGACAAAAACACCTACGACGCCATCGTTATTGGGTCGGGCATCACCGGAGGCTGGGCAGCCAAAGAGCTGACGGAGAAAGGCCTCAAAACCATCATGCTGGAACGGGGCCGCAACATCGAGCACATCAAGGGCTACGTGAATGCCAACAAAAATCCGTGGGATTTCCCCCACCGTGGCGGCAAAACCCAGCAGATGATAGCCGACTATCCGGTGCTGAAACGGGACTACACCCTCAACGAAAGCAACCTCGATTTGTGGGTGAATGAGAAAGAAAGTCCCTACGTGGAGATAAAGCCTTATGACTGGTTCCGAGGCTACCACGTGGGCGGCCGCTCGCTCACCTGGGGCCGGCAGAGCTACCGCTGGAGCGACTACGACTTCGAGGCCAACGCCAAGGACGGCATCGCCGTGGACTGGCCCATTCGCTACAACGAGCTGGCGCCCTGGTACAGCCACGTGGAGAAGTTTGCCGGCATCAGTGGCTCCAAAGAGGGGATGCCGCAGTTGCCCGACGGTGACTTTATGCCGCCCATGGACATGAATTGCGTGGAAAAAGACGTCGCCGCCCGCCTCAAAAAGAGCTACGCGCACCGGCGCATGGTTATCGGGCGCACGGCCAACATTACGGTGGGGCACCACAACCGCGTGGCTTGCCAATACCGCAACAAGTGCTGGCTGGGCTGCCCGTTCGGGGCCTATTTCAGCACGCAGGCCGCTACGCTGCCGGCAGCTGTGGCGACCGGCAACCTCACGTTGCGGCCGTTTTCCATCGTCACCAAAATCCTCTACGACAAGGACACCAAGCGGGCCAAGGGCGTGGAAGTGCTTGATGCCGAAACCAACCAAACCTACGAGTACTTCGCCAAAGTGGTGTTCCTGAACGCCTCCACGCTGAACTCGGCCTGGTTGCTCATGAATTCGGCCACCGACATCTGGCCCGGCGGGCTGGGCAGCAGCAGCGGCGAGCTGGGCCACAACCTCATGGACCACCACCTGAAAGTGGGCGCCCATGGCGACGCCGACGGCTTCGAGGACCAGTACGTATACGGCCGCCGCGCCAATGGCATTTACGTGCCGCGCTACCGCAACCTGTTCGGCGACAAGCGCGACTACATCCGCGGCTTTGGCTACCAGGGCGGTGCCGGGCGCGAAGGCTGGAGCCGCGAAATCCCGGAAATGAGCATCGGTGGCGACTTCAAGGACGCCCTCACCGAACCCGGCAAGTGGACCATGGGCCTCGGTGGCTTCGGCGAGACGCTGCCCTATCACGACAACTACGCCTACCTCGACAAAACCAAAAAAGACAAGTGGGGCCTGCCCGTGCTGGCCCTCGACGTGCACATCCGCGACAACGAAAAGAAGATGCGCATCGACATGCAGCAGGACGCCGTGGAGATGCTCGAAAAGGCCGGCATCAAGAATGTGAAGGGCTACGACACTGACATTGCGCCCGGCGCCGGCATCCACGAGATGGGCGCGGCCCGCATGGGCAAAGACCCCAAAACCTCGGTGCTGAACAAGCACAACCAAGTGTGGGACGCCCCGAACGTGTACGTGACGGACGGCGCCTGCATGACCTCGGCGGCCTGCCAAAACCCCTCGCTGACCTACATGGCCCTCACGGCCCGCGCTGTGGACCACGCCGTGAGCGAACTGAAAAAGCAAAACCTCTAAGCCGCCCGCATCATGAACAGAAGAGACGCCCTCGCCCGAGTCGCCATCATCATGGGCGGCACCGTCATCGGAGCCGATTATTTCCTGACCAGTTGCTCCTCCCCCGCCAAGGACAAGGAAAACGCCACCACTGCCACCAAACAAGCGCCCGCCAAGGAGGAAGTTTTTCTAACACCAGACCAGGTAAATTTCCTGGACGAGGTGGGCGAAACCATCCTGCCCGCCACCAAAACGCCGGGTGCCAAAGCCGCCCATGTTGGCCAGTTCATGGCCGTGATGGTGCGCGACTGCTACGAGCCCAAAGACCAGAAAGTCTTCCTGCAAGGCATCACGCAGCTCGATGCCGACGCCAAGAAAAAGACCGGCAAATCCTTTCTGGAAAGCTCCCCGGCCGAGCGCACCACCTTCCTCACGGCCTTGGACAAGGAGCAGCAAGCCTACTCCGCCACCCAACCCAAGGACGCGCCCAACCACTACTTCCGCATGATGAAGCAGCTCACGCTATTAGGCTATTTCACCTCAGAAGTGGGCGCCACGCAGGCCCTGCGCTACCTGCCTGTGCCCGGCCGATACGACGGCTGTGTGCCCTACAAAAAAGGCGACAAGGCCTGGGCCACTACCTAGCATCAGGACCTCACCCCCGGCCCCTCTCCCGCAGAGAGGGGTGCCAGACGCGAGAGTCGTTGAACGCACCCCTCTCCGCGGGAGAGGGGCCGGGGGTGAGGTTGCAACACCAGAACATCATCCTTATTTCCCAAAATCCCACCCCAGCTTATGACTCCTGCTATTCGGTTTAAACTGTCGCTGATGATGTTTCTGGAGTTTTTCATCTGGGGCGCCTGGTTCGTAACCCTCGGCACCTACCTGCTGAAGAACCTGAACACTACCGGCACACAGGTCGGCGCGGCGTTTCTCACGCAGTCCATCGGGGCCATTGTGGCGCCGTTTATCATCGGGATGATTGCGGACCGGTTTTTCTCGGCGCAGAAAATCCTGGGCGTGCTGCACCTGGCTGGCGCGGCCCTGCTCTGGCTGGCCTCGCAGGCGGCCGATTTTAGCGCCTTCTACCCGTACATTCTTAGCTACATGATATTATACATGCCTACGCTGGCGCTGGTGAATTCCATCTCGTTTCGGCAGATGCAGAACCCGCAGAAGGAGTTTGCCACCATTAGAGTCTTAGGAACACTAGGCTGGATTATCGCCGGCCTTACCATCGGCTGGCTGAACTGGGAGCAGAGCGGCAACCTGGGGCTCACCTTCCGCATGGCGGCCGGTGCCTCGGCGCTGCTGGGTGTGTTCAGCTTCACACTGCCGCCCACGCCGCCCGTCAAAAAGGAGGGAAAAAGCACCCTGGGTGACATACTAGGTCTCGAAGCCATCGGCCTGCTGAAGAACCGTTCCTACCTGATTTTCTTTCTGGCCTCGGTGGCCATCTGCGTGCCGCTGTCCTTTTACTACGGCTTTACCAATCCCTTCCTCAACGAGGCCGGCATGAAATCCGCCGCCGGCGTGCAGAGCCTGGGCCAGGTATCCGAAGTGCTGTTCATGCTGCTGATACCGGTGTTTTTCATCCGGCTGGGCGTGAAAAAAATGCTGGCCATTGGCATGGCCGCTTGGGCCATTCGCTACCTGTTTTTTGCTTACGGCGACGGCAACTCCGCCTACTGGATGCTGATTGCCGGCATTGTAATGCACGGCATCTGCTACGATTTCTTCTTCGTAACGGGCCAGATTTACACTGATAACCTCGCCGGTGAGCAGTCGAAAAGCGCCGCCCAAGGCTTCATCACCCTGGCCACCTATGGTGTAGGCATGCTCATAGGCTCCCTCCTCTCCGGCCAGATTGTGGACGCCCACAAAACCACCGGCGACCTGCACGACTGGCGCACCATCTGGCTGATTCCGGCTGCTATCGCTGCGGCCGTGCTGGCTGTGTTCCTGTTGCTTTTCAAAGACCAGAACGCCCCGGCCACCGCCTCGAATGAAGAGCTAACCTTTACCGAGGCCCAGGCCCGGCTGGAAGTGTAAGGACTGAAAATAAAACAAACCAGAACGTCATGCTTCGGCTGCGCGGACGCTAGGTAAGCATGACGTTCTGGTTTGTAAACCTGCCTACTATAACCACCCTATGAAACTACGATTAGCCATGATTGGCGGCGGGCAAGGCGCCTTTATCGGCTCCATCCACCGCATGGCCGCCGCCCTCGACGGCTTGTATGAACTCACCGCCGGCGCCTTTAGCAGCGACGCCGAAAAGTCCCGCGCTACCGGCGTGCTTCTGGGCCTGCCGACCGAGCGCGTGTACGGCTCCTACCAGGAACTCATCGCACAGGAGCAGCAGCGCCCCGAAGCCGAACGCGTGCAGGTCATTGCTATTGTCACTCCCAACCACCTGCACTTCGAGCCGGCCCGACTGGCATTGGAAAGCGGCTTCCACGTCATCCTCGACAAGCCCATGACCTTCAATCTGGCCGAAGCCAAGCAGCTACGGCAAGTAGCTGCCAGCAGCAGCCGGAAGCTGTGCCTCACGCACACCTACACCGGCTACCCCATGGTGAAGGAGGCCCGCCAGCTCATTGCCGCGGGCACGCTCGGCCCCATCCGCAAAGTATATGTGGAATACCCGCAAGGCTGGCTCAGCGGCTTTGTGGAGGGCAGCGACAACAAGCAGGCCGCCTGGCGCACCGACCCCAGCCGCAGCGGCGTGGCGGGTGCCATGGGCGACATCGGCACCCACGCTTTCAACTTGCTCGAATACGTGAGCGGCCTGCAGGTTGAGAAGCTCTGCGCCGATATCAACGTGGTGGTGCCCGGCCGTCGGCTCGACGACGACGGCGCGGTGCTGCTCAAGCTCTCGGGCGGCGCCAGCGGGGTGCTGGTGGCTACGCAGGTGGCGGCCGGCGAGGAAAACAACATCCGCATCCGGGCCTACGGCGACCAGGGCGGCCTGGAGTGGCAGCAAGCCGACGCCAACACCCTGCTGGTGCGCTGGCTCGACCGGCCCGCCGAAATCCGCCGCACAGGCACGGGCTACGTCAGCTCTTTCGCGCAGCACAACGCCCGCACGCCCGCCGGCCATCCCGAAGGCTACCTCGAAGCCTTCGCCAACCTCTACCGCAACTTCGCCCTAACCTTGCAGGCCGACATGGCCGGCCAACCCGCCCCGCCCGAAGCCTTGGACTACCCGGGCTTGGAGGAAGGCATCCGGGGCATGGCCTTCATCGAAAACGTCATTGCCTCGGGCCTATCCGTCACCAAATGGACCGAGTTTACCGTCTGAGCCCCGCATGAAAACAATCAAAGGACCCGCCATTTTCCTAGCCCAGTTCATGGGCGACGCCGCCCCGTTCAACAGCCTGGAAAGCATCTGCTCCTGGGCCAAAAACCTCGGTTACAAAGGGGTGCAGATTCCGACCACCGACCCGCGTTTCATCGACTTGCAAAAAGCCGCCGAAAGCCAGACCTACGCCGACGAAATCAAAGGCATCGTAAATGCCGCCGGCCTGGAAATCACGGAGCTTTCCACGCACTTGCAGGGCCAACTCGTCGCCGTGAACCCGGTGTACGACCAGCTATTCGACGGCTTCGCGCCCGAAGCCTACCGCAATAATCCCAAGGCCCGCCAGGAGTGGGCCGTGCAGCAGCTCAAGTACGCTGCCAAAGCCTCCCAAAACCTGGGCCTGAACGCCCACGCCACCTTCAGCGGGGCGCTGCTCTGGCCCACGGTCTACCCCTGGCCCCAGCGCCCGGCGGGGCTGGTGGAAGCCGGTTTTGCGGAACTCGGCCGCCGCTGGACGCCCATCCTCAACGCTTTCGACGAGTGCGGGGTGGATGTTTGTTACGAAATCCACCCCGGCGAGGACCTGCACGACGGCATCACCTACGAGATGTTTCTGGACGAGGTGCAGCAGCACCCGCGCGCCTGCCTGCTCTACGACCCCTCGCACTTCGTGCTGCAGTGCCTCGATTATCTGGAGTACATCGACATCTACCACGAGCGCATTCGCATGTTCCACGTCAAGGATGCGGAGTTTAACCCCACGGGACGGCAGGGCGTGTACGGCGGCTACCAGAACTGGATAGACCGGGCCGGCCGCTTCCGCTCGCTGGGCGACGGGCAGGTCGATTTCAAGGCCATTTTCAGCAAGATGGCGCAGTACGACTTTCCCGGCTGGGCCGTACTGGAGTGGGAATGCGCCCTCAAGCACCCCGAAGACGGTGCCCGCGAAGGTGCGGCCTTCATCCGCGACCACATCATCCGCGTCACCGAAAAAGCGTTCGACGATTTCGCCGCCACGGCCCCCAACCCCACCCTCAACAATACCTTGCTCGGCATCTAGCGCCCTTCCTCATGAAAAAAACTGCCCTCCTGCTCAGCCTCTGCGCCCTGCTGGCCGCCTGCGACAGCGGCTACAAAAAAGACGGCCCCGACGAGGCCCGCACCCAAACCGAAACCAACAAGCCCGAAGGCGACAGCGCCGCCGCGGCCAACTTAGCCGCCGTAGCCCAGCAGCCCCAGATTGATACCAGTGTCACCAACATTGGTACCGAGCACCCCAATGCCGGCACGGCTAGCGTGGCTAATGGTGCGAAGCTGATAGCCGGCTCCGACTGCCTGAGTTGCCACAAAGACAACGAGAAAGTGGTAGGCCCATCTTACACTGCCGTAGCCGAAAAATACCCCGACACCGAAGCCAACATCGCCATGCTGGCCGGCAAAATCATAAAAGGCGGCGCTGGCAACTGGGGCGCCGTGCCTATGACGCCCCACCCCGGCCTTTCTGAAGCCGATGCGCGGGAAATGACAAAGTATATTCTGAGCCTGAAGTAATGGCTTGGAATGCGCTATATTTTACTTAGCAGC
This sequence comes from Hymenobacter negativus, assembly GCF_017571495.1. Classification (GTDB taxonomy): domain Bacteria; phylum Bacteroidota; class Bacteroidia; order Cytophagales; family Hymenobacteraceae; genus Hymenobacter; species Hymenobacter negativus. The sequence continues at coordinate 148,743 of NZ_JAGETZ010000010.1, read as the reverse complement.
GGCAATTAACCTCACCCCCGGCCCCTCTCCCGCGGAGAGGGGTGCCTAACGATTGCAGATGGTTGCGCCTCCGTAGTTCCCCTTCCGCAGGAGAGGGGCCGGGGGGTGGGTTCCCCATATGAGCTTTCCAACTGCTATCTTCCTCTATCCTCCCCAATCCTCTCGCCATGCCCTCGCCAACCAACCGCCGAACGGCTCTTAAAAACATGCTGGCAAGTACCGCCGCAGTTGGCGCTGCAGGAGCATTGAGCGCCTTTCTACCCGCAGAAACACCGATGGAACAAGTGGCGCTAAAGGGCAATATCAATCATTCGGTGTGCCGCTGGTGCTATCAGGACATTCCCCTAGAGCAGCTGTGCGCTGCAGCCAAGAGCATGGGCATCAAGGGCATTGACTTGGTAGGCCCGACCGACTGGCCCACGCTGAAAAAGTACGGCTTGGATTCACCAATGTGTAACGGTGCCGAAATCAACCTGACCGACGGCTTCAACGACCCGAAATTTCATGCGACGCTGCAGAAAAACTATGCGGCGATGATTCCAAAAGTGGCCCAGGCCGGTTACAGCAACCTGATTTGTTTCAGCGGCAGCCGGCGCGGCATGGACGATGCCACTGGTCTTGCTAACTGCGTGACGGGCCTCGCGCCGCTGTTGGAACTGGCCGCCAAGCACAAGGTGGTGCTGGTGATGGAGTTGCTCAACAGCAAAATCAACCACAAGGACTATCAGTGCGACCGCACAGCCTGGGGCGTGGCACTCGCCAAAAAGCTGGGCTCAGAGCAGTTCAAGCTGCTGTACGACATCTACCACATGCAGATTGACGAGGGTGATGTCATGCGCACGCTTACCGATAACCACGCCTACATCGCGCACTACCACACCGGCGGGGTGCCCGGCCGCAACGAAATTGACGACTCGCAGGAGCTGAATTACCCGGCCATCATGCGCGCCATCAAAGCCACTGGGTTCAAGGGCTATGTGGCCCAGGAGTTCATTCCCAAGCAACCCGACAAGCTGGCCTCCTTGCGGAAAGCCGTGCAGCTGTGCGACGTGTAGCCAGTTCCTGCTTCCTTCGCCCCACGTACCAACACGCTTCCCTCATGCATCTTCGACTGTTACTCACCACCTTTCTCGCTGCGGCCGCTGGCGCGGCACATGCCCAGCAGGTCGCCAAACCGGAGGATACCGAGGTGTGGGAGCCCATTCCAAAAGTTGTAACACCGGGCAAGACCAGCGTTGACGCCCCGTCCGACGCACTGGTGCTATTTGATGGCAAAAACCTAGACCAGTGGGTATCAACTGAGAACCGCGACGCTCCGGCCGCTTGGACGGTGGCCAATGGGATACTGACGGTGAACAAAGCGGTGGGCAACATCGAGACCAAGCGCAGCTTTGGCAACTACCAGCTGCACCTAGAATGGCGCGTGCCGGCCAACATAACCGGCACTGGGCAGGCACGCGGCAACAGCGGCGTATTCCTGGCCTCGCTAGGCAAAGGCGACTTGGGCTACGAGCTACAAATTCTGGATGCGTACCAGAACAAAACCTACGTCAACGGTATGGCGGGCAGCATCTACAAGCAGATTATTCCACTGGCCAACCCGGCGCGCAAGCCCGGCGAGTGGCAGACCTACGACGTGGTATGGACTGCGCCTACTTTTACCGCGGGCGGCGCTATGGCAACGCCGGCTCGGGTCACGGTGTTTTTCAACGGCGTGCTGGTGCAGAACAACGTGACCCTGAGCGGGCCTACTGTCTACATCGGCAAGCCCTCCTATCAACAGGCCCACGGCCCGACGCCCATCAAACTGCAGGCCCACGGCGACAAAAGCGAGCCGCTGAGCTTCCGCAACATCTGGGTGCGGGAGCTGCCGTAGGTAAGCAGCGTCAACGCGGCTTTCATTAAAAAAAAAACGCGTTTGGAACGTCGAGCCGTAGTTGTTTTAGGAGTGAATTATAATTCCGGCCGCTATGGGCTGCATTAGTAACCAGGGTTTTGTTCTGTCTGGCGCTGCTCGTTGGTGAGGGGCTGGCCGTTCCGGAAAATGCGCTCCAAGTGCGTTTGTGGAATGGGCCGGAGCTTGAACTTGGCCACGATGGCCGCCGCATCAGGGTTGAAGTAGGGTGCTCGCACCAGTAGGGTTTCGGTGCGCACCAGGTCTTCCCAGCGGTGCAGCTCACCGTACAGCTCGCGGGTGCGCTCGTTCAGGATGAAGTGAATGAAGCGGTCGGCCGTGGAAGTCACCGCGGGCGGATACAGCTCCTTGGGGTCGTTGGTCGTGAAGCTGGCCGTGGTCACCGTCAGGGCGGGGTACGAGCTGGTTACGTCGCCGCGCGTACCGCCGTCGTAGCGGTAGGTGGAGTTAGGACGTGCCTCGTTGACTTTGTAGGCCGCACGAGCTCGCAGAACATTGATGTATTCCAGGGCCTTGGTGTAGTTGCCTTTGCGGCCGTAGGCTTCAGCGCCAATCAGGTAGGTCTCGGCCAGGCGGGCCAGGATGCCGTCACGTGTGCCGGCTTCGTCGGCAGCACTGGTACGGAAGGGGTCGATGTACTTCGAGATTTGCGGAAACTTGTTGCGCAGGCCCACGTCAGCCGTGGGCGAATAGCCAGCTACTACAGCTCCGGCGGCATTGCGCACGTAACGGGCAAAAATCTTGTAGCGCGAACGGGTGATGGTGGCCTGCGGCACGGGGTTGGCCGTGGTGTTCACCACTACCAGGAAGGCCGTATCGCCTACAGCGTACTTACGCTGACCCACCTGCGCGGGCGTGGGAGCATCAGCAGCGGTCCAGATGGGAATGCTGCCGGCGGTGTTCGAAATCCAGGCCGTTTTCATCGTTTTGTAGAAGCGCGAATCGTTGCGGCGGTCGTAGATGTCCATGGCGTAGTTGGTGGGCATCACGCGGCGGAAAGGCCGGTCGTTGAGCAGGTCGCGGGCCATGCCGGGCTCGTTGTCGTACTGCAGCGTCATGTAGGAGTGCACGCGGTTGCCGAAACGGCCAGCTAGGGCGGGCACGTTCACAAACTGCGACGAGAAGATGATTTCGCGGCTGGTTTGGGCCGTGACGCTGTTGGCGTAGCTCGAAATATCAAACAGCTTGGCGAAGTCGTTTTCCAGTGCGTAGCGCCCCCCAGTAATCACCTGGTCGGCGTAGTAGGCTGCGCTGTCCATGTCGGTGGTTTGCTGGCCGCGCTGCTCGGTCACGGCACTGCCGCGGGTGAGGTATACCTTGGCCAGGTAGTGCTGGGCCGTGCCTTGGGTGGCCCGGCCAAAGTCGGCGGTGGTGGGCGCCAAGTTGGTTACGGCGTAGCGCAAATCGGAAATGATGGCGCGATACACGTCGGGCACGGGGGCGCGGGTGTATTCCAGCTGCACGCCCTCGGAGGGCTGCAGCACCAGCGGAATAGCGCCGAACTGCTGCACCAGTTGGAAATAATAGTAGGCCCGCAGGAAGCGCAGCTCGGCCAGGCGCTGGGTTTTCTGGGCATCGGTGCGAAGCGTGGTGGTACCCTGGATGCCCGGGATGTAGGTAATGCCGGTGTTGCAGCGGTTGATGCCGTCGTAGTCGGCCGTCCACACGCCGTCCACGAAGCCGTCGGAGGCGTTCAGACGGCTGTCGTAGATGTTCCACCAGTAGTAGTTCAGCTGGTCGGCGTGGGTCATTTCATCCACTCCGAAGTTGAACATGGAGTAGGAATGCTCGTTAGCGAAAAGGTAGCGGGTTTGCTCGTAGCTGGATTTCACCAGGTCTTCCAGGCCCTGTTCTGTTTTAAAATAGTCGTTGGTGAGGGTCGAAACCAGCTCTTCCTTGAGGTAGTCTTTGCAGGAGCTCAGGCTCAGCCCGAGGGTTGCCGTGAGTCCGAGCATGCGGAGGGTAGCGGAAATCTTCATGTCAGTGCATCAAGTAAAAATCTCGGATTAGAAGCCCAGGCGCACGCCTACGGTCAAGCTTTTGGTGCCCAGGTTGCGGGCCTGCGCCAGCTCGCCGGAGGAGCTGCCGATGTCGGTGGCTTCCGGGTCGAGCCCCTTGTATTTGGTGAACAGGAAGTAGTTCACCGCATTCACGTACACGGCCAGGTTGGTGGCATGCACCTTCGCGCTGATGTTCTGTGGCACGGTATAGGTGAGCGAGATATTGCGAATGCGGGCGAAGCTGCCGCTCTGGAACTGGTAGCCGCTGTTGTTTTTGGCGGCGTCCTGCCCGATGGCCGGGCGCGGGTACTCGTTGCTCGGGTTGGTAGGCGTCCAGTAGTCCACCTTCATGCCGGGGTAGCGGCCGCCCAGGCCGGGCGCGTAGCCCGTGGCCAGCAGCTGACCAATGCGGGCATACACCAACACGCTCAGCTCAAAGCCCTTATAGCTAACGGTGTTGTTGACGCTGCCACTCCACTTGGGCCGGTTCGAGCCCAGGACCTGGAAGTCGTTGGCGTTGATGACCTTGTCACCATTCACGTCCACGATTTTGATTTCGCCGGGCTTGGCGCCGTACTCGGCTGCTGCTGCGGCTTCTGAAGTTTGCCAGATGCCGTCGTTGCGGTAGTTGTAGTACACGCCCAGCGGCTGGCCGATGAACCAGCGGTTGCCGATGTCGTCGTTGGCACCCGAAGCCAGGCTCACGAACTCCTCCTTGTTGCGGGTGTATACAAAATCGGTGGTCCAGCGGAAGTTTTTGGTTTCCACGTTCACCGTAGTCAGGCCCACTTCTACGCCCTGGTTGCGAGTGGCACCCACGTTTTGCAGAATGCTGACCACGCCGCTCACGCCTGGCAGCGCACGGGGCAGTAGCAGGTCGGTAGTGTTGGCCCGGTACACTTCCAGCGAGCCCGAAATGCGGTTTTTGAAGAAGCCGAAATCAAGGCCGGCGTTGAAGGTGGTGGTGCGCTCCCACTTCAGGTCGGGATTGCGCAGGCCACCCAGCGTGTTGGGCAGCGTGCCCGGCGTGGTAGAGTAGCCGTAAGCGGGGGTTTCGTTGAAGGCGTAAGCTGACTGCTGCAAGGTGCCGCCGGTGGTGTAGGGGTCTACCGAAGCTTGGCCCACGGTGCCGTAGCCGCCGCGCAGCTTTAGCTCGGTCACGGCCGGTACGTCGCGCAGGAAGCTTTCCTGCTGGATTTTCCAGGCTACGGCCAATGAGGGGAAGAAGCTCCACTTGTTGCCGGGGGCCAGCACCGACGAACCGTCGGCCCGGCCAGTGGCCGTGAGCAGGTAGCGGTCCATAAAGCTGTAGTTCACGCGGCCCATCCATGACATAAGCGTGCGTTGCGAAAAGCTGGAGCCGAAGCCATTGGCCGCCGCCTTGTAGGTCGAGCCGATGTTGTACCACTTTTGGCTGTCATAAGGCAAGTTCAGCGCGCTCACTGAGGAGCCTTCGCCACGGTCCTGCTGGGCGCTTTGCAGCGCCGTCAAACTCAGGTGGTGGTTGGTGCCAAAATCCTTGTCGTAAAACAGCAGGTTTTCGACCACGTAAGTAAAGTTCTGGCCCTGGTCGTAGGAGGCCGACGACACCGAGTTCGGCCCGCCCGCATCGCGCCCAATGGCCAGCGCCGACTGAAACTGCCCGGTGCGGTTGTTGCGGAAATCGGGCCCCACGTTCAGGCGGTAGCGCAGCCCCTTGGCCAGGTTCAGCTCGGCGTAGAAGCTGCCGAAGAAGCGCGTCACGCGCCGTTCATTAAAGGCGTTGTCGACTTCGCGTAGCGGATTGAAAATCAATGGGTCGCCGCCTGGGTTGGCCAGAAACGAGCCGTCGGCCGCATATGGCGTAGCGTAGGGCAGCTGCCCGGTGGCCCGGCCGTAGATATCCGGCCCGTAGTTCTGAATGGCCAGGCTGGCGTTGGTCGAAGCGCCCAGCGTTACCACCTTGTTCACTTTGTAGTCGAGGGTGGTGCGGGCGTTGTAGCGCGTGAAATCCTGCCCTGGCTGAATGCCTTCCTGCTTTAGGTAGCCCACCGACATGGAGGCCCGAAGCTTGTCGGTGCCGCCACTGGCGCTGATTTGGTGGTTTTGGGTGTAGCCCGTGCGCAGGGCCAGCTTTTGCCAGTCGGTGGTGCGCACCTTGCTGGGGTCATAAATCGGAATTTGGGTTACGCTGGCTCCGTATAAGGTTTTTTCAGCGTCGGTGGTGGGGCGGGTGGCCACCACGCGGTTGGCGCGGTCCAGCCACTCGTAGCCGTCGGCAATGCCTTCCCAGGCGTTCAGGTCTTTCGAGCCGAAGAGGGCAAAGTCGCGGGCCGGGTCGGCGTACAGTGGAACATAGGTGCCGTTGGTACGGTTGGCCTCGCGCTGCACTTCCAGAAACTCGCCGCCGTTGAACAGGTCCAGCGTGCGGTTGGCCCGGTCGGCGCTGGCGTAGCCGTTGTAGTTGATGCTGAACTTGCCTTCCTGCCCGCGCTTGGTGGTCACAATGACCACGCCATTGGCCCCGCGCGAGCCGTAAATGGCGGTAGCCGAAGCATCCTTCAGAATCTCAACCGACTGAATGTCCTGGGGGTTGAAGTCGTTCAGGCCCGTGCCCTGCGCCAGCGGAATACCATCCACCACGTACAGCGGCTCATTGGAAGCCCGCACCGAGCGGTTGCCCCGGATGCGAATGGCCGGCACCTCGCCGGGCCGAAAGTTGGCCCCGGCCACGTCCACGCCCGCGGCGCGGCCTTGCAGGGCCTGCGTCAGGTTTTGGGTGGGCACCTGCTGAATTTCCTTGGCCGACACCGACGACAGCGCCCCGGTTACGTCGCTCTTTTTCTGTGAGCCGTAGCCGACTACCACTATCTCATCCAGTCCCTTTGCTTCGGCCTGCAAGCCCACATTAATCACCGACTGACTACCAATCGCAACCTCCTGCGTGGCATAACCAACATAGGAGAAAACCAGCATGCCGGAGCCACCAGCCGGTACCTCTAACGTGAAGGAACCATCGGGAGCGGTGCCAGTTCCGGTACTGGTGCCTTTCAGCAAGACCGTTACGCCTGGCAATCCCTCTTTGCCGTCGGCAGTAGTCACCTTGCCCGTAATAGGTACGCGCTGGGCCTGGGTTTGCGTTTGGGTTTGGGCCAGTGCGGTGGGCATGCTCAAGCCAGGCATGAGCCATAGCAGATGGCTGAGATGGTAAATCTTGCGCATAACAGCAAAATGAGTGATTAAACAGGTGAGTTAGTAAGTGCTTACTTTACTTAACAGCCGAAAAGTACCGTCATCGTTTTGACGTGCTTTCCTGCACTCACCTGTTCTTCATTTTATTGCTTTGCTGCCCCTAGCCTGCATTGCTCTATCTTCTTTCCAACTCATCGGCCTCCGGCACTAGCATCGCCAACATGCCCCATGTGTTGGGCACCGTTTTAGACTGCATAGGCAACCTGCCTCGAATGCGACGCACTAACCGAAATACTACCCTTCAAATTCATGTCTGGCAATGCTTGCCGAAATAGAAGGACGCGTTTCTCTTCTATTTCGGCAAGCAAATTCAATGACGTATTTCCTGATAAACAGCGTCGATACGACGAGTTATCCAGGCGTGCAGTTCTGAATGGACGTCTTCAGCTATGGCGGCCGAAATTTCGATTGAGTTTTACTAATCCTTTGGTCGTCCAAAGTTCGCCCTAGCGCTTACACTAAGTTTTTCTTGATGTAGGCGATGCTTTTCGTCACGCTGTCGTAAGGGGAGCCAGGCGTGCTGTCCTGCTCCACAAAGAAGTATTGCAAACCGGCCTCCTGGGCGTGCGCGAATATTTTCTTGAAGTCGATGCTACCGTTGCCTACTTCAGTGAAGGCGCGTTCGGGCGTGCGGTCCATGTCTTTCACGTGCCAGAGCGGGAAGCGGCCGGGGTGCTGCTTGAAGAGCGCCAGCGGGTCCTTGCCGGCTTTGGTTACCCAGTAGAGGTCCAGCTCCATTTGCACCAGTTTCTTGTCGGTGGCCAGCAGCAGGTCGTAAGGCAGTTGGCCATCCTGGGCCTGGTATTCGAAGTCGTGGTTGTGGTAGCAGAGCTGCAGGCCGGCTTTCTGGCAGCGCTCACCGGCTTTGTTGAGCTGCTCGGCCACGTACTTGTAGTGCTCAATGTTGCCGCGCTCGGCCTGTGAGAGATAGGCGCACACCATGTACTTCACGCCGGCGGCAGCGGCATCGTCCACGGCACGGTCCCAATCGTGCAGCATGGTGCCCATTACGGGGGCGCCGTTGGTTTGCTCTTCGCCCAGGCGGTAGTGGCTGCTGGGCATAATCAGGCCGTTTTGTTTGAGCACAGCGGCAAATTCTTTCGGCGTCATGCCGTAGAATTTCTGGCTGCCTGTGTAAGTCGCGCCTTCCACTGAATTGTAGCCGATTTTAGCCAACTGAGCCAGGGTACCGGCCGGGTCCTTCGCCATGGCGTCGCGCACGGTGTATAGCTGCAAGCCAATGTATTGCTTCTTGGGAGCCGCGAGCAGCGAAGGTGCTACCAGAATGCCAGCGGAAAGCAGGGCGGCCGAAGCCAGAAAGTCTCTACGGGAAGTCATGTTGGGTGGGGTTGGGTTTAGGAAAGATGGAAAAAATGAAGTCGAGGCTCAGCTAGACAAGATTCGGGATGACAGGTGGTGCTTTAAGTAGTAAGCCATTTTAGGGCATCGTTTACTATAACCCTGCCAGCTTGGGCGATACTAGTGGCAGCACCCAATCGAGCAGCAGCACGCCAAGCAGGCCCACCACCGAAACAATGGTTTCCATGACCGACCACGAGCGCAGCGTGTCGCGCACCGAGAGGTTAAAATATTCCTTAAAGAGCCAGAAACCGCTGTCGTTAAAGTGTGAAAACAGCAGGCTGCCCGCCCCAATGGCCAGTACCATGAGGTTGGGGTTGGCACCCGAATGGGCCATGGTGGGCAACATTACGCCAGCCGCCGTGAGCCCCGCCACCGTAGCCGAGCCGATGCACACCCGGATAAGCCCCGCCAGCAGCCAGCCCAGCACCAGCGGTGGCAGGCCCGTGCCGCGCAAGCCGTCGGCAATAGCCAGGCCGGCGCCGCTTGCGACCAGCACTTCCTTCAGGCACCCCGCGCCGCTGATGATGAGCAGCAGCATGGACACGTCGCGTACGGCCGCGCTGTAGGTTTCCATCACCGCCGTCATGGTTTTTCCCTGGCTACGCCCCAGGCTGAAGGTGGCTACTACTACCGAAAGCAGCATGACTACACCCGGGTCAGCCAGGAAGGAAAGTACCGGAGCCAGCGGGCCGCCGGCCGGCAGCACCGCCTGCAAGCCCAGCACGATGGCCAGCACCAGCACCGGCAGCAGCGACGAGAGAAAGCTGTTCAGCCGCCCCGGCAGCTCATCGGCAGGCCGCGGCTCGCTGGCAAAGCTTGCTAATGGCTGCGACACAATGCCCCGCAGCGTGCGTGCATACAGCGGCCCGGCTAGCACCACGGCGGGCACTGCCACCAGCAGTCCGTAGGCGAAGGTCAGCCCTACGTTCGCGTGAAACAGGGCCACCAGCGCCGTAGGGGCCGGGTGTGGGGGCAGGAAGCCGTGCAGCACCGAAAGCGCCGCCAGCATGGGCAAGCCCACGTACACGGCCGGCAGTCGGTACTGGTACACCACCGAGAATATCAGTGGTATCATCAGCAGGAAGCCCACGTTGTAGAACAGCGGGATGCCGATGATGAAGCCGGTGGTCATCATGGTCCACTGAATGTTTTTCGGACCGAACGCGCCCATCAGCACAGCAGCAATCTGCTGGGCCGCGCCACTTTCGGCCACCAGCTTGCCCAGCATGGCGCCCAGTACCACCACCAGCACCACGGAGCCCAGTGTATCGCCAAGTCCCTTTTGCACTGCTGCGAGCACTTGCGTGGACGACAAGCCCAAGGCCAGCCCTGCCGGAATCGTTACCAGCAAAAACGCCAGGAAAGCATTCACCTTGCCCCAGCTGCTCAGGGCGATGAGCGCCAGAACGGCCAGTAGAATGATGAGTAGGGTCATGCCTGGCGAATGTAGGTAGGGGCAGCAGTAGAATAAGCTGGAATTGGCCGATAATAACCGGCGTTGCAATTACTTGAAATACTGGGCGTACTCCGCCGGCATGGCCTTGAGAGGCTTGATGAGCATACTTTTGTAAAAGACCTCAGCTGCTTCGCTTTGCAGTTGGATTTTGCCGTGTGTTAGCGGCTGGGGCTGGCCGTTGGCAATGTGGCGCGAGTTATTTACCACCATCACCACATGGCCATTCACGAGATGCACGCTTTGGCCGTTCACGTTTATCAGCTCGAGCTCATTCCATTGGCCGTTGGGCAACTCATAGTTCGCTGCGGCTTGGCAGAACATGCGCCCACCCCGGCCCACCACCATGGGCGCGGCCGTAGGGTTAAACTTGATAGTATCTTTACTGGCATTGAAAGCCGCCCGAATATCTCCGGCCGAGCTGGCAATGCCCCAGAAGTCACCCATCGCGTTGCCCTTCTCGTGCTCCGACACCTGGAACTCCTGACTGAGCATCCAGCTATGCCAATAGTCCACGCCGCACTCGCCTTGGCTGTTGTAGAGGATGCCGCTGTCACGAGGCTCATCGAGCCGGGGTACCCATTTCTTGGTGCCCCATTTTACTTTCAGTTTAAGGTCGTAGTTGGTGTAATCCTGCCGGGTTAGGACGCAGCCGTAAATTTCCCCGCTAATGCGCAGCACCGGCTCGCCATCCTGCATGACTACTGAAAATACATTCGCCTCGTTTTTGTCGTAGCCAATGGGCGGTACTGGCCGACCCTGGGCGTCGGTGGGCGTTTGGCCCCGGTAGCCCAACTGGTGGCGGTAGCTCTCGAAAGTTCGCCACTTGCTCAAATTTTTATCGAGCAAAGGCTCCCAATCCGGAGCAGGGTGAAACGAGGTAGTCGCTCCCAGCAGTGCCGTTCCCAGCCCCACAATTAGCCATTTTTTCATGCGATGATGCTTTTGTGCGTATCACTCAGAAGCCAAATCTAGGCATTAATCCGTAATATTTACACAATGAAAATAAGTAGCACATAAAGCTATGAACTGCCAACTAGGTGAAGGAGGTATAAACCCTGATAAAAGCCTAGTTTAAGCCGAGGAATCGAACAGAATCGATGAAAAATCAAGTCTAAATAAGCACAAAATTTTAATGCGTTTTTTACCTTTTTATACCGGCTTTTATTCCTCAAAAGCACCTTTTGGGATAGCCGCTATTCTTCCACTTGTTGCCCAAACTTCAGTGCATAACTCATCCCAAAGTCACTGACAGCGCTGAGCAGCGGCGCCAGAGTCTGGCCGAAGTCAGAGAGGCTATATTCCACTTTCGGCGGCACCTCGGGGTACACTTTTCGGGTGATTAAACCTGCTTTTTCCAATTCGCGCAATTCGCGGATGAGCATTTTTTCGGAGATGGTAACGATGCGCTTCCGGAGTTCGGTGAAACGGAGCGTATCGCCTTGCAGGTACCATAGAATAACGCCCTTCCATTTGCCGCCCAATAAGTCCATTGCCAGCTCGACCTGGCAGTAATACCGCCGACTGTTGACGTCGAGTAAAACGCTCTTTCCATTTTTCAGCATCGGTTGAAAATTAAGCGGTTGATAACCAACTAAACTTACCCCTGAGGCAGCTACTGACATATATATCAGTACTTCCCTGAGCAACAGCAAGCTACTACATTCGACGCATGAACGCTGAAAAGACTACGCCATTCGTTGTGCCTTCGCTCTATACCTGGGCCGGCGGCCAACCGGCCCTGGAACGGTTGACCGCCGTGTTTTATGCCAAAGTAGCGCAGGACGAACTACTGGCTCCCTTGTTTAGCTCCGCCAGTCACTCCCACGCAATTCATGTGGCCCACTTTCTGACCGAAGTGCTGGGCGGCCCGCCTCTTTATACTGCCGGCGACGGCGGCAGCCACGCGCAGATGGTGATGCACCATCTGGGACGGCACCTGAGCGAAATACAGCGCCGCCGCTGGCTGAATCTGCTGCTCGACAGTGCCGACGAGGCAGGCCTGCCCACCGACCCGGAGTTTCGGGCGGCTCTGGTTGGTTACCTGGAATGGGGCAGCCGCCTGGCAGTGCTCAACTCCCAGGATGGAGCCCCGGCACCAGACCCCGCTGCCGGCATGCCCCAGTGGGGCTGGGGTGAGCCCGGGGGTCCTTACCAGCCACCTTCCTGATGCCTTCATTTCACCTAATCCATCTTTTCCATGGTTGCTGAATACATCCGTTACCAAGTTGCGGCAGACCAACGCGAGGCGCTCCTCGCGGCCTACCGCCAAGCCGCAGCTGAGCTAGACGCTGCCCCCGAGTGCCTGGGTTATGAACTGAGCGAGTGCGAAGAAGAGCCTGGGCAGTTTATTTTACGCATCGAGTGGACCTCAACGGAAGCGCACTTACAAGGCTTCCGCAAGGGGCCACAGTTTGCGGGCTTCTTCGCGCATGTTAAAGGCTTTTATACCAGCATTCAGGAAATGCGGCATTACCACCCAACGGAGGTAGCACGAAGCAAGTAGAGCCCGCAAAATCCCTGCGTAGCTCCTGCCTGTCTGGGATGAGCGGGGTACTCTCCATATCATTTTTGTTTCGCTCTTATGTACGTTAGACGCGCTATCCGGCCGGCGTTGATGCTACGCTTTGCCTGGAAGAACCTGCTGGTCTTTACCTGTTGGGCCAGTGTGGTGGCTGGGGGCTACGCGGCTTTGCTGGCGCAAGGCCTCGATGTTCGCCTGCCGTTCCTACCCCTAAGCACCATTGGCATTGCGGTAGCCTTTTATCTGGGCTTTAAAAACAGCCAGTCTTACGACCGGTTCTGGGAAGCGCGTAAGGCTTGGGGCGGCATCATAAACCAGAGCCGGGTGTGGGCCAGCCAAGTGTGCAGCTTTTTGCCCGACCACCCGGCTGCCGGCGCCCCAAACAAAACCGAACCCCACGCCATCCGCCAGCAGCTCGTGTACCGCCAGTTGGCCTGGGCCAATGCCCTGCGCGAACAACTGCGCCGCACCAGCTTGTATGCCACCCACCACGTCGGCCGCTGGGTGACAAGCCACGCGCCCAGTCCAACCCACACTGCCGACGCCACCGAGCCGCAAACCGCCCGGTTTTTGGCCTTCGCCGAGTACCAAGGCGTATCTGGCAAAGCCAACCCCGCCGCGCAGCTACTACACGCCCAGGCTCTGGCAGTGCAGCAACTGTTAACAGTAGGTGAGTTCGACGATTTTCGCCGTCTGGACCTGCTGCACACGGTGAAGGAATGCTACGCGCTACAAGGCGTGTGCGAGCGGATTAAAAACACTCCGTTTCCACGCCAATACGCCCACTTCAGCACAGTCTTCACTTGGATTTTTGTGGTGTTGCTACCGCTGGGGTTGGTGGGCGAGTTTGCTAAGCTGGGAGCCGGCACGTGGCTAATGGTGCCCTTTTCGGTGTTGATTTCCTGGATTTTTACCACCATCGAATCAGTTGGTGACAACTCGGAGGACCCTTTCGAGAATTACATCAACGATGTACCAATGACGGCCCTCTGCCGCAGCCTGGAAATCGACTTGCGTGAAATGCTAGGCGAAACCGAATTGCCGCCCCGTCTCCAACCCATCAACGACATTTTACTTTGACGCTGGAAACCGGACAGGACTGTATTATCTCAGGCAAAACCAATTAAGAATCTAATAAGCACATAGTCTGACGTTCGAATAGTAATGCGTTCGACACGATGTGCGTTTTAGAGGTGGACGTTTTGCTCAATATTCCGCCTCTATGGGCTGCTTACCTGAATAGTAAGGGCGCGAACAGATACAAATCGTGCCGCCACACGGGCCAGGTATGGCCGCCGGGGTATTCGCTGTAGGCGTATTTGATGCCCAACTCATCGAATTTGGCGCGCATGATTTTGTTGTTGGCGTAGGCAATGTCTTCGGGCCCACCCATCGAAAGCCAGAGGTGTTTCAGGTTCTGGTTGATGGTGGCATTATTGGTTTTCATGAAGGCATATTGCGGGTCGGACAGTTTGGCGTTGTTGGCAAAAAAGCCGGAGCTGAACACGCCCAAGGACGAAAACATATCGGTGTTGCGCGCCCCTGCATACAGCGTTTGCAGGCCGCCCATCGACAGGCCCGCCAGGGCCCGGTTGTTGGCCCCGGGCGCCACCCGAAAGTTGCTTTCCACTAGCGGAATCACGGTTTGCTTGAGTTCTCTTTCGAAGGCTTGCAGGGTGCTTTCCGAGAAGCCGGCGAGGCCGCCGGGGCCGCCCATGTTGCCGTCCATCATCACCACCAGCATGGGCTTGGCCTTCTTCTCGGCCAGCAGGTTGTCCAGTATCAAATCGGCTTTACCCTGCTTGGCCCAGCCGCTTTCGTCTTCGCCGCCGCCGTGCAGCAGGTAGAGCACGGGATACTTTTCGGCAGGGCTGGCGTCGTAGCCGGGCGGCGCGTAGATGTAGGCCTGCCGCCACGAATTAGTCACGTTTGAATAGAATTGCTTGACGCGAATGTCGCCGTGGGGCACGTCTTTAAGGGCGTAAAATTCGCCGTCTCGGTTGGGAATTTCGATGCCGCTGGCCATGCGCCCCATGCCGTAGAAGGTATCGCTGGCGGGGTCGGCCACGGCCAGCCCGTCGATGAGCAGGGAGTAGTAGTGCAGGCCGCGGCTGATGGTATCGGTGGTGACAGTCCAGAAACCGCTGCTGTCTTTCTGCATGTCGTATTTGCGGGCTAGGTCCACTTGTACTTGTTGGGCAGCAGGGGCTTTTAGGCGGAAAACCACCCGATTGTCGGGCAGAATCTGGGGGTATTTGGCGTTGCGCACGTTGGTGGCGGCCGGCGTGCCCAACACCGTGTAGGTGGGCAATTTCGCCGCATCGACGGGCTTGAACAGGAACTGCGAAAACATGTACAGCCCGTTTTTCCAGACCTTGAAATCGTGGCCGCCCGCTTCGAGGTAATAGATATGCGGCACGCGGTGCTCGTACAGGTAGTCGTGCGTGCGCTGGCTGATGGAAACCAGCCCGTCATTGTCGCCGCACGAAATCCAGAGCAGCTTCAGCAGCTTGCGGGCTTTTTCCGGGTCGGGCACCAGGGCTTCGGGCTTTTTGGTGTTGGGGGCCGAGGAAAACCCACCTACCCAAGCAAACTTATCCAGGTTACTCAAGCCAAAGTTCAGCGACTGCCCGCCGCCCATCGAGAGCCCGGCAATGGCCCGGTTCTCACGGTCCTTCAACACCTTGTACTTCTTCTCGACAAACGGAATGAGGTCATTCAGCAGGTCTTTTTCGAAGTTGGCAAAGCCCGCTACTTTCTCGGGGCTGTAGATGTTACCCACGGCCCGGTCGTCTTTCAGGGCCCGGCCATTGGGCATCACCACCAGCATGGGCTTTAGCTTGCCCTCGGCATACAGGTTGTCGAGAATCACCTGCGGCCTGCCACCTTTCAGCCACTCCTTTTCATCGCCCCCGATGCCGTGCAGCAGGTAAAGCACGGGGTACTTCTTGCCTCTGAAGTATCCCGGTGGCGTGTATACCAGGGCCTCGCGCACCGTGCCCACGGTGGCGGAGGGGTAACTGATGCTGTCGAGCCGGCCGGTGGCAATGCCGGCTTTGGGCTGGTCGAAGCCCTTGGGAGCTTCCTTCACCGTGGGTTGGGCCAGTACGGTATGGGCAGCCAGCAGCACGAGGCCAGCGAGCAGGGAGTATAGCTTTCGCATGGGTGGAGAGAGGGTGGATTTTGAATCGTAATGCTTAATAAAAACGCCTGTCATGCGGAGCACAGCCGAAGCATCTCTACTGCTTCGCTGCAACGTCTAAACCTCACTCCCAGCCCCTCTCCCGCGGAGAGGGGAGCCTGACGAAGCGGTAGAAATGCTTCGACTGCGCTCAGCATGACCGTTATTTCAGTTGAGTTAGTCTATCGTCTTGGTAGCTCCCGTTAGCAACAGGTCTGCCTGCTGCACGCGGCCGGCTTTCACGGCGGCCGTCAGCGGCTGGCCGCCGCCCACGAATACCTGCACTTTTCCGGCCTGCTCCACGCGGCGGGCTTGCGCATCGAGGCGAGAGAGCTGGCGCGGCGACAGGGTGAAGGTCACCGTCTTTTTCTCGCCGGCTTGCAGGCTTACCCGGCGGAAGCCTTCCAGGGCGTGCCGGGCCACGCGGCCCGAGGCGCCGGAGTGGCGCACGTAGAGCTGCACTACTTCGTCGCCAGCACGTGAGCCGGTGTTCTGCACTTGCGCGCTCACGCTGATGGGTTGCCCAGTCACGGGTTTTGATAGCACCTTGACGTTGCTGTACTGGAAGGTGGTGTAGCTCAGGCCGTGGCCAAACGGAAACAGCGTTTCGCCGGTGAAGTAGCGGTAGGTGCGGCCGTCCATGCTGTAGTTGTCGAAAGCCGGCATCTGCGTTTCCGACTTGTAGAAGGTGACCGGGAGGCGGCCGGCGGGGTTATAATCGCCAAAGAGCACATCGGCCAGGGCCGTCCCCGCCGACTGCCCGCCGTACCAGCTCGTGAGCATCGCCGGCAGGTTGGCGGCCTCCCAAGGCGTGGCCAGGGCGCTGCCCGACATCATCGTGAATATTACCGGCTTGCCGGAGCTGTGCAGCACCTTCAGCAGGTCGGTTTGCACCTGGGGCAGGCCGATGGTAGTACGGTCGCCGCCGCTGAAACCGGGTACTTTCACGTTCATCTCCTCCCCTTCCAACTTGGGCGAAATGCCGCCCACAAACACGATGGCGTCGGCGTCCTTCACCTTGGCCAGGATATTGGCCGCGTTCATGGGCACCACTTTTGCGCCGGTAAATTTGAGGATGGTGCGGCGGTCGACCTGGTAGTACTCCAGGCGCAGGTTCAGTTTCTGGCCGGCGGTCACGTTGAGCACGTGCTGGTTAGTGGAGAAGCCGCGGCCTTTCCAAGCATCAATCACCAGCTTGTCGTCCACGTACAGGCGGTAGGCGTCGTCGCCGCTGATTTGCAGGGCCAGCTCCTCCGTCGTGGCCGGGGTGAACGTGGCCTGGTAGCGGGCCGAGAAATTCTCAGCGGGCAGGCCCGGGGCTACTTCCATTTTCACGTTGGCGAGGTAGCGGTCGAGGCCGGCCTCCTGGCGGGTGACCACGGCTGGGCCTTCCAAGTTGATGCCCTTGAAGTATTCGGCCTTAAAGCCTGGCTGGCCTTCGAAAGCCAGCTGCTTGTTAATATCGAGCGGCTCGTATACGGTGTTGCTGGCGTAGTCCACCCCTTGCATGTACATCACTTCGGTGCTCTTGCCCACCTTGGCCCGGATGCCTTCAAGCGGTGTCACGATGTCGGTCGGGAAGCCGTTGTAGTTGCCTAGCTGCACGCTTTCGTTGTCGGCGTTGGGGCCCATTACCACTATTTTCTTCATGTTTTTGCTCAGCGGCAGGGTGTTTTTCTCATTCTTGAGCAGCACCACCGACTCGCGCGCCATTTTCAAGGCATGAGCCTTGTGCGGGGCGCTTTCCACCACGCTCATGGGAATTTGAGCGTATTTCACGCGCTCCACCGGGTCGAACATGCCCAACTGAAAGCGGATTTTATAAAGGCGCTTCACCGACACGTTCAGCTGCTCCTCGGTGATGAGCTTTTTCTGCACCGACTCCAGCAGCGAGTTGTAGGTAAACAGCTTGCCGGTGGCGCATTCAATGTCGGTGCCGTGCAGCACGGCGTTGGCGGCGGCCGTAGCGGCGTCGGGGTCGGTTTTGTGGTGCTGCCAGAAGTCGTTGATGCCGTCGCAGTCGGAGGTAACGTAGCCCTTGAACTGCCATTTCTTGTAGAGAATGTCGTTCATCAGGATGTCGCTGCCGCAGCAGGGCTGGCCGGCATAGGCGTTGTAGGCGCACATCACGCCGGCCACTTTAGCGTCCACAATCAAGTCGCGGAAGGCCGGCAGGTAGGTGTCCCACAGGTCGTAGTCACTGATTTTGGCGTCGAACTCGTGGCGCGACGACTCGGGGCCGCTGTGCACGGCAAAGTGCTTGGCGCAGGCCGTGATTTTCAAATATTTTGGGTCGTCGCCCTGGAAGCCTCTCACCAGCGCCGAGCCCAGCTGCCCGGTCAGGTAGGGGTCTTCGCCGTAGGTTTCCTGGCCGCGGCCCCAGCGCGGGTCGCGGAAGATGTTGATGTTGGGCGTCCAGAACGTGAGGCCTTGGTAGATGCCGCGCTCGCCACGCCGCACGTACTCCTGGTGCACGGCCCGGGCCTCATCGGAGGTGATGGTAGCCATTTGCAGCATGGCGTCCTTATCAAAAGTGGCGGCCATGCCGATGGCCTGCGGAAACACCGTGGTTTTCATACTGGTGCGGGCCACGCCGTGCAGGGCCTCGTTCCACCAGTTGTAGGCCGGGATACCCAGCCGGTCAATGGCCGGCGAGGCATTCAGCATCTGCGACACCTTTTCGGGCAAAGTCAGACGCCCCACCAAGTCATCCACGCGCTGGTCAATGGGCAAGTCGGGATTCTGGAACGGGAATTCGGCAACCGGGCCACGGGTGGGATTGGTAGCCGGCTGGGCCCCGCTGGTGAGCAATAGCAGGCCAAGTAACGCAGTAGTAAGCTTCATAAAAAGAGGGATAGGAAAATGGATTCAATCAGCTTTTCAGTGTACCTGCGAACGATGTAGGGGCGTGGGCAAGCCCTGCCCCTACATCGTTCAACTTACTCAAAGCGCACCCAGTCAACTTCCACGGCTGCCGTCGAGGACTTCGGCGCCACATACAGCGCGTGGATGCCGGGCTTGAAGCTGGTGACCGGAGCTTTTACTTCCTGCCAGGTGCTGCCCTTCGGCACCGTTACTTCCGCCACAACGGGCCCCGTCGCATTATCCAGCCGGATTTGCAGGATGGCACCGGCTGTGGATATGCCCCGCAGTGAAACAGTTTTCGGCTTCTTTGAGCCAAACGCTACCCCGTTGTACTGCACCCAGCCGGAACCACCGGTGAAGTTAGTTTTCCAGCCCTGGAAGGTGTTGGCGGTGTCCAGGAAGGCAATGGCGGCGCCCTGCTTGCTCAGGTGGCTGTAGCGGTCGAGCTGGATTTTCTGCCTGGCATCGGTCAGGCCCACGCCGCGCAGGGTGGGCGTCACTTTCCGAATCGAGCCATCGGCGGCGAAGGACAAGCTGTCGATTCTAACCGACCGGTTCTTGTCGAATTTCGGCGACAAATCGTTGTGGTGGTAGAACAGATACCACTGGTTTTTGAATTGCAGCAGCGAGTGGTGGTTGGTCCAGCAGCCGGTCGGCGACTCGTCCATAATTACGCCCTTCACCGTGAACGGGCCCAGCGGGCTGGTGCTGGTGGCATATTCGAGGCGCTCGGTCTTGTTCTCGACGTGCGGATACGTGAGGTAGTAAATCCCCTTGCGCTCGAACACATACGGGCCTTCCTTCAAGCCTTTGGTGGGCAGCTCGCCCAAGGTTTTGGGCTCGGAGGCCAGTTCCAGCATGTTTTCCTTCAGCTTGGCCCCGTAGATGTTGCCCTGCGACCAGTAGAGGTAAGCCTGGCCGTCCTTGTCGATAAACACATTAGGGTCGATGCCGCGCACGCCCTTAATGGGCAGCGGCTGCGGCACGAAGGGGCCAGTGGGCTTGTCGGCCACAGCTACCCCCACCGTGAAGCCCTTGCTTATGGTCGTATCACGCGGGGTAGTCGGGAAGTAGAAGTAGTACTTGCCGTTGCGGAACATGCAGTCGGGCGCCCACATGCTGTAGCTGTCGGGCTTCACCCAGGGCACTTTGTTCTGGGTCACAATCACGCCGTGGTCGGTCCAGTCGGTGAGGTTGGCCGAGGAAAACACGTGGTAGTCCTCCATCACAAACCAGCCGGCCCGCCCATGCCCGGGAGTGGCTCGAATGTCGTGCGAGGGGTACACGTATACCCGGTCGCCGAATACGCGGGCCGTGGGGTCAGCCGTGAATTGATTGGTGATAAAAGGATTCTGGGCGCTGGCGGAGTGCAGACCACTAAGTAGCAGGGCCGCCAGTAGCCAAAAAGGTTTCAGGTTGCGCATCGGGTTTCAGGGTTGGTAAGTGCGGAGGTGGGTTCCTACTTCGTCAGGTGGTCATCAATGCGGAAATAGTCGAAATCGGCGTACCCCCCCGCTGCTTGGGTAGCGTAGTTGAAAAGGCTGAACCGGTAACCAATGAAGTGCGGCAGCGTGTAGGCCATTTTGAGCGGGCCACCCACCGGCTGCCAGGCCTTGCCATCGAGGCTGTAGAAGAAAGTGGCGACGTCTTTACGGTCCTGGAAGTCGCAGGCAATTTTGAAGTACACCTTGTCCTGCGTCAGCGGCAGGCGCTGCAGCTCGACCGGCCTTTCCGACTCGGCACTGACCATCACAATGGCTTTGCCCCCTTTGCTGGCCTTCACGCCCACCAGGCCGTAGCGCCGCTGCAACACCCCGAGGCCGGCAAAGTCGCCGTCCTTTAGGTGCGACACGTCTAGGGCCGTGGTGCCGGTGCATGCCGGGCCGATGGTGCGCTGGGTGAGGGTGTTGCGGGCCATCACGAAGGACGTATCGACGCGCCCGGTGGTGAGGCGCAGGTAGCCGGGGCGCTTGGTTACGGACCACAGCGTATTGTCGGGGTTATGGTTCCACTGCCACACCAGCGGCAGGGCCGGCTCGCCCTTTTGCCGGGTGAATTCGTCCGAGTTTACTATCCCTGGAATCAGGGATTGGTTAGCAGGCAGCGGCAGGGTTTCGGGCACCTTACCCGCCGGACTTCCCTGCACCGGCCAGCCATTCTCCCACTGCACCGGCACTAGGTACGGAATGCGGCCCACGGCGCCATAATCGCGGAATAAGTAAGAATACCACTTGCCGTCGGGCGTATCGATGAGGCCACCCTGAGCCACGCCTAGGTCTTGCAGGGCTACCCGGCCCTCGTAGGGACCCGTAATCTTGTTGGCCCGGTGCACGACGACCGTGCGCATCCCGCCTTTGGGCCAGGTGATGTTGAAGAGGTAGTATTTGCCGTTGACTTTGAACAGTTGCGAGCCTTCGGCCGGCAGGCCGAGGTTGGGGCCGGCGGGGGCGCTGGCATTCTCGATGATGACCTGCGGACTGGTGCCCGGCTTCAAGCCCGACACGTCGGCCGTGAGCTCGGCCAGTTGCAGCTTGCCTGTGCCGTACACCATGTACACGCGGCCATCATCGTCAAAAAACAGCGAATGGTCGTGCATGCTGGGCCGGAAGGAAACAGCTTTCCAGGGGCCTTTTTCAATGTTTTTGGTGAAATACACGTGGGTACGGCCCGAGGTCTGGGCAAACGTGCTGACGTAGTAGGTGCCCTGGTGGTAGCGCAGGCTGCTGGCCCAGGAGCCGCGCCCGTAGGTGCTTTTGCCGTTGGCCAGCGTCATAGCATCGACGTTGGTGAGGGTATCGTAGGCGTAGCTCACCAGTTTCCAATTCACCAAATCGGTCGATTTCATGATGGGCACGCCGGGGCTCATGTGCATGGTGGTGCTGCTCATGTAGTAGGTTTTGCCCACCCGAATCATGGACAGGTCCGGCACATCGGCATGCACAATGGGGTTGTGGGCCTGCGCCCACACGACCGGCCGTAGCCCCAAAAGGCTCAGGCTGACCAACAACAGCAACAAGTAGTTCTTCATAGGTAAGCTTCGTGGTTAGTGCGTTTGGGGCTTAATCACCTGGTACTTGCCGCTCAGGTGCATCAGGCTGAACAGGTAGAGCAGGCCGTCGTAGTAGGGGTCGAAATAGCCGTCTTCGTAGGGCGCCAGCTTGGCGTTCCAGAGGGCGTGCACAAAGTCGAGCTGCGGCGGGGCGGGACGCATAAGCGAGGCCGACGCCGAGGTAGCCACCAGGCCCAGCGAGTGCCGCAGCTTCTTTACCTTGCCTGCCGGCAAAATGAAATCCGGCAGCGAGCCGTCCACATTGAACTGGTCTTCGAAGGTGTTGAGGCCTTTGGTGCGCAGGAAGTCCTGGAAGCGCTGCGCGTACTGCTGCTGCCAGGTCCGGTCCTTGCCAAACCACACGTAGTCCATGGCGATGTTCATGGGCACGCGCCAGGAGTCGTAGCGAAACGCAGCGGGGGCCCACCGGGTGGAGTGGGGCTTGCCGCTAAACTCGGTGTAATCGTAGTTGAGGCCGGTGGGGGCGGCGCAAGCGCGGTGCAGAAAGACGCGCGACGTATCGGCGCAGTCCCGGTAAAACTGCGCGTGCCCGTCCTTGGCGTAGGTGGCCCACACTTCCAAGAAAGCCGGCACGTGGTACGATGGGTCGGTCCAGTTGTACATGTCGCCCACCGGCACGAAGCTTATCTGCTTGGCCTTGGTGTTGAAAAGGTTGTGCACATCGCCGGTGCCGTTCTTTTTCCAGGAGGCGTCCAGAATGCGGCGGGCTTCCTGGTAGTAGTTGATGCCCGTGGCGTTACCCCAGCGGTTGGCAGCAAACAGCAGACTGGTCACGAAATACAGTTCGCCATCGGAGGCCGGCCCTTCGGAATTGCGCTTCATCGTGGCCGTATTGATGCTCCAGGCAAAGTAGCCTTCCAACGGCCCGCTCTGGTGCTGCAAATACTTCTTCGACCAGCGCCAGAGCCGGTCAAACACCTCCTTTTTGTTGAGTTGCACGGCTACCATCATGCCGTAGGAAAGGCCCTCGGTGCGGGCGTCCTCGTTTTTCACATCCGATACATAGGCCATGGAATCGCCCACCGCGAAGTACACCTTATTCGGCCCCTCAAACACGTCGTGGTACGCTTGGGCCACTTTCCGGTCGATGTCGGCCTGGTTGTAACCTGCTTCCCGCAGCAGGTTGGGGTAGGCATTGGTGTAAGCAGCCGCGGTGCTGGCCGGCTTCTTCTGCGGGCTGGAATGCTGGCCGTAGCCGGGAGCAGCACCCGCGAAAAGCAGGCCCACCGCCAGGAGGACGTGCTTACTACGGTGCATAAGAGCCAGACAGGTAGTCATAAAGCTGCTGTGGTTTCGGGGAGTAGCTTAGTCGTTTAGCGGCGTGCCGTACACGGCCAGGGCAAAGTCGTAGCCGTGCTTGTCGTTCAGGAGCACGAGTTGACGGTTTTGGTAGGCGCTGCCGCCAGCATAGGTATCCTGCCGGCTTACTCGCCAAAACAGCGGCGCCGACTTCGCTACGCCCTGCAGTTCCAGCGCGTAGCGGTGGCCGGCCCGCAACGTCACTTGGGGGCCAGTAGCAAAATCGAATTGCAGGATGCCAGCAGCTTGGGGCGTATAGTTGATGCTCAGTCCATTGGCCGCACCCAGCAGGTTGGGGCCGTCCGGGTAGGTGGGTGCGTCGGCGGCGAGGCCGGTAACTGGCCCCAAGTCGTAGAGAGCCAGGGCCACGGGCTGCTTGGCGTCCGTGCCAAGGCCGTCGCCGCCGAATAGGTCAAGGCGCGTGAGCCGGCAATCGGCTTTCACCTCAAACGTTTGCCCCAGGTTGGTAATGCCCTTGCTATGGTTGAAGCTCAGGTTATCGAGGGCCAGCGTGGCTGGGTCGGGCATGGTGCTGAAAACAGGGTTGCCGGGCCACTGCGCGGGCCGGGGCTGAGTGTTTTCGGTGAGGGCGATACCAGGGTTTGCCAATGGGGGCGTGGCCGCAGCCGGAACCGCTGGCGGGCGCTTGGGCGGGGCCGGCTGGGGGCCTTTGCGGGGCGGCACGCTCAGGCCAGCCACCGTGTGGGCAATGGGCTGAATCGTGCCGTCGGAGTTGTAGTAGAGGTACTCGGCGCACACGCTGCGCCGGCCCAGCGCCCCGCTTTCGCCGGTGGGCAGCGTGAGGGTCGCGTTGTGGTAAAACAGGTACCACTGCTTCTTAAACTCGACGATGCCCGGGTGAATGGTATAGCTGTTTTTGGCCTGCTCGGTGAGGATGCCCTGGTAGGTCCAGGGGCCGGTGACGCGCGGGGCGGTGGCGTAGCAGAGCTTCTCCCACATGCCCTGGTGCGCAAAGGCGGCGTAGGTGAGGTAGTAGGTGCTGCCGCGCTTGTGCAGCCAAGGGCCTTCGGTGTAGTTGGGCACTTCGATGCGCTGGATGGGCCCGTCCAGCTCGGTCATGTTGGGCTTGAGCTTGGCCAGGTAGCAGTTGGGGTTGCCCCAGGCCAGCCAAGCCGTGCCGTCGTCATCCACGAATACGGTGGGGTCGATGTCGTCCCAGTTGTTGGGGCCGGGCGTGGTTTTGTCGGAGACGAGAGCCGAGCCGCGGGCATCTACAAAGGGGCCGGTGGGGCTGTCGGAAACGGCTACCCCGATGGCCTTGGCGTTGGCCGGCGCCCCCTCCTGCACCGCCGAGTAGAAGTAGAACTTGCCGTTGTGTGCCACCACCTGTGAGGCCCAGGCGTCGCGCACGGCCCATTTGAAATCGCGCACGCTCATTACCGGGCCGTGCGCCGTCCAGGTTTTCATATCGGTGGAAGAGTAGCACCGCCAGTCGTTCATGTTGAACATCTGCCCCTCCTTGGCCTCGTCGTGGCCCACGTACAGGTACACCTTATCCTTATATACCAGGGGGGCCGGGTCGGCGGTGAAGACGTCGCGCAGGATGGGGTTTTCGCCCGGCTTAGGGCTGGCCTGACCGTAGCTGCACGGGGGCGAAACGGCTAGCGCAAGTGCCGTAACCAGGGCTACAGATGAAAGGAATTGGGGCATAAATGCGAGGGTGGGAAATGACAAGGCAGGCGGCTCGTAAGTGGCCAACGAAGCCAAGAGAATAACTAGGGCTGTCGAATCGGCCGCGGCGAGCGGGGCGGCATGTCGTTGGCAATGAGGGTTTCCAAGGTGTGCATGGGCGGCTCTACAGTGGCCTGAATAGGCAGGTGGCTGAACTGCTGAAAGTAGAGCAGGCAGGCGTCTTTCCACACCACGGCGTTGCCGCTTTGGGTGCGCAGCTTGGCTTGCACCGCTCCAAACCGCTCGGCGTCCACGTAGGGCTGGGCCTGGTCCCAGGTGCGCTGAAACTGCCGCACCTGCTGCACGCCGTGGTCGTAGTGCAGGGCCAGTTCGTCCCACAGGGTGCGGCCGCTTTTCATCTTGAAATCCCAGGGCAGGTGGTGGAACCAGAGCAGGTAGGCATCGGGGCAAGTGGCGGGGTCGTTGAACTGTGAGGCCAGCGGCTCGTGGTACTGGCTCACGGCGTCGCTGCCGGTTTTGGTGCGGTCGAAGCCCACGCCGTTGGCCGCGGCTTGGTGGTAGTAGGGCGGCGTCCAGTCGGCGCGCATCCCGGGTGGGGCCCACCAAGGACCGGGGCCGTAGTGCCCATGAGTGGCCGACATGATGTGGTGCAAGCCCAGCGGCATAGAATAGTCAACGATGGCCTCGCGGCTGGCCAGCATCAGCTGCGTCACGGGCGCCAGAAAGTTGGTATTCCAGGCGGCAGTGTTCGCAGGCTGAGTGGCCGCACCAGCTGCGTTGTGGAAAGTCAGTTTGAGCCACTCCTCGGCCAACTGGGCACTTTTGGCGCTGCTGTTCCAGGCCAGCCGCCCGAAGGCGTACCAGTTGGCCTGGGCGAAGTCGTTCCCGCACCAGTTGGTGTCCAAGCCCACATTGGACACGCCGGCCATCGCCGAATGCGCCTGACGGTACACGCTGCCGTTGGTGCAGCGGGCCACGGTACTGCCGGGACCGGCCTGATAGGTGTCGCTTTGCAGGCACTCTTCCCACATCGGCGCCAGATACGCTAGGTCGATGGCGTGCCCGAGGTACTCTTGGGTAATCTGAAACTCAGGCATTACGGCCGTCTTTTTCAACGCCCCAAACAGCGGGCTGAACGGCTCGCGCGGCTGAAAGTCAACCGGCCCGTTTTTAGCTTGGATAATGACGTTGTCCCGGAATTTGCCGTCTAAGGGTATAAACTCGTTGTAGGCCTGCTTGGCGCGGTCCTTATCGTTGGGGCTGTACACGAAGGCGCGCCACATCACCAGCCCGCCGTAGGGCTTCACGATGTCGGCCAGCATGTTGGCGCCATCGGCGTGGGTGCGGCCGTAGTCCTGCGGGCCGGGCTGCCCCTCGCTGCTGGCCTTCACCAAAAAGCCACCGAAATCCGGCACCTGCTGATAAATCTCCTTAGCCTTCCCTTGCCACCATTTGATGACGGCCGGGTCCAGCGGGTCGGCGGTTTTGAGGCCGCCCAGTAGCACCGGCGAGGAAAACTTTACCGATAAATAGGTCCTTACGCCATACGGCCGCAGCACGTCCGCAATGGCTTTCACGCGGCCCAGGTACTCGGCGGAGAGTATCATAGGCGAGGCATTCACATTGTTGAGCACGCTGCCGTTGATGCCCACCGAGGCGTTGGCACGGGCGTATTCCTGCCACAGGGTTTTGTCGCGCTTGGTCACGACCAAGGCGCTGTCCTTGCGCCAGAAAATGGACTTGCCGGCGTACCCCCGCTCCACCGACCCGTCGGGGTTGTCCCAGTGGTTGAGCAGGCGAAATTCATACGACGGATTAGAAGCCTCATCGGCCGCCGGCTGGCCGGTTTGCTGACGCCGCAGCAGCTCAAAAACTCCGTATAGAATGCCCCGCTCGGTAGCAGCCTGCACGCCCTGCGCACTCAGCCGGAACCCGTCGTATTTGATGGTTTTGTCTTTGTTGAGGGTTAGCGTGACGGTGGCCCCAGCACGGCCCTGCCAGCCTTGCTGCAACTCCTGCTTCGCCGTGGCGAGCAAAGCCGAGCTTTTGGCAGGCGCCATCACCGTGACGGGCACGGCCGTGTGCGGGCGCAGCCAGAGCTGGTGGCCGTCTTCGGCACGCAGCTGCAAGGCGGCACTTGCTAATAGAATACTTAGAAAAAGCTGTTTCATATCGTTGATTTCAGGCGCAGAAGGCAGCTAGCGCTACCGTTTAATTGTCAATCGTTTACCGACGTACACCACTTGTTGCTGAGGCGTGCCAAATGCTGCACCTAGTCCGGTAGCTTCGCTGGGCCACACTAGGTTAAACACCCGCCGCGACAACGCGCCGGGGTAAGTACCCTGCCGCGGACCGATGGTAAGCGTCTGGCGCTTCTCGTTCCAGGCGAAGTCAATAAGCGTGTGTTGGCCCTGCTCGTAGCGGTAACTATCGCTTTCGTCCTCGTAGAGGGCAAAGCGGCCGTCGGCCCCAGCGTACACTCTGATTTCCAGCGTGTCGGCCGACTTCTGGCCGGTGTATTGCAGGCGTTTACCCAAGGGCACAATGGCGCCGGCTTTCACGAAAACTGGGGTGGTAGCCGCAGGTGCGGGCGCCACCACGGTTTGCCCGCCCGCGTGGCGCTGGCCGGTCCAGAAGTTGTACCACGTGGCCGCTTTTGGCAAATACACCGGCCACTCCGTTACACTAGGTTTAGTGACGGGCGCCACCAGGAAAGCGGGGCCAAACGAGTACTCGTAGGCCTGGTGCGTAGCCGCCGTATCAGTGGCGAAATCCATCGCCAGCGGGCGCATCAGCGTCGAGCCGTTGGCGTGCACCTGCCAAGCCTCGGAGTAGAGATAGGGTAGCAGGCGGTAGCGCACATCGAGCAGCTGCCGGATGTTGGCTTCCACCACCGGGCCGTTTTTCCAGGGCTCGGTTTCGGTTTGGTAGCCGTGCACCCGGAAAATGGGCGTGAAGGCGCCCCACTGGTACCAGCGCATCAGCAGCTCGTTGTACTGCGGGTCGGTGTACTGCCCGGCGCCGGGCCGGAAAAACCCGCCGATGTCGGTGGTCCAGTACGGCTGACCCGTGATGGTGAAGTTGAGACCGGCCGGAATCTGGCGCCTGAACGAGTCCCAGGTGCCGCCAATGTCGCCCGACCAGTTGATGGTGCCGTAGCGCTGCTGCCCCAGAAAAGCCGAGCGCGTGAGGATGCACACGCGCTTATCCTGGGTGGTAGCGCGCTGCCCCTCGTACACGGCCTGGTTGACAAAGAGCGGATATGTGAGCCGGTAAAAGTCACCCGGCCCCACAAATAGCTTTTTGCCGTGCAGGGCGTCGTTTTCCGGCTCGGTAGCGTCCAGCCACCACGAATCTACGCCGTAGCGGAACAGGTGCTGGTTGATGGCCGCCCAGTGGGCCGGGCGGGCGGCGGGGTTGGTGAGGTCCAGCCACGGACTGTCGGCGATGTAGAAGTTGTTGGCCAGATGGCTTTTGCCGATGGCCGATTCCTTGTTCAAATTCTCCCACACCGAGATGTTGAAGCGGGCGTGCTGGGCGTGCAGGTTCTGCATCAGGGCCGCCGGGTCGGGGTACTTGGTTTCGTCGAACTGCATCACGCCCCAGCCGTATTTGCCCCAGTACTGCCAGTCCTGCACAATCACGTCCATCGGAATCTGGCGCCGCCGAAACTCCTGCACCGTCTCGGTTAGGTGCGCGCTGGAGGTGTACCGCTCGCGGCACTGCCAAAAGCCGTAGGCCCACTGCGGCAGCAGCGGCACCTGCCCCGACAGGTTACGGTAGGTCTGGATGACGGCCTCGGCCTGCGGCCCATAGAACACCACGTAGTCCAGCAGTTGGGCGTTGGGTGAGCGAAAGGTGGTGAGGCCATCCACCCGCTTGTAAGTCACGCGTGGCGTGTTATTCGCCTTACACACCACCCGAATGGTATGCGCCCCCGCGGGCAGTTTCACCTTGGCACTGGCCGTGGGCGGCAGCCAGAAGTTGCTGTGGTCGATATACGCTGCTCCATCAATGGTCACGTAGTGCCGGTTGCCCATCGCGCCCAAATCGAGCATAAGCGAATACTCCCCCGCTGCGGGCAGCGTGAACGTGCCGGTGTAGATGGACTGGTCCTGGGCTACTTTTTGGGTGCCGGTAGCGGTGGTAGCATCCACAGCCTGGCCGGGTTGCGCTGCAGCTAGCACCTGCTTTTCCAGCGCAATGGGCGAGTCAGCTGGGTTGAAGTCGGTGAGGCCGTATTGGTGCCAGAGCAGGCCGTAGCCTTTACTGGAATAGAGAAAGGGCAGGGCCGTTTGGGTGTTCACCTGCGTGAGTTGCCGGGTGATGCCGCGCAGGTTGAAGTGCCCATCTTGAAACTGTCCCAGGCCCAGCAGCAGCTCATCGGGCGCGGTTAGGAATTGCTGTTCGGCCACCACGTTGGCTTCGCCCAGCACGGGCGGGGCGGCCCGCAGGCGGGTGGTGGGCTGCTCTTGTAGAAACACGAGGCCAGTGCGGTCAGCGTAGCGTAGGGCGCCGGTGGCTTTGTCTACCAGCACCTTCACTTGCTTGGTGGCCAGCTGCACAGTGGTATTCGTTTCCGTTACCTTGAATGCCGGCATCGCCGCCGGGCTCGTCAGCACCAGCTCGGGCAACGTCGGCCGAAGGGCTTGGGTGAACTGCACCCGTATGGCATTCTCTGCTAAAGGCCGCAGCACCAGTTGCCCATCGGCCAAGGCAATTGTCACCCGGTCGGTGGCCTGGGTGTAGCGCTGCACGCGCTGCCCGAAGCTAGCCAGCGGCCAGCTCACTGCCAAGAGCACCACAAGCAAGGTGCCTTTGCGCAGAAGACTATTCAAGGTAGGAGTGTTGCTCATCATCAACCCATTAATTCCTGCGGAAGCTTTCTGGCGGACCGAGTGGCGCGACTGTGCTTTGCCAGACGCGCGTGGATACAAAATCTCCTCGGCACGGCTTACTGCCTGAACTGCCACCAGTCGAACCGGAGTTGGTTGTTACTGGCCGCTTTGAAGACAAAATACACGTCGTGGATGCCGCTCTGCCGGCTGACTTTGCACGACTGCACCATCCAGCTTGCCAAGCTACCGGTGTTCTTTACTTTCAAGGTCCCCAGTAAAGCCCCCGTGGGGCTGTCCAAGTGTATTTCAATGGCTGAGCCGGCAGCAGTGCTGGCCACCGAAGCCATAAATTCCTTTGCGCCCTTCTCGAAATCAACGCCTTTGACTTTGATGTAATCGCCGTTATCGATGCTTGTTACATACATGCCGTTAGGGCCTTTGCTGGTTTTTAGGCCCTGGCTCCCGGCAATGGTTTCCGCTTCGGTGCGCTGGTAGGGGTTCAAGGTTGCCACGCGCTCTACGCCCTCTTCCGACCAAAACGGCAGCTGCTGGATAGTGCCGTTCGGGTTGTATATCAGCTTGGCCACGCACACGGAGCGCCGCTCGGTGTGCGTCGGTGACAAGGCTTTGGAAATGGCGTAGTTGAAGCCGAACAAGTAGGAATTGCCTTTGTAGTCAATGATGCCCGGGTGGTTGCCGTTGGACCGACGGTCGTGGTCCATGAGCGTGCCGGTGTAGTTCCAGGGCCCCGTGGGGCTGGTGCTCATGCTGTAGCCGATGCCCTCTGGGCAGCAGGTAGAGGCATACGCCACGTAGTACTTGTCTTTGCGCTTGTAAAACCACGGGCCTTCCTGGTAATCCTTTGGCTTGGTGGGCGACTTAACAATGCCACCCGAATAGGAAATCATATCCTCGTTCAGCTTGACGTAGTACAGGTTCGGGTTGCCCCAATATAGGTAGGCCTGGCCGTCGTCGTCGATGTAAACGGTTGGGTCAATATCGTCGATGCTGTTCTGAATCAGCGGCTTGCCCAGCGGGTCGGTGAAGGGGCCGTAGGGGCTGTCCGCCACCAGCACGCCGATGCCCTTGACGTGAATGGGGCAATACAGGTAGAATTTGCCGTTGCGCGCGATGCACTGCGGCGCCCACGCCCCGTTTTGCGGCGACCAGCTGAAGCTCTTGGTCGAGGCGACCGTGCCGCGGTCGGTCCAGTTCACCATGTCGGTAGAGGTGTAGAGCAGCCAGTTGTACATCTTAAACCCCTTGGCATCGTCCTCGTCGTGGCTGGTATACAGAAACACGGTGTCCTGGTACACCATCGGCGCCGGGTCGGCCGTGAACTTGGTTTGGATGATGGGGTTCTGGGCCTGGCTGACCAAGGCGGCCGAGAACAGGAAGGAGATAAGTAAGCAATAGAAGACCGTTTTCATATTGTCCGATGTAGCAGTCAGTTAAGCACTTTGCTACTTTGTCTGTTATGCGTATTTGATGGCCTAAACCTTTTCGCGGCACCGGGGGCTGATGAAAGCGCCTGGCTGCTGTTCAAGGATAAAAAAGCCGCGCCCTATTCCTTGCGGAAGCTCTCGGGTGGGCCGAGGTAGCTTTCCTTCAACCCGCCCGTGTCGAGCACCAGCTTCTGCAGCACGATGCCAGGCGTGACGACCCAGAATTTCAGGGTGTGTCCCCCCGGCGCCGCCAGCTGGTGGGTAGATTCTGCCGTGCGGATGTTGTCCATCATGGCCGTTTCCGAGTTGTCGTTCACCCAGGCCTCGCCGGGCCGGTGCTGGCTGATATTGAGCAATTGAGGCGTTTCATCATCGAAGGCCACGGCATACATCAGGCCCCCAGCGTTGCGGAAATCGATGGTGGGCGTGAGGTAGGCGCGCAGCTTCACCGGGCCCGCTTGGTGCAGCAACACCTTGTACTCCAGGTGCGGGGCGCTGGCCGTGGTTTCCTGCCGGGGGGCCGTGCCCGGTACCAGGGTAATGCCAGTGGAAGTGCGCCCGTAGTTATTGAGCACCTGCCAAGAAGTAGCCTCCGCCTGCACCGCCCGGCTATAGTGCGGCGCGCTAATCGACACGTAGCCATTGCTCTCCACGTGGCCCTTACCATTCAGCGCCGCCTGCGGGGTGCTGTTGTCAACGGGTACCTGGACCACAATGCGCTGGCCGCCGGGGCCGCTGAGCGTGACGGGCACCTGCCGCCGGCCGGCTGGAGCTGCGGCCCAGTCCACATGCAGCCAAAGGCGCTCCTGTTCGGTGATAGTACCGCTCGGCTTGTCAATTTTCAGCCACGGCACCGGGCTCGTGGCGGTGTAGGCGAAGGAGCCTTGGCCTCGGTTGAAGATTTCTAGGTAATGCGGCTGGTTTTGCCAGGCGTTCAGCTCCGGCAGCACGGCTGCTTCCTGGGCCAATGGCCACCAGGCGGTGCTTCCCTCCACGGCCACGGCCATTTCGGACTTGGCTTTCAGCGTCGCGCTTAGCGTGGCCGGCAACTCGTCTTGGTGGTCGGGGCCGCGCCAGCCTTTGTAAAACACGTGCGGCTGGTCCATCATGTGGTTCCACTTGCCGTTTTGCAGCAGGTGGTTGTACTTATAGGAAAGCAGCGAATCCTGCACGTAAAAGCCCTTCACCTGCCGGGCCATCTGGGTGGTGGCGGCTCGGCCCTGACTGGCGTAGAGCTTGTTTTTAGCCAGTGCCAGGTGCAAATCCATGAGGGTTGTAATGCCTTGAATGGGGTGCAGCACTACCTGAAAATAAGTATCCCGATACGCTGGGTCCAGCTGTTTATCCACCTGCTCGGCCTGGTCGCGCAGCGCGTGGTAGCGCTCCGTCAGGCGCTCAAACTCCTGGTAGTTGACGAGGCTGAAGGCATTGCGCGACAACAGTTCCGGCTTGCGCACACCGTTGTAGTCGTTGTAGGTCGCCAGAAGGTCGGCTATCTGCCGGGCGTGGGCGGGACCAAACTGCTGGCTGGCCCACTGCCGCGTAAACTCGGGCAGCTTCTCGGCGGGCCACTGCGTGGGGTCCCAGGCGTATTTGAAGTAGAAGCTGATGGGAAATTCCATTGGTTTCAGGTCACCCACGTTCAGTATCCAGATGCGGTCCACGCCGTGGGCGTAAGCCTGGTGGAACTGCTCCCACACCTTGGTTAGCTGGTTGGTGTTTATCCACTTATAACTCCAGGGGCCGCCGTTGAAATCGAGGTGGTAGTACACGCCGTAGCCGCCGGCCCGCTTGGGGTCGGTGGACTTGGGCAGGCGCCGGATGTTGCCGTAGTTGTCATCGCACATGAGCAGGGTCACGTCGTCGGGCACGCGCATGCCTTGGTCGTAATACTGCTGCACTTCGGTGTAGAGCGCCCAGAGCTGCGGAATGGTCTCGACGGGCCGCTTGGTGACATTGGCCAGAATGGTGCGCTGGTCGCGCACAATGCTTTCCAGCAGCTTGATGTTGGTGCCGGCCGCCATCGGCACGTCGCCGTCGCCGCGCATGCCCATGGTCACGATGCTTTCCTTGGTGCCCATGTTCTCAATGCCCTGCCGCCAGAATTTCTGCAATTCGGCGGGGTTTTGCTCGTAGTTCCAGGGGCCTTTGCCGTAGCGCTGCCATTCCTTTTGCGAGCGAACCATGGGCTCGTGGTGCGAGGTGCCCATCACCACGCCGTACTCATCGGCTTTCACCGGGTTGAGTTTGTCGTCGTCGTTGAAGGCATTGCCCCACATGGCGGGCCACAGGTAGTTGCCCCGCAGCCGCAAAATCAGCTCGAACATCTTCTCGTAGACCTGATGGTTCGCCCCGCCGAATTTCTCCTTCGCCCAGCCCGAAAAAGCAGGCGCTTCGTCGTTGATGAAAATGCCCCGGTACTTCACCGCCGGCTCGTGAATGAGGTAGGTACCCGGCCGCACGGATACCGTTTGGTGGCGCACCACCGGCACATCGGCCCACCAGTACCACGGCGACACGCCCAGCTGCTCCGACAGCTCGTAGATGCCGTAAATCGTGCCGCGCTTGTCGCTGCCGGCAATGACTAGCGCCCTGGCAACACCCGGAAAAGGTTTGTCGATGGTTTGCGTCATCGAAGCCTCCCACTTGCCCCGCACCTGGCTCACGTCTAGCTTCTTGCTACGCACCAGCGCGTCGATGAGCGGGCTGTGGCCGATGGTACCGATGATGACTACCTCCTTCCCCTTGAGCTGCTTGCGCTGCTGCAACAGCTCCGGCTGAGTGCCCGTGACCAGTTGTATATCGTGCTGCAAATCGGTAGCCGCCCGAATCACGCCCTTGTGGTCTTCCGGGCTCACCAACAAAGGCAAGGTCTTGCCATTAGTGGCTAGCACTAGTCCCGCCGCTTTGTCCTCAAACGATAGATAAGACTGCGCCCAAGCGCTGCTGCTTCCAAGCAACAGCAGCAAAATGCTCAGTAAGATATTTCTAGAACGCGGCATATTAGAGTGAGAAGGGGATTGCCAGGCGGCGGGCGCAGCGTAGGTTAATAGCGCACGGTTTGCTCGGTCCAGGTAGGACCATCAATGGCAAAGATTCCGTTGCGGAAGTGCAGCGGCTCGATGCCCAGCTGCGGCACCTTTTGCCAGTCGGCCAGTGGGGTACTGCGCTGGTCGAAGAAGTAGTGGCAGGAGCTCCACAGCTGCCCATCTGGCCCCTCGAAAATGGCGTTGTGACCGGTTTCCTGGTACGGGTCGGGCGTGTCGGCAAACACCAAGTTGCTGTAGCCGCCATTGCGGGCCATTTCGGCGCGGTACTCCCGCTTGCGGGTGCCAAAAATGGGCTCGGGTGCAGCCAGTTCCCAGGGGCCCAGCGGGCTTTTCGAGCGCAGCAGCCCCACCTCGTAGCCCCGCGTCCAGGTCGAGAAAAACATGAAATAGGTACCGTCACGCTTCAGCACGAATGGGCCTTCAATGCCACCTACCATCCAGCCCGGATTGTTGGCATCCTTGGCGCCGCGAAACTGCTTAATCTCGCCCAACAGCTTACCCGTGGGCAGGTCGATTTTGGCTTGCCACAGCCCGTTGCCGCTGCAATACAGGTAGGTCTGCCCGTCCTCGTCTTCAAACAGGGTCGCGTCGTTGTTGTAGTGAGGCGTCAACGGGCCGTTCACCAGCTTGTAGGGCCCAGTCACTTTATCGGCCGAAAACAGCCAGATGCTGTGGGTTTTCATGCCCTTGGGGTCTTGCGCCGTCACCTGGCCGCTGTTCACGGTGAGCCAGTATTTCTTCTGGATGTAGTGGATTTCCGGGGCCCAGAACCGGCCGTTGTAGGGGCAGTTGGCGGGCAGTGTTTTGGCGTCAATCAGCCAGGAGTGCTGCCGCCAGTGAATCAAATCATCCGACACTAGCAGGCGCACGCCGGGGTTGGGCCCCGACCACACCGGCATGGAAGTGCCTGTGCAAAACCACTGCCGCCCCACTTTGATAATGAAATGGTCGCGCATCGAAACAGCCGTGTCGCGCGTGATGGGGTTGGTGTAGCGGAACTCGTGCCGTCCTCTGGCCGCATCCACCGAAGCCGCCGGTTTCTTACTCTGCGTGCAGGCTCCCAGGCTCATCAAGAAGAAAGCCAGCGCCAGCTGTGGCCGGAGAAGCAGGAAACGAAGCAAAACCATAGAAATGACTACTTAAAACCGATTGCCAACTGGACTTGAGAAAGGGCGGGCAGCACGAGCGTTGTGGACCGCGCTACTGCTCGCTGGCGGCAATGTCTTACTTCACTGGGGCCACGCCCTGGGTGGTTTGCACAATGGGCTTAATGGTACCGTCTGGGTTGTAGTACATATAGTCCACGCAGATGGAGCGCCGGAAATTGCCACCAGTGGGCAGCGAGCCGTTGTGGTAGAAGAAATAGCTCTTGCCCTTATAATCCACGATGCCGGGGTGCGTGGTGCCGCTGTTGGGCACGTTGCCTTGAATGATGCCCTGGTAGGTCCAGGGGCCGGTGGCGCTGGGGGCCGTGCAGTACTCAATCATCTCGGGCTTGGTGCCGGCACTGGCGTACACCAGGTAGTAGAGCTTTTTGCGCTTGTAAACCCAGGGGCCTTCGATGTAGTTTTTGGGCTTGAAAACGGTGATGGGACCGGCCAGCTCGGTCATGTTGTCCTTGAGCTTCACCCAACGGCAGCTGCCGTTGCCCCAGTACAGGTAGGCCTGCTTGTCGTCGTCGATGAAAACGGTGGGGTCGATGTCGTCCCAGCCGTGCTTCTGGTCGAGGGTCATGTCGTTCGTAATCAGCGCGTGGCCAATAGCGTCCTTGAACGGGCCGGTGGGCCGGTCCGACACAGCCACGCCAATAGCCGCACCCCGATTGCCGACCTTGTTATTCGGGTCGGCGTTCCGCTGAAACGTGGCCGCGAACCAGTAGAATTTGCCGTTGTGCTCGACGCACTGCGCGGCGTAGGCGTCGCCGGTGGCCCAGGCGAACGTCTTGACGGAGAGGCGCGTGCCGTAGTCCTTCCAGTGCTTCATGTCGGTGGTGGAGTACACGCGCCAGTCGGGCATCTTGTAATTGGTTTCCTTCACCGAAGCCGTGTCGTGGCCGGTGTAGAGAAACAGCGTGTCGTGGTAGACCAGCGGCGCCGGGTCGGCCGTGAATACGTCGCGGATGATGGGGTTTTGCGCCCGCAACTCGGTACCAGTCATTGACACGACAAGGGTGGCGAGCAGGGCGAAAAAGTTGTTTTTCATGGGTGGGAGTATGCTTGATGAAGGCGTTAGAAGCGGAAGGATTACCGGGCTTGCACGACGTAGGTCTTGCCGGCCTCAGTGGGGAAATCATACACCGACGAGGACGCCAGCGTGGGTTGCCTGGCCACGGTTTTGGCAGATACCAGCGGGGCTTTCACCGCCGGGGTCTGGTAGAACGGGTTGGCGTTTTCGCCCTTTGCGGCCAGCAGCTTGGTACCGCCGGTGGCCACCACAGGGCTGTGCACGCGCACGCGGCAGTTGCCCCCGAGCCGCGAGGTGATGCGGGCGCGCGTGATTTTACCCTGGCTCCAGGCCAGGTCTACCACGTAGCCGCCGCGAGCTACCAGGCCGGTTACCTCGCCGGTTGGCCAGGCGTCGGGCAGGGCCGGCAGTAGGTCGATGGCCCCGTCGTGGCTTTGCACCAACAGTTCGGCCAGGCCCGCCGTGCAGCCAAAGTTGCCGTCAATCTGAAACGGCGGGTGCGCATCCAGCAAGTTGGGGTAGGTGCCCCCGCCCTCACCCGAGTTGCCACCCGCCCCGGAGCGTAGGTGCAGCTGCTCGGTGAGCAGCTTATAGGCGTGGTTGCCGTCTTGCATGCGGGCCCAGAAGTTCACTTTCCAGCCCATCGACCAGCCCGTGGACACGTCGCCGCGCTCGGTGAGGGTGGTGCGGGCGGCTTCAAACAATGCGGGCGTGCGGTAAGGCGAAATCTGCCCGCTCGGGTACAGCCCGTACAGGTGCGAAATGTGTCGGTGCTGGTCTTTGGGGTCGTCAACATCTTGCAGCCACTCCTGCACCTGCCCATACTGCCCGATTTGCTTCGGGGCGAGCCGCTCGCGCAGGGTGCGCAGGGTATCAGCAAAGGGCTTGTCAAGCTGAAGAAGCTCGGCGGCGCGGATGGTTTTCGAGAACAGGTCGAACACCAACTGATTATCCATGGTGGTGCCCGCCACGACGGCAATGCGCTTACCGTTGAGCGCATAGGTGTTTTCGGGCGACACCGACGGGGCCACTACCAGCCACTGGTGAGTGGGCTCGGGCTGCAAGGCATCCACCAAATAAGTGGCGGCGCCCTTGAGCACAGGGTAGTACTCGCGCAAAAACTGCTCGTCGCCGGTAAACTGGTAATGGTCCCAGAGGTGCTGTGAAAGCCAGGCCCCGCCCATGGGCCAGAGACCGTACTGCGGCGGGTCTACCTGCCCGGTGATGCGCCAGATATCGGTGTTGTGGTGCAGCATCCAGCCACGGGCGCCGTACATCTGGCGAGCGCTCTGCTGGCCGGTCACGCTCAGGTCTTTGAGCATGCTGAACAGCGGCTGGTGCAGCTCGGTCAGGTTGGTCACCTCTGCTGGCCAGTAGTTCATTTCGGTGTTGATGTTCACCGTATACTTGCTATCCCAAGGGCCCTTGAGTTGGTCGTTCCAGATGCCTTGCAGGTTGGCTGGCTGCCCGCCCGGCTGTGAACTGGAAATCAACAGGTAGCGGCCGTACTGAAAGTACAGCGCCGCCAAGGCTGGGTCTTGGCCGTTGGCGAAGTTTTCGAGGCGCTTGTTGGTGGGCAGCTCGGCGGCGGGCGTCACACCTAGGTTCAGCGTCACGCGGTTGAAGTAGCGCTGATAAGCTGCCGTGTGCGCCGCCTTTGCTGGTTCGTACTTTTTGCCCACAGCTTGGGCTAAATAGGTTGTGGCCCGCGCCGCCGCGTTGCCGCTCACATCGTGGTAATTGACGAAGTTGGTACCAATCGAGAAGTAGAGGGTGGCACTGTTGGCGTTTTCAATGCGGATGCCGGCGTCGGTAGTTTGCGCGCTGCCGCCTTCGGCCACGGCCTGCGCCCGTAGCTGAAAACGAATCTGACCTTCCTGGCCTTCGTGCTCGCTGCCACGGCCATCGAGCAACAGCTGGTTGTTTTCGGCGTGCACGGTGTATTTCAGCAGACTTTCCGCACCCAGCTGGCAGCTAATATGGCCGGGCTTACTGGCCGTGAGGCGCACGATAATTACCTGGTCGGCCAAGGAGCTAAGCATCTCGCGGCGGTATGTGACGCCCCCCAGCTGGTAGCTGACCGATGCCACGGCACGGCCGATGTCTAGGTCGCGCTGGTAGTTGGTGGCTTTGTCATGGCTTGGAAAATCCAGGTACACGTTGGCGGCCATCTGGTAGGGCATGCCGCTGTTGCCGACGGGCTGCATTTGGGCCTGCGCCAGGGCCTGGGCCTCCACCAACTGCCCAGCCAGAAGCTGCGTCCGCAACTGCTTTACCACCGGTAGAGCGTCAGACTTCACGTTGTTGTTGGGGCCGCCGGCCCAGATGGTTTCCTCGTTTAGCTGGAGCCGCTCCCGCTCCGGCGCCCCGAATACCATGGCCCCCAGGCGGCCATTGCCGATGGGCAGGGCCTCGTTCCAGTTGGCCGCGGGCCGGTCGTACCACAGCCGCATGGGCGTCGGCGTGGGCTTGCCCACAACGTGGACCGCCGTGCCGGCCCAGCAAACCAGCAGGAAGAATGCCTTGACGAGAGTGTGACGCATGAGATAACGGGAGAGTGATTGGGTTGTATGGAAAGCGAAAACCGTTAAGGCTGCACCACGAAGCCGCCGCGGGCCGGCAGCGTCACGCTAAGGGCCTTGTCGCCCACCGCCCGGGTGCTGAAGCTGCGGTTGGTAGCGCCATCGGTGATGAGGGTGCCGCTGGCCAGGCCAAGCTTGCTGAGGTCGAGCTGCAGGGTTTTGGGCGCGTCGGTGGCGTTAATGCCGGACACGTACCACTTGCCGTCAGGCGCCTGGCGGGCCAGCACCGCGTAGTCGCCGGGGAAGCCGTCGAGCAGCTTCACGTCGGCCCAGCGGGGCGGCAACTTTTTCACGAAATCCTGCACGTAAGCGGGCTGCGCAGCCATGCCCTCGGGCACCTCGGCGTAATGCTGAATGCCCGACTGAAACAGCACTGATAAGGCCAGCTCGAAGGCATTGGAAGTGCGACGTTCCTTGCCTCTAATCTCCGAGAAGGCCATAGGCGTAAAGTCCATCGGCCCCACGGCGTTGCGGGTGAAGGGCAGCATGGCGCAGTGCGTAGCTTCCTGGTCGGTGTTGCGCTGGTCGAAAGTCAGGAACTCGAAGCCCTTCACGGCTTCCATCGTCATCAGGTTGGGGTAGGTACGGTTCCAGCCACGCGGAATGGTGGCACCGTGGAAATTAACGAGCAAGCCGGCCTGGGCCGCATCGGTCAGCAGGTCCTGGTAGTAGTTCATAAATGACTGCCCATCGCCGCCGAAAAAGTCGATTTTCACACCCGCCACGCCCATCTGTTTGATGCGGGCAAACTCCTTGCGCCGGCTTTCGGCGTCAAACAGCACCTTGGCGGGCGTTTGCGGGGCCTGGTTCCAGTTGCCGTTGGAGTTGTACCACACCAGCAGGCCCACGTTTTTGGAACGGGCATATTGGGCCAGCTCGGCCGTCTTATCGTAACCTATCTGCGTATCCCACAACGCATCGACCAGGCAGTAGCGCCAGCCCATGGCAGCCGAGTAGTCGATAAAGCGGCGTTGCACGTCGTAGGTCGTGTTTTTGTCACCCATCAGCACCCACGACCACGACGATTTGCCGGGCGCCTCGGTGAGCAGAGGCGTTTTAGCCGGTGCACTCAGGTCCGTCGTCAGCGTCGATTCTACGATGGGAGCCAGCGAATTGCCCACCACCACCACGCGCCAGGGCGAGCGCCAGGGCAGGCGGCTTTCGGGCAGCAGCGCCGCCTCGGGGGTCGTTTTCTCCGGGGCCTGCGGAAAGGCGATGCTGTAGTCAGCGTCTGGCGATTCGTGGGCCAGGTGGCTGCCGCAGTAGTTGCGACCCATGCCTGCCTCGGTGAGCAGCACCCAGTGGCCGCCCGTTTCAAACAGCGCCGGAAACGACCAGCCCTGCCCTATCGTGGACGGCGTGCCCGCCGCAATGCCGCGCTGGTAATTTTCCTCGTACGAGGGCTGCGTATTGGCAAAGCCGGTCTGGGCTTTGGCGTGCGGGTGCAGCCAGCCCTTGGCCCCAGCGGGCAGATGGAAACTGGTTTTTTCGACCGTAATGCGCTGCACATCGGCGCTTTTGCCTTCGATGAGGTACTGAAATGCCACCCCATCGTTCGACACCTGAAACACTACGCTCAACGTGGGCTCCCCTGCCCTGCCGACGAAATGCACCACCCGGCGGTTGGCCCGATAGTGGCAGTTGGCGCGCTTGTCGGTGGCCAGCTGGTAGTCGTCGGCCACGGCGGTTGCCTTGTCGGCACTGGTCAGTTTCAGGCCCTGCGTGAGGTCGGCGCTGGCCAGCTGCAGGCCCAGGCGCGAGGGGCGCAGCAGCTCGGCGGCGCGGTAGCGCACGGCGTAGGTGGGCTGGCCTTGGGCAGTTACGTCCACGGTCACCTGCACGGCCCCATCGGGGCTGCTGACGACAACGGGGCCGGCGGCTTGGGCAGTGGCGGCAGCAAGCATCAATACGCCAAAAAAGAGAGTCAAACGCATGGTAAGTAATTCAAAAGCGGGGCACTGGCTGCAGTGAACGGGGTGATCAATAGCCCGCACAGTGGGCATTATTTCTTGTACACTGGGTCGTTGCCCTCGTATTTCAGCCACTTGAAGGAAGCCGTGTTGGCAGTGGGCTGGCCCGACGAAGTGGCGTACATCCCGAACAGGCAGCCGATGAAGCCGCCCGCCACCTGCGTGCTCAGGAACTTGCCGTCCACCTTGTCTTTGAGGGTCGTCCAGGTTTTGCCGTTCTCCGAAAACTGGAAGTTGTAGGCATCAGCCTGGGCCTGGATGCGCAGCTGCACGCTGGCCGTAGCCGACTTGAGCGGCGCCTGGGCCAGCAGCTCCGGCTGCTTCACATCGGCGGTGCTTTTGAAGAGTTGCAGCATGGGCTTGCCCCCGTCCACCGACTTACAGAGGTAATAGAAATGCTTCTCATCCTGGAAGATGACCAAGCCTGCCTTTTCATTGGCGGCTTTCGGCGCGAACGTCAACTCGGTTTCGGCAGTACAGTACATGTGCTGCTGGCGCTTGCCAATGAAAGCTGGATTGCCGGTTTCGGCCACCGTTTCGGGCTTCAGCTTCAGGGTGAGCCCCTTGGCTTTGCTCAGCGAATAATTGGTGCTGTCCACCGTGCGCAGAAACAGCAGCGCCGGGTCAAGCTGCTTCTCGAATGTGAGGGTGTAGCCGAAATTGCCGCTCTGGGGCCGGGCGCCGGGCTGCTTCACCTCCGGGAAATTAGCTTTGTAGCTGTACTGAACCCCATTGGGGCCGGGCTCCATTACCGGCCACTCGTCTTTCCAGGTCACGGGCACGATGAAGGTTTCGCGGCCGGTGTTGTAGAAGTTGCCCTCATAAGGCCGTACAGCCAGGAAAATGGCGTAGGTCTTGCCATCCGGCCCCTCCACAAACTGCGCGTGGCCGGCCGACGTGATGGGGTCTTTGCGGTCCTTCGGCAGCTCGCGCTGCGAGAGAATGGGGTTTTTCTCGTAGGGCACAAACGGCCCTAGCGGCTCCTTGCTGCGGAACACGACCTCCGTATGGTTTACCGACGTGCCGCCCTCGGCCGCGTAGAGATAGTACCAGCTGTTGCGCTTCATCAGGTGCGGCCCCTCAATCCAGACGGGCTTTTTGCTGAGGTCCACGCCGCCATTCACCACAATTTTGGACTCGCCCACGGTTTGCAGCGTTTGCGGGTTTAGTTCGATAATCTTGATGGAGCGGTGACCGTCGTAGAGCGGCTTATTGTCGGGCGGGTCGCTGTTGTAGATGACGTAGGCCTTGTCGCCCTCGAAATACAGCGAGGGGTCGATGCCGCGCACCTGGGGCAGGAACGTGGGGTCGCTCCACGGGCCAGCCGGGTTTTTGGCCGTCACCACGAAGTTGCCCTTGTGGTCAATTAGCGTGCAGGTGACGTAGTACGTACCGTTGTGGTACTCAATGGCGGGCGCAAACAAGCCCCGGGTCATACGGTCGCCCAGGAAGTTCATCTGCGAAGGCCTGCTGATGACGTTACCCACCTGCTTCCAGTTCTTCAGGTCCTTGCTGTGCATCACCGGGATGCCCGGAAAGTAGGAAAACGTGGAGTTGACCAAGTAGTAATCTGGCCCAACCTTGACAATGCTAGGGTCTGGGTAAAAGCCAGTTAGAATCGGATTAATTAAGTCAATCGATTGTGCAAATAGGTCTGAAAAAGGCAGCAGTATGGTAGCTGTAGCAGCAACGAATGCCTTTAGGTGATTGATTTTCATGTTAATCGAGGGACGAAAGAGCTCGGAAGCAGGAGTGAAAGTTGAAAAATCTAGTACTCAACGTGGCTAGCGCCTGCCGGGGTGGGTCTGCGGGCCTATATACCCGGACCTACCGTAGCAGGCGCACATCGTACACGCCGCCCGCCGTGGATGCGGCTTCTGCTAGGAATTTTATGGTTAGCTCCGTGGGGGCATTTGGTTTGCGTAGTGTTTCCGGCAGCGCATATTCCATGTCATAGAAGTCGCCCTGTGAGTTGCCCTCTAGTCGGACTTTCGCCAGCGGCAGCCCATTCACCAAAATACTGAACTGCCGGTTCTTGTCGCCGCCCGCGTAGGTTACCCGTAGCGTGCGGGCACTACGCTGCGGGTTGCGCAGCTTGTAGCTGAACCAGCCAGTGGCGTGGCGCCAGTGGCGGTTGCGGAAGGTGCCGGTTTCGGTTTGCTCGCCCTGAAAGCCGTGGTCGGACTCCGGCTGCTGCTCGCCAGGAGTTATCTGGTCCACGGTGCGGGCTTCGAGCGCCCGCTTTTCCTCGTCTTTGCGCCGCAGCTCCTCCTTACGGGCCACCAGGCCAGCGGGCGTCGTCACGGGCCAGTACACCATGTAGCGGGCATCTTGAATCTGGTAAAACGGCACCAGCTGCACGTTGCGGTATTGCTCGGCATCAATCAGGCTGGCGGCCGTGAAGGTGAGCGGATGGCCTGCCACGGGCTTGATGCCCTCGGCCACATTTGGACCAGCCGAAACGAGCACGGGGGCTTCCTCAATTGGGTAGAGCTTGCCATTGGGCACGTGCGACATGCGCGCGCCATCGGCCCGCAGGCCCTTCAAATCGGTGGTATCCGTGACGGCCGCCAGCACTACCGGGCCGTGCACAAACGACACCCACGCGGAATGGTCTGGCAGGTACTCGGCCGTAGTGGTCATGGGCAGGGCCACGCTCACCACGTCGCCCGAGCGCCACTTGCGCGTCAGCGTGACGTAGCCCGGCAAGGCGGCGCTGGCCGTCACTGATTGGCCATTGACCTGCACCTGCAGTTGGCCCGCCGGCACCCAGCGCGGCTGCCGGATGCTGAGCGCAAAGGTGCGCGGCTTTTTCAGGTCCAGCTTCAGCTGTGTGCGTTCCTCCATGGGGAAAGTTGTCTGCTGGGTAAGGGTAAGCCCCTGCTCGGCCCAGGTGAGCGTGGAGGGAATGAACAGGTTCACCAGCAACTCGTTGGTGCCTTTATGCGCGTACACCAGCTCGCCGTATTTGCCGTGGTTTTCCAGGCCCGAGCCCACGCAGCACCAGAAGCCTTCTTGCGGCTGCGAGTACACGCGGTAGTGCCGGGGCCGCATGGGCGTGAAGTACACAAAGCCCCCCTGCCCCGGGTGCTG
The DNA here is from genome assembly GCF_017571495.1 of Hymenobacter negativus. Classification (GTDB taxonomy): domain Bacteria; phylum Bacteroidota; class Bacteroidia; order Cytophagales; family Hymenobacteraceae; genus Hymenobacter; species Hymenobacter negativus. The sequence goes on along the minus strand of NZ_JAGETZ010000010.1, from coordinate 105,028 downwards.
CGACGACAGAATATGATTGTAAGTCGCCCGCTCGTAATAATCCAGGTACTTGGTCGAGCCGCTGGTCAGGTACAGCTCCTTGCTCAGCTTGAGCATGTTGTAGGTATTGCACGTCTCCGGCCCTTCCGTGCTTTCCAGCATGGACGCAAAGCTGCTGGCCGGGTTGAAGTGCTCGCTCACGCTGTTGCCCCCAATGGAAACCGTCCGGTTTTCCACCACCGTTTTCCAGAAAAAGGCCGCCGCTCCCGCCCAAGCCGGGTCGCCCCCCACCTCTGCCACCCGCTCAAAGCCGATGACTTTCGGAATCTGAGTGTTGGCGTGCATGCCATTCAGCACGTCCTTACCAGCCAGCAGCGGCTCCAGCACCACCCGGTGCGAGAAGCGCTGGGCCAGCGTGAGGTACTTGCGGTCGTGGGTGAGGTCGGCTACGTCGGCGAATATCTCGTTCAGGCCGCCGTGCTCACTGCGCATCATTTCCTGCAACTGCGCATCCGTCAGGTTGGCAGTCAGGTCCAGAAACCAGTCGGTCAACTTGATTAGCATGCCGCGGGCTTTCTCGTTGCCGCCCACCATGTAGGCGTCGCGCAGGCCGGCGCAGGTTTTGTGCAGGTTGTAGAGCGGCACCCACTTATCGTTCAGCCCAAAGCTGTTGGCCTTGATGTTGCCGGCCTTCACCTGCGCCCACATGGCGGGGCCACCCGGCACGCCGCCCAGGTAGCCATTGCCGCTTTTCTGCTGGCAAACCTCCAGCTGGTCAATCATGTACGCGAGGCGCTGCTTCACTTGCTCATTGCCGGTAGCGGCGTACATGTAGGCCAGCGCCGAGAGGTAATGCCCACCCATGTGGCCATCCAGGCCCGTGTTTTCCCAGTTGCCGTAGCGCTCGGCTTTGGGCGGCAAGCCCGCCGAGGCCAGGTAGGGCGCCAGCAGCCGGTCGGGGTTGAGCAACAGCATATAAGCCTGGTCCGTCTGCTGGGCCTCCAAGAAGGGACTGTCCAGCAAGCGCACCGCCGATACGGAAAAGCTTTGAAGTTTCACCGTTTGCCCCGAGCCGAGTACAGGCGCCAGCCAAATAGCCAGAAGCAGGAATTTTCCTTTATTCATCACGCTTTTCTGAATGAAATACTCACCAGCAGCTTAGCGTCGGCCAAGGCTTCCTTTTTCGCTCTTTGGTTCGGCAGCTACCCCCTTTGCATTCGCCGGCGGCCCGAGGTAAGTAGCTGGCAGTGGGCTGGGGCTTACCACCAGCTTTTCGAGCACCACACCAGGGTCTACACGCCAGAACTTGAGCGTGTGAGCGCCGGCCGCAGCTACGTTGTGCTGCGAAGTTTTCAGGATGATGCTTTCGGCCACGGCCTGCTGCCAGGGCCGGTTGCCATTTTCGGGGGCGAGGCCGGTGTGCAGGTTCACCAGCTGCGGCGCTTCATCGTCGATGGACACAGCGTAGCGCAAGCCAGTGGTGTTGGTGAAATCAAGGGTCGGGGCTAAGTAGGCACTCACCGTCACGGGGCCAGCCTGCGCCAAGTTGATGCGGTACTCCAGGTGCGGGCTGCTGCCGCCCGGCGCGGCCGTGGGGACAGCCGTAACCGGGAAGGTGGTGACGGCGCCTGCCGTGCGGCCCAGGTCGGGCAGGCGCTGCCAGGTGATGGGGCCGGCGTTCACGGCCTGAGTATAGTGCTCGGCTTCGAGCGACACGTAGGCAGCGGAGGCGACCGCCGCAGACTTGGGCGTAGCATCCGAGGCCGTAGCACCTGCGGGCAGGGTCACGACATCGGGCATTTTATCAGCATTTGGCTGCTGCCAGTAGGTGTAGCCGATGTGCGTCTGGTCCATCATGTGGTTCCATTTGCCGCCGGCCAGGGCGTGGTACCGGTCCTTTATTTCCGTGTCTTTGGCATACAGCGCTTTGGCTTTTTCGGCCAGCGCATTGGTGGTAGGCTGATTGGTTTTAGCGGCCTCCCGGTTCTGGGCCACGGTGTAGTACAGCTCGTTGAGGTTGGCGCAGGCCAGCACGGGGTGCAATACCAGCTCGAAGTAGGCGTCGCGGTCGGCAGTGGGCAGCTTTTGGTTGATAGCCTCAGCCCGGGCCAGCAGCGCGTTGTAGTCGGCCACTACCGTGGCCCATTCGCCGGTGGCGAGGCTGTAGGTGTTGGCGTCCAGCAGTTCGGGCTTGCGGCGGGCGTTGTACTTGGCGTACTTGGCCAAGATGTCGGCGATGTCGGCCGCGTACTTCGGCCCAAACTGCTGGGCGGCCCAGCGCTGGGTATAGTCGCCCACTTGCCCGGCCGAGATGCGGTCGGGGTTCCAGGCGTACTCCAGGAAGAAGCTGATGGGCAATTCCATGGGCTTGAGGTCACCCACGTTCACAATCCAAATCTGGTTGGCGCCATACTCGTGCGCCAGGTGCATCTGCTCCCAAATGCGCGGCAGCGGATTGGTGTTAAGCCACTTGTAGTTGCGCGGCCCGCCCACGTAGTCGAAGTGGTAGTAGATGCCGTAGCCACCTTTGCGGGGCTTTTCGGAGAGCTTGGGCAGCTTGCGCAGGTTGCCCCAGTTGTCGTCGCAGAGCAACAGGGTGATGTCGTCGGGCACGCGCATGCCCTTGTCGTAGTAGTCCTGCACCTCCTTGTAGAGCGCCCACAGCTGGGGCGTCTGGTCGGCGGGCTTGTGGGTTTCTTCAGCAAGGATTTTACGCTGGTCAGCCACTATTTTTTCGAGCAGGGCAATGTTGCTGCCCTCGCTCATGGGCTCGTCGCCGTCGCCGCGCATGGCCATGGTCACGATGCTTTCGTGGGTGCCCATGTTGCGGATGCCTTGGCGCCAGAAGCGGCGCAGGGTGGTGTCGTTGGTCTGGTAGTTCCAGGGGCCGTGGCCGTAGCGCTTCCACTCCTGCTGGGCGCGTTGCATGGGCTCGTGGTGCGAGGTGCCCATCACCACGCCGTACTCATCGGCCATCACCGGGCTCAGCTTGTCGTCGTCGTTGAAGGCATTGCCCCACATGGCGGGCCACAGGTAATTGCCTTTCAGCCGCAGAATCAGCTCAAACACATGCGCGTACATCTTCGAGTTGATGCCCCCGAATTTCTCCTTCGCCCAGCCCGACAGCGCCGGCGCTTCGTCGTTGAGAAAAATGCCCCGGTACTTCACCTTCGGCTCGCCCAGCGTGTGGCGAACGGCAGGGATGTGTAGGGCCGTTTGTGGCTTTACCGGCACATCGGCCCACCAGTACCAGGGCGACACCCCAATCTGCTGCGAGAGGTCATAAATGCCGTAGATAGTGCCGCGCTTGTCGCTGCCCGCAATAACCAGCGCTTGCTTTACTCCTGGCATGGGGTTCAGCACCACCTGCCGCACAAACACTTCCCACTTACCGGTTATGGCCGAAGCGTCGAGCTTCTTCTGCTTCACCAGCGCATCAATCAGGGGGCTTTTGCCAATGGTGCCGATGAGCACCACTGCCTGCTCCGCCGGCTGGCTGGTGCTGAAGCTGGGCTCAATTTTGGTCACGCGCTGCACATCGGCCTGCAGGTCTTTGGCGGCGCGCAGCACGCCCGGCCAGTCAGTCGCACTGGCGTAGATGGCGGCGGCTTTGCCATTGGCGGCCAAGGTGAAATCGGTGGCCGCTTTGGTCGCGGACTTGGCAGCGGCCGACTTGGCTTGGGCCTGAGCGGCGGGGCTGCTGAACAGTAACAGCAGCACCAGCCACAGCGAATGGCGCGTGGCAGCCGGTCGGATTAGCGAGCGAATGATGGGTGGGACAATCATCGAAGTTTGCTTTATAGATAGAGTAGCGTGCTGCTGCCAAAGAGTCTGGGAAAGGCCACCATACCGAGCGCAGCCGAGCATGATGGCCTTTCCCAGAATCTCCTACTTAGCGGCTTGCACCACCGCCTGGAAAGCGGGTTTGGGCTGGTACTTGCGGTCGAACAGCAAGGGGTAGCTGGTGCGGCCCCGGATGGGCCAGTTGTTTAGCCAGGAGTCGGCATCTGTCACGCCCCAGAGGGTGATGCGGTCAATCACGTCGCGGTGCTTGTGAAACAGGGCAAACAGGTCGGCGTAGCGCTTGGTCAGTTGCTGCTGCACCGAATCGGGCAGGCCGGTGGTGTACACGTTGTATTTGGCATCGGCCCCAAAGGTTTCGGCGATGTCGGCGCCTTGGCGGCGGCTTGGGTTTGGCAGCACGTCAATGTCAAGTTCCGTGAAATTGACGTGTACGCCCAACTGCGAAAAAGCCACAATGCTGGCCTCTACCTGCTCAATGCTGGGCTTCGTGAGGCCGTAGTGGCCCTGCATCCCGATGGCGGCCACCTTGATGCCTTTGGCCTGCAGGCTTTTCACCAGCTTGATGACGCCCGCACGTTTCTCAGGACGGTAGAGGCTGTAGTCGTTGTAATAGAGTTCAGCTTTCGGGTCGGCTTTGTGGGCGTATTCAAAAGCTTTGGCGGCGAAATCCTCACCGAGGATTTCCAGCCACTTGGTCTTGCGCAAATCGCCTAGCTGGTCGTCGATGGCTTCGTTCAGCACATCCCAGCCCGCGATTTTGCCTTTGTAGCGACCCACTACAGTGTTGATGTGCTCTTCTAGTCGCTTCAGCAGCATTTCGCGGCTGGCAGGCTTGCCGTCGGCGTCCTCAAATACCCACTTGGGCGTTTGCTGGTGCCACATCAGCGTGTGGCCGATGGTGAACATCTTATTTGCTTGCCCAAAGGCCACGTAGTCGTCGGCGGGCTTGAAGTTGTACTTGTCGGGCTGCGGGTGCACGGCCTCCCACTTTAGCAGGTTCTCGGGGCTGATGGTGTTGAACTGCTGCTTAACCAAGGCGATGGAGTTGGCATCTTGGCCGCTTATCTGGCGGTTGTTGAGGGCAGCGCCTACATAAAAATCCTTTTTGAATGCTTCTTTCAGGCTCAGGTCTGCTTTTGGCCCGAACCCCAGGCCAATGCCAGCCAGCGCAAAGCACTTAATCAAATATTTAATTTTCATTATCCTATATAATTTAAAAGGCCGACGTATACCGCCGCCTCTGGAATTTCAGCGTTGAAGTTGAGCACCACGATGTCGTTGCGCTGGCATGGCCACTAGCGGGCAGCATGCGGGGAGATGGGAGTAGGAGCCGAAACCTTTTTAAGGTCACGCATTGCGCTTTAAGCAAGTGGAGAGGCATTCCGGGGTGTGGGTAACTACCCACACAGTGCCAGCGCCCGCTCACCTTCGGGCACTAGCACCAACCGAAACGCCTCTCAAGCCTAGCTACTTTTTGCAGAAAGCACCAGGCCCTTCCACCTACTTTGTAAACCAAAAACTTCCCCGGCCAGCCGCGTCACTGTTCCCACCATTCCACAGCCGGCCGGTTCCGTTTTTTCAGTCACTTATTTTCGATTATTCAGAGAAGTCCGTCAGGCTTTGCAGCGCGTTGCCTGACGGGCTAGGTTCTTAGATGTACTGGTTGATAATGGCTTCCAGCCACTCTTGCTTGCCGCTTTTCGGCAGGGGCTCGCCCGATTTGTGGGCGATGGTACGCAAATCCTCCAGGGTCAGCTGGCCTTTCTCAAAAGCCGCGCCTTCACCCGAATCGAACGAAGCGTAGCGCTCCGTGCGGAACTTCTTGTAAGCCGATTTTTCCAGAATAGCATCGGCCGTGACGAGGGCGCGGGCGAAGGTGTCCATGCCCGCGATGTGGGCGATGAAAATATCTTCCAAATCCGTCGAGTTGCGGCGGGTTTTGGCGTCGAAGTTGATGCCTCCCTGGGTGATGCCACCGGCCTCGAGGATAATGAGCATCGACTCGGTCAGCTCGTTCAGGTTGTTGGGGAACTGGTCAGTATCCCAGCCGTTCTGGTAGTCGCCGCGGTTGGCGTCCATGCTGCCCAGCATGCCGGCATCGGCCGCCACCTGTAGCTCGTGCTGGAAGGTGTGACCCGCCAGCGTGGCGTGGTTCACTTCCAGGTTCAATTGGAAATCATCCTGCAGGCCGTGCTCCTTCAGGAAGCCAATGACGGTAGCGGCGTCGAAGTCGTACTGGTGCTTGGTGGGCTCGGCCGGCTTGGGCTCGATGAAGAACTTACCGGTAAAGCCTTGCTTACGAGCATAGTCGCGGGCCATAGTCAGGAATTTGGCCATGTGTTCCTGCTCGCGCTTCATGTCGGTATTCAGCAGGGTCATGTAGCCCTCGCGGCCACCCCAGAACACGTAGTTCTCGCCGCCCAGCGCGATGGTCGCGTCAATAGCGTTGAGGACCTGCGTGCCGGCGTGCGCCACCACCTGGAAGTCGGGGTTGGTGCTGGCGCCGTTCATGTAGCGCGGGTTCGAAAACACGTTGGCCGTGCCCCAGAGCAGCTTCACGCCACTTTCCTGCTGGTGCTGCTTCACATAATCCACAATGGTGGACAGGTTGCGCTCGTACTCAGCCAGGGAGTTGCCTTCGTCCACCAAATCGATGTCGTGGAAGCAGTAGTAGGGCGTACCGAGCTTGGTGAAGAATTCAAACGCCGCATCGGCTTTGTCCTTGGCGCGGCCCACGATTTCATGGTGCGAGTCCCAGGCAAAGTTCTTGGTACCAGGGCCAAACGGGTCGCCGCCGGTGCCCACAAACGTGTGCCAGTAGGCCGTAGCAAAGCGCAGGTACTCTTTCATGGTCTTGCCAGCGACCACGCGGTTCTCATCGTACCACTTAAAGGCCAGCGGATTATCCGACTCGCGCCCTTCGTACTTAATGGTGTCGATACCGGTAAAAAATTCAGTCTTCGAAAGCGTGTTGCTAGACATGAGATAAGGAAATTGGTTGGGGAACTAGTTGGTTTAATGCTTCTTGCCAGCGGCTGTAGGCGGCTTGGTATTGGTCGTGGAGCGCCGCGGTAGGCTCCACGGTTAGGATGCGTTCGAGACCACCGAAGGCTTCGGCCGCACTCGCGTATACGCCGGTGCCGATGCCGGCGCCGCGGGCAGCGCCCTGCGCCGCGTCGGTATTGTAGAGCTCCAGTGTCACGTTGCCGGCGTTCACAAATGCCTCGCGGAACACCGGGCTGAGGAACATATTGGCATTACCGGCACGCACGGTGCGGACTTGCACGCCCATCTGGCGCATGATGTTCATGCCATAAATCAGGGCAAACACAATGCCCTCCTGGGCGGCGCGCAGCAGGTGTGCCTGGCTGTGGATGTTGAAGTTGAGGCCGTGCAGCTCAGCGTCAGTGGGCTGGTTTTCGAGGATGCGCTCGGCTCCATTACCAAAGGGTAGGAAAACCAAGCCCTCCGCTCCTACCGGCGCCTGTGCGGCGCGGCGGTTCATCTCGTCATAGGGCATTTCGCCCACGATTTTGCGCAGCCAGCTATTAAGAATGCCGGTACCGTTCATGCACATCAGTACTCCATTGCGCGGTGCGGCAGCCGTATGGTTGACATGCACAAAGGCGTTCACCCGCGAAGCGGGGTCGGAAGCGGGTGCGTCGGTGATGCCGTACACAACTCCCGACGTACCGGCCGTGGCCGCGATTTCGCCGGGGTTCAGCACGTTGAGGGAGAAGGCGTTGTTGGGCTGGTCGCCGGCCCGGTAGCTGATGGGCGTGCCAGCCGTGAGGCCCAGCTCGTGCGCAGCCTCGTCGCTCAGCTGGCCCTGCACCGAGAAAGTGTCCACCACTTCGGGCAGCAGGTCGGCGCTGATGCCGTAGTAATCCAGTAGCTCCTGGGCAATGGCCTGGTTTTTGAAATTCCAGAATACACCTTCCGACAAGCCCGACACGGTGGTCTGCAGCTGGCCGCTCATCTTAAAGGCGATGTAGTCGCCGGGCAGCTGAATCTTGTGAATCTGCGCGTAAATCTCCGGCTCGTTTTCGCGCACCCACTTCAGCTTGGAGGCGGTGAAGTTGCCGGGCGAGTTCAGGAAATTTTCGAGGCAATACTCCTCTCCTAGCTCAGCAAAAGCCTGATTGCCGAGGTCCACGGCGCGGCTGTCGCACCAGATAATGGCTGGACGCAGCACCTTGCCATCCTTATTGACCAGCACGAGGCCGTGCATCTGGTACGTGATGCCGATGCCAGCTACTAGGTCGGTATCGAAGCCATAGGCGGCTTTGAGCTCAGCGGTGGCGTTCACGCACTCCTGCCACCAGCGCTCGGGGCGCTGCTCGGCCCAGTCGGCCTGGGGCACGCTGATTTCCATCTCCTGCTTGGGAGACGTAACAGCCGCAACGGCCTTGCCGGTGGCAATGTCGAGCAGCGAAACTTTGATAGAAGAGCTACCGATGTCGTAGCCGAGGAGGTATTTCATAGTCAGTTCATAAGTAGGAAGGTGCCCCGGCCGAACGATGTAACAGCCTAAAGCACATCAGCTGCCGTAGTAAATGGCGAAGCCGGCAGCCCCTCCTTGTTGTAAAGATTTGCACCTTCGGGATTGTCGGCCCAGGCGTAGCACACCACCGTAGGGTTCAGCACTTGGTCATTCCAAACTACCACCTTATTGCCTTCTATTCGTGCCTGCGCCCACACAAATTTCTTATCCGGCCCGGCGACGGCAAAGCCTTTTAGTGGGCCTCCACCCTTCGCTACCAAGCCGCCGCCGATGCTGGTGAAGCTGAGTGTGACTTTGTTGCCAGCAGTTTGCATGCCTTGATAGAGCGGGCCGGAAGCCACCACTTTTTTATCGCCATACGCCACTTTTTGGGCGGCTAAGGCCAGACGGTGGCCCACTGTCTGCTTGTCGAGGGGATGAATGTCGTTCCACTCACCCACATCCGAAATCACGGCCATGCCGGTGTTGGGCACGGCCAGCGTACGGCGCTGGGCATCGCGCACGCCCGCCCAGCCGCTTTCGCCGGGCTCGGGTTTCACGGCCATAAAATTGGCCAACTGCACATACAGGAAGGGTAGGTCGGGACGCTGCAGGTGGGCGCGCCAGTCGGCAATCAGGCTGGTCATCAGGGCTTGGTAGTCCTGAGGGTGGCCAGTGTTGCTCTCGCCCTGGTACCACAGCACGCCTTTGATGGCGTAAGGCAGCACCGGCGCAATCATGCCGTTGTAGAGGCCGCCGGGCTGGTACTGAAACGTGGTGGTACCTGGCGTAGGAGTCGAAGTAGCGCCCAGCTTGTACTGCCAAGGACCGCGCAGGTCAATGGTCTGGCCGCCGGCACTGAGCTGGTAGTTCTTCTCCGGTGTGAAGCCGCCCCGCCCACCGTTGCTGATGAGGCGCACCGTTACCACGTTTTTACCGGGCTTCAGGACGCCTGCCTTCACCTCGTACTTGCGGGGCGGATACTGGTAGCCGGTGCTGCCCACCAGCTGGCCGTTGATGTAGGTAGAGTCGGCATCGACCAGCGTGCCCAGCTCCAGCCGTGCGGGTTGGCCCACCATAGCGGCAGGCACCTCCACTTCTTTGCGGAACCACACCACGCCATTTACCATGCCCAACGGCGTCTGGTTGGCCCAGTAGCCGGGCACGTTCATGCTGGCCCAGCTGCTGGCATCGTAGCCGGGGGCCGACCATTTCTGCTGGCCTCGCGCTTCGCCCTGGTCTGCTTGATATAGCTGCTTGTACCAGTCCGACACGGCCGCGCCTTCGCGCTGCCGGATGCCCGCTACCATCGCGCTGTCCTTGTATTTAGCACCTTGCTCCTCGTATTTCGGGAATTGCTTCAGCGCCTCAGCACTCAGCCAGGCTTCGGCCGGCGAACCGCCCACGGCGTCTTTGATGATGCCAACCGGTACCTGGTATTTGGCGTTAATTTCCTTAGCGAAGAAGTAAGCCACGCCCGAGAATTGCAGTACAGTTTGCGGGTCGGCGGCAATCCACTTGCCGCCGGTGATGTCGGGGCGCGGGCCTTTGAAGGCATAGGTCAGGGGCACTTCGTATTGCCGGATGCGCGGGTTAGCAGCTTGGGCGATGACATCGGGGAATTTGTCGCGCAGGCGAAGCATGGGCGTTTCCATGTTCGACTGGCCCGAGCACAGCCATACGTCGCCCACCATAATGTCTTTTACGCTCAACTCATTGCTGGCTTTGATATTCAACTCATACGGCCCACCAGCCTTCATTGCCGGCAGGGCCACGCGCCACTGGCCGTCCGAGCCAGTGGTAGCGGCGTAGGTTTTGCCCTGGAACGCCACCGTCAGCTTCTCGCCTGGCTTGGCCCAGCCCCAGATGGTCACCGGCCGGTCGCGCTGCAGCACCATGCCGTTGCTCACCAGGCGCGGCAGGCGCACCTGGGCGGTAGCATCGTGGGCAAAGGGGACACTCAGCAGCAGTGCAAGGGCAAACGTATTAACTTTCATACACATAGCAACGAAACGGTAGCTGAAAGGACCAAAACCAGTACCCTCTCATAAATAAGCCCCGGTTTCGAGGAGAAACCGGGGCTTGTTTTCTTAAGCTGACAAGGCAAAAAAAGAGTAAAAAGATTGGCGAATCGCATGACGCCCGCCAACCTTCTCTCCCTTCCTGGCTAGTTATAGCCAGGGTTCTGGTAAGTAGCCTTCACGTCTGCCGATACGTCCAGACGGTCGAGCTGAGTCTGCGGAATAGGCCGCAGGTAGTTGAAGGGCTGGATGGTACGGGTAACGGTGGCAGGTGTATGGTCGCCGTAGTTGGTTCCGCTGATGCGGTAGGTAGAGGCCAGCTCATTCCACTTCTGCGTGCGCACTAGGTCGAACCAACGGTAGCCTTCGGCGTAGTACTCGCGCGAACGTTCTGCCAGGATGTAATTGATGGTGATAGTGGTCGGGGTGGCCGCCACCATTGCCGCGCTGTTGTCCTGCACTCTGCTCGTGTTGTTGTTGTTGTCGAAACGCCACTTGCCGGCCCGAGCCCGAATCACGTTAATCAACTCCCGGGCGCTTTGGCCCGATTTAGTAGTTGCTCCCTTCACAGCGGCCTCAGCCGCTACGAAGTATAGTTCCGAGAATTTGGCAATGTTGAACGGACGGGTGCTGCCCGCGTTGGGCTGGCCCAGTCCCGAGCCGCCGTCGGTGCGGTAGGGGCCGAGCTTCCACAGGCCGGGATACACAATCCGGCTGATGCCACGCGGTGAAATCACGTAATCGGCCCGACCAGGCAGCACGCCAGCGCCCACGTTGTTTGCGCCTGTGCCGCTGGGGTACGTAATGGGCGTAGCAGGCTCGGTATCCAGGAACGTCAGGATGGCACCGCCCGGGCTCACGGGCTGGTTGTTGGCGTTGTACAGCACCGAGTTTGTCACGCCGGCTTTGGGCCAGTTGCCCCTGTACACCGTAGTAAAGGTGCCATCGTAGCGCGAATCGTTCGTTTTGTCAGCAAAGGTGTTCTCGACGACGTCTACGGTGGGCGCCATGCGGTTCCAGGGGCGACCCAGATGCTGTTCAGCTTCCCGCTGCACAGAAGATACTGCACCTGAGCCGTCGGGATTCGTCGCACTGCGCAGGTTGGTGTAGTTCCAGGTCATCATCCAGCCGGCAAAGTTGTCGGGGGCCCCGCCGCTGCCGAAGGTCAGGCTACCGGCATTGTAGATTTCGCTGCTTTCGGTGTGGTCCGCGTACAGCATCATCTCCGTGTTGCGGTCGTTGGTGCCCACGTGCACGTCATAATACGTAGGCTGCAAGCGGAACAGCCCCGGGTTATCGATGCCGGCCGTAGCAATGTCATACGCCTGCTGGTAGTAATACTGGGCGGTGCGGCCGGCCGGGTCGGTACGCTGCGCTGCGGGGTAGGTGGGAATGTTGTTGGGGTTTTCAAGCCACCAAGCGTAGGTCAAGTACGCCTTGGCCAAGTAGAGACGGGCCAGCGTTTTGGTGACGCCGCCAACAACCCGCGGCGTCGCCGGCAAGTCATTGACGGCTTGCAGCAAATCCGGGAAAACGGCTTTGGTATACACCTCGGGCACCGTGTTGCGCACCGAGGTTCTAACGGGGTTGGTATTGAACGCCAGCTCTCCCGAGCCCAAGTCTAGGGGCACCCCGCCAAACGTTTGCACCAGCATAAAGTAATCGAAAGCCCGGAAGAACCGTGCCTCAGCCACTAACGCGGGCGAAATGGTACCCACGGCGGTGGCATTTTTGATGATGCCACTGGCTGTGTTGATGTTGGGAAAAGCCGTCGTCCATAAGGCATCGGCCCGGCTGTTGTTGGCGTTCAGCGTCGCGCGGCCCGAGAAGTCCATGGCCAGGAAGTTCTCGTCGGCGTCCCGGCCGTAGGTGGCTTCGTCGGTTCCGGTCAGGGTGGCGTTGTAGTAGTAGGCATTGCCGTAGATGTAGCGCAAGTGCGCGTACATAGAGGTTAGGCCGCCGCTCACGCCTCGTTCGGTTTGGAAGAAGCCCGGCTCGTAAATGCTGCGGGGCTCTTCGTCCAGCAGTTTTGAGCAGCTGGTTGAAGCCATAGAGAGAACGGCAGCACCTGTCAACAGTTTTATATTCAGAGATTTCATCGGTTGAGTTGCTTAAAAAGTGAGGTTGAGGCCCACGATGTAGGAGCGGGTGGCCGGGGCGTTGGTACCTATTGTCAGGATGCGGCGCAGGTTCTGGGCCAGGGGTACGGCCGCGTTTTCATCGCCAAAGGAGTTGGTTTCCGGGTCCATGCCCGATTCTTTTTTGTAAGGCGAGAAAAACACGAAGGGATTCTGGGCCGTTGCGTAGAGGCGCAGGCGGCTAACGCCGGCATTCTTCAGCCACGCCATGTTATCGAAGTTATAGCCCAGCGAGATGGTGCGAACCTTCAGGTAAGAAGCGTCGAAGTAGCCCAGCGTCGAGCCGTATTTGGGGTTGTCGCCGCTCGTGACGCCGCCCGGCTTGGGGTATTTGGCGCCGGTGTTGGTGGGCGTCCAGTAATCCACTTCCACGTTGCCGCGCCGGCCGTTTAGCAGGTTCAGGTAGCCCGACGAGCCGTAGATGGTGCTGTTGAGCAGGCCGCCGTTCTGGAAGGCGCCCACCACCGACAAGTCGAAGCCTTTGTAGGCCAAGCGGGTGTTGAAGCCGCCCTGGAAGTTGGGGTTCACGTCCAGCACCTGACGGTCCAGCACGCCAATGGGGCGGCTTGGGGTTCCGTCGGGGTTGTAGCCACCGGTGTATTTCACCTTAATCATGCCCACGTTGCCGCCGGGCTCCAGCACATTTAGGTAGGGGTCGTCTTGCTGCCACAGGCCCACTTTTTCGTAGTCGTAGATGACGTTGATGGGCTTGCCCACGAACCACCAGTTGCCTTCATCGCTCTGCTGCGCCCCAGCCAGCGAGGTAATCCGGTTGCGGTTGACATACACGTTGACGCCTGCTTCCCAGGTCAAGCCGTTGGGGTTTTGCAGAATCAACCCGTTCAGCGCCAACTCGACGCCTTTGTTCTGGGTAGAGCCAATGTTAGCTGTGTAGCTGCTCACGCCTGAGGTAGGCGGCAGCCCCAATCCGAGCAGCAGGTTTTCGGTGTTGGTGATATAGTATTCCACTGTACCCGAAAGCCGGTTTTTCAGGAGCGAGAAATCCACGGCGTAGTTCCACGTCTTCGAGTATTCCCAACCCAGGGTAGGGTTGGGCAGGTCGGTCACGAACAGGCCCGTCTGGTAGTTGGTGGGACCAAAGTTGTAGGGGCGGGTGGTCAGACGGCCCAGGGTAGCGTAGGGCGCAATGGACTGGTTCGACGTAACACCGTAGCCGGCCCGCAGTTTCAGCATGTTGATGGCCGTCACGTTCTGCATGAAGCCTTCTTTGGCCATGTTCCAGCCCAGCGATACGGCCGGATAGGTGTTCCACTTGTGGCCGGCGGCTAAGCGCGAGGAGCCATCCGAACGCACCGTGGCCGACAGCAAATACCGGTCGTCGTAGGAATACATCACCCGGCCCATGTACGACAGCAGCCCGTATTTTTGATACTGCTGTTCATTATTAGCAGTGGGTACGGTGATTTCGCCGGCGGCCAGCCCCAGGTTGTAGAACTGGAAGGCGTCGGAAGGAATATCCCGGGCGTTAACCTGCGCCCGGTTGTAAATATTGCTGGAGGCAGAATACAAGGCTAACGCATTGATATTATGCTTCCCGCCAAAGGTGCGGTCGTAAGATAAAATGTTTTCAACGGTGTAGTCTGTGGTAACCGCGTTGCTGACGGATGCAGTCGAAACAGTAGTCGGGTTGACCGCGTTGACGCCCTGGCCGGTGTAGCTCCCGCCCTGGCTCTGCCGGTAGTTCACGCCCAGGTTGACGCGGTATTTCAACCCTTCCACACCTGGCATCCTGAATTCGCCGAAGAGGGCGTTGTAGGTGGCAAAGTTTCTCGTTTGGTTCAGCCACTTGTCTTTGTTGGCTTCAATTACGTCCTTGGTGGTCGTCCACTGGTCGTCCAACGGCATTTTAAACACTCTTTTCAGCGACCCATCCGCGTTGTACGGATTGGCGATGGGCGACGAAGTCAAGGAACTGTACACTCCCACGTTGGCGCCTTCCGTTAAGTTGTAGCTGTTGTTGGTAGTGAAACCCAACCGAACGTATTTGCCCACGCTCTGGTCCAGCGTGCCGCGTACGGAATAACGCGTGTACTGCTGGGTCGGAACGACGCCTTGTTCCTGGTAGTAGCCCGCGTTGAAATTGTAGCGCCCGTTTTCCGTGCCGCCATTCAGGCCCACGTTTTGGTTGGTTTGAAGGCCGGTTCGGTACAACAGCTTCTGCCAATCGGTATTGACGTCATCGGATTCGTCCAGGGTATTTTTGTAGATGCCGGCGTCCTTGCGCAGCTGCGCAAATTCTTGTCCGTTCATCATAGGGTATCTGGAGAACAAGGTTTTCACGCCTACGAACCCGTCGTACACTACTTGAGCCTTCTGTCCTTTCTTGCCCCCCTTGGTGGTGACGAGCACCACGCCGTTGGCCCCACGTGACCCGTAGATGGCTGTGGCCGAGGCATCCTTCAGAATATCAACCGAGGCAATATCGTTGGGGTTGATGTCGCCGATGGAGCCAGGGAAAGGAATACCGTCCAGTACAATCAGGGGGTCGTTGGTAGCCGTCAGGGAACGGGTGCCGCGGATGCGGATTTGCGTGCTGGCCCCGGGCTGGGAGGAGGTTTGGGAAATTTGCACGCCCGGCAGGCGGCCTTGCAGGGCCTGCGAGATGTTGGCTGCGGGGACCTCACGCAGGGCTTCGCCGTTGATGGAAGCAACAGAACCCGTTACCGCTTCTGCTCGCTGCGTACCGTAACCCACTACTACTACCTCTTCCAAGGCCTTGGTGTCGGTGGTTAGTATCACCGGGCTGATGGTGGCTTCACGGCCCACGGGCACTTCTTGTGCCAAGAAGCCGACGAACGAAAACACCAACGTGGTGCCCGGCGCGGCGGCCAGCGAGTAGTTACCGGCGGCATCGGTTACGGTGCCCGTAGAGGTACCTTTCACTACTACGTTCACGCCGGGAATTCCAGTCCTGTCGGCGCCGAGTACGCTGCCCGATACGGTTTGGGTTGTTTGGGCCTGCGCCGTGAGTGGCGTTAGCAGTCCGCTGGCTACGGGAAGTCCCGAGGCCATCAGGAAAGGCCAGCTTAGTTGCAGGGCCTTCTTCTGAAAGAGTAAGGATTTATGCATGTTGGTGGGAATTTTATTTGGGGGTTTAGTTGAAAATATTTGGGAGACAGGCTTTTAGTTGCTGGTTTTTATTCGTTGTGCATTAGGCAGTTAGTTTGAAAACCGACAATCAAAATCCGATGGAATTGCCGCCGTCTACTGGCAGCGAGGCGCCGGTGATGTAACGAGCCGCGTCGGAAGCCAGGAAAACGGCCGCGTTGCCGATGTCTTCGGGCTGGCCAAACTTGCCCATGGGCGTGCGGCGCATAGCGCGGTCGCGGCGGTCGGGGTCAGAGTTCATAGCCGTGCGGCTCATAGCTGTTTCGATAAAGCCCGGCGCAATGGCATTCACCCGCACGCCGCGGCCCGAAAACTCAGAGGCCAGCACCTTCACCATGCCTTCCACCGCCGATTTGGAGGCGGCATAGGCTACCACCCGGTCGATGCCGTAGTAGGCTGCCATCGAAGAAATCATCAGAATGACGCCTTTTTGGCGGGCCACCATGCGGCTGGCGCAAGCCCGTGTGAGGGCAAAAACGGAGTGCAGATTGGTGTGCAGAATGCGGTCAAAATCCTCGTCGGTTACTTCCAGTGCTGGCTTTTTGAGGTTAATGCCAGCATTGTTCACCAGAATGTCGAGTGGACCATAAGTAGCTTCCACCTCGGCCACCATACCGTCGATGGCCGACAAATCGGTCACGTCGTTCACCATGTACTGCACCGACTCGCCGATGGACTCCGCGGCCTCGCGCAGTACCGCCTCACGCCGCCCCGTGATGATTACCGTGGCCCCAGCCGCGGCCATGCACTGCGCAATGGCTAGTCCGATGCCTGTGCCGCCGCCCGTAATCAGCGCCAGCTTGCCATCCAGCGAAAACGCGTCGGCGTGTTGCTGCTGCGCCTCGGTACCGGTGGCATCGGCGGGGCGATGATGGACATTGGAAGAGGATGTATTATTCATATAAAGGGCGTATTTTCAGAATTTATTTATTTGATAATTTGATAGATGCAACAAATCGGCCAGTGTGCTGACCTCAAAAAAGCTGTGTAACACAATCGTTTGACTTTTTAAGCTTTACAATCCTCACAGGCTGTGCATTTATCACATCATCAATTATTTGAGCTGGTACAAATCAACCAGGTTTTTAACTTCGGCCAGGGTGCGCGTAGGTGGCGTGAAAGGTGCTGGAATCGGCTGCTTGGCGTAGGTCTGGAAATAGAGCACGCAGGCATCCCGCCACCACAGCGCCTCACGTCGCTGAATAGCAAGCCGCGCCGTTATGTCGGCGTGCAGGGTAGGGTCTACAGCGGCCTTGGCACTGGCCCATTGCTGTTGCATCCAGGTCACGGAGTCGGCCCCGGTGTAGTAGCGCGTTACCAGCTCGCTCCAGAGGGTGCGGCCGGTGGGTAGCGGCTGCTTCCAGCCCACGTGGTGGAACCAGAGCAGGTAATCGAGTGGGCACGTTTTGGTATCGCCCCACTGCTTTTGCACGCCCGGCGAGTACAGTGCCAGGGCGTTGGAGCCAGTCGCGGTGCGGTTGAAGCCCAGGCCTGCAGAGTCGGCCTTGTGGTAATACACAGCAGTCCAGTCGGGCCGGCCGGCTTCGGCCAGCCAGGGCTCGGGGCCGTAGTGAATGTTCTGGCCCATGATGTGGTGCAGTCCCATTGGTGTGGTGTAGCGCACGTAGATGTCGCGCGACTTGTCCATCATGCTCACGATGGTGGCCACGGCTTTGGGCTCGCGAGTCAACGTCATTTTAGTCCATTCGGTGGCAATGGCGGCGGCGGTCAGGTTGTAATCCCAGGCCAAGCGGCCGAAAGCGTACCAGTTGGCCTGGCCCATGGGGTGGCCGGTCCAGTTGCGGTCGGAACCGATGTTGGCCACGCCTGCAATGCCGCTGATGCGGTGTTGGTCGAGGCTGCCGTCCACCACTTTCGCCACTGTCGAGCCGGGGCCCTTGGTCTGCGTGTCAGCATCCAGGCATTCCTTAAAGAGCGGTGCCAGATACACTAAGTGCGAGGCAAAGCCGAGGTACTCCTGCGTAATCTGCACTTCCAGCACCAGCGGCGTTTTGGGCATGGCGCCAAACAGCGGGTGGAAGGGCTCACGGGCCTGAAAATCAATCGGGCCGTTTTTCACCTGCACCAAAACTTTGGGCGAAAACTGGCCATCGAGCGGCTTAAATTCTTCATAGGCCTGCTTGAATCGGTCGCTGCTGCCGGCCTTGTACACAAAGGCGCGCCACATCACGATGCCATCATGCGTGCCCAGGGCCGTGGCCAGCATATTGGCACCATCGGCGTGGTTACGGCCGTAATCCTGCGGGCCGGGCTCGCCCTCCGAATTGGCCTTCACCAGGAAGCCGCCGAAATTGGGAATTTCCTTGTAAATCTCATCGGCTTTGGCAGCCCACCACTGCTTCACTTGCGCGTCGAGCGGGTCAGATGTTTTCAGCCCACCAATCACCTTGGGCGCGGCCCAAAACACCGACAAATACACCCGAATGCCATAGGGCCGCATCACGCCCGCCAGCGCCTTCACCTTCTGAATATATTCGGCCGTGAGGTAACGCGCACTAGCATTCACATTGTTGATAGCCACGCCATTGACGCCAATGGAGGCATTGGCGCGGGCATAGTCGGTGTAGCGCGGGTCGAGCTGTTGGGGCAGCTCGTACCATTTCCAGATGCTGGAGCCCGCGTAGCCGCGCTCCACAGTACCGTTTGGGTTGTCCCAATGATTAAGCAACCGGTACTGAATGCGCGGGCTGCTGCTCAGGCTCAGGGCCGAGATGGACTGCCCGGTTTGCAGCTGCCGCAGCAATGCAAACACACCATAAAGCACGCCGGACCCGCTCTTGCCCGTCACCACTAGGTTCTTGCCCTCGGCAGCAATCCGGTAGCCGTCCTTGCTGGTAGAACTACCGGAAACGTTTGCAGATGGGTCTACGGAAAGTAGGATGCCGCGCTTGGTACCTGCAGGTGCCTTGGCCACTACTGGTATAGGCTGGCCCAGTAGACCCTGCAAGCCGCGCTGTAGTTCGGCAACGGCTGTTTTCACGACCACATCATTGGTGGTACTCGCGATAAACTGCGTAGCGGCGCGGTACTGGGTACGCTGGCCAGCATCACCTATCAGGTCGTACTTCAGCCACAGCCGATAGCCATCATCGGCCCGGCAGAGGGGCGCGGCGCCAACAAGGACTAATAAAAGCAGCAGGGACCGGAGCAACATTTAGGTGGGATTTTGGAGCGGAGTAGTGAGGTGTGCAGGTAGCTTTAGGCGTAGAATGGAGCTTCGCGGCGGGCCGGGCCTGCATCAGCCTTCAGGCCTCTTCGGATACCGTATTCCAGCCCGCGCAACTCAGCTAAGCCGCGCAAGCGACCAATGGCTGAGTAGCCGGGATAAGTCTTTTTCTTGAGGTCATCCAGCATCTGGTGGCCGTGGTCGGGGCGCATGGGAATGGCTGCTGCGCCTTCGCCGCTGGCGGCGCGGCGCTGTTCTTCCAGCACCAACTCACGCACCACAGCGTACATGTCTACATCGCCTTCCAGGTGGTCGGCTTCGTGGAAGTTGCGTGGGTTTTCCTCGCGCTTCGTGGCCCGGAGGTGAATGAAGTGAATGCGGGAAGCAAACTGGCGGGCAATCGTCGGCAAGTCATTATCGGCCCGCACGCCCAACGAGCCCGTGCAAAACGTGAGGCCATTGGCCGGCACATCGCAGGCAGCAAACAGCGCGGCCAGGTCCTCGGCGGTGCTTACCACACGGGGCAGGCCCAGCAGCGGGTAAGGCGGGTCGTCGGGGTGAATGCAGAGGTCGATGCCCAGCTCCTGCGCCACTGGTGCCACTTGCTGAATGAAGTAGTGCAGGTTACCCCGCAGCGTGGCCGCATCAATTGCTGCGTACTCGTTTAGCAACTGCTGAAAGCCAGCCAGCTCAAACGCCTCTTCCGAGCCGGGCAAGCCCAGCAATACGGTATTGGTGAGGGTGGCAATTTCCTCGGCGCTCATTTGCACAAACTGCGCCTCTGCGGCCTGCACCACAGCCGCTTCATAGTCGGCCACCGCGCCGGGACGCTTTAGAATGAAAAGGTCGAAAACGGCGAAGTCCTGCCACACAAAGCGTAATGCCCGCGAGCCGTCTGGCATTTCGTAGTTGATGTTGGTGCGCGACCAGTCCAGCACTGGCATAAAGTTGTAGCACACCGTGCGGATGCCGCACGCTGCCAAGTTGCGCAACGACGTTATGTAATTCGCTATATACAGTTCGCGCGTGGGCAGGCCTTTTTTAATAGCCTCGTGCACTGGTAGGCTTTCTACCACGGCCCAATGCATCGGCGCGTGGGTAGCGTTGTCGGCCGCAATCAACTGCTGGCGGACCTCAATCTCGCTCGTGGACCACACGGCTCCGACCGGCAACTGGTGCAATGCGGTTACCACTCCCACGCACCCGGCCTGCCGAATATCGAAGAGGGAAACCGGGTCGTTTGGACCGAACCAGCGCATGGTGTGAAGCATAAAATGAGTCTTTCTAAAAGTACAATTTCTAGCAGTAGCTAATCTGCTATTTCTATAAACTACCGAAAAACCGGCATAGAGGTAGTTTATCTATATCGGTTTCGAAGGTAAATAAAAATCCATGAGTTGCATCGAGGAAAAAGTGCCTCATTTTGATTATTTCTCAATTTTTCTATCGGCATCGTTTCCGGAAACGATGCCGATAGAAAAATATCTATTTCGGCAAAGTTTTTTTTTAATTAAGTATTACATTTGAGTGAGCACTCACATGAGAATTTTTCAAGCAACGCCACTGTTGCCATGTTCTCAATTTAATTCAATTAGCCATGGTTACCTGTATAAAGTGTAATCTTTCTGAATCGGTATTGAAAGCCGGTTTTGTGCGCGGCCGTCAACGCTACCTATGCAAGAGTTGTGAGTACCACTTTACGCAGCCCAAAACCGGTGTAGTACAAGACCGGCGACGCACCCAAACCACCATTGGTGATGTTGCAAAAGCAGTAGGCGTGGCTTCCTCTACAGTATCGCGGGCGCTGAATGGCCATACCGATATTAGCTCAACGACCCGTCAGGCTATTCTTGAAGCGGCTCATTTAATGGACTACAGGCCCAATGTCATGGCTCAAAGCCTTAAAAGCCGCGAGACCCACACCTTGGGCGTGTTGATTCCGGACTTGGAACGGCCATTTTTCGCCACGGCCGTAAGCGGCATCCAGGCGGTGGCCACAGAAGCGGGTTACCGGGTTATGATTTGCCAGTCCAAAGAGTCGTATGAAACGGAGGTGAGCAACGTACGGGCCCTGGTGGCCAGCCAGGTAGATGGGCTTCTCATTTGTCATTCCCGCGAAACCGAGAATTTTGACCATGTCAAGCCCAAGGCTTGCCGGGGCATTCCGGTGGTGCATTTCGACCGCGTCAGCAACGAAGTAGAAAGCGCGAAAGTCATCCTTGACGACTGGAATGGGGCATACAACATCACCGAGCACCTCATCCAGCAGGGAGCAAAACGCATTGCCATTTTAGCGGGGCCGGAGTCACTACTTATCAGCCGCAACCGGCTAGCTGGCTATCAGCACGCCTTGAAGCGCTATGAATTACCCTTGCGACCTGAATACGAAGTACATATCGAATTCAAGACCGAAGAGGTAGAAAGGGCACTCAGTAAATGGCTGGCAATGGCTGAGCCGCCCGATGCCATTTTTGCTATTAATTATGTGAATGCTTTCGACCTGCTGGTCTCGCTAAAAAGGCGCGGGGTAAGGGTACCGCATGATGTAGCCGTGGTTGGCTTCGGCGATGATGTGATGGCCGGCATGATTGAGCCAGGACTCACCACCGTCGACCTGCACCCCTATCGCATTGGCCAGCAGGCCGCACGGCTCTTTTTGGAGCAGATGCAACAGCGGGAGTTGTTTCGGCCGCACACCTTCATTGTCTCGGGAGACTTAATCATTCGCCAATCATCACTAAAAGGTACTGGCGAACTGTTCCGCCTGGGCATTTGATTAGCATCCTGTAGGTCTCATAAGCAAGTTGAAAGGCCTGCGTTGTCTTCATAAAGCAAGCTATTTTGGCAAGGCTATCCAATGCATAAGAGTAGTGGTTGAATCTAAGATGATTTTGCTGTAATGCTGGTCAATAGCAATAGAATAGACTAATGCGGTTGCACTGGTTCGTTCAATAAATGTTGAACGAACCAGTGCAACCGCATTAGTCTATTGAAGCGGTAGCGCAGCTTATAACGCAAGGGCTTTTACGGAGCATTGTGACGACTCCCGTACACGTCGTATTTTCTATTGAGTTCCGCTACCCAGAAAGCCATAACAACGTCCTTTTCCAACATTCGGTGTAGCTGTAGGTACTACCACCTACTTATGCAAGACTATACAATGCTATAAAAGCAACTTGCTTGTACGCTTAATGTTGCGGGCCCAAATTCCTCGAAGTGAATGGCTTCGCGTGGTACACCTAGCGCCGCGAGGTCCTGGACTTGCTTACGGATAAAGGGTGCCGGGCCGCATACATAGTAGTCAGCTTCTGGCAGCAGCGACACGCCGTTGAGCTTTTGCAGGTCTACGATGCCTTCGTAATAGTCCTTTCTTTCCTGGTCAGGAGGAAGAATATTATAGAAAATGTGTTGCTGCACGTTTTTGTATCGAGCGGCCAATTGCGCCACCCGCTCCCCAAAGGCGTGCACCTCTGGGTTGCGGCTGCCGTGCACCCAGACCACCTGGCGGGGGCTACCGATTCGGGTGAGGTAGTCCAGCATACTTAACAACGGGGTTTGGCCTACCCCACCGCTCACCAGCACTACGGGGGTTTGCTTGGTTGTTTCCAGCATGAAATCGCCGGCTGGAGCCGCCAGTTCGATAATGGCACCTTCCTGCACAAAGTCGTGGAGGCGATTGCTAATCATGCCGTCAGGGTGCTGGCTGCCGGCTTCCTTCTTCACCGAAATGCGGTAGTGCTCGCCATTGGGGGCGCTGGAGAGGCTGTACTGGCGGGGCTGAAACAGGTTCAGCTCGGGCAGAAACAGGCGCACACTCACGTACTGCCCGGGCTGGAAGTCGGCTACCTTGCCTCCATCGGCGGGGTAAAGGTAGAAAGAGGTAATTTCGGCTGACTCGGCTACCTTTTGCTTCACGGTGAAGGGGCGCCAACCCGTCCAGCCACCCTCCTGGCTAACGGCCTTTTGGTACAGGCCGCTTTCCAAGCCACTCATCAGGGCGGCCAGTTGGCCGTACGCCACGGTCCAAGCTTCGAGCAGCGCGGGCGTAACGGCCTCCCCGAGCACTTCGCCGATGGAGGCAATCAGGTGCCGACCCACAATGGCGTAGTGCTCGGGCCGGATATCGAGGCTGACGTGCTTGTGGCTGATTTTGGTGACGGCTTGTACTAGCACTGAGGGGTCTTCGATATTCTCGGCGTAGGCTAGCACAGCCATGGCAAGCGCCATTTGCTGCTTGCCGGTCTGCTGGTTGCCCATGTTGAAAACGTTCTTCAACTCGGGGTTGTGCTCGAACATGCGGTGGTAGAAGTGCGTGGTGAGGGCTACGCCGTGCGCTCTGAGGGTGCTGACGGTGGCCGTGACGAGGGCTATCTGCTCGGGAGTCATAAGATGTGAAATTAAAGGACAAATTTGTCCGGTATGTAAGCAAAAAAAAGGTTAACTGAATTGCTTTAAGAAGCCCAGGCCTTCCTGCACCTTGCTAGCTAGCTCGCCGATGGTGTGGGCGCGCAGCAGCTCATTGAGTTGGTCGCGGATGGGTAGGAACTGATAGTGCATGGGGCAAGGCTGCTTGGCTGAGCACTGCGGCAGACCTAGGGCGCAGCCTTGTAGCATGGCGCCCCCGTCGATGGCCACCACTAACTGGCGGAGCGTGACGGTGCGCAACTGCTCAGGCGTAAGCTCAAAGCCGCCAGTAGGGCCTTTCACCGAGGTTACCAGCTGCTCGCGCACGAGCTGCTGCAGAATCTTGGCCGTGAAAGCTTCTGGCGAGTCAATTTCGGCCGCAATGTCTTTCAGACCGACGCGGCGGCCGCTGGCCGACTGCTGCCCGATATAAATCGCAGCCCGAATCCCATACTCACACGCCTTAGAGAACATTGCCATGATGGGACAAAGGTATAGCTGCGATTTATACCGGACAAATTTATCCTGTATTTATTTTTGCCGACTTCTTATTCACCTGTTGCGATGCTGGACCAGTATTTATATGCTGCCTGGTCCACTGCTCAAAGTATATAAACTGGTTAGGAGTGCCAACTACTTTTGTCGAGTAATCAACCAACAGTTATACACTCCATGAAAAAGCCATTGCTTACCTTAACGCTACTGGGCGCCTTGACAACCAGCAGCTTTGCGCAGTCGTCGGGCGCGGATTACAAGAACGCTGACTACACCCCAAAAAAGGCTGCCATCAAGTACTTGCCCGAGCTGGAAACGCTGGTCTTCGAGTTTCAGGTAGCGGGCAGTGCCGGCAAGACCCAGCCTAAGCCTGCGGGTAAAACGGACGGTGCGCCGGTACTCGGCTACGTCTTCCCGACCACCCTCAAATCGACTGACATCGGCATGGGTGCCACCGAAGGGATTGTGGCCATGGCCCTGACCTCCCACCCCGACTTCGAGGACACGCCGCTGTGGGATGAGAACGGCGACGGCAACTACACCAACGACGGGCTGGTGTGGCACGCTCACTGGGTGGTGCTCATCAAAGACAGCCGCGTAGCCGGGGGCTTTTCGGTGAAGGAATTTGACCACATGGGCGCCGCGCCCAAGTTGCCACCCACCAGCGCTCCCGGCATGCACATGTACATGGATTCGCCCGGTTTTACCGTCACGATGCAGGGCAACACCGGCCGTGTGGTGGTGCCGCTCGACCGCATCAACCGCCGGCGGGACTTCAAATTTGACCTTGTGACCTGCTATATGGAGGTCAACGCATCCGACAATAAGCGGCCCATGCTCGGCGTGTATCAGGTGTACGGGGTGCTGTCGGGTAATCTATCGCTGCCCTACACGGTGGCCGCCACCAACTAGCCTTCGCGCCATGTCCGACTTGCAACTCGTACCCGGTAACAGCCTGCTCGCGGCTACTCCGGAAGAAGGCCGCCAGCTTGCCGTCAAGCTTGCCCGCCTGGTCATCAAACTCACCCAGCCCGACGACGAAAAGCGCCGCCAGCAGCGCGCCATCTACGCGGATAACCCCATGATGCTCATCAGCATCGGCCAGACGGTCGCCGCTGAATTCGCGACCATTGCCGCCGCCAACAACTATTGGCGCGAGCGGCCGGAATCCCGCTAACCCTCTCTCTTTTGGAAACAAACGGTAGCCAGCTTTTCTGCCTGGTCAGCTACCGCTTTGCCTTCACTTAATCTCTTTTCACTGTTCTTACCCCATGGAAAATTCTCTTATCCCCGGCTACGCCTACGGGCAGGTCAGCCGCTCCCCCGTCACGCTTGAGGAGCTGGAATTGCTCAAGCAAACGGTCCTCTTTTCCGACGCTGATGTAGCGGCCCTGGCGCAGGCCGGGCAGGTGCTGGCTCCCCAAACCAATGCCATCCTCGACGTGTGGTACGGCTTCGTGGGGGCGCATCCACACCTGCTGCGCTACTTCTCGCTGCACGGACAACCCGATGGCGACTACCTAGCCCGCGTCCGGGCCCGCTTTGGGCAGTGGATTTTGGATGTGTGCATCAAGCCCTACGACCAGGCTTGGCTTGATTATCAGCACGAAATCGGCTTGCGGCACACCAGCGCCAAGAAGAACGTGACCGATGGGGCTATGGCCGAGCCGCTTATTCACCTGCGCTACCTCACCGCGTTTATCGTGCCGCTCACGGCCACCATCAAGCCGTTTTTGCAACGCGGCGGACATGCTGAGACCGAGGTAGAAGCCATGCACGCGGCTTGGTTTAAGGCCGTCACGCTCACGGCCACACTCTGGTCCTATCCCTACGTCAAGGAAGGACAATTTTAATTTCTATCAAGCTGAGTTGGTCGTAGCCTTTCTCCCACTTCGGGCGGTCAGTTCGATGAGGTAAGAGATGCCTCGACCAGTTCAGCCTGACCCGAAACCTAGGCTTTTCAATACCAATAAATTTTTCAACCCTCAACTTATTACACTCATGGAAGTCGCCGTTTATGATACCTACGTTCCGAAGAAGGACGGTTCGCTTATGCACTTCGATATTCTGGTGTCGGATGAAGCAGCCAGCAA
This sequence comes from Hymenobacter negativus, assembly GCF_017571495.1. Taxonomy (GTDB): domain Bacteria; phylum Bacteroidota; class Bacteroidia; order Cytophagales; family Hymenobacteraceae; genus Hymenobacter; species Hymenobacter negativus. The sequence goes on along the minus strand of NZ_JAGETZ010000010.1, from coordinate 79,295 downwards.
AGAGCAGGTCTACCAATTTGGCCGCCAGTACCTAGCTACGAAAGGCCAGGAAGGCCAACCGCTGGCGGCTAAGGAGTGCCGGTTTTGCCATATCGAAGAGCCTACCCAGGAAGTGGTAGATGTTATCAACGCCCAGGGCTATTACATCATCGAAATGCAGGGGTGCCAGTAGGCGCTCCTATTTCCCTACCCCCATCATGGAGTCAATTACCTATAAACCCATCAATTGCGGCTTTCACGATGTGCTGGAAGCCACCATTACGCGGCGTACGTACTCGCACCTGCAATACTTCACCGACCTTTGGGAGTTCACCACCGTGACTACCCTGCTCAAAGACCTGGTTAGCGAGCGGGGGCCGGATGGCCTCGCCGAATACCTGGTTATCGATACCGGCGAACGTATTCGGCTCGACCGGGTGGTGAACGTGAACGGCACTTTTGCGCCGCCTTTTCGCCACTACCACGATTTCACCTGTGACTGCTGATTCCGCCGCCAGCCCGTTCGACCCCAACCGGCAAAACCATCCGCCGGACCTCGACCACAAGATTGTGGCCTCGCTCGAACGGCTGGCCGGCGTGTTTCGCCACTTACTCTGGCAGGAAGCCACCCACAGCGGCCTGAGCCCGCTGCAGCTGCAAGTGGTCGTGTTTCTGCGTTTCCATTCCGTGGGCCAGTGCACGGTGAGCGACCTAGCCCGCGAGTACCACGTGAGCCGCGCCACCATTAGCGATGCCGTTAAAACCCTTGCGCAGAAAGGCTTAGTGAGCCGACACACCGACCCGGCCGACCTACGGAGTCATTCGCTCCGGCTCACCCTCGCTGGTGAGCAGCTAGCCGACCAGAGCAGCCGCTTTGCCGCGCCACTCAGTCCGCCCGTAGCCGCCCTACCCCCTCGCCAAAAGCTGAGCTTGTATGTGAACTTGCTAACGCTGCTGCACCAGCTGCAGCAGGCGGGTACCATTCCGGTGCAGCGCATGTGCTTTTCCTGCCGCCACTATGGGCGGCGGCCCGGCCAGCACTTCTGCCACCTGCTCAACATTCCCCTCGAAGGCTCCCAGCTCCGCATCGATTGCCCGGAGCACGACGCCGCGCTCTGGTAGCGCGGCGTACGCGTTTACTGCTCCTAGGTAGTGCTTTTCGCGCCGCTTGTGTGCTGGCGCAACACGGCACCCAGCTGCTCTACGGCATGAGCTAGCTCGGCAGGCGTGAGTGCGGCGTAGCCCATCCGTACGGAATTGGCGGCTGGTCCTTCAAGGTAATAGCGGCTACCGGGCGTGATTACTACTTTGCGGCGCGCTAGCTCCTCGGTTACTAGCTCTAGGTCCACGTCTTCCCGGAAGGTCACCCACAGGGCCATGCCGCCGGCGGGTAGCACAAACTCCACGAAGTTGCCTGCTAGCTGGCGCAGGGCATCGGCTAGGGCATCGCGGCGGGTGTGGTACTCGGCGTGGGCCCGGCGCGTATGCCGCTTAATTTCGCCTTCGTCAATCAGGTCAGCTACGGCCTGTTCCAGCACGGTGTCGCCTTGGCGGTCAATGAGGGCGCGCAGGCGACCTAGGGCCGCTACGAAGGCCGCGGGACCGGTTACGTAACCCACCCGTAGCGCCGGCGCAATTAGCTTGGAAAGCGAGCTGATGTAGATGACCACGCCGTGCGGGTCGGCCGAGGCTAGCGGCAGCATGGGCTGGTAGTGAAAGTGAAACTCGTGGTCGTAGTCGTCTTCGATGATGGCTACGCCGTAGCGGGCGGCCAGCGCCAGGAGCTGCACGCGGCGCGCGGCGCGTAGCGTCACGGTGGTTGGGAACTGGTGGTGCGGCGTCAGGTACAGGGCGCGCACCGGGCGGCGCTGGCACAGCGCTTCCAACTCGTCTACGCACAGGCCTTCTTCGTCTACCCGCACTGGGGCAAGCTCGGCCCCTAGTAGACGGAAGGTTTGCCAGGCGGGGGGGTAGCCAGGGTTTTCCACGGCCACTACGTCGCCGGGCTGTAGCAGCAGGCGGGCCGTTAGGTACAAGGCCATTTGGGTGCCTCGCGTCAGGCAGATGCTAGCGGGTGTTGTGCTCAGGCCGCGGTCTTGGTTGAGCATGCGCGACAAGGCTTCGCGCAGCGGCAGGCTACCTAAGGGGTTATCGTAACCTAGTTGGTTGCGACGGCCGCGGCCCTGCATCACGCGCCGGTAAGCGCTGGCTAGGGTGGCCACGGGCGCGAGCCGGGCATCAGGGGTGCCATCGTTGAACACCAGCGCCCCAGGTATGGCAACGGGTGGTTGCTCTGGCTCGGAAGGGTCCTGCCACCGAAAACCAGGCGCTTCTACCGGCCTGCCTGCGGCGGGCGCAAAGGCCGTTGGGGTGCTCTCGGGCAGCTGGCTCGACACAAAGGTACCGCGGGTAGTTTGCGCCTCTAGCCAGCCCTGGGCCAACAACTCTTCATAGGCTAATACTGCCGTTTTCCGATTCACCCCTAGCTGCTTAGCTATCTCCCGCGTGCCAGGTAAGGCCGTACCGGGCTGCAATCGCCCGCGGCGGATTTCGGTGGCAATCAGCTCACTGATTTGCAAGTACACGGCACGGCCCGCCGCGAAGGTTGGATGAAAGTTGGTATCCCAGGCACGTAGCATACTGGACCCGCTCGTTTAGATAAACTGGATGAATTGACGGGGCCAAACTACGAACACTTTTGCAGAGTCAAACGCTGGCACCCGCCCTGACCCGGGACTCAAAACAGGAGGTCGCCAGCGCCGCCCAATGATTTCACCCTCTCCCACCCCTCCTTTTTTATGAATACTACTGCCATTGACAGCCCTGCCGAGACTACGGCCAAGGACAAATTCCAATCCGCAGATTTCCACCGCACCTACGCCCGGCCCGAAGTGCGGATGCCCGAAAAGCTGCACCATGCTAATGTAGAGCAAGCCGGCGCCCACGACCATTTCTCGACCGAGCGCAAGCACCCTGTCTTCTTCGTGGACCTGCCCACGGTGGCCCTGAGCATGACCATTGGCGGGCTCCTGCCGGGCCAAGTCACCAACCAGCACCGCCACACCTACGAAACCGTGATTTACGTCATCGAAGGCGAGGGCTACACCCAGATTGAAGACCGCCTGGTGGAGTGGAAGGCCGGCGATGCCATTTATATCCCCATCTGGGCCTGGCACAACCATGGCAACCGCAGCGAAACAGTAGGCGCCCGCTACATCGCCTGCGAGAATGCCCCCCTGCTGCAGAACCTAGGGGTAGCCCTACGCGAAGAGCGCGGCCGTGACCTGTAATCTAACTAATTATCCCTTCTATAATGAACTCGAACATCTCTTTTCACGGCATCATTGCCTACCCCATCACCCCGTTTACCGTCGACAATGCGGTGGACCTGCCCACTTACCGCCACCTCGTCGAGCGCCTCGTGGCTAATGGCTCGCACGGCATTGCCCCACTCGGCAGCACCGGCGTGCTACCCTACCTCACCGATGAGGAGCGCGACGCCGTAACCGAGGCCACGCTGCAGCAAGTGGATGGCCGCGTACCGGTGCTGGTCGGCGTATCGCACCTTACTACGGCCGGGGTAATACGCCACGCCCGCTTTGCCGAGCAGGCCGGCGCGGCCGCGGTGATGGTCATTCCGATGAGCTACTGGAAACTCACTGACGACGAAATTTTTCAGCATTTTGACCGGGTAGCTAGCGCTATATCTGTGCCCATCATGGCTTATAATAACCCGGCCACGGGCGGCCTCGATATGTCACCCGCGCTGCTCAAGCGTCTGCTGGAAATCCCCAATGTGACCATGATTAAGGAAAGCACCGGCGACGTGCAGCGCATGCAGGCCTTGCGCCAACTGCTAGGCGAAGACGTGGCTTTCTACAACGGCTCCAACCCGCTTGCTCTAGCTGCTTTCGCGGCCGGCGCTACGGGCTGGTGCACGGCGGCCCCCAATCTCATTTCAGAACTCAACCTAGGCTTGTACGAAGCCGTGCAGCGCCAGGACTTGGCCGAAGCGCGCCAGCTTTTCTACCAGCAATTTGAGCTACTACAGTTCATTGTAGTCAAAGGCCTGCCCCGCGCCATTAAGGCTGGGTTGGAAATATTAGGCCAGGAAGCGGGACAGCTACGTGCCCCACTACAGCCCTTATCGGCTATTGACCAACAAGAGCTACGTCGTATTCTCGACCGGGTACACCTACCATTTAGCGTTGGCTGACCACTTATCAGCACAACTTACCACGCCTGCTCCTCAGGTGGTGCATTGAGCCTATCTTAATAATATTGAGCCTGTTGCTGTGGGGGCTGGCAGGCCCGGCTGGGGCAGGCCGCTTGGCGGCTAGTCCCAGCCACTAGGTTAGCATTAACGCCTACGGCACGCTCTGGGCTTGGGGCAACAACCAATACAGCCAACTGGGTCAGTTTGCCGGCACGCCCCCGCCGCTGGCCGTCAACCCTGAATTAGCCCCGCTGCCGGTCAGCGCCTTGCTCCGCGCACATGACTTGGACAACGGCTAGTGAGGTGCGCAACGCGGGTTTCTGGGTGGAGCGGAGTCTGAATGGGATTGCTTTTGAGGCGCTGAGCTTTGTGGCCGGGGCCGGCAGCAGCGTATGGGCCCGTAGCTATGGCTACGACGATGTGGTTACATGCGGGGCCATTAGTGCTTACCACCGGCTGCGGCAGGTAGATACCAATGGCTCCGCTCAGCACTCGCCGGTACGCCTCGTAGCCTTCGAGGTAGAATGGCCAATACCCAGCCAATTGTTGGCTGCGCCAGTACCTCTGCAAGAAGGACTGCTGCTCCTGTACTTCTTGCTGGCCACGCCCCTCACTGCGGCCGACCTGACCCTGGCCGAAACTACGGGACGGCAGTTACGGCAGCGGCCCGTGAGCGCCCCCGCCAGCCCCGGCACCCTTGCCGTGCCCGAGCTGACTAGTCTACCCGCTGGGCTGCACTTGCTACGCCTGACGGCCAGCCTTGCCAGGTGAAGCTGCTCAAGCAGTAGCGACGGCGGGAGGGGCTCTCCAGCCCCCCCTTGGGTACAGGTAGCCACAAGGCATCTACTTAAGCAGGGCGGCCGGTCCGGAAGCGTCCCCGACCCAACCCCGGCACACTCTCTACCTCGCCTACGTTGGCGAGCCAGTAACCTTACCAAAAGTTACCTGGTAAAGCCTGAAAGAAATACTGGTCATTTCCCACAGAATTTCTGAAATCTTCATTCTTAGCTTTCCCCATCTATATGCCGCCCCAACCCCGCACCGAGCAAAAGCTACTGGAACGCTACGCTGCCTTGGCCTACGACCGGCAAACCAACCTGTACGAGGTTATCGGCGACAAGGACTGGAATGCCGACATGGACGCTGGCACTATCTCCTTCGGCCCCGGATTGGTGTTTCCGCTACAAGCGCTGGGCACGTTTTCGCACGTCTCCGAAACGTGGCGGTGGGCCTGGGTCAAGGCAGAATCTGACTGGCCTGTCCAGCTGCTAAGCCAAGCCGAGCAGCTTCGAGCTTACGGCGAGCAACACGGCATCGAGTTGCTCACGACCGATGAATTTGACGCAACCACACAAGACCTGCACGCTATTGGGGCCATTGCTTCGGGGATGTTTGGGGCCAGCGGCTATTACCTGGCCGATTATGGCCAGGGCACGCTGGTGCTTACCATCAAAAGCGAGCAAGTTGACCAAGTACCTAAAAATGACTTCGCCCGCATTCCATCCACTTTTTCTCAGGTCATCTCCGTGTTCGAGTTGCGCCACCGGCCGGCCTTTATCCACTACCTCACCCAGAAAGGATACGCGGTAACCAAAACCTCCGACTCGGTAAGCGCAGCCGTGGATTCCGGCATACTCACCGCTACCTTCGACCATTTGGACCGGTTAGCTTCCCTTAAAGGCAACAGCGGTAGCTAAGTGTACACAGACCCGGCTTTTAATAGAATCCGCAGCAGCACTTACTACAGCTCATTGGTCCCTTTTGGCCAGACCAGCCCACTGCGTTGAACCGCGCCCTTACCTCGGTCAATCGCTCCATTCCTCTCCCAGCCAGTCCGGAGGCCGCTTATTCCATTTCCACCTGGCCGCGCGCCGCAATACACGCAGCCGGTGCAGCAACTCGCGTACCCTAAACCCCAACACGCAGAGCACCAGTAAGGCAACGAACGGGCTAGTGAGCGCTACTACCCAAACGAGTCCATAGCCAAGCTGGGCCCCGCCGGGCAGCGGCAGCATTTGCGTGAGCAGCAAGGCCCCTAGCAGTAGCAGCCAGGCAAGTAACAATTTGTGAATTATCCGCTCCATCCTTGCTAAGTACGTGCGCCGAGAACTGTAAGGCCAGCCACCCGCACGTTATCCAGAGAGAATAATCGCAAGACAGCAAAATGCAACACGCTTGTTACCCACCAACTTCTTCGCGCCTCAGGCAATCCTATTCTTTTCGGGTCTGCAACAGATAAAAGTCTTCGGCCGGGGCACCGCCCTGTTGGCCCGCTAACCAATGGCTCATTAACCGGCCCATCTTGTTAAGCAACTTCCCTATTTCAGAACCACTGGCGGCGTTTATCAGCCGATTGAGCAGCCAAACCGTTGTGAAAGTTGGCCGGTAGTCCAGTGAGGCCACCAGTTGTTCTTCGTAGTGGCCACGGTAGCGCTCGACGGCGTACACAAGCTGCCCGGGCGTGCCAAAATCCACCTACGGATGACGCTCCAACACGTTGAGCAGCGCGCCGCAAGCCACGTTCGCGGATTGGAACCAGGCAGATAGCCGGGTTACTTTGCTCGCCATCCCGTATTTACCAGTAGCTGCTCGTGTTACAACATCCATTATTTAGTTGCCATATGATTTCCCCAGCCCAACCACGGCCCCTCCCCGGCCAAATTGACCCCAATCTGGTCCCTTGTGCCTTCTGCCGCCGCCGGCTATACATAGGTGGCAAACCGGTATTCACCAGCTGTTCGTGCAAAGCCTTCGGCCCTCCAGTAACCGTGGCAGCGCTGGTGGCCGGCGCACTATTAGCGTTGGGTGGCGGAATATGGTGGATGAGCCGGCGAAATAAGTAATCGGGATTAACGGTAAGGCCGTGAATCAGCAGATTATGCGCCACAATTGCACCCAGTTTTTTGGTAGCTTGCGTCGATGTTTCTGCTACCGATTCTCTTACTGTGGGTTTTGGCTTTGGGGTTGGCAGGAAGTGCCTTGCTAGCGCGCGGTACGTTCCTGCCCATTGGATTGTGGCGCCAGACCCTACGGCATGCTCTACTGACAGTAGCACTTGTACTGGTGAGCGTGGTGGTGTGGTCCGGCACCATAATCTGCTCAGTCGACAGCTTGTGGTAGTCCCTTATTCAAGCATGCCACGAGCTGAACTTGCTTGGCAATCCGGCCCTAGCGAGTGGGGCTGAACAGCAAAGGGAACATCTTCTAACAAGCCACGCCGGACGAGTGCTCACCCCAATAACCAGTCCTCGGTATGCCGGCGCTGGCCGAAGCCCGCAGTATCAAACTCGTCATGGTCTGAAGAAGCTGGCTGGATGCCAAGCCGTGCCAATACCGCGTTAATGGCGCCATACTGTGGCCCCCGCACCATCTCCCGATGCCCCTCGTTCCAGAGCACGGCAGCCTGCTCGCCAACGCCCCCGAAATATTCCGCTTCAAGGTATCCGATGCAGGCCTTGCCAATGTAGTGCAATAGCCGCGCCTCCAACTGGGGTGTTAAAAAGTAGAAGGGAGCGAAGTCCTCAGAAGGTTCGCCCGGCATTAGCGTATCGAACAAGTCATCGGTGAGGGGAATGAGTGACAACCCCGACCCCAGTGCGACGCACACTGCCTGCGGATAAGCACTAGTGAAAGGAAGGAGGTCCGTTGCCGAGCCGACAAGTGCACGAATGGTGTAGCCCATGAATAATAGAAAGCTGAGGCTGTGAAGATAGTGAGATGTATACTGAAACGGCCTAGGTTCACTATGCTCCCTTGCTACGTCTGTCTGTAGCCTGAGCTTAGCCAAAGGATATGGCTGCAGAAAGTCCTGAATAGCTCGACAACAACATTCCTCACATGCAAAACGCGTATTAAAGCTGCCATATGGCAGGGCAATAACCTTAATTTCAAAACTCCGACTACTTGGCCTTGCAAGTCGCCAAAGTAGCAGGCCATTGTGCCCGACCACTACAGCAGCATAATAACGGATAATGCTGTTATGCGGTGGAACTGACCTTTAATTCCTTTTTTTGCGAATGCTTCCAAGCCCGGTTGTTCATCTGTTACCCGACAGCGACCTGCGTTGTTTTGTGGTGCCCGGTGCGTTCTCTCCTGCCAAGTGCGCAGAGCTGCTGGAAAGTGCTGTTAAAGTTGGTTTTCAGGGGGCTGGCACCCACTATCCCACCTACTACCGCAACAACGAGCGACTGGTTGTAGACGATGAGCAGCTGGCCGAACAGCTGTTCGCAGCCATTCGGCCGGTGCTGCCCCTGGAGCTGCCCGCCGACGAGCCCGCCGCCGCTCCGTGGTACCTCCGCATGCTCAATTCCCGGCTCCGTTTCTGTCGCTATGCGGCGGGCCAATACTTTCACCGCCACCTCGATGGCGTGCACCACCAGTCGGCCACGGTGCAGTCGCGGCTTACGTTCATGATTTACCTGAACGATGCCCGCGAGTTCAGCGGCGGGCGCACATTGTTTTACCGCACCAAGGACGACCCCACTGTTTGGGCCGAGTATCAGCCCGCCCGCGGCGACCTCATTGTCTTCGACCACCGCATCTGGCACGAGGGCGAGCAGTTGGGCAGCGGCGAGAAATTTGTGCTGCGCAGCGATATTCTGTACGAAACCGCACCGGCTCACCAGCCAGCAGACGCTGAACCTTTTGCGCCGGGACACCTGGGCTACATCTGGCAGGTGGTGCCATTTGGAACGGCTGTGGTAAGTGCCGGCCGTGATAAAGTCATCAAAGTCTGGGACCGAAACGGGCAGTTGCAGCAGCAGCTACACGGCCACCAGAACTCCGTGCTGAGCCTCTGCCCGCTTTCCGCCACCATCTTGTTATCGGGCTCGCGCGACACAACCATCAAGGTATGGGAGCAGCAAAGGGGCGCACTAGCGCTGGTGCGGACGCTAACCATTCACGCCGCCACCGTGTTGGCCGTGGTCGCCCTGACCGATAATTTATTTGCCAGCAGTGCGGCGGATAAAACCATAAAGGTGAGCGACGTGTACGGCAACGTGCAACACACGCTAACCGGCCATACCGATTGGGTGTGGCAGGTGACGCCCCTGCCGCACGGGCGCCTACTGTCATCTTCCGAGGACGGGACGCTTCGGCTCTGGGACTGGCACCAAGGATTGGCATTGGGAATTATTTCCCGCAACCAGCCCCCAGTGCATGCACTGCTATTCGAGCCAACGCAACGGCTGTTGATTAGCGGCGATTGTGCCGGCTGCATTGAGGTACGACAAGCCAGCGCCGACTACGCGCACTGGACGTTGCAACAACGATTTACCGCACACCGAGGAATTGTGCGCACCCTGGCATGGCTTGGCAACGGCCGGTTGGCCAGCGGCGGAGAAGACAGCAAGGTTAAGATTTGGCAACTATCCTCTGGTCATTGCGAGCAGGAAATGCACCATAACGATTTTGTGCAGGCGCTTTCCTGGGTGCCCGCCAGCAGCCAGCTATTCAGTGCTTCCTATGATGGCAAGCTGCGGGTCTGGAAGCTGGCGTAGCCACATGGTTCATCATCGCGCGCAGCCCCACATCTGCCCAGATTCTCTTTGGAGAATAGCGCATCAGATATCGCCTAGGAGCTTCTCAAACTGGCCCCTTTGATGGCGGAGTACGCTTGAGCAACTCACCTCCGAATACGCTAGGAAGTTCATTAGCAGCAAGCCACAGGCTCCAACCTCCCCTACCCTATTTGGGCGCATGACCGACGGATGTTACAGGAATGGATACTTCTTCCGCAATACGGCCAGCACTTTGGGCGGTAAAGGCCGGGAGGCCTCTTCCTTGCCCACAAAATACGCCGTCAGAGCCGCTTCGAGAATCTCCTGAATGTTCTCTCCTCCATATGTGGCCAGCTGCTGAAGCTTCAGATAGGTAGAGGCTTCCAGCTTGTTGGAAAAGATAATCTTTTCGGGCTTTACATCTTTATCTTCAAGACGGTCTTTAACATAAATACCGTCTTTATTATTGGCAGTCGGCTTCTCCGCATTGCCTGCCTGCCCGGCCGCATTCGTTTGGTTAGATGAACGAATAGTGCCAGCATTGGGCCATAATGCCTGGTCAGGGTCGATGGACTGCGGAGGAATACCGGTGATGTCGGCCACAGCCGTAGCTGCGAAACTGGGGCGGGGTTGCTTGCTCATTAGGCAATCCGGGTTAGTAATTCTTCGGTAAGGGCCAAGTAATCCTGTGCGCTGTTGGATTCCGGCGCATGAGCATGAATGCTCTTCTTCAATGCTACGGCTTCCACCAGCTTGGCGTTAATGCGAATGGAGGTATCCGTGAGCAGGCCCTGAACGCGCGGCTGTTGGGCAAGCTCTGTCGCAAAATCGTGGTATACCTGCCCCCGGTAGTTGGGGTGATACTGCGTCAGAAACACGCCCTTCAGCTCGAGCGCCGGGTTGAAGTTGTCACGGACGGCTTCCAACATATCCAGCAACTTATAAAAGCCGGCGAAAGCAAATGGGTCTGGACGCATAGGTGCCAGCACATAGTTGGCGGCCGTTAGGCTCATCACTGTCATCGGCCCCATAGAGGGCGGTGTATCGATAACTATGTAGTCGTACTGATTTTGCAAACCCGCCAGTTGCCGTCGGAGCAGGTTGGGATGAGTAGCATCGGCCCCAATCATCCGTTCCAGCGGGCTCAACTCGGGCCGGGAAGCAACTAGGCTTAGTTTCTCTCCGACAGGCTGTACGACTTCGGCCAGCGTGGCCTCGCCACGTAAAACCATGCACAGGTTAGCAGCTTGCAAACCACCAAATGTGGAAGTAAGGTTGCTTTGGGGGTCGCAGTCAATTAGTAATACCCGGTATCCGAGCAGCACCAGGGAGTGACCTATGCCGAGAGCAGATGTCGTTTTCCCGACTCCACCCTTGTGCTGGGCAATTGCAATAACTTTCATCTAGATTGAGATTGACATACAGATTGGCTGGACACAAAGATGATAAAGACAATCTGTACTAGAAATAAGTATTTTCCATCTTTAAATAAATATCATCTTTACAAAAACCATAAAATACTTATTATATGGTTTTTGTAAAAACAAAGAGACTATTGAAAACTTATAATAAAGATAAATATTTTGTCTTTCTAGCTTTTCATCTTTATCACTTTACAATAAATATAAGGCGAGCAGATATAAGAATATTCGTACCGGCTGCGGTGGTACAAAAGCTGTCTGGGCCGGTAGCTGGTTATGTAAACGCTGACATAATATTTCCTGAATTTGGCTTATCGTCTCAGGAATCTTTTAGCTAACCAACACTAATTGGCCTTCAATACCTGCTTTGAGTAAATAATTTCGTCCTGAAAGGGGAGGGGCTCTAGCCAATAGAAGTAGCTCTACATCTGGTCATCATTAGCATACCCAAGGCATATTAGCAGCTTAGCGGTACTCATTGGCAGCTCTGTTGGAGTAAACCTTGTACTTGGGCCGGGGTAGGGGTGGGACTGAGCAGGTTTATGCGTGTGCCAGTGGTTTTCTTCTTGACGGGCGAGCGTGGACGTTACTACGTTGGCGGTGCGTGGCGAGCCGTCGGCGGCCTGTGTTTGCATCTCCCGCACGTCGCTCGGCTTGGAATACGGTATTGGTCCAGCGTACAGGGGAATGACCGGTTGCACTTGTGCCAGCAGCAACTGCAAACCGCTGCCGAGCACCAGCACAGTCGTTAAAGAATGTCTTCTCACTGTTTCGATAAGCAAAAACTGAAAGGAAATGCTTGTCGACCGCACGCCTAGTTATATCCCTGGTTTTGGGTAATAATGCCTTTGCTGAGGTCAATTTCACGCTGCGGAATGGGGTAGAGCAGACGGTAAGTGGGCACGGTCAGGGTAGTGCGGCCGATGGCCTGGAAGTGCGCGTTCATGGCGGCCTGGGCCCGGCCGGTGCGCAGTAAATCGTACCAGCGGTGGTCTTCGAAAACCAGTTCCAGCCGGCGCTCCAGCTCAATGTTGGCTTGCATGGTGGCCTTGCTGGGTGTGGTAGCGTAGGCGGGCGCGCCAGACCGCGTGCGCACGGTGTTCAGGCGGGTGAGGGCACCGGGCGTATCGCCCAGCTCGTTCAGCACCTCGGCGTACATGAGCAGTACGTCGGCGTAGCGCAGCACTATCCAGTCGGTGCCCGAGTCGCGGCGGCTGCCGGTGTTGGCGGCGTCGGCAAACTTGTTGACGTACATGTTGCTGCCGGTGCCGGTGGTGGAAGCTGTCAGGCGGGTGTCGCCGGCTACGTACAAGCCCTGCAGGTCCACCTGGGGCTTACCGCGCAGATTGCCGTCCTTCGATAAGTCGTAGGAAAAGCCCTGTCCTTCGCCATTGGAAGCCGTTTTGTAGCGGATGGCGAAGATGATTTCACGGTTCATCTCGTTGCTGGCCGCAAACACGCTGGCGTAGCTCGGCAGCAGCTGGTAGGTGCCGGCGGTGATGACGCTTTCGAGCAGCGGGCGGGCCGCGGCGTAATTGCCCTGCGTGAGGTACACCTTGGCCAGCAGCGTTTGGGCAGCGCCTTTGGTGGCGCGGCCCACGTTCACGGCGTCCCAGGTGGTGGGCAGCGTGGCCACGGCCGTTTGCAAGTCGCTAATGATGCTGGCGTACACCTCGGCCGTGGGCCGGCGGCGCAGCTCCTCAGTGGCCGTAGACGTGAGCGTGGTGGTAGCCAGCGGCACGTCGCCGTAGAGGCGCACCAAGTCGAAGTGCATCAGCGCCCGCGCGAACTTGGCCTCGCCCTCGAAGCGGGCTTTTTTGTCGGCATCGGTCACATTGCCCAGGTATTTGAGCACGATGTTGGCCTGCGCGATGGTGGCGTAGGCCGTGCGCCAGAACGTGCCTACAAAGTCGTTGCTGGGCGTTTCAGCGAAGGTTTCGATGGTGCCCCAGTCGCCTTCCAGCAGGTTGGGGGCCATGTTGTCGGAGCGCAATTCGCTGAGCACAATCTCGGCCGGCACCACGTTTTGCAGGGCGCTGTAGATGTTGATGACGCCGGTTTCTACCTCGCCCGTGTTGGTGTAGTAGCTGTCCTCCACCAACGTCGACTTGGGCGTAATGTTGAGGTAGTCTTTGCAGCCGCTGAGCAGGAAAAGGGCGCAAGCGGCGGTGAGTAGGGTCTTTTTCATGACGATAAGGCGGTTGGGTGGGAAATGGCGCGCTTAAAACTCCGCGTTGATGCCAATGGCCACAGTGCGCGCAACGGGGTAAGCTCCCTTCTGCCAGCCCTTTTTCAGCGGGTCGTCAGCGAAATCCGGGGCAATGCCTTCGGGGTTGAGGCTGGTGTAGTTCTTGGCCATGTGGTAGAAGAGGTTGGATGTGGTGATGTACACCCGGAGGTTGCTCATGCCCAGCTTGCTGCCTAGGGTTTTCGGCACGGCATAGCCCACGTTCAGGCTGCGCAGTGCGATGTAGGAAGCGTCCTGCAGCTCGTAGGTGGTCTCCGATTTCAGGCGCATGAAGGCCTGCTCGGCGGGCGTATAGGCCAGGTAGGCGCTGGCGCCCGTCACCGAGAATTGCTCCTCGTAGTAGTGCGGGTCAATGTTGAACACCTTAGCCCCATGCGAGCCCTGAATCACGGCGCTCAGGTCGAAGGCGCCGTAACGGAACGTATTGGTGAGACCCCAGGTGAAGGTGGGGTAGGGCGTGCCCAGCACCTTGCGGTCGTCGTTGGTAATCTTGCCGTCGCCGTTCAAATCCTTCACGAAAATGCGCTCGGCGGCCACGCTCATGGGCCAGTAGTTGCTGCCCTTGAGCGACAATTCCCGGTCGGCTTCGTAGCCGTAGAACTGCACCAGCGGCTGGCCCACCTGCGCCAGGAAGTAGTTCACGCGCTTGGGGTCGCCGGTGCTGATGAGCGACTGCGTGCCACCGAAATCCACCAGCTCGTTGCGCACGAAGGCGCCCACGCCGGTCAGGCTCCACGCCACCTTATCGGTCTGGATGAGGCGGCCCGTCACTTCCAGCTCCAGGCCGCGGTTGCGGATTTTGCCGCGGTTGGCCAGGTAGCTGTCGTAGCCCGTCACGCTCGAAATGGGCACGTTGAGCAGCAGCTGGTCAGTGGTGGCCTCGTAGGCATCCACCGACAAACGCAGGCGGTCCTTGAACAAGCCCAGGTCGGCGCCCACGTTCAGCGACAGCGTGCGTTCCCAGCCCAGGTCGGGGTTGCCGTAGGTGCTCACGTTGAAGGCGGGCGTGGCGGCTTCGGCGCTGCCCAGCACCGCGGCGGCCGGCGACACCGTGGCCCGGGCGCTGTAGTTGCCGATGTTGTTGTTGCCGGTGGCGCCGAAGCTGGCGCGCAGCTTCAGCTCGCTCACCGTTTCGCTCTTTTTCAGGAAGGCCATCTCCGTCAGACGTACGCCCACCGAGGCCGAGGGGAAGTAGCCCCAGCGGTTATTCGCCCCGAACCGCGACGAACCATCCCAGCGCGAGCCCAGCGAAAACAAGTAGGTGTCGCGGAATGAGTAGTTGACCCGAAACAGGTACGATTGCAGGCGGTTTTGCTCCGCGGACGACGATACCGCCGTCACCGTGCCCGCGTTGAGCGTCTGAATGTTATCGGTGGCGAAGTTGCTGGCCGTGCCGCTGCTGTTGTAGTAGTTGGTGTTCTGAACGGTGTAGCCGGCGATGGCGTCGAAGCTGTGCTGCCCGATTTCGTGCCGGTAGTTGAAGATGTTCTCATTCAGCACGTCCAGCGTCCGGTTTTCGGCAAACGTGGCGCGCGTAGCGGCCCGGGCGGCGGCAATGCCCTGGGTATAGAAGTCGTTGTTGGCGTAGGAGGTCTGGAAGGAAGTGCGGTCGAAGTTGCGGCTGAAAAAGCCCAACGACGAGCGTAAGGACAAGCCTTCCAGGATGTTGTACTTTACAAACGCATTGGTGATGGTGCGCAGCTCGCGGTTGCTGCGCGGCTGGCCCTCAATCTGGGCCACGCCGTTGTTGTTGCCCGAGCCCGAAATCAGCGGCAGGCCGGTGGCCAAGTAGGCGGGGTTGCGGGTGGGGTCGAAGTCGCGCTGGTGCTGGTAGGAGCCGATGGGCTTGCCGGTGGCCGCCGCCGTGGCCTCGTTGGTGTAGATGGGCAGCCAGCCCGGAATGCTCCGAATAGCGTCGTGCAGCGACACCGCCAGCTCGCCCTGCTCGGCGTACGACGGGTTCAAGCTCACGCCGGCGCTAAAGTGCTTGCTCAGCGTGAAATCCACGTTGGCCCGCAGGTTGTACTTGGTGTAGTCATTGGAAATCACCACGCCCTTGTCCTTCAAATAGCTACCTGACACGAAGAACTTGGCCGCCTCGCCGCCACCCTGTACGCTGGCCTGGTAGCTCTGCATACTGCCCGTACGAAACACTTGGTCCTGGGCATCGGTGTGGCCGTTGAAGCGCTGCGCCGTCTGAATTTCCGGCGACAGCACGTCGCCGTTCTGCGCCTTCACGTAGGCCGCCCAGCCGTCGAGGTCGTAGAGGTTCATGCGCTTCACCGTTTCCTTCAGGCCGGCGTAGGAGTTGAAGCTGAACTTGGTCTTGCCCGACTTTCCGCTCTTCGTGGTCACGATAATCACGCCGTTGGCCCCGCGCGAGCCATAGATGGCCGCCGAAGCAGCATCTTTCAGCACCTCAATGCTTTCCACGTCGTTCATGTCGATGGCCGACAAGTCCGTGGGCACTGGGTAGCCGTCCACCACAATCAGCGGCGAGCTGCCCGCCGTGATGGACGCCGAGCCCCGCACCTGAATGGTGGGCGCCGAGCCGGCCTGCGCGTTGGGCGTCGAAATCTGCACACCCGCCAGCTTGCCAATGAGCGCCTGGTCGGGCCGCGCCACCGGAATCTGGTTCAGGCTTTCGTTGGTCACCTTGGCCACCGCGCCGGTCAGGTGCGACTTGCGCTGGGTGCCGTAGCCTACCACTACTACGTCGTCGAGCGCCTGCACATCGTCCTGCAAAGCCACTGCCAGCTGGCTCCGGCCATTTAGCGCAATTTCCTGGGCCTTGAACCCCACCGCGCTGACAACCAGCGTGGCCGATTCCGGCACGTTGTCCAGCTTGAAGGAGCCGTCCGGGTCGGTGTTGGTGCCCATGGTGGTGCCCTTCACGACGACCGTGACGCCGGGCACGCCCGCGCCGTCGGGGCCGGTCACCTTGCCCGTAACCGGGCGGCCTTGGGAGGCGGGGCTGACGGCGGGCTGGGCCTGGGCGGCCACGGGCTCCGGCACCGCCATGGCCAACCCTAAGCCCAGCAGACCCAGGAATTTGTACGCGTTATTCATGATGAAAAAAGGTTGGTGGGTTTTGAAACAGACAATCGCAGCCCGCAACAGCAGGCCGGGGGAAGGCTGGTAGAAGAGGCGTGGGAGAGGTAGCGCAAGACAGGCACCGGGCCTGAATCACCCTGTTGCTAAGCTGGCCGAAGCACCTCTGCCGCGTCGTTGCAGCGACGAGATTGGCTCCAATGGCAGAAATGTTTCGGCCAGCTCAGTAGGTTGCTATTGACTAATAGCCAGCACTATTGCTTCACGAATTTGGCGGTGATGCGCTGCTGGTCATCGACGTATTCGGCCAGGTAGAGGCCGCTGGCCAGCTGGCTTAGCGGCAACGCGGTGTTCACCGTGCCCGGCTGCGCCAGAGCTGTAGCTACCAGCTGACCAGTCAATGAGTAGATGGTGACGCGCCCACCAA
This sequence comes from Hymenobacter negativus, assembly GCF_017571495.1. Lineage (GTDB taxonomy): Bacteria > Bacteroidota > Bacteroidia > Cytophagales > Hymenobacteraceae > Hymenobacter > Hymenobacter negativus. Next base: position 62,452 of record NZ_JAGETZ010000010.1, on the reverse strand, counting down.
TTGTAGCGGCCGGGTGTTGCACCAGCAGGCGGTCGGCCACAGGGTTGGGGTAGGCAACCAGGTTGGTTTGCGCACGGCTGGCCTTGGTAGCGGTGGTAGTGCCGGCCTGGCCTTTCAGCGTCACGTCCTTCAGCAGGATGTAGCGGCCGGTGGCGGAGTTGTTGATGGTGAAATACAGGCGCACGGTGAGCGTGCGGCCGGCGGGCAGCACCACACCCGTTGCCCCGTTCATTGCGAAGCGGAAAGTGCCCGTGTTACCCGTGGCGCTCACGAACTGCGGCACAATAGCCGATGTAGTAGCAACCGTGCCGGTAGCCGGAAAAGAGCCGTCAGCCGTGGCAGGCAGCACCCCGCCGCTCGACGCCGGCACCGTGGTAGAGCCCGAGGTGTAGCCCGCGTAAGCTGGCCCCTTGCCACCGCTGAAATTCGAGGAATCGGCCGTGAAGTTGCTGAGTGAGTACATCACCGCCACCCGGCCGCCGGGCGAGCTGGTGGCCACCGTGGTGAACAGCAGCGAATCGAGCCGCGTGGGAGCAGTGACCGTCACGGCAAACTGCTCGTAGTGGCTGCGCCGTGGGTTGGAGCCCGGCCCGGCCGATGGCGCGGCTGAGGGCCAGCCGCTGCCGTCGGCGTTCGGGGCGAAGGCTTGCCCGCGCGTGGCTGAGTAGGGCACGGTGGTGGTGCCGCTGGCTGGCGTCGAGCCGTCGGATACCACGAGCCGCGAGAAGCTGGCCACCGCCGTGAGTCCGGCCGAGCGCAGGGCCACGCTGTCCTGGTTGCTGCGCTTCATCGACCACACCGCCCGGCCGGCCGTTTGAGCATTGGCCTGACCTACTAAGCCAACGCTAACGATTGCGGGTAGTAGCAAAGACTTGAAAATTGAATTTAATTCAGAAAGGCTATTCGGATTATCTTGAATAAAAGCGATGCGTAAAAGGTTAGTCATGGCGATGGGGAATTCTGTTGAGTGAAAAAATGGGGATGAACGGCTGAAGCAACTTCGCTGCTTTCGTGAAAGTGGCTTGAACAATTATCAACCATAAAATCCACAATTCCTCGCATTTTGAGGGCTTATTTCACGCACTCGTTGCCGGTAGCGTTACCGGTAACGTTATTTTATATGAAATTTTTTTCGCCACTTTTACCCAAGTCAGCCTCGGCCCATCGTTTTTTATGACTTGCGGAATCGGCAGTTTATTAGTTCTCGTATGCTGATAAGAAATTGCACTATGTTTAATGACGGCAATGCGCTGTCATTGCGTTGCTCCAGTCATTAAGCTCGCCTGATAAGCCACTCCGAGTGGCGCAGAAAACGCGGTGCACGCATTGCAATTTTCCACTTCCCACCCACCGATTTTAATGAGAATTTTTACCTATCTGTCAGGGGCAATACTCGCCTTTGGCGCCTTAGCCAGCCGGCCGGCTTTTGCTCAGAATTCCAGCGCGCTGATTCAGATTTCGGCGCAGGGGCGCCTGCAATACGTGCCGGACAACCGGGGCAATACCGTGCCCGATTTCAGCGCCGTGGGTTACCGCAACGGGGAGGCGGCCATCCCTACGGTGCCGGTGGCCGTGATGCTGGCGCCAGCTACCGGCGACAACCGCGCTCGCATTCAAGCGGCCATCGACCAGGTATCGGCCCTGCCGCTCAATGCCAGCGGCTTTCGCGGGGCGGTGCTGCTCACGGCCGGCGCCTACCCGGTGAACGGCAGCTTGGTGGTGCGAGCCAGCGGGGTGGTGTTGCGTGGGCAGGGCGCCGGGCCCACGGGTACCAAACTGCTGGCGACGCTGCGGCAGCAGCACACGCTGGTGGAATTCATGGGCGCCGGTCGCGCATCGGTGCAAGGCAGTTCCAGCAAGGCCATCACCAATTCTTACCTGCCCATTGGGGCGCGCACCTGCACGGTGGCCAACGGCCACACCTTCGCGGTGGGCGACCTGGTGGTGCTGCGCCGGGCGCCCAACCAGGCGTGGATTAGCCTGCTCGGTATGGACACCCTGCACGCCCAGGACTCGACCTGCGTGGACTGGACGCCCAGCAGCTACACCATCGACTTCAAGCGCAAAGTAACGGCCGTGAGCGGCAACACCATCACGCTCGATGCGCCCGTGGTGGACCCCATCGACCAAACTTACGCCACCGGCTACTTGCTGAAATACACCTGGACCGGCAAGATTGAAAACGTAGGCATCGAAAACCTGCAGCTTGATTCCGAATACAGCAGCCCCACCGATGAGCAGCACGGCTGGGACGGCGTGGACTTCACCAACGCTCAAAACGGCTGGGTGCGCGATGTGGAGGTGTACCACTTCGGCTTCGCGGCGGTGCGGGTGCTCACGAGCAGCGCCTTCATCAGCGTACTGAACTCGAAGTGCTTCGACGCCATTGCCCTCACGATGGGCGAGCGCAAGTATTCGTTCTGCATTGAGGGGCAGCGCAACCTAGTGATGGACTGCTTCACGCGGCTGGGCCGGCACGATTTTATGACCGGGGCGCGGGTAGCGGGGCCTAATGCCTTCGTGCGCTCCACCGCTACCCAGCAGCTCAACATTGCCGGGCCGCACGGTCGCTGGGCCACCGGCACGCTCTACGACAACCTGGTGGGCGATGGCCCCCTGAACCTGGAAAACCGCCTCACTTCCGGCACCGGCCACGGCTGGGCCGGTGCCCAAAACATGCTCTGGAACTGCACTGCCGCCACCGCCACCGTGCAGAGCCCGCCGGGCCACGTCAACTGGTCGGTAGGCACTCATGCGGTGGTGACGGGCGCGGGCATCTTCTTCACCGGCCCGGGCTACGTAGAATCGACGGGCACTTTTGTGGCTCCGCAGAGCCTGTATGACCGGCAGCTGTGCGAGCGGCTGGGCGGCACTGGCTGCGCCACCGTCACGGCCAACCAGTCCGCGGTGGCTGAGGAACAGGTTATTGTGTACCCAAATCCCGTGAGCAGCAAGGTGACAGTCTATTTTTCCGGCAGCAAAGGTCAGCTCATGCTCACCGACACCATTGGCCGCGTGGTGCGAGAGCAAGCCGATTTTGAGCCGGGCATCTGGTCGTTGGGCAAGCTCGCCGCAGGCACCTACCTATTGCGCGTGACCACGGCGGAGGGCAAGGTGTTTACCCGAAAGCTGGTTCGCCTGGAGTAGGCGGTTGTATTGCAACGACCCGGCATAAAAAAGGCGGCTTCCTGAACAGGGAGCCGCCTTTTCGTTTCATTATCAGTCTCAATTCATATTCCCACTTCAGTCAGGAACTTCATGATGGCATCGTTCACGCGCTTGTTTTCCTCGGCCGGAAACTTGCCGTGCAAACCGCCGGATACGGTGATAAACTCGGTTTTCACGCCCATCGCCATCAGCTTCTTGTGCAGGTCGACCGACTGCGAATAGGCCACCGTGGGGTCAGCGTCGCCGTGCACGATGAAGGTGGGCGGGCTGGTTTTCTTCACCAGGTACAGCGGCGAAACCGACTGGATAAAGGCCTCGTCGCCGAAGTGCGGGCCCAGCCACTGCTTGCCCGATTTGCTGGGCCAGGTGCCCACGCTGGTGATGCCGTATTTGTCCACGATGGCCAGCACCTTCACCGTTGACTTGGTCGGGCAGTTAGTGTCGAAGCGGTGGTCGTTTTCGAGCAAGCCGCCCACCAAAGCCAGGTGCGCGCCGGCCGAAGCGCCCATAATCACGATTTTGTTGGGGTCAATATTCAGCTTTTTAGCGTTGTTAATCAGGTAGATTAAGGCGCAGCGCGTGTCTTCCACGGCCGCCGGCGCCGGCGCCTGCTGCGAGAGACGGTACTCCATATTCGCTACCGCATAGCCTTTCTTGAAAAAGCCGTTGAAGCCCGACTGTGATTCCTTGGTGCCCTTGTTCCAGCCGCCACCGTGGATGTTGATGATGATGGGCGAAGGCGCCCCGCCCGCTGGCGGCAGGTACAAGTCCATGCGGCCGTCCCAGCCATCCACGCGGGTATACACCACGTCAATTTGCTTGGTGAAGCCTTTGGGCACCGGAATCACCTTCACGGTCGAATCGGTGGGAATGGGCGGGCCGGCTTGAGCGTGAGCCAATTGAATGGATGCTAACAGGCTGATAGCGAGGAAGAGGGACTTCATTTGAAAGGAGTAAGCATTAGGTAGTGTGCGAAGCGGCGCAGCCGGGTAACCTCACCCCCTGACCACCTCTTCAAAAAAGAGGGGGCACCGGTTAAGAATCGTCAGGCTCCCCCCTCCACGGGAGAGGGGGCCAGGGGGTAAGGTTACCCGGTAATTACCAACCCGGGTTTTGCACAATCGACTTGTTCAAAGACACTTCCGTGCTCGGAATCGGCCAGAGCAAGTCACGTTGCGACACGTTGTTGTAGGGCACCAGCGTGGCGGCGCGGCCGTAGTAGCCGATGCTGCTGTTAGCGGCATTGGGGGCCTGGGTGGTGATGATGGGCACCATGCCCTTCATCACCGTGAGGAAGGTACCCCAGCGCAGCAGGTCGAGCTTGCGGTGGCCTTCGAAGGCCAGCTCGCGGGCGCGCTCGTCTTTGAGGGTGGTCAGGAAATCGGCTTTGCTTTGGCCGGCGCGGGTATCGGCCACCGTGGAGGCGGTGTTGAGGGGCAGGCCGTAGCCGCGGCGGCGCACCTGGTTGAGGGCCAGGTAGGCGTCGGTGGTGGGGCCGCCATTCACCTCGTTATCCGCCTCGGCAAACATCAGCAGCACATCAGAATAGCGGAGTAGGGGCCAGTTGGTGGGGCCGAAGTTTTTGGCGAAAGCAATGGTCTGGTACTGGCGGCGCCATTTGGCAATGTAGCGGCCCCACACGTAGGTGGCGGCGTAGGGGAGTTGCGGACGGGTGGCGTCCTGGCTGGTGTAGGTGAAGGGCGCGATGTTCCAGTCGCGGCGCAGGTCGCCGGTGCCGTAGCGCTGGTACTGCACGCCGGTGGCCACGTACTGGCCCTGCATGAAGCCCACGGTTTCGTTGTTGTTCGGAATGCCCAGCGTCGAGCCAAACCGTTCGATTTCGCGGTACACATTGCCCACGCCGTTGCCGTTGAACTCAACTTCCCACAGGCATTCGCGCAGGTCGTAGATGTCGGCGCTTTCGTTCTTGAAAATCTGGCTGTAGTCGCTGTTCAGGCTGTGCAGGCCGGAGTTCATCACCTTCAGCGCCCAGGTGCGGGCTTCGGCGTATTTACTTTGGTCGCCCAGCCGGCCGGCGGCGTGCAGGCAGACCCGCGCCAGCATGCCGGCCGCGGCGGTTTTGCTAATGCGGCCGGTGTTGCCCCAGTCGGTATTGTTCTTGAGCACTGCCTCGGCCTTGGTCATATCCCCGATAATATGGGCGTAGACTTCGGCGGCCGGGGTGCGGGCCATGTTCACGTTCTGGGCAGAAGTGGTGCTGCTCAGTTTCAGCGGCACATCACCCCAATAGCCCACCAGCACGAAGTAGTAATAAGCCCGCAGAAACAACGCCTCGGCCCGAATCTGCTCCTTGGCGGCGGGGCTGGCCTGGCTCTTGTCGATGTTTTCGAGCAGGGCGTTGGCGCGGTTGATGCCTTCGTAGAGGTCGGTCCAGCAGTTCACCAGGTTGGCGTAGGACGCGTCAAAATTGTAGGCACTCACGGCCACGGCGGCGTTGCTGCGCAGTAACTGCTCGTCGTTGGCGCTGGGCGCTTCCAGCGATAGAAAGCGCGAATAGGTGGATTCGTCGGTGTTGCCCATTTCGCTGTACACGGCCATGAGGGCGGCCGTGAGCTGGGCTTCGGTGTTGTAGTAGGTCTGGGGCGCGATGGTGCTTTCCGGCAGCGTGTCCAGGAAATCCTTACACGAGCTCAGGCAGCTTAGGCCCAGCAGCAAGCCCAGTGTTTTGGGCAGAAATGATTTTTTCATGGCCATTAATACAGAGCTGTTTACAGGGAGAAATTGAGGCCCAGCGTGAAGGTGCGGGCGCGGGGGTACACCGAGAAGTCGAAGCCCGGCGTGAGGGCGCCGCCGTAGGCCGATACCTCGGGGTCGTTGCCGGTGTAGTTAGTCCAGGTGAGCAGGTTTTGGGCGGCGGCGTACACGCGCAGGCTTTGCAGGTGGGCGCGGCGGGCCAGCGGGGCCGGGAAGGTATAGCCCAGGTTCACGGTTTTGAGGCGCATGTAGGAGCCATCTTCCACGATGCGGGTGGAGTATACGCGCGGGCCCTGGCCGCCCACGCGGTAGAGGTCGTTGGTGGGGTTGTCGGGCGTCCAGCGGTTGGCGTAGCTGGCAAATTGGTTGAGGCCGGGCTTGAGCGCGCCGCCCTCGAAGATGATGCGGTTGGCGTCCAGAATGTCGTTGCCATAGGAGAACTGCAGGAACACGTTCAGGTCGAAGCCCTTGAAGGTAAAGTTGTTCGAGAAGCCACCAATGAATTTCGGGTTGGGGTTGCCGATGATTTTGCGGTCGCTATTGTCCACCACATTGTCGCCGTTCAGGTCGGCGTACTTGATGTCGCCGGGCCGGATGCTGCTGCGGGTGATGCCGTTGTTGGGCACGTTGGCTTTCAGGGTGTAGCTGCCGGGCGAGGTCTCGTCGAAGTCGGTAAGCTGGTAGTTGCCCACCCACTCGAAGCCGTACATCTGCGACACCGGCTGGCCCAGCTGGGCAATGTAGGCCGGCACATTGCCGTAACCCGAGGCCGACGACCACGGCACGGTGGTGAGCAAAAAGTCCTGGTTTTGGCTCAACTCTAGCACCTTGGTTTGGTTGAAGGCAATATTGAAGTTGCTGGTCCAGCCGAAGGCTTTCTGGGCCACGTTCACGGTGGCTAGCGTCAGCTCAACACCCTGGTTTTGCACCGCCCCGATGTTCTGAAAGGCCGTGGCGTAACCGATAGTGGGCGGCAGCTGTGAGTTGAGCAGAAGGTCGGTGGTTTTCTTGCGATACAGGTCGGCCGTGAGCACCACGCGCTGGTTGAAAAAGCCCAAATCCAATCCCAAATCGGCTTCGGCCGTGGATTCCCACTTCAGGTTGGGGTTGCCCAGGGCAATGGGCGCGGCCCCGCGCACAAACACGCCGCCCGGCGAGTACGACTCCGCCACCGGCAAGCTCAGCGTTGAAAACGACGCGTAGTCGCCCACGCGGTTGTTGCCCGTCACGCCGTAGCTGGCCCGGATTTTAGCATCCGACACCGGCTTGAAGTCCTTCATGAAGTTCTCTTCGCTGATGTGCCAGGCCACCGAGGCCGATGGGAAGTAGCCCCACTTGTTGCCCTCGGCAAAGCGCGACGAACCATCGGCCCGGAACGAGAGCGTGACCAGGTAGCGCGACAAATAACTGTAGTTCACCCGTTCCAGAAACGACATGAGCGTGTTCTGCCCCTGGTAGCTCGTGATGGTATAAGGCGTGCCGTCGCTCAGGCCGTTGATGCCCAGGCTCTCATTCGGCACCAGTACCGAGCCGCCGCCCGAATTGGACGTACGGTTGCCCTGCACCGTGAAGCCGGTTACTGAGTTAATCCGGTGCTTGCCGCTGAATAGTTTGTTGTAGGTCAGGGTGTTTTCGTTCACGTAGTTGTTCAGCTCCGTGAACACCACCGAGCCGTTCACTCCGTTGAACCCTTGTACGCTGTTGAGGTTGCCGGTGCGGGTGCTGGAGTTGTTGAAGGTTTCGTAGCGCAGCACGCTGCGGTTCACGCCGCCCGTCACACGCAGCCGTAGCGAGCTGCCGATGAGGTAGTCGGCGTAGGCGTTGGCCGTGAGCTGGTTGGTGATGCGGTTGCGCAGCTCGTTCTCGGCCGTCAGGCGCGGGTTCCACTGGAAGTTGGTGGCCGAAGTCACCTCCGCGTCCTGCTCGGCGTTGAGCAGCGTGTTCAGGTCGTTGCCGCCCGTGATGGGCCGGTAGCCATACAGGCTGGTGAGCAGGGCCAGGTCGGAATTGCCCGCGCCGGCCACCGGCGTGCCGTAGGACGTGAAGTTGCTGTAGTTGGCGTTCAGGCCGGCCCGCAGGTTGCGGTTCACGTCTTGGTCGAGCGTGAAGCGCCCCTGGTAGCGCTTGAAACCCGAGGCGATGATGGTACCCTTCTGGTCCAGTATCGAGCCCGAAACCGAGTATTTCGTGCCCTTGTTGCCGCCGCGCAGGGCCAAGTTGTGGCTCTGCATGGGGGCAATGCGCAGCAGCTCGTCCTGCCAGTCTACGCTCGGCGCGTTGCGGTAGCTGTCCAGCGTCTGGCCGTTTTTCAGGTAGAGGTTGGCAGCGTTGACGGGGTCGTATTCGAGCTGGAGCTTCACGAACTCGTAAGGGTCCATCAGCTTGGCGCGGCTCAGGCTTTGCTGCACGCCGTAGTAGCCGTCGTAGGTGATAGTAGGCGAGCCCTCGGTGCCGCGCTTGGTTGTCACGAGGATAACGCCATTGGCACCGCGCGAGCCATAGATGGCCGTGGCCGACGCATCCTTCAACACCTGAATCGACTCAATTTCGCTCGGGTTGAGCGAGTTATTGTTGTAGCCCTCAATGGGAAAGCCGTCGATGACGTAAAGCGGCGAGTTGTCCTGGGTGATGGAGTTGCCGCCGCGGATGACGATGTTGGGCGAGGCGCCCGGCTGCCCGTCGGGTGAGGCCACCTGCACGCCGGCCACGCGCCCGGCCAGCGCGTCGTCGAACGACTTCACCGGGGCCTTGTTCAGGTCCTCCACGTTCACCGAGCCCACCGAGCCGGTGAGGTCGCCGCGCTTCACTTCGCCGTAGCCCACCACTACCACTTCTTCCAGGCTCTGGGCGTCGCCTTTCAGGGTGATGTTCATCAGCGTATTGCCCTTGATTGCCCGCTCGATGGGCTGGTAGCCCACGTAGGAAAACACCAGCACCACCTGGCTGTTCGGCGCCTGAATATTGAACTTGCCCTCGGCATCGGTCACGGTGCCCACGGTGCCGTCCTTCACGCGCACCGTCACGCCAATCAGGTTTTCGCCGGTCACGTCTTTCACGCGGCCCGTCACGGTGATGCCCTTGAGCACAGGCGTCTGAGTCTGGGCTTGGGCCTGCGCCGCAGGTAGGCCCGGCAGCAAGGCCAGCAGCACCAGCGGCGGCAAGGCCCGGCCCAGTCGGCGCACCGGAATGTGTTTTGTAAGAAGAGAAAACATAGCTGTAAAAGCTAAAGGGTGGGGAATTCTGAGTGAGCCGACACGTAAGCCGACCACTTGGGGATTAGAGGAAAAATCGGGTGACGAGCGGCTACGCCACCCGCCGAATGGTGCCGCTCACAAGCAGCGCCACGGCCGCGCCCAGGGGCACAAGTAGCGCCGCCAGCGCGAAAAAGGGCACGTAGCTCGTCTTAGTGAGCACCGGCACCAGCCAGGTGGTGAGCAGCGTGCCAAACACCGCCGCCGTGCCGCCCAGCCCCGCCAGCGTGCCTACCGACTTGCCCGAGAACAAGTCGCCCGGCAAGGTCTGGATGTTGCCAATCGTAATCTGGAAGCCCATGAGCGCAAAGAAGATGCAGCCCATGGCATACTCCGGCGTGGTGGCCTGGGAGCTGAGAATGAGGGCGGGTAACATGATGGTGCAGCCCAGCGCGATGCAGGTTTTGCGGGCCCGGTTTACGGTGCTGCCGCCCTTAATGAGGCGGCCCGAGAGCCAGCCGCCACCCAGGCTGCCAATGGCCGCGCCCACGTACGGAAACCAGGCAAACGCGCCAATCTGCTTGATATCAAACTGAAACCGCTCGTGCAGGTAAATCGGCAGCCAGCTCACAAACAGCCACCAAATCGGGTCGAGTAGAAACCGGGAGCCCAGCACCGCCCACGACTGCCGGTAGCTCAGCAGCTGGCCAATAGGAAGCGCTGCTTCGGCCACGGCCGGCGCGGCTGGCTGCCCGTCCAGAATGTGCTGGCGCTCCGCCTCGGTCAGCCAGGGGTGGGTGGCGGGCGTGGCCTTGTTCACTATCCACCACGGAATCACCCAAATCAGGCCCAGTCCGCCGATGAGCAGGAAGGTGATTTTCCAGCCCAGTGCGCCGTAGAAGTAGGCAATGAGCGGAGCCGAAACCACCGCGCCCACCGACGCCCCGGCATTGAAAAGGCCCTGGGCAAATGCCCGCTCGCGCACCGGAAACCACTCGGCATTCGACTTGGCCGCGCCGGGCCAGTTGCCGGCCTCCCCCAACCCCAGAATGGCCCGGAATACGGCAAACGACACCAGCCCACGCGACAGCGCATGGAGCGCCGCACCGGCGCTCCATACCACAATCGAGAGGGTGAACCCGATGCGCGTTCCCACCTTGTCAAACACCCGGCCCGATACGCTTTGGCTAATGCCATACGCCACCATAAAGAAGCTGACCACCAGCGCGTACTGGTTCTTATCGAGCTGCAAATCGTTAGCAATGCCGGGCCACATCACCGCCAACGCGTTGCGGTCGATGTAGTTGATGACCGTGGCAATGGCAATCAGCACGATAATCCACCAGCGCAGGCCTTCCACTTTGCGGGTGGCGGGCGGCGCGGGAGCCGGGGTGAGCGGCGGAGCGGTGAGGGGCTGCATTGGGTGGGATTAGGGGGTGGGTGGTGTCGTTGTTTAGAAGACCGTCCTGCAGAGCGCCGCGAAGCATCTTGCCTGCAATAGTCACTCAATCAGCTGGATTACTGCTGCACGCGAGATGCTTCGCGGCGCTCTGCAGGACCGCCGTCTTACTAGCTCAATTGGCTTCAGACCGAAGCCTTCTCGGCCGGCGCGTAAGCCGGGTGCGCTGTCATAAAATCCTCGCGGATGGGGCTGAAAATATCCAGCAGCACGCCGGCCTGGATGGCCGTGGCGCCGTGCGGCACGTTGGGCAGAATGTAATACACATCGCCGGTGCGCAGCACCTGGGTTTCCTCGCCGATGGTCACGGCAAACTCGCCGCTTTCGATGTAGGTAATCTGGCTGTGAAAATGCTGGTGAATGGGGCCAACGCCACCGGCTTCGAAGTCAGCTTTCACAAGCATTAGCGTGTCATCATAAGCCATGATTTTGCGCCGGACGCCCGGGCTCACGGCTTCCCAGGCTACATCCTGGTCTTGAATGAATGGTAGGCTGAAGTAGCGCATAATGGGAGCTTTTATTCGGTTTAAGGAGTGGTAGAATCTTATATTAAGCAGCACGAGTACCCCAAAGCTGTGCTTCGGCTTGCGCTCGAATCGTCCAACTAACCGAAGCACAGCTTCGGGGTACTCGTGCTGCTATCAGTGGCCGATGTGGCGCAATTGGTAGGGGCCCTGCCAGCGCAGCGACTGACCAGCCACGATGGCTTCATGTGCTTTAGTGGGGGCGGCGTCCTGGTTGGCCACGGCTAGGCGGTAGGTGCCGCCGTGGCGCAGCTGCACTTCCACCACGGTGGCCTCGGGACTATCGAAGAGCACGGCCACGCGGGCCACATTACTACGCGAGCCGGTCGCCACTTCGGAGGTCGGGTTGAATTCGCCGTGGCTTTCGAGCACCGAGACAAACACCTTGTTCTGGGCTTTTTCACGCACCAGCAGCGCCGGTTCGGGGCGCAGGTTGAAGTTGGGGTCGGTGGCGCCGATGCGGGCCAGCACCAGGTGGGTGGCCGTGTCGGTGGCCGTGCTTAAGGAATAGAACTGCGGTCCGTTGAGCCAGGTGAGCGTAGCCACGCCGGGCGTGCGCACGGGCTGACTAATGGCCTCGCGCCAGAGGTGCTGGTAGCCGTTTTTGAGGCCCACCGTCTGCCGGCTCGTGGCGAAGCTGTCGTATTTGAAGCTGGTCGAAATCAACTGGCCCTGGTAGTACCACGGCAGGTCATACTGGTGCGGTGCGCCGGCCTGCACCCGAAACACGTCCAGCACCAGCGGCTTGCCCGAGAGGCTGTCGAGCACCAGCGCCACGGTGCGCTGCAACTGCACGCCGGGGTAGGCCGAGTTGGCCTTGGCGCTCACCACCTGGGCATTGGCGTTGCGAATATCAGCAAACCAAGCCTGGCCGGCGTTCTTCTCGGCCACTTCTTCCTTGCCGCCAAAGTCGGAAGCCTCGTCCACCACCAGCGTGTTGTGGGCCACGGTCTGGCTGGCCCAGGTCTTGGTTTCAGGCAGGTAGCGGCCGCCTTCCTTGGCCTCCACGTTGAGGAAGCGCACGGCACCGTAGTCCTGGAGCACCTCGCGCCCGCGGTCGTAGAGCACGATGCCGAGCTTGTCGTAGTGCCCGTGCGACAGGCCGTGACCGGTATACTTGAAAATAAGGCTGGTCTGCGCGTCCTGCGCCCCGGCGCGAAGTACGGCCAAGCCGCCCTCGGTACCGGTGGGGCCGTCGGTGTAAAGCACGCTTTGGCGTTGGTAGGGCTGCAGGTTTTTGCTGGCTTCCTGCACTGCTTTAGCTACGGCCAGCCCGCCGGGTGCCACCAATACCTTGCCCTGTTGCTGCGCCAGGCCCAGCAGCGTTTTATCCACGCCGTAGTGCTGTGCGGCAATGGAAATCGCGCCAATCAACTCCTGGGTAGTCCAATCTTTTTCCTTCAGCGCATCATTCAGTGGATAATACCGGCCGTCGGTGTTGGTGAGCTGCAGGGAGGAATTCAACGCCTTTTTCAGGATGCTGCCGCGGTACTCAAAGATGTGCAGTTCGGGCTGGTTGTTATCAATAGCCTGGGCAAACATGAAGAAGGGCGACAGCGCGTAGCGCGAGTAGTAAGGCCCCTCGGTGTAGTAGCCATCGGGCGAAAAAAGGCCGTTGAGCTGGGCCAGGAAGCCGCTTTTGTCGTTGCCGGCGCTGCCGTGCACCGCCAGGTTTATCAGCTTCTGGTCGTGGATGGCGTAGCCCACCATGCCCACCCCGGCGGCGGCCCACACCCCGTGGTTGTGCACGAGGTCGAACCACGATTTCAAATCCTGGGTGAAGTAGTTGCACAGCGGCCGGAACGCGCCGTCCTCTATCTGCTTGTGCTCGGCGGGAGTTAGTGTCTCGTACACGGCGTCGTAGCCCTGAGCGCTATACACCAGCCAGTTGGCATCGTTTAGCGCTTGGTGAAACAGCCGGCCGGGCGACGAGCTTTTGGCCTCGGGGTGGTTTTTCAGGCCCGGAATCAGCTTGCTGTATTCCAGCAGCATGTCACGCACGAAGCGGGCATACTTGCCGTCCTTGGTCATCTGAAAGCAGATGCCGGCGGCCTGTAGCGCGTAGTAGTTGCGGGTATGCTGCTCGTGGGTGTAGCCGCCGGCAGGGTCCTTGGGCACGGGCACGGCAATGGGGCTGGCCAGGGCTTTGTCGGCCGTTTTCTGCAGGGCGCGGTAACTCTTGTCGAGCAGCGGGTACTGGCCCAGGCTCTGTTTGAGCGTGGGCACGTCGGCGGCTTTGATGAGCAGGGCCGGATGCGCCGGAGCGGGCGCGCCGGCACTGGCGGAGCCAGTAGCCAGCAGCCCGGCCACGAGAAGTGCCATTCCCCAAAATGTTGCCGGCCGACGCTCGCGCATGTGCTTAAATAAAGTAGGTTCCACCATTGATTTCCATCGAAGCGCCGGTGATGAAGGACGACTCCGGCGAGGCCAAATACGTCACCAAATCGGCTACTTCGCGGGCCTGGCCCTCGCGGCGCAGGGGCGTGCCACCCGCCACCCGCTCGCGCACCTCGGGCTTGGTGAAGGTGTCGTGGAAGGCCGTGGCAATCATGCCCGGCGATACCGCATTCACCCGGATTCCTTTGGGGCCCAGCTCCTTGGCCAGGCCGCGGGTCAGGGTCAGCACGCCGCCTTTGCCGGTGGCGTAGGCCAGAGCGCCGGGGCCGCCGCCGTCGCGGGCCGCCTGCGAGGCGAAATTGACGATGGCACCGCCCTCGGGCATGTGCGGCACCACGGCTTTGCTGAGCAAAAACACCGATTTCAGGTTCACGTCAATCACGAAGTCCCAGAAGGCTTCATCCATCTCCTCCAGCGTTTTACGGGCCACGAGGCCGCCCACCACGTTTACCAGGATGTCGATTTTCGGGCCGAATGCCTCGGTGCAGGTCTGCACCACTTTGGCCACGTCGGCAGCCTTGGTCATGTCGCCCTGGGCGGCCACTACCTGGCCGGCGCCCAGCGCTTCAATCTGCTTTTTTGTCTCCTCGGCCTCGCCCACCGAATCAAAGTAATTGAAGCAGACGTTAGCGCCCGCCTTGGCCAAAGCCAGTGAAACCTGCCGGCCAATGTCGCGGCCACCGCCGCTAACCAGCGCTACTTTTCCTGTTAAATCGTGCATGAGGGAGGGTTTTGGGCCGAGGCCTAGGGTAAAAAATGATAAGGAAATGGGAAGGAATTATTGCTGGGCGAGGTAGCCCACCGGGCGGCCGTCGGTGGCGGTTGGCAGGGCTGGTACCGGGCTTTTCAGGCGGTAGTCGAGCTGCTGCGGAGCCACGAAGGCAGTGGGCAGGTAAGTCAGCTTGGCCGTGCGCGGCGGAAACTTCGCCTCGACCTTGCCCGATTGGTAAAAATTGCTGTTCGACAGCGTGTTGATGGCCTTGCCCAGCTCGGTGTACTGAATGGCCGGGCCAGCCGTGGCGCTGTTGGCAAACAGGCAGTTCTGGATGGTGGAGTGCTGCACGCCGGTCAGCTTCAGTACCGGGCCGGCGGTGTTGCCCACGTTATCAAACGTGCAGTGGTCCACCGTCAGGAAAGGACCGAAGGTGCTCTCGTCCTTGCCGCCGCGGTAGAGGTCGAGCACCACGCCCTGCACGTTGCGAAACAGGCAGTTGCGCAGTATCACTACTTCGGCGTTGTAGGTGCCCAAATTCTGGGTTTCCGTGGCCAGGCTCAGGGCGCTGCCGCCCAGGTCGTGAAACTGGCAATTGGCAAACTGCACGGTATCGGCGAAGGTGGCCGTGGTGGCGTGAAACACCTGACTATCCGCGCCCTTTAGATTATAAAATGCGCAGTTCTCTGCCCACAGCCCATAGTGGTCCAGTATCGGCTGCGCGCTCGATTGAATGAGGCCCGCTGTGGTGGCCGCCGCCCCATCAAACGCCAGCCCCTTAAGTCGCAGCCAGCCTCCATTTTCCATCAGAAAAAGCGGCTGCGCACCTTTGGCAGTCAGCACCGGCCGCGTGGCCAGGCCTGCCTTAGCCCGCACCGTAAGCGGCACGGTTACGACCAGCGGCTGCGCTAGTGCATACGAGCTGGTTTTGGTCAGTTCGATAACGTCGCCCGGCTTGGCGGCTTTGCACAGGCGTTGCAAGTCGTCCGCCGTTGCGGCCGGCACTATGCGGCCAACACGCGGCGTGGCACTGGTGGACGTGGGTCGGAACCAGCCCGGGCCGGCTTCGGCGGCCGTGAGGGGGCGGTGCAGGGTGGTTTTGGGGGCGCCTTTGGGCGTGGGCACCAGCAGGCCGTCGGCCGACTTTTGCACGGTGAGCACGGCGGCATCCAGGCCTTTGATATCGGGGCCTTTGCCGCTTATCTGGAGCGCGTTATTGCTGAAGGTTAGGCCGCTGATGTCGTCGTAAACGTGGAACGGGTTGGGCAGCTTGGGGCTGTAGAAGATGTTGTTTTTGAGCACTACGCCGGTAGGAGGGAGGCTCAGCTCGGCGCTCTTGCCGGCGGCCAGCTCCACGTTGGCGCAGTTCACGAAAACGTTGTTTTCAATCAGGGCATCGCGCACTTGGGCGTAGCGGTTGAGCGGCGAGTTGGGGATGCCGTTCATAATCACCAGCGCCCCGCGAAAGTCGCGGCCGGTGAGGTCGGCGAAGTAGTTACCCCGCACGCGCTGCCCGGCGTTAATGACGCGCACGCCGCCGGTTTGCTCCTTGCCGTTACCCAGGAAGTAGTTGCCTTCCACCAGGTTGTTGTTGCCGTGGCGCAGCACCACCGAGCCCTCGCACTCGTCGAAGAGGTTGCGACGCACCACGTTTTCGCCCGACTTTACAGAGATGATTTCCGTCTCGCCGTTACAGTGGTAGAAGTAGTTGTCCTCTACCACCGTGCGCGAGGCCGACAGCGAAGTTTCACCCAGCCCAATGCGCATGGTTTCGCCGCCATTCGAACCCAGGCGCGGGCGCGGGCCGAAGTAGTTGTGGTCAATCTGGTGGTGGTTCTCGCGGCTTTCGGGCGTGGGCAACTCCACTACCACGGTCACACCGCTGGTTTTTTTTCCGGCGATGTAGTTGTGGTCGAAGCGGTTGTACTGACCGTAGAAGTGAATCCACTTGTCGTCCTTATTGCTGCTGGGGCGGTTGAAGTTGTCCAGCACGCACTCGGTCACGCGGCAGTGATAGGCTAAGCCGTTGCTGCCGTCCCGAAACTCGATGATGCCGCCCTGCGGCGCGTAGCCGTTGCGGAAGTCCAGCCCTATCACCACTAGGTACTCGCCCACCAGCCGCAGGCTCGACTGCCCGCGCAGCTGCACCGCGCCGGGCCGCTCGGCCTTCAGGACGATGGGCTTGGCCGCCGTGCCCTTGCCGCTGAATACCAGCGGGGTGTCGGTCCAGTTGCCGGCGGCTAGCACCAGCGTGTCGCCGGGTTGCAGGCGCGGCACGGCAGCCCGGTAGGCAGCCAGGTCGGTCACGCGGATGTTGGCCGCGTGGGCTACCGAACTGCTTGCCAGCAGTGCTAGGCTTAGAAACCACTTAGAGGAGGTTGGCATTCTTATTAAAATTCAATTATTGTAGAAATATGACAGGTTTATTATCCTGCTTTTCTATTTCAAATGTATGCCGTTCCGCAAACGATTCCTAGCCTAAAAAATGCGATTTCAAATCATTTAAAGCCTCATCATAGCTTAATTCAAGTTGCAAAAACGTTACCGGTAACGTTACCGGCATCGATTGCGTTAAAATCGTTTTCTCTTTGAAAAATTAAATTATTTTTTAATCTTAGGCGCTCCTTCTGACCAATTGTATAGATTTGCGTTGCTATTCACATGGTCTGAAGCCTCTACCAATAGGGCGGTGTAGCGGTTAGCATTGCTCCAGATAAGCATTTTCCATCCTTCTGTTCCCCACTATGCCCATTCCGCGCCGCGAACGTCCTGCCAAACCGGCTACTATTAAGGACATTGCCCGCTCGTTGGGCGTGTCCATCTCCACGGTGTCGCGGGCCATGCGCGACTTTCCCGATGTGAATCCCGACACCAAGCAGGCGGTGCTGGACATGGCTAAGGAACTGGACTACCAGCCTAACCAGGTAGCCCTCAGCCTGGTGACTCGCCAGACGCACAGCATTGGCGTCATCGTGCCGAACCTGGACTACTTCTTCGCCACGGCGGTGCGGGGCATCGACGAAATTGCTCTCGAAGCCGGTTACACCGTGCTCACCTGCCAGTCGAACGAGTCGTATGGCCGCGAAATCACCAACACCCAACGCCTGCTCAACAGCCAAGTCGATGGCCTCATTGTGTCACTTTCCAGCGCCACGAGCAACGTAGACCACATGCGCCGCCTGATGGCGCGCGGGGTGCCGCTGGTGCTTTTCGACCGCGTAGCAACCGACCTAGATGCTACCAAAGTAGTGCTCGACAACGAAGACGGAGCCCGGCAGGCAGTTAATCATTTATTTGAGCAGGGTTGCCGCCGCATTGCTTACATCGCCGGGCCACCCAGCTTCTCCATTAGTAATCAGCGTAAAGAGGGCTACCTGGCAGCCCTGCGCCAGCACGGGCTTCCCGTGGATGAGGACCTCATCGTTCACTGCGAGTTCGACCGAGCTCATGCCTACCGCGCCACCGAGCAGCTGCTTGATAGCGCCCAGCGTCCCGATGCAATTTTTACCGTTAGCGACCGGCTGGCCATTGGGGCACTACTGGCCTTGCGCCAGCGTGGCCTGCGCGTGCCCGAAGATGTTGCCCTGGTCGGCTTCAACGATGAGCCGCTAGCCAGCCTGCTTACGCCCACGCTCTCAAGCGTAGGACAGCCTGCTTTTGAAATGGGCAAAGTAGCAGCTCAACTGTTCCTGGAGCAGCTCAACAGCGAATCGGTGCTGCCATCACGCACTATTACGCTCAAACCCAATCTGATGGTGCGCGCATCCTCACTACGCAAATAGGAGGCTAACTAATCTGTTATGTAGGAACTCCATAGGTCGGGGCATGACTACTCTGTATAGCATCGGTGCCCATCCGTTGGTTGCTGGTACAGTTATTTAAGCATCCTATAGGCTACTTATCAATGTAGTACTGCAGGTTTTCCTTGGTGATGATATCGAGCGGCAGATACTTCAAGGCTGGCACTTCCTTTTTGAAAATCAGTAAATCGGCTAGGGCGAAAATGCCCCGGTGGCCTTGCTTGCGCGGATTCTGATTTATCAGGAAATCGATGATGCCCTCGTTGAGGAAGTGGATGTTTTTTTCCAGCAAGTCGTAGCCCACTAAGCGAATATCTTCGCGGTGGTAGGCTTGCAGGTAAGGCGCGATTTCGTAGGCTTTGGACGTGCTCACGAAAATCCCTTTCAATTGGGTTTGCTCCTCATCGAGCAGCCGATTCAGCAACCGGGCAAACGAGGGCTCCGTGGGGTGCGGCAGGTCGATGCTGACAATGTTGTAGGGATTCTTATAGCTTTCCGAAGCGGGGTGGTCCGATGATTCCGCCAACTGGGCGAAGTAGTCGCGGAACCCCCGCTCTTTCTGCGTGATGTGTACCGAGTTGGCAATATCCTCAGCGATGTGCGCAATCAGGAACGTGCCGGTACGAGCCTGACCCAGGTGCACCAGCTTGCCGGCCAGAAAGCCACTCTGGTAAGAATCCTGTCCCACGTAGCTCAGCGACTGCATCTCGGCGATGTAGGTGTTGAACAGCACGTAGGGAATACCCAGCTGGTGCCAGCGCTCGAAGAAAGCTAGTGATTCGCGGTAAAACAGCGGGGCTACCAGCACGCCATCTGGCTGCGAAAGCGTGGCAGCTTCCATCTGCTCCTGAAAGGAATCGACCTGCGTCAGGCTATACGAATACACGGTGATGGTAACGCCGTACTGCTTCAGTTCGCGGGCGGCTTTCTCAATGCCGTTCCAAGGGGCCTGCCAGTAGGGGTCGAGCGTGTGGTCGGGCTGCACCACGGCAAACTGGTAGGTGCGGTTGGCGCCCAGCGTGCGCGCAATCATGTTGGGCTCGTACTCGAGCTCCTGCATCATCGACAGCACTTTCTGGCGTACTTCCTCCGAAACCCGGCCGCGGTTGTGCAGTACCCGGTCGACGGTGCCGACCGACACGTTGGCCTTGGCGGCAATATCCTTGATTCGTACAGCGTCTTTTTTCATAAGTCTACTTTACGCTTGCCTGGCTCCGGCCCACAGTATCAACGGAGAAAACCGTGCGAGGGTGAACCGCACTGAAAGAACCACCGGCCCAACGGCGGAATAGCCCGGCGAACGGGAGGAACAAAAATACCAGCTTCCGTAACCACCACCTAATACCCACCAGCTATTCGGGCCGGGACTATTGCTGGCCTGGGGTCCGAACAGCTCGTAAGCTCCGGATTTTGCTTCGTCGGGGGTGAAGATGCCAGCAAAGTAGATAAAATATTTTCCATATCCGACAAGAGGGGAATTCGGCAAAAAGTGGCCTGACGAGTGTTTTTTTGCGTGTGCGCACACACAGTCCAAATTTACTTGCGTGTGCGCACACACTTTTTTTCCCCAATCGTTTGCGCCACTCGTTTTGGACTTGTATGTTTGAGCCAGTTCAGCACTGGAATTCTCAATAATTCCGCTTCGAGCCTGCCTCCTACCGCGACCTGACCTCCTGTGCTTGCTACCGGCTTTGCCTAGCTGCGCGGTGCTTTCTGACCTTGCTTCAGCATGCGTTTCGACTCCGGCGCACAGTTGCCAGGGTCTTCCAGCTTCGTTCTTAAAAATCTGTCACTTTTTTACCCGAAACCAGCTATGGAAGTACTGAATTACCCCGAAACCACTTTTGAGAAGCTGCCGGTCACCATCTTCGAAAACTCAGCGGAAGGGGCCATTAGCGTGGCCCGCGAAATTGCGGCCCTGATTCGCAGCAGGCAGCAGCAGGGCGAGTTGGCCGTGTTGGGCCTGGCCACGGGCTCGTCGCCCATTGGCGTGTACAAAGAGCTGATTCGGTTGCATCGCGAAGAGAATCTGAGCTTTAAGAACGTGGTAACGTTCAACCTGGACGAGTATTACCCGATGCAGCCCGACGAGTTACAGAGCTACGTCTACTTTATGCACGAGCAGCTATTCGACCACATCGACCTGCTGCCCGAAAACATTCACATTCCGGATGGGACGCTACCCATTGAAAAGGTAAAAGACTATTGCCAGGCCTACGAAAAGCAGATTGACGAGTACGGCGGCCTCGATTTGCAGCTGCTGGGCATTGGGCGCACGGGCCACATTGGCTTCAATGAGCCGGGCTCGTCCATCGCATCCACCACCCGGCTGGTGAAGCTTGACCCGCTCACAATAACTGACGCGGCCAAGGACTTTATCAAGGAAGAATATGTCCCGCTGCGGGCCCTGACCATGGGCGTGGGCACCATTATGAAAGCGCGCAAAATCATCCTGATGGCGTGGGGCGAGGGCAAAGCCAAAATCCTGCACGAAACGGTGGAGGGCCGGGTTTCGGAAGAAGTGCCGGCATCGTTTCTGCAGCAGCACCCCCGCGTGAAAGTGGTGGTGGACCAGTGGGCCGCCCAGGAACTTACCCGCATCAAAACACCCTGGCTGGTGGGCATGTGCGCCTGGGACGACAGCCTGATTCGACGGGCCGTTATCTGGCTGAGCTTGAAGACGCAGAAGCCCATTCTGAAGCTGACCGACGAAGACTACAAGGACGGCAGCCTGAGCGACCTACTGGTGGAGGCCGGCAACGCCTACAACCTCAACCTGAAGGCTTTCAATGCCATTCAACGCACTATTACGGGCTGGCCGGGTGGCAAGCCCAACTCCAACGACGTGCAACGGCCCGAGCGGGCGCTGCCGGCTCAGAAACGCTCGCTGATTTTTAGCCCGCACCCCGACGATGACGTGATTTCGATGGGTGGCACGCTCCTGCGGCTGGTGGAGCAGGGCCACGATGTGCACGTGGCCTACCAGACCTCGGGCAACATCGCGGTGTTTGATGATGACGCCCGCCGCTACGCGGATTTCGCGCTGGATTTTGCGCGCAAGCTGCACCTGAGCGCCGACCAGATTCAGGACGAGCACGCCCAGGTAGTAGCGTTTTTGAAGCACAAGAAGCTGGGCGAGGAAGACAGCCCGCTGGTGCAGGACATTAAGGCCCTGATTCGGAAAGGGGAGGCGGCGGCGGCCTGCCGGTTCTGCGGCGTGAAGGAGGAAAACGTGCACTTCATGAACATGCCTTTCTACGAAACCGGCCAAGTGAAGAAGAAGCCGCTGGGCGAGGCCGATATACAGGATGTAGTGGATATTCTGCAGAAAATCCGGCCGCACCAGATTTTTGCGGCCGGTGACCTGCGCGACCCCCACGGTACCCACGCCGTCTGCCTGGAGGCCATTTTTACCGCTCTGGCCCGCCTGAAAGGGCAGGAAGACTGGGTAGACAACTGCTACTTGTGGCTATACCGAGGGGCCTGGCAAGAGTGGGACATTGAGGAAATTGAAATGGCCGTTCCCATCAGCCCGGAAGAGCTGATGTGCAAGCGCAAAGCCATTTTCAAGCACCAGTCGCAGAAAGACAGTGCAGTATTTCCCGGCAACGACAAGCGCGAGTTCTGGCAGCGCTCCGAGGACCGCAACCACGCCACCGCCAAGCTCTACGACCGCCTGGGCCTGGCCGAATACGAGGCCATGGAAGCTTTCGTCCGCCACCAGTTTTAAGCCAGTAGCACGCTCCCCGAACGTCGTGCGGCGCTTGCCGAAGCATGACCATTTGGAGAAAGGAAATACGTACCCTAAATCATTGAAGGCAAATGAAGACCACTCAATCACGCGGGATGCCACCGCTGGTCATTATTGGCGCGCTGTTTTTCATTTTCGGCTTTATCACCTGGCTCAACGGCACGCTGATTCCTTTCCTGAAAATTGCCTGCGGCCTGCAGTACTCGCAGGCCCTGCTGGTGACGTTTGCCTTCTACATCGCCTATGTTTTCCTGGCGTTGCCTTCTGCCTTTATCCTGCAAAAAACCGGCTTCAAGAATGGCATGGCGCTGGGGCTGTTGGTGATGGCGGTTGGGGCGCTGGTGTTCGTGCCAGCGGCGCAGGCCCGCTCGTTTGGCCTTTTTCTGGCCGGGTTGTTCATTCAAGGGGCCGGGCTGGCGTTGCTGCAAACGGCTTCCAATCCCTACGCCAGCATTCTGGGGCCGTTGGAGAGTGCCGCCCAACGCATCAGCATCATGGGCATCTGTAGTAAAGTAGCCGGTGCCCTGAGCCCGGTTATCATTGGAGCCGTGGTGCTGAAAGGCGCGGCCGAGCTTGAAGCACGTTTGGCCGGCCCTATCTCGGCTTCAGAAAAAGCCGCGCTGCTGCAACAGCTGGCTGGCCGGGTGGTGCTGCCTTACGTGATTATGGCAGGTGCGCTGGTGGTGCTGGCCCTGCTCATCAAGCTTTCCGGCCTGCCCGAAATCGATGCCCGCCAGGCTGAAGTGAGCCCGGTGCCCGGCGAGCCCGCCCGGGGCATCGGCCACTATCCGCACCTGTTGCTGGGGGTGCTGGCCATCTTTTGCTACGTGGGCGCTGAAGTCATTGCCGGCGACACCATCACTCAGTACGGTCGGGCGCAGGGCATCAGCCTGGACATTGCCCGGAACTTCACTTCTTTCACCCTCATCGCCATGCTGGTTGGCTATTTCATTGGGGTAGTGGCCATTCCGCGCTACCTGAGCCAGCAGGCCGCGCTCAGCATCTGCGCCGTGGTGGGGGTGGTGTTCACGATGGGCATTGTGCTCACGCACGGGTATACCTCGGTGCTGTGCGTGGCCCTGCTCGGACTGGCCAACTCGCTGATGTGGCCCGCCATCTTTCCCCTGAGCATTAAAGGACTGGGTGGGCTTACCGAGCGCGGCGCGGCGCTGCTGGTAATGGGTATTGGCGGCGGGGCTGTGCTGCCTTACGTGTACGGCAAGCTTGGCGAGCCCCTGGGCTTGCAACAGGCTTACCTGCTCCTCATTCCTTGCTACCTGTACATTCTGTTTTTTGCGCTGAAAGGCCATGCTTACCAGGCCCGCGGGACGGTGCATTACGCCGTGCCAGGCGTGTAAAGAACCGTAGCATACGTCTTCTCCTCGGCTTTTGAACGGGCCGCTGGCGCATGGCCAGCAACCTGCTAGCCAACAAGCTTTGCAAACGGGCAGAATGCAAAAACGAAGTTTCATTCTGCGCGATAAGCTGCGTGTTGATGAATTTATTTGAGCGCGTGTGCGTGTGCGGACACTCTGATGAATAGTTTTTGCGTGTGCGCACACATTTTTTTCTGCTGCCGATTGCTTCTTGATTAAGAAGTCATTATGTTTGAAATAAAATAGTTATCTATTATTCTAAAAGTCTTATTTTAGAATTGAAGCAGCGAGGTTAGCAACCTCGCTAAATCAAATAGGCCACTGGCAGCAGCGGCCCGGAAAGTGAAGGTGCCTCTATCGGCGCAATTATTCGGCACGATTAACATTTCGACGACTTCACCCCGATGAACACGCCTTGCATTGGCATTAGCAGCCGCACCTTTTTTACCCAACTGCCGGCCGGCTTGGGGCTACGACTACGGCCCAGCCGGCATGCGCCTCCACGCAGCTTCATCTCCGCTCATCGAGGCTAACCGGATCAAGAGCCAGACCAGCATGCTGCCCAAGTCACTTTCTGGTGAGGCGGCAGGCGGCTGGCCAGGGTTTACATAGGGCATACAGAGGCCCGGAGATGTGAAGTTGTCCGCATTGTCTTTTACCCCACCTCATTCATTCAAGGCTATGAAAAAAACTACTTGGCTTACCATTTTGCTGCTCCTGTGCCTGCATGGCTGGGTGCAGGCGCAAAGCAGAACGGTGTCTGGCAAAGTCACCGATGCGAAAGGTGGCGCGCTGCCGGGCGTCACGGTGCTCGTGCAGGGCACCAACAATGGCATTAGCACCAATGCCGAGGGCGCATACTCCATTGCCGTGCCCGAAACGGCTACGTTGGTGTTCTCGTCGGTAGGCTTTGATGCGCAAACCGTTGCGGTGGGCTCGCAGGCAGTTATCGACGTGACGCTCACTGAGAACACCCAGGCGCTGAGCGAAGTAGTGGTAACGGCCCTCAACATTTCACGCGAGCGGAAAACGCTGGGCTACTCAGTAACCGAAATTCAGGGCAACTCCCTGACCCAGGCCCGTGAAAACAACGTGGCCAACTCGCTGGTAGGCAAAGTGGCCGGCTTGAACGTGAACTCCACGGCCGGTGGACCGGGCTCGTCGAGCAACGTCATTATCCGGGGCGTGTCGAGCCTGAACCAGACCAACCAACCGCTGTACGTCATCAACGGGGTGCCGGTGGAAAGCCAGCCCAGCATCGCCAACAACGGCGGGCAGTACGACAACTCGCCCGACCTGGGCGATGCCATCTCCAACATCAACCCCGACGACATCGAGAGCATTTCGGTGCTGAAGGGAGCAGCCGCCTCGGCCCTATATGGCTACCGTGCCAAGGCTGGCGTGATTCTGATTACGACCAAGAGCGCCAAGGGCAACGACGGGCTGGATTTTAACAGCAACTACGTAGCTGAGAAAATCTATAACCTCACCGACTGGCAATACGAGTATGGTCAGGGAGCCAACAACATCAAGCCGACCACAGCCGTGGGAGCCGCGCAAGTAGGCAACTCCAGCTGGGGCGGCAAGCTTGATGGCTCCGATGTCATTCAGTTTGATGGCACGACGCGGCCCTACACGGCCCAGCGCGACAACCTCAAGAACTTCTACCGGACCGGCAGCAGCTGGACCAATACGCTGGCGTTCAACAAGAGCTTTACGGGCGGCTCGGTGCGGCTTTCGGCCAGCAACCTGACTAACAAGTCGGTGGTACCGAATTCGGGGCTGGACCGCCAGACATTCAACCTCGCGGGCACATTCGAACCGTTTAAGCACCTGACCATCGATGCGCGGGCCAACTACATTCTGGAGCAGGCCAAAAACCGGCCCATCCTGGCCGATGGCGCGGGCAACGCCAACTTCAACGTGGCCTTTTTGCCCACCAGCATCGACGTGCAAAGCCTGCAGCCGGGCACCAAGGCCGACGGCACCGAACTGGTGTACAACACGGGTAACCCGTACAACACCAATCCCTATTTTGCCGCTTACAACTTCGTGAACAACACCAAGCGCGAACGGCTGCTCTCGACAGTAAGCGCGCGCTATACATTTGATAACGGCTTGTTTTTGCAGGGCCGGGTGGGTCGCGACGGCTACACCGACCGGTTTACCGCCGTCACGCCCTCGGGCACGGGCTATTTGCCAGGGGGTAAAATCACAGAGCTGACCACCCAGTTTACCGACCTAAACGCCGATGGACTAGTGGGCAAAACCTTCAAAGTAGGGGAGGACTTCGCTTTCACGCCTAATCTGGGCACCAGCTACCGCCGCACCAAGTCGGAGGCGTTCCAGAATATCGGTTCCGATTTGGCGGTATTCGGCGTGAATACTCTGGGCAATGCCAAAAACAAGTCGGCTCAAAGCTTCTTCAGCGACCAGGAAATTCATTCGTTGTATGGCTCACTGGATGTGTCTTTTCGGGAATTTCTGTTTCTGACGGCGACCACGCGCCGCGACTGGTTCTCGACCCTGGCCACGCCGGGTGTCGATAACGACTTGAGCGTTACATATCCGGCGGTGAGCGGTTCGTTCGTGTTCTCGGAACTGTGGAAGCCGGAGTTCCTCTCGTTTGGTAAAATCCGGGCGGGCTTCTCGAAAGTGGGTCAAGCCACCAACCCTTACCAGACCCAGTTAAGCTACGCGTTTCTGGCCACCACCCTCAATGGCCTGCCGCTGGGTACCATCAGCCCCGACAACGTCAACATCCCCAACCGCAACCTACTGGCTTCCAAGGCCACCGAATTTGAAATTGGGACCGAGCTGGCCTTCGTGCAGAACCGCGTGCGTCTGGACCTGACCTTTTACAAGAAGAAGTCGTCGAACGAAATTGTGTATGCCCCCGCTTCTATCAGCTCGGGCTACCAGGGTGCGGTGCTGAATGCCGGCGAGATGGAAAACAAGGGCGTGGAAATGCTGCTGACTTTCCAGCCCGTGAAAACGGCCGATTTTACCTGGACGTCTTCGCTGAACGGCGCTTACAACAAGAACACGGTGCTGTCGCTGGCCGCCGGCCAGCAGCAGTCGGTGTATGCCACTTCGCGCTCGGGCGTGGGATTCATGGGCCAAGTGGTCGGCATGCCTTTTGGCCAGGTGCTAGCCTACGACTACAAGTATAACCCCGATGGCAGCATTGCCACCACCACCAACGGCGTGCCCGTGCGCGGCGAGCTGACCTCATACGGCACCGCCTTCCACCCTTGGACGGCCGGCTGGAACAACGACTTCAAGTTTAAGAACATCACCCTGGGGGTGCTGATTGACGGCAAATTCGGCGGCAAGATTTTCTCGGCCACCGACTACTACGGCACCGTCTTCGGCCTGCGCAAAGAAACCCTGGTGAACCGCGAAGGCACTTTCGGGGCCGACAAAGTAGACGCGGCCACCTACTATGGGGCCCTGGCTAACAACGTATCCAAGGACTTCGTGCAGAACGCCAACTTCATCAAGCTGCGGCAGATTACGCTGGGCTACTCCTTTCCCAGCGCGCTGTTCGGCAACCATATTCAGCGGCTGAACCTAAGCCTGGTGGCCCGGAACCTGTTTTTCATCAGCCGGAAAACGGACAACATCGACCCCGAAGGCAGCTACAACGCCTTTTCGCAGGGCCTGGAGCTGGGCGGTGTGCCGCCTTCCCGGACCTACGGCGTGAACCTGAGCGCTAAATTCTAGCTGACTGCAATTCCGGCCTCCTCATTTCTTCTCCATGAAAACTATCTTCAACAAATACGCCACGGTGGCGGTCAGCGCCCTGCTGCTGAGCAGCGGCTGCACCAAGGATTTCAACGATATCAATACCAACCCGTCGACTTACACGCAGTCGTCGTTCGATGCCAATTACCTGCTCACCACGTCCCAGCTGGGCTACACCGGCAGCGCCGACTTGGCCTACGACACCTGGCGCGCTAACCTGATTTACAGCTCGACCATGATTCAGGGGCTGTCGACGGTGGTGAGCTACTGGGCGGGCGATAAATACCTGCTCAACGAGGGCTACACGGCGGCCTACTGGGGTGGTACCACGGTGGGCGCCTACGTGGAGCAGGTGAAGCCCATCACCGACATGGTGCAGTTCACGGCGGACAAACCCCGCTACAAAAACCTGCACCAGATTGGTCGCATCATGCGCGCCCTCATTATGGAGCGCCTGACTGACCTGTACGGTGATGTGCCTTACAGCCAGGCGGGCCTGGGTTATTACACGGGCGTCATCACGCCAAAGTATGACAAGCAACAGGACATCTACACCGACCTGATGAAGGAGGTGGACGAAGCTACCGCCGCGCTGGACCCGGCCGGCGATATTCCCACGGGCGACGTGTACTACAAGGGCAACATCGACCAATGGAAGCGCTTCGGCAACACCCTACTGCTGCGCATGGCCATGCGCCTGACCAAGGCGGACCTAGCAACAGCGCAAGCCTATGCCACCAAAGTGCAAGGCAAAACTATGTTGAGCAACGCCGACAATGCCTTCGTCCTGCACGATATTTCGGGAGCCCGCGTCACCCAGAACCGCAACAGCCAGGTGCTGCTTGGCGATGGCGGCCAGGAGAACTACTACGTGAAATGGTCGAACACTTTCATCGACTACCTGAAGCTAAACAACGACCCGCGCCTGTCGAAAATCGCCGTCACGCAGCTCTACCTCACCGAAGTGACCAAGGGTCAGAGCGCGACCCCCAACTCCAGCGCCGCCGCCCAAAAAGGCATGCCCAACGGCAAAGACCTGAGCGGCCGGGCGGCCTACGACATCTCGAGCACTCCCGGCTACACCACGTTTCCCGACTATTCGTCGCCCAGCCCGGGCATGATTAAGCGCAACGGGCCCACATTCGTGCTCACCTATGCCGAGTCGGAGCTGCTGCTGGCCGAAGCAGCCCAGCGCTGGGGCCTGGGTAGTGCCTCACAGCACTACAACGCTGGCGTAACGGCCGCCAACACCTACCTGAGCCAGTACGACGACGCCCTGACCGTGGCCCCGGCCGACGTGGCCAGCTACCTCACGGCGCACCCCTATAGCGCCGGTACGGGTCTGGAAATGATTAACACCCAATACTGGGCTCTGACCAACACCATGCTTGACTTCTACGAGTCGTGGGCCAACTGGCGCCGGAGCGGCTACCCGGTGCTCACGCCGGTGGTGTACCCCAACAATGCTACCAACGGCCAGATTCCGCGCCGCTTCCCGTACCCAACGACTGAAATCACGAGCAACCCGGACAACTACCGGGCGGCCAGCGCCGCCGTACCAGGCGGCGACAACCTGAGCGGCCGCGTGTGGTGGGATAAATAAGCTGGACTTCCTCTCTTTCTGTCTTTACGTCTTTCTGAGCTTGAAAACAACCGCATTCCAAAAGGGGCTCCCTTAAAAGCCCCCTTTTTTTGAGAAGTTCTGATACTTGCAATGTAGGGGCAGGGCTTGCCCCTGTGTCTACTGGTGTTGAAATAGATACCGCCTGAACACACGTTGTGCTGAGCGTAACTGCTAGTGGCCAACCGTTGCTGCGACTTCGTTTGCTAAACTAGCTGAACGTCGCACAGCCCAGCGAGACTTGGTGGGAACAACTCCGGGCGGCGGTGCGCTGCTTCGGTTGCGCTCAGCACGACGTATTATTATTGCCACTGCCTCCTTCCGCTTTCCACTCCAAACACCTTATGCCCTTTCCCGTTTCCGTGCCCTCCCGGCTTGGCTTGCTGTTAGCCGGCGTTCTATCTACCTTTTCCGTGCTGGGCCAGGGCTCCCAAACCCCGGCCCAGCGCTTAGGCCTCGTGCCCCTGCCGCGCGAGGTGAAAGCCACGGCCGGTATGTATCCGCTGCCCCAGAAACTGAGCATCTATGCCACGAGCAAGGATGAGCAGAACGTAGCGGGGCTGCTGAAGGAAATGCTGACGGCGCTGGGCCACACCGTAACGCTAACCACCAGCCGCCCCGCCGCCCAGATTGCGCTGCTGACGGCCGCCCAGCCCAATGCCGAGGCTTACCAGTTGGTAGTCGACCAGGCCGGTATCCGGATTTCGGCGGCCGGCGGCGCGGGGTTGTTCTACGGCAGCCGAACCTTGCTGCAGCTGCTGCCCGCGCGGCCGACGGCCACCGCCCAGGTGCCCTACGTGCGCATTGCCGACGAGCCGGCTTTTCGGTGGCGCGGGGGCATGCTCGACGTGAGCCGGCATTTTTTCCCGGTCAGCTTCGTGAAGAAGTACATTGACTTTCTGGCCGCTTACAAATTCAATACGTTCCATTGGCACCTGACCGACGACCAGGGCTGGCGCATCGAAATCAAGAAATACCCGAAGCTGACGCAGGTTAGCGCTTTCCGCAAGGAAACCTTGATTGGGGCCCAGCAGCTGTTTAAAGGGCCGGCCGACTTCAAGTACGACGCCACGCCCTATGGCGGCTTCTACACGCAAGAGCAGATTCGCGAGGTGGTGGCGTACGCCCAGCGGCGCTACGTCACCATTGTGCCCGAAATTGAGATGCCGGGCCACTCGGTGGCGGTGCTGGCGGCTTACCCGGAGCTGGCCTGCAAGCCCGGCACCTACGAAACCTGGACCATGTGGGGCGTGAACGAGGACATTGTGTGCCCGACCGAGCCCACGTTTCGTTTTTTTGAAGACGTGCTGACTGAGGTGTGCGCGCTGTTTCCGGGCAAATACGTGCACATCGGCGGCGACGAAGCCCCCAAGGCCCGCTGGAAAGAGAGCGCTGCCGTGCAGGAAATCATGAAGCGGGAGGGCTATACCGATGTGGAAAAGGTGCAGGGCTGGTTCAACCGCCGCATCGAGAAATTTCTGGCCGGCCAGGGTAAAAAGCTCATTGGCTGGGACGAGATTCTGGAAGGAGGTATCGCCCCGAGTGCTGCCGTAATGAGCTGGCGGGGCGAAAAAGGGGGCGTTGAGGCCGCCAAGATGGGCCACGACGTGGTGATGTCGCCCACCACTCACCTGTACGTAAACTACGGCCAGAGCCCAAAGCCCCACAGCCCCTACGAACCGCTGATGATTGGCGGCTACATCCCGCTGGACGTCATTTATAACTACAACCCGCTGCCGGCCGAGCTGACCCCCGCCCAGCAGCAGCACGTGCTGGGCCCCCAGGCCAACCTGTGGACCGAATACATTACGACGCCAGCGGCGGCCGAGTACATGCTGTTTCCGCGCCTACTGGCGGTATCGGAAGTGGCCTGGACGCCAGCCGCCAGCAAAAGCTACGCAGCTTTCTTGCCGCGCATGAGCCAACAATTTGCCCGGCTCGACCAACAAAGAATCAATTACCGTGTGCCCGAGCCGCTGGGGCTCGACAGCACCAGCATGGTGAAGCAGGGGAGTAAAGCCGTGTTCACGCTGCGCTCGCTGGTGCCCGGTGCCCAGATTCGCTACACCCTGGACGGGCACCTGCCCGACGAAACCGCCGCCCTCTACAACGGCCCGCTGGCCGTGCCCCTGAACAACCGACTCACCGTGCGCGCCGTCACCATCGCGCCCAATGGGCGCAAAAGCCCGCCCGCCGAACTGTTAGTGAAGTAACCGCACGGGCCTTCGCATACCTAAAAACAGCGCCTAACCCAACAGCACTGCACAATCGGACGCTGTGCCCTATTCGCTCGCTTGCAGGCTTGGTGGCGAGTGCTGAGCCGGACTGAGGGATGCACGTTTATGGCACTGCGTAAGCCCCATATGCTTCCCAGCTTTTCTTGTGAGCCTTGCAAGGCACTGGCTGGAGCCCTTACCTTGTGGGCTGCACCTGTCGCTGAAGCAGCCTGACTTCCGCTTTTCCAGGTAGCATTAGGTAATGGTTGAGATTTTTCAGAATATTCGCCAGCCTTATGATTTTGTGTTGCCGTGCGAAGAGCTGGCGCCCTACGTTGAGTTCTTTTCGCAGTCTGCGCGGCCTTCGCTGGCCAGAACCCGGCCGCAGCCACCAGCTTATTCGTCTTCGAAGATGTTTGCCAGCTGGACCCCCACCTGCTATATTAATCTGGGGCCGGCCTACGTGATTGACCTGGGTCATAAGCGGTACACCGTCCGGGCGGGTGAGGACGTGTTGTTGCTGCGAAACACGACAATAGCACGCCATAAGCTTGCGACGGACAATATTTTCACGCTGAAGTTTTATCCGGGTGGCCTGGAGGCAGTCCTGGGCATCAACCAAGTGCCGCTCACTGACCAGTTGCTGCCCTTGACGCACGTACTGCCGGCGGCCCTGCTGGCGCAGGTGAAGCAGCCACTTTCCTTTGCCGAGCGAGTCGGCCTATTGGAGCGGTTCTTACTAGCGGCCTTTCGCCGGCCTTTTCCGCCAGACCACTACGTGCGCTTGGTGCATGATGCCATTGGTGAATACCAAGCCGCTGGCTTGCAGCTCAGCACCTCCGCCGTGGCAGAGCGCCTCTTTCTGACTTCCAAAACCATTAACCGGTATTTCCACCGGGTAGTCGGCACCTCGTCCAGTCAGTATTTTGCCCTTCTGCGCGCCCGCACGGCTTTGACCGCCTTCGTAGCACACCCGCAGACCTTTGACCCAAGCGACTATGGCTACTACGACCGTAGTCACTTTGCCAAAGCGGCACGTCAATTCACGGGGCTGCCGTTGGCCA
This sequence comes from Hymenobacter negativus, assembly GCF_017571495.1. Lineage (GTDB taxonomy): Bacteria > Bacteroidota > Bacteroidia > Cytophagales > Hymenobacteraceae > Hymenobacter > Hymenobacter negativus. The sequence continues at coordinate 30,711 of NZ_JAGETZ010000010.1, read as the reverse complement.
CGTCTGGGCACTAGATTGTCCGTTTTTTACTTTCCCCTGGCCGGTTGGAGGCGTTGCTTTGCCAGGCAACTGCTCCTGTCTCCTATGCCCCGTTTCCTGCTGCTCGTTCTGCTACTTGTTCCGCTGCTTTGCCCGCCGGCTTCGAGCCAAACGTATCAGCCGCGCATCGAACCCGTGGTCTGCCCAATCAAAGTGGACAAGCGCTTGGTGGTGACCTATGGCTACTTAGTCGTGCCGGAGAACCGCCTGCGCCCCACCGGCCGGCAAGTGAAAATACCCTTCCTGTTTGTGCGCCGGCCAACCCAGGACCCCACCCAGAACGTTTCGCTGTACAGCACCGGCGGGCCGGGCTACAGCACCATCGCCAACATCGACAGCATCGGCTATCGGTCGGGCTGGTTGAAGTACGGCGGCATCATTTTATTTGACCAGCGCGGCACGCGACGCGCACAGCCCTGCCTGGACTGCCCGCAAGTGCCGGCGGCCGTGCGGCAGAGCTACCGCACCGGCTTATCGCAGGATAGTCTGGTGCGCGTAGCCGTCCGGCAGTGCCGGGACCAATTCGTTCGCCAAGGCATTGACCTCTCGGCTTATACCACCATTGCCAGCGCAGCGGATATTGCTGATTTGCGCCAGGCCCTGCACCTTGCCCCACTGACGCTGGTTGGCATCTCCTACAGTGGCAGCCTCATGCTCACGGTGGCCCGCAACCATCCCGAAAGCGTGCGGGCGCTACTGCTGAATTCGCCGCTGCCCGGCTACACCAACTACGAAGAGGCGGGCTTACTTAACATCAACGAAGCTCTAGCGCAGGTGTTTACGGATTGTGAGCGGGATTCGGCAGCGCACCCGGCGTATGGGCAGCTTCGGCGGCGGTTCCAGCAGTACTTCACGGCCATTACGGGGAAGAAATTTACGCTTCGCTACCGCCCCCCCGGCACCCTCGATAGCCTGCGCATTACCTACACCAAGAAGGAGTTACTTGATGCCGTGCTTGACCGCCTCACGGCCCAGCAGGTGCACACCATCCCGGAAGTGCTACTGGATATGCTCGCGGGCAGGCACCAGACGTACGTGCGCGAGCAAGTGGATGCCGCGTTTGCCGGCGACCCAGCTGTTTCGCTGGGCATGCGCTACTCTGTTTATTGCAGCGAGCAAATTGCCTACGCAGCCCCCAGCCTGGTGGCCCGGCAGGCACTGGTAGTGCCTTGGCTGGCCGGCTATCCATTCAATAATGTGGACCACGAAATTTGCCGCTGCTGGCAGGTGCAGCCCGAACCGCCAGTCGCAAAAACGCCCGTGTATTCCCGGGTCCCGGTCCTGCTGACGGGTGGCGACATCGACCCGTGGTGCCGCCCTTTTTACAACCAGCTTATCCGGCGTTACCTGCCCAATTGCCAGGTCCTGCTGGTGCACCGGCGGGGGCATGCCCCGGGCTACACCGTGGGAGGCGTGGACTATGCCGAGCTGTTTCTGGCCCATCCTTACCAGCCGCTGCACGCCCAGTCAACGGAATTAGAAATTGATTAATACAGTTTCGGCCTCACTGTACCGGCCGGACCGTAGCGCGAAGGCGTAAGTAAGGCGCATTTGGGTGGGCCATTGCCGACTGCTTAGGTTTGTTTCACACTTGCTGTACTTACCCGCTAAGCGCCCATGGCTCGTTCTGAATTTCTGGTATTGCTCAATCTCAGTCTGCTAGTATTTGGCAGCAGCTGCGCCAATGAGCAGCCGGCTGAGGATAAACCAACCGGTGCGGCCAAGATGGTACTAGTGCCCGGGGGCAGCTTCCGGATGGGGACGGAAGACCCGCATTTTGCCGATGCATCTCCACTGCATACGGTCACACTCAAGCCCTTTTACCTCGACGAGCACGAGGTAACCAATGCCGCTTTTGCAGCCTTCGTCGAGGCGACGCACTACGTGACCGTGGCCGAGCGCAAGCCCAACCCCCGGGATTTTCCGGGCGTGCCCGAGGCGCAGCTAGTTGCCGGCTCGGCCGTTTTCGCCAGGCCCAACCATCAGGTTTCGCGCGCGGAGGCCGGGCAGTGGTGGCAGTACGTTCCGGGGGCCAACTGGCGGCGCCCACTGGGGCCGGGCAGCAGCGTAACCGGCCACGCCAATGACCCGGTGGTGCAAGTGTGCTACGACGATGCCCAGGCTTACGCCCGGTGGGCCGGCAAACGGCTGCCTACCGAAGCGGAATGGGAGTGCGCCGCCCGCGCCGGCCAGCGCTCAACCACGCCCTACTACTGGGGCCTAGAACTAACACCCAACGGCCGGTGGATGGCCAACCTGTTTCAGGGTGATTTTCCGGCGGGCAACACCCGCGCCGATGGTTTTGATGGCGTGGCCCCCGTGAAGTCGTTTTCACCCAATGCCTGGGGATTCTACGATATGGAGGGCAACGTGTGGGAGTGGTGCAGCGACTATTACCGACCCGATTATTACCGGATTAGCCCCTCGAGTAATCCAGCCGGACCGGCTGACAGCCACGACCCGGAGGAGCCCGGGCTGGTGAAGCACGTTCAGCGCGGGGGCTCTTTTTTGTGCAGCGACCAGTACTGCTTGCGCTACCAGGCCGGCAGCCGGGGCAAAGGCGAGGTGAAAAGCGCCGCCAACAACCTGGGTTTCCGGTGTGCGAAAGACGCAAAATAGGTGGCACCTTCGCAGCAGCGAACTACTTGTCTCGGAATTATGCGACAACGAAAATCTGAACGACTGGCCTGGAGAACGGTCCAGCTGCTCGTGCTCCTGCTGAGTGTGGGATGCGGGCTCGCGTTTACTCAATTGAAACGACCCGCGAAACGCCCGCCCAACATCGTTTTTATTGTGGCGGATGACCTGGGTTACGGGGACGTCAGCTGTTACGGGCAGCAGCGCTTCCAGACGCCAAACATCGACCGGCTTGCCACCGAAGGCATGAAGTTTACGCAAGGCTACGCGGGCACGGCGGTGTGCTCGCCCTCCCGCTCGTCGTTCTTCACTGGCCAGCACACCGGCCACACCCCCGTGCGCGGCAACCTCGCCGTGAAGCCGGAGGGCCAGTATCCGCTGCCCGATTCAAGCCGCATCATTCCGCAATTGCTCAAGCAGGCCGGCTATGCCACCGGGTGCTTCGGCAAATGGGGCCTGGGCGGGCCGGGCAGCACTGGCGACCCGGTGAACAAGAGGTTTGACGAGTTTTTTGGCTACAACAGCCAAACGCTGGCGCATAATTACTACCCCTACTACCTCTGGCACAACCGGGAAAAAGTGATGCTGCCAGAAAACCGCGGCGCCCGCTCGGGCACCTACGCACCGGAGCTGATTCAGCAGCACCTGCTGGCCTTCATCGAGCAGCACCAGGCGCAGCCCTTTGCCGTTTTTATGACAACCGTCATTCCGCACGCGGAACTTGCCGCACCCCCGGCTTATATGCAGCGAGCAATTGGCCAGTACGGCCCCGAAAAGCCTTATATCGGCCCCGATACCAGCTTGCCGAATTTCACCAAGGCTGGCGCTTACCAATCGCAGCCGTACCCGCGGGCCGCCGTGGTGGCCACGATGCAAGTGCTGGATGACCAGGTGGGCCAGATTATGCAGAAGCTAAAGCAACTGCACCTGGACGATAACACCCTCGTTGTTTTCACGTCGGACAATGGGCCCTCCGCCGAGGGCGGCAAGGAACTGGCTTATTTTAACAGCAGCGGCGGGCTGCGCGGGGCCAAGCGGGATTTATACGAAGGTGGCATTCGGGTGCCCTTCATTGTGCGCTGGCCCGGCCAGGTAAAAGCCGGGACGACAACCCCACAGCTCGCCGCTTTCTGGGACTTCCTGCCCACCTTTATGGAGGTAGCAGGCCTGAAAACCCCGGCGGGCACCGATGGCCTCTCCCTGCTGCCCACCCTGACCGGGCGGGGCAAGCAGCTGCAGCATCCGTATTTGTATTGGGAGTTTTATGAGCAGGGCGGTAGCGTAGCGGCCCGCTGGGGAAACTGGAAAGCCGTGCGCCTGAACATGGCCACAGCGCCCAACGGGCCCATCGAACTATACGACCTGGCCACCGACCCCAGTGAAAAGCACGATGTGGCACCGCAACACCCGGAGGTAATCGGCCATTTTGCCCAACTATTCACTAAGGAACACGTGCCGTCGCCAGTATTTCATTTTCAGCCTAAGAAAGCAGCCGACGAATAAGCCCGGACACCGCAGACGGTATGCCCCCGACTGAAAGCACTAGGGTAGGGCAGGCGATTGTCTTTCCCAGGGTGCAGGTGAGTGCGGGCAGGTAGGGACCTTTGGCACGCGCATCTTTGGCTTCCTATGAAACGTTTATCCGCTCGCTTTCTTCCGCTGTTAGTACTGGCGGCCAGCTCGTTTCGACCCGTTGCCGCTCCCATCGCCGAGCCGGACCCGGCCTGGGTGAAGCAGGTAGGGGCCCACTCGCGGCCGATGGCTAAAACGGTTTTTGCCGCCGCGAAGTACGGAGCGGTGGGCGACGGCACGACCTTCAACACGCAGGCCCTGCAAAAAGCCATTGATGCGGCCGCCCGCAAAGGCGGCGTGGTGACACTGGCGCCCGGCCGCTACCTGACGGGCTCGCTGTTCCTCAAAAAAGGCGTGGAGCTGCACCTGGAGAAGGGCATGACGCTGCTCGGCAGCCAGAACCTCAGCGACTACCCCCACATAATGACCCGCGTGGCTGGCATCGAGATGAAGTGGCCCGCCGCCCTGCTCAACGTGCTGGACCAGGACAACGTGGCCATTACCGGCGAAGGCACCGTGGACGGGCAGGGCCAGCCTTTCTGGGACAAGTATTGGACGATGCGCAAGGAGTACGAAGCGAAAGGCCTGCGCTGGATAGTCGACTACGACGCCCAACGCCCGCGCCTGCTATTGATGTCCAACGCCAGCAATGTGACGCTACAAGGACTGACCCTGCAGCGTTCGGGCTTCTGGACGGTGCATGTGCTGTATTCGAAAAACGTGACGGTGGACGGCATCACGGTGCGCAACAACCTCGGCGGCCACGGCCCCAGCACCGATGGCGTCGACATCGATTCCAGTTCCTACGTGCTGGTGCAGAATGCAGACATTGATTGCAACGACGACAATTTCTGCCTGAAAGCCGGCCGCGACGCCGACGGCCTGCGCGTGAACCGGCCGTGCGAATACGTCCTCATTCAACACTGCGTAGCCGGCGCCGGCGGCGGGCTGGTGACATGCGGCTCGGAAACGTCGGGCAGCATCCGCCACATCATTGCCCGCAACTTGCGGGCCAAGGGCACCAAGAATGGCATTCAGCTGAAGTCAGCGACCAACCGGGGCGGCACCGTGGAGGATATTCTGGTTGAAGACATTCAACTGGACAGCGTACGCGTGCCCCTCACCATTACCATGAACTGGAACCCAGCCTACAGCTATTCGGAGCTACCCGCTGGCTACACCCAGGCCACGCTGCCCGCCCACTGGAAAGCCATGCTGACCAAGGTAGACCCCGCCCGCGGCCTGCCCCATTTCCGCAACGTGCGCATTACCAACCTGCAAGCCACGGGTGCTCACACAGCCATTTTGGCCGGCGGCGTGGCAACCTCGCTACTTGAGAACTTCAACCTTACCAACGTGCACATTAGCGCTGAGAAGGCCGGCACCATCGATTTCGCCCAGAACTGGCAGCTCGCTAATGTCGAGGTTAAAACCCCGGATAACGTGCCGGTAGCTGTGAAAAACAGCACCGACGTGCACCTGTAGAGCGGGCATTTCTTACACGCTCTACAGGCCATTCAACGCATCAGCCAGCACCTATTCCTTCGTGATTTTGCGCGTCACCCGGCCCGACTCATTCGACAGGGTGAGCAGGTAAAGCCCAGCCGGGTAGGTGGCCAAATCCAGCGTGCGTTCCGTTCCTTGTACGGATTCGCTGAGCAGCGTTTTGCCTTGCCCATTGCTGAGCGTGAGCTGGGTACCGGCCTTGCCGTACTGGACCAACTGCACGGTTATTTTGCTGCTGGCGGGGTTGGGGAATACGGTTGCTTCGCCCTCCAACGTAGTTTTCGTACCGTTGGAAGCCAGGGCGGTGCGGGCGCCGGTGGCGGTGCCGTACACTTCGAATTCGTAGAGCGAGAAGCCATAGGTGGTGGCCCGGTTGATGCAGTACACCTTCACGTAGCGGGCGTTGGCGTTTAGGCCGGTGTGGTTGTCGGCGGTGGCGGAGGTTTTGCCCCACACGTCCTTGATGGTGGTCCAGGTAGTGCCGTTGGTAGATACCTGTACTTGGTAGTCGCGGGCGTAGGCGGCCTCCCAGGCCAGGCGCACGCGGTTGACGTTGTAGGTGGCACCCAAGTCCACAAAAATGGATTGGTTGTTGGTGTAGGCGCTTTCCCAGCGGGTGTTACCGTCGGCATCCACGGCTTTGGCGCCGGTGTTGGTGCTATTGTAGCTTGAGGTGACGCTGACCGGGCGCTGGTAGGCAATGTTGGGCGCAGTGGGCGCGGTGTTATTCCAGCCGGGCATTTCTTCGCGCACAATCACGTTGCCGGCCCAAAAGGTATTCTGAATATTAGCAGTGGAAGTATTGGTAAATACCTCCTCCGACCAGCCCATGAAAAACGCCCACCGGGGTTGAGATGCCAGCAGGCTGGGCGAGGGCAGGTTGTTGCATTCGCCAATGGCAATGGGTTTGCCGCCCGCGGCGTTGAGCATGGCGTTGTATTTGGCGCTGGTGTAGCCCTGGCCGTCGCTGTAGTACATGTCGAGCGCCAGCACGTCCCAGTAGTTGCTGCCGGGGTTGTAGTTAGCCAGGTCGGAAGCCAGCGAGCCGAAGTCCTGCACATCCCAAACCCAGATAAGGTTGGTCAGGCCCTTGGTGTTTTTGAGGTAGTCGTGCGTAATCTGGTAGAGGCGGGCGGTACCCTGCGAGCCGGGCCGGCCCGCCCACCAGAATACGCCCTGGTTCATCTCGTGCAGGGGCCGGAACAGCACCTCCACGCCGTTGTTTTTCAGGTCCTGCAGGTAGGGCACGATGGCATCGAGGCGCGCCTTCCAGTTGCGGTTGAGCTGGGAGCCGTCGGTGATGAGCTCCTGCCATTGGGTGTTGCTCAGCTGGTAGTTTTTGACGCCGCCTTCCCACTGGCAGGGCTCGGCCTGGGTAGGAGGGCAGGCGTGAAACATCAGGTTGATGAGGGCGCCGTTGGCCCACTGCGCCTTGGCCTCGTTGGTCATGGTCCACCGGTTGCTGATTTCGCTTTGCTCAAACAGGAAATCACTGCTCCACAGCGCTGGGAAATTGCCGGTCACGGAGTTGAGGCGATTGGTCCAGGTAGCCGGGGCCGAGTTGGGCTCCCGGTTGTGCATACCAGAAGCCGTTTTGGTGCCCGAGATGCTGTAGAGGTAGTTGAGGCTTTTGTAGCTGGTTTGAGCCGTGGCGGCCGAGCCGCAAAGCAAGCCAGCACACACGGCGAGAATGCGCGTAATAATTTTCATCGGAAAGGGTGGGATTTGGTGGAAAGTGGACGTGCGGAATCAGGCGACCAGCGGGCCCAGCCCGCGGCGATAAGCAGGTGCCATCGGCCCCAGCAGCAGCGGGGCGAATAGCCTTCGGAAACAAGGCGGTTGCTCATCCAGAAGCAACGAAGCAACGAAGCAACGCGGGCCGAGGCCCGCACAGCGGAGCGCTAGCAACTCCGACTTCTCCGCAACCGTCCCGCTGACAGCTGTCGCAACGGGAGGGCACGGGGAAGGAACAGCACTAAGGAAAATAGAAAAATCTGCCTGGCAAGCAGATGGTTAAAATAGAATCAGAGAAGGATAAAATCTGGAAATAATGGCCGGGTAATGGATTGGTTTTGCCCTGTTCGGCTGTCATGCCGAGCGCAGCCGAGACATATTACTCGCTTCGTTCAACGATTGAGTCACTATGGCACGCGAGATGTCTCAGCTGTGCTCAGCATGACGTGCTTTTTACCTCCATTCAAAACAGGCTTTAAATGAACAGCCGCGTGCCAGAGAAGCTCAGCCGGAACTCCTTGGGCGTGCATTTCTTCCGCTTTTTGAAAATGCGGTTGAAGTTGGAGATGTTGTTGAAGCCGCATTTGTAGGCCACTTCGGCCACGCTGTGGGTGGTGTCGATGAGCATCCGGGAGGCGTGGCCGAGGCGGATTTCGTTCAGGCTGTCGATGAACGTGGTGCCGGTGCGCTTCTTGATAAAGCGGCTGAACGACACCTCCGGCATGTTGGCGATTTTGGCCACTTCGGCCAGCGTGATGGGGCGGCTGTAGTAGGTGTTCAGGTACTCGAATACCTTCTCGATGCGGCGGCTGTTGGCCTGCGGGCGCTCGGCGGTGAAGGACGAATCGGAGAGCACGCGCATGTTGCGCGAGGTGGACAAGTCGTGCAGAATGGAGAGCAGCTCCAGCACCGAATCGAAGCCGACTTTGTGCTCCAGGCCCAGGATGCGCTCACGGATTTGGGTGGTGGCTTCGCGGGAGAACAGGATGCCGCGCTGAGCATTTTCCAGCATTTTCTGAATGAAGCTGAGCTGGTTGCGGCGCAGAAACTTCTCGTCCAGCAAGTCCTTGTGAAACTGGATGGTAAGCTCCTGGATTTCCTCGCTCACGCACTGGTGCGTGAACCAGGCGTGGTTCAGGTTGGAGCCGATGAGCACCAACTCCTGGTCCTCGATAACTTCGACGTGGTCGCCCACAATGCGCTTGGCGCCGGGCGCATTCAGAATCAGATTCAGCTCAAATTCCTCGTGGCAATGCAGCGGAAAGGAGAACTCCTTTTTCACCCGCGAAAAGAGCATGAAGCAGTCGTTTTGCGTGAGCGGGGTAATCTCCCGCATGATGTTTTGCTGCATGGCGGTACCGGATGGGTGGGATTTTGGGTAAGATAGTATCTGTGGCGAGTGCCGAAACGGCGCAGCGAAAGTAGGCTTTTGAGCCAGATTAGCAATAAAATCCAGCCATTGAATCGAGTGCTTAGTCGGTACGGTCAAGAGAATGATAAAATATCATTACTAAGCCGGGCAAAGCAGCGGATACTTTTGCCAACAGATATTTCTCTCGCCGGCTATCAACTGCAGTGCCCTGCCTGGGGCGCCACTAGCCACTCCCACCCAGCACCCGATGCGGCTTCACTTACTCGACTTTCTCATCATCGCGGCCTACTTGCTGGCCACGGTGTTCATCGGCCTCTACTACCGCAAAAAGGCCAGCCTCGACAAGGACAGCTACATGCTGGGCGGGCGCACGCTGCCCTGGTACAAGCTGGGCCTGAGCGACGCCTCCGACATGTTCGACATCAGCGGCACGATGTGGATGGTGAGTTTGTGCTTCGTGTATGGCATGAAATCCATCTGGATTCCGTGGCTGTGGCCGGTGTTCAACCAGGTGTTTCTGATGATGTACCTCTCGCGCTGGCTGCGCCGCTCGGGAGCTAGTACCGGGGCCGAGTGGCTGGCCACCCGCTTCGGGCAAAAGGGGCCGGGCGTGTGGGCCTCGCACCAGGTCGTGATTGCGTTTGCGCTGCTCAGCTGCCTGGGCTTTCTGGCCTACGGCTTCGTGGGGCTGGGCAAGTTTATGGAGATTTTTATCCCCTGGGAGCTGGTGAAAGGCTACGTGCCGTTCGACGTGGCGCCGCAGTACGTGCCGCACGTGTACGGCATTGTGTTTACGCTCTTTGCGATGTTTTATTCCATCGTGGGCGGCATGCACAGCATCGTGCTCGGCGACATCATCAAGTACGCCATCATGACGGTAGCCTGCGTGGCCATTGCCGTCATTGCCTACGTCAATTTGCAGGGCAAGCCGCTGGCCGTGCCCGAAGGCTGGTTCAACCCCTTCTTCGGCTGGCGGCTGGGGCTGGATTGGCAGCGCATCATCCCGGAAGTGAACAGCAAGATTTCCAGCGACGGCTACTCGCTGTTCGGCGTGTTCTTCATGATGATGGCCTTCAAGGGCGTGTTTGCCTCGCTGGCCGGCCCCGCGCCGAACTACGACATGCAGAAAATCCTGAGCACCCGCTCGCCCGAAGACGCCAGCAAGATGAGCGGCTTCGTGTCCATCATCTTGCTGCCCATTCGCTACTCGCTCATCATCGGCCTCACCATTCTGGGCCTGCTTTACTACCAGCAGATGAACCTGAAAGCGCCCGACGGCACCATCGACTTCGAGCGCATTCTGCCGCTCACCATCAACAATTTCCTGCCCGTCGGGCTGATGGGCCTGGTGCTCACCGGTCTGCTCGGGGCCTTCATGGGTACCTTCAGCGGTACCGTGAATGCGGCGCAGGCCTACGTCGTCAACGACATCTACCTCAAGTACATCAACCCGCGCGCCAGCACCGGCCGCATCATCTCGATGAACTACCTGGTGGGCGTGGTAGTGGTGGCCGTGGGCGTGGCGCTGGGCTTCATCGCCAAGGACGTGAACACGGTGCTACAGTTCATCGTGTCGGCGCTCTACGGCGGCTACGTGGCCTCCAACGTGCTGAAATGGCATTGGTGGCGCTTCAACGCCACGGGCTTTTTCGTGGGGATGCTCACGGGCATCGTGGCAGCCATGGTTTTCGGGGTGCTGATTCCGGCCGGCAACCTGTTGTACTGGTTTCCGCTGCTGTTTGGCATTTCGCTGGCCGGCTCCGTCATCGGCACTTATCTGGCCCCGCCGACCGAACCGGCCGTGCTGCACACCTTCTACAAAACGGTGCGGCCCTGGGGCTTCTGGGGCCCGGTGCTGGCCGCCGTGCAGGCCGAAGACCCCGGTTTCCAGCCCAACCGCAACTTCGGCCGCAACATGTTCAACATCGTGCTGGGCATCATCGCGCAGCTCTGCCTCACCATCCTGCCGATGTACCTGCTGCTCTCGCAGCACCTGCCGCTACTCGTGACGGTGGTGATTCTGGTGATTGTGGGCTCGATACTGAAAAAGACGTGGTGGGAGCGGCTGGGAGATGACTAGCGGCCGTGGGGACGGGGGTGAGGTCTCCACGGCCGCACCGCCAAAACAGTACCACAGAACGGTAAAAAACCATTACTGCTCCCTTTCGTCAGTGGCGAAATTTGAAGAAGTCTTGCTCCATTCATTCCAATCCCACCCAGTATGTCCTTCTCGCTACGAAACGTATTGACAGCATGTATCCAGCAGCTGGGGTGGCCCGCGGTGGGACTGGCGCTGGCGCTACCCGGCGCGGCCGTGGCCCAGACGCCGTTTACCTCGCTCAACTACCTCTACACCATCCGGGGCACATCCACCATTGGCGGCATTCACAACAAGGAGCCCCTGAATACCCCCACGTACTATACCGACCAGCTGGAGTTTGTGACGGGGAAAGTGGCGGGCCTGTGGGGCGGTGATTTCCTGTTCAGCAGCTACGCCGACCGCTGGCAGATGATATACGAGGCCGAGAAGCAGTGGCAGCGCGGCGCCTTTGTGACGCTGACCTGGCACGCCTGCAACCCGGCCCAGAACGTGTCGCCGTGCTCGTTTGGAACGGGCGTGACGAGCACCATGTCGAACGCCGACTGGACCAATTTGACCACCAACGGCACCGCGCTCAACACCCGCTGGAAAGCTTGGCTCGATGAGCTGGTGCCCTACTTTCAGTACCTACAAAGCCGGGGCGTGGAAGTAGCCTTCCGGCCCCTGCACGAAACCAATCAGGCGGCCTTCTGGTGGGGTGGCCGACCCGGACCAAACGGTTCGGCCAAGCTCTACCAGATTACGCACGACTACCTGCAAGTCACGCGGGGACTGACTAATATCGTCTGGGTCTGGAATATCCAGGATTTCCCCACGCTCCCCAGCGACGTGAATTCCTACAGCCCCGGCACCAGCTATTTTGACGTGGCCTCACTGGATTTCTACAACGGCGACGGCCTGACCCAGGCCAAATACAACGCCATGTTGGGCGTGGCCGCCGGCAAGCCCATTGCCATCGGCGAAACGGGCGTGCTGCCCACCGTCACGGCCCTGCGGGCCCAGCCGCTGTGGACCTACTTTATGGGCTGGTCGGAGCTGGTGTTCACTCAGAACACACCCGCCAACCTGCTGGCGCTCTACACAGCCCCCAACGTGCTGACCCGCGACGAAATGCCGGGCTGGGGCGTACCCAACCCTTCAGCCGGCAATCTGTGCCTGAACCGGCCGGTAACGGTTTCATCTACCGAAGCGGGGCAGGGCAACGTGGCCGCGCTGGCCGTGGACGGCGACCGCACCACGCGTTGGTCATCGGCCTACGCCGACCCGCAGGACATAGTGGTGGACCTGGGCGCCAGCTACCGCCTCAACCGCTTCAGCATTGTGTGGGAAAACGCCTACGGGCGCGATTACCAAATCCAGGTGTCGCCGGATAACGTGAACTGGACCACCGCCGTGACCATCACGGGCAACTCCGACCTGCACACCAATTACTCCAACCTGAACGTGACCGGCCGCTACGTGAAGGTGCTGGGCACGGCCCGCGGCACCGCTTACGGCTATTCCATCCGCGAGTTGGAAGCTTATGGCAGCCTGGTAACAGCCACAACTTCGGCCAGCGCCGCCCGCACCATACAGGCGTATCCCAACCCGGCGGCCGGCACGCTAACCGTGGAATTAGGCCGCGAATGGCCCGTGGGCACGCAGCTCACAGTGCTTAATAATACCGGGCAAAAAGTTGGGGCTTACACCGTGCGCGCCGCTACCCAAACCTTACCCACAGCCGATATGCCGGCCGGTTTGTACCTGCTGCGGGCGCAGTACCAGGGCGCGGCCCAGACCATCAAGTTCATCAAGCAATAATTCAGAATTGCCTGGCGCCAAGACCTCACCCCCGGCCCCTCTCCCGCGGAGAGGGGAGCCTGACGATTGCAGATGGTTGCGCCGCCGTGGCTCCCCTCTCCGCGGGAGAGGGGCCGGGGGTGAGGTCCCGCCAGCTGCACACCCTACTAATACCTTCCAAACAGCTTATTTATTCCGACCTTATCTAATGGAAAACAACTTCCGCCAACGCCAGCACGACCTTGAGGCGCAGCACAATGCCCTCGTTGCCCGCCCCAACAAGAAGCAGCCCCTCGGCAACGGCATCTATGACCGGTACCAGCACCCGGTGCTGACGGCCCAGCACGCGCCGCTCAACTGGCGCTACGACCTGAACCCCGCCACCAATCCCTTCCTGATGGAGCGGCTGGGAATTAATGCGGTGTTCAATGCCGGGGCCATCAAGCACGAGGGGCGCTACCTACTGGTGGCCCGCGTGGAAGGCCTCGACCGCAAGTCGTTCTTTGCCGTGGCCGAAAGTCCGAATGGCCTCGACAACTTTGAGTTCTGGGAGCGGCCCATCACGATGCCGGAAACCAGCGAGCCCGATACCAACGTGTACGATATGCGCCTGACCCGGCACGAGGATGGCTGGATTTACGGCCTGTTCTGCACCGAGCGCAAGGACCCCGCCGCCCGGCCCGGCGACGAATCGGCCGCCGTGGCGCAGTGTGGCATCGCCCGCACCCACGACCTCATCAGCTGGGAGCGGCTGCCGGACCTGCAAACGCCCTCGGCCCAGCAGCGCAACGTGGTGCTGCACCCCGAGTTTGTGCAGGGCAAATACGCCCTCTACACCCGGCCGCAGGACAGCTTTATTGAGGCGGGCGCAGGCGGTGGCATCGGCTTCGGCCTTGCCGATTCGATGGAAAATGCCGTGGTGAGCCGCGAATGGATTGTGGACGGCAAGCAGTACCACACCGTGTACGAGTCGAAAAACGGCCAGGGCCCCGCGCCCATCAAAACCGACAAGGGCTGGCTGCACCTGGCCCACGGCGTGCGCAACACGGCTGCCGGCCTGCGCTACGTGCTTTATGTGTTTCTGACCGATTTGGCGCAGCCCGACAAGTTGCTGCACAAGCCGGGCGGCTATTTCATTGCGCCGGAAGGAGAGGAGCGGGTCGGCGACGTGTCGAACGTGGCATTCAGCAACGGCTGGATTCTGGACGAGGACGGCACGGTATTCATCTACTACGCCTCGTCGGACACCCGCACGCACGTGGCCACATCCACCGTCGAACAGCTGGTGGATTACGTGCTGAACACGCCCGCCGACGGGTTCTCTTCGGCTGCTTCGGTGCGCCAAATCAATGCATTGATTGACGCAAATCAAGCTTTTGCCGAGGATTCGAAGGCCGGAATGGTGCTGTCTTACAACGGCGTGGGGGCATGAATGAGCACGCAACGCCCGCGGTGACGGCCCTGCTGGCGTCGTACCAGCAGGAGATGGAGGCCGAACTGGCCCGCATTGCCGATTTCTGGCTGACCAAGGCCGTGGATGAGCAGCAAGGCGGCTTCATCGGGCGGATGAACAGCACTGGCCAGGTCGATGCCCGCGCCGACAAGGGCAGCATCCTGAATGCGCGCATTTTGTGGACGTTCTCGGCCGCTTACCGGCACACCGGCCGGGCCGAATATCGGTTCGCCGCCACCCGCGCCTACGAGTACCTGCGTACGCATTTCCTCAACACTGAGCACGGCGGCCTGCACTGGCTGCTCGATGCGCAGGGTCGCCCGCAGGACTCGCGCCAGCAGATTTACGCCCTGGCTTTCGCCATCTACGGGCTGAGCGAGTACTACCGCGCCACCCAGGAGCCGCAGGCGCTGCAAGCCAGCCAGGAGCTTTTTCGCTGGATTGAAGCGCACAGCTACGACGCGGAGCACGGCGGCTATTTCGAGGCTTTCACCGAAACAGGGGAGTTGCTGGATGATTTGCGGCTGAGCGAAAAGGACCAGAACGCTCCCAAAACCATGAATACGCACCTGCATATTCTGGAAGCCTACGCCAACCTCTACCACTCCTGGCCCGATGCCCTGCTGGCAGAACGCCTGCGCCACCTGCTCAGCGTTTTTGAAACCCACATTGTGGATGCGGATACGGGCCACTTGCGCCTGTTTTTCGCCCGCGACTGGACGTCGGTGGCCGACCTCGTTTCCTACGGCCACGACATTGAAGCCGCCTGGCTGCTGCCCGAAGCCGCCGAAGCCCTCGGCGATGCCGCGCTGCTGGCCCGCACCAACGCCACCGCCCAGCGCCTGGCCCGGGCCACGGCCGCCGCGCTACTGCCCGACGGCAGCCTGCACCACGAGCTGGACCTGCGCACCCAGCACCTCGACACGCACCGCGAATGGTGGGTGAGCGCCGAGGCCATGGTGGGCTTCCTGCACGCCTACGAGCAGGCCCGCGACGAAGCCATGCTGCACCACTCGTACAAGGCCTGGCAATTTGCCCAAAAGCACCTGCTGGATTTCGAAACCGGTGAGTGGCGCTGGGGCGTGTACGACGACTACCAGCCCATGCGCAGCCACGACAAAATCGGCTTCTGGAAATGCCCGTACCACAACGCCCGCGCCTGCCTGGAGGTGAGCCGGCGGTGTAAAAATCAATTAGTCCGTTCCCTACCGCCGAGAACGGAGGAGCACCGGCTCAAAACCGCTTAGCCAGTGCCTTGAAGCCCAGGTAATTCTCATGAACTGCTGAATAGGGCAATACTTTGATAAAAAAGTATCATTACCAGCTGAGAGCAGATATTAAGTTTGCATTACCCAAACAGACCGGCTTTCAAGCCGTTGGCACGGCCTTGAAAGGGCCTGTATACTTCCGGAAACGTTTGTTGCCCGGCTGTTGGCTACCAGCCAATCTTTAGTGTGTAAACACCATTCTTCCGGGCCTTGCTAGCGGTATTCCCGGTGGATTGCTTACCTCAAAATCCCACCCTTACATCTCACTTTGAACACACTTTTATGAGACAGAAATTACTCATTATATGGCTCTGCGCGGTGCTGGTACCAGCGCTGGGCTGGGCGCAGGCCCTGACGGTGCGCGGCGTGGTGCGCGACGGCGCTTCCGGCGACGGGCTGCCGGGCGTGACGGTGCTGGTGAAGGGCACCAGCACGGGCACGTCGTCGCAGGGCGACGGCTCGTACTCGCTCACAGTGCCCTCGCCCGATGCCGTGCTCACGTTCTCCTTCGTGGGCTACCAAACCTGGGAAACGCCGGTGAATGGCAAAACCACCATCGACGGCAACCTGAAAGTGGAAACCAAGAGCCTGGAAGAAGTGGTGGTGGTGGGCTACGGCTCGGTGGCCAAGAGCGACCTCACCGGCTCGGTGGGCACGCTGAAGGGCAGCGAGTTGAACAAGACGCCTGCCTCATCGGTCGACCAGTTGCTGCAGGGCAAGGTGGCCGGCGTGCAGGTAATTGTGCCCTCCGGCGAGCCGGGCGCGGGCGCTACTATCCGCATTCGCGGGTCAAGCTCCATCAACGGCTCGAATAGCCCGCTGCTGGTGGTGGACGGCTTTCCGTGGGGCGATGCCGGCAACCTGAAGCAGATTAACCCCGACGACATTGCCAGCATTGAGGTGCTGAAAGATGCTTCCTCGGCTGCTATCTACGGCTCGCGGGGCGCCAATGGCGTAATTCTGGTAACGACGAAGAAGGGCAAAGCGGGTAAAACCAGCGTCACGCTGAGTACTTTGAACACGATTTCGACCCTGCCCACGAAGCTCGACGTGTGGTCGGACCCGGTGGACGTGGCCATCATCGACAACGAGGCCCGGGGTAACGCCGGCCTGCCGCTGCTCTACACCGGGCAGACGTATTTGGGCACCTACTACCCCTCGGTGGCCGAGTTGCGCGGCACCGACCCCACCAAGCCCCAGTGGCCCTACCGCACCTACTGGCCCGATTTGGTGTATCGCAACCCGCTGTCGCAGAGCTACACCCTGACGGCCAACGGCGGCAATGAGCGCACCAAGTTCTCGGTGTCGGGCAACTATTACCGCGAGGAAGGCCTGAACATCGGCAACAACTACAACCGCTACAACGGCCGCCTGAACCTCGACCAGAAACTGTTCGACAACGTGAGCACCGGCGTGAACCTGATTCTGACCCACACCCAGCGCGTGGGTGGCGGCCTCTCGGCCGACCGCAACCCGGTTTTCCCGGTGTACAACCCCGACGGTACCTACTTCCAGATTGGGCCGCGCGACTTCGGCAACCCCATTGCCTACCAGAAGGAGGTAACCAACACCAGCAAGGGCTTCGACGTGCTGGGCACGCTCTACGTGAGCTGGGACCTGACCAAGTGGCTCAATTTCCGCACCCAGCTCAGCGACAAGTTCGGCAACGCGGTGGACGACAACTACCAGCCGCGCAACATCACCAACACCGGCTACCTGTACAACGGCTTCGGCACCATCAACAACTACAACGGCAACGAGCTGCTGAGCGAGAGCTACTTCACGCTGAACAAGTCGGTGGGCATCCACAGCTTCAACGCGGTGGCGGGCTACACCACGCAGTCGTTCAACTCGCGCACCTCGTACCTGGAAGGCCGTGGCTTCATCAACGATGTGCTGGCCAACCAGAACCTGGGCACCGCCAAGACGCAGTACACCACCAACGGCCTGAGCAAGTCGCTGCTCAACTCCTACATCGGCCGCTTCAACTACTCGCTGCTCGACCGTTACCTGTTCACTTTCACCGGTCGCGCCGACGGCTCGTCGAAGTTCGGGGCCAACAACAAGTGGGCCTTCTTCCCCTCGGCCGCCGTGGCCTGGAAGCTCCAGGAAGAAGCTTTCCTGAAAGCCATCCCGACTATTTCGGAAGCCAAGCTGCGCCTGAGCTACGGCCTGACCGGCAACCAGGGCATCAGCCCCTACCAGACGCTCGACCGCCTGGGCTCGGCCCGCTACTACACCGGCGGCGACTTCCAGACCGGCTTCGGGCCGGGCACCTTCGGCTACGACGGCTACAACAAAATCTGGGAGGGCGTGCCTAACCCCGATTTGAAGTGGGAAACCACCTCGCAGCTCGACGCCGGCCTCGACCTGGGCTTCCTCAACCAGCGCTTCACGGCCAGTCTCGACTTCTACTACAAGCGCACCCGCGACCTGCTGCGCCAAACCTACATCACGCCTTCGTCGGGCTACGACCGGGTGTGGGTGAACGATGGCGTGATTGAAAACCGCGGCGTGGAACTGGGCCTGAGCGCCGAGGTGCTGCGTACCCCCGTGGTGCAGTGGACGGTGGGCGGCAACCTGACCGTGAACCGCAACAAGCTCATCAGCATGGGCACCGACAACTTCGTGTGGAACGGCGCGAGCATCGAAATGCTGCGCGCCCCGCTGAACGCCTACATCGTGGGCCAGCCCATCAACGTGTTCTACGGCTACAAAACCAACGGCGTGATTCAGAGCGCCGCCGAAGGTGCCGCCACCGGCCTTACCGGCGACATGGCCAAGCCCGGCGAGCTGAAATACGTGGACCTGAACGGCGACGGCAAAGTGGACGACAACGACCGCACCATCATCGGCAACCCCAACCCCAAGGTCCTTTACAGCTTCAACACCACGCTGCGCGCCAAGGGCTTCGACCTCTCGGCCCAGCTCTACGGGGTGCAGGGCAACGACGTGTTCGACTTCCGCAAGTTCTCGCCCAGCGGCCAGCTCCAGCGCTGGACACCCGACAACCCCACCAATGCCTACCCCAGCGTGAACGCGAACCGCGCCTACTACGGCTCCGACTGGTTCGTGGCCGACGGCTCTTTCCTGCGGGTGCAGAACGTGACGCTGGGCTACAACTTCAAGTCCAACCTCATTAAGCACGTGGAGACGCTGCGGATTTACCTGTCCGGCAACAACCTCTACACCTTCACCAAATACCACAAGGGTTTCGACCCCGAAGTGCAGGCCAACGGCCAGCAGTACGGCTCGTACCCGCGCCCCCGCGCCTTCTCGGTGGGCCTGAACATTGGCATCTAATCACCGGCTTTACCATTCCCACCCATGAAACTCCTCAAACAACTAGGTCTGGCCGGGGCGCTGTTACTGTCGGCCGGCTGCTCGCTTCAGGAAGACCCCTACGGCTTCGTTTCGCAGGGCAACTTCTACAAAACCGAGGCTGATGCCAACGCGGCCCTCATCTACGCCTACGCCATCCTGCCCGAGATTGAGTATTACTCGCGCGGCTTCATCACCGTCACCGAGCTGCCCACCGAGGACATCACCCTCAAGCCCGACGCCGGGGCCAGCAACTTCGAGTTCGACCGCCTGGCCGTGCGCGCCGACAACGTGGACCTGACCACTACCTGGCGCTACGCCTACATCGGTGTGAACCGTGCCAATGCCGTGATTGCCAACGTGCCCGGCATCAGCAACATGGCCGAGGCCAACCGCAACGAGCTTGTGGGCGAGGCCTACTTCCTGCGGGCGCTGCACTACTTCAACATCGTGCGGCTGTTTGGCGCTGCGCCGCTGCGCACCGCACCGGTTACGTCGCTCAGCCAGACCGATGCGGCCAAAGCCTCCATTCAGGATATCTATGCGCTGATTACCAGCGACCTCAAGCAGAGCATCGCCCTGACCGACCTGACCCGCCGCGACGGCCGCGCCAACCGCGTAGCCGCCTGGAGCCTGCTTGCTAAGGTAGACGCCACCCTGGCCTCGGGCAAGCTGACGGGCACGCCCGGCTACGACTTCGTGACCGACGCCACCGGCCTCTACACCGAAGCCAAAACGATGGCCAACAGCGCCCTCACTGCCACCGGCTACGGCCTCGATGCCAACCTGAAAGACATCTACGACGTCACGAAGAAGACCGGCCCCGAGCACATTTTCGCCGTGACCGTGGACCGCGCTGGCCTCTCGGAAGGCAACTACTCGAAGCTGCCGCTCATGTTTATCCCCTACATCGACGGGGCCACGTTCATGCTCAGCGACGGCACCCCCGTGAAATCAGGCTACAACCACTTCCTCACCGAAGGCGCCCTCTACAACAGCTTCGACCCCGCCGACAAGCGCAAAATCGACCTCATTCCGAACACGGTCACCGTGGGCACAGCCACCCGCACGCTGGGCATCACCGACTACAGCCGCCCCTTCACCCGCAAGTACCTCGACCCCCAGCAAGTAGGCGAGCAAACCAGCGCCAACACCCCTGTGCTGCGCTACTCCGACGTGCTGCTGCTTTACGCCGAAGCCTGCGGCCCCACCACCGACGGCTACACCGCCATCAACCGCATCCGCTCGCGGGCTAACATTGCGCCGCTCACGCCCGGCCTCAGCGCCAGCGCCTTCCGCGACGCCGTTATCCAGGAGCGCGCCTGGGAACTGTGCTTCGAAGGCAACCGCCTCTTCGACCTGCGCCGCACCCACAAAATGGAGGAAATCCTGGTCCAGCGCTACGGCAAAACCATCACCGGCGACGCCTACTATTTCCCCATCCCCACCCGCGAGGTTGATTTGAACGCGCTGCTGTAGAACCGGGCAATCAAGGCTGTCATGCAGAGCGCAGCGAAGCATCTCGCGTGCTTTAACTAATTCTAATCAATTGGTTTACTGCTGCACACGAGATGCTTCGCTGCGCTCTGCATGACGGTTTAAGAACCCTAAAAATCCCACCATTCAATATGAAATTCCAGAATTTTACCCTCCTGAGCGTCGGCGTCCTCGCCAGCTTGAGCACCTTGAGCGGCTGCAAGCAGGACCCGTTCAAAGACATCGTGAGCAACGAGCGCGCCATCACGGATTTCGCGCTGGCCCAGAACCAGATTGGCGTGGCCGAAATCACCCGTACCTCCGACATGGGCAAGGTGGTGGTGTACGTGGTGCCCGGCACCGACCTGACCAAGGTGACGCCGCGCATCGAAACATCTTACCACGCCGAGGTGAGCCCGGCCTCAGGCGTGCCCACCGACTTCTCGGGCACCAACCGGATTCGGACCTACAACGTCACCTCGCAGTCGGGCGAAACCCGGCCGTGGACGGTGGAAATCAAGGACTACGTGTCGGATTTGGATGGAACGTGGTCGATGACCAACCTGCAATTCCAGTACTTCATTGGCGAGGGCGAAAGCTGGGGCTGGAATGGCACCAAAACGCTGGCCAGCAACATTCCCGATGCCAGTAAAGAGCTGGACAACACGCTGACTTTCGCCGTGACCGGCGTCACGGCCGATGGCAAGCTCACTGGCACCTTCAATCACCAGGCCGGCCCCGATGGGCAGTTTGCCAACTTCATGTACGGCACCACCGACTACAATTACAAGTTCCGCCGCCTGCCCCGCAACCAGGGCACCTGGCTGCGCAATTTTGCTGATAATACCCTCACCTTCAACCCCGGTACGGCCCAGACCAAAACCGTCGCCCTGGAATTCAGCGCCGACAAACGCTCGCTGAAAATGCCCTTCAACGTGCAGCCCTACGATATCGACTGGAACGGCGACGGCGGCAAGAAAGAGTTAGGCGGCGCCAAAACCTACTGGTACATGCTGCGCAAATAACCGTTCTTTCACCTACTTCAATCACCGCACAGGAGCGGCTCCGGCGCTTCCGTGGGCCGCTCTTGTTTTCTGGCTGGCATGGCTTCTTCCTTCTTCAAGTACTTCCTGTTTGCAACCCTCGGTTTGGCGACCAACGCCGCCGCCCAGTCTGCCAAGGTGCTGCCTTATCTGAACAGCATTTCGGGCACCAAAACCCTGGCCGGCCAGCACAACAAAGAACCTAACGCCGAGCCAACAAAGTGGACGGATTTCATCCGGAAAACCACTGGCAAGTACCCGGCGCTGTGGAGCGGCGACTTCCTGTTCCAGCAGGAAAACATTGACAACCGCTGGAAGATGATAAAGCAGGCGCGCAAGCAGTACCGCAAGGGCGCTGTGGTCAACATTATGTGGCACGCCTGCCCGCCCGGCCCCGGCGAGCCCTGCGCCTGGGACCCTGGCCTGCTCAACCAGTTGCTCACCGATGCGCAGTGGCAGGAGCTCACCACCGACGGCACGCCCCTAAACAAGGCCTGGAAAGCCCGCATGGACGGCATCGCCGTGTACCTGCAATACCTGAAAGACCACAACGTGGAAGTGCTGTTCCGGCCCTTGCACGAGATGAACCAGGGCAAATTCTGGTGGGGCGGCCGGCCCGGCCCCAACGGCACCGCCCGCCTCTACCAAATTACCCACGACTACCTGCAGAAAACCAAGGGCCTGACCAACCTCATCTGGGTGTGGGACATGCAGGACATGAGCCGCGACTTCGCCCAATACAACCCCGGCGAAGCCTACTGGGACGTTTTCGCCTTCGACGTGTACGACCAGGGTTACGACAAATCGTGGTACGACTACATCCTACCCATCGTAGGTGCAAAGCCCATTGCCATTGGCGAGTGCGCCACGCTGCCCACACCGGAAATCCTGGCCGCGCAGCCTCGCTGGACGTTTTTCATGAGCTGGGCCGAGCTGGTGCAGGAAAAGAATTCTGTCGAAGCCATCAAGCGCATTTACGACGCCCCGCAAGTGCTGACGCGCGACGAGCTGCCGAAGTGGTAGTACACACCCCGGCCCCTCCCCTCCGGGAGAGGGGTACCAGATGCGAGATTCGTCAGAACGCACCCCTCTCCCGGAGGGGAGGGGCCGGGGGTGGGGTTAACGGCCGTGCATAACTACACAACCTGCTATAAAACAGCTATGAAAAACTGGAAAGGGCTGCTCCTTGGGCTGCTGGCATGGCTGGCAGCTTCGGCGAGCTACGCGCAAAAAATCATCGGCTCAACGAAGCTGACTACTGCGCCGGTGCGCGAATACGAGAAGGCCGAGTGGGACATTACGCTCAATTCTACCTTTAAAAACCCGTACAATCAGCAGGAGGTGAGCCTGGATTTGGTGCTGACCGCGCCGAATGGACTGCCGGTGGTGGTGCCAGCCTACTGCGAACAGAACGCCGCGCCGCAGTCGCGCTGGAAGGTGCGGTTTGCCCCTCAGATGTTGGGGGCGTACACCGGCTTTTTCCGGCTAACCAGCAAGGCGGGTACCGAGGAATCAGCGGCCAGCTCCTTTACGGTGGTAGCGGGCAAGAAACCGGGCTTTCTGCACAAGAATGACCTGTACACGTTTCGGTTTGATAACGGCGATTTGTTTCGCGGAATCGGGGAGAACGTGGCCTGGGAATCCCGCTCGTTTGAGGACCAGAAGTTCACCTACGATTACCTGCTGCCCACCCTGGCGAAGAACGGAGCCAACTTCTTCCGCACCTGGATGTGCTACTGGAACCTGCCGCTGGAGTGGCCCAAAGTGAGCACCACGAAGCGCTACGTAAACTCCACCGACTACTTCCATCCGGGCGCCATCAAGCGGATGGACGAGCTGGTGCAACTCACCGATTCGCTGGGGCTGTACTTCATGCTCACCCTTGATTGGCACGGCCATTTGATGGAAAAAGGCGGCTGGCGCAACAGCCCCTACAACCAGGCCAACGGCGGCCCGGCCCGCACGCCCACCGAGTTTTTTACGCTGCCCGCGGCGCAGCAGAAGTATAAGAACAAGCTGCGCTACATCGTGGCCCGCTGGGGCTACAGCCCCAATATTGCGGCCTGGGAGTTCTTCAACGAGGTAGATAATGCCGTGTACACGCAGCAGGACAGCCTGCTGATTCCGCACGCCGCCGTGACGCACTGGCACGCCGAAATGAGCCGCTACCTCAAGGACATCGACCCCTACCAGCACCTGGTGACGACCAGCATTTCGCACCGCGACATCGGGGGGCTGAACTCGGTGGCCTACTTCGATTTCAACCAGAAGCACATCTACAAGCACACCGAGAAAATACCGGCCATCTACCCCGATTACATCCAGACTTTTGGCAAGCCCTACGTGGTGGGCGAGTTCGGCTACCGCTGGGAAGATGCCAACCCGGCCTACAAAGACGGCTTCAACTACGACTACCGGCGCGGGCTGTGGTACGGCCTGTTCAGCCCCACGCCCGTGCTGCCGATGACGTGGTGGTGGGAGCTGTTCGACGACCAGAAGATGACGCCCTACTTCCGCGCCGTGCGCGACATCAGCGACCGGATGCTGGCCGCTGGCCACGGCGACTTCGAGCCCTTCGACGTGGCCAGCGGCGTGGTGCAAAGCTTCGGCCTGCGCTGCGGCGACACCTACTTCGTGTACCTGCTGAACAACACCGCCGCGCCCGTTGCCACGGCCGCCACCTTCCCCACCGCTGGCACCAAGAAACTCGACGGGCAGGCCTTCGACCCCAGCAACCGGCAATCCCAAAAACTGACGGGCCTGGCCCTGAAAGACCAGCAGCTCACGCTGCCCACCCTCACGCTGGGGCCGCAGCAGGAGCGGGTGCTCATCATCACAGCCGGAAGCAAAGCGCGGGCATTATGATGGGTTGGACGGGGAAATGGATGGATTTTATCAACGATAGTAAGCTGGCGGTGGTGGGCCGTCGGCTTCGCTTGGGCTGGCTGCTCGTGGCTATTGGGGCGGGACTGTGCCAACAGCCCGCTGCCCACGGGCAGCAGCCCAAGCTTAATTATGGCCTGGCGAAACCGCAGGACTCGGCGCTCTTGCCCCAGGCAAAGGCGGCGTACTTGCCGCCCACGCGCCGGCCCAAAGTGCTGCCGCGCACCGTGCTGGCGCCCGCGCCCGATGGCCGGCTGCGCCTTACGCAAGGTTGGGAAATGGCCGCGGCCAATGACGTGCCGGCGGCTGGCGCGGCCATCAGCCAGCCCGGTTTCCGCAGCGCCACCTGGTACAATGCCACCGTGCCCGGCACCGTGCTCACCACGCTCATCGACCAGGGCGTGTACCCCGACCCCTACATCGGGCTGAATAACCTGCGCATCCCCGACACGCTGGCGCGCCAGCCGTGGTGGTACCGCGTTGCGTTTCGGGTGCCGGCTGAGAAGCGCGGGCAAAGCGCCTGGCTGACCTTTGCGGGCATAAACTACCAGGCCGAAGTGTGGCTGAATGGCCAACGCCTGGGCACCATCAAAGGCGCGTTTCGGCGCGGCGAGTTTGAGGTGAGCCGGTGGCTAAAGGCTGCTGATGAGAACGTGCTGGCCGTGCGCATCCTGCCGCCGCCGCACCCCGGCATTCCGCACGAAGAGTCGGCCCGCACCGGCCAGGGGCCGAACGGCGGCGCCCTGGCTGGCGATGGCCCCACCTTCATGGCCTCGGAAGGCTGGGACTGGATGCCCGGCATCCGCGACCGTAACAGCGGCATCTGGCAGGACGTGCAGCTGCACTTCAGCGGCCCCGTCACCCTGCGCGACCCGCAGGTAATCACCGACCTGCCGCTGCCCGATACCACTCGGGCCACGGTAGCGGTGCGCGCCACGCTGCACAACACCAGCCGCCAGCCGCAAAGCGTTCTTGTAACGGGCCAACTGGAAGGCCAAACTTTTCGCCAAACCGTGACGGTGCCTGCGCTGAGTGACAAGCTGGTGCGTTTCGACCCGGCCAGCTTTGCCCCGCTGCGCCTGAATCGGCCGCGCCTGTGGTGGCCCAACGGCTACGGCCGGCCCAGTCTCTATACCATGCAGCTGCGTGTAGTGGCGGCTGGCGGCAAGCCTTCGGACCGGCATACGGTGCGGTTTGGAGTGCGGGAGCTGACGTATGAAATGACGGTTGACACGCCGGCAGGGGAGGGCCAACGAGTCAAGTTTAACCCGCTGCGAGCCCCGGCGGGCAAGCTGCTTTTTGACAACGTGAACCGCCGCGAGGTGGTGCCCGAAGTAGCCGTGTCCCGGCTGCGGACCGGCGCCGACCAGGCCGCATTTACGCCCGTGGCGGAGCCGGCTGCCGCGCCCTATCTCGTGCTGAAGGTGAACGGCCAGCGCATCTTCTGCCGGGGCGGCAACTGGGGCATGGACGACGCCCGCAAGCGCGTGTCGCGGGCGCGGCTGGAACCTTACTTCAAGCTGCATCAGCAGGCCCACCTCAACATGATTCGCAACTGGACCGGCGAGAGTACCGAGGAAGATTTCTTCCAGCTGGCCGATGAATATGGCATGCTGGTCTGGAACGACTTCTGGCTTTCAACTCAGGGCTTCAACATCGAAGCGACTGATAACAAGCTGTTCATGGATAATGCCACCGATGTGGTGCGGCGCTACCGCAACCACCCGAGCATCGCCATCTGGTGCCCGCGCAACGAGGGCTACGCGCCCGCCGGCCTCGAAGACCTGCTGGCCCGGCTCATTGCCACTGAGGACGGCACCCGTTACTACCAGCCCAACTCGCGCAACCTCAACCTGCGCACCAGCGGCCCCTGGAACTACTTCTCCGACCCCGCCGAGTACGCCCGGCGCCTCGCCCAGGGCTTCACCACCGAAATCGGCACTTTCTCCGTGCCCGAGGCCCGCACCATCCGCCAGTTCATCCCGGCCGCCGACCAGTGGCCCATCAGCGACACCTGGTACTACCACGACCTGCACGCCGAGCACGAGCAGCAGAAGTACCTGGGCGACGTGACCCACCTCTATGGCGTCCCCACCGGCTTGGAAGACTTCGCCCGCAAGGTCCAGTTTCTCAACTACGACCACCACCGCGCCATGTTCGAGGCCTGGAACAGTCGCCTCTGGCGCAACACCAGCGGCGTGCTGCTCTGGATGAGCCACCCGGCCTGGCCCAGCATGATTTGGCAGCTGTATTCCTGGGACTACGCCACCCACGCCGCCTACTTCGGTGCGCAAAAAGCCTGCGAACCCCTGCATGTGCAATGGAACCTGGACGACCATCAAGTGATGGTAATTAACACCACGCTCCGGCCGCTGGGTGGTGGCCAGGTAACGTGCAGCCTCTACGACGTAGCCGGCCAGCGCCTGACCACCGAATCCCGCGCCGTGCAGGCCCCGGCCAATCAGGCCACAGCCGTATTCACGCCCCAACTGCCCGCCACGCTGCCAGGCGTGTACCTGCTGCGCCTTGTGCTGACGGATGCGGCTGGCAACATGCTTTCCAGCAACGACTATTGGCAGAAAACGGCCGCTACTCCCGATTTTCAAGCCTTCAACGCGTTGCCAGCAGTGACGCTCACGCCGAAGCTGCTGCGTCAGGATGCAGCAAAACGGCAACTGATTTATGAGTTGACGAACCCCACCGCCACGCCCGCCGTGACCGTGCGCCTCACCTTGCTGGGCAGCCAATCGAGCCCTGTACTGCCCGCCTATTTCTCTGATGGCTACTTCACGCTGCTGCCGGGCGAGCGCAAAACCATTGAGGTGCAATACCCTGCCTCAGCTGCTGGTCCCACTTTGCAGCTGCTGGCTGAAGCGTACAACTGCCGCTAACTGCTGGGTTCATCCACATCCCAACTATCCGCCATGCGCTACCTCATTCTCCTCATCATCTTGGCCGCACTGCCCAAAATAGCTACTGCCCAAACGGCAAAGACCACGCAGCTGCTAACGCAGGGTTGGCGCTTTCACCAGGCGGACAAGGAGGGCTGGATGTCGTCCACCGTGCCCGGCTGCGTGCACACCGATTTGTTGGCGGCTGGCCAGATTAAAGACCCACTCTACCGCGACAACGAGCTGCAACAGCAGTGGATTGGCAAAGCGGACTGGGACTATGAAACCACCTTCGCCGTGACGCCCGAAATGCTGCGCCGCTCCTACCTGGAACTGGTATTCAAAGGCCTTGATACATACGCTGATGTAACGTTGAACGATGCCACCATCCTGCACGCCGACAACATGTTCCGGGAGTGGCGGGTGAGCGTGAAACCACAGCTGCGGGCCGGCGAAAACCACCTGCGCATCCACTTTCGCTCGCCGCTGACGGAGGTGGCTGGCCTACCTGCCAAGTACGGCTTCCCGCTCTACGCCACCAACGACGAGCAGGCCATGGCCGTGGTGGGCGACAAAGGCCCTGTGCTGAGCCCTTACACCCGCAAAGCGCCCTATCAATACGGCTGGGACTGGGGCCCGCGCTTCGTCACGGCCGGCATCTGGCAGCCCGTGCAGCTCGAAGTCTGGGACGAGGCCCGCATCAGCGACTTCCATGTGGTGCAGCGTAGCCTCAGCGATGACGTCGCACAACTCGGTTTCGTGGTGGAATACGATGGCGGAACCGCGGTGCAAAATCCCGCCGCTACGTTGCTCATCGAGGCGCTGGGACCGGATGGCAAGCCCGCGGGCCCGCGCCTGGAGCAGGCGGTGACGCTGCAACCCAATCGCCACGAACTGGCAGTCCAAATGCGACTGGATAAGCCGCAGCGCTGGTTTCCGGCGGGATATGGGGCGCAGGCACTTTACACTTTCACAGCGCGGTTGGTGCAGGGCGGTAAGCCGCTGGATACGGCCAAGAAGCGCATCGGCCTGCGCACGCTGGAGTTACGCCGCGAGCGCGACCAGTATGGCAAGTCGTTCGAGTTTGTAGTGAACGGCATCCCGGTTTTTGCCAAGGGCGCGAACTGGATTCCAGCCGATATTTTCCCAACCCGCGTCACCAACCAACGCTACCGCCACCTGCTGCAATCGGCCCGCGACTGCAACATGAACATGGTGCGGGTGTGGGGCGGTGGCATTTACGAAAACGACTATTTCTACGATACCTGCGACGAACTGGGCCTGCTGGTGTGGCAGGATTTCATGTTTGCCTGCACCTTCTACCCCGGCAACCCGGAGTTTATGGACAACGTGCGGCAGGAAGCCACCCACCAAGTACGCCGCCTGCGCGACCACCCCAGCCTGGCCATCTGGGTGGGCAACAACGAGAATGAAGTGGCCTGGCAGGACTGGAACATTCCCAGTATCATCGGGGCCGCGCACCAGAAGGAAGTGTGGGGCGACTATCTACGGATGTTCAACGACGTGCTGCCGGCGGTGTTGCGTGCCCACGACCCCAGCCGCCTCTACTGGCCTTCCAGCCCCTCGGCCAACTACGAAGACTTGGCCAGCCGCCAAAGCAACGGCGACATGCACTACTGGGCCGTATGGGCCGGCACCGAGCCGCTGACTGCCTACGAAAAGCAGGTGCCGCGCTTCATGAGCGAGTACGGCTTCCAGTCCTTTCCGGAGCTGAAATCGGTGCAGCAGTTCGCCGCCCCCGCTGATTACGACATTGCCTCGCCCGTGATGCGCGAGCACCAGCGCAGCCAGGCTGGCAACCCGCGTCTGCTCGAA
Source organism: Hymenobacter negativus (assembly GCF_017571495.1). GTDB lineage: Bacteria > Bacteroidota > Bacteroidia > Cytophagales > Hymenobacteraceae > Hymenobacter > Hymenobacter negativus. The sequence goes on along the minus strand of NZ_JAGETZ010000010.1, from coordinate 1,800 downwards.
TACCTGCGCCGCGACTTCCGCGAGCCCAAGGATTTCTCCTCGTTTCTCTACGTGAGCCAGGTGTTGCAGGCCCACGCCATCAAAATTGCCGCTGAGCACCTGCGCCGCAACCGCCCCCGCGTGATGGGCTCCATGTACTGGCAACTCGACGACTGCTGGGGCGCGGCCTCGTGGTCGTCCATCGACTACTACGGCCGCTGGAAAGCCTTGCAATACTACGCTAAGCGCTTCTACGCCGATGTGCTGCTTAGCCCTCACGAAGAAGGCGACAACGTGCGCTTCTACGTGGTGTCGGACCGCCTCGCGGCCGTGCCCGCCCGGCTGCAGGTGCGCCTGCTGGACTTTACCGGCCACCTGCTATTTGAGCAAACCCAAGCCCTGCAAATCGAGCTGCTGACCAGCAAAGCTTACCTTGATATCTCCCGCAAAAAGCTGCTAAAAGGACATAATCCCAAGCAGGTCGTGCTCAGCTGTGCAGTACAGGCTGCTGACGGCACCACCCTGGCCGCTAACACCCACTACTTCGCCGCGCCCAAGGAAATGATGATGCCCCGCCCGGGTATCACCACCACCTGGAAGCCGCTCACGGACAGTACTTACCAACTGACCCTGCAAAGCCAAACCCTGGCCCGCGACGTTAACATGACGCTGGCCGAAGGTGACGGCTTTTTTGAAGATAATTACTTCGACCTGCTACCCGGGCAACCGAAGACGGTAACGTTTCGCAGTCCCAGCCCCACCTCAGCCGCGCAGCTAAAGCAACAGTTGCGGCTGCAGTCGCTGGCCGATGCATTTTAAAGTGGAAATTGCCTTATAAATCACTTTTCACTTTCCTGATTCTTATGGCTGCTATTCCCACCCAATCTTCCCGAACTGCCACTGCATCTACCGACGCCACCCAGCGCTACACCTCCGCTCTGAGTGCCGTCACGGTTCTGTTCTTCCTCTGGGGCTTCATCACCTGCCTCAACGACATCCTGATTCCCTACCTGAAAGCTATTTTTCAGCTTTCCTTCGCTCAGGCCAACCTGATTAACCTATGCTTCTTCGGTGCTTATTTCCTAGTGAGCATCCCGGCCGGGAAAGTAGTGGCGCGGCTGGGCTACAAGCGCGGCATGCTACTGGGCTTTGCAGTGGCGGCCGTCGGCGCTTTTCTGTTTTATCCAGCTGCGGCGCAGCGGGCGTATGGGCTATTTCTGGGGGCGCTGTTTGTGCTGGCGGCAGGTATCACGCTGCTGCAGGTAGCGGCCAATCCATACGTGGCCATTTTGGGTCCGCCGGCGTCGGCGTCGGCCCGCCTCACGCTCACGCAGGCGTTCAACTCGCTGGGCACCACGCTGGCCCCGCTGCTAGGCAGTGCCCTCATCCTGAGCCACCTGCCCAAACTTGACAATGCTACCACGGCGGCCAGCATTGACGTAACTGCCGTACAGTTGCCCTACCTCATTATTGGGGTGGCGTTGCTGCTCATCAGCTTGGTGCTGAGCCGGATTTCTCTGCCTGTCATCGAGCACGTCGCCGACGATGATGCCGCTACTGGTGCACATCATCACAGCGCCTGGCAATACCGCCACCTACTGCTCGGGGTGGTAGGCATCTTTGCTTACGTGGGGGCCGAAGTGGCTATTGGCTCGCACATTGTGAGCTACCTGGCGCTGCCCAGCGTGATGGGCCTCGATGCCACGGCTGCCGGCAATCAGGTGGCCTTCTATTGGGGGGCGGCCATGGTGGGCCGCTTCGCCGGTGCTTACCTGCTTAACAAGTTCGAACCGGCCAAGCTGCTGGCCCTGAATGCGGTGG